>NZ_CP136998.1:0-5897257 GCF_036972535.1 Pigmentiphaga sp. CHJ604 | reverse complement strand
GCTTTCCGAATTTCACGAAGAGATTCGGGCTGAATCCAAGACCCTGGGTTGGCAGTCTTTCCAAGGATGCATGCCGGGCTTCGCGCGCGCTTAACTTCAAGCTTTGCCGGGCCGCACGCAGGCCGGGACTGCGCAAGCTTCCGGGGCGGCTTTCATACCCATACCGGAACTCAGGAACTGTCATGAAACGTACTTACCAACCTTCCGTCACCCGCCGCAAGCGTACCCACGGTTTCCGCGTGCGCATGAAGACCCGTGGCGGCCGCGCCGTCATCAACGCCCGCCGCGCCAAGGGCCGCAAGCGCCTGGCCATCTGACGGCAGTGCCGGCCGTCGTACAGGCCGGCCACGCAGCGTTACAGCATTGAATCCGCGCGCGTCGTTTCCCGGCACCGCGCGGTTGCGCAGCCCGGCGGAATTCGCTCCTGCGCTGAAAGGGCGCCGCCTTGCAAGAGGGGCGCTTTTTGTTTTGAGCATGGCGCCGTCGGCCCAGCCCCGGCTGGGCCTGGTGGTGGGCAAGCGCTACGCCCCCCTGTCGGTCAGCCGCGCCGCCCTGAAACGCGTCGCGCGCGAGGCCTTCCGGCTGCGGCGCGCGGAACTGCCGGCCGGCGATTATGTCTTCAGATTGCACGCCCGCATTCCTTCGTGCTCGCTGACCGAACTCAAGCGCCAGGCCAGGCAGGAAATCGACGCCCACCTGGCCCGGGCAATGAAGGCGAACCGCCCCGGCTAGACCGGACGGACGGCCGAAGGCGGGCGTATTTCCCGCAACAGGGGCCCATCGTGACGGAAACCCATAGCAACGCGCTGCCCACCGGCTCGACGCTCCCGCGCCGCCTGCTGATCTGGCCCATCCGTTTCTACCGGTACTTCCTGAGCCCCTGGATCGGCCAGTCCTGCCGCTTCACCCCCACCTGCTCCGCCTACACGATGGAAGCCATCGACCGCCACGGCCCCGTCCATGGCACCTATCTGGGCCTGCGCCGCATCTGCCGCTGCCACCCCTATGCCCAAGGAGGTCTGGACATGGTCCCCCCCCTACGCGCTGACGCGCGCCCCCCAGGGGGCGGCACTGGCGGACCAGCAAAGCCGGATCCGCTGTGCCCTGGGGTAAAACCAGGCTGGCGACGACTGGCGTTTTGGATAAGAGGAAACCGGTAGGAAGACACGAAACAGACCCAGGATGCGGTGGATCCGGCTTTGCCGGTCCACCCGCATCGCCCCCACGGGACCCGGCGCCGGGCCGCCCCAAGCCGGGTCCCGGCCCCCTCGGGGGGCTGCCGCGTAGCGGCTTGGGGGGCCCACCATTCGGGGCGCGCGTAAGCGCGTAGGGGGGGGCCTTGCTACACTAGCGGACTTTGCCGCGACGACGATTGGAACTATCCGTCCATGGACATGCAACGCACCATCCTCTGGATGATCTTCTCGCTATCCCTGCTTTTCCTGTGGGATGGCTGGCAGAAGTACAACGGACATCCCTCGATGTTCGGCTCCACCCCCGCCAAGACGGCGACCGCGCAGGCTCCGCAGGCCCAGCCCGACCAGGCCGGCGTGCCGTCCGCGACGCCGGCGGCCGCGCCCGCGGCCGGCACAGACGCCGTTCCCGGTAGCGCGCCGCAGGCCCAGCAGCCCGCGCCCGCCGAGAAAATCGTCGTCACCACCGACGTGCTGCGCCTGACCTTCGACACCGTTGGCGCGCAGATCGTCAAGGCCGAACTGCTCAAGCACGCCGACATCGAAGACCACGAGCACCCCACCGTGCTGCTGGACGATTCCGCGCAGCGCGTCTACCTCGCGCAAAGCGGCGTGGTCGGCGCGGCCAACGGCGCGTCGTTCCCGACGCACCGCACGCCCTTCCACGTCACCACCCCGGCGCGCGAACTGGCCGGCGACAAGCTGGAGATCTCGTTCGAGGCCGAGAGCGGCGGCGTCAAGCTGATCAAGACCTTCACCCTGCACAAGGGCCAGTACGCCATCGACGTGCGCCACAACCTGGCCAACGTCGGTACCGAGCCCGTCTCGCCCTCGCTCTACTTCCAGCTGACCCGCGACGGCAACAAGCCGCCCGGCGAAAGCCATTTCTACAGCACCTTCACCGGCCCGGCCATCTATACCGCCGAGCACAAGTTCCAGAAGGTCACGTTCTCGGACATCGAGAAGGGCAAGGCATCGTTCAACAAGTCGGCCAACGACGGCTGGCTGGGCATGATCCAGCACTACTTCGCCGTGGCCTGGGTGCCGCCCGAAGGCGTGGCCCGCACCTACGACATGTCCAAGGTCGGCAATAACCTGTACGCCGTGCGCGCCATCGAACCCGTCGGCACGCTGGCTCCCGGCACCGGCAACACCGTCGACGCCAAGCTGTGGATCGGCCCGCAGGACCAGTCCGCCATGGCCGCCGTGGCTCAGGGCCTGGACCTGGTGGTGGACTACGGCTGGCTGACCATCATCGCCAAGCCGCTGTTCCTGCTGATGACCTGGCTGCACAAGCTGCTGGGCAACTGGGGCTGGACCATCGTCGCGCTGACCGTCATCATCAAGGCGGTGTTCTTCCCGCTGTCGGCCGCGGGCTACAAGTCCATGGCGCGGATGAAGAAGGTCGCCCCGCGCATGCAGGCGCTGAAAGAGAAGTTCGGCGACGACCGCCAGAAGCTCAACATGGCGATGATGGAGCTGTACCGCACCGAGAAGATCAACCCGGTGGGCGGCTGCCTGCCGATGATCGTCCAGGTGCCGGTGTTCATCGCGCTGTACTGGGTGCTGCTGGCCAGCGTGGAAATGCGCAGCGCGCCCTGGATCCTGTGGGTGCATGACCTGGCCTCGCCCGACCCCTGGTTCATCCTGCCGGCGCTGATGATGGCCACCATGTTCCTGCAGATGAAGCTCAACCCCACGCCGCCCGATCCCGTGCAGGCCAAGGTCATGATGATCATGCCCCTGGTGTTCGGCGGCATGATGTTCTTCTTCCCCGCGGGCCTGGTACTGTACTGGGTGGTGAACAACTGCCTGTCGATCGCGCAGCAGTGGTTCATCACAAAAAACAATCGGTAGGAGTCTCCTGCGCGCTTGTCGGGCCGTTCCGGGAAACCGGGACGGCCTTTTGTTTTACAGTGCGGGGACGGGCTTCGCCGCCTTTTCCGAACTTCGCCCATGATTTCCGACCAGGATCCCATTGTCGCCATCGCCACCGCCGCCGGACGCGGCGGGATCGGTGTCGTGCGCGTGTCGGCGCGCCAGCCGCTCGATGGACTGATACAGGCGCTGCTGGGCCGCGCGCTGGTGCCGCGCCATGCGCACTACCTGCCTTTTCGCGATGCCGACGGCGGGATCATCGATGAAGGCATCGCGCTGTCCTTTCCCGCGCCGCATTCCTACACCGGCGAACACGTGCTGGAACTGCAGGGCCATGGCGGGCCGGTGGTGCTGCGGCGCCTGCTGGCGCGCTGTCTGCAGGCGGGCATGGAGATGGGCATGCGGCTGGCCGAGCCCGGCGAGTTCACCCGTCGCGCCTTCCTGAACGACCGCATGGACCTGGCCCAGGCCGAGGCCGTAGCCGACCTGATCGACGCGTCGTCCGAGGCAGCCGCCCGCAGCGCGGCGGCCTCGATGACGGGCGTGTTCTCGGCCGAGGTCAACGGCCTGGCCGACCGCATCGTGCACCTGCGCATGCTGGTCGAGGCCACGCTGGACTTCCCCGAGGAAGAGATCGAGTTCCTGGAGAAATACCAGGCCCGCGAAACCCTGGCCGCGATCCAGGCCGACCTGGCCCGGCTACTGTCGCAGGCGCGCCAGGGCGCCATCCTGCGCGAAGGGCTGCACGTCGTGCTGGCCGGCCAGCCCAACGTCGGCAAGTCCAGCCTGCTCAACGCGCTGGCCGGCTTCGACGCCGCCATCGTCACCCCCATCGCCGGCACCACGCGCGACAAGGTCGTGCAACAGATCGACATCGACGGCGTGCCCCTGCACGTGGTCGACACCGCCGGCCTGCGCGAGACCGAGGACACCGTCGAGCGCATCGGCATCGAACGCACCTGGGCCGAGATCGGCAAGGCCGACGTCATCGTGCACCTGCTCGATGCCACGCGCCCGGGCCCCGAACTCGACGCCGCCATCACCTCGCGGCTGCCGCCGCGCACCCCGGTGCTGGAAGTGGTGAACAAAATCGACCTGGTCGAGGACGGACAGATCGGACAGGCCCAGGCCGCGGGCGCCAAGCGGCTGCCCGTGTCGGCCAGGACCGGGCAGGGCCTGGACGCATTGAAGCGCGAACTGCTGGCGATCGCCGGATGGAATCCCTCGGCGGAATCACCTTATCTGGCGCGCGAGCGGCATATCCATGCGCTGCTGACGGCGGCGAATCATCTGGAACTGG
This sequence comes from Pigmentiphaga sp. CHJ604, assembly GCF_036972535.1. Classification (NCBI taxonomy): domain Bacteria; kingdom Pseudomonadati; phylum Pseudomonadota; class Betaproteobacteria; order Burkholderiales; family Alcaligenaceae; genus Pigmentiphaga; species Pigmentiphaga sp. CHJ604. The sequence goes on along the minus strand of NZ_CP136998.1, from coordinate 5,892,886 downwards.
CGGCCGGGCATGCGGCGCAAAGCGATCGGGTGCTGGATCTGTTCGCCGAGGAATTGCGGTTGGCGCACGAGGCGTTGACCTCGATTACCGGGGAGTTCAGCAGCGATGATCTGCTGGGCGTGATTTTTTCGCGGTTCTGCATCGGGAAGTGAGGTGGGGTCTAGAGACGTCCACTGAAGTCTTCTGATGTGGCTTTAAGCCGCGTAAACAAAGGGATTTCTGTCTACTAACGGATTCGGTGATACAGTCAAAGCCACACACTTTTATGTCCAAGTTTAGTTCCAAGTAGGTGGATGATTGCTTTCTTTCTCCTACTTGGACATACGGAGGATGAGATGGCGCTGACCGACACCGCACTCAAGGCGCTCAAGCCCAGGGACAAGACCTACACGGTCACCGACGACCGGGGGCTTCATGTGGAAGTGTTCCCGACCGGGGGCATCGTCTGGCGCTATCGCTACCGGCTGAATGGCAAGTACGAGAAGCTGACGCTGGGCAAATATCCCGCGCTGACGCTGAAGAATGCGCGCCTGAAACGGGATGAGGCGGCCCAGCAAGTAGCAATGGGCGAATCGCCGGCAAAGAAGAAGCAGCAGGAGAAGGTGGCCGGTCCCGAAGACGCCACCGTGGCCGACTTCGCCAAACGCTTCTTCAGGGACATCCAGGAACGCGACCGCAAGGACGTGACCATGCCTCGCCGCTACCTGGAGAAGGACATCCTGCCGCACATCGGCAGCAAGCCGGTCCGGGACATCACCGCCGACGACGTGCGCAGCGTCATCTGGCGCAAGAAGGAACAAGGCTTCGATGCCGCCGCCGGGCAGGTACGCGGCCTGCTCAAGCGCATGCTCGATTACGCGCTGACCTGCGGCCTGATCCAGGCCAACCCGGTCATGGCCCTGCCGATGCGGCACGTCTACCGCGCTGCCGCCCGTGACCGGGCGCTGACGCCGGACGAAATCCGGCAGTTCCTTCGCGCCATGCAGACCTCCAACATCCGCCGCCAGTTCAAGATCGCCTTCCAGCTGATCTTGATGACTCTGGTGCGCAAGTCGGAACTGATGCTGGCGCAGTGGAAGGACGTGCATCTGGACGAAGGCGAATGGCACATCCCGGTCGAGAACTCCAAGACCGGCAAGCCGCACATCGTCTACCTGTCCACCCAGGCGCAGACGCTGTTCAAGGAACTCAAGCCACTCGCCAGCAGCAGCGTCTGGGTGCTGCCGGGGCGCGGCACCCTGACCAAGCCCTTTGCCAACAATGCGCTGAACCAGGCGCTGAAGGTGTCATTGCAGGGGCAGCAGATCCCTGCCTTCACCATCCATGACCTGCGACGCACCGCATCGACGTTGCTGCACGAACAGGGCTGGTCTTCGGATGTCGTGGAGAAGGCGCTGAACCACACCATCGGCGGCGTGCGTGGTGTCTACAACCGGGCGGAGTACGCCGAACAGCGGCGGGAGATGTTGCAGGCGTGGTCGGACTACATCGACAGGCTGGCGCCGTCGGGGAATCTGGTGATCGGTGCCGGCTAGACGTGATGGTGGCCTTTTCCTTTTCCGGGTAGGGCCGTTGTCCCTTGGGCACCATTCCCTTATCGCCTTTTCATCTTCCCTTTGGCCGGGCCAAGCCCGGCAATTTATTTTCTCTTCCTGCTACTTTTGCCCAGCTTGGGCAGCGCCTTGGCGGCGTCCTCCAACGCTCGCACATTGGCATCTGCACCTTCGGCCTCCAACAAGGCCCGCCGCTGGACGGCGAACTGCTCATATTGGTTCTCAGCGTGGGCGTCGGCCTGCTTCTTGGAGATGCGGCCTGCGCCGGTGAGAACATCGCGTTCGTTGAAGGTCAGGAAGGCATCGAGCCGCTCCGCCCAGTCCTTCAGGAACACCTCCTTGCGCCGACGGGCCTGATCCTCGGCAAAGTCCAGCCACATCGTGACGATGCGGTTGAGTTCGCTGATTTCCGATTCCCGCAGGTAGTTCTTGGCAACGGTCACATCGGCCTTTTGTACGCTGCTGGATTTCCAGGTCGTCAGCCCCATGTTGGGCTGGCGGCTGTCGGCACGCTCGGCAATCAGTTCGGCGGCGGTCTTGCCTGTGACGGCGAAGTGCAGCTTGTTCTGGATAAACCGGAAGAACTGGGTGGTTTCCGGCAGCGTGGGCGAATAGTCCGCTGCCATCGAAAATATCTCGCGCACTCGCAGGTACATCCGGCGTTCGCTGGCCCGGATGTCGCGGATACGTTCGAGCAACTCGTCGAAACGGTCGGGAACGGCGGAACCGGCGACGGGCGGATTCTTCAGGCGTTCGTCGTCTAGGGTGAAGCCCTTGACTAGGTACTCCGCCAGGCGCTCCGTGGCCCAACGGCGGAATTGTGTGCCCCGTGGCGAGCGCACCCGGTAGCCGACCGCCAGAATTGCTTCCAAGCTGTAGTAGGCCACCCGGTAGTTCTTGCCGTCAGAGGCAGTTGTCAACCAATAGTTGACAACTGCCTCGGGCCGCAATTCCCCCTCGGCAAAGATCGCCTTCAGGTGCTTGGCGACGTTCTGCTTGCTGGTCTGGAACAGTTCGGCCATGCCCGCCTGCGGCAGCCATAGCGTATCGGCCACGAAGCGGCATTCGACGCGGGTACGCCCGTCTTCGGTCTCGTAAAGCAAGAATTCGCCGGGTAGAGGCTGAAGTTGATCGGTCATGAGCAATACCTGTGCGAAATTTGCAGGAGAGCAGGAAGATCCGTCATCCATCTGCCCTCTAAACCCACCCGGCCGACAGTGCTTCCGCTTGCTGCAACACTGTCTGGACGGCGGCGTCCTGCAAATCAGGCGGATAACCGTACTTGCGCAGGATGCGCTTGACCAATACACGCATCCGGGCACGCGCCGAATCGCGATGTGCCCAGTCCACCGAGACGTTGCCTTTCAGGCTCACCAGCAGTTCATGGGCGATCACCTTGAGCTTGTCATCGCCCATTGCCTGCACCGCCGATTCGTTCTCGGCCAGTGCATCGTAGAAAGCGATTTCCTCGTCGCTGAGGCCGGATTCCTCTCCACGCTGCCGTGCCGCGCGGATGTCCTTCGCCAACTGAATCAGCTCCTGCAACACCTCGGCGGTGGTGATGGCATTGGCGTGGTAGCGCGCTACGGCGGCTTCAAGTCGTTCCGAAAACGTCCGCGTTTCGACGATGTTGGCCTTGCTGCGCGAACGGATGCCATCGTTGATGAGCTTGCGCAGGGCTTCCAGCGCAAGGTTCTTCTTCTGCATCTGCTGCACTTCGGCCAGGAACTCGTCGGACAGAATGGAAATGTCCGGTGACCGGATGCCTGCCGCTTTCAGGATGTCCACGATCTCGGTGCTGACCACCGCACGGCTGACAATCTGCTGGATGGCGAAGTCGCGCTCCTGTGAGGTCACGCCGGAGCCCGTGCTCGACTTGACCAGCGCGGCGCGAATAGCTTGGAAGAAGCCGACTTCCTCGCGAATGCCACGTGCCTCGTCGGAGGCTGACGCCAGCGAATACGCCTTCGACAAGGCCAGCACTGCGTCCTGATAACGCCGCTGAGCGTTCTTCTTGCCCTCCTCGGTGGTCTCCGCCGCCGCCCATTGTTGCTGCCTGTCCAGAATCCACTCGATGGCTCCGGCCATCATCGCCAGCCGCTGTTGCGGCGTGCCGCTCAAGGCCGTGGCGTAGTCGAAGCCGTGGTACATGTCACGCACCACTTCGTACTTCTCCAACAGCACGGCTACGGCCTGCGCTTCATCGACGCCCGTGGTTTCCTGGTCGCGCGCCGAATACTGCGCCAGCGCCGACTTCAGGCTCTGGGCGATACCGATGTAGTCCACGATCAGGCCCGCAGGCTTGTCGCGGAACACGCGATTGACGCGAGCAATGGCCTGCATCAGTCCGTGGCCCTGCATCGGTTTGTCCACATACATCGTATGCATGCAAGGGGCGTCGAAGCCGGTCAGCCACATGTCGCGCACGATGACCAGCTTGAGCGGGTCTTTGGCATCGCGGGCGCGTTTGGCAAGCAGGTCGCGTCGCGTCTTGTTGCCGATGTGCTTCTGCCATTCGGGTGGGTCGCTAGCTGCGCCCGTCATCACGATTTTAATGGCTCCGACATTGTCATCGGTGCTGTGCCAATCCGGGCGCAATTTGACGATCTCGTCGTACAGCGCCACGCAGACGCGGCGGCTCATGCACACCACCATTGCCTTGCCATCCAGCGCGGCCAGCCTGTCTTCGAAATGGGCTACCAAATCCTGAGCTACCAGTGCGAGGCGTTTTTCGCTGCCGACTAGTTTTTCGACGGTCGCCCATTTCGCCTTCAGCTTTTCCTGTTCGGTGACCGCCTCGTCCTCAGTCAGCGCTTCCACCTCAGCATCGAGCTTGGGTTTCTCGTCCTCATCCAGTTCAATGCGCGCCAACCGCGATTCGTAGTAGATCGGCACCGTCGCGCCGTCCTCCACCGCGCGGCTGATGTCGTAGATGTCGATGTAATTGCCGAACACCGCTGGAGTGTTCACGTCGGTGGCCTCGATGGGCGTGCCCGTGAAGCCGATGAAGGAGGCATTGGGCAGCGCATCGCGCATGTACTTGGCAAATCCGTAGGAGACTTCACCGGTCTTGGCATCCACCTTCGCTCTAAAGCCGTATTGCGAACGGTGCGCTTCGTCGGCGATGACGACCACGTTGCGGCGTGTGGTCAGCGGCTCATTCACCTCTCCAAACTTCTGTAAGGTTGTGAAGATCACGCCGCCCGAAGCCCGAGCCAGAAGTTGCTGCAAATGTTCGCGGCTTTCGGCCTGCACCGGCGTCTGGCGGATCAGGTCGCGGCACATCGAGAAGGTGGCGAACAACTGGTCGTCCAGGTCATTGCGGTCGGTCAGCACGACAAGCGTCGGGTTCTCCATTGCCGGGTGTTTCACCAGACGCCCGGCGTAGAAGGCCATCAGCAGACTCTTACCAGAACCTTGCGTATGCCAGATCACCCCCGCGCGCCGGTCGCCTTTATGTTGTGTCGCTACGCTGGGCAGCCCGTAGGATGCCGGCTCTTCGGCCACGCCCTGCTGCGAGTCGGCGGCACGAATCGTGGACTCGATGGCGCGGTTGACTGCGTGGTACTGGTGATAGCCCGCCACGATTTTCGCCAGGCCCCTGCCGGTTTCGCCGAACACGGTGAAGTGACGCAGCACATCGAGGAACCGTTGCTTCTCGAACACGCCCTCGATCAGCGTCGGCAGTTCCGGCAGGCCCTTTTCCAGAATGGACTTGCCATCCGTGGTGCGCCACGGCATGAAGCGTTCCAGATCGGCAGACAACGAACCCACTCGCGCCGCGATGCCGTCGCTCGTCACCAGCAGCGCATTGGTGTGGAACAGTGTTGGAATCTGCTGCTTGTAGGTTTGCAGTTGATTGAACGCGCCGGCCAGGTGCGCGCCCGCGCTGCCCGGTGCTTTCAGTTCGATCACCGCCAGCGGCAGGCCGTTGACGAACAGCACCACGTCCGGCCTGCGGTTGACCTGGCCGTTGATGACCACGAACTGCTGCACGGCCAGCCAGTCGTTGCGTTCAGGCGCATCGAAGTCCAGAAGCTGAACCTTGCCCGCCGTCAGCACGCCATCGTCGCCGTAGTATTCAACATCTGCGCCTTCGGTCAGCAGCGCGTGGATGCGGCGATTTTCTTCCAGCAGAGCGGGAAAGACGGATTGCGTGAGCTTGCGGATGGCATCCGCCCGCGCCTCCGGCGGAAGCTGCGGATTGAGCTGCAGTACGGCATTCTCCAGCCGATTTTTCAGGATGACGACATCGTGGCTGTCGCGTTCCGGCGCGCTGCCATCCGGGCCGATAACGTCGTCCGAAGCAATCGCATAACCCAACCCTCGCAACTGCTCCAGCAGCGCCAGCTCCACGGCTGCCTCCGACAGGAACGCCATTACAGTTCTCCTTGTTCATCGCTGGGCTGAATAGCCACCAGCTTCAACAGCCCGTCGTAATGCTCACGGTCGACAGCCATCATCATTTCGAGTGTGTTGCGCAACACGGGTTGGGTTTCTGCAAGTAGAGAAAGATCGTGCCCCGGATCAGCGATCGCGCCAGCATGTGAGTACGTGTTGAGCAAGCGGAGGATGCGGGTCTTTTTCGCGCTGTCGAAATCTACGCGCTCGAGTCGTGGGCCGAGATCCCCGCTCATCTCGGGGAAGCGGAATGCGAGGAAGGCCTCAATCAACCGGCGCGCGACGTTGGGCAAACCGTAGTGGTGCTCCAGTTGGACAACGTCATTGCGGTGAGCCTCCTCGTGGACGCGCTTGAACAGGTACTGGTACTCCGATTCGTACTCCTCAAGCAGAGGATCAAGATGGCCTAACTCGCTGGTGCGCGATCCGTCCGCGTGACGCCGGGTACGAAGCAGGAAGAACCGACCGGGCCGGTCTTCGATCTTTTTCTTTCGTTGCCCAGGCAGGTGATGGAACCAGTTCTTCACCAGCCGGAAGAACGAGAAGCTGTGCGTCAAGATGAAAAGCTGCCCGGCTTCCTTGGTGCGATCCTTCATGTAGCCGAAGGCCGAGAACAGTGCGTTGTCATCGAGGCTCGACACTGGGTCATCAATGACGACAATCCCATTCTTCAAGTCGAATGCTCTGTCCTGCAACGACTTGAGGAAATAGAGGAATGCAATCGCCGTGCGCTCTCCATCGCTCAAATGCGCTACGTACTCGCCGCTGCGGGTCAGCGCGTAGCCGGTGCCCTTCACCTCGAAGCGCAGTTCGTCGCGCCCCAGGTAGGCGCGTAGCTCAGCGGTCAGTTCATCAGCGGGGCGGCGATGTTCGAGGATCGCGCGTTCCAGGCCATTGATCTGCGTCTGGGTTCCTGCCTGCGTGGCCTTGATGCCCTCCACTTCGGCAGTCGCGGTTTTTACAGCAGCGGAGAGTTGGACGAACTCGGTGTGTGCCTCAGCGACATACGAGGCCTCAAGCTTCTTGCACGCACCATCGACCGACGCTTTGAACTCTGCGGAGATGCGGTTGTGCTTCTCCACGATCCTGTTGAATGCGGCAACTGAGTCGGTGATCGAGGAAGGTTTCTGAATAGCGGGTGTCAGCGTGGCGGTGGGTGCGAACGGCTGATCTCGCTTGGCCTCGACACGTGCGATGAGGGCATCGAGCGCGGCTTGGGTCTCAGACTGCGCCGTCAACACCATCGTGCAGGCGGATGGAACTTCGGACGCGAGCGCGTCATAGAAGCGTGAAACATCGGGCAGCGGCAGTGAGGCCGCAGCCTGCTTGGCCGCCTTCAGCTTCGAGAGAAGAGCAGACAGGTCTTTCTGAAAGCCCGCGAAGGCGTCGTTGAAATGAGCTTCGAGCGCGGCACGACGTGCTGCCTGAAGCGGTTGCTGGCAGAAGCGGCAGGTGTCGGAGGCGTGCTCGCCCGAGTGCAGATGAAGCCCTTCTTGCACCCACGCGGCAAGCCTGGAATTGCTGGTCAGTTCTTCGAGCGTCTGCGCGACGACGGAGCGACCGACCAACGTGCCGACCTCACTCGTCAACGCAGCAAGGTCGATGGATGGCGCAACAACTTTCTCGACAAGGGGCTTTGGCTGGGCGTTCTTCTGGCTATGGAGATGTGCTTTCTGCTCGTTGGTCAGAGTCGCGGCCACCGCCCGCTGTGCATCCATTGCCTCAACGGCACGCCTGAAATTTCGCTTGTCGTAGTTGTTGTAGGTCTGGCTGTTCGCGGTGGTCAACAGCTCCTTGATGAGCTTCGCCTTGTCCTTGCAGAAATCGTCCAGCTTTGACTCTGCTTTCGTCTTCTCGGCCTGGGCACTCCGCAACGCGATGTCGGTTGTGGCAAGCTCCTTCTTGAGCTGCTCGACCTGTGCCTGCTTCCCGATGCTGTCTTCGCCGAGAAAGTAGATCGGTGCAATGCCGCCGCCCGTTTGCGACAGGGTGGCATTGATGGAATCCCGGTTGAATACGCGCACTTGGGGCATTTGCGCCGAACCGAAAGCGGAACCTGCCACCTTCGTCGTGCCGTCGATCTCCAGTGCCGCCTCACCCTCTAGGAGCGCGGTTTTCTTCTCGACGAGCGAAAGCAGCCATGACAGCGTCGTCTTCCCGCTGCCGTTCCATCCATAGATGACATTGAACTGCGCGAATGGGTGCAGTTCTGTTGGCCATGAAAAATCGCGGAACACTCGGAGTCGTAGCTTGGCGATGCGAGTCAACTTCATGCCGACTCTCCTTGTTCTTCGACGGATTCCACAGCCGGAACCGGTACGCCACGCGCAGCGTTCAGGGCTTCGATGTAGGCATCCCGGTCGAGCTGATAGAGCAAGCGACTGACGGGAATGTTGAGGGAAAGATATTCGCCGCCGGGCAGCAGCACCCGAAGTTCCGGGTTGCCATCATCGTCCGTCACCAACTCCAGTCCTACGTTTGCGTCGATAAGTTGATTGAACGCCTCGAATCGTTCCCACGGCTCGCGCGAACTGATTGGATCGCGCTGTGCCTCCAGATAGGCTTGGTGCAGAAACATCACCAGCGCGTCCGCCGACAAGACCGCTGAGCGCCGATGATGGACAGACAGCTTGGCCAGGAATCCATCCCGACCGTGGCTGACTGGCCCGGATTCATTCCGAAGATCACTCAGGGCCGTCGTCAGTTTGTGGTGCTGCGATACCAGCTTGAGGAACTTGTTGTTCTGGTTCTCGCCAAGCTTGAGTACGCGCACTGCCGCGCTGACCCATGCGCTAAAACTCGGGGCCGCATCTGTCGGCTTGACGGGCTGAGCGGGTGAATCCAGTTCATCGACAATGATGCGGCAGAACACTTCGACAATGGATTTCGCGCAGTCGATGCACGCATCGTTGTCCTGCTCCAAGGTGCGCTCCAGCGCCTCGAAGGTCTGCTGCAACATCGGCGCATCGCGCCAATGCATGCAAGCTTCGCGGATACCGGGACACCAATCCAGACTCATTGGGGCACCCGAAGTTGGCCGGAGAGAAGGCGTGGCAGTAGTGCGTCACGTATAGCTGCGAGGGTGGCAATGTGGCGCTCGTTGTTCTGGATGCGTTCCAGCATCGGTGCCGCCACTTCGTCGAACTGAGCCAGTGCGTCGGGCGGCGGCAGCGCGACCTTTATGGGGCGAAATGCGGACTTGCTGATCTCCATGAAGGTGGAGCCGTTGGCTTTTTGTTTGATGGATTCCATGTTGACCTGCGCCCAGAACAGCAGCCACACTGGCGACAGTGCACCGCCGGGCAGCATGGCGATGAAGCCCTGATTGATGGCGACAGGCACGGCGGCGATGGCGAGGTAGCCGATGGGGGCACGCGACGACATCAACAGCGTGCCAGCAGGCAACAGGCCACTGCTGATGCGTGCTACGCCCGCATCGGTGATACGACGCTCGGTGGTTATCAGTATGGGCGCTTGTAGGCCAGATAAATCTTTCGGTGTTGCCCAGTAATGTAAGCCGCCATTCCAAAAGGTTTCGTCCTTGGTACTAGGTGTTGCTCCACCCACGCACTGCACAAGCTTGCCGACTTCTTCCGCCCGCCACCCCTTGGGAATCAATCCGAGTTCTGATTCCTGCATATCCTCTGGCGACACACCGTCAAAGTCCACAAAACGGGACTTGAACAGCGCGGCGGCGATGGATTCCAGAATGGCGTTGGTCTGGCGCAGGTTGTTGATGCGGTCGTCGAGCGTCGCTAGAACTTCCGCCGCTGCGCGACGAACTTCTGGCTGCTGCAACTCAAACTCATAGTTGGCAATGGATTGCCATGCAACGCGCTGGCGCCCCGATGTCCCTTCCATGCGCGAGATGGCGAAGTTGCGAAACTCCGGGGCACGGCACAGGTAGTAGACGAAATCGTTGTCCGCCGAATCGTGACCACAAAGCACAATGAATTCAGTCGAACCTTCACCGATAACTCCATCTGGGAGCACATTAACCTGTGCTGTCTTACCATTTTCGAGGCACGGCGTGATTCGCGCGAGAAGCGTATCGCCATTCTGAAAATGCGCTCCAGCGGCTTTTGCGATGCGAGTTTCAACCGCTGAAGGAGAAATATCTCGCCCACTCAAAGGCAACGCGGCCATTTCGACAAATGGTACAAACTCGCCTTTCTTGACCTTGCGGGTCGGGTTGATGGCAGCTACATCAGACAGCTTGGCCATAGCCCAACGCCTCCAACTTTTCACGGATGAGCGAATCCAGTTCGGCGCCACGCTCCGTCTGCTTGGACAACTGTGCAGTCAGGCGCTGCATCTTGTCGTCAAAAGCTTCGTCGTCATCCTCCTGCGCTTCCGCACCAACATAGCGACCCGGTGTCAACACATAGTCATGTTTGCGGATTTCTTCGAGGGTAGCGGACTTACAGAAGCCAGGGATGTCCGAATAGTCACCCGCGTCAGGTTCCCCTCGCCACGCGTGATAGGTGGAAGCAATGCGCTTGATTTCGGCATCGGTTAGTTCGCGCCGCGTGCGATCCACCAGCACACCCATCTTGCGCGCGTCAATGAAGAGTACTTCGCGGCGACGATCGCGCAGTTTGGTCTTCTTCACCAAGCCATTGCTGCGATCCTTCGCCAGAATCCATAGACAAGCCGGAATCTGCGTGGAATAGAACAACTGGCCGGGCATGGCGACCATGCAATCCACCACGCCAGCGCCATCAGCGGCTTCAAGCATGGCCTTTCGGATCTCGCCTTCGCCGCTCTGCTGCGAGCTCATCGAGCCATTGGCCAGCACCACGCCCGCGACACCATGCGGTGCAAGGTGATGAAAGATGTGCTGCAACCACGCATAGTTGGCGTTGCCCACGGGCGGAGCGCCAAATTGCCAGCGCACGTCTTCGCGCAAGCGCTCCCCGCCCCAGTCGCTGATGTTGAAAGGTGGGTTGGCAAGGATGAAGTCGGCCTTGAAGTCGCGCAGTTCGTCCTTGTGGAAGCTGCCCTCGTTGTTCCAACGGATGTCAGAGTCGATGCCGCGCACGGCCAGGTTCATCTTCGCCAGGCGCCAGGTGGTGTAGTTGCTTTCCTGGCCATAGATGGCGATGTCGCCGATGCGCCCGCCGTGTTCGGTGACGAACCGTTCGCTCTGCACGAACATGCCGCCACTGCCACAACAAGGGTCATACACGCGCCCGGTGTACGGTTCCAACATTTCCACCAGTGTGCGCACCACAGAGCGCGGCGTATAAAACTCGCCACCGCGCTTGCCTTCCGCACCGGCGAACTGGCCCAGGAAGTATTCATAGACGCGGCCCAGCACGTCCTTGGACTTGTCGTTGCCTTCGTTCAGGGCAATGCCGGAGATCAGGTCGATCAGTTCGCCGAGCATCACCTTGTTGAGCGCGGGGCGGGCGTAGTCCTTGGGCAGAACGCCTTTCAGCGATTCGTTGTCCTTCTCGATGGCGCGCATGGCGTCGTCGATCAGCGCGCCGATGCTGCTTTGCTTGGCGTTGGCTTGCAGATGCGACCAGCGCGCTTCCTTGGGCACCCAGAAGATGTTGTCGGCGAGATATTCGTCCTTGTCCTCGGCGGCAGCGGCGTCCTCTGCCAGCAATTCAGCATGACGGGACTCGAAGGCATCGGAGATGTACTTGAGGAAGATCAGGCCCAGCGCAACGTGCTTGTAGTCACTGGGTTCCATGTTGCCGCGCAGCTTGTCGGCGGCTTTGAACAGCTCCGCCTCGAAGCCGAGGTTGCCGCCGTTGTTGTCGTTCTGTGCCATTGTTTCCTGTCCTATGTGCGTGCCGGGCCGCTCAGTACCACCAGAAGTTCTTTGTCATCGCTATTCATGAGCAAGCACCGCTAACAGGCTCGCGATGGCGGAGCGTGCCTGCTCCTTATCTGGGCTGGCCAACATCGTGCGCACCCTCTGGGCCAAGTCGTCAGCCGATGGTGCGGATACCCCATTGCCGATATGCGCCTCCCGCATACAGGCATTGATCACCTTGGCGGGCGGGTCGTACTCCCCCCGCTCATACCGGCTCAACTGGGACTGCGAAACGCCCAAAATGGTGGCGAACTCCGCCTGGGTTCGCCCATTGCGGGCGGCCCGAATGAGATCAGCGACGCTGTTGACCATAGGGTATCTTGGTGGCGTAAATATGCTTGAAAAGCATTATATATCAATTAAATGCTTGTAGAGCATTTTTTCATCGGAGGCATCGGAGCCAATGGCTCGCGCTCCAGCCGCAAGGCTGGCGTCAAGAGAATCAATTCATCGGCCCAGGTACACCGTCGTGACTTGCAGTCGCTCATGTCCCAATTCGCGGCTGATCGTCTGTCGCGCAACCTGGTCTTGGCTGTGTTGTACGGGTGTCAGTTGTTGCGTCGAAGGACCGCCTGCCGCCGGAGCCTTCCATCCTGTCAGCACCAGATAGCGCGTTTGGGCATAGCCATGCCGCAAACCGTGCATGTTGCTCAGGCCCGCCGCCTTGCATTGCCCGTCGTAAACGTGCCGCTGCTGGATGTAGGTCTTGTTCGCGGGGATCAGCGAGCCCACCCCTGCCAGCCGGTGGGCCTCGTCCAATACCATGCGCTGCTCCGGCGTCGTGATCGGCACCGTCCGATCTCGTCCGCCCTTGGCCCACGAGCCTTTGATGGCGATGTGGCCGCCACGGTCGGCATAGCGGGGTTGGAACTTAATGGACTCTTCCCGCCTCAGGCCAAAGGCCGCTTGCAGGCGCAGGCTCATGCGGACGTGTGGATCGGTGATCCGGTCCAGCTTGTCATCCAGTTCCTTGGCCTTGTTTTCATGGGGCACATTGTGCCGCTCGGGAATGCCCAGCTTGGTGTTGTCCGCCGGCAGGATGCCTGCCTTGCCGACCTTCTCTGCCCACCAGCGCAGGTGCGCCATGCGGTTCTTGATCGTGCCAGCCGACAGGCCTTCGGCTTGCCAGCGTTGCACCAGAGCTTCGACGTGTTTGCCCTTGAGCGAAGTAGCCCGTATCTGGCGGAAACCCGCTTCGCGCAGTTGGCGAGCAGCCAGGCTCAGCGACCGTTGCCGGTCAGCCTGGGTGGCGTGGCTGCCGTCGCGGTTGCGCAGGCAGAGCTGGCGCAGGGTATAGGTCAGGTCGTCCATCGCGGTGTTTTTCCATCGGTTGTCGGGGTTGAGAAGCAAACGGTCAGTGTTTTTGCCAACTCGCCAAGGCGAGATCCCCGAAGGGCAAGGGCCAGGTGCTCAGTTCACCTGTGGCCTCGAATGAGGCGTCCGCCTTGCTTCCTGTAGGAAGGCTGGGCGGAGGAATGGCAAGGGACGACAACGCGATATGCTGGGATGAGTACCTCCTGTGATGCAGTGTGGAAAAGGTGTCGGCAGGCCGCGCGAGGAAGGGCGACCAGCAACGAGTGCCTGGAACGGCGGATGTGTGTTGCGACGATGGCGGGACGAATCAGGCCGAGGATGAGGAAGGCTCTGCCCATGGGTAGGGCGGCACACCAAGCGAGCCTGGGTGTGCCTGGGATGGTTCCGTCCGGCGAGCCGGGTCTGCGCTTGTAGGAACCTGCGCCAGGGTTCCGGTGTTCATACCCACCGGCAGGTTGTTGCTGGGCCAGTGTGCCGGGGCATCATCATGTGCGCAGCCATCAATGCGATGCTGCGCCAACCCGCATTCCTGCTGCATTTCGCCGGGCCGTCACTGCGGCGGGCAGTGACGGCCCCATCGGCCTCACGCCGAGCCCAGTGGCCCCAGCCTTGCAGCAGCAGGCGTGTTTCCCGGGGCTGTTGGCAGCATTCCGCTGTCAGCCATGCACCCGATGATCTGCCCGATGGGCAGCGATGGAGTCTTCAACATGCGCCTGATCTGATCCAGATGCCGTTGCGCCACCTCGCGCGATGCAGGCTTTGCGGCTTGGCTGCTGGACGATGGCGAAGGAGCGGGCGGCGAGCCATGCTGGCTGTTGCTGACGTCCTGCACGGGTGTCTGCTGTGGGGTGGATTTGCGCGCCGCCCAGAGCTTGAACACGCCTTTCACGGCCTTCTTGATCAACCCGTAGAGGTAGGCGATGGCGTTGTGCACGCCACCTGATTCGCAGCGCACGTCCCACTCGGCCAGCACCGCCAGGCGTTGCTCCAGAGGCAAGCCCCTGAGACGAGCGGTGAGAATCTGCTGCTGATCCTGCGGCAGTTGCCGGAAGCGGATGGGCACATCCGACCGCGATGCCTGGACTTCGGTTGGTGACCGGTACGTATGTACTTCCTTAAATACTTCTTTTTGTACAGTATGTACTGCTGTCGCAGATGCCGGAACGGGTTTCGGAATGCCGCCGCTGGCTTCGGGCACGAGGGCATCCCGCGCAGTTGAGCCACCAGGACTGCCCGGGTCATGGTCGTCGCCACGGTGCTGTAGGCGCCTGATCCGCTCCTGCATCGTTGCGGGCAGCTTTTCCAACCTGTCCGGATGGCGCATGGCCTCATCGAGAATGGACTGCGCCAGTTGGCGGATCGTCGCGCTGACATGGCCGAATGCCCGTTCCAGCAGGGGCAGGTAGTCTTCGTCCTCCATGCAGGCGTCGTCGAACGCGAGGGGCTGATTCCGCACCGCGTAGCGGCTGGCCATCGAGAAGCCGGTCATCGGGTTGCGGCGGTACTCGACCAGCGCAATCCACGTGGACAGTCGCAGGCACAGCACGGCCCTGGACACGGTTTCAAGGGCAGCCCGCTTGCTGCCCGGCGCGCTCGGCAGGTACCCGCGCAGCGCGTCGTAACTGAGAACCACGGTGCCGTCGCTGCCGGCCAGCGCACGGAAAGTCAGCCAAGCGTTGCGTTCCAGTGGTGTCAGCCGCTCATCGAGCAACAGGGCTTTCGGGGTGATGATGTCTGAGGTTGGGTGTGACATGGTGGGGCTCCTGTCGGTATCGGCCAACTGGCCAAAGGAGCCGTCATCTCACCCCGGCATCACCGCTGCCGCAGCCATCAACCCGAACTGCGTGCCTCCCGTTTTTTCGGGCTGAAGCAGGGCGCAACATCCTTGGTGTTCCGGGTCAGGAGGTGGGAAAATGAACCCCCTCTACAGTCATTGGACGTTGCTGAGCGCCGGTGGCCATGTTCGCCGTCCTTGATCGGACCGCTTGCTGACGTGTTGCACCGGCGACGAGAGTGCAGGGAGCGTCCAAGATGGGCCATCCGCCGCTACCAAGGAACACGCTTGGTATTTGGGTCCAAGAATAGGTCCAAGCGCGTTGCGGAACCACCATAAATACCTTGAAAATCAAGGGCATGCGTCAGAAGCGCCGCTTCTGCATCGGGAAGTGAGCGCCGCGGCTCAACGCAGCTCATACCAGGTTCCGCGACCAGCACCATGCTGCATCAGATGGCCCTGCTCCACCAGGGTCCTGAAGTGCTGCTTCAGCGTGTTGCGATTGCCGCTGGTCAGGCGGATCGCCTCGGCCATGGTGATGCGACCGTGCTCACGCACGAATTCGACGATCTGCAACGCCAGATCCGGCAGCCTGGCCAGCACCAGTTTCTCGCGCTCGACCTTGCGTTCCAGCCGGCGTACCTGCTGCGATAGCGCGCGCAGGAAGAACGCCAGCCAGGGATGCCAGTCGGGATTGTCGGTGCGGATGCTGCCCTGGGTCTGGCGCAGCGCGAGGTAATAGGTCTCCTTGTTCTGCTCGATGACGCTTTCGAGCGAGCTGTAGGGCACGTAGGCATAGCCGGCCCGCAACAGCAGCAGAGTGGTCAGCACCCGGCTCAAGCGGCCGTTGCCGTCCTGGAAGGGATGGATTTCCAGGAACACGACCACCCAGATACCGATGATTAGCAGGGGATGCAGGCGGCCGGCGCCGAGCTCCTCGTTGAACCAGGCGACCAGCTCGGCCGCCAGGCGCGGTGTGTCGAAAGGCGTGGCGGTTTCGAACACCACTCCCAACGGTTTGCCTTGTTCGTCGAACGCGGCCACGCTGTTGGTGGTTGTCTTGTAGTTGCCGCGATGCCAGGCGTCCTTGTCGCTGTAGGCCAGCAGGTCGCGGTGCAACTGCCGGATGTGATTCTCTGTCAGTGTGATGTCCTGCCAGGACGAGAACACCAGCTCCATGACCTCGGCATAGCCTGCCACTTCCTGCTCATCGCGGGTCTCGAACGACTTGATCTGCAGGTTAGAGAGCAGGCGTTCGACTTCGCGGTCGGACAGCTTGCTGCCCTCGATCCGGGTCGAGGAACCGATGCTTTCGATGGTCGCGACCCGTCGCAGCGCCGACAATCGGTCCGGCGCGAGCGTGCCCAGGGCGCGCCAAGCTCCCTTGAACTCATCGATGCCGGCGATCAGGCGAAGTATCTCCGGGGTGATCTGGAGGGTGTCGGTACGAATCATGGCATCCAATCCTACACCCATTTACACCCAATTATTGGTTTCTATCCCATTACCACACCCATTTACACCCGTTCTGCAGAAAATGCGATCATCCTGAATCACCTCGACACCAACGCCATCATGAATCCCCTCCGCATCTGGGTAGACGCCGACGCCTGCCCCGCCGTCGTCAAGGACATCCTGTTCCGCGCCGCCGACCGCTGCGCCGTCCAGGTCACGCTGGTCGCCAACCAGATGCTGCGCACGCCGCCGTCGCGCTGGGTGAACGCGGTCCAGGTGCCGCGCGGCTTCGATGTGGCCGATGCCTACATCGCCGGTCAGGCGGCAGAGGGGGATCTCGTGATCACGGGCGACATTCCGCTGGCGGCCGAGGTGCTGAAAAAGGGCGCGGCGGTCCTGAACCCGCGCGGCGAGCGCTATACCGAGGCGACCATAGGCGAGCGCCTGGCCATGCGGGACATGCTGGAGGAACTGCGGTCCAGCGGCGTGGCGACCGGCGGGCCGGCGGCGTTCAGCCAGGCGGACCGGCGGGCGTTCGGCAATGCGCTGGACCGGTTCCTGCAAAACGCCGCGGCTGGCCGGCCTCGCGGGACACCGCCTTCAACCTAACCCAAGCCGGACGGCGCCGCGGCCTTCGCCACCGCCCGCCGCATCCAGCGGAACTGCAACACGACGAGCGTCCCCAGCAGCGCCAGATTCGCCACATTGGACAGCACGCCCGTGAAGAACGCCGGATCGTACGACGCATACCGGTCGTACATGTAGCCCGCCAGCCACCCGCCCACCGCCATGCCGCATCCGCTCATCAGCATCAACGACGGTACGCGCCAATAGGCTTCCTTCGCGGGAAAGGCCTCGCGCACGGCCAGCACATAGGCCGGGATCAGCGCGCTGAAACCCAGCCCGAACGCGATGGAGACGGTGAAAAGGCCGAACTGTTCGGTCACGTACAGGTAGCCGGAAACGGCGGTGGCCTGCATCACGGAGCTGATCAGCGCCGTGCGCAACCCGCCGATGCGGTCGGCGACGAGCCCCCACGCCTGCCGGCTGATGAAGGCCGCGGCCAGCAGGACCGAGAGCATCGCGGCGCCCACGGCCGCCGGCAGGCCGCGGTCGGAGCACAGCGCGACGAGATGGCTTTGCGGCATGGCCATGGGAATGCAGCAGAGGAAGGCCGCGCCCGCCAGCATGGCGAAGGCGATGTTGGGACGCAGCCCGAATACGGTGGACCGTTCGCCGCCCTGGCGATCCGCCGCGCGGACGGCGGTGTCGGCGACGGGCCGCAGGAAGCGCGATGCCAGCATCAGGACGATGCCGGCCTCGAGCAGGCCGTATCCCATCATGGTCGCGCGCCAGCCCCAGGTGGCGATGGTGTGTTCGAACACCAGGGGCCAGACGACGCCGGCGATGTAGCTTCCGCTGGAGAGCAGGGCCAGCGCGGAGCCGCGCCGGCGTTCGAACCATTGGCTGACGTAGACGTACAGCGGCGCGTTCAGGCCGCCCATGCCGAGGAATCCGATGAAGACGCCGTGGCCGATGTACAGCAGCCAGGGTTCGCCCAATGTGGAGATGAACAGCCCCAGGCAGACCGACACGGAACCGGCCATCACGGTCCAGCGCACGCCGAAGCGATGCGCGAGCCGGCCCATCATCACGCCGCCCACGGCGGAGCCGAGCCAGGCCAGCGAGCCTCCCAGCGCGGGCACGGATCGGGCGCCTCCCATTTCGCCGGCGATGGCCTTGAGCCCGACCGTGGAGATGAGCGGAGCGCCGAAGGTCATGCCCAGGCAGCAGAGGGCGGCGGTAGCGATGATCCAGGACGCCCTGGAATCGACCAGTGGAGGGGAAGCCATATCGTCAGACACCCATGCTGGGCCCCGCGCATCAGGCGCGAGGACGACGGCCTGGCGGAAGGCCTGCGGTGGGCTTCCGTCGTCCGCCGGGCGCCAGGGTACCACGATGGGTCCGGGCGCCGCGCGGTAGAATTCGCATGATTTTGTCCCGCAATCGACCGATGTCCGACATCATCCCCGAACAGCCCACCCTCGATCCCCTTTTCATCGCGCTCGGCGAACGCTGTGCTGAAACCCACGAGCATTGCGGCCGCGTGGGCCGACTTGCCTGGATGCTGGGCAGCGCCTGCGGCCTGCCCGCGAACGAACTCGGACTATTGGCCGCGGCCGCGCGCTTCCACGACATAGGCAAGATCGGCATTCCCGACGCGGTCCTGCACAAGCCGGGCCGCCTGGATGCCGAAGAGCGCGAGCTGATGATGACTCATTCCGAGCGCGGCGAGCGCATCTTCGCCGCCGTTCGCTGCGGCGATGCGGGCGTGGTCGCCACGGCCATCCGCCATCACCACGAATGGTTCGACGGCGCGGGCTATCCCGACGGCCTGCATGGAGAGCAGATCCCGCTGCTGTCGCGCATCGTGAGCCTGGCCGACAGCTATGACGCGATGGCCTCGACGCGGCCCTACCAGCGGCCGCGCACGCACGGGGACATCATGCGGATCATGCGCGAGGAACGGGGGCGCAAGAGCGATCCCCGGTTGTTCGACCTGTTCGAGCAGCTGACGCAGCAGCAGGCCTAGCTTCCTGCCGGCAAGGGCACGTCCTGCGCCAGCGGCCGCAGCCGGGGCGACGCCAGCAGATCGCTCGGCAACAGATAGCGTCCCGGCATCAGGGGCAGCGCCAGCGGAGTGAACCGTACCTCCAGGTCCAGCCCGGCATCGCGCCAGGCCTTCCAGACGAGCTCGGTGCAATAGGTCCCCGCCGGATCGGCGATGCGGAACGGACGTCCACGCATGGACAACGCCAGGCCGACGGCGCGACGGCGCGCGTCGTCGCCGGCCTGGACGTGGTAGACCGCGTGCCGCCTGGACCGCCGCGCGTCGGTGAAGAACGCCAGGGTATCGACCACGACGCCGTCGGGCCGGCCGCGCACTTCGGAGGGCGTGGCGTGCACGACCCGCCAGCTTCCCGGCTGGCCCACCAGCATGCCGACGTGGCTGTAGGCGCCACGGTCGACCGCCATGACGGCGGCGCTGACCGCCTCGGTGCCTTCGCGAAAGATCAGATCCCCCTCCCGGGCGCCGGGCGCCAGCGCGTCCGCCGCGTGCGCCGCCGCGCCCAGCAGCGCCAGCAGCAACGCGCCGCCCGACCGGCGCAGCGCGGCGCGGGCGGACGTCACTTGAGCAGGATCTTCCAGGTTCCGTCTTCGTTGACCAGCTTGTGGACCTGGGTCTGGTCCTTGCCGTTCTTGTATTTGATGCGGGCCCGCACCTGCGCGGTCTTGCCCGCCTCGTCGACGGTGACCTGGTCCATCTCGATCTTGTCCAGGCCGTCGTTGGCCTTGATGCGGTTCTGCATTTCGCCCACGATCATCTGGACCTTGCCCTTGGCCTGCACCATCTGCGCGGCGGGCACCTGGGCGAAGGAGATCTGCTCGGTGGCCGTTTCCACGTCGCCCTTGGCCGCCGCGCGATAGAAATCCTCGATGGCGGACTCGGGCTTGCCGCCGGAGCAGGCCGACAACAGCAGCGCGAACAGGGCGAGCAGGAAGATCGAATAGGGACGGGAGGCGAGGCGCATGGGGTTCCTTGTTCTTCGAGATGCAGCCGGACATCCGGCAAACCCCGCAATGATATCGCGCGATTACTGACAGTAACTACCCACTTTCAATGATCGTTCACCATCCTGGCGGCCTTCCTGGTCCTGATGGGCCGAAAACCGATATGCTGTCCGGGCCGGCGCGTGGGCCGGCCCCCACGAACCGGAACCGCTCATGACGCTCGACCTTCCGAGTCTGTTCAACGTCCGCCGCGGCGAGATCCTTCACGTTTCGCTGGCCGTGGGCTTCTTCTTCTGCGTGCTGACCGCGCTGATGATGCTGCGCCCCGCCCGCGAAGCCCTGGGCATGCGCGGCGGCCTGGATGCCGTGCGCTGGCTGTTCGTGGGCACGGCCGTCGTCACGCTGCTGGTCAATCCGGTGTTCGGCCTGCTGGTCAGCCGGTTCCGGCGCATGCAGTTCATCGGCGCGACCTATCTGTTCTTCGCCGCCAGCCTGGCCGGCTTCTACCTGCTGCTGGCCTGGGCGCCGGCGGCCGTGGGCACGGCCAGCGGGCAGGTGTTCTACGTCTGGTTCAGCGTGTTCAACCTGTTCTCGACCATGGTGTTCTGGGCACTGATGGCCGACCGCTTCACGCTGGAGCAGGGCAAGCGCTTCTTCGGCCTGATCTCGGTGGGCGGTACGCTGGGCGCGATTTTCGGGCCATGGCTGGCGTCGGTGCTGGTGCGTGCCGTGGGGACGGCGGGCCTGCTGCTGGTGTCCGCGGGCTTCCTGCTGCTGGCGCTGGCGCTGGGCTGGGGCATCGCGCGCCAGCCGTCCGCCGCGGCCCCCGCCGGGCGGAAAGCCCATGACGCGGAGCGCATCGGCGGCGGCGCCTGGGAGGGCATCAAGGCCCTGGCGCGGTCGCGCTACCTGGCCGGCATCGCGGCCTACGTGGTCATCCTGGCGGTGATGGCGACCTTCCTGTATTTCACGCGGCTGCAGATGGTGGCCGCGCTGGGACACGAACTGGACGGACGCACCGCGCTGTTCGCGCGCATCGACATGCTGACCCAGACCGCCACGCTGGCGATCCAGCTCGTCCTGGCCGGACACCTGATGAAGCGGCTGGGCGTGGCCGTGACGCTGGCCCTGCTGCCGCTGACCACCGCGCTGGGCTTCGTCGGCCTGGCCCTGGTCGGGTCGCTGGCCGCGTTGATCGCCTTCGAGGCCGCGTTCCGCGCGGTGCAGCGGGCCATCATGCGGCCCGCCCGCGAAACGCTGTTCACCGTGCTCGACCGCGAGGACAAGTACAAGGCCAAGGCCTTCATCGACACCTTCGTCTATCGCTTCGGCGACGTGGCCGGCGCGCAGCTCGAAGGCGCGCTGGGCCGGCTGGCGATGGGGTTGTACGCGATCGCCGGCGTGGCCGTGCCGCTGGCCTTCGCCTGGATCGGCCTGGCGTTGTGGCTGGGCCGCGCCCAGCAGCGCATGGCGTCGGCCACTCCGGGCACGGAGCCAGCGGCTTCCACCGCCTTTCCCGTCTTGCAGAAAAGGACCGAACCATGATTACTCGCCGCGCATCGCTGAAACTCGCGCTGGCCGCCACCGCCGCGCCCGCGTGGTCCTGGGGGGCCGATGCCTCCGCGCCGGTCATCACCCGGCCCATCCCCCGCTCCGGCGAACGGCTGCCCGTGGTCGGCCTGGGCAGCTCGGCCACCTTTTCGAGCACCGCGGCGGGCGACGAGAAACAGCGGCTGCGCGAGGTCTTCGCCGCCATGATCGAGCAGGGCGGCACGGTGTTCGACACCGCCCCGGCCTACGGCGCCTCGGAAGAAGTGGCCGGGCAGATCGTGCGCGAGAACGACATGGCCGGCAAGCTGTTCTGGGCCACCAAGCTGAACGTGGCCCGGGGCGGACGGGCCGACCTGGAGCAGGCACGGGCGCAGGTCGAGGCCTCGTTCCAGCGGGTCGGCAAGCCGGTGATCGACCTGATCCAGGTCCACAACATGGGCGACGTCGCGACGCAATTCGGCCTGCTCAGGGAATTGCGCGACCACAAGCGCATCCGCTATGCCGGCGTCACCACCACCTTTCCCCGGCAGTACGACATGCTGGAGCAGGCCATGCGGCACGAACCGCTGGACTTCATCGGCGTGGACTACGCCATCGACAACCGCGTGATGGAAGAACGCGTCCTGCCGCTGGCAGCCGACCGCGGCATCGCGGTGCTGGCCTACGCGCCGTTCGGCCGCACGCGGCTGTGGGACAAGGTGCGCGGCCACGACGTGCCGCCCTGGGCGGCCGAGATCGGCATACGGTCGTGGGCGCAATTCTTCCTGAAGTTCGTGATCGCCCATCCCGCCATCACCTGCGCCACCCCTGCCACCAGCCGCGCCTCCAACGCCATCGACAACCTGGGCGCGGCGCGCGGCGAATTGCCGGATCGCGCGATGCGCGAGCGGATGGCCGCGCACATCGGCAAGCTTTAGCGCGGCCGCTGTCCCGCTCCCGCCGGGAAGGATGGTGGACCAACCCGGCGTCAACGGGATCAGCCCGACATCCGGTGTATCGTTCACTCCCACGCCCGCCCCGGCGCTGGCCATGGCCGCGGGCGAGATCCAGCCCATACAGCCCGAACCCGGAAAGGAAGCCCCGAGATGGACCAGCACGCCGCGCCGCCACGAAGCGACCTTCGCCTGCTACGCCCGATGGGCGGACCGTATCCTGCGCCCGTTCCGACATCGCGGGGGGCCTGACCGTGGCTCCCGCTTCCTTCGAACTGCCCGCCGCGCGGGCCCGCGCGATCTGGCTGCGCGCGCAGCGGCTGGATGCAACGGCACCCTTCGGCGCCGGCCCCGGGGCTGTGGGCCGGGCCATCGAACATCTCGGCTACGTGCAGATCGACACCATCAACGTGATCGAACGCTGCCACCATCACATCCTGTATTCCCGCATTCCCGGCTATCGCCGCGCCGACCTCGAGCAGGCGCAATCGGCGGACAAGAGCGTGTTCGAATACTGGACCCATGCGCTGGCCTACGTGCCGACGGCCGACTACCGGCAATTCGTCGCCGCCATGGACGCGCGCCGCGCGCGGCCCGGGCCCTGGATCGCCGGCGTGGACGAGACGGACTACGCGGCGCTGCTGCGGCGCATCCGCGATGAAGGCGCCCTGTCCATCCGCGACATCGACGAAGCCCTGGTCGAGAAGACCCATCCCTGGGGCAGCCGCAAGCCCTCCAAGCGCGCGCTGCGGCTGGGGTTCTTCGTGGGCGACCTGACGGTCAGCAAGCGCACGGGCATGCTCAAGACCTACGAGTTGTCCAGGCGCCACTTCGGCTGGACACGCCGCCCCCGGCCGGTGGGCGAGGCGAAGTATGCCGAATACCTGCTGCGGCGGGCGCTGCGCTCGCAGGGCATGGTCGGGCTGGACTCGATCTGCTATGGCGACGCCGGCGCCAAACCCGCGGTGCGCGCGCTGATCGACACCCTGGTCAAGAAGAAGGCATTGGTCCCCGTGCACATCGCGGGCCAGGCCAGGACCCAACACTGGATCGAGCCCGCCGCGCTGGACACGCCGGCGCCACCGGCCACCGCCACGCATATCCTGTCGCCCTTCGATCCCCTGGTCATCCAACGCAAGCGGCTGCATGCCTTCTTCGACTACGAACACCGCTTCGAGGCCTACGTGCCGCCCGAGAAGCGCGTGCTGGGCTATTTCGCGCTGCCGGTGCTGGTGGGCGACCAGGTCGTGGCGGCGCTGGACCTGAAGATGGACCGCCAGGCAGGCCGGCTGCTGGTGCAGAAATGGACCTGGATCGCGGCGCAGCGGCCAGCGTGGAAGACGGCCATCGACGAGGCGCTGCACGGGTTCGAGCGTTTCCAGCGCGGGTAACGCTGCCCGGCGGGCCGTCTGCCGTCACTGCGCCAGCTTCACCTGCCCGCTTTCGATCATCGCGCCATAGCGCTTGGACGCCTCCTGCACCACATTGCGGAAATACGCGGGCGTGCTGCCCACCGGCTCGTAGCCCATGGACGCGAAGGATGCGCGCACGGACGGCGACTGGATGGTCTTGACCAGCGCCGCGTTCAACCGCTCCAGCACCGCCGGGGGGATGCCCGCCGGGGCGATGAATCCGACCCAGCCGTCGGTGGTGAAATCCATGCCCGCCTCCTTGAAGGTCGGCACGTCGGGGTAGGCCTCGACCCGCTTCTTGGCCGCGACCGCCAGCGCGCGCACCTTCCCGGTGTCGACGAAGGTCTTGGCGCCCTGGCCGGCCAGCATGTAGTCGATCTGCCCGCCCGCCAGGTCGGCCAGCGCGCCGCTTTCCCCCTTGTAGGGCACGTGCACGGTCTGGATGCCGGCCAGGTTGGCGAAATAGACGTTGTTGAAGTGGAAGCTGGTACCGGCCCCCGGCGTGCCGTAGTTCAACTGGCCCGGCCGGCTCTTGGCCAGGGCGATGAATTCCTTCAGCCCGCCCGACGGCAGGATCTTCTTGCTGGCGACCAGCACCATGAACGTATCGACGGCGATGGTGACGGGCGCGAATTCCTTCAGCGGCTCGATGCCGTAGCCGGGATCGGTCAGCGGCAGGGTCACCATGGTGGCGGGCACGGCCAGTCCTATCGTGTAGCCATCCTTGGGCGCCCGCCGCAGCTGGTCCATGCCGATCTTGCCGCCCGCGCCGGGCTTGTTCTCGACCACCACCGGCTGGCCGAGTTCGCGCGCGGCGCCCTCGGCGACGGTGCGCGCCACCGCATCGGTCAGCCCGCCGGGTGCATAGGGAACGACGATGGTGATCGGCCGGGTGGGCCAGTCCGCCCGCGCCGGGCCGGCGGCGGCCACGGCAAGCGCGGCGATGAGCATGGCGGTGCGTATCATGTATGAGTCTCCTTCCCGCGGGTCAGGCTGCGGTGCCTGCCTCGCTTCCATGGACGAGGATTCTTGGTCACCGGCGGCGGGTTGACGACAGCAACCCGGCCCCGTTCCGGCATGCGGATCTGGCATGATTCCATGCGCAGGCCGGACACGGTTGCGCGTTGTGTAGTCGGAGCCTTCATGGCCATCATTCCCGATATGCGGAAATCCTCTCCCGGCAAGACCCGGACCGCCGGCATCGATGGCCGGCGCGGCGACTTCATGACCTCGCTGGCCAAGGGGCTGGAGATCCTGGCCGCCTTCGAGGTCGGCCATCCCCTGGGCAACCAGGAACTGGTGGCCATCACGGGCCTGCCCAAGACCACGGTCTCGCGCATCACCGGCACGCTGGCATCGCTGGGCTACCTGCGCCTGGACGAACAGAGCCGCAAATACGCCATGGGCGCCCGGGTGCTGGGGCTGGGCGCCAGCGTACAACGCCACATCGGCCTTATGCGCACGGCGCGGCCCCACATGCAGCGCCTGGCGGGCGACCGCGTGCACGGGCTGGTGATCTCGGCCACGCTGGGCTCCTTCGCCCGCAAGTCGGCCGAGGACAAGGTCACCTTCCTGAAGGAACGCATCGACCCGCTCAAGCGCGGCGTGCCCTTCCGTACCGCCGCCGAACCGGTGGTGCGCTCGATGTTCGCGTCGGGCTCGGCCGGCCCGCTGGTGGACCAGGTGCGCGAGGTCGCCCTGTCGATGTCGGCCGACACCTTCTGCGCGGCCATCGAAGCCATCGTGAACTACGACGGCCTGCAGACGATGCGGGAAGTCAGCGTGCCCGCGCTGCTGATCGCCGGCGCGCAGGACAAGGTCGGCCGGCCCGACGGCATGCGCGAGCTCACCGCCGTCATCCCCGGCGCGCGCTTCGTCTGCATCGAGGGCGCCGGCCACTATTCCTTCGCCGAACAGCCCGGGGCCTTCAACGCCGCGCTGCTGTCCTTCCTGGACGGCCTGCCGCAACGCGCCGCCGCCTGAGCGGCCTCCATTCCTCCCGGTGCCTACCGCCATGACGATACAGACCCTGCCCGGCGGCGTGATGTCCACGCTGCAGCCCACCGACCATCCGTTCCTGAACGGCCCGTTCCGGCCGATGTTCAACGAGTACATCGCCGACACCCGCAGCCTGCAGGTCATCGGCGAGATCCCCCGCGACCTGGACGGCATCTTCATCCGCAACACGCACAACCAGATCCACCAGCCGCTGGGCATGTTCCATCCCTTCGACGGCGACGGCATGCTGCATGCCGTGCACTTCCACGACGGCCACGCGACCTACCGCAACCGCTTCGTGCAGACCACGGGCTTCCTGGCCGAGCAGGCCGCCCGCCGGTCGCTGTGGTCGGGCCTGCTGGAACCCGAAAAGGCGTCCCGGCGCGGGTCCGGCGCCATGGGCGCGATGAAGGACAACGCCGGCACCGACATCATCTGCCACGCGGGGCTGCTGCTGGCCACGATGTCGCAGGGCAGCGAACCGTGGCGCCTGGATCCCGTCACGCTGGACACGCTGGGACCCGACATCAACTGGGCGCGCAAGGTCCCCGACGGCATCAGCTCGCACTACAAGGTCGATCCGGAAACCGGCGAGATGATGTTCTTCAACTACCCGGAACACTGGCCATACATGCACTACGGCGTCATCGACCGGAACAACCGCCTGGTGCATTACGTGCCGGTGGAGCTGCCGGGCGCCCGCTGGCCGCACGACCTGGGCATCACCAGGAACTATTCCATCCTGCACGACACGCCGCACTTCTTCGATCCCGAGCTGCTCAAGCGCGGGCAGCACAAGATGACCTTCCATCCCGAGATGCCCGCGCGCTTCGGCGTGATCCCGCGCCACGGCGACGGCTCGCAGGTGCGATGGTTCGAGGCCAAGGCCTGCCACATCCTGCACCTGGCCAATTGCTACGAGGACGGCGACGAGATCGTGATGGACGGCTGCATCATGCCCGAGCCCAAGCTGCACCCGGTGGGCGCGACCGACGGCAAGGACATCTACGCCCGCATCAAGGCGCGGCTGGACAAGCACAACAACCCCACCATGATGCACCGCTGGCGCTTCAACCTGCGCACCGGCACCACCACCGAGCAGTACCTGGACGACGAGATCACCGAGTTCCCGGTCGTCAGCAACGACTACGTGGGCCGGCCCTACCGCTACAGCTACAACGTGCTCTACCAGCCGGGCGAGTGGCTGTTCCGCGGCCTGAAGCGCTTCGACCTGCACACCGGCGCCGTGCAGCGCTACGAATACGGTCCCGGCCGCTACGGCAGCGAACCACAGGTAGCGCGCCGCCTGGGCGCGCGCGGCGAGGACGACGGCTACGTGACCGTGTTCGTCACCGACATGAACCAGGACCGGTCCGAATGCCTGGTGCTGGACGCCCGCGACATCTCGCGCGGGCCGCTGGCCACCATCGTGCTGCCGGAGCGCATCCCCGTGGGCACCCATGCCTGCTGGGTGGAAGGCGACCGCATTCACGGCGAACATCGCGATCCGGCGGCCTGGGCATGACGCCGGCCGAGCTGGTCCTGCTGCCGGGGCTGAACAATACGGCGGCCGTGTTCGATGACGTGAAGGCGGCGCTTCCGGACACCCTGCGCACGCACTGTCCCGACTTGCCCGCGCTGGACACGGTGGAGGATCTGGCCGACCACGTGCTGCGCGATGCCCCCCCGCGCTTCTGGCTGGGCGGCTTCTCGTTCGGCGGCTACGTCGCGATGGCGGTGCTGGATCGGGCGCCCGAACGGATCCAGGGCATCGCGCTGATCTGTTCCGGGCCGGCGGCCGACACGCCGGTCCAGGCGGCCAAACGGCGCGAAGCCATCGCCGGCGCGCGCCAGGGAAGCTACCTGGAGACGGCCGCCGCCTCGACCGCCCCCTTCCATCCGGACAGCCTGGCCCGTCCCGATCTGCTGGCCCGGCGCCGGGCCATCGTGCAGGCCTATGGTGCGCAGCGCTATATCGCGCATTGCCTGGCTTGCATTGCCAGGCCGGATCGCACCGGGCTGCTGGACGGCCGCCACCCGACCCTGCTGGTGACCACCACCCACGACCGCGTCGTCGCGCCGGAGAACCTGGCGCGCCTGGCGGCCGACGTGCCGGGCAGCCGGCTGGAGATAGTGGCGGATGCCGGGCACCTCGTGCCGCTGGAACAACCCCGCGCGCTGGCCGGGGTCCTGGCGCGATGGATCGCGCATGGAGACGCATCATGATGCCGCTTCCCCTGCAGGGACTGCGCGTCTTCGACCTGAGCCAGGGCGTGGCCGGCCCTTACTGCACCATGCTGCTGGCCGCGCAAGGCGCCGATGTGGTGAAGGTCGAACCCTTCGAAGGCGACTGGATACGGTCGGGGCGTAACCAGCATCGCGGGCACACGCCGGCCTCCATCACCGTCAATCTCGGCAAGCGCAGCATCGCGCTCGACCTGAAACATCCCGACGGCCCGGACGTGGCGCGCCGCATCGCCGCCGGCTGCGAAATCGTGATCGAAAGCTTCCGTCCCGGCGTGGCCGCGCGGCTGGGCCTGGACGATGCCACGCTGCGCGCCGGCCGGCCGGACCTGATCTACGCCTCGGTCTCGGGCTTCGGCCAGGACGGACCGCTGAGCCGGCGCGGCGTCGTGGACCAGATCATGCAGGCATTCTGCGGCTGGATGACCCTGAACGCCGATGCCGCGGGCCAACCCCAGCGCACGCGCAACGTCGTGCTGGCCGACCAGGTCACCGGACTCTACGCGTACCAGGCCGTCGGCGGCGCCCTGATCGGCAAGCTGCGCCACGGCAACGGCGCGCGCCTGGACATCTCGCTGATGGGCGCCATGGCAGCCTTTCTCGCGCCGCGGCTGGTGGCCGTCGGCACCGGCGGCGGCGAGGCCGGACAGGTCTATTTCGCCGCCCCCACCGGCGAATACCCCACGCGCGCCGGCACGTTGATGCTGGCCGCCCGCAAGCCCGCGGAGTACCAGCGCTTCTGTGAGGCCATCGGCCGTCCCGATCTGCATACGGACGAGCGCTATGCCACGCAGGAAGCGCGCAACCGCAACGCCGCCGGGCTCGACCGCGAGATCGCCGCCAGCCTGTCCACGCGCACCGCCGAGGAATGGGAGACCCTGCTGAACGAGCGCGGCGTCATGGCCAGCGTCGTGCGCAGCGTCGGCCAGTTCATGGCGTCCGAACAGATGCGGTTCGCCGGGCTGGTGGAAACGGTGGACGTGGCGGGCGTGGGCGAGTGCCCGCTCGTGCGGCTGCCCGGCGCGCCCGCCTGGTCGGCGCGGGCGCGTGTACCCGCCGTGCCCGCGATCGGACAGAACGGCGGCGACATCCTGCGCGAAGCCGGCCTGGCCGAGCGCGACATCCGGCAACTGGCCGCCGCCCGGTGTGTGCGCCTGCCCACAACGCAAGAAGAAGTGCCCTCCCATGTCTCGTGAACTCCTGCGCGGCCTGCGCCTGCCCGTCGTCTCGGCTCCCATGTTCCTGCTGTCCGGGCCGGAACTCGTGCTTGCCGCATGCAAGGCCGGCATCGTGGGCGCCTTCCCCACCCCCAACGCGCGTCCGATCGACGTGTTGGACCAATGGATGCGCGCCATCACCGAAGGCCTGGAAGCGGCGCGCGCCGCCGATCCTCACGCGCGGCTCGGCCCCTGGGCGGCGAACCTGGTCACCCATTCCTCGAACTCCCGGCTGCCCGAGGACCTGGCGCTGGTCGCCCGCTACCGGCCGCCCATCGTCATCACCGCGCTGGGCAGCCCGCGGCCCGCCATCGACATCGTGCACGGCTACGGCGGCATCGTGCTGGCCGACGTGATCGACCTGCGGCTGGCCCGCAAGGCCATCGCCGCCGGCGCCGACGGACTGGCCTGCGTCAGCGCCGGGGCGGGCGGCCATACCGGCAGCCTGTCGCCCTTCGCCTTCATCAGCGCCGTGCGGCAGTTCTTCGACGGCATCATCGCGGTCGGCGGCGGCATCGCCGACGGCTGGGGCGCGGCCGGCGCGATTGCCGCCGGGGCGGACCTGGTCTACATGGGCACCCGCTTCCTGGCGACCCGGGAAAGCCGGGCGCCCGAAGCCTACAAGCAGATGGTGGTCGAGTGCGACACCGAACAGTTGATCGTCAGCAGCGGCATCACCGGCACGCCGGCGAGCTGGCTCAAGCCGTCGCTGGCGGCCAACGGCATCGATCCCGATACGCTGGCCGCCAGCAGCACCCGGCACTACGACAGCAACACGCCCTTCGCGAAGAAACGCTGGCTGGACGTGTGGGCCGCGGGGCAGGGGTTGGGGGTGATAGGGGACGTACCGGACGTGGCGGAACTGGTGGATCGGCTGGAGCGGGAGTACCGGCAGGCGAGCGAGCGGTTCGATTTGCTGCGCGGCGCGGCGGAGCCGCTCTTCGGCGCGCATCGGAAGTCTGGTTCGGCCGGGCGTTGACAGCCACTCACACCGCGATGATAATGCGAACCATTCCTATCTTCTAGACGCGACAGGTCAGCCGTCTGTTTCCAACGCCGCCGGTCGATGGGACGCCCATCCCATGGTCCTGGACGCTTCGTGGTTGCCCACTACTACAGAGAACTGCTGAATTTCTGTGCCCGAGCGGTCAACAACCGCGATGCGGCGGCCGACATCGTGCAGGAATGCTATGCGCGCTTCCTGGCCATCCAGCGCAGGCAGCCGATCGCGGAGCCCCGGGCGTTGCTGTACCAGACGGCGCGCCATATCATGGTGGACCAGCATCGGCGCGAGCTCGTGCGCGGCCACGAAAGCATCGACTTGCTGGCCGAGGCCGAGCATCCGGCGATACCGTCCCAGTCGCAGCCTGATGCGATCCTGTCATCGACTCAACGAGTACGAGCCTATGTCTCCGCCATCGAGGCGCTGCCGCCCCGTTGCCGCGAGGCCTTCGTCCTGCACGTGTTCGACGGCCTGTCGCACACCCAGATCGCCCAGCGCATGAATACCTCGGTCAGCATGGTGGAAAAGCACGTGGCCCGCGGCCGGCTGGCTTGCCGCGCCTGCGAAAAACGATTGCAGGGACAGGATGCTCCGCAAGCCGGGGCAGACGTACCGGGCGTCAGGATTCCATGAAGCCGAACGACGCCGATCTGCGCGAGTTGGACGGGTACGTTCAGACTCAGGACGAAGTGGAACTGCAGGCCGCCTTGTGGGTGTCGCGCGGGAAGGACGGCATGGATGAAGCCTCCGCGAGCCGGCTCCAGGCATGGCTGGCCGCGGATCCCGCTCATGTCGAGGCCTATCGTGCCATGGAAGAAAGCTTCCAGCGGGTCAGCGCGCTTCCGGAACATGCCATTGAATCGATCAGGACGGGCCTGAACCGGCGCGGCCCGCCGGCCGCCATGGCCGGAGCTGGGACGGCCCGGCGGTCTCGCCCATCTCTGTCCGCTCGCCTGGTGCCCCGCCTGGGCTGGGCATGGCCGTGGGCGGCCACGGCCGTCGCGACGGTGGTGTTGATGGCGGGCTGGGCCGGTTTGGAGCACTGGCGCAGCAAACCCGTTTTCGCCGGCGACTACGTCACGGCCCGAGGCCAGCGCCTCGATGTCGAGCTGCCCGATGGCAGCATACTGCAGTTGGACACCGCCACGCGGGTCCAGGTGCACCTGTATCGGCATCGGCGCGATGCAAAGCTGCTGGACGGTCAAGCCATGTTCGCGGTCAGCGCCGATCCGACCCGCCCCTTCGACGTCGCGGCGGGCGCCGCGCGAGTCACCGTCGTGGGCACGCGCTTCTCGGTGCGGTATACGCATGACGGCCTCGACGCGGGCAAGGCTATCGTCGCGGTCGAGTCGGGACAGGTGCGGGTAACCGGCGTCCCAAGACAGGAAGAACGGAAGACGGCGGCCGGCGACCGTGTCGAGCTGCATGCGGGGCAGAGCGTCACGGCCAACGAAGCTGGCCGGCTGGAGGCGATCGTCGATCTGCCCGTGCAAGCCGTGGGTGCCTGGCGCGCGGACCGGGTGACCTTCGGCGATACGCCGCTGGCCCTGGCGCTGGCCGAGTTCGAGCGCTATGCCGACACCGGTCTGGTAGTTCGGGATCCCGCGGTAGCCGACCTGCGCCTCGGGGGCAGCTTCGACCTGAGACAGGCCGGGGCTTTCGCGCAGGCGCTGCCACGACTGTTGCCGGTACGGCTGGAGCGGCGCGGCGGCACGACCGAGATCGTCGGCCTGCGCTGACAAAACGACCCGGGTCCCGGCACCCGGAAAAAACTTCCAGTCCTCTGTTTCGCCACACATGCGGGTTTTGCCGCCCCGTACGACTACATCAGTAGTGCTTCTCGTTTCCATTACTGTTCGGAGTCGACAACCATGCGGCCGTTGCGCCCTATCCTCGTTCCCCTGGCTTGCGTCGCCATGCTGGTGGCCGGCCTTCCTGCCGCTGCCCAATCGGTCCCTGCCGCCCTGGACGTCTCGCTTGCCAGCCAGCCGCTTGGACAGGCGCTCAACGAATTGGCGCGCCAGGCCGGGCTACAGCTCTTGTTCTCTCCCGAACTGGTGGCGGGCAAGGTGGCGCCGGCCGTATCCGGCCGCATGACCCCCAGGCAGGCGCTGGACCGGCTCCTGGCCGCAACCGGACTGGAAGCGGTCAGCGAAGGCAATACCGTGATCGTGAGGGCCGCTTCGCACTCGGGTCCGGCCACGATGCTGGCGCCGGTCGTCGTCACCGCCAATCTCGAAAGGGAGAATGCCTACGGACCGGTCTCTGGCTACGTAGCCAGGCGCAGCTCGACCGGCAGCAAGACGGATTCGCCGATCATCGAAACTCCGCAGTCGATTTCGGTGATCACCGCCGACCGCATCCAGGCGATCGGCGCCACGACACTCAAGGACGCGTTGAGCTACACCCCCGGCGTCGGCATCTCGCCCTACGGCATCGACTCTCGTTTCGACTGGATCACCGTGCGGGGCTTCGACGCCTACAGCCCCGGGTTCTATATGGACGGCCTGCCCCTGCGCAACAACGGGAACTTCGGCCTCTGGAAGATCGAGAACTACGGCGCGGAACGCATCGAGATCTTGCGGGGGCCGGCTTCCGTGCTCTACGGACAGGGCAACCCGGGTGGCGTCGTCAATGTCATCAGCAAGCGTCCCACGGCGGAACCCGTGCGGGAACTGCAGGTACAGATGGGCGACCATCGGCGCAAGCAGGTCGCCGCCGACTTCTCGGGCCCGCTGGACGCCGACGGCAAGCTGCTGTATCGCATCACGGGCGTGGTTCGCGATGGGGAGCTCGGCCAAGGCGGCATGCGGGACGACCATACCTATATCGCGCCCTCGTTGACCTGGCAGCCCTCGAGCGATACGTCGCTGACACTGCTGTCGCAATTGGGCCGCATTCGTGCCGGTGCGCTGACCCGCGTAGCGCCTGAATACGGATCTCTCGTGCCCACCCCCATCGGCACCCGGATACCTGATTCATTGTTCATCGGCGATCGCAATTTCGATCGCCTGAACCAGGACCAGCAAATGGTCGGATACCAATTCGAACATCGCTTCGACGACACCTGGACCGTGCGCCAGAATGCCCGCTACGCACATCTCGATGTCGACTACCGGCAACTGAGCGGCCCGCGTTTCGTTACGGTGAACGACAACGACGCGCTCGATCCGGCCAACTTCCGGCTGCTGTCGCGTACGCCCTTCAGCAGCAAGGAGAAGATGACGGCCTTGGCCATCGACAATCAACTGCAAGCCGATGTTCGAGCCGGGGACTGGCAGCACAAGCTGTTGTTCGGGCTGGACCACCAGCGCACCCGGATAGACCAGGTCAGCCGCAGCAGCGGCACCGCGCCCGTGCTGGACATCTACGCGCCCGTCTATGGCGGCGCGGTGGAACTCGCCGATCCCTACACCGACGGCATCACCCGGCTGTCGCAGACCGGCGCCTACGTCCAGGACCAGATCAAATGGCGCGAAAAATGGGTCTTCACGCTGGGAGGCCGTTACGACAGCGCCGAAGCCAAGACCTTCAGCCGTGCCGATGGCACGACGACGATCATGAAGGACCACAAGTTCACCGCCCGCGGCGGGGTCGTGTACCTGGCGCCCGGCGGCTGGGCTCCTTACCTGAGCTATGCGCAGTCGTTCATCCCTACGCTCGCGCTCGATCCGGCGACGGGCGAGGCCTTCAAGCCCGAGACCGCCCGCCAGTACGAAGCCGGCGTCCGCTATCTGCCCCCGGGGCGCAAGGAGAGCTACAGCGCGGCGGTCTTCGACCTGCGGCGCCAGAACTACGTCACCTACGACGTGAACTTCCAGCCCCGCCAGACCGGCGAGGTGTCGGTGCGCGGGATTGAACTCGAGGCCACGGCCGCACTGACGCACCAATTGAACGTGACGGCTTCCTACAGCTTCACGCCCCGGGCCATCGTCACGGGCAGCGCCAATCCCGACGAGATCGGCAAACAGGCAACCGCCGTGCCCCGCCACAGGCTGTCGATATGGGGCGACTATCGCTTCGCGAGCGGCGTAAAGGTGGGCCTGGGCATGCGCTATACCGGCACGACCCGGGGCGAGAACGAAACGGCGTCCGCGAAGATTCCGGCCGTCACGATCTTCGATGCCATGCTTGGCTACGACATCGACCGCTGGAGCCTGGCCTTGAACCTGCGCAATCTTGCCGGCAAGACCTACATCGCCAACTGCGGATTCGGCAACTGCTACTACGGACCGGCGCGCTCCGTGGTAGCCACCGCCACCTATCGCTGGTAGCCACCAGGGGGGACTGGCGAACACCAGGCGGAACCGGCGCTCCGCCCTTGCCGCATGTGGCCGCTTCAGACCGTCGCCGCGCCTCCCAGAATGACCGTGCTCTGGCTGGACAAGGTCCCGCCGTTGCCATGCGCGATGGCCGTCTCGCAGCCCGCCACCTGGCGCCTGCCCGCTTCGCCGCGCACTTGGCGCACGGCCTCCATCAGCACGAACACCCCATACATGCCGGGATGGCAGTACGACAACCCGCCGCCGTTGGTATTGACGGGCAGGCTGCCGCCCGGCGCAATCGCCCCGTCCGCCACGAAGCGGCCGCCCTCGCCCTTGGGGCAGAAGCCCAGGTCTTCCAGGAACAGCAGCGTGGTGATGGTGAAGGCGTCGTACACCTGGACCGCGTCGATGTCGCGCGGACCGAGGCCGGCCATGGCGTAGGCCGCCGCGCCCGACTGCGCGGCGCCGGTGACCGTGAGGTCAGGCATGCTGGTGATGTGATAGTGGCTGAGGTGTTCGCCCACGCCCAATATGTAGGCGGGCGGCTTGCGCAGGGTGGCCGCCCGTGCGGCCGAGGTCACGATGAGCGCGCCGCCGCCGTCGGTGACCAGGCAGCAGTCGCGCACGGTCAGGGGATGGCTGAGCATGCGCGCGCCCAGGACTTCGTCCACGGTCAGCGGGGTCTTCTCCCACGCAACGGGGTTGAGCAGGGCCCATTGCCGCGCGGCCACCGCGACCTGCGCCAGCTGTTCGCGCGTGGTGCCGTACTGGTGCATGTGGCGCGAGGCCGCCAGCGCGTACGAGCTGGCGGTGTAGATGGGCCGGTAGGGGGCCTCGTAGGGATTGACGTCGGGCGCGGCCACGTTGCTGCGGCCGGCGCTGCGCTGGGTGCTGCCATAGGCGATCAGCGCGACCTCGCACAGGCCGGCCTGGATCGCCAGCTGCGCGTGCGCCACCATGGACATGAAGCTGCATCCGCCTATGTTCGTGCCGTCGTGGTAGCGCGGCGCGATGCCCAGGTATTCGCACAGCGCCAGGGTAGGCATGCGGCTTTGCGAGGTGGTGGCGAACACGCCATCGACGTCGCGCAGCGATAGGCCGCAGTCGCGCAGGGCGCGGGAAGTCGCCTGGCCCATGAGATCCAGCGGCGACAACCCGGCCGCGACTTCGCCCAGGTCCGACTCCGCCACGCCGACGATGGCGCAGGCGCCGCGCTTCAATGCTTGGGAGTTCATGCGGCCTCCGGGCGAAAGACCGGATAGGGAGGCTGCCCATCCTGCGGCTGGTGTACCTGCATGCGCACGCGCAGTCCGATGCGGACCTCTTCGGGCGCCAAGCCTTCGACCCGGCTCATCAGGCGAAAGCCTTCGTCCATGTCGACCAGCACGACGTTGTAGGGCGCTTCGCCGCGAGGACTGATGACCGTGACGGCATGGATGGTGCCCTTGCCCGTGCTGACGCGCCATTGCAGGTCGTCATTGCCGGTGCCCGGGCCGATGACGCGCGGATGGAACACGGGCCGGCCGCTGGCCGGGTCGTACTGATAGGCCAGTTCGCCGCGGGAAAGGTGGTCGCGGAAGATGGCCAGCGGCGAGGCCGGCGCTGCGGAGGCGGAGGTACGGGAATCCATGGTCTCAATGGAAAGCGGGATGTCGGGGCGCGGGCATCACACGATGCCATCGCGGCGGTAGGCGGCGATGTCTTTTTCGCTGCAGCCCAGAAGCTCCCGCAGCACGGCGTCGGTGGAGTCGCCCAGCACGGGCGGCGGCCGGTCGTAGGCCGGCGGGGTGCCGCGCAGCCGCAGCGGGCTGGCGATGGTCGACACGATGCCGCCGTCGGCCTTGGGCATGTCCACGCGCAGCCCGCGATGCCGCACCTGGGCGTCCTCGAACACCTGGGCGTAGTCGTTGATCGGGCCGCAGGGCACGCCGTGGGCCTCCAGCCGCGCGATCCATTCGTCGCGCGGCCGGGCCAGCATGGTGCGGGCCAGCTCGGGCACCAGTTCCTGCCGGCCGACGATGCGGCCGGTCACCTTCTTCCAGCGTTCGTTGCCGGCCAGGTCCGGGCGTTCGATGGCGGCGCAGTATTGCTGCCACTGCTTGTCGTTGCCCACCGCGACCACGATCTCGCCGTCGGCCACCGCGAACACCTGGTAGGGCACGAGGCTGGCGTGGGCGTTGCCGTAACGGTGCGGGACCTTGCCGTTGGCGAAGTAGCCCGTGACCTGGTTGCCCCCCAGGGCCACGATGCAGTCCAGCAGCGCCATGTCGATGTACTGGCCGCGGTCCGATACGGTGCGATGCTGCAAGGCGGACAGGATGGCGATGGTGGCGTACATGCCGGTCATCACGTCGGCGATCGCGACGCCGACCTTCTGCGGCCCGCCGCCCGGCAGCTGGTCGTTCTCGCCGGTAATGCTCATCAGGCCGCCCTGCGCCTGGAACACGAAATCGTAGCCCGGCTTGTGGGCGCTGGGGCCGTCCTGCCCGTAGCCCGTGATGGAGCAATAGACCAGGCGCGGGTTGATGCGCGACAGGCTGTCGTAGTCCAGCCCGTAGCGTTTCAGGTCGCCGATCTTGTAGTTCTCGACCACCACGTCGGACCGCTCCGCCAGCCGCCGCACCAGCGCCTGCCCCTCGGGCCGCGCGATGTCCACGGTGATGGATTTCTTGCCGCGGTTGGCGGCGGCGTAGTAGGTGGAGTCGGTGGTGTCCGCGCCCTGGGCGTCGCGCACCCACGGCGGCCCCCAGGCGCGGGTGTCGTCGCCGGTGCCGGGGCGTTCCACCTTGATGACTTCGGCGCCCATGTCGGCCAGGTTCTGCGTGCACCAGGGTCCGGCCAGGATGCGCGACAGGTCCAGGACGCGAATGTGCGACAGCGCGCCGGTCTGGCCGCCCATGGCGGCCCGTGTGGTTTCGGAAGACATGTCGGAATCAGTCGATCTTGATGTTGGCGTCGGCGATGACCTTGGACCATTTGCTGAGCTCGGCGTCGACGAACGCGGCGAACTCGGGCTGCGTCATGGTGCCCGGCTCGGCGCCCTGCGCCGCGAACTCCTTGCGCACCGCGGCGCTGGACAAGGCCTTGCGCACGTCGGCCGACAGCCGGTTCGCCAGCTCGGGCGACATGCGGCCGGGACCGTACAGGCCGAACCAGGCGGTGGCCTCGAAACCCTTCACGCCCGCCTCGTCGATGGTGGGGACGTCCGGCAGCGCCGGCGAACGCTTGAGCGAGGTCACGCCCAGGGCCCGCAGGCGGCCGGACTTGATGTGCTGGATCACGCCCGGCACCGAGTCGAACATCACGGGGATCTGTCCGCCCAAGAGGTCGTTCAGCGCCGGCGCCGCGCCCTTGTAGGGGATGTGCGTCATCTGGATGCCGGTCATGGACTTGAACAGCTCGCCCGACAGGTGATTGGCGCCGCCGGTGCCGGCCGAACCGAAGTCCACCTTGCCGGGATGCTGCCTGGCGTAGGCGATCAGCTCCTGCACCGTGCGCACCGGGAAGGCGTGGTTCACCACCAGCACGTTGGGCACGGCCGCGACCTGGGCGATGGGCGTGAAGTCCGTGCGCGTGTTGTAGCGCAGGTTCTTGTACAGGCCGGGATTGATGACGTGGTGCGTGGCCGTCAGCATCAGCGTGTAGCCGTCGGGCTGCATGCCCGCCAGTTGCTCCGAGAAGATGGTGCCGCTGGCGCCCGCGCGGTTCTCCACCACGACCGGCTGGCCCCAGTTCTTCTGCAGCTCGGCCGCCAATTGGCGGGCCAGGATGTCGGTGGTGCCGCCCGGGGGGAACGGCACGACGATCCTGACCGGCTGGGTGGGAAAGTTCTGGGCGTGGGCCAGGGCGGGCAGTGCCATGCCCGCCGCGCTGGCCAGCACGGCAAGGGCACGCTGGATGCGCATCGTCATGTCGTCTCCTTTCTTCTATCGTTCGGAAGCGCTCAGGCCGCGCCCAGTTCGTGCGGGAACTCGACCATGGCCTCGCCCGCGGCGACGATCTCGCCGCGCTGGTTCGCCACCTGCACCTCCAGCGTGGCCCAGCGGCTTTTCTTCGTGGCCTGCACGGCCGACACCTTGGCGGTGGGCGTGATGGTGTCGCCCGGCTTGACGGGAATCTTCCAGCGCGTCTCGAGCCGGCGCTGCATGCCGCCCAGCGGATAGAGCCAGTCGGTCAGCATCTTCGTGATGACGCCGAAGTTGTTCATGCCGTGCATGATGATTCCGCCGAAGTTGGTGCGGCCGAAATCACCCTTCATGTATTCGTCGTCCCAGTGCAGCGGGTTGTAGTCCAGCGAGGCCTCGCAGAAATCGCGGATGGTTTCGCGGGTAGGGGAGAAAGGCGTGCCCTCGATGGTCAGGCCGGGCTTCAGGGTGTCGAATGCGTTGCTCATGATTGACCTTCAGAAGGGGCGGATGGTCCAGCCGCGGCCGGAACAGATGACTTCGTCGCGCTGGTTGAAGAACACGTTGTCGTGCACGACGAACAGGCGGTTCTTCCGGATGAACTTGTCCAGCGCGCGCGCCTCGAGCCGGATGACGTCGCCGGGCCGCGCCGGCTGGTTGTAGCTCCACGACTGGCCGGCGTTGACGGTGCCGGGGCTGCGCATCCAGTCGTCGGTGGGCGTGCACGCGAACATCAGCAGGATGTGGATGGCCGGGGGGGCGATCAGGCCCTTGTAGGGGCTGTTGCGCGCATACTCCTCGTCGAAGTAGAGCGGGTGCATGTCGCCGACCACGCGGCAGTATTTCTGGATCGCTTCCAGCGTCAGCGTGTAGGGCAGGGTCTTGCGCGGTTCGCCGGGGACGATGTCGTCCCAGGTCTTGCGCAATTGCTCGTCTTTCCAGAAATCGGTCTCGAAGCTTGTCTCGGTTGCCATGGAAGTCCATTGAGAGGTGTTGACCTGCGGCCTGGATCTGCTAGAATGACCGCTTAGCGGATATAAGTATCCGCTCTATGACCATTATTTGGATTCCGGCCTGCGCTGTCAAGGCCGTGGAGGACCCATGGCGACCCCAGAAAGCGAATCGTTCGTCCGCACCTTCGCCCGCGGCCTGGCCGTGATCGAGGCCATGGGCCACGGCGCGCATCGGAAAAACCTGGCGGAAATCGCCGAAGAAGTGGACCTGCCGCGCACCGCGGTGCGGCGTTTCCTGCTGACCCTGATCGAGCTCGGCTTCGTGCAGACCGACGGCAAGCGCTACTGGTTGACGCCGCGCGTGCTGCGCCTGGGCCTGTCCTACCTGAACAGCCTGCCCTACTGGCGCCAGGCCCAGCTCAGCCTGGAAGAACTGTGCGGGCGCATCAAGCAATCGTGCGCGCTGTCGGTGCTCGATGGCGAACACATCGTCTACATCCAGCGCCAGCACTCCAAGCGCATCCTGACCATGAGCCCGTCGCTGGGCAGCCGCCTGCCCGCGCACGCGGTGTCGATGGGGCGCATCCTGCTGGCCGGCCTTCCAGACGACGCGCTGGAACAGTATCTGCGAACCGCCACGTTCAAGCGGCTGACCGGCGCCACCGTGGTCGATCCCGACACGCTGCGCGAGCGCATCCTGGCGGCGCGCAAGCAGGGCTACGTCTGGATAGACGGGGAACTGGACGAGGCCATCTGCGGCCTGGCCGTGCCGGTGCGCGACCAGGACGGCAACACCATCGCCGCGATCAACGTCAGCCTGCCGACCGGGCAGGTCACGCAGGAAGAAGCCCTGAAGCTGTACCTGGCCGAGTTGCGGCAGGCCGCCTCGCAGATCCGGGCGGCCACGATGTAGGGCGACGCGGGCTCAGGTCCGCGCCACGCTCCACGACGGCCGTTCGTTCAGCGTCGCGACGTCGAAACCCGCCAGTTGGCGGTACGACTGCTCCACCCGCTCCAGTTCGGCCGCCGCCGAGGCATGGTCGCTGGCGCGCGCCAGGGTGCTGACCCGCTTCATCACATCGCCCGCCATACTGCGGTTGGCCCGCTGCACGGCGGCCACGGCCTCGCGGCGCGCCTGTTCGTAGGCCGACAGCGCGGCGTCCGGACCGGGCTGCATGGCCAGGTGGTAGGCCAGGACCCGCGCGTCGATGATGGCCTGCGATGCGCCATTGGAACCGAAGGGATACATGGCATGGGCCGCGTCGCCCAGCAGCGTGGCCCGCCCGGCCGTCCAGCGCGGCAAGGGATCGATGTCCGCCATCGGATACTCGTAGGCCGCGTCCGTCCGGCGCACCAGCGCCGGGATGTCCAGCCAGTCGAAGTCCCAGTGGGCGACGTGGGCGGCCACCGCCTCGGGAGCGATGGGGCGGTTCCAGTTGCCGAGTTCGCCCGCGGCGCCCGGCTCGGTGGGCCGCACGATCAGCCAGTTCAGCACGCCCGGGCCGATGGGATAGACCACGCAGCGCAGATGCTCGTCGCCCACGATCACCATCGAGCGTCCACCGCGGAAGGCCGGCCCCGGCGCCGCGCCGCGAAACATGGTCCAGCCGTTGGTGGCCAGCGGCGATCCGTGCCCATGCAGCGCGGCGCGCACGGCCGAGCGTATGCCGTCGGCGCCCACCAGCACGTCGGCCTCGAAGACAGCCGTGCCGCCGGCGGCAGGCGACGCCGTCACCCGCACGCCTCCGGCCTCCTGGGCCACGTCCTGCACGCGCTGCCCGGCCATGACCGCCTCCGGGCCCAGGCGCTCGATCACCGCGGCCAGCAGCAGCTCCTGGAGCTTGCCCCGGTGCACCGAATACTGCGGCCACCGGTAGCCGGCCGCGAGGCCCCGCGCCTCGGCGTTGATCAGCCGGCCGCCGCTGTCCACGTAGGCCAGCTCGGACGTGGGGATGCCGAAGGACGCCAGCCGCTCGCCCAGTCCCAGCTCGTCCAGCTCGCGCACGGCGTGCGGCGGCAGGTTGATGCCCACGCCCAATTGCTGGATCCGCCGGGCGGCCTCCAGCACCGTCACGTCGGAGATGCCCGCGGCATGCAGGCTGAGCGCGGCGGTCAACCCGCCTATGCCCGCGCCCGCGATCACGATCTTCATGGTGCCATTCCTCCTGGCGCGGTCAGGGCTGGCGCATCAGCTTGGCATGCTCGACCAGCTTGCGTTCCGAGACGTAGTAGCTGGCGGCGAACTTGCCATAGTCGGCGGGCGGACTGAACCAGTAGGTCTGCCCGAGCTTCTCCAGCAGCTTGGCGTACTCCGGGTCGTCCACCGCCGCCTTGAAGGCGGCCGCCAGTTTCTGCACCACGTCCGGCGGCATGCCCTTGGGCCCGATCAATCCATAGGGCGCGGAATTGGCGATGTCGTAGCCCAGGCTGCGGGCGGTAGGCAGGTCCGACAGCAGCGGCGTCGGCTCCGCGTCGAACGACATCAGCAGCCGCAGCGCGCCCGACTGCACGTGCGGCAGCAGGCTGCCCACCGCGTCCACCGCCGCCACCGTCTGGCCGCCCAGCAGGCTGACGGCGGCTTCGCTGCTGCTCTTGTAGCCGACGTGGGTCAGCTCGACGCCGGCAGCGGCGGCGAAGGCCTCGGTCAGCAGATGCATGCTGGTGCCCGCGCCGGCGGTCGCCACCGACACTTTGCCCGGATTGGCCTTGGCGTACCGCACCAGGTCGGCCGCCGTCCGGTACGGGGAATCCGCCTTCACCGCCAGCACGAAGGTATAGCCGCCCAGCCCCGCGATCCAGGTGAAGTCGCGGATCGGGTCCCAGTCCACCTTCTGCATGTACGGGACGCGGAACATGCCGGCCGTGGCCGAGGCGATGGTATAGCCGTCGGGCTTGTCCTGCCTGGCCATGGTGGAGGCGGCCAGCGTGGCGCCGACGCCCGGCTTGTTCTCGACGATGATGGGCTGGCCGAGATGGCGCGCCGCCAGTTCGGCCAGCTTGCGGAAGGTCAGGTCGGTGGGGCCGCCCGGACCGAAGCCGACCAGCAGGCGTATCGGCCGGTTCGGATAGTCCTGCTGGGCGGCCGCTGCGGGCTGGGGCGCGGCGGGTAGCAGCAGGGCCAGGGCGAGCGCCCAGGTCCCGCGGAAAAAGCATTTCATCGATGGTCTCCTTTGTTATCCGCTTAGCGGTTATTAATGACCGCTTATCGACCATAGTGCGGCAAAGGAAGAAACCGTGTCAAGAAATGGCGGTGGCGCCCGGTCGTCCACCGGCGGGTGGGCCCGAGTCCGATTCCATTTAAGTATACGTATAACTGTACTTATTATTAATTCCTTAAAAATCATCGTCTTATAAATTATATTGATTTGATATTTCCGTATTGATATAGTCGCTCCACGTTTTCATGACATGGGCCCCAACGGTCCGCACATCGTTCAGGGGCCCTCTCATGCGTTGCCTTCGCCGTCTTGCCCTCGCCGCCGCCACCGCGGCCTGTCTGCTGCCCTGGGCGGCCCACGCCCAGGGCGAGGCCTGGCCCAGCCGGCCCTTGACCTTGATCGTCTCGTCGGGCCCCGGCGCCGGCGTCGATACCTTCGCCCGCGTCCTGGCCGAGCGCCTGCAGCCCCGCCTGGGGCAGAGCGTCATCGTCGAGAACCGGCCCGGCGCCTCCGGCATGATCGCGGCGCGCCAGGCGGCGCGGTCCGCGCCCGACGGCTACACGCTGTTCCTGATGCCCAACACGCTGGTCATCGCGCCCTACGTGCTGGCGCAGAACGCCGCCACGGTCGACGTCACGAAGGAACTGGCGCCGGTGGTGATGCCGGTCTCGACCATGATGGTCATGGCGGTCAACGGCAAGTTCGCCGACAGCCACGGCATCAGGACGGTGAAGGATTTCATCGCCGTGGCGAAGAAAGATCCCGGCTTCGCCTACTCCGGCGGCGACAACGGCTCGCCGATGAACGTGATGGGCGAGCAGTTCCGCAAGGAGTCCGGGCTGGAACTGACCAGCGTCCCGTACGGCGGCGTGGCCAAGATGGTGACGGCGCTGCTGGGCGGACAGGTCAACATGGCCTGGATGCCCACCTCGGGCAACACCCAGTACTTCCGCGACGGCATGCTGCGCGCCCTGGCCACGTCCTCGCCCCGGCGCTCGCCGCAGATGCCCGACGTGCCGGCGATGGCCGAGCTCGGCTATCGCGACGTACAGGCCACCGCATGGTTCGGCATCCTGGCGCCGCTGGGCACGCCGGCGCCCGTCATTGCCCGGCTCAACCAGGAAATCAATGCCGTGCTGAAGGAGCCGGCGATGCGCGCCCGGCTCGACCAGCTCGGCTACCAGCCCGAAGGCGGCGCGCCGGAGGCCTTGAGCCGGCAGATGCGCGAGGACGACGAGCGTTATCGCCGACTGACCGCCGACCTGAAGATCCGCGCCAACTGATCGCGCCTCGCCGCAAGGAGCAACCGTTGTCCGCGCCTCCCTTGAAACTCAGCATGACCTGCGGTCCCTACGACCGCGCCCAGGCCCTGATCGACGGCACCGTGCGTCCGCGGGGCATCGAACTCGACATCACCGTCAACGACGACGACGTCAGCCGCCAGTCGCAAAGCGCGCGCGGCCTGTTCGACGTCGCGGAGTTCTTCACCGGCACCTACATCGCCGACCTGCCGCGCCGCAGCCTGGGCTTCACCGCGCTGCCGATCTTCGTCAAGCGCATGTTCCGGCACTCGTACATCTACATCAACCGGCGCAGCGGCGTCACCCAGCCTTCCGACCTGAACGGCCGCCGCGTGGGCGTGCAGACCTGGGCCACCAGCGCCGCGCTGTGGGCCAAGGGCATCCTGGAAGAAGACTACGGCGTCGACCTGTCGTCCATCACCTGGGTGGCCTGGCAACCGGTGCGGCTGCCGGACTGGACGCCACCGCCGTGGCTGAAGATGGAGATCGCGCCGGCCGGGTCCTCGCAGTACGACCTGCTGGCCTCGAACGCGATCGACGCGGGCATCACCACCGAGGTGTGGGCGCCGAACGTCCATCCCGACATCGATTTCCTGTTCCCCGACCACGGCGCCGAGGAACGCGCCTATTTCGCCCGCACGCGCTGCTTTCCCATCATGCACACGCTGCTGGTGCGCACCAGCATTCTCGAAGCCCATCCGTGGGTGGCGCAAAGCCTGTACGACGCCTGGGAAGCATCCAAGCAGGCCTGCTACCGCAAGCAGGAGGAATGG
Organism: Pigmentiphaga sp. CHJ604; assembly: GCF_036972535.1. Lineage (NCBI taxonomy): Bacteria > Pseudomonadati > Pseudomonadota > Betaproteobacteria > Burkholderiales > Alcaligenaceae > Pigmentiphaga > Pigmentiphaga sp. CHJ604. The sequence continues at coordinate 5,848,277 of NZ_CP136998.1, read as the reverse complement.
GCGCGCATCCACACCACCTCGCTGTGGTATCGCGCGCTGTGGGAAGAGGAACGCCGCGCGGCGGGGCCCGACATCTACCCGTGGGGCTTCGCCAGGACCCGCCACGAAGTGGACCGCATGCTGGCCTACGCCCACAGGCAGGGCCTGACGCCGCGCAAGTACGAGCCGGAAGAGATGTTCTGGCCCTCGATGCTGCAGACCTGAGGCCGGCGCCTCAGTCCGCCGTGATGCCGGCGCTGCGGACGATGGGCGCGTAGGTGTCCAGGTCTCGCTTGACCACCTTGGCCAGCGTTGCCGGCGGCCCGCCGACCAGGATCTGGCTGGCGCCTTCCAGCCGCTGTTTGACGTCGGGCAGGGCCAGGATCGCGTTGATCTCGCGGTTGAGCCTGTCGACGACGGGAGCCGGCGTGCCGCGCGGCGCGAACAGCCCCGTCCACACCCCCACCACCATGCGCGGATAGCCTTGCTCGCGCAGCGGCACGACCTCGGGCGCCGAGGCCAGCCGTTCCTCGTCCAGGCCGCCCAGCACGGTCAGCGCGCCGGCCTTCACGTGCTGGGCGACGTTGCCGTAGGGCACGAAGATCAGGTCGACGTGCCCCCCCAGCGTGTCGTTCAGCGCCGGGGCCAGCCCCTTGTACGACACGAAGGACATGTCGATGCCGGCCATCTGCTTGAGCATTTCGCCGGCCACGTGCTGCGGCGAGCCATTGGCCGAACCGGTGTAGGTCAGGCCGGGATGGGCCTTGGCATAGGTGACCAGCTCGGGCAGGTTCTTCACGCCCAGGCGCGGATGCGCCGCCAGCACCATCAGCGTCTTGGCCGGCAGTATCACCGGCGCGAAGTCGGCCTGCACGTCGAAGGTCACGACCCCCTTGGGCAGCACCAGCGGCGACAGCACGAAGGTATTGGGCGTCATCATCAGCGTATGGCCGTCGGGCGCCGCGCGGGCAACGTGCGCGGCGCCTATGGTGCCGCTCGCGCCGGGGCGGTTCTCGACCACGACGGTCTGGCCCAGGCGCTGGCCCAGCTTGTCGCCGATCACGCGGGCCAGCATGTCCGGGCTGCCGCCGGGCGGGAAGGGAACGACGATGGTGATGGGCCGCGACGGATAGTCGGCGTCGGCCGCATGGGCGGCCGCCATCGGCAGGCAGGCGGCGCAGGACAGCAGGAGTGCGGCAAGGGTCTTCATACGGAACATCCTGAACGAGAGTGGAAACGCCGCGCTAGGCGACGCGCGTACCGCTGGCCGACACCCCGCCGTCCACGGGCAGCACGGCACCCGTGATGAACGAGGCTTCGTCGGAAGCCAGCCACAACACCGGCGCCGCGATCTCGGCCGGTTCGCCCCAGCGGGCGATGGGCGCGGGCACGAAGCCGCGGTCCTTCAATTCGGCCTCGGACAGGCCGCGCGCGGCCGCGCGGCCCAGCGTGAATCCGGTCAGCACCGATCCCGGGCACACGGCGTTCGCGCGTACGCCGTACCGGGCTTCCTCGATGGCCAGCACGCGGGTGGCCGCGACCATCGCCGCCTTGGTGACGTCGTACTGGCCCATGCCGGCCCGGCCGCAGATGCCGAAGGTGGAGGCGACGTTGACCACCGCGCCGCGCCCCGACCTGCGCAGCCAGGGCAGGGCGAGCGCGGTGACCAGGCCGGCGCCGATCACGTTGACGGCCAGGATGCGCTGCCAGGATGCGGCGTCGGCATCGGCCAGGCGATGGTATTCGCGCGTGGCGGCATTGTTGACCAGGATGTCGAGCGCGTCGCCGTGCGCGCGGATGGCGTCGCCCAGGCGCGCCACCCGGGCCTCATCGGCGATGTCGCACGTCGCGGTGGCGATGCGGTCCCGCCCCAGGCGGGCCACGCCCGCCGCGAGCGCGTCGGCGTCGCGATCCACCAGGAGCACGCGCGCGCCTTCGTCCGCGAACAGCGAGGCTATGGCCTGGCCGATGCCGCCCGCGCCGCCGGTAATCAATGCCGTCTTGCCTTCGAGCCGGTGGCCCATGCTGACTCCTAGACGGGATAGGCCAGCGAACCGGCCGGGTTGTCGATGCGTTCGCCGTGCTCGGCCTGCGACACGAAGGCGGTGCGCAGCAAGCGGCGCACCTTGATCACGTCTTCGTCGGGGGCCAGCAGGTATTCGCGCGAGCGCGCCTCGATCAGGTCGCCTTGCGCCTCGGCGGCGAAGGCATCCTCGGTATTGACGAGCTCCAGCCGCGGCAGCGCCACCTCGTTGAACAGGCGCGTGGCGGCGGCGCGTTCGGCCTCGGTCCGGGCGTGCCAGGACAGGAAGCGGACCACCGTCGTGTGCTGGGCGTCCTGCGGGAATTGCCACAGCCGCGACGCGTAGGGCGCGGCGCCCGGCGCCGGCACGATGGGATTGGTGGTCAGACAGGGCAGGCAGAAACGCTGGCCCTTGACGTCGACCGTGAAGTGGCCGTGATTGATCGGCTTGCCTTCCAGGTCGACCGACACGCCGCGCACACCGTGCGAGGTACGGATGATCTTGATGCGGCGGTCTTCCAGCGGCACCTCGTTACTGCCCGGCTTGCGCTCGGCGCGGTGCACGGCCTGCGAATCGGTGTGCAGCACGACGGCGTGGAAACCGTCGCTGCCGTCGATGGCCAGCAGCCAGTTGGCGTTCCAGGTGGAGGTGGGCAGCCGGAAGCAGATGAACTCATCGGGCTTGAGCAGTTCCTCGGGAACCTGGGTCTCGAGCGGCGGCGGCGGAAAGCGGACCGGGTCGCCCAGGTAGGCCCAGATATAGCCTCCCAGTTCCCGCGCCGGATACGCGGGCACGGCCAGCCGGTCGTGGTGGGGAGTGTGCGCGGTCTCCCAGGGGATGAGCGTGCAGCGGCCTTCGCCATCGAAGCGCAGCCCGTGCATCAGGCACTGCAGGTCTCCATCCATGACGCGGCCGACCGACAGGCGGATGCTGCGATGCGGGCAACGGTCGCGCACGACGTTCGGCCGGCCGTCGGCGCCGCGCCACGCGGCAAGTTTTTCGCCCAGCACCTTCAGGCCCACCGGCTTGTCGGCGGGCAACTCTTCCGATTGCAGGATCGGATACCAGTAATTGCGCAGCCCGGAAGGCAAGCCCTCCGGAATCAGCTGGACCAGTTCCTTGACCACGGTGCCACTCATTTCCATCCCCTTGGGTTCCAAGCATGCGGACACTATAAGAAGATGGAAATATCATGTCAAATATCGATGCTTATAAAATACAATGCATTGTTTTTAAATCATTTTTTTATTTGTGTACATATAAGCACACATATAATCAGGCCAACTCATCCGACCGGTGTGGTAACGTTGCCGCCGAGGAGATTCCATGCAGCCCGAACCCGACCACGAACTGCCGGCCCAGGCCGGCTCTACGCGCGACGAGCCCGATCCGCTGCTGGTCATGTACAGCATGCCGGGGCACCTGATCCGGCGCGCCAAGCAGAAGACCACGCTGGCCTTCGCGCCCATCACCCGGCGCTTCAACCTCACGCCCATCCAGTACGTCGTGCTCAAGACGATCTCGATCCGGCCTGGCGTGGATCAGGCCGAACTGGGCGACATCGTGGGACTCGATACCTCGACCACCGGACAGGTGGCCGCCCGGCTGGAGCAACGCTCGCTGATCGTGCGCCGGCCCGACGGCCGGCGCCAGCGCGTCGAGGCCTCGGCCGAAGGCCTGGCGCTGCTCGAACAGCTGGGCCCCATGCTCGAGGACATCCAGGACGAAATCGTCCAGCCGCTGACGGCCAAGGAAAGACAGCAGCTGCTGCGGCTGCTGTCCAAGATGCTGGGCGTGGCCACCCTGTACTACCAGCCCAGGCCACGCGGACGGCGGCGCGCGCCGCGCGATCCGGACCCGGCCGGCTGACGCGCCGCGATGGCCCCGCCCCGGGTCATCGCATGGCGGTCACTCTATCGTCACGCCCGTCCGGGCGATGATGTCCTTCCAGGCCCTGGCCTCGTTCCGCATGCGGTCGGCGAACTGCGCAGGCGAATTCGCCACCGGCAGCGTGCCCTGCTCAACGAACTTGCGCTGCACGTCCGGATCCCCCACCGCCGCGCGAAAGGCGCCGGCCAGCCGCTCGACGATGGCCGGATCGGTGCCGCGCGGCGCCGCGATGCCCCACCAGTTGGCCAGGATGACGCCCGGCGGCAGGCCGACCTCGGCCGTGGTCGGCACCTGCGGCAGGGCCGGCAGCCGCTGGTCGGCGGCCACCGCCACGGCGCGGATGCGCCCCGCCGCGATCTGCCCGGCGACGATGCCGTAGCTGGCGATCAGCAATTGCACGTCATTGGCGACCAGCGCCTGCACCCCGGGCTGCGAACCCTTGTAGGGTACGTGGACCATGCGCGCGTCCAACTGATCGGACAGCATCAGCGCGGACACGTGCGGCACGGTACCCGCGCCTGGCGATCCGTAGTTCAGCTTGCCCGGGTGGGCCTTGGCATAGTCGGCGAAACCGGCGTAGTCGCGGGCCGGCAATGCGCCCGTGATCGTGACCAGATAGGGCTGCTCGACCAGCAGGCTGACCGGCGTCAGCGCCGCCAGCGGATCGAAGCCCATCTTGGGGAACAGGAACTGGTTGATGACGAAGTTGTTCGTCGGCCCCATCAGCAGCGTATAGCCATCGGGCGCGGCGTTGACCACGTCCAGCGTGCCGATGTTGCCCGCCGCGCCGGCCTTGTAGTCGATGATGACGGGCTGCCCGAGCTGCTTCTCCAGGGCCTGCTGCAGGTTGCGCAGCACCAGGTCTCCGCCGCCGCCGGGCGGATAGGGCAGGACGATCTTGACCGGCCGCTCGGGATAGGCGGAGAAGGCGGCGGCGGCGAACGACAGGCTGGCGATGGCCAGGACCACACGGCATCCACTGCATGGCTTGCTCATAAGAACTCCCATGAACGTAAGGAAACCCTGGCCGGCCGGAACCTAGGCCAGGTCGAAGCGCTGTCCCCGGTTCTGCTTGTCGGCGCGCCGGTAGATGTCCCACGCCAGCGCCACGTCTATGCTGCCTATGCCGGTCATGAAAGCCATGACCCGATCCGTCGCGGCGGCCCGTCCCGGGGCGCGGCCGCTCACGATGTCCTGCATGCCGATGCCGCGGGCATCGTCGATGGCCAGCCCCGGCCGGTAGCGCTCGAAGGCGCGCGCCAGGTTGTCCCGGTGGTCGCACACCACGCGGTCGGCCCGTTCATAAGTGGCGTCGTCCCACGAGCCCGTGATGTCGAGCGGGATCAGCACCGTGCCCGGCGACCACCACTCGGCCGCGATGGGGTGCGTCTGGAGCTTGGGTACGGAAGACACCACGATGTCCATGTCCTGCACGGCCTGCCGGATCTCGTCCACCGGCGTCAGCGTCCACGGCCCCCGGCCCGCCATGCGCGCGCAGAAGTCCGCCCGCGAGGCGGGGCGCTGCGAAGCCACGAACACTTCCGCGATCGAGGGAAACAGCGCCGCCAGGCAGCGCAGGGACCACTCGCCCAGGCCGCCGCAGCCCACCAGGCCGACGCGGCGCGGCGCCGGGTTCGCGCAATACCTGGCCGCCAGCGCGGCGCAGGCGCCGGTGCGGGCGTAGGTGATCCACATCCCTTCCATGATGGCCACCGGCACGCCGGTGACCGGATCGTTCAGCACGATCAGCGCGCTGGAGTCCGGCGCGCCATGCCGGGCATTGCCCGGAAAGAACGACACCCACTTCATGCCCAGCGCCTGCTGCCCCGCCACCCAGGCGGGCATGGCGTGCAGGAAGCTGGACGGCCCGTGCGGATGCAGCGCGACCTTGGCCGGCACCTCGACCTCGCCTGCCGCGTCGCGGCGGTAGGTGTCCTCGACGACACGGATGACATCGGCCAGCGGCGGCGCACAGCGCGCGACGTCGGCGGCGGACAGCAGGAGCGGTCGTATGGCGGCGGGCATGTCGGTCTCCATCGAAGCCTGTGGGTTCGCTAGGAAATGACGTGCAGCCGCCAGTCCAGGGAGCCCGAGATGATCTCGCACCCCCGCGCGCGCACGATCACGTGCTCTTCGGCGTTCAGCAGCCCTTCCTGCGTCTCGATCTTGGGTTCCGGCGTGATGCTCATGCCTTCCTGGAACACGTGCGCATCGAACGCGTTGATGTAGGGCGGCTCGTTGACCAGCCCGATGCCGTGGCCGATGCGCTTGGCGGGGTGGTCCGAATAGTTGGTCCAGCCGGTCCGGGCCAGCAGCGACTGCGAGTACTCGAACACCGACGCGGTCGTGACGCCGGGCCGGATCTTCTCCATCACCTGGAAAAGGATTTCCCACATGCCGTCATGCTCGCCCTGCTGGCGCGCGCTGGGCGCGCCGAACACCGCGCGCCGCGTGATGTCCATCTTGTAGCCGTTCACGCTGCAGCCGCCGTCCAGGTAAAGAATGTCCCCGCGCCGGAAGGCGCCGCCGGGTCCCGTGGCGCCCAGCGCGACCGGCGGCCCGGAATCCAGGTCCGCGCCCAGTTCGGCGTACAGGGCCATGATGCGCTGCTGGACCGCGCGCTGCGTCACGCCCTCGTTCAAGGATCCCAGGCATTGCGCCCAGGCCCGCGATCCGATCGCGCATGCCTGTCGCAGCTGCTCGATCTCCCATTCGGACTTGATCATGCGGCAGGCCCAGATCACCGGCGAGGAATCGACCCAGCGTATGCCGGGCAATTCGCCGCGCAGGCGGTCGAGGTCCGCCAGCCCCAGGCCCAGCCGGGGTTCGTTGCCCAGCTCGATGCCCAGCCGCGCGGCGTGCAGCCCGCGTTCGGCCAGGATGTCGCGCAGTCCCCAGTCGGTGGCCGGCTCACGGTCGAACGGCATCTCGGGGTAGATGCGCCGGTCGGCCACGCAGGGATGGCCCGGCCGGCGATACAGGCGCGCGAACATGTCCGGACCGCTCCAGTTCACCAGGGCCGGTTCGCCCTCGGCCGGCAGCACGAAGGCCGCCGGGCGGCCGGGGCTGGCCTTCTCGCCGGTGAAGTAATAGAAACCCACGGGGTCGGTAACCACCAGCCCGTCCATGCCGGCGCGCGCCATTTCCGCCCGCGCGCGGGCCATCCTCGCTTCGAACTCCTGCCGTGGCACGCTCACTGTTCGCTCCTCCTGTCGCCGCGCCGCGTCCCTTGGAAGCGTGCGACGCGGTAGTCAAAAGCCGACGGCCGCGCCGTCCTTGCGATGGTCCGATCCCGCCACGTAGCCGTCGCTGCCGCGCAGGATCAATTGCGCGCCGCCGAACGCGAAGGCCGCCTGCGGCGATTCCTGCCGCACTTCGTGGCCAAGCGCCAGCAGGCCCGCCACGCTGGATTCCGGCATACCGGCCTCGACCAGCACCTTGCGTCCCGACACCACCTGCCAGCGCGGCGCGTCGGACGCGGCCTGCGGGTTCTGGCCGTACAGCTGCGTGCGCACGGCCAGTTGCAGATGCCCTTGCGCCTGCATCGGCCCCCCCATCACGCCGAAGCTCATCGCGGGCTGGCCCGCGCGCATCGCGAAGCCGGGGATGATGGTGTGCAGCGGCAGCCGCCGCGACCCCACCAGGTTGGGATGCCCGGGCCGCAGCGAGAAGCCCATGCCGCGGTTCTGCAGGCTGATGCCGGTGCCGGGCACGACCACGCCCGAACCGAAGCCCTCGTAGTTGGACTGGATGAACGAGACCATCATGCCCGCCGCGTCGGCGGCGGCCAGATAAACCGTGCCGCCCTGGCGCGGCGCGCCCGCGCCGAAATCGCCGGCGCGCGCCGGATCGATCAGCGCCGCGCGCGCATCCAGATAGTCATCCGCCAGCAGGGACTTCGGGTCGACCTGCATACCGGCCGGATCGCCGACGAAGGCCTCGACGTCGGCGAACGCCAGCTTCATCGCCTCGATCTGCAGGTGCATGGCCTCGACGCTGTCGACCGCGTGTCGCCGCAGGTCGTGGCGCGCCAGGATGCCCAGCGCGATCAGCGTGGCGATGCCCTGCGTATTGGGCGGAATCTCGTGCACGTCGACGTTGCCGATGCGCTGCGACAGCGTGCCGCACCAGTGCGCCTCGTGCGCCGCCAGGTCGTCCCGCGTCATCGCGCCGCCATGGCGCGCGGCATGCGCGACCAGGGCCTCGGCCAGCGCGCCCCGGTAGAAGGCCTCGCCGCCGGTGGCGGCGATGGCTTCCAGCGTGCCGGCCAGCGGCGCATTGCGAAAGGTCTCGCCGGCAGCCGGTGCACGCCCCCCGGGCAGGAAGGCATCGGCAAAGCCCGGCTGGTCGGCATAGTTGGGCGCGATGCGATGCCACAGCGCGGCGATCAGCGGACTGACCGCGAACCCCCGCCGGGCGTAGTCCACGGCCGGTTCGAACAAGCGCTCGAAAGGCAGCGCGCCGAAGCGCCGGCTCAGCGCTACCCACGATGACACCGCGCCCGGCACCGTGACGCTGTCCCAGCCACGGCGCGGCATGGTCTCGCGCCCGGCGAAACGCGCCGCATCCCAGGCGGCCGGCGCGCGCCCGCTGGCGTTCAGGCCGTGCAGGCTCGCGCCGTCCCAGACAATCGCGAAGGCATCGCTGCCCACGCCGTTGGCGGTGGGCTCGACCACCGTGGACGCGATGGCGGCCGCGACCGCCGCATCGACGGCGTTGCCGCCTTGCAGCAGCATGCGCAGCCCGGCCTGCGCCGCCAGCGGCTGCGAGGCGCACACCACGTTGCGCGCCAGCACCGGCGAACGCTGCGACGGATAGGGCAATGCGTAGTCGAGATCCATGGCGCTCAGGCGGGAACGCGGGACACCGGGGTCACCCAATGCACGTAGCGTTCGTCGCGTCCGCGCACGGCATCGAAATACAGCGACTGCAGCCGCCGCGTCACCGGCCCGGGCACGCCCTGGCCGATGGGCCGGTCGTCCAGCGCCACCACCGGCGTGACCTCGGCCCCGGTGCCCACGAAGAAAGCCTCGTCGGCGATGTACATGGCGTCGCGGGTGAAGAACTCCTCGCGCACCACCAGGCCCGCGCCACGCGCGAGCTGGATGATGGAGTCGCGGGTGATGCCGTCCAGGATATAGGTCAGCGGCGGCGTGATCAGTTGCCCGTCGCGCACGATGAAGACGTTCTCGACCGAGCCCTCGGCCACGTGCCCCTCGGCGTCCAGCAGCAGCGCCTCGTCGTAGCCGCCGCGCAGCGCATCGGTGCGTGCCATCTGGAACAGCATGTAGTTGCCGCAGGCCTTGGCCTTGGACATGTTCGAATTGATGTGATGCCGCGTATAGGACGAAGTCTTGACCCGTGTGCCCTGCTCCAGCTTACCCTGGCCCAGGTATTCGCCCCAGAACCAGACCGCGATGCCCACGCTGACCTTGCACCCCGTGTAGTTCAGCCCCATGCCGCCGTAGCCGATGTAGGCCACCGGCCGCAGATAGCACTGCGAGTGGCCGCTGGCCGCGACGGTTTCGCGGCAGGCCTCGACGATGGTTTCCCGGGTGTAGGGAATGTCCAGCCCGATGATCTTGGCCGACTTGAACAATCGGTCGATGTGGGCGTCGAGCCGGAATATGGACGTGCCCTGCTCGCCGTCATAGGCGCGTATGCCTTCGAAGACCCCGAACCCATACTGGAAACTGTTGCTGACGAAATGGACGGACGCATCCGCCCAATCCACCAGCTTGCCATCGATCCAGATGGGTGAACCCTGCTCTTCCATGACCGCCTCCTTCCAGGAAAGGCCGACTGCAAGAACTGCTTGAAGGGATTGCCGCTTACTTGATGGGAGAAATCTTCAGGTTGCGCAGCATGCGCTGCAGCGTGGTGCGCAGGATCTCCAGGTCCGCCGGCGGCACGTCGTGCACCGACCACTCGTACTGCGCCGACACCGCCGGCAGCATCGCGTCGAGCAGGTCGCGCCCGGCCTGGGTGATCGAAACGATGACCGCGCGGCCGTCGTCATCGTCCTGCTCGACGGTGACCAGCTCCTGCGCCTCCATCCGGCCGATGGTGCGGCTGAGCGTGGAGGACTCGATCAGCGTCAGCTCGATCAGGTCGCGCATGCGGGCATGGTCGCGGCGGGTAAGCGCGATCAACACCCGGTAGACGCTGGCGGTCTGGTTGAAGGGGCGCAGCGCCTCGGTCAGGCTGATGGCCAGCCGTTCGGACACCTGCCGCAGCAGGTAGGCCGTCTTCTTTTCGCTGCGCTGGTCCGAGAAGGCATCCGGCTCGTCATCGACCGGATCGACCGGCTTGCGGCGGGAGGAACGCGTCGAGCTGGAGGCCATGGCGAAGGAACCGTGATGGTTGCGATGGCCTATTTACTCACAAATAAACTTGCATATGCAAGTTCTTTTACAAGGATATTTTCATTTGATATCGCATGAAAAACGGGAGGCCCACAGCCTCCCGCTCCTGCTAGCCCCCCACGCGCGCCATCCTCACCCCCAACGCCCCCAGCGCCGTCGCGGTGGCCAGCCCCACCACGCCCAGCCAGCCCGCATGCGCCCACACCAGGCTGCCCAGCCCCGCGCCGGCGGCCATGCCGATGAACATCCCGGCCACCAGCAGGGCGTTCAGGCGGCTGCGCGCCGCGGGCTCCAGGCCGTAGACCTGGGTCTGGCTGGCAACCAGCGAGGCCTGCACGCCGAAGTCGAAGCCGATGGCGCTGGCCACCAGCAAGGCGAGCTGCGCCTGTGCCGGCAGCACCTCGGTCAGCGCCAGGCTGGCGAACGAGACGGCCGCGATGATGGTGGCGATGCGGGCCACGCCGTCGGAGCCGCGGCGATCGGCCAGCCGGCCCGCGAAGGGCGCGGCCAGGGCGCCCGCCGCGCCGGCCAGGCCGAAGGCGCCGGCGGCCGTGCTGCCCAGGTGGAAGCGGTCGTGCAGCATCACGGCCAGCGTGCACCAGAAGGCGCTGAAGCCCACCGCCAGCAGCCCCTGCGCGTAGACCGCACGGCGCAACGCGCCGTGGCGGCGCCACAACTGCGCCATGGAAGCCAGCAGCGCGCCGTATCCCAGCTGCGCGGTGGGCGCGAAGCGCGGCAGGCCGCGCGCCGCCACCACGCCCACGCCGGCGATGGACACCGCGGCCACCACGAACATGGCGCGCCAGTTCCAGTATTCGGCCACGAAGCCGCTGATCACGCGCGACAACAGGATGCCCAGCAGCAGGCCGGTCATGACGGTGCCGACGGCCTTCCCGCGCTGCGCATCCGGCGCCAGCGTCGCGGCCGCCGGCACGATGTCCTGGGCCAGCGTGGCCGCCAGTCCCACCGCCAGGCTGGCGGCCAGCAGCCAGCCCACGCCCGGCGCCAGGCCGCTCAGCAACAGGGCCAGCGCCAGCACCGCCGACTTGCCGACGATGATGCGGCGGCGGTCGTAGCGGTCGCCCAGCGGCGCCAGCAGCAGGATGCCGGCCGCGTAGCCCAGCTGGGTCAGGGTGGGCACCAGGCCCACCGTGCCTTCACCGGCCCCCAGGTCCTGGCCCAGCAACCCCAGCATGGGCTGGCTGTAGTAGATGGAAGCGACGCTCAGCCCCGCCCCGGCGGCCAGCAGGCCGACCAGCGAGGTGGTCAACCGCGTGGCGGGTGCGGCAGATAGGGACGCACCATGCGCGATTTGTATGGATGGCATGCTCGTAAACCCGTAAACAAAAGTGTGGACGGGATTGTGCATGGCGGTAGTTACGTCGTGTAGCCCCTGTGGGCGCAGATTCGTTATACGCTTGACGCATGAAAACCGGCGCCTCCCCGTCCATCGATCGCATCGAACTGATGCAGACCTTCGTTCGCATCGTCGAAGCCGGGAGCCTGTCCGCAGCCGCCGTGCAACTGGGCACCACCCAGCCCACGGTCAGCCGCAGGCTGCAGACGCTGGAACGCCTGCTGGGACTGCGCCTGCTGCAACGCTCCACCCACGGCATGACGCTGACCAGCGACGGCGAACGCTGCTACGCCCATGCGAAGGAACTGGGCGCGACCTGGGACGCCATGGAGGCCGACCTGCGCGGCGCCCACGACGAGCCGCGCGGCACCCTGCGCGTGCTGGTGCCGCATGCCTTCGGCCAGGACCAGATGATCGCGCCGCTGACCGACTACCTGCGCCGCTATCCCGAGGCCTCGGTCGAATGGCTGCTGCAGGACCGCCACGCCGACTTCATCGCCGAAGGGCTGGACTGCGCGATCCAGGTGGGCGCGGTGAACGACCCGGACGTGGTCGCCATCCTGCTGGCCGAGGTGCCCCGCATCGTCGTGGCCGCCCCGTCCCTGCTGCCGGGCGGCGCGCCGCCGGACGAGGTCGCGGCCCTGGAAACACTGCCCTGGGTGGCGCTGAACATGTACTACCGGAACGAGGTGGTGCTGACGCGCGGCGCCGATGGCCTCGGCCACCGCTTCCCCATCCGCCCGCGCATGAGCACCGACAGCCTGTATGCGCTGCGCGCCGCCATGCTGGACGGCGTGGGCGCCGGCATCGCGTCGGCCTGGGTGGTGGCCGACGACCTGCGGCAAGGCCGGCTGCGCCATGTCGCGCCCCAATGGCGCGCCGCCTCGCTGCCGGTCTACCTGATCTATCCGTACGCCCGCTACTACCCGGCCAAGCTGCGCGCCTTCATCGACATGATGCGCGCCACCATGCCGACCATGGCGGGCGTGGCGCCGGCGTTACCTTCCTAATCCTGGCAGCCGCGCCTTTCATGCCTTGCTATCGCGCCAGCATCTGAACCGCTCGCGCATGCAAGTCATGTTGCCCCACCCCGGGCAGAAGCGAGACCTGCCCGGTGTTGGACAATCGTTGCAACAGTTGCTTGCGCTGGGGCTCCGTGGCCTTCGAAGCAATCGTAGGACCGAACTGCGCCGCCATGACCGCAGCGACCTGCTCTCCGCCGGAAGACGATCCAAGCAACTGGCCGAGCATGAAATCCGGCATGGCGCTATCCGATACGCCAGCCAGGCGCCCCCGGGCCTCCAGCCAATTGTTGTAGTCCACGTAGGGGAATCCTCCGGAGGCCCATCCTGGCGTGCGGCCGGGCTCCTGCGCCAAGAGAAACGCATCGAGCTTCTGCCGGCTGCCTGCGCCGATGGACTCGGTGAACTTTTCGGACTTCAGGTAGGCGCCCAGAAGACGCGTCAGCGTGACGGCTTCCGGTCCATTTGCGCGAAGCCCGCCGAGTACGAGAATGGAATCTATGGTCGCATCCTGGTCGGCAGCAGGCAACGCGGGAATCTGGATGATGGATTCCCGCATGAAATGCTCCGCGCCCAAGGCGCCCCGCTGGTTCGCCTGATGGATCAAAGCCGCCGCGCGCGGCCCGGGAACTGCGCGCGAATAAGCCAGCACCGCTGCGCGGGCAACGTCGCTATCCTGGTCAGCCGCTGCATGTTGGAGAAAAAGTAGGACATCGCTATTCCGGATCTGATCAGCGTCAGTAAGAGCAGGACCGGCCGAGGGCGCACGATAGATGCCAGCGATGGCCTGGACCAACTGTACGCGGTTCTTGCTCGGCGTGTCCTTCCGCGTAAACTCGTCCTTCAGCGCCTGCAGTTGGTCAACTGGCTTGAGAAACCCGATGGCACTTACGGTATAAGCCGCGAGTGTCGGCACTGTGCGATACATCTGATAAGCCTTCCAGAGTGTGTCGAACTTAGCCTGAGTACTCACGCGTTGGTTCTCGATCAAAGCACGCGTCGCGATATCCAGATCACCGATGCTCTGACTCTTGGCCGCCTCGTTTACAGAGCCCAAATAGGTCTCAGCCGGGCTAGCCAAAAGGTCTTGTGCGGCAAGAGCCTGGGACAAGCCGGAAAGGACGATCGCAAGTGCAATATTGCGCATGTTGAATGTCATCTCGGCCTCCCTTACCGAATGCTAAACGCGTAAAACATCGTGTTGGGCAACTGCGTGCCGGGGAAAGAAGCAACGGGGACCGTATTGCCGGTTCTCCACACCTCTCGCACGAAGGTATCGCATCGGAACTGACCCATCGTCGGCCCCTTATAGACCGGCTGGGCCGGGGGACCCCAAGGGGGTGATTCTGGGGTGTACCAGCCTCCAGGTTGTGGATGGGTATAAAACACCGTTGTCGTGTATGTAGCTCCAGCGGCCCACCAGAGGCTTGCCTGCCACTGGAGCGCATAGTCCGGCGCATACGAAATGAGGTTGTCGCAATAGGCAATGTTGTTGCACACCTGAACATTCGGTCGGCTCATTAGCGAGGAGTAATAACTCGCCCCCCAATAGGACGTCCTCGACTTGAAGTTTGCGAGCGTATTCTGTTGAAGCGGTGTCGCTTCATCCAACATCTCAATCACGTAACCAACTGCGCCACTCCAAAGACCGACGTGGCCGATCGAACCAAGCAAAGGCACATTTAGGTCGCGGCCGACCATGTCTGCGTTCTGCCAGGGATCCGCGGCATGAACGAGGGTTGCAGCGCAAGCGATGCTGCAGCTGTGAGCACGCGTTTCATGTTTCCTCCCGCAATATTCTCTGATTGGTGAATAACGAAAATAAGCGATGCTTTTAAATAACGAAACAAGAAAAACCCTAAATAGGTGCTCACATTGGTGAACCCTCGGACCTCCCCCACGTCTGTAATTGAAAATGCGTTGATTCGGGGGCTAGCACTCCAGTCGGTTCGCCACCGCCCCCGCGCTCACTCGACCGTGATGTTCGCCGCCTTGACCAGTCTGCCGTACTTGGCGCTTTCGGCGCGGACATAGTCCGCGAACGCCGGGGGCGACGAGCCCTTGCCGACAAATGCCTGTTCGCTCAGCGTCTGCTTGACCCGCGGCGAGTCGATGGCCTTGCGCACGGCGTCGTGCAGCCTGGCCACCACGTCGGCGGGCAGGCCCGCCGGCCCCCACAGGCCGTACCAGGACACCATCTCGAATCCCTGCAGGCCCGATTCGGCCACGGTGGGCACGTCGGGCAGCGACGGCAGGCGCTGGGCGCTGGTAACGGCCAGGGCCTTGGTGCGGCCGGCCTTGACCGGCGGCAGCGATGACGGCACGGCGTCGATGACGGCGCTGATGTGGCCGCCCATTAGGTCGGTCAGCGCCGGCCCGGTGCCCTTGTACAGCACGACGGGGATGTCGGCCTTGGCCTCGTAGCTGATGGCGGCTTCGGCCAGGTGGCTGGCCGAACCGGCGGCGGAGGCGCCGAAGAAGTATTTGCCGGGCGCCTGGTGGGCCAGCGCGATGAACGACTTGAGGTCTTTGGCTGGCACGCCGGGGTTGGCGGTAACCAGCAGCGGCACCTCGCCCAGGTTGGTGATGGGCGTGAAGTCCTTGTGGATGTCGTAGGGCAGCGACTTGAGCAGCCACGGGCCCGCCGCGAAGGTGGAGGCGTTGACCAGCAGGGTATAGCCGTCGGCCGGGGCGCGCGCCACGGCTTCGCTGCCTATGGATCCGCTGGCGCCGGCGCGGTTCTCGACGACGAAGGTCTGGCCCAGCTGCTGGCCCAGGCTGTCGGCGAACACGCGCGCCACCGCGTCCACCGTGCCGCCCGGCGGGTAGGGCACGATGACGCGGACGGGCCGCTGGGGATAGGCCTGCGCGCTGGCGGCCATGGTGGCGGCGCAGGCCAGCAGGCCCGCGAGATATCGGATGAAAGGCTTCACGTCGGTCTCCTTGTCGTTGTGATGGGGCGGGGCTAGGGTTGTCGGCGCTCGAAGATCCTGAGCGTGTCGTCGACCAGGTCGCGTTCGACGTCGCGGGTGATGAACACGATGCGGGTGCGATGGTCGTCGTCGGGCCAGGCGGGCAGGAAGGAATGGGGGTGGAACACGTGCTGCACGCCGTGGATGACCACCGGCGTGCCGGGATGCTCGACCACGTTGAGGATGCCTTTCACACGCAGCAGGTCGGGGCCGCGCAGCGTGGCCAGCATGGCCAGCCAGCGCTGCACGCCGGCCCATGACACGGGTTCGTCGCGGGTCACCACGTACGAGCGGATGCGGTCGCCGTGGCGGGTGCGGTCGTGATGGTGATGGTGTTCATGTCCGTGCCCATGATGGGCGGGGTGTCCGTGCGCGTCGCCATGTGCCTCGTGCGCCTCGGCACGCAGCCAGCGCCGCACGTCACGCGGACGGCCGTCGGGCGCCGCCAGCCAGTCGCCGTCGTCCTTGCCGGCGCGTACCAGCTCGGCCCCGGGGTTGATCGCCCGCAGCCGGTGCAGCAGGGCCTCGGACTGCGCGGCGGACGCGAGATCGGTCTTGGTCAGCACCAGCAGGTCGGCCACCGCCGCCTGCTTCACGGCTTCCTCCTGCCGGTCCAGCGTATCGATGCCGTTGCAGGCATCGACGGTCGCGGCCACGTGGTCCAGCCGATAACGGCGCGCAACCTCCGGCTCGCTCATCAGCGTGTGCAGGATGGGCGCGGGGTCGGCCAGCCCGGTGGTCTCGATCACCACCCGCCGCAGCGGCGCGGCCTGGCCCGCCAGCCGCCGGTCCAGCCGGTCGAAGGCCTCGACCAGGTCGCCGCGTATGGTGCAGCAGATGCAGCCGTTGGCCAGCAGCACCATGTCCTCGGCGCTCTGCTCCAGCAGATGGTGGTCCAGTCCGACCTCGCCGAACTCGTTGATGATGACCGCCGTGTCGCGCAGCGCGGGCCGCGCCAGCAGGCGGTTCAGCAGCGTGGTCTTCCCGCTGCCCAGGAAGCCGGTCAGCACCGTGACCGGTATGCGGTCGTCCGTCTCCGTCATGGCAAGGCTCCGGAACGCGCGCCGCCGTGCAGGCGCGCGAAAGAACTCAGGGTGCGATCCAGGCGGCCCAGCAGCCATGCGGCGCCGGCGGCCGCGGCATCGTTGCCGGGATCGGCCAGCGCCGCCAGCACCGCCGCCACGCCACCCTCCTGCCCGGCCGGGGCGTGGCGTTCGAGCAGGGCATGGGCCTCGGCCTCGCCCAGGCGCCCGGCCTCGTCGCGCAAATAGTCCAGGATGTCGCGCTCGAAATCCTGCAGTCGCAGCGTCACGCCACCCATGCCGCACGCGCAGGCACCGCCCATGGACACGTGCTGCAGCGCCACGTCGTTCCACAGGCGCAGCAGCGCGGCGGCGCGGGCGGCGGCATCAGGCGGCACGGCGGCCCCGCAGCGCCTCGGTGGCGGCCTGGTCCACCGCGCCTTCCGCGGTCACCGCCACGCCATAGACATCGCGCGCCGCCTGTGCGCTGACATAGCCTTCGCGCACGTCCTCGGCCACGGTCTCGGGATCGCGCCCGCGCGGATCGCCGAAGCCGCCTCCTCCGCCCGACAGCATCTTGTAGGCATCGCCGCGCTCCAGCCGCACGTTGAAGATCTTGGCGTTGGGCATGCCGTCGTCCCATTCGCCCTTGCGGCGGATGGCGATGCCGTTGCCCGCGGCCTCGTGGCCGCCCTCCAGCCCCCAGGGCTTGCAATGCATGCGGTCGATGCGCGTGGTCACCGCGAAGGGGGACAGCGCCTGCACCACCATCTCCGCGCCCAGCCCGCCGCGATAGGTGCCCGCGCCGCCGCTGTCGGTGCGGATGGCGTAGCGTTCGACCAGGACCGGATACTTGGCCTCGAGCTGCTCGGTGGGACTGTTGTGGGTATCGCCGTCGTTGATGCACACCGTGACCGACACGCCGTCCTCGCGCGACTTCGCGCCCCAGCCGCCGCCCAGCGGGCCGATGCCGACGATGAACAGGCGGCCGTCCTCGGGCGAGATGCCGTGGATGTTGGGGAACACCAGGTCGGCATGGTGGCCGGCGATGGCGCGGTCGGGTATGGCCGGCGCCAGCGCCTTGAAGATGGTGTCGATGACGGTCATGGGAAAGGTCATCCAGACCCGCATCGGGAACGGGCGTTCGGCGCTGATGACGGTGCCCATGGGCATGACGACCTTCAGCGGACGGAAGTTGCCGTCGTTGACCGGATAGTCGGTGGGCGTGGTCAGGCACTTGAACGCCACCTGCGCGCAGGCGATGCCGGTGGTGAAGCCGGAGTTGTAGAAGCCGCGCACCTGCCGGCTCACGTCCGACAGGTCGATGGTCATCTCGTCGCCCTGCTTGATCACCTTGACGCGGATGGGAATGCGCCGTCCCACGTCCACGCCGTCGTCGTCCATGTAGGACTCGGCCTCGTAGACGCCGTCGGGAATGCTGAGCGTGTTCTGCCGCGCCACCGCCTCGGACTGGTCCATGATCTGCGCGATCGAGCCGTGCACGGCGTCGGCGCCGTAGCGCTGGACCAGCTCCAGGAAGCGCCGCTCGCCGGTGGTGATGGCGGTGATCTGCGCGCGCAGGTCGCCCAGCGCGCGCTCGGGCAGGCGCACGTTCA
This sequence comes from Pigmentiphaga sp. CHJ604, assembly GCF_036972535.1. Taxonomy (NCBI): domain Bacteria; kingdom Pseudomonadati; phylum Pseudomonadota; class Betaproteobacteria; order Burkholderiales; family Alcaligenaceae; genus Pigmentiphaga; species Pigmentiphaga sp. CHJ604. Next base: position 5,830,030 of record NZ_CP136998.1, on the reverse strand, counting down.
TCGCGATGATGTCGACCAGGTCCTGGTTGACCACGCCCGCGCGGCGGTACTTGACGATGGGAATCTGTATCCCTTCGGAGAAGATGTCGGTCGTGACCTGGCCCAGCGTGCCGCCCACGTCCAGCCAGTGCGCCATGCAGCAGGTGAAGGCGACGATGCGGCCTTCGTGGAACACCGGCATGGTGAAGGTGAAATGGTTCAGGTGGCTACCGGTGACATAGGCGTCGTTGGTGACCAGGATGTCGCCGGGATGGATGTTCTCCAGCCCGAAGTGGCGGATCTTGGCCTTGACGGTCTCGGACATCCCGCGGATGAACATGGGCAGGCCCAGGCCGATGGACACCGTGTCGCCCTCGGGCGTGAACAGGCCCACGGTGAAATCCAGCGCCTCGTAGATGATGAGGTTGTAGGCGGTCCTCATCAGGTTGGTCTTCATTTCCTCCGTGACGGCCAGGAGGCCGTTGCGGATGATCTCCACCGTGACCGGATCGACGGTGGGCTGGTTCGTTTCTCGCGCGTTCATCAACGTTCGCTCCCGATGGCCACATGCAGGTTGCCGCAGTCGTCCACGGTCAATTCGTCGCCCGGCTGGACGACGGTCGTGGAGGCGTGTTCTTCGATCAGGGCCGGCCCCGGGATACGGTTGCCGGCCAGCAGGGCGTCGCGGCGGTACACCGGCGTCGGCACCTGGCCGTGCGAGCGGAAGTACACCGGCTTGGTGGCGCGCAACGCGTCCTCGGGCGGCGTCTGTCCACCGGCCCGCACCGCGTGGCGCGGCGGCTTGCGCATCACGCCCAGCACGGTCACGCGCAGGCTGACGATGTCGGCCGGCTCGGCCGGCGCGCTGGTGCCGTAGCGGATGGCGTGGACGTCGTCGAAATGGCGCTTGATCGCATCGCGGTCCTGGCGTTCGAAATACACGCGGGGCAGGTCGACGGTGACCGCGTGCTCCTGGCCGACGTAGCGCATGTCGGCCGAGCGCTCGATGACGATATCGTCCGGCCGCACCGCCGAGGCCGCGACGGCCGCGCGCCCTTCTTCTTCCATGGACGCGTACAGCGACTCGATCTCGTCGAACGAGAGATCGTCCAGGTGGCGGAACACCGAGCGCACGTAGTCGTAGCGCAGGTCGCTGAACAGCATGCCGTAGGCCGAGAAGTAGCCCGGCGCGTAGGGAATGAGCACGCGGCGGATGCCGAGCTCGCGCGCGATGGCCGAGGCATGCAGCGGCCCCGCGCCGCCGTAGACCACCATGGTGAAGCTGCCGGCGTCCAGGCCGCGTTCGGTGGTGACGGCCTTGACGGCGTGCGACATCGCCGTCACCGCGATGCGCAGGATGCCGTCCGCGGCCTCGACCGTCTCCAGGCCCAGCGGCGCGGCGATGCGCTCGTGCATGGCGGCGCGCGCGCCTTCCAGGTCCAGCGGCATCTCGCCGCCCAGGAAGTGCCCGGCATCCAGGCGGCCCAGGACCAGGTTGGCATCGGTCACGGTGGGCTCGGTGCCGCCACGGCCATAGCAGACCGGGCCCGGCATGGAGCCGGCGCTCCGCGGCCCCACCCGCAGCGCATTGCCCAGCTCGACGCGCGCGATGCTGCCGCCGCCGGTGCCGACCTCGAAAATGTCCATCATGGGGATCTGGATCGGCAGGGCCTTTTCGTAGCCGCCGATCAGCGCGCTGCCCGTGGTGAGCGGCCGCCCTTCGCTGATCACGCCGGCCTTGGCCGTGGTGCCGCCCATGTCGAAGGCGATGGCGTCGGGCAGCCCGAGCTGCGCGCAGATCGCCTGGGCGCCGATGACGCCCGCGGCCGGACCCGATTCCAGCATGCGGACGCATTCGCGCCGCGCATGTTCCAGCGGGAACAGGCCGCCGGTGGACTGGACCGCATAGAAGTCGCCGCCGAAGCCGCGCTCGCCCAGGTGCGTCTCCAACTGGCCCAGGTAGGCCGACACGCGCGGACCCACATAGGCGTTGGCGACGGCGGTCGACACGCGTTCGAACTCGCGGTATTCCTGCGACAGTTCGTGCGAGGCGGTCACGAAGGCGTGCGGCAGTTCCTCGAGCAGGATTTCCTTCACGCGTTTCTCGTGGTCGGGCTGGCGATAGGAATGCAGCAACAGCACCGCCGCCGCCTCCACGCCCTGCGCCTTGAGCTCGCGCGCGACCTCGCGCACCCGCGCCTCGTCCAGCGGCTTGTGGACGCTGCCGTCCGCGCGCAGCCGCTCGGCGACTTCATAGCGCAGCGAACGCTTGACCAGCGGCGTGTGCTTGGAGAAGAACAGGTTGTAGGCATCGGGACGGTTGACGCGGCCGATCTCGTAGATGTCGCGGAATCCCTCGGTGATCAGCAGCGCCGTCTTCGCGCCGTTGCGTTCGAGCAGCGTATTGATCGCGATGGTCGAGCCATGCAGGAAGAGATAGCCGTTGCGCAGGTCGATGCCGGCGCCGTCCAGCGTGTGCTGGATGCCCTCGACCAGCCGGCCGTGCGTGGACAAGGCCTTGCCGAAATGCAGGGTGCCGGCGCTTTCGTCGAACGCGGCCATGTCGGTGAACGTGCCGCCGATGTCGACGGCGATGCGCAGGGGCGCCGGTGCGGGCGCCAGATTGGGTGCGGTCATGGTGGTGGGCGCGATGCGCGCGATGTCGTGATGGCTGGCAGTGTAGGAAGCGCGCAGATATCTTCCTAGACTGGTATCCGAGATTTCAGACATGCCAAAATAGAGATGTCTTCACGCAGGCGACATCCCATGAACCATGCCGATCTGAAACTGTTCGTCGAAGTGGCCGAAAGCGGCAGCTTCACCAAGGTGGCGGCCGCGCGCATGACCGTGCAATCGCACGTCAGCCGCCAGATCGGCAACCTGGAACGCGAGTGCGGCGGCAGGCTGTTCCGCCGCACGGGCCGCGGCGTGGTCCTGACCGAACTGGGCGAGCACATCATCGCCCGCGTGCGCACCTGGCTGGCCGACACCGACCAGCTGTTCCGCGAGATCCGCTCCACGTCCACGGTGCCCATGGGCGAGGTCCGCCTGGGCATCCTGCCTTCGGCCGCCCATCCGCTCCTGACCACGCTGTTCGGCCGCGTGCGCGAGCAATACCCCCTGATCCGCCTGAACGTGCGCGAGGGGCAGGGCGGGGAACTCGATGCGCTGCTGGACGCGGGCCTGGTCGACATGGCCATCCTGTTCCGCTTCCACAAGCCGGCCAGCGCCGAGGAACGGCTGCTGGCCACCGGCCACACCTATCTCGTGGCGCGCCCCGGCGATACGCTCACGCGGGCGCCCTCCGTCGATTTCGCGCGCCTGCAGGACCTGCCCCTGGTGCTGCCCCGGCGGCCCGCCCACTGGCGCGCGATCCTGGACGAGACCGCCCGCAGCAAGGGCTTCGCGCTGCAGGCGGTGATCGAGGCCGACTCGCTGACCGCGCAGAAGGAACTGGCCGCCACCCAGTCGGTATATGCCGTCCTCGGGCCTTATTCGATCATGCACGAACTGCGCCAGGGGTCGCTGCAGGCCACCCGCCTGGTCAATCCGGACCTGCGCCGCTACGTCACGCTGGCCTTGCCCAAATCGGGCGTGATGACCCCGGCCTGCCAGGCGGTTTCAGCGATGTTGCAGGACATCGTCGCGCAATGGGGCGGCGACCTCAGTCCGCCCGGCAGGGCGATGGGATACACTGCCCGGCACCATCGCGCCAGGTCCGACTCCAGATGAAGCCCCCACCGCGTCATCCGGCGATAGTCGCCACGCAACTCACAGGGGCACCGGGATGAGCAAGAGCACCGACAAGCCACGCGCCGACCGGCGCCTGCTGCAGCAGATCATTTCGGGGCTGGCCGAGGGCGTCGTGCTTCTCGATCCCGACGGTTCGGTCGTCTGGGCGAACGAAACGGCGCTGGCCATCCATGGCGCGGGAAACCTGGCCGCCCTGGGCCGCACGGCCCAGGACTACGTTGCCGCCCATACGCTGAAGTACCGCAACAACCATGTCCTGGCTCCCGCCCAGTATCCCATCATGCGGGTCCTCGCAGGCGAAAGCTTCACGGACGTCGTGGTCGAAGTGACCCGGCCCGCCGACGAGTCATTCCGCCGCATTCACCAGGTACGCGGCCTGGTCCTGACCGGCGCGTCCGAGGAACCCGAGGCCCTGGTGCTCGTGATCCAGGACGCGACGGACCGGTACGGCGCGGAGGAACGCTTCGAGCGCGCCTTCAGCACGAACCCGGCGCCCGCCATCATCTGTGGCCTGACCGATCTGCGCTACATCAAGGTCAACCAGGGTTTCCTGGACATGACCGGATATGACCGGGAAGAAGTCCTGGGTCGTTCCATGTATGAACTCGACGTGCTCAACGAAGCGGCGCGGCGCGACGAGGCGATACGCCTGCTCCAACAGGGACGCACCATCCCCCAGATGGAAGCCACGCTGCGCCTGAAGGACGGCGGCACCAAGCTGGTGATCGTGGCCGGCCAGCCCCTCGAGGTCTGCGAGGACCCCTGCATGCTCTTCACCTTCATCGACCTGGAGCCCCGCCGTCGCGCCGAGGACGCCCTGCGCCAGACCGAGGAACGCTTCTCGAAGGCCTTCATGCTGGCTCCCGTGCCGATGGCGGTGTGCGATCGCGGCGACTTCGCGCTGATGGCCGTGAACGAGGCCTTCATCGCCGCCACCGGCCACGAGGCTCCGGACGTCCTGGCCAAGACGCCAGCCGATCTGCATCTGTGGGCCGACGCCGCCGTCCATCGCAAGCTGAAGGACGACCTGGATATCACCGGCAGCGTGCGCAACGCCGAAGTCGCCTTGCGCACGCGCGGGGGGGACGTGCTGGACTGCCTGCTGTCGGCCGAGACCGCCACCATCAATGGCCAGGCCTGCGTGCTCGTGGCGATCCAGGACATCACCGACCGCAAGCGCGGCGAGGAAGAGCTGGTCGCGGCCATCGACGCGGTCATGCAGGACGCCTCGTGGTTCAGCCGCACCGTCATCGAGAAGCTGGCCCAGATTCGGCGTCCGCAGGACACGCTTGCCAGCACTGCGGCGCTGTCGGAGCTGACGCCGCGCGAGCACGAAGTCCTGGGACGCATGTGCCAGGGCGAGAACAACGAGCAGATCGCAGCGGCGATGCGGGTGTCGCCCAATACGGTGCGCAACCACATCGCGATGCTGTACAGCAAGATCGGCGTGCATCGCCGCAGCGACGCCATCGTCTGGGCGCGCCAGCGCGGCGTCACCGGATACGAAGCGCCGGCCAAGGGAAGGCGGCACGCGCGTCCCCGCTAGGCCGCCGTCTTCGGGACAGAAATACTATCGCCGCTGGTACGGACTCATCTAGCCGCTGTCCCGGCTCAACGCTACAGTCTGTTCCTCCCCCAGTCCGGCAACGGACGGCACCCTTACCATCGATGAGGAGTTCGCATGGACAAGGATCGCATCGGCGAAGCCAAAGACAAGCTGCGTGGCGACCTGAACGAGAAATGACGCAGCGGTGGTCCCCGGTCCCGGTCCCGGACCCAGCGGCCGCCGTCCCATTCCAACCGGGACCTTCGCACCCGGTCCACCAGCAGCCTACATGACAAGCAAGCGCGTTCCGCAACACGACGCCCCGCCAGCCGATCCGGTCTCCACTCCGTCCTCCGAGGACACCAGCACCACCCACGAATTGCGGCTGCGCGAGCTGCACCATCGCATGCGCAACGGCCTGCATCTTCTTTCCAGCGCCCTGCAGGTCCAGGCCAGGCGGTCCGACAACGAGGACGTGCGCCGCGAGCTTGGTATCGCGGTCAGCCGCATCGAAAGCCTGGTGCGGCTGCACGACCATGCCTACCGGCACGAGCCCGAGGCGGCGCCCGACGCCGCCACCTACCTGGCCGACCTGGCCCGGCACCTGCAATCGGCGCTGATCGATCCCCGCTCGGACCGCATGCTGGCCATCGTCTCCAACGGCGCGGTTCCGCTGGATGGGGAAGCCGCGATGTCGCTCGGCTCGGTCCTGATCGAGCTGGCGACCAATGCCGTCAAGTACGGCGCCGGCAACGTCCATCTCGACGTGGAGTACGGCCCCGGCTTGGTCACCGTGATCGTCGAGGACGAAGGCGTGGGCTTTCCTCCGGAATTCGAGCTGCCGGCCGATGCCGGCTTCGGGCTGCGGCTGGCCGGGCGCATCTGCGAACAGCACGGCGGCTCGCTGACCATCGACCGGTCCGTGGCCTTCGGGCGGATCATCGCGGTCATCGGACTGGCGCGCTAGGACGCCAGCCGCCAGCGCGGATCCCGCTCGAAGCACGCCGACACGAATTCGACGAACTCGCGTATCTTCAGCGACGAATGCCGCGGCCGCGGGTGGATCACGTACAGGGTGCGCGACGCCGGCGTCCAGCCGGGCAGCACCGGTACCAGCCGCCCTTCGTCCAGCGCCTGCGCGATCATGAAGGTCGGCAGCATGGCCAGGCCCGAGCCGCCCAGCAGCGCATCCTTGAGCACCTGGCTGTTGTTGCTGCGCAGGCTGCCGCCCACATGCACCATGCGCTCGGTGCGGCCATCCGAGAAATGCCATTCGTCCGGCGCCGGCCCCCGGTCGTAGATCAGGCAGTCGTGCCGCTTCAGGTCCTGCGGCGCAGCGGGCGCCTCGCGCCCCGACAGGTAGCCGGGCGAGGCCGCCACGGTGCGCGTCATGCGGGCGATGGCGCGGGTGGCATGCGTGGGGTGGTTGACGTATTTCTGGTTGCTGCCCAGGGCCAGCGCAACGTCGTAGCCTTCGTCGTCCAGGTCGACGAAGCGGTCGTTCAGCGTCATCTCGACCTTGACGGCGGGAAACTGCCGCAGGAACTCGCCCATCATGACGCCGAAGCCCGCGTAGTCCAGCGAAACCGGCGCGCGCACCTTCAACACGCCGCGCGGCATGGTCTGCATCGACGCGGCCGAACGCTCGACTTCCTCCAGGTCATCCAGCAGCCGCGCGCACTGCGCGTAGTAGCTGCGGCCCGCCTCCGTCACGTTCAGGCGGCGCGTGGTGCGGGCCACCAGCGAGGTGCCCAGGTGCAGCTCCAGCCACGTCAGGTACTTGCTGACCGATCCGACCGACATGCCCAGCTGGCGCGCGGCCAGCGTGAAGCTTTCGTGCTCGACGACCTTGCGGAACACCGACATCGCCACGAACCGGTCCATATTTTTTCCGGATTGGAAAGCAATTTTTTGATCTGACGATGTTTATCGCCGATGTGGAAAATGTCAACATGGCTTCCACACGCAGTCGCGCGCGTCCTGCCTCCGCCCACCCGGCGGCCCACGGCCTGGTGGCCCGGGCCCCGGGGATCTCCGCCATCGCATCCGAGGGGACACATGAGCCGCACGCTGATCAGGAACGCTTCCATTCTTTCCATGGATCCCGCCGTGGGCGACTTCGCCCAGGCCGACATCCTCATCGAAGGCGACAGGATCGCCGCCATCGGCCCCGGCCTGAACGCGGCCGCCGACGAGGTGGTGGACGGCACGCACCGCATCGTCATGCCGGGCATGGTCAACGCCCATATCCATACCTGGGAATTCCAGCTGCGCGGCATCGGCGCCGACTGGGTCGGCAGCCGCGACTACCATGCCAACCTGCACAAGAAACTGGCCACCTACTACACCGCTCGCGACGTCTACCTGGGCAACCTGCTGGGCGCGCTGAACCAGTTGCGCAACGGCACCACCACCATCGTCGACTGGTGCCACATCCTGCGCGACGCCGAGATAACCGACGCCGCCATCGACGCGCTGGAGGAATCGGGCATACGCGCCGTGTTCGCGCGCGGCACGGTCAAGCCGCCCGAGCGCGAGGGCGCCGTCCCCTACTACAAGCAGCCTTTCCCGCGCGACGAGATCCATCGCCTGCGCACCGGCCGGCTGGCCACCGACGACGGGCTCGTCACGCTGGCCATGGCCATCCTGGGCCCGGACCACAACATCGGCCACGGCAACTGCTTCGACGACACCGAACTGAAGATCGTGCTGGACGCCGGCTGCACCATCACCGCCACCAACCTGACCGAAATGCTGAACTACGAGCAGCCGGCCATGCTGGGACGCCTGGTCAAGCACGGCGCCACGCCCTCGCTGGGAACGGACTGCGATCCCTATTTCAACAGTTCCATGCTGTGGGTCATGCGCCATGCCTTCCTGCACCAGCGCGAACTGGACAACCGCAGCCTGCACGCCGAAGGCAAGTGGCCGGCCAGCACGCAGCACTCCACGCTGACGCGCGACGCCATCTACTGGGCCACCATGGGCGGGGCCAAGGCCTTCGGCCTGGACGGCAAGACCGGCTCGCTGGCGCCGGGCAAGCAGGCCGACCTGATCATGATCGACACGCGCGGCATGAACATCTTTCCCGCCCATGCCGGCGGCAATCCCGCGCACATCGTCGTCATGTACGCGGAAACCTCGGACATCGAGAACGTCATGGTGGCGGGCCGCTTCGTCAAGCGCGACGGCCGCCTCGTCTTCGACGCCGGCCGCCTCGCCCGCCTGACGGACGAACTGCTGGCGTCCCGCCTGCGCCTCTTCCAGGAAGGCTCGTTCAAGAGCGTGCCGGTCGAGCGCGGACCCCAACCCGGGAGGTTCCTGGTATGACACGCCGCCGATTCATCCGCGACCTGGCCACGCTGGCCGGGGCCGCCGCCACCCTGCCCGGCGCCCGCGCGCTGGCCCAGGATGCCTGGCCCGCCAAGCCCGTCCGCCTGATCCACGGTTTCACCGCCGGCGGCGCGGTGGACATCCAGGCGCGCCTGCTGGCGCAGCAACTGACCGAACGCCTGGGCCAGACCGCCTACGTCGAGGGCAAGCCCGGCGCGGGCGGCACGCTGGGCGCGAACTTCGTGGCCAAGGCCCCGCCCGACGGCTACACGCTGTTCTTCATGGCCTCGGGCCATTCGGCGGCGCCGGGGCTGTACAAGTCGCTGCCCTTCGACCCGGCCGGCGACTTCACGCTCGTCCATAAACTTGTTCCGATGTAAACAATTTTGAAACTATATGGAGGGAAGTCCTAATCCGCCGGTCCGGCTCCGGCCCCCCGCTTCCGGGGATCGTCCCCCCGCGCGCCCCAGGCTCCCAGGCCGCCCGGCCTGCGCTCAACCCAGCGCGGGACCGGTCCCTTCAACGAAGGCCCGCACCAGGTGATGGGCGATGGCGTAGGGCCTGGGCGCGGACAGCCCCTCGGGATGCGTGCCGTCCAGCATCTGGCGGACTTCCTCGCGGGTGAACCAGCGCGCGTCTTCCAGCTCGTTGCGGTCGATCACGATGCCGGTGCCTTGCGCGCGGGCGAAGCAGCCTATCATCAGCGACGACGGGAAGGGCCAGGGCTGCGACGCGAAGTAGGCCACCTCGGCGCAGGCGATGCCCGCTTCCTCTCGGATCTCGCGCCGCACGGCGTCCTCGATGGTCTCGCCCGGCTCCAGGAAACCCGCCAGGGCCGAGTACATGCCCGCCGCGAAGCGCGGCTGGCGGCCCAGCAGGCAGCGGTCGCCGTCCACCGCCAGCATGATCACCACCGGGTCCACGCGCGGAAAGTGCTGGGCGCCGCAGGCCGGACAGTCGCGGCGCCAGCCCGCGCAGGCCACGCGGCTGGGCTCGCCGCAGTTGGCGCAATAGCGATGCCGGTCGTGCCAGCTCAGGATGGCCTTGGCGCCGCCCAGTTCGCCCAGCACGTCGGGCGGGAACAGGCCGCGCATGGCGATGCTGCGCAGGTCCAGCAGTTCCAGCCCGGACCGGGAGGCGGCCGCCTCGGCCAGCCCGCCGTCCAGGGCCACGGCGAACAGCGGGCGGCCCTGCTCGTCCTGCCCCAGGAAGATCTCCTGCCGCGCGGGTCCCAGGCCTATCCAGGCCTCGGCGGTGAACAGGGGGGAAGGCGCGGCGCCGCTCGCATCCAGCAGGGGCACGTCGCCGACGAAAACCATGAACCGGGCCGCCGCATCGTGCCGGCGCGCCCGGACGAACTCGCCGTCGGCGCGCGCCTCGGACATGCGGTCGAGCGGATTGAGGCCGAAGCCCACGGCGGCGGAACGGTCGAAGGGTGGCATGGAATGGCGGGCGGCCGCGCGCAGCGTGCCACCGCAGAGTCGTCTGATCGACGATTCTAACGCCGTGCGTTCAGGACGCGCCCGGGTTCAGCAGCGTGCGCAGGCGCTGGCGCATCGGCGTCTCGGCCGGCGCGTCGTCACCCAGTGCGCGGCGGACGAAATCGCGGCTTTGTCCGCTGCGCAGGTTCACTTTGCGCGTGACCTGCCCGTCCTGGTAAAGAAAGGCGACATCGGCCAGCTCCAGCACGTCGTCGATATCATGCGTGATCATCAGCACGGGGATGCCCCACTGCCGCGCTACCTCGGCCAGCTCCTTGCGCAGTTCGCCGCGCAGCATGGGATTCAACGCGGCGAAGGGTTCGTCCAGCAACAGGGCGCGGGGCTGGCAGGCCAGGGCCCGCGCCAGCGCCACGCGTTGTTGCTGGCCGCCCGACAGCACGCCGGGCCGGCTGCCGGCCATGGCGGTCAGCCCGAAGCGGTCGATCAGGGCCTGCACGCGCCGCCCGTCCTCGGGCGACAGGCGACGACGGCGCCACGAGGTCAGGCCGAAGGCGATGTTCTGGCGCACCGACAGATGCGGGAACAGCGCGTAATGCTGGAACAGGTAGCCGATACCGCGCGCGGGCGGCGCGACGTCGATGCCTTGCGCGGCGTCGAACAGGGTCCGGCCGTCCAGCCGGATGTGGCCGGCTCCGGGCCGCAGCAGTCCGGCCACCGCCTGCAGGGTCAGCGACTTGCCCGAGCCCGACGGCCCGTACAGCGCGACGAAGGGCGCATCGGAGGCGAAGCGAGCCGCCAGGTCGAAGCGCCGGCTGCCGTCGCGCACCGTCAGCGCGATGTCGACATCGATCACGGCTTGCCGAATCCGTAGCGGCCCAGCACCTGCTGGCCGGGGGCGGACACCAGGAAGTCGACGAAGGCCTTGGCCTGCGCCTGATGCTTGCTGCCGGACAGCACGGCCACGGGATAGGTGACCGGGGTATGGCCGCCGGCGGTCAGCGTGATCCTGACCTTGTCCTGCATGATGGCCGCGTCGGTGCGGTAGACGAAGCCGGCGTCCACCTCGCCCCGGCTCACGTAGTCCAGCACCTGGCGCACGCTGTCGGCCTGGATGAACTTGGGTTCGAGCGCGGTCCACAGGCCGGCGCGGTCCAGCGCCTGCCTGGTGTAGTTGCCCACCGGCACCGTGGCGAGCTTGCCGACGGCGATGCGCTTGACCGGCGCGCCGGCCAGGTCCTGCAGCGAGGCGATGGCAGGACCGCCCTGCGCGGGCGTGACCAGCACCAGGCTGTTGGCGGCGAAATCGCGCCGCGTCGGCACGTCGATCAGGTTCTGCGCCACGGCCTTGTCCATCGTGGCCTGGTCGGCGCTGGCGAACACGTCCACCGGCGCGCCCTGGCTCATCTGCTGGAGCAGCGTGCCCGAGGCCGCGAAGTTGAGCCGCACCGTGGTGCCGGGATGCCGTTGCTCGAATTGCTTGCCGAGGTCCTTGAAGGCGTTGGTCAGGCTGGCCGCGGCCGATACGGTGATCTCCTGGGCGCAAGCCTGAAACGGCAGGGCGAAGGCAAGCAACAGGGCGGCATGGCGGATGCGGGACATGGGGTTCCTTCAGCGTAGCGACAGATAGCGGTTGCAGGCCACCAGGATGGCGATGGAAATGGCCGAGGTGATGAGCACCAGCAGCAGGGCCAGGTCGTCCTGCCCCGCCTGCGTGGCGTCGTAGATGGCCATGGAAAGCGTTTGCGTGCGTTGGGGAATCGAGCCCGCCACCATCAGCGAGGCGCCGAACTCGCCCATGGCGCGCGCGAAAGCCAGCAGGGTGCCGGCCAGGATGCCCGGCCAGGCCAGCGGCAGGGTCACGCGCACGAACACCGACCAGCGCGACTGGCCCAGCGTGCTGGCGGCGGCTTCCAGGGTACGGTCGATGCCGCCGAATGCGGCGCTGGCCGACTTCAGGACCAGCGGCAGGGCGACGATGGCCGAGGCCACGACCGCGCCGTGCCAGCTGAAGATGATGGTGTAGTCGAAGTGCTCGTAGATCCAGCGGCCCAGGGGGCTGCGCCGGCCCGCCGCCAGCAGGATGGCGTAGCCGATGACCGTGGGCGGCAGCACCAGCGGCAGCATGAACACGGCCTCGGCCATCGAACTGCCCGGAAACGGCTTGCGCGCGAACAGCCAGCCCAGGCCCACGCCCGCGACCAGGGCCAGCACGGTGGCCAGGGTCGCGACCTTCAGGGACAGGATCAGCGGAAAAGCGTCGAAGGAATCCAGCAGCGCATTCGTCATATTCCGAAGAATACAGCGAATCCTGGCTGGACGGTAGCGCGAGCGAATGCCGGGCGGGGCCCGGACTCGCGTCAGTCGACGAGCATGCTTGCCATGGCGGCGATGTCCTCGGCCGCGGCCGAGCGGGCGGTGGCCTCGATCGAACGGTAGCGCCGTATGAGTTCGCGGCCCGCGTCGGTCACGACCGTGCCGCCGCCGCGCGCCCCGCCGGCGGCGCTCTCGACCGCGGGCTCGCGCAGGGACCGGTTCAACTCGTCCACCAGCAGCCAGGCTCGGCGATACGACATGCCCATCTGCTGGGCGGCGGCGGTGATGGAGCCCGCCTCGAGAATGGCTTCCAGCAGCGCAATCTTGCCCGGTCCGATCGCGATGGAAGCGTCGCGGTAGACCCGCAGCCGGAACTGGAACCGGGGCTTGGTGGAGGTATCCATGGCACGAGGGGAAGCATCGGTGATGCCGCCGATTGTAGGCGGATAGGGATGCCTGCGGGCCGCCCGGCCCTATCGGCCGTTCAGTCGACTCCCAGCCTGAACCGGAACACGGTCCCGGGTCCGCCGTCTTCGACCAGGCGGATGTCGCTGCCATGCAGCGCGAGCATGCGCTGGACGATCATGAGCCCCAGCCCGCCGCTGTCCTGCGCTTTGCGGCCCCAGGCCGGGATCCGCTTGAACAGGCGGGGCCGCAGCGCCGCGGGGATACCCGCTCCGGTATCACGGACGTCCACCCGCACGCCGTTGCCGGCCGCCGCCAGCCCCACGGTGATCTGCGTGCCGGGTGGATTGTGGCGGATGGCGTTGTCCAGCAGGTTGGTCAGCACGCGCTCGATCATCGCGATGTCGGCATGCACCTGCGGCAATGCCGGCGGGATCTCGGTCTGCAAGCGCTGGCCGCGCGCCTCGGCCGCCAGCTCGAACTTCTGCACGACGTCCTGCACCAGGTCGGGCAGGGCGAAGGTTTCCCGCTCGGGCTGGACCAGGCCCGACTCCAGGCGCGCCAGCTCGAACAGCGCCTGCGCCAGCACGCCGACCTTGCGGCTCTGGTCCAGCGCGATGTCCAGGTAGCGATGGCGCTCGCCCCGGGACAACAGACCGTCCTTCACGCGCAGGGTTTCCAGGTAGCCGTGCAGCGAGGTCAGGGGGGTGCGCAGGTCGTGCGAGATGTTGGCGACCAGTTCCCGCCGCTGCTGGTCCTGGCGGGTCAGTTCGCGCCACTGCTCGGCGATGCGCCGGCTCATCTGCGCGAAGGCGGCGCGCAGCGTGGCGATCTCGTCGCGCCGGCCGTCGTCGGGCGCCGGCTCCGGCGCCACCACGGGCACGTCGCTGGCGGCGTCGAAGTCGCGCACGGTATCGGCCAGTGCGCGCAAGGGGCGGGTAATGAGGCGGAAGGCAACGAGGCCCATGATCAGTCCCAGCAGCGCGACCAGTCCCATGGCCAGGCCCGTCATGCGCCACACCGAATGGCGGGCGAGCCCGGCGGCCAGCGCATCGTGCGTCTCGCCCTGCAGGATGACGTAGACGTAGCCGGCTTCCTTGCCGTCGACGCGCACCGGGGCGGCGTTGAACACCTTGCGCGCGTCCGTGCTCCGGGGGTCGTCGCCGAGTATGGGCAATTCGGCGCCGGCCATCAGGCGGCGCACCGGTGCCAGGTCGATGTGATCGCGCACAAGGCGGCCGGGCGGGGCCGCATGGCCGACGATGCGTCCGTCGGGATCGAGCAGGTAGAGCTCGACGGCGGGATTCACCGCCATCAGCTTGTCGAACAGGTCGCGCACGGCATCCGGCTTCCAGCCGCCCGCGTCCATCAACTGCGCGGTACCGGCGATGTGCGCCGCCAGCCCGCTGGACAACTGCTGCACGACCTCCTGTTCGTGGCGCGCCGTGGCCTGGATCTGGAACAGCAGCGAGATCCCGCTGCAGGCCAGCAGCAGCACGGCGAACACCAGGGACAGGCGCTGCGTGAGCGACAGGCGTTTCATGGCGCCGCGGCCTCGTCCCGCGCGCCCGAGGCGAACTTGTAGCCTCGGCCCCATACCGTCAGGATGCGCCGCGGCTCGGACGGGTCGTCCTCGATCTTGGTGCGCAGGCGGTTGATGTGCGTATTGACCGTGTGTTCGTAGCCGTCGTGCTGGTAGCCCCACACTTCGTCCAGCAGGTCCATGCGCGAGTACACCTTGTCCGGATGCCGCACGAAGAAGGCCAGCAGGTCGAACTCGCGCGGGGTCAGGTCGATGGCCCTGCCGTTCAGCCGGGCCGTGCGGGCCAGCGGATCCAGGTCCACGCCGTGCAACGACAGCAACCCCGCCTCGATGCGCGCATGGCGCGCCAGGGCGTCCACGCGGCGCAGCAGCGCCTTGACGCGCGCCACCAGCTCCAGCATGGAGAAGGGCTTGGCGAGGTAGTCGTCGGCGCCCAGTTCCAGTCCGACGATACGATGGACTTCGCTGGAACGCGCACTGGTGATGATGATGGGGGTGTAGCGTGCCATGGCCCGGGCCCGGCGGCAGATTTCCAGTCCGTCCACGCCAGGCAGCATCAGGTCCAGGACCAGCGCATCCCAGGCCCCGCCCTCCAGCATGCGCATGCCCTGCTCGCCGTCGGCCGCATGCTCGACGGCATAGCCCTCGTCGCGCAGGTGCATGCGCAACAGTTCGGCGATATGGGCATCATCCTCGACGATCAGGACGCGCTTGACCCGTTCCATGAGCCTGCCTGTAGAAAACCGTAGACCGCATTCTCGCCAATCCCGGCGCGGGAAATCATCACATTTATTTTAAGTTTGCGTGAGGACTCCGGTATGGCGGGGGGCCAACAATGCGGCAAACCTCGAACGGAGAGCCCGCATGTCCCCGACGGCCGTCCCGGCGATTCACCCCCCCGCTTCCCGCCTGCCCCCGGTCCATCCCGCGTGGGTGCGCATGTCGCATGCCCTGAATGCGCTGGCCGTGCTGGTCATGGTGGCGAGCGGATGGCGCATCTACAACGCCTCGCCGCTGTTCGGCTTCACGTTCCCGGAGGCGGTCACCCTGGGCGGATGGCTGGCCGGCGCATTGCAATGGCATTTTGCGGCCATGTGGCTGCTGGCCGGCAACGGCGCGGCCTATCTCGCGCTGAACCTGGCGACCGGGCGCCTGTTCCGTCGCTTCCTGCCGCTTTCGCCCCGCGGCGTGCTGCGCGACCTGGCGGCGGCGCTGCGCGGCCGCCTGGCCCACGACGATCCGCGCCGGTACAACCAGGTACAGCGCCTGGCCTACCTGTTCGTCATGGTCGATGTCGCGCTGCTGGTCGTGTCGGGCCTGGTGCTGTGGAAATCGGTGCAGTTCGGCATGCTGCGCGAGTTGATGGGCGGCTACGAGATGGCGCGCCGCGTGCATTTCGCCGCGATGGCCGCGTTGGTGGGATTCGTGGTCGTGCACCTGGCCATGGTGGCGCTGGTGCCGCGCACCCTGCGCGCCATGGTACTGGGCAGGTAGGGGACGGCCATGGAAAAACGTTCCCGCCTGTCCGCCTCCGATGCCGACCTGGCGTTGCGCGAAGCCCGGCGGCTGCTGACCCCTCGGATCGAACGGCCCGAGCGGCGGGCCTTCCTGACCCGCACGCTGTCCCTGGGCGGGCTGGCCCTGCTGTCGGGCTGCGAGATCACCGGCCAGGCCGGTGTCGAGCAGGCGCTGTCGGCCGTTTCCCGTTTCAACGACAAGGTGCAGGGCTGGCTTTTCGATCCGGACGCCCTGGCGCCGACCTATCCCGCGTCCATGATCACGCGCCCCTTTCCCTTCAACGCCTATTACGGCGTGGAAGACGCCCCCGAGGTGAACGAGGCGGACTACCGGCTCGAGATTGCCGGCCGCGTGGCCGACCGCCGGCCATGGCGCCTGGCCGACTTGCGGGCCCTGCCCCAGGCCGAGCAGATCACCCGGCACATCTGCGTGGAGGGCTGGAGCGCCATCGGCCGCTGGGGCGGCGTGCGCTTCTCGGACTTCCTGGCCCGCATCGGCGCCGACACCGGCGCCCGATACGTGGGCTTCAAGTGCGCGGACGACTACTACACCAGCATCGACATGGCGACGGCCCTGCATCCGCAGACGCTGCTCACGTTGAGCTACGACGGGCGCACGCTGCCACGCGAATACGGTTTCCCCATGAAGCTGCGCATGCCGACCAAGCTTGGCTACAAGAATCCCAAGCACGTCCAGGCGATTTTCGTCACCAACGCCTATCCGGGCGGGTACTGGGAAGACCAGGGATACAACTGGTTCGGCGGCAGCTGAGCCGAGGTTCCATACGGCGCGGATTCCCCGCGCCCTCTTTCGACCCACGCTTCAAGGAGCGACGCATGAAGAAACTGACCCCTCTCGTTCTTTCCCTGAGCATGGCCCTGGCCGCCGTCACGGCCCACGCCGCCGATAGCATGGGCAAGGACAACATGGCCAAGGACGGCATGGGCAAGGACGCCATGTCCCAAACCGCGCCCGCCAAGGACGCGATGAAAAAGGACGACATGAAGAAAGATGCCATGGCCGGCGACAAGATGAAGCACGACGGCATGAAGAAGGACGACATGAAGAAGGACACCATGTCGAAGGACGGCATGAAGAAATAGGGTTCGGCGTCTATCTCCGCAGCTGTCCATAGTCCACGATCCGGCCCGCCAGCGCGCTGGCGGCCACCGAATATGGACTGGCCAGCCATACGCTCCCGGGCCCCGAGCGGCCCGGGAAATTGCGGTTGATCGCGCTGATCGTGACCTGCGAGGCCGAAGTCGACTGGCCCGGCCCGCAATTAGCGCACGAGCCGCAGCCCGGCATCACCAGTTCCACGCCGGCACGCTCGAAAACGTCCAGGTAGCCGCGCTGCTCGCAATAGCGCTTGACCTCCATCGTGCCGAACTGCAGGTAGAAGCGGGTGTGCGGCGCGATGCGCAGCCCCTGGTCCAGGCCCCATTTCAGGACCTCGTGGTAGGCGTCGAAATCGGCGCGCTTGCCGCCGGTACAGGAGCCGCCGTAGGCAATATCGACCGCCACGTCGCCGTCCAGCTCGGCGATGGCCACGCCGTTGCCAGGATCGCCCGGGCGGGCCGCCATGGGCCGCACGTCCGCGCCGTCGATGTGGATCACGCGGCGGTAGGCGGCGTCCGCATCGCTGGCCATCCAGTCCTCCAGCGCGAAGTCGATGCCGCGCCGTTCCTTCAGGAAGGCCACGGTACGTTCGTCGGGCTCGACGATGCCGGTGAACCCGCCCAGCTCGGCCACCATGTTGGTCAGCGTGGCGCGCTCGTCCACCGACATGGCGCGCACCGCCTCGCCGCCGTATTCGAACACCGCGCCGATGGCCTCGCCGTTGCGCACGGCCTCGGACCGCAGCAGCACCAGCACGATATCCTTGGCCGTGACGCCGGGCGCCAGTGTGCCCGAGACCTCCACGCGCAGGGTCTCCGGCACCTTGCAGCGAACGTAGCCGGTGGCCCAGCTGTTGGCCATGTCGGTCGAGCCCACGCCGAACGCCAGGCAGCCCAGCGCGCCGGCATGCGGCGTATGCGAATCGGTGCCGGCCACGACCTCGCCCGGCAGCGCGTGGCGCTCGGCCATCAACGCATGGCAGATGCCCTCCGACCCGCTGCCGTCGGGCAACTGGCCGTAGTGGCGCACCGGATAATCGTCGATGAAATCATGGTGTCCCTGCACCAGGGTCGCCACGCGCGGCAGGAGGCCACCCTTGACGTGCGGCACGCTTTGCGGCGCCAGGACCAGATGGTCGTGGAAGGCCACGATGCGGTCCGGATCGCGCAGCGGCGCCGGCTTGCCGTAGGCTAGGTGCATCAGGTGCGCGCTCATGCCGGTGAAATAGTCGTGGCTGAAGCGCCAGTCGGCGCGGATGAACACGCCGCTGCCGCGTCCGGCGTCCACGGTGTCCGGGTGCAGGTGCCGGTGGATGATCTTCTCGACCAGCGTCAGCCCCTTGCCCGGGGCGCGTGGCGTGGAAGCCGTGTCGGCCCGCAGCGCCTGCCGGCTGTAGGCCATCAGTCCGCCGCTGCGGATGATGGCCTGGGTCAGCGCGTCGCGGCCCTTCAGGAACAGTTCGATGGGAATGGACTCGCCGGCCTCGATCCGGCGCAGCACGTCGAAGTCCGTCGTGGTCAGGATGCCGATGTTGTCGCAGTTCTGCTGATAGATGCGCTCGAAACTCTCGGCCACGATCAGCCGTATGCCGGCCGACAGCTCGGCCAGCGGGCTGTGCTCGCGCGACGAACCCTTGCCGTAGCGCTTGCCCGCTACCGTGATCCCGAAGCCGCCCCGGCGCACGGCGTCCTCGCCTATGGGCAGCTCGTCGCCGGCCTTCAACCCCACGTAGGGATAGCGGCCCAGGCGCTCGTCGTACACCAGCATGGTCGTGACCGGCGTGATCTCGTCGGTCGACACGTCGTCGCGCAGCGGTCCGGCCTGGGCGAGCGAAACGGATTCGCCGGCCAGCTGGCGGCGGATACAGGACGGATCGCGCGACAGGTAAAGCACGCGGCCCTCGAAACGGATGCTGTCTTGCATGAACGACTCCTTTTCCGCACTGTAGAGAGGTTCGGAACGCTCATGAAGCATCAAATGGGCATGGCTGGCATCTCCATCGGCGAAATCGTTGCAAACCGGTTTCCGCCGCGACGGCAGCCATCTCGATTCATCATCTCTCGAACAACGCGCCACTCCTAGAATGAAGCGGTTCATGATGAAAAGGCTACACCGCATGCCGCGCACGCTCTACGACAAACTCTGGGACACGCACGCCTTCGCCGCCGAACCCGACGGCACCTGCCTCTTGTACATCGACCGGCACCTGATCAATGAGGTGTCGAGCCCGCAGGCCTTCGAGGGCCTGCGGCTGGCCGGCCGCGCGCCGTGGCGCGCCGATTCCTGTCTGGCGATCGCCGACCACAACGTTCCCACCACCGACCGCAGCCAGGGTATCGACGATCCGTTCTCGCGCGCGCAGGTAGGCGCGCTGGAGGACAACGCCCGCACCTTCGGCCTGACCTTCTTCGGCATGCAGGACCGCCGCCAGGGCATCGAGCACGTGGTCGGTCCCGAGCAGGGCGCGACGCTGCCCGGCATGACGGTGGTGTGCGGGGATTCCCACACCAGCACGCACGGGGCCTTCGCCTGTCTGGCGCACGGCATCGGCACCTCGGAAGTCGAGCACGTGCTGGCGACGCAGACGCTGATTGCGCGCAAGATGAAATCCATGCTGGTGCGCGTGGAAGGCATGCTGCAGCCCGGCGTGGTGGCCAAGGACATCGTGCTGGCGCTGATCGGCAGGATAGGCGCCGCGGGCGCCACCGGCCACGCCATCGAATACGCGGGCTCGACCATACGCGCGCTGTCCATGGAAGGCCGCATGACCATCTGCAACATGTCCATCGAGGCCGGCGCGCGGGCCGGCATGATCGCGGTGGACGACACCACCATCGACTACCTGCGCGGCCGGCCGTTCGCGCCGTCGGGCGCGCAGTGGGACCAGGCCGTGGCCTGGTGGCGCACGCTGCGTTCGGACGAGGACGCGGTGTTCGACACGGTGGTGGAGATCGATGCGGCGTCCATCGTGCCGCAGGTGACCTGGGGCACTTCTCCCGAGATGGTCGTGGCCGTGGATGGCAGGGTACCGGACCCCGACGCCGAAGCCGATCCGGTCCGGCGCGAAGGGATGCGCAAGGCGCTGGCCTACATGGGACTGGCGGCCAATACGCCCATCGCCGACATTCCCCTGGACAAGGTGTTCATCGGTTCGTGCACCAACTCGCGCATCGAGGACCTGCGCGCCGCCGCCGCCGTGGTCAAGGGCCGCAGCAAGGCGCCGAACATCCGGCTCGCGATGGTGGTGCCGGGTTCCGGACTGGTGAAGGCGCAGGCGGAACAGGAAGGCCTGGACCGCGTCTTCATCGACGCCGGCTTCGAATGGCGCGAGTCCGGCTGTTCCATGTGCATGGCGATGAACGCCGACCGGCTTTCGCCGGGGGAGCGCTGCGCCTCGACCTCCAACCGCAATTTCGAAGGCCGGCAGGGCGCCGGCGGACGCACGCACCTCGTCAGCCCCGCGATGGCGGCCGCCGCGGCCATCGCCGGCCGCTTCGTCGACGTGCGCGCCCTGTAAGGAGTCCATCATGGAAAAATTCGATCGTCTGCAAGGGCTCGTCGCGCCGCTCGACCGCGCCAACGTCGACACCGACGCCATCATTCCCAAGCAGTTCCTGAAGTCCATCCGGCGCACCGGCTTCGGTCCCAATCTGTTCGACGAATGGCGCTACCTGGACCAGGGCGAGCCCGGCCAGGATTGCAGCGGCCGTCCGCTGAATCCGGACTTCGTGCTGAACGAGGCGCGCTACCAGGGCGCGACCATCCTGCTGGCCCGCGCCAACTTCGGCTGCGGTTCGTCGCGCGAACACGCGCCGTGGGCCTTGCAGCAATATGGCTTTCGCGCCGTGATCGCGCCCAGCTTCGGCGACATCTTCTACAACAACGCGATGCAGAACGGTCTCCTGCCCGTCGTGCTGCGCGAGGACGAAGTGGACGTGCTGTTCGCGCTGGCGACGCGGGAAAGGCCGGTTCAACTGCTGGTGGACCTCGAGGCGCAAACCGTGTCCGGTCCGAACGGCACGCCGTCGTTCGCCTTCGACATCGCGCCCTTTCGCAAGTACTGCCTGCTGAACGGCCTGGACGACATCGGCCTGACGCTGCGCAAGGCCGACCAGATCCGCGCCTTCGAGGACGCGCACCTGCGCGCGTACCCCTGGCTGTCGCCCGCGCGCCGGAGCGCCTGAGCGCGTTGCCCCCTGTCGCCCGCCGTGCCACAATCGGCGCAGCGACAGGAAGGCAAGACCATGAGCAATCTCGTCCGTAAACTCGACCTGACCTCGCTGCGCCTGTTCGTCGCCGTCTGCCAGGAACGCAACATCGCGCGCGCGGCCGAGCGCGAGGCCATCGCGCCTTCGGCCGTCAGCCGCCGCATCGCCGAGATCGAAGGCGTGATCGGGCAGCCGGTCATCCACCGCGAATCACGCGGCATTTCGGTCACTCCGATAGGCGAGGCCGTGTACCGCCACGCGCGCGAAGTGCTGGCCGATATCGAACGCATGGAAGCCGAGCTGTCCCAGTACGCCACCGGCGCCAAGGGCACGATACGCATCGTCGGCAACATGTCGTCCATCGTGCAGTTCCTGCCCGAGGACATCGCCGCCTTCAAGCGCGTGTTCCCCGACGTGGACATCCAGATCGACGAGCAGACCAGCAGCCAGGTGCTGCGCAGCCTGACCGAAAGCGATTTCGACCTGGGCTTCTCGAACAAGGTCCCGGGCATAGAGCGGCTCGAGCACCTGCCCTACCGCAGCGACCGCCTGGTGCTGGCCGTGCCGCGCCGCCATCGCCTGGCCAAGGCGCCCGTGGTGCGCCTGCGCGACTTCATGGACGAGAACATCGTCGGCATGGGGCAGGGGACGTCGCTGACGCAATTGCTGGTCAAGGAAGCCGGACATCTGGGCGCCACGCTGCACGTCAAGATCAGCGTCAGCAGCCTGGATGCCCTGTGCCGCATGGTCCACGTCGGCCTGGGCGTGGCGGTGGTGCCGCAGCACAGCGGCGAACTGTACGTGGGCACGCTGGACCTCGCGCTGATCCCCATCGACGAACCCTGGGCCGCGCGCGAACTCTTCGTGGTCTTCCGGCAGCGCGAGGGCCTCTCAGCCCCCGCCGCCGCATTAGTCAACTTCCTGATGAATAGGTAACCCCCCTACGCAGACCCAGGATGCGGTGGATCCGGCTTTGCCGGTCCACCCGCATCGCCCCCTGGGGGGCGCGCGAAGCGCGTAGGGGGGATCCTCTACTTGGCAATGGGCATGGCGAACTCCGCGCCCTTCTCGATGCTGCTCGGCCACCGCTGCATGATGCTCTTCTGCTTGGTGTAGAAGCGCACGCCTTCCTCGCCGTACGCATGCATGTCGCCGAACAGCGAACGCTTCCAGCCGCCGAAGCCGTGCCAGGCCATGGGCACCGGAATGGGCACGTTGATGCCCACCATGCCGACCTGGATGCGGCGGCCGAATTCGCGCGCCACGTTGCCGTCGCTGGTGAAGCAGCTCACGCCGTTGCCGAATTCGTGCGCGTTGATCAGCTCGACCGCCGAGGCGAAGTCGGGCACGCGCACGCAGGACAGCACGGGGCCGAAGATTTCCTCGCGATAGATGCGCATCTCGGGTGTGACATGGTCGAACAGCGTGCCGCCCATCCAGAAGCCGCGCTCGCAACCCGCGCCTGCCGACGCCGGATCGAAGCGGCGGCCGTCCACCAGCAGCTTCGCGCCTTCTTCCACGCCCAGGCCGATGTAGTCGCTGATGCGGTGGTGCGCGCCGGCATGCACGATGGGGCCCATCTCGGCGTCGAGCTCCATGCCGTTCTTGACCTTCAGCGCATGCGCGCGCTCGACCAGGCGCGGCACGATGCGGTCGGCCACCTCGCCCACCAGCACCGCCACCGAGATGGCCATGCAGCGCTCGCCCGCCGAGCCGTAGCCCGCGCCGACCAGCGCGTCCACGGCCTGGTCCAGGTCGGCGTCGGGCATGACCACCATGTGGTTCTTCGCGCCGCCCAGCGCCTGCACGCGCTTGCCGTTGCGCGCGCCGGTCTCGTAGATGCTCTGCGCGATGGGTGTGGAGCCGACGAAGGACACCGCGGCCACGTCGGGGTGGGCCAGCAGGGCATCCACCGCTTCCTTGTCGCCCTGCACGACGTTGAACACGCCGTCCGGCAGGCCGGCTTCCTTGAGCAGCTCGGCCATCATCAGCGAAGGGGTGGGGTCGATGGGACTGGGCTTGAGCACGAAGCAGTTGCCCGCCGCGATGGCCACGGGGAACATCCACATCGGCACCATTACCGGGAAGTTGAACGGCGTGATGCCCGCCACCACGCCCAGCGGCTGGCGCAGGGTCCAGTTGTCCATGCCGGTGGAAACCTGGTCGGTGAACTGCGTCTTGAGCAGTTGCGGAATGCCGCAGGCGAACTCGACGATGTCGATGCCGCGCGCGACTTCGCCCTGCGCGTCGGTGAACACCTTGCCGTGCTCGGCGGTGATCGCGCGGGCCAGTTCGTCCTTGTGGCGGTTCAAGAGTTCGAGGAAGCGGAACATCACGCGCGCCCGGCGGATGGGCGGCACGTCGGCCCAGGCGGGAAAGGCGCGGCGGGCGCTGGCGACGGCGGCATCGACGTCGGTGGCGCCGGCCAGCGCCACCTGGCCGGAGACGGCGCCGGTGGCGGGATTGAAGACGTCGGCGACGCGCGATCCCTGCGAAGGCATCTTGCGGCCGTCCACCCAATGGACGATGGAAGCGGACATGGCGGTCATCCTGAGAAGAAGAGCAAGACCTCCAGTCTAGGTCGGCCCGGTCGATTGGATAAGCCGGCCGAAGACGATTAAAGTGTTCAATAAATTGAACAATCTGAACGGAAAAACATGGCTGCCGATATCATCGGGCCCTGGGTGGCCGACATCCACCTGCTGACCGTGCTGGCCGAGACCCGCAGCTTCACCCAGGCGGCCCGGCGCCTGGGCCTGTCCAAGGCTTCGGTCAGCATGCGCATAGTCGCGCTGGAGCGCGCGGCCGGCGTGCCGCTGGTCCAGCGCACGACGCGCTCGGTCGTGCTGACCGACGCCGGCCGGGAACTGGTGGCCGACGCCGCGCCGGCGTTCGAGCGCATCGACGCCGGTTTCACGGCGGTAAAGGACCTGTCCGGCACGCCGCGCGGCACGGTGCGCGTCACCGCGCCGGTGGCGCTGGGCAGGCAACACGTCGCGCCGCGGCTGGCGGCGTTCTTCCGCGACTATCCCCAGGTGCGCATCCACCTCGACCTGACCGACCGCTTCGTCAACCTGGCGCAGGAAGGCTACGACCTGGCCATCCGCCACACGGCCGCCGCACCCGAAAGCTATGTTGCCTGGCCGCTGTGCGAGACACGCTCGCTGCTGGTCGCCAGCCCCGCCTATCTGCGACGGCGCGGGGCGCCCCGGCACCCGCGCGACCTGGCGGACCACGATTGCGTGCTGTACCTCGGGCCGGGCGCCGATACCTGGACCTTCGTCGCGGCCGACGATGCGCGGGGCGAGACGATGTCGGTGCCCGTGCAGGGCCCCTTGAAGGCCAACAACAGCGAGGTGCTGCGCGACGCGGTGCTGGACGGACTGGGCATCGGCCTCTTGCCCGATTTCAGCGCGGCACCCGCCATGCGCCGGCTCAGGCCGGTACTGCCGGGCTGGCGCGTGCAAGGCTTCTTCGGCAACCAGCTGTATGCGCTGCGCCCCTGGGCGCCGCGCGTGCCGCGCGCGGTGCAATGCTTCGTCGAATACCTGCGCGAGTCGCTGGCGCAGGGCTTTCCCTTGCCGGACCGGTAGAACCAGAATACCTAGCGGTCCATGGGCAGGGCCAGGCTTTCCTTGACCTCTTCCATCACCACGTAGCTGTGCGACTCGGCCGCCACCGGCAGCTTCTTCAGGATGTCCCCCAGCAGCCGGCGGTACTCGCGCATGCCGCCCAGGCGCGCCTTGACCAGATAGTCGAAATTGCCCGACACCAGATGGCACTCCAGCACGTCGGGCACGTGCAGCAATTCCATGCGGACCTTGTCGAAGATCTCGCCCGATTTCGAGGCCAGCTTGATTTCGACGAAGACCAGCAGCGACTTGCCCAGCGCGGTGGGCGACAGGTGCGCGTGATAGCCGGTGATGACCTTCTCGCGCTCCATGCGCCGTACCCGTTCCGAGCAGGGCGAGGCCGACAGGCCGACGCGATCGGCCAGCTCGGTCATGGAAATGCGGCCCTCGCGCTGGAGGATGTCGAGGATTTTCCTGTCGGTGCGATCGAGCTCGTGCATGTCACTTCGTCCCCCCGGTTTGGACGGGGACCTTCCGGTTGAATTCATTGTCCAAGAAGTGAATTTCAGTGAAATTCACTGGATTATCGTTCCTATACTAGCTGAATACATATACGACGCGAGAATTTTTCCATGAAGGTGCTCGTTCTCGGTGGCGGCGTGATCGGGGTCGCCAGTGCCTATTACCTGACCCGCGCGGGACTGGAAGTCACCGTGCTGGATCGACAGGGCGGTCCCGCGCAGGAAACCAGCTACGCCAACGCCGGCCAGGTCTCGCCGGGCTACTCCACGCCCTGGGCCGCGCCGGGCATCCCGCTGAAGGCGATCAAGTGGATGTTCCAGCGGCATGCCCCGCTTGCCATCCGCCTGGACGGCAGCCTGTTCCAGCTACGCTGGATGGCGCAAATGCTGCGCAACTGCTCGGCCGAACGCTACGCGGTCAACAAGGAGCGCATGATGCGGGTGGCCGAGTACAGCCGCAGCTGCCTGCAACAGCTGCGCGCGGAAACCGGCATCCAGTACGAACAGCGCACCGGCGGCACGCTGCAGCTCTTTCGCACCCAGGCCCAGCTCGACGCCGCCGGCCGCGACATCGCGGTGCTGGAACAATGCGGCGTGCCGTTCGAGCTGCTGGGCCGGGACGAACTGGCCCGCGTCGAACCCGGCCTGGCCGTATCCGCCGGCAAGCTGGCGGGCGGCCTGCGCCTGCCCAAGGACGAGACCGGCGACTGCCATCTGTTCACGCGGGCGCTGGCCGACATCGCCCGCACGCTGGGCGTGGATTTCCGCTACGGGCAGGCGGTGGACGGGCTCGTGGTCGAGGGCGGCCGCATCGCCGGCGTGCGCGCGGGTGGCCGGATCCTGACGGCCGACCGCTACGTGCTGGCCCTGGGCAGCTACTCGCGCGGCATGCTCGAACCGCTGGGCCTGGACCTGCCGGTCTATCCGGTCAAGGGCTATTCGCTGACGGTGCCGCTGGTCGATCCTTCCCGTGCGCCGCAATCCACGGTGCTGGACGAGACCTACAAGATCGCCATCACCCGCTTCGACCATCGCATCCGTGTCGGGGGCATGGCCGAGCTGGGCGGCTACGACCTGCGCCTGGACCCGCGGCGGCGGGCCACGCTCGAGCACGTGGTGAACGACCTGTTCCCCGGCGGCGACCTGGCGCGGGCGACCTTCTGGACCGGGCTGCGTCCCATGACGCCCGACAGCACGCCCATCGTGGGCGCCACGCGCTACCCCAACCTGTACCTCAATACGGGACACGGCACGCTGGGCTGGACCATGGCCTGCGGATCGGGCCGCCTCATCGCCGACCAGCTGAGCGGCCGGCGGCCGGAGATTAGCCTGGACGGGCTGGCCATCGACCGCTACGCCGGCCGCGTCCGCGGCGCGCGCATCGCCCGGCAGCAACCGCTGGCGGCCCGGCCATGACTCGTCCCGCGCGCGCACGCATCGACCTGGATGCGCTGCGACACAACTACGCGCTGGCACGGCGCCTGCACGGGGGCCGGGCACTGGCGGTGCTCAAGGCCAATGCCTACGGCCACGGCGCCATCCCCTGCGCGCGGGCGCTGGCCGATATGGCCGACGGGTTCGCGGTGGCCTTCACCGATGAAGCCCTGGCGCTGCGGGCGGCGGGCATCATCCGGCCCATCCTGGTGCTGGAAGGCGCCTTCGATGCCGACGAACTCCGGCTGGCGAACCGGCATGGTCTCTGGATGGTGGTGCATCACGAGCATCAGGTACGCATGATCGAATATCAACCGGACCTGCGCGGCCTGCACGCATGGCTCAAGGCCGACACCGGCATGCGCCGGGCCGGTTTTTCGACGCAGGCCGAACTGGCCGATGCCCATGCGCGCCTGTCGGCCAGCGGCAAGGTCGCGGACATCACCCTCATGACGCATCTGGCGCGTGCGGATGAACCGGACCAGACCGCCACCACCCGGCAGATTGCAGCCTTCAAGGCGCTGACGGGCGGGCTGCCCGGCGACCGCAGCCTGAGCAATTCCGCCGGCGTGCTGGGCTGGCCCGCGGCGCGCGGCGACTGGTCGCGGCCGGGCATCCTGCTGTACGGCGCCGATCCCATGCCCGGCGCCGGCCACGGACTGATCCCGGTCATGACGCTCGAGAGCCGCATTTTCGCGGTTCGCGGCGTGCAGCCGGGCGATGCCATCGGCTACGGCGGCCGCTACGTCGCGGACCGCCCCATGCGCGTGGGCCTGGTGGCCGTGGGCTATGCCGACGGCTACCCGCGATCGGCTCCATCCGGCACGCCGGTATCGGTCGATGGCCGGCCCAGCCGCCTGGTCGGCCGGATCTCCATGGACATGCTGACGGTGGACATCACCCACCTGGCCGGCGCCGGCGTGGGCAGCCGGGTCGAACTGTGGGGCAGGCAGGTGGACGTGAATGTCGTGGCCCGGGCGGCCGGCACCGTGGCCTACGAGCTGCTGTGCAACGTGAAACGGGTACCGCTGGACTACTCGGGCTGAGCCTGGCGCGGCCTCATGCCGCCGCCCGGTCCTCCAGCAGGAAGGCCAGCGCCTGGGCACAGGACTGCTCCACTTTCAGGGTCAGCAGGTCGTCGGCGCGCGTGCGCCCCAGGTTGACCGCGGCGACCGGCAGGCCGGCCTGCGCGCCGGCCCGCACGTAGCGGTAGCCGGAATGCACCATCAGCGACGAGCCCACCACCAGGATGGCGTCGGCCTCGTCCAGCGCGCGCAGCACCGTCGCCACGCGCGGCGCGGGCACCTGTTCGCCGAAGAAGACGACGTCCGGCTTCAGGATGCCGCCGCAGGCCGGGCAGGAGGGCACGGCGAAACGGGAGAAATCCACCGCCTCCAGGTCCGCGTCGCCATCGGGCGCATCGGCCGCGTCCAGCGCGACCCAGGCGGGATTCACCGCTTCCAGGCGCTGCTGGAACACGGCGCGCGGTTCGCGGTGCGCGCAATGCATGCACCGGACCTCGTCCAGCCTGCCATGCAGATCCACCACCTCGCGGCTGCCCGCCGCCTGATGCAGGCCATCCACATTCTGGGTGACCAGCAGCCGCACGCTTCCACCGGCCTCCAGCCGGGCCAGCGCGCGATGGGTGTCGTTGGGCCCGGCTTTCCCGAAGCGCCGCCACCCGATCATGCTGCGCGCCCAGTAGCGCGCCCGGGCCAGTCCGTCGCGCATGAATACCTGGAAGTCGATGGGCGGCGTGCGTTTCCATTGGCCATCGGCGTCGCGATAGTCCGGGATGCCCGAATCCGTGCTGCATCCGGCGCCGGTCAGGACGAACAGGCGTTCGTAGCGGCCCACGAACGCGGCCAGGGCGGAAGAAGAGGCGGATACATCCATAACGGCTCCAGGCAGGCGACCAGGATACCCGATGCGGCCATTCCAGGGCCTGTGGATAAGCTCTGGGGAGCGGGGGTGTGCACACGATGTTGACCCTTTGTGGATAACTTCGCTTTCGCCGCCCGCCGAAAAACTTGTCCAATTTTCGGGTACACCCTGTGGACAAGCTTATCCACATGCCTAAAAATTAGGCAAGCCGTTGAATCGAAAAGGTTTTTTCGTACGCGCGAAGTTATCCACAGGCTCCTATTACTTACTACGAATTGGATAGATAGTTTTGGGATAAAAGCTCAAACATCTTTTTTCCTACCGCGACGAGGGGCCGCAAGCGGCCCGGGGCGCCGCTGCGCGGACGCGGTTGACCCCAACAGGGCGAACACCTAGCATCCAGGCGTCTCATTCCTATAAGTAAGTACGGAGCACCCGATACGCCATGCGCATCCTGTTGGTCGAGGACGAACCCGAACTGGCCCGGTGGCTGTCAGGCACGCTGGCCAGACATGCCGGCTTCGTCGTGGAATGGGCCGACGATGGGGTGGTCGCCGAAAAGCGCCTGCAGGTAGAGGACTTCGACGCCGTCGTCCTGGACCTGGGACTGCCGGGCCTGGATGGCCGCACATTGCTGGCCAGGCTGCGTGCCCGCGACGACCGCACTCCCGTCCTGATATTGACCGCGCGTGATTCACTGACGGAACGCGTGACCACCCTGCATGAAGGCGCGGACGATTTCCTGCCCAAGCCCTTCAACGTGGCCGAACTGGAAGCCAGGCTGCTCGCGCTGATACGGCGCAGCCGGGGCAGGGAACACCCCCGCCTGTCCTGCGGACCGCTGGTTTTCGACCTGGCCGCCCAGAAGTTCCTGCTCGACAACCAGCCATTGGCTCTGTCGCCGCGGGAACATGCGGTGCTGCGGGCCCTGATCCAGCGCAGCGGCGAACCCATGACCAAACAGCAGATCCTGGACCGGGTATTCGACGACGACCACGACGTCGGGCTGGATGCCATCGAAGTCATCGTCCACCGCCTGCGCAAGCGCCTGGGCGATACCGGCGTACACATCGTGACCTTGCGCGGACTGGGGTACAGCCTGGAGCCCGCGTGACGGCGCCTTCGTCCAAGGACGGCATCTCGCATGGCCCGGCGCGGCGGCCACGGCGGCGCAGCCTCAAGTCGACCCTGCTGTGGTGGCTGCTTCCCGTCCTGGCCGTGGTGGCAAGCGGTGGCCTGTGGCTGTCCGTCCGGTTGCTGGACGACCTGGCCAATGCGGCCTACGACCGTTCGCTGGCAGGAGCCCTGCGGGCCATAGACCTGAACATATCGACGGAAAGCGGCGGGTTGGCGGTGGAACTGCCCTACCGGCTGCTGCAATTCTTCGAGCTGACCGCCAGCGGCAACGTGTATTTCCGGGTGTCCACCGAGGACAACCTGACCGAGATCGGCAACCCGGCGCTTCCCATGCCCGAGCATCCGCTGGTATCGGGGCGGGCGGAATTCTTCAACGCCGAATATTTCGGCGAACCCGTGCGCGTGGGCGTGCTGGCGCGGCGGCTGGATCCGCCCCTGTACGGCGCCAAGGAACGCCAGCGGGTGGTCATCCAGGTCGCGGAAAGCATCGAATCGCGGGCGGGCTTCACGCGAACCGTGCTGATGCGCGCGATCGAGCGCGACACGCTGCAGATCCTGTTGAGCGCAATCCTGCTGACAGGCGGGGTGATCATCGCGTTGCGCCCGCTGGTGCGCCTGAGCGAGGAGATCGATGCGCGCGACCCGGACGACCTGCGGCCGGTGGACGACAGCCAGGTGCCGGCCGAAGTCCAGCCGCTGGTGTCCGCGATCAACCGGCACATCGCGCGGCACGATGCCCAGGCCCGCGCGCAGCGCCAGTTCCTGGACGATGCCTCGCACCAGTTGCGCACGCCGCTGACCGTGCTCAAGACCCAGGTGGATTTCGCGCTGCGCGAGACCGATCCGCAGGCGGTCCGCCAGGTCTTGCAGGCCATGCATGCCGGCGTGGACCGCTCCATACGCATGGCGAACCAGATGCTGGCGCTGGCCCGCGTACATGATGCTTCGCTGGCCGAGGGAGGGCTGCCTTTCGTGCAGACCGATCTGGCCGAACTGGCCGGGGAATGCGTGCGCAGCCTGTTGCCGGCCGCGCGCGCCAAGCGCCTGGACTACGGAATCGAGGCGCCCGGGGATGCTTTGTGGATGGCCGGTTCCCCGGTCCTGCTGCGCGAGGCCGTGCTCAATCTGCTGGACAACGCCATCCGCTACAGCCCGGAGGGGGGCATGGTGACCTTGACGCTGCTGCGCGAGCCAGGGCAGATCGTGCTGAAGGTGGAGGACAGCGGTCCGGGCATGCCGGTATCCGACATCGAGCGGGCCGGGGTGCGCTTCCGCCGGGGCGAGTCGGGCAAGGGCAAGCCCGGAGCCGGGCTGGGGCTGGCCATCGCCCAGCGGATCGCCGGCCTGCACAAGGGGCGGCTGGTATTGGAAAACCGGGAACCGGGTCCCGGCCTGCGTGCTGCCCTGGTTTTCCCCGGGGCCTGAATGCTGCTTCGCAGCACGAAAAGAGGGGGAATTGAAAGCCGGTTGAAAGCGACGCGTTCGTACAGTCGCCTCGGTGCGGCCCAGCCGCGACATCGACAACAACGACAAGGAGGTGACCGATGAAACCCACAGTCCGACTGCGGGCGGCGGCGTGTGCCGCGGCCATGGCATTGGCGGGACTGGCCGCGCAACCGGCCGCTGCCGCTCCCGAACGGCCCGAGTGCATCGCCCCGGCCAAGCCGGGGGGCGGTTTCGACCTGACCTGCAAGATCGCCCAGAGCGGCTTGCAGGAAGGCAAGTACCTGAACGCCGCGATGCGGTCCGTATACATGCCGGGCGGCATCGGCGCGGTGGCCTATAACACCATCATCGCCCAGCGGCCCGCCGAGGCCGGCACCATCGTGGCCTTCTCGGGAGGCTCGCTGCTGAACATCGCCCAGGGCAAGTTCGGGCGCTATACCGAATCCGACGTGCGCTGGGTGGCCGGCATCGGCACCGACTACGGCGCGGTCGTGGTGCGCAAGGACGCCCCCTGGAAGGATCTCAAGAGCCTGATGGCCGCCATCAAGGCCGATCCCACCAAGGTGGTGTTCGGCGCCGGCGGCACCATCGGCAGCCAGGACTGGATGAAGGCCGCGCTGACTGCGCGCGCCGCCGGCATCGATTACAAGACCATGCGCTTCGTGGCCTTCGAAGGCGGTGGCGAGACCCTGACCGCCTTGCAGGGCGGCCACGTGCAGGTGTATTCGGGCGATGCCGGCGAAGTCGCGTCCGTGCTGGATGCCGGCGTGCCCATCCGCATCCTGGCCGTGTTCTCGGAGCAGCGCCTGCCGGGCCGGCTGGCCGACGTGCCCACCGCCAAGGAGCAGGGCTTCGACATCCAGTGGCCCATCATCCGCGGTTTCTACGTGGGGCCGAAGGTCGCCGACGCCGACTACCAGTGGTGGGTGAGCACCTTCGACAAGATGATGGCCACGCCCGAATTCGCGAAGTTGCGCGAGGAACGCGGCCTGTTCCCCTTCAACAAGACCGGCAAGGACCTGGACGGCTACATCAAGCAGCAGGTTGCCGAGTACCGCAAGCTGGCCGACGAGTTCGGACTGGTGCGCAAATGAGCGGCGGCCGTGTCGTGTTGAACGACCGGCTGCTGGGAACGGCGGCGCTGGTGTTCGCCGCCGTGATGGTGTGGCAGGGCTACGGGCTCGAGGCGCCTTTCGCCTACGAGCCGGTGGGTCCGCGCGCCTTTCCCATGCTGCTGTCGCTGGTCATCGGCCTGTGCGGCCTGTGGCTGGCCGCCCGGGGTGGCAATCCGGTCGAACCGGTGGCGGCCGGCGTCAAGGGACGCGTCGTCGCCGTGTCGGTGGCGCTGGCCGCCTACGCCTTCCTGTTCCAGTGGCTGGGCATCGTCCTGGCCACCTTCCTCATGAGCCTGCCGGTGGGCCGCGCGTTCGGCGGATCGTGGCTCAAGACGGGCATCACCGGGCT
This sequence comes from Pigmentiphaga sp. CHJ604, assembly GCF_036972535.1. Lineage (NCBI taxonomy): Bacteria > Pseudomonadati > Pseudomonadota > Betaproteobacteria > Burkholderiales > Alcaligenaceae > Pigmentiphaga > Pigmentiphaga sp. CHJ604. Next base: position 5,797,413 of record NZ_CP136998.1, on the reverse strand, counting down.
GGCCCTGGGCGTGGCCGTGTTCCTGCTGTTCGACAAGGTGCTGGACGTGGTGCTGCCCACCGGCCTGCTGGGAGGCCTGCTGTGAACGATATCTTCGGCCACCTGGCCACCGGTTTCTCGGTCGCGCTGACGCCGCTCAACCTGCTCATCGCGGCCATCGGCTCCTTCATCGGCACCATCGTGGGCGTGCTGCCCGGCCTGGGGCCCATCAACGGCGTGGCCATCCTGATGCCGCTGGCCTTCGCGATGCAACTGCCGCCGGAAAGCTCGCTGATCCTGCTGGCTGCGGTCTATATCGGCTGCGAATACGGCGGGCGCATCAGTTCCATCCTGATCAACGTGCCGGGCGAGGCCTCGGCCATCATGACGGCGCTGGACGGCTACCCCATGGCCCGCCAGGGCAAGGCCGGCGTGGCCCTGTCGATCTCGGCCTGGAGCTCCTTCGTCGGATCGGCCGTGGCCACCATCGGCATCGCCATTGCGGCTCCGCTGCTGGCCCGGTGGGCGCTGGCCTTCGGGCCGGCGGAGTACTTCGCGCTGATGGTGTTCGCCTTCTGCTGCCTAGCCGGCCTGATGGGCGAGCAACCCGTCAAGGCGCTGCTGGCGGCAGCGGTGGGCCTGGCCCTGTCCACGGTGGGCATAGACGAGAACTCGGGCATCTATCGCTATACCTTCGATTCGCTGCACCTGAGCGACGGCATCCAGTTCGTGGTGGTGGTGATCGGCCTGTTCTCCGTCAGCGAGATGCTGTTGCTGCTGGAACAGTCGGTCACGGGCAACGTCGCGGTCAAGCCGACCGGGCGCACGCTGTTCAACATGCGGGAACTGGCGATGACCTGGTGGGGCACGGTGCGCGGCTCGCTGATCGGCTTCGTGGTGGGCGTGCTGCCGGGCGCGGGCGCCACCGTGGCCTCGGCCATGGCCTACTCGACCGAGAAGCGCCTGGTCGAGCAGTCCGATCCGGAAGGCGCGCATTTCGGCAAGGGCGACATCCGCGGCCTGGCATCGCCCGAGGCGGCCAACAACGCGTCGGCCACGGGTTCGTTCGTGCCCATGCTGACGCTGGGCGTGCCGGGATCGGGCACCACGGCGGTGATGATGGGCGTGCTGGCGCTCTACAACATCACGCCCGGGCCCGCGCTGTTCGAGCAGCGTCCCGAGATCGTCTGGGGCCTGATCGCGTCGCTGTTCATCGGCAACGTCATGCTGTTGGCGATGAACATCCCCATGGTGGGCGTGTTCGCGCGCATGCTGTCGGTGCCGACCTGGGCGCTGGTGCCGTTCATCGTGACCGTGAGCGCGATCGGCGTGTACTCGGTGCACGCGACCACCTTCGACCTCGTGATGATGGTGGCGCTGGGCGTGGTGGGCTATCTGCTGCGCAAGATGTCGGTGCCGATGGCCCCGCTCATACTGGGACTGGTGCTGGGCAACATGATGGAGCAGAACCTGCGCCGGGCGCTTTCCATCACCAACGGCGACACGGCCATCCTGTGGGAAAGCCCCGTCAGCATCGGCCTGTGGCTGTGCGCGGCGGCCGTGCTGGTCGTGCCGGTCACCATGCGCATGCTGGCGCGGCGCCGCGCGGGCGCAACCGAACCCGCCGCGTCGGCCTAGGCGGCCCGAGCATGCGGGCCTTGCGCCCGCATGCCGCTTCAGACCCGCTTGAGGCGCTCCAGCGCCGCGTCCAGCGTGCTGTCCTTCTTGGCGAAGCAGAAGCGCACCAGTTGCCGGTTCGAGGCCGGCGCGTCCGGATCGGCATGGAAGGCCGCGATGGGGATGACCGCCACGCCGTGCTCGGTGGTCAGCCAGCGCGCGAATTCGCTTTCGGGCGCGTCCGATATCGCGCTGTAGTCGGCCAGCAGGAAATAAGTGCCCGGGCAGGGCAGGGTGCGAAAGCGCGTCTGCTTCAGGCCCGCTTCCAGGCGATCGCGCTTGGCCTGGTAGAAGGCGGGCAGCTCGAGGTAATGCCGGGGGTCTTCCAGGAACGTGGACAGCGCGTACTGCATGGGGGTCGAGACCGCGAACACCATGAACTGGTGGATCTTGCGGAATTCCGCGGACAGGGCGGCGGGCGCGCAGCAATAGCCTATCTTCCAGCCGGTGGTGTGGAAGGTCTTGCCGAACGACGAGACCAGGAAGCTGCGGGCCGCCAGCGCCGGCCGGCGCGCGATGGACGCATGCCGGCGGCCGTCGAACACGATGTGCTCGTAGACCTCGTCCGAGATCAGCACGACGCCCGTGTCGGCCAGGATGCGCTCCAGCTCGTCCAGGTCGCTCTCGTCCAGCACGGCGCCGGTGGGGTTGTGCGGGAAATTGATCACGAGGGCGCGGGTGCGCGGCGTGATGGCGCGCCGGACCGCGTCCCAGTCAGGCCGGTAGCCGGGGACCTCGGGCGTGGGCGCGAGCAACTGCACCGCCACCGGTACGGCCCCCGCCAGGCGTATGGCCGGCACGTAGGAGTCGTAGTTGGGCTCCAGCACGATGACCTCGTCGCCCGCGCCGGCCACCGCCAGGATGGCGGTCATCAGGGCCTGGGTGGCACCGCTGGTGACGGTGATTTCCGTTTCGGGATCGTAGGCCGCGCCGTACAGCGCCCGCGTCTTGGCGGCGATGGCGGCGCGCAGCGCCGGGATTCCCGGCATGGGGGCGTACTGGTTGTGGCCCGCGGCCATGGCGGCGTCGACCTGCGCCAGCAGGCCCGCGTCGGGATCGAAATCGGGAAAGCCCTGGCCCAGGTTGATGGCGCGGGTTTCCGTTGCCAGCCGGCTCATGACCGTAAAGATGGTGACGCCGACGTCCGGCAGTTTGGAATTAATCATCAGCTTGCTTGGGCCTTGGATGTACCATTCGTCTTCATCGAAGCAGTCTACCTCCACGCGTCCATCGGCGGCCACGCCCGCCTTGCTTCCTTCCCCATGCCTGCCCGTCTACTGCTAGGTTTCGCCATCGCGCTTTGCGGCTCGCTGATAGCGGTCGCGCTTCACACTCCGCTGCCCTGGATGCTGGGCGCGCTGATCGCCACGGCGGCGACCAAGATCGCCGGAGTGCGGTCCCGGAGCCGCACCGAGCTGCGCTACGCCGGACAATGGGTGATAGGCGTGGGCCTGGGCCTGTATTTCACGCCCATGGTGGTCGACGAGATCGCGAGCAATCTGCTGCCGCTGCTGCTGGGAGCCGTATTCTCGGTCGCCGCGGGGTTGGCCGGCGCATGGTTCCTGCAGCGTGCCGGCGGCGTGGAATTCAGCACGGCCTATTTTTCTTCCACCATAGGCGGCGCGGCGGAAATGGCCAACCTGTCCGACCGCTACGGCGGCAAGGTGGCGCTGGTCGCGTCGGCGCACAGCCTGCGCATCCTGCTGGTCGTCGTCCTGGTGCCGCTGGCTTTCCGCATGTCGGGCGTGACCGGCAGCGGTCTGTTCGCGCCCGCCATGACCGCGGTGGATCCCGCCGGACTGGCGGCGATGTTCGCGCTGGGCGCCGGCGGTGCGCTGCTGGCCCAGCGGCTTCACGTACCCAATGCCTGGGTGCTGGGACCCATGGCGGTCACCATCCTGCTGACGGCCAACGACATGGCCCTGTCGGCAATGCCCACGTTCATGCTGAACGCCGCGCAACTGCTCATAGGGTGGTCGCTGGGCGACCGCTATACCCCCGATTTCTTCCGTACCGCCCCGCGCTTCATGGGATTGATCCTGGCCTATACCCTGGTCGTGATCGTGCTTTCGGTAGGCCTGAGCCTGCTCCTGGCCCCACCCAGCGGCATCGCGCTGCCCACCCTGATTCTCGGGCTGGCGCCCGGCGGCATCGCCGAGATGTGCATCACCGCCAAGGTGCTGCAATTGGGGGTGCCGCTGGTGACGGCATTCCAGGTGTTCCGGCTGGCCTTCGTGCTGCTGATCACGCCGCCGCTCTACCGTGGTTTGCTCATGCGTTTTCCGGCGTTGCGCGACTGATTTCGGCGTCCGTTCCCGGGCCGTTCGAGCCTGTTGCGTGGCGTGTACATCGCATTTGCGATATGCCTGCTAAATGTTATTGATTCGCAAAGTACACGCGGGTATGCTGCCATTCGCAGTTGAATTCAAGCAGCACGCAAGTCCCGTCTGCCATTTGCGGATGTCCGCCATTACCGCATATCAGTTCGTGTCGGCGTTCTTGGTTCCATTGCATTGTTTATTGATTAGAGGACGCCGAACATGGCACAGAAGGGCAAGGTCAAATGGTTTAACGCGGACAAGGGTTTCGGCTTCATCACGCCGGATGCCGGTGGTCCCGATGTGTTCGCTCACTTTTCCGCCATCGTCGGCCGCGGCTACCGCAGCCTGGCCGAAGGGCAGGAAGTCGAGTACGAAGTCAAGGACGGCCCCAAGGGTCCCCAGGCTTCCGACATCAAGCCGCTGTAATCAGCCGCTCATGCGCGGGGCGGCCGCGCCGCCCCGCTTACCCATCCCGCTCCCCAGCGGGGTGGGCTTATTTTTTCTAAAGTATTTGATCCCCCCTACGCCCTTCGGGCGCCCCCCAGGGGGCGATGCGGGTGGACCGGCGGAGCCGGATCCACCGCATCCTGGGTCTGGTCGGGTTGTCTCGGTGCGGAGCACCGCATGCTTGCTTTGATCCAGGGCGCCGCGGATCCGGCTTTGCCGGTCCGCCAGCGCCGCCCCCTTGAGGGGGCCCGCGCAAGCGGGTAGGGGGTGGGCTTTCCTGGCCCGCGCAAGCGGGCAGGGGTGGGCTTTCCTACGGGGTGACCAGATTAGCGGGTTTCCCCGCCGCCCAAGCCAATATGTTCTCGAACGCAACCTTGAAATACAGGTTGTAGCTGTTGATCTCCACGAAACCGATATGCGGCGTGCAGATGACGTTCTCCATCCGTAGCAGCGGATGTCCCTGCAGGATGGGTTCGCTTTCGAAGACGTCGATGGCTGCCAGCCCCGGCCGGCCCCGGTTCAGGGCCAGGACCAGCGCGTCGGGTTCCACCAGCTCCGCCCGCGAGGTGTTCACGAACAGCGCCTCGGGCCCCATGCGCTGCAGGTCGGCCAGCGTGACGATGCCGCGGGTTTCCTCGCTCAGTTTCAGCAGCATGCACAGCACGTCGCTGCCTTCGAACAGCGCTTCCTTGCTGTCCGCCGTTTCCAGGCCATCGGCCCGCGCCCGCTCCAGGGTCGATTCCCGGCCCCATACCGTGACCTTCATGCCGAAGGCCTTGCCGTAGCCGGCGACGATCTTGCCGATCTTGCCGTAGCCGAACAGGCCCAATCGGCCTCCGTGCAAGGTCCGGCCCAGGCCGAAATTGGCCGGCATCGACGACGCTTTCATGCCGGATTGCTGCCAAGCCCCATGCTTGAGGTTTGCCGCATATTGAGGAATTCGCCTCATCGCGCTCATAATGAGCGCCCACGTCAGTTCTGCCGGTGCGACAGGCGAGCCGATTCCCTGGGCGACGGCGATCCCGCGCTCGGCGCAGGCTTCCACGTCGATGTGCGACCCGACGCGCCCCGTCTGGGAAATCAGCTTCAACTGAGGCAGTTTGTCCAGCAGGGCACGGGTGATGGGCGTACGTTCACGGATCAATACCAGTGTTTCCGTGTCGCGCAGCCGGACGGCCAATTGGCCCAGCCCCTTGACCGTGTTGTTGTAGACCTTGACTTCGTGGCCATCGAGCAGACTGAAGCAGTCCAGCTTGCGTACCGCGTCTTGATAGTCGTCCAGAATCGTTATGCGCATGGGCTTTCCTTCGATCAGTCGCGATGGTAGTCCAATTGGTCTTGTGAGCGATAGCTGCCAACGGTAACGGACCCTTTCTTCCTGGAAACTTTTGGTGGAAAGGGGTGGGGTATATTAAGTTAAAGTCCAGCCGGGCCAATCGATGCCCGGCTCATTATTTACATCATGATCAGGCGCCCCAGCGTCGAGGAGAATGTCACCAATGAACGCCGTGCCCAAAACATCGGTTCCCAAACAACTTTCGGCGGTGGATGCTCCTGACTGGGTACGTCACGAACGATTGAAGGCCTGGGTGGCCGAAGTCGCGGCGCTGGCGCAGCCCGATCGCATCGAATGGTGCGACGGTTCGCAGGAAGAATACGACCGCCTGTGCGAACAGATGGTCCAGGCCGGCACGCTGCGCCGCTTGAACCCCGCCAAGCGTCCCAATTCCTATCTGGCCTGGTCCGATCCGTCCGACGTCGCCCGTGTCGAAGACCGCACCTTCATCTGTTCCGAGCGCAAGGAAGATGCCGGTCCCACCAACAACTGGGTGGATCCGGCGGAAATGCGCGCCACGCTGGACGGGCTGTTCGCCGGCTCCATGCGCGGCCGCACCATGTACGTCATTCCGTTCTCGATGGGGCCGCTGGGCTCGCCCATCGCGCAGATCGGCGTCGAACTGTCCGACTCGCCCTACGTCGTGGCCAACATGCGCATCATGACCCGCATGGGCCGCAAGGTCTATGACGTGCTGGGCACCGACGGCGTGTTCGTGCCCTGCGTCCATACCGTGGGCAAGCCGCTTGCCCAGGGCGAGGCCGACGTGGCCTGGCCCTGCAACGAAACCAAGTACATCGTGCACTATCCCGAGACCCGCGAGATCTGGTCCTTCGGTTCGGGCTACGGCGGCAACGCGCTGCTGGGCAAGAAGTGCCTGGCACTGCGCATCGCCTCCAAGATGGGGCGCGACCAGGGCTGGCTGGCCGAGCACATGCTCATCCTGGGCGTCACCTCGCCCGAGGGCAAGAAGATGCACGTCGGCGCGGCCTTCCCCTCGGCCTGCGGCAAGACCAACTTCGCGATGCTGATCCCCCCGGCGTCGCTGCCGGGCTGGAAGGTCACCACCATCGGCGACGACATCGCCTGGATCAAGCCCGGTCCCGATGGCAAGCTGCGCGCCATCAACCCCGAAGCCGGCTACTTCGGCGTCGCGCCGGGCACGAACGAGAAGACCAACTTCAACTGCATGGCGACGCTGCGCGAGAACGTCATCTTCACCAATGTCGCGCTGACCGACGACGGCGACATCTGGTGGGAAGGCATGAGCGAGCCGCCTGCCCACTGCATCGACTGGCAGGGCCAGGACTGGACCCCGGAGATCGGCAAGACCACGGGCCGCAAGGCGGCGCATCCGAATGCCCGCTTCACCGTCGCCGCCGACCAGAACCCGGCCATCGACTCCGAGTGGGACAACCCCGCAGGCGTGACCATCGACGCCTTCGTGTTCGGCGGCCGCCGCTCCACCACGGTGCCGCTGGTGACCGAGGCCCGCAACTGGGTCGAAGGCGTGTACATGGCCGCCACCATGGGTTCGGAAACCACCGCCGCCGCCACCGGCAAGCAGGGCGTGGTGCGCCGCGACCCCTTCGCCATGCTGCCGTTCTGCGGCTACAACATGAGCGATTACTTCAGCCACTGGCTGCAGCTGGGTGCCAAGCTCGAATCGGCCGGCGTACGCCTGCCTGCCATCTTCTGCGTCAACTGGTTCCGTACGGACGAGAACGGCAAATTCGTCTGGCCCGGCTTCGGCGAGAACATGCGCGTGCTGAAGTGGATGCTCGAGCGCATCGATGGCAAGGCACAGGGCGTGGACCACGTGTTCGGCGTGACGCCTTCCTACGGCGATCTGACCTGGGACGGCCTGAACTTCACCCGCGAACAGTTCGATCGCATCACCGCCATCGACACGCAAGCGTGGAAGGAGGAATTGCGCCTGCATGATGAATTGTTCGAACTGCTCAAGCATGGGCTGCCGAACGAACTGGTGGAAGTCAAGGAGCGCCTGAGCAAGCGCCTGCAAGGCTGATCCGGCGCTTGCCGCGTGGCGCGCGAGCGCCCCGGCCGGCGATGAAAATGGCCCCCACGCTTGCCGCTACGCGGAAGCGTGGGGGCCATTTTTCATGATCTTTCCGCTTCCTGTTGCGGTCCCTTGCGAAGCGACGGCCCTGGTTACAGCGCGGCGGGGGATCATCGAAAACGGCTCGTAGACCGGCCATGTCCCAAGGAGAAACTCGTCGCTCGGGAGAAGCGCATGCCTATCAGGTACACCCTTAGATTGATCGCCATGGCCTTGGCCCTGGGCTTGATGAGCCCGGCGGGTGCCTTGGCGCGCAACATCATCGATACGGCCCAGACGGCCGGGATGTTCAGTTCGTGGATCAACGCGGTACGCGAGGCGGGATTGGAGCAGACCTTGAAAGGGCAGCCCTATACCGTGTTCGCGCCGTCCGACGAAGCCTTTGCCAAGCTGCCCTCCGCGCAGCGCGAGGCGTTGCGGAACAAGGATACGCTGGTGCAAATGGTCAAGCTGCACATGGTGGCCGGCAAGGTCCGCCTGAAGGATGCCAAGGAAGGCACGCAGATCAAGACCGAAGGCGGCAAGACCTTGACGGTCCATCGCAAGGATCGCCGCCTGCTGTTGTCGGACGCGGAGGTGCTGGAGCCGGACGTCGAGGTCGACAACGGCTATATCAATGTGCTGGATGCCGTCTTGCTTCCCTGATTCCGTGTAGTGGCCGTTGGCCGGATTCGTCGTGCTATTAAGATACATGATTGAATCTTGTAAATGATTGCATATCGTGGCAAATAGCATGACTTGTCTTGTATTTGTGCATGGATAGTCCTTGCGAGGATAATGGCGCCTCTTCCATAACAAGCGCCTTGCCGCAGGCTGCCACCCATGACTATCCAGCCCTCGCCCGAGGAAGAAGAAGCCGCCGCGTCCGTCGACGACATGGAAATTCACCGGCAGGACGGCCTGCTCGCGCCCAAGGTCGCTGCGCTCAGCAAGTCGCTTTCGCGCGCCTCCCAGCTGCAGGCTCGCATGCAGTTCGGGTTTTCTCAGGTGGAGTGGCAGGTGGTCACGCTGCTTGCCACGACCCAGCCTGCCTCGATACGCAAGCTGGCCTACATCGCCATGGTCGATGCGGCACAGATCAGCCGGGCCATCGGGGTCCTGACCCGTCAGGGGCAGATTGAAAGGGGAGTCTCTGAACGGGATAGCCGGCAGGCCGAACTGAGGCTGAGCCCGCGGGGAATGGAGGTGGCCGTGACCTTGCGGCGCCTGGCTCGCCAGCGCAATGATCGGCTCTTGAGTGGGTACTCGCCCGAGCGGATAGCGGGTTTGTTCGAGATGCTGGATGTGTTGATCGCTCGGGCCATGCGTGAAGAGACGGACAGCGGCGACGGCACCGGCACCGGCAGGGAAGAATGAGAGGAAGGATTCACGTGGTGTACTGCCGCCGGAAAAGAAGTCCCAATCGCTAGCGGCATTGGGTCAGCATCGCTGCGATTCCCTCAGTTTTGCCCTGTCACGTATTGCCTCCTTGTAGCCATGACAGCACGCGTGGCTAGATCCGCATAGGACTTTTCCCGAGGAGGGTAGGGAGATACATCGGTATCGGCCTGGGATTGGAGAAACATCGACAGCCGGGCAGCCTGCAATATCGGCGCGGTCGCAGGCAACGACCTACCCGTACCACTGCTGTTTTCCGCCGGCGCCGTATTCCCCCGAGCCAAAGAATGCACAAGCAACCGCTGCAATGTTTCACGTGGAACATCGGCACGCTGCTCGGGTGGGTTCACACCCAATCCGTCGAGCTGTTCATCGCGAGCATCCCGCTCGCCATAACTTCACATCAGTTGCCACGCCGCGCTGCCACAATGTACGTCATGAACGGCTTGCCTCGTAGCCAGTGTTTCACGTGAAACACTATGGAGCGGCTTGTCCAGGGTAATGCTCGCGTTGGCAGGGCGGGAATCCTATAATCCCAAGTTACCGTGGCGTTTTCTCTCCAGACCCGGACATCTCCCTGGCCACGAAGGCTGCCAGGTCGCCAGGCCAAGCTTGGCTTTTTGCGGATCCCACCATGCTGTATCCAACCGAATTTGATGTAATTGTTGTAGGCGGCGGCCATGCCGGTACGGAGGCCGCCTTGGCGGCCGCACGCGCTGGCTGCAAGACGCTGCTGCTCACGCATAACATCGAGACCCTGGGGCAGATGTCCTGCAACCCCTCCATAGGCGGGATAGGCAAGGGCCATCTGGTAAAGGAAGTCGATGCGCTGGGCGGGGCCATGGCCCTGGCTACCGACGAAGCAGGGATCCAATTCCGCATCCTGAATGCGTCCAAAGGGCCTGCGGTGCGGGCCACGCGGGCCCAGGCGGACCGTGTGCTCTACCGTAAAGCCATCCGCCATCGCCTGGAAAATCAGCCCAATCTCTGGCTGTTTCAGCAGGCAGTCGATGACTTGATGCTGGAAGGGGATAAGGTAGTTGGCGCGGTCACCCAGATCGGCCTGCGCTTCCGTGCGCGGGCGGTGGTGTTGACCGCTGGCACCTTCCTGAATGGGTTGGTTCACGTGGGACTGCAAAACTACTCGGCAGGCCGGGCGGGTGATCCGCCCGCCATTTCGCTGGGCAAACGCCTGCAGGAACTCAAGCTGGGACAAGGCCGCCTGAAGACCGGTACGCCGCCCCGTATCGACGGCCGTTCCATCGACTTCAGCGTGCTGGAGGAGCAGCCCGGCGACCTGGATCCGGTACCGGTGTTCTCCTATCTGGGCGATGCCTCCATGCATCCGCGCCAACTGCCGTGCTGGATCACGCACACGAATGCGCGCACGCACGAGATCATTCGCGGCGGCCTGGACCGTTCGCCCATGTACACAGGCGTTATCGAAGGGGTGGGGCCGCGCTATTGCCCGTCGATCGAAGACAAGATCCACCGCTTCGCCGACAAGGCCTCGCACCAGGTTTTCCTGGAACCGGAAGGGCTGACGACCCACGAGTTCTACCCGAACGGGGTGTCGACCAGCCTGCCTTTCGATGTGCAGCTGGACCTGATCCATTCGCTGCCCGGGCTGGAAAATGCCCATATCCTGCGGCCCGGCTACGCCATCGAGTATGACTATTTCGATCCACGTGGACTGAAAACGTCGCTGGAGACCCGCGCCATATCGGGGCTGTTCTTCGCCGGACAGATCAACGGCACGACAGGCTACGAGGAAGCAGCCGCGCAAGGACTGCTGGCGGGCATCAATGCCGCCCTGAAGGTGAAGGGCGAGGAAGCCTGGGTGCCGCGCCGCGACCAGGCCTACTTGGGCGTGCTGGCCGACGACCTGGTGACGCGCGGGGTGACCGAGCCCTATCGCATGTTTACGTCGCGAGCCGAATATCGCCTGAGCCTGCGCGAGGACAACGCCGATTGGCGCCTGACGGAAACCGGCCGCCGGCTCGGACTGGTGGACGATGTGCGGTGGGATGCTTTCAACCGCAAGCGGGACGCGGTGGCGAGCGAGGTCGAGCGCCTGCGTTCCACGTGGATCAATCCCCGGATTTTCCCGGCCCACGCGGCCGAGCCGCTATTGGGCAAGGCGATCGAGCGTGAGTACACACTATTCGACTTGCTCAAGCGCCCCAACGTTTCCTATGATGCGCTTATGCAAGCGAAGAACGCGGACGAGGAATTGCTGGCGGGTCCGGGCGTAACCGACCAGATCGTTGCCGAACAGGTCGAGATCCAGGTCAAATACGCGGGCTACATCGCGCGCCAGCAGAACGAGATCGACAAGCAGGCCGGGCACGAGAACCAGCGTATACCCGACGACATCGACTACGACTCGGTACGCAGCCTGTCCTTCGAAGTCCGCCAGAAGCTCAAGACTCATCGGCCGCAAACCATCGGCCAGGCTGCCCGTATCTCGGGCATTACGCCTGCCGCCATCTCGCTCCTGCTGATACACCTGAAGCGCCGGCAATACGGACGGCTGGATGCCGATTCCGCCGCCGACGCCAACCGGGCGGCATGAGCGTGTCCCACGGCCATTCGACAACCATACGCCTTCTCCTGGGAGAAAAGCCGCGCCACGACGAGACGGGAGGCTCGTCGGCATCGATGCGCGGCTTGCGGGGAAGCGCGTCCGCTTCCCCGGCAAGGGGAGCTCCCGGCCGCCGGAGGGTCGTCCCATGAACATGTCCCGGAAACCGATCCCGATGCAGGAACCTTTCAATGGCGCGGTATTCGCCGCCCAGCTCGAGTCGGACTGCGCGGCGTTGCGCCTGCCGCTCGATCACGCGCGCATCGACCTGCTGCTGAACTACCTGGCGCAGATGCTGCGCTGGAATCGCACCTACAACCTCACGGCCATACGAGAGCCGGAGCAGATGCTTTTGCATCACATAACGGACAGCCTGGCGGTGGTGCCGGAGCTGGCCCAGCGGCTTGCGGGCCAGCCGGCCAGCATCCTGGATGTGGGCTCGGGCGGAGGATTGCCCGGCGTGGTCCTGGCCATCTGCCGTCCGGAGTGGCAGGTGCGCTGCGTGGACGCGGTGGAAAAGAAGACCGCGTTCATCAAGCACGTGGCCGGGGTGCTGCGGCTGTCCAACCTGGAGGCGACGCACGCCCGGGTCGAGGAGCTGGAACCCGCCGAGTGCGACATCGTCGTCTCGCGTGCGTTCGCGTCGCTGCACGATTTCGCCGCGCTGGCCGGGCGCCACGTCAAGCCTGGGGGACGGTTGGCCGCCATGAAGGGCCATCCGCCCGAAGACGAGATGCAGGCGCTGAAGGACCAGGGAGCATGGCAGGTGGAAGGCGTCACGACGCTTTATGTGCCAAGATTGTCCGCCCGCCGCTGCCTGGTCTGGATGGACCGCGTCGAGGGCGGGGCAAACGAGGGTTAGCAGAACGCGGCGCCGGCCACCGGCGCGTCAGATTCACCCATAATCAGGTTGTATTCGATGTCTTCCAATTCCAGCATGGTCAACGAGGCGGCACCGTCCGGAGAAGAAGCCGGCGAGCTGGAGGCGATCAGCGGCGCCGAGCCGCTGGCCGCCAAGCGCACCGCCCGCATCTTCTGCATCGCGAACCAGAAGGGCGGGGTCGGCAAGACCACCACCGCGGTCAATCTGGCGGCGGCCCTGGTGGCCCAGGAGCAGCGCGTGCTGCTGGTCGATCTCGATCCGCAGGGCAACGCCACCATGGGCAGCGGCATCGACAAGCGCGAGCTGCAGGCCACGCTCTACGAGGTCCTGATCGGCGAAGCCAGCATCGCCGAGGCCGCGAAGGCATCCGAGAGCGGCTATGACGTCCTGCCCTCCAACCGCGAACTGGCGGGCGCCGAGATCGACCTGGTGGAGCTCGAAGAGCGCGAGCGGCAGCTCAAGCATGCCATCGCCGCCGTGGCCGACCGCTATGACTTCGTGCTGATCGACTGCCCGCCCACCTTGTCGCTGCTGACGCTCAACGGCCTGGCCGCCGCGCATGGCGTGATCATTCCCATGCAGTGCGAGTACTTCGCGCTGGAAGGGCTGTCGGATCTCGTCAACACCATCAAACGGGTCCACGCCAACCTGAATCCCGACCTGCGCGTGATCGGCCTCCTGCGCGTGATGTTCGATCCGCGCGTGACCTTGCAGCAGCAGGTGTCGGCGCAGCTCGAGAGCCACTTCGGCGACAAGGTATTCAAGAGCATCATCCCGCGCAACGTCAGGCTGGCCGAGGCGCCCAGCTATGGCCTGCCGGGCGTGGTTTTCGACCCCGCGTCCAAGGGGGCGCAGGCCTACGTGGCCTTCGGGGCGGAAATGATAGAGCGTATGAAGACGCTATAGCTTTGGGGAAGCACATCATGGAAATGAAAGCAGGATCTAAGGGTGTGAAGAAACCCAAAGGACTCGGACGCGGACTGGACGCGCTGCTGGGCGCCGACATGCCGGCGGTCAGCACGTTGGGCACCAAGTCCACGGCCCAGCCGGAACAGAAGGAAGGCCCGCCCAATACGCTGCCGGTGTCCAGCATGCAGGCCGGCCGCTACCAGCCGCGCTCGCGCATGGATGAAGGCGCGCTGGGCGAACTGGCCGAATCGATACGCACCCAGGGGGTGATGCAGCCCATCCTGGTCCGCGCGATCGAAGGCGGCCGCTACGAGATCATCGCCGGCGAACGCCGCTTCCGTGCCGCACAACTGGCCGGCCTGACCGAGGTACCGGTGCTGGTGCGCGAGGTCAGCGACGAGAACGCCGCGGTCATGGCGCTGATCGAGAACATCCAGCGCGAAGACCTGAACCCGCTGGAAGAAGCGCAGGGCGTGCAGCGATTGATCGGCGAATTCGGCATGACGCACGAGCAGGCGGCCCAGGCCATTGGCCGCTCGCGTTCGGCCACGAGCAACCTGCTGCGCCTGTTGAACCTGGCCGCTCCGGTGCAGACCATGCTGTTGGCCGGCGACCTCGACATGGGCCATGCGCGCGCGCTGCTGGCGGTGGATGCCGCCACGCAGATCCAGCTCGCCACGCAGATCGTGGCCAAGCGGCTGTCGGTGCGCGAGGCCGAAAAGCTCGTCGCTCAGACACTGCAGGAAGCCGCGCAGAAGTCCAGCCGCAAGCCCGCGGCCAAGTCACGCGACGTGCTGCGCCTGGAAGAAGCGCTGTCCGATCGCCTGGGCACGCAGGTGGCGTTCAAGATCGGCGCGAAGGAACGCGGCCAGATCATCATCGATTTCCACGGCTGGGAACACCTGTCGTCGCTGCTGGAAAAGCAGGGCCTGGCGGACGTGCTGGAAAACAGCTGAACGGCGGCGGCGCGCGTCCGCTATGCCGACGCGCCTCCGAAGAAGGCTGCCGCGATGCGCGCGACACTCGCATGCGCGGCGATGACGGTCAAGCCGGCCGTGGGCGTGGCGGCATCGGCCGCCACGGGCAGGGGGCGCACGTCGAAGCGCCTGTCGTCGGGCGCGAACTGCACCACTCGCCGCTGGCCGTCGGCCAGCATCACGATGCCCTTGAGGCGCAGCAGGTCGTCACCCAGCGCATCGGCCAGCGCGTGCAGACGGACCAGCAGCGCATCGCGCGCGATGGCCTCGGGCAACGGAAGAAAATACGCCTGCGCGTCATGATGATGATGAGCGTGTTCATCATCGTGTTCGTGGGCATGCGCGGGATCATGAGGGTCGTGCGCCACGCCGGTCGCCGACTGTCGATCCGCGTCATCGCCTGCCTGCGCGGCCCGGGGCGCGACGGCCTGACATACGTGCTCCCATGACAGGTCGGCCTGGTTGGAGACCAGCACGGGCGCCGCGGGATTCAAGGCCGCCAGGCGACCGGCCAGCGCTTGCGTCGATTCCTCCGGCGCATCCGATGTCTTGGTCATGATCAGCGCCTGCGCCGCGCGTACCTGCGCCCGCGCTTCCGGATGGCGATCGAGCAATGCCGCGCCGGCCGGCGCGCCCGCTACCGTCACGACGGCCCGCAGGCGATAGCGTTCGCGCAGCAGCGGGTGATCGTGCAAGGCCTGGAGAATGGGCGCGGGATCGGCCATGCCCGTGGTCTCGATCGCCACGGCGGGAAACGCCGGCATGCGGCGTTGCAGCCGTGCCCAGAACAAGTCCTCCAGCGCCTGTTCCAGGCCCGGCAGGCCCGTGCAGCACACGCACGAACCCGATACCAGCGAGGCCTGTTCGGTCACACCCAGCAAGGCGCCGTCGAGCCCGACCTCGCCCAGCTCGTTGACGATCACCGCCGCGCCTTGCAGGCCCGGTTGTTCCAGCCAGGCCGAAAGCAGCGTCGTCTTGCCGCTGCCCAGGAAGCCAGTCAGCAGATAGACGGGGATGGGGGACGAGGCAGCCATGGACGAACTCAGCTCATGATTGGTAGCCCAGCCGCGCCGACACGCCGTCGGCGGCCTGGAGCACGGGCGCGACGAACCCGCGCATCGCTTTCTTGGTCAGTCGCTGGGTGGGACCGGCGATGCCGATCGCGGCGATGACCTGCCCGGTGTGGTCGCGCACCGGCGCCGCAAGGCCCCGCATGCCGACCTCGCTTTCCTCGTCGTCCTGCGCATAGCCGTCGCGGCGCACCTGTTCCAGCGTGCCGCGCAACAGGGCAGGATCGGTCTGTGTGTTCGGCGTGCGCGGCGCCAGGCCGTCCTTGACCACGCGCGCCAGTACCTCGGCGCTCTGGAAGGCCAGCAGGGCACGGCCCTCGCTGGTGCAAAAGGCGGGCTTGCGCGCGCCCACGTACGAACGCATGCGGATCGCCTGATGGCTTTCGAGGTTGAAGAGATAGATGATGTTGCTCTGCTCGAGCGTGGCCAGATGCACGGTCTCGCCGGTGATCTCGCGCAACTCGTGCAGGTAGGGCAGGGCCTGCGTCGAAATATCCATGCGTCGCCGCACCAGCGCGCCCAGCGCGAACAGCCCCAGCCCCAGCCGATACCGGCCGTTCTCCGGATTCTGCTCCAACAGCCCCTCGGCCGTCAGCGTGCTGGCCAGCCGGTGCACCGTGCTCTTGGCCAGCCCCAGCCGCTTGGCAAGCGTGCTGATCCCGATCTCGACTTCCGTCTCGGAAAACGCCTTGAGCACACGAATGGCCGAAGCGACCGAGGACAGCCGCCCTTCGCCTCCGTCCTGAGTGTCTTGCATGATGATGGACAATGTTTGTGTCAACCCACCTTTATAACAAGTGCTGGCAGCCAGCAAAGCACGGAAGCGACAAACCAGGAAAGTCCCACCGGTCCCAGGAAACCGCGGATCTGGCTTTGCCAGTCCGCCGGTTTCGCCCCCTTGAGGGGGCGCCCGAAGGGCGTAGGGGGTGGGCTTTCCTTGCGCGCGTCAGCGCGTAGGGGGGGGCTCTATATATTGTTTCCAGTGCACGATTTCCTTCTTCACGAAATCGTTGAACGTGGGCGCATCCCAGTCGAAGGTTTCCATGTTCTGGGCCCGCAGTTCGGCCTGCCCTTCCGACGATTGCAGGGCCTTGCGCACCGCGAGGTTGAGCTTGGTGACCAGCTCGGGCGCCATGCCGGCGGGGCCCGACAGCGAGAACCAGGTGGTGCCGGTCAGCTGCGGATAGCCCAGTTCCTTGAAGGTCGGGATATCGGGGAAGTCGGCCACGCGCTGCGCCGAGGTCACGGCCAGCGGGCGCAGCTTGCCGGCCTTGATGTTGCCGGCGGCGGTGCTGAGCGTGATGAAGGCGGCCGGTACCTGGTTGGCCGCGACGTCGGCCACGGCCGGACCCGCGCCCTTGTAGCTGATGTGCACCAGGTTCAGCTTGGTGATCTGGCGGAAGGCTTCGCCGATCAGGGCGCCATGCGTGCCCTGCCCGGGCGAGGCCCAGCTCAGGCCCTGGGGCATGGACTTGACCTGTTTGATGAAGCCGGGCACGTCCTTGATGGGCTGCGCCACGTTGACCGCCAGCACGGTGGGCGGTCCGCCCAGCAGCGCGATGTGTGTGAAGTCCTTGATCGGGTCGAAGCTGGTCGCGTTGGTCAACGGGGCGACGACGTGCGAGCCGATGCCCGACACCACCAGCGTGTAGCCGTCGGGCTCGGCGCGCGCGACCATTTGCGAACCGATGACGCCGCCCGCGCCGCCGCGGTTGTCCACCACGAAGCTCTGCTTGAACGTCTCGGCAAGATGGCGCGCGATCAGCCGGCCCAGCGTGTCGGCGCTGCCGCCGGGCGCGTAGGGCACCACGATCTTGACCGGCCGGTTGGGCCACGGATCCTGCGCACAGGCAGGCGCCGCAAGGGCGCCGGCTGCAAGGCTCGCGCACAGAAGGCGCGCGAGGAAATGGCGATGAATCGTCATCGGCGTGTCTCCTTTCTTGAAGTTCCGATGGTCGCCGCGGCACGGGCCGCATTGACATCGGGATCGAGCGAATGATAACTTTGTTTCCTATCAAGGAACAGTGTTCCTTTATACGGAACGTATATCAAGCGAGGGGACTCAAGATGTTGAAGAAGGAACAGAACGACCTGCTTACCCAGACGGGGCCGGGAACGCCCCTGGGCGAGCTGTTCCGCCGCTACTGGCTGCCGGTGATGCTGAGCCGCGAGCTGCCCGGGCCCGGCTGCGAGCCGGTGCGCGTCAAGCTGCTGTCCGAGCGGCTGCTGGCCATACGCGACGAGGAAGACAACATCGGCCTCATCGACGAGTTCTGTGCGCATCGCGGCGTGTCGCTTTGGTTCGGCCGCTACGACGAGAAGGGCCAGGGCGGCGGCATCCGCTGTCCGTACCATGGCTGGAAATACGCCGCCGACGGCCAATGCCTGGACGTGCCGTCCGAAGCGGAAGACAGCGGTTTTCGCAGCCGTATCAAGCTCACCTCGTATCCGCTGGTCGAGCGCGGCGGCATCCTGTGGACCTACATGGGCCCGCCCGAGCACCAGCCACCGCTGCCCGAGTACGAGTTCGCGATGGTGCCCGCCGAGCAGCGCTTCGTGTCCAAGCGCATCCAGGAAAACAACTGGCTGCAGGCGCTGGAGGGCGGCATCGATTCCAGCCACGTCTCGTGGCTGCATCGCGACAGCCTCAAGTCCGATCCGCTGTTCAAGGGCGCGGCGGGCAACCAGTACAACCTCAAGGACCTGCGCCCGGTGTTCGAAGTGGTCGACACCGATACCGGCCTGCTGGTGGGCGTGCGCCGCAACGCCGACGACGATTCGTACTACTGGCGCATCACCCCGTGGCTGATGCCCTGCTTCACCATGGTTCCTCCGCGCGGCGATCATCCCGTGCACGGGCACTTCTGGGTTCCGATCGACGACGAGAATTGCTGGGCGTGGAGCTTCGACTACCATGCCGGCCGCGCGCTGACCGAGGCCGAGGTGCAGGCGATGGAAGACGGCAAGGGCATCCACGTGCGCTACGTGCCGGGCACGTTCCGCCCGCTGCAGAACAAGGACAACGACTACCTGATGGACCGCGAGGCCCAGAAGGCGGGCAGAACGTTCAGCGGCATCGAAGGCATCGGCATGCAGGATGCGTCGCTGCAGGAAAGCATGGGCCCGATCCAGGACCGTACCAAGGAGCACCTGACGTCCACCGACAACGGCATCGTCAAGATGCGCCGCGCGTTGATGAAGGCCGTGAAGGCGCTGGCCGAGGAAGGCGCGGCGCCTCCGGGGACGCATCCGTCGGCGCACCACGTCCGCTCGGCCGCGGTGATCCTGCCGCGCGACCAGCACTTCAAGGATGCCGCCGCCGAGGCGCTCACGGCGCAGCCCGGCCGGCCGCACGCGTCGGTGTAGCGGCCATGGCGCTTAACGTACGAGCCGCGGTCGCCGTCGAGGCCGGCAGGACCGAACTGCGCGAACTGGCCGCGCCGGCCACCTCCGCCACCAGCGGCCTGCTCAAGGTCGCCGTCACCGGCGTGTGCGGCAGCGACTGGCCCTACTACCAGCAACTGCCGGCCAGCCGCGGCCCGCTCGTGCTCGGCCACGAGACCGTGGGCCACGTGGCCGAACTGGGCGACGTGGCGCGCGCCAAGTGGGGAGTGAAGGAAGGCGACCTGGTCGCGCTGGAGGAATACCTGCCCTGCGGCCATTGCGAGTTCTGCCGCAGCGGCGAATTCCGGCTGTGCGACGCCACCGACTGGCGCCTGGGCGGACTGCGCTACGGCGCCACCGGGCTGTCGGTGGAACCGGGGCTGTGGGGCGGGTTCAGCCAGTACCAGTTCCTGCACCTGAACACGGTGTTCCATCGCGTGCCCGCCGGCGTCTCGCCCCGCCATGCGGCGCTGGCGCTGCCCCTGGCCAACGGCATCGAATGGACCTACCTGCAAGGCGGCGCGGGGCCGGGCCAGACCGTGGTGATACAAGGGCCCGGCCAACAGGGCCTGGCATGCGTCGTGGCCGCGCGCGAAGCGGGGGCCGAACGCATCATCATCACCGGGCTCTCGAACGAGACGGATGCGCGCCGCCTGGCACTGGCGCGCGAACTGGGCGCGCACCACACCATCGACATCGAGTCGCAGGACCTGCTCGAGACCGTCGCCGACCTGACCGGTGGCCTGATGGCGGACCTGGTCATCGACTGCGCCGCGGGCGGCACCGATTCGGTCGTCACCGCGGTCCAGCTTGCGCGCAAGCGCGGACGGGTCATCCTGGGCGGGCAGAAGCGCCGCCGCATTCCCGAATTCGACAGCGATCGCATCATCGCGCGCTTCCTGACCGTCAAGGGCATGCGCGGCCACAGCTACGAATCGGTCGAGCTGGCGCTGCAACTGATCGCGGGCGATCGCCATGGGGTGAAGAAGATGAGCACGCATGCCTTCGGGCTCGAGGATACCGACCTCGCGCTGCGCAGCCTGGCGGGCCAGGGCGTGCAGGGGGCCATCCACATGACCATCGATCCCTGGAGCTGAACCTACCCGGCCGGTCGTTTCCGGTCCTTTCTTATCGGGCAGCCATGGCCCTTTGACGCGGTCGCGCCGCGCCAGAGGGCCATGGCTGTTGCCGTTTTCTCCTTCTTGACACCCGGCCATGCGAATCCTATACTGATCAAATGCTAGCGATTCGCTAGTATTTGATCAGTGCAGGGCCGCGACCATCCGCGAGGGCGGAGCGCAGTCATGGAACAGGAGACAGGAGGATCGATGCTCAGCCCCGAAATGAATCGCATGCTTACCCGGGTGGAGAACGGCGCGCCCATGGGAAATCTCATTGGTCGATTCTGGATACCGGCATTGTTGTCGGAAGAAATCGCCGAGCCGGACTGCCCGCCAGTGCGTGTCGGCCTGCTCGGCCACCGCCTGGTGGCGTTTCGCGACTCGGAGGGCAGGGTCGGACTGCTGGACGCGCGCTGCCCGCATCGCTCGGTCGACCTGTTCTTCGGCCGCAATGAACAGGGTGGATTACGCTGCGTCTACCACGGTTGGAAGTTTGGCGTGGACGGCGCCTGCGTCGACATGCCCAGCGAACCTTCGACCAGCCCGATGAAGGCCAAGGTGCGCGCGCGGGCATACCCCGTGCATGAATCCGGTGGCATCGTCTGGGCCTATCTGGGCCCTGGCCAGGCCCCCGCCGCGCCCGACATCGAATTCATGTCGCTGCCGAAAAGCCACGTTTACGCGTCGAAGCGGCTGATGCGTTGCAACTTCATGCAGGCGCTGGAAGGCAGCCTGGATACGTCTCATCTGACCTTTCTGCACCAGATGAACCTCATGTCCAAGGACGTGTTCGGCGTGGGGGACTTTCAGCGCTTCTCCGACGCCGATGGCGCTCCGCGGTTCTTCTGTGCGGATACCCCTTACGGCATGTCCATTTCCGCGCGCCGAGACGGCGACGACGATACCTACTACTGGCGCGTCACGCAGTGGCTGATGCCGGTCGGCGTGCTGGTCCCGACCGCGCCGGGAAGCGTGTGCCGGGCCAATTTCTTCGTCCCGATCGACGACCGGAACTGCTGGTGGTACAGGATCCGCTACCAGCCGGAGCGGCCGCTGGAACAGGAGGAAATCGAGGAGTACGACACCGGCGATCTGGATTATTCGCGCCGCGTGCCGGGCACCTATGAATCGATAGGCAACAAGGAGAACGACTATCTGATCGATCGCGGCAAGCAGCGCGCCGAATCCTTTACCGGCATCCCCAGCGCCCAATTGCAGGACATCGCCGTGCAGGAAAGCCAGGGCGAAATCGCGGACCGCAGCATCGAGCACCTCGGGACGTCCGATACCGCCATCGCCCAGACCCGGCGCAGGCTGATCAATGCCGCCCAGGCACTCGAGGAAGGGCGGATGCCACCGGAAGCGCTCGCTGCCTCGCAATACCGCATCCGTGCCATCGCCATCACGCTGAACCGAACCCGAACTTTCGACGAAGCAGCGGCGCTGGCGCAGTTGCCGCCAGTCCAGGGGACCCGGGAGAAGATGAAATGAGGCTTACGATGACAAATATCATGAGACATCTCGCCCTGGCAGCCGCCCTCGGCGCCACCAGCCTGTTCCCGCATGGGGTTTTCGCGCAGGGAGCTTCCTGGCCCACTCGTTCCGTCCGGGTGATTGTGCCTTTCCTGGCTGGAGGATCGATCGACGTCGTCGCCCGCACGCTGGCGGCCGAGCTTTCGGCCCGCTATCACCAACAGTTCGTGGTGGAAAACAAGGCAGGCGCCGGTGGCACCATCGGCACGGATCTCGTGGCCAAGAGCGCGGCGGATGGCTACACGCTGCTGCTTACGGCCCAGGGACCGCTGGTGATCAACCCGTTCATCATGTCCAAGCTGCCCTACGATGCGCAGCATGCGTTTGCTCCGGTGTCGCGGGTTGTCGATGCGCCCAACGTGCTGGTGGCCTCGCCCAAGGCAGGACTGCCGACGTTCGAGGCTTTCCTGCAGCGGGCTCGGTCGGGCGGCGCGCCGCTGACTTACGCCACCCAGGGCGTGGGCACCACGGGCCACGTCACCGGCGCGCTGCTGGACCAGGCGCTGGGCATTTCGCTAACGCATGTGCCCTACAACGGTTTTCCTCCCATATTGACCGATGTCATGCAGGGCCGCGTCGATCTGATGATCGCGGACACCGTGAATGTGGGTGAGCGAGTCCGGACGGGCCAGTTGGCTGCCGTTGCAGTGGCCTCGCCTCGACGCAGTTCGGTGCTGCCCGAGGTTCCGACCTTCGCGGAAAAAGGCTATCCCGAGATCGTGGCGGGTCCGTGGTTCGCCTTGCTGGCCCCAGCGGGCACGTCCAAGTCGGTGCGAGACAAGCTCTCGGCCACGGTCAAGGAGATCCTGGCCAAGCCCGACATCGCCACGCGCTTCCACGACATGGGCCTGGACATCGTAGGCTCGACGCCGGACGATCTGCAAAGCTACATGGACAAGGAATATGCGCGCTGGGGCACGATCATCCGTAAGGCCGGCATACAGTCGGCTTCCTGACCTGCGGTAAGGTCAATCGGCGAAGTCTTTCCAGGTCCGGGGAGACTTCAGCCGATCCGAAGCCGTGGCCGCCAGCTTGCTCAGCGTCTCCCGGATGTGGCGCTCTTCTCCCTGGCCCATCGCACCCAGCACGTCATGTTCCAGTGCGCTCATCACGCGCTCCACGTCCATGCGCGCCCGCTCGCCTGCCTCGGTCAACTGCAGCACGGAACGCCGGCGATCGCGCGGATCGACGCCCTTGGTCATATAGCCCTGCCTGGTCAGCTGCACGATGGCGCGCGAGACGAAGAAAGCGTCCGTGCTCGTATGTTCAGCTACTTCCTTGGCCGACAGTGGGCCGAAGCGTCCGACCACTGCCATTACGCGCCACGTGATGGTCGTCAGGCCGTACTTTTCTTCCCACATGGGGGCCAGGAACTGCGAGATGCGTGTCGCGATCATCAGCGCCTGATAGGCGATGCGGTGCTCGAGCGGGACGGTCGGGTCGGGCGGAGTCTTCTTCGGCATGGTCGATTGAGGCGCTGCGGCGATGGTAGCCGGGCGCACGGCGGAGGTGGATATATTATGCAGTGTGTCACCGCTCGTCGATGATCAAAGGAGACAGCCATGCCCTACCGCTTCGACCGCATCGATCCCCGCCAGACCGCCATGGTCGTGGTGGACATGCAGAACGACTTCGTCGCCGACGGCGCCAAGCTCCAGTCCCGGCAGGCCAGGGACATGGTCGGCAAGCTGGCCGAGACCCTGCGCTTTTGCCGCGAGCAGGGGATACGGGTGCTCTATACCGCGCACGTGCATCGTGACGACGGCTGCGACATGGGGCTGTTTCGCGACCTGTACGGGCCCATCGCCGACCACTCGTCCCTGGTGGACGGCACCAAGGGCGCCGACATCTATCCCGAACTCGCTCCGGCCCCGGGCGAGCATGTCATCAAAAAGCACCGCTACAGCGGTTTCTACGGCACCGACCTGGACATCATCCTGCGCGAATGGGGTATACGGAACGTCGTGATCTCGGGCACCACCACCGAGAACTGCTGCCACGCCACGGCGCGCGACGCGATGTTCCACAACTACAAGGTGGCGTTCCTGGCCGATGCCACCGGCACCTTCGACTATCCCGACGTGGGCTGGGGCGCGATGAGCGCGGCCGAGGTGCACAAGGCGACGCTGACCATCCTCGCGTTCTCGACCGCGCACGTGATGAACGTGGACGAGTTCAGGTCGCTGGTGGCCAAGGGCAGGGGCTGAACTAGCTCAGCACGAGCCAGGTCCCGGCCAGGCTCGTGATGGCCACCAACGCGGTGATGCCAGCCATCCACGCCGACGAGGCGGCGTGGATCTTGTCCAGGGCCAGGGCCGACCGGCGCCATGACGCGGTCGCGAAGAACAGGATGGCGCACAGCATGTCCAGCGCGCCCACGATCAGGAACATCGGCTGGTGTTCCTGCACGCCCGCGCGCAGCACCAGCAGCGCAACGGCCGTCATCGACAGGCCGGTCCGGCCCCAGGACAACGCGGTGCGCTGGGGTTGCAGCCCCGGGTCGAGCTGCGAACTCATCGGAATAGCACGAACAGGCCGGCCACCACGGCGACCAGCAGGGTCACGCCCGCGGCCAGCGGAATCAAGGTCGAACGCGGCAGGGGCCGCGAATGCCGCATGGCCTGCTGGTTGGCCTTCCACTGGAAATAGGCGCCGCAGCAGAAGACCAGGCCGGCGACGGTCATCGCCACGCTCAGCGCCAGCAGCGGCCAATGCGGCTGGACCACGCCGCCGAACTGGTGCAGCAGGATGGCGCCGGCCAGCACGGCAAGCGCGGTGCGTATCCAGGCGAGGAAGGTGCGTTCGTTGGCCAGCGTGAAGCGATAGTCGGGTTCGCGGCCGTCATCCTCTTGCATGCGGGGGCTCTCCTGCGGGGTTTGGTTCGGGTGCCGCTATTTTAGGCTGTCGCGCAGGGCTTTCATGCAGTCGACAGCGGCCATGCAGTAACCTTGGACCGAACAACCCGCAACCGGAGCACAGACGTGGAATACCGCAAACTGGGACGCACCGATCTCGAAGTCAGCGTGATCGGGCTGGGAACCATGACCTGGGGGGAGCAGAACAGCGAAGCCGAGGCCCACGAGCAACTGGATTACGCGCTGGCGCAGGGCGTGAACCTGGTGGATGCCGCCGAGATGTATCCGGTGCCGCCCAAGGCCGAGACCCAGGGCCGCACCGAGGCCTACATCGGCACCTGGCTGGCCCGCACCGGCCGCCGCCAGGACATCGTGCTGACCAGCAAGGTCGCCGGCCCCTTGCGCGATGCCAAGCGTCCCGGCCACATCCGCGACGGCAAGCCCTTCCTGGACCGCAAGAACCTGACTGCCGCGCTGCACGACAGCCTCAAGCGCCTGCAGACGGACTACCTCGATCTCTACCAGCTGCACTGGCCTGACCGCACCACGGCCACCTTCGGCCAGCTCGCCTATCCCTGGGTGAAGGACGACTACACCGTGCCCATCGAGGAAACGCTGTCGGTGCTGCAGGACTTCGTGCGCGAGGGTAAGGTGCGGCACATCGGCGTCTCGAATGAAACGCCGTGGGGCGTGGCGCAGTTCCTGAAACTGTCCGAGACGCGCGGCCTGCCGCGCATCGCGTCCATCCAGAATCCCTACAGCCTGCTCAACCGCGTGTACGAAATCGGCCTGTCCGAGTTCACGCAGTTCGAGCAGGTCAGCTTGCTGGCCTATTCGCCGCTGGGCATGGGCGTGCTGTCGGGCAAGTACCTGGGCGGCGCGCGGCCCGAGGGCGCGCGCCTGACGCTGTTCTCGCGCTTCACCCGCTATGACGGGCCCCAGGCCGAATCGGCCGCGCGCCAGTACGTGGAGCTCGCGCGCGACCATGGCCTCGTGCCGGCGCAGATGGCGCTGGCCTGGGTGAACAGCAGGCCGTTCGTGGCCAGCAACCTGATCGGCGCGACCACCATGGCGCAACTGCAGGAGAACATCGCCAGCGCGCAGGTCACGCTTGCCCCCGAGGTGCTGGAGGGCATCGAGCGCATCCATCGCAGCCAGCCCAATCCCTGCCCCTGAGCCGGCGGGCAGGCCGCGTGCGCGCGGCCTGCCCGGCTACGGCGTTCAGATCTTGAACGCCTCGAAGGTCTCCGGCGCGAACAGGTCTTCCGGCGTCAGCAGCTTCTTCGACAGCCCACCCTGGTGGTGGTAGCGCAGGAAGGTCTCCAGCGTCTTGCGGTTGTTCTCGAAGCCGTAGGCCCAGAAGTCTTCGCCCATTTCCTTGATCACGGCTTCCATGTTGCCCAGCAGCCAGGGATGCATGATCTTGAGCGCGGCGGTCTCGCGCAGGTTCTGGTAGGCCACCTGCTGCGCCTGCACGAAGGCCTTGTACAGCGACTGCGCGACCCAGCGGTTGGCCTCGTAGATTTCGCGGCGGATGACCAGCGTATGCATGATGGGGAAGATCCCCGTGTTGCGGAAGTACTCGCGCTCGACCGCTTCGAAATCGGGGAACAGCCGCGTGACCTTGCCCTTGCCGGTCAGGAAGGTGGACGGCATGCGCGCGGTGTGCAGGGCGTCGATCTCGCCGTCCAGCAGCATCTGCGACAGGGTCTGCGTGGGGCCGATCTGCTCGACCTTGATGTTGGGGGGCAGGTCGATCTTGAGCTTCTCGGGACGGCCGGGCTCTTCTTCGCCGCCGGTGACGTAGGTTACGCTGTCGACGGGCACGCCGTAGTGTTCGTCCAGGATGCCGCGAATCCACACCGGCGCGGTCATCTGGTACTCGGGCGTGCCGATGCGCTTGCCGATCAGGTCCTTGGGCTCGCGGATGCCCGCATCCGCGTTCACGTAGATGCACGAGTGGCGGAAGAAGCGCGAGGGGAAGATCGGGATCGCGATGAAGGGCCGCTCGGGCTTGAACAGCGACACGGTGTAGGACGACAGCGACATCTCGGCCACGTCGAACTCGCGATGCCGCAGCATGCGGAAGAAGGTTTCCTCGACCGGCATGTTCAGGTAGTTCAGGTCGATGCCGTCGGGAACGACGGTACCGTCCATCAGCGCGCGGGTGCGGTCGTAGTCCCAGCAGCCCAGGGAAAGTCTCAGTTTGGACATAAGCGGCCTCGATAAAGAGAAAGTTGGACGGTCATTCGATGCGGATGTTGGCCTTCCGGATGACGGCGCCGTAGCGGTCGATGTCGGAACGGATCTTCTGCCCGAACTGTTCGGGCGTGCCGCCCACCGGCGTCAGGTAGCTGGTGGCCAGCGTCGATTGCACTTCGGGCTTCTTCAGGATGGCGTTCACGGCCGAATTCAGCCTGGCGACGATCTCGCGCGGCGTGCCCGCGGGGGCCAGCATGCCATACCAGATGTCGATGTTGAAACCGGGGAAGCCTTGTTCGGCGCCGGTGGGCAGGTCGGGTGCATAGGGCGTGCGCTGGTCCGCCGCGACGGCGTAGACGCGCATGCGGCCGTCCTTGAGGTAGCCCGCGATGTTGGTCAGCGTGATGAAGATCAGGTCCACCTGCCCACCCAGCACGTTGGGCACCGAGTCCGAGCAGCCCTTGTACGGCACGTGCGTGATGTCCACGTCGGCCTGCTGCTTGAACATCTCGCCGGCCAGGTGCAGCGCCGAGCCGGTGTCGCAGCCGGCGTAGGACAGCTTGCCCGGGTTGCCCTTGGCGTAGGCCACGAGGTCCTTGAGCGACTTGGGCGCGAGATCGGCGCGCGCGCCCAGCACCGCCGGCGTGGTGCCGATCTGCACCACCGGCGCGAAGCTCTTGAGCGTGTCGAAGGGCAGCTTGTTCATCAACGTGTGGTTGATGGTCATCGTGTTGGGAATGATGGCCAGCGTGTAGCCGTCGGCCGCCGCCTTGGCCAGCAGGTCCAGCCCGATGTTGCCGCCGGCCCCGGGCTTGTTCTCGACCACGAAGGTCTGGCCCAGCTCGGCGCGCAGGTGCGTGGCGATCAGGCGCGCGGCCGTGTCCACGCCGCCGCCGGCGGTCACGGGCACGATGACGCGCACGGGCTTGGAGGGGTAGTTGTCCGCCATCGCCAGGGGCGAAGCGGCGGCCGCGGCCACCGCCAGGGCGGCGAACAGGGCGCGTGCCGAGGTTTTCATGCAGTTCTCCATCTTGTGCTTTTTCAATGATTCGTACCGATCCCCATGCCACGCCGGAACGGTCGCTTGCGGGATGGGGAATGTGCGCGCCGGCGCGTGGGTCACCACGCCCGGCGCGTCCTGGAGGCGCCGGGTGTTGCTAGCGGCCCCGCCGGGGCGGCTCGCGGCGCTGCGGAAATTCTAAGTCGGGAAGGGCGGCGGGAACCGGTTGCGGGCCATGATTAATACTGATCGCAGCCATCATCGATCGGTATCGGCGGCAGGCGGGGCGCCGTCCGTCAGCCCGCGTATGTGCGTGCGCAGCACGTCCAGGAACAGCGCGGAGGCGGTGGTCAACGGCCGGCGCGGATGCGTGACGCAGATGATCTGCCGCGCCATGGCGGGCGACTCGATGGTGCGTACGCGCAGCGGCGAGCGGCGCGCATGGCGGCGCACCACGGTGCGGGGCAGGATGGCGTAGAGGGCCGCGTCCTCGGCCAGGCTCAGCAGTGCGGTCATCGAATAGATCTCGAACACGGGCTTGAACACCACGTTTTCCTGGCGCGCGTAGTCTTCCAGGATTTCGCGCAGGTTGTGCTCGCGCGGGGTGAACAGCAGCGGCAGGGCGGCCGCGGCCGACAGCGGCAGGGACGCGGGTATCGTGCCGTCGTCGGGGCCGACCAGCACGAGTTCGTCGTCGATGATGGGTTCGACGTTGAGCGAGAATGGCCGGCGCGGCTTGTCCACGATCGCGGCGTCGATCTTGCCGGACGCCACCCAGTCGAGCAGCGGTCCGTTGGTGACGGTAACGTTCACCTTGGGATAGGCGCGGGCGAAATCGGTCAGCGCCTCGCTCAGCACGCTCTCGGCCAGCGACGAGATCATGCCGACCACCACCTCGCCGCCGACTTCGCCGCTGCGCAGCGTCATCTGCTCGCGCGCCTGCGACAGGTCCCGCAGGATGGGCAGGTACAGCTGGTACATGCGCCGCCCCGCCTCGGTAGGCTCCATGCCCCGCGCGCTGCGGATGAACAGCTTCTGGCCCAGTTCCTCTTCCAGCTTGACGATCTGCGCGCTCAGGGCCGGCTGCACGACGTTCACCCGGCGCGCCGCGCCCGTGACGGTGCCTTCCTCGAAAAGGCAGATGAAGTACTGGATCTGGCGAAGTTCCAAGGCGGTGGTCCCGGGCTGCGGTATGTCCGATTTTATCGGTACCGGCGCCCCGGAAGGGCCGCCCGCGTCAGGCCAGCAGCGCGGCCAGCGCCTGCGCGCTCCGGACGGCGATGCGCCGGCTCGCGGCGCTGTCGGCCACCCAGCGCAGGAACCCGTGCGGCATGCCGGCCGCGCGCACCAGTTCGCAGGCCGCGCCGGCTTCCCGCAGGCGGTCGGCCAGGATCTCGGCGTCGCTGCGCAGCGGGTCCAGTTCGGCGGCCACCGCCACCGCCGGCGGCAGGCCGGCGAAGTCCGGCGCCAGCAGCGGCGCCACCCGGCTGTCGCCCGGGCCCGGTTCGCGCCCCAGGTAGTCGCGCAGGATCCGCCGGCAGCGGGCGCGGGTCAGCAGCGGGGCGTTGGCGTTCTCGCGGTATGAGGGGGTGTCGAAATCAATGCCGATGATGGGGTAGGCCAGCCACATGGCCCGCAGCGGGACCTGGCCGCGCGTCTCCAGCGCCGCCGCCAGGGCCAGGTTCGCGCCGGAGCTGTCGCCGCCCACGGCCAGGCGCGCGGGGTCGGCGCCCAGCGCCGCGGCCCGTTCGTGCAGCCATCGCAGCGCGCCCACGGTGTCATTGAACGCGGCGGGGAAGCGATGCTCGGGCAGCACGCGATAGTCGACGCTGGCCACCATCACGCCGGCTTCCATCGCCAGCAGGCAGCAGGTGGCGTCGTGGCTGTCGAGGTCGCCGTTGGTGAAGGCGCCGCCGTGCAGGTAAAGCAGGGCGGACGGCCGCGGCCGGCGCGGGCGGTACAGGCGCAGCGCCAGCGGCGCCCCGTCGACGGCGATGCCGGCGTCCTCGATGTCCAGCGGCACCGGTGGGCGCCGCAGCGGCTGGCGCGCGCGCAGGAAGGCGGCGCGTACCTGGGCCGGCTCCAGCAGGTGCGAGGGCGTGGTCTCGGCCTCGACCAGGCGCAGCACGCGGGGCGCGATGTCGGGGTCCAGCCGAGCAAGCAGGGCGTCGTCGGGCTTCATGGGCAAGGCGGCGGTGACGGGGGTGGGCAGCGTGGCTATGATAGGGCCGGTCTTGCTCGGCCGCGCCATATTTCCGCGGTCCAGGGGCCATGCCGCCAGGGTATGGCGCACGACAGGGGGGAACGGCGGGGCCATGGACATTCGTCAACTGAAGTACTTCGTGACCGTCGCCGCGCACGAGAATTTCTCCAAGGCGGCGCAGCAGCTCTTCATCGCCCAGCCGGCCCTGAGCCGGCGCATACGCATGCTGGAGGACGAACTGGGCGTGCGGCTGTTCGAGCGCCACCTGCGCGGCGCCACGCTTACGCCCGAGGGACGCCGCCTGCTGGACCGCGCGCAATACCTGCTGCGCAGCTTCGACCAGCTCAAGAGCGACGTGCACGACACGCAGGGGCCGCCGTCCGGCCCGGTCATCATCGGCATGACGCCCAACTACGTGACCGTGATCGGCGCCGCGCTCACGATCGCGATCAAGCAGCGCTTTCCCGATGCGCAGCCGCACATCGTGCAGGCCTTCAGCCCGGCCATGCACGAC
This sequence comes from Pigmentiphaga sp. CHJ604, assembly GCF_036972535.1. Classification (NCBI taxonomy): domain Bacteria; kingdom Pseudomonadati; phylum Pseudomonadota; class Betaproteobacteria; order Burkholderiales; family Alcaligenaceae; genus Pigmentiphaga; species Pigmentiphaga sp. CHJ604. Next base: position 5,766,961 of record NZ_CP136998.1, on the reverse strand, counting down.
ATGCTGCGCGACAACGCGGTCGACATCGCGCTGCTGAGCGGCGCCACGCCGGCCCCGCCGCCGGCGCACATGCTGGCGGTCGAGCCCCTGTTCGAGGACCGCCTGTGCCTGGTGGGGCGCGCGGGGGACCCGCTGCTCGCGCGCAGCGAGATCCCGGTGCGCCAGTTGCGCGGCCTGCCGCTGATCCTGACGGGCGTGTCGCGCGCCGGCATACGCAACGAGATCGAGGCGCTGGCCGCGCGCCAGCGCGTGCCGCTGCGCATCGAGGCGGAAGTCGGCGCGTTCGCGCTGGCCGCGCAACTGGTGCGCCGCGGCATGGGCTACACCGTCTACCTGCCCTCCAGCGTCGCGCTCGAGTCCGGCCTGGCGGCGGTGCCCATCGCCGGGCTATGGCTGCAGCGCAGCCTGGCCTGGCCGGTCTCGCGCCCGTTGTCGCGCGTGGCCAGCGAAGTGCTGCCCATGGTGCGCGAGCTGATCATGGCGCAAGTCGAACAAGGGCAATGGCAGGGCGCCCGGGCCGTGGGCCGCAGGCGGCCGCGCGGCTGAACCGGATCTCGCCATGCCGCGCCGGCATGGCGGGCATAGCAAATCGATAATTTATCGCCGCCGCGGGCGCGGCCATGATGTGTGCATCGCGGCCTTCCGGCCACGACCGTGAAGGAGCATCCATGGCCAGCCCATTGTTAGAAACCATTGCCCGCACGCGAGTCGCGCGCTTCTCCGAGCTCAAGCCTTTCAGCCTGGCGTTCGTCGATTCGCTGCTGCCCGAAGGGCGCAAGAAGAATCTCAAGGTGATCGGCCGCGGCGTGGTCGAGAACGCCGACATGCAGCCGCCCATCACCGAGGACCACGGCTTCACCATCTCCTACATCGTCGTGCCGCCCGGCGGCGGCGCGGGCCTGCACGCGCACAAGACCGCCGAGGTATTCATCCCCATCTCCGGTCCCGTGCACGTGCTGATCGGCGACGACAAGGAAGAGCTGGTGCTGCAGCCGCTGGACGTGATCTCGGTGCCGACCGGCGTGATGCGCGGCTTTCGCAACTACGGCGAGCGCGAACTGACCATGCTCGCGCTGGTGGGCGGCCATACCGGCGGCGGTTCGGTCACCTGGCACGACGAGGTGCTGAGCCGGGCGGCGGCCGAGTCGGGCCTGGCGGTGGACGAGCAAGGCAACCTGAAGCGGCTGCCCAATTTCAAGATGCCCGAGGACGTGGAAGGCTCCGTCCTCTGACATCGCCGCCATGTCCGCCGCGCGGCGGAGAGGGGAGACGATCATGAAAAAGAAAGCGCTGTTCGTTGCGGCCGCGACCTGGCCTGCCGCCGTCCTGCTGGCCTGTGCCTCGATGGCCGCCGGCGCGGCGGAAAGCTATCCGTCCAAGCCGGTGCGCGTCATCGTGCCGTTCCCGGCCGGCAGTTCGCCCGACATCGTGGCGCGCTACCTGTCGGGCAAGCTGGCCGAGCGCATGGGCCAGCCCTTCGTGGTGGACAACCGCGCGGGCGCGGGCGGCATGCTGGGCGCCGAGGCCGTGGCCAAGGCCGCGCCCGACGGCCACACCATTTTCTTCATGGTCAATTCCATCGTGACCATGAACCAGTTCATCTACAAGAAACTGCCCTACGAACCGGTCAAGGATTTCGCGCCGGTCAGCATCGTCGCGGCCGTGCCCTACGTGCTCATCGCCAACAAGGATTTCCCGCAGCGCACGCTGGCCGACCTGATCGCGGCGGCGCGCGCCAGGCCGGCGTCCATCAACTACGCCTCGATGGGCGTGGGCGGCGCCGGCCACGTCATCATGGAACTGATGACCTCGCTGGCGGGGGTGCGGCTGACGCACGTGCCCTACAAGAGCGGCGCGCTGGTCGACGTGATCGGCGGGCAGGTGCCGCTGATCTTCCAGCCCACCACCACCGCGATCGAGCAGGTCAAGGCCGGGACGGTGATCCCGCTGGGCACGACCGGCAAGAAGCGCCTGCCGGCGCTGCCCGACACGCCGGCCATCGCCGAGGTCGTGCCCGGCTTCGAGGCCGACGGCTGGCAGGGCGTGGAGGCGCCGGCGGGCACGCCGCCCGCGGTGATCGAGCGCCTGAACAAGGAGATCGCGGCGGTGCTGGCGCTGCCCGAGACCGCGGGCCGGTTCGACGCGCTGGGCATCCAGGCCTGGCCCACCACGCCGGCGGAGATGGGGCGGATCATCGCCGCCGATATCGACAAGTGGGGCGGCGTCATCCGCCGCGCCGGCATCGATTGACCCTCTGCGCGCGCAGGGGATTTTTCACCAGGATGGAGCGGATATGGCGAAGGCGGCGGGACGTGCCGGCATGGACGAGGCCGAATGGGCGACGCGGGTGGACCTGGCCGCGTGCTACCGGCTGGTGGCGCACTTCAGGATGGACGACCTGATCTACAACCACATCTCGGCCCGCGTGCCGGGCGCGCACGGGCATTTCCTGATCAATCCCTATGGCATGGCCTACGAGGAGATCACGGCATCCAGCCTGATCAAGATCGACCTGGACGGCAACGTGGTGGACGACGGCGGCCAGGACTACGGCGTGAACCATGCCGGCTTCGTGATCCATTCGGCCGTGCACCGCGCCCGGCCCGAGGTCGATTGCGTGATCCATACCCACACGCCCGCCGGCATGGCCGTCTCGGCGCTGGAATGCGGCCTCCTGCCGCTGTCCCAGACCGCGATGTTCTTCGGCAAGGTGGCCATGCACGAGTACGAGGGCGTGGTGGTGGACCTGGGCGAACAGCAGCGCCTGGTCGCCGACCTGGGCGACAGCCAGGCGATGATCCTGCGCAACCACGGCCTCCTGACCGTCGGACCGTCCATCGCCGAGGCCTTCACCGCCATGTACTGGCTGGAACGCGCCTGCCAGGCCCAGGCGATGGCCATGGCCTGCAACGCCCCGCTGCACCTGCCCGCCCCGGCCGTGGTCGAGCTGACCAACCACCTCTACAAACCCACCACCCGCCGCCCCTTCGGCCTGCTCGAATGGCCCGCCCTGCTGCGCCTGTTGGACCGCCGCGACGATTCGTATCGGTTGTAGACCCCCTAAGCCCTTACGGGCGCCCCAGGGGGCGGCCTGGCGGACCGGCGAAGCGGGATCCGCGGTGCCCTGGATCAAGGCAAGTTTGAACCTTTCGGGTAAACCCGCTATACTCGTATGGTTTGTCGGAAAGCAGGTCTTGAAAAGGTGCAAGTCGTCCGATGAAGACGGTCGAAGACGATCCGCGCCCTTCAGATGCATACGGAAAAGCGGCCAGCAAAAGCGGAGCCAAGGGGACTGCGCAGCAGGAGACATCCAGCGCGCGCGACCACAGGGAGGCCGGCGAACCCGATCCATGGGGTTGGGAAGCCCGCGACGCCGAGCGTCTGCGTTCCAATGAACAGGTAGAACCGCTTCGGCTTACCGAGGCAGAACGGACGATATTGCGTCGGCAGGCCGTGCGGGACTTGCTGCATGCGATAATTGTTCAGGTTGCTGTCAGCATCGTGGTCGCCGTGCTGGCCTATGTGGTGTCAGGGAGCGCCGCAGGGCTGTCGGCGCTGGCCGGTGCCGCGGCATACGTCATTCCCAACGCCTTGTTCGCATTCAGGCTGATTCTGAGTGTGCAGAAGCCGGGGGGAGCAAACCCCGCAATGTTTTTCTTCGGCGAGTTCTTCAAGATCGCCGTCGCTGTCGTGTTCATCGTCGCAGCGGCGAAGTTCGGTCGTGAATGGCTCGTGTGGCCCGCCTTCCTGGCGGGCTTGGTGTGTGCGCTCAAAAGCCAGTGGCTGGTACTGGCTTTCGGCAAGAAAATGGATTGAAGATGGCGGCGCGTGCGGGAAACCCCGGCCGGCATCGCGAGAATTTCAAAATCAGGTCGTAGGATAGAAACCCCCGATATGGCTTCCACCACAGCGCCGACCGCGTCCGAGTACATCGTCCATCACCTGGGACACCTGAACAACACCGGACACAAGCAGTCCCTCATCGCCGACTTCTCGGTCGTCAACTACGACACGCTTTTCTGGTCCATCTCCATGGGCCTCGTGGTCGTGTTCCTGATGTGGCTGGGCGCCCGCCGCGCCACCGCCGGCGTGCCGGGCAAGATGCAGGCCTTCGTCGAGATCCTGGTCGAGTGGGTGGACGAGGAAGCCAAGGGCATCGTCCACAACGCCAAGTCCCGCCTGTTCGTCGCGCCGCTGGCGCTGACCGTGTTCATGTGGATCGTCTTCATGAACGCCCTCGACCTGCTGCCGGTCGACCTGCCCCATTACCTGTTCAGCCTGGTCGGGCTGGACGACGTCATCCACTACCACCGCATCGTGCCCACGGCCGACCTGAACGCGCCTATCGGCATGTCCATGGGCGTGCTGCTGCTGATGTTCTACTACGGCATCAAGATCAAGTCGCCCGGCGGTTTCGTCAAGGAACTGTTCACCGCGCCTTTCCATGCCCATGGCATCGGCGCGCTGCTGCTGGCCCCCTTCAATTTCCTGCTGAACATCATCGAATACGCCGCCAAGATGGTTTCGCTGGGCATGCGGCTGTTCGGCAACATGTTCGCCGGCGAACTGATCTTCATGCTGATCGCCATGCTGGGCGGCGCGTGGGCCGGCCTGAACGCTACCAGCGTGGCGCTGGGTGTCGGCCACATCCTTGCCGGATCGGTCTGGGCCATCTTCCACATCCTGATCGTCGTGCTCCAGGCTTTCATCTTCATGATGCTGACCCTGGTGTACATCGGCCAGGCCCACGAAGGCCACTGATCTCGAGGGTTCTTGGGAATACCGGGCGCGGTCGGTACTGCCGCGATCCGTAGCAGGTTTGCAGTATCCGTCGTTCAATTATCAACATAACTAGTCGTTTTACGATTCATATCAAGGAGTTGTCATGACCAACGTCGCTCTCGTCGCTCTCGCTTGCGGTCTGATCATCGGTCTGGGTGCCATCGGCGCTTGCCTGGGAATCGCGATCGTCGGTGGCAAGTACATCGAAGCTTCGGCTCGCCAGCCCGAGCTGATGAACCCCCTGCAAACCAAGCTGTTCCTGCTGGCCGGCCTGATCGACGCGGCCTTCCTGATCGGCGTGGGTATCGCCATGCTGTTCGCCTTCGCGAACCCGTTCGTCGGCTAAGACCTCTATTCGACATGACCGCTCCGTGACGCGGCCACAGCCCCCGTCACGGATGATGTTCTTTTCCGAATAAGGAAACACCGTGAATCTGAACGCGACACTCGTCTTCCAGATGCTCGTGTTCTTCATTCTGGCGTGGTTCACGATGAAGTTCGTGTGGCCGCCTCTGATGAAGTCCATCGAAGAGCGCCGTCTGAAGATCGCCGAAGGCCTTGCCTCGGCCGAGAAAGGCAAGGCAGAACTGGTGCAGGCCGAGGCCCGCATCGGTCAGATCGAAGCCGCTGCCAAGTCCGAGAACCAGGCTCGCCTGGCTCAGGCCGAGAAGCAGGCCGCTGCCTTGATCGAGCAAGCCCGCAAGGACGCCGAGGCCGAACGCGCCCGCATTCTCGAGCAAGCCCGCCAGGAAGCGCAGCAGGAAGCCCAGCGCGCCCGTGAAGGTTTGCGCGACGCCGTGGCGCAACTGGCCGTGAAGGGCGCCGAGGAAATCCTCAAGCGCGAAGTCAACGCCCAGGTGCATGCCGAGCTGCTCGGCCAGCTGAAGGCGCAGTTGTAATGAAGAACCCGCGCGGGTGGCACGAGCAACGCGTGCCGCTCACGCGTTTGCGAATCACCTCGCCAACCGTATCAGGCATCGAGAGCCACCATGGCTGAACTGTCCACCATCGCCCGGCCATACGCTGAAGCGCTGTTCGGCGTCGCCCGTGCAGATAGCGCAGGCCTTGCCGCCTGGGCCGAGCTTGTCGCCGAAATGGCGCAGGCGGCCGCGCACCCCGAGGTGCGCAGCGCCATCGCCGATCCCAAGCTCGACAACGCACAGCGAGTCGAATTGTTCACGGCCACGCTGAAGACGCCGCTTTCGTCCGCCGCGCGCAATTTCGTGACGCTGTTGGTCGAAAACGGCCGTCTGCTGCTGCTGCCCGAGATCGCATCGCAATTCCTGTGGCTCAAGAACCGCCACGAAGGTAGCGCCGATGCCGATATCGCCAGCGCCTTCGCGTTGACCGATGCCCAGGTTGCCGACCTGGTCGCCGGGCTGGAAAAGAAATTCGGCGTGAAGATCAAGCCCACCGTCCGGGTCGACGCTTCGCTGATCGGCGGCGTGCGAGTGGCCGTCGGGGATCAGGTGCTCGATACCTCCGTGCGTGCGCAGCTTGATCGCATGCGCGACGCGCTCGTCGCATAGTTCGGTCGCTGCGCACACATCGGCACCGAGAGAAAGGATTCCAGGAGTCAACCATGCAACTCAATCCGTCTGAGATCAGCGAATTGCTCAAGAGCCGCATCGAAGGCCTGAGCAACTCTGCTGACATCCGTACCCAAGGCACGGTCGTGTCCGTGACCGACGGTATCACCCGCATCCACGGCCTGTCGGACGTGATGCAGGGCGAAATGCTCGAGTTTCCCAACAACACCTTCGGCATGGCGCTCAACCTCGAGCGCGACTCCGTCGGCGCCGTGATTCTCGGCGACTACACCCACATCTCGGAAGGCGATACGGTCAAGTCGACCGGCCGCATCCTGGAAGTGCCGGTCGGTCCGGAACTGAAGGGCCGCGTGGTCGACGCGCTGGGCCAGCCGATCGACGGCAAGGGTCCGGTCAACGCCAAGGCCACCGACGTGATCGAGAAGGTCGCCCCGGGCGTGATCGCGCGCAAGTCGGTGTCGCAGCCGGTGCAGACCGGCCTGAAGGCCATCGACGCCATGGTGCCCATCGGCCGCGGTCAGCGCGAGCTGATCATCGGCGACCGCCAGACCGGCAAGACCGCCGTCGCCGTCGATACCATCATCAGCCAGAAGGGCAAGGGCCTGACCTGCGTGTACGTGGCGATCGGCCAGAAGGCCTCGACCATCAACAACGTGGTCCGCAAGCTCGAAGAGCACGGCGCGCTGGAGTACACCATCGTCGTGGCCGCCTCGGCCTCGGAATCGGCCGCGATGCAGTACATCGCCGCCTACTCCGGCTGCACGATGGGCGAATACTTCCGTGATCGCGGCGAAGACGCCCTGATCATCTATGACGACCTGACCAAGCAAGCCTGGGCCTATCGCCAGGTCTCGCTGCTGCTGCGCCGCCCGCCCGGCCGCGAAGCCTACCCCGGCGACGTGTTCTACCTGCACTCGCGCCTGCTGGAACGTGCCGCTCGCGTCAACGAAGAGTACGTCGAGAAGTTCACCGACGGCGCCGTGAAGGGCAAGACCGGTTCGCTGACCGCGCTGCCCATCATCGAAACGCAGGCCGGCGACGTGTCCGCCTTCGTTCCGACCAACGTGATCTCGATCACCGACGGCCAGATCTTCCTGGAATCGGACCTGTTCAACGCCGGTATCCGCCCCGCCATCAACGCCGGTATCTCGGTGTCGCGCGTGGGTGGCGCCGCCCAGACCAAGGTCATCAAGAAGCTGTCCGGCGGTATCCGTACCGACCTGGCCCAGTACCGTGAACTGGCTGCCTTCGCGCAGTTCGCTTCCGACCTGGACGAATCGACCCGTCGCCAGCTCGAGCGCGGCCGCCGCGTGGTGGAACTGCTCAAGCAGCCCCAGTACCAGCCGCTGCAGGTCTGGGAACTGGCCGTCTCGCTGTTCGCCGCCAACAACGGCTACATCGACGACGTCGAGGTCAAGGACGTCCTGGCGTTCGAAAAGGCGCTGAAGGAATACCTGAAGTCCAAGTACGACGCGCTGGTCGGCCGTATCGAGGACACCAAGGAACTGTCCAAGGACGACGAAGCCGCGCTGCACGAAGCAGTGAAGGATTTCAAGAAGAACGGAGCCTTCTGAAGCAGGGTACACGGGGCGCCGCTCGGCGCCTCTCTGTGAACACTGACAGGGGAAGATAGATGCCCGGAATCAAGGAAATCCGAACCAAGATCAAGAGCGTGCAAAACACGCGCAAGATCACCAAGGCGATGGAAATGGTCGCCGCGTCCAAGATGCGCAAGGCGCAGGACCGGATGCGCACGGCCCGTCCGTATGCCGACAAGGTGCGCAACATTGCCGCGCACATGGCGCAAGCCAATCCCGACTACGAACACGCCTACCTGGCCAAGCGCGACGACATCAAGGCCGCCGGCTTGATCGTGGTCACGACCGACAAGGGCCTGTGCGGCGCGCTGAACACCAACATCCTGCGCGCGGTGCTCAATCGCCTGAAGGACTCGGAAGCGAAGGGCATCAAGGTCCAGACCACGGCCATTGGCAACAAGGGTCTGGGCTTCCTGACCCGTCTGGATGCCAACGTCGTGTCCCAGGCGGTGCAACTGGGCGACGCGCCCAACCTCGAACGCCTGATCGGCGCGATCAAGGTTCAGCTGGACGCGTATGCCGAAGGCAAGGTCGACGTGGTGTACCTCGCGTACAACCGCTTCATCAACACGATGAAGCAGGAGCCCGTGATCGAGCAGTTGCTGCCGCTGTCGGCCGAGCGTTTCGCGCAGACCGAGGAAGAGAAGAAGGCCTACTCGTGGGACTACATCTACGAACCCGATGCCAAGTCGGTCGTCGATGAACTCCTGCTGCGCTACGTCGAAGCGCTGGTGTACCAAGCCGTTGCCGAAAACATGGCGTCCGAGCAGTCCGCCCGGATGGTGGCCATGAAGGCTGCATCGGACAACGCCAAGAAGGTGATCGGCGATCTGCAGCTGGTCTACAACAAGACCCGCCAGGCGGCCATCACCAAGGAAATTTCGGAAATCGTGGGCGGTGCGGCGGCGGTGTAAGCCGGCGCGACGCCTTAAAGAATCAGGAATCGAGGAATCGATATGAGCAACGGAACCATCGTTCAGTGCATCGGTGCCGTGGTGGACATCCAGTTCCCCCGCGACAGCATGCCCAAGATCTACGAGGCCCTTACGCTGGCCGACGAGAGCTCGGCTTTTGCCGAGAAGGGCCTGACGTTCGAAGTGCAGCAGCAGCTCGGTGACGGCGTCGTCCGTACCATCGCCATGGGCTCGTCCGACGGCCTGCGCCGCGGCATGGCCGTGGCCGCCAGCGGCGCGCCCATCTCGGTGCCCGTGGGCACCGGCACGCTGGGCCGCATCATGGACGTGCTGGGTCGTCCCATCGACGAAGCCGGCCCGATCAAGTCGGAAGAGCGCCGCGCCATCCACCAGGACGCGCCCAAGTTCGACGAGCTGTCGCCCTCCGTGGAACTGCTCGAGACCGGCATCAAGGTTATCGACCTGGTGTGCCCGTTCGCCAAGGGCGGCAAGGTCGGCCTGTTCGGCGGCGCCGGCGTGGGCAAGACCGTGAACATGCTCGAGCTCATCAACAACATCGCCAAGCAGCACAGCGGCCTGTCGGTGTTCGCGGGCGTGGGCGAGCGGACTCGCGAAGGCAACGACTTCTACCACGAAATGGCGGAAGCGGGCGTCATCAACCTGGACAAGATCGAAGAGTCCAAGGTGGCGATGGTGTTCGGCCAGATGAACGAGCCCCCGGGCAACCGTCTGCGCGTGGCGCTGTCGGGCCTGACGATGGCCGAGAAGTTCCGCGACGAAGGCCGCGACATCCTGTTCTTCGTCGACAACATCTACCGCTACACGCTGGCCGGTACCGAAGTGTCCGCGCTGCTGGGCCGCATGCCCTCCGCCGTGGGCTACCAGCCGACGCTGGCCGAGGAAATGGGCAAGCTGCAAGAGCGCATCACCTCGACCAAGACCGGCTCGATCACGTCGATCCAGGCCGTGTACGTGCCTGCGGATGACTTGACCGACCCGTCGCCCGCCACGACCTTCCTGCACCTGGACTCGACCGTCGTGCTGTCGCGTGACATCGCCGCGCTGGGTATCTACCCCGCCGTCGACCCGCTCGACTCCACCAGCCGCCAGCTCGACCCGCAGATCGTGGGCGAAGAGCACTACGCCGTCGCCCGTGGCGTGCAGCAGACGCTGCAGCGCTACAAGGAACTGCGCGACATCATCGCGATCCTGGGCATGGACGAACTGTCGCCGGAAGACAAGCAGGCCGTGGGCCGCGCCCGCAAGATCCAGCGCTTCCTGTCGCAGCCCTTCCACGTGGCCGAAGTGTTCACGGGTTCGCCCGGCAAGTACGTGCCGCTGAAGGAAACCATCCGTGGCTTCAAGATGATCGTCGAAGGCGAGTGCGACGCGCTGCCCGAGCAGGCATTCTACATGGTCGGCACGATCGACGAAGCGTTCGAGAAAGCCAAGAAGTTGTGACCCCCCCTACGCCCTGACGGGCGCCCCCCAGGGGGCGGTGCTGGCGGACCGGCGGAGCCGGATCCGCGGCACCCTGGGTCTGGTCGGGGTGTCTTGGGTTGGGGTGCTGGGGCTGCGCGAAGCGCAGCACAGGAGAATTGAGTATGGCAACTATTCATGTGGATGTCGTCAGTGCTGAGGCGTCGATCTTCGCCGGTGAGGCGAACTTCGTTGCGCTGCCTGGCGAGTCGGGCGAGCTGGGCATACTGCCCGGGCACACGCCGCTGATCTCGCGTATCCGTCCGGGTACGGTGAAGATCTCGCGCGCGGACAACGGCGAGGAAGAGCACATCTTCGTGGCCGGCGGTCTGCTCGAGATCCAGCCGGGTACCGTGACGGTGCTGGCCGATACGGCCATCCGCAGCCACGACCTGGACGAGGCCAAGGCCGAGCAGGCGCGCAAGGCGGCGGAAGAAGCGCTGCGCAATGCCAAGGACAAGGCCGAAGTGGCCGTGGTCGAGGCCGAACTGGCGATGCTGGCGGCGCAGCTGGCCGCCATCCGCAAGCTGCGGGGTGGCCGGAGTTAAACGGGTCCCCCCTGCGCGCTGACGCGCGCCCCGCAAGGGGGCGATGCGGGTGGACCGGCGAAGCCGGATCCGCCGCATCCTGGGTCTAGGCCAGGGTGTGGTGTTGGATGTGAGTCGCGGTGTCCTGAGGGCACCGCGATTTTTTTATGGGCGGGCGTTGGCGGGCAGGGCGGCGTTCAGCAGTTGTTCGGCGGTGGCGCGGGCGGCGTCGGCCGCTTTGACGTTCGCGTCGACGTGGCTCGAGACCGTGGCGCCGTCGTAAAGCAGCATCAACTGACAGGCCAGCGCTTCGGGATCGGCTGCGCCGGCTTCGCGGGCCAGGCTGACAAACAGGTCGCGCAGCCAGCTTCGAGCGGTGTCACAGGCTTCCCGGATGCCGGCGCTGGGCGCCGCTTCGGCGGCCGCGCGGCTGAACGGACAGCCCCGGAAGCGGGGGCCCGACGCGGCTTCCCGCATGATGTCGAAGACGCCCAACAGGCGCTCGCGCGGGCCGGCATAGGTGGCCAGGCGGTCGGCGATACGCAGCTTGCGCGCCTCGTGGCGGGCCAGCAGGTAGGCCTGGATCAGGGCCTCCTTGCTGCCGAAGGTGTCGTACAGCGAGGCCTTGGCCACGCCGGCGCGCTCGATGACCCGGTCGATGCCGACCGTGTGGATGCTCCCTTCATAGAACAGCTCGTCCGCGGCGTCGAGCAGGCGTTGACGCGCGGAACGGCGCGCTTCGGGGCTTTTTGTCGTATTCATGGTCATGTCTTGACATTACCAGACAGGTCTGTACACTTCAAGCAAATCAGACAGACCTGTCTGTTTAATGTTCCCCGGATCCCGCCCCATGACCTGCGCTTCCCCCGCCAAGGCCGTCCCCGCCCCTGTTTCCGCCTGCCCCCAGGTTGCCGGGCGCCTGTCGCCGCGCTTCAGTTTCCATCTGCTGGCATCGATCACATTGGCGTTCCTGGCGGGGTCGGCGGCGCCGACCCCGCTATACGCGATCTATCAGCAGCAATGGGGCTTCTCCACCACCATGCTGACCGTGGTGTTCGGCAGCTACGCCCTGGCCGTGCTGGCGGCGCTGCTGGTGGCGGGACGCCTGTCGGACCACATCGGCCGGCGGCCCGTGCTCATGGCCGCCGCCGTCGCGCAGGCCGCGGCCATGGTGGTCTTCGCCACCGCCGGCGGGCTGTCCGACCTGCTGGCGGGCCGCATCGTCCAGGGGCTCTCGGCCGGTGCCGCCATCGCGGCCGTGGGCGCCGGCATGCTGGACATCGACAAGACGCGCGGCGCATTGGCCAATGCGCTGGCGCCCATGCTGGGCACGGGTACGGGGGGCATCGTCGCCGGGCTGATGGTGCAGTACCTGCCCGCCCCCACGCATCTCGTCTATGTGGTCTTGGGCGTGATCTTCGTGCTGCAGGGCGTGGGCGTCTACTTCATTGCCGAGACCGCGCGGCGGCGGCCGGGCGCCTGGGCCTCGCTCAAGCCCAGTTTCGCGCTGCCGCCGGAAGTGCGGATGCCGCTGCTGCTGGCGGCGCCCGCCGTGGTGGCCGTGTGGGGCCTGGGCGGCTTCTATGCGTCGCTCGGGCCCACGCTGTTGCGCAGCCTGGTGGGTTCGGGATCCAGCCTGCTGGGTGGGCTGGCCCTGTTCATCATGGCCGGTGGCGGCGTCGTCGCGGTGGTCCTGCTGCGCGATCGCTCCGCCCGCTTCCTGTCGCGCCTGGGCGCGCTGGCCCTGATGGCCGGCATGGCCCTCGTGCTGGCCGCGCTGTCGCTGCATTCGGTGGCGCTGTTCATGGTGGGCACCGCGATCGCCGGCATGGGCTTCGGCACGGGTTTCCAGGGCGCACTGCGCAACGTGATCGCGCCGCTGCCGCCCACCGGCCGCGCGGGCGTGCTGTCGGTCCTGTTCGTGGTGTCGTATCTGGCCATGGGCGTACCCGCCATCCTGGCCGGCTACGACGTGGCGCTGCGCGGAGACATCGTCTCCACCTCGCGCGAGTTCGGCGCGGCCGTCCTGCTGCTGGCGGCGCTGGCCTGGCTGGGTACAGGGAAGGCGCAGCCTGCGCGCGCAAGGGCATGAAAAATCGGCACGCATTCGCTGCGTGCCGAGAAGCGACGCACGGCACACTACTTGCTGGCATGGCGCCCGACTCGACCAAGAAGAGGCCTCCATGCTGGCATCCCTACCCCTGGACTTCCTGCCCGAAGCGCTGCGCCCCTGGTTCGTGCTGACGGTCGCGATGGTGCTGGCCGTCGCCGTCGCGCTGGTCATCCACCGGATAGGCTTCCTGATCCTGCGGCGCATCACCGCGCCGCGTCCCTATCTTCACGCGATGGTGGTCGGTGCGTGCACCGCCAGCCAGTTCGTGGCGGCGCTGCTGGCGCTGCGGGTGGTGCTGACCGGGACTCCGGAGGACATGCCCTATACCCGAGGCATTTCCTACGTCGTCACCGTCATGCTGATCGTATGCGTGACCTGGCTGGCCAACAGCTGCATCAAGTCGCTGAGCGACACGGCCATTCGCCTCAATCCCTATGACGTGGCCGACAACCTGCTCGCGCGCCGCAAGCTGACGCAGACCCGCGTGCTGGCCCGCAGCGCCCACGCCATCGTGTTGCTGCTGGGGCTCTCGTTCGTGCTGCTGACGCTGCCGGGCGCGCGCCAGTTGGGCGCGAGCCTGCTGGCCTCGGCCGGGGTGGCCGGCCTGGTCGCCGGTATCGCGGCGCGGCCGGTGCTGGGCAATTTCATTGCCGGCCTGCAGATCGCCTTCACCCAGCCGATACGCATCGACGACGTGCTGATCGTCAATGGCGAATGGGGCCGGGTCGAGGAGATCACCGGCACTTTCGTCGTGGTGCGCATCTGGGACGAGCGGCGCATGATCGTGCCCCTGCAATGGTTCATCGAGAATCCCTTCGAGAACTGGACACACCGTACCGCGTCGCTGCTGGGCACGGTGTTCCTGTGGCTGGATTTCTCGGTGCCGCTGGAGCCGATACGCAAGGAGTTCGAGCGGCTGTGCAAGGCTTCGCCGCTGTGGGATACGCGGGTGGCGGCGGTGCAGGTCACCGATACCAGTGATCGCGCCATGCAGGTCCGCTTCCTGGTCAGCGCCGCCAACTCGGGCAATGCGTTCGAGCTGCGCTGCCTGGTGCGCGAAGGCCTGATCGCCTTCATCGCCGCGCATCATGCGGAGGGTTTGCCGCGCATACGCGCGAACGTCGAGGGCGAAACCACGGATCCGCCGCCCCCGCGCGTGGTGCCGGTCTGACGCCCGGCTCGCCCGGTTTCAGGCCGGCCGGCCCCGCAGCGAGCCTTCGATTTCCCGCGCGTGCTCGTGCAGGCTGCGGGCCAGCGAGGCCACGCGTTCTTCCCGCATGCGGTCGTCGATGGCGGCCACGCTGATGGCGGCGATGGGCCGGCCGAGCGTGTCGCGTATGGGCACGCCGGCCGCGGTGACGCCCAGGGTGACGCGGTTGCGGATCAGCGAGTGGCCCTGGCGCCGGCACGCGTCGATGGCGGCACGCAGGTCGGCCTCGGTCAAGCGGCCTTCCTCGCAGATGCGGCGGCCATCGGTGGCGATGATGTCCTCGCGCTCGGCGTCGGGCAGGAAAGCCAGGATGGCCAGTCCGCCCGCGCCCAGCCCCAGCGGCCGGCGGCTGCCTATGGACAGGGTGTTGACCCGGATCGGCGACGGTCCTTCATGCCGCGCCTCGCACACGGATTCGCTGCCGCTGCGCACCGACAGATAGACCGTGTCGCCGACTTCTTCGGCCAGCCTGGACAGGCTGGCGCGGCAATGCTCGCGCAGGTCGTAGGCGGCCATGGCGGCGAGTCCCAGCTCGAAGGCCAGCGGGCCCAGCGCGTACCACTTGTCGGATTCCTTCTGGACGACCAGGCGCTCGTGCATGAGGCGGCGCAGCAAGCGATGCACGGTGGAATGCGGCAGGGCCGTGGCTTCGGCCAGTTGCGTGAGGGCCCGGCCCCGCTTGCCGGCCGTGGCCAGCAGCTTCAACAACTGCACTGCGCGTTCGATGCCGCCGGGTTCCGCCGTGGTGCTGCCGCTGGCCATAAGTCGTGTCCATTCAGTGGAAATGCGGGTACCCGCCGATCTGGCCAATCATATATTGCCCTTCACGGTGCAACCGGGATTTTCCGGCCAACGGAAAGCACTGCAAGAACAAGGAGGAGACCCCATCATGTACGGACGGATCATCGGCGCGGTTTGCGCGGCCGCATTGGCCGGCGCGGCGGGCGCGGCCTATCCGGAGCGGCCCATACAACTCATTCACGGCTTCGGCGCGGGCGGCAATGCCGACACCGTGTCGCGGCTGGTGGCTCGCCACCTGCAGGCGGCGCTGGGCCAGCCGGTGGTGGTGGAAATCAAGAGCGGCGCCGGCGGCGTGGTCGCGTCCAGCTACGTGGCCAAGGCCGAACCCGACGGCTACACGCTGGTAATGCTGACCGGCGGCCATACGGTTTCGGCCGCGGTGAACAAGTCGCTGCCCTACGATCCGGTCGCGGATTTCCAGCCGATTTCCACCGTGACCGCGTTTCCGTTCGTGGTCAGCGTCAAGGCCGACAACCCGGCGCGCACGCTGGCCGACCTGCTGGGGACGGCACGCGCCAAGCCGGGCACGGTGTCTTTCTCCTCGGTGGGCGTGGGCTCGACCCAGCACCTGACCGGCGAATTGCTGGCCGCCACGGCGGGCGTGCAGATGCTGCACGTGCCGTATCGCGGCGGCGCGGCGCCCGTGCAAGCCGTGCTGGCCGGCGACGTGGATGTGCTGGTGGATACCGCCACGGTGGCCGCGCCGCAGCTCAAGGCGGGCACGATGCGCGCGCTGGCCATCACCAGCTCCAAGCCGTGGCCGTTGCTGCCTGGCGTGCCCGTCGCGGCCGACACCGTGCCGGGGTTCCAGGTGTATTCGTGGCTGGGCATCGCGGCGCCGGCCAGGACCCCCGGACCCGTCGTCGACCGGCTGCACGCCGCGCTGGCGGCCATGCTGCTGGACCCCGCGTTCCGCAAGGCCGTCAACGACATAGGCAGCGAGCCCAGCGGCAGCAGCCCGGCCCAGATGCGGACCATGATCGAGTCGGAAATCACGCGCTGGAAGAAGGTCGTCCAGCAAGCGAACATCGCCGCGAATTGAACAGGGAGCAGGCAAGGATGGACAGGGCAGCCGCGGCGGAGCCGCAGTACCAGAGCGGATTCGGCAATGAGTTCGCGACCGAGGCCAGCCCGGGCGTGCTGCCCGTGGGCCGCAACTCGCCGCAACGGGTGGCGCATGGCCTGTACGCGGAACTGATCTCGGGCACGGCTTTCACGGCGCCGCGCGCCGTGAACCTGCGTACCTGGACCTACCGGCTGCGGCCCTCCGCCGCGCACGGCAAGGCCCATGCGGTAGCGCATCCGTGCTGGCTGACCGCTCCCTTCACCGAGGTGGCCGCGCCGGCCAACCGGCTGCGGTGGAACGCCTGGCCGGAGCCGGCGCCCGGCACGGACTTCGTCGACGGCATCGTGACCGTGGCGGGCAACGGCAGCGCCGAGACCCAGAGCGGCACCGCCGTCCACGTCTATCGCGCCAATGCGTCCATGCGCGACCGCTACCTGATGAACGCCGATGGCGAAATGCTGGTGGTTCCGCAGTCGGGTGCGCTCGACGTCCATACCGAAATGGGCCGCCTGCGGGTGGCGCCCGGCGAGATCCTGCTGCTGCCGCGCGGCGTGCATTGCCGCATCGACGTGCCCGACGGCGCCGCGCGCGGCTACCTGTGCGAGAACTACGGCGCGCCGTTCAGGCTGCCCGAACTGGGGCCCCTGGGTTCCAACGGCCTGGCCAATCCGCGCGACTTTCTGGCGCCGGTCGCCGCCTGCGAACCCGCGACGGGGCCGGTGCGCATCCTGCGCAAGTTCCTGGGCGGCTTCTGGGAGCTGGAGCGCGCGTCGTCGCCGCTGGACGTGGTGGCCTGGCACGGCAACCTGGCGCCCTACAAGTACGACCTGGCGCATTTCATGGCCGTGGGCAGCATCACTTTCGACCATCCCGATCCGTCCATCAATACCGTGCTGACCTCGCCGTCGGAAATCGGCGGCACCGCCAATTGCGACTTCGTGATCTTTCCGCCGCGCTGGCTGGTCATGGAGGACACCTTTCGCCCACCCTGGTTCCACCGCAACGTGATGAGCGAGCTGATGGGACTGGTACGCGGCGTCTACGATGCCAAGGCCGAGGGCTTCGTGCCGGGCGGGATCAGCCTGCACAACTGCATGCTGCCGCACGGCCCCGATGCCGCCACCTTCGAACGGGCCAGCACGGAAGCGCTGGCGCCGCGTCGTCTGGAAGACACCATGGCTTTCATGTTCGAGAGCCGCCACGTGTTCCGCCCGACGGCGCAGGCGCTGGCCGCGCCCAACCTGCAACCGGACTATGACGAGGTCTGGCGCGGGTTCCAGTCCGGCAATCCCGCCTAGGGCCTGTTCATCATCTTGGCGCCGGCAAGGGGCCGCGCGCCGCACTCTTGGAGAAGCTGGAATGAAATTGGCATCGCAACGCGCGGGGCGCGACGGCGCATTGCTCGTGGTCAGCCGCGATCTCGCCACGGCGGTGAGCGCGGCCGGCATCGCGCCCACGCTGCAATCGGCGCTGGACGACTGGGAGCGCGCCCGCCCACGCCTGCAGGCCCTGTACGACGACCTGAACGCCGGCCGCGCCGCCGGCGCCTTCGCGCTGGACCTGGGCACGCTGGCCGCGCCGCTGCCGCGCGCCTACCAGTACCTGGACGGCGCGGCGTATCCCAGCCACATCCAGCGCAATCGGCAGGCGCGCGGGGAATCGGTGCCCGACGATTTCTTCCAGAAGCCGTTGATGTACCAGGGTATCTCGCACGGTTTCATGGCCTGGAACGAGGACGTGCGCCTGCCTTCGGAAGACGACGGCATCGATTTCGAGGCCGAGATCGCCGCCATTACCGGCGACGTGCCGCTGGGCGTGGACGCCGGACGCGCGTGCGAGCACATCCGCTTGTTCGTGCTGCTCAACGACATATCGCTGCGCGCCATCATTCCCGGCGAACTCAAGCGCACCTTCGGCTTCCTGGTCGGCAAGCCCGCGTCCAGCCTGGGCCCCATCGCGGTGACGCCGGACGAGCTGGGCGAGCTATGGCAGGGTGGCCTGGTGTCGGGCACCATGAAATGCTGGGTGCGCGGCGAGGAGCTGGGCAGCATCGAGACCGGCATCGACGTCGCCTTCCACTATGGGGACCTGATCGCCCACGTGGCGCAGACGCGTGCCTTCGAGGCGGGAACGCTGGTGGGCCTGGGTACGGTATCGAACGAGGATGAATCCGTGGGCGTGGGGTGCCTGGGTGAACGCCGCGCGCTGGAGACCATCCGGCACGGTGCGGCCCGGACCCCGTTCCTGAAATTCGGCGACATGGTGCGCATCGAGCACTTCGACCGCTCCGGCAACAGCGTCTTCGGCGCGATCGAGCAGCGCGTCGCGCCGCGGGTCTAGTCCTGCCGCGGGCGGGCGCCGGTCAGCGCCCGTCCTTCTTCTTCAAGCGGGTGCCGGCGGCCGGTTGCGGCGTGGCGGCCTTGCCGGCCTCGGCCTGCGGGCCGCTCGCGGCCGACGCATCCAGCGAGGCATGCAGGCCGCTGCCCCCCAGGCCCATGGACGCCGGCGTGCGCGAGCCCAGGCGCAGGCCGTTGCCGCCATAGGAGCGGGACGACGTATCGATGGAACTCTCGCGGCCGCCGGATTCGCGCAGATCGTCGGCGCGCACCGGAAGCCCCCATGACAGGGCGGTGGTCACGAGGATCAGCGATGCGGTGGAACGTAGGCTTGGCTTGGTCATGCTGGACTCCAACTCCAGACTGCTGGTCATGCAGTTTGCCGCAGAATCGGGTCCAGGACCGGCCAAGTAACAACGAATTTGTAGCAGGATATGAGCCGGCGGGCGGCTATGAAAGCCTGGTCGCCGAGTTGCGGTGGCGCAGCCGGTAAGCCCGCGGCGTGCTGCCGTAGTGCGCCCGGAACACGGCCGCGAAGCGCGAGTGGCATTGCCAGCCCGCTTCGGCCGCGATCGCCTGCACCCCCAGGCGGGTCTCGCGCAGCAGCGTGGCGGCAAGCTCCAGCCGCTGGGCGACCAGCAGGTTGTAGACCGAAAGGCCGGTGGCATCGCGCACGTGCTGCTGCAGGCGCGCGCTCGTGCAGCCGACGCGGCGCGCCAGTTCCGTGATCGTCCATGGATGGGCCGGCGCCTCGGCGATGGTTTCGCGCAATCGTGCCAGGACGGCGGCGGCATCGGCGCCGGGCGAGCGGGCAGGGCGCAGCAGGTCGTCGAATCCTTGCAGCGCGCACAGCAGCAGCTCGGTGGCGCGCGCGTGGAAGAGGGGCGCGAAGGCGGGCTGGTCGCTGCGTTCGCCGCGTATGCGTTCCAGGCAGCCCTGCAATTGCGGCGTGATGGCGGCGTTGCACAGGATGCGGCCATCGTCGCGGTCGACCATCTCGTCGAGCTGGGCGGCGGGGAGGCGCACGCCCAGGGCCTTGAGCCAGCGCGGCAAGAGGTCGCGGCGTAGCCGGAACTGCACGAAGCGGTGGGTGCGGGCCCCGGGGATGTCGATGAGGTAGCCGCCGTTGCGATTGGGCGTGCGCAGCAGCATGCGGTTCAGGCGGAAGTCGAGTTCGGGGCCGTGTTCGTCGCCGACGTGTCCGCTGACATGGCCCTCCAGGAAGAAGGTCAGCAGCAGCTCCCGGTCGGGGTCCAGCCGCACCCGCAGGCGGTCGTTCAGGCTGAAGTCGAAATACCGGGCGCTGGCGCCTTCCCACGGCAGCGTATGCAGCCGCGTGACGTGGCCGCCGCTGGGCCAGGGAACGTTGCGGCGCGATTCGCTCAGGATATCGGTCAGGGTCAGGCCGGCCGGCTCCGGCGCCGAGGGGGCCAGGATGGCGTTGAGGTCGTCTTCCCGCATCACCGGCCCCGCGATGGGGATCGGCACAGTTTGCGATTCGATCTGCATACATGGCCTCGAGCCGGAACGTTAGCATCACTGCAACTTTCCGACGGAGTGTAATGATGAACGTCCGGCATGTCAGCCGCCTGCTGCGGGCCTGCTTCGCGCTGGGGTGCGCACTGGCGGCATCGGCCGCCGCGGCGGCCGATTGGCCGGTCCGTCCGGTGCGGCTGGTGGTGCCCTTCGTGGCCGGCGGCGGCGCGGACGTCGCGGCGCGCCTGATCGCGCTCAAGGTGCAGGAACGGCTGGGGCAGCCCATCATCGTCGAGAACAAGGCGGGCGGCAATACGCTGATCGGCGTGCAGGAAGTGCTGCGCGCGCCGCCCGACGGCTACACGCTGCTGTGGTCCATCGACCAGACCTTCGTGCTCAATCCGGCGCTGTACGAAAAGCTTCCCTACGATCCGAAGAAGGATTTCACGCCGATCTCGCTGGCCGTGGTCGGTCCCAACGCGGTGGTGGCGCGCAGCCAGCCCAAGGACCCGGCCAGCGTGGCGGACCTGGTCGAGCGAGGCAAGTCGGGCGGCGCCGGCCTGAACATCGGCGCCGCGGCCATCGTCTCGCAGATCCTGGTGGACACGTTCAACGACGCGGCCGGCACGCAGGCCCGGCGCGTGCCGTTCAAGGGCAGCGCGGAAGTGGCTCAGGCGCTGATGGCGGGCACCGTCGACGCGGCCTTCGACGGGATCGCGCCCTACGCGCAGTTCGTGAAATCCGGGCGCGCGCGTTTCCTTGCGGTGAGTTCGGCGCGGCGCTTCTCGGGACTGCCCGATGTGCCCACCCTGGATGAACTGGGATTCAAGGGCATCGATATGTCGGTCTGGTTCGCCATCGTCGGACCCTCGGGCCTGCCGGCCGGCATCGCGCAGCGCGTGGCCGGCGCGGTGGAGTGGGCGGTCAGGCAGCCCGACGTGGTCGACAAGCTGCTGGCGTTCGGCTTCGAGCCGGCCCCGCGCAACGATCCCGAGACCTTGCGCCGGCAGATCTCGACCGACCTGGACCGCTACGGTCCCATCATTCGCAAGCTGGGCTTCAAGCTCGACTGAACAATCACGGCATCCACGGAGCAAGCCACCATGCAGATCGCGGACTTTCCCCTGCCTTTCCCGCGCGCACCCTATAGCCGCGCCATGTTCGACCACGACTGGGTCTTCGTGTCGGGCACCATAGGCATGGACTACACCGCGCAGAAGCTGGCGCCGACGGTCGAGGAACAGACGCGCCTGATGCTGCGCAACATCGCTTCCTATCTGAAGGCGGCGGGCGCGCGGCTCGAGGACATCGTCAATTACACGCTGATCATCGATGCCATGGAGCACGTGCAGCCGGTCATCGGTGTGCTGGCCGACCATCTGCCCTGCAAGCCCACGGGCACGGCCATGATCGCCGGCATCGCCTATCCCGGGGCGCACGTCGAGATGCAGGTCATCGCCCGCAAGCAGGAAAGGCGGCCATGACCCCGGCACGGTGGGTGCGGGCCGGGGTGGCGGCATGCCTGGTCGCCGGATGCGGAGGCGGCGACGATCCGCCGCCGTCGCAACCGGCGGCGCGTTTCGACGCGCACGTGCGCTGGACGACGTACGGCGTGCCGCACGTCAGAGCGAGCGACCACGGCGGGCTGGGGTATGGCTACGGCTATGCCGTAGCGCGCGACCAGCTATGCGCGCTGGCCGATCGCATCATCACCCTGCGCGGCGAGCGGTCGGCCCACTTCGGCCCGGATGGCAAGGCGCTGGTCGGCTTCTTGCCGCTGCCCAACCTGGACAGCGACCTTTTCTACCGCATGCAGTTGTCGGCGGACGACGTGGACGCGGCGTGGAAGGCGCTGTCGCCGCAGGCCCGCGCGCTGGCCGAGGGCTATGCCGCGGGCTTCAACCGCTACGTCCGCGACCACGCGGCGCCGGCCGCGTGCGGCGGGTTGCGTCCGCCGACGATGGCCGCCACCGACGTGCTGCGCGCCGTCATGCAGATCGGCACCTTGAACCGGACCTTTCTGGCGGCGCCCTTCGCGTCGGCTTCGCTGTGGGACGACCTGGACCAGCCGGAGCGGGCCGCCGCGGCGCCTGCTCCGCCCCGCCTGGGCATGGCCAGCAATACCTGGGCCTATGGCGCCGATGCCACCGGTACGGGCGCCGCCATCGTGGTGGCCAATCCCCATACGTACTGGCAGGACCACTGGCTGTTGATGCACCAGATGCACCTGACCATTCCCGGTGAGCTGGACGTCATGGGGGCGGATTTCCTGGGCGTGCCGCTGCCGCTGTCGGGCTTCAACGATTCCGTCGCATGGAGCATCGAGGCGCCGTCCACGGTGACCTACGGACTGCCGCTGCGGCTCGACCTGCGCGCCGGCGCGACTCCCGCCTATGTGGTCGACGGCGTGTCCCGCGCCATCGAGCGGCGCGTGGTGGAAATCGGGGTCCGCCAGGCTGACGGATCCACGCGCACCCAAGCCTACGCGGTGCCGTACACCGCGCTGGGCCCGCTGTACCGGTTGCCCGCCGCGCCCGGCAGGCCGGCCGGCTGGTACGCCGTCACCGATGCCGCCGCGGGCGACGCGAGGGGCCTGGACCAGATGCTGGACGCCGCGAAGGCGCGTGACGTGGCCGACTTCCAGCGTGCCGTGGCCGGACAACGCGGCATCGCCGCCCACCTCGTGGCGGGCGACAGCGCGGGCAATGCCTTGTTCATCGAAGCGGGGCCCATCCTGGACATCGACGATGCCGGCCTGGCCGCCTGTGCCGTCGAGGCCACGCCATCGGGCCGCGTGCCCGCCGCGCTGGACGGATCACGCGGCGCATGCCTGCTGCGCGACGAACAGGGCCGCCCCCGGCTGGCGCCGGCGGACCGGATTCCCGCCCTGGCCACGCGCGGGGTCGCCTACAACGCCAACGACAGCTACAGCCTGTCCATCCATGGCGAGCGGCACGATCGCTACTCGATCCTGTTCGGCAGCCCGGATGCCGAGCCCAATGCCCGGACCAGGATGTCCCACCGGCTGGTGGCCGAGATGCTGGCAGCGGGCAAGGTGACGGTGGACAAGGCCGTGGACGTGGTCTTCGGCAACCGCAACTACGCAGCCGAAACCCTCATGGACGGTATCCAGGACGCGTGCGTCTCGGCCACGGGCGGGGCTGCCACGGCCTGCGGCGTACTGTCGCGCTGGGACCGCCGCAACAATGCCGACAGCCGTGGCGCCTTGCTGTTCGCCGAGCTCTGGCCCCGGCTCGCCGCCGTCGAGAACCTGTACGCCCAGCCGTACGATCCGGCCCACCCGCTGCGCGTGCGCACGCTTTCCGGCTGCGCGCCGGTCCAGGCCGCCGTGCGCGCCGCGCTGGCCGCCACCATTGCCGACCTCGGCACCCATGGCCTGAAGGGCGACGAAGCATGGGGACGGATGCTGGCGCGCCCCACCGCCGCCGGCCGCGTTCCGCTCCATGGCGGATCGGGAGATCAGGGGATACTGAATGCGCTGGAAGGCGCGCCGCTCGGTGCCGAAGGCTACGGCGACATCGTCGCGGGAACGGCCTACATGCATGCGGTGACCTGGACGAGCGGCAAGCTCGTGGCCAAGGTGATGGCGGCCAATGGGCAGTCGGCCGACGCCGCCTCGCCCCATCATGACGACCAGGTCGGTTTGTTTTCGCGCAAGCAACTGGTCGATGCGCCCTTCACCGACCTGCAGATCGCGGCCGCGACGGTCGAGAGCCTGCGCCTGGCGGAGTAGTCCGGCCGGTCATTAACGACCGTCCTCGTGATAACTGGATACGCAAAATCGCGCTTGTTGGTTTCTCTGATTGAGGCCTTCGCCACGCGCCCCTAGTCTGGCGGCTCGGACAACCTGAGGGCAGTGACATGAGGGGAATGATCGATTGCGGCGTATTGATGGTGCCCGAGCATGCGGGCTGGATGCGCGAACTGATGGAAGATTGGAAGGATGCGCGCGAACGCATCGCATTGCATGGCGTGCAGCTGGACGCGCCATCGGCAGACGCGCTGCGGCGCCAGGCGCTGGCGCTCAAGCGCTACGACGTCTGCCTGCTGCCGGTCACCCTGTCCACTCTGGGATGGACACGCACCGCGATGGCCGTGGCCGGCGAGGCGTTGCAGACGCCCGTCCTGGCGCTCGCGCGCGAAATGAGCGCCGCCGGGCTGCAGGATTTGCTGTCGCTCGGGCTGGACGATTTCATGCGCTACCCGATGTGCGGGGAAGAATTCAAGACACGCCTGGTATTGCTCGCGGGGCCGGGCAAGCCCCAGGAGGCCTGCGCATCGAGCGACGCGCCACAGGCCGAGGCCGAGCCGGAAGACGAGCATGAAGCCGAATACGGATGCCGGGACGGCAATTCCGGCCTCGTGTCGCGCGAACCGTTCCAGTCCGCCAAGGCCAGGATCGTGACGGAGTTCGAGCGCCACTACATTTCCGACATGCTGCTGCGCTACCACGGCAACATCTCGCAGGCGGCCCGCGCGGCACACAAGAACCGCCGCGCGTTCTGGCAGTTGATGCGCAAGCACGAGATCGCGGCGGATCCGTACCGCCGCAGGCACCGTGCGGCGCCATGCCAGCCGCCGGCGCGGTGAAGCGGTGCTAGTGCTGGCCGGCCATGTCGCGCGGACGGGTGTTCACCCAGACGATGCCGTCGGTCTCGCGGGTCGCGTAGGTCTTGACGGGCCGGTTGCAGGGCAGCGCCGTGGGAGCGCCGGTGCGGATATCGAAGCAGCCCTGATGGAACGGGCATTCGATGGTGTGCGCTTCCAGGACGCCTTCGGACAGGCTACCGCGGCCGTGGCTGCAACGGTCGGCGGTGGCGTAGGTAGCGCCTTCGACCCGGTACAGGCAGAAGACCTGCCCGTCCAGGGTCACGGCCAGCGTGCCGGCTTCGGGAAGATCGTTGGAAAGACAGGCCTCGCGCCAGTCGTCCGGTAAGGTCATGCGATGCTCCAGGGAAAAGGGTTCAGCGCGCGCGCCGGGGCGCCGTCGCCCCGATGTGTTCCAATTCGTCCATGTCGGCGTCCGTGAAGCCGGCTTCGCGCAGGATATCCCGCGCATGTTCGGCCAGCCTGGGAGGCGTTCGGCGCAGGCCGCCGGGCGTGCGCGACAGCTTGATGGGCGTGCCCAGGCCCTTGTAGCCGTGGTGTTCGTAGACCATGGAGCGGGCGTGCGTGTGGTCCGCGCCCAGGGCTTCGTCCATGCTCATGACGGGGCCGATGGGCAGGCCCTCGGCCAGCAGCGTCCGGCTCAAAGCCACGCCGTCATGCTGGGACAAGGCCTCGGCAAGCAGGGGGTAGAGCGCGGCACGGTTGCGCGACCGGTCGCTGTTGGTGGCGAACCGCGGGTCGGCTGCGAGGTTCGGGATGCCCAGCAGCTCCACCAGGCGGCGGAATTGCCGGTCGGTGCCGATGACCACGAAGATCTCGCCGCTGCGGGTGGCGAATTTGTCGCAGGGCGTGACGTTCGGATGCGTGTTGCCCGTCAGGCGCGGGCGGCTGCCGTCCAGGAAATAGTTGGCCGCGTGGGGATGGAGCAGCGACATGGCGCAGTCGTACAGCGCCATGTCCACGTACTGGCCCAGGCCCGAGCGGCGGCGTTCGTGCAAGGCCATCAGGATGCCTATCGTCGCGTAGAGGCCGGTGGCGAGGTCGACGATGGGCGTGCCTATACGCAGCGGGCCGGTCTCGGGCGTGCCGTTCACGCTCATCAATCCGCTCATGGCCTGCAGCACCGCGTCGTAGCCCGGCAGGTTGCCCAGGGGGCCATGGCCGCCGAAGCCGGACACCCTGCAATGGATCAGGCGCGGAAAGCGCGGAGCGAGATCCCGTTCATAGCCCAGGCCCCATGCTTCCATGGTGCCGGGCTTGAAGTTCTCGACCAGGACGTCGGCTTCCTCCAGCAGGCGCAGCAGCACGGCCCGCCCCGATTCGCGCGACAGGTCCAGCACCATCGACCGTTTGTTGCGGTTGACGCCGATGAAATAGCTGGCGTCCCCGCGTTCGGCGTCCGTGCCGGCGAAGGGCGGGCCCCAGCCGCGCGTGTCGTCGCCCTGCGGCGGTTCCACCTTGATGATCTCCGCGCCGTGGTCGCCCAGGATCATCGTGCAGTAGGGGCCGCCCAGCACTCGGCTCAGGTCCAGGATGCGCACGCCGTCCAGCGCGCCGGTAGGGGGAGTAGGAGGCGGGCAGGCGTGGGATGCAGGCTCGGTCATGAGCAGGGGTTCCGGAAAAGGGGCGGTCATGCCGCTGGGAGAGAGTCGGGGACGAACACCAGGCTTCCGGCCGGGTCGAAGCGCGCGCGCAGCGGCATGCCGATCGCGATGGCGATGCCGTCGTCCGCGACGATCCGGCTGACCAGGCGTGGGCCTTCGACGAGCGCGACCTGCGCCACGTTGTAGGGAGGCGGAAAGTCCGGGTGGTACTGCTGCCGGTAGACGGCATAGGCATGGAGCGTCGCCTTGCCGCTGGCGGGTATCCATTCGATGTCGTCCGGGTTCGCCCCGTAGCCGTGCGATGCGTAGCCCAGGATCTCGCCGCTGGCGCGCAGGCGCGGTACGCGCAGCTCGCGCTTGGCGACGAAGTCGAGGAAGCGGCGTTCGAAGTGATCGGAAGCAAGCAGCATGGCGGGTCCTAGGCGAGCAAGCGATGAGGGCTCAGTATCAGCGCGGCGTGATACTCCAGCCGGCCGCCCGAGCCGTTGACCAGAACGATATCGTTGGCCGCGCACTGCCGCTCGCCGCCGTCGCCGCGGCACTGGATGACGGCCTCGCTGAGCGGGGTCATGCCTTGCAGGTAGTAGCTCGCCAACTGGCCGCCGCCGGTGTTGACCGGCAGCGCGCCGCCGGGCGCGGTCGCGCCGTCCTGCACCATGCCGGCGGCCTCGCCCCGGCCGCACAGTCCGTAGTCCTCGAGCGCGGCCAGGGCACAGTACGAGAACGCATCGTAGAACTGGCACATCGAGACGTCCTTCGGCCCGACGCCCGCCATCGCATAGGCCTTGCGGCCGGCGAGCTGTCCGGCGGTGGCCAGGTCGTGCGGCCCCTGCGGCGTGTCGGCGCTGGCGTGGCCCTGGCCCATGCCGTGGACGTACACGGGCCGCCGGCCGGCGTCGGCGGCGCGGTCGGTGCCGGCCACGATGACGGCCGCTGCGCCGTTGACCGGGTAGGCGCAGTCCAGCACGTGGAAGGGTTCGACGATCATGCGCGAGGCATGGTATTGGGCCAGCGTGAGCGGCGCGCGCTGGAAGGCGAGCGGATTGCCTGCAGCCCACTGGCGGCAGGCCAGGACGTAGGCACCCAGGTGATCCGGGCCGGCGCCATGCAGGGCCATGTACCGGCTTGCGGCCAGCGCGTAGGACCCGACCGGACCGAACAGGCCGTACGATGCGTCCCAACCCGCGATGCCGGTCAGCGAGCCTTCGTTGCTGAAGGAGGCGCCGCCGCCGCGCGCCGGGCCGATGGGCGCATCGGCGAACACGCAGGCGACCACCGACGCCATGCCGGCGCGGATGGCGGCCGTGGCGTATTGCACCATCTGGAGGACGGATGAGCCCTTGGCTTCGATGGTGGTCAGCATTCCCAGCGTGCGCAGACCCATGTCGTCCTGCACTTTGGGCGGAAGGACCCCGGGATCGGCAAGGGCGCTGGGATTGAGCAGCAGACCGTCCACCAGGTCGGGGCCGACGCCGGCGTCGGCCATGGCGGCCCGCACGGCTGCGGCGGCCAGGGCGCGCACGGAACCGACGGGTTCGCGCGAAAGGGGGCTGAAGCCCAGGCCGATGATGGCCGAGAGCGGAGCGCGGGCCATGGTCAGACCAGGAAGGAAAGGCTGGGCAGCGGGCCCGAAGCGTGGACCAGGGATACCTTCTTCAGGAACATCCTGAGCTGGCCGTCGACCTGCCGCAGACCATATTCGACTCGGCCCGGCCAGACGTTCAACTGGTTGACTGACTGCACCTGGTACTCGTAGATGGCGAAGTTGGCCGCGACGCGATAGTCGCCGTTCCCGTCCTTGTCGGCCGTCAGGTTGGACAGCATCCTGCGCAGGATGGAGCGCGGCGCCTGGCTGTGCCGGGTGCCGGTGCGCAGTTGCCGCAGGCGGGTCGCCAGCCGGGAGCGGTTGTCGTTGATGATGGAGACGTCGCGGTCCGGATCCGGCTCCTCGCCGTCGATGACGACGGGCACCCAGTAGCGGACGTTCTCGTCCCAGAGCGCCTCCCATTCGTCGAAGCGCGATTCGTCCGCTAACCGGGCTTCCTCGTGGACGAAGCGCTCCAGCATCCGGTGTTCGTCGATCGGCAACAAGGGGGTCTGCATGGCATGTCCTTCTAGAGCGTGGGCTGGGCGGTTTGCGCCATGGTGTCCCGGTAGCATCGCCAGAAGCCCCGGTTGGGAGTCTCGTCGGTGTAGTGGGACACCACTACGCCGCCGTCGGTTGTCGTTTCGCGGGACTGGCCGCGGCTCAGGTCCAGCCAGGCCGGCGAACCTTTCAGCGCGCGCCACTGGCGTTCCGCGATGATGGCGTCGTCGGCCGTCAGGAACGATGACGGCCCCAACGCGACTTCGCCCTGGCGCATGATGCGTCGGTTCAGTTCCTCGGGCGCGCCCTTCAGGTAGAGCGGGGTGTGCCAGTTGACGGTCTCGCCCACGCCCAGGGGCTGGATCATGACCAGACAGGTTTCGGCCAGGAACAGGTTGGGGAAGATGAAGGTGTGGGGCGGCCCGGCCCGCATGATTTCCCGCGCGGCCGATTCGCCGTGCCGGCCGACCATGTCGCGCGTGTAGTCCGGATAGCGCGTCTCGTCCACGCCCAGCCAGGTCATGGGCCGGTCGTAGGTCGGGCCGTAGTCGAGCTCGGTGTGGCCGTTGCCCAGGTAGCGGACCACCGCCGTGATGCGGTCCTCTTCGCCGGACAGGATGTTGCCGTACTTGCCGGGGGTACCCACGCTTTTGGTGAAGGAGTCGTGCACGAAGCCCACGTGATAGCCGTCGGCCTCGTTTTCGGACAGCATCTTCCAGTTGGCGCGGAACAGGTGCTTGATCCACGGGCCGCGCAGTTCGATCTCGCCTTCGGGCGACAGGTTCACCTGCCGGTCCAGCGCGCGCGCGGCGTGGCCGAGATGCTCCAGCAGGGGGATGGGCGAAGGGTTGAAGGTCGCGAAGACGAAGCCGTTGTAGCTGTCGACGCGCGCGCGCTTCAGGTGCAGCGATTCGTCCGGCTCGATACTGGACAGCGGCATGTCGAGCAGCGCGCCGTCGGGCGAGAAGATCCAGCCGTGGTACTGGCAGGCCAGCGTGCGGCGGTTGCCGCGCTCGGGCTGGCAGAGCAGGTTGCCGCGATGGGCGCAGCGGTTGGCCACGACGTGGATGCCGTCGGCGCCGCGGATCAACAGCACGGGTTCGAGTCCCATGGTGCGCCGTACATAGTCGCCCCGCCGCGGAATCTCGGAGGCGTGGCCGACATAGACCCATCCCTGGCCGAAGATGGTCTCCATCTCTCGGTCGAAGATGGCCGGGTCGGCGTACAGGCTGCTGTGGACCGAGGCGTCGCGGATCAGGCTGGCAATGTCTTTCATGAAGCATCCCTCAGGAAGTGATGGCGCGGCTGGCGCGTTCCCACACCAGGCTGGCGGTGCGGGCCTCGGGCGTGCCGTCCTCCAGCCGCGCGGACAGGTGCAGCAGGCCGTCGACGATCGCCGCCTTGCGGCGCTGCACGCCGCCCTCCCAGTTCGGGAACAGGCTCATGTCGACGTGCTGCCGGACTTCGTCCCCGGCCAGTTCGTAGGTGCCGGCATAACTCATGAAGCTCTCGTAGGCCCGCGCCTTTTCCTCGGCGCTGGCGTTCCACTGCCCGCCGGTGGCGAAAGCCCGGCGGTCCGCCCGCTCGATCATGCAGAACATGCGGTCGTCGTCATATTGGATGAAGCCCCGGGGCGCCTGCCCCATGGGGTGGGTCACGCGGCCGTCGTCATAGGCCTGCGTCCATTGTCTGAGGGTCCAGCGGCCCAGCAGATCCTGTTTGCGCATGGTGTCTCCTTTCAGCGTGGCGCCAGGAATTCCCCGACCAGCGCGGTGAACGCCGCCGGCTGTTCGATCTGCACCCAGTGGCCGCAGCGGTCGATCTCGGCCAGGCGCGCGCGCGGCATGGCCTGGGCCAGTCGGCGCGAGGCCTCGATCGGGATCACCTTGTCGCCGCGCCCGTGGACGATGAGCGTCTCGTGCGGGATGGTGCGCAGGACGGCCTCGTCCGTGGCCATGTCGTCCAGGATCCGCTGCCGGGGAGGCGGGAACATGCTGCCGAACCGGGCCTGCACGTCGTCGCGGATGCTGGCCCGGTAGCGCATGGCCGCCAGCTCGTCGTCGATGAAGGACGGATCGTGGACGAAGACGTCCAGCAGTTCGCGCATCGCGGCGGGCGAGGGTTGATACCCCCACACCTTCTCCAGTCCGTCGGTGATGGGAAACCGCAGGCCCACCGGTCCCATCAGCACCAGGCGGTCGACGCGGCCGGGATGCCGGGCGGCCAGCTTGAGCGCCAGTGCGCCGCCGAACGAGTTGCCCACCACCGAGACCCGTTCCAGCTGCAGCGCGTCCAGCAGCGCGGTGAGCTGGTCCACCCAGGTGGACCAGTGGTAGCGGACCCCGGGCGGCGATTCCGTATAGCCGAAGCCGACCATGTCGGGGGCGACGACGCGCGCCTGCCGGGCCAGGACGGGGATGGTCAGGCGCCAGTTGGCCCAGGCCGTCACGCCGGGGCCCGATCCGTGTATCAGCAGGACGCCAGGCCCGTTGCCGGCGTCGTGATAGTTGGTCTTGAAGCCGCAGGTCGGCAGGCTGCTGCCGACTTCAGGCGGCCGCGCGTCCGGGGCGGAAGGTGTCTCCATCGGTTGCTCCTGGTTTCGTATTTTTTCTCAATATACAGTACAGATGTTAATTTGAGCAAAAAATTTCCGATTTATTGATTTGTTTTTCACGTATTATGGGATTTTAAAGATACGGAGCGGCGCAATGCTGCAATCTTTGGGATACGTGGGCCTGGGCACTTCCCGGCTGGCGGAGTGGGAAGATTTCGCTCAACGGCTGCTGGGCATGCAGATCGGCGACAGGAGCCGACACACCCTGGCGCTGCGCATGGACGACTGGCGCCAGCGCCTGCTGCTCGACGCGGACGCCGCCCAGCCGCATTTCTTCGGCTGGGAAGTCGCCAATGCCGGGGCGCTGGACGCGTTGGGCGCCCGGCTGGAGCACGCGCGGGTGCCGTTCGTCCGTGCACCGGAAGCGCTGGCGCGGCGCAGGGAGGTTACGGGGCTGCTGTCCCTGTCCGACCCCGCGGGCAATCGGCTGGAGGTCTTCCACGGCGCCGCCCGGGGCGGTGAACCGTTCCGCCCGGGCCGCGCGATATCGGGTTTTCGCACCGGCCCCCTGGGCCTGGGGCACGTGGTGTTGAACGCGCGCCATGTCGACGCATTGGTGCCGTTTTATCGCGACCTGCTGGGATTCCGCCTGAGCGACTACATGCGCGAGCCCTTCAAGGCCTACTTCTTCCACCTGAATTCACGTCATCACAGCCTGGCGCTGATCGAGGCCGACACCGACGGCATCCACCACCTGATGGTGGAGCTGTGTTCACTGGACGACGTGGGGCAGGGCTACGACATCGCCTCGTGCGAGCAGGACCGCGTGGCGGTGACGCTCGGCCGGCACATCAACGACTTCATGACTTCGTTCTACGTCCGCACGCCGTCTCCGCTGATGATCGAATACGGCTGGGGCGGGCGCAGCGTGGATCCGGACTGGCAACCGTGCGAACTCACGCACGGGGCCAGCCTGTGGGGACACGAGCGCCAGTGGCTGCCCGCCGACAAGCGCGCGCTGGCGCTGGACCTGCGCCTGGCCGCGGCGGCCCAGGGGCAGCGCGCGCCGGTGCAGGTGCTGCCCGGCCATCATCAGCTGGCCGCCGATGGCATGCGGTAGCATTCCGCAATCCCCCACCGCCCCGGATCCGCGGACATGTCCAGTCTCAAACGTATGCTCGCCGTTTTCGACGCTTTCTCGTCGGAACATGCCGTCCTGACCGCGGAGGAGATCATGTCGACCCTCGGCTACAGCCGCGGCACCGCGTACCGCTACGTGAAGGAACTGTGCGACGCGGGCTTCCTGACGCGCGCGGCGGGCGGGTATGCGCTGGGGCCGCGCATCATCCAGCTCGACTACTGCATCCGGCAGCGGGATCCGGTCCTGATGGCCAGCCTGCCGGTCATGCAGGCCCTGCGCAAGCGGTACGAATGCGACGTGCTGCTGACGGTCTTCTACGAGGACCGGGTCGTGGTCACGCATCGCGAAAGCGGCGACCAGGAACTCGTCATGAGTTACGGCCGGGGCCGGGAGATGCCGCTGTTCCGAGGCGCGGGCTCCAAGGTGTTGCTGGCCTGCCTGCCGCCGGCCCGCCAGAAGCGACTCTATGGCGCACACGCGCAGGCCATCGCCCAGGCCGGCCTGGGCGAGTCGTGGGAAGCGTTTCGGGCCTTGCTGGCCGCCGTCAAGCGGGCGGGCCACGCGGTGTCCTTCAGCGAACTCGACCAGGGCAACGTGGGCGTGGCGGCCCCCATCGAACAGGATCCCCTGAACATGCCCGCCGGCCTCGTCATGGTGTTCCGCACCGAGCGGTACGAGGTGCTGGACAAGGACGGCCTGCTGCAATCCCTGAAAGCCGGCATACGCCAGATCGCGGACCCCCGGACCGGGGCGGACTGACCTCTCGGGCGGGCCCGCCCGCATCCAGGGTGGCGGCGTTTTTCGTCTCTTGTTTCGTAAAAATCCCAGAATACGAAAAAATAAATAGGAAAAATTTGATTTTAGTGTCAGTATATTTCGTATATTGGGACTATAAAACGAACGTCCCGTCCGAGAGGAGACAGCTATGAACCACAACAGGCGTGCCCTCCTGGCCGCGCTGCCCGCGCTGGCATGGGGAATGCCGGGCGGTGCCCGGGCGCAGGGCAATGCGTATCCCACCCGGCAGATGCGCTTCGTCGTGCCGTTCACGGCGGGCGGGGGCAACGACGTGCTGGCGCGCGACATCGCACAGCCGCTGGCGGACATCCTCGGCCAGCCGATCGTCGTCGACAACAAGCCGGGGGCCGGCGGCAACATCGGCGCCGACCTCGTGGCCAAGGCCGCGCCGGACGGCCATACGCTGCTGCTGGCCACGAACACGCTGACCATCAATCCGTTCGTGCTGCGCAGCATCCCCTTCGACGTCGCCCGCGACCTGGCCCCCGTCATGCGCATCGCCAACCAGCCCATCGTCATCGTGGTCAACAACGCCTTGCCGGTGAAGAACATGCGCGAGCTCGTGGCCTACGCGGACGAGCATCCCGACCGCCTCAACTATGCGTCGCCGGGCAGCGGCACACCCCACCACATGGCGGCCGAGCTGTTCAAGCAGGTCTCCGGCATCCGGAT
Source organism: Pigmentiphaga sp. CHJ604 (assembly GCF_036972535.1). NCBI lineage: Bacteria > Pseudomonadati > Pseudomonadota > Betaproteobacteria > Burkholderiales > Alcaligenaceae > Pigmentiphaga > Pigmentiphaga sp. CHJ604. Next base: position 5,733,625 of record NZ_CP136998.1, on the reverse strand, counting down.
GGTCCACGTTCCCTACAAGGGCGCCAGCCAGGCGCTCACGGACCTCATCGCGGGTCAGGTGCAGATCATGTTCGCGTCCATCATCTCGGCGCTGCCGTTCATCCAGAGCGGACGGGTGCGCGTGATCGCTACCGCCGAAAGCCGGCGCCTGTCCCTGCTCAAGGACGTGCCGACGGTGCAGGAGTCGGGCTTTCCCACCTATTCGGCCACCATCTGGGGCGGAGTCATGACCACCGCCGGGACGCCGCCAGCCGTGATCGACAAGCTGGCGGCCTCGATCCGGCGCGCGCTGGACAAGCCGGGTGTGCGCTCCGGCCTAGTGGCGTCCGGCTTCGAGGTGCTGCCCGAGGGGCCGACGGAGTTCGGCGCCACGGTGCGCAGCGATCTTGTCCAATGGCAGGCGGTAGCCCAGAAGATCGGCCTGGTGCCGGAGTGATCCGTCGTGCGGGCGCTTCAGCCGCGTCCCGGCCCGAACACCGACACCAGGAAATCCACGAAGGCCTTGATGTGCGGCGGCACCGGGCGACGCGCCGTGTATAGCACCGCGATGGGCGGCCCTGGGCGCTTCCAGTCGGGCAGTACCTGCACCAGGCGCTTCTCCGCCAGCGATTGCGCCAGCAGGAAGTCCAGGTCTTCGTAGATGCCCAGCCCCGCCAGCGCGCAGGTCAGGCCCGCGCGCGTGTTGTCCACGATCAGGCGGCCCTCGGCGGCCACGCTGACGGTCTGCTTGCCCTTGACCAGTTGCCAGTCGTAGGGGCGGCCGGTGTCCGGATCCCAGAACTCGATCAGCCGGTGCCGGCGAAGTTCATCCGGATGCCGCGGCGCGTGATAGAGCTTCAGGTAGGCGGGGCTGGCCGCCATGATGTAGTTGCCCCGGCCCAGCAGCTTGAAGCGCAGCGGCGAATCGCGCAGCGGGCCCACGCGCAGGCCGATGTCGGCGCCCGAGACGGTGGGGTCGACCACGCCTTCGTTGAGCGAGATGCGCAGCGAGATGTCCGGATAGGCCTGGACGAATTCCGGCAGGCGCGGGATGACGCGCGCGTTGGCCACCGATTCGGCCATTTCCACGTGCAGGTGGCCTTCGGCGCGGCCGCTGCGCGTCTGGATTTCCGCATCCAGCTCGGCCAGCCCTTCCAGCAGCATGCCCGCCCGCTCGGCGTAGCGCCGGCCTTCGCGGGTCAGCCAGACGCGCCGCGTGGTGCGATTGAGCAATTGGGTGCCCAGGTGCCGTTCGAGTTCCTGGATGTGGCCGGTGATGGCCGAGCGCGAGACGCCGAGCTTGCGCGCGGCGCCGGTGAAGCTGCCGGTGTCGGCCACGGCCAGGAAGGCGCGTATGGGAGTCAGGCGGTCCATTGTTCAAGTATAGATAACAATATGGTCAAGGCATCGAAGCAATGACGCCCTATACTGGAATACGCAATAAGTATCCTTTTTCATAGGGAGCGACCCCATGTTCTGCCCGCTGTTTCGCGGACCGATCGCAAGGCGCCCTGCCACGTTCGCCGCAGGATATTCCGGAATTCCCGCCCACGCCGCGCATGGCGTGCGGCCGGCATCCCGCAGTCATCCTGCCCGTGTCTTCCGCGCTTCCTCGGTCCTGCCCGCACCGGATCGTTAGCGTCGTCCGGACGCCCGCGCCGCCGCGCACTCCATCGTTGCCTCCGGCGGCCGCACCCCGACCTCGCCATTACCACGACTGCCGCGCCAGCCGCATGGCTGCTCGCGCTCGTCACTCAAAGGAAGCGCATCATGAATACGCCCATTACCACCCGAATCCATCACCCGATCCCGCCGGCGATGCCGGACCCCGCGTTCGCGTTCCGCCCGGCCGAGGTTCTGGTGGCTGCCGCCAAGGTGCTGTTGCCCTTCGTCATCATGGCCGGAATATTGTTGCTCGCAAGGTAACAATTCCGCAACAACCATGAAAACGAGGAGCGCATCATGCGACATTGGTTTTTTCTTGCCATCGCCATCGCTGCCGAGGTGGCGGGCACCAGCTTCATGAAATGGAGCAGCGTCCACGGACACCTGGGCGGCCTGGCGGCGATGTTCGTCCTGCTGGGCGCGTCGTACTACGCGTTGTCGCTGGCCGTGACACGCGTGCCGGTGGGCCTGGCCTACGCGGTCTGGGAAGGCGTGGGGCTGGTGGCGATCACGCTGGTCAGCCTGGCCTGGTTCGGTGAAAGCATCGGCCCCGCCAAGGCGGCCGGCATTGCCGCCGTGCTGGGCGGCATCCTTCTGATCAAGCGTGGCATGACGCCCGCCCCGGACGAGGACGCCGTCCCCGCGCTTGCCGCCTCGCGGTAAGGGGGTGTCATGCTGGATTCCTTCACCTGGTTCCACGGGGCCATGCTGCTGATCGCGGCCGCCCTGGAAGTGGCGGCCAACATCTTCCTGAAACTGTCGCGGGGCTTCACCCGCAAGCGGTACGGGGCGCTGTCCATCGCCCTGGTCTTCGGCGCCTTCGCCTGCCTGTACGTGGCGGTGCAGGGCATCGAGCTGTCGGTGGCCTACGCCGCCTGGGGGGCGCTGGGCATCCTGGCGACCGCGCTGGCCGGGCGGGCCCTGTTCGGCCAGCACATCCGGCCCGCCGGCTGGGCCGGCATGGGGCTGCTGGTGGCGGGGCTGCTGCTGATGAAGTTCGCCTAGGCCCCGAGCGCCACCCAGGTAAAATCCCAGGCTTCTCTTTGCCGAGGTCTGCCGTGTCCGAGCCCAAACTCCAGAATGACGTCTTTTTGCGGGCTCTCGCGCGCCAGGAAACCGAATACACGCCGGTCTGGCTGATGCGGCAGGCCGGCCGCTACCTGCCCGAGTACAACGCCACCCGGGCGCGCGCCGGTTCCTTCCTGGGGCTGGCCAAGAACCCCGACTACGCGACCGAAGTCACGCTCCAGCCGCTGGCGCGCTTTCCGCTGGACGCGGCCATCCTGTTTTCCGACATCCTGACCGTGCCCGACGCCATGGGACTGGGCCTGGACTTCGCCGCGGGCGAGGGACCGCGCTTCGCGCGTCCGCTGCGCACCGAGGCCGACGTGGCCAACCTGGCCGTACCCGACATGGCCGAGCTGGATTATGTGTTCGCCGCCGTCAGGCAGATCCGGCGGGATTTGCACGGCCGCGTGCCGTTGATCGGCTTTTCCGGCAGTCCGTGGACCCTGGCCTGTTACATGGTGGAAGGCGCCGGGTCCAGCGATTACCGCACGGTCAAGACCATGATGTACAGCCGGCCCGACCTCATGCATCGGATCCTGGCGGTGAACGCCCAGGCGGTCGCGGTTTATCTGAACGCCCAGATCGAGGCGGGCGCGCAGGCGGTCATGATCTTCGACAGCTGGGGGGGCGTACTGGCCGACGGGCTGTTCCAGGAGTTCTCGCTGGCCTATACCAGGCAGGTCCTGGCCGGGCTGGTCCGCCAGCATGAAGGCCGGCAGGTGCCGGCCATCGTGTTCACCAAGGGCGGAGGGCTGTGGCTGGAAGAGATCGCCGCGTCCGGCTGCGATGCGGTCGGCCTGGACTGGACCGTCAACCTGGGCAAGGCGCGGGCCGCGGTAGGGGATCGCGTCGCCTTGCAGGGGAACCTGGACCCGATGACCTTGTTCGGCGGACCGGACCGCATCCGGGCCGAAGTGGCGCGCACGCTGGACAGCTACGGCCCGGGACCGGGCCATGTCTTCAACCTGGGACATGGCATCTCGCAGTTCACGCCGCCCGAGGCGGTCGACGTGCTGGTGGAGGCCGTTCATCAGCACAGCCGCAGGCAGCGCGCCGGCGCCTAGACGCTCCTTGTGGACGAGTCCCCGAGCGGGGCGAATGGCAGTGCTAACCCGTATTGCCCAGAGCCCGGATTCAACTTATGCACATTCGGGCTTTTGTCGGGAACGTATCTTGCAAGCTCGACGGGGCCACGGTTGTAGGCTGTAAGCATTTGATTTTTATGGATTTTTGTGGATCTGTATCATTAGATCCCAAAGCAAGCACTTTCCGTCTACGTCCTATTACCTTAATTGTGCGCCGGTTGTCCCCAAAGTTATCCACAGCTTCCGGCCCGATTAAAAATTCCCTGTCGAGCGGCGGGGTTAGCAAAGATTCAGAGGTTTTACTTTAAGTTCCCGCGGCCAGGATGCCGCAGTCTTCAAGCGGAGTTCACCAGTTGTCCACATCCCCGTCCGTCCCTCTATCTCTGGTCTCGCCGTCATGCGGGCAGGAAGGGACGACCTGGGTACGCGTGGCGCTGGACGTGCCGCTGGCGGGGCTGTTCGACTACCGAGCGCCGGCCGGTGCGCGCGTGGGGCAGCGCGTGATCGTTTCCTTCGGCCGCCGCGAGATGGTAGGTATCGTGATCGAGATCCCCGCGGCGCCGGCGATTGCGGTCGAGCAGGTCAAGGACGTGGTGCAGATGCTGGACGATCTGCCGCCATTTCCCGAAGATTGGCTGAAGTTGGCGGCTTTTGCGGCCGACTATTACCAGCGGCCGCTAGGCGAGGTCATGTTGCCCGCGCTGCCCGGGCCGCTGCGCAAGCCGGCGGCCTACCAGGGGCTGCGGGCCGGTGGCGGGCCGGTGGCGCGGCTGGACGCCAAGGCTGCGCGGGCGGCCAAGCCCAAGCGGACGCGGCGCAAGAAGAGCCAGGCAGAGGATGAAGAGCGGGCGCTTACTTCCGACCTTAGCGTTTCTACGACTGACAGCCCGGAAGCAACGCCCAGCGCGCCGCCGGTTTCCCCGCCTGCCCTGAACGCCGCTCAACAGGAGGCGGTGGACGCCTTGTCGGGCCTGTCGGGCTTCAAGCCCGTCCTGCTGCATGGCGTGACCGGCAGTGGCAAGACCGAGGTCTACCTGCGCGTGGCCGAACGCGTCCTGCGCGAAGGCAGGCAGGTGATGCTGCTGGTGCCCGAGATCAACCTGACGCCGCAGCTGGAACAGGTCTTCCGCCGGCGCCTGGAGGCCATCGCCGGGCCGGGCGGGGTGGCCGTGCTGCACAGCGGGCTGGCCGACGGCGAGCGGCTGGAGGCCTGGCTGCGGGCGGTGCGGGGACAGGCCCGCGTGCTGCTGGGAACGCGGCTGTCGCTGTTCACGCCATTGCCCGATCTGGGCCTGATCGTGGTCGACGAAGAACACGACCCTTCCTACAAGCAGCAGGAAGGGCTGCGCTATTCCGCCCGCGACCTGGCGATCTGGCGCGCCCGCGACCGCGGCGTGCCGGTGATCCTGGGGTCGGCCACGCCATCGCTGGAGACCTGGCACCACGCCCAGACGGGCCGCTACCTGCTGCTGTCCCTGCCGCAGCGGGCCCTGGCGGCCGAACCGCCGCGCATCCGGCTGCTCGACACCCGCAACGTGAAACTCCAGCAGGGCCTGGCGCCGCCGTTGCTGCAAGCCGTGGCGCAGCGGCTGGAGAAAGGCGAGCAATCGCTGATCTTCCTGAACCGGCGCGGCTATGCGCCCGTCCTGCATTGCGACGCATGCGGCTGGGTCAGCGGCTGCCCGCGCTGTTCGGCCTACATGGTGCTGCACCGCCAGCCGCCGCGCGTGCCGGGCGGTCCGGGACGCCACGAGCTGCGCTGCCATCATTGCGGCTGGCAGCAGCGGGTGCCGATGGCCTGCCCGGATTGCGGCAACCAGGACCTGCAGCCCATGGGCCGCGGCACGCAGCGGCTGGAGGAACACCTGGGCGAGCTGTTCCCCGGCGCGCGCATCGCGCGCATCGACGCCGACAGCACGCGCCGCAAGGGCAGCGCCCAGGAGCTGTTCGCCCGCATGCATGCGGGCGACATCGACATTCTGGTCGGCACGCAGATGGTGGCCAAGGGGCACGACTTCCAGAACCTGGGCTTCGTCGGCGTGCTCAATGCCGACGCCATGCTGTTCTCGCACGACTTCCGCGCGCCCGAGCGCCTGTTCGCGCAACTGATGCAGGTGGCGGGCCGCGCCGGCCGCGCCGGCACGCCCGCCGAGGTCTACATCCAGACCGGCTATCCCGAGCAGCCGCTGTACCAGGCCCTGGTGCGCCACGATTACGCGGGCTTCGCGCGCTACGCGCTGCGCGAACGGGAATCGGCGGGATTGCCGCCCTTCGCCTACCAGGCCCTGCTGACCGCCGAGGCGCGCGAACTGGCGCAAGCCCAGGCCTTCCTGGCGCAGGCCCGGGCCTGGACGGAGGGGGGCGATGGGACCGATTCGTCCCAGGCCGCGGATATGTCGCGCATTACGCTCTATGATCCTGTACCGCTGCGCGTGGTTCGCGTGGCCAATGTCGAACGCGCCCAGTTGCTGGTGGAAAGCGACAGCCGTCCCGCATTGCAGGGTTTCCTGCGCGCGTGGGCCGGCGTGCTGCCCGGCCTGGCGGCGGCCGCCCGGGTGCGCTGGCACCTCGAGGTCGATCCGCTGGAGATCTGATGCGCGATCCCTGGCCGCCGTCCATGTCCGCCCCCGAGTACCGTCCGCGCGGCCGTCCGCCGCGCGCCATCGATTTCCAAGCTAGCGTATGACTGCCTCTTCCTCTTCCGCCGCGACCCGTGCCATGGACCGCGCCGACTCGCGGCTGAACAAGCCCGACGGACGCGCATCGGCCGCGCTGCCCCCGCTCGACGCCGGCATGAACCCGGCGCAGCGCGAGGCCGTCCGCTACCTGGACGGCCCCTGCCTGGTGCTGGCCGGGGCCGGCAGCGGCAAGACCCGCGTCATCACGCAGAAGATCGCCTACCTGCTGCGCGACTGCGGCTATTCGGCGCGCAACGTGGCCGCGCTCACCTTCACCAACAAGGCCGCGCGCGAGATGGCCGAGCGGGTCGGGTCGGTCGCGCCGCCCAATGCCATCAAGGGCCTGACCATCAGTACCTTCCACTCGCTGGGCGTGAAGATGCTGCGCGAGGAAGCCAAGCAGGTGGGGCTCAAGCCGCAGTTCTCCATCCTGGCGGCGGACGACGCCATGGGCATCGTGCAGGAACTGGTCGCCACCACCGACAAGGGCCTGATCCGTGCCGTGCAGACCGCCATCTCGCTCTGGAAGAACGCGCTGGTCGAGCCCGACCAGGCCGAGCGCCTGGCCACCACCGAGAGCGAGCGCGATGCCGCGCGCGTCTACCGCAGCTACAACGCCACCCTGCGTTCCTACCAGTCCGTCGATTTCGACGACCTGATCCGCCTGCCGGCCCGGCTGCTGGAATCCGACGCCGAGGCGCGCGAGCGCTGGCAGTCGCGCATCCGCTACCTGCTGGTGGACGAGTACCAGGACACCAACGCCTGCCAGTACCGGCTGGTGCAGTTGCTGACCGGACCGCGCGCGATGCTGACCGCGGTGGGCGACGACGACCAGGCCATTTATGCGTGGCGGGGCGCGACCATCGAGAACCTGGCCAAGCTCACCACCGACTATCCCAACCTGCGCGTCATCAAGCTCGAGCAGAACTACCGTTCCATGCAGCGCATCCTGGCGGCGGCCAACAACGTCATCGGGCACAACCCCAAGCTGTTCGACAAGAAGCTGTGGTCGGACCTGGGCGTGGGCGATCCGATCGGCGTCATTCCCATGGACGATGAAGAGGCCGAGGCCGAATCCGTGGCCATGCGCATCTCCGCCGCGCGTTTCGAGCTGAAGGCCGACTGGCGCGACTTCGCCATCCTCTACCGCAGCAACCACCAGGCGCGCATATTCGAGCAGGCCCTGCGCAACCTGAAGATCCCGTACATGGTCTCGGGCGGGCAGAGCTTCTTCGACAAGGCCGAGGTGCGCGACATCATGGCCTACCTGCGCCTGATCGCCAACGACGAGGACGATCCGGCCTTCATCCGCGCCATCACCACGCCCAAGCGCGGCGTGGGCCAGTCGACCCTGGAAGTGCTGGGCACCTACGCGGGCGAACGCGAGATCCCGCTGTTCGCCGCCGTGTTCGAGACCGGCCTGGAGCAGCGCCTGCAACCGCGCCAGCTCGGCCCGCTGCGCGAGTTCTGCGAGTTCATCAACCGCATGCAGTGGCGCGCCGGCGCCGCCAAGGGCGATGCCGCCCCGTCGGGCGAGACGGCCTCCGAGATCCTGGACGACCTGGTGCGCGCCATCCAGTACGAGCGTTACCTGTACGACCACTTCGACGAGCGCGGCGCACAGAACCGCTGGCAGACGGTGCTGGACCTCCTGGGCTGGCTCAAGCGCAAGGCCGAGGAAGACAAGATGAGCCTGATGGACCTGGTCCAGCACATCGCGCTCATCACCATGCTCGAGAAAAGCGACGACGAGGACCCCGACCTGGTGCGCATGTCCACGCTGCATGCTTCCAAGGGCCTGGAGTATCCACATGTGTTCCTGGTCGGCACCGAGGAAGGGCTGCTGCCCCACCTGGGCAAGGACGACGAGGAAGGCGACCCCGCCAAGGCGGCCGAATCGCTGGAAGCGCGGGTGCAGGAAGAGCGCCGGCTGATGTATGTCGGCATCACGCGCGCGCGCCGCACGCTGACCGTCACCTGGTGCAAGAAGCGCAAGCGCGGCCGCGAGGACATCGCGCGCGAACCTTCGCGCTTCATCAAGGAAATGGGGCTCGAGACCGACGAAGTGGCCGATGCCACGCCCGGGCTCAGCGCCAAGGAAAGGCTGGACCGGCTGAAGTCGCTGCTGAAGAAAGGCTGAGCCGGCGAGGGCGTCGAGCGGCGCCAGCTTGCCGCCCTAAAAGGGTAATTACCTAGTCTTTTAACATTCTATAGTTCTATACATAGAATGTTTTTCGGGTTCTAATAGCGCCAGATTCGGACGCGGCCGCGCGGCGGCCGTGTGCCGGGGAACGATCGCCCGCTGGGGCGGCATCTGGAGGAAAGACTCGTGTCTTACATAGGTACGGATATCGGAGGGACGTTCACCGACCTCGTTCTTCTGTCCGACGACGGCGACGTGCGCATCTTCAAGGCGCTGACGACGCCCGACGACCGCACGCGCGGCGTGCTGGACGCCATGAAACTGGCGGCCGAGGAACTGGGCATCCCGGCCGATCGGCTGGTGGCCGAACTGAAATACTTCTCGCACGGCACCACCGCCGCGACCAACGCGTTCATCGAACGCAAGGGCGCGAAGACGGGGCTGCTGACCACCCGCGGCTTCGAGGACACGCTGCGCATCCAGCGCGCCATGGGCGGCTGGATCGGCATGCCCACGCACGAGATCTCGCACTTCTCCAAGCGTCGCGTGCCCGAGCCCATCGTGCCGCAGGACCTGATCAAGGGCGTGGTCGAGCGCGTGGACTACAAGGGCGAGGTCATCGTGCCGCTGGACGAGGCGGCGGCGCGCCAGGCCATACGCGAGCTGCGCGACGCGGGCGTCGAGGCCATCGCCATCAGCCTGCTGTGGTCGTTCCGCAATCCGGCGCACGAGCGGCGCCTGGCCGAACTGGTGGAAGAAGAGGCGCCGGGGCTGTTCGTGACGACGTCCTCGCTGTTGGTGCCCATCATCGGCGAATACGAGCGCACGTCGACCACGTCGATCAACGCCTACCTCGGCCCGGTCATCCATCGCTACATCAACGGGCTGGAAGGGGCGATCCGGCGCTTCGGCTTCCAGGGACCGATCTCCATCATGGAGTCGGGTGGCGGCGTGCTGCCCGCGGCCGAGGCGGCGTTCCAGGCGGCCAACCTGCTGACCTCGGGCCCGGCCGGCGGCGTGCTGGCCTCGCAGAAGCTGGGCGACCTGCTGGGCTATCGCAACGTGCTGACGGCCGACATGGGCGGCACCAGCTTCGACGTGGGCCTGATCGTGGATGGCCAGCCGTTGCTGGAAACGGTGCGCGAAGTGGGCCGATTCCACGTGGCGCTGCCGTCGATCAAGGTCACGGCCATCGGTGCGGGCGGGGGCTCGATCGCCCGCGTGCGCGACGGCCACCTGACGGTGGGCCCGGAAAGCGCGGGCTCCACGCCGGGGCCGGCGTGCTACGGCCGCGGCGGGGTCGAGCCGACCATCACCGACGCCGACGTGGTGCTGGGCATCATCGATCCGCGCTACTTCCTGGGCGGTCGCATGGCGCTGGACGTCGAGGCCGCGCGCCAGGCCGTGCGCAAGTACGTGGCCGAGCCGCTGGGCATGAGCGTGGAAGAGGCCGCCGCGGGCATCCGCGAGGTCGCCAACAACCAGATGGCGGACCTGCTGCGCCGGGTCACGCTGCGCGCGGGCTACGATCCGCGCGACTTCGTGCTGATGGCCTACGGCGGCGCGGGCGCCACGCATGCGCACCAGTACGCCGAGGTGGCCGGCATCGGCAAGGTGGTCGTACCCAACACCGGGCCGGCGCATTCGGCCTACGGCACGGTCACGGGCGACCGCCACCGCTCGTTCTCGCTGGCGGTGGGCCAGCACGCGCCGGCGCGTTTCAAGCGGGCATCCGAGCACATCGACATCGCGGCCCTGAACGAGGGCTTCGGCCAGATCGAGGCCCGCGCGCGCGAGGCGCTGGGCGACGACGTCACCATCCACCGCTACATCGGCATGCGTTTCCGCCAGCAGGTACACGAGATCGGCGTCGAGGTGCCGGCCGGCCAGCTCCAGGCCGCCGACGTGGATGCGCTGGTGGATGCCTTCGAGGCGCAGTACGAGCGCATCTACGGCAAGAACACCGCGCTGCGCAGCTCGGGCGTGGAGTTCACCGTGGTGCGGGTCGAGGGCACGTCCCCGGTCATCAAGCCGGCAGCGCGCCAGGTCGACGGCGCCGGCCGTTCGAACCGGCCGGTGTCCGACCGGCAGGTCTATTTCTACGGCCACGGCTTCATCCGCGCCTACATCTACCGCAGCGAGGACGTGGGCCCCGGCCGTGCCATCGCGGGCCCCTGCATCATCGAGCGGCCCGACACCACCATCGTCGTCGGCCCGGACCAGTCGGTCGAAATGGAGCCCTACGGCAACTTCGTGATTTCCATCGCGCGCAACCAATAACGCTATCGAGACGAGCATGCATCAGGTCTACGAATACACGGCCAAGGAGGTCGACCCGATCACCTTCGAGGTGATCCGCCACCGGCTGCTGTCGATCACCGACGAACAGGCGGCCACGCTGGCCTCGGTGTCGGGATCGGCGCTGGTGAACGAGGCGACCGATTTCAACACCGGCCTCTACCGCGCCTTCGGCGAAGTGGTCACCATGGGCAAGACGGTGACCTTCCACGCGGCCTCGCTGTCGCTGATGGTCAAGCACGTGATCGAGGATTGCGAGGACACCGTCGGCATCAATCCGGGCGACATGTTCATCGTCAACCACCCGCACAAGGGCGCGCTGCACTGCCCGGACGTGGGCGTGCTGGCGCCCATCTTCGTCGACGGCAAGCGCATCGGCTGGACCGGAGCCTGCGCCCACCAGCTGGACGTGGGCGGCATGGTGCCGGGCAGCTTCGCCTCCATGGCCAAGGACATCCGCCAGGAAGGCATGCTGATCCCGCCGGTCAAGATCATCGATCGCGGCGAGCTGCGCAGCGACGTGTTGAATTTCATCACCGGCATGTCGCGCCTGCCCACCAACATCAGCCTGGACCTGAAGGGGCTGATGGCGGCCAACAACATCGGCGTGAAGAGCCTGCTCGACACCATCGCCAAGTACGGCGTGGACACGGTGCTGACGGTCATGGACGGCATGATGAGCCTGTCCGAGACCAAGATGCGCAAGCGCCTGAAGGAGCTGCCCGACGGCGTGTTCCGCGCCCAGGCCTTCCTGGACCACGACGGTTTCGACAACAAGATCTACAAGATCCACGTCGAACTGCGCAAGCAGGGCGACCGCATCGTGTTCGACTACACCGGGTCCGACCCGCAGGCGCCGGGCTTCGTCAACGCGACGCGCACGGGCCTCCTGGCCGGGGTCTACGCCGGCATCCTGCCGGTCATCGCCTACGACCTGCCGTGGAACGAGGGCCTCCTGCGGCCGCTGGAGGTGCTGTCCACCGAAGGTTCCATCGTCTCGTGCAAGTTCCCCGCGCCGTGCAGCCAGGGACCGCTGGGCGCGATGTGGCTGGTCGAGGTCACCACCACCGAGGTCATCTCCAAGCTGATGGCCACGCATCCGGACTACCTGGCCGAGGCGCAGTCGTCGCCGGCCAGCGGACCGGACCTGTTCCACATCCACGGCCGCAACCAGTACGGCGAACCGGCCACCGCGCCCATCCTGGAAGTGATGCTGTCGGGCGGCGGCGCCTATGCGCACCGCGACGGCGTGAGCGTCTCGGGCCAGCGCAACATCACCGCGGGCCGCGCGCCCAACGTCGAGACCACGGAACTGAAGCTGCCGGTGCTGTACATGTATCGCCGCATCATCACCGACAGCTCGGGGGCCGGCCGCAACGTGGGCGGCCAGGCCGCCGGGGCGGCCTTCGTGCTGCACGGCGTGGACGAGGTCGAATCGCTGGTGGCCTGCCACGGCTACCAGTCGCCCACCTCGCGTGGCCTGTTCGGCGGCTATCCCAGCGGCTGCAATCATCGCCGCTTCCTGCGCCACAGCAACATCCGCCAGTTGCTGGCCGACGGCGTGTTCCCCGACCGCATGGACGGGCTGCAGGGCGAGGAGGTCGAGTTCAACGCCAAGCCGCCCGAGTTCGAGTTCGGCAAGGATGACGTGTACGAGTGCAATCCCACCGCCGGCGGCGGCTGGGGCGATCCGCTGGGGCGGCCGGCCGGCAGCGTGGCCGCCGATGTCGCGGCCGGGGCCTTCTCGGCCCAGGTGGCCGAACGCATCTTCGGCGTGGTGACGAAGGGCGGCGCCCTGGACGAAGCCGCCACCGCCGCCGCGCGCGCCGCGATCCGCCAGCGCAGGCTGGCATGGCCCGCCGGCAAGACGCTGGCCGGGCGCCCGCAGACGGCGCAGGCCGAACCCGTGGCCATCGTCGGCGACGTGGCGCGCATCGTGCGCGCGTCGGGCACGCCCTACCTGGTCTGCAACAGCTGCGACACCGCCGTCGCGCCGGCGGCGGAAAACTGGAAGGACTACGCGCGCCAGCACCTGGCCACCCCCGAGGACCTGGGCCCGCGCGTGCGCATCCACCACGACCTCGAGGTCGTCCAGCACGCCTGCCCGCATTGCGCCACGCTGCTCGACGTCGAGGTGCGCCGCAAGGGCGAGGCATCCCTGTTCGACATCCAGGTCGCGGCCTGAAGGAGGCATCCATGAGCAAGCGAAGCAGCCATGGCCGCTGGGTGACCTTTCCCAGCGGCGCCGACCAGGTGCGGGGCTACCTGGCCGAGCCCGACGGCGACGACGTGCTGGGCGCGGTGGTCTGCGCGCCCGAGAACCTGGGGGTGACCGAGCATCGCCAGGAGGAAACGCGGCGCCTGGCGGCCGAGGGCTTCATCGTCCTGACCGTGGATCCGTACAGCCGCATCGGCGGCCGCCCGCCGCAGGACTACACCACCGCCGAGGAGCGGCGCAGCAAGGCTTTCATCGCCGCGCGCGACGAGGTCGTGGTGCCCGATTGCCAGGCGGCGCTGGAGTGGCTGCGCGCGCAGCCCCGGGTGGGGTGCGTCGGCGCCCTGGGCTACTGCCTGGGCGGCGGCACGGTGCTGGCCTGGGCGGCCGGCACGCGCGACCTGGCCTGCTCGGTGGTGCTGTACGCGCTGCCGGTGGTGCCGGCCGCCTATTCGCCCGACGGCCGGGACCGTTCGCGCATCGCCCTGGCGCCGCGCATCCAGGCGCCCATGCAATTGCACTTCGGCGAGGCCGACGAAGCCATTCCCATGGACCAGACCCTGGCGTTGAAGGAAGCGCTGGAAGCGCGGGCGCCCGCGCCCATCGATTTCCATGTCTATCCCGGCGCGCGCCATGCGTACATGGACAGCACGCTGGAGCGCTATTCGCCCGAGGCCGCCGCGCTGACCTACGAGCGCTTCGTGGGCTTCCTGCATCGTCATCTGGACGCCGGGGATAGCTGATGGGCGAGATCGTCTGGGCCGCCGCCACGGCCCACACCGGCGCCATGATGCGCGCGCCCAAGGGCGACCCGGACGACCTGGCGCGCGCCGACCGGGTGTTCCAGGCCTTCTCGGCCCTGTCCGTCTCGCTCAAGGAGGCGCGCCCGGACGTGCTCGTGGTCGTCGCCACCGACCATTTCCTGACCTTCGACCAGGCAGCGCTGCCGGTGTTCGCCATCGGTACCGGCGCGGCCTTCCCGGGGCATGGGGAGTTCGGCGTACCCAGGCGGGACTACACCGGCGTGGCGGGCCTGGGCGAAGCGGTGCACGCGGGCATGGTGGCCGCCGGCTTCGACGCGGCCGGCGCGCGCGGCCTGCCGCTGGACCACAGCTTCTCGTGTCCGCTGCAATTGCTGCTGGCCGGCTGGGACGCGCCGGTGCTGCCGGTGTACGTGAACTGCACCATCGAACCGCTGCCGCGCCTGGACCGCTGCCTGGCCTTCGGCCGCGCGCTGGGCGACGCGCTGCGCGCGCAGGACCTGGCGCCGCGCGTGGCGGTGCTGGGCACCGGCGGCCTGAGCCACTGGGTCGGCATGCCCGAGACCGGACACATCAACCGCGACTTCGACCGACGCTTCCTGGAAGGCTTCGCCGCCGGCCGGTTCGACGAGATCGCCGGCTGGAACGCGGCCGAGGTGGTGCGCAGCGCCGGCAACGGCGCGGCCGAGATCCGCAACTGGCTGCTGGCCGCCGGCGCGGCCCGGGCCACGGGCGCGCGCGTGGCGGCCTACGAGCCGGTGCAGGCCTGGGTGACCGGGATAGGCGTGACCGAACTGCTGCTGCCTCCGGGGCAGGCGGGTGAAACCCTGCCTGCGCAGGCCGCCGGGGCGCGCCGCGACAGGCACGCGCTGGAGCGCTACCTGTTCCGCTTCGACAAGGAGCCGGCGCTGCAGGAAGCGCTCAAGGCCGGTGCCGAGCACGCCTTCGATGGCCATGCGCTGGACGACGAGGAACGGCGCGCCCTGCGCGAACGCGATCTCGCGACCTTGTACGAGTGGGGCGTGCATCCGCTGTTGATCCGCAATTTCGCCGGCACCCTGGGACTGCGCTACGTGCAGGCCTACCACGACCGCGGCCTGCTGCCGCGGCACGGCAACTGAGCAAGCGGACCCCGCGACCGGCGGGGTCCACCTCTTCGACTGGAGACATCGATCATGAATGACACGGCAATTCGTTCACGCTGGGTACTGGCCAACGGCGTGCGCACGCACTACGCGGAAGCCGGCGACCAGGGACCCACGCTGGTGGCGTTGCACGGCGGCGGCGCGGGTTCGTCCGGCGCATCGGGCATGGGGCTCGTGCTGCCGCTGCTGGGCAAGGACTTTCGCGTGGTCGCGCCCGATTCCATCGGCGGCTTCGGATTGACCGATACCCAGGCGCCCACGCCCTACGGGCTGATCAGCCGCGCAGCCCATACCGCCGATTTCGTCGACGCGCTGTGCCTGGACAAGTTCTCGGTGCTGGGCAATTCGCAGGGCGCGTGGTCGGGCGTGTACTACGCCATGCTGCATCCGGACCGGGTCGAAAAACTCGTCATCGTGTCTTCGCTCACCATTGCCGGCTCCATGGGCATCAAGCAGGCGCCGAACGAGGCCATGCATGCGCTGATGGGCTATGACGGTTCGCGCGCGGGCATGAAGCGCCTGCTGGAGGCCCTTATCATCGACAAGTCGCGCATCACCGACGCGCTCATCGACGATCGCCAGCGCGCCGCCACGCGGCCCGGCGCGTTCGAGGCCTTCCAGCGCATGGCGCAGGGCATAGACTTCGTGCGCAACGACCCGGTGCTCAAGCTGCAGACCCAATGGCAGGAAGCGCTGCCCGCGCTGACGCGCCGCATTCCCACCCTGATCCTGTGGGGCGAGGAAGATACCTTCGCCGTGCCCGCCACCGGCCGCGCGCTGGCCGAGATGCTGCCCGACGCGCGCATCGAATGGGTGCCCGGAGCCGGCCACCAGGTGCAGACCGACGCGCCGGACCGCGCCGCCGCCATCATCCGGGAGTTCCTGCATGGATAGGGCGAGCATGCCGCAGTCGCCGGACGCGCCCGATCGCATGCCGGGCATGGTGCCCGGCGTGCGGGCCGGAGGCTTCCTGTTCCTGTCGGCCATACGCGGCCGCGACCCGGCCACCGACCGCATGCCCGACGATCCCTACGAACAGGCCTGCCAGGCGCTGCGCAACGTCCAGGCGGTGCTGGCGGCGTCCGGCGCGACGCTCAGGCACGTGGTGAAGGTCACGCTCTATCTGCACGACCTGGACAAGCGCAAGGCCTTCCACCAGGCATGGATGGAGTTCTTTCCGCAGGATCCGCCCGCCCGCATCGCCGTGGGCATCGCGGATGCCAACGGCGCGCCCGGCGGCAACGCCCACTACGCGCTGGACGTGATCGCGCTGGCGCCGTGACCGGCCGGCTCGATTGCCAGCGCCCGCCGCGCCCCGGCACAATATGCGTTTGCGCCCCGGGGCGCGAGACTGGCCATCCGCCGCAGGTGATTCGCTCCATGGCATCCGCACGACGCACGACCGACGCTTCCGATACTTCCGCGCGTGCCGGCAACACCGGCCCGCGCGGCGGGCTGCCGATGTACGCGCAGCTCTTCGCGCTGTTCCGCCAGCGCATCGAGAACGGCGTCTGGCCGCTGAACGAGTGCATTCCGTCGCTGGACGAGCTGATGGAGGAATTCGACGTGGGCCGGGTCACGGTGCGGCATGCGCTGGGCATGCTCGAGGCCGAGGGGCTGATCGGCCGCTTCCGCGGCCGCGGCACCTTCGTCACGGCGCGTCCCCAGTCCAACATCTGGTATCGCATCCCGATGAACTGGGACGAGCTTACCGGGCCGCAGCCCGACATCGAGGTCGAGTGGCTGGAAAGCCACGAATGCGCGCAGCCGCCCGCCTCGGTGCACGCCGGCGCCGCGCTGGGCGAGTCTTATCAGGCCCTCAAGCGGCGCCTGCTGCGCCACCACATTCCCTACGGCATCGGCCATACCTACATCGAAAAGAATGTCTACGCCGCCTTCGGCGCCGACGTGCTGGCCAAGCCCATCCCGCTGAAGATCCTGGACGCTCGCCTGCCGGGCGGCGTCGGCCATGCCGAGCAGACCGTGCGCGCCAGCGTGGCCGACCTGGACACCGCCCGCCTGCTCGACCTGACTTCGGGCGCGCCGGTCATCCAGGTGACGCGGTCGGTGCTGGATCGCGACGGCGTCCTGGTCTATGAATCGCTGGGCATCTTCCGCGGCGATTTCGTCGAGATCCACACCGACCTGAAATAGACGCGCCTCAGGCCGTAGACGCGCCTCAGGCCGCTTCCTGGCTGACATCCACCCATTGCGCGCCGACCAGCTCGGCCAGGCGCCGGGGCGCGATGCGCACCGCGCTGTGCGTGGAACCGGCGGCGGGCAGCACTTCATCGTAGGCCCGCAGCGAGACATCGCAATACACGGGCAGCGGCGTGGCCAGGCCGAACGGGCAGACGCCTCCCACCGGGTGTCCGGTCACGGCCACCACTTCGTCGGCCGGCAGCATTTTCACGCGGCCGCCGAACACGGCCTTGGCCTTCTTGTTGTCCAGCCTGGCGTCGCCGCGTGTCACGACCAGCACCTCGCGGTCGCCCGCCCGCAGCGACAGCGTCTTGGCGATCTGGCCAGGCGCGACGCCATGGTGCTGCGCGGCCAGTTCGACGGTGGCGGTGCTGTGCTCGAGTTCGATGATGGCGATGTCGGGTGCGTGGGTGGCCAGGAAATGGCGGACGGATTCGAGGCTCATGCGAAGACGGCGCGTGTTGCGGAAAGAGCACCGACTATAGCCTACCGTCCGCGCCGCCGATGGCGGGACAGGCCACTGATAAAATGAAAGGCTAGTCAACCAGCACATCGCGCCTCATGACTTTGCCTCCGCCCCGCGCCACCCGCACGACACCGTCGACCGCCATCGCGAACCTGGCCCAGGTGGGGACGCCTATCTACGTCAAGCTGGTCATGTCCTTCAGGAAGCGCATCGAGACGGGCGAGTGGGCGGTGGACCAGCAGATCCCGTCGCTGGACGAACTGGCCCGCGAAGAAGGCGTGGCGCGCGCCACCATCCGCCATGCCATCGGCTTCCTGGAGTCCGAAGGCCTGATCGGCCGTTACCGCGGCCGTGGCACCTTCGTCCTGCGCCGCCCGCAAAGCGGGGTGTTCTATGATATCCCGACCAGCTGGGATACGCTGGTCAACCACGTGCCCGACATCCAGATCGAATGGCTGGAGAGCAGCACTGTCATGCGGCCCCAATCGATCAACCACCACGGCGGCTCGCTGTCGTCCGACGGCTACCAGCACCTGCGCCGCCTGCAGAAGCACAACCAGATCCCGTACTTCGTCGGCGATTCGTACGTCGAGCGCACGATCTTTCGCGCCATCGGCAAGCGGGCGTTCAACTCGCCCGTGCCCATGCAGCTGATACAGAATCACGCGGGCGACCGCATCGGCCGGGCCGAGCAGACCATCCAGGCCAGCAACGCCGACTTCGAGGTGGCCCAGTTGCTGGACGTGCCGGTGAACACCGCCATCATGGTGGTCACCCGCTCGGTGTTCGACAAGGACGAAGTCCTGGTGTACGAATCCCAGGGCCTGTTCCGCAGCGACTTCGTGCGGGTACACATGCGGCTGAAATAGCGCCGGCGCCTGGCGTGCCGGCCGCTCGCGTCCGGCTATTCGATGCTGATGCCCAGCCGCTTGATGCGTGTCTCCACCTCGGCCAGTTCGTCGCGCACGCGCGTGGACAGCTCGGCCGGCGTGCTGCCCTGGGGCTCGATCCCCAGCGCCGCGAACTTCTCGATCAGTTCCGGATCCTTCAGCACCTGCGCGATGCCGGCGTTGAGCTTCTGCACCACGGCCGGGGGCGTGCCCGCCGGCGCCACCAGGCCCACCCAGGTCTCGATGGCCAGGTCGGGACCGCCGGATTCCTTGACGGTGGGAACCTGCGGATAGTCGGCCAGGCGCTGCGGCGAGGCGGTGGCCAGCATCTTCAGCTTGCCGGCCTTGACCAGCGGCAGCCCCGAGCCGATGGTGGCCACGCTGAAGCTGATGTCGCCGTTGGCGACCGCCGTGTAGATCTGCGCGCCTTCCTTGTAGTGGACCGGCATCATCTCGGTGCGCGTGGCCTGGGCCAGGATGGCACCGCCGAAATGGGCGGGACTGCCGACGTAGGGCGTACCGTAGGTGATTTTCTTCGGATCCTTGCGGGCCGCCTCGATCAGGTCGCGCATCGATGCATAGGGCGCCGAGGCGGACGTGTAGAACAGGAAGGGCGCACGGAAGAACAGCGACACCGGCGTGTAGTCCTTCTGCGGGTCGTAGGGGACCGAGGCCAGCAGCTTGGGATTGGTGGTCATGTGCGCGTCGCCCACGACCAGCAGGGTGTAGCCGTCGGGCGCGGCCTGCTTGGCGGCGCCCAGCGCCAGGAAGCCGTTGGCGCCCGGCTTGGCCTCGATGACGATGGGCTTGCCCCACAGCTTGCCCAGTTTCTCGGCCATGATGCGGGTGGCGACGTCCGGCGTCAGGCCGGCCGGGTAGGGCGTGACGAGGCGGATGGGGCGCGTGGGGAAGTCGTCGGCATAAGCGGCCTGGATGCCGGCAAGCGCCAGGCTCGCCGCAACCAGGCCACACGATAGACTGGGTTTCAAGCTTGTCTCCTCGATGCGTCGTCGCTGGACGCGCGGGCGTCCGGGTGCCTGCCCGGTCGCTCGGTTCAATGTGATAGTAAACTATACTACTAGCTATTATGAGCCGAGCGCGGGCCGACGGCAAGCGGGGAGTGCCGCGCAGGCGAGGGGCCGCCGGCGCGGGAGGAAAGGACTACTGCGCGGTGATGTGGCGCTCTTTGATGATCGCGCCCCAGGTGGCCGACTCGTCGGCGATGAACCTGGCGAGTTCTTCGCGGCTCATCGGATCGGGCGTCAGTCCGTGCTTGATCAACTGGGCCGACACGTCGGGATCCTTCAGCACCTTCACGATTTCCTCGTTCCAGCGGTCGAGTATGCCGGCGGGCGTCCTGCCCGGCGCGACGAAGGCGTACCAGTTGGTGGCATTGAAGCCGGGAATGCCGGACTCGGCGATGGTCGGCACGTCGGGCATGAAGGCCGGGCGCTTCAAGCCCGTCGTGGCGATGGCGACCACCTTGCCGGTCTCGATATGGGGCTGGGCCGAAGACGGCGTGGAGTAGTACGAGGCGACTCGTCCCGACAGCAGGTCCACCATGGCCGGCGCCCCGCCCTTGTAGGGCACGTGGACGACGTTCACGCCGGCGCGCTGGTTGAGCAGTTCGCCCGCCAGGTGCGAGGCGGAGCCGGCGCCGGTCGAGGCGTAGCTCATCTTCTCGGGATGCTTCCTGGCCATCTCGATGTAGTCGTTCAGCGTCTTGACGCCCAGGCCGGCGTAGGCCACCAGCACGTTCGGGAAGTTGACGCCCATGGTGATGGGCGCCAGGTCCTTGACCGGGTCGTAGGGCAGCTTCATCAGGTGGGGCGCGATGGCCAGCGGACCGATCGAACCGAGCAGGATGGTGGAGCCGTCGGGTTCGGCCCGCGCGACCAGGTCGTGGGCGATGTTGCCGCCCGCGCCGGCCTTGTTCTCGACCACGACCGGACGGCCCAGGTTGTCCGCCAGCTTCCTGGCGATCAGGCGGGCCGCGGTGTCGGCGCCGCCCCCGGGTGCGAAGCCGACGACCATGGTGATCGACTTTCTTGGAATGTCCTGGGCCGAGGCCAGCGGCGGCAGGACACAGGCGAACGCGGCCGCGATCCACGCGGCCGGCATGAGCGGGTGGCGATGCATGGCTCCTCCGTTCTGGTTGTCCGGGGAATCGGACGTCCCCGGCATCGGGCCAGCATACGGGCACCCCGCCGGTGCCGGTAATCACCGGACATGAATGGGGGCTTCACGACTTGTGACGGGACGCGCGCGCCAGGCGTGGGGCGTCGGCGGCCGGGCCGGTGATTCTCGGGGAGCCGCCGGGCCCGTGGGGTAAGCTTACGGATTGCCCGGCATCGGCCGGTCCCGCGGTTTTGTTCTTCCTTCACGCGAATTCGAGCAAAGCATGACAGCACGCACTTCCCCCCTGGCCGGCATCCGTGTTCTCGACCTGACTCGCGTCCTGGCCGGACCCTGGTGTACCCAGAACCTGGCCGACCTGGGCGCCGAGGTGATCAAGATCGAGCGGCCGGGATCGGGCGACGACACGCGCAGCTGGGGGCCGCCGTTCCTGAAGGACAGCCAGGGCCGGGACACGGCCGAGGCCGCCTACTATCTCAGCGTCAACCGCAACAAGCGCTCGGTCGCGCTGGACATCGCCACGCCCGAAGGCGCGCGGCTGGTGCGCGAGCTGGCCGCGCAAAGCGACATCCTGATCGAAAACTTCAAGGTCGGCGGGCTGGCGAAGTACGGACTGGACTACGCCTCGATGAAGGAAGTGAATCCGCGCCTGATCTATTGCTCGGTCACCGGGTTCGGCCAGACCGGCCCGTACGCCAGCCGCCCCGGCTACGACTTCATGATCCAGGGATTGGGCGGCTTCATGAGCATCACCGGCGAGCGCGACGGCCTGCCGGGAGCCGGCCCGCAGAAGGCCGGCGTGGCCGTGGCCGACATCCTGACCGGCATGTACGCCACGGTGGGCATCCTGGCCGCGCTGCAGGAACGCCAGCGCAGCGGCCTGGGACAGCACCTGGACGTCGCGCTGCTGGACACCGTGGTGGCCATGCTGGGCAACCAGGCCCTGAACTACCTGACCTCGGGCGTCGCGCCCCGGCGGGCCGGCAACGCCCACCAGAACATCGTGCCCTATCAGGTGTTCGCGGCGTCCGACGGCCACCTGATCGTCGCCGTGGGCAACGACGGTCAGTTCCGCGCCTATTGCGGCGTGCTCGAGGCGCCGCAACTGGCCGATCATCCCGACTACAGCATCAACAGCAACCGCGTCATCAACCGCGACCGGCTCGTGCCCATCCTGGCCGGGATCATGGAAAAGAAGCCGCGCGACTACTGGCTGCAGCGACTCGAAGCCGTGGGCGTGCCTTGCGGTCCCATCAACTCCATCGACCAGGCTTTCGACGATCCCCAGGTCCGGGCTCGCGGCCTGCGCCTGGACCTGCCGCATCCGCTGGCGGGCACGGCGCCGTCTGTCGCCAGCCCGCTGCGCCTGTCCGACACGCCGGTGCAGTACCGCCACGCGCCGCCGCTGCTGGGGCAGGACACGGAAGCCGTGCTGCGTGACTACCTGGGCCTGAGCGACGAAGCCATCCAGCGCCTCGTGCCGCCCGCCGCGTAGATCAGAGGATCGCCTGCAAGCCCTTGTCGGCGATGATGTTGAGCAGCTTGAGCGCCGGACCGGCAGGTCGGGTTTCTCCCTGCTCCCACTTGCGCACCGTCGAGGCGGTAGTGTGCAGGTGGAGCGCGAACACTGGCTGACTGAACTTCAGGGCTTCCCGCAGGTGTTTGATGTCGGCGGCTTCGAACTCGCGCACGGGGGACAGTTCCAGAAACACCTTGCCGACGAATTGCAGCGCCTTTTTTTCGCCCTGCGTGATGTCCGCCTTGTCGCTCTTGGGAAAGCCGTGCAGGAACACATAGCGTCTACCCAGGCGAGCTGACAACAGTGTGCGGTAGCCGCCGCTCTTGCCGCTGCCAAGGCGGGCCACCCGTTTCTTGTAGAGAAAGCCACCCAAGTCTGCGTCGATCAAGCCGCTTTCCATTTCCTTGACTGCTCCGCAGAGGCTGGCGTCAGGCAGCTTCTCGCTTGATCCGGGCGCAGGCCAGCAAGGTATCGGGCTGGAGAGGAGGGACGTAGGACAAAAATGCGCCGCTATGCGGCGGCGCGGCCTGAATAAAAAACCCAGCCCCCTTTCGGTGGGCCGGGTTTTTTCAGATCGAAACGGACGAGGTGGCTTACTTGGCCGCGTCGACCATGTATTGCACCGCCGCGCGGATGTCGGCCTCGGTCGCGTTCGCGGCGCCGCCCTTCGGGGGCATCGCGCCCTTGCCTTGCATGGCAACCGATACCATCGTATCCACGCCGGTGGCGATGTACTTCGCCCAGGCGGCCTTGTCGCCGAACTTGGGCGCGCCGGCGATGCCGGCGCCGTGGCAGGCGAAACAGGTGGAGTCGTACAGCTTCTTGCCGTCGGCGGTGGAAGCGGCCGCGGGTGCCGCGGCTTGCGGGGCAGGCGCGGCGGCCTGGGGCGCGGGCGCGGCCGGCGCCGCGGCGGCAGGGGCAGCAGGCGCGGCGGGTGCGGTAGCCGGAGCTTCCGCGGTGGCAGCCGGGGCGGCGGGCGCGGGTTCGGCCGGCTCCTTGAAGTTGGCGCCGCTGTTGTTGGCCATGTAGACCACCGCGCGCGCGACCTCGAAATCGTCCAGGTCGGGGTTGCCGCCCTTGGCCGGCATGGCGCCCTTGCCGTGCAGGGCGACCTGCAGCATGGCGTCGAAGCCGGTGGAGAGGTACTTGGCCCACGAGCCGCTGTCGCCGAACTTGGGCGCGCCGGCCACGCCGGCGGCGTGACAGGTGGCGCAGACCGCCTTGTAGACTGCTTCGCCGGTCTGGAACACGCGCGGGGCGTTGGCGTCGCGCAGTTCGAAGCCGGCCACCGGCTTGATGCGGGCCTCGATGGCCTCGGGCGTCTGCGCGTCGGAGCCCGCGTTGGACTTGTTGCCGCTGGCGACGAAGTTCACGAGCAGCAGGATGGTGATGATGGGGACGAGGAAAGCCAGTATGACCACCGTGATCAGCTGGCGGGGCGTCCTGATCGGCGATTCATGGGCTTCTTCGTGATTATGCTGCGCGTTGCTCATTGCCAAGTCCTGCAAGTCTATGGGCCGGGCACGCCCGACACGTGACGGTTTATGGGATTTTGCTGACTGCTTGCTTTGATACTTGTATTGCGCCGGATGGGCTGCCGCCTTTCTCCTCCCGGCCGGCTGCTTTCCCGCACATAAACGCCTGATTATAGCGGCAGGCCCGCCGCTCGGCTCAATCGGTGTTTTTGGGGGCCGCGCGCGGGGCAAAAGACGAAATCTTCCAGGCAGGGTACAATTGGCGGCTACGCGCCCGTAGCTCAATGGATAGAGTACTGCTCTCCGAAGGCAGGGGTTGCTGGTTCGATCCCAGCCGGGCGCGCCATTTCCCGCCTTCCCCCGTGCAGCCGCCAGCCGCTGCCACGTCATTCCTCCCCGTACTGCTTATCGTCCGGCCGCCCGCCGCCGTGCGGCATCGATCATCCCGCACAGGCGCTCCGTGGCGTCGATCATGCGCGGCGTGGGCCGGTGCATGGCATCGGGGTCGATGGCCCACAGGTTGTCCGGCGCCGCGGCCAGCGCCGGCCCGAAGGCCTTCCAGGCCGCCAGCGCGGCATCGGCGCCCGGGCCGGCCTGGCCCACGATGATGGCCTGCGGATTCTCCTTCAGGACCCCTTCCGTGCCCACCATGGGCGCGGCGGCGGGCAGGCCGCCGAAGACGTTGACGGCGCCGCAGGTTCGCAGGGCATCGCCGATGATGCCGCGATCGTTCACGGTGTACATGGGCTGGGAACCCACCTGGTAGAACACGCGCACGGGCCGTTGGCCCGCATGGCGCGCGGCCAGGGCGGCCAGGCGCCGCCGCAGGTCCGCCGCATGGGCCCGGGCCGTGGTCCGGGTGCCCGTCAGTTCGCCCAATCGTTCGATCGCGTCGGGAATGTCTGCCAGCTTGCGGGGATTGCTGTAGTAAAGCCGGATGCCCAGCCGCGCCAGCAGGGATTCGGGCAGCCCGGCGTGCGCCGGCCCGTCGCCGTAGGCCCACAGCACGACCAGGTCGGGCGCCAGCGCCACGATGCGCTCGGCGTTCGGGTGCAGTCCGTCGCCCACGCGGGGCAGCTTCGCGGCCTCGGGCGGGTAGTTGCTGTAGCGGTCCACGCCCACGATGGCCGAGCCCGCGCCGGCCGCGTACAGCAGCTCGGTGGCATGGGGCGCCAGCGACACCACCCGCCGCACGGGCGCGGGCAGGGTGATGTCGCGGCCCGCGTCGTCGCGCGCGTGGATGGCCTGGGCCAGCGCGGCCGTCGGGGCCAGGGCCAGCGCCACGGCCACGGCCACGGCCACGGCCGCCCATGGGCGGCGTCGCTCAGGGGCGATAGCTGAGGTTGACGAAGACCGTCGAACCCGGGGTCGCATAGCCGCCCGCCAGCTCATAGTGCTTGTTGAACGCATTGTTCCAGCGTACCTGCACCTGCGTGTTGCGATTGATGTCGTAGGACGCCATCAGGTTCATCAGGCTGTAGCCGCCCAGGCGTCCCACTGCGCCAGCGTAGTCCACGCGCGGGGTGGTCGCCAGCCACTCGGCGCCCAGCAGCCAGGGGCCCAGGCGGTGGTCGGCCGCCAGCTTCAGGCTGCCGCGGGCGCGCCGGGCCAGTTGTTCGCCGGTCCGGGCGTCGCGCGGGTCCTGCCAGTCGGCGCTGGCGCGCAGCGTGGTCGCGCCCAGCTGCTGGGCGACGCTGACGTTCACGCCCTTCAGGATGGCCTTGTCGACGTTGGCGTTGCTGCCGGTCCAGTTGCCGGTGCCATCGTCGACCCAGACGATCAGGTTCGAGACGCGGTTGCGGAAGGCCGTGATCGAGGCCGTGGTGCCGCCCTGGCGATAGCGCAGGCCCGCTTCGACGTTGCGCGACTTCTCGGCCTTCAGGTCGGGGTTGCCGCCGAAGCCGTACAGGTCGCTGTAGGTGGGGGAGCGGAAGCCGGTGCCGGCGCCGGCCGTGGCCTGCCATCCGGGCGCGAAGTCGTAGGCGTATGACACCGCGCCAGAGGTGTTGCCGCCGTACTGGGAGTTGTTGTCGTAGCGCAGGTTCAGCTGGACGTGGTGCCGATCGAAGTCGCCGCGGTAGATCGCGGCCACCGAGTTGGTCCGGCGCCGGGTCGGGAAGTTGCCGGTCAGCGAGGTGCTCAGCACGTCTTCGCGCAGGTGCTCGGCGATCAGCGACAGGTTCTGCCCGGCGGCCAGCGCCAGGTCGTTCTGCCAGGTGAACAGGTCCTGGCGCGTGCGCGCCTGCGCCCGCGGGGCCGTGGCGCTGGCGTAGTCGCGGTAGTCGTCCACGGTGCGCCCGAAGCGCAGCGTGCTGGTCCAGGCGTCGGTGATGCGGTCCACGCTGGACAGCGAGTAGGCCTGCACGCGCGTGACGGCGCGCGAGTCGTAGGCGATGCCGTTGTTGTCGTACTGGCCGTTGACGCGGGAGTTGTAGACGCTGGCCTCGACGCGGTGGCCGGCGGTCCAGGCCAGGCCCAGGCGGGCGGCGGCGTTTTCCTGCTCGTAGCCGTCGCGGTCGCCGTAGTAGGCGAAGCTGCCGGGCAGGGTGGCGTTGAAGCCGCGGCTTTTGGATTTGCCGTACTGCAGGCCGTAGGTCCACATGCCCTGCGCGCCGTCCAGGTTGACCTGGGCCTTGTAGGTGTCGTGGCTGCCCGCGCCCACCGATCCGCTGATGGCCAGCGGCCGGTCGGCCTGGCGCTTGGTGATGATGTTGATGACGCCGCCGATGGCGTCCGCGCCATGGATGCTGCTGGCCGCGCCGCGCAGGATCTCGATGCGTTCGACGCTGGCCGGGTCGATGCCGTTCAGGCTCATGGTGCCGGAGGTGGCCGATCCCACGCGCAGGCCATCGATCAGTACCAGGGTATGGCGGCTGTTGGCGCCGCGGATGAAGACGCTGGTCGTGGTCTGCGGGCCGCCGTTGGTGCCGATGTCGATGGCGTGTTCGCGCTGCAGCAGCTCGGCCAGGCTGGTCTGCCCGGCGCGCTGGATGGTCTCGGCGTCGATGACGGTGACATCGCCCAGCGCGCGCGACAGGGGCTGCTCGACGCGCGAGGCCGTGACGGTGACCGGATCTAGGGTGGTGGCGGCAGGAGCCTGGGCCTGCACGTTGGCGGCGCAAAGCAGCGCGCCGGTGGCGCCGGCCAGGCGCCAGGAGGTGGAACTGGATGACATGGATACCTGCGGTTTCGGTGACGCGCATCCCCGCACGTCGGCTTGCGAATCGGGAAGCGTTGCGCTTCCCCCTTTCGGTCCTGGGGACCTTCGAGCCGGCCGGTATCCGGGCTGGCATCCGTGGCCGCATCCCCTTCCCATGCGCGCCGGCGCCGGAGGATGCGGCGGGACGTGGCACAGTGGGTTCGATGCGGCGTGTCGCGCGCGGCGTGGCCACGCGGGACGGGATGCTTACCGTTGCGGGGGCAGCACAGGTTAGGTCCCGAAGGGGCCCTCCTGTTTCCCGTTTAACTGTGAAGCACCGACTCGGCGGCTACTCTAGCACGGCCTGGTGGCGGAAGTCGGGAAACGGGGCGGGGATGTTGTCCGGCCGCCGCGTGGCAGGAGGGGATCAGGCGGTGTAGTCGCCGTTGGCTTCGGGCTGGTAGTCGATGCGAACGACGCGCATCTGGCGCGGTTCGCCGTCGGGAGGGGTCCAGCCGATCTTCCCGGGCACCCGCGCGCCCAGCAGGGCCGCGCCCATGGGCGAGAACACCGACACCATGCCCTTGGCGGCATCGGCTTCCTTGGGATAGCACAGGGTGATCAGCCGCACGCCGCTTTCGTCCTCGACTTCCACGCGGGTATGCATGGTGACGATGTCGGCGGGGATCTCGCGCGGCTCGGCCTGATCCGCCTGGTCCAGGGCCTCGGCCAGGACTGCCTGCGCCGTGCCGGCCGCGGGCTCGCGGTCGCCGAGAAGGCTGGTAAGGCGAACGTAGTCGAGTTCGCTGACGGTAATGTAAGGGGGGCTGCTGGTTTGCATGCCTGTCTCCTGAAGAAACGGTGCCGGGAAAACGGCGTTCAAGACGTTTGTTCGGGAAGCCCGGCGATCGATTGCGAGAAAGCGGTAGAGGGGAGGGGGATCGCCGGGCTCAGGAGTGGAAGGCCGGGATGAGCGGAAACAGGATGGACGGGCGCGACGACGCGCGACGCGCAACGGCGCGCGTCGACCGGGATCGGAGCGAGGAGGCGGGTGCCGACAGGGCACGCCGGATGGATTCCATGAGACTAGGATAGCCCATTCTGGCCGGCCGGTTCAAACCGGGTCGGCCAGCGTGGCCAGCCAGGTCTCCATGTCGGCATAGACCGGGGCGGCCAGCGCCTGAGATTCGTTCAGGACCTCGTGGTAGGCCTGGTGGTACCAGCGCAGCGCCAGCTTGCCGGGCGCGCCCGAGTCGGCGAAGCGCCGGCTGCCCGAGGGCGAGACGATGGCATCGTCTCCGGCCACCATCAGCAGCGTGCGCGGTTTCAGGGTGGAGGCCTCGGCGATCGACTGCGCGCCGGCCTCGGCGATGAAGCGCATCAGCCGCGCGCTGATACGGTCGTGCACCAGCGGATCGTTGGCATAGGCGTCGATCACGGCCTGCTCGTGCGACAGCCGGGAGATCTTCAGGCCGGTGCCCACCCGCAGGTCGGGGGCGACGCCGCCCAGCATGTCCAGCATCCAGCGCTGGCGGGCGGACAGTTCCACGCTGAAGGCCGGCGAGGACAGCACCAGGCCGGCCAGCGGCACGTTGCCGCGCAGCGCCACGCGCGCGGCTACCAGGCCGCCCAGGCTATGGCCGATCAGCAGCGGCGGCGCGCCTGTTTCGCGCGCGTATTCGGCCAGCCGGTGTTCGGCATCCACCACCAGGTCGTCGCTGGCGCGCAGGGCGCCCCGCTTGCCGCCGGAACGACCGTGGCCCCGGTGGTCGTGCGCCGCCAGCGACCAGCCGCGGGCGGCGAACCAGCGCACCAGTCCTTCGTAGCGACCGGCGTGCTCTCCCAGGCCGTGCAGCAGGTAGGCCGGCCGGTAGCCTTCCGGGCGGGGCGGCACGTCCCAGCGGTACGCCGCGAGCTGCGTGCCGTCCGGAGCGGTCGTCATGGAAATCAGCGACAATTCGTTGTCCCGTATCGATCGTGTATGGATTCAAAGGCGGATTGTCGCTCAGCCACTTCCAGCGGGCCGGCTGGCTCGTGTAACAGCTTGTACCGTTTTGTCGCGGACTGGCGGGCGACGATGCCGCACACTGCCGCTGGAATGCCCATGTCTTCACCCATCCGCGCCTGCCTCGTCCTGCTCCTGGCCCTGCTGGCCGCCTGCTCGCCCAAGTACAACTGGCGCGAGATGCCGGCGGCCGACGGCGCGATACGCGTCACCTTCCCCGCCCGTCCCAAGCCGGACCAGCGCGACGTCGACATCGCCGGCCATACGCTGCCGCTGGCCTTCGACATCGCGCCGGTGGACACCTCCATCTTCGCCGTCGGCCGGGTGACGCTGCCGGAGGCCATCCTGGCCGATCCGGCTGAACTGGCCAAGGTCGCGGACGCCTTCGAACAGGTGTTGCTGGCCAATCTGCGCGGCACGCTGACCTACCGCAAGGACATCACGCTGCGGCAGGCGCCGGCCGACACGCGCAAACTCGGCCGGGCGGTGGAACTGGAGGTGCATGGCGTCGTGGCGAACACGCCGTCCTGGCTGCTGGGCCGGGTCTACCTGCTGGGCAACCAGTTGATCGAGGTCGTGGCCCTGGGCCGGGAGGACGAACTGGACCGCGATTCGGCCCAGACCTTCGTGCAGTCGGTACGGGCGGATTGACGGCATGGAGTGCCGCCCCGGCTGCGGCGCCTGTTGCACGGCGCCGTCCATCACCACGCCGATCCCGGGCATGCCCGGCGGCAAGCCGGCCGGCGTGCGCTGCGTCCAGCTGGACGAACACGAGCGCTGCAGACTGTTCGGCCGGCCCGGGCGCCCCGCCGTCTGTGCCTCGCTCATGCCCGCGCCCGACATGTGCGGGGACGGCCGGGAGCATGCCATGCGCTGGCTGGGCCGCCTGGAAGACCTGACCCGGCCCGCCTGAACCCTTCCGCTTGACCTGGATCAACGCGCGCGGCCGGTCTTGCGGCCAGAATGCGCGGCGTGAACACGACTTCGCTGCCTTGCGCCACCCCGGGCGCGCCGGACGCCGGCGCCCCCGCCGCGGACTGCTATCACTGCGGCCAGCCCGCGGGCGGCGGTTTGCGCGCGTCCCTTGCCGGCGCCCCGCGCTGGTTCTGCTGCGCCGGCTGCCTGGCGGCCGCGCAGACCATCCACGGCGCGGGCCTGGAGAGCTTCTACCGTTTCCGCAGCGGCCTGGGCCGGCCGCTGGACGATGCCGAGGGGCAGGCCGGCCTGCGCGCGGCGTTCGGGCGGGCCGACATCGAGTCGCTGTACGTGCGCGCCGTGGACGCCGGCACGGCCGAGGCCTGGCTGACGATAGACGGCCTGCGCTGCGCCGCCTGCGTCTGGCTGTGCGAGCAGCACCTGGAGCGCCAGCCCGGGGTGGTGGCGGCGCACGTCAACCATGCCACCGGCCGGGCGCGGGTGCGCTGGAAGACGGCGCAGACCGGGCTGGGCCGCGTCCTGGACGCGTTCGCCGCCATCGGCTACCGCGCCGTGCCTTTCCAGCCGGGCGCCGCGAACGACGGCCTGCGCCGCGAGAAGCGCGGCCTGCTGCTGCGCATGGCGGTGGCGCTGCTGTGCATGATGCAGGTCATGATGTATGCGTGGCCGCTGTACCGGCACGAGGCCTCGATCGCCCCCGACCAGTGGCAGTTGCTGCGCTGGGCCAGCCTGGCGTTGACCCTGCCGGTGGTGGCGTACAGCGCCTGGCCGCTGATGCGGGGCGCCTGGCGCGGGTTGCGCCACGGCTGGCCGGGCATGGACCTGCCGGTGGTGATCGGCATCCTGGCCGCCTTCGGCGCCAGCGTGGCCGCCACGGTGGCCAACCGGGGCGAGGTCTATTTCGATTCGGTCACAATGTTCGTGGCCCTGCTGCTGGCGGCGCGCTATCTGGAACTGGTGGTGCGCCACGAGGCGCAGGACGGCGGCCGCGCGCTGGCCGCGCAATTGCCCGCCACCTGCGTGCGGCTGCGGAACTATCCGGCCAGCCGCGAGGCCGACATCATCGCCCTGCAACAGGTGCGCCCCGGCGACGTGCTGCGCATCGGCCCGGGCGAGGCCGTGCCGGCCGACGGTCGGGTGCTGGAAGGCGCCACGCAGGTCGACGAGGCCATGCTGACCGGGGAAAGCCGGCCCATCGCCAAGGCGGTGGGCGATGGCCTGGTCGCCGGCAGCCACAACAGCGGCAGTCCGGTATGGATGCGGGTCGAGCAGGCCGGCGTCGAGACCCGGCTGGCGCGGATCACCCAGGCCCTGGATCGGGCGCTGGAGGAAAAGCCGCGCATCGCCGTGCTGGCCGACCGCATCGCGGTGGTATTCGTGCTGGCCCTGATCGCGCTGGCACTGGCCACCGGCGCGGTCTGGTGGTGGATCGATCCCTCGCGTGCGCTGCCCGTCATGATCGCGGTGCTGGTGGTCAGCTGCCCCTGCGCGCTGTCGTTGGCGACGCCGGCCGCGCTGGCGGCCGCCACGGCGGCCCTGGCCCGCAAGGGCGTGCTGGTGGTGAAGGGGCATGCGCTGGAAACGCTGGCGCAGGTCACCGACGTGGTGCTGGACAAGACCGGGACGCTGACCCAGGGCCGGTTCACGGTGGCCAGCGTGGAGATATTCGGCGCGTTGGGCGCGGGACAGTGCCTGGCGCTGGCGGCGGCCATGGAGGAAGGCAGCACGCACCCGGCGGGCCTGGCGCTGATCGCGGCGGCGCGCGAGGCGGGCCTGCCCGCGCCGGACGTCCAGGACGTCCGCCATGTGCCGGGGCAGGGTGTGCAAGCCTGCTTCGGCGGGGTTGCGATACGCCTGGGCAGCCAATGTTTCGCGGCGGGTGCGCGCGACACGGCGCCGTTGCCGCCGGTGGCCGATGGCCGGGATGCGGCGCCCGGCGCCATCGCCACGCAGGTCTGGCTGGCCGGCAATGCCGGGCCGCTCGCGCGCTTCGTGCTGCGGGATGCGCCGCGCGAGGGCAGCCACGAGATGGTGCGGGCGCTGCAAGCCATGGGCAAACGCGTGCATCTGGTGTCGGGGGACGATGCGCGCACGGTCGCGGCCTGGGCCACCGAGTTCGGCATCGGCAGCCACGCGGGCGGCGTCAGCCCCGAGGGCAAGAAGGACTACGTCGCCCGCCTGCAGGCCGGTGGCGCGGTGGTGCTGGCGGTGGGCGACGGCATCAACGATGCGCCGCAGCTCGGCCTGGCCCAGGTGTCCATGGCCGTCGCGGCCGGCACCCCGCTGGCCCGCGCCAGCGCCGACGTGATCCTGAACGGCCACGGCATTCTGGGCGTGGCGCACGCCTTGCGCACCGCGCGCCGTGCGCGTCGCGTGATGCGCCAGAACCTGGGCTGGGCCCTGGCCTACAACCTGTCTTTCATCCCGCTGGCCGCGTCGGGCTGGATCACCGCGTGGATGGCGGCGCTGGGCATGTCGCTGTCCTCGCTGCTGGTAGTGGGCAACGCATGGAGGCTGCGCCGCTGATGGAAACGCTCTATCTCCTGGTTCCGCTCAGCCTGATGCTGGTGCTGGCGGTGGTCGTCGTGCTGTGGTGGGCGGTGCAGGACGGCCAGTTCGAAGACATGGAAGGCGCCGACTACGCCATCCTGATGGACGACGACAGGCCGTCCGGTGTGGATGAAATGCCGCCGTCCGCGCGCTCCTCTCGCGAGGCTTGATCTGCATCAAGGCGGGTTCCCCTGTACATGCGCATGATGGGCGCGGGAATTCAGAATCAGGGGAACCAGCCATGGGCGACAGCGCTAGCGGCGCGCTTTCAGGCGAAACATTCAACTACAAGATCGTCCGCCAATTCGCCGTCATGACGGTCGTGTGGGGGATCGTGGGCATGGCGGTGGGCGTGCTGCTTGCCGCGCAATTGATCTGGCCGGCGCTGAACTTCGACGTGCCGTGGCTGACCTACGGGCGGCTGCGGCCGCTGCACACCAACGCGGTCATCTTCGCGTTCGGCGGCAGCGCGCTGTTCGCCACCTCGTACTACGTGGTGCAGCGTACCTGTCAGGCGCGGCTGTTCTCGGCGCCGCTGGCGGCCTTCACCTTCTGGGGCTGGCAGGCCGTCATCGTCGCGGCGGCGATCACGCTGCCGATGGGCTACACCAGCAGCAAGGAATACGCCGAACTCGAGTGGCCCATCGACATCCTGATCACGCTGGTATGGGTGGCCTACGCCGTCGTGTTCTTCGGCACCATCGTCAAACGCAGGACCCGCCACATCTACGTGGCGAACTGGTTCTTCGGCGCCTACATCCTGACGATCGCGCTGCTGCACATCGTCAACAACCTGGAATGGCCGGCCACGATGTGGAAGTCGTACTCGGCCTACGCAGGCGTGCAGGACGCGATGGTGCAGTGGTGGTACGGGCACAATGCGGTGGGCTTCTTCCTGACCACCAGCTTTCTGGGCATGATGTACTACTTCGTGCCCAAGCAGGCCGAGCGCCCCATCTATTCGTACCGCCTGTCCATCGTCCACTTCTGGGCGCTGAGCTTCACCTATATGTGGGCCGGCCCGCACCACCTGCAATACACGGCGCTGCCCGACTGGGCGCAATCGCTGGGCATGGTGTTCTCGCTGATCCTGCTGGCGCCGTCGTGGGGCGGCATGCTGAACGGCATCATGACCCTGTCGGGCGCCTGGCACAAGCTGCGCACCGATCCCATCCTGAAGTTCCTCGTGGTGGCGCTGTCGTTCTACGGCATGTCCACGTTCGAGGGCTCGATGATGTCCATCAAGACCGTCAACTCGCTGTCGCACTACACGGACTGGACCATCGGCCACGTGCATTCCGGCGCGCTGGGCTGGGTCGCGATGATCACGATCGGCTCGCTTTATTACTTGTTCCCGCGTCTGTTCGGGCAGAAGCAGATGTACAGCACCAGGATGATAGAACTCCATTTCTGGATCGCCACGCTGGGCGTGGTGCTCTATATCGCCGCGATGTGGATCGCCGGCGTCATGCAGGGCCTGATGTGGCGCGCCGTGGAACCCGACGGCACCCTGACCTACACCTTCGTCGAATCGGTCAAGGCCACGTATCCGTTCTACCTCGTGCGCCTGCTGGGCGGGGTGTGCTTCCTGGGCGGCATGCTGCTGATGGCGTGGAACTTCGTCATGACGGCGCGCGGCCGGCGGCCGTTCGACGCGCCGGTGCCGGCGCCGGTCCCGGTGTCCGCGGCGGCCCAGCCGCGGCTGGCCTGAGGAGCGCATCGTTATGAAATCGAAGCGCGCTCCCTTCTTCAGCCACGAGACGCTGGAAAAGAACGTGGGCTGGCTGATCCTGGCCACCATCGCGGTGGTCAGCATCGCGGGACTGGTGCAGATCGTGCCCCTGTTCTTCCAGCACTCCACCACTACCCCCGTCCAGGGCGTGGAGCCCTATACCGCCCTGCGCCTGGCCGGCCGGGACGTCTACATCCGCGAAGGCTGCGTGGGCTGCCATTCGCAGCAGGTCCGCACGCTGGCGGCCGAGGTGCAGCGCTACGGCCATTACTCCGAGGCGGGCGAAGGCGTGTACGACCGGCCCTTCCTCTGGGGCTCCAAGCGCACCGGGCCCGACCTGGCGCGCGTGGGCGGCCGCTACAGCGACGACTGGCACCGCGTCCACCTGAACAATCCGCGCGACGTCGTGCCCGAGTCCAACATGCCGGCCTATCCATGGCTGCGCCAGACGCCGGTCGCGAGCGACCAGGTCGAGGCGGGCATGCGCGCGCTGCGCACGCTGGGCGTGCCCTATACCGACGAACAGATCGCGGCGGCGGCCGGTGAGCTGGCCGGCAAGACCGAAGAGGATGCCCTGGTGGCCTACCTCCAGGGCCTGGGGCTGGCGATGAAGAAGCAGGGGCGGTGATGGACATGATCGCTTGGATGACATCGATCGCGACGGCGCTGGCGCTGTCGACCTTCCTGGCCATCGTGGCGTGGGCGTGGTCGCGCGCCCGCGTCGAGGCCAACCGCGAATCGGCCATGCTGCCGTTCGCGCTCCCCGACGAAAGCGCCGTCGCGGCGCAAGGCAAGGATGCCGGGCAATGAGCGATTTCACTACCGACTTCTGGGGCTATTACATCGGCGCGATCGCGCTGGCGGGCATCGTCTGGTGCGTCTGGCTGCTGTTCTCGCAGCGGGCCTTCCTGAAATCCTCCAAGGCCGCCCCAGGCGGCCAGGTCGACGATACCGGCCATGTCTGGGACGGCGATCTGCGCGAGCTGAACAATCCGCTGCCGCGCTGGT
Source organism: Pigmentiphaga sp. CHJ604 (assembly GCF_036972535.1). Lineage (NCBI taxonomy): Bacteria > Pseudomonadati > Pseudomonadota > Betaproteobacteria > Burkholderiales > Alcaligenaceae > Pigmentiphaga > Pigmentiphaga sp. CHJ604. Next base: position 5,698,530 of record NZ_CP136998.1, on the reverse strand, counting down.
GGATGTGGATGTATCTGCTGTCCTGTGTCTTCGCGCTGGGCTACCTGGTCCTGTATCCCGGCCTGGGCAAGGTCCAGGGCTGGCTGGGCTGGTCCAGCACGGGCGCGCTGGCCGCGCAGCAGGACCAGTTGCGCGAACAGGTCCAGCCGTTGTACGCGCGCTTCGAGGACATGGAGATCCCGGCCATCGCCGACGATGCCCAGGCGCGGGAGATCGGGCAGCGGCTGTTCCTGAACAACTGCGCGCAGTGCCATGGGTCGGATGCGCGCGGCAGCAAGGGCTTTCCCAATCTGGCCGACGGCGACTGGCTGTACGGTTCTTCGCCCGACATCATCCGCGAATCCATCGCGAAGGGGCGGCACGGCATCATGCCCCCGTTCGGCGAACAACTGGACTCGCGCGCGGTGGGCGACGTGACCCAGTACGTGCGCTCGCTGTCGGGCCTGGCCGCCGACCCCATCAAGGCCGCTCGCGGCCGGGCCGATTTCCGCGCGAACTGCGCGGCCTGCCACGGCGTCGAGGGCAAGGGCAACCCGCTGCTGGGCGCGCCCAACCTGACCGACAAGGTCTGGCTGTACGGCAGCTCGGCCGCCGTCATCGCCGAGACCATCACCAAGGGCCGCAACAACCAGATGCCGGCACACGAGGACGTGTTCACGCCGCAGCAGATCCGCTTGCTGACCGCCTACGTCTGGGGCCTGACCCGGCCCGCCGAAGAGGCGAAATGAGTTCCCCGCGCGAGCGCGCCTGCCCGGCCGCCGGCGGCGACGAGGAAGGTTCGGAGCAGGCGCTGTACGAGGTCCGGCGCAAGATCTATCCGCGTTCGGTCAGCGGCGTCTTCGCGCACTGGCGCGTGGCGCTGGTGTTCCTGACGCAGGCGGTGTTCTACGGCCTGCCGTGGCTGACCTGGAACGGCAGGCAGGCCGTGCTGTTCGACCTGGGCGCGCGCAAGTTCTACCTGTTCGGGATGGTGTTGTGGCCGCAGGACATCATCTACCTGACGCTGCTGCTGATCCTGAGCGCGCTGGCGCTGTTCCTGTTCACCGCGGTGGCGGGCCGGCTGTTCTGCGGCTATGCGTGCCCGCAGACGGTCTACACCGAGATCTTCATGTGGATCGAGCGCCTGACCGAAGGCGACCGGTTCGCGCGCATCCGGCTGGACGCGGCGCCGTGGTCCTGGCGCAAGCTCGGGCGCAAGGGCGCCAAGCACGCGTTGTGGCTGGCGGTGGCGACCTGGACCGGGTTCACCTTCATCGGCTATTTCAGCCCCATCCGCGAGCTGGCGGGCCTGGCGTGGCAGGGTGCACTGGGCCCCTGGCAATGGTTCTGGCTGGTGTTCTACAGCTTCGCCACCTGGGGCAACGCAGGCTTCATGCGAGAACAGGTCTGCAAATACATGTGCCCCTACGCGCGGTTCCAGAGCGTGATGGTGGACTCCGACACCTACGTGGTCACCTACGACTCGGTGCGGGGCGACCCGCGGGGCAGCCGGTCGCGCAGGATAGATCCACGCGAGGCGGGCCTGGGCGATTGCGTCAATTGCAGCATCTGCGTGCAGGTGTGCCCAACCGGCATCGACATCCGCGATGGCCTGCAATACGAGTGCATAGGCTGCGGCGCCTGTATCGACGCCTGCGACCAGGTCATGGACAAGATGCAGTATCCGCGCGGCCTGATCCGCTATGCGTCCGAACGCGCCATCGAGCTGCGGCTGGATGCCAGACAGGCGCGGCGCCGCGTGCTGCGCCCGCGCGTGCTGGTGTACGGCGCGATCTGGCTGGCGCTGGCGGCGGTGTTCGTCGGCCTCCTGGCGGCGCGGCAGCCGCTGCGCGTGGACGTGATACGCGACCGTTCGGTGCTGGCGCGCGAGGTCGAGGGCGGCATGATCGAGAACGTCTACCAGCTGCAGCTCATGAACGCGACCGAGCGCGCCATGCGCGTGCGGCTGGACGTGCAGGGCCTGCCGCAACTGCGCGTGCAGGGGGCCGACGGCGGCACCGACATTGAACTGGCGCCGGCCTCGAACCGCCTGTGGCCGGTGCGGGTGTCGCTGCCCGTGGACGGGGCGCGATCGGGCACGCACCGGATCGAGTTCATCGTGCGCGACGGCCGCGATGCGGACGGGCTGCGCGAGACGTCGAGTTTCATCGTTCCTTGAATGGACAAAGCGAGGTGCGGGATGCAGGAACAGAAAGATGCCGGACCCTGGTGGAAGGAACCCTGGCCCTGGCTGTTGATGGCGGGGCCGGCCGTGGCGATGCTGGGCTGCATCGTGACCATCGTGCTGGCGGTCGCGCATGACGATCCCCCGGTCGTCGATAAGGTGGTCAAGCGCGGGCTGGTGGTGGAGCGCGCGCCATGAAATGGCGGCGCGTCGGCATGTGGGTGCTGTGGCCGGCCTTCCTGGCCAGCGCCGGCGCCGCGCTGGTCGTCTTCACCCTGCTCGATCCGCGCGGCCTGACCATCGTCGGGCGCCCGGTCGAGATGTCGCGCCAGGCGTTCTATACCGCGGCCTTCTTCCTTCTGTGGGCGATCGCCGGGGTATCCAGCGCCATCACGCTGTACCTGGCGGGTGGCGGCGCGGGTCCGGACGGCAACGACGTGGACGACCTGCCATGACGCGGATCGGCCGTGGGGGCGTGGCGTGAGCGGCTGGCCGGCGCTGGCCAGCGTGCTCCTGCTCGGCCTGCTGGGCGGCGTGCACTGCGCCGCCATGTGCGGCGGACTGGTGATGGCGGTCGAGCACCGGCACGGCGAACGCCTGGCGGTGCTGCGGCGCGCGGCGCCGTGGCGGCTGGGATTGGAGGCCCTGGTCATGCATGCCGGGCGCATCGCCTCGTATGCGCTGCTGGGCGCGGTGGCGGGTGGCCTGGGGGGCAACATCTGGAGCCGGGACTGGCTGCCGCTTCAGCGCGGCGCGCTGGCCTTCGGGGCGGCGCTGCTGTGCGTCTACGGCCTGGCCCTGGTGGCGCGCGCGGGCTGGCCCCGCGCGGCGGCGGGCGGCCCGGCGGCCGGTGCGTGGCGGGCCGCGCTGGTGCGCGGCTGGACCGGCGCGGTGGCGGCCATCGTCCGCTCGCCCCCCAGCCGCCACGTGCGCGCGCGCATCGCCGGCCGGCCGCTGCTGGAGCGTTTCCTGACCGGCCTTGCATGGGGCTGGATGCCCTGCGGCATGTCGCTGGGCGTACTGGCGGTGGCGCTGGTGGCGGGCAGCGCCGCGGCCGGCGCGCTGACGATGGCGGTCTTCGGCCTGGGCACGTTGCCCAACCTGGTGGCGCTGTCCGGCGCCGCCGGCTGGCTGCGCCGCCGCGCGCGGCGGCCGGCCTGGCGCGTCGCCGGCGGCGTGGTGGTCGCGGCCTTCGGCGCGGTGGGACTGGTGCGCGCCGCCACCCTGCCGTCGGCGCTGCTGGAACAGGGTTTCTGCGTCGTCTGGTAGCGCGGGCCGCGCGCCGGCATCATTCCCGGGGCTGCCCCGTGGCCGGCATGTAGGTCGGCACCGGGATGCGGCGCCGCTCGCCCGTCAGGCAGTAGTTCGGCCCGCCCAGCCTGCCCACCGGGGCGAAGCGCCCGACGTCCACGCGCAGCGCCTTTTCGTCCAGCAGGTCGTCGCGGAAGTTCATCGCCAGGATCTCGCCGAAAACGATGGCCCGCTGGGTCGAGATGTCCAGGATACGGAACAGCCGGCATTCCCACGAGATCGGCGCCTCGGCGATGCGCGGCACCCGCACGGCGGTACAGGGCGCCAGCGTGAAGCCCACCGCCTCGGCCTCCGAGACGTGCGCGGGAAAATCGCTGCCGCACTGCACCGCCTGGTCGACGATGGACTCGTCCACCATGTTCACCACGAACTCCTCGTGCTCGCGGATGTTGCGCAGCGTGTCCTTGGCCTCGCCCGGCCGGTGGCTTTCCTGCCCATAGGCGACCACGGCGATGGCGAACAGCGGCGGATCCTCGCCCATGTAGTTGAACGCGCTGAACGGCGCGGCGTTGCACAGGCCGTCCGCATCCAGGCTGGTGACCAGCGCGATGGGGCGGGGCCCGACGCTGCCGGTGATCAGCCAGTAGCGCTGCATCTCGCTCAGTCCGGCCATCGATACGTGTTTCATGCGATTGCTCCAGGTGCCATGTGCGAAGCGCGGGGTCAGAGACCCACGTAGCGCTGCCAGATGGCCGGGTCGGCGCCGAGTTCCCCCGAGCTGCCTTCCCACGCCACGCGTCCGCGTTCGATGATAGTGTGCCGATCCGCGATGCCGATCAGGCGCTCGACGTATTTGTCGATCACCAGCAGCGTCTGCCCGGCGCGCCGCAGCGCGGCCAGGCAGTCCCAGATCTCCTGCCGGATCAGTGGCGCCAGGCCCTCGGTGGCTTCGTCCAGGATCAGCAGGTGCGGGTTGGTCATCAAGGCGCGGCCGATGGCCAGCATCTGCTGCTCGCCGCCCGACAACTGGTTGCCCATGTTCCGCTCGCGTTCGCGCAGGCGCGGAAACAGGGCGTAGATCCGGTCCAGCGTCCAGGGCTCGGCCTGGCGGCTGCGGTTGGCGGCGAAGGCCGTCAGGTTCTCGCGCACGCTCAGGTTGGGGAAGATCTGCCGGCCCTCCGGGACGACCGCGATGCCCAGGCGGCCGATGCGGTGCGGCGACAGGCGCTCGATGCGCTGGCCGAGAAAACGCACCTCGCCGCCGCGCGACGGCGTCAGGCCCAGCAGCGTCCGCACCGTGGTGGTCTTGCCCATGCCGTTGCGGCCCAGCAGGGTGCGCATCGCGCCCGCCCCGATGTCCAGCGAGACGTCGAACAGGACCTGGCTGCTGCCATAGGCGGCCTGCAAGCCCTTCACTTCCAGTACCGGTTCCATGGCGCTTCTCCATTTTCCATGCGGTTCGTCATGCCACTCATACGTTGGCCTCGTCGCCCAGGTAGGCCCGGCACACGTCGGCGTTGCGGCGGATCGCCTCGGGCGATCCGGTGGCGATCACGCGTCCGTAGACCAGGACCGAGAGGCGGTCGGCCAGGCGGAACACGGCGTGCATGTCGTGCTCGACCAGCAGCATGGTGACCTCGCCGCGCAGGCCCAGCAGCAGTTCCACCATCGCCTCGGATTCCTCGGGCCCCATCCCCGCCATGGGTTCGTCCAGCAGCAGCAGGCTGGGGGACGTGGCCAGCGCCAGGGCCACCTCCAGCTTGCGCTGCTCGCCATGGGACAGGCTGTGGGTCGGGGCGTCCACGCGGGCGGCCAGGCCGACCCGGTCCAGCGCGTGCCGGGCCTGCGCATACACGTCCGCCTCGCGCCGCGCCGGGCGCCAGCAGCCGGCGGCCCCGCCCGTGCGGGCCTGCACCGCCAGCGCCACGTTGTCCAGGACGCTGAAGGCCTTGAACACGCTGGTGATCTGGTACGAGCGCGCCAGCCCCAGGCGCACGCGCCGGTGCATGGGCAGTTGGGTGATATCGGCGCCGTCCATCGAGATCCGGCCCGCGTCCGGCCGCAGCGCGCCCGAGATCTGGTGGATCAGCGTGGTCTTGCCCGCGCCGTTGGGGCCGATCAGGGCGTGCATCTCGCCGGTCCTGACCTCGAAACAGGCCTGGTCGGTGGCGGTCAGCCCGCCGAACCGCTTGACCAGTCCGGAGACTTGCAGCTTGCAGGAATCAGCCATGGCGCCACCTCGTGGTCAGGCTCAAGGCGCCGTTGCGGGCGTACAGCACGGCGGCCAGCAGCAGGATGCCCAGCGGCAACTGCCAGTACAGCGTCAGGCCCGACAGGTATTCTTCCGCCACCAGCAGCAGCGCGGCGCCCACGACGCCGCCGTACAGATAGCCCACCCCGCCCAGGATGACCATGATCATCAGCGAGCCCGACTGGGTCCAGTACATCAGGCCGGGGCTGACCATGCCGGCCTGGTTCGCGATCAGCGCGCCCGCCAGGCCGGCCGCGCCGCCGGCGATGACGAAGGCCGCGAGCTTGATGCGGAACACCGGATAGCCGATGGCCTCCATGCGCGTCTCGTTCTCGCGGATGGCCTGCAAGGCGCGGCCGAAGCGGGCGTTGACCAGGCGCTGCATCAGCCACATGGCCAGGGCCAGGATGGCCAGCACGACGTAGTAGAAGGTCAGGTCGGACGAGGCGTCCAGGCCGAAGGGCAGGGCCGAGCGGGCCGCCAGCGGCATGCCGTCGTCGCCGCCGTAGGCGTTCAGCGAAACGAACACGTAGTACAGCATCTGCGCGAAGGCCAGGGTGATCATGATGAAGTACACCCCGCGCGTGCGCAGGCTGATCACGCCGATCAGCCAGGCCGCCAGCGCGGCCACAGCCGTCGCCGCGGGCCAGGCGATCCAGGCCGCGTCCACGCCGGCGTCCATCAGGATGGCCACCGTGTAGGCGCCTATGCCCAGGAATGCCGCGTGGCCGAAACAGACCATGCCGCCGAAGCCCATGACCAGGTTCAGGCTGGATGCCGCCAGCGCGAAGATCATGATGCGCGCGGCCAGGTCGACGTAGAAGCCCTGGCCCAGCCAGTCGGCGCCCAGCGGAAAGGCCACGGCCAGCGCCAGCAGGACGGCGCCGGTACGGCGGCCCAGGATTTGGTCCAGTGGTGCCATGTCTACCCTCGTGCAGGAAACAGGCCCTGCGGCTTCCAGAACAGCACGGCCGCCATCAGGACGTAGATCAGGATCGAGGCCAGCGTCGGCCCCAGGTTCGAGGCCACCGATGGCGAGAACACCGTGCCCAGCGCGTCGGGCACCAGCGTGCGGCCGACGGTATCGACCATGCCCACCATGAGCGAGCCGGCCAGCGCGCCGCGGATCGAACCGATGCCGCCGATCACGACCACCACGAAAGCCAGGATCAGGATGCTCTCGCCCATGCCCACCTGGACCGACAGCAGCGGCCCCAGCAACGCGCCGGCCACGGCGCACAGCAGCGCGCCCAGGCCGAACACCAGCGTGAACAGGCGCTTGATGTCCACGCCCATGACGGTCGCCATCTCGCGGTTGGAGGCACCCGCCCGCACCCACATGCCGACGCGCGTGCGCGCCACCACCAGGTACAGCAGCAGGGCCACCGCCAGGCCCACGCCTATCACCAGCAGGCGATAGGACGGATACTGGATGCCGGCCCCCAGGTCGACCGGGCCCGAGAACAGTTCGGGCAGCGCCAGCCGGCGCGGCTGCGGGCCCCAGATCATGCGCACGACTTCGTTGCCGATCAGGATCAGCGCGAACGTCGCCAGCACCTGCGACAGGTGATCGCGCTGGTACAGCGTGCGCAGCACGGTCATCTCCAGCAGCATGCCGATGGCCGCCGTGGCCAGCATCGCCACCAGCATCGCCAGCAGGAACGACCCGGTGGGCTCGACCAGCGCGGCGGTCAGGTAGGCGCCGAACATGTACAGCGAACCGTGGGCCAGGTTGATCATGTCCATGATGCCGAACACCAGCGTCAGGCCGGCGGCCAGCAGGAACAGCATCAGGCCGAACTGGATGCCGTTCAGCGCGGACTCGATGACCGCGCTCATGAGCCGCCTCGCCCCGCCTTCGCGGCCAGCGCCGCCCCCAGTTGACGGGCAAGCTGGCGCGCGGTTTCGTTCAGCAGGTTGCCGCCGGCGTCGAAGGCATGCTGGGCCTGCGGCAGCAGCACTTCGTCGGGCAGCACGATCGCGCCCATCTTGTTGAAGATGCCGCGCGTGTGGGTAACCGCGCGGATGCCGCCGAACGGGCTCATCGAGGCCGCCAGCAGCGCGACCATCTTGCCCCGGTAGGGCAGCAGGCCGTCCTCGCCGTTGATCGGGCGCGAGCACCAGTCCAGCGCGTTCTTGAGCAGGGCGGTGACCGATCCGTTGTACTCGGGCGTGGCGACCAGCAGGGCGTCGTGCTCGGCGATCAGGCCGCGCAGGACCAGCGCGTTGTCGGGCACGCCGGACTGCATCTCGTCGTCGCCGTCGTAGATCGGCATGGGATAGTCGCGCAGGTCGATCTGCGTGACCTCGGCGCCGGCCGCGCGGGCGCCGTCGGCCGCCACCGCCAGCAGCAGCTTGTTCAGCGACGCGCCGCGCGAGCTGCCGGCGAAAGCAAGTATCTTGGGAGCTGCCATGATTGATCCTCGTGATTCTGTCAGGGGTTCTTCATCTTGCAGGCGCCGGCATAGCTGTCGGTATGCGCCGTCATGATCTTGCCGATCGTCTTGTTGGTGACGCGGCCGGACTCGTCCTTCTGCACCATGCGCAGATAGAAGTCGTTGATCGGGAACTGGTTGGTGTTGAATTTGAAGGCGCCCCGCACGGACTCGAACCGGGCCGCGGCGATGGCGTCGTGCAGCGCGCGCTTGTCCTCGATCTTTCCCTTCACGTCGGCCACCGCGCGGTCCAAGAGGCGCACCACGTCGTAGCCCTGGAAGGCGTACATCGACGGCAGCCGGCCGTAGCGCTGCTGGAAGCGCGCGACGAAGTTGCGGTTGGCGGCGTTGTCCAGGTCCCAGGCCCAGTGCGACGAGTTCTGCAGGCCGACCATCGCCTCGCCCAGCGCCTGGATGGTGTCCTCGTCGGCGGAATAGCCCGGCACGAAGTAAGGCACCTCGCGCGCCAGCCCCGCGGCCTGGAACTGCTTGATGAAGTTGATGCCCATGCCGCCGGGCAGGAAGAAGAACAGCGCATCCGGTTTCTGGGCGCGGATCCTGGCGATCTCGGACGCGAAGTCCAGTTCGCCCAGCTTGACGTAGATCTCGTCGGCCACGCTGCCCTTGAAGGTGCGCTTGAAGCCTTCCAGGTTTTCCTTGCCGCCCGTGTAGTTGGGCGCCATGATGACCACGCGCCGGTAGCCCTTGTCGCTCATGTGGCGGCCCATGGCCTCGCTCTGGCCGTCGTTCTGCCAGGCCAGCCCGAAGAAGTACGGGTTGCACTGCGCGCCGGCCAGCGAGGCGGGCCCTGCCGCGGCGCTGATGTAGAACGTCCGGGCCGCGAAGGTCGGCGCGCCCACCGCCATCATCACGTTCGAATACACCACGCCGGTCATGAAATCGACCTTGTCGCGCTTGATGAACTTGTCTGCCAGTTGCTTGCCGACGCCGGGGTTGGCCTGGTCGTCGCCTTCCACCACCTCGACGGGCAGGCCGCCGATCCGGTTGCCGGTCTCGTCCAGGCCGAGCCGGAACCCGTCGCGGATTTCCGTCCCCAGCGCGGCCAGCGGTCCCGACAGCGTGCTGATGAAACCTATCTTCACCTTGTCCGCGGCCTGGGCGGACATTCCCAATAGCATTGCGAGCGGCAATGCGAGCCATTTGACGTGCATGATGGATACCCCTGGATGTGGAAGGTTGAGATGGGAACCGGGGTGCTGCAGGAGAAGCGCCGCTCAGGGCGCCGAAGGCGGGTTCCTGTATTCGATCTGGCCGTCGGGCAGGAAGAACAGCATGGTGACCATGCCGCCCGTAACGGTCGGGAAGTGCGAGCTGTCGGGGGGAAAGACCTTCCAGCCCGCGCCGGCGCCGCAGAAGCGGCCGGTCTCGTCCACCGGGCCGATCATGTTGATCTCGCCCAGCGGGTGCCGGTGGTAGTGGCCCGGCACGTTGCGCAGGCAGCCGCTTTCCACCGTGAATCCATCCGTGTCGGGCGAGGCATGCGCGATCCGCCCTCGCCGGTAGTCCGGACCGTCTATCTCCGCATAGCAGGACCAGCCTTCGCCTATGCCGCGGCGTAGCAGCGCCAGCAGGCGGGCATAGCCTTCGGTGTGCGCGCCGTAGCGCTCGTTCAAGGCCGCTTCCAGCTCGGGGCCGAGCGGGCGGCCGCCGATGAAGTCCAGCAGTTCCCTGACCGCCTGCATCATCTCGGCCTTGCTGGGGCCGGTGGGCAATTCCGATTGCGTGTTCATCGATGCTACCTGTACGTGTGGGTCCACCTTCATGTCGAGCGAATGCTAGGCACTATCGACCCGCGGCACTAGGAGCGCCGACCGTATAATCGTTCGTAGAAAAAGTATGGAAGCGCGGCCCGCCGCAGGCGTATCCTGGAAAGCTCGCCATGGACCTGATTTCCTCGCTCCTCGCTTTCCTGCGCGTCGCGGAAACCGGCTCGTTCTCGGTGGTCGCCAACGAACGCGGCGTCACCCAGCCCGCCGTTTCCCGGCAGGTGCGCGCGCTGGAAGAACACGTCGGCATGCGGCTGGTCCAGCGCAGCACGACCGGCGTGGTGCTGACCGAGGAAGGGCGCAACCTGCTGCCCGCCGCCCGCAGCCTGGTCGAGGCCGCCGAGAGCCTGAGCGTGTCCGCCAGTCCGGACCAGGCCCGGCCCACCGGCAAGGTCCGGCTCAGCCTGCCCGCGCCGCTGGCCCTGCACATCTGCAACCACGTGCGCGGCCTGCTCGACAGCCATCCCAACCTGAGCCTGGACATGGTGGTGCGCGACAGCACCAGCAACCTGATCGAGGATGGCCTGGACCTCGAGGTGCGCCTGGGGCCCATCGACGACAGTTCGCTGATTTCGCGGCGGGTGGGCATGACCTCGGCCTTCCTGGTGGCCGCGCCGTCCTACCTGGCCGGCCGGCCCGCGCTACGGTCTCCCCAGGACCTGCGCCATCACGAATGCGTGGTCTACAGCCGCTGGGGCAAGGACGATACCTGGTGGTTCGAGGCCGCCGAGGGGCAGTTCTCGGTGAACGTGCCGTGTCGCCTGCGCGCGAACAATGCCTCGGCCGTGCACCAGGCCGTGCTGGGCGGCAACGGCATCGCCATCCTGTCGCACCTGATGGTGGCGGACGACCTGCACTCGGGGCGGCTGGTCTCGTTGCTGCCGGAGTTTCCGCCCGCGCGCCTGCCGCTCTACATCGTCTATCCGTCGCGCCGCAACCTGCCGCTGCGCACGCGCGTCGTCATCGAGTTCATCGCCGAACTGCTCAGGGCCGATCCGGCCATGCGCGACAGGACGCCATGGCCGGGGCCGGCCGGCGGTCTGCCGCCAGCGGGGAACGGGCAGGGCGCCGTCGGCGCCGCGCTGACGTCGGTGGAGGCGGCCGGCCGGGGCGCCGACCGCTGTTAGGGCCTGTGCGGGCCTCCTTTCAGCGGGAGCAGGCCCTAGGCTTCAGGCCCGCGTATCCACCAGCGAGCCGGCGGCGCCGGAGCCGGACCGCTCGAGTTCCTTGGCCAGCTCGGACATCGCCGTCTGCAGCGCGCCGGCCAGGCTGTTGATGCGTGACTGCGCGGAGGCCATGGCCCGAGCCTTGGCTTCGGCCGACATCGAACTGGCGCGCACGCGCTCCATTTCCGCCTGGGCCTGCGCCAGTTGCTTCTGCAGCTCCTTGATGCGCTTCTTCAGCGCCTTCACCGCGAAGGAATCGCTGCTGTCGCCGCTGTCCGCCTCGGCGGCCTTGGCCTTGGCCTTCGCCTTTTCGCCGGCCGGCGCGCCCAGGCCCCGCAGGACGGCCGAGGCATCGGCCGCAGGGGCGTTCGCCTGACCATTCATGTCGCCCGACAGCCTCAGGTGCGAGATCGACAACGAAGCGGAAATGGGAGTTACGGGCGGCATGGCATCGGGTTCGGATGGAGCATGGCCGGATTAACGGCCCCGCTACCCGGGACTTGAGGCAAACACCGCATCAGACGTGCATGCCGCCGTCGGCCATGAAGACGCTGCCGGTGGAAAAGCTGCCTTGCGGCGAAGCCAGGAACAGCACCGTCTGCGCGATTTCCTCGACACGCGCGTGGCGGCCCAGCGGAATGGCCTCGTCCAGCATCCGGGTGGCGTCCAGGCCCAGCACCTCGCCCAGCCGGCGTTCGATGTCCGCCTGGAAGTCGTTGGCGATGGGGCCGGGAGCGACGACGTTGACGCGTATGCCGCGGCCGGCGGCTTCCTTGGCGGCCACGCGCATCAGGCCGATCAGCGCGTGCTTGGAGGTGGCGTAGGCGCACACGCCGGGGTCGGCCGTCACGCCCATGACGCTGGAGACGATGACGATGCTGCCGCCGTCGGCCATGCGGGGCAGGGCATGCTTGCAAGCCAGAAAGGTGCCCTTGACGTTGACGGCCATGACCGCGTCGAACACGTCGTCGGGGTAGTCGGCGATGGGCCGGATGGCGCCGTTGATGCCGGCATTGCAGACCAGCACGTCCAGCCGCCCCCAACGCCGCAGCGCGTCGTCGACGTAGGCGCGGGCCTGCCCCGGGTCGGTGACGTCGCCGGCGAAGGTCGCCACCCGATCGCCGTGGCCGGCCGCCTGGGCGCGGGCGGCGTCCAGCGCGTCGGCGTGCAGGTCCACCAGCAGGACGCGCGCACCCTGTTCCAGCATGGCCAGCGCGCTGTGCAGCCCGAGGCTGCCGGCACCGCCGGTGACGATGCAGACCTGGTCTTTCATGTTCATGAGTCGTGTCCGGTGAAAAGGAGGAAGGCGTTCAGGGCAGCGGGCCCCACCGGCAGCCCGTTGCGCGCGGGCAGGCGGCCAGCAGCCGCTTGGGGATGCGGCCGTGGACGCCCTTGACGCCGTCGACCAGCTGGGTGATTTCGAAATCCACGGCCAGGCTGGCCAGCGCGTAGGCATCGGCATCGGGCAATTCACCGAAATGCCGCAGTACCGCCACCGCCTGTAAGACAGCCAGCTCGGCGGCGGCGTCCAGGTCTTCGTCCAGCCCCATGGCGATGTAGTGCTCGTCGGTCTCGGCCATGGGCCAGCGCAGGCCGCGGGCCTTGTGCAGCGCGAAGCGGAAGACGCCGGTCATCGAGGTCTCGAGCCCGGTCAGGTTGACCTCGCCGTGGCCCTGCGCCGCGTGCCCGTCGCCGACGAAGAAATCCGCGCCCGCGACCTGCACGGGCAGGTACAGCACCGCCCCCGGCCGCAGATCCTTCAGGTCCAGATTGCCGCCGAAGGGGCCGGGCGGGATCGAGGACACCTTGCGGGTGGGCGCCACGCCCATGGTGCCCATGAACGGTGCCAGCGGGATGGCGATGCGTTCGTCGAAGCGGGCGACGCCGCCCGCCACGTCATGGCGCATCAGCTTGAGCCGCGGTTCCTTCAGGAGTCCCGGCAGCGCGCCCGCGCCGGGGCGGGCGAAGTTGACGCCGTACGCGGGCTCGCGCGGCGCCACGGCCAGGATCTCCACCGCCAGCACGTCGCCAGGCTCGGCGCCTTCCACGCTGACCGGGCCGGTCAGGATGTGCGGGCCGACGTCCTTGGGCACGGTGCGCATGATCTCCAGCATCTCGGCCACCGGCCCCTCCAGGGGCAGGCCATGATGGGTGAAGAAGGCCAGCGCCTCGTCGGGCGGCAGCGGCACGCCCACGGCGTTCACCGTGTCGATGCGTACCGTGTCGCCCGGACGTATGCGCAGCGCGGGCGGCACGTCCGGCCCCAGGAAGCCCCACACCACCGTGCCGGGACCGCAGCGCAGCACATGATCGGCCACCATGTTCCCGGCCGTCATTTCCATTCGGGCTTGGGAAAGACGGCGGGCTTGACGCCGATGGCGGTCTTGGGCGAGATGGGCTGGAACACGCCGCCTTGCCATTGCCCCACGCTGGACGCCTCGGCCCACAGGCGGTTGGTCAGCTTGACGGGGCCCAGCACGGTCTCGAAGCTGCCGGTGCGGATCTGCTCGGACACGGCCTTGCGGTCGATGGAGCCCGCGCGTGTGATGGCCTGCTGCAGGATCTGCAGGGTGGCGTAGGTGACGGCGCTGCCGTTGTAGTCCGCCTCCTGCTTGAACATGGCAAGGTGCCGCTCGCGGTAGTCGCGGGTGACGGGCAGTTCGGCGCTGACGCCGCCCAGGCCCATGACGCCGTCGGCATTGGCGCCGAAGCGGTTCTTGAACATCGGGAACACCGTGCCGATCGCGGTGTAGAACACCTTGGGGTTGAAGCCCACGACCTTGGCCTGGTCGTTCAGCGCCATGGTGTCGGGTGGATAGCTGAAGGCCAGGAAGGCCTCCGGCTCGCGCCGGCGCACCTCGTTCAGGATGGTCTGCAACTCCTGCGAACCCAGGGGGTAGCTCTGGTCGTAGACGATGTCGAACTTCGCCTTCTTCAGGCCCTCGCGCGCGGCCTTGGACAGCTCCAGGCCGAACTGGTCGGCCACGTTGACGATGGCGACCTTGCCCTTGATCTTGCCTTCCTCGCGCAGCCGCGTCAGCACGTCCACCACGCCGTTGGCGTAGTCCGTGGAGGTAAGCGTGAAGAAGAACAGATTGGACCAGCGTTCGCGCAATTGCGGAATATGGTCCGAGATCATCGTGGTGGCGAGGTGGGGGTAGTTGTGCTTGTGCAGGATGGGAGCCACCGCCAGGTTCATGGCTGTGCCCCAGGGCGGCAGGATGAAGTCCACCTTGTCCTGGTTGATGAGCCGTTCCACCGCGCGCACGGCCTCTTCGGAATTGCTGCGGTCGTCGTACTCGAAGAACCTGACCGGCACGCGCTTGCCGCCGATCTCGATGCCGCCGGCCTGCTGCACGTCAGCCGCCCACATCTGGTAGTTGGGCAGCACCGTGGTGCTGGCCCCGCCGGCGTAGGCGCCGGTCTTGGAAATGGCGTAGCCGATGCGGATCTCGGCCGGGGCCTTGGACTGGCCCAGTGCCGGCGCCGCCAGCGCGGTGGCGGCCGCCGCCGCGAGCAAGGTCGCGAATCGCCTGCGTTGCATGTGTCGTCTCCTGGTTGTCGTTATCGGGCCCCGCAGGGCCTGTTTCAGCGGAACAAGGTATCCACGTAGGCGGCGCCCAGCCCGATCTTCTCGTAGTGCGCGCGGCACATCGCGATGTAGTCGTGCACGTCGAAATGGCCGGTGGACTGGCCCTTCTCGTCCAGCCAGATCAGCGGCCCCTTCACGATGAAGAAGACCTTCATCGGCTGCTCGTGCTCGAAGGCCACCAGCGTGTGGCCTTCGCCCGGCGTCTCGTAGACGAAGTCGCCCGCGGTGGCGATCCAGTCGTGCTCCAGGTACCCCCACTTGCCCGAGATCGTGTAGGCGAACACCTCGTGCGGATGGTAGTGGCGGTTGACCAGCCCGGCGGCATCGGCGCGCAGGATGTCGCACCAGCGGTTCTCGGAAGGCGAGATCCACAGCGGCCGCGAGGCCACCGTGTCGGTGAAGGGGACATACCACTTCCTGTCGTCGGTGGGCGCGTTGCCGATGTGCACCTCGGGCTTGGCATCGGGCTTGAACACGTCGGCGATGGGTGCGATGTCGCGCCAGAACTCGTTGCCGGCGGTCTTGAGCATGGGGGCCTCCTGGTCTTCGATGGATCGTGTCAATGTAGCGAGCGCGCCGTCCGGCCGCTTGACCCGGCGGGACGGCGAATTTGACTGGGCGCGACATGGCCGCGGCCACGGGCGCGGTCCGTACCCTACGGTCAACCCGGGCCGGAGGGCCGGGCGGCCCGTGCTAGCATCGCCATAAGCCGCGGCGCCGCCGCCATGTTGGACGCCATCCGCCCCGTCGCCGGGCGGTCCTCCCACGGGCACGACCATGAGCACGACCCTGTCCCCTCGCGCGCAGGCATCGACCGACCAGGTGCCGTCTTCCCAGCGGCTGGCATTCTGGGAGTCGTACAACGCCTCGCAACTGATCGGCCTGACCTGTTTGACCTACGACCCGCACGGCCTGCGTGCCCAGGGCCGCGTGTTCGACGCGGACGACGTCGCCTTCACCGAGATCCGGGGCAACCAGCACGTCATCGAACGGACGCGCTCGCTGCTCAAGACCCATCCCAAGGATTCGATCTTCGCCTGCATCCTGCTCGAAGGCGACGCCTTCCTGTTCCAGTCGGGCCAGTGCTACACCGTGCGCGCCGGCGACGTCATCGTCTATTCCAACGCGATTCCCTACCTGTACGGCTTTACCGGCGACATGCGCCAGATCATCGTCGAGGTCGAGGCCGACCGCCTGTTCCGGGGCCGGCGCGAGATGCGGCCCGCGGCGCCCATCCAGGTGGACAACCGGCTGCGCACCGGCCGGCTGCTGGCCAACACGCTGCGCACCATGGCGGTGGATTTCGTCGAGCGGCCGCGCGCCGACGCCGTGCCGGGCGTGGCCGACCAGGCCCGGCACCTGCTGCGCGCGGCGGTCGATCCCGGCGCGGCGCGGGAACTGAACGACATGGCCGCATGGCGGCTGCTGCGCGCCGAGGCCTTCATCGCCGAACACCTGAACGATCCCGCGCTGGATGCAGAAAAGGTGGCGCGCGCCCTGGGCCTGTCCGTGCGGCAATTGCACCGCCTGTTCGCACACCGGGACCGCAGCGTCAGCCAATGGATCTGGGACAAGCGGCTCGAACGCGCGCACCAGGAACTGGCGGACGAGGGCAGCCGCAAGCTGTCCATCGGCGACATCGCCTATCGCTGGGGCTTCGCCAGCCAGGCGCATTTCTCGCGCGCCTTCCGTGGCCGCTACGGCATGACGCCCATGCAGCACCGGCGCGCCGGGCAAGCCTGAACGCCGGGTTCAGCCCGCCACGGGCGACCCCAGCAGCCATAGCAGGAAAGGCGCCAGGATCAGGAACACCACGGTCGAAATCAGTACCGCGCCCGCCGCGGTGTCGCCCATGTCGGTATAGCGGCGCGCGTACATATAGCTGACCACCGCGCAGGGCATGCCCATCTGCAGGGCCACGTTGCCGATCATGTCGGCCGGCAGCCCCACCAGCCATGCCGCCGCCGCGCCCGTGGCCAGGCCCGCCACGAGCCGGATGGCGCCAACGATGCCGCCCAGCTTCAGGCCGGCCGCGGGAATCAGCGCCAGGGCGTGGCCCAGCCCCAGCAGCATCAGCGGCACCGTCATGCTGCCCAGCAGCTGGGCCGACTCCATGATCCACTGCGGCGGCGTGTAGCTGAAGACCCGGCAGGCCACGGCCAGCACCGAGGCGATCAGGATGGGGCTTTTCCAGGCCGCCGGCATGCCGTCCGCGCTGGGCAGCGTGCGCACGCCCACGGTGTGCTGGATGAACGAGCACACGGCGAAGAACGCGATCGAGGTCGACAGTCCGGCGTCGCCGAAAGCCAGGTGCGTGATGGGCAGCCCCAGGTTGCCGGCGTTCGGGAAGGACGTGGTCTGGAGCAGCTTGCGCACCGGCAGCTTGCACAGCTTGAGCGCCAGCGCCGAGACGCCCATGCACAGCCCCAGCGCCAGCACCGTGGCGCCGGCCACCGTGGCCATGATCTCGTTGCTGAGCTGGGTCGTGACCAGGGTGTTGAACACCAGCGCCGGCGTGGTGACGGTAGTGGCCAGCACCGTGACGAACTGGGCGGGGAATGCGTGTCCCAGCTTCCCCCAGGTGGTGCCGACGCCGATGACCACCATGAGCGGGGCCAGCAGGCTGAGGATGGAGAAATAGATGTGGAAGACGCCCATCAGGCGGCTCCTTGCGGGAGCGGGATGGCGGGAAATGACGGCGGGGATCGGTGCATTGCGGCGCGTGGGGGCACGGGGCGGCGGGCAAAGGGTGTAACAGAGCGGAGGCCGGGGCCGGCCGCGGGTCCCCGCAAGGATAGCGCGAAACTCCGGATCCGCACCCGGCGTCAATCGAAGCCGCCGTCGGCCTCGTCGCGAAGGTTGCCTTCGACCAGGAGCAGCACCTTCCAGAACGTCCGGACCTCGTCGACGGTGGCGCCGGTGATCGACTCTTCCAGCATGTCGACCATGCGCGGCAGCAGCTTGTCGACCAGTGCCCGGCCCCGTTCGGTCAATTCGACCTGGTGCTTGCGGCGGTCGTCGGGGTCGCGGGCCCGGGTGACCAGGCCCATTCTTTCCATGTTCTCCAGCGCGGGTACGGCGGTGTTCGAGGCGATGCCCACGCGGCGGCTCAGTTCGAGCTGGGTGAGCTGGCCATGCGTGGCCAGGACGCGCAGGTAATACCAGTGGGCGATGGTGATCTTGTCCTCGTCCAAGATGTCCTGGGCCTTGGCGGTGTACAGGCGGTGCAGTGTGCGGATGACCCAGGCGATCGTGCGGTCGCGCTCATCGAAATGCTCGTGTCCCGGGGGGGCTCTGCGCTTCGTGGATGTCGATCGGGTCCCGGTCTTCTTCGTACTAGCTGGTTTCATGCAAACGGTTTCCTGGCCGGCTGCCGGCGTCTGCCGCAATGATGCCTGCAAACCCGGCGCAATGAAAAACGCCGTTGTCGAAACAGGCGGTATTTTCCCTAGGGGCCTTGTCTTTTGATCCGTGTCGTGAATTAATTCGATCTAGAACGAATTAATTCACGACACGGATCGGAGGCTGTCATGCAGGAACGTTTGCCGTTGTGGGAGGCCGCGCGCCGGGAGATGGAGGAGTACCGCTTTGTTGCGGACGCCAGTGTCCAGCCTCGGTGGGATATTCCCGCCACGATCGCCATCAACACCGCGGTGGCGGCGCGCCTGGACGAGGGGGCGGGCCATTCGTCCATCCAGCACTATGTCGATGCCGCGTCCGACGTCATCGAGGCCGGCGCCTGCGGCGTGCATCTGGACTTTACGTGGGTGGTGGACGAGCGGGGCCGGCGGTTGGATCGGGACATTCCACCGGTCGAAGCCTACTCGCTCGTGCTCGATCCGCTGCGTCGGCGCTTTGGCACCGACTTCGTCCCCAATCTGAACATCCTGAACGGCGAATCCTTCGACGTATGCGTCAGTCCGGCCCGCGCGGGGTTGGCCGAGGTCGCGCCATGCGCCTCGGGACATCCGGATGCCTTCATGATTCCCGCCGTCCAGGCCTTGGAGGAACATGGCGTCAAACCGGAAATCGCCATTCATAGTTCGGGCGAGATCGAGCTGGCCAAGCGCAAGCTGATCGACACGGGCATTCTGAAGAAGCCGTACAACTGGATCGTGCTGTACGGCTTGCCCTTCGACGTGGGCAGGACGCTCATTTCCGGCACCTGGGTAAGCGACGCGCAGGACATGAGCCGACATCTGTTCCTGATGGTTGACCAGATCCGCAAGATCGACCCGGATAGCGTCATCACCGTATGTGCCGCGGGGCGCGCGTCGCTCTACATGACCACGCTGGCCACGATGATGGGACTGCACATCCGTGTCGGCACCGAGGACACGCCGTGGAAACACCCGCATCGCGACGAGCGGCTAAAGAGCAATCTGGAGATGTTCGGCATGGCTCGCGACATCGCGGGACTGCTGGGCCGCACGCCGGCTTCCGCCAACCAATACCGGGCGCTCGTCGGGCTGCCCGCCAAGCCATGAACAGTCGGCGGCCAAGGCGGCCGCCTCCCAGGAGGCATCCCATGAAAACCATGTTGTCCAGCCTGTCCGTCGCCGGCCTGGCGTGCGCGCTGTCGGCGCCGGGCCTCGCACTGTCGCAGGAAGCTTATCCCGCCAAACCCATTCATCTCGTGGTTCCATTCCCGGCCGGTAGTGGCGGCGACGTGCAGGGGCGCCTGCTGGGAACCATGCTACAGAAGGAGCTGGGGCAGACGGTCGTGGTAGAGAACCGGCCGGGCGCGGGCGGCAATATCGGCGCGCAGTACGTGGCGCGTGCGGCAGCCGACGGCTATACCTTGCTGTATGGCACCAACGGCACCCACGCTATCAACAAGTCCCTCTACGGCGCCGCTACGGGCTTTGATCCGGTCAAGGATTTCGCCGCCATCGCGCAATTCACCAAACTGCCCCTGATCGTCGTGGTGCGCTCCGATTTCCCCGCCACCACCATGCCCGAGCTGCTCCGTCTCCTGAAGGACAACCCCGGCAAGTATGTCTACGGCTCGGGCGGCAATGGCACCACGTCGCACTTGGCCGCCGAGATGCTGGCGGCCAAGGCGGGCATCAGGATGGTGCACGTGCCGTACAACGGCAACGCGGCATCGCTCAAGGACCTGATGGGCGGACAAATATCGCTGATGATCGATGTCATGCCCATTCCCCTGCCCATGGTCAGGAACGGCCGGTTGCGCGGCCTGGCCGTCAGCAGTCCGGTGCGTTCGCCCCAGGTACCGGAGCTTCCCACCCTGGCCGAGAGCGGAGTCGCGGACTTCAGCGTCATGGCCTGGGACGGCCTGTGGGCGCCCGCCGGCACCTCGGTCGCCATCGTCGATCGCCTGAACGCAGCGGTGAACCGTGCCCTGGCCACGCCGGAGATTCGGCAGACGCTGAATGAGCGCGCGGTCGAGGCGGCCGGTGGGTCTCCCGCCGAATTCCGCACCCACGTAGAAGCGGAACTGCAAGCCTGGGGAGATGCGGTGCGGCGGTCCAACGCCAGGGTAGATTGAGCCGGGCCGAGACATTCGGTTGCATGAGCAACACACGCACGGAATGCGTGCCCACTAGAATCGATCCATCGGCATACCCGCGAAGAGGCTCACGATGGCGGCAGCGCAAGAGGGCGGCACTCCCCTGAAACGCGTGATGGGGCCCAAGTTGTTGCTACTGTTCATCGTGGGGGACATCCTGGGCACCGGCGTCTATGCCCTGACCGGCCAGGTGGCCGGCGAAGTGGGCGGGGCGGCCTGGGCGCCCTTCCTGGCCGCCTTCCTGATCGCGCTGCTTACCGCCTTCTCGTATCTCGAACTCGTCACGAAGTATCCCCGCGCGGCGGGCGCCGCGCTGTACGTACACAAGGCCTTCGGCCTGCACTTCCTGACCTTCATCATCTGCTTCACCGTGATGTGCTCGGGCCTGACCTCGGCCTCGACCGCTTCGCAGGCCTTCGCCGCCAACCTGTTCGTGTCCCTGGGCATCGACGCCAGTCCCACGCTGACCACGCTGGGCGCGGTGGGTTTCATGCTGCTGGTCATGTGCGTCAACCTGCGCGGCGTGTCCGAAAGCGTCAAGACCAACGTGGTGCTGACCCTGGTCGAACTGAGCGGCCTGCTGCTGGTGATACTGCTGGGTTTCTATGCGATCGCGGGCGGGCAGGCCGACTTCTCGCGCGTGGTGGCCTTCGATACGCCCGAGGACAAGAGTGTCTTCCTGGCCATCACCTCGGCCACCGCGCTGGCCTTCTACGCCATGGTGGGCTTCGAGGACTCGGTCAACATGGCCGAGGAAACCCACGACCCCAACCGCATCTTCCCCAAGGTGCTGTTGACCGGGCTGGGGCTGACGGCCACCATCTACGTGCTGGTGTCCATCTGCGCCGTGGCGTTGATACCCGTGGGCGAGCTGGCCTCCAGCTCTACGCCGCTGGTGCTGGTGGTCAAGCGCGCCGCGCCCGGCCTGCCTATGGAAGTGATCATGCCCGTCATCTCCATGTTCGCGGTCGCCAACTCGGCGCTGATCAACATGATGATGGCCAGCCGCCTGTTGTACGGCATGTCGCGCCAGGGCGTGCTGCCTTCCTTTCTTTCGCACGTGCACGCGCGCACGCAGACGCCGTGGACCGCCATCCTGTTCACCACCGTGCTGGCGGTGGGGTTGATCGTGCTGGTGTCCGCGGCCAGCGACTCCGAGGCCATCCGCGCGCTGGGCGGCACCACGGCCCTGCTGCTGCTGGGCGTGTTCGCGTTCGTCAACGTCGCGGTGCTGCTGCTGCGCGGCGACCGCGTCGGGCATCCGCATTTCCGCACCTGGACGCCGCTGGCCGTGCTGGGAGCGGTGGTGTGCCTGTTCATGGTCACGCCCTTCACCGGCCGCGATCCCATCCAGTACGAGGTGGCGGGATGGCTGCTGGCGCTGGGCGTGGTGATGTGGGGCGTGACCTACCTGGCGCGGCGCAGGGAAGCGGCGCGCCTGGATCCGGAAAGCCTGGGCTGACCGCCTACTGCCCGCCCACCTTCTCGATCAGCGCTGCCAGGCGCTGCATCTCGTCCTGGTCCAGGTCGGTCAGCGGCGCGCGGACCGGGCCCGCGTCGTGGCCGACCAGGCGGGCACCGGCCTTGACGATGCTGACCGCGTAGCCGGCGCGGCGGTTGCGGATTTCCAGGTAGGGCAGGAAGAACTCGTCCAGCAGGCGGCCGATGGTCTGCGCGTCGTCCTTGGCCACGGCCTGGTAGAACGCCATCGCGGTCTTGGGAATGAAGTTGAAGACGGCCGACGAATACACGGGCACGCCCAGTGCCTTGTAGGCCGCCGCGTAGACTTCCGCGGTCGGCAGCCCGCCCAGGTAGGCGAAGCGGTCGCCCAGGCCGCGGCGCACGCGCACCATGGCCTCGATGTCGCCCATGCCGTCCTTGAAGCCGATCAGGTTGGGGCAGCGGTCCGCCAGGCGCGACAGCGCCGCCGGCCCCAGCCGCGAGTTGGCGCGGTTGTAGAAGATCACGCCTATGTCCAGCGACTTGCAGACCTCTTCCACGTGGGCCTCGATGCCGGCTTCGCTAGCCTCGGTCAGGTAATGGGGCATCAGGAGGACGCCCTTGGCGCCCAGGCGCTGCGCTTCCTGCGCATAGGCGATGGCCGTGCGGGTGGGGCCGCCGGCGCCCGCCAGGATGGGAACGCGCTTCTCGCACACGTCCACCGCCGTCTTCACCACCGCCGAATAATCGGCCGGCGTCAGCGAAAAGAACTCGCCCGTGCCGCCCGCCGCGAACAGCGCGCTGGCCCCGTAGGGGGCCAGCCATTCCAGCCGGGCGGCGTAGCCCTTGGGCGCGAAATCGCCGTTCCGGTCGAAATCGGTGACGGGAAAAGAGAGCAATCCCTGGGAAATCGTGGCCTTCAGCTCTTGAGGGGTCATGACGGAATCCGGTAGTGAAAGGGGGACAAGTGATATGTCGTCAGTCATCGTACAACTTAAATTGGGAGAAGGCAATGATGCGGCGACGCGGTTTGCCGCCCGCGTGGGACGTTAGATGGTGGCCGCCGCCTCGTCGCCCTGGCCGGCGGCATAGGCCTGCCGCAGCTTTTCCCGGCTCCGGGCCAGATGGGCGCGCATCGCGGCGTGCGCGGCGTCCCCGTCCTGGCGGGCGATGGCTTCGTAGATCGCCAGGTGTTCGCGATGCACGCGCGTCAGGTAGGCCCGCCGGTCGTCGCGCGCCAGTTCGGCGGTATCGACGCGCGTCCGGGGAATGATGGTGGCGCCCATCTGCGCCAGGATCTCGTGGAAGTAGCGGTTGCCGGTGGCGATGGCCACCTGCTGGTGGAAGGCCAGGTCCGCCGTGACGGTGTCGCCGCCCGGCTCGATCTGCGCCTCGAACGCCGCCAGCGTGCGCCGCAGCTCCGCCAGGTCCTGTTCAGTGCGCCGCTGCGCGGCCAGGCGGGCGGCCTCGGTCTCGACCGTGATGCGCAGTTCAAGCACCGCCATCACGTCCAGCACCGTGACCGCATCCTTGGTATCGAGCCGCAGCGGCGCCACCGGCGGTTCCAGCAGGAAGGTGCCGATGCCGTGCCGGGTCTCGACCATGCGCGCCGCCTGCAGGCGCGAGATGGCCTCGCGCACCACCGTGCGGCTGACGCCGTACTCCTGCATGATCTCGGCTTCCGTCGGCAGCTTGTCGCCGGGCTTCCACATCTTGCCGTGGATTTTCTCGGACATGAGCTGCACGAGTTCTTCGGACAGACTTCGTGTGCGGCCTATGGAACGCATGCGCTGTGGATCTTCCCTGCACGGATTGAGGACCGGACGCGGCGGGCGGCCGGCAAGCGTGCATGGTACTACCGGTTTGCTCACCCTTCGGTCAGGTAGACCGACAGATCGGTTTCCGGAGGATTGACGCCGGCATCGAAGAACATCTCACAGACCCAGCCGCGGTGGTACGTCTTGTGGTTGACGATGTGCAGGAACATTCCGCCCCGGGCCATCTCGGCCGCCTGTCCCGATACGAAATTGAACTTCAACCGCTCGCCCAGGCTGTCCGGGGTCTGGCTGGCGGCCCAGTCGATGTACCACTGGTTGACCTTCAACTGCTCCACCACGAGGGTGTCCAGGTCGGGATGCAGCAGATCGCGGCGGGTCGAGAAGCCGTGTTTTTCCCCCAGCAGGTGGGCGCGCCAGATCAGGTCCACCTGGTAGTTGTGGTTCAACGTCCCGATCATCGATCCGAACAGCGTCTGGCGGCGTTGCGTGACCGCGCCTTCGGGCAGTGCCCGCATCGCTTTGAAAAGTACCTGGTCCGCCCAGTTGCCGTAGTTCGCCAGCATGGTGGCCGTTTCTGTCGTGAGCATGTCGCGAGTTCCTTGACGTTCCTGACTGACGGCAGGATATCAAGGTGAAACCGCGAACTAGCCCTATTTCCCCTGGCGATTCGGGCCCATTCTGGCGCGGGCAGTTTGCTAAACTGCCGCGTTTAGCAGCCCAGCGCCCTGCCGCCCTGCTTCCGGCCTATCGGGCGACTGCTCTGCCAAGCTGATATCGGACGCGCTTGACTGCATCGAAATCTTGTTGCGCTGTCGAGGCGTTATGGCGTGGGGTCGCTTTCGAAAGTGTGTCTTGGCGGTGTCGCTGCTCATGGCGATACTGGCGTACCTTGGCGCAGTGCCGGCCATCGCGGCCGATTTCGCCGACATTCGCAGCGCTTGCTGGGCATCCGGCGGATTGTCGGATGACCTCGTCGCGATGGCCAGGTCGGACGAGCGATGGTCCTGTGCCGATCGAGAATTTTCCATCGATGCGGAGCGGGCGCTGCTTCGTTTCGATCTTGGCCCGGACGGCCCCCTTCCCCGGTATTTTCTCTCGCGGCGCAGCGCACTCGAGGCGGTGCATCTGCTTGCGATCGACCAGGACGGTACGGTCCGGCAAAGCACCATTCCCGCCGCCGCCCTGTCCAGTTCGATGGTCGGCGGGTACTTCAAGGCTTCCCTGCCCGAGGTAACGCGCGTGACGAAGCAGATCGTCGTCGCCATTGACCTGCCCAGCCACCGGATGACGCTGGAGAAAGCCTATCTGGCGTCCGAGGATGCCGCGGGCGACGGCGCCGGTGCCTCGCGGCTCCTGGTCATCGTTTCCGCGCTTGCGGGCATGCTCGTCATGCCGCTGATCTTCAATGCGGCGTTCTATCAGGTACTGCGCAAACCGTTCGTGCTCTGGCATTCGGCGCTCACGCTGTCGCTGCTGATGACCCTGCTGGTCTCGTCGAACATCTCGGTCGTGCTGTTCGATCCGCCCGCGATGACGCTGAGCTGGATGACGACGGTGATCTTCGGAGCAACCGTCGCTTCCGGCACGATGTTCACCTACAGCTTCATCGAGTCCGGACTGATGCATCCCGTTCTTCGGCGCATGCTGCCGTATTGCGCGGTGTGGGCAATATTCCTGAGTGCATTGCACGCGGCGTTCCCGTTCGTTGCGCGGCCCGTGCAATCGAGTGCCTACACGGCGGCGTTCGCGCCGATCCTTATCGTTTTCATCCTGTCGATGATCGACGCGCTGCGCCGTGGAAGCCGTGCCGCGAAGTTCCAGACAGTCGGATACACGCCCATGGTGTTCGTCGGGCTGACCCGCCTGGTGACGGGGGTGACGCCCTGGTTCCACAGCGCTGACGCCATGCTCATGTTCTACGCGGGTTGCCTGTGTGAAGTCCTCTTCACGACGCTTGGCGTGGCGGACCGCTTCATGACGATGAAGCGAGAGCGGGATCGTGCGCGCACCGAAGCCTATCTGCTTGAACGGCTTTCCGAAACCGACCCCTTGACGGGATTGTTCAACCGGCGGGCGATCGAAAGACAGTTCGCGCGGCTTCGAGTCGAAGGCTTCGACACGCTGGCCGTCATCGATCTCGATCATTTCAAGGCGATCAATGACTTGAACGGGCATGCGGTCGGAGACGCGGTGCTCAAGGCCGTGGCCAGCGCCATCGAGGCCGGTCCGGACGTTGTGGCCTATCGCCTTGGCGGCGAAGAGTTCGTGCTTTTCCTGCGTGGCGAGGATGCCGGTATCGAGGCCGAGCGGCGGCGACAGGCGATCCCCGCAATCGTTGCCGATAGGGTTCCGGGGCTCGGACGACCCGTTACCGCCAGCATGGGCGTGGCGAGAGCCTTGGACGATGAAGGCTTCGTGAAGCTCTATGAACGGGCCGACAAGCTGCTTTACGAAGCCAAGAGCGCGGGGCGTAATCGAACCCGGACTGCCGTCAGGTCAATAGCCGCGTCCGGAACTCTTCGGGGCGAACGAGCGACGCTTGCATAGCGAAGGCGCCGCGCCTATCGAATGCAGTCCCGCCCGTCGTTCTTCGCCTGGTACAGGGAGCGGTCGGCACGCTCCATCAGGGCCAGGAGGTTGTCGCCCGCACGAGCGACGGCGATCCCGAAGCTCGCGGTGGGGTGGCAGGCGTGCGCGAAGATGCCAGGTGCCGCGGCCTTGAACGCGGACCGGGCGGTATCGGCCATGGCGTGGGCCGCAGCGGCCAGTCCCGGCGGCAGCAGGACCGCGAATTCCTCGCCGCCTATGCGTCCCACGACGGCGTCGCGCGGCGCCTTGTCCTTCAGGATGTCGGAAAAGGCCCGGATGACCTTGTCGCCGTCCAGGTGCCCGAAGCGGTCGTTGATGGCCTTGAAGTGATCCAGGTCGGTCAGGATGAGGGCGGCGGGCGCGCTGCCGGTCTGTCGAGCCAGCAGGGGCATGGCGCGCGATTCGAAGCCGCGGCGGTTGAACAGGCCGGACAGCATGTCGATCTGGGCTTCGGCCTTGAACCGGTCCATCACGTCGACGGCGATGACCGCGAAAATGGCTGCCGCCAGTGTCGAGCAGATCAGCGTGTCGGAGATCGACACCACGATCCAGTAGACGGCTTCGGACTGCGCGGGGCCGATCCAGGAAATCAGGAAGGTCAGGGGCCGTACGGCGAAGCTCAGGAGCGCGATGACGATCTGGGCGAACAGCAGTTGTTCGACCGGTGTCCGCTGGCGGCGCGTGGCCAGGTCGGCCAGCATCACGAAGCAGATCGAGGCCAGCCCCAGGTTGATGATGGCGGCCCGCATCGGCAGGTTGTCCTGTACCAGCAGAAAGAAGCCTCTGCCCACCAGCGATATCGCCGTCATGGCCGTCAGGCTGCCGTAGTGCGGCCGGATCCGCAGCCGCTTGGAAATCGCGATGGACAGCAGCATCGTTGCTATCAGGATCAGCGTATTGGCCGCCATGCGCAGTGCCAGCATGTCCAGCGCGAAGGCGGCATACAGGCTGCCGAAGGACAGGATTCTTACCGCGTACGAGCCTACGAGGATGGCGATATAGCCCAGTTCGCGCTGGTAGTACCAAAGGGCCAGCAAGCTTGCGCCGAAGATCGCCGACATGGAGGTATTCAGCACCCCGATGACGAATTCAACGCTCATGCCGCACCGGTCGGGGTGGGGCGTATCGGATCTCGTCGGGCAGAAGGACAGGCGGTCATAGGGGGATGAGCAACCCGGGCGCATGTTTGAGCGACCGTGATTGTAGGGGCCATCGAGGAGGATGGTCGATACGGAATGGTCGATTGTTGATGGACCCGGCGTGGCCGTGCCTATCGTTCCCTCAATGGCCGTCGGAACTGCACCGCCTCGGCCATGTGCGGGCTGCCGATCTCGGCCGCGCCCGCCAGGTCTGCCACCGTCCGCGCCACCTTCAATACCCGGTGCGCCGTGCGCGCCGACCACGCGAACTGCTTCATGGCCTGTTTCCACAAGGCTCGGGCGGCGGCATCGGGACGGCAGTAGGCGTCGACCTGCCCCGGTGCGAGGGCCGCGTTGGCGCAGCCCTGCCGGCGATGCTGCAGGTCCAGGGCGGTCTCGACTCGCTGGCGCACGGCGGCGGTGGGTTCGCCGGGAGGCAGGTCGGCCCAGTCGTCGCCGGCGGCGGGGACCTCGACCTGGAGATCGATGCGATCGAGCAGCGGGCCGGACAGCCGTGCCCGGTAGGCGGCCACCTGGTCGGGCGTGCAGGCGCAGGCCTTCACGTTGCTGCCGTGCCAGCCGCACCGGCAGGGGTTCATCGCGGCCACCAGCTGGAAGCGCGCCGGATAGTCGGTGCGGTGCTGGGCGCGTGCGATGGAGACGCGGCCGGTTTCCAGCGGTTCGCGCAGGGTATCGAGCACGTGCCGGCCGAACTCGGGCAGTTCGTCCAGGAACAGCACGCCCAGGTGGGCGAAGGTGATTTCCCCGGGCCGGGGCCGAGTGCCTCCGCCCACCAGCGCGGCACCCGATACCGAATGGTGCGGCGCGCGGAACGGCCGCAGGCCGAAGGGGGGCGCGGGGCCGGGCGCAAGACTGGCGATGGCGGCGGCTTCCAGCGCGTCGTCATGCCGCAGCGGAGGGAGCAGGCCGGGCAGGCGCTGCGCGAGCATGCTCTTGCCCGAACCCGGCGGCCCCAGCATCAGCAGGTTGTGGCCGCCGGCCGCCGCGACCTCCAGGGCCCGGCGTGCGCCGTACTGGCCCTTGACGTCGGACAGGCAGGGCGGCAGGCCGGCGGCGGCATCGGCGT
The DNA here is from genome assembly GCF_036972535.1 of Pigmentiphaga sp. CHJ604. NCBI lineage: Bacteria > Pseudomonadati > Pseudomonadota > Betaproteobacteria > Burkholderiales > Alcaligenaceae > Pigmentiphaga > Pigmentiphaga sp. CHJ604. Next base: position 5,670,318 of record NZ_CP136998.1, on the reverse strand, counting down.
GGCCGGCCGTGGCGGTCAGCACCTGTTTTTCCTCCAGGTGCGCCACGACATCGCGCAGCGTGGCGGCGCCGTAGACCCGCAGTCCCGGCACCCGCGCCGCCTGTCCGGCGCTGCCGGCGGGCAGCAGCAGTTCGGCGCCCGGCTGGCGCCGCGACAACGACAGGGCAATGGCCAGGGCACCCGCGACGGGCACCAGCGCGCCGGTCAGCGACAGTTCGCCGGCCAGCACCAGCCGGGCCAGCGGCGGGACGGCGTCCCGCGCGCGAACGCGGCCGGCCAGCGAGGGCATGGCGATCTGCCCGGATGCCAGCAGCACGCCCACCGCGATGGGCAGGTCGAAGCGCCCGGATTCCTTGGGCAGGTCGGCGGGCGCCAGGTTGACGGTCAGCCGGCCCGCCGGGAAGTCGAAGCCGGAACTGAGCAGCGCGGCACGCACGCGCTCGCGGCTTTCGCGCACCTCGGTATCGGCCAGGCCGACCATGGTGAAGGAAGGCAGGCCCGGCGCCAGGTGGACCTCGACGCGCACCGGCGGCGCGTCGATGCCGGTCAGGGCGCAGCTGGCAAGGACGGCAAGAGTCATGGCGGCAGGGGGAAAGGAAAGCCGCAGTATCCGTCCAAACGCGGCGCGCCCGGCGGCCGGGCGGGACAAAGGTGTCCCAGCGAAGCCACCCGCCATGACCGCGTATGATTCCCACCATGAAACCACTCGATCTGACCCAGAGCGGCAGCGCGTTGCTGGACGGTCCGGCGGGAGACCTGGAGGTCGTGTTCGACCTGCCCGGCGGCGCCGTGACCGGTCTCGCGGTTGTCACTCATCCTCATCCGCTGCAGGGCGGGAACGCCCGGCACAAGATTCCCCAGTTCCTGGCGCGGGCGCTGTGCGACGCGGGCTGGCTGGTCGCCCGGCCCAATTTCCGTGGCGTGGGACACAGTACCGGTCCGCATGGCGAAGGCGAGGGCGAGACCGACGACGTGCTGGCGCTATGCCACGCGCTGCGCGACGCTCGTCCCGGCACGCGGCTGGCGCTGGTCGGGTTTTCCTTCGGCGCGTTCGTGCAGGCCCGGGTGGCGCGGGCCTTGGCCGATCGCGGCGATCCGGCCTGGCGCGTGTGCCTGGCCGGGATGCCGGCTGGCGACATCCCGGGAAGGCGCCGCTACGATCCGCCCGCGGACGTTCCGGATGCGATGGTGGTCCACGGCGAACTGGACGACCGTGTTCCTTTGCCGCTGGTATTCGACTGGGCGCGGCCTCGCATGCAGCCGGTGGTCGTGGTGCCGGGCGCCGACCATTTCTTCTCGGGGCGGCTGCCGGTGCTGCGTTCGCTGGTGATGGCGCACCTGGCTGGCTGAGCGGTCAGGTGCGGCGCTGCGTGATGGCCACCCCCGCGATGCAGAGGAACATGCCGCCCACCAGCGTGACGGTCAGCGGTTCGTCCAGGAAGAGGGTGGCGGTGATGACGGCGAATGCCGTCTGCAGCAGGCCATACGGCGCGACCCGCGCCATCGAATAGCGGCCGATCAGCCAGAACCAGAGTCCGAAGCCGGCGATGCCTCCCAGGAGCACGGTGTAGGCCAGCGCCAGCCAGGCCGAGCCGGGGGCGGATCGCAGCGCGTCGATCTGGCCGGTTTCCATCGCCAGCGACATGACGAAAATCTGCGGCAGTGCGAGGGTGGACATCCAGGCGACCAGCATGAACGGATCGAAGGGGCCGTAGCGCTTCGTCAGCACGCCGCCCATGGCCAGGCCGAAGGCCGCGCCGACGAACATGAGCGTGGGCAGCAGCGCGACCTGCGCGCCGGGATCGACGGTGGCCAGGGCCACGCCCCCGAACGCGATGGCCACGCCCAGCAGGACGCGCAGCGGCGGACGTTCGCCCAGCAGCGGCCAGGCCAGCAGCACCGTGAACGGCGTCGCCAGCTGGATGGCCACGCCGGCCAGGCTGGCCTGACCTTGCCCCAGTCCCATGAAGATCAGCGAGAAGTTCAGGCCGCCCATGAAGATGGAGATCAGGATGACAGGCCACACCTGGTCGCGCCGTGGCCGGGGCACGAAGGGAAGCAGGATGGCCGAGAGGATGGCGAAGCGCAGCGACACGAAGAACAGCGGCGGGAACGCCGCGAGGCCGATCTTGATGACGACGAGTTGGGCGCCCCAGATCAGCGGGGCGAGGATGGCGCAGGCAATGGCAACGGGAGGCATGGACGGAATCTACTGGGCGAGGTAGCCGCCGTCCACCGGAAGGATGTGCCCCGTGATCATCGAGGCGGCGGGGCTGGCCAGGAACAGCATGGCCTCGGCCACGTCCTCGGGTTCGGCCAGCCTTCCCAGCGGAGTCAGGGCATCGATGCGCGTACGGACGTCGGCCGAGAGTTCGCCGATGAACGAGGTGCGGGTCCAGGTCGGCGCCACGGCGTTGACCCGAATCCGGCGCGGCGCCCACTCGATCGCCAGCGACCGCGTCATGTTGACCACCGCGCCCTTGGCGGTATGGTAGGCCGCGTTGGGATACAGGCTTCCGCCGGACAGCCCCATGATGGATGCGGTGTTGACGATGCAGCCACCCGCCGCGCCCATGTTGCGCACCGCTTCCCGCGCGCACAGGAAGGCGCCGGTCACGTTGACGTCCAGGACCTGCCTCCACATCTCCAGCTCCAGTTCCAGGGCGCCCTTGCGGATCGAGATGCCGGCGTTGTTGATCAGGATGCCGATGGGGCCGTGATGCGCGCGGATGGAAGCGAACACGGGGCCGATACCGCCCGCATCCTGGACATCCAGTTCCCGGGCGTCGCCGTCGCCCAGCGCCTGCGCGGCGGCCCGGGCGGCGGGGCCGTCGCGGTCGACGATCACCACTCGGGCTCCCGCTTCGCGCAGCAGTCCGGCGCATGCGAGGCCGATGCCGTGGGCGCCGCCGGTCACGACGGCAAGCTGGCCTTGCACCCGGTATCGATCCATCGTTCCCGGCCTTGGCTTCGATTGCATGAAAAGCTTCCTCTTCTGGTTGCGCGTGGCGGTCAGTCGTCCAGCCGCAGGCCGGCCTGCTTGATGACGGCGCCCCAGGCGTCCGTGTCGCGCTGGATGCGGGCGGCGAACTGCCCGGGATCGAGGTCCGGGTTCTCGTAGCCCAGCAGCCGGTAGCGTTCGACGATCTGCGGCGACTTCAGGACGGCGGCGACGTCGTCGCTGATGCGCTGCTTGATCGCCTCGGGCGTGCCGGGCGGCGCGAACAGGCCGACCCAGGCCTGCACGTCGTACCCCTTCGTGTCCGGGCTTTCGTCCACCGAAGGCACCTGCGGATGGATGGGCGAGCGCGTGGGCGCGGCGATCGCGAGATAGCGCAGCTTGCCCGCCTTCTCCAACGGTCCAGCGCTGGCGTCGCTGCCCAGCGTCCACCCGACTTCCCCGGCGGTGACGGCGGCCATCAACTGGCCCATGTCCTTGAACGGCACGTGCAGCATCTCGATGCCTTTCAGCGATTGCAGCCGCAGTCCGCCCAGGTGTCCGGGACTGCCCACGAACCACGATCCATAGGTCACCCGGCCGGGTTGCTCCCTGGCGGCCCGGATGATGTCCCCCAGCGTCTTGTAGGGGCTGTTCGCGCCGACCACGACGAAGAACGCGGTATTCAGGATCGGCCGTATCGGTTCGAAGTCCTTTCGCGGGTCGTAGGGCAGCTTGCGGAAGGTGTGCGGATGCGTCGCGATGTGGCTGCTGAGATAAGGAGTGACCGCGAAAGCGGTGGAGCTGACCAGGACGTTGTAGCCATCGGCCGGCGCCTTGGCCGTCGCCTGGATCGAGATCAGCGCCCCCGCCCCGGCGCGGCTCTCGACCACCACCGGATGCGATGTGGTTTCGGTGATCTTCTGGGCGAAGATGCGGCCCACCACGTCCTGGGGGCTGCCGGTCGAGGCCGTGATGAACTTGATCGGCTTGCTGGGATAGGCCTGCGCCAACGCAGCGGGGGCGGCGCCCAGGGAAAGTGCGATGCCGAGCAGCCGAACGCGATTGTTCAGGGTCATCAGCGTCTCCATGATGTCTGTCTTGTTGGGGATTCCACAGGCGTCGGGCCGGGTCTGCTGACCTGCCGGAGCCGCGTACGCCGTGGAGGGCCCCAGTATTCTAGGCAGGCCGCAAGCGGGGAAATGTGCTGTTCATGCAGGAACAGTTGATCGCTGTTGTGCCGTTGGCATGGATGGAAACCCGTGCTACGGGAGGGAGGCTCTGCGCGAGCCTCGAGTCAGGCGGAGCGCGACTCGGAAAGTTCCTTGTAGAACGCGAACGAGTCAACCAGGTTCTGCCTGGCAATGCGCCTGGCCAGGGCGGCGTCCTTCTGTTCGAACGCCTCGAGCAACTGGAGATTCCGTTCGTACGAGGCTTCCTTGGCCTGTCTGGACCTCAGCGTCGCAAGCCGGACGGTCTCCGCATGGTCCTGCAAATGATTGATGGTAGCTACGAGCCGCTCATTGGGAACCACCGCCAGCCAACTGGAACGGAAGGCTCGGTTGGCCTTCATCATCGCGGGTGTGTCGTCGTCGGCAAGCGCGCGCTTGGCGGCGTCCAGGTCCGCCCGCAACGTCCGGATGAACTCGGGAGTGACCTGTTGGACCGCCAACTTGGCGGCATGGGGCTCGAGGAGCATCCGGATGTCGAAGATGTCCTTGATCTCCTGCATGGAGAACTGCCGCAAGGCAAAGCCCCGCGTGGTGACGTTCAGATAGCCTTCGGTCTGCAGTTGCAGCAGCGCCTCGCGCACCGGCATGCGCGAGACGTTCATCGTCGCGGCGACGTCCAGGTCGACGATCCGGTCGTCCGGGGAATAGGCGCCGGACAGGATCTTCTGCTTGATGTCGGCATAGACGACATCTTTGATTTTTATCTTGACGACCATTTATCTGTACGTAACGAATCCCTGCGAGCCGGGAAGAGCTCGCTTCATCTGCATGTGTCTCGGGGTAACAGCCGGAGGGCCCGTATGCCGGAGTGTACATGAACGCCCCGTGCTTTCCGGCGCGGCTGCCTAGCTGCCCGGCCGTTGCGCGCCTATTGGAAGAATAGCTCGCAGTCTCCCGCCGACCATGCATCGACGATGGCGCGTGCCACCTCGGCCGGGGCGAGTTTCGGGATGGTCAGGCCGTCGGTCAGGCGTGTGTCGATTGCCGTGGGATAGACGTTCAACACATGGAAACCCTTGTCGCCGGCAACCTGGCGCAGCGATACGCATAACGAATGCAGGGCCGCCTTCGAGGCGCTGTAAGTGGCGCAGAAGTAGTTGGGAGCGATCGCCAGGGCGCTGATGACGTTCACGAAGCCGGCGGCCGGGCGCCCGGCCAGCCGGGGCAGGTAGTGATGGATTAGGTTTAGCGTGCCGAGGACGTTGGTGCGCAGCTCTTCGTCCAGTGCCTGCGTGGCCTGGGGAGAGTCGAGCGGGGTATTCCGGTTGATGCCGGCATTGTTCACGACATAGTCGACGTCCGGCAGGCGGGGCAGGGGCGTTGCGCCCAGCTCCATGAATACCGGCGTAACGCCTGGCAGGTCTAGTTCGGCCGGCACGCCGGCCGAGCGGTGCCCCGCGTAGACACGGGTCCCCCGCGCCGACAGTTCATGGACGAGCGCCAGCCCCAATCCCCGCTGGCTTCCCGTCACCAGGACCGTCAGTTCTTCCAGCGCAATTCCCGTCGTTTGCCGCACGCCCATCTCCGTCGAGGTTGTCGCCAAGTCGGCCAGGCTTGCGGTCCGATTCAAGGCTTCCAATTTCAATACAGTATACTATATACTGTATTTTCAAATTAGCAGCTTTCGGCGTAACCATGACGACTTCCTCGTTTCCCCTTGTCCCGGCTCCGTTCCAGCGGCACATCATCCATTTGCTGCGCGAGCGCGCCCGCCGCGCCCCGGGGCGGATCCTGGTATCGGGCGGCGGCCGGGAGCTCAGTGCCGAGGCGCTGCTGGAAACTTCCGGCAGGCTGGCGGCCACGCTGGCCGAGGCGGGCCTGCGCAAGGGGGACCGGGTTGCCATCCAGCTTGGCAACCGGCTGGAGTTCCTGGAGGCTTTCACGGCCTGCGCGCAGCTCGGCCTGTTCCTGGTGCCCGTCAATACGGCCTCCAAGGGCCACCAGCTCGCCTACTACCTGCAGAACTCGGCATCCCGGGCGCTGATCACCGAGTCCGGGCAGATGCCTCATCTCATGAGCGCGCTGGAGTGCGACGCCGGCACCATCAACGGCCTTGCCCGCATCTGGTTCGTGGATGCGCCGCCGGCATCCTCCGCACAGCTGAAGAATGCGCAGCTTCTGGAAAAGAAGTCCGCACCGCTGTCGGAAGGCGATCCGGGCGAGGCGTCCGAGCCTGCGCTGGTCATGTATACGTCCGGCACCTCCGGGCCGTCGAAGGGGGTGATGTGTTCGCATGCGCAGCTCTACTGGTGGGGTCACTACTCGATCGCGAACATCGGCATCCGCGAGGATGACGTGCTCTACACCTGCCTGCCGCTGTTCCACGTCAATGCCCTGAACACGTTCTACCAGGCACTGGTATCGGGGGGACGGATGGTGATAGGCGAGCGCTTTTCGGTCTCGCGCTTCTACCGGCACCTGATCGAAAGCGATGCCACGGTGACGTACCTGCTGGGCGCGATGGTGCCCATGTTGCTTTCCCGGCCTGCCGATGCGTCCGAGCGCCAGCATCGGGTGCGTGTCGCCCTGGCGCCGGGCGTGCCGGAAAAGTACTTCCAGGAATTCGAGCCGAGAACCGGCATTCGGATGATTGACGGCTTCGGCTCCACGGAATCGAATTTCGTCATCGGCAGCAGCTTGGAAGACCGCAAGCCGGGATGGATGGGCAAGGTCATCGACGGTTTCGAGGCCAGGGTCGTGGACGAGCAGGACAACGAAGTGCCCCACGGCACGCCGGGCGAGCTGGTGCTCCGGGCGCGCGAGCCATTCGCTTTCGCCCTGGGCTACTTCGGCATGCCGGACAAGACGATCGAGGCTTGGCGCAACCTCTGGCTGCACACCGGTGACCGGGTGGTCCGGGACGAGGCGGGGTATTTCAAGTTCCTCGACAGGCTGAAGGACAGCATCCGGCGGCGAGGCGAGAACATCTCGTCCTACGAGGTCGAGCAGGTGGTCGGGCTCATGCCAGGGGTCGAGCACGTCGCGGTATATGCCGTGCCATCGGAACTGGCCGAGGACGAGGTCATGTGCGCGATCGTGCCGAGGGCAGGGCATGGGATTGCCGGCCTGGACGTCGTCAGATGGTGCGAGTCGCGCATGCCGCATTTCGCGGTCCCGCGATTCGTGCGCTTCGTCGACGACCTGCCCAAGACCGAGAACGGCAAGGTGCAGAAGTACAAGCTGCGCCAGGAAGGTGTCACGGCCGATACGTGGGACCTCGCTGCATCAGGCCATGCGGTGAAGCGATGAACAGCGCGCGACTGCATGCCGCGTCGGAGCTTCCCTATGTGCGCCGCACGACGGCCACCACGGAAGAACTGCTGGCGGGCGCCTTCGAGGCCCTGCTCGAAGCTGGCGGACTGGAAGCCAGGGATGTGGACGGCCTGGGCGTTGCGTCCTTCACGCTCAAACCCGACCGTTGCATCGACATGGCCTGGCGCCTGGGCCTGAACATCCGCTGGTCGCTCGACGACGGCCATGGCGGCGCCTCGGGCGTCAACATGCTCAGGCACGCCATCGCCGCGATCGAATGCGGGCACGCCCGACATATTGCCCTGCTGGCGGGCGACGTGTTCGGCCCCGACGATTTCAAGGAACTGGCGGCCAACTACAACGGCACGACGCGCCAGTACCTGGCCCCGCTGGGCATCGCCAACCCCAACACGCTTTTCGCCCTGCTGACGCAGCGCCACATGCGCAAGCATGGGCTGGAGCGGGCGGACTATGGCGCGCTGGCGGTCGGCCAGCGCAACTGGGCGTCGGCCAATCCGAATGCGGTGTACCGCAGCCCGTTGTCCCTGGAGGACTACCTGGCCGCTCCCCGCGTCGCCGATCCCCTGTGCATCTATGACTGCGTTCCGGTCGTGGCGGGAGCCAATGCGATACTCCTCAGCCACGTTTCCGCGCTTCCGGCCGGATCGCCGGCGATCCGGATCAAGGCGATCGACTGCAACTACAACTTCGACGACCAATCGGGGGATGGCCTGACGACGGGGCTCAGGGCCATTTCCGACCGCCTGTTCGCGAACGCCGGCGTGCGGCGGGAGGAGCTGGACCTTGTCTCCGTCTATGACGACTACCCCGTCATGGCGCTCGTGCAGTTGGAAGATCTGGGCATCGTCGCGCCGGGCGAACTGCGATCGTTCCTGAACGACAGAGTGCTGGCCGGCCGGTTTCCACTGAATACATCGGGGGGGCAGCTATCCGCCGGCCAGGCCGGCGCGGCCGGCGGCCTGCATGGTCTCACCGAAGCGGCGCTGCAGCTCCTGGGGCGTGCCGGCGAGCGCCAGCTGTCCAAGGCAGACCGTGCCCTGGTGTCGGGCTACGGCATGGTCGAGTACCGGTACGGTATGTGTGCCAATGCCGCCATTCTCGAGAGGGCGCAATGAGCTTCACTTACTACGAATGCGCGCACTGTCATCGCGCGACGTTTCCACGGCGGCGCCTGTGCGCCCGGTGCGGCCATGGCGCTTTCGACGCGCGCACGCTGCTGGAAGCCCAGGTGTGTGGCTACACCGAAGCGCACAGACGTCCGGCCGAATGGCCTTACCCCTATCTTGTCGAACTCCGGGCGGAGCGGCAGGACCTCAATTTTCTGGCCGTATCCCGCTTTGCTCCCGCTCCCGGCGAGACGGTCAAGGTCCTTCTGTCCGCAACGGGTTTGGCGCATATCGAAAGGTGACAGCATGGGATCGTTCATCGATGTATCGGACCGCTTCGGCGGGTACTTGTCGCTTCCCGAGGAGCAACGCGGCCCGCTCCTCCTGGTCCTTCAGGAGATATTCGGAGTCAATGACAACATCCAGTCCGTGTGCGATGAGTTTGCGCAAGAGGGATACGTCGCCTTCGCACCCGACCTGTTCTGGCGCCAGCGGCCGGGCATCCGGCTGGAGCCGCGGGCGCCCGGCGCCATGGAGCAGGCCTTGGGCCTCCTCGATCGGTTTTCCGACGACGAGGCCATGGACGATCTGCGCCGCAGCATAGCCTTCCTGAAGGCCCGCTATGCGTGCGAGGGCGACGTCGGCGCCGTCGGCTATTGTCTGGGCGGACGCATCGCCTATCTCGCGCTGCTGCATACCGAGGTGCGCGTTGCGGCTTCCTACTACGGGGTCGGGCTGGAGCAGGTAATCGGCCAGGCCTTGCCGCCAGGGAAGAAGGCGTTGCTGCATGTGGCCGGACAGGATACGTATTGTCCTCCCGCCGCCCAGCGCGTGCTGGTCGAGGCGGGCAGGGCTTCGCCGGCCGTACGGGTGCATCTGTATCCCGAGTGCCATCACGCGTTCGCGCGGCAGGGCGGAGATCACTTCGAGGCCGTCTCCGCATCCAACGCATACGACAGGACCATCGTGTTCCTGAAATCGCACATCGGCCCCCGCTACGATCTGGAGGCGCTGTGGGAGGCGCATCTGGATTTCGAATTCACGACGCGGGACGCCGGTAAGACCATGGCCACCATGGTGCCGTCGCCCTACGTCAACCACATTCCCACGATGACGGGCGGGGTAGGTTATGCGGACCTGCATCGCTTCTACAGCGAGTATTTCATTCCCTGCAATCCTGCGGACATGAAGCAGATCAGCGTGTCCCGCACGGTCGGGGTCAACCAGATCGTCGACGAAGTGATCATGAGCTTCACCCATGACCGGGCGATCGAGTGGCTGCTGCCCGGGGTCGCGCCCACTGGCAAGTTCGTCAAGTTCGGTCTCATCGGCGTGGTGAAGTTCCGGGGCAACAAGATCTGCCACGAGCATATCTACTGGGACCAGGCGAGCGTGCTGGCCCAGGTCGGCCTCATCGACCCGGCGGGGTTGCCGGTGCTGGGCGCGGAGGCCGCCGAGAAGATCCTGGACAACGGCCTGGCAAGCAACCGATTGATCGCTACCTGGTAGGAAGCCCATGGGTACGCTGCGCTCTCGCCTGACGTTCGATGTCGTGGCCGGGGAAATCCGCGACCAGGACCGGCGCTACCTGCTCATGCGGCCCGACGTGCTGATGGGCATGCTGCATGAGCTGGACGAGCTGACCCGCCTCCGGGTGCTGAGGATGATGGCTGCCTCCGCCGCCCGCCATGGCGGCAGGAGCGTGCAGGCATACATCAGCCACATGCCAGCCGCGGAATTGTCCGGTTTCATGCAAGAGGCCTCCGCCGATCTGGGCTGGGGCGCCTGGCGGATCGAACATCAGGCGTCATCCGTGGAACTGACGGTGGTCAACAGCCCCTTCGCCCAGGGATATGGCGCTGCCCTCCATCCCGTATGCGCGCCTATCGCCGGCGTCTTCCAGGCCATGGCCTCCGCCGTGCTGGGCGCCCCCGCCGCCGTGGAGGAGGTGGAGTGCGCCGCCATGGGGCGGCACGCCGCATGCCGCTTCATCGCCACGCCGGCACCCGTCACCACCCAGGATCACTTGCGATGAATCACTCCGTTCCTTACCGCCAGGCGCCGGCTGCCGACCAGCTATTCGACGGCGACCGCGTGCATCGGGATGTCTACCTCGACCCGCAGGTGTTCGACCTGGAATGCGAGCGTCTGTTCGCGCGCGGCTGGGTCTACGTGGGACATGCGAGCCAGGTGCCGAATCCCGGCGACTTCATCACCACCTGGATCGCGCGGCTTCCGGTGATCATGATCCGGCAGCCGGATGGGCAGATCCAGGTACTGCCCAATCGCTGCGCCCACAAGGGGGCAATGATCGTCTCGCAGCCCTCGGGCAATGCAGGGAAGCTGCTGCGGTGTCCGTATCACGCCTGGACCTACCGTCTCGACGGTTCGACGCTTGGCATTCCGCTGCGTGCGGGCTACGAAGGAAGCCGTCTTCTCCAGACGGAAGCGGCACAAGGCCTGGAACGGCTCGCCAGCGAAACCTACCGCGGCTTCGTCTTCGCGCGCGCTGCGCCGGAGGGGCTGCCATTCCGCGAATATTTCGGCGACATGCTTTCCGTGCTGGACAATCTGGCCGACCGCTCGCCGCAGGGCGAGCTTCGGATCGCGGGGGGCAGCCTGCGCAGCGTGATTGCATGCAACTGGAAGATGTACATCGAGAATGTCGTCGACGCCGTCCACCCGATATCGACCCACGAGTCGGCCTGGCAGACGGCGCGCGATGCCGCCCAAGGCTGGCCGGACGAAACACCTCTTCCAACCGAATTGGCCCAGTTGTTGCCTTTCGGCTCGGGCCATGATTTCTACCGAGACGCCGGGGCGCGGGTGCATGCCCATGGCCACTGCATCCTGGGGATCCGGGGAAGCATTCATTCCGGCTACGCGCCAGTCCCGGGGTATGAGGAATCGCTGCAGGCGGCACTCGGCGAGGCGCGGACGAAGGCCGTGCTGGCGTTCACGCCACAGAACTCCGTGCTGTTTCCCACGCTGGCGCTCAAGAGCTCGCCGCAGACCTTGCGGATCGTGCGGCCGCTGGACGTCGGCCGCACGCTGGTGGAGATCTTCGCGCTGGAGCCCGTGGGGGCACCGCCCGAACTGCTGCGCCGTACGTTGACGTACAACCGGTTGGTCTTCTCGCCTGCCTCGATCGTGGCGCACGACGACATCCACGTATTCGAAACCATGCAGCGGGCGTTGGTCCACCGCGGCAACCCTTGGGTGAGCCTGCATCGCGAGCATCATGGCGAGGAACGGGAGTTGCCGGCGGAGGCCAGCGGCAACAGCGAGCTGCCCATGCGCAATTTCTATCGGGCCTGGAGCGCCCTGATGGCTACGGACTGACCGGCCGGACACGGCGGAATCCGCTCATTTCCTTTTTCGACGGCGAACCCCCATGAACGTATCAAATGCCACGCGCGAGGCTCTTGCGGAATTCATCTACGAGGAAGCACGGCTGCTCGACGAGAAGCGCCTGGATCAATGGCAGGACTTGTTTACCTCAGACGGCGTCTATTGGATACCGCTGGGCTGCGATCAGCAGGATCCGGTCGACCATGCCTCGATTACGTACGAGGATCGCCTGCTCCTGAAGCTGCGCATAGACCGCCTGCAGCAGCCGCGAGCCTATTCGCAGCAGCCCGCCAGCCGATGCCTGCACGTCTTGCAGCTCCCGAGACTGGAGGGGGCCGATGGCCGGATGTACCGCATGCGCACACCGATGATCTACTGCGAAGCCCGAGGCGACGAGCAATGGACCTATGCCGCCGTCGCCAGGCATGAACTGGTGCCGCACGAGGACACGTTCAGGATACGATTGAAGCGCGTCGATCTGCTCAATGGCGACGCGCCGCTGCCTGCGATTCAGCTCTTCCCGTAGCGGCCTGCCGGCCTCAGTCGATCGTGGCGCCGGTGGCCTTGACGATGGGGCCGTATTTCTCGAGTTCGGAACGGATCAGGCCGTCGAACTCCCGGGGTGACATCGTCAGCCTGGTATAGCCGCGGTCTTGCAGCATGCGAGCGATGGCCGGGGTGTCCAGCGCTTTCTGGAAAGCCGCGTGCAAGCGATCGACGACGGCTGCGGGTGTTCCCTTGCGCGCCACCACGCCTACCCAGAAATCCATCGAGATCTGCGGCATTCCCAGTTCCCGCAGGGTGGGTGTCTCGGGAAACAGCGGGTGGCGATGCTCGGCCGCGATGGCCAGCGGCCGAACCTGGCCGTTGCGGACGAGCCCGACTACGGTCGGCACGGCGTCGAACATGAGGTCCACTTCTTGGCTCAGTACAGCCTGGATCGCCTGGGGCGCGCCGCGGTACGGGACGTGCAGCAGATTCGCTTTCGGAAAGGCGGCGCCAATCATGTGGCCGAACAGATGCGGGGCGGTGCCCTGCCCGGGCGATGCGTATTTGATGAAGTCGCCGTTGGCCAGCGCCGTCCTGAAGGCGGATATGTGCGGTATGCGGCCCTTGGGATTGGAGAACATCACCATGGGGGCCGTCGTCAACGTGGCGATACCCTCGAAGTCGGCGCGGGGATCGTAGGCCAGTTGCTTGTAGAGATGGGGATTCAGGGCAAAGACGCCGCCAGGCGCGGCAAGCAGCGTATACCCGTCCGCCGGCGCCTGCAGGAGCGCAGTCGCCGCAACCTGCGCGCCGCCGCCCGGCTTGTTTTCCACCACGATGGGTTGGCCGAGGTCGGCCGACAGCTCGGGACTCATCGCGCGCACGATGTTGTCCACCGCGCCGCCCGCCGTGAACGGGATCAGGATCTTGATGTATCTGTCCGGATACCCGCCCGCATGGGAGGACGGCGACCAGAGGCAGGCGGGGAGCAGAAGCAGGGGCAGGATGCGTTTCATGGCGGCTCGAAAACAAGGGGGTCAGAAGGTGGCGACAGGCAGGTCGCCGGGGCCGAATACCAGCGAGACACCGGCATCGTCGGGAATGGGGGGGATGGCCTCGTTCCAGACATTCCAGGCGTGGCGCAAGTCCGCGAGATACCCGGGCTCTCGCGATGCCATGTTCGCGCGTTCTGCGGGGTCGGCTTCCAGGTCGAATAAGTACTCGTGGCCGTCCACGCGGAGGTATTTCCATTTGCCCCGGACCGTCGCGGCTTGTTCCCGGTGCTTCATGCGCCAGAACAGGTCGCGGTTGAACGGGGCCGGAGAAGGGGAGGCGGACAGTGCCGGCAGCAGGCTGACGCCGTCGAGCGGAAAGCCGGAGTGGGGCGGCACCCGGGCGGCGTCCAGCATGGTCGCGGTCCAGTCCATCGTCTGGTTCGGCAGGTCGCACACCTTTCCGCCCGCCCAGCGGGCGGGCCATCTGGCGATCAATGGCACGCGGATCCCGCCCTCGAGCAGGTCCATCTTACGTCCTGTCAGAGGCCAGTTATTGGAGAAGCGTTCTCCCCCGTTGTCCGAGGTGAAGACGACCAGCGTGTTGTCTGCCAGCCCCTGACGGTCGAGCGCATCCAGCACCCAGCCTATGCCTTCGTCCATGTGCGAGATCATCCGCTGGTAGGTTTGCAGCGATCCGCCGTCCGTATGCTTCAGATTGCGGCCGATGCGCCGGGATTCGCTCTCGTCGTCGCGGGACAGCCAGGGCCAGTGGGGCGCGCTGTAATGCAGGCTGAGCAGGAACGGCTGCGCGGGGGTCTGCCGCTGGATGAAGGAGACGGCGCGTTTGCTCAGCAGATCGGTCAGGTAGCCTTCTTCACTGAGCGGCTCTTCATTCAGCCATAGATCGGCCTTGCCTCGCGAGTCGCAATGCGAGAAGTAGCCGGAGCCTCCCGCATGAAAGCCGTAGAACTCGCCGTAACCCGAAAGCCGCGGCCCGAACTGCGGCGGATAGCCGAGGTGCCACTTGCCCACGAGCGCCGTGCGATAGCCTGCCCCGCCCAACAGGGAGGGTAGAGTCGGATGCGAAGGCGGAAGCCCGAAGATCTTGTCTCCGGATGCTCCGGCGGTCAGCGGCTCTTCGGCTCCGGCCCGAAGCCGATACTGCCAGCGGCCGGTAATCAGTGCCAGCCGCGTAGGAGAGCACACGGGAGAGTTTGCGTACCCCCGCGTGAACCGGATGCCTTCCCGGGCCAGTCCATCCAGGCGAGGGGAGACGTCGACCGGACTTCCCTGCGCATCGACGGCGCCCGTACAACCCAGGTCGGCATAACCTAGATCGTCTGCAAGGATGTAGACGAAGTTGGGACGCTGGCCGTCCGCTGAACCCATGTCGCTCGCTCCCGCCGGCATGTGGCCGTGGCCACGCTTCCGGTCTCGTTTTGACATAAAAGTATTCAATATACAGTATATCGTTTGTGGTGGTGCAAGTCCGGGCTTACCCCTATATTTCTGTTCTAAATTGATATTTAGTATACAGAATACTAAATATTGAAAAGGGAAGGCGATGGACCTGAAGAAGAACGCGCAGGCGGCGGTTGCCGCGTTGGTTCCCACCCTGGTGGCTCCGGCCGCCGCGTGGGGACAGGTCGAGATGTACGGCGTGGTCGACGCCTCGGTTCGCTATATCGATGACGTCGGGGGTAAATCGCAATTGGCCCTGACCGCGGGAGACCAGATGCCCAATAGGCTCGGCTTCAGGGGAGTCGAAGATCTGGGCAACGGACTGAAAGCAAACTTTGTGCTGGAGGCGGGTTTCGGGATCGATACCGGCATGTCGGGACAGGGAGGTATCCTGTTCGGCCGGCAGTCCTATGTCGGCCTGGGTAATGGAACCCACACGCTGTCGCTGGGCCGCCAGTACGATGCCATGTTCAGCCTTTCCGAGTTTTACGCCACCCCTTATGGCGTCGGTGGCCTCGGCTGGGCTACAGGTGGTCTGGATCGCGTCGCGGGAGAACGGCTCGACAACTCGGTCAAGTACAGCTTCAAGCGTGGACCGCTGTCAGCCGCCTTGATGACGGCATTCGGCGAAGCCGCCGGCGATGTCACCACGCGTCGCGCCTTCAGCGGCGAAGCCAAGTACAAGGAGGGCGCCCTTTCGTTGGGGCGGCGTTTACGCGAGTCAATAACCGCGTGATCGCTCCGTACTCCGCGCTCGGGATCAGCCGGTTCCTGGAGGCCGCCACGGTGGCGCCCGGTGGCGGAGCCATCCAGTTCGCGACCGATCATGTCCTGAACGTCGGGCTGGGAGTCAGCTACGACCTCGGTGGCGTCAAGCTCATGGGCTTGTACACCCAGACGAACTTCGTCGCGCAAGGCGCTTCGCAGAAATTACGGAACTACCATGTGGCCGGTACGTTTCCGCTCGCCAGCGGCCTCGTCGGGACAGTCGGCTATACGCACGAGAGAACTGATGGGATGAACCGCAACATGGTGATGGGAGCGGTCAACTACTACCTTTCCAAGCGTACCGACGTCTACATCCTTGCGCTTCATCAACGCAACTCGGGCGACAACAAGGCCGTCCTGTTCACGGTACCCGTTTCCGGCAGCCATTCGCAGTCGGCGCTCGCGCTGGGCCTGCGCCACAAGTTCTAGTGTCTTCGTCCTCCATCCGTCTTCGAGTCACATCATGAAAGCACTGCTTCCGAAATCCCTGCTTGCAGCATGCGCGCTAGTCCTTTCGGCCAACGCGGCCGCGAGCGACTTTCCTTCCAAGCCCATACGGGTGGTGATCCCCTTTCCGCCCGGAGGCGTGGTCGATACGATCATCCGCTCGATCGGGCCAGGCCTGGCCAGGGAACTTGGCCAACCGGTCATCGTGGACAACAGGCCGGGCGGCGGCGCCCAGATCGCCGCGTCGGCGATCAAGCAGTCGCCGGCGGATGGATATACCGTGTTTGCCGGAGAAATGGGAGCGCTGGCGATCAATCCCACGCTCTATAAGAACATTTCGTACAACCCGGCGACCGACTTCGAACCTGTGGCGGCCTTGCTCAAGGCGCCCCTCGTGCTGTATGGCAACCCTGCAGGGAAGATCCGTTCGGAGCAGACACTGCGCAGCGCCCTGGCGGGCAGTACCGATGTCAACTATGCGTCGATGGGACCCGGCACGGGTCCGCACATCCTGGGACACCTGCTTTCCAGAAACAATCCGCGCGCACGCCTGACCCATATCCCATACAAAGGCGCTCCGGCAGCAACGATGGCGGTCTTGAGCAATGAAGTGGACATCAATTTCGATGCCGTCCCGACAGTGCTGAACCTGTATCGTGCCAGCAAGGTCGTTCCGCTAGGGATCGCCGCCGACAAGCGCAGCCCGTTCTTTCCCGATGTTCCGACCATGGCGGAGCTGGGCCAGCCCGGTGTCGTGATGGATATCTGGGTGGGGGTCGAGGTGAAACGGGGTACGCCGCCTGCCGTCGTGGCGAAACTGGCGAACGCCTTCAACAAGGCCATGGACGACCCCGGTGTGCTGTCGAAGTTCACCGAGCAGGGCTACGACCGCTTCCACATGTCCCGCGAAGACTTCGGTCAATTCGTCAAGACGGAGATCGACCGCTTTCGGCCCATCATCATCGAGTCGGGAGCATCGGTCGAATGACGGCGCTGGATCGGGTGCTTCTCCAGGTAAACCCTAATGACCTATCTCTTGTGAGAGATAGAGGAAGGAGGGTAGTATTTCGAAAAGGTAAAATCTTTTATAAAAAATGGAGTCCGCCATGGCGCGACACGATGCGTATCGGGAAGAGGTAATCGGCAGGGCCAACGTGGGTGATACGCCCGAGCTGGTCGCGTACTACGAGGAACTCGCCAAGTACGAGACCGGCGCGCTGTGGACCGTGGCCAACAAGATCGAGCCGTGGCAACCCAAGTCGGAATCGGTGCCGGTGGTCTGGCGCTACCGCGACCTGCGCGAGCACGTACTGCGCTCGGTGGACCTGGTCACGCCGGAGCAGGCCGGCCGCCGCGTCATCTACCTGAACAACCCCGGCCGGCGCGAGGTGTCGGCGGCCGTGGGCTGGCTGTATTCGGGCCTGCAGGTCATGCACCCGGGCGAAGTCGCCTCCGCCCATTGCCATTCCTCCAGCGCGCTGCGCTTCATCATGGAAGGGCGGGGCGCCTACACCATCGTCGACGGCCACAAGATGACGCTGGGCGCGAACGATTTCGTGCTCACGCCCAACGGCACCTGGCACGAGCACGGCGTGAGCGAAGACGGCACGCCCTGCATCTGGCAGGACGGCCTGGACATCCCGCTGGTCAATGCGCTGGAAGCCGGCTTCTACGCCGTCCATCCCGACCTGAACCAGGCGGTGACCCATCCGGTGGACGATTCCACCGCCGCCTGGGGCGGCGTGGCGCTGCGGCCCTATGGCGAGACCTGGAGCAAGCCGTATTCGCCGCTGTTCAAGTACGAGTGGGAACCGACTTACGAGGCCTTGCGGCGCTACGCCGCGACCACCGACGGCAGCCCGTACGACGGCGTGCTGATGAACTACACCAACCCCGCCACCGGTGGTCCGGTCATGGCGACCATGGGCGCCAGCATGCAGATGCTGCGGCCCGGCGAAAAGACCAAGGCCCACCGGCACACGGGCAGCTTCCTCTACCAGGTGGCCAAGGGCAAGGGCTATTCCATCATCAACGGCCGCCGCTACGACTGGCAGGAGCGCGACATTTTCTGCGTGCCGTCCTGGGCTTTCCACGAGCACGCCAACGCGTCGGACAGCGACGACGCCTGCCTGTTCTGCTTCAACGACCTGCCGGTCATGCATGCGCTCAAGCTCTACCGCGAGGAAGCGCTGGCGGAAAACGATGGCCACCAACCGCTGATCGGCTAGTCCCCACCTGATTCGATGCTTGTCATACACCGCGGGTCCGGCCCGCGGCGGGATTCTTGTCGCCTCGCGCGACCCTATGGAGAACAGAAATGCGTCTTGTGACCTACCGCACCACCGTTGCCGAACAAGCCCGCCTGGGGGCGGTGGTGGGCGACCGCGTGGTGGACCTGGCCCGTCTGGGGGCCGTGGCCGGCGTGCCGCTGCCCGACGACATGCTGGCCTTCATCGACCTCGGTCCGGACGCGGTACGGTCGGCCACCGAGCTGTTGAAGGCCCACGAAGGCAAGTGGCCGGTGGGCACGGCGATCCCGGCCGGGAACGCCCGCCTGCTGGCGCCCATCCCGCGGCCGCGCAAGAACATCTTCGGCATCGGTCTGAACTATGTCGAGCACGTGGAAGAGTCCAGCCGCACGCTGGACACCTCGAAGGACCTGCCCACCAAGCCGGTCATCTTCTCGAAGCCGCCCACCAGCGTGATCGGTCCGGGCGAAGCCATCGAGCACAACGGCAACATCACCCAGCAGCTCGATTGGGAGGTGGAGCTGGCGGTGATCATGGGGCGGCGCACGCACCGAGTGGCCGAGGCCGACGCGCTGGACTACGTGTTCGGCTACAGCGTGATGATCGACATCAGCGCGCGCGACTGCCGCCGCGCCGGGCAGTGGATCTATTCCAAGGGCCAGGACACCTACGGTCCCTTCGGCCCCTGCATCGTGACCGCCGATGAAATCCCCGATCCGCACGTGCTGGACCTGTCGCTGACCGTCAACGGCGTGACCAAGCAAAGCTCGAACACCCGCCACATGCTGTTCAAGGTGCCGCACCTGATCGCCGACATCAGCGCCGCCATGACCATGGAGGCGGGCGACATCATCGCCACCGGCACGCCCGAGGGCGTGGGCGCCGGCCGCACGCCGCAGGAGTGGCTGTGGCCGGGCGACGTGGTCGAGGCCCACGTCGAGAAGATCGGCTCGCTGCGCCATCCGGTGGTGGCCGTCTAGGGTCCAAGCCCCGCGCCCGCGCGGGTTCATTCCAGCTGTTGCAGTACATCCATAGGGAACAACAATGGTCAGGAACATGATCCGGGGCGGACTGTGCGCGCTCCTTCTCGCGGGTGCCGGCGCGGCGCAAGCCCAGGCGCCGGTGAAGATCGGCTTCATCACCACGCTGTCGACGCCCGCCGGCTACATCGGCGAGGACGAGCGCGATGGCTTCAACCTGGCGATCAAGCAGGGCGGCGGCAAGCTGGGCGGCGTGCCGGTGGAGCTGGTGGTCGAGGACGACGCCTTGAAGCCGGCCAATGCCAAGCAGGCCGCGGACCGCATGCTGCAATCGGGCATCAAGCTGTTCACCGGCGTGAATTTCTCGAACGTGCTGGCGGCCGTGGCGCCGGGCGTGCTGCGCGACGGCGCCTATTACGTGAGCCTGAACCCCGGCCCTTCGACCTTTGCCGGCGAGAAGTGCGACAAGAACTATTTTGTCGCCTCGTACCAGAACGATGCCTATCACTCGGCGGGTGGCCATGCCGCGAACGAGCTGGGCTACAAGCGCGTGGTGCTGCTGGCGCCCAACTACCAGGCGGGCCGCGACGCGCTGGCCGGTTTCAAGCGCACCTACAAGGGCGAAGTGGTGGCCGAGATCTATACCAAGCTCGACCAGTCGGACTTCTCGGTGGAAATGGCGCGCGTGCGGTCGCTGGCGCCGGATGCGGTCTACCAGTTCCACCCGGGCGGCGCGGGCATCAATTTCGCCAAGCAATACGCCAACTCGGGCCTGAACAAGACCGTGCCGATGCTGATGCCGGCCTTCTCGATGGATGGCCGCATGCTGGCGGCCTCGGGCGCCTCGGCCGAAGGCTTCTATACCGTGGGGATGTGGTCGACCGAGATGGACAATCCGCAAAGCCGCGCCTTCGTGAAAGCCTTTACCGAGACCTACGGCCGCAAGCCCACCGACTACGGCATGCAGGCCTATGACACGGCGCTGCTGATCGGCTCGGCGCTCAAGGCGGTCAATGGCGACCTGTCCAAGGGCGATGCCTTCCGCGCCGCGCTGCTCAAGGCGGACTTCCAGTCGCTGCGGGGCAAGTTCCGCTTCAACCACAACCAGCATCCCATCCAGGACTACTACTTGATGCGGATCGAACGCAGCGGCAACGAGTTCGTGCCGAAGGTCGTGCGCAAGGTAGTCAGCGACGACCAGGACGCCTACGCCGGCCAGTGCAAGCTCTGACCATGGCCCTGCTCTTCGAACAACTGTTGAACGGCCTGCAGTTCGGCGCCATGCTCTTCATGCTGGCGTCGGGCCTGACCCTGATCTTCGGCATCATGGGGGTCATCAACCTGACCCACGGGTCGTTCTACATGGTCGGAGCCTATTGCGGCGCGTTCGCGCTCGGGCACACCAACTCGTTCGCCGCCGGCGTGGTGGCCGCCCTGGCCGGCGCCGCGCTGTACGGGCTGCTGGTGGAGTTCGCGGTGATCCGGCGCCTGTACAAACGCGACCACCTGTACCAGGTGCTGGCGACCTTCGGGCTGATCCTGTTCACCAACGAGGCGGTCAGCATGATCTTCGGGCGCCAGCCGCCCATGGTCGAGATCCCCGCCTTCCTGGACGGCACGGTGCCGCTGGCGCCGGGCTTCCGCTACCCGCTGATGCGCCTGGCCTTCATCGTGGTGGGCGCGCTGGTGGCGCTGGGGCTGTGGTTCCTGATCAACCGGACGCGCGTGGGCATGCTGGTGCGCGCCGGAGCCGACGACCGCGAGATGGTGGACGCGCTGGGCATCGACATCCAGAAGCTCTACAGCGTGGTATTCGGGCTGGGTGCGCTGTTGTGCGGCCTGGCCGGGGTGATGGCGGCGCCGCTGCTGGCGGTGGAAATCGGCATGGGCGAGCGCGTGCTGATCACCACCTTCGTGGTCATCGTGATCGGTGGCGTGGGATCGGTGCGCGGGGCGATGGCCGGTGCGCTGCTGGTCGGCATGGTGGACAGCCTGGGCCGCGCCTATTTCCCGCAACTGCTGGGCGCGATGCTGTCGCCCGAGGTGGCCGACATGCTGGCGGCCGGGCTGGTGTCGGCCAGTGTCTACGTGCTGATGGCGCTGGTGCTTATCTTCCGACCGAAGGGACTCCTGGGATGAACCGGATGAGTGGAATCGCGGTACCCGGGCGCGGCACGGCGGGCCTGTTCACGCAATGGAATCGCCGGGCCGTGTTCGGCTGGGTGGGCCTGTTGCTGCTGGCCCTCGTGCCGGTGGCTTCGCACGCCACCGATACGCCCTATCTGATCAACGCGATGACGCGTTTCGTCATCTACGGGCTGGCGGCGGTCAGCCTGGACCTGGTGCTGGGCTACGGCGCGCTGATCAGTTTCGGCCACGCCATGTTCTTCGGCCTGGGCGGCTACGTGGTGGCCATCATCACCTTCCATGCGGTAGAGGCCGGGCCGCTGTTCGGCTGGGCCGGCAGCACGCAGGCGCTGGTCGTCTGGCCCATCGCGCTGGCATGCTGCGCGCTGCTGGGCTGGGTGGTGGGCTACCTGGCGCTGCGGACCAGCGGGGTGCAGTTCATCATGATCACGCTGGCCTTCGGGCAGATGATGTATTTCATCCTGGTGTCGCTGCAGGTGTACGGCGGCGACGACGGCCTGATGATGTCGCAGCGCAGCCGGCTGCCGGGCATCGACCTGGCGGACCCGGTCAGCTTCTATTACTTCAGCCTGGCCGTGCTGGCGCTGTGGACCGTCTTCTGCGTGAAGCTGGTCAACTCGCGCTACGGCATGGTGCTGCAGGCGCTGCGCCAGAGCGAGCGGCGCGCGGTCAACCTGGGCGTGGCGCCCATGCCGTACCGGCTCAGCGCCTTCGTGATCTCGGCCGTGGGCACCGGCATGGCCGGCATCCTGTGGGCCAACTACGCCGAGCTGGTCACGCCCGACATGGCGGCGTGGACCAAGTCGGGCGAATTGATGGCCATCGTCATCCTGGGCGGCGTGGGCACGCTGCTGGGGCCTATCGCGGGCGCCGGGGTGTTCCTGGGCCTGGAGCAGGCGCTGTCCGCCTGGACCGAGCACTGGATGTTCATCATGGGACCCATCCTGGTGCTGGTGGTGCTGGCCGGCAAGCATGGGCTATTCGGCCACTGGCTAGGGAAGCGCCATGGATAGCGCGGTCATGGAAGAAGTCCTGCTGGACGTGCGCGGCCTGCGCAAGTCCTTCGGCGCGGTGGCGGCCACGCAGAACGTGGACCTGACCGTGCGCGCGGGCGAGATCCACGCGCTGATCGGTCCCAACGGCGCGGGCAAGTCCACGCTGATCACGCAGATCTGCGGCGAGATCCGGCCCGACGCGGGCCGGATCCACCTGGTCGGGCGCGACGTGACGGCGATGCCGGCCTACGAGCGGGCGCGGCGCGGCCTGGGGCGGTCGTTCCAGATCACCCAGCTGTGCCTGGAGTACACGGCCATCGAGAACGTCATGCTGTCGCTGACCGTGGGGCCGCGCACGATCTTTTCGATCTGGTCCGATCCCCGGCGCGATGCCAGGCTGGCCGAGCGCGCGCAATCGTGGCTGGAGCGGGTGGGGCTGGCCGACCGTGCCGACGTGCCGGCGGCCGACATGGCCCATGGCGAGCGGCGCCAGCTGGAACTGGCGGTGGCGCTGGCGCGCGAGCCGCGCCTGCTGCTGCTGGACGAGCCCATGGCCGGCATGGGGCCCGAGGAATCGGCGCGGATGACGCGGCTGCTGGCCGGCATGCGCGAGCGTTATGGCATCCTGCTGGTGGAGCACGACATGGACGCGGTGTTCGCCCTGGCCGACCGCATCAGCGTGCTGGTCTACGGCAAGCTCATATTCACCGGCAGCTGCGACGAGGTGCGCCAGCATCCCGAGGTGCGCAGCGCCTATCTGGGAGACGCGGCATGCTGAGCGTGGACGGCATCCGGGCGGGATACGGATCGAGCGAGGTGCTGTTCGGCCTGTCGTTCGAGGCCAGGCAGGGCGAGGTCGTGTCCCTGATCGGCCGCAACGGCATGGGCAAGACCACCACCGTGCGCACGCTGATGGGCATGCTGCCCGCGCGTGCCGGCCGCGTCGCCATACAGGGCCGGGACCTCGCCAACCAGGCGCCGCACACGGTGGCGCGGCTGGGCGTGGGCCTGGTGCCCGAGGGGCGGCGGGTGTTCGGCTCGCTCACGGTGGAGGAAAACCTGGTGGCCACGCGCCGCGCCGGCCGCGGCGCCTCGGGCTGGGACCTGCCTCGCATCTACCAGCTCTTTCCCCGGCTGGGCGAGCGGCGCCGCCAGTCGTCGCGCACGCTGTCGGGCGGCGAGCAGCAGATGCTGGCCATCGGCCGCGCGCTGATGACCAACCCGCTGCTGCTGGTGCTGGACGAGGCCACCGAGGGGCTGGCGCCCATCATTCGCCAGGAGATCTGGCGCTGCCTGGACGTGCTCAAGCGCGAAGGGCTGACCATCGTGGTGATAGACAAGAACCTGGCCGAGATGCGCACGCTGGTCGACCGCCACCATATCGTCGAGAAGGGGCGGGTGGTATGGGCGGGCACGCCGGACGAACTGTCGGGCCAGCCTGAACTGGCCCAGCGCTATCTGGGACTCTGATCGAGGACGCAAGGAACATCATGTTGAATCTCCCCCGTTTCAAGGCCGCGGCCGTGCAGGCCGCTCCGGTCTTCCTGGACACCGACGCCACCGTGGAAAAGGTGTGCGCGCTGATCGAGGAGGCCGCCGGCAACGGCGCCTCGCTGGTGGCCTTTCCCGAGGTGTTCGTGGCAGGCTATCCATACTGGAACTGGATCATGACGCCCATCGAGGGCAGCCCGTGGTTCGAGAAGCTGTGCCGCAGCGCCATCGAGATCCCCGGTCCCGAGATCCGGCGCATCGCCGCCGCCGCGCAGGCATGCAAGGTGCACGTGGTGGTGGGCGTGAACGAGCGGGCCGCGCACGGCCTGGGCACGATCTACAACACGCTGGTCACCATCGGCCCCGACGGCAAGCTGCTGGGCCGCCACCGCAAGCTGGTGCCGACCTGGGCCGAGAAGCTGACCTGGGCCAATGGCGACGGCTCCTCCCTGCGCGTGCACGACACGGCCATCGGCCGGCTGGGCGCGCTGGCCTGCGGCGAGAACACCAACACGCTGGCGCGTTTCTCGCTGCTGGCGCAAGGCGAACTGGTGCACGTGGCCAGCTACATCTCGCTGCCGGTGGCGCCGGCCGACTACGACATGGCCGAGGCCATACGCGTGCGCGCGGCCGCCCACAGCTTCGAAGGCAAGGTCTACACGGTGGTGTCGTGCTCCACCATCTCGGAAGAGATCGTCGAGGCCATGGCGGCCTCCCATCCGCACACGCGCGACCTCCTGCGCCGCTCGAACAGCGCGTTCTCCGGCATCCTGGGCCCGGACGGCCGCGTCATCGGCGAACCGCTGATCGACCGCGAAGGCATCGTCTACGCCGACGTGGACCTGTCGCGCTGCATCCAGCCGCGCCAGATGCACGACATCATCGGCCACTACAACCGTTTCGACGTATTCGACCTGCGCGTGAACCGGCGCACCCAGCAGCCCGCGCAGTTCCTGGACGATCCCGATCCGCTGCCGGACCAGTCCGTCGACGCCGCGCCGCCATCCCCGACTTCCCCCGAGGCCTGACCCCATGACCGCCATTCCGACCCGCGCCGCCGGCGCGCCCATCAAGATCGGCCAGATCGTTCCGTCGTCCAACACCACGATGGAAACCGAGATTCCCGCCATGTTCCGCGCCCGCGAAGCCGTGGCGCCCGAACGCTTCACCTTCCATTCCAGCCGCATGCGCATGAAGAAAGTGACCAAGGAAGAGCTGGAGGTCATGGACCGCGACAGCGACCGCTGCGCGATCGAGCTGTCGGACGCGCGCGTGGACGTGCTGGGCTACGCCTGCCTGGTGGCCATCATGAGCATGGGCAAGGGCTACCACCGCGTGTCCGAGGAGCGCCTGACCCGCCGCACCGAAGAGAACGGCGCGCCGGCGCCGGTGGTGACCAGCGCCGGCGCGCTGGTCGACGGCCTGCACGCCATGGGCGCGAAACGCGTATCGGTGGTCTGCCCCTACATGAAGCCGCTCACGAAGCTGGTCGTGGAATACATCGAAAGCGAGGGCATCGAGGTCAAGGACTACGTCGCGCTGGAGATCCCGGACAACCTGCAGGTGGCGGCCCAGGACCCGGCGCGCCTGGTCGAGATCTACAAGCGCCTGGACCGGGGCAACATCGACGCCCTGGTGCTGTCGGCCTGCGTGCAGATGCAATCGCTGCCCTCGATCCAGAAGGTGCAGGACGAATCGGGCATCCCCACGGTCTCGGCGGCGGTGGCCACTTCGTGGCAGATGATGCGCAAACTGGGACTGTCCACGAGCGTGCCCGGCTGCGGCGAATTATTATCTGGGAAGTTCTGAATCCGCCGCCCCCGCGCGGGGCGGGCCTTGCCCAGGAGAAGCGAGTTGAAACCACGAGTGAAGGCGGCCCGGCAGGAGTCCGGCGTGCCTTACGATGCGCCGGACGGCGAGGTCGAGGAGATCACCCTGGCCGAGCAGGTCTACCGCTCGCTGCGGCGCGATCTCATCTCGGGGGACATCGAGCCTGGGCAATCCCTGCGCCTGGAGTTCCTGAAACAGCGCTACGGCATCAGCTTCTCGCCCATCCGCGAGGCGCTGAACCGCCTGCAGAGCGAACGCATGGTCGTATCGACCGCCTCGCGCGGCTTCCGGGTCGCCCCGTTCTCGCGCGAGGAAATGTGGGACGCGGCCGAGACCCGCATCCTGATCGACTGCGAGGCCATGCGCCGGTCGCTCAAGAACGGCGACGATGTCTGGGAAACCCGCCTGGTGGCGGCCTACCACGCGCTCAATCTGGCTGCCCGGCGGGTCCACGACATGCCGGCGCCCGACGACGAGGCCAGCGAGATGCTGGAACAGCGCCACCTGGATTTCCACCGCGCGCTGATCGCGGCCTGTGGCTCGCGCTGGTTGATGGAGCTGTCGCTGCAGATGTACACGCAAACCGAACGCTACCGGCGCCCCACGCTGCGCGGCCGCTCCGGATGGGGCGACGTGGGCCGCGACGTCGGCCGCGAGCACCAGGACCTGATGGATGCCGCGCTGGCGCGCGACAGCAAGCGCGCCGTCGCGCTGCTGGCCGAGCACTACCGCAAGACGGTGGCGCTGATCGAACGCTTCACTCCCTTCAAGGACATCGCCTCGCATGACTCCCAGGAAGCCTGACCTGCTGTTCGCCGACCTGGCGCAGCGCGCCGTGCAGTACAACGCCCGCGCCTCGGTGCCCGACTTCGACGCCTGCGTGCGCGAGTACGCCGAGCTGGCCGAGGCGGCGCGCGACCGCTGCGCCGCGGTATGCGACCTGCACTATGGCATGGGCGCGGCCGAACGCCTGGACATCTTCCTGCCGGCTGCGGCGCACCGGCCGGCGCCCGTGTTCGTGTTCATCCATGGCGGCTACTGGCGTTCGCAGACCAAGGAAGACGCACCCATCATGGCGCCCGTGTTCAACGCCGCCGGCGTGGCCGTGGTGCCGGTCGAATACACGCTGCTGCCCGAGGGCACGCTGGCCGAGACGGTGCGCGAGGTGCGTTCGGCCGTGGCCTGGATCTACCATCATGCCGACCGCTACGGACTGGACCGCGATCGCATTTACGTGGGCGGCAGCTCGGCGGGCGGGCACCTGGCCGGCATGCTGGCCGCCACCGGCTGGCAGGACAAATACCGCGTGCCCGACGACGTGATCAAGGGCGTGCTGGCGCTGAGCGGCCTGTTCGACCTGCGGCCGCTGTGCGACATCAACGTCAATGAATGGCTGCGGCTGTATCCCGACCAGGCCGAGCGCCTGAGCCCGATGTTCTCGCTGCCGCGCCGCGGGCTGCCGGTGGTCACCGCGGTGGGCGGGCTGGAGACCGACGGCTTCAAGCACCAGACCGCCGCCTACGAGGACGCGTGCCGCGAAGCCGGGGTGGAGGTCACGCGGGTGGAGGCGGCCCACTGCAACCACTTCAACCTGTTGTGCGAGCTGGCGAAGGCGGACAGCCCGCTTACGCGCGCGACGCTGGAGATGATCGGGCGCGGCACCTGACCCCAGGGTTCCGTGGCGCGGGGGGCGCTTATATAATCAGCCGCTTCCGGGCCCGAGCCACCATGAACCAGTCCTCCCCTTCGTCCCGTTCGCCGCTCGCCACGCCGGCCCAGGCCGAAGGCTACCTGCCGCACGCCCTGAGCCGGCTCATGAACGGGCTGAACGCGCGCCTGATGAAGGCCCTGCGGCCCACCGACCTGACCATCCAGCAATTCCGCGTGATGCAGTTCCTGCGCTGGGTGGACGTGGCCTCGATCAGCGAGATCTGCAAGGGCACCGTCATCGAGCAATCGGTGGTCAGCCGCATCGTCGACCAGCTCCAGCAGCGCGGCTTCGCCTCGCGCAGCCGCAGCGCCGCCAGCGGCCGGGTGGTCGAGGTCAAGCTCACGGCGGTGGGCGTGGCGGTGTATGACGCGCTCGATCCGCAGGCGCGCAAGATCGTCGAAGCCACGACCTCGGTGCTGGACCCGGCCGAGCAGCGGCAGCTGCATGGCCTGCTGGGCCGGTTGTTCGAGCAGGTGCAGAAGCTGGAGCAGGACGACGGCGAGCAGGCCTGACCGCCGTCAGGCGTGCAACTGCTCGAGCACCTTGCCGCGCGTCTCGATACCCAGCCAGGCCACCGCCAGCGCCGTCAGCAGCGGCACCGCGCCCAGCACGTAGAACGCCAGGTCCATGCTGCCCTTGGCCATCAGCGCGGCCACGATCATGGGCGCGATCATGGCCGAGAGCTTCACCCAGGTCCCGCCCAGTCCGCATCCCAGCGCGCGGATGCTGGTGGGATACATCTCGGGCGTGTAGACGTAGGAAATGATGAAACCGCAGGCCAGGAAGCCCCAGGCCAGCGAGCACAGCGTCGCCACGACATAGATGCTCTGCCCGGACAGCGCGCCGGCCAGGCCCAGCGTGATGGCGCACAGCAGGAAGGCGGCGACGATGACGGGCTTGCGGCCGAACCTGTCCACGGTCAGCGCCGCCACCAAAGAGCCCGCCACGCCCAGTGCGGATGCGCCCAGCGACAGGTTCAACGCCTGTTGCAGCGGCACCTTGTACACCGTCTGGTAGATGGTGGGCAGCCAGGTCGACAGGCCATACTGGATGAAGCCGCACGAGGACCATAGCAGCGCCACGACGACGTTGCGGCTCAGGTAGGCCCGGCTGAACAGGTCGCGCACCGTGCGGCGGGGATGCGACGCGAGCATGGCGTCGTAGCGGTGCGCGTCCTGCGGCTCGGCCAACGCCACGCGCGCGCTGGACTCGAAGCGCGCCAGCGCGGTATCGGCATCGGCCAGCCGGCCCTTCTCGGCCAGCCAGCGGGGCGACTCGGGAATCACGCGCGGCAGCAGGAACATCAGGACGACAGGCACGCCGCCGAGGTAGTACATGATCTCCCAGCCGTGGCGCGGCACCAGCCACGCGCCCAGGGCGGCCGAGGCCAGCAGGCCGATGGGGTAGATGATCTCGTACAGCAAGACGAAGCGGCCGCGGTTGCCGGCGCGCGTGATCTCGTTGATGTAGGTGGCGGCCACCGGCAGTTCGCCGCCCAGGCCTATGCCTTGTATCACCCGCAGCAGCAGGAAGATCTCGAACGAAGGCGCGAAGCCGCAGGCGATGCTGGTGATGCCGATGATGCCCGAGCTGTAGGCGATGGCGCGCACCCGGCCGTGGCGCTGTGCGTACAGGGGAAAGAGGAAGGTGCCGATCAGTTGGCCGACCGCCGCCGCCGCGATCAGCAGGCCGATCTGCGTGGAACTCAGGCCCCATTGCCTGATCAGCAGCGGCAGCGTGGTGGCGATCGCGATGGCGTCGAAGCCGTCGAAGAAGGTGGCCATGCCCACCAGCAGCCGGGCGCGTATCTGCATGCCGCTCGCGGTCAGGCGTTCGATGCGCGCGATGATGGTGCCGCTGGTCAGGAGCGGCGCGCGCCGGCCGTCGGCCTCGGCGCCCAGGGAAAGATCGGAAACACCCATGAGTATCCCCCGTCGGGTTGATCGTGAATGGCAGGAAGGCAGGCGGCGCGGGGCCGGGTCTCAGGTTCCGGTGGGGGAGTGGTGGGCGGTGCGCATGCGCTGCTCCAGCAGCCAGTGCGAGCGGCCGGCCAGGTTGAACGTGAACGACCGCAGCCGTTCCGGCCACCTGCCCACCGCGCCGTAGAGGCGCGAGACGCGCTGCGTGTGTTCGGTCAGCGGCCGTTCGCGCGCCTCCCAGCGCCGCAGCGCGCTGCCCAGGTCGGGGTCCTGGTCCACCGCCACGGCCAGGCCCAGCGCGTTCATCATGGCGCAGCCGCCGCCCTGGCCCAGGTTGGGGGCCTGCGCATGGGCGGCGTCGCCCACCACCGCCACCCGGCCCGACGACCACGTGCGCAGGTGGATGGTCTCGAACGGATCCCAGCGTCCCAGCGTGCCGATGCGTTCGAGCAAGGGCCGCAGGTGGGGGAACGAGGCGCCCCAGGTGCGCGCATCCAGCGGCAGGGCTTGGCCGGCGGTGTCGTCCAGCAGCGTCGTCAACGCCAGGTACAGCCATGGCTTGCCGCAGGGCACGTACAGCAGCCGGCGCTTGCCGGACCAGTGCTCGACGATCTCGTCGGCGGAATCGACGGCGTCGCCGCGCCGGGGCATCAGCACGCGGATCGCGCCGTCGCCCATGGTGACGCGCGACTTGAGCAGGCCCAGCGCATCGCGGATGCGCGAATTCACGCCATCGGCCGCCACGATGAGGTCGGCGGTGGCGCGCTCGCCGCTGGCCAGCGTCAGTTCGCCGCGCGGCGTGGCCGACACCACCTCGGAATTCATGACGATCTCGGCGCCGGCGCGCCGCGCCGCCTGGGCCACCGCTTCCAGCAACTGCTGCCGCACCACGGTGTAGACCCTGCCGTCCTGGCTGGTGTTCAGACGCGCCAGCAGCCTGCCCCGGGCGTCGCGGGTCTCGCGCGCCGGCGCCTGGTGCCCGCCCGCCACGGCTTCGTCGTAGGCGCCGATGGCGCGCAGCACCTTCAGGCCGTTCTCGAAGATGAAGATGCCGGCGCCCGCGGTGCGCAGGCTGCCCGCCCGCTCATGCACGCGCACCGACCAGCCGCGCTGCGCCAGCGCGGCCGCCGCGGTCAGGCCGGCGAAGCCGGCTCCGGAGATTTCTGCGTGACGCCTTGCCATCTGCTGACTCCTGGGGGCGAGCGGTTCTCGCCATGTCGGCTAAGTTAGACTCTTTGCTTTATATATGCAATTACATTTAAATGATTTTATGACTAGGATAAACACCAAGTAGATTTGGTGTGGAAGTAATCTTCAATTTAAATGTAGTTGCATATATAAGCTGCGTGAGCTACCTTGTCCCCATCGCGGCCGGCATCGTCCGGCCTGTCTGCGGAGCATCCATGGCATTCGACGATCTTCCGGCATTACCTCCCATGCTGCACGCCGGCGCGGCCGACTATGCCCGCCGCGCGCTGGCGGCGACCGCCGACGCCATGGGCCGGCATCGCGTCCTGGCCGACCAGCCCTATGGCGGCGACTACTGGCAGAAGGTCGACGTCTACCTGCCCGATGCGCCGCCGGGTCCGCTGCCGGTGCTGCTGTATTTCCATGGCGGCGCCTGGATGAACGGCTACAAGGAATGGATGGGCTACCTGGCGCCGCCGGTGCTGGCCATGCCGGCCGTGTTCGTCTCCGCTTCGTACCGGCTGGCCCCGTCCGTGGGCATGAGCGAGATCGTGGACGACTGCGTGGCCGCGCTGCGCTGGGTCCACCAGCACTGTGCCGCGCTGGGCGGCGACCCGGGCCGGATCGCGGTAGGCGGGCATTCGGCCGGCGGGCATCTTGCGGCGGTGCTGGCCTTGCGTCCGGACCTGTGCCGCGACGCCGGGCTGCCTGGCGACGTGGTCAAGGCCTGCCTGCCTTCCAGCGCGCCGCTGGACCTGGATTTCCTGCAACGGCCCGCGGCCGAGGCCGATCGCAGGATGCGGGAAGCGCTGGGCGGCGGCCTGGACGCCTGGAGCCCCGCGCGGCATGTGGCGGGCAACGCGGTGCCCTTCCACCTGGCCTGGGGCGAACACGATTTTGCGCGCACCCGCGAACAGAACCAGGCGTTCGCGCGCGCGCTGGCCGCGCAGACCGGCGCCCGCGTGAGCTGGCAGGTGCTGCCTGGCGACCACTTCACCTCGCACGAAGCCTGCGCCGACCCGGCCAGCGAATGGTCGCGCGCGGCCGGCCTTCTACTTTCGACCCTCACCACAGGAAAACCACAATGAACCAGGGAGCCATCTTCCAACCCCGCCGCCTGGGGCACGTGAACCTCGTCGTGGCCGATCTGCAGCGGTCCATCGACTTCTATCGCGACGTCTGCGGCCTGAACCTGGAGTTCACCGAAAGCGGGCTGCGCGCCGCCTTCATGGGCACCGGCCATACGCCTCACGACGTCGGCATGATGGAGCGCACGAGCGAGGCCCGCCAGGGCCGCGACGGCCACACGCAGATCGCCAAGGGCACGGCGCGGGCGATCAAACTGAACCACATCGCCTGGGAGATGGACACCGAAGCCGAGCTGGTGCGCGCCTACGAGCGCGCGCGCGCCGCCGGCATCGCGGTGCCGCGCACGCTCGACCACCAGATCGCCCACAGCGTCTACCTGAAGGACCCCGACGGCAACACCAACGAGTTCTACGCCGACACCATCAAGGACTGGCGCGCCGTTCTGCACGGCGACGTCGAATTGATCACATCGACCTGGAAGCCGGGCAGCGAGGCGCCCGCGACCGACCGGCGCTGGAGCGCCGAGCCAGATCGCCGGCCCGTGCCCGGCGCGGTCATGCAACCCTTGCGGCTGTCGCACGTCGTGCTGACGACGACGTCGCTGGCGCCCATGGAGGCGTTCTATACCGAAGTGGCGGGGCTGGAGATGGTGGCGCGATCTGAACGCGGCATCCTGCTGCGCGCCTCGGGGCACCCGACCGCCTATCAGTTGGCGATCATCCAGGGCGACGTGGCCGGCATGCACCACTACAGCTTCGACGTAGCTGGCGCCACGGACCTGGACGCGGCCGCCGGGCGGCTGCGGTCGCTGGGATGCCTGACGGGCGCGCCAGCGGCGCGCAGCCTGACGGCCGTCGATCCCGATGGCTTCCTGGTGGAGTTCGCCCAGGCCGGCGAGGCCGACCTGGCCAGGCTGGAAGATGCGTTGAGCGCGGCCTAGGCGGCGGGTGGTGTTCCGACCTGGCTCGAGCGCACGCCGGAAGCGCGCAGTTGCCGGATGCCCGGCCCGATGGGCGGCCGGCGATTGCCGGGGTGGCGCGGGTCGGCGCCCCAGATCGCCTGGTAGGTATCGATGCACCAGCCGCGGCATTGCAGCCACGCGAACGCGCCGGCCCATGCCAGGCTCCAGGCGCCGATCAGCACCGGCATCCAGCGCGGCGCGTTGACGTACAGCAGTCCGGTAACGATCGCCACGGCCGCCACGGCCAGCGCCAGATAGCCCGCCAGCTTGTGCGCAGCCTCGAACACGACGCGCCGGCCGGTCATGTCGTAATGGTCGCCCGGTTCGTCCGGATTTCCCTTCGAACCGCGCAGCATGCCGCCCAGCACCTGCAACGCGGCCAGCGCACAGGTCGCCCAGGCCGAGGCGCGATGCACGCGGGCCAGCCCCGTGTCCGACCCCGACGTTTGCCAGACCAGCGCCACCGCCCCCGTGGTCGCCAGCACCCCCCCGATCTGGAGCGCGAGGTGCGCGTGCCACCAACACTTGTTGTCCAGCGCCGCCGGCCACGCCTGCCGTGGCATGACCTTGAAGAAACGCGCCGCGAGGATGCCCAGCGGGATCATGACCGCCCAGGCCAGCACCATCGCGCGCGCATGCCAGGCCTGGGCCATGTCGATGCGGTGCGGCCGGCCGTCCACCATCGACTGTTGCAGCCATGCCAGCGCGTCGGCGCCGGCTACCCAGGCCAGCACGGCCAGCGCCACCAGAATCGCCGCGCCGGCGCCGGCCAGCACGCCGGGGCCGGGCAGCAGCGGGCCGCGTCCGAGCGGGTCATTGTTCATTGAGCAGCTTGACCTCTTCGCCCGGGATGGGGGTGTAGCTGCTGCCGCCCCGCTTGAGGATGCGCTCGGCGCCGCCATGCTGGGCGATCAGCGCGGCCTGGCCCCGCTTGGCCTGCCGGTCCACCGCCTCGGGATCCAGCAGGGCGCGCAGGTGCGC
The DNA here is from genome assembly GCF_036972535.1 of Pigmentiphaga sp. CHJ604. Taxonomy (NCBI): domain Bacteria; kingdom Pseudomonadati; phylum Pseudomonadota; class Betaproteobacteria; order Burkholderiales; family Alcaligenaceae; genus Pigmentiphaga; species Pigmentiphaga sp. CHJ604. The sequence goes on along the minus strand of NZ_CP136998.1, from coordinate 5,636,716 downwards.
CTCGAATCCGGCCAGCAGCGGCGTGCTCTCGGGCTTGCCCGCCAGGTCGTGCAATTCCTCGGGGTCCTGCTGCAGGTCGAACAGCTCGGGCGCGTAGCCGGTGTAGTGAATATATTTGTGATGGCCGCGGCGTAGCATGTAGGCGGCGCTGACCGATCCGGCCGCGTGGTACTCGCTCAGGATGGTGCGCTGGCCGTCGTCCGGCCCGGCGGCGATCTCCAGCAGCGACTTGCCGGGCAGCCCCGTGGGGCACTCCAGGCCGGCCGCCTGCATGACGGTGGGATACATGTCCACGTGCGAGACCGGCGTGCGCACCTTGCGGCCGGCCGCGAAGCCGGGGCCGCTGGCCAGCATGGGGATGCCGGCGGATTCCTCGTACATGGTCGACTTGCCCCACAGCGAGCGCGAGCCCAGGTTGTCGCCGTGGTCGGACAGGAAGATGACGCGGGTGTCCTGCGCCAGCCCGCTGGTCTCCAGCGCATGCAGGACGCGTCCGACGTTGTGGTCCAGGAACGAGCACAGTCCGAAGTACGAGGCGATGGCGATGCGCCGCTGCTCGTCGCTTTCGAAGTGCGAGTCGAAACGGTAGCAGTCGTTCCAGGCCTGTATCCACGGATGTAGCGGGCCCGATGCCCGCTTGGGCAGGGGGATGGCCTTGGGGTCGTACATCGCGTAGAACTCGGGTGGAGCGATCAGCGGCGAATGGGGGGCGATGTAGGAGGTGAACAGCGCCCACGGCTGGTCCTGGCGCTGGCGGCCGCGGGCATGCAGCCACTCGACCGTCTTGTCGGTGATGTCGCGGTCGTAGCGGGTGTAGCTGCTTTCGCCGGGGCCGATGCTCTTGGCCAGGTCGGCCGACTGGTGGCGGATGGGCAGCGGGTCGCGTATCAGGCCGTACAGGTCGCCGACCCCGGCCTCGATGTGCATGGGGATAATCTGCTCGGTGAAGCCGCCGTCGATGTCGTCGCCGGTGTAGTGCAGCTTGCCGATGGACACCGCCAGCCGCCCGGCGTCGCGCAGCGCGTGGGCCCAGCTGGGGACGCGTCCGTCGTAGGCGATGGCGTTGTCCCAGTAGCCCGTCTCGTGCACGTGGCGGCCGGTGGCGAAGGCCGCCCGTGCCGGCACGCAGATGGGCGAGCTGGAATAGGCGGCCTCGAACGAGGTGCTGCGCGCCGCCAGCCGGTCCAGGTTGGGGGTGCGGACCATGGGATGGCCGTTGTAGCCGAGCACTTTCTTGTTGTGCTCGTCGTCCATGATGATCAGCAGGTTGGAGGGTTTCATCTACTGTGCCTTGATGCCGTTGTCGTCGACGATTTTCATCCAGCGCGCGGTTTCCGCGGTGACTTTTTCGGCCAGTTCCTTGCCGGTGCTGCCCGTGGGCGCGGCGCCCAGCGCTTCGAACTGCTTCTTCACTTCGGGAGACTGTAGGGCCTTGTTCACCGCCGCTTCCAGCGTGGCGCGCACGGGAGCGGGCAGGCCGGCCGGCGCGAACAGCGCGTGCCAGTTGTCCACGTCCAGCTCGGGCAGTCCGGCCTCCGGCGCGGACGGCACGTCGGGGAACTGCGGGAAGCGCTTGTCGGCGGTCACGAACAGGGGCGTCACGCGCCTGGCTTGCACCAGGCCGATTGCAGCGGCGATGCCGGCGAAGCCGATCTGGGTCTCGCCGCCCGCCACCGCGGTCAGCGCCGCGCCGCCGCTCTTGTACGGAACGTGCAGTAGTTCCGTGCCCATCTGCTTGCCCAGCAGCACGCCGGCCAGGTGCTGGGGACCGCCTACGCCGGGCGAGGAATAGCTGTACGAGCCCTTGGCCGCCTGTTTCAGCTTGGTGCGCAGTTGCTCGACGCTGGCGATGCCGGTGGCCGGGGATGCCACCAGCACCAGCGGCACCGAGGCGACCATGCTGATGGGAGTGAAGCTCTCGGTGGGCTTGTACTTGATGGGGTAGAAGGACGGGGCCAGCGCGATGTTGGACACCGTGCCCATCAGCAGGGTGTAGCCGTCGGGCGCGGCCGAGGCCACCGCGTTGGCGCCTATGGTGCCGGTGGCGCCGGCGCGGTTCTCGACGATGACGGCCTGCCCCAGCCCCGCGGACAGTTCCTTGCCCAGCACACGGGCCAGTACGTCCGGCGCGCTGCCGGCTTCCGAGCCGACGATGATCCTGACCGGCTGGCTGGGAAAGTTGCCCTGGGCCTGCGCGGCGGGCGGGGCAAGCAGCGTGCAGGCGGCGGCCAGGGCCAGCCCGCGGCGGGTGGGAAAGTGCATGTTCGTCTCCTGGATGGTTTTTCAGCTTGCGATGTAGGCGGTCTTGACCGTGGTGTAGAACTCGGCCGCGTGGCGGCCTTGCTCGCGCGGGCCGTAGGACGAAGCCTTGGTGCCGCCGAAGGGAACGTGGTAGTCGACGCCGGCCGTGGGCAGGTTCACCATTACCATGCCCGCCTGGGCGTGCTGCCGGAAATGCGTGGCGTACTTCAGCGAGGTCGTGCAGATGCCGGACGCCAGGCCGAACTCGGTGTCGTTGGCCAGGTGCAGGGCCTCGTCGTAGTCGCGGGCGCGCAACACGCTGGCGACGGGGCCGAAGACTTCCTCGCGGTTGATGCGCATGCCGGGCTCGGTGCCTGTTACCAGCGCGGGCGCCTGGAAATAGCCGACGGTGTCGCGCTCCAGCGTCTCGCCGCCGATGATGGCCTGCGCGCCCTCGCGCCGGGCGATGTCGAGGTAGGACAGGTTCTGCGCGAGCTGGCGCTCGTCCACCACCGGCCCGATGTCTACGCCGGCACGCAGCGCGTGGCCGACGTTCAGCCTGGCCATGCGCTCCCGCATCGCCTGTACGAAGCGGTCATGGATGCCGGCGGCCACGATCAGCTTGCTCGATGCCGTGCACCGCTGGCCGGTGGAAAAATACGAGCCCTGCACCGCGGTTTCCACGGCCTGCTCCAGGTTGGCGTCGTCCAGCACCACCAGCGGGTTCTTGCCGCCCATCTCGCATTGCACCTTGGCGCCGCGCGCGGTGGCGCCAGCGATGATGCGGCGGCCGGTGGCCACCGAACCGGTGAAACTGATGGCCTGAACCTCGGGGGAATCGACGAAGGCCTGGCCGACCGCCGAGCCGGCGCCCATGACGAGGTTGAACGCGCCCTTGGGCAGCGCGGTGCGCGACAGGATCTCGGCCAGCAGCCAGGCCGAACCCGGCACCAGCTCGGCGGGCTTGAAGACCACGGTGTTGCCGTAGGCCAGCGCCGGCGCGATCTTCCACGCCGGGATGGCAATGGGGAAGTTCCATGGCGTGATCAGGCCGACCGTGCCCACCGGCTGGCGGAACACTTCCACGCCGACATTGGGGCGGACCGACGGCAGCAGGTCGCCGGGCGTACGCAGGGCCTCGCCGGCGAAGAACTTGAAGATCATGGCGGCGCGCGCGACCTCGCCCATGCCCTCGGGCAGGGTCTTGCCTTCCTCGCGCGACAGCATGCGGCCGATCTCTTCCTTGCGCGCCAGCAGCTCGTTGCCGACCGCGTCCAGCACGTCGAAACGCTGCTGGGGCGTGGAGGCGGCCCAGGCCGGCCGGGCCCGTGCCGCCGCGGCGATGGCGCGGCGGGCCAGTTCGGCGTCGGCCTGGGCGTACAGGCCGATCACGTCGCTCGTGTCCGAGGGGTTGACGTTAGGGCGGGCGGATACGCCCGGCACCCACTCGCCGGCAATGTAAAGATGGTATTCCGGTGTGTTCATGTCGGTTCTACAGTGCCGTGACGCCGATCACGGCCTGGACGGGTGCGAAGCGGACGGCGTTGCGCAGGGGGCGGCCGAAGCCGTCCAGCGAGATCTCGAAGCGGTCGCCGTTCACGGTGCGGACCTGGTCGGAGAAGCTCAGCGTGGCCGTGCCGAAGTAGTGCACGTGCACGTCGCCGGGGCGGCGGAACTGCGAATACTTGAAATGGTGGTGTTCCAGGTTGGCCAGGGTGTGGCTCATGTTGGCCTCGCCGGTGACGAAGGGCTTCTCCCACAAGACCTCGTCGCCGCGCACGATGCGGCTGGTGCCCCGCAGGTCGGCGGGCAACTCGCCCAGCAGCAGTTCGGGCCCGAAGGCGCAGGGCCGCAGCTTGGAATGCGCCAGCCACAGGTAGTTGAAGCGCTCGGTCAAGTGGTCCGAGAATTCGTTGCCCACGGCGAAGCCGATGCGGCGCGGCGCGCCCTGGTCGTCGATCACGTATACGCCCACCAGCTCGGGTTCCTCGCCGGCGTCCAGCGCGAAGCCGGGCACGGGGAAATCGCATTCCGGCGCCACCAGCAGGCTGCCGTCGCCCTTGTAGAACCACTCCGGCTGCGCGCCCACCTGGCCTGCCGCCGGCTTGCCGCCCTCGACGCCAAGCTTGAACATCTTCATGGAGTCGGTCAGGTTGGCGTCTTCCCGCAGCTTGGCATGCATGGCGTCGCGCGATGCGGCACTGCCCAGGTGGGTCAGGCCGGTGCCGGAGATCAGCATGCGGGCGGCATCGGGATGGGTGACCGGCGGCAGCAGGCGCCGTTCGTCCACCAGCGACTGGTAGCGGACCCGGCGGCCCGAGGCCAGGCGCCGGATCAGCGCTTCCAGCGCCACGCCATCGCGGGCCGCCTGCAAGGCCAGGCCGTAGACGCCCTCGCGGGCGGAGCTGACTTCGATCTCGTCGTCGCCGGCCACGACGCCCACGCAAAGCTGGCCGTCCTCGATGAATTGGATGACGCGCATGATGTTCACTCGCTGATCTGGAATTGATCGAGATACTCGGTGTTCAGGGTCAGGCCCAGGCCCGGCACCGTGTCGTCCAGCTGCAGGAAGCCGTCCTTGGCGACGGGTTCGCCCTTGAAGATGTAGTAGAAGAGTTCGTTGCCCACTTCCACGTCGAACTGCGGGAAGTACTCGCTCATGGGCGAGGCCAGCGTGCTCATGGTCAGGTGGTAGTTGTGCATCTGGCCGGCGTGCGGGATCACGGGTATGGCATGCGCCTCGCACAGCGCGTTGATCTTGTGGGCAGCGGTGATGCCGCCGACGCGGTTGGTGTCGTACTGCACGACCGACACCGCCTTCTTGTCCAGCAGCTGGCGGAAGCCGTGCAGCGTGAATTCATGCTCGCCGCCCGAGATGGGAATGGCGCTCAGCCGCGACAGTTCGGCATAGCCGTCCACGTCGTCGGCGATGACGGGCTCTTCCAGCCAGCGCGGCTCGAACTTCTCCAGCTTGGGCAGCATGCGGCGCGCGTAGTCCAGGTCCCAGCCCATGTAGCACTCCAGCATCAGGTCGGACTCGTAGCCGATGACCTCGCGCACGGCCTGCACCGACTTCAGGTTCTCGGCCACGCCGCGCGTGCCGTGGTTGGGGCCGTAGCCGAAGCGCATCTTGAACGCGGTGAAGCCCTGGTCCAGGAAGGTCTGCGCTTCTTCCTGCATGGCCTTCAGGTCGCCCCGGTACAGCTTGGAGTAGTAGCAGGGGATGCGTTCCTTGGTGCGGCCGCCCAGCAGCTTGAACACGGGCTTGTTCACCGACTTGCCCAGGATGTCCCAGATGGCCAGGTCCACCGCCGAGATGGCCGCCATGGCCACGCCCTTGCGGCCCCAGGCCAGCGTGGAGCGGTACATGCGCTGCCACAGGTATTCGTAGTCCCAGGGGTCCTGGCCGATCACCAGCGGGGCCAGGTACTGGTCGATGATGGCCTTGGCGATGTGCGGCGCCAGCGCGACGTTGCCCAGGCCGACGATGCCGTCGTCGGTCTCGATCTCGACCACGGTCCAGCCGTGGAAGCGGAAGGTCTTCATGGAGTCGCCGCGGTCGTACAGGGCGTCCATGGCGTTGGAGCAGAAATTGGCCTGGGGCGGAACGGTCTTGCCCTTCCATTCGAAGACGCGGGCGCGGACGGATTGGATTTTCATGATGGTTCGCGAAAGGAAAGTTATCGGGTGGCGGCCTGGCGCTGGGCCAGGCCCATGCGGCAGGCGATGGCGTAGGCGTTGGCGATGGCGTTGTCGTCGGCGCGGCCCTGGCCGGCGATGTCGTAGGCGGTGCCGTGGGCGGGCGTGGTGATGGGAATGGGCAGTCCGCCCTGCACGGTCACGCCCTTGGAGAATCCCAGGAGCTTGATGGCGATCTGGCCCTGGTCGTGGTACATGGTGACGACGGCATCGACCAGCCCGTCGCGGGCCTTCAGGAAGATGGTGTCGGCCGGGTACGGGCCTTCGATGGGCAGGCCCTCGGCCACCAGTTCGCGCACGGCCGGTTCGATGATCTCGACCTCTTCGCGGCCGCAGGTGCCGCCGTCCCCGCCGTGCGGATTGAGCGCGGCCACCGCCACGCGCGGGGCCTGGACGCCGTTGGCCAGCAGCGAGCGGTGGATCAGGCGCGTGGCGTCCTTGATGCGGTCCTTGTCGATGTAGCGCGGCACGTCCTTGATGGGAATGTGCGACGAGATGCGCGAGGTCCACAGTGAACCCATGGTGTTGAACTCGCAGAAATAGGTGGTCACGCCCAGGTACTCGGCGAAGTGATGCAGCTCGTCCTCGTGGCGCAGGCCGCCCAGCTTCATCGCGTGCTTGTTCAGCGGCGCGAAGCAGATGGCGTCGATCTGGCCGTCCATGGCCGCGGTCATGCAGCGGTCCAGCACTTGCAGCACCGACTTGCCGCCCGCCGCCCGCGCCTTGCCCACGATCACGTCCACCGGGTCGACGGTGTTCATGGGCAGGAAGGCGGGCATGTCGGCATCCGGACGCGCGCGGACTTCGGCGAAGTCCTCGACCGGACGGGTCCCGACCCGTACGCCGGCCACACGCTGGCCTTGTTCCCACAGCCAGGGATCGCCGACCAGCACGATGTTGGCCTGGCGCGGGACGTCCGGCCGCGACAGCAGCCGGGCGACGAGTTCGGGACCGATGCCCGCGGGATCGCCCAGGGTAAGCGCGACGACGGGACGAAGAGGGGTAGTCATGGAATGTCAGCCATCAAGAAGGGGAAGGGGCTCAGATCCGGACGATCCGGGAGACGTCGGGTTCGCGCTGCGTGGCGATGAAGCGGGTGAAGCGCAGCGATTGCAGGTCCAGCACGCCGACGCGGTCGTCGTCCTGCGAGATGTAGGCCAATGGCCGCGTGGGATGGAGCGACAGCGCGATGGCGCGCGCGTCCATCTTCACGTAGCCCGTTTCCTGCAAGGTGACGGGGTCGACCACCGAGACGCTGCGGTCGCCGTAGTTCGTCACCAGCAGGCGGTTGCCGGTGCGGTAGATGCGGGTCGCGTCCTCGCGCGAGGGCACCGTCAGGCGCACTTCCATGGTCTGGGTGTCGATGGCCGACAGCGTGTTGCTCCAGCGGTTGCTGACGAACAGCGTGCGTTCGTCCTCGCTCAGGCAGCAGCCTTCGGGCTTGAGGCCGGGATGGCAGGCCACGGGCTGGGACAGCGGTTCCCAGGGGCGCAGCTTGGTCACCGTGTGGCTGAGCAGGTTCATGCTGAAGGCGGTCTGGCCGTCGCGCGTCAGCACGAACAGATGGCTTTTCACGCCGCCCGAGGGCATGGCGCGCTTGGGCGCGGTGTCGGTGTCGGGCTGGTCCAGCACCAGCAGCATGGCCTTTTCCTCGCTCAGCGCGTAGAGCCGGTCGTGCTGGTCCATCTGCATGCCGTGGATGCGGTTGAACGGGAACAGGTCTATAGACCTTACCAGTTGGGCCGAACGAATATCGATCTGCAGGATCGCGGATCCCCCCGGGCCAACGTGGCCGGAGGTCTCGACGCCATAGTGCCCCACGTAGACGTAGCGCTGGGCCGAGTCGATCGCGAATTCATGCGGGAAGTCGGGCAGGGGCAGGCTGCGCAGCCGCTCGCCCGACTCGGGGTCGTACCAGCTGATGCAGTGCGAACATTTTTCTACCAGCAAAAGGGTGTCTTGGCTCATGGCGGGGTCTCAGGAATGGCCGTGCGTGTTCAGGCGGATGCGATACAGCGACGTCGACGCGCAGATGTAGAGTTCGTCGCGCGCGGCGCCGCCGAAGGTCAGGTTGCCGACCTTCTCGGGGACGGGGATGCGGGCCAGGCGCGTGCCGTCGGGGTGATAGACCTGGACGCTGTCCTCGCTGCTGGTGTAGACCCGGCCGCGTTCGTCTACCCGTATGCCGTCGGCCAGTCCGGGCTCGACCACCGCGAACACGCGGGGGCGGGCCAGCGTGCGGCCGCCGATCACGTCGAAGGCCAGGATGTGGTGATTGCCGCTGCCGTCCGTGCGCAGCGCGGCCGACGTGTCGGTCACGTACAGCACGCTTTCGTCGGGCGAGAACGCCAGGCCGTTGGGTTCTTCGGCAAGGTCGCTGGCGACGTCCAGCGCGCCGGTGGCCGGGTCGTAGCGGAACACGTAGTTGGCGCGCAGCTCGGACGGCGCCTGGTGGCCTTCGCGGTCGGACAGGATGCCGTAGGGCGGATCGGTGAACCAGATGCTGCCGTCGCGCTTCTCGACCAGGTCGTTGGGCGAATTCAGGCGGCGGCCCTGGTAGCGGTCGACCAGCACCTCGGGCGCGCCGGGCCGGCCGTCGCTGTCGAAGCGCGTGCGCAGGATGGCGCGCATGCCGTGCGAGCAGTGCAGCAGCGAACCGTCCGCCGAAGCCGTGTGGCCGTTGGTGAACTCGACCCGGTCGCGCCAGACCCGTCCGCCTTCGCGCTCGTCCCAGGCCAGGATGCGGTTGTTGGGGATGTCGCTCCACAACACCATGCGCCGCGCGGCCAGCCATACGGGGCCTTCGCTCCAGGTGGCGCCGGTGTACAGGCGCTCGAGCCGGCTGTCGGGCCCGAACAGGCCCGCGGCGCGCGGGTCCAGGGAAACGGGAGTGCTCATGAGTGATCGATTTCCTGTAGCGTGGTGCGATGGACCTGGTCCAGGTGCCGCTGCATGGCGGCCACTGCCGTTTCCGGGTCGCCGCTCTTGAGCGCGGCGACGATGGCGCGGTGGTCGGTCACGCTGTGCGCGATGGCGCCCGACCGCTGCAAGGCGCGGCGCCGGTGCTCCAGCGCATAGCCGTAGAAGTCGAACACCACGTCGGCCAGCAGGCCGTTGCCGCAGGCGCGGTACAGCACTTCGTGGAATTCCTGGTCCGAGATCTGGAAGCGGACGGGGTCGTCCATCATGGTTTCCTGGTCCGCCACCAGGCGGTCCAGCCGGTTCAATTGCGCGGGCGTGATGCGGCGGCTCGCCAGGCGGATTACCTGTACTTCCACCGCGGCGCGCGCCTCGGCCACTTCTTCCAGCGAGCGGTCGCCCAGGTCGCGCAGCGTGCTGACCGAGTCCTGCACCGCCACCGTGCCCGGCCCCAGCACGCGCGTGCGCGCCCCCTGGCTGACCTCCAGCATGCGCCAGGCCTGCAGCATGCCGATGGCGGCGCGGACCGTCTCGCGCGAGACGCCCAGCGTGATCGCCAGTTCGCGCTCGGACGGCAACTCGTCGCCCGGGCGCAGCAGGCCCGAGTGGATCATGTAGGCCAGCTTGTCGCTGATCTGGTCGCGAATGGTCCGGCGCGTGATGTTCGGGGTGTCGCCGGGGATGCGGGGAATGAGCTGCATGCGTGTGATCCCTGTCACTGTGGTCACTGGTTCGGTAAGCATACCTGTCAGGGTGTCGGCCTAGGCCATCCGCGTCGGCAGCGGGCATTCGTCCGCATGCCGCGCCATGGCGCGCACCAGTTCCAGCGTCAGTTCGGCGCGCACGGCGGCGCAGCCGGGATCGTCCCAGCGATTGACGCGTTCGTCGGGATCCTCGCGCAGATCGTAGAGTTCTCCCCAATCCTCGAAGGCATGGACCGACAGCCGCCAATCGGGCGTGACCAGCGTGCGCACCTTGGGCAGGCCGCTGCCGGGCATGGGGCGGTGGCCTTCTTCCTCGACCAGGACCGAGGCGCGCGGCGTGGCGGGCGCGGCGGCGGGAGCGAGGTCGCGCCCCTGCGTGCCATGCGGCGCGGCCAGGCCCGCGCGCGCCAGGATGCTGGGGCCGATGTCGATCGCGCTGGCCAGGTCGGCGCGCCGGCCGCCTGCGCCGGCCTGGGGGTCGGCCCAGATCAGCGGCATGCGGATCACGCTGCGGTAGTGCAGCGGACCCTTGAACAGCAGGCCGTGGTCGCCCATGAAATCGCCGTGGTCGCTCAGGAACAGCACCACGGTGTCGCGCGCCAGGTCCAGCGTTTCGAGCTTCGCCAGGATGGCGCCGACCATGTCGTCGATGCAGGTGATGGCGCCGTAGTTCAGCGCGATGGCCGCGCGGGCTTCGTCCTGGGTGACGGCGATGACCCGGCTGCCGGCCGTGGAGCGCCGGCCGGCGGCGAGTTCCTCGTGCAGCGCGCGCTTGAGCGGCGTGTCCGCCGGCGTGGCCGGCCCGCAGGTCGCGGGCAGTTCGACGTCCTCGGGCCGGTACATGTCCCAGTAGCGACCGGGCGGCGTGAACGGGTGGTGCGGGTCGGGGAAGGAGCAGGCCAGCAGGAAGGGCTGGTCGCCTCGCGCCGCATGGTCTTCCAGCCAGTCGATGGCGCGGTCCCGGACGAAGGCGCTGGGATACAGGTCCTCGGGCAGCGCGGTGCGCCAGGCCTGGGGCGCCGCCGTCTCGCCGCCGGGCAGGGCGTGGTCCGGGCCGCGCAGCGTGTCGGCCTCGGGGCAGCGGGCCCGCAGCCAGCGGTCGTAGGCGCCGCCGACTTCGTCGCCGTGCTCCAGGCACAGTTCGGCGTGATCGAAACCATAGTAGGGCAGCCGCACCGCATGGTCCGGGTCCCGCCAGCGCACCACCGACTCCTGCTCGTAGGCGGCGCAATCGCGGTCCTCGCGCCGTGCCTGCGGCCGGTCGGCGGCCTCGCCCTTGCGCCAGGACGGCTCGACGTCCGTCATGTTCTGCAAATGGCTCTTGCCGATCAGCGCCGTGCGCCAGCCCGCCTCGCGCAGCGCGTCGGCGAAGGTGCGGCTGTCCAGCGGCAGCGGCACGCCATTCATGCGCGCCCCGGCCGCGCCAGGCATGCGCCCGGTCATGATGGCGGCGCGGTTGGGCATGCACGCCGGCGAAGCGACATAACACCGCTCGAACACCGTGCCACGCGCGGCGATGCCGTCGATGTGCGGGGTGCGCACCTGTGTGTTGCCATAGCAGCCGAGGTGGTCCGCGCGCTGCTGGTCGGTCACGAAGATCAGAAAATTAGGCCGCAGGGTAGACATTTCGATGCTCTATGACGCCGCGCGGAAGTGCGCGGTCCGATCCAGGGCACAGCGGATCCGGCTTTGCCGGTCCGCCAGTGCCGCCCCTTGAGGGGCGCGCGAAGCGCGTAGGGGTGGGTTCAATTCGCTTCTAATTTGATCGCGTCGGCCAGTTGGCGGTAGCGGCGGATGTCTTCTTCCGTCATGGCCGCCAGCGTGGCCGGAGAACCGGCCTCGGCCACCATGCCCTGCGCGGCGATGCGGTCCTTCACCGAAGGATCGGCCAGCACGCGGCGCAGCTCCCGGTTCAGGCGCTCGACCACCGCCGCCGGCAGGCCCGCCGGACCGTACAGCCCGAACCACGTGCGCGTCGCGAAACCCGGGATGGATTCGGCCACCGTGGGCGTGCCGGGCAGCATCTTCGAGCGCGTGGACTGCGGCACCGCCACGGCCACCAGCTTGCCGCCCTGGATGTGCGGCAGCGCGGGCGAAAGCCCGACCAGCATCACGTCGATCTGGCCGCCCAGCAGATCCTGCATCGCGGCCGGCCCGCCCTTGTAGGGCACGTGCGAAAGCGGGATACCGGCGGCCTGCATCAGCTGTTCCATGAACAGGTGGTTGGGCGAACCCACGCCCGCCGACCCGTACGTGGCCTTGCCCTGCTTGCCGCGCGCGTAGGCCACGAATTCGGCGAAGGTCTTGATCTTCAGGGCGGGGTTGGCCGCCAGCACGAACTCGTTGAAACCCAGCAGCGAGACCGGCGTGAAATCCTGCAAGGGCCGGTAGGGCAATTGCTTGTAGACGATGGTGTTGATCGCCATGTTGCCGTCGTGCGCGATCGCCAGCGTGTAGCCGTTCGGCTCCGCCTTGGCCAGCGTTTCCATCGCGATCAACCCGCCCGCCCCAGGCTTGTTCTCGACCACGACCTTCTGTCCCAGCCCGCTGGACAGGGGTTCCGCCAGGATACGGGCGAAGGCGTCGGGCGCGCTGCCGGGCACCGACGGCACCAGCACCTTGATGGGCTGGCGCGGATAGTCCTGGGCGGCGGCGGTGCCGGCCGTGGCCAGCAGCAGGCCGGCGGCCAGCGCGGCCAGCGACCGGCGGCGCGGAATGCGGGGAAGACGGGGGCTCATGAGCGGGGTGGTCCTTGCGGATGGGATCGGGTACTGGTCTGCTGGTACGGATAGTAGACCAGTTGAAGCGGACTCACTATCTAGGGTTAACCCGCGATCGAGCGAGACGACCCGCTGCCCTCCCGGCACCAACATAGGCTAGCGCGAGCCCCTTGCTGGTGCGCCGCGTGGCTTCTCCAGCGGCGGCTTGCCTTGTTTCGTCCTGCGGTCGCTTTTCCCCTGCAAGCCCGGTTTTCCTGGCAATGCAGGTCATCTCGAACACGGGTTTCCATGCTGGCATGTGACTTGCATAACCGTGGCATCAAGGTGGTATGCCACATGTATGCACCATATCGGCATGCCCCTTTCCGTGTGACCCACAGCCAGAAAGGATTCCGATGAAACTGCTGTCAGGTTTGAAGCTTCTCGCCGTGGGCGCTTTGCTCGCGGGTTCTGCACAAGCGGCCGAGCCGACCCGCATCAAGTTCGCCTTCAACTTCACGCTCGATGGGAGTGCCGGACCGTATCTGCTGGCGCTCGAGCGCGGCTACTTCAAAGAGCAGGGCCTCGATGTCACCATCGATCCTTCTTCGGGATCGGGCGATGCGGTAACCCGCGTGGCGTCGGGGACTTATCAGATGGCCTCGGCCGATTTCTCCACGCTTGTCGAGTTCGCCAGCCGCCAACCCGCGGTAACGCCCAAGGTTGTTTTCGTGATGTACGAGCGCGCGCCGCAGGCGATCATCAGCCTGTCGAGCGCGGGCATCAAGAAGCCGGCCGATCTGGCGGGCAAGACCGTGGGCGGCGGCAACGCCGACGGTCCGGCGCGTCTGTTCCCGGCGCTGATGCGCATCGCCGACGTCGATCCGTCCAAGATCACCTACAAGCAGATCTCGCCGCAGTTGCGCGACTCCATGCTGTTGACCGGACAGGTCGACGCGGTGATCGGCAATGACTACACGTCCTGGTTCAACCTGAAAGGACGCGGCGCCAAGCGCGAGAACGTTGACATTCTGGAATATGCGGATTTCGGCCTGGATGTCTACAGCAACTCCATCATCGCCAGCCAGGCATTGCTGCGTGACAAGCCCGAGGCGGTCCGCAAGTTCATCGCCGCCGCGCTGAAAGGATGGCGGGATGCCATAGCCGACCCGGCGGCGGCGACGAAGGCGGTGGCCGCTCGCAACCGGCTGATCGACCCCGTGCTCGAAACCGAGCGCCTGCAGTTCCTGATCGACCACAAGGTCAAGACGCCGAATGTCCAGAAGTACGGGATCGGCTATGTCGATGCCGACCGGATGAAGAAAAACATCGCCACCATCACCGAGAGCTTCGAGTTGCCGGCCGCGCCGCCGGTGTCGCTGGTGTACGACCCGCAGTTCGCGCCGGGCGGCAAGTCGGCAGTGCAATAAAGCGGAGCATCGCTTCATGGCAATCATTTCTTCCGGCGCCGGCGTGCGTCCCGTGGAGGAAGACGGCGCCGACGGCACCGAGCCGCTGCTGGAGGGCGGCAAAGGCCTGGTCGACCGGCTCCATGCGCAGTTGCACGAGATGCTGCTGACTCATGAGATCCCGTTGGGAGTGCCGATCTCCGAGCGGCAGTTGTCGATACGGCTGGGGGTTTCCCGTACCCCTTTGCGCGAGACTCTGCGGCGGCTCGAAGGCGAAGGCTTCATCCAGCGCAACAACGGCGTGCTGGAAGTGCGCCGCATCACGCTGGAGGAGTTTCTCGAGCTGCTCAAGATCCGGCGCCTGCTGGAGGTCGAGGCGGCCGGCGACGCCGCGGGCCGGATCGAACCCCACACGGTCGCCGACCTGCGCAAGGCCCTGGAGCTGTTGCTGGCCGGAGAAGTCCGGGACAACCGGCAGCGCGTCGCGCTCGATCTCGAACTGCACCGCGCCATTTGCGATGCCTGCGGTAGCCGTTCCATGGCCGAACTGATCGAGCAGTTGCGCCGCCGGTCCATGCTGTTCGCCACGCCGCCGGTTCCCGGCGATTTCCGCCAAACCGTGGCCGAGCATCTCCGTCTGCTGGACGCCGTGGCCACCGGCGACAAGGCTCGCGCACGAGAGGCCATGGCCGAGCATCTCGACCACGTTCTCGACAACATTCTTTCCCGCCTGATGAAGCGTTAGGCGTTGCAGGATACCCACCACCATGACTGAAAAAAATCTTTCCCATGAACAAGGTCCGGAGACGGACGTTCCGATGTTGTTCCAGCCCCTGACGCTGCGGGGCGTGACGGCACGCAACCGTATCGTCGTGTCGCCGATGTCGCAGTACAAGTCGGTCGATGGCTGCCCCACCGACTGGCACCTGGTGCACCTGGGCAAGTTCGCGCTGGGCGGCGCCGGCATCGTCTTCTGCGAAGAGACCTCGGTCTCCCAGCGCTCGCGCAAGACCTACGACTGCCCGGGCATCTACACCGATGCACAGGCCAAGGCCTGGCGCCGCATTACCGATTTCCTGCGCGAGCAGGGTACGGTCAGCGCCATCCAGCTGGGCCATGCAGGCCGCAAGGTGGCGACGCGGGCGCCGTGGGAGGGCTTCTCGCCGCTGGGGGAGGCGGACGCCGCCCAGGGCCGCCCGCCCTGGTCAGGCCTGGCTCCCAGCCCCATTCCGTTCAAGGAAGGGGCGATGGTGCCCAAGGAAATGGATCGCGACGACATCCGGGCGGTGATCCAGGCGCACGTCGATGCGGCCAAGCGTTCGTTGGACGCGGGCTTCGACATCTGCGAGATACACGGTGCGCACGGCTACATCATCCAGCAGTTCCTGTCGCCGATCACCAACCATCGCACCGATGGCTACGGCGGCGACATCGAAGGACGCATGCGCTTCGGCCTGGAGCTGATCGAGGCGGTCCGGGCTGCGTGGCCGGCCGACCGGCCGCTGTTCTTCCGCGGTTCGTGTGTCGACGGCCGCGGCGGCATCTGGAGCATGGACGACACGGTCGTGCTGGCGGGCCGCCTGAAAGAGCGCGGCGTGGACATGTTCGACTGCTCGTCGGGCGGCATCGACGGTCCGCTGACGCTGCATGTGGTGCCGCGCGTGCCTGGCTACCACGTACCGTTCGCGCGGCGCATCCGCGACGAGGTCGGCATGCCCACCATGGCGGTGGGCCTGATCCGCGAGGCGGGCCAGGCGGAAGGCTATTTGCAGGCGGGCGACTGCGACCTGGTGGCGTTGGCGCGCGAGATGATGTGGAACCCGAACTGGGCCGCGCACGCGGCGCGGGAACTGGGCCTGGCGCGGCCGCATGAATTGCTGCCGCGGAACTATGCATGGTGGCTGCAGAAGCGCGAAGAAACCCTTGAACTTTCCAGGACGTCCGCCCATGAACAGCCTGTCTCCTGAAGGCCGCCCCTTTGCGGAACTGTACGACGTCGCCATGCACTACGGCGGTCTTGACGGCACGCTTGCGCTCGAGAATCTGAACATGACCGTCAACCGCGGCGAGCTGGTTGCCGTGGTGGGACCGTCGGGGTGCGGGAAATCGACGCTGATGCGGTTGATGAGCGGCTTGTGGCTGCCCACCGATGGCGGCGTGATCATCGATGGCAAGGAGGTGGACCAACCCTTGTCGATCGTCGGCATGGCTTTTCAGAATCCTACGTTGCTGCCGTGGCGCACGATACTGGACAACGTCATGCTGCCTCTGGAGGTGGCGACGGAGCATCGCGGCCGCCTGCGCGCCCACAAGGCCGAGTACATGGCCAAGGCGCAGGAATTGCTTGAACTGGTCGGGCTGGGAGGGTTCGGCGCAAAGCTGCCGCATCAGCTGTCGGGAGGCATGCAGCAGCGGGCATCGCTATGCCGGGCGCTGATACACGAGCCGGCGCTGTTGATGCTGGACGAACCGTTCGCCGCGCTGGATATCTTTACACGCGAGGACCTGTGGTCGGTCTTGCAGAACGTATGGATGGCCCGGCGTCCGACGGTCATGCTGGTGACGCACGATCTGCGCGAAGCCGTCTATCTGGCTGATCGCGTGGTGGTCATGTCTTCGCGTCCCGGACGGGTGATCGCCGAGCACATCGTGCCCTTTCCCCGTCCCCGCAGGCGCGAGGATACGTTCTCGCCTGAATTCAATAACCTGGTCCACGAGTTGCGCGAAGCAATCGAAGTCGCCCGCGGCCAGCACGAAAATCCTGAAGGGGTCGAGCATGCAGCGTGAAAATGCCTTGCCTGTCAACGAGGTGCGCCGAATCGCGCGCAGCAGCCGGGCCGCTGCGCGCACCGCTGCCCTGAAACGCCGGCGCCGCCTGGAGCGGGTCCTGCCATGGCTGGTCATCCTGGGCTTTTTCCTGATATGGGAGGCCGCTGTTCGTGCCCTGAGTGTCGCGGACTTCGTATTGCCGCCGCCCTCGGCGATCGTCCAGGGCATGATCAAGTGGTGGGAGCCGTTGCTGGTCGACGCCGCGCATACGCTGCTGTCGACCACCATAGGCTTCGCCTTCGCGGTCGTGCTCGGCATCGTCACCGGCGTTGCGATCGGGGCGTCCACCCTCGTCTATCGAGGGCTTTATCCGCTGCTCGTGGCGTTCAACAGCATTCCCAAGGTTGCGTTGGTGCCGGTGCTGGTGTTGTGGTTCGGGGTCAATACCGTGCCGGCCATCATTACCGCGTTCGCCATCAGCTTCTTTCCCATCGTGGTCAACGTCGCAACCGGCATCGCCACCATCGAGCCGGAGCAGCGCGACGTGTTGCGCGCGTTGGGCGCGCGCCCGCTGGACATCGTGCGCAAGGTCGGGCTGCCGCGCGCCATGCCGTATTTCTTCGCCTCGCTCAAGATCGCGATCACCGTGGCCTTCGTCGGCAGCATCACCGCGGAAACGGTGTCCTCCGAGCATGGGATCGGCCATTTGATGATGGCGGCTTCCGCCAGTTTCGACGTGCCGCTGGTATTCGCCGGGTTGATCGTGACCAGCGTCATGGGCATCGCGATGTACACCATCGCGGCCGCCATCGAAAAGCGCACCACGACCTGGGCGACGCGTGGCCAGAACGATCTGGAGAATGGCGGGCACTGACGGATCAGCTTCGGGACGGGCGTACGGTAGCCAGCGGCAAAAAGAGTGTGCGCGGCGAGTCCGGCAAAGCGATGAATCCATGGTGCCGATAGAAGGCCGCCGCTGCTTCGTCTTTGGCGTCAACCATCAGCGCGTAGGCGGCGACTTCCGAACGGGCGGCCCGGTCAAGCGCATCGGCCAGCAGCGCGCCGCCCAGGCCCTGGCCCTTGAATGTCTGATCCACGGCCAGGCGTCCCATGCGAACGGCGGGTACGGTCGGATAGCGGGGCAGTTTCTTGCCGACACTAGCTGGCAGATCCGTCAGCAGTAGACTGGCCGAGGCCAATGTGTAGTAGCCCGCGATGCGCTGCCCATCGGCCATGGCCACGAAACAGGCCGCCACTCGGCGGCGGACATCCTGCGACACTTGTTCTCGCAGGTAGCGATTCAGAGGCTCCGAATCGCAATTGAATGCTGTACGGTCATGAGTCGCATCGAGGGATCCGACCAGGAAAGGCGCATTCCTCATTCAGCACGCAAGAGTTTGCGGCGACGAGCCATTGCGCGCTTCAAGGCCGGGGTGGGGGGCGGGGGCTCCATCAAAGCCTGAGCAAAACACTCTTGGTCGGCCAGGGACAAACGAATGACTTCGGCCTGTTCGATAGCCCGCTGAGCGGCATCCTGAACCGCGGCAACGATGAAATCAGTCATGGTCCTGCCCTGGAGTTCGGCGGCGCGTTTGAGCATCGAATGCAGGTCGGTACTGATTCGGGCTTCGAGACGAGCGGTGGAAACGGCTGTAGACATGGTGCTGTCCTCCTATTTCGATCATACGGCAAATTGCCGTACAAATCAAAAGTAGGGATGCTTGAATCGGCATGCCCTGGCAACAGCCCGCGATACCTACCGCTTATCCAACTGGTCGTACACGGCCGACGCCACCCGCGCCAGCTCGTCCTTGGAAACCCCCGCCGACAGCGCATAGCCGAAGGGCCCGTCTATCCAGTAGAAGACATTGATGCCGCCCTCGCGCGCGAAGCGGAAGGCCGTGTCCGGATTGCCGTCGCGCTCGGTGCTGACGTACAGGGTCAGGCGCTGCCCGCCGGCGTCCTGGTACATGAACTGGGCCACGGGGCCTTCGCTGCCGGGCAGCAGGCGGCCGCCGACCAGTTCAAAGCCCAGGCCGCCCAGCTTGGGCGCCCGCACGTCCCGGCCCAACCGCCGCGACAGCCAGGTGACGAGCTGGGCTTCCTGGTCCGCGCCGATCTCGACCGGCCGGCGCACGTCCGGACTATAGACCGCATGGGCGATCGCGGCCTGCTGGGGCAGGGATGGCCGGGCGTCGGCGATCGCCGGGGCCTGGTAGCGGCCGTGTCCCCACCAACCCGCCATGCCGCCCAGCAGGACCAGCATGATGCCGGCGGCTATGCGCAGGGCGGGCTGCGTCGACCGGCCACGGCGGGCGCCCGGGGGAATCGCCGCGGTTTCCAGCGCGGGCGGGATCGGTTCGTCCAACACGGGTTCGAACAGCCGTTGCAGTGCGCGCTTCTGTTCCTGCCACGCCCGCACGCGCACGGCAGCGTCCGGGTGGCCGGCAAGATGGGCCTCCACGTCGGCCCGCCGCGCGGGCGACAGCTCGCCATCGACGTAGGCATGCAGATCGGCTTCGGTGATGGGCATCATGGTTTCACTTGATCATCCGCAGGGTTCCGGCCGCGGGCGGCTGTCCGTCCAGGATCAGGCGCAGCCGCTCCCGGCCCCGGGACAGCCGGGACATGACGGTGCCCAGCGGGATGCCCAGGGTGTCCGCGACCTCCGCGTAGCGCATTCCTTCCAGCGCGACCAGCAGCAGGACCGCCCGCTGTTCCTCCGGCAACTGCGCCAGCGCGTGCTCCAGGTCCTCGAGCTCGATGCCGTCCGCCTGCGTGGGCCGCGAGGGCATGTCGTCCAGGGCTTCGTTCCACGGCACGGTGTTCAACCGCTGTCCCCGCAACTGGTCCACGCGCAGGTTGTGCATGATGGACAGCAGCCACGCGCCCAGGTCGCGCCCGGTGTGCCACGTGTGCAGGCGCGCCCACGCGCGTTCCAGGGTGTCCTGCACGAGATCGTCGGCCGCCGCGCGATCGCCCGCCAGCGCGCGGGCATAGCGCCGCAGACGCGGAAGCAGGGCGGTCACCGCGCGGCTGTCCATGGGCCGGTCAGGTCAGGGCTTGGCGACGTGCCAGACGTTGTTGACGCCGTCGCCGGTCTTGTCGCCCGGCTTCTGGTCCTTGACCCAGAAGTACAGCGGCTTGCCCTTGTACGCCCACTGGGCCTTGCCGTCGTCGCGCGTGATGACCGTGTAGTCGCCCTCGGCCTTGTCCGAGGCCGTGGCCATCAGCGGTGGCCAGTTGGTCGCGCACGGGCCGTTGCACACGCTCTTGCCGCTGCCGGCGACGTCCTTGTCGAACACGTAGAGCGTCATGCCGTTGCCGCCGGCCAGCACGCCGTCCTTCGCCTGGGCGGGGGCCGCCTGCGCGGCCGACGCGCCGAACAGGGCCGCCGTCGCCAGCAGCAGGGAGGGCAGAAGCGATGTTTTCCTGGCTACCATGGGATACTCCTTGGTGGTTGATGAAGGGTGCTTGAACGGTATACGGGGGCGGGCCGTCCAATATTCCCTTCGGCGGAAAATTTCGCCGCCTAGGGCCTGTTAACACAACGCAGCCCATCTGCAATCAGGGCGAAATTGATGAACCCGGTAAACATGACGTCGAGTTTGTCGAAGCGGGAGAAGATTCTGCGGAAGCCTTTGAGTCGCCGAAACAGGCGCTCGACCTCGTTGCGCCGCTTATACATCTCCCGGTCGTACTGCCATGGCTGAACACGCGTCTTCAATGGCGGCACGACTGGGATGTATCCCAAATCCAAGGCCAGTTGCCGAGTCTCGTTGCCTTCGTAGGCTTTGTCCATCAGCAAGTGCAGTGGCCGATTCGGTCTGCCCAGGCGGCGCAACAGTGCCCGCCCCTGCGGGCCATCGCCGGCTTGGCCCGGCGACAGCGCGAAGATCACTGCCGTTCGAGCATCCGCGGCAACCAGATGAATCTTGGTGGTCCAGCCTCCTCGAGACTTGCCAATGCTTTGGCGGCCTTTTTTTTGAGGGCCCCCGTACCGTCCGGATGCACTTTGACTATCGTGCTGTCCAGCGACACCGCCTCGATGCGTATCCGGACAATCTGCGACTGCTGCAGTTGCTCGAACACCCGATCCAGAACGCCGCTCTTGGACCACCGGTTCATTCTCGTATAGATCGTGTGCCAGTTGCCAAAACGCTCCGGCAACCCTCTCCATTTGCAGCCGTGCTCGGCCACGTACAGGATCGCGTTCAGCACGTTCAGATTGCTCATGCTCACATTGCCCCGCTGGCGAGGAAGGCAATGCTCTATCTGCTTGAATTGGGCTTCGCTGATTTCCATCACCGAAGTATCTCTTAATTTTCATGATTAACACCATTAGTGTTAACACGACCTAGCCCATCTGCTGCCTATGCGCCGCGAATCGTTCCTCGATTTCCCTTTGCGCTTCGAACAGATGGTCCACGATCTTGCGTCGCGCCGCGTCGTCCTTCACTCCCCGCGACAGGAAGATCACGTTCAGCGAGGACACGGCCCGATCCTGGAAGCGCAGTGGCACCGCGACGCCGCCGAATTTCGGCTCGTCCGTCCATTCGCCCTGGTTCAAGGCATAGCCGCGCTCACGGGTCTGGGCGATCAGCGTCTGGACGAAACGGTCGTCGGCCGCCAGCCTGGCGTAGTCGTCGGTCCGGCCCTGCAGCAGGTCCAGGATGGCTGCCAGTTCTTCCAGCTGTGCGTAAGCCAGGTAGGCGCGGCCGGCAGCGGTGGTCAGGATGGGTAGCCGGCGGCCGGGCATGCCGGGATGAAAGGACAGAGGGCTGTATGAGCGCGTGGATGCCCGAACGATCATCTCATCGCCTTCCAGCGACACGATGGAGCAGGGCCAGACGATGGCTCTGGATAACGCGCGCATCATGGGCCAGGCGACTTCGGTGATCGCGACGTTGTCACGAAACCCATAGCTCAACTGGTGCACCCGGAATGTCAGCCGGTACAGGTTCGTGGCCGGGTCCCATTCCAGATAGCCGGCCTCGCGCAGCGTCTCCAGAAGGCGCTTGATGGTGGTCCGGTGCATGCCGGTGGTGCGGGTCAGTTCGGCGATGGAGGCCGAGCCGCCGGAACTGCGGTTGAGCGCAGCCAGGATGTCCAGGCCCTTCACCAGAGATTGGCAGAGCCGGTAGCCGCCGTCGAGGTTTCGCGCCATCTGTGCAGATTTCGTGATCGGGGAACGATGCGTCGATCTTACGATAGATGGCGTCCGGTCCCGGGCCGACCGGCGTGACCCCGCGGTCAAGGGCAAGCGCCTGCTTTCAGCACAGGATGAGCGGCTTGACCGCCTGGCCCGCCAGGATCAGCTCGAAGGCGCGAGGTGCCTCGGCCAGGGGAATTCGATGGCTGATGACGGGGTCCAGGTCTATCCGGTTTCCGTAGACGAGCGGCGCGGCGGCCTCCCACGTTTCCCACAGCCTGCGGCCGTGGATGTTGCGGATGGTGGGGCGACTCTTGCGCCATGCGCCGAAATCGAACTCCATCGACCTGCCAGGGGTCGCGCACCAGCGCACTTCGCCCAGCATGCCCACCATGGCGAAGCAATTGTGCACACCATCGGGGTGACCCGTGTACTCGATCACGACGTCCGCCCCTTCTCCCCGGGTCATGTCTCGTACGGCCGTGGCCGCGGACTCGGCGGCTGGATCGATGGCACGGTCCGCGCCCATGCGCAGCGCGGCCTCTCGCCGCTTTGGATTCGGATCGACCGCAATCACCGTGTGTGCGCCGAAGTAGCGTGCGACCGCGACGTTCATCAGGCCGATGGGGCCGCAGCCGTTTACCGCCACTGCGCGGCCAGAAACTCCGCCACCCTCCAGCGTGGCATGGACGGCGATGCCCAGAGGTTCCAACAGCGCGGCCTTTTCGCGGGATACGTCTGGCGGGTTGACCCATGCAATCGCGGCCGGCACCGTGACGTACTCGGCGAAGGTGCCATCGATGTCGATGCCGGGATAGCGCGTGTGGGGGCAGACATGGGCGCGGCCGGTGCGGCAGGCGCGGCAGGTCCAGCAGGGAATGTGGCTTTCCAGGCTGACCAGGTCACCCACCTTGACGTGGACGACACCGGCGCCGGTCTCGACCACCGTTCCGCACATCTCGTGGCCAAGGACGGTGGGAAATTTCAGCCGCTGGGCGAATGCGCCGGCGCCACCATAGAGCTGCATGTCCGTGCCGCAGACGCCCGCTGCGTGCACCTTGACCAGCATCTCGCCTGCATCCGGCGCGCGTACGTCCCGGTCCAGCACTGCCAGCCCGTTCAGGCCTGGCTGTATCTTATTCAAAGACAGCATTGCTCGCTCCTGCCGTTCATTCCGCCTGCAGGCCGGTGCGCCGGGCAGTCTCTATCCAGCGGGTCGATTCGAACTGGATCAGTTTGCCGAACTCGTCGGGGGTGGACGAGGTGGCGACGAGGCCGAGCGAGTACAGCTTCTTCCGGACGTCGTCCTTCTTCAGGATGTCCGCGGTGTCGGCGGCAATCTGCTTCCTGACGGCGTCGGGCGTGCCGTTGGGTACCATGAAACCGAACCAGAAGTCGACGTAGAAGCCTCGACCTCCGCTTTCGTCCGCCGAGGGCACGCCCGGGGCGATGGGCGAGCGCTCGCGTGCCAGGATGGCCAGCGGACGGACCCGGCCGGCCTCGATGAATGGGCGTGCGGCGCTCAGCGTCGCAAGCATGACCTGGACATCGCCTGCCATCAAGGCGTTGAGCGACATCGCCTCGCCGCGATAGTTGACGTTTTGCGCCTTGAAGTTCATGGACTCCGAGAACTGTTCGAAGGCCAGCATGGAGCCGCTGCCGAAGGCACCGTGGTTGACTTTGTCGGGGTGGGCCCGGGCATACTCGGCCAGTTCCTTCATGTTGTTCACCGGCAGCATCTTGTTGACCGCGAGTACGTAGTCTCCGCGGGCCACCAGCGTGACCGGCGTGAGGTCCTTCACGGGATCGAAGCCCGGGTTCTTGAGGAACAGGTTGATGGTGCCGACCGATACCGAGGCCAGCAGGATGGTATAGCCGTCGGCGGCTGCACGAGCCGCATGGCCGGCACCGATGCTGCCGTAGGCGCCCGGCTTGTTCTCGACCACCACGGGCTTTTTCCACTTCTGGCTCAGTTGTTCGGCCAGGGTGCGCGTGGCGCTGTCGGATGAACCTCCGGGTGCGAACGGCACCACGATGGTCACCGGTTTGTCGGGGTAGCCGGCGGCGTGAGCCGACAGTCCGGCCATGGGCAGCAGTGCAGCGGCCAGGTGGGGAACGAAGTTTTTCATGATGTCTCCTGATATGGGAGCCCGAGGGCACTCCGCGCGGCCAGGCCGCTAGATGATGAACGACAGGCCCACGATCGGCTGTCTGCGATGCAGCAGCACGATCTTCTTGTGCTGGATCTTCCAGCCGTCCGCGGTCCGGCTGCACGTCATCGTGCAATGGGCGGGAAAGAGCCGGGTTTCTCCGAGGCCGTTCTGGCGCCAGTCGCCAGAACGCACTTCAGTCAGCAGCAGGGCGAATGTCGCGGAGGCCAGGTCGCCGTTCTCGGCCACGTCCACGTTGGTGATCATGCGCAAGGTATTGGATGCCGGCGACTGCGCCACGCGGGATTGGCGCATGATCTGCTCGACGCGCATGGCCAGGCGCAGGCGGTCGTCGTAGATGACCGATGAATCCTTCAACGGGTCGGCGTGTTCGTCGATCGGCACCCAATAGGTGGCGTCGTCGGCGTACAGCGCGAGCCAGTCGTCGAGCCGGCCCTCGTCCAGCAGACGCGCTTCTTGATGTATGAGTCGATGGATGGGATGGGACATGGATGCTCCGGGCGGGATTGTTCAGCGGGCTGATGCCATCTTCGAGCGCCAGGCACGCCAGAACGCGCGCTGAGGCGTTTCGTCGCTATAGACGCCGACGTGCTCGCCGCACGGCAGGATCTCCTCCTTGTCCAGCCCGCGGCTGAGTGTGATCCAGTCGAAGCAGTTGGCCTTCAGCGCGTTCTGGTTACCCGCGAACACATCGATATCGTCGGCCGACAGGATGCCCGCCGTACCCACCCTGGTCTGGGCGTCCAGCATGCGATTGGCATTGAGCTGCTCATGCGCGTCCTCGATCATCACCGGATAGGAATAGACCTCGGTTCGATCGTGCGCGATGGGCTGGACCACGCGAATGTTGAAATCGAAGATCACCAGGTTGGGGAAGATCAGGAATTGACGGTTGGTCAGGATCTCGGCGGTCTCATCCTCGCCGTACAAGGTCTTCAACTGGTCGTTGTAGGCCTGCCGCACGCGCGGATCGATCCCGCCCGACTCCAGCGGTGCCCCCGCCTCCAGCGTGCCGTGCCCTTCGGGATAGCCTCGCGTGTGGCCTTGCTGGCGCACCGAAGCCTTGAGTTCCCGGTTCTCGAACGATCCGTCGAATTTGCGTACCGTATTGAACGCCGACTTGTGGACGAAGCCCGGATGGTAGCCGTCGTGGACGTTCTCGGCTTGGAATTTCCAGTTGCCGTTGAAGCCGTACTTGTGCGAAGTGGCCAGGCGGTAGCGGCTGCCTGCGGCGCGCTTGAGCCAGATGTCGATGTGCCGCCGGGCACCGCCCAGGAATGTCTCCAGGTCTTCCACGCCAGGATTGAAGGAGCCGAAGATCAGGCCTCCGTAGGATGCGATGCGGGGAACGGGCCTGAGGTTCTTGTCGGATTTGTCGAAGCCAGTCGGATAGCGCGCTTCGTCCGGAATACCGAGCAGTTCGCCCGACGGACGGAAAGACCAGCCGTGATACGGGCAGACGAAAGACCGGGTATTGCCCTTTTCCTCGCGGCACAGCGTGGCGCCGCGGTGCGCACAGGCATTCAGGAACGCGTGCACGCCACCTTCGCGGCCGCGCGCGACGACGACCGGCCGTGTCCCGATCTGGGTCGACTTGAAATCGCCGGGCTCGGCGATTTCGCTTTCATGGCAAAGGTAGATCCAGGTCCGGTAGAAAATCTTCTCCATTTCTTGCTCGAAGATCTCCGGACCGCGGTACGCCGCGGTGGCGACGCGGAACTCGTTGGGCTGTTCGTCCACCATGCTGGCGAACGGACGGGATTCCAGCCGGACATTCATATTTCTACTCCTACTTCTGGACCGGCGCATCCTATGGGTGGCTCTGTTGCGGACATCAACGATCACGTGCACGAAGGTGCACAATGTGCACCCCTATGGGCGCTTCGAGTCCTTAAAGTCCAGGCTTTGCGGATAAAGCATGAGGTGATCGAGTGACTGCGACGCGAGCTTTCCTTGGGATGTCGCACACCCCGTTGTTCGGATTGAACCCGCTGGCCAGCGATGTCCAGAGGACGCTGGATGCGGCCATCGCCCAGGCCCGCGAACTGGTGCGCGCCTTCGATCCTCAGCTGGTGGTGCTGGCCGGGCCCGATCACTACAACGGCTTCTTCAATGAATTAATGCCGCCGTTCTGCCTGGGCAGCGCTGCGCGCTCGGTGGGCGACTATCTGACGCCGGCCGGCGCACTGAATGTCGACGAATCCACCGTGTTGGCACTGGCGGATCACTTGATGGATGCGGGTTTCGACATCGCGCTGTCTCGTCGCATGCAGGTTGACCACGGTTTCGTGCAGGCGTTGCAGTTCCTGTGGGGCGACCTGGATACACCGCCGGTCGTCCCCTTGTTCCTGAACGCTGTCGCCCAGCCGGGCATTCCACGTCTGCGCCGTTGCTTGCAGCTGGGCCAGGAGCTTGGCCGCTTCCTGGACGCGCTGCCGCGTCGAACCTTGCTGATCGGATCGGGCGGCCTTTCGCACGAGCCGCCGGTTCCGACCCTGGCGCATCCCGATCCCGCGGTGCGCGAACGCATCATCGTCCGGCAGGAGCCCACGTCCGCTGAGCGTGACGCCAAGACCGCGCGCGTGATGGCTGCTGGTATGGCCCTGGCAGGCGGCGCGCCGGACATGAAACCGCTCAACCCGGAGTGGGATGCTCGCTGGATGGACGCACTGGCCGGGGGAGACCTGCAAGCCCTGGCGGCCTGGAATGAAGATGCCATCGCCTGCGAGGCAGGCTTGTCCGCCCATGAATCCAAGACCTGGCTGGTCGCCCGCGCGGCCCTGCCATCCCGGCCGCTGCCCTGTGGGCTGAGGCACTACCAGGCCATCCCGGAACTCATCGCCGGCTACGGCATCCTGTTCATGCAGGACAAATGACCCATCGACCCGAGGAGATCGACATCATGTCCACGCCAACCCCCGTCTTCAGCGAGGCCTCCACCAGCAGGTTCGTCCGCATCGATACTGGCGACCAGAAGCTGCAACTGCACTACAACGACGTCGGCAGCGGCGGCGAGACCGTGGTCATGCTGCATGGGTCGGGGCCGGGCGCCAGCGGCTGGGCCAACTTCAACCGCAATATCGAGCCGCTGGTTGAGGCCGGCTACCGGGTCATCCTGCTGGACTTCCCCGGCTGGAGCAAGAGCGACCCCGTCGTCAGCACCGGCTCGCGCTCGGACCTCAATGCCCAGGCGCTCAAGGGCATGATGGACGCCATTGGCCTGGACAAGGCGCACATCATTGGCAACTCCATGGGAGCGCACAGCGCGGTAGCCTTCGCGTTGAGCAATCCCGCGCGCACCGGCAAGCTGGTACTGATGGGCGGTGGTACCGGCGGTCCCAGCCAATTCGTGCCCATGCCCACCGAGGGACTCAAGTTGATCGGCGCTCTGTATCGCGATCCGACCATCGAGAATCTCAAGCGCATGATGAACGTGTTCGTCTATGATCCCGGCAGCCTGACGGAAGAATTGTTCCAGGCGCGCCTGGACAACATGCTGGCCCGTCGCGAGCATTTGCGGAATTTCGTGAAGAGTTCGGAAGTGAATCCCAAGCAGTACCCGGACCTGGGCCATCGCCTGGGAGAGATCAAGGCCCGGACCCTGGTCATCTGGGGGCGCGATGATCGCTTCGTACCCATGGACGTCGGGCTGCGGCTGCTGTGGGGGCTGCCCGATGCCGAACTGCACGTGTTCAGCCGCTGCGGGCACTGGGCGCAGTGGGAGCACGCTGAAAAGTTCAATAGGATGGTGCGGGAGTTCCTGGACGACTGAGCAGGAAGGGGCGGCGCGGGGCCGCCTCTTTCGTCATTGCAAGCTGACGTTCGCCGATTGCACCGTCGCCTGCCACCGCCGCCCCTCGGTGTTCATGAAGGCCGCCATGTCCTCGGGCGTGTCGGGGCTGGGCGCCACGCCCAGTTCCTGCATGCGCCGCTTGGTGGCCGCTTCGCCCAGGACCGCGTTGATCTGCTCGTTCAAGGTGGCGATCAACCGCATCTGCGACCCCGACCAGCTGGCGAAAGAAGCCGGGACCCTGGCGCGCAGGATCGTGGACAACGCCCCGCTGTCGCCCTGCGGATGAACGCCACGGCCTCGAAAAGCCAGGGCCAGCCCCAGCGGGCGCTCCCGGCCCGGAGCCTCCGGTGGTAACCCGTAACATACGCATTCCCCCGGTTTGTGCGAGCATGATGCCCGGAATACACATGGAGGCCCCGGGTGGATGCGCTGAGCCCTTCTCTCTGGATCGCCGTGGCGGCGGTCATTCTTGCCGTTCCCGGACTCGGCATGGCCTTCGGGTCGCGCGGGCTGCGGCCATTGCGGCGCCTGCTTGGCCTGGCGCTGGTTGCCCTGAGCCTGGTCTCGGGGTTGCTGGCCTTCACGGTCCATCGCTACCTGCAATTGTTCGAAGACCGGCAGGTGGCCACCATCGAGCTCAAGCAGGAAGGCCCGCAGCGCTACCGCGTCACTGTCGCGCTGCCGCCCGGGCCGGCCGGCGCGCCCCAGGGCGAGCGGCAGTTCGTGCTGTCGGGCGACGCGTGGCAGATCGATGCGCGCGTGCTGCGCTGGCGGCTGCCGGCGGCGCTGGCCGGGGTGCCTTCGCTGTACCGCCTGGACCGCATCGGCGGGCGCTATGACGACATCGAGCGCGAACGCAGCGTCCTGCGCACCGTGTACGCGTTGGACGACGACCGGCGCCTGCCAGACCTGTGGGTGCTGAAACGCGAATTCTCGCGCTGGCTGCCCTACGTCGATGCCGAGTACGGCAGCGCCACCTTCATGCCCATGTTCGACGGCGCGCGCTACGAAGTGTTGTTCAACGACCGCGGCGGCCTGCTGGCCAAGCCGGCGGACGAGGCCACGGCGGCACGACTGCGCGGAGGCTGAAGTTTCACGCAGGCAGCGGCAGCTTGCTCGAGAACTTCACTTCCCTTAGCGACAGGCTGGTGCGCACCGTGGCCACGTTGGGCAGCGTGCGCAGCACCTTGTCGATGAAGTCGCGCACCGAGTCCAGGTCCTCGGCCACCACCATCATCACGAAGTCGGCCTCGCCGGTGACGCGGTGGCAGGTCAGCACCTGGTCGTTCGCCGCCACCAGTTGCTCCAGCGCCTCGAAGGCTTGCGCCGTGTGCGGCGAAAAATTCAGGCTGATGAAGGCCAGTTCGCCCAGCCCCAGCTTGCGCCGGTCCAGCATGGCCTGGTAGCCCTGGATATAGCCTTCGGATTCCAGCTTGCGCAGCCGGTGCCAGCAGGGGGTCTCGCTCAGCGCCACGCGCTGGGCCAGCTTGGCGTTGGACAGGCGGCCGTCTTCCTGCAGGTGGCGCATCAGCTGCAGGTCGGTCTGGTCCAGGGATTCGGTTGGAGCATTCTTTTTCATTGATTCATCGTAGAAAAAGAATCTTCTCCTGTAAAGGCAGCCAACGGGGGCATTGCCTGCGTGACGACCGCCTCGGCGGGTTGGGTGGCGTCCTTGCCGATGCGGTTGCGGCCCTGCCGCTTGGCCAGCGCCAGCAGCCGGTCGACGTGGGCGTAGGATGCTTCGAAAGGCACGTCCCCCTCGAAGCTGCCTATGCCGAAGCTGGCCGTGCAGCGCAGGCCGGGCACGATGGACGAGAAATCGTGCTGCGCCAAGGCCGCCTGCAAGCGCGCTGCGGCCTGCTCGGTTTCCCCCAGTGTCGCCCCCGGCAGGACCAGCATGAACTCCTCGCCGCCTATGCGGCCCAGGGCGTCCATCTTGCGCACGTGCTGCGCCAGGACGTCCGCCATGGCCTGCAGCACCGCGTCGCCCACCGGGTGGCCGTAGCGGTCGTTGATCTGCTTGAAGTGGTCGGCGTCCAGGATGACGAGCCCGTAGTGCTCCGTGGCCCTGCGGCTCCTGGCCAGGAAATCGAGCAGGCTGTTCCGGTTGCGCAGGCCGGTCAGCGCATCGCGTTCGGACACCAGGCTGAAATGGGCGATGGTGCGGAATGCCGTCAACAGCACCAGCAGCACCGCCGCGCCGACGCTGAAAAGATAGAAGCTGAGCTGGGTCAGCACCCAGTACATGCCGCCGTCGTAGCCATAGTCCAGGGTCTTGGCGTTCATGGTCAGCAGGACGCGGGGCAGCAGGCTCAGGGTGCCCAGCAGCAGGAAGCCGAACAGCAGCCGCTCCAGCGCCGTCCCCCGCGCAAGATGCCGGATCCGCCACAGCGCGAGCAGGAACAGCAGGGTCACCGCCGTGTACAGCGCGCCGATGCGCAGGCCGGACCAGGCCGGATCGCGGATGCTCCACAGGCGCACGGCCAGCATGGCCGCCAGGATCAGCGCCGACGGCCAGGATGGCAGGCGCTGGCGTTCCAGTTGCGCGATGCCGCCGGCGAACAGGAAGGCCCCGGCGCCGTACAGCACGCCCGTCGCGGCGATGTTGACGGTCAGGTTGGCGGGCCAGAGCGTGATCTGCAGGATCAGCGCCGTCGCATAGCTGGCGAAGGCGCCGATGAAATACAGCAGGTGCGCGGGACGCCCCATGAATCGCCACGCGCCGCCCAGCAGCGCGGCGATCAGCAGCGCCACGAGAGGGTGGGAAAGCGCGAGGAGCGTATCGGTATGGGACATGGGAGGGTCTGTCCCCGCCAGTGTAGCCCTGATGGGGTTTTTGGGGCCTTTTCGGGTGCCCGTGCGCCCGTCTAGGGATTTCTTCCTTGAAAGGACTTCTGGAAGGAAGAATCTTCTTTCAAGAGCGGTGGAATGCCCAAAAAAAGCAAGGCTATTTCCGCCCGGCTGGAAGATACTATCGGACGTATCCGTATCAGCATCACCACACTCAGGAGCGGCTCATGGGGCGGCAAGACGACAACAAATCCAAAGTGGCGATCATCGGCTCGGGCAACATCGGCACCGACCTGATGATCAAGATCATGCGCTATGGCAAGGCCCTGCAAATGGGCGCCATGGTCGGCATCGACCCGAAATCGGACGGCCTGGCCCGCGCCGAGCGCCTGGGCGTGCCCATTACCGCGGGCGGCATCGACGGCCTGCTGGCCATGCCCAACTTCGACGAGATCCGCATCGCCTTCGACGCGACCTCGGCCGGCGCCCACAAGCGCCACAATGAACTGCTGCAGGCCAAGGGCGTGCAGGTCATCGACCTGACTCCCGCCGCCATCGGCCCGTATGTGATCCCCGCGATCAACATCGACGAGCACCTCGACTCGCCCAACATCAACATGGTCACCTGCGGCGGCCAGGCCACGATCCCGATGGTCAACGCCGTGTCGCGCGTGGCCAAGGTGCACTACGGCGAAATCATCGCCTCGATCTCCAGCAAGTCGGCCGGCCCCGGCACGCGCGCCAACATCGACGAGTTCACCGAGACCACCTCCAAAGCCATCGAAGTGATCGGCGGCGCCGCCCGCGGCAAGGCCATCATCATCCTGAACCCGGCCGAGCCCCCGCTCATCATGCGCGACACCGTGTTCACGCTGTCCGAAATGGCCGACACCAAGGCCATCGAGGAAAGCATCGCCGAGATGGTCGCCAAGGTGCAGAGCTACGTGCCGGGCTACCGCCTGAAGCAGCGCGTGCAGTTCGACGAAATCCCCGCCAGCGCGCCGCTGAACGTCCCCGGCCTGGGCAAGCTGTCCGGCCTGAAGACCTCGGTGTTCCTGGAAGTGGAAGGCGCCGCGCACTACCTGCCCGCCTACGCCGGCAACCTGGACATCATGACCTCGGCCGCCCTGGCGTGCGCCGAGCGCTTCGCGCAGACCCACCTGGTCGAAGCCGCCTGAGGACATCACCATGAGCAACAAGAAACTCTACATCTCCGACGTCACGCTGCGCGACGGCAGCCACGCCATCCGCCACCAGTACAGCATCAAGAACGTCCGCGACATCGCCAAGGCGCTGGACGAAGCCAAGGTCGACAGCCTGGAAGTCGCTCACGGCGACGGCCTGTCGGGCTCCAGCTTCAACTACGGCTTCGGCGCGCATACCGACCTCGAATGGATCGAGGCCGTGGCCGACACCCTGAAGCACGCCAAGGTCGCCACCCTGCTGATCCCCGGCGTGGGCACCGTGCACGACCTGCGCAACGCCTATGACGCCGGCGCCCGCGTGGTGCGCGTGGCCACCCACTGCACCGAGGCCGACGTCTCCAAGCAGCACATCGAATACGCCCGCAACCTGGGCATGGACGCCGTCGGCTTCCTGATGATGAGTCACATGAACACGCCCCAGAAGCTGGCCGAGCAGGCCAAGCTGATGGAAAGCTACGGCGCCTCGTGCGTCTACGTCGTCGACTCGGGCGGCGCCCTGAACATGAACGACGTGCGCGACCGCTTCCGCGCGTTCAAGGACGTGCTCAAGCCCGAAACGCAAACCGGCATCCATGCCCACCACAACCTGAGCCTGGGCGTGGCCAACTCCATCGTCGCCGTGGAAGAAGGCTGCGACCGCATCGACGCCAGCCTGGCCGGCATGGGCGCGGGCGCCGGCAACGCGCCGCTGGAAGTGTTCATCGCCGCCGCCGAGCGCATGGGCTGGAACCACGGCTGCGACCTGTACAAGCTCATGGACGCCGCCGACGACATCGTCCGTCCGCTGCAGGACCGCCCCGTCCGCGTCGACCGCGAGACCCTGGCCCTGGGCTACGCCGGCGTGTACTCCAGCTTCCTGCGCCACGCCGAAGCCGCCGCCGCCAAGTACGACCTGAAGACCGTGGACATCCTGGTCGAGCTGGGCCGCCGGAAAATGGTGGGCGGCCAGGAAGACATGATCGTCGACGTGGCGCTGGACCTGAAGAAGTAATCGGCAGGCCGTTGCGACGGCCGCCGCGGTGTTTGAGTAGTAGTTAGCACGTGGCGCCGAAGGGCGCTTTGGTAGCCCGGGATGGTTTTCCATTCCGGGCTTTTTTACGTAGTATCGGCACTATCGATATTTCAGGATTATCGGTGTTGTCGATTTTTTGGCCTGGCCAACTCCGACCGCCGCGACACGGACTTGCGCACACTGTTGCAGGCCCAATTGCTGTTCTGGCTGCTGGCGGCCACGGACGGGCATGCCAAGAATTTCTCCATTCATCTGTTGCCTCAGGCGCATTACCAACTGACGCCGCTCTACGATGTGCTATCGGCATGGCCAGTGATCGGCAAGGGTGCCAATCGGCTCGATTACAAGTTAGCTGCCAGCAAACCGGGTGCGAGAACCCTACTGCCGCGCGATCGCCGCGGCGGCATCGGCCTTCATCTTGTCCAGCGCCGAACTGGAAAGATACCGGCCCTTCAGCACCACGGCGCGGATCCTGTCCAGGTTCGCCACATCCGCTAACGGATTGGCGTCCAGCACCACCAGGTCGGCGTCCTTGCCTTCCTCCACCGAGCCCAGGCTGGACTGGCGCCCCAGGAACTCCGCCGGATCCCGCGTCGCCATCTGCAGGACTTCCAGCGGCGAGAAACCCGCCGCCGCCAGCTCGCGGAACTCCTGGTGCAGGCTGATGCCCGGCACCAGCCAGATGCTCATGTTGCCGCTGAAGTCCGAACCCGCCATGATCTTGACGCCGTTCTGCTTCATGAGCTTGGAAACCCGCTTCTGCAATTCGTAGAACTGCCGCAGCGTGGTGACCGCGCTAGCGGGCAGCTTGTCGAACTGATCGCCCACCTGCTGCCAGATCGCCCGCGTGGATTTGTCGACATAGACCAGGTTGGGGTCATCGCGATACTGCGGATCGTTGCCGTAGACCTGCGTGCGCAGCCGGATCAGCGTCAGCGTCTGCCAGGTGCCGTTCTTCGCGAATACCTTGCTCAGCTCGACGCACCTGGCTTCATCGTAGGTGTCCAGGATGCGCTGGTAATACGGTGCGTTCTGGGCGCCGTCGTAGGCGCGTGGATTGGTGACGAAGGTAGGCGGGAAGGGCGGCTTCAGCGACCCGGCCAGGGCCGCCGCGCGCAGCGTCTGTTCCTCGCTCGAGCAATCCATCAACAGGCCCCAGCCCGCGCCCAGGTGATCGAAGGACGGCGCGCCCGCGTTGCTCGCGTCACGCGCGCTGATGGCGGGATTCAGGTGCGCCTCGCCGCCGTGGAAAATGACCTCCGGCGCCAGCACCCGCCCCGCGGCGCTGTCCTGGTTCAGGACCTTGCCGCGCTCCACATTGGCCGGCGAATCCGACTCCTCGCGGAACCCCGTGATGCCGCTGGCAATCATCAACGGCCAATAGGGCGGATCGCGGTCGGCGCTTTCCACGGCATGCGCGTGCATGTCCAGGTAGCCGGGCACGACGTACTTGCCCGAGACGTCGATGGCCTGCGCCCCGCCCGTGGCGCGCAGCGGCTGCGAGGTGATGCGCCGGATCTTCCCGCCCTCCACGTGGACGTTCATGCCGGCTGCCAGCGCGCCGTCGCGCGTGTTCACCACGGTCGCGTTCTGCAGGACCGTTCCGCCGGCCACATCGATGCCGCCGTCACCGCCGCCGCCACAGGCGGCAAGGATGGGCAGCAAGGCCGAAAGGGCGCCAAGAATGGCATGCTTGCGTCGTGTCATTGCCTGTCTCCGTTTGATGTCGTTATCCGCGTCGGATCTTAGGAGGCCCTGGCACGGCCGAGGAGATGGCGGCTTTGCCGCGACGATACCCGCGAGGTATCGGTGGCGGGCGCACCGCCTGTTGCACCCCGTTGCGGCTTGTTCCAGGATAGTTGGGAATACTGGAGGCGAACCCATCCAACCAACGACAGGAGCACGACATGGCCTCGGATCGCAACGTGGAAAAAGCCAAGGATGTCCTGGAAGACGGCGCCGAAGCCGTCGACAAGGCCGCGCACGCCACCGCCGACACGGTGACCCGCGCCGCCCACCGCGCCAAGGACGCCGCCTCGGACGCCCTGGAGCAGGGCAGCGACGCGCTGGAGGAAGCGCTGCTGTGCGCCAAGGACGTCATCCGCCAGCACCCCATCACGTCGGTGGCGGTGGTGGCGGCGGTGGCGTATCTGTGGGGGCGGATCCGGGGATGACATAGATCAAGGGGCTTTGCGGTCAACCCTCGTATCCTGCTCGTGAATGCCGGATGCGCGCCCCCGCGCGGGGTGCGAGAATACGGCATAACACCACGGCATAGCCCGGCAGGAGACGATTTTGCAGAGCCCCCTGTCCTCCCTCAAATTCAACACCGCGTCCGGCCATATCTGGCTGGACGAAGAGCGCATGCTGCTCTTGCACGCCCGCGCCCTGGGCGCCCTGCGCAAGGAACTGTTCGACTCCCTGGGCGTGGAGCGCACCCGGGGCCTCCTGGTCCGCATGGGCTACGCCTCCGGTATGCGCGACGGCGCCTACGCCGTCAAGCGCCGCCGCGCCGGCATGCAGACCAACGAAGCCTTCCTGCTTGGCCCCAAGCTGCACGCCGTCGAAGGCGTCGTCCAGGTCGAACCCATAGAACTCAGCATCGACCTCGCCAGGAACCACTTCTACGGCGAATTCCTGTGGCGCAACTCCTGGGAATGCGAAGCCGACGTCCAGGAATACGGCCACGGCGAAGACCCGGCGTGCTGGACCCAGATCGGCTATGCGTCCGGCTACTCTAGCGCCTTCATGGGCTCGCCCATCGTCTACAAGGAAATCGAGTGCCGCGCCCAGGGAGATACCCACTGCCGCATCGTCGGCCAGCCCGCCGATGCGTGGCAGGACGAAGCCTACCTCAACTACTTCGCGCCCCATCCCTTCGCCGGCCAGTTGATCGAATACTCCATCGGCCTCGAACACCTGCGTTCCTCGTCTACCCGCAAGCCGGCCAACCAACCCCTGGCCGGTGCGTCCGCCGCCTTCCAGGCGGCATTCGAACTGCTGCGCAGCGCGGCCGGCAGCCCCATCACCGTCCTGCTGCAAGGCGAGACCGGCGTCGGCAAGGAAGTCTTCGCCCGCTGGCTGCATGACAACGGCGAACGGGCCAAGGGGCCCTTCATCGCCGTCAACTGCGGCGCGATTCCCGCCGACCTGATCGAGGCCGAACTGTTCGGCGTGGAGAAGGGCGCCTACACCGGCGCGCATCTGGCCCGCTCCGAACGAGGAAGAGCTCGATCTGGTCATGCGGGGTATCTACGACGGGGTGAAGGTGGGCGACAACGAGCTGGGGCGGGCCTGCTTCGCCAGCGCGTTGCTGCGGATGCGCAGGCGCACCGGTGTGACGGGCTTCTTAATGGCGTGCACGGAGATCCCGCTTGCATTGCGCACGGCGGATGTGCCGGCGGAATGCCGGTTATATGACCCGGGGCGGTTGTCCGCCCGCGAGTTGGCCTGGCGGGCATTGGCATGATGGCTACCGGTCCGGTCCTGTAGTTGAGGCACAATTCCGGCTGGGATTCGTACGATTCAGCCGAGACGTGAACCTTCCAGCCCGCCCTTCGTCACTGCGCCTGAGCGCGCTCGACGCTCATCTGCTGCTCGGCCACGACCGGCCCGGGCTGTCGGGCATTTCCCGTTTCCTGCTGGAATTCCTGTACTTCGGCCTGAAGGAAGCCCGCGCCTGTCTGTTCGTCGGACTCTTCTTCGGCGCGGTGTTCCTGGTGCCGCGTTCCGGCCTGTGGGGCATTCCCCGTTACGACGCCCTGCTGGCCATCGCGCTGGCGATCCAGGCCTGGATGGTCTGGGCCAAGCTCGAAACCCTGGACGAACTTAAGGCGATCACCGTCTTTCACCTGGTCGGCTTTGCGCTGGAGGCGTTCAAGACGTCCAGCGGAATCCAGTCCTGGTCCTATCCGGATTTCGCCTATACCAAGGTCCTGGGCGTACCGCTCTTTGCCGGGTTCATGTATGCCGCGGTGGGAAGCTACGTCATCCAGGCCTGGCGGTTGTTCGAATTGCGCGTGGTGCATCACCCTCCGTACTGGATGGCCTGGCTAGTTGCATTGCTGGTCTACGCCAACTTCTTCACGCATCATTTCATCGGCGACTACCGCTGGTACATCGCGGCATGCGCGCTGGGCCTTTATGCCCGGACGACCGTGATCTTCCGTCCGCTGGACCGGGACCGACGGATGCCGCTGTTGCTGGCTTTCGTACTGATCGGCTTCTTCATCTGGCTGGCCGAGAACATCAGCACGTTCTTTGGCGTCTGGGCCTATCCCAACCAGCTTGGCGCGTGGTCCACGGTGCACCTGGGTAAATGGAGCTCCTGGTCGCTGCTGGTCATCATGACCTTCACGATCGTGGCGAATCTGAAGCACATCAAGGCGCGTGTCCACGTGCCCGATTGAGCCGCACAAGCGCCTGATATGGCAGACTCGCCGTCCCAGCCGCAATGTCGAGGAACCAGTGGAAATTCGCAGATTCAAGTCCGGTGATGAAGCCGCGTTGTTCCGCGTATTCTTCACCTCCATCCACGAGGTCGCCTCCAAGGATTACTCGTCCGAGCAAATCGAGGCATGGGCGCCTTCGGACCTCGACATGGCTGCCTGGGCAGATCGGTTGCGGAAAAACCAGCCCTTTATTGCCGAGATCGATGGCGAAGTCGTGGGCTATGCGGACGTTCAATCAGACGGCCACATCGACCAATTCTATGTGTCCGGCTTGCATCCGCGTCAAGGAATAGGGACGCGGCTGATGGCCCGCATTCATGACGAGGCAAAATCCCTGGGCCTGGTGGCGTTGACATCCAATGTGAGCAAGACCGCCGAGCCCTTTTTCGCTCTGCACGGTTTTCACGTCGTCGAACGTCGTTTTCCGGTCCGCCGAGGGGTGATGCTAGAGAACGCGCTGATGCGCAAAGCGCTGCCTGTTGCAGGCTGAGTCTATAGAAGGTTCGCTATTGTCGGGCGGAGACGCCGCGATCGAAGCCAGTGCAGTCATCCATAGAGCCGGTCCATGAAAGGTCTTGCCATCCTGTTGCTCCTGTTTCGCAGGGCTGCGTTGGCTGCGCGGCAACGGTCGATGCGGTGAATAACTTCCACCCCCTGCCTGCAGAGACGCGCGGAGGTATTAAAGGAGATCGAGCACGTTAGGCGGCATGGCAACGAGTTTGGCAGGCAATACGCCGGATCAGTGAGCCCTTCTTGCCAGCACCTGATCGCGCGGGCCGGCATCGACCACCTTGCCGGCCTCCATCACCACGATGGTGTCGAACCGTTCGAGCAGGCTGGGCCGGTGTACCGAGGCCACGATGCAGGCCGATGGGAACGCTGCGACCATGCGGTCGAACACCCGGCCTTCGGCCTGCGGGTCAAGTGCGCTGGTTGGCTCATCGAGCAACAGCAACGAACTCCCCTGTGCCGCCAGTGCACCACGGGACAGGGCCAGCCGCTGCCGCTGACCACCGGAGAGATTGCCGCCCCGCTCGTTCAGCGGACTGGCCAAGCCCTCGGGCAGGCGTTGCAGTACCTCGTCGAACACCCCTGCATGTACGGCGGACTCCAGCGCCTCCGAGTCGGCAGGTTCGCCGAAGGTCAGGTTCTCTTCCGCAGTGGCTTCGAACACCTCGGCCTCTTGCGGGATCAGCGTGGCCAGCGTGCGTAGTTCGGACCAGTCCACCGCCACGCCATCACGCAGCAATTCGCCCTGCTGTGGTGGATAGAGGCCCGCTAGCATGCGCAGCAGCGTACTCTTGCCACCCCCGCTCGGGCCGATCAGCGCCACCCGCGCTCCGCGCTTCAGTTCCAGATCGATCCCATGCAATCCGCCGCGTGCGTCGTCGGCATAGCGCCACGTGGCATTGCGCAGTTCCAGCGTCCGCCACGGCGCATCGGGCACCACGGCCGGAACAGCGGCGTCGGGATCGCTGGGCGCTTCCCAGATCGGCTCGGCGCTGCCGTAGTCCGTATGCATGCGCGCGAAACTCTGGAAGTTCGAGGCCATCGCGCCCACCACCGTCGCGGCCTGCTGGGCGTACTGGTAGATCATGAAGACCGTGCCCAGCATCACCGCCTGCCCGGGCTGCCGCGATTGCAGCACGTAGACCACCACCAGTATCCAGGTGAGCCCCATGCCGAGGATGTCCACGGTGAACCACTTGCCTTCTGTGACCATGACCGCGCGACGCAGCGGCACCATCACCGCTTCCATGCGGCGACCGAGCACCTTGCGCGAGGCCGATTGCAACCGCAGGCCGATCACCGTGCCGGCATTGCCGACGAAGTCCAGCAGCGCGGCGGCATAGCGGCGCTCCGCGTCGTTCTCGGCGCGGGCAAGCTGCATCAGCGCGCGGTCGAAGCGCATGATGATCAGCGCGATGATGACGTAGCCGGTGATGGCGATGGTGCCGCTGGTGCGCGAGAGCAGGGCCAGGGCGACAAGCGGGCCGACGAAGTTGAAGGCGCTTTGCAGGTAGCCGAACTGGTTTTGCGCGAAGTCGGACAGGGCGCGGCTGGATTGGACGACGCGGTGCTGGAGCTCGCCGGAGTGCCGGCCGTCGCGCCAGGCGAGCGGGGCGGCGGCGATGCGGGCGTAGAGTTGATCGGCCAGGCGTTCGCGGACTCGGACACCGACGTTGCGTTCCAGGATGCGGCCGGGGCCGTGTAGGAGCCAGGAGAGGAGGTAGACGCCGACGAGGTAGGCGATCCAGCGGCCGGCTGTTGGCATGTCGCCTTGTTGCAAGGCGTTGATGGCTTGGGCGGCCAGCCACGGCATGGTCAGGCGGAGCAACTGGGCTGCGGAGAGTAGGCCGGCAGCGCCGAGCATGTGAGGGCGGACGCCGGCTGCGTGGCGCCAGAGGGCGCGGTAGAGGTCTCGGGCAGCGGTGCCTAGGCCGATGGCGGGCAGGTTAGGAGATGAACCGGATTTCGTCACGTTGGAGAAAGCATAGGCTGGCGAGTTTGTAGTCGGATGCCATGATTACCATGTCTGCGAGAGGCTCGCAGCAGATCAATGAGAGCATAGTCGGCTTCGCAGCATGCGGGTCACGCCATGCGCCACGAAGGCCCGGGCCAGGCGTTCCGGCAGTTGGATTCGCCCCCTTGGGTGCTGGTCGCGAAGAGCTGCAATGAATCGAAGCGGATACTGGTTTGCCTGATCGAATTTGGTCCATATACCGGACCAATGATGGTCAATTTTTTCAGTAGCCCGAATAACATTCGTCCCCTGTTCAAGAAAGAATGTTCCATTTTTCGGACTCTGCTCGATCATGCCCAGAATCCCCAGCCTTTCTTCGGCCCGGCTGCCATGACCGGCCGCGCGCTCTACCTGATGTACGCCGAGGACGTCGACCACAGCGAGGCGCTGCGCGCCCCCCTGCGCGACGCGCACATCCGCCGCCGCAGTGAACTGGCCGCCCAGGGCCGCGTGGTCGTGTCGGGTCCCTTGTGGGATTCGGACGCGGGCCAGGGCGACTACTGCGGCAGCCTGCTGGTGGCCGCCTTCGATTCGATGGAAGAGGCCCGGGCCTGGGCCGACGCGGACCCGTACGCGCAGGCCGGCATCTATCGCCGCATGGTCGTGCGCCGCGTCAACACCCACTTCCTGGCCCGGGAGTCCTCGTCATGATCACGCGCCGCGCCTTCGGCCTCGCCTCGCTGGCCACGCTCGGCCTGCCCGCGCTGGCGGCCTTTCCCGACAAGCCGATCCGCATTCTCGTAGGCTTCGCCGCGGGCGGCCCGGCGGACACGTGCGCGCGCCTGGTCGCGCGGTTGCTGAGCGACAGCCTGGGCCAGCAGGTCGTGGTGGAGAACCGTCCCGGCGCCGGCGGCGCGCTGGCGACCCGGGCCGTCAAGAGCGCGCCGGCCGACGGCCATACGCTGCTGCTGTGCGCCTTCGCCGACGTGCTCAATCCCATCATCAATCCGGCCGAGGCCAACTACAACCTGGTGAACGACTTCGCGCCCATCACGCGCATCACGGGCGTGGGCAACGTGCTGGTCGTGCATCCCTCGCTGCCGGTGAAGACGGTGCCCGAGCTGGTGGCGTACGCGCGCTCGCGGCCGGGTCAACTGAATTACGGTTCGGCGGGCATCGGTTCGGCCAGCCACCTGGCGGGCGAGCTGTTCGGTGGGCTGGCGGGAATCAAGGTGACGCACGTGCCCTACAAGGGCACGGCGCAGGCGCAGGTGGACATGCAGACCGGCACGCTGGCCTTCATGTTCGACAGCCTGATCAGCGCGCTGCCCAACATCCAGGCGGGCAAGCTGCGTGCGCTGGCGGTCACCACGGCGGTGCGCTCGCCGGGTGCGCCCGAGGTGCCGACGATGGTGGAGGCGGGGGTGCCGGAGTATGACCTGACGTCGTGGTTCGGCCTGGCCGCGCCCAAGGGCACGCCGGCGCCGGTGGTGGAACGGCTGGCCGGCGCGGTGCGGCAGGCGATCAAGCGCGACGAGGCGGTCGAGGCCCTGCTGCGGCTGGGCGGGCAGCCCGACGACATGGACGGAGCGGCTTTCGATCGCTACCTGCGCAGCGAGGATGCCCGGTGGAAGAAGCTGTTCGCGGCGGGCACGGTGCGCGTCGACAAATAAGAAAAGAAGAGGCCCGCGTTTCGCCGCGGGCCTCGCTCATGCCCGCCGGAGCGGGCATGATGCTCACTCCTGCGGAGCCTTCCCCTCCAGCGCGATCACCCGCGCCTCCAACGCCTGCACCTGCGCTTCCAGCGCGTCCACCTTGGCCCGCGTGCGCGCCAGCAATTCGGTCTGGATGTCGAATTCCTCGCGGGTGATCAGGTCCAGCCTGGTGAAGGTCTGGCCCAGGAATCCCTTGACGTTGCGCTCGATGTCGGCCGCCGGGCTGCGGGCGATCAGGTCGGAGATGTTCTTCTGCAGGTCTTCGAACCAGTCGGTGCGATTGATCATGATGTCTGTCCTTTGAGTCGGCTGCCGGCCTCCAGTTTAGTCCCGCCCGGCCGTGCGCGCGCGCCACGACATGGTGCGGGCCTCGGCCCGCGCACCCCGCCGTGCACCAAGTTGGGTCGCAGCGGGAGCGACAGTGGTGCGTTTCATGGGGAAAGCAAGCTGGCACGGGAAATGCTCAGTAACAACCAACCGGGGTCCGCCTGACCGCGAAACCCCGTGACCACGCCAGTTGCGCCACCCACGCACTGGAGCCTGGCTGACAACCCGCCCTGGAACGACCCATGAAAAAACCTCTGCTTGCGACCGCCCTGGCCTTGTGCGCCACCTCGACCGCCTTCGCCGCCGATCCGGAGCCCGACTTTACCTTCACCGGCAATGCCGGCCTGTTCAGCGACTACCGTTTCCGCGGCTTCAGCCAGACCAACCTGAAGCCTGCCATGCAGGGCGGCTTCGACTTCGCCCACAAGTCGGGCTTCTATCTGGGCAACTGGAACTCCAACGTGGCCAGCGAGCTGTTCAGCGGCGGCAACCTGGAGATGGATTTCTACGGCGGCTACAAGTTCAAGTACGAGGATTTCGCCTTCGACGTGGGCGGCCTCTATTACTACTACCCCGGTTCCAAGCTGAACGGCAGCACGATCGACAACTTCGAGCTGTACGGCGCGGTGGGCTGGGGCCCGTTCACGCTGAAGTACTCGCACGGCATGACCGATTTCTTCGGCGCGCCGAACAGCAAGAACAACTACTACCTGGACCTGGGCGCCGCCTTCGACCTGGGCGACGGCTGGGGCGCGAACGCCCACATCGGCTACCAGAAGCTGAAGAACGACGCGACCGGCCTGGATCACTACGTCGACTACAAGGCGGGCGTGACCAAGGACCTGAACGGCTGGATCCTGGGCCTGTCGCTGGTCACCACCAGCAAGAAGGACTGGGTCATCACCAACAAGGGCAAGAACGCCGGCCGCTTCGGCGCGGTGCTTGGCCTGAGCAAGGCGTTCTGATCACGGGGCGGCCGCCGGGCCGCGCCGGTCAATTTCGATTCATCACCATGTGGGGTTCGTCATGAAACTCATCACTGCAATCATCAAGCCTTTCAAGCTTGACGAGGTACGAGAAGCCCTCTCCGGCATCGGGGTCCAGGGCATCACCGTTACCGAGATCAAGGGCTTCGGCCGCCAGAAGGGCCATACCGAGCTGTATCGCGGCGCCGAGTACGTCGTCGATTTCCTGCCCAAGGTCAAGATCGAGATCGCCCTGGCGGACGATCTGGTGGACCGCGCGATCGAGGCCATCGAGACCTCGGCCCGCACCGGCAAGATCGGCGATGGCAAGATATTCGTATTCCCGCTGGAACAGGTCATCCGGATTCGTACCGGGGAAACCGGCAAGGACGCCCTCTGATAGGACGATTCAAAAATGAAAACAACGCATGCTTCATCGATGAAAGCCCTTGGGGCGGGACTGGCGCTGGCGCTGGCACTGTTCGCCGCGCCCGCGCTGGCGGAGGATGCCGCCCCCACGCTGGTCGGGGCCGATCTGGCCTGGCTCAGCACGTCCACCATCCTGGTGCTGCTGATGGTGGTGCCGGGCCTGGCGCTGTTCTACGGCGGCCTGGTGCGCAGCAAGAACATGTTGTCGGTCCTGATGCAGGTGCTGGTCACGTTCTCGCTGATCGTCGTGCTGTGGTTCATCTACGGCTATTCGCTGGCCTTCACCGAGGGCAATGCCTTCTTCGGCGGGCTTGACCGCCTGTTCCTGAAAGGCCTGTTCGATGCCGACACCGGGACCTTCCCGCTGTCGGGCACCGTGCCGGAACTCAGCTTCGCGGCCTTCCAGGCGACGTTCGCCGGCATCACCTGCGCGCTGATCGTGGGCGCCTTCGCCGAACGCGCGCGTTTCTCGGCCATCCTGCTGTTCATGGTGCTGTGGTTCACCTTCGCCTACATCCCCATCGCGCACATGGTGTGGTTCGGCGGCGAGGTCAAGGGCTTCCTGTTCGAGCGCGGCGCGCTGGACTTCGCGGGCGGCACGGTGGTGCACATCAACGCCGGCGTGGCGGGCCTGATCGGCGCCTACGTGATCGGCAAGCGCATCGGCTTCGGCAAGGAAGCCCTGTCGCCGCACAACCTGCCCATGACGATGATCGGCGCCTCGCTGCTGTGGGTGGGCTGGTTCGGCTTCAACGCGGGTTCGGCGCTGGCGGCCAACAACATCGCCTCGCTGGCCTTCATGAACACGCTGATCGCCACGGCCGCGGCGGTGCTGGCCTGGGTCTTCACGGAATGGGCGGTCCGGGGCCATCCCTCGATGCTGGGCGGCGCGTCCGGCGCCGTGGCGGGCCTGGTGGGCGTGACCCCGGCGGCCGGCGTGGTCGGCCCGGTGGGCGCGCTGGTGATCGGCCTGGCCGCGGGCGTGATCTGCGTCTGGGGCGTGACCGGCCTGAAGCGCATGCTGAAGGTGGACGACTCGCTGGACGTGTTCGGCGT
The DNA here is from genome assembly GCF_036972535.1 of Pigmentiphaga sp. CHJ604. Lineage (NCBI taxonomy): Bacteria > Pseudomonadati > Pseudomonadota > Betaproteobacteria > Burkholderiales > Alcaligenaceae > Pigmentiphaga > Pigmentiphaga sp. CHJ604. The sequence goes on along the minus strand of NZ_CP136998.1, from coordinate 5,592,746 downwards.
GCACGGCGTGGGCGGCATCGTCGGCGCCCTGCTGACCGGCATCTTCAACGCGAAGGTGCTGGGCGGCCCGGGCGTGGACGGCATGACCATCCTGGGCCAGCTGTGGGTGCAGGTCGAGGCCGTGGTGATCACCATCGTCTGGACCACCATCGTCGCGCTGATCGCCTACAAGATCGCCGACGCGCTGCTGGGACTGCGCGTGACCGAAGAGGAAGAGCGCGAGGGCCTGGACATCACGACGCACGGGGAAAGCGCGTATCACTCGTAGATAAGTTCCCCCCTACGCGCTGATGCGCGCCCCCCAGGGGGCGATGCGGGTGGACCGGCAAAGCCGGATCCACCGCATCCTGGCAACATCGGGTGGGTTCTTGCAGGAGCGGCGTCCAGAATTGGGCGCCGCTTTTTTTTCAGGGGTTGTATACGGGGCTTGGCGTTTTCCCTAGGCCTGGTACAAAGTTCTTGTTCTCGGTCGGAATATCTGTATACAGTCTGTATCCAGCAAAGCGGTGAAGAGCTGTAACGGAGACATGACTACCCCCTGCCGTATTCCGGGCGCCATCGGCGCCTTGCCTGTCCGGACTTCCTGTCCGCGTTCCCCCTCTTCGCTGCGAGGCCTGCATGACTGAGCGGGCTTCCGCGCGCGACCGGGCCGAGGGCAAGGCCAAGTCGGGCGGCGCGCAGACGACCGCGGCCGAACTGGGGCTGCGGGAACTGATCCTGTCGGGCGAGCTGACCCCCGGGGCGCGGCTGTCCGAGCCCAGCGTGGCCGAGCGCCTGGGCATTTCGCGCACGCCCATCCGCGCCGCGATGGCCAGGCTGGAAGACGAAGGCCTGCTGGAAGTGATTCCTTCGGGCGGCTATGCGGTCAAGGCCTTCACCGAATCCGAGATCCGCGATTCCATCGAGGTGCGCGGCACCCTGGAAGGGCTGGCCGCGCGCATGGCCGGCGAACGCGGCGTGTCGGCCGCCGACCTGGATGCGATGCGCGACTGCCTGACCGAGATCGACCGCATCCTGACCGGCCGCGACAAGGGCGTCGCCGACCTGTCCAGCTACATCGAGCTGAATCGCCGCTTCCACCAGATGCTGCACTACCTGCCGGGCAGCTCGGTGCTCGAACGCCAGATCGCGCGCGCGACGAACCTGCCGTTCGCCTCGCCCAACGGTTTCCTGCAGGCCCAGGCGGACGACGAGGAAGCCTGGCTGAGCCTGATCGTGGCGCAGGACCAGCACTGGATGGTGCTGGCCGCCATCGAGAACCGCGAAGGCGCACGCGCCGAAGCCATCATGCGCGAACACGCGCGCATCGCCTTCCGCAACATGCAATCGGTGCTGCGCAACCAGGACATGTTCTCGCAGATCCCAGGAGCCCGACTGATACGCAGACGCATACCGCGATAACGTTTCGCGCTTGCGGATTACCCGCAAGCGTCACTTTTCCCGTTTACAAGCTGATACGCTATGCCGCGCTTTTCAGCGGCCCCTGGCTTCTGATTTCCCACGTTGTCCCATCTGGTGAGTTAGCAAGGAGACACCATGAACAACAAACGCAATCTGCTCAAGATCGCAGCCGCGCTGATGCTGGCCGGCACGGCCGCCGTGCCCGCCTACGCGCAGGACGTGGTCAAGGTCGGCCTGATCCTGCCGATGACGGGTCCGTTCGCGTCCACCGGCCGGCAGATCGAAGCGGCCGTCCGCCTGTACATGGCCGAACACGGCACCACCGTGGCGGGCAAGAAAATCGAGCTGATCATCAAGGACGACGCCAACGTCGCCGACACCACCAAGCGCCTGGCGCAGGAACTGGTGATCAATGACCGCGTCGCCGTGCTGGCCGGCTTCGGCCTGACGCCGCTGGCCCTGTCGACCACGCCCATCGCGACCCAGGCCAAGATTCCCATGGTGGTGATGGCCGCCGCGACCGCGATGATCACCGAACAGTCGCCCTACGTCGTGCGTTCCGGCTTCACGCTGCCGCAGGCCACGCTGGGCATCGCCCAGTGGGCGCCGAAGAACGGCATCAAGAAGGTCGTGACCCTGGTCGCCGACTACGGCCCCGGCATCGATGCCCAGAATTCGTTCAAGAAGGTCTTCACCGCCAACGGCGGCGAGGTGCTGCAAGAACTGCGCGTGCCGGTGAACAACCCCGACTTCGCGCCCTTCCTGCAGCGCGTGAGCGATGCCAAGCCCGACGCCGTGTTCGTGTTCGTGCCCTCGGGCATGGGCTCGGTGGTCATGAAGCAGTTCGCCGAGCGCGGCCTGGACAAGGCCGGCATCAAGATGATCGGCACCGGCGACGTGGTCGACGACGATCTGTTGAACGACATGGGCAACGTGGCGCTGGGCGTGGTGACGTCCATGCACTACTCCGCCGCGCTGGACAACCCGGCCAACAAGGCCTACGTGGCCGGCATCGCCAAGGCCAACAAGGGCATGCGTCCGAACTTCCACAGCGTGGGCGGCTATGACGGCATGCACCTGATCTACAAGGCCCTGGAAGCCACCAAGGGCGACACCAACGGCGACAAGCTGCTGGCCGCCATGAAGGGCCAGAAGTGGGACAGCCCGCGCGGTCCGGTCATGCTGGATCCGCAGACGCGCGAGATGGTGCAGAACGTCTACATCACCAAGGTGGAACGCGTGAACGGCGGTCTCTATAACGTGCCTTTCGACAAGATCGAAGCCGTCAAAGATCCAGCAAAGATTAAGTAACCCCCCCTACGCGCTTCGCGCGCTTCCCCAGGGGGGGCGGCACTGGCGGACCGGCGGAGCCGGATCCGCTGTGCCCTGGGGTACTACCGGGCTGGCCGGGGGTGGCGTTCTGTAGTGACGTCATGCGGGTCTTGGGTGTTGCCGTGTCTTGAGCGCGGTTTGGAATTGCGGTGGCTTCATGTTGACTATCTTGTTCGATGGCATTGCATATGGGATGCTGTTGTTCGTGCTGGCTTGCGGGCTGTCCGTGACGTTGGGGTTGATGAACTTCATCAACCTGGCGCACGGGGCGTTCGCGATGGTGGGCGGCTATGTGACCGTGCTGGCCATGCAGCGCCTGAACGTGCCTTTCCTTTTGTGTCTGCCGCTGGCCTTCATCGTGTCGGCGGTCATGGGGGCGATCCTGGAGCGCACGCTGTACAAGCGGGTGTACGGGCAATCGCACCTGAACCAGGTGTTGTTCTCGATCGGCCTGACCTTCATGGCCATGGCCATGGTCGACTACTTCATGGGATCGCAGCAACAGCTGCTGCACCTGCCGGAGTGGCTGAGCGGCCGTTCGGTCATCGGCGGCGTGGGCATCGGGCACTACCGGCTGTTCGTGATCGTGATCTGCGTGGCGCTGGTGATCGGGCTGCAACTGATCCTGAGCAAGACGCGGTTCGGCAGCCGCCTGCGTGCCTCGGTGGACGATCCGCGCGCGGCCAGCGGGCTGGGCATCAACATCAACCTGGTGTTCCTGTCGACCTTCGCCTTCGGTTCCGGCCTGGCCGGCCTGGGGGGCGCGCTGGGCGCCGACCTGCTCGGCCTGGATCCGACCTTCCCGGTCAAGTACATGATCTATTTCCTGATCGTGGTGGCCGTGGGCGGCACGTCGTCCCTGACGGGGCCGCTGGTGGCCTCGCTGCTGCTGGGCGTGGCCGACGTGGCCGGCAAATACTACATCCCCACTGTGGGGGCATTCATCATCTATTGCGTCATGATCATCATGCTGATGTGGCGCCCGCAAGGCCTGTTCGCCCGGGCGGGGGGTAAGTAATGAAAGCCACGATCGCACCCCGGGCCGCCGCCGTGGCGGCCCCTGATTCGCTGCGCGCCGTCGGCGCGCGCTGGTCCCGCATCCGGTGGTTCGAAATCGTCTTCTGGGTGGTCGCCATCGGCGCCGCCTTCGTGCTGCCCAGGGGATTCCTGCTGCTGAACGAACTGGCCATCCTGGCCTTGTTCGCGGTCTCGCTCGACCTGATCCTGGGCTACGCCGGCATCGTCTCGCTGGGGCACGCGGCCTTCTTCGGGTTGGGCGCCTATTGCGCGGCGCTGCTGGCCAAGCACTTCGGCATCGATCCTCTCCTGGGGCTGGCCATCTCGGCCGCCCTGAGCGCGCTGCTGGGACTGGTGACCAGCGTGCTGGTGATGCGCGGTTCGGACCTGACCCGTCTGATGGTGACGCTGGGCGTCGCCTTGATCCTGTACGAGATCGCCAACAAGATGGGTTGGCTGACGGGGGGCGCGGACGGCCTGACCGGCGTGACCATGGTGCCCCTGTTCGGCACCTTCGAGTTCGACCTGTTCGGCCGCACTGCCTATACCTACTCGATCATCGTGGTGGCGATATTGTTCTTCATCGCCCGGGCCATCGTGCATTCGCCGTTCGGCATGTCGCTGCAGGTGGTGCGCCAGAATCCGCTGCGCGCCGCGGCCATGGGCGTGGCCGTGAACCGCCGCCGCGCCGCCGTCTACACGCTGGCGGCCGCCTATGCGGGCGTGGCCGGCGCGCTGCTGGCGCAGACCACCGGCTTCGCCTCGCTGGACGTGCTGGCCTTCCACCGGTCGGCCGACGTGATGCTGATGCTGGTGATCGGTGGCGCCGGCTACCTGTACGGCGGCATCATCGGCGCGGTCATCTTCAAGTTCATGCAGGACTGGCTGTCGGGCATCACGCCTCAATACTGGCAATTCTGGATCGGCCTGCTGCTGGTCGTCATCGTGGTCGTCGGCCACGAGAAGCTGGTGCGTCCCTGGACCTGGTTCCGCCGTGGCCATGGAGGCAAGCAATGACCACCGTACTGCAGACCTTCAACCTGACCAAGCGCTTCGGCGGGCTGGTCGCCACCAACGACGTGTCGATCAAGGTCGAGCGCGGCGCTCGCCAGGCGCTGATCGGCCCCAACGGCGCGGGCAAGACCACGCTGATCAACCTGCTGACCGGCGTGTTGTCCGCCACTTCCGGCCGTATCGAGCTGGAAGGCGAAGACGTCACGCGCCTGCCGGTGCACGCGCGCGCACGCCGCGGCCTGGTACGCACCTTCCAGATCAACCAGCTGTTCGCCGAAATGACGCCCGCGGAATCGCTGGCGGTGGCCATCTCCGAACGCGAAGGCAAGGGCTGGCGCTGCCTGCGCCCGCTGGGCAAGCGCGGCGAGATCATGGACGAGTGCGCGGCCCTGATGGAGCAGTGCAACCTGCTCGACGTGAAAGACCGCAAGACGGCGGTGCTGCCCTACGGCAAGCAGCGCCTGCTGGAGATCGCGCTGGCGCTGGCCGCCAAGCCGCGCGTGCTGCTGCTGGACGAACCCGTGGCCGGCGTGCCCGACGGCGAGCGCCGCGAGATCCTCAACACGGTCGGCGCCCTGCCCGAGGACGTGACCATCCTGCTGATCGAACACGACATGGACCTGGTATTTTCCTTCGCCAACCGCATCTCGGTACTGGTCAACGGCGGCTTGTTCGTCGAAGGCACCAATGCCGAGATCGCCCGCGACCCGCGCGTGAAGGCGGTGTACCTGGGCGAAGAAGTGGTGGAGGGCTACCATGACTGAGCTGCTCAAGCTGGAAGGCATCGTCGCCGGCTACGGCGAAGCCAAGGTCCTGATGGGCATAGACCTGGGCCTGGGCGAAGGCCAGGCGCTGGCCTTGCTGGGCCGCAACGGCACCGGCAAGACCACGCTGATCAATACCATCGTCGGTCACACGCGGCGCTTCGCCGGCCGCCTGCACCTGGGGGGCCGGGACATCACCGGGCTGCGTCCGGACCAGCGTGCGCTGGCGGGCATCGGATGGGTGCCGCAGGAGCGCAACATCTTCAAGTCGCTGACCGTCGAGGAAAACCTGACCGCCGTGGCCGTGCCCGGACCGTGGAACCTCAAGCGCATCTACGAGATGTTCCCGCGCCTGCAGGAACGCAAGGCCAACATGGGCAACCAGCTCTCGGGCGGCGAGCAGCAGATGCTGGCCATCGGCCGCGCGCTGATGCTGAACCCGCGCGTGCTGCTGCTGGACGAGCCGCTGGAAGGGCTCGCGCCCATCATCGTGCAGGAACTGATGAGCGCCCTGCAGCGGATCATCCGCGACGAGGGGATGTCGGTGATCCTGGTCGAGCAGAACGCCCGCAAGGCGCTCAGCATCACCGACTCCGCCATCGTGCTGGAACGCGGCAGCGTGGTGCACGCCAGCTCCGCGCAGGCCTTGCTGGCCGATGGCGCGACGCTGGACGGATTGCTGGGCGTGGCCAAGCATTAGGATGTGGCGAAAGCCGGAAGTCCCTGGCGGCTTCCGGCGCGTTTGCCTCAGAGCCGGGCGTCGGCGTGCTCGCACTGCCGGGGCAGGGCCGGTACCGCTGCGCGGCGGTAGTCCCGGGGAGTGAAGCCCTGCTGGTCGACGAAGAACTTCGAGAAATGGCTTTGCGCGCCAAAGCCGCAGCGCTGCGACAGCTCGGCGATGGGACCCGCGTCGTCGGCCAGATACTCCACCGCGGCATGCAGCCGCAGCATATTGACATAGTGCTTGGGCGACAGGCCCGTGCAGGCAGTGAACAGTTCGAAGAAGCGGGAGCGGGACAGGCCTACCCGCGCGGCGATCTCCTGGGTGGGCAGCGGTTCTTCCAGGTGTTCCTGCATCAACGAGATCGCCCGCCGGATGCGATAGTCGTTGCTGCGGGCAGGCCGTTCGCGATTCGGATAGGTGGGGCCGTGCTGATGGCAAAGATGCTCGGCGAGCTCGCCGAACAAGGCCTGGACTTCGGGGGCGTTGAGCTCGACCGCCTCGAGCATGTGCCTGGCCAGACGCTGGGCGAGCTCGACCGCGCGTGTTCCCAGTTGAACGCTGCTGTGCCGAAAAAAACGCACATAAGAGGGCAGGCCGGGAAACTGTTCCTCGATCCACAGGGGCGAGAAATACAGCATCAGGATCGTGCTCTTGCCCTGGCCGACGGAGAGGTTGGCGTGCAGTTCGTGGCTATTGACGAGGACGGCGTGGCGGGGGGCCAGCATCGCCGACGTTTCTCCAACCTGGTATTCATGGCAGGGGCCGTCCAGTTCGATCATGGCATGGTGGACGGGATGCGCATGCGGGCCTGCGGGACGCACCTTGTCGAGCAGGCAGGCCCGGCCGATATGGCCATGGGTAACGGCTAGGACTCTGGACACGTGGCACTTCCTTCGCCCCGAAGGCGATGAGACGGCGATGTTGCGTGTGTGCGGACAGTATATCCAAGGCCCCGGCGAACGCCATCGGCTGGCCAGACAAAATCGGATGAATTCATAAATCGGCAGACGCAGGCGTAATGGCCGCCCAGGCCCGCGTTCCTACACTCCCTGGCACCCAAGGACACATTGCCAAGAAAGGAGAGACGGAATGACCCAGGATCTGATCGTCGGTGGCGCCATGCTGCCGCATGCCCCGCAGTTCTTTACCTTGCCCGATACCGAGGACAAGAACACCGTCCAGCGCGTTCGGGACGTGGCTGCATCGATCGGGGAGCGGCTGCAGGCGCTGGAGCCGGAGCTGTGGATCATGATTGCCAACGACCATGCGCAGCAATTCTTCCACCAGTGCGCGCCGCCGTTCACGCTGCACGTGGGTGGCGTGGCCAGGGGCGAGTTCGCGGGCCGGGGGTTTCGCTACCAGGTGCCCAGCGACATTTCCTTCGCGATCGTCGAGGACCTGTACCGGTCGGGCTTCGATCCCGCCTTCACCAGCAGTGCCGAGATCGACTATGCGCTCGGCATTCCGTTGACGCACCTGGGGGTATCCGCGCCCGTACTGCCGGTCTACGTGAACGCCTATCTGCCGCCGCAACCGACCACTGAGCGATGCTATGCCTTCGGCGTGGCGTTGGCCAACGCCGTGCGCCGCCTTGGCTTGCGCACGGTCGTCGTCGCCAGCGGCGGCATGTCGCATTTTCCTGGAACGGACCGCTACAGCCAGCCCGACCTGGAGTTCGACAACCGGGTACTGGACACCCTGCGAACCGGCAATCTGAAGTCGCTGATCGGATACGCCGAGTCGAAGCTGGACGATACCGGCAACATCGAGCTGCGCTGCTGGGCGGTGGCCGCGGGAGCGCTGGGCGAGCGCGTTCCCGACGTGGTGCAGATGGATCCGAGCTGGCACCACAACTATGCCTCGGTGGGATTCTTTTCTCCGCCCCGGCCGGCTCCTCGCCCGCACTATCCGCGCATCGCTCCCGAGTTGGCGGAGCTGACGCGCGCCCTGCATGGCCTGGCCTACGATCAGGCCAACCAGCGTGCCTTCGTCGCGGATCCGCGGGCCTACGTCGCCCGCTTCGAACTCAGCGAGGCGCATCGCGGAGCCTTGCTGGACATGGACCAGCTCAAGTTCGCCGAGATGGGGCTGCATCCGCTGATCGGGTTCCTGGCGAACATGAACATCCGGCATCTGCGCGCCGAGCAGGGAGGCGGACGATGAAGGACACGCTGGCTGGAGAGGTACAGGCCTCGTTCATCGACGGCGCCCGGGTGGCGCCGGGCGTGGCGCGCATGCCGTGGCGCCAGGCCGGCAGCGGCGGCATGCTGGCCATTGCCGAGGCGGACGAAGGCATCGTGGCGCAGGCGGTTGACAGCGCGCGGCGCGCGTTCCAGGCGCAGCGCCCTGCGCCGTCGACCGTGCGCCTGCGGCACCTGCAATGCCTGAAGGACGCCCTGTCCCGGGAGGCCGCGGCCTTGGCGCGCCTCATCAGCGAGGACGTCGGCAAGCCGATACGCGTGGCGCGCGGGGAGGTGGCGCGGGGCCTGCAATTCGTCGAAGCATGCATGTCGGAGCTGTCACATCTGGGGGGCGAAGTCCTGCCCCTGGATGCCGTGCCCGCCGGCGTGGGGCGCATCGGCTACACCCGCCGCTTCCCCTATGGGGTCGTGGGTGCGATCACGCCGTTCAATGCGCCGGTGAACCTGCTCGTGCAGAAACTGGCCCCCGCGCTGGCGGCGGGCAACGCGTGCGTGGCCAAGCCCGCTCCGGCGTCGCTGCGCACGGCCCTGCACCTGGCTGCCGCGGCGGTCGAGGCGGGCCTGCCTCCGGGCATGATGAACGTGCTGGCGGGCGACAAGGCGACGGCGCTGGCCCTGGCGGGCCATCCCGACGTCGGCGTCGTGTCGTTCACGGGCGGGGTGCAGGCCGGGGAAGCACTGGCCAGGGCGACGGGCGTGCGCCGATTCGTGTCGGAACTGGGGTCGAGCGCCGCCAATGTCGTACTGGCCGACGCGGACCTGGAGTCGGCCGTCGCCAAGATCGCCACGGCGGCGTTCGAGGCCAGCGGGCAACAGTGCATATCGGCGCAGCGGATCATCGTCGAGGCGCGGATCTACGACGAGTTCGCGGAACGTTTCGCCGCCGCTGCCGGACGGATGCGGGTCGGGCCCGCCGACGACGAGCGGACGGACGTCGGCCCGCTGGTGTCCGAGGCGTCGGCCGATCGCATCATGGCCCTGTGCGACGATGCGATCTCGCTGGGCGCACGCTATCGGCTCGCGCCCCGCCGCGAGGGGCTGGTCCTGTCTCCGGTCATCATCGAGGAGCTTTCACCGTCGGCGCGGCTATGGCACGAGGAAGTCTTCGGGCCTGTGGCCGTGCTGATCCGGGCCAGCGATGCCAACCATGCACTGGAACTGGCCAATGATTCTCCCTTCGGTCTCCAGGGGGCGGTGTTTACCCGCAGTCTGAGCCAGGCGTTCCGGTTCGCCGAGTCTTTCGAGGTGGGGGCGTTGTGGGTGAACGAGGCCAGTCGCTTCCGCCTGGACATGTACCCCTTCGGCGGCATGAAACTGAGCGGCACCGGTAGGGAAGGCGTGCGCTATGCCATCGAGGAGTTGTCGCAACTCAAGTTCACGGGTATTGCCTGGCAGTAGCGCCAAGGCGTGCCGTCCATCAAGGACGGCACGCCTTCTTCTTCAGTTCATCAAGGGAAGTCCTTGCTCGGCCACGACACGCTTCCACTTGGCGACTTCGCCCTGGAAGAACCTGTCGAACTGGGCGGGAGAGCCCGACATGCCTTCCGCTCCGAGTTGCTCGAGCCGGGACTTGAATTCGCCGGACGCCAGGGCCTTGGCCATCATTTCGTTGAGTTGCGCCACGCGTCTGGAATCCATGCCGGAAGGGCCGAAGATGCCGAACCACGAGACGAATGAATACTTGGGATAGCCCGATTCCGCCACGGTGGGAAGATCGGGCAGCGCTTCGGACCGCGCCGACCCGGTGACGGCGATGCCGCGCAGTTTGCCGCTGCGGACGTGTCCCACCACCGCCGGCATCAATTCGAACACCAGGTCGAGATTGCCCGCCATCACGTCGGCCATCGCCGGTCCTCCGCTCTTGTACGGCACGTGAAGGAGGTCCACGCCGACTTCGCTCTTGAACAGTTCGACCGACAGGTGACTGGAGGTACCGATGCCGGCGGTGCCGAAGGTCAGCTTGCCAGGATGTTTCTTGGCCTCTGCGACGAGCTCGCTCACGTTGCGCAGCCGGGAAGACGGATTGACCGCTATGACGTTCTGCAGCGAAGCCACGCCGCTGATGGCGACCAGGTCCTTCAGCGGGTCCACGGGCATGCTGCGCATCAGGCTGGGGTTGCTGGCCAGGCTCGTGGCGCCGAGCAGCAGGGTATGGCCGTCCTTGTCCTGGGCGCGCGCGACGAGCTCGGCGCCGATGTTGCCCCCCGCACCGGGTTTGTTTTCGACCACCACGGGTTTGCCTGCGATGCCCGCCAGTTCCTTGGCGACCGAGCGTCCGAGGATGTCGCCCGCGCCGCCTGGCGCATAAGGCACGATCAGCGTGATGGGCCGCGTGGGAAAGGCCTCGGCGGCAAGCAGGGGGGCATGGGCTCCGAAGGCCAGGGCGAGGAGTGCAGCCTGTTTCAGGACGAGGGGCGGACGACGATGCATGGGGACTCCTGATGGTTGAAAAAGGCATCGGCGAGTGTAGGAGGGGCTTCATTCTTTGTAGTTATCCCACTGTCCTCCCATTTACGCATTGATCTCATTTTTTGCGCCGGCGACGCCGGCGTGGATCGCCTGCGCAATTAATCGGACGCCATCGTAAATGCGGCGACGAAACGGTAATGGGCCGCCGCGACCCCATTCCTATAATCCGCTTCAATTTCCGGATACGCCCTCGTCACCTGATCACAAGGAGGCAGCATGAACCGGCAGTCGAGTCTTTGCGCGACGATCCTCGTCTCGCTGTTGGGAGGCGGCACGGCATGCGCCGCCGGCTATCCCGATCGCCCCATCAAGATGGTGGTGCCGTTCGCGGTGGGCGGACTGAACGACGTGCTCGCCCGCATCATCGCGCCGCGGTTGACGGCCGAGCTGGGCCAGCCCGTGGTGGTGGAGAACAAGGGGGGCGCTGGCAGCGTCGTGGGCACCGAGCAGGCCGCACGCGCCAGGCCCGATGGCTACACATTGCTGCTGTCCAGCGCCGCGCTGGCCATCAATCCCTCGCTGTACAAGAAACTGCCTTACGACGTGCAGCGCGACTTCGTTCCCGTCATCCAGATCTCGAGCACCCAGATGGTGCTGCTGCGTTCGCCCAAGTTCGAGCCGGACTCCGCCCCCGCGCTGGTCGACTACCTACGCAAGCATCCGGGCAAAGTGAACTATGCATCGTCCGGCGTGGGGTCGCCCAGCCACCTGGCCTCGGAGCTGTTCGTGCGCACGTACAAGCTCGACACGGTACACGTGCCCTATAAGGGCGCGGGCCCCGCGTTGGCGGCGATCGCGGCGGGCGAGGCGGAGTTCTGCGTGGACGTGCTGCCCACGGCGATGACGATGCACAAGTCCGGCATGCTGAAGATCCTCGCGCTGGCCGGCGACAAGCGCTCGCCGCTGCTGCCGGACGTGCCGACGCTGGCCGAGGTGGGCTTTCCCGAGTATGCCGCCAGCTCGTGGAACGTCATCATGGCGCCGGCGCACACGCCAGCCGATGTATTGGACAAGCTGCGCGCGACGCTCAGAAAGATCATGGAGTCCGACGACATGCGCGAGCGGATGCGGCAATTGGCGGTGGAGCCCAGGTCGGTGACGGGCGAGGCGCTGGCCGCGTTCATCGCCAGCGAAACGGACAAATGGGGCAACCTGATCCAGTCGGCCTCGATCACGGCCGACTAGCGCGAACCGATACTTGAGGGGAGTGGAGAATCATGCGAGACGGATACCATGTCGTGGACCTGCGAGCCCGCCCGCCTACCAAGGAGATCCTGACCTATTTCACGCCGGATCACTTGAAGTTCTTCGGTGGCCACCTGGGAATGAAGACCATCCCGCCGTCCTACCTGAATGCGTCGGTGGAACTGTTTTTCCAGGAGGCGGATCGCGCCGGCGTGGACCGGATGCTGTGCGTGCATCGGGTGGTGCCGGCCGCAGGCGGATCGCCGCGCAGCGACGTATCCAACGACCATATCGCCGAAGTGGTGCATGCCCATCCCGACCGCCTGTCGGGCGTCGCGGGCATCGACGTGGGCGGGGACTTCGGCGACCCCCTGGAGGAAACCCGCCGGGCCATCGACGACCTGGGCCTGCGCGGCATCCATATCGCGCCCACGCGCAGCGCGCTCGCCACGCACTGGGACGACCGGCGCCTTTATCCGCTGTACGAGTTGTGCGATGACCGCAAGGTGCCGGTGGTGCTGATGTCCGGACCGTTCGCGGGGCCGGAGATCGAGGATACTCACCCGCGGTACATCCAGGGGGTGGCGCGGGACTTTCCCAACCTGTCCATCGTTGCCGGGCACGCCTGCTGGCCCTTTTTCGCCGAGCTGCTGGGCGTGGCCTATCGCCACGAGAACGTATACGTATCGGCCGATGCCTACCTCTTCATGCCTGGGGGAGACCTGCTGGTCCAGGCGGCCAACGGGTTCCTGCAGGACCAGATGATGTACGGGTCAGGATATCCGGTGCGGGAGATCGACGCCTGCCTGGACGCGTACATGCAACTTCCCTTGTCGGATACGAGCTTTCGCAAGACGCTGGGCGAGAACGCGGTGCGAGTGTTCGGACTGCCCGGGCCTGCCGCCGTGGATTCGACCCGGGAGGGCCGGGATGGCCGCGCCGCCCAATGACGGCGTGACGGTGATAACCGGGGCCAGTGGCGGGATAGGAGCGGCTCTTGCCCGGCGTGTGCTGGCAGAGGGCGGACGGGTGGTCAACCTGTCCGACCGGCCGCCCGCGGTGCCGCTCGGTGCCATGGACCGGATCGTCGACCTGACCGACGCCGTGGCCACGCGGGAGGTGTGCGAGGCCATCTTGCGCGAGCACCGCGTGACCGGCTTCGTGCATTGCGCGGGAATACCGCACATGGCGCCAGTCGAGGCTTTCGACGCCGAAGGCTTCGACCGCATCGTGCACCTCCATCTGCGCGCCGCCATGCAATGCATCGGCCTCGTGGTCCCGTCCATGAAAGCCCGGCGACATGGGCACATCGTGCTGCTGGGTAGCCGGGTCAGCCTGGGGCGCGTGCGCAGCTCGCTCTACGGCGCGGTGAAGTCCGGCATCCTGGGCATGGCCAGGGCCTTGGCGGTTGAACTGGCGCCGCACGGCATCAATGTCAACGTCGTCAGCCCCGGGCCGGTGGATACGCCCATGCTACGGGTCTACCACCCCGCCGGCTCGGAGCGGGCCCTGGCGCTGGAGGCCTCGATTCCCATGGGACGGGTAGCGCAGCCCGAGGACGTGGCCAATGCGGCCATGTTCTTCCTGCGGGACGAGACGTCCTATGTCACGGGGCAGAACCTGTTCGTGTGTGGCGGGCGGGACATCGCGGCGGCCGAGCGGGGCTGACGGCGGTCTCAGTCCGCGTCCATGATGGATCCGCAGGTCAGGTTGACGATGGCGCCCGTCATCGCGCCCGCGCGGTCGGAGGCCGCGAAGGCCGCCGCATCCGCCACCTCGGCGATCCGCGGCAGGCGCCCCAGCGCCGTTCCTGCATTCATGTAGTCCCGGATCTCGCGCAGCTCGGCCTCGGCTTCCGGCGGCCAGGTCTCCGGCAGCGCGTCCGAGCGCAGGCAGACGACGCGCACGCCGTGCCGCCCCAGTTCCCCCGCGAAGGTTCGGGCCATTGCCTCGATGGCCGTGCACGCGACGGCGAACCCGCCGGTCCGGTGGTAGACCCGATCCCGGCCGGACAGGCCGGCGGACGTCGCCGAAAGCGCCAGGATGACGCCGTGCCCCTGCCGCACCATGTGCCGGGCCGCGCCGCGCATCGTCAGGAAATTGGCCCGCACGCCCGTCTCCACGGGCGCCATGAAATCGGCCATGGCCATGTCCAGCAGTGGAGTGCCCTGCAGGTCGCCGCGGATACTGGCAGCGTTCAGGCTGACGTCGATGCGTCCGGCCTTGGCCGCGACGTCGGCGCCGTAGACGATGGCGGTCTTGTCCTGAAGCAGCATGTGTGTCTCTCTGGAGCGGGCCGTGGGCGGCCTCGTGGTCTGTATCGAAGGCGATCCGGCTGCCTCGCGCATCATTATCGGCCAAGGGTGCCTGGTCCACCCGCAACCCTGGAGGTATCCTCTGGGGCGATACATCGTCCCAAGGATCTCCATGCGCCTCCTGTGGACCTACCTCAAGCCCCACCGCTCCCTGGCCTTCGTCGCGCTGCTGCTGGCGGGCGCCTCCCAGGTACTGGCCCTGGTCGACCCCATCATCTTCGGCCGCATCATCGACGAGTACGCGATCAATCGCGCCGGCAAGACCGAGCACGAGCTGGTCACGGGCGTGCTGGGACTGCTGGGCCTGGCGGTGGGGATCGCCATCCTGTCGCGCCTGGCCCGCGCCTTGCAGGAGTACACGACCCGGCTGGTGATGCAGAAGCTGGGCACGCATCTTTTCAACGACGGCCTGCGGCAGGTGCTGCGCCTGCGCTTCCAGGAGTTCGAGGACCTGCGCAGCGGCGAGGTGCTGTCCCTGCTGCAGAAGGTCCGGGCGGACAGCGAGCGTTTCATCAACACCTTTATCAACACGGTGTTCGCGGCGGTGGTGGGAGTGGGTTTCCTGACCTGGTATTCGGTCACGAAGAACTGGCTGCTGGTGCCGGTGTTCCTGGTCGGGGTGCTGCTGCTGGGCGGGCTGACCGGCCTGCTCAGCCGCGAGATCAAGACGCAGCAGCGTTCCATCGTGCGCGAGACCAACCGCAATTCGGGCTTCATCACCGAGTCGTTGCGCAACGTGGAGCTGATCAAGAGCCTGGGGTTGACCTTTCCGGAGATCCGCCGCCTGCAGGCGCAGACGGCGGCGATCTTCGCGCTGGAGATGGAGAAGGTCAAGCGGATACGGGTGCTGTCCTTCCTGCAGGGCATGACGCTGAGCCTGTTGCGGCTGTCCATCCTGTTCGCGCTGCTGTGGCTGATTTTCCGCGAGGTGCTGAGCCCGGGCGAACTGATCGCGATGCAGTTCATCTCGGTAGCGATCTTCGCGCCGCTGCAGGAGCTGGGCAACATCATCCTGGCCTATCGCGAGGTGGATGCCTCGCTGCTGAACTTCGGCGCGCTGATGAAGAAGCCGGTGGAACGGCGGCCACCCGGCGCGGTGGACGTGGGCCCGGTGCGGGACGTGCGTTTCGAGCAGGTCTGTTTTCGCCACAAGGGGGCGCCGGACTACGCGCTGGAAGACGTGTCGTTCGACGCGGAACTGGGTGACACGATCGCGTTCGTGGGGCCGTCGGGTTCGGGCAAGTCGACCCTGGTGAAGCTGTTGGTGGGGCTGTATCCGCCGGCCAGCGGGACGGTGTCGTACAACGGCCAGCCCACGACGGCGCTGCGCTTCAACCGCGTCCGGCGGCAGATCGGATTCGTGACGCAAGAGGCGCACATGTTCGCGGGCACGATCCGCGAGAACCTGTGCCTGGTCAAGCCCGACGCCACCGACGAGGAAATGGTGACGGCGATGGAACAGGCGTCCTGCGCCTATCTGCTGACCAAATCGCCGGACGGGCTGGACACGGCGATAGGCGAGATGGGGATGAAGCTGTCGGGCGGCGAGAAGCAGCGCCTGTCGATCGCCCGCGCGCTGATCCGCCAGCCCCGGCTCCTGATCTTCGACGAGGCGACCTCGGCGCTGGATTCGCTGACCGAGGAACAGATCAACGAGACGGTGCGGCGCATCTGCGCGCGCCGCACGCAGATCACGATCCTGATCGCGCACCGGCTGTCGACCGTGATGCAGGCCGACACCATCTTCGTGCTGGAAAAAGGGCGTATCGTGGAGCAGGGCAGCCACGCGCGGCTGCTGGAAGGCAAGGGACTTTATTATGCGATGTGGCGGCAGCAGATAGGCGAGCGGCCCGCCGCGCCGACGTCCGAGGACCTGCCCGCCGATGAACCCGAGGATGCCTATGACCCGCTCCCGCCCGGGCCCTGACGCCCCCGACTCCCGCTTCGGCCCCGGCCGTCACGCCCTGCGCGGCGCCACGCTGAGTTTCCATGCCGATCCTTTCCTGTCGGATCCGCACGCCTCGTACACCCACCTGCCCGATGCGCTGGTAGTGATCGAGGACGGCCGGATCGCGGAAGCCGGCCCCTACGACCGGCTGCGCGCCTCGGTCGAAGGCTCCATGCCGGTGGCGCACTATCCGGACGCCCTGATCTTGCCCGGCTTCGTCGACACCCACATCCATTACCCGCAGACCCAGATGATCGGCGCCTTCGGCGAGCAATTGCTGGAGTGGCTGAACAAGTACACCTTCGTGACCGAGCAGCAGTTCGCCGACCCGGCGCACGCCGGGATGGTCAGCGAACTGTTCCTGCGCGAGCTGCTGCGGGCGGGCACGACGACGGCGGCGGTGTACTGCACGGTGCATCCCGGGTCGGTGGACGCCTTCTTCCAGGCCTCGCAGCGCTTCGACACGCGCATGATTGCCGGCAAGGTGCTGATGGACCGCAACGCGCCGCAGGCGCTGCGGGATACGGTGCAAAGCGGCTACGAGGATTCCCGGGACCTGATCGCCAAGTGGCACGGCAACGGGCGCCAGCTGTATTGCATCACGCCGCGCTTCGCGGCGACCTCGTCCCAGGCGCAGCTGGAGTCGGCCGCCCGCCTGTGGCGCGAGCATCCCGGCACCTACATGCAGACCCATCTGAGCGAGAACCTGGGCGAGGTGGGCTGGATCGCCGAGCTGTTTCCGGACTGCTGCGATTATTTCGAGGTCTACCGGCGCGCCGGGCTGGCGGGGCCGCGCGCCATCTTCGCGCACGCGGTGCACGTCTCGGAAGACGAACTGTGCGCCTGTCACCGGGCAGGGGCGGCATTGGCGCACTGCCCGACCTCCAATCTGTTCCTGGGCAGCGGCCTGTTCCGGGTGTTCGACGCCAAGCGGGCCGACCGGCCGGTGCGGGTGGGGCTGGGCACGGACATAGGCGGGGGCACGGCCTTCTCGCAATTGCAGACCTTGAACGAAGCCTACAAGGTGGCGGCCCTGAACCAGACGCGGCTGACCGCCGCCCACGCGTTCTACCTGGCGACCCGGGGCGGTGCCCACGCGCTGTACCTGGACGACCGCCTGGGGGCCATCGAGCCGGGCTACGAGGCCGATTTGGTGGTGCTGGACCTGAAATCCACGCCCCTGATGGATTTCCGGATGCGCTATTGCGCCGACCTGATGGAGCAGTTGTTCGTGCTGATGACGCTGGGCGACGACCGGGCGGTGCGCGCCACCTACGTGGCGGGGCGGCCCGTGTACGACCGGTCGCGCCAGCCGGCGCCTTTCCGGTACGCGCACGGTTCGGCGGCCCCCGCGCCGGCTTGCTAGAATCAGTATTCGTTTCCGCGCCCGCGTCCGGCGGGCATTCAAGGCCATCATGCACGTACTTTTCATTGTTGACCCGCTTCCCGCGCTAAAGGCCTACAAGGACACCTCCGTGGCGATGATGCGGGCCCTCGTGGCCCGCGGCCACCGGCTGAGCGTGGCGATGCAGGGCGATCTCTACGTCATCGACGGCGCGGTGCGCACCGCTTCCCGGCCCGTCGAGCTGGTTCCGGACGCCGACCTGCACGAGCATGCCTGGTGGAAGGAAGGCCCCGAGGGCGACCAGCCGCTGACCGCCTTCGACGCGGTGTTGATGCGCAAAGACCCGCCGTTCGACATGGAATACGTGTATTCCACCCACCTGCTGGAGCGGGCCGAGGCCCAGGGCGCGCGCGTGTTCAATTCCGGGGCCGCGATCCGCAACCACCCCGAGAAGCTGGCGATCGCCGAGTTCCCGCACCTGACGGTGCCGACGCTGGTGACGCGCGACATGGCGCGCCTGCGGGCCTTCCACAACGAATACCACGACGTCATCGTCAAGCCGCTGGACGGCATGGGCGGCACCGGGATCTTCCGGCTGGCGCCGCGGGAGGCGAACCTGAACGCCATCCTCGAGACGCTGACCGACAACGGCCAGCGCAGCATCATGGCGCAGCGCTACATTCCCGAGATCCTGCAGGGCGACAAGCGGGTGCTGCTGATCGGCGGCGAGCCCGTGCCGTATTGCCTGGCGCGCATTCCGCAGGCGGGCGAGACCCGCGGCAACCTGGCCGCCGGCGGCCGGGGCGTGGCGCAGCCGCTGTCCGGGCGCGACCTGGCCATCGCCCGCGAGCTGGGGCCGAAGCTCGCCGCGCGGGGGCTGCTGCTGGTGGGCCTGGACGTGATCGGCGACTACGTCACCGAGATCAACGTGACCAGCCCCACCACGTTCTGTGAAATCACCGAGCAGACCGGCTTCGACGTCGGCGCGATGTTCGCGCGGGCCCTCGAGGACGCCGTCGCCGCGAAACCGGAAGCGAGATCGGCATGACCGGCGTCGTCATCGTCGCGCACGAACCGCTGGCTTCGTCGCTCCTTTCCTGCGCATCGCACATCTTCGGCGAGTTGTCGGGCGTGCTGGCCTACGATGCCGGCAACGACGAGGATCCCGACCAGATGTTCCGCGCGGTGCTCGAGCGCATCGAATCCGCGGCGGCCGGCGAAGGCGTGCTGGTGCTGACCGACGTGGTGGGCGCCACGCCCGCCAACCAGACCGACCGGGCGGCGCGCGAGGCGTCGCGCCTGGGAACGCCCACCACCGTGCTGGCGGGCGTCAACATACCGATGTTGCTGCGCACCTTGCCCTACCGCCACCTTTCCCTTGATGATCTGGCGCAGCGCGCCCTGGCCGGCGGCACGCAAGGCGTCTTGCGCGTCGACGGCGAACCTGAAGACCATTGACCATGCCGAGCATCGACATCGCCGTTATCAACAAGCTGGGCCTGCATGCGCGGGCATCCGCCAAGCTCACGCAGCTCGCCAGCCGGTTCCGCAGCGAGATCCACATCGCGCGCGGCACGCGCCGCGTCAATGCCAAGAGCATCATGGGCGTCATGATGCTGGCGGCCGGCATCGGCACCAAGGTGACCGTCGATGCCGAGGGCGAGGACGCCCAGGAGGCCCTGGACCAGATCCGGGCGCTGTTCGAGCAGAAGTTCGGCGAGGCCGAGTAGCCTATGGAGACCTCGATGCTGGCCTTGCACGGACTGGGGGTGTCGCGCGGCTATGCCATCGGCCGCGCCGTGGTCATCGGCGCGGCCGCTCTAGAGGTATCCCACTATCGTATCGATGAAGAGGAAGTGGAGGCCGAGTGCGCGCGCCTGGCCGCCGCCATCCGCGCCGCTTCCGACGAGCTGGCCCAGCTGGCCGACCATCTCCCCCCCGACGTGCCCCGCGAACTGGGGGCCATCCTCCAGGTGCACAGCATGATCCTGGCCGACGCGATGATCTCGCTCGAGCCGCTGGAGATCATCCGTTCCCGCCACTACAACGCCGAGTGGGCGCTGACCGCGCAGGGCCAGGCCCTGGCCGAACAGTTCGCGCAGATGGACGACGAGTACATGCGCGAGCGGGGCGGCGACGTGCGCCAGGTGATCGAGCGCATCCTGCACGCGCTGGCCGAGGCGAACGGGCGGCCGCGCGGCTTGAAGGGCTCGGCCATCGACGACCATGGCGATCCGCTGATCGTCGTCGCGCACGACATCGCCCCCGCCGACATGCTCAAGCTGCGCGGCGCGCGCTTCGCGGCCTTCACCACCGACCTGGGCGGCGCGACCTCGCACACGGCCATCGTCGCCCGCAGCATGGGCGTGCCCGCCGTGGTGGCGCTGGGCGTGGCGCGCACGCTGCTGCGCGACGGCGACATGGTCATCGTCGATGGCGAGGCCGGCGTGCTGCTGGTCAACCCGCCGCCGCGCGTCGTGGCCGAGTACCGTGCCCGCCAGGCCGACTATGCGCGCGAGCGGGCCACGCTGGCGACGCTGCGCGACGTGCCGGCCATCACGCTGGACGGCGTGGTCGTGTCCATGCTGGCCAACATCGAACTGCCCGAAGAGGCGCAGGCGGCGTTGGACGCGGGGGCCGAGGGCATCGGCCTGTTCCGCAGCGAATTCCTGTTCATGGGGCGCGACGGCCTGCCCGGCGAGGACGAGCAGTACGAGGCCTATGCCTCGGTGGTGCGCACGATGGCGGGGCGCCCCGTCACCATCCGCACCCTGGACATCGGCGCCGACAAGACGCTGGACGGCGAGGCCACCGTGGCCACCAACCCGGCGCTGGGCCTGCGCGCGATCCGCTACTGCCTGGCCCATCCCGAACTGTTCGCCACGCAGCTGCGCGCCATTCTTCGCGCCTCGGCCCATGGCCCGGTGCGGATACTGATCCCCATGGTGGCCCACCTGCGCGAGGCGCGCGCTTCCTATGCCGCCATCGCGGCGGCCAGGCAGGAGCTCGACGTCCGCGGCCAGGCCTATGGCCAGAACATCCAGGTGGGCGCGATGGTCGAGATCCCGGCGGTGGCGATCGCCATCGAGCCTTTCGTCGAGGCCTTCGACTTCCTGTCCATCGGCACCAATGACCTGATCCAGTACACGCTGGCCATCGACCGGGCGGATCCCGACGTGGCCGGGCTGTACGACTCGCTGCATCCCGCGGTGCTGCGCCTGGTGGCCAACACCATCAACGCGGGGTCGCGCGCCGGCAAGTCGGTATCGGTGTGCGGCGAAATGGCGGGCGATACCGAGTTGACGCGGCTGTTGCTGGGCCTGGGCCTGACGCAGTTCTCGATGCATCCGCAGCAGTTGCTGGACGTCAAGCGCGAGATCCTGCATGCCCATTCGAATGCGCTGCGGACCAAGGTCGCCGCGGTCCTGAATCGCGCGTCGGAAATGGACCTGTCTTTGCTGAACCAATAAGGACGCGCCTCTCCGGACACTTTCGCATTCAGAAAGTTATTCACAAACCAGTGAGTTCGTCATAGAATGTTACAAAAATGACATTCTGGTGAAATGACGAAGCCCGTCCCTTCATCTTTGGCATTGCGCAGCACGCAGCATCGAAGAGCATGAGACCCAGTACCCGCGCGTTGCGGGCACTGCGCCCGTTGATTGAAGCCTCCTGTCCCGCCGCCATCGGCAAGGTCGTCCGCGAGTTTTCCTGGGAACTTGGCGCCGCCCATTACGCGCTGTGCATCGTCCAGTGCACCAGCGACGGCAATGTGTTGCGGCTGCGGTATGAGGATGCGCCGGGTTGGTGGGAAGGCTTCCGACCGGAGCTTCCGCCGCTGGTCGCGCCGTCCGGCTGGCGATCCGGTCAGGTGCGCATGGTCTGGCGCGCGCTGGACGACGGCGAAACTTCATCCGCCCACGACGAGTTGCGGCGCCTGGGTGCGCACGGCGCGCTGTTCCTGGTGGCCGAGGGCCTGCATCCCGGCGATACGGTAGCCTGCCTGGCGCTGCTGTTCGATTCCCCCGCGGCGGCGAGCCGGCTCGAGACGCATGCGCAATTGGCCGACCTGTGCCATCACGCCGCTTCGTTGCTGGTGGATGCGTATCTGCGCCTGCCGGACCAGGATCAGCCCGCGCTTCCCATCCGGCTTTCCGCGCGCGAGCAGGAGTGCCTGCATTGGGCCTCGATGGGCAAGACCGGTGGCGAGACCGCCCAGATCTTGGGCGTGAGCGAACGGACCGTGAACTTCCACCTGGGCAATGCCTTTGCCAAGCTCCAGGTCAACAACAAGCAGGCGGCCGTGGCCCAGGCCATCCTGCAGGGCCTGTTGTAAGGCCGGAGCGTTCCCGCCGGGCGCCTTCAATCCGCGGCGATCTTTGCCGCGGCCACGACCTTGGCCCAGCGCGCGAGTTCGCTCTGGATCAGCGCTCCCAGTTCCTGCGGGGTGCCGCCCGTTGCCACCAGGCCCTGGTTCTTGAGGCTGGCAATGACGTCCGGATCGCGCAGCAGCGCGTTCAGGTCCTTGTTCCACTTGCCGATGATCGCATCTGGCGTATTGGCGGGCGCCAGTAGTCCATACCAGGTGTCCACCACCAATTCCGGGTGTCCCTGTTCCACCACCGTGGAGGTACCGGACAGTTCCGGCACTCGGTTCTTGCTCATCACGGCCAGCGCCTTCAATTGCCCGCTCTGCAGGAAAGGCGTGGCCGCGCCCAGGCTCGTCACCATGGCCTGGGCGTGCCCGCCCATGATGTCCGTGAGGGCGCCTGCCGTGCCCTTGTAGGGGATGTGGACCATGTCCAGCTGGGCGCTCTGCTTGAGGAGTTCCATGGCCAGGTGCTGCGCGGTGCCGGTGCCGGGGGAGGCGTAGTTGAGTTTGCCGGGCTGGGCGCGCGCGAGCTGGATCAGGTCTTGCACCGACTGCGCCGGCAGTTTGCCCGGGGCGACCAGGGCCATGGCGCTGGTCGCGGCCAGGCCGATCGGGCGGAAAGACTTGATGGGGTCGAACGGCGTGTGCCTGTTGATGACCGGCGTGGTGCCGAAGGCGGTAGCCGTCATGAGCAGGGTGTAGCCATCGGGTGCGGCGCGCGCCACCAGCTCCGCTCCGATATTGCCGCCCGCGCCCGGGCGGTTTTCGGTGACTACCGCGACCTTCCAGCGTTCGGCCAGCCTGGGGCCGATGACGCGGGCGATGATGTCGGCGCTGGTGCCGGGCGTGAAGGGTACGACCAGGGTGACGGTGCGTTCGGGGTAGGCGCCATCCGTTTCGCCGGCCGTGGCCGGTCCGGAACCGGCCACGGCCGTGCATGCGGCGGCCAGCCAGGCGAGAGCTTGCCGTTTCGGCAGCAGGGGGGCGATTGCAGGCATCACTGTCTCCTCGTGGATTAAAAGTCCCTTAATGCGGGATATTTGTTATTCAACTAAGCCCAAATGGTGGGATTCTAATCCTAATGATTTCTCATAAATAACCCTTGGTAAACGGATTTTTCCTAGGGAAATCCACAAGATGCTGGATTTTTATTCCCAACATATGGGATGATAGATTTAACGATGATTTAACTATCGTCCCTAATAGTTGGAATAAAGATGAACTACATCATTGACGATCCCGTGAACCAGCGCTTCTTGCTGCATCGGGCCGTGCATGTGTCGCCGGCCGTGCTGGCCGAGGAAATGGACAAGGTCTTCGCCAAGTGCTGGATCTATGTCGGCCATGGGTCCGAACTCGCCAAGCCGGGCGACTTCGTGACGCGCAAGGTCGCGGGCAGGCCGGTCATCTTTGCCCGCGACGCGGAAGGCGCCATCGGCTGCTTCTTCAATACCTGCCGGCATCGCGGGGCGGTGGTGGCCACCAAGCGCGAGGGCAACGCCCGGCGGTTTTTCTGCGTCTACCACGGCTGGAGCTACGGCCTGGATGGCAGCCTGGCGCGCATTCCCGGCGAGGACGCCTACACAGGCTCGTTCGACCGCAACGAATATGGCCTGAAACGGCCGCCGCGCTTCGAGCAATACCGCGATTTCTGGTTCATGTGCCTGGATCCCGACGCGCCTGCCCTGCAGGCCTACCTGGGCCGGGCCACCGAGTACATCGACCTGGTGGTGGACCAGTCGCCGTCGGGCACCATGCAGGTGATCTCCGGCACGCAGGAATACGCGGTGGCGGCCAACTGGAAGCTGATGGTCGAGAACAGCGTGGACGACTACCACCTGCCGACCACGCACACGACCTGGCTGAATTTCATGGCGAATTCGGGCGTGACCATCGAGCGGCCCCCGCGCGAAGCCGGCCAGGTCTTGCCGACCAAGGGTTATGCCATCAGCCTGGGCAATGGCCACTTCACCACCGACAACGTCAATTTCCGCGGCCGTCCGGTGGCGCACTGGATACCGCTGTACGGCGAGGCGGCACGCGACGAGATCGACGCCATCCGCCAGGAACTGGTGGAGCGGCTGGGCCCGGAGCGCGCCGAGCGCGTGGCCAACACCAATCGCAACCTGGTCATCTTCCCCAACCTGGTCATCAACGACGGTTCGTCGGTCACCATCCGCACCTTCTTCCCCGACGGCCCGGAGCGCATGGAGGTGACGGCCTGGGCGCTGGGGCCGGTCGAAGAGGACGAGTCGGCCCGGGCCCGCCGCCTGGACGCTTTCCTGACGTTCTACGGTCCGGGCGGATTCGCCACGCCCGATGACGTGGAGGCGTTGGAGCTGGTGCAGCAGGGCATGGCCAACTGGCGCAGCGATGAATGGTCGGAGATGTCGCGAGGCATGGGCAAGCCCGAGTCGGAGCAGCTCAACAGCGATGAACACCACCTGCGCACTTTCTGGCGCCATTGGAACCGCATGATGCAGGAGAACGCGTGATGCAACAGAGCGCAGCCGGCCGCCTGACCCGGGCCGAGGCCGAGGATTTCCTGTACTTCGAGGCGGCGTTGCTTGACGAGTGGCGGCTCAAGGAATGGCTGGAACTGTTGACCCCGGACGCCACCTATCTCATTCCGCCCAACGACAAGCCGGACGGCGATCCGCGCAATACGCTGTTCATCATCGCGGACGATGCCGAGCGCATCCGCCAGCGCGTCATACGCGTGCTGGATCCGAACTGCCATGCCGAGGCGCCCAGGTCGCGCCTGCGCCGCAGCATCAGCAACGTGCGCGTGCTGGGGCAGGAGGGCGACCTGGCCACCGTGGCCGCCAACTTCATCTGCCACCGCTACCGCCGGCACGAACGCATACGCGAGTACGTCGGCGGGCTGACCTATCAGCTGCGCATCACCGCCGACGGCCTGAAGATCAGGCAGCGGCGCATCGTGATCGATGCCCACGAGCTCGGCTCGCTGGGATCCGTCAGTTTCATTCTCTAGCAAGGAAGTCCGAATGGCGATGCCGCAAGCACTGCTGGAAGAGCTGGTCACGGCCAACCACATACTCGCGTCGGAAGGCGTGGTCGATGCGTTCGGGCACATCAGCGTGCGCCACCCCGACGATCCGGACCGCTACTTCTTGTCGCGCGCGCGTCCGCCCGAGCGGGTCGAGCTGGCCGACATCATGGAGTTCACCCTCCAGGGCGAGCCCGTCGATGCGCGCGGCCGCAAGCCCTACCTCGAGCGCTTCATACACGGCGCGATCTACGAAGCTCGTCCCGACGTGCAGTCGGTGGTGCACAACCACAGCCGCAGCGTGGTGCCCTTCGCCGTGACCGGCGCGCCCCTGCGTCCCGTGGTGCATAGCTGCGCGACCATCGGTTTCGACATTCCGACCTGGGATGCCCAGGACAGGTTCGGCGACACCACGCTGCTGGTCAGCGACATGGAGATGGGCCGGGACCTGGCCACCGTGCTGGCGCGGAACCGTAGCGCACTGATGCGCGGGCATGGCTGCACGGTGGTGGGCGGCTCGATCAAGGAAGCGGTCTATACCGCCGTCTACCTGGAGGTGAACGCCAATCTGCAGTTGCAGGCAAGCCACCTGGGGCCGATCACCTTCCTGACCGAAGGCGAGGTCGACAAGATATGCGCGCGGCTGCGCGACGGGCTGCCGGGCGAGGGATTCGCCCGCGCCTGGGAATACTGGCGCGGGCGGGTCGAAGCGGCGCGCGCGTAAAGCGATCAACAGGAGGAAGACATACCCATGACGAACATGGCACAACCGGCAGCGGTCCATATCGGCGCCACGCCGTCCTTTCATACCCAGCCGCTGCTGTCCGGGCTGATCGACGTGCCGGGCCTGGCTTACCGCGTCAGCGCGACGCGCACCATAGACGAATGCACGATGAAGGCGCTGCGCGGCGAACTGGACGTGGCGGAGATGTCGTTGGCGACCTTCGTCAAGGCCCGCGAGCGGGACGACTCGCTGGTGGGGCTGCCCGTCTTCGCGCGCAAGCTGGTGTCGCAGTACGCCTTCTGCCGCGAGGGCTCGGAGCTGTCCGGCCACAAGTCGCTGGCCGGCAGGCGCGTCGCGGTGCCGCAGTACTGGCTGACCGCCGCCCTGTGGCACCGCTGGTACCTGGGCATGCACGGCGTGGATACGGCCGGGGTGGTGTGGTGTCCGCTGGCCGATGACCGACTGGCAGGCATGTCCTATCCCGAGGGCGTGCAAATCGACTGGTCGCTCAAGGGCCGCGGGCCGGCCGACGTGCTGCGTTCGGGCGACGCCGATTGCTTCATCTTCGCGCGCCGGCCGCTGGACATGACGGGATTGCGCTACTTGTCGCCCGATCCGGCGGGGGAAGCCCTGGCGCTGGCGCGGCAGACCGGGGTGGTGCCGGTGACGCACGTGATCGCGGTGCGCGCCGCGCTGCTGCGCGAGCGGCCCGGGCTGGCCGGGGCGCTGGTCGAGTTGTACACGCGGGCGCTGCATCACGCCGCGCAGGAAGTGGCGCACGAGGCGGCGCAGTTCCTGCCGCTGGGCGACCTGGAGCAGGACCGTACCCGCGCCGCGCTGGGCGAGCACTGGAACGAGTACGGCTGGAAGCACAGCGAGCCGGCGCTGCGCGTCTTCTGCGAAGCCGCCGTGGCGCAAGGCATGGTGCGCGAGGTGGACGTGGACCATGCGTTCCTGCGCCTGGAACCGTGAACGTGACGAGGTGAATCGTGCTGAGATTCAAGAAACTGAGCCATCTGGCGTTGAACGTGTCGGACCTGGACCGTTCGGCGGCCTTTTACCGTGACATGGTCGGCCTGGACCTGGTCGAGCGTACCGCCGATACCGCATTCCTGTCCTGCGATGCCGACCACTACAACCTGTCGCTGCATGCGGCGGCGCAGCCCAGCCTCAAGCGCATCGCCTTCGAGCTGGAGTCGGCGGCGCAAGTGCCGGTGGCGCGCGA
This sequence comes from Pigmentiphaga sp. CHJ604, assembly GCF_036972535.1. NCBI lineage: Bacteria > Pseudomonadati > Pseudomonadota > Betaproteobacteria > Burkholderiales > Alcaligenaceae > Pigmentiphaga > Pigmentiphaga sp. CHJ604. Next base: position 5,565,700 of record NZ_CP136998.1, on the reverse strand, counting down.
GGTGCTGGAACGGGCCGGCGTGCGGCATCGGCGCCTGGGCGCCGGCGAGTGCGCCGACCTGCGCGTGGAAGAAGGCATCCGGCTGGTGGACCCCAATGGCATCACCCTGGACCTGCTGGCAGGCATGCGCCAGCGGACCGAGGCCTTCACGCCGCACCCCATGAAGCTGCTGCGCCTGAGCCACGCGGTGATTCGCGTGCCCGATTTTGCGCAGAGCCTGCGTTTCTATACCGAAGTGATGAACTTCCGGGTATCGGATTTCCGTCATGAAGACGACGGCGACCCGTACTTCGCGTTCATGCGTTGCTTCCCGAATCCTTTCCACCACTCGTTCGCCATCCAGCAGGGCAAGGCGCCGGCGTTCTTCCATTCGGCGTATTCGGTGGACAGTCTCGACGATCTGATGGCGGGGCGCAACCGCTTGCTGGATGAAGGCGCCATCGTGGCGCCTTCGCCTGGCCGGCACAAGGCCTCGGGCAGCGTCTTCCAGTATTTCGCGGATCCGGACGGCTTCACCGTCGAGTTCACGCTGGGAATGGAGGAGTTTCCGGAAACGGGGCCGCGGCAGCCGCGCCAGCTGGACAAGAGCTATCGCACCACGGACATCTGGAACGGGCCCAAGCCCACCAACCTGCCCAACCTGGGGGCGATCGAACCCGCGGCCTGGTGAGCCGGCGGTGTCAGTCGTCTTCGCGCATCGGGTCGGGCGGCGTCCGCGCGTGTGCGGTGCGCAGGGCCTGGTCGCGGGCGCGCGGCGTATCGCTGGCGATGGTCTTGCTGACGATGCCGGCGCAGAACGCGATGCGGTCGGCCGCGGCGGCGGTTTCCCGTTCGTCCAGGCGGGCCTTGCCTATGGTGACGCTCAGGCTGCCCACGACGCTGCCGCGGCTATCCAGGATGGGCGCGGCAACGCCGGTGACGCCATGGGTGACCTGTCCGCTGGTGGAGTCCCAGCCGCGTTGGCGGATGGCGGCCAGAGTGGCCTTGACGGCTTCGAGCGAGTCGCCCAGGCCGGCCTGGGCGAACGCGGCCGGATCGGCTTCATAAAGCCGGCCGACGGTTCGCGCCGGGGTGTAGGCAAGGATGATGCGGGAGGCCGATCCGCGCAGCAGGGGCCGCGCGTAGCCGCGTTCGTAGCTGCTGTTGAAGGCGTCGGTATTCGATTCCTGGTGCACGCACAGGACCTTGTCCCGGTACCTGCGGCATAGCAGGGCGATGCCCGGCACGGCCTTGACCAGCTCGATCATGATCGGGCGGCTGGCGATGATCAGCGGGTCGCGCATCCGCATCTTGTAGTCGAGTTCGGAAATCCTTGGCCCCAGCGTGTAGCCCACGTCCGGCAAGGAGGTCAGCAGGCCGGCTTCCGTCAGCACCTTGAGGTAGCGGTACAGCGTCGAGCGCGCGAGCCCCAGTTTGTCGGAGAGATCGTCGTAGCTCTGTCCGGCGTCGCTGTCCTCGATCAGGTCGAGGATGGACAGCATTTTTTCCAGGCTGGTGGCGGGCGGGTCGGCGGGCATGGCGGATCGGGGCAATCGTTACGGGAGGGCGGCGCGCAGGAAAGCGCTTCGCCGCAGCGGTAGATGATAAATGCAAACCCACGCATCGAACCGGGCGCAGGCCCGGACATAAGGAGGAGACATGAAAGACACGAACATCGAATCCCCATGCGACGCGGCCGGCGACCTGCCGGTTCGCGCCGGCAGGCGCGCGGCGCTCGGCCGGGTGCTGGCCGTGGCCGGTGCCGCGTGGCTGGGCCGCGCGGGCGCGGGCCAGCCAGGCCAGCTTGACGACAGGCTGGTGCGTATCCTGGTGCCGCAGACGCCGGGTACCACGCCCGACTCGGTGGCGCGCATCCTGGCTCCGCGCATGAGCCGCGAGCTTGGTGTCGCCTTCGTGGTCGAGAACCGGGTGGGCGCCTCGGGCATGATAGGCATGGAGGCGGTGGCCAAGGCGCCGCCGGATGGCCATACCTTGATGAGCAATGTGTCGACCACCCTGACACTGCCTTATTTCTACGACAAGCTGCCGTTCGATGTCCTGGCGGATTTCACGCCCGTCGGGCTGGTGGGTTCCGGCAATTTCGCGCTGGTGGTGAACCAGGCGCTGCCGGTCGCCGACGTGGCGCAACTGGTGGCCTACGCCAAGGCTCGTCCGGGCGCGCTGCGCTACGCGTCGCCCGGACTGGGTACCCACCATCACCTGTGCATGGAACTGCTGATGGCGAAGACGGGCATCCAGCTCCAGCACATTCCCTACAAGGGTTCGGCGGGCGCGACCACCGACGTGCTGTCGGGGCAGGTGGAGGTGATGTTCCTGCCGGTACAGGTGGCGATGAACCATGCCGCGAGCGGGCGCATCAAGGTGTTGGGCGGCACGCGCCGGCAGCGGCAGCAGCCCTATATGGACTTGCCCACGCTGGACGAGCAGGGCGTGGCCGGCTACGACGTCGATCCCTGGTACGCGCTGTGGGGGCCCAAGGGCATGGCGGCGCCGATCGTGCAGCGCTACAACGCCTTGCTGCAATCCCTGCTTGCCCGCGACGACGTCAAAGGGGAACTGGCGGCCGTGGGCCTGACGGCTCGTCCCGGGCCGCCCGCCGACCTGGCGCGCACCGCGCAGGCCGAGCAGCGGCTGTGGGCCGGGCTATTGAAGACCGCGCAAGGGTCGACCAGGGCGGGGTGACGCCCTGGCGCGCGGCGCCGGGCAAGCGACGGGTGTTCCCGCGGGGGGGCGCCCGTCCATGGCCCGGTGCTACAATTCCCGTACTTTTCATTGGCGCCGATTTGCCTGGTCCGCTTGCGGGCGCCTGATAAATCCAGCTAAAGAGCTCCGTCCATCGTGTCTTCCGATTCGCATCTCGAAGAGGCGTTGACCGCCTTTCTCGACACTCCCGCATCTCCTCCCATCGGTCCCGATTCCGTCGGCGTCGTCCAGGCGCAGGCCATGACGTTCGACGAGCCGCTGCAACTGGCCAGCGGCACGGCCTTCGGCCCGTATTCGCTGATGATCGAGACCTACGGCCGCCTGAACGCCGACCGCTCCAACGCGGTGCTGGTCTGTCATGCGCTGAACGCCTCGCATCACGTGGCCGGCGTCTCGGCGGACGATCCGTCCGACGTCGGCTGGTGGGACAACATGGTGGGGCCGGGCAAGCCGCTGGACACCGATCGCTTCTTCGTGATCGGGATCAACAACCTGGGGTCCTGCTTCGGATCCACCGGGCCCGCCAGCATCGATCCCCGCACCGGCCGCCCGTACGGCGCCTCGTTCCCCGTGGTCACGGTCGAAGACTGGGTCCATGCGCAGGCGCGCGTGGCCGACAGGCTGGGCATCGCCCGCTTCGCCGCGGTCATGGGCGGGTCGCTGGGCGGCATGCAGGCGCTCAGCTGGGCCATCACCTATCCCGAGCGCGTGGCGCATTGCGTGGTCATCGCCAGCACGCCGCGGCTGTCGGCGCAGAACATCGCGTTCAACGAAGTGGCGCGGCGCGCCATCATCACCGACCCCGAGTTCCACGGCGGCGACTTCTATGCCCATGGCACGGTGCCGCGCAACGGCCTGTCGGTGGCGCGCATGATCGGCCACATCACCTATCTGTCGGGCGACGACATGGCCGAGAAATTCGGGCGGGCGCAGCGTTCGCCCGGGGCCGACGGCGCGTTCCGCTATGGCTACGACGTGGAATTCGAGGTGGAGTCCTACCTGCGCTACCAGGGCGAGAAGTTCTCGAAGTACTTCGATGCCAATACCTATCTGCTGATCACGCGGGCGCTGGATTATTTCGATCCGGCCAAGCAGGCCGGCGGCGACCTGGCGCGGTCGCTCGCGCCGGCGCAGGCGGAGTTCCTGCTGACGTCGTTCACGACGGACTGGCGTTTCCCCCCCTCGTGTTCGCGCGAGATCGTGCAGGCGCTGCTGCGCAACGGCCGTCCGGTCACCTACGCCGAGATCGAGGCGCCGCACGGCCACGATGCCTTCCTGCTGGACGATGTCCGCTACCACGCGGTGGTGCGGGGATATTTCGACCGCGTGGCCCGCCAGCTGGGCCTGGGTGCGGCGGGAGGCGCGCGATGAACCGCAACGCCGCCCCCCTGCGTCCCGACCTGGCCCGCATCGCCGGCTGGATCGCCGATGGCTCGCGCGTGCTGGACCTGGGCTGCGGCGACGGCACGCTGCTGGCCCACCTGCGCGATGCGCAACAGGCCAGCATCGTCGGCGTCGAGATCAGCGACCAGCACGTGATCGAATGCGCGCGCAAGGGCGTCAACGTCATCCAGCAGAACCTGGAGGACGGACTGGCGCTGTTCGAGGACGGCCGCTTCGATACGGTGGTGCTGTCGCAGACGCTGCAAGCCGTGCACAACACCGAGCGCATCCTGCTCGAGATGGCGCGCGTGGGAAGCGAGGGCATCGTCTCCTTCCCCAATTTCGGCCACTGGACCCACGGCCTGTCCATCCTGCGCGGACACATGCCCGTGACCGGGCAGATGCCCTACCAGTGGTACAACACGCCCAACATCCACCTGTGCACGCTGAAGGACTTCGAGGCGCTGGCCGCCAAGCTCGGACTGCGCATCCTGGCCCGCGCGACCTTCGCCGACGCCCGCGAAATCTCGTGGCTGCCGGGCTGGCGCAGCACGCTGGCCGTGTACCGTTTCGCCTCGCCGGCGCGGCGCGGAACGGCGGCGTGACACGCGGGCGTGCCGCCTCGTCCTAGCAAGGATGTCGCGCAGCGACAGGAGAGCCACCAGTGAGCCAGCGGCGCGCCCTGCACAGGTTCTACTTCTTCGGCCTGATCGGCCTGGTGCATGCCTATGTCGGGCTGCGCCTCGTGCCCGACCTGGGCGTGGTGCCGGGCCTGGCTCCGGCGCTGGCGGCCGTGCTGGCGGCGTCCGCCATCCTGATCCCAACCAGCATGCTCGCGCGGCGGCGCTCGGCCGGGCCCCTGCTGCTGGGCGCGATCTGGCTGGGGCTGCTGTGCATGGGCCTGTTCTCGTCGTTGTTCGTGCTGACGCTGCTGCGAGATCTCGTGCTGGCTGGCGCGTCCGCCATGGCGTGGTTCGGGACCGGTGACGGACACGCCGCGCTGGCGGTACCGTCGGCCCTGTTCGTGGTGGCGGCTTCGCTGCTGATGTCGGTGGCCGGCTTCGTCGGCGCCCGCCGCGTGGCGCGCGTGGTCCGGATCGACATCCCGCTGCGGGCGCTGCCCGCCGAGCTGGAAGGATTCACCATTGCGCAGATCAGCGACATCCACGTCGGCCCCACCATCCGCGCGCCCTACGTGCGGCGCATCGTCGACGCGGTCAACCGGCTGCGGCCGGACATGGTGGCAATCACCGGCGACCTGGTCGACGGCAGCGTGGCCGATCTCGCGCCCCACGCGCGGCCCCTGGCGGAACTGGCCTCGCGCCACGGAACCTTCTTTGTGACCGGCAACCACGAGTACTACTCGGGCGCGCACGCGTGGATCGACGCCCTGCGCGGGATGGGCATGCGGGTGCTGCTGAACGAACACGTGGTGCTGCGGCACGCGGGCCAGGAACTGGTGGTGGCCGGCATTACCGACTACAGCGCCCACCAGTTCGACCCGGCGCATCGCAGCGATCCGCAACGCGCGATGGACGGCGCGCCGGCCGGTGCCGGCGCCCGCGTGGTGCTGGCTCACCAGCCGCGCAGCGCGGCCCTGGCCGCCCAGGCGGGCTTCGATCTCCAGTTGTCGGGCCATACGCACGGCGGGCAGTTCCTGCCCTGGAATTTCTTCGTGCCGCTGCAACAGCCGTTCGTGACGGGACTGCATCGCCAGGACGGCATGTGGGTGTACGTGAACCGCGGCACGGGCTACTGGGGGCCTCCCATGCGCTTCGGCGTGCCGTCGGAAATCACGTTGCTGCGGCTGGTGCGGGCGCCGGACGGCGAGACCTGACCCGACAGCGCGGGGGCGTTACCGCGCCAGCGATGCCCGCGCCGCGAACAGCGGGCGCTGCACGGTCTGCGCGATCAGCACGCCGGCCAGGCTGATGCCGCCGCCGATCACGTGGTAGGCGCGCATGGGTTCGTCCAGCAGGGCGATGGCCAGGCCCGCGGTCAGCACCGGGAGCAGGTTGATGAAGATCGCGCAGCGATTGGGGCCCAGCAGCTTGACGCCCTGTATCCAGAAGAAGGTCAGGATGATGGACGAGAAGATGCCGGCGTAGGCGATCAGCGGCACGGTCCTGGCGTCCAGCGTGGCGGTGCCGGCGGGCAGGGCCAGGAACAGCGGGAACATGAACACCAGCGCGAAGGCCGCCTGCATGTAGGTCGATTGCCAGGCGGGAATGGCCATGCGCCAGCGCTTGAGCAGCACGCCGTACAGGGAATAGGCCAGCGCGGCGAACAGCATCAGCACGTCGCCCAGGTGGGCGCCCTGAGCCAGTACCGCGCCGATGTCGCCGTGGCCGACCAGGTACAGGATGCCACCGAACGACAGCAGGCCGCCGGTCGCCATGCCCACGGTGACGGGCTCGCCCAGCAGGGCGGCGCTCAGGATCGCCGTCAGCAGCGGGATCAGCGCGGTGACGATGGCCATGTTGGTGGCCGTGGTGCTTTCGGCGGCGCGGTAGGACAGGGCCTGGAACAGGGCCATGGACAACAGGCCGCCTATGGCCAGTTGCCACCAGTGGCGCCGGATCGCGTCGCGGTTGCGCCAGATGGGGCGCGCGAGGAAGGGACTCAGCAGCGCGATGGCCAGCACCAGCCGGTAGAACGTGATGGCGGTGGGCGAGATGGCCGAGGCCGCCATCTTGGACACGATCACGTTGCCGGCCCAGAAGACGATGGCCAGGAAGGGGAAGAGATACGCGGCGGGGGACATCGAAAGGGCTCCGGAAAGAATGGACTCCTATGCTCCGCGCTTGCTGGTCGGCTGTCTCACGCTAATATGAAGAAAGTTATCTTAAAAGTGACAGATCATGGATGTCGATGCGCATTTGCGGGATACGGCCCGGGCCGGGGTGCCCGTCACCGCCATCGCCGCGGATTATCCGCACGGCCACGTGATCGCTCCGCACAGCCATGCCTACAGCCAACTGCTCTACGCCATCGAAGGCGTGATGCGTATCGACGCCCAGGGCGGCCGCTGGGTCGTGCCGCCCACGCGCGGCGTGTGGCTGGAAGCCGGGATCGCGCACCAGGTGCGCATGAGCGGCGACGTGAAGATGCGGACCGTGTTCGTCGCGGCCGACGCCGGCGCGCAGTTGCCGCAGGGCAGTTGCGTGCTGGCCATTCCGCCGCTGCTGCGTGAGCTGATCCTGGCCGCCATCGACCTGCCGCCGGGCGGGGGGCCGGCGTCGCGCGCCGGTTGCCTGAGGCAGTTGTTGTTGCACGAGCTGCGGGCGCTGCCGGTGCTGCCGCTGCATCTGCCGCTGCCGTCGGACCCGCGCCTGCGTGCGGTGTGCGAGCGGCTGATCGCGGCGCCGGACGACGGCCGCACGGTCGACGCCTGGGCCGGCGGCGCGGGCATGTCGGCCCGCACGCTGCACCGGCTGTTCCAGCAGCAGACGGGCATGCGCTTCGGCTACTGGCGCCAGCAGGTGCGCCTGCTGGCCGCGCTGGAGCGCCTGGCCCGGGGTGATAAAGTGGTCGACGTCGCGCTCGACCACGGCTACCAGAGCCAGAGCGCCTTCGCAGCGATGTTCCGCCGGCATTTCGGGATGCCGCCCACGCTGTTCTATCGATGAACGCCCACAAGGAGAACCCATGATCCGGAGCGCCTTCGCCCTTGCCACGCTGGCCTTCGCCGCCGGCTGCGCCGCCCCCGTGCCCATCGCCGATACCCAGCCCGCGGCGCAAGCGCCGCAGGGACAATGCCAGGCCGACGCGGCCCAGACCCTGGTCGGCCAGCAGCTCAGCTCGGTGCTGGTCGAGGAAGCCCGCAAGGCCTCGGGCGCCGGCAGCGCGCGCGTGCTGCGCCCCGGGCAGGCCATCACTATGGAATTCAATCCGTTCCGGGTGAACGTCGAGGTCAACCGCCGCGAGGTCGTGACGGCGATACGCTGCGGTTGAGGGCGGCCTTTCAGCCCGGCGCGGGCTTGCCCAGCGGCGCGTGCCCGCGCAGCGCCGAGGCCGCTTCCTCGATATAGGTGGCCAGCGCCCGGGCCTCGGGGCTGAGCGGCCGGATGGACGAATAGTAGATTTCGGTCCACAGCTCGATGCGAGGCCGGAACGGCCGGGTCACGACGTCGGGAAAGATGCCGGTGGACAGCAGCATGGGATTGATCAGGCCGATGCCCACGTCCTGCTGCACCAGCGCGCACACGCCCATGGACGTGCTGGCGAAGATGGTCTTGGGTATGCTGACGCCCGCTTCCTGCAAGGTGGCGCGCACCAGGATGGAAGTGGGCGACTCCTCGGGCAGGGCGATGACGGTGGCGCCGACCAGGTCTTCCGGGCGCACCACGGACTTGGCCACCAGCGGATGGCGCCGATGCAGCGCCGCCACCAGCAGGTCCTCCGATATGGTGTGGCGCTGGCACAGGTCGACGCTGCTGGCCGTGTTGGGCGCCGGCGGGTTGGTCACGCCCAGGTCCACCTCGTGGTGGGCCACCGACTCCAGCACCTTGGGCGGGCCTTCCACGCGCAGGTGCACGTTGACGTCGGGATGGCTTTCCTTGAAGCGCTGGATGGCGCTGGGCAGGATGGCGATCAGCGGCGGCGCGTGGGCCGCGACGACGACGGTGCGCACCGACCCCTGGTCCAGCGCGTAGGCCTCGTCCAGCGCCCATTCCAGGTGCTTGGCCGCCTGTTCGGCGCGCGGCAGCAGGCGGCGCGCCGCGGCCGTGGGCTCGAGCCGCCCGTGCGCCAGCGTGAACAGCGCGACGCCGGTTTCCCGCTCCATCAGCCGCAGGGTCTTGCTGACCGCCGCCTTGGAAATACCCAGCCGCAGCGCGGCTTCGCTCATGCCGCGGCTGCGCATGAGGGTGGCGAAGATCTGGAAATGGCGGCTGTTCAGCAGGCGTGACATGGCGGAACCTGGCATGGGCCCGGCAACGGGCGTGTGGCGAATCGTTAACCTCTGGTTAACCAGAAATGCCATTGTCACACAGCCTGGCTGCCTACAATTTTTCGCATGGACGAGCCGCAGACGCCGCACCGGGCGGTCCGGCCGCCGCTGTCCCACCCTTTACGAGATCGATGTGATGATGCGCAAGCTGTTTTCCCTCGTGGCCGTGTCGGCCCTGGTTCCCGTGGCCGCGATGGCCGATACCTTCCCGTCCAAGCCCGTGACCATCGTGGTGTCCGTGCCGGCCGGCGGCACCATCGACGCGATCGCGCGCATGGTCGCCAAGGACCTGGGCGAATCGATGGGCAAGCAGTTCGTGGTCGAGAACCGGCCGGGCGCGAACGGCAACATCGCCGCCGACTACGTGCGCCGCGCGCCCGCGGACGGCTACACCTTGCTGATGCTGGCCTCGAGCACGCTGGCGCTGGGCCCGTACGTGATGCAGAACGTGCCGTTCGACCCGATCAAGGATTTCTCCCCGGTGGCGATGACGGCGGGCCTGAACATGGCGCTGCTGGTCAATCCCAAGGTGGGCGTCTCGGACGTCAAGGGCCTGGTCGAGAAGATGAAGGCCAACCCCGGCAAGCTGAACTATTCATCCACCGGCAACGGCTCGTTCCCGCACGTGGCCGGCGCGCTGCTGAACCTGGAAACCCACACCGACGCGACCCACGTGCCCTACAAGGGCCTGGCGCCTTCCATCCAGGACCTGCTGGCGGGCCAGGTGGACTTCACCTTCGATTCGGGCAGCGCCGTCCACGTCAAGTCGGGCAAGCTCAAGGCCCTGGCGGTGATCGGACCCAAGCGCGCCTCGGCCCTGCCCGACGTGCCGACCTTCCGCGAAGCCGGCCTGCCCGAGCTGGAGAAGGTCAGCGGCTGGCACGGCGTGTTCGCCCCGGCCGGCACGCCGGCCGACGTGATCAAGCGCCTGAACGCCGAGATCAACAAGAGCCTGAAGAAGCCCGACTCGGTCGAGCGCATCCAGGCCATGGGCTTCGAGAGCGTGGCCACCACGCCCGAGGAGCTCGGCAACGCGCTGCGCACCGAGTACAAGAACTTCGGCGACCTGATCGCCAAGACCAAGATCTCGGCGTACTGATCCGCGTCCTGGCCGGCGCGCCGCGCGCCGGCCGTCCCTTCTTCCTGCTTTCCGCATCACCGCGCATGGGGTGAGGGCCGTGCTCACCCCGGCCGCCCCGCGCGGCCCGGACGGAGCCGATGTCCATGCCCAGCTTCCATTTCGAAACCACGCCTCGCATCGTCTGCGAGCGCGGGGCCGCCCTCGGGCTGGCCCGGATCCTCCAGGCCGGCGGCCATCGCCGCGCGTTCCTCGTCACCGATCCCGGCCTGGTCGCCGCCGGCCTGATCGATGCGCCCGCCGCCGCCCTGCGCGCCGCCGGCGTGCACGTGACCGTATACGACCGCGTCCAGGCCGACCCGCCCGAGCACGTGGTGCTGGAGGCGGCGCAGGCCGCCCGCGACGACCGCGCCGACTGCGTGATCGGCCTGGGCGGCGGCAGCTCGCTCGACACCGCCAAGCTGGTGGCCCTGCTGGCCGCCAACCCGCAGCCGCTGGCCGACATCTATGGCCCGCAGCGCGCCCGCGGGCCGCGCCTGCCGCTGATCCAGGTGCCGACCACCGCGGGCACCGGGTCCGAAGTCACGCCCACGTCGGTGGTGTCCACGCCCGACCACCAGAAGCGCGGCGTGATCAGCTCCCTGCTGTTCCCCGACGTGGCGGTGCTGGATGCCGCGCTGACGGCGGCGCTGCCGCCCGGGCCCACCGCGATGACCGGCATCGACGCCATGGTCCACGCCATCGAGGCCTACACGACCCGGCACAAGAAGAATCCCATGTCGGACATGCTGGCCGTGCGCGCGCTGCAACTGCTGCACGGCCACCTGGGCGGCGCGGTGCGGCAGGGCGGCGACCTGGACAGCCGGGAAGCCATGCTGCTCGGTTCGCTGCTGGCGGGCATGGCTTTCGCCAACGCCCCCGTGGCCGCCATCCACGCGCTGGCCCATCCGCTGGGCAGCCACTTCCACGTGCCGCACGGACTGGCCAACTCGCTGGTCATGGTCCCCATCCTGCGGTTCAACCTGCCGGTGGCCGAAGGCGCGTATGCCGAACTGGCGCGCGCGCTGGATCCCGGCCTGCGCGACGCGGCCGATGCCGAGGCGGCGTTGGCTTTCATCGCCGCCATGCAGGCCCACGTGGCGGCATCGCCCATCCCGCAGCGGTTGCGCGATGTGGGGGTCGGCGAATCCGATCTGCCGGCGCTGGCCGAAGCGGCGATGACCGTGGACCGCCTGTTGATGAACAACCCCCGCGACCTAACCCGCGACGACGCGCTCGCAATCTATACCCAGGCCTTCTAGCGCCCGGCCTTTCATGGAACCCTGACATGACCGAACACATCCAGACCCTGATCGCCGGCTCCTGGCGCGACGCCTCGGGCCCCCGGTACGTGACCGAATATCCCGCCGACGGCAGCCAGGTCGCCACGCTGCACGCGGCCACCGCCGACGACGTGGACCAGGCCGTGCGGGCCGCCGAGGCCGCCCGCCTGCGCCCCGAATGGGCGAGCCTGAAGCCGCACGAGCGCGGCGCCATCCTGACCCGCATCGCCGCCGGCATCCGGGCTCGGGCCGAGGAACTGGCGCAGCTCCAGCGTCTGGACAACGGCAAGCCCATCAACGAGACGCGCGCGCTGGTGGCCAGCGCGGCGGGCACCTTCCAGTTCTTCGCGGCGGCCTGCGAGACGATGGAAGACACCATTACCCCGTCGCGCGGCGACTACGTCAGTATGAGCGTGCACGAGCCGCTGGGCGTGGTGGGCGCCATCACCCCGTGGAACTCGCCCATCGCCAGCGAGGCGCAGAAGCTGGCGCCCGCCCTGGCGGCCGGCTGCGCGGTCGTGTTCAAGCCGGCCGAAATCACGCCGCGCATGGCCATCGAACTGGCCCGCATCGCGCAGCAGGCAGGCGTGCCGGACGGCATCATCAGCGTGGTGCCCGGCAAGGGCTCGGTGGTCGGCGACGCGCTGGTGCGCCATCCGCTGATCCGCCGCATCGCCTTCACCGGCGGCACCACCGTGGGCCTGGGCATCGCCCGGCTGGCGGCCGAGCGCCTGATGCCGACGTCGCTGGAGCTGGGCGGCAAGTCGCCCACCATCGTCTGCGCCGACGCCGACCTGGACCACGCCGTGGCCGGCGTGCTGTACGGCATCTTCAGTTCGTCGGGCGAATCGTGCATCGCGGGCTCGCGCGCCTTCGTGCATGCCAGCGTGTACGAAGCCTTCAAGGAACGCCTGCTGGCGGGCGTGCGGGCGCTGCGCGTGGGCGATCCGGCCAGCGAGCGGACCCAGATGGGACCGCTGGTCAGCCAGGCCCACCGCGAGTCGGTGGAGCGCTACGTGCAACTGGGCGTGGACGAGGGCGGCAAGGTGCTGGCCGGCGGCCAGCGGCCCACGGGCGCCGGCTACGACCGCGGCAGCTACTACCTGCCCACCGTGATCGAAGGCCTGCCCAACCAGGCCCGCATGTGCCAGGAGGAAATCTTCGGCCCGGTGCTGGCGCTGCTGCCGTGGACCGACGAGGCCGACCTGATCGCCCAGTGCAACGACAGCGTGTTCGGCCTGGCCTCGGGCATCTGGACGAACGATTACAAGACCGCCTGGCGCATCGGCGCCGCGCTGCAGACGGGCACCGTCTGGATCAACACCTACAAGCTGTTCTCGGTCAGCACGCCGTTCGGCGGCGTGAAGATGAGCGGCACGGGACGGGAAAAGGGCCGGCTGGGCATCCTGGAATACACCAACCAGAAGAGCTACTACTGGGGGATGAACGCGGCGCCGCTGCCGTGGAGCCGGTGATGGGGCAGCGAAGTCCGAATGCGTAATTGACCCCCCCTTCGGTCAACAAGTAGACTTGTTGCATGTCGCCCATGGCAGTAAGCCGTCCCCTCCATGCAGGACGCGCCGATCCCATGGGCGTTTTTGCGTCTTGGGGGGGACAAAAAAATGCCGACCGCGATATTGGTCGATGGAGGCTATTTCATAAAACGTTTTCGTTCCATCGAACCTCATAACGGGTTTCACGCCAAGCGTGCCGCGGAGTGCACAACCCCATCACGAAACAAGCTATCGATTTCGGGAAATCCCGAGAAGCCAAGTTCCGGTTGGAGTTGCATGACACCCTCAAGAAGCATCGCAAGACTGCCCTGAGGCTAGGACATCTTTCTTCCGATGTTCAGTGGGCGATCAAGCCAGCCAAGGTCAGGGATCTGCTGAACGCCCGGCTCAAGTTCGAAGAGCTGACGGAGGATGACGTCATGCTCGACACCCGTCAAAAGGGAGTCGATATGAGAATAGGCGTAGACGTCTCATCATTGGTGTTCAAGCGGCAGGTGGACCAAATCGTCCTCATCGCAGGGGATGCAGACTTCGTTCCCGCTGCAAAGCAGGCGCGCCGGGAGGGTATTGATTTCGTGCTCGATCCAATGTGGAGGCCAATCCCTGCCGGGCTTGAGGAACATATTGATGGCTTGCGCAGCACCTGCCCCAAAGTTCGCAAGCAACCAGTCGTCGTAGAGGGCTCCGTTTCTCCGCAAATCTGAGTATTTGCAAGAGATGTATGTATTGTTAACGTAGTGAGTACATCTCACATTCCCTCTGTAGACTTCCGCCGCTAGTAAACGCTTACAACAAAAACTGGCCTGACCGACCGTCAGGCCAGGCGGATTCCAAACAGGGGAAATCATGAAACACGATGCTACGCTGGGCGAGAGCCCGGCGGGTGGCCGCGCGCGCGTCGGCAAGTCCCGGCTGCCGGCCCTGCTGGCGGCCCTTGGCGCCTCGCTGGTGCTGGCCGCGTGCGGCGGCGGCGACGGCTCGTCGTCCAGTCCGCAGCCGACCGATCCTGAACCGCCTACCAACCCCGAGCCGCCGGTCACGGTGACCGGCAAGGTAAAGGGAAAGGTCATCAACGGCCAGACCGGCGAGGCCATCCAGAACGCCCGCCTCAGCAACGGCTCGGCCAGCGCCACGTCCAATGCCCAGGGCGAGTTCGAACTGGCCGGCGTCGCGCCCGCGAGCCGCACAGTGATCCGCGTCAACGCCACCGGCTATGGCGAGGGCCTGCCCACCGCCGCCGTGGTTGCCAACCAGACCACCGACATCGCCACCGTCGAACTGCAGCCGGTGGACGTGACGGGCGGCGGCGACGCCGCCACGGCCATCACCGTGACCGCGCCCAACACCCCGGCCTCCGTCTCGCTGCCCGCCAACGGCCTGGTCCGCCCCGACGGTTCGCCCGCCACGGGCCCGGTCTCGGTCGCGCTGAGCGCGGTGAACCCGGCCCTGAACGTCAACGCCATGCCCGGCCAGTACCTGGTCGCGACCGCGGGCGGTGGCACCGGTGTCATGGAAAGCTGGGGCGCGATCAACGTGACCCTGCAGAACACCGCGGGCGAGCGCCTGAACCTGGCGCCCGGCAAGACCGCGACCATCCGCATTCCGGTCGCCACCCGCAGCGCCAGCAACCCCGCCACGATCCCGCTGTTCTACTTCGACGAGGCGACCGGCTTCTGGAAGCAGGAAGGCTCGGCCACGTTGGCGGGTTCGGGCGCCGATCAATACTACGAGGGCACCGTCAGCCACTTCACGTACTGGAATGCCGATCAGTTGATGAACACGGTCTACGTGAACGGCTGCGTGGCCGATGACGCGGGCGCATCGTCGCTGGCGAACATCCTGGTGACTTCGGACGGCATCGATTACTCCAGCTCGTCGTCGATACGCACCGATGCCCAGGGTAAGTTCCGCATCGCGATGAAGAAGGGCGGCAAGGCAACACTGTTCGCGCAACAGGGCGTCAAGCTGTCCAATACCGTGTCGGTGGGGCCGTTCGCCACGGACACCACCCTGACCGAATGCCTGTCGCTGACGACGCTGACCGATGCCATCAGTATCAAGCTGACCTGGGGCGCCAAGCCCGCGGACGTGGATTCGCACCTGTTCACGCCGGATGGCACCGAGATCTACTTCTCCAACAAGGGCAGCCTGGGGACCGATCCTTTCGTCAACCTGGACGTGGACGACACCACCGGCTTCGGCCCCGAGGTCGTCACCATCCGCAAGCTGATGGTGGGAACCTACACCTACGCGCTCTACAACTACTCGGGTACCTATGAGCCAGGCATGACCGGATCGCCGGTGCGGGTGGAACTGAACAACAAGGGTTCGCTGTCGGTATTCGGTCCGACTTCAGGGGAAGTCGCCGGTTCGACCCGGTGGTGGACCGTGTTCAAGCTGACCGTGGACGCAAGCTGCCGGGTTACCGTCAACCGTATCGGAGCGTGGTCCAGCACCGAGCCGGCGCCTGCGGCGGTGACGCGCCGCTACTGCACGGCACCTTGAGGGATGGGAGGGGCGGCGGATTCCCCGCGAGGTTTGCCGCCCGATCCCGTCATTCCTGCGAGGGGGCGGGCGCCGCCTGCGGCGTGCGCGCCATCCAGGCGATCAGCGACGAGCGCATCGCCTCTTCCACCGTCATGTCGATGGGCGTGACCCACGAAAGGGGCACGAACACGGTGTAGCCGCCGATCATGTATCCCATGGGCAGGTACACGGCGACCCGTTCGCCCGGCAGGAAGCCCTCGGGCAGGCCGGCCGTGCTGCGCCGGGTGACCAGTCCCACCAGTTCGATCTCCTGGCCCGGCATGCGCAGGATGACGACCTGCTGCCCGCCCTGGCTGGTGCTGGGGGTGAAGTAGTCGGCGAAGCTCTTGAGCGAGGAATAGATGCTTTTGACCACCGGGATGCTGGTGAACGGCCATTCCACGTAGGAAAGCATGCGGCGCACCCGGTGCTTGGACACCAGCATCCCGACCGCGACGATGCCCAGCACGCCCAGGATCAGGCCCATGCCGGGAAAGTAGAAGCTGCCGACGAAGGGGTGGAGCACCGCCAGCGCGAGGGCTTCCATCCATGCCACGCACACATACAGCAGGTACAGCGTCAACGCCAGCGGCAGGATGGTGATCAGGCCACGGAAAAAATACTTGTAGACGTTCTTCATCTCGGACTCCTGCGTCGACAGGCCCAGGGAAGCCGCCCCGCGCGGCGGCGGCCGGGGCGCCAAGCATAGCAGTGGAATGCGCGCGGCCGGGGGCCGCGCGGAAGGTCAGGCGGGGACCCGGTAGCGGACGATGTCGTCGGCGCCGATCTCGCGGGCGACCGCGCCCTGGTAATACAGCATGTGCAGGTGGGCGATGGCCTCGCCCAGCGCGAAGGTCATCTGGTGCAGGTCCAGCTTGCGCTTGAACAGCACGGGCACGATGTCGTAGGCCGAGGCGGCCTTGCCGGTACAGGCCTCCTTGACGCGTGCCAGGTGGTCGGCGTGGTGGGCGTGCTGCTGCGCGATGCGGGTATGGATGCCGACGAAGGGCCGGCCGTGCGAGGGCAGCACCAGTGCGTCCGCCGGCACGTGGGCATAGCCGCCAAGCGAATCCAGGTAGAGCTGCAGCGGATTGCTTTCGGGGTCGATGTCCGTGACGCTGACGTTGGTGGAGATGCGCGGCAGCACCATGTCGCCGGAAATGACGATGTTCAGTTCCTTGCAATACAGCGAGATGTGCTCGGGCGCGTGCCCGTAGCCGGCGATGGCATGCCATTCGTGGCCGCCGATGCGCAGCACGTCGCGGTCCATGATGCGGTTGAAATGGGCGGGGACCCGCGGCACCAGTTGCGGGTAGTAGCGGGTGCGGGCGCGCACGCCGTCCAGCGAGGCCTGGTCGGTCATGCCGTTGCGGGCGAAGTGCGCCGCCATGCGTTCGCCGCCCGAGATGGCCTGGCCTTCGACGAACAGGTGGGCGGTCAGGAAGTCGGTGGCGCTCATCTGCAGCGGAACGCCCCATTTCTCGGTCAGCCAGTGGGCCAGGCCGATGTGGTCGGGGTGCATGTGGGTGACGATGACCCGCACCACGGGCAGCCCGTCGAGCTGGGTGGCGAAGACCTGTTCCCAGAGCGCCTTGACCTCGTCGCGGGCGATGCCGCAGTCGGCGATGGTCCAGCCGTCCCGTCCCTCGAAGCGATCGCGCAGCAGCCACAGGTTGATGTGGTCCAGCGCGAAGGGAAGGGGCATGCGGATCCAGCGGATGCCGGGCGCGACCTCGATGGCCGTGCCGGCCGCGGGCAGGGTGTCGCCCAGCGGGTACTTCAGTTCGTGTTCGAGAGGATTCATGACGGATCGGGGGGGCCTGGCCGGTTCGTGCGGCGCTGCTTGGGCAGGTCTAAAATGGGCAGGCCACTTGTTGGTAAATTACAGCTAGTGTACCTAGGTGCCGGCGGATGCATTCCCGGAACGCAGCCGCCGCCCTTGCCCGTGGCGCCCGCCGCTTTTCAGAGTCAGGAGTCGAAGATGTCGGATCCCGTTGTTATCGTATCGGCCGCCCGTACCCCCATGGGCGCCATGTTGGGCGAGCTTTCAGGGCTTTCCGCCAACCAGTTGGGCGCAATCGCCATCAAGGCGGCGATCGAGCGTTCGGGCCTGAAACCCGAACAGATACAGGAAGTGCTGATGGGCAACGTGCTGCAAGCCGGCCAGGGCCAGGCTCCGGCCCGCCAGGCCGCGCTGGGCGCGGGCCTGCCGCTCGGCACCAGTTGTTCCACCATCAACAAGATCTGCGGGTCGGGCATGAAGGCCACGATGCTGGCGCACGACCTGCTGCTGGCCGGCAGCGTCCAGGTCGCGCTGGCGGGCGGCATGGAAAGCATGAGCAATGCCCCCTACCTGCTGCCCAAGGCGCGGCAAGGCTATCGCTACGGCCACGCCACCATGTACGACCACATGGCGATGGACGGCCTGGAAGACGCCTATGACAAGGGCCGCGCCATGGGCGTGTTCGCCGAGGACTGCGCCGCCAAGTACAGCTTCACCCGCGAGCAGCAGGACGCCTATTCGCTGGAGTCGCTGCGCCGCGCCAAGGCCGCCAGCGAGGACGGCAGCTTCGAATGGGAAATCGCGCCGGTCACCGTGGCCGACCGCAAGGGCGAGAAGATCATCGCGCGCGACGAGGCCCCCTACAAGGCCATGCCCGAGAAGATTCCCACCCTCAAGCCCGCGTTCAAGAAGGACGGCACCGTCACCGCCGCCAACTCCTCGTCGATCTCGGACGGCGCCGCCGCCCTGGTGCTGATGCGCGCCTCCACCGCCGAGAAGCTGGGCGCCACGCCGCTGGCCCGCGTGGTCGCCCACGCGCAGCATTCGCAGGAGCCCCAATGGTTCACCACCGCGCCGGTGGGCGCGCTGGCCACGCTGTTCGCCAAGACCGGCTGGAAGCCGGGCGACGTCGACCTGTACGAGATCAACGAAGCCTTCGCCGTGGTGACCATGGCCGCGATGGCCGAGCACAAGCTGCCGCACGAGAAGGTGAACGTGCATGGCGGCGCCACCGCCCTGGGCCACCCCATCGGCGCCAGCGGCGCGCGGCTGATCGCCACCCTGCTGGGGGCCATGCGCCAGCGCAACGCCAAGCGCGGCGTGGCCTCGCTGTGCATAGGCGGAGGCGAAGCCACGGCCATGGCCTTCGAACTGATCTGATCGCCAGGGCTGCATGACGCAACACCCATCGGCCGGCGGCAAGCCGGCCGGCATCGGCGCGGGCCGCCAGGAGGCTGCCCGCGTGTCCGCGGTCGCCGAGGGCGACGCGGTCAAGCCCAGCGATGCCTACGTGCAGTCCTTCGCGCGCGGATTGACCGTCATCCGGTCCTTCAGCGCCGAACGGCCCGCCATGACCCTGACCGAGGTGGCCGAGGCCGCCGGCCTGACGCGGGCCGGCGCGCGCCGCATCCTGCTGACGCTGGTGCAGCTGGGCTACGTGGCCACCGAGGGCAGGCTGTTCCGGCTCACGCCCCGCATACTCGAACTGGGTTTCGCCTACCTGACGTCCATGCCGTTCTGGGACCTGGCCGAGCCCATCATGGAGCAACTGACCAACGAGGCCCACCAGTCCTGCTCGGCCACCGTGCTGGACGGTACGGACATCGTCTACGTGCTGCGCATCCCGACCGGGCGCATCATGTCCATCAACCTCGGGATAGGCAGTCGCCTGCCCGCCTACTGCTCGGCCATGGGGCGCGTGCTGCTGGCCGGCCTGGCCGATGCCGAGATCGATGCGGTGCTGGCGAATTCCGACCTGCGGGCCCACACGCCATTGACGGTGACCGATCCGGCCCAGCTCAAGGCGGCCATCCTGAAAGTGCGCGAGCAGGGCTGGTCGCTGGTGGACCGCGAACTCGAGACCGGGCTGGTCGCCATCGCCGCGCCCATCCGCGACCGCAGCGGCCGCACGGTCGCCGCCTTGAACCTGAGCGGCCAGGCGCACCTCGTGACCGCGCGGCAGATGCAGGACGAACTGCTGCCGCTGCTGTGCCGCGCCGCCGAACGCATCAACGACCTGATGAAGCGCGTGTAATGGAGCGCCCATGACCGAACCCTATGCGTGCGCACCGCTGATCCGCGAGATCGGCCGCGGCAAGGACGGATCGCGCGCGCTGGCGCGCGGCCAGGCCGGCGAACTGATGGGCGCCATCCTGGATGGCCGGGTGTCCGAACTGGAACTGGGCGCGGTGCTGCTGGCCCTGCGCATGAAGGGCGAGTCCGTGTCCGAGGTGGCCGGCTTCCTGGACGCGGCCGAGGCCAGGATGGCGCGCGTCGAAGCGCCCGCCGGACGCCCCGTGGTCGTCCTGCCCACCTACAACGGTTCGCGCCATGCGCCCAACCTCGTGCCGCTGCTGGCCTGGACCGTGGCGCAGGCCGGCCTGCCGGTGCTGCTGCACGGGCAGGCCTCCGATCCGGCCCGGGCGGGCGCGGGTTCGAACGCCGCGCGCGTGCCCACCATCGATATCCTGGAACAACTCGGCATCGAGGCCTCGTCCGATGCCGACGCCGCCGCGCGGGCGCTGCGCGACCGGGGGCTGGCCTATCTGCCGCTGGCCGTCGCCAGTCCTGGCCTGGCCCGGGTCGTGGGCCTGCGCCGCATCCTGGGCGTGCGCAACGTCGCGCATACGCTGGCCAAGCTGCTGCGGCCGGTGCAAGGCCCCAGCCTGCTGCTGTCCGCCTACACCCATCCCGAATTCGGCGCCATGCTGGCCGAGCTTTTCGCGCTGCGGCGCGAGGCGGCGCTGCTGATGCGCGCCACCGAAGGCGAGGCGGTCGCCAGCACCCGTCGCCCCCAGCGCATCGCGCGCTGGCTGGACGGCGTCGAGGCCACCGCGGTCGAGGGCGCGGAACGCGCCGAGGCCGGGCTGCCGGCCCTGCCCGCGCGCGAGGCCGCCCCGACGGCGGCCTGGGTGCGCGCCATCCAGCAGGGGCGCGAACCGCTGCCGGCCGCGATCGCGGCCCAGCGCGACGCCATCCTCGATGCCGCGGCGCGCCTGGGGGCGTCCGCATGACGCCGCGCCGAGGCATCGTCCTGTTCGCGCACGGGTCGCGGGATCCGCAATGGGCGCGTCCCATGGCGGAACTGGCCCGCGTGCTGCGCGGGCGCGATCCCGGCACGCCGGTCGAGATCGCGTTCCTGGAATTGATGCCGCCCACCCTGCCCGAGGCCATCGCCGTCCTGGCGAGCCAGGGGGTGGCCGAGATCGCCGTCCTGCCGGTATTCTGGGCGGCGGGCGCGCACGTGACGCGAGACCTGGCGCGTCTTCTGGACGAAGCGCGCGCGGCGCATCCCGCGGTGCGGTTCGCGTCATTGCCGGTGTTGTCGGAGCTGCCCGGCGTGCTGGACGCCGTTGCCGAGGCGGCCTTGCGCCCGGCGGCGGATCCGGACCCGCGGGCATAGCACCCTTTATTCCATTCCTTGCACCCGTACACGGAGATTTCCACCATGATGACCATCTGGGGCCGCCTGACTTCCATCAATGTTGCCAAGGCGGTGTGGGCCGCGCGCGAGCTGGGCCTGCAGTTCGAGCGCATCGACGTGGGCGGCCCCTATGGCGGGCTGGACAAGCCCGAGTACCTGGCGCTGAATCCCAACGGCAAGATCCCCACGCTGGATGACAACGGCTACATTCTGTGGGAATCGAACTCCATCGTGCGCTACCTGGCTGCCCAGTACGGCGCCGGCACGCTGTGGCCGACCGACCCGCGCGAGCGCGGCCTGAGCGATCGCTGGCTGGACTGGCAGGCCACCGAGTTCGGGCCCGCCATGGGGCCGGCCTTCATCGGCCTGATCCGCACGCCGGAAGACAAGCGCAACCACCAGGCCATCGCCGAGTCCGTGGCGCGCGGCAACAAGCTGATCCTGCTGCTGGAGAAGTTCCTGGCCGACGGCCGCCAGTACCTGGCGGGCGACCGCTTCACCATCGGCGACATCGCCGTCGGCTGCGCCATCGACCGCTGGTTCCTGCTGCCCATCGAGCGCCCGGCCACGCCGCTGCTGGCGCAATGGCACGAGCGCGTCAGCACCCGGCCGTCGGCGCAGGGCGTGCTTGGACAGGAATTGAAGTAGCGGCACCCGCGGGCAAGTGCCGCAGTCATCCCTGCGGCACCTGCGTGGGACGCCATCGGCCTCGCGGCGGTGCCGATCTGGCACAATCCGGATAGGCACCCCCCGGGCAAAGGGCCCGGCAGGACCGTTCCAGGGCAGTTCCATGATCCGCGAAATATTGAAGATGGGCGACGAACGCCTGCTGCGCGTCGCCAAGCCGGTTCGGGAGACCGGTACCCAGGCGCTCGACGCGCTGATCCAGGACATGTTCGATACGATGGAGGCCGCGGGCGGCGTGGGGCTGGCCGCGCCGCAGATCGGCGTCGACCTGCAGGTGGTGATCTTCGGCTTCGACAGCAGCGAGCGCTATCCCGACGCGCCGGCGGTGCCGCGCACCATACTCATCAATCCCGTCATCACGCCCCTGTCGGACGAGAAGGAAGAGGGCTGGGAAGGCTGCCTGTCGGTACCGGGCCTGCGCGGGGCGGTGCCGCGCCACGTCTCCATCCGCTACACCGGCATCGACCCCGCCGGGGTTCCCATCGAGCGCGTGGCAGACGGTTTTCACGCCCGGGTGGTGCAGCATGAATGCGACCACCTGATTGGACGCCTGTACCCGTCGCGCATCGAGGATTTCTCGAAGTTCGGCTTCACCGAAGTGCTGTTCCCCGGTCTCGATCCGAACCGCGACGACTGATACCGGGAGGTCGCCAACATGGCGGAAAGTCTGCTGTCGATCGGTCTGGAGGTCGCCACCCTCCATGTGCTGGGCATCATCGCAGCGTGCCACGCGATCATGAATACCCGCACCTCGCAGGGCGCGGTGGCCTGGGCCGTGGCGCTGGTCTCCGTTCCCTACCTGACGCTGATTCCTTATCTGTTCCTGGGCCGCAGCCGCTTTGCCGGCTACGTGGACGAACACCGGTTCAACAGCGCGCGGGCGCGCGCGCGTACCGAGGCCGACGTCAACCAGTCGCAGCTTACCGTGGCCGCGCGCCGCGACGCCGCGACGGAGCCGGCGCTGCGGCGCTTCCTGGCGCTGGACCGGCTGATGGGCCGCCGCTTCCTGGCCGGCAACCAGGTCGGCCTGCTGGAGAACGGCCGGGAAACCTTCGATGCGATTTTCGAGGCCATCGACCAGGCACGGCGCTACGTCCTCGTGCAGTTCTTCATCGTGCGCGACGACTCGCTGGGGCGCGAACTGCACCGGCGCCTGCTGGCGCGCGCCGCGGCCGGGGTCAAGGTCCATTTCCTGTACGACGGCATCGGCAGCCACGCGCTGGCGCGCCGCTACGTCGAGTCCCTGCGGGCGGGTGGCGTGCAGATCCATGCGTTCTCGGTGCGCCGGGTCAGCAACCGCTTCCAGCTGAATTTCCGCAACCATCGCAAGATCGTCGTGGTTGACGGGCAGGTGGCCTTCGTCGGCGGCCACAACGTGGGCGAGGACTATCTGGGCGGCAATCCGCGCCTGTCGCCGTGGCGGGACACCCACATCCGCCTGGCCGGTCCCATCGTGGCGCAGATCCAGCGCACGTTCAGCGAAGACTGGTATTGGGTCACGCAGACCCTGCCCGAGCTGGCCATGCCGGAGGAAGCCCCGGGCGACATGACCTGCCTGGCCATCGCCAGCGGTCCAGCCGACCACCAGGAGACCGGTTCGCTGTTCATGACGCAGGCCATCCAGGCGGCGCGGCGGCGCATCTGGCTGACCTCGCCGTATTTCGTGCCAGATTCGGCCGTGCAGTCGGCGCTCCGGCTGGCGGTGCTGCGCGGGGTGGACGTGCGGGTGCTGTTGCCCTGCCGGCCCGACCATTTCACGGTCTACCAGGCTTCGCTGTTCCACACCTACGAAGCGGTGCGCGCGGGCGTGCGGATCTATCGATACCAGCCGGGGTTCCTGCACCAGAAGGTGATGCTGATCGACGACGACACGGTCGCGGTGGGCAGCGCCAACCTGGACAACCGCTCGTTCCGGCTCAATTTCGAGCTGAGCGTGCTGACCGTCAGTCCCGAATTCGCGGCCCAGGCGCAGGCCATGCTGCTGGCCGACTTCGCGTTGGCCAAGGAAGTGGGGCCGGGCGAGTGGGAGACCGTGCCCCTGCTGCCGCGCGTGGTCATGCACGTGGCGCGGCTGTTCGCGCCCGTGCTGTGACGGCCGCCGCCCGGATCAGCGCTTGTCGAATATCTCGGCGCAGCGCGAGAAGCTGAACCCGGCGCCGGAGGATTCACGCGTGGTCTGGATGGCGGTGATGCTGCCGGCGGCATTGGCATTGATCTGCAGCTCGCAGAACAGCTCTTCGGTGCGGGCCGGCGACACCATCACGCGGTCGGTCTTCTTGGAGTCCTTGTCGCGCGGCACGTCGCGGTACTGCGCGGCGTGCTGGATGCTTTTCTCGCCGCCGCGCCAGTTGTAGACGGAACTGCCGTCGCCCAGCTTGTACGAACGCTGCGGCGGGCCGTACTGCGAAAAGAAGGCGTCGGTGGACTGGCCGATCCAGCGTGCCCGTATGGCCGAATTGGTTTCCTCGGTGGTGGCGCAGCCGGACACCAGGAGCAGGGCGGCCGCCAGGCCGGGCAACAGGACCTTCATGGGATTCTCCAGGACGGGTGGGTGGGGTTGGGTTCTCGTCAGGGGCGGATCAGGATGTCGGGGCCGATCTCGGCGATGGTGCGCGTGCCGGTCAAGGCCATGCTGACGTCCAGTTCGCGCTGGATGATGCCGAGCGCGGCATCGACGCCGGGCCGGCCCATGGCGCCCAGCCCGTACAGGAAGGCGCGGCCTATCATCGCGCCGCGCGCGCCCAGGGCCAATGCCTTGAGCACGTCCTGTCCGCTGCGCACGCCGCCGTCGAACAGGACCTCGGTCCTGTCGCCCACCGCCTCGACGATGGCGGGCAGGGCGGCGATGGAGGACTGCGCGCCGTCGAGCTGGCGGCCTCCATGGTTGCTGACCACGATGGCGTCCGCGCCGCACGAAGCGGCGATGCGGGCATCCTCGGGGTCGAGGATGCCCTTCATGATCAGCTTGCCGCCCCACTGCTGCTTGATCCACTCCACGTCCTTCCAGGACAGCGTGGGATCGAACTGGCGGGCGGTCCAGCGGGCCAGGCTGTTGATGCCGTCGGCGTCCTTGACGTGGCCGGCCAGGTTGCCGAATGTCCGGCGCCGGGCGCCCAGCATGCGCAATGCCCAGGCGGGCTTGCTCGCCAGGTCCAGCAGGTTGGCCAGCGTGGGGCGCAGCGGCACGGTCATGCCGTTCTTCAGGTCCTTGTGGCGCTGGCCCAGGATCTGCAGGTCCAGGGTCAGCACCAGGGCCGAGCACCGGGCCGCCTTGGCGCGCTGGATCAGGTCGGCGATGAACTCGCGGTCGCGCATCACGTACAGCTGGAACCAGAAGGGCTTGGTGGTGGCCGCGGCCACGTCCTCGATCGAGCAGATGCTCATCGTGGACAGCGTGAAGGGGATGCCGAACTGCTCGGCGGCCTGGGCGCCCAGGATCTCGCCGTCGGCCCATTGCATGCCCGCCAGGCCGGTCGGCGCGATCGCCACCGGCATGCTGACCTCCTGGCCGAGCAGGGTGCTGCGGGTGGAGCGGTTGTCGACGTTGACCGCCACGCGCTGGCGCAGCTTGATGGCCGCCAGGTCGTCGGCGTTGGCGCGATAGGTGCACTCGGTGTACGAGCCGCTGTCGGCATAGTCGTAGAAGGCGCGCGGGACGCGCTTCCTGGCGAGCTGACGCAGGTCTTCGATGCAGGTGATGACGGGCATGGGGAAATCCGGGTATTCGAGAAGCGCGGCACGCGGCCGCATGGGCGCTATTTTGCTACAGATGAGCGGGAACGACCTCCCAGCAGGCGGTTCCACGTCTGGTCGAAGGTGGCGCAGAAGGCCTCGGCCAGCTTGGACAGGGGGCGATGCCGATGGCGCAGCAGGCGCAGTTCGAGCCGGGCTCGGCATTGGTAGGGGCGCACCACCAGGCCGGGAAAGGCGGCTCCCGCTACCGCGGTGGCATCGACGATGGCGACGCCGCCGCCCGCCAGGCTGAACCAGCAGGCGGTCTGCCCTGAGCGCACCTCGATGCCGGTCTGGATCTGCGCGGCGTAGCGCCCGTACAGATCTTGCGGCGTGACGCCATACAGTAGCGCTTGCGGAAAGGAGATGACGCGATGATCCCGCAGGTCCGAGGCATGTACCGTTTCCTTGCGCGCCAGTGCGTGGCCCGCAGGCATGACGCAGACCAGCCCGCAGGGGTAGCGACCGAGGATCTGGAGGCTGGGATGATCCTGCGGGCTGAGCGACAGACCCAGGTCCGCGGCGCCGTCCACCAGCGCCTGCACTAGCAGGTGGGGAATGAGCAGGTCGACGTGCAGCCTCGCGTGTGGAGTGCTTTCCGATACCTGCGTGGCGGCTTGGGGCACCACTGTCGCGCCCAGGCTGGGCGAGATGGCAAGGCGCAGCGATCCCGCCGTGGGGTTGCGCAGTTCCTCGGTCATCACGCGGATGCGCTCGACGCCTGCCCACATGCGGTCGACCTGCTCGTATAGCTGAGTGGCCTCCGGTGTGGCGATGAGTCGTCCCTTCGCGCGTTCGAACAGGCGCAATCCCGAGCGGCGTTCCGCCGTGGCCAACAACTTGCTGACTGCGGGTGGAGAAACGTGCAGGAGTTCGGCCGCGCCCTTGACCGACCCGGTTTGCATGATGGCCCGGAACACTTCTATCTGGCGCAGATTCACGTGGATTCCCCGATTAACCTTTGGTTAATACTAACCGCCATCAATTCAATTTACTCAGCCCTGGCGGCGATGGGACACTGCGGCTCCATTGGATGCTTCGGTGAAACGACATGACTGACACGCTTGCGGCGGCTTGCCGAGCTCCCGCGGAAGGGCCCGCGGTCTGGAAGGCGGCGGATTTCGAGCACGATCGATCCTGGCTGCATCGCTTGAGCGACGAGCAGGCCGGCTGCCTGGCGCGAGCGGCTCGGGAATTCGACGGCCAGGACCTGGCGCGCGCGACGCCCGAGTGGGCGGCCCGTCATCTGGTTCCGCTTGCCATGCTGATGCGCGAGGTGAAGCGGGAGCTCGGCACCCGCGGATTCGTGCTGCTGCGCGGCGTGCCGGTGCGTGAACTGGGAGACAAGGCCGGGTTGGCATTCTGGATGCTGGGCGCGTTGCTGGGTACCGGATTGACCCAGAACGCCGACGGCGACCTGTTGTGCCCCGTCACCGACAAGGGCGTGCGGTTCGACTATTCGGCCGAGGCCCATCGCAGCAACGCCCGGGGATACCAGAGCCGCGCCGACCTGAACTATCACTGCGACCCCACCGACGTCGTCGCGCTGCTGTGCGTCAACAAGGCCATGTCGGGAGGTGCCAGCACCATCGTTAGCACACCGGCGGTCTACAACGCGCTGCTTGCCGATCATCCGGAGCACATGGAGGTGCTGGAGCGAGGGTTTCCCTACGATCGCAAGGGCGAGCAATGGCCGCAAGAGGCGCCTGCCTCGCCGCGTATCCCCGTCTTCGTCCGGCACGGCGCGCGGGTCAGCTGCCGCTATGCCAGGTCCTATATAGAAGGCGCGGCGGCCAAGCTCGGTACCCCGCTCGAGGACGCGGAGCGGGCCGCGCTCGATTGCTTCGACTCGGTAGTCAGGCGTCCGGACATGGCGCTACACATGGCGTTCGAACCGGGCGACGTCCAACTGCTGAACAACTTCACCGTGGTGCATGGCAGGACTGCCTACGAGGACGATCCCGATCCCGCGCAGCGGCGCTTTCTTTACCGCCTCTGGCTGCATCTGGGCGACAGTCCGCCATGGCAAGGGGAAAGCCAGATCATGCGATGGGCGTTTGCCCGCTTTGGCAACCTTGGCCGTACCGCGCAGGAATGGTCATCGCTGCGGTCCGAGACCTGAGCGCCTACGGCATGCCATCGACAGGAAGGAGACAACATGAAAATTGCAATCGCCCTCGTGGCCGCGCTCTGCGCGATGAGCAGCAGCTTCGCGGAGGCGCAGGCGTGGCCGCAGAAGAATGTCCGCGTCATCGTGCCCTACGGTCCGGGTTCGGTGCCGGATACGCTGGCCAGATTGATCTTCGAGAACGTGCAGAAGGTCTCGGGCCACGTGGTCGTGGTCGAGAACCGGGCCGGAGCGGCAGGCATGATAGGCGCGGGTGCAGTGGCCCGCGCCGAGCCCGATGGATACACGCTCGTGCTGGCACCGGCCGGGCCCCTGGCCACCAACGCGCTGTTGTACAAGAAGATGCCCTATGACCCGCTGCGCGACCTGGCGCCGGTGGCGATGGTGGCCGAGACGCCTACCGTGCTGGTGGCCAGTGCGGCGATGCATGCCGGACGCGCCGCGGATCTGCTGGCAGCGATGCGCGACCCTTCGCGCAGGATGGCGTATGCGTCGCCAGGCAACGGCACGCTGGGTCACTTGGCGATGGCCTACCTGGTTGCGCTGAGCGGTGGCGATGTTCCGCATGCACCCTATGCCGGCTCGCCGCAGATCGTCTCCGCCCTGATCGCCAACGACGTGCAGATGGCCGTGCTGCCGCCGCTCGCCGTGGCGCCTTTCATCAAGTCTGGCAAGATCGACGCCGTCGCGGTCGTGGGGCCCCGTCGAACCCCCATGCTGCCGCAGGTCGCCACGCTGAAGGAGCAGGGCGTCGACTTCGACCCCATAGGCTGGTTCGGCCTCGCGGCGCCCGCCACTACGCCGCCCGCCGTATTGCAGGCCATCCATGCGGCCGTAGCTGTCGCACTGCGCGATCCCAAGGTTGTCGACTACTACCGTGCGCAGGGCATGGAACCGGCCCATCTCGGGCCGGCTGCGTTCCGCGACTACATCGCGCGGGAACTGGACCGCTGGCGGCCAATCATCGCACGCAATGCGATCTCTCTCGATTGAGCGGGCGGGGGCGGATCCTGCGCTGCCGTCCGGGCACGAAAGCTGCTGCCTGGCACGGCAACTCGACAGGAGCCGACCATGAAAACCCCTCCCGACCCCAATGCCGGCGCGCCGCGCCCGAAACATGTTTCCTCCGACGACGCCCCGCGTCCGGACGTGGATCATCCGCCCGGTCCCGAAGGGGCGACGACCGAGTTCGACCAGGGGACCGCGCAAGCCGGTAGAGAGGCCAGGACCGGGACGCTGCCCGGATCCGACGATTTCACGCCGGCGCAGCGCGGCCAGCAGGGGGCCGACGTGGAGGTGCGCAGCGACGGCGCGGCGGGCAACGAGCGGCGCAGCGGGAAAGACGAGGAAGACTGACGAGGCTTCAGGCCAGGTCGGGATCGCGACCCCGACGCGACGGCGGCTTGCCCAGTGCGGACGGGACCTCCCCCGGCATCTTCCGGCCGACGTCGGCGGGTTCCGAGCCGGTCTGCGGCTCGACCGGCTCGCGCGGCCGTTCCTCGGAGCCGACGCCCAGCCAGTTGGGATCGGCCGGCCGTTCGCGTATGACAGTGGGGGGCTTGGCGGTCGTGTCGGACGGACGATCTTTCATGGGAGGTCTCCTGAAAGCGCGTTCCGCAGCAAGTGGCGTGCCACGCGCCGCCGCCGGAACAGCTAGCGGCGGAACAGTCGCAGCAAATCGGGCGACGCGGTCTGGCCGGGCACGGGTGCCACGTTCCGGTCCAGTTGCACCTGCTGCGGCACGTACGGCGCTTCCAGCCGTTCCAGTTCCTCGGCGCTGAGTACGATGTCCAGCGCGGCCACGGCATCGTCCAGGTGGGCGGCGCGCGTGGCGCCGACGATGGGAGCGGTGACCGCCGGATTGTGCAGCAGCCAGGCCAACGCGATCTGTGCCGGCTTGACGTCGCGCTCGGCGGCGACCTGGATGACGCGGTCCACGATGCTCTCGTCCTCCGGGCGGACGAAGTCGCGGACGACGCGCGAACGTTCGGTGTCCTGCCTGCGGCTGCCCGCCAGCAGGCCGCGCGCCAGGGGGCTGTAGGGCAGCACCGCCACGTTCTGGTGCAGGCACAGCGGCAGGGTCTCGCGCTCTTCTTCCCGGTACAGCAGGTTGTACTTGTTCTGCATGGTCGAGAACCGCGTCAGCCCGTCGCGTCCGGCCAATTGCTGCAAGGTCGCGAACTGCCACGCGTGCATGCTGCTGGCGCCGATGTACAGCGCCTTGCCGGCGCGCACCACGTCGTCCAGCGCCAGCATCACCTCCTCCAGCGGCGTGTGGGGATCGAGCCGGTGGATCTGGTAGAGGTCGATGTAGTCGGTGCCCAGGCGCTGCAGGCTGTCGTCGATGGCGTGGCGGATGCGCTTGCGCGACAGACCGTGGTTGACGCCGTCGCCCCTGGCCAGGCCGGCCTTGGTGGCGATGACGACCTTGTCGCGGCCCGTGCCGTAGCGTTTGATGGCGCGGCCCAGGATTTCCTCGCTCAGGCCGCTGGAATAGGACTCGGCGGTGTCGAACAGGTTGAAGCCATGTTCGAACGCCGCGCGGTAGTGGGGCTGGGCGTCGTCCTCGGACAAGGCCCAGGGCATCCAGTCCCGGGAGCCGTAGCTGGAGGCGCCGAATGCCAGCCGCGAGACGCGCAGGCCGGTGGTGCCCAGATCGATGTAGCGCATGAATGGTTCCGAAGACGAAGCGTGCCGAAGCGGGCAATCTAGCAATCGGCGCGGCGCGCGGGAAATGCGATTTGTGGCATTGCATATGCGGACAAATTCCTTCGGCACCGGCCGGCAGCGGCATAGAGTGGTCCTCCGATGTCCCTCCGCCGTGCCGTCATGTCCAGCATTCCATCGCATCTCCATGCCGTACCCGCGCTTCCTCTCGCGGACCGCGAGTCCCGGCCGCGCAGACGCGTGCCCGCCGCGCTGCTGATCGTCGCCGGACAGGTGCTGCTGCTGGCGGCCATCCTGCTGTCCATCCAGTTCCTGGTGGACAGCGGCGCGGTCAAGCCCATCTATCTGGCATCGCCCACGCAGGTCCTGGAGGCCTTTCCCCGCCTGGTGATGCAGGACGGCCTGCTGCGCCATCTGCTGGTGACCTTGTCCGAGGCGCTGCTGGGCGTGGCCATCGCGTTCGTGGCCGGCGTCTCGACCGGCGTGGTGATGGGCCTGCTGCCGGCGGTGCACCGGTTCCTCAATCCGTTCCTGGTCGCGCTGATGGCCGTCCCCAAGGTCGCGATCATTCCGCTGCTGACGTTGTACCTGGGCATAGGCTATGCGCACAAGGTCTTCATCGTCTTCCTGTTCGGCTATTTCATCTTCGTGTTCAACACGATCGCGGGCATCCGGCAGGTGCAGGAGAACCACCTGAAAGTCGCCCGGGTGCTGGGCGCGACGCAGGCGCAGCGCATCTTCAAGGTGGTGCTGCCGTCGGCCATCCCTTCGATCATGGCGGCGGTACGGGTGGAGGCGGTGATGTGCGTGGTGGCCGCGCTGCTGGCCGAGATCGTGGCCTCGAAGGCGGGCATCGGCAACCTGCTGAACCGGGCCACCGGTGTCTACGACACCGCCGCCGTGTTCGCGCTGGTCGCCACCATCACAGTGTTCGCGCTGCTCATCATCTTCGCGGTCGAGCAACTGGAGAGGCGCGTGCTGCTCCGGTGGAAGCATGCCTGACCGTTCGTCATTTCCCCGCTTCGCTTTCCTGTGGATTCCATCATGAACAAGAACCGACGCGACACGCTGTCGCGCCTTGCCGCCCTGGCGGCCCTTTCCGCCTCCGTTCCCGGATTGTCGTCCGCGCAGGGCGCCGCGACGAAGAAGCTCAAGCTCGTGGCCACCAACAGCTACACCCAGCAGCCCATCGCCTTTGGCGTGGAGAAAGGATTCTTCCGCGAAGAGGGCCTGGAGGTGGAGTTCGTGGACGTACAGGATGCGGTGACCGGCGTCGCGACCGGCGAGCTGTCGTTCGCGTTCGGGCCGACCAGCGTCTACCTGCGCGCCGCGGCGCTGGGCGCGCCGATCAAGATCGTATCGTCGGGCTTTCGCAGCAAGGGACCGTACTTCCTGATCGCCCGGCCCGGCATCCAGAGCATCGCCGGCCTGAAGGGCAAGACCGTGGGCAATGCCCATGCGGGTTCGAACCTGGATACGGTGCTGCGCACGATCCTGGTCCGCAACGGCCTCGATCCCCGGCGCGACGTGACGCTGTTCGGCAATGGCTCGACCCAGCAGGCCTACGGCACGCTGATCTCCGGCCAGGTGGACGCGACCATCATCCACCAGCCCTTTGCCGCGCTGGGCGAGCTGGAGAAGACCAGCCGCACGCTGGCCCGGGGCTGGGACTACCTGCCCACTTATCACACCGGCGTGCTGATCGCGGGCGACCGGCTGATCGCGAACGATCCCGACCTGCTGCGCCGCGGGCTGCGGGCCTATTTCAAGTCCTACACCTACGCCAAGGCGAACTACCCGGAGTACCTGCCGTGGCTGCAGGCGCGGCTCAAGCTCAATCCCCGCGCGGTCGAACTGGCGCTCAGGCAGGAGGACGACGTCTGGGACAACAATCCCGACGTCGATCCGGTCGCCATCCAGGATACGCAGCGCATCGAGATCGAGCAGCAGAACCAGAAGGCGCCGTATGACGCGAAGAAGTACATCGACCTGCGCTTCGTGCCGCGGGAATACGTCAAGCCGTTCCAGTACCCCGATAGATCGGCGGCGCTGAAAGGCTGATCGCAAGGAGTCGCCCGGTGTCCATTTTCTCGATCCGCAAGCTGAGCCAGGTCTATGGGGGCGCGAAGCCCGTGCATGCGCTGGCCGATATCGACCTCGATATCGATGAAGGGGAGTTCGTGGTGCTGCTGGG
The DNA here is from genome assembly GCF_036972535.1 of Pigmentiphaga sp. CHJ604. Taxonomy (NCBI): domain Bacteria; kingdom Pseudomonadati; phylum Pseudomonadota; class Betaproteobacteria; order Burkholderiales; family Alcaligenaceae; genus Pigmentiphaga; species Pigmentiphaga sp. CHJ604. The sequence continues at coordinate 5,533,389 of NZ_CP136998.1, read as the reverse complement.
CCCCAGCGGTTGCGGCAAGAGCACGCTGCTGGAGATCCTGGCCGGCCTGCAGCGCCCCACCGCCGGGCAGGCCCTGTTCGACGGCCGGCCCATCGCCGGGCCGTTCCCCTCGGTGGGGGTGGTGTTCCAGGACGCCTCGCTGCTGCCCTGGCGCACGGTGGCGCGCAACGTCCAGCTGGGCCTGGAGATCCGGGGACGCGACAAGGCGCTGCGGCGCCAGACCGCCAAGGCCTATCTGGAGCTGGTGGGGCTGGCGGGATTCGGCGACAAGTACCCGCACCAGTTGTCGGGCGGCATGCGCCAGCGGGCCGGCATCGCCCGCGCGCTGGCCAACGAGCCCAGCGTGCTGCTGATGGACGAGCCCTTCGGCGCGGTGGACCACATCACGCGCATCCGGCTGCAGGAAGACCTGGTGCGCATCTGGCAGGCGCACCGGCGCACGGTGGTGTTCGTCACGCACGACGTGGGCGAGGCGGTGTTCCTGGCCGACCGCATCGTGCTGCTGTCGCCCCGGCCGGGCCATATCCACGACACCTTCCGCGTGGCCGTTCCGCGGCCGCGCCGGCGCGGCGACCTGCCGCTGCTCAAGCTCGAGGCGTCGATCTACGACGCCCTGCATGCGATCGACACAGGCGCCTCGCCGGCCCGGGCTCCGCTGCGCGCGCTGGCCTCGGCGCGCTGACTCTTCACCTGGGGTTCCACATGTCTTCCACATCCGTATCCCTTCCGCGTGCCGGCGGCCCGCTGCTGGCGTATCTGCATCGCGGCGCCGAGCCCTCGATCGAGACGGCGTTCGCCGGCTCGCTGCTGACCAGCCTGGCGCTGGAAGTCGAGCGCGCCGGGTTCGACCTGCTGGTGCTCGATGACGAACCGCGCGTCGAAGGCGCCGCGCCGCGCATGCGCCTCGACCCGTTCACGGCGGCTTCCTTCATCGCGACGCGCACCCGCCACCTGGGCCTGGCCGTGACGGCCGACGCCGCCTACTACGAACCGTTCAACCTGGCCCGCCTGACCGCTTCGCTGGACCACATCACCCATGGGCGGGCGGCGCTCAACCTGGTGCACGATCCCGCGCGCGCGGCGGCGGTCAACTTCGGCGTGCGCGATCGCGCCGCGCCGGCGGATCCCGGGCGGCATGCCAGGGAGTTCCTGCACGTGGTGCGCGCGCTGTGGGACAGCTGGGAGGACGACGCTTTCCTGCGCGACAAGGCCAGCGGCCGTTTCGTGGACGGCGCCAAGATCCACGCCATTGCGCACCGGGGCGAGCATTTCCAGGTCCAGGGACCGCTGAACGTCGCGCGGCCGCCGCAGGGCCAGTTGCCCCTGGTGCATGTCGAACGCTCGGCCGCCTCGCGCCCCTGGGCGGCGGCCGAGGCCGACATCGTGGTGGTGGCGGCCGGGGACGAAGCCGGCGTGCGCGAGGCGGCCGAGGCCTTGCGCGCACTGGCCGTGCGCGAAGGCCGCGCCGCGAATCCGCCGCGGGTGCTCGCGCCCATCGTGCCCTGGGTGGCCGACACGCCGGACGAAGCGCAGCGGCTGCGCGCCCGCGCGCCTTCGCGTGCCGATGCGGTCACGCTGATCGGCACGCCGGGCGAGATCGCCGCCACCTTGCAGGCATGGGTGGCGCGGCGGGTGGCCGACGGATTCGCGGTGGCGCCGGCGCCCGAGCCTGGCCAATGGCCGCGTTTCGCCGAACTGGTGGTGCCGGGGCTGGTTCGGCGCGGCGCGACCGCCCCGCCCGCCGAAGGCGCCGCGCTCACGCTGCGCGGACGCCTGGGCCTGGCCCGTCCCGCCAATCGCCACGTTTCCCCGCAACCCGTCAACGGATGACCGCCATGAGCCAACCCCCTCGCCGTTTGCACCTGGGCCTGATGTTCTGGGCCACCGGCACCCACGCCGCCGGCTGGCGGCTGCCCGGCTCCAAGGAGGATGCGGCGTTCGACATCGAGTTCCTGCAGCACGTGACGCAAGTGGCGGAGCGGGCCCGGTTCGACTTCCTGTTCCTGGGCGACCGCCTGGCCACGGATCCCCGGCTGCAACGCACCAACCCCGCGCAGATGTCGCGGCTGGAGCCGTTCACGACGGCCGCCAGCCTGGCCGCCGCCACGTCGCGCATCGGCATCGTGGTCACCGCCAACCCCACCTACTACGACCCCTATTCCGTGGCGCGCCTGATGGGATCGCTCGATCACGTCAGCGCGGGCCGTGCATCCTGGAACATCGTGACCGGTGCCGATGACATCGCCGCCGCCAACTTCAGCCGTACCGAGCATTGGGAAACGGGCAAGCGCTACGACTGGGCCGACGAGTTCGTCGACGTGGTGAAGGCATTGTGGGACGGCGCGCCGTCCGCCGAGGCGCCCGCGGGCGTGCCGCTGGGTCACGCGGGGCGGCACTTCCGCATCGCCGGTCCGCTGGACGTTCCGCGCCTGCCGCAGCGCCATGCGGTCATCCTGCACGCGGGCACCTCGGACCGCTCGCGCGAGCTGGGCGCGCGCGAGGCCGACGTCATCTTCGCCGGCCAACCCGACATTCCGTCGGCCCAGGCCTACTATGCCGACATCAAGCAGCGCGCGGCGCGCTACGGGCGAGGCGAGCACGAGATCGCCATCCTGCCCGGGCTCACCCCCATCGTCGCGCCCACCACCGAGGAAGCCGTCGCTCTTTACGACCAGTTGAACGCCTTCCTGCCGCTGGATCCGGAAGAGACGGTGGGCGAGGTCCGCAAGGGCGGGCTCGGGCGCGGCCGCCGGCGCAACCTGAGCGCGCTGTCCGAGACCCTGGGCGTGGACGTGCGCGGCAACGACCCCGGCGCCGTGGTGGAATCCGCGCTGTACGGGCAGGCGTCCGAGGCGGGGCGCAGGCTGATCGACGAGACCGCCCGCCGCACCCGCCGGTCGCTGACGGGTGCGGCGCGTATTTCCTATCGCGACCTGATCGATACGGCGGGGGCCATGGGCGCCATCGTGGTGGGCAACCCCGAGGAGGTCGCCGATTTCATCCAGGCCTGGTTCGACCAGCGGGCGGCGGACGGCTTCAACATCTTTCCCGCCTACGTGCCAGGGGCCGTCGAGGCATTCGCGGAACTGGTCGTGCCGGTGCTGCAGCGGCGCGGCCTGTTCCGCCTGGACTACGAAGGCCCGACCTTCAGGGATCACCTGGGGCTGGGCCTGCCCGGCTCCCGCCGGGACCGGGATCAACTGGTGCGCCTGTAGGTATAGGTGTAGTCGAACCGGGTCGTGGTGGGCGGGATCGTGATGCCGTTTGCGGTGCCCGAGACCGACACCGAGCCCTTGCTCTTGAGCACGATGGTGCTGCCGACGCCGCAGCCTCCGCAGCCCTCGTAGCTGGTCGACAGGTCGCTGTAGCTGTAGCTCAGGCTGACCCCGGGGCCGGACACGCCGCCCGAGACGCCGCCGTACTGCTGCACCACCTGTTGGGCACCGTCGGCCGAGGCCGGCACGGCGCCGAATTCGATGTTGCCGATGGTCTGCTCGAAAGGCACGCCGTTGGCCGAGCCCCGCACGGTCAGTTCCCACTTCGAGCCGGCCGGGATGGTGCTGCTCGTGCCGCCGCCGCTGAACGAGATGCCGGCCACGCTGATCGAGAAATCATAGGTGATGACGCTTGCTCCGACCTTGATCGTTTCCGAGCAGGACGTGGTGGAGCAACTGAGCGAAATCGATACGCCGTCCAGGACCGCATCGAAGCCCTTGCCGTCGGCGGCGAAGCCGCGGCTGAAGAAGTCGAAGGTCTTGGGATCCACACCCTTGGCGGTGTAGAGCGCAGCGAAGTTGGCGTTCACACGCTTGGCGGCGGCCGTGATCGCATCGCCTGCGAGGCGAGTGGTCTTCCAGCCCTCGAACAGCGCGGCCAACGGTTTCCTGCCGCCGGCATCATGCAGCGCCAGCGTGGTCAGCGGCGTGATGTTGGCCGTGCCCGCGGCCGCCGCGAACGAGTACAGCACTGATCCCGATCCGGTCGAGACCTTGAGCAGGTAGGGTGGCGCCGATTCGATGGTGACGCTGTAGCGGCCGTCGGCGCCGCTCTTGCCGGTGGCGGTGGCGCCTGCCGCGTTCATGACGGTGACGGTGGCGTTGGCCAGGGCGGCGCCGGTGGCCGCCGTGCCCGACAGCGTGTCCGTCTTCGGTGCCGGCGGACTCGCGCCGCCCGAAGAGCCGCCGTCGCCGCCGCAGGCGCCCAGGGCAAGCGCGAGACAGGCGCACGCGGCAAGGCGCGCGGTGCGTGGCGGGAAGAACGGTAGCTTCATCATGGAATACCCTCGTGGCGTGGATGAGACCCGCCGCGGTCGCGGCCGGTCGGGTGATGTCCGGCGATTCTTCCCATGTGGAGCAGGGCGGACAATCCCGCGAACACGGGGTTGCCGGCAGGCGACTAATGGCTTGTACTGGCGGGGGTCTTTCTTCATCATCAGCGTGCCACCCCCGTTCGCGTCCCGATTGCCGCTGGAATCCCGACATGCCCATCCATTCGTTCCTGGCCGTGCCTGCCCGCATCCTGCTGGCGGTGCTGGCGCTGTGCGCGGCCGCCGCCGCGGCGGCCACCTGGGGAGCGTTGCAGACGCCCTGGCTGGGCATCGCATTCACTGTCGACGAAGCCGGCAGCGTGCGCGCGCGCGGGCTGCCCGGCGGCCCCGCCCATGGCCTGGAGGACGGCGCGTCGCGCCTGGCGCTTTCGCGGCCGGGAGAGCGCGTCGGCCTGGACGTGGAGCCCGACGACCTGATCGAAGAGCCCGACTTCTTCGACGAATACGCGCGCATGAACCGATTCTTCGACAGGCAGGGAACGTTCCGCGGGCTGCTGGACGGGCCGGTCCAGGCCGAGTGGACACGGGCCGATGGCTCGCGCGCGGCCGAGGTATGGACGCCCGGGGCCCGGCCGCTGGGATCGCTGCCGGCGACGTTCTGGTTCCAGCTCGTCGTCAGCTTCGCCGGATGTCTGATCGCATGCTGGGTCTGGGCCCTGCGGCCGACGGACCTGGGCGCGAGCATGTTCGCGCTGACCGGTCTGGCCTTCCCCGCCTTCGCGGTGCCGGCGGCGGCCTACAGCAGCCGCGAACTGGCGCTGGGCGGGGAACTGTTCCACGCGCTGTCCGCCGCCAATCACGCCGGCGCTTTCATGTTCGGGTGCGCGCTGCTGGCGGTGTTCCTGTGTTATCCGAGGCGGCTGGTGCCGGTGGTGGCGCTGTGGGCGCTGCCCGTGGTGTACGGGGCCTGGTGGCTGGCCGACACGATGCAGTGGCTGCCCAGCCAGAACTGGACCCGCATGGGCATCATGTCCGAGATGCTGGGCGCGATCGCGCTGGCCGGCGTGCAGTGGAGAATGAGCCGGGGCCGTCCGCTGGACCGGGCCGCACTGCGCTGGCTGGCCCTGTCCATGCTGGTGGGCAGCGGCCTGTTCGTCTTTTCCACGACCGGCTCCAAGGTGCTGGGCTTCTTTCCGCCCATCTCCCAGGGCTACGCCTTCGGCTACTTCCTGATCATCTACGTCGGGCTCGCGTTCGGCCTGCGCCGCTACCGGCTGTTCGACCTGGACCGCTGGGCCTACCGGATCCTGCTGTGGCTGGCCGGGGCGCTGGCGGTGGTGCTGATGGACGCGGCCCTGATCGTCTGGCTGCGCTGGAACCCGGCGTTCTCGATGGGCGTGTCGCTGCTGCTGTGCGGCTGGCTGTACTTCCCGTTCCGCCAGTGGCTGTGGCGCCGGCTGACCGGTGCCCGGGGCGCGCGGGTAGACTCCACGTTCCCCGAGCTGATCCGCATCGCCTTCTCGCCCTCGCGCGGGGAACAGGAGCGCCGGTGGGACGCGCTGCTCGGGCAGTTGTTCGATCCGCTGGACATTCGCCGCCTTGCGCATGCCGAGGCCGAGGACCCTCGTTCGGCCACCTTGCTGGAGTCGGGGCAGGCGCTGTGGGTGCCGTCCTGCGGCGGCCTGGAGGCGCGGGTGCTGCGACTGGCCGATCGCGGCCGCCGGTTGTTCGCGCCGCACGACGTCGAGCTGGCGGCATCGCTGTCCAGCCTGGTGCAGAAGGCGGGCGAGGGGCGCGATTCCTACGAGCGGGGCGTGCGTGAAGAACGCCATCGCATCGCGCAGGACATGCACGACGACATCGGCGCGCGGCTGCTGATGCTGATCCACCAGGCGTCGCGCGCGGGCGACGGCGTGGCGGCCGATGTCGCGCGCGCGGCGATGAGCGACCTGCGCACCACGCTGTCGGCCCTGGAGGGCCACAGCCTGCCGCTGGCCGATGCCCTGGCCGACTGGCGCGCCGAGATGGCCACCCGCTGCGACGCGGCGGGCGTGGATTTCGTCTGGAACGAGTTCGTGCCGGCCATGCCGCTGCCCGACATGCAGTCGGCCCTGCCGGCCCGGATGAAGGCCACCCTGGAACGCGCCCTGCGCGAGGGCCTGTCCAACGCGCTCAAGCATGGCGGTCCCACCCGTATCGAGGTGGAGGTGCGAGCGGGCAACGGCCGGCTGGACATCGTCATGGTGGATGACGGCATGCGCGGCGCCGGCCGCAGCGTGCCCGTTGCGGGGCCGGCCAGCATCGGCCTGGGCCTGGCCGGCATGCGGCGGCGCCTGGCCGAGTACCAGGGGGTGGTCGGGCTCGAACGCGGCGAGGACGGCTGTATCCTGAGGATCTGCCTGCCGCTGGGGCCCGGGAATCCAGCCGTGGCGTCCGTGGAGCCGGCGGCGCCGGCGGAGGTGCGGGCATGAACGACATCCTGATCGTCGAAGACCTGCCGGAAGCGGCGGCCATGCTGAGCGAGGCCGTGGCGCTGGCCTTTCCGGAAGCGCGCGTGCGCTGCGGCCAGGACCTGGCGCAGGCGGGCGCGGCCATCGCCGAGCGGGTGCCGGACCTGGCCCTGGTGGACCTGGGACTGCCCGACGGCGATGGCACGGAACTCATCGCCACCCTGACGCTGCGGCATCCGCGCTGCACCGTGGTGGTATCCAGCATCACGGGCGAGGACAGCAAGCTGTTCGCCGCCTTGCAGGCCGGCGCGCAGGGCTATGTGCTGAAGGAACATCCGCCGGCCCAGCTCGCGGCCATGCTGACCGGCATCGCCCAGGGCCAGCCGCCGCTGTCGCCCGCCATCGCGCGCCGGCTGCTGGATCATTTCCGCTTGAGGCCGTCCACGGTCATCAGCCCGCTGTCGGCCCGGGAGAACGAAGTGCTGGTGCTGCTGGCGCGTGGCCTGCGGCTGGGCGAGATCGCCACCGCGCTGGGCATCTCGCGCCATACCGTGGGCGACCACGTCAAGCACATCTACGAGAAGCTCAACATTGCCTCGCGCGCCGAGGCGGCGCTGCGCGCCAAGTCCTTCGGCCTGGTCTGAAGCCGGCGGGTCAGCGCCGCAGCCGGTCCAGCGCCTCGTCCATGGCGGGCGGCCGGGGCGCATCCTTGTAGACGTCCAGCCGCCGGAAGATGTCCGCGGCCGCGAGATGAAAGCCCGAGGGCAGCCCGGCGGCATGGAAAGTGGACGCGATTTCCTCCATCTCGCCCACCCAGCGCCAGGCCTTCTCGGCCTTCTGCGCGACCTCTTCCGACCGTGCCGGGGTCTGCGGGCTGGACCGCTGCCATTCGGCCAGCAGGGCCGGCTCGACGCCTTCGTGGCGGGCCAGCGCGCGTATGCCGGCCAGCAGCGCGGTGGCGCCCTTGCTCCAGGCGGCATAGCAGATCTTCAGCGCCGAGGCGCTGCCGGCGGGGGAGTCCAGCGCGATGGCTTCGAGCGCGCTGCCTTCGAACAGCGCAGCGATGTCCGAAGCGCCGTCGCCGGCCAGGTAGAGACGGGTGCTGCCGGCCGCGCGCGGCGGCTGGCCGATGATGCCGCCGTCCACGAAGCGCGCGCCGCCGGCGCGCACGGCTTCCTCGATCTGCCGGAGGGTGGCCGGCGAGACCGCGTTGGCGTCGACGAAGACGCCGCCGTACCGGTGCCGCGCGACCTCGCGCGCCAGGTCGAGCGCGTTGTCCGGCGGGCAGACCGAGATGGCGATGTCGGCGGCGCGCAGGGCGTCGGCCAGGGAGCCTGCGTCTTCCAGACCGGCCTGGCGCGCCCGCGCGGCCGTGGCGGCGCTGCGCCCGGCGGAACACCAGAGCACGCGGTGGCCGGTGGAGACCAGGCAGGTGCCGATGGCCGCGCCCATGGCGCCGGGATGCAGGAGGGCGAGGGTGGGGCTGGGCATGATGGTGTCTCCCGGAGGCGGATGATGGCGGGGGTCCATGTTAACGCCGCCGCGCGGGCCGGGTCCGCGCTGGCTACAATGGCGCTGCTTCATATTCGCGCAGAAGGTTCGCCATGAACGATTCCCAGCACAAGCTTTCCATGACGATCCTGATGACGCCGGACATGGCGAACTTCTCGGGCAACGTCCATGGCGGCACCATCCTCAAGTATCTCGACCAGGTCGCCTATGCCTGCGCCAGCCGCTACGCCGGGCGCTACGTGGTCACGCTGTCGGTCGATCAGGTCGTGTTCCGCCAGCCCATCCACGTGGGCGAACTGGTCACCTTCTACGCGGCGGTCAACTACACCGGGCGCACGTCCATGGAGATCGGCATCAAGGTGGTGACGGAAGATATCCGCAGCAAGACCGTGCGCCACGCCAACAGCTGCTATTTCACGATGGTCGCGGTGGGCGACGACGGCGTGCCGGTACCGGTGCCCCCGCTGGAACCGCAGGACGAGGAAGAGCGCCAGCGCTGCGAGGCGGCGCTGCTGCGGCGCGAACTGCGGCAGGAAATGGAAAGGCGGCATCAACTGATCAAGGAACGCACCACGCAGGCGGGCGGCGCGTGAACTAGCTCATGCGTGGCGGCTATTTGGACGGGAGGCCGGAATCTCCTACTATTTTCGATTCCGTTTCCTTCCGTTCGAGGCAGCCATGACCTATCGACCGCTGGGCACTACCGGCCTGCAGGTATTCCCCATCACCTTCGGCGGCAACGTATTCGGCTGGACCCTGGACGAGGCCGCGTCGTTCGGCATCCTGGATGCGCTGGCCGACCGGGGCATGAATTTCATCGACACCGCCGACGCCTATTCGCGCTGGGTGCCCGGCAACCAGGGCGGCGAATCGGAAACCATCATCGGCAACTGGTTCAAGCGCAGCGGCAAGCGCGACCGCGTGATCCTGGCCACCAAGGTGGGCAAGCCGGCGCTGGGCAATCCGGGCGGACTGTCGGCCGCGTACATAGAGAAGGCGGTGGAAGGTTCGCTGCGGCGCCTGCAGACCGACTACATCGATCTCTACCAGGCCCATGACGACGATGCCGCGACGCCCCTGGAAGAAAGCCTGGCGGCCTTCGACCGGTTGGTGAAGGCCGGCAAGGTGCGCGCCATCGGCGCGTCCAACTACACCGCCGCCCGCTTCCAGGAGGCGCTGGACGTGAGCCGGGCCAACGGCCTGGCCGCCTACGCCACGCTGCAGCCCGAGTACAACCTGATCGAGCGCCAGGCGTTCGAGACCGAGCTGGCGCCGGTGGCGCTGCGCAACCAGGTGGCCGTGATCAATTACTACGCGCTGGCCAGCGGCTTCCTGAGCGGCAAGTACCGCACCGCCGCCGATCTCGAAGGCAAGGCGCGCGGCAGCCGCGTGGGTTCGTACCTGAACGAGCGCGGCCTGCGCATCCTCGATGCGCTGGACGAGGTGGCCCGGCGGCATGGCTCGACCCCGGCTTCCGTGGCGCTGGCCTGGCTGCTGCACCAGCCCGCGGTGACGGCGCCCATCGCCAGCGCCACGTCGATCGCCCAGCTCGATGCGCTGCAGGCCGCCGCCACGCTGGCACTGGACGGGGAGTCCTTGGAACTGCTTTCGAAGGCTAGCGCCTACTAGCGGCAGAAGAACCGGCCGGCGGGGTTATGCCGGCCAGCATGTTACGCATTGTTTGCAGTGCGATGAAGCGCTCTTCCGTAGACTCGCCCCAGGCTTGTCTCTGCGAGCACTTCCATGACCGAACTTACCGGCGAGCTGTCCGAGCGCCGCGCGGCGAGCCCGCTGTGCGACCTGGGGCGCCTGATCCAGTCAGCCGTGGAGGACTACGACCTCTCGCCGGACGGCAACGTCCGGTACGTGGAGGCCGATGTACCCGACCATCCGCTGCTGGTGGCCGGCTCCGCCGACCATGTCTGCGCGCTGATCGACTCCGCCATCGCCTGCATCGCCAGCCGTCCCGGCATCAACCGGCGCATCGTGGTCGGCGCGCGGCTGGACCTGGATCGCGTGCAGCTGCGGGTTGGCCACGGCAACGGCGCCGGCGGGCACGCCTCCGTGCCGGTCTCGCTGGACGAACTCCAGCCCTGGGGACCGGCGCAGGCCCGCGCCTTGTTCGCGCAGGAGCGGACGCGCATGCTGCGGCTGCTGGACGCGCTGGACGCGACGCTGGTGATAGGCGTGGACGTCACCCTGGATGCGGCCGTCCTGTCCATCGTCTTTCCCGCCATCGGGAGCCGCCCGCGGCGGCGCCCCTATACCGTGGCCGTCAAGACAGGCCAGGCGAACCGGTAGCGGCGGCGGGGCGCATGCGCGCCTGCGCCGCCCTGGCCGAGGCCATCCGGCCCTTGCGCTTCTTCGCCCAGATCACGACGCCGGTCACGCTCAGGATGGCCACCGACAACCCCAGCAGCGACACGAAGATGCGCCCCGGAATGCCCAGGATACGGCCGGAATGCAAGGGGAACTGGGCCTGCATGAACACGTCGCCCGCGCTGCCCGTGCCGGGAATGTGCTTGCCCAGCAGCGCGCCGCTCTTCTCGTCGAAGTAGAGCCAGCGGTTGCCCAGCCCGCCATCGCCGTGGTCGTTGCCCGGCTCGTAGAAACCCACGCCGTAGATGCCCTGCAGCGCGCCATAGAACACGGCGCCGGCCGGCTCGGCGATACCCAGGCGGCCGGCCTCGGCCTTGCCCAGTTCGACGATCTGCGTCCGGGTCAGCGTCGGCATGATGGGCTGGTCGAGCGGGCGCAGCGGACGCGTCTCGAATGGCGTGGGTGTCAGCGGCGAGATCTGGTTGACCACCGGACGCACGACCTCGTTGCCGAGGTTGAGCGAGATCGAGGTCACCGCCAGCAGGAGCAGCAGCGCCCACAGCCAGACGCCGCCGGAGCGGTGCACGTCGAAGTTGAGCGCATAGCCGCCTTTGCCGACGCGGAACGCAAACGACTTGCGCCAGGCGCGCCACGAGGGGAAGGACAGGTACAGCGCGACGAAGCAGTCCAGGAACCAGGCGATGCTGACCAGTCCCATGAACCACATGCCCAGTTCCACGCCCTTCACGTCGGGCAGGTGCATGGTGTAGTGCAGCTTGTACAGGAAAGGCAGCAGGTTCTCGCGGCTGAGCGAGATCGCGCCCCATTCGCGCCGGCCCTGGACGTCGCCGGTGACGGGATCGAGCGCGACCTGGTTGAAGTCCAGCGGGAACGCCTTGCCCGTGGCCGGATCGATGCGGCCGGTGACCGAGACCAGCAGGGCGTGGCCGGGTTCGACCTCCAGCGGACTGAAGGTGACCATCAGCCGCGGATCCTCGGCCTCGAGCCTGGCGATCAGGGTCTCCACCGGCAACGGTTCTCCCTGCGTGGCCGGTTCGAACAACTGCGGATTCAGCCAGGCGTCGAGTTCGTGGTCCCACGAAATGAAGGCGCCCGTCAGGCCGGCGATGAACAGGAAGGCCGCGACGCCCAGGCCCAACCAGCGGTGCAGCAGGACTCCGAATTTGCGCAACATGAGGCTAAGGTCGCGCCTGTGGAGAGGCCGCGATTCCCGGAATGTTGAAATTCCGGGAATGATAACGCGAATTAGTATTATTTGATGTATCGGCGGCCGGTCGGTTACACCAAGGGTTTCAGGCAGGTCTCCACGCGCCAGCCGTACAGCCACTGCATCGCGTCGTAGTACTGATCCTGGGTGCGGCCCACCCACAGCGAGTTGCGCACCAGGCGCTCGACGCCCTTGGCGTGGTAGAGCGTGCCCATGGCGCGGGTGGACAGCACCACGCGCGCGGTGCGGGTGATGCGGGAGTTCTCGTACAGCCGGAACGCCGCTTCCAGGTCGCCGCGGGCATGGCGCACCGCCGCGCCCAGCGTGGCGGCATCTTCCAGTGCCATGCAGGCGCCCTGTGCCAGGTACTGGGTCATGGGATGGGCGGCGTCGCCCAGCACCGTGGCGCGGCCCTGGCCCCAGCGCGGCTGCGGGTCGCGGTCGGCGGTGGCCCAGCGCTTCCAGGACGTGGGACGGTGCAGCATCTGGTGCGGACGGGGATGGATGCCCTCGAAGTAGGACAGCACTTCCTCCTTGCTGCCCTCGCGCACGCCCCAGACCTCGGGCTCGCGGCTGTGGAAGGTGACCACCAGGTTGTACTGGTGTCCGTTGCGCAGCGGATAGTGCACCAGGTGGCAGTTCGGGCCGGCCCACACCACCGGGGCGTTGATCTTGAGGTCGTCGGGCATGTCGGCCTCGTCCACCACGGCGCGGTAGACCACGTGGCCGGTCACCCGGGCCTCGTCGCCGATCAGCGTGTCGCGTATCACCGACTTCACGCCGTCGGCGCCCACCACGGCATCGGCCGTATGGCGGCCGCCCTGGTCGTCCACCACCGTGGCCTGGCCGTCGCCCAGTTCCAGGGCCTGCACGCGGGTGGAGGTCTTGAAGCGGATCAGCGGATGGACCTGCACCGCTTCCAGGATGGACAGGTGGATGTCGGCACGGTGGATGACGGCGTAGGGATTGCCGAAGCGCGCACGGAACGCCTCGCCCACCTCGAAGCCGCCGACCTCGGTGGCGTCGACCGCGTCCATCATGATCAGGCGCTCGGTGAAGACTGCGCGGCGCCGCGCGGCCTCGCCCACGCCCAGCGCGTCCAGCGCGGCGAAGGCGTTGGGGCCGAGCTGGATGCCGGCGCCGATCTCGCCTATGGTCGGGCTCTGCTCCAGCAGTTCGACCGACACGCCTTCCCTGGCCAGGGCCAGCGCGGCGGCCAGGCCGCCTATGCCGCCGCCCACCACGATGGCGGTCGCTTGGGTTCCGGTACTCATGGTGTCTCCTCGCGTGAAATCTGGCGCCATGTTAGTAAGCGGGTGCGCTTGACTCCATGGAGCGGTATCGATACGCTGGATCGAATTTATCGATATGGATCAATAAGAAAATTGGAGAATATCGATACGAAGCTGCTGCGCGTGTTCGACGAGATCCGCCGCACCGGCAGCGTCTCGGCCGCTGCCGAGCGCATGGGCATGAGCCAGTCGACGATGAGTTTTTTCCTGGCGAAACTGCGCGAACTGTTCGACGATCCGCTGTTCGTGCGCACCACCTCGGGCATGGAGCCCACGGCGCGCGCGCTGGAACTCGAAGGCCGCGTGGCCGCCGCGCTGGCCGCGATGCAGGCGCTGCTCGAGCCTGCCGTCTTCCTGCCGGCGGCCTCCGATCGCGTCTTCCGCCTGTGCATGACGGACATCAGCCACATCGTGCTGCTGCCGCGCATCGTCAACCGCCTGCGCGACGTGGCGCCCGCCGTGCGCATCGAGATCTTCCGTATCGGGCCCGACACCCCGGCGCGCATGGAAAGCGGCGAAGCCGACCTGTCCATAGGCTTCATGCCGCAGCTGGATGCCGGCTTCTACCGCCAGCGGCTGTTCGAGCAGGACTTCGTGTGCGTGGCGGGACCGCGCCATCCGCGCATCGGCCGCACCTTCACGCGTGCCGATTTCGCCCGCGAAGGCCACGTCGACGTCTCGCCCTCGACCACCAGCCAGTTGATCGTGGAGCAGGCCATCCGCCGTGCCGGGCTGGAGCGGCAGGTGGTGCTGCGGCTGCCCAGCTACCTGGGCCTGGCGGCGATCATCGCGCAGACCGACTTCGTCGCCACGGTGCCGAGCCTCCTGGGCGGGATCGTGGCGCGGCAGGAAGGGCTGCGCGTGCACGCGCCCCCCATTCCGATCGAGCGCTATGCGGTCAATCAGTACTGGCACGCGCGCTTCCACCGCGATCCCGGCCACGCCTGGCTGCGCCAGACCCTGGCCGAGCTGTTCATGGATACGGGCGTGGGCGTCAGCCCGCCGCGTCGGCGGTCTTCTCGGCGTGCGGGTTCACCATGACGATGGGCGAGGTGGCCACCGCCACGCAGGGCAGGATGAAGCCTTCCTGCTTTTCCTGCGCGCTCAGGCCCGGCCATTCGACCAGATAGCGGACGCTGCCGCTTTCCATGCGGGAAAAACAGGTCCGGCAGGTGCCGTTGCGGCAGATGGTGGGCAGCCGTATCCCGGCGCGCCGCGCGGCCTGGAACAGGCTCTCGTCCTCGCCGGCGGCGAAGGTCCATTGCTGCGGATCGAGGGTGACGGAATGGGTATCGGTGGGAGCGTTCACGGCGGATGGAGCAGGGCGGGGCGAGGTCCGATGGGCGGGATGCTAGCATCCCCGGCGCGGCCCGGCGGCCGGGCCGCGCCGGACTCACAAGGGTCATGCCTTGAAACACATGCTCCCCGAGGAGGCTACGCGCGCGCGGGTACACTTCGCCATCGATCGCCAACCAGCGGATGGGAGCAACGACGCGTATGCAGCCGTGGGATATCGCGTCCTACAGGTTCCGGGGCCAGCGCCGCCTGGACGACCAGGCCGCCGCTGACGCCTTGCGGCGCAGCGAGGACCGCTACCGGCAATTGTTCGAATCCATCGACCAGGGATTCTGCGTCCTGCAGATGATCTTCGACAACGGCAAGCCGGTCGATTATCGCTTCCTTGAGATCAATCCCGCCTTCGAGGCCCACACCGGCCTGCGCCATGCGCTGGGCAAGCGCATGCGGGAGCTGTCTCCCGACCACGAGGAACACTGGTACCAGATCTATGGCGACGTCGCGCTGACCGGCCAGCCGGCGCGCTTCGAACATCATGCCGAAACGCTGGAGCGCTGGTTCGACGTCTATGCGTTCCGCCTGGGGGAACCCGACGAGGCGACCGTCGCCGTGCTGTTCAGCGACATCACCGAGCGCTACGTCATGGAAGCACAGCGCGAGCAGTTGCTGGAGGCCGAGCGCGCCGCCCGGCACGACGCCGAGGCCGCCACCCGCATGAAGGACGAATTCCTGGCCACGCTGTCGCACGAACTGCGCACACCGCTGTCGGTCATCATCGGCTGGAGCCAGCTGCTGCTCAAGCGGGCGCCCGACAACGAGCAATTGCGCAAGGGCCTCTCGACCATATTGCAAAGCGCCCGCACCCAGGCCACGCTGATTTCCGACATGCTCGACATGAGCGCGATCTTCCTGGGCAAGATCAAGCTCGACCTGGAACCCCTGGATGGCTTCGAGCAGGTTGCGCGGGTCGTGCAGTCCAGCGAGCCGTCCATGCAGAGCAAGGGGATACGGCTGGAATTCCAGCACAGCTTCGAGGTTTGCCTGGTCCTGGCGGACCCCGCGCGATTGCAACAAATCTTTTGGAACCTGCTGTCCAACGCGATCAAGTTCACGCCGCCCAACGGCCGGATCAGCATCGCGGCTCGCCGTACCGATACGCGGTTCGAGATCTCGGTGGCCGACAGCGGCGTGGGCATCGAGCCCGATTTCCTGCCCCACCTGTTCGACCGCTTCCGCCAGGCCGACGGTTCGACCTCGCGGCGCTACGGCGGCCTGGGGCTGGGCCTGTCCATCGTCAAGCAGCTGGTGGAAATGCACGGCGGCGAAGTGTGGGCCGAGAGCGAGGGCATGAACCGCGGCGCCTGCTTCACGGTCAGCCTGCCCGTGTACCGGTCGCCGCTCATCGCTTCCGAGACCGGCGACATCCAGGGCGAGAAGGGGGACCTGCTGCATGCCGACAGCCTGGCGGGCCAGCTCATCCTGGCCGTGGAGGACCAGCCGGACATGCTGGAGTACCTGACCCACCTGCTGCGCGAGTACGGCGCCGAGGTCACGGGCGTGACCTCGGCCTACGCCGCGCTCGAGGAACTGGCCGAGCGCGGGGCCGGTTTCTATTCCGCGCTGGTGGCCGACATAGGCATGCCGGGCATGGATGGCTATCAGTTGATCGAGTCGGTGCGCAAGGGCATGGGCCTGGACGGCGCGGCCTTGCGCGCGGTGGCGGTGACCGCCCTGGCGCGCGAGGATGACCGCAGGCGGGCGCTCGCAAGCGGTTTCCAGGCCCACGTGACCAAGCCCTACCGGGCCGCGACGCTGATCGCGGCGATACGCGGCGTGAACGAAGACGCCGCGGGCCAGCGGCCCGTTCCTGGCGAGCCTCCTTTTAGCGGGACCAGGCCCTAGACGGCGTCGCAGGCCTGGGCGAAGTCGCCCAGCAGGTCCTCGGGATCCTCGATGCCGACCGAAACGCGTATCAGCGAATCGGCGATGTCCATCTCCCGCCGCCGCTCGGGGCCCATTTCCCAATAGATGGTCTGTGCCACCGGGATGGCCAGCGTGCGGTTGTCGCCCAGGTGGGTGGCCGAGATGACCACGCGCAACTGGTTCTGGAAATGCACCGGATCGATTCCGTCCAGCAGCTCGAAGGCCAGCAAGGCGCCGCCGCGCTTGAACAGGGCGCGCGCGCGCTCGTGCTGCGGGTGGTCGGGCAGGCTGGGGTGATAGACGCGCTTGACCTTGGGATGGGCGGCCAGTTGCGCGGCCAGCGCGGCGGCGGTCGAGCAGGCGCGCTCCATGCGCAGGCTGAGGGTCTCGGCGCCGGCCGCGATGCGGTGGGCGGCCTCCGAACCCAGGGTGGCGCCCATGTCGCGCAGGCCCTTCTTCTTGATCTGCTGCAGGCCCTGCATGGCCGGCTTGGTGTTGCGGTACGACGGGCTGATGTTGGGATAGGCGGTCCAGTCGAACAGCCCGGTGTCCGTGACCGCGCCGCCCAGCGCGTTGCCGTGGCCGCAGATGTACTTGGTGAGCGAGTTGATGCTCAGGTCGGCCTGGACCGCCTTGGGACGGAACAGGTAGGGCGAGGTCATGGTGTTGTCGACCACGTACAGCACGCCGCGGGCCTTGCACAGCACGCCGATCTCGGCCAGCGCGGCCACCTGCGTGCGGGGATTGGCGATGGTCTCGACGAACACCAGGCGGGTGTTGGGGCGCAGCGCCCGCTCGACGTTGGCGGCGTCGGTGGCATCGACGAAGTCGATTTCCACGCCCAGCCCCTTCATCGTCGCGAACAGGCTGTTGGTATTGCCGAACAGGAAGCCGCTGGAGACCACGTGGTCGCCTTCGCGCAGCAGAGTGGTCAGCACCGCGGCGATGGCGGCCATGCCGGTCGAGAAGGAGACGGTGCCGATGCCGTCCTCCATCTCGGTGATCTTGGCCTCGAGCGCGGCGGTGGTGGGGTTGCCCTGGCGGCCGTACGAGTATCCCGGATTGCGGCCCTGGAACACGTCGACCAGGGTTTGCGCGTCGCCATAGCCGAAGGCGGAGGCGGTGTGCATGGGTTTGTGCAGGGCGCCATGCTCGACCGAGCCGCGGCGGTCGCTATGCAGGATGCGGGTGGTGAAGCCTTCGGACATGATCTGGACTGGGACTATCTAGGGAGGGGGCCGTCATTTTAATCCTTGCCCGTCACGCGGCGGGCGGCGCGCAGGGATCCCGGCGCCCAGTTGCCCCAGCTTCTCCTGCACCACCTGCCCGAGCGCCCGGGTAAGCGCGGCGGCGGCATCCGGCCGGGGCACGTTGCGGCGGTAAACGGCCGAGAAGTCCAGCGATATCGTAGGGGTGAAGGGGCGGATGGCGACCTTGGGCGTGTGGTGGCCTATGACGGCGATGGGGTCGATGACCGCGATCCCTATCCCGCGGCTCACATAGCCGATCACCGAGGACGAGTGCATGGTCTCGACGCGGATGTTGGGCCGTACCCCGGCCGCCAGCACCGCATTGTTGAGCTGGATGCGCTGGCGGCTCGCCTGGCCCAGCGCGACGAAGTCCTGGCCGTCGAGATCGTTGACCGTGACCCGTTTCTTGCGCGCGAGAGGATGGGCGGCAGGCATGACGCAGACCGCCTGGGTCGAGGGAAAGGGGTCGTGTTCCAGTCCGCTCGGATCGGGCGGCAGCGTGCCGAACACGATGTCCAGCTGCGCGTGGAGCAGCATGGAAACGAGGTTGATCGAGCTGTCGGGATGGACGGAAACGACGACGTCGGGGTGGTGCCGCAGCAGCAGGCCGATGGCCTCGGGCAGGCAATGCGAGGCGAGGTTCGGCATCGTCCCCACGTGCAGATAGCCGGCCGTCGACAGCCGGATCGCGCGCGCGGCCTCGCGGATCCGGTCGGCGCCCGAGAAGTGCCGTTCCACCTCGCTGTACAGCCGGACCGCCGCTTCGGTCGCAATGATCTGTATGCCCTGGCGCTGGAACAGCACCAGCCTGAGCTCGTGCTCGAGATCGTGGATCAGCCGCGAGACCGCGGGCTGCGAAATGGACATCGCGTGGCCGGCGGCCGTCATGCTGCCGGTCAGCATGACGGCGCGGAATGCTTCGAGCTGGCGGAAGTTCAGCGGGCGTGCCAAGGTGGCGATGCGGTTATCGATGCTCGGACGCGCCGATCATACTTCGAAGGCCGAATCGTCGATAGGCGCGAGGCACGATTCGAGCAGCCTTCCATGGCCCCCGATCGCATCGTTCAGCCCCAGGCGCCGCAGGCATGCCCAGAAGCAGGCCTGGTTGCTGGTGATGACGGGCTTGCCCAGGTCGCGTTCCAGGGCCGCCACCACGCCCAGCGAAGCCAGGTTGGTGCAGGAAATGAACACGGCGTCCGCCTCGGGGCGGTCGGCCAGGCGGGCCAGCCGGTAGAGGGCCTCGGGAGGGACCCGGCCGATGCCGCGGCGTTCCTCCTGCGTCTCTCCCAGTTCCAGGCCGTGCAGCGAGGCCACGCGGAAGCCGTACTCCTCCAGGAATTCCCGCTCGCGCCGGTTGACGAATTCCACGTAGGGCGTGGCCACGGCCACGTTGCGCACGCCCAGCGCCCGCAGCGCGGCGACCACGGCCCCCGAGGCGGCCAGCGCCGGCGCGCCTGCCCGCTGGCGTATGTCCGCCACGATCTCGGACATGGGGCACATGAACGACCCGGAGGTGCAGCCGTAGGCGACGATGTCGACCTCGGCCGTGGCCAGCTGGTCCGCAGCCGTCCGGGTCGCTTCGGCCATGGCGACGTAGGATTCCTGGGTCATGCTGCCCAGCAGCATGGCCCGGGCCGTGAACACTCCCACGCCCTCGGGCGCCATGCGCCAGAACTCGGGTTCGTTGATGGTGTTGGTGGATGGGACGATCAGGCCGATCTTCGCCTTCCAGCCATAGGGCGCGTACAGGGAAACGGCCTTCATGGACATGCTCCTTCTGGTTTCCGGGTCATTCGAGCCGTATCCCCATGCGGCGGATCAGATCTCCGTATTTCTTCTCCTCGGCCACCAGGGTCTGGCCCAGTTCGGCGGGCGTGCTGCCGACCACCTGCGCGCCGGCGTCCTCGAGGCGCTTGCGGACCTCCGGCAGGTTCAGTGCCGCGACGATCTCGCGATTGAGCTGGTCGATGCGGGCGGCAGGGGTGCCGGCGGGCGCCAGCACGGCGCCCCAGGACTCCGCGCGGAATCCGGGATAGCCGGCCTCGGCCACCGTGGGGATGTCCGGATACTTCGGGAGCCGTTCGGCGCCGGCGGCCAGGATCTTGAGGTTGCCCGCGGCCACGTGCGGCTGCACCGCGCCCAGCGTATCGAACACGATCTGCGTGCGGCCCGCGATGAGGTCCATGTGCGCCGCCGCGCTGCCCTTGTAGGGAACGTGGGTCATCTTGAGCCCGGCCAGGTCGGCGAACCACTGGCCGAATACGTGGACATTGCTGCCGTTGCCGGCCGAGGCGAAGGCGAGCTGGTTCGGCCGGGCGCGCACGTAGGCCACCAGTTCCGGCACGTTGTTCACCGGCAGCGAGGGCGAGGCCACCAGCACCATCGCGGTGCGCGTCGCCAGCGTGACGGGCGCGAAATCCTTGATGGGATCGAACGGCAGGTCGGGGATGAGGGCGCGGCCGAAGACGTGCGAGCTGACGACGTACACCAGCGTGTTGCCGTCGGGCGCGGCCTTGGCGACCTGGGCGGTGCCGATGGCGCCGTTGGCGCCCGGCTTGTTTTCCACCACCACGGGCTGGTGCAGCCGCGCGGCCAGGTGCTCGGACAACAGCCGCGCCGTGATGTCGGCCAGGCCGCCCGAGGCGTAGGGAACGACGATGCGCAGCGGCCGGCCGGAGGAGGCCGCGGGCGACTGGGCGTGGGCGGCGCCGAGCGCGCCCAGCGCGAGGGAAAGGCAGGCGGCGATGCGCCTGAACGAAGCGGACATGTCGGTTCTCCGAAGTAGGGAAATCTAGCGGTCGAGCGTGCCGTGGGACAGCCCGCGGTCGGGCGGCGCGATGTTGACGCGCACCATGTCGCGCAGAAGCTGGATGATCGCCATCGAGCTCTCGCCCTCGGTGCCGTCGACGATGAAGCGCGAGGTGCAATAGCGCATCTCCCAGCCACCCGCGTCCAGGCAGGCGCGCAGGACGTCGCGTTCGATGGCCGGCGTATGCAGGACGTCGAGCCGGCGGCACAGGAAGGCCAGCATGGCGCAGAGGCCGTAGGCGCCCCAGTTGGAGATCGAGGCCGGCAGGAAGATGTCGGTGGCGACGGTGGTGGGCACGCCCACTCCCCCTTCGTACTGGCAACGCCGGCCGTAGGGGTGGAAGGACTTCATGAAGTCGAAGATCCGGCCAAAGCCGATCTCGTTGCCGTTGTCGCCGATGCCGATGGACAGGATCCCGCGCCGCGCGGCCTGCGTGAAGAGCGGCGAGAGGTCGACGCACTCCTGCGGCCGCACGCCCGTGGAATAGTGGATCAGCCCGTGCTCGTTGGGCCCCAGGCGTTCGATCGACACGATGGCCCGGGGCTGGCAGTCGTCCAGCAGCGCCGCGGCCCAGTCCGGTACTTCGTCCTGCCGCTCGGGCGAGGTGGACAGCGCCGCGCCCATCCTGCGGTCGCGGCACAGCGCGTAGTCGCGCACCATGATGCCCGCGGCCTGGCTGCTGGCCACGACCGGGGGGGCGTGGCAGGGTTCGGTCACGAACACCGGCACCGCCTGCAAGCCCCAGAACAGTGCATGGGCGAGGGCCGCCGCGCCGGGCGGGCCGTCGCTCTCGCCGTTGGGCGCCTCGGGCGCGTAGCCGGCGCCGGTCACGATCAGGACGCGGTCGCCGGGCCGCACGCGGTCGAACAGCGCCTGCGCGGCGCGCGCGCTGATCGGCCGTCCGCCGCCTTCGGCGCGCGCCCGGTCGTAGATCGGGCCGATGATGTTGTGGTTCATTGCGCGGTTGCGCATCTCGACCGTGACGAGGCGGTCGACGTACTCGCCGATGATGTCGGGCATCGGAGGCTCCCGGATGGCTCTGGATTAGACTGGAGCCATTCTGAGTCGTCTCGCGTCCGGGGGCATAATCGAATTCTCGGCGCGATCGATAAGCAAATGTTATGCGGCGCCGCGGCTGCGTTCGACGGCCCCGGGGCGGCTTTCCGGCTCGCGTCCTACACCATGAACATTCCTTCCATACCGGTCCTGCGCGCGTTCATCGAAGTCGCCCGCTGCAACAGCTTCACCCGCGCGGCCGATACGCTGTGCCTGACCCAGAGCGCCGTCAGCAAGCAGGTTCAGGCGCTGGAAGAGCAACTGGGCTGCCGGCTGTTCGTGCGTTCGGGAAAGCTGCTGGCGCTGACGCCCGCCGGCCACGCCTATCTTGCGCACGCCGGCGATGCGCTGGCCATGCTGCAGGAGGGCAGGGCGATCGCGCAGGAGGTAGCCGGGGAAAAGGCGCCCGCCACCGCGGTGGAGATATCCGCGTCCCCGGCCTTCGCGTCGTACTGGCTCATTCCCCGCCTGCCGGGATTCCGCGAGCGTGCGCCCGGCACGCGCCTGGCGGTCCGCCCGCGCCTGCCGGATTTCTCGCCGGTGACCGAGCGCTTCGACGTCGAGGTCCGGGTCGGCGCAGGACGATGGCCCGATGCCCGGGCGATCCGCCTGCTGGGGCGCGAAATGGCGCTGGTGGCCAGCCCCGATCTGCTGGGGGACACGCGCGCCACGCTGCGGCAGGTCCAGGCACTGCCCGCGCTGCACCGCGCGCAGCGGGGCTATGACTGGAGGGAATGGAGCGCGGCGGCGGCGCCCGCCTGGACGCCTCGCGCCGGCACCGGCCTGCTGTTCGAAGGGTTCTCGGTGCTGATCCCGGCGGTGGTGGCCGGGCTGGGCGTGGCGATATGCCCGCTGTTCCTGGTGCTGGACCAGCTCGAAAGCGGCCGTCTGGTGCGGCCCCTGGGCGAATGCGTGCGGACGCGGTACGCCTATCACGCCGTGCTGCCCACCGGCGCCGGGCATGGCGCCGCCCGGGACCGGTTCCTGGACTGGATGCTGCCCGAGGCCGAAGCGACGCAGATGCGCATACAGAAGCACCTGGATTCGGGGTATTCCATGGCGGAATGAGGGTCCCGAAGTTTTCGTTTGACCCTCCCCGGAGCGGAACTTAATGTGGCGCCTCTCATTCTTCCAGGCGTCCGTGACATGCGCGTCCTTTCCATTCTCCGTCTTTGCATCGCGGGCGCGGCTGGCGCCGTGGCTGCCGCCCCCGCCCTGGCCGATTCCTATCCCTCCAGGCCCATCGAGTTCGTCGTGCCCTACGCGCCCGGCGGCGCCTCGGACATCGTCGTCCGGGCGCTGGCCCCGCAACTCCAGAAGCAGCTGGGCGTATCGGTCGTCGTCATCAACCGCGCCGGCGCCAACACGGCGATCGCCGCCACGCAACTGGCGCGATCCGCCCCGGACGGCTACACGATCATGCTGGCCGACGTGGCGCTGGTGCTCAACGCCGCGGTGCGCCAGACGTCGCCCGGCTACGACGTGGCCAAGGATTTCTCCACCATCGCCCAGGTGGGCTCCGCGCCGCTGGTGCTGTTCGTGCCGGCCTCGGGGGCGGCCGACCTGCCGTCGTTCCTGAAGCAGGCGCACGATCGCCCCGTGAACATCGCCAACGCCGGCCCCGGCTCGCTGGGCCACCTGGCGGCCGAACTGCTGCAGTTGCGCACCAAGACCACGCTGGTGAGCGTGCCGTATCGTGGATCGGGACCCGCCATGAACGAGACGATCGCCGGGCAGGTCGATGCCATCTTCACCAGCACCGCTTCCGGCATGCCGCTGGTCAAGAGCGGCCGCCTGCGGCCGCTGGCCGTCGCCTCGCCCGAGCCGTTGAAGGACTTTCCCGAGATTCCCACCTTCGACCGCCTCGGGGTGCAGGGCGTGCACGTCCTGAACTGGTGGGGCGTGATCGCGCCGGCGGGGCTGCCCGCCGACATCTCGGCCCGCATCGCGAAGGCGGTGGCGGCGGCCATGCGCGATCCCGCCATCGTGGAACGCTTCGCGGCGCTGGGCATCTCGCCGTCGACGCGCGACGCGGCGGCCTTCGCCGGCCTGATGAGCAAGGAATTCGCCGCTTGGCGCGACGTGGCCACGCGGGCCGGTATCAAAGTGGATTGATGGACGGCACCAACAGGTGTTCGTGAGAACAAGGAGGATACAAGATGAGTGGTGAACGGATGCGCCTGACCGCGGCGGACGGTTTCGAATTCGACGGCTACGTGGCCCGGCCGGCGGGCACGCCCCGCGCCGGCGTCGTCATCCTGCCCGAGATCTTCGGCGTGAACAGCCACATACGCAGCGTGGCCGACCGCTATGCCGGATGGGGTTATCTCGCGATCGCGCCCAGTGTCTTCGACCGGGTGGAGCCCGGGCTGGACCTGGGCTACGGCGACGACGACGTCCGCAAGGGGCAGGCCCTGATGAAGCTGATCGACTGGAACGATGCGGTCAAGGACATCGAGGCCGCCGGCGCGTTCGCGGCCCAGGCGGGCAAGGTGGGCATCGTCGGCTTCTGCTGGGGCGGTACCGCGGCATGGGTGACGGCGGGGCGCGGCACGGGATTCGCGTGTGCGGTCTCGTACTACGGCAACGCCATTCCAACGGTGATCGAGCCGACGCCGCGCATCCCCATGATGCTGCATTGGGGCGAGCGCGATCACCTGGTGTCCAAGGAAAAAATGATGGAGCCGGGCCGGGCCGCGCCCGAGGTGGCCGTGCATTTCTATGCCACGGGACATGGCTTCAACTGCGATCAGCGCGACCTCTACCACGCGGAATCGGCGGCCCTGGCACAGCAGCGTACGCTGGACTTCCTTGGCGAGCACCTGGCATGACGCGCGACGACATCGGCGCGCAGGCAGCCGAACAGGCGGCCTTCGACGAGGTCGCCGCGCGCCTTCGGCGGGACGAGGAGTTGTGGACCGATTTCCAGGCCCTGTGCCGGCATGGCGGACGCATGGCGGGCACCGCCAGCGAACGCGCCGCGCAGGATTGGTGCGAACAGCAATTGAGCGTTTTCGGAACGGTCGCGCGCGAGTCCACGCCTTACGCCGGGTGGCGGTGCGACCATGCGGTGCTGACGCGCCTGCCCGATGGCCGGCAACTGGAGGCCGTGCCGCTGCTGGGGACGGCGTTCACGCCGGAAGAGGGCATCGAACTGCCCGTGCTGGACCTGGGACGCGGAACGCCCGACATGATCACCGCCGCGGGCGACGCGGTGCGCGGGCACGCGGTGATGGTGCAGCACGAATACCCCTTTTCCACCCGGACGGTCCATCGCCGGGTCAAGCTGGCCGCGGCGCAGCAGGCGGGCGCCGCCGCGCTGCTGGTCGTGCAGCCCGAGGCCGGAATAGGCCCGGTGTCGGGATCCTCGGGACGAGGGGGCGGGCCGGGCATCCCGGCCATGGGCATCTCGGCCGAGGCCGGGCTGGCGCTGCGGCAGCCCGGGGCGCGCGTCCGCCTGTGCATCGGCGGCGAAGACCTGCCGCAGGCGCGTACCGACACGCTGGTGCTCGACCTGCCGGCCGGGCAGGCCGCTCACCCGGACGAGCGCGTGGTGCTGTCCGCCCACATCGACGGCCATCCCCTGGCCGAGAGCGCCCTGGACAATGCGACCGGCGTGGCGGCGGCCATGGCGCTGGCCCGGGCGTTCGCGCCGCGGATGCACGTCATGCGCCGGGGCCTGACCGTGTGCCTGTTCAGCGCCGAGGAATGGGCGCTGAACGGCTCGCGCGAGTGGCTGGCGGCGCTGCCGCAAGCGCGGCGCGCGGCGATGGCGCTCAACGTCAATCTCGACTCGCTGGCGGGATCGCCGCGCCTGACCGCGCTGACGTCGGGCTTCGAACGGCTGGGCGGGTTCGCCCGGTCGGGGGCGTCGCTGGCCGGAGGCGACCTGGGCGTCCATCTGCCGCTCATGTCCAATAGCGACCACGCGAACTTCGCCGCCTGGGGCATTCCCGCGCTGCGCCTGATCGCCGGCTTCGACGAACCCGACAGCGCGCTGCGCCTGCTGCTGACGCCCGCCGATACGAGGGCGCTGGTGGACCAGGGCCATCTGCGCGGCGCCACGGTGCTGGCCGCGGGCGTGCTGTGGCGCGCGCTGCGCGCGGACAGCCTGGGCGGCTTGCGCAACGAACCGGCGCCCGGAGGCGGCGCATGAGCGCATCGGCACGCGGTTCGATCGTGGTGCTGGGCGCGGGGCTGGTGGGCCTGGCTTGCGCCCATGCCCTGCAGCGCGACGGATACGACGTGACGGTCATCGATCGCGGCGGCGTGGGCGAGGGCGCGAGCTTCGGCAACGCCGCCCACATCGCCATCGCTTCCATCTTCCCGCAGGCCACGCCCGGCATACTGGGGCAGACGGTCCGGATGCTGCGCGATCCCCGGGGCCCGCTGATTGTGCGGCCCGGCTATGCCGCCCGGCATCTCCCGTGGTTCGCACGCTTCATCGCCCAGGGCACCGCCGAGCGCGCGCGCGTCGGGACCCATGCCACGGCCGCGATGCTGGCGCAGGCCTGGGAGGCCTGGCAGCCCGTGCTGGACGACATCGGCGGCAACGACCTGGTGCGCCGGTCCGGCGCCCTGCACGTGTTCGGGTCGCAGGCGGCGCTGCGCGCGGCACAGGGGGCCTACGAGCTGCGGCGCAGCCTGGGGGTCGCGTGCACGCCGCTCGACGTGGACGAGGCGCGGGCCATGGAGCCCGCGCTGACCGATCGCATCGGCGGCGCGATGTCGATACCGGGAATGGGATACGTCACCGATACACTGATGCTGGCCCGGCGCCTGGCCGCCCGGGTCGAGGCGCTGGGCGGGCGCATCGTGCGCGCCCAGGCCACCGGCATCGATGCCGGTGGCGTGCTGACCCGGGACGGGCGCCTGCGCGCCGACCGCGTGGTGCTGGCCGCCGGCGCCTGGTCCCACCGGCTGGCGCGGGGGCTGGGCGTGGACATTCCGCTGGTGGCCGAGCGCGGCTATCACGTCATGCTGGCGCCGGGCAGCAGTCCGCTGCGCATGCCGGTGCTGATGGTGGAACGCAAGGTCGCGCTGACGCCCATGGCGGCGGGCATCCGGATGGCGAGCGTCGCGGAATTCACGCACGCCGATGCTCCGGCCGATCACGTGCGCGCGGCGCCGGTGTTCGACGGACTCGAACGCTTCGTCCAGGGAGTGGATGCCGAACCGGTATCGAAATGGGTGGGGCCGCGCCCTTCCGTGCCCGACAGCCGTCCCATCCTGGGGACGGCCCCGGCCGCGCCCCACGTCCTGCTGGCCTACGGCCATGGCCATCTGGGCGTGACGCTGGCCGCGCTGACCGGACGCATCATCGCCGACGTGGCGAGCGGCCGCGACCCGCGCGTGGACATGCGCGCCGTCGCGCCGCTGCGCAGCCTGCGCCTCAGGTGATCCGGGGGGATACATGTCGGAACTGCTGCTGTTGGCGGCCGCCTTCGGCGCGGGCATGCTCAACGCCGCGGCGGGCGGGGGAAGCTTCCTCACGCTCCCGGCCCTGGTCTCCGTGGGCATGCCCGCGGCGGTTGCCAACGCCACCGGCACGCTGGCGCTGCTGCCCGGCTATGTGACCGGCGCCTGGGCGCTGCGGCGCGACATCGCGCGGTCGGAATCCGGCTCGCTCGCGGGCCTGTCGGGCATCGCGCTGGCGGGCGGGAGCGCGGGGGCACTGCTGTTGCTGTGGACCTCGGGCGCCGTCTTCCGGAACGTGGCGCCCTGGCTGCTGCTGTTCGCCACCGCCCTGTTCCTGTGCGCGCCCATCATGCTGAGGGCGGCGCGCGGGCGGATGTTGTCTTCCGGTGCGGCGGCGGCGGGCCTCTTCGCCGTCAGCCTGTATGGCGGCTACTTCAACGGCGGCGTGGGCATCATGCTGCTGGCCCTGTTCGGGATGTCCAAGCGCGGCGATTTCAGCGCCCTCAATGGGCTCAAGAACCTGCTGTCCGGCGTGCTGACCGTGGTGGCCGTCGTGGTCTACGTGGCCGGCGGGCTCGTGCAATGGCGCGAGGCGGGCGTGATGGCCGTGGGCGCGACGGTGGGCGGATTCGCGGGCGCACGGTTGGCGCGCCGCGTGCCCGCCGTCGTGATGCGGGCCATCGTGGTGCTGGTGGGCGTGTCGATGAGTGCGTTCATGTTCCTGAAGGCGTGAGGCCCGGCAGGACCGCGCGCGCCTCGGCTTCCCGCAGCCGGGCTTCCCGCTCGCCCACGTAGTCCCGCGTCAGCGGCACGCTTTCCTGGCGCCTGGCCAGTTGCACCTGGAAGATGGCGATGTCCTGGTAGCGGAACGCCGTTTCCGACATCGACAGGTAGTACTCCCACATGCGGGCGAAGCGTTCGTCGTACAGCGCCACGGCCTCGGCCCGGCGCGCCAGGAAGCGCTCGCGCCAGATGCGCAGCGTACTGGCGTAGTGCAGGCGCAGCACCTCGATGTCCGTGACGACCAGGCCCGAGCGTTCGATGGCGGGCGTGAATTCCGACAGCGACGGGATGTGGCCGCCGGGGAAGATGTACTTCTCTATCCACGGATTGTTGAAGTCCGGGACGTCGGAGTTGCCGATGAAATGCAACAGCATCACGCCGTCGTCCGTCAGCAGTTCGTGGCATTTGCGGAAGAAGGCGTCGTGATAGCCCACGCCCACGTGCTCGAACATGCCCACCGACACGATACGGTCGAAGCGGCCGGGCGTCGCGCGGTAGTCCTCCAGGCGGTAGTCGTAGGCCTGGGGATGGGCGGTGCGGGCGGCCAGTTCGCGCGCGCCCTTCAGTTGTTCCTCGGACAGCGTGATGCCGGTGGCGTGCCCGGCGCCGGCGACCTCGACCAGGTAGCGCGTCATGCCGCCCCAGCCGCAGCCGATGTCGAGCACGCGGTGGCCGGGCTCGACCAGCAGCTTGGCCGCGATGTGGCGCTGCTTGGCCCGCTGGGCCGATTCCAGGTCTTGCCCGGGGTGCTCGAAATAGGCGCAGGAATACTGCCGCTGCTCGTCCAGGAACAGCGAGTACAGGCGGTCGTCCAGGTCGTAGTGGTGGGCGACGTTGGCGCGCGCGCGGCCCGGGCGGTTGTTCTGCAGGAAGCGCCGTATCGACATGCGCATCGCGTCCAGCACGCGCACCATGACGCCGGGCCGCACCGCGTCGGCATCGCGCAGCAGCAGTTCCAGCACGTCGTAGATGCTGCCTTCGTCGACCACCAGCCGCTGGTCCATGGACAGCTCGCCCAGGCGCAGGTCGGGGTCCATCAGCAGCGCCAGCACGGCGCGGGTGTCGGTGAAGCGGATGGCGGCGCGCGGCAAGGTGCCGTCGCCGAAGGCCAGGCGGCGGCCGTCGGGCAGGGTGACATCCAGCATGCCGCGCCGGACCAGGTCTTCCAGGGTATTGGCAAGCAAGCGTTCCGCGTACGTTTGAAGCATCGTGGTTTCCGCGATGGGTCGACAGGACAGGGTGCTGCTACGCGGCCAGTGTAATGAATCCCCGGGGAACCGGGTGCGGTTGATTTTTCCGCGGGCGGCAAGAAGAATGCGCCATGGCATTGCCCCATACCGCCTTCTCGCTGTTGTTCGAGCGCCTGTCCGATACGCAGGCGCGGGCCGTGCTCGACCGCATGACGGCACGCGAACTGGCGCGCGGCCAGGGCCTGTTCGCGCAGGGGGACCCCAGCCCGCGCCTGTGGGTGATACGGGCGGGCCGGTTGCGCACCTATCATTTGGCGCAGTCGGGCGAGGAGTTCACGACCGCCGTCTGGACGTCCGGGCAGACCCTGGGGCTGCTGAGCACGCTGCTGGACCAGCCCCGCGCGATCTCGTGCGAGGCGCTGGAGCCGGCGTCGTTGCTGGCCATGGAGCGGGCAGACCTGCTTGCGCTGATGGAAGCCGTGCCTGTTTTCGCCATCAACGTGGCGCGCGTGGCCGCCATGCTGGCGACCCACAGCATCGCGCGAGCCGGCCCCAGGGTACTGGATTCGGCCACGGCGAAACTGGCGCGCATCCTGCATGATCTGGCGCTGGCCGATCCCGGCTACGACGGGCATGGCGCCGAGATAGCGGGCGTGACGCGCGCGGACCTGGCCAAGATGGCAGGCATCAGCCGCACCTGGGCCAGCCTGCGGCTGGCAGCCCTGGAGCGCGCGGGCCTGGTGCTGCGCAGGCGCGGCGGGCTGCGCGTGCCCGACGTGGCCAGGCTGGCCCGGCTTTATTCGGACGGGTACTGAGGCGGCAGCAGCGCCAGGCACTCGACCTCCAGCAGCAGGTCGGGCTTGGCCAGCGCGGCCACGCCCACCAGCGTGCTGGCCGGCGGCCGGTCCGCGTCCAGGTACGGTGCGCGCACGCGCCGTATGGTGGCCACCGCTTCCTCGGTCAGGTCGCGCACGAAGTAGTTGAGCTTGACAACATAGGCCAGCGCCGAGCCGGCGGCCTCGAGCGCCGTCGCCAGGTTCTCGAACACCTGCCGGGTCTGGGCGGCCAGGTCGCCCTTGCCGACGATGCTGCCGTCGGGCGCGTAGGCCACCTGGCCCGAGACGACGATCAGCCGGTCCACCGGGGCGATGGCGACGTGGGTGAAGCCGTTCGGGGCGGGCAGGCGGTCGGGATTGATGAACGAGACGTAGGGGTGCATGGCGGGCGTCAGTTGAGCGTGATCCGGGTGCGTTCGATGATACGGGCATACAGCTCGCGCTGGCGCGCGGCGAACTCGGCGAACCCGGCCGGCGTCGAGCCCGCGGGCTCGATGGCGGCCTGCTTCAGGGTCGCCGCGACGCCGGGATCGGCCAGCGCCGCGCGCACGGCGGCGTTCAGGCGCTCGACGACCGGAGCCGGCGTGCCGGCGGGCGCGACGATGCCGAACCACGAATACAGGTCGACCTCGCCCGCGCCCTGCTCCTGCGCGGTGCCGATCTCGGGCGCCAGCGGCGATCGTTTGGCGCTCAGGATGGCAAGGGCCTTGAGCTTGCCGGCGCGCACCTGCGGCAGCGTGGCGGCCAGCGTGTCCACCACCACGTCGACGTTGCCGCCCATCAGGTCCACCAGCGCCGGCGCGCTGCCCTTGTAGGGCACGTGCAGCAGGGTGGCCGACCGTTGCAGGCCCACCAGCTCCATGCCGATGTGGTTCGAGGTGCCGGCGCCCATGGAGCCATAGGCCAGGCCCTTGGGGCGCTCGCGCGCCTGGTCCAGCGCCTGGGCCAGGGTGGTCCACGGGGCATCGGGGCGGGCGACCACCACGTTGGGCACGGTGCCCAGCAGCGAGACGTGGCCGAAGGAGTCGGTGGGCGAGTAGCCCACGTCCTTCATCAGCAGGGGATTGATCGCCAGGGTGGCGTTGCTGGCAACCAGCAGCGTGTAGCCGTCGGCCGGCGCCTTGGCCACCGATTGCGCGGCCACCACCGTGCCGGCGCCCGGGCGGTTGATGACGACCACCGCCTGGCCCAGTTGCCGGCTCATGCCGCCGGCCACGGTGCGGGCCAGCAGGTCGGTGGTGCCGCCCGCGGCGAAAGGAACGATCAGATTGATGGGGTGGGCCGGGAAATCGGCCGCCGTGGCCGGGGGCGTCGCGGCCAGGGCCAGCAGCGCGGCCAGTGTGGTACGCAGGATAGTCATCGCAAGTCTCCACCTTGAATGACGCCATTCTGCGGGGGGACCGCGGGGCTGTCGGTTAACTGGTTAACGCACGGCGTTTGCCTGGAAGGGGCCAGGGGTGAAAAAATGCGGGGCAGGCGATACCCGCCGCGCGCGTTCCTGGCGCGCGCATGCATGTTCAACGGGGAGTCCTCATGAAAACAACGATAGATCGCCCAGTGTTCTTCACCGCGGCCGCTTTCATCCTGGCGCTGGTGGTCTGCGCCGTCTCCGCCCCGCGCATCGTCGGGGACGTCTTCGACACGATACAGCGGTGGATACTGACCAACGCGAGCTGGTTCTACATCCTGGCGGTGGCCATCATCCTGCTGTCGGTCGTGTTCATGGCCGTGAGCCGCTACGGCAACATCAAGCTCGGTCCCGACCACAGCGAACCCGACTACCGGAACTTCACCTGGTTCGCGATGCTGTTCTCGGCCGGCATGGGCATAGGCCTGATGTTCTTCGGCGTGGCCGAGCCCGTCATGCACCTGGTGGCGCCGCCGGTGGGCGAGGCGGGCACGGTGGCGGCGGCCCGCGAGGCCATGAAGATCACCTTCTTCCACTGGGGACTGCATGCCTGGTCGCTGTACGCGGTGGTGGCGCTGGTCCTGGCCTATTTCAGCTACCGCCACAACCTGCCGCTTACGCTGCGGTCCGCGCTGTACCCCTTCATCGGCGACCGCATCCACGGTCCGCTGGGCAACGCGGTGGACATCTTCGCCATCATCAGCACCGTGTTCGGCGTCGCGACCTCGCTCGGGCTGGGGGTGGCGCAGATCAACAGCGGCCTGCACCATCTGTTCGGCACGCCCATCGGCACGGCCACCCAGATCATCCTGATCGCCATCGCATGCGGCCTGGCCACCCTGTCGGTGGCCAGCGGGCTGGATCGCGGCATCCGCATCCTGTCCGAGCTCAACCTGTACCTGGCCGTGATCCTGCTGCTGTTCGTGCTGGCCGTCGGACCGACCATCTTCCTGTTCCAGAGCTTCCTGCAGAACACCGGCGCCTATCTATCGGACATCGTCGCCAAGACCTTCAACCTGTACGCCTACCGCCCCACGGACTGGATAGGCGGCTGGACGCTGTTCTACTGGGGCTGGTGGATCGCCTGGTCGCCGTTCGTGGGCCTGTTCATCGCCCGCATCTCGCGCGGCAGGACCATACGCGAATTCGTGATGGGCGTGCTGCTGGTGCCCACCGGCTTCACCTTCCTGTGGATGACGGTGTTCGGCGGCTCGGCCATCCATCTCGTGCTGTTCGAACACCTGGACAGCCTGGCCGACACCGTCAAGGCGGACAGTTCGCTGGCGCTCTTCGCCTTCCTCGAACACTATCCCTGGGGCCACGCGATCTCCATGCTGGCCATCGCGATGGTGGTGGTGTTCTTCGTGACCTCGGCCGATTCGGGGGCCCTGGTGGTGGACCTGCTGGCCTCGGGCGGCGCCGAGTCCACGCCGGTGTGGCAGCGCATCTTCTGGTCGGTGCTGACCGGCGTGGTGGCCGTGGCGCTGCTGCTGGCCGACGGGTTGCAGGCGCTGCAGACCGCGACCATCGCCAGCGCGCTGCCGTTCTCCATCGTGCTGCTGGCCTCGGTATGGGGGTTGTTCAAGGCCTTGAAGCTCGATGCCACCAAGCGCCGCATCCACCATCAGTCGCTGGCGCTTTCACGGCCGGCGGGTGGCGGCGAGCCGTGGGAATCGCGGCTGCGCAACATGGTCATGATGCCGCGCCGCGCCCATGTGCTGCGTTTCCTGTCGGGCGTGGTGCGGCCCGCCATGGAGGCGGTGGTCGCGGAGTTGCAGAAGCTGGGCTACGAGGCGCGGGTGCGCGACGGCGAGGAAGGCGAGGTGGCGCTGGAGGTGGTGCACCAGGAGGCCCTGGATTTTTCCTACGCCGTGCGGCCGGAGTCCTTCGTGCGCCCCGGCCTGACCGCCGCCGAGGTGCGCGACGAAGAAGGGCGCAAGTACTTCCGGGCCGAGGTCCACCTGCGCGAGGGCGGCCAGGACTACGACATCATGGGGTGGAGCCGCGACGCCGTGATCGGCGACATCCTGGACCAGTACGAGCGCCACCGGCATTTCCTGCACGTGGCGCGCTAGCTGCCGTCAGCCGGCCTTGCCGGCCTGGATGGCCGCACCCAGCTCGTCGTCGATCCGCTGGGCGCGGACCGCCGCGGGGCGGCTGGTCAGGCGCTGCACGTAGCGCTGGTAGGCCGGCCGCTTCTCTATCGTGCCGAACATCATGCCCCAGGCCAGCTGCGAGCCCACGTAGACGTCGGCCGCGGTGAAACCGTCGCCCGCCACGTAGCCTTCGCCGGCCACGGCCGTCTCCAGCACGTCCAGCACCTCGGCCAGCGAGCCGTAGCCCACCATGCGCCGCCGGTCTTCCGGCACGCTGATGCCCAGTGCCTGGTTGGTGACCGCCGCTTCCACGGGGCCGGCACAGAAGAACAGCCAGCGGTAGTAGGCGCCGCGCAGCGGACTGTGCGGGGGCGGGACGAGCTGCGCCTGCGGGAAGGCATCGGCCAGGTAGGCGCAGATCGCCGCGGATTCGGTGACCACGGTGTCGCCGTGGCGGATGGCGGGCACCTTGCCCATGGGGTTGATGGCCAGGTACTCCGGACCCTTCATGGTCGTGGCGAAATCCAGCACCTCGGTGCGGTAGGGCTGGCCGACCTCTTCGAGCATCCAGCGCGCGATGCGGCCGCGGGACATCGGGTGGGTGTAGAAGACAAGTTCATCGTTCATCGCGGGTTCCTGCATCGTCGGGTGCGCCGGGTGGAGCGTCGGATGGTACGGCAGGCTCGACCCCGTCGACAATGGGGCCGAGCTGGGAGACGTCCAGCGGCTTGACCAGGTGCATGTCGAAGCCGGCCCGCGCCGTGCGCTGCCTGTCTTCTTCCTGCCCATAGCCGGTCATGGCGATGAAGATGGTGTGCGCCAGTTGCGGGATGGCCTTCAGGGCCCGCAGCGCCGCGAAGCCGTCCATGGTGGGCATGGCCAGGTCGATGAAGACGATGTGCGGCTGGAAGCTGGGCGCCATGCGCAGCGCGGCTTCCGCCGTGTACAGCGGACGCGCCTGGTGGCCGTTGATCTCCAGCAGCATGGCCAGGCTGTCCGCCGAGTCGCGGTTGTCGTCCAGCACCAGGATGCGCCTGGCGGTCGACGTCCGGCGCGAGCTGGTGGCCATGGCCCGCGCGGGCGGCGCCGGCTCGTCCAGGGGCAGGCGGACCGTGAACGTGCTGCCGAGGCCGGGCCCGGGGCTGGACGCGGAAATGGCGCCGCCGTGCATGCGCACCAGCGACCGGCACAGCGTCAACCCTATGCCCAGTCCGCTGTCGGTGGGGTTGGTCTCGCGGTCTTCCTGTACGAACAACTGGAAGACCGCATCCAGGGCCTGTTCCGGCATGCCGCGGCCCTGGTCGGCCATCTCGATCAGCGCCGACCGGCCTTGCCGGGAGGCGCGTATGGTGATGGCCGTGCCCGGGGGCGAGAACTTGGAGGCGTTGTGCAGCAGGTTGTGCAGCACCTGCACCAGCCGTGTCATATCGCCCTTCACCGTCAGCGGCTCGGCGGGAAGGTCCACGTCGATCCGCTGTTCGCGGGCATCGGTGTGGAAACGCGACGATTCGAGGCTGCGTTCGATAATGGTGCGCATGTCCACCGGCGCCAGGCGCAGCTCGATCTTGCCGGAGGTGATGCGGCCGATGTCCAGCAGGTCGTCGACCAGCCGGGACAGGTGCGTGATCTGGCGATCGATCATGTCGCGGCAGCGGGCCACGGTGGGGTCGATGTCCAGGTCCTTCTGCAGGATGCCGATGGCGTTGCGCACCGGGGCGAGCGGGTTGCGCAGCTCATGGCCCAGGGTGGCCAGGAACTCGCTCATGCGCCGGTTGGCCAGCTCCAGTTCCTCCAGGCGCTTGCGCTCGCTCATGTCGCGCATGATCTTGGCGTAGCCCCGCAACTGGTTGGCCTCGTCGTAGACGGCGGTGGTGGTCACGTTCGCCCAGAACAACGAGGCGTCCTTGCGCTGGCGCCAGCCTTCCTCTTCATAGCGGCCCTCGGCCTGGGCGATGCGCAGCACCCGGTCGGGGCCCTCGGGGGACGCGTCGTCGGCGGGATGGAACATGGAGAAGTGCCGGCCGATGACTTCGTCCCGCCGGTAGCCGGTGATCTGCGTGGCGCCGGTGTTCCAGCTCGTGATCATGCCTTCGGTGTCGAGCATGTAGATCGCGTAGCCTTCCACACCTTCGAGCAGCAGCCTGAACCGCTCCTCGCTCTGCCGCAGCGCCTCGGTCTGGCGGCGTTCGCTCAGGTCCCGGGTGATCTTGACGTAGCCCTTGAGGGTGCCGGACTCGTCCCGCAGCGCGGTAATGACGACATTGGCCCAGAAGGTCGAGCCGTCCTTGCGTACGCGCCAGCCCTCGTCCTCGAAGCGGCCATGCAGGGCGGCTTCTTCCAGCTCGTAGCGCGGCCAGCCCCGCGCCACGGCCTCGGCGGTATAGAAGACCGAAAAGTGCTTGCCCAGGATCTCGTCGGCTTCATAGCCCTTGATCTTGGCCGCGCCGGCGTTCCAGGTCCTCACCCGTCCGTCGGGGGACAGCATGAAGATCGCATAGTCTTCGATGGCATTGACGAACATACGGAAGCTGATGTCCGTATCGCTTCCGAACCCCATTGCCGCCTCGCCCGTCCCGGGCTCTTTTTCCTCGGCCTGGAGTCGGGCCGAGTCCATGGCTGAGAAGCTCAAGGCATCACCTCGTGGTGCTCGAACAACGAGTCTATACACGCTCCATCATGGGGCCTGTAACAAGGTGAATCGCCATGCGATGGAAATAATTGACATGATGTCAAATAAAGCATAATTTAATTGACAGGGTGATATTTAATTCGAGGAGACTGCCTTGGCCACTACCGACAAGCCGGTCGTCACGGCCGGCATGAGAGGCGCGTCGTGGGACCCACGGCTGATGAGCCGGCCTTACCAGGTGGTGCCCTACGCGTTGGGCACGGCCGACGGCCAGCGCACACTGGGTTTCCTGTTCACCACGGCCGAGTCGGGCAAGACGGTCGTGTCGCTGATGCATCCGCGGGAAATGGCGGTGACGCACTATATGGTGCCTCATGTGCTGGACGCCGGCTGCGCCTGCTGGGTGCAGGGATCGCGTTCCATCGGCAACGACCTGCGGCTCGAGCATGAGGTGGCCTTGTTCGACGTGGCGGCCGGCATGGCGCACCTGCGTTCGCTGGGCTACGAGAACATCGTGCTCTTGGGCAACTCGGGCGGCGCCGGCCTGTACACGCTGTACAACCAGCAGTCGTCGCTGCCGGCCGGGCAGCGCATCGCCCGCACCCCGGGAGGGCGGCCCATCGCCCTGGCCGAGCTGGAGATGCCGCGCGCCGACGGCATGATCCTGCTGTCCCCGCATCCCGGGCAGGGAAGGCTGCTGATGGCGGGCATCGATCCTTCCGTGGTGTCGGAGGACGATCCCCTGGAGACCGATCCCGCGCTGGATCCCTTCTCGCGGGACAACGGCTACGATGCCGAGACGGGCGCCGCGTCCTACGATCCCGCATTCGTCCAGCGTTACCGTGCCGCCCAGGCCGAGCGCGTCGCCCGCATCGATGCCCGCGCGCGGCAGATGCTGCGGCGCAAGGCCGAGGCCAGGGCGAAGGTCAAGGCGGGCGGGGCGTCGATGGCCGAGCAGCGGATCGCGACGCACGCGCCCATCTTCCAGGTGTGGCGCACCGACGCGGACCTGCGCTCGTGGGATATTTCCATCGATCCGTCGGACCGCAGGACCGGATCGTTGTGGGGCAGGAACCCGCTGGTTTCGAACTGGGGCAGCGTGGGATTCGCCCGGGTGGTCACGCCCGAGTCGTGGCTGTCCACCTGGTCGGGACTGTCGTCCAACGCTTCGCTGGAGAAGACCGCGGGCGCCATCACCCAGCCCACGCTGCTGGTGGAGTACACCGGCGACCAGTGCACCTTTCCGGCCGACATACGGAAGATCCACGAGCAGA
The DNA here is from genome assembly GCF_036972535.1 of Pigmentiphaga sp. CHJ604. Taxonomy (NCBI): domain Bacteria; kingdom Pseudomonadati; phylum Pseudomonadota; class Betaproteobacteria; order Burkholderiales; family Alcaligenaceae; genus Pigmentiphaga; species Pigmentiphaga sp. CHJ604. The sequence goes on along the minus strand of NZ_CP136998.1, from coordinate 5,496,353 downwards.
TCGGGGCGGCCGACAAGCGCCACGTGCGCGTGCGCGGCAATCACCATGGCCTGGCGCTGGCCCCGGGCGAGGAGCCCGGCCAGCGTATCGCCGGGCGCGCGGTCGGCGAATGGCTGCGCGAAAAAATGGCCTAGGCCCCAGCTCAAGCATGACATGGACGCAGACATGATGAACGTGGAACCAAGGGTCCGGCTCGAGGGCGTGCGCTATCCCGATGCCGATCGCCTGCGCCGCTACGCGCGGCTGGGACTGCTGGGCGGCGAGACGCTGGCTGGCGCGTTCGCACGCTCGCTCGCGCTGCATGCCGACCGGTTGGCGCTGGTCGGGCCGCGGCTAAGGATGAGCTACCGCGACCTGGACCGCGACAGCGACCGGCTGGGCGCCGCCATGCTGGCGCTGGGGCTGGCCCGGCATGACCGCGTGCTGCTGCAGAGCGGCAATTGCGCCGAATTGCTGGTGGCCTTCCTGGCCTGCCTGAAGGCCGGCCTGATTCCCATCTGTGCCCTGCAGGCCTTCCGCAAACTGGAAGTGAGCTACCTGGCGAAGCTGGCCGATGCCCGCCTGCATCTCGTCCAGGGCGACGACGCCCGGTTCGACGACGTGGCCTTCGCGCGCGAGATGCAGGAAGCCGTGCCCACGCTGCGCCACATCGTGCAGGCGCGGGGCGAGCCGCGCGCCGGCGCGCACGGGCTGCGCCAACTGATCGATGCCATGCCCTGGGAGCGCGCCAGGGCGATGCTGGCGGACATCGAACACGACCCATGGCAGGTCGCGGTATTCCAGCTGTCCGGCGGCACGACCGGCGTGCCCAAGATCATCCCCCGCTTCCAGAGCGAATACGTGTACAACATGCGGGCCGTCGCCGCCTGCAACGGCTACACCCGCGACGACGTGCTGTTCTTCCCCACGCCGTACATGCACAACCTCAACATGGGCTGCTGCTTCGGCCCCTTCCTGCTGTGCGGCGGCGCGATCACGGTGGCCCCCGACCTGGGCGAGGAAACGCTGCGTGCGCTGGTCCGGGACCATCGCCCCACGTGGTTCGGCGCGCCGGGTCCCATCCTGACGCGCATCGCGCCAGAACTGGCCCTGGCGGACGAGCGCGAGAAGGCGCGCCGGCGTTTCATCACCTCGAAGAACGCGGGCGGCATGGCGCGGCTGACGGGATCGCCGGCACGGCACATCTTCGGCATGACCGAAGGCGTGATCATGTTCACGCGCGAAGACGATCCGCCCCATCTGAACGACGGTTCGGTGGGCCGGCCGGTATCCGAGCACGACGAAGTGAAGATCGTGCGCCCCGGCACGGAAGAGCCTGTGGCCGACGGCGAGATCGGCGAAGCGCTGTTCCGCGGCCCGTACACCATCCAGGGCTACTACAAGTCCGCCGCCGAGGATGCGCACCGCTTCACGGCGGACGGCCATTACCGTTCGGGCGACCTGATGTCCAGCCGGATCGAGGACGGGCGGCGCTACTACTTCTTCCAGGGCCGCATCAAGGACGTGATCGACCGGGGCGGCGAGAAGATCAACGCCGAGGAAGTCGAAGGCGTCGTCAGCCGCCATCCCGCCATCCTGAACTGCGCGCTGGTCGGCATGCCCGATCCCGTCTACGGCGAAAAGGCCTGCCTGTTCGCCACGCTCCGGCCGTCGGCGCACGCGCCGGACGTCGAGGAACTGGGCCGCTTCCTGCATGGCGAGGGGCTGGCCAAGTTCAAGTGGCCCGAACGCATCGAGGTCCTGGCGGATTTCCCGCTCTCGGCCTCCGGCAAGCTCAGCAAGCAGATCCTGCGGGAACGGATCGCCGCCATCCTGGCGCAGGCCGCGCCCAGCAACGAGGAACTTCCGACATGACTACCGAAGCGCTTTCCCCTCTGCGATTGCACGGCGTGCACCATACCGCCCGCCCCACCTGGAAACTGTCCGAGACGGTGCGCTTCTACCGCGACCAGCTCGGCCTGCCGCTGGTGCACGCGATCTCCGCGCGCGGCTGGGGGTCGGACGACCATGCCGACTTCCTGCACTTCTTCTTCGACAGCGGCAATGGCAGCACCATCGCGTTCTTCTACTACATCGGCACGCAGCGTCCGGACAAGCTGCGCGTGAGCGACCATTACCAGGAACGCGCGACGCACACCGCGTGGCGGGTGCCGGACGAGGCCGAGCTGCTGCGGTGGCGCGCGCGCGTGGAAGCCGCGGGCATCCCGCTGCGCTACCAGATCCGCCACGAGGTGATCGAGTCCATCTACTTCAACGATCCCAACGGCTACCCCATCGAGATCACCACCCAGTTGCGGCCCTTCGGCCAGGCCGATGCGGACGATGCCGCCCGTACGCTGGAGGCCGCGATGGCGCTGGAGGCGGGGCAGGGCGAGCGCCTGGACGGCATCGAGCCCGTGTGGCGGCGCAAGGCGGCGGCGCTGGACGACGCGGACCGGCCGGCCGGCGTGGCGTCGGTGTACGTGCTGGACGTGCCCGAGTTCGCCCCGCTGCTGGACGATGCGCGCGCCCGAGGCTACGCGGTGCGCCGGGGCGCGGCCGGCTACGCCCGCATCGATGGCACGCCCGGCCTGCGGTTCCGGCGCAAGGAGCTGGGCTTCAAGCCCGCCGTCTGGTACGGCGCGCTGACGGGCGGCCTGGCGGGCCGCATCGCCGCGTTCGACATGGACACCCTCGCCATCGACCCGGAGTCGCCATGAAGGTCATCATCGTCGGTGGAGGCCCGTCGGGGCTGTTCCTGTCCATCCTGCTCAAGCAGCGCCTGCCGCATGCGCGCATCGCGGTGCTCGAGCAGAACCCGGCCGGCGCGACCTTCGGCTTCGGCGTGGTGCTGGCCGACACCGGCCTGGCCTCGCTGCGCGAGGCCGCGCCCGAGGTGGTCGAGGACCTGATGGGCGCCATGCGCTTCAACGACCGCCAGACCATCGTCATGCGCGAGCGGCCCATCGTCGTGCGCCGGCCGGGGGCGGGCGGCGGCGCGATTCCGCGCATCGACCTGCTGCGCATCCTGCAGGACCATGCCCGCCGCCTGGACGTGGACGTACGCCACGAGCACCGGCTGGCCGACGTCCATGCGCTGGACGCCGACCTGGTGGTGGGCGCGGACGGCGTGAATTCGACGCTGCGCGCGGCCGACGAAGCCGCCTTCGGCACGACGCACGGCCGGCTGACCAACCACTTCGCCTGGTATGGCGTCGACAAGGCCTTCGAGACGCCGGCACTGGTGTTCCGCGAATGGCGGGGCGGCTGCTTCGTCGCGCACTACTACCCGTACTCGGCGGCCATGAGTACTTTCGTGGCCGAGTGCGACGACCGGACCTGGGTCGAGTTCGGCATGGAGGCGATGGACGCGCAGGGGCGGCAAGCCCTGTTCGAACAGGTGTTCGCGCCGGAGCTGGGCGGGCATGGGCTGGTGTCCAACCATTCCAGCTGGCGCCAGTTTCCGGTGGTGCGCAATCGATCCTGGCATGCGGGCAACCGCGTGCTGCTGGGCGATGCGCTGGCCAGCGCGCATTTCTCCATCGGTTCGGGCACCCGCATCGCGATGGAGGACGCCGTCGCGCTGGCCGAGGCACTGCGGCAGCGCCCGGACGACGTCGGCGGTGCGCTGGCGCTGTACGTGGCGTCGCGCAAGCCCGCCAAGCAGCGGCTCATCCGCGCCTCGGAAGCGTCCTACACCTGGTACGAGCGCGTGCGCGAATGGATGCGGATCGACTCGCCGCACGAATTCGTCTACCGCTTCATGACCCGCACGGGGCGGGTCGATCGCGACCGCCTGAAGCTCCAGTATCCGGAACTGGTCCGCGAGATGGAGGAGGCCGGGGTGGCGGCGCTGGCCGGATAGCGGGCGCGACGGACGCGGAAATTGCCGCCCTGGCAATAATTTTCTACGATAGAGCCGTCTCCACCCGCCCCGCCCGCCATGCCCGCCCCCAAGAAGGCCGCCGCCCAGGCCCCCGTTCCCCGCCGCCGCGGCCGGCCTCCCAAGGTCGAATCGCCGATCACCGCCGAGCCCATGCTGAGCCGCTGGGCCATACTCCAGCGCGCGATAGAACTGGCCAAGAGCATGCCGCTGGACCAGATCTCGATGGTGCAGCTGGCGCGCGATTTCGGCGTCGCGCCGGGCCTCATCCACTACTACATGGGCGGACGCGACAAGCTGGTGTCGGGCGTCCTGAACGACTATTACCGCCAGCGGGTCGAGAAGCTGCCCGCGCTGACTGGCGACTGGCGCTCGGACGTCGAGACCATCGCGCGGCTGAGCTTCGCGGTGGCCATCGCCAATCCGGGTGCCAGCATGTACGTGGCCTCGCACAACCGCTACCGCCTGTTCCAGGACGTCGAGCCGGACGAGACCGACTACGGCATGGTGTTCTTCAACCATATGGCCTCGGCCATCATGCAGGGCGGCTTCACGAACGACCAGGTGGCGCTGGCCTACCACCTGATCGCCCAGTACCTGGTGGGCGCCAGCATGGCCGAGGCTTCGCGGCAGATGCCGGCCTACCACGAGGATTTCATCCGGGCGCGGCTGGAGTCGGCGGATCCCTACCCCGCCGCGCGCGCCATCAGCCGCTCGTTCGCTCGCCTGAGTTCGGCCACGGCTTTCGACGAAGGGCTGCGCATCACGCTGGACGGCATCGCCGCCTGGCGCGCGGGCGCTTCCTCTACCCGGCGCCCGCGCCAGGGATAGGATCGCCATGGCGCGGCGCGCGTCCTGCCTCCGTACAAACCATTATTTGATACTCAATCAATTATTCGTACATTAATTGAATGCATATCAAATATGGTCGAGGAGCGGGTGGCGCCCAGCCTGCCCGCGCGTACCGGAGGAGACACGACATGGATCGCAAACTGGCCTGCGCCGCCGCGCTGGCGGGCATCCTGGCCGCGGTGCCGGCGCTTGCCGCCGAGACCTATCCGGCCCGCATGGTGAAGATGGTGGTGCCGTCCATCGCCGGCAGCGCCCCCGACATCATCGCGCGGCTGGTGGCCGAACGGCTGACCGCGGCCTGGGGCCAGCAGGTGGTGGTGGAGAACCGCCCCGCCGGCAACGGCATCGCCGCCATGCAGGAACTGGCCCAGGCCGCGCCCGACGGCTATACGCTGGGGCTCTTTCATGCCGCGGCGGCCGTGACCACGCCGGTCATGTACAAGGAAGCCCGCTTCGACATCGAACGCGATGCCGAGACGGTGGCCACCATCGCCTATACGCCGATGCTGTTCGTCGCCAATGCCCAGGCGCCGTACAAGAGCGTGGCCGAGATCCTGGCCGCCGCCCGCGCCAGGCCCGACGACGTGGTCATCGGCAGCCCCCGCCGCGGATCCGTTCCCCACCTGACCTCCGAGATGATGGGCCAGTACGCCCATGCCCGGTTCCGGCAGATCGGTTTCAGCGGTACGACGCAGGCCATCCAGGCGCTGATCAAGGGCGACATCCCGCTGTACGTCGACGGCACCGCGCCGCTGCTTCCGTTGGTGCGCAGCGGCCGCATCCAGGCCATCGCCGTCACGGCCGACGAAGCGCTGCCCGGCCTGGAAGGCATTCCCCTGGCCAAGGACGCCGTACCCGGCACCGTCGCTTCCGGCTGGTTCGCCATGTTCGCCCCCAAGGGCACGCCCCAGGCCGTGATCGACCGGACCAGCGCCGACGTCAACGCGGCGCTGCGCCAGGGCCCCTTCGTCGCCCGCCTGACGGAACTGGGCACCTATCCGATGATCAAGTCCCACGCCCAGGCGCGCGACTTCATCCGCAGCGAAAAGAAGCGTTGGGAAGAAGTCATCGCCGAAGCCGGCGTAAAACCCGAGTAACGAAGAGCAGACCCAGGATCCGACTCCGCCGGTCGGGGAAGCCCACCCCCTACCCGCTTGCGCGGGCCCCCTCGAGGGGGCGAAACCGGCGGACTGCAAAGCCAGATCCGCGGTTTCCTGGGTCTGGGGAAACTGTCTTGGGATGAAGCACCGGTGCTGTCGCCGGCAGCCAGCGATAGCACCGGCGCTACAACCCAAGAAACGGGTACTAGACCCAGGATGCGGTGGATCCGGCTCCGCCGGTCCACCCGCATCGCCCCCTGGGGGGCGCGCGTCAGCGCGTAGGGGGGGCCCTCTTCGGCAGCCACCGCCAAAGGACGGCCGCCGCTGCGAGCCCCAGCGTGCCTACCGATGCCACCCCTATGGTCAGCGACGCCAGGGCCGTGATGGCCGACAGGATGACCGGTCCGAGGCTGTTGCCCACGTCGGCGATCAGGCGCCAGATGCCCAGGAACTCCGTGCGTCCATGGGCGGGCGAGGAGTCGGCCCCCAGTGTCATGACGATGCCCGAACTGATGCCGTTGCCGAAGCCCAGGATCAGCGACACGATCAGGAAGGACACGACGCCGGTCGTCAGCGAGGTGGCCATCAGCGCGCCGCCCATCAGCAGCACGGAGGGCAGCGCCACCCACAGGCGGCCGTGCCGGTCCATGATCGTGCCGGCCGGGTAGAACACCGACATGTCGATGGCGGCGACCAGCCCGTAGATGATCGAGGCGGCGGTCGGCGCGAGCCCCAGGTGGTCGGCCCACAGCGGGATCACGACCTGGCGCGACGAGCGCAGGGCGCTGACCAGCAGGATGCCCAGGCCCAGGGTCAGGAACACCTTGGCATGGTCGCGCGCGATGTCCTGGACGCGCGGCTTGGCGCGCGCGGGATCGGCATGGAGCTGGCCGCCCATCTCGGGGGCGAGGTGAGCGATCAGCCCGGCGCCTGAGATCGCCACCGCGGCCACCCAGTAGGCACCGTTGATGCCCACGAAGTGAATCATGGCCGCGCCGGCGAAAGGGCCGATGAAGACGCCTATCCGGTTGGTGCCGCCCAGTGTGGAGAGTGCCCGCGCCCGCATGTAGGAGGGCACGGCATCGATCAGGTAGGTCTGGCGGGCCAGCATGAAGACCGACGCCGCCATGCCCACCAGGAAGACCCCCACGGCCAGCATCCAGGCATGCGTGGCGAAGATGCACAGCAGCAGCGCCAGCACGCTGAACGCGGCCGCGCCCGCCATGGACCGGCGTTCCCCGTGGCGGGACGTGATCATGGCGGCCGGGATGTTACTGACCAGCGAACCTATGCCCATCAGGGACACGATCAATCCGGCCAGGGCCACCGAGGCGCCGAGCTCGCGGGCGCTGAGCGCGATGATCGGGAGGATGGCGCCGTTGCCGACGCCGTAGAGGACTGATGGACCGAATGCCGGGACGGCGATCTGCTTGAGGCTGAAGGGAGTGTCGCTGCGCGGCGCTGTCATTGCGGGGGGAAGGGGCTGGGGCGGGCCGGCGGGCGCCGCGTGTGGTCGATGCCGCAATTGTCGCGCAAATCGACGCCCGCGGCCGGCCCGGCCCGTTCCGCTAGACGATGTCGTCGCGGCTCCGGCCTCCCACGGTGGCCATCCAGCTTGCCACGAAGGCGCCGATCAGCATGGCCGCGAAGGCCCACAGGGCGAACGCAGCGGCCGCCTTGCGGGCCGTGTCCGCCGCCTGCCGCGCGGTCTGCTCGGCCTGCTGGGCCGCCTGCCGGGCGCGCGTGACGACGTCGTCCACCCGCTTCTCGGCCGTGGCCTGGTCGGCGCCGGTCTGCGCCGAGACGACCCGCGCCAGGTAGCCGCGGTCCTCGGCGCTCAGCTCCCCGCGGGCCACGCTGGCGGCGACGATGCGGCCGACCTCGGCCCGCACCGCGCCGGGGTCCCCGGCCGGGTTGGGCTGTTCGCTCCGCAGCAGCAGGTCGGCCACGTAGCCGGTCGGCATGCCGCCCTGGTCCGTCTGCATCGCCTGCCCGGCGGCGGCCGTGGCTGCGGCGCCGGTGCCCGCGGCGATGGTGGCGCCGGCCTTCGCCGTGCCGGCCGCGGCGGACATCAGCGCTGAACCGAGCACGATGGCGCTGACGACGGCGCTCAGCGCCCACACCAGGAAGCCGTGCGCGGTGTCGCGGAAGTAGGTCTCGTCGGTGTGGATGCCGACCCATTTCGTGCGCAGCCGTCCGGCCAGGTAGCCGCCCAGGCCGTACGCGATGATGTGGGTCAGGATCATCCAGACGATGGCGCCTATGCCCAGCGCGGTGGCCGAGGCCCCTTCGCCGGACCACGGGGACATCGAGACGAAGCCCAGTCCCGCGCCGCCGGCGAGCAGCATGAAGGAGACCGCCGAGGCGATGACGGCGCCGGCGATGATGGCGGCCCAGGAGACCGCGGACGCGGGGGATTCGTTCGCGCGTGCCAGGGTGGGGCTGGAAACGTAAGAATTACCTGCGGATGTAGCGTTTTCCATGAGGTGGCCTTTTCTTGTGGTTGGAAGGAGGCGTGGACCGCGAAGCGGCGCGGGCGCTAGTGCCAGAACAGGGCGAGCAGGATGATGATGGGAATGGGAACGCCCAGGAGCCAGAGCAGGATGGCGCGCATGAAGATCTCCGATTGGAAGGTGGATGGACGGCGGCGGGCACGCATGCCCGCCACGGGCGACCCGATTGCGCAAGTGCCGTGCCCGGTCGAGCCGGAAAGGCGCGGTTGTCGCCGGAGTCGCGTCCGGCGCGGCCGAGCGCTGGCGGTCCGCGTCGTGCTCGGATGTGCATGACGGGACGGCTTTCCCGTCGTTGCCGCCCGGGGCGCCGACCAGGCAGGCAGTGATAAAATCTCACTCCGCATTGTGAAAGCCGCGGATCCGGGGCCGGGAGGCCCGGGCCGCCACGGCATTCGCGAGGACGCGATTCTTCAGGCAATCGAAGCCGGCGCGCGGGTGTCAGGGCGCCCGCGCGACGTCCCCTGCATGGCCGCCAGTGCATGCCCGGTCCCAGGGGGTTGTCCGAGAATCTCCGCTACTTCCGTAATCGAGTGAGATTCAATAAAGAATGTCTACCACGTCGAAGATCATCTACACCCTCACTGACGAAGCGCCTGCACTGGCGACGTACTCGCTGCTGCCCATCGTCCAGGCTTTCACCCGTTCCGCCGGCGTCGACGTCGAAACGCGGGACATCTCCCTTTCCGGCCGCATCATCGCCGTGTTCCCCGAGTACCTGACCGACGCGCAGAAGATCTCGGACGACCTGGCCTACCTCGGCCAGCTGGCGACCAAGCCGGAAGCCAACATCATCAAGCTGCCCAACATCAGCGCCTCGATCCCGCAGCTCAAGGCCGCGATCAAGGAACTGCAGCAGAAGGGCTACAAGCTTCCCGACTATCCGGACGAGGTCAAGAACGACACCGACAAGGACGTCAAGGCCCGCTACGACAAGGTCAAGGGCAGCGCCGTGAACCCGGTCCTGCGCGAAGGCAACTCCGATCGCCGCGCGCCGCTGTCGGTCAAGAACTACGCCCGCAAGCACCCCCACAAGATGGGCGCCTGGAGCGCCGACTCGAAGTCGCACGTCGCCCATATGGAAAGCGGCGACTTCTACGGCAGCGAGAAGTCCGCCGTGGTCGAGAACGCCGGCAACGTCCGCATCGAGCTGGTGGGCAAGGACGGCACGACCAAGGTGCTGAAGGAAAAGACCGCGGTCAAGGCGGGCGAGATCATCGACGCCTCGACCATGAGCAAGAAGAAACTGGCCAGCTTCATCGAAGCCCAGATCGAGGACGCCAAGAAGCAGGGCGTGCTGTTCTCGGTGCACCTGAAGGCCACCATGATGAAGGTCTCGGACCCCATCCTGTTCGGCCAGGTGGTGTCCGTGTTCTTCAAGGATGTGCTGGCCAAGCACGCCGACGCGCTCAAGCAGGTCGGCTTCGACCCCAACAACGGCCTGGGCGACCTGTACGCCAAGATCAAGGACCTGCCGGCCGACAAGCAGGCCGAGATCGAAGCCGACATCAAGGCCGAATACGCCAGGCGTCCCGAACTGGCCATGGTGAACTCCGACAAGGGCATCACCAACCTGCACGTGCCCAGCGACGTCATCATCGACGCCTCGATGCCCGCCATGATCCGCGAGTCGGGCAAGATGTGGGGCCCGGACGGCCAGCTGCATGACGCCAAGGCCGTGATTCCCGATCGCTGCTACGCCGACGTCTACCAGGTCGTCATCGAGGACTGCAAGAAGAACGGCCCGTTCGACCCGGTCACGATGGGCACCGTGCCCAACGTCGGCCTGATGGCCCAGGCCGCCGAGGAATACGGTTCGCACGACAAGACCTTCCAGCTGCCGGCCGACGGCACGGTGCGCGTGGTCGACGAAGCCGGCAAGGTGCTGCTGGAGCAGCCGGTCGAAGCCGGCGACATCTTCCGCATGTGCCAGACCAAGGACGCGCCGGTCCAGGACTGGGTCAAGCTGGCCGTCAGCCGCGCCCGCGCCACCGGCGCCCCGGCCGTGTTCTGGCTGGACAAGAACCGCGCCCACGATGCCCAGATCATCGCCAAGGTCGAGAAGTACCTGAAGGACCACGACACCAGCGGCCTGGACATCCGCATCCTGTCGCCGGTCGAGGCCACCCGGCTGTCGGTCGAGCGTATCCGCAAGGGCCAGGACACCATCTCGGTCACCGGCAACGTGCTGCGCGACTACCTGACCGACCTGTTCCCCATCATGGAACTGGGCACCAGCGCCAAGATGCTGTCCATCGTTCCGCTGATGGCCGGCGGCGGCCTGTTCGAGACCGGTGCCGGCGGCTCGGCGCCCAAGCACGTGCAGCAGTTCCTGGAAGAAGGCTTCCTGCGCTGGGATTCGCTGGGCGAGTTCCTGGCCCTGGCCGCTTCCATCGAACACCTGGCCGACACGTACAAGAACGCCAAGGCCAAGGTGCTGGCCACCACGCTGGACCAGGCCACCGGCAAGTTCCTGGACGAGGACAAGTCGCCCGCCCGCAAGGTCGGCGGCCTGGACAACCGCGGCAGCCACTTCTACCTGGCCCTGTACTGGGCCCAGGCCCTGGCCGCCCAGACCGGGGACAAGGAACTGCAGGCCGCGTTCGCGCCCGTCGCCAAGGAATTGGCCGACAACGAAGCCAAGATCGTGGCTGAGCTGGGCGCGGTGCAAGGCAAGCCGAACGACATCGGCGGCTACTACCGTCCCAGCCCCGAGCTGGCCAGCAAGGCCATGCGTCCCAGCGCCACGCTGAACGCGGCCTTGGCCAAGCTGGGGTAGAGGGCCCCCCTACGCGCTGACGCGCGCCCCAGCATGGTGAGCCCCCCAGCCGCTACGCGGCAGCCCCCCGAGGGGGCGGGGACCCGCCTTGGGGCGGCCCGGCGCCGCTGTGCCCTGGGTTGGATGGACGTTCGTTGCGGTCTGAATGAAAAACGCCCTCACGGGCGTTTTTCATTTGCGGATCAAGTGCGGCTGTGGGGGACTAATAGGTGGCGCGCCCGCCGGACAGGTCGAAGACCGCGCCCGTGCTGAAGCTGCACGCCCGCGACGACAGCCAGGCCAGCATGGCGGCCAGTTCTTCCACTTCGCCGAGGCGGCCCATGGGAATCTTTTCCAGCAGCCGCTGCGTGCGTTCCGGCGCGATCTCGATGTTGCGGCGGGTCATGGGCGTGTTCAGCACGGTGGGCGCGACGCAGTTGACCAGCACGCCGCTGGCGGCGAATTCCTTGCCCAGGCTCTTGGTCAGCGCGATGACGCCCGCCTTGGCCGCGGAGTACGAGGGCGTGTAGGGATTGCCTTCCTTGCCGGAGGTCGAGCCGACGTTGACCACGCGTCCGTATCCCGCCTGCGCCATGATGGGCATCACGGCCCGGCAGCAGTGGAAGGTGCCGGTCAGGTTGACGGCCAGGACGTCGTCCCAGTCGGCCAGCGACGACGAGGCCAACGGGCCGGGCGGGCGGATGATGCCCGCATTGTTGATCAATATGTCGATCCGCCCCCAGCGGGCAAGGACGGCGTGGGCCGCCTGTTCCACCTGCTCGTGACGCCGCACGTCCACCGTGCGTTGATCGATGCCATCGGCCGGGTCCAGGGACGCGGCCGACGCCCGCAGCGTCTCGGCGCCGACATCCCACATCGACACCCGCGCGCCGGCGCCCAGCAGGTCCTGCGCGATGCGCAGCCCCACGCCGCTGGCCGCGCCGGTCACGACGGCGACCTGTCCTGAAAAATCGTAGTTGACCACCTGTCTCTCCCTGTCCATGCCGGACGCTGTTAGTAATCCGCCTTGATGCCCGCGGATTCCGCGAGCCTGCGATAGAGCCGCGTTTCTTTTTCGAGGAAGGCGCGGAAGTGCGCCGGCGACGTGTCCGCCGGCACGCCGGCGTTCTCGAGCACGCGGTCGCGCACCGCCGGGTCGCGCAGGCTGCGGTCGATGGCCGAGGCCAGCACGTCGATGCGTGCGGCCGGCGTTCGTGCGGGCACCAGATAGCCTTGCCAGGCGGCGATATCCATGCCGGCGATGCCGGATTCCTTCATCGTCGGGATGTCGGGCGCCAGCGCGGGCCGCGCGTCGCCGGTCACCGCCAGGATCTTCATCTCGCCGCTGCGGTGCCGGGGAAAGACCGAGTTCATGTCCGAGAACACCAACTGCACCTGGTCGCCCAGCACGCCCACAATGGCGGGCCCCAGGCCCTTGTAGGGGATGTGCAGGAGCCGGGTCCCGGTGGCGGACTGGAACAGCTCGCCGGCGAAATGGGGCTGGCTGCCTATGCCGGACGAGGCATAGGTGAGTTCGCCCGGGCGCCGCCGGGCCTGCGCCAGCACGTCCTGGATCGAGTCCAGCCCCGAACCGCGCCGCGCGGCGATGCAATAGGGTGCGGTGAACATCAGGCTGACCGGCGCGAGCGCATCCAGCAGGCCCCGGCCCGAACGCTGCAGCGCCGCGCCGCGTTCCCGCAGCAGGACCGCGCTCGTGACGTAGCTGCCCGTGGCCACGTACATCGTGTAGCCGTCGGGCTCGGCGCGGGCGGTGCCCTCCGCCGCCAGCGTGGTGCCGGCGCCGGGCCGGTTCTCCAGCACGATGGGCTGGTGAAGTTCCGCCTCCATGCTGCGGAAGAGAATGCGGGCCAGCAGGTCCGCGCCGCCGCCCGGGCTCAGGCCCAGCAGGGCCTTGACCGGCCGGGAAGGAAAGGTTTCCCCGAAAGCGGGCCGGACGGTGATGGCGGCGCCGGCGGCGATGCCCAGGAAGGTCCGTCGTGTCAGCATGATGTCTCCTTGTTCGCGCCTGTCGCGCGGGTGTCTTTTTTCATCGATTCAGGAACATGGCCGAGATTTTCTCCGCGGCCATCATCACCGGAAGATTGGTGTTGGCGCGCGGCACCGCGGGCAGCAGGGACGCGTCGGCGATCGTCAGCCCCGCCACGCCGTGGACCTGGCCGTCGGGCGATGCCACCGACAGCCTCGATGCCGCCGGGCCCATCGCGCAGGTGCCGACCAGGTGGTACTGGAGCACGATCGACGCCCGCAGCGCCGCCTGCATGGCCTGCGGGTCGGCGGGGCCCAGCAGCGGATCAGGCAGCGGCTTTACCGCCAGCGCATACAGGGGTGACAGGAGGCCGGGCCAGAGGCTGCTGGCGGCGGTCATGGCGCGGCTCGCCAGGCGCGTCGCGGACGTGCGAAAGCCCATCCACGCGGCGGCCTTGCCCAGCTTGACCAGTCCGGTGCCGCGGCCGATGGCGCGTACACGCGGGCTTTCCAGGAACTCCATCGCAGCCCGCACGCCCATCGACAGGCGCTCGACGTCCGATCGGTGGTCGAGCATGTTGAAGTCGATGGCGGGCGCGATCCGGCTGTCGCCGGAGCGCAGGGTGACCGATCCGCTCGACGCGGGGCGGTGGAGCACGACGTTCAGTACACCCACGTGGCTGCCCGCGGCATGCCACGCGGCCCGGTCCCAGACCGACAGGTAGACGTCGCCGCCGGAGCGATGGGCACCCGAGGACAGCCGCAAGGCTGCGTGCGCGGTCGGCAGGCCGGGCGGCAGTCCTTTTCTGCCTTTCAGGATGACGCCCAGGGGCAGAGCGCAATGGTTTTGCAGGTTGCGACCGACGCCGGGCAGGTCCGCCACCGTCCGGATGCCCAGCGCTTCGAGCGCGGCGGCATCGCCGATGCCGGAACGCAGCAGCAGGGTGGGCGTCTGCAACGCGCCGGCGCACAGGAAGACGCGAGGGGCCAGGAAGACCCGCGGCGTGCCGGCCGACTCGGTTTCGACGCCGCACACGCGTCCTTGTTCGATCCGCAGCCGCAGGCAGCGCGTGTCGGGCAGGATGTCCAGGTTGGCCCGGGCCCGCGTGGCCGTGCCCAGGTAGGCGCGGTTCGCCGAGCAGCGGCCGCCCCGGTCGGTCGAGACCGGCTGCACGAAGCAGCCGTCGCGGAAATCGGTATTGGGATCCGCGATACGCGGATAGCCCGCGTCTTCCCACGTGGCGAGCAGCGCGTTGCTGAGCCGCCGATGCGGCGAGGCCGATTGCCGCGTGATGGCGATGGCGGCGGCATCGTCGCAGTCCCGGTGCGGATCGGCGGATTCGAGCCGGCGGAAGTAGGGCTCCACGTCGCGCCAGCTCCAGCCCTGCGCGCCGGCTTCGCACCATTCGTCGAAGTCCGCCGCGATCCCGCGCATCGCCACCATGGCGTTGATGGACGACGAACCGCCCACGAGCCGGCCCTGCGGGACGCGGGCCATGCGGCGGTCGGCGCCGCCCACGATCTGTCCTGTCAGCCCGGGCCATTGCAGCGCCGCGTCGTAGGCCGAGAGCGGATAGGGGTGGCGGATGGCCGGCGTTTCCAGGGGACCGGGGTCCCGGCCCGCCTCGAGCAGCAGCACCCGGCACTGGCCGTCCTCCGACAGGCGGCGGGCGACGATGCAGCCGGCGGATCCCGCGCCTATCACGATTGCGTCATAGCTTTTTTCCATGCCGTCACGATAGTCCCGGGATGTGGAGATGGATCCCTGTTTTAAAGATGGGATCAATCTTTTTCATGGATATGAGAAAGTGCCATCCTGCTATGCTGGAACGATGAACGCGCCGCTGCTCGACATCGAATCCGCCCGCTACTTCCTGGCCGTGGCGCAAGCCCAGAGCATTTCCGGGGCGGCCGTGTCGCTCGGCACCGTGCAGTCCAACGTCTCCACCCGCCTCGCCCAGTTGGAAGCCAGCGTCGGCGTGGCGCTGCTGCGCCGGCACAACCGGGGCGTCAACCTGACCAGCGCGGGCGAGGCGCTGCTGCCGCATTGCCGCGAACTGCTGCGGCTATCGGCCAGCGCCATCGCGTCGGTGCAGCAGGGTGCCGGCGGGCGCCCCGAACTGCGCATCGGCGCCTTCCACACGGCCACGGCCAGCCTGGTGCCCAGGGTGCTGTCCGGTTTCATCCGCGAAAACCGGGGCGTGCGGCTGACCGTGCGCGCGGGGACCTCGGAGGAAATCCGCGCCTGCCTGGCCGAAGGGGATATCGATTGCGCCTTCCTGCCTGGCGCGGCGGTGGACGGCACCATGACGGTCCAGGCGCGCTTCAACGAGCAACTGGGCTGGGTGGCGAAAGCGGGAACCGTGCGTCCCGGCGGGCGGCCGCTGATGCAGGTGCTGGCCGGGCTGCCGCTGTATTCCGTGCGCCGCGGCACGCTGTACGAAGCGTCGGTCAGGCTGCTGTTCCAGGACGCGGGAGTCACCCCCGCGATGCCGCTTTTCCAGGAAGCGGGCTCGGCCGAGATACTGCGCGAGATGCTGGCGCTGGGAGGCTGCTTCACCCTGGCCGGCCGCAGCGTCTTCGCTGCGGAAGTGGAGGCGGGCGTGCTGGAGTTCCATGCCGTGCCGGGACAGTCGCCCAGACTGCAACCGGTGCTGGTCGGCGTGCGGGGCCGGACCTTGCCGGAGATCCCCGCCCTGTTCATCCGCTATGCCAAGGCGCGGGCCGCCCAGGCGTCCTGAACTACAGCCGCGCCGCCGGCGCCGACGGATAACCCGGATCGCCGTAGGCCTGCCGCAGGTGGTCGATGAACACCCGCACCCGCGACGGCATGTGCCGGCGCTGGGGCACCACGGCGTAGATGCCCACGTTCGACACCGCGTAGTCGTCCAGCACCGACCGCAGCCGGCCGTGGCGCAGGTCGTCGTCGACCTCCCACAGCGCGCGCCAGGCCAGGCCTATGCCGGCCAGTGCCCATTGGTGCAGCGTCGATCCGTCCGAGCAGCGCAGCGTGCCGGAGACCGGCTGCTGCAGCAGCCGGCCATCCACCCGGAACTGCCAATGGCGGGCCTGCATCTGGCTTTCGCCGTGGAAGCACAGGCAGTTGTGGCGGGCGAGGTCGGCGGGGCGGGCCGGTACGCCCGCGCGGTCCAGGTAGGCGGGGCTGCCGACCACCACGCGCCGCGTCCCGCCCAGCGGGATCGCGACCTGGCTGCTGTCGGGAGGGTCGCCGATGAAGAAGGCGCAATCGAAGTCGCCGGTGGGCAGGCTGGCGTAGTGGTCGTGCAGGTCCAGCGTGATGTCGAGCGAAGGATGGCGGGCCACCAGCGCCGGGATCAGCGGGGCGATGTGCCGCCGCCCGAAGCCCGCGGGGGCGGTGACGCGCAGGTGGCCGTGCGCGCCCGAGGCGCGCGCCGAGACGGCCGCCTCGGCCTGTTCCAGGTTGGCGAGCAAGGCGCGCGCGGCATCCAGGAAGCCGGCGCCCGCCTCGGTCAGCGACAGCCCGCGCGGGCTGCGGTGCACCAGCCGGGCGCCCAGGCGCCCCTCCAGCGCGTCGATGCGTTCGCGCATCACGTTGGGAGCCACGCCTTCGCTGCGGGCCGCGGCCGAGAAGCTGCCGTGCAGCGCCACGGCAACGAAGGATTCGAGCTGTTTGCAATGGTCCATGGCGTGATCCCGGGCCGGACGGAACAGGCCGAGTGTGCCATGGCTCTATCGCGATACCTAGTGCTGCACGTTCGATTACATCCTGTTTACCTACAGCTGAATTGACCGTGGCCGGCTTCCCCTGCCGTGGGCCGGTCGGGACAATGCGATCAATTCCACTTCGATGAGGCTCGCGATGGCGCAGGATGTCCGCAACGCAACCCGACCGTATGGCGGCTACGACCGCCGGCAATCCACGACGCCCGACCGGGAACTGGCCGAGGTCGGCCGCGGCACGCCCGCCGGCGAGTACCTGCGCCGTTTCTGGCAGCCGGTGGCGCTGGCCGCCGACATCAAGGACCTGCCCGTGCCCATCACCATCCTGGGCGAAGAACTGGTGGTGTTCCGCGACCGCTCCGGCCAGCTCGGCCTGCTGGAGCGGTATTGCAGCCATCGGCGCACCTCGCTGGAGTTCGCGCTGATCGTGGACCACGGGCTGCGCTGCGCCTACCATGGCTGGCACTATGGCGTGGACGGCGCGCTGCTGGACGTGCCGGGCGAGAAGGTGCCCGGCACGCTGGCGTCCCGCATGTATCACGGCGCCTATCCGGTGCGGGAGTTCCGCGGCCTGGTGTTCGCGTACATGGGACCGCCCGACCAGCGGCCGCCATTTCCCGACTACGACTTCATGCACCACGACGAGGAAGAATATCTGCCGTTCTGCTGGCATAACCCATGCAATTGGGTGCAATTGCGCGAGAACACGCAGGATCCCATCCACCTGACCTTTCTGCATTCGATGTTCGACGTGCAGCAGTTCGGCGACTACGCCTACGATCTTCCCGTCATCCAGGCCTGCGAGACGCCCATCGGGCAGATCACCACCAGCGTGCGGCGCGTGCATGACCTGTACTACTGCCGCGTCAACGAGCTGATCCTGCCCAACATCGCCCGCGTGCCCGACGGCATCCGCCTGGGCGACGCGATTCCCGAGAACATGGCTGGCGAGCCGGGCAGACGGCAGGCGATCGAGCTGCGCTACCGGCGCCAACTGCCTTCCAGCCATGGCCTGGGCCTGTCGACCTGGATCGTGCCCAACGACGATTTCAACGCGATGCACATGGGATGGCTGCATTTGTCGCCCAAATGGAGCGAAAAAGCGCGTGCCGACTACCTTGCCACGATCACCTTCGGCCAGACGGGCGAGCGCAGCTACGAGGAACGGCACCGCAACCCGGGCGACTGGGATGCCTGGGTCGCGCAGGGCAGGATGGCGATCCAGGCCAACGAGAACCTCACCGCCGCCGATGCCGGCATCGCCTTGTTCCGCCGCCAGTTGCGGGCGGGCATCCGCGCCGTGCAGGCGGGCGAGCGGCCCAAGGGCATGCGCGCCGAAGGCGAGGGCGTATGCCAGACCTATGGCTATGCCTTGACGCGGCCCGCCCCCTGCCTGCCGGACGAAGGCGCGGAGTGGGCGGCCAAGCAGGACTACGCCCAGGAGATGCAGCAGGACATCCTGGCCGCCCATCTGTTGCCCAAGGCAAGTACGCCAGCCGTCGTGCGCGCCTTCGCGCCGGTCATCCAGCTGTCGCAAGGCATGCTGCTGCTGGCCGCGCGGCCCGGCCTGGACGTGTCCGACGCGGCCGGACTGGTCGCGCTGGCCAGGAAGCGCCCGGGCCTGAGCTATGGCAGCCCGGGCAGCGGCTCGCCCATGCACATCGCCGGAGAACTGTTCAACCGCGCGGCGGGCGTGTCGATCACGCACGTGCCCTACAAGGGCACGGCGCCCGCCATCACCGACCTCCTGGGCGGCCACATCGACCTGATCTATGGCGTGCCCGGCTCGCTCTGGCCGCATGTCCAGGCCGGCAAGATGGTGGCCCTGGGCGTCGTGCAGCCTACCCGTTCCCCGCTGTTGCCCCAGGTCCCGACGCTGGAGGAACAGGGCGTGAAGGGGCTGGACGTGACGACCTGGTACGGCATGCTGGCGCCCGCCGGTACGCCCGCGCCGGTGGTCGCGCGGCTCAATCGCGAGGTCGCGGCCATCCTGGCCGAACCCGACGTGCAGAAGGAATTCCGCGCGCAGTGGGAAGTGCCGGTGGGGGGCTCGGCGGAAGACTTCACGCGGCGCACGCGCGACGACTACAGGCGTGCGGGTGCGATCGTCGCCGAGTTCGGCATCCGCCTGGATTGAAGCCTTCGGCGCGGAGAAAGGTTCGTGATGACCGAAGTTATGCGCACTCAGGGTTGTCCCTGATCCATTCCCCCGGGGCGCGGCCGAGATCCTGGTATTCATAGGAGGTCGGCATGTCGGGAACCGCAAGTCGCTTGGCGCGCGTATTCGAATTCCGTTCGGATCGTTCCACCCAGGTGCTGGAACAGGCCGTCGATGCGGTGGTCAGCATCGACCAGCACAACAACGTGACCTTCTACAACGCCGCGGCGCAGCGGCTATGGGGCTACGAGCGATCGGAAGTGATCGGGCGCAACGTCAAGATGCTGGTGCCGCAGGCCATCCAGGCGGCCCACGACGGCTACGTCAACGCCCACCGCGAGACCGGACAGAACAAGATCGTGGGCACCAGCCGCAAGGTGCAGATCGACCGCAAGGACGGCCGCAAGGTCTGGGTCAGCCTGTCCCTGTCGCGGGTGAACATCGGCCGGCACATCACCTACACCGCCTTCGTGCGCGACATCACCGCGCAGCACGAGGAGCGCGAGACCATCAACCAGACGCTGGAGCAGGCGCTGGACGCCGTTGTCTCCATCGACGAGAAGAACAACGTCACCTTCTTCAATGCCGCCGCCGAGCGCTTCTGGGGCTATGACCGCGCGGAGGTGATCGGGCGCAACGTCAAGATGCTGGTGCCGCGCGGCATCCAGGCCGACCACGACCGGCTGGTCCAGGCCAACCGCGAGACCGGCAAGGACAAGATCGTGGGCACCAGTCGCGAGGTGCAGGTCGAGCGCAAGGACGGCACCCAGGCCTGGGGCGCGCTGTCGCTGTCCAAGATCCGGGTCGGCGACCGTATCCTGTACACCGCTTTCGTCAAGGACATCTCGCGCGAGCGAGAAGTGCGCGAGGTCATCAACCAGACGCTGGAGCAGGCCATCGACGCCGTGGTCTCGATCGACGCCGAGAACAACGTCACGTTCTTCAATTCGGCCGCCGAACGGCTGTGGGGCTATGACCGCGCGGAGGTGATCGGGCGCAACGTCAAGATGCTGGTGCCCCAGGCCATCCAGGCCGCCCACGATGGCTACGTGAACGCCAACCGCAGCACCGGCGTGGACAAGATCGTGGGCACCAGCCGCGAGGTGAGGCTCGAGCGCAAGGACGGCGCCAAGGTGTGGGCGAGCCTGTCGCTGTCGCGCGTGAAGGTGGGCGACCGCATCACCTACACGGCCTTCGTCAA
The DNA here is from genome assembly GCF_036972535.1 of Pigmentiphaga sp. CHJ604. Lineage (NCBI taxonomy): Bacteria > Pseudomonadati > Pseudomonadota > Betaproteobacteria > Burkholderiales > Alcaligenaceae > Pigmentiphaga > Pigmentiphaga sp. CHJ604. The sequence continues at coordinate 5,476,224 of NZ_CP136998.1, read as the reverse complement.
GGACATCACGGGCGAGCACAACGCGCGCGAGATGATGAACCAGACGCTGGAGCAGGCGCTGGACGCGGTGGTCACCATCGACGAACAGAACAACGTCACCTTCTTCAACGCCGCGGCCGAACGTCTGTGGGGCTACGGCCGCGACGAGGTCCTGGGCAGGAACGTCAAGATGCTGGTGCCCCATGCCATCCAGGCCGACCACGACCGGCTGGTCGAGGCCAACCGCGAGACCGGCAAGGACAAGATCGTGGGCACCAGCCGTGAGGTGCCCATCGAGCGCAAGGACGGCACGCGCGTATGGGGCCTCCTGTCGCTGTCGAAGATACGGCTCGAGGGCAAGATCGCCTACACCGCCTTCCTGAAGAACGTGCAGGCCGAGCACACCGAGCGCGAGACCACGCACAGCGCCATGAATTCCGTGCTGGCCTCCAGCGAGCAGATCGGCCAGATCGTGGCGGTCATCAACGAGATCGCCGCGCAGACCAACCTGCTGTCGCTGAACGCGGCCATCGAGGCCGCCCGCGCCGGCGACGCCGGGCGTGGTTTCGCGGTGGTGGCTGACGAAGTGCGCAAGCTCGCCATGCGTTCGTCCACGTCGGCCAGCGAGATCGGCTCGCTGGTCGAAGAGACCAAGGACCGGATCAACGAACTGGCCCGCTCGCTGCGCCTGGACGAGAACGGGGCGGCGTAGGCGGTGTCAGGCCGGCGCCGCGTTGGCGCGGCCGACCTCGGCGGCCAGCCTGGCCGCCGCTTCCACCAGCATCCCGCCTATCTGCCGCACCTGCGGTTTCGCGCGCTCCAGCGGCGCCCCGACGGTCAGTGCATAGGGCGTGCCATACAGCACCACCGGGGCGGCCACCGACAGCGTGTCGGCCTGGTGCTCGCCCAGATTCACGTGATAGCCCCGCCGGTCCCCTTCCTCCAGCATCTTTTGTAGCGCGTCCCGCGTCGTTGGCGTCTGGTCGGTGAAGCGCGGCAGCGGCATGCGCGCGAGCAGCGCCTCGCGTTCGGCCGGCGCCATCGCGGCCAGCAGCGCGCGCCCCGAGGCGGCGGCGTGCAGGGGCTTGAGTTCGCCGGTGCGGGCGGTGAAGCGGACGATGCGCTCGGGTTCGGCCACGTCCAGGTAGAGCACCTGGCTGTCCGAGCGCTGGGCCAGGATCAGCGTCTCGCGCAGCTTGTCGCGCAGTTCTTCCAGCACCGGCCGGACGCGGGCGGCCAACTGGTCGTGTTCGGCGATGGCGCGCGCCTCGTTGAACCAGCGGCGCGTCAGGTAGTAGCGGCCGCCCGTCTGGTGGGCGTAGCCTTCCCCTTCCAGGGTATCCAGCAGCGCCAGGCAACTGGACTTGGGAAACCCCAGCGCCGCCGAGATCTGCGTCAGCGAGGCCGGCGCCCGGGTCTGGGCGAAAAATTGCAGGATGGTCAGCACCCGCTTGGCGCTTTTCACGTCGTTCGTATTCATGGGCAAAAGTCTATAGGCATGAATGCGAGGGGGCCACTTCCCGGCGCCGGCGCCTGGGCAGGCTTGAATATTGATGTTCAAGTATATAAACTTTTTTTCATAGACAAGAACAATGATCAGGAGACGACGATGGCCGGACTGTATTTCGAACAGTTCTCCCCGGGGCAGGAGTTCGCCCACGATTGGACCCGCACGGTCACGGAAATGGACAACGTGCTGTTCAGCTCGCTGACCATGAACGTGCAGCCGCTGCACATCGATGCGCACTTCGCGGCCGGGACGGAATTCAAGCGCCCGCTGGTGAACAGCCTGTTCACGCTGGGGCTGATGATAGGGATGACGGTGAACGACACCACGCTGGGCACCACGGTGGCCAACCTGGGCATGAGCGAGGTCGCCTTCCCCAAGCCGGTATTCGCCGGCGATACGCTGCACGTGCGCACCCGCGTGCTGTCGGTGCGCGAAAGCCGTTCGCGCCCGAACGCCGGCATCGTGGAATTCGAGCACCTCGCGCTGAACCAGGACGACGACATCGTCGCCCGCTGCAAGCGCTCCGCCCTGATGCACAAGGCTCCGGCCTAGAGGAGACCACCATGGTCCGCTCGATGCTGTTCGTTCCGGGCGATGCGCCGCGCAAGTTCGACAAGGCCGCCGCCAGTCCCGCCGATGCCCTGATCCTCGACCTGGAGGACTCGGTCGCGCCCGATCGCAAGGTCGCGGCGCGGGACGCCGTGCGCGCCATGCTGGGCCAGGCGCCCGCGGCCAAGCAGGCGTGGGTGCGCATCAATGCGCTGGACAGCGGCCAGGCGCTGGCCGACCTGGCGGCCGTCGTGCCCGGTCGGCCGTTCGGCATCGTGCTGCCCAAATGTGCCCGGCGCGCCGACCTGGAGCGGGCGGCCCACTACCTGGACGCCTGCGAGGCCATGGCCGGATTGCCCGAGGGCGGCATACGCGTCCTGGCCATCGTCACCGAAACCGCGCGTTCGCTGTTCGGCCTGCATGACTATGCCGGCGCCACGCCCCGGCTGTGGGGGCTGTCCTGGGGCGCGGAAGACCTGGCCGCGGACCTGGGCGCGCGCGGCAACCGCGAGGCCGGCCGCTACACCGAGCCGTTCCGGCTGGCGCGTTCCCTGTGCCTGGCGGCCGCGGCGGCAGCGGGCGTGCGGGCGGTGGATACCGTGTGCGTGGACCTGGACGCGCCCGACATCCTGGCGGATGAAACGCGCGAGGCGGTACGCGACGGTTTCGTCGCCAAGCTGGCCATCCACCCTCGCCACGTGGAGCCGATCAACCGGCTGCTGACACCCGACGAAGCCCAGTTGCAGTGGGCCCGGGCGGTGGTCCGGGCGTTCGACGCCCATCCCGGCGCGGGCACGCTGAACCTGGACGGCAAGATGATCGACCGGCCGCACCTGCGGCTGGCGCGCCGGCTGCTGGGAGGAGAATGAACATGGCCGGTCCGCTGGACGGGGTGCGCATCCTGGACATGAGCACCGTCGGCATGGGGCCCATGGCGACCCAGATGCTGGGGGACATGGGCGCCGACGTGATCAAGGTCGAGCCGCCGGCGGGCGATGTGTTCCGGCACGTCACGCCGCAACGCCATGCGGGCATGAGCCATGCCCACCTGAACCTGAACCGCAACAAGCGCAGCGTGGTGCTCGACGCCAAGACCCCGCGCGGCCTCGAGGCGCTGCTGGAACTGATCGCCGGGGCCGACGTGTTCGTCTCCAACATGCGGGCGCCGGCGCTGCGGCGCCTGGGGCTGGACCACGAAACGCTGGCGCCGCGCTTTCCCAGGCTCATCCATTGCGTCTGCTATGGCTATTCCGAGCGCGGCCCCTACGCGGGCCGGCCGGCCATCGACGATACGATCCAGGCGGCATCGGGCCTGGCGTGGCTGCAGGGGGCGGGCGGCGCCGAGCCGCCGCGCTACGTCAACTCGGTCGTGGCCGACAAGACCGTCGCGCTGTACGTGTCCAACGCCATCGCCTGCGCCCTGTACGCGCGTGAACGCACCGGCACCGGGCAGTCCATAGAAGTGCCCATGTTCGAATGCATGGTGGCCTTCCTGGCGCCGGAACACCTGGCCGGCCGCAGCTTCGTGCCGGCCGAGGGCGAGGCCGGCTATGCCCGGCTGCTGAACGACTATCGCCGGCCCTTCGCGACGCGTGACGGCTACCTGAGCGTGGTCCCCTATACCGATGCCCAATGGCGGCGCTTTTTCGCGCTGGCCGGCGACCCGGGCATGGCGGACGATCCGCGCTATTGCACCGCCCGCGACCGCAGCCGGCATTTTCCCGAGCTGTACCGCTACGTCGAGGACACCCTGCGCACGCGCACCACCGCGCAGTGGCTGGCGGCGCTGGAGACCGCCGATATTCCCTTCGCGCCCGTGCACAGCTTCGACGACCTGCTGGCCGACCCGCACCTGGCCGCGCTGGGTTTCTGGCGCGAATGCGAACACCCTACCGAAGGCCGCCTGCGCCAGGCCGGCATCCCCGTGCATTTCGGCGCGACCCCGGGCGACGTGCGCCGGCATGCGCCGGGCCTGGGCGAACACACCGAAGAAGTGCTGGGCGGCCGGACCTGGTCCACGCCGCGCTGACGACAACCACGACAAGGAAAGAGGAGACTTCTATGCGGAAGGTGATCGCGCTGGGCCTGGCATGCGCCGCCCTGCATGCCGGAATGCCGGCGCATGCCCAGGGCTATCCCGAGGCGGGCAGGACCGTGCGCTTCGTGATCGGCTTCCCGGCCGGCAGCTCCATCGACAACGTGTCGCGCATCGTGACCGACGACATACGCGCCCGCACGGGCGCCGTGATCGTCGTCGAGAACCGGGCCGGGGCGCTGGGCGCGCTGGGCGTGGACGCGGTGGCGCGCGCCGCGCCCGACGGCTACACCATGATGCCCAGTTCCAGCGCCACCAGTTCCTCGGGCCCCTTCCTGTCCAAGGCCATCCAGAAGCACGACGCGTTGGCGGACTTCACCCAGGTGGCCCGCATGGTGCGCTTCGACGTGGTGGTGGTGACCCGCGCCGCGGGCGGGCACGCGGACGCCAGGAGCCTGATCGCGGCCGGCCGCGCCAAGCCGAAATCACTGGCAACCGGGTACGGGTCGGGCACCGGCCAGGTCGCCTCGGCCGCCTTCAGCCGCGCCGCCGGCATGGAGGTGCTGAGTGTGCCCTACAAGGGCCAGCCCGCGGCCGTGACCGACCTGCTGGGCGGCCGGGTGGATTTCGTTTCCTCCGACCTGGGCGCCGTGCTGCCGCAGATCGGCGCGCACAACCTGCACGCCATCGCGCTGGTATCCAACAAGCGTTCCACCATCCTGCCCGACGTTCCGACCGCCGCCGAGCTGGGCCTGTCCGGGCTGGACCTGACAGGCTGGATAGGCGTGGCCGGGCCGGCGCGGCTTCCCGCCCAGGTGGTGCAATGGTGGCAGGATCAGTTGAAGCTGTCGCTGAACAAGCCGGAGGTCAAGGAACGCCTGCGCGGCATGGGCATGGAGACCGACTTCCTGGCCGGAGACGATTTCCAGCGCTTCGTGCGCGCCCAGTACGAGGAATGGGGCGCGCAGATCCGGCACGCGGGGATCCAGGCGGAGTAGGCGCGGCGCCCGTTGCGCCGCCGTACATATCAGCTTTGCCTTCCCCGGACCTGGGACGGGGAAGTGCGCGCTTCTATAGTGGGTCGCAGCGCCATGGCCGGATGCGGCCGGATGGCGGACAACCATAAGCCATGGAGACGACCTTGAAACGCGCACTCGCCATCCTGCTCGGAGGCCTGGCGGCCACGGCCCTGCTGCTGCCTGCCGCCCACGCCCAGTCCGACTACCCCACCCGGCCGGTCACCCTGATCAACCCCTACGCGCCGGGCGGCCCCGCCGATACGCTGGCCAGGGAGCTGGCATCCCGGCTCAAGGACCGCCTGGGCCAGCCCGTCGTCGTCGAGAACAAGGCCGGCAGCGGGGCCATGGTGGGCACCGGCTACGTGGCGCGCGCCAAGCCCGACGGCTATACCCTGCTGATGGGCACCTCGCCCGGCATGGTGGTCGGTCCGCTGATCGAGCGCGCGACCTACGACGGCCTGAAGGACTTCGACCTGGTCGGCCTGGTCGCCAACCAGCCCGTGGTCCTGGTGGCCAACGCCAAGCTCGGCATCAACACCATGCAGGACCTGCTCGACCGCGCGCGCAAGCAGCCCGGCAAGCTCAACTTCGCGTCGGCCGGCACCGGCGGCCCGACCCACCTGGCCGGCGAACTGCTGCGCCGGCGCGCCAACATAGACATCACCCACGTTCCCTACAAGGGCGCCGCCCCGGCCCTGCAGGACCTGATCGGCGGCCAGGTCGAGCTGGGCATGCTGAGCGCCTCGCCCGTGCTGCCCTTCGTCAAGGACGGCCGCCTGAAGGCCATCGCCTATACCGGTGCCAAGCGGTCTTCGCTGCTGCCCGACGTGCCCACGATGGCCGAGGCCGGCATCAAGAACTGGAACGAAGTCTCCACCTGGTATGCGCTGGCGGCGCCGCGCGGCACGCCCCCGGCTATCATCGAGAAACTGAGCTCGGCGCTGACGGCGATCAACGCCGAGCCGGAACACCAGCGCTTCCTGGCGCAGCAGGATGGCAGCATCGACAACATGACGCCGGCCGAAGTCACCGCCTTCGCCCAGAAGGACAAGACGGCGATGACCGAACTGCTGGGCGCCCTGGACATGCTGGCGAAATGAACCCCCGCGGGTGCGGCCTCTTCGCCGCGTCGCGACTGGAACCGGAGAACATGAAGGAATTCATACGCGTCGACGGCCAGGGTCTGGACCCGGCCGACGCCTACCGCCTCGTCGTCGGCTGCGTGGTGCCGCGCCCCGTGGCCTGGATCACCACGCAGGACGGGAACGGCCGCGTCAATGCCGCCCCGTTCAGCTCCTACAATTACGTCGCCACCCGCCCGCCCATGCTGGCGGTCAACATCTCCACGCTGGACGGCGACCTGAAGGACACTGCGCGCAACATCGTCCAGACGGGCGAATTCGTCGTCAACGTCTCGACCGAGGCCGACCTGGAGATCATGCACGCCAGCGCTGCCGAGTACCCGCCCGAGATCAGCGAACCCGAGGCCCTGGGCATTCCCTTGCTGCCCAGCCACCACGTCAAGCCGCCCCGCATCGCCTCGACCCCCGTGCAGATGGAATGCCGCCTGGACCAGGCCATCGCCCTGGGCGAGGGCTACAACACTCTGTACATCGGCCAGGTCGTCGCCTTCCACTTGTCTCCCGACATCTACGACGGCCGCCGCGTCGCCAGCGCCGCCATGCGCCCCATCGCCCGCCTGGGCGGGCCCTTCTACGCCGCGCTGGGCGAGATCTTCCACCGGCCCATGCTTCAGCGCCAGCCTGGCGCGGAACCCGAGCCCAATCCCAAACCCTAGCGCTCAACCCCGGGCGGAACGCCGCCGCTCATCCAGCCGGGCCAGTATTTCAGGCAACCGTTCCCTGGCCGTCTCCGCCAGGTCGCCGTAAAGGCTGTTGCCCTGGGCGTCGATTCCCACGGTGGCGGGGCCCAGCCCCTCCACCCGCAGCTTCACCAGCCGGTAGTGGTGCACCAGGTCGTTCCAGTGCACCGCTACCACCTCGCGTATCGCCTCGGATAGAAGCGTGCATCCACCTCCCAGGAACGACAGGTAGATGCAACCCTCCGCGCGCATCGCCTCGACGCTGCCAGCGTCCAGTCCGCCCTTGCCGCCCACCACCCGCAAACCCAATCCGCGTATCAACCGCGGCATGAAGCCATTGAAGCGCGTGCTCGTCGTGGGATTCAGGTAGAGCACCTCGAAATGGCCATCGGCTTCCCGGCTGTAGCTGCCCAGGTGCAGCAGCGCGGCGCCGCGCAGATCGATGGGCGGCGCTTCGCCACGGTCGAGCAGCCCGGTCAGCCGTTCATGCGTGGTCATGCCCGCGCACAGCACGACCTCGCCGTGCAGGCGGACCTGGTCGCCCACGCGCAGCGCGCGGACCGCTTGCTCGCCCAGTGGCAATTCAAGTTCGTGTACGGTGCTCACGATGTCGCGTCCTCGTCATGGCGGCCGGTCATTCGATGATCTCCACGCGGCCCGAATCATGGATGCGGGCGCGGGTGCGGCGGTTGATCCAGCAGTTGAAGCACACCGCCACCGGCGTGAAGCCGTGGCCCGAGGCATAGTCCACGTGCACGGCCATCGCCGTGCTGTCGCCGCCCGTGCCCATGGGACCGAAGCCGGTCGCGTTGGCGGCTTCCTTCAGGCGGTCCTCCATCGCGGCCAGCACGGGCTCGGGATTGACCGTGCCGATGGGCCGCAGCGTCGCCTGCTTGGCCAGCTTGGCGGCATAGTCGAAGGTGCCGCCTATGCCCACGCCGATCACCACCGGCGGGCAATGTTGCGACCCCGCCTTCAGGATGACCTCCATCACGTAGCGCTCGATGGTCTCCAGGCTGGGGAAGGTGAAGATCTCCAGCGCGGCCCAGCGGCCGGAGCCCAGCGCCTTCGGCGAACAGGTGATGTCCACGTAGTCGGCGCCGTCGATCAGGTCGAAGGTCACGATGGGCATGTCCTTGCCCTTGTAGCCACGCTCGTTGGTAAGCGGATTGGTCACGTGGGCCAGCAGCGGCGGCTGGATGGTGGCGACCAGGTCGTCGAAGCCGTCGGCGAAGGCCCGCTTGATATCGCCTTCCAGCTGGGCGCCGGTGCCGATGCCGACGAAGTACACCGGCACGCCGGAGTCGGAACAGACGAAATGCTGGCGGGCCTCGGCGGCATCGGCGCTTTGCAGCATGATGCGCAGCGTGCCGCGCGCCACCTCGTTGTGCTCGCCGCGCTCGGCCGCGCGCAGCGCTTCCTTGGTGTCCTCGGGTATTTTCTTCAGCGCGCGTTCGTAGAGCTGGGCGCTGACCGATCGCACGAGGTCGTAGCTGATGGCCATCTGTCTCCCCTGTGGCGCGCCCGGGCGCGCGCGTTCCTAGGCATCCACGGACTATAGCGACGCCGCCCGTCCGCTGCTATCACCCGGCCGTCACACCTGCTTTGCGCGGGGTGGCCGGATGCCCGGGTGGATATACTGGCCGCCATACGAACTGTTTCGACGGAAAGCGCGCATGAAGCTGCATTGGTCCACCCGTTCCCCCTACGTGCGCAAGGTCATGGCGGCGGCCATCGAGACCGGACTGGACGCGTCCATCGAAACCCGCCTGTCCATCGTTTCGCTGTCCACCGTGAACGCCGACGTGGAGCGGGACAACCCGTTGGGCAAGATCCCCACCCTGGTGACCGACGAGGGCGTGGCCCTGTACGACTCGCTGGTCATCTGCGAATACCTGGACCATCACAGCCGCAAGGGACGGTTGTTTCCCCAGGGGTTCGACCAGCGGCTGGAGGCGTTGCGCTGGCACGCGCTGGGCAACGGACTGACCGACATCCTGATCCTGTGGAACAACGAACGCGGCCGCGACCCGGCGCTCCAGTCGCCGGCGCATCTGTCCTCGTACCACGCCAAGACCCTGGCCACGCTGGATGCGCTCGAAGCCACGGTGGACGAGCTGGATCGCCGCGAATTCGACATCGGCCACCTGGGCGTGGCGGTGGGGGTCGGCCATGCGGATTTCCGCTTCGCCGACCTGCGGTGGCGCGCCACGCGGCCGCGCCTGTCGGCCTGGGCCGACCGCATGGCCGAGCGGGAGTCGCTGCGCCGGACCGTGCAGTTCGACCCGCGCCTGAAGAATCCAGCCTAGGGCCCATTCCCGGCCTGTGCGGGCCTGCTTTTAGCGGGAACAGGCCCTAGATGCGCGCCGCCGCGAACTCGCTCGCCAGTGCGTTGACCAGTCCGCCGCTTTCCCAGATCCGCACCATCTGCGGCGAGAACGGTGGTGACGGGATGATGCGGCCGTCGGCCAGTTCGATCGCCCCGGTGGCCGGCGTGACGCCGATCACGTCGCCATCGGCCACGGCCCGCGTGATGCCTGGAACGAGCAGTATCGGCAGCCCCTGGCTGAGCGCGCGCCGGATGAAGCCCGATTCGCAGGACTCCACCAGGACCGCCGCGATCCCCGAGGCCTTGATGGCAACGCTGACTTCCACGTGGTTGTGATGCGCGAAGTTCTTGCCGCCGACGACGATGTCGCCCGGCCGGACTTGCGACGGGAACTCCGGCCGTAACTGGCGAAAGCACATCTGCCGGAGCGCGTCCAGGTCGAACGGCTTGCCGAAGCCGTCCCGCACCGCGGCGAATTCGATGATGCCGTCGTCGCCGCAGACCTGGTCGCCGAATTTCCAGACCCGGCCCCGCAGGGTGCGCACGGAGGATGTCTCGTTCATGTCGCGCCGCTCCTCAAAGCCTGCCCGCCAGCAGCGGGCGCGGATCCGTGATCTCTCCCGCCACGGCCGAGGCCGCCACCGTGTAGGGCGAGGCGAGGTGGACCGCGGCCTGGGTGCTGCCGTTGCGGCCCTGGTAGTTGAACTGGTGGGTGGTGATGGAGACGTCTTCGCCGCTGAGCACGCCCAGGTAGCCCCAACAGGTATTGCAGCCGGGCGACAGCACGGTGGCGCCGGCCTCGGCGAACACCTCCAGCAAACCTTCGCGCGCGGCCGCGGCATAGACGTTCTGGCTGCCGGGCGAGATGTACATCGTGACGTGCCGCGCGACCCGGCGGCCGCGCAGCACGGCGGCCGCCGCCCGCATGTCTTCCAGCCGGTTGTTGGCGCAGGACCCGACCGCGGCCTGGTCGATGCGCCGGCCCGCCACCTGCGCGACGTCGACCGCGCCGCTCTGCGTGGGCGGCACGGTCACCATGGGCGTCAGCCGCGACAGGTCGTAGGTCAGCACCGCCGCGTAGTCCGCGTCCGGGTCGCTGCGCATCACCTGGTAGGGCCGGCCGTCCGCGCGTTCGTCTACGTAGTCGAGCGCGCGCGCATCGACGTCCATGATGGCGGTGTCCGATCCCGTGTGAAAGGTCGAGGCGAGGATGGCCTGCCTGTCGTCCAGGCTGAGGCCCGCCAGCGCCGGTCCGCCATACTCGACGCAGCATTGCAGGAAGGTTCCCTGTTCCTCGTGGTCGCGGATGATGGCCTGGACCAGGTCGCGCCCGGTCACGCCGAACGGCAGGCTGCCCACCAGCTCGATACGCACCGTGCGCGGTACGCAGACCCAGTGCCGGTCGTTCAGCAGCGGCGCCAGCACGTCGGTGGACATGGGGATGTTCAGCGCGCCCACCGCGCCGATCGAGGCGATGTTGCCTTCGTCCGAGAACACCAGCGACCCGGGCCGGGCAAAGCCGCGTTCGACCAGCACCAGGTGGCGCAGCCCGGTATTGGGGCCGTAGAAATTGTCGACGCCGAAGTCGCGCGTCAGCTGCCTGAGCATGTGGTGCGTGGCGGCGTGCGGCGAGCCGGTGGCGGCCGCCGGCGTATGGTCGATGACGATGATGGCCTTCTCGGGCCGGGCGAACGCGGTCGCGCCTATCTTCTCCAGGTTGCGCTTGTGCATGGGCCAGACCATCTCCTGGGTGACCACGTGGTCCGGCACGCAGTTGACGTACTCGCCCGGCGCCACGGTCTCGCGGCCCGCGGCGCGGGCCAGGATCTTCTGGGCGATGGTCTGACCGCTTGAGGTCGGCATGACAAGGTTTCCTGTGGTTTGGATCAATTCAGCGAAATGCCGGTTTCCTTGATGAACTGGCCCCAGAACTCATAGCTGCCCAGGACATTCTTGCGATATTGCTCGGGCGAGCTGGACACGGCAAGCGAGCCCATCTGCTCGTAGGCCTTGCGTACCTCGGGGGTGGCCATGATGGTGGCCAGTTCGCGCTGGACGCGGTTGACGATGGCGGGCGGCGTGCCGGCCGGCATGATGACGCCGTACTCGGTCGCCTGCACCACCTTGGGATAGCCCAGCTCGACCAGGGTCGGCGCGTCGGGCAGCAGCGGGGTCCGCTTCTCGGTGGTCACCGCCAGCACGCGCACCGTGCCCGCCTGTACGTGGGGCAGGATGGGCGTCAGGTCCGAGACCATGGACTCGACCTGCCCGCCCAGCAGATCGGTGATGGCGGGGGCAGCGCCCGCGTAGGGGACGTGGACGATGTCGATGCCCGCCGCGCGCTTGAAGCGTTCGCCGGCCAGGTGGACCATGGTGCCGGTGCCCGCGCTGCCGTAGTTCATCTTGCCGGGATGGCTGCGGGCACGCTCCAGGAACTGCGCCATGTTGGTGATGCCGGACCTGGCGTTGACCGCGATGACGGCAGGCACCTGCGCCAGGCTCGAGACGTAGGCCAGGTCCTGCGTGACCGAGTAGGGCACCTTCATCAGGTGGGGCATCACCATCAGCGCGCCGCCGGCGCCCAGGCCCATGGTGTAGCCGTCCGGCGCCGCCTTGGCCACGGCCGCGGTGCCGATCGAGCCGCCGGCGCCCGCGCGGTTCTCGACCACGATGGTCTGCTTGAGCGCTTCGCCCAGGGGGCCGGCGATGGTGCGCACATAGTTGTCGGTGGGGCCACCGGGCGGGAAGGGCACGATGAAGCGGATCGGCCGCGTGGGCCACGAGGCGCCTTGCGCCATGGCCGGTGCCGTGAAGATCCCCAGGGTGCAGCTCGCGATCAGGCATGCCGCAAGGCGTCTGGCGTGCATGGCAGTCTCCTCCGTGGCGGACGTGGCCGCCTGTCTTGTCGATGTCCGGGCATGGTATCTGGCCGGCTTCGCCGCCGGATAGGCGCCGCCGCGCAAAGCTGCTATGGCGTGGGCGTTAACGGCGGGGCGTACAGGCCCAGCCGTTCGGCGCGCACCCGCGCCAGCGCGTAGACGGTGTCGAGCAGCGGCGCGGGCACGCCCAGTTCCTGGGCAATCTCGACGGCCGCGCCCAGGATGCTGTCCAGTTCCACCGCGCGGCCCGCTTCCACGTCCTGCAGCATCGAGGTCTTGATGTGGCCCAGCTTGCGCGTGACCGCCAGCCGCGCCGGGGGCTCGATGGCCAGCGGCAGGCCCAGCGCGTCGCCCATGGCCAGGAGCTCGCGCATCATGGCCTGGAACAGGCGGTTGACCCGTTCGTCGTCGATCAGGAGATCGGTGTGCGAGCCCGTCAGCAGGCTGACCGGATTGAAGCAGGCGTTGCCCAGCAGTTTTTCCCAGACGACGCGGCGGATGTCGGGGCTGGCCGAGGCGTCGAAACCGGCACCGGCCAGGCAGTCGGCCGCGCGTTGCGCGCGCGGGCTGGGGCCGCCGCCCGGTTCGCCCACCACCAGCCGCGATCCCGAGGCGTGCACGACCACGCCGGGTTCGGGGCAGGAACTGGAGGGAAACACCACGAAACCCAGGATGCGGTCGGCGGGGATCGCGCGTTCGAGCCGGCCGTCCGGGTCCACGGCGCGCAGTCGGTGGCCGGCCAGGGGACCGCCGCCCGACTGGAAGAACCACCACGGGACGCCGTTCAACGCGGGCAATACCAGGGTGTCCGGTCCGATCATGGGGCCCAGGCGGTCGGCCAGCCCGGGCAGCGACGGCGACTTGACCGCCAGGATCAGCAGGTCCTGCGGACCCAGCCGCTGCGGGTCGTCGCTGGCACGCACGCGCGCGACCGACCGCGTGCCGCCGCTCTCCAGCCGTATGCCGTGTTCGTCCAGCGCACGCAGCGTGGCGCCGCGCGCCAGCACGCCGACATCGTTGCCCGCCAGGGCCAGGCGCGCGGCCAGGAAGCCGCCTATCGCGCCCGCGCCCGCGACGCCTATCCTCATGCGGCCAGGGGGGGCCGGGGGCCGGCCGTGCGCGTCGTCCATCGGTGGTGTCTCCGGGGAATGTCCGTGGAATGCAGTCCATTATTCCGGTTGGCGCCGCCGGCGCGGTGTACCCGCGCGGCATTTCTGCCTGCGCGCCCGGGATATAGCGCACGTTATGCGCATGGACGCATTGCAGTCTTGCCGGCGCAGGCAGTAGGCAAGCCTCCGCCGTGCCCCTAGAGTCCGGACAGCGGCGACAGGCGCGGACGGGACGAGACGCGTCCGGCCATCGGCGCGCACGCGGAGGAATGTATGCATCGATCGACGGGCCCGTTGTCGCACGTCAAAGTCCTGGACCTGAGCCGCATCCTGGCCGCCCCCTGGGCCAGCCAGACCCTGGCCGACCTGGGCGCCGACGTCATCAAGGTGGAGCGCCCGGGCAGCGGCGACGACACCCGCGCCTGGGGGCCGCCTTTCCTGAAGGACGGCCGGGGCGAGGATACCGAGGAGGCCGGCTACTATCTCGCCGTCAATCGCGGCAAGCGGTCGATCACGGTGGGGCTGGACACGCCCGAGGGCCAGCGCATCGTGCGTGAACTGGCCATGCGGGCCGACATCCTGCTGGAGAACTACAAGGTCGGCACGCTGGCGCGCTATGGGCTGGACGAGGCGTCGCTGCGGGCGCTGAATCCCCGGCTGATCTATTGCTCGGTCACCGGTTTCGGACAGACCGGGCCGCGCCGCGACCAGCCCGCCTACGATTTCCTGATACAGGCGATGGGCGGCCTGATGAGCGTGACCGGCGAACGCGACGGCCGCCCGGGCGGCGGTCCGCAGAAGGTGGGCGTGCCCATCGTCGACCTGATGACCGGCATGTACACGGCGGTGGCCGTGCTGGCCGCGCTGGCCCGGCGCAACGAGACGGGCAGGGGCGAGTACATCGACATCGGCATGTTCGACGTGCAGGTGGCCACCCTGGCCAACCAGGCCATGAACTATCTCGTGTCCGGCAAGCCGCCCCGGCGCAACGGCAATGCCCATCCCAACATCCAGCCGCAGGACGTCTACCGCTGCGCGGACGGAGACATCATCCTGGTGGTCGGCAACGACGGCCAGTTCCGCAAGCTGTGCGAGGCCCTGGGCCACGCGGAATGGGCGGCGGACGAACGCTATGCCACCAACGCCCAGCGCGTGCGCAACATCGAACGACTGTCGGCCATGCTGCGCGAGGATCTTGCCCGCCGCGACCGCGCGAGCCTGCTCGCGCTGCTCGATGGCGCAGGCGTGCCCTGCGGCCCGATCAACACCGTGGCCGAGGTGTTCGAGGAACCGCAGACGATCGCGCGCGGCCTGTTGCGCCACGTGGAGCATCCCAGCGGTGGCCGGGTCCCCCAGGTCGCCAGCCCCATGCGGTTCGCCGACGCCGCGCTGCCGGGGCTCGCGGCGCCGCCCACGCTGGGCCAGCACAGCGCCGAGATCCTGGCCGAACTGGGCTACGATGCCGCCGGCATCGAGGCGCTGCGCGCCGCGGGCGCCATCTGATGGGGACGGACATGAAGCTGCACTGGTCGCCCAAGTCGCCCTATGTGCGCAAGGTCATGGTCTGCCTGCATGAGCTTGGCCTGGAGGACCGGGTAGAGCTGGTGCGGTCGGTCGCGGCCATGTTGCGACCCAATCCGCAGATCATGCGGGACAACCCGCTCAGCAAGATTCCGACACTGGTGCTGGACGACGGCACCGCCCTGTTCGATTCGGCGGTCATCTGCGAATACCTGGACGATCTCGCCGGCGGCAGGCTGTTTCCGCCCAAGGGCAGTGAGAAATGGCGGACCCTGCGTTGGCACGCTTTCGCCGACGGCCTGCTGGACGTGCTGATCCTCTGGCGCAACGAGGCCGACCGCGACGGCGCGCAGCGCTCGGACGCGCTCATCGAGGCCTTCCGGATCAAGACCGAGGCGTCGCTGCAAAGGCTGGAAGGCGAGGCGCGCGAGCTGGCGGCGGCGCCATTCGGCATCGGCCATGTCGGCCTGGGCTGCGCGCTGGGCTACCTGGACTTCCGCTTCGGCGCGTTGCAGTGGCGCGAACGGGCACCCCATCTGGCCGCCTGGTACGGAGAGATCGCGGCGCGGCCGTCCTTTCGCCGCACCGAGCCCGTGCTGGAAGGATAGGCGCCCTAGGCGTAGAGCCGGGTCGGGTTGTCGACCAGGATCCGGCGCACCAGCGGCTCGCTGCCGGTCCAGGCCAGGAAGGTGTCGAACAGCCGGCGCGTGCCGGGCCACGGGTCGATGCGGATGTGGGGCCAGTCGCTGCCCCAGACGAGCTGGTCGGGATTGGCCTCGACCAGCGCGCGATGGAAGGGGCGCCCAGGTTCCAGGTCCGGCGTCTTCAGCAAGCTGCGGTAGGCCGACAGCTTGACCCAGGCCCTGCCTTCGCCCAGCAGCCGGACCAGTTGCTGGAAACCGGCATCGTTCGTTCCCGCGTCGACGTCGAAGCTGCCCATGTGATCGATCACGACCGGGCAGGGCAGGCTCGCCAGCAGCGGCGCGATGCCGGGCAGCGCCTGGCAGTCGGTCCAGAGTTCGACGTGCAGGCCGGCATCGGCGACCGCGCGCGCCATCTGCCGCAAGTCGTCGATCGAGGCGCTGCCGGCGAAATTCCCGGCCGCGCCGCTGCGATGACTGTAGCGCAGCGCGCGCACGCCGCGTTCGCGCAGCGAGCCGAGTTCCAGCGGCGTACCGGGGCGGGCCACGATGACGCCGCGCAGATGGTCGTGCTCCGACAGCGCGTGGAACAGCAGCGAATAGTCTTCCCCGTACGCGCTGGGATGCACCAGCACCGCATGCGACAGCCCCTGGCTGGCCAGCATGGCCGAGTGGTCCGCGACCAGCGCCTCGGGCGGGGTATAGCTGCGCTCGGCCGCCAGCGGGAAGCGGTCGTAGGGGCCGAGCAGGTGGTTGTGGCAATCCCAGCCCGTGATGGGCGTGGCCTGTCTGGCGCCGCTCATTGCCTCTGGCCCCATACCGCCGGGTCGTCCTGGGGCAGCGGAAAGGCGGCGACGACGCCGGGCTCCAGCGGGATCTCGTGCGCGTTCAGCGTCATCGCCACCAGGGTGTAGTAGCCGACCAGCGCGGTCAGTTCCACCACCGTGCGCGCGCCGAAGCGGGTCAGCGCGGCGGCATAGGTGGCGTCGGACACCGACCGGCGGGCGTTCAGCTCGCTGGCGTAGCGCACCACCAGCGCGTCGTCCGGCGCCAGTTCATTGGGGATGCGCTGTTCGCGCAGCGCCTCGATGATCCAGTCTTCCACGCCCGCCTTCTCGGCTTCGGTCTTGTGGGCGGCCCATTCGAAGGGGGAACTGCAGGCCCGGGCGGTGACCAGGATGGCCAGTTCCGACAGCCGGGGCGGCAGGGTGGTGTCGTAGCGCAGCAGTTCGCCCATCGCCGACCAGCGGTCGGCCAGCTCGGGGTTGTACAGCGCGGCGCGCAGCGGCCCCCGCAGCCGGCCACGCTTGCCGGCGATGACTTTGTCGTGCACCCGGCGTTGTTCCGGGCTCATGGTTTCGGGCGTGGGCAGGTCGATTCTGGGCATGGGCTCCTCTCGTCTTCGCCGCATTATCGGGCGCGGCGCCCGCGCGCGCTATGGCGCGGGGCGCATAGCAGCCTTGACCGGGCCCGCCTTTGCGCGGGCGGCGCGCGCGCCTAGACTCGCTGCGTATCCTGCCCACGACCACGACCTTTTCCATGAACGAATTCAAGCAATTGCAGCTGCGGGTGGACGGCCACGTCGCCCTGGTGACCCTGGACAGCCCGCCCGTCAACGCCCTGACCCGTGTGTTGAACGACGAGCTGACCGCGGCGCTGGACTGGATATCCGAGACGCCCGACGTCCGGGTGGTCGTGCTGACGGGGGCGGGCAAGGTGTTCTGCGCGGGCGCGGACTTGAAAGGCCGGGCCGACGTGATCAAGGGGCCGGGCGACCTGCCCGCGCACCTGCGCCGCACCCGCGAGTGTTTCCATGCCATCCGCGAGTGCGCCAAGCCGGTGGTCGCGGCCATCAACGGCCCGGCGCTGGGATCGGGGCTGGCCATGGTGGCCTCGGCCGACGTGCTGATCGCTTCCGAGCGCGCCACGCTGGGCCTGCCCGAGGTCGACGTGGGCCTGCTGGGCGGATGCCGCCACGCGATGCGCCTGTTTCCCCATTCGCTGCTGCGGCGCATGATGCTGACGGGGTACCGGGTGCCGGCCACCGAGCTCTACCGGCTGGGCATCGTCGAGGCCTGCACCGCGCCGGAGGACCTGCTGCCCGCCGCCATGGAGATGGCCGGCGTCATCGCCGCCAAGAGCCCCGTCTCCACGCGCATGGGCAAGCACACGCTGAACACCATCGAGGACATGAGCCTGCGCGACGGCTATCGCTACGAACAGGACATGACGGCGATCATCGCCACCACCGAGGATGCCGCCGAGGCGCAGGCCGCGTTCCGCGAGAAGCGGGCGCCGGTGTTCAAGGGGCGGTAGGAGCCTGGCGCGGGGCGGGGCGTCCCGCGATGCGCGGGCGGGTATAAACTCGTCTTCTTTTCCCGGACGAGCGCCGCTTGCGATGCAGCACCCGAAAGCCACCAGCATCCAACTGGACGTCACCGCCAGCCTGCAGAAATGGCGGGCCTTTCTCGCGATCGGCGAACTGGGCAGCCTGACGCGCGCGGCCCTGTTCCTGAACAGCAACCAATCCTTGCTCAGCCGGCAGTTGAACGCGCTCGAGCGCGAGTGCGGCACGCGGCTGTTCGTGCGCACCGGACGGGGCGTGGAGCTGTCGGACGTGGGGCAGCGCATCTTTCCCCAGGTCCGCGCGCTGCTGGCCGACGCCGAACAGCTGGAAAACGAGATCCGCGAGCAGGCGCGCGACGCCAGCGGCCGCGTCACGCTGGGCACCCTGCCGTCCATCGGCCACCATCTGGTGGGGCAGCTCTTTACCGAGGTGCGGGCCCGCTATCCCGGCGTCAGCCTGAAAGTACTGGAAGGCTCCAGCGGCCAGGTGGAGGAATGGCTGGCTGATGCGCGCGTGGACATCGGCATCCTGTACCGCTACGGTGGCACGCTGCCCGAGCACGAGCAGTGCCTGGCCACCGTCGACAGCTACCTGATCGGTCCCGCGGGCGATCGCCTGACCGCGCACGAGGAAGTGTCCTTCCGCACCTTGCACGAGCTGCCCTTCATCCTGCCCAGCGCCCCCAACGGGCTGCGCACCGCGCTCGATTCCATGGCGCGCCAGGAGCACATCACGCTGGCCCCGGTGATCGAGGCCGATTCATTGCCGCTCCAGACCTCGCTGGTCGCGCGCGAGCGGCTGTACACGGTGCTGCCGCTGCACGCGGTGTGGACCGAGGTCGCCAAGGGCGAGGTGCAGGCCGCCCGCATCGTCGACCCGCCGTTCCAGCGCACCGTCGCGCTGGTCTTCGCCAAGACCAAGGGGCCCGGCAAGGCCGTATCGGCCATCGCCGGCCTGATCGGCGAGATCGTGGACAGGATGGCGCGCGACGGCATGTGGCGGACCGGCCGCTAGGAGGAACCGATGCCGTCCCAACCCGGCAAACTCTATCTCGTCAGCCTGGGCACGGGAGACCCCGACCATCTGACCCTGCGGGCCGACCGCATCATGCGCGAGGCCGACCTGGTGCTGGGCCAGGCCGACGCGCCCGCCCGCTATCCCGGACAACTGGCCGGCAAGCGCTTCATGGAAGCCGGCCATGGCCTGTTCACGCCCATGGCGAGACGCCGCGCCTCGCCGGACGAGGTCGAGGCCGAAGAGGCGCCGCGCCGCCAGGCCATTCGCGCCTGCGTCGCGGCGGGCGGCATCGTGGCGGTCCTCACGCAGGGCGATCCGACGCTGTACGGTCCGCAGATCGGCTACCTGGACGCGTTCCGCGATCTGGCTCCCGAGGTCGTGCCTGGCATCTCCAGCTTCGCCGCGGGCAACGCCGCCCTGGGCTGCGCCGTGACGGGCGGCGCCACGAGCCAGTCGGTGATCCTGAGCCTGGGCAAGAACGCCAACGAAGGCTATGCAGGCAGCGACCGCCTGTCGGTGCTGGCGCAAAGCCGCAGCGCGCTGGTGCTGTTCACGATGCGGACCGACCTGGTCCGGGTGGTGGAGGAATTGCGCGCCGGCTATCCCGGCGGCACGCCCGTGGCCATCGTCTGCCATGCCGGGCGCGAGGCGCGGCAGCAGGTGCTGCGCGCGACACTCGATACGCTGGTGGAGGTGGCCGGCCGGCATGAACTGCCGTTCGAGCACCTCGTCTATGTGGGGGACTTCCTGGAGCGTCCGGCCGGCGACTACCAGGACGGTTGATGCGCCAGCGGGACGTCCTGGCCGTCCCGCGACGACTGCAGCATGGCCAGGCAGATCTCCAGCGTGGCCCGGGCCCAGCGGCCATCGTGCCGGGGAGCCCGCCCTTGCCGCACGGCGGCCACCAGTTCGTCGATCACTTCATGGCGCGGCACGGCCGGGCGCTCCAGCGGTACCCAGCGTTTCTCGTTGTCGGCGTGGATGGCGATGCCGTCGGGCAGCGGCCGCAGGTCGGCCTGGTCGCAGGACACGATGATGGGGCCGAAGTGCTGATAGGACCGGGGCTCGTCGTCGTCGGCCGGCGGTTTGTAGGCCGATCCGCCATAGGTGCCGGCGGCCTTGGCGCGGGCCTCTTCCTCCGGCGAGGCCACGGCGGCCAGCTTGCGCCGCGCGGCGCCGTAGTCGTCGGGCGACTTGCGGTTGCCCATCTCGCCTATCCAGCCCGTCCATTCGTCGGAATCGAAATGCGCGTAGCCGTTGTAGGACAGCGAGGCGTAGGCGCCCGATTCGAACCACAGCATGGCCGAATAGGCGCCCTCGGTGACGCGGCGCGGATCCCAGTTGCCGACCGCGGCGCGCAGCCGCGTGGGCGGCGAACCGGCCAGCAGCCGCACGATGTCCACCTGGTGCGCGGCCTGGCTGAAGATGGCGCCGCCGCCCTCTGCGGTCACCAGTTCCTCCGGCCGGCGCGGACGGTACAGGTAGTCGGTGTAGTTCAGCGCATGGATCATGCGCACTTTGCCGAACTCGCCGCTGGCGATCAGTTCGCGGGTCTTCAGGTAGGGCGTGTCGAAGCTGTGGCAGTGCCCCACGATCAGATGCACGCCGGCGCGCTCGCAAGCCGCGATCATGCGGTCGCATTCGTCCATCGCCAGCGCCATGGGCTTTTCCACCAGCACGTGCTTGCCATGCCCCGCGGCGATCTCGGCGTGACGGGCGTGGAACTGATGGGGACTGGCGACGTAGATCGCGTCCAGCGACGGATCGGCCGCCAGCGCTTCGATGTCGCCATGCACCGGCGCGCCGAAGTCGCGCGCGAACTGCCCGCGCGCGGCCTCCCGAGGGTCGCAAGCCGCCGCCAGCACGATGCGCGCATCGCCCAGGAAGGTCGGCAGCATCAGCGAAAAGGCGCGTCCCAGCCCAGCTACGCCCAGCCGCAATGGAGCAATCGACATCAGACTTCCTCCGAAAATCCATGACCCGACCCGGGGCACCGCGGATCCGGCTCCGCCGGTCCGTAAGTAGAGCCCCCCGGGGGGCG
Source organism: Pigmentiphaga sp. CHJ604 (assembly GCF_036972535.1). Taxonomy (NCBI): domain Bacteria; kingdom Pseudomonadati; phylum Pseudomonadota; class Betaproteobacteria; order Burkholderiales; family Alcaligenaceae; genus Pigmentiphaga; species Pigmentiphaga sp. CHJ604. Next base: position 5,455,426 of record NZ_CP136998.1, on the reverse strand, counting down.
CGCGTAAGCGCGTAGGGGGGGGCTATACCTCATAGTTGGAGTCGAGTCGCTGGGGGGCGGGTACGTCGTCCCACACGTGCGACACCTTGTATTCGCGCCAGTCGACCGACTTGGGCACGATGGCCTGGAACGAACAGATGTCCCTGGGGATGGCGTTCTCTCCCAGAGCGATGGGCGTCTCGCCCGACGCGAACTCGTCCAGCGCGGCCAGCATCCGGCGCCGGAACTCCACGATGGCCAGGTCGCTGGTGCCCAGCCTTTCCTCGGACCGGTCGGCCAGGGGACCCATGGTCACCCACATGGCGATGTCCTGGTTGGGGAAGCCGGTGATGCCGGTGAAGTTGCCCGCCTTCATCGCCTGGCGGTCCTGCCAGAAGCGGTTGTCGTGGTTGCGGTGGGGCCGGTAGCGCTCGTCCACGTCGGGGCCGATCTGCGTCCGCAGGAACTTGCGCCAGGTCTCGGTATCGGGCGTCTTGGCGGGATGGCCCCAGGCCAGGAAGTAGAACGCCGTGTTGGTGTCGTCCATGGGCACGTTCACGTTGGCGACGTTGTACAGGTTGTTGGGCGGGACCAGCACGGTGAACGGCGCGACGAACACGGTCGAGCGCACGTAGTCCTGCGTGTCGGCGTCGAAGATGGGGCGGCGGATGGCGGCGTAGCGGAAACCGTAGGGCGTGCGCTCGACCTGCAGGCGCGGCGCCTTGTCGGTGGACGGACGCAGCCAGTTCTTGTCGGTGGCTTCGGCGCCGCTGACCTTGGCGGGCACGAAGTCCGACGAGTGCAGGCTGGAGCTGTGGGCCGAGTCGATCGCGCCTTCCAGGACCTGCGCCCAGTTGCAGGGCAGGATGACCTTGGCGATGCTGACCTTGGCGTCCCGGGTCGGCGCCCAGGGCGGGGGGACGAACTCGGGCGCGTCTTCCTCCGTGCCCAGGAATACCCATACCATGCCGCCCCACTCGCGCGTGGGGTAGGCCTTGGTCCGCACCTTCGAGGCCATGGGGCTGGTCTCGGGCTCGGACGCCATGTCCAGCACCTGCCCGGTCACGTCCATCTTCCAGCCGTGGTACAGGCAGCGCAACCCGCCTTCCTCGTTGCGGCCATAGACCAGCGAGACCCGCCGGTGCGGGCATTTTTCATCCAGCGCGCCGATGCGGCCCTGGGTGTCGCGGAACACGACCAGGTCCAGGCCCAGCAGCCGGGCGTGCACCGGAGCGCCGTCCGGCTCGGCCACTTCCTCGATCAGGCACAGCGGCAGCCAGTGGCGGCGCATCAGCGCGCCCATGGGGGCATCGCCCTCCACGCGGCACAGCCGCTCGTTCTTTTCACGCGACAACATGCTGTTTCTCCTTCAATTTTCCGGCTTGATGCCCGCGGCCTTGATGGGGCCGGCATAGCGGCGGGCTTCCTCGTCGATGGCTTGCGCATACTCGGACGGCGTTCCGCCCACGGGCTCGATGCCCAGCCCCTGCAATTGCTTGATGACCTCGGGCTGCTTGACCACCTTGGCGATCTCGACGCTGAGCTTTTGCACGATGGCCTGGGGCGTACCGGTAGGCGCCAGCACGCCCACGGTGACGGCGAAATTGAAATCGGGAACGATCTCGGAGATGGCGGGGACGTCGGGCGCCAGCGTCGAGCGCTTGAGCGAATTCGTGGCCAGGATCTTGGCCTGCCCCTTTTGCGCGAACCCCGACAGCGAAGGCAGGGCGGCCACCACCAGGTCCACCTGCTTGCCCACCAGCGCGGGCACGGCCTGGCCCGAACCGCGGAACGGGACATGGTCCAGCCGCAGGTTCAGCGCGCTTTTCAGGGCTTCCATCGTCAGGTGGTGGCTGCTGCCCACGCCCGAGGAGCCGTAGGTGATGCCGGTGGGGCTTTTCTTGGCCAGCTCGACGAATTCCTGCAGCGTATTGGCCGGAAAGTCGGGGCGGGCGGCGATGAACAGGGGCGAGGTCGCCACCAGCGAGACCGGCATGAAGTCGCGCTTGGGCTGATAGGCGAGATCCTTGTACAGCGACGGGTTGATCGACATCATCGAGCCGTCGGTGACCAGGAAGGTATAGCCATCGTGCGGGCTGTTCATCAGCGTCTGTGCGGCTACCACGCCGTTGGCGCCGGGCTTGTTCTCGACCACGAAGGACTTGCCCAGGTGCTCGGTCAGGCGCTGGCCGATGATGCGAGCTACCGTGTCGGGCAGGCCGCCGGTGGCGTAGGGCACGACGAAACGGACGGGGCGGGAGGGGTAGTCGGCCGCGTCGTCGGCGCTGGCCAACGCCGGAGCACAGCCCAGCAGCGCGACCAGGCCCAGGCGGGTGGCCGCCGTGGCGGCATCTCGGACGAGGCGGTGTACGGAATGGGTCATGGAGGTCTCCTAGGGTGGATGTCGCGCCTTGTTCCTGGCGCGTGTCTGCTCGCGAACCGTGTCCCAGCCATCCGGGCACACTGGTTTATTAGAGCTATAAGAATAATATTAAAGCCCTAAGTATTTTTCAAGCCCCTTCCGAGGCCCCCCGGACGGGTATCATTTGCGCGAGCACACCCCCCGGAAGACCATGAGTTCCGCCGAAGACACCCGCAAGATCCTGGAGCATTGGCAGCGCGCGGCGCCCAACGACCGCCTGGCCCACCTCGTCAAGGACGCCACGCGCGCCTTCGTCCGCGCCTTGCAGATGCGACTGAACGAGCATCACGTATCGTTCGGACATTGGGCCTTCCTGCGCATCCTGTGGGTCCAGGACGGGCTGACGCAGCGCGAACTGAGCGACGAGGCGGGCGTGATGGAGCCCACCACCTACAGCGCGCTCAAGGCCATGGAGGCCCTGGGCTACGTCGAGCGCAAGCACCTGCCGGGCAACAAGAAGAACATGTACGTGTACCTGACGGACCGGGGCCGCGAGCTCGAGCGCAAGCTGATCCCGCTGGCCGAGGACGTCAACCGCATCGGCATCCGGGGGCTGACGGCGGACGAAATAGGTGTGGCGCGCAAGGTGCTGCTGGGCATCATCGCCAACCTGGCCGAGGACGAGGAAAAGGCCGAGGAACGCAGCCTGCGCATTCCATCCACCCGGGAGTTGTCGCGCCGCGTATCCGAGCGCGTGGAGCGCCAGCGCGCCCGCGCGCCCCGGCGTGAAACCGAGGCGCGGGCGCAGGCCGCCGCGCCGCGCCGCAGGCGGGCCACCGTCCATGACGAGTGACGCGCGGGCCGGGACCGCCCTGGTGTGGTTCCGGCGCGACCTGCGCAGCTTCGACCATGCGGCGCTGCATCAGGCGCTGATCCGCTACGGGAAGGTGCATTGCGCCTTCGTCTTCGATACCGACATTCTCGATGCCCTGCCCGCCCGCGCGGATCGACGCGTGGCGTTCATCCATGCCTGTGTGGTGGAGCTGGACGAGGCGCTGGACCGCCTGGCGCGCGAGGCGGGAGCCGCGGGAAGCGGCCTGATCGTCCGCCACGGCGGCGCGGCGGCATGCATCGTCCGGCTGGCGCGGGAACTCGGGGTGCGCGAGGTCCTGGCCAATCGCGACTACGAGCCCGATGCCATTGCGCGCGACCAGCGGGTGGCGCGGGAGCTGGCGGACTGCGGCATCGCCTTCAGCGACTACAAGGACCAGGTGGTGCTGGACAGGGATGAACTGCTGACGCAGCAGGGGCAGCCCTACAGCGTGTTCACGCCGTACCGGCGAGCGTGGCTGCAGCGGGCGGATGGCTTCCAGCTCGCGTCCTATCCGGTCGAGCGCCATGCCGCTCGCCTGGCGCCCAAGCCCCCGGGCGAGCATCCGCCCGCGCTGGAGGCGCTGGGTTTCCTGCCCACCAACCTGTCCGAGCTGGCGCTGCCCACCGGCATGCGGGGCGGCCGCGCGCTGCTGCGGGATTTCGAACGCCGCCTGGCGCGCTACCACGAGACCCGGGACTATCCCGCGCGCAAGGGGGTCTCGTACCTGTCCACTCACCTGCGCTTCGGCACCGTGTCCATCCGCCAACTGGCCGCGCTGGCACGCCGCCATGGCGGCGAGGGGGCGCAGGCCTGGCTGTCGGAACTGGTCTGGCGCGAGTTCTATCAGATGATCCTGTGGCACCACCCGCACGTGGTGCATGGCTGCTTCAAGCCCGCCTTCGATCGCCTGTCCTGGGACGACGCGCCCGAGCTCTGGCAGGCCTGGCGCGAGGCCCGCACGGGCTACCCGCTGGTGGATGCGGCGATGCGCCAGTTGCACCAGACCGGCTACATGCACAATCGCCTGCGCATGGTGGCGGCCTCGTTCCTGACCAAGGACCTGGGCATAGACTGGCGCCGGGGCGAGCGGCACTTCGCCCGGCACCTGAACGACTACGACCTGGCGGCCAACAACGGCGGCTGGCAATGGGCGGCGTCCACGGGCTGCGACGCGCAGCCGTGGTTCCGCATTTTCAATCCGGTCACCCAGTCCGAGAAGTTCGATCCCGACGGCGGCTTCATCCGTCGCTACCTGCCCGAACTGGCGCGCGTGCCCGACCGGTACATCCATTTTCCGGCCGCGATGCGGCCGGTGGATGCCAAGGCGTGCGGCCTGCGGCTGGGGCGGGACTATCCGCTGCCGGTCGTGGACCACGCGCGGGCGCGCACGCGTACGTTGATGCGATTCGAGGCGGTGAAATCCCTTCCCGCCTGAATACCGCGCCGCTTCAATCGACCGACCCGGCGTAGGCGGCCAGGTCCTTCAACAGGACCGACAGGTTGCGGCTGCCGACTTCCCTGACCATCTCTTCCTGGGCCACCGCCACGGCCCGCCCGAAATCATCCAGCCACGCCAGTCCCGTGGGTGTGAAGCGCACGATGCGGGCCCGCTTGTCCGCCGGATCGGCCACGCGTTCCACCAGGCCCAGTTCCTCGCACTGTCCTATCAATTCGTTCATTGCCGCGTTGGTCATGGCCGAGCGCCGGGCCAGGTCGGTGATGCGCGTGCCGTCCAGGTCCAGGTGGCGGGTCAGGTTCACGTGCCAGCGGCGAGTCTCGGCGTGTCCCGCCTCGGTCATCAGGTCCATGACGCGCTGCTCGAAGCGGCGCAAGGCGCTGTTGAGCACGCGGCCGGGATTGTGGGTACGCCAGTGGTAGGCGTTGCTATCAAGGGTTTTCACGGGATCGAATCGGATTGTGCGGGGCCATTTGCTTTGGTAACCTAAATAAATATCGAACCGGGCCGCCCGGAAAAGGAAACATACGATGCTTGACGACGCACAGTCTACTGTCGGGGGCCTGGACCGGCTCGACGTCGACGTGCTGGTCGCCGGGGGCGGGCCGTGCGGGCTGATGCTGGCGAACGAGCTCGGGCCGCGCGGCGTGCGCTGCCTGGTCGTGGACGCCAAGCCGGGCACCGCCTTCAATCCGCAGGCCAACGCCACCCAGGCGCGAACCATGGAGCACTTCCGCCGGCTGGGCTTCGCGCACGAGATCCGGGCGCTGGGCTTGCCTGCCGACCATCCCACGGACATCGCGTACTTCACGCGCTACGCGGGCCACGAGCTCGCGCGCATCAAGCTGCCCACGGCCGCCCAGGCCGCAGTACGGATCAAGACCATGACGGGTTCCTGGAGCGCCGCCGAACTGCCGCACCGCGTGTCGCAGAAATTCGTCGAGGCGGCGCTGCGGCGGCATGCCCAGGCCTGGCCGTCGATCGACCTGCGCTACGGGTGGGCCTTGAAGGAATTCCGCGAGGAGGACGATGGCATCGTCGCGCGAGTGCAGCCCGTGAAGGGCGGCGACCCCGTGGAGGTGAAGGCGAGGTTCCTGGTGGGCGCCGACGGCGCGCGCAGTTTCGTCAGGGGACAACTGGGCATTGAGTGGGGCGGCGTGACGGGCATCCAGCGCGAGTTCATGGGCGGCAAGATGTTCGCCATCTACCTGCGCTCGCCCGAACTCCTGTCCAGGCTGCCCCATGCCAAGGCCTGGATGTACGTCGCGGTCAACCACCAGCGGCGCGCCTTCATGGCGTCGGTGGACGGCGTGGCCGAATTCGCCTTCCATGCCGCGGTCCACCCCGGAGAGACCCCGGAAAGCTGGACCGAGGCCGATGCCCGCCGCATCTTCGCCGAAGCCGTGGGAGCGGACGTGCCGATGGAGATCCTGTCCATGGGCACCTGGCTGGCCGGGCACGCGCTGGTCGCCCGGCGCTTTCGCCGCGGCCGTGCGTTCATCGCCGGCGACGCGGCACATCTGTTTACGCCCACCGGCGGCCTGGGCTACAACACGGCGGTCGAGGATGCCGTGAACCTGGCGTGGAAGCTCGCCAGCGTGCTGAAGGGACAGGCGCCGCCGGCGCTGCTGGACAGCTACGAGGCCGAGCGCAGGCCGCTGGCCGAGCGGAATACCGGCTTTGCCAGGCGCTTCGCCGATTCGGTGGGGCTGTTCCAGGCCAGGGCCGTGCTGGAAGCGGATACGCCGCAGGGCGAGGCCGAACGCATGGCGGCCGCGCGCCACCTGGACGAGCATGCGCGGCTGGAGTTCAACATTCCCGGCGTCACGTTCGGGGGGCGCTACGACGGCTCGCCCATCATCGTGGGCGACGGCGTGCCGCCGCCGCCGGACGAACCCAACCAGTACGTCCCCACCGCCAGTCCCGGCGGCCGGCCACCGCACATGTGGCTGGAGGACGGCCGTTCGCTGTTCGACCTGTTCCACCGCGAATGGACGCTGCTGGTGCTGGGCGAGGACGAGGCGCCGCACACGGGTTTCGAGATCGCCGCGCGGGAGCTGGCCATCGACCTGAAGCCCCTCCGCTTGGCGTCGCCGGCGCTGCGCGCGTTGTACGAAGCGCCGCTGGCCCTCATCCGGCCCGACCAGATCGTCGCCTGGCGGGGCGCAAACGCCGGCGAAGCGCGCGCCGTGCTTGCGCGAGTAACCGGCCGCCAGGCTTAACCCCGCACCAACGGCCCTTTCAGGAGGCCGAGCGGCGTGGCGTCGAGGACCACCGCAAATGGGGCGCGATAGCGGCCAGGGCGAAACTGCAGCTCGATTGAGGAATGAGCGCAGGGTCTATTCCTTTAGTCCTTGAAGGTGGCCTGGGCCGCCTTGATGGCGGCTTCGGAGCCCTGGAAGTTAACGGCCTTAATGGTTCCGTTTGGCGTACGCTCGAACTTCACTGTCACGCCGCCATGGGGCGCCGCCGCTCGCCGTGCCCTTTGGGTAATGTTTTTCTCAATCTCCGCCATTGCCGCTCGCATGAGGTCATCCGTGCTCGGCATCTTGATATCGAACTTGATCATTTGTTGTCCTTCGGCGGGCAGGGGTCGTTGCCGTAAGAGTCGCGAGCACGGATGCGCCCGTTCTGGCCGTGGATCAGCAGTTCGCCCTGGCCTTGGCGCGCCATTTGTCGACCGGTTTCGATCGCTTGGGCCTGTGTGTCGAACACCTGGGTTGCGCGTTGCCCGCCTTCGCGTAGCGCGCCCCAGCCATTATCGCGCTGGACGACATGAACGTTTTCCGGTTGGCCATCACGAACCTCCGTTTCGGAGAAGTTGACTTAGATGAGTTTACAAACGACAATATTAATAGTCAAGTTGTAAACAATGGCGCGGAGAAATCATGATCGGAAACCGACTCAAGAGGGCGCGCGAGGCCCTCGGGTTGTCGCTGCGCGAACTGGAAGCCGCTATTCAACGGCAGGTCTCGGCTCAGGCCATCGGCAAGTACGAACGCGATGAGATGATGCCGAGTTCAACGATCTTGCTGGCGATGGCCAAAGCCCTGCAGGTCTCGCCCGAGTACCTGCTGAGCGAGCGCGAAATCGAACTGACGGGCGTGGACTTCCGGAAAGCGCCCCATGCAGGCGCCAAGGAGGAGCGTGCCGTGGAAGCTACTGTGTTGGATCAGGTCGAGCGGTACCTGGAGCTGGAAGAGTTGCTACCCGGTGTGGAGCAACCCTGGGATGCTCCCGACGATCAAGCATTTCAAATTGGCCGCATCGAGGACGCCGAGCGGGCGGCCGAGGTATTGCGCCGGCTCTGGAAGCTTGGCATTGACCCCATCCCGTTCATGTCGGAGTTGCTCGAGGACAAGGGCATCAAAGTGATCGCTTTGGAATTGCCGGAGAACGTGTCCGGCTCCAAGGCATTCGTGCGACGCCCCGACAGTCAGGATGTGCCGGTGATCGTGGTGAACCAGCGGCACAATGGGGAGCGGCAGCGATTCACGCTCGCTCATGAGCTCGCTCACTTGGTGTTGCGCTTTAGCGGGCTCAGCGATGCGGAACAGGAAAAGGCCGCGGATCGGTTCGCCGGCGCCTTCCTGATGGCCAAGGACATGGTGCTTCGGCTGTTGGGATCGCATCGAACGTCCATTTCCATCGGCGAACTGGTTGAATTAAAGAAGCTGTTCAAGGTTAGCATCGCATCACTGGTTGTGCGATGCGCGCAATTGGAAATCGTCACCAAGGCGGTCTATGGGCGCTTGTGGGCTCAGATCAAAGACCTGGGCTGGAATAGCCAAGCTTCCAGTGAGCCAGGCGCGCTGAAGGCGGAAGTGCCGCAGCGGATGGAGCGCCTATGCTTGCGAGCTGTCGCCGAAGGCGCCATATCGGAAGCTCGGGCGGCCGAGTTGCTGTGCATCAGCGTTCGTGAGTTGGATCGTAGATTGATGGGGCAGCCTGCCTGACCCACCATGATCATCCTGGTTTCTGACACATCCGTCTTGGTCGACTTGGAGAGGGGTGGGCTACTTGAGCAAGCGTTTTCATGTGGCTTGACGATGGTGGTGCCAGACCTGCTTTACGTTCGCGAGCTGGAGCCCGAAAATGGCCCCTTGCTGCGCAGGCTGGGCTTGGGGGTCGTGGCCTTGAGTCCGGATGAGGTCGAGTTCGCGCAGCAGATCCGAAAGCAACGTCCGGGCTTGTCCCTGCCGGACTGTTTCGCGCTGAGTTGTGCGCGACGCCAGGGCCATGCCCTTGTTTCTGGCGATAAACTCTTACGGACAGAGGCCCAAGCACGCCATTGCATCGTCTATGGATTGCTGTGGATGCTGGATCAGATGGAGGCGTCGGGGAACGTTGACTCCTCGATGCTCCATGAAGGACTCTCGCGCATCTGGAACCACCCGCGCAAACGGCTGCCGAAGGGGGAGGTACTGAGACGGCTGGAGTGCTGGGCGCCGCGCTGACGGCAACGCCCAGAGCCGACTGGCATCACTCCACCGTCACGCTCTTGGCCAGGTTGCGCGGCTTGTCCACGTCGGTGCCGCGCGCGCAGGCCGTGTGATAGGCCAGCAATTGCATCGGCACCACGTGCAGGATGGGCGAGAGCCAGCCGTAGTGCTCGGGCATGCGGATCACGTGCACGCCGGTTTCCGAGCGGATGTTGCTGCCCGCGTCGGCGAACACGTACAGGTGGCCGCCGCGCGCGCGCACTTCCTGCATGTTCGATTGCAGCTTCTTGAGCAGGGCGTCCTGCGGCGCCACGGTGATCACGGGCATCTGGTCGGTGACCAGGGCCAGCGGGCCGTGCTTGAGCTCGCCGGCGGGATAGGCCTCGGCGTGGATGTAGCTGATTTCCTTGAGCTTGAGCGCGCCTTCGAGCGCGATCGGATAGTGCATGCCGCGGCCCAGGAACAGCGCGTTTTCCTTGCGCACGAACTCCTCGGCCCACGAGATGATCTGCGGCTCCAGGGCCAGCACGGCCTGGATGGCGACCGGCAGGTGGCGCAGCGAGCGGATGTGGTCCGCTTCCTGTTCCTCGGACAGGCGGCCCTTGTTCTTGGCCAGCGCCAGCGTCAGCAGGAACAGCCCGACGAGCTGGGTGGTGAAGGCCTTGGTGGACGCGACGCCGATCTCCACGCCCGCGCGGGTCAGGAAGTTCAGCGTGCATTCGCGCACCATGGCGCTGGTGGCCACGTTGCAGATGGTCAGGGTGTGCTTCATGCCCTGCTGCTGCGCATGCTTGAGCGCGGCCAGGGTGTCGGCGGTCTCGCCCGATTGCGAGATGGTGACGACCAGGCTGCGCGGATTGGGCACGCTGGTGCGGTAGCGGTACTCGCTGGCGATCTCGACGGCGACGGGCACCTGCGCGATGGCTTCGATCCAGTACTTGGCGGTCAGGCCGGCGTAGTAGCTGGTGCCGCAAGCCAGGATCAGCACCGAGTCGATCTGGTCGAAGACGCTGGCGGCGGTATCGCCGAACAGCTCGGGCGTGACGGTCTCGATGTCCTGCAGGGTATCGCCGATGGCGCGCGGCTGCTCGAAGATTTCCTTCTGCATGTAGTGCCGGTAGGGGCCGAGGTCGGCCGCGGCGGTGTGCGCGACCACGGCGCGGGCCGGACGCTCGACCGGCTGGCCGTTCTCGTCGATGATCCAGACGCGCGCGAGCTGCAGGTCGACGACGTCGCCGTCTTCCAGGTAGATGATGTTGCTGGTGGTGCCGGTCAGGGCCAGGGCGTCGGAAGCCAGGAAGTTCTCGTTTTCGCCCAGGCCGACGATGAGCGGCGAGCCGTGGCGGGCGCCGACCACGCGGTGCGGTTCGTCGCGGCAGAAGGCGGCGATGGCGTAGGCACCCTGCAGGCGCTTGACCGTCTGCTGCATGGCGGCGAACAGGTCGCCGTCGTACAGGTGGTTGAGCAGGTGGGCGATGACCTCGGTGTCGGTCTGGCTTTCGAACTCGTAGCCGTAGCCTTGCAGTTCGGCGCGCAGTTCCTCGTAGTTCTCGATGATGCCGTTGTGCACCAGCGCGACGCGGCTGCGGCCGTTGCGGTCGGCCGAGAAGTGCGGGTGCGCGTTGTTGGTGGCGGGGGCGCCATGGGTGGCCCAGCGGGTGTGGGCGATGCCGGTGAAGCCGGTCACCTTTTCCCCGGCGATCAGCGACTCGAGCTCGGCCACGCGCGAGGTGCTGCGGGTACGCCGCAGTTCGCCCTCGAGATGGACCGCCACGCCGCAGGAATCATAGCCGCGGTACTCCAGGCGCTTCAGGCCTTCGATCAGAACGGGAACGATGTCGCGTTGGGCGACGGCGCCGACGATGCCACACATGGTACTGGTGTCCTTGATGAACGGGTTCGGCGCAATTCTGGTCTTTTCGGGAAGAAATGTAATTACTATTTTTAGGTATTTTTTTGTGAAAATTTCTCCGCCACGGGTAGAAGAATTTTTATTAAAAAAATACCATAATAGTTATTGAAAATTTCACTTCAGTCCGCCCATGACCCTGACCGTGGACCTCGACGACGTCGATCGGCGCATTCTGTCGGTTTTGCAGAACGACGCCACGCTGACCAACCAGGAACTGGCCGCGCGCGTGCACGTGTCGGCGCCGACCTGCCTGCGCCGCGTCCGGCGCCTGGTCGAGCAGGGGGTGATCGAGAAACAGGTGGCCATCGTCTCGCCCGAGAAGGTGGGCGCCGGCCTGACCGGCATCGTCGAGATCACGCTGGACGTGCAGGCGGCCGAGCGCCTGGCCGAATTCGAGGCCGCCATGGCGCGCGAGGCCGCCGTGACCCAGTGCTACCGGGTCTCGACGGGGCCGGACTTCGTGCTGGTGGTGCAGGTGCCCGACATGGCCGCCTATCACGCGCTGGCGCACCGGGCATTCACGGCACAGGGCAATGTGCGCAACGTCCGCACGTTTTTTTCGGTGCACCGGAGCAAGTTCGATACGCGGGTGGCGATCTGAGGCTTATTTTTTGACCGGCCGCTTCCAGCCTTCCACCGTCGCCTGCGGCGCCCGCGAGAGCGTGAGCCTGTCAGCGGGCGCATCCTTGGTCAGCGTGGTGCCGGCGCCCAGCGTGGCGCCACGGCCCACCGTGACGGGCGCGACCAGTTGGGTATCCGAGCCGATGAAGACGTCGTCCTCGATCACGGTGCGCGACTTGTTGACGCCGTCGTAGTTGCAGGTGATGGTGCCGGCGCCGATGTTCACCCGCGCGCCCACGGTCGCGTCGCCGACGTAGCTGAGGTGGTTGGCCTTGGAACCGGTGTCGAAGCTGCTGTTCTTGATCTCGACGAAGTTGCCCACGTGCGTCTGGTCGCCCAGCTGTGTGCCGGGGCGTAGCCGCGCGTAGGGGCCGATGCGGGCGTCGGCGCCCACGGTGGCGCCGTCCAGGTGGCTGAAGGCCGCCACGCGGGTGCCCGCGCCGACGCGCACGTCGCGCAGCACGCAATTCGGGCCGACCGACACGCCATCGGCCAGTTCGACGTTGCCCTCGAAGACGCAGCCCACGTCGATGAAGACGTCGCGGCCGCAGCGGAGGTTGCCGCGCACGTCGAAGCGGGCCGGGTCGGCCAGCGTGACGCCTGCTTCCAGCTGGCGCTCGGCCTGGGCGCGCTGGTAGATGCGTTCCAGCTCGGCCTGCTGCACGCGGCTGTTCACGCCCAGTGTTTCCCAGTCGTGGTCGGGGGCGGCGGACAGCACGGGCACGCCGTCGGCCACCGCCATCGCGATGATGTCGGTCAGGTAGTATTCGCCCTGGGCGTTGTCGTTCTTGAGCGCGGCCAGCCAGCGCTTGAGCGCGGCGGTGGGCGCGGCCAGGATGCCGGTGTTGACTTCGCGTATGGCGCGTTCCTCGGGCGAGGCGTCCTTGTGTTCGACCACCCGGTCGATGGAGCCGGCGCCGTTGCGCACGATGCGGCCATAGCCGGTGGCGTCGTCCAGTTCCACCGTCAGCACGGCCACGGCGCCGGGCTTCGAGGCCTGGGCGTCCAGCAGCCGTTTCAGGGTGTCGCTGTTCACCAGCGGCACGTCGCCGTACAGGACCAGGGTGACGTCGCCGGGGCCGTCGCTGCCGGCCAGTTCGGGTACCGCTTGTTGCACGGCGTGCCCCGTGCCCAGCTGGGGTTGTTGTAAAACGAATCCGAGGTCCGTGTCCTGCTCGTAATGGCGCTTGACCGTGTCGGCGCCATGGCCGACCACCAGGACGATGCGGGAGGGGTCCAGCGCCCGGGCGGCGCCGAGCACGTGGGTCAGCATGGGACGGCCCGCCAGCCCGTGGAGCACCTTGGGCAGGTCGGACTTCATGCGCTTGCCCATGCCGGCGGCCAGGATCACGATGTTGAGCATTTGCAGCACTACTCCGGTTGGAGATGGGTGAAAGCGTGGCAGTTTAAGGCAGCTTCGAGACGAACATATGATCAGAAGTGTATTGATCGTTGTCATCCTGGGCCTGGTGGCCGCCTGCAGCGGCGTGAAGCTGGGCTACAACAGCGCGGACAAGGTTTTGGCCTGGCGCATGGACGACTGGTTCGACCTGTCGGATGGCCTGCGCCAGCCGGCCCGCGACCGCCTGCACCGGGTGCTGGCCTGGCACCGGCGCGAGGAATTGCCGCGCTACGCCGATATTCTGCGCTCGGCCGAACGCAGGCTGGTAGACCCGGCGCCGCTCAGCGCGTCCGAACTGCTGGCTTTGCAACAACAGGTGACGGGCCGCCTGCAGGTGCTGGGCGGCCGGGTGGCCGACGAGTTCGCCGAGGTACTGGTCCAGTTCGGTCCCGCGCAGCGCCGCCGCCTGCTGGCGCGGCTGGCCGAGAACAACGACGAGTTCCGCGAAGACTATGTGGATGCCGATGCGGACGCCGTGCGCAAGCGCCGCATCGACCAGATGGTGGACCGCTATCAATTCTGGCTGGGGCGGCTGTCCCCCGAACAGCGCGCCCATCTCGAGCAATGGGTGGACGCGCGCGGCGCGGACGCGGCCTGGCGCCTGTCGCTGCGGCAGGACCGGCAACGGATATTCGTCGGTATCGTGGACGAGGCGGTCCGCAGCAAGTCGCCGCCGCAGACGGCCTCGCGTCTGCGGGCATTCTTCTCGGACCTGGAGACGCCGGCCGCGGCGCCGGTGCGGGCACGCCATGAAGACGGTGAACGGGCGCGCGCGCAGTTGACGGCCGATCTCTTCAACATGGCCACGCCGGCCCAGCGCGACAAGGCGCGCGAGCGGCTGCGCCGGCTGGCGGAGGATTGCCTGGCGCTGGCCGCGCAGGGCGCGGCGTCGTAGCGGTCTGGCGCGGTCAGCCCGCCAGCAGTTTCTCGATCTCGCGGGTCATGCGCGCGTCAGTGGGCTCGACCGCGCTGGGGAAGGCGGCCACGGGCTTGCCGTCGCGGCCCACGAGGTATTTGTGGAAGTTCCACTTGGGCTGCTGGCCGGTCGCCTTGGCCAGCGTGGCGAACAGCGGGTTGGCATCCTTGCCCGATACCACCGACTTCGAGAAGATCGGGAACTTGACGCCGTAGGTGTTGAAGCACAGGTCGGCGATCTGTTCCTTGGAGCCGGTCTCCTGGGCGAAGTCGTTGGACGGGAAGGCCAGCACCACCAGCCCGCGGTCGCGGTACTTGGCGTAGACGCGCTCCAGTCCTTCGTACTGGTAGGTATAGCCGCAATAGCTCGCGGTGTTGACCACCAGGAGCACCTTGCCGCGGTACTGGCACAGGTTCTGCGGCGATTCGTCCTGCAGCCTGGGGAAGGTCACGTCCAGCAGGGCGGGGCAGGCGCCGGCGGCTGCGGCAGGGGTGTCGGCCCGGGCGGCGCGGGGCATGGCGGCCAGGGCCGCTGCCGCCAGCAGCGCGGTGGCCAGCACGATGGCGGCACGGCGCAGCGGATGCGGCGCGGCGGCCGCGTGATGGGGGTGGGATGGCTTCATGATGCGGCTCCCGGCGGGTGCGCCGTCAGAGGAAGACGGCCAGTACGCCCGCATACCAATATAGCCGGTCTTTGAAGATCTCGCCGTTGGCATACAGGCCGATCAGCGGCAGGTCGCCCAGTTGCTGCTGGACCAGTTGCATCTCGGCCGACGGGCCGCCGAACAGGGTGCCGGTGCGGCCCAGGCAGGAGATGTACAGCGCGCCGCGCACGCGCTCCATGCCGCCGTGCTCGGACTCGATCTGTTCGCGCAGCGAGGTGCATGCCCGGATCAGGTCGGCCTGCGCGGCCGCCCGGTCCCGGCGGCAGAACACGACATGGTCGGCCTCGTCCAGGTCGGAACCCAGGGCCAGCGCGCGCTCGTGCGGATCGACGCCGATCAGCGGCCGCACCTGGTAATCGCCGTGCATGAAGGCGTCGCCGCTGCCCATGCCGACGAAGGTGCCTTGCAGCATCTGCACCGCCGCCGGCATGGTCGGGGCGCCGGCCGGCGTGGCGCGCCGCTGCAACATGTCCGGCGCGCCCATGTCCCGCAGCAGCACGTCCAGCGCGGGCACGCCGTCCAGGCGGTTGAGCCGGCGGCCCGCTGACTCGGTAACGCGATGGACCGGTCCGATGGGCTGGCAGCTCTGGCTGACCCGGCTGGCGACGGCGACATTCTCGGACAGCACCACGCCCGACAGGCCGCCGGACAGCACGCTGTCAGCGATGGTGGTTTGCGGGTGGCGGCTGCTGGAGACACCGCCGAAGACGGTCGCCCCGGCCAGCTTGCCGCGCATGTCATGGACCAGGTCGGCCAGGTCGGGCGTGGCGGCGTCGGCATGGACCAGCGCGGTCCAGGCGGCGCGGCGGCCGTCGGGCGTGCGCGCCAGCCGCTCGGGCGGCGGGGTGGCGCCCGAGAAGACCTGGAAGTCGTCGGGAGCGAAATCCGCCAGCATCAGCGCGATGGCGGGTTCGTCGATGTATTCGGCGGTGCCGGCCGCGATGCCCACCCCTATCGCGCCGATCCAGTGCGTCACGCCGGTGCGTTCGCGCAGGAAGGCCAGGATGTCGGCGGCCTCGGCGGCGTGGTGGTCGGTCAGGTACAGGAAGCCGAGCGTCGCGCCGGCGCCCGCGCCGACCCGGCTGGCCCGTTCGATCTGCGCCAGGCACAGCGACGCCGACATGCGCCAGTCGGGGTGCGTGGCGTGGGCCCAGGGGAACTGCGAACTCATGGCGCCGCCCCGCGGTTGCCGCGCGGCGCCCTGCCCGTGGCGGGGCGGGTGCCTGTCGCGTTCGGCCGGGCGGTCCCGGTCATGGCCGGGCCTTGGGCTTGCGGGCCCGGGACGCCGTGCCGGTGCGCTTGGCCGCGGGTTTGGCCGCGGCGGCGGCCTGTCCCTTGTCCGCCTTGGTTCCGGCAGCGGGAGGCGTAGGCATGGACGCGGCCGCGGCGGTCGCCATGCGATTGAACTGGTCCTGCAGCATGTTCCACCAGGGGTTCGCGGCGGACGGATTCGCGGCGGGCGCCTCGGCGGACTTGGCCGAGGCCTGCTGTGCCTGGTCCCCGGCCTTCGGGGCCGCGTCGGGCTTGTCCTGGCCGGCGGGCTTCGCGGCGGGTTTGGCCGGCGCGGGCCGCAGTCCCAGCGCGACTTCCAGCGGCGAAGGCGGCGCGTCGGCGTCGCCCCCGCCGTATGCCTCGCTGGCGGTCTGCGCGAACGAGCGCAGGGTGGAGATGGTGGCGCGCTGCACTTCCAGGCCCTGTATGGTTCCGCGCAGCATGGTCAGGTTCAGGTTCAGCCAGTTTTCGACGGCGCGCAGGTCGTTGATGCGGCGGTCCAGGTCGTCCAGGCCCATAGCGGGCGAGATCGGCGCCGTCTGCGGCAAGGCGCCCAGGCTGCCCCAGACCTGGCGCAGCATTTCCATGCTTTGCAGCACCGGGTTGGCGATGTTGCCGTCGCTGCCGGGAAGCTGCAGGCCCGGGATGCCGAAAGGGTTGCCGGAACCGGCGGTATGGGAGGCCATGTCGGTTTCCTCGCTGGGAAAGGCGCTACTGCTGCTCGGGCGCGGCGACGACCTGGTCGATGGCGCCGAACAGGCTGGCGCCCGTTTCGTCGAACATCTCGATGCGTATAGTGTCGCCGAATTTCATGAACTCGGTGGTGGCCGAACCGTCGGCGATGACTTCCAGGCACCGCTTCTCGGCGATGCAGGCGTAGCCGACCGACGCATCCTTGTTCGAAATGGTGCCCGAGCCCACGATGCTGCCCGCGCGGCAGTTGCGCGTCTTGCAGATGTGCGAGATCAGGCGCGGGAAGCTGAACACCATGTCGGTGCCCGCATGCGGCCGGCCGACGACCTTGCCGTTCCAGGTCACCGTGAGCGGCAGGTGCACCATGCCGTCGCGCCAGGCGGCGCCCAGCTCGTCGGGCGTGATGGCCACGGGCGAGAAGGCGGTGGCCGGCTTGCTCTGGAAGAAGCCGAAGCCCTTGGCCAGTTCGTTGGGAATCAGGTTGCGCAGCGAGACGTCGTTGGCCAGCATGATGAGCCGGATGGCGTCCGCCGCCTCGGCGGGCGTGGCGCCCATGGCGACGTCGCCGGTGATGACCGCCACCTCGCCTTCGAAGTCGATGCCGAAGGCTTCCGCGCCGCAGACGATGTCGTCGGTGGGGCCCAGGAAATCGTCGCTGCCGCCCTGGTACATCAGCGGGTCCGTCCAGAACGTCTCGGGCATCTCGGCGTTGCGCGCCTTGCGCACCAGCTCGACGTGATTGACGTAGGCCGAGCCGTCGGCCCACTGGAAGGCCCGTGGCAGGGGGGCCGCGCATTGCTCGGCCGAGAATTCGAACGGCCGCACGGCGCGTCCGGCGTTCAAGGCGTCGTACAGGTCCTGCAGCTGCGGCGCGATGAAATTCCAGTCGTCCAGCGCGCGTTGCAGCGTGGGCGCGATCTCGGTGGCGAAATGGGCGGTGCGCAGGTCGCGGGAAACGACGATCAATTGGCCGTCGCGCGAGCCGTCGCGATAGGAAGCGAGTTTCATGGCTGCCTGGAAGGAATGCGATGGGGGGACAAGATGCCGAACAGTAACACGAGGCGGACAGGGGCCGCGGCAGCCCGGTAGCAGTCGCTAACAGCCTGGCCGCGCGGGTCCAGTACGATAGAGGCATCACCGTATCGAGGGCCGCGCGAACGCGGCCCGGACTCGCCATGCCTTTCGTCTTTCGTCCCTCTCGCCGACATTTCACCCGCGCCTGCGCGGCCCTGGCGTTGGCCGCCGCCGCGCCCGCGCTGCATGCGGCCGAACGCTATTCGCCGCCCGCCTCGGCCGTCTTGACCTACAAGCTGAACGCCTCCGCCAAGGGCTTCAAGATCAACGTCGACAGCACGCTGGAATGGCAGCGCAACGGCAGCGACTACCGGCTGGTGAACCGCGGCAGCTTCCTGTTCTTCAGCTTCGTCTGGGAAAGCACCGGCAAGGTCGGCGACGACGGCCTGCAGCCCGTGCGCTACCAGGAGACGCGCAACAAGCGCGTCAAGACGGCCGAGTTCGACGCCGCCGCGGGCCGCCTGCGCCTGCCCAGCGGCAACGAGGAACCGCTCAAGCCCGGCACGCAGGACCGCATGTCGGTGCTGCTGCAACTGGCCTCGCTCGGCCGCGCCGACAGCGGCGCCTTCGCCGACGGCAAGGTCGTGCCCTTTCGCGTCGCCGGTTCGAGCCAGTCGGACAACTGGCGCTTCCGGGTGGTGGGCCGCGACAAGCTGTCCACGCCCATGGGCAGCATCGAGGCGGTGCACCTGAAGCGCGAGCGCGACCACGACGATGGCCAGAAGATCGAGGTCTGGCTGTCGCCCGCGCATGACTGGCTGCCGGTGCGGGTGCTGTCGAACGAAGCCGACGGTGACTTCCTGGACCAGGTGGTGCAGAAGATCGAGCGGTCCTAGCCCCCGGGCTGCGTTGCTCGCGCAGCAACGCATTGTTCCGCCCACGGTGATTGTCCACCCCGGTAGCGCCCGCGAGAATGGGCGCCTGGTATTTCCCGGGTGGTTCCGTGTCTTCTTCCTTCGTTTCTTCCGTGCTGCGGGACGGCATCGCCATCCTGTGGATCGATCATCCTCCGGTCAACGCCATCGGAGCGGACGTGCGTGCCGCCCTGGCCGAGGCGCTGGCCGGCATCGAGCATGACCGGGCCCTGCGCGGCGTGGTCGTGGCCGGCACGGGCCGTATGTTCTCGGGCGGCGGCGACCTGCGCGAGGTCGGCCGGCCCGATGCGCCCGACACGGTCCGCATGGCCGACCTGGCGCGGCGTATCGAGACTTTCCCCAAGCCCGTCGTGGCCGCGGTGCGCGGCAAGTGCATAGGCGGCGGCACGCTGCTGTCGCTGGCCTGCCATGCGCGAGTCGGCGCCGACGACGCGCTGCTGATGCTGCCCGAGCTGAACCTGGGCCTGGTGCCGGGCGCCGGCGGGACTCAGCGCCTGCCGCGCCTGGTGGGCCTGGAAGCCGCTCTGGACATGGTGACGCGGGCCCGGGGCGTGGACGCCGCGGCCGCGCTGGCCCAGGGGCTGCTGGACGAGGTGGCCGACGATCCGGTGGCCGCCGCCGTGCGCCGCGCGAGCGACATCGCGTCGGGCCGCCTGCCGTGGCGGCGCACCGCCGAGCTGGCCGTTCCTGACGGCGCGCAGGCCGACGCGCTGCGCGCGCGCTACCTGGACGTGGCCGAGCAGGCTTTTCCCGGCCGCGAGGCCGGCCCGCAGGCCGTCAACCTGATCCTGGCCGCCGCGGCCTTGCCCTTCGAGCGGGGCTGCGAGGCCGAGCGCGAGCGTTTCGCGCAACTGGCCGCGGGCCCGCAGGCCCGGGCTCTGCTGCACCTGTTCTTCGCCGAGCGCGCGCTGGCCAAGGCCGCCGATGCGCCCGATGCCGCCACGCGCGCCCGCATCGCCCGCAGGCTGCGCGCCGCGGGCGAGCCCGTGCCGCCCTATGCCGCCTGGACACAGGCCGCGCGCGCCTGCCTGGCCGAGGGCCTGGCGCCCCGCGCCGAATTCATCGATGTCATCGCCGTCAAGGACTGTGGCTTTCCCGCCCTGTCCGGAGGACCCCTGCACCATGCTGGACCGCATTGAATCCCCCGTCCGCGAGCACGCGGCCGGCTCCCTGGACCCGTTGTTCTCCCCCGCCTCGATCGCCGTGCTGGGAGCCTCGGCCGATCCGCTGAAGATAGGCGGGCGTCCCATCAAGTTCCTGAAGGCGCACGGCTATGGCGGGACCCTGTTGCCGGTGAATCCGAGGGGCGGCGAGGTGCAGGGGCTGCCGGCCCTGCGCAGCGTGGCCGAACTGCCGTGGGGCGTGGACCATGCCGTCGTGGCGCTGCCGGCCTCGGCGGTGCTGGAGGCCGCGCAGGCCTGCGCCGACCGCGGGGTGAAGGCGATGACGGTGTTCAGCGCCGGCTTCGCGGAAGTCGGTCCCGAAGGCGCCGCCATGCAGGCCCGGCTGTCGGCGCTGGCGCGCGAGAGCGGCATGCGCATCATCGGCCCGAACTGCATGGGTGTGATGAACTTCCGCATCGGCATGATCGCCAGCTTCGCCTTCATGGTGGACCTGGGACTGCCGCGCCTGGGCCGCACCGCGCTGGTCAGCCAGAGCGGCGCGTTCGGCGGCCAGGCGCTGGTGATGGCCCGCCGCCGCGGGCTGCCGCTGGGCGCGTGGGTGACCACCGGCAACGAGTGCGACGTCGAGATGGCCGACTGCCTGGCCCACTTCGCGCGCGACGACGAGACCGACGTCATCATGGGCTACATGGAAGGCTGCCGCAGCCCCGACCGGCTGGTGCACGCGCTGGCGCTGGCGCGCGAGCGCGGCAAGCGCGTGGTCATGGTCAAGGCGGGCAGCTCGGACGTGGGCCGGGCGGCGGCGCAGTCGCACACGGGCGCGCTGGCCGGCAACGATCGCGTCTTCGACAGCCTGTTCCGCCAGTACGGCGTGCATCGCGCCGATTCCATCGAGTCCTTCTTCGATGCTGCCTACGCCGCGGGCAGCGGCAAGCGCATCACCGAAGGCCGGGTGGGGGTGTTCACGGTGTCGGGGGGCGTGGGCGTGCTGATGGCCGACGTTGCCGAGCACGAGAAGCTGGACATGGCGCCGCTGCCGCAGCCGGCGCAGGATGAACTGCGCGCCATGCTGCCGCTGGCCGCCGTGCGCAATCCGGTGGATGGCACGGCGCAGATCTGGAGCGACATGGCGCTGTTCCGGCGCTTCCTGCGCACGATGCTGCGCGAGGGGCGCTACGAGGCGGTGGTGTTCTTCCTGACCGCGATGCCGTATTCGCCGCCGCTGCAGCAGCCGCTGGCCGAGATCTTCGCGGACCTGCGCCGCGAGTTCCCCGAGCCGGCCCTGGTGTTGTCCATGCTGGCGCCGCAGGCGCTGCAGGACGAACTGGCCGAGCACGGGTACCTGATGATCGAGGATGCGTCCCGCGCGATCCGGGCGCTGTCCGCGCTGCGCGCGCTGTCGCGTCCCAGCCCCGGGCCGGCCGACCTGGCCAGCCTGCCGCGCGTGCCGCATTTCCCCGCGCTGGAGGCGGCCAACGAGCATGCGGCCAAGGAAGTCCTGGCCAGGGTGGGGATTCCCGTGCTGCCCGAGCGGACGGTGGCCGATCCGGACGCGGCCTGCGCGGCCGCGTGGGAGCTGGGCTATCCCGTGGCGCTCAAGGTGCTGTCGCCCGACATCGTGCACAAGAGCGAGGCGGGAGGCGTGGCGCTGGATATCGCCGACGAGGCGGGGCTGCGCGAGGCCTGGGCCGCCATGCGCGAACGCGTCGCACAGGCCGCGCCGCGGGCGCGCATCGACGGCATGCTGCTCGCGCCCATGGCGCCCGACGGCGTGGAAATGATCCTGGGCGTGCAGCGCGATCCCGTGTTCGGCCCGGTGGTGATGGTCGGGATGGGAGGCATCTACGCCGAATTGCTGGACGACGTATCGCTGCGCATCGCGCCGGTCGACGCGGAGGGCGCGATGCGGATGGTGCGCGAGCTCAAGGCCTTTCCGCTGCTGGACGGCGCGCGCGGCCGGCCCCGCGCCGACCTGGACGCGCTGGTCCGCGC
Organism: Pigmentiphaga sp. CHJ604; assembly: GCF_036972535.1. Lineage (NCBI taxonomy): Bacteria > Pseudomonadati > Pseudomonadota > Betaproteobacteria > Burkholderiales > Alcaligenaceae > Pigmentiphaga > Pigmentiphaga sp. CHJ604. The sequence continues at coordinate 5,433,768 of NZ_CP136998.1, read as the reverse complement.
CATCGTGCGCCTGTCGGTATTCGCGCACCGGCACGCCGACAGCATCGCGTCCATCGACATCAATCCTTTCCGGGTGTTCGAGGCCGGCCGCGGCGCCGCGGCGCTCGACGCCGTGCTGCTGACCCGCGAACCGGAAGATGGAGGCCACGCGTGAAGACCCTGACCTTCTATTTCTCGCTGCTGTCGCCCTGGGTCTACCTGGCCGGGCCGAGGCTGCACGAACTGGCCGCCGAGACGGGCACCCGCATCGTCTATCGCCCCATCGACCTCTTGCGCGTGTTCCGGGAAACCGGCGGCGCGCCGCTGGCGGGCCTGCATCCCTCGCGCCGGGCCTACCGCGGCGTCGAGCGCACGCGCTGGGCGCGGCACCTGGGCATGCCGATCAACGACCAGCCGCGGCATCATCCCGTGGACGAGTCGCTGGCGGCGTGTTCCGTCCTGGCCGCCGAGCGCGCGGGGCTGCCCGTCTGGCCGCTGGCGCAGGCCATCCTGGCCGGGGTGTGGGTACGCGACCTGGACATCTCCGACCCGGAGACGCTGGTCCGGATCGCCGACGAGGCCGGCTATCCCGGCCGCGCGCTGGTGGCCGAGGGGGGCGGGCCGTCCTGCCGCGGCCTGTTCGAGGACCATACCCGCGAGGCGCTGGCCAACGGGATATTCGGCGTACCGAGCTTCGTCATCGACGGTGAACTGTTCTTCGGACAGGATCGCCTGGATTTCGTGCGGCGGGCGCTTGTTTGACTAAGGAACCCATCATGAATCCTGCAAGGAAACTATCCGCTTTCATCCTGCTGGCGGCCGGCCTGCTCGGCTGGCAAGGCGCCAGCGCCCAGGCCTACCCGGCCAAGCCCATCCAGTGGATATCGCCGTGGACCGCGGGCGGCGGCAACGACATCCTGTCGCGCGCGCTGGCCGAGCAACTGGCCAGCCGCCTGGGACAGCCCGTGGTCGTGGAGAACCGGCCCGGCGCCACCGGCACCATCGGCACCGCCCAGGTCGCGCGGGCAGCGCCCGACGGCTACACCCTGACGCTGGCCAGCGCCGCCACGCATGCGACGGCCCCGGCCATCTACAGCAAGCTGACCTACGATCCGGTCAAGGACTTCACGCCCATCACGCTGGTGGCGACCGTGGCCAACGTGCTCGTCATCCATCCCTCGGTGCCGGCGCACAACCTGAAGGAACTCATCGCCTACGCCAAGGCCAACCCGAACAAGCTGAACTTCTCGTCGGTGGGCGCGGGTTCCATCCAGCACCTGTCGGGCGTGATGTTCAACCAGCTGGCCGGCGTGCAGACCGCGCACGTGCCGTACAAGGGCACGGCGCCGGCGGTGGTGGACCTGCTGGCCGGCCGCGTGCAGATGGCCTTCGAGAGCCTGCCCACCATGCTGCCCCACATCCGCAGCGGCGCGCTGCGCGCCATCGGGGTGACCACGCCCAAGCGCTCGGCGGTGCTGCCCGAGCTGCCTACGCTGGCCGAGGCGGGCCTGCAGGGCTTCGATGCTTCGCTGTGGTACGCGGTGATGGGGCCGGTCGGCATTCCCCAGCCGGTGGTTAAGGTCCTGCACGATACCGTGGTGGCCAGCCTGCAGTCGCCGGAAGTCATGCGCCGCCTGTCCGAGCAGGGCGCGGAACTGGCGACCAGCTCGCCGCAGGAGCTGGCCGAGTTCGTCCGCAAGGACACCGAGAAGTGGAGCGGCTTCATCAAGCGCGCCGGCGTGACGCTGGATTAGGGCCTGTTCCCGCCCTCGACGTGGGCGCGCAGGTGGCGCAGGTAGGCGTTGACCGCCGGCGTCAGCCGGCGCCTGCCCAGCACGCAGATCTCGAGCGCGGTGCGGCCCAGCAGCGGGTCGGACAAGGGTACGCCGACCACCTCGGCGCCGGGCCCCTGCCGGCTCAGGGACAGGCCCAGCAGGATCGCCACGCCGCCCTGGTCGCGCACGAAGGCCTGCATCGCCGCGATCGAACTGGTGACCAGGGCCGGCGCCAGCTCCAGCTTGTCGACGCGGGCCACCGCGTCCAGCAGGTGCCGGATGCCGGTGTCCGGCGGCGGCAGCGCCAGCGGATAGGCCAGCAGCTCGGCCATCGATACCGAGGCCCGTCCGGCCAGGGGATGGCCGGGCCAGACCACCGCGCACAGCGGCGCAGGCAGGCGGACGGCACATTCGACCGCGCTGGCCGCGCGCGGCGACAGGGCGATGCCGATGTCGGCCCGTCCCGCCTCGATGGCCGCCATGATCTGGTCGCTGCCATCCATGGCAAGCTCGAAGGTGATGCCGGGGTACTGCCGGCGGAAGGTCGCGATCGTGGACGCCGCCAGTTCGGCGGCATGGCCCTCTATCGTGCGCAGCTTCACATGCCCCGTGCGCAGTCCCTTGAGCGCGTCCAGTTCCTCCAGCACCAGCTTGCGGTTCTGGCGCAGGCTCTCGACGTAGTTCAGGTAGACCTGGCCCGCCGGCGTCAGGGTCATGTTGCGGCTGTTGCGGTCGAACAGCTTGATCTGCAGTTCCGATTCCAGGCGGCCGATCTGCCGGCTCACGACCGAGGGCGCGAGGTCCAGCCGCTCGGAAGCCTTGCGTATGCCGCCGCACAGGGCGACCTGGTAGAAGCAGTCGAGCTCGTCGTTATGCATGGCCGGTCCGCGCCGGAACGCCGCGCGGCTCAGGGCAGCACATGGACCTGGTCGACGATGTCGGTCGTGAACGCCGACCGGTAATCGACCTTGGGACTCAAGAGCTTCTCGCGCACCATGAATTCATAGGTCTTCTTCCAGCGCGCGTCGGTCATGGTCAGCAGGCCCTGCGTCCTGGCGTCCCCGCCGTCGACCAGCCGCGCGTCGCGCAGCGCCTTGACGCCGTAGTCCAGCAGCGCCTTCGTCATCTGCGGGTTGTCCTTCAGGATCAGCGCGTTGCCGGGGGCGGGATTCTTCAGGTAGCTCTTCCAGCCCTCGGCGCTGGCCTCGACGAAGCGGCGGATCGCGTCCTTCTTCGCATCCAGCCCCGACTTGGTGGCCACGATGGTCTGTGCATACGGGGGGTAGCCGTAGGTGCCCAGCAGGAACACGGTGGGCTTGAAGCCCCCCTGGGTCTCGATGGTGTAGGGCTCGGACGCCAGGTAGCCCTGCACGGCGGAGTTCTTGTCCACCAGGAAGGGCTGGACCGAGAAGGTATAGGGCTTCTTCTGGGCGTCGGTGAAGCCGTACTTGGTCTTGAGCCAGGGCCAGTAGGTGGTTTCGCTGGCCTGGCCGATGTACAGGGTCTTGCCCTTCAAGTCGCCCAGGGTCTTGGGGCCGGGGTGGGAAACCAGGACGGTGGGCGACTGCTGGAAGGTGGTGGCCACCGTGACCAGCGGCAGGCCTTGTTCCACGGCCTTGTAGGTCTGCAGGTCGTCGCCCATGGCGACGTCGTACTGGCCGGCCAGCAGCAGTTGCAGCACGTTGATCTGCGGGCCGCCCATCTTGATGGTGACGTTCAGCCCGTGCTTCTTGTACGTGCCTTCGGCCAGGGCCTGGTAGAAGCCGCCGTGTTCGGCCTGGGCGTACCAGTTCGAGCCGAAGACGAGCTTGTCGGCGGGCGCGGGGGCCTGGGCGTGGGCCTGTAAGGCCAGGACCAGGGTGGCCAGCAGGGAGGGGATTAGGGCGTGGGAGGGACGCATGGGCGGGCTCCGGGTAAAGGAATGCGGTGGTGTTGCATGGTACCGGGGACGGGCGAGGGTCGCCAGATGGGGCCGCTACCGCATCTCGTGCCAGCCCCGCAGCACGACGCGCGACAACAGCGTCATCGCCGCGAACAGCACCACGCCGGCCACGGTGATGAGCAGCAGCGCGGCGAACAGGCGGGGGATGTTGATCTGGTAGCCGGCCTGCAGGATCTGGTAGGCCAGGCCGGTTTGCGAGCCGCCGGTGCCGGCGACGAATTCGGCCACGACGGCGCCGATCAGGGCCAGGCCGCAGGCGATGCGCAGGCCGCCGAAGAAGGCCGGCAGGGCCGAGGGCAGGCGCAGCCGCCACAGGATCTGCCAGCGGCTGGCCCGCTTCAGGCGGAAGAAGTCGAGCAGGCCGGGGTCGATGCTGCGCAGTCCCAGCACCGTGTTGCTGATGATGGGGAAGATCGCGACGATGGTGGCGCACAGGGTCAGCGCCACCAGGGTGTGCTTGACCCAGATGATGATGAGCGGCGCGACCGCCACGATGGGCGTGACCTGGAGCAGCACCGCATAGGGGAAGAGGCTGGCTTCGATGACGCGGCTCTGCACGAACAGGAAGGCCAGCAGCACGCCCAGCACGGTGGCGGCCAGCAGCGCGAGGCCGGTGATCTCCAGGGTGACCCAGAGCGAGCCGGACAGCAGGTCCCAGTCCCGCACCAGGGCCTGGGCCACGTCCATCGGTGCGGGCACCAGGTAGACGGGGACGTCGAACGCGCGCACCAGGGCCTGCCACAGCGCGATCACGATCAGCGCGACCACGACGGGGGCGCCCAGGCGCAGCCAGGTGTTCATTGCTGTCCCTCCAGCAGCGCGGCCTGCAGGCGCGCGGCCTGCATGGCGAAGGCGGGCGAGACGCGGAAGGCGGCGTCGCGGGTGGGGGCCTCGATGGGAATGTCGGCCACGATGCGGCCGGGCCGGCGCGACAGGACGATGACGCGGCTCGACAGGTAGACGGCCTCGAAGATGCTGTGGGTCACGAACACCACGGTCAGCTTCTGACGCGCGGCCAGGCCCAGCAGTTCATCGTCCAGGTGCTGGCGGGTGATGTCGTCCAGCGCGCCGAAGGGTTCGTCCATCAGCAGCAGGCTGGGCTCGGTCGCCAGCGCGCGGGCGATGGACACGCGCATGCGCATGCCGCCGGACAGCTCGCTGGGGCGCGCGGTGTCGAAATCGGCCAGCCCCACCCGTTCCAGCGCCTCGCGCACCCGGCCGCGCCGCGCTTGCATGGGCAGACGGCGCGGGCCGCGTTCCAGGTCCAGCGGCAGCCGCACGTTGGCGGCCACCGAGGCCCAGGGCATCAGCGTGGCATCCTGGAACACGTAGGACAGGTCGTCGACGTCGCCGTGCCGCCGCAGGGTGCCGGCGGTGGGCATATCCAGTCCGGCGAAGATGCGCAGCAGGGTCGTCTTGCCGCAGCCGGACGGGCCCAGCAAGGTCACGAACTCGCCCGCGCGCACGGTCAGGTCGATCGGCGACAGGGCGTCCACGCCGTTGGGAAAGCGGCGGGCGACGCCTCGGGCCTCCAGGACCGGCGTGGCGTTCAATGCGTGGCGCCGTCGCGGAAGAAGCGCACGGTGCGTTCGGCCAGGGGTTCGCCGGTCTCGTCGCCGCACGCGCTGGCGGACGAGGGTTGCGGATCGACGTGGTCGAAGGCCGTGTCGCCTTCCGGGTCGGGCACGCCGGTCGGCCGGAGGTTGGCGAAGTCGAACAGGCCGCGGTCGAGCAGGTGCGAGGGCGTCACGCGCGACAGGGCGTTGAAGATGTTCTCGATCCGCCCGGGGAAGGCCCGTTCCCATTCGTCGATCAGGCGGCCGGCTTCCTTGCGCTTGAGGTTTTCCTGCGAGCCGCACAGGTTGCACGGGATGATGGGGAAGGCCTTCCATTGCGCGTAGGCGACCAGGTCGTCTTCCTTGATGTAGGCCAGCGGCCGGATCACCGTGTGGCGGCCGTCGTCCGACACCAGCTTGGGCGGCATGCTCTTCAACTGTCCGCCGTAGAACATGTTCATGAAGAACGTGGCCAGTATGTCGTCGCGGTGATGGCCCAGCGCGATCTTGGTCGCCTTCAGTTCGTCGGCGACGCGGTACAGGATGCCGCGCCGCAGCCGCGAACAGAGCGAGCACATCGTCTTGCCCTCGGGAATGATGCGGGTGACGATGGAATAGGTGTCCTGGGTCTCGATGTGGAAGGGCACGCCCAGTTCGGTCAGGTAGCGCGGCAGCACGTCGTCCGGGAAGCCGGGCTGTTTCTGGTCGAGGTTGACGGCGACGATGTCGAAGTCGATGGGTGCCCGCTCGCGCAGCTTGAGCAGGATGTCGAGCATGCCGTAGGAGTCCTTGCCGCCCGACAGGCACACCATCACGCGGTCGCCCGCCTCGATCATGTTGAAGTCGCCGATGGCGCGGCCGGCCTCGCGCATCAGCCGTTTTTCCAGCTTGTTGCGCTCGCGTTCCTGCTTGAGCCGCGCGCGGCCCGCGTCGGCGGTATCCGGAAGGGGCGATACGATGGCGTTCATGTCGGCGCTCCATGGCGCTGCGCGCCGTCCCCGGGGGCCCGGGTGGCCGACACCTCGATGCCGACGGCCGCGCAGTCGGCGAAGGCCTGGGGCTTGGCGACGCGCAGTCGCACGTCGCGGATCTCGGGGAACTGGGCCAGCAGCCGCGCGGCCAGCCGGTCGCACAGGGTTTCGATCAGGTTGACGTGGGTGCGCGTGCACTCGTCGATGATGCACTCGCGCAGCCGGCGATAGTCCAGTACTTCCTGGATGCCGTCATGGGCCGGCATGTCCACGCCCTCGAGGTCGATCTCGGCGTCCACGTGCAGGGGCTGGGTGGCGCCGCGTTCGTGGTCCAGTATGCCGATCTGGGCATCGATGGCCAGGCGGTTGAAGAAAATGCGGCGTGTGCCCATGGTTCCACTCAAGTCTGGCCGGCGGCGTTGCCCGCCGGCGGGTTCATCATGCTGAAGTCGCGGTCGAAGCCGACCAGGTGCTGTCCGCCGTCCACCAGCAGCGTCGTGCCGGTGATCGAGCGGTTCTGCGCCGCGAACAGGACCGCCTGGGCAATGTCCTCGGGGTGGCTGGCATGGCCCAGCGGCGACATCGCATGGGTCTGCGCGAACTGCTGGGGCGTCTGTAGGTGGCTGATCATGGTCAGCCCCGGCGCCACGCCCACCACCCGCACCGCCGGCGCCAGCGCCTGGGCCAGCATGGTCGTGGCGGCTTCCAGGGCGGCCTTGCTCAGCGTGTACGAGAAGAAGTCCGGGTTGTAGTTCCAGAGCTTCTGGTCCAGCAGGTTGATCACCGCCCCGCGGGCATCCGGCCCGCGCCGCGCCACGTCGGCGGCCAGCGCGCGCGCCAGGATCACGGGCGCCACCAGGTTGGGAAGCAGGTGGGTCTGGAGCAGCCGGGTGTCGAACGAGGCGACGTCGTCGTATTCGAAGGTGGAGGCATTGTTGACCAGCGCGTCCACGCGTCCGAATCCTGTCCGGACGGCGGGGACCAGCGTTTCGGCGGCGGCCGGGTCGGCCAGGTCGCAGGCATGGGCCTCGGCGCGGACGCCCAGGGCGCGCAGGGCATCGCAGGTTTCCAGCGCGGCGTCGCGCGAGGTTGCATAGTGCACGGCCACGTCCCAGCCCGCGCGGGCGAAGGCCAGCGCGATTTCGCGGCCGATGCGGCGGGCGGCGCCGGTGACCAGGACGACGGGGCGGGAAGAGGAAGGGCGCGCTTCGCGCATGGCGAGTCGGGTCCGGAAAGGCGGCAAAACGGGGATTTTAGCAAGGAGCCGCCTGGCCGCGCTCTCCGCCCGGCCAGGGCCGGGGGAGCAGGCGGGTGGTTTACAGGTTCAGGTCCTCGGCCGCCTGATAGACGGACCAGGGCAGGTATTTGGCCAGGGTTTCCTGGGGTATGTCGGCCACGGGGAAGAAATAGTATTCGCCGCCCAGCAACCGGCCGCTGTCCGGTTGCGCATAGGCCGTCCGCTTGTAAGAGGCCAGCTTGCCCAGGTCGTACAGGCTCAGCTGAAAGCCCCTGCCGCCATCGACGGGCCGGCGGCCCGCGCCCTCGATGGGGTCTCGCAGCACGACGGCGTCGATGGGTACGGCGGGCTGGGACACGCGGCAGAAGCCGGTGCTGTCGGATAGATTGAACTCGTCGGCGAAAGTCTGGAAGTTGAATGCCTTGCCGTAGCGCTCGCGGATGACGGTGGCGAACGAGCTGTTGAGCTCGGCCGCGCTGGGCAGCCGCCAGGAGAACCGGGCGATCAGGTCTTCGCCGATGGCCGCCGACCATCCGGGCGGCATGTCGTCGGGCGAGCACGGATCGACGTAGGTGTTGCGCATCTCCCTGGGCAGGTCGAGATGGCCGGGCAGCCGGAATGCCTGGCTCTGCGCCGCGGGCATCATGGCATCCACCTGGTCGGTGGCCGTGCAGCGGCCAACCCAGGTGAGGCCGTGACGCAGATCGATGAGCTGGCGGCGGCTGCCCAGGTACCGAGGGCGCAGCTTTTCCAGGTTGATGGCGGAGGCTTCCAGCAACTGGTTCAGCCGCAGCACGGTCGCGGCGTTGACCTTCTTGCCGGTGAGCTTCTCGATCGACTCATGGGCATTGATCAGGTAGGCGTAGCACAGGGTGTTCCACTGCTGGAAGTAATCGAGCAGGTCGGTGTATTGCTTCTGCACCAGGGCGGAGTAATAGCGGCCCTTGCCCATGTACTCCATCCAGCGGGTGAGCACGCCGGCATCGAGGAATGAACGCAGGCCGACAAAGCGGTTGTAGGCTTCGACCAGTTGCGCGTCCCGGGCCACCAGGTCGTTGCAGTGCCTGAGCATGTCGGCCGAGTAGTCTTCCAGCGAAATCGCGCCGCGCTCGTAGTTGCCGGAGGTGCGGTTTATCGAGATGGAGATCGCGTCGAAGGCGTTGAATACGCTGCGCACTTCGTCGAAGCTGCGATTGAACTCTGCCTTGTCCAGCCGTTGCAGGATCTGCTGGATGTTGGCGGACAGGTCGCGCAACTGCGCCTTGATTTCCGCCAGGGTTTCCTTGACGGGGTCGGAGGAGGGGAAAAGCTGCTCCAGGATCAGGTCGCCCACGGTGCCGATGATGGGCACGCCGATGGCGCTCGCGCCTTTCTTGACGGCGAAGCCGAGGGCCCACTTGGCGGCCTTGGTCCAGTGGCGGTTGACCAGCTCCTTCAACTCGTCGGGGATGTTTTCGTCGATGAGGTCGTCGTACCGTGGCGTGCCGCCGCATTCGTCCGGCGCCCCGGCCGCCGATCGCGCGGAACGCCGGGCGCCGTAGCCGGACAGCGTGTCGTAGTTCGTGGCGAAGCCGTCGGCGATGCCTTGGGCCATGCCGTCGACGAGCGCGTCGAGGTAGCCTTGCAGCCCCAGGCCCGAAGCCTGGGCGCGGTGCGCGAGCCTGGCCTGGTCCAGCGCGCTGCCCGTCGGGCCGAGGTCCGACAGCAGGATCCAGGCGTCGACGCCGAAGAACTTCTTCATCACGAAATCGATGCCGGCCGGAGACAGGCGGGTGCGCTCGTAAAGCCTGGCCAGGACGGTCGGCAGGAGGTTGACGTCGATCACGGGCTGGATCTTCGTCCCGAAGTTGTATTCGAACCCGTACAGCCGCCCCTGGGCGGTGTCGGCCACGGCCACCAGGAAATTGCGGCCTTCCGCGGTGGACACGAATGTGCCCGCGGCATCGGTGGTACCGCTGTCCACCAGGATGTCGCGGACGTCGTAGACCTGTACCTGCACGCCGGCTTGCGGGGCATCGCCGATCATGACCGATACCGAGAAACTCTGGCCCGGCGTGGGCGCGGCCAGCAGGTCGGGGTCGATCGCCGGGGATTGGGGCAGCATGTCGAGGCCGTAGCGGTACTCGATCTGGTCGGCCACGATGGCGCCGCTGCCGCCGCAGCCGGACAGCCAAGCCAGCATGCCGCTCGCGGCGGCGGTGTTCAGGAAATGACGTCTATCCATGGGATCTGGTTCGTACGAGGGACGGATCAGCCTATCAGCGCCGCCGCAGGGGCGGGATCCCTACAAGTGGGTATTCGCAAGGCAGTCCGCCGGTTGCGGCGCGCAGTCATGGGAAAATGGCGGCATGAGCAAGCTTCCCGATCTCGACCCCGCGTCCAGCGCCCATTCCCGCCTGGTTGCCGACCATCTTGCCGCGCAGATACGCGGCGCCGGAGGCTGGCTGCCGTTCGATCGATGGATGGAGCAGGCCCTTTATGCGCCCGGCCTGGGCTACTACGCCGCCGGCAGCGCCAAGCTGGCCGAAGGGGGACGGCATCCGTCCGGGGATTTCGTGACCGCGCCCGAGCTGACGCCGCTGTTTGCGCAGACCTTGGCGCGCCAGGTGGCCGAGGTGCTCGAGGCCTGCGGCGGCATCGAGGTATTGGAGTTCGGCGCCGGCACCGGCGCCTTGGCGGCGGGGATGCTGGCGGCGCTGGACGAACTGGGCGTGGCGGCGCGCTACCGCATCGTGGAGGTCTCGGCCGACCTGCGCGATCGCCAGCGCGCCCGGCTGGCCGCCTACGGCGACCGTGTGGCATGGCTCGATGTGCTGCCAGCCGCCTTTACCGGCTGCGTGGTGGCCAACGAGGTGCTCGACGCCATGCCCGTGCGGCTGTTCCGCTGGACCGAAGGCGGCCTGGCGGAGCGCGGCGTGGCCCTGGACGAGAACGCGCGCTTCGTCTGGCGGGACCGCGCCGCGCCGGCCGACCTGGCCGAGGCCGTTTCATCGAGAATGCCGCCGCTGCCGGGCTACGTGTCCGAGATCAACCCGCGGGGCGAGGCCTTCGTGCGCGGCATGGGGGCGTGGCTGCGGGCGGGCGCGGCGCTGCTGATCGACTATGGCTTCTCGCGCGCCGAGTACTACCACCCGCAGCGCATGGAGGGCACGCTGATGTGCCACCTGCGGCACGTGGCGCACGCCGATCCGCTCGTCGCCGTGGGCGTGCAGGACATCACCGCCCACGTCGATTTCACCGCCATGGCCGAGGCGGCGGCCGAGGGCGGGCTGGAGGTGCTGGGCTATGCCTCGCAGGCCGGCTTCCTGATGAACGCCGGGTTGATGGAGCTGCTGTCGCGCTTGGATCCGGCGGACGCGGCCGCCTATGCGCAGGCGGTGGCGCCGGTGCAGAAACTGCTGTCGCCGGCCGAGATGGGCGAGCTGTTCAAGGTGCTGGCCGTGGGCCGCGGCCTGGACCGGCCGCTGTCGGGCTTCGGCCGGGGCGACCGCAGCCATACGCTCTAGAGCCCGTGCGGGCGCCTTTTAGCGTGAACAGGCCCTAGGAGGCGGTCGCCAGGCCCAGGCGGCGTGCCGTGTCCATGATGGCGCGCGCGCGGCGGATGAAGGGCGCGTCCACCATGCGGCCGTCCACCGTGAAGGCGCCCAGGCCGGCGCGCGCGGCGTCCTGCTCGGCCTGCAGTACCCGTGCCGCGTGCCGGATTTCCTCGTCCGTGGGCCGGAACGCCTCGTTGGCCATCGCCACCTGGCTGGGGTGGATGCAGCTCTTGCCCACGTAGCCCAGCCGCCGGGCCATGTGCGCCTCGGCCAGGTAGCCCGCGCGGTCGGCGATGTCGGCATAGGCGCCGTCGCAGGCCCAGACGCCGGCCCGGCCGGCGGCCAGCCGTATGGCCAGCAGGACGTGGTGCACGGCGGCGCTGTCGCGCCGGTCGACGCCCAGGTCTTCGAACAGGTCGCCCAGCCCGACCTGCAGGCCCGCCACGCGCGGATGGGAGCCGGCGAGTTCCGCGGCCCGAGCCAGGGCCTCGGGCGTCTCGATGTTGACCAGGATGCCGATCGGCCGGGCAATGCCCCGCGCGCGCTCGATCTCGTCCAGCCGCTGCGCCGTGGCCTGGATGGCTCGGGGGGATTCGGCCTTGGGCAGGTTGACCAGGTCCAGCGCCGGCAGCGCCACCGCGTCCAGGTCGGCGCCGAAATGCGGCGTATTCCAGGCATTGATGCGCACGACCATGCGCTTGCCGGTGCCGGCGGCCGACGACGCGAGAAAGGCAGCGACGGCCGCGCGCGCCTCGTGCTTGCGATCGGGCTGCACCGAGTCCTCCAGGTCGAAGGACAGCGCATCGGCGTCGCCGGCCAGGGCCTTGGCGAAAAGTTCGGGGCGGGAGCCGGGAACGAAGAGTTTGCTGCGCATGGCGGGTCTCTTGAAGGCGGGACCGTCAACGGTCCTCGTTTTCCTGGTGCACGGCGCCGTCCCGCACCAGTGCCTGGTAGCGCCCGTCGTCCACGCCCAGCGCGGCCAGCACCTCGCGGTTGTGCTGGCCGATGGCCGGAGCCGGTGTGCGGATCGCGCCGGGCGTGCCGCTCATGCGCGGCACCACGTGATGCATGGGGAAGGCGCCCATATCGGGATCGGGATAGTCGGCCAGGATCTCGCGGTCGACGAAGTGCGGATCGTCCACGATCTGCGAGATGTCGTAGATGGGGCCGATGGTGACCTGCGCCTCTTCGAAGAAGCGGACGTTCTCGGCTTGCGTGCGCCGTGCGATGAAGGCGCCGATGATGGCGTCGAGTTCCTCGGCGTGGCGCACGCGGTCGGCGTTGGTACGGTAGCGGGGATCCTCGACCAGGTCGGGCCGGCCGATGGAGACGAACAGGCGTTCGGCCATCTTCTGGGTCGAGGCCGACAGGCCCACGTACAGGCCGTCCTTGCAGCGATAGGCGTTGCGCGGACCGGAATTGGTGGACCGGCTGCCGGTGCGCGGCTTGATGCGTCCGGTCAGGCGGTAATTGGCGGCCTGCGGGCCCAGCACCGCGAACAGCGGGTCGAGCAGGGGCAGGTCGATCACCTGCCCTTGCCCGCCGTTGACCTCGACCTCGCGCAGCGCGATCAGCAGCCCCGCCACGCCGTACAGCCCGGCCACCGTGTCGGCCAGGTACATGGGCGGCAGCACCGGCTCGCGGTCGGCGAAACCGTTCATGGCGGCGAAGCCCGAGATGCCCTCGACCAGGGTGCCGAAGCCGGGGCGGCCGCGATAGGGGCCGGTCTGGCCCCAGCCCGAGATGCGCACCACGACCAGGCGCGGATTGCGCGCCAGCAGCACGTCGGGTGCGAGGCCCATGGCTTCCAGCACGCCGGGCTTGAAGCTCTCGACCAGCACCGCGGCCTTTTCCGCCAGCTCCAGCAGCAGCTCGCGCGCCGCCGGCTGGCGCAGGTCCAGGCCCAGGCTTTTCTTGTTGCGCGCGTACAGCTTCCAGTTGGTGTCCACGTCCTGGGTGCGCCAGGCGCGCAGCGTGTCGCCGTCCGGGCTTTCCACCTTGACCACGTCGGCGCCGAAGTCCGCCAGCACCTGGGTGAGCGTATTGCCCGCCACCAGCCGCGACAGGTCCAGGATGCGCACGTCCGACAGCGGGCCGCCGGCGTCGGGCTCGTAACCGCGTTGTTTCAACGATGCCATCACTCCGCCTTGATGTTCGCCTGCCGGGCGACGCGCCGCCATTGCTCGATGTCGCCCCGCAACTGGGCGCCGAATGCGTCCGGCGTCTTGGGGTCGGGCTCGGCGCCTTCGCGCAGCAGCAGGTCCTTGATCTCGTCCAGGCCCAGGATACGATTGATCTCGGTGTTCAGGCGAGCCACGACGGAGGCCGGCGTGCCGGCGGGAGCCAGGATGCCCCACCACAGGCCCGATTCGTAGCCCGGCGCGCCGTTGGCGGCCAGCGGCGCAAGCCCGGGCGCGACCGCCGAAGGCGTGGCGCTGGTCACGCCCAGCGCGCGTACCTTGCCCGCCTTCACGGTGGGCAGGATGGACGGTCCGCTGGCGATCAGCACCTGGATATGCCCGCCGATCAGGTCGTTGATGGCCGGCGCCATGCCCTTGTAGGGAACGTGCGTCATCTGCACGCCCGCCACCTGGGCGTACTGGTGGGTGGCGAAGTGATTGATGCTGCCCACGCCCGAGCTGGCGTAGTTCAGCTTGCCGGGCTGGTTTTTCGCCAACGCGAGCAGGTCCTGCGGCGTCTTGACCGGCAGTTCGTTGTTCACCGTCAGGATCATCGGCCCCTTGGCCACCATGGCGACCGGCGCGAACGCGTGCACCGCATCGAACGGCAGGCTGGTCTGGATGGCCGCATTGGTCGTATAGGTGGACGACACGAACAGCAGCGTGTAGCCGTCCGGCTGCGCGCGCGCCGCCAACCCCGCCCCCACGCTGCCGCCCGCGCCGGCCTTGTTGTCCACCACCACCGGCTGGCCCAGCGCATCGCCCAGGCGCTTGCCGATCGCACGGGCGAACACGTCATTGGAGCCGCCGGGCGGGTTGGGCACGATCAGCGTGATCGGGCGGGACGGGAAGGCTTCCTGGGCCAGGACCTGCGCCGGCCCGGCGCAGCAGGCCAGTGCCACGGCCAGGCAGGCGGCGCGGCGGCCGGGACGGCAAAGGAGCGAGACAGGGGCGGGCGGGACGATCTTCACGGGTGTCTCCAGTCATGGTTATCCGACGGATTCTAGACACTCGATAAACTACGAAAAGCGATTTTTCGTGATGCGTCAGTTTAGGAAATCTGATGAAACTGGAATTCCTGCAGACCCTTTGCGCCGTCCTGCGCCGGGGCACCTTCGCGGCCGCGGCCGAGGAAGTGAACCTGACTCCCGGCGCGGTCAGCCAGCACATCAAGTACCTGGAGCAGCATTTCGGGCAGCCTCTGTTCGACCGCGCGGCGCGCCAGGCGCGTCCGACGCCGTTCGCCCACGAACTCGCGGCGCTGGTCCAGGGCACGCTGGAGTCGCTGGAGGCCCTGCGCGCGCGGCGCCAGACCCGGGTGTCCGGCAAGGTCACGCTGGGAACCATAGACTCCATCCAGGCCACCTTGCTGCCCATGGCGATGAAAGTGCTGCAATCGGACTATCCCGAACTGGACGTGCACCTGGCCCGCGGCCGCTCGGAGCGGCTGCTGGGCGAACTGCGGGACGGCACCATCGATGCCGCGGTGCTGGTGCGGCCGCAGTCGGGCGGATCGAGCCGGCTGCACTGGCAGACGCTGATGCACGAGGCCATGGTGCTGGTGGCCCCGCCCGAGGCGCGCGGCGACACGGTCGAGCAATTGCTGCGCGGCCACGACTGGATACGTTTCGACAAGACTTCCACCGGTGGCCGCATCGCCGCGCAGTATGTGCGCCGGCTGCATCCGCGCATGAAAAGCCGCATCGACCTGCTGTCCAGCCACGCCATCATCGCGATGGTCTCGGCGGGGCTGGGCGTCTCCATCATTCCGCAGCCCTACGACCCGCTGCGCAAGGCCTACCGCTTCCGCGAACTGCCGCTGGGGCGCGGCGGGCCCCGTCGCCAGATCGCCTTCGTCTGCCGCCGCGCAGATGTCGACAGGCCGGCGCTGGCCGTGCTGCGCGCGGCGTTCGAACGGGTGGCGGTCCAGGCCAGGGACGCGGCGGCCGCCTAGACGGGATGCGGCAGCGCCTCGGGCGCCGGCAGGTAGCGCGGCTCTTCGCCCGCCGCATGCACCGGCCGGTAGCGCAGATGGCGGTCATGCCAGCGCGCGACCGTGCTGCGATGGGCGATGCTGACGACGGCCGCGCGCGGCAGGCGTTCGACCAGCAGGGCATACATGGCGGCCTCGGTTTCCTCGTCCAGCGCCGAGGTCGCCTCGTCCAGGAACAGGAAGTCGGGCCGTTGCAGGATGGCGCGGGCGAAGGCCAGACGCTGTTGTTCGCCCGGCGACAGCCGCATCCCCCAGTTGTCGCGCCGCTGCAGCTGGCCGGCCAGCCGCTCCAGCCGGCAGTCGCGCAGCAAGGCGGCCAGGGTGGCGTCGTCGTGGGTGCCCGGCGGCGAGGGGTAGTCCAGCGCGGCGGCAAGCGTGCCGCTGGGGACGTAGCTGCGCTGTGGCAGGAACAGGGTGCGCGCATCGGCGGGGCGTTCGATGGCGCCTCGGCCGTAGGGCCAGATGCCCGCCATGGCGCGGAACAGCACGCTCTTGCCCGCGCCCGACGGACCGGTCACCAGCAACCGTTCGCCCGGCCGCACGGTCATCGAGAACGGCTCGGTCAACGGCCGCCGCTCGTTCCGGCCGGGAAGGGCCAGCACCAGTCCGGCGGCGGTGATGGCGCCAGGCGCCGGCGTGCGGTCCCGTTCGAGCAGCGCGATGCCGCGCAGACCGTCGCGCGTCGCGTGCTCGGCCTCGGCCGCCCCCAGCGCGGACTGGAAGTCCAGCAGGCGGTTGGCGGCGGCCTGCCAGCCCACCAGCGAGGCATAGCCGTCCACGAACCACGACAGCGCGCCCTGCACCTGGCCGAACGCCGAGGCGATCTGCATCAGCACGCCCAGCGTGATGGCGCCGGAGAAATAATGCGGGGCGGCCACGATCAGCGGAAAGACGATCGCCACCTGCCCATAGCCGGAGTTCACGAACACCAGCCGGCGCGTGTAGATCATCAGCCAGCGCCAGTTCTCGCGAATGTGGTCGAAGGATGCGCGCAGTCCCGCGCGTTCGGCGGGCTCTCCGCCATACAGCGCGACGCCCTCGGCGTTCTCGCGCAGCCGCATCAGCGCGTAGCGGAAGTCGGCCTCGGTCTGTTCCTGGCGAAAGCTCAGGCCGATCAGCGGCTTGCCTATCTTGTGGGTCAGCCACGACCCCGCCACGGCATACAGCACGGCGAACCACACCATGTAGCCCGGTATGGCGACGGTCCGGCCGCCCAGCGCGAACACCAGCGGCCCCGATAGGGTCCACAGCAGCGTGACGAAGGACAGCAGCGTCACCACCGAGTTGAGCAGTCCCAGCGACAGCGTCAGGCTGGTGCTGGCCAGGGTGCGCAGGTCTTCGGCCAGGCGCTGGTCGGGGTTATCGGCGCCGTGCGACTGCTCCACCCGGTAGTAGGCCTGTCCCGAGGTCCAGCGCTGCAGCCATTCGCCGGTCAGCCAGGTGCGCCAGCGCATCTCCAGCATCATGGTGTAGAACTGCTTCATGATGGCGATGACGATGAATGCCGCCGCGATCGCGCAGAAGTGCGCCAGTTGCAGCTTGAACGCGGCGAAGTCGCGCGCTTCCAGGGCGTTGTAGAAGACGCGGTTCCAGTTGGTCAGCCAGACGTTGGCGGCCACCAGGGCCAGGTTCAGGCCGACGACCAGCGCCAGCAGGCCGAGCGCCGCCTTGCGGTCGTCGGACACCCAGTAGGGCTTGAGCAGCCGCCAGGTGGCGCCCAGGCGCAACTGGCCGCGGATGTCGCGGGGAGCGGGGCCGGTGTCTGCGGCCGGGTCGTCGGGGCGGGGCGGGGCGAGGGACATGGCGGACATCCACGTGGCAACGGTGCCACGTTAGCCACGCTGCCTTAAGTGCCGCTTAAGGCGGCCAGCCGGGCGGACCGCACGGCCTCGCGGATGCCGCCGGGCCGGTCCGCATGCCGGGCGGCGATGGCGCCGGCATCGACTCCCCTGACCGTGTCCCGCCACGCCGTCCATTGCGCCACGTCCACCGGCATCCGCCGTTGCGCGGCCGCCAGCAGTTGCTCGAAACGCTCGGGCTTGCGCAGGGCGTCCGCGCGTTCCAGCAGGGCCAGCACGCGTTCGGGGTCCCGGCCCGCGCGCGGCAGCTCGGCCAGGGCCAGTTGCAGCAGGCGCGCCATGTCGTTGCAGTCGTTCGAGGCGCGCAGCCGCTTGCCCAATCCGGCCGGGTCGGCGCTGTCGGAGCAGAGCAGCGCGTAGCGCGAGGCCAACGGCAGCCCCGCATCGGCGGCCTGGTCCAGCACGGCCAGCAGTCGGCCGTCCACCGCCAGGCCGGGCGCGACACGCGGCAGCGCGTCGGTGTCGGCCAGCACCTGCAGCATGCGGGAGGGCCGCTCCTGCATCAGGCCGCGCGACAGCTCGCGCCAGACACGTTCGGGCACCAGGGCATCGACCTCGCCCTCGGCCGCCATGCGGCGGCACAGTTCCAGGGTCTCGGGCGCCACCGCGAAGTCGTGGAAGCGCGCCGCGAAGCGGGCCAGCCGCAGGATGCGCACGGGGTCTTCGGCGAAGGCCGGGCCGACGTGGCGAAAGCGCCGGGCGCGCAGGTCGTCCCGGCCGCCGTAGGGATCGATCAGGCGGCCATCGGGGGCCTGGGCGATGGCGTTGATGGTCAGGTCGCGCCGGCCCAGATCGTCCTCCAGCGTGACCTCGGGGCCGGTGTGGAAGGTGAAGCCCTTGTAGCCGCGTCCCGACTTGCGCTCGGTGCGGGCCAGCGCGTATTCCTCCCGCGTGGCGGGATGCAGGAAGACGGGAAAATCGCCGCCCACGGGTACGAAGCCGCGGGCCGACATCTGGTCCGGCGTGGCGCCCACCACCACCCAGTCGCGGTCGCCCGCGGGCAGGCCCAGCAGCGCATCGCGTACCGCGCCGCCCACGACGAAGACCGCCAGTCCGTCGGTGGCCGGGTCGGGACCCGGCGCCGGCCGGGCGAGGTCAGCGTCGGCCATGGCGCATGCGGAACATGTCGAAGCGGGTGTGTTCGCCCTGCCCGAGGTAGTCGGGCGCCAGCGCCTCCAGCGAGCTGGGATGGATGCCCAGTTCCGGCGCCAGCGGCCCGTCCAGGACCGCGTCCCGCGTCAGGGTATCGAGATTGTCGCGCGTGATCAGCGGCGCGCCGGGCAGCATTTCCATGGCGGCGGCCTGCAGCTTGCCCAGGCCCATGGGCAGCGGCAGCACGCGGCGGGGATGGCCGCTCCAGGCGGCGGCCTTCTCGACCAGTTCCCGCAGCGTATAGGCTTGCGGTCCGGCCACGGCATAGGTCTTGCCGTAGGTACGGTGATCGCCCAGCGCGTTGACCATGGCCTCGGTCAGGTCGCCCACGTAGATGGGCTGCAGGCGCGCCGATGCGCCCGCCACCGGCAGCACCGGGAAGCAGCGCGCCAGCGCGGCGAAGGTATTGAGGAAGCGATCATCGGGTCCGAACACCACCGACGGCCGGAAGATGGTCAGCGCGCCCTCGGGCCAGGCATCGAACACACGGCGCACGGCGGCCTCGCCGTCGCCCTTGGAGCGCTGGTACATGCTGGCGCCGTGGGAATCGGCGCCCAGCGCGCTCATGTGCAGCATGCGGGTCACGCCATGCGCCACGCAGGCCCGGGCCAGGCGTTCCGGCAACTCGACGTGCAGCTTGCGGAAGGTCTTGCCGTAGGGCGTGCCGCGGTCGCCGTGCAGCGTGCCGACCAGGTTGATGACGGCGTCGCGCCCCTGCACCAGGCGGTTCAGCGTGGCGTCGTCGGACAGGTCGGCCAGGGCGATGTCCACCGTGGGCAGCGGCAGCAGGTGGCGGGCGCTCATGTAGCGGCGGGTCGGGACCAGCAGCTTGCGGCCCTGGGCCGCCAGGCGGGCGACCAGGTGGCTGCCGATGAAGCCCGAACCGCCTAGCACGAGTATGCGAGGGTAGATCATGGTCATGGCGTGCGCTTCCTCAGGGTATGGCGGTGGTCTCCACCGTCTGCGGGACGACCGTTCCCAGCCGGGCCTTGAGCGATTGCGGTTGTCCCGTGAACAGGGCCGCGTAGTACGTGGCGTTGGACAGCACCTTCTTGACGTAGTCGCGGGTCTCGGTGAAAGGAATGGTCTCGGCGAAGATCGCGCCTTCCACCGGGCCAGGCAGGGTGGCGCGCCAGGTATGGGGCCGCCGGGGACCGGCGTTGTAGCCGGCCGAGGCCAGCAGGGGGGAACCGCCCAGGTCGTCCAGCACGATGCGCAGGTAGCTGGTGCCCAGGGTCAGGTTGGTGTCCATGTCGTTGACCCGGTGCTGCGCGTAGTCGTTCATGCCGATGCGGCGCGCCACCCACTTGGCGGTGGCCGGCATCAGCTGCATCAGGCCGGAGGCGCCCACGCTGGAGCGGGCGTCCATGACGAAGCGCGACTCCTGGCGGATCAGGCCATACACCCAGGTCGCGTCCACGCCGATCTCGCGCGCCTTGTCCACCAACTGGTCGCGGAAGGGCGTCAGGAAGCGCAGGTTGAAGTCGTGCTGGTCGCGCGTGCGCTCGGCGGTGTTCACCGCGCGGTCGTACAGGTTCTCGCGATGCGCGAGCTGGGCGGCGGCCAGCAGTTGCCGGTCGTTCATGCCGCGCAGCGCGTAGTTCCATTCGCGCACCGCTTCCGTGCGCCAGCCCAGGCGGAACAGCGCGACCGCGCGTTGCAGGCCCGGGTTGTACTGCGCCTTGGCCAGCTCGTCCGGGGTGATCGGCGCCGTGGACGTGGGGATGGTGGTGGCGATGCCCAGTTCCTCGGCGGCCAGCTGGCCGTAGAAGTTGAATTGCCCGGCGATGCTGCGGTAGCCGGCCTGGCCTTCCTGCACGGCGCCCAGCGCGACCAGGCCGCGCGAATGCCAGTAGATCCAGGTGGGGTCCTCGCGCATGGCGGGCGGCATTTGCTCGATGTAGCGGTTCAGCGTGCGCCAGTCCACGGGCTGCTGGCGCAGCACCATGCGCGCGCGCCAGCCCTGGTTGTATTCGGTCAGCCTGCCGCCTTCGCCCGCGCGATACCAGGCGACGGCGACCGGGTCGAGCTTGAACGAGGCCTGCAGCGCGAACTGGTTGCGCACCCAGTTGGCGTCGTCGGCCGGCAACTGCCTGGCCCAGCTGCGCTCGAAATAGTCGTAGCCCACCTGCAGATCGTTGCGCGCCAGGCGGCTCAGCGCGGTCACCACCAGCTCGCGGCCGGCGCGGTCGCGCGGCAGCGTGTTCTGCCGCACCAGCCAGATCATGGGCTGGTCCAACAGGCCGTTCAGTGTCTTCTGCTGGGCCGGATCGAACACGTAGCGCGCCATGCGCCGGGCATTGGCCAGCGAGTTGGTCTCCAGCATGTTGCGCATCTGCGTGGCGAAGTCGTTCCACTGCATGACGCCGTCGGCCTGGAGCCGATCGTACAGCGACCAGCAGCTGTCGCCCGGTTCGAACTTGGACATGGCCAGTTGGGCCGTGACCCGTTCGCCGCGCGCGTGCATGGCCAGTAGCACCGCACAGTCCACCTGCGGCGTGTTCACCGTGGTGTCGGCCAGCGTGCGCACGGTGGCGTAGTCGGCCTGCTTGGCGGCGGCCAGCAGCCATTCGCCGCGCAGCCGCTCGGCCAGGTAGGTGCCGCGATGGGCGGCCACGAAGTCGTTCAGCTCGGATTCGGGCAGCGGCTTGCGCGGATCGTTCAGCTGTTGCCGCAGCAGCCAGTACTGCGGATAGGCGGCCAGCACATGGCCTTCCAGGCGCGGGATCAGCGAACGGACGATGTCCCAGTTGCCCGTCTGCACCGCGGTCCGCGCCGCCAGCAGGGCGTCGTCGGACCCGGGTGCCGAGACCTGCGCGCAGGCGCTGCCCATGGCGGCGCTTGCCAGCACGGCGGCAAGTGCTGTAATGCGAATTCTGTTGAGGAGAGCTGAATAGGCCATGGCAGCAAGAATAGCATCGGGTAAACCCAGGGAGGCCACCGCCGCCGCCCTGCGTCCACGCCTGCGCGCCCTGCGCGCGGCCATGAGCGCCACCGAACGCGCCGCGGCCGACGCCCGCATCGTCGGCCTCCTGCAAGGCAGGATACACGACTACCTGGCCGCCGCCCCAAGGAGCGGCAGGCGCGTGGTGCTGTCGGCATTCTGGCCCATCGGCGACGAACCCGACCTGCGCCCCGCCTTGCAGGCCTGGGCCCGCGACGACCGGCTGGAACTGACCCTACCCGTCATCTTGACCAAGGCCGCTCCCCTGGAGTTCCGCGCCTGGACGCCCGATGCCACGATGGCCCCCGGCGCCTACGGCATCCCCGAACCCCGGTCCACCCCGGCCCGCACCCCCGACATCGTCCTGGTCCCGACCCTGGGCTACACCGTCGACGGCGACCGCATCGGCTACGGCGGCGGCTACTACGACCGCACCCTGGCCGCCCTGCGCCAGGGCGGCCACGCGACCCTGGCCCTGGGCATCGCCTACGCCTGCGGCCGCCTGGCCCCCGACGTGCACGTACCCGAGCCGCACGACATGCGGCTCGACGCCATCATCACCGAAGAAGGTTGTATTCCCGGCCCCCACACCACCGACCAGGGCGCCACACCCGCTACACCATAAGACGCCGCAGGTTGTTTCCGGCCTTGGGGCGCGGGGCGCTGTGAGACGCATTCGGAGCCGCCGGAGTTGGCGCGGTCGGCGGGGAAGCAAGGGCGTGCATGTCTGAGCGCGGCAGTAGGGACAGTCCGGGGGACTGTCCCCGCGCGAGTTCACGCCCGCCCCGCCGACCGCGCCAACTCCGGGAAGTCCCGGCAAAGCCGGGACCGGCTACGCTGCGCCTCACAGCGCCCCGCGCCCCAAGGCCGGAAACAACCGTCTAAAGAACTCGAACGACCGTCACCGCTCCAACTCTTCCCAAACAGCCTGCGTAGCATCCGCCTGGTTCATCGTATAGAAATGCAACCCCGGCGCCCCCCCATCCAGCAACGTCTGGCAAAGCTCCACCACCACATCGTGCCCGAACGCCCGGATCGAAGCCCGGTCATCCCCGTACGACGCCAGCCGCAACCGTATCCATCGCGGAATCTCCGCCCCGCACATATCCGAGAACCGCGCCAGCTGCGTGTAATTCGTGATCGGCATGATCCCCGGCACGATAGGCGCCAGCACCCCCTTCGCCGTCGCCCGGTCCACGAAATCGAAATACGCATCCGCATTGAAGAAATACTGCGTGATCGCGCTGTTCGCCCCCGCCCGCATCTTCTCCACGAACCGGTCCAGGTCCGCCTCCGGCCCCTGGGCCTGCGGATGCATCTCCGGATACGCCGCCACCTCGATATGGAACCAGTCACCCGTTTCCTTGCGGATGAAATCCACCAGGTCCCGCGCATAGCGCAGCTCGCCCATGTCGCCCATGCCCGACGGCATGTCCCCGCGCAGGGCCACCAGCCGCCGGATCCCGGCCTGCCGGTACGTATGGAGAATCTCGCGCAGGCTCTCGGGCGTCGAACCTATGCACGACAGGTGCGGGGCGGTCTCGTAGCCCAGCTTCTGCAGCATCGATACCGCCAGCATCGTGCCGTCGCGGGTCGAGCCGCCCGCGCCGAAGGTCACGCTGGCGAAATGGGGATGCAGACCTTGCAATTGCTTGGCCGTGCGGACCAGCCTTTCCTGCGCCGGGGTGTCGCGCGGCGGGAAGAATTCCAGGCTGAAGACCGGCGCGGCGTCAGCCGGCGCCGCGTCGGGAAAGACGGATGAACTCACTTGCGGGCAACCTGTAGGAAGAGGGTCAGTTGGGCACGATGGCCGACAACAGGCCCGAGATCAGACTGTAGAGCAGCGCGCCGATGACCGCCCACCAGAATCCGTTGACCTGGAAGCCCTTCAGGATCGAGCCCGCGAACCAGAACAGCAGCGCGTTCAGCACGATCAGGAACAGGCCCAGCGTGACGACCGTGATCGGCAGCGTGAGCAGCACCAGGACCGGCTTGACCAGCGAATTGAGCAGGCCCAGGACCAGCGCCGCGATCAGCGCCGAGCCGAAGCTCGCCACGGTGATGCCGGGCAGCAGATAGGCCACGACCAGCAGTGCCACGGCGTTGAGCAACCAGACGAGTAACAGGGTCATCGCGAACTCCTTGCCAAGGGGAAAAGGGGGCGTCCGGGGCGCGGCGGCCCCGGAAGGGGAACGATCAGTAGCGGTAGTGCTCGGGCTTGTAGGGGCCCTCGACCGGTACGTTGATGTAGGCGGCCTGGTCGGCGCGCAGTTGCGTGAGCTGCGCGCCCAGCTTCTTCAGGTGCAGGCGCGCGACCTTCTCGTCCAGGTGCTTGGGCAGCACGTAGACCTGCCCCTTGGCGTACTTCTCGTTGCGGGTCCAGAGCTCGATCTGGGCGATGGTCTGGTTGGCGAACGAGGACGACATCACGAACGAGGGATGGCCGGTGGCGCAGCCCAGGTTCACCAGCCGGCCCTGCGCCAGCAGGATGATGCGCTTGCCGGAGGGCAGGATGATGTGGTCGACCTGCGGCTTGATCTCTTCCCACTTGTATTGCTTGAGCGAGGCGACGTCGATCTCGTTGTCGAAGTGGCCGATGTTGCAGACGATGGCCTCGTCCTTCATCGCGACCAGGTGCTCGTGCGTGATGACGTGGTAGTTGCCGGTGGCCGTGACGAAGATGTCGGCCTTGTCGGCCGCGTAGTCCATGGTCACGACCTTGTAGCCTTCCATGGCGGCCTGCAGCGCGCAGATGGGATCGACTTCCGTCACCCAGACCTGGGCCCGCAGCGCGGCCAGCGCCTGGGCGCAGCCCTTGCCCACGTCGCCGTAGCCGCACACCACCGCGACCTTGCCCGCGACCATGACGTCGGTGGCGCGCTTGATGCCGTCCACCAGCGACTCGCGGCAGCCGTACAGGTTGTCGAACTTGGACTTGGTGACCGAGTCGTTGACGTTGATCGCGGCGAAGGCCAGCTCGCCCTTCTTGGACATCTGGTAGAGACGGTGCACGCCGGTCGTGGTTTCCTCGGTCACTCCCTTGATCTGGGCGAGACGGGTGGAGTACCACTTCGGATCGCGCTTGAGGGTGTTGCGGATCGAGTCGAACAGCGCGACTTCCTCGTCGCTGCCGGGCTTGGCCAGCACGGTGGCGTCCTGTTCGGCGCGGGTGCCCAGGTGCAGCAGCAGCGTGGCGTCGCCGCCGTCGTCCAGGATCATGTTGGCGTGGGTGCCGGCCGGCCATTCGAAGATCTGGTGAGTGTATTCCCAGTAGTCGGCCAGCGACTCGCCCTTGATCGCGAACACCGGCGTGCCCGAGGCGGCGATGGCCGCGGCGGCGTGGTCCTGGGTCGAGAAGATGTTGCACGAGGCCCAGCGCACGTCGGCGCCGAGGGCCTTGAGCGTCTCGATCAGCACGGCGGTCTGGATGGTCATGTGCAGGCTGCCGGCGATGCGGGCGCCCTTGAGCGGCTGGGTGGCGGCGAATTCCTCGCGGATCGCCATCAGGCCGGGCATTTCGGTTTCGGCGATGCTGATCTCGCGGCGGCCCCAGTTGGCCAGTGCGATGTCGGCGATGCGGTAGTCGGGGGTCTGGGCGTTGGGTACAGCGTTCATGGGGACTCCAAAGTGCTTGCCCTTTGACGCCGCGGCGTGAGCCGGGAAGGCTCGCCGCATGGCCTGCAAGGGGCAGGATGTGGGGCGAGCGCCGTTGCCGTGGACCGGCGCCGCCTGGGGCCGCCGCCGATCCGTTACCTGAGCCTGGCGGCCTGGCGTGGTGCCGGTCGTCGCAACGCTCCTCAGGTGGCAAGCATTGTAGCGGGTTCCCGCGCTGCCGGCATGACAGGCGGGGGCGCGGGACGCGGCCATCCGGTATCAGAATGTCGCGGGGGCCAGGTCCGGATTGCGCTTGAGCTCGGCCAGCAGATAGTCGGCCAGCGCGCGGCAGCGCAGGGGGATATGGTCGCGCTGGGGCAGGTAGAGATGGACGTCGACCTGGCGCGAGACATAGCCGATGGACAAGGGGAGCAGCCTGCCCGCGCGAATGTGCGGTGCCGCGTAGTAGCTGGCGATCTGGCCGATGCCCGCGCCGTGCAGCACCGCGCGGTGCTGGCTTTCGGCGTCCTGCACCGACAGGGCGCCCTCGGGATTGAGCGTGACGATGTCGCCGCCCGACTGGAAGGTCCACGGCCAGAGCCGGCCCGTGCGCGGATGGCGCAGCAGCACGCAGCGGTGGTCCCGCAGGTCGTCCACGTGGCCCGGCACGCCCCATTCGTCCAGGTAGGCCGGCGAGGCGCACAGCACGTGGTTGAAGGTTCCGGCCTTGCGGGCGACCAGCGAGCTGCTGGGAAGCTCGCCGCCGATGATGCCCACGTCCACCCCGTGTTCGACCACGTCCGGCAACTGGTTCAGGGTCAGCATGTCGACCCGGACCTGGGGGTAACGGTCCATGAAGCGCCCCATCAGCGGCGCGACGAGTTCAAAGCTGATGGCATAGGGCAGCGCCAGCCTGACCGTGCCCACCATCTGCTCGGTGCGGTCGCGCAGGACGTCGAGTCCGCCCTGGATGGTTTCCATGCCGGCGCGGCAGCGCTCATGGAAGGCCCGGCCTTCCTCGGTCAGGTTGATGCTGCGGGTGGTGCGGTAGAACAGGCGCACGCCCACCTGCTGCTCGAGCTGCCGGATCTGGGCGCTGACGGCCTGCGGCGTCACGCCCAGCGTGCGGGCCGCCTTGCTGAAGCTGCCCGCTTCCGCCGCCCGGGCGAACGTGACGATGAGCCGCAAGTGGTCCATATTTGCAAATGCAGCTTGAAAGTGATTCAAGCGATTATCCACTACACGATAAATATCGACCACCCTAGACTGCGTCTGCATCGAACGCCTTCGGGGAGATGAATATGGATGGCAAGCGCAAGGACGGCATGCGGCCGGGCCGGCGGGCGGGATTGCGCGCCGGGGCCGGGCTGGCCGCCTGTTGGCTCGCGGGTGGAGGCCTGCTGCCCCGGCCCGCGCTGGCCCAGGGGTTTCCCGCCAGGCCGGTGACGCTGGTCGTGCCCTTTCCGCCCGGGGGCGGGGTGGACCCCATCGCGCGGCTGCTGAGCGAGAAGCTGGGCAAGGCCTGGGGGCAGCCGGTGGTGGTCAGCAACCGCCCCGGCGGCGGCAGCAGCATAGGTACCGGCATCGTCGCCCGCGCCGAACCCGACGGCTACACCCTGCTGGTCACCGCCAACACCTTCGCCATGGCTCCTCACGTCCTGCCCCGGAACCTGGGCTACAGCTTCGACGTGCAGCGGGACTTCACGCCCATCGCGATGATTTCCTCCACGCCCATGCTGCTGCTGGCGCATCCCGGCCTGGGCGTGAAGAACGCCCGCGAGCTGGCCGAGCTGGCCCGGACCGGGCCGCCCCTGGCCTACGCGACCTCCGGCAACGGGTCGCCCATGCACATCGCCGGCGAGCTGTTCAACCGCGCCGCCGGCCTGTCGCTGCTGCATTCCCCTTACCGGGGCGTGGGGCCAGCGCTGAACGACGCGCTGGGCGGGCAGGTCAAGCTCATCTATCTCGGCTACGGCGGCGCCAAGCCCTACATCGAGAGCGGACGGCTGGTGCCGCTGGCGGTCGTGGACGAGCGCCGCAGCCCGCTGATCCCCGACCTGCCCACGATGGCGGAGCAGGGCTTCCCGGGCGTGTTCGTGAACATCTGGTTCGGCGTCTACGGTCCGGCGGGGATGGCGCCCGCGCTGGCCGACTCGTTGAACGCGCAGATCAACGCGGCCCTGCGCGAGCCGGATGCCGTGGAGCACTTCAAGCAGCGCGGCGAACTGGTGGTGGGCGGGCCGCGCGAGGTGCTGGCCAAGGCCACGCGCGACGACTACGAGCGCTACGGCGAGATCGTCAAACGCTTCAAGATCCAGGCGGATTGAGCCATGTCCGCGCCCAACTTCCTGATCTTCATCACCGACCAGCACCGGGCCGACCACCTGGGCTGCTATGGCAATCCCGTGCTGCGCACGCCCCACATCGACGCGCTGGCCTCGACGGGCGTCCGCGCCGAGCGTTTCTACGCCGCCAGCACGACCTGCATGTCGAACCGCGCGACGCTGATGACGGGGCGCCTGCCGTCGGTGCACGGTGTCGTCCACAACGGCATCAACCTGTCGCTGGACCAGACCACCTTCGTGGAACTGCTGCGGGACGCGGGCTATGCCACCGCGCTGATCGGCAAGTCGCACCTGCAATGTTTCGGCTACGACCATCCCGACAAACGAGCCTGGCGTCCCGTCGAGGGACGCCGGTCGCCCGCCGAAGGCCTGCGCGACGCCACCAAGCGGCCGCGCATGGGCGAAGGCTACGACAACGAATGGACGCCGGACTGGAAGGCGGGGCGGCGCCGGCGCGTCGACACGCCCTACTACGGCTTCGATCACGTCGAACTGTGCACGCTGCACGGCGACCAGGTGCAGGGCGACTATGCCCGCTGGCTGGCCGGGCGCCATCCGGATCCGGACAGCCTTCGCGGACGGGACCATGCGCTGCCCGCCCAGGGGTACGGGGCGCCCCAGGCCTGGCGCACGCGCCTGCCGGAATCGCTCTATCCTTCGTCCTACATCGGCGAGCGGGCCTGCGGCTGGCTGGAGTCCCTGGCCGCGCAAGCCGGGCCGAAGGCACCGTTTTTCCTGATGTGTTCTTTTCCCGATCCACACCATCCCTTCACGCCGCCAGGCAGGTTCTGGGATATGTACGATCCGGCCGGCGTGCCGCTACCGGCGTCGTTCCATGCACCCGGCGCTTCGCCGCTGGTGCGGAGCGTGCACGATTACGGCCGCGGCGGCGGCACGCGCGAGGGCTATACCGCCTTCCCCGTCTCGGAACGCGAGTGCCGCGAGATCACGGCCCTGACCTACGGCATGATCGGCCTGATCGACGAGCAGGTCGGCCGCGTGATGGCGACGCTGGACCGCCTGGGCATGCGCGAGGACACGATCGTCATCTTCACCAGCGATCACGGCGACATGATGGGGGACCACGGCGTGATGCTGAAGGGGCCCATGCACTATCAGGGCGTGGTCAGGGTGCCTTTCATCTGGAGCGACCCCGCGCTGCCGGAAACCCGGCGCGGAACGGTCTGCGAGGCGCCGGCCGGGACCCTGGACATCGCCGGGACCGTGCTCGACCGGGCGGGCATCGCCGCCTACAACGGCATGCAGGGCCTGAGCCTGCGCGAGGCGCTGGAGCGCGGCGCCCCGCTGCCGCGGCCGGGCGTGCTGGTCGAGAACGAGCCGGTCATGTTCCAGTTCGGACGTCCGCGGCGCTTCCGCCTGCGCACGCTGTTGACCGGGCAGTGGCGGATCACGCAGTCGGACGACCGGGCGCTGTGCGAACTCTATGACCTGGAAAAGGATCCGCTGGAGCTGCGCAATCTTTGGGACGATCCGGGCGCGGCAAGCCGGCGCGCCGAACTGACCGATCTCCTGCTGGCCGCCATGATCGAGCATGCCGACGCATCGCCGCTGCCCGCCGGGGTTGCGTAAAGCTCAGCGGTGGCCGTGCGGCGGATGCAGGTCCGGGTAGACCAGGGACAGCAGCGCCAGGTCCCGCAGGTCTTCGGTGGACAGGTCGGTTGGCGCCAGCGTGCCCAGGGCCCGCATGCCCTTGCGCAGCCAGGCGCGCGACTCGCGTCCGTCGGCGAAATAGCTGCCGGCGAAGATCAGCGCCTTGGCGATATCCGGGCGCGGGCCGTCGCGCCACTGGCGCGAGAAGAAGTGGCGCAGGTAGCGGACCTGGACCACGAGACTGCGGCGGGTGGTCTCGCTGGCCAGCCCGCCGCCGCGCAGATCCCATTTGATCCAGTTGACGATGCGGGGCGCCAGGCTGGGCGCTTCCCATCCGGGGCCGCGGCCCGGACCGTTGGCGACCGCCCAGTTCAATACCAGCGCCCGGTGCCACTCCCGTCGCTGCTCGGCGTCGGCGGCGTTCAGGTCGTCGAAGCGGTGCAGCTGGCCGATCCAGTCCTGGCCCCAGGGCTGATGATGCCAGCCGCGCGAATCCGGCAGGACGCGTTCGATGCCCTGGAAGGAAAAGGCCCGGGGAGCGGTCATGGAGCGGGGGCCGCTGCCGGCCGGCCAGCGCCGCGCGGCGGGCCGCAGCGACGGCGACCGGCCATGGACGGGGTCCATCAGATAGCGCTCGTGGCGCTTCAACCCATGGACGTAGTCGCGGACGAAACGGGACAGGAGGCGGCGCAATCCGGCCGGCGGGCGCCGGTCGCCCCGGACGTGGCCTGCCCCGCCGGTGGCCTGCCGGGTCACAGGAAGTGGCGCAGATCCGTCAGGCACGGGGACTTGAGGTGACGGGCTAGGCATGGCGTCTTGGGCGGAACGGACAAGGTGAAGGGGACGCCGGGCTCGAGCAGGAGGACGATCTGGAAGTCCCGCGGCAAGTGGGGGTATAGCGGCGTCAGTTCTCCCAGATCGAGGTTCGGCAGGGAGACGTTCAGGAACAGCGTCGTCGGCTGCCATTCGGCCAGGACCTGGACGAGGTGCCGCCGGTCGTGCACGGCGCGCGCATGGCAGCCCTGCTGGCTGAGGAAGTCGCAGACGTCGGCGCAGAACCGCTTGCCCATGTCGGCCACCAGCACGCGCTTGTTGGTGCGCGCGGGCGGGGGGGAGGGCGAGGCGACGGCCAGGGCGAAGTCATTGCGGGGGATGCGCTTGGCGCTGCGGCGCGGCGTCTTGCGCGCGGGGCGGGCCTTGGCCGCGGGGGCGGCCGG
The DNA here is from genome assembly GCF_036972535.1 of Pigmentiphaga sp. CHJ604. Classification (NCBI taxonomy): domain Bacteria; kingdom Pseudomonadati; phylum Pseudomonadota; class Betaproteobacteria; order Burkholderiales; family Alcaligenaceae; genus Pigmentiphaga; species Pigmentiphaga sp. CHJ604. The sequence goes on along the minus strand of NZ_CP136998.1, from coordinate 5,403,877 downwards.
TTCGTTCCGGGCGGGGGCGGCGGTCATGGTGGCGGTCCGGTCAGTGACGTTCGCCCGCGCAGGCCGCCAGGCGCCACGGGCTGGGCCGCAGCCAGGGAGCATGCAGCGCGGGAAGGCCCGCCAGGACGCCCTGGATCCATACGCCCGCCTCGCGCGGCAGGCGCAGCAGGTCGGCGGGATCGTCCACGCCCTGGATGACGACCGCCGGCGCCAGCCGGCGGCACAGGCGGATCAGGCCGGAGGTGCCGCCCACGCCGTGCAGGCGGCGCGCGCGATGCAGGTATGCCGGAGCGATCCTGACGATGTCGGGACGGGCATCGAGCAGGAAGTCCACGGTGCCGCCGGCCGCGCCGAAATCGTCGATGGCCAGCAGGCAGCCCAGTTTGCGCAGCCGGCCGGCAAGGCCGAGGGCTTGCCGCGATTCCAGCCTGTCGTCGCTCTGGGCCAGTTCGATCACCAGCCGCCGGGCGAGCCGGTTGTCGGCGCGCAGTTCGTCCAGCAGGGGGGCCCAGCCGGCCTCGTCGGCCAGCATGTCCGGCGAGACGGAGCAGCCCAGCGTGATCCAGGGGTGGTCACGCAGGACCGCCATCACGGCCTGGACAAGCGCAAGGCCGGGCGCGTCCCGCGCGTCGTCGTCGGGCGATGCCAGCAGGCGGGACGTGACGCTCTGGTAGAGGTTGCGCGTGCCATCCAGCAGCGACGAGACAGGCTGGAACGCCAGGGCCCGGGCGCCGGGTCCGGGCATGTCGACGTAAGCGGGCGGCGGGGCGGGAAAGGAGAGAGGGAGGGCCGGCTGCGCTGGCGATGGATGGGTAACCTGCATGGAATGCTGCCTTCGACGTCAGTTCTCTCGACCTGCCGTCCATGCCTATGGACCGATAGTCAAGAATGCAAGGATAAGGGGGGCATCGCATCTTTATCTGAGCAAATCTGAGCAAGCGGCCCCGATTCCGCGATTCAGATCGTGGCGGCCATGGTGCGGCTGCAGTCCAGGACCAGGTCCAGCATGGCCTGGGACGCCGGGCTGAGGCTGGCGTCGCGCAGCGTTATCAGGTCGAGGCTGCGGGTTGCGCCCTGGTCGGCCAGGGGCAGCAGGCGGACGGTCCGGCTGGCGGTGACGGCCATGGTCGGCAGCAGCGTGACGCCGAAGCCCTGGGCCACGAAGGTCAGCAGCGACGTGGTGTTGTGCAGGTTCAGCGGCGCCTGTTCCACCAGGCGCGACAGTTCGGGCGAGGAAAAGCGCGAACACAGGCCGTTGGCGATGAACTCGGCCGGATCGATGTCGCGCCAGCGGACCGGCCGTTTCAGCGCGTTCAGGCGGTGCCCGGCGGGGCAGACCAGCACGAAGGGATCCTTCAGCAGCGGTTCGGCCTTCAGGTCCGGGTCGGCATTGGAGGCGGGCGCCGTGGCGATGCCGAAGTCGACGACGCCGGCGGAAACGGCCTGGATCACTGCCGCCGAATCGATGTCCCGCAGGTCGATGCGCACGCCGGGGCGGGTCGCCCGCATGCGGGCAATGGCGGCCGGCAGCAGACGGGTGGCCGCCGACGGCACGGCGGCGATCCGGGCGATGCCCTGGCCGCCCTGCGCGTAGCCGCGCATCTGGGCCAGCGCGGCATCGAAGGCATGCAGCGCCCGCTGCGCCTGGAGATGCACGTGCCGGCCCAGCGGCGTCAGCCGGTTCTTGCGTTCGCCCTCGAACAGGGCTCCGCCCAGTTCCGATTCGATCTGCTTCAGGGTCATCGACAGCGCGGCGGGCGTGCGGCCGACCCGGTCGCCCGCCTCGACCAGCGCGCCCGTGTCCACCACCGCGACGAAAGTCCGTAGTTGATCGATCTTCATTTAAGGAAAATTTGAATTCATTGAATATATTTTAGTTTGACTGAATTTTGCCTGGATCTCTACAGTTTCGCCATCAATGACGCAGGAGCTGGAACCGGGAATGGGCAACGACAGGACGCATTCCTTTCGCATCGATGGGCTGCAATACAACAACTGGTCCGAGAAGATCTTCCGCCAATGGCGGGAGGGCGGCCTGGACGCCGTGCACGTCACCATCGCGTACCACGAGAACTTCCGCGAAATGGTGCAGGTCATCGAACGCTGGAACCGCTGGTTCGAGACTTTCCCCGAGCTCATCGTCCTGGCCCGCGGCGCCGACGACGTGCGCCGGGCACGCGAGGAGGGGCGCACGGCGGTCGTGTTCGGCTGCCAGAATCCTTCGCCCATCGAGGACGACATCGGGCTGGTGGAAGTGCTGCACACGCTGGGCGTGCGCTTCATGCAGCTCACCTACAACAACCAGTCGCTGCTGGCCAGCGGCTGCTACGAAGCGAACGACGGTGGCGTCACGCGCATGGGGCGCGAGGTCATACGCGAGATGAACCGCGTCGGCCTGGTGATCGACATGAGCCACTCGGGCGAGCGTTCGACGCTGGAGGCGATCGAGCTGTCGCGTCGTCCCATCGTCGTCAGCCACGCCAATCCGCACGCCTGGGCGCCCGCGCTGCGCAACAAGTCGGATACGGTCATCAAGGCGCTGGCCGCGTCCGGCGGCATGCTGGGCTTTTCCCTGTATCCCCATCACCTGAAGGACAAGTCCGCCTGCCGGCTGGAAGCGTTCTGCGAGATGGTGGCCCGCACCGCCGAGCTGGCCGGCGTGGAGTCGTTGGGCATAGGTTCGGACCTGTGCCAGGACCAGCCGGACTCCGTCGTGCAGTGGATGCGGATGGGGCGCTACACCAAGCGCATGGACTACGGCGAAGGATCGGCCGCGCAGCCGGGGTTCCCGCCGCAGCCCGACTGGTTCCGGGATAGCCGCGACATGGCCAGGATCGAGGCCGGGCTGCGCGCCGTCGGCTTCTCCGAACGGGACACCGCGATGGTGCTGGGCGAGAACTGGCTGCGCTTCTTCGAGGCGGGTTTCGGACCCATGCAGGCCGAGACGCGGGAGGCGGCGTGATGAGCATCCACAGAGTCGGGCCCGGCAAGCGCATGTCGGAAATCTCGGTCTTCAACGGCGTCCTGTACCTGGCGGGCCAGGTGCCCCGGGAGACACGCGGGCGCGACATACGCGAACAGACGGCCGAAGTGCTGGCCATGATCGACGGGCTGCTGGAAGGCTCGGGCAGCAACCGGTCCCGGCTGCTGTCCTGCCAGATATTCCTGCGGGACATGGCGCTGTTCGCGTCCATGAACGGAGTCTGGGATGCCTGGGTCGCCGCCGGCCAGGCCCCGGCCCGCGCCACGGTGCAGGCCGCGCTGGCTTCGCCCGGGTGCGACATAGAAATCGTCGCGGTCGCCGCGGCCTGAACCGTCAAGAAGGAGACCTTTCATGTCCATGCATCGCGTTGCCGCCGCCGTCCTGGCGCTGTCGTGTGCCGCGGGCGCCCACGCGGCGTCCTTTCCCGGCAAGATGATCCACCTGGTCGTGCCTTTTCCCCCCGGCGGCGTGGCCGATCTCGTGACGCGCACGGTGGGCCAGAAGGTGGCCCAGGACATCGGCCAGCCCGTGGTGGTCGACAACAAGCCGGGCGCAAGCGGCATCATCGGCGCCGAGCACGTGGCGCGGGCGGCGCCCGACGGCTATACGCTGCTGGTGGCGAACCTGCCGGTCATGTCCATCAACGAGCTGCAATACTCGGACCTGCCTTATTCCGCGAGCCGCGATTTCACGCCCGTCGTCATGCTGGCGGACCAACCGTACATCATCGCCGCCAAGCCCGGCCTGCCGGTCGCCGACCTGGCCGCATTCACCCGGCTGGCCAAACAGAAGCCGGGCGCGCTGACCTTCGGTTCGGCGTCCAGTTCGACCTACCTGGCGGGCGAGCTTTTCAACGCACGGGCCGGTACGCGGATGACGCACGTGCCCTACAAGGGCAGCGCGCCCGCCATCAACGACCTGCTGGGCGGACATATCGATCTGCTGCTCGATCCGGTCATCACGCTGTTGCCGCATGCCCGGGCCGGGAAGATCCAGGCCCTGGCGGTGACCTCGCCCACGCGCATCGAGATCGCGCCCGAGATCCCGACCTACAAGGAAGCCGGCCTGGAAGGCCTGGACATTACGTCCTGGCAAGGCATCGTGGCGCCCGCCGCTACCCCGCGCGAGGTGGTCGAGGCCCTGAACGCGGCGTTCAACCGCGCGCTCAAGTCGCCCGAGGTCGCGGCGCGCCTGAAAGAGCAGGGCGTGTCGGTGAAAGGCGGATCCGCCGCCCAGTTCGCGGCCTTCGTCGAGGCCGAGAACCAGCGTTGGGCCAAGCTGGCCCGGGAAGTGGGCTTCAAGCCCACGAAGCGCTAGGAGACGTCCATGCCGAATGCCGATGAACGCCTGCGCGCGCTGGGGCTGGCGCTGCCGCCGCCCACGCCGACACTTTTCTCGTACGCGCCGGCGATCCGGCACCGCGATACCGTCCACGTCGCCGGACAGATCCCCAAGACCGGGGCCGATACGCTCCTGGCCCAGGGGGTCGTGGGCGAGTCGGTGGATGCCGGCATGGGGCGCGAGGCCGTCCGGCTGTGCGTGCTGCACGCCCTGGCGTGGGTGCGGCACCTGGCCGGCGGCTCGCTGGCCGGCGTCGACCGGGTGCTGCGCGTGAACTACTTCTTCCAGGTTGGCCGCGAGCGAGGGCGGTGGTCGGAACTGGCCGACGAAGGGTCCGAGCTGCTGGTGGCGCTGTTCGACGATAGCGGGCGCCATCCGCGTTCCGTCATCGGCGTGAGCGAGCTGCCGCGCAACGCTCCGGTGCTGGTCGACCTGGACATCGCGCTTCGGGAAGGAACGCCCGGCGCCTGACCCTCAGGGCCGCTACACCGCGCCTTGCGGATACCAGTCCAGGTCGGCCTTCTCGCGCTTCGGATCGGCCGGCACCTGCAACTCCAGCAGGCGGGCGGCGATGGCGGTCCAGCTGTGCTCCAGCGCGTGCTGGCGGATGTCGGTGCCCGACAGTTCCAGCGCCCCCATGCAGGCCGCGCGCAGGTTGTCGTGCAGGACGCCGGTGCGTCCTTCGCTTACGACCGCCATCGGCGCCTCGCTGCGATAGGCGGCCACCGGCGTGCCGCAGGCGATCGCCTCCAGCATGACCAGGCCGAAGGTATCGGTCTGGCTGGGGAAGACGAACACGTCGGCGCCCGCGTAGTAGCGCGCCAGCTCGCCGTGCGGCTTCATGCCCAGGAACACCGCGCCGGGATACTTGCGCCGCAGCCGCGCCTCGTCCGGCCCGCCGCCCACCACGACCTTGGTGCCTGGCAAGTCCAGGGACAGGAAGGCATCGAGGTTCTTTTCCCTGGCCAGGCGGCCGACGCTCAGGAAGATGGGGCCGGGGTAGGGCAGCGCGCCGCCCGCTTCGGGACGAAAACGCTCGGTGTCCACGCCGCGCGCCCAGATGTGGAGATTGCCCAGGCCCTTGGCCGCCAGCGTGTCGCGCACGGTGGGAGTCGGAACCAGCACGCGCTGCGAGGGCCGGTGGAACCAGCGCATGAAGCGCCAGGTCCAGTTCGCCGGGATGCCCATCCGCGCCTGGAGATAGTCCGGGAACATGGTGTGGAAGGAAGTGGTGTAGCGCCATCCCCGCTGCCGCGCCAGCCGCCGCGCCGCCAGGCCCAGCGGCCCTTCGGTGGCGATGTGCAGGGTATCGGGCGCGCGGCCCGCCAGCGTGCGCAGCAGGTGCCGGCGCGGTTCCACGCACAGCCGCACGTCGGGTTCGGTGGGGGTGGGGATGGTGCGGCTGCCGACGGGGCTGACGATGATGAGTTCGTGGCCCCAGGACGTCAGCGTCTTCTGCATGTACGTCCAGGTGTGGACGACGCCGTTGATTTGCGGATGCCAGGCATCCGTGACGAGGACGATGCGCATGGGCGGTGGAAGTCGGTGCGATGGCGCCTATTTAGCCTGCGGCATGTGACAGGCCGAAGACTGTCATGACGCGGGGGCCGTGACAAGGCGCAGCCGGTCAGCCCTTGCGCCGGGGATAGCCTTGCGCCCGGATCCGCTGCCAGACCACCTGCTTCTCCTCGGGGCTCATCTGCACCCAGTTGGCCACTTCCATGGCGGTGCGGCCGCATCCGCGGCAGATGTCGTCGAACAGGGTGGAGCACACCGCCACGCAGGGCGAGTCGGGGGTGGAAGAGAGGCTGGGGGAGTCGGAAGCAGGCAACTTGGCGGTCATATGAAGGCAGTGTAACGCCAACGGATGGGCCTTCCGGCGGAGGGCGAGACGCCGACACGACATATCCTTACTTCCAGGGATTGGTTCCAGGAAGCGCCGGGGTGTTCTAGCATAGTCGGTTCCTTCCATTCTCCACCGACGCATCCATCATGACCTTGGCCACCACCCGCCTGGGCCGCACCGGCCTGACCGTCAGCCGCCTCGCGCTCGGCACCATGACCTTCGGCCTGCAGACCGAGGAATCCGTCGCCCGCCAGATCCTGGACAAGGCGGCCCAGGGCGGCATCAACTTCCTGGACACCGCCGACGTCTATCCGCTGGGCGGCGGCTTGAACACCATAGGCGCCACCGAGGAAATCCTGGGCCGCTGGCTGCGCGACGCGCCCGGCGGGCGCGCCGGCTTCGTCGTGGCGACCAAGGCCTTCGGCCGGACCGGTCCGCACCCTTGGGACCAGGGATCGTCGCGCAAGCACCTGTTGGATGCGATCGACGCCTCGCTCGCGCGTCTGCAGACGGACTACGTCGATCTCTACCAGCTGCATGGCGACGACACGCGCACGCCGCTGGACGAGACCCTGGAGGCCCTGGATACCATCGTGCGTTCCGGCCGCGCCCGCTATGTGGGCGTGTCCAACTTCCTGGCGTACCGCCTGGCTCGCGCGCTGGGCAAGTCCGAGCTGCATGGCCTCGTGCGCTTCGTCTCGGTGCAGCCCCGCTACAGCCTGCTGTTCCGCGAGATCGAGCGCGAACTGCTGCCGCTGGCGCAGGAAGAGGGCCTGGGCGTGATTCCGTACAACCCGCTGGCCGGCGGCCTGCTGACCGGCAAGCATCGCCGCGGCGCGCCCACCGAAGGCACCCGCTTCACGCTGGGCACCGCGGCCGAGCGCTACCAGGAGCGTTACTGGGCCGACCGGTATTTCGATACGGTGGATGCGTTGCAGGCGCTGGCCAAGGAGGCGGGCGTGTCGTTGACGACGCTGTCGGTGGCGTGGGTGCTGGCCAATCCGGCCGTCACTGCGCCGCTGCTGGGCGCGAGTCGGCCCGATCAACTGGACGATACGCTGGCGGCGGCGGACTACGTGCTGGACGCGGACCTGAAGCAGCGGCTGGACGAACTGACCCAGGTCTATCGCTGGGGCGATTCGGCGCGCTAATTATCCGCCGTCCGTATGGACACGTGCAGCGGGGCGCCGCGCGACAGCGTCCCGTAGATGGGGCAGGCCGCCTGGAATTCCTCGACCAGGCGTTCGGCCTCCTCCCGGGTCGGGCCGCGCAGGTCGAAATCCAGCGTGATGGAAGCGTAGCGCCCGGCCTCGTTTTCGTCCCGCGCCGAGGCGGCCGCCACGTCCAGATGATGCAGGGCCACGCCGTCGCGGGCGGCGGCATGGGTCACGATCGAGGCCGCGCAACTGGCCAGCGCGGCCACCAGCAGTTCGCCGGCCACCCACGGTTCGCCTGTGCCGCCGCGCTCGGGCGTCGCGCTGGACACGAGGTAGTTGTGGCGGGACTTCAGCAGCCAGGTGCCGGGTTGGCCGGCGGAAGTGGCCAGGGCCTGGTTGGGCATGGGAAGACTCCTGTCGATGTCGAGGAAGGCGCGCAAATACGCGCTAGGGCCGGGCCAGGCCGAGCCGGTCGCGCAGCGTCGTGCCCTCGTAGGCGGTGCGAAACAGGCCGCGGCGCTGCAGCTCCGGCACCACGAGATTGGCGAAATCGTCCAGCCCGCCGAACAGATAGGGGATCTGGATCATGAAGCCGTCGCAGGCTCCCCGCGTGAACCATTGCTCGATGCGGTCGGCCACCTCGCGGTAGCCGCCGATAAAGTCCCGGTTCGTCTTGATCGCGTACTGCTTGCCGATCTGCGCCAGCGACATGCCGTGCTTGCGCGTCAGCTCGGCCACTTCCTTGTAGTGCCCGTGTATGCCTGGCTGTTCGATCTCGGGCAGGGGCGTGTCCTGCGGAAACTGCGACAGGTCGATGTCCAGGTGATAGGCGAGGGTGGACAGGCCCGCCTTGGCGTCGGCCAGGCCGGTCAGCAGCGCATCCTTGGCGCGCGCGATCTCGGCTGTCTCCCCCGTCAGCGGAGCGATGCCCGGCAGGATCTTCAGCCCGTCCGGATCGCGGCCCAGCGCAGCGGCGCGTTCCTTCATCTCGCGGTAGAACTCGCGCGCGGACTCCAGCGAGGCATGGGTGACGAAGATTACGTCGGCCCAGCGCGCGGCGAAATCCTTGCCCCGGCTGGAGGCGCCGGCCTGGATGAACACCGGCCGGCCCTGCGGAGGCCGGCTGACGTTCAGCGGGCCCTCCACGTTGAACCAGCGGCCGTGATGGTCGATGGGCCGCACTTTGGCCGGATCGGCGAACAGGGGGGCCTGCGCGTCGCGCACCAGCGCGCCGTCGTCCCAACTGTTCCACAGCTTGCAGGCCACTTCCAGGAATTCGTCGGCCCGGTCGTAGCGGTCGTCGTGGCCGATGTGGTCGTCGCGGCCGAAGTTGCGTGCCTCGGCATGCTGGAACGAGGTGACGATGTTCCAGGCCGCGCGGCCGTCGCTCAGGTGGTCCAGCGTGGCCAGTGAGCGGGCCACATCATAGGGCTCGAAATAGGTGGTGGAGACCGTGGCGGCCAGCCCCAGGTGCTCGGTGTGCCCGGCGATCAGGGACAGCACCGACAGCGGCTCCAGCCGCAGCGCGCCCAGCGCGCCGTAGCGCAGCTGGCTGTCCAGGCTGTTTTCCAGCCGGGTGGGAATGGCCAGGATGTCGGCGATGAACAGCAGGTCGAAGCAGGCGGCCTCGAGCTTGCGGCCCAGCTTGCGGTAGTAGCGGCCGGACAGCAGATCGAGGTCGGCGCCGGGATAGCGCCAGCCGCCGTGGTTGCCGGATACGGGGCCGGCCGCGGCGAAGGCGGCCAGGTGCAGCTTGCGGTCGGACATGGATTTCTTCCTCAGTCCGCCTTGATGCCGGCCTGCGCGACCAGGGCCTTCCAGTGCGCGTAGTCCCGCGCGACGAAGGATTGGAAGGCCGCGCCTTGCTGGGCCATGGGGTTGGTGCCCAGGTCGGCCAGGCGCTTGCGGGTATCGGGCTGGGCCAGGATGGCCGTCAGGGCCTGCGCCAGCCGCTGCCGGATGCCGGCGGGCAGCCCCGCCGGCGCGAAGACGCCGAACCAGGCGGTGATCTGCGCCCCCGGGATGCCGGCTTCGGCGGTGGTCGGTACGTCGGGCAGCACGGCGCTGCGATGCGCGGCGGTAACGGCCAGGGCCGTCAGCCGGCCGGCGCGCACGTGTTGCTGCGCGGTCGGGGCCAGATCGAACATGAAGTCGACCTGACCGGCCAGCAGGTCGTTCAGCGCGGGGGCGCTGCCCTTGTAGGGAATGTGCGTGATGCGGATCCGCTCGACCGAGCCCAGCAGCTCGCCGCCCAGGTGGTTGGACGAACCGGTGCCGGCCGACGAGTAGTTCAGCTCGCCCGGATGGGCGCGCGCATAGGACACCAGGTCCTTCAGGGTGCGGAACCCGCGCTTGGGATGCGAGACGATGACGTAGGGCACTTCCGCCACCGCCGCCACTGCGGCGAAGTCGCGCACCGGGTCGTAGCCGATGTCGGACTGCAACGCCGGATTGATGGCATGCGAGGTACTCGTGCCGACGAACAGCGTATGGCCGTCGGCCGGCGCGCCGGCCACGTAGCGGGCGCCGATGGCGGTGCCGCCGCCGGCGCGGTTCTCGACCAGCACGGGCTGGCCGAGTTCCGGGGCCAGGCGTTCGGCCAGTAGCCGTCCCAGGATGTCGGCCGTGCCGCCGGGCGGATAGGGCACGACGATACGGACCGGCTTGTCGGGATAGGAAGGTTGGGCGGCCGCGCCTAGCGAGGCGGCGCCGAAAGCCAGGGCTATGCCCAGGCGGGACAGGGAACGAAGGAGTATGGGAGCCATGAGGACACGCGCGCCGGGCGGACGGGGCCGCCGGCCAGGACAGGTGCGCGCAGGACGAATCGCTGCGCAGTCGGACCGTTCATCCTAGGTGCCGGGCTCCGCGGGGCCAACGAATAAAAACGACGATGCTTATGCGTTTCGCGTTGGCCGCGGGGATTCAGGAGAAATAGAAGCGCAGCGCGTTGCCGCCGAAGATGCGGCGCCGGTCGGCCGGGTCCGGGATCGTCTCTTCCAGCCACGTGATGGCGGCCTCGTAGGTCATGGTCGATTCCGCGCCCACGAAGGGGCAGTCGCTGGCCCACATCAGCCGGTCCACGTCCACTTCGCGGTACAGCGCCTGCGCGCATTCGCGGGCATTGGCTCCCAGCCGGTAGGCGCCCGACAGCTTCACCCAGGTGCGACCCTTGCGGACCGACCGCAGCATGGCCTGGAAACCTTCGCTGGCCGTTCCCGAGACCGGATCGGGCCGGCCGATGTGATCGATGACGATCTTCACGCCGGATTGCTCGAGCAAGGGCAGCACCGCCGGCAGCCGGGGACCCTCGATGTGCACGTGCACGTGCCAGTCCAGGTCCACCAGCCGGCGCAGGAACTTGCGATAGTTCCACGAGTCCAGGTCGGGCAGTTCCGGCAGGCCGATGAAAGGCAGCCGCACGCCCCGCATGCCGGCGGCGTGCATGGCATCCAGCGAGACCTTCTCCACGGCGGGGTCGGTGATGATGGTTCCGCGCAATCGCGCCGACTTGCCCAGAGACTCGAGCACGTAGTCGTTGTAATCCCCCCAGGGACTGGCGGCGGCGATGACGGCGTAGTGCACGCCATGCCGGTCCATGGTGTCCAGCAGTTGCTCCACCGTGAAGCTGTAGTCCGGGCTGTGCCGCGGGTTGGGCACGAGCGGCATGTCGCGCGTGAAGACGTGGACGTGGGCATCGACCAGTACCGCGTCGGCCGGGGAAGTCGCGAAGGTCACGGAAAAGCTCCTGCTAGTTCTGTTGCATGGGAATGCCCGCCTTGCGGATGACGTCGGCCCACTTGGCGATGTCACGCTTGAACACGTCCGCCAGCTCCTCGCGCGTGCTGCCCTGGGCCTGCGTGCCGAGTTCCTCCAGGCGCTGGCGGATGGCGGGTTCGCGCAGTACTTCGTTCAGCGCGGCGTTCAGGCGGTCCAGCCTGCGGGGCGGCGTGCCGGCCGGTGCGAACAAGGCGTTCCAGCCGGCGACTTCGTAGCCGGGCACGCCGCTCTCGGCCACGGTGGGCACCTTGGGCAGCCAGCTCGAGCGGCGGCTGCCGGTGGCCGCGATCGGCGTTGCCTGGCCCGACGTGATGGCGCCCTTGAGCGCCGCATAGGACTCGAACATCACGTCGACGTCGCCGCGCAGCAAGGCGGTCAGCACTTCGGGCGTGCTCTTGAAGGGCACGACCATGGCATCGATGCCGGCCATGGACTTGAACAGTTCGGCCGACAGGTTCTGCGTGCTGCCCGGGTTGATGGTGCCCAGCACCAGTTGGCGTTTCCTGCCCTCGGCCAGCAGCGCGGGCAGGGATTGCAGCTTGCCCTTGGCGTTGGTCAGCAGCACCAGGTCGAAGTAGGCGACGGTGGAGACGGGTTCGAAATCGGCGACGAGGTCGTAGGGCAGCTTGAAGAGGGTCTTGCTGATCGCCGTGCCGTTGGCGAACAGCGCGAGCGTATAGCCGTCGCGCGGCGCGCCCAGTACGGCGTTGGCGGCCACCACGCCGCCCGCGCCGGGCTTGTTCTCGACCACGACCTGCTGGCCCAGGCGTTCGGACAGGCGCTGCGTGACCAGGCGCAGCGAGATGTCGGCCAGCCCGCCGACGCCGAAGGGCACGACCACGCGTATGGGCTGCTCGGGGTAGCGGTCGTCCTGCGCGTGTAGCGGGGCGGTGGCGGCGAACATCAGCGCGGCGGCAATGGGCCGCGCGGCGCGGTGGAACATGGCGGTCTCCTCGTGGCGCGGTCCGGGCCCGTGCCGAGGCATGCGGGAGGACCGTCGATTCGCCGCCAGTCTAGGCAACCGGGGTGGCGCGGACAAATGAATTGTTTGGCGGATTCATGCGCGCCGTTCATGGACGGCCGTCAGGCGGTCCCGGATCTCGGCCACCAGCAGGTCGCGCATGGCCTGCGCGGCCGGAGCGAGCACGGCGCCGTGGCGCGTGACCACCGCCAGATGACGTGCCACCGAGGGACCGGCCAGCGGCCGCGTGACCACGCCGGGCGCCCTGGTGGCCGACAGCGCCGGCACCACGGTCAGCCCCAGCCCGTTGGCGACGAAGTCCAGTGCGATCGACGTGTGCTGGGCCTCGTAGGCCCAGCGGAACTGCAGGCGGCGATCGCCCAGCGCATCGTCGATGGTGGCCGCGTTGCCGGCGGGCAGGCTGATGCGGATCAGGGGTTCGCCGCGCAGGCGCTCCCAGTCCACTTCCCTGGCTCGCGCCAGGCGGTGGCGGGGCGGGCAGGCCAGCACGAACGGTTCTTCGGCGAACACGTCCATGTCCAGCCCGAACCGGTTCGAGCTGGCCAGCGACACGCCGAAGGCCGCGGTGCCGTTGTGCACGTGCTCGGCGATCTCGCCGATGGAATCGTCCAGCACGCGCACCGAGATGTCCGGATGCTGCGTCGCGAAGCGCAGCAGCGCCGGCGACAACTGGGTGGCCGCCAGGGTCGGCAGGCAGCCGAACACCAGCCAGTGCGGCGCGCTGCCCGCGTGCTGGCGCACGGTGTCGTAGGACAGCTCCAGCTCCTGCATGGCCTTGCGCACGCGCGGCAGCAGGGCGCGGCCGGCATCGGTCAGCGTGATCGCGCGCGTGGTGCGCGTCAGCAGCTTCATGCCCAGGCTGTCCTCCAGCTTGCGCAGGCGATGGCTGACCGCCGTCTGGGACAGGTTCAGGTGCGTGGCGGCCGGCAGGAAGCCGCCTTGCTCGACGATGCAGAGAAAGGCCTGCATGCCGAGGAAATCGATTTGCATGGATGCCTCGTCGGAAGGAAAACGGCACAGCGACATCATCATCACGAGCGGGGCGGCATGCAAGGAATTCATGGACTGGTGCAAAACAATCATTTGAGGCGGGTCGGCCACCGCCTCTAAGCTCAGCGTCCCGCAAACCAGGAGGCGAGACCCGATGCCGTGCCCATACCCTGTCCGTCGCGCGTGGCTGCATGCCACCGCCTGCCTCGGCGCCAGCCTGGCACTGGCCGCGCCGGCCCAGGCTTCCCGCTATCCGTCCCGGCCGGTCACGATGGTGGTGCCGTTCTCGGCCGGCGGTTCGGTGGACGCCGTGGCGCGCATGCTGGCCGCGCAGCTCGGCCGGCGGCTCGACGCTCAGTTCGTGGTCGAGAACGTTCCTGGCGCCGGTGGCGTGATCTCCACCCAGCGCGTCGCCCGCGCGGCGCCCGACGGCTATACGCTGCTGTTCACCACGCCCAACCACACCATCAATCCGGCGATCACGCCACGCCTGTCCTTCGATACGGAAAAGGACTTCGCGCCCATCGGACTCATCGCGCAGATCCCCGAGCTGCTGGTGGCCAACGGCCAGCAGCCCTTCGACGACTTCAAGGGCTTCGTCGATTTCGCCCGCAAGAACCCGGGCAAGCTGACCTACGGTTCGGCAGGCAACGGCACGCTGCCCCACGTCACGATGGAACTCCTGCTGGAGAGACTGGGCATCCAGGTCGTGCACGTGCCCTACAAGGGGGCGGCGCCGGCGCTCAACGACCTGCTGGGTGGCCAGATCGCGGTCAAGATGGACACCGTCACCACCTCGCAGCCGCATTTCGCCAGCGGACGGATCAAGCCGCTGGCCATCGCCAGCGCGAAGCGCTCCGCGTTGCTGCCCGAGGTGCCGACCATCGCCGAGTCCGGCGTGCCGGGCTACGAAGGCATCCTGTGGCTGGGCGTGCTGGCGCCGGCGGGCACGCCGCGCGAGGTGATCGACGTGTTGCACCGGACGATGGCGGATATCGGCAAGGACCCCGCCTGGAACAGCCAGTTGCAGGCGGCGGGCGTGGAGCCCAGGACCAGCACGCCCGAGGACTTCGCCGGCATGATCTCGGCCGAGATCCGGCAATGGAAGGACGTGGTGCGGCGTGCCCGCATCACCGCGAACTGATGGAGAACCCCATGTCCGGCCAGGACGCGCTTCCGCTGACGCCGCCGCCCGACCCGCACCCGCGCAAGCCCCGGCTGGCCGCGCCGGCGGGCGCCATCGATTGCCATGTGCACTTGTTCGGACCCGCCAGCCGCTATCCGTTCCACCCGGGCAGCAAGTACCGCTCGGCGGACGCACTGCCCGAAACCAACATCGCCTTGCAGGACACCTTGGGATTGTCCGGCGCGGTGGTGGTCAGCGGCGCCGGCTACGGCCAGAACCCGGACCACCTGGCCGAAGTGCTGCGGCGCTTCCCGGACCGCTTTCGCGGCGTGGCGCTGCTGCCCGACGACGTGGACCGCGCGCGCGTGGCCGAGCTCGACGCGCTGGGCGTGCGCGGCGCCCGCTTCGTCAGCCACGGCCATCGCGGCGCCTTGCCCCGATTGTCGTCGCCGCGCATCCCCGAGCTGATCGCCGAGTTCGGCTGGCACGTCCAGTTCTATCCGCATGGCACTGACCTGGTCGAACATGCCGATGCGCTGCTGCGGCTGCCCAACCGCATCGTGCTGGACCACTTCGCCTGCATTCCCGCCGCGGGCGGGGTGGAGCAGCCGGCCTTCCGGCGGCTGCTGGAGCTGCTGGATACCGGGCGTGTGTGGGTGAAGATCTCCGGCCCCATGCGCTGCACGGCACAGGACTACCCCTATGCCGCCGTCACGCCTCTGGCGCGCGCGTTGGTGCGCCATGCGCCCGAACGCCTGTTGTGGGGCAGCGACTGGCCCCACACGAACATGCAGGGCAGGGGCATGCCCAACGACGGCGACCTGTTCGACCTGCTGGCCGAGTGGGTGGAGGACCGTTCGGTGCTCGAACGGATCCTGGTCCGCAATCCGCGCGAAGTCTACGGAGACTTCGGCGGGTAGCGAGGCGTTACCGCGCCGACCGCAGCGCAGCCGCCTTGTCGGTGGCTTCCCAGCTGAACTCGGGCTCGGAGCGGCCGAAGTGGCCGTAGGCGGCCGACTTCTGGTAGATCGGGCGCAGCAGGTCCAGCATGTTGACGATGCCCTTCGGACGCAGGTCGAAGTGCTCGCGCACCAGCTTGGCGATCTGGTCGTCGGGGATGACGCCGGTGCCGTAGGTGTCGACCGTGATGTTGATGGGCTCGGCCACGCCGATGGCGTAGCTGACCTGGATCTGCGCGCGCGTGGCCAGGCCCGCGGCGACGATGTTCTTGGCCACGTAGCGGGCGGCATACGCGGCCGAACGGTCGACCTTGGACGGGTCCTTGCCCGAGAACGCGCCGCCGCCGTGCGGGCACGCGCCGCCGTAGGTGTCGACGATGATCTTGCGGCCGGTCAGGCCGCAGTCGCCCTGCGGGCCGCCGATGACGAAGCGGCCGGTGGGGTTGACCAGGTAGCGGGTCTTGTCGGTGATCAGGCCATCGGGGAAGGTCTTCTTGATGATCTCTTCGATGACGGCTTCGCGGATGGTGTCCTGGCTGACGTCCGGCGAGTGCTGCGTGGACAGCACCACGGTGTCGACCTCGACCGGCTTGCCGTCGACGTAGCGGAAGGTGACCTGCGACTTGGCGTCGGGACGCAGCCACGGCAGGCGGCCGTCCTTGCGCAGTTCGCTCTGGCGCTGGACCAGGCGGTGCGAATACCAGATCGGCGCGGGCATCAGGTCGGGCGTTTCGCTGCACGCGTAGCCGAACATCAGGCCCTGGTCGCCGGCGCCCTGGTTCAGGTAGTCGTCCGAGGCGCGGTCCACGCCCTGGGCGATGTCGGGCGACTGCTTGTCGTAGGCGACCAGTACCGCGCAGCCCTTGTAGTCGATGCCGTAGTCGGTGTTGTCGTAGCCGATGCGCTTGATGGTGTCGCGGGCGACCTGGATGTAGTCGACGTTGGCGCGCGTGGTGATCTCGCCCGCCAGCACGACCAGGCCGGTGTTGCACAGCGTTTCCGCAGCCACGCGCGAGGTCGGGTCCTGCGCGAGGATGGCGTCCAGGATGGCGTCGGAGACCTGGTCGGCGACTTTGTCGGGGTGTCCTTCGGAGACGGATTCCGAAGTGAAGAGGTAGGAATTGGCCACTCGATAGTCCTTTGAAAGCTGACCGGCGCGCACGCCGGCTATCGGTTCCGCGGCGTGTTGCACGTTGCTGGGTCTTGGACCTGTGGCGAGCAGCGACGCTTTAGCGGCATTTATGCGCGCACCGGACGGGCCGGCGCCGCGATCGCCCCGCAAGTTGTCTGTTAACTCGGCGATCTTTTCCATTTTAGGGGAAAATCCCGATGGAGCCCACCCCCCAGCCGGCAACGTGGCCGCGGGGCCTGTTCTTCGAGGTTCGGATCGTTCGATGCTGCTGACTTTCTATCGTTTGCTCGCGCGGCTGCCGCTGGGCTGGCTGCACCGCCTGGGGCGCTGCCTGGGGCTGCTGGTGTATCGCAGTTCCGCCGACTATGCCGCGCGCCTGCGCGCCAACGCCGCCCTGGGCGGCTATGAAGGCGAGGATTTCGCGCGCCGCTCGGCCGCCGCCGCGGGGGAGGGCGCGCTGGAGATCCCGCGCGTCTGGTTCCGTCCCGACCGGGCGCTGGCCGAGTGCCGCACCGACGACTGGGACGCGGTGCAGGGCGCGCTGGACGAGGGCAAGGGCATCCTGTTCCTGACGCCGCACCTGGGCTGCTTCGAGGTCGCGGCGCGTTACTACGCCCACCGGGGCGGCCCCATCACGGTGCTTTACCGGCCGCCGCGCAAGGCCTGGGTATCGCAGCTGGTCGAGGGCGGCCGGCGCGGTCCGAACCTGGACACCGCGCCCGCCAACCTGCAGGGCGTGCGCCAGCTGGTGCGGGCCCTGCGCCGTGGCGAGGCCATCGGCATCCTGCCGGACCAGGTGCCCGGCAACGGCGAAGGCGTCTGGGCGCCGTTCTTCGGCAAACCCGCTTTCAGCATGGTGCTGCCCGGCCGGCTGGCGGCGCAGACCGGCGCCGCCGTGGTCCTGGCGGCGGGCGAGCGACTGCCCGGCGGGCAGGGCTGGAAGGTCCATTTCGTGCGGCTACCCGGCCCGGTGCCCGAGACGGCCGAAGACCAGGCCGCCTGGGTCAATGCCGGCATGGAGGCCATGATCCGGCGTTGTCCCGAGCAATACCTGTGGGGCTACAACCGCTACAAGGCGCCACGCGGCGAGACCCCGCCGGCGGCATGACGCGCGGGTATCACTCGGTGAAGAACTTCGCCCCGCCGAAGAAGCGGTTGGGCTTCATGAAGACCGAGAGGAAGGTCGCCCCTTCCGGGGCGCGGGCGATGTGGATGTTGCCGCCCGGCCGCCAGACGAAGCCCCCCGGACCCACCTCGCCCTCGTCGTCCACCAGGCGTCCGGACAGGATGTAGGTTTGCTCCAGCGCCGTGTGCTCGTGCAGGGGCACGACCGAACCGGGCGCCATCCGGAACAGGATGGTCGACATGCCGCTGTCGGCATCGGCATACAGGATCTTCATGTCGATGCCGGGGAAGTCCGTCGGGTGCCAGGCCATGGCGGCGGCATCGACGTAGCGCGAGCGAAGGTTCGGGGGCTGGCTCGGCCGGGCGGGCGAGCGCTGTTCATGCGGTTGTGTCATGAGGCATTCCGTCGGAGGGAACAAGTGGGGAAGGGCCCGCCAGCCGCAGGCTGAACGCGCGCTCGTGGGACAGGCCGGGCAGCTCCGCGCGGACCCGAGTCACGGCGGCCAGGTCCAGCGGCACGGTCAGGCAGTCGGGCTCGTCGCCCAGTTCGCCCAGCGTGTCGCCCCAGGGGCCCAGCGCCAGGCTGTGGCCGTAGCTGGCCCGGCCGCCGGGGCTGTCGCCGCAGGTCGCGGGCGCCAGCACGAAGGCGCCGTTCTCGATGGCGCGGGCGCGCAGCAGCGCATGCCAGTGGGCGGCGCCGGTGGCGCGGGCGAAGGCGGCGGGGACCACCAGGATCTGCGCGCCGGCCAGTGCCAGCGCGCGATACAGGCCGGGAAAGCGCAGGTCGTAGCAAATGGACAGCCCCACGCGTCCCCAGGGGGTATCGACCACGACGGCCTCGTCGCCCGCGGTGTAGGCCGACGACTCGCGTATCGTCCTGCCGTCGGGCAGCGTGGCGTCGAACAGGTGGAGCTTGTCGTAGCGGGCGGCCAGGCCGCCTTCGGCATCGAACAGCAGGCTGCGGTTGAACATGCTGCGCGGTCCGTCGGGAACCACCAGCGAACCCAGCAACACCCACATGCCCAGGTCCCGCGCGAGGCTGCGCACGGCGGCCTCGACGTCGTCGGCGCGGTCGGCCGCGGCCCGCATGGCCTGCCGGCTGCCGTGCAGCATGGCGGCGTACTCGGGCAGAAGCAGCCACTGGGCGCCCTGGCTGCGCGCCCGCAGGGCCATGGCCGCCAACTCGTCCAGGTTGCGGTCCAGGTCCGGGCCCGGGCACACTTGCGCCAGCGCGACGCGCACCGGTTCTTCCATGGTCATCGTGGCGTCAGTCCGATCATGCGCCGCGCCTCGTCGGGCGCGGCGGGCTCCATGTCGAGCGCATGCAGGATCTCCACCGCGCGCCGGACCAGCTCCGCGTTGCTGCGCGCCTGTACGCCTTGCGACAGGTACAGGTTGTCCTCCAGCCCCACGCGCACGTGGCCGCCCAGCAGCGCCGCCTGCGCCAGCATCGGGAACTCCTGGCGGCCGATGCCGAAGGCCGCCCAGCGCGCGCCCGCCGGCAGCTGGCCGCGCAGGTGCATCATGGTCTCGCTGTTGGCGGGCGCGCCCCACGGTACGCCCAGCACCAGCTGCCATAGCGGGTCGGGTTCGATCACGCCGCGATCGATCAGGTGCCGCGCCAGCGCGATGTGGCCGGTGTCGAAGATCTCCAGTTCGGCCTTGGAGCCGGCCTCGCGGATCACGGCGGCGATGGCCTCGATGTGGTCCGGCACGTTGATGAGCGCTCCCTTGCCGAAGTTGAGCGATCCCATGTCCAGCGTGCAGATCTCCGGCCGCAGCGCCAGGATGTGGGCGCAGCGCTCGGCCGGCGGGCGCAGGTTGGAGCCGGCCGCCGCGGCGTTCGGCGCGGAGGCGTCGGGCAGGAAGCGTGCGCCGGCGCCGGTGGTCAGGTTCAGGATGACGGGCGAGCCGCTGTCGCGCACGCGCTCCACCACTTCCCGGTAGAGCGCGGGGTCCAGCGATGGCTTGCCGGTGGCCGGGTCGCGCACGTGGATGTGGGCGATGGCGGCGCCCGCGCGGCAGGCTTCGATGGCCGACTCCGCGATCTGGCGCGGCGTGACCGGGACGGCCGGGAATCGCCCGGCCGTGTCATCCCCGCCCGTGATGGCGCAGGTCAGGATGGGGGTGGGCACTATCTCCTCCTTAAATACATACGTTTGTTTAAATTATAGACGCGGCAAAATAAGGCGGTCAACGCTTCCGACGTACAATCGGGACTCGTTCCCGTTACGGCCTTCCATCCATGACCCGTAAATCCGCTTCCGCCGTGTCAGCCCCGCCCGCCACGCGAGTCCGGCCCCGTGGCTCGCAGAACGCGGCCGGAGAGGAAACGCGCACCACCATCCTCGACGTGGCCGAGCGCATCTGCGCGGCGGAAGGGTTCGAAGCCTTGTCGGTGCGCGCCATCAGCGAGGCGGCCGGCGTGAACCTGGCCGCCATCACCTATCACTTCGGCGGCAAGTCCCAGCTGTTCGAGGAAATGTTCCGGCGCCGCGTCGTGCCGCTGAACGATGAGCGGCTGGCGCTGCTGGACGCGGCGCTGGCCAGCGGCGCCCCCACGCTGGAAGCGGTGGTGCGGGCCTTCGTCGAGCCGCCCATGAAACTGACGGCGGCGATCAACGCCCGCAGCAACAATTCGGCGCTGGTGGTCATGCAGTTCCTGTCGCGCGCCTTCGCCATGCCCGGCGAGAACGAGTTCCTGCAGACCTACTACGAACCCGTGCGCAGCCGCTTCATCCTGGCCCTCAAGCACTTCCTGCCCAAGCTGCCGCTGGAGGAAGTGATCTGGCGCTACAACCTGATGGTGGGCGGCATCATCTACGCCATGGGCGGCTGGGAGCGCATGGAACGGCCGCCCGCGGCCTTCGCGTCCGCGCCCCTGCCGCAGGTCCACCACCGGCCCGACGACATGGTCGACCGCATGGTGCGCTTCTTCCTGGCCGGCCTGCTGGCCGACTAGCCTTCCGGCGCGGTTCCGCGCCGCGCGTCCGTTCCCTTCGTTTCCCTTGCGCCCGCCGTCCCGCGGCGCGTTCGCCTTGCCGCGCGCATGCTGCTCGAACCATCGATGCCAGGGTTAACCCCGGTGGCGAGTGGCCGATGGCGGCCTATAATCGCCATTAATAATTCAAACGTTGGTTTAATAAATGCGGGAGACAAGCATGGTTCGACACTTCCTGGCGGGCCTGGCCGCCTGGGCGCTGGCCGGGTCCGCGCACGCCGCTGCCGGATCCTGGCCGACGCATCCAGTCACCATCGTCGTGCCCTATGCGCCGGGAGGCGCGACCGACGCCGTCGCGCGGCTGGTGGGGCAGCGCATGGCCGAGAAGCTGGGGCAGCCCTTCATCGTCGAGAACAAGCCCGGCGGCAGTTCCAACATCGGCATGCAGGCCGTGGCGCGCGCGGTGGCCGACGGCTACACGCTGCTGCTGGTGGCCAACTCCATCGCCACCAACAACAGCCTGTTCGCCGACCTGCCGTTCGACGGCCAGCGCGACTTCGCGCCGGTGGGCATGATCGCCTCCGCACCGCTGGTGGTGGCGGTGCCGGCGGCCTCGCCCTTCAAGACGCTGGGCGACCTGCTGGCCCGCGCCCGCGCCAAGCCGGGGGAATTGACCTACGCATCGCCGGGCATAGGCAGCTCCGCCCATCTGGCCGGCGAGTCGCTGAAGCAGGCGGCGGGCATCGAGGTGCTGCACGTGCCCTACAAGGGCGCGGCGCCCGCGCTGTCCGACATGCTGGGCGGGCGCATCTCGTTCATGCCGCTGAACACGGTCGAATCCATGGCGCACATCAAGGGCGGCAAGTTGCGCGCGCTGGCGATCGCGCGCGCCAGCCGCATGGATCTGCTGCCCGACGTGCCGACCGCGACCGAGGCGGGCGTGCCCGGCTACGAGGAATCGGTGTGGTACGGGCTGGCCGCGCCCGCGTCCACGCCGCCGGCGGTGCTGGACAAGTTGAACGCGGCGCTGCGCGAGGTCGTCGACGAGGCGGCGGTAAAGCAGCGGCTGGTGGACCTGGGCGCGACGCCGTCGCCGGGGACGCGCCAGCAGTTCGCCGACTTCATCGCCCGCGAGCGGACGCGCGTCGCCAAGGTCGTGAAGACCGCCAACATCCAGGCCGAGTGACGCCATGCCATCCATCGAGCCGGCATCCAGGGCGCCGACGATCACGATAGGGGCCGTGGGCGACCTGTACATGGGCAAGCCGCTGCATGGCGAGACGGATCCCGGTTTCATCGCGGCGGTCCAGGCCCTGCGCGAGTGCGACGTGCGCTTCGCCAACCTCGAGGTCCAGTTGCTGAGCCATCCGACGGTGGCAGCGGCCCAGGCGCCGGGGGCGTGGGCGGGCGCGCCGGCGGCGCTGGCCGGGGACGTGGCCTGGCTGGGCGTCAACGTGGCGTCCACGGCCAACAACCACGCCGGCGACTACGGCGTCGACGGTTTGCGCCAGACCGAGGCCGCGCTTCGCGACCTGGGAATTCCCCATGCCGGCACCGGCGCCGACCTGCAGCAGGCCCTGCGCCCCGCCATGGTCGATACCCGGGGTGGCCGCGTGGCCGTGCTGGCCGTCTCGTCCAGCCACCTGGACCACGCGCGGGCCGGGCGGTCGCGAGACGATACGCCGGGCCGGCCGGGGGTCGCGCCGCTACGCTTCGGCACGCGCTACCGCGTCGATGGCGAGGCCTATGCCGCGCTGGAACGCATCCGGGAGCACCTGCCCGTGGGCAAGCATCGCGAACATCCGCTGGCGAGGGCCTACGACGACGAGCGCGGCCCGGCGTTGTCGCTGCTGGGTGCCCGCTTCGTGCGCGGCAAGGATTTCGGCGTGGAGTCCTGGGCCGCGCCCGACGACGCTGCCGACATCGAGGCGGCGGTGCGCGCGGCGCGCCGCGACGCGGACTGGGTGCTGCTGAGCATGCACACGCACGAGTACGACAGCCGGCCCGACATGCCGCCGGGCTTCGCGGTGGAGATGGGCCGGCGCGCCATCGAGGCGGGCGCCGATGCCGTCATCGGGCACGGCGCGCACGGCGTGCGGGGCGTGCAGCTGCATCGCGGCCGGCCCATCTTCCATGGCATCGGCGCCTTCGTGTTTCAGCCCTACCTGTTCCCCACGCAGCCCGCGGATTTCTTCGATGCGTACGCGATGCGCGACGAATCATTGGCCGACGTCTACCGTGCCCGGCGCGACAGCGCCGGCTTCTACCGCAGGCGTTCGGCCTGGGAAGCCCTGTTGGTCCGCCTGACCTGCGGCCGGGACGGTCCGCCCACGTTCACGCTGCAGCCGCTCACCCTGTGGGCCGAGGGAGAGGGGCCCGACGGCCTGCCCAGGCTGGCGCGCAACGGCGAGGGCCTGAAGCTGCTCGAGAAAGTGCGCGACCTGAGCCGCGAGCTGGGAACCGACCTGCGGCTGGACGCCGCGCAACATCTTTTGCATGGGCATGGCGCAGCCGTGTCCGCCCAACCAAGGAGGCAGTAATGCGTATCTGGTATCAGCTCGTCTCGTCCGAGACCGGCATGGCGAATTTCCTGCGTGCCACCCAGGCGCTGTGCGACGGCGCCGCGCTGCCGGGGACCAAGGTGGAAGTGCGCGGCACCCGGCAGGGTGCGCTGGGCGACCAGTTCCGCCTGTTCTGGAACTACGACGTGCGCGAGATCATCGACAACGCGCTGGCCATCCGCCAGCAGGGCGGCTACGACGCGTTCGTGCTGGCCAACTCGCTGGATCCCGCGCTGGTGGAGCTGCGCGAGATGCTCGACATTCCCGTGGTCTCGTTCATGGAGGTCTGCTGCTTTCATGCCTGCACCATGGGCGAGCGCTTCGGCCTGGTCGTGCCCAACGAGAAGATGGTCCCCCGTTACCGCGAGATTCCCATCGGCTACGGGTTGCGCGACCGGCTGGCCTCGGTCGAGTACATCGAGTTCTCGAACATCCGCGGCTTCGATTCCGTGTTCACCGACACGCGCGCCGGCGATGACTGCGTGGAACAGATCCTGGCCGCCTCGCGCCGGTCCATCGAGCGCGGCGCCGAAGTGGTGATCCCTGCCGGGCCGTCGTCGACGCTGCTGGCCCAGCGCGGCATCTTCGAGGTCGACGGCGTGCCGTTGCTGGACTGCTACCGGCTGCTGGTCAAGGCGACGGAAATGGTCGTGGCCATGAAGGAGATGACCGGCGTGCACGTCAGCCGCAAGCTGCTGTACCAGGCTCCGCCGGAGGAATACGTGCGCAAGGTGGCCGAGGTGCGCAACATCGACGCCCTGCGGTCGCGGTGATGGCGCAGCCGAGCGGCGGGAGACGCGGATGATGCGGGAACGGCTGGCCATCAACCAGATCACCACGCCCGCCTGGTCGCTGGAAGAGGCCATTGCCGGCTACGCGCGCCACGGCGTGCACGGCGTGGGCGTCTGGCGCGACAAACTGGCCGAATGCGGCGTGGCGCGGGCTCGCCGGCTGCTGCGGGACGCGGATGCCTGGGTGCCGTCGCTGTGCAAGGCGGGCGACCTGGCGCAGCTGCGCGAGCGTGGGCCGGGCGCCGCGCTGGCCGATTGCCGGCAGGCCATCGATGAGGCGGCCGAGATCGGCGCGGGCGCAGTCGTGTTCGTCTGCGGAGGCGGTGCGGTGGCCGGCCTGGCCCGGGCGCGCGAAGAGGTGCGGGACCTGCTGTGCGAAGCCGCGCCGTTGGCCGCCCAGGCGGGCGTGAAACTGGGTATCGAGCCTTTCCACCCCATGCACGCCGCCGAGCGCGGCTGCGTGAACACATTGGCGCAGGCCCTGCGCCTGTGCCGGGAAGCCGGCCCCGGCTGCGGCGTCGTGCTCGATGTGTTCCACACGTGGTGGGATCCCGACCTGTACGACAGCCTCGCGCCGCCGCACCTGCCCCACATCGCCACCGTGCAGCTGTGCGATTGGCGCGTCCCCACCCGCCATCCGGTCAACGACCGCGCCATGATGGGCGACGGCGCCGCCGACCTGGCGGGGCTGCTGGCCTGCCTGGCCCGCAACGGCTACGCCGGCCCGTACGAAGTCGAGATCTTCTCCACCGACTGGTGGGAGCGCGATCCGGACGAGGTGGTACGCATCGCCATCGAACGCTGCCGGATCCTTCTTTCAAACCCATGCAACGGAAAGACGCCATGCAAGCCATATCGTTGATCGTCGAGTTTTCCATCAAGCCCGAGCACCGCGCGGAGTTCCTCGCGGTCATGCAGACGCACGCCGCCAACTCGCTCAAGGAGGAAGGCTGCCTGCAGTTCAAGATCATCACGCCGTCGGCGCCGATGGACGACCGCGTCTTCCTGTTCGAGGAATGGAAAGACCAGGCTGCGCTGGACTGGCACCTGGCGCATTCCGCGCTCAACGACACGCGCAAGCGCTACGACGCCTGGATCTTCAACCGCCACATCACCCACGGCCGCGTGGTCGCGCCCGCCGCCTAGGTCGTGTTAACACTAATGGTGTTAATCATGAAAATTAAGAGATACTTCGGTGATGGAAATCAGCGAAGCCCAATTCAAGCAGATAGAGCATTGCCTTCCTCGCCAGCGGGGCAATGTGAGCATGAGCAATCTGAACGTGCTGAACGCGATCCTGTACGTGGCCGAGCACGGCTGCAAATGGAGAGGGTTGCCGGAGCGTTTTGGCAACTGGCACACGATCTATACGAGAATGAACCGGTGGTCCAAGAGCGGCGTTCTGGATCGGGTGTTCGAGCAACTGCAGCAGTCGCAGATTGTCCGGATACGCATCGAGGCGGTGTCGCTGGACAGCACGATAGTCAAAGTGCATCCGGACGGTACGGGGGCCCTCAAAAAAAAGGCCGCCAAAGCATTGGCAAGTCTCGAGGAGGCTGGACCACCAAGATTCATCTGGTTGCCGCGGATGCTCGAACGGCAGTGATCTTCGCGCTGTCGCCGGGCCAAGCCGGCGATGGCCCGCAGGGGCGGGCACTGTTGCGCCGCCTGGGCAGACCGAATCGGCCACTGCACTTGCTGATGGACAAAGCCTACGAAGGCAACGAGACTCGGCAACTGGCCTTGGATTTGGGATACATCCCAGTCGTGCCGCCATTGAAGACGCGTGTTCAGCCATGGCAGTACGACCGGGAGATGTATAAGCGGCGCAACGAGGTCGAGCGCCTGTTTCGGCGACTCAAAGGCTTCCGCAGAATCTTCTCCCGCTTCGACAAACTCGACGTCATGTTTACCGGGTTCATCAATTTCGCCCTGATTGCAGATGGGCTGCGTTGTGTTAACAGGCCCTAGGCTACGGTCGCCGCCCTTCCGGCAACGAGGAGACACCCATGCATGCCTTGCTGCGCTTGATCGTGTTCACGTCGGCCGCCGCACTTGCGGGACCGGCGCCGGCCCAGAACGGCTATCCCGCCAAACCCGTGCGCATCGTCGTCGGCGCCGCGCCCGGCGGACCCACCGACCTGGTCGCGCGGCTGCTGGGGGACAAGCTCTCGCAAAGCATGGGCGTGCCCTTCATCGTCGAGAACCGTGGCGGGGGCGGCGGCGTGATCGCCGCCGAGACCGTGGCGCGGGCGGAGCCCGACGGCTATACGCTGCTGATGGGCACGGTCAGCACGCACGGGATCAATCCGATGCTGTATCGCAAGCTGGGCTACGACGCGGTCAAGGACTTCACGCCGATTTCCCTGGCCGTCACCTATCCGCTCGTGCTGGCCATCAACCCCGCCACCGTTCCCGTTGCCAACATGACGGAGTTCCTGGCCTATGTCCGCCAGCATCCGGGCAAGGTGAACCGCGGCTCCGCCGGCAACGGCACCTCGATGCACATCGCGGGCGAGCTGTTCAACAGCCTGGCGGGCACCAGCATGACGCACGTTCCCTATCGCGGCAGCGCGCCCGCCGTTGCCGCCTTGCTGGCCGGCCAGATCGGCGTCGACTTCGAGAGCATTCCCGTCGTCATGCCGCATGTCGAATCGGGCAAGCTGCGGGCCCTGGCCGTCACCAGCGCCAAGCGCTTCGAATCGATGCCGGATGTTCCCACCGTGGCCGAGACGCTGCCGGGCTATGAGTTCGTCGGCTGGCTGGGACTGGTCGCGCCGGCGGGAACGCCGCAGCCCATCGTCGAGACGCTGTCCCGCAAGATCGCCCTTGCCCTGCGGGACAAGGAGGTCAAGGCCAAGTTGCTGGCCCAGGTCATGCAGCCGGTGGGCGATACGCCCGAGGAGTTCGGGCGCTTCATTCGCAGCGAGATCGCCAAGCTGGGCGCGGTGGTGCGGGAGTCGGGCGCGACGGTGGACTGATGCCGGCGCGGCCGTCCCGCGCCTAGGACGCGCTTTCGAGTATCGCGCCCAGGCCATGCTCCATCGCATGCCGCGACACCACCAGTTCCAGACGCAGCATGGCGCGCGTGCCGCCCACGAAGAGCTTGCGCGCCGTCCGCTCGTCCAGGTGGTCGAAGTCGACCTCGGTGAAGACGACGGCGGGGGCGGCCTGGCCCTTGAAGCGGTAGACCGACTCCATCAGCACCTCGCCGTCCGAGAACTCGGGCTTGCCGAAGAGGTCGTAGCGGCCGGTGAAGGTGCGCATGGCATGCGGGCCGAGCTGGGTCTGGCCCAGCACGGCCGAGCTTTCGCGGCCGCGGAAGCTGACCACCGCGATGTCGGCGCGCTTGAAGCCGGCGGCCAGGCATTGCGAGATGGCCTTCTTGGTGTGCGCCAGCAGCTCCGCCTCGTTGTCGTAGACCAGCACGCCCAGGCCGCCGGCGGCGATGGGGCCGCGCGGCTCGATGTGCTGGTCGTCGGGCAACAGCCGGTCCAGCAGCTTCACGATGCTGCGCGGGCTGCGGTAGTTGCTTTGCGCGCGCAGCGTGACCCAGTCCGGCAGGTGCACGGCCGGCTTGCCGTAGAGGTTCTGCATCGGGTCTTCCAGCCAGACCATGCGTGCGTGCTCGCGCGCATGGCGCAGGATCTGGTCGCGCCATTCGTCGGAGAAGTCCTGGCCTTCGTCGATGATGATGGTGTCGAAGCGCAGGTGGTCGGGCACGGCTTCGCGCGCGGCGCGTGCGACCAGGGTGGTGAAGGCGTCGGGGCCCGAGAAGTCCACCGGCTGCCCGGCGGCGTGCAGCACCTTGTCGCACAGGGTGTGGAAGGTGCAGGCCAGGCCGCCGTCGGGCGCGATGCCGTTGAAGTGGTCGGCCAGCGGCCGGTTGAAGCACACGTACAGCGGCCGGCGGCCGGCGTCGATGGCGGCGCGGAATTCCGCGTGGGCGAGCTGGGTCTTGCCCGAGCCGGCAGTGCCGATCACCCGCAGGCGGAACGGTTCGAATTCCAGCCGCCGCGCCCAGTGCGCCAGGCCGCCCGAGATGCGGGTGACCAGCGCCCGCGCCTGTCCGACCAGGGCGTTGGCGTCGGGTTCGAGCTGGATGATGTCGTCCAGGAAGCGGCGCACGGCCGGCGCGGCAGGCGTGGCGGGCGCCTGCGGCAGCGCGAGCTGGATGACCGCGCACAGGCGGTCGCGTTCGGCGGCGTCGACGATGCGCTCGGACGACAGGCCGGCGGTTTCCGGGTGGCGCACCGAGTAGTCCGGGCAGTACAGCAGGTATTCGACGCGGATGGCGTCCAGGTGGGGGCGCCGGGCCAGCCGGCCGCGCAGCACCGCCAGTTGGCGGGCGATCTGTATCGGCACGTTGGTGCTGTGGCTGGGGTATTTCTTGCAGAGCCCCTCGGGCGTTTCCTCCAGGAACCCGCTGACCTGCTCGATCAGCAGCAGGTCGCCGGCGGCGTTGACGATGGCGAAGTCGATGTCGCCATAGACCGAGAAACCGTGCTCCACGTTGGTCCAGTGGACGGCATGGTAGACGGTGTAGGAATCGGGCAGGCCGCGTTCGAGCGTGGCCAGGGTTTCGATTTCCCGGCGGGCGGCGCCGGTGGCGTTGATTTCCCGCCAACCGTCGGGGACGATACGAGCCATTGCGAGTTCCAGTAGACCGGCCAGTCGCCAGAATACCAAGCTCCGCCCCCGGCGGCGCGTGGTGCCTGGGCGCGGACTATAATTCCGGCATGACCTGGCACTTCACCAAAATGCATGGCGCGGGCAATGATTTCGTCGTCCTGGACGGCGTGCGCCAAGATATCCGGCTCACCCCCGAGCGGGCGCGCAAGCTCGCCCATCGGCAGTTCGGGATCGGCGCCGACCAGATCCTGCTGGTCGAGCGGCCCACCCGTTCCGATGCCGACTTCCGCTATCGCATTTTCAACGCCGACGGCGGCGAGGTCGAACACTGCGGCAACGGCGCCCGCTGCTTCGTGCGCTTCGTGCACGAGCAGGGGCTGACCGACCGCAATCCGGTGCGCGCCGAGATCTGCACCGGCATCATCGTGCTGAACGAACAGGACGATGGCGAGGTCAGCGTCGACATGGGCCGCACCAGTTTCGATCCGGCCGCCGTGCCGTTCGATCCGGCGGGCCTGACGCCGCGGCGCGAAGGCGCGGACGACGTCTGGCCGCTGGACGTGTCGGCGCCGGGCGAGGCCGAACGCATCGTCTGGGTGTCGGCCGTCGGTATTTCCAATCCGCACGCGGTGCTGGTGGTCGATGACGTCGACGCCGCGCCGGTGGCGTCCGTCGGTCCGCGGGTCGAGAGCCATCCGCGCTTTCCCCGCCGGGTCAATGCCGGTTTCATGCAGGTCGTCGGTCGCCACGACATCCGGCTGCGCGTCTACGAGCGCGGCGCGGGCGAGACGCTGGCCTGCGGCACGGGCGCTTGCGCGGCGGTGGCCGCGGGCATCCGCCGGGGGCTGCTGGAGTCGCCGGTGCGCGTGCAGACGCGGGGCGGCGTGCTGACCATCGCCTGGGACGGCGAGCAACTGCTGATGACCGGCCCGGCCGTGACCGTGTTCGAAGGCACTGTCGACGTCGACCGCCTCCTGGGCTAGAGGGGGGGAATCCACCCCCCACGCGCTTCGCGCGCCCTTGCCTTATATCAACAATGAATTCCGGAACGTACATGGACGCCAACGAAGTCGCGCAATACCTCAAGGACAACACCGATTTCTTCGAACGGCACGCCGAGCTATTCTCCACCATGAAGGTGCCCCATCCCCACGAGGGCAAGGCCGTCTCGCTGGCCGAGCGCCAGGTGCTGGCGCTGCGCGAGCGCGTGCGCGGCATGGAGCTGCGGGTGTCGGAACTGGTGCGTGCCGCTTCCGAGAACGAACACATCTCCGACCGGTTGCTGCTGTGGAGCCGGGGCCTGCTCAAGGAGCGCGATCCGCAGGCGCTGCCCGCCGCCGTTGCCGGCGGCCTGGGCGAGATCTTCAGCGTGCCCGACGTGGCGCTGCGCATCTGGGCCGAGACCGCCCTGGGCGATGCCGAGGCCCCCTGGCGCGGAGAAGTCTCGGCCGATGCACGAACCTTCGCCAATGGACTGATGTCGCCGTACTGCGGCCCCAACTCGGGCTTCGAGGCCGCGGCCTGGCTCGATCGCGAAGTGCGTTCGCTGGCCCTGATCCCGCTGCGCGTGGGCATCGCGCCCGAAGCCTTCGGCCTGCTGGTGCTGGCATCGCCCGACGCCGAGCGCTTCACGCCCTCGATGGGCACGACCTTCCTGACGCGCATCGGTGAACTGGCCAGCGCGTCGCTCTCGCGCCTCCTGACCGAGGCGCCGCGCGCCTGAGCGCGTACCGTGGCCGACGATCCCCGTCCCGGTTCCGAGGCCACGGGGCCGGCGCTGGCCCGGCCCATGCTGGAATGGCTCGAACACCTGGGTTCGGGCCGCCGCTATTCCCCCCATACCCTGGCCGCCTACCGGCGGGACCTCGTCCACCTGGTCGAACTGGCCGATGACGTGCCGCTCGAGCGCGTGTCGCAGGGGCACGTGCGTCGCTACCTGGGACAACTGCACGCGCAGGGCATGAGCCCGCGCAGCCTGGCCCGCCTGCTGGCCAGCTGGCGCGGCTTCTACCAATGGTGGGCGCCGCGCGTGGGCATGCCCGGCAATCCGGCCGCGGGCGTACGCGGCCCCAAGGCGCCGCGCGGCCTGCCCAAGGCCTTGTCGGTGGACCAGACGCAGGCCCTGCTCGATCACACCCCGCCCGTCGCGGCCGAAGTCACCGGCCAGAGCGCCGAGCAGCGACATGCCATCGAATTGCGCGACACCGCCATGTTCGAACTGTTCTATTCCAGCGGCCTGCGCCTGTCCGAACTGGTGGGCCTGGACCTGGCCTACGCGCGCGAACCCGGCTACGAATCATCCAGCTGGCTGGACCTGGCCGAGGCCGAGGTCAGCGTGCTGGGCAAGGGCAGCAAACGCCGCATCGTGCCGGTCGGCACCCAGGCCTGCGAGGCCTTGCGCGCCTGGCTGGCGGCGCGCCCCGTCCTGGCGGCGGGCGGCGATGCCCATGCGCTGTTCGTCGGATTGCACGGCCGCCGTATCTCGGCCCGCGTGGTCCAGGCGCAGTTGGCCAGGCGCGGCCAGGCCGCCGGCGTGCCCACCCACGTGCATCCGCACGTGCTGCGCCACAGCTTCGCCAGCCACGTGCTGCAATCGGCCGAGGACCTGCGCGCGGTGCAGGAGATGCTGGGCCACGCCAGCATCTCGACCACCCAGATCTATACCCGGCTGGATTTCCAGCACCTGGCCAAGGTGTACGACAAGGCGCATCCGCGGGCGGGTCGCAAGGAACCCGGGAAGAAGGAATAGGGCGGATCCGTTCCAGGCCCTGCCAGGCGTGCGCGGGGAGCAATTTGGGCCTGGCGCCCGGCGGCGGTACCATGGCGGCCTGCCATCCGGCCCCATCCCTCCGCTTTGAAGAAGTCCCGATGAACGACGTCGTTCTCAAGCCCGGCAAGGAAAAGTCCCTGCTGCGGCGCCATCCCTGGGTCTATGCCACGGCCGTGGCGCAGGCCGTCGGCCGGCCGCTGGCCGGCGATACCGTGCGCGTGGTCGACAGCCGCGGCAATTTCCTGGCCTGGGGCGCCTACAGTCCCGATTCGCAGATACGCGTGCGCTGCTGGACCTTCCGCGAGGATGAGCCGGTGGATGCCGGGTGGATGGCCGCCCGGGTGGCCGACGCCGTGGCTCGCCGCGCGGCGCTGGCCGGCCGCACCGACGCGGTCCGGCTGGTGTTCGGCGAGGCCGACGCCCTGCCGGGTTTCGTGGCCGATCGCTATGCCGGCCAACTGGTGGTCCAGTTCCTGGCTGCCGGGGTCGAGCGCTGGCGCGAGGCCCTGGTCGATGCGCTGGTGGCCGCGACCGGCTGCGCCGACGTGTACGAACGCTCCGACGCCGCGGCGCGGGAACGCGAAGGCCTGGCACCCCGCACGGGCGTGCTCCGGGGGGCGGAGCCGCCCGCCGAGGTCGAGATCGTCGAGGATGGCGTGCGCTACGGCGTGGACGTGGTCCATGGCCACAAGACCGGCTTCTACCTGGACCAGCGCGAGAGCCGGCGCCGGGTGGCGGAGCTGGCCGCGCTGGCCGGGCCCGCCGCCACGGTGTTGAACTGCTTCTCGTACACGGGCGGTTTTTCGCTGGCGGCGATGCGCGCCGGGGCAGCGCGCGCCGTGTCGGTGGATTCGTCGGCCGATGCGCTGGCGATGGCCGCGCGCAACGCGGTCCGCAACGGCCTGCCGGAAGCGGCCTTCGAGTGCCGGGTGTCCAAGGTGGCCGAGGCGCAGAAGGCGCTGGCCGCCGAGGGACAGTTGTTCGATATCGTGGTGCTGGACCCGCCCAAGTTCGCCCCCTCGGTGCACCACGTGGACAAGGCGGCGCGCGCCTACAAGGACGTCAACCTGAAGGGCATGAAGCTGGTCAAGCCGGGCGGCTACCTGCTGACCTTCTCGTGTTCCGGCGCCATCAGCGTGGACCTGTTCCAGAAGATCGTGGCCGGCGCCGCCGTGGACGCGCGGCAGGACTTCGTGCTGCTGGAACGGCTGGCGGCCGGCATCGACCATCCCATGCGCATGACCCACCCCGAAGGCGAGTACCTGAAAGGGCTGCTGCTGCAGCGGGTCTAGCGGCGGGGCCGGAGCGGGCCAGGCGCCTGCCCGGATGGCCCGTTTCAGGACGTATGTGCCCGCTGCCGTCGCAAACGGTTACCAAAATCGGCCGAAAGGCTTGAATTCCCCCAAAACGACCCCACATGTCGCGTTTGCCGGTGGCGATTCGTGGTACACCGTCCGGTGCTTTTTGTCTGGGGTCGCCTCCAGCGGAAAGCAATTGCGCCGCGAGGGCCTACCGGGGGTTAGTCCGGGTTTGCCCAGGCAAAGCGGCTTGTGCTGTAATCCGGCCCCGCTTGGCGGGCCGAACGGAAGGAGCGACGCGTGGAGGATCTGGCCCGCGAGGCGATACGTGCCCAAGGCGCACGAGTCACCGCGACACGGGTGCATGTCTTGGCAACCCTGATGGAGGCGGCAAGCGCGCTGTCGCACCAGGAGTTGTTCGACCGCATCGGGTCGTCGGTGTCGGTCGACCGGGTCACCGTGTACCGCGTGCTGGAATGGCTGGTGCAGTCCGGCCTCGCGCACCGCATCGCCGGGGAAGACCGCGTCTGGCGTTTCAGCGTCGCCCGGCCCGGCGACGAAGCGGGAGCGCCCCATGCGCACCACCACCACGGCGAGCCGCATGGGCACTTCCAATGCGATGTCTGCCGACGCATGTTCTGTATCGATGCACCGGTGGGTATCCAGCAGAATCTCGATCGCCTGCCCGACGGTTTCGAAGGGCGCGATGTGGAAATGGTCGTTCGCGGGCGCTGTCCCGCCTGCGTCCAGGCCGGCCGCGAAGCCGGCGACGAACGCAAAACGCATTGACGCGTCCCCGGACGCATGTGCAAGGAGCTGTATAGATGAAGGCTGCGGACAAAACACCGAAGCAGATTCCGGTAACTGTCCTGACGGGGTTCCTGGGCGCGGGCAAGACGACGCTGCTCAACCGGATCCTGAACGAGCATCATGGCCGCCGGATCGCCGTGATCGAGAACGAGTTCGGGCCGGAAGGCGTGGACAACGATCTCCTGATCCAGGACCGCGACGAACAGATCATCGAGATGAACAACGGCTGCGTGTGCTGCACGGTGCGCGGCGACCTGGTGCGCATCCTGATCGACCTCAAGGACAAGCGGCGCGCGGGCGCGCTGGACTTCGAGCGGGTCATCATCGAGACCACCGGCATGGCCAACCCCGGCCCGGTGTGCCAGACCTTCTTCATGGAAGACGAGGTGGCCAGCTACTTCAGGCTGGATGCCGTCATCACCGTGGTGGACGCCAAGCACGGCATGCAGACGCTGGACGAGCAGCCCGAGGCGCTCAACCAGGTGGGGTTCGCCGACCGCCTGCTGGTTTCCAAGGTGGACCTGGTCGAGGACGCCGACTACCAGGCCCTGCGTTCGCGCCTGGTCCACATCAACCCGCGCGCCACGATCACGCCGGTCAATTTCGGCGAAGTCGACCTGAAGGAAATCCTGGACATCAATGGCTTCAACCTGAACGCCATCCTGGACATCGATCCGGAGTTCCTGGCCGACGAGCATCCCGATGCCGCGACGCACGACCACGACCACGACCACGATCATGGCCACGGCCACGAGCACGGCGAGCACTGCGCGGTAGACGGCTGCGACGATCCCAGCCACCATCATGCGCACGGCCATCACCACCACCATCACGACGACGCCATCGGCGCCTTCGTCTTCAAGTCGGACAAGCCGTTCGATCCCATGCGCCTGGAGGAATTCCTGGGAGGCGTGGTGCAGGTGTACGGAACCGATTTATTGAGGTACAAGGGTATTCTGTACATGAGTGGCGTGAACCGCCGGATGCTGTTCCAGGGCGTGCACATGCTGATGGGCGCCGATGCCGGCCGGGCCTGGGCGCCGGGCGAGAAGCGCGGCAGCAAGCTGGTCTTCATTGGTCGCAACCTGCCTCGCGACGTCTTCATGCACGGCCTGGAGCAATGCCTGGTGTAGGTCGCCCCCCTACGCGCTGACGCGCGCCCCCAGGGGGCGGCGCTGGCGGACCGGCGGAGCCGGATCCGCGGCGCCCATGGTGGGATACCCGGCTCGCCGGGAGCGATTGGAATATGCGGTGCTGTGTGGGAATTGGAAAGCCTTATTGATTCGCGCGGAGCATTTTCATGGCAACGAAAGCGTCGAGCAAAACCTTAAAAGTCACTCAGGAGGACGCGTTGGAAAACGTGATGACCAAGCCGGCCGAGGCCGTGCTCTCTGAAAAAGAGTTGTTGGCCATGCCCGAGGCCGACTATATGAACGAAGCGCAGCTTGCCTTTTTCAAGAGCCGGCTCCAGGAAATCGAGCGCGAACTGCTGCAGAACGCCGGTGAAACCACCGAGCACCTGCGCGAGACGCCTTTCGTGCCGGATCCGGCCGATCGCGCCACGATCGAGGAAGAGCATGCGCTGGAACTGCGCACGCGCGACCGCGAGCGCAAGCTGCTGAAGAAGGTCCAGCAGGCGCTGGGCCGCATCGAGTCGGGCGAGTACGGCTGGTGCGAGGAAACCGGCGAGCCCATCGGCGTCGCCCGGTTGCTGGCGCGGCCCACGGCCACGCTGTCGCTGGAGGCGCAGCAACGCCGCGAATTGCGGCAGAAGCTGTACGGCGACTGACGCGATCGTCCGCGCGATCCGTATGAACGGCGCCTCTGGCGCCGTTTTTTTTCGCGAAAACTTGCTTTATCATGAAGTATCAAGATGAATCATGATGGAACGGCCATGACCACAACCGTTCGGGAGAAATTCTCCTCTCAAGCCGCCCCTGAAGTGCTCGCCGCCTTGCGCCAGATCGCGGAAACCCAGGGACGCCAATTCCAGGCAGTGCTGGATGACGCATTGCGCGATTACATCGACAGGCAGCAAAAAGAACGTCCCCGCCGCCACGTCATGGCTGCGTTCGCGTCGAGTGTGGACGAATTCGACAGTCTGTATCGCGAACTGGCCAAGTAGACCGTGTCGCACGATTATCTGACCGTGGCGGACGTGCTGGGCATGCATGCGCTATTGATGCAGCGCTACGGTGGCGCGCCGGGCGTACGTGATCCGGGTGCAATCGAAGCGGCACTGTTTCGGCCGCAAACCGGCTATTACGAGGATATCGTGGCCGAAGCCGCGGCCCTGATGGAAAGCATGGCGATCAATCATCCGTTCGCGGACGGCAACGAGCGCATCGCTTTCGCCGCGGCCGACGTGTTCCTGCGCATCAATGGCTGGCGCCTGCAACGGCGACCGGCGCGTATCCACAAGGAGATGATGCAGATGTTCGAGGCAGGAACGTTCGATATTGCCCATCTCGATCCGTGGCTGCGCGGGTTTGCGGTTTCCGGGGAATAAGGCTCAGGGCGGGAGACCCACCTCTTGAATCGGGCCCCGTCGCCCCCACTATCCAGAAGTCGTTTTCGTTCGTCGGCCCGGCGCGCCAGCGCGGGGCCACGGGCCCATCAGGAAGAGCAAATGGAACAATTCCACGGCACGACCATCATCAGCGTGCGCCGCGGCAACCGCGTTGCCCTGGGCGGCGACGGGCAGGTCACCCTGGGAAACATCGTCATGAAGGGCAGCGCCCGCAAGGTGCGGCGCCTGTACAAGGATTCGGTGCTGGCGGGTTTCGCCGGCGCCACGGCCGACGCCTTCACGCTGATCGAGCGTTTCGAAGGCAAGCTGGAAAAACACCAGGGCCACCTGCTGCGCGCGGCGGTGGACCTGACGCGTGACTGGCGCACCGACCGCGTGCTGCGCCGGCTCGAAGCCATGCTGATCGTGGCCGACCGGGAATCGACGCTGGTGCTGACCGGCAACGGCGACGTGCTGGAGCCCGAGCACGGCCTGGCGGCCATCGGTTCGGGCGGCGCCTATGCGCAATCGGCCGGCCTGGCACTGCTGCAGAATACCGACATGGCACCCGAGGACATCGTCAGGAAGTCGCTGGCGATCGCGGGCGATCTTTGCATTTACACCAACCAGCATCACACCGTCGAGGTACTGGAATGAACATGATGACCCCCGGTGAGATCGTCTCCGAACTGGATAAATACATCGTCGGCCAGGACCGCGCCAAGCGTTCCGTGGCCATTGCGCTGCGCAACCGCTGGCGCCGCCAGCAGGTGGCCGAGCCGCTGCGCCACGAGATCCATCCCAAGAACATCCTGATGATAGGCCCGACGGGCGTGGGCAAGACCGAGATCGCCCGCCGCCTGGCCAAGCTGGCCGATGCGCCCTTCGTGAAGGTCGAGGCCACCAAGTTCACCGAGGTGGGCTACGTGGGCCGCGACGTCGACACCATCATCCGCGACCTGGCCGAGGTGGCCGTCAAGCAGGTGCGCGAAGCGGAAATGCGCCGCGTGCGCACGCAGGCAGAGGACGCCGCCGAAGACCGCATCCTGGACGTGCTGGTGCCACCCGCGCGCGACGCGATGGGCAACCCGCAGCGCGACGACAATGCCGCGCGCCAGACCTTCCGCAAGCGTCTGCGCGAAGGCCAGCTCGACGACAAGGAGATCGAGATCGAAGTGGCCCAGCCGGTGCCGCAGATGGAGATCATGTCGCCGCCGGGCATGGAGGAAATGACCGAGCAGATCCGCGGCATGTTCGCCGGCCTGGCCCAGGGCAAGAAGAAGGCGCGCAAGCTGCGCATCAAGGAAGCCTTCAAGCTGCTGGTGGACGAGGAGGCCGGCCGCCGCGTGAACGAGGAAGAGCTGCGCACCAAGGCGTTGGCCAGCGTGGAACAGAACGGCATCGTGTTCCTGGACGAGGTCGACAAGATCGCCACCCGCCAGGAGACCAGCGGGTCGGACGTCTCGCGCCAGGGCGTGCAGCGCGACCTGCTGCCGCTGGTCGAGGGTACGACCGTCAACACCAAGTACGGCATGGTCCGCACGGACCACATCCTGTTCATTGCGTCGGGAGCCTTCCACCTGTCGCGGCCGTCCGACCTGATCCCCGAGCTGCAGGGGCGCTTCCCGATCCGGGTCGAGCTCGATTCGCTGTCGGCCAAGGATTTCGTGCGCATCCTGTCCGAGACCGATGCGTCGCTGGTCAAGCAGTACACCGCGCTGCTCGAAACCGAGGGCGTCAGGCTGGAATTCACCGACGATGGCATCGAACGCCTGGCCGAACTGGCCTTCGCGGTGAACGAGAAGACCGAGAACATCGGCGCGCGCCGGCTGTACACGGTGATGGAAAAACTGCTGGAGGAACTGTCGTTCGACGCGACCCGCAAGAGCGGGGAAGTGGTGCGCATCGATACCGACTACGTCAACCGGCAGCTGGAAGAAGCCGCGGCGCACCAGGACCTGGCGCGCTACGTGCTGTAAGCCTTATTTCGGCTGGATGGCCGTGATCGTGTATTGGCCGTTGATTTTTTCGGCGGCGAACCGCACGTTGTCGCCGGCCTTGATCTGGCTCAGCATCGAGGGGTCGGCCACCTTGAAGACCAGCGTCATGGCCGGCAACTGAAGGTTGGAGATCGGGCCGTGCTTGAGGGTGACCTTGCCGTTCGCCGCGTCGATGCGGCGCACCTCGCCTTCGGCATTGAGCGCCTGCGCAAGCGCGGCGCCCGCGGTCAGCGCGAGCGCGGCGACCGTGGCGATCAGGGCGAGTAGACGTTTCACTGCATTCTCCTTCTTGCGATAGACGCGGCGGGCAAGCCGCCGATACCCGAAATGCTAACAGGGTCGACCGGCGGGCTACCCGGGCATGGGGATTGGTTTCATCCGTTGCAGGTATGCTCGGCCAGGCCGCGCGTGCCCATGCCCGGGGTCGCCAGCCCGCTCAGGATGGGGCAGTCCGGACGGTGGTCCCCATGGCAGTGGGAAGCAAGCTGCTCCAGCGTGGCCTTCATGGCCTGTAGACCCCGGATCTTCTCGTCCAGTTCATCGATGTGGGCGCAGGCCAGGCGCTTGACCTCGGCGCTGGGCCGGCCGCGGTCATTCCAGAGTTCCAGCAGCGTCCCGATCTGCGGGATCGAAAAGCCCAGGTCGCGCGCATTGCGGATGAACTGCAGCGTATGGACATCGCTTTCGCCGTAGAGCCGGTAGCCGGATTCGGTGCGGTGGGCGGGCGGTATCAATCCTATGGATTCGTAATGCCGGATCATCTTGGCCGAGACGCCCGATGCCTCCGAAGCCTGTCCGATGTTCAACGCCTGCATGGTGATCTCCTGACCTGGAATGGGACGATTCTAGACCTTCCCATCATGTCAAGGTAAATACGGCCAATCCGCGGTATTTCAAGCTTCGCGCCTTTTGTGGACAACCCTGGGGGCAAGGCTGTGGAAGACCGTTGGAAACCTATGTGGACAACATGTGGGCAACCTTGTGGAAAGGCTGTGGGCAAGCTGTGGGTTTCCTGGGGAAAGGCAGTGGAAAACCGGGGGCGTTCATGTGGAGAAGCTGTGTGGAACCCTGTGGGGAAGCCGTGGACAGCCCTGCGGACAAGCCTGGGGAAAAGGCCGGGACAAGCGGGGGATAACGGCGGGATATCCTGTGGACGGAATCCGGCTGGCGCAGTGGCTACAATTGAGCCTGTTTGTCCATTCCTTCCCTCAGGCGCGCCGCCATGACCGACACCCATCAAGCAGATTCCTCGTCTCCCGAACACGGACCGCTGGCTACGCTCACGCCCCGGATCAAGGCCGGCGTGCTGGCCGAAGCCCTGCCGTACATCCGCCGTTTCCACGGCAAGACCATCGTGGTCAAGTACGGCGGCAACGCCATGACGGAAGAACGCCTGCAACGCAGCTTCGCGCATGACGTGGTGCTGCTCAAGCTGGTGGGCCTGAACCCCATCGTCGTGCATGGCGGGGGCCCGCAGATCGACGACGCGCTCAAGCGCGTCGGCAAGCAGGGCAGCTTCGTGCAAGGCATGCGCGTGACCGACGCCGAGACCATGGAAGTGGTGGAGTGGGTGCTGGGCGGCCAGGTCCAGCAGGACATCGTGATGATGATCAACGAATTCGGCGGCAAGGCCGTGGGCCTGACCGGCAAGGACGGCGGCCTGATCCGCGCCCGCAAGATGCTGATGCCGGACAAGAACAACCCCGGCGCGCAGCTGGACCTGGGCTTCGTGGGCGAGATCGCGTCCGTCGACCCGTCGGTGGTGAAGGCGCTGCAGGACGACCAGTTCATCCCTGTCATCTCGCCCATCGGCTTCGGCGAGGACGGCATGGCCTACAACATCAACGCCGACCTGGTGGCGGGCAAGATTGCCGAGGTGCTGCACGCCGAGAAGCTGATCATGATGACCAACACCCCGGGCGTGCTGGACAAGAACGGCAACCTCTTGACCGGCCTGACCGCCAGCAAGATCGACGAGCTGTTCGCCGACGGCACCATCTCGGGCGGCATGCTGCCCAAGATCTCGTCGGCCCTGGAAGCCGCCAAGAGCGGCGTCAATTCCGTGCACATCGTCGACGGCCGCGTCGAACACTGTCTGCTGCTGGAAATCCTGACCGCGCAAGGCGTGGGAACCATGATCAAAAGCCACTGATGGGGGCCATGTTCGCCGGTCCGCCCGCATCGCCCCCTGGGGGGCGCGCGCAGCGCGTAGGGGGGGACCTCTACATAAGTGAAGTTGCCGCGGCGGTTACCGGGGTGCCTTCGGTGGCGTCGGCGCCGCGGCGGCAGGTGCGGCGGCCGTTGA
This sequence comes from Pigmentiphaga sp. CHJ604, assembly GCF_036972535.1. NCBI lineage: Bacteria > Pseudomonadati > Pseudomonadota > Betaproteobacteria > Burkholderiales > Alcaligenaceae > Pigmentiphaga > Pigmentiphaga sp. CHJ604. The sequence continues at coordinate 5,363,842 of NZ_CP136998.1, read as the reverse complement.
GCCGCGTGCGGGTGACGCGGCGGCCGGCGGGCGCGGGGAAGGGGGAGCCGGTCTGGTTCTTCGACCTGGACAACACGCTGCACGATGCCTCGCACGCCATCTTCTCGCACATCGACCTCTCCATGACCCAGGCGGTCATGGAGACGTTGAACGTGTCCGAGGAAGAGGCCCACGTGCTGCGCAAGCGCTACTGGCAGCGCTACGGCGCGACGCTGATCGGCATGGTCCGGCACCACGGCGTGTCGCCGGCGGAGTTCCTGCACCGCAGCCACAGCTTCGACATCCGCCCGCTGGTGCGCGCCGACAAGGATTTGCGTAACCGGTTGTCACGGCTGCCCGGACGCAAGATCCTGTTGACGAACGCGCCACACAATTACGCCCGCACCATCCTGCGCCATCTCGGCATCCTGCACTGCTTCGACAGCCTGTGGGCGGTCGAGGACATGCGCTTTCACGGTGAATTCCGGGTCAAGCCTTCGCCGGCTTTGATGCGCCACGTCATGGCCATGGAGGGAGTAAGCGCTAACAATTCAGTGTTGGTCGAAGACACGTCCGCGAACCTGCGCGGCGCTCGCAAGGCCGGCATGCGCACCGTCTACGTCCGCCATCCGGGCACGCCGTTCGCCAAGACGCATCGAGGACGCCCGCTTTTCATCGACCTTCAAGTAAACTCCGTCAGTCACTTGTTGTTACAGCGTCGCGCCCTGCGCCGTAGTTAGCCGTTTCCGTCCGGGGCGGCCCTGCGAAGCGGGCGATTTTTCCTCCTTTGCACGGAAACCCACCGCGACATGGCCTCTAGCAAGACGGGCGAGCGCAAGACCCAGATCCTCCAGATGCTGGCCGAAATGCTCGAGCATCCCAAGGGCGAACGCATCACCACCGCGGCGCTGGCCGCGCGTCTCCAGGTTTCCGAAGCCGCGCTGTACCGGCATTTCGCCAGCAAGGCGCAGATGTTCGAGGGCTTGATCGAGTTTATCGAAAGCTCGGTTTTCGGCCTGTTCAACGTGATTTCCGAATCCGAGACCAGCGGCCTCGCGCAGGCGCGCAAGGCCATCCTGATGCTGCTGACCTTCGCCGAGCGCAACAAGGGCATGACGCGGGTGCTGATCGGCGATGCGCTGGTGTCCGAGGACGAACGCCTGCAGGAACGCATGAACCAGTTCCTGGACCGCATCGAGGCCTCGCTGCGGCAGTGCCTGCGCAACGCGCTGGCCTTGAACGAGCTGCCTCCCACCGACGACATCCATGCCCGCGCCAGCCTGATCCTGCATTTCATCCTGGGACGCTGGCAGCGCTACGCCAAGAGCGGCTGGAAGAAGTCGCCGTCGGAATTCCTGGACGTGCAGATCCAGATCATGCTGGCCTGACCGCCGCCGTCCGGTGGCCAGTCAGTCGCGGCCGGTGCCTTCCCAGCCGCTTTTCGAGATGTCGAACACCACGCCGAAGGGGTCCTTGAACTTCTTCTCGAAGTTCTTCTTTTCCGGATCGTTGCCCAGCGAGAAGAAGAACTTGCCGCCGGCCGCCTCGATCCGGCGCTCGGCCTCGGCCAGGTCGTCGACCTGGAAGCCGAAGTGGTGCACGCCCGCAAAACCGCTGGACGGCGCCAGCGGATGGCCTTCCTTGTACTGCAGCAGGGCCAGGTTGGTGCTGCCGTCCGACAGGTAGATGCCCGAGCCCATTTCCAGGTCGTCGCGCCCGACGCGCTTCATGTCGAACGCGGTTTCGTAGAAGGTGGCGGCTGCCTCGAGATCGGGGACGACCAGCGCGATGTGCTTGATCTTCATGGGGACCTCCCAGGGCGGGCGCCGATACCGTTCAGGAGGCGGGTGGATGCGCGGGACGCCCGCCGCACACCGGGCAGCCCGCGTCCCGGCCCACCCGCACTTCGTGCCATTTCATCGCCAGCGCGTCCAGCATCAGCAGGCGCCCCGACAGGCTGGTACCGATGCCCGCCAGCAGCTTGATCGCCTCGGCCGCCTCGGTCGAACCGACGATGCCCACCAGCGGCGCGAATACGCCCATGGTGGCGCAATTGACTTCGTCGACGTCCTCGCCGTCGGGGAACAGGCAGTGATAGCACGGCGCATCGCCGCGCCGCAGGTCGAACACGCCGACCTGGCCGTCGAACCGGATGGCCGCGCCCGAGACCAGCGGCTTGCGGTGCCGGACACAGGCGCGGTTGATGGCGTGGCGGGTGGCGAAGTTGTCGGTGCAGTCCAGCACGATGTCGGCGGCGGCCACCTGGGCGTCCAGCGCCTCGTCCATCAGCCGCTGGGTCAGGGCCTGGACGGCGACCTCGGGGTTGATGGCGGCCAGGGTCTGCTTGCCGGATTCGGCCTTGTAGCGGCCCACGCGGTCGGTGGTGTGCAGGATCTGGCGTTGCAGGTTGGTCAGGTCGACGGTGTCGTCGTCGGCCAGTACCAGGTTGCCCACGCCTGCCGAAGCCAGGTAGAAGGCGGCGGGCGAGCCGAGTCCGCCCGCCCCGACGATCAGGGCACGCGCCTCCAGGAGGCGCTGCTGCCCTTCGATGCCGATTTCGTCCAGCAGCACATGCCGCGAATAGCGCAGTAGCTGCTCGTCGTTCACTTGGCCGGCGCGGGAACGGGTTGCTCGGGCGGCGCGGGGACGGGCGCGGCGGGCTTCTCGTCCTTCGTGGCGTCCTTGGCCTTTTCGGCGGGAGTCTTGTTCCGCTCGGCCAGTTCGGCGGCGGCCTTGGCCACGTCTTCGGCCTTGGCCAGCTGCACCGGCTTGCCGGCCAGCAGGTTCAGCGCCTGCGCGAGCTGGAAGTCGTCGGCGCTGCCGAACTCGATCGGCTTGATGGTCTTGCGCTCGGCGGCCTTGGCCGGATCCTGGGCGGCCGACTTGATCTCGCCGTTGGGATCCTTGTCGTTCAGCAGGTGCTTGGCCAGGTCGGCTTCGCGCGGCCGCTCGTACAGGTCGCCCTCGGGCGTGTCGGTGACCGGGTAGTCGGGCACGATGCCCTTGGCCTGGATGGACCGTCCGTTGGGCGTGTAGTAGCGCGAGGTGGTCAGCTTGATGGCCGAGTCGCGCGAGATCGGCAGGATGACCTGTACCGAGCCCTTGCCGAAGGTCTGGGCACCCAGCACCCGGGCGCGCTTCTGGTCCTGCAGCGCGCCGGCCACGATTTCCGAGGCCGAGGCCGAGCCGGCGTTCACCAGCACCACCATGGGCACGGTCTTGGTCCAGGCCGGCAGGCGCTTGATGTAGTCGTCGCTGCTGCGCAGGTAGTCGGCCGGATTGGTCTGGTACTTGCGCTTGGCGTCGGCGGTGCGGCCGTCGGTGGAGACCACCAGCGTGTTCTGCGGCAGGAAGGCGGCCGAGACCGCGATCGCGCTGTGCAGCAGGCCGCCCGGGTCGTTGCGCAGGTCCAGCACCAGCGCCTTGGGCGCGCCGCTCCTGCCCAGGCGTTCGAGGTGCGTGGCCAGGTCGGCGCCGGTCTGCTCCTGGAACTGGGCGATCCGCACGTAGGCGGTATTGCCGTCCAGCATCTTGCTGCGCACGCTCTGGACCTTGATGATGTCGCGTTCGATCTTGACGACGATGGGCTGGACCTCGTTCTTGCGCACCAGCGTCAGCGTGATCGAGGTCTTGGGCTTGCCGCGCATCAGCTTGACCGCATCGTTCAGCAGCAGCCCCTTGGTGGACTTGTCGTCGATCTTGACGATGAGGTCGCCGGCCTTGACGCCCGCGCGCGCGGCGGGGGTGTCCTCGATGGGGGAGATGACCTTGACGAAGCCGTCCTCGGTGCCGACCTCGATGCCCAGGCCGCCGAATTCGCCTTGCGTGGCGGTCTGCATTTCGCGGTAGGCGTCGGCGTCCAGGTAGGCCGAATGCGGGTCGAGATCGGACAGCATGCCGGCGATGGCGCCGTCGATCAGCTTCTTGTCTTCGACCGGCTCGACGTAGTTGTTCTTGATGGTGGCGAAGACATTCGAGAACTGCCGGAGTTCTTCCAGCGGCAAGGGGCCACGGGTTTCCCGCTGCGCCACGGCGGTGATGCCCAGGCTGACCAGGACACCGGCGACCACGCCCAGGCTGACCAGGCCGATACTGCGAACTTTACTCTTGCTGCCCATGTATTCCTCCGGGCCCCGGTTCGGGACGTCAAGCTTTGACATCCCAGGGCCTCGCGGGTTCTCGTCGATAGGTTGAATGTGCTGGGGAAGGCGCGCAAGCGCGCGTGCGATCAGGATATCCGGGTAGGGGGGTCAGCGCAACGAGGCCCACCGCAGCGGGTCGAACGGCGCGCCTTGATGCCGCAGTTCAAAGTATAGGCCCGATTCCGCCTGCCCTCCGGTGGCGCCCACGCTGGCCACGACGTCGCCGCCCTTGACGTCGTCGCCGACGTGGCGAAGCACCGACTGGTTGTTGCCGTAAATCGACAGGTACTGGCTGCCGTGGTCGATGATCAGGAGATTGCCGAAGCCTCGCAGCCAGTCCGCGAAGACCACCTTGCCGGCGGCGACCGCCCGTACCTCGGTGCCTTCGCTGGCGCGGATGAAGACGCCCTTCCAGGTGCCGCCTTCGCCGCGGGCGGCGCCGAAGCGGCCCACGATGTCGCCCCGCACGGGCAGGCGCAGGCGGCCGCGCAGCTTCTCGAACTGGCCCGCCAGCGAGGCGTCGGGCAGGGTGTCGTTGCGCGCCACCGCGCGCTCGGGCGGGGGCTCGGGGGGCGGTGGCGGGGGAGGCTTGCCGGCCTCGCGCGCGGCCTGTTCGGCGGCGCGCTGCGCGGCGGCCCGCCTGGCCGCTTCCTCCGCCCGGCGGGCGAGTTCCGCCTTGCGCGCCTGCTCGGCCTTGCGGCGGGCTTCCTCGGCGCGCCTGGCCAGCATGCGGGTCAGGTCCTCGATCACGCGCGACAGGCGCTGCTCGTCGCGCGCCAGGCTGGCGGCCTGGCGGCGCTGGCTGTTCAGCTTGGACGAGATGTCGGCCAGGACCTTGCGGCGCTGCTCGGACTGCTTGAGCAGTTCCTGGCGCTGGTTGTTCTCCTCGGACGCCAGTTGTTCCAGCTCGCTGCGCTTGGTGTCGGCCTGGGCCCGCAACTGCGCCAGTTCCTCCAGCTCGCCCTGCAGCTCGGTCACGGTGTTGGCGCGGGCCTGCGCGATGTAGCCCAGGTAGGCGAGATTGCGGTTCAGCCGCTGCGGATCGTCGCCCGACAGCAGCGCGCCCCAGGGCGTGAGGCCACCCACCGCGTACTGGCGGCGCAGCAGGTCGGCCAGGTGGGCCTGGCGCTGGGCCAGGTTCTTTTCCTTTTCGGCAATGGCCTGCTTCTGGCGCTCCAGCTCGGCATTGGCCCGGCGCTGGGCGTTGCCCAGCTCGACCAGCCGGCGGTTGACCTTGGAGATGGTCTGCTCCGACTCCTTCAGGGCGTCGGCCGCGTCGGCGTGTTCTTCCTCGCCCTCGGCGATGTCCTTCTTGAGCGCTTCCAGTCGCTTGCGCAGGGCTTCGCGCTCGCGCGCCACGGCCGCCGGGTCGGAGGGCGCCTTGCCCGCGTCGGCGGCGGCCGCGGCAAGCGGCCAGCCCGCCGCCGCGGGCAAGGCGATCAGAAGTATCGCCGCGAGCCGCTTCACTTGGCCTTGGCCTTTCCTTGCGCAGCCACGGCGGCCATGGCGGCGGCGATTTCGTCCGCGTTGCCCAGGTAGTAGTGGCGGATCGGCTTGAGGTCCTCGTCCAGCTCGTACACCAGCGGCTGGGCCGTGGGGATGTTCAGGCCGACGATGTCGTCGTCCGAGATGCCGTCCAGGTGCTTGATGAGCGCGCGCAGGCTGTTGCCGTGGGCGGCGATCAGCACCCGCTTGCCGGCCTTCAGCGACGGGGCGATGGTCTCGTTCCAGTAGGGAACGACCCGGGCCACGGTGTCCTTCAGGCACTCGGTGGCGGGCAGTTCGTCGGCCGGCAGGCCGGCGTAGCGCGGATCGAAGCGCGGGTGGCGCTTGTCGTCCGCGGCCAGGGGGTTCGGGGCGATGGCGTAGGCGCGGCGCCAGACCAGCACCTGTTCCTCGCCGTACTGGGCGGCGGTCTCCGCCTTGTTCAGGCCTTGCAGGGCGCCGTAGTGGCGCTCGTTCAGGCGCCAGCTGTGCTCGATCGGCAGGTACATGTGGTCCATGGCGTCCAGGGCGATCCACAGGGTGCGGATCGCGCGGCGCAGGACCGAGGTGTAGGCGAGGTCGAAGTCGTACCCTTCCTGCTTGAGCAGTTCGCCCGCCTTGCGGGCTTCTTCGCGGCCCTTGTCCGTCAGGTCGACGTCGGTCCAGCCGGTGAAGCGGTTTTCAAGGTTCCATTGGCTTTCGCCATGACGCATCAGTACGAGTTTGACCATGTCCCGGGAGCGCAGGGGCGCTGCGCGTAAAGGTTGAATACAATTCGGCTGCCCGCCCGAAAACGGCGGGGACTGACGGCAGCAGCCCGTTGAAAAAGCGGCTGCCTATCCCGACATTTTATAATCCTGCGGCATTGTCTTTGCCGCGGGGCCGGAATCGGGCCGCCGCAACGGCAAAAATCCGGCGGATCTTGTGGTTTTCCCGCCGTTTTGCGAATTCGTAAGCGCGCGTAACGCCAGGCTGTCCGGCCGGCGGGGCGTGTGTTCCTCCCACCAGGTTTCCAGGGTCCGCTCGTGAAATTCATCCTCGACAACATTCTCCTGATCGCATTGGCCCTCGTGTCGGGCGGCATGCTGCTGTGGCAATCGCTGCGGGGCGGCCAGGCCGGGGGAGCCATGAGCGCGGCCGAAGCCACGGCCGCGGTCAACCAGCGCCAGGCGGTGTTCGTCGACGTGCGCCCGGCGGCCGATTTCGCGGCCGGGCACATCGCCCAGTCGCGCAGCGTGCCGCTGGCCGACCTGGCACAGAAGGCGGCCGGCCTGCCCAAGAACAAGCCGCTCATCCTGGTGGGCAGCAACGGCCGCGACGCGGCCAAGGCGGTGGCCCAGTTCAAGGCCCAGGGTTTTGCCGAGGTCAGCAGCCTGTCGGGAGGACTGTCCGGCTGGGTGCAGGCGGGCATGCCCATTGCGAAGGGATAGCGCCATGCAGAAAGTCCTGATGTATTCGACGGGGTATTGCCCCTTTTGCATGCGCGCCGAGATGCTGCTCAAGCAGCGCGGCGTGCAGGAGATCGAGAAGGTGCGCATCGATGCCGAGCCCGAGCGCCGGGCCGAGATGATCGAGCGCACCGGCCGGCGCACCGTGCCGCAGATCTACATCGGCGATACGCACGTGGGCGGTTTCGACGAACTCGCCGCGCTCGACCGCGCGGGCGGGCTGCAACCCCTGCTTGCCGGCCAGGCGACGCAGGACCAGTGATTTCGTTGTAGCCGGGGCGCGTCCCCGGCGTGTTCTTTTGGTGCATACGTTTCGGCTCCGCGCGTACCGGGGGCCGGGTTCAGCCAGCAGGCTTTCCGTTTCCAGACTTTCTCCCCATGTCCGACAATCAAGAGCAGCAAGCCCCCGTGTTCAACATCCAGCGCGTCTACCTGAAAGACCTGTCGCTGGAGTTGCCCAACGCGCCCCAGATCTTCCTGGAAACCGAGCAGCCCGGAGTCGAGGTCGCCATCGACGTCGGCGCCCAGGCGCTGGCCGAGACCGTCTTCGAAGTGACCGTGACCGCCACCGTGACCACCAAGGTCGGCGACAAGGTCCTGTACCTGGTCGAAGGCAAGCAGGCCGGCATCTTCGAACTGGCCAACATTCCGCTGGAGCAGCTCGACCCCATCCTGGGCATCGCCTGCCCCGGCATCATCTACCCCTACCTGCGCAGCAACATCGCCGACGCCATCACCCGCGCGTCGATGGCGCCGCTGCACCTGGCCGAGGTGAACTTCCAGGCCATCTACGAGCAGCGCGTGGCCCAGGCCGCCGCCGAGCAGCAAGTCGCCCAGGCCGGCAACGATGCCGGCCTGATCCTGCCGCCGGGCACCAAGCACTGAGCGGCCGCGGCATCATGGCGGACATGGCGCCGGGCCTGCGCGTCGCCGTCCTGGGGGCGGGCAGCTGGGGCACGGCGCTTGCCGCCGCCTGCGCCCGCGGCCATGCCACCATGCTGTGGGCGCGCCGTCCCGAACTGGCGCGCCGCATCGCCGATACCCACGAGAACGCCGATTACCTGCCCGGGGTCGCGCTGCCGCCGGATCTGCGCTGCACGAGCGAACTGGACGACCTGTTCGGCCACCTGCGCGGTGCCCCGCGCCCGCTGCTGATCCTGGGCGTGCCGGTGGCCGGCATGGAGCAGGCCTGCCGCGACGTGGCGGCAGGCGTGGCCCGCCACGGCATCAGCGACCTCGCCGTGGCCTGGACCTGCAAGGGCCTGGACGCGGGCACCGGCCGGCTGCCGCACGCCATCGCTGAGGCGGCGTTCGCCGGCGCGGCCGGTATTTCCACCGGCGTGCTGTCCGGCCCGTCCTTCGCCCGCGAGGTGGCCCGCGGGCTGCCGGTGGCGCTGACCATCGCCAGCGCCAGCGCGGAACTGCGCGACCGCGTGACCGATGCGCTGCACGGCGGCGCGATCCGCGTCTACGGCAGCGAGGACATCGTCGGCGTCGAGGTCGGGGGCGCCGTCAAGAACATCATGGCCATCGCCTGCGGCATCGGCGACGGCCTGGGCATGGGCGCCAACGCCCGTGCCGCCCTCATCACCCGAGGCCTGGCCGAGATGACGCGCCTGGGCGTGGCCCTGGGCGCGCAGGCCGACACCTTCTCCGGCCTGACCGGACTGGGCGACCTGATCCTGACCGCCACCGGGGACCTGTCCCGCAACCGCCACGTTGGCCTGGAAATCGGCCGCGGCCGGTCGCTGGACGAGATCCTGGGCGACATGACCCAGGTGGCCGAGGGCGTGCGCTGCGCGCCGGCCGTGCGCGACCTGGCTCGCCGCTGCGGGATCGAGATGCCGATTACCGAGGCCGTCTGCTCGGTGCTGTTCGACCGCGTGCCGCCGGCGCAGGCGGTGTCTCGCCTGCTGGCTCGTGATCCGAAGGTGGAAGCCCCCCCTACGCGCTTGCGCGCGCCCCCCCAGGGGGGCGATGCTGGCGGACCGGCGGAGCCGGATCCGCGGCATCCTGGGTCGGAGGTGCCTGGGGCCGGGGGCGGTAGGGGTTCTTAAGGGAATTTCAGATGGATGCGGTTTGTGTGTATTGCGGCGCCAGTGCCGGGAACGATCCTTTCTTCGCCGAGGTGGCGCGCGACTTCGGGCGCGCGGTGGCGGGGCGGGGAATGCGGCTGGTGTACGGCGGCGGCAGTGTCGGGTTGATGGGGCACGTGGCCAATGCCGCGCTCGAGGCGGGCGGGCAGGTGACCGGGGTCATCCCCGAGCGGCTGTGGGAAAAGGAAGTCGGGCACAAGGGCCTGACCGACATGTACGTCGTGCCCACCATGCACGCCCGCAAGGCCCGCATGGTCGAGCTCTCGGATGCCTTCGTCGCGCTGCCCGGCGGTTTTGGCACGCTGGACGAACTTTTCGAGGTGCTGACCTGGCAACAGATCGGCTACCACTCCAAGCCGGTGGGGTTGCTCAACGCCAACGGCTATTACGATGCCTTGCTTGCCTTCGCGCGCCATGCCCATGAACAGGGGTTCGTGCGCGCCGTGCATCTCGAGGCGCTGATCGTCGACACCGATATCGACCGCCTGCTGGACCGCCTGGCCAGCGCGCAGCCGGTACATGTGGACCGATGGGTCAAGAACAGCGACGCGGTGTGAAGCAGTCCCGCCCGCCAGTCCAACATCCAATAACGGAGATATCCATGCATTCTTCCGCCTCCTCCGCGCCGGCCCTGCGCCGCCGCCTGCTCGGCGCGGCCGTGGCCGCCGGCCTCATGGCCGCCACCCCCGCCTTCGCCCAGCACGACTGGCCCAGCCGGCCCATCAAGCTGGTCGTGCCGTTCCCCGCCGGCTCGTCGCCCGACATCATCGCGCGCGTGATCTCGCAGCCGCTGGCCAAGCAGCTCGGGCAGGCGATCGTGATCGACAACAAGCCCGGCGCCGGCGGCAACATCGGTACCGGCACGGTGGCCCATGCCGCGCCGGACGGCTACACCATGCTGTTCACCATCAACGGACCGCTGGCCACCGCCCCCGCGCTCTACACCAAACTCAACTACGACCCGCTGAAGGACCTCGCGCCCGTCACGCTGGTCGCCACCAGCCCCAACGTGCTGGTCGTGCCGCCTTCGCTGAACGTCGACTCGGTCGGCGCCTTCACCTCGCTGGTGAAGAAGGAGCCCGGCAAGCTTAACTACGGCACCGTCGGCGCGGGCAGCTCCGCCCACCTGGCGATGGAATTGCTCAAGGGCAAGGAAAACCTGGACATCCTGCACGTGCCGTACGCCGGCTTCCCGCAGGTCGTGACCGCCATGCTGGGTGGCCAGGTGCAGGCCGGCTTCATGGTGCCCGCCATCGCCATGCCGCAGGTGCGCGACGGCAAGCTCAAGGCCCTGGCCGTGACCAGCACCAAGCGCAGCCCGGCGCTGCCCGACCTGCCGACCATGGGGGAGCAGGGCGTGCCCGATTTCGAGGTCATCTCCTGGCAGGCCATCCTGATGCCCGCGGGTACGCCGCAGCCCATCATCGACCGGCTGAACAAGGAGCTGGTGCAGATCATCAAGAGCGAGGAAGTGCAGAAGCAGCTGACCGCCCAGTACTTCACCGCCGCGCCGTCCACCCCGGCCGAACTGACCGCGCTGATCAAGAAGGAACAGCAGACGCTGGGCGCGGTGATCAAGCGCTTGAACCTGACGCTCGATTGAACGGGGCCCGTCCTCTTCAAGCCAAGGCGCTCTCCGGAGCGCCTTTTTTCCAAGATGAGAACGTCCCCTGGGGGACAGCGCCGCCGCACAGCGGCAAGCGCGGGGGCTATTTTCCATCTGGCGCTTCAGGCCAGATGCACCGCTCGTGCCAGCATGAACGCGCCGGTCGCGGCCAGCGCCAGCGCCGTGCCGCCCACGAAGCGCCTGCCGGCATGCCGCCACGCCGCCCGCATCTCAGCGCCTGCCGTATTCATCGCGCCGGCGCCACCAGACTCCCTGCTCGTTGCGCCCCAGCGGCGCGCGGTCCAGCCACTGGTACATGCCCCAGAGTCCGTCCAGCCCGCGCGCGTAGGTGGAATAGGTGTGGTAGACGGTGCCGTCCTGGATCGCGAAGGCGCTCATGCCTGGGCGTTCGCGCAGGTAGGTGTTCGTGTCGGTGCCGCACATCGCGGCCAGGCGGCCATCGACGCGCTGGCCGGTGTCAGCCGGGGCCGGGTGGCAGCCGCAGGCGGGTTCGCGCCGGTAGTTGTAGGCGATGCCTTGTTCGAACTGTTGGGCCTCGGTGTGCGAGACGCTGAAGTCGAAGTTGAAGTCGGCGTCCTGGGACGAGGCCCAGGGAAAGCGCCAGCCCATGCGCTGCCTGTACGCCAGCAGCCTGGCCAGCGGCGCGCGCGAGACCGCCATCAGCGTGACGTCGTGGTTGGCCAGGTGGACGGCGAAGCCGTCGAAGCTGTCGGCGATCGACGAGCAGGACGGGCATCCCGCCTGATAGTCGGGACCGAACATGAAGTGATAGACGAGCAGTTGCGATCGTCCCTGGAAGAGGTCGGCCAGCGATGCGCTGCCTTGCTCCGTGTCGAAGCGGTAGTTCTTGCCGATCGCCACCCAGGGCAGCGCCTGCCGCTGCCGGGCCAGTGCGTCCGATTGGCGCGTCAAGGCCTTCTCGGCCTCCAGCAGATCGAGCCGCGCGGCCAGCCATTCTTCCCGTGTGCCTGTCGTATGTCGCATCATCGTTTCTCCTTGGATTTCCCGCGGGTCGGACCCGATCGGCGCGATCGGCATGCGGGAGGCGTGTGCTAGATTAGGATCGGGCCGCCGGACGGCGGGAGTGACAAATGTGGCGGGATTCGGATGGATGCGCTGATAGCCGAGGCCGCCCGGGCGCTGGCCGCCGGTGATCCCTTCGGGGCCTTGAACCGCGTGGCGCTGCGCGACGATCCGCCGGCACTGGCGCTGCGCGGCATCGCGATGGCCCAGCTTGGCGAATTCGTCCGCGCCAGGATGCTGGTGCGGCGGGCGGCTGGCGCGTTCGGACCCGGGCAGGCCCTGGCCCGCGCGCGCTGCGTCGTGGCCGAGGCCGAGATCGCGCTTGCGTCGCGTGAGCTGGCCTGGCCGGACAAGGCGCTGGCGGCCGCGCGCGCCACGCTCGAGGCGCATGGCGATCTGACCAATGTCGCGCACGTGCGCCACCTGGAAATCCGGCGTTGCCTGTTGATCGGCCGCCTGGCGGAGGCTGAACGGCTGCTGGCCGGGGTCGATGCCGGTCCGCTGACGGTTGCCGCGGCGGCCATCCATGAACTGCTGGCGGCGGGGATTGCAATGCGGCGCCTGCGCACCGCCGACGCCCGGGCGGCGCTGGCACGGGCGGAACAGGCCGCGAACCGCGCCGGTATTCCCGCCCTGCAAGCCGAAGTCAGGCAGGCCGCCGCCGTCCTGGACATGCCCGCGGCCCGGCTGAGATGGCAAGGGCAGGAGCGCCTAGTCGCGCTGGCGGAGGTGGAAGCGATGTTGGCCTCGGATGCGCTCGTGGTCGATGCCTGCCGCCATGCGGTGCGCGAGGGGAGGCTGGTGGTGCCGCTGGCGCGGCGCCCGGTCTTGTTCACGCTCGCGCGCATGCTGGGCGACGCGTGGCCCGCCGACGTGGCCCGCGAGACGCTGATCGAGCGCGCCTTCCGCACGCGGCATCCCGACGAGACGCATCGTGCGCGACTGCGTGTGGAGATAGGCCGCCTGCGCAAGGCGCTGGCGGGACTGGCGGACGTCGGTGCGACGCGGCGCGGCTTCGCGCTGGCGCCACGCCGGGCGCGCGATGTCGCCGTGCTGGCCCGGCCCGTGGAGGGGCCCCACGCGGCGGTGCTGGCCCTGCTGGCGGACGGCGAATCGTGGTCGAGTTCGGCGCTGTCGCTGGCGCTGGGCGCCAGCCAGCGTACCGTGCAGCGGGCCCTGGACGAACTGGCCGGAGCGGGCAGGGTGCAGGCCACCGGCCGGGGGCGGGCTCGCCGCTGGCTGATGCCGCCGGTGCCCGGGTTCGCGACAACCTTGTTACTCCCGGCCGCGTTGCCGGAGGGCTAGGATGCCTCCATGGACATCCCGTTCCTTGACCCTACCAGCGAGCAAAAGCCATGAAGACATCGACAGCCCACATTCTCCGCGAGTACGGCCCTTTTCCCGGTGCCGAAGGCGTGCACGGCGTGACCTACGACGGCAAGAACGTCTGGTTCGCCACCGGCGACCGGCTCAGCGCCATGGACCCGACCAGCGGCGAGGTCCAGCGCTCCATCGAGATCCCGGCGAATGCCGGCACCGCGTTCGACGGCCGGCACCTCTACCAGATCGCCGACGGCCACATCCGCAGGATCGAGCCGGAAACGGGGCGGGTGCTGGCCACCATCCCGTCGCCGGCCGGCGGCGAGGACTCGGGGCTGGCATGGGCGGAAGGATCCTTGTGGGTGGGCCACTACCGCGCGCGCAAGATCCACCAGATCGATCCCGAGACCGGGAAGATCCTCCGCTCCATCGCGTCCGAGCGCTTCGTCACCGGTGTGACCTGGGTCGACGGCGAGCTTTGGCACGGCACCTGGGAAGGCGACGCCAGCGACCTGAGGCGCATCGATGCGCGCAGCGGTGAAGTCCTGGCGAAGCTGGAGATGCCGCCGGGCACTGGCGTGTCGGGCCTGGAGTCCGATGGCGCCGACCGCTTCTTCTGCGGCGGCGGCACGAGCGGGACGCTCAGGTCGGTACGGCGCCCGGCGCGTGCCTGAACGCCCCCCGGTCCTGGCTTGCCGCCCGGGCCGGGGAAGTCAGATCCGGCCCAGCAGATTGGTCCGCGCGTGCACGATGTGTTCGAAGATTTCCCGCCGCGCGGTGTCCGCATCGCGATGCTTCAAGGCTTGCACGATGCGGCGGTGTTCCGCCTCGTATTCCCTGCGCCGTTCGGGCGTCACGATCTTCTTTTTCAGGAAGCCCCATTCCCCGCTGTTCCGCACCTCCGCCAGCAGCCTGAACATGCCGACGAACAGCGCGTTGTGGGTGGCCAGTGCCAGCTGCTCGTGCAGCGCGTTGTCCCAATGCTCGAACTCCTCCAGCGTGTCGGCGGCCTCGGACCGCGCGCAGCAGGACTCGAGCCGTTCGAAGTCGGCCAGGGTGGCGTTGCTGACGATGAGCTCGACGATCATGGGTTCCAGCAACAGCCGTGCTTCCATGATCTCGGCCGGGCTGGCCGACGGAATCGCCAGCAGCTTGCCCGCAGCCGCCACGATGCCCGGTGCGGCGCCGGACGGCGTGTCCGAGACATAGGTTCCGCTTCCCACCTTCTGCACGATCAGGCCCTGGTCCCGCAGCTCTTGCAGCACCCGGCGCAAGGCGGACCGGCTGACGCCGAAATCCGCGCACAGGCTGCGCTCGGTCGGCAGGCGGCTGCCGGGCGCCCATTTTCCCGTACGCAGGCCGTCTAGCAATTCCGCGCGCAGCGCCTGGACAGGATCGGCGCGGACCTGGAGGCTGGGGGACGGGAGCATGTCTGGTCCTATATTGGTTCAAATTGGTTTCATTGTAAGGCGCTGAACGGTATTGAATCTAGGTGAAAACACCAGGAATGTCGCGGGAAGAATGGCTTTATAGTTCGACAAATCAATACCATTGAAAACCAAATAAAACCAATTGGTCGGATGAAAGGCAGATCCGGCCATCCAGCCAGGATGGCGGGCCCGGCAGCCGGGCCGCCTGCAAGGCGCCGCCAGAGCGCCGCCAGACCACTTTCACATGGAGACAGACCATCATGAAAACCACGCTGTGGGCCGCGGCATTCGCCGCCCTGTCGCTGGTCGCCGCGCCCGGCGCGCGGGCGGAGTATCCCGACCGGCCGGTCAACCTGATCGTTCCCTTTCCCCCGGGCGGCACGGCGGACAACATGGCTCGCGCGCTGCAGCCCGCGCTTCAGCGCGCGCTCAAGCAGACCGTGGTGGTCGTCAATCGCCCGGGGGCGGGCGGCGCCATAGGCGTGAGCCAGGTCGCCAATGCGCCGGCCGACGGCTATACGATCCTGTGTTCGCTGCTGAGCGTGGCCAGCCTGCCCGAGCAGGCGGTGGTCAACAAGCAGAAGCCGCCGTTCACGCTGGAGCAGCTCACGCCCATCGCGATGCTGAGCGCCGAGCCGGTGGCCATGGTGGTGCCCGAGGCCAGCCCCTACAAGACCTTTCCTGACTTGATCGCGGCGGCCAAGGCCAGGCCCGACGCCCTGACCTACGGGTCGACCGGCTTCTTCGGCGAGGTGCACGTGCGCACCGCCGCATTCGCGGACACGGCGCACATCAAGGTCCGGCACATTCCCTACCAGGGGGGAGGCCCGCTGGTGACCGCGCTGGTGGCCGGCGAGGTCGATTTCGCGCTGCTGTCGCGCTCGCTGTCGCTGACCCAGGTCAAGGCCGGGCGGCTGAAGTACCTGGCCACCGCCGGCGACGAACCATGGACCGATCCGGCCGGCCTGCCCCGGATGAAGGATGGCGGCGTGGACTTCGACTCGGTCGCGGGCACGGCCATCTTCATTCCCTCCGGCACGCCGCAGACGGTGGAGCGCAGGATCCGGCAGGCGGTGGAGGCCGCGGCCGGCGATCCCGAGTTCAAGAAGATCGTGTCCAGCGCGGGCGGCGAGGTCAAGTATTCCGCCGGAACCCAGTTCGCGGCGTTCTGGGCCTCCTACGTGAAATCGATCGCGGCCATCACGCACCGCATCGCCGCGACCGAGACGCGGGAGGTGGCCAAATGAGCGGCACGGCGCCGGTCTTCATCGGCACCGACGCGGTCGAGCGGGTGCTGACCTGGGACGCGTTGGTGGCCGCGCTGCGCGAGGCCTATGCCCAGCGCCACGACGAGCACATCAGTCCGCCCCGCACCTTCGCCCGGGGCGACGGCGCGTCGCTGCGCGCCCTGGCCAGCGTGCCGCCCGGCAAGCGCTTCATGGGCGCCAAGGTGTTCGGCCGCGGCCGCAACCGCGGCATGAACTACCTGATTTCGCTGGCGGACCAGGACACGGGCGAGATCCGCGCGCTGCTCGACGCCAACAAAATCACCGCCTATCGCACCGCGGCCACCTCGGCGCTGGCGGTCGACTGCCTGGCGCCCCGGCGGCCGGTGCGGCTGGGCGTGCTGGGCAGCGGCGCCGAGGCGCGCGCCCACGTCCAGGCCATCGCCTCGCTGCGGCAGGTCGAGGGCTTGCGGATCTACAGTCCCACGCCGGCCAACCGCGAGCAGTTCGCGCGTGATTTCGAAGCGGCGCTGGGCGTGCCGTGCCGGCCGGCGGCTACCGCGGCGGCGGCAATGGAAGGCGCCGACATCGGCATCGCGGCCGCGCGGTCGCGCGACGAGACGCCCATCCTGCATGCCGACGCGCTGCGCGACGGCATGGTGCTGGTATCGGTCGGCTCCACGCTGCCGCAGCAGCGCGAGATCGACGCCTCGGTGGTCGAGCGCTGCGACCTCATCGTCTGCGACATGCCCGACGAGGTCAGTGCCGAGTCCGGGGACATGCTGGAGGCGCGGGCCCGCGGCATCGATTTCGCCCCCAGGCTGCGCTCGCTCAACCAGCTGGTGCGCGGCGAGATCGCGGCCGGCGCCCGGCTGCCGATGTTCAAGTCGGTGGGCTCGGCCTTGCAGGACATCGTCGCGGCCGAGCTCGTCTTCGACCTGGCCACCCGCGCGGGGCTGGCCGTCGAGCTGCCCATCGCCTTCACCTACAAACAATAGATTTCTTCGCACAGGAACTGGAACATGGCCTCCTACCAACGACACGAAGCCCGCGACTGGGCACACGAACACCTGCGCGGCGTCGCCAACGTCGTGATCCCTTCGTTCACCGCCGACCTCAAGGGCCTGAACGAGCAGGGCATCCGCCACGACATCCGCCATGAGATCGAGCTGGGCTTCTCCGGCACGCTGATGGTCTCGGAAGTGGCCATCACGCTGCCCGAGTACGAGCAGTTCTTCGCGTGGGCGAACGACGAATCGCGCGGCCGGCTCAAACTCATCCACCATGCCAGCTTCAACACGCTGGAAGAGAACATCGAGGCGGCGAAGATTGCCGAGCGCAACGGCGCCGAGCTGATCCTGCTGTCCTATCCGGCCAACTTCTACGCCCGCACCTCGCAGGACATCTACGACTACACCAAGGCCTTCTGCGACGCGACGGACCTGGGCGTGATGCTGTTCCAGGTGCCCCACTGGGGCTTCGAGCGCGTCCACCCGTCCGACCTCGAGGCGCCGCTGATCCGGCGCCTGCTGGACGACTGCCCGAACATCGCCGCGCTGAAGGCCGAGGGCGGCATGCCCAGCATCATGGGCTGGGTCGAGGCCTATCGCCTGTTCAGCAAGGACGTGGTCGTGACCATGCCGCTCGAACAGTACGCACTGGCGCTGGCCCAGCTCGTGCCCATCCAGTTCATCGGCACCAGCGACACCGAGTACTACGGCGGCATGATCCCGCGCATCTTCAACCTGATCCAGGAGAAGAAATACGACGAGGCCACGAAGCTCTACTGGCAGCTGACGCCGGCGCGCAAGGCGCGGGCCGCGGCCAATTCGTATTCCTCGCAGACCCAGTTCCTGAACCGCATGCTGTGGAAGTTCGAGGGTTGGCTCAATGGCTTCAACGGCGGCCCGGTGCGCCAGCCGACCATGCGCATCAACGAGAACACGATGAACAGCCTGCGGCAGGCGCTGGTCAAATCGGGCCTGACGCCCACCGACTCGCCCAACGGCGATTTCTTCGTCGGCCGTCATCCCATGGATACCGCCGCCTGACGCCATGCGCGAGATCCCTATGCTATCCATCGCCAATCTGCCCACCGGTCTCTACATAGACGGCAACTGGGCGCGGCCTTCCCAGCCACGTTCGTTCACGGTGTCGGACCCGGCCACGGGCGAGTCGGTCGCCCAGGTGGCCGACGCCGGCCTGGACGACGCGCGCGCGGCCGTCGACGCCGCCGCGGCGGCCTTGCCCGCGTGGCGCGACACACCGCCGCGCACCCGGGCCGAAGTGCTGCGCAAGGTCCACCTGCTGATGCTGGAACGGCTGGAGGAACTGGCGCGCATCATCACGCTGGAGAACGGCAAGCCGCTGGCCGACAGCCGGGCCGAGATCCGCTATGCCGCCGAGTTCTTCCGCTGGTATTCGGAAGAGGCCTGCCGCAACCTGGGATCGGTCAGCCAGGCGCCGGCCGGCGGTTACCGGATCCTGGTCCAGCATCAGCCCATAGGCGTCGTCGCGCTGGTCACGCCATGGAACTTTCCCTCGGCCATGGGGGCGCGCAAGATCGCTCCCGCGCTGGCGGCCGGCTGCACGGTGCTGGTCAAGCCGGCCTCGCTGACGCCGCTCAGCATGCTGGCGCTGGCCGGCATCCTGGCCGAGGCGGGCGTGCCGGACGGCGTGGTCAACATCGTGCCGACGTCGCGCTCGGGCCCGTTGGTGGACCTCTGGCTGCACGACCCGCGCGTGCGGCTGGTGTCCTTCACCGGTTCGACCGAGGTGGGACGCATCCTGCTGAAGGCAGCCGCCGACCAGGTCCTGAAGACGCCGATGGAACTGGGCGGCAACGCCCCTTTCCTGGTGCTGGACGACGCCGATGTGGAGGCCGCGGTCGACGGTGCGATGATCGCCAAGATGCGCAACATGGGCGAGGCCTGCACGGCGGCCAACCGCTTCTATGTCGGAGCGGGGGTCTACGACGCCTTCGTCCGGGCCTTCGCGCAGCGCATGCGCGAACAGAAGATCGGCCATGGCCTGGACGAGGCCAACCAGGTTGGCAGCCTGATCGACGCCGCGACCCGCGACAAGGTGGAGGAATTGGTCCAGGACGCCGTGTCGCGTGGAGCAAAAGTATTGTGCGGTGGGGAAAGGCTGCCCGGTCCGGGCTACTTCTATCCGCCCACCGTCCTGGGCGACGTTCCCGCCGACAGCCGCGTGCTGAGCGAGGAGATCTTCGGCCCCGTCGCGCCCATCGTGCGCGTGGCGTCCGAGGACGAGATGGTGGAACTGGCCAACGGCACGGAATACGGCCTGGCCGCGTACCTCTACACGCGCGACCTGGCCAAGGGCTTGAAGCTGGCGGAGCGGCTGGAGTTCGGCATGGTGGCGCTGAACCGGGGGCTGGTGTCGGATCCGGCGGCGCCGTTCGGCGGGGTCAAGCAGAGCGGGCTGGGCCGGGAGGGCAGCTGGGAGGGTATGCAGGAATACATGGAGACCAAGTACGTGTCGGTGCAGTGGTAGGCGGCCCGCCTGCCCGGGCCGCTCCTTCCGTGTCCGCCTATCGGGCGGCGCTGGCCCGGTCGGCGCCGTCGCGCAGCGCCGACAGCTTCATCCAGGTCACGGCCGGATCGATCTTGCCGTAGTTCGCGAAGGTGCCGAAGCCGCAATCGGTACTGGCCACCACCCGGTCTTCGCCCATGAACGAGACGTAGCGCTCCAGCCGCTGGCGGATCAGTTCCGGATGCTCGACGTAGTTCGAGCAGCTGTCGATCAGCCCGGGGGCCAGGATCTTGTTCTCGGGCCGGGCCGCGCGCCAGATTTCCCATTCGTGTTCATGGCGCGGGTTGGCGGCTTCGAACAGGATGGTGGCCGGCCGGGCCGCCAGGATCAGGTCGATGACCTTTTCCAGCGCGATGTCGCAGTGGTGGGGGCCTTCGTAGTTGCCCCAGCAGATGTGCATGCGCAGCTTCTCGGGCGGGATGTTGCTAGTGGCGGCGTTCAGGGCCTCGACGTTCTGCCATGCCCGCTTGATGAACTCGGCCTCGCTCAGGTTCTGGTAGCCGGTGTGGGCGGCCATGGCCAGGTCCGGGCAGTCCAGTTGCAGGTCGAAGCCCGCCGCCACGATGGCCTCGTATTCGGGGCGCATGGCCTCGACCAGGTCCGCCAGGTAGGCCTCGTGCGTCGGATAGTGCTTGTTGGGCTGGAACGCGGTCACCAGCCCCGGCGAGGCCGCGTTCATGAAGGCCCGGCGGCCCTGGCCGTGGCGCTCGACGGCGGACTTGAAGCGGCGGATGTCGGCGTGGCAGGGCTCCATGGTGCGCAGCTTCACCGGACCGACGCAGGCGGCGCGCACGAACTCCTGGGAGCCCATGATGGCGGCAAGTTTCTTGCGCAGTTCGGGAAAGTCGGCCAGGTCCTTGGCGGGCTGCCGGTCGATGTGGCCGCCGAAGCCTTCCAGCCGTTCGGTGATGTAGGTGGCATAACCGACCTTGCCGAGTTCGCCGTCGCTCATGATGTCGACGCCGGCCTGGACCTGTTTCTGCACCGCGCCGTCGATGGCCGCTTGCACGGTCCGCTCGAACTGGTCGAGATCGACTTCCTGGCCATGGTCGCGCGCAAGCAGCAATTGCGCCAGTTCGTCGCCGCGGGGAAGACTGCCGACGTGGGTGGTCAGAATGGGCATCGCGTTCCTCCTTTTCGTATCCGTATCTTACAGGCCGCCTTCGTAGCCCGACTGCCGCCAGGCCTCGAACACCGCCACCGCGACGGAGTTGGACAGGTTCAGGCTGCGTTGGCCCGGTCGCATCGGCAGGCGCAGCCGCTGGGCCTCCGGAAAGCCGTCGCGAATGGCGGCGGGCAGTCCCGCCGTCTCGCTGCCGAACACGAAGGCGTCGCCGGGCTGGAAACGGACCGTGCCGAACAGCCGGGAGCCGCGCGTCGTGAAGGCGAACACGCGGTCCGCCGCCGCGCCGGTGGCGGCGATGGCGGCGGCGAAGTCGTCGTGCACCTGGACCTGGGCCCATTCGTGATAGTCCAGCCCCGCGCGCCGCAGCTTGGCGTCCTCGAGCTCGAAGCCCAGCGGGCGCACCAGGTGCAGCTGCACGCCGGTATTGGCGGCCAGGCGGATGGCGTTGCCGGTGTTGGGAGGGATTTCCGGGTGGACGAGGACGACGTGGAACACGGTGCGCAGTGGAGCGGGACTGGGTTGCGCCGATGGTACCGCATCCGGCTCCCCCAGGCGCGCTACAGCTCCAGCACCAGCTTGCCGCCACGCGCCCGCGAACAGCAGGTCATCATCCTGTCGTTCGCGTCGCGTTCGGCCTTGGTCAGCACCATGTCGCGATGGTCGACCTGGCCGGCCAGCACGCGCACCTCGCACGATCCGCACAGGCCTTCCTCGCAGTCGCTGGGCACGTCGATGTTGGCCGCGCGCAGCGAAGCCAGCACGGTGCGGTCGACCGGGACCGTCACGGTGATGCCCGAGTCCTTCAGCTCGACCTCGAAGGCGTGCTCCCTGGCCGGGTCGAGCTGGGCGAGGTTGGACTCGAAATGCTCGATGCGCAGCGCGTCGTCGGGCCAGGCCGCGCAGTGCGCTTCCAGGGCTTGGAGCATGCGCTTGGGGCCGCAGGCGCAGATCTTCCAGCCTTCCCGGGGCTGGCCCAACAGCGCGGCCAGGTCGTTGCGCCGGCCTTCTTCCGAGACGTACACGTGCAGGCGCTCGCCATGCAGGGCGGCCAGTTCGTCCAGGAAGGCCATGCCGGCGCGACTGCGGCCGCTGTAGTGCAGTTCGTAGTCCATGCCCAGTTCGCGGGCGCGCCGGGCCATGGCGGCGATGGGCGTGATGCCGATGCCGCCGGCGACCAGGACCAGCTTGCGGGCCGTCTCGTCCATGCGGAAGTGGTTGCGCGGGCCGCGTATGCGCAGCTTGTCGCCCACGCGCACATTGCCGTGTATCCAGGACGATCCGCCGCGTCCCCCGGGTTCGTGCAGCACGGCGATCTCCAGCGCCGCCGCGTCGGCGGGGTCTCCGCACAGCGAGTACTGGCGCGAGCGTCCGGGTTCGCCGCATTCGACGTCGATGTGCGAACCGGGCGTCCAGCGCGGCAGCGCGCGGCCGTCGGGCGAGACCAGGCGCAGCTTGAGGACACCGTCGGCCACGGGCGTGGCGCTTTCCACCACCACGCTGCGCGCGATCGCGTGGCGCGAGGGCTCGCCTATGCGCACCGGCGCCTGGACCCGCAGCAGCGCGGCATTCCGCCGCTCGGGGTTCTGTGCCGGATCCCACTCCACCCACAGGTGCTCCGGCCCCCGGAACGAGGTGTTGGGCACATAGGTGAAGCGCTGGTCGGCCAGCCGCATGTGGGGCAGCCGGCGCGTGAGTTCCTGCAGGAATATCTGCATCTCCATGCGCGCGAGGTTCTTGCCCATGCACTGATGCGAGCCGTAGCCGAAGGTCAGGTGGTCGCTGGCGTTCTCGCGGCGGATGTCGAAGAAGTCGGCGTCGGCGAAGTGGCGCTCGTCGTGGTTGGCCGACGAGGTCACGATCAGCAGCTTCGAGCCGGCCGGGACGTCCATGCCCTCGATGCGCGTGTCGCGGGTGACCAGGCGGCGCCAGGCCGCGACCGAGCCATTGTGGCGCAGGCATTCCTCGACCGCGCTGGGGATCAGGCCGGGATCCTCGCAGATCTCGCGCCAGGCGTCGGGGTGCTGCAGCAGCAGCTTGATCGCGTTGGCCGTGGCGTTGGCGGTGGTTTCGTGGGCGGCGACGATGCCGGCCATCATCATCGAATGCAGATAGGAGTCGGTCACCACGTCGGGGTGCTCTTTCTGCTTGCGGATGCCGTAGCGCATCCAGCCGGGCTGGTCCGGCGCCTGGCGCATCTTTTCCAGCACCTTGCCGGCGTATTGCCAGAAGTTGCCGACGGCGTGGGCCACCGCCACCTGCTCCTCGGGCCTGGGCCGGCCCCAGGTGTTGACCGTGTGCGCGATGGAATACCGCCGCAGCGTGTCCATGTCTTCCTCGGGCACGCCCAGGAAATGCAGCGCCACGGTCAGCGGCACTTCCCACAGCATCTGGTCGACCAGGTCGGCGCGGCCGTCGTCGATGAAACGGTCCACGTACTCGCGCGCCAGCCGCCGCACCATGGGCTCGTGGTGCTTCAGGTGCTCGGGCGTGAAGGGCTCCATCAGGATGCGCCGGCGCGGCATGTGCGCCGGTTCGTCCTCGTTGACCAGCGTGCGGTTCATCGCATAGCCGTACTGTTCGAGCACCGCGTTGGCCTCGGGGCCGGTGGGGGTGATCTTCTCCAGCGCGATCGAGGGGCTGAAGGTGATGTTGTCGCGGAAGATGGCCTTGATGGCCTCGTAGCGCGTGACCACCCAGTAGCCCAGCCGGGGACTGTAGAAAATGGGTTCCTGCTCGCGCGCCCAGCGTACGTACTCGGGCGGATCCTGCTGGTAGCCGTCCTCGAAGGGGTCGAACTCGGCCGCGCGCGCGCTGACGGGGCAGCCGGTGGGGCCGACGCCGGCGGGCGCGGCATCATGGTGGATCGGGCAGCCTGCGGCCCGGGTCGAGGGTGCGGCCATGGCATGTCTCCTGTTGCCGGATCCCGGGAAGGGGATCAATTTGCGTAATTATTGTACGCAATGCGTAAAAAGAGAACTGCCGATTACACCTAGATACCGTAGCCCAGCCGCTTGCTGACGGCGTCGGCCGCTTCGCGGACCCACCGGGCGACCTCCCCGCCCGGTTCCGGATCGAAGGCGCCGGTCGGGCCCAGCGCCGTGATGACCACGGTGACGGCACCGTCGGCGTTGAACACGGGGGCCGCCACCGCGCTGATGCCGTTCAGCATCACGTCGCGCACGGGGGCGCAGCCCATGGCGCGGACGGCGGCGAACAGGCGGTCGGCGGCCTCGCGGTCGGGAACCTGGCGGCGGTGCTCGGGCGTGGCGCCGGCCAGTTCGCCCGCGACCAGCGCGTCGAGCACCGCCGACCGCGCAAAGGCGCCGAAGGCCCGCCCGGTGGCCGACCACAGCACCGGCATGACCGAGCCGACACGCACATTCACCGCCACCGGCTGGACCGGCTCGCTCCAGCGGACGATGGTCGGGCCGGCGTTGCCCAGCACCGAGACGAAGCAGGACAGGTTGTGCGATTCGCCCAGCCGCGCCAGTTCGGCGGCGGCCAGCGTCAGGGCGTCCGACTGCCGCATGGCGGCCAGCCCGATGGCCAGCGATTCGGGGCCCAGCACGTAACGCGAGGTGGCCGGGTCCTGGATGACGAACCCGGCCTCGACCAGGCTGGCCAGGTAGCGGTGGACCTTGGCCGGGCTTTCCCCCAGCCGGCCCGCCAGCGCGGTCAGCGGCGCGGCGCCCCCCATGGCGGCCAGGGTCTTGAGCACCGCCATGCCGGTGCCGGCCGACTGCACCTTGCTGCGGCGGGAGGCGGCCCTGGCGGGCGCGGTATCGGCAGGGGACGAAAGGGGCGTGGCGGTGTCGCGCTTGCTGGGCATGGGATGGGAAAGAGAAAGGGATGCGCGCTATGTTACGCAAAAGGCGGTTGCGCGCCTTGTCCCGTATCAGGACAGCGCCGCCAGGCCCGCCCGCAGCG
Source organism: Pigmentiphaga sp. CHJ604 (assembly GCF_036972535.1). Lineage (NCBI taxonomy): Bacteria > Pseudomonadati > Pseudomonadota > Betaproteobacteria > Burkholderiales > Alcaligenaceae > Pigmentiphaga > Pigmentiphaga sp. CHJ604. The sequence continues at coordinate 5,339,458 of NZ_CP136998.1, read as the reverse complement.
CGGCGGCCGGGTGCTCGCCCAGGTCGGCGTCGATTCCAGCATGGGTGGCGCGCCAGATGGGCAGTGCCCGCGCCAGGGCCGCATGTCCCTTTTCGGTCAGGACCAGCAGGCGGCTGCGGCGGTCGCCGGGGTCCACGTCCACCCGCACCAGTCCCTCGCGCTCCAGCGGCTTCAGGGCGGCGGTCAGTGTCGTCCTGTCCATGGCCAGCAATTGGGCCACGGGCGCCATGGGGGGAGGCTCGGGCCGGTTCAGCGACATCAGCAGCGAGAATTGCCCATTGGTCAGGCCCGCCGGCCGCAGGGCATCGTCGAAGCGCTTGGCCAGCGCCCGCGCCGCGCGCTGCACGTGCAGGCACAGGCAGGTGTCGCGCACTTCCTGCGTGGTGTCGAACGGAATTTTCTTTGACATGATGAGGCTATTATGTTGATATCAACATAAATGTCAAATTGGCGAGGCATGATCGCCAACGAAGACCGGTTCGCCGCGGGGCGGACCGCCACACCCGCAAAGGAGATCGACGATGGCGATGAAATACGTGGAGGGTTTCCTCGTGGCCGTGCCGGCCGCCAACAAGGAGCAGTACATCAAGCACGCCGCCGACGCGGCGCCGCTGTTCAAGGAATTCGGCGTCACGCGCATGGTCGAGTGCTGGGGCGACGACGTGCCCGACGGCAAGCTGACCGATTTCCGCCGGGCCGTGCAGGCCAAGGAAGACGAAGTGGTCGTCTTCAGCTGGTTCGAGTATCCGTCCAAGGAAGTACGGGATGCCGCCAACCAGAAGATGATGTCCGACCCACGCATGAAGAGCATGGGCGAAACCATGCCTTTCGACGGCAAGCGCATGATATTCGGCGGCTTTGTTCCCGTCGTGGACGTCTGACGGGCGGGCGGCGTCTAGCCGCGTTCGGCCAAGGCCTTGCGGAAGTACACGACCCTCTCGGTTTCCTCGAAGCCCAGGGCCCGGTGCATGTGCTGCGAGCCAACGGCGTCGGCGGCCGCGTCCGAGGCGAACTCGGTGCAGCCCAGCGACCGCGCCCAGGCCTCGGCCGCCGCGCACAGGCGCCGCGCGACACCCTGGCGTCGCGCGGCCGGGTCCACGTAAATGCCTTCCAGGAAACCCACGGGCGAGGTCTCGCAGCCGTTCACGTAGTCCCGCCGCAGCGACGCCTCGGCCAGGCCGATAGCCCGGCCGGCGGCGTCGCGCGCGATCCAGGCCGCCTCGGCGTCGGGTGGGCCGTCCAGGATGCCGCGCACCTGCTCGGTCTTGGCCATCGTGCCTTCGCCGGGCCAGAGGGCGTCGCGCAGGGTGGCCCAATCGGCGACGTCGGCGGGGCCGCAGCGCCCGATGGTGTGGCCGTCCGTCATTGCGTGGCCGTATCGGCCTTGGCGCCGTCCTGCTTCGAAGCCAGGGCGTCGGCGTGCCAGCCGCCGCCCAGCGCTGCGATCAGGTTCACGCTGGCGGTCAGGCGATTGCCCAGCAATGACAGCGCGGTGCGTTCGTTGCTGAGCGCCGAGGTCTGCACCGTGACCACGCTCAGGTAGTCGATCAGGCCGGACTCGAACTGGTTGGTGGTGAGCCGCAGCGATTCGCGCGCCGCATCCAGGGCACGCTGTTGCACGGCCTGCTCTTCCTCCATCACGCGCAGTTGCGACAGATAGTTCTCCACCTCACCCAGCGCGGACAGCACAGTCTGCCGGTAGGCGGCCACCTGCTGGTCGTAAGTGGCTTCGGCCTGGCGGGTCTGCGCGCGGCGCAGGCCGGCGTCGAACAGCGGCGCGGCCAGCGAAGGGCCAAGAGACCAGAAGCGCGCCGGCGCGGTCAGCCAGTCCGAGAACTGCGAACTGCGATAACCCAGCGAGGCCGACAGCGTCAACGACGGGAAGTAGGCCGCCTTGGCGACGCCGATGCGGGCATTGGCCGCCTGGACCTGGCGTTCGGCCGCGGCGATGTCGGGCCGGCGTTCCAGCAGCTCCGAGGGCAGGCCCACCGGGATGGCGGGCAGCATGGCCCGGAATTCCGTGGGCGCCAGGCTGAACTCGGACGGCGGCTGGCCGGCCAGGATGGCGATGGCGTGCTCGAGCTGGGCGCGCTGCCAGCGCAGGTCCACGGCCTGGGCCCGCGTCGATTCCAGCTGGGTGCGCGCCTGGGCGATCTCGGCCTTGGCCGAGACGCCCACCGCATAGCGGTTCTCGTTCAGGCGCAGCGAGCGTTCATAGACCTTGATGGTGGTTTCCAGCAGGCGCTGTTGCTCGTCCATGATGCGCAACTGGAAGTAATTGCGCGCCAGTTCGGCCTGTGCGCTCAGGTGGGCATTGGCCAGGTTGGCCGCGCTGGCCTGGGCGCTGGCGGTGTCGGCCTCGATGCTGCGGCGGATGCGGCCCCACAGGTCGGCTTCCCAGCTGGCCGTGGCGCTCATGCTGTATTGGTTGCGGATGCTTTGCGAGCCGCCCTGGCTGATGACGACGCCGCTGCTGTTGGTGGTGGTGCTGCTGCTGGTGCCGGTACCGCTGCGCGTGGCCGAGGCGCTGCCGCTCAGCGTGGGGAACTGCCCGGCGCGCGTGGCCTGCACGGTGGCCAGCGCCTGCCGGTACTGCGCCTCGGCCTGGGCGATGGTCTGGTTGGCGGTCTCGACCTGCGCCATCAGGCGCGACAGCTCGGGGTCGCCGAAGACCTCCCACCACGGGCCGCGGCGGACGTCGTCGCGAGGCTCGGCGGCCTTCCAGCCGGCGGCTTCCTTGAACTGGACGCCGCTGTTCACGGTCGGCCGCACGTAATCGGGCCCCATGGCGCATCCGGCCAGCAGGGCGGCCAGCGCGGCGCAGACGGCCAGGCGCGCGCCGCCGGTCCGCGGCGGGCGGTCATCGGAAAGCGGCGAAGGGCGGGGCGTGCCCGCCACGGCGGGCCACGTCTTGGTCATAGATTGTCTCCGGGTAGCGCAAGGCCCGCCGATCGCGGCCGGCCCCAGCGCCGTTGCGCCCGCCAGTGCAGGCGGTCGAGATACAGGTAGACCACCGGGGTGGTGAACAGCGTCAGCAACTGGCTGACGACCAGCCCGCCGACGATGGTGATGCCCAGCGGCTGGCGCAGCTCGGCGCCGGCGCCCGTGCTGATCACCAGCGGTACGGCGCCCAGGATGGCCGCCATGGTGGTCATCAGGATGGGACGAAAGCGCATCAGGCAGGCTTCGTGGATGGCCTCGCGCGAACTCAGCCCGCGCCGCCGCTCCGCATCCAGCGCGAAGTCCACCATCATGATGGCGTTCTTCTTGACGATGCCGATCAGCAGGAACACCCCGATCAGGGCGATCAGCGAGAACTCCCGGCCCAGCATCATCAGCGCCAGCAGGGCCCCCAGCCCGGCCGAGGGCAGGGTGGACAGGATGGTCAGCGGATGGATGTAGCTTTCGTACAGCATGCCCAGCACCAGGTACATGGTGACCAGCGCGGCCAGGATCAGCCAGGGCTGGGCGCTCAGCGACGATTGCAGCGCCTTGGCGCTGCCGGCGAAGCCCGCCTGGATCTCGGTGGTGGGCAGACTGATGCGGGCGACTGCCTCGTTGACCGCGCGCGTGGCCTGTTCCAGCGATACGCCCGGGGCCAGGTTGAAGGAGACGGTGTCGGCGGCGAACTGGCTCTCGTGCGAGACGCTCAGCGGCGCGTTCGTGGTGCGCCACTTCGCGAAGGCCGACAGCGGCACCCGCGCGCCGGTCGAGGTGACGACGGTGACCTGCTGCAGCGCGTCCGCGTTCTGCGCGAAGCGCTGGTCCACCTCCATGACCACCCGGTACTGGTTGAGCGGGTTGTAGATGACCGAGACCTGCCGCTGGCTGAACGAGTTGTTCAGCACCGCGGCGATCATCGACATGTTCACCCCCAGCCGCGTCGCGGTCTCGCGGTCGATCTCCAGCGAGATCTGCCGGCCCTTGTCCTCGACGTCCACGTCGACGTCGGCCAGCTCGGGCAGCGCGGCCAGCGCGCGCGTCACGCGCGGCATCCAGGTGCGCAGCGCCGACAGCTCCGAGGCCTTCAGCGAATACTGATAGCTGGAGTTGGACATGCGGGCCCCGATGCGTATGTCCTGGTTGGGCATCAGGAACATGCGCGCGCCGGGCACGTTGCCCAGCCTGCCCCGAAGCCGGTTCATCACCTCGTCCACCGATACCTTGCGCTCGGCCAGCGGCTTGAGCTGGATCATCATGAAGCTGGTGTTGCTGCCGCCGCGTCCGCCGCTGTAGCCGACCATGCTCTCGACCGCCGGATCGGCCAGCACCACCTTGCGGAAGTATTCCAGCTTGGGACGCATGGCCTGGAAGGACGTGCCCTGGTCGGCGCGGATGAAGCCCATGAGCTGGCCCGTGTCCTGCTGGGGGAAGAAGCCCTTGGGCACCTTCACGTACAGGTAGACGTTGAGCCCGATCACCACGCCCAGCACGATCAGGGTCAGCAGCGAATGGCGCAGCACCCAGTGCAGCGCCCGGCCGTAGCCCCGCGTCATGCCGGCGAAGCCGGCTTCCATCAGGCGGGAGATCCGCCCCGGGGGCCGCTGCTCGCGCACCGGGCGCAGCATGCGGGCGCACATCATGGGCGTCAGGGTGACGGACACGATCAGCGACATCAGGATGGCGGCGGACAGCGTGACCGAGAATTCGCGGAACAGCCGGCCGACGATGTCGCCCATCAGCAGGATGGGGATGAATACCGCGATCAGCGACAGGCTCATCGACAGCACCGTGAAGCCGACCTCGCGCGAGCCCACGAGGGCCGCCCGCAGCGGCGACATGCCGGCCTCCAGGTGCCGCGAGATGTTCTCCAGCACGACGATGGCGTCGTCCACCACGAAGCCGGTGGCGACGATCAGTGCCATCAGCGACATGGTGTTGAGCGAGTAGCCGCACAGGTACATCACGGCGAAGGTGGCGATGAGCGAGACCGGCACCGCCACGCTGGGGATGATGGCGGCGCGGACGTTGCGCAGGAACAGCAGCACCACCAGGATGACCAGGATGACGGCGATGATGAGCGTGTGCTCGGCCTCGGCCAGCGAGGCGCGGATGCTGGGCGTGCGGTCCTGCGCCACGGTCAGCGCCACGTCGCCCGGCAGCAGCGCCCGCATCTGCGGCAGCGCTTCGCGGATGCGGTCCACCGTCTCGATGATGTTGGCGTCGGCCTGGCGCCCCACCACCAGCAGGATGGCCGGGCTGTTGTTCAGGAAGCCCATGTTGAAGAGGTCTTCCACCGAATCCTCGACGCGCGCCACGTCGCTCAGCATCACGGGCGAGCCGTTGCGGTAGGCCACGATCAGCCCGCGATACTCGCGCGCCTTGCGCAACTGGTCGTTGGTGGCGACCTGCCAGCTCGTCTCGTCGTTCTCGAGCACGCCTTTCGGGCCGCGCGCGTTGGCGTTGTTCAGCGCGGTGCGCACTTCGTCCAGCGCGATGCCGTACTGGTTGAGCGCGGTGGGGTTCAGTTCCACCCGCACCGCGGGAAGCGAACTGCCGCCCACCTGGACGTCGCTGACACCCTTGATCTGCGCGATGCGCTGCGCCAGGATGGTCGAGCCCACGTCGTAGAGCTGGCCCTGGTCCAGCGTGGGCGAGGTCAGCGCCAGCACCATGATGGGCGCCGAGGCAGGGTTGCGCTTGGTGTAGGTCGGATTGCTGCGCAGCGCGCTGGGCAGCATGGTGCGCGCCGCGTTGATGGCGCCCTGCACGTCGCGCGCAGCGCCGTCGATGTCGCGGCTCAGGTCGAATTGCAGCGTGATGCTGGCCGAGCCCTGGGTGCTGCGCGAGGTCATCTCGCTGATCCCGGCGATGCTGCCCAGCGCGCGCTCCAGGGGCGTGGCGACGCTGGAGGCCATGGTCTCGGGGCTGGCGCCGGGCAGGCTGGCGCGCACCGATATCGTGGGGAAGTCCACTTGCGGCAAGGGCGCGACCGGCAGCTTGACGAAGGCCAGGGCGCCGGCCAGCACCACGGCGATGGCCAGCAGCACCGTGGCCACCGGCCGCATGATGAACGGCGCGGAGATGTTCATGGCGTGCCGCCCGGCTGGCCCAGCGAGGCCGTGCGCCGTTCGCGCCTGCGGTTCATCGCGTGGCCCAGGCGGTCGAACATCAGGTAGATGACCGGCGTCGTGAACAGCGTCAGCAACTGGCTGAACAGCAGGCCGCCCACCATCACGATGCCCAGCGGCTGGCGCAGCTCGGCGCCGCTACCGGTACTGAGCATCAGCGGCACGGCGCCGAACAGCGCGGCGCAGGTCGTCATCAGGATGGGCCGGAAGCGCAGCAGCGCGGCCTGGTGGATGGCGTCGCGCGGCGCCATGCCCTGCTTGCGCTCGGCCTCGAGCGCGAAATCGATCATCATGATGGCATTCTTCTTCACGATGCCGATCAACAGGATGATCCCGATGATGCCGATCATGTCGAGATCGCTGCCCGCGATCATCAGCGCCAGCAGCGCGCCCACCCCGGCCGAAGGCAGGGTGGACAGGATGGTGATGGGGTGGATGTAGCTTTCGTACAGCACGCCCAGCACGATGTACATCGTGGCGATGGCCGCCAGGATCAGCAGCAGCGTGCTGTTCAGCGAGGCCTGGAAGGCCTGGGCCGCGCCCTGGAAGCTGGTCTGGATGCCGAGCGGCATGCCGATCTCGTGCTCGGCCTGCAGGATGGCGTCCACCGCGCCGCTGAGCGAGGCGCCATGGGCCAGGTTGAACGAGACCGTGGCCGAGGGGAACTGGCCCAGGTGGCTGATCGACAGCGCCGTCGTCCGTTCGGATACCTGCACGATGTTGGTCAGCGGCACCTGCTTGCCGTCGGCGGTCGCCACGTAGATCTGTGACAGCGACGACGGGTCCTGGCGGAACTGCGGCGCCGCTTCCAGCACCACGCGGTACTGGTTGGCCTGGGTGAAGATGGTCGATATCAGCCGCTGGCCCAGCGCGTCGTACAGCGCGTTGTTGATGTCGGCCGCGGTCACGCCCAGCCGCGAGGCGGCATTGCGGTCGATCTCGACGTAGGTCTGCAGGCCGCGGTCTTGCAGGTCGTGGGTGACGTCGGCCAGCTGCGGCAACTGCCTGAGCCGGTCGACCAGCTTGCGGGTCCAGGTGCCCAGGGTGTCCAGGTCGGGGTCCTGCAGCGTGAACTGGTACTGGGTGCGGCTGACGCTGTCCTCGATGGTCAGGTCCTGCACCGGTTGCATGTACAGCCGCAGGTCCTCGAGCTTGTCCAGTTGCGGCTGCAGGCGGGCGATCACCTGCGCCGCCGAAGCGCTGCGTTCGGCATGGGGCTTCAGGTTGATCTGCAGGCGGCCGGTGTTGAGCGTGGCGTTGGTGCCGTCCACGCCGATGAAGGACGACAGGCTGGCCACGTCGGGGTCGCGCAGGATGATGTCGGCCGCGGCCTGCTGGCGCCGCGCCATGGCGGCGAAGGATACCGACGGCGAGCTTTCGCTGATGGCCTGGATGACGCCCGTGTCCTGCTGGGGAAAGAAGCCCTTGGGGATGACGGCGTACAGCAGCACCGTCAGCAGCAGCGTGCCCAGCGCGACCAGCAGCGTCAGCGGCTGGTGCGACAGCACCCAGCGCAGCATGCGGTCGTAGCCGGCGATGATGCGGTCGAACCATTCGCCGCTCTTGCGGTAGAACCGGCCCTGTTCCTCGTCGGGTATGTGCCGCAGGTACTTCGAGCACATCATGGGAGTCAGGCTGAGCGAGACCACCAGCGAGATCAGGATGGAGACCGCCAGCGTGATGGCGAACTCGCGGAACAGCCGGCCGATCACGTCGCCCATGAACAGCAGCGGGATCAGCACGGCGATCAGCGAGAACGTGAGCGAGATCAGCGTGAAGCCGATCTGCGCCGCGCCCTTCAGGGCCGCCTGCACCGGCGTCTCGCCCTGCTCCAGATAGCGGGCGATGTTCTCGATCATGACGATGGCGTCGTCCACCACGAAGCCGGTGGCGATGGTCAGCGCCATCAGCGTGAGGTTGTTGATGCTGAAGCCGGCCAGGTACATGACGCCGAAGGTGCCGATCAGCGACAACGGCACGACCACGCTCGGGATGATGGTGGCCGTGAGGTTGCGCAGGAACACGAAGGTGACCATGACCACCAGCGCGACCGCCAGCATCAGCTCGAACTGCACGTCCTTCACGGACGAGCGGATGGATTCGGTGCGGTCCGACAGCACGGCCACGTCCAGCGTGCTGGGCAGGGCCGCCTGCAGGTCGGGCAGCAGCTTGCGGATGTTGTCCACCACCTGGATCACGTTGGCCCCGGGTTGGCGCTGCACGTTCAGCAGGATGGCGGGCTGGCCGCCGGCCCAGGCGGCCTGGCGGGTGTTCTCGGCGTCGCGCTCGATCTCGGCCACGTCCGACAGCCGCACCGGCGCGTTGTTGGCGTAGGCGATGATCAGGTCGCGGTACTGCTCGATGGTCTTCAACTGGTCGTTGGCGTCGAGCGTGGTGGCGCGCGTGGGACCGTCGAAGTTGCCCTTGGGCTGGTTGACGTTGGCGCCGGTGATGGCGGTGCGGATATTGCCGAGGTTCAGCCCCACCGAGGCCAGGGCGCGCGGATTCGCGCGGATGCGCACGGCCGGGCGTTGGCCGCCGGCGATGCTGACCAGGCCCACGCCCGATACCTGCGAAATCTTCTGCGCCATGCGCGTGTCCACCAGGTCGCGCACCTGGTAGAGCGGCAGCGTGGGCGAGCTGATCGCCAGCGTCAGGACCGGCGTGTCGGCGGGATTGACCTTGTTGTAGATGGGCGGCGCGGGCAGGTCGTTGGGCAGCAGGTTCGAACCGGCGTTGATGGCGGCCTGGACCTCTTGCTCGGCCACGTCCAGCGGCAGGTCGAGGTTGAACTTCAGGGTGATGACCGAGGCGCCGCCCGAACTGATGGACGACATCTGGTTCAGGCCCGGCATCTGGCCGAACTGGCGCTCCAGCGGAGCCGTTACCAGCGAGGTCATGACGTCGGGGCTGGCGCCGGGATATTGCGTGACCACCTGGATGGTGGGGTAGTCGACCTCGGGCAGGGCCGAGACCGGCAGCATCTTGTAGGCGATCAGGCCCGACAGCAGGATCGCCACCATCGCCAGCGACGTGGCGATGGGGCGCAGGATGAACAGCCGCGACGGATTCATGGCGCGGCGCGTCCGTTGCCTCGGCGGCGCGCGCCCTGGCCGGCGCCGCGCTGCAACTGCGAGCCGGCGGCCTCGGGAACGGCCTCGCTGCCTGTCACGACCTGGACCTGGGCGCCGTCGCGCAAGCGGTCCACGCCCTCGACCACGATGCGGTCACCGGGCTTGAGCCCCTCCTGCACCGACACGCGCTCGCCATCGCTCGGGCCGAGCTTGATCACGCGCAGCGACACGGTGTTGTCGTCGTTGACGACGTAGACGAAGGTGCCCGGCGTGCCCCGCTGCACCGCCCCCGCGGGAATGACCGTGGCGCCGGCCAGCGTGCGCACGTGCAGCCGGGCGTTGACGAACTGGTTCGGGAACAGGCTTTCGTCCTTGTTCTCGAAGCGGGCCTTGAGCTTGACCGTACCGGTGGTCGTGTCGATCTGGTTGTCCACCGTGGTCAGCACGCCGTCGGCGATGTGGCGCACGTCGGCCCGGTCGTAGGCCTGGACGGCCAGCGTCTTGCCCGCGCGCAACTGGGCCAGCACGTCGGGCAGGTCGGCCTCGGCGATGGTGAACAGCAGGGAAATGGGCTGGGTCTGGGTGATGATGACCAGGCCGTTGGTGTCGCTGCTGCGCACGAGGTTGCCCAGGTCGACCTGGCGCAGGCCCAGGCGGCCGGAGATCGGGGCCACCACGCGGGTGTAGTCCAGCTGCAGCTTGGCGTTGTCCACCGCGGCCTGGTTGGTCTTGAGCGTGCCTTCGTACTGGCGCACCAGGGCCACCTGGGTATCCACCTGCTGGCGCGCGATCGAATCCTGCGCGTACAGGGTCTGGTAGCGTTCGAGGTCGCGCCGCGCGTTGTCGAGCTGCGCGCGGTTCTGTTCCAGCGTGCCCTGGGCCTGGGCCAGCGCCACCTGGTAGGGGCGCGGGTCGATCTGCACCAGCAGGTCGCCGGCCTTGACGAGCTGGCCTTCCTGGAAAAGGATCTTCTGCAGCTCGCCGTCGACCTTGCTGCGCACGGTGGCCGTGTTGTATGCGGTAACCGTGCCCAGCGCCTTCAGATAGACCTTCATGTCCTCGGCTCGGGCGGGCGAGACCCGGACCGGCGTGGCCGCCTGGAAGCCGCCGGGGCCGCCCGGGCCGCCGGGTCCGCGCGGTGCGCCGGCCCCCGGCTTGCCCGCGTCGGGCGCCGCCTGCTGGCGCGCATGCCACCACCAGTATCCGCCGCCGGCCAGGGCGACCACGACCGCCAGCCAGAGCCAGCGCAGTTTTTTCTTGCCGTTCGACGTGGAAGAAGACGGAGCCCGTTCGGGCTGAGGGGGAATATCGGCCATGGAGTTCCAGAAAAGGCTTGCCTGATTCGCGCCGCGAGGAAAATGCCCCGGATCGCGGCGCCCTCTAAGGTATTCCAGTTGCGCCGCAATGTGTTGACAAGAAGCCCGGGTTTGAAATCGATCGAAATCGTTTGTTGCCTCAGTCCCGACATTCTGCCCGTGGCCTTGCGCGCGAACCGGCTGGGAATTGCCCTGGGGTGCGCGCGACGGCCAATGCGACCACCGAGGCGGCCCCGGCCATCCGCAGCGCGGCCGCCGCTGCATGCAGGGTGCTGCCCGTGGTCATGACGTCGTCCACCAGGCCGATGCGCAGCCCGCCGGCCCGGGGAGCGCAAGCATACAGTCCCCGCACCGCCTCGCGCCTGCCCAGGCGCCCCAGGCCGCTCTGCTTGGCCTGTTCGCGGCTGCGGCGCAGCAGGTCGTGCCGCACCGGCAGCGCCAGGTCGCGGCCCAGGGCGCGGGCGATCTCGGCGGCGGGGTTGAAGCCGCGCCGCCGCAGCGAGGCGTAGGACGACGGAATGGGAACCAATACGGTCCCGGGCTCCAGGGGTCGAGCCTGGTGGCGCACCGCTTCGGCCAGGAGGTTGCCCAGCAGGTCGGCCCGGCCATAGCGGCGGCCGTTCTTCAGTTGCAGCACCAGGGCGTCGGCCGGCGGCGCATAGTCGAAGGCGATGATGGTGCGGGTGAACGCCGGAACCTGGCCCGCGCAGTCGGGGCAGGCGGTGTCGTGCTCCGGCAGGGGCAGCGCGCACCGGGCGCAGCGCCACGGCAGGCCCAGCCCCGGCGAGGTGCGGGCGGTCCAGCAGACGGCGTCTTCGCAGGCGGCGCACAGCATGCCGCCCCGGCTGCGGCCGGCGCACAGCGGGCAGTCGGACGGCACGAGCGCCCGCAGGCGCGCCGCCAGGTGCCGCCAGCGCGGCATGGGGAAGGGTCCGGGCATGAAAAACCTGTCGGTGGCATCATGGAGGCTGGGCGCGGCCCGTGCGCCCGGGCGCTTTTGCGCCGCAGTTTAGGGATTCCTTGGATTTTCGTGCGTGTTGCAATGACAGAAAGCTCCCATCCAGACCGCCTGCCGTCGCTGCCGCTGGCGCGCGAGCACGTCGCGCTGCAGTTCGGGCGCCGGGGCGACCTGGAGGCGGCGCAGTTCCTGTACGGCGAGATAGGCGCCCGCATGTTCGAGCGCCTGGAATACATCCGGCTGGCGCCCAAGGCCATGCTGGATGCGGGCTGCGGCGCCGGCGCGGCGCTGGAGCGCCTGCAGGCGCGCTATCCCGGGGCCGCCTATACCGGCGTGGATCTCAGCGCCGCGGTGCTGGCCCATGCGCGCCGGCTGCACCTGCCCTCGTTGGTGGGGGCCCGGCTGCGCCATTCCGCGCTGAAGCTGGCCGGCCGCGGCGCGCCGCAACTGCCGGCGTTCGTCCAGGCCGACATGGCCGGAACGGGCCTGCCGCCCGAGTCGCTGGACCTGGTCTGGTCCAACATGGCGCTGCACTGGCATCCCGAGCCGCACGCGGTGCTGGCCGAATGGCGCCGCCTGCTGCGCGTGGGCGGGCTGGCGATGTTCAGCTGCCTGGGGCCGGCGACGTTCCGCGAGCTGCGCGAGGCCGTGGCGCGGGCGGGCCTTGCCACGGCCACGCCAGAGTTCGTCGACATGCACGACTTCGGCGACCTGCTGATCGAGAACGGTTTCGCGGATCCGGTGATGGACCAGGAGGTGCTCACCTTCACCTACCGGCATGCCGACAGCCTGCTCGACGACGTGCGGCGCCTGGGCGGCAATCCCGCGCGGGGCCGCAAGCGGGGGCTGGCCACGCGCGCATGGCGCGCCCGGCTGGTCGAGGCCATCGAGGCGGGACGAGGGCCGGACGGCCTGATCCGCCTGACGGCCGAGGTCGCCTACGGCCATGCGTGGCGGGCCGCGTCGTACCGTTCGGCGCCAGGCGAGACGCACGTTCCGGTCTCGTCCATACGGCGTGGCGGAGTGCGTTGAGCCTGCTCGGAAGCGGGTCGGGTTGCTGGTCCTGTCTGGCACCCCGTATAATCCTGCGATTCTATGCGCTAGCAACATAATTATTTTCCAAGGCGCATGGTAAGGAGTTTTGTGGCGGTGGGGGCCCGCGCAAGCTGCGCACGGTGTCGGCTGCCTGAATAACACTAAACGCTGTTCTTCGAGGTCGGACATGAAGAAGTGGTTGGGTGGGTCGTTGGGGGCGTTGATGGTCAGCATGCTGGCCGGCAACGCAGCATTTGCCGTCAACGACAGCGTGGGCGGCCCGAAAGTCAATCAGCTCAATCTGCACGAGCCCGTCACCAGCATCGCGGCGCAGATCGAGTGGCTGCACTGGATGATGCTGGCCATCTGTTTGGTCATCTTCATCGCGGTGTTCGCGGTGATGTTCTATTCCATCTGGGCGCACCGGAAGTCGCGCGGCGCCAAGCCCGCGTCGTTCCACGAGAGCATAGGCGTCGAAGTCGCCTGGACCGTGATTCCGTTCCTGATCGTGATCGGCATGGCCCTGCCGGCCACCAAGACCGTGGTCGCGATGAAGGACACGTCCAATGCCGACCTGACGGTGAAGGCCACCGGCTACCAGTGGAAATGGGGCTACGACTACCTGAACGGCGAAGGCGAGGGCATCTCCTTCCTGTCCAACCTGTCCACCCCGATGGAGCAGCGCAACGGTACCGAGCCCAAGGGCGACAACTACCTGATCGAGGTCGACAATCCCCTGGTCGTGCCGGTCAACAAGAAGGTCCGCGTCATCACCACCGCCAACGACGTCATCCACGCGTGGATGGTGCCGGCCTTCGGCGTCAAGCAGGACGCGATCCCCGGATTCGTGCGCGACACCTGGTTCCGCGCCGAGAAAACCGGCGAATTCCGCGGCCAGTGCGCGGAACTGTGCGGCAAGGACCACGCCTTCATGCCCATCGTCGTGAAGGTCGTCTCCCAGGAGGACTATAGTAAGTGGGTCGAGGAGCAGAAGGCCAAGCTGGCCGCGCAAGCCGACGATCCCAACAAGACCTGGACGGCCGACGAACTGAAGACCCGCGGCGAAAAGGTGTTCGCGTCCAATTGCGTGGCCTGTCACCAGGCCAACGGCAAGGGCGTGCCGGGCACCTTCCCCGCGCTGGATGCCGACCCGACCGTACTGGGCCCCAAGGACAAGCAGATCGAAACCGTGCTGAAGGGCCGTCCCGGCACCGCCATGGCCTCGTTCGCGCACCTGTCCGACGTCGAGATCGCCGCCGCCATCACCTATACCCGCAATGCCTGGAGCAACGCGGGCAAGGGCCAGGATCCCGTCGTGCAGCCCGCCGATGTGAAGTCGGCCCGCTAAGGACGAGCGGCCGCCCCGCGGGGGCGGCCTGCAGTACCGGTTCAGTTTTCACATATTGAGCGCCTTCGTCACGATAGCGAAGACAGCAGTACGGAGCAGCAAGGAGCCATCATGAGCAGCACCGCGATCGATCACGCCCACGGGCACGATCATGACGACCACGCCCACGGCCATCCGACTGGCTGGCGGCGCTGGCTGTTCGCCACGAACCACAAAGATATCGGTACGATGTACCTGATCTTTTCCTTCACGATGCTGATGGAAGGCGGACTGCTGGCGCTGCTGCTGCGCACCGAGCTGTTCGAGCCGGGCATCCAGTTCTTCCAGCCCGAGCTGTTCAACCAGTTCACCACCATGCACGGCCTGATCATGGTGTTCGGCGCGATCATGCCGGCCTTCGTGGGCTTCGCGAACTGGATGATCCCGCTGCAGATCGGCGCCTCGGACATGGCCTTCGCGCGGATGAACAACTTCAGCTTCTGGCTGCTGCCCGTCGCCGCCATCCTGCTGACGGTCTCGTTCTTCGTGCCGGGCGGCGCCACCGCCGCGGGCTGGACGCTGTACGCGCCGCTGTCGGTCCAGATGGGCCCCGGCATGGACTTCGCGATCTTCGCCGTGCACATCATGGGCGCCTCGTCCATCATGGGCGCGATCAACATCATCGTGACCATCCTGAACATGCGCGCGCCCGGCATGACGCTGATGAAGATGCCGCTGTTCTGCTGGACCTGGCTCATCACCGCCTACCTGCTGATCGCCGTGATGCCCGTGCTGGCCGGCGCCATCACCATGGTGCTGACCGACCGCCATTTCGGCACCTCGTTCTTCAACGCGGCCGGCGGCGGCGATCCGGTCATGTACCAGCACATCTTCTGGTTCTTCGGGCACCCCGAGGTCTACATCATGATCTTGCCGGCGTTCGGCATCGTGTCGGCCATCGTCCCGGTTTTCGCCCGCAAGCGCCTGTTCGGCTATGCCTCCATGGTCTACGCCACGGCCTCGATCGCCATCCTGTCGTTCATCGTGTGGGCCCACCACATGTTCACGACCGGCATGCCCGTCACCGGCCAGCTGTTCTTCATGTACGCGACCATGCTGATCGCGGTGCCCACCGGCGTGAAGATCTTCAACTGGCTGGCCACCATGTGGCGCGGCTCGATGACCTTCGAGACGCCGATGCTGTTCGCGATCGGCTTCATCTTCGTGTTCACGATGGGCGGCTTCACCGGCCTGATCCTGGCCGTCGCGCCCATCGACATCCAGGTGCAGGACACCTACTACGTGGTGGCGCACTTCCACTACGTGCTGGTGGCCGGTTCGCTGTTCGCGCTGTTCGGCGGCACCTACTACTGGCTGCCGAAGTGGACGGGCGTGATGTATGACGAGAAGCTGGGCAAGATCCACTTCTGGTCGTCGCTGATCTCGTTCAACGTCACCTTCTTCCCGATGCACTTCCTGGGCCTGGCCGGCATGCCCCGCCGCTATGCGGACTACGCCGCCCAGTTCACCGACTTCCACCAGATCGCCACCATCGGCGCCTTCTGGTTCGGCCTGTCGCAACTGCTGTTCCTGTACGTCGTGCTGAAGGCCTACCGGGGCCATGGCGAGCCCGCTCCCGCCAACCCCTGGGGCGCCGAGGACGGCGGCCTGGAGTGGACCCTTCCTTCGCCGGCGCCGTACCATTCGTTCGAAACGCCGCCTCAGGTCAAGTAGATGGTCACGTCCGAGCAGCGCCGCCGCAACCGGCGCACGGGCCTTGCACTCGCAGTTCTGGTCGCCGCGTTTTTCCTCGCGGTGATCCTGCGCAAGGTCTTCCTCGGCTGACCCGATACGTGTCGCAGGTGCCCGCATGACGCATCCCGACCCCAGGCAACCCGCCAAGCCCGCGTCCGACAACCGTCGGATGCTGGGCAAGCTGGCCGTCATCATCGCGATGATGTTCGGCTTCGGCTATGCGCTGGTTCCCATGTACCGCGCCATTTGCGAGGTGACGGGCATCAACGTGCTGACCAAGGTCGACGACGATGCCGCCGCCTTCGCGCGCAATACGCAGGTCGACACCAGCCGTACCGTCAAGATCGTGTTCGATGCGAACATCCACGGTCCATGGCGGTTCCGGCCGGTGCAGTCGTCCATGGACGTCAATCCGGGCGAGCTGGCGACCATCGTCTACGAGATCGCCAACCAGCAGGACCGCGAAATGGCGGGGCAGGCCATCCCCAGCTATGCGCCCATGGTGGCCGGCCAGTATTTCAAGAAGCTGGAGTGCTTCTGTTTTTCCCAGCAGGACCTGAAAGCGCGCGAGACGCGCCAGTTCCCGGTGGTGTTCGTGGTGGATCCCAAGCTGCCGAAGGATGTGCATACGATCACGCTGTCGTATACGTTCTTCGAGGTCGGCGGACGGTCGGCCGACGTGCGGCCCGCCGCCGGGTCCGGAGGCAAGAGTTGAGCGACGACCTGAAATCGGCCGCCGGCCGCAAGCTCAATTTCTTCCAGACCCTGGGCGCGGTGCTGTGGTCCTTCACGGGTTTGCGGCGCGGGGCGGACTACCGCAACGATGCCGCCAAGCTCAATCCGATCTACGTCATCATCGCCGGTGTCGTGATGGCGGTGGTGTTTGTGGTAGTGCTGCTGCTGATCGTCAGGACGGTCGTCGGCTAGAAGAACAAGGATGGCCGGGAAGGCCGTCTCCGAATCATGTGCGGTTTTGTGGAATTCGCGAAGGAGAGTTGAGATGAGTGCAAGTCACTCGGTTTCGGGCAAGGAGGCGCCGTACTATTTCGTGCCGGCTCCATCCATGCATCCCGCCACGGCCAGCCTGGCACTGCTGTTCTTCCTGCTGGGCATGGCCCTGTGGGTCAACAGCGTGAGCGTCGGCCCATGGTTCGTGCTGGCCGGCGTGCTCGGCTTCCTCTTCGTGCTCTACCGCTGGTTCGGCGATGCCATCGCCGAGTCCACCGGCGGGCTCTACAGCAAGCGTGTCGACGTTTCGTACCGCTGGAGCATGAGCTGGTTCATCTTCTCCGAGGTCATGTTCTTCGCCGCCTTCTTCGGCGCGCTGTTCTACGCCCGCGCGTTCACCACGCCCTGGCTGTCGGACCTCGACAACCGCATGGTGCTGTGGCCGGATTTCGCCGGCGCCTGGCCCAATACCGGCCCGGCCGGGACCATCGAGCCCTTCACCGCGATGGGGCCCTTCTGGATCCCCACCATCAACACCGCCCTGCTGCTGACCTCGGGCGTGACGCTGACGATCTCGCACCACGCGCTGCTGGCCAGCAACCGCGCGAAGGCCGCCTTCTGGCTGTTCGTCACCATCCTGCTGGGCGCGACCTTCATGGGCTTCCAGGCCTATGAGTATTTCCATGCGTACACCGAGCTGAACCTCAAGCTCACCTCGGGCGCCTTCGGCTCCACGTTCTACATGCTGACGGGCTTCCACGGCTTCCACGTCACCATGGGCGCCATCATGCTGGCGGTGATGCTGCGCCGCCTGATCCGGGGCGACTTCACGGCTACCCACCATTTCGGCTTCGAAGGCGCCGCCTGGTACTGGCACTTCGTCGACGTCGTGTGGCTGGGCTTGTACCTCTTCGTCTACTGGTTCTAGAAGGGAACCCCCCCCCTACGCGCTGACGCGCGCCCCCCCAGGGGGGCGGCACTGGCGGACCGGCGGAGCCGGATCCGCTGTGCCCTGGTTCGGGGGGGCGTGAGACGGAAGGGGGACATGTTCTCAGCGGCCTGCGACAGTTGGCCGCTTCCCGGGGTGTGTGGGGGCAGGCACACTAGCAGGCTGGGCCTTCCGGTGAGCCGGACAGGGGCCTGCCCTTCGGGGCCGCCGGGGCCGTCCAGATGCCGCGCCGCCTGGCGCGGGCCGGTCAACGCAGGCCGGTGCTCTGGATCCAGCCCATCCAATGGGCGAACAGCACGAACAGGAACAACAGCACCGACAGGCCGATCCGGGCCGTCAGCGCGTAGACCATACGCTTGCTATTGCCGGTGTCCCTCATCAGGTAGACCAGGGCGGAACCCAAGCTGTACAGAATGCCGACGAAGGCTATGCCTACTATGATGCGCATCGAATCTCTCCTCCAGCCCGCGATTATGGCAGTCCGCGCGGTGCCGTGCGCTTCTTCCGCTGCATGAAACGCTCGGCGCCCCATCCTGCCGGCATGCCGGCGCCGATCCCGCCGGCCGGCCGCAGGCATGCCGGCGGTGGGTCGGTCCCGCTGGCCCTGGTGCTGCTGGCCGCCACCGTGGCGGTCACGGTCGCGCTGGGCCGCTGGCAACTGGGGCGGGCTCACGAAAAAGCCGCCACCCTGGCCGCGCTGGAAGCGGGCCGCGGCTTGCCGCCCTTGGCCCTGGGGCCGGAGCGGACCGCCCAGGACCTGATCCCCTGGCGGTCGGCCCAGGCCTCCGGCCACTGGCTGGCCGACCGGACGGTGCTGCTGGACAACCGCATGGCGGACGGCCGGCCGGGTTTCTGGGTCGTGACGCCGCTGGCGTTCGACGACGAGGGCCGGCAGGCGGTGGCCGTACTGCGGGGCTGGCTGCCGCGTCCCGTGCCCGACGCCCCGGTCACCGTACGTACGCCGACCGGCCCGGTCACCGTGCGGGGCGAACTCGTCCCGCGCGTGCCGCGCCTGTTCGAACTGCCCGCGTTGAGCGGGCGCAAGCGCGACGAGTTGGCATCGAGCCTGCCCGGCTGGCCCGGCGCGCCGCCCCGGGTGCAGAACCTGGAGCTGGAGACCTACGCCAAGGCCGCGGGTGTGGCCCTGCTGCCCGCCGTGCTGGAGCAGACCGGCGAAGCGCCGGACGGGCTGGTCCGCGACTGGGCCGGTCCGCCTACCAATATAGACACGCACCGCGGTTATGCGTTGCAGTGGTTTTCGTTCGCGGCCATCGCCGCCATCGCCTTTGGAGTCATCCTTGTCCGAGTCCTCCGCCCGAAACGCTAGCGGCGCCGCCGTCCGGCCACGGCGCTCGCTGTTCGCCCTGTACGCGGTGCTGGCGATCTGCGCCGCGCCCGTGGTGGCGGCCGCGCTGGTCTATTTCCTGGAATGGCGTCCGGGCAGCGCCGGCACCAACTACGGCGACCTGGTCGAGCCGCAGCGCCCGGTTCCGCCGGCCGAGCAACTGCAATTGACGGACCTGGACGGCACGCCGTTCGACCTGCGCAGCCTGAACGGCAAGTGGGTCATGGTGGCCGCCCACGGCGGCGACTGCGGCGACGAGTGCGCCAAGAAGCTCTACATCATGCGCCAGACGCATGCCAGCACGGGCAAGAACGTGGGGCGCATCGAGCGCGTCTGGCTGATCCTGGACGACGAGCCCGTGCCGACCGTGGTCATCCGCGCCTACGAAGGCACCCACATGGTCCGCGCCCGGGCCGAGCAGGTGGGGCGCTTCCTCGCGCTGCCGCCCGGCGTCGACGCCACGCCCGCGGCGCTCGGCCAGCACATCTGGCTGGTCGACCCTCGCAACAACCTGATGCTGCGCTTCCCCGAGAATCCCGATCCCCTGCGCCTGCGCGAGGACATCGGCAAGCTGCTGCACGCGTCGCGCATCGGCTAGGGCGGGACCATGGACACGCAACGCCTCGAAGAGGGCACCACCCGGATCCGCGCCCGCTACGCCAGGCTGGTGGCGTTCACGATGTTCCTGACCTTCGACCTGATCATGTTCGGCGCCTTCGTGCGGCTGACCGATTCCGGCCTGGGCTGCCCCGACTGGCCGGGTTGCTACGGCAATGCGTCCCCGATCGGGGCGCGGCATGACATCCACGCCGCCGCGACGGCCATGCCCGAAGGACCGGTTACACTATCCAAGGCCTGGATAGAGATGATCCACCGCTACGCGGGCACCCTGCTGGGCATGCTGATCATCGGCATCGTGTTCATGGCCTGGCGCCACCGCAAGGCGCTGGCACAGTCCCCCTGGCTGGCCACGGTGATCCTGCCGGCGGTCTGCCTGCAGGGGGCCTTCGGCGCCTGGACCGTCACCCATCAACTGATGCCGGCCGTGGTCACCGCCCACCTGCTGGGCGGGATCAGCCTGCTGGCGCTGCTGACCTGGCTGTCGGCCAGGCAGACCGTGCTGCCGGATATCGTGCCGGAAGCCGGACGTTGGCGGAAATACGTGGCGGTCGGCCTGGTGTTGCTGTATACGCAGCTGGCGCTGGGGGGCTGGGTCAGCACGAATTACGCGGCGCTGGCCTGCATGGATTTCCCGACCTGCCACGGCCAGTGGCTGCCGGACATGGACTTCGGCGGCGGCTATTCGATCGTGCGCGGGCTGGGCGAGCTGCCATCGGGCGAGATCATCTCGCAAAGCGCGCTGACCGCCATCCACTGGACGCATCGCAATTTCGCGTTCGTGGTCCTGATCTACCTGGGCGGATTGGCGCTCAGGTTGCGCCGATACGACGGCCTGCAGGGGCCGTCGCGGGCGCTGCTGGCCATGCTCGTGGTGCAACTGCTGACCGGGCTGACCAGCATTTTCCTG
The DNA here is from genome assembly GCF_036972535.1 of Pigmentiphaga sp. CHJ604. NCBI lineage: Bacteria > Pseudomonadati > Pseudomonadota > Betaproteobacteria > Burkholderiales > Alcaligenaceae > Pigmentiphaga > Pigmentiphaga sp. CHJ604. The sequence goes on along the minus strand of NZ_CP136998.1, from coordinate 5,319,152 downwards.
CAATGGCCTATAGTGATCGCCGTGCTGCATAACGGCGGGGCCGCCGTCCTGACCATCCTGTGCGTGACGCTGCTGGTCAGGCTGGGACGGGCCCGCCACGCGCCGGATGGCGGCGCGAGGGCCTACTGAAGTTCGGGAATCCTCATGGAAAGCATTACTGTGTCTACCGTCAGTCTGCGTCTTCGGCAATATTGGGTGCTGACCAAGCCTCGCGTCAGCCAGCTTGCCGTTTTCTGCGCGGTCATCGGCATGTTCCTCGCCACCCCCGCCGTGCCGCCGTGGCAGACCGTGATCGCGGCGACGATAGGCATCTGGCTGCTGGCGGCGGCCGCCTTCGCCATCAACTGCCTGATCGAGGAGCAGGTCGACGCGCGCATGGCCCGCACCGCGCACCGGCCCACCGCGCGGGGCGACATCGGCGCGCTGCAGATTATCGCCATGTCGGGCGTGGTCGGCGGCCTGGGCATGACCGTGCTCTACACCCTGGTCAATCCGCTGACCATGTGGCTGACCTTCGCGACCTTCGTCGGCTACGCCATCATCTATACCGTCATCCTGAAGCCCCGCACGCCGCAGAACATCGTGATCGGCGGCCTTTCCGGCGCCATGCCGCCGGCGCTGGGCTGGGCCGCCGTGGCCGACAGCGTCCCGGCCGAGGCGTGGCTGCTGGTACTGATCATCTTCATCTGGACGCCGCCGCATTTCTGGGCCCTGGCGCTGTACCGCACCAAGGACTACGAGAACGCCGGCCTGCCCATGCTGCCCGTCACGCACGGCCAGAAGCTCACGCGGCTGCACATCCTGCTGTATTCCGTGGCGCTGTTCGCCACCACGCTGCTGCCCTACGTGATCCGCATGAGCGGCCTGGTCTACCTGGCCAGCGCCGTGGCCCTGGGGCTGGTGTTCGTGGGCTATGCCTGGAAGCTCTACCGCAGCTACAGCGACGAGCTGGCGCGGCGCCTGTTTCGCTATTCGATCCTGTATCTGTCGCTGCTGTTCGCGGCCCTGCTGGTCGATCACTGGTTGTGAGGGACGTCCGCCCGTGTCCGGGCGGATTCTCCCTCCGTTTGTCGTCATTGAGGGTTAGTCATGGCCGAGTTTGCTGTTTCCCGCCGTTTCGTCCTGCGCGCCGGCGCTGCCGCCGTGGCGGCGGCGATGTTGGCGGCTTGCCAGAAGAAGCCTTCGTTCAACAGCACCGACGTGAGCGGATCGGATCTGGGAACGGATCTGTCCCTGACGGATTTCAACGGACAGCCGCGCACGCTGCAGGACTTCAAGGGCAAGGTCCTGGTGGTGTTCTTCGGCTTCGTGCAGTGTCCCGACGTGTGTCCGACCACGCTGGCCGAGTTCGTGCAGGTCAAGAGCAGCCTGGGCAAGGACGGCGACAAGGTCCAGGTCGCCTTCGTGACGGTGGATCCCGAGCGTGACACGCCCGAGATCCTGCGTGCGTACGTGACCCAGTTCGACCCCAGCTTCCTCGGGCTGCGCGGCGACGCCGATGCCACCGCCCGCGTGGCCAAGTCCTTCAAGGTGTTCTACGCCAAGGTCCCCGGCAAGGAGCCCGGTTCCTACACCATGGACCACACCGCCGGCGTCTACATCTACGACCCCGACGGCCACCTGCGCCTCTTCGCCCGCCACAATGCCGGCGTCGACGCCCTGGCCAGCGACATTCGCCAATTGTTGTAACCCCCCCTACGCGCTGACGCGCGCCCTGGATGGTGAGCCCCCAGCCGCTACGCGGCAGCCCCCCGAGGGGGCCTGGGCCCGCCTTGGGGCGGCTCGGCGCCGGGCCCAGGGGGCGAAACCGGCGGACTGGCGGAGCCAGATCCGCGGTTTCCTGGGTCTAGGGAAAGCATCGTGGACTGAAGCACGGTTGCTACCGCTGGCAGCCAGCGATAGCACCGGTGCCGCAACCCAAGAAACGGGTACTAGACCCAGGATGCGGTGGATCCGGCTTTGCCGGTCCACCCGCATCGCCCCCTGGGGGGCGCGCGTCAGCGCGTAGGGGGGAGCATAAAAAAACGGGACACCGAAGGTGTCCCGTGGAATATCCGCCTCAAGTGGGGGGGAGGGAGGAGAAAAGCAGAGGCGGATGTATCGGCTGGTACCGGCAGACTGCGCCGGAAGAAACGTCGAGCGGGGGGAAGCCCGACATTCCGACACGAGGGCGTTGCACCCAAAGCGTGTCCCACCTGATGGTTAGTCCACGCCCAGGCGGGGAAGTTCACCCGCCACCCGTGTTTCCACGTAAATTTCCGCCATTTCTGTAACGTGATGTGACCGGTGCCGGCACCGGCATGGCAAGTGGCCCCACCGCGGCGGCGCTGCCCCCCAAGGGGGCGCTTTTCATCTTGGGGCGGCCCGGCGATGAAAAATGGCCCCCACGCTTGCCGCGTCGCGGCGGCGCTGCCCCCCAAGGGGGCATTTTTCATCTTGGGGCGGCCCGGCGATGAAAAAGGCGGAGCCGGTCGCGTTCCGGCATCCGCCTTGGATCCGCGCCCAGCGGCGCGGGGATGCTTGCGAGCTCAGGCGTATTCGGCCAGCGCTCCGCGCATCTTGGTCATGGCGCGGGCCTCGATCTGCCGGATGCGCTCGGCGGACACACCGAATTCGTCCGCGAGTTCCTGCAGGGTGGCGCCGCCTTCGTCCTTCAGCCAGCGCGCCTCGATGATGCGGCGCGACCGCTCGTCCAGGCTATCCAGGGCTTGCAACAGTCCGCTGCCGTGCAGTTCGTCGCGGCGGCGTTCTTCGAGGATGGCGCTGGGCTCGTGCTGGCCCTCGTCCGACAGGTAGGCGATGGGGGCGAAATCGTTTTCGCCGTCATCGGTGCCACGGCCTTCCAGGGCCATGTCCTGCCCGTACAGGCGCACTTCCATCTCGGTCACGTCCTGCGGCCGCACGTTCAGGCTGGCGGCGATTTCCTCGACCTGCTCCGGCGTGAGCGCATGCGAGTCCGGTTTCAGGCTGCGCAGGTTGAAGAACAGCTTGCGCTGGGCCTTGGTGGTCGCCACCTTGACCAGGCGCCAGTTCTTCAGGATGTACTCGTGGATCTCGGCCTTGACCCAATGGATGGCGAAGGAGACCAGCCGTACGCCGCGGTTGGGGTCGAAGCGCTTGACGGCCTTCATCAGGCCGACGTTGCCTTCCTGGATCAGGTCGGCGTGCGGCAATCCGTAGCCCAGGTATTGGCGGGCGATGGCCACCACCAGGCGCAGGTGCGACAGCACCAGTTCGCGGGCGGCGTTGAGGTCCTGCTTTTCCTGGTAGCGCAGGGCCAGGTCGTGTTCCTGCTCGGCCGTCAGCACCGGCAGGCGGTTGACGGCGCCGATATAGGCTTCGATCGTGCCAAGGGCGCCCGGGTTGGCGATGGCCAGGGCCAGCGCGCCCGGACCGCTTGTGGCGGGTGCGAGGACGTTGGACTGATTCGACGAACGTTTCATAAACGGCTTACCTCCATGTCTGAAGGTTAGCACTCTCGAACAAAGAGTGCTAATGGGTGTTTTTGATGGGTGCGATAAAGCGATTCGATCGCTGTGCAATGCAGCACGGCGAGCGGACCCGGTCGGGACGGCGCCGGAGGGGAGCCGATGGGGACCGGGCTTGGGCGGGCGATCAGGGTTTCATACTGCATAGACCATGAAATCGGCGTATCGTTCGCGGAAACCTGCATTTTCCGACCTTCTATATTGATGCGTCCCCAATAAACATGGCCCGCCTTCCCCGCCTGTACGCTCCGGATCTTCCCCATCTCGCCCAGGCCCGTTTCACGGTTCCCCTGTCGGCGGGGGGCGACGGCGGCGCCATGCTGGACCAGGTGGCCGCCTGGCTGGAGGCCGACGCCCGGCAGCACGGCGTGGCCGTTCACGGGTGGGCGCTTACTTTCGATCAACTGTTGCTGCTGGCCACGCCCTCGGGCCCAGGCGGGATTTCGGCCGTGATCCAGTCCCTGGGACGCCGCCTGGCCGCCCGATTACATATAGGCAGGGTCTTTGCCGGCCGGTTCCGCTCCACGCTGGTCGAGCCGGGCGCCTGGGTGCTGCCCTGCCTGATCTGGCTCGAGACGGTCCCGCTGCGCCAGGGGCTGGCCGGCGATGCGGAACTGTGGCGCTGGTCCTCGGCCCCGGCGCACGTGGGGGCCGCGGCGGCGGGGCTGCTGCACGACCATGCCGACTATTGGGCCTGCGGCAATACGCCGTTCGACCGGCAGGCCAACTACCGCGCCAGAATGGCCGAGGGCGTGGCGCCCTCGGCGGCGCAGCGCATCGAACAGGCGCTATACGGCCAATGGGCCTTGGGTGGGCCGGCCTTCGTGCAGTCGCTCGAGGGCACCAGCAGCCGGCGCGCCGCGGCCAGCAAGCGGGGGAGGCCCCGGAAGCAGCCGCGAGCAGAGGATGAAAACGCACGGTAATGGTGCGACCCCAATTTAATTTCCTCGATTTGTAGCCTGGATAATAATTGGGGACGTTCCCCTTTTTATTTTTCTTGCGGCCCCTGGTGCGCCGCAGTATCGTCGTTTTCCCCCTGGCGCTGCTCCTGTGCGCGCCGGGTCCGGAATTCCCGATGTCCAGTACCCGGATTCGTGCCCGGCACGCGAGTCCTCCAGCGGAGCGCACCATGCCCCTATCCAGCCAGGATCACCTCTCGGCCCCGTCGTCCCGGACGGCCGTCATCGACGCTTCGCGCATCGGCCTGCCCGCGCCGCGCCAGCCGGACGCCCAGGGCCTGTACGACCCGTCCAACGAACACGACGCCTGTGGCGTGGGTTTCGTGGCCCACATCAAGGGCCAGAAAAGCCATTCCATCATCCAGCAGGGCCTGAAGATCCTCGAGAACATCGACCACCGCGGCGCGGTGGGCGCCGATCCCCTCATGGGCGATGGCGCCGGCATCCTGATCCAGATCCCCGATGCGCTGTACCGCGAGGAAATGGCCGCCCAGGGCGTGGTCCTGCCCGCTCCCGGGGAATACGGGGTGGCGATGGTGTTCCTGCCCCAGGAAATAGGGTCGCGGCTGGCCTGTGAGGCCGAGCTCGAGCGCGCCGTGCGCGCCGAGGGCCAGGTGGTGCTGGGCTGGCGCGACGTGCCCATCGACAAGGACATGCCGATGTCGCCCAACGTGAAGAGCATGGAACCGGTCATCCGGCAGCTCTTCATCGGCCGGGGCGGCGACGTCATGGTGCCCGACGCGCTCGAGCGCAAGCTGTATGTCATCCGCAAGATGGCCTCGCACGCCATCCAGAAGATGCACCTGAAGCACGGCAAGGAATACTTCGTGCCGTCCATCTCCAGCCGCACCGTGGTCTACAAGGGCCTGCTGCTGGCCGACCAGGTGGGCCGCTACTACCGCGACCTGGCCGACGCGCGCGCCGTCACGGCGCTGGCCCTGGTGCACCAGCGTTTCTCCACCAACACCTTCCCCGCCTGGCCGCTGGCCCACCCCTATCGCCTGATCGCCCACAACGGCGAGATCAACACGGTCAAGGGCAACTTCAACTGGCTGCGCGCCCGCGAAGGCGTGATGCAGTCGCCGGTGCTGGGCGAGGACCTGAAGAAGCTCTATCCCATCGTCTACGAAGGCCAGTCCGACACCGCCACGTTCGACAACTGCCTCGAACTGCTGGTCATGTCCGGCTATTCCATCTCGCACGCCATGATGATGATGATTCCCGAGGCCTGGGAACAGCATGCCGAGATGGACGAGGCGCGCCGTGCCTTCTATGAATACCATGCCGCGATGATGGAACCCTGGGACGGCCCGGCCGCCATCGCCTTCACCGACGGCCGCCAGATCGGCGCCACGCTGGACCGCAACGGCCTGCGCCCGGCGCGCTACATCGTCACCGACGACGACCTGGTCATCATGGCTTCGGAGTCGGGCGTGCTGCCGGTCCCGCAAAGCAAGATCGTCAAGAAGTGGCGCCTGCAGCCGGGCAAGATGTTCCTGATCGACCTGGAGCTCGGCCGCATCATCGACGACAAGGAACTGAAGGACCAGCTCGCCAACAGCAAGCCGTACCGCCAGTGGATCGAGCGCATCCGCATCAAGCTGGACACGCTGCCCGAACCCGTCCGCGAAGAGGTCGAGGAAGGCCGCTCGTCCGTGCCCATGCTCGACCGGCAGCAGGCATTCGGCTGGACGCAGGAGGACTACAAGTTCATCCTGCGCCCCATGGCCGCGCTGGGCGAGGAAACCACGGGCTCGATGGGCAACGACGCGCCGCTGGCCGTGCTGTCCAACAAGAACAAGAGCCTCTACAACTACTTCCGCCAGCTGTTCGCGCAGGTCACCAACCCGCCCATCGACCCCATCCGCGAAAACATGGTGATGTCGCTGGTGTCGTTCATCGGGCCCAAGCCCAACGTGCTCGACATCAACAACGTGAACCCGCCGCTGCGCCTGGAAGTGGCGCAGCCGGTGCTGGACTTCGCCGACATGGCGCAGATCCGCCACATCGAGCGCGTCACGAACGGCAAGTTCAAGAGCTTCGAGCTGGACATCACCTATCCGGCCGCCTGGGGCAAGGAAGGCATCCAGGCCCGGGTCGCGGCGCTGTGCGCCCAGGCGGTGGATGCCGTCAAGAGCGGCTACAACATCCTGATCGTGTCCGACCGGCTGGTCGACGCGAACCGCGTGCCCATTCCCGCGCTGCTGGCCACCTCGGCCGTGCACCAGCATCTCATCCGCGCCGGCCTGCGCACCAGCACCGGCCTGGTGGTGGAAACCGGCTCGGCGCGCGAGGTGCATCATTTCGCGCTGCTGGGCGGCTACGGCGCCGAGGCGGTGCACCCCTACCTGGCGATGGAGGCGCTGGCCCACGAGCACGAGCACGACGCCAAGGTGCCCGTGGACAAGGCCATCTACAACTACGTCAAGGCCATCGGCAAGGGCCTGCAGAAGGTCATGTCCAAGATGGGCATCTCGACCTACATGTCGTACACCGGCGCCCAGATCTTCGAGGCCGTGGGCCTGAACCGTCCGCTGGTCGAGCAGTATTTCCCGGGCACCGCCAGCAACATCGAGGGCATCGGCATCTTCGAGGTGGCCGAGGAATCCCTGCGCATGCACAAGGCGGCCTTCGGCAATGACCCGCTGCTGGACGGCGCGCTGGACGAGGGTGGCGAATACGCCTTCCGGATCCGCGGCGAAGAGCACATGTGGACGCCGGACGCCATCGCCAAGCTGCAACATTCCACCCGTGCGGACAACTACCGCACCTACAAGGAATACGCGCAGATCATCAACGACCAGAGCAAGCGCCACATGACGCTGCGCGGCCTGTTCGAGTTCAAGTTCGACCCTGCCCACGCCATTCCGCTGGCCGAGGTCGAGCCGGCCAAGGAGATCGTCAAGCGCTTCGCGACCGGCGCGATGTCGCTGGGGTCGATCTCGACCGAGGCCCACTCGGTGCTGGCGATCGCGATGAACCGCATCGGCGGCAAGTCCAATACGGGCGAGGGCGGCGAGGACGAACTGCGCTATCGCGCCGAACTGCAGCACGGCAAGGCCGGCATCAAGGACGGCGACACCCTGGCGTCGGTGCTGGGCGCCGACCGCGTGGTGGCCGACGTGCCGCTGAAGGCCGGCGATTCGCTGCGTTCGCGCATCAAGCAGGTGGCCTCGGGACGCTTCGGCGTATCGGCCGAGTACCTGGCCAGCGCCGACCAGATCCAGATCAAGATGGCGCAGGGCGCCAAGCCCGGCGAGGGCGGCCAGCTGCCCGGCCACAAGGTGTCGGAATACATCGCCAAGCTGCGCTTCTCGGTGCCGGGCGTGGGCCTGATCTCGCCTCCGCCGCACCACGACATCTATTCCATCGAGGACCTGGCCCAGCTCATCCATGACCTGAAGAACGCCAATCCCCAGGCATCCATCTCGGTCAAGCTGGTGTCCGAGGTCGGTGTCGGCACGGTGGCCGCGGGCGTGGCCAAGGCCAAGTCCGACCACGTGGTGATCGCCGGCCACGACGGCGGCACCGGCGCTTCGCCCGTGTCGTCGATCAAGCATGCCGGCACGCCGTGGGAACTGGGCCTGGCCGAGACGCAGCAGACCCTGGTGCTGAACCACCTGCGCGGCCGTATCCGCGTGCAGGCCGACGGCCAGATGAAGACCGGCCGCGACGTCGTGATCGGCGCGTTGCTGGGCGCCGACGAATTCGGGTTCGCCACCGCGCCGCTGGTGGTCGAAGGCTGCATCATGATGCGCAAGTGCCACCTGAATACCTGCCCGGTGGGCGTGGCCACGCAGGATCCCGTCCTGCGCGCCAAGTTCCAGGGCAAGCCCGAGCACGTCGTCAACTTCTTCTTCTTCATCGCCGAGGAAGTGCGCGAAATCATGGCCCAGCTGGGCATACGCAAGTTCGACGACCTGATCGGCCGTTCCGACCTGCTCGACATGCGTGCCGGCATCGAACACTGGAAGGCGCGCGGCCTGGACTTCAGCCGCGTGTTCCACCAGCCGCGCGTGGCGGCCGACGTGGCCCGCCTGCACGTGGATGAACAGGACCACGGCCTGGCCAAGGCGCTGGACCACCAGTTGATCGAGCGTGCGCGTCCCGCCATCGAGCGTGGCGAGAAGGTCTCGTTCATCACGACGGTGCGCAACGTGAACCGCACCATCGGCGCCATGCTATCCGGCATGGTGGCGCGCAAGTACGGCTACGAGGGCCTGCCCGACGACACCATCCACATCCAGTGCAACGGCACCGCCGGCCAGAGCTTCGGTGCCTTCCTGGCCCATGGCGTGACGCTGGACCTGGTGGGCGACGGCAACGACTACGTCGGCAAGGGACTGTCCGGCGGCCGCATCATCGTGCGCTCGCCCAATGATTTCCGCGGCCATGGGCCCGAGCACATCATCGTCGGCAATACCGTGCTGTACGGCGCGCTGTCGGGCGAGGCCTACTTCAACGGCGTGGCGGGCGAGCGCTTCGCGGTGCGCAACTCGGGCGCCGCGGCGGTGGTGGAAGGCGTGGGCGACCACGGCTGCGAATACATGACCGGCGGCACCGTGGTGGTGCTGGGCGAGACCGGCCGCAACTTCGCCGCGGGCATGTCGGGCGGCGTGGCCTACGTCTACGACCCGGACGGCGCCTTCCGTCTGCGCGCCAACATGGCCATGGTCGAGCTCGAGGAAGTCGTTCCCGCGGCGGTCCAGGAGAAGGAAGGTTCGCAGCGCCTGTGGCACAGCATGGTGCGGGGCGGCGAGCGGGATACCGACGAGGCCATCCTGCGCCGCCTGGTCGAGAACCATTTCCGCTACACCGGCAGCTTCCGCGCCCGCGACATCATGGATGCCTGGGAGACCGCCCGCACCCGGTTCGTCAAGGTCATGCCGACGGAGTACCGGCGCGCGCTGGGCGAAATGTGGGATGCCCGGAATCCGCAGAAGCTGGCCGCCTAGGCACGCCCTGCCGCCGGGAGGCGGCGTGAACCGTAATGAAGAATCGGAGCCGGCGCGGCGCACGCGCCGGCTCCAAACAGGATAGTCAGGAAAGAGCCATGGGTAAGGTCACCGGATTTCTGGAATACCAGCGTCTGCAGGAAGCCGCGGAAGCGCCTGAGCAGCGCGTCAAGCACTGGAAGGAATTCGTCCTCCATCTGAACACCGAGCAGGCCAAGCAGCAGGGTGCCCGGTGCATGGACTGCGGCATTCCGTTCTGCACGAACGGCTGTCCGGTCAACAACATCATTCCCGACTGGAATGACCTGGTGTACAGGCAGAACTGGAAGCAGGCGCTGGCGGTGCTGCATTCCACCAACAATTTTCCCGAGTTCACCGGGCGCATCTGTCCGGCGCCCTGCGAGGCGGCGTGTACCCTCAATATCAACAGCGATGCCGTCGGCATCAAGTCGATCGAGCACGCCATCATCGACCACGGCTGGGAGCACGGCTGGGTGGTGCCGGCCTCGCCCAAGGCCAAGACGGGCAAGAAAGTCGCGGTGGTCGGCTCCGGCCCCGCGGGGCTGGCCTGCGCGCAGCAACTGGCGCGCGCCGGCCACGACGTGACCGTGTTCGAGAAAAGCGACCGCATCGGCGGGCTGCTGCGCTACGGCATCCCCGACTTCAAGCTGGAAAAGTGGCAGATCGACCGCCGCATGGCGCAGATGGAGCAGGAAGGCGTCGTGTTCCGTCCCTCGACGTTCGTGGGGCGGCCCGAGGACGCCAAGGCGCTGGGCATCTCCGCCACCGTGAAGACGCCGCAGGAACTGCAAGCCGAGTTCGACGCCATCGTCGTGTCGGGCGGGGCGGAAACCCCGCGCGACCTGCCGGTGCCGGGCCGCGAACTGCAGGGCGTGCATTTCGCGATGGATTTCCTGCGGCAGCAGAACAAGGTGGTGGCGGGCGACAAGCTCAAGGACCAGATCATGGCCACCGGCAAGCACGTCATCGTGATCGGCGGCGGCGACACGGGCTCGGACTGCGTGGGCACCAGCAACCGCCATGGCGCGGCGTCCGTCACCCAGTTCGAGGTCATGCCGCAGCCCCCGGTATCCGAGAACAAGGAACTGACCTGGCCGTACTGGCCGCTGAAGCTGCGCACCTCCTCGTCCCACGAAGAGGGCGTGGACCGCGACTGGGCGGTGTCGACCAAGGCCTTCAAGGGCAAGAACGGCAAGGTGACCTCGCTCGTGGCCTGCCGCGTCGAGTGGGTGCGCGGCGACAACGGTCAGATGAAGATGGTCGAGGTCGAGGGCTCCGAGTTCGAGTTGCCCGCCGACCTGGTGCTGTTCGCCATGGGGTTCGTGTCGCCCGTGCAGCAGGTGCTGGAAGCCTTCGGTGTCGAGCGCGATGCCCGGGGCAACGCGCGGGCCAATACCGACGACTACCGCACCAACGTCGACAAGGTCTTCGCGGCCGGCGACATGCGGCGCGGCCAGTCGCTGGTGGTCTGGGCCATCCGCGAAGGCCGCCAGTGCGCGGCCTCGGTCGATACCTTCCTGATGGGGGCGACCGAGCTGCCTCGCTGACATTAATCCGCGCTTAAAAGCGCGGTGGCATCATGCCCCGAGTCGTCCGGCCGGACCTCGGGGCGTTTTTCATGTGGATACACCGGCGAGCCGGGCGTTTGTTGTAAAAACGTAAACCGGCGCGGGGCGCCGTGGTTCATAATCTGCACTCTTCCATGGGCCATGCCGGGCTTCGGCGCGCCATGGACAGGACGAGCATGCGCCGCCGGCAAATCGCGGCGTATGCGCCGGGGGACAAAACCCGCTGCTGCCTAAGGGTTAGCACGGTGCCCAGGCGTGCTGCTGTTAGAATCCCCCGCTGGATTCCCCTCGAACCCACCGGTTTTTTGCAAGCAACGCCCATCTTTTCAACTCTTCTTGCCTCTACATGCCTGATTCGGCACGATCTACGCATTCCCCCACCGATGTGGCGCTAGCCTTCGACGGCCTGTCGGTGGGCTATGGCGACCGTGTCATCCTACGGGACGTCGACATGCAGGTCCGTCGCGGGCAGGTGGTGGCCATCATGGGCGGCTCCGGGTCGGGCAAGACCACGCTGCTGCGCGCGGCCACGGGCCAGTTGCCGCCCCAGGCGGGCAGGGCGCTTGTGCTGGGCGAGGATATCGGGCAGTTGTCGGGCGACCGCCTGTTCGATCTGCGCAAGCGCATGGGCGTGCTGTTCCAGCAGGGGGCGCTGTTCACGGACCTGGACGTCTATGAGAACGTGGCGTTCCCGTTGCGCGAGCACACCTCCATGACCGAACAGCAAATCCTGGAACGGGTGTTGTCCAAGCTGGACGCCGTGGGCCTGAAGGCGGCCGCCTTCCTGCGGACCTCGGAAATCTCGGGCGGCATGGCGCGCCGGGTCGCGCTGGCGCGAGCCGTGGTGCTGGAACCCGAGCTGATCCTGTATGACGAACCGTTCGCCGGCCTGGACCCCATCTCCATGGGCGTGACCGCCCAGTTGATCCGGACCATGACCGACCGGCTGGGCTGCGCGTCGGTGCTGATCACGCACGACGTGCAGGAGTCCTTCCACATCACGGACCAGGTCTACCTGCTGGGGCGCGGGACCGTCGTCGCCGGCGGTACGCCGGCCGAACTGTCCGCGTCGCAGGATCCGTTCGTGCACCAGTTCCTCCACGGCGAGCCCGACGGCCCGGTGGCTTTCCAGTATCCCGAAACGCCTGCCTACCAGGCCTGGCTCGAGCGCCAGCGGAGGGTGCGCTGATGGCCCTGACCCGTTTCCTGATCTCGGTGGGCGCCGGCACGCGCGCATCGCTGGTCGGCCTGGGCACCTTTGCCCGGTTTTTCATCGAGCTGCTGTTCAAGAGCGGCACCGCGCTGCGCCGTCCGCGGCTGGTGGTGCAGCAGATCCACTTCATCGGCAACTATTCGCTGGTGATCATCGCCGTATCCGGCCTGTTCGTCGGCTTCGTGCTGGGGCTGCAGGGGTACTACACCCTGAACCGCTACGGTTCCGAGCAGGCGCTGGGCCTGCTGGTCGCGCTCAGCCTGGTGCGTGAGCTGGGCCCGGTCGTGACCGCGCTGCTGTTCGCCGGCCGAGCCGGCACCTCGCTGACCGCCGAAATCGGCCTGATGAAGGCGGGCGAGCAACTGTCGGCCATGGAGGTCATGGCCGTGGATCCCGTGCGCCGGGTGCTGGCGCCGCGCTTCTGGGGCGGCATCATCGCCATGCCGCTGCTGGCGGCGGTGTTTTCCGCGGTCGGTATCCTGGGCGGCTGGGGCGTGGGCGTGCTGCTCATCGGCGTGGATGACGGCGCCTTCTGGTCGCAAATGCAGAATGGCGTCGATGTCTGGAAGGACGTGGGCAACGGCGTGCTCAAGAGCATCGTCTTCGGGGTGGCGGTCACGCTGATCGCGCTCTACCAGGGCTATTACGCCAAGGCCACGCCCGAGGGCGTGTCGCGCGCGACCACGCGTACCGTCGTGGCCGGGTCGCTGGCGGTGCTGGGCCTGGACTTCCTGCTGACGGCCTGGATGTTCGGCAACTAAACAAGGCGCGGCGCCCGTCGGGCGGCCGTTGCAAGCAATTGGCTTAGGGACCCGCCGCGTGGGCGGGGTACCGGAGGAATACGAGATGTCGCGAGAAAAAGTCGATCTCTGGGTGGGAATATTCGTGCTGGTGGGCGCACTCGCCCTGGTCTTCCTGGCCTTGAAGGCAGGCAACCTGCTGAGCGTGCTGTCGGTGGGCAAGACCTATGCGGTGACGGCCAATTTCGACAACATCGGTGGGCTCAAGCCGCGCGCGGCGGTCAAGAGCGCCGGCGTGGTCGTGGGGCGGGTGTCCAGCATCGCGTTCGACGACAAGATGTTCCAGGGCGTGGTCACGCTGGACCTGGACGCGCGCTACCAGTTTCCCACCGATTCGTCCGCCAAGATCCTGACCTCGGGGCTGCTGGGCGAGCAGTACATCGGCATCGAACCGGGCGGCGACGACAAGAATTTCGCCCCCGGCGACAAGATCCGCTATACCCAGAGCGCGGTCGTGCTGGAGAACCTGATCAGCCAGTTCCTCTACAGCAAGGCTGCCGAGGGTGGTGCCGGCAAGCCGGCGGAAGGCGGTTCCGCGGGCTCGGCAGAGCCCGCCGCGAAATGACGACGAGTGTATGAAGATGAATAAGAAAATCCTGGCATTGATGCTGGCGGCAGGGCTGGCGGGCTGTGCCACCGCCCCGGAAGGGCGGCCGGCCGACCCGCGGGATCCCCTGGAGGGATTCAACCGCAGCATGTACAAGTTCAACGACACGGTCGATCGCGCCGTGCTCAAGCCGGTGGCGCAGGGCTACGTGAACGTGGTGCCGTCGCCGGTGCGAAGCTGCGTGCGCAACATGTTCGCCAACGTGGGCGACGTGATGTCGGCCATCAACAGCTTCCTGCAGAACCGTGCGCCGGACGGCATCAACACCACCTTCCGCGTCCTGCTGAACACCACGATGGGCGTGTTCGGCTGCTTCGACCTCGCCACGCAGAACGGCCTGCCCCGCAACAAGGCCGATTTCGGGCAGACCCTGGGCGTCTGGGGCGTCGGCGCCGGCCCGTACCTGGTGCTGCCGCTGCTGGGGCCCAGCACCATCCGCGACGCGGGCGGCACGGCGGTCGATTTCCTGGCCGATCCGGTGGCCGTCGGCAATATCGACAACGTGCCCGTGCGCAACAGCGTCTACGGCCTGCGTGTCGTGAACGCGCGCGCCAACCTGCTCGAAGTGGGCAACCTGCTCGACCAGGTCGCCCTGGATCCCTACACCTTCACCCGCGATGCCTACCTGCAGCGGCGCGCCAGCCTGATCCGCGGCGCCAGCGGCGCGGAGGGGGCGTTGCCGGACTATTCTCTGCCCAACTACGACGACGATGACGATGCCGCGGCGCCCGCTCCGGCGTCGGGTGCACTGCAAAAGTAAGGATTTCCATGATTTCAAAAAACATGACGATGCCCGCGGCGGCCGCGCCCCGGATCCTGAACTGGCTGCTGGCGCTGGCCGCCGGCGTCATCCTGGCCATGGGCGCCATGCAGGCGGCCCGGGCGCAGGGCGCCGGTACGCCCGAGGCGCTGATCCAGCAGGTCACGGGCGAAGTGCTGGCCGCCATCAAGGCCGATCCGTCGGTGCAGTCCGGCAATCCGCAGCGCCTGCTGCAACTGGTGGACCAGAAGATCCTGCCGTACGTCGACTTCGAAAAGACGACCCGGCTGGCCGCCGGCCGCTACTGGCGCCAGGCGACGCCCGAGCAGCAGAAGGCGCTGGTCAAGGAATTCCGCACTACCCTGGTGCGCACCTATAGCGGCGCGGTCTCGTCCGTGAAGCAGCAGACCGCGGTGGAACTGCGGCCCTCGCACTACCCGGCCGACGCCACCGACGTGGTGGTCAAGACCGTGATCAAGCAGCCGGCCGGCGATCCCATCCCCGTGGACTACCGCATGGAGAAGGCGGGCCAGGGCTGGAAGATCTACGACGTCAACGTGCTGGGCGTATGGCTGATCGAGAACTATCGCAACCAGTTCTCGCAGCAGATCGGCCAGAACGGCGTCGATGGCCTGATCAAGTCGCTGGCGGAGCGGAACGCTGCATTCAAATGACCCCCTACGCGCTGACGCGTGCCCCCAGGGGCGGCACTGGCGGACCGGCAAAGCCGGATCCGCGGTGCCCTGGGGTAGGCCGGGTAGTCAGCTCTTGCTGTTTCCGACCATCCTCTATAATGGGGAATTGCCCGGCGTTTGCCGGGATTTGCGCTTTTTAGGGGGCTGCGAGGCCCCCCGGCGCGGTAGTGTTTTCTGATCAAGCCATGTCATCCGCCGTTCGCATCGAGCATGTTTCCAAGGTGTACCCCAGGCAGACCAGCCTGTGGCGGCGCGTGGGCGCTGGCCAGGCGGTGGATGGGTTCCAGGCGCTGAACGATGTCAGCCTGGACATCGCCCAGGGCGAGTTCTTCGGGCTGCTGGGGCCGAACGGCGCGGGCAAGACCTCGCTGATCGCGATCCTGGCGGGCTTGTCGCGCGCGACCACGGGCCAGGTATCCATCTGCGGCTACGACGTCGTGTCCCAGTTCCGCGCCTCCCGCCGGGCACTGGGCGTGGTGCCGCAGGAGCTGGTGTTCGACCCGTTCTTCACGGTCCGCGAGACGCTGCGCATCCAGTCGGGCTATTTCGGGCTGCGCAACAATGACGACTGGATCGACGAGATCCTGGAAAACCTGGGCCTGACCTCCAAGGCCGACGACAACATGCGCGCGCTGTCGGGCGGCATGAAGCGGCGGGTGCTGGTGGCGCAGGCGCTGGTGCACCGGCCGCCCGTGATCGTGCTGGACGAACCCACCGCCGGCGTGGACGTGGACCTGCGGCGTACGCTGTGGCAGTTCATCTCGCGCCTGAACCGCATGGGCCACACCATCCTGCTCACCACCCATTACCTGGAAGAGGCCGAGGAACTGTGCGGCCGCATCGCCATGCTCAAGGCCGGCCGCATCGTGGCATTGGATACCACGCGGGCGCTGCTGGCCAAGGTCGGCGGTTCGCGCCTGGTGCTGCACATGGGCGCATCGGGGTGGCCCGCGGGCAAGAGCCGCACCCTGGACGAGAAGCTGGTGCAGCGCCAGGGCAACCGCGCGGTGCTGCGCCTGGACAACAGCACGGAACTGGAGTCCCTGCTGGCGCAGGTCCGCACGGCCGGCGGGATCATCGACGGCATCGAAGTGCTGCCCGCCGATCTCGAGGATGCTTTCCTGAACATCATGCACGGGGACTCCGCCTCGGCGTCGCTGGAGAAGGCGGCATGAGCGTCGTCGCACGGCCGCCCGAGAGCGGCGTTTCCACCACGGGTTCCGAGGCCGGCAAGCCGGCGGGCTTCGTCGGCCTGCAGCCCAACCTGAACGCGGGCTCCGGCTTCCTGACGTTGTTCTACAAGGAAATGCTGCGCTTCTGGAAGGTAGGATTCCAGACCGTGGGCGCGCCGGTGATGACGGCGGTGCTGTACCTGCTGATTTTCGCCCACGTGCTGGAAGGCCGCGTCACGGTGTATGGCACCGTGCCGTACACCGCCTTCCTGATCCCGGGGCTCATGATGATGAGCATGCTGCAGAACGCGTTCGCCAACTCCTCGTCGTCGCTGATGCAAAGCCGCGTCACGGGCAACCTGGTCTTCATGCTGCTGCCGCCGCTGACGCACTGGGAAGTGTTCTGGGCCTACGTGCTGGCCGCCATCGTGCGCGCCCTGTTCGTCGGGCTGGGAATCTACGCGGTGTCGCTGTTCTTCGCCGCGCCGCATTTCGCCGAACCGCTTTGGATGCTGGTGTTCGCGGTGCTGGGCAGCGGCATCATGGGGGTGCTGGGGCTGGTGGCCGGGATCTGGGCCGAGAAGTTCGACCAGATGGCGGCCTTCCAGAATTTCCTGATCATGCCGGCAACCTTCCTGTCCGGGGTATTCTATTCCGTGCACTCGCTGCCGCCGTTCTGGCAGGCGGTGTCGCACTGGAATCCGATCTTCTACACCATAGACGGCTTCCGCTACGGGTTTTTCGGGGTCTCCGACGTCACCCCCTGGCACAGCCTGGCGGTGGTCGCGGGCACGTTCCTGGTGGTGGCCGGGTTCGCGCTGCGCCTGTTGTCCACCGGCTACAAACTGCGTTACTGAGATGAAAGCCCCCCCCTACGCGCTGACGCGCGCCCCCCAGGGGGCGGCACTGGCGGACCGGCAAAGCCGGATCCGCGGTGCCCTGGGTCGCGTGCGGCGTTATGGATAACTGAGATGAGCACCATGCTTCCCTCTCCCGAGCAGGTCCGGCAATACATCCTCGACGGACTGCCCTGTGAACATGTCGACGTGCAGGGCGATGGCCAGCACTTCGAGGCGGTCATCGTCAGCGCCGAATTCGCGGGCAAGCGCCCCATCGCGCGGCACCAACTGGTCTATGCCGCGCTGGGCGAACGCATGCGGGAAGAAATCCATGCCTTGTCGATGCGCACCCTCACTCCCCAGGAATTCAAGGCGGGCAATTAATGGATAAGCTGCAGATCACCGGCGGTCGCCCTCTGCGTGGCGAGGTCGAGGTGTCGGGGGCGAAGAACGCCGCGCTGCCTTGCCTGTGCGCGTCGCTGCTGACCGCCGATGCGGTCACGCTCGAGAACGTCCCCCAGCTCAACGACATCGGCACCACGCTGCGCCTGCTGCGCCAACTGGGCGTGAAGGCCGAGCGCGCCGGCCAGCCGGGCGACCGCGTCACGCTGGATGCCACCCGGGTCGAATCGCTGGAAGCGCCGTACGAGCTGGTCAAGACCATGCGCGCCTCGATCCTGGTGCTCGGGCCGCTGGTCGCGCGTTTCGGCGAGGCCCGGGTCAGCCTGCCCGGCGGCTGCGCCATCGGCCAGCGTCCCATCGACCAGCACATCAAGGGGCTGGCGGCGATGGGAGCCGAGATCAGCATCGAGCACGGCTTCGTCGTGGCCAGGGCCAAGCGCCTGAAGGGCGCCACCATCCGCACCGACATGATCACGGTGACCGGCACCGAAAACCTGATGATGGCGGCCGTGCTGGCCGAGGGGCTGACGGTGCTCGAGAACGCCGCGCGCGAGCCCGAGATCGTCGACCTGGCGGAACTGCTGATCAAGATGGGCGCCCGCATCAGCGGCCACGGCACGGACCGCATCGTCATCGAGGGCGTCTCGCGGTTGCACGGCACGACCCACCGGGTCATGCCGGACCGCATCGAAGCCGGCACCTTCCTGTGCGCGGTGGGCGCGGCGGGTGGCGAGATCGTGCTGCGCAACGCCGATCCGGCCAGCATGGGCGCCACGCTGGACAAGCTGGCCGAGGCCGGGCTGGCCATCGAGTGCGGTACCGACTGGGTGCAGGCGGGCATGAGTGGCCGGCCGCGCGCGGTGGGTTTCCGCACCCTGGAATATCCCGGCTTCGCGACCGACATGCAGGCCCAGCTGATGGCCCTGAATGCCATCGCAGAAGGAACCGCGGTCATCACCGAGACCATCTTCGAGAACCGCTACATGCACGTGCAGGAGTTGCGCCGGCTGGGAGCGGACATCGAGATCGACGGCCATACCGCCGTGGTCAAGGGCGTGGCCGGCCTGTCGGGCGCCACCGTCATGGCGACCGACCTGCGGGCCTCGGCCAGCCTGGTCATCGCGGGCCTGGTCGCAGACGGCCAGACCACGATAGACCGCATCTATCACCTGGACCGCGGCTACGAGCAGATGGAGCGCAAGCTGTTGCAGCTGGGCGCCGACATCCGCCGCGTGAGCGGATCCGGGGGGCAGGCACGATGAGCGCCTTCGCACCGGCCGATCCGAACACGCCCATCACCCTGGCGCTGTCCAAGGGCCGCATCTTCACCGAGACCATGCCCCTGCTGGCCGAGGCCGGCATCACGGTGGCCGAGGACCCGGAGAAGTCCCGCAAGCTGATCCTGCCGACCAGCGACCCCGGCGTGCGCATCATCATTGTGCGTGCCTCGGATGTCCCCACCTATGTCCAGTACGGCGCCGCCGACCTGGGGGTGGCCGGCAAGGACGTGCTGATCGAACATGCGGCCCAGCATCCGGGCGGCCTGTACCAGCCCGTGGACCTGCGCATCGGCAAGTGCCGGCTGTGCGTGGCCGTGCCCGAGGGTTTCGACTACGCCAGCGCGGTGCGCCAGGGCGCCCGCCTGCGCGTGGCGACCAAGTACGTGCAGGCCGCGCGCGAGCATTTCGCCGCGAAAGGGGTGCACGTCGACCTGATCAAGCTGTACGGGTCGATGGAGCTCGCGCCGCTGGTGGGGCTGGCCGACGTGATCGTCGACCTGGTATCCACCGGTGGGACATTGCGGGCCAACAACCTGGTCGCGGTCGAAGATATCATGGACATATCGTCTCGCCTGGTGGTCAACCAGGCGGCCCTGAAGACCCGGCGACACCGGTTGCAGCCTCTGATCGACGCCTTCGCGCGCGCCAGCCTGGCCATGCCGGCCTGATCTGGCGGCATCCGCGGGGCGCTCGCCGCGCGGCCGGCCCGCCGCGCCATGCAGAGGCTGCGTCGTCCATCGCTCCCGCGCCGCCGGCGCGGGGCAGGGCTGCCTCCCGGAAACCGATTTTGCAGAGCTAGCGTATGTCCCTCATCAACCGACTCGATACCCGTAGCGACGACTTCCGAGCCCGCCTGCACGCGCTGCTGGCCTTCGAAGCGTCCGAGGACGCGTCCATTGAACGCGCCGTGGCCGACATCCTGCTGGACGTCCGCACCCGTGGCGATGGCGCGGTGCTGGAATACACTCGCCGCTTCGACCGCGTACAGGCCGCGTCCATCCGCGAACTGGACATTCCCCGCGCCGACTGGATCGCGGCCCTGGAGGCGCTGCCGCGCGAGCAGCGCGCCGCCCTGGAGGCCGCCGCCGACCGCATCCGGGTCTACCACGAGCGCCAGCGGGCCGAGACCTGGACCTACACCGAGCCCGACGGCACCGTGCTGGGGCAGAAGGTCACCCCGCTCGACCGCGTGGGCCTGTACGTGCCCGGCGGCAAGGCGGCCTACCCGTCGTCGCTGCTGATGAACGCCATCCCGGCCAAGGTGGCCGGCGTGGGCGAGGTCGTCATGGTCACGCCCACGCCCGACGGCGTGCGTAATCCCATGGTGCTGGCCGCCGCCGCCATCGCCGGCGTCGACCGCGCGATCGCCATCGGCGGCGCCCAGGCGGTGGGCGCGCTGGCCTACGGCACGCCTTCCATCGCCCCGGTCGACAAGATCGTGGGCCCCGGCAATGCCTACGTCGCCGCCGCCAAGCGGCGCGTGTACGGCACGGTGGGCATAGACATGATCGCCGGCCCCAGCGAGATCCTGGTCATCTGCGACGGCGGGACGCCGGCCGACTGGATCGCCATGGATCTCTTCTCGCAGGCCGAGCACGACGAACTGGCCCAGGCCATCCTGTTGTGCCCCGACGCCGGCTACATCGCGCAGGTCGAGGCCGCCATCGCCCGGCTGCTGCCCACGATGCCGCGCGCGGACATCATCCGCACCAGCCTGGCCAACCGCGGCGCGCTGATCCTGGTGCGCGACCTGGAAGAAGCCTGCGCCATCGCCAACGACATCGCGCCCGAGCACCTGGAAATCTCCACCGCCGAGCCCGAGCGCTGGGCTGACCTGATCCGCCACGCCGGCGCGATCTTCATGGGCACCCACAGCTCGGAGTCGCTGGGCGACTACTGCGCCGGCCCCAACCACGTGCTGCCGACCTCGCGCACCGCGCGGTTCTCGTCGCCGCTGGGCGTGTACGATTTCCAGAAGCGATCCAGCCTGATCAAGGTCTCGGGCGCCGGCGCGCGGACCCTGGGGCGCGTCGCCGCCACCCTGGCCTATGGCGAAGGGCTGCAGGCGCACGCGCGCAGCGCCGAATACCGCCTGGACGACGGCAGCGCCTCGTGACGCCGCCGCCCATTCAACCCGACCATCCGGAAACGATCATGCGTACCGCCGAGATCACCCGCAACACCAACGAAACGCGCATCCGCGCGGTCGTCAACCTCGACGGCACCGGCAAGCAGAACCTGCAGACCGGCGTGCCGTTCCTGGACCACATGCTCGACCAGATCGTGCGCCATGGCCTGATCGACATCGACGTCGTGGCCGACGGCGACCTGCACATCGACGCGCACCACACGGTCGAGGACGTCGGCATCACGCTCGGCCAGGCCGTGGCCAAGGCGGTCGGCAACAAGGCCGGCATCCGCCGCTACGGCCATGCCTACGTGCCGCTGGACGAGGCGCTCTCGCGCGTGGTGGTGGATTTCTCGGGCCGCCCCGGCCTGGAGTTCCACGTTCCCTTCACGCGCGCGATGATCGGCCAGTTCGACGTCGACCTGACGCGCGAGTTCTTCCAGGGCTTCGTCAACCACGCCCTGGTGACGCTGCACATCGACAACCTGCGGGGCGTCAACGCCCACCATCAGTGCGAGACGGTGTTCAAGGCCTTCGGCCGGGCGCTGCGCATGGCGCTGGAAGTCGATCCGCGCGCCGGCGGCACCGTGCCCTCGACCAAGGGAGTCCTCTAGATGAGAACAGCCCCCACGCTCGCTACGTTCGCTGCCCCCCGGGGCGGCGTGTCAGCCCCTTGGGGCGGCCCGGCGGAGCTGACATGACGCGCATAGCCATCGTCGACTACGGCATGGGCAACCTGCGCTCGGTCGCCCGGGCGCTGGAACACGTCGCGCCCGAGGCCGAGGTGCGCATCTGCAGCGATGCGGCTGGCGTGCGCGCGGCCGACCGGGTCGTGTTCCCGGGGCAGGGCGCCATGCCCGACTGCATGCGCTACCTCGAGGAAACCGGCCTGCGCGAGGCGGTGGTCGAGGCGTCCCGCAGCAAGCCCCTGCTGGGCGTGTGCGTGGGCGAGCAGATGCTGTTCCAGCGCAGCGAGGAAGGGCCGGCCGACGGCCTGGGCATCTTCGAAGGGCAGGTCGTGCGCTTCGCCGGCCCGGCCTTCCAGGGGCCCGAGCGGCTGAAGGTGCCCCACATGGGCTGGAACCGCGTGCGGCAGACCTTGTCCCATCCCCTGTGGGACGGCGTGGCCGACGACACCTATTTCTACTTCGTGCACAGCTACTATGTGGCCCCCGCCGATCTAGGGGTAATTGCCGGTCAATCCGATTACGGGGTCGCCTTTACCTGCGCGGTAGCCAGAGATAACATCTTCGCAACTCAGTTTCACCCTGAGAAAAGCGCAGGGGCGGGCCTGCGTATCTACCAGAATTTCGTGCGGTGGAACCCGTGAGTCCCGTTAGCCGACAAGGCCCCCTTTTTCCGTCCCGCAGCCCAGTTAGCGCCACTGATTCGAACGACATCCTGATTCGCCATGCTCCTCATTCCCGCGATTGATCTCAAAGACGGTCGTTGTGTCCGCCTGCGCCAGGGCGATCTCGACGATGCCACCGTGTTTTCCGAAGAGCCCGCCGCCATGGCCGCCCACTGGCTGGAGCAGGGCGCGCGCCGCCTCCACCTGGTGGACCTGAACGGCGCCGTGGCCGGAAAACCCAAGAACGAGGCCTCCATCAAGGCCATCCTCGACGCCGTGGGCGATGACATCCCGGTGCAGATCGGCGGCGGCATCCGCGACCTCGACACCATCGAGCGCTACCTGGACAACGGCATTTCCTACGTGATCATCGGCACCGCCGCGGTCAAGAACCCCGGGTTCCTGCATGACGCGTGCAGTGCCTTCCCCGGCCAGATCATCGTCGGCCTGGATGCCAAGGACGGCAAGGTGGCCACCGACGGCTGGAGCAAGCTGACCGGCCACGACGTGACCGACCTTGCCAAGAAGTTCGAGGACTACGGCTGCTCGTCCATCATCTACACCGACATCGGCCGCGACGGCATGCTGTCGGGCGTCAACGTCGAGGCCACGGTCAAGCTGGCCCAGCACGTGCGCATCCCGGTCATCGCCTCGGGCGGCATCGCCAACCTGACCGATATCGAGCAGCTCTGCGCCGTCGAGGACGAAGGCGTGGAAGGCGCCATCCTGGGCCGCAGCATCTACGAGGGCACGCTGGATTTCCAGGCGGCGCAGGCTCGTGCCGATGAACTAGGTACCCCCCCTACGCCCTGACGGGCGCCCCCCAGGGGGCGATGCGGGTGGACCGGCGGAGCCGGATCCACCGCATCCTGGAGGAACAACCGCGCTGATCCGCGGTGCCCAAGGTGGGCTGCGTTCTTGGGAATGGGCGTATCGTAGTGGTTGGGCGGAGGGATTCTGCGCCCGGCAACGTGTGTTTTTGGAATTCTGTGATGTTGACGCGTCGTATTATCCCTTGTCTGGACGTGACTGCTGGTCGCGTGGTCAAGGGAATCAATTTCGTGAATCTGATCGATGCCGGGGATCCGGTGGAGATCGCGCGCCGCTATGACGACCAGGGCGCGGACGAGATCACGTTCCTGGACATCACGGCGTCGAGCGATCAGCGCGACATCATCCTGTCCGTGATCGAACAGGTCGCCTCGCAGGTGTTCATTCCGTTGACCGTGGGCGGGGGCGTGCGGCAGGTGGCGGATGTGCGCCGGCTGTTGAACGCGGGCGCCGACAAGGTGGGCATCAATACCTCGGCCGTGACCAACCCCGACCTGGTGCGCGAGGCCTCCAGCCGCTACGGCGCCCAGTGCATCGTGGTCGCCATCGACGCCAAGCGGGTGTCGGGCGAGGGCGAGGCGCCGCGCTGGGAGGTCTTCACGCATGGCGGGCGCAACGCCACCGGGCTGGATGCCGTGCAATGGGCGCGCAAGATGGCCGAGTACGGCGCGGGCGAGATCCTGCTGACCAGCATGGACCGCGACGGCACCCGGTCGGGCTTCGACCTCGCGCTGACGCGCGCGGTGTCCGACGCCGTGGCCATTCCCGTCATCGCCTCCGGCGGCGTCGGTTCGCTCAAGGATCTGGCGGACGGCATCACCGAGGGCCATGCCGATGCGGTGCTGGCCGCCAGCATCTTCCACTACGGGCAACACACGGTGCAGGAGGCCAAGCGCTTCATGGCCGACCGCGGCATACGCATGAGGCTGGACGACTGATGGATACCGCACCCCGGACTCTCTCCACCGACCAGGAAGCCTGGCTGGACGCCATCGTCTACGACGACAACGGCCTGGTGCCCGGCATCGCGCAGGACGCCACGACCGACAAGGTCATCATGTTCGCCTTCCTGAACCGCGAATCGCTGCGCGAGACGCTGCGCACCGGCAACGCCACCTACTGGTCGCGCTCGCGCAACCGTCTCTGGCGCAAGGGCGAGGAATCGGGCCACGTCCAGCGCGTGCGCGAGATCCGGCTCGACTGCGACGGCGACGTGGTGCTGCTGCGGGTCGAACAGGTGGGCGGGATCGCCTGCCATACCGGCCGCGAGCGCTGCTTCTACCGCCGCCTGGAAACCGAGGGCGGCGCGCACTGGGTCGAGACCGACCCGGTGCTGAAGGACCCGGAGAGCATCTACAAATGAACGATTTCCTGGTGCAACTGGCCGACACCATCGCCAGCCGCCGGCCAGACCGGGGCGGCTCGCCCGAGACCTCCTACGTGGCCCGCCTGCTCAGCAAGGGGCCCGACGGCATCCTCAAGAAGATCGGCGAGGAAGCCACCGAGACCGTGATGGCGGCCAAGGACGGCGTGCCGGAAAAGATCATTTACGAGACAGCCGATCTCTGGTTTCATTGCCTCGTCATGCTGGAGTATTACGGTTTGCGTCCCGAACAGGTCGTCGCCGAGCTCGCGCGGCGCGAAGGCCTGTCGGGTTTGGATGAAAAAGCCGCCCGAGCCGGCAATGCCCCGAAACAATGAGATGAGCGACAACTGTATTTTCTGCAAGATCGCGCGTGGGGAAATCCCCTCGCGCAAGGTCTACGAAGACGACGAGATCTTCGCCTTCCACGACATCAATCCCATCGCGCCGGTACACTTCCTGGTCATTCCCAAGCGGCACGTTCCATCGCTGCAGGACGTGGCCGCGAGCGACGTGCCGCTGTTGGGTAGAATGCAGGTTCTGATTCCCCGCCTGGCGCTCGAACAGGGCTGCCGCCCCGGCCCGGAAGGGGGATTCCGTCTGATGGCCAACAACGGCGCGGACGGTGGACAGGAAGTGCCGCACCTGCACTACCACGTGATAGGCGGTCCCCGCCCCTGGAAGCGCGACTGAGCCGGGCGATTTCCGCCTCTATTGACTGGACGATTTTCCGCCGCAAGGCGTGGAGCATGTAATGGGTAGCTTTAGCATTTGGCACTGGCTGGTTGTCCTGGTGATCGTGGTTCTGATCTTCGGCACCAAGAAACTGAAGAACCTCGGGCAAGACCTGGGCGGCGCCGTGAAAGGATTCAAGGAAGGCATGAAGGAAGGCGGCGACGCCGCGGCCTCCAACTCGGAAACCCCCTCCGCCGACCCCAAGCGCGTCTCCGCCGACACCATCGACGTGGAAGCCAAAGAAAAAGAACGGACCTGACAGGGGTTTCCCCTCCAGATCCATCATCAACACGAAGGCGCCCCGCGCCAAGATAACCGACCCACTCCAGGGCACCGCGGATCCGGCTCTGCCGGTCCGCCAGTGCCGCCCCCTTGAGGGGGCGCCCGTCAGGGCGTAGGGGGTGTTCCCATAGGCGCTGAATGTTCGACGTCAGCTTTACCGAGCTTCTCACCATAGGCGTGGTGGCGCTCATCGTCATCGGGCCCGAGCGGCTGCCCAAGGTGGCGCGTACCATCGGCCACCTGCTGGGCCGGGCGCAGCGCTACGTCAACGACGTCAAGAGCGACATCCGCCGCGAGATGGAGCTCGAGGAATTGCGCAACCTGCGCAAGGAAATGGAAGACGCGGCCCGTTCGCTCGAGACCACGGTCAAGACCAACGTCGAGGAACTGCACAAGGGGCTCAACGAGGTCCAGCAGACCGTCGAGGGGGCCGCCCGCGACGTGAAGGATGCGGCGACGGGGACACAGGAGCCGACCGCCCCCGCCGAGGCGTCCGCGCTCGACGCGCCGGCCGCCCAAGCTGCTCCGGCGGTCGAGGCGTCCTCCACGGGACCGGCCGCCGGGCCCGCCGCTCCGGCGGCCTCGTCCGCGCAGCCGGAGGGGGCCGAACCGGCCGCCGCCCAGGAAGCGCCGTCCGAGCAGGACCTCGCGCAGGGCTCGCTGTTTCCGCCGGACCTGTTGCCGTCGTCCGCCAATCAACCCGCCGCCGGCCAGCCGGCCGAGGCTTCGACGGTACGTGAAAGAACGTGACTGACAAAGACGTATCGCAGGAAGACAGCTTCATCTCCCACCTGGTGGAACTGCGCGACCGCTTGCTGAAGGCCATCATCGCGGTCGTGGCCGTCTTCATCGTGCTGTTCCTCTATCCCGGCGCCTCGGCGATCTACGACGTGCTGGCCCAGCCCATGCTGGCGACCCTGCCGCCCGGCACGCGCATGATCGCTACCGGCGTCATCACGCCCTTCATGGTGCCGGTCAAGGTCACGCTGCTGGCGTCCTTCGTGCTCGCGCTGCCCTTCGTGCTGTACCAGGCCTGGGCCTTCGTCGCGCCGGGCCTCTACCAGCACGAGAAGAGGCTGGCCCTGCCGCTGATCGTGTCCAGCACCGTGCTGTTCCTGTCCGGCATGGCCTTCTGCTATTTCGTGGTCTTCAAGACCGTTTTCCACTTCATCGCCACCTTCGCGCCGCAGTCGATCACGCCGGCGCCTGACATCGAGGCCTACCTGAACTTCGTCATGACGATGTTCCTGGCCTTCGGCCTGACCTTCGAGGTGCCGGTGGCGGTGGTGCTGCTGGTCAAGACCGGGGTGACCACGGTGGCCAAGCTGTCCGCGGCGCGCGGCTACGTCGTCGTCGGCGCGTTCGTGCTGGCGGCCGTCGTCACGCCGCCGGATGTTGTCAGCCAGTTCTTGTTGGCGGTACCTTTATGCGTGCTCTACGAACTGGGCCTGGTGGCGGCCCGCTTCGTCAAGAGCCGGGAATCGGATTCGACCGCCATCGAGAAAGTCTGAACCCGCCGTGCCCCGGTGCCGCCCGCGCGGCCGGGGCAGGGGTTCGGTTCCAGAACAAGCACAATGGGGACCTTCATGTTTTCCTTGAACAAACTGGCCCTGGCCGTGGGCCTTGGCGTTTTCGCCGCCGCCGCGCAGGCCGACATCACCGTGGGCGTCAACGTCTCGGCCACGGGCCCGGCCGCCTCGCTCGGCATTCCCGAGAAGAACACCTTCGCCCTGATGCCCAAGACCATCGCGGGCCAGAAGGTCAACTACATCGTGCTGGACGACGCCAGCGACACCACGACGGCGGTCAAGAACGCCCGCCGTTTCGTGACCGAGGACAAGGTCGACGTGATGGTCGGTTCGACCATCACGCCGAACTCGCTGGCAATGGTCGACGTTGCCGCCGAAACCGGTACCCCGGTGGTGTCCATGGCCGCCTCGGCCGTCATCGTCGAACCCCAGGACGCCAAGAAGCGCTGGGCCTTCAAGACGCCCCAGAACGATGCCGAGATGGCCAAGGCCATCGTCGAGCACATGCAGGGCCAGAAGATCAAGTCGGTGGCCTTCATCGGCTTCGCGGACGCCTACGGCGAGGGCTGGTACCAGGAATTCTCGAAGGCGGCCCAGGCCGCCGGCATCAAGGTGCTGACCAACGAGCGCTATAACCGTACCGATACGTCGGTGACCGGCCAGGTGCTGAAGATGATCGCCGCCAAGCCCGACGCCGTGCTGATCGCCGGTGCCGGCACCCCTGCCGCGCTGCCCCAGAAGACGCTGAAGGAGCGCGGCTACCGCGGCACGTACTACCAGACCCACGGCGTGGCCAACAACGACTTCCTGCGCGTGGGCGGCAAGGACATCGAAGGCACCTTCCTGCCCGCGGGTCCGGTGCTGGTGTCGGCCCAGTTGCCGGCGGACAATCCGGTCAAGGCCTCGGCCACCGAGTACGTGCAGAAGTACGAGGCGACCTATGGCAAGGGCTCGGTGTCCACCTTCGGCGCCCACGCCTGGGATGCCGGCAAGCTGATCGAGGCGGCCGTCCCCGTCGCCCTGAAGAAGGCGCAGCCGGGCACGCCGGAGTTCCGCGCGGCCCTGCGCGACGCGCTGGAGAACGTCAAGAACGTGGCGGGCGCGCACGGGGTATTCAACATGAGCCCCACGGACCACGTCGGCCTGGACAACCGTTCCCGCGTCATGGTCGTGGTCGAAAACGGTGGCTGGAAGCTGATCAAGTAATTTTCTGGTGGACCAGGGCGGATCTCCGGCCCTGCCGGAGCTGACATGGATTTACAGATCGCCCTTTTCCTGATCCAGGACGGTGTCGTCAACGGCGCCATCTATGCGTTGCTGGGGATGGCGCTGGTGCTGGCCTTCACGGTCACGCGCGTGATCTTCATTCCCCAGGGCGAGTTCGTCGCCTGGGGGGCCCTGACCCTGGCGGGCCTGCAGGCCGGCCAGTTGCCGGGAACGGTCTGGCTGCTGGCCATGGGCGGGTGCGCCGTCATGCTGGTGGAGCTGTGGACCGCGTGGCGGCGCCAGGACTGGCGTGCCGTTCCGCGGGCCGCCGGCTGGAACCTGCTCTATCCCGCATTGATCTTCGCCGCCGCGCGTTTCGTCGATTTCCAGCAAATGCCGCTGGCCGTGCAGATCCTGTTCGCGCTGCTGGTGGTGGTGCCGATGGGCCCCATGGTCTGGCGCCTGGCCTTCCAGCCGGTGGCCGAGAGCAGCGTCCTGGTGCTGCTGATCGTCTCGGTGGCGGTGCACGTGGCCATGGTGGGGCTGGGGCTGCTGTTCTTCGGCGCCGAAGGAGCGCGCACTTCGCCGTTCACCGATGGCGGCATCGAGCTGGGTGGCATTCCGGTCTCGGCCCAGACGCTGTGGGTGATCGGTTCGTCGATCGCCCTCATCCTGGCGCTGACCGTGCTGTTCGGCCGGACGCTGTATGGCAAGGCCCTGCGCGCCACGGCGGTGAACCGGGTCGGCGCCCGCCTGATGGGCATTCCGACCAGCCTGGCCGGCAAGCTCTGCTTCACGCTGTGCGCCTTGATCGGAGCGTTCTCGGGCATCCTCATCGCGCCCATCACGACCATCTACTACGACACCGGCTTCCTGATCGGCCTGAAGGGCTTCGTCGCCGCCATCATCGCCGGCCTCGCCAGCTATCCGCTGGCCGCCGCCGGCGCGGTGCTGGTGGGCCTGCTGGAGGCCTTTTCGTCGTTCGCGGCCAGCGCCTACAAGGAAGTCATCGTGTTCACGCTGATCATCCCGGTGCTGATCTGGCGCTCGCTCGCCTCGCGTCACGTGGAGGAAGAATGATGCGGCTGCGCCCCATCTGGTTCGTCGGCGCCGGCCTCGTCCTGCTCGTCGCCGCCGTGTTCGGGATGTCCGAGTTCACCGTCACGCTGCTGAACTACATCGGCTTGTACGCGCTGGTGGCGCTGGGGCTGGTGCTGCTGACCGGCGTGGGCGGGGTGACTTCTTTCGGCCAGGCGGCCTTCGTCGGCCTGGGCGCCTACACCAGTGCCTGGCTATCCATCGCCACGCTGCCGCCAGCCTTCGCGTGGCTGGGCGGATCGCCCTGGTTGGGGTTGCTGGCCGGCCTGGTGGTCACCGCGGTGGCCGCGTGGGTGCTGGGCGCGATCGCGCTGCGCCTGTCCGGGCACTACCTGCCGCTGGGCACCATCGCCTGGGGGCTGAGCCTGTACTTCCTGTTCGGGACGCTGGATTTCCTGGGGGGCCATACCGGGCTGTCCGGCTTGCCGCCCATTTCGATCTTCGGGCTGGACCTGTCCAAGGGCCGGCACCTGTTCTGGCTGATCTGGGCGATCCTGCTGCTGGCCATGCTGCTGGTCAGCAACCTGCTCGATTCGCGCGAGGGACGGGCCATCCGGGCGTTGAAGGGCGGCATGGTGATGGCCGAGTCGATGGGGGTGAACACCGCCCGCTCGCGCATCGCGATCTTCATGATCGCGGCCCTGCTGGCATGCGTCTCGGGCTGGCTGTATGCGCACATGCAGCGCTTCGTGAATCCCACGCCTTTCGGCCTGCATATCGGCATCGAATACCTGTTCATGGCCGTCATCGGCGGAGCAGGGCAGGTGTGGGGCGCGCTGGTCGGCGCCGGCCTGGTCACCATGCTCAAGCAATGGCTGCAGGACCTGCTGCCCGGCCTCCTGGGCGCCTCGGGCAATTTCGAGAGCATCGTCTTCGGCATCCTGCTCGTGGTCGCCTTGCAGCGCGCGCCGGACGGGCTCTGGCCCGTGATCGTCCGCCTGGCCCGGCGCTGGCTGCCGCTGGCCGAGCCCCGGCGCACCGTCGACGAGCAAGCGCGGCCGCTGGCGCGGCGTGCCCAGCCGGCGCACGGCGAAGTCGTATTGGAGGCCCGGGGCCTGACCAAGCGCTTCGGCGGGCTGGTGGCCAACAACGACATCAGCTTCACCGTCCCCGCCGGCGGGGTGCTGGCCCTGATCGGCCCCAACGGCGCGGGCAAGAGCACCATGTTCAACCTGCTGTCCGGCGTGGACGACCCCACCTCCGGGAAGGTGGTCTTCCGCGGGCGGGACGTGACGGGCCGGCCCTCGCGCGAGATCGCCGCGCTGGGCATGGGCCGCACGTTCCAGCACGTGCGCCTGCTGCCGCAGATGACCGTGATCGAGAACATCGCGCTGGGCGCCCACCTGCGGGAGCGTCCGGGCCTGCTGTCGGGCCTGGTGCTGGGCGGCCTGCACCTGGAACGCCGCGAGGAGGCGCGCCTGTTGGCCGAGGCGGCGCGGCAGGCCCGGCGCGTGGGGCTGGGCGACGCCCTGCACGTGGCGGCCGGTTCGTTGCCGCTGGGCAAGCAGCGCATGCTGGAGATCGCCCGCGCGCTGTGCGCCGATCCCTGTCTGCTGTTGCTGGACGAGCCGGCGGCCGGCCTGCGCTACCTCGAGAAGCAGGCCCTGTCCGACACCCTGAAGGCGCTGCGCGCCGAAGGCATGGCCATCCTGCTGGTCGAGCACGACATGGATTTCGTCATGGGCCTGGCCGACCGCGTGGTGGTGATGGAGTTCGGAGAGAAGATCGCCGAGGGCTTGCCCGAGGACGTGCAGCGCGATCCGCGCGTGCTGGAAGCGTATCTGGGAGGTGTGGAATGACGGGGTCGGCGGCAATGGCCGCGCCGCTGCTCGAGGTCTCGGGCCTGTCGGTGTCCTACGGCAAGGTCGAGGCGCTGCATGGCATAGACCTGGCGGTGCCGGCGGGCACCATCGTGACGGTGATCGGCCCCAACGGCGCGGGCAAGACCACCTTGCTGTCGGCCATCATGGGACTGCTGCCGGCGCGTGGTGCCATCAGCCTGGAGGGCCGTCCACAGCGCCGCGTGGACATCGAGCAGATGGTCGCCGCCGGCCTGAACCTCGTGCCCGAGAAACGCGAACTGTTCGGCGAGATGAGCGTCGAGGACAACCTGCTGCTGGGCGCTTTCCAGCGCTATCGCTCGGGCCATCGCGACCAGGCCGCGTCGATGGAGGAAGTCTACGGGCTCTTCCCCCGGCTCAAGGAACGCCGCCGCCAGCTGGCTGCCACCCTGTCCGGCGGCGAGCGCCAGATGCTGGCCCTGGGGCGCGCCCTCATGGCCAAGCCCCGCCTGCTGCTGCTGGACGAGCCATCGCTGGGGCTCGCGCCGCGCATCGTCAAGGAAATCTTCCTGATCATCGCCGAACTGCGGCGCCGCGGCGTGGCCATCCTGCTGGTCGAGCAGAACGCGCGCGCGGCCTTGCAGACGGCCGACTACGCCTATGTGCTGGAGACCGGCCAGGTGGTGCTGGCCGGCCCGGCCCGCGAGCTGGCGGACGATCCGCGCGTGGTCGAGAGCTACCTGGGCCTGGGCCGCAAGTAGGTCCGGGCCGGCGTCAGGGTTGCTGGGCCTCGCGCCTGGGCTTGGGCCGCGTGCCGATGGTCACGCTGGCTTCCATTTCCTGTCCGCCACGGACGATCTTGATGGACACCTTCTCGCCCGGCGGCAACTGGGCGATGGCGTTCAGCATCGTGGTGGTGTCCAGGATGGCCTTGCCCGCGACCGATACCACGATGTCGCCCGTGCGTATGCCGGCCTTGGCCGCCGGCCCGCCGCGCACCACGCCGGCGATGATGACGCCTTCCTTGCGCGACAGCTTGAAGGCGTCGGCCAGCTCGGCCGTCAGGTCCTGCGGCTCGACGCCGATGTAGCCCCGCGTGACCGTGCCGGTCGTGATCAGTTGCTCCATCACCTGGCGCGCCGTGCTGACCGGGATCGCGAAGCCTATGCCCAGCGAGCCGCCCGAGCGGGAATAGATGGCGGTGTTGATGCCGACCAGGTTGCCCTGGGCGTCGATCAGCGCGCCCCCGGAATTGCCGGGGTTGATGGCGGCGTCGGTCTGGATGAAGTTCTCGAAGGTGTTGATGCCCAGGTGGGTGCGGCCCAGCGCCGAGACGATGCCCATGGTCGTGGTCTGGCCCACGCCGAACGGGTTGCCGATGGCCAGCACCACGTCGCCCACCTGGAGATCCTCGGCCCGGCCGAAGGTGACCGAGGGCAGGTTGGGCAGCGCCAGCTTCAGTACCGCCAGGTCGGTCTCGGGATCGGACCCGACCAGGGTGGCCTTGCCCTTGCGGCCATCGGCCAGCGCCACTTCGATCTCGTCCGCCGCCTCGATCACATGGTTGTTGGTCAGGATGTAGCCTTCCGGGCTGACGATGACGCCCGATCCCAGGCTGGAGACCGGTTCGGGGTTGGTGTCGGGTTCGCCGAAGAAACGCCGGAATACCGGATCGTCGGAGAACGGATAGGCAGGCTGCTGGGGCGTGTCCTTGCTGGTGAAGATGTTCACCACGGCCGGCGCCGCCTTGTGGGTGGCCGCCGCATAGGACGCGGTCGCGCCGCCTTCGCCGGTCGGCGAGGGCGAGGCCTCGAAGAACGGGACGACGATGGCGTTATTGCTGCCCGGGCCCCCGCGGCGTGGCAGCCATTCGGGGCGCAGGGTGGCGACGATGAATAAAATGGCCAGACAGACGGTGGTGGTCTGGGCAAAGATCAGCCATAGTCGGCGCATGTGCAAAATACTTTTCCCTAGCTTAGGAGATTGACAATGATCGCAGGCGAGCGGGCCTCAGCGCAAACCCATGCACCAGCGGGGGGCGCGGGCGGCGT
This sequence comes from Pigmentiphaga sp. CHJ604, assembly GCF_036972535.1. Taxonomy (NCBI): domain Bacteria; kingdom Pseudomonadati; phylum Pseudomonadota; class Betaproteobacteria; order Burkholderiales; family Alcaligenaceae; genus Pigmentiphaga; species Pigmentiphaga sp. CHJ604. The sequence goes on along the minus strand of NZ_CP136998.1, from coordinate 5,286,038 downwards.
CAGCGCCGAGGAACTCGCGTCCTGGCTGGCCGCCGAACTGCAGGTCGCCCGCTTCCGCGACTACTGTCCGAACGGATTGCAGGTCGAGGGACGGCCCGTGGTCCGGCATATTATCGCCGCCGTCACCGCATCCGAGGCCGCCATCCGGCATGCCATCGCCGCCGGGGCGGACGGCCTGCTGGTCCACCACGGCTGGTTCTGGAAGAACGAGGACCCCCGCGTGCGGGGCACCCGCCGCACCCGCCTGTCGCTGGTCCTGGGCCATGACCTGAACCTGTTCGCCTACCACCTGCCCCTGGATGCCCACCCTCGGTGGGGCAACAACGCACAACTGGCCGAGGTGCTGGGCCTGGCCCCCCACTTCGTGGAGGGCGTGCCCCAGACCGCCGGCCATGACGGCCTGATCTGGCTGGGCCAGGCCCCCGGCCTGGCCACGGTGGGCGACCTGGCGGCCCGCATCGCGCAGCGCCTGCAGCGCGAACCCATGCTGATCGGCGACCCCTCCCGTCCCGCGGGCCGCATCGCCTGGTGCACCGGCGCGGCCCAGGGCATGCTCCAGGACGCCATCGACGCCGGCGCCCAGACCTACATCACCGGCGAGATCTCCGAACCCACCGTCCACCTCGCCCGCGAAACCGGCACCGCCTTCCTGGCCGCCGGCCACCACGCCACCGAACGCTACGGCGTCCAGGCCCTGGGCCGCGCCATCGCCGACCGCTTCGGCATCCGGGTGGATTTCATCGACATCGACAACCCGGTCTGAGGGGAAGCCCACCCCCTACCCGCTGACGCGGGCCCCCTAAAGGGGGCGAAACTGGCGGACTGGCAAAGCCAGCTCCGCGGTTTCCTGGGTCTAGGGAAACGATCTTGGGCTGAATCACCGATGCTATCGCTGGCAGCCAGCGATAGCATCGGTGCCGCAACCCAAGAATTGGGTACTAGACCCAGGATGCGGTGGATCCGGCTCCGCCGGTCCACCCGCATCGCCCCCTGGGGGGCGCCCGCAGGGCGTAGGGGGGGGGCCTACCTCTTCAGCAGGTCGCGGATTTCGCGCAACAGTTCGACGTCTTCCGGGGTCGGCGCGGGCGCCGGCGGCGGGGCTTCCTTGGTGAAGCGGGCCTGGGCGCGGTTCATGGCCTTGACCATCCAGAAGATGACGAAGGCCAGCAGCACGAAGTTGATCAGAATAGTCAGGAAATTGCCCCACCCGAGCAGGGTGGCGCCGGCCTTGCTGAGGGCGTCGTAGGTCTGCGGGCCGGTGTAGTCGGCCGGCGCCCGGAGTACGATGAACTTGTTGCTGAAATCGACGTTGCCGCCCAGGATGACGTTGACGATCGGCATGACGATGTCTTTGACCAGGGAGTCGACGATCTTGCCGAACGCCGCGCCGATGATCACACCGACCGCGAGGTCGACGACGTTGCCGCGCATCGCGAAATCGCGGAACTCCTTCATGATGCTCATGGACCACCTCCCGTTTGTTGTTGCGCGAGAGTATCTCTCATTTTTCTGCGTGGCGGTGAGCTCGGCCGTAACAGTGCGATGGCGAATGTGCTACGAAGTCTGTCGGGCCCTGTAGGCATTGCGTTATACTCGAAGGTTACTATAAGGCGCCGGTCCGCCAAGAGCGCCAATCTGCTTTCAAGTGCTAAGAGAAGAAGTAATCTTGAGGGTCAATCAATGAGTCAGGACAAAGTGGTAGACGCCGACCGCCGTTTCTGGGTCGGCACCACCTGTGCTGTCGGGGGAGTCGCGGCCGTAGGAGTGGCCGTTCCTTTCGTCAGCACGTTCGCCCCGTCCGAACGGGCGAAGGCGGCGGGTGCTCCGGTGGAAGTCGAAATTGGAGACATGCAGCCCGGTGAAATGCGCACCGTCGAGTGGCGCGGCAAGCCGGTCTGGATCATCCGCCGGACGCCCGAGCAGCTTGCCACGCTGAAGGAAGTCGACGCCCAGCTCGCCGACCCCAACTCCGAGCGCAACCCGAACGAAATCACGCCCGAGTACGCGCGCAACGAGTACCGCTCGATCAAGCCCGAGTACCTCGTCGCCGTCGGCATCTGCCCGCACCTCGGGTGCTCGCCCACCGCCCGGTTCGCCACCGGGCCCCAGCCCAACCTGCCGGCCGATTGGCACGGCGGCTTCCTGTGCCCCTGCCATGGGTCGACCTTCGACATGGCCGGACGGGTGTACAAGAACAAGCCGTCGCCCGACAACCTGACGATTCCTCCCTACGAGTTCGTGTCCGATACCAAGATCGTGGTCGGTGTCGACAAGAACAACAAGGCCTGAGCGTCAGTCATTCGCAGCGGGGGAGGCGATAACCGCGTCCTCCTGTCAAACGTAGCCATAGAAACACGTCGGCGTTGCGGCACCAAGCAGCGCAGCGCCGAACCCGCCGAGCAAAAGGAGCAGCAGCCATGGCTGGCGAGAAGAATGTCGAGACCACTGGCCTTCTGGGCTGGATCGACGCCCGCTTTCCGCTCACCTCGACCTGGAAAGCGCACCTGTCCGAGTACTACGCACCGAAGAACTTCAATTTCTGGTATTTCTTCGGCTCGCTGGCGCTCCTGGTGCTGGTCATCCAGATCGTGACCGGGATTTTCCTGGTCATGCACTACAAGCCCGACGCCGAACGCGCGTTCCAGTCGGTCGAATACATCATGCGGGAAGTGCCGTGGGGCTGGCTCGTCCGGTACATGCACTCCACCGGCGCCTCGATGTTCTTCGTCGTGGTGTACCTGCACATGCTGCGCGGGCTGTTCTACGGCTCGTACCGCAAGCCGCGCGAGCTGGTCTGGATCTTCGGCGTGGCGATCTTCCTGTGCCTGATGGCCGAGGCCTTCATGGGCTACCTGCTGCCCTGGGGCCAGATGTCCTACTGGGGCGCCCAGGTGATCGTGAACCTGTTCTCGGCCATCCCGTTCGTCGGTCCTGACCTGGCGATCCTGATCCGCGGCGACTACGTCGTCTCCGACGCGACCCTGAACCGCTTCTTCTCGTTCCACGTCATCGCCGTACCCCTGGTGCTGCTGGGCCTGGTCGTGGCGCATGTCATCGCGCTGCACGAAGTCGGCTCCAACAACCCCGACGGCGTCGAGATCAAGGCCAAGAAGGACGCCAACGGCATTCCGCTCGACGGCATTCCGTTCCATCCCTACTACTCCGTGCACGACCTGTTCGGCGTGGCGATCTTCCTGATGATCTTCAGCGCGATCGTGTTCTTCGCGCCGGAGATGGGCGGCTACTTCCTCGAGTACAACAACTTCATCCCGGCCGATCCGCTCAAGACCCCGCCGCACATCGCGCCGGTCTGGTACTTCACGCCGTTCTACTCGATGCTGCGTGCCTGCACCGACGACTTCACCTGGGTGCTGGCGTTCGCCGCGGTCGCGGCGGCGGTGTGGTTCCTGCTCAAGAGCCGCGTCAGCGGCGTCGCCAAGATCGCCATCGTCGTGGTGCTGCTGGCCATCGCCGTCCTGCTGCGCGTCTGGGACGCCAAGTTCTGGGGCGTGCTGACGATGGGCGGCGCGGTGGTCATCCTGTTCTTCCTGCCCTGGCTCGATCATTCGCCCGTGAAGTCCATCCGCTACCGTCCCGGTTGGCACAAGTGGATCTACGGCATCTTCATCGTCAACTTCCTGGTGCTGGGCTACCTGGGCACGCAGCCGCCCAACGACGTCTTCAACCTCATCTCGCAGATCGGCACGGTCCTCTACCTCGGCTTCTTCCTGTTGATGCCGTTCTGGAGCCGGCTCGGCACGTTCAAGCCTGTGCCCGAACGTGTCACTTTCTCCGCCCACTGAGGATGTTCACCGGGCCGGCGGCGGTTGCGCCGGCCCGACAGACTAACGGATATCACGATGAAGAAGCTGCTCGGTCTACTGATTCTGATGCTTGCCTGCACTGGGGTGCAGGCAGCCGAAGGCGGGTATCACCTCGAGAAGGCGCCCTCGCGCCTGAACGACCTGCCGGCCCTGCAAAACGGGGCCAAACTGTTCGTCAACTATTGCCTGAACTGTCATGCCGCCTCGTCGATGCGGTACAATCGGCTCAAGGACATCGGCCTGACCGACGAACAGATCAAGGACAACCTCCTGTTCACGGACGGCAAAGTCGGCGACATGATGACCGTTGCCATGAGCGCCAAAGAGGCGAAGGAATGGTTCGGCGCCGCGCCTCCCGACCTGTCGGTCATTGCCCGGGCGAAATCCGTCAACGCGGGACCGTCGGGCGCCGATTACCTCTACACCTACCTGCGTACGTTCTACCGCGACGATACTCGGCCCACGGGCTGGAACAACCTGGTCTTTCCCAACGTGGGCATGCCTCATGTCCTGTGGGAACGCCAGGGTCCGCGCGAACTCACCACCGTCGCCATGCACCGGGGCGAAGGCGAGCACGGCTGGGAGCGTGTCACGACGACCTACGACGTGAATGGCGCTGCCACCGTCAAGCATGAGCCGGTTGCCGACTACCATGGCCACGAAACGATGGAAACGCGTTTCACGGCCAAGGATGCGGCCCGGGTGCAAGCGTACGACAACGACGTGGCCGATCTGGTCGCGTTCATGTCGTGGATGGCCGAGCCCGTGCAGCAGCATCGCGTGCGCCTGGGGGTGTGGGTGCTGATTTTCCTGGCTTTCTTCACGGTCATCACCTGGCGCCTGAACGCCGTGTACTGGAAGGACGTCAAGTAGTTCTCGAACTACCTGTCCGGGGCCAGCATCCTCTTGGATGACTGGCCCTTTAACGTTTTTACATCCCCTCTCGGAGGCCCCGCCATGATGGTGCTTTACTCCGGAACCACGTGTCCGTTTTCCCAACGCTGCCGTTTCGTGTTGTTCGAAAAGGGCATGGATTTCGAAATCCGCGACGTCGACCTCTACAACAAGCCCGAGGACATCGCCGTCATGAACCCGTACGGCCAGGTGCCCATCCTGGTCGAGCGCGATCTGGTGCTGTACGAGTCGAACATCATCAACGAGTACATCGACGAGCGCTTCCCGCATCCGCAGCTGATGCCCGCCGATCCGGTGATGCGCGCTCGCGCGCGGCTGTTCCTGTTCAACTTCGAGAAAGAACTGTTCGTGCACGTCGGCACGCTGGAAGCCCGGGAAAGCCGCGCCGACGAGAAGGCGCTCGAACAGGCGCGCCAGCAGATCCGCGACCGGCTTTCGCAGCTCGCGCCGATCTTCCTGAAAAACAAGTTTATGCTTGGCGAAGAGTTCTCGATGCTGGACGTGGCGATCGCGCCGCTGCTCTGGCGCCTGGACCACTATGGCATCGAGCTGCCGAAGAACGCCGCCCCCCTGCAGAAGTATGCCGAGCGCATCTTCTCGCGGCCGGCGTACATCGAGGCGCTGACGCCGTCCGAAAAGGTCATGCGCCGCTGATGCGCAGCGCACGGATCATCCGCCGGCCCCGCGCGGCGGCCCTTGCTGTCCGGGCCGTGCGCGAGCCGCGGCATGCCGCGCGAGGGATGCAACCATGAGCGAAATCTCCACCAAGCCTTACCTGATCCGCGCGCTGCACGAGTGGTGCACCGACAACGGCTACACGCCGCACCTGGCGGTGACCGTCGACGAGCGGGTAGTGGTGCCCCGCGAGCACGTCAAGAACGGCGAGATCGTCCTGAACGTCGGCAGGCTGGCCACCCACAAGCTGCAACTGGGCAACGAGTTCATCGAGTTCCAGGCGCGCTTTGGCGGCGTGGCGCGCCAGATTTCCGTCCCGGTGGATGCGGTCACGGCCATCTACGCCCGCGAGACCGGACATGGCATGGCCTTCGAGGCGGGACCGCCCGCGGGCACGGGCGCCGCGCCCGACAGTCCGGTCGTCGACGACGCCGCTGCCGCCGAGCCCCAGGAGAACGTGTCGGGCAGCCGTCCGCAACTGTCCGCCGTACCGGCGGGCGAGACGCCTCCGGCCCCGTCCGACGAAGGGCCGGACGATACGGATCCCGCGCCCTCGGGCGGCCCCGATCGCGGCCGGCCTAAGCTGACCGTCATCAAGTAAGTCCTCTCCGAGCCGGCGGGGCAACTGCCCCGCCTGCGCTCTCCCGCTTTCACGCGACGCATAACGAAACTCGGAAACATTCGTTAGCGGCCGCGGCGGCCGTCGTTATTCTGGCTCTCTTTCGCGAGACGAATGACGATGAACGCATTGCTCAAACCGCTGCATCGGCCCGCGGACACCGAGCTGCACCAGCCCCGCATCCTCGCCCCCGAGCTGTATCGCTACGACGAGGCGCGCCTGGGCGAAATCCGCATCCAGCCGTATTCCCCCATCGTGGGGGGGCTGGTCCAGGGGTTCCGCTTCCAGCCCGAGGTCCGGACACCGGACGAAGTCCAGGCCTTCCTTTACCGCGCCCTGCTGGAGTACGGCTTCCTGTCGTTCGAGCCGGGATCGGTCGCGGCCGGCGACTTCGAGCCGTTCGCCGCCTTGTTCGGCTCGCCCCGGTTCGCCGGCAACCCCCAGGCGCCGCGCGTGGGCGGCGAGGCCAACGCCATCGATTCGGCGCGCAAGAAGACGCGCACCAACTATATCTGGCACATCGACCAGGCCTATCGCGAGCGTCCGCAGAAGTTCACGGCCCTGTACGCCGTGCAGGCGCCCCGGCACGGCGGCGGGACGCTGTTCTCGAACGCCACGGCGGCCTACCAACTGCTCGATCCACGCTTCGCGGCCTATCTGGACACGTTGACCATCCTGCACAACGCCGACCAGATGGGGCTGGTGTCCATGTCCTACGGCGATCCGGAGCGGCTGGCCCAGGCGCGGCTCGACACGCCACCGCTGGAGGTGCCGCTGGTGCGGGTGCATCCGGAAACCGGCGCGCGCCAGCTTTTCGCCTGCGAACTCTATGCGCAGCGGGTGCTGGGCGTGCCTCGGCTGGTCAGCGACCATCTGCTGGGCATCGTGTTCGAGTTCATCAAGTCGCCCGAAGTCTGCACCGAGTACCGCTGGGAGACCGGCGCGGCGCTGATCTGGGATAACCGTATCGTCCAGCATCGGGGCATCTTCAACTACGCGGGACAAGACCGCGTGCTGCATCGCGCGGTGCTGGACTGATAGTCATGAAAAACCTGAAAGAGCTGTTCCGCAAGGTCGGCACCGCGCTGGCCGTGGGGCTGGCGGTGAACGCCACGGTATCCTTCGCCCAGGCGGCCGAGCCGCTGCCCAGGCTGGCGGTCACGGTGTTCTCGCCGCCTTCGCAAAGCATATGGATACCGGTGCTGATCCAGAAGCTGGGGCTGGACCGCAAGCACGGGTTCGAACTGACCGTTACGCCCAAGCCTTCCAACGTGGCCTATACCGATTTCGCCACGGGCCGGGATCCGGTCTGCTTCTGCGCCGCGATCGCCGCGGTCAGCCGCTTCAAGCAGCAGGGCGCCGATTTCACGTTGCTGTGGAACATCTTCAATTTCGAGTCGGACATCGTCATCCGCGATCCCGCGATCACGGACATCAAGCAGCTCCAGGGCAAGGTGGTGCAGACCGACACCATCACGGGAAGCTGGGCGCTGTCGAAGTGGTTCCTGCAGGCCCGGGGCGTGGACCTGGGCAAGGTCACGATCAAGTCCTCGAGCGCGCGCGGCGCCGCGGGACTGGCCGAGCTGCAACTGGGGCGCATCGACGCCCTGCTGGTCAATCCCACCGAGGGCGCCGCCGCGGTCGCGCAGGGCAAGGGGACGTTGCATGCGCTGCCGGTGTTCGACAAGGCCGTCTGGCAGAAGGCCTCGGGCACGGATTTCGTGCCGTCCATCACGCTGGGCGTGGCGTCGCCGTGGATCGCCCAGGCGCCCAACCAGGCGCTGATCCGCAAGTTCTACGCGGCCAACCGCGAAGCGGCGGCGTTCATCCGGCAAAAACCGGCCGAGGCCGCCCGTCTGGTGTCCAAGGACGCGCAGGTCGAGGTGGACGCATTGCAAGGCGTGCTGGAACGTTATCGCGACCTGACCCGCATCGAGCCCCTGCGCCGCCACATCAAGACCGTGGCGCTGCTGACCCAGAAGCTGTTGCCCGAAGGGGGCCAGTTGCCGCGCCCGCTGACCGACGCGGAACTCGATTCGCTGGTGTCCGCCTTCGACGTGGAAGGAAGGAATGAGTAGCCTGGCGGACCCTCGCGTAGCGGCACGCAGGCGCGGCGCGCGGCCGGCCGCCTGGACGGCCGTGCCATGGGAAGGCGCGCTGGCCATTGCCTTGATGCTGGGGGCGTGGGAATGGGCGTCGCATCATTCGACTCCCATGTTCTTCCCCTCGCTGGCACAGATAGCGGCCACCGGCGGCGATCTGCTGGCCTCGCCCGAAGGCTGGTCCGCCATCGCCATCACCTACGGACGCATCTGGGCGTACCTGCTGGCATCGTTCCTGGTGTCGTCCCTGCTGGGCGCGGCCGTGGCCGGCAACGTCCACGTCGAGCGCTTCCTGGTGCCGCTGGTCGAGCTCAAGCAGGGCATTCCGTCCCTGTGCTGGGTCATCTTCGCCATCCTCTGGTTCCGCGATGCCGAGGCGCGCATCGCCTTCGTGGTAGTCACCTCGGCGCTGCCCGCGTTCTTCTACCAGGCCCGCGACGCCCTGCGCGGCATCCCGCGCGACTGGGTGGACCTCGTGCAATCCATGCGGCCCACGCCTTGGCAGCGGGCGCGCATCCTGTGGTGGCCGGCGGTCCTGCCGTCGCTGCTGACGGTGTGGCGAATCAACATCGGCAATGCCACCCGCGTCACCATCATGGCCGAGCTGCTGGGCGGCATCACCGGCATCGGCCACCAGTTGCGCGTGTCGCAGGAGATGTTCCGCATGGACCAGACCATCGTCTGGACGGCCGTGCTGGTGGCCTTCGTCATCCTGAGCAATCAGGTGCTGAGCGGCCTCGAACGCCGCTTCCTGTCGTATCGCGGCCATGACGGAGTACGCAGCCATGCCTGACGCCATTGCATTCACCCAGGTTGAGAAGCGGTTCGGCAAGGGCCGCGCGCCGGCCATCGCCGACCTGAGTTTTTCCGTGTCCGCCGGCGAACACGTCTGCATCGTCGGCCGCACCGGCTGCGGCAAATCGACGGCGGTCAACCTGATCCTGGGCCTGGCGGAAGCTTCGGCCGGCCGGGTGCGAGTGCTGGGCGTCGATCCCTTGCGCGACTTCAACCGCCTGCGCGGCCGGATAGGCTGCGTCTTCCAGACCGATCGCCTGCTGCCTTGGCGCTCGGCGCTCGACAACGTGCTGGTGCCGCTGGAGATCCTGCGCGCCCGCTCGTCCGGCACCGAGGCGCAGGCCGTCGAACTGCTGCACAAGGTCGGCCTGGCCGGCCACGAACAGGCCTATCCCCAGCAACTGTCGGGCGGCATGCGCCAGCGGGTGGCGCTGGCGCGGGCGCTGATCACCCAGCCCGAGGTCATGATCGCCGACGAGGCCTTCGGCGCGCTGGACGAGGTGACCGCCGCCGCGTTGCGCGGCGACTTCCAGCGCATCGCGAAGGCGCGTGGCCAGACCGTCCTGCAGATCACGCATTCGCTGGACGAGGCGTTGTCCATGGCCGACCGCGTGCTGGTCTTCGACCGGCCCGGGCGGGTGGTGGGCGAGTTCCCGCGCGCGCAATGGGAAACGCCGGCCCAGCGGCAGGTGGTCCGGCAGGCGCTGCGGACACTGATCGCCGGCGAGGCGGAAATTGAAGCGGATGCCGGCACGGCCGGTGTGCGCCGGGCGGCCTGATGCCTCCAGCAGCCACCGCGGCGGCCGCGCCGCCCGAGCGCCTGTCGCCGCAGACCCGGCGCACCGCATGGATCGTCTCGTCCATTTTCTTCGTCGAACAGCTCGACGCGACCAGCGTGGCCTCGGCGCTGCCCGCGATGGCGGCGGACCTGAACTCGGACACGGTCACGCTCAGCGCCACCATTACCGCCTACCTGCTGGGGCTGACCATCCTGATTCCGCTGAGCGGCAGGCTGGCAGAACGTTACGGCGACAAGCGGGTGTTCGCCGGCGCGATCTGGCTGTTCCTGGCCAGCTCCATCGCCTGCGGCTTCGCGCCCAACGCCCTCGTCCTGATCGTGCTGCGCTTCGTGCAGGGCATGGCGGGCGCCCTGATGGCGCCGGTGGGCCGGCTGATCGTGCTGCGCACCGCCGCCAAGCACGAACTGGTCGAGGCGATGGCGCTGGTGATCCTGCTGGCCATGATCGCGCCGATGGTCGGCCCGTTCCTGGGCGGCCTCCTGACGACCTATGTGGGATGGCGCTGGATCTTCTGGATCAACGTGCCGCTGTGCCTGGGCGCGCTATGGCTGGTCCGGCGCTTCCTGCCCGCCACCGAAGGCCGGGGCCAGGGCGCTTTCGACCTGCGCGGCACGCTGCTGAGCGGCATCGGCTTCGCCTGCCTGATGTGGGGACTGATGGCGCTGGCCGAGGCCCGGGTCCGGACCGGGCCGGCCGTGGCGGCGCTGGCGGCCGGCGCACTGCTGGTGGCGGCCTATGTGCGGCATGCGCGGCGCACGGCCGAACCCGTGCTGGCCTTGGATCTGCTGACATTGCGCAGCTTTCGTGACGCGATGGCGGGCGGTTCGGTGTTTCGCATCGCCGTGGGTGGCGTGCCCTTCCTGCTGCCCGTGACCTTGCAGCAGCGCGACGGCTACAGCCCGCTCGAGGCGGGGCTGTTCGTGCTGGTCCCGGCCGTGGGAGGCTTCGCGATGAAGTTCTTCAGCGGCAAGATCCTGCGCCGGACCGGATACCGCAAGGGGTTGTTCCTGCATGGCGCGCTGGCGGCCGGCTGCCTGGCGGCGGCGGGATGGGTGCCGCCGCGCGAGGCCATGGTCGTGTACGCGGCCACGCTGTTCGGCTTTGGCTGGGCGCGCTCGTTGCAGATGAACGCCTACGGCACGCTGGCCTATGCCGACGTGGCGCGGCCCCGGCTGGCCGCCGCCACCAGCTTCTTCCTGGCCATCCAGAACCTGACCGTGGCCATGGGCGTGGCCGCGGCCGCGCTGCTGCTCCAGGGCGGGGCCGCGGCCGGCACGGGCGATGCCGCCTATTCCTGGGTCTACCTCGTCCTGGGCGCCGTCGCCCTGGCCAGTGCGGCCATGACGCTCGCGATGCCGCCGTCGGCCGGCCGGGACCTTCTGCAAGCCAAACGCTGATCCTTCACAAGGAATCCCCATGAGCACCGTTCTTCCCGCTTCCGATACGCTTTCCCCCTTCATCTCCGCTGAAACCCTGGCGGCGGCCCTGGCCTCGGGAAACGTGGCCGTGGTCTACGTCGCCCCCGATGCGGGCCCGCCGCCGGCCGAGCCGGTGCCGGGTTCCATCGAGACCGCGCTGCCGACGCACTACGCCGAGCCTGGCGATCCCGCCCGCGGCCGCCTGCCGCTGCCCGCGCCCGAAGCGGTCCGTCGCTGGACGGCCGAGGCCGGCCTGGACCCGGACGGCGACATCGTCGTCTATGACGCCGCCAATGGCTCGGCTGCCGCGCGCGCATGGTGGGTGCTGACCTGGGCCGGCCTGCCTCGCGTCCGCATCCTGGATGGCGGCCTGGGGGCATGGGCCGCCCGAGGCGCAGGCGCGGCGCCGCTTGCCGCGCCGGCTGCCGCGCCTGAACTGCCTTCCATCGATACGGACGTCATCGCCGCGGATCTCCCGGCATATCGCCTGTTCGATGCACGTACCGCGGCGGCCTATGCCGGCGACGGCAGGCAGCCGTCCCACTTGCCGGGCGCGGTCAGCAGTCCCGCCGGCATCTGGCAGGATGCGAACGGCCGCCTGCTGCCTTTCGCCCAGCGCGAGGCCCTGGCGCGCAAGCTCGGCCTGTTCGACGACGACGAGCGGCCGGTGGTGGCCTATTGCGGATCGGGCGTGGCGGCCGCGTACTGGATCGCCGCCGTGCAGGATCTGGGAGTGAAGGCGGCGCTGTACGCGGGCTCGTGGAGCGCCTGGTCCTGCGACCCGGCGCGTGTCGCGGCGGCCGCCCCGGCGTGACGGACATCGATTTCCATTACAATCCCGCCTTCTGCCGGTGTAGCTCAGTTGGTAGAGCAGCTCACTTGTAATGAGAAGGTCGAGGGTTCGATTCCTTTCACCGGCACCAGTGCCTTGTCATTTCCCCGGATAGGACCGCGTCCTGACAAGGCCGATTTGACATCTCGCGCTATCCGGTCCATAGTCCGCCAGCCACGACCTTCAAGAGTCGTAATCCAGTTCAGTCAAAGTCCACGATAGCGGTCTTCGTCGTTCCAATTTCTTCCTTGAGTGTCGTGAGTTGACGGGAAATCCGTTTTTTTATCACCAAGGAAATGACATGGAACAAACAGGCATCGTCAAGTGGTTCAACTCCGAGAAGGGCTTCGGTTTCATCGTGCCGGACGCGGGCGGCAAGGATCTGTTCGCGCACTTTTCGGAAATCCAGGGCAGCGGCCACCGCTCCCTGGAAGAGAACCAGCGCGTGAGCTTCATCGCCGGCCAGGGCGCCAAGGGCCCGGCGGCGACCAAGATCAAGGTGCTTTGAGCTTGCGCAAGCAGGCTGACTGAAAGCCGACAGCTCCCCAGGGAGCTGTTTTCATTTGGACGGCCGTGGCCGTCATTTTTTCCGGGGATTGGGGCCGGGGTTGGCAGGGCGGCCCGCGATATGGCGGAACGTGATGCGGCCCTTGGTCATGTCGTAGGGGGACATCTCGAGCGTGACGTCGTCGCCCGCGAGTACGCGGATGTTGAATTTACGCATCTTTCCGCCGGAATACGCGGTGATTTCGAAGCCGTTTTCCAGCGTGACCCGGAACCGTGAGTCAGGCAGGACCTCGTTGACCACGCCACGCATTTCGATCAAATCTTCCTTGGGCAAACTGCTCGCTCCTAAATGGGTCTGGCGAAAAAGCCCGTGACCCGGGTGGGCCATGTTGCACTGTTTGCCGCAATTGGGCAACCGCCGCGATCCGGGCAGACCGCCGGGATCCCTGGCGGTATCATGAAGGGCAAACCCCGGATCACCGGGCGGGACGCCGCATTTCCCCCTTGGCATCCCCGACAAGCGCGACGCAAGAGACTCGATGACACGCACCGCACCGGCCTGGCTGATGCCAGTAGTGGCCATTTGCATTCTGCAGACCATTTCGTCGTTCCTGACCCGCCTCATTCCCATCATCGCGCCGGCCATGTCCGCGGAGTTCGGCTGGAGCGGCAGTTCCATCGGTTATCTGACCGCCAGCAACTCGATGGGCGGACTGGCCATCCTGCTCGCGGGCTCCGCGCTGCTCAAGCAGGTCGGCGGCATGCGCACCCTGCAACTGACGTTGTCGCTGGGGGCGGTTTGCCTGGCGTTCCTGCTGTATCCCAGCCTGGGCGTGGCGCTGGCCGCGTGCTTTGCCATGGGCCTGAGCAATGGCGCCGCCAACCCGGCCGGCAGCGAGGTCCTGCAAAGATTCTCCCCGCCGGGCAAGCGCAACCTGATGTTCTCGATCAAGCAGGCCGGCGTGCCGCTGGGCGGCGTGATGGCGGGGCTGCTCGTGCCTGCCGTGGTGGCGCTGGCGGGCTGGCGCATCGCCCTGTTGGCCTGTGCGGTGGTCGTGTTGCTGCCCATTGTGCTGACCTGGCGGCTGAGCGCGGGGCTGGACGAGGTCCCCGAGCGGACGGGGCGCGCCTTTCCGATGCCGACGTGGCGGTCGCTGCGTACCCTGGGCGTGCCCCTGGCATCGCTGATGCACAACCGCGGCCTGCTGAAGATCTCCGTCGTGGGCAGCCTGTTCGCCGTGTCCCAGAGCTGCTGGTTCACGTTCACCGTGGTCTATCTGGTCGATGGGCTGGGTTATTCCCTGGGGCGGGCCGGCATGGTGTTCGCGGTGATGCAGGCGGGGGGCGTGATCGGCCGTATCGCGCTGGGCTGGTTGTCCGACTATCTGCGGTCGGCCACCGCGGTGCTGTCGATCGCGGCCGTGCTGTCGGCGGTGACCACGGTGCTGCTGGGGCTCACCAGTCCGGCCTGGCCGCTGTGGGCGGCCATCGTGCTGGCCTTCGTCGCGGGATGCTCGGCCGCGAGCTGGAACGGCGTGCAGATCGCGGAAGTGGCGCGCCGCTCGCCGCCGCACATGATTTCGGAAACCGCCGCGGGGTCCAGCATCCTGGTCAACCTGACCAACATGGTGGCGCCCACGCTGTTCGCGATATTCGTCTCGGCCGGCGGGGGCTACGGCCTTGCCTTCATCTGCGCCGGGGCGTGTTCGCTGCTGGTGCTGGTCTGCCTGCCGCGCGAGCGGAGCGAGGTCGGCGCACAGGAACGCCCCGCACGCTAAGGGCCGTCCACGCGGCCACCGCGGTCAGCCCGCGGCATCCAGCCTGGCTCGCCGGGCTCGTGGCCGGGGCGCGACGCCCAGGCGCGGGTCGCGTTCCCGTGCGAGTTCCGCCAGCCTGGCCGCGACGGTTTCGAACTCCGCGTGGTCCTGCGGCAGGTACAGCCACTTGCCCAGCACCGCGTGGGGACGCAGCGCGGGCTCGTCGTCGATCAGCGCGGCGTGGCGGTCCTTGGACGTGCAGACCAGCAGGCCGCTCCAGGGATCGCCGCGGTCCGCCACCACGAGGCACAGCAGGTCGTCCAGGTAGGCGGCGATGCAGCCGAACATGCGCTTGCTGGAATAGCCCGCGTCCCGTTCCAGCGGCTCGAAGATCCACAGCAGCGAGTTGCGCGGCGCGGCGGCCTGGCGGCGGGGCGGCGCGAAAGGGAGGGAGCGGTCCTTGGGCATGAATGGGCTAGCTCGTCAGCAATGCCGGCAGCCTTCCCGCCGCCGTCTGTCCAGGATACAGGGTTTGCAGCGTGCGTCCCGGGCCCGCCATGTCGCGCGCCGGCATCAGTCCCGCTGCCGTTCGCACACCGCCTGCGCATCGGCATAGGGAACGACGGCTTCGGGGGTGGCCATCATGGTCGAGCCGCCCGCCGCATGCCACCGCCGGACGGTTTGCCCTTCCTGGTAGGCCACGGCATAGACCCGTCCCTGGCACAGGTCGTCCAGGCGCCGGTCGAGGCGGGCGCGCAGTTCGGCGGGGGATTCCCCGGGCTGGCCGACGACCCGGACGGCGCGCGCGTCCGGGCCCAGTTCCGTTTCGATCGCCTGCGGTTCGGCGGCGGCCGCGCCGGCGGCCAGGCAGCCGGCCCAGGCCAGCATGCGCCATGTCGTCCGTATCTCCATCCCACGTCTCCTTGTGCGGGTGCGGAGCAACGATACGTGGGCGCCGGTCGGCCGGCAAGCGGCGGGCTTACTCGTCGGCCTTGATCCCTTCCGCGCGGATCAGGTCACCCCACTTCTTGGCATCCTTGCGGCCCAGTTCGTCGAATTCCCTGGGCGTGGTGGGCGACAGTTCGACACCGCTCGACTCGGCGTAGGCCTTCAGCTCGGGCGAAGCCAGGACCTTGCGGACCGCGGCGTTCAATTCGGCCACCTTGTCGGCCGGCGTGCCCTTGGGCGCATACAGGCCGTACCAGTTGTTGGCGTAGACGTTGGGCACGCCCAGTTCGTCGAAGGTGGGGACGTCGGGAAGCAGGGGCGAGCGCTTGGGCGCGGCGATGGCGAGCGCCTTGGCCTTGCCCGCCTTGATGTTCGACATCAGGCCGGAGATGTCGCCGATGAAGCCGTCGACCTGTCCCCCTATGGTGTCGGTAATGGCGGGCGCGGCGCCCTTGTAGGGCACATGCAGGATGTTGGCCTTGGTCGACAGCTTCAACTGCACGATGGCCATGTGCGGCATGCTGCCCACGCCGGAGGAGGCCATCGTGGCGCCCTTCTGCGTCTTGGCGCGCGCGACGAAATCCTTGGCGGTCTTGCTGGGATGGTTGGGGCCGACGATCAGCACTTCGGGCGTGGAAACCAGCAGGGAGACCGGCGCGAAATCCTTGGCAGGATCGTAGATCAGCTTGGGGTACAGGGCGGGGTTGATCGAGATCGCGCCCACCGAACTCAGGAACAGCGTCTGGCCGTCGGGCCGCGCGCGGGCCACCTGGCTGGCGGCGATGGCGCCGTTGCCGCCCGGCTTGTTCTCGATGACGACGGTCTGCTTGAGCTCTTTCTCGAGCTGGGTGGCGACGACGCGCGCCAGCGAGTCGGCGGGGCCCCCGGGCGGGAAGGCGACGACGATGCTGGTGACGGACTGGGCCTGCGCGCCGAAGGCGGCCAGGCCGAGAAGCGCCGCGGCCAGCGGCGCGAGAGCTTGGAAACGGATCGGATTGAACATGGTGTTCTCCTTTATCGTTTTTGAAGTCCGGGCGCGGGCGTTCAGCCGCCGGAGGCGCCCTGGGTGTTGACGAACAACGAGTAGATCGACGTGCTGGAAGCCATGAACAGGCGGTTGCGATGCTTGCCGCCAAAACAGAGATTCGCGCAGCGCTCGGGCAGGGCGATGCGGCCCAGGAGTTCCCCCCGCGGCGAGTAGACGCGGACCCCGTCGAGCTCGGGCGTGCCCATGCCCCAGCCGCACCAGAGGTTGCCTTCCACGTCCACGCGAAAGCCGTCGGGCGTGCCGTCGGCGGCGTCGAACAGCACGCGTTGCGGCCCCAGCCGGCGGCCGTCGTCCGAGACGTCGAACACCAGGATGTTGCGGGGCCGGGCACGCGATTCGATCACGTACAGCTGTTTCTCGTCCGGCGAGAAGGCCAGGCCGTTCGGTCCGTTGACCGTGTCGCAGACCATATCGACCGCGCCGCTGTGCGGGTCGATGCGATAGATGGCCGCGGGGATTTCCTGCTCGGCCTTTTCGCCCTGGTAGTAGCCGACGATGCCGAAAGGCGGATCGGTGAACCAGATCGAGCCGTCGGATTTCACGACGACGTCGTTGGGCGAGTTCAGCCGCTTGCCCTGGTAGCGGTCGGCCAGCACGGTGATGCGGCCGTCGTGTTCGGTGCGGGTCACGCGCCGCCCCTGGTGCTCGCAGGTGACCAGCCGTCCCTGGCGGTCGCGCGTGTTGCCGTTCGCGTGGCCGGACACCGGCCGCCACACGTGCGTCTGGCCCGTGATCTCGTCCCAGCGCATGATGCGATCGTTGGGCACGTCGCTCCACAGCAGGTAGCGGGCGTCGCCGAACCACACCGGCCCTTCGGCCCAGCGGCATCCCGTGGCCAGGCGTTCGACGGCCGCCAGCGGCAGCACCAGTTTCTCGAAGCGCGGATCCAGCGCGATGACGGCCGGATCGGGATAGCGCACGGGGGCGTCAGTCGCAGCGCGCACTCATGCCTCCGTCGACCACGATTTCGGTGGCGGTGATGAAGCGGGCTTCGCTGGAAGCCAGGAATAGCGCGGCGTTGGCGGTGTCCAGGCCATCGCCCATGAAGGGCAGCGGGATGCGCGACTGCCGTTGCGCCAGCAGTTTTTCCACGTCGCCTCCCGCGCGTTGCCCGGCCAGCCGGACCTCCACCATCGGCGTATGCATCTGGCCCGGAATGACGGTGTTGCAGCGGATGTTCTTCTTCGCGTACTCCAGCGCCACGACGCGCGACAGCTGGATGACGCCTGCCTTGGCGCTGGCGTAGCCGACCTGGGCCGAGCCGGTCCAGCGCGTGCCGGAAGTCGATGCGATGTTGACGATGGCGCCGCCGCCTTGTTCCACCATCAGCGGCAGCACGTGGCGGCAACCCAGGTAGACGCTTTTCAGGTTGAAGTCGATCTGCGCGTCCCATGCCGCTTCGTCCAGGTCCACGGGGCCGCCCTTGCGCGAGCCGCCCACGTTGTTGACCAGGATGTCCACGCCGCCCCAGGTGTCGACGCAGGCGCGCACCATGTCGCGCACCTCGTCCGACGAGGTGACGTCGCAGCGCCAGATGGCGATCTCGCCGCCGATCTCGCGCACGCGGGCCACGGTTTCCTCCATGGCGGCGGGGTCGCGGTCCACCGCGAACACGCGCGCGCCTTCCTGCGCGAAACGGTAGGCGATGGCGCGGCCGTTGCCCCAGCCGGGGCCGACGCTGCCCGCGCCGGTGACGATCGCTATCTTGCCTTGCAGGCGGCCAGTCATGGTGTGTCTCTCGTATCTGATGATGGTTGGAAATGAATCAGCGCCCGAACTCGACGGTGCTGCCGTCGGGCGTGGGAATCTCGAAGACGCTCAGCGTCATCGAGATCAGCGTGTAGTAGCCGGCCATGCCGACCAGGTCCACGACACCGTCCTGGCCCAGCACTTCGACGGCTTCCTGGTAGAGCGCGTCCGGGACCTGCCGCGTTTCCACCAGCTCGCGCACGAAACGGTAGACGACCGATTCGTCGCGCTGGGTGAACACGGGCGTGGTTCCCGCGCGGATCTGCTCGGCCACGTCGGCGTCCAGGCCCGCCTTCAGCGCGATGGGGTGGTGCGCCCACCATTCGAAGGGGGCCCGCCACAGCGCGGCCATGGTCAGGATGGCCAGTTCGGACAGGCGCGGGGGCAGGCTGGAGTCGTAGCGGCAATACTGGCCCAGGGCCTGGGCGTGCTCGGCCAGGCCGGGGCGGTGCAGCCAGATCGCCAGCGGGCCGCGCACCTTGCCGCGCGGGCCCGACGCGATGGCGTCGTAGACGCGGCGCTGGTGTTCGGACATCTGTTCGACGTCGGGGGGATTCAGTCTAGGCATGGTCAGGTCTCCTGGTGTCCTGGGCGAAGTGGAACACGCGCCGTGTCATTGCGCGAACCGGAACAACTCGTGGGGGTTGTCCGCCAGGATGCGTCGGCGCGTGGCGGCATCGGGGCACAGCCGCAGGAAGGTGTTCAGCAGTTCGCCATCGTCGGGCATGTCGCCGCGCACGTTCGGATGGGGCCAGTCCGTGCCCCACAGCAGGCGCTCGGGCATGGCTTCCAGCAGCGCCGACACCAGCGGCTCGGCGTCCTGGAACGGCCGCTTGCCGCTGCTGGACGTGCGGTCCAGCCCGGAAATCTTCACCCAGGCGCGAGGGTGGTCGCGCAGCGCGAGCAAGGCGCGGAAGGCCGCCCCCTGCGTGCCTTCGGCGGCGGCCACGCGGCCCATGTGGTCGATCACGAACGGAACGGGCAAGGTTCTCAGCCTGGGCAGCAGGCCTTCGAGCGAGGCCTGGTCCGAATGGATGCAGACATGCCAGCCGAAGGGCGCGATGCGCGGCACGACCTGCGCCAGTTCGTCCCAGCCGGCGTTGGCCAGGTGGGCCACGAAATTGAAGCGCACGCCGCGCACCCCGCGCCGGTCGAGTTCGGCGATGCGCGCCTCGTCGGCTTGCGGATCCAGCAGCGCCACGGCCCGGTATTGGCCCGCGCCGCGATCCAGCGCGTCGAGCGTGACCGACAGGTCGTAGCCGTGGCAGCCCGGATGCACGATGACGCCACGCTCGAATCCCAGCCGCCGATGCAGGTCGCGCAGCCGTTCGAAGGGCGCGTCGGGCGGCGTGTAGGGGCGGTCGTCCGCGTAGGGGAAGACGTCGGCGGGACCGAAGACGTGGAAGTGGGTGTCGCAGGCGTGCTTCGGCAGGGACTCGGCGGCAGGCGTGATCTCGGCCAGGGGAGGAGCGCAGTCGGGCATGGCGGGATAGCGGTGAACGTCAGCCCCGCATCATGCGCAAGCCCTCGGAGCCGAGCAATGCGCCCAGCCTGACTTCTGATATAGGAAAAACGTATACCATTGCGTCCATGGACCTTCGGCAAATCCGCTACTTCATCGTCGTCTGCGAAATGCGCAGCCTTTCCCGCGCGGGCGAGGTGCTGGGCGTCTCGCAGCCCTCGCTCAGCCGGCAGATCCAGTTGCTCGAAGCCGAACTGCGCCATCATCTGCTGGCGCGCACCGGCCGGGGCGTCGAACCCACCGAGGCCGGCCTGCGGTTCCTGGAGCACGCCAAGACGCTCGATGCCATGGCCCAGCACGCGCGCCAGGACATGCGCGCCTTTCGCGCCGCCGCCCAGGACAAGGTGCGGCTGGGCATGCCGCATCGCGTGGCGCGCCGCATGGCGCCACACATCGTGCAGTCGTTCCGCCGCCTGCACCCCGACGCCGCGCTGACGCTGGCCGAGGGCCTGAGTTCCGAGATGAACGAATGGCTGGTCAAGGGCAGGGTGGACCTGGCGCTGCTGTACGATCCGCCGTCCTCGTCCCTGCTGCGGTTCGAGTCCATCTACCGCGAGGATCTGGTGCTGGCCTATGGCAAGGCCTGCCGACCGGTGCCCCCGCCGCGCGTGCGCGCGCGCGACCTGGGCCGCTATCCGCTGGTGCTGCCCAGCGCGCCCAACACCATCCGTGCGCTGGTGGACCGCACCTGCCGCGAATTGAACGTGACGCTGGACGTCGTGGCCGAGGTGGACGTGGTGCACACCATCCTCGAGACCATGGCCGAGGAAGGCATGTTCACCATCATCCCGCGCTCGGCGCTGAGCGACATGGCGGGCCAGGACTTCCTGGCCTTCTCGTCCATCGTCGAGCCGGTCATCATGAACAACCTGACCCTGGCCACGCCCGCCAGCGGCCCGCTGCCTCCGCTGGCGGAGGCGACCGCGCAGATCATCCGCGGGCTGGAGATGAAGCGCTTCTTTGCGTAGCGGCGCGCTTTACGCCATCGCCTCCGGCCCGAAGAACTCGTAGCGTGTCTGCGCTTCCGGCACGCCCAACTCCTTCAGGTAGCGCCGCACGTTGCGCATGAAGGGCTTGGGGCCCAGGAAGTAGACGTCGACGTCGCGGTCCTGCGGCAGCCATTGCGCCAGTTGCTCCTTGGTCAGCAGGCCGACCGCATCGGGGCGCTGCGCCGTCTCGCCGGCCTCGTCGTAGCAATAGAAGCGCTTGAGCTGCGGAAACTTGCCGGCCGCGGCGTCCACGTAGTCGCGGAAGGCGTGGACCGCCTGGTTGCGGGCGCAGTGGATGAAGTGGATGGCGCGCGAGCTGCCCAGGGCGGCCTGCAGCATGGCCAGGGTGGGCGTGATGCCGACGCCGCCGCTGATCAGCACCAGCGGCTTGTCGCTGGCCTGCAGCGTGAAGTTGCCCGAGGGCGGGAAGAGTTCCAGTGTGTCGCCTTCGCCGATCTTGTCGTGCAGATGGTTGGAAACCACGCCGTCGCCTTGGCGCTTGACGCTGATGCGGTACTCGCGGCCGTTGGGCGGCGCGGACAGCGAGTAGTTGCGGCGCACTTCCTCGCCGTCGACGACCAGCTTCAGGCCGATGTACTGGCCGGGCTGGAAGTCCAGCAGGGCGCCGCCATCGGCGGGCACCAGGTAGAACGAGGTGATCTCGGCGCTTTCCTGTTCCTTGCGGGCGACGCGGAAGGTGCGCGCGCCGCGCCAGCCGCCGGCTGCGTTCTCCTGCGTGGCGTAGCACTGTTCCTCGGCGCCGATCAGCAGCGTGGCCAGTTGCTGGTAGGCGGCACCCCAGGCCTCGATGACTTCGTCGGTGGCGACGTCGGGGCCGAGCACTTCGCGGATGGCGCGCAGCAGGCAGGTGCCGACGATGGGATAGTGTTCGGGCAGGATCTGCAGCCCGACGTGCTTGTTCACGATGCGGCCGACCAGCCCGCCCAGGGGCGTAAGGTCGTCGATGTGGCGCGCATAGGCCAGCACGCCGTTGGCCAGCGCGCGCGGCTGGTCGCCGCTGGCCTGGTGGGCCTGGTTGAACAGGGGCCGGACCTCCGGGTACTCGGCCAGCATCAGGCGGTAGAAATGGGTGGTCAGGGTTTCGCCGCCGGTTTCCAGCAGCGGGACAGTGGCCTTGATGATGGCTCGTTGTTGAGCGGACAGCATGGTATCTCCTGCAAGAGCGGCCGGCCGGAAAGGGGGCGGCCTTCGCTTCCCTCTTTCAAGATGCATGCCAGGCCGATTCTCGCGGCACTGCGCCATTTTTCGCGGGGGCGAGTCATATTGACCTATAATTTTCATGTGTCTTTATGACCTATTGTTAGTCAGAATGACTGCAAATGCCCTGCTGCATGCCCTTGTTCCATTGGTGGATGACCTGGCGCGCGACCTTGCCGAAGGGGAGCGTTACCGGCGTCTGCTGGAAGCCGTGCGCACCTTGGTTCCTTGCGATGCAGCAGCCCTGCTGCGGCTGGACGGCGAATGGCTGGTGCCGCTGGCGGTCGATGGCCTGAGTAGCGACACGCTGGGCCGCCGTTTCAAGGTGGACGAACATCCCCGTTTCCAGTTGCTGCTCCAGTCCGACGGCCCGACGCGCTTCCCGGCCGGCAGCCGCCTGCCCGATCCCTACGACGGACTGGTCGAAGGGATGGAAGGCGAGCAATTGGAAGTGCACGACTGCCTGGGCTGTGTGCTGCGGGTGGGCGAGCGCCCCTGGGGCCTGCTGACGCTGGACGCGCTGGAGGCCGGGCGTTTCTCGGCGCACGACCTGGACGCCTTGCAGGCGTTCGCCAGCCTGGCCGCCGCCACGGTCAGCGTGGCCGACCGGTTGCAGCAACTGGCCTCGCGCGCCAGCGACGAACACCAACGCGCGGAAATCTACCGCGCCGCGGCGGCGGAAGCCGCGCCGCGTCCGCTGCTCGGGCACAGCGCCTTCATCCGGCGCCTGCTGGACGAAGTCCGTGCGGTGGGCGCCAGCGACCTGACCGTGCTGGTGACGGGCGAGACCGGCGTCGGCAAGGAGTTGGTGGCGCAGGCGCTGCATGCGGCTTCGCCGCGCGCGGCCCGGCCGCTCGTCAGCATCAATTGCGCGGCGCTGCCCGAGGCCCTGGTGGAGAGCGAGCTGTTCGGCCACGTCAAGGGCGCGTTCTCGGGCGCGGTGGGCGACCGGCGCGGCAAGTTCGAACTCGCCGATGGCGGCACCCTGCTGCTGGACGAAGTGGGCGAGCTGCCGCTGCCGGTGCAGGCCAAGCTGCTGCGGGTGCTGCAAAGCGGCCAGTTGCAGCGCCTGGGCTCGGACCGCGAGCATCATGTGGACGTGCGGCTGATCGCGGCCACCAACCGGGACCTGGCCGAGGAGGTCCGCAAGGGACGCTTCCGCGCCGACCTCTACCACCGCCTGAGCGTCTACCCGCTGCGGGTGCCGCCCCTGCGCGAACGGGGCCGCGACGTGCTGCTGCTCAGCGGCGCTTTCCTGGACGAGAACCGCTCGCGCCTGGGACTGCGCAACCTGCGCCTGTCCGCCGAGGCGCAGGCGGCCCTGCTGGCCTACGACTGGCCGGGCAACGTCCGCGAACTGGAGCACCTGATCAGTCGCAGCGCGTTGAAGGCGCTGTCCCGGCAGGCCAAGCGCCCGGCCATCCTGACGCTGACCGTGGCGGACCTTGGGCTGGAGGAAAGGCATGCGGCGCAGCCCGCTCGCGCGCACGATGATCCGGCCGCCGCCGCCCGCGTGTCGGCGCAGCCGCTGAAGCAGGCGGTCGAGGACTACCAGCGCAGCCTGATCGCCGCCGCCCTGCGCCGCCATGGCGACAACTGGTCGGCGGCCGCGCGCGAGCTGGGCGTGGACCGGGCCAACCTGGCGCGCCTGGCTGCCAGGCTGGGTCTGCGGCCTGCGGCATCGGAGCCCTGACGGGGCCTGGGGCGCAAGCGGAAAAGGAGAGGAGTGCCGTGAGCAAGCGGCTGGCGGAGCTCGAGCGCGAGCATGGCGTGGCGTTGCTGCGGCGGACCGGCCGGGGCGTCGAGCCGACGGCGGCGGGCGAGGCGCTGTACCGCCATGCGACCTCGCTGCTGTCGGCCGCGCGTCAGTTGGAGCGGACCCTGGCGAGTCATGCGCAACATGTCGCGCCGGCCGGCCGATGAGAGTGTCATGACTGCCTCCTATGTGCTGTTCTAGTCAGGCCATCATAGGAAGCGGCCTCGCGGCCGGGTTGAAAATCAGGAACGGAAATGGTTCCCGGATTTCATGCCGGTACGGCGGTCAGTGATCCGAGGCGAAACGCTCGGCCAGGACCTCGGTCGTGCGCATCAGGTGCAGCTTGAGCAGCGCCACGGCCTTGGAGGCCTGTCCCGACAGCGCGGCCTTCATGATGGCCTCGTGCTCGCTGATCACGTCCTGCGCCAGTTGGCGCTGCGACAACGGATGGACCAGGCGGATGCGCCGATAGCGCTCGGAATGGTTGACCAGTTGCTCGTTGATCCGCAGCAGCCATTTGGACCTGGCCGCCGACAGCAGCGCCCGGTGGAATTCGCGGTGCGCGGCTTCCCAGTAGTCGGCGCCATCGTGTTCGGACGGACTGTTGGGCAAGGGCGCCTTCGAAAGCTTGTACCAGGCGGAGGTGACGGCGGCTCCCCAGTTGTCGTCGCCATGGGCGATGGCGTCCTCGAACAGCATGCTTTCGATGGCGATGCGCGCCGACATGAGGTCGTCCAGGTCCGCCCGCGACAGCGGCGCCACGCGGAAGCCGCGCTGGCCTTCGTTGTTGACCAGGCCTTCGCCCGACAGCTGCAGCAAGGCCTCGCGGATGGGACTCAGGCCCAGATCGTAGCGCTTCTGGAGATCGGCCAGCTTGAGCTTTTCTCCCGGAGCCAGCTCGCCGGAAATGATGTCGGTACGCATGCGCTCGTGGGCGACTTCCGAGATCGTACGCTTGGGTGCCTGGGCCATGGTGTCTGGAGATTTGCCTGGAGAGGGCGCGCCGTTTCCTGCCTGGCCGCGCCGTTGGGTATGACGGAAATTATAAATTCTTTCATTCCCGGGCCGAAGTCCATTGCTTCGATTCGCTGGCGAAACACGCCAGATTCCTCGTGCCGCAAGCCTTGCAGCGCTTGCGGGACCCTTAGGGGATTTCCCTTTAAAATGTAAATTAATAAGGAATTTATATTTAATGCAAAAAATTCGATGGATAGAATGCGCCGCATAAGCAATATCCAACGGCGAATTCCATGGCCATCCTGATTACCGGCGCGGGACTGATCGGCTGCCATACCGCCCGTCTGCTGGCGGAGCGGGGCGAACGGGTCGTGCTCTACGACGCCTGCCCCATTCCCGGCGCGATTGCCTCCATCGTGGACGATTCGCGGGCCTCGGTCGTAACCGGCGATGTGACCGACCTGGATCATCTGGCGCGCGTGGCCGAGCAGGAAGGCGTCGACCGGGTCGTGCATACCGCCGCCCTGCTGTCCAATGCCATCCGCCGATCGCCGCTCGACGGTATCCGCGTCAACGTGATGGGGACCGCCAACATCCTCGAGCTTGCCCGTCGTCTGGCGTTCAAGCGCGTCGTGCTGGCCAGCTCCACCACCGTCCACTACCCGGCGTTCGGCGATTTCGCCGGTCCGGCCTTCCCCGAGGACTACCCCATGCGCATGCTCGCTCATCGGCCGGCGTCGATCTATGCGGGCACCAAGGTCGCCGCCGAATACTTCGGCCTGCTGTACCGCGATCTCCATGCGCTGGACGTGGTCGCGTTGCGCTATGCCGCCGTGCTGGGCGGATGGTCCGGTCCGGGCACCTCGGTGCCCGGCAAGCTGCTGGCCACCTTGCTCGAAGCGGCCCGTGCCGGCCGCGAGGCGGTGATCGACGATCCGCTGCTGGTCTGGGAGGGGGGCGATGAATTCGTCGATGCCCGCGATTGCGCCCGGGCCAACGTCGCCGCGCTCGATGCGCGCGAGCCGGCACAGGGCGTCTACACCATAGGCAGCGGCGCGCTGCATCGCTTCGATGACTTCGTCGATGCGGTCCGCGCGGCGCACCCCGGGCTGCGCGTGCGGTTGGCGGTCACGCCCAAGGGCGGATTCGCCGGTTTTCCGCACATACGCCATACGCCTTCGGACATCTCCGCCGCGCGCCGCGAACTGGGTTGGGCACCCAGCCATGCGCTGGCCGATTCCGTGCGGCACTTCTTCGAACACATGCCCTAGTACGGCTGCCGTCGGCCGCGCCGACCTCGCATTCAGGCGTCCCGCGCCCCGTCGAAGGGGCGAGGCCCCTTTTACCCAACTCCAGAGGAATCATGACCATGGACAAGAGGACCTTCACCAAGATCGCCGGCGCGCTGGGCCTTGCGGCGGCGCTGGCGCCGGCGCTCGCGCTGGCCGCCGATCCCATCAAGCTGCGCGTGTCGTCGGCGGCGGCCGACACTGACTGGCTCTCGGGCGGCCTGCGCGTGTTCAAGGAACAGCTCGAGAAACTGGCCCCGGGCAAGTTCGCGGTCGAGGTCTACACCGGCAGCTCGCTGTTTCGCCAGGGAACGGAGGTACCCGCCCTGCAGCGCGGCAACCTCGAGATGAGCACGATGACCACGTTCGAGGTCGAACAGCAGATTCCCGAGTTCTCAGTGTTCTCGTCGGGCTACCTCTTCCGTGACTACGCGCATGCCCGCAAGGTGTTCGACAGCGACATCGGCAAGGCCTACTTCGCCGAGGTGGCCAGGAAGATGGAGCTGCAGATCATCGAGCCCATGTACCTGGGCACGCGCCAGGTCAACCTGCGCGACGGCCGCGCCGTGAAGACGCCGGCCGACCTGTCCGGCATCAAGCTGCGCGTGCCGGGCGGCCCCGGCTGGGTCGCGCTCGGCAAGGGCCTGGGCGTCACGCCCACTCCCATGGCGGTGTCCGAGGTCTACCTGGCCTTGAAGACCGGCGCCATCGATGGCCAGGAAAATCCGCTGCCCATCACCAAGGCGAACAACTTCCAGGAAGTCACCAAGACCATCGTGCTGACCAGCCACCTGGTGCAGCCGGTGTTCCTGACCATGGCCAAGAAGAAGTGGGACCAGATCGACGCCGCCGGCCAGCAGGCCGTACGCCAGGCCGCCCGCCTGGCCGCCGACTACAACGATCAGGGCCGCATCAAGGAAGAAGCCGAGATCGTGGATTTCTTCAAGAGCAAGGGCCTGACGATACAGACGCCGGACCTGGCTGCTTTCCGCGCGAGCGTCGACAAGGAGTACGCGCAGGCGGGCATTGCCGCCAAGTGGCCCAAGGGACTGAAGGAAAAAATCGAAGCGGTGAGGTAGGCAGCCATGTACCGGAAAGGGTTCGTTCGCCTGCAGCGAGGCATGGAAGCGCTGTGTACGCTGGCCTTCGTGGCGATCTTCGGGATTTCGCTCCTGGGCATCGTGATGCGCTACGTGTTCTCCATGCCGCTGGTCTGGACGGACGAGCTGGCGATGGTGCTGCTGCTGTGGGTCGTGCTGTTGACCGACGGCCTGCTGCTGTCCGATCGCGAGCAGGTTCGGTTCGACGTGGTCTACGACCTGTGCGGACCGCGCGGCCGGCGAGGCATAGGGCTGCTGGCGTCACTGGCCATCGGCGTGACCTTCCTCGCCTCCCTGCCCACCATCTACGACTACGTCGCCTTCCTGTGGCGCGAGCGTACCTCGGTGCTCGATTGGCGCCTCGATGCGGTGTTCAGCTGCTTCGTCGTCTATTGGGTGGCCGTCATCGTGCGTGCCGTCATCCAGTTCTGGCAGCTGTTGCGGCCGGACTGGCGCGAGCGCGTTGCTGACGACGCGCCTGAAGAAAACTCCAACATCCTCGGCTGATCGTTCCATGAGCACCGCATTTCTGGCACTGTGCGCCGTCGTCGTCCTGGGCGCCGTGCTGCGCTTCCCGGTCGTGCTGATCATGTTCTGTTCCGGCGTGCTCTACCTGTGGGTGAGCGGGCAGGACCTCGGCATCATCGTCGACCAGACCCTGAATTCGTCGTTCGAGATGACCGTATTGATTGCCGTGCCCATGTTCATCCTGGCCGGCAACGTGATGAACGCCGCCACCATCAGCGAGCGGCTCTGGGGCGCGGCCGACGCTCTGGTGGGCCGCTTTCGCGGCGGCATGGGCCACGTCACCATCCTGATGAACCTGGTCATGTCCAGCCTGTCGGGCAGCGCGGTGAGCGAGGCCGCCGGCGCCGGGATGGTCGCCACGCGCATGATGCGCAAGGTCGGGAATTATCCCGGCGGCCTGTCGGTGGCGATCACCGCGGCCGCGTCCTGCCTCGCCCCCATGGTGCCGCCGTCGATTCCGATGGTGATCTATGCGCTGATCAGCGGCGCCTCGATCGGCGCGCTGTTCATGGCGGGCATCGTGCCGGCGCTGATCATGACCGTCGCGCTGATGGCCATGATCGTGTGGATGGCGCGCCGCCACGACCTGCCGCGCGGCCGCGCGGTGCCGTTGTCCGAACTGCCTGGCGTGCTGGCGCGCACCGCGGTGCCCATGACGCTGCCGGTTATCCTGCTGGGGGGCATCTGGACCGGTATTTTCACGCCCACCGAATCCGCCACGGTCGCGGCCTTCTGGGCCATGGTGCTGGGCGTGCTGGTCTACCGCAACGTCGGCCTGCGCGGCCTGGCCGCCGTATTCGTGCAATCCATGCGCCAGTCGGCGGCGGTGATGCTGCTGATCTTCAGCTCCTTCATCGTCAACTACGCCTTCACCTCGGAAGGGCTGAGTCAGTCGCTGGCGGGCTACGTCATGGGCCTGGACCTGTCGCCCGTGATGTTCCTGCTGCTGGTCAACCTCATGTTCCTGGTGCTGGGTACGGTGCTCGACGGCGCCGTCATGCTGCTGGTGCTAGTGCCGGTGCTGCTGCCCGCGGTCCATGCCTTGGGAATCGACCTGGTGCATTTCGGCGTGGTCGCGACGCTGAACTTCATGATCGCGATCATCTCGCCGCCCTACGGATTGATCCTGTTCGTGCTGTCGGCGCTATCGGGCGTTCCCATCGGACAGATCAACCGCGCGATATGGCCGTTCTGCTTCCTGTTGGTCGGCGTCCTGCTGCTGCTGGTGCTGTTCCCGGGACTGTCGCTGTGGCTGCCCAGGATGTTCGGCTACGGAGCCTGACCGCGCCATGTGATCCACGGCGGGACGCGGGCTTCCGCGGCTCGCCCCCCACGGTTTGCCGGCCGCCACCCACGCCTGGCCGGCAACGCCTCTCTTCCAGCCCTGTGCTCATAGAAGGAAATGTCATGAAGCTTCGCACCCGACTTCTGCCTGCTCTCCTGGCGACCTGCGCCAGCGCGCCCCTGTTCGCCCAGACCTCCAACGTCACCTTGTTCGGGATCGTAGACATGGGCTTCTTGCACGACAGCGGCAATGCCGCCGGCACCAACAACAAGCTCAACTCCGGCATCATGTCCGGCTCGCGCTTCGGCCTGATGGGCAGCGAAGACCTGGGCGGGGGCAACAAGGCCATCTTCATGCTGGAAGGCGGCGTCAACGTCGATAACGGCAGTTCGGCCCAGGGCGGCACGCTGTTCGGCCGCCAGGCCTGGGTCGGGCTCGAAGGCAGCCTGGGCCGCCTCACGCTGGGCCGCCAGTACACGACCGTGGCCATGGCGCAGGTCGAGTTCGATCCCTTCTCGACCGGCATGACCGGCACCTCGGCCAGCCTGATCTCGGCCGGCGGCCAGGGCGGAAGCAATCGCGCCAACAATGTCGCCAAGTACTACCTGGGCCACGCCTCGGGTTTCAATGGCGAGCTGTCATATGCCCCGGGCGAGGTCGCAGGTTCCAGCAGCACGAACTCGCAACTGGGCGCCTCGGTGGGCTACACCAGGGGCCCGTTCGGCATGAAGATCGCCTACGCCAAGGCCAACGATGCCGTCGCCCCGGGCAAGGACGCCAAGATGACCTTCATCGGCGCCAAGTACGACTTCGGCGTGGCCACCGCCTTCGTCAACTACGTCATCAACCGCGGATCCATCGTGCCCGGCACGGTCAACGACAAATCCGAGGACCTGCTGCTGGGCGCGCGCATTCCCGCCGGCGCGCGCGGCCGCGTCATCGTCTCGTTCATCAACAAGAACGACCGCACCGCCGACAACCATGACGCGCGCCTGTACGCCATCGGCTACGTATACGATCTGTCCAAGCGCACCAGCCTGTACACGTCCTACACCTACATCGACAACAAGGCGTCCAACACCTCGCCCACCGGCTTCTACAAGGTGTGGAACGCCAACGACGTGGGCAATGCGCTGGCCGGCAACCAGGCGTTCGCGATCGGTATCAACCACCGGTTCTGAGCCGGCTCGTCCGCCTTCAATCCGTCCGGTACCGCTCGATGAAGTCCGGATCGAAATCCACGCCCCAGCCCGGCCCCTGGGGCAGCATGTAGTGCCCGTTCGCTATCGCGCCGCGTCCGATCAGCATCTGGTGGAAGATCGGGTCCCGGTCGGGATGGTGGGTTTCGACATAGGTGCCGTTCTCCACCGCGGCCAGCAGGTGCGAGCCCACCATGGGCTCGCCGTGGTGGCCCATCTGCACGCCGAAGCAGGCCGCCATGCGCGCCACCCGCAGCCAGGCGGTGGGGCCGCCGCCCCAGCTCGCGTCCAGGTTGCAGACATCGATGGCGGCGTCCAGCATCAGGTCGCGGCAGTCCTGGGTGGTGATCTCCGACTGGCCGGCGGCGATGGGCATGCCCGTCTGCGCGCGCAGCAGCGCCAGGTCGCGCCGGTCGTCGTCCCAGTGGCAGGGCTCCTCGAACCAGCGCAGGCCCAGGTCGGCCGCCTGCCGGCAGAAGGCCAGGGCCTGGGTGCGGCTCCAGGCACGGTTGGCATCGGCGAACAGCACGAAATCGTCGCCGCCCGCGCGCCGCGCGGCGCGGGTGCGCGCCAGGTCTTCCTCGACTTCGCGCCCGCCCACCTTGAACTTGCAGCCGGCCAGGCCCAGCGCGCGGTATTCCTCCATCTCGGCGCCGTAGTCCTGCGGCGCGTAGCCCTCGCGGTACTGGCCGCCGATGGCGACGATGGGCAGCGCGTGGCGCGCGCCGCCCCACAATTGGTAGAGGGGCAGTCCGGCGCGCTTGCCGAGCAGGTCCCACAACGCGCTGTCCACGCAGGCCACGGCGCGCACGGCAGCCCATTTGTCGCGGCCGCCGCGATGGGTGGACGTCCACATGCGCGACCACAGGGTTTCGATGGCGGTGGGGTCCTGGCCGATCAGCAGCGGGGCCAGTTCCCGGTCGACGATCTCGCGCGCCTGGCGATGGACGTCGAAGTTGCCTTCGCCGTTCACGCAATGGCCGACCAGGCCCTGGTCGGTATGGATGCGGGTGACGATGGCGTTCTTGCGGGGCACGCTGTAGACGCTGCCGCCATAGTCGCGATTGAGCGCGATGGTCAGCAGGATGGTTTCGACGCGGACGATTTTCATGCGGGGTTCCTGCGTGGGGCGGCGGGGGCCGCGGTCATTGCTTGGGGATGCCGGCGTGTTCGACCAGTTCGATGTAGGTGCGGGCCTCGGTCGGGATCATCTGCGCGAGCTGCTCGCCGTCCAGGACCTGGGCCTCGCCGAAGGTCTCGGTCAGCTTGGCGACGTTGTCCGGCGCCGCCATGACGGACTTCGCCGTCTGGCGCAGCGTGCGCAGCACGTCGGCGGGCGTGCCGGCCGGCGCGAACAGGCTGATCCAGTTGACGACCTCGACGCCGGACACGCCGGCCTCGGCGGCGGTGGGCACGTCGGGCAGCTTGCTGTCGCGCCGCGATCGCAGGATGGCCAGCGGCCGGACCTTGCCGGCCTCGATGTTGCGGAGCTGGTTGGTGAGCGAGTCGAACATGACCTGCACGTGCCCGCCGGCCAGGTCGGTGGCGGCGGGAGCGCCGCCCCGGTAGGGGACGTGGACCATCTTGGTGCCGGTACGGGCCTGGAACAGCTCGCCGCCGAAATGCTGGACGGTGCCTATGCCCGACGAGGCGTACGACAGCTTGCCGGGGTTGGCCTTGGCGTAGGCTACGAGTTCGGCCAGCGTGCGGACCGGAAGCTGGCTGTTGACCACCACGACCTGTCCGGGCGTGACGATGCCCCAGACGGGAGCGAGATCCTTGACCGGGTCGTAGGGCAGCTTCTCGTACAGCGCGGCGGCGAAGGAAATGGGCGACGCCGTGGTGACCAGCAGCGTATGGCCATCGGGCGCCGCCTTGGCGACGTAGTTGGCGCCCACGGTGCCGCCGGCGCCCGAGCGGCTTTCGACGACGACGTATTTGCCCCAGGCCTGTTCCAGGTTCTGCGCGACCAGGCGGCCGACGTACTCGACCGGCGAGCCGGGCGGGAAGGGATTGACGATGTGCACGCCCTTGGACGGAAAGTCGGGCCGGGACTGGGCCTGGGGCGCGCCGCAGGCCAGCAGCGCCGCGAGGGCCAGCGCGGGGGCCAGCAAACGTTTCATGGATGCCTCCTGTTGTCATGGGCGCCGCGAGGCGGCGCCTTGGAAGCCAGGCAGTATCATCGTCGGGGGCGGTCCGGGGCAACGGGCCGGTACCCTATATGAGATATAGGTAATGGCCTATCGGAGGACGCATGATCAGCCTGTCTCCGCGCGGACTCGAGGTGCTGGTGGCGGTGGCCGAGACCGGCAGCTTCGCCGGTGCCGCCCGGCAACTGGACATCGCCCAGCCGTCGGTCAGCCAGCACATCCAGATCCTGGAGCGCAGGGCGGGAACAGTCCTGTTCCTGCGCCAGCGCGGCCGGCGCGCCACGCTGACCGAGGCGGGCGAGCGCGTGCTGGCGCATGCCCGCGCGGTGCTGGACGACGCGGCGCGGCTGTCCGAGGACCTGGGCGGCGGCCGGGGGGCCGGAGAACGGCGCATCGCCTTCGCCTGCCAGCGGCCGGTGGCCAATTCGGTGCTGCCGCCGGCGCTGGCCGGCTTCGCCCGGGAGCATCCCGAGTACGAGCTGGCCATGGTGGCCGGCACGCTGGACGAAGTCCTGGCGCAGTTGCGCGACGGCACCGCCGACCTGGCCTGTTTCCTGAGCCGGTGGCCGCAGGAGGGCGTGGCCGGCCGGGCCATCGGCGTCGAGCGTTTCGCCCTGGTTGCCGCACCCTCGCATCCCCTGGCCGGACGCGCCGCCGTGCCGCCGCGGGAGTTGGCCCGGCACAAGTTCGTGCGGGCCGCGCACCGTTCGGGTTTCTCGATCCACATGGCCGACATGCTGCGCGCCGCGGGCATCGCCGGCACGCCGGTGGCCTCGCGCGCCACCGAGTCCGGGATGGTGCGGGAACTGACGGCGGCGGGAGTGGGCATCTGGTGCGTGCTGGCGAAGACGGTCCGGCAGGACGTGGAATCCGGCCTCCTGGCCGAGCTGTCGCCTGGCGGGCCGCCCATGACCATGGGTTTGTGGCTGGCCCATGACGAGCGGCGGCCGTTGTCGGCGGCGGCGCGGCGCCTGGCGGACTACATCGAGGCCTGTTCCACGGCCGAGCGCGAGGCCCCTCGCGCGTCATCGTGATTGGCAGGGTCGCCTTCCGTTGGTATCGTAGGTCCGACGGGGACGCTGCGCGATCCGCGGTCTTCCCGTCCCGCCTCCGGATCCTCGCCCGCCCAACGGGCCGCAACACGCGCGCCGCCGCGTCCGCCACACCAGGGAGATCAGCATGGAAGGACCCTCCACCGAAAACCTGCGTTGCATCCTGCTTGCCACCGACCTGAGCGCGCGCTGCGACCGCGCCCAGGACCGGGCCGTGCAACTGGCCCGCGAGCACGGCGCCAAGCTGATCGCGGTGTGCGTGAACGAGACGTCGCTGGGCGACGTGCTGACCGCCCGCCGCAGCCAGGTGGCCGACCGCAACGCCGCCGAGCGGCGCTTCCGGGCCGGCCTGGGCAGCGTCGACGTCCAGGCCGAACTGGTGCTGGAAACGGGGCATGCGGTCGAGGTCATCCGCAAGACGGCCGAGGCACGCCATTGCGACCTCATCGTCACCGGGGTGGCCCGCGACGAGACCCTGGGCCGCCTGCTGCTGGGCACCACGGTCGAGAAGCTGGCGCGCGAGGCCGCCCAGCCCATCCTGGTGGTGCGCGAACGCCCGCATCACGACTATCGCGATTTCGTCGCCGCCGTCGATTTCTCCGAGGGGTCGCGCCAGGCGCTGCAAGCGGCCCTGACGCTGTTCCCGGATGCGCGCCCGCTGTTGTTCCACGCCTTCTCCGCCCATAACGCCCATGCCGAGGCGGCCGTGGTGGAGCAGGCAAGGGCGAAGGCCGACAACGAAGTGACCGAGTTCATGAAACGGAACGCGGCGCTGTTGAACCGGCCCGACATCGAATGGAAGATCGAGCACGGCCTGCCGGAAGACGTGTTGCCCGACTACGTGGCGCGCCATCCCTCCGAGCTGCTGGTGGTCGGCACGCACGGCCGCACGGGAATACTGCGCACGGCCATCGGCAGCGTGGCGGAACAATTGATCCAGCACACGCCCTGCGACGTGCTGATCGTCCGCCAGCGGCAGCCCTGATTGGCTCAGCCCGCGCGCCGCCCGTATTCCCCGGGGGGCACGCCAGCCCAGCGCCGGAAGGCGCGGGCGAATATCTTTTCCGAGCCGTAGCCGACCAGTTCGGCCACGTCGGCCAGGCGTACCGATCCCAGCCGCAGTCGTTCGGCGGCCCGCTCCATGCGGCGCGCCGTCAGGTAGGAGATCGGCGATACGCCCACCAGTTCGCGGAAGCGCGCGCTGAAGCGTGATCGCGACATGCAGACCTCGTCGGCCAGCGAGGGCAGGGTCCAGGGTTTCTCGGGCCAGCGGTGCATCAGCATGATCGCCTGCGCGATCTTGGGGTCGGCCAGGCCGCGCAGCCAGTTCGGCTCGGTATCGCGGTGCCGCAGCAGGTAGGCGCGCAGCACGTGCACCATCAGCAGGTCTCCCATGCGCGCGGCCGACAGTTTCCAGCCCGGCTCGCGGTTCAGGCTTTCCTCGATGAACAGCCGCATGGTGGGCGCCAGGCACGAGGCCAGGTTCACGTCGTCCTCGCGCAGGTGGATCAGGCCGGGCAGGAAGCGCAGCACGGTGTTCTGCCCGACGGGGCCGTAGTCGACGATGGTGGTGAAGAGTTCGGTGGGCGTGCCGCCTTCGCCGTGGGTGAACACCAGCGGCTTTTCCCCGCGCTCGCGCATGCCGTGCGCCGCCAGCACCTCGGCGAAGGGAACGGGCGCGAGTCCCGGCTCGGACGAGATGATGTGCCGGCCGCCGCGGGGCAGCACGACGAGGTCGCCCGCCGGCACCCGCACGGGCGCCATGCCTTCGGGCTGTATCCAGTAGGGCGCGCCCCGGGCGATGCGGAACATCGCGCCCTGCAGGCCGGTGGATTCCAGCGACCACGGGGCATGCAGGGTGAAGCGGCCGGTCGTGGCGCTGTCGGCCCGGCAGCCGGACAGGACCTCGCTCAATACATCCACTTCTTCCTCCGTCGATCGCGCAGCGTCGATTTTATCGGCAGGCGGGACGAATTGCGCCCTAATGAGGCGTTATTGGGGTGGAGGCCGGCCGATTTTCAGGGAAGAATCTGCCCTTCTTCGCGTTCGCCTCGTATCCGATAGGTGCCCCTATGTACGCATTGCTCCGCAAATTCGCCCTGGCCCTGGGCTGTCTGCCGCTTGCCGCGCTGACCGCGCATGCGCAAGGGAACGATTTCCCCTCCAAGCCCATCACCATCATCGTCGGCTATCCCGCCGGCGGCGGGCCGGACATCGGCGCGCGCATGCTGGGCGAGAAGCTGGCCGCACGCCTGCACCAGTCCGTCATCGTCGAGAACCGCCCGGGCGTCAGCGGCATGATGGGGGCGTCCGCCGTCGCGCGTGCGCCGGCCGATGGCTATACCCTGCTGTTCGCGCCCAACACTTTCCTGATCGCTCCCCACGTGCTGCCCAAGGGCGCGAACGTGAACCTGGACGTGCTGAACGACTTCGTGCCCATCGTCGCGCCGTCCAAAGGCGCGATGATGATGGTCGCCCATCCGTCGCTGGGCGTGAAGAACGCCAAGGAGCTGGTCGCGCTGCTGAAGAAGCAGCCGGGGCTGGCCTACGCCACGCCTGGCAGCGGTTCGCCCATGCACATCGCCGGCGAACTGTTCAAGAAGTCGGCCGGCGTGGACATGCTGCACGTGCCCTACAAGGGCGTGGCGCCGGCGATCGCCGACGTGCTGGGCGGCCACGTGAAGATCACCTACGCCAGCATCGGCGTGGTGGCACAGCACATCGCCGCCGGCCGCCTGGTGGCCCTGGGCATGGCCGAGAAAGAGCGTTCGCCGCTGATGCCCGACCTGCCCACGCTGGCCGAGCAGGGCTACCCCAACACCGCGACCGGCGCCTGGTACGGCGTGTTCGCGCCCAAGGGCACGCCGCCCGCCGTGGTCGAGAAGCTGAACCAGGAGTTCAACACCGTGCTGCGCCAGCCGGACACCGCCGCCAAGCTCAAGCAGCAGTGGGAAGTGCCGCTGGGCGGCTCGTCCGAGGATCTCGCCCGCATGGCCAGGGCCGAGTACGAGAGCTACGGCAAGATCGTCAAGGAATTCAACATCTCGGCCGATTGATCGCATGGATCCACGCGCTTCCAAGCGGCCCAACATCCTGCTGGTCATGACCGACCAGCAGCGGGCCGATCACCTGGGCTGCTACGGCAATCCCATCCTGCGCACGCCGCACCTGGACGCACTGGCGCGCGACGGGGTGCGGGCCTCGCAGTTCTACGTGGCCAGCCCCACCTGCATGTCCAACCGGGCTACGCTGATGACCGGACGCATGCCCTCGCTGCACGGTGTGCTGCACAACGGCATCCCGCTGTCGCGCGAGGACGTCACCTTCGTCGAGCTGCTGCGCGACGCGGGCTACGCCACGGCGCTGATCGGCAAGTCGCACCTGCAGAACTTCGGCTACAACAATCCGCCCATCCGCGGCTGGGAAAACCTGAACGGCGGCACGCCGCCTTCCGAGGCGATGAAGGATGCGCACCGGCATCACCGTCGCGGCCGCGAGTACGACAACGAGTGGACGCCGTACTGGAAGGCCGATCCGTCCTTCCATGTACAGACGCCGTTCTACGGCTTCGACGACGTGCGCCTGTGCACCTTGCACGGCGACCGCGTGCAAGGCGACTACGCGCGCTGGCTGGCCGAGCGGCATCCCGATCCGGACAGCCTGCGCGGCCGCGAGAACGCCATTCCCGACGACCGCTACGATTCGCCGCAGGCCTGGCGCACGCGCATGCCGGTGGAACTGTATCCCTCGACTTACGTGGCCGAGCAGACCTGCGAGTGGCTGGCCCGGCACGCGCGACGGGACGATGACGCGCCGTTCTTCATCCAGTGCTCGTTTCCCGATCCGCACCACCCGTTCACGCCTCCCGGCAAGTACTGGGACATGTACGACCCGGCCGGCATCCCGCTGCCGCCGTCCTTTCACCAGGAGAACATGCCGGCGCTGCTGCGGGCCGTGCACGAGCGCACTCGCGCGGGCGCCTCGCGCGAGGCCTACGTGCCGTTCGCCCTGAACGAGCGCGAGTGCCGCGAGGTGACCGCGCTGACCTACGGCTCGATCAGCCTGGTGGACGATTCCGTCGGCCGGGTGCTGGCCAAGCTGGACGAGCTGGGACTGCGCGAGGACACCGTGGTCATCTTTACCTCCGACCACGGCGAGATGATGGGCGACCACGGCATCGCGCTCAAGGGCGTCATGCACTATCGCAGCGTGACCCAGGTCCCGTTCATCTGGCACGACCCGCAACTGCCCGGACCCAGGCGCGGCGCGGTGGTGGACGACGTGGCGGGCACGATAGACATCGCGCAGACCATCCTGGCGCGCGCGGGCCTGGCGCCCTTCAACGGCATCCAGGGCGCGAACCTGCTGCCGGCCATCCGCGGCGAGGCCGCGTCGGTCCCCGAACGCGCCGGCATCGTGGTCGAAAGCGAGCCTTTGCAATACGCGTTCGGGCGGCCCCGCCGCTTCAAGGTGCGTACGCTGTTCGACGGCCGCTACCGGCTGACGCTGTCGGACGACCCAGAGGTGTGCGAGTTCTACGACCTGGAAGCCGACCCGCACGAGGTCGAGGACCTGTGGAACGAACCGTCGGCCCGAGGCCAGCGGGATCGCCTCGTGGCCGCGCTGGCGGTGGAGATGATCCGCCTGTCGGAAAGCTCGCCCCTGCCCAGCGCGCAGGCCTGACGGCTCGCCGCGGCCGGCGCGCCACGGTAAAGTCGGGGGCATCCTGGCGCGCCGCGCGCCGCCCCCGATCGAAGGACGCCCCCCGTGCTACCCCGTGTTTTTGTCTATGTCGATGCCATTGCGCGCGCCGGATCGCTGCGCAAGGCGGCCGAGCAGGTCCACGTGGCCGCGTCAGCGTTGAATCGGCAATTACTGGATCTGGAACAGGAGTTGGGCGTCGAGCTGTTCGAGCGTCTGCCGCGTGGAATGCGAGCTACCGCCGCAGGCGAGCTGCTGCTGGCCCACATCCGCAAGCAGGAGCGCGAGTTTGAATTGTTGCGCTTCCAGTTCGACAGCTTGCGTGGGTTGCGGCGCGGCCACATCCGCATCACGTCGCACGAGACCGCTACCCGGGAACTGCTGTCGCGGGCTATCTCCGCCTTCCGCGATGAATATCCCGGCGTATCGTTCACTGTCAACATGGGGACGACGGCGCGTACCTTCGACGAGCTGCAGGACGATACGGTCGAACTCGGCCTGTTGTTCAATCCGCCTCCCAACGCCTTGCTGACCCGGCTGGTAGAGGTCAGGACACCGCTGCATGCCGTCATGGCGCCTGGTCATCCGCTCGCGCGCCGCAAGACGCTGCACTTGAGCGATTGCCTGGCCCATCCGTTGGCTCTCACCAACTCCGCGCTGGCTGGCGGGCGCAACCTGATCGAAAGCTTGGCGCGCCAATCGGGCCACGTGGTCAACCCGGCGTTGCAAACGGACAGTTTCGAGTTGATGGGACAGTTCGCGCGTCAGTCCGGCGGCGTTTTTTTTCAGTTGGCGGTTGGCGTGGCGGCCGAGGTGGAGCGCGGCGAGCTGGTTGCCATCGCGCTGGCCGATCCGCCCCTGGCCAAGGGCCGACTGGTGCTGCTGGCGCGTCGCGGTCGCACCTTATCGGTGCCGACTTCGCGTTTCGTGCACTACCTGGCGGAGCACATGCACGCACTCGTGTAGGTGCGGCGACCGAAGGCGCCGAGCTTTGCCCGCGTGCGTCCAGGTGTACTGAAAAAGCGAACGCATCGCACTGAATTTGCTGATTTTCAGATTGCGCTTGCCTTCCTAGGATGATGGTTCGCCGATACCTCGGCCCATCCTGGGAGCTTGCGAAGTGAACACCATTGCATGGCATTACGAATCGGTTGCCGGCGCGCCGCTGGGAGCGGTCGCGCACGGTGTCGATCTGGCCAGCGCGGACGATGCGTTCTACGCCGATCTGCCCCGGCAATTGGCCCGCCACGGCGTGATCATTTTTCGTGATCAGCAATTGTCGCCCGCGGCGATCCAGGCCGCGGCCGCCAGGCTCGGCCCCCTGGAGCCGAGCGTGCTGGACCAGTTCTGCATGCCGGGCAATCCCTTCATCTACATTCTCTCGAACATCGTCGAAAACGGCCGGCCGATCGGTTCGTCGACCGATGGCTACGGCTGGCATACGGACCAGGCCTATTTCGCCAAACCGACTGCTTACACCTTTCTGTATGGCCTGGAGGTGCCGCCGGAAGGCGCGGCGACGGAGTTCGCCAATACCCGCCTGGCCTACGAAAGCCTGTCCGAGGCGCGGCGCGGCGAGCTCAAGGCACTGCGTGTCGAACATTCGTACATGAAGATGATCACCGATCGCGCCAGCAACCCCGTGTTCGCTGGCAAAGTGCCAGTCCCGACCGACGAGCAGCGGGCGCGGGCGCCGGACGTATCGCAGCCGCTGGTGCGCCGCCATCCGGTCGATGGTTCCCTGTCGCTCTATCCCGGCGGCCAGACGGTCAAATCCATAGAAGGTCTGGGCGACGAGGACGGCCTGTCGTTGGTACAGGAATTGCTTGCCTGGTGCACGGCGGAGCGTTTCCTCTATCGCCATGCCTGGCAGCCGCGCGACCTCGTCGTTTGGGACAACCGATGCACGCTTCATCGCGCCACGCCTTACGACAAGGAGCGTTACCGCCGGTTGATGTGGCGGGTCAGCATTACCGGCGAACGTCCATTGGGCCCCTGACCAAGCGGATGGGCGAGCGGGCGAGGATCTTTCGGCAGTCAACCATTTCGAGGGGCAGGGCTATGCTGGCAGGAACGACCGGCGCGGAACGCGCGGAAAGATGGAAAGGCGCTTGCGCGCACGTGGCGCGTCTGACGTTGCGGGGACTAGCGGCGTGGGGGATGGCGGTCATGCTGGCCGGACCGGCCGCCGCAGCGGACAAGGTGGTCGCGCAGATCGACTGGCTGCCTTCGGGCGACAAGGCGCCGTTCTACGTGGGCGTGCACGAGGGATTCTTCGCCGCCGAGGGATTGGAGGTGACCGTGCAGTCCGGGCGAGGGTCGTCCGATGCGCTCACCAAGGTCGCCACCGGAGCCGCCGATATCGCCAGTTCGGGACTGTCGGCGGTGCTGAGCGCGGCCGCCAAGGAGGCCATGCCCATGCGCGTCGTGTACTCGCTCTATACCGAGGCGCCCGATTCCTTCTTCGTCGTCAAGGGCAGCGGCATCAAGACACTGCAGGACCTCAAGGGCAGGCCGGTAGCCGCCACCGCGCTATCGGCCTCGCGCGTGCTCATGCCTGTCGTCCTTGAACGCAATGGCATCGCCATCGATCAGGTCAAGCTGCAACTGGTGGACGCCAATGTACTCATGCCCATGCTGGCGTCCGGCAAGGTCGATGCCATCTCCAGCTTCCGCACCCAGTCGCCGCTGGCCAATTCCCTGCTGCGCCCGCGTGGCAAGGAGGTCGAGGTGCTGCCGTGGTCGTCGTTCGGCCTGCAGACCTATGGGACGGTCCTGGTGGCGTCCAACAAGCTAATCGAGCAGCGGCCCGAGGTGCTCAGGCGTTTCCTGCGGGCTTTCCACAAGGCCGTGCTGTTTTCGCTCAAGGATCCGGCCGCGGCCGGCAAGGCGGTGCAGAAGGCATCGGCCGAAGTGGATCCGGCGATCGCCGCCGCCCAGTTCACGGCCTCCATGCCGCTGATCGACAATGCCATTAGCCGGCGCGACGGCATAGGCACGCTCGAACCCGGTCTGCTGAAGAAAAGCTGGGAGTGGGTGGCTGCCTCCGAGCACTATCCGGCCGGCAAGGTGGATCCCGAGAAGCTGGTTTATCGCGGCGCGCTTCCGGATCGTTGAGCATGGAGTCGCCCATCATCGAACTGGCCGGCGTCGGCAAGACGTTTGTCACCAGCGACCGCAGCAGTACGGAGGCCTTGAGCGGCATAGACCTCGGCATTGCCCGGCACGAGTTCGTCGCGCTGATCGGGCCATCGGGTTGCGGCAAGTCGACGCTGTTGCGGCTGATGGCCGGGCTGCTGCCCGCCAGCGCGGGAAGCATTCGCATCTATCGCCAGCCCGTGAGTGAGCCGCGCGACGAAATCGGCATCGTTTTCCAGCGCCCGACGCTGTTGCCGTGGATGAGCGTGCTCGACAACGTGGCGTTTCCCGTCAAGCTCAAGATGGGCCGGGTGGATCCGGCGACGCTGGCCCGCGCCCGCGAACTCGTGGGCATGGTAGGGTTGGCCGATTTCATCGACAAGCGGCCCGATGAACTGTCGGGAGGCATGCAGCAGCGGGTGGGCATTGCCCGTTCGCTGTTGCACGATCCCGATATCCTCTTGATGGACGAGCCGTTCTCGGCGCTCGACGCGCTCACGCGCGACGAGATGAGCCTCGAGCTGTTGCGCATTCTGCGCGATACGCCCAAGACGGTCGTGTTTGTGACGCATTCGATCCCCGAGGCATTGCTTCTGTCCGATCGCATCGTCGTAATGCAGGCCCGGCCGGGGCGCGTGCGCGATGTGATCGACGTACCCTTCGCCAGGCCGCGTTCGCTCGATACGCTGACCGACTCCCGCTTCAACCGCATGGCCAATGACATCCGGGAACAGGTGTTCACCCGCAGGACGGAACCCTAGACGATGCATCCGCTGCTTACCTACGCCCATCGCCATGCCCCGCTGTTGACGGCCGCCGGGCTGCTCGCGGCTTGGGAGCTTGCCTGCCGCTTGTTTGCGATACCGGCCTATGTGTTTCCGGCGCCGTCGGAAATCGTGCGCGCGGCCGGAACGTTTACCGCGCCGCAGCTGTTTGGTCATTTCCGCAGCACGGTGGAGGTGGTGATCGCCGGCTTCGTCGCCGCCATTGCCGTCAGCTTCCCGGTCGCGGTGATGATTACCCACTCGCCGCTCTTGTCGCGCACGCTGGTGCCGATACTGGTGGTCATCCATTCGACACCCATCGTCGCAGTGGCGCCCATCATCGTTGTCGCGCTGGGAGCGGGCGTGCTGCCGCGCGTGGTCATTACCTGTCTGATCACTTTTTTTCCGCTGGTGATCTCGCTGGTCACGGGATTGCGGGCGACGCCGGCCGAAATCCTGGAGCTCTCGCGCTCGCTGCGGGCCAGCCGCAACCGCGAACTCTGGTTCATTCGTATGCCGTTCGCGGTGCCCTACATCTTCAGCGCGCTCAAGGTCTGTATCACGCTGGCCGTGATCGGCGCGGTGGTGGGCGAGTTCGTCACCGCCGAGAGCGGTCTGGGCTACCTGATCCTGTTCTCCACGTCGATGATGAAAATGCCGCAGTCTTTCGTGGCGTTGGCCATCCTCGTCGTGTTGAGCTTGCTGCTTTACCAGGCCATCGAGCGGATCGAGCGCAGGTGGTTCGCGTGGAGCCTGCCCAGGCGGGATCCTGCATGACGGATCCCGGCGCCGTCACCGTGGCAGGGCCCAGCGATACAGGACCTGGTAGCGCAACCCGGTTTCCCGCGCCGCCAAACAATACAGGCCCAGGCTGTCGAACGCCGCTGGCGGCGCCTGCGGTGCAGCCGGGATCGGTGGCACTGCTCGATCGTGCCCGAACCGCGCCAGGGTGACGTGCGGCCGGAAGGGCCGGGTTTCGACCGGCAGGTCCATGCTTCGCAAGATGGCCTGGACCTGGGCCACCAAGGCGCGGAGCCTGTCGGAAAGCGCGTAGGCCTGCACTGCCACGCGTGGGTGCGCGGGATGTGGCCAGAGCTCGAATGCGAGACTGTCCAGCGGCGGCACGGCGGTGGCCAGTGCGCCCAGCGCTTCGGCCAGCCGGTCGGCCTGGCCGGCGTCCAACCCGCCGAGGAAGGCCAGGGTGAGATGCAAATCGGCCGGCCGCAGAGGGGTTCCGGGCAAGCGCGCGGCACGGTCTGCCAGGTCCAAGCGCGTGGCGGCGTCCGGCCCCAGGGCGATGAAGCAGCGCGGGTAGCTGGGAGGCGGGGCGAGAGTCATGCGGTGTCCTTGAAGGTTTTCTGCGGTAAGTGCGAACTCGGGGCGGTGCACGGGGAGGCGCGCGTACCGGTTCAATGCGCCCGGATAGGGCCGCCCATCGTTTCTATCCGGTTGGTCCAGACATGGCCGGGAAAGCGGGCCGGCACCCGCGCCAGGTCGGCCGGCGTGTCGATGCCCGAACTGAAGCCCCCGCCCGAGTAGGCGCCCATCACGATGACCTCGCTGCCCGCCTCGCGCATGCGTGCGGCGAAACGATAGGGCCAGCCCCACAATGCCCAGGCGTAGTTGACCGGCACGATCACCAGCGTATTGCGGCATGCCTCGGGCACGATGCCACTCCAGCCCTGGAGTTCGTAGCGCAGCAGGCAGGACAGCGTGGATGCGCGATCGTAGCCGCGCAGCCCCGGCACGCGCGCGATGCTGGCGCGCGTGGGCTCGGCGCCGCCGTAGACGCCCATGACCGCCTCGCGCCACGCGGGATGGGCCGCGAGCATTTCCGCCAGGGCCCGGCCTTCCTCTTCC
Organism: Pigmentiphaga sp. CHJ604; assembly: GCF_036972535.1. Lineage (NCBI taxonomy): Bacteria > Pseudomonadati > Pseudomonadota > Betaproteobacteria > Burkholderiales > Alcaligenaceae > Pigmentiphaga > Pigmentiphaga sp. CHJ604. The sequence goes on along the minus strand of NZ_CP136998.1, from coordinate 5,242,541 downwards.
CGCCGGCTCTTGAAATTGACCAGGAAGCGGCCGCCGGGGAAGGCGTCCAGCACCTCGTCCAGCGTGGGCATCTGGCCCACGCCGCGGCCTCGCAGCGGCCAGGTCCTGCCGTCGTCGGCGGTATAGCCATGGCCGACGTCCAGGGTCCGCAACACCGTCATGGGCGTGTCCTGGGTGACGCCGTGGCCGTTCGTGCGGCAGTCCAGCGTCCAGTCGTGAAAGACCGCGAACTTCCCGTCCGGGGTCAGGTGCACGTCCAGTTCGACCGTCCGGGCGCCGGCCTCGAAGGCGGCACGCATCGAGGCGAGCGTGTTTTCCATGTAGCCGTGCACGGGCGGCCGGATCCGGGCCGCGGTGCAGGTATCGGCGTCCAGGTCCTGCACGGCATAGGTCTGGTGCACGCCGCGATGCGCCAGGGGGAGCGGGTGACCGTCGCGGGGGGCGTGGAACAGCGAGGTGTTGCCGGCCCAGAGTGCGAAGGCGGCCAGGGCCAGTAGCGCGGCGATCTTCTTCATGTCGTCGGTTTCGCAAGAGTGGGCGCAGTTTACGCCGGGGTGCGCGCGGTGGCGCGGCACGGGTAAACCCCCTGGTCATCGTGGTCACCCGCTTGCTAGGATTTGATCAAAGATCGAATATCCGATATCGAATTCTGGCGCGCCTCGGGGAATCCATGCCGGCAGACATCGCCCAGCTCATCGACGACCGGCCGGCGGACGGCGTATTCCGCGTCCATCGCGACGTTTTCCGTCGCCAGGATGTCTACGCCCGGGAAATGGACCGCTTTTTCCATGGCGGCTGGGTGTTCGTCGCCCATGCTTCCCAGGTGCCCAACCCGCAGGACTACCTCACGACCAGCATCGGCCGGCAGCCGCTGGTCGTCATGCGCGGCCAGGACGGCAGGCTGCGCTGTTTCCACAATTCCTGTCGTCACAAGGGCGCCCTGGTCTTCCACCAGCGGCGCGGCAATCGCCGCACTCATGTCTGCCACTACCACGGCTGGGCCTATGGCAGCGACGGGCGCAACCTGGGCGTCAAGGGCAGGGCCCAGGGCGACTATCCCGCCGCCTTCGACGACGACAGCCACGACCTCCAGCCGGTGGCCCGCTTCGCGGAATACCGCGGCTTCCTGTTCGCCAGCCTGGCGGCCGAGGTGCTGCCGCTCGAGACACACCTGGGCGACATCCGGCGCTTCATCGACATGGCGGTCGACCAGAGCGAGGCCGGCCTGGAAATCGTTCCCGGCGCGGTCACCTATACCTATCGCGCCAACTGGAAGCTGCAGCTGGAGAATTCCACCGACGCCTACCATTTCACGTCCACGCATCCGTCCTACCTGCGGCTGCTGGACCGGCGCTCGGGGATGGCGGGGCGCACCGACGTCGAGGCGGCGATCTGGCAGGCCGGCGGCAAGAAGCGCGAGGAAATGATGGGATCCTTCGGCTTTCCCAACGGGCACGCGCTGGTATGGACCACCTCGCCGGTGGAGAACCACCCCTTGTATGCGCGCCTGCCGGAACTGCGCGCGCGCGTGGGCGATACGCGCGCCGAATGGATGCTGCGCACGCGCCAGTGCAACATCTTCCCCAACCTGCAGCTGGCTTCCAACGCGGCCCTGCAGATGCGCGTGATCCGCCCGCTGGCGGTGGACCTGACCGAGATCACCTCTTATTGCCTGGCCCCGGTGGGCGAGGATGCCGAGCAGCGGCGCCAGCGCCTGCGCCAGTACGAGGATTTCTTCAACCCCAGCGGGCTGGCCACGCCGGACGACACGGTCACCTTCGAGGACTGCCAGCGCGGCTTCGAAAGTGGCGAGATCGAATGGCAGCAAGGCTATGCGCGCGGCATGGGGCGGGTGGTACGGGGCGCCGACGCCCATGCGGCGGAACTGGACATCGCGCCCGATACGTCGATCTCGGGGCCGTTCGAGATGAGCGATGAAACCGTGTTCCACGCGCTGTACCGCAACTGGTCGAGGAAGTTGAAATGAGCAGGCTGGCGCTGGAAGTGCAGGCCGATGCGCAGGCCGTCGTGTTCCAGGAGGCCGCCCACCTGGACGCGCAGCGCTGGGACGACTGGCTGGCGCTGTATGCCGAGGACGCGAGTTTCTGGCTGCCGGCCTGGACCGACGAACATCGCCTGTCGGTATCACCGGACAGCGAGTTGTCGTTGATGTATTGCGCCGCGCGCGCGGGCCTGGAAGACCGGGTCTGGCGGGTGCGGTCCGGGCTGTCGGTCGCGTCCACTCCCTTGCCCCGTACCTGTCACGCCGTGACGGGATGCGTGGCGACGGCGGCCGGCGAAGGCCGGGTGCGGGTCGAGTCGGCCTGGACCTGCCATGTCTACAACGTCAAGCACCGCGACCAGCACACCTTCTTCGGCCGCTACGAGCACCTGCTGCGGCCGGAAGGCGAGGGCTGGCGCATCGCCGCCAAGAAGATCGTGCTGATGAACGACGTCATTCCCACCATGATCGATTTCTACTGCGTCTAGGATGGCCGCCATGCTCCCTGCCCTGGGCGAAATCAAACCCGTCGTTCGGTCCTCGGTGTCCGACGCGGTCTACCAGACCCTGCGCAACAAGCTGATGCACGGCGAATATCCCGCCGGCCAGCTGCTGGGCATCCAGGACCTGGCCAACGCGCTGGAAACCAGCACCATGCCGGTGCGGGAAGCGCTGCGCCAACTGGTGGCGCAGCAAGGGCTGGAACCGATGCGCAGCGGCACCGTGCGCGTGCCGCTGATCACGCCCGAGCGGCTGGACGACATCCGGCGTTCGCGCGTGCTGATCGAGGGCACGGTCACCGAATGGGCGGGACCGCGGCTGACCGCCCGCCAGCTGGACGACCTGGAACAACTGGCCGCCGAGATCACGGTGGCGCGCCGTTCGCGCGTAGGGCTGGCCGACAGCCTGGAGAAGAACCGCATCTTCCACTACACCATCTACCAGGCCGCGCAGTCGCCCGTCATGCTTGCCATGATCGACAGCCTCTGGCTGCAGTCGGGCGCCTACCTGCGCGCCACGCGCGAGTTCCTGCACACCGACACCATCGCCGCCGATCGCCTGCACGAGTCCGCGGTGGCGGCCATGCGCGCGGGCGACTATGCGCAGGCCCGAAAATTCATCGAGACCGACGTGAGCTGGGTGTTCGACCGGCTCAGCGCCGTGCCCGATGCCATGAGCCGATAAGGCCGGCAACGAAGATCCAGAATCCGGAGTAGAAGAGAATGAAGACCAAGCGCCTGAGATCCGACATCACCCGCGAGGGACTGGACCGGACGCCGCACCGCGCCTTCATGCGCGCCACGGGCCTGGACGACGAGGACATCGCCAAGCCCATGGTGGGCATCGTCAGCATGCGCGGCGACCTGAGCCCTTGCAACATGACCCACGCGCCGCAGGTCGAGGCCGCGCGCATGGGGGTCGCCTCGGCCGGCGGCACGCCGCGGGAGTTCTCCACCATCTCGGTGTCCGACGGCATAGGCATGAACCACGAGGGCATGAAGTTCTCGCTGGTCAGCCGGGAGCTGATCGCCGATTCCATCGAGGCCGTGGTGCACGGCCATGCGCACGACGGGCTGGTGGCGTTCGGCGGCTGCGACAAGACCCTGCCTGGTGCGATGATGGGCCTGGTCCGCTGCAACGTGCCGGGCGTGTTCGTCTACGGCGGCAGCGCGCTGCCGGGCCGTTTCGAAGGGCGCGACATCACGGTGCTGGATGCCTATGAAGCGGTGGGCGCGGCGCAGACGGGCAAGATGACCGAAGAGAAGGTCATGATGCTCGAGCGCGCCTGCAAGCCCACCATCGGCGCCTGCGCCGGCCAGTTCACCGCCAACACCATGGCCATGGTGGCCGAGGCGCTGGGGCTGACCGTGCCGAATTCGGCCATGGTGCCGGGCGTGTACTCCGAGCGCCTGGACATCGCTCGGCGCGCCGGCCAGATCGTGATGAAGCTGATCGAGAACGGCGGCCCGCTGCCGCGCGACATCGTCACGCGCAAGGCGCTGGAGAACGCCTGTGCGCTGGTGGCGGCCACCGGCGGCTCGACCAACGCGGCGCTGCACATTCCCGCCATCGCCAACGAGGCCGGCATCGCCTTCGACGTGGACGACGTGGCGGCGGTGTTCGCGCGCACGCCGCTGATCGGCGATCTGCGGCCGGGCGGCAAGTACGTGGCCAAGGACGTCTACGACATCGGCGGCGTGTCGGTGTTGATACGCGAACTGATACGCAGCGGGCACATCGACGGCAGCTGCGTCACCGTGACCGGCCGCACGCTGGCCGAGGAGCATGGCGCGGCGCCGGAGCCCGACGAGAAGGTCGTGCGCCGGGCCGATCAGCCCATCCTGGTCGACGGCGGCCTGGCGGTGCTCAAGGGCAACCTCGCGCCCAGCGGCGCGCTGCTGAAGGTCGCGGGCCTGGCCAAGCGCGTGCATGAAGGTCCCGCCCGTGTGTTCGACGGCGAGGATGCCTGCGCCGAGGCCGTCAGCCAGCGGCGCTACGCCGAGGGCGACGTGCTCATCATCCGCTACGAGGGCCCGGCCGGCGGCCCCGGCATGCGCGAGATGCTGGGCGTGACGGCGCTGATCTACGGCCAGCAGATGGGCGAGAAGGTGGCCCTGTTGACCGACGGCCGGTTCTCGGGCGCCACGCGCGGCATCTGCGTGGGCCACATCGCGCCCGAGGCGGCCGCGGGCGGCCCCCTGGCGCTGGTGCGCGACGGCGACCGCATCCGCATCGACGGCGACGCGCGCACCCTGGAACTGCTGGTGGACGATGCCGAGCTGGCGCGCCGCCGTGCCGCCTGGCAACCGCCGCCGCCCAATCACAAGGCAGGGCTGCTGTCCAAGTACGCCAGGACCGTGGGGCAGGCCGATACCGGCGCCGTCACCCATGCCGGGGGCGCGCAGTGGCCCGAGCCGGCGGCCCCCTCCGTTTGAACGCCACCGCCTTCGAGACAAAGGAAGCATCATGAGTAGCACGGCACGATTGGGATATCTGGGCATGGGCCTGATGGGCCTGCCCATGTCGCTGCGGTTGCGGGCGGCGGGTTGCGAACTTGCCGTCTGGAACCGGTCGGCGGCCAAGGCCGAACCGGCCCGGGCGGCCGGCGCGCGCGTGGCGGCCAGTCCCGCCGAGGTGGCACGCGAGGTCGACATCGTCTTCATGTGCCTGACCGACGCCGCCGCGGTCGAGGACGTGGTGTTCGGCGCGAACGGGCTCGCGTCCGTGCCCGGCCGGGGCAAGGTGGTGGTCGATTTCTCGTCCATCACGCCGGCCGCCACGCGTGACATCGCGGCCCGCCTGGCTGCCGCCAACGGCATGCGCTGGATGGATGCGCCGGTGTCGGGCGGGACCAAGGGCGCCGAGGAAGGATCGCTGGCCATCATGGCCGGCGGCAGCCAGGAAGACTACGATCGCGTGCAGCCCTACGTGGCGCACATGGCCCAGCGCTTCACACTGATGGGGCCGCTGGGGGCGGGGCAGACGACCAAGCTGTGCAATCAGATCATCGTGGGCGGCACCATGGCCATCCTGGCCGAGGCCACCCGGCTGGCGGCGAACTCGGGCATCGATCCGATGCTGCTGCCGCAGGCCCTGGCCGGCGGGTTCGCCGACTCCAAGCCGCTGCAGCTGTTCCTGCCGCGCATGGCGCAGGGTATCCACAATCCCCCCATCGGCCACACCTACACCATGCTCAAGGACCTGGACAGCGTGGTCGAACTGGCCCGCCAGACCGGTACGCCGGTGCCGATGACCGCCGTCGCCTCGCAGATGTTCCGGCTGGTCAACGCGACGCGGGGCCCCGAGTCCGAAGCGCTCGAAATCTACAAGCTGAGCGAAAGCCGCTGACCCCCCAAGCATCGTGGAATTGAAATCCGATCGTCAACCTGCCAGGAGTCATTCATGAAGAAAATCGCAGCGCTTGCCCTGACCGGCCTCATCGCCGCATGGTCCGTACCCGCCGCCGCCCAGCAGGTGATCCGCGTGGGCTGGCTGATTCCGGCCGAGGAGGCCAAGTACTGGATGATGAAGCGCCCCGCCGAGTTCCCGCAACTGGGCTCGAAATACAAGATCGAGTGGGTGCAGTTCCAGGGCACCTCGCCCGTCATGCAGGCCTTCGCCGCCAAGGCGGTGGACTGCGGCACGCAGACGCCGCTGTCCGTGGGGCAGGGCCTGATCGAGGCCAAGGTGCAGACCTCGATCATCGCCCAGCACGTGTTCGAGACGCCCACCAGCTTCTCGGTGTACTGGGCCGTCAAGGACGATTCGCCCATCAAGTCCGTCAAGGACCTCAAGGGCAAGCGCATCGGCGTGTCGGTGCTGGGCGCCGGCGTCTACGCGCCGCTGGTGCAGATGCTGGAGAAGAACGGCCTCGACCCCAAGACCGACGTGAAGATGATCGAGACCGGTTTTGCGCCGTCCGAGGATGCCATCCGTTCGGGCCGCGTGGACGCCGGCGTGCTGAACCAGCCTTTCGCCGCGCGCGCCGAGGCCAAGGGCGGCCTGCGCAAGCTGTTCTCGGTGGCCGACCAGCAGCCCAATTTCGTGCACATCCTGGAAGCGTGCCGCAAGGATTTCGTGGACCAGAACCCCGAGCTGGTGAAGGCCTACATCCGTGACCTGACCACCGCGATGGGCAAGGTGCTGGCCAATCGTCCCGAGACGCTGAAGGTCGTGTCCGAGGTGACCAAGGCGCCGGTATCGGTGCTGGATACCTACCTGCTCAAGGGCAACGACTTCGCCCGCGATCCCGGCATGGCCCCCAACTTCCCGGCCATCCAGAGCCTGCTCGACAGCTTCACGCAGGCGGGCCTGATGTCGCAAAAGGTGGACGTGGCCTCGTTCAGGAACGGCGACATCCACGCCCCGATCAAGTAGCGCCCCGGCGCGATGCAAGGACAGGTCCCGCACGGGCGGGGCCGCGCTCTGGAACTTCTCCATGATTGCCATCAAGCACGTTTCCCAGGTCTTCGCCGTCGGCAAGGGCGAGCGGCATGTCGCGCTGTCGGACATTTCCCTGGACCTTCGCGACGGCGAGTTCATCTCCATCCTTGGCCCCTCGGGTTGCGGCAAGTCCACGCTGCTGTACATCGTGGGCGGATTCGTCAAGCAGAGTTCGGGGTCGGTCGAGATCGACGGCCGACCGGTCACCGGTCCCGGCCCGGACCGCGGACCGGTGTTCCAGGAGTTCGCGCTCTATCCATGGAAGACGGTGCTGGGCAACGTGGCCTACGGCCTGCGCCAGCAGGGCGTGGCCCGGGCGCCGGCCGAGGAGCGGGCGCGCGAGCTGCTGTCCATGGTGGGCCTGTCGGGCTACGAGAATTTCTATGCCAAGCAATTGTCGGGCGGCATGAAGCAGCGGGTGGCCATCGCCCGCACGCTGGCCTACAACCCCGCCGTCCTCCTGATGGACGAACCGTTCGGCGCGCTGGATGCGCATACCCGCAGCCGCCTGCAGAACGACCTGCTCAAGATCTGGGAGCGCGACCGCAAGAGCGTGCTGTTCGTCACCCACAGCGTGGAGGAAGCGGTCTATCTGTCGGACCGCGTCGTGGTGCTGACCAAGTCGCCCGGACGCATCAAGGAAATCGTCAACATCGACCTGCCCCGGCCGCGCGTGCGCGCCGAACTGCTGCTCAATCCTCGCTACCAGCAATACGTCATCGACATCGAGGCGATGATCGACAACCAGCCCGAGCAGGAGGAAGCGGCGTGAAGAAGGTGCTGCGAGCGCCGGGTGTTTCCGCGCTGCTGGTATGCCTGGGGCTGCTGGTGGCGTGGGAGCTTGCCGCGCGTCTGTACGACAATCCCGGCCTGCCGACCGCCGCGCAGGCGCTGGCCGAACTGCCGCGAATCTTCGCCGATCCGCAGGCGGCCTTCGACATCCTGGATTCGCTGCGGCGCATGCTGATCGGCTTCGTCCTGGCGCTGATGGTGGCCGGTCCGATCGGGCTCCTGATGGGCCGTTCGCCGGTGGTCGAGACGCTGATGAATCCGCTCCTGATGGTGGTCTATCCCATTCCCAAGGCCGCGCTGATGCCGCTCATCATGCTGTGGCTGGGCGTGGGCGATGCCTCGAAGATCCTGGTGGTGTTCCTGGGCGTCAGCCTGCCGCTGCTGTACCACAGCTACCAGGGGGCGCGCGCGGTCGAGGAGAAGATGCTGTGGTCCGCCGCGGCCATGGGCATGAACGGCGCGCAGCGCATGTTCCGGATCGTGCTGCCGGCCGCGCTGCCGGAGATTCTGACCGGCTGCCGGACCGGCATCGTGATGGGCCTGATCACCATGATCACCAGCGAAATGATCGCGCGCCAGACCGGCGCGGGCAACATCCTGTTCAATGCCATGGACATGGCCCAGTACGAGACCGTGTACGCCATGATCATCGTCATCGGTGTCCTGGGCATCGTGCTCGACATGTGTTTCGAGGCGGTGCGCGCGCGGCTGACCCGCTGGGCCGACCGGCAGTCCGATGCCGCCATGGGGGCCCTATGAAGACGGTCCGCCGCATCTCTCCGTTCATCGGCGCGCTGCCCATCGTGCTGATCCTGGCCGCATGGCAGGGGCTGGCGATGTCGGGTCGGGTCACCGAGAACCAGTTGCCCAGCCTGTACGCGGTGGTCATGAGGCTGCTCGAGCAACTGGCTTCGCCGGTTTTCCTGTCCGATGTCGGCATCACCCTGTTCCGTCTGTTCGTGGGCTTCTTCATCGCGCTGGTGCTGGGCGTCGGCCTGGGCATGGCGGCCGCCCGGTCCAAGGTGGGCGCCGCGGTCGTGGTGCCCGTGGTCAGGGTGCTGGGCCCCATCCCCAAGGTGGCGCTCTATCCCGCCTTCATCCTGCTGCTGGGTTTCGACCATTCGTCCAAGATCGCGCTGGTCGTGGCCGACGCCGCCTTTCCCATCCTGCTCGCCACGCTGCATGGCGCGCGCTCGGTGGAACCCAAGCTGATCTGGTCGGCGCTGGCCGCCGGCACGCCGCGCTCGCGCATCGTGACTTCCATCGTCCTGCCGGCGGCCATGCCGTCCATCCTGACCGGCTGCCGCATCGGCCTGGTCATTTCCTGCGTGGTGGTGTTCCTGGCGGAGATGATTACGTCCACCGACGGCCTCGGCCACCAGCTCGTGATCGCCTCGCGCAGCTTCATCACCGTCGACATGTTCGTCGCGCTGGTCGCGATCTCGCTGCTTGGCCTGGTGCTGAACTTCCTGCTGGGGCGCGCCCGCCGGTTCTTCCTGCGCGGCTTTCCCGAGGAGTCCTGAACCGTGCGCGCTTCCGTCTCGAACCTGTCCTGATTCCCGCCATGATCCGATTCTCGGCCAACCTGTCCATGCTCTTCCTCGAGGTGCCCGAACTGGAGCGGCCGGCGGCCGCCCGCCGGGCCGGCTTCGACGCCGTCGAGGTCCAGTTTCCCTACGACCACGAGGCCGCGCGGTGGCGCGACGCGCTTCACGCGGCGGGGGTCGAGCTGGCGCTGTGCAACGTGCCGGCGGGCGATCTGATGGCGGGCGGACAGGGCCTGGCGGCGGTGCCGGGAAGGGAGGCCGCCTTTCGCGAGGCGGTGGCGCAGGCCGCCAAGGTTGCGCAGGTGCTGCGGCCCCGCAACGTCAACGTGTTGGCGGGTTGCCCCGGGCCCGAGCACGATCGCGAGCGCTGCCTGGATACGCTGGCCGGCAACCTGGCCCACGCCGCCCAGGTCCTGGGCGACCTGGGCATGGGCGTGGTGACCGAGGCGGTCAATACCGTGGACCGTCCACGCTACCTGATCGACACCACGCGGGCCGCGCTCGACGTCATCGATCGCGCGGGGCATCCCAACCTGCGCATCCAGTACGACCTCTACCATATGCAGATCATGGAGGGCGACCTGATCCGCAGCCTGCGCACCCACTGTGCGCGCATCGGCCACATCCAGTTCGCCGACACGCCGGGGCGCCACGAGCCGGGGACCGGCGAAATCCATTTCCCCAACGTGTTCGCCGCGCTGGACGAGCTGCCCTACGACGGCTTCGTCGGCGCCGAGTACGTGCCCACGGGCCGGACCGAGGACACCCTGGCATGGATGGCGGGGCGCCGCCGCTGACGCTGCGGCGATGTCCGGTCAGGCGCTGTGGCGCATGGCCGGCGCGGCATGCGCGCGGGCCAGGCCGATCGCGTCTCCCACGAGGATGATCGCGGGGCTGCCCAGCCCCGCCCCGCGCGCATCGTCCGCCAGCTGGCCCAGCCGGGTCGCCAGCCTTGTTTCGCGCGGTGTCGAGGCCCACTGCACCACCGCGGCCGGGGTGGAGGCGGGCAGGTGCGCCAGCAGGCCGGCCTGCACTTGCTCGATACGCTGCATGCCCATGTAGATGACCAGCGTGGTGCGGCTGCGCGCCAGCGCCTGCCAGTCCGGCTGCGCGCCGTCCTGGGTATGGGCGGTGACGAAGCTGACCCCGTGGCAGTGATTCCGGTGGGTGAGCGAGATGCCCAGCGCCGCGGCGGCCGCCATGCCGGCGCTGATGCCATTGATCAGCTCCACTTCGATGCCGGCGGCTTCCAGGAAGGCGATTTCTTCGCCCGCGCGTCCGAACATCAAGGCTTCGCCACCCTTGACGCGCACCACGGTCCTGCCTTGCAGCGCGTAGCGGCGCATCAGCCGCTGGATGAAGGGCTGGGGCGTGGAACGGCAGCCGCCGCGCTTGCCCACCCGCAGCACCCGCGCCCGGGGAGCGAGTTCGGCGATGTCGGGCGGCACCAGTTCGTCCAGCAGCAGCACGTCCGCCGACAGCAGGGCGCGGACCGCCTTGCGTGTCAGCAGGTCCGGGTCGCCCGGGCCGGCGCCCATCAGAATCACTCGTCCTGGCTTCATGTCATCGTCCTTGTCGAGGCGGCGTCATGCCGACATCCGCGAGGCCCCGCACAGGCGGGACAGTTCCGGAACGCAGGACCCGCACACGGTCCCGCACCCCAAGGTGGCTTTCAGCGCCGCGACGTCGGCCCCGCGCGCGATGGCGGCGGCGATGGCCGATTCGGGCACGCCCTTGCATTGGCAGACCGTGCGGTCCCGCGCGGGGGCGCCGCCTTCGGGCGTGAAGACGCGCAGGCGCGAGCCGCTCCACGGCTCGGCGGACAGCAGGCGTTCGATCAGCGGTTCGGCATGGCCGGCGTCGCCGGCCAGCAGGAAGGCGCGCAGCCGTTCCGCCTCCCAGCGCGCGCATTTGCGTACGCCCTGGCCGCGGTCGCGGTATTCCAGGACGTCGGGGCTCGCGCCCATGTCCAGCGCGACGGCCAGCGCGTCCAGCCAGGCTTCATCGGGAGCCGCCATCGCGGCGGTCAGGGTCAGCACGGAGCGCGAGGCGTCGCCGCGCAGGCCCAGCGCGGCGTAGCCACAGGGCGCCAGCAGGGGACGCAGCGCGGCGCGCAGGCGTTGCGTGTCTTCCTGGTCCGTGGCCGCGATCGCCGCACGGATCCGCCATCCCAGCTCCGCCTTCTCGACCCGGACCGCGCTGTGCTTGAGCTCGGGCTGGAAGGACTTGTCGTCCACGGCCGCATTGCAGACCTCGTTGATGCCGCCGCTGTTCAGGAACTGCGCGTTCCAGTGCATGGCCGCGAACAGACTGCCGGGCGGCACGTCCTCCGTCAGCCGCAGCGGCAGCACCATGGCACCGTCGCGGCTGGCCACGCGCACCAGGTCGCCGTCGGCCAGCCCGCGCCGGGATGCGTCGGCCGGGTGCATGTCCAGGGTGGGGTCCGGCGCGTGCGAGAAGGCCTGGGCGATGCGGCCGGTGCGGCTCATGCCGTGCCACTGGTCGCGCAGCCGGCCCGTGGTCAGGTGGAAAGGATGGCGCGCGCTGGTCGCCACCGCCACGGGGCGATAGGGCACGGGCTGGAAGCGCGCGCGGCCGGATGCGGTGGCGTAGCGGCCGTCGGCGTAGCGGCGCGCCAGGCCGGTGGCCTGGCCGGCGGGGAAGGGCCATTGCTGGGGGCCGCGTGTCTCGAGCAACTCGTAGTCCAGTCCGCCGATGTCCAGGTCGCGCCCGCGGGTTAGCGCCCGGTGTTCGTCGAATATCTCGCGCGGCGTCCGGTAGGGGAACAGGTCCGGCGTGCCCGGACGCAGCAGGGCCTGCATGCGCCGCCCGACCTCGGCCACGATGCGCCAGTCGGCGCGCGCCTGGCCGGGCGGCGCCACGGCGGGCCGCACGCGCGAGATGCGGCGTTCCGAGTTGGTGACGGTGCCGTCCTTCTCGCCCCAGCTCGATGCGGGCAGCAATACGTCGGCGTAGGCCACCGTGTCGGTGTCGGCATAGGCTTCCTGCACCACCACCAGCTCGGCCCGGCGCAGCGCGCGCCGCACGGCCGCGAGATCCGGCAGGGAATGGGCGGGGTTGGTGCAGGCTATCCATATCGCCTTGACCTTGCCGGTCTCCAGGGCCTGGAACATGTCGACGGCGGCCAGCCCCGGCCGGTCGGACACGGCATCCACGCCCCAGAACGCGGCCACCTCGGCGCGGTCCGTCTGGCTGGCGATGTCCCGGTGGGCGGCCAGCATGGTCGCCATGCCGCCCACTTCGCGGCCGCCCATGGCGTTGGGCTGGCCCGTCAGCGAAAAGGGGCCGGCGCCGGCGCGGCCGATCTGGCCGGTGGCCAGGTGCAGGTTGATCAGCGCCAGGTTCTTGTCCGTGCCATGGCTGGACTGGTTCAGGCCCATGCAGTACAGCGACAGCGTGGCGGGGCTGCGGGCGAACCATTCGGCCGCCTGGCACAGGTCGCGCTCGCGTATGCCGCACAGCGCCGCGGCCACCGACGGGGGCGTGTCGCGCACCATGCGCTTGACGGCGTCGAAGCCCTCGGTACTGCCGGCGATGTGGTCCGGATCCAGCCAGCCTTCCCAGATCAGGTGGTGCAGCATGCCGTTGAACAGCGCGACGTCGGTACCCGGCTGGATGGGCAGGTGCAGGTCCGCCATCGCCGCGGTGTCGGTGCGCCGCGGGTCCACGACGATCCAGCGCGTGCCGGGCCGAGCCTCGCGCGCGGCTTCCAGCCGGCGGTACAGCACGGGATGGGCGTAGGCCATGTTGCTGCCGGCGATCAGCACCGTGTCCGCGTGGTCCAGGTCCTCGTAGCAGGTGGGCGGTCCGTCGGCGCCCAGCGACAGTTTGTAGCCGGTCACGGCGCTGGACATGCACAGGCGGGAATTGGTGTCGATGTTGTTGGTGCCGACCAGGCCCTTGGCCAGCTTGTTGAAGACGTAGTAGTCCTCGGTCAGCAACTGCCCGGACACGTAGAAGGCCACCGCGTCGGGGCCGTGCCGGCGCACGACGTCGGCCAGCCGGGCGGCCACGTGGTCCAGCGCGGTGTCCCAGTCCACCGGCGCGAGCGGCGCTTCGCGCCGCGGCCGCCACGCCGGGCGCAGCGCGCGGCCGGCATCGCTTTGGGCGGTCTGCGCCAGCGACAGGCCCTTGGAGCACAGCCTGCCGGCATTGGCGGGGTGGTCGGGATCGCCGCGCACGCCCGTGATGCGGCCATCCTCGCTGTCGATCAGGACACCGCAACCCACGCCGCAGTAGCAGCAGGTCGACGCGGTGGTTCGTGGCTCGCCCATGACGTCCTCCCGCCTTCAGTCCAGGCCCAGGTAGACCACGCCTTCGTCCACGCGCACGGGGAAGCGGCGCGCGCATCCCTCGTCGGGCGCCCGGGCGCGGCCGTCCTCCAGCCCGAGCTGCCAGCCGTGCAGCGGGCAGGTCACCGATTCGCCGTGCACGATGCCTTGCGACAGCGGCCCGGCCTTGTGGGGACACCGGTCCAGCAGCGCGAAGACCTTGTCCTGGGCGGTGCGGAACACCGCCAGGTTGCCCTCCGCGCGCTCGACGACGCGGCTGCCCAGGCGCGGGATGTCGTCGACCCGGCACAGGCGTATCCAGGGGTGTGCGTCGTGGGCGCTCATCATGCGATTTCCTCCGAGACCAGTTTCAGGGGGATGTATTCGCGGGCGGCCTTGCCGTCCACCCGTTCGGCCCAGGGGTCGCGCAGGCCCTGCAAGGCATGCAGCAGGCGTTCGTGCAGCGCGCGGCGGCCGGCGGCGTCCTCGACGATCCGGCGCTTGACGTAGTCCAGGCCCACGCGCTCGATGTAGTGCACGGTCCGGTCCAGGTACCAGGCTTCCTCGCGATACAGCTGCAGGAAGGCGCCGGCATATTCCTTGACCTCTTCCGGCGTCCGCACCTTGGCCAGGAACTGCGCCACCTCGGTCTTGATGCCGCCGTTGCCGCCCACGTAGATCTCCCAGCCGCTGTCGACGGCGATCACGCCCACGTCCTTGATGCCCGATTCGGCGCAGTTGCGCGGGCAGCCCGACACCGCCAGCTTGACCTTGTGCGGGCTCCACATGTTGGCCAGCATGGTCTCCAGCTCGATGCCCATCCGCGTGCTGTCCTGCGTGCCGAAGCGGCAGAACTCCATGCCCACGCAGGTCTTCACGGTGCGGATGGACTTGCCGTAGGCATGGCCGGAGTTCATGCCCAGGTCGCGCCAGACGGACACCAGGTCTTCCTTCTTCACGCCCAGCAGGTCGATGCGCTGCCCGCCCGTGACCTTGACCATGGGGATGGCGTATTTGTCGGCCACGTCGGCGATGCGGCGCAGTTCGTCGGGATTGGTCACGCCGCCCTTCATCTGCGGCACCACCGAGAACGTGCCGTCCTTCTGGATGTTGGCGTGCGCGCGCTCGTTGATGAAGCGGCTTTGCGGATCGTCCACCGCCTCGTGGGGCCAGGTCGAGATCAGGTAGTAGTTGATCGCGGGCCGGCAGGTGCTGCAGCCGTTGGGGGTGCGCCAGTCCATGAACTCGTAGACCTGGGCGTGGCTCAGCAGCCGGTGCTCGCGTATGGCCTGGCGCAGCGCGGCGTGGCTGTGGTCGGTACAGCCGCATACCGCCTTGGTCTTGGGCGCTTCCTGGAAATTGGAACCCAGCGTGTTCATCAGGATCTGTTCCACCAGGCCGGTGCACGAGCCGCAGGAACTCGCGGCCTTGGTGTGCTTCTTGACGTCGTCCACGGTGAACAGGCCCTGGTCTTGGATGGCGCGCACGATGGTGCCCTTGCAGACGCCGTTGCAGCCGCACACCTCGTCGGCGTCCTGCATGGCCGCCGCGCGGCTCTGCCCCTGCACGCCGGCGTCGCCCACGCTCGATTCGCCGAACATCAGCCGGTCGCGCAGTTCGCCGATGGCACGGCCCTCGCGCAGCAGCTTGAAGTACCAAGCGCCGTCCACGGTGTCACCGTACAGGCAGGCGCCGACCAGCTTGCCGTCCTTGATGACCAGCCGCTTGTAGACGCCGCCGGCCGGATCGGACAGCACGATGTCCTCGGTGTCGGCGCCGCCGGTGAAGTCGCCGGCCGAGAACAGGTCTATGCCCGTGACCTTGAGCTTGGTCGACAGCACCGAGCCCTTGTACGCGCCATAGCCCAGCTCGGCCAGGTGATTGGCCGCCACCTTGGCCATCTCGAACAGCGGCGCCACCAGGCCATACGCCGTGCCGCGGTGGTTGACGCATTCGCCCACGGCGTAGATGCGCGGATCGAAGGTCTGCAGCACGTCGTTGACGACGACGCCGTTGCGGCAGTGCAGGCCGGCCGCCTCGGCCAGGGCGGTGTTGGGCCGGATGCCCACGGCCATCACCACCAGGTCGGTCTCGATCTCCGAGCCGTCCTTGAAGCGCACGCCGCGCACGCGGCCGGCGTCGTCGCCCAGGATCTCGCTGGTCGAGCGGCCCAGCAGGAAGTCCAGCCCGCGATCGGCCAGCGAGGCCTCCAGCATCTTGCCGGCGGTGCGGTCGAGCTGGCGCTCCAGCAGCCAGTCGCCCAGGTGCACCACGCTCACGTCCATGCCGCGCAGCTTCAGCCCGTTGGCGGCCTCCAGGCCCAGCAGGCCGCCGCCGATGACGACCGCGCGGCGCTGGGTGCGGGCCGCCGCGATCATCTTCTGCGTGTCCTGGATGTCGCGGTAGGTGATGACGCCGTCCAGGTCCCTGCCCGGTATCGGCAGGATGAAGGGATTGGATCCGGTGGCCAGCAGCAGGCGGTCATAGGGCGCCTCGGTGCCGTCGGCGGCCACCACCACGCGGCGGCGCCTGTCGATGCGCGCGACGGGCGTGCCGGTGCGCAAGTCGATGCCGTGTTCCTCGTACCAGGACAGGGGATTGAGCACGATGTCCTGGAAGTCCTGCTCACCGGCCAGGACCGGCGACAACAAGATGCGGTTGTAGTTCGGGTGCGGCTCGGCGCCGAAGACCGTGATGTCGTAGCGGTCGGGCGCCAGCGTCAGCAGCTCTTCCAGCGTGCGTATGCCCGCCATGCCGTTGCCCACCACGACCAGTTTCGATCTGTTCATCATGTTCGACTCGATCAGACTGTTCCGGAAGCGACAACGGCGTCCCGCCGCAGCAGGGCTGCGAGGGGACGCCGTTGTCCGGGGCCGGGCCGCCCAGGGTGCGGGCGCCCGGAAATGCGTGCCGCGCGAGCGGCCGCATCCTGGATTAAGCAAGGGGCGTGCCGGATGGGCGGAAACCCGGTGGCGCCCTGCATGGGCGGGGCTGGACCGGGACGGAAGGCGGGGTTCGCCCGGGCCGCATGCACCGGCCTTGTGCGCTCCGTGCCCACGGCGCACCCCGGCGGGGCGGCCGAGCCCGTTTCCGCGTGCGCGCGGCGCCTTCAGGCCCGGATGTCGAAGCCGCGCGCGTAGCCCGCGGCATGGCCGCCGTCCCAGGTCCGGCCATCCATGAGCCGGCTGGAACGCATGGTGGACGCGGGTACCGCCACGCCCAGCTGCGCGGCCGCCTCGCGGTACAGGTCCAGCCGGTTGATGGACTGCGCGATGCGCAGATAGTCAGGATCCTCGCGCAGCATGCCCCATCGCCGGTACTGCGTGGCCATCCACATGCCGTCCGACAGATACGGATAGTTGGCCTCGCCGTCGGCGAAGAAGCGTATGCCGGGCGCGCTGCCGTCCGCGGCCTTCTCCGGCAGCAGGCGCGCGGCGATCACGTCGCGCGGCGCGTCCACGAAATCGGGCAGCGCCAGCCAGGAGGCCGCCTCTTCCCTGTGGGCGGGGACGTCCAGGTAACGGCAGGCTTCCAGCAAGGCCATGATCAGCGCCCGCGCCGTGTTCGGATGGCGATCGGCGAAGTCGCGCGTGCAGGCCAGCACCTTCTCGGGGTGGTTGGGCCAGACCTCGGACGTCAGCGCGACGGTAAGCCCCTTGCCTTCGCTCTGCGCCAGCGCGTTCCAGGGTTCCCCCACGCAATAGCCGTCCACGTCGCCGCGCCGCAGCGCCTCGGCCATCTGGGGTGGCGGGATGACGGTACTGCGTACGTCATGCAGCGGATGGATGCCGTGCGCGGCCAGCCAGTAGTACAGCAGCATGGCGTGGGAGCCGGTCGGAAAGGTGTGGGCGAAGGTCAGGCGATCGGGCGACCCGTGGATGACGCGGGCCAGCGCCGCGCCGCTGGCCGCCCGGGCGGCCAGCGCGCGCGACAGCGTGATGGCCTGGCCGCCCTGGTTCAGCGACATCAGCATGGCCATGTCGCGCTGCGGCCCGCCCAACCCCAGCTGGATGCCGTATCCCAGTCCATACAGCGCATGCGAGGCATCCAGGTCGCCCGACAGCAACCTGTCGCGCACCGCCGCCCACGAAGGCTGCCGTTGCAGGACGATCTCCAGCCCGTACTTGCGGTCGTAGCCACGCGCCACCGCGATGACCAGCGGCGCGCAATCGGTCAGCGCGATGAAGCCCACGCGCAACTGGGGTTTTTCGGGCGCATCGGACCCCGCGATCACGCGGCCCGCCTGCGGCGCCGGGGGAGAGGAGGACATCGGGGTATCTCCGTTCATGGGCATGGCGGCTCCGACCGCGACAGCAACTGCCGCGCGACGTCGCCCAGCCTGACGCCCTGTTTCATGGCCTGGCCGCGCAGCAGTTCGAATGCCTCGGACTCGCCCAGCCCGTACCGATCCATCAGCCAGCCCTTGGCGCGGTCGATGTCCTTGCGGTCGGCCAACTGTTGCTCGACCTCGGCCAGGCGCCGCCGCAGCTTGTCTTCCTCGTCGAAGCGGGCACAGGCCACCTCGAGGATGGGAACGAGCTTCCCGGGCGCCATGCCGTCGACCACGTAGGTCGTGACACCCGCGCGCACCGCGGCCCGGATGACGGACTGGTCGGCGGCGTCCGAGAACATGACCACCGGCCGAGGCGCCGAGGCGTTCATGACCGCCAGTTGTTCCAGCGTGTCGCGGGTGGGCGATTCGGTATCGATCAGGATCACGTCCGGGCGCTGGGTCTCGACGGCGTGCAGCAGCGCGCGGGCATGCGCGACGTCGGCCAGGATCTCGTAGCCCGCCCGCTGCAAGGCCTCGCGCAGTTCGGCGATGGGCTTGTCGGTGTCGTTGACCAGCAGGACTCGAGGCATGGGAAGACGGTCAGGCCGCCTCGCGCGCGGGGTGGCTTTGCTTGCGGTAAAGGAAGTCGATGACGGCCGTGCGGCACGCATGGTAGTGCTCGTCGTCCGCCAGTTCGACCCGGCTGCGCGGCCGGGGCAGGCGCACGTCCAGGATCTCGCCTATGGTGGCGGCCGGGCCGTTGGTCAGCATCACGATGCGGTCCGACAGCAGCACGGCCTCGTCCACGTCGTGGGTGACCATGATCACCGTGCTGCCCGTCTTGGCCACGATCTCCAGCAGCTCGTCCTGCAGGTGCGCGCGGGTCAGCGCGTCCAGCGCGCCGAATGGCTCGTCCATCAGCAGCACGTCGGGTTCGATCGCCAGCGCGCGGGCGATGCCCACGCGCTGCTTCATGCCGCCCGAGATCTCGTGCGGCAGCTTGTGCTCGGCATGGGCCAGGCCCACCAGTTGCAGCGCGGCCAGCGTACGCTCGCGCAGCCGCGCCTTGCTCTCGGTGGAGCCGAACACCCGTTCCACGCCCAGGTGGATGTTCTTGTAGCAACTCAGCCAGGGCAGCAGCGAGTGGTTCTGGAACACCACCGCGCGCTCGGGGCCCGGGCCATCGATTTCGCGTCCCGCGCAGATCAGCGCGCCGGAAGTCGGGCGCGTCAGGCCCGCCACGAGATTGAGCAGCGTCGACTTGCCGCATCCCGAATGGCCGATCAGCGAGATGAACTCGCCCTTGGCGACGGTCAGGTCGATGTCGCGCAGGGCCACGAAGCTGCCCTTGCGGGTCTTGAAGACCTGGCCCACGTTTTCGATGCTGAGGAACTTGTCCATGGCGATTCCTTGTTCGTGTCAGTCGGCGTAGGTGAAGCGCTTGACCAGTTGCGTCAGCAGGACTTCCAGCACCAGCCCGACGATGCCGATCACGAAGATGGCGATGACGATGTGCTCGACCTTGAGGTTGTTCCATTCGTCCCACAGCCAGAAGCCGATGCCCACGCCACCGGTCAGCATCTCCGCGGCGACGATCACCAGCCAGGCCGTGCTGATGGACAGCCTCACCCCCGTCAGCATGTAGGGCAGCACGGCGGGAAACAGCACGCGCGTCATGACCTTCCATTCGGACAGCTTCAGCACCCGCGCCACGTTCATGTAATCCTGCGGCACGCGCGTCACCCCGACCGCGGTGTTGATGATCATCGGCCAGATGGAGCAGATGAAGATGGCCCAGATGGCGGCCAGGTTGGCCGCCTTGAACAGCAGCAGGCCCAGCGGCAGCCACGCCAGCGGCGAGACCGGGCGCAGCAGGCTGATCAGGGGCGAGACCACCGCGCTGACCGCGGCGAAGCGGCCGATGACGAAGCCGGCCGGGATGCCGACCAGCGCCGCCAGGCCGAAGCCGATGGCCACGCGCCGCAGCGACGACAACAGGTTCCAGCCTATGCCCTGGTCGTTGGGCCCGTTGTCGTAGAAGGGGTCGGAGAACAGCGCCAGCGCCGCCTTGCCCGTCACGGCCGGGGTGGGAATCTCGGGGATGGCGTTGGATACCAGTTGCCAGGCCAGGATCAGCAGCGCGAAGCCCAGGCAGGGGCCCGCCACCGTCTTGACGAGGGTTTCCCAGACGCCCCGCCAGTCGACGCGGGCGAGCAGGGGCGGGCGGGACGGCGCGGCCGGGGTTGGCACGGACGAGGCGGCCGCATGCAGGTCGATGACTTCGGCAACCGGCGGAGCGGCGGCGGGGCCGGGGGAAAGGGTACGGGCCGTGGCGGTCATGGCGGGGCTCCCGGGGCGGCGCTCAGACCGCGTTGATCTTGAAGCCGTCGGCATAGGCGGCGGGATTCTTACCGTCCCAGACGACGCCGTCGACGAGCTTGGACGAACGCATCTCCGACTTGGGCAGCGAGACCCCGGCCGCGCTCGCGGCCTGCTTGTAGACGTCGATGCGATTGACCTGCCGCGCCGTCGCGATATAGTCGGGATGGCTCTTGAGCAGGCCCCAGCGCTTATGCTGGGTCAGGAACCACATGCCGTCCGACAGGTAGGGGAAGTTGGCGGCGCCGTCGTTGAAGAATTTCATCGCGTCGGGGTCGTCCCAGGTCTTGCCCAGGCCGTCCGAGTAGCGCCCCAGCATGCGGTCCAGGATCACGTCCATGTCGGTGTTGACATACGACTTGGCGGCGATGGTCTCGGCCGTCTTGCGGCGGTTGGAGGCCGAGGCGTCGATGAACCTGCCCGCCTCCAGCACCGCCGCCGTCACGGCGCGCGCGGTGTTCGGATAGCGCTGCACGAACTCCGCGGTCGTGCCCAGGACCTTTTCGGGATGGTCGGTCCAGATGCCCTGGGTGGTGGTGGCCGTGAAGCCTATCCTGTCGATGATGGCCCGCGCGTTCCAGGGCTCGCCCACGCAGAAACCGTCCATGTTGCCGACCCGCATGTTCGCCACCATCTGCGGCGGCGGCACGGTGATCACCTTGGCGTCGCGCATGGGATTGATGCCATGGGCGGCCAGCCAGTAATAGATCCACATCGCGTGCGTGCCGGTCGGGAAGGTCTGCGCGAAGGTGTACTCGGCCTTTTCGCTCTTCATCAGCTTGGCCAGCGTGGCGCCGTCGCGCACGCCCTTGTCCTTGAGCTTGCCGGAAAGAGTGATGGCCTGGCCGTTGTTGTTCAGGTTCATCAGCACCGCCATGTCCTTGCGCGGGCCGCCTATGCCCAGCTGCACGCCGTAGACCAGGCCGTACAGCACGTGGGCCAGGTCCAGCTCGCCGTTGACCAGCTTGTCCCGCACGCCGGGCCACGACGCTTCCTTCACCGGCGTGATCTTCACCCCGTACTTCTTGTCCAGCCCGAGCGTGGATGCCATCACCACCGAGGCGCAGTCGGTCAGCGGGATGAAACCGATCTTGACCTCGGCCTTTTCGGGCGCGTCCGAGCCCGCCGCCCAGGCGCCGGCGCGCACCAGCGGATCGACCAGGCTCATGAGGCCCGTGGCGGCGCCGGCTGTCAGCAGCCTGCGCCGTTGCCCATCGGGGGCGGCTGCAGGCGAAGAATCGTGCGAGGGGGTCTGTGTCATCCGGCGCTCCAGGCAAAAAAAAGCGTCCCGCGCGAACAAGGCCGTGCCTGGTCGCCGCGGAACGCCGTTGTTCCTACCGCTGAGTTGTCTACCGGCCCGCATTGGCCGGCACATCCATCAAGCAATAGCCATGCCATCGGCCGTATGCCCGGAAAACCCGCGGATGGCGCCAAGTGCACATCCCAATCTTGTGCAATGCACCAAAGACGTGCCCGGAAACGAGGCGAGCGGACCCGGATTCGACAAATGATGATAAGAATGATTATTATTCGTGGCGTTCAGCTTTATGTAAGTCAGCTTTTTGTCAGGTTCGCCCGAGGCGTTCTGCGGCGCCCGCGCGGATTCCCCCCATCCACCTGGAGAACTTCAAGAATGGCTTTAGCCGCCCGGGGCATTCCTTTCCTGCTGTCCACGTCCCATCTTGCCGTCCTTGCCGCGCTCGCCTCCGGCAAGGTCCTGGCGCAGGAAGCCACGACCGAACTCGCGCCCATCGTCGTGACGGCGACCGGCTACGAGCAGGAAATCAAGAACGCCCCCGCCAGCATCACGGTGATCGGACAGGAGGCCCTGCAGGAGAAGCGCTACAACAACCTGGCGGAAGCCCTGAGCGAGGTCGAAGGGGTGGACGTGCGCGGCAACACCGGCAAGACCGGCGGCCTGAACATCAGCATCCGCGGCCTGCCCAGCGAGTACACGCTGATCCTGATCGACGGCCGGCGCCAGAACGCCGCCGGCGACGTCACGCCAAACGGCTTCGGCGAGACCAGCACCAGCTTCATGCCGCCGCTCTCGGCCATCGAGCGCATCGAAGTCATCCGCGGGCCCATGTCCACGCTCTACGGCTCGGACGCCATGGGCGGGGTGGTCAACATCATCACCAAGAAGGTCGCCACGGCCTGGGGCGGCTCGATCACTTTCGACAAGGGCATCCCGCAGAACAGCGACTTCGGCGACACCTCCAACGCGAATTTCTACGTAAGCGGCCCGCTGGTGCCTGACATGCTGGGCCTGGCCGTGCGCGGCGGCATCTTCAACCGCGGCGCGACCGACATCGACCTGCCCGAGGGTACCGGCAGCATCAGCAAGCGCGGACCGGCGCCGGTGGAATCGCGCATCTACACGGCCGGCGCCAAGCTCACGCTGACGCCGAACAAGCAGCATGATTTCTGGCTGGATGTCGACCGTTCGCGCCAGTGGTACAACAACGACGAAAGCCAGCTCGGCACGCTGGACGACCCGTCCACCAACACCTACAACGGCTACAGCCGCGACCTGCGCTTCAACCGCGACCAGTTGGCCGTCGGCCACACCAGCCGGTTCGAGTTCGGCACGCTGCAATCGAGCCTGATGGTCAACAACACCGAGACGCTGGGCCGCACGGTGCCCAACATCGCCGCCAATTCGCCGCTCGCGGCGGTGCTGGTGCCGGGCGCGCCCCGCAAGCTGGAAACCACCAACGTCGTGCTCGACACCAAGCTGGTCAAGGCCATCGGCGACTCGCACATGCTGACCCTGGGCGGCCAGTACTGGGATGCCGAGATGACGGACAGCCTGGCCACCCAGCGCTACAAGCAGACCACCAAGTCGCTGTTCGCCGAGGACGAATGGCGCCTGCGCGAAGATCTTGCCCTGACCACCGGCGTGCGCTACGACCACCACGACGCCTTCGGCGGCCATTTCAGCCCGCGCGGCTACCTGGTCTGGAACACCACGCCCAACTGGACGGTCAAGGGCGGCGTCAGCCGCGGCTACCGCACGCCTCGCCTGAACCAGCTGCACGACGGCATCAACGGCATCAGCGGCCAGGGCCGCACGCTCACCATCGGCAATCCCAACCTCAAGCCCGAGGTCAGCACCAGCACGGAATTCGGCGTCAACTACGACAACCTGGCCGGCCTGACCGCCAATGCGACGCTGTTCCACAACCGCTTCAAGGACAAGATCTCCGCCGCGGCCAAGGGCATCCCGAACTGCGACTACGCGGCCAACCCCAACCAGCCGGGCTGCATCTCGATCGGCGCGCTGCCCACCCAGGCCGAGTTCGGCCAGCAGGTCAACCTGGAGCAGGCCACCACGCGCGGCCTGGAGCTGGGCACCCGCGTGCCGCTGGCGCCACGCTGGACGCTGGGGCTGAACTACACCTTCACCGACAGCGAAGTGAAGAACGGCGGCGTCTACGGCGGCAAGCTGGCCGACACGCCCAAGCACATGGCCAACGCCAACCTGCGCTGGCAGGCCACCGACAAGTTCGCCATGTGGCTGCGCGCCGAGTTCCGCGGCAAGAGCCGGCGCTTCGACGGCGATCCGGCCGCGCTCACCGGCGACAACCTCCTGGCCCAACAGCAGGTGGGCGACCTGAAGGCCTACTCGCTGCTGCACCTGGGCGGGTCCTACAAGGTCTCGAAGAACGTGACCCTGACCGGCACGGTCTACAACCTGCTGGACAAGGACTTCATGAAATTCAAGTCCTACGTGAACGGCGCCGGCGAGACGGTGTACCTGAACGAGTACATCCATTCCGCGCAATCGACCCGGGGCACCATCCAGCCGGGCCGCACGTTCTGGCTGGCCGCCAACATCACGTTCTGACGCGGGATCCGGTCCGGCCCCCGTCGGGGGCCGGGCCGGCGGGGGCAAAGGCGGTAAACTGCCGGCCATGCGCATACGTCCCGACTCCGCGGCATTCGTCCTGCTTCTGGCCTCATTGTCCGCGCTGCCGGCGCTCTCCACCGACATGGCGCTGCCCGCCCTGGCCGCCATCGGCCTGGACCTGCACGTTCCTCCCTCCAGCGCCGCCCTGACCCTGAGCCTGTTCCTGGTCGGCTTCGCCATCGCGCCGCTGGCCTACGGCCCCCTGGCCGACCGCTACGGCCGCCGCCCCATCGTACTGTTCGGCGGGGTGCTGTTCTCGCTGGCCAGCGCGGCGTGCGCACTGGCGCCCAGCCTGGCTTCGCTGCTGGTCTTCCGGGTGCTGCAAGGGGTGGGGGCGGGCGCCGGCTCGGTCATGTCGCTGACCATCGTGCGCGACCTGTTCCAGGGCCACATCGCGCGCGCCCGCCTGTCGTATGTCGCCAGCATGCGCATCGTCGCGCCCATGATCGCGCCCACGCTGGGCAGCTGGGTCATGTACTTCGCCGGCTGGCGCTCGATCTACGGGGTGATGGCCCTGGCGGGCGTGGCGACGACCCTGGCGGTGTACCTGGGCATGGCCGAGACCCGGCCGGCGGATGCCGCGCCCGTGCGCATCTCGGTGGGCGCGCTGCTGCGCACCTACGCGCGGGTGCTGAGCAATCCCGTCCTGCTGGGCAACACCCTGGTCAACGCGCTGACCTTCGGCTGCCAGTTCGCCTACATCACCGGATCGCCGCTCTTGATGATGCAGCTGCTGGGCATGTCGCCGCAGGCCTTCGGCGCCGTGTTCGCGATGACGGCATTCGGCATCATGGCGGCCTCGCTCATCAACGGCCGCCTGAACGCGCGCGGCATCGCGCCCCACAAGCTCCTGTGGACCGGACTGATCCTGTCGAGCTCGACCAGCGTGCTGCTGGCGGTGCTGGGGTTCGCCGATGCCCTGTCGGCGTGGTCGCTGGTGCCGCTGTTGATGCTGAACACTTTCTCGTTCGGCATGATCGCGCCGAACGCCTCGCACGCGGCGGTGGAACCGCTGCCCGAGGTGGCGGGCGTGGCCTCGGCCGTGGTCAGCTGCGTGATGATGGCGGTGGGCGCGCTGTCGGGATCGCTGGTGACCATGCTGTACGACGGCCACAGCGCGCGGGCCATCACCGGCATCATGGCCGTGTGCACGCTGTCGGCCCTGTCCCTGTATGCGTTCTGGGTGCGGCGGCTGCCCGCGGCCGCCCATCGGCGGGCCTGATCAGCGCAGTACGAAGCCGCCGACCTTGCCGCCCTGCAGGTTCAGCGTGCCCACCAGGTCGTCGCCGCCGTCCTTGAACGTGATCTTCCACAGCGAGAATTCGTAGGACTGCTGCCGGTAGTCGCCCAGGCGCTGCACCTGGTAGCCGGCATGCAGGCGCGGTCCCAGCTGCGTCGCCACGGCATCGAACTGGGCGCGGTCCAGCTTGGCGAAATCGGCGCTGCCCGAGGACACGAATTGCTGGTAGTTGCCGGCTTCGATGGCCGTCAGCAGTGTCTTGAGCATCTGCGTCTCGGTCTCGATGGCGGCCGCGTCGGCGGCATGGCCTTGGGGGGCATGGAGCGCTGCGGCCAGCGCCACGGCCGCGAGCGCGTTGCGCGTGACATTCATGATGACTCCTGGTGGGAGGGAGAGGCCGCATGCGCCGCGGCAATGGCTTGCAGGCAGTCGTCGGGGCCACCCCGGACCAGGGTGACGCTGCAGGCCAGCATCAGGTTCAGGCCCAGTCCGAAATTCTCGACCAGGTGGCCCCCGGCGTCGACCGGACGGCCTTGGGCATCCGTGCCGGTGGCGACGCGCTGCGCCAGCGGCCGCGTATCGTCGGCGTAGGCCCAGACGGGCTTGCCCCGCGCGGCCGCATAGCCGATCTCGAACGCCGTGCCCGAATCCGGCTCCTGGCCACGGAAAGGCGCCAGGTTGGCCATCACCACGTCGGCCCGCTCCAGCAGCGCCAGGTTGGCCCGGTAGATGCCCCGCGCCGCGTCCGGGGACGCGGCGTGCGTAACCGGTTCGTCCAGGGGAAACAGCCCTTCATGGCCGTGCCGGGCGCAGGCGGCCTTCAGCCGTTGGCCATGGGCGCGGGCGTCGGGCCGGAATACGTCCGGCCCGGCCAGGTAGATCCGCATGGCGGGCCGGTTCCGGGTCAGGCCACGACGCCGGCGTCCGTCAGCAACTGCTTCAGTTCGCCGCTTTCGTGCAATTCGGCCAGGATGTCCGAGCCGCCGATGAACTCGCCCTTGATGTAGAGCTGCGGGATGGTGGGCCAGTTGGAATATTCCTTGATGCCCTGGCGGACCGCGTCGTCTTCCAGCACGTTCACGGTGGCCAGCTGGCGCACGCCGTTGGCCTTGAGCAGCTGGATGGCGCGCCCCGAGAAGCCGCATTGCGGAAACTGGGCGGTGCCCTTCATGAACAGCACGACAGGGTTGTCGGTAACGGTCTGCCGGATGAAATCTTGCACGTCGCTCATGGCGATCCTCGTACAGAGTGAAAGGTGATGATGTCGATTATAGGTACCCGCCGGAAATCCGCTCGATGCCCGCCAGGTCGCGGCGGCTTTCGACGTGGGCGAATCCGGCCGCGTGCAGCAAGTCCCGCACCCGGGCGGCCTGGTCCCAGCCATGCTCCATCCAGAGCGCGCAGCCGGGCCTGAGCCAGGCCGGGGCGCCGCGGACGATGGCGCGCAGCGCCTCCAGCCCGTCGGCCCGGTCCGTCAGGGCCAGCGGCGGTTCATGGCGCAGGTCGCCTTGCGACAGGTGCGGATCGGCGGCGGCGATGTAGGGCGGATTGGAGACGATCACGTCATAGGTGGGGGCGGGCGCGGCACCGTTCAAGGCCCCGTACCAGTCTCCCCGGGCGAACGTGACGGCAGCGCCCAGCCGCGAGGCGTTGGCGGCGGCCACCGCCAGTGCCTCGGCGCTCAGGTCCGTGGCCTGGACCGCCGCGTCGGGACGCGCCAGTGCGATCGAGACGGCGATGGCGCCGCTGCCGGTGCCCAGGTCCAGCACACGCGGGGTGGCCCGGCCGCGCAGGTGCTCCAGCGCGGTTTCCACCAGCAGCTCGGTTTCGGGGCGGGGAATCAGCACCGCCGGCGACACCTGGAAATCGTGGCCCATGAACTCGCGCTCGCCCAGCAGATAGGCCATGGGCTCGCCATTGCCGCGCCGCCGCGCCCAGTCCCGGAAGACCGCCGCCCGGTCGTCGGGCAGGGCCTCGTCGTCGTGGGCGATCAGCCACGCACGGCCGACGCCCAGGGCCCGCTCCAGCAGCATGCGGGCCTCCAGCAGCGGCAGGCCGCTGCCGGCGATCAGCTCGCGCGCGGTGGCCATGACGCTCAGTCGTCGCCCAGCGCGGCCAGCAACTCGGCCTGGTGTTCCGAGGCCAGGGCGGAGATCAGTTCCTCCAGGTCGCCGTCCAGCACGTTCTGCAGCTTGTACAGCGTCAGGTTGATGCGGTGGTCGGTCACCCGGCCCTGCGGGAAGTTGTACGTGCGGATGCGCTCGGAACGGTCGCCCGAGCCGACCAGGCTCTTGCGGTGCGCCGCTTCCTTGGCATGGCGCTCGCGCTGTTCCTTGTCCTTGATCCGGGCCGCCAGCACCTTCATCGCCTTGTCGCGGTTGCGGTGCTGCGAACGATCGTCCTGGCATTCGACCACGATGCCCGTGGGCAGGTGGGTGATGCGCACCGCCGAATCGGTCTTGTTGATGTGCTGCCCGCCCGCGCCGCTGGCGCGGAAGGTATCGATGCGCAGGTCGGCCGGATTGATCTGCACCTCGGCCACCTCGTCCGCTTCCGGCATGATCGCCACCGTGCAGGCCGACGTATGGATGCGGCCTTGCGTTTCGGTGGCGGGCACCCGCTGCACGCGATGCCCGCCCGATTCGAACTTGAGCTTGCCGTAGGCGCCGTCGCCCGCGATGCGCGCGATCACTTCCTTGTAGCCGCCCAGTTCCGACTCGCTCATCGACATGATCTCCACCTGCCAGCGATTGCGCTCGGCATAGCGGGTGTACATGCGCAGCAGGTCGCCGGCGAACAGTGCGCTCTCGTCGCCGCCCGTGCCGGCGCGCACTTCCAGGAACAGGCTGCGGTTGTCGTCCGGGTCGCGCGGCAGCAGCAGGATGCGCAGCTCGCCTTCCAGTTCCTCCAGCCGGTCCCGGCCCGCGCGCAGCTCTTCCTCGGCCATGGCCTTCATGTCGGGATCGCCCAGCATCTCCTGGGCCGTCTCGATGTCCGCCTCGGTGCCTTCGTACTGCTTGAAGCCATTGGCAACCGGTTCGATCTCCGAGCGTTCCCGCGACAACTTGCGAAAGGTGTCCATGTCGCTGGCGGTTTCAGGCGCCGCGAGCAACGCGTCCAGTTCGGCAAGGCGTCGAGACAACTGCTCGAGCCGGGCCCGCATCGATGCTTTCATGAAAGGCTAGTGGTTGCGCTCAGAGCGCGACGAGAACAGGCGCGGCAACCAGGCCAGCAGCTGCTGGCGGTCGGCGCCTTCGCTATGGTTGAGGGCGGACAGCGGGCCGTGCAGGTACTTCTGCGTCAGGCCGTGCGCCAATTGTTCCAGGACTTGCTCCGGCGCATCGCCCCGGGCCAGCGCCTTGCGGGCGCGATCCAGCTCCGCCTGCCGCATCGCGTCGGCAGCCTGGTGCAGGTCGCGGATGACCGGCACGATGGTGCGCGTATCCATCCAGTGCATGAAATTCTGCACCCGCGTCTCGATGATGGCCTCGGCCTGCACCACCGCCGCCTTGCGCGCGTCGGAAGCGTTCTGCACCAGCCGGCCCAGGTCGTCCACCGAATACAGGTACACGTCGTCCAGCCGGCCGACCTCGGGTTCGATGTCGCGCGGCACCGCCAGATCGATCATTACCATCGGCCGGTGGCGGCGCGTCTTGGTGGCGCGCTCCACCATGCCCAGCCCCAGGATGGGCAGCGAACTGGCCGTGCTGGACACCACCACGTCGAAATCCGCCAGCTTCTCGGGCAGCTCCGACAGCCGCATCGCGCCGGCCGCGAACTTCGAGGCCAGCGTCTCGGCCCGTTCCACCGTGCGATTGGCCACCACCATCTTCTTCGGATGATGCGCGGCCAGGTGCGTCGCACAGAGCTCGATCATCTCGCCCGCGCCGATCAGCAGCACATTGACCTCGGCCAGATCGCCGAACACCCGCTCGGCCAGCCGCGCCGCGGCCGCGGCCATCGACACCGACTGCGCGCCGATCGCGGTTTGCGAACGGACTTCCTTGGCCACCGAGAACGTGCGCTGGAACAACTGGTGCAACAGCGTGCCCATCGCCCCGGCTTCCTCGGCGGCGCGCACGGCGTCCTTCATCTGCCCGAGGATTTGCGGCTCGCCCAGCACCATCGAATCCAGCCCGCTGGCCACGCGGAACGCGTGCCGGACGGCGTCGTGCTGGATATGGCGATAAAGATGGGGCTGCAGCGACCGGTTGTCGAACTGACGATAGTCCGCCAGCCAGGCCGGCAACTGCTCGGCCACCCCCGGTTCGGCCGCACAATAGATCTCGGTGCGATTACAGGTGGACAGGATGGCCGCCTCGCGCACCGCGCCCCCGAACGCCGACCGCAGCCCCGCCAGCGCCGGGCGAACCAGCTCCAGCGGTAGCGACACCCGTTCCCGCACCGAGACCGGGGCGGAAACGTGATTCAGGCCAAATGTAAGGACGTCGACGGACATGGGACAGGAAAAAGGGCCCGGATGAGGAGGGCCACCCGCCATTATAAAGGGTCGGGGCGGGGGAGGGTGCGACGGGCGGTCGCATAGGGCCGAGCGCTTTGCCAAGCGGGAAAAAAGTGTGTAATATCCTGCGTTCTTTACGGGACGCGCTTAATTTCGCGTAGCCGTAAAGCGTTTCGTTGCAGCGCTCGTTGCGACACTGGCCTGGTAGCTCAGTTGGTAGAGCAGCGGATTGAAAATCCGCGTGTCGGTGGTTCGATTCCGCCCCAGGCCACCAAGAATATGCCCAGCAATGCCAAGCGTTGCCCTGAAACCCGCATGAAACCTAGCTCTGCGGGTTTTTTTACGTCTAAAGTTTGCCCAGCAATGCCCAGGGACAGCAAGCGGATGTGATGGTATTTCAGTTGGTATCTGGTCAAATGTGTCGTAAAAGCTGAAAAAGTACCAGCAATTCGACGCGGAGGGACCAGGGATGGCGGGGCTCGCAAAACTCACCGACACACAATGCCGGCAGGCTAAGCCGGCGGCCAAGGACAGGAAGCTCGCCGATGGCGGCGGCCTGATCCTGCTCATCAGACCAGACAGCGGCCGGTACTGGCGCTACAACTACCGCTTCCACGCCAAGCAGAAGACGATGGCGCTCGGGGTCTATCCCGAGGTGAGCCTGAGCGCTGCGCGCGAGCTGCACCAGAAGGCCCGCGCGCAGCTGGCCGCCGGCGTCGACCCCATGCAGGACCGCAAGGTCGAAAGGGTGAAGGCGGCGCTGTCGACGTCCCGCACCTTCGAGCCGATCGCGCTCGAATACCTCGAGAAGAAAAAGCTGGTGTGGGCGCCCTCGCATTACTCGAAGGTCGAGGCACGCCTGAAAAACGACGTGTTTCCCTGGCTCGGCAAGCGACCCATGGAAGCCATCAGCGAACTCGAAGTGCTGGCCGTGCTGAATCGGATCGAGGGCAGGGGCGTCATCGAAACCGCGCACCGCGCGCGCGAGAATATCGGTCAGGTGTTCCGGTATGGCATCCAGACTGGAAAGTGCCGCCACGATCCGACCGTGAGCCTGCGCGGGGCGCTGACGACCACCCGGGCCAAGCACATGGCCGCGATCACCGATCCGGCCCAGTTCGCCGATCTGCTACGGGCGATGTACGAGTACCGCGGCGAACTGACGACGCGGTGCCTACTGCGGCTCTCGGCCCTGCTGTTTCAGCGTCCGAACGAACAGCGCCTGGCCGGGTGGGCAGAGATGGACATGCAGGGGCGCAACTGGGGTGCGCCGATGTGGGAGATCCCGTCGCAGCGCGAGGGGCAACAGGGCGACACGAAGATCAGCCTGACAGGCTGGGAGTCGCACCTGGTGCCGCTGCCGCGCCAAGCGGTCTCGATCCTCGAGCAGCTCGAGCCGCTGACCGGCCCCAGCGGCATGGTGTTCCAGTCCAGCATCAAACCCTACCAGCCGATCTCCAATGCCACCGCGATGGGGGCAATCAAGCGGCTGGGGTTCAAGGGCCAGATGACCGTCCACGGCTTCCGAGCCTCGGCGCGCACCATGGCCCGGGAGCGGCTGGGGACCGACCGAGATCTGCTCGAGCTGCAGATCAGCCACAAGGTGACCGACTCGCTGGGCCGAGCCTACAACCGTGAAACTTGGCTGCAGGAGCGAGTCGATTTCATGCAGGAGTGGGCCGACTACCTCGACAAGCTGGTGAAGGGCACCAAGGTGATGCCCTTGGTGCGGCCCGCAGCCTGATTGCCCTCATCGGTCGCGGCCTGGACCCGATACTGGTCCGGCGCGGCCAGCCACCGCAGCACTTCCTTCCCGGGATATACCGTGGCCCGCAGCCCCAGCCGCTTCGGTTGGGGCGCTCTTCCTTCCTTCACCCGCAGCCGCCACGTCTCGCGCGAGAACGGGACCAGGTGCTCGAAGTCCCCCCACCTGTATTGCCCCTCCGGTTCGATCCGGCGCGGCTCAGAACGTCTGCGCGCCTTCGCCGCCTGCTTCGTGTCGACGCGCTTCATGTCCACCCCCCTGCTTTCACGGCTGAAAAGGGGACCACAGGCAGAACAACTCGTGGATTCGTGGATCGGGCTGTTGATCGATATAAGTTATTGATTTCAAAAGAAAAACCAATCCACGAGTTTCCACGAGTCGGCATTTTTCGCCGCGCTGACTCGTGGATTAAAAAATAGGCAGGTCGCTCGACTCGTGGGATTTCGCCCCTGACTCGTGGATGCCCGATCCGGGGCCTTGCCGCCCTGGTCCCTATATCTTTCCCTTTCCTTTTCAATAATTTAGAGAGAGAGAAGTAAAGGAATAGAGGCTCATGCCCGAAAACCGGACTCGTGGAAAAAATAGGGTAACTCGTGGAAATTGCTGGGTAACTCGTGATGGCATTCCTCTCACGAATCAATGACTTAGCGTTCACGACCCGTGAATTCCACGAATCGTATGCAGCGCGTGCCGGTCCCCTGGGCCGTTTGGGGCTTGGCCGACCCCTCTTCCTCAAGGGCAGGCCGTTAACCCCGGCGGTTCTCCTGCGTGGGGGGACCGGGGGGCATGGCATGGCCAGGCGATCAGGGCGCTCCATTTTTCCGACGCGTGCGGCGGCCGGCGCTGGCCAGAGCCAGGCACAAAGGGCGTTCAGGGGCTCCAGGGCGCGCGCCAAGGCGCGGACCGGGGAAGAGAAGGGGGTAATCATGCATTCGTCCTCACGGACACCGTCAGCCCGAATTTGGCCATCCTGGCCAGCGATATCGGGGTGAGGTAGTTGACGCGCTTGCTGAAGATGGTGCGCTCCAGCTCCTTGTCGCCGGCGATCACGCCGGCATGCTGCAGCTGCCGCTTGAACACCCTGTCCGACTTCACGGGCAGGCCGTTCCATTTCTCGCGCAGCGCGCTGGTATGGGCGATGTGGTCCATCACGTGGCCAGTGCGTAGCAGCAGGCATTCCTCGCCGTCGACCATGTCGAAGGTGTACGGGTGCTTGAAGTTGCCGGCGTCGATCTCGGACAGCACGGTCTCCAGGATCCAGACCCAGGGCTCCCGATCGGCGCTGGTCTCGGCGATGTGGGCGTTCATCTCGGTGAGCAGGTCGCGCTCGAAGCCCTCGGCGCCGGCGTCCAGACCGGCGAACTCGCACAGCAGGCGCCAGGCGAGCAGGACGGCGGCGTAGTTGCCCGCCATGCGCATTGCGCCGTCATCGGCGCCGCTCGCGCGGCTGTTGGCCAGGCAGAAGTCGCGGATCTCGCGATAGGCGTCCAGGACCCGCTGCTTGCTCAACTTGGCCAGGAACTCGAGCCATTGGCGCAGCGGAAAGCGCGGCAGGTCATCGGGCATCATCGGTCCCTTCTTGCCGGTGAGCGTGGTCCTCACGATCTTGCCGAGCAGGCTGCGGACCGGGACGTCTTCGCCGGCGAGCATGACCGGCGCGCACAGCAGGTATTCCGTCATGTCGGTGCCGCGGCGGCTGACCGTGTACTGGTAGTTCTCCTGCAACATGGCCACGGCCTTGTCGATCACGTCCTGGCGGCGCGCCGACAATTCCTCCCAGCCGATGGGGTGGCTGGTGTGGCTGATGCTGGTGATCAGCCGGAACTCGGTCTGCAGGCTCTGGCCAGAGAGCATCGTGAAGGCGAGCGACCGCTCGAGCCGCTTGATCAGGGTCGATTTGCCGGCGCCCTTGTCGGCCTGGACGGTCATGTGTGGCCAGAAGCCCAGTATGGCCTTCAGGTGGCCACCAAGGGACCATACGAGGGGTATCGCGGCCGCATTCTGCTTGAAGGTCGCTTGGTACGCGCGGATCACCGTGCGGCCGTCGCTGGGCGGGCCGGAGGGGAACGTGAGGTTGTGGTACGGGCACTGCTTCTCGGCATCGGTGAAGTAGCAGTCCGGCCCCTCGTTCACGATCAGCTTGCCGTCCCGCCAGGCCAGGCCGACGAAGTTCGCGGCGCGGCGCTCGCCAAGGTGAGCCGTGCGCTCGAGGATGTTCACCATGCGTAGGAAGGCACTGCGCTGCCAGATCGGCCCGAACTTGGCCCAGACGTCGGTGTTGTGCAGATGTTCGTCCAGCATCACTTTGCGCTGCAGGGTGGCCCCGTGGCGCGGCGCTTGGACCGACACGGCGAAGAAAACGTTGGGCGCCTGGTCAGGGTCGCCTGTCATGGTCGACGTGGCGCTGGCCACCGTTACGCGGCTGATTGAGGCCACGCGAAAGCCGCACAGGTCGGTGTGGACTGGGGTCTCGACTTTCTCGTCGCCCTCGCCGTTTTCTTCGACTTTGCCGATGTAGGTGGTGAAGTCCGGCTTCATTCGGAATTTCCAGTACTGCGCGAAGTCGTGCGAGGGCAGGAACACGCGAGGGCGGCCGACACGGGTCTTGTCGCCGGGCAGGCCGGGGATGAGCCAGGGGTCCACCTTCTCCAGCGCGATCGCCAGCTCGCGCGCGCCGCGGGCCTGCAGAAAGTCGTTGACGTCGTTGATGGGCTTGTCATCGGCCTTCCAGTCGCTCTGGTCGACCAGGAGCGCGCCGATGTTCGCGGCGGTCAGCCGCTCGTACAGCGCCCAGCCTGCCTCGGGGCCAGGCCGGTGACCAGCGCGCGGTTTGCCGTCCGCGATCGGTGGATCGTTGTCCATGCAGATCACGACCTGCCGTCCGCGCAGGAACGCCAGGTCGAGCTGGGCAACGTTGCTCAGGCCCCGCAGCGCGACCGCGGCGGCGCCGGGGATGTCGCAGGTATCGATCGAGAGAGCGTTGATGGACGATTCGACGATGAAGACGCGGCGTGCTCGCTCGAGGCGGCGCGGGTCGGAGGTCCAGCAATGGCCGAATTTCTCCCCTTGGGTCTGCGTCTTGACGTCGCCGTTGGCGGCCGGATCCAGATAGCGCATGTCGACGGCGACCACCTGGCCGTTGGTCATGTCCCGCACGATGAATGCAGCGGCGGGGCCGCCATACCCGACCTCGCCGGCGTTGACCCGGTTGCTGGTCCAGTCATTGAAGCCGAGGCTACGGGCGCGAAGCGCGATGTCGAGGGCGTCTTGCGAGATGCCGCGTCCGGCCAGGTACTCCCGGACGCGCTCACGCTCGCCGATGCAGCGGTCGGCGATGTATTCGACGGTGGACTTTTCCTTCCGCTCCTGGGGCGCGCTCGTCGGCTCCATGGGAATGCCATAGGCCTCGTGCAGGTAGCGGACGGCTTCGCCGACCGTGCAACCTTGCGCGTACATGACCAGGTCAATGCAGGAGCCGCCCGTGTCCGCGCTGTGGTCGCGCCAGCCCGTTCCCCGCGTTGGATGATCGACGAATATCGACACGGACGGCTTCTTGTCGTCGTGATGGGGCGAGTGATACAGCGCCCTGTCGCCTCCGGGGCCGCGGCGGATGCCGAGCCGGCGCGCCAGGTCGTGGAGGTCGATGCGTGCTTTGAGTTCTTCGAGTGTTGCCATGTGGACTACGGGTGAAATTGACGTGGCCCGTCGAAGCGGGTGGCAAGGTCAGCATCGCGCTGGCCAGACCGGGCGTACCGTTTCATTTCGACGCGAAGCATCTCGACGCCGGCGGGGTGGAGCTGCTGGGCACGCTGGTTCTGGCGCGCCAGAACTTTTCGGGCGTTGATCTGGATGAGCCTGTGCTCTGCGTCCGTCGCTGGGTAAATCTCGCCGTGCAAGATCGGGCCGGTGCAAACGGCCCGATCGAATGCCTCGGTTTCGAGGTAGTAGGCTTGGGCCAGCTGGTACAGCTCCAGTTCGATCGCCGAGGGCGTTGGAAACGCCTGCTGGTAGAGATCAAAGGGCTTCATCGACCTTGTCCTTTGCAGGCCGGCCGTCGTACTCGGCCAGTTGCGCCTCCAATTCCTGGATCCGGCGGCGATGCACGGCGATGACGCATTCCTGGTATCGGATGAATGCGGCCTCGACGCTGCCTTCGGCGAACGAGAGCGGGTAGGTGGCCAGCACCACGTCGAGGAGCAGGGTCTGGATCGCCGCGATGTGTTGTTCGCGGGAATGCATCCTGTACAGGTCGATTCCGACAATCTCGGCAGCGACCATGTGTGTCAGCTCCTGCAGGTGGGTTTTGCCGACGCGGCGGCCGCCCGTGAATATGTGCATACGGGTAATCATTCTTGGTCAGGCCTTTCCCCCGCGCTACGGGCTTTGATGTCCACGTGCGGGGACTCTGGATGGGTGGATAGGCGGCGCGCGATCACTCCTGCGAGGTTGCGTAACCCGATGGCCAGCGCCGGGTTCTCGAGGGCTTCGTCCAGGCTGCCGCGTAGGCGGGCGATGCGGTGGGCGCGCAGGAGCGAGTTGCGATCCGGGTCAGACATGGCGCTCTCAGAATTCCGTCGTCAGTTCGCCGCTGGGCGTGACGCGCATCACGTCGACCTGCAGGTCGTCTTCTCGTAGTGATGCTGCCCAAGCGAGCCCCTCTTGCAGGGTGCCCGCATAGACATCGACCCGTTCAAAGATCGTGCCGGGATCAACCACCACGGCGAAGCGGGCGGCCGGGGGCGCATTTTTGGCCTTCATCGCTCGCCCCTTGGTGACTTGGTGGCCGGTGCCCGAAGCTGCGTCCTGAGAGAGGCGATCAGGCTTGGGATGGGCTCTTTGATCGATGATTCGACGAATACCGTGCCGTCGCGTAGGACACGCGACAGCAATGCAACAATCGTGGGCCCATCGCCGCTGCCAAGGCCAAGAACGGTATGGCCGCGCAGGTCGCCAGCCACCTGCACCGGCACATCGGCCGGGACTCGCGCCGCAAGGCGGCCGATCGCGGCGACGGCACGTTCAATGCCATTGCCCACGCCCACCCCATTCGCGTAGTCAGAATCAACGCTGTCCAACGCGGCCGAGACGGCCAGCCACGCCTCGGTGTGCTCGTCCATGTAGGGCACACGCACCGGGTAGACATCATGGTTGCCGGCTGGGAGACCAGGGGCATAGAGCTTGGCATTGGTCACTTTGCCGGCGGCATCCACGTCGATATTGACGATGGGCCAAACGGCATCGTCCGGGTTCGAATCCTCGTTGGGCGGCTCGATGACATCGAGCGGCACGCTATGCCAGGCCGGCTCGCCGATGGCGAATTGCGCGGGGCCGAACGACACACCGTAGCGGCCGTCGTCGTGTTGGTAGAGTCTGATGGTCCTCATGATCAGCACCCCCGCATGCCGAAGGGCACAGCCGCCCAATGCGTTACGGACGTCAGGACGACCGCCGAGGATTCATGCCAGAAGCCCGTTTCGTCGTCGTACCAGCCAAGCGCAACCGGCTCTTCGTCCGGATGGGCGGTGGACACCATGACCATCGTGTCGCTGTCGGGCATGGCGAGGTCTACACCGATCCACTCGATTGCCTCCCATTGGGGGGCGAACGGCACGCCGGGCGTGGCCGGAACTGCCGCGGCATTCGGACGGGGGAGCGGGGTGAGCTGCCGCTCTGTCATCGCGCGTTCCATAGCGGCATGGAGCTGCTCGGCTGAGAGGGCCATGCGGCGGCCGGCCTCTTTGTCGCCGGCGACGTGCGTAAACGGGCTGTAGCCGCTCTCGACGTGGCAGCGAAGCGCGCCATTCAAGAAGAACTCGAGCGCGAGCAATGCTTCATCGGAAAAGTACGCCTCGATGCGGGCGAGTTGGGGAATGGCGGGCATCAGTGGGTCCTCGATGTGGCCGGTTGGGCCTGGGCTTCATGCGCCGTCCAGGCGCTTCGGACCAGGTCGTCGATGCGGGCGGCCGCAGCGGTGGTGCCGAGCAGGCGGGCGGATAGGGAGTGCACGGCCAAAATGCAACCGGCGCTCAAGGCGTAGGCCGCCTGTCGGCCAGCGGGAGAGAGATGGCGCCGGCCGATGTCCAGGGCGTCTTCCAGTTGCTGTGCCAACGCAGTGGCAATGGCTTCCTCGGAAAGTGGGGGCATGGCTGCTCCTTCAGCGTGGCGCGAAGCCGACACGGGCCAGGGCGGTACGCAGCCGTTCGCCGGCGTCGACCATGAGGTAGGCCTCGTCCTTGTCGACGCTGTTGGAGGCGTAGTCTGAGAAGCCGGCGCGCTTCAGGAACTGGGCGTAGGCCAGGGCTTGCTCTTCGGTCAGCGTGACGCTGATAGTGATTTCGTCGGGCATATCGGCTCCTTCGGGGTGTGCGAATCCCTGCCGGCGAGCGCGCCGGCATTGGGACTTCGATCTGGGAAAGGGGAAAAGGTGTGCGGCTACTGCGCGGGCAGGATGCCGGCAGCGCTCGCGGCGCGGGCGCTGGGTAGC
This sequence comes from Pigmentiphaga sp. CHJ604, assembly GCF_036972535.1. Lineage (NCBI taxonomy): Bacteria > Pseudomonadati > Pseudomonadota > Betaproteobacteria > Burkholderiales > Alcaligenaceae > Pigmentiphaga > Pigmentiphaga sp. CHJ604. The sequence continues at coordinate 5,204,448 of NZ_CP136998.1, read as the reverse complement.
GGCATGGCCGCCAACTCGGGGGTGCGGACCAGACGCATCAGTTGCGCGACGGTGAATACGCGGGTCCGGCCGGAATCCGGGTCGCGGACGAAGATCGCAAAGCTCGTGGTCGCGCCGAGGTCTACGTATTCGCGCCGTCCGCGGGACTCGTACTCGGCGAGAGCTTGCGCCGTCGTCAGCTCGGCCGTGTCGATGCTGACGTCGAACGCCTGCTGCAGGTGGGCAACGGTTCGGTCAACGAGGAGCCGGCGATCGGGAGCCAGATGTTCGGCTTGGTGGCGGGCGATGAATACCAGTGCGCTGGTGTGAATGTCATCGCCGCGACGGTCGCGATCACGCAGGTACTGAACGGAAGCTGTCATGGTTGGCTCCTTCATGGTTTGGCGGGTTCGTCCTCGAGGAGCAGCAGGAGCTGCTCGCGACGGACATGGGGGGACAGCGGCAGGTGGACGTCAGCCGCAGGAATGCTGGACACGGTTAGGGTCCGGACCACTTCCAGGTTTGCGACGTACGTATGGCCGCACAGTTCATTGGTGCAGCGGTAAGTGACCTCGCGCAGGGTCTTGCTCATCTCGCGGCTGCTGATCGCGATCGAGCGCTCCTGGCAATGGGGGCATCGGATCGTGACGCGGAACGACATCAGCAGCCCCCTTCCCGGCCGCACTCGCCCAGGCCCTGCCGAGCGCAGGCGCAGAACATGCCGACTTCGCCCAACGTGGAGACGGCGTCCAGGTACTTGGCCGTGACCAGCACGAAGCCGACCGCGGCAACCAGGGCGTCAAGCTTGTCGATCACGATGCCCTGGCCGCCGCTGAGAAAGCGGCTGACCTGGGAATCGTCCCAGCCGACGCGCTTCTGCACTTCCATGCGACCGGGGCCGGTCAAGGCCGAGCGCAGCGCCTGTTCGATGCGAACCGGGCTTCTCATCTCATTTCCTCGCAACACGCCCTGCGTGCCGTTGCGGGCGGGCTTCCGTAAGCTCTCGCTCATAGGCTTCCAGGCCTTTGAGAAACATGAGACGGATGAAAGAGGAGCGCGACCGGACCTCGGAAGAGGCGTACTGGTCGGCCTTGGCGACTTCTTCAGGGGATAGCCTGATGGCGAGCGGGTGCGCCGGCTTGCCACGCGGGGAGCGCGTTTGAAGCGTAGTCATAAGATATGATTTGTATTCGTAACAGTGTGAAGTAACTTTAGTGCGCGTTTGCGCACTTGTCAAGAATTTATGCGCGAATGAGCACAATTGGGGAGCGGCTCCGTAAGGAGCGCGAGCGGCTAGAACTGACGCAAGAGGCCTTCGCCGAATATGGCGGGGTGAAGAAGCGTGCGCAGATAACGTACGAACAGGACGCGCGTAGCCCGGACGCCGGCTACTTGGCGGGGCTCGCATCAATCGGTGTGGACGTTCTCTATGTCATCACTGGGGTAAGGACTCCACCAGGCGCGGCGGGTATGCAACCCGACGAGTCAGCCTTGTTGGATAACTATCGCAACGCATCCGAAGACGGCCGCTCGGCCGCCCGCCGGGTACTTGATGCGCTCGCGGAATCAGAAGTCGGGAAGAGGAAAGCCAGCTAACGATGACCTGTGGATCCTCGTAGCTACAGGCAGCGCCATCACGCTGCTGGCGCTTAGAGGCTTGTGGTGGAAGCGCAGCGCATGGAATGCGGTGAATAGCTTGGTGCACGCTGGAATGTTGATCGTGGGGGCACGATGATCGAGTTCATCTACAAGAACGCCGAAGGCGTCGAAAGCACGCGGGTCTATGAACGATGGGAAGAGGTCGGGTATTACTTAAAGTGCTACGAGGAGAGCGGCGCGGTCAGAACATTCCGCAAGGACCGCGTGGTCCAGTACCTGAACGGGATTGAAGCGCAGTTGGTGGAGCCCTCGCCACCACCACCTCCCCGCCCACAATCTGATCGTGCTCGTGAAGACCGGCCGCAGATCGTCTTCACGGGCTTCGCCCAGGCGATACGCGATCAGCTCGAACATCTCGCCGACGCTGGTGGTCTCGATGTGCGTAAATCGGTAACGCAGGGATTGATGTTCTTGTGTGGCGGGCCAAATGCCGGACCGAAAAAATTGGAGAAGGCAATGGCGCAGCGGGTGTACATCCTTGACGAAGCTCAGTTCCAGGCGTTGCTTGAGACGGGAGAGCTTCCAGCCTGACCGCTTTTATGGCGTGAAGGTCAGCGAGAAGCATCAGCTATCGTCGTCGATCGGACGTAACGCCTGGCCACCATCAGCGCCAGCAACCTCGCATTCGATCTCGGTCGTGAAGCCCCCTTGCGTCAACTCGTGGCGCAGCCGCACGACGATCCAGTCCGTGGCATCGATGTCTGCCTTGAAGCCCTGCACCGTGACGGGCGACTGCGGCAGGATGTCGGCGCGGCCATAGGCGAGCGTGCAGCTGAACGTCGCGGCGCCGCGCTGGATGCGCTGCCATTCGGCCGTGGCAGCGGCCAGGGCGTCCTGGCGGTTCGCAAACGTGGTCCGCAGGCGCTTGGCGCCGCCGGACAGGCCGACCAGCACACCCCTGCGATTCGATCGCTTGGGATCGTGCCAGTAAGCCCGCACGCCCGTGTAGGCATCGCGACTGGCCGTGTGGTAACGGTGGGCGTCGCCGTCGCGGCGCATGAGCGTGACGCGGGACAGATCGACGCCGGCGGCGGTTTTCGATTCGCTGGCCGGCAGGAACAACAGCGTACCGTTCTTGATGGTGGCCACGGCGTCATATTGCCGCCCTAGGCGGCGCAGGAAATTCGCGTCGCTTTCGCTGGTCTGGTCGACGTGGTCGACGGTGCGCGTGTTCAGCGCGGGCGCGATGCGGGCCTGCAGCCCGTGCTCCCTGGCGATCGTGCCGACGATATCGCCGACGCGCCGCTGGTGCCAGCTGCGATCCTTCAGACCGCGCAACTCGGCGATCAGGTCTGCTGCCCGCGCGCGCAGCGTGATCACGTCCGGCGCGCCATGGTGTTCGGCTTCGTCGACGGTGAAGGAACCCTTGGCAACGATGCCGGCCGGCACGCCCTTGGCCGGCGAGATCTCCCATCCCAGGAAAACGGAGATCTCCGCGCCGCGCCGCGGGATCGCCAGCAGGCCGTCGCTGTCGTCGAGGGTCAGATCGAGCTGGTCGCTCTCCTCGCCGCGGCAGTCTGTCAGGGTCAGGCTGACCAGGCGCGACCGGATTTTGCTCGTGATGTCTCGGCCGTCGATCGTCACTTTGAAAGCAGGCACGCTATCCATTGCCCAGATCCTGCAGCGCCGCCGCGGTGGCATACGCGCCGTTCTCGAGATCGATGGCGGTGTTCACGAAAGTGGTTACCGATGCGGTCGTGATCTCGGGCAGGGCCGTGAGCAGCTTGCTGGCGCCGGCGGCGGCGTCCTGCACGTTCGACAGCGCCGTTGACAGTGTGCTGATGGACGCGCGGACATTGCCCGCCCGGATTTGCTCCATCGCTCTGGCCAGGCCGTTGACCGAGCGCCTGACGGACTGCAATTGGTCGACCACCGCGGTGGCCGTCGACAGTTGGGCCTGCACGGCGCCGAGCATGCCCATTGCCGAACCGGCCACGTCGCCTACGGTCCCGATCAACCCCGCGACCTGCCCGACCTTCTCCAGCGCGGTCGGGAAGTCGGCGGCCAACGCTTTGCCCACGCTGCCGACGCTGTCCGCGACGCCGCTGGCCTCGCTGGCCGCAGTGGCTACCGACGCCGCCGCGCCGGCAGCCGCTGGGACTGGAATGTCATCGTCGGTGCGCTCCAGGTTCAGGTTGAATTCGATGCGGCGGGGCGTGCCGTCCCGATAGTGCAACGTGCCAGTTTCTGCAATGCCCGTGATGGCGAACGCGCCGTAGACAGCCCCGGTGCCGTCGACCAGCACGTAGTTGCCACCCTCGTTTGCCAGCTCGCGCAGGCGGTCGATCGACGCGCGATCGCCAGCCAGCTCCGGCGCGATCCAGCCGCTGATCGTGATGGTGTCGTCGCCGGCGCCGGTGAACTGGTGCCCGCTGCGGGTGCCGACCCGGGATACAGACGGGTGGCGCCAGGTGGCCTGGCGCTGCAGCTGCTGAAACGGCAAGGTCGACATGGAGAACGTGAACTGGTCGAGGCACATGAGCATGGCAGCGGCCCTAATTGTCGTAGTCGGTCAATGTGCTGCGCGTTCGCGCGCGCGCCGCGGCCTCGCGGCGGTCTAGCTCGGCGGCCACGGCCCGCGCGAGCGCCTGCTCGTTCATGCCTGGCGTGCCGTTCACGTGGATCTCGTAGTGGTTGCCGCCGATCGGCGCGGCGACCGCCTGGCCGCCGGAGGCCAGCGGCGGGCGGGAATCGAATGCCAGCGCCGGCGCGGCTACGATGCTGCCTCCGATTGCAGCCGCCGCGGCCAGGCGCTGGCTCGTGCGCTGGAGCTGCTGCAGGGGCTCGCGCTCGCCGCGGTCCAGGCCCACGGCCAGGCCCCGCATGGTGAACTCGCCCAGCGCCGCGAATACCCGCGACGGGCTACGAATGCCGAGCTTTTCCTTGAACAACCCCACCAAGGTCTCACCCGCGCCCACGATGGCATCACGGGCCAGAGATATCCCGTTGGTAATCCCATTCGCCAGGCCGCGCATAATGGCCGTGCCTGCCCCGGTAAGCGTAGCTGGTAGGTCCAGCCCAAACCACCGCAACACGCCCGCGAACGCTTGGTAGAACAGCCCCAGCGGCGACCAGTTCACGATCAGCGCGGTGATGCTCCCGATGCCGCCGTCGAACGCCTGGCGAATCTCGGTCCAGACGCCCTGGACATACGCCTTAATGGGCTCCCAATGCTGGTAGATCAGCGTCGCGGCCAGGACAATCAGGCCGATGACGCGACCGATGGGAGTCATGAGCAGCGCACGGCCGAGGAAAACCACAGCCGTGCGCACGACGCCAAGGGCCGTTCCCACGCCGCCCAGCGCCGCGGACAGGATGCCGCCGCCGGCGCCGGCGAGCGCCATGGCGTGTCGCAGCACGATGAAACTCATGGCCATGGGCGCCAGGACCAGCATGGCGCCGCCGAGGGCGACCAGCGTGGCGGCCAGGACGGCGAGCGAGGTGACCAGCAGCTGCGCGGCGCGCGGGTTCGCCTGCATCCAGGCGGTGAACTGCTGCATTTTCTCGGTTGCGAACGTGACCGCGGCGGTGTACGCCGGCATGATCGCCCTGCCGAGCTCGCGGAACAGGTCCGCCCGCTTCTTGACCGCTTCCAGCTCCTGACCGGCCAGCGCGCCGCGGGCCTTGGCCTCGATCTCCCCGATGCCATCGGCGCCGGCGTTCAGGCGGGCGTTCTTGTGGATCTGGTCGCGCTGCAGGACCATCTGGCCGAACAGATTGGAGGCCGTCCGGTTCGTGATGATGCTGCCAATGGCATCGAGGATCTGCTGCTGATCGGTGATGCCCTTCTTAGCCAGCTGCGGCAGCAAGACGGTCTCCACCCATTCGAACTGATTGCGGCGGAACACGTCGGCGCCGAGCAGCGCGCCGGGGTTCAGGAACGAGATCTGCCCGGCTTTGTCGTGTTGAACCTTCCCGGAGTCGGCGATCAATCCGAGGGACTCGAGTTGCCGTGCTGCCCGCTTCGTGGTGCGGCCCTGGTAAAGGTTCTGGTAAGCCGACATCATGGCCGTGCCGACCCGGAAACCGCCCATCTCCTGTACCAAGGGTTCGAGCTGGTAATAGAACGCCTGGTCGCTGATGCCCTTGGCGGCGATGCCGCCGGTTTTGATCACGTTGAGCCATTCCTCGGGGCCGACACGGCCGCCAGTGGCGGTCAGGACACGTTGGACGATGTCGGCCTGGCTGGCAAACGCGTCGGGGCTCTGCAGGCCGCCGCGCAGTTCGATAACGCGCAGCATGTCGAGGAACTTCTTTTCGTTGTCCGCCGCCTGGTCGGCGCCGAACAGCGCTTCGTTGGCGAATTTCATCCTAGCCAAGGTTGGGGTGACCATTTCGGCGTGGTGAACGTCGGCAAATACCGTCATGGCATCGCGCATCAACCCCATGTTGTCGACCACGCTGGTGCCGTAGGTTTTCAACGTGGTGGCGAATCGAACGGCCTCCCGCGTCTGCTGCTCACCCAGACCGATAGCCGCGATGCGGAACTGCTCGCTTTGATCGTGGCGAGCCTCGGCGAGAGGATCACGAAGGCGGCCCAGCAGCGCCATGCCGCTGCCGGTCATAATTGCGCCGGTCACTGCCGCGGTCCGCGCGCGCCCCATCGCGGTGTCATACCTGGCGCGGGCAGCTTGGGCGGCCTTGTATTTGTCGGCGAGTTCTGCCAGCTTGACCTTCTGAGCCTGAATCTGGTCCGTAGTGGCCTTCAGGCTGTCACGGACCCGCTTCTCGCTGCTGTCGAGCTTGAAGGTGCTCAGGCCCACCCCCACCATCTGATCTCGCAACTGGCGCAGCTTTGCGGCCTGTTCAGATGCCTTCAGGTTGAATTTCTCGGAAGAGGCCACCGCCTTTTCCAGTTCAGCACGCTGTGCCTTGGTCGGGGCGACGGCAGCTTGTTGGGCGGCGGTCAACCTGCGAACGGCTTCCCTGCTGGCGTTGCGTTCCTGGCGGAGTTGCTTGAGTGCGTCGAGCTGCTTGCGGAACTGACCGATCAGCGCCTGCTGTTTTTCCAGTTCACGCATCTGCTCGCGCAGCTTGCGCGTGGCCTGTGCGGCTTCTTTGCTGGCCGCGGAGATGCGGCGCATCGGAGCCGTGGCCTTGTCAAGAGTGCTGAGAATGACCTGCAGCTTCAGGGTTGCCGAGTCGGCCATGTCGTCGGGTCCGGGGAGGGATCAAGAGTCGGGCTGGTGGCGCACACGAGCGCGCTCGCGCCACGCCATCAGTTCGCCGAGGCCCATGGGCTCCATTGCTGCTGGTATCCAGTGAAAGACCAGCGCGATATCTGCCATGGCGTTCTCGACAAACTCGCAGATCAGGGGAGCGTGTCCAGCTGTGCTTGCACCGCTGCCTTCTCCGACTTCGACATCAAAAAACTGGCCACCTCGATGCCGAAGGCCATCAGATCCGGTGCGCCCAGCGCCGCGGCCTCGTGCGCCAGCAGCGGGGGAACCGTAATGCGGGGCAGCAGCTTGACCAGCGCATCGGCGTTGAGCTGGGCCAGCTCGACCAGGCTGATGCCCTTGAGCTGCCCAGCAGTGGGCCGTACCAGTTCGACACTCTTGATCGTCGTCTTGCCCCGAACGACGGGAGTGTCGAGAGTGATGCTCGGCTTGGCCGGCGGCGGCTCCAAGGTATCGACTTGCGGGTCGTTGGGAGGGGTAGAGCTCATTGTTCAGGTCCTCGGAAAAGTGGAAGCGGTGGCTTAGGCCAGCCCGATCGCTTTGCGGATGCCAGCATTGCGGTCGACGCCGCCGGCCTTGTCGACGGCGTTGATCATGTCGATCTCGATGATGTCTTCGCCGTCGATCGTGAGCTTGTAGTAGCTGCAGGTCGTCGTGTACTTGTGGGCGGTCCCGTCGCCGGCCTTGGCCGTGCCCAGGTCGATCTCAGCGTGGCGGCCGCGCACGACGACTTCCACGGCCCTGACCGCGCCGTCGTCGTCGTCCTGGTACGCGCCAGCAAACCGCAACGTTGCACCGCCGTGGGTGGTCAGCCCCCATTGCTTGAGGGCAGTGTCGAGCAGGCCGCCGGCAGTCCATTCCACGGTGAGCTTCTCGACGCCCAGGTCTGCATCGACCTCGCCGAGCATGCCGCCGCCGCGCCACGGCTCCAGCTTGCGGGAAAGCTTGGGCAGGACGACGCTCTCGACCTCACCCATGTAGCTCTGGCCGTCGTTGTACAGGTTGAAATTCTTCAGCTTCGATGGCATTCCCATTTGGGTCTCCAGTCGTGTGGGTTAGGAGGCGAGCGCCGTGGCGAACTGCGCCAGGTAGCTGTCGGTGATCTTTTGGTAGAACTGGAGATCTTCCAGCGGGGGAACGGGGGTGTAGTCGTAGTCGAGGATCAGGCGGCCCGCTGCCAGTTCGGCCGTGGCATTCCTCTCCGGGTCGAACCAGGCCGTGCCGTCGATGATGTAGCCGCCGGTCTTCAAGTCCTTGAACTTGCCATTGATGCGCGCGAGCATGTCCTTTACCAGCGAGGGATGCAGCGGCTTGTCCATGAACTCGAAGTGCGCCTCGGCCATCGTGTCGGCGAGAACCTGGGCCGTGCGGGTGTAGTTCTCGAAGGGGAACAGCCCGCCTTGCGCCTGAGTCGTGCGGTTGCCCCAGAAGCGAAAGCCGCTACGGCGGATCAGTGTGGTGACTTCCAGGCTGTTCAAATAGCCCGCGTCGCTCGAGGGATTCTGCAGGTCGAAAAACACCGGATCGGTAATGCCGCTGACGCCATTGACGACGACATTGGAGAGCGTTTTGTGCCAGCCCACCTGTTCATCGATCTTGGCTCGCAGACCCAGGGCGCGGGCAACGGCCGGCGCGCGGACTGCCGCGTTGGCGGTCGTGTCCCAGCCGAGGAAGTCGGGCCAGATCAGCATCAGTTCCCGCGCGCTGAATCCCTCGCGGTAGCCTGTGGCTTCTTCCTTGGTGACAGCATACGCGTCGTCCTCTCCGCGGCACGAAGCATACGCAAAGCCGCGCAGGTCCTGGGCAAGCGACACCATGGCGGTCGTGACGGCTTCAGTGTCCAGGCCGGGAGCGCCGAGGATGCGGGGCTTGACGCCCACGGCGCTCTCCGCCGCCAACAGCGCCTTCAGGCCGGTGTATTTGCCCGCGGCGGTGACCGTGCCGATGGTGTTCGATGCGGTTTCGGCCGGCGTCTCGCCCTCGGGCACGCGCACGACCACCGTCATGCACTGCGCCTGGTCCGCGATCCCCTGTAGCGCCGGCGCCAGGGTGCCGGTATCGCCGGCTTTGCCCACCTTGCCCTGCGGGTTCGTGAGCAGCACGGGGGTGTTCTCGGGGAACACGGTCGCATCGGCATCCTCGCCGGTGCAGACCATGCCAATGATGGCCGTGGCAACGGTTCGGATGGCGCTGGCGCCATCGGTGGCTTCGACGACGCGGACGCCGTGATGGTAAGAAGTGGGCATGGGCAGCTCCAGGGTTAGGGTTTGTCGTTCAGCAGAGCTTCGACGTCGGGGTTTGCGGAAAGGAACGCCTTGAGTTTGTCCAGCGGCGATTCCGCTATGGATGCTGTCGGTCGGGTTACCAGCTCCCAGGCCGCGCCGTTCCACCGCGGCCATTTGTCTCCGGGCCATGACTCCGGCGGCGGCGTTTCCACGGCGCCGCCGGGGATATGGAAGTGGCCGGGCTCCTCGGGCGACTCGTCCGCGTCCGTTTCGCAGAGGAACAGGCCGGAGACGACGGTCTGGTAAACAATCTTGGTCGTCATGATCAGTAGGCAATGCATGCGAGTTGGGCAACGTTGCGCGGGTATATGTCGCCGCCGATATCGATCTGGATGGATGTGCCAAGATCTCCAGCGGCACCACCGGCAATGGCCATGGTTTGGGTGTTCTGGCTGTCGCCAGTGATTCGCTGCCCGGTCAGCGTTTCTCCGGATCCCGCCCAGCTCCTGCGGGTGAAATAGGCGTCGTCACCCGCATCTCCTCCGGTGATAGAAAGGAACCGGCCGAATCCATGGAAGTGCTCTTTGGTTCGAGCTAACTGCAACGTGCCGAGCACGCGGCCGATATCGATGCCTCGACCATCGTCCAACCCGCGGATGAACTCGCCGCGAAGATCCGGCAGGTTGAAAGTGTTGAACCCATCGCCCGCGCCGTATCGCGTGCCGATGGCAGCGAACAGGTCGGCGTAGACGGTCCTGCTCACCGCTGCGCCGTTCGCCTTCAAGCTGCGCGCTGGAGCGGTGCTCCGTGCGGTGTAGAAGATGTCGCCAGGCTGCCTGCCACGGCTGTTGACTTCGGCTTTGCTGTAAACGTCCAGGTTGGCACGAGCCAAGGCCTTGTCGGGCACGTCAGCCAGGTTCTGGGCCTTCGCCAGCGGATCGGTGAGCGCGCCGGCCGGTTCATTCTGAACGGCTGTCAACTTGGAGCCCGCGGGATATGCGGCGCCAAGCGACAAGCGCGAGGGAAGAACGGGATCCGGCGTCCATTCATCATTGCGCAGCCGTTCGCCATCGACATAGAGGGCGAGCCCCTGGACGGTGGTCAAGTTGAGGTTGACCGTCGTTTGGCTGGCGGCCAGCGTTTGGTTTTCCTCGATCGTGTTGGACACGACATTGACGTCGGTCGGATCGGCCCACTCGATATCGCCGTCCGCATTGGACCGCTTGCGCGCCACTTGCCCTGTGGTGCCACCTGGCAGAAGAAGCGCTGCAGTGATGGTGTTCAGGGCCCAAGTGCGCGAGGCTACCGCCACGTTCGGATCGACGAAGAGGCTGACGACGCTGTCGTTGGTAGCCTGGTAGAGCATGCTGAAGACGAAATCAGCGATCGCGCCTTCACTGACGTTCGGCTTGTACATGACCGGCGTGTTGCACACTCCGACCATACCGCCGTGCTCGTCGTGCATCCCGGCCGTACGGATAACGAATGCAGGCTCCTCCGCTGGGATCGTGCATTCAACGACGTAGACGGAAGGATTGTCCGGTAGCTGGTAGATCCTGCTGACGGGACGCCGCAGGCGCTCGCCAATAATGTTCACCTGGCCACGGTCCAGCGTGACGTCGTTGCCATTTCCGTCGCCGATGGATATTTCGGTCAGAGTGATTGGGCTACCGCTGGTGGCCGCAGCGGCCTGGCGTTGCAGGCCGTAGGTGGTGGAAATCGTCTTGTATGCCATGTCGATGTCTAGCCGTCCACAAGTTGGGCGCCGTCGTCGTCTACCAAAGGCGAGCCGTCGTCATCGATGAGGGTGAAGGTCACGTCATGCAGATCGTCTAGTCCCGTGATCGTGAGGTCGCAGCCGATTCTGGGAACCATCGCCAGCGAGCAGCTCTGCATGGACCGCCCGCGGGGCTCGAGTTCACTAAGGTGTGATCGCAAGTTCTTGGCAGCATCCACGACGCGGATCAGGCGGCGTAGATCGGCTCGGGAGTACCCCACCTGGTCTGCGGTGACGATCAAGCGGTAGGTGTATGGCGCCGCCGCCGGGATTTGGTTGAACCACTCCTGTAGCTGCACATCGAATCCGAGGGCATCGAGCGCGGCCTGCACAGCAGCGACGGTGCCCTTGCGGCGGTGTACCGATACTGAGCCCGTAATGACCGCGCGCTTCTGCGCATCCGTTGTCGCCAGGTCCCACTCGACGTCGACGCTGAAGGCCCAGGCGAGCCAAGGCAGGAATGCCGCAGGTGCCGTAGCGGGGTTGCCGATCTCCCGAATACGGACAGGGAGATCGTCCAGCCGGGCCGTAGAAGCCGCGAGCGCGGCCTCCAGTTCGGTCGCGTTGTCGGGGAGCAAGCTCTCAACCATCAAAGCACCCCGCTCTCGTCGTCGGGCGCCTTCGAGATTGCCGTGCCAGTGCAATAAGCTGCCTGGCCGTCGAACAGTGCGATATCGGTGGCCGGCGCGATCAGGTTGACGGATTTCACGCCTGGCCGGTGCAGCGCCTGGAACAGGCCCGAGCGGCTCACCCCGACGCCCATCTTGTGCATCTTGGCGGCATAGGCGTCGGTGGCTACTTGCGCAGCGGCCAGAACCACAACGGGGTCCGGACCCTCGAACAGCTCCAGCTCGGCTTCGATCAGGTACTCGACGATCGAGGCGGACAGCACGAATACCTGGTCCGTTATCGGCCGCACATGTTGCACGTTGAGCGCTGCCCGGACCGCCGTCAACAGTTGCTCATCGGCCGTGCCGTTGCCCACGGTGGAAAGAACATAGACGGTCACGACGCCCGGTGTGGGGCTGACAGCTGACGCATCTTTCACATGGCCCGATGCCGATCGAGCGTGAAAAATATAGGAGCCCTCGCTGCCCGCTGTGGAATAGCCCTCGAGCGACAGCGGAATGCGCTGGCGCAGGTTGTCGTCGGTCTCGTACACGGCCGGCGTGGGCGGATAGGTGCTGTTGTCCGCCGGGGTGACAACCAACCTGGAGACGTCGTAGTTCGCCCCGATCTGGTCCAGGTCGCCCTTTTGCGCGAACGCCACCATCGTGCCGCGCGCGGCGTCGTTGATGCGCTGGCGCAGCAGCATCTCGCGGTACGCGAGCACTTCCAGAACCTTGTAGGCCGGGTCGCTCTCGACCACGGCGCTGAAGGCGGGATAGCGCTGGAGCAGCTCAGTCTTGCAGTCTGCAAGGACGGCCTCGTAGTCCAGCGATTCGATGATGTCTGGCGCCGGCAGCGCGGATAGATCCACGGTCGTGAAGGAGCCGGCCATTACGCGGTACCTCCCAACGCAACGGCCCACGAGACCGTACGGACGGTTCCGTCATCGATCGTGCCGTCGATCTGCAGGACGCCTTTGCCGTCCGCGGTCAGGCTGACCAGCGATACCGCCCTGAGCTTGATACGGGGCTCCCAGCGCATGAGCCCATCGGCGATGGCGGCGTAGAGGCGAACCAATGTATCCGGTGTGCCAGGTTGGTCGACAATGCCCGGAACCTGCGAGCCATACGGGCGTCGCATGAGCCGGGTCCCGATCGCCGTTTGTATGATGTCGGTCACCGACTGTTTGACGTGGTCGGCGCCGGACAGCTCGCGGCCGGTGTTGCGATCCATTCCGATCATGCTTCGGTCGCCTGGGGCGGGTCGGTGTCGTCGCCGCCACGGGAGACGCCACCGTGAGGGTGATTGACCAGGCTCACGCCGTCCGCGATCACATCGCCATCGTTGACGCGGATCGTGCCTTGGATCGATGCCGCAGCGCCGGTGCTGCCTGGCCGGCCGGCCATGCCGGCCTGGTACGTGAGCAGGCCCTTCACCGTGCAGGCTCCTGTGATCGTGGTTTGGGCGGCGTCCAGTTCGATCACCGCCGATTGCACGGTCACCTTCGCCGGAGCGATCAGGTTGGCGGTGCCGCCGGCCGGCAGCTGGACGTTGAGGGCGTGGGAGGCGTGGTCGTAGCTCAACACCGCGCCATCGGGATAACGCCGCACGTGCTCGCTGGGGCTGCGCGAGGGCGGCGCGTTCGTGTCGCTGTAGATCGCCGGCAGCGCGGCGCCGGCGGCCAGGTCGCCGCCTGGCGACAGCAGAATGGTTTGCTCGCCCACGCTAGGCGGATCCCACTCCGAGGTGCCGCTGGCACGCGGCGCTACCCACGGCACCCAATTCGTGAGGATGCCGCCGACCGCCACACGCACGCGAGGGGGCTGCATATGGTCGCCGTATTGGATGTCCGCGACGCTGCCGAACCGGATCAGGTTCTGCAGCAAGCGGAGAATTTCGGCGATGTTGGTCGGGGTGGGCGGCATGCCCCGATAATCGCCGGCGCGCCGCGCGCGCGCGAGGAACCAGGAACCTATCCGGTGCGGGTAGGCTTGCGAGGCGCGGTGACTAATCCTTCGGGTCGCCGAGGTGCGCGTTATCGAGGTAGTACGTAGCTCCGCTGGACCCGTTTGCGATGAACACCAGCCGCGCGTAGGCCGCAGCGGCAGGAACCAAGGCCATCATCTGGAGCCGCGTCACGCTGGGGCCGTTGGAGAGGAACGCCAGCGGCCCTTCTGTCCTGCTCCATTCCGGGGCGGACAGCTCGACAAACGCGCCGTCCGTCCAGATCATGGCCAGTTGGACCCCGATATCGGCGCCGGACATGCGGAGCACGTCCAGGTAGGCGTACAGCGGCTCGCCAGGCACCACGCTAACGACGGAATCCGTGTCTTGCCTCCAGGTATGGCAGATGGCAACCCGGTTCGGCCCAGGTGGACTGTCGAGCCGCAGCGTGCCGCCAAAACTCTCGGACCATTCGACGGACGCGCCGGCGGGCCACAGATAACTCATCCAGCGCGCCTTCGAGGTCAGGAAATCCCGTGCATCTCCGCGCGGCAGCCGGTTTGCGTCGAACTCCGGCACGGGCGGTATCCACTCGTCCGGCGGATCGCCCAGCCAACAATTGTCGATGTAGTAGGAGCTGCCCGCCGGCGGATTGATGATGATGACGCCCAGCACCGCATATGCCGCGCCCTGCGGCGCCGTGGCTTGAAACCACGCCGTCGCATATGCGTCGTCAGGGATTGCGACGTCGTTCACGGGGGGCGGCTCGGCAATCGTCAGCCACGCCCCGTCGCTGTCAGCCCAAATGAATCGGACCCGTGCCCGCCCTGAGTCTCCCGCAGCACGCTTGACCTGGAACGCGCCGTACACCACGCTGCCCGGCGTAACCGGCACCATCGTCGTATCGCCGACCCAAGTGTGGCTCACGCCAATCGAGTCGGCCGCCGCGCTGGCGGACAGGACCATCACGCCGCCATCCACCGAGGACGCCGCTTTTGAAAATCCAGCTGGCGCGATCAGGTTCACCCAGGTGTTCAGCCCCGCACCGAAGCTGCGGGCCTGCTGGCTCAGTTTGTTTTTGTCGGGTGGCGGCACGTCCCCCATGTACGGATTTTTGATCAGGAATTGGGCACCCGCCTTCGTTGTCGCGCTCGAAAACGAGACATGCATCCGGGCCGCGGTCGCGCCGGGTGCAATTGTGACGGTGCGGGCGTGCCGGATGTAGCCGAGCGTGCTGACGTCGAGGTAGACCGAGTCCCAGCTCGTCTCGATGATCGATCCGCCGGAAATGCTATCCACGTTGATGCCGACCTGCACCGGCCCGCTGCCCTGGACCTGTTTCAGGTCGAATGCGACATAGATTTCATCGCCCCCTTCGACGTTTGGCAGATCGCCGGTGTTGGTGAATCCATTGGCGGCGTCCAGCCCGCCATCGATGGCGGCTGTCGCCCGGAGCGCGAACGTTCCATCGTCATCCTGGACAGTATCCAGGGTGCCGCTCGTGGTCAGCACCCAGTTCCCCACACCATCATCGAATTCGACTCCCCCTTGCATCCAGTTGGCCGTATGGGGGATGGCCCGGATGATCACGTCGTCGTAGGCCATACCCTGATCGGTTTCGCATTCGTAACGGATGCGGTAATCCTTGTTTTCAGGCGGCCGCCAATTGAGTTGCTGGGTGTCGCTCAGTTCGGTGCCCGCGTCATCCGAGACCGGCTCGTACTGCATCGCGTAGACTCGGCTAATGAAGTACTCAGCGCCGGCAAGGGGCTTGCTGATGCCGACCCCGACCACCGCGTAGGCCGCGCCTGTCGGCACCTCGATCTGGTAGTAGGGCGCGACGTACCGTGCGACCCGAATGCGGAAAATCGCCGCATCCATCGAATAGTTGATCATGCTCCCAGCCGCATCCACCCAAACGATGAACATGCTGGCGCCGTTGTTGATGAGAGTGGTGGGGTTCAGCGTCTCGCTGTTCTGGCGAACGTAGGCCTCGACATAGAGCTGGTTTCCTGGCGTTACCGGAATGCGCAGTTCCGTGTCGTCCGGAGCGCAGTGGATGGCACCGATATACCAGTCATTGTCCTCCCCCGTCACGGTGTAATGCATGACGCCGATGTTCCCGTTCTCGGCGTCCGTGGCCCAGCCCAGGTCAAACCCAAAGTCCGGATATCGGTTGGTGAATATCTTGCGCCAGTTCGAGATGCCGGCGCCGAAGTTGCTGGAATCACCGGCCGGCATGATGTTGTCGATCCCGCTGATCTCGTCAGGCGTGTAGGACTTGTACGAGTTTTCGATGAACCACTTGCGCGACAGCGCGACGGCGCTGCCCAGTTGCTCGGCGGCCGTGCGCTTGACGGGTCGGTTGTCGTCGTGGGCGTAATTGTCGATGCCGACGTTGACCAATGGTTCGGCGATCACGTTGGGCGGCGCCACGTAGTCGATACCGGCCACGCCCTCTGGGCAGAAATCACCGTGCGGCGGCGCTCCGCGCCAAAAATAACCATGGCCGGCGCCGGTTTCGTCGAAGATGCCGCGCGTTGGGTAATTGGAGCTTGCATTGGCGATCCAGCCAGTGCGGCCAACGCTTTCAACGTATTGACTCGCGCCGGACCAGAAGCACGCGCGATCACCGACATCTGCGGTCCCACCCCACAGACGCGGGTACGGGTCGATATAGGCATCGGTGAGTTGCAAGGGCCCCTCGATCGCGGGGCTGCTGATGATGCTCAAGATGCGCGACGAGTCGCTGGAGAGCGACGAGGTGTATTTCGAGTACCGCCAGTTCACGCGGTAATGCTTCATCTGCTTCCAGCGGCGGTCCATGCGCACGTCGCCGCCGCCATACATGCCGACTTGGTGGGTTGTCTGGAAGGTGCTATTGGCGACATTGAAGCTAGTCAGTCCGGAGGTGGCTTGCACGCAATCAGCATGCCGAAAACCGTCGGACTGGGATTTGTCGGGCACTTGCTCGGTGGAAATGATGAACCGGCAATTTTGCAGCGTCAGGTTGACCGATGAACCATCCCAAAGGTCCAGGGTCTCGACACACCACCGGCCATGCAGGTGGAGCCCTTCAAAGTAGACGATGCGGAAATCGCCTGACAGCTCCATCGCGGTTCTGAAGATGTAGTAGCCGCCGTCGTCCTCATCGAAGCCTGGGTACACCCAAGGCGTGTCAATATTGATCTCGCCGCCGATCCATGCCAAGTTGATGGCGTCCTGGGCGTTGAGTCGGATACGTTTGTTGATCGGCCCAACCTGCTTGATGACGTAGTTTCCGCCGGGCAGCAGTATGTAGTCGGGTACCGAGGCGTGGTCCCAGTCCTGGTTCGTCCACGATCCATCAGGGATGTTCCAGGTCGTGCCGCCAATCTCTATCACCGTCCAGCCGGTGGTATCGGGGCGCGTCCAGCGCAGCGGCGGCACCACCGGTTTGTGCCTTAGACTGGCCGCCACGGTGGTAAGGGGCAGTTTCACGGCTGAACCCCGCCGAGAACGATCCATGCGCCCTCCGATGCCTGGATCAGCAGCATCGCAATGTTCTGAGCGGCGACCAGGTACGGGGTATTCCCCAGCAGCGTCACGTCGCTGGCGTCAACCATGAAGCCCTCGGCCCCCTCCCCGAATATCATGGTCTGAAAGCCAGGGGGCAGGCCCGTGGCGGGGAGCATCACAATGGCGCGCTCTGGATTCGTCATGCGGACGATCTTGCCCGCATGGTTCACGTCAAGTGTCAATGCCGCTTCGGGAACCTCGAGCGGCACCACCGTGGAAAGATAACTTTCGAATCTCGCCCTGGGAACGAGCCGGTTGCCGGCTGCAACGCGGGCGAGGAAGCTGAGATCTTCCGGTAGATCTCCGCTGCCGGTAACTTTCTGGAATGCGTCGGTCTTCTTGTCCATATCGCCGATCATCCCGGCGACCTCGTGCGCGCGCGAGAGTTGCCGTGCCTACCCAAACCGGGGACGCTACGCGAGACGCAGCAGTCGGTCGATGATCATGTCGCGGTCGGCACCGGTCAGGCCGAGCAGCCTGCGGCGGGCATACCGCACGGATGCGCTCGAGGGCGCGCGGCGGTCTACGACGTCGACCAGGCCGTCCTGGTGCACCCTGGCTATGCGTTGTACCCGGCCAGCGAACACCACCGTTGCTTGGGTCGGCGACGATTCGACGCGCAAGTAACGCGCGGTGCGCAACCTCTTGAACATGGCGCCGCGCAGGCGGCCCTTGCGATCACGCAGCTTCTTGCGCGGCTGGTAGGCTGACCCGTCCGGGTCGCGCTGCCGCCCGATTCGCTTGGCCTGGCTGCGGCGCAGCTCCAGCGCGATGTCGCGCATGGCGGCGCGGGTCTCTGCGGGCGTGAATCTGGCGAGGATGGGCGCGGCCCACTCAGCCATCAGGGTGAGATCGTCTCTCACTTGATCTCCGGCGCGACGGTCCACTCGGCGAGCTTGTCGTCGCCGTCGTACAGATCAAAGCCGGGTGTGCCATAGGCCGGGGCCGGCAGCGGCTCGGCGACGTGCTCGGCCTGCAGCCGGACGCGGCCGCCGGCGCCGGTGGTTTGCGTGACGGCCACACGCTCGGTGAGATCCAGATCGATAGCGATATCGCAGGTCTCGTGATTCAGAATGTCCACCTCGAAGCGGAACGCTTTCTCCCGTTCGTTGGCATTCAGCGCCAGCTCCGGCTGGTGGATCTTCAGCCACGCCAGGATGGGCACCATGATGGCGTCGGCACTGCCCTGGTAGTCGGTAAGCAGCAAGTGCAGCGTGAAGCGGTATTCGAACGACAGCGACTTCGTGCCCGCGGACACGATTTTCCCGCTGTCGATGAACACCTGCAGCTTGTCGGGCTCGCGCTTGAGTTCCGGCACCGCGCCGGTCAGATGCTTGCGCAGGCTAGCGGGCTTTTTCACGGCTGTTCACCCCGCAGCCGGTCGATCTCCGCCTTGTACTGCTGCAGCGTCGCACGCGCTTCGTTGTAGAGCACGATCAAGGCGTTGCGTTCTCGGATGGCGTCGTTTCCCTCTGCGCCGATGGAGACAAGATTTTCAGCATCCTCTGGTACAAGTTCGGCTCGCGGGGTTTCGACAGGTTCTCCGGAAGGGGCGGCAGCTCCGGGACCGGCGGCAGCACTGCACGTGCTGTCGGTAGCGACTGACAAGCGCACAACACCAGTGCGCAGCTGGCCGCGCAAATGATCGATCTCAGTACGGGCATTGTCGTTTTCTCCTTTCACCCCGGCCGCGGTAGCGACCGCCGCGGCGAGTTTCTGGTCGGCAGTGGTGGCGGCGGTCTCCGCCTTCGCCGTGACAACCTCGGTATGGGCCTGGATGGCCTGGTCGGTGGCCACGGCCTGGGCTTGTGCGACGCTTCGGCCCGCCAGGTACGCGGCCCAGTGGCTGACGGACAGAACGGCAAGGGCCAAGAGGGAGACGGTGACGGCTCGGATCATGTGGACCTCACTGTGCCGCCAGGCACGCGGCGTGGCGTTCCAGTTGGCGAGTCCAGACGCCCTTGCAACCCTTCGGCCCCCAGTTCTGCGGGAGCCTGCAGTCGCGGCCGCCCTGGAACCGCCAGTTCAGCAGTGCACCGCAGGCGTCGCGGTAGCGGCCTGCGATCAGCAGCCAGCGCATGCTGGACGTGGTCCAGTTTCCGATGCCGAACTGTCCGACGAAATCCAGGTACAGGTCGTATTCCTCGGGGTACAGCTCGACGCCGGGCAGCGATGCGCGAAATTGCCTTTCGTCTCCGCTCATGAGGTTCCGCGCGAGCTGGACGGCGCGTTCTCGGCTGATCGGCGGATCTTGCAGGGTCACGCGGCGGCCGTCCTCGTAGCGGGTTGACCCATGCCCGATGGTCGGCACGTCGCCAGCGGTAGGAATGTACGGGTGGAGCAGCTCGGTGCCATCCTGTGCCATCGAGATTGGGCCGTCTCCCTCGCTGGCGGTCCACGTCGCTAGGCCCGCCGCGCTGATGGTCAACAAGGCGACGGCGATGCGCTGGCGGACGCTCATAGCTCGCACGCATCGCGCATGGCGGCCAGCCGCGCCGCGTGGAGTTCCCGCTCGCGGCGATCACGGCGGCGCTGGAAATACCAGTTGACCACCAGGCCGGCGATCGCAATGAGCACGCCGGACAGGCCGATCCAGTTGCCTGATGCGAGCCACGAGAGCACGCCAGCAGCCGCCCCGACTTCGGTCGTGCGGTTGCCCACGTTGACGGCGATATCGTCGGGAGGCATCGCTATGCGCCTCCCGGCCGGTATGAGCTGCGGGCCATGGTGGCGGCGCGTCGGTTGTTCATGTCGGGTCAGTCCCATAGCTGAACGGTTTCGATGGTGCCGGCGGGGGTGGCCGGCATGTCGGCCAGGTCGACCTCAGCTCCGAGCGGCAGGACCGGCCCCAGGTCGGCCAGGCCTCGGTTGCGTTCGTAGGTTGCTTCCACCACACCGCCGTGCGTGGTGCCCAGGTAGCGGTAGCACAGCAGGTCCACGGTGTCGCCTTGTTGCGCAATGACCTTCATATGAGGTCCACCGTGGTGCGCCGGGCGCCCTTGATGTCCTGGATCGCCCAGGCCATGTTTCGGCGTTGCTCGGCAATCTGGTCGACGAGCTGCTCGGCATCCTTGTCGCCCTGGGCGCTGGTGTCGTAGTCGCGGTATCGCTCGATCAAGTCGGCCTTGGCCAGGCTGTACACCGCGCGCAGGTATCGCTGTTCGTTGATCGACTTGCCATCGATCTGACGCGCGGGCACCGCCGCGAGCGTTGCATAGCCCTGGGCGCGGCGGGCGGCTTCCCACGCCGCGAGCTGATCGATGACAAACGCCAGTGCCTCGACCACGGCATGGCGCAGCCGCTCTGGGGTGACGGTCCCGTCCAGGCGCACCGTGGCACGCATCAGCGCAAGATCCACCGATGGCCAGAAGTCGCCGGCGTCGACCTGATCCTCACCCGCCGGATCGGAGGGCGGGACAGTCACTACCAGCGGCGGTTCGGGAGCGATGAAGGACATGGTGCGTTCCAAGTCGGCGGTGGCCGGCGCTCGCCTGGAGATCCTCGCGGGTCTTCAGGCTCGCGCCGGGCCGCCGGGCACGTCGGGGGTGCTCAGGTGGACTGTGCGCCAGCGGCGCGCAGTGCGTTGATTCGTCGTTCGATCCGTTCCAGGTCTTTCTTGACGCCGCAGTTGGCATCGAGGCCGAGGGCGGTCCCGAGCCAGTGCTGGATGGCTTCCAGAGCCGGCTGGTCGAACTTGTCGAGATCGGGCGCCTCGCCCGTCTTGACCTTGCCCAGGAGCGCGTAGCCGATGGCCTTCTTGAGCTTGGCCCGCGCCTGGTCCGGGGCGTCGACCGTGATCGTGAGCCGGTCCACGGCTTGCAGAAATTCCACGGCTTCGCTCCCGGCAGGGACCAACCCGCGAAGATATGCGCCCGAAATTTCGTCGATCAACACCACGGCCGGCGAGCGCCGGTACTGGTCGGCCATCTGCAGTCCATGCACGAGCACGTAGGCGCCGATCTCCAGCGCGCGGCCGTAGTTGCCCGCGTCGATGTGCCAGATCATGAGCGTGGTGATGACAAGATCCTGGGCGCCCTTACCCTCCTGGAGGGCGGCGTCGATCCAGGCGTCGTACTCGGAGACGATCTGACGCTTGACCTCGATCTTTTGCTGGATCGACTGGATGCTGTGCAGGCGGCGCCGGTGTTCGGCGAGCTGGGCCAGCATGAGGTCGTAGGCGCTGCTCTCGACGGCCTGGCCGTGCTCGCTTTGCGCCTGGGCCTTGAGCGCCATGGCGCGTGCACGATGTCGTTGGGCGGGACTGGGCATGGTGTTCCTTGGACCTCACTCGCCGGCGGTCGATGCTGCTGACCGCCGGCGGCTCGGCACTGCTCTCGCGGGGGGTGTATAGGATCAGGCGGGCAACTCGATGTTCTCAACGACGCAGCCGAGGCCATAGTCCTCGACGACGAAGGCGTCATTGGAAGATTCGAAGTTGTCGATACGATCGCGCTCCGGGTTGTCCTTCAGCATGCGGCGGCGGGCGCCGGCCTGGAAATAGATCGACAGATTGTCGAAGCGCGTCACCATCAGCGCATTGGCTGGGAAGTACGGCACGGTCGCCGCCGCCAGGCCGCCGACGCGCTTTTGGCTGATGACGATGTCAGAGGCCAGGACCTCGGTCGGCTTGTTGTCCTGGTTGACCATCGGGAAATACTTGTCATGCAGCAGGCCACGGCCAAGCATCACCACCAGAGCCGTGTCGTCTTGCCACCATGGATCGAGGAGCTGCAGCGCGTCGTAGACCACCGCATCGAGATTGGCATAGTCGGCGCCGGCACCGCCGACCTTAACCTTTCCACTTCCCGTCACGCCTTCGTCCATGACCCGTTCCGACGCGTTCGTGCGGTACTTTTGGAGCCAGCCGATGTTCACGTCCTGCAACAGCGGATTCGTGGTCGGGTTCGTGGTGGCGGCCACGCTGGTGCCGTTCCAGCCGACCATGATGCGATCGAGCGCATGGCGCTTGACGATCGCATCACGGACGCGGACCTGGAAGTCCGGGAACTTGGCCCACGCATCGAGCTGGGCGTACTTGAGGTACGTGTCGTAGTTGGTTTTCTCGCAGCGGTAGCGATCGCCGTCCAGCGAGTGTGCGGGGCGCGGCACGCGCGGGTTGGTGTCCGTGTTGGTACGGCTGGCAATCGGCCCGGAGATGCCCAGGCCGATTTTTTCGCCTTCCTGTTCGTCGACGGGGTGGATGTTGATCTTGGAGAGGAAGGCGCTGGTTTCCTGCAGCTTGGTCTCCAGCGTCTGCTGGACGCTGGGGTCAACGCTGAAGGTGGCGGCGGCGTTCTCCACGCCGTTGAGCGTGGCGATCTGTTGAGCGTAGGCCGAGAAGGCGACGCGGGTCTGGTTACGCATGTGGGGTCCTGTCGGGAATGGTGGTGGCTGGCGAGAGCGCGTTAGAAGTCCGTTTTGACGTTGCCCTGGCCGCCAGTCGCGGGAGGCCGCTGCGAGTGTTTGGACGAGCCGTCGAGCGAGGCTTTCAACTCGTTGAAGGACTGCTGCAGCTTGTCGACGTCCTGGCGCACCGCCGCCACATCGGACGCCGACGCCTTGTCTTTGTTGAAGGTGTCGAGGCGCTGCTGCACCTCGGTGCCGAGGAGTTCCACGCCCTTGATCATGTCGTCGTAGTCCGCCTGGGATTCCTTGTCGCGCTTGGCGAACAGACCTTTCACGAAATCGACCAGGCTGGGCTTGTCGGCGGGGTCTTCGACTTCCTCGAATTCCAGTTCGGTTTCGATCGCGGCCGAGAAGAGGTTGTCGGGTGTCAGCTTCCGGCTGGCAAACGGGTTGCTCTCGGGCTTCTGGGCCGCGAATGACAGGATGTCCGTGCCCAGGCTGGCGGGACTGTCGGTCACGCCCAGGCCGACCAGATACGCCTGCCCGGACTTGGCAAAGTTCGGGTCGATCTCCATCGACGAGTAGATTTTCTGCTTGGCCTTGTTCATTGCTAGCAGGGCCTCGGTCGGCTCCAGCACGGCATACAGGCGCATCTTCTTGTCGTCGCCTTCTTCCGCCGAGAGCGCGAGCACATCCCCATAGGCTTTGAACGGGCTGTCCGGCAGCGTGCCGCGGATGTGCTCCAACCAGATCCGGGCGCCGTACTTCGCACGGTCATAGGTGGCGGCCATCTGCTGCAGCCAACTGCGTTCGATGTTGCGTCCGTCCGTGGTTGCGCCTTCGGTGGCGATGCAGAACGGCTTCGATTTGAACTTCTTGCTCATGGCGGTCTCGCTGACGCGGCGGTCGGTGGTTTATGGCTGGAAGCATGGTGGGCGACATCCCGCCAGCACTCAAACACCGCCGTCCTTACCCGCTACGGATAGAGCGAGACAGGATGGTTTCGCGCGCGCGCGGAGGGCAGTCTGGCGGCCATGCTCACCGCCGATGCAACCCGACCGACCCACTCTCCATCACCGCTCGATCTGACCGAGGCGGATGGCGACGTTCGCAGCGTGGCTGCGCTGCAGGTTCAGCAGCTCGCTGGCGATGCACAGAAGCGCAACTCGGCGCGATTCCTGTACTGGCAGGGTTGGCGCATCACGTCCATCGCCGAGTACCTCGGCATTCCACGCACCACGATCCATAGCTGGAAGGACGGCGAGGAATGGGACAAGGCCAGTCCGCTTGACCGTGTCGAAGGGGCGCTGGAAGCGAGGATGGTCAAGCTGGTTTTGAAAGACAGCAAGACCGGCGGCGACTACAAGGAAATCGACCTGCTCGGGCGCCAGCTCGAGCGCACGGCCCGCGTGCGCCGGTACGGGGAGACTGGGAAGGAGGGAGACCTCAATCCAGCTATCGCCGCGCGCAACGCCGAGCCCAAGCGCCGGCCGACGCGCAATGCCTTTACCGAGGCGCAGGTCGAGAAGCTGGAAAGCGTGTTCCGCGACAGCCTGTTCGGCTACCAGAACGTGTGGTGGCGCAACGGGCACCAGCGCACGCGGATGATCCTGAAGTCGCGCCAGATCGGCGCGACGTGGTACTTCGCCCGTGAAGCGTTGCTTGATGCCATCCTGACCGGCCGCAACCAGATTTTCCTGTCGGCGAGCAAGGCCCAGGCGCACGTGTTCAAGCAGTACATCATCCAGTTTGCTCTGGAGGCTGGCGTCGAGCTATCGGGGGACCCCATCGTCCTGGCGAACGGCGCACACCTGTACTTCCTGGGGTCCAACTTTCGCACGGCGCAGAGTTACCACGGGAATTTTTATTTCGACGAGTTTTTCTGGACGCAGAAATTCGAGGAGCTGAACAAGGTCGCGTCGGCCATGGCCACGCATAAGCAGTGGCGCAAGACCTATTTTTCGACGCCCTCGGCCATGTCGCATGCCGCCTATCCCTACTGGACCGGCGAGCGCAAGAACCGGAACCGCAAGGCGGCCGACAAGATCATTCTGGACCTTTCACACAAGGCGCTACGCGGCGGCGCGCTGTGCCTGGACCGTGTGTGGCGCGACATCGTGACCGTGGAGGATGCCGAGGCCTCGGGGTGCGATCTCTTCGACATTGCGGAGCTGCGCGACGAGTATGCCCCGGACGAGTTCGCCAACCTGTTCATGTGCGATTTCATCGACGACAGCGCCTCGATGTTCCCGCTGTCGGAGATGCAGGCGTGCATGGTGGATTCGTGGGTCGAGTGGGCCGACGACTTCAAGCCGTTCACGCAGCGGCCCTACGGCCACCGGCCTGTGTGGGTGGGGTACGACCCGGCCCATACCGGGGACTCTGCCGGCCTGGTCGTGATCGCGCCGCCGGCCGCCCCCGGCGGCGTGTTCCGGATCTTGGAGCGCATCCAGTTCCGTGGCATGGACTATGAGGCCCAGGCCGAGATGATCCGCCAGACCACCCAACGCTACAACGTGACGTACATGGCGATCGACGCGACAGGGATGGGCGCCGGCGTTCTGCAGATCGTCCAGAAATTCTATCCGCAGGTGGTCGCGCTGCAGTACTCGGTCGAGCTGAAAACACGCCTGGTGCTGAAGGCCAAGCAGGTTATTTCCAAGGGCCGCCTGCAGTTCGACGCCGGCCATGTCGATATCGCGCAGGCCTTCATGGCCATCCGCAAAACCCTGACGGCCAGCGGCCGGCAGGCCACCTTCGAATCGGGCCGCACCGACGCGACCGGCCACGCCGATCTGGCCTGGGCCGTCATGCACGCCCTCGATAACGAGTCGCTGGCTGGCGAGGTCCAGGGCAGCGGCAATGTACTGGAGATTTTCTGATGACCAAACGCGCACGCGGCAGGCCTGTCTCGATGACGGCGGCGGCCACGGCCACGCCGATGCCGGCGCCGGCCGTGCAGGCATTCAGCTTCGGAGACCCCGAACCTGTGATGGATAGGCGCGAGATCCTCGATTACGTCGAGTGCTGGATGAACGGCCGATGGTACGAGCCGCCGGTGTCCTTCGATGGTCTGGCCCGCGCGTTCCGCGCTGGCGCGCATCACAGTTCGGCGATCTACTTCAAGCGCAATGTCCTGCTGTCGACCTTCAAGCCTCACCGCTATCTGAACCGCGAGACCTTCAGCGCCTATGCCCTGGACTATCTGACCTTCGGCAACAGCTACCTGGAGCGCCGAGTCAGCCGGACGGACAGGACGATCGCACTGGAACATGCGCTGGCGAAGTACATGCGGCGTGGCGCCGAACCAGGGCAGTATTTCTTCGTGCGCGGCTGGCGCGACGAGCACGAGTTTCCGCAGGGCGAGGTGTTCCACCTGCGCGAGCCCGATGTCAACCAGGAGATCTATGGCCTTCCGGAATATCTCAGTGCTCTGCAGGCCGCCTGGTTGAACGAGTCGGCCACGCTCTTCCGGCGCAAATACTACAACAACGGAAGCCACGCGGGCTTCATCCTGTACATCTCGGATCCGGCGCAGTCGCAGGAGGACATCGATGCCATCCGGGCCGCCCTGAAGTCGTCGAAGGGGCCGGGCAACTTCCGCAACCTGTTCCTGTATTCGCCGAACGGCAAGAAAGACGGGATTCAGCTGATCCCGGTCAGCGAGGTGGCGGCCAAGGACGATTTTTTCAACATCAAGAACGCCAGCCGCGACGACGTGCTCGCTGGCCACCGCGTTCCTCCCCAGCTCATGGGGATCATCCCCAGCAACACCGGCGGATTCGGCGCAGTCGGGCCGGCCGCCACCGTGTTTGCGCGCAACGAGATCGAGCCGCTGCAGCAGCGGTTCCGGGCTCTGAATGAGTGGATGGGCGAAGAGGTGGTGCAGTTCGATCCCTACGTTATCCCGCAGATAGGAAGCGTCGCACAGTAACCAGAGACGGGCGACCTAGCCGGGTGCGCTAACACCCGGGGTCGGCCCCAACTCGCAGATCACGCGTCCGCAGACGTTGACCGATATCCAGCGCGCCGCGCGCTTCTACTATCTGCAGCAGAACACGTTCGGGGGGAAAGTCGACGGGCAGAGTTTCGGCACGGCCACGACGACGCCCCCGGGCTTGAATCTGTTGCGCCTGGAGGAGACGCTGTCAGCCGCGCACCTGCGCCTGGCCGGCGCCTACATCGAGCATCTGCCATGGCACGAGTGCATGGCGCGGTATGACCGGCCGCACACGCTGTTTTATCTGGACCCGCCGTACTGGCAAACGGAGGGGTATGGCGTGGCCTTCGAGTTCGAACAGTACGAGCGGATGGCCGCGCTGATGCGCGAGCTGCGCGGCAAGGCCGTGGTCAGCTTGAACGACCATCCAGATATCCGCCGGGTGTTCGAGGGGTTCGACATCGAGACGCTGGACATCACCTACACCGTGGGCGGCGGAGAGAACGCCGTGAATCGCCAGGAGGTCGTGATCTACAGCTGGGACCGGCAAGCCGAGCCGGCGGGCCTCTTCTAAGCCCAGGCGCGCGCGATGTCTCGGGCATGTCATGCCCCGGGTTCGACGAAGAACACCGCACATGGCAGATCGTCGAGGCCGGCCAGGCCAGCCGCTCGCGCGCGGTCAGTGGCGAGCAGCCACCTGCGCGCGGCCAGGTACTCGTCGTCGGAAATGTTGGCCGCCGTAGGCCCTTCGACTTTTTGCCAGGCGCGCCAGGCGACCAGCACGCCGCCGGCGCCGCCGAGGCCGCAGTCGAGGGCCTGGCGGAAACGGGATTCGGCGTGGTGTCGCTCCCGCGATGTCAGGTCTGGGTAGTCCAGCAAGGTGACGGTGTAGCTCATAGCCGCCTCGATATGCTGTATGGATGTACAGTATATCGCCGGCGCCTACTCGGAAAAGTGGCCTATGGACTGCGCTTGATAGCCGGTAGCTTGCATCAGAACCACCGCTGGCGCTTTTAGCGCACCGTCAAGCTCAGCTCCCGGCCCAGGCTGGCCAGCGCGGCAGCAATGGTATCGATCTTGGTGGCATGGCCCAGGTCCATGATGCGGGTGACTTCCTGCTTACGAGTTCCCAGCCGGCGCGCGAGTTCTACCGGCGCCACGTCCTGGCGAACCATTTCGTTGAGCAGCAAGACCTTCGCCCACAGGCTCGCGGGCAGCTCAACCAGGACCTCGCCAGCCTGGGCCTCGGACGGTAGGGGTACGGCCCGCCGGTCCTCGAAGTAAAAGTCCATGGCCGTGCGCAATGCATCGGCCGCTGCGGCTTCGGCTTCATCGCGAGTATCTGCAGCGGTCAGGGCCTCGGGGATGTCGCGGAACGACACCATGAAAACATTGCCATCCGGTTCGATTCGAGCGGCGTAGCGCATCTGATTACCTCTTTGCGTTTGCGTTCGGTGGTGCGGTGAATGCATGCGGGAAGCCCCTTGCGGGGCCTCCCAATTACCTGATCCCCAACTGCTTGAGAATCGTCTTTCTCAGCCCTTCCCCAAGCTCCTGGCTTGGGTGCCTGGGCAGGGTAGTCTGCTTGCCCTGGTAGTACACCTTTGTGTGGCCGGCGCCTTCCTTGAAGGTGGCGCCCTGGGCAGCTAGCCATCGCCGGAACTCGCTAACTTTCACCTCACCCCCGCGTTTGTCGATTTGCGACCAGTGTAAACAAAAAAGATTACCAAGTAAACAAAAAAGTTTACTCGCTTCAATGGATGACGGACCTCACCGCGCGTGGAGTTTGAAGCGATTGCCGCGGCAGGGAAGAGGGCAAGGCCGGCGGCGTGCCGATCGCGCCGCTACGGGCCGCTATGCAAGCCCCAGGGGCACGGCCGAGCTAGACCGAGCCAAAAATTTTCAGAGAAGCCAGCTGGGGGCGGCGGCGCGCGGTCGTCCCCCCACCGCGCCTGCCCGCTTCATGGGGCGCTTTCGACGAGGTTGACGGACCGTGCCGCGGCCTACTGTCATGTAGCGTTCGGACGATCGCGAATCGGTTCGCGGACGACGGAATTCGACGGATTTCAGACCGCTTGGAGGATGGTGTAAATGATTGCGCCGACGCCGTAGAGCAGGATGAACCACAGCGCCCACATGATCGGTCGAGGTGGGCGGGCGCTCGGTATCATGGCAAGAATTCTTACCGGCCCGGCATCGCATTCATAGCTGGTGTTGATTCCGGAGAAGATCAACGGGGGTTGGTACAGGTATGCGATGGTTATCTGTTTTTTTGCCCCGAGTTTCGGAAAAACAAGCTCAGTGCCGCCCCCAGGCAGCTTTCGCACTTCGTGATAGGTGTCTGGGTGTACAGAGAAGTTCGGCAGCGTCTGATGTCCCAATACGAGGTTCGTCACGGGCTTTCTGCTCGGGTTGGTGACGACGATCGTATGGGTAAAGATATAAAACGGTTGAAATGCCGGTGCAGCTTCGGCTTGGCCTGCGGGTGAGTGCTGGGGCAGCTCGGGGACGGCAAGTGGGCGCACCAGCGTTGATGTGGCATGGCCCAAATAGGCAGTTACCCGCGCACGCTCTTCGGCAACGCGTGTGATGAGAGCGCCGAGACCGAGAGTGATCACCGGCGTCGCAATTTTGATTACGAGATCCCAATCCATGCCTTCATCCGAGCGATGTCGTGACACAAGGTTACACTGGTTCGGAGGGGTGGTGCCGGGCGCGAGTGTGCTACAGCCGATGTTGGTACTTTTGTTGGTATTTCTCGGCCCGTTGCCGGGGTCGGGCCTGATGTAACGCCATTTACACGGAAGATTCGATAGAGCCCCAGGCCACCATCCCCCTTTCCCATCCGGTTTCACAAAGTCCCATTTTCCTTGAGAAAACATGGGCTTACGCCAGAAGCCTGTCCCATAGCGTTGCATCGGGTTCCACCGAATCCCGGGGTTTTTGTTCCCCGACGTGTTCCCTTACCCTGTTCCCTGTCTATCTGGGGAACACGCCGGGAGCGCGGCTATGAGACTCACTGCCAAGATCATCGAACAAGCCCAGCCTGCGGACAAGGAGTACCTACTGTCCGACGGGGACAAGCTCTATCTTCGTGTCCGTCCAGGCGGCGGCAAGAGCTGGCAGTTCAACTATCCCAGCGTCGACGGTAGGCGGGTCAAGCTGACGCTGGGTCCCTACCCGGAGATCTCTCTGGCCGGTGCCCGAGACCTCGCGGCGGAACAGCGGCGGCACCTTGCCATGGGCAAGGATCCTCGCGTCAGAAAGCATGAAGAACGCCAGGAAGCCGTGCGCCAGGCGCTGGCCACCTTCGAGAAGGTGGCGCGCGAGTGGCATGCTCACGCGACCGAGCTGCACGAGTGGAGCGAGAGCTACAGCCAGAAGATTCTTCGGCAGCTGGAACTGCATGCCTTTCCCAGACTGGGGCGCCACCCCATCAACACCCTCAGCCAGATGGATGTCCTGCAGTGCCTGGAGGCGGTCTCTCTGGCCGGCACGAGGGAGACCGCCATCCGCCTGCGCGAAAGCCTGCAACGCGTTTACGCCAGGGCCGTCACAGTCGGCGTGCTGGAGCCGGGCGAGAACTTCATGGCCAAGAGCGTTGCCGACTTCAAGTTGCGCACCCCTAGGGTGAAGCACTACGCCACCATGCTCGATCCCGAGAAGATCGGGAAGCTCTTGCGCGACATCCGCGGCTACAAGGGGCACTACACCGTCTGCTGCGCTCTGCAGATCATGCCCTACGTGTTCCAGCGGCCCGGTCAGATACGCATGATGGAATGGGAGCAGCTCGACCTAGATGCCGGCATCTGGACCTGCCCTCCGCACATCATGAAGCTGCGGGAGATTCACAAGTTCGACAATCAGACGCCCCCGCACATCGTGCCGCTGCCGCGTCAGGTCATCGAGATCCTTACCCGGTTGCACACGATCACCGGCCCATCGGGACCTGTGTTCAAGAGCGTATCCCGCCGGCGAGGGAAAGACGGCTTCTCTCGGTACATATCGAACAACACGATGAACAGCGCGCTGCGCGCCTTGGGCTACGACACCCAGCAGGACATCACCGGGCATGGCTTCAGGGCAATGGCCCGAACGCTGATCCGTGAAAAGCTCGGTTGGGACAGGGAACTGATCGAAAAGCACCTGGCGCATGTGTCGGATGAGGAACTGGGTGATGCCTACGACCGAACCCGCTTCATCGAACAGCGCCATGCAATGGCGCAGGCATGGGCGGACTACCTGGACCAATTGGCGGACAACAAAATACCACCGGCCCGGCGCTTCACCCCTACGCTATTAGTCAGAAACCACCCCGACATTGACGACGGCCTCTCTGCCTCGCCGCCTACGCTTCAATAGCGTACTTGGCGCACCTTGGCACCCAGGGCAGTGGTAATGGTCTTGCAGGACTCCATCAGCTTGAAACCTGCTGGATCCTGTGCCCACTGCTCTAGATCGCTGCGGCGCCAGCCTTTCGCCGCACCGCCCAACGACACAGGTGGGGGGAAAGCGCCGGCCGCGATGCGCCGATAAAGGCTAGATCGGCTTAGTGACGTCATGCGCAGCACGTCACGCATGCGGTAGAACATGGGCGATGCGCGATGAGGTTCCGAAGCAGATTTTTGGGGCGCGTGCTGTTCGGTATGAAACATGCGGGTCTCCGGGTGTTCCCTCCAACACCAGATTGCCCCAAATGAATTCACATGCACACATGCTCCAGCGTAGTACAGCGAAGAATAGACTCTCGAACGAACTGTTAGGGCTCGTTCTCGACCCTTTCCAAGTCCAAGTCATCCAACTCGTTCTGCGGATCGCGCCGATAAATTCCAATGACAGTCGACCATACGAAAAGGCCGAACTCATAAAGCTTGCGAGTCTTCTCAAGCGTTACTTGGCTGACCTGCCAGTGTCTGCTGCCGTCGCTCGTTAAACCGAAGTGCCTACAGTGATCGTAAGTGTCAGCGAACTCTCGAAACTGATCTTTCAGCTCGTGAGCGAGTTGATGCTCATCAACGAGAAACTCGAATATCTTGAACGGTGAGGGCACTCGGTTGCCGGGAACAGGATTGTTCTGGCCAAGCAGTTGCGTCACGCTTAGTCCGATGGTGCATATGATGAACACGCACCTCTCATGAAAATGATCGACGTCGCTGCCTTGCGCGAGATCGTTCGTAAGCGCGGCCCAATAGAGCTTGGCCTGTTTGAGCGAGTACAACTGAAGGTTCGTATCCTCGCCGTTAGAGTCGATGAGGTAGTAACGGCGCATTGGATGGACCTCCAGGCAGGGCTAACTGACAACGACACGTGAGCCGTACCGACGCTCGGATGTCGTCTTCACATCAATCGAGCTCTAGGCAAGCATTCACTGCTTTGGTGCAGGATGGTCGCGACGATACAGCGCCCACTCCTCGATTTCCTCGCCGCTGGCTAATACGCAGATTCCCACCTGTCCGCCAGGCCGTTGTTCGATGCGAAGCCGTCCGCCCTGGTCCTCGCAGTAAACGGAGGCCGGATTGGCCATGCCGACTGGGCGATCCTCCCTAGCCGGCGCGCAACCAGCCAACACCGCCATCGAAACCACTAGCATGGTTTTAGGCATAAGAGGATCCTTCCGCATTGGAGACCTATGCAGTGTATCAAGCCTCTCCGGCCTACCCCTGACGCACCTAAGCTCTATTCGCTTCGCTGCCTGAACCCCCGGTCGTTCTTGAGGAACCAAGCCAGCATGTGCGGCGCGAGCGCGGCCGCATCGACCTGTTCGCCGTAAACCTGACTGTGCATGGCGGCGTACCGTTCCAGATTGGCCTTCAGCTCCACCGGCAGGCTGATCGTCATCTTGACGGTCTCCTGCTTCGGGAGCGGCCCCAAGCGCAGTTTCGTTGCCATCCCCTCACCTATTGATGAAGAGCGGCCGATATGGCCGCAGCGTGATGTCCCGGTTCACGATCACGCGCAACGGCATTCCAGGCCGGATCGTCAACGTGGGCTGGATGTTTATGTTGCGCCGGGTGATTTCCTGTCCAACCTGGTTCACGGTGTCCTGTACGCCGTCACGCGTAGCGATGATGACGCGCCCGTCGCCGCTGCCCTGGTTCTGTGGGGCCGCCAGCTCGGCGCCGACACCCAGAAGCGTCGTCAGCGCCGCACCAGCCAGTATCCGGCTCCAGTGCCAGTCCACGTCGTCCTCCAGCCCGGCGTAGCCGGCGGGGTCGGTGGCGGCCAGATTGTCGAGCACCACCGATGACGTGTCGGGCATGATGATGCGGTCCAATACGCCCTGCATCAGGCTCTGCCCGTAGGCTACCTGGCTGTTGTACCGCCCCATCAGGCGTGAGCCCTGCGGAATCAACACGTTGCGGTGGGTCGCACTGTCGTAGACATCTTCGGTCACGGTGGCGATGATGTCGCCTGGCAGGTCGGACTTGATGCCGGTCATCAATGCGGCGGCGATGACCGTACCGGCCATCAGCGTATTGGGCTCCCGAGACGCTTCCAGGCCATGCGCGCTCTGAGTGACCGTTCGACCCTGGCCAGCGAACGCGATCTTGTTGTCCTGCATGTTCTGCGTCTGTACGCTATCGACCGCACCGCCCTCAGCAGGAGCGCTCCCAGTTGGCGCTGTGTCAGCCGTCGAAGCCGCGCTGGCCGGCGAACCGCCGCGATTGCTCGATTTGTAGAAGAGCGGCGCCCGCGCCGCATCGGCTGCCTCCTTCGCCCGCGCCTGGCGTTCGGCATCGGCCGCGGTCGGGCCGGCCGGCCGCAGTCCAGCCTCTTGCTCGGCGCGCACGATGGGCCGCCCGAGGTCCCCCGGTAGCGGCTCGCCCAGCACGGGCGGCGGCGCAGGCGGCGGCACCTGGCTGTAGTCGCGCGGCAGCGTCTGCAAGCCTTCGGCCTGTGAAATGCGATCGACGTTATAAAGTTCCTCGCCGGCGCCTGCCGGGCGCGAGCGTGGCTGCAGCGACCAGATGGTGGCACCCAGGACAGCGAACGACACGACCCCGGCCCCCACGACAAGCGTGCGACGGTTCAGGCGCATTGCGGGCCGGGGCGCAGCCCGCAACTCGACCGACTCGGGCGGCAGCTTGGGCGGCGGCGTGCCGGGCTCTTCGGTCGGCTCGCTCATGATCCGCCCCGCGCGGTGGCCACGTCGTTGCGGCTGATGCGCACGACCTTGGCATCGTCACCGCCCAGACGCAATTCCACCGCCCCGAACAGCCGGTCCACCACGTAGTACGGCGCCCGGTACTGGTGGTTCACCAACTGCAAGTCGCCGCTGGGGCCGACCAGGAACAGCGGCGGCAGCTCGCCCTGGGCGATGCCGGCTGGGAACTGGATGTAGACCCTCTGGCCGTCGTCGAAAGCGCGCAGCGGCCGCCAGGGCGGCGTATCGCCCGTAATGTCGTAGCGGAAGCGCAATTGCTCCACCGGCACACCCGCGGCCAGCGGTGTGGCGGCCTGGGCTTCCTCGTTGCGCTTCTTCAACTCGGCCATCCGGTCCTGTGGATAGTCCCACGATACAGACGCCATCCAGGCCGACGCAGTGGAGGCCAGCTCCAGCAGATAGATGCGCCGGTCGGTCGTCACCACCAGATTGGTTGTCAGGCCCGCCCGCACGGGCTTGACCTGCAGGTTGGCTCGTGCCGTGGCACCGCTGCCGCTACTCGAATCCCCAACGATCCAGCGCACCGTGTCGCCGGCCGACACGTCGATCAGCTTTTCGCCGGGCTGCAACTGGATCAGCGTCACGCGGCCCGGACTGGCGTAGACCTGGTACAGCGCGCCCTCGCTGTACGGCCAGGTCTGGATGGCGTTGATGAACCCGTCACGGCTCGGCGCCATGCGCGCCTCCTGATTCGCTCGGGCGATGCGCGTAGCGGGGTTGGCCGGTTCGGGCGCGGGCAGCGGTTCGTCGACGGGTTTCAACTGCCCCGGCAAAGGCAGCAGCTGCGGCATCGGCACGATCTCCACCGGCTTGGGCGGCTCGGGCAGCGCGACCGGCTCGCTTTGCGCGACAGGCGGATCGTCCAGTGCGATTTCAGGCGGTGGCGTGCCGCGCGAGGCGCAGCCGGCAATCGTGGCGAGCACGACAAGCGTAGGAATGGGGCTTTTCATGGCGAAGTGCCTCCGGACAAAGCGTTCGTGGACAACTGGCGGCTCCAACTGATGCCGTCCACATAGATGCCCAGGGGATTGGCGCGCAGCTTGGCTTCCGTGTTCGGCGGCTGCAGCACGATGGTCAGAATCGCAGTCCAGCGGTCAGAACCCGCCGCGGTTCCATTGACATAGGCCTTTTCCTCCCACTGGACCTGGAAGGATTTGTCGCTGGCGCGCACGATGCTGGATACCGCGACCGTGATGGACCGCTTGCCGATCTGTGCGAAAGGATCGTTCTGGCGGGCGTACTCGTTCAGAAAGGCCGCGCCCCGGTCGGTGGTGTAGGCATAGGCATCGAGCCATTGCTTGCGCACGACGATGGGATCGATGGATACCGACCGGACGTTGGCCACGAACTGCTCCAGGTGGTGGGCGATCTGCGCGTCCCTGGGTTGGTATGGCGTGGCGGCTTCGCCGACCGCCCGCACCTCACCGCTGCGCGCGACCTCGACGACGTAGGGCGTAACCAGCGATTGCGTCGAACGCCACACATAGGCGCTGGTCGAGCCTATCGCCAGCAGCAGGCAGCCGAAGGCCATCGCCCGCCAGTTGTGCGCCTGTACGCGGGCACTGCCCAGCCGCTCGTCCCAAGCCTGGGTCGCCCGCTGGTATGGCGTGACGGGCTCGGGGGACGTGCCGTAATGCACGGAAGGTCGCCGAAAGCGCATCGTGTTCTCCTATCCGTTCGAGTCATCGCGCAGACTGGGGCCGGCGCCGCTTCCGCCGGCATCGCCGGAACGCACGGCGTGGGCGGCGAGCATCGCGCCATGCGCGGCGTGCTGGCGCGCCTGGGCCCGCTTGGCCCAGGCGGGAGGTTCAGACGGTGCTGAAGAAGGCGCGGGCGCGGCGCCACCGCTGCCCCGCAAGCCCGCCTTCACCCGGCTACCAACGGCGGATGCCCCGGCACGAGCCACGTCCGCCAGGCCCGCGCCGACCGCCTTCAATCCCGTCTGCCCCGAAAAGCTGCTGCCCTCGACATACGCCTTGCGTGCGCCGGCGGCCATCGACGCGGCGGCCCGCACGCCGCCGCCGGACAGGCGTGCGGCGCTGCCCGCTGCCGATGCGCCAACCGCCACGCCCGCAGCCGCGACACCGGCCGCCCCGACCGCCGTCCCTACCGCCGCCCCTGCGCCGAGCTGCGGTGCACCGGACACGAGGCCCGTAGCGATGCCCGGCCCGAAGATACCCAGACCCAGCATCGCCAACGACGCCAGCATCACGGCGGTGGCTTCGTTCAGTGTCGGCGCCGGGGAGATACCGGCCCGGAAATCATTGAAGACCAAGGTGCTGATGCCAACGATGACCGCCAACACCAATACCTTGATGCCGGAGGAAATGACGTTACCCAGCACCTTTTCGGCTAGGAACGCGCTTTTGCCCCACAACGAGAACGGGACCAGGACGAACCCCGCCAAAGTGGTCAGCTTGAATTCGAGCAACGTCACGAACACCTGAATCGACAACACGAAGAAGCTGATGATGACGATCACCCAGGCCAGCAGCAGCACGACGATGGTTTCGAAGTTGGCAAAGATGGTCGTGAACCCCGAAAGCCGGCCGACCTGTTCGAGCAGCGGCGCGGCCGTATCGACACCCACCTGCGCGAGCCGGCCCGGCTGGAGAAGCTGTGCCTGCGAGATGGTCGAGCCGGAGGCCATCAGCCCGAGGCCGGCGAAGGACCGGAACAGAACGCCGGCCAAGGCATTGAAATTACCGATGATGTACGCGAAGGCGCCGACGTAAAGGGTTTTCTTGATCAGCCGGCCGAGGATCTCGTCCTGGCCGCCATGCCCCATCGCCCATGCGAGCCCGGCCAGCGTCATGTCGATGGCCACGAGCGTAGCCGTGAGAAACGCGACCTCGCCATGCAGCAGCCCGAAACCGCTGTCGATGTATCGAGAGAACGTGTCCAGGAAGCGGTCGATGACGGCCAGGTCGTCCACGGTCAGAATCCTTGCACGTCCTGCGGGGTGTAGCGCGACTTGCCATCGCCGTAGAACTGCTTGCGGCGCTGGTCGGCCTCCTGCTTTGCCTTGGCCTCGTCGGCAACCGATGGCAAGGCAGGCGTATCGGCCAGCGGTGCCGCGGGCGGTTCCTCCTTGCCGCAGCCGGCAATGGCACCCATCAGGAGGGCACTCGCAATCCAGCATCGGGTCATGGCATGCTCCTTAACGGTAGAACTGCACGGGTTGCGGGGTGTAGCGCGACGGGGCACCCGAGAACTGCTGGCGCACGGCTTCGGCGCGCGCCATCTCGGCGGCCTCCTGTGCGC
The DNA here is from genome assembly GCF_036972535.1 of Pigmentiphaga sp. CHJ604. Classification (NCBI taxonomy): domain Bacteria; kingdom Pseudomonadati; phylum Pseudomonadota; class Betaproteobacteria; order Burkholderiales; family Alcaligenaceae; genus Pigmentiphaga; species Pigmentiphaga sp. CHJ604. Next base: position 5,167,802 of record NZ_CP136998.1, on the reverse strand, counting down.
GGTCCAGCGCCATCGCCCGGTCCTGGGCGATCTGGAGCTGCTGGTGCTGGATCGCCTGCTTGGCCTGTAACGCCAAGAGTTGATTGGTGGCCTGGGTCGCCTGCAGCGAACCTACGGCCGACTGGCTCTGCGCCACGATGTCGGACAGCACGCCCTGGTCGTCGGCCAGGTTCTGCACTGCGCGCGCCTGCATGTCGGCGGTGGTGCGCAGCGCCTGCTGCGACTGCATCCATCGCTGGCGAGCGTCTTGCGCCATCGCGTCGTTCGTGACGGTTGAGGCGTACTGCTCCGGGTACAACCGGGCGAAATCGGCATCGGCGCGCGACACGTCGAAGGACAAGCCCCGCGCCTGGTCCAACAGCCGGTTGGTCGAGGCCAGCGCCGTGCGCAGCCGGCCGATGGCATTGAAGTTCAGCCCGGTCAGGTTCAGCGCCTGGTTGGTGAGCATCCGAGCTTCGTTCTGCAATTGCAGGATCTGGTTGTTGATCTGCTCCAGCGTGCGTGCCGCGGTCATGACGTTCTGGGAGTAGTTCGACGGATCGAAGACCGTCAGCGCACCGGCAGGCGGCGCGGCCAGGGCCGCCAGCACGGCGGCAGTGAACAGCAGGCGTTTCATGGCAAGACCTCCTCGGGTTGGGAATCAGGCAAAGGAATGAACTGGTCGATCATGTCGGCGGCCCAGCCCAGGTTCTGGTGTCGCACCCATGCCGCGGCAAAGCCTTCGGGGCCGTGCTCGGCCAGTACGGCATCGATTGCACGCTGGTCGGCCGGCGTGGACGCGCCGGCAAACGCCATGGCCACCGGCCCCAAGTCCAGATCGAAAACGCGGTTGCCCAGCCTCGACTGGTAGTAGTAGTCACGCTTGGGCTGCGCGTGCGCGATCAGTTGGATCTGCCGAGCGCTCAGGCCGAAGCTCGTATAGATGTCTCGAATCAGCGGCTCGGTCGCCTGCGGATTGGGCAGGAAGATGCGATTGGCACATCCTTCGATGATGGCCGCGGCGATACTGGAATCGCGGATGTCGGCCAGCGACTGGGTGGCGAAGATGACCGACACGCCCAGCTTGCGCAGCAGCTTCAACCATTCACGCAGTTGCGCCAGAAACAGCGGATCGTCCAGCGCTACCCAGGCCTCGTCGATCACCAGGACCGTTGGCCGGCCGTCGAACCGGGTCGCCAGCCATTCGAAGAGATAGCGCAGCACGGCATTGGCGGCGGCTTTATGCGGCCGCAGGGCCGTCATGTCGAAGCCTTGGATGTAGCCGTCGGCCAGACGGCTCCGGTCGGCGTCCAGCAGCCGCCCGTAGGCTCCCCCGAGTACATAAGGTGCCAGCGCCTGGCGCAGGCGGTTGGATTGCAGCAGCGCCGACAGCCCTGTCATCGTCCGCTGCTCGGCGGGCGCGGTGGCCAAGCTGCCCAGTGCCGACCAGACCGCCGCTTTGTCGTCAGGATCGGCCGTCAGGCCTTCCATCGCCAGCCGTGCCTCGATCCACTCGGCGGCCCAGCTCCGATAGCCCGGCTCGTCGACCCGCGCCAGCGGCTGGAACGCCATGTCGCCATCCAGGCTGAGGTCGTGATAGTGCCCGCCCAGGCCTAGGATCGTGGCCCGCAGCGACCGGCCCATCTCGAACACATAGACGGCGGAATTCGGATAGCGGCGAAACTGCATGGTCAGCAGCGACAGCAGGGTCGACTTGCCCGCGCCCGTGGGACCGACCACGGCGGTATGGCCCACATCGCCGATATGGGTGACCAGACGGAACGGCGTCGAGCCATCCGTGCGCGTGATGATCAAGGGCGGGCCGTCGAGATGGTCATTGCGTTCCTGCCCGGCCCAGACCGCCGAGACCGGCATCATGTGGGCCAGATTCAGCGTGGACACGAGGTACTGCCGGACATTGGCGTAGGCGTGGCCGGGCAGCGACGACAGCCAGGCCTCCACCGCATTGAGTGTTTCCGGTACGGCGACGTAGCCGCGTCCCTCGATGACCCGGGCCGCCAAGCGCAGCTTTTCATCGGCTGCCGCGGCATTCCGGTCGCGCACCACCACCGTGGCGGTGATGTAGCCGTAGGCCACGTCGTCGGCGCCCAGCGCCTGCAGCGCCGCGTCGGCATCCAACGATTTGTTGTCGGCGTCGGTATCGACCAGGGGGCTTTCCTGCTGGGACAACGTCTCGCGCAGCAAGGTGAGCACGCTCTTTCTCTTGGCGAACCATTGCCGTCGAATCCGTGTCAGTTCCGCTTCGGCTTCGCGTTTGTCCAGGCAGATGAAACGTGTCACCCACCGATACGCGATACCCAAGCGGTTCAGGTCATCCAACAGCCCTGGCCAGGTGGAGGCCGGGAACCCCCGGATCGACAGTACCCGAAGATGTTCGTCGCCCAGCACCGGCGCCACGCCGGTGGTCAGCGGGCAGTCGGCCAGCAGATGGTCCAGATGGAACGGCACCTCCGGCACGCTGACCGGATGCCGGCGGGTGGAGATCGTGCCATGCAGGTAAGTCAGCGTTTCGGGGCTGTCGAGCCACCGGATTTCTGGAATGGTTCCTTTGAGCAGTCCATAGAACCGCTCGGTCTCTGCCTGGAACCCGGCCAGCCGTTCACGCCAGTCCACGCCTTGGCGGGCCTGGTTCTCATAGAGCAGCCGGCCGGCGTGCGCCGTCGCATCCTCGGGCGGCAGCCACAGCCCGGTCAGGTAGTAGCGGCTCTCGAAGTGCGAGCCCGCTTCTTCGAAGGCAGCACGCCGTTCCTCATCGACCAGCCAGGACGCGGCTTCCGGAAAGGAAGACCGGGGATATGCACCGGCTTCGAAGCGCTCACCTTCCATGAAGAGCGCCCAGCCTGATCCGAACCGCTTGAGCGCATTGTTCAGCCGCGCCGCCACGGCCACCAGTTCGGTGTCGGTGGCGCTGTCCAAGTCCGGGCCGCGCAGTCGCGCTGTGCGCTGGAACGCACCGTCCTTGTTCAGCACGACGCCTTCGCCCACCAGCGCCGCCCACGGCAGCCAGTCGGCCAACAGCGCGGGGCGTTTGCGGTATTCGGCCAGGTTCAGCATGGCGCTTACACGTCCAGCAACGCCGGATACTTCACATGCCGCGCGAAGACTTGCGCGAACTGCACGTCCATGCGGGCGCCCCATACCGCCAGCATGTGCCCGACGAACCAGCACGCCAGGCCTGGCACCCAGAGCTGCAGCCCCAGGCCGATCGCGGCAGCCAGCGTGCCGTTTGCGATCGCCACGGTGCGAGGCGCGCCGCCCAGCAGGATGGGTTCCGTCAGCGCACGATGCAGCGGCGCCTCGAAGCCGTCGGGAAGCGATGCGGGCAACGTCATACCAGCGCTCCGCCCGAGAAGCTGAAGAAGCTCAGGAAAAACGACGACGCCGCGAACGCAATGCTCAGACCGAAAACAATCTGCACCAGCCGGCGAAATCCTCCCGACGTATCCCCGAAAGCCAATGCCAAGCCGGTCACCACGATGATGATGACGGCGACGATGCGCGCGACCGGCCCCTGTACGGACTCCAGAATGGATTCCAGCGGCGCCTCCCACGGCATGCTGGAGCCGGCCGCATGCACGCGCATCAGCAGCATCGCGGCGAACAGCACCAGCCAGCTATGGCGGTGCAGGAAAGCCGCGGCCTGGCTGCGCGGCGGCAATGCGTAGGCGGTCGTCATGAGGACGCTCCTGTGTTGGCGGAAACGGGTTCGAGGTGGTATTGCTCGCCGGACAGGCCAACGACACGAACGACTTCCTTGACGCGCCGGGCTTCGCCGCGCCCCGTCAGGAAGACAATCACGTTGACGGTTTCGGCAATGAGCGGACGCGGTACGGCGTTGGCCGCTTCCAGCGTGAGCTGTTCCAGGCGCAGCAGCGCGCCGTAGGCAGAATTGGCATGCAGCGTGGCGATGCCGCCCGGATGGCCGGTGCCCCAGGCCTTGAGCAAGTCCAACGCCTCGCCGCCGCGCACTTCGCCCACGATGATGCGATCAGGACGCTGGCGCAGCGTCGAGCGCACCAGGTCCGCCATCGAGGCTGCGCCGGGCGACGTGCAGAGCTGCACGCGATCGTCGTTGCGGCACTGCAGTTCGGGCGTGTCTTCCAGGATCAGGATGCGGTCGCCGCCGCCGGCGATCTCGTCGAGCAGCGCATTGGCGAACGTCGTCTTGCCCGAGCTGGTGCCGCCGGCCACCACGATGTTCAGCCGATCGCGCACGGCCGCCCGCAGAAAATCGGCGTGGCCGGCCTCCAGGATGCCGGCGCGCACGTAGTCATCCAGCGTGAACATCACGCTGGAATGCTTGCGGATGCTGAAGCTGGGCGAGTACACCACCGGAGGCAGCACCCCTTCGAAGCGTTCGCCGCCCAACGGCAGCCGCGCCGACAGCAGCGGCCGTGCGCGGTGCACTTCGGCGCGCACGCAGGCCGCCACCAGCCGAATGATCCGCTCGGCGTCGGCCGCCGACATCGACACGCCGGTCGGAGCGCGTCCGCTGCGATGTCGGTCCAACCAGAGCCGGCCGTCCGGGTTCAGCATGATCTCCACCACGTCGGGGTCGTCCAGTGCTTCGGCAATGGTGGGTCCCATCGCCGTGCGCAGCATCTGCAGGCTGCGCGCGCGTGATTCGTCGTCGGCGTCAGGCTTGGCGCTCATGTGTGGTCTCCTCGGTGGCAGAGGGCGGCACCTGCGTGCTACCTATCGATCCGGCTATGTAGGGATCGGGGAATAGTTCTTCGTGAACGTCTCGGACCAGACTGCGGCCCCGCTGCAAGTGGCGGGCGAGCTGGTCGACGAACTGGGCGTAGCGCGCCTTGCCCTGGGCACGCGCGGCCTCCTGGTGCGCTTCCGTGACCGGCGGCGAGACGGTCAGGAAGTAGCGCACGTACAGCGCGACGGTTTCGATCAGAATGGATTGATCCCTGTCCAGCTTGTCGAACTGCCGGGAGAGCCGGTCCAGGCGCCGCGTCAATGCGGCTTCGCGCTGGTCGGCGGCATCGGGCGACAGGAACGCCGCCAGAGCGGCCGCGACGATCGAGGACTTAGAGACTCCGCGGTGCGCGGCGAGGTCGTCCAGGCGCCGGGCGTGGGCCGGCTCAATGAACAAGTTCAGGCGGGTACGGCTCATAGCGGTATCCCGTCGGCCGGATCGAGTGCGGCCAGGCGTGCGGCACGCTGCAGGCGCCGGTCGGGCGCCATAGGCAGCGCTGCTTCATCCTCATCGTCGAGCAGATCCAGGCTGACATCCGACGCGGGCTGCACCGCGGCTACGTCAGCATCCAGTTCCGGCCGGATGTACAGGCCGCCGTCGTCGGCATCGTTCGCGGCGTCCTCGGCCGGATCATCTCGAAGAGGCGGTATGGGCAGCCCCGTCCAGTCATCCGGCCTGGACGCCGGCAGGTCGGCGTAGCCCCCCGGGGCGAGCACGGGCGGCGGCAGAATGCGCCGCGTGAAATTGTGATCCTCGTAATAGCGCAGCTTCTTCGCCTGAATGGGCGGCTGCCCCGACACCATGATGATCTCGTCGTCTGCCGGCAACTGCATGATTTCGCCCGGCGTGCGTAAGGCTCTCGCCGTCTCCTGGCGCGACACCATCAAATGCCCCAGCCACGGCGCCAGGCGGTGGCCGGCATAATTGCGCTGGCTGCGCTGCTCGGTCGCGGTTCCCAAAGAATCTGAGATGCGTTTGGCGGTCCGCTCGTCGTTCGATGAAAAGACGACGCGCACGTGGCAGTTGTCGAGAATCGAATTGTTCTGGCCGTAGGCCCGTTCCACCTGATTCAGCGACTGCGCGATCAGATATGCCCGAAGCCCATACCCGGCGATGAACGCCAATGCGGACTCGAAGAAATCCAGCCTTCCAAGGGCTGCGAATTCGTCCAGCATCAGCAGCAGTTTGTGCCGGCGGGCAATGCCATCCGAACCGTCCAGGGACTCGGTCAATCGGCGGCCGATCTGGTTCAGCAGCAGCCGGATCAAGGGTTTGGTCCGGTTGATGTCCGAAGGCGGCACGACCAGATAGAGGGAAACGGGATGCTCGCCATCGATCAGATCGGCGATTCGCCAGTCACAGCGGGACGTTACCGCTGCGACCGTCGGATCGCGGTACAGGCCGAGGAACGACATTGCGGTCGACAAGACCCCTGAGCGTTCGTTTTCTGATTTGTTCAGGACTTCGCGCGCTGCTGACGCCACGACCGGGTGCGGACCGTCGTCGAGGTGGCGTGTGTCCATCATGAGGCGCAACGAGGTCTCGAAAGGCCATGACGGATTGGACAGGAATGCCGCCACGCCGCGCAGCGTCTTGTCGTCCTCTGCATAGAGCACATGCAATATCGCACCGACAAGCAGCGCATGGCTGGTTTTTTCCCAGTGGTTCCTGCGCTCCAGCGCTCCTTCAGGATCCACCAGAATGTCGGCCACGTTCTGCGCATCGCGCACTTCGTGCACGCCCTGGCGCACTTCCAGCAGGGGGTTGTTCGCTGCCGAGCGCGGGTCCGTGGGGTTGAACAGCAGACAATGCGAGAAGCGCGAGCGCCAGCCGGCGGTCAAGGCCCAGTTTTCCCCTTTGATGTCGTGCACGACCACGGACTGTGGCCAGGACAGGAGCGTGGGCACCACCAGCCCGACGCCTTTGCCACTGCGGGTGGGCGCAATGGCCATGACGTGCTCGGGGCCGTCATGGCGCAGGTAGGCCGGCGCCTTGCCGTCCAGTCTGCCGAGAAAGACGCCGGCCGGGCGCAGCAGGCCCGCCTGTTCGATATCTTCAGCCGTGGCCCACCTTGCCGATCCGTAGGTGGTCACGCGCCGGGCCTGCCGTGCCCGCCAGACCGATATGGCAATGGCCATGCCGATCGGCAGGATACCGCCCAGCGCGGCCAGCGCGCCCCCACGCATGAAGATCTCGGGCGCGTAGGCATCGAAGGCGTACCACCACAGGAAAAGATCCCACGGGTGGTAGACCGGCACATCGCCTAACGTGAACCACGGCAAACCGAGCTGGCTCTGATAGCCCAACGCGCCAGCCGTCCATTGCGTAGCGCCCCACAGGCACGCCAGCGCCGTGGCGAGCACTGCGATGATCTGTCCAAACAACACGCCGGTCGGCATACGGTCCTCCTTCCAGGTCGGTCCGTCCCGCGTCCGCCTTCGCGGCACGCAAGCGTGTCGGGGCAGGCACGCGGAAACGTGCCGCCAGTCTGGAAGCGAAGGCGCATCATGCAAACCGGGCCGGGCGTAGCGTGGCGTAGTCGCCAGCCTCGGCTGGGTTCAGTCTCGGCGCACGGCGGATCGCACACGGGTGTCGGGCGTGCTGTGTGCGAGCGAAGGCGCGGCCTGGAGCGAAACTGGGCGCAGGCCGGCGTGCCGTGTCATGGTCTTGTCACAAGCATCGACAGACCATGCCAGGGTGTCAAATCAAACTGGGAAAGACGGCGTTGTGTTGCAGGTCATACAGCGTCTGTATGGACCTCCGCCACGCTGCGGCCCAGCGCCACGAACCGCGCCATCGAGGCACGAAGGTCATCATGGCGGGCCGCTTTGGTGGCCGCGAAGATGGTCAGCCGGGCATCGGGATCGACCACGGGCACCATCGCCACGTCCGGGCGCTGCAGCGTCCGGGCATGGTTGGCATCCAGAAACCCGACCCCGCAGCCCGCGCCGACCTTGACGATGAACCCCGCCAGACTATCGACCGGCTCGGCCAGAATCGGCGTAATGCCCCGCGCCTGCAGCAACGGCTCGATCTGCGCACGCGGGCCGGGTTTGAAGCGCGCGTGACAGAAGATCAGTGGACAGGCGGCCGCATCGGCCAACGTCAACGTCTCGGCCTGCGACAGCGGATGCTCGGTGGATACGGCTGCCACGATCGGATCGCTCCAGAGCGGTTCGATCGTTAGGCCTTCTTCCTGGGCCACGCCGAACGAAAGCCCAAGGTCGATACGCTCGATCAGCAGGGCCTCATGCTGCTGGAAAGACGGGAGCTCGGTGATGCGCAACTGGACATCGGTACTCGTCTCTCGCCAGCGCTGGAACAGCTCGGACAGCCGGGGTTGCGCCATACCTTCGGCCAAGCCGACGCGCAGTACGGTGGGCTCGCCCCCGATCTGCGCGACGGTGCGACGCGCCCGCTCGATGGCGGTCAATATTTCGCGGGCTTGGTCGCGCAAGGCCTCGCCGGCTGGTGTCAGGCTCGTGCCGCCTTGCCGAGAGCGGATGAATAGCGGTACTCCTAACTCCTCTTCCAGTTGCGTAATGCTGCGGGACAGTGGCGACTGCTCGATATGAGCACGTGCCGCAGCTCTTCCAAAATGCAGCTCCTCAGCTAAAGCCAAGAAGTATCTTATATGGCGAATTTCCATTCCGTCAGTTACGCTTAATGGCGCGCTCTATTTTTTGCACCGCAAAGACCATCTCACGGAGAGCGCTGGATATTATGGAGTCGCTGCCTTTGCGCAAGCGCTGACTAGGCAAGCAGACAAAGGCGATGCCATCATTGCCGACGGCAAGCTGCTAACAGATCAAACTTTGGTTCGTATGCAGTCGCTTTGACGTCGAACAGTCCGAGCAATGTTGACGGCAGGTCATCGTGAGAGCGCGGCGTCTTTGTCGTGCGGCGCAAGCAAGATATATCGACGGCTAGAGTGTGCGACAGTGGCTCGGATAGCCACATCACCAAGGGCACACGCTTTTGCACATCTGGTGCAAGAACATAGGGCAAGCCGTGCAGATATACATTGCTCTCGCCGAGAGATTCGCCATGGTCAGATATGAAAAGGAGCCCAGTTTCATGACTGCTGATCTGCCCCAGGAGGTCGATCGCTTTGGAAACCACATAGTCTGCATAGGCAACACCGTTGTCGTAGGCGTTGACTAAAGCAGACGTTGTGCAAAGGCCAAGGTTTACGTCTGTACACACAGGAGCCCAGCGCATAAAGGTGGGCGGATAACGTAGTGAATAGGCCGGTCCGTGATTCCCCATCATGTGAAGCACGATGAGTATGTCGCCATTATTGGACTGAATTTTCTTGGCTAGGCCGTCAAGCAGATGTTCATCGAAACATTGAGTTTTTCGGCAATCAGGTAGAGCCTCGTTCAGCGATTCGAAGGGCAGGCCTTCGCAAACTCCCTTGCAACCAGCTTGATTGTCACGCCAGAGTGTAGTCACCCCCACCCTATTAAGCACGTGCAAGACCGATTCGGTAGCTCTGATTTGCCGCTCGTCGTAGTTCCTACGGCCACGGAATGAGAACATGCAGGGCAAGGATACCGCAGTGCTCGTCCCGCAGCTCTCTACATCTTCGAAGTTGATGACTTGACGTTGCGAGAGACTAGGTGTGGTCTGCCGTCTATATCCATTCAACCCCCAGTTCGCGGCCCTTATCGTTTCTCCTACTATCACGACGAATGCCTTTGGTTTGTACGGTACAGAAGGGGTAATGCGAATAGCGTCTGGCGCAGCTACAAGCTTAGGCGAATTTCCGCTGGGCTGGGCCTCGGTCAACACTCGTGCTGCGGAGGTGAGATAGTTTGCAGGCGTTACGAGATAGCGCAGTTCCTTTTGCTCACGAAACAAGGGAACTAAGTCACCTGCAGCGTTCCACAAGGCGCCAGTCGCTATCAAGATACTAAGCACGATGCAAACGCTCCGCCGGATCACTGCATGGCGATACCCGAATCGCTTCACAGGTAAGAGAATCAGAGCGGCGCTGGGTAGGGCGCCGAACACAAACACGTGCCAAAGCAAGCTATCGTTAGAGACCAGTTCTCTAGTCTCTGCGACGTTCGTTTCGAATACGTTCTGCAGCATCCCCTTATCCAGGTACACGCCATATGCATGCATGAGATATGCCGCTGCCGACGTGGTGATGCACAGAACGGGGAGTACGAACTTCGCTGCGGATCTGGGCACGAATAGCAGCAACAGTGACCACTGCGTTGCAATAAGGATCGTTGCAACGTTGACAAGGAGCCAAGGCAGTTCGTCGGGAGCACGGCCACTATGGCGGACGACCGCCTGCCAGAAGCTCGTGTTTGCCGAAAGCGCAAACCAAATACTTACCGCTAAAAGAAGAAGCTCGATAGATATCGGTGGAATACGCCACCGTAAAGGTGCGCGCGCCTCTCCCTTGCTCCAGAGCAATGGGAACAGTCTGAGTTTCATGGGTCGTGCCTATTCGTTGGTAGCTCGCATGTGGCTTCGGTCAAAGCCACGATATGCACGAGTCAGTTCTCGGTATGCCTACTCGCCGAAAGACTTCTGCTGCGCAGGACGAATGCACGCGCCGCCGTCGAAGGCGACACGCACATAGCGGGGGGAGGTACTGCTGAATAGGCGCGAGGTCTATGTAGACTGCTAGAGCGTCCCGATGGGACGGCTATCGATCACGCGATTCAGCTCGCTAGCCAACAGACCATTGCGGTCGATCTGGACTAGGAGCGATTGTTGATTGGTAGTGCTGAGAGACGGCGCCAAACTTGACGCGGCGGGGAAGGATTTGGGCATCCGTATCGAACTGAGGCATGATGGCTAGTAAGCCAAAAGCGTGGCATACCTCGCACGAATGGTGTACGGCCTTGGTCTTAGATGTATGTCCCTGTGAAAGGTGTATATCTACATGGTGGCCGGGGTGGCCTCTTTCGGGTCCTGCGGAGCCATGGTTGCAGTAGCCAACGCTTGCGCCGAGTATGCAGCGCACGAGAAGCGCTACGAGGATGATCGCAGTTGTAACGATCATCCGTCGGCGATTAAGGCCCCGCCTTCGGGGTGTTGGCGCAGAACGCCGCTCAGTGGCGCCGTACATCACTGCAGGGTCTCCAGCACACTACTGCGATAAACATCCTGCTATGGTAACCCAGCCAGTAGGCGCTGCAGTAGAGAGGACGGCTCCTTCTGAAAAGCGCAGGTCGTCCCCACCTGCGTGTAGGCCGCTGTGTGGCTGTTGAAGATAATGAAGCGGGTCTCTGACGAAGTAGATTCTTGCTCTACGTCGCGTTTGCCGCGATCTGCCTGCTAGGCTGCTTGAGCTTTTCCAGGACGAACCAAGGACAATTGCGATTGTGCGTACCCAGTACCGTTGCCACATCTCCTCGTTGCAACATCGTCGGTTCCGAAAAGAGATAGACCGATCGCGTCCAGCTCGCCGCGGCTGCACGATTGTCGGGGGCATTTTCGAAGGTGCTTTTGTCGTCCAAATAGACGCGAATCCACTGGAGGATGCCAACGCATTTCCCATCGCGCGTGGCCGATATTTCTATGGATTTCGTCTGCCCCGCCCAAGCTGTCTGCCTTCGGAAGTCGAATGAAAACGCTTCTACCGGATCGCTGAGCAACTGAGGAGTAAGGTCTTCACGGGCTAGCGGCTGTCGCTTTGGAATGATCGAGTTGAAGGGGCGCAGATCGAAGTCGCAGACATCGCCAACAAATTGGGCTTGCCCCGTTACTCCGGACAGATCAGATGGCATGATCATGCCTGGAGAGCGAAGCGATGGCACGAAACAGAAGACATTTCACGGACGAGTTCAAGCGCGAGGCGGTGAGGCTGGCGGAACAGCCCGATAGCAACGTATCGGGCGTGGCTCAGGACCTGGGTTTGGATCCCAGCGTTCTACGGCGTTGGGTCGGGCAGATGCGCGGCGGCACATGGGAGCCGACGCCCGGCAAGGCGCTCAAGAGTGCCCAGCAGCAGGAAATCGAGCAACTACGGCGGGAGCTGGCCAAGGTCAAGACCGAACGAGACATATTAAAAAAAGCGGTCGGATACTTTGCCAAGGACCAGACATGAAGTATCCGTTCATCGCCCGGCATCGGGCCGTCTGGTCGGTCAGCGAGCTATGCCGAACCTTGGGCGTGTCGCGCAGCGGCTTTTATGAATGGCATGGCCGCTCGCCCAGCGCTCGGGAACAGGCCAACGAGCGATTGATCGGCCGTATCCGAGAGAGCTTCCAGTCCAGCGATCGGACGTATGGCAGCCCTCGGGTATGGCGGGATCTGCGCGCCTGGGGCGAGCACTGCGGCAGGCATCGTGTGGCGCGTCTGATGCGCCGGGCAAACCTCGTGGCACGAACCAAGCGCCGTCGTCACCCGTCGGATGCGGGGCCAAGATCGGCTCATGCCATTGCCGCCAACGTGCTGGATCGAGACTTTACGGCCCGCGCGCCCAACCAGAAATGGGTGGCCGACTTCACCTATGTCTGGACAGCAGAGGGCTGGCTCTACGTGGCGGCCGTCATGGACTTGTACTCACGACGTATCGTCGGCTGGTCCATGCAGGCCAGCATGACGTCGCAATTGGTGACCGACGCCCTGATGATGGCGTTGCATCGGCGAGGCCGCCCGCGCGAAGTCCTGCACCACTCCGACCAGGGCAGCCAGTACACCAGCGAGCAGTTCCAGATGCTGCTGGCCGATGCTGGGATCGTGTGCAGCATGAGCAAGCGCGGGGACTGCTGGGATAATGCCGCCATGGAGAGCTTCTTCTCCACGCTGAAAACCGAACGGCTGAGCCGACGGATTTACCGGTCCCGCGATGAGTGCAGGGCCGAGGTGTTCGACTACATCGAGCGGTTCTACAACACAAGGCGCCAGCACTCAACGCTGGGATACGTCAGCCCCATGCAGTTCGAGGCGGCGGTTTGTTAGGTTAAACAACCTGTCCGGAGAGGCGGGGCAAGCCCACTGTTCGGAATACAGCATTGCTTGTATTTCTTCCCGCTACCGCAAGGGCACGGGGCATTTCGACCTGTCGCCTGCATACTCGCCATCATGCTTGATGAAGCAATAGACGATACCGTTCGGGGGATAACGCCTCGCTTGCTGCAGGATGACAAATTTGTAATTTTCCAGGCAGAAGGTCTGCCATCAATGCGCTGCACGGGGCGAGGCTCCGACTGGCGAGGCGCTATCTCGCCGGACCTTTGCGCCCCACGATGCTTGTGCTTTAGTTTGCATAGAGCTCTTGCATGCGGCGCTTCTCGTCCACGCTCATGTTGCGCAGTTCCTCGCGGACTTGGTCCCTGGTCTTGCCTTGCGGCAATGTCTCTTGCCCTCGTTCACTGTTCGGCATCTGAGGCTGGTTGCTCAGCCCTGCACGGCGCGGTTGTGCATCGTGGTTCGCCGCAAAGAAGAATCGCTCTTGATATATATCATCATGATAAGGCGACTCGGCGAGCGTGACACTGGGAACTGCGATGACGAGCGTGGCGAAGAGGGCAGCTAGCGAGCGGTTCATGAGGAAACTCCTGTAGTAGTGATCTGCAGGAGTTACTCTAGACTTGAGGCGCCTACACGCTGCTGGCCGGATGATGACAGTTTTGCAATCTAACGGCCGCGAGCAGTTCCTGAACGGAGGAATCATCGATCTCCCCGTTGACTCGCACGGGGAGATCGATGAGCTAGCCGCTATGGGCGTTCCTACCGGGAATACTTAAGTGTTTCGATAAGCGAGAAGACGTAGGGCGTTGATGACGACCAGGAGTGTAGATCCCTCGTGCACGGCTACTGCAGGCCCAATCCCCAGGCCGAGGATGGTAGATGGTACGAGGATTGCGACGATGCCGAGACTCACAAAGACATTTTGACGAATGATTGATTTTGTGTGCCGACTGAGTCCTACGGCGAACGGCAGCTGTCTTAGGTTGTCGGACATGAGAGCGATATCCGCAGTTTCCAGGGCAACATCAGAGCCTGCCGCACCCATGGCGATCCCGACTGTGGCGTTGGCCATCGCAGGCGCATCGTTGACGCCGTCACCTACCATTGCGACTTTGGTCTGTTGGCGAAGCTTGCGGATGGCCTCGACCTTGTCTTCAGGCATCAGGTCGCCCCATGCTTCGTCCAGGCCAACATCTTTCGCCACGGCTTGAGCGACGTTCGCATGATCACCTGAGATCATGATCATGCGCGTAATGCCAAGCTCCCGTAGTCGCTCCAGTGTTTCCCGAGCCCCTTCGCGTGGCGTATCCAGAAGTCCGATGGCGCCAAGATCGCGATTGCCTCTACGGACCGCCATGCTTGTTCTACCCGCATCTCGCAATTGCCTGATCGCCGCTTGGGTGGAGGTACTCAGGGGTGGAACGTCTTGAGTGCCGAACATTTCGGCTTTGCCTATCAGGACTTTGTCGCCGTCGAGCTCGGCAGCAACGCCGCGGCCAATCAAATTCTCGAGGCTGCTAGCGGTAGGAATGGCGCGGCCGCCAAGACGCTCACGACCGTCGCGAGCAATGGCCGCGGCCAAGGGATGGTCGCTCAGAGATTCGACAGCGACAGCAACGGTCAGTAACTCCTCTTCACTGATGTCCTCTGCGGACAAAACGTCGGTGATTCGCGGCCGTCCTTCGGTCAGCGTTCCGGTCTTGTCGAACGCCATGGCATTGAGTGAACCCAGTTCTTCGAGAGGCGCACCGCCTTTGATCAAGACTCCCCCCCGGGCTGCGCGGGCGATGCCAGAAAGTACCGCGCTGGGGGTAGCAATAGCGAGCGCGCAAGGGCTCGCAGCAACAAGCACCGCCATTGCACGATAGAAGCTGTCGCGGAAAGGCTCGTCGATGACCACCCAAGCAAACAGCAGCGCAAAGGCCAACAACAGGACCGCTGGGACGAAAATCCGCTCGAACTTGTCAGTGAAGCGCTGTGTAGGAGACTTTCTTGTTTCGGCTTCGCTGACCATCTTAACGACACGCGCGAGGGCTGAGTCGGTCGACTTTCGGGTGACCTCGATCTCGATCGCTCCACCTCCGTTAATTGTGCCAGCGAAGACTCGCGATGCTGCATCAACCGTGTCGGGTTTGGACCGCGCAAGTCCTGCGTCGGCGACAGCGCGCTTGTCGACGGGAATGCTCTCGCCGGTGACGGGAGCTTGGTTGACACTGGAGTTGCCCTTCAACACAAAGCCGTCGGCGGGAAGCCTCTCGTTCGGTCGCACCAAGACGGTATCGCCGACAACCAAGTCCTCGACTTTGATTTCTTCGGTTTGGCCGTTGCGTCGGACGATGGCCGTATCGGGGGCCAGTTCAGCCAGAGCTTCGATCGCCCGCTTAGCTCGTCCCATTGCATAGTGTTCGAGGGCATGCCCCAAGCTGAAAAGGAATAGCAGCAGCGCGCCTTCTGCCCATGACCCAAGAGCTGCTGCGCCGGCCGCAGCCACCAGCATTAGTGTGTCGATCTCGAAACGCTTTAGTCGAAGATTGTCGACGGCTTCGCGCAGAGTGAAGAAGCCGCCAAAAAAATAGGCGAGGATATAGCAAGCTAGAGGGAGCCATGATGGAGCATCACCGATGAGCTTCTCAATGGCAACGCCGGCGCCCATCAGTACGCCGCAGGTCAGAGCGAAGATCATCTCTGTATTTGCGCCGAGGAGGCCGCCATGAGCATGAGTGTGTTCAGCCCCTTTCTCGTCGGAGGCGTGCTGATGGCCGGCAGATCCGTGCTCCGTTGTGGCACTAGACGGTCTGCGTGCTGGAGCAACTCCCAATGTGGCCATCACCTCAAGAATATGCTGCTCGGACGTTTTCTCGCGATCAAACTCAACGTGAACTTGCCCGGTCGAGCTGGCGGAGGCTTCGACTACTCCGGCAATCGCGCGCACACGCTCTGACACCGTATTGGCACGCCGCTGATGGCTTATACCCTCGACCTGCCAGAGAGCGTGCCCAAATCGAGCGCTGATCTCGGCTCCCGCTACTTGCGCGAGTTCTCGAATGCGAGCCAGAGGCACGATGGCCGGATCGTAGTGGATGCATAGCTTGGCCGGCGAAGAATTCTCGGCGGCTAGGACGTGCACCCTATCTACACCAAGCTTGGTGCTGAGCGTCGAGACGAGCCGACTAACGCACGCATCGGTCGAATCTGGCACTTCTGGCAGCACGACGGGTATGTCAAGCTCAAGCTTATCGGTCATCGGGGGGAGTCCTTATCATCTTGTTTTCATTTCGGGCGTCTCGCAAGATTTCGATGCCACCCTTGATCGCAATAAAAGCTGTGGCGAGCCCCACCACTAGGTCTGGCCAGTTGCTACCGAGCCACAGCACCATCAACCCTGCGATGAGAATGCCGCCATTGGAAACGAAGTCGTTGAAGCTGAAAGTGGTCGCGGCGCGCAAGTTGACGTCTGGCTCCTTCAGGCGCTGGAGCAGCCGCAGGCAGACATAATTCACGGCGCCAGCGACCGCCGACATGACCATCATCGTGAGACCGATTGGATCACTACCCTCGACGTAGCGCCGGCCTACATCGAGTACGATGCCTCCTGCGAAAATCAGCAGCATCACGCCTGATGCGCCCGCAGCATGTGTCTTCCAATTCTTGCCACGGCCCAGTGCGAGCAGACTTAGCGCATAGACGACCATGTCTGACAGATTGTCGACGCCGTTAGCGATTAGCGCGCTCGAATCTGCGAGCACGCCAGTTGCGAAGAACCCTGTGGCGATGGCCGCATTCAGTAGAAGCACGATCCAGAGCGTGCGTCGTTCGGTGGATAAGGTTTCGTTCATGTAGACCGTCTCTCACCGCTTCAGGCAAGCGATGATTGCCGCTATGACGGACGCCGTTTCAGCCACATCGCGCACCCTCACCGTATCCAATCCGATCTCGGTCGCGGGATAGTCGTTGCCGCCTGGATAAAGCGCGTCGCCGAGGAATAGCATCTCATCGAGCGGCACGCCACTTTCCGCGCTTAACCGTTTCAGACCGTAGCCTTTGTCGACGCCGGGTCGAGTGACATCGATCGACGTGGTGCCGCCCAGGGTGATTGATAGGCCGGGCAGTGCCGCACGCAATGTCTTCTGGAGTTGGGTGCGCCTGGTGCGATCAGGGTCCCACCGTTCTTTTTCCTTTAGAGGCGCATCTTGGCCGAGGCCAGAAAAGGTGATCTGGCTTCCGCGATCCTCGATTCGCTCTCCCCAAATGTGCTTATCGACAAGTTTCGCCTCTGCTAACGCCCGATCGAATGCTATTCGGATTTTCGTCTTCTCTATATCGTCGAATAGTTCGGCGTAGATGGCCTGCCACGCATCGTCGACGAATCGATAGAGCTTGGTGCCGGTGGTTGGCATAAGCCATAGCCGCGAGCGCGCTGTATTGTCGGGCAGACGTGAGGCAACCTGTTTGTCGAATTGCGGCCAGTCTCCGCCCGAGATTACG
The DNA here is from genome assembly GCF_036972535.1 of Pigmentiphaga sp. CHJ604. Lineage (NCBI taxonomy): Bacteria > Pseudomonadati > Pseudomonadota > Betaproteobacteria > Burkholderiales > Alcaligenaceae > Pigmentiphaga > Pigmentiphaga sp. CHJ604. The sequence continues at coordinate 5,150,668 of NZ_CP136998.1, read as the reverse complement.
GCAACCTCGGCAACGCTAAGCAGACGCGAAAGTAGCGCAGCCATTTCGGTTGAGAGTGGCTGCTTGCTCTCGGTGAGTGTTCCATCGAGGTCGAAGGCGATCAATTGCTTCATGCCGTCTTTCCTGTTGGGGCGCTATGCGTCAGCGGCCTGAGCGCATAGACGGCGCAGAGCAACTGATCTTTCTGCCGGCACGAGCACTTCCGAACGCTGGTAGTCAAATTTCGCTCGGACTGCATCTGACGAGGAGTTGTCCTGTGCCACACTGATAAATGAGGAAGGTGCATCCCCGACCTTATCGGCGCCGTGTGCGAAGTAAGTTTTCCTGATGTCAACCAGAGACTGCATCTTATGCGCTGAGAGCTGCACACGCGTATCAGTCCGATCTGCAACTTTTGGCATGTTCACTGGAATCTCAAAGACCGCTGTATGGCGTGGGCTGTACTTCAGCGAGTATTTCATCTCAGTATAGGAGAACGAGCGACGTTTGATGCCGCTTTGATATTTGCATCCAAACATGAATTCGGTTTAAGGACCGGGGACGGCACCTAACGACAGCTATAGACTTCTTTCGCACATTGCCAGAGAGGTTCTTACCTTGCGGACTTGGGCTGAGTGCGGGACTGACGATCAGTGGCAGTGCTAGCTTGTTCAGAAGCCGGCAAGCTGGACTTGTAGGGATCTCACGCTCAGCTCGACCCCAGCGATATGTTCATCCTACGAACGCGCGTCCCGCGAGCGGATCGGTTTAGCAGTCCGTTGATATGGTGCGGACTTCTTGCCGGCGCTATGCCGGTATTCGAGCGCGGGCAGCTGCTACTCTTACAAGCTTTCTTCGTTCCAACGAGGTGCGATGCCCACCTGAAGCACAACAGACATAAAATTATTCTTGACCATGAAGTCACTTCAGGGTTCTAAATGACGGTCGGTTGTGCAATAGCTCGCCGGGCTCGCAAGTGGTGCGGCGCAAGAGATAACAAAATTGTCAGTAACTTGTTGGTCAATGGCATCGTAGACATCCAGTAAACTTCAGCAATGCGTCGACTCTTCGTCATCCTTCTGATCGTGCTTGTGCCGTTCCAGGCTAGCTGGGGGGCATCAGCGCGGTATTGCGAGCACGAGTCGGAGCAGGCAGTGTCGAGCCACTTCGGGCATCACAAACACATTCACATGGGTGAAGATTCGGGCAAGAGCGACGCCGGATGGTCCCATGCTGATTGCATGGCTTGTCATCTGGTCGCTAGCCATGCTGTCTTCTCTGCAGTTGCGTTCGTTGCGGCGAGTTCAGCGGCGTTTGTGCTGAGTGGTCTACCGCACTGGTCGCCCTTACCCAGCCCTGTTTTTCAACCTGAACGGCCTCAGTGGCGCGTCTCGCCTAGTTAGTCGGCGAGACCGTAACATCCTTCCTGTCTCGCCGAATTTCCAGATTTCGTTTCAGGTGAAATTCGATGCGATTCCTTGTATTGTGGTTGGCGCTGCTCGCCAATCTCATGGTGCCCGCATGGGCACAACCTTTCTCCAGCCTACCGTCGACTCAGGGAATTGAGCCTGCCGCTCCATTGACCCTGGATGCCGCACTGGCCTTGAGCGCCAACAACAATGCTGCGTTGCAGGCAGCGGCTAAGGAGGTCGATGCGCTGGATGGCAGCATCACCCAGGCGGGGTTGATACCCAACCCCGAGCTTTCCGTTAGCACGGAAGACACGCGGCGGGAGACGCGGACAACCGCCGCGCAAATCGGTATTCCGATCGAGCTGGGAGGCAAGCGGACGGCCCGCGTTGTTGCTGCCCAGCGAGCCCAGAGCGTCGCAGTGGCGAACTTGACTCTGGCCCGAGCCAACGTGCGCGCGGCGACGGTCGCCGCATTTTTCGAGGTACTCATTGCACAAGAGAGCGTAGAGCTGGCGCAAGCCTCTTTGGGTGTCGCGAAGAAGGCTACGGATATTGCTCGCCGTCGAGTAGCTTCAGGCAAAGTGCCTCCACTAGAAGAAACCCGCGCCCAGGTCGAGCAGGGCAATGCCGAGCTTGCGTTGACCGATGCCAGTACCCGTTTAGAGGGAGCACGTCGGTCCCTGGCGATGCTCTGGGGCAATAGCGATCCAGTTTTTTTGCGCGCGATTGGTGACCTCGAACAACTGCCCGACCGTGGTCCGGTAGATGCGATGCTACGTGATCTTGGTGCCTCACCGGAACTGGTGGTTGGGCGGCTGGAAATCGAGCGCCGTCAGGCTGTTGTCGATGTGGAGCGCTCCAAGCAATATCCGGACATAACGATTTCTGCCGGTAGCCAGCGCAACAACGAGCTGGGTAGGAATCAGACCCTGATCGGCATTTCGATTCCACTACCGCTCTTCAATAGAAACCAAGGCAATCTTTACGAGGCCAAGGTTCGCGCTGACCAAGCACAAGATCAGTACCGTTCGATCGAGATCACGATGCGAAATGAGTTGTCGCAGGCAGCGCTACGCCTGTCTCAGGCCCGGGCTGCAGCTCAGATGCTGCGCACGACCTTGCTTCCTGGAGCCCAGCAGGCGTACGACGTGGCGACAAAGGGGTTTGAAGCGGGCAAATTCGGCTTTATTGATGTGCTTGATGCTCAGCGGACGCTTTTTCAATCACGCATTCGCTATCTGACCACATTGGCTGATTCCTATCAGGCCGCCATTGTCATCGATCGGGTTCTCGGTCGCTAAGGAAGGTATATGTCGATTACTAAGAAGCAGGCTATCGTCGCGGCAGCCCTCGTTGCGGCCGGCGCCTTTGCCATGTTCGGAATTCTCTATCAGCCTGGTTCGCATGACGACGGCGATGGTCATGGTCATGGCCAGGAAAGTGATAACGGTACCCGCACTACCGAAGAAGGGCATGATGATGAAGGCGTAATCAAGCTCACGGCCGAGCAGACGGCTCAAAGCGATATTCGAGTTTCTATTGCAGGTCCCGGCACAATCACTCCGTCTACGCGCTTCCCCGGGGAAATCCGGTTCAATGCAGATCGGTTGGCACACGTGGTGCCGCGGGTAGCAGGCATTGTCGAAGCCGTCTCTGCCGATCTGGGGCAAACAGTCAAAGGCGGGCAGGTACTAGCGATGATCGCCAGTACGAGCTTGTCTGATCTGCGAAGCGAGTTGACGGCTGCACAGCGGCGGGCGGAGCTGGCCGATCAGACATTCAAGCGCGAAGAACGGCTGTGGAACGAGAAGGTGTCTGCTGAGCAAGAGTTTCTTCAGGCCAAAACCGCAAGAGAGGAAGCAAACATTGCTGTGCAGAATGCGCGTCAGAAGCTGGCGGCTGTTGGAGCTGGGCCGGTAGCTTCCGGACTCAACCAGTACGCGTTGCGGGCACCTTTCGAGGGTGTGATCATCGCCAAGCATATGACATTGGGCGAAGCCGTCACCGAGACCGAGCAGGCGTTCACGATCGCAGATCTACGTACGGTCTGGGCGGAGTTCATCGTTGCGCCCAAAGACCTTCCTGTGGTTAGCGTCGGAGAAAAGGTTCGAATCTCGACAAGTGCGTTCTCGCAGACCACCGAGGGAACCGTGGACTATGTGGGACCCCTGATCGGCGATCAGACCCGAACGGCCACCGCGAGAGTCACGTTACAGAACCCGGGGGCGTTGTGGCGCCCTGGGCTGTTCATTACGGCCGAAGTCATGGCAAAGCCTCAACCGGTGGCTATTGCCGTACCCGCGTCTGCGATTCAAACGGTAGATAACTCAAGCACGATTTTCCTGGTTGTTCCTGAGGGCTTCAAGGCTCAGAAGGTTCAGGTGGGACGCTCGGATGGTGTCTCCGTCGAAGTGACTGGCGGTCTCGCACCTGGGCAGCGCTACGCAGCCACCAATACTTTCACGTTGAAGGCGGAGCTCGGCAAGAGTGAGGCGGAACATGCTCACTGAACTTGACCGAGATGGCTCGCATCGCACGCATCTAGGCTCTCGCAGGAAAAATCATGTTTGAGAAACTAATTCGCTTTGCCATCGAGCAACGATGGTTGATCATGCTCGCCGTTATTGGGCTCATCGGCATCGGGGCTTATAACTACACGAGACTGTCCATAGATGCGGTGCCCGATATCACCAACGTGCAGGTGCAGATCAACACGGCTGCGCCTGGATATTCACCGTTGGAGACCGAGCAGCGCATTACCTTTCCCGTAGAAACGGCTATGGCGGGGTTGCCGGATCTAGAACAGACGCGTTCGCTATCACGTTATGGTTTGTCCCAGGTCACGGTGATTTTCAAGGACGGAACCGACATTTACTTCGCGCGTCAGTTGGTCAACCAACGCATCCAGGAGGCTGCGGCATCTCTGCCTGCCGGCATTACGCCGACTATGGGGCCGATATCGACTGGGCTGGGCGAGATCTACATGTGGACCGTAGAGGCGGAGCCTGGTGCAAAGAAGCCTGATGGATCCGAGTACACCCTTACTGATCTACGCGAAATTCAAGACTGGATTATCCGTCCGCAACTGCGCACGGTGCCGGGCGTCACCGAGGTCAACACGATCGGCGGCTATGATAAGGAGTATGTCGTCTCCCCCAACCTGGAGCGGCTTGCCGCTTACGGTTTGACCTTGGCTGACGTCGTGGCTGCGCTGGAGAACAACAACGTCAATGTTGGTGCTGGGTACATCGAGCGGGGTGGCGAACAGTACTTGGTTCGTGCCCCTGGTCAGGTAGGCTCGATTGAAGATATCGCCAACATCATCGTCAGTAGCGCGGGAGGGCAACCGATCCGGGTTAGAGATCTGGCGGAAGTCGGTATCGGCAAAGAGTTGCGGACAGGGGCGGCGACCGAAAATGGGCGTGAAGTCGTTCTGGGAACCGTGTTCATGCTGATCGGCGAAAACAGCCGTTCGGTCGCCCAAGCCGTAGATGTACGTCTGGCTAGTATCAACAAGACATTGCCGCCCGGTGTAAAAGCAATCACGGTCTATGATCGGACCAACCTTGTCGACAAGGCCATCGCAACCGTCAAGAAGAATTTGGTCGAAGGGGCTGCCCTCGTCATCGTCGTACTGTTCTTGTTCTTGGGCAACATTCGAGCGGCGCTGATCACTGCGATGATCATTCCCTTATCGATGTTGTTCACTTTCACCGGCATGGTTACCTATAAAGTCAGTGCCAACCTTATGAGCTTGGGGGCGCTAGATTTCGGGATCATTGTGGATGGAGCGGTAGTGATTGTCGAAAACTGCGTGCGCCGGCTGGCGCACGCTCAAGCCAGCCAGGGACGGCTGTTGACAAGGGAGGAGAGATTCGGCGAGGTCTTCGAGGCCGCACGCGAGGCCCGTCGGCCTCTGATCTACGGGCAGTTGATCATCATGATCGTGTACCTACCGATCTTCGCGCTGAGCGGCGTAGAAGGAAAGATGTTCCATCCCATGGCTATCACCGTGGTGTTGGCCCTATTGGGAGCGATGATCCTGTCGATCACCTTTGTACCTGCTGCGGTCGCACTTGTCTTGAACAAGAAGGTGGAGGAGAAAGAGAATCGCTTGATGTCGTGGGCACGCCGTGGATATGAGCCAATGTTGGCTTGGACCCAGGCCAATCCTTTGATCGTACTCGTGTTTGCTGGCGTCGCAGTCGTCCTTTCGATGGCCTTGACCACGAGACTGGGCGCGGAATTCATTCCCAACCTGAACGAAGGGGACATCGCCGTCCAGGCGTTGCGTGTTCCTGGCACAAGCCTTTCGCAATCCGTCGCCATGCAGCAGCTCCTGGAGAAGAATATCAAGAAGGTACCTGAGGTGGATCGGGTATTCGCGCGCGTGGGTACGGCAGAGGTGGCTGCAGATCCGATGCCGCCCAATATCGCGGATACCTACATCATCATGAAGCCGCTTGCTGATTGGCCGAAGCCGAGGCGGTCTCACGAGGAAGTGCTCGCCGCAATCCAGGAAATTGTTGAACAGGTGCCTGGTAATAACTACGAGTTCACGCAGCCGATCCAGATGCGATTCAATGAACTCATTTCGGGTGTGCGTTCGGACGTCGCAGTCAAGATTTTCGGCGATGACATGGCACAACTTGAGCGTTCGGCTGCGGAAGTGGTCGGCGTTCTATCCAAGATCGCGGGTTCCGAGTCGGTCAAGGCGGAGCAGACCACGGGCCTTCCCATGCTGACCATATCTGTCGACAGACAGAAGGCAGCACGATATGGGGTCAGCATGGCTGAGGTTCAGGAGACGATCGCCACCGCCGTGGGTGGACGCGAAGCAGGTATCTTCTACCAAGGTGATCGTCGATTCGACGTACTGGTGCGCCTGCCGGACGATGTTCGGAGCGACATCGAGAGTCTCAAGCGCCTTCCTGTCGCCCTTCCTAGAAGTGGAGATGCACGGACGGCCTTCGTTCCTCTTTCGGAGGTGGCTTCTTTCGATCTTGCTCCTGGCCCCAACCAGATCAGCCGCGAGAATGGCAAGCGCAGGATTGTAGTTAGCGCGAATGTCCGCGGGAGGGATCTTACATCGTTTGTGACTGAAGCCGAGCAGCGGATCGACGAAGCAGTCACGTTGCCTGCCGGCTACTGGTCTACATGGGGGGGAACGTTCGAACAACTGCAATCCGCGACAGCGAGACTACAGATCGTGGTACCTGTCGCGCTGCTGCTCGTTTTTGTTTTGCTTTTTGCGATGTTTGGTAATGTCAGAGACGGACTGATCGTTTTTACTGGCATTCCCTTCGCGTTGACGGGGGGCATTCTTGCCCTGTGGCTGCGTGGAATTCCGCTGTCGATATCGGCCGCCGTCGGCTTCATCGCGCTTTCGGGTGTGGCCGTGCTCAACGGTCTCGTCATGTTGTCCTTTATCCGATCCCTGCGTTCAGAAGGGGCAACGCTTCAGGAAGCTGTTCGGACGGGGGCGTTGACGCGATTGCGTCCAGTGTTGATGACAGCCCTAGTGGCCTCGCTCGGCTTTATTCCCATGGCGCTGGCCACAGGCACTGGCGCGGAGGTTCAGCGGCCGCTCGCTACGGTAGTAATCGGAGGCATTATCTCGTCGACTGCTCTTACGCTACTCGTTCTTCCGCTCTTGTATCGTTTGGTCCACCGAAAGGAGTCTGATGATGAGAGCAGCGTTCTGCCACAGCAAGACGTAGCTGTTTAGCCTACTTGGACGGACTGACGCCCCGACGATCAAGTCGGGGCGCTCTCATAGAGCAGAGCTGCTTCACACGGAGCAAATCAACTTTGACGAATTCTTGATTATCCGTTGATCAAGGCTTGAGGTAGCTCTCGCTACACTCCACCGCATCCGGACATCTCTGAAGGAGATTCTCTGCTGAGAACTTGGATCTGCGTTTATTCTCGTTTGGCGAGTAGCTATCTGGTTGGAGCAGTTGCGGCCACAGGTATGCACTGGCTGACGATGTTTGTATTGATCGTTTGCTCTGTCAGCCCCGTGGTTGCAACCTCCATTGGTGCGATCACGGGCGCCTTTGTCAACTTTGTATGGCAGCGCACGATAACTTTTCCTAGCTCCAGGACAGCGTTTTTACATGCACTACCTTACGCTTTACTAGTGTGTGCCGGCTGGTCGCTTAATTCAACGATTTTCAAATGGGTATTCGACAATTTGTCTACGAATGTTGCTTCAGCACAACTGCTGACCACCGCGCTCGTAGCCGTCTTCAATTTTTTTATGACAAGGCGGATTTTTCGCTCATGAGTGGCGCACTCTTGCCGCATTTCCCATCGGCACCGCTTGTAGTGACCGTCATCATCCCGGTGTTCAACGAATTAGCCGTGCTACCCGTCTGTTTGGCCCGGCTCAGGAATGTATTGGACTCGCTCTCGCTTTCGTATGAATTGCTATTCATCGATGACGGTAGCACTGATGGCACGTCCCTATACCTCGATCGCGTTGCGAGCGACATGGATGCTGTGCGTGTCATTCATCTGTCGAGAAATTTTGGAAAAGAGGCGGCGATGACAGCGGGACTTGACTATGCCCGAGGGGATGCCGTCATCATCCTCGATGCAGATATGCAAGATCCGCCAGAGCTGATTCCAGACATGATTCATGCTTGGCGAGCGGGCTCGGACGTTGTAGTAATGCGTCGACGGACCCGAGTGGGAGATACATGGATGAAACGTGTCTCGGCACATCTCTACTATCGAATCTTGAATCGGTTGAGCGAGGTCGCAATACCGCCGGACACCGGCGACTTTCGGCTGCTGAGCAGGCGAGCCGTTGCCGCGATGAGAAGCATGACGGAACGCAGTCGATACATGAAAGGACTCTTCGCGTGGATCGGCATGCCCACCACGACGATTCTCTATGATCGAGCACCGCGTGCGGCCGGCAAAAGCAAATGGGGGTTGGCTAATCTGGCGAAGCTTGGCTTTGATGGTATCACCTCGTTCTCGCTCAGCCCACTTCGCATAGCTTCCATTGCCGGAGCCATCATTCTGATTATAGGTTCGGTGCTTGGCCTCTTCGTCATAGCTCGTGCTTTGCTTTATGGTGAGTCGATATCTGTTCCGCTTGCGTTCGTTGCGCTGTTGGCATTCCTGTCCGGCTTGCAGCTCTCGACTATCGGGGTGCTAGGTACATATGTGGGACGAATTCATACGGAAATCAAACAGCGGCCGGTTTATCTGATACAGGGCATAGTCGAGCGGGCGCATATGCCGGCGCAGCAACGTCAGCACTGATTCGAATGGCATCTAACACTCGACTGATAGTCCTCCTGCTTGGTGCAGTGATCGGTGTTCGCGTTGTCGCGATGTACCTAGTGCCTTTCATTGATACATCGGAGCCCCGATACGCAGAAATAGCCCGTCTCATGATCGAAACGGATAACTGGGTGACACCTTGGTTCTCGCCAGGCGTGCCATTTTGGGGAAAGCCGCCATTGTCATTCTGGGCCCAAGCTGCGAGCTTTCGTCTATTTGGCGTAAATGAGATCGCAGGGCGGTTGCCATCCTTGATGGTCGCATCAGCAACTATCGCGCTAGCGTTCGCATATTTGCGTACGGTCCGGGATCTAGCTAGCGCGCAATTGACGGCATGGATTCTTGCCACGTCTTTACTCGCGTTTGTTGGCGCCGGCGCCGTGTTGACCGATCCTTTTCTAGCATTAGGAACCACGCTGAGTATGGTGTCGTTCAGATTGGCTGTGCTTAATCAGAGCCAAGCCTGGGGTTACGGCTTCTTTCTCGGTATTGTTATCGGCCTCTTGGCAAAGGGGCCTCTGGCCGCCGTCCTAATCGTTGGGCCAATATTGATCTGGCTGTGCTTGTCGCGGATGCATTGGAGCTCGTTGCGCAGCTTGCCGTGGTTAAGGGGGGGGCTGCTAACTGCGCTTTTGGTTCTGCCGTGGTACGGTATGGCGGAAATTCGAACCCCTGGCTTTCTCCAATACTTCATCATCGGCGAACATTTACTGCGATTCCTGGAGCCAGGTTGGCAGGGGGACCTGTACGGTTCGGCCCATCTCAAGCCGTTTGGCGCCATATGGTGGAATTGGGGGGTGGCTGCATTCCCATGGAGTTTGGTACTACTGGTGGCTCTGCTCGAGGCGGTGTTCAGACGCTCCACTTTCGCCGATATACCTATGCTTGTGCGCGACGATGAAGTGAAATACATGGCGTCGTGGGCGGTGTTTCCCATGTTCTTTTTTTCATTCGCTCATAACATCCTGTGGACATATGTACTACCTGGGTTACCTGCCTTCGCCATGCTCAGCGCCCTGTATATTCGCAGGAGGGGATGGTCTATCAAGAACAAGGGTGTTGTAGTTGCGGGCGCACTCGTGCCACTGATATGCCTCGTGCTCACCGGCGTGGTAAGTGATTGGCCTGATCGGGTGAAGTCAGAGCGATCGCTGATTCGTTATGCCCAGAGCCGCGGTGCTGGTACCGATGCGCGCCTTATCTACGTGGACGCAATGCCATTCTCAGCAAGATTTTACTCAGCAGGCAAAGCCGAGCAGGTAGCGTTGCGCGATCTCTTCGCAATACTGGCCTCCTCTGATCAACCGGTCAACGTGGCAGTCCCGAAGCTAGTCTTCAAAGAGTTCACTCGAATGATTCCTTCTGGCTGGAAGCTTGCGTATGAGAACAAACGCTATTTCCTCGTCGTGGTTTCGACAGCTGACATTCCAGAGTCATCCTCAAGACTCGTGCACCTCACCGCCCGCGCAGTATGATATGGACCGTTTGATCCGGGTTCTCATCGTCGAAGATCAATTGCAGTTGGCCGAAAATATTATGGAATATTTGGGCGAACAGCGTTATGCGCTCGACTTTGCTTATGATGGCTTGACAGCTCTACATCTGCTCGGCGTCAATCAGTATGACGTCATCATTTTGGATGTGATGTTGCCCGCCTTGTCGGGGATTGAGCTTTGTCGAAAGGTCCGCGGTGAGTTGGGATCCTCCACTCCTATTATTCTGGTAACTGCTCGGTCCGAAGTAGAGGACAAGATGGAAGGGTTTGAGAGTGGAGCCGACGACTACTTGGTGAAGCCGTTTGATCTGCGTGAACTCAAGGCCCGCATTGAGGCGCTGCATCGACGGTCTTCAGTCAGGAAAAAAACGATTCGCGCAGGGGTGCTTGGCTTTGATCAAGGAACGCTGACATTATCGGTAGAAGGTGGGCCGAGTGTCGAACTGGGATCGAGCGGAGCCGTGATTTTCGAGACCCTAATCAAGCGTTATCCAAGCTTCGTGAGCTATGAGGAGCTTATGGCAGAACTTTCGGTCAAAGATCGAGAAGTCGATGCTCATACATTGCGGACCCATATATACAACTTGCGGCGTCTGCTAAAGATAACCGTAAATGCTGACTTAATCAGAACAATAAGAGGGCGGGGCTACAGGCTAATTCAACCTGACGAAGAGTGAAATGACCCGGTCGATATCAACTCGGATTCAGTGGCTGGTTGCCTCCGTGTCGGGCTTCTGCCTGGCCGCCGTCGTGCTAGTGTCAATGATGGCTCATGAAGGTATTGAGCGAGCCATGTTGCGTACGGATATGCGGCAGATTCGAGAGGCGCTCGTTGGTGCGGTGACAACGGGTGCCCCGATGCAATGGTCATCGCCAGGGATGATGGCCCTCTATGTCCCGACGGAGTCACTAAGCCAGATCGAGCTCCCCGAGCTATTTCAAGGTCGGAAGGCACCCTTTTCAGACGACGTCTTTTTTAACGAAAAGACGTTCCTCGTCGCTATTACACCGGTGGAAGGTGGTACGTTCTATTTGGCCAGAGACATCACTCTCTTCGAGAACGAGATTGTCCTCCTTGAGCGAGGAGTGTGGGGCACGAGCTTTCTGGTTCTGATCGTGGCGTTCTTCCTGGCCAGAGTCGGGGGGCTGCGGCTTGTACGACCGATTCGCTCGCTCGCGCTGATGATTGATAGGACCCGGCCCAGCGAAACAATTGACAGAGTGCCCACAGAGTTTCACGATTCAGCGCTGAATTCCATTGCGGAGAATTTCAATATTTTTCTGCGGGAACTTGAAGCGTATATCGCTAGGGAGCGAACGCTTTTGCGATTGGCCAGTCATGAGTTGCGTACGCCGATTGCTGTGGTAACCGGGGCGTTGAATGTCATGAGAGACAGAGGGGGGTTAGGGGAAGCAGACTTGAAGACGCTGACACGCGCGCAACGGGCTGCTCAAGAGATGGCAGGTAACCTCGAAGTGGTTCTAAAGATGGGACGTAAGCAGGAGATCCCTACTAGAGAAGAGCGTTTTCATGTCGTCGAATTGTTGACCGAAGCGCTTGCCGATCTAGCGAATGTAGATGCTAGTACTTCTCGCATTTCCGTAGTCAAGCGACGTGATACCGTCACGTTCGCTGATCGATCTTTGGCGAAGATGCTCTTGGTCAACATTCTTCAGAATGCCTTGCGGCATACCGTGGGGCTCATCGCCGTGGTGGTGGAGAGAGACTATCTTGAAGTGTGCGATCAGGGCGGCGGGCTCGATGATGCCGGCTTTGACCTGTTGACTACATTGAGTAAAGACGACCCATGGAATAGGCGAAAGTCGTCAGGGCTGGGTCTGGTCGTGGTAAGCATTCTAGCGGAACGGTTGGCATGGCCTATTCGTGCGTCCAGGAGCGAGGGGGGCGGCACCGCTGTACGCATAGACTACTCCGAGAGCACTTACCCGTGAGCGGCGCTTCCTTATTCGATCTCTAGAGAAGTTTGGGAGAGTTGGCATGCGTGGGCAGGCGAAGCCCGATGCGCGTCGTTGTCTCGGAGGAGTGAGCGAATGCTTGGCCTCCATGCATCCTGGCGATCGCTGCGACGATCGAGAGACCAAGCCCGTGATTGCGCCGATGGTTGCTGTGATTTTCAGCGATTCGGTAAAAGCGTTGAAAGATGCGATCCAACTGCTCTGGGGGAATTGGGCTCCCCGTGTTCTCTACCTCGATCACGGTGTTCGTTCCTTCGCGCAACAACCGTAGCAGAATGACGCTGCCTTTGGTCGCATGACGTGCGGCGTTCTCGACCAGATTCGAGATGGCCCTTCTTAGCAGGGAGATGTCATATTCGCCCGCGGCATCACCTTCTGTCGTGATTCTGAGGTCCGCTTCTTCTAAAGTTTCCTCGTAATAGACGAGTACGTTGCGGAGTTCGTTCAAAAGACTGCTCGTCTGACTTTTTCTTGCCTCTTCACCTCGGTCAGCCTGAGCGAGGAAGAGCATGTCACTGATGATTGTCGTCATGCGGCCTAGCTCTTCGAGATTGGATTCGAGGGCGTCGCGCAGTGCTTGTTGGTCTGCAGAACTGATCAGCGCAAGCTCGCTATTCGCAGTCATGTTCGCCAATGGCGTACGAAGCTCATGTGCAACATCGGCATTGAACCCCTTTTGTTGCTCATACGCTTGGTCCAGCCGGTGTAAGAGTGCGTTAAACTGTTCTACGAGGGGCTGGAGCTCTACAGGTTGTAAAGAACCGTCCAACTGCGTATGGATCCGGCTGGTCGGGATTGCCTTGACTTGTCGCACCAAGTGCCCGACCGGCGCCAAGCCGCATCGCACCAAAAAGAATCCACATGTCGAGACGATGGACGCTCCGCCCAATGCGACGATGAATAAGGTCAAAGCGAGATGCCGAAGCAACTGGTCATCTCTCTGTGTAGACAGCGTAAGGATAGCCGTCGTTCGAGCTTGGTCGTCGCTACCTGTGGCGAGCATAAACTGATAGGTACGTCTAGATCCTCCTATCGAGGACTTGCTCGCATATGTAGGTACATCCGCTGCGGTTTTTAGAGTCAGCGAAATGTCCGCGCGGCCACCGAACAGGTCGTCGAGCTTGTGGTTGAAGAGATCTGCTTCGTGGGCGCGGGAGTGCTCCGCAGCCAGATGTTCCACAAGTTTTTTATATTGCAGAAGTTGGCTGGTTTGTCGATCGTCCAACTGGACGGCCGTTGCAATATAGACGATAGCACTGACCAAAGCCAAACCGCAGAACGTTAGTAAGGCCAAGCGGAAAGAAAGCTCTTTACCGAGTGAGCGTACCTTACTTGGGGGGGGCATCACGATCTTCGAGAATGTAGCCTACGCCACGTATTGTGTGTAACAAGGGCTTGGGAAAAGGTGTGTCGAGCTTGAGTCTCAGTCTGCGTATCGCTACTTCGACAACGTTCGTCTCGGTATCGAAGTTGATGTTCCACACGTGTTCGGCAATGAAGGTTCTCGTGAGCGCTCTGCCAGGATGTTCTAGGAACAGCTTGAGCAGTGAAAACTCCTTGGGACTCAAGTCCAGCACTTCGTCGCCTCGCCGGGCTCGGTGCTTGACCAAATCCACCTCAAGGTCAGCCATTTTGAACATGGTCTGGGGTGCGTCGGCCGATTCCGATCCGCCGCGGCGCAGCAGTGCTTCTACGCGGGCTATGAGTTCGGAAAACGAAAAGGGCTTGGTGAGGTAATCATCGGCACCAGCACGTAAACCGCGCACGCGATCATCAACATCGCTCTTAGCGGTTAGCATCAAAACAGGAGTTTTGCGCGTCCTACGGAGTACCTGCAATATGGAGAATCCGTCCACGCCTGGCAACATCCAGTCGAGCAAAATCAAATCATAGTCAAACTCGACAGCCAGATGCAATCCGTCCAACCCGGTGTGAGCCACGTCGACTTGATATCCCTCTTCCTGGAGGCCACGGGCAAGGTAGGCCGCCAACTTTCTTTCGTCTTCAACAACTAGCAGCTTCATCGCTGATTTTACAGGAAGTCAATATAACTATGGGGTGGGCGCTTGTTCCAGAATTAGAGCGATTCGTGCGCCAGGAGTAATCGAGGAGAGCTTCGCCTTGCTTGGCTGAGGCAAAACGCCAGCCTGTGCCTATATATATCATGTCTGTCGGGCGCGTGCGTTTGGTGTCGAGGGCTACCATGCGTGTTAGTTGGCTCTGATCGGAGGTAGAGACCCAGCCGACTCGATCTTGAGAGATCGGGCGAGAGCGAGTGGCTGAGGTCAAAAAATTACATTGCGCCTAAACGCTAGAAGCGATGTTGTAGACCAAGTGCAAACTGCCGACCGCTGAAATTACGAGACTCGGTGAAGTTTCGATAGTCGGTGCTAGTGAAGAACGAGTGGGCTTGCCCCGCCTCTCCGGACAGGTTGTTTAACCTAACAAACCGCCGCCTCGAACTGCATGGGGCTGACGTATCCCAGCGTTGAGTGCTGGCGCCTTGTGTTGTAGAACCGCTCGATGTAGTCGAACACCTCGGCCCTGCACTCATCGCGGGACCGGTAAATCCGTCGGCTCAGCCGTTCGGTTTTCAGCGTGGAGAAGAAGCTCTCCATGGCGGCATTATCCCAGCAGTCCCCGCGCTTGCTCATGCTGCACACGATCCCAGCATCGGCCAGCAGCATCTGGAACTGCTCGCTGGTGTACTGGCTGCCCTGGTCGGAGTGGTGCAGGACTTCGCGCGGGCGGCCTCGCCGATGCAACGCCATCATCAGGGCGTCGGTCACCAATTGCGACGTCATGCTGGCCTGCATGGACCAGCCGACGATACGTCGTGAGTACAAGTCCATGACGGCCGCCACGTAGAGCCAGCCCTCTGCTGTCCAGACATAGGTGAAGTCGGCCACCCATTTCTGGTTGGGCGCGCGGGCCGTAAAGTCTCGATCCAGCACGTTGGCGGCAATGGCATGAGCCGATCTTGGCCCCGCATCCGACGGGTGACGACGGCGCTTGGTTCGTGCCACGAGGTTTGCCCGGCGCATCAGACGCGCCACACGATGCCTGCCGCAGTGCTCGCCCCAGGCGCGCAGATCCCGCCATACCCGAGGGCTGCCATACGTCCGATCGCTGGACTGGAAGCTCTCTCGGATACGGCCGATCAATCGCTCGTTGGCCTGTTCCCGAGCGCTGGGCGAGCGGCCATGCCATTCATAAAAGCCGCTGCGCGACACGCCCAAGGTTCGGCATAGCTCGCTGACCGACCAGACGGCCCGATGCCGGGCGATGAACGGATACTTCATGTCTGGTCCTTGGCAAAGTATCCGACCGCTTTTTTTAATATGTCTCGTTCGGTCTTGACCTTGGCCAGCTCCCGCCGTAGTTGCTCGATTTCCTGCTGCTGGGCACTCTTGAGCGCCTTGCCGGGCGTCGGCTCCCATGTGCCGCCGCGCATCTGCCCGACCCAACGCCGTAGAACGCTGGGATCCAAACCCAGGTCCTGAGCCACGCCCGATACGTTGCTATCGGGCTGTTCCGCCAGCCTCACCGCCTCGCGCTTGAACTCGTCCGTGAAATGTCTTCTGTTTCGTGCCATCGCTTCGCTCTCCAGGCATGATCATGCCATCTGATCTGTCCGGAGTAACGGGGCAAGCCCAGCTGCGTCACTTGGCGCTGCAGCCACCGCCCAAACGCGTTCGGTGGAAAGGCCTTTGCCTGTCGAAAGAAGGTGCAGCCGAAAACGGGCTAAGTAGCAGTCGAGAGGTAGATGAGGAAACGCGTCTACCTTGATTTGTTGCCTCAACCCGCACCGAGAGAATTTCTTGATTGGGCGGCAGGGTTTTTCCCCGCTCTTGGAAGGTGGGGAAAACCCGAGACATCGATTGTTACAAAATGCGTAAAATTGCCTCGCCAAATGCGCCGATAGCGCAGGGGGGCGGGGATGCCAACTACATCGGACCGCAAAGACCGTGGCCGGAAGCCGGTTCGTACGTTCGCCGACTACCAAGCCATGGTCGAACGAACCGACGAGCGCAAGAAGGTCATCGTATCCCTACTTGGTTTGGCTGGCGAGCTCGGGGACCTCAATTCGACCTTCAAGAAACTGGTGCTGCAACGTGACAGCCAAACGCTTCGCGGAGACCTTCGAGAGGAAATCGGCGACATCCTCTGGTATCTGACCAGCCTTGCCGTCCTCCATAAAATTCCTCTGCAAGAGGTGGCACGAGAGAGCGCGCGCAAGGCGGAACGACTTTATTCGCAGGGCGAGGTGAACCGTTTCGACGACGGCTTTGATCACGAAGAGCGCCTGCCACGGCAGTTCAGCGTCACGTTCTCGGAGAAGCGAAACGGCAAGCAATTGTTGGTTCGCATTATGGTCAGCGGCGTTATCGTCGGCGACACCCTAACCGACAACGCCCATAAGGGGGATGGCTACCGATATCACGACGTATTCCATTTAGCCTACGCCGCGGTACTTGGCTGGTCTCCGGTGGTCCGGCGTCTCTTGCGGCGCAAGCGTAGGAGTGACCCGCGCATCGACGAAATTGAAGACGGTGGCCGTGCGGTAGTGGTCGAAGAGGCTATCTCTGCGCTCGTCTTTAACGAAGCGCCGCAGCGAGCCTGGTACAGCGAAGAGAGTTCAGTCGACATCGGCCTGCTCAAGACCATCATTCGCCTTACCGCTGGATTGGAAGTCCATCGCTGTACTGCGAAACAGTGGAAGGCCGCTATCCTACAGGGCTACTCGGCGTTCAAGCAGTTGAAGGATCACTGCGGTGGTCGCATTGATGTGGACCTCGACCGGCAGACCTTGACCTATCACCCGCCACAAACCGTCGAGGATTCGTAGTGATTGCGCACAACGTTGTCGGCATCACGCCGCTGGACGCCTGGCGCGAGGGTGTTCAAACCCTTCTCACCAGGGGCGAGTTCTTTAACCTTTTCACGACTGTCGAACAGCCGGCCGCGTTCGACCTTTCGTGGCTTCAGACTCATTCGCCGCGACGAAGGGGAAGTGGCCGCGATGATCTGCGGGAGGTCATCAAGACCATCTTCCCGTATGATCTCGCACAACGCACGACGGATCGGCAGGATCTCTACAACGAATACTTGTATTGACCCAGTGAAATCCTGCTCACGTCATAATCGAGGAAACGACGTTGAGCACGAAGATGGAAGAAGACATCAAACGCTGGACAGCCAAGCGCAAAAGCGCGCTGGTGCTGGACATTATTCAGGGCAAGACCACCGTGGCTGGGGCAAGCCGTCAGTACGACCTGTCGCCGTCGGAGGTGGAACAGTGGGTGGATGACGGCAAGCGGGGCATGGAGAACGCCCTGCGCGCCAATCCGCAGGACGTGCGCGAACAGTACGAACGCCAGCTCAAGGACCTGCAAGAGGCCTATGGCGAGGCGATGCTGGAGTTACGCGCCAGAAAAAAATTGCAGTCCCTGCTGGGCGAGGACGAGAAGTGATCGAGACGATCCGCCAGGGACTGCAAGCCGACGGCATCACCGTCTCGATCGCCAAGTTGTGCCGCTGGTTCGGTGTGCCGCGCCGCACGGTGTATTACAAGCCGGTGAAGTCCGCGCCCAAGGTCGATCCCAAGTTCGCCGTGCCGATCAAGGCAATGATCGAGGAATCGCCGTCGTTCGGGTACCGAACGGTGGCGCACCTGCTGGGGTTCAACAAGAACACCGTGCAGCGCGTGTTCCAGTTGATGGGCTGGCAGGTTCGCAAGCGGCCGATCGGGTTCAGGCCTCGGATCCAGGCTCTGCCTTCGGTAGCGACGATGCCCAATGAACGTTGGTCTACGGACCTGTGTCGCGTGTGGGCCGGACGGGACGGCTGGGCAACGCTGGCGCTGGTGATCGACTGCCACACACGTGAGTTGCTTGGCTGGCATCTGTCGCGAAGCGGTAGGGCCTGCACGGCGGGTGCTGCACTCGAACACGCTCTGATCGCTCGCTTCGGAACGCTGGGGCGCGTGCCGATGCCGTTTCTCCTGCGCTCGGACAACGGCTTGGTTTTCACCTCGCGCAGCTACACTGCCCTCGTGCGCAGCTACGGCTTGCGCCAGGAGTTCATTACGCCGCACTGCCCGCAGCAGAACGGCATGATCGAACGGGTGATCCGCACGCTCAAGGAACAATGCGTGCATCGGCACCGCTTCGAGACGATCCAACATGCCAGCCGCGTCATCGGCGACTGGATACGCTTTTACAACGACCGACGACCGCACCAAGCGCTCGGCATGAAGACTCCGGCTGAGACATTTGCTTTAGCCGCTTAACCTGAGCAGGTTCTGCTGGGTCATTACATACTTGCGTTGCCATGATCGAGCAATGAGGTTCGTTCGCAACCGTGGAACATGGGGGACGTATTTCGAGCGGCTCGTGCGCTTCCCCGGACATCCCGAGACCAATCAACTTGAAACTGTTATCGGCAAGCTCTGCACTTGGCCAAGACGAAGCGGGACCAGCTTGGTATTTCATCTGTCGACACCGGTCTGCGATACTCCCCGTACTCGCGGAGGGCCATGTTGGCACTTCGGTGAAATAATCTGGCACCCGGGCAACCGTCTTGATTTGGTGGTGGTCTATCGCAACCACGATTTCTTCAACAAGGCTCTCGGTAACTTTATTGGCCTAGGCCAGCTTCTTAATTTCATATGTGCCGCCTCGGGCAAGACGCCCGGGCGCTTGTTGTGCCACTCGGTGCACGCCTACAACGGTGGCGGGACTGAAGCACTGCGTGCCTTGGCGGCTTGAACGATGATGGCGACTAGGCAACAGTTTGTTGACCTTGTACGTCGCGTGAAGGCGTGCAAGCGGTGCCCGCGCATGGCAGATAGCGCGCGCGTTTTCGGCGCAGGATGTGGTTCGCTCAGCGCCAAGGTGATGTTCATCGGCGAAGCCCCTGGGCGACTCGGAGCCGATGCTTCGGAGCTTCCGTTTCACGGCGATAAGTCCGGCCACAACTTCGAGTCGCTGCTGGAGCAAGTGGGGCTGAGCCGCTACGATGCCTTTGTGACCAACGCCGTGTTGTGCAATCCGAAGGACGAGAATGGTAATAACGCTACGCCCACGCCATCAGAGGTGGCCAACTGCGCCTCATTCCTGAAAGAGCAACTGGATCTTGTGGACGCTCCTGTGGTTGTGACATTGGGCGCGGTTGCCTTGCGGGCTGCTGCACTTGTCACGGCTCATACACTTACGCTCAAAGATAGCGTGCGGAAGGTCCATCTCTGGGCCGGGCGCCAACTTATTCCGGCCTACCACCCGGGCCAGCGTGCCATGGTCCATCGCAGCTTTGCCAACCAACTGGCGGACTACCAGTTCATTGCTGAGGCTGTGCGTCGAGGCAGTGGTGGTTCCGCGCGGCGGAAACCATCAACCAAGCTAAGCCGGGCGTCGGAGAAAGTTGGTGCCGCTGCCCGGGTACTACTCGAGGAAAGCGGCGAGCTGAGTTACTTCGCCCTGCACAAGCTATTGTTCATGGCCGAGGTTCGGCATCTCGAAGCTTCTTCGGAGCGCCTCACGGAGGGCTACTATGTGCGACAGAAAGATGGACCCTACTGCGTCGAGCTTCATGCCAGTCGGCTGACTGCGCTCATTCCGGGCTGCTTCACTCGCACTGTCGGCAGGCAACTGATGGTGTCGCTCCGTCAGGATGTCCTGTTTGGCGTTACATCGCAAGCCGATATACTCCCCCCGGCTGCAAGACGCATCTTGTCGGAGGTGGCGGGCAAGTACGGCCACCTGCCGGCCGGGAAGCTAAAGACCGCGATTTATTTGACGGCTCCCATGCGTGAAGTAATGCGCAAAGAGAAGACGCTAAGGATGAACCTGTTCAACAGCGCGGTGCTTCCACCACCTTGAGCCACCAAGCCGAAATAGGCGCGAAAGCAAATGGCCTACTGGTCTGTAATGTATCTGGTTGAACCGCCTATGCCCACAATATGACGCCTCCAATCTTGTCGAGGCGCTGCGTATGGTGTCGAGCACGCCGAACATTTAGATGTTCACCTATGAGGAAGTCGCCGAGCGCGTTCGCTGCGTTCAAGAGGTTCGAGCCAGACGGTGCGGCGGAATGCGGTCCGTAAGCTCGTTGAGTTAATTCTTGCGTAAGACCGAAATTCCGCCTGGGGAACACCGGTACAGCGTCCAACACCGCGGCATTATGCAATACGGCATTTGTTACCGGCTTGCCGAGGTCGCACTGCCGCTGAGCGACGATAACCATATCCAGGGGCTACTGCGCCGGATGGCGAGCAACATCATGCTGCCCGCCGATCGTAAGCAGTTTTAGGCAAGGGTGCATTGTAGGAGATCGTGCTGCTGGCTCATTTTGCCAAAGCCTGAATTGCCGCCCGATTTGAGGACCTGTTGGACATCGTGGCTACGTCAGACGACGAAGACTATCCGTTCGCTTGCAATAAGGTGTGGATCGAGAACGGCGTCAAAGCTCACATCCGCAAAGCAGGTCAGCAACACTGACTCTGCAAGCATTCTTCGATCTCTTCCCAGCACCAAGATTTTCCAGCAATGCCAGCGGTGCTTTGAAACCGGCATAAAGCCTTGGCTCTGCAAGGTTCGTGTAAGCGCCCGGCGAACCCGTGTTGACGCCGGAGCTCACGCAGCAGGCTGCCAGCGCTGAGGCAACAGCTCACCGATCAGATGGTTCTTCTGCGTCGGCAACCGCGTGAGCACGTCCTTGAGGTAACCATACGGATCGTGCCCGTTGAGCCGTGCCGACTGGATCAGGCTCATGATGGCGGCCGCGCGCTGGCCGCCGCGCAGCGAGCCGGCGAACAACCAGTTCGAACGCCCGATAGCCCACGGCCGGATCTGGTTCTCGACCCAGTTGTTGTCGATCGGCGCATGGCCGTCATCGAGGTAGCGCGTGAGCGCCTCCCAGCGTTTGAGGCTGTAGTCGATGGCGCGGGCCGTGCCCGAGCCATCGGGCACGCGCAGGCGCTGCGCCATCAACCAACGGTGTAGCGTGTCAGCGATAGGACGGGCCCGTTCCTGGCGTAGCGCCCGTCTGCGGTCGGGGTCGAGGTCTTGCGCCTCGCGCTCCACGCCGTACAGTGCTCCGAACAGCTCCAGTGCCTCGCCGGCGATCTGGCTCTGGTGGTTGGCGTGCAGCTCGTGGAACTTACGCCGGGCATGCGCCATGCAGCCCAGCTCCGTGATGCCCGCAGCGAAGCCTGCCTTGTAGCCCGAGTAGTCATCGGTCACCAGTTTGCCTCGCCAGTCCTCAAGGAACGTGCGGCAGTGCTCGCCCGCCCGGCTGGGCGTAAAGTCGTAGATGACCGCCCGCAGGCTGTCGTAGGCCGTCGGCGCATACGCCCACAGGTAGGCGCGATGCGTCTTGCCGGCGCCGGGCTTGAGCATCTGCACCGGGGTCTCGTCAGCATGCAGCACCCCTTTAGTGAGCACCTCGGCCTTGAGCGCATCTACCAGCGGCTGCAAGCGCAGCCCGCAGATGCCCACCCACTCGCCCAGCGTCGAGCGCGGCAGCGTCAGGCCCGCGCGGCTAAAGATCCCTTCCTGGCGATACAGCGGCAGGTGGTCGGCGTACTTGGCCACCAGCACCTGGGCCAGCAGGCCTGCGGTGGGGATGCCCTTGTCGATGATCTGCGCCGGGATCGGTGCCTGGATCAGCGTCTCGCAGTGCCGGCACACCCACTTGCCTCGGATGTGGTGCTCGACGGTAAAGACGCCAGGCGTGTAGTCCAACCGTTCGCTCGTATCCTCGCCGATGCGCTGCAAGGCGCAGCCGCACTGGCAGGTCGTGGACTCAGGCTCGTGGTGGATCTCGGTGCGCGGCAGGGACGACGGCAGACGCATGCGGCGCGGCTGCTGGCGCTCGATGGGGCGCCCGGCCACCTCCTCGCGGATGGCATCGAGTTCTTCCTCGATGGCCGCCATGTCGGCATCCATCGTCTCTTCCAGCAGGCTGCCCTGGGCAGCATCGAGCTGCTCGCTGCGCCGCCCGTAGCGCCAGCGCTTGTACAGCGCCAGCTCCTGCGTCAGTTGGTCGATGTGGGTCTGCTTGTGATGCAGAACTTGCAGTTGGCGGGCCTGCTCGGCTTCGTGGCGCGCAATGGCGTCATCTTTGCGTATCTGTTCGGCTTCGTGGCGCGCGATCGCTTCATCCTTGCGTGCCAGCGTGCCCATCAACTCGGCCGCCAGCGCGCGCAGTTGTTGCGCGTCCAGATCGTCCAGGGATGGGGCTGCCGGGTTCATGGTGCAAGTATCGCCCAGCTCCAAGGCCAACACCATTGGCACATTGCCCGATTGCGCTGGGCTACAGCACCGAGATCGTGCCCGCCTGACCCACGTGTTGCCAGCGCAAGCCCAGCACCAGGGCGTGCCACTGCTCGGCATCGAGGCTGACCTGCGGGCCGTGGATCTCGCTCGCCCACGTGAACTTGCCGCGGTTCAAACGACGCGCCGCCAGCCATACCCCGATGCCGTCATGCACCAGCACCTTCATGCGATTGGCACGCTTGTTCGTAAAGCAATAGGCATGATGCGGGCGGGCTGCGCCGAACACCGCCACCACACGGGCCAGGGCCGTGTCGGCACCGGCGCGCATATCCAGCGGCTGCGTTGCCAGCCAGATCGCATCGACGCGGATCACTTCAACCACTCGCTCAGCCAGGCCGCGCAAGTGATCGCATCGCTGGCCGGCCAACGTACCGAGACTTGCACGCTAGCTCGCCTGATCTCCAGTTCGATCGGCTGCCCGGTCCCTGGCGTGCGGCCTGCCGGCACCAACGGCACAAAGGCCGGCTCGGAATCTGCTCGCGCCTCGGCAATTCTGAGCCATTTATGCACCAGGTTCGCGTTCAGCCCATGCGCCAGCGCCACACTGGCTATCGAGCTCTGCGGTTCGCCGCACTCGGCTACCACCTGCGCCTTGAACGCCTTCGTATACGTTCGCCGTGGGCGAACCACGCTTAATTCTGTCCTGGTCATGGTGTCCACCTAAAGGAGGTGGACACTAGCCGGGGACAAAACTAGAGGGAAGATGGGTTCGCCGGGCGCTTACAGGTTCGTGTACGTGCAGGGCGTTGCACCAGGAAGCGCGTCAATAACGACAGCCGTCGAACTTTCACCCTATCTTCGCAGCGGAGCGAGCAGGTCGGACAGGAAGTCGAGCAACGCCCGGGTCTTGGCAGGCAACAACTGGGAGGTCGTCACTGCGTAGACAGGCAGGCTGGTGGCGCTCCAATCGGAAAGCACGGGAACCAGCCGGCCAGCCTCGACTTCGGGAATGGCGAAAACGTCGGCCATGACGGCAATGCCATTTCCCGCCACGGCCAGATTGCGGATGAAGCCCACGTTATTGGCTGCCGCGCGACCCCGTACTTCGACTTCCACGGAGCGTCGAGAGGCCCGCAACGTCCAACGCCGCTCGATCTGGTCGGAACCCCGTTCGCTGCGAAGCACGCACTGGTGCTTCGTCAGGTCCTGCGGGTTGCGCGGATGACCGAAGCGGGCAAGGTAGTCGGGAGAGGCATACAGCCGCCTGGGCAAGTCGCCCAGGCGCCGGATGACAAGCGATGAATCGGGAAGCTCTCCCATGCGCACCGTGACGTCATACCGCTCCGCAAGCGGATCCATCCACTTGGGAGTGAAGTGCAGGTCCAGCGTGACGTCGGGGTACCGATCGAGAAATTCCCGCACCTTGTCTGCGGTGAGGCGGACCGTGAAATCGATGGGAGCCGCGATGCGCAAGGGGCCATTGGGCCGGGACGGCGCCGTCTGCGCCAGCTGCGTTGCCATGGCGATTTCATTCATCCCCCGGCTGCATTGTTCGAAGTAGCGCTGTCCCTCTTCCGTCAGCACCAGCGTCCGGGTGGTGCGATTGATCAATTTGATGCCCAGCTCTTTCTCCAGCGCGGCAATGCTGCGGGAGGTAGACGACTTCGGCATTTCCAGCGCGTTCGCCGCCGCCGTGAAGCTGCCCGTTTTCGCGACCTCGAGGAAAACGCGGACGTGATGAATCAGGTGGGGTTTCATGACGATCTTGATTGTTCCTTGTTGGGAACAATGTTATCCGGAAAAGCTATTTGTGGAACGAACCGGCCTCAATAGAATGGCTGCGGCGTAACGATCCGGTGCCTGTACGGCCTTGAGAGATCACCGCCCAAGAACAAGGAGACAGCATGTTCGAAGAGCAACTTGTCCGCGTACTGGCGATTTCCGCCTTGCTGGGCTTGATGGGGATAGCGGGTTGCGGAGGAGACGGCAGTGCGCCGGCCGCCGCGCCGGCAGAGACTTTCGCGGCCGCCACCAGCTGTGAAAGCCTCCGGAGCCTTCGGCTTCAGAACGTCGAGATCACCGCCGCCCAGGCCGTGCCTGCGGGGACTTACCAACCGGCTGGAAGCACCTCGGCTTTCGGCAACCTTCCCGCATTCTGCAGGGTGACCGCCAGTCTGGCGCCGGTACCGGGGTCCAGGATCGGCGTCGAGCTATGGCTGCCCGCTGCGTCGTGGAATGGCCGGTACCAGCAGTTGGGGCAGAACGGCTGGGGCACGGCGTTCTCATCCTACTGGGGCTCGATGGCGCCTCATCTCCGGAACGGCTACGCCATCGCCATCACCGACGGAGGGCACGCCGCGACCGCCGTCACCGATGCCACGTGGGCGATCGGCTTTCCGGAGCGCATCGTTGATTTCGCGTATCGCGCCACGCATGAGACGGCGGTCGCGTCCAAGGCGATCATCAAGGGGTTCTATGGGAAGTCCGCGGTCTACTCCTATTTCAATGGCGCTTCGACCGGGGGCAGAGATGGCCTGATGTCGGCGCAGAAATTCCCGACGGACTTCAATGGCGTGCTTGCCGGCTCGGCGCTGATCAACTGGACCCGCGTGGCGACGCAGAAGCTCTACGCGAGTCAACAGTTGCTGAAGGCCGGGATCCAGGGCGCGGCGGGCGCCTCCTTGCTGGATCTGGCAAGGAAATCGGCCATCGCCGCGTGCGATGCCGACGACGGCATTTCCGACGGCATCTTGCGGGATCCGCGCTCCTGCCGATGGGATCCTCACGCGCTTCTGTGCCATGCCGGCCAAGACTCATCGAGCTGCCTGACCAGCCTGCAAGCCGATGCGCTGACGACAGTCCTGTCCCCGTTGCGCGACCCGGTCACGCTCGAATATCTGTACCCGGGGTACCTGCATGGGTTCGAAAACGACTGGACAGGGTTTGGCTACGTGAATGGCACGCCTGCACACGCGGCCACGGTCTACAAGATCGCGCTGGGGCAGCCCGATTGGGATGCTTCCACGTTCGACGTTCACTCTGACCTGCCCCTGGTCGAGGCCACGCTCGGCTTCATGAACGCCGACCAGCAGGCTGACTTGAGCGCGTTCAGGCAGGCCGGGGGCAAGCTCATCCAGTATCACGGCTGGCAAGACGCGGTGACGATGCCGGAACGCATCGTCCAGTACTACGAGGAGGTCCGGAACCGCACGACAGGTGGCGACCTTGCCGCGGAGCAAAGCTTCTATCGCCTGTTCATGATGTCAGGGGTCGGGCACGGAGGCGCCGGCGAAGGTGCGTGGCACTTCGGGGCGATTGCGCAGCAGGCCGTGGCGGGCGATGCCGAACATGACGCCGTCCTGGCACTGCGCAATTGGGTGGAGAAGGGTGCCGCGCCAGAAAAATTCGTTGCGACGAAGTTCCAGGACGGCGACGTCACCAAGCCGGTGATGTTGCAGCGCCTGATGTGTCCGTACCCCCGTCAGGCTGTCTACAGGGGCAGTGGCGAAACGCAGTCGGCCGACAGCTTCTACTGCGGCTAGACCGGGGATCGTCCGTATTCATCAACTTTTCAGGGCATAGGCAAATGATAAAGAGACGAACATTCCTGGGCATGTCCTCGCTGTTGGCCGTCCCGCTGATCTCGCGCGCGAATGATTACCCGCGGATGCCGATCAACCTGGTGACCCCGCTCGCGGCGGGGGATGCCGCGGACCGCGCGGCGCGCCTGATCGGGCAGGAACTCTCGAAGTTGCTGGGCGTTGCCGTCACGGTCATGAACCGCCCGGGCGCCGGCGGTTCGCTGGGGACCCAAGCCGTCATCCGGGCGCCCAAGGATGGATATACCTTGCTCTACGCACAGAACAGCCCGCTGACCATCCGGCGCGTGATCGATCCCGAGGCGGCCAACTACGATCCATTGACGGACCTGACGCCACTGGCGCTGACGACCAGAAGCCCGTCGGTACTGGTGGTCCATAAAGACGCGCCTTTCAAGACCATCAAGGAAATGGTCGACCTCGCACGACAGCGTTCCGGCGGCATCAACATCGGGAATGCCGGACCCGGATCCGTCGGCGAGATAAGCGTCCAGTTGATGAATGCGGCGGTGGGCGCGCCGTTGAACTCGGTGAACTACAAGGGCGCGGCGCCCGCCGTGACCGACCTGCTCGGCGGCTACATCGATGCGGTGATCCTTGCGCTGGGCGCCGTAAGCGCCCATATCCGCAGCGGATCGTTGCGCGCTTTGGCGATCTCGTCGCCGTTCCCGGATTTCCCCGCCATCCCGACGCTGCGCAAGCTCGGATACAACGCCGATCTCCTGGGCGTATGGTTCGGCTTTTTCATGCCCGCCGGCGTTCCCGGGCACGTCATCGACACCTTGCTTCCCGCGCTGGAACAGGCGGCACGCAGCCCCGCCATCTCGGCGCAATTGCTTCCATCGGGCATGACGCAGGAATGGGGATCCCGCCAGGCGCTGGCCGAGGAAATTGCCACCGAGTATCGATCCATCAAGGAGCTGCTCGGTCCCACTTCAAAGAACGGAAAATGAAGGATCAGTGATGTCGAAAAGCATTCAGGTAGCCATTGTGGGTGGTGGCATCGGCGGGCTCGCCGCCGCAGTGGCGTTGTCTCATCGGGGAATCCGGGTCGCGGTCTATGAACAGTCGAGCGTGCTGCGGGAAGTCGGCGCAGGCCTCTTTGTCTATCCCAACAGCCTGAGGCAGCTCGAGCGGATCGGCCTGGGCGAAGCCCTGGCCCGGGTCGGCGCCAGGGTGGGCCAGGGGTCGGAGTATTACCGCATGGACGGTTCGGTCGTCGGCAAGATACTGACCACCGACTCGAGCGGCTGGAACGGGATGTATGGCATGCATCGCGCCGATCTCCTGAAGGTATTGGAGGATGCGATGCCCGCGGGGTCCATACATACCGGTCATCGGTGCATCGGCTTCAGCCAGGATGAAGCGGGGGCAAGCCTGACCTTCGACAACGGCCACGTCGCGCGTGCGGACGTCGTGATCGGGGCCGATGGCATCAATTCGGTCTTGCAGAAATACGTCGTGGAACCGTCGGCCCCTGAATACGCGGGATTCCGGGCATACCGGGGCTTGATCTCCTCTGACCGGATTCCCGAATGGAGACGGGAGGCACACCAGGTCTGGATGGGGGACGGCAAGCATTTCATGGTGTTCCCGGTCCGCCGAGGCGAAATGGTGAACTACGTCGGCTTCGTCCCGACAACGAGCGAGACGGTGGAATCCTGGTCCGCCGTTGGCGACCGCGATGAGCTCGCCGCGTCATTCGCCGGCTGGGACCCGCGCGTGACCGGATTGCTCGCCAAGGTCGAAACGTGTTTCTGGTGGGGACTGTTCGACCGCAAGCCGCTCGAGAAATGGGTGAACGGACGCCTGGCATTGCTTGGCGATGCGGCTCATCCGATGCTTCCCCACCTGGGGCAAGGCGCGAACCAGGCCATCGAAGATGGAACGGCCCTGGCGGTCCTGCTGCAAGGATGCGCCGATGGCGACTCGGTTCACGACGCGCTGAAGCGCTATGAGGCGCTGCGGCGGCCCCGTACCGCCATGGTGCAGGCGGAAGCCCGGAAGAATGGCTTGCGCTACGACTCCAAGTACGCGGATCTCGGACAGCGCGACCGGGAGATCGCCAACTCTTCGACGTTGCGCAAGTCGCTGTATGACTACGATATCGAGAAGGAGGCCATCGAGCTGCTCCGCCTCGGCCCTGTTTCTGCGTAGGCTCCGATCCTCGCCCGGGTCAGCCGCCCCGTACGAATTTAGCAGGCCTATTCGAGCATTAAGAAATGGTCGCTTGGTGGCCGGGGCTTCGCGCCATAGCATGGCTCATCACTATGTTGGCGCGAATCTGAAGCATGGTCGGGAACTCGTTCGGCTGTACCGTCATGGCGACGATGGCGGTGAAGAATGTACTGGTCCGCCTGTTGCCCCGCCTGGAGGAAGCGGCCGGGCGAGCCGTGACGCTGCGTATGGGCACCATAGCCGGCCTCCAGTCGGAAATCGAATGGGGCGCGGAATTCGACGTGGCGACCTGGATCAACGGGGCTTGCCGGGGGTAAGCGTGCTGACGACCGAGTTCCGCGATGCCTTTGCCAAGCAATGCGCGGCAATTGGTTTCGAAGGGGCGTCGCTTTACGTGCCGCACCCCATGCAGAACCGCACGACCGTGGAGCTGCATCGACTCGCGGAAGAGTCGTTCGAAAGCATTCTTGCAAGCCTGACCGCCAGCGCCGAGCAGGCGTGCGTATCCGCATCCGGCGCCTAAGGCCGCGTACAGGCGGGCGCGGGGTCGGCCCTTGCTCGCCGGCGCGCTCCTGCCTTGCGCCGCCAGACCAGGACGCCCGTCGCGCTCAGCATGGCGACCATCAGCCCAACGACCGTAACGAGCGCTTGAAGCGGCCAACCCCACCGCGCAGCCATGTGCAGGCCGGCCAGCCAACTGGTGATCGTGTCGCCGCTGGCGGCGCCGGTGGGAAACCAGGACAGGCGAAGCTCGCCCGTGTTGCCATCGAAGGCGACGACGGTACGGCCCACGCGTTCGCGCACGTCCAGGCTGCTGCGCACGTAGTAGCTGAACAGCGCGCGCCGCGGATCGTAGTACAGCAGGTCTTCGCGCTGGATGGAGAATCCCTTCGCCGACGCTTGTTCTTCCATCAACCTCCGGCCGGTCTCCAGGGCTTGTTGCCAGCTAAGACCGGGCTGGTCCTGGGGCGCCGTCAGTGTCGGCTGCGAACGCGTATCGGCCTGGAACGACAGGCCGCCGCGTGCCATGACCGCATCGTAGGCCGGTGTCAGGTTGAACGCCACGCTGCTCCACGCGAATACGAAGAGCATGGCCCAGATCCACAGGCCGCCCGCCCGATGCAGGTCGAACGTGAGTTTGTAGCTGCCGCCTTGCCAGCGTACCCACCACGCAGGCATCCATCGCCGCAGCCAGGATTTGCCGGCCATTCCGCCGGCCCGCCGCGGCGAGGCCGAAGCGGCCGGCAGGGTCAGCCACAGGCCGACGAAGCAGTCCACCGTCCAGAGCAGCGCCGCGGCGCCCAGCATCAGCGTGCCCGCCAGGCCCAGCGCCAGCGAATGGTGCAGGCGATAGATGAAGGGCATGACGTACCGGGCGCCAGGTGCGGCCTGCCCCAGGACACGGTCGCCGAGCACCTGGCCGGTATAGGGCTGGACCAGCACCTGCGCCACCGGCGGGACAGGCTTGCCGGTATCGTCAGGACCGGGCGCGACAAAGAAGACCGCCGAGCGGCCTGGAGGTTGGCTCAACGGTACATGGTTGACCCGCCGGTGCGGATACGCCTGCGCCACCCGTGCGCGCAGCGCCAGGGCATCCAGCGGCTGCGCGGCGCCGGGAGACGGGTGCGCCGTCAACAGCCGTGGTGCGAGCAAGGCATCCAGCTCGTCGTACCAGGCCAGCAGCGCACCGGTCAGGCCCGCGACCAGCAGGAAGCCCGCGGCCACCAGTCCGATCCAGCGGTGCAGCCGCGCGATTGCCGGCCGTAAGCGCATGCCGGGCTCAGAAGTCGATCGTGGCCGAGAGGTAGACCGTGCGCGGCGCCGACAGGACGATGCCGCCGGATCCCGCGCTTCCTTCCCAGTAGCTGCTGTTGGCCAGGTTCAGCACGTTCGCGCGCAGGGTGACGGGGTACCCGAGCGCCCGCGTCCGGTAGCGCGCGCCGGCGTCCCAGCGGGTCCAGCCGGGCAGCCGCAGGGTGTTGGCCGCATTGACGTATTGCTTGCCGGTGGCGAGCACGCGCGTGGTCAGCGTCAGGCCGGGCAGGAAGGGGGCGTCCCACTCCAGGCCGACGTTGGCGATCCAGCGCGGCGCCACGATGGCGTCCTTGCCGTCGTTGGTACCGCCCTGCGTGCGCATCTGCTTGGCCTGCAGGTAGGTCATGCCCCCCAGCAGCCGCACGCCGCGCGCCAGTTCGCCGAAGGCGCTGAGTTCCATCCCCCGGTTGCGCTGTTCCCCGTCCATCACGTAGCGATAGGCCAGCGGCGTGCTGCCGGGCACGGTGATCGCGTTGGGCTGCTTGAGCTCGAAGAGGGATACGGTGCCGATCACCCGTCCGAAGTCGATCTTGGCGCCCAGTTCCTTCTGCTTGGTCTTGACCGGCGGAAAGGTCTCTCCGCTGTTCTCGGCATCGGCCGGTGCGGTGGCGCCGGGGCTCAGCCCTTCGATGTAGTTGGCATACAGCGAGACGTGGTTCCAGGGCTTGACCACCAGGCCGACAGCGGGCGAGTTGACCGTGCGTTCGTAGCCGGAAGTGCGCGGATTCACGGGCGCGGTGGCGGCATAGTTGTCCACGCTGATCTTCTGCCGGCGCACGCCCAGAATGAGCCGCACCGCATCGTCGTTCCAGGAAATGCTGTCCGAGATGCCCACCGACGACAACTGCGTTTCCGAGGCCTTGCGGGTATCCAGAAAGCCCGCGAACGGCGCGCCGGCTTGCAGCGGGTCCGGGATCCTGGCGGGGTTGTACAGGTTGGAGGCGGTACCCGCCCATTGTGCAAATCCGTAACCGGCCGTGGTGTCCAGCGAGGATGCCGCCACGTTGATTTCGTGCAGGGCGTTCAGCGCCTCGAACTTCATCCGGGCGCCCGCCAGGAACGATTTGGACTTGGATGTTTCCGGATAGTTGACGGGCGAAGTGGCAAGATCACCCGCCGGGTTGAGGATGCGAGACTCGGTGCGGTAGTTGCTGTGGCGGTGGTCGCGCGCGCCAGCGGCGCCGTAGACCATGAGCGACGACGACACGTCGAACTCCACTTGCGCGACCTGGTAGTCGTCCACATACTTGCGCCGTTCCCAGTCCTGGGCGAAGCGCGCGCCGGTCTTCGGCGCGGCGGGCACGGCCGTGAGCGCGGGCGCCAGGCGATAGCCCACGGACGCGGCGCGCGCGTCGTCGGACTGGTATCCGAGATCCAGCGAGGCGCGAAGCCGCTCGCCCCGGTAGTCCAGGCCCAGCGACGCCGCGCCCAGCTTGACCGATTGTCCCGACGTCGCGGTGTCTCCGCTGCGATAGACGCCATTGGCCCGCACGCCGAACTGATTCTGTTCGCCGAATCGCCGGCCCAGGTCCACATGCGTTCCCCACAGCGAATCAGAGGCATAGCTGCCCGTCAGCCGCGTGATGGGCGCGTCGGTCGCGCGCTTGGGTACCACGTTGATGGCTCCGCCCACTCCACCGCTGGGGGCCATGCCTGTCAACAGCGCGCTGGGACCCTTGAGCACCTCCACGCGTTCTACCGTTTCCAGCGACAGCGTGCCATAGGGCAGGACGCCGTACAGGCCATTGAGAGAGATATCGCGGTTGCCCAGTCCGAAGCCGCGCAGGAAGAAGTTGTCGCCGCCGCCCACGCTGGTATTGCGCCCGCGCGAACTCATGCGCACGGCGGGGTCGTTGTCCAGGACATCGGCCAGGGTGGCTGACTGCTGGTTCTGCATCAGTTCGCTGGTGTAGCTTGCCACATTGAAGGGCGTGTCCATCACGTCCTGATTGCCCAGCAGGCCCAGCCGGCCGCCGCGCGCGACCTGTCCGCCGGCGTACGGCGGCGGAAGTTCGGCTTCGGATTCGCCGCGCGCCGTCACGGTGATGGTCGGCAGCATCGTATCGCTGGTCGATGGCAGGAGCGGCGCGGCGCGCAGGACATAGCCACCGCCGGCCGTGGTCACGGCTTCCAGCCCCGAGCCGGCCAGCAGATGCGCCAGGCCGTCGCGCACGCCGAAATTGCCCGACAGGCCCCGGCTGGTCTTGCCGGCGGTGAGCGAGCCGTCGATCGACAGCGTGATACCCGCGGCGGCGGCGAAGCGATTGAGTGCCTGGTCCAGCGTGCCCGAGGGAATCTCGTGCCGAAGTACCGCATCGCCTTGCGCCGCGGCCTGGGCCCGGGTCGCGGCGGGCAGTGCCAGGGTGCCCGCCGCCAGGCAGAGCATCAGCGCCGCGCGCGCCAGCGGCGTGCGCGGGCAAGAGGGCGGGGTATGGGGTCGGCTGCGGTGGCGCGGATGCATGGTTTTCCTTTCCGAGGGGAGCGTTGCGGCCTCGTATCTGCGCGAGGGCCTTTCCTGGTATCCCGGATGAAAAGGAAAAAGTGCTACGGCAAGCGGAAAAAACTCGATGCGGTTTCTAGCCTGCCCGCGCGCGGACCGTCACCCAGTATCGCGTCACGCTGTCGATGCGCACTGGCAGGGCATGGGCCAGGGTCGACAAGGCCAGGTCCGTGTCGTCGAGCGGGTACACGCCGGAGACGACGAGGTCCTGCACCGCCGGGTCGCAGCGCAGCAGGCCGCTGCGATAGCGGCCCAATTCAGCCAGGAAGTCCCGCAAGCGCATGCGTTCGGCTACCAGCCGTCCATGTGTCCAGGCTGAATCCCCGGGCAGGGATGCCACCGGCGATTCCACCGCCGTCGCGGAGAACCATGCACGCTGTCCCGCTTCAAGTCGTACCGGGCTCGCAGCGGTCAGGCGCGGCTGGATCCGCACTGCGCCTTCGTCCACCGACGCCATCGATCTGCCGTCGGACAGCCGCACGGTGAACCGCGTGCCGATTGCCTGTACGGCCCCGTGCTGGGTATGCACGGTGAAAGGGCGGGAGGCAAGACCCTCGGCGCCGAGCGGGTCCGGCGCCGTCGCGATGAAGACCTCGCCGGCGCGCAGGAGCACGTCGCGCGCCTGCGTCGTGAACCGCAGGTCGATCGCGCTGTCGGTGTTGAGCACCAGGCGCGTGCCGTCGGGTAGCAGCAGGTCCCGCCGTTCGCCGCGGCCCGTCCGATGCTCGGCCAGCATGGATTGCACCGGTGCCGTGTTTCGCGCCGCGTAGGCGGCCACGCCTGCTGTCGCGAACAGGCCTACGGTCCGCAACAGGGTGCGGCGGGTGGAGGCGCTACGCGCGGCATCCGCCGCGCGTAGCGCCTCGCCTTCCACCGGTCCGGTCAGCGACCGGACGCGCTGGCCGGTGCGCTGTACCTGGCTCCAGGCCCGTGCATGGTCGGTGTCCTGCGCCAGCCAGCGGTCGAATGCGGCGCGCTCGCGCGGCGTGACTTCGCCCGACCAGAATGTCACCTGCCATTCCAGCGCGCGCTGCACCGCGGACTCCGGGACGCCGGAAGATTCCGGGGCCGGTGTAGCATGCGCGGCACTCACTGCTTGTTCCCACCTTCCGCGGCCAGCATCGCTGCGTGCAGGGATTGCGCCGACCGCAGCATGTACTTGCGCACCGTGGCGAAAGAAATGCCCAGGCTCTTGGCGATCTGGGAATACGTGAGTCCGTCGAGTTGCGACAGCAGGAACGTCTGGCGTACCTTGGCCGGCAGCGCGCCCAGTGCGCGGTCCACCAGCAGCAGTTCCTCGATGATCAGCGCCCGTTGTTCAGCCGAGGGGGCCTGCGCCTGAGGCCGGTGCGCCAGGGCCTCCAGATAGGCGGCTTCCACCAGGCGCCGGCGGTGGAGGTCGATCACCAGTCCTTTGGCGACCTGCGTCAGGTGGGCGCGCGATTGGTCGGCCTCCGGCGTTCTTCCCGTCAGCAGGATGCGCAGAAAGGTGTCATGCGCCAGGTCGGCCGCATCCCCCGCGTGGCCCACGCGCCGGCGCAGCCAGCCCTGCAGCCAGCCGTGGTGGTCGCTGTACAGGGTGTGGAACTTGACGGTGGTGTCGCCGGAGGGCATGTGGGGCCTGCGCGGGGTGGAGCATATTGATGCGAACGATTCTCATTATATGCGTTGACCTGATTATGGCAATAAAGATGGCTCGACATCCGGCCCCAGCATCCCATCCGCAATTCTCCGCGCGGTATTGACCGAGTCGGTCATGCCAAGATGACCGTGTCCCACGGCCAGCCAGAGACCTGGCTCGATGGCCGGGCCGATGACGGGCAGCGAATCGGGCATGCAGGGACGATGGCCCATCCAGTGTGTAGCCGTTGCGTTAGCCAGTCCGTCGAAGGTTTCGCGTACGATGCGTTCGAGCAGGCGCGCGCGGCGCATGTCCGGGGGACGGTCGAGGCCCGCGATCTCGACCGTGCCGCCTACCCGCAGTCCGTCCTCCATCGGGGCCAGGAATATCTTGCGGTCGGCCAGCACCACCGAGCGCGAGACCAGCCCGGCACAGCCCGAGAACTGTGCGTGATAGCCGCGCTGGCTCTCCAGCGGCAGCCGGATGCCGAGCGGCTCCAGCAGGCGCGTGGACCATGCGCCGGCGGCCACCACCACCCGGGAAAAATGTTCGCCACCTCGTCCGGAATTCAGCTCCCATCCGTCGCCGTCGCGCTTGAGCGCCCGCACCTCGTCGCGCCGTACCTCGCCGCCGCGCGCGGCGAACGCCCGCACGATGGCCTGGACATAGCGCAGCGGATTGAGGATGGTTCCGTCGTCGGGCAGGAATACGCCAACCGTGTAGCGCTTGCCCACATGCGGTTCCAGTTCCAGGATGCCGGGACGGTCGAGCAGCGTGAAGGGCAAGCCGTGCGAGGCGCGCAGCCGCCACGCGGCTTCGTCCTGGGCGTGGGCATGGCTGTCGGGATAGAGGTGAAGCTGGCCGCGCTGAAGGATGAGTTCCGGGACGCCGACTTCGCGGGCAAGGGCCTGGTGCGCCGCGACGGCGCCGGCGTGCAGGCGTGCCAGCGTGCGCGACGCTTCCGCGACCTTGGCGGCGCGGGCCGACGCCAGGAACCTGAGCAGCCAGGGCAGCGCTCGAGGCAGGTAGCCCAGGGGAAGGAATAGCGGGCTTTCGGGATCGCGCAGCATGCTGGGCAGCGAGGCCAGGATGCCGGGCATGGCCAGCGGGGCGACGGAACTCATGCTGATCGCGCCCAGGTTGCCGAAGCTGCAACCGCGGCCCGGCTCGTCACGGTCGATCAGCACGACGTCGGCGCCACGTCGGCGCAAGGCATGAGCGATACATGCGCCGACGATGCCCGCGCCTATCACGGCGATACGCTGTTCCGGGCCGGGCGATGGGGTTGCCGCTATCCGCATATCTCGCGGAATACGCGCATGTAGTTCGCGCCGACGATCTTGACGACGGTGGATTCGGCCATGCCCCGGCGCAGCATGGCGGCGGTCAGGTTGGGCCACTTGTCCCAGGTTTCCAGGTCCAGCGTCTGCGCGTTCGGATCGAAGCGGTCCTGCGGGCGCCAGCCCACCCAGTTGAAGCTGCCGCTCTCGGGCCGGATCATCGACGGCGTCCAGGCCAGTGCGTTGTAGTAGGGCTTGCCCCAGTCGGTACCGACGCCGACGTGATCCTCGCCCATTACATTGACCAGGTGCTGGAGGTGGTCGACGACGGTGTCGAGCGTGGCCCAGCTGCGCGGCTTGCCGTGTTTCTCGGCTCGGCCGTCGCCTTCGGCCGGCAGGATGAAGGCCGGCAGCACCACCACGCCGGCGTAGCCCCCGCCGTCGGCGATGCCCTTCAGTACGTCGTCGGGCAGGCCTCGGGGGTGGCCGCTGAGCGCGCGGGCGGCGGTGTGGGTGGCCACGATCGGCGCCCTGGACGCGGCCACCGCGTCGCGCGCGGTGTTCGCGCTGGCGTGCGAGAGATCGACCATCATGCGCCGCGCATTCATCCTCTCGACCAGCGCGGCGCCGAAGCGGCTCAGGCCGCCGTCGTTCGTCTCCAGGCAGCCGTCGGCGAAGCGGGTACGCAGGTTGTACGTGAGCTGCATGCTGCGCACGCCGAGTTCGTGCAGGACTTCCACCCGGCCGAGGTCGGCCCCGACGGGCTCGGCGTTCTGCAGGTTGTACATGACGGCGTGCCGGCCGTCGCGGTGCGCGGCCTCGAGTTGCGCGGCGTTGGTGGCCAGCGTCACCTGTCCACCCAGCGAGGCCATGAGCGTTTCGGCGCGCCGCGCGCTGGCGATCGTCGCATCCAGGGCAGTGTCGGGCGGACCGGATGCGTACAAGGTGTAGTTGCATGCCGTGACACCCGAGCGCCGCCAGTACGAAAGATAGGTTTCGCGCGTTTCGGGATCCTGCGCGCACTGGGCGATGAGGTGTTCGGCCATGGCCTTCTTGATGGCGGGGCGCGAGCCGCCCTGGGCCTGCAAGGCCTTGCCGATCTCGATCATGGCGGGCGTCAGCGCCCATTCGTCGACGAAGCTGGGCGCGAGCGAGTCGATGACGATGTGCTCGGCGTGGATGCGGCGGGCGGTCTCTTCCGCTTGCGCCGCCGTGGGTGTCGGTCTGTTCATGGTTGCCCCGCGTGTCATTGCGGCTGGATGCCGGCCAGGGAGACCAGCTCTTTGAGCTTCGCGATGTCCTGCTTGATGATCGCCGCATACTCCTCCGGCGTGCCTCCCAGTGGGCGGGCGCCCGCCGCCTGCATCTGCCGGATCGTCTCGGGCGATTTCAGGATCGCGTTGATCTCGCGATTGAGCCGATCCACGACGTTGCGCGGAACGTTGGCCGTGGTGAGCACTCCCTGCCAGCTCCTGACCGCGTAGCCCGGCAGGCCCGTTTCGTCGCAGGTGGGGGCATCGGGCAGCAGCGCGCTGCGTCGGACGTCGCCCAGGCAGACCACCTTGAGGCTGCCGTTCCTCAGGTAAGGCAGGTAGGCGGTGACGGCGTCGATGGTGACCTTGACCTCGCCGGAAACGATGTCGCGTATGGCTTCGCCGGTGCCTTTGTAGGGCACGTGATTGACCTGGATGCCGGCCATGCTGGTGAACAGGACCTGCGCCATGTGGCTGGACGAGCCGATACCGGTCGAAGCCATGCTGACGCCGCCCGGGCTCGCCTTGGCGTAGGCGATGAACTCGGCGGCGCCGCGCACGGGCAGGGACGGATGGGCGATCAGCGCATTGAGCGTGGTGGTCACCGTGGTGATGGGCTGGAAATCGGCCACCGGATCGAAGGGCAGCGATTTGTAGAGCGCGGCATTGATGGCGTGGGCCGCCGAGGTGTAAAGAAGGGTATAGCCATCGGCGGAAGCCTTCGCCACGGCACTGGCCGCGATGCTGCCGCCCGCACCGGGACGGTTCTCCACCACGACCGACTGCCCGAGCCGCTCGGACAACTGCAGCGCGATCATGCGTGCGGACAGGTCGGTGGCGCCGCCCGCCGAGAACCCAACCAGCATGCGGATCGGCCGGCCGGGGTAGTCGTCGGCCGCGCCCGCGCGGGGCGCGAAGGCCAGCCCGCCCGCCAGGACGGCGGCCAACGGCGCCCCCAGAGAGAACTTCAAGCCCCACGCTGTTGCATGTTTCATGATTCTTCCCCCGGTTTCGAGCACTATCATTTCCGCGGATGCGCTACTGTCCCCAGCATACAGACGCCGAAATCCGCGATCCAATCCTGTTTTTCTCTGAACCCATAAAAATCGCCTATACCCGATTCCGCCATGTTCAAAGTGCGTCAGCTCGAGGCTTTCCACGCAGTGATGGTCGCGGGAACCGTGACGGGGGCCGCCGTGCGGCTCGGGTTGTCGCAGCCCGCCATCAGTACCCTGATCGCGGGGCTGGAGTCCGATCTCGGCTTCAGCCTGTTCGTGCGCGAAAAAAGCCGCCTGCAGCCCACCGAAGAGGCCAAGTATCTCCACGGCGCGGTGGTGGGCGCGCTTCAAGGGCTGGACGGCATAGCGCAGCTCGCGGCAGATATCCGCGATGCGAAGGCGGGCAGCTTGCGGATCGCGGCGCTTCCCATGCTGGCGCTCGAATTCCTGCCGCGCGTCGCCGCCCACTTCCTGCGGGACTACCCGGGCGTCAACGTCACCTTGCAGGCACGCAGCTCACCCACGGTCGTGACCCTGGTCACCACCCAGCAGTTCGACATCGGATTCTCGGAGACGGCGTATGACCCAGGATGGGTCGACGCCGAAAAGCTCCGCCTGCGCTGCGTCTGTGTCCTGCCCGCACAGCATCCGCTGGCGGGAAAGGATGTCATCCGTCCGGCCGACCTGAGCGGACTGCCCATCGTGACAGCGCCGCGCGACCACATCCGCACGCAGCGCCTGCAGGAGCTGTTCGCCGAAAATGGCGCCACCCTGTCCATCAAGGTCGAGACGCCGCTGTTCGCGTCGATGTGCGCGTTCGTGGCAGAAGGCGTGGGCTACAGCATTGTCGATCCCGTCACTGCCCACGATTTTTCAGGCCGGGGCCTGGTTGCGCGCCGGTTCGAGCCGGCGTTCTTCAATGACTTCGCGATGCTGTTTCCGGCGGGAAAACCCCGGTCGCTGGTCACGCAGGCGTTCGTGCGGCTGGTTGCCGAATTCCTGAAGGACTATGACTAGTGTCTTGTCCTGCGTCCGGCGGTTGTTGCTCAGCCGAGTAACCAAACCGACATATCCGCCTGTCACCATGCGCGGTCCGAGAATGCTTTCCAGTTCGTGCGGATGCGATCAATCTTTCCAATCTCCCTCGGGACGGGACGCAAAGGCCGGCCAGAATGCGTGCCATGGCTGCGGGGTTGATCGGTTCCGGACTGATGGCCTGGGGAGCATGCGGGTCCGATCCAGCCTCGGGCGCCGAGTCGCCACGCGTTTTCTCTCCTGAGGATTCGAGTTCCGCCCAGCCCGCGGCGGACCGGGCACAGGCTGTGTTCGAGTTCGACATTCCCGCGATGCCGCTGGCCGACGCGCTGCACCGCTATGCCTCGCTGACCCGCCGCGCCGCATTGGTTCGCAGCGAAACGGTTGCCGGCCGCAGGTCGTCGGCGGTGAAGGGGCGTTACACATCCGACGAAGGACTGGCGCGATTGCTGGCGGGAAGCGGTCTGGAGGCGGAAAGCATAGCGGACGGCCCCGCGGATGCATTCGTGCTGAAGCCCGTCCAGGGTCTGGCGTGGTCCATGGCGTCGGCGCTGAATCGTGCCGGCGACTATCCGGCCCGGGTCCAGGCGCGCTTGTGGGACGCCTTGTGCGATTCGCCCGCGACCATGCCTGGCGCGTATCGTGCCTTGCTGCGGTTCCGGATCGACGGCCAGGGGCGGGTAGGGGCGGTCCAACTGCTGGAATCGACGGGAGACGCGGTGCGCGACCGGGCGGTGCGCAGTGCGATCGGCCTGGTGCGGATGGAGATGCCGCCGCCGTCCGGCATGCCGCAGCCGTTGACCATGATCGTGCTGCCGAACGATCCCGGCGATCCGGCCGGCTGGCGGCACTGCGGAGCGCCCTGACCATGTCCCAGGGCGCGCAACCCATTCTGCTGGATTACCTGACCAAGCGTTACGGCGAACTGAAATTGCGGCTGGCGCGCGTACTGCGCAATGCCGATCTGGCCGGCGATGCGTTGCAGGACACCTGGCTGCGGTTGAACAGCGAGAAGTCCGGCGGCATCGGGTCGGTGCAGAGTCCGAGGGCGTATCTGATGCGCATGGCGGCCAACGCGGCGGTGGACATCCAGCGCCGGCATGGCCAGTCGTTGCCGCATGAGGAGGTCAGCGCCCTGCTGGAGCTGGCGGATCCGGCGCCCGGCCCGGCCGAACAGGCCGAGGCGCGCTCCGACCTTGCCGCCTTGGTCGCTATGTTGAACCGTCTGCCCAGCCGGCAGCGCGAAGTCATCGTGCTGGTGCGCCTGGAAGGCATGGCGCAGAAGGAAGTGGCCCGGCGCCTGGGCGTGTCGCTGCGAACCGTGGAGATGGATCTGAAGCGCGCGCACGAATATCTGGATGCCCGGATGACAAATGAAAAATAGTTGCGGTTATGGCGGTCGTCAAACCGTCATAGTCGATCCATGGGAAATCCGGCCGGCGCTGGCCAGGACGGCCGGCACCCACGACAAGTTCATGCGATGAGACGCTCGACATCTTTCGACAGCTCTTCGGCCTCGGCCGACGCGATCCAGCGGCAGGCGCGCCTGTGGCTGCGCACGCTCGCGTCGGGCGACGTCAAGCCCTGGGATGCCGAGGCGTTCAAGCGATGGCTGCATGCCAGCCCGGCTCACCAGCAGGCATTCCGGGATGTCCGGCGGCGGTGGGACGAACTGGGCCCCGGGGTGGCGGAGATGCTGCGAACCAATGCCCAGGCCGCGGTCTTTCACGAGCGCACACTGCGTGTCCCGAGGCACGGCCGACGCGCGTTCCTGGGGGCCGCCGCGGGGGTGGCCGCGGCAGCTTCGGTGGCGGTGCTTTATCCGCCGGCGGGGGTGTGGCCGCCCTTTGGCGCATGGGGGGCCGATTTCCACACCGCCGCCGGTGAGCAGCAGGCCCTGAGCCTTGCACATGTCAACGTCACACTCAATACCCAGACGCGCATCCGGCAACAGGGCGCGGGTACCGGCATGCATGGCATCGAGCTGCTGGCGGGCGAGGCCGCCATCGATTTCGACGGCGCGGGCCGGGCCTTCACCGTGATGGCCGGTGCCGGCCGCAGCACGGCGCAGACGGGAAGCTTCGAGGTGCGCAACCTGAAGGGGCGGGTCTGCGTGACCTGCATCGCCGGGCTGGTCCGTATCGAGCATCCGGCCGGCGGCGCCATGTTGCAAGCGCGGACGCAGGCCGTCTATGACGAGACATCCTTGAGCGGAGTGGCCGCGGTCGATCCGGGCAACGTGTCCGCATGGCGCAGGGGGGAGCTGGTCTTCAACCATACCCGGCTGGGCGACGTGCTGGACGAGATCAACCGCTATCGCCCAGGGAAGATCATGTTGCTGAACGATGCGGCCGCACAGCGTCCGGTAACGGGCCGTTTCGTGATCGCGGCGCTCGACTCGGCGCTTTCCCAGCTTCAACACAATTTCGATTTGCACGCCCGTTCGCTGCCCGGCGGATTGCTGATTCTCAGCTGATCGAAAAAACCTGCGGTTTTTCCAAACCACGTTCCGTCTTAGCGCATCGGATCCGGAAACGCACCGGCGGATGGTGCGGGATTCGCGCGGATACGGCCGGCGGCGATGCCGCCGGCATGGCAATGGCTCAACTATTGGCGGGATCGGTCATGGGTACACGGGGGCGCGGCGACATGGGACGTGGGATGACACGCAAGGAGTGGCGGCACTTCAAGCCGGCGCCCGTGGCGCGCGCCATCGCCATGGCGTTGGCGGCGGGCGGCATGGTGGGAAGCGTCCAGGCGCAGCAGGCCTTCAGCCCCGCATGGTTCGCCGCCAAGGGGGCGGCGCAGGCCAACGCCGCGACGACCGGCCGCCTGCCCAACGGCGCGCCGGCATCCAGCCTGGCCGGCATCAATGCGGCGCAACGCGCCAATGCGCAGCGCTCGTACGAGAACCTGAACCTGGCCGCCCGCGCGATCGCGGCACAGCAGGCCGTGCAGGCAGCGGCGCGCGAGGCCGCATGGGGCCGGGGCCCGGACCTCGTCGACGGCTTGGGAGAGGGCGGCCTGAAGGTGGACGGGAACAGCCTGACCGCCGGCTGGCTCAACGCCCAGGCTCCCGTGCAGACGCAGTCGGCAGGCAGGACCGAAGTGGTCATCGGCCAGACCGCCGAGAAGGCGATCCTGAATTGGGAGACGTTCAACGTCGGCCGGAACACCACGGTCAGGTTCGACCAGCGTGGAGGCGCCCAGGCCGACGGCTCCAACACCTGGATCGCGCTGAACCGAGTGAACGATCCCAGCGGCCGCCCCAGCCAGATCGCCGGC
The DNA here is from genome assembly GCF_036972535.1 of Pigmentiphaga sp. CHJ604. NCBI lineage: Bacteria > Pseudomonadati > Pseudomonadota > Betaproteobacteria > Burkholderiales > Alcaligenaceae > Pigmentiphaga > Pigmentiphaga sp. CHJ604. Next base: position 5,108,665 of record NZ_CP136998.1, on the reverse strand, counting down.
CGGATCCAGGCCGAAGGCTCGGTCTATATCGTCAACCGCAACGGCATCCTGTTCACCGGCACGAGCCAGGTGAATACCCGCTCCCTGGTGGCCAGCTCGCTGCGGCTGACCGACGAACAGTTCAAGCTGGGCATCAACAATCCCCGGCGGATGAGCAACGGGGGCAACGATTTCGCCATTCCCCAGTTCGGCGAGTTCACCACCGAGCAGCCTGTCATCTATGGGCAGTCGGGGTACCAGCCCGGAGACGGCACGACACCGGACAAGCTGGGAACCATCGACCGCTTCGTGCCGGGAGCCCCGCCCGGCGAGGTCGTCGTCGAGGCGGGCGCCACGCTGGCCACAGGGCAGGGCGGCAAGCTGATGCTGTTCGCGCCCAAGGTGCGCAACGCCGGCGCTCTGTCGGCGCCCGACGGCCAGGTCATCCTGGCGGCAGGAGAGAATGTGTTCCTGGCCACGCCGCGCCTGGACGACCCCGCGGGCGTGCGCGGCCTGGACGTCGCCGTGTCGGCCGTGCCCGGCTGGGCGTTCACCGGCGGACAGGTCGCGGGAGCGCTGGGCCTGTCGCCGGTCTATGGCGATGCGCAGTTCGTGGCCGGCCTGCGCGATGTGGTCTTTCCCGAGATGGCCCAGCGCGCCGCGCAGGTGGGCTACGAGGTGGTCAACACCGGCAGCATCCGGTCCGACCGCGGCAACATCACGCTGCAGGCGCGCGACGTGCGGCAGCTTGGCGCGCTGACCGCGACGACCGCGCTCAACAATCGCAGCGGCTCCATCCTGCTGCGTGCCTGGGGGCTCGGCACGCACATGTATGCGGACGGCATGAACGAACTGGTGAACTGGTCGGCCGGCACGCTGACGCTCGGGCCGTCCAGCGTGACACAAGTTCTGCCCGATACATCCGACATCGGCGAGATCGAAGCCTCCGCGCTTGCCACCCGCTACCAGCCAGGACGGGTGGACCTGTATGGGCAGTTGATCGATCTCAAGCCGCAAGCGGGCGTGCTGGTGCCGGCCGGCACCATCAACATCGAGTCGGCGGTCAATCCCCTGTTCACCCAGCAGCCCTGGTACAAACCCGGCAGCGTGGGCGATGCCAGCCGGATCTACATCGACAGCGACGCGTTCTTGAGCGTGGCCGGCGTGAGGGACGTGCTGGTGCCCATGGCACGCAATTTCGTCGAGGTCGAGCTGCGCATCAACGAGTTGCGCGACTCCCCATTGCTGCGCGACTCGTGGCTGCGGGGGTCGAAGCTCATCGTCGACCGTCGCGCCAACGGCATCTTTACGGACGGTCCGATGGCCGGCGTCAATTGGGTGCAGAAAGACAACGGCAGCGGCCAGGTGGGCTACGTGCCGGGCGAGTGGATAGGCACGCCCCTGGGCGACGTCGCCGGCTGGGTGGGCGTGGGCAAGACAGACCTGGCAGAGCTGTCGGCCGATGCGGGCACCATCACGATGCGGGCAGGCGGCTCGGTCATCACCCGCGGCGGTTCGATGCTGGACATCTCGGGTGGCTCGGTGCGGTACACGGACGGTGTCAACACGGCGACCAAGCTGCTGGGGGCGGACGGCAGGCTCTACACCATGGACCGTGCGCTGCCCGATATCGGGTATGTGGGCATCGCGGGCCAGTACGCATCGTCCAGCCCGCGCTGGGGAGTCAAGGAGACCTGGCGCAGTCCGGTCATCGGCGCCAATGCGATGGAAGGGGGGTACGTCGAAGGCCGCAACGCGGGATCGGTCCAGGTCTTCGCCGGCGATGCGATGGTGCTGGAAGGCGAGGTCTGGGGCGGTACGATCATCGGCGATCGGCAACAGTCGGGTGGCAACGGCGGGGGCAGGCTCGAACTCGGAGGCGGCTCGGTCGAGGACAAACCCTGGTCGCCCGGCAAGATCGTCGTCAGCAACGATCCGCTGCGGCTGGGCGCGGACTTCGTCTCGACTTCGGCCCTGGGTGACGAGTTCTACATGGCCGACCCGTCGAAATCGCGCAAGCTGACACACCTGCTGGCCGATGGGCTCAGCCGCTCGGGCCTGGGCGAGATCGCCCTCAACATCGTCCGCGGCGATTTCGTCCTGGCCGCGGATGCGGTGCTGGAACTGTCGCCAGGGGCATCGTTGTTCGTGTCGGGGGGCGAAGGATCGACCTCGGACATCTACATCGATGGCACGATCCGGGCGCCGGGCGGATCCCTCCGGCTGGACTCCTCCGCGGGCCGGCTGTTCCTGGGCGCGGACAGCCGGCTGGATGCCGGCGGACAATGGGTCAACCGGTGGCGCGACGGTGCGATGCCGTCCGCATGGGCCATCGATGCCGGTACCGTCGACCTGGGCGTGGGCGAGCTGGTGGCCGCGCCCGGCGCGATCATCGACGTGTCCGGAGGCGGGCGAGTGGAAAGCGGTTCGCGGGGCGAGCCGATACTGCGGGCCGGCAACGCGGGAAGCGTGCGTCTGGGCGGCCTGCGCGCGGGCATGGACCTGGAGGCCCTGGACCTGCGGGCCTACGCGCTTGGAAACGCCGGCAGCCTGGCTCTGATGACGACGGACTCGGTCACGATCGGCGCGGTGGAACGGGATGATGCGGCACTGCACGTGCCGGCTTCGCTGTTTGCCCAGGATGGCTTCGGAAACGTGTCCATCTCTGTCATGTCCGACGGCGGCGACATTGTCATTCCCGAAGGTGCCGATATCGTGCAGGCCGCCGTGGGGCTCGATCTGGCGCTGCTCGACTACCATCGGCTGGCGACGGGAGAGCGCCTGGCGGACCACCTGCCTGCCACCATGCCGCGTCTGGAGCAGCGTGTGGCGCGCGGCGCGTCGGGCTTGTCCCTGGGTACCCGCGGCGGCGACATCGTGGTGGGCCAGGGCGCGCGCGTGCGCACCGAGGTGGGCGGCTCGCTGGCGCTGGCGGCCGGGGTCAACGGCGGTACCGTGGTGGTGGCGGGCCGGCTGGAGGCGCCTTCCGGCCGTATCGACCTGGCCGGCACGCAGGTGACGCTGTCCGCCGGCGGCGAACTGCTCGCGCGCGGCACGCCGGTGATCTATCGCGACGCGCGCGGCTGGCGCCGGGGCGAGGTGCGCGACGGCGGCGCCATTTCCATCAACACCGCCAGGCTGGCCCTGGCCCGGGGAGGGCTGGTGGACGTTTCGGGCGCCTCGGGAAGCATCGACGAGCCGTCGTACGGTCCATGGGGACCGCGCGATCCGCAGGCCGTCACGCTGGACAGCAACGGCGGCTCGATCTCGATCTCGGGAACCGGGCTGGTCGAAAGCACGCTGCGCGGGCTGGCAGGCGGGCCTCGCGCCGCCGGGGGGCGGCTGCGCTTCGACATGCAGGCGGCGAGCGGGCCCGACGGTTCCGCGGCGGAAAGGCTGCGGCAGGCGATGCAATGGATGGATCCCGACTGCTATGGCCTGGCCGGCAATGGCGTGTGCGACTACAGCAACTGGCAGGAAGCGCTGGACTTCGACTGGAGCCCGTTGATCGGCGGGGCCGCGCCTTTCGTGATTCCGTCCGCCCTGCTGGCTCATCTGGAAGACCGCAAGGAACTGGTGCTGTCCGAAGGGCTGCCGGCTCCCGCGCTCGAATCCGAACCGCTCGATCCGGCGGCATTCGGCCTGAGCGATGCGGCGCTCGATTTCTTCCGCGACAGCCTGCTTTACTCGGACCTGTTGCGGGAAGTGTTGCAGAGTCCCGGCAAGATCCACGCGCTGACCGTGAGGCCGGGCGCGTTCGCCGCCGGAGGATTCGCGGACCTGGCCCTGGTCAATTCAGTGCAGGGAGCCATCAGGCTGGATGGCGTGGACGTGTCGGCGAACCGATCCATGGTCTTGAGCGGGCAACTGGTGGGACACGAAGGGACCTCGTCGTCGCTGCGTGCGCCGCACATCGCCCTGAGCGCGATGGCCACGCCGGGCGGTTCCGCGCCGGTTGCGCAAGGCGGCGCGGGCCGGCTGGCGCTGAATGCGGAGCTGATCGATGTCGTGGCCGATGCCGCCGCGCTGGCGGCCGGCGGCGGCCGGGCCCGGATCACGGGATTCGGCGAGACCCGCTTCCGGGCCGGAGAGATCCGCCTGGGAAGCGCATTGCCGGAACAAATGACCGGTAACGAGGCGCTGCGGGTAGACCTGGACGTAGACGGCGACCTGGTGCTGGAGGCAGGCCAGGTCTATCCCGGCACGGCGATGACCGCCACGCTGCGCGCCGGCAACGCCATCCGGGTCGAGCGCCTGGGCGGCGACCTTCCGGTGCCGCTTTCGGCGGGCGGCACGCTACGTATCGAGGCTCCGGTCATCCAGCAGGACGGCGTGCTGCGCGCGCCATTGGGAACCATCGAGCTGGTTGCCGGCCAGCGTCTCGTCCTGGGCGCGGGCAGCCTGACCTCGGTCGCCGGGGCCGGTATCGCCGTTCCGTACGGAACCTTGTCTAACGACGAGCAGTGGCGGGACCCGACCAAAGCCGATGACGGGTCCAGCACATCGCAGGCCATGCTGGCCGTGCCGCCCGAAAAACGCATTTCGCTGCAGGCGCCCGACGTGGCGGTGGGCGCCGGGGCGGTGGTCGACATTTCCGGCGGCGGCGATCTGTATGCGTGGGAACACGTGCCCGGCCCGGGCGGATCGCACGACGTGCTGGCCATGCCCGGGATGTATGCGATCGTGCCCGATGCGCCGGGAGCGGCGCCATTCAGCGACCTGCCTGCGGGCGAGCGCGTATGGCTGGCCGGCGGGCCCGGCCTGGCGTCGGGCTGGTACACCCTTTTGCCGGCAAGGTACGCCCTGCTGCCTGGCGCCTTCGCGGTGCAGGCGACGGGTAGGTCGTGGTCCGGTCCGGACCGGCCAGGCTTCGAAACGCCTGACGGCAGCCTCGTCATGCAGGGGCGGCGGGGCAACGCGTATGACGGTTTCGAGCCCGTGACGGCGGCGGTCTGGCGAGTTCTGCCGGGCAGTACGGTGCGGCGCTACACGGAATACAACGAAGCGTTCGCCAACGAGTTCTTCTCGTCCGATGCCTTCAAGCTGACGCAGTACCGATTGACCGGCCAGGACATCGTGACGCCCCGCCTGCCCCGCGACGGCGGCGCCGTGGTGTTCAATGCCGGACAGACCCTGCTGCTGGACGGTTCCCTGCGCTCCGCGCCCGCCGGCGAAGGCCGTGGCGGGCTCGTGGACATCGCCGGAGAAAAGATCGCCATTCTTGGCAAGGGGCAGGACGCCGCGGCGCTGCGGGGCGAAGGCTATCTCGTCATCGACGCCGCAAGCCTGTCGACGTTCGGCGCCGGCAGCCTGCTCATAGGCGGCCGCCGCCAGGGCGCCCCGCAGGGCCTCATGTTGGATGTCACGGCCAGCGACATCATCGTCCGCAACGATGCCGGGTCGGCGCTGTATGGTCCGGAGATCATCCTGGCCGCGAGCGATCGCGTCGCCGTCGATGGGGGCAGCGTGATCCATGCCCGCGGCGACGCCGCCCGAGGCACCGGGGATCTGGTCGTCCAGCCGCAGCGGCAAGCGGTCTACACGGATCCCGACGGCAATCTCGACGATAACTGGGATGGCGTGATCAACGAACTCGATGCCGCGGATGACGTGCTGACGAGTCCCGCGGCCGATTGGGGGGCCCTGATCAGGGTCGCGAATGGCGATGCGCTCAAGGTCATTCGCCAGAATGTGGATACGACGCGAGGCGGGCTGGCCGTGGTGGGGGCGGGCGCGGTCCTGGAAGGCGGCGCGTCGCTGCTGATCGATGCGACACGCACGACCGAGCTGGCTGCAGGCGCACGAATTTCCGCCGACGATCTGTCGGTGGCGGCGGGGCGCATAGGCTTTGGCGGCGGGTCGGGCATGGTGCTCGATACGGCAACGCTCGGCCAATTGTCGGACTCCCGTCACCTGACCTTGCGCAGCTATTCCAGCTTCGATTTCCATTCGTCGCTGGACCTGGGCAAGGCCGGCGTGTCTTCGCTGACCTTCGACGGCGCATCGTTCGCCGGCCACGGCGACCATGACATCACGGTAAGAGGAGGCACGATCGTCCTGGCCAACAGCGGCGGCCATGCGGGAGAGGCGGGCGCCGGCCGCGGGCATCTCGTCCTGGACGCCGACACGCTGGTGCTGGGAGAAGGGTCGAAGCGGTTCAGCGGCTTCGACGGCATGACCTTCGCCGGCCGCACGCAGATCGTGGCGGAAGGGACGGGCGGCGTCGATGCCGGGCGGGCTGCCCTGACGCTGGCGACTCCGCTGGTGACCGGCCGTGGCGGCGCCGCGCAGCATCTGGCGACCACGGGCCGCCTGGCGATCGAAGCCTCGGACGGCAACGCTTCCGGCCTTGCTCCGCAGGACAGCCTGGGCGCCCGGCTTTCGTTCACGGGCGCAAGCATCGACGTGAACGGACATGTCGCCGCGCTAGGCGGTGCCGTGGAAATGGTGGCCACCCATGGCGACCTGGTCGTGGCGGAAGGGGCGCGCATCGATGTCGGCGGTTTTGCCAAGGCGTTCTACGACGTGGCCGAGTTCGCGGATGCAGGCCGCATTGCCTTGTCGGCCGTGGGCGGCAACGTCGATCTGCGGGCGGGCAGCAGCCTGAATCTCGCGGCGGACGCGCGTGGCGGCAACGCCGGGACCTTGACGCTTGCCGCGGCCGGCGGCGGCAACGTCATGCTGGACGGCGCGATCGCGGCGCATGCGGGCGAGGGCGGACAGGCCGGCAAGGTCGCGCTGGACATCGAGACGCTGCCTGCCTTCGGGGCACTCAACGTGCGATTGAATGAAGCGGGCTTCAACCATACCCGCGAGTTCCGGGTCCGCAAGGGAGATGTCCTGCTCGACGGCACGACCATCGTCGAACATTTCCTGTTGACCGCCGACGCCGGCACCGTGGACATCGCCGGTACCGTCGATGCGCGAGCCGGCTACGGCGGATCCATCCGTGTCATCGGCGGCGACGGCGTGAGCATGCGCGACAGCGCCCGCCTCCTGGCAGGCGCCACGGGCGAGCTGGGCAGCGGCCGTGTGACGATCGAGGCGACGGGCGGCGAACTGGCCCTGGCCGGCGGCGTCATCGACGTGGGCGGCGCGGAGGGCGGCAAGGTGCGCCTGCGGGCCGGACAAACCGTTGATCATGCGGACGTCCGGGTCGGCCGGCTGGACGTGGCCGTGGCCGGCGCGCGGTCGACCGTGCTGGAGGGCGTGGCCGTCTACGACAGCGGTTCGGTCGACGCGGTCAAGGCGGCGGCGATAGAGGATGCCGGGACGTTCATGGCGAATGCCGGCACCATCGCCGCCAGGCTGGGCGGCGATGGCATCACGCTCGCCCCGGGTATCGAGATACGCAGCGCGGCCGACCTGGCACTCGAAAGCGACTGGAACCTGCTGACCGATTTCGCCGCGTCCAGGGAAGGAACGCTTACGCTGCGCGCGGGTGGCGACCTCGTCGTGGGAGGGCACCTGAGCGATGGGTTCGACCGTGCGGATCGTGGCGGCGTCCTGCGGGATACTGCTTCATGGAACTTGAGGCTTGTCGCCGGCGCCGACCTGGCGGCGGCCGATGCGCTGGCGCTGCGTCCGCTGGCGGCGCAGGCCGACGGCAAGGGATCCGTGCGCGTCGGCACCGCAGGCACGGGAAAGGACGGCGACGAGGGGGCCGGCAAGCTCGTACGCACGGGCACGGGAGATATCGAGGTGCGTGCCGGCCGCGATCTGGTGCTGGCCCACAAGGAGTCGGTGATCTACACCGCGGGCCGACGGGACACGACGACGTGGAGCGATTTCACGACGGCCAATCCGGCGGCGGTGTACGGCGTACAGGGAGGCCACCTGGACATCCAGGCGGGCGGAAGCATCCAGGCCAGCCATTCCGGCCAGCGGTTCGTCGAGTGGCTGAACCGGCAGGGCAACGTCGGCGAAGGCATGTATTTCGGCGAATACAACAGCGGCGAGTACGGAGTTCGTCCCGACGGATCGTATGGCTACATCTATCTGCCGCCGGAACAGTCCAGCTGGTGGATCAACTACGGCGCCTTCCAGCAGGGAGTCGGGGCGCTGGGCGGCGGCAACGTGAAGGTCTCCGCCGGCGGCGATCTGGACAACCTGGTCGTCGTCCTGCCCACGACCATGCGCATGCGCGGCGGGCGGACGGCCGACGAGGCCCGCACCATGGAAGTCCGCAACGGCGGATCGATGGAGGTGGAAGCAGCCGGCGCGATCCGCGGCGGCCAGTACTACGTGGCGCGAGGCTCGGGCCAGTTGCGCGCTGGCGAGACCGCCAGCGGCCACAATGTGGTCGTTACCCGCAACCAGGGAGAAATCGACGAGCGGATCACGGTGCTGCCCGTCGCGCCCGTGCTGGCGCTGGGCGATGCGACGCTGCGCCTTGCCACCGCCGGGGACCTGCGCGTGCAGTCCGTGATCGACCCGCTGCTGATCCGCTACGGCGATGACGGCACGGGTTTCCTGCCGCGGCTCGACCACGGTTCCTACATGAGCGGCTATACCGGACGCAGCGCGTTGAGCCTGGTTTCCACGGGCGGCAATGTCACGCTGGTGAACCAGGCCGAGTTCGCGTTCCGCGACGTGTCCCTGCGCAGCAATACCACCGGCCAGGACCGGCTCGTCGGCCTGGGCGGCAATCTTTATCCCGCCCTGACCCGCGTCGTCGCGCTCAACAGCAATGTGGAGAACCAGGGACCGATGTTCGTGATGCCCGGCGCGGGCATGGACTTGAACGTGATCGCCGACGGCGATGTGCGTTTCGATGTCCAGAATTTCAAGGTGATCGACGATGCCACGCGCTCGGCGCCCTACGCGCGCATCGTCATGGCCAGGGCGATTCCCGGGATGATGCCTTCGCCCGATATGCCCGCGGGCGGGGGCGGCAATCCGTTCCAGGCCGATCTGATGGCGTTGATGCAGAATGCCATCAGCCCGTATTCCAGCTTGCATGCCTACTACAAGGGGCTCGCCAACCCCGACGTATTGCCGCTGGCGGACGATCATGAGCCCAGCCGCATCTATGCCGCGCGGGGGTCGATCGTCGGGCTCGACCTGGCCGCCAGCGAGCAGATGAGGATACGCGCCGGCACGGACGTGAGGGGTTTGCTGGTCGATGCGCGCAACGTGCGGGCGAGCGACATCACGCTGATCGATGCCGGCAACGATATCCTGGCGATGAGGCCGGTGCGCGACCGGTGGGGGCTGAACAACGGGACAGGCCGGATCGTGGTGCAGGGGCCGGGCGCGCTGGTCCTGGCGGCGGGCCGCGACGTATATGCGGACAACCTGACGGTCGAGACCGTGGGCAATCGCCAGTTCGATCCGGCCACGAATCGGCCCATCCCCGGTACCGACGTCAACGGCCTGCCGGCGACCGGAGCGGCGATCACCGTGATGGCCGGGCTCGACAAGGCGCCGGGCTACGACGCGTTCGCGGCCGCCTATCTGGACCCGGCGAACGTCGCGGCCATGCCCGATTACCTGAAAGCCGCCGGCGACGGGGGCGCCGTGCTGCCGGTCTACCTGACCGACGGAATCGAGGTCCGGCCCGGCGGGGAGGAGAAAGTGGTGCGGCGCGGCCTCGTTTCCTACATGCGGGACATGACCGGCCAGACGCTGGCCCCGCTCGACGCGTGGAAGCGCTTTCAGGATCTGCCGCGACTGGCTCGCGAACAATTCCTGCGGCAGGTGTACCTGCTCGAGCTGCGCGAGGCCGGGCGCGACCAGAACGAACCCGGCATCGGCGGATTGCCGCGCAATGGCGGCTACAACCGCGGCCATGCGGCCATCGAGACGTTGTTCCCTGGCGACGGCTGGCGGGGCAGCGTGGCGGCCAATACCATGATGCTGCGTACCATGGCGGGTGGCGACGTGAGCGTGCTGACGCCGGGGGGCGGGCTGCAGGTGGCGGCGCTGGGCGCTACGGTCGCGCCAGGCTATGGCCTGGTCACGCTGGATTCCGGCCATATCGACATCTTCGCCAGGAATGACGTCGTGGTGAACCGCTCCCGTATCCTGGCGTTCGTGCCCGAAGCCAGGCGCGAGGGCAGCGACATGATCATCTGGTCCACCGAAGGCGATATCGATGCCGGGCGCGGCGCCAAGACGCTGCGCGTGCCATCGGCGCCGGAGGTGCTGACCGACATCGACGGCTTTACGACGATGCGCGAGCGCTCGGACATGAGCGGCAGCGGCATCGGTACCGTGGGCGACGGCGACCTGGACCTGATCGCGCCGGAAGGGACCGTCAACGCGGGCGATGCCGGCGTGCGGGTGGCCGGCAATCTGAACATTGCGGCCCTGCACGTGCTCAACGCCGAGAACATCCAGGTCAAGGGGCAGAGCAAGGGCCTGCCGCAGGTGGCGGCCGTCAACGTCGGCGCCCTGACCAATGCCAGCGCGGCGGCATCGCAGGCCGTCGCCGCCGCGCAGGACGTGGTGCAGCGCGAGCGCGTCGCGGCCAGGCAAAACCTGCCATCCGTCTTTACCGTTCGGGTACTTGGCTTCGGCGGCGAGCCGGCCAGCGAGAGCCGCGGCGAAGGCCGCGAGGCGCGATCCGGGCCCCAGGCGCAGGCTGGCGGGGACCGGCGGTACGATCCGGGGCATCTGATCCAGCTGGTCGGGCTGGGGCACAACATCGACCCGCGCCTGGCTGCCCGCCTGACGGAAAGCGAAAGACGGCAATTGGAGCGCAACCGCTGAGCGTGGAGACTGGTCCGTCATGGATACGATTAGCATCGCCGCATCCACTCGCGCGCACCTGGTCGGAAACTACGCCAGGCTGCGCCAACGCCTGGCCCGCCGCCTGGGATGCGTGGACCTGGCCGCCGACTGTCTGCACGACGTGTGGCTCAAGCTGTCGCGGCCCGTCGAAGCCGACGTGGCGAATGCCGACGCCTACGTATGGCGGATGCTGTGCCATACGGCCACCGACCACCTGCGATCGCAGCGTCCGTCGGTGTCCCTGGACGATCCGGACATCGACGCCCTCGGACTGGCCGATGCCGGCCGGGGACCGCAGGCGGCCGTCGAGGCCCGCTCCGAGCTTGCACGGCTGGATCGCGCCCTGGAGGGACTCTCGCGCCGCCAGCGCGCGGTCCTGATCGCCGTGCGCGTCGAGCAGCGCAGCCGGCGCGACGTGGCGGATTGGCTGGGGGTTTCCATCAGGACCGTCGATACGGCGCTGCACGAGGCCTTGGCCCACTGCAGCGCCTACTGCGGCCGCAAGGGGACGGACTCCGCTCTGTCCATCCTCGAATAGTTCACCCCCGCGGGGGAATTACTTGCCCCGGCTGGCCTTGCTCACATACAGCGCCAGCGCCTCGATATCCGCGTCGCTCATGGTGGCCTTGAACGACGGCATGCTGCCGATGCCGTCGCGCAGCGCGCGGGCAACGCGGGGAGCGTCGGGTTGCAATTCGTCCAGCACGGGGCCGATGGTGCCTTCGGCACCGGCATCCTTGAGGGTGTGGCACACGGCGCAGGCCGGGGTGGCGGTGGTGAACAGTTTCTTGCCGCGCGCCATTTGCGCGGCGTCGTCGGCGGCATGCGCCGTGGTGGCGGCCAGGGCCGAGAAGGCCAGCGTACAGAAGGTAAGGACGTTCTTCATGTCTAGAGTGTTGGCTTGAGGAGAGACATGCCCCGGGGAGTGCCCCGGGGCGTACCGCCGCCTAGGCGACGGTGATGGTGACGGCGTGATCGGCCCAACTGGTGTTGTTGTAGCCGCTCTGGTTTTCACCGCGCGTTTCGGGCTGGACGTTGCCCTGGTCGTCGGTGGCGCGGCTGGCCAGCACGTGCTTGCCCTTGGGCAGGGTGGCCTGCAGCACGAACTGGCGCCAGGCGTACTTGCCCATGTCGGGGCCCACCAGGCGTGCGGCGCGCCAGGTCTTGCCGCCGTCCAGCGAGACTTCCACGCCCTTGATGCCATGCAGACCGCCGAAGGCCACGCCGTGGATCTGCACGGTGCCGGCCGCCTGGGTGCCGTCCTCGGGAACGGGGCTGTTGATCCAGGACTTGACGCTCATCTCCTGCACCGAGGGCTGGCTGGGGTCGCCCTTGCCGCCCGGGGGCGTGATGCGGTAGCCGTGCGACATGATGCGGGCGTCGCTTTCCTTGGGGGTGAAGGCGAGCTGCTTGATGTACTTGATGTTGTTGACGCCGGTGTAGCCGGGCACGATCAGGCGCAACGGGCCGCCGTGGGCCAGGGGGATGGGCTCGCCGTTCAGTTCCCAGGCCAGGATGGCGTCCTGCATGGCGGCGACGGGAACGGAGCGTTCGACGATGACGGTCTTGGGGTCGATGCCGGCCGGCAGCACTTCGCCGCCGGTGCCGGTCATGTAGGGCACGCCGTCGATCAGGCCGCCCAGGGCCTGGACGACGTCGCGCACGGGCACGCCGCTCCAGGTCACGCAGCCGGCGGCGCCGACCGTCCAAGGAGTGCCGCTGGGCTTGCTGGGGAAGAAGCCGCGGCCGTTGCCCGAGCATTGCAGCACCATGGTGACGGTTTCCAGCCCCAGGGTCTTGAGCTCGCGCAGGCTCAGGGTCCTGGGCTGCTTGACGCCGGCGATCTGCAGTTGCCAGGCGTCGCGGTCGGCCACGATGGATTCGGAGGGCGTGGGCAGGTTGTTGCGTACGTACAGCTGGTTGGTGGGCGTGACCACGCTGGTGCCGAAGGCGCTGCGCTTGGTTTCGATGGTGGTGCTGCTGTGCACGACGACCGCGTCGGCGTTCTTCCAGCCGGCGTAGCCGGGCAGGGGTTTGGCCGCCGCAGGGGCGGCGGCCTGGGCCAGGGCCTGGCCGTGCAGGCCCGCCAGGCCGGCGGTCGCGGCCACGGTGGCGCCGCCCGCGAGCAGGCGGCGGCGGGGCAGGGAGGTGGGGGTGGTGTCTTGCATGGTCTCTCCTTGTTGTTGTGGATGAGAACGGGAAATCAGGACGCGGGGGCGGTTTCGGGTTGCCCCAGCGCGCGCGAGGCCACGGACAGGGCCTGTTTCTTCTGGGCAATGAGTATCAGCGGGCGGCCTTCGTGCGAGCGCACGACTTTCCAGTAGGTGTTGGCCCACCAGCCCTCGCCGTCGGGAATCTGCTGGAACTGCTCGAAGGACAGCACGGTGACGATGCCGCCTTTCTCGAAGAAGGTGGTCAGGTGGTAGGCGCGTTCCCGGCCGATGTCGCAGGGGCGCATCAACTGGATGTAGCCGGGCAGCGCCTGCTGCGGCGGGAGGTCCAGGTGGCGCGCCATTTCCGTGGCGGGCAGGAAGCTGCCGCGCAGCGTGCGCTCGTAGTATTCGTGCTCGATGGCCGAGCGCACCAGTTCGGGCGGGCGCATGGCGAAGACGGCGCCGGCCGCCGAGCCGGCGACCAGCACGGCTGCCAGCATGCCGCGCAGGCCGCGCCGCGCGTGCCAGGGCGTGTGGCGCAGGAGGTGCGCGGGCGGATCGCCCGGTTCGAACGCCAGGGCCAGCTCGGCGCGGGCGCGCAGGTCGAATTCCGTGTCTTGGAGGCTGTCGTCGCAATTCATGGGGTCTGTTTTCGCAGCGGTATGACACTGGCCGCCGTGTCCGGCGCGGCAGGGCGCGGGGGAGCTTGCAGGGCGGCCTTCAAGGCATCGCGGGCGCGCGCCAGGCGCGACAGCACGGTGCCGGGCGCGATGTCCAGCGCCTCGGCCATCAGGGCCGTGGGCATGTCGTCGAAGTAGTACAGCACCAGCACTTCGCGGTGGATGGGGGCGATGCGGGACAGGGCCTTGACCACGTCAAGCTGCTCGTCCAGCGCATGGGCGCGGGGGTCGGCTTCTTCCTCGACCCGGCCGTCCCCTTGCAGGCTCGTCTGGGCCGGATCGAGATTGCGGAAGGCATGGCGCCGCATGATCTGGAACAGCCAGGCGCGCGCCATGGCCGGATCGCGCAACTGGTGGCGAAAGCGCCAGGCGCTGGTGAAGCAGTCCTGCACCACGTCCTCGGCGATCGCCCGGGAGCCGGTCAGAGCCCAGGCGCTGCGCAGCAGGAAACGATAGTGTTCGCGCACCCATTGGTTGTAGCGCGACTCGGCGGAAGAGATCATGTCGTACAAGAGCGCGCCGGGCGGGGTTTCATTCCCTCCGGCGAGGGTAAGGGTATTCCCTGACGAGACATCACGCCCCCGGCGTCACGATGCGGGCTCCCTTCCAGACGCCATCGGCCACCAGCGCCTCGCACTGCGTCCGCAGCATCCGCAGGAATTGCCACAGTCCGGTCGTCATGGAGCGGTTGTTCGCATAGGCGATGACGAGCCGGCGCGACAGGTCGGGCTTGCGGATGGGCAGCGCCGCGAGCCGGCCTGTCTCGACCTCGTCGTGCACGCCGGAGAAGGGCAGCACCGTGCAGGCCAGATCCGTCATCGGCATCTGCTTGGTCAGCGTGAGCGAAGTGTCGAACTCGTGGCGCACGTCCAGGCGCACCCGGTGCACCGCCGCCTGGTCTTCCAGCAGCTCGCGCAAGCCGTGGGGGCGGCTGGGCAGGGACAGGGGGAAATCCCCCAACTGCGAGAAGCTGACGGATTTCTTGTTGCGGGCTCGAGCGGGCGTCATGACCAGGCATAGCTCTTCGTCCATCAGCGGGTCGGCATGCAGGCCCGCGATCGGGATCATCGTATAGAGCAGCGCGAAGTCCAGGTGTCCCCGGTGCAGGGAGTCGACCAGGGCGCGATGGAAGCCTTCGACGACGTGCATGCGCAGGGTCGGCAGCGTCGTCCTTACAGTGCTCAGGAGCCGTGGGCCCAGGATGTTGGCGATGGATGGCGGCAGGCCCATGGTGACCTGGCGCAGGCCGGCATCCTCGACTTCCGCCATGGCAAGCCGGCGTCCGTTCAGCAGCTGCTCGAAGCCCGGCAGCACGGCTTCGTAAAGGCGCCGCCCCGCCGCCGTCAGCGTCACGCCCCGGCCCACGCGCTCGAACAGGCGGGCATGCATCTCCCGTTCCAGTTTCAGGACGTGGCGGCTGAACGTCGGCTGGCTGACCCCGGCGCTGAGCGCGCCGCGTGAGAGCGATCCCGCCTGCGCGGCCAGCACGAAGAAGTGCAGCGACGTGAAGTCGGCGTTCTGGAGTTCACCGAATTTCATGGCCGGCGCCTTTATTCGATAGTGAATAACAAGTATACGAATTTGCATGCCATGGCGGCTCGCGGCCCAGTAGAGTGGGAGCCACAACACAAAGCACAGGAGACATGCCATGGCCTTCATCCGGGTACTCGTCATGCTTGGCGCATTGGCCGTGTTCAACCATGCCGCACAGGCCCAGGACTACCCGGACAGGCCCTTGCGCCTGGTCGTCCCGTTCTCGGCCGGCGGCGTCACCGATCTGGTGGCGCGGATCTACGCCGGCGAACTGGGCAAGGGGCTGGGGCAGACGGTGGTGGTGGAGAACAAGACGGGCGCGGCCGGCGCGGTCGCCATGGATGCGGTCAAGCAGGCGGCGCCGGACGGCTACACCCTGATGCTGGCGACGATAGGCACCCAGGCCCTCAACCCCGCGCTGCTGCCGAACCTGCGCTATGCGCCGGGCGACCTGGACTACGTGACCATGCTGACCACCGTGCCGCAACTGCTGGTGGTGAACGCGAAGTCGCCGATACGCACGGTGGCCGAACTCGTGGACCATGCGAAAAAGCATCCGGGCAAGCTGTCCTACGGTTCGTCGGGCATCGGTTCCGCGCCGCACCTGGCGGTCGAGATTTTCGCCTCGCGGGCCGGTTTCCGGGCCGTGCACGTGCCCTATCGGGGCAGTTCGCAATCGATCACGGACCTGATCGCGGGGCAGCTCGATTTCATGATCGATCCCGTGACGACGACCCTGCCGTACATCCATTCCGGGAAACTGCGGGCGCTGGCCGTATCGACGCCCCAGCGCCTGCCCGCGCTGCCGGACCTGCCGACCATCGCGGAGTCCGGATATGCCGACTATGACGTGGGCGTGTGGAACACCATCGCGGTGCTCAAGGGTACGCCGCGCCCCATCGTCAAGCGCCTGGCCGCGGAATCGGCCCGTATCCTGGCTTCCGAGCCCGTACGCAAGCGGCTGCTGGAGGTGGGCGCGGTGCCCGTTCCGGCGTCGCCGGACGAGACCCGCGCGTTCGTGGAGCGGGAGCAGGCCAAGTACCTGCAGATCGTCCGCGATGCCAACCTGAAGGTGGAATAGGCATGGATCTCGGTCTGCAAGGACGCCGTGCCCTGGTGTGCGCGGCCAGCAGCGGCCTCGGGCTGGCCTGCGCGCAGGCGCTGGCCGGCGAGGGCGTGGAGGTGGTCATCGTCGGAAGGGACCCGGCCCGGCTGGACGCCGCGGCGCGGCACATCGCCGGCACCGGCGCCAGGGCGGCGGTGACGACCGTCGTCGCCGATCTGTCGGATCCACGGGTATGCGGCGAGCTGCCGAGCCGCACCGGCGTTCCGGACATCCTCGTCACCAATGGCGGCGGGCCGCCGGTACGGCATGACGCGACCGGCATCGACGGCGCGCTGTGGGAATCGGCGATGAACGGCCTCTTCCATGGTCCCAGGGCATTGATCGGCGCTTGTGTGGACGGGATGCGTGCGCGGGGCTTCGGCCGCATCGTCAACATCTCTTCCGCCGCGGTGCTGAGTCCGCGCTCCGGATTCGCGCTGTCGGTGTCGCCCCGCGCTGCGCTCATCGCCTTCTGCGACCTGCTGGCGCGCGAGGTCGCGCCGTACGGCGTGACGGTGAACCATCTGCTGCCGCACAGCATCGAGACACAAAGGCTGCGCGACAACCTGGCGGCCGAGGCCGCCAATCTGGGAATCGGCGCGGACGAGCTGCGCGCACGCCGCGTGGCCTCGATTCCCGTGCGGCGAGCGGGCCGGCCACAGGAGCTCGGCGCCTATTGCGCATTCCTGTGCGGCGCGCAGGCAGGCTATGTGACGGGGCGCAGGCACGTCATCGACGGTGGGACCTATATCTGATGGAGATGGAAACGATGAACGACTCCGCGGCGGCATCGCCGAGCGGCGGCGAGCTGCTGGTGCGTTGCCTGATCGAGCAGCGGGTGGACCTGGCCTTCTGCGTGCCGGGCGAAAGCTACCTGGATGCGCTGGATGCCCTGTTCGAACAGCGCGGGCGGCTGCGCCTGATCGTGTGCCGCCACGAGGCGGCGGCCGCCAACATGGCCGAGGCCTACGGCAAGCTGACCGGCAAGCCGGGCGTGTGCTTCGTCACGCGCGGGCCTGGCGCCACGCATGCCAGCATCGCCGTGCATACCGCGCACGAGGACGAGACGCCGCTGGTGCTGTTCGTCGGGCAGGTCGCGCGCGGGCACATGGGCCGCGGTGCCTTCCAGGAGGTCGATTACCGCGCCATGTTCGGCGGCATGGCGAAATGGGTGGCCGAGGTGGATGATCCGGCCCGGCTGCCCGAGATCGTCGCTCGCGCCTTCCAGGTCGCGGCCGGCGGCCGGCCCGGTCCGGTCGTGCTGGCGCTGCCGGAGGATGTGCTGGAAGCGCGAACCCCCGCTCCCGTCGCGCCGTCGCGCGCGTGGTCGCGGCTCGGCATCGAACCGACGGCGGCCGCGCTGGCCCAGGTGCATGGCGAACTGGCGCGCGCCCGCAAGCCACTGCTGGTCGTGGGCGGCGGCGGGTGGAGCGCGCAGGCGTCCGAAGCCCTGGCCGACTTCGCGCGAACCCTGCGGCTGCCGGTCGTGGCCGAGTTCCGCTGCCAGGACTACCTGGACAATCGCCACGACAGCTATGCCGGCGACCTGGGGCTGTCGACCAATCCGGCGCTGGCGGCCCGCGTGCGCGACAGCGACCTGCTGCTGGTGCTGGGCGGCCGGTTGTCGGAAGCCTTGACCGGCGGCTATCGGCTGGTCGACGTGCCTCGGCCGCGCCAGCGGATGATCCATGTGCATGCCGACGTCGATGAGCTGGGCCGCGTCTACCAGGCCGACGTCCTCGTGCCCGCGACGCCGGAGGCTTTCCTGCGTGCGGCGCTGGCGGCCCGCCAGCCGTCGCTCGCGGCGGATCCTTCATGGCAGGACTGGACGCGCGCGGCCCGGTCCGATTATCTGCGCTTCCTCGCGCCCACGCGGGAAGGTGGCACCGTCGACATGGCCCAGGTCGTGGCCACCCTGGACCAGGAACTCGCACCCGATGCCATCGTGACCAACGGCGCGGGCAACTACACCACCTGGCTGCACCGGCACTACCGCTACAAGCATTTCCGCGGCCAGCTCGCGCCGCTGAACGGCGCCATGGGCTACGGCCTGCCCGCGGCCATCGCGGCCAAGATCCACGAGCCGCGGCGACAGGTCGTGTGCCTGGCGGGCGACGGCTGCTTCCTGATGAACGTGCAGGAGCTGGAGACGGCCGTCCGCTACAACGCCGCCATCGTCGTCGTGGTCGTGGCCAACGGTTCGTACGGCACGATCCGCGCCCACCAGGAGCGGCGCTTTCCCGGGCGGGTCTACGCGACCGACATCGGCAACCCCGATTTCGTGGCGCTGGCCCGCTCCTTCGGATTGTCCGCCGAGCGGGTCACGCGCCACGAGGACTTCGCGCCGGCGCTTCGGCGGGCGCTGGACGCGGGCGTGCCGAGCCTGATCGAGCTGCCTACCGAGATCGAACACCTCAGCGCCCAAAGCCGGCTGTCAGCCGTCCGCGATCGCGCGTTCGCCGCGGCGCGCCTGCATTCTTCCCAACCCCAGGTTCCAGGAACGCCAGCATGATTCCCAATCCTCTCGTCAAGAAACTCGCCGCTTCGCAGACCGTCCTGGGCGTCGCGGTGCGCCAGGCCCGCACCGTGGACATCGCGCGGATCATGAAGACCGCGGGCTACGATTTCCTGTTCATCGACACGGAACACACCCCCGTGCCGGCCGACGTCGTGAGCCAGATCTGCCAGGCCGCCCTGGGTTCGGGTATCGCGCCCATCGTGCGCACGCCCAACCTCGAGCGCGTCCACGCCATCCATGCGCTGGACAGCGGCGCGCAAGGCCTGGTGTTTCCCCACGTGGAGAACGCCGACGAGGCGCGGCACATCGTCGACATCTGCCGCTATGCGCCGGCGGGCCACCGCTCCATGGCCTATGGCCTGCCGCACGTCGAGTTCGCCAGCCACGACCCTCGCGAGCTGATGGACTTCGTGAACCGCGAAACGCTGATCGCCGTCATGCTGGAGACGCCCGAGGCCATCGAGCGCTGCGAGGAGATCGCGGCCGTGCCGGGCATAGACATCCTTCACGTGGGCACGCAGGACCTGTCGGCCGAGATGGGTATCCCGGGCGAGGTGGGCGCGCCGGCCGTCGCGCAGGCCATCGAGCGGGTATCGCGCGCCTGCGCGGCCCATGGCAAGGTGCTGGGCGTGGGCGGGTGCTACGACCCCGAGTTCATCCGGCGCTACGTCACCCAGGCGCGAGCCCGGTTCTTCGTGGTCGGCAGCGACCTCGGCTACCTGCTGGGCGCCGCCCGCGCGCAGTCCGCCAAGGTGCGCGCGTCGCTGGAAACCCTGGGCTGAACGGCCATGGCCGAGGAGCAAACCATCATGCACGACATCCACGAACGGCTCCGGTCCGCCGGCGCCAGCACCGTGTGCGCGGTACTGGACATGCTGGGCGCCACCGGCACCATCACCGGGCTGCCGGCCATCCGCCCCGGCGGATCGTTCGCGGGGCCGGCCTTCACCGTGCAGGCTTCGACAGGGCCGCTCGGCACTTACGACCCGGGCGATTTCGACATCGCGCAGTATGCCGACCACGCCGGCGCGGGGCAGGTGATCGCGATCGACGCGGGCGGCGCGCGCGTCTCGCTGGCGGGGGGCATCGCGGCGCTGGCCAGCGCGCGGCGCGGCGTCGCCGCCTGGGTGGTCGACGGCGGCATGCGCGACGTGGACGAGCTGGGGGAAGCCGGCATTCCCATCCACGTACGCCATGGGGTGGCCGTCACCGGCCGCACCCGGGTCCGCATCGAACGGGTCAACGGTCCCATCGTCATCGATGGCGTTTCCGTCCAGCCCATGGACGTGCTGGTCGGCGATGCAAGCGGGATCGCCTGCGTGCCGGCGCGCCGGCTCGCTCAGGTGGCGGCCATGGCGGACTGGATCGCAGGCCGTGACCGGATCGCGGGCCGTCTGGTCCGGGAAGGGCTCTCGTTTTCCCGCGCCTTCAAGGAGGCGACCGCGGAGTACACGGCCTTGCATGGACCACTGGAAAACTGAACCCGCTCAAACTTTTCACTGGCCGAAAACTCTCAAAACTCGCCTTGATGGCGCGGGACGCCGGGGTGCATCCTCTTTGGCGAGACGGCCTGAACGCCTGCCGCGCCCCGCGATACCAGCCAGGGTATTCCCCGTCTCCAGCGACGTGCCTCCGACGTGTCGGGCGCGCCTCGCCTGCATTCATCGAAAAAAAGCGGAGCCCGCTTCCCGCGGGCTTCTCGATACGCTGAACACAGCACACGGAGACGACGATGAAACCTTACGCATCCCCCCGCGCATGCGCCACGCTGGCCGCGCTGCTACTAGCCCTGCAGGGCGCCGCCGCGCAGGCGGAGGAATCCTGGCCCAGCAAGCCCGTCCGCGTGATCATGCCCTTCGCCGCCGGCGGCAGTTCCGACCTGGTCGGACGGCAGGTGGCGCAAAGCCTGAGCGCGCACTACGGCCAGCAGTTCGTGGCCGAGAACCGCGCGGGCGCCGGCGGCAACATCGGCGTCGATGCGGTGGCCAAGTCCGCGCCGGACGGCTATACCCTCGGCATCGGCACGTCCGGTCCGTTGGCCAACAACAAGTCGCTGTACCACCCCATGCCGTTCGACGCCGAGAAGGACCTGACGCCGATCGCGCTGGTCGGCGAGATCCCCGTCGTGATCGCGGTCAACCCGGCGGTGAAGGCCACTACCCTGGCCGAGTTCGTCGCCTTGAGCAAGTCGTCCGCCAATGCGGTGACGGTTTCCAATCCGGGCAACGGCACCATCGGCCACCTGGCCACCGAGTACCTGAGCATCCAGACCGGGGCGAAGCTCCAGCCGGTGCCGTACAAGGGCGATTCGCCGGCCATGGTGGATGCGATGAGCGGCTCGGTCTCGGCGGTCGTGGCACCGGTCACGTCACTGATTCCCAATATCCAGGCCAACAAGCTCAGGGCGCTGGCGGTGATGTCCAAGACGCGGTTCCCGGGCCTGCCCGACGTGCCCACGGCCAACGAGCAGGGCGTCAAGCTGGAAGCCACGGTATGGAGCGCCATGGTCGGGCCCGCCGGCCTGCCCAAGTCCATCGTCTCGTCGCTGAACGCCGAGATCAACAAATACACGGCGTCGCCGGAAGGCAAGGCCAAGCTGAACTCGCTGGGCATGGTGCCGCTGTCGGGCACGCCCGAACAATTGCGCGAGCTGATGAGGAACGAGGCGACGAAGTGGCAGGAAGTCGTCAAGTCGGCACGGATCTCGATCGAATGACCATGAACACGCTGCAGTTCTATATCGACGGCGCCTGGGTGGATCCGGTGGCGCCGAGAAACCTGGAAGTCGTCAACCCGGCGACAGAGGAAAGCTTCGCGCGCATCAGCCTGGGGTCGCCCGAAGACGTGGAGCGGGCCGTGCGCGCTGCCCGGCGGGCGTTTCCGGCCTATGCCGCGACCAGCGTGCAGGAGCGCCTGGGGTGGCTGGAACGGATCGTCGCGGGCTTTCGCGCGCGGCTGCCGGAGCTGGCGCGGGCGATGACGATGGAGATGGGGGCGCCCATCACGTTCTCCACCGAACGCCAGGCCACCGTTGCGCTGTTCCACTTCGAGGAGGCGCTGCGCGTACTGGCCGACTACCCGTTCGAGGAGCGCATGGGCAGCGGCATCGTCCGGCGCGAGCCCATCGGCGTCTGCGGACTGATCACGCCGTGGAACTGGCCGCTCAACCAGGTGGCTTCCAAGGTCGCGCCGGCGCTGGCCACCGGATGCACCGTCGTCCTCAAGCCCAGCGAGATCGCGCCGCTCAGTTCGCTGTTGTTCGCCCAGATCGTGCACGAGGCGGGCCTGCCGCCGGGCGTCTTCAACCTGGTCAACGGCGACGGACCGACCGTGGGCGAGGCGATCGCCGCCCATCCCGCGATCGACATGGTGTCGTTCACCGGGTCCACGGGGGCGGGGGTGAGAGTCGCCAAGCTGGCGGCCGATACCGTCAAGCGCGTGGCGCAGGAGCTGGGCGGCAAGTCCGCCAACATCATCCTGCCCGACGCCGACATCCGTGCCGCGGTGGTCGCAGGCGTGCATGCGTGCAACACGAACGCCGGCCAGAACTGCCAGTCGCCCACCCGCATGCTGGTCCCGCGCGATCGGCGCGACGAGGTGTTCGCGGCGGCACGCGACGCGGTGGCGGCGATACGCCTGGGCGATCCGATGGACCCGGCTTCCACGATGGGACCCCTGGTCAGCCAGGCGCAGTTCGACAAGGTCCAGCAATTGATCCAGTCGGGCGTGGACGAGGGCGCCACCCTGGTGGCCGGGGGCACCGGGCGTCCGCGCGGCCTCGAGCGCGGCTACTACGTGCGGCCCACGGTGTTCGGCGACGTGACGCCCGACATGCGGATCGCGCGCGAGGAGATCTTCGGCCCCGTGCTGTCCATCATGAGCTACGACGACGAGGACCAGGCCATCGCCATCGCCAACGATACGCCGTTCGGGCTGGCGGGGTTCGTGCAGTCGCCGGACCTGGAGCGAGCCCGGCGCGTGGCCAACGCGATCCGTGCCGGTCGCGTCTATCTGAACGGCGCGCCGTTCGATCGCAGCCTGCCCTTTGGCGGCTACAAGCAGTCCGGCAACGGACGCGAATTCGGGGTCTTCGGATTCGAGGAATATCTCGAGGTGAAGGCCATACTCGGCTACGGAAACTGATTCATGACGACTGCTGCAATGCATTCCGCCCCGTCCGCCGCGAACGGCGGGGAGGCCCGCTGTTTCGAGGATTTCCAGGTGGGAGAGCGCTGGATTAGCGAGCCCACGGTGATCACCGAGGAAGAGATCATCGCCTTCGCCCGCGCCAATGATCCCCAGCCCATGCACATGGACCCGGAAGCCGCGCGCGCAGGCCCTTTCGGCACGCTGATCGCGAGCGGCTGGCAGATCGCCGCGCTGTCGATGCGCGTCTTCCTGCAGGCGGGCGGCTATGGCAAGACCCCCATGGTGGGCATGGGCCTGGACGAATTGCGCTGGACGAAACCCGTGAAGGCCGGCGACACGCTGGTGGTCGAGCGCGAGGTCATCGAGACCGTGCGGTCGAAGTCGCGCCCCGGCATGGGCATGATCCGCACGCGCGTCACGGTGCGCAACCAGGACGGCGATGCCGTGATGTCGCTGGTGTCGCTCGGCAGGGTGCCGGCGCGCGCGCAGGCCTGACAGTTTGAAAAAAGCCCCTTTGGGGGCAGCGCCGCGAAGCGGCAAGCGTGAGGGCATTTTTCAAGGGAGTCGTCATGGTGGTTCTCGACCGTCCCGCCGATCTGAAGGCGTGGATAGGCAAGGAAATAGGGGTCAGCGAATGGCTGGCCATCGATCAGTCGCGCATCGACGATTTCGCCCGCATCTCGGGCGACGATCATTGGCTGCACGTGGACGTCGAGCGCGCGCGGCGCGAGATGCCGGATGGCAAGACCATCGCGCATGGTTTCATGACCTTGTCCTTCATTCCTTATCTGGTCCGCTCGGTCTATGCGATCACGCACCGGGGCCGCGGCCTGAACTACGGCACCAACCGGATCCGCTTCGTCAACCCGGTCCAGGTCGGCGACCGCATCCGCCTGCGCCAGCGCATCAAGGCGGTCGAGCGCGGCGAGGGGGGCGGGCAGGAAGGCGCCACGCGCGTGGTGTCGGACTGCACCATCGAGATCGAAGGCAAGGAGCGCCCGGCGCTGGTCGCCGAGTTCCTGATGCTGGTCTATGACGAGTGACGCCGCCATGACCCAGAACGTGCACGACATCATGGCGCGGCAGGCCCGGCAGCCCTTCGTCGACTTTCCTTCCCTGATCGCCCGCCACGCGAGCGAGCGGCCCGGCGCGCCCGCCTTCCGCTGCGGCGGCGACACGCTCGACTGGGCCGGACTGGCCCGCGCGACGGAACGCGTCGCGGCCGCCTGCGCGGCCCTGGGCGTCGGCCCCGATGGCAAGGTCGCCCTGCTGGCCTCGCCGGGGCTGCGCGCCATCCAGGCGTTCTTTGGCGTGGTGCGCGCCGGCGGCTGCGTGGTGCCGCTGGCCACGTCGGCGACGGCGGCGACGCTGATGGGCATGCTGGGCGATTCGGACGCCACGGTGCTGGTGGCCGATGCCGACGCGCGTGAAAGCCTGAAGGCCGTCGAGGCGGAATTGGCCGCGGCCTTGCCCCATCGCCTGGTTGCGCTGGATTTCCAGGCGCCGGGCTGGCTGGGGTGGGACGACTGGCTGGCGCGCGGCGGCCAGCCGCCCGCCGTGGACCACCGGGCCGACCAGGCCTTCAACCTGATCTACAGTTCGGGCACCACCGGCAAGCCCAAGGGCATCCTGCACCTCCATGGGATGCGGTCGCGGCAGGCCAACCGGCGCAGCTTCGGACTGGGGCCGGACAGCGTCATGCTGCTGTCGACGCCGCTGTATTCGAACACCACGTTGCAGCCCATGCTGGCCACGGTGGCCAATGGCGGGTCGACGGTCCTGATGCGCAAGTTCGACGCCGCCGAGTACCTGCGGCTGTGCGCCGCGCACAGGGTCACCCATACCATGCTGGTCCCCGTGCAGTACCAGCGACTGCTGGCGCACGAGGACTTCGCGCGCACGGACCTGTCGTCCTTCGTGCTCAAGCAATGTACCGGCGCGCCGCTCGACGCCAGGGTCAAGTCGCAGATCCTGGACCGGTGGCCAGGCGGGCTGCGCGAGATCTATGGCATGACCGAAGGCGGATGCAGCTGCGTGCTCGACGCCCATGAGTTTCCGGACAAGCTCGGCACGGTCGGCCGTCCGGCGCCGGACCACGACATGCGCATCGTCGACGACGACGGCCGGGTGCTCGCGCAGGGCGAGGTCGGCGAGATCGTCGGCTGGTCGCCGTACATGATGGCCGGCTACTACAAGCAGCCGCAGGCCACCGAGGCCTTCTACTGGCGCGACGACTCGGGCATCGCCTTTCACCGCAGCGGCGACATCGGCCGCTTCGACGACGAGGGATTCCTGATCCTGCTCGATAGGAAGAAGGACCTGATCATCTCCGGCGGGTTCAACATCTACGCGACCGACCTGGAGTCGGTGACCGCCGCCCATCCCGAGGTGGCCGACGTGGCGGTCATCGGCATTCCCAGCGAGCAATGGGGCGAGACGCCGCTGGCGCTGGTCGTGCTCAAGCCGGGCAGCACGCTGGACCCGGAGGCGCTGCGGTCGTGGGTGAACGGCCAGGTCGGGCGCACCCAGCGGCTGGCCGCCGTGGAATATCGAAGCGAACTGCCGCGTTCGGCGCTGGGCAAGCTGCTCAAGCGTGAGCTGCGCCAGCCTTACTGGACATGAAAGGGGCAAGCATGAAACAAGTCTGCCTGGTGACCGGCGCGACCGGCCGCAACGGCGCGGGGTCGGCCACCATCAAATTCTTCGCCAAGCAGGGCTGGCGCGTCGTCGTCAACTACTCGCGGGACGAGGCGGCGGCGCAGGAGGTGGCGGCCGAGTGCCGCTCGCTGGGCGCGGCCGACGTGCTCGTGGCCCGCGCCGACGTGACCAGCGACGACGCCTGCCGCGCCATGGCGCGCGACATCGAGCAGCGCTGGGGGCGACTGGACGCGCTGGTCAACAACGCGGCCGTGACCACCTTCAACGACCACAAGAACCTGGACGGCCTGTCGTTCGAGGACTTCCAGCGGGTGTTCGCGGTCAACGTATCGGGCGTCTACGTCGTCACGCGGGCCATGGCCGCACTGCTGCGGCGTACGGGCAATGCCTCGGTGGTGAACATCTCGTCGGTGGGCGGATTGCGCGGCACCGGGTCCAGCATGGCCTACGCCGCGTCCAAGAGCGCGCTCAACGCCATGACGTTCTCGTTCGCCCGCGTGCTGGCGCCCGAGGTCCGCGTCAACGCGCTGCTGCCCGGGTTCATCGAAGGCGACTGGCTGATCAACGGCATGGGGCGCGAGCGCTACGAGGCCGTGCGGGCTGCGCTGATCGCCAAGAACCCGCTCAAGTCGGTGCAGACCCCGGACGAGATCGCCGAGGCCGTCTGGTGGCTGGTGCATGGCCCGGCCGCGCTGACCGGGGAACTGGTGCAGCTGGACGCGGGGGGGCGGCTGGTGGTGTAGCGGCGGCGGGCTCAGTCCAGCTTCCGGGCGAACCCGCGTTGCACGGCGGGACGCTCCATCAGCGCCGCGTACCAGCGCGCCACGTTGGGATAGGCCGCCAAGTCGACCTGATGGCGCTCGTGCCGCCAGGCCCAGCCCAGGATGGCGAAATCGGCGATGGACAATTCGCCCGCCACGTAGTCGGACGAGGCCAGGCGGTTGTCCAGCACGCCGTATAGGCGGTGCGTCTCGACGCTGAACCGCTGCAGGCCGTAGCGGCGGTCGGTCTCGTCGGCCACCGCGCGGAAGTGGTGGACTTGCCCCGGGATGGGCCCGAAGCCGCCCATCTGCCACATCAGCCACTCCATGACCACTGTCTGCGCCCGCAGGTCGGCCGGCAGGAACTTGCCGGTCTTGCGCGCGAGATAGAACAGGATGGCCCCGGACTCGAACACGCTGATCGGCTGGCCGCCGGGCCCGTCGGGATCGACGATGGCGGGGATCTTGTTGTTGGGGCTGATGCGCAGGAACGAGGCCTCGAACTGCTGCCCGTTGCGGATGTCGACGGGTACCACCTCGTAGGGCAGTTCCATTTCTTCCAGGGCCACGCTGATCTTGCGGCCGTTGGGGGTGTTCCAGGCATGGAGCTCGATGGTCATGGGCGCGGATACCGGTTGGTGGAGGTCCAGACCATTATCCTCCACCGGCGGCCGGCGCCGGGTTTACCCGCATGCGTGGACGAAACTGATACCTCGTAGAAACAGAATGCGTTTTTCGGGCCATCCAAGCCCTTCTATCCTAGCCGCAACGACAAATAGGGCTGGGAGACGACATGAACGACATCCAACGGTGGCCGGCGCGGAGCGCGCTGATGGTGGCGCACTGCGCCGGCATGGTGGACCTGGTGGCATTGCCGGTATGGGTGGGCACGCTGATGTCCCGCTACGGCCTCGATGCCCAGCAGGCGGGAGCCCTGGCGACCTTGTTCCTGGCCGGGGCGGTGCTCGCCAGCGCCTGGCTGGCACCGCGTTTCCATGGCCTGAACGGGCGCTGGATCGCGCCGGCGGCCTTCGGGACCGCGGCACTGGCGTTCTTCGCCTGCTCCCAGGTCAGCCAGTTCGGCGCGTTGGCGGCATTGCATCTCGCGGGCGGCCTGGCCAACGGCGTAGGCCTGAGCGTGACGCATGGCACCGTGGCGCGCACGGGCAACCCGCAGCGGTTGTTCGGAATCATGCAAACCATGCTGGGCGTGTTCGGCGTGATCTTCATGGCGGCCACGCCGCAGCTCATCGGGGCGTTGGGCGGGCCAGCCCTGTTCGGCGTGTTCGGCGGCGTGATGCTGGTGGCCAGCCTCGTGACGGGGCTGTTCTTCCCTGACGTGGCGGCCGCCGGCGGCCAGCAGGCGGTGTCCCGCAAGGCAGCGAAGCTGTCCGCGAGCGTCTGGTTCGGCATCTGGGGCATCAGCGTGATGGCCATCGTGCAAGGCATGGTTTTCAGCTTCATGGAACGCATGGGCGCGGACCGCGGGTTTTCCGTTTCCCAGTTGAATGGCCTGCTGATCGCGGTGGGGTTGTTCAACCTGCTGCCGGGGGTGATCGCGGCGCTGTTCCAGGCCCGCATCAATGCGCGCGTCGTGGTGCTGTGCGGCGCGACCGCGCAGGGAGTGCTCGCCATGCTGCTGGCCTCGAGCACGGCCTTCGAGCCGTACGCGGCAGCCGGTGCCGTATTCGTGGCGGTAATGGTCTTCACGCACATCTTCGCGTTCGGGCAGTTCGCCGCGCTGGACCCGTCGGGCCGGGCGGCGGCGGCGACTCCCGCCATGACCATGATCGGCGCCGCGGTCGGCCCGATCCTGGGCGGCACGCTGGTCAAGCTCAGCGGTTATCCCGCATTGGGCATGGCGGCGCTGGTGCTCGATGTGCTGGCCTTCGCATTGTTCATGCGGCTGGCGCTGCGGCCCGCCGCCAGCTATGCGGAAAGCCCGGTCAGATGAATGCGCAGGTTCCCGCCTGCTACGCGAATGCCGCGCCGGCATCGGCCAGCGTCTGGCTCAGCTTCGCCGCCTCGGCGTTCATCATTTGCACCACTTCCTCGCGCCTGTCTCCCCGCAGGCGATGGTTCAGCGCGACGATGCTGATCGCGGCATAGTGGCTGCCCAGTAGCGTCGGCACGACTACGCCCAGCCCGGTGACTTCGGGCAGGATGTCGCCGTCGTTCAGCGCGTAGCCCAGCTGGCAGGCGCGCTCGACCATATGGTCCAGCACCGCCTCGGACAGTTTCCCGTAGCGGTTCAACCGGTGCCGGTTCCTGCGCATCACATCGTCGCGTTCGGCCTGGGGCATGGCGGCCAGCAGCGCCAGTCCGCCCGCCGTGCTGCCCAGCGGGCGCCGCTCTCCCACCATCTGCGTCAGGGCCTTGACCGGATAACTGCCTTCCGCGCGTTCGATCACTACGCTGTCCGTGCCGCTGCGCGTGGTCAGGAACACCGTGTCGCCGGTGGCGCGCGCCAGCCGGTTCAGCACCGGGCCGCACAGCTCGCGCAGGTTGAAGTGACAGTTCGCCGCCAGCCCCAATTCGTAGGCCAGCATGCCCAGGAAGTACTCGCGCTTGGGCCCGCGCTGCATCAGCAACCCCTGCTCGACCAGACAGGCCAGGATGCGATGGGCGGTGGGGGACTTGAGCCCGGTCTCGCGCGCCACCTCCGCCAGCGTGATGCCAGCGGTATTGCGGGCGGCCACTTTCTTCAGGACCAGGATGGTCCGCTCTATGCTTTGCGTGCCCGTGGAACTGGATTGATTTTCCATATTATGGACTCGTATTGACAGTGATTTACTGGATAAAACACACTGGACCGACTCAAATCGAGTAATGAAGGCCAAATATATTCCATATTATGGATTATTGGGCTTCTTCCACAGGACCACACCAGCCTGCTATCCAGGGAGACAGGAAGATGGCGCAGCAACTCAAACAGGCGCACTACGACGTCGTCGTGCTGGGCGGAGGCGCCGCCGGCGTCGCGGCCGCCGCGGCAGCGGCCAAGAACGGACGCAAGACACTCATCATCGAGGCCAATCCCATCCTGGGCGGCGAACTGCTCAGCGGCATGTCGCTGGACGGCGTGCTGAATGCCCGCGGCGAATACGTGGTGGGCGGTATTTCCGACGAGTTGTTCGACGAATGCCGGCGCATGGACGGTTTCATCGGTCCGGTGCACGACCATCGCCTGATCTGCTATGTGTGCGTCGATCCCGAGATCATGAAAATCGCCGTGATGCGCGTCCTCGACCGGCATGGCGTGACTACCTGGGTCAATTCCTTCGCCGAGGACGTCGTGGTCCGGGACGGCGTGGTCACCGGCCTCGTGGTGGTCAACAAGAGCGGCCGCACGCTGGTGACGGCGGATCATTTCCTGGACTGCTCGGGCGACGGCGACCTGGCTGTCCGCGCCGGCGCGCCGTTCGAGATGAGCGATGACAGCGGCGATCTGCAGCCGGTGTCGCTGATGTTCCGGGTGGGCAGCGTGGACAGCGCGACGCTGTTGCGCTTCGCGCGCGAGAATCCCGCCTCGATGGCGGTGGGCGAGAGCGACTACATCCGCGGGGACAAGACCGACGAGCAGTTGCTGGACCTGCTGGTCGAACAGGGCCAGCCATCGGTGTTCTTCAAGAGCGAGGGGCCTTTCCTGGGCGATGCGATCCGCCGTGGCGACCTGGCGCCCACCGCGTTGATCATGATCCAGCCGACTTCCGCCGCGCGAAAGGAGGTCTGCGTCAACGCCACCCGGGTGGGGGGCAACATCGACGGGACCGACACCGCGGCGGTCAGCGCCACCGTGGGCACCCTGATGGAGCAGGTCTGGCAGACCTATGAGTTCGTCAAGGCCCACTTGCCCGGCTTCGAGAACTCGGTGTTCGCCGGACTGGCCCCGCGCGTGGGCGTGCGCGAGACGCGACGCGTCATGGGCGACTACCTGCTGACCAAGGAAGACGTGGTGTCGGGCCGCAAGCAGCCGGACTCCGTGGTTGCCAAGGGCGCGCAGCACGTCGACATCCACCAGTCCGGCACGACCCAGATACGCATTCCCATCGCCAACGGCGGCTCTTATGACATCCCTTTCGGCTGCCTGCTGCCCAAGGGGCTCAAGAACGTCATGGTCGCTGGCCGCTGCCTGTCCGCGACGCGGGAAGGCATGGGCACGGCCCGCACCATGGGTCCCTGCATGGCCATGGGCCAGGCGGTGGGCACCGCGGCGGCCATGTGCGCCGAACGCGGCGATGCCGACGTGCGCCGCCTGCCGGTGAAGGAACTGCAGGCCAGGCTGCGCGCGCAAGGGGGCGTGATCGACGGCGTGTATTGAACGCCGCGCCGTCCGGCGCCACCCTCCGGAGACAAGCGAGGGGGCGCCGGGCGTCTTGCCGACAACGAGGAAGGAGACCAACCATGCATCGTTATCTTGCCAAGTTTTCCCTGGCCCTGTCGCTGGGCTGCGCGGCTGTCGCGGCCTGGGCGGGCGCCTACCCGGACCGGCCATTGAAGATGATCGTGCCCTTCGCCGCCGGGGCGTCGAGCGACATGCTGGCGCGTACCGTGGCCGATGGCCTGGCCACGCGCCTGGGCCAGCCGGTGGTGGTCGAGAACCGGGCCGGCGCGGGCGGCAACATCGGCGCCGACCTCGTCGCCAAGGCCGCGCCGGACGGCTACTCGCTGGTCATCGGGTCCATCGGCACGCACGCGACCAACAGTCTGATCTACGGCTCCATGCCATACGACACCGTGAAGGATTTCACGCCCGTGACGCTGGTCGCCTCGGTGTCGCTGGTGCTGGTCGTGCATCCCTCGGTGCCCGCGCGCGACGTCAAGGAACTCATCGCCTATCTGCAGGAGCGGCCGGGCAAGGTCAGCTATGCGTCCGGCGGAGTCGGCGCATCCCAGCACCTGGCCGGCGAGCTGTTCAAGTATCTTGCCAAGGTCGACATGGTGCATGTGCCATACAAGGGCAGCGCGGGATCGATTCCCGACCTGATCAGCGGTCGCGTCCCGGTCATGTTCGCCGACCTGCCGCTGGTGCTGTCCTATATCCAGAACGGTTCGCTGCGAGCCCTGGCGGTGGGTGATCGGGAACGCAGTCCGGTGCTGCCGTCGGTGCCCACGCTGGCCGAATCGGGCGTGCCCGATTACCAGGCCAATGCCTGGTATGGACTGTTCGCTCCCGCCGGGACGCCGCCGGACATCGCCAACCGCCTGCAGCGCGAGGTCGCCGCGATTCTGGAGCAGCCCGAGGTCCGCAAGCGCCTGATCGCGCAGGGCGCCAATCCGAGCGGCATGGCGCCCGATGCCTTCAAGGCGTTCCAGCGCAAGGAGATCGACCGCTGGAAGACGGTGGTGCAGGCGGCCCACATCAAGATGGATTGACAGACTAGGGTAAACCCTAGGTTTGAAGTAGAATGGTGTCTTATCGCGCCTGCGCCTGGCCGCAGGCGCCGACGTGCTGACGCGCCGCCGCCCAGGCGGAGCCGTCCCTTCCGCGGTTCTCTCATCGCTTCCGCCGTACGGCATACGCCGTATGGGCGCGCACGCGTTGCGCCGGCATGCCCGGCACAGCGCGCGATTTTTTTCTGGATGCCCATGATTGACGAAGACGATCGCCGTTCGCCCGCGCCTGCCCGGCCGCGCGGGACGACGCGCGCCAACGCGGCGCGGTACCTGCTCACGCCGGCCCAGCTGGAAGAAAGCCTGGCCATGGCCGCGCCGCTGTCCGTGCGCAATGCCGTGGTGGCCGGGATGCAGGCGACCCTGGCCGTGGTCGTGGCCCTGGCGTGTTTCCACTATTCGCCCTGGCCGCAACTGGTCGGTTTCGGCGCGCTGGGCGCGCTGGGCGCGCTGGCTTCGCTGTTCGGGCGCTACGCCTCGCGCGTGCGCCGCCGCCGCATGGTCTTCCTGAGCGCCTTGCTGCTGGTCGCCGCGACCTTTGCGACATCGATGGCGGCCCAGGCGGGGGCCTCGTCCACGATGATGGTGCTGGTTCTTGCGCTGGTGGCGGGAGTGTCCACGGTCGCAGTGTCGAGCTGGCGCCTGGGCGGACCGGGTGCCGTCATCATCGTGTTCGCGGCAGGCGCGGCGCTGGGCGCGGCCGGGTCCTGGGAAGCGGTCTTCGCGCGCGCCGCCGCCGCGGCCGCGGGCGGCGCCCTGGCCTGGATCATCTGTGTCCTGACCGATCGCCTCAGGCATGAAGAGCCCGCGACGGGCGCCTTTCCCAGCGATCCTCCGCGCCCCATGCGGCACCGGCTGATCGCCGCCGGCCGCATCGCCACGGGCGCCGCCGTGGCCGCGCTATTGGCGCACGCGGCCGGCTGGCAGCATCCCTCGTGGGCGGCCATAGGCGCGACCGCCGTCATGCAGGGCGGGCACCTGCACATCACGATGAGCCGTGCGCTGCAACGGATGGCAGGCACCGTCGTGGGCGCCTGCGTGGCGGGCGCCATCCTGGCGCAATCGCCCTCGTTCTGGGCCGTGGTGGGCCTGATCGCGCTCTTCCAGTTCGTGACCGAGATCATCATCGGCTACAACTATGCGCTCGGACAGATCACCGTGACGCCCATGGCGCTGCTGATGACGCACCTGGCTGCGCCCGCCATGGCCGGCAACATGGCGCTCGAGCGCGTATTCGACACCATCGTCGGCGCGGCGGCGGGCATCGTGCTGGCGGTGCTGTTCTCCAGTCTGGACGATCGGGCGTACCTGGCGCGCCACCGGCGAGCGGCCGGGCGCTGATGGCGGCCGGGCTGGCCAGGCCCGGAAATGCTTTATCATCGGGCGGCTCTCGCGCGGGTTCCGATCGCCGCGTGGATTCCCGCGGCATGCCATGCTAGACCCCATCAGCGTCATCTTCGTCACGATCTTCTCCGCCATCATGAGCACGGCGGTACTGGGGTCGCTGCTGCCCACCGCCATTCCCGGGGTCAGGCGCTGGTTCAAGGCCAGCGTCATGGCCATCGCAGCGCTGGCCCTGTTCCTGTTCCAGAACGTCGGGCCGCGGTGGCTGACGATCCTGGTCTCCAACCAGCTGCTGGCCCTGGCCATGCTGGTCATCCTGCAAGGGTGCAGGCAGTTCGTCGGGATGCGGCCCGTGCGCTACGCAGAATATGCGGGCTGGGTTGCCCTATTGGCGGCCATGGCCTACTGGACCTATGTGGTGCCCGACATCAACATCCGCATCGCGCTGGTGTCGGCGTTCTATGCCTACGCCTACATCCTGGTGGCCAGGATCGTGTTCATGGCGCGGCCGCTGTCCCGGCCCCACTACGCCTACTGGTTCGTCAGCATCGGCGCATGCCTGGGCGCGATCGGCCATGTGGGCCGGGGGCTGGCCTACGGCGTGGGATGGGTCAGGCAGGCGGAGCTGTTGCAATCGACGCCCGTCAACATCGCCTTCCTGGCGCTGGGCGTGCTGGCGCTGCCCTGGCTGTCGATCGGCATGGTGCTGCTGACTCATGATCGCCTGGCCCATCGGCTCGAACGCCTGGCGAACCTGGATGAACTGACCGGCATCCTGGCGCGGCGCGCGTTCCTGGCCCAGGCCGACGCGGCCGCCCGCACCGCATCGCGCTCCGGGCGGCCGCTGGTGTTCGCCATCGTCGACATCGACCACTTCAAGAGCATCAACGACACCCATGGGCATGCGGCGGGAGACCGGGTGCTGGCCCATTTCACCGGCGTGGTGGCCAGCAACCTGCGCGCCGGCGATGCCTTCGGCCGGCTGGGCGGCGAGGAGTTCGCCATTCTTTGTCCGGACACGTCCATGCGGGACGCGGTCAAGCTGCTGAACCGGCTGCGCGCCCGGGTCGCGCAGGCCGAGAGCGCGCTGCCGGGAAGCAAGCTCAAGGTCACGTTCAGCGTCGGGGTCGACCAGTATCGCCCCGGCGAGGAACTGAGCAGCCTGATGGCGCGGGCGGACGCCGCGCTCTACACGGCCAAGGCGATGGGAAGGGACCGCGTCGTGACGGTGGCCGCCGATGCGGATCCGCTTCCCGCCGAAGGGTCTCCCGGATTGGCGAAGTGACGCGCCTGCCGTGCCGGCGGACGCTCAGCCCCCGGGCGCGCCCGTCTGTTGCAGCAGCCAGCCGCGAAAGGCCTGCAGGGCGGGCAGCGTGACATTGGCGGGCGGGTAGACCAGATAGTACGAAGTCGGCGAGCGCACCACCGGCCCGAAGGGCGATACCAGCCGGCCATTTTCCAGCTCTTCTTCCACCAGCAGGCGGGGCACCACCGCGGCGCCCAGGCCCGCCATGGCTGCCCGCAGCACCAGCGAGAACGACTCAAACTTCATTCCTCCGGTGGTGCCTTCGGCGGGCAGGCCGCTGGCGGCCAGCCAGTCGTGCCAGGCATGCGGCCGGAACGTCATCTGCAGCATGGGCACGCGTGGCAGGTCGTCCGGCGTGCGCAGCGTGGTCGCGGCCATCTCCGGCGTACAGACCACGACCATGTGTTCGTCCATCAGCCAGTCCGAGCGGGCGCCGGGCCAGCGGGTGTTGCCCAGGTTGATGGCGGCGTCCAGGCTGTTGTTCTGGAAGTTGAAGGGCAGCCGCGTGACGAGGGTGAGCGCGATGCGCGGATGTTCGCGCTGGAAGCGGGGCAGGCGCGGGATCAGCCATTGCGTGGCGACCGCGGGCACCACGCCCAGCCGCAGCACGCTGGCCGCGGGCTCGGTCGACACGGTTTCGATGATGGCCGATTCCAACGCGTCGAGCGCGGGCGTCAGGCGCAGCAGCAGGATCTCGCCCGCGGACGTCAGTTGCAGACGCTTGCGTACGCGTTCGAACAGCCGGACCCCGAGGAAGTCCTCCAGCGCCTGGATCTGGTGGCTGATGGCGCTCTGCGTCAGATTCAGCGAGTCCGCCGCCTGCGTGAAGCTCAGCGTGCGTGCCGACAGCTCGAACGCCTGGAGCATGACGGGCGAGGGGATCTTGCGACGCATGTCATTAATCCTGCTAATGAATTCATGATGAGACGTCGCTTGTGGGCAGGCGGACGTCTCCGATAACTTAGTCCCGCGTTTCGTGGTTGCGGCACCGGCATTGTGCAGTAAGTCTGCTTGCATGGGAGTGAGTCGATGAATCGTCGAGATGTACTGCGTCTGGGAGCGGCCGCGGGCCTGGGGGCCGCGGGCAGGGCATGGGCTCAGGAAGAGTTTCCGAACCGCCTGATGAAGGTGGTGGTTCCTTATCCGCCCGGGGGCATCACCGCCCTGCTGGGGCGGGTGCTGGCGGACATCCTGGCCAAGGAGTTCCCCGCCAAGCCCGTGATCGTCGAGAACAAGGGCGGCGGCACAGGCACGGTGGCCCAGCAATACATCCTCCAGCAGCCGCACGATGGCCACCTGCTGCTGTCCGGCGGTCTGGGCGGGCTGATCCTGCCGACCATCCTGAATCCTCGCCTGCCCATCGATCCGCAGGAGAACTTCGTTCCCATGGCCCAACTGGCCGAGCTGATGAACGTGCTGGTGGTGGGCCGGGACGTCGAGGCCCGCACGCTGCCCGAGCTCATCGCCTACGGCAAGACGCGCGTGGGCAAGCTCAACTACGGCTCCAACGGCGTAGGCACGCTGGCCCATTTCACCTCGGTGCTGTTCAACCAGCGCGCGGGCACGCATTTCGTCCATATCCCGTACCGCTCCAGCGGTGAAATCATCACCGGCCTGAAGAACGGGGACATCCAGGTGTCCTTCGCCAACCTGCCATCGGTGGCCTCCCTGGTGCGCGCCGGTTCGCTGCGGGCGATCGCGGTGACGGGGGCCAGGCGCGCGCAGGCGCTGCCTGATGTGCCGACCCTGCTGGAACTGGGCATGGAGGACTTCGTCGCGACGGGATGGCTGGGGGCCTACGCGCCGGTCGGCACGCCCCAGGCCAACATCGACAAGCTGGCCGATGCCATCGTCAAGGGTGGCAGGCAGTCCGAGAACATCCAAAGGCTGCAGACCGCGGGTTTCGAGGTGACGGTGCGCGGCCACGCGGACTTCGCCGCCTGGAACCGCAGCGAATTCGTCAAGTGGAACGAACTGGCCCGCCGGGAGAACATCCGGCCCGAGGCCTGAGCGGCAATTTTCAACAAGGACTGCACATGTTGCCCACCGCAAGAAAACTGGTTTTCTCGGAAGTGCCCATCGTCGACCTCGGGCCGGCCTGGCGCGATGATGCCGGCCGTGCCGCAGTGGCCGAGGCCATCGCCGCCGCCGCCGGCACCGTGGGGTTCTTCTACGTCAGGAACCACGGCCTGGCCGAGCAGGACATCCGCGACATCTTCCAGACCGCCGTGGATTTCCACAGCCTGCCCATGGAGGCCAAGATGGAGGTCTCGCTCAAGCTCAACGACCATGCCCAGGGCTACCTGCATGGCATGAGCAAGGGCAACGACGCGAACATCAAGGAGAACCTCCAGGAAGCGTTCCAGATCCGCCGGCCGCTGGCCGACGACGATCCCGACCTGCTGGCCGGCAAGCCCTTGCACGGCCGCATTCCCTGGCCGTCCGCCATGCCGGACCTGAAGCCGCGGATGATGGCTTACTACGACAAGGTCAACGACCTGGGCTATCGGCTTCTGGATCTGTTCGAGCTGAGCCTGGGCCTGACGGCCGGCGCGCTGAAGGCGAGCTTCGCCAAGGACATGAATTCGCTGCGCCTGCTGCACTATCCGCCGCAGCGCCCCGACGAATCGGGCGAGCACCTGGGGGCGCGCGGACATACCGATACCAATGCCTTCACCATCCTGGCCCAGGACGCGAATGGCGGACTCGAAGTGCGTAACCGGGACGGCGAATGGGTGGCGGTGCCGCCCATCGGGGGAACGCTGGTGGTCAACGTCGGGGAAGTGCTGAAGGTCTGGACCGACGGCGTGTTCACCTCGGCGGTCCATCGGGTGATCAACCGTTCCGGCAACGAGCGCTATTCCATCCCGTTTTTCATGTATCCGAGTTTCGATGCCTGGATCCAGCCCTTGATCCGCAATCCCGATCCCGCGAACGTGG
The DNA here is from genome assembly GCF_036972535.1 of Pigmentiphaga sp. CHJ604. Taxonomy (NCBI): domain Bacteria; kingdom Pseudomonadati; phylum Pseudomonadota; class Betaproteobacteria; order Burkholderiales; family Alcaligenaceae; genus Pigmentiphaga; species Pigmentiphaga sp. CHJ604. The sequence continues at coordinate 5,071,411 of NZ_CP136998.1, read as the reverse complement.
CGCCCGAGGACCTGCCGACGTCCTTTCCGCGCGACCGGCCTTTCGTCTACGGCGAGCTGAAGGCGCGCAACGTCGCGCGCATCATGCCGCAGAAGAGCGCGGCATAGCGGCAATCGATCATCCAGGGAACCGGAGGGTGGACATGGCGGCCTACGTCATCGGCGAGGTGAAGATTCTGAAGCCCACTGAAATGGGCGAGTACGGCCGCATGGTGGCGGAGGCGGTGGCCGCGCATGGCGGGCGCTACCTGGCGCGCGGAGCCGAGCCCTTCGTGCTCGAAGGCGGGCCGGCCCACAACGTGCTCCTGATCGAGTTTCCCGACAAGGACGCGGCCTTGGCCTGGTACGCATCGCCGGCCTACCAGGCGGCGAAGAAGCTGCGCGAAGGCAAGAGCAACCTGAGGCTGGTCGTGATCGACGACGCATGAGCGGCGCTCACGCGCCGCCGCTCCGGTGGCGCGGCGAGGCCGTGCGGAAGGTGATGGACCAGCGCAAGGCCCGGGCCGGCGCGATGCTGTGTTGCCAGGCCCAGCGCGCCGGTCCGCGCATCAGGTAGATGGACCGGGGCGCCAGCGCCAGGCGTACGATGTCGGCCTTCCTGGGATGGTCGGGCGGGTAGGGCCTGAATCGCATCACGATCTCGCTGCCCAGCGAGATGCCGACCACGTCCTGGAAGTCCGACACGTCGCGATGCCAGCCCAGCGGCGCGCCGGGCGGATACTCCGCCGCCAGCGCATGGAGGAAGGCCTGTGGCGGCACGCCCAGCCATCGCGCCGCGCGGTCGCGCAGCGCATGGAGTTCGGCGATCAGCGCCGTGGCCGGCTGCAGCCGGTTGGCATCGTAGTCGAAGCTGCCGCCGTAGCTCACTACCCGCCTGCGCGCGGTATAGGTCTTGTAGCGGGCAGCGGCGAAGGGCAGGGTGGCCATCAACGCCTCGAGCTCCGCCGCTTCGGCCGGCTCGAGAAAATCCGGTTCATAGACCAGCCCTTCCGGCAGATCGGGCGGAAGCGGGGGCGGCAGGTCGAACAGCGGCGGTTGTTCCATGATGCGATCCGTGTGGCCGCGAAGGCGGTCCCTTACCGGCCGTTGGCGGCGCCCATCGCGGCGGGATAGAGCTTGCGCAGGATCTGCAGGCAGGCGTCCTCGAGCAGGGCGGCCAGTTCCGTGGCTGCCTCCCGGGGGCTGTCGTCCTGGCGTGCCCGGGCCCATATGCGCTGCAACGCCGCCGTCCGCGCCTGCACCACTTCCATGACCTCGTCGCGCCAGAAGGCCGGCGCCTCGCCTTCGACGTAGTCGCCCCGGCCGCGGCCGAAGTGGATGATGGCGAGATAGCGCAGCAGGTCCGCCGCCACCAGCGCGTGCAGGAATTCGTCGGTCAGGCGGGCGGTCGCGTGTTCGGTGCCCTTGGCCTTGTTGATGCCCCAGGCCGCGCCGGCGAACGTGGCCGCGCCGACTATGGCCCCTACCAGCATGCCTCCGCCCAGGGTCAAGCCGCCGGCCAGGAGGTCGGCCGACGCGCCGGTGGCCGCGCCCGACGCGATGGCGCCCAGCAGCCCCGCCTGCTTCACATCGACGGGCGCACTGAAGGCGAAGTTCTCGCGCAAGCGCTGGTTCAGCGGCGCCGCCGCGCTGCCCTGGAGCCCGTGAAGCGCCAGCAGGCGGGCCGTGGTCTGGGCGCCGGCGCGCGACAGGCGCGTGGTGATGGCGGCCATGGCCGCGTCCCGCGCGCTTTCCGGCGCGGACCGGGCCAGGCCCAGGGTGCCCAGCGCCGACCGGATCGCCGAGGCATCGCCCACCGCTTCGGCGTCGCGGGCGGCCTCGACGATCTGGCGGGCGATGAGATCCATGGACTGCTGGAAACGGTCGAGATTGCGCTTGTCCCAGGCCGAGGCCAGCCGGGCATAGCCGGGCTGGACGGCTGCCGGCAGGCAGGCGCGGATGGCGTCGAACAGCACCCGCTCGTGTACCCAGCTGCGGGCGAATGCATCCAGCGGCACGACGTCGCGCACCACGCCGTAGGGCCGGAGATGGTCGGTCCAGCGCGCGACGTCTTCCTGCTCGCGCGGGGCGGGACGAGGCGGCCCCATCTGGTTGAGCAGCACCACCACGGGCTTGCCCAGCCATTGCAGGATCTGCATCTCGGGCGCGACATAGCCCGCATCCTGCGGATCTTCCGAGGCATTGACCAGATACAGCACCACGTCGGCGTTGTCGCGCGCCGCCTGCAGTGCGCGCTGGCTGAGCCAGAAAGCGCGGTCGCTGACCCGGTCCCAGACTTCGGTCAGGAACCATCCCACGGGGTTACCCGCCATCTCCAGCCGCCTGGCCAGCCGCGCGGAGTCGCCGAAACCCGGCGTGTCCCACAGGTACAGTTCGTCGCCGTCGCCGGTGGTGAACAGGCGATACGCATCGGCGGCCTGCGTGACGTGAGCCGCGTCGCGGACCTCTCCCACGTCCGCGCCCAGCAGGGTGCGGGCCAGCGTCGTCTTGCCGGCATTGGTGTGGGACACCAGGCAGAGCTGTATGCGGACGGGCTTGTCAGGCATCGGGAGGATGGAGCAGATCGACGAAGGTGACCGGCACCTTGTGCAGCGTGCCGAAATCCTGCCACAGGCGCCGGCGTTCTTCCAGGCGGCGATCGGCACCGGCCTGGCCGTCGAGCCGCGCCGCGTAGGCCGACTGGTCGACGGCCAGCACGATCTTGCCGGGCAGCGCGCGCGCCAGGTGATCGAGGAAGGCGCCATGGTTCTCGGCTTCGGGCGTGGCGGACAGATTCACCAGCGCGGCGGTGACGGTGGCGGGCTCGCCCGCCGAGTCCGGCGCCGGCATGTCCTGCGGATCGGCGCCGTAGTCCCAGCCGGGCAGCACGGTGGCCTGCGCGGTGTCGCCCAGCATGGAGCGTGCCACCGCCTGCAAGGCCCGCCCGCGCGCGGCGTCGACGGCGAAGCTGTAGGGGATGACGCGCAGGCGCAGCGGCACGGGGCTGAGCGAACCCAGCAGCTTGCGGTAGTAGGGCAGTCCCATGTCCAGCGGGAAGTCCGCGCGCAGTCGTGTTTCCTTCCAGCGCGCCACCGCCGCCAGCGCCAGGCGGGGAATCACGACCACGATGGCCAGCAGCGCCGCGTACAGATGGACCCAGCGGGCGCCGCCCGTCGCGAAGCCGTCGGCGTCGAACCGCAGCGCGGCGATTTCCGCCGGCGTGAAGCCTGGCACGCGGAACAGCCAGGTCGCGGGCGCGAACAGCACGCCCAGGATCGCGTGCACCTGGCTGGCGTCGAGGAAGGTGCTTTCCCAGCCCACGCGGTATTCGACGGTCAGGCCGCGCGCGTACAGCGAAAGCGCGATGCCGGCGCCGAACAGCGCGGCGCAGAGATGGAGGATGCGCTTGCCGCGCGCCAGATGCAGCGGCGCGGCCAGGCGCTGCCAGTCGAGCGCGAAGCGCGTCCCGGCGGTGGCCAGTGCCGAAGAGCCGCGGCGCCGGTTCCAGCCTGCCGGCAGCCACGGCCGCGCGAACAGTGCCGTTCCCCGCCGCCGCAGCGACGGCACCGCAGCGGATACGGCCAGGATCGCGTACATCAGCAGATTCCAGGCCAGCACGCCCAGCAGCGGCGGCGACAACAGGTCCATGCGGTGAGGGTTGGCGATGCGTTCGGCCAGGGCGCCGGCCAGGAAGGCCGCCAGCGGAAGCAGCCAGCCGGCCAAGGCCGCCAGGCGATGAGGATGGCGCAGGGCCCTGACCGCCGGCGCACGCCGTTCCAATCCATCGAGCAGCAGGGCCGCGCGCGTCTCCAGGAAGCGGCCGGCCGGATCCCGCCCGGCGTCGCGGCCGCCTTGCAGCCCGCACAGATTGCGGGCGCTCAGGCTGGCCTCGCGGCGATCCTCGGCCCGCAGCAACTGGTGTTCGTCATCGGTGGTTTCTATGGCGTGGGCCAGAACCACGTCTCTGGCCGCTCGTTCGTCCATCGGCGTCCTGATCGGTTCTCCAAGCCGACAGACTATATAGGAATCGGCGCCAGCGGGCAGGCGGCTAGTGCGATGCGTCCGCGGTCGGCATGGCCACGGCCTTGCGCCGCGGCCGGTCCAGCGCCGTGCGCAGCGAAGCGTACTCCTGTTCGATGCGCATCAGCCGCGCCCGTCGCGACGATTCGTCGGTCCAGTTGCCCTGCAGCGCGCTTTGCCGGTCGAAGCGGTAAACGAGATAGGCGTTGTCCAGCAGCGCGGCGTCGCCGGCGGCCTCGAATCCGGCCAGGTCGTGCCTGGCCAGTTGTTCCTGGCCCGGGCGCGCCTGCCCCAGCGAGGCCAGGTGGGCGGCCAGGCGCGCCCGCACGGACTCGGGCAGCGCGCGCCGGGCCACGACCAGCGGCGCGGGCAGCGGGTCCGACCGCCACAGCACGGCGAGCCGGCCGTATTCCATGGGGAAGCGTTCCTTGAAGCGAGCCAGGTCGGAGCCGGTGGTCAGGCCCACGTCGGCCTCGCCGTTGGCGACCGCCAGTGCGTTGGTCTGGTGGCTGCCCTGGGCTTCGGTCGCGAAGAAGGCCTCCATGCGCAGGCCGCGCGGCAGGAACAACTGGAGCTGCGGCATCAGATAACCCGAGAACGAGCGTACCTCGCCTCTTGCCAGGCGCCATTTGGCCGGCAGGGCCAGCATCTGGTCCAGCGTGGCCGGCGCGGCGCCACGCCGGGCGATGAGGAGCGTGCGGTGGCGGTCGGAGTCGGCGGGCAGCCCGCGAGCGATCACCGTCATGCCGTCGCGGGTCACGGCGTCGATGGCCAACTGGCCTGAGAGCACTGCCACGTCGATCTCGCCCCGCCGCAGGGCCGCCGCCATGGCGTCGTAGGACGTCGGCGCGAGCAGCCGGGCCGGCTGGCCCAATACCCGGGACAGGTCCGAGACCAGGGGAGCCCAGTCGTTGCGGGTTTCCAGCGGGCCTTCGACCGGCAGCACGCCCAGCCTGAGCGGCTGGCCGTGTACGGTGGATGCGGCCATCGCCAGGCCCGCCGCCGCCAGGCACAGCAGGGCGGGCAGCAAGGGCCGGCGGAGACGCCGCGACGGACGGCCGGAAACAGGCATGGGTGCTTCCCGATGAATCGACCTGTGCTTATGGATTTATTTTTGGTATCTTGTTTTCCTGTAATTGGATTCTTTTTTTGTGTCCATTGCAAGGCGCGTCACAATATTCCCTTCAGCATCCACCTCCCGCCCATGCCCCTGCAAGCGCCCGCCCCGGCCGATCCGGTATTGGAGTTGCTGCTTTCGCGGCTGCGCCTGCACGACACCGTCACCACGCCGTACTACATCCAGTTGCAGCGCCAGATCCAGGCGCTGATCGATGGCGGTGAGCTGCGTCCCGGCCATGGATTGCCGTCCGAGCGCGTGCTGGCGCAGGCGCTGAACCTCAGCCGCACGACCATCAAGCGCTGCTACGACGCCTTGCGGGACGTCCAGGCGGTGACCAGTTCCAAGGGCCGCGGCGGCACCGTGGTCAAGGCCGCCCCCCGCGTATCGCCGGCCATGCAGCGGCTCAAGGGCTTCACCGAGGAAATGCGGGAGCTCGGCCTGGAGCCTTCGACCCGCGTGCTCGAGCGTGCCGTGGTCCAGGACCGGATGGTGGCGTCGGTCTTCGGGCGGCCGTCGAATGCCGAGTTCCTGAAGTTGGTGCGGGTGCGCCTGGCCGACGACGCGCCCATGTCCCGCGAGGTCGCATGGTACGACCTGGCCGTCGCGCCGGCGCTGGCTGCGTGGGACGGCCAAGGGTCGGCCTATGCGTACCTGCGCGAACATTGCGGCATTGAACTGGCCTGGGCCGACCAGTCCGTCGAGGCCGTGCTCAGCTCGCCGGAGGAAGGAGAGGTCTTCGGCTTCCCCCAGCCCGGCCCCTGTCTGCTGCTGAAGCGGCGATCCCATTCGGTCCAGGACACGCTGGTCGAATACGTGGAAGGCACGTTTCGCGGCGATGCCTACGTCTATCGCCTCAAGCTGAGGTCCTGAGCATGGCCTGGAGTCCGGCGCGGTCGGGCAGCGAGGCCAGGATGCCGGCGTGTGCGACCGACCAGGCGCCGCATGCGCCGGCGGTCTCCAGCGCGTCCGCCATGCCTTGCCCGCCGGCCAGCGCCCAGCACAGGCCGGCGCTGAAAGCGTCGCCCGCGCCTATGGTCTTGACCGCGCGCGTAGGAATGGGGGCGGCCGCATGGTGGGTGCCGTCGCGGTGCCATGCCGCGCTGCCCTGGTCGCCCAGGGTGACGACCAGCCAGCTTCCCTGCCAGCGCCGCCATAGCGCGGGCAGGGCCGCGGCCACCCGGCGCAGCCGTTCGTCCCGGTCGCCGGGCAGCGGGCATTCCAGCAGGGCTTGCGCCTCGCCGGCGTTGACGACCAGCACGTCGGTACCGGCCAGGACCTCGTCTGGCAGCGCTTGCCAGGGCGATGGATTCAGCACGGCCAGGACGCCGTGCGCGCGTGCGAGCGCCAGCGCGGCTCGCACCGCGTCGAGCGGAACCTCGAGCTGGGCGTAGAGCAATTCCGCCGAGGCGATGTCGCTTGCCGCGGCGGCGACCTGGTCCGGCCCCAGGGCTTCGTTGGCGCCGGGGTGCACGACGATCTGGTTGTCGCCGCTGGCGTCGACGAACCCGGCGCCGTGCCCCGAAGGCAGGTCGCAGCGCAGGACCCGCCGGGTGTCGAGTCCTTCGTCATGCAGCCATGCCAGCACCCGGTCCGCCGGCGCATCGTTGCCGATGGCCATCATCAGGTCGACGCGGGCGCCCAGGCGGTGGCATCCCACCGCCACGCTCAGGCCCTTGCCCGCCGGTTCGGCGACGAAGGTCCGCGCCCGCAGGGTTTCGCCCAGCCGGGGCAGCCGGTCCATCCCCCAGCAGCAGGCCTGCATGAAGCTGCCCAGGACGGCGATGCGAGGCGGTGCATCGGACATGTTCGTGTCCTCGTGTTGCCAGCGGCCTTCAGGGTCGAGCGGACGCGTACGCCGCTCGCGCGCGCCTCGCATTACGACTTCGTAATGGACTTTTGGGCCTGGATCGCATGCATGACGGGCGCAAGCGCCGGATGGCGCCTTTCCGGATAGTAACCGTCGCGGCGGTCGCGGAGGGAGTGCCGACACTAGACTGGAAGCTCTTGATAGGAGGACTCGCCATGGCGACATTTCTGGTTTTCGTCGGCATCATCGCGGCAACGGTGGCCGTCATATACATCCTGGTCAAGCTCCTGATGATGTTCAACGGCTCGGACAAGGACGACAAGCCGGGGCAGGACGCATCGTCCGCCGCCAAGGCCGAGGCGGCGCGGAAATAGACGCCGTCAAAGAAGCACGTCCACCGACTTGAACACGCGCCGCAGCGCCGGATCGCGGGAGCCCATGCCGGCGCGTACCTGGTCGAAGAAGTAGTCCAGGAAGCGCTGCGCCGCCCACGACAAGGTGTCGTGGCGCCGGCGCACGATGCCGACCTCGTGCGGCGCGAACGCCTCCTTCAGGTGGAAGGGAACCAGCACCCCGTGGCCACCGCCCGACTCCAGCAGGGGCCAGGGGCAGAAGGTCAGCATGTCGGTGCGGCTGACGAGTTCGAGCACCAGCGAGGCCGAATGCGCCAGATGGATGCGGCGCGCCGGGACCGCGTAGCCGTGCTGCACGAACAGGTGATTCAGCAACAGGGTTTCTTCCTGCGGGGCGTAGTTCAGCAGCCAGTCGCACTCGAGCAGCTGGCCCAGGCTGCGCGCGCGTGCGCGGGGATGGCCGGCGCGTGCGGCCACGGTGGCCTCGTAGGAAAACACGGGCGTGGTCTGCAGGTCGGTATGGCGGGGCAGGCCCGAGGTGCGTCCGATGAGCAGATCCAGGGCCCCCTCGCGCAGCTTGGGCACGGCGACCGCCGACAGGCCCTCGAACAGCTCCAGCTGCACGTTCGGAAGTTCGCGGTGGAAGGTCTGGATGATGGCCGGCAGCAGGCTTTGCGCCACCCAGGGCGTGACGCCGACGGACAGGCGCACGGCCGCCTCGGCGTTACGGTAGCGGATCATTTCGGCGTCGGCGCTGGCAAGCTGTTCCACGATGATCTGCGCGTGCTGGAGCAGCGAGCGGCCCGCCGGCGTCAGGCCTATGCCGCTGCTGTGCCGGATGAACAGCGGGAGTTCGCACTGGGTTTCGAGTTCGCGCGCGGCCTGGGTGACCGCGGCCTGGGTCACGCCCAGTTCGCGCGCCGCCGAGCGGATGCTGCCTTGCTGGGCGATGGCGACGAGATAGCGGATCTGGTGCAGCTTCAGGGGCAGCATGGCGTGCGAAGGCGGGCGGACGGTGGGGGAATAGTAATGCTTGTCGGGACAACAGGCAGTGGTCTTCTGCGGCGCAACGGGGCGGCCTAGACTGCTTCCATGGCGCGACTTCCGCAGCGCCTGCCGCCAGGAGCCCCATGAGCACTTTTCCAGAATCCGCCGTCTTGCCCGGCATACGCGCCATCGAACCGGAAATGGTTGCCTTGCGCCGCCACATCCATGCTCATCCCGAGCTTGCGTTCGAAGAGTTCGGCACCAGCGACCTGGTGGCGGAGCGGCTGGCCGCATGGGGCTACGAGGTGGACCGGGGACTGGGCGGCACCGGGGTCGTCGGCACGCTGGCGTCGGGCAGGGGCGGGCGCCGGCTGGGGCTGCGGGCCGACATGGACGCGCTGCCCATCCATGAAAGGACCGGCCTGCCCTATGCCAGCACGCGGCCAGGCAAGATGCACGCCTGCGGCCACGACGGCCATACCGCGATCCTGCTGGCCGCGGCGCGCCATCTGGCCGAGACGCGCGGCTTCGACGGCACCCTGCACGTGATCTTCCAGCCGGCCGAGGAAGGGCTGGGCGGTGGCCGCAAGATGGTGGAAGATGGCCTGTTCGAGCGGTTTCCCTGCGATGCCGTGTTCGCGCTGCACAACATGCCGGGGTATCCGGCGGGCAAGTTCGGGTTCATGAGCGGCTCGTTCATGGCCTCGTCGGACACCGTCATCCTCACCGTCAGGGGACGCGGCGGCCACGGCTCCTCGCCGCACCTGGCCAGCGATCCGGTGGTGGCGGCCGCGCACATCGTGCTGGCCTTGCAGACCATCGTCTCGCGCAATGTGGATCCGCGCGATATGGCGGTCGTTTCCGTTGGCGCCATCCATGCCGGCGACGCGCCCAACGTCATTCCCGACAGCGTGGAACTGAAGCTGTCGGTACGCGCCTATCGTCCCGAGGTCCGGGCGATGCTGCGCGATCGCATCACCGAGCTCGTCCGGGCGCAGGCGGCCACCCTGGGCGTGGAAGCCGACGTCGACTACCACTGGCGCTATCCCGCGCTGGTCAACGATGGCGCGTGCACCGACTTCGCGCGGCAGGTCGCGCTGGATTGGCTGGGCGAGGACGGCCTGATCGCGGGCCTGCAGCCCCTGACCGGGAGCGAGGATTTCTCGTTCATGCTCGAACGTTGCCCGGGCAGCTACCTGATCGTGGGCAATGGCGTGGGCGACACGCATGGCACGGGGGGCTGCATGGTGCACAACCCCGGCTACGATTTCAACGATCGCATCCTGCCGCTGGCGGCCTCCTACTGGGTCAGGCTGGCCGAGCGGTTCCTGGCCGCGCCGGATCGCTGAACCCTTTCCTCCATCGTACGGAGTTCCTCATGAAAGCTGTTCTTCTTCGCCGGCGTGTCCTGGCCGCCGCCATCGGGCTGGCTTGTGCCGTGCCCGCCATCGCCGCCGCCCAGGGCGACTACCCCGCCAAGCCCATCAAGTTCGTCGTCGGCTATCCGGCGGGAGGCTCCGTGGACCAGATGGGGCGCGTGGTGGGGGAGGCCATGGCGCGCCGGCTCAATGGCGTGGCGGTGATCGAGAACCTGGGCGGTGCCGCGGGCGCCATCGGTGCGCAGCGGGTAGTCAACAGCGCGCCGGATGGCTACACGCTGCTGGCCGGCTCCAGCAACGAGCTGGTCGCCACGCAGCAGATCAACCCGGCGCAGCGCTACGACGCCCGCAAGGACCTGACGCCCATCGGCATGGTGGCCTGGGCACCCGTCATCCTGGCCGCCGGCCCCAAGACCGGGGTCAGGTCGCTGGCCGAACTGGTGGATGAGGCACGCAAGCATCCCGGCAAGTTCAGCTACGGCAGTTCGGGCGTCGGCTCCACGCTGCATTTCGCCGGCGAGCTGTTCAAGCAGCAGGCAGGCCTGGTGATGACGCACATTCCCTATCGCGGCGTGGCGCCGCTGACCAGCGACCTGGCCGGCGGAACGCTGGACCTCGCGGTCCTGTCGCCGACGGCGGCCGTTCCTTTCATCAAGGCGGGCCGCATCACACCGCTGGCGGTGACGGGGGCCAAGCGCATCCCCTCGCTGCCCGACGTGCCCGCGATGAACGAGCTGCCGGCGTTGAAGAACTACGAATTGTCCGGCTGGTTCGCGCTCATGGCGCCGCGCGGCCTGCCGGATCCCCTGCGGACGCGGCTGGCCGACGCCCTGCGGCAGACGCTGCAGGATCCCGCGGTGCGCGCGACCCTGGAGGGGGCAGGCATGGAGGTCGCCACGGGCCGGGAAGATCTGTCGCGGCTGCTGGCCGACGAAAGCGCCAAGTATGCCCAACTGGTGAAGTTCGGCGGCATGCGCGAATAGCGGGCCGCGCCGCTATTTGTCAGAGAACTCGTCGAAGATGAGGCCGCGCAGCCACTGGTTGGACGGTTCGCGGTGGAACTTCGCGTGCCAGAACAGGTTGATGCCTATCCGCGGCAGCGCCACCGGATGGTTCACCGCGGCCAGGTTGAACGGTTCCAGGCATTCGGCCGCGTAGCGCTCGGGCACGGTGGCGATCATGTCGGTCGACCGCAGGATGTGGCCGATCGCCACGAAGTGCGGCACGGTCAGGCGCACCTTGCGCTGTACGCCCTTCTTCTGCATGAATTCATCGACGATGCCGTGTCCGGTGCCGGCCGACACCGCCACCACGTGATCGGCCTTGCGGAACGCATCCAGCGTCAGCTTGCGGCCGTCCAGCGCGTGTCCGCGCCGGAACATGCAGACGTATTTCTGCGTGAACAGCCGGCGCTGGAAGAAGCCGGCATTGAGCTGCGGCAGCAGCCCGATGGCCAGGTCCACGTGGCCGGCCTCCATTTCGTCCCTGAGGTTGACCGCCGTGTTGCGCACCGTGTTGATCGACACGCCCGGCGCGATCCGGGCCGTGGCCTCCATCAGCCTGGGCAGGAAATAGATCTCGCCGATGTCCGTCATGCCGACCGTGAAGGTGCGGTTGCTGCTGGCCGGATCGAAGCTGCTGCGGAAGTTCAGCGTGTCCTGGATGGTGCCCAGCGCATAGGCGATGGGTTCGGCCAGTTGCCGTGCGTAGGGCGTGGGTTCCATCCCGCGGGTGGTGCGCAGGAACAGGTCGTCGCCCAGCAGCTTGCGCAGCCGGTTGAGCGCATTGCTGACCGCCGGCTGCGTCAGTCCGAGCTTCTCGGCCGCGCCCGATACCTTGCGTTCCATCAGCATCTGGTTGAAGACGACCAGCAGATTGAGGTCGATGTCTTTCAGTTCCATGAGGCCAACCATTCACACTGGTGATTGAGTCTATTCACGATATTCTATATATAAATATTCGACCCCTTCCTATACTTTCGTCGACGAACACAACTACTCCAAGACGCGAGACACACATGGAATTGGTCGTTCAGCCCATGGGCCGCTCGCTGGCGGTGGAGCCAGGCGCGAACCTGCTGCAGACGCTGCGCAGCAATGACGTCCCCGTGTCCTACAGCTGCATGGCCGGCCGTTGCGGCACCTGTCGATGCAAGGTGCTGGACGGTGGCGTGCTGGAATCGGGCCGCGAGGCCAAGCTGACCAATCCGCACGACGGCCGCTACGTGTTGGCCTGCATGAGCGTGCTGACGGACAACTGCACCATCGAGATCCCCGAGGTCGACGAACTGGTGGTGCATCCGGCCAAGGTGCTCAAGGCTTCCGTGGCCAGCATCGAGGCCGTCACCCACGACATCCGCCGCGTGGTCCTGCGATCGGCCAAGACGCTGGAGTTCTCGCCCGGCCAGTACGCGACGCTGCAATTCACCCCCGAGCACATCCGGCCGTATTCGATGGCCTGCCTGAGCGGCAACGAACTGGAGTTCCACGTGCGCGTGGTGCCCGAAGGGCGCGTCTCGGGCTACATCGACACCCAGTTGAAAGTAGGCGACCAGGTGCGCGTCAGCGGCCCGCTGGGCACGGCCTACCTGCGCCGCAAGCACGCCGGCCCGATGCTGTGCGTGGCCGGCGGGACCGGACTGGCGCCCGTGCTGTCCATCGTGCGCGGCGCGCTCGAGGCGGGCATGCGCAACGACATCCACCTGTACTTCGGCGTGCGTTCCGAACAGGACGTCTACGGCAAATCCTGGCTCGACGAGCTGGCGGCCCGGCATGACAATCTGCACGTGCACGTCGTCGTGGCGGCGGGGGCTGAACTGCCGGGACACCGCAGCGGCCTGGTGACCGACGCGGTCGACGCCGACTGGGCCGGCCTGGCCGGCTGGCGTGCCTACCTGTGCGGGGCGCCGCCCATGGTCGATGCCGCCACCCTGGTGCTGGCGCGCAAGGGCCTGTCCGCCGACCACGTCTACGCCGACGCTTTCTACGCAAGCAGCGATTGACCGCGCCCGCGCGCGATCCCAACCATCACGACAAGGAGGCAAGCATGGGTGAAACCACCGTTTTCCCGCGCGAACTCGAATGGAAGGACAGCGGTTCCAGCCGCATCCCGTTCTGGGCCTATACCGACGAGTCGCTCTACAAAAAGGAGCTCGAGCGCTTCTTCTACTCGGGCCACTGGAACTACATCGGCCTGGAGGCCGAGATTCCGAACCCGGGCGACTTCAAGCGCACCGTGGTGGGTGAGCGCTCGGTCATCATGACCCGCGCCGAGGACGAGACCATCCATGTGATCGAGAACGTCTGCGCGCACCGGGGCATGCAGTTCTGCCGCGAGCGCAGCGGCAATCGCAAGGAACTCGTCTGTCCCTACCACCAGTGGAACTACACGCTCAAGGGCGACCTGCAGGGCGTGCCGTTCCGGCGCGGCGTCAAGCAGGGCGGCAAGGTCAACGGCGGCATGCCGGCCGACTTCAAGACCGCCGACAACAACCTGAACAAGCTCAAGGTCGCCACCCGGGGCGGTGTCGTGTTCGCTTCGTTCGACCACGGCGTGCCGTCGCTGGAGGAGTTCCTGGGCCCGGTCATCCTGGGCTATTTCGACCGCCTGTTCAACGGCCGCAAGCTCAAGCTGCTGGGCTACAACCGCCAGCGCATTCCGGGCAACTGGAAGCTGATGCAGGAGAACATCAAGGACCCGTACCATCCGGGCCTGTTGCACACCTGGTTCATCACCTACGGCCTTTGGCGCGCGGACAACAAGTCCGAGCTGAAGATGGACGACCGGTTCCGCCACGCCGCCATGATCTCCACGCGCGGTTCGGCGGGCGTGAAGTCCGAGGTCACCGCCGGCGTGACCAGTTTCAAGGAAACGATGGAGATCAACGACAAGCGCCTGCTCGACATCGTCCACGAGCCATGGTGGGGCGAACCTACCGCCGTGATGATGACGATCTTCCCCAGCGTGATCTTCCAGCAGCAGGTCAACAGCGTGTCCACGCGGCACATCCAGCCGAACGGGCATGGCTCGTTCGACTTCGTCTGGACGCATTTCGCCTTCGAGGACGATACGCCGGAGATGATCCAGCGCCGCCTGATCCAGGCCAACCTGTTCGGCCCGGCGGGATTCGTGTCGGCCGACGACGGCGAGGTCATCGAGTTTTCGCAGAGCGGCTTCGAGCAGAAGCCCTATCACCGTGCCCTGGCGGAGCTGGGCGGAACGGGCGTCGAGAACACGGACCACATGGTGACCGAGACGCTGATCCGCGGCATGTACGAGTACTGGCGAAAAGTGATGGACGTCTGAGGGCCTGGAGAAACGAACATGAACGATGTGCAGATCTACCTGGAAGTGGCCCGCCTGCATGCCGACTACGCGGCGGTCGTGGACAGCCGGCAATGGGAGGCGTGGCCCGATTTCTTTCTGGACGAGTGCGAATACAAGATCCAGCCGCGCGAGAATTTCGACCGCGGGCTGCCGCTGGCCACGCTCTACCTGATCAGCAAGGGCATGCTGAAGGACCGCGTGTACGGCATCAGCGAGACCCTGTTCCACGATCCCTACTACCAGCGGCACGTGTGCGGCCTGCCGCGCATCCTGAAGGACGAGGGCGGCGAGCTGCAGGTGGAGGCCAACTACGCCGTGTTCCGCACCAAGCTGACCGGCGAATCCACGGTATTCAACGTCGGCCGCTACATCGACCGCATCCGGCGCACCCCCGAGGGGCTGAAGTTCGCGTCGCGCGTGTGCGTGTTCGATACCGAGATGATTCCCAATTCCCTGATTTATCCGATTTGAGGTGACCATGGCTGACTGGACCGATGTGGCGGCGACGGATGACGTGCCGGAGGACGACGTGATCGGCGTGCAGGCGGCGGGCAAGGACCTGGCGCTGTACAGCGTGGAAGGAGAGTTCTACGCTACCGACAACATCTGTACGCACGGCCACGCACGCCTGTGCGATGGCTTCCTGGAAGGGGCGGAGATCGAATGCCCGCTGCACCAGGGCCGCTTCGACGTGCGCAGTGGCAAGGCGATGTGCGCGCCGCTGACCGAAGACATCAAGACCTACCCCCTCAAGGTCGAGGGCGGGCGCATCTGGCTGCAGTTGAACTAGTCCGATGCCGTATTTGCGACAAGGAGACATGCACATGCAGGAGCCTGACCAGACAGGCCGTCCGCTGCGGGCCTACACCGATCCGGCATACCGGCCGCTGTGCGCGACGCTGGCCGAGGTCCGCGCCAACATCGACCGGCTGGACGACCAGATCGTGGCGCTGCTGGCGCAGCGCGCCATGTACGTGAAGGATGCCGCGCGTTTCAAGAAGGACGCCTTCCAGGTCAGCGCGCCGGCGCGCCAGGCCGAGGTGTTCGCCAAGGTGCGCGCGCTGGCCACCCGCCACAACCGGGGATTCGAAGGCCTGGAGGACGTGGTGGATGCCGGCTACCGTGCACTGGTGGCCGCATTCATCGCCGTCGAGCAGAAGTATCACGACAGGATGACCAGCACGGAGGACGGAAATGCATAAGCAATGGAAACGCGCGGCGGCCCGGGGAATGATGGCCGCGCTGGTGGCCTGTGCGCTGCCGCTGGCGGCCCAGGCGCAGGCCTGGCCGGCCCGGCCGCTGAAACTGATCGTGCCGTTCGGGCCCGGATCCAGCCCCGACCAGGTCGCGCGCGTGGTGGGCGATCGCCTGGGCGGCCTCCTGGGGCAGACCGTGGTGGTCGAGAACCGTCCCGGCGCCAGCGGCAACATCGGCACCAACGCCATCGCCAAGGCGCAGCCTGACGGCTACACCTTCGGCGTGTCCATCACCGGGCCCCTGGTCAACAACACCGTGCTGTTCGACTCGCTGCCCTACGATCCGGCCAAGGACATCGCGCCGCTGACGCTGGCGGTGCACCAGCCCAACGTGCTGGTGGTGCCGGCCTCGTCGGGCATCGCCAACGTGGCGCAACTGCTGGACACGCTGAAGAAGAACCCGGACAAGTACAACTTCCCGTCCACCGGCGCCGGCACGGTCTCGCACCTGTCGGTGGAACTGATGCTGCAGCAGATCGGCGCCAAGGCGGTGCATGCGCCCTATCCGTCGTCTCCGGCCGCGCTGACCTCCCTGCTGTCCGGCGACACCCAGTTCGCCGCGCTGCCGCCCATCGCCGTCATGCCCATGGTGAAGGACGGCCGGCTCAAGGCCCTGGCCGTGACCTCGTCCAAGCGCTCGGCCCTGCTGCCCGACATCCCGACCCTGGGCGAAGCCGGCGTGCCCGGCATCGAGGGCTCGGCCTGGATAGGCTTCGTCATCTCGTCCAAGGTGCCGGCCGACATCCAGAAGAAGCTGTCGGATGCGCTGATCACCGCGCTGAAGGACCCCGAGGTCGGCAAGAAGCTCGAGACGCAGTACATGGAACCCGCCGCCACGACGCCGCAGGCGTTCCGCCGCTACATGGACGACGAGCTCAAGCGCTGGGCGCCGTTGATCAGGAAGCTGGGGTTGAAGGGGCAGTAGCGGTCAGGCCGTCGGGCTGGACAAGGTCAGGGGAACATCTGCGCCGTATGCTTGAGCCTCAGGATTTCCACGATGCGAGCCTTGGTCTTATCGCGTAGTTCCCGGCCGAACGCCAACGCTTCGGCCGGACTGTCCTGGGCAATGTAGTCGATGATGCTTTCGAGGTCTGCCTCGGCCATGGGGCGCCAGAGGATTTGGTAAAGCGGCGTCGTCTTCGACATTGGCAGAGTTTATTGATTTCATGCAACTTCAGGACGAGAAGGACCGGACCATCCGCGACCCGGTCGCCTTCCGGCTCAATCCAGCCTGACCTTGGCCTTGCGCACGACCTCGCCCCACTTGGCGCGGTCGGCCGCGATGAACGCCGCGAATTCCGCCGGCGTGTTCCCTTTCAGTTCTCCGCCATACGAGCGCCATTTCTCGGCCAGCTCCGGCGACTGCGCGGCCTTGCGCATGGCCTCGCTCAGCTTGTCGACGATGGCCTTGGGGGTGCCGGCCGGCGCCAGCAGCCCCTGCCAGGCGATGGGTTCGAAGTCGGCGATGCCCGACTCGGCGAAAGTCGGCACGTCGGGGAAGGTGGGGTGCCGCTGCTTGCCCGTGATCGCCAGCAGCTTGAGCTTGCCCGCGCGGATGTTGCCCGCCGCCGCCGGAAGCCCGTCGAACATCAATTGCACCTGGCCCGCCAGCAGGTCCGCATAGGGGCTGTTGCTGTTGTAGGGCACGAAATTCAGCTTGGTGTCGGCGCTGAAACCAAACCATTCGCCCGACAGGTGGGAGTAGCTGCCCGGCCCCTGGGTGGCCACGTTGACCGCATCGGGCCTGGATTTCATCAAGGCCAGCAGGGCGCGGACGTCGTTGGCGGGTAGCTTGGGCGTGGCGATCAGGCCGGTGTTCAGGATGCCGAGCAGGCTGACCGGCGTGAAGTCCTTGGCCGCGTCGAACGGAAGCTTGGAATACAGGTGCGGCACCACGGACAGCGTGCTGGTGGTGCCGATGTACAGGGTGTAGCCGTCGGGCGTGGCGCGCGCGGCCGCCTCGGTGCCGATGATGCCGGAAGCCCCCGGGCGGTTGTCCACGAACACAGTCTGTCCCAGGACCTTGGTCAGTTCGGCCGCGATTTCGCGGGCATTGGCGTCGGGGCCGGTGCCGGCGGCGAAGGGGGCGATGATGCGGACCGCCCGCGCGGGGTAGTCCTCGGCATGGGCGCCGGTCGAAACGAGGGCCGCCAGGGCGATGGCGGGCAGGCCGATGCGGCGTAACAGCGGATTCATGGGGCGTCTCCTGGGTTCATCACTTCCGTGATTTTTGTTTGTCTATTATCAAAATAAGAGAATTGGTATATATTTAAAACACACGACAACCAAAAAATCAACTTTTATTCTCCTTTAAAGAGAACGAAAGGAGGAGTAATGGCAGTGCAACCCTCCCACGCCCCCCACGCCGGCCTGTCGCTCGCCTTCAGCCATCTTGGGCTGTATGCGCGCGATATCGACGCGATGGCGCAGTTCTACCGGACCGTGCTGCGCTTTACCGAGACCGACCGCGGCAACCTGGGCCATACCCGCCTCATCTTCCTGAGCCGCGATCCGGCCGAGCATCACCAGATCGTCCTGGTATCGGGCCGGCCCGAAGACCTGCGGTTCAGCGTCGTGAACCAGATCTCGTTCCGCGTTCCCGACCTGCCCACGCTGCGGCGCTTCCATGAGCGGCTGGTCGAGGCCGGTGTGGACGACATCCAGCCCGTGACCCACGGCAACGCGGTCTCCATCTATTGCCGCGATCCGGAAGGCAATCGGCTGAAACTGTTCATGGACACCGACTGGTATTGCGAGCAGCCACTGCGCGAACCGGTCGATTTCCGCGACAGCGACGAGGAGATCCTGCGCAAGGCGCAGGCCATCGCCCGCCGCTATCCGCGTTTCCAGCCTCGCGCCCAATGGCAGGCCGAGGTCGCACGGCGCATGGAAGCCGACCAGCATGCGTGAACGTCCATCGATGACGGCCGACGTGGCGATCGTCGGCTACGGGCCGGTGGGGGCCCTGCTGGCCAACCTGCTGGGGCAGGCGGGGTTGTCGGTGCTGGTGCTGGACAAGGAGCGCCAGGTCTATCCCTTGCCGCGCGCCATCCATTTCGATGGCGAGGTCATGCGCATCTTCCAGAGCGCGGGCCTGCGGGAGGCGGCGCTGGCGGTGTCGCGGCCGGGCAACCAGGGCATGCATTTCGTCAACGCCGAAGGCCGGACCCTGCTGATCCGGGGCGGCACGGCCGACGACGGGCCGCACGGGTGTGCCAACAATTACTATTTCCACCAGCCCGAACTGGAGCGTGTGCTGCGCGAGGGCGTTGCCCGCCATGCGGGGGTGGCGGTCCGGCTGGGCTGCGAAGTGACGGCCTTGCGCGAACGCGGCGATTGGGTCGAACTGGACCTGGCGGACGGCGGCACCGCGCGCGCCCGCTATGTCGTCGGCTGCGACGGAGCCCGGTCGCTGGTGCGCAAGACCATGGACAGCAGGATGGAGGATCTGGGCCTGCACCAGCCGTGGCTGGTCTTCGACGCGATCCTGAAGGACGATGGGCCGTCCCTGCCCGCGCACACCGTGCAGTATTGCGATCCGGCGCGGCCCATGACCTATTGCAACGTGGTCGGCCGCCGGCGACGCTGGGAGATCATGGTCATGCCGGGGGACGATACCGCCGCGCTGGTCCGGCCCGATACGCTGTGGGCGCTCGTTCGCCGCTGGGTCACCCCGGAGCAGGCCGACCTCGAGCGCGCCGTGGTCTACACCTTCCACTCCGTGCTGGCGCATGGCTGGCGCAAGGGCCGCATGCTGCTGGCCGGCGACTCGGCGCACCAGACGCCGCCCTTCCTGGGGCAGGGCATGTGCGCCGGCATGCGCGATGCCGCCAACCTGGCGTGGAAGCTCGAGGCGGTATTACGCGGGCGGGCCGGCGATGCGCTGCTGGATTCCTACGAGTCCGAGCGCGCGCCGCATGTCCGGGCCTTCGTGGAGCTGGCCGTGCGCCTGGGCGGCATCATCCAGGCCACCGATCCGGACGCGGCCCGCGAACGCGACCGGCGCTTCTCGGCCGGCGAGCCGGAGATCTTCGAATTCCCCTCGCCCGCCCTGGGGCCGGGACTCCAGGGCGACGCGCCCGCGCCCGCGGGGCTGCCCTTTCCGCAGCCGCGCCTGGACGACGGCCGGCTGCTGGACGAGGCGCTGGGCAACCGCATGGCGATCATCGGCGCGCCCAGCGTGGTGGCCGCGGTGGGAGACGCCACGCGCGAGCGCTGGCGGGCGATGGACGCGGTGGTGCTCGACCGTCCGGGCCGTACACTAGCGGCCTGGCTCGACGCGCACGGCGCGCGGGCCGTCGTGCTGCGTCCCGACCGCTACCTGATGGGCGTGGCGCGCACCTCCGACGAACTCGAGCGCATCACGGCCCGCCTGCCCGCGGCCGAGGTGGCTCTGTCCCGATGACCGCATGGAAGAAAAATCCGCCACCAGCCTGGAACGCATGCTGCGGGTGCTGGACCTGTTCGACGACGAGCACCTGACCCGCACCGCCGAAGAGATCGCGTCGCTGCTGGACGTGTCCCTGCCCACCGGCTATCGCTACGTGAAGACGCTGGGCGATGCGGGGCTGCTCCAGCGCGCCGGCGACTCGCGCTATGCGCTGGGCCCGCGCATCGTGGTGCTGGACTACTACATCCGGCGGGCCGATCCGTTGTTGCAGGTGGCGATTCCCCACATGGCCGAACTGGTGGAGAAAACCGGTTTCGATTGCGTGACCTCGGCCTGGTTCGGTTCGCAGATCCTGGACACGCACCGCGAACTGGGCAAGGCGCCCGCGACGCTGTCCTATGGGCGGGGGCGCCCCCGCCCGCTGTTCAGCGGCGGCGCGCCCAAGGTCATCCTGGCTTCGTTCGCGCCCGCGCAACTGCGCAAGCTGTTCGATGCGCACCCCGCCGACATCGCCCGGGCCGGCCTGCCCTCCGAGTGGCCGGCTTTCCGGAAGTACTACGCCGCGATCCGCCGGGCCGGCCATTACGTGTCCCGCGGCGAACTCGAGCCGCAGCTGGCAGCCATCGCGGCGCCCATACCCAAGGCCGACGGCGCTGTCTGGGGGGCCTTGTCGGTGGTGATAGACATGCCGCGCATCGACGTGGTGGACGTGCCGCGCGTGGTGCAACTGGTCAGGCAGGCCGCAGGCCGGATCGCCGACGAACTAGCGGGCTGAGGGCCTTAGCCCCGGTCCGACGGCTCGGCTTGCGCGGCAAGCGCCGTCTTGCTGGCGTGGGCCTGGATTTCCGCGACGAAGGCGAGCAGATGCGCTTCGGCCAGCCGCCCCGCGGTCACGCCGTCCCGCCGCGTCAGCGCTTCGATGATCTCGTCGTGCTCGTCCAGCGCGGCTTCCACCCGTTCGCCGAAGCGGACCGTGCCGACGCCGGCGCTGATCAGGAATTCGCCCCGGTCCCACAACGAAAAAGCCAGTTCGTTCAGGTTGGTCGCGCGCGCGATGGTGTGCAGCATCAGGTGGAATTTGCGGTTGCCGAGCCGATAGGCCTCGTCCCTTCCCGATGCGGACGAGGCCCGGTTGAAGGCTTTCCTCATCCGGTCGTTGATCGACTGCAGTTCGTCGATTTCCTCGGGCAGGGCGCGCTGTGCCGCTAGCCGGGCGAAATAGCCCTCGATCACCGCGAACAGGCCCAGGAAGTCGGTGACGTCGGACAGCGATGGCGTGGAGACGCGGCAGCCCACCTGGGGCGTGATCTCGACGAACTTCTCGATTTCCAGGCGCTTGAGCGCTTCCATGACGGGGAAGCGGCTGCTGCCTATGGCGGCCAGGACGGCGTCGATGTCGATCAACGCGCCCGCCGGCAGCTCGCCATTGAGCATCTGGGCTTTCAGGTGGTCGTAGGCCTGGTTCGCGAGCGGCTGCTTGCCCCTTGATTCCATGCGTATCTCGTATTCGTGGGTAGGCCCGGCACTGCGGGCTCCGGAGCAGTGCGGCGCCTTCCTGTGACGCGGCTGGCCGGCATTATAGCCGCCGGGTCATGGCCGATGACGCCCCGTTCAGGCGTGCGGAGCAGGCGCCTCGCCGGAGAAACGGCCGAAGCGGCCACGGTAGTAGACCAACGGATCGGCATCGTCGCCGGACTCCACCGCCACCACGTGTCCGACCAGGATGACGTGGTCGCCGGCGTCGTACTCGCAGGCCGTGTCGCAGAGCATGGATGCGTGCGCATCCGGCAGGCGCGGCGGTTCGAGGCCGGCATGCGGCGCCGCCGGCTCGGCGAACTTGGCCACGCCGCGCTTGGCGAAACGCATGGCCATGCCGGCCTGTTCCTGCGCCAGCACGTGGACACGGAATTGCTTGCTGCCCGAGAAGACCCGGCGCGACAGCGCGTGCTTGTCCAGGCAGAACAGGATCAGGGGCGGAGTCAGGGAGACGGAGGTCAGGGAACTGACCGTCACGCCCACGGGCGTGCCGTCCGCCGCGGTGGCCGTGACCACCGCGACTCCGGTGGGAAAGCTGCCCATGCAGCGCTTGAATTCGTCGGACGAGAGCATGTCGCGGGCCTTTCAGATCGTATTGACATGTTAACATGTTAGTCCTACGATGCGGACAAATCAACAAGGCTCAAGGAGAGCATCGATGGGTGTGCGCAGCGGATCGGAATACTGGGACCACTTGCGGTCCCAGCCCCGGGAAGTCTGGGTCGAGGGGCAGCGGGTCGAGGATGTGGCGCGGCATCCGGCCTTCGGCCGCACCGTCAGGCAGGTCGCCAAGCTGTACGACCTGCAATCGGATCCGGCGCACGCCAAGGTCCTGGCCGCGGCCGCCGACGCCCGCGGGCAGGCCTGCGCCACGGCCTTTCTCGTGCCCAAGACCCCACAGGATTTGCGCATCAGGCGGGCGGCCTTCGAAACGGTGGCCGAGCAGACCTTCGGGCTGCTGGGCCGCTCGCCCGATTTCATGAACACCATGCTGGCCGCGCTTCTCGACGGGCGGGACTATTTCCGCAAGGCGGGCGCGCGCTTCGAGGACAACCTCGTGCGCTACGTCGAGCACGTGCGCGACAACGACCTGTTCCTGACGCACGCCCTCATCACACCGCAGAACGACCGGTCCAAGGCCTCGCACGAGCAGGCCCAGTCCGACCTGCATCTGGGCGTGGTGCGCGAAACCGGCGAGGGGTTGATCGTGCGCGGCGCCCGCATGCTGGCGACCATGGGGCCGGTCGCCGACGAGGTACTGATCTACAGCCTGCCCATGCTCAAGCCGGGCGACGAACGCTATGCGGTCGCGTTCGCGCTGCCCCTGGCGACGCCGGGCCTGCGCCAGATCGCCCGGCCGCCGTTCGAGAAGGGACTGGCCAGGGACCACTACGAGCATCCGCTGGCCAGCCGCTTCGAGGAACCCGACTCCCTGCTGGTGTTCGACGATGTACTGGTGCCCTGGGACCGGGTGTTCATCAACCAGGACGTGGAGTTGTCCAACGGGATGTACGGCGGAACGGCGGTGCGGCAGTTCACGGCGCAGCAGACGTCGGTGCGGGGCCTGGTCAAGCTGAAGCTGGTCACCGGCGCCATGATCGCCGTCGCGCGCGCGATCAAGGCCGATATCCACCTGCACGTGCAGAACATGATCGGTGAGTGCCTGGATGCGGTCGAGATGGTCGAGTCCTGCATCGTGCGCGCCGAACTGGAAGCGGAAGCGGCGCCCAACGGCACCTTGCGGCCCAACCTGCGGCCCTATCACGCGATCCGCACTTTTCTGCCCACCATCTATCCGCGCGCGGTCGAATACCTGCAGAAGATAGGCGCGGGCGGCCTGCTGATGATGCCGGCGGAGTCCGATTTCGCAAGCCCGGTCGCGCGCGACGTGCTCAAGTACTACCAGGGCGCGGCCACCGGTTCGGTCGACCGCATCCGCATCTTCAAGCTGGCGTGGGACCTGTGCGGCGACGCCTTCGCCAGCCGGCAGATGCAGTACGAGCGCTACTACGTGGGGGATCCCGTGCGCCTGCTGGCCAGCTCCTATCACGAGGGCAACCGCTCGGCCTGCACGGCGCTGGTCGATCGCGCCATGGAACTGGCCGGCGAGCCGGCGGGGATGGAGCGATGAGCGCCGCGCGCCGGTCCGGCCCGGGATGCCGGTGGGCGGGACGTCTGGTGCTGGCGGCGGGGCTCGCGGGCGCGGCGGTTGCCGTGGCCGGCGATGCCAAGCCTGCCCTGCCGACGGCGTACCCCGCCGAATGGGACGTCACGTTCACGCAACGCGCGCCGCTGAAGGTCGGCGAAGGTTTCTGTCAGCCTCCCGTCGGCCCGGGCGTGTCTTCGGGCCTTTGCTACGGGAAGTACCTGGGATTCGATCCGAAACAAATCACCTACGCCAAGGGAACCCGCCTGTTCGCTGCTTCCCGGCCGCTCGACTGCGATATCCAGATGGACCAGGACGTCGCCATCACGCTGCGCGACGGCGTGAAGATCTATGCCGACGTGCTCCGCCCCGCCGGACAGGACAAGCTGCCCGCGATCATCGCATGGGGGCCGTATACGAAGTCGTTGCCCCAGGATCCGGAGTGGGTCTACCCCAGGGAAATGGGCGTGGATCCGGGATGGCTGACCGGCCTGGCGAAATTCGAGGCGCCGGATGCCGGCTATTGGGCCTGCCATGGCTATACCGTCGTCAACGTCGATCCGCGCGGGGTCGACGTGTCGGAAGGGGACATGCAGTTCTTCGGCAGGGTGGACGCGGCCGATGGCTACGAGGTGGTCGAATGGGTGGCGGCGCAGCCCTGGAGCAATGGCAAGGTCGGGATACATGGCAGCTCCTGGCTCGCCATGGTCCAGTTCCACATCGCCGCGCTGCGGCCCCCGCATCTGGCGGCCATCGCCCCGGCCAGCGCCCACATCACCGACCTGTACCGCCATCGGCTCATGAAGGGCGGCATTCCGAACACGCGGCTCAACACAGTGCTCACGCGGAGCATGCGCGGCTCGAATCGCTACGAGGAACCGTCGGTCATGGCGTCCAGGCAGCCCTTGATGAATGCCTACTGGGAAGACAAGATCGCCGACATGTCCAAGGTCGAGGTTCCCATGTACCTGGTCGGCAGCTATGGGCTGGAGGTGCAGGCGGCGGAGATGGATGGCTTCTTCCGGGCCGCGTCCCGGAACAAGTGGCTGCGCATCACCGACAAGGGGACGTGGGCCGACCAGTACATGCCCGAGAACGTCGACGACACGCGGCGTTTCTTTGATCGCTACCTGAAGGGGATGGACAACGGCTGGGAGCAGACCCCCAGGGTCCGGCTGGCCGTGCTCGATCCCGGCGGCGAGGACCGCGTGAACGTGCCCGCGAGCGACTGGCCGTTGGCGAACACGCAATACCGGAAGATCTACCTGGATGCGGCGAACGGCACGCTGTCGCCGCGGCCGGTCAGCTCGGCCTCGTCGGCCAGCTACGACGCCAGGACGGGGAAGCGCACCTTCGTCTACCGGTTCGAGCGGGATACGGCCGTCGTGGGGTATCTGCGGCTGCGCTTGTGGGTCGAGGTGGCCGGCGCCGATGACGGAGATTTCTTCGTCACGGTGCAGAAGACCGGCGCCGATGGGAAAGTCATCGAGGCGGCCAGGGGATACAAGGGGACCGGGGGCCGCCTGCGGGCGTCGATGCGCGCGCTCGATGCCGGCCTGTCCACGGACTTCCTGCCGGTCCCGTCGTTCCGCAAGCGCGAGCCACTGGGCGCCGGGCAGATCGTGCCGCTGGACATCTCGATCTCGCCGACCGGCATGATGTGGCGCGCGGGCCAGGAACTGCGATTGACCGTGGCCGGAGACGTGTTGAAGGGCACCACCGCGCCCACCAATGCGGGCCGGCACGTCATCCACGCCGGCGGCAGGTACGACGCCTATCTGCAGATTCCCGTCGTCGCGCTGAGCGGCGGATAGCCTGCGGCCGGAAACAGACAATCAATCAGAACAGGAAAGGGGACAGACATGCATTCCAAGCGATCTTTCATGGCCCTGGCCGCGGGGCTCGCCGGCGCGGCGGCCGTCGCCGCGCACGCCGCGCCGGGCAGCGGCAGGCCCGAGCTGCCGGCCGCGTATCCCCAGGCATGGGACGTGACGTTCACGCAGCGCGCGCCGCTGAAAACCGGCGAAGGCTTCTGCCAGCCCGCCGCGTCCGGGGCGTCGGGGCTCTGCTACGGGAAGTATCACGGGTTCGATCCGAAGAAGATCATCTACGCCAAGGGAACGCGTCTCTTTGCTTCCACGCTGCCGCTGGCCTGCGACATCGAGATGGACCAGGACGTCGCCATCACCTTGCGCGACGGCGTGAAGATCTATGCCGACGTGTTCCGTCCCGCCGGCCAGGACAGGCTGCCCACGATCATGGCATGGGGGCCGTACACGAAATCCGTGCCCCAGGACCCCGCCTGGGTCTATCCCAAGGGGATGCTGGATCCGTCCTGGATTTCCGGCCTGGCGGCGTTCGAAACGCCGGATCCCGGCTACTGGTCCTGCCATGGCTATACGGTCGTGAACGTCGATCCGCGCGGGGTCGACATGTCGGAAGGGAACATGCAGTCCTTCGGCCGGGTGAACGCGGCCGACGGCTACGAGGCCATAGAGTGGGCGGCCGGGCAGCCCTGGAGCAACGGCAAGGTCGCGATGCATGGCAGCTCGTGGCTGGGGATGGTGCAGTACCAGATTGCCGCGCTGCGGCCGCCGCACCTGGTGGCCATCGCCCCGATCGGGGTCCACATCTCGGATCTGTACCGCGACCGTCTGATGAAGGGCGGGATCCCCAACACGCGACTCAATACCTTTCTGCTCAGGAGCATGCGCGGATTGAATCTGTACGAGGAGCCTTCCGTCACGGCGCAGCGGCATCCGCTCATGAACGCCTACTGGGAGGACAAGATCGCCGACATGTCCCGGATCGAGATCCCGATGTACCTGGTCGGCAGCTACGGCCTGGAGATCGCCGCCGCCGAACTGGACGGGTTCCATCGGGTGGCGTCGCGCGACAAGTGGCTGCGCATCACGGAAAAGGGGTTGTGGAACGACCAGTACACGCCGGAGAACGTGGAGGACTACCGCCGCTTCCTGGACCGCTACCTGAAAGGGCTGGACAACGGCTGGGAGCGAACCCCCCGGGTCCGGATGACGGTGCTCGACCCCGGCGGCAGGAATCAGCGGCACGTGCCCGCGAGCGACTGGCCGCTGCCCGATACGCGATACCGGAAGGCCTACCTGGATGCGGCAACGGGCACGCTGTCGCCCCGGCCGGTCGGCGCGGCCTCGTCGGCGAGTTATGACGCCAGGACCGGGACGGCCGTGTTCGTCCATCGGTTCGACCGCGACACGCGCCTGATCGGATACCTGAAGCTGCGCTTGTGGGTCGAGGTGGCGGGGGGCGACGACGGGGACTTCTTCGTCACGGTGCAGAAGACCGGGGCCGACGGGAAAGTCCTGGAGACCGCCGAGGGATACAAGGAAACGGGGGGGCGGCTGCGGGCGTCGATGCGCGCGCTCGATGCCGGCCGGTCCAAGGACTTCATGCCGGTCCATGCCTTCCGCAAGCCTGAGCGCCTGCGGGCCGGCCAGGTCGTGCCGCTGGACATCGCCATCGCGCCGACGGGCATGGTGTGGCGCGCGGGCCAGGAGCTGCGGCTGACCGTGGCTGGCGACGCGCTGAAGGGTGTCACGGCGCCCAGCAACGCGGGCCGCCATGTCCTGCACACCGGCGGGAAATACCAGGCCTATCTGCAGCTTCCCGTCATCGACTGAAACGTAGTTCCCTCGCGCCATGCCTCGCACCGGCGGTGCATGGCCAGCAACGCGTATCCCAGGAGAATTGGATGAACCAGGTTTTCACGGCAGCACCCGCTTCCTTGTCCCCGCTGCGCCGCCACCTGCTTGCCGTGGCCGGCGTCCTGCTGCTTGCCGCATCCGGCGCGCAGGCCCAGACATGGCCGGCGCAGACGGCTTCCATCGTCGTGCCCTATCCGCCGGGCAGCGCCCCCGACGTGCTGGCGCGCGGCCTGGCCGAGCGGTTGAGCGGCGCGACGGACAAGACCGTCGTCGTCGAGAACAAGCCCGGCGCCAATGCCATCGTCGGCAGCGACGCCGTGGCCAAGGCTGCGGCCACCGGCAACACCTTGCTGCTGGTCGACCGGCTGACGCTGTCGGTCAACCCGGTGCTCTATGCCAAGCTGCCATACGCGGCCCGGGACCTGACCGGCGTGTCCGATGTCGCCAGCGTCGATCTGGCGGTCGTCTGCCGCGCCGACGCGCCGTTCAAGACCTGGAGTGAGATGATCGACCACGCGCGCAAGCATCCGGGCGCGCTGATGGTTGCCACGGGCGGCCAGGGCAGCGTGCACCATCTGAGCCTGGAACTGATCGAACGCCACTACGGCGTGCAGATCACCGACGTGCCGTACAAGGGCATGGTGCCGGCGGCGGCCGCCGTGGTGGGCGGGGACGTGCCCTGTGTGGTGACGGGGCCCGAGACCGTGCTCGAACACATCCGGTCGGGCCGGCTGCGCGGGCTGGTCGTGGGCAACGCCAGGCGTTCCCCGCTGATGCCCGACGTGCCGACGCTGGCCGAGGCCGGCGCGCCCGGCGATCTGCTGATCCCCACCCATTTCACCCTGTTCGCTCCCGCCAGGACGCCGCCGCAGGTGATCCGTGGCATCAACGCCGCGGTCGCGCGGGCACAGGCCGATCCAGGTTTCGTCTCGACCTTCGCGGCGCGCGGGCTGGTGATCGCGCCCGGCACGCCCGAGCAGGTGAACGCGGGAGTCGAGGCCGAGACGGCGCGCCTGGGCAAGCTGATCCGCGACGCGAACATCCGGCTGGAATGAGATGCGGCCCGAAGTGCCTCAGGCCTGCGCGCCCTGCGAGATCCTGCGCGTGATTTCCTCGGCGGCCTCGCGCAGCCGCCTGGTCAGGTATTCCTCGTTGAATGCCTGGAAGCGGTCCACCGATCCCACGGCGGTGATGCTGCCCAGTATCCGCTTGCGTTCGTCGAAGATGGGGGCCGCGATCCCGGCCTTGTCCGGGTCGAGGTCGCCGACGGACAGGCAATATCCCGCCCGACGTATCTCCAGCATGGCGCGCGAGAAGTCCTTCCAGCTTGCGCCCAGCCGCTGCATGTCCGCTTCCTGCGCGTGTTCGTCGTACAGGCGGCGCAACTGGCGAGGCGGCAGGCTGGCCAGTACCACGCGCGCCGTGGCGCTGCGCAGCAGGGCCATGGGGCGGCCGCGGCCGAAGCGCAGCGGCTCGGCGTCCCGGCCCGGGTGGTGGTGCACGGTGATGACCGTGCTGCCGTACAGCTCGCTCAGCAGCACGTTCAGGCCCGTTTCTTCCCCCAAGGCCTCGATCAGGTCCCGGCTCTCGGTAAGCATCGGGTCGTATTCGCGCATCTGCAGATCGAGCTGGATCACGCGCGGCCCCAGCGCATATCCCCCCGGAAGCCGCACCAGGAGGCCCACCGCGCAGAGCTCCCGGATGTAGCGATAGGCCGTGGCGGGCGCGTAGCCGAGCTGGTTGCAGATCACGTCGACATCGACGGCAGGCTGGTCGGGCCTGAAGAGGTCGAGGACGTCGAGCATGCGGCGAAGGCTGTTCATGAGAGGCGGATGGCGGGGAAAACGAAGCCCGCCAGGGTGCCGCAATGGCGCCGCTTTGGCAAGCCAGAGCCTTGCACTACCTCGTCTTGTTTTACAAATTTATCAAATAAGCAAATTTCTATCGAAATAATAGGGTCAATATTTTTATTAAATTTACATTTTTATCGAATAGCGATAATACTGAAAAAAAGGAGTTCGACATGACGACTGGAGCGCAAGCCTTGCTGGCGGCCTTGCAGGTGGAAGGCGTGGAGGTGTGTTTCGCCAATCCCGGCACGACGGAACTGGATGTCGTGCGGGCGTTCGACGCCGTGCCCGGCATGCGCTGCGTGCTGGGCCTGCAGGAGAACGTCTGCACCGGCGCCGCCGACGGCTACGGCCGCATGCGCGGCGTGCCGGCGGCCACGCTGCTGCACCTGGGGCCCGGCTTCGCCAACGGGATCGCCAACCTGCACAACGCCCGGCGTGCCCATACCCCGATCGTCAACCTGATCGGCGACCACATGAGCTGGCATCTGCCGGTCGATGCGCCGCTGACCTCCGACATCGAGTCGCTGGCGCGGCCGGTGTCGGGCTGGGTGCACCGGGTGGCCAGCGCCGGGGACGCCGCGCGGGCCGGCCGGGAAGCGGTGCGCGCCAGCCTGGCGCGCGGCGGGCAGGGCGCGACCGTGATTTTCCCGGCCGATTTCCAGGTGGGCGAGGCAGGCGCGGGCGATGACGCCGCCGGTGCCGATGCCCACGCGGAGCCCGTAGCCGCCCCCGACCTGGCGGCCTGCGCCGCGCGGCTGAAGTCCGCGCGCAAGGCACTGTTCCTGCTGGGAGGCGGAGGACCGGCCAGCGGCCTGGGCGCCCGCGGGCAGCGGGCCGCGGCCCGGCTGTGTGCCGCGCTGGGCGCGTCGGCCTACGCCGAGACATTCCCGTCGCGCGCCGAGCGCGGCGGCGGCCTGCCCGATTTCGATCGCCTGCCGTATTTCCCCGAGCCCGCCCGCGAGGTGCTGGACGAAGCGGATGTGGTCGTACTGGCCGGCGCACTGCCGCCCGTGACCTACTTCGGCTACGAGGGCCACCCCAGCCGGATGGTGGAGCCCGGCCGGCTGATGGCGCTGGGGGCGCCGGGCGAACCGGTGGCGGACTACCTGGAGGCGCTGGCCGGGATGCTGGAGGCGCCCGCCTGGCAAGACGCCGCGCCGGCGCCCCTGCCGGCGCAGCAGGGCCGGCTGACCCCCGCCGCGATCTCGGCCACGGTGGCGCGCCTGCTGCCCGAGGACGCCATCGTTTCGGTAGAGGGTGGCACCTGCGGCTATCCGTTCTACGCCGCTTCGGCCGCCTCGGCCCGCCACACCGCGTTGACCAATACCGGCGGCGCGATCGGACAGGGGCTGCCGGTGGCGCTGGGCGCGGCGATCGCCAGCCCCGGGCGCCGGGTGGTGGCGCTGCTGTCGGACGGCAGCACGCAGTACACGGTGCAGACGCTCTGGTCGCTGGCCCACGAGAATCTGCCGGTGGTCGTGCTGATCGCCGCCAATCACCAATACGGAATCCTGCGCAAGGAACTGGCGCGCGGCGAGCAGCCCGGTCCGCAGGCCGAGGCGCTGACCAGCCTGGACCGGCCGCGCATCGACTGGACGCGGCTGGCCGACGGCTACGGTGTGCCGTCCAGCCGGGTCGAGACGGCCGAGGAACTGGCCGAGGCCTTCGCCGCCGCGTGCGCGCGTCCCGGGCCGACCCTGATCGAAATGCAACTGTAGTGCCGGCGGCCTTTTGGGGCCGCGCCGACAACGATTCATTGGAGAAATGATGGACCTAGAACTGAAAGGCCGCGCGGCGGTCGTGACGGGCGGCAGCCTGGGCATAGGACGGGCGACCGCCGAGGCCCTGGCGGCCGAAGGCGTGAACGTGGCGATCGTCTCGCGCAACCAGGCTCAGCTCGACGCGGCCGCGCGCGAGATCCGCGCCGCGCATGGCGTGGACGTGCTGCCGGTGGCGGCCGATGTGTCCGATACCGCGCAGGTGGCGGCAATGATGGATCGCGTGGCCGGGCACTTCGGCCGCCTGGACATCCTGGTCAACGGCGCGGCCCATCCGGGCGGGCTGGTGCGCAGCGAGATCGAACTGGCCGATCCCGAGGGACTGCTGCAAGACATCAACATCAAGGTCGTGGGCTACATGCGCTGCGCCAAGGAAGCGGCGCGGCACATGAAGGCCGGCGGCTATGGGCGCATCGTCAACATCGGCGGCCTGACCGGGCGCGGCAGCAAGCAGCTCTCGGGCATGCGCAACGTGGCCGTGTGCCACATGACCAAGACCCTGTCGGACCAGCTCGGGCCTCATGGAATCACGGTCAACGTGATCCACCCCGGCGTGGTCGACACGCCCCACATCCGCGAGCTGTACGAGAAGGAAGCCGCCAAGCAGGGACTGAGCGTGGACGAGGTCGAGGCCAACTACATCCGCGCCACGCCAATCCGGCGCACGCTGACGCCCGCCGAGATCGCCGACACCATCCTGTTCCTGGCCTCGCCCCGTGCGGCCGCCATCACTGGCGAGTCGATAGGCGTGGACGGCGGCATCACGCGCGGCATTTTCCTTTGAGCGGGAGAGGAACCATGCAAGGCACGCTATTGGTGGGAACCGCCGGACAGGGCATCCTGCGCAGCGTCGACGACGGCGCGAGCTGGCACCGGCTGGGTCTGAAGGAAGCCATCGAGTTCGACGGCGTGGTCCGCTGCCTGGCGGTGGATCCGGCCGACCCGCGCCGCGTGTTCGCCGGAGCCGATTGCGGTATCTGCCTGAGTACCGACGGCGGCGCGCATTTCTCGCGCGTCGCCTCGCCCGCGGACGGCATGACGGTCTGGGCCCTGGCCATCGATCCGCTGGAGCCGTCCGTGATGTATGCCGGCACCGGCGCGCCCTCGCGCGCGGCCATGTTCCGGTCGCTGGACGGCGGCGCGAGCTGGACCCGGCTGCCGCCGGAGATCCCGGAGTTCTGCCGGGGCGTGAACCGGCCGCGCATCCTGGCCATCTGCGTGGACCCGGCGGTGGCGGGCGAGGTCTGGTTCGGCGTGGAAGAGGGCGGCGCCTGGCGCAGCGGCGACCGCGGCGACACCTGGACGCGCGTCGACCAGGAGGGCGCGCGCGAAGGCGCGATCGCCAATCCCGACATCCACGGCGTCACCATTCTCGCGCCCGCGGACGGGCAGCCCAGGAAGACGCTGGTGCTGTCGGTCAACACCGTCTATGCCAGCACCGACGACGGGCGGACGTGGGTGGGCGAACCCTCGCGCCTGCGCTTCGACGGCATGTACTACACCCGCACCGCCCAGCCCCTAGCCGACGGCAGCGCCTTGCTGCTGGCCATCGGCGACGGCACGCCCGGCACGCGCAGCCACATCTACCGCTCGGCCGACCGGGGCGCGACCTGGGAGCGGGCGCTGCTGCATGCCGCGCCCAATTCGACCTTCTGGGCCTTCGGCACGCACGCGGCCGATCCGCGCTTCGTGCTGGCCGGCACCAAGTACGGCCACCTGTTCCGCTCCATGGATGGCGGGCGCAGCTGGTTCAAGGACTGGCGCGATTTCAGCGAGATCACCTCGGTCGCGTGGACGCCCCACGTGGCGCCGGTGCACGCGCATCCGCAGTCCATTGCCTGAGGAGACACGCCATGCAGGACATCAAGCCCCGGATCACGCGCACGCATCTTTCCCTGTTCGTGGCCGACCCGTTCAAGTCGGGCCCCTGGTACGAGGAGGTGCTGGGCATGACCGAGACCGCGCGCGGCGAGAAGTGGGTGTTCCTCTCGTTCGGCGTCAAGCACCACGACATTGCGCTGATCCGCGCCGAGTCCGCCGACGGTTCGCCGCTGTCGCGCGGCCAGATCAACATGCAGCACTACGGCCTGGAGATAGACGGCGACGTCGACGAGTTGCGCCGCCTGTACGGGATGCTGCTGCGCAAGGGCGTCGAGGTGGTCAAGACCACCGACCACAAGGTCGGCTACGGCGTCTATTTCCACGATCCCGACGGCCATCGCCTGGAGTTCTTCTGCCACACGGTGCACGACGACGAAGAGGGCAAGCGCATCCTGCACCGGTATCACGCGCCCAGCGACCCCATCGACCTGCAGCCGCTCTGAACCCTTAACGAATCACGGAACCCACCATGAAATCCCCCAACTTCGGCCCCTACCATATCCGCAAGTGGTACCTCCAGATCGAGGACACGCTGGCCACCGAATCGGGCATGCCCGCCGACGGCGACCCGCTGCGCAAGATCGTCGTGGGCGCGGTGCTGCACAACCCCTACGCCGGCCGCCACGAGGACAACCTGGGCGCTTACATCGAACCCTCGAACCTGCTGGGCGCGGAGTTCGGCCGCCGCATCCGGGATGCCGCCGCCGGCACGCCCATCGAGAGCTACGGCAAGGCCTGCCTGGTGGGAGCGGACGGCGAGTACGAGCACGGCAACGCGCTCCTGACCACGGTGTTCGCCAACCCCGTGCGCGATGCGGTGGGTGGCGGCCAGTCGTGGGTGCCGTCCACCGGCAAGCGTGGCGGCCCGGGCACGGTCATCGACATTCCGCTGGCTCACAAGGACGCGCTGTACGTGCGCTCTCACTACGACACGGTGTCGGCCATGTTCAACGATGCGCCCAACCGCGACGAAGTGCTGATCGCCTTTGCCTTCGCCACGCGCGGCCGGCTGCATGCCCGCCTGGGCGGCTTGAAGGCGAGCGAAATCGTCGGCGACGGGCTGAATTGACATGGACCGCCGCGACCATACCGTCCGTTGCGCGGGCCTGAACCTGCACGTCGCGGACTGGGGCGATGCCGGCGGCTGGCCGGTGCTAATGCTGCACGGCATACGCAGCTTCGCCGACACCTTCGAGGGATTGGCCGGCGCGTTGCAGCCGGGCTACCGGGTGCTGGCGCTGGATCATCGCGGCCGCGGGCAGAGCGACTGGGACCCGGGTCGCAACTACTACACCGATGCCTATGTCCAGGACGTGCGGGCGGTGGTCGAGCAACTGGGGCTGTCCCGCTTCGATCTGCTCGGGCACTCCATGGGCGGCATCAACGCCATCGTCTACGCGGCGGCGCATCCCGACCGGGTGCGCAAGCTGGTCGTGGAGGATGCCGGACCGGGAGCCTTCGACGATAGCGATGGTGCCCGGCGCATACGCGCGGAGCTGTCCCGCACGCCCGAGTCCTTCGCCGACTGGAGCGCGGCCGAGGCCTTCATGCGCGAGATCCGGCCGACCGTGACCCCCGAGGCCATCGCGGCCCGGCTGCGCCACATGCTGGAGCCGCACGGCGGCCGCCTGCGCTGGCGCTACGACCATGCGGGCATCAAAGCCGCCCGGCTCGATCCGGACCCGGCACGGGTGGTCGACCTGTGGCCGCCGGTCCAGGCGCTGCGCTGCCCCACGCTGGTCTTGCGCGGCGGCCGGTCGGACTACCTGGGCGTGGCGACCGCCCAGGCCATGGCGGCGCGCAATCCGGCGATCGCCTGGCGCGAGATCCCCGATGCGGGCCACTACGTCCACGATGACCAGCCCGAGCGGGTCGCGCGGGCGGTCGCGGAATTTCTCGGCGCGGCCCCCGCGCCCTGAGGAGATACACATCATGATGGTGGAAATGCGGACCTACACGCTGGTGCCGGGCGGCGGCGCGGAATACCTGCGCATCTACAGGCAATCCGCCCAGGCGCTGCAAACGCGCATCCTGGGCAACCTGGCGGGCCTGTACCAATCCGAGACCGGCGAACTCAACCAGCTCGTCTTCCTGTGGGCCTACGAATCGCTGGACGAACGCGCCAGCCGCCGCGCGGTATTGGCCGCGGACGCCGAGTTCGCTGCCTTCCGCAAGTCGGTCCGGCACCTGCTGGTGCGGCAGGAAAGCCGCATCCTCGCGCAGGCCTGAGGCACATCGGAGATCAGGGATGAACAAATCCTGCGATGTGCCCGTGCTGGTCGTCGGCGCCGGTCCGGTGGGCGCGACGCTGGCCAATCTGCTGGGTACCTACGGGGTCGGCACGCTGCTGATCGACCGCAGCCCGGCGATCCTGGAGTATCCGCGCGCGGTGGGCCTGGACGACGAAGCCATGCGCACCTTCCAGGCCGCCGGCCTGGCCGAGGCCATGTTGCGCGACATGATCCAGAACGTGCCCATGCGCATGTACGGCGCCCGCAAGCAATGCTTCGCCGAGATACTGCCCGCCACGCGCGAGTTCGGCTGGTACCGGCGCAATCTGTTCTCGCAGCCCCTGGGCGAGCAGACTCTGCGCGCCGGCCTGGCGCGCTTTCCCCACGTCGCGTTGGAACTGGGCGTGGAGCTGCTGGCGCTGGAACAGGATGAGGGCGGCGTCACCGCGACGCTTCGTCGTGCCGACGGCAGCGAGCGCAAGGTCCGGGCTGCCTACCTGCTGGCCGCCGACGGCGGCCGCAGCACGGTGCGCGAAGGATTGCTCAAGCTGCCTTTCGGCGGCCAGACCCACGCCCATAAGTGGGTGGTGATCGAGTGCGACCAGGACCCCCTGGATGCGCCCTATACCGCGCTGCATTGCGAGCCCACGCGTCCCTATGTCTGCCTGAAGCTGCCGTATGGCCTGCGCCGCTGGGAGTTCATGCTGTTCGACGGCGAAGACGAAAGCCAGATCCTCGATCCGGCCAAGGTGCGCGAACTGCTGGCGCCGCACGTGCCGGATCCTGAAGCGTTGAACGTGATCCGCGCGCGCGTCTACACCCATCATTCGCGCATCGCCGGGTCCTTCGTGGCCGGCCGCGTCTGTCTGGCCGGCGACGCGGCCCACCTCACGCCACCCTGGATCGGACAGGGGCTCAACGCCGGTCTGCGCGACGCCTGCAATCTTGCCTGGAAGATCGCGTGGATTGTCGGCGGCCGCCTGCGTCCGGAGGCATTGCAGTCCTACCATGACGAGCGGCACGCGCATGCCAAGGCGATGATAGACCTGGCCGACCGGTTCGGCGCGGTGCTGTCGCTGCGCAACCCCTGGCTGGCCCGGCTTCGCGACGCGTTTTTCGGCGCCATCCGTGGCATTCCGGCGGTGCGCGACTACGTTCTGCAAATGAAGTTCAAGCCCATGCCCCGGTATCGCGCCGGGGTCGTGCAGGATAGCGGCCAGGCGGCGCGCGACGATCGCGTCGGCCGCATGTTCATCCAGCCGCTGGTGGAGAAGGACGGCGGCGATTTCCAGAAGCTGGACGATGCGCTCGGCCCGGGCTTCGCGTTGCTGATGCGCGCGCCCGCCGCGCCGCTGCCGCCCGGATTGGGCGAGGGGCTGCGGCGCCTGGACTGCCGGCTGGCCGCCGTCGCGCTGCCCCGCAGCGGTCCCGCGCCGGGTGCGCGTCCGCCGTCGCCAGCCGGCATGAGCCTGCTCGAGGATACCGAGAACGCGCTGCACCGCTGGTTCGCGGCGGCGGGCGCCGATTGGGTGCTGCTGCGTCCCGACCGCTACGTGGCGGCGGCCGGCAGGCACGCCGACATGCATGGCGCGCTGGAGCGTTTCGTTGCCCGGTTCGTGCCGGCCCCGGCCGCGACGGCAGCCGCCACGCCCGTCCTGGAGGCCGCCGCATGAGCGCGCTGAACGACACCCCGACCCCCGCGGCGCGCAACGTGCTGTTCATCATGTGCGACCAGCTGCGGGCGGATGCCTTGTCCTGCTACGGCGGAGGCGGCGCGCTGCGCACGCCCAACATCGATCGGCTGGCGGCGATGGGCACGCGCTTCGAACGCGCCTACGTCAGCTCGGCGGTGTGCGGGCCGTCGCGCACGTCGTACTACACCGGCCGCTATCCCGGCTCGCACCGCGTGACCTGGAACCGGGTGCCCATGCCGGCGGACGAGTGGAGCCTGGGCGACTACCTGGCCGAGGCGGGCCGCGACTGCTGGCTGCTGGGCAAGACCCATTTCGTGCCGGACCGGCGGGGGCTGGCCGCGCGCGGCCTGTCGGCCGATGGCGCGGCCGGCGAGCGGCTGATGGAAGGCGGCTTCAAGGTGCTGGAACGCTATGACGGCCATTTCGAGATGGACGCGGGCAGCGGCTATCGCCGCTACCTGATCGAGCGCGGCTACGACCGCGACCGGCCCTGGGAACGCGACGTGATCGGCAGCACCGGCCCGGACGGCAGTTTCGCCACGGGCTGGCTGCTGCGCAACGCGGGTCTGCCGGCGCGGGTGGCCGAGCGAGACTCGGAAACCGCCTACCTGACCGACCGGGCGATCGATTTCATCCAGGACCAGGGCGAGCAGCCGTGGGTGCTGCACCTGTCCTACATCAAGCCGCACTGGCCCTACAAGGCGCCCGCGCCCTACCACGACATGTACTCGGCGCAGGATGCCGCCGCGCCCGTGCGCGGCCAGGCCGAGCGCGAGCGTCCCCATCCGGTGCACGGCGCCTACCAGCGCCACGAGGAATCCCTGTCGTTCGCGCGGGACGAGGTCTGGCGCGCCGTGCGGCCCGTCTATATGGGGCTGGTCAAGCAGATCGACGACCACGTCGGCCGCCTGCTCGATCACCTGGAGCGCGCGGGCCGCTTGCGCGACACGCTGATTGTCTTCTGTTCCGACCACGGCGACCTGCAAGGCGACCACTGGCTGGGAGAGAAGGAGTATTTCTTCGAAGGGGCGGTGCGCGTGCCGCTGATCGTCTACGACCCGTCGTCCGCCGCCGATGCGCGTCGCGGCCGGGCCGTGGCCGAGACGGCCGAGTGCGTGGACGTGGTGCCCACCATTTTGGACGCGCTGGGCCTGGACGTGCCCGCGCATCGCGTCGAGGGGCGGTCGCTGCTGCCCTGGGTGCGCGGCCAGGCGGGCGGACCCCCAAGGGAGTTCGCCGTCGGCTTCCTGGACTATGCCTATCGCGAGGCGCGGCTGTTCCTGGACCGCGGGGTGACCGAGTGCAACGGCATGATGCTGGCGGACGGCCGCTACAAGTTCTTGTATTGGCAAGGCCTGCGCCCGCAGCTGTTCGATCTGCGGGAGGACCCCGGCGAATTGCGCGACCTGGCCGAAGAGGCCTGGGCCGCGCCGGTCCTGCGCCGCATGGGCGACGCGCTGTGCGACTGGGCCTGGCGCCGCCAGCGCCGCTGCACCGAGACCTTCGAACAGGTCGCCGCCCGCACGCATGCGCACGAACGCATGATGAACATCGTCATCGGGCGCTGGTAGGCCCGCTTCCTCGTGGAGGCCGGAGCATCCGGCCCCGTCGTCATCGGAGAGCATCATGGCAAGTCTGAAGTCCCTTTGCGTCTTTCTTGCGCTGGCCTGCACGGCGTGCCTGCCGGTCCGGGCCGAAACGCCCTGGGGGCCCGAGCAGGTCCGCATCGTCGTTCCCTACCCGCCTGGAACCGAACCCGACGTGCTGGCCCGCGACCTGGGCAACCAACTGGCCAAGCGCACCGGCAAGGTGTTCGTGGTGGAGAACAAGCCCGGCGCCAACGCCATCATCGGCGCGGGCAACGTGGCGAAGTCGGCGGGCGACGGTTCGACCCTGCTGATGGTCGACCGGCTGGCGCTGGTCGCCAATCCCTTCCTGTACGCCAACCTGCCCTACGACTGGCGCAAGGAACTCAAGCCCGTGGCCGACGTCGGCCACATCGACCTGTACGTGGCCGTGCGCAGCACCCTGGGCGTGAACGACTACAAGAGCTTCATGGAGAAGGCGCGCGCCGGACGCGGCGCCATCAACGTCGGCACCGGCGGGAATGGCCACGTGTCCCACCTGGGCATGGCCATGCTGGCCGCTTCCGAGGGCGTGGACTTCACCTACGTGCCCTTCAAGGGCGTGGCGCCCGCGCTGACCGCGCTGCTGGGCGGCGAGGTCGACGCCTTGATGGCCGGCGGCCTGGTGATGAGCCAGCAGGCGCAGGGCGGCAAGATCAAGGTGCTGGTAAGCGGGGCCGACAAGCACAGCGGCTTCATGCCCGAGGTGCCGACGCTGGCCGAGGCCGGCGGCAAGCCCGGGTCGATCCCGTCGACGGTGTTCTCGGTGTTCGCGCCGGGCACGATGTCCGACGCGCTGGCCGCCCACATCAACAAGGAGATCCGCACGGCGATGGACGACGCGGCGCTGCGCGGCAACTACGGCAAGCGCGGCGTGGAGATCCGCGTACCCGCTCCCGAGCAGACGCGCGCGGAGATGGAGCGCGATGCCGCCGTGTACGGCCCGCTGATCAGGAAACTGGGCGTGACGGCGCAATGACGACACCTCGAAACAGGAATGCAGACATGTACCGCAAGCTGGCTTTCTACATCGACGGCGAATTCCTCGGCGGCGACGCAGGTTCCGGCGGCGAGGTGGTCAATCCGGCCACCGGCCAGGTCATCGGCCGTCTGCCGCACGTGGGCGCGGCCGAACTCGACCGTGCCATCGCCGCCGCCGAGCGCGCGTTTCCAGGCTGGCGCCGCACGTCGCCCCTGGCACGGTCAGACCTGTTGCGGCGGGTGGCGGCGCTGGTCCGCGAACGCGCCCCCCGCGTCGCCCGGGACATCACCCTGGACGAAGGCAAGCCGCTGGCCGAGGCCCTGGTCGAGGTCGAGTCCTGCGCCGAGCACCTGGAGTGGCACGCGGAGGAATGCCGGCGCATCTACGGCCGCGTGATCCCGCCGCGCCAGAGCGGCGTGCGGCAATTGGTGGTGCGCGAACCGATAGGCGTATGCGCGGCCTTCTCGCCGTGGAACTTCCCGTTCGCGCAGGCCATCCGCAAGGTGGCCGCCGCGCTGGCGGCGGGCTGCACGCTGATCCTGAAGGGGCCGGAGGAGTCGCCCAGCGCGGTGGTCGCGATCGCCGAGCTGTTCCACGATGCCGGTTTTCCGCCGGGCGTGCTCAACATCGTCTGGGGCGATCCCGCGGCGATTTCCCGCCACCTGATCACCGCGCCGGCCGTGCGCAAGATTTCCTTCACCGGGTCGGTGCCGGTGGGCAAGCAACTGGCCGCGCTGGCGGGCGCGCACATGAAGCGGATGACGATGGAGCTGGGCGGCCATTCCCCGGTGCTGGTGTTCGCCGATGCCGACATCGACCGGGCGGCGGCGATGCTGGCGCGCTTCAAGCTGCGCAACGCCGGCCAGGTATGCGTGTCGCCGACCCGCTTCTACGTCCAGCGGGCCGCCTATCCGCGTTTTCTGGATGCCTTCGCGCAGGCCATGGCCGAGACCCGGTTGGGCGACGGCCTGGAAGAAAACACGCAGATGGGGCCGCTGGCCAACCCACGCCGCGTGGCGGCCATGGCGGCGCTGGTCGAGGACGCGGTGGGACGCGGCGGCCGCATCGTGACCGGAGGCGGCCGGCGCGACGGGCAGGGCTTTTTCTTCGCCCCGACGGTGCTGACGGATCTGGCCGACGATGCGCGCATCATGCAGGAGGAACCCTTCGGCCCGGTGGCGCCGGTGGTGCCCTTCGACACCGAGGACGAGGTCCTGCGGCGCGCCAATGCGCTGCCCTTCGGCCTGGCTTCGTACGTCTTCACCGAGTCGCTGAAGACGGCCACGCGCGTGGCCGACGGACTGGAGGCCGGCATGGTGAACATCAACCATTTCGGCATGGGCCCGGCGGAGATCCCCTTCGGCGGAATCAAGGACAGCGGGATGGGAACCGAAGGCGGCGCCGAGACCTTCGACGGGTACCTCGTGACCAAGTTCATCACGCAGGTCTAGTCCAGGCTTCGCCGGGGCCGGCGCGCAGCATCCGGATGGCGAGCTCGCAGGCGGGATGCCGCTCGCCGGCGCGCAGCAGGATGGCGCCTATCTGCTGCGGCGGCAGCGCCAATCCTTCCACGCAGGACACCGTGCCCGCTTCTTCCAGCCGCCGCGCCTCGCTGCGCGGCGCCAGCGCCAGCAACGGCTGGGTCTCGACCAGCCGGACGTCGCCCGGCCCCAGCGTGGATACGATGCCGGGCGCGGGCGGGGTCAGGTTCTCGGCCAGGAACGCCTGTTCCACCAGATGGTGGGCGAAGGTGCCGGGCGGCGGCAGCACCCAGGTCTGCCCCGCCAGTTCCTCCAGGCTGGCCGTCCTGCCCGCCAGGGGATGATGGCGGCCGCACACGATCGCATAGCTCTCGGCGTACAGCGGGTGGTATTCGAAGTCGGGCAGGCGGAATCCCGCGTCGCAGCGCCCGAACGCCACGTGGATGGACTTGGCCGCCAGTTCGCTGTGCATCTGTTCGCGCGTGCCGTGGCGCAGGCTGACGCGCACGCCGCGTTCGGCCAGGGCATGGGGCAGGGCCGTCGCCACCACTGCTTCGGCGATGCGGGTCAGGCCCAGGCCGAGCGGCGTATCGCCGGCGCGGCCGCGCCGGGCGGTGTCGCGTTCCAGGTCTTCCACGTTGCGCAGGATCGCGCCCGCCCGTTGCAGGGCGGCCTTGCCGGCCGGCGTCCAGGCCAG
Organism: Pigmentiphaga sp. CHJ604; assembly: GCF_036972535.1. Lineage (NCBI taxonomy): Bacteria > Pseudomonadati > Pseudomonadota > Betaproteobacteria > Burkholderiales > Alcaligenaceae > Pigmentiphaga > Pigmentiphaga sp. CHJ604. Next base: position 5,030,208 of record NZ_CP136998.1, on the reverse strand, counting down.
TCCGTCGGGCGTGGGCTCGAACAGCGGGTCGTGCAGGATGTCGCGCAGATCGCGGATGGCCTTGGAGACGGCGGGCTGGGTGATGTGCAGCAGCTGGGCCGTGCGGGTGACGCTGCCGAGTTCGCCCAGCATGACGAGCAGGCGCAGGTGACGCAGGGTGAGTCGGCGGATCAGGTCGCTCATGGGCATAAACCGCGGGTTATGGGCGGCACAGCGCTTTTCATTATCCGGGCGGCGGGCGGCTCCCTAGAATGAGCGCTCCATCCCCGCTTTGGAGGCGACGATGCTCACCCGGCGCTACTTCCTCTGTGCTGCAGCGGCATCCATGATGACGTGCCGCGCGGCACGCAGTCAACCGGCCACGCGGCTGCGGCTGCTGGTGGCGGGACCCGCCGGCGGCGCGGTCGACGTGGCCGCGCGCATGGCCGGCGAACAACTGCGCGGCGCCGGCTATCTGGCCATCGTCGAGAACCATGCCGGCGCCGCCGGACAGATAGGCGTCGAGGCGCTGCTGCGATCGCCCGCCGACGGCGGCGCCGTGCTGATCACTCCGCCCGGCGTGTTCACGATCGCGCCGCACGTCAACGCGGGCCTGGGCTACAGGATGAGCGACGTCGCCGGCCTGACCACGCTGTGCGGCTACCAGTTCGGCGTCGCGGTCGGCGCCTCGGCGCCAGCGCGGACGATGGCCGATTTCCTGGGCTGGGCCAAGGCCCACCCCGGCGAGGCGTCCTACGGCACGCCGGGCGCGGGCACCGAGCCGCATTTCATCGGCACCGAGATCGAACGCCTGTCGGGCGTGCCGCTGATCCACGTGCCCTACCGGGGCGGGGCGCAGGCGCTGAACGACATCTCCGGCGGCCACCTGCCGGCCGTGATCTCGGCCCTGCCCAACCTGGTCACACCCTACAAGGCCGGCAAGGCCCGCGTGCTGATGATGACCGGCACGCGGCGCAGCGCCTTCATGCCCGACGTTCCGACGGTGGCGGAATGCGGATTCCCCGATCTTGCCAGCGACCTGTTCTATGGCGCGTACACGCAGACCGCGGTGCCGGCGCCGGTCCGGCAGGCCCTGGCCCAGGCTCTCGCCAAGGCTTGCCAGGCACCGGCCTACCGGGAAGGGCTGGCGCGCATGTCGCTCGATCCGCTGGCCTTGTCCAGTCAGGAGCTCGACGCCTCCATGCGCGCGATGGACGCCAAGTGGGCCGCGGTGGTCAAGCGCACCGGTTTTTCGCTGGAGAAGTGACGCCATGGCCGAACCGACCAACGTCCTGGTGCTGCTGTCCGACGAGCACAACCCCTGGGTAGCGGGGTTCGCCGGCCATCCGTGCGTGCGCACGCCCAACCTGGACCGGCTGGCGCGCCGGGGGACGGCGTTCGAGCGCGCGTGGACGCCCAGCCCGCTGTGCGTACCTGCGCGGGCCAGCCTGGCAACGGGAAGGTACGTGCACGAACACCGTTATTGGGACAACGCCATCGCCTACGATGGCCGCGCGCGCTCCTGGATGCAGGAGGTGTCCGACGCCGGCCTGCTGGTCGAGTCCATCGGCAAGCTGCATTTCCGCCGCGCCGAGGACCCCACCGGTTTCCGCCGCCAGTGGCTGCCCATGCACATTCCCGGCGGCATCGGCCAGGTCTGGGGATCGGTGCGCAACCCGCTGCCGGCAAGCTCCATGCCGTCTGGCATGTTCAAATCCCTGGGCGCGGGCGAATCGACCTACAACGAATACGATCGCACGGTGGGCGCCACGGCCTGCGAGTGGCTGCGCACGCATGCGGCCGATCCCGCGCCGTGGGCCTTGTTCGTGGGCATGGTCGCGCCGCATTTTCCACTGGTCGTGCCGGAGCGCTACCTGCGCCGGGTGCTGGAGGATCCGCTGTTCGACGACTGCCTGCCGGAGCCGGCCGCCGCGCGCCACCCCTGGGTCAGGCGGTCGCTGGCCTACATCGACCACGCGGCGGCGCTGGAAGGGCCCGGGCGTGTCCGGCTGGCGGTGGCGGCCTACTTCGCGCTGGTCGAGTTCATGGACGAGCAGATGGGCACGGTGCTCGACACGCTGGACGACACCGGGCTGTCGGCGCGGACCACGGTGATCTACACATCCGACCATGGCGACAACCTGGGCGCCCGCGGCCTGTGGAACAAGGGCACGCTGTATCGCGAGGCTTCGGGCATTCCCCTCGTGCTGGCCGGCCCCGGCGTGCCCGCCGGACACCGTTGCCGCACCGACGCCAGCCTGGTGGACGTGTATCCCACCGTGCTCCAGGCGATGGGCCTGCCGCCGGCCGCGGCCGCGCTGCCGGGCTGTTCGCTGCGGGACCTGGCCGTGGGAGCGGACGAGTCCGATCGCGTCGTCCTGGGCGAATACCACGGCGTCGGATCGCCCAGCGCCGCCTACTACCTCGTGCGCGGCCGCTACAAGTACCACCACTACGTGGACTATGGCCCCGAGCTGTTCGACATCGTGGCCGATCCGCATGAACGCACGGATCTTGCCGCCCGTCCCGAAATGGCCGCCACCGTGCATGCCATGCGCACCGCGCTGTGCGCGCGGCTCTATCCCGAAGAGATCGACCGGCTCGCCAAGCGCGACCAGGACGAACTGGTCCGCCGGGCCGGCGGCCGCGAAGCCGCGCTCGGTACCGGACATCGCGGCGCCACGCCTGTTCCTCAATCCGCCACCGAAGGCCTGCATTCATGAGCGCATCGATCTGCAACCGGCACACCGTGGGCGATGCCCTGGTCCAGTACCTGTACGAGCTGGGCGTGCGGCAGGCCTACGGTGTCCTGTCCATCCACAACATGCCGCTGCTCGATGCGCTGGGGCGCGACGGGCGCATCCGCTACATAGGCGCGCGCGGCGAAGCCGGCGCCGTGGGCATGGCCGATGCCTGCGCCCGCGCCACGGGCGCACTGGGCGTGGCTTTCACCAGCACGGGCACGGGCGCCGGCAATGCGGCCGGTGCGCTGGTCGAGGCCTGGACCGCGGGCACGCCGCTGCTGCACATCACCGGGCAGGTCGCGCTGCCTTACCTGGACCGGGGCCGCTCCTACGTCCACGAGGCCAAGGACCAGCTCGGCATGCTGCAAGCGGTATCCAAGGCGGCGCTGCGCGTGTGGTCGGCCGAGACGGCCCTGGCCACGGTCCAGGAGGCAGTCCGGTTGGCGTTGACCGCGCCCACGGGGCCGGTCAGCGTGGAGATCCCCATCGACCTGCAAGGTGCCCTGGTCGCCATGCGGCCGCCGCCGGCGCCGCCGTTCATGGCGCCGGTCGAGCCCGACGACGCGGCCGTGGACCGGATGGCCGACCTGCTGGCGGACGCCCGGCGGCCGGTCCTGTGGATAGGCGGCGGCGCCCGTCATGCCCGTGCCGAGATCACCCGCCTGCTGGACCTGGGTTTCGTGGCCGTGACCACCTTGCAGGGCAAGGGCACGGTGCCCGAGGACGATCCGCGCACGCTGGGCGCCTTCAACGGCCAGCCCGCGATCGAGGCCTTCTATCAGGGGTGCGACGCGATGCTGGTCGTGGGCTCGCGGCTGCGCGTGCCGGAAACGCTGACCCACACGCTGCAACTGCCGCGTACGCTGATCCAGATCGACGCGGATCCGCTGGCCGAGCAGCGTGCCTATCCGACTTCATTGTTCGTGCGGGGCGATGCGCGCCTGACGCTGGCCAGGCTGGCCGACCGGCTGGCGGGCCGCATGCGGGCCGATGCCGGCCTGGCGGACGAAGCCGCGCGCGCAAGGCAGCGCGCCCAGACCACGATGCGCGGCGCCATCGCGCCCTACGACCGCATCGCCGACGCCTTGCAGGCCGTGTGCGGCCGCGACTTCGGCTGGGTGCGCGACGTCACCATCTCCAACAGCACCTGGGGCAATCGCCTGATGCAGGTGTTCGCACCGGGGCAGGGCATCCACGCCGTGGGCGGGGGAATCGGCCAGGGACTGGCGATGGCCATCGGCGCGGCGACCGGCCGGCCGGACCGCAAGACCTGGCTGCTGGCCGGCGACGGCGGGTTCATGCTGAATCTGGGCGAGCTGGCCACCGCAGTCCAGGAGCGGACCGGCATCGTCATGCTGGTGATGAACGACGGGGGCTACGGCATCCTGCGCAACCTCCAGGACGCGGATTATGGGGGCCGCCGCTATTACTGCGATCTGCACGGCTTCGAACTGGGCGCCCTGGCGCAATCGGTCGGCATGGACTATATCGCGGTGCGCGGCCTGGACGGCCTGGAGCGCGTGCTGCGCGATGCGGCCGGCCGCGATGCGCCGGCCGTGCTGGTGGAGTTCGACATGCGCGCCATCGGGCCGTTCGCCAAGCCGTTCGCGGGGCCGCCGCTGGCGCGCGGCTGACGTCCCGCGGCGGATTCAGTCCGGCGTCAGCCGCGTGTTGCTCGGCTGGCGCCGTTCGATGCTCCACTTGAGCAGCGCGGCGCATCGATAGATGCCGTGCGCGAATTTGCCGTAGGGCAGGGTCAGGAACAAGGCCATCACCACGCCCAGGTGCACGGCCAGCAGCAGGCCCATGGCGCTGGTCTCGCGCACGGCCAGCAGCGCGAGGCCGGTCAGGCTGGTCAGGAACAGCAGGCTGATGAAGCCGCGGTCCATGGGGCGCTGGTCGGGATCGCCATGCGCCGGGTGGCGGCGCAGGTTCAGCCACAGCAGGCCGGCCGGCCCGATCAAGAGGCCGATGCCGCCCGCGGTGCCCAGCAGCACCGGCAGGCTGGTCAGCGCATACGGCGCGTGCAGCCCCAGCGCATAGTGGTAGAGCGTGGCCACGCAGGTGGCGGCGAAGCACAGCATGAAGCCGTAGAAAGTGAAGTGGTGGAACCGCCGCCGCGCCAGGGTGAACGCATCGTCCTCTTCGTTGCAGCCCTTGCCGTGCCCGCCGTCCAGGTACTTCAGGCGCAGCGCGTCGTGCGCGGCCTCGGCCACGGCCGGGCCGGTGGGCGAGCCCGGGGACACGTTGCGCCAGAAGCGCGCCACGCCTACCCCCAGCGCGACGATGGCGAACACGAACACCGTGCCGAACAGCGCCACCAGCAGGTTGTGCGGGAAGATGGCGTAGAAGTCGCCGGCCAGCGGTTCGTGCCAGATGCCGCCGTTCATGGCGGCGGCCAGCACCAGGAACAGCGCCAGCGCGAACGCCGTCGCCAGGGCCAGCGTGACGCCGTTGTGCCGGTACAGGCGTCCCAGGACGCCCGGCCAGGCGTAGTCGCCATAGGTCTGCACGCGCACCTTGGCCATCGCGCGGGGCACGTTGACGCCGAATTCGTTCGGTGGCGCGTATTGGCAGGCGTGCAGGCAGGCGCCGCAGTTGTGGCACAGGTTGGCCAGGTAGTGCACGTCGGCCTTGCCGAATTCCAGCCTGCGCATCATGGCCGGGAACGTCGCGCAGAATCCCTCGCAATAGCGGCAGGCATTGCATATTTGCAGGACGCGGGCCGCTTCGTTCTCGTCGGCGGTCAGCGCGGTCGAACAGGCGCCGCCTTGCGCGGCGGCCTGGGTCCGCCATTGGATCGGCACGGCCTGTACGCCGGCCGCCAGGGTTTGCGCGTCGTGCGCGAGATGCTCAAGCTGCTTCAAGATCGGGTGCTCCGTGAATACGAGGGTGCCGCGCGGCCTCGGCGGCGCGGGTGCCGGCGATGCGGCCGAAGGCCGTGCCGATGGACATGCCGACGCCGGCGGTATAGCCCTTGCCCAGCACATTGCCGGACATCATTTCGCCGGCGCAGAACAGATTCGGGCTGGGACGCCCGCCGAAGTGCACGGCCGCGTTCTCGTCCACCTTGGTGCCGAGATAGGTGAAGGTGATGCCGGGGCGCAGCGGATAGGCGAAATAGGGCGGCGTATCCAGCGGCCGGGCCCAGTGCGTCTTGACGGGCGAGATGCCTTCCGTGCGGCAGTCGTCCATGATGGTGTGGTCGAAGTGTTCGCCCCGGCAGGCGGCGTTGAATTCCCGCACCGTCTGTTCCAGGCGGGTTTCGTCCAGCCCCGTCAGCCGCGCGAGCTCGGGCAGGCTGTCGGCCCGGATGCCGTTGAACACCGGCGGCATGAAGCGTCCGACCGCCTTGGCATCGATGATGGAATAGGCGATCTGGCCTGGCTGGAAGGCGACCAGCCGGCCCCAGATCGCATAGCGCTTGGGCCAGAAGTCCTCGCCTTCGTCGTAGAAGCGCTGGGCGTCGCGATTGACGACGATGCCCAGCGACACGCAGTCCAGGCGGGTGCAGATGCCGCCGTCGTACAGCGGCGAGCGCGCGTCGATGGCGACGCAATGGGATTGCGTGGGGTCGCCGATCATGTCGGCGCCGGCGTCGATCATGAACTTCAGCAAGGCGCCCTGGTTGTACCGGGTGCCGCGTATCAGGAAGTTGTCCGCCGGCCATTCGCCCCGTTCGTTCTGGCCCCAGGCTTCGCGCATCCATTGCAGGTTGGACTCGAAGCCGCCGCACGCCATGACACAGGCGCGCGCGGGGATGCGTTCGTCCCCGGCCAGCGCCGCGACGAAGCGATCGCCGTCCAGTTCCAGCGCATGCACCGGTGTGCCGTAGCGGATCTGCACGCCCAGGTTCTCGGCGCTGCGGTAGTAGGCATTGACCAGCGCCCGGCCGCCGCCCATGAAGAAGGCGTTGGTGCGGGCGATGTGCAAGGTGCCGGACAGCGCGGGCTGGAAGTTCACGCCATGCTTGCGCATCCAGTCCCGGCAATTGGACGACGCCCGGATCACCAGGCGCGCCAGCTTCTCATCGGTGATGCCGCCGGTGACCTTGAGCAGGTCCTGCCAGAATTCCTCTTCCGGGTAGCTGTCGACCAGCACGTCTTCCGGACCATCGTGCATGCAGCGCAGGTTGCGCGTGTGCTGCGAATTGCCGCCGCGCCATTCCTTGGGCGCCGCTTCCAGCAGCATGACGCTGGCGCCCGCCTCGCGGGCCATCAGGGCCGCGCACAAGGCGGCGTTGCCGCCGCCGATGACCAGGACATCTATCATTCCGCTTTCCTATCAGTGAGGAGTCACTGTAGGCGGGGCGGCCGCGCCGGGCTAGACGGCGCGTGGGCAATAGGTATTCACGATTCGTGAATGGTGGCGCCCGGCCAATGGCCGTCGCGCACCAGCGTGCGCATCAGGTCGGCCAGCACCACCCGCGCGGCCAGCGCCGCGGGGGACAACTCGTCGTCCGAGACGCTGGTGACGACGTTGCGCCGGAACAGGTACGGGTCGTCCAGCGGATACAGGCACAGGCGCCCTTCATGCATCCCGCCGGCGGCGACACCGGGCTGGATGGTGGCGATGGGCGCGTCGATCACGGTGTTCATCAGCGTGGTCAGGCCGTCGATCTCCAGCGCGATGTCCGGCTCGACGCCCGCGCGGTCGAAGGCGGCATCGACCAGGATGCGCAGGCCGTGCGTCTTGCTGGGCATGGCCAGCGGCAGCCGCGCCGCTTCCGCCACGGTCATCGGCTGGCGGGGCTGGCGGTCGGATACGAGATCGGGCCGGGCCACCACGAACAGCTTTTCGTCCAGCAGGGGCAGGACGCTCCAGTGCCGGCCACTGTCGGTCTGGAACAGCACGGCCAGGTCCAGCAGGCGGGCGTTCAGCAAGCCCGCCAGATGGCCGGACAGGCTTTCCACCAGATGCAGCCGCACGTCGGGATAGCGTTCCTGCATGGCGGCGATGAAGGGGCGGGCCAGCAGCGATGCCGTCGACGGCGCGAAGCCTATGCTGACCGCGCCCGACAGCCGGGCCTCGCGCGCCGCGACCACGGCCTGGTCGGCGTGGCGCAGCGCCATCTGCGCCTGCCGCCAGAAAGCCAGCCCCGCGTCGGTGGGGATGACGCCGGTGGCGGTGCGCTGCAGGAGCCGGGTGGCCAGCTCGCCTTCCAGGCGGCTGATCTGCTGGCTCAGGGCGGAGGGCACCAGCCCCAGTTCGCGCGCGGCGCGGCCCATGCTGCCCAGCTCGACGACGCGGACGAAATAGCGGAGTTGGCGCAGTTCCAAGGTCGGATCAGTCCTCTGCCAGCAACCGATAGAGCGATGACCCCGACCGCATCTGCGGCTGGCCGTCCACCGTCGAGAATTCGAGCTCGACCAGGTCGCGCCCATGATTGACGGGCACCTGTATCGTCATCCTGGCGCGGTCGTCGCCATCGGGGCGCAGCAGCTGGCCGTCGTTCCACATCACGTATCCCGGCAACTCGGGCAGCGCGCTCAGCGAGGCGATGCCATCGCCCAGGACCAGCGCCACCGACTCGGGCGATTCGTTGGTCGGTTCCCAGCGCGTGCCCAGGCGGGCTTGCCAGGCGGCGGACAGCGGCGCCAGCGGCGCCAGGCGCTGGCCCACGGACATGGTCAGCCGGTAATGCCCCCAGCCTGCCGGCACGCGCTGGATCATGTAGTGCTTGCCGTCCAGCGTCAGCCAGCGGTAGCTGTTCCCCGAAGGCGCGTCGTTCCACCACCAGCCGTCGGCGCGCAGGGTCAGGCCCGTGGCGATCGGGTCCCAGGCGCCGGCCTTCCGGTGCAGCACGTCGATCGTGCCCGCACTGGCGGCCTGTACCTTGTATGGTCCTTCGTAATTGGCATAGATGCCCGCCAGGCCGGCGGCATCGATGGACGGCGACGCCGCCGCGGGGATGCCTCCCAGCGCCGCCGGCACGGCCGGAATCGCGCGTGTGGCGGCCAGGGCCCGCAGCAGCACGCCTTCGGCGATGCGCAGCGGCCCGTAGGTGGTGCCGGCCCCCGTCAGCAGCAGGGCCATGCGCTGGTCGGGCAGCACGAAGAACTCGGTCGAGAAGAAACTCGTGCCGCCGTTCTTCTGCCAGGCCTTGATGCCGACACTGTCCAGGCCGGGCTGCCGCGTCGAGTCCCAGCCCAGGCCCCAGCGCCATTCGGGGCAGGGGTTGATGCGCAGGCCCTTGGTCTGATCGGTGCCCATCTCCTGGACCGCCGCCTGCGACAGCAGGCGCTTGCCCTGGTACATGCCCAGGTCCAGGAACATCTTCGCCAGCCGCATCATGTCGCCGGGGGTGGAGGCCAGGCCGCCGGTGGCGTAGGCAGACACGAATTCCTGTCCCATGCGCCGCCCTTCGTACACCGGGTGTACGAAGCTGCCTTCGGGGAAGGGCTGTACCGGGTAGGCGGAATGGTTCATGCCCAGGGGTTCGAGGATCTCGCGCCGCACGAACTCGGCGTACGACTGACCCGTGACCGCCGCCACCAGGTTTTCCACCATGGTGAAGCCGTCGTTGCAATAGACCGCCAGTTCCCCCGGCTGGTGCTTCAGGTGGAAGTAGGCCAGGCCGTCCTCGGTGTCCTGCGCGTAGCCGGCGATGGGCTCGAATGCGAAAATGTTGCGCCAATTGGTACCGGGCAGCCCGGATGAATGGCTGAGCAGGTGGCGCAGCGTGATCTGGTCGTACTCGCTGGAAAGCATCGAGAAGCGGGGCAGATAGCGGGTGATGGGCGCATCCAGCGCCAGCTTGCCCCGGTCGCACAGCACCATCGCCGCCAGCGCGGCCAATACCTTGCTGACCGAGCCGATGTTGAAGCGGGAGTCGACCGTGGCGGCCACCTTGCCCTGGGGATCCGCGACCCCGAAGGCTTCCTGCCAGATGACGCCTTCGCTGGTCATCAGCGCGACCGAGACCGCGGTGGCTTGGTTCTTCTGCAAGGCCTGGCGGATGGCGTCGCGTCCCCACTGGATGGCTTCGGACAACCGGCCGGCGTCGGGAGCGGGGTCGTCGCCGCCTCCGCAGCCGGGCAGGGCATGGAGCAGGGCGCCGGCGCCGGCGAATTGCAGCCAGTGGCGGCGCGATGGGGAAAGCGGGAGCGCGATCCCTGCCGGCCGGGCCCCGTCGGGGCAATCCAGATTCAGTTTCGTTGAATTCATCTCGATTACCCTTACGTGGCCGAATATCGGGAAAACGATTCTATCCCGGCTCGACCGTGCGGAGACACTGTTTATGTCTTATATAAGATATAAGACAGTTGCGGCTCGCCGCCGCTAGTCCTACAATCCCGGCGATCGCCCTCAATCCCTTCATACCGGGACACCTCCAATGCTTGAATCCTACCGTCAACACGTTGCCGAGCGGGCCGCGCTTGGCATCCCCCCGCTGCCGCTGTCCGCGCAGCAGACCGCCGATCTGATCGAACTGATCAAGAACCCGCCCAAGGGCGAGGAACAGACGCTGCTGGATCTGCTGACCCACCGCGTGCCCGCTGGCGTGGACGATGCCGCCAAGGTCAAGGCCTCCTACCTGGCCGCCGTCGCCCTGGGCAAGGAAGCCTGCCCGCTGATCGATCGCGCCAAGGCCACCGAGCTGCTGGGCACCATGCTGGGCGGCTACAACATCAGCGCGCTGATCGAGCTGCTGGACGACGCGCAGGTCGGCACCATCGCCGCTGACGGCCTGAAGAAGACGCTGCTGATGTTCGACGCCTTCCACGACGTCAAGGAAAAGGCCGACAAGGGCAATGCCAACGCCAAGGCCGTGCTGCAAAGCTGGGCCGATGCCGAGTGGTTCACCAGCCGCCCCGAGGTGCCGCAAAGCCTGACGGTGACCGTGTTCAAGGTGACCGGCGAAACCAACACCGACGACCTGTCGCCGGCTCCCGACGCCTGGAGCCGCCCCGACATTCCGCTGCATGCGCTGGCCATGCTCAAGAACCCGCGGCCTGGCATCGAGCCGCAGGAACCGGGCAAGGTCGGTCCGCTCAAGCTCATCAACGAACTGAAGGGCAAGGGCCACCCGGTCGCCTACGTCGGCGACGTGGTCGGTACCGGCTCCTCGCGCAAGTCGGCCACCAACTCCGTGCTGTGGTGGACCGGCGAAGACATCCCCTTCGTGCCGAACAAACGCTTCGGCGGCGTCTGTCTGGGCGGCAAGATCGCTCCCATCTTCTACAACACCATGGAAGATGCGGGTGCGCTGCCGGTCGAGCTGGACGTCTCCAAGATGGAGATGGGCGACGTCATCGAACTGCGCCCCTATGAAGGCAAGGCCCTGAAGAACGGCGAAGTGGTCTCCGAGTTCGAGATCAAGTCCGACGTGCTGTTCGACGAAGTGCGCGCCGGCGGCCGCATTCCGCTGATCATCGGCCGCGGCCTGACCGCCAAGGCGCGCGAGGCCCTGGGCCTGCCGCCCTCGACCCTGTTCCGCCTGCCCAAGAACCCGGCCGACACCGGCAAGGGCTACACGCTGGCCCAGAAGATGGTCGGCCGCGCCTGCGGCCTGCCGGAAGGCAAGGGCATCCGCCCGGGAACCTACTGCGAGCCGCGCATGACCTCGGTCGGCAGCCAGGACACCACCGGCCCCATGACCCGCGACGAGCTGAAGGACCTGGCCTGCCTGGGCTTCTCGGCCGACCTGGTGATGCAGTCGTTCTGCCACACCGCCGCCTATCCCAAGCCCGTGGACGTCAAGACGCACCACACGCTGCCCGAATTCATGAGCAATCGCGGCGGCATCTCGCTGCGTCCGGGCGACGGCGTCATCCACTCGTGGCTGAACCGCATGGTGCTGCCCGACACCGTCGGTACCGGCGGCGACTCGCACACCCGCTTCCCCATCGGCATCAGCTTCCCGGCCGGCTCGGGCCTGGTTGCCTTCGCCGCCGCCACCGGCGTCATGCCGCTGGACATGCCGGAATCCGTGCTGGTCCGCTTCAAGGGCAAGCTGCAGCCCGGCGTCACGCTGCGCGACCTGGTCAACGCCATTCCCTACTACGCGATCCAGCAGGGCCTGCTGACCGTCGAGAAGAAGGGCAAGAAGAACATCTTCTCGGGCCGCATCCTGGAAATCGAAGGACTGCCCGACCTGAAGGTGGAACAGGCCTTCGAACTGTCCGACGCCTCGGCCGAGCGTTCTGCCGCCGGCTGCACGGTGCGCCTGAACAAGGAACCGATCATCGAATACATCAACAGCAACATCACGCTGCTGAAGTGGATGATCGCCAACGGCTATGAAGACGAGCGCTCGATCGGCCGCCGCATCAAGGCCATGGAAGCCTGGCTGGCCAACCCGCAACTGCTGGAACCCGATGCCGACGCCGAATACGCCGCCGTCATCGAGATCGACCTGGCCGACGTGCACGAGCCCCTGGTCGCGTGCCCGAACGACCCGGACGACGTCAAGACCCTGTCCGACGTGGCCGGCGCCAAGATCGACGAAGTGTTCATCGGCAGCTGCATGACCAACATCGGCCACTTCCGCGCGGCATCCAAGCTGCTCGAAGGCAAGCGCGACATCCCGGTCAAGCTGTGGGTCGCTCCGCCCACCAAGATGGACCAGCAGCAACTGACCGAGGAAGGCCACTACGGCGTCCTGGGTTCGGCCGGCGCCCGCATGGAAATGCCGGGCTGCTCGCTGTGCATGGGCAACCAGGCGCAGGTGCGCGAAGGCGCGACGGTGATGTCCACCAGCACCCGCAACTTCCCGAACCGCCTGGGCAAGAACTCGAACGTGTACCTGGGCTCCGCCGAACTGGCCGCCATCTGCTCGCGCCTGGGCCGCATCCCGACCAAGGAAGAGTACATGGCCGAGACCGGCGTGCTGGCGGCGAACGAGAAGACCATCTACCGCTACATGAATTTCGACCAGATCCCCGACTTCAAGGATGTGGCGGATTCGGTAGGGGTGTAGGGACGCCCACCCCCGGCGGCCCGCGGCCGCTCCCCTCGGGGGGCGGCACTGGCGGACCGGCAAGGCCGGATCCGCGGTGCCCTGGATCCGGGGAGCGCCCGGGGAATGGAAAACGGCTTCGCTTTCTGAAAAGCGAAGCCGTTTTTTTGCCTTGGGGGCGGCCCGGCGGCAAAAAAGCGCCCCCTCGGGGGCAGCGCCGCCGTGTAGCGGCGAGTTGCCGAAATGCGTCGAATCGTGTCAGGCGTATGCGCTCACGTCACCCGGCTCATCCCATGGAACCCTCTTCCCGCCGCGCGATCTGTTGAAAAATATCGACTGCCCCCGGTAGGTAGGTAACTGGAGCAACGCTCATGCGTACCCGGACATTCACCGTTGCCTTTCTTTGCGCCTTGCTCACGGGCTGCGCCGCCTACCGGACGCACGAAGCGCGTGAACCGCAAGGCCAGCTGGTCGGGGCAAACATTCTCGACCTGGTGCAGTCCGTCGGCATTCCCGACAAGATGATGAAAGTGATCGATACCGGCGGCCCCGGCGACCGCATGACGGTGCAGTGGAATTTCGCGAATGCGGATGCCGCGCTGGACATGACGCTGATCCTGCTGGAGCTGAAGGTGGGCGGCGCCGGCAAATGCAGCATGACCGCCACGGTGGACCGCTGGGGCGGCAAGGTGGTCGCCGTGAATTTTCCGCAGGCGCACAGCGACAGCATAGGCTCGGACTACGGCGCGTGCGCCCCGCTCGTGGAAGAAGCGATCACCCATATGCCGCATACGCCGATCGATCCCGCCTACGACGCATTCGCGCTCGTCGGCGCGGCGAAGTGACGCCCGCGTCCCGCGCCCGCCAGGGCGCCGTCCAAGGACGCCTGGCGGAGGACCGGGAAGCGAGGGGGGGGTGAACCCGCCGCAGGCTAACCCCGCAAGCCTCGCCCGCTCATGGTGCCGAATCCGGATATCCATTCGGGAATGGGTTCGTAGTAGTGGACCGATACCTGGGCTCGTCCGCCGGTTGCGCGCCGGAATGCGGCGTTCGCGGCTATCCAGGTCTTGATCTCGTGCGCGGAGTTGCCGCCGTGTTCGGTGATGGCCGCGTTCTGCATCGCGTCCAGTCGTTCGACGTTCCACGCCGCCAGCGTATCCAGGAACTGCCGGTCCCATGCCGGATTGAGGGGGCGCAGCCCCGTCGTCCCCCGCGCGAATTCCCGCGCGGCGGCGATGGTTCGTTGCTGCCGGGCCTGGCGCGCTTCGGCGGACGGATTGCGTCCGGCGATGAGCCGCTCGGCAACGTCCGCGGGGGCGTCGTCCAGCTGCGGCACCGGCGGGTTGTGAGACAGCCCGCCCGAGCCGATGAAGGCGCAGCGCCGTTGCAAGGTCGCCGCGTAGCGGCCGACCGCCTCGCCCAGCAGCCGTGCGCGCCAGCAGGTGGTCATGGGTTCCGCCACGCAATTCAGGAAGATGGGAACGACGGCATGGCGGCCGACGGCGCCCGCCAGCAATTGCAGCGGTTGCGCGAATCCGTGATCGACCTGCATGCGATGCGATATCGCCACATCGATACCCTGTTCGAGCAGCGAGCCGGCGCAGGCGCGGGCGATATCGGCCGGGATATTCAACCTGCCCTTTTCCGTGTCGAAGTCGCCCACGGTCTCGCCCGCCACGCCCACGCAGAAGGCGGGCATCAGGTCATAGAAGAACCCGTTGTAGTGGTCGGGGCCGAACAGGAAAATCAGCTCCGGGTCGAAGTCCTGCAGCTGTGTTTTCAACTGGGCCAGGGCTTGCGTATTACGATCGCGCACGGCGTCCCCGGGAGAGATGTACTGCATCAGGGGCGTATGCGACAGGCATTGCAGCAGGACGTCCATGGCGGCCTGGCCTATTCGCCGCGGCTGGCGGGCCGGGCTTCGGGAACGCTCTTACCCAGCAGGAAGTCCAGGTGGATGCGGTGGAAGGCCGCCGGGTCCTCGAATTGCGGCCAGTGTCCGCAGCCATCCATGACGACGAACAGCGCGCCCGGAATCATGGAAGCGATGCGGCGTCCTTCCGCGACGTCGGCGGTGGGGTCGTCCGAGGTCCACAAGACCAGCGTCGGCGCCGCGATCCGGGCATAGTCCCCGGGGTACATGAGGTTGCGCCGGCGGACCTCCATGTCCTGCAGAATCATGCAGTGCTCCATGGCGCGGACCATGCCGGGCTGCTGGTATATCGCCTGCCGCGCGGCCACCATGTCGTCGTAGGCCTTGGTCTTGTCGGCCATCAGCCATTCCAGGCGGGCCTTGATGAAGGCCCAGGAAGGGTCCGTGGCGGCCCGCATGGAAAGCGACCGGATGCGATCCATGACGACCGGGTCGGCTTGCGACCCGCCGGCGGTATTCAGGACCAGCCGGTCGACCCGATGCGGGTGGTCGGCCGCCAGCCGGGAGGCGACCCAGCCGCCCAGCGATTCGCCGCTGAGCGAGGCGCGTTCGATGCCGAGGGTGTCCATGACCGCCAGCACGTGGTCGACGTAGTGCGAAATTTCCAGGTCGTGATCGGGTTTATGGGTCCAGCCGTGCCCGAGCATGTCTATCGCCCAGACGTCGAAGTCGGATGCGTGCGCGCCCAGGTTGCGCACATAGGCCTCGGCGTGGCCGCCGGCGCCGTGCAGCAGGATGAGAGGCGGCTTGTCGCTGCTTCCGGCG
Organism: Pigmentiphaga sp. CHJ604; assembly: GCF_036972535.1. Classification (NCBI taxonomy): domain Bacteria; kingdom Pseudomonadati; phylum Pseudomonadota; class Betaproteobacteria; order Burkholderiales; family Alcaligenaceae; genus Pigmentiphaga; species Pigmentiphaga sp. CHJ604. The sequence continues at coordinate 5,014,886 of NZ_CP136998.1, read as the reverse complement.
TGCAGGTAGCGCGTATTCATCCCTTGGGCGTCCAGCCAGCCTTGGCTGAAAGATACGCCGCGCAGGTCGGACCAGATGCTTTGGTAGGGGAGTTCGGGAGTGGTCGACATGTTCGTTCCTTGTGAATTCAATGGGTGCGCATCAAGATCTTGTTGGCTTGTCCCTGATGGATCAGTTCGAACCCGCGTATCCCTTCAGCCAGCGGCAGCACGTGGCTGATCAGGGGGCGTAGATCGATCCTGCGTTCGTAGACCAGCGGGGCGGCCTTTTCCCAGGTCTGCCAGATACGCCGGCCGGATATGTTGAAAATGGTGGGGCGGGCCTTTCTCCACAGCCCGAAGTCGAAACTCACCGGTTGCGAGGGGGTGCCGACCCAGCGCACCTGGCCGAGCGGCGCCAGCATGGCGAACGTGTTGTGGGCGCCGTCCGCGGTGGCGCTGTATTCCACGACCACGTCGGCCCCGTCCGGGCCCACCATGTCGCGAACCTGCCTGGGCAAGTCGCCCGTGCGGGGGTCGATGGCCGCGTCCGCGCCCATCTGCAGGGCCAGCGTCCGCCGCAGCGGATTCGGGTCGACGCCGATCACCATGCGCGCGCCGAAGTGCCTGGCCACCGCGATGTTCATCAGGCCGATCGGTCCGCATCCATTGACCACCACGCTTTGGCCCGCCACTGCGCTGCCCTCGAGCGTGGCATGCACGGCGATGCCCAGCGGTTCGAGCAAGGCCGCCTCGTCCACCGGGACACCGGCCGGGTTGACCCACGCAATGGCGGCCGGCGCCACCATGTATTCGGCGAAAGCGCCGTCGAGGTCTATGCCGGGATGGCGCGTGTGGGCGCAGACGTGCGCGCGTCCGGTCCTGCATGCCATGCAGCGCCAGCAGGGAATGTGGCTTTCGAGCGTGACGAGATCGCCGGGCTCGATGCCGCTTACCGCCGGCCCCAGCGCTTCGACGATCCCGCATACTTCATGGCCCAGGATGCGGGGCAAGGCCATGCGGGCGGCGAACGGGCCGTGGTCGTGATAGATGTGCATGTCGGTGCCGCAGATCCCCGCGGCTTGGACGCGCAGCAGGATTTCTCCCGCGCCGGCGACGGGTTCGGCCACCTGGCGGACGGCCAGCCCGTTCGGTCCGGGCTGTGTTTTTGCGATGGAAAGCATGATCGGGTCCTTGCCGCGAATGTCGGCTCATTGGGCTTCGATGCCGGCACGCTGGGCCACCGCGGTCCAGCGTGCCGTTTCCGTGGCGACGCGCTGGCGGAATTCGGCGGGTGTCGAGGGGTGGGGCACGAAGCCATAATCATTGAGCTTTCCGATCACATCGGGCCGCTTCAGTATCTTGTGCACGTCTCGCGCGATCTTGTCGACGATCGGGGCGGGCGTGCCGGCCGGCGCCGACAGGCCGAACCAGAAGGCGATCTCCAGGCCGCTGACGCCACTTTCTGGCGCGGAAGGAATGCCGGGCGCGTACGGCTCGCGCTGCGGCGACATGAAGGCGAGCGGCTTCGCCCTGCCCGAGTCGATGAAGGGCTTGGCCGCCAGCATCGAGGAGAACACCACTTGTACGTCGCCCGCTGCCAGTGCGCTCATGGCCGGGGCTTCGCCGCGATAATTGACCTGCTCGACGTCGATGCCGGCGAGTTCGCGGAACTCCTCGAATGCCAGGAACATGCCGCCCGCGCCGGCCCCGTGGAATATCTGGTGGGGATGGGCCTTGGCGTAGCTCACCAGCTCGGCCAGCGAGTTGACCGGCAAGGACGAATTGACCGACACCAGGTAATGCGTCGAGATGAGCTGCGTGATGTGGGCGAAGCTCTTGTCCGCGTCGTAGCCCGGATCCTTGTTGTATATGTGCCCGGTCGTGATGGAGATCGGCGTGAGCAGGATCGTATAGCCGTCGGCCGGTGAACGCGCGACCGCCGAAACGCCGATCACCCCGGCGGCGCCGGCGCGGTTCTCCACGACGACGGGTTGCCCCCAAAGTCGTCCCAGTTCGCCGGCGAGCAGTCGCGCGACGCCGTCGGCCGAACCGCCTGGCGCCAGCGGCACCACCAGCTTGACGGGCTTGACCGGGTAGTCGGCGGCGAGCGCGGGCCCACAGGCCAGTGCCAGCGGGGCAAGCCAGCCTGCAATGAAGTGGCGGAATGTCATGCTTGTCTCCTTGGTTGCGTCGGCTCTTGGGCCCGCTTTTGTTCAAATGATGAAAGACAACCCTTCCAGCGGCAGATGCCGATTCAACAGCACGATCTTCTTGGAAGAGAACCGCCAGCTTCCGTCCTCCCGGCAGAAGCTTGCCGAGCAACGCGCGGGGTAGAGGCGCAATTCGCCCACCCCGCTCTGGCGCCAGTCGCCGCCGCGGCTTTCCATCAGGATCTGGCTCCATTCGGCCGCCGCCTGCGGCGCGTGGCCATCCGCGATCTTCACGCGGGGGCTCGACAGCTGGCGCAGCATGTGGGACGGCGGGGATTGGGCCACGCGCGATTCGTGCATCAATTGATGAACGCGCATGGCCAGGCGTTCGTGGTTGTCGAAGATGATCGACGAATCCTTGAGCGGGTCGCTGGCCTCGTCGATGGGCACCCAGTAGTGGGCGTGCGCGCTGTACAGGGACAGCCATTGATCGAAGCGTCCTTCGTCGAGCAGACGCGCTTCGTCATAAATGAGATCTTCGATTTCCTGCTTCATTTTCCCGCCGCCTCGCCGTTCGACATATCCGTCATGCACCGTGCCCATTTGCGCCAGAAAGCCCGTTGCGGCGTCTCGTCGCTGTATGCGCCTTCCCTGACCCCGGACGCCGCCATGCGCTCGAGGCCCAGCCCGCGGCTGAGCGTGACCCAGCGCAGGCCCGTGGCTTTCAACGCATTCTGGTTGCCGGCGAAGATGTCGATATCGTCGGCCGACAACATGCCCGCCGACCCGACCCGGGTCTGGGCGTCGAGCATGTGGTTGGCGTTGATCGAGTCGTCGACGCCGTCGAGCAGGACGGGGTACGAGTACACCTCGGTACGGTCGGCCGAGATGGGCTGGATGACGCGCACGTTGAAGTCGAAAATGGCCAGGTTGGGAAAGATCAGGAACTGGCAGTTGTTCAGGACCGCGCGGGCTTCCGCCTCGCCGTAGAGTGCGACCAGGGACGCCTCGTACTTGCGCCGGGCCTCGGCGGACACCCCGGCGGATTCCAGCGGCACGCCGGCTTCGAGGGTGCCGTGGCCGCCGGGAAAGCCCCGCGTGCGTCCGTCCGGACGAACCGTGCCGAAGTAGCGGTTGTCGAACGATCCGGCGAACTTCTGCATGGTGTTGAACGCCGAGCGATGGACGAATCCGGGGTGATAGCCGTCGTACATGTTTTCCGACTGGAACTTCCAGTTCCCCGGGTAGGCGTAGCGATGCGGGGTGGCGAGCCGGATCTTGCCGCCGGCGCTGCGCCGGACCCATCTATCGATAAGCTCGCGGCCTTCTCCGAGAAAGCTCGCCAGGTCTTCCCCATGCGGGTCCAGCGAGCCGAAGACAAACCCGTTGTAGGCGGCGATCCGCGGCACCTTGACCAGATCCTTGTTCGATCGATCGAAGTCGGCGTGATAGCGCTCCGCGGCGGGTATCCCCACCAGCTCGCCGCTGGGGCGGAACGACCAGCCATGGTAGGGGCACACCAGCACCTTGGCCGACCCGCCCTCGGCGCGGCACAGCGTGGCGCCGCGGTGGGTACAGGCGTTGAGCACCGCGGCCACGCCGCCTTCGCGGTCGCGCGAAACGATGACCGGCTGCAAGCCAAGCAGCGTGGACTTGTAGTCCCCGGCGTCGGGGATCTCGCTTTCGTGGCAAAGGTAGATCCAGCTGCTGCTGAAGATGCGGGCGATTTCCGCCTGAAAGACTTCCGCGTCGCGATAGGCATTCGTCGCGACGCGAAATTCGCCAGGGGTCTCGTCGATGTAGCTTTCCCCCCTGATGGAATCCATGATGCGTTCCGAGGCGTTCATAGGCTCGTCTCCTCCTGTCGACCGGGCGCTGCCGTGATGTGAATCCGGGCATGCTAGGACCGGCTTTCGCGGCCTACAACGTCTCCTGGAAAGAAGGTGCACAATGTGCACCTGCCCGCGCCATGTGTTCCGTCCCGCCGACCCGCATAGGCACAATGTCGTCTACAGAGACAGCATATGAAGCAGAGCTACCGTCTATGCCAATCCCTCGAACGCGGCCTTGGCCTGCTGCTCGAGCTCAATCGGTCCCCTGGCGGGTGTGCGAGCATCACCTGGCTGAGCCACGCCACCGGGATTCATCGCACCACGGTCAAGCGCCTGCTGGAAACCCTGGTCGCCCAGGGCTACGTCCATGGCGAACCAGGGGACAACCTGTATCGCCTGTCGTACAAGGTGCAGGCATTGAGCGCGGGTTTCCGGGACAACCTGCGTATCGTCGACCTGGCCGTTCCCGCGCTGCGCGCGCTCGGCAAGGCGGTTGCCTGGCCGTGTTCCATCCTGACCCTGGAAGACGTGGAAATGGTCGTGCGGGTGTCGACGCGTCCCTACAGCCCTTATGCCTTGCACCCGGGCATGCCGGGACGCCACCTGCCGCTGCTTTCCACGGCGGCGGGAAGGGTGTATCTGGCATTCTGCCCGGACGAGGAACGCGAGACATTGCTGTATTCGCTGCGCGCGCGCGGAGGATCGCAGGCGGCACTCGCCGCCAACGCCAGCCTGGTCGAGAAGGTGCTCGAAGAAGGGCGCGCGCGCGGCTATTGCCTGAACTACGGAGAGTGGGAGATCGAAACGAAATTCGGGGGCATCGCCACCCCGATATGCCACGGCGGCAGGGTGGTCGCGGCGATCAACATGGCGTTCGTCCTGAGCGGGATGAAGGGCGGCGAAGCGACGTCGCGCTATGCGTCGCAGTTGCGCGCGACCGCCAGGCAGATCGAAGAGGCCTATGCGGCCTTGGTCGAGGGTAATGCCTAGTGATGCTGTGGAAGCGCGTCGCGTTCGCCGCGGCCCCGCGCACGATGAGGGAACGTCCGTTCGTGCCTGGCCTGTTCGTATATCCGGAAGGCCGCCGCCGGATCGAACTGACCGCGAGTGCGCAATCGGGCTCCATTCGTGCCCTCGGATGGGGCGCGGCGGGGTGGTGAGCTATCATTGCCCGGACCCAATGATGTCTCACGGATTATGCGCACTCAAGACTATCCCATCGATCGCAGCATAGGCTTCCTGCTCGGCAGGACCTTTCGCCGCTTGCGTCCGATCATGGAACAGCAGATCAACAGCGCCGGGATTTCGTATGGCATGTGGTTCTTCCTGCGCGCCCTGTGGGAAAAGGACGGAGTGAGCCAGCGCGAGATCGCTGAAATGGTGGGCTTGACCCAGCCCACGGCATGGGCGGCGCTGCGCAAGCTGGAGGCGCAGAAGATGGTCAAGCTGCAACCCGATTCCGTGGACAAGCGCAGGGTCCTGGTGTTCCTGACCGACAAGGGCAGGGGCCTGGAGGAAGTGCTGCTGCCCCGCGTCGAGCACATCAACGAGATCGCCCTGGCGGACATCACCGAAGCGGACCTGGCGACTTTCCGCCGCGTGCTGGGCCGGATAGAAACCAACATCACGCCCGCCGAATGACGCCCGCCATGCGGGCGGGCGCGGTCAGATGGCGTTGATGACGCCGCCGTCCACCTGCAATGCCGTTCCATTGATGTACGAGGCCCGCTCCGAGCACAGGAAGGCCACGGCGGCGGCGATGTCCTCGGGCTGCCCGAAGCGGCCGACGGGTATGCCGGCCAGCTTGCCGGCCGTATAGGCCTGGCTGTCGGCGGCCAGTTCCTGGCCTCTCTTGAAACGGTCGGTCATGATGCGCCCGGGCACGATCGTGTTCAGCAGCACGCCGTCGCCGGCCACTTCCTTGGACAGGTATTTGAACAGGCCGTTGACGCCCGGCCGGGTGGTCACCGAGGTGACCAGGTCGGGTATGGGCTCACGCACCGCCCGGGACTGTACCGTGACCACCCGGCCCCAGCGCCGGGCCTGCATGCCGGGCAGCGTGCGATGCAGCAGCCTGAAGGCGGCGATGACCGACATCTCGAAGGCGTCGCGCAGGTCCTGCTCGGAAATGGCATCGAAGCCGCCGCGCTTGGGCGAGCCGCCGATGGAGACGAGGATGTCGATGCCGCCGTGCCGCCGTTCGGCGGCACCGACCAGCGCCTCGATGTCCGGGGCCGAGGTCAGGTCCGCGGAAATGGCCGTGACGTCGCCGCGCGCCACGGCGCGTACCTCGTCGGCGGCCTGTTCCAGTTGCGGGCGCCCGCGCGCGCACATGACGACGTGCACCCCCTGGCTGGCCAGTTCCATCGCGCAGGCCTTGCCTATGCCCTTGCTCGAGGCCGTGATCAGTGCCGTGCGCCCCGCGATTCCCAGGTCCATGGTGTCATCCTTGCGATGAAGTTGTCGGCCGCGGTCCGGTCATGGCCAGGCTGCGGTCCAGAAACGAGCGATCCCAGATGTCTTCCAGCCGGAGGGCGGGGCGGGGATAGGAGGGGGCATACAGGTCGATGACCCGCTTCATGCCGGCTTCCGACGGATAGGGCCGGTGCTGGAAACGCCGGGCGTAGAAGGCGTGGACCGCCAGCGCCTGCTCGTGGTCCAGAAAGCCCAGGTGGCGCTGCATGCTGTCCAGGACGCGGTGCGGCTGCTCGACGAACAGCGCTATCGTCCGCACGTAGGCGGCGACCGCGCGCTGCACGCGCTCCGGGTGGGCGCTGGCGTAGCGCCGGGTGGTGGCCAGGATGGGGCCCTGGAATCGCAGCTCCTCGCCCAGGTCGGCCAACTTGCGCAGGCCAAAGGCGATCGTACCGGCGATTCCGTAGTCGGCGGTCAGCACGCCGGCGGCGATGCGGCCGTCCTGCAAGGCCTGATAGATCGCGGGGTAGGTGCCCAGCTCCAGCAGTTCCACGTCTGCGCGGGACAGGTCCCACTTGTCCAGCATCGCGGCGGCGCTGACGCCCGTCTGGCCGGGCATGCTGAGCACGCCGATTCGTCCTCCGGCCAGCGCCCGGGGGGTATCGATGTGGGCGGCCCCCAGCAGGTACAGCGCATTGGTCTGTTCCGCGGCCAGCAGGATGACGGGATCGTGCCCTTCGTACACCGCCTGTACCAGCGGGACGGCGCCGAATTCGGCCAGTTCGTATTCCCCCGCGATCAGGCCGCGTACACCCTCGGGGCCGGCGGTTTCTTCCCGGGCGATGCGCAGGTCCAGTCCTTGTGCGCGGAAGATTCCGGCATCGCGGCCGATCACGCCCAGGCTCTGCGCCGTCGATCGGAGTCCCAGCGCCAGACGCACTTGCGGTAGCGTCTTCATCGCCCGGCGCCGTCGAATATGGCGACCGCACAGCCCGTATCCCATGCCTCGATGGGTTCGTAGGCGAGGGTGCGGGGCCGGCGGTCGTGGGCCGCGCCCATGGCCGCCACCCACAGCCGGACTTCCCAGGCGCCGAAACCCGCGGCATCCAGCCGCGCGGGCGGCATGGCGAGAATCTCGGCCGTGGCGCCCCGGTCCAGCAGGGAAAGGAATTCCCGGTCGAAGGTTTCGTCCAGCCGATCGGCCTCCGCCGCGCCGGGGGCGTGGGAAAGGCCGCCCGAGCCGAGCACGCCCACGCGCATGCCGCTGGCATCGATGGCCGAACGGATGGCCTGGCCCAGCTCGTGGCAGCGCGGCAGCGACATCAGCGGCGGCACCTGGCAGTTCATCATGACCCAGACCACGGGGATGTCGAAAGCGGGGGCGAGCAGGCCGAGCGGAACGACGACGCTGTGTTCCAGTTCGGTCTGCGCGGCGCCGGCCGGTTCGATGCCGCGGCTGTAGGCATGCCGCATGATGGCCTGCGCCAGTTCGGGCGCGCCGGGCACGTCCATCTTCTCCACGCCCAGCCAGTCTTCCACCGGCCCGCTGTACCGGGCGTTGAGGGAAACGCAGCATGCGGGCATGTTGCCGATGAAAAAGTTGGAGAAGTGGTCGGGGGCGATGACCACCATGGCATCCAGGTGCGCGGCCGAGACGGCCGACCGCAGGGCCGCCGCCGCATCGAAGAATGCCTGCCGCTGCGCGGCAGGCGCCGCCTGGGTGAAGGCGGCGATGCCTGGTGCGTGGCTCATGGCCGCCGCGAATTCGAGCGTGCCCATTCAGGCCTCGCCGCGGCTGTCCAGCCGGTAGTCGCTGCAGAAGGTACGGGCGCCCTTGAGCGGGGCCAGCGCATGCTGGTAGTCGGCACGGGAGATGCCGACCATGCGCGAGTAGGGCGCGAGCAGCAAGGGGTGCACCCCCATCAGATAGAGCGAGGCCAGGTCGCCGTGCGCCAGGGCGCTGCGTTCCGCGTCGGTCAGATCGGCATCCCGGAGCGCCGCCTGGGGGTCCGATTTCAGCAGCGCGGCTCGCCCCTTGTCGTGCTTCAAGTCGAAGATCAAGCGCTGGACCGCGAAAAGACTCATGACGTCACCTCGCAAATTAATTAGATAGCAATCTAAATTGTTTGGTGTATAGTGTCAATCAACATCGGATCGGGGAGGTGCCCGTGAGCGCGATACATCCAGGCGGCAGTCCGTGGCGGCTCGGTGCCAGCGAAAGCGCCGCCTTGTTGCGGGCCCGCCGGCTTTCCCCGGTGGAACTGCTCGAGTCCGTGCTGGAACGGGCCCGGACGAGCAACGCGGCGGTCAACGCCGTCGTCGCCAGCCCCGAGACCGCCGTGCTGCTGGCCGAAGCCAGGGCGTCGGACCGTCGATTCGCGGCCGGCCGGCCTGCGGGGGGGCTCGACGGGATTCCCCTCACCGTCAAGGACAATCTGTGGGTGCGGGGGCTGCCGGCGACCTGGGGCGTGAGCGCGCTGGCGTCTTTCGTCCCCGCACGCGACGAAAAGGCCGTGGCCTGTGTGCGCGAGGCGGGCGGGGTGGTGCTGGGCAAGACCAATGTCCCGCCGATGGCCCTGGCCGCCATCACCGGCAATGACGTGTACGGTGCGACGCGCAATCCCCTGGCGCCCGAACTGACGCCGGGCGGTTCCAGCGGCGGCGCGGCGGCCGCGGTGGCGTCCGGCATCGGGGCGCTGGCGCTGGCCACCGACGCCGGGGGATCGATACGGCGTCCGGCCGCCTATACCGGTACGGTGGGTTTCAAGCCGTCCCCCGGCTGCACCTGGCCTTCCAGCGGTTTTCCCCGCACGTCGCTCGATTTCCAGGTCGTCGGCCCCATCGCGCGATCGGTGGAAGATTGCGCGCTGCTGGCCGCGGTGCTCGCCGTCGACCGGTCCTGTTTCCCCTGGCAGGAACGCCCCGGCCGGCCCGATGCGTGGCTGCGCGAATGGGCGCATGCGCGGCGGGCGCGGATACTCGCCATTTCCCCGCCCGAACAGGGGCAGGAGCCCGTGGTCTGCGCCGCGCTGAACGAATGCGCGGAGCGCCTGGCGCGTGCCGGCCATCGGGTCGACTGGCGGCCCATGCCCTATTCTGTGGCCCAGGTCGATGCCTTCTGGACGGAACTCATCCCGCACGGCGTACGAGCCGCCGTCGACGAACTCGGGTTGAACGACGCGGCGCTGCCGGCGTCCCTGGGGGATCTTGCCCGGCGCTCGTCCGCATCCACCGCCGCCGATATGTATCGCACGGTCGCGCGGCTGCTGGACTGGCGGCGGCAGCTCGAGGCGCTCTGGTCGGAGGCGGATGTGATCCTGTCGCCGGCATCCCCCTGTCTGGCCTGGCCGCACGACCAACCCTATCCCGCCCGCATCGACGGCCAGCCGGCGTCTGCGCGCGCGGGCGCGGTCTATGCGGCCTTCGCCAACGCGGCGGGGGCGCCGTCGATCTCGGTGCCGGTGCCATGGCATCCGGGCATCGGCATCCAGCTGACCGGCGCGCCCGGCAGCGACGCCCAATTGCTGGCCTGGGCGTGGGAATGCGAGCAGGCCATGCTGGCATGAACGGGCGGCTTTTTTCCGTTGATAAAACGTTAGCTATCTAATTGATTGTGCTGGCGTCAGCCTGGCAGGAGGAGAACATGAGCGATAGGCAGGATGGTCCGGAACTCGTGCGCGGCGTGCCGCAGGGGTTGGAACTGGGGTTGAGGAATTATTGGTATCCCATGGTGCAAAGCGAGGAGCTGCCGTCCGGCAAGCCGATAGGGATCCGATGCCTGAACGAGGATCTGGTGCTGTTTCGCGACAAGCAGGGTGCGCCGGGGGTCCTGTTCGATCGGTGCCCGCACCGGTATGTGAGGCTGTCCAGCGGCAGAGTGCTGGATGGGCAATTGCAGTGCGCCTATCACGGCCTGCGGTTCGACGGCGGGGGGGCATGCACGCTGATTCCCTGGGAAAGCGCCGCCGATGCCGGGCAATTGTCCAAGGCCCGTGTCCGTTCCTACCCCTGCGCCGAACTGGGCGGCTATGTGTGGGCCTACATCGGGGATACCGGCCGCTTTCCCGCGCCGCCGATCGAGGACTGCGTGCCGGAAGAACTGCTGCATCCCGACCGCTTCGTGCACTTCCGGCTGCCCACCGAAGAGTGGGACGCGAACTGGCTGCTGGTGATCGATGGCAGCGATGCCTATCATGCCGTCACCTTGCACATGGAATCGCAGTATCACGAAGCCGTGGCCCGCTACCTGGGGCCGGAAGAGGGCGGCGGCCCGAAGCTGACGCCGCTGGAGGACCGGCGGGTCAGGATCGTCGAGACGGACGGCCACGGCCTGCGCGGCATTTCCGTGGACCTGGAGGGCAATATGCTCGACCATGGCCATGGCCTGGACAAGATCAAGGGCGAGCGTTTCAACCTGCCCGGCCTGGTCTCCAACGTGCTGCGCCCGACGGCCGGCACCGCGGCCTATGTGTCGCGGCTGTTCCAGGTTCCCATCGACTATCACCGCACGAGGCTGTTCCGCTACGCGGCGTGGCGCGCCGACACGGTGGAAGCGCGCGCGCGCCTCGCCCTGCATTTCGAGACCGTGGTCAAGCCGAGGCAGTTGAAGACGGCGGCGGAAGACCGGGAGCTGGCCCGCGTGGCGGGCGATCTGGTGGATTCGCGCAAGAACGAAATCCTGTTCGGTCCCGACCGGGACATGCTGCGCATCAGGCGGCGCATAGCCGCGGCATTCACGGCGCAGCAGACCGGCAATCGCCGCGCGCCCGCCGAGGAGCCCACGCCGGCGCCGGCCTCGCTGGTATTCCCCGTCTGAGGCAGGTGCCCGTAGCGATGCAGTGCCGTGGCGGCGGTCCGGACGGGCCGCCGCCCCCGAGTTTCCCGTAGTTCACCCGGCTGCCCGAGGGGAGCCGCATGGCGTCTAGCAGAGGTGGAATATGAAAAAGCTTGTGGCAGCAGTCCTCGGCATGGGCATCGCGCTCGCGGCGCCCGCGTCGGCGCAGGTCCCGGACTATCCGGCAAGGCCCATCACCCTGATCATGCCCTACAGCGCCGGCACGGGCATAGACACCGCCACGCGCGCGCTGGCCGAGAAGCTGCGCGTGCGCATGAAGGTGCCCTTCATCGTGCAGAACAAGGTCGGCGCGGGCGGCAACATCGGCAGCGAGTTCGTCGCGCGCTCGGCCCCGGACGGCTACACCCTGCTGGTCGTCGCCAATACGCTGGCCATGAATCCTGGCCTGTACAAGAACCTGCCCTATGATCCGGTCAGGGATTTCGCGCCCGTCGGCCTCTTGTTCAAGGGGGCGATGGTACTGGTGGCCGGCAGCAAGGTGCCCGCGCGCAATCTGGCCGAATTCGTGGCGGCGGCCGCGCAGGCGCCTGGGCAGTACAACTATGCGTCGTCCGGGGTCGGCACGCCGCAGCACCTGGCCATGGAATTGCTGAAGGAAGCCACGGGCATGAACATCATGCACATCCCCCACAAGGGGGCGGGCGAGGCGGTGACGGCGATCGCGGGCGGCCAGGTGGAGGTCGGGTTCGTGCCCATCCAGTCCGCGCTGGTCCAGATCGAGGCCGGCACGATGCACGCGCTGGCGGTATCGAGTCCCGCGCGGCAGCCGGCCCTGCCGGACGTGGCCACGGTGGCGGAGTCGGTGGGCAAGCCTTTCGACGTGGATCTCTGGTACGGGCTGTTCGCGCCCGCGGGCACGCCGGCGGCCATCATCGACAAGCTGCATCGCCAGATGCAGGAAGCCCTGGCCGATCGGGACATGCAGCAGAGCCTGTCGGCCCAGGGCATGGTCAGCGCGGTCAGCACGCCGGCCGAACTGGATTCGCTGGTGCGAACGGACCTGGCGCGCTGGGCGCGCGTCATCGAGGCCCGCGGCATCACGCCCAACTGAGCAAGCCCGTTTTCCGCAGGCCGGCCGGCCTGATTTCGGTTCTCGTCTCAGTATGTGAGAAATTCCGTTGACGCCGGGCGCCGGGGCGCGGGATAGTTCGCCCGACAGGAAATGAATACTATCGGTGGAACGAAACCATGGAATTGGGCGCATCGCTGCATCATCTGCATTTGACCTCGCCGGACCCGCAGCGTCTGGCGGACTTCTACTCCCGCACGCATGGCATGGCGCCGCATGCCGATGCCGGCCGCTGGGTGTGCGTCGCGCCGGGGCGCACGCTCGTGCTGTCGAAGGGACCGGCCAACCGGCTCGAGTACGCGTTGTTCGGTTTCGAGGACGCCGGGCGCTGGCGGGCCTTCAAGGAACGGGTGGGCGCGCGGGCGACGATCGAGGTGCCGCCGCTGCCGGTGGCGTGCGATGAGGCACTGGCGGTGCGCGATCCCGACGGCAACCTGATCGTTTTCGCGCTGCGCCCCGGCACGCCGGCGGGCGTGCCGTCCCGCGACACGCTGCCCGGCGCTCATCTGCAGCACTTCGCGCTGCGTACCCTGGATCCCGCGCCGATGCTGGCCTTCTATGAGGGCGTGCTCGGCTTCACGCTGTCGGATCGCGTCCAGGACGACGAGGGCGTGCTGCGCGCCTGCTTCCTGCGCACGGAAAGCCTGCACCACGCGCTGGCGCTGTTCCGCGCCCCCGTGCGCTGCTTCGACCACCAGTCCTTCGAGACCATGTCGTGGGACGACATGAAGGCCTGGGGCGACCACATGGCCTCCATCCGCGAGACCATCGTCTGGGGCATCGGCCGCCATGGCCCGGGCAACGACGTGTTCTTCATGGTGCGCGACCCGGACGGCAACCTGGCCGAGATCTCGGCCGAGATCGAGGTCTGCCCGCCGGATCGTCCCGCGGGGGTGTGGGTGCACGAAGAGCGCACCCTCAACCTCTGGGGCAAGGCCATCATGCGCGATTGAGTCCATCGTGTCCGAACGCCTGCTGCGCATACTCGAGTCCTTCGACCTCAGCCGCCCGGTGCGCAAGCCGGCCCAGCTCATGGACGAGCTGGGCGTGTCGCGAGCCAGCATCTACCGGGACCTGAAGGCGCTGGAGGAAGCCGGCCTGCTCGAACGGGTGGCCGACCGGGGCTATGCGCTGGGACCGCTGATCGTCGAGCTGGATCGGCAGATCCGGCTGGCCGACCCGCTGCTGCAGGCATCCGGCACCTTGCTGCGCAAGCTGGCCGCGGAGACGGGCGGCACCGTGCTGCTGTGCCGCGTGCATGGCGACAAAGTCCTGTGCATCCACCAGGAGATGCCCTCGGATCCGGTCACGCCGGTCAGCTATGAGCGCGGCCGGGCGATGCCCTTGTACCGGGGCGCGACCTCCAAGGTGATCCTGGCGCACCTGCCCCGCGCCGAACTGGAGCGGTTGTGGAATCGGGACCGCGCCACCATCGTCGCGGCCGGCTTTCCGTCCGGCCTGCAGGGCTTCCTGGCCGAGCTCGAACCGCTGCGCGAGGCCAAGGCCTGCGTGACGCACAGCGAGGTCGACGCGGGCATGGCGGGCCTGGCGGTGGCGCTGCTGGACGGGCAGCGGGTGCTGGGCAGCCTCAGTGTCGTCATCCCGCTGGCCAGGCTGCCCGCCGCGCGCAGCAAGACCGTGCTGTCCAAGGTCTTCTCGGTCGCATCCTCCATCGAATCGACTCTCGAAAACGAACGTCTGCGGGCTCGCAGCAAAAGATAGCAATCATGCACGCAACCTCCCATTATCCGGTCATCGTCCTCGGTGCCGGCCCGACCGGCTTGACCCTCGCGAACCTGCTCGGAGGCTACGGCGTCCGCACGCTGCTGCTGGAACGCAATGCATCGACGGTGGATGAACCCCGCGCCGTGTCGATCGACGACGAGAGCCTGCGCACGGCCCAGGCGGCGGGTCTGATCGACGAGATCCTGCCGTCCATCGTCCAGGGCTACGGAGTCCATTACTTCTCGTGGTCGGGTCGCGAGTTCGCGCGCATCGAGCCGCAATCGACCGAATACGGCTATCCCAAGCGCAATGCCTTCCGGCAGGCCGTGCTGGCGGCGCAGTTGCGCGACGGGCTGCGGCGGTTTGCGCATGTCGAGACGAGGTTCCGGCACGAGCTGCGGCGCTTCGAGCAAATGGGCGACAAGGTGGTGCTGGAGATCGACCACGCCGGCACGCCGGTCACGCTGAGCTGCGACTGGCTGGTCGCGTGCGACGGCGGCCGCAGCGGCGTGCGCGAACAACTGGGGATTCCGCTGTCGGGCAACACCTTCGCCGAGAAGTGGCTGATCGTGGATCTGCTCGATCGCAAGACGCCTTTCCGCCATACGCGGACCTACTGCGATCCGGTCCGGCCGGCCATACGCCTGCCCGGCCCGCAGGGCACGGTGCGCTACGAGTTCATGCTGAAGGAGGGGGAGACCGCCGAGTACGTGCTGGACGAAGCCCGGCTGCGCGGCTGGATCCGTGAGCGCGAGCCGCTGGACGAGGACCTGCCCATCGCCCGCAAGGTGGTCTACACCTTCCATGCCCGCCTGGCCGAACGCTGGCGCGAGGGCCGGGTGCTGCTGGCGGGCGACGCCGCCCACCTGACGCCGCCGTTCGCGGGCCAGGGCATGAACAGCGGCGTGCGCGACGCCACGAACCTGGCGTGGAAGCTGCACGCCGTGGTGCGCGGGCTGTGCGGTCCGGCGTTGCTCGATACCTATGAGCAGGAACGCAAGCCCCACGCCTGGGCGCTGATCGAGATGGCGATACGCATCGGCCGCTACATGCAACCGAAGTCGCGGCTGGAAGCCATGGCTGCCCAATGGGCGCTCAAGCTGTGCAGCCTGTATCCGCCGGCGCGGGACTATGTCCTGCAACTGAAGTTCAAGCCCAAGCCGCGTTTCAGGGACGGTTTCTTCGTGCCCTGCCAGGCGCCGGACACGGCCATCAAGGCGGGGCAACTGATGCCGCAGCCTCGCGTGGAATGGCCCGGGGGACGGCGGCGCCTGCTGGACGAGGCGCTCGGCCCCGGCTTTGCCTGCCTGTGCCGGGCGGGCCAGCCGCTGGATCCGGAGGTCGAAAGCTGGATGGCGTCGATGGGCGTGCGCCGGGTCGAACTGGTGCCCGCCGAGGACGACTTCCCCTGGCCCGAGACGCCGGAGCGCCTGGTCGTGCGGGACTGCGAAGGCGTCCTGGCGCGGGTGATGGCCGAGGCCGGCGCGCAGGCCATGCTGGTCCGGCCCGACCGCTATGTGCTGGCCTTCCTGTCGGGCGGCAAGGACGACGCGGCGCAACTGCGGGCGCTGCTGGCCCGCTACCGGGCGTAGCGGCGGGTTCCGCGCCCCGGGGCGCCGGGGCCTACCAGGCGATCTGGCTCATCGGATCGCCGTCTTCCTCGCGCCCCACCATCAGTTCTTCCGCGATCTGATCCCGCACCCAGCGGTGCAGAGGACTCAGGTGCGTGCGGACGTGCCAGGCCATCGCGAACTCGAACTTGGGCAGCGTATAGGGCAGCGGATAGTTCTTGAGCGTGGACATCATGCCGCGCGCCAGCGAGGTCGGAAATACCGAGACGAAGTCCGTGTTGCGCAGCACGCGCTCGGCCACGAGAAAGCTCGGCACGGACACGACGGTCTGCCGCGACAGTCCCATTTCCTTCAGGATCTCGTCGGTGACGTCGTCGAACTCCCCGCCCAGGGGCAGCACGATGACGTGCCGCATGGCGACGAAGTCCTTGAGCGTCAGTTGCTTCTTCCGGTAGGGGTGATCCCAGCGCATGACGCAGACGAAGGTCTCGTCGTGCAGCGGGCGCACGTGCAGCCGGTCGGGAAAGGCCGAACGGCGCGAAATGACGAGGTCCACCTGGCCCGAGGCCATGTGCTGCTCGACGTCCGGCACCGTCGAGCGATTCGCGGTGACGAAGCCTATCTGCACGCCCGGCGCCATATCGGCCAGATTGCCGAACCACTTGGCCAGCCGGCACTGGGTCGCATCGTTGGTGCCGATCAGGATGCTGCCCTGCGCGGTCCTGGGATCGAAATGGTCAGGCTGGACGAGCGCCCGGAATCCGTCCAGCAGTTCGGACAGCCGGGGGGCAAGCTCCAGCGCGCGCGGCGTGGGCGTCATTCCGCGGGCGCCGGGGATCAGCAGCGGATCGTCGAACATGCGCCGCAGCCGCACCAACTGCGCGGATACGGCCGGCTGGCTGCTGTTGAGCTTGACCGCCGCCTTCGTGACGTTCAACTCGTTGAGCAGGGTCTCCAGGGTCAGGAGCAGGTTCAGGTCCACGCGGCCAACCATAATCCAATCCTTATGCCAACAATTCGACTTATTGATTTCAATTATGCCTTCAAAAGGCGCATTATTCCTACACGGTCAATCAAGCAATTAGCACATACCCTTGATTCAGGCTGAAAGATCAACGAGAAAAACGGAGTTCATCATGAAGACCTTTGCATATACCGCCCTGATTGCCGCTTCTCTTATCGGTGCCGCCGCCCATGCCGACCAGGGCAACAACTACGGCAACGATTTCCCCCCTCCCGGAATCTCGACCACGCATGAGCTGACCCGCGCGCAAGTGCTGGCCGAGCTGGCCGAGGCCAAGGCCCATGGCGGCATCGTCTACGGCCAGGAAGGTTTCCCCTACGAAACGGCCCAGAAGGCCGCGCCGGTCAGCCGCGCCCAGGTGGTCGAAGAGCTCAAGCGCGCCGAACTGGCCCGCCGCGCGGGCGGCCCGGGCGAATACCCCAACAACCTGTAAGCCACGCCGCGTGCCGGCCGGGGCCGCATCCCCGGCCAGGCCGCGCGCCTGACCAGATCCTGGAGTTCCCGTCATGAAAGCCCAAGTTTCTTCCTTCGTCGCTGCGGCGTTGATCGGCCTGGCGGGCGTCTCGGCTCACGCCGCGTCCACCCCGCCGGACCTGCTGGGTTCGCCGGTCACCGTCGAAAGCGCCGAACGCGCCATCGCGTTGAACGACGGCACGCGCTACGTCAACGTGCAGTACGGCGAAACCGTGCGCTTCGACGTCGACGGCAAGAGTTTCGCCGTGAAGTTCAACGGCATCCGCGGCGCGTTCGACCTGAACGACCTGGCGCCCGCCGGCGTGCTGAACCACACCATCAGGGCCTACGTCAGTCCATCCCCCCTGGACGAGCGCGGCCTCTGATTCCCTCCCGCACCGCGCCATCCCACCCGGACGGCGCGTAGCCCGCAGGCCATACGCCTGCGGGCTTTTTTTACGCCGGGCGGCTATTCGAAGCGATAGCCGATATTCGTCAGGAGCAGGGTGTCCGATTTCTTCACCCCCGGCTGCGGATTGCTCATGTACCGGTTCGACAGCGTGACCTTGAGCTCGATCTTCTTGGTGATGGACGTGGTGATGCCGGCGTCGAACTGGATGCGGTACTCGCCGCCGTCGCTGATGTTGGGGTAGAGCGCCAGGCGCTGGTTGAGCGAGGTCGTGTCCGAGATCATGTGGGTGGATTCTTCCCCCAGCAGCAGTTCGGTCGAGTTGCGGGTTTCGGTGGTGAAGCGCTCGTGGTTATACGCCAGGCCCGTGAAGAGGTCGAAGACGGTCTTCTCGGTCTTGATGATGTGCCGCCCGACACCGGCCGCGGCCACGCCGCGCATGTCCAGTTCCTGCAGCTTGTCGTGCTCGATGTCCAGCGAGCCGAAGCCGAAGGTCCGGTCGGTGATGTCGCGGTCGTACTTGCCGCCCATGCGCAGCAGGTTGGCGGTTTCGCTGCTGCTGCCGTTTTCCTTCTTGGTGCCGTAGAGCGCGGTCAGTGTGAAGTTCAGGCGGTCCCGGTCCGTGGCCCGCCCCGCGTTGGCGCCCAGGTTGAACGACGTGGAGTCGGTGTTGCCGGAAGCCAGGCTGGCGCCGGCGTTGATGGAGCCGCGCCACTTGCCGTCGGTCTTCAGCGGAGCCTGCGCCCAGGCTGGCGCGGCTGCGAGGGCGAGGGCGAGGGGGGCGATATGTCGGGTCTTAAACATCGATGCGTTCTCCTTATTGCACCTGGCCGCATGGCGGGCATGCGGCGGGACATCCTCAATGACGGGTTGCCATTCGGAGTGGGGTTGGACGAGTCCGCGGCCGGCAGCGGCGGGGCTCGAGGGGAATGCGTCGCGAGACGCGGTCGGATACGGAAGCGCGGCGCGGCCGCGTTCCGGGTGGGGCGTGCCGCAAGCTGGGCGCGCCGCCTGGGCGACGATGCGCCCAGCCATCACCTTACACCGCGCATGTGGCCGGTGCCAACGTAGAATGGCGTGATCGCTCATTCCGGCGCATGCCTTTTCGCTTCATGGATGTCATCGTTTCGCTCTGGGACCGGCTGGTGGCGTGGTTCACCGCCTCCGATACTCCCGCCCAGCTGGTGGTGTCGCTGGTGGTGCTGCTTGCCGCCATGTTCGCCACGCGCGCCACCACGCGCTATTACCGGGGCAAGGGCTCGGGCTCGACTGAAGAGCGCCGCACCAGCTACCTGACCGTGCGCAACTCCATCGTCATCGTGACGATGCTGCTGATGCTGTTCATCTGGGGCGGCCAGTTGCGCCATTTCGCGCTGTCGGTGGCGGCGCTGGCGGCGGCGGTGGCCATCGCCAGCAAGGAATACGTGATGAGCGCCCTGGGCTCGCTGATGCGCGCGACCCAGCGGACCTACTCGGTGGGCGACGTGATCGAGATCAGCGGCATGAAGGGCGAGGTGCTGACCATCGACCTGTTCACCACCGCGCTGCTGGAGCAGACGTCGTCGGGCCTGGTCACGGGCCGGGTCTGCCGCTTCCCCAACATGATGCTGCTGCTCAACCCCGTGCGCACGATCTCGGCCATGGGCACCTTCGTGCTGGAGTCGGTGCGGGTGCCGCTGGAGCCGGGGGACGACATTCCCGCGGCCCAGGAGAGGCTGCTGCGGGCGGGCAGGGAGGTGTGCGAACCCTGGCTGGAACAGGCCGACGTGCACTTCCGCCATATCGAGGGCGCCTACCTGATCGCGCTGCCCGCCAGCGAGCCCCTGGCCGTGATCGAGCCCGTGGACCCCAAGCGGCTGGACGTGGTGCTGCGTTTTCCCTGCCCCAGCAACCGGCGCGTGCGCACGGGCCAGGAAGTGCTGGTCCACTACTACCGGCAGTTGCAGGACCAGGCGGCGAAGGGCTGAGCCCGGCGCTGTACACTGGCGCCTGTAGCGTCGTTCCCGTCATGACCCAAGCCCATTCTTCCCAAGCGGACATCCTCGTCGTCGGCACCGGCATCGCCGGGCTGGCCGCCGCGCTCGCGCTGGCCCGCCAGGGGCTGCGCGTGGGCCTGCTCGGGCCGCGCGCGCCGCTGCCGGCGCCCGAGGCGGACCGCTTCGATCCGCGCGTCTACGCGCTGTCGCCGGCCAGCCGCGACCTGCTGGCGGACCTCGGGATCTGGGATGCCCTGCCCGCCGAGCGCATCACCGGCGTGCGGCGCATGGAAATCCTGGGCGATCGGCCGGCCTTGGGCGACCAACCGGGGCGGCTGGACCTGTCGGCGTGGCAGGCCGGTTGCGACCACCTGGCCTGGATCGCCGAGTCGCGCGAACTGGAGCGGGTATTGCGGCAGGCCGTGCAATGGTCTGGCATACGCTGGACTACGGAAGATTTCGTCGGGCTCGAGGCCGGGCGCGATGGCGAAGGGGTGACGCTGCGGACCTCCGGCGGCCAGGCGCTACGGGCGCGGCTGGCGGTGGCGGCCGACGGCGCCGACTCGAAGCTGCGCGAGGCCGCCGGGCTCGCCGCGCAGCGATCGGCCTACGGGGCGACAGGCGTGGTCGTGCACCTGGGCGCGGAGCTGCCCCACCAGGAATGCGCCTGCCAATGGTTCACGCCCGACGGCATCCTGGCCCTGCTGCCCATGCCCGATACCCGGGATGGGCCGCAGGTCTCGATGGTGTGGTCGATGCCGGGCGCGCAGGCCGCCGCCTTGCTGGCGATGCCCGAGCCGGACCGCGCACAGGCGCTGGAGGCCCGCCTGGCCGCGGCCACCGGAGGCCGGCTGGGCGCGCTGCGCGTGCGCAGTCCGCTGTTCGGCTTTCCGCTGGTCCTGCAGCATTGTCCCCAGCTTGCCCACCGGGGCGTGGTCCTGCTGGGCGATGCCGCGCATGTCGTGCATCCGCTGGCCGGCCAGGGGCTGAACCTGGGACTGGGGGACGTGAAGGCGCTGGCGCAGGTGCTGGGAGGCCGCGAGCCGTTCCGCGCCGTCGACGATCCGCGCCTGCTGCGCCGCTACGAACGGGCGCGCGCGGAGCCGCTGCTGGCCATGCGTACCGTCACCGACGGGCTGTTCCATCTGTTCGGCGCCCAGGCTGCGCCGGTCGCATGGCTGCGCAACGCCGGGCTGGATCTGGTGAACCGCATGCCCCTGCTCAAGCGTATGCTGGTGAATGGCGCTTCGGGTACAGGAACTCGCGCCTGACGGGCGCGGTCCGACTGTTGTCTAGGAGATTCGATGAAACGCATGCTGACTTCCCTGTTGCTGACCGCGGCCATGGCCGCGCCCGTGTCCATGGCGTGGGCGCAAGCGGGCGCCAAGGGCGCTCCCACGACCGAGGAGGCGGTCAAGCAGCGCTTCGTGCAGCGTTTCGGCGAGGTAGGCGTCGAGGGCGTGTCGCGCACCCCCTACGGCTTGTACGAGGTGCGCATCGGCGGCGAGCTGGTCTACACCGACGAGAAGGTCAGCTTCGTGCTGGACGGCAACCTGATCGACGCCTCGACCCGCAAGAACGTGACGCGCGAGCGCAAGGAACAACTGCTGGCCGTGAAGTTCGACGAGCTGCCGCTGAACCTGGCCATCAAGCAGGTGCGCGGCAACGGCTCGCGGCGCATCGCGTTGTTCGAGGACCCCAACTGCGGCTATTGCAAGCAGCTGCGCCGTTCGATGGAAGGCATCGACAACGTCACCATCTACACCTTCCTTTATCCCATCCTGTCGCCCGACTCCACCGTCAAGTCGCAGGCGGTGTGGTGCGCGCCGGACAAGGGCAAGGCCTGGGACGAATGGATGCTGAACGGCAAGGCGCCCAAGGCCGGCACCTGCGACGCGCCGCTCAAGGAATTGCTGGCCCTGGGCAAGAAACTGCAAGTTACCGGCACCCCCACCATCATCTTCGGCGACGACACCCGGGTGGGAGGCGCGATTCCCGCCGACCGGCTGCGCCAGAAGCTCGATTCCCTGGGCAAGCCCAGCTGAAGCCCGGACGTGCTCAATTGGGCCGCAGGCCCGCCTTGGCGATGAACCGGGTCCAGGTGTCCAGCTCGGACCGGATCAGCGTCCCGAACTCGGCCGAGGTGTGAGGGTCGGCGGGCGTCATGCCCAGTTCACGGACCTGCCTGAGCACCTCGGGCTGCGCCATGATCCGGGCCAGCTCGTCATGCCATTTGGCGATCACCGCGGCCGGCGTGCCGGCGGGAGCCACCAGGCCTTCCCATTCCTTCATCCTGAAACCGCGCACGCCGCTTTCCTCCAGCGTGGGGACATCGGGCAGCGTGGCCAGGCGAGTGGGGCTGGTCACCGCCAGCGCGCGCAGCTTGCCGGCCTTGACCAGCGGCACGGCCACCGACGAGGTGGCGAACATGGCCGAGACGTCGCCCGACAGCAGGCCCTGCACCGCTTCGGCCGGCCCCTTGTAGGGCACGTGCAGCATCTCGGCACCGACGAACTGCGCGAAGCCTTCGCCGATCAGGTGCGCCGGGGAGCCGTTGCCGCCCGATGCGTACGTCACGGCGCCCCGCGCGCCCTTGGCCCGCGCGATCAACTGGTCCAGCGTGGCGATGTCCGATCCCTGGGGCACGGCCAGCACGTTGTAGATCCAGACCAGGTTGGAGATGGGCGCGAAGGCGTTGGCGGTGTCGTAGGGCACCTTGCCGAACAGCGCGGGTAGCACCGTGTGGGTCAGGAACATCATGCCCATGGTGTAGCCGTCGGGCTGGGCCTGCGCCACGGCGGCCAGCCCTATCATGCCGGTGGCCCCGGGCCGGTTCTCGACCACCACGGGCTGGTGCCAGGCCGCCTGCAGGCGTTCGCCCACCAGGCGCGCCAGCACGTCGGGCGGGCTGCCCGGCGGCAGGGGGACGATGATGCGCATCGGCCGGGACGGGTAGTCCTGGGCACAGGCCGGGCCCGAGGCCAGGGCGGTCGTCAGCAGGGCCGCGAATACGCTACGTAACGGGGGCATGGCTGGACACTCCGTGGAAGAGGCAACCGGGCGGTCTCAGGCGGCGGCCGAGACCGGGGGCAGGAAGACGACGCCGTACTCGCGCGCCGTCTGCACGACCTCGGCGGGGTTCGACATATTGTGGATGCGCTGGTAGAGCTCGACCAGCCTGCCCGACGGGGCGGCCCAGAACAGCGCCGTCGCGGGAGCGCCGGAGTTGTTGTAGAAGGCATGCGGGATGCCGCGCGGCATGCGCACCAGGTCGCCCGCGCCGGCGCTCTGCTGCCGGCCGTCCAGGATGAGATCGATGCGGCCCGACAGCACGAAGATGTACTCGTCCTGGTGGGGATGCACGTGCGGCGGCACGAAGGTCTCGATCGGGAAGGTGGCGTGCCACGAGAAGCTGTCCTCGGACATCTGCTTGGGCACGTACACCTGGCCAAGGATGTTCCACGACACGCCGTCGATGCCGGTATGGGCGCGGGTGATGTCGGGCGTTTCGTTCCTCATTGCGGGACTCCTTGCTTGCCCGTCAGGCGATCGAGGGTCGATTTGACGAGCGGGTTGGTGGACGAGAACCGGGGCTTGAAGGATTGCCGGGCGCGGGCCAGGTCGTCCTCGTCCCAGTAGCCGATCAGGATGCCGCCCTCGGAGATGCGCGGCTGGACTTCCACCGATTCGATCGCGGCGTCCGGCACGGTCACGCGCTGGCGGGGCCGCAGCGCCCAGCGGAACAGGGCCTCGTGCAGGCGCCGCCGCGCCTGCTCGTGCTCGGGCGCCTGGGAGGCGCCCAGGTCCACGAACTCGTCGGGGTCGGACGCGAGATCGAACAGCATGGGCCGGTAGCCCTCGAACAGCACGTATTTCCAGCGCCCGTCGAAGATCATGCGCATCCAGGCGTCGCGCGGAGCGGTGCCCAGTTCGATGCGGGCGTCCTGGAATGCGTAGTCGTACTCGCACACCACTTCCCGCCGCCAGTCGGCCGGGCGCCGGCCGAACAGCAGCGGGCGCAGCGAGCGGCCGTCCATGACGTGCGGCACCGGCGCGCCGCCGCAGACATCGAGGAAAGTGGGCGCGATATCCACCGCCTCGATCAGGTCGGTGCAGCGCGAGCCGCGGGTGGCGTCGGCGCGCGCGTCGGGATCGTAGACGATGAGCGGAACCCGGATGACGGGCTCGTGGAAGAGATCCTTTTCCCCCATCCAGTGGTCGCCCAGGTAGTCGCCGTGGTCGGAGGTGAACACGATCATGGTCGTATCCATCAGGCCGGCTGCTTCCATGAACGAGAACAGCACCCCCATCTGGTCGTCGATCTGCTTGATCAATCCCATGTAGGCGGGAATCACCGCCTCGCGCACGCCGTCCTGCGAGAAGGTCCGCGACACCCGGTGCCTCATCATGGCGGCATATACCGGATGCGGATCCTGGCGCTCGGCCTCGCTGCGCACCACCGGCGCCACATCCTCCGGACCGTACATCGAAGCGTAGGGCTCGGGCACGATGTAGGGCCAGTGCGGCTTGATGTACGACAGGTGCAGGCACCAGGGCTGGTCGCCGGCCTCCCGCATGAAGTCCATGGCCCGCCGGGTCATGTAGGGGGTTTCGGAGTGCTGCTCGGGCACGCGCGCGGGCAGCCGCGAGTACTTCAGGAACCAGCCCGAGCGCGCCTGTCCGTCGCTGTCGGTGCCGGTGTTGGCCCAGGCCTCCCAGGGGTTGTCGCCGTCGCAGCCGTTGCGCCGCAGGTAGTCGTTGTAGGCGGGGTCGGGGTCGTGGCCCGAGTAGGGGTGGATGCCGTCATCGCGTTCGTAGGGGTCGAAGCCGCATTCGCCGATCCGCACGCCTACCGTCGAATCGGGGTCTATGCCCAGGCGGGACATGCCGGCAAGGTCGGCCCGCATGTGCGTCTTCCCGACCAGCACCGAGCGCACGCCCAGCGGCCGCAGGTGATCGCCTATGGTCATCTCGCCGGCCTTGAGCGGCACGAAGTTCCAGCTGGCGCCGTGGGCCTGGACATAGCGTCCGGTGTAGTAGCTCATGCGCGACGGGCCGCAGACCGGCGACTGCACGTAGGCCCGCTCGAACAGCACGCCGCGCGCGGCGAGGCGGTCCAGGTAGGGGGTCATCAGGCGTGGGTGCCCATAGCACGACAGGTAGTCGGCCCTGAGCTGGTCGCACATGATGAAGAGAATGTTCTTCACGCGCTTGGACAATTGCGCCTCCGGGAGTAAGGTTTGGCCGTGCTCGTTACGGGCAATCCTAGGCCGCGCCGCGCGGACATGCTCTTCGCTTTTTTTGATATCGATTACTTGGGGTTATCACCCTCCGGACGATGCGCCTTCAACAATTGCAGCTCCTGCTCGTGCTGGCCCAGACCGGCAGCCTGCGCGCCTCGGCCGAGATGTTGCACGTCTCGCAGCCGGCCCTGACCAAATCGCTGCGCCAGCTGGAAGACGAATTCGGGACCACGCTGGTGCTGCGCACCGCCAAGGGGGTAAGGCTGGCGCCGGCGGGCGAGATGCTGGCGGCCCGGGCGGCCACCGTGATGCGCGAACTGGGGCGGGCGCGCGAGGAGATCGCCTGGCACACCGAACATGCCCAGGCCAGCGTCACCGTGGGCCTGTCGCCGGGCGGCGCCATCCTGCTCGGGCCCGGCGCCCTGGCGCGCTTCCGGGCGCGCTGGCCGCAGGTGCGCATACGGCTGGTCGATACGCTGTATCCGCGCATGTTCGCGCAACTGCGGGCCGGGGAACTGGATCTGGCGATCGGGCCGCTGCCGGTCGAAGGCGCACGGCGCGACCTGGCCATCCAGCCCATCTTCACGAGCCGGAACCTGATCGCCGCCCGCTGCGGGCATCCGCTGGCGGACCGTACCCGGCTGGCCGACCTGGCCCAGGCCGCCTGGGTGCTGACGGGACCGGCGGGCGGGCCGGGCGACCCCCGGCGGATGGATTTCGAGTCGCGCGGGCTGCCGGCGCCCGACGTGCGCCTGGAGTGCGAGTCGTTCTCGACGCTGTTGGCGATTCTGCCGGACCTGGACATCCTGGGCGTGGTGCCCGAGGGATTCTTCCAGCGGCATGGGCCGGCGATGAATCTCGTGGCCCTGCCGATCGCGGACGACTTGCCCGCGACCACGATCCACCTGGTGGCACGGGCCGACGCGCCGCTGACCGTCCCGGCCCAGCGGCTGTACGAAGCGTTCGAGCAAGAGGCGCGCGGCCTGCGCGCCGACGTGCAGCCGGCGCGCGCCCGGCGGCGCAGGGCCTAGCGCGCCGGCGCCGGCACCCCTTCGTTCTTCGGCCACAGCACCCACAACCGGGTCGGCTGCTTCATGCGGCCGGCCATTTCCCCGGCCTCGTCGCCGAACCCCCAGAACAGGTCCACCCGGGCCGGGCCCTTGATGGCCGTGCCGGTGTCCTGGGCCAGGGCCACGACGTTCATGGGCTGGCGCGAGGCCGGCTGGGTGGTCGACAGGAACACTGGGCTGCCCAGCGGCACGATGGACGGGTCCACGGCCAGCGAGCGATGCGGCGTCAGGGGCAGCCCCATGGCGCCGCGCGGTCCCTCGGACGGGTCGGCCACGGCTTCCTCGCGGAAGAACACCACGGCCGGGTTGGCGTTGAGCATTTCCTTGACGCGCGCCGGATTGCGCTGGGCCCAGGCTCGTATGCCCTGCATCGATGCCTGCGCCGGCGTCAGTTCCCCTTTGTCGATCAGCCACTTGCCGATCGACACGTAGGGATGGCCGTTGTGGTCGGCATAGGCCACGCGGATGGTGCTGCCCTGGCCGGGGCCGTTGTCGAGCACCGCGCGGCCAGTGCCCTGCACCTGCAGGAAGAAGGCATCGACCGGATCGTTGACCCAGACGATGGCCGGCGGCTGGCGCTCGGGCCGCTCGATTTCCCCGCGCGTGTCGTAGGGAACGACGCGCTTGCCGTCGAGCTTGCCCCGCACGCGCTTGCCCACGAGTTCCGGGTACAGGCCGCCCAGGTCTATGGTCAGCAGGTCGGCCGGGACCGCGTAGAGCGGCCACTGGTAGGCGCCGCCGCGTTCGCGCGAGGCATGCACCAGCGGCTCGTAGTAGCTCGTGGCCAGGCCGGAGGCGACTTCGCCGCCCGGGCCGCGTACCGACCACGGCTGCAGCCACTGTTCCATGAAGGCACGCACCTGGTCCGCCGAGGGCGTGGCCGGCAGCTCGCGCGCGGCCGCGCAGACCTGCTGCCACGCATAGGGGTCGGCCATGGGAGGCGCGGTGTTGGAGACCGGCCGGCCCGTGCGCAGGATGATGGACCGGCAATTGGCCAGGAACGGACGCCAGATCGCCTCGACCGTATCGGTACGCCAGCCCGGCAACTGCTGCCAGGTCCCGCGCACGAAGTGCTTGCTGCTTTGCAGGGCGGGCTTGCTGGCCGGCCGGGGAACGGGCGGGGGCAGCGGCCGCGCGCTGTCGGGCACCGGCGGAGGCGCTACCGTGGCCGGCGGGGCGGTCACGGCGGGCTGGGACGGCGCCGTGCCTGTGTCCTGCGGGGCCTGGCCCGTGCCGGTCGGCTGCGCGCATCCGGCCACGGCCGCGGCCAGGGCGAGCGCGGACAGGGGGAAGCGGTTAAATTGGCGGCAATGCCAGTTCCTGGCAATGAACTCGCGAAGGGACATTATGTGGTTGCTCCTGCTGGAAGCGTTCCTGGCGCTTTCCATACTCATATTCATCGTGGTGTGGACCATGCGAGGCAGGGTCAATCCCCCCCCTACGCGCTCCGCGCGCCCCCCAGGGGGCGATGCGAGCGGACCGGCAAAGCCGGATCCGCCGCATCCTGTGTCCCCACCGTTGCGTTCTGGGACAGATGCCGGCGAGGAGTAGGGGCGCTCATCAGTGCAACGTCCGGGGCATGGCCAGGACGAATTCGGGGATGTCGACCTCGAAGGGCATGCCGTTCTCGCCGACGCAGTGGTAGGTGCCGCGCATGGTGCCCACCGGCGTCGAAAGCGGGCAGCCGCTGGTGTATTCGAAGCTTTCGCCGGGCTGCAGCAGGGGTTGCTGGCCCACGACCCCCAGGCCCCGGACTTCCTGCTCCTGCTGGTTGCCGTCGGTGATGATCCAGTGGCGGCTGATCAGCTGGGCGGGTTCGGATCCGGTGTTGGTGATGCGGATGGTGTACGCAAAGACGTATTGCAGCTTGCCGGGGTCGGATTGATCGGCCAGGTAGCGGGGCTGTACGGTAACCGTCAGTTCATGAGATTTCATGCGTGCGCCATAGGGGTCTGACAAGCTTCTACAATGGGAGGCATCCGGCCGGGCCGGCATCCGCGGGCATGGCGTCCGCCGGGATGCCGGGCGGGCCTGCTCCTGCAAACGGAATATCTTATGCCAGCCTTCACCATTTCCGGGCCCGCTTCCACGCGTATCGCCCCCAGCATTCTATCCGCCGATTTCGCCCGCTTGGGGGAAGAGGTGCGCAATGTCGTGGCCGCCGGTGCGGATTGGATACATTTCGACGTGATGGACAACCATTACGTGCCCAACCTGACCATCGGCCCCATGGTCTGTGAGGCCATCCGCCCCCACGTGCAGGTGCCCATCGACGTGCACCTGATGGTGGAGCCGGTGGATGCGCTGATCCCGATGTTCGCCAAGGCCGGCGCCGACGTCATCACCTTCCACCCCGAGGCCTCGCGCCACGTCGACCGTACCCTGGCGCTGATCCGCGACCACGGCTGCCAGGCCGGGCTGGTGTTCAACCCCGCCACGCCCCTGGACTGGATGGATTACGTGATGGACAAGCTGGACATCGTGCTGCTGATGTCGGTCAACCCCGGCTTCGGGGGCCAGAGCTTCCTGCCTTCCACGCTGGACAAGCTGCGCCAGGCGCGCACGCGGCTGGATCGCTGGCAGGCGGAAACCGGCCGCGTCATCGCGCTGGAGGTCGACGGCGGGGTCAAGGCCGACAACATCGCCGCCATCCGCGCGGCGGGCGCCGATACCTTCGTCGCCGGGTCGGCCATCTTCGGCAAGCCCGACTACGCGGCGGTCATCAAGGAAATGCGTGCGCAGATCGCCAAGGGCGATGCGTCCTACGCCTGAGCCGGACCCGGCAAGCAAGGAGCCAGCATGAGTTTTCGCGCCGTACTGATCGATCTCGACGGGACCCTGGTGGATTCCGTGCCCGACCTGGCGCGCGCGGCGAACGTCATGCGGGTCGAATTCGGACTGGTGCCCCTGCGCGAGGACGTGATCGCCACCTTCGTCGGCAAGGGCATGGAGAACCTGGTGCACCGCGCGCTGTCGGGCAGCCTGGACGGCCGCGCCGGGCAGGAGCGTTTTCCGGAGGCACTGGATGTCTTCCGCCATGCCTACCAGGAGGTCAACGGCGAGACCGCCCGCATCTTCGACGGCGTGCTCGAGGGCCTGCAGGCCATGAAGGCACAGGGCCTGCGCATCGCGGTCGTGACCAACAAGCCGGCCGAGTTCACCGGCCCGCTCCTGGAGCGGATCGGGCTGCGCGCCTATTTCGACGCCGTGGTCAGCGGCGACAGCGTGGCCCGCAAGAAACCGGATCCCGACCCCGTGCTGCATGCGTGTGAACTGCTGGGCGTCACGCCGGCCGAGGCCGTGGTGGTGGGCGACTCCATGAACGATGCGTCGGCGGCCAAGGCGGCCGGTTGCCGCGTGCTGCTCGTCCCCTACGGTTACAACGAGGGGCGGGATGTGCATGCCATCGAGTCCGATGGTATAGTTTCCACGCTCGTCGACGCGGCACAATGGATTTCCCAGTCGCAGGTCCTGTCCCGCACCACGGTGGTTCCGCCGGCGTCGTTCTAGTTTCTTCCCAGGGTCTTTTCCCGCACATATGGTTGCCATGACTCGGTCGTCCGCTCAAACCTGCGCCTGGTGGCGCTGGTGGCGTTCGTCTGCCGGGTGGTGGTGATTCTCTCCGGCCGTAAGCCAGCGCGCTGACCGGCCCCTAGCAAATCCCGATACGAATCTCCCCGCCCGAGTCCTGCCGGACCGTCGGGGCATGTCTGCTCGTGCGTTCCGGACAGGGGCCGGCGGAACTCCAACATTCCACGCGATACGAGGCAAGCATGACCGAAGTCGAATTCCAGGCCCTGGCTTCCCAGGGATACAACCGCATCCCGCTGGTGTCCGAAACCTATGCCGACCTGGATACCCCGCTCGGGCTCTATCTGAAACTGGCCCAGAGCGGGCCCCGGCGCGGCGCCATGAGCTGCCTGCTGGAGTCCGTGGTGGGCGGCGAGCGTTTCGGGCGCTACTCCTTCATCGGCCTGCCCGCGCGCACCTTCATCCGGGCGCGCGGCCGCAACGTCGAGGTGGTGACCGACGACCAGGTGGTCGAGCGCCACGAGGGCGATCCGCTCGCTTTCATCGCCGAATACCAGAAACGCTTCAAGGTGGCGCTGCGTCCCGGGATGCCCCGTTTCGTGGGCGGCCTGGCCGGCTACTTCGGCCATGACATGGTCCGCCACATCGAACCCCGGCTGGGCCCCTGCACCAAGCCCGACCCCGCCGGCATGGGCGATCCGGTGCCCGACCTGCTGCTGCTGTTGATCGACGAACTGGCCATCATCGACAACCTGAGCGGGCGGCTTTACCTGATGGTCTACGCCGACCCCGGCCAGCGCGAAGCCTATGCCCGCGCCCGCACCCGCCTGCTGGACCTGCGTGCCCAGCTGCGCCGCCCGGCCGAGATCCCGTACAGCCAGGCCAGCATGGTCACCGAGACCCGCCGCGACTTCCAGAAGCCGGACTACCTGGCGGCCGTGCGCAAGGCCAAGGAATACATCGCCGCCGGCGACCTGATGCAGGTCCAGGTGGGCCAGGTCATTGCCAAGCCCTTCCGCGATTCGCCGCTGTCGCTGTACCGGGCGCTGCGCTCGCTCAATCCCTCGCCCTACATGTACTTCTGGAATTTCGGCGACTTCCACGTCGTGGGTTCCTCGCCCGAGATCCTGGTGCGGCAGGAGGCGGTGCAGGAACAGGGCGAGACCCGCAGCCGCGTCACGATCCGGCCCCTGGCCGGCACCCGTCCGCGTGGCGGCACGCCCGAGGAAGACCTGGCGCTGGCCGAGGAACTGCGCGCCGATCCCAAGGAGATTGCCGAGCATGTCATGCTGATCGACCTGGCCCGTAACGACGTCGGCCGCATCGCCGAGATCGGCTCGGTGCAGGTGACCGACCAATTGGCGATCGAACGCTATTCGCATGTCATGCACCTGGTGTCCAACGTCACCGGGCTGCTGCGCCGGGACATGAGTTCCATGGACGTGCTGCGCGCGACCTTTCCGGCAGGCACGCTGTCCGGCGCGCCCAAGGTGCGGGCGCTGGAACTGATCGACGAACTGGAGCCGGTGCGGCGCTGCGTGTACGGCGGGGCGGCGGGCTACCTGAGCTACGGCGGCGAGATGGACCTGGCCATCGCCATCCGCACCGGCGTGATCAAGAACGGCATGCTGTACGCGCAGGCGGCCGCTGGCGTGGTGGCCGACTCCGAGCCCGAGAAGGAATGGGCGGAAACGGAGGCCAAGGCGCGGGCGGTGCTACGGGCGGCGGAGCAGGTGCAGCTGGGATTGGACGATCCGGTCTGAAGGGCGCCTGCCTCTCAATCCGCCGGCGCCACCGATACGCCCTCGATCCGGTGGCGCTCCAGGGCCTCGGCCACGAAGCCGGACGCCTTGGCCTCTTCCACATAGGTCCGCAGCACCCGGATGGCCTCGTCGCCGCGGCCCTTGGGTAGGCCCATGGCCTGACGTATTTCCATGAAGCGCCCGGGCAGGAGGCGCAGCCCGCCGCGGGCCGCCATGTCGGCCTCCAGTTGCTGGCGTACGCCGGCGGCGACGTCGGCGCCTTCCTTCACGAAGACCTCGACCACCGATGGCGACGTGGGCGCGCGCAGCAGCGTGGCGTGCTGGAGCGCGCGGGTCAGGAACAGGTCGTAGGCGCTGCCGCGGCCGACCACGACGGTGGTGCCCTCGGCGTCGACTTCGTCGTTGCTGCGCAGCGGCGAGTCATGAGGCACCAGGTAGCATCCCTCGATGATCACGTAGGGAGCGGTAAAGCCTATGCCTTGCCCACGCTCGGGATCGATGGCGAAGAAGCCGACGTCGGCCTCTTCGTCGGTGACCGCGCGCACGGATTCGCCGGCGCTCTTGAACACCTTCAGTTCGATGGGCAGGTCCAGCCGGCGCGCCAGTTCCCGCGCCAGGTCGACCGATACGCCGCGCGGGGTGTCGCTGCCCGCGTCCAGGGAGGCGAGGATGGGATTGCCGATGTTGATGGAGGCGCGCAGCACGCCGGTGGGGGCGAAGGCGGTGCGTACGTCGGGAGTGATGGGCATGGTCAAGCGTTCGCGAGTTGAGAGAAATCGAGGCGGGGCGGGCAGCACAGATCGATCTTCGTCTGCTGCAGCGTCTCGCTGAACCAGGCGCCGATTTCGGCGGCGCGTTCGCCCACGTAGACGGGGCGGCCGTCGGCGTCCAGGCGCATGCTGAGGTCGTGGCCCGGAACCAGCAATGTGCCGGGCCGCCGCTTCCAGAGCTGCCAGATCGTTTCCAGGCTGCGGGCGCTGGCCTGCGCGTCGTCGGTGTCCGCCACGCTCATGCTGAGCAGTTCGGCGCGGTTCTTGGCCGCGTCGCCGGTGAACAGCACCGGTTCCTGCGCATCGGTCAGATAGAACAGGAGATGGCCGGGCGTATGGCCCGGGGCCGCGATGGCCTGCAGCCCGGGCAGGAAGGTTTCGCCGTCGCGCACCCGCCGCACGCGCGGCGAGGCGCATAGTTCGCGTACGTAGAGTTCGGGGATGGGGTTGAAACCGGGCGGCTGGGCGGCGGCCCAGCTCAGTTCCTCGTCGCCGATCCAGACGGTGGCCTGCGGAAACAGCGTGAAGTTGACCGCATGGTCGTAGTGGGCATGGGTCAGCACCACGTCGGTGATGTCGGCCGGCTGCACGCCGCGGCCGGTAAGCGCCTTCAGGATGGGCTTGCGGGCGCCGAAGGCGCCGACGTCGACGAGGACGTTGCGGTCACCGGCGCGAACCAGCGTCACCGTGCTCCAGCCCAGCCCGCCGTGATGGGTGGCGCGTCCAGGGTAGCCCTGGACCAGGACATCGACCGTTGTCATGTTCATTGCATCCTGATGTTCGCGTCCCGGATCAGACGCCGGTACATGCCGAGTTCGGTGGCGATCAACTGGCCGAAATCCGTCGGGGAGCCGGCGACGATCTCGTAGCCGCCCTCGTCGGCCAGCCGCTTGACCACATCGGGCTCACGCATGGCGGCGGCCACCGCATCGTTCAGTGTCCTGACGATGGCCGCATCGGTGCCGGCAGGAGCAAGAATGCCCTGGAACTGCGTGATGTGGAAGCCCTTGTAGCCGAGTTCTTCCATGGTGGGAACATCGGGCAGCGCGGGCGAGCGGGTCGGGCCGGACACCGCGAACGCGCGCAGCTTGCCGCCGTGGATATGCGGCACGGCGGTCACGATGGTGTCGAAGGTAAAGGACAACTGTCCGCCCAGGATATCGGCTAGCGCCTGGGCGTTGCCCTTGTAGGGGACGTGGGTGAGTTCGGCCTTGCTCATCAGCGCCAGGAGCTCTCCGGCCAGGTGGCCGCCGGCGCCGATGCCGGCGGAACCATAGCTGAGCTTGCCCGGCTGCGCGCGCGCCGTCCGGACCAGGTCGTCCAGGCTGCGCAGGGGCGAGGCCGCGGGCACGACCAGCGCGTATTGATAGCTGGTCAACTGGCTGACGGGCACGAGGTCCTTCACCGGGTCGTACGGCACCTTGTCGTACAAGGACGGGTTGACGACCAGCGGCCCGCTGGCATCGGCCAGCAGGGTGTAGCCGTCCGGCTTCGCCTTGGCGACGAAGTCCGTGCCTATCATGCCGTTGGCGCCCGGCTTGTTCTCGACGACGAAGCTCGCGCCCAGGCGGTCCGAGAGTTTCTGGGCGACCACCCGCGTGGTGATGTCGGCGGCGCCGCCGGCGACGTAGGGCACGATGACCCGCACGGGCCTGGATGGGTACTTGTCCGCGGCGTGCGCGTGCCCGGGCAGTGCCAGGGCCAGCATCGCCAGCGTTGCCAGTGTCTTCATGTCTTTCTCCTTGGTCTGGCCGTGGCGCTAGCGGGGCCCGGCGTAGGCGGCCAGCAGGGCGGCGGTGTCGGCATCGAGCTCGATGCCCTCCGCGCGGCTGCGCGCCAGCCGGCCCAGCTCGATTTCCCCGGGGACGATGACGGGCTGGCCGGGGTCGACCGGCGTGCTGCCATGCAGGATGGCGGCGAAGTCGTTCATCCGATCGGCCAGCCAGGCGGTGGAGCCGAGCCGCCGCGTGTCGATCAGGATGAAGAAGTGCCCCAGGTTCTGCGGTTGGTCCGGCGCCTCGACCCAGGACTTCACGTGGGTCAGGTAGGCGGCGTTGGAAAGCAGGCCGGCGAACAGGTCCACCATCAAGGCCAGGCCATAGCCCTTGTGCCCGCCTATGGGGAGCAGGAAACCGTCCAGGGCGGCGGCCGGGTCGGTGGTGGGACGGCCGGCCTGGTCGGTGGCCCAGGTGTCGGGAATGGACTGGCCCTGCTTGAGGGCGCGGCGGATCTTGGCGCGCGCCACGACGCTCATCGCCATGTCGAGCAGGAAGGGATCGCCGCCCGGGTTGGGCACTCCGAATCCGATCGGGCTGTTGCCCAGCCGGGCGTCGCTTCCGCCCCAGGGGGCGATGGTGGTGGTGGCATTGCTGCCGATGATGCTGGCGAACCCATCCTGGGCGGCGATCAGCGAATAGGGCGAGACCGGACCGAAATGGTTGCTGCCGCGTGCGAACGCGACACCCACGCCGCATTCCGTCGCGGCTTCCATGGCCGCGCGCAGGGCATGCATGCCGACCAGCGGGCCGACACCGTTGCCGCCGTCCACCAGCCGTAGCGCGGGGGCCACCGTGTGCACCGTCACCTGGGCGCGCGCGGCGATACCGCCGACCTTCAGCCGCTCGCCATACGATTCGAGGCGGCTCAGGCCGTGGGTCGACAAGCCGAACATGTCGGCCAGCACCAGCACGCGGGTGACGTCCCGGGCGTCCTGCTCGGGCAGGCCCAGCGCGCGGAACGCCAGGATGCCCAGGCGGGTCAGCTCTGCTTCGGAATATTTCGTAGGCGGGACGACGTTGGATGACATGAAGCGTTCCTGCGTAGGGGAAGAGTGGGAAATCAATCTGCCGAGATGCCGGCGGCGCGAACCA
The DNA here is from genome assembly GCF_036972535.1 of Pigmentiphaga sp. CHJ604. Classification (NCBI taxonomy): domain Bacteria; kingdom Pseudomonadati; phylum Pseudomonadota; class Betaproteobacteria; order Burkholderiales; family Alcaligenaceae; genus Pigmentiphaga; species Pigmentiphaga sp. CHJ604. Next base: position 4,980,179 of record NZ_CP136998.1, on the reverse strand, counting down.
CCGCACCCCAGCGCGCCTGTTCGCTGCGGATGAAGGCCGCGAATTCGGCGGGCCCCTGGCCCAGCGATTCGCTGGAGTCGTGCTGCAGGCGCTGCTGGACCGAAGGCGAATGCAGCGCCTTCAGCGCTTCCTCGTGCAGGCGGTGGACAACGGGCCGGGGCGTGCCGGCCGGCGCCAGCAGGCCGAACCACTGGGAGCTCTCGAAGTCCGGGTAGCCGAGTTCGGCCACGGTGGGAACGTCGGGCAGCACCGCCAGGCGCTTCGAGGCGCCTACGGCAAGGATGCGAATCCGGCCGGCCTGGAACGGCGGCAAGAGGCCCGGCGTGCCGGCGGCCGCGGCGTCGATGTGGCCGGCGATCAGGTCGGCGACCTGGGCGCCGGTGCCCTTGTAGGGAATGTGCGTGATGGCCGTCTTCGTCGTGGACTTGAGCATCTCGAAGGCAAGGTGTCCCGCGCTGCCGTTGCCGGCCGAGCCGTAGTTGAACTTGCCGGGCTGGGCGCGGGCCAGGCGGATGAAGGCGGGAAGGTCCGCCGCCTCCACCCGTTCGGACACCGCGAACACCATGGGCAAGCGCGCCAGCAGGGTAATGGGGGCGAAGTCCTTGTCGACCTGGTAGGGCAGGTCTTTCATCATGGCCGGGTTGACCGCCAGCGTGCCCACGTGGCCAAGCACGATGGTGTAGCCGTCGGGCCGGGCGCGGGCCACTTCGTTGGTGGCGATCGTGCCCTGGCCGCCGCCCTTGTTTTCCACCACCACCGCCTTGCCCAGGCCTTTCGCCATTTCCGTGGCGATGGCGCGGGCGATCACGTCCGAACTGCCGCCGGGACCGTAGGGCACCAGCAGGCGTACGGGCTTGGCGGGCGTCCAGGTGTCGGCCTGCGCCGGACCGGGCGAGGCGGCGGCCAGCAGCGCGCTGCCGGCAAGCAGCCGCAAGACGAGAAGGCGGGAAATCGAGCGTGGCAAGTCTGTCTCCGTATCTGGCTTCGCCCTGGAAGCAAGGCTGTGGACGCATCTTGGGCGACGACCAAACAGGAGTAAAGTGCAAAAATTGGATGGATTCTTGACGAAAACGCATGAAATTCGACCTGGCCGATCTGCGCGCCTTTCTTGCCGTGGCGGACCTGGGAAGCTTCCGGGCCGCTTCCGAGTCCCTGTACGTGTCGCAGTCCGCGCTGTCCCGGCGGGTGGACAAGCTGGAGGATGCCCTGGGCGTCAAGCTGTTCGAACGGACCACGCGCAAGGTCCAGCTGACGACCATAGGGCGCGGTTTCGTGCCGCGCGCCAGGAACGTCCTCAACGAGCTCGAGCATGCGCTGATAGGGATCCAGGATGTGGCCGAGAAACTGTCGGGCGAGGTGACCATCGCCTGCGTGCCGTCGGCGGTGGCCTACTTCCTGCCCGAGGTCATCCGCCAGTACCACCAGAAATATCCGCGCATCCGCATCCGCATCATCGACGAGTCATCGTCCGAGGTCCTGACCGCGGTGGCGCGCGGCGACGCCGACTTCGGGCTGACCTACATCGGCACGCAGGATGCCGAGATCGCGTACCAGCCCTTGCTGAACGAACCCTTCGTGGTCGCGCTGCGGCGCGACCATCCCCTGGCCGCGCGGCGCACGCTGACCTGGGCGCAACTGGCCGATCACCATTTCATCCGGCTGGCCCAGGGCAGCGGCAACCGCTTCCTGATGGACCAGGCCCTTGCCCATAGCGAGCACCAGCCGCGATGGTTCTGCGAGGTCCAGCACGTGCCCGCGCTGGTCAGCCTGGTGGAAGCGGGAGTGGGCATAGGCGTCGTGCCGCAACTGGCCATGCCCAAGGGCCGGCATGCGGCCCTGGTCAGCAAGCCCTTGCGCGAGCCGGCCATCAGCCGGGACATCGGCCTGATCCACCGGCGCGGCAGGCAGCTCAGTCCGGTCGCCCAACTGCTTTACGACATGTTGATGAATACCCGGCGCACGGTTTGAGGCGCCGGTGTCATGCCAGGCCGACGCCGCGCATGATCAGTTTCAGCACGGCCGCGACGATGCCCAGCGCGGCCACGCCGCCCGCCCACAGCGCGAGCAGCCAGGCGAGGCGGCGCGGCCAGGCGCGGTGCGCGCCGACCATCAGTGGTAGCCCTCGCCATGGCGCACCTTGCCGCGGAAGACCCAGTATCCCAGGGCGGTGTACATCAGCACGAACGGGATCACCAGCAGCGCGCCCACCAGCGTGAAGCCCATGCTTTGCGGCGGCGCGGCCGCGTCCCAGATCGAGATGCCGGGGGGAATGACGTAGGGCCACAGACTGATGCCCAGTCCGCTGTATCCCAGGAAGACCAGGGCCAGGGTCAGCAGGAAAGGCGAGGCGTGGCCGTCCCGGCGCAGGGCGCGCAACAGCCCCCAGGTCACCAGCAGCACCAGCACCGGCACCGGCGCGAACCAGACGATGTTGGGGAAGCTGAACCAGCGCTCGGCGATGGGCGGATGCGTGAGTGGCGTCCAGATGCTGATGACGCCGATCACCGCCAGCGTGATCCAGGCCAGCCGCGCGCCGATGCGCCGCATGCGGGCCTGCAGTTCGCCTTCGGTCTTCAGGACCAGCCAGGTTGCCCCGAGCAGCGCATAGGCGCACAGCAGTCCCAGCCCGGTGAACAATGGAAACGGCGAGATCCAGTCGAAGGCGCCGCCCGCGTAGTTGCCGTCGCGCACGGGCAGGCCGTTCAGGAAGGCGCCCAGCGTGACGCCCTGGCAGAACGTGGCCAGCAGCGAACCGCCCGCGAATGCGCGGTCCCACAGCCGCCGCTCATGGTCGCGGGCCTTGAAGCGGAACTCGAAGGCCACGCCGCGGAAGATCAGGCCCACCAGCATCAGGATGAGCGGCAGCGCCAGCGCGCTCAGGATGACCGAATAGGCCAGGGGAAAAGCGGCCAGCAGGCCGGCGCCGCCCAGCACCAGCCAGGTTTCGTTGCCGTCCCAGACCGGCGCCACGGTGTTCATCATCACGTCGCGCTCGTCCTTGTCCGGGAAAAACGGGAACAGGAGGCCGATGCCCAGATCGAAGCCATCCATGATGACGTACATCATGATGCCGAACAGGATGATCACGGCCCAGATCAGCGGCAGGTCAATGCCCATGGTGCGACTCCTCCGGCGCCTCGCCGTCGCCGTCTTCCTGCGCGGCCGACAGCGGCCGCATGGGTTGGCGCCGTTCGCCCGGCCCGCCGCCGGCGTCGCGCCGGTGTTCGGCGGGAGCAGGCCCCTTGGCCAGCAACCTCAGTCCGTAGGCGGTGCCCGCGCCGAACACCGCGAAGTACACGACCACGAACAGCAGCAGGGTGAAGGCCACCTGCCCGGTCGTGTGCTGCGGCGTGGCCGCGTCTGCCGTGCGCAGCAGGCCGTACACCGTCCAGGGCTGGCGACCGATCTCGGTGGTGTACCAGCCGGCAAGGATGGCGGCCAGGCCCGCCGGCGACATCGCCAGCGCGAAGCGCAGGAAGGGCCGCGACGCGTACAGCCGGGACGAGCGCCGCAGCCACAGCCCGCACAGCGCCAGCGCGATCATCAACAGGCCCAGGCCGACCATGATGCGGAAGGTCCAGAACACGATGGTCGAGTTCGGGCGGTCCTCGGGCGGGAATTCCTTCAGGGCCGGGATTTCGCCATCCCAGCTGTGGGTCAGGATCAGGCTGCCCAGGCGGGGCACGTCGACCTTGTAGCGCGTGGTCTCCGCCTTCATGTCCGGCCAGCCGAACAACGTCAGCGGCACCCCTTCGCCCGCCGGCGGGCGTTCCCAATGCCCCTCGATGGCAGCCAGCTTGGCGGGTTGGTACCGCAGCGTGTTCAGTCCGTGCTGGTCGCCCAGGATGGCCTGGATGGGCGCCGCGGCCAGCAGCATCCACATGGCCATCGACAGCATGGTGCGCACCGGCGGGCTGCCGTGCCCGCGCAGCAGGTGCCATGCGGCGGTACCGCCAACCATCAGGGCCGTCGCGAGGTAGGCCGCGGTCACCATGTGGGCCAGCCGGTAGGGAAAGGACGGGTTGAAGATGACGGCCAGCCAGTCCACCGGCACGACCCGTCCGTCGATGATCTCGTGTCCCTGCGGGGTGTGCATCCAGCTGTTCGAGGCCAGGATCCAGGTGGCCGAGATCAGCGTGCCGATCGCCACCGCCAGGGTCGAGACGAAGTGCAGGCCGGGTCCCACCCGCTTCAGGCCGAACAGCATGACGCCCAGGAAGCCCGCCTCGAGGAAGAAGGCGGTCAGGACTTCGTAGGTCAGCAGGGGGCCGGTGATGCTGCCCGCGAAGCGCGAGAAGTTGCTCCAGTTGGTGCCGAACTGGTAGGCCATCACGATGCCCGACACCACGCCCATCGCGAAGGCGACCGCGAACACCTTCAGCCAGAAGTGGTACAGGTCGATGTAGGCCTGGCGCCGGGTACGCAGCCATAGTGCTTCCAGCACGACCAGGTAGCTCGCCAGCCCGATGGTCAGGGCGGGAAAGATGATGTGGAAGGAGATCGTGAACCCGAACTGGATACGGGCGAGCAGCAGGGCGTCCATGGCATCAGGGTATGGTGGAGCGGCGTCGGCGGCGCCTCGTCAGCAGAAGGGCGGCCAGTACCACGACCAGGATCGCCACGCCTATCAGCGTCCAGACGATGAAGGGCTGGACCTTGGCGAGCAGGGGACGGGGACCGCCCTGGCGGGCGATCGCCACGTCGCGGCCGGACACGCGGGACGCGCCGTTGCCGTACTGGGCCAGCACGTAGTTCGAGATGGCGGCGATCTGCTCGTCGGACAGCGCGCTGACGTAGGACTGGCCGTCGAAGCGCGGCATCAGGGCATGTTCGCCTCCGGCGTCGCGCTCGACGCCATAGAGCATGACGGCGACGAGATTGGCGGGGTTCGGCCCGCCGGTGGCCGTGTTGTGGAACAGCGAAGGATAGCGCTGGTTGGCGCTGCCGGAGCCGTCGGCCTGGTGGCAACTGGCGCAGTGGGCGCTGTAGAGCGCCGCGCCGGTCTTCAGGCTGTCGCGCTCGTTGGGGCCATGCGTGCCGCGCAGCTCGGCCTCGCTGCTGAAGGCGCGCCCCTGGGCGTAGGCCGGCCGTGCCGGCGCGCCTTCGTCGGCGACGGGCCGGACCGTACGCAGGTAGGCCACCATGGCCTGGAGATCTTCCGGCCGCAGGTGCTGGAAACTGTTCTCGACCGCCTCGGCCATGGGGCCGGCGGCCTGGCCCTTGCCTGCGGCGTGGCCGGTACGCAGGTACCGGACCAGGTCCTCGTCGCTCCAGCCGCCTATGCCTGAAGCATGGGGCGTGATGTTGGGTGCGTACCAGGCTCCCAGTCCGCTCCCGGCCAGGAAGCGGCTTTCGCGTTCGGCCATCAGCGCGTTGCGCGGCGTATGGCAGGTGCTGCAATGGGCCAGCGCGTTGGCGAGATAGGCCCCGCGGTTGACCTCCTCGCTGGCGCCGGCGTCTGGCTGGAAGCGCTCGTCCTTCAGGAACAGCAGGTTCCAGGCGGCCATGGACAGGCGCAGGTTGAAGGGGAAAGGCAGCCGGGTCCGGGCGACCTCCGTGTCCACCGGTTCGACCCCTTGCATGAAATAGACATAAAGCGCGTGCACGTCTTCGTCGCTGATCGCGGTATAGGCGGTGTAGGGCATGGCCGGGTAGAGATGGGCGCCGTCCGCCCGTATTCCCTGGCGCAGCGCGCGGGCGAACTGCGCCTCGGTGTAGTTGCCTATGCCGGCCGTCTTCGATGGCGTGATGTTGGTCGCATAAATGGTGCCCAGCGGGGACTCCACGCTGTAGCCGCCCGCATACGGCTTGCCGCCCTTGGCCGTGTGGCAGGCCGTGCAGTCGGCGGCGACGGCCAGATAGCGGCCGCGTTCGATCAGGGCAGCATCCGCCGGCGCGCCGGGCGCCGGTGCCGGCTGCGCGGCCACCGCCGCCGGCATGCCGAGGACCAGCGCCGCGATGGCCGTGGCGCGGCGGGCGGAACGCAACGGCCATGTCGTATGCGTGCGCATCCTAGCCTCGCCCCAGTTCCCGTTCGATGGAGGCCGCCGCCTTCAGGCCCAGGGCCACCATGGTCAGGGTGCTGTTGACCACGCTGGCCGACGGCATGGCGCCGCCGCCCGGCAGCCACAGGTTCGGATGGTCGTGGGCCCGGCAGTCGCCATCCACCACCGAGTCCCTGGGGTTCGCGCCCATGATGGTGCCGCCCATGATGTGGTTGTTGGCGTTCAGGTCCGGCGTGATGTGGAACTCCACCGCGTCGAACAGGCTGCCTATGTGTTCGAGCTGGCGGCGCGAAGCTTCGGCGCCCTTGCGCACGTAGTCGCCCACGTCGTAGTGGATGTCGGGACAGGCCAGGCCCAGCGGATCGCGCCGGGTGATGCTCAGCGTAAGCCTGTTGCTGGGATCCGGCAGCGGCTCCAGGCTGATCGACAGGTCCACGCCATAGGCGGTGCGGCGGCGGATCTCGTCGTCCAGCGCCTTGCCGACCAGGCCGAGCTTGAGGGCCTGCGTGGTGGCGGGGCCGACACGCGTGATGTTGTTCAGGATGATCTTGTTGGCCGAGTATTCCGAGCGGAAGGCCCCGTCGCGCGGACCGACTAGGCAACTGCTCTGCGCCGGCCCGCGCCCGGTCCAGATCGGTTCACGCGCGAGGAAGGTGCAGTGGAAGCCCGAGTGATCCATCATGTTGCGTCCGACCTGGTCGGACGAGTTCGCGATGCCGCGTGGGTTGCGTTCATTGGCGGCGAGCAGCAGCAGGCGAGGAGTCTCGATCCCGTTGCAGGCCAGCACGAACATCCTGCCCATGGCCTGGTGCGACTGCCGTTGCGCGTCATACCAGTGCACCGCCGTGATGCGGTTGTTCTCGTCGGTGTCCAGCCGATAGGCCACCGCCTGCTCCAGCACCTTGGCGCCCTTGCCCTCGGCGCTGGTCACGTGGTGGATGCCGTTGTACATGGCCGAGATGGGGCAGATGGGCTGGCAGTTGTTGTTGCCGCAGCAGGCGGGACGGCCATGCCAGGGCTGCGTGTTGCGCGCCTGGGGAATGGGCACGGAACGGTAGCCGTGGGCGTTGACCACTTCCGCGAAGCGCCGGTCGCCATAACCCCAGGGGATCATGTCCATCGGATAGGGCCGGCTGCGCTCGGACGGTGATTGCAGCGCGGGATCGTTGGGACCGGCCACGCCCATGCGGTCCTCGGCTTCGCAATAGAAGGGCTCCAGCTCGTCATACGAGATCGGCCAGTCGCGTCCGACCCCATAGGCGCTCCGCATGCGCAGGTCCACGGGCAGATGGCGCCAGCACGATGCGGCCCAGTGCCAGGTCGTGCCCCCCACCACGCGCAGGTAGCCCTGCTGGAAGCCGCCGCCGCTGGGGCCGGTGGTCAGCACGTAGTCGTTCTTGGGGAAGTACAGCGGCGCGGGGGCCAGCGGGGATTGGGGAAACAGTCCCTGGAAGTCGGACCCCACGCGATTGAAGAAGGGCATGTTGCGCCAGTTCTCGACCGCCTGGCCGCGATCGATCCGCGGGCCGGCCTCCAGGACCAGCACGGCATGGCCCTGGCCGGCAAGCTGGTCGGCGATCATGGCGCCGACCACGCCCGAGCCCACCACGACGATATCGGCGGAGGCATTTCCCTGGGCGTCGAAGGAGGGCGTCTTCATCGGCCTTCCCCGGACGGGGCGCCCTGGGGCGTGGAACGAGGCGGCGCCGGGGGCCGCGTGGTCGGAACGGGAAAGCCGGTCGTGGGCGCTTCGGGGCCGGGACGCTCCACCGGGGGCGAGACGCCTATCGGAGGCGGGTCGGCCACCCACCAGGCGGGACCGTAATTGCAGTAGGTCGGCACGGTCTGGGCGTCCTGGACGGGGCGGTACATCAGGGCGTCGCGATAGGCCACGACGGTGGCCCTGCTGTCCGCGCCCACCGAGCCCGTGTACCAGGCCGCGACCACGGCCAGCGCGGTCTCGCGCAGGCCGGCCTCGGTGGCGCGCTGCAGCAGCGATTCGGGTTCGGCCGCATCGCCAGCCAGGCCGGCCAGCTTCGCGGCCTGTCCCGGGAAGTCCGCGGAGGCCTGGCGCATGGCGTCGTAGATGCGTCCGGCCGTTACGGGATTCAGGTCGCCGTGTCCGGTCATGGCTTGCGAGAAGCGCAGGAAGGACTCCTGTTCGGGGGACAAGGCGGCGGGGCGGGATGCCGCGCTACCCGAGGCGGGGGCGGCGCCCGAGGCCAGGCGCAGCAGCCAGGGACCGCCCAGCAGGGCCGCCAGCGACACCGCCAGCATCTGCCGGCGAGCCGTGTCGCAGCCCCGCACGCCCGGCTGCGGCGTGAAATCGGACCGGGGCCTGCCCGGCTTGGCGTCGCTCATGCCATCTCCTTCGGACTGGATGAGCGGCACCGCCGCGCCACGTCGGGACGTTCCGCGGGTTCGCTCGTAGCGGACGGCAAGCAAGCGGCATGCCGCGGCGCCGCACCGGCCCCGACCCGCGCGGCGGCCCCCGGAAAGAGCCGGGGTGCGGACCCGGCGCCGGGCCGCGCCGCGGGCCGGCCCATGCAATATTTGCCGCCGGCCCTGGAGAGGATTACACGGCAGCCGCTTCGGTCGAGCTTGCGAAACGCGCCGCCGCGCTCAGCACCGCGAGTATCGACGCCACGACGATGTTGGCGTGGCGGCCCGCGCCGTAGCGGGTCCCCGGAACGCCGGGCAGGGCGGCCTCGACGACGGCGAAGGCCTGGGCGTCGGCGCCGGCTCCCAGGCTGCGCTCTTCGTAGCCATCGATGCGCAGCGGCACGCCGAGCGCGTCCACCGTCGCCGCGATGGGCCCGTTGCCGGTGCCGCACAGGCGGCGCACGCGCCCCGTCCCGTCCGCCACTTCCAGTTCGATGCCCTGGCCTGCCTCGGCGTCGAACAGCCGGTGGCCGCGATAGACCAGCGAGCCGCCCTCGGCGGTCGGCGCCAGATAGGTGCGGCTGAACAGCGCCCACAGTTCGTCGCTGCCGAGCTCCGTTTCGCTGGCGTCCGCATGCTTTTGCACGATGGCGCCGAACTCCACCTGCATGCGGCGCGGCATGACCACGCCACGGTCGCGCTGGAGCAGGAAAGCGATGCCGCCCTTGCCCGACTGACTGTTGACGCGGACGATGCTGTCGTAGGTGCGACCCAGGTCGTGCGGATCGATGGGCAGGTAGGGAACTTCCCAGAAATCGCCTTCGCTGCGCGCCGCGAAGCCCTTGGCGATGGCGTCCTGGTGCGACCCCGAGAAAGCGGTGAAGACCAGGTCGCCGACATACGGATGGCGGGGATGGATGGGCAGGGCGGTGCATTCCTCGGCCACCCGTGCCACGGCGGCGATGTCCGAGAAATCCAGCCCGGGGTGGATGCCCTGCGTGTACAGGTTCAGTGCCAGCGTGACCAGGTCGAGATTGCCGCTGCGCTCGCCGTTGCCGAACAGGCAGCCTTCCACGCGCTCGGCGCCCGCCAGCAGGGCCTGCTCGGCGCAAGCCACGCCGGTGCCCCGGTCGTTGTGGGGGTGCACGGACAGGACCACGTGCTCGCGCCGCTCGATACGGCCGTTCATCCATTCGATCTGGTCGGCGAACACGTTGGGGGTGGCTACCTCCACGGTGGTCGGCAAGTTGATGATGACGGGCCGCCCGGGGCCCGCGTCCCAGGCGCGTATGGCCGTGTTGCACATCTGCAGCGACACCTCCAGCTCGGCCATGCAGAAGGTCTCCGGCGAATACTGCAGGACCCATTCGGTTTCCGGGCAGTCGTCGGTCAGCGTGCGCAGGAGCCGCACGTGGTGCTCGACCATCCGCCGGATCTCGGGCACGGACATGCCGAACACCACCCGGCGCCAGGCAGACGCGATGGCGTTGTAGAAATGGACGATGGCCCGCCGGGCTCCCCGGATGCTGCGGACGGTTTCGCGGATCAGGTCCTCGCGCAACTGCGTGATGACCATGGGCGTGACGTCGTCGGGAATGCGACGCTGGTCGACCAGGTGCCGGACGATGTCGAAGTCGGTGCGCGAGGCGGCGGGAAAGCCGACCTCGATTTCCTTGAATCCCAGCCGCACGAGCTCGTCGAACAACCGCAGCTTGCGGTCGCGGTTCATCGGTTCGAACAGGGCCTGGTTGCCGTCGCGCAGATCGGTCGACAGCCAGACGGGCGCCCGCGCGATGGTGCGCGTAGGCCATTGGCGGCCGGGCAGGTGGACGGGAGGGAAGGGGCGATACTTGGTTTCGGGATGGTCGATCATGACAGGCCTCGGAATGTGGACGCGATCTCCCTGCTTTCAGGTAAAAGCTGCGTCCGGCCGGGGTCTGGGGAGATCAGCGGGTGTCCGTGGTCGTCGTGCGCGCAGGCAGACCCCGGCCGGAGGGCAGGGGCCGTAGTGGCGAAAGCGCGTGGAAGACGAGGTGCATGGGGTCAACCGGATAATCGATGCCGTCAAGGATAGAAGCGGCGGATCATGGCCGTATTGCGCGTTTTGGCCTTTTCTTGTCGCGAAATGGTCAGTCCAAGGTAGTATGGGCCATGATTTCCCATGCCGCCGGTTCCGCCTACGACTCCACCGCCACGCCCGTGACCGGCGTGGCGGTGGACTACCCGGCCGGCCACGTCATTCCTCCCCACAGCCACCCGCGATCGCAACTGGTCTATGCCATCGAAGGTGTGCTGGCGGTGGAAACCGCCGCCGGCCGCTGGGTCGTGCCGCCCACCCGCGCGGTCTGGCTGCAAGCGGGGGTCGAGCACACCATCCGCGCGCGTGGGGCGGTACGCATGCGCAGCCTGTTCGTCAACGTGGACGCGATCGAGGGCGTGCCCGGAAGCGATTGCGTGATCGACGTTCCGCCGCTGCTGCGCGAGCTGATCCTGGCCGCCACCCTGGTGCCGCCGGACTACCCGGCCGATAGCCGCGATGGCCGGTTGATGCGCTTCCTGCTGGACGAACTGCGTGCCTTGCCGGTGCTGCCGTTCCACCTGCCCTGGCCCGAGGATGCGCGCATCGCGCGCGTGTGCCGGGCCCTGACCGAGGATCCCGCCGCCACCGTCACGGCGCAGCTGTGGGCAGCCCGGCTGGCGATGAGTCCCAAGACTTTCCATCGCCACTTCCTGCGCAGCACCGGCGTGAGCTTCGGCCGATGGCGCCAGCAGGCCCGGCTGCTGCTGGCGCTCGAGGCGCTGGCCCAGGGCCTGCCGGTGCTGCGGGTCGCGTTCGATCACGGCTACGAGAGCCAGAGCGCATTCGCGGCCGCGTTCAAGCGGCAGTTCGGCGTGCCGCCGACGGCGTTCTATCGCTAGGGTTGTGCGAGGCCTCTTTTGGCGTGGGCAGGCCCGAGGCATGCCGGTGTCATGCTCCGTCCCCATTTCTTCCGTTCGACAAGCGAAACGCGGACGCGCTAGAATCCTCGCCGGAGCAGAAACGCGCACATGGCCGCGGCTCCCGACTCACCTCAAGACATGAACCGCATCGTTTCGAACCAAGCAGCTCAGTGGTGGCGCTTCCGCTAGGAAGCGGCATGTCGTTGCGGTTCGAAAACTGCACCCTGCCGCCGTAACCGGTGGCAGGTCGCGATTTCACACAGCTCCTCCGGCACGGCGGCTCCCGATCCAGGAGATTGTCCGTGCATCCAGCAGTACCTCCCCTTGCCAGCCGACCCCCCGCACACGCGCTTCGTGGCTCGTCGCTCGCGTGGTGGCGCCCGCTCTCGTGCGGCGCGATCGCCGACGTGTTCCCGGCCACCGGCCTGTTCGATTCCACGGGGAGAGCGGCATGCTGCTGATGCTCGACAACTACGATTCCTTTACCTACAACCTGGTCCAGTACTTCGGCGAACTCGGCGCGGACGTGCGGGTGTACCGCAACGACCAGATCACGCTGGACGAGATCGCGGCCCTGGCGCCCGAGCGCATCTGCATCTCGCCCGGACCGTGCTCGCCCGCCGAGGCCGGCATCTCGGTGCCGCTGATCCAGGCCTATGCCGGCAAGGTGCCCATCCTGGGCGTGTGCCTGGGCCACCAGTCCATCGGCGCCGCGTTTGGTGGCAAAATCGTCCGCGCGCGGCAGATCATGCACGGCAAGACGTCGGCCCTGACCCATACGGGCAGCGACGTGTTCCGGGACTTGCCGTCCCCCTACACGGTCATCCGGTACCACTCGCTCGCCATCGAACGCGACAGCCTGCCCGATTGCCTGGAGGTGACGGCGCAGACCGACGATGGGGAGATCATGGGCGTGCGCCATCGCAGCCTCCCTGTCTACGGGGTGCAATTCCATCCCGAATCCGTCCTGAGCGAGCACGGCCATGCCTTGCTGCGCAATTTCCTGCAGTTGAACGCATGAACCAGCGGCAACGATTTCCCAAGGAGTCCATGGTGCCCATTACCCCTACCGAAGCGCTGGTGCGTTGCATCGAACACCGCGAGATCTTCCATGACGAGATGCTGTCGCTGATGCGCATGCTGATGCGCGGCGAGATGTCGCCGGCGACCGCGGCCGCGCTCATCATGGGCCTGCGCGTGAAGAAGGAGACCATAGGCGAGATCACCGCCGCCGCGCAGGTCATGCGCGAGTTCGCCGACGGCGTGAAAGTGCCCGATACCGATGGCCTGGTCGATCTGGCGGGCACGGGCGGCGATGGCGCGCATACCTTCAACATCTCGACCGCGGCCATGTTCGTGGCGGCGGCCGGCGGCGCCAAGATCGCCAAGCACGGCAATCGCGGAGTCTCGTCGTCCTCGGGCAGCGCCGACGTGCTGGAGGCGCTGGGCGCCAACGTCATGCTGCCGTCCGCCGCCGTGGCCGAGTGCATCGAGGCCACCGGCATCGGCTTCATGTTCGCGCCCATCCACCACTCGGCCATGAAGAACATCGCGCCCATCCGCAAGGAACTGGCGGTGCGCACCATCTTCAACCTGCTGGGGCCGCTGACCAATCCGGCCGGCGCCGCCAACCAGCTGATGGGCGTGTTCCATCCCGACCTGGTCGGCATCCAGGTGCGGGTGTTGCAGCGCCTGGGGTCCAAGCACGTGCTGGTGGTCTACGGCAAGGACGGCATGGACGAGGCCTCGCTGGGCGCGGCCACGATGGTGGGGGAACTGCGCGATGGCGAGGTCCACGAATACGAGATCCATCCCGAGGACTTCGGTCTCCAGATGGTGTCGAATCGCAGCCTGAAAGTCGCCAACCGCGACGAATCCCGTGAACTCGTGCTGGAAGCCCTGTCCAACGTACCGGGCCCCGCGCGCGACATCGTCGCGCTGAACGGCGGGCTGGCCATGTATGCCGGCAACACCGTGTCATCGGTGGCCGAAGGCATACGCAAGGCCTTCGAGCTGATCGCCAGCGGCGCCGCGCGCGCACGGCTGGACGAGTTCGTCTCCTTCACCAGGAAGGCGGCGCAGTAGGCCGTCTTCGCACAGGAATCTTGATGGGCGGGTCATGAGTGACATTCTCCAACGCATACTGGAAGTAAAGGCCGAAGAGGTCGCCACCGCGCGCCTGCTTCGCAGCGAATCCGACCTGCGGCGCGAAGCCGAGGCCCGGCAGGACGTGCGGGGCTTCGCGCAGGCGATCGAGGGCAAGGTGGCCGCGGGCCAGTCCGGCGTCATCGCCGAGATCAAGAAGGCATCGCCGTCCAAGGGCCAGCTGCGCGAGAACTTCCAGCCCGACGAGATCGCGGCTTCGTATGCCGCGCATGGCGCGGCCTGCCTGTCGGTGCTGACCGACGTGCAGTTCTTCCAGGGGTCGCAGGACTACCTGCGGCGCGCCCGCGCCGCATGCGCGCTGCCGGTGCTGCGCAAGGATTTCATCGTCGATTCCTATCAGGTGGTCGAGGCCAGGGCGATGGGCGCCGATTGCATCCTGCTGATCGTGGCAGCGCTGGAGCCCTCGCAATTGCGGGACCTGGAAGCGCTGGCGCTGGAACTCGGCATGGACGTGCTGGTGGAAGTCCATGACGCGGCGGAGCTCGACACCGCCCTGGAACTGCGCACGAGCCTGCTCGGCATCAACAATCGCAACCTGCGGACCTTCGAGGTCTCGCTGCATGCCACGATCGACCTGTTGCCGCGGATCCCGGCCGGCAAGCGGGTGGTCACGGAAAGCGGCATCCTGGGCCCGTCCGACGTCCGGCAGATGCGGGAATACGGCGTCAATGCCTTCCTGGTCGGAGAGGCGTTCATGCGGGCCCCCGACCCCGGCGTCGAGCTGGCGCGGCTGTTCGCATGAACGCCGTCAAGGGTTTCGATGGCGGCGCGTCCGCCGATCTCTTCGCGGCGGAGCCGGACAATCGCCTGGCCGAACCGCTGCAGGCCCACGTGGATCGCCTGCCTGCCGGCTGGCGTGAGTTGCTGGCCGACGCATTGGCCAGCCCGTCCTTCGACGCGCTGCGGCGCTTCGTCGACTTGCGCCGGGAAGCGGGCGCCGTGATCTATCCGGCCTTGCCGTTCCGCGCGCTGGACCTGGCCACGCCCGCGTCCACCCGTGTCGTGATCCTGGGGCAGGATCCCTATCATGGCCCCGGCCAGGCCCAGGGCCTGGCGTTCTCGGTGCCGGACGGCTTCAAGCGCCCGCCCAGCCTGCGCAACATCTTCAACGAGGTCGCCGCCAGCTTCGGCGGCAATCCCGCCGCCTTCGGCAACGACCTGCAGCGATGGGCCCGGCAGGGCGTGCTGCTGCTCAATACGTCGCTGACGGTGGAGGACGGCGCGCCCGCCTCGCACGCGAAACAGGGCTGGGAAGCGTTCACCGATGCGGTCATCGCCGCGATCGCGCGCGAACCCTCGCCCAAGGTCTTCATGCTGTGGGGCGCGCATGCGCAGGCCAAGCAGGCGCTGCTGCCGCCCGGCGGCAGGCACCTGGTGCTGATGGCCAATCATCCCTCGCCCCTGTCGGCCCGGCGTCCGCCGGTGCCGTTCCTGGGTTGCGGGCATTTCGAGACCGCCAACCGCTGGCTGGCGGAGCAGGGACGGGAGCCCGTCGCCTGGTGAAGGCCGGCGGCCCGGTCAGGCCGCCGCGATCACGCACTCCGTTTCGGGCGCGGGGGCGAGCTTGACCGTGAACCGGCGCAGTTCGTCGCGCCGGAACGCATGGATCTCGACCAGGTCGCCGGGCCGGTAGCGCGCCAGGAGCTTGTCCAGGTTGCCGTTCTGCACGCGCAGGCCGTCGATGGCCACCAGCACGTCCTGCGCCGACAGCCCCGCCCGGTGGGCCGGGCCGAGCGCGTATACGGTGGCCAGGCGCAGGTCTTCGCCCTGGCGCGCGGTCTTCGCGCCCAGGGAAGGAAGCGGCGACGAGGCCTTCCAGGTCAGGGCGTAGCCGTGCTGCGCGAGCAGTTCCGCCAGGGGCACGTCCTCGCGGCCGTAGGCGTGGCGGCGCAGGAAGTCCCGCGCGTCCACGCCGGTCGCTTCCCGGATCAGGTCCGGCATGGCGTCTTCCTCGACGCCGCGCGCGCCGCCCCGGTAGAAATCGCGGCCATAGCGCGTCCACAACAGCCGCATCACGTCGTCCAGGCCGTGCTTTCCCCCGGTTTCGTGGCGCAACAGCAGGTCCAGGCCCAGCGCGACCAGCGAGCCCTTGGTGTAATAGCTGACGATGGCGTTGGGCGAGTTCTCGTCCTGGCGGTAGTAGCGCGTCCAGGCGTCGAACGAGCTTTCCGCCACCGATTGCTTGAACCGGCCCGGCGCGGCATGAACCGAGGACACCGTCCTGGCCAGCGTGCGCAGGTAGTCCTGTTCGGTGATCACGCCGGCGCGCAGCACGAACAGATCGTCGTAATAGGACGTGAAGCCCTCGAACAGCCACAGCAGCCGGGTATGGTTCTCGCGCTCCAGGTCGTAGGGCGCGAAGGCCGCGGGCTTGATGCGCTTGACGTTCCAGGTGTGGAAGTATTCGTGGCTGACCAGGCCCAGGAAGTTGCGGTAGCCGTCGGTCTGCTCGGGCCGCCCCTGCACGGGCAGGTCCGAGCGCGAGGTCATCAGCGCGGTGGAGGAACGATGTTCCAGCCCGCCATAGCCGTCTCCGGTGACCATGGTCATGAACACGTAGCGGTCCGAGCTGTCCAGGAACGGCGCCCGCCGCGTCCGTGGTTCGAAGAAGGCGATCTGCTTCTCGCAGATCTTGCGGATGTCCGCCACCAGCCGGTCCAGGTCAAGATTGGGGATGTCGCCGGTGAAGACGAGTTCGTGCCGCGCCCCGAAGGCTTCGAAGCTGGCGACCTGCGGCGTGCCCATTTCGATGGGATGATCGACCAGCGCGTCGTAGTCCGGTGCGCGGTACATGCCGAAGCCGTGGCGCGGCGCGCGCTGGGGATGCCCCTGGGCCTCGGGCAGGCTGGTGTAGACCTTCCAGTCCAGGCCGCGCGGCGGCACCAGCTCCAGCAGGCAGGGCACATTGTCGTGGCCGGCCGCGCGCAGGAACACGCTGGTGCCGTTGAAGAAGCCGTGGCTCTCGTCCAGGTGGGCGGCGCGCACCGACAGGTCCCAGGCGTAGATCTCGCAGACGATCTGCAGTGGCCCGCGGCACGGCGCGGCCTGCCAGGTCTGCTTGTCCAGCTTGGTCAATTCGATCTTGCGGCCCCAGGCCCGCGCCTCGATGCTCTCGATCTGCCGCGCGAAGTCGCGGATCATGTAGCTGCCGGGAATCCAGGCGGGCAGGCTGACGCGCTGTCCGGTCGGATCCGGATCGGGGATGGACATCGTGACCCGGCAGCGGTGTCCGGCCGGGTCGATGAGTTCCAGGCGATAGGAGAGGGCTTCGGTCATGGGCGTGTGCGGCGGGGGCGCGCGCCGGCGAGGCGCAGGGCGATGGGAAACGGCGATCCGTTGCATAGGTTCCTTCATGTTAGTCATCCATGGCGCTACGCGCCACCGGACTCGGCGAACGGGCGTGTGCGACCGCCCTCCGCGGGGCGGCAGCGCGCAGAAGGGCGCCTCATCCGAGGAGGGTGGGGCCCGGCGCCAGGTCCTCCGGGGTGTCGACGTCGCGCACGCAGCCCGGGTCGTCCACGGCCAGGGGGGTGACCTGGCCGGAGATCAGGGCACGAGCGCCTTCGTCGCCTTGTAATTGCGACAGCGCCGCGGCCCAGTCCGGTCCAAACAGGACCGGGTGGCCGCGCATCTGGCGATAGGTGGGCGCGAGCACCGCGCGTTCGCGCCGGGACGGGGGCAGGGCCAGCCAGGCGTCGCGCAGCGCCGCCACGGTATCGGCGTGCACCCACGGCATGTCGGCGGGCATGATGCACCAGGCGGGCGCCTCGTTGCCGGCAGCGTGTTCGCGCGACGACAGCCATGAGACGGCCTGCGCCAGCGTGCCGCCCATGCCTTCGGCCGAGTGGTCGCACACGATGACCTCGCATCCGGCCTGCCGCAGCGCATCGCCCACCAAGGGCGCCGCCGGCGAAACGGCCGCCGCCACCCGGGGCAGCGCCCCGCGCAGGGCCTGGGCCGCCGCGGCGCAGACCGGCCGGCCGTCGACACGGGCCAGCAGCTTGTTCGCGCTGCCGTCCGCCGAAAAGCGGGATCCCCGGCCCGCGGCCAGCAGCAGTCCGATGATGCTGCGGCCGCCGCTTGCTCCTGCAGCCATGTCCTTTCCTTGAAATATGGAACCGAAGATGGTGCGCCATGGCGGGGTGAAACTCAAGCCGCCGGCCGCAGCGGGTGCGGGGTATGCTTGAGGCGACACCGGTGCGCCCGGTACATATATAGGAAGGAGTGTGGTCGTGAGCGAAGCTCTGGTTTTGGTCGAGAATCGTGGCCGGGTCGGCCTGCTGACCCTGAATCGCCCCAAGGCGCTCAATGCGCTGAACGATGCGCTGATGGACGAACTGGGGGCGGCGCTGCTGGCCTTCGACGCCGATCCCGGCATCGGCGCCATGGTCATCACCGGCAGCGAAAAAGCCTTTGCCGCGGGCGCGGACATCGGCGCGATGAAGGACCTCTCCTATATGGAGGCCTACGCTTCGGATTTCATCACCCGCAATTGGGAGACCCTGCGCCGCATCCGCAAGCCCGTGATCGCGGCGGTGGCCGGCTATGCGCTGGGCGGCGGCTGCGAACTGGCCATGATGTGCGACATCCTGGTGGCGGCCGAGACGGCGCGCTTCGGGCAGCCCGAGATCAAGCTGGGCATCATTCCCGGCGCCGGCGGCACCCAGCGCCTGCCGCGCGCGGTGGGCAAGGCCAAGGCCATGGACCTGGTATTGACCGGCCGCCTGATGGACGCGGCCGAGGCCGAGCGCGCGGGCCTGGTGTCGCGCGTGGTGCCGGCCGACAAGCTGCTGGACGAGGCCATCGAGATGGCCACCGTCATTGCGTCCATGTCGCTGCCCTCGGTCATGATGGCCAAGGAAGCGGTGAACCGTGCCTTCGAGACGCCCCTGGCAGAAGGCATGCAATTCGAGCGCCGCCTGTTCCACTCGCTGTTCGGTACGCAAGACCAGAAGGAAGGTATGGAAGCCTTCATTGCCAAGCGTCCGCCGTCGTTCCAGCACAAGTAGCAGGCCTGGTGGCTGAGGCGAAGAAAGACGGCAAAAAAATTTTTCGTCTACGCCAAGTGGCGATACAGCGCGCTTTGCGCGCTGTATCAGGGCCTGAAAAGGCCCGATTCCGGTCACGAAACTGACAAGAAAGCCTGGATCGATTTGCGTGCCGATTTCAATGCGTGCTATAGTCTCTTTCTCGACGCAAACAACGCAACGCGAACAGCGCAGCGGGAAGTGCGAAGAGTGAGGAAGGCAGTTTCAGCGGCGGTTACGCGTTAAGCGGGCGCAGCGAATCAGCCGACCGAAAGAAGGAGCCTTGCGGCAGGGTGGTAGTGCAGCAGGGGTCTGGCGAATCGAAATTGGCAGCGCTAACGACGATTTGACAGACGTAAAAAACTTCTTCATAATCTCGTTTCTCTGCTGATGACGCAGCGCTAGCAAGACGGCGCAGCGAACGGCAAGGAAGTGAAGCAGTAGGCAGTACCGCTCTTTAACAAATAAACAGCCGATAAGTGTGGGCGCTTGGTTGGGCGCGAGACGGTTGGGTCGGGTAACCGGACCAGTCGATCGACGCAAAAGAAATCAAGTGCTCATATGAAGAAGTTTGTAGGTAAATCATTTATCTGCAATTTCTTTGAGTACGCAAGCGATCGTGCCATGGGTTTCGACCCATAGTACGAACAAATCTAGAGATTGAACTGAAGAGTTTGATCCTGGCTCAGATTGAACGCTAGCGGCATGCCTTACACATGCAAGTCGAACGGCAGCGCGGACTTCGGTCTGGCGGCGAGTGGCGAACGGGTGAGTAATGCATCGGAACGTGCCCAGTAGCGGGGGATAACTACGCGAAAGCGTAGCTAATACCGCATACGCCCTACGGGGGAAAGGGGGGGATCGCAAGACCTCTCACTATTGGAGCGGCCGATGTCGGATTAGCTAGTTGGTGGGGTAAAGGCCTACCAAGGCGACGATCCGTAGCTGGTTTGAGAGGACGACCAGCCACACTGGGACTGAGACACGGCCCAGACTCCTACGGGAGGCAGCAGTGGGGAATTTTGGACAATGGGGGCAACCCTGATCCAGCCATGCCGCGTGTGCGAAGAAGGCCTTCGGGTTGTAAAGCACTTTTGGCAGGAAAGAAACGGCGCCGGCTAATATCTGGCGTAACTGACGGTACCTGCAGAATAAGCACCGGCTAACTACGTGCCAGCAGCCGCGGTAATACGTAGGGTGCAAGCGTTAATCGGAATTACTGGGCGTAAAGCGTGCGCAGGCGGTTCGGAAAGAAAGATGTGAAATCCCAGGGCTCAACCTTGGAACTGCATTTTTAACTCCCGAACTAGAGTGTGTCAGAGGGGGGTGGAATTCCACGTGTAGCAGTGAAATGCGTAGATATGTGGAGGAACACCGATGGCGAAGGCAGCCCCCTGGGATAACACTGACGCTCATGCACGAAAGCGTGGGGAGCAAACAGGATTAGATACCCTGGTAGTCCACGCCCTAAACGATGTCAACTAGCTGTTGGGTTCTTCGGAGCTTGGTAGCGCAGCTAACGCGTGAAGTTGACCGCCTGGGGAGTACGGTCGCAAGATTAAAACTCAAAGGAATTGACGGGGACCCGCACAAGCGGTGGATGATGTGGATTAATTCGATGCAACGCGAAAAACCTTACCTACCCTTGACATGTCTGGAATCCCGAAGAGATTTGGGAGTGCTCGAAAGAGAACCGGAACACAGGTGCTGCATGGCCGTCGTCAGCTCGTGTCGTGAGATGTTGGGTTAAGTCCCGCAACGAGCGCAACCCTTGTCATTAGTTGCTACGAAAGGGCACTCTAATGAGACTGCCGGTGACAAACCGGAGGAAGGTGGGGATGACGTCAGGTCCTCATGGCCCTTATGGGTAGGGCTTCACACGTCATACAATGGTCGGGACAGAGGGCAGCCAACCCGCGAGGGGGAGCCAATCCCAGAAACCCGATCGTAGTCCGGATTGCAGTCTGCAACTCGACTGCATGAAGTCGGAATCGCTAGTAATCGCGGATCAGCATGTCGCGGTGAATACGTTCCCGGGTCTTGTACACACCGCCCGTCACACCATGGGAGTGGGTTCTACCAGAAGTAGGTAGCCTAACCGCAAGGAGGGCGCTTACCACGGTAGGGTTCATGACTGGGGTGAAGTCGTAACAAGGTAGCCGTATCGGAAGGTGCGGCTGGATCACCTCCTTTCAGCGCGTAAAGCGCTTGATCAAGTGTCCACTCTTATCGGTTGTTCGTTAAGCTGGATCGGTGAGGAAAAGGGGCAAGCGCAAGATGCTTGACGTTCCTTGGCCTGGGATGCAGATCCGAAGAATATGGGTCTGTAGCTCAGTCGGTTAGAGCACCGTCTTGATAAGGCGGGGGTCGTTGGTTCGAATCCAACCAGACCCACCAGTATGCAGAAGCGCGAGTTTCTGTGGGGGTTTAGCTCAGCTGGGAGAGCACCTGCTTTGCAAGCAGGGGGTCGTCGGTTCGATCCCGTCAACCTCCACCATTTTCGGTGGGAATTCCTCGGATCACCAGAATTCAGGTTTAAGCGCAGCGTGCTGTGCTTAAAGCTGGGCTTTGGCTCGGTGTAGTACGATTTGGCTGTTCTTTAACAATTTGGAAGAAGCAACAACAGTAATGTTGTTCGACACGCTGGTGAAGAGCCAGTGGAGTATTGTCGGACAACGGGTTGTGATTGCATATATCAGTTCCAGAATGCTCATGTTCTGGAACGGCACAAACGCTAGAGTAAACCAGCCTATAGCCGCTACGGTTATAGGATCAAGCGACTAAGTGCATGTGGTGGATGCCTTGGCGATCACAGGCGATGAAGGACGTAGTAGCCTGCGATAAGCTGCGGGGAGCTGGCAAACAAGCTTTGATCCGCAGATTTCCGAATGGGGAAACCCACCGCTTCGGCGGTATCGTTAACTGAATCCATAGGTTAACGAGGCGAACCGGGTGAACTGAAACATCTCAGTAACTCGAGGAAAAGAAATCAACCGAGATTCCGAAAGTAGTGGCGAGCGAAATCGGAAGAGCCTGTACGAGTTAGCTTCGGTGATAGAAGAACGGTCTGGAAAGTCCGGCCATAGCAGGTGATAGCCCTGTATTCGAAATCTCTGAAGTGGGACTAGGCGTACGATAAGTAGGGCGGGACACGTGTAATCCTGTCTGAAGATGGGGGGACCATCCTCCAAGGCTAAATACTCGTGATCGACCGATAGTGAACCAGTACCGTGAGGGAAAGGCGAAAAGAACCCCGGAAGGGGAGTGAAATAGATCCTGAAACCGCATGCATACAAACAGTCGGAGCCTCCTTGTGGGGTGACGGCGTACCTTTTGTATAATGGGTCAGCGACTTACATTCAGTGGCAAGCTTAACCGAATAGGGGAGGCGTAGCGAAAGCGAGTCCGAACAGGGCGTTCAGTCGCTGGGTGTAGACCCGAAACCAGACGATCTATCCATGGCCAGGTTGAAGGCACGGTAACACGTGCTGGAGGACCGAACCCACTAGTGTTGAAAAACTAGGGGATGAGCTGTGGATAGGGGTGAAAGGCTAAACAAGTCTGGAAATAGCTGGTTCTCCCCGAAAACTATTTAGGTAGTGCCTCGAGTATTACTCCAGGGGGTAGAGCACTGTTATGGCTAGGGGGTCATGGCGACTTACCAAACCATTGCAAACTCCGAATACCTGGAAGTACAGCTCGGGAGACAGAGCACCGGGTGCTAACGTCCGGACTCAAGAGGGAAACAACCCAGACCGCCAGCTAAGGTCCCCAAATATCGCTAAGTGGGAAACGAAGTGGGAAGGCATAGACAGTCAGGAAGTTGGCTTAGAAGCAGCCATCCTTTAAAGAAAGCGTAATAGCTCACTGATCGAGTCGTCCTGCGCGGAAGATGTAACGGGGCTAAGCGATATACCGAAGCTGCGGATGCACAGTTTACTGTGCGTGGTAGGGGAGCGTTCTGTAAGCCTGCGAAGGTGGCTTGTAAAGGCTGCTGGAGGTATCAGAAGTGCGAATGCTGACATGAGTAGCGATAAAGAGGGTGAAAGGCCCTCTCGCCGTAAGTCCAAGGTTTCCTACGCAACGTTCATCGGCGTAGGGTGAGTCGGCCCCTAAGGCGAGGCAGAGATGCGTAGCTGATGGGAAGCTGGTTAATATTCCAGCACCGTCGTTTAATGCGATGGGGGGACGGATCGCGGAATGTCATCGGGGTGTTGGAAGTCCCCGTTGCTGCATCGAAGAAGGCACTTAGGCAAATCCGGGTGCGTAATTCAAGGGTGTGGCACGAGCGAACTTGTTCGCGAAGTGATTGGAAGTGGTCCCAGGAAAAGCCTCTAAGCTTCAGTTAAACGAGACCGTACCGCAAACCGACACAGGTGGACGGGATGAATATTCTAAGGCGCTTGAGAGAACTCAGGAGAAGGAACTCGGCAAATTGATACCGTAACTTCGGGAGAAGGTATGCCCTGGTAGCGTGAGGCGCCTGCGCGCTGAGCGTGAAAGGGTCGCAGAGAATCGGTGGCTGCGACTGTTTAATAAAAACACAGCACTCTGCAAACACGAAAGTGGACGTATAGGGTGTGACGCCTGCCCGGTGCCGGAAGGTTAAGTGATGGGGTGCAAGCTCTTGATCGAAGCCCCGGTAAACGGCGGCCGTAACTATAACGGTCCTAAGGTAGCGAAATTCCTTGTCGGGTAAGTTCCGACCTGCACGAATGGCGTAACGATGGCCACACTGTCTCCTCCTGAGACTCAGCGAAGTTGAAATGTTTGTGATGATGCAATCTACCCGCGGCTAGACGGAAAGACCCCATGAACCTTTACTGTAGCTTTGCATTGGACTGTGAACCGGTCTGTGTAGGATAGGTGGGAGGCGTTGAAACCGAGTCGCTAGATTCGGTGGAGCCGTCCTTGAAATACCACCCTGATTTGTTTGCGGTTCTAACCTTGGCCCGTTATCCGGGTCGGGGACAGTGCATGGTGGGCAGTTTGACTGGGGCGGTCTCCTCCTAAAGGGTAACGGAGGAGTTCGAAGGTACGCTAGGTACGGTCGGAAATCGTGCTGATAGTGCAATGGCATAAGCGTGCTTAACTGTGAGACTGACAAGTCGAACAGGTGCGAAAGCAGGACATAGTGATCCGGTGGTTCTGTATGGAAGGGCCATCGCTCAACGGATAAAAGGTACTCTGGGGATAACAGGCTGATACCGCCCAAGAGTTCATATCGACGGCGGTGTTTGGCACCTCGATGTCGGCTCATCTCATCCTGGGGCTGTAGCCGGTCCCAAGGGTATGGCTGTTCGCCATTTAAAGAGGTACGTGAGCTGGGTTTAAAACGTCGTGAGACAGTTTGGTCCCTATCTGCCGTGGGCGCTGGAGATTTGACGGAGCCTGTTCCTAGTACGAGAGGACCGGAATGGACGTACCGCTGGTGTACCGGTTGTCATGCCAATGGCATTGCCGGGTAGCTATGTACGGAAGAGATAACCGCTGAAGGCATCTAAGCGGGAAACTCGTCTGAAGATAAGATCTCCCGGGGGCTTGACCCCCCTGAAGGGCCGTTCGAGACCAGGACGTTGATAGGTCGGGTGTGGAAGCGCAGTAATGCGTTGAGCTAACCGATACTAATTGCCCGTGCGGCTTGATCCTATAACCCTGGCGGTTGTAGCGTGTGCCGCAGTCACACACCAGGTAGCCTCGCTACCAACACTGTTGTGCTTCTTCCAATTGGGCAGGTTGTTCGAGCCTGCGACGCAGCAACCCTGCGCGCGATCAACACCCCGCCAACAAGTTAAAGCCTGACGACCATAGCAAGGTGGTCCCACTCCTTCCCATCCCGAACAGGACAGTGAAACGCCTTTGCGCCGATGATAGTGGACGGACGTCTGTGAAAGTAGGTCATCGTCAGGCTACCCTCCCTCAAAACCCCCGACCGGGAAGCCGGCCGGGGGTTTTGTCTTTTCACGGCCGCGCATTCTGCGGGAAGCCTTTCCCTACCTCTTGTTTCCTGTAATTCCGTATCCTGTGGCGCCGCAGGGGAACGGCCGCGCCTTTTTCCCGGTCAAGCAAGGATCGCGGACAAGGAGAACGACATGAGATCAGTGCGATGGATGGCGGGATGGACCCTGGCTCTGGGCATGACAGTGGCCTTCGCGTCGGTGGCGCAGCCTGTGCGACCGGGAAAGGATGTACCGATGGCCCGTGCGGCCCTGCCCGCCGGTGTGACGTTGTCCACCTGGGCCGAGGGCCTGGAGCATCCATGGGGCTTGGCGCTGCTGCCCCAAGGTGGCGCGTTGGTGACCGAGCGGCCCGGGCGCTTGCGCGTGGTTTCCGGGCAGGGGCAGCTCTCGGCGCCGGTGGCGGGCGTGCCCCGGGTGGATGCCCGGGGCCAGGGCGGCTTGCTGGACGTCGTGCTACATCCGGATTTCGCACGCAACGGCCTGGTGTACCTGAGCTATGCGGAGGCGGGCGATGGAGGCAACAGCACCGCGGTGGCTCGCGGCAAGCTGGTGCAGGACGGCGGCCAGTGGCGTTTCGCCGATTCCCAGGTGGTCTTCCGCCAGGCTCCGAAGTTCGCCAGCACATTGCATTTCGGATCACGCCTGGTCTTTGCGCGCGACGGCAAGCTGTTCATCACGCTGGGTGAACGCTCCAGCCGCCAGACCCGGCCGGACGCGCAGGGCTTGAACACGCATCACGGCAAGGTCGTCCGTATCAACGATGATGGCAGCGTGCCGCGCGACAACCCCTTCGTCGGCGACAAGGGCGCCCTGCCCGAGATCTGGTCCCAGGGCCATCGCAATCCCCAGGGGGCGGCGTTGAATCCGCGCACCGGTGAACTATGGGTGGTCGAGCACGGCCCCCAGGGGGGCGATGAGCTGAATGTCGTGCGGGCTGGCAAGAACTACGGCTGGCCTTTGTACACGTATGGCGAAGAATATGGCGGCGGAAGGATCGGGCAGGAGGCTTCACCGCCGGGCTTCGAGCCGCCCTTGTACAGCTGGGTGCCGTCGGTGTCCCCGAGCGGGCTGGCATTCTATACGAGCCAGGCCATTCCCTCGTGGACCGGCAGCCTGTTCACCGGGGCGTTGAGCGGCCAGGCGCTGATACGGCTGCAACTGGACGGCGAAAAAGTCGTGCGCGAGGAACGCCTGCTGACCGATCTGGGCAGCCGGATCCGCGATGTCGTGATGGGACCGTCGGGAGAACTGTACCTGCTGACCGATGCCAGGCAGGGGAAGATACTGGTCCTGCGCGGCGCGGGCGCCGCAGGCTCGTAGGCCGGGCAAGACCTGCAGGGCGCCCGGACCGCGTTGGCCGGGCGCCGGCGGGAGCCCCGCGAGCCGGGGCGGCCTGCTTATTTCAGGTGCGCGTTGACGATCTTGGTCAGCTCGAACATGTCGACGCTGGGCTTGCCGAACAGCTCCTTGAGCTTGGCATCGCCGTTGATGTTGCGCTTGGCCTTGGGATCCTGCAGCTTGTGCTTCTTGATGTATTCCCAGATCTTGCGCGTGACTTCGGTGCGCGGCAGCGGGGCCGGGCCGATGATGGCGGCCAGCGTGGCGCTGGGGGTCATGGGCTTGAGGAAGGCGGCGTTGACCTTGCGGGGAGCCTTGGTCGCGGCCTTCTTGGCCGGAGCGGCCTTCTTGGCTGCCGGGGCTTTCTTAGCCGGAGCGGCTTTCTTGGCGGGCGCGGCTTTCTTCGCGGGCGCCTTCTTGGCTGTGGCCATGCTGTACTCCTAAAAAGGGGTTCAATCGTCAGATCGTTGGCAGGGCCACACCGCAGTGCGCGAGAGGCAGACTCCAGAACTGCGGAATAACCCCGCGAGCGCAGCATATCGCCTTGCTGGGCAAAGCCACAACAAAATTCCAACAGAAACGGCGTTTCCCCGGGGTTTTAGACGGGGATGCAACGCTTGGGGGGCCGCTATGGCCGGTAGAATGGTCACATTGCCGTCTACACCCAGTCGGGATGCGCCCGCCGATGTTTGCATTTGTTCCGTTTCGTATCCGGTCGTCCGCCTTGTCGCTGGCCTTCGCGGCGCTGCTCGCGGGCTGTGCCGGCCCCACTTCCGAGCGGGTGGACCCGGCGGAACCGATCGACGGCGCCGCGGCATTGATGCTGTCCCAATCGCCTTCGGCCGTGGGCGAAGCCCCGGCGGGATGGCGGCCCTGGATCATCCGGTCCGACAAGACCAGGACCCGCTACCAGCTCGCGCGCGCCAGCGTGGGCGGGCACGAGCGTCCGGTGTTGCATGCCGTGGCGGAGTCCGCCGCGAGCGGGATGTGGGTGCCGGTGAACCTGCCCGCCGCGCAGGCTCCGTATGTGCGCTGGTCCTGGCGCACCGATGCGATGATCGACCGGGCCGACAGTTCCCGCCCCGAGACCGAGGACGCTCCAGCCCGCCTGGTGCTGGCCTTCGACGGCGACTGGCGCAAGCTGCCCCTGCGGGACCAGATGCTGGCCGATACCGCGCGCATGCTGCTGGGGCGCGAGATGCCCTACGCCACCCTGATCTACACCTGGGACTCCGCCAAGCCGGTGGGCGCCAGCCTGGC
This sequence comes from Pigmentiphaga sp. CHJ604, assembly GCF_036972535.1. Taxonomy (NCBI): domain Bacteria; kingdom Pseudomonadati; phylum Pseudomonadota; class Betaproteobacteria; order Burkholderiales; family Alcaligenaceae; genus Pigmentiphaga; species Pigmentiphaga sp. CHJ604. The sequence goes on along the minus strand of NZ_CP136998.1, from coordinate 4,953,101 downwards.
CAATGCCCATACGTCCCGCATCCGCCTGAAGGTGGTCGAGTCCGGCCCGGAGCGAACGGGACGCTGGCTGGACTACGAGCGCAACTATGTGCAGGACTACATCGAGTTGTTCGGAGAGGAGCCCGGCACGCTGATCGGCGTCGGGGTCATGACCGATACGGACAATACCCGGAGCTACGCCGAGAGCTGGTATGGCGACATTCAGCTTTTGACACCAAGTCGTACCGCGCTGGGGGAACTCCCGGACGGACCGGTTATCGATTGACATTCGGGCCGCCGAGCGGCCGCAGGACCGGAGAGCAGGAATGGATGCTGGGGTGGCGTTGCGTTCGCCGCTGGAAGCCATACGCAAGTTTCACGATGATCTGACGCTGCTGCGGCGCGACCTGCACGCGCATCCCGAGCTAGGATTCGAAGAGGTGCGCACCTCGGGCATCGTTGCCAAGGCGCTGGAGCTGCTGGGCGTGGAGGTGCACCGGAACATAGGCAAGACCGGGCTGGTCGGGATCATCCACGGCCGGCGCTGCGACAGCGGCCGCATGATCGGCCTGCGGGCCGACATGGACGCGCTGCCGATGGCCGAGGACAACGCCTTCGCGCACCGTTCCAGCAAGCCAGGCCTGATGCATGGCTGCGGTCACGATGGCCACACCACCATCCTGCTGGGGGCGGCGCGCTATCTGTCCAGGACGCGCAACTTCGACGGCACCGCGGTGCTGATTTTCCAGCCGGCCGAGGAAGGGCTGGGCGGGGCCCGCGCGATGATGGACGACGGGTTGTTCGACACCTATCCTTGTAACGAAATCTACGCCCTCCACAACTGGCCGGGCCTGCCGGCCGGCAAGGTCGGCATCAATCCCGGGCCGATGATGGCCGCTTCCGACCGCTTCGAGATCGTCATCGAGGGCAAGGGCGGCCATGGCGCGCACCCCTACCAGACGATCGATCCGGTGGTGGTGGCGGGGCAGATCATCACCGCGACGCAGTCCATCGTCTCGCGCAACGTCAATCCGCTGGATTCCGCGGTGGTGTCCATCTGTTCGGTGCAGGCCGGCAACCCCGGCGCGATGAGCGTGATTCCGCGCGAGGCCCGCCTGGTGGGCACGGTGAGGACCTTCCGCCGCACGGTGCAGGAGATGGTCGAGACGCGGCTGCGGGACCTGTCGTCGTCGATCGCCGCCGCCTTCGGGGCGACGGCCACGCTCAAGTACGACCGCATCTATCCGGCCACCATCAACACGCCGCGGGAGGCCAATTTCGTGGCCGACGTGGCGACCGCGATGCTGGGCAAGGAAAACGTCATCCGCGACCTGACGCCGTCGATGGGCGCCGAGGATTTCTCGTTCATGCTGCAAGGGCGGCCGGGCGCCTATTTCCGGCTGGGACAGGGCGGCGCGGAACAGGGCTGCTTCCTGCACAGCAGCAACTACGATTTCAACGACGCGGTGATCCCCCTGGGCGCGGGCATCATGGCTTCGCTGGTCGAACGCAGCATGCCGGTCGTGGATTGAGCCTGCCCCAAAGGGGGCGGGTTTGCACCAGCCTTGCCACCAATTGCTTTAGGAATAAAATTTGTAGACCTAAAGTAAAAAAAGGGGGATGGCATGGCGAACGAACAGCGCGCGGCGGCGCACGCCGCAGGCGGCGGCCTGGACCGGCGGGATTTCCTGCGCGGTGCGATGGCGGCGGCGGTGGCCGGGACCGGTGCCGCCCTGTCGAGCCACGCACGGGCCCAGGCCCAGCCTGAAGGCGCGCGGACGCCGGGCCGGGAGTTCCTGATTTCCGGCGGCCATGTGCTGTCGATGGACCGGAACGTGGGCGACCTGCCCGAAGGCGACGTCCACGTACGCGACGGCACCATCGTCGCGGTGGGCCGCAAGCTGTCCGCGCCCGGCGTGCAGGTCATCGACGCGCGCGGGATGATCGTCATGCCCGGCTTCGTCGATGCCCATTCCCATCTCTGGAATGCCTTCCTGCGGGGCTCGGTGCGGGGCGACGATCCCCTGCGCGGCTATTTCCCCACGACGAATCGAGCCGCGCCGCTGTGCACGCCGGACGATGCCTTCCATTCGGTCCGGTTCGGGCTGATGCAGGAACTGCTCTCGGGCGTGACCTGCCTGAACAATTTTTCGCACAACACGCGCTCGGTCGCGCATGCCGATGCCGAGATCCGCGCGGCGCTGGACGTTGGGGCGCGCACCCGCTTCTCGTACGGCACGCCCGGCCGGGGCGAGCGCCTGGACCTGGCCGGCGTCAAGGCGACGCTGGCGAAGTGGGGCCGGGCGGATCCGCGGCTGAGGCTGGGCGTCAACCTGCAGCTGCCGACGCCGGCCGTACTGAAGGCCGGCGGCAGCGACGAGACCTTCGTCGGCGAGGTGCGGGCGTCGAGGGAACTGGGGCTGCCGATCTCGCTGCACTATGGCGACACGGCGCACGGGCTCGTGGGGCTGATGGATCGAAGCAACCTGCTGGGGCCGGACATCCTGATGATCCACACCCAGGGGTTTACCGCCGCCGAGCGTGAACTGATGGTGAAAAAGCAGGTGCAGTTCAGCATGTCGCCGGCTATCGAGATCCCGTACTCGACGGTGCGCAACGGCTACATCCAGTTCGCGGAGCTGGAGGCGCTGGGGGCCAGCCTGAGCCTGTCGGTCGACGCGTCCAGCGCGCTGGCGACGGGGGATTTCTTCACGGTCATGCGGGCGCTGCTTTGGGCCCACAAGCAGCGCGCCGACGTCGACCGCAAGCTCGAACCGCGCCGCATCGTCGAGATCGCGACGCTGGGCGGCGCCAAGGTGCTCGGCATGGACGACATCATCGGATCGCTGTCGGCCGGCAAGCAGGCCGACATCATCCTGGTCCGCAAGCGCGACATCAACATGGCGCCGGTGATCGACCCGTATTACTCGCTGGTCTATTCGGGCATGCCCGCCAACGTCGATACGGTAATGGTCGGCGGACGCGTGTTGCTGCAGGGAGGGCGGCACGCGACGCTGGACGTCCAGGAAGTCGCGGACCTGGCCGCGCGGGCCGGGAGCAAGATGCACGAGCGGCTCGAGGGCATCATCTCGAACAGCAAGGAAAACCTGGGCGACCTGAACCGGAAAGGATGAGCGGCGGCGGGCGCGGGCGCGGAAGTTGGCGCCGGGCCGGATTCGGGCCGTAAAATGAGGGCTACCGGGCCGGCGCGGGTGCGGCGTACCTGCCCGCGCCGGCCGATCCTTCGAGACGCCCCTTGGCCGCATCCATGACCATTTCCACGCTTACCATCACCCGCCCCGACGATTGGCACCTGCACCTGCGCGACGGCGAGGCGCTCGAAGCCGTCGCCGCCCACTCCGCACGCCAGTTCGCCCGGGCCATCATCATGCCCAACCTGAAGCCGCCGGTCACCACGACGGCCCAGGCGCTGGCGTATCGGGACCGCATCCTGGCCGCGCTCGGCAAGAGCGGCATCGGGCCGGAAGCGTTCACGCCGCTGATGACGCTGTACCTGACCGACAATACGGCGCCCGAGGAAATCCGGCGCGCCCGCGAGTCGGGCGCAATCCACGCCGTCAAGCTGTATCCGGCCGGGGCGACGACCAACTCGGATGCCGGCGTGACGGACCTGCTGGGCCGTTGCGCCAAGGTGCTCGAGACCATGGAGGAGGTTGGCATGCCGCTGCTGACCCATGGCGAGGCCACCGATCCCGCCATCGACGTGTTCGACCGCGAGCAGGTCTTCATCGACCGGGTCATGATTCCCCTGCGCCGCGCCTTCCCGGCCCTGAAGGTGGTGTTCGAGCACATCACCACCGCCGATGCCGCGCAGTACGTGCGCGATGCCGAGGGGCCGATCGCGGCCACCCTCACGCCCCAGCACCTGCTGTACAACCGCAATGCCTTGTTCCAGGGCGGCATGCGTCCGCACTGGTATTGCCTGCCGGTGCTCAAGCGCGAGACGCATCGCCAGGCCCTGGTGGAAGTCGCCACCAGCGGCAACCCGCGCTTCTTCCTGGGCACCGACAGCGCGCCGCATGCGCGCGGCCTGAAGGAACACGCCTGCGGCTGCGCGGGATGCTTCACGGGGCTGCACGCCATGGAGCTGTACGCCAAGGCCTTCGACGACGCCGGCAAGCTGGACGCGCTGGAAGGTTTCGCCAGTTTCCACGGCCCCGATTTCTATGGCCTGCCGCGCAATACCGGCAAGCTCACGCTGGTGCGCGAGCCCTTCCGGATTCCCGACGAACTGTCGTTCGGCCAACAGACCATCGTGCCGCTGGCCAGCGGGGAGACCTTGCCGTGGCGGGTCTCGATCTGACCCACATCGACTGGGGCCAGCCCTGGTTCGCCGGCGTCGCCCACAAGGGCGAACTGCTGGCGTCCGCGGGCGAGGAGCCCCTGTGCGACAGCCTGAACCGGCTGCTGACGGCGGGCGAGGGTGGCCACGGCGCGCGCGGACGCATGCGGGTGGCCTCGGGCAAGCCGCTGGTCTTCGTGCCACAGGCCGACTTGCCGGAAGGCCGGGCCTACGAGGCGCACATCCACCAGACCGGCCGTGTGCCGACCCGCGACAACCTGCACGATCTCTTCAACGGGCTGGTGTGGTTCGCCTTCCCGCAGACCAAGGCACGGCTGAACGCGATGCAGGCACGCGCGCTGAAGAAAGCGCCGGCGGCCGAGGGGCGGGGCTCCTTGCGCGACGCCGTGACCATCTTCGACGAGAACGGGCTGGTGCTGGCCTGCTCCAGCGACGAGCTGGCCCAGGCCCTGCGCCGTTTCGACTGGCGTAAGCTGTTCGTCGAACGCCGCACCGCCACGCTGATGCAGACCGAACCCTGGGCGATCGGCCACGGATTGCTGGAAAAGCTGGTGCGGCCCTACAAGGCCATCACCGCCCACACGCTGATCGTGCCGGTCGACGACTCGTATTTCCGCGCTTCGCCCCAGCAGCGGCGGACCACCGTCGACCGGCTGGTGGCCGACTGGCTGGACAACTGGCCCTTCTTCACCGCGCGCGACCTCTGCCCGCTGCCGGTGCTGGGCCTGCCCGGCTGGTGGCCCGACAACACGACGCCGGGGTTCTACGACGATCCCGAGGTTTTCCGCCCCGGCCGCACCCGTCAGCGGTAAAATACACGCGCAGAGCAGATCAGGCAGTCGCGGTGCCTTCGGGCATCGAGGAAGGTCCGGACTCCACAGGACAGGATGGCGGCTAACGGCCGTCCGGCGATCGCCGGGGCGCAAGCCCGGGCGCGAAGCCGAGGAACAGGGCCACAGAGACGAGTCTGCGGCGAGGGCGGACGATGTCCGCACCGGTACGGCCACTCCGTACCGTTCGCATGGGCAACCGTGCGAGTCGCGGCAGGGTGAAACGCGGCAACCTCCATCCGGAGCAACACCAAATAGGCATGCGCGCGGCTTCGGCCGCACAGGGCGGTCCGTCCGAGCATGCGGGTAGGTGGCTAGAGCCGTCCGGCAACGGCCGGCCCAGAGGAATGACTGCCCGCGGGCGATGCCCGTGTACAGAATCCGGCCTATCGATCTGCTTTGCCTTGATTCTTTGCGCCTGGCCATCCATCCGGGGCAAGCCCATCGCCGCGAGCCCCATGACCGCAGCCCTGCCCACCCCTTTGGATCTAGCCTTCGAACTGGCCCCGGTCGGCCTCCTGGTGACGCGCGACCGCGTCATCGAGCGCTGCAACCGGGCGTTCGCCGGGATGTTCGGCTACAGCCGCCAGCAACTGGTGGGGCAGACCACCGAGATGCTGTATCCGTCGCACGCCGAGTACGAGGACATCGGCGCGCGTGGCGTGCGCAGCATGCTGGCCGAGGGCATCCACCGCGACGAGCGCATCATGGTCCATCGCAACGGCGAGCTGTTCTGGTGCGCGGTATCCGGGCAGCCGGTGGACCCGGCCCAGCCCTATGCCTGCGCCATCTGGGTGTTCGAGGACCTGCGGCCGGTGCGTCCGGTCCGCCTGGCGCTGACGCCGCGCGAGCGGGAGATCTCGGCCCAGATCCTGGCCGGGCGGACCAGCAAGCAGATCGCCAAGGATCTCGCGCTGAGCCCGCGCACAGTCGAGACCTATCGCCTGCGCCTGATGCGCAAGCTCGAGGCCCGGACCGTGGGCGAGCTCATTTCCCGCCTGCTTGGCCTGCCGTAGCCCCGGCCCCTAGACCGGGATGCGGATGGGAAACGGCGGCGGCGACGGGACGTGCGGCGCCACGATGCGGTTGCGCAGCGTGCCCAGCCCGCTGACCTCCAGTTCCAGCACGTCGCCGTCCTTCAGGAAGCGGCCCAGCTCGTTGCCGCAGCCGCCCCCCACCGTTCCCGATCCCAGGACCTCGCCCGCGTACAGGGTCTCGTCGGACGACACGTAGGCCAGGATGTCCAGGAAGGTATGGTGCATGTCGCGCGAGTTGCCGCGCGACCATTCCTCGCCGTTGACCCGGGTGACCATGGTCAGCGTCTGGGGATCGGCGATCTCGTCGGCGGTGACCAGCCAGGGGCCCATGGCGTTGCCGGTATCGAAGTCCTTGCCCTTGGCCGGGCCCAGGCCGCCCTGCATCTCGGTGTACTGGGCGTCGCGCGCCGAGAAATCGTTGAAGATGGTGTAGCCGAAGATATGGGAGGCGGCCTCGGCCACGGGGATGTTCTTGCCCCCGCGCGAGGTGACCATGCCTATCTCCAGCTCGTAGTCGATGACCTGCGAGTACGCCGGCCAGTGCACGTCGGCGCCGTCGCCCACGACGCTGAAGGGATTGCCCTTGTAATAGATGGGGCGTTCGTACCAGACGCGCGGCAGTTCGACCGAGGCCGGGTCCAGCCGCTGCGTGCCGATGCCGAACAGATGGCGGTTGGCGCGCGATTGCCGGAAATGCGTCTCGAAGCACAGGCAGTCGCGCAGGCGGCGCGGCTGGGGCAGGGGCGCCAGGCGGGCGACGGCCGACACCTCATGGGTGGCCGCGGGGCGCTCCACCAGCCGTCGCGCGTGGTCCAGCGCCGCCGGCCCGGCATCGATCAGGTCCAGCATGCTGCGGAAATAGGGCGCGGCGTCGGCCGCCGTGAAGTCCGAGATCGCGGTTTCCCCGGGCAGCAGCGCGCCGATGTGCGCCGCGCCGCCGGGGGCGAGGAAGGTGGTCAGTTTCATCAGTGGTTCCCGTCGCAGTGGTCGTGTCCGCAGGCGTGCTGCTTGCGGGCGAAATGGCGTTTGCCCATCAGCGCCAGCATGTCCATGACGTTGGGGGCCGGGAGCGCGCCGCCCGAGATTTCGCGGTAGCAGGCGTAGACATTGACGCACAGCCGTTCGTCCTCGCCCCACTTCGCCCAGCGGTCCATCGATATGGCGTCCACCGCCTGCTCGAAGGACATGCCCGCTTCGAGGCAGCGGCGGGACTCGGCCAGCAGGTAGACCAGATAGTCGCGGAATTCCCGCACGCCATCCTTGTCCGTGATCGGGCCATGGCCGGGCACGATGGTCTCGACGTTCCACTCCAGCATCCGGTCGCAGGCGGCGATCCAGTTCGAGACCGGGCCGGTCCAGATGGCCGGATGCGCGCCGACGAACATGATGTCTCCGGTGAAGACGGTGCGGTCCTGCGGTACGTAGACCAGTACGTCGCCTCGCGTATGGGCCGGGCCGACTTCGATGAGCTGGACTTCCTTGTCGCCGACCTTGAGGTCCATGCGGTGGTCGAAGGTCTCGGTGGGCAGCGTCAGGCGGATGCCGCTGAAGTCGAACCGCGAACCGATCACCTCTTGCCAGAACTTGCCGGCCATGCCCATGTTCGGCCAGTCCTTCTGCCATCCTGCGTATTGTTCGGGTGGGCGGTGCTTCATGTCCTCCACGCAGCCGTTGGAAGCGATGATGCGCGATCCCTCCAGCAATTGGTTGCCGAAGGTGTGGTCGCCGTTGCCGTGGGTGTTGACCAGGGCGCCGATCCGCTTCGCGGCGGGCACGGCGTCGCGCATGCTGGCCAGCATCTCGGACGTCATGGGCAGGTCGAACAGGGTATCGACCAGCAGCGATTCGCCACTGTCGGAAATCAGCCCGGCGTTGGACCAGCCCCAGCTTCCGTCGGGAACGAGGTAGGCGTGCAGGCCGTTGCCCAGGTCGTGCAAGCCCTTGGTGAAGCGCCATTTGGCGGTCGAGGTCGTCATGTCGTCTCCTTCTGGTTGTCCCGCGCTCTATGTATATTCACAGGTGGTGGCTCAGTCGAGCCGGATGTTGGCGTTGCGGATGACGGCGCCCCATTTGTCGTAGTCGCGCCGCACGATGTCGCGCAGTTCGGCAGGGGTCGATCCTACCGGCTCCAGGCTGGCGGTGGCCAGGCGCTCGCGCACGTCGGGCATGGCCAGCACGCGGGCGACGTCGGCGCTGATCTTGTCCACGACCTCGGGCGGCGTGCCCGCGGTGGCGAACAGGCCGTGCCAGGCATCGGCCACGTAGCCGGGCACGGTCTCGCCCACGGTGGGCACGTCGGGGATGTTTTCGCTGCGCTTGGCCAGCGTCACCGCCAGCGGCCGGACCTTGCCGTCCCGCGCGGCGGCCACGCCGTTGGTGTAGGGCTCCATGGCCAGGTCGATCTGCCCGCTCAGCAGCGCCAGCACCTTGTTCGTGTTCATGGGGACGTGCAGCATGCGGGTGCCGGTCATGCTGGTCAGCAGCTCCATCACGATGTGGTTGCCCGAGCCGTTGCCGGCGGACCCGTAGGTGAGCTTGCCGGGATGCTTTTTCGCATAGGCGACCATCTCTGCGACGTTGTTGATGCCCAGGTCGCTCCGGGCCAGCAGCACGTAGCCCAGGTTGACCATGAGCGACACCGGCGCGAAGCTCTTGAAGGCGTCGTAGCCCAGTTTGCCGTACAGGTGGGGGTTGGCGCACAGCACCGAGTTGACCGTATAGAGCAGGGTGTAGCCGTCGGGCTGGGCCTGGGCGACCGCGGTCGCGCCGATGGCGCCGCCGGCGCCCGGACGATTCTCGACGATCACGGACTGGCCCCAGATGTCCCCCAGCTTCTGGCCGACGATGCGCATGACCACGTCGGGCGAGGTGCCGGCCGCGAACGGGATGATGACCTTCACGGGCCGCGTGGGGAAGTTCTTCTCCGATCCGTGGGCGGGCCAGGAGGCGGCCACAGCGAGGGCCAGCGCGGCGCGGCCGAACAAGCGTGCAACAGGGGTCTTCATGTCGTCTCCTTGGGAGGGGCTGGCTCGTTGCGGCCGCCGGCAAGCGCGGCCTTGAGCTCGGTTTTCAGAACCTTGCCGTAATGGTTCTTGGGCAGTGCATCGACGAAGCGGTAGCGCTTGGGGCGCTTGAATCGCGCGATCCGGTCCAGGCACAGGCCGTCGAGCGCGGCCGGGTCCGGCGGCGGGCCGCCCCGGGGCACGACGAAGGCCACGACCTCCTCGCCCCATTCCGGGTCGGGCGCGCCGACCACCGCGACCTCGGCCACGCCGGGATGGGCCAGCAGCACTTCCTCGATTTCGCGCGGGTAGATGTTGGAGCCCCCCGAGATGATGACGTCCTTGGAGCGGTCCTTCAGCGTCAGGAAGCCTTCCGCGTCCAGCACGCCGACGTCGCCGGTCCACAGCCACCCGCCGCGCAGCGCCCGGGCGGTGGCCTCGGGGTCGCGCCAGTAGCCGGCCATGACCACGTCGCCGCGCACCTGGACCTCGCCGATCTCGCCGTCGGGCAGCGGTTCGCCGCGTTCGTCGGCCACGCGTATCTCTACCTGGGACTGGGCGTAGCCCACCGAGGCCAGGCGCTCGAGCCAGCGCGGATGGCCCCGGTCGGCCAGTTGCCGGCGGGACAGCGCCGTGATCGTCATGGGCGACTCGCCCTGGCCGTAGATCTGGACGAAGCGGTCGCCCATCACGGCGAGCCCGCGCCGGATGTCCTCCACGTACATGGGGCCGCCGCCGTAGACGATGGTCTTGAAGCCGGACGGATCGGCATCCGTGGCCTCGAGGTGGGCCACCAGCCGCTTGACCATGGTGGGCGCCGCGAACATCGACAGCCGGTCCACGCCAGCCGCCAGGGCGGCCAGCTCCGCGGGATCGAAGCCGCCGGACTCCGGCACCACGTGGCGTGCCGCGGCGGCCATGTGCGGCAGGCTGTACAGCCCCGCGCCATGGGACATGGGCGCGGCATACACGGCGGCGTCGTCCGCATCCACCGGATCGACGTCCGAGAAGTAGCAGGCCGTCATGGCGAGCAGCATGCGGTTCGTCTGCATGACGCCCTTCGGGCGCCCGGTGGTGCCCGAGGTATAGAACAGCCAGGCGAGGTCCTCGGGCCGGCGCGGGGCGGGCGGCACCGGGGCGGCGTCCAAGAGGTTCCGGTAGCCGGCCGTGCCGGTCTCGAACACGCGACGGATCGCCGGCGCCTCGCCCAGCAGGGGCAGCAGGCCCGTGGCCAGTTCCGGGGCGGTGAAGAGCGCGCCGGCCTCGGCATGCTCCAGGATGAACAGCGCCTCGCGCGGATGCAGCTTCGCATTGATGGGCACGACCGCCAGCCCGGCCCACCAGGCACCGTACATGGCTTCCAGGTATTGCGGGCAATTGGGCATGAACAGCGCCACCCGGTCGCCGGGCTTGAGGCCGTGGCCGCGCAGGCCGGCGGCGATGGCCGCCGCGCGCGAGGCCAGCCCGCGGTAGTCGAGCAGCCGCGAGGCGCCGTGGTAGACGGCCGGGCGATCGCCGTGGGTCCGCGCCGCGCGGACCAGTAGTTGGACGACATTCATCGGGCGGGTCCTAAGCTGCGCGTTCCAGCACGCTGACGTAGTTGGCGACCACGGAACCGCCCATGTTGAAGACACCGGCCAGTTCGGCGCCGGGCACCTGGATGTCCCCGGCCTCGCCGCACAGCTGCATGGCCGCCATGACGTGCATGGACACGCCCGTGGCGCCGACCGGATGGCCCTTGGCCTTGAGGCCGCCCGACGGATTGACGGGCAGCGCGCCGCCCGGCGCCACCGTGCCGTCGTCGACGCAGCGCGCGCCCTGGCCGGCCTCGGCCAGCCCCATGGCTTCGTAGCTGAGCAGCTCGGCAATGGTGAAGCAGTCGTGGACCTCGGCCAGGTCGAGGTCGCGGATGCCGATGCCAGCTTCGTCCAGCGCGCGGCGCCAGGCCCGCCCCGGTCCTTCGAAGGCGACCGGGTCGCGCCGGGACATGGGCAGGAAGTCGTTGACCTGGACCGTGGAGCGAAAGCGCACGGCGCGGCGGAAGTCGCGCGCCAGCGGCGCGGCGGCCAGCACCAGCGCGGCGGCGCCGTCGGCGACGGTGGAGCAATCGGTCTTGCGCAGCGGCGCGGCGATGATGGGATTGCGCTCGGACACGGTGTTGCAGAAATCGAAGCCCAGGTCGCGGCGCAGGTGGGCGAGCGGGTTGCGGGCGCCGTTGGCGTGGTTCTTGGCCGCGATCCGCGCCAGGGTCGCGCCGTGGTCGCCGTGGCGGGCGAAATACTCCCGGGCGATCAGGGCGAAGATGCCGGGAAAGGTCAGGCCGCGCGAGCCTTCCTCGCGATGGTGGCTTGCGCGGGCCAGCGCCGCGGTCACGGCCGGCCCGTCTGCGGCCGTCATCTTCTCGGCCCCCACCACCAGGGCGACGCGGACCCGGCCCGAGCCGATGGCGTCCAGTGCGGCATGGATGGCGGCCGATCCGGAAGCGCAGGCGTTCTCCAGGCGCACGGTGGGCGTGAAGCGGAAATCGTCGTCGGCGCCGAAGGGCAGGGAGGAAGGAAAGCCGTCGGGCACCATGCCGGCGTTGAAGTGGGAGACGAACACCGCGTCCACGTCCCGCGCCCGCAGGCCGGCGTCGGCCAGCGCCAGGCGCGTGGATTCGACCATCAGCCCCTCCAGGTCGAAGTGGTCCAGGCGGCCGAAGGGGGTGTGGCCCCATCCGACGATGCAGGGGGTGTCCATGGCGTCTCCTTGGTGGCGTCCGTCCCAGTGGGAAGACGCATGTCGTTATGGAGGCCATTATTTCCAGCCGCGCCTGCCGGGCCTAGTCGTAGGAATACGCTAGTAGCGCCCCCGGGCGCGTAGGCCGAGGGCCGCGGGACCCGCGTGGCGCCTGGGCAAGGGGCATTGTTTTGTTACCTTGTCGCCCCTTTTATGTCACTCCCCGGTTTTTCTTCAGACGACACCTTCACTTCAAATGCCAATGCACTGATTTCATGGAACATTTCGCAATGTGAAGGTTCGAGAAAGTGCACCTAAGTCCTTGTTACTAATGAAGAAACCGTGTCCGAGCGGCTTGACCCCGCGTAATCGCTCATTTAGAGTGGGAAATAGTAGAATTTTGTGCAAAAAAGTGGGGTGAGAAGCCGTGTTTCAGGGCAGCAGCGCGCTGACGCTCGATGCGAAGGGAAGGGTATCCATCCCTACCCGGCATCGTGACGCGCTGATGATGCAGGCCGAAGGCCGGCTGACCCTGACCCGGCACCCCGACGGTTGCCTTCTGATCTACCCCCGTCCCACCTGGGAGGTGAAGCGCGAGCAGATCGCGGCGTTCCCGATGCAGGCGCGCGCGCTGCAACGGCTGCTGCTGGGCAATGCCCAGGATGTCGAGCTCGACAGCGCGGGCCGCATCCTGATCGCTCCCGAGCTGCGCACCGCCGCCGCCCTGACGCGCGAGGTGATGCTGCTCGGCCTGGGCGCTCACTTCGAGCTGTGGGACGCTGCCGTTCTGGCCCAGCGCGAGCAGGAGATGCTGGCGCAGGGCATGCCCGAAGTCCTGAACCAGTTTTCTTTCTGACGCCGTGACGACCCCATTCCTGCATCGGCCCGTCCTGCTCGAGCCGACGATAGACGCGTTGGCCGTACCCGCCGACGGCGTTGGCGCCGGGGTATGGGTCGACGCCACTTTCGGGCGGGGCGGCCACACGCGCGAGCTGCTTGCGCGGCTGGGGCCCGAGGCCAGGCTGGTGGTGTTCGACAAGGATCCGCAGGCCATCGCGGTGGCGCGCGCGCTGGCCGGGCAGGACCGCCGGGTGACGGTGGTCCACGAGGGTTTCGGCGGACTGGCCGAGGAAATGTCCCGGCTGGGGATCGCCCGCATTCGCGGCCTGATGATGGACCTGGGTATTTCGTCTCCGCAGATCGACGATGCCGAGCGTGGATTTTCCTTCATGCGCGACGGCCCGCTCGACATGCGGATGGATACGACACGCGGCGAAACCGCCGCGCAATGGCTCGCCCATGCGAGCATCGATGACATGCGGGAGGTCATAGCACGCTATGGTGAAGAACGGTTTGCTTTCCAGATTGCAAAGGCGATTGCAGCTGGCCGCGAGAAACGGCCTGTCACGACCACAGGCGAGCTTGCCGACATCGTGGCTGGTGCAGTCCGCACGAGGGAGAAGGGCCAGCATCCAGCGACCCGCACCTTTCAGGCTCTACGGATTCACCTCAATCAGGAGCTTGAAGAGCTCCCGCGTGCGCTAGCCGCGGCGCTCGACCTGTTGGAGCCCGGCGGCCGGCTGGCGGTGATCAGCTTCCATTCGCTGGAAGACCGCATCGTCAAGCAGTTCATCGCCGCCGCGGCCCGGCCCGGCGCGGAAACCGCGCGCCTGCCGCTGCGCGAGAGCGAGCGGCCGCAGCCCGTGCTGGCCTCGATCGGCCGCATCCTGCCCACCGAGACCGAGGTCGCCGCCAATCCCCGCGCCCGCTCGGCGGTGCTGCGGGTGGCCGAGCGTACCCATACGGCCCTGCCGGCCGAGGGCGGCAGGGCTTTCGTCAAGACGCCCGAGGCGGCCGCAGCCAAGCGGCGCCCGCCGGCCCGGACGCGCACCCCGCGCGCCCATTCTTTCGCCAGCGCATAGGAGGCCGGCATGGGGCGCCTGCTCTTCGTCCTGACGGTGGCCCTGATAGGGTGCGCGCTGTCCCTGGTCAGCAGCCAGTACAAGGCGCGCAGCCTGTTCGTCGAACTGGAGCGCGCCCAGGCCGTGGCGCGCGACCTGGACGTGGACTGGCGCCGGCTGCAGCTCGAGCAGACCGACCACGCCAAGCATGCGCTGATCGATAGCGTGGCCCGCACCACGCTCAAGATGGAACCGGTCACGCCCGCGCGCACCATCTACCTCGCGCAGTCGCGCGACGCGCAGAGCGGCCCGGCCCTGCTGCCCTATGGTCCGCCGGGCGTGCCCCTGCCGACCAAGCCGAAAGCGGGAGGTGCGCGATGAAACGCGTCCGTTTCTCGTCCGAGAATCCTGTCCTGAACCTGAAGCTGCCCGCGTGGCGGTCGCGCTTCGTGCTGTTCCTGCTGTTCGCCGGTTTCACCGCGCTGGTCGTCCGCGCGCTGTACCTGCAGGGGCTGTCGAACGAGTTCCTGCAGAAGCAGGGCGAGTCCCGCTATGCCCGCACGCTGGTGCTGCCGGCCTCCCGCGGCAAGATCACCGACCGCAACGGGGTCGTGGTGGCGTCCAGCGTGCCTGCCCGCGCCGTCTGGGCCATCCCCGAGGACGTGAAGGCGCCCCCCGGCGCGCTGGCCGAACTGGCCAAGCTGCTGGAAATCCCGCTGCGCGACCTGCAGCGCAAGCTGGCCAACGAAGACAAGACCTTCGTCTACCTGAAGCGGCAGGTGCCGGTGGACGTGGCCGAGAAGGTGGCGGCGCTGGGCCTGGACGGCATCCACCAGCAGCGCGAGACGCTGCGCTACTACCCCGAGGGCGAGGTGCTCGGCCATGTGCTGGGTTTCACCAACGTCGAGGACCGCGGCCAGGAAGGCATCGAGCTGGCCTACAATTCCCAGTTGGCTGGCCGTGCGGGCAGCCGCCGGGTCATCAAGGACCGCCTGGGCAGGGTGGTCGAGGACGTGCAGGCGGTGCGTGCGCCCGCCAATGGTCACGACCTGACCCTGTCCATCGATACCCGGGTGCAGTACCTAGTGTTTTCGCAGTTGCAAGAAGCCGTCGAGCGCCACAAGGCCAAGGGTGGCGCCGCCATCGTGGTGGATACCCGCACCGGGGAGATCCTCGCCCTGGCGAACATGCCCACCTACAACCCCAATCACCGCGAGACCCTGACCGGGGCGCGCCTGCGCAACCGCGCGCTGACCGACACCTTCGAGCCGGGCTCGACCATCAAGCCGTTCTCGATCGCGCTGGCGCTGGACCTGGGCCGGGTGCAGCCCACCACCGTGGTCGACACCGGCGGCGGCCGCATGAACTTCTACGGGCGCACCATTTCGGACACCCACGGCTATGGCAAGCTGGACGTGGCCGGCGTGGTCCAGAAGTCCAGCAACATCGGCACCACCCTGATCTCCCAGCGCCTCGAGAACAAGGAGATGTGGGAGAAATACACGGAACTCGGCCTGGGCCAGGCGCCCAAGCTGGATTTCCCCGGCGCGGTGGCGGGCCGCCTGCGCCCCTATGACAAGTGGAAGCCGATCGAGAAGGCCACCATGTCCTATGGCTACGGCCTGTCGGTGTCGCTGGTGCAGATGGCCCATGCCTACACCGCCTTCGCGCGCGACGGCGACACCGTGCCCCTTACCTTCCTGAAGACCGAGCGCCCGCCCGCTGGCACCCGCATCTATTCCTCGAAGACCGCGCGCACGATGCGCCAGATGCTCGAGGCGGTGGTGGGGCCGGGCGGCACGGCCTCGCAGGCGCAGGTCATGGGCTATCGCGTGGCCGGCAAGACCGGCACCGCGCGCAAGATCATCAACGGGGCCTACGCCACCAAGTATGTCGCCTCGTTCTCGGGTTTCGCGCCGGTGTCGAATCCGCGCATCGTCGTGGCGGTCATGATCGACGAACCCACGGCGGGCAGCATCTATGGCGGCGCGGTGGCCGGTCCGGTGTTCTCCAAGATCACCGGCGGGACGCTGCGCATGCTGGGCGTCGAACCCGATGCGCCGTTCAAGTCGCTCGTCATTCCCGAGCATCCGCTGGAGGACAGCCTGTGACGATGGCGACGTCTCCCGCCTCCATCCTGGAGTGGCTGCGCAAGCATGCCTCTCCAGGTTCGCATTTGCGCCTGGACTCCAGGGCAGTGCAGGTGGGCGACATCTTCCTGGCCTACGCGGGCGCCCGCAGCGACGGCCGCGACTTCATCGGCCAGGCGCTCGAGCGTGGCGCGAGCGCGGTGGTGTTCGAGGACACCGCGGCCGACCGCACGGCCGCGCTCAAGCGGGACCTGGCCGAACGCGGTATTCCGGCGCTGCCGGCGGCGGGCCTGAAGGCCGCGCTGGGTGTCGTCGCGTCCGGCTGGTACGGCGATCCTTCGCGCGACATGAAGGTGATCGCCGTCACCGGGACCAACGGCAAGACCTCGTGCACGCAGTGGATCGCGCGCGCGCTGACCGTCGGCGGCATGCCCTGCGGCGTGATCGGCACGCTGGGCATCCAGATCCCCGGACCGGACGGCGGCTCGCGCGCGCTGGCCACCGGCCTGACCACGCCCGACGCCGTGGCCCTGCACCGCGCCCTGGCCGACATGCGGCGCGATGGCGTCGCGGCGGTCGCGATCGAGGCGTCGTCCATCGGCATCGCCGAAGGACGGCTGGACGGGCTGCACGTGGACATCGCCGCCTTCACCAACCTGACCCGCGACCATCTGGACTACCACCCGGACATGGCCGCCTACGAGGCCGAAAAGGCGAGGCTGTTCTCGTGGCCGGGCGTGGCCGCGGCGGTCGTGAACCAGGACGACGAGGCCGGCCGGCGGCTGTTAGCCTCGCTCCAGGCCAGCGGCCGGTCCGTGGCGCTGACCGCCTATACGCTGGAACCGGCGCAAGCCGGTGATGCGGCGCCCCGGGTGCTGCGCGCCTCCGACCTGCATGCCACCGGCAGCGGAATGGTCTTCACCTTGAACTGGCAAGCCCACGCGGTGCAGATCGCCACGCCGCTGCTGGGCGAGCACAACGTCTCGAACCTGCTGGCGATGGCGGGCGTGCTGCTCGAGCTCGGATGGAGCGTGCAGCGCGTGTCGTCCGCGCTGGCGTCCGCCCAGGCGGCGGCCGGCCGGCTGCAGGCGGTGTCGGCGCCGGGCCGCGCCCCGGGCGAGGGCGGGCCGCTGGTCGTGGTGGACTACGCGCACACGCCGGACGCCCTGACGCGTGCGCTCGACGCTCTCGTGCCGGTGGCCCGGACGCGCGGCGGCCGGCGGATATGTGTATTCGGTTGCGGCGGCGACCGCGATCCCGGCAAGCGGCCGCAGATGGCCCAGGTGGCGTGCGCCCATGCCGATCTGGTGGTGGTGACCAGCGACAATCCCCGCAGCGAGCGGCCCCAGGCCATCATCGAGCAAATCCTGGCCGGCGTGCCCGCGGGCAGCGCCGTGCGGGTCCAGCCCGACCGCGCCCTTGCCATCCGGGAAGCCGTCTTCCAGGCCGGGCCCGACGACGTCGTCCTGCTGGCGGGCAAGGGCCACGAGGCCTATCAGGAGATCGACGGCGTTCGCCATCCGTTCTCGGACGTCGAGCAGGCCGAGGCCGTCCTGGCGGCCTATCGCGCCGCTCCCACCGCCGGCGGGCTGATGACGGTGGCCGACGCGGCGCAGGCCATGCGCGGGGTCGTGCATGGCGAGGCCGGCGCCGACCGCGTGGCTTTCTCCCATGTCGGCAGCGACTCGCGCAACGTGGCCGCCGGCGAATTGTTCTTCGCCTTGAGCGGCGAGCGTTTCGATGGCCATGCCTATGTGCGCGCGGCGCACGAGGCGGGCGCGGTGGCGGCCGTGGTACAGCGTCCGGTCGATGGTGCCGGGATGCCGCAGGTCGTGGTGGCCGATACCCGCCGCGCCCTGGGCGACCTGGCGGCCGCCTGGCGCGGGCGATTCGCGATTCCGGTGGTGGGCGTGACCGGCAGCAACGGCAAGACCACCACCAAGGAAATGATCGCCGCCATCTTCGCCGCGCGCCATGGCGCCGACGGCCGGCTGGCGACGCAGGGCAACCTGAACAACGAGATCGGCGTGCCGCTCACGCTGATGCGGCTGCGCGGCGCGCATCGCTGCGCCGTCATCGAGCTGGGCATGAACCATCCCGGCGAGATCGCCGAACTGTCGCGCATCGCCGCTCCCACCGTGGCGCTGGTCAACAACGCCCAGCGCGAGCACCAGGAATTCATGCACACGGTCGAGGCGGTGGCGCGCGAGAACGGCGCCGTCATCTCGGCCCTGGCTGCCGACGGTATCGCCGTGTTTCCCGGCGACGATCCCTATACCCCCGTGTGGGCCGAGCTGGCCGGCACGCGCCGCTGCCTGCGCTTCGGCCTGTCGGGCGAGGTCGAGGTCTCTGCCGCGAACCTGCGGCTGGATGCCTTCGAGACCCGCTTCCAGCTGCGCACGCCCGGCGGCCAGGCCGAGGTCGCGCTGGCCGCGGCCGGCCTGCACAACGTGCGCAACGCGCTGGCCGCCGCCGCGTGCGCGCTGGCGGCGGGCATGGAACTGGACGTCATCGCCCGCGGCCTGGCCGAGTTCGCGCCGGTCAAGGGCCGCATGCAGCGGCACCGCCTGCACGGCGGGGCGCTGCTGATCGACGACACCTACAACGCCAACCCCGACTCGGTGCGCGCCGCGATCGACGTGCTGGCCACGCTGCCTCAGCCGCGGGTGCTGGTGCTGGGCGACATGGGCGAGGTGGGCGACCAGGGGCCGGCCATGCACGCCGAGGTCGGCGCCTATGCCCGGGAGCGCGGCATCGACGCGCTGTTCGCGCTGGGCGAGGCGACGCGCGACTCGGTGCAGGCCTTCGGTGCCGGCGGCATGCATGCCGACGCGGTCGAGCAGGTGGCGCCCGCCGTGATGGCGGCCGGCCCCGCGTCGGTGTTGGTGAAGGGCTCGCGTTTCATGCGCATGGAGCGGGTGGTGCAGGCGTTGCAGGCCGGCCCCCCGTCGGATCATTCTTCTATTGGTAATAAGCATGCTGCTTGAACTGGCCCAGTGGTTGTCCGAGGATTACCGGGCTTTCTCGGTGTTCAGCTACATCACGTTGCGCGCGGTGCTCGCGTGCGCGACGTCGCTGCTCATCGGCCTGATGGCGGGCCCCTGGGTGATACGCAAGCTCACCGCGCTCAAGATCGGCCAGGCCGTCCGCACCTACGGCCCCGAAACCCACCTGATCAAGAGCGGCACGCCCACCATGGGCGGCGCGCTGATCCTGATCTCCATCGGCGTCTCGACGCTGCTGTGGGCCGACTGGAGCAACCGCTTCGTCTGGGTCGTGCTGCTGGTCACCTTCGGCTTCGGCTGGATCGGCTGGTCGGACGACTACCGCAAGGTCGTGCGCCGGGATCCGGAAGGCATGCCGGCGCGCGAGAAGTTCTTCTGGCAGACGCTGATCGGTCTGGTCGCGTCGGTGTACCTGGCCTTCGCCATTTCGGCGCCGGATGCCGGCGGCACCTGGTCGCTGTTCGTCGACTGGATCTCGGGCGGATTCGGCTACCACCTGCCGCCGCGCGCCGACCTGATCGTGCCGTTCTTCAAGAGCGTGAGCTATCCGCTGGGCGTGATCGGCTTCATCGCGCTGACCTGGGCGGTGATCGTGGGCAGCAGCAACGCGGTCAACCTGACCGACGGACTGGACGGCCTGGCCATCATGCCCACGGTGCTGGTGGGCACCGCGCTGGGCGTGTTCGCCTACGTCGTGGGCCGCGTCGACTATTCCCGCTACCTGCTGTTTCCGTACATCCCGGGCGCATCCGAACTGATGGTGATCTGCGCCGCGCTGGGGGGCGCGGGGCTGGCCTTCCTGTGGTTCAACGCCTATCCGGCCCAGGTCTTCATGGGTGACGTCGGCGCGCTGGCGCTGGGCGGCGCGCTGGGCACCATGGCCGTGATCGTGCGGCAGGAGATCGTGCTCTTCATCATGGGCGGGGTGTTCGTGGTCGAGACGCTGTCGGTCATCCTGCAGGTGAGCTGGTTCAAGTACACCAAGAAACGCTACGGCCAGGGCCGGCGGATATTCAAGATGGCGCCGCTGCACCATCACTTCGAGGTCAGCGGCTGGAAGGAAACCCAGGTCGTCGTCCGGTTCTGGATCATCACCATGATGCTGGTGCTGATCGGACTGGCGACGTTGAAGTTGCGTTGAACCGTGTCGGACGAATCGCTGAACATGCAAACCCCCGTTGAAACCGCCGCGCAAGCGCCGTTCACCCTGGTCCTGGGCCTGGGCGAATCGGGCGCGGCCGCCGTGCGCTGGTGCGCGCGGGCGGGCGGGGGCCTGCGCGTGGCCGACTCGCGCGCCGAGCCGGCGGGTTTGCAGGCCCTGCGGGAAGCCGCGCCGCACGCCGAGTTCCGGCTGGGCGCGGGCGCCATGCGGGACAACGGCGGCGTGAGCGTCTTCGATCCCGCCCTGCTCGAAGGCGTCGAGCGCGTCGTCATCAGCCCGGGCCTGCCGCCGCACGCGGCGCCCGCGGGCGACCTGGTCGGCGCCGCCCGCGAACGCGGGATCCCGGTCATCGGCGAGATCGAGCTGTTCGCGCTGGCCCTGGCCGAGCTGGCCGTCTCCAGGTCGTACGCGCCGCGCGTGCTGGCGGTGACCGGCACCAACGGCAAGACGACCGTCTGCGCACTGACGGGCCATCTGGTCGAGGCCGCCGGCCGTACCGTGGCGGTGGCCGGCAACATCAGCCCGGCCGCGCTGACCGCGCTGATGGCCGCGCTGGACGAGGACCGCCTGCCAGACGTCTGGGTGCTGGAACTGTCGAGCTTCCAGCTGGAAACCACGCACAGCCTGCGGCCCGACGCGGGCGCGGTGCTGAACCTGACCCAGGACCACCTGGACTGGCACGGCGACATGCGCGCCTATGGCGCCGCCAAGGCCCGGCTGCTCGCGGCCTCGTCGGTAGCCGTGGTCAATCGCGACGATGCCCGGGTGGCGGCCATGGTCGAGCGGCTGGACGCGGAGCACGTGCGCGGTTTCGGACGCGAGGCACCGGTGGCCACGGGCGACCTGGGGCTGGACCACAGCCATGGCGTGGCCTGGCTGGCCGAGGCGGCGGCCGAGGATTTCGACGCGCCGCCGCCCAAGCGCAAGAAGGGCGAGGTCGTGACCCGTCCCGATGGACGGGTGAACCGGCTGATGCCGGTCGACGCGTTGCTGATCCGGGGCCTGCACAACGCCCTGAACGTCCAGGCGGCGCTGCTGCTGGCGCGCAGCCTGGGGCTGCCGTGGGCGCCGCTGCTGCGCGCGGTGCGCGAATACCGGGGCGAGCCGCATCGCGTCGAGTTCGTGCGCGGCATCGCCGGCGTCGATTTCATCGACGACAGCAAGGGCACCAACGTGGGCGCGACCGTCGCCGCGCTGGAGGGACTGGGCCAGCGCAGCGTGCTGATCGCCGGCGGCGTCGGCAAGGGCCAGGATTTCTCGCCGCTGGCCCGCGCCGTGGCCTTGCATGCGCGCGCCGTGGTCCTGATCGGCCGCGACGGGCCGCTGATCGCCGAGGCGCTGAAGGACACCGGCGTGCCGCTGGCCACCGGCCAGGACCTGGACGCCGCCGTGCGCACTGCCCTGGACCTCGCGCAACCGGGCGATGCCGTGCTGCTGTCGCCGGCCTGCGCCAGCTTCGACATGTTCCGCGACTACAAGCACCGCGCCGACCGGTTCGTCGATGCCGTGCAGACGTTAGCTGCCGACCGGGGGGAGGTGTAGCCCGATGAGCCTGTTCGCCGAACTCACCGGTAGCGTCAACGCCGTGCGGCCCAGCCGCACGCGGATGCTGAACTACGACGCCGCGCTGGTCACCTCGGCCCTGGCGCTGCTGCTGCTCGGGCTGGTCATGGTGTATTCCGCGTCGGTCACGCTGTCCGACTCGCCCAAGTTCGCCAATTACGGCAACTACTATTTCCTGGTCCGCCACGCGCTGTACCTGACGCTGGGCGTGGTGGTGGCCGCCGCCACGTTCACGATCCGCATGGACGTATGGCAGAAATTCTCGATGCCGGTGTTCGGCGTGGCCCTGTTCCTGCTCGTGGCGGTGCTGATTCCCGGCATCGGCAAGGAAGTGAACGGCTCGCACCGCTGGCTGCCGCTGGGCTTCGTCAACTTCCAGCCCTCCGAGCTGATGAAGCTGGCCGTGCTGATCTACGCCGCCGACTACACCGTGCGCAAGCAGGCCTACATGCAGAACTTCGTGCGCGGCTTCCTGCCCATGGCCTGCGCGATGGCGGCCACGGGTCTCTTGCTGCTGCTCGAACCCGACCTGGGCGCCTTCGTGGTCATCGTCGCGATCTCGATGGGCATCCTGTTCCTGGGCGGCATCAACGGCAAGCTGTTCGGCGGCCTAACCGCCGTGCTGGTGTCGACCTTCCTGCTGCTGATCTGGGCCGCGCCCTGGCGGCGCGAGCGGCTGTTCGCCTACCTGGATCCCTGGACCGAGGCCAACGCGCTGGGCAAGGCCTACCAGTTGTCGCATTCGCTGATCGCCTTCGGCCGCGGCGAATGGTTCGGCGTGGGCCTGGGCGCCAGCGTGGAAAAACTGCACTACCTGCCGGAGGCGCACACCGACTTCCTGCTGGCCGTGATCGGCGAAGAACTCGGGTTCGTCGGGGTGCTGGTCGTGATCACGCTGTTCTTCGTGATCGTGCGCCGGGGCTTCGAGATCGGCCGCCAGGCCATCGCCATGGACCGCGTGTTCAGCGGTCTCGTCGCCAAAGGCGTGGTCCTGTGGATAGGCGTGCAGGCGCTGATCAACATGGGCGTGAACCTGGGCCTCTTGCCAACCAAGGGGCTGACGCTGCCCTTCATGAGTTTCGGCGGCTCGGGCATCATCGCCAACATGGCGGCGCTGGCCGTGCTGATGCGGGTGGACTACGAGAACCGCATCCTGATGCGCGGAGGGCGGCTATGAACGCGCCGCGCACGCTGATGGTCATGGCCGGCGGCACCGGCGGCCACATCATGCCGGGACTGGCGGTGGCCGGCGCGCTGCGCGCGCGCGGCTGGAACGTGGTGTGGATGGGCAATCCGGACGCCATGGAAGGCCGGCTCGTGCCGCCCCAGGGCATCCCGATGGCGCCCGTGCGTTTTTCCGGCGTGCGGGGCAAGGGCCTGGCCACGCTGCTCAAGCTGCCGTTCACGCTGGCCCGCGCCGCGGCGCAGGCCCTGTCGGCGTTGCGCCGCTACCGTCCCGATGTGGTGCTCGGCATGGGCGGCTACGTGGCGCTGCCGGGTGGATTGATGGCGAGGCTGCGGGGCACGCCGCTGGTCGTGCACGAACAGAATTCGGTGGCCGGCATGACCAACCGGGTGCTGGCGCGCTGGGCCAGCAAGGTGCTGACCGCTTTTCCCGGAGCCTTGCCCGGCGAGCTGACCGGCAATCCCGTGCGGCCCGAGGTGGCCGCCGTGGCTCCGCCGGCCGAGCGCTTCGCCGGCCACGCCGGTCCGCTGCGCCTGCTGGTCGTGGGCGGCAGCCTGGGGGCGCAGGCGCTCAACGGCACCGTGCCCGCCGCCCTGGCGATGCTGCCGGCGGACGCGCGTCCGCAGGTGGTGCACCAGGCGGGCGAAAAGCACATCGAGGAATTGCGCACGGCGTATGCCCGGGCGGGAGTGGACGCCGACTGCCGCGCGTTCATCGCCGACATGGCATCCGCCTATGCCGAGGCCGACCTGGTCATCTGCCGCTCCGGCGCGATGACGGTGGCCGAGGTTTGCGCAGCGGGCGTGGCGGCCCTGTTCGTGCCGTTCCCGCACGCGGTGGACGACCACCAGACCACCAATGCCAGATATCTGAGCGATGCGCAGGCCGGATGGCTGCAGCCGCAATCGGCCCTGACGGCCGAGTGGCTGGCCGACTGGCTGCGCCAACGCACACGGGCCGAACTGGCCGAAACCGCGACCCGCGCGCGAGCGCTGGCGCATCCGCTCGCCACCGAGCGGATCGCCGACATCTGCGAGGCGGCGGCGCGACGCTGACACATCATGAGACATCGAATCCGACACATCCATTTCGTTGGCATAGGCGGCTCCGGCATGAGCGGGATCGCCGAGGTGCTGTTGAACCTCGGCTACCGCATCAGCGGATCCGACCTGGCCGACAACGCGACCACTCGCCGGCTGGCGGAGCTGGGCGCGCACATCACGCAGGGCCACAGCGCCGGCAACGTCGAGGGGGTGGACGCCATCGTCACCTCCACCGCGGTCGCGGGCAACAACCCGGAAGTGATCGCCGCGCGCAACAAGCGCATCCCGGTCGTGCCGCGAGCGGTCATGCTGGCCGAGCTGATGCGCCTGAAGCGCGGCATCGCGGTGGCGGGCACGCACGGCAAGACCACCACCACCAGCCTGATCGCCAGCGTCCTGGCGGCGGGCGGGCTGGATCCGACCTTCGTCATCGGCGGGCGCCTGAATTCGGCGGGAGCCAACGCCAAGCTGGGGCAGGGCGAGTTCATCGTGGTCGAGGCCGACGAATCGGATGCCTCGTTCCTGAACCTGCTGCCGGTCATGTCGGTGATCACCAACATCGACGCCGACCACATGGATACCTACGGCCACGATTTCGCGCGGCTCAAGAGCGCGTTCGTGGAATTCACGCAGCGGATGCCGTTCTACGGCACCGCGGTGCTGTGCATCGACGACGCCAACGTGCGCGAAATCCTGCCTTTCGTCTCGCGGCCGGTCACGACCTACGGCTTCGCCGCCGATGCGCAGGTGCGCGCGACCGACGTCCGCACCGACGGTCCGCGCATGTGCTTCACCGTCAGGCGGCGCGACCGGCAGGTCGAACTGCCGCCGCTGGACATCACCTTGAACCTGCCCGGCGAGCACAACGTGCGCAACGCGCTGGCGACCATCGCGGTGGCGACCGAGCTGGGCGTGCCGGACGACGCCATCCGCGAGGCCCTGGCGGCGTTCAAGGGCGTCAATCGCCGCTTCACGCAGGCGGGCGTATTCCCGGTGAAGGCCGAACACGGCGGCGGCAGCTTCACGCTGATCGACGACTACGGCCACCACCCGGTGGAAATGGCCGCCACGCTGGCGGCGGCGCGCGGCGCCTACCCGCACCAGCGCATCGTGCTGGCGTTCCAGCCCCATCGTTACACACGCACACGGGATTGCTTCGAGGATTTCGTCAAAGTGCTGGGTACGGCCGATGCCCTGCTGCTGGCCGAGGTCTACGCCGCGGGCGAACCGCCCATCGTGGCGGCGGATGGCCGCTCGCTGGCCCGCGCCGTGCGCGTGGCCGGCAAGGTCGAGCCGGTGTTCGTCGAGGACATCGCCGACATGCCGCAGACCATCGCGGATTTCGCGCGCGACGGCGACATCGTCATCGCGATGGGCGCCGGCTCCATCGGAAGCATGCCGGCAAGAATGGGAGCGCTGTTCGCTCCGGCATCGGATCAGGAAGGGATACCGCAATGAGCGCGCAATTCGGCAAGGTCGGAGTGCTGTACGGAGGGAAGTCCGCCGAGCGCGACGTGTCCATCATGTCCGGCACCGGCGTGCACAAGGCCCTGCGCAGCGCGGGCATCGAGGCGCACCTGTTCGACACCGGCGTGCGCTCGCTGGCCGAGCTGGCCGAGGAGCGCTTCGACCGCGTCTTCATCGCCCTGCATGGACGCTATGGCGAGGACGGCACGATCCAGGGCGCGCTGGAACTGTTGCGGGTGCCCTATACCGGCAGCGGGCCGCTGGCTTCCGCGCTGGCCATGGACAAGACCATGACCAAGCGCATCTGGGTCCACGAAGGGCTGCCCACGCCGCGCTTCGAGACACTGGACCGCCGGTCCGACCTGGCCGCGGTGGCCGCCCGCCTGGGCCTGCCGCTGATCGTCAAGCCGCCGCACGAAGGCTCCACCATAGGCGTGACCAAGGTCACGGACCTGGCCGGCATGCGCGCGGCCTACGACCTGGCGGCCGAGTACGACGAGCAGGTCCTGGCCGAGGCCTTCATCCAGGGCCGCGAGCTGACCGTGGCCATCCTGGGTACCGGCGCCTCGGCGCGGGCCTTGCCGGTGGTCGAGATCGTGGCGCCCGAGGGGAACTACGACTACGAGCACAAGTATTTCACCGACGACACCCGCTACCTGTGCCCCGCGCAGCTGCCGCCCGCGGTCACCCAGCGTGTCCAGGAAATCAGCGAGGCCGCGTATCGCGTCCTGGGCTGCGAAGGCTGGGGCCGGGTGGACGTGATGCTGGATGCCGACAACCAACCCTATCTGCTGGAGGTCAATACCTCGCCCGGCATGACCGGCCATTCCCTGGTGCCCATGGCGGCCGCCGCCGAAGGCATGAACTACGAATCCCTGTGCGTGGAGATCCTGAAGGATGCCCGCTGCAAGGTTTCAGGCCGGTCTTCGTAAGAGATTGAATCGGACACTCTGTGTGGAACGACTCCCGTACCCTGAATCTCATCGCCAATACCCTGTACCTCGCCGCGGCGCTGGTGCTGGCGGCGTGCGCGCTGCTGTGGCTGGCGCAGCGACCGGTGTTCGCGTTGCAGACGATCTGGATCGAGGCCGAGGACGGCACGCTCCAGCATGTGACGCCAGCCAGCGTGCATCCGGCCATCTCCGGCCGGCTGACGGGCAACTTTTTCACCGCCGACCTGGAGCAGATGCGCCAGGTGTTCGAGACGGTGCCCTGGGTGCGGCAGGCGTCGCTGCGCAGGCAATGGCCCAATTCGCTGGTGGTGACCATACAGGAGCACCAGCCGCTGGGACTGTGGAACGAGAACCGCTTGCTCAACACCTACGGCGAATCGTTCACCGCCAACCTGGGCGAGGCCGAGGACGACCGGCAATTGCCGATCTTCGCCGGCCCGGAGGGCTCCGAAAAGCTGGTGGCGCAGCGCTACGCCGAGCTGACGCGCTGGTTCGCGCCGGTCAAGCTCGACCCGCTGCGGGTGGTGCTGACGCCCCGCTATGCCTGGCAGGTGGAGTTGTCCAATGGCGCGATCATCGACCTGGGACGCGAGCCGACCACCGCGCCCGGCACGGACACCGCGTCGCTGGAGTCGCGTGTCCAGCGCTTCGTGCAGGCGATTCCGGTGATCGAATCGCGCATCGGCAAGCTGGAACATGCGGACCTGCGCTATCCGAACGGCTTCGCGGTCACCACCGCCCGGCCGCCGGCCAGTGCCAAACCGAATCCAAGGAAACCTGCATCAACCATGCAACCTAACCAGAAAAGACCATGACTCGTGAAACCAAGGATCTGATCGTTGCCCTCGACATCGGCACCAGCAAGGTGGTGGCGGTCGTGGCCGAGATGCTGCCTGAAGGGCGCTTCGAAGTGCTCGGTCTCGGGCAGCATGAGTCGCGCGGCATGCGCAAGGGCGTGGTCGTCAACATCGAAACCACGGTCAACTCCATCCAGCGCGCGCTGGAGGAGGCCGAGCTCATGGCCGACTGCAAGATCCGGGACGTCTTCACGGGTATCGCCGGCAGCCACATCCGCAGCTTCAATTCCAGCGGCATGGTGGCGATCAAGGACAAGGAAGTCACCGCCACGGACGTCGCGCGCGTCATCGAGACCGCCAAGGCCATCAACATCCCGACCGACCAGCAGGTGCTGCACGTGCTGACGCAGGAGTTCATCGTCGACGGCCAGGAGGACATCCGCGAGCCCATCGGCATGAGCGGGATCCGCCTGGAAGTCCGGGTGCACATCGTGACTGGCGCGGTCAGTGCCGCCCAGAACATCGTCAAGTGCGTGCGCCGCTGCGGCCTGGAGGTGCAGGACCTGATCCTGCAGCCGCTGGCCTCGAGCCTGGCCTGCCTGACGCCCGACGAAAAGGAACTGGGCGTGGCCCTGGTGGACATCGGCGGCGGCACCACCGACATCGCCATCTTCACCGGCGGCGCGATCCGGCACACCGCGGTCATTCCCATCGCCGGCGACCAGATCACCGGCGACGTCGCCGCGGCGCTGCGCACGCCCACGCCCGATGCCGAGGAGATCAAGCTGCGCTACGGCGTGGCCAAGCAGGTGCTGGCCAGCCCCGACGAGCGCATCGAAGTGCCCGGGCTGGGCGACCGCGGGCCGCGCCAGCTGTCGCGCCAGGCGCTGGGCGCCGTGATCGAGCCGCGCGTCGAGGAGCTGTTCACCTTCGTGCAGCAGGTGATCCGCGAGTCGGGCTACGACGAGCTGCTGTCGTCCGGCATCGTGCTGACCGGCGGCACCTCGCAGATGCCCGGCGTGGTCGAACTGGCGGAGGATATCTTCCTGAAGCCCGTGCGGCTGGGCGTGCCCGAGTACACCGGCAGCCTGGCGGACGTGGTCCGCAGCCCGCGCTTCTCGACGGTGATGGGGCTGCTGGCCGAGGCCCGCTTGCAG
Organism: Pigmentiphaga sp. CHJ604; assembly: GCF_036972535.1. Taxonomy (NCBI): domain Bacteria; kingdom Pseudomonadati; phylum Pseudomonadota; class Betaproteobacteria; order Burkholderiales; family Alcaligenaceae; genus Pigmentiphaga; species Pigmentiphaga sp. CHJ604. Next base: position 4,924,887 of record NZ_CP136998.1, on the reverse strand, counting down.
CGCGTGCGCGGCCGCAAGGTGGCGCAGCAGACCGGAAATGTCACACAGGTTTTCTCTCGTATGAAAGAGTGGTTCCTGGGGAATTTTTGAAGCGATCCCCCGTCGCATACGTTGCCCGAATCGTGCAGTCCTTCGCAGTCCGATGAAGCAGTGCCCGTTCTTTGAGTCTGTGCAGTTGCAGGTCCAGAGTATCCAGTAGTTCGTTCAAATCAGTTTTTTACATGAGTCGAGGAGGTGCGTGACCGGGGAAGGTGAAACGTGAAGCGCGATCCCAAGGCGGGGTCAGTCAGATGGTCGATTCCGGCCCGATCACATTTCACATTTCACATTTCCCAGCCGCCACTTATCCGCCAGAACCCCCGGAGGTCATTATGAAATTCGAAATGCTAGACACCGATACCCGTGGAACGGTCATCAAGGTGGTGGGCGTGGGCGGCGCCGGCGGCAACGCCGTTGCCCACATGATCCGTCGCGGCGTGCAGGGCGTGGACTTCATCTGCGCCAACACCGACGTGCAGGCGCTGTCGCATACCAATGCGCCGGTGCAGATCCGCCTGGGCCGCAGCGGCCTGGGCGCCGGCGCCAAGCCCGAGCAGGGCCGCGCCGCCGCCGAGACCGCCCGCGAAGAGATCCGTGACGCGCTGCAGGGCGCCAACATGGTGTTCATCACCGCCGGCATGGGCGGCGGCACCGGTACCGGTGCCGGCCCCGTGGTGGCCGAAGTCGCCAAGGAGCTCGGCATCCTGACCGTGGCCGTGGTGACCAAGCCCTTCAACTTCGAGGGCAGCAAGCGCATGCGCATGGCCGAGGAAGGCATCGAGGCCCTGACGCAGCACGTGCATTCGCTGATCGTCGTGCTGAACGAGAACCTGTACGAACTGCTGGGCGAGGACGCCACGCAGGAAGACTGCTTCAAGTCGGCCGACGACATCCTGCACAATGCCTGCGCCGGCATCGCCGAGATCATCAACGTGGACGGCAACGTCAACGTCGACTTCGAAGACGTCAAGACCATCATGAGCGAGCAGGGCAAGGCCATGATGGGCACCGGCATCGCGAGCGGCGTGGACCGCGCCCGCGTGGCGTCCGAGCAGGCCATCGCGTGCCCGCTGCTGGAAGGCATCGACCTGAACGGCGCCCGCGGCGTGCTGGTCAACATCACCGCCAGCCGTTCGCTGAAGATGCGCGAGACCCGCGAGATCATGGACACCATCCGCAGCTATGCCGCGGAAGATGCCACCGTGATCTTCGGCGTGTCGTACGACGATGCGATGGGCGAAGACCTGCGCGTGACCGTCGTGGCGACCGGCCTGGGCCGCAACAAGGCCAAGCCGCAGCTGGTGCAGAACACCATGCAGCAGCTGCGTACCGGCACGGACAACGTGCCGGCCTACAACGCGCAGGCGGGTGGCACCAACTACCACGACTACGACACGCCCACGGTCTTCCGCAACCCGCGGGATGCGTCGATGCGCGTGCAGGCGCTGGAAAGCTCGGGCATGGAGCACCTGGACATCCCCGCCTTCCTGCGCAAGCAAGCGGATTGAGCCAAGGCTCAATCCGCTTGCTGGGTGGGTGAGCCCCCCGTACGCGCTGACGCGCGCCCCCCAGGGGGCGATGCGAGTGGACCGGCAAAGCCGGATCCACCGCATCCTGGGTCTAGTTCCTGTATCGTGAGGTCCTGGCGCTGTTGCTTCGCAGGCTGCCTGCGCTAGCACCGGTGGTACAACCCAACCAGTCCCCACTAGACCCAGGAAACCGCGGATCTGGCTTTGCCAGTCCGCCGGTTTCGCCCCCTGGGGGGCGCGCGTCAGCGCGTAGGGGGGGACATTTTTTTAGGAGTCTTCCATGACCATCAAAGTAGGTGATCGCGTCCCCGACGGTACCCTGACCGAATTCATCGCCGTGGAGACCGAGGGCTGCTCGCTCGGCCCCAACGCGTTCCAGGTCGCGGATCTGGTCAAGGGCAAGAAGATTGCCGTGTTCGCCGTGCCGGGCGCCTTCACGCCCACCTGCTCGGCCAAGCACGTGCCCAGCTACCTGCAGAACCATGATGCCCTGAAGGCCAAGGGCGTGGACGAGATCTGGTGCGTGGCCACCAACGACGCGTTCGTGATGGGTGCCTGGGCCAAGGACCAGGGCAGCCAGGGCAAGATCCGCATGCTGGCCGACGGCTCGGCCAAGTGGACCAAGGCGCTGGGCCTGGAATTCGACCTGACCGAGCGCGGCATGGGCGTACGTTCGCAGCGTTATTCCATGCTGCTGGACGACGGCGCCGTCAAGGTGCTGAACGTCGAAGCTCCCGGCAAGTACGAAGTCAGCGACGCGGAAACCCTGCTCAAGCAGCTGTAATTCCGTTTCCGGGATGGCCGCGGCAGGGCGTGCGCGGCCGTCCCGGAACCTGTGGCGGGCCACCCGCTCTAACACGGAAACGTTACAATATAGTATTAACCCGGATTCCTAGCCGCCATGCTTTGCCAGCGCACAATAAAAAGCGTCACTCGAACCACCGGAGTCGGTCTGCATTCCGGGCGGCGCGTCGAGATCACGCTGCGTCCGGCGGCGCCCAATACCGGCATCGTCTTCCATCGTATCGACCTGGCTGAACCGGTCGACCTGCCCGCTTCCGCGATGTCCGTCGGCGACACGCGCATGGCGTCCGTGCTGCAGAAGGGCGACGTGCGGGTCTCCACCGTCGAACACCTGATGTCCGCCTGCGCGGGCCTGGGCATCGACAACCTCCATGTGGACCTGACGGCCGAGGAAGTGCCCATCATGGACGGCAGCGCGGGCACCTTCGTGTTCCTGCTGCAATCGGCCGGCATCGAGGAACAGAACGCGGCCAAGGAATTCATCCGGGTGCTGGAACCCGTCGAGGTGCGAGAAGGCGAAGGCGCCGCCGCCAAGTGGGCGAGGCTCGAACCCTACGACGGCTTCTCGCTGGCCTTCTCCATCGATTTCCACCATCCGGCCATCGATGCCACGTCGAATTTCGCCGAGATCGACTTCGCCAAGCATTCCTACATCAAGGAAATCGCGCGCGCCCGCACCTTCGGGTTCATGCAGGACGTGGAAAACCTCCGCGCCGCGGGCCTGGCGCGCGGCGGCAGCCTGGACAATGCCATCGTGATGGACGAATTCCGCGTCCTGAACAGCGACGGACTCCGCTACGACGACGAGTTCGTCAAGCACAAGATCCTGGACGCCATCGGCGACCTCTACCTGGTGGGCAAGCCCCTGATCGCCCGCTACGTGGCCCACAAGTCGGGCCACGGCATGAACAACCAGCTCGTGCGCGCCCTGCTGGAGCGCCGCTCGGCCTGGGAATTGGCCACCTTCGAATCGAAGTCGGTCGCCCCCCAAGCCTTCCGCGAAGACTGGGTGACCGTGTGACCCCCCCTACGCCCTTACGGGCGCCCCCCAGGGGGCGCGCGTCAGCGCGTAGGGGGGGGTAACCTCTTTTTCAGTTCGGCCAGGGCCTGGGTGCCCAGCTCGGTAGCCTGGCGCGCGGGGGCGCGGGGGGCGGGGCGGGACAATTCGGTCTCTTCCAGGCGGGTAAGCGTTGCTTGAACGCGGACGGCGATTCCGTTAACCTGCCACCCTTGCTTTTCCAAGGCCGCCACCAGCCGGGGTGCCAACTGGCGCAGTTTGGCCGAATGGGCCGCGGCCGGTACGCCCAGTGTCAATTGGCCATCCTCGAAGCGCAGCACGCGGCAGGACGGGCCCAGGGGCGCGGGCAGGGCGTCGCAGACCTGGCGTTCCAGGTCCAGCAGACGGCGGGCGGTGCCCAGCAGGCTGGCGCCCTTGCCGTCACGGCCCAGGCACGCCAGCGTGGCGGTGTACTGCGCGGGGTCGGCATGGGTCTGCGGCTTGCGCCGCTTCCGGAGGGTCGCGGCGGGCCGGGTACGAAAAGTTTCGATCACGAACTCCCTGGAGTCTCGGGAACATTCAAGAGGATACGGGGCGCCGAGCAAGGCGCGTCTCTCACGCCAGGAGGCACGTTCCGTGCAGATCATCATAGTGCATCCGCGCCTGTCCGAGGCGAGGACGCTGACCATAACCCCCCGTTTCGCCGCGGGGATGATCGCCGCAATCGGTGCCGCCCTGATTCTTGGCGCCGTACTGTTGAATTACGCCGCTTCCGGCATCGCATGGCCATGGAGCGGCTCCGGCCTGTCCGAGCGTACGCGCGAGGAAGCCCGCCAGCAGGCGGTGCTGCGCGAGAACATCAATCTGCTGGCCAAGCGCGTGGGTGAAATGCAGGCCAAGCTGATGCAGCTCGACGCGCTGGGCGAGCGCGTCGCCGGCCTGGCGGGCGTGGCTCCGGCGTTTTCCGCCAAGGGCGTGCCGGGCCGCGGCGGGCTGCTGGTATCGCCGCAGCCCATGTCGCCCCAGGACGTCAGCTCCGAGCTCGATCATCTCGAAGCCCAATTGGCCGAGCGCTCCGACTACCTCAGCGTCCTGGACGCGCAGCTGACAACCCTGTCCGTGCGCAAGGCCATGACGCCCACCGTCATGCCCGTCACGCAGGGGTACAACGGTTCCTCGTTCGGCTGGCGCGTCGATCCCTTCACCGGTACGCGTTCCCTGCACGAAGGGGTGGATTTCTCCGCGCCGTCGGGCACGCCCATCGTGGCCGCGGCCGGCGGCGTCGTGCAGGTGGCCGAATTCCACGCCGGCTACGGCTACATGATAGACATCGACCACGGCAACGATCTCGTCACCCGCTACGCCCACGCCTCGCGGCTGCTGGTCAAGCCGGGCGACCTGGTCAAGCGAGGCCAGCGCATCGCCGCCGTCGGCAGCACCGGCCGCTCCACCGGTTCGCACCTGCACTTCGAGGTGCGGCTGGGCGGCGTGGCGGTCAACCCCAACAACTTCCTGACCCACGGCCCCGGCAAACAGCCGGTCGAACCGTTCTCCAAGGTCGTCACCCTCCCAGCCCCCGGACCTCTGGACTAGAGGGGGAGAGGTCTCTCCTACGCAGACCCAGGATGCGGTGGATCCGGCTTTGCCGGTCCACCCGCATCGCCCCCTGGGGGGCGCCCGAAGGGCGTAGGGGGGGGACCATAATCAACAGAGACCTCCCGCAGGCAGCGCATCAGGCGTTCGCTGGCGGGGGACAGCGCGCGCTGCTTGCTCCAGGTCAGGCCGATGGGGCGCAGCAGGCCGGGGAGTTCCAGGGGCAGAATGGCCAGCATGCCCAGGTCGCTGTAGTAGCGGGCCGCGACGCGGGACAGGAGGCCGACGGCCCGGGTGGACTGGAGATAGTTGGCGATGACCGGAACCGACAGGGTTTCGATGTAGTCGCTGGGCATGGCAATGTCGTGTTCCTGGAAGACGGCCTCCAGGGGTTCCCTGGGCAGGGACGCCACCGGCGGCAGGATCCAGGGGAACGGGGCGAGGTCGCGCCAGTGCAGCGACGAGACCCCGGCCAAGGGGTGCTGGCGGCCCACCACGACCATGCTCGATCCCTCGAACAGGGGCGCTTCCTCGAAGTCGGCCGACGGCCAACTGGACAGCCGGCCCACCAGGACGTCCAGGTGGCCTCGCCGCAATTGCGGCAGCAGCGTATCCATCGACCCTTCCTGCACGTGCACCGTGGTCGTGGGCGAGACCCGCTTGAGGGCGGCCAGCGCCTGGGGGACCAGGGCCGAGGTCATGGCGGGCATCGCGCCCAGCGCCGTCCGCCCGGACGCGCCCGACAGCAGCGCACGCAGTTCGTCGCGAGTCTGGGCCAGGGTGTTCAGCATCACGCGGGCCTGGCGGATCAGGCATTCGCCGTAGGCATTGGGCTGGACGCCCCTGGCCGTCCGGTCGAACAGCTTGAAGCCCAGGCCTTTCTCCAGTTCGGACAGCGCCAGCGACACCGCCGGCTGGGTGATGTTGAGGCTGGCCGCGACCTTGCCCAGGTTGCGCAGCTCGTCCAGGGCCACCAGCAATTGCAGGTGGCGCGGCTTGAGGTTGGCGCGGATGTACCAGTCGAGTCTCGCCATGGCGGATCTCTCCGGATGTGTCATAAGTAGATGCTTATGATAAACGCCAGATTTTTAAGTGGTTTGCTTATGTTGATGCGGGCATGATGGGCGCCTTCGATCAGGAGTCCCCGTGTCCCATCCCAAGCCGACATCGATCATCGATCTACATACCCACGTCATCGCCGCGGACCAGCGGGCCTATCCGCTAGCGCCGCTGTCCGGCCGGCAATCGGACTGGTCGCGCGAGCGGCCGGTCACGCGCGAAGACATGCTGGCCGCAATGGACGAGGCAGGCATCGCGCAGGTCGCGCTCGTGCAGGCCTCCACCTGCTATGGCCATGACAGCAGCTACGTCGCGGACTCGGTCGCCGCTCGGCCGGACCGTTTCATCGGCGTCTATTCGATCGGCTTGTCCGAGCCTGACGCCGCCGATCGCATCGCATACTGGCACGGCCGCGGGTTGCAGGGCATGCGGGTGTTCATCGCCGGGCACACCGCCGCCGACCACGCGGCGCGGCTGGACGACCCGCTGGGCTTTCCCGCCTGGGAGCGGGCGCAGGCACTGGACATCCCCGTGTGCGTGCAACTGCGGGCCGATGGCTTGCCTCAACTGGAAAACATCCTGCGGCGCTTCCCGCGCGTGCGGGTGCTGCTGGACCACTTCGCCCGGCCCCGGCTGGACGACGGTCCTCCCTATGCGGCGGCGGCCAGCCTGTTCGCGCTGGCGGAGCATCCCAACCTGTTCCTCAAGTTCACCACCCACAACGTCCGGGAGTCCCGCGAGGGGGCGGCCACGCAGGCCAGCTTCCTGCGGCGCGCGATCGACGTGTTCGGCGTTCGCCGCATCGCCTGGGGATCGAACTTCCCGGCGTCGGCGGGCAGCCTGGCCAGCCTGCTGGGCGAAGCCCTGGAGGCCACCGCCTCGCTGTCGGGCGAAGAGCGGGAATGGATTTTCCATCGCACGGCCCGGGCACTGTATCCCGAGCTGGACGCCGCATCGGCAAGGGGCGCGTGATGGGTCCGACGACGCTGCGCACCCTGCTGGGCGATTATCCCAACACGCTGGCCCTGAAGCGGGGCGAGATCGCTTCGCCGCTGGTCGGTTTCGAGTTCGACCCGGTCAAGACCGCCAACCGGGCGTTCAAGCGCGTGGTGCGCGAAGGCGCCTTCGACGTGGCGGAGCTGGCGCTGGTGACCTTCCTGCAGGCCAAGGCCTACGGCAAGCCCCTGGTGCTGATGCCGGCCGTGGTGGGGGCGGGCCGCTACCAGCACCACTGCCTGGTCCACAACGTCGAGCGCGGCCGCCTGCGGGTGGCGGAGCTGGCCGGCAAGCGCATCGGGATCCGGGCCTACGCCCAGACCACGGTCGCCTGGGTGCGGGGCATCCTGGCCGACGACTACGGGGTGGATCTGAATGGAATACGTTGGGTGACGTTCGAGGACGGGCACCTGGCCGAGTTTCCGGATCCGCCGGGAGTGACGCGGGCCGAAGGCCGGAACATGGTGGAGATGCTGCTGGCGGGGGAACTGGATGCCGCCATCATCGGCACCGACCTGCCCGACGATCCTCGCCTGGCGCCGGTGCTGCCCGACCCCCATGCGGCCGCCGCTGCGTGGGGCGCCCGGCACGCCATGGTGCCCATCAACCATATGGTGGCCGTGGACCGGAAATTGTGCGAGACGCGTCCGGATGTGGTCCGCGAAGTCTACCGCCTGCTGCAGGAAAGCAAGGCCGCGGCCCGGCGGGACGCCGGCGCGCCGGATCTGACGCCGTTCGGTGTGGAACCCAGCCGCCATGCGCTGGAGCTGATCATCCATTACGCCTACGACCAGAAGCTGATACCGCGCCGCTATGCCGTCGACGAGCTGTTCGACGACGTGACCCGTGTGCTGTGACCGGCGCCGGCCATGGGGCCGGCCCGTAAAGACTATCGCGGCGGCGGGGACCGCCGCCCTCATTCCCAGGAGACAACATGAAATGGTTCGCAATCCTGGCCGCCTGCGTGGCGGCCGCCGTTCCCACGCTTCCCGCGCAGGCCCAGGTGGGCGGCCAGGTCTCGCGCATCGTCGTGCCGTTCGCGGCCGGCGGGGCCCGGGAACTGCTGGCACGCACCTTCTACCAGGAACTGGGCCAGCAGCTGGGCCAGACCATCATCATCGAAAGCCGGCCCGGCGCGGGCGGGGCCATCGGCACGTCCAACGTCGGGCGCGCCGACCCGGACGGGCGTACGCTGCTCATGGCCGCGTCCAGCCATTTCGTCACGGCGGAACTGGGCGCCAAGCCCCACTATGACCCGGTCAAGGATTTCACGCCGGTGGCCAACATCGGCACCCAGAGCTACGTGCTGATGATCAGCAGCGCGCTGCCGGCCAGGAACGTGGCCGAATTCATCGCTTATGCCAAAAAGCGCCCGGGCGAGCTGAACTACGGCTCGGCCGGCATCGGCAGCTCCACCCACCTGGCCATGGCCTATTTCCTGAGCACGGCCGGGCTGGACATGCTGCACATCCCCTACAAATCCACCCAGGAAGCGGCCAACGACGTGGCCGGTGGGCGGGCGCACGCCGTGATCGTGCCCAATGCCGGCGTCGGCGCCTACCTGCAGGACCCACGGCTGCGCATCATCGGGGTGACGTCGCGCCAGGCCTCGCCGCTGCTGCCCAACGTGCCGCCCATCGCCCAGGCGGGCCTGCCTTCCTACGTGTTCGAGTCCTGGTTCGGCCTGCTGGCGCCCGCCGCCACGCCCGCGCCGGTGGTCCAGCGCATCAACGCCGCGGTGGCGAAGGTGCTGGAGATGCCGGTCATCAAGGAGCGCCTGGCCACCCAGGGCGTGGCGCCGGACGCCATGAGCGTCGATGAATTTGCGAAACTGTTCGCCCAGGACAGGCAGTTGATGGCCCGCATCGTCAAGGAGGCCAGACTCACCCGGGATTGACCCGGACCGGTCCCGGCGGGGGCGGGCGCCGCTCCCGGGCCGGGCCAGCCGCCGGGGGCGGCGGCCGGGCGGGGATGTCCATGCGGACGGAGCGCGCGATTCAAGGTCCTCCCACGGTGCTAAACTGGCTGGCTTATCCCCTATCCCGGCTGGGATGCCAGGCCACGGCCCGGCCCCGGTTGCTTGCAAATATCGCGCATGGTTTCCTCTCTGCTCAAGAAAATTTTCGGCAGCCGCAATGACCGGCTGCTGAAGCAGTACGGCAAGTTGGTCGCTCGCATCAACGCGCTGGAGTCCCAGACCGCCGCACTCAGCGACGAGCAACTCGCGGCCCGCACGCAAGAGTTCAAGCAACGCTACCAGAACGGCGAATCGCTGGACGACCTGCTGCCCGAGGCCTTCGCCGTCGTGCGCGAAGGCGGCAAGCGGGTGCTGGGCATGCGCCACTTCGACGTCCAGCTGCTGGGCGGGATCGTGCTGCATACCGGCCGGATCGCCGAAATGCGCACGGGCGAAGGCAAGACGCTGGTGGCCACGCTGCCGGTCTACCTGAACGCGCTGGCCGGCAAGGGCGTGCACGTGGTCACCGTCAACGACTACCTGGCCCAGCGCGACGCCGGCTGGATGGGCCGGCTGTACCGCTTCCTGGGCCTGACGGTGGGCGTGGTCGTGTCCCAGCAGCCCAACGAGGAAAAGAAAGAGGCCTACCAGGCCGACATCACCTACGGCACCAACAACGAATTCGGCTTCGACTACCTGCGCGACAACATGGAATACCGCGTGGAGGACCGCCGCCAGCGCGCGCTGTTCTACGCGGTGGTCGACGAGGTCGACTCCATCCTGATCGACGAGGCGCGTACGCCGCTGATCATCTCGGGCCAGGCCGAAGACCATACCGAGATGTACATCCGGATGAACGCGGTGCCGCCGCTGCTGACCCGGATGGCGTCCGAGCCCAAGTCCAACGAGCCCGAGCCCGAGGGCGACTTCTGGGTGGACGAGAAAAGCCACCAGGTCTACCTGTCCGAGGCCGGCCACGAGAAGGCCGAGCAGATCCTGGAGCGCCAGGGCCTGCTGCCCGAGGGCGAGTCGCTGTACGAGCCGCGCCACATCAGCCTGATGCACCACCTGATGGCGGCGCTGCGGGCGCACAACCTGTTCTTCCGCGACCAGCACTACGTCGTGCAGAACAACGAAGTGGTCATCGTCGACGAGTTCACCGGCCGCCTGATGGTGGGCCGCCGCTGGTCCGACGGCCTGCACCAGGCGGTCGAGGCCAAGGAAGGCGTGAAGATCCAGAACGAGAACCAGACGCTGGCCTCGATCACCTTCCAGAACTACTTCCGGATGTACGAGAAGCTGGCCGGCATGACCGGCACGGCCGACACCGAAGCCTACGAGTTCCAGGAAATCTATCGCCTGGAGACCGTGATCATGCCGACCAACCGGCCCATGATCCGCGTCGACCAGAACGACCAGGTTTTCAAGACCGACCAGGAAAAGTACAACGCCATCCTGGAAGACATCCGGGACTGCCAGAAGCGCGGCCAGCCGGTGCTGGTGGGTACCACCAGCATCGAGAACTCCGAGCTGCTGTCGGCCATGCTGGTGAAGGCGGGCCTCAAGCACGAGGTGCTCAACGCCAAGCAGCACGCGCGCGAAGCCGAGATCGTGGCCGAGGCCGGCAAGCCCGGCCATATCACCATCGCCACCAACATGGCGGGCCGCGGCACCGACATCGTGCTCGGCGGCAGCGTCGACAAGCAGGTCGACCTGATCCGCGCCGACGACTCGCTGTCCGAGGCCGAGAAGGAAATCCGCATCGCCCGCGTGCGCGATGAATGGAAGCCGCTGAACGAGCAGGTCAAGGCCGCCGGCGGCCTGCGCATCATCGGCACCGAGCGCCACGAGTCGCGCCGTATCGACAATCAGCTGCGCGGCCGCGCCGGCCGCCAGGGCGATCCGGGTTCGTCGCGTTTCTACCTGTCGCTGGAAGACTCGCTGATGCGCATCTTCGCGGGCGACCGCGTGCGCGCCATCATGGAGCGCCTCAAGCTGCCCGAGGGCGAGCCCATCGAGGCCGGCATGGTCACCCGCTCCATCGAGTCGGCCCAGCGCAAGGTCGAGGCCCGCAACTTCGACATCCGCAAGCAGCTGCTGGAGTACGACGACGTCGCCAACGACCAGCGCAAGGTCATCTACACCCAGCGCAATGAGGTCCTGGAGGCCGAATCCATCGCCGACGTGGTCGCCGGCCTGCGCGAGGCCACCTTCACCGAGGTGTTCCGCGGCTACGTGCCGGAAGACTCCGTCGAGGAACAATGGGACGTGCCGGGCCTGCAGAAGACGCTCGAACTCGAGTGGCAGGTCGAGCTGCCGCTGGCCGGCATGCTGGAAGCCGAGCCCAACCTGACCGACGACGACCTGCTCGAGCGCGTGCTGAAGGCCGCGGCCGATGCCTACGACGCCAAGGTGACCCTGGTGGGCACCGAGATGTGGGGCCAGTTCGAGCGCTCCATCCTGCTGCAGTCCATCGACACGCACTGGCGCGAACACCTGGCCATGCTGGACCACCTGCGCCAGGGCATCCATCTGCGCGGCTACGCCCAGAAGAACCCCAAGCAGGAATACAAGCGCGAAGCCTTCGAGCTGTTCTCCAACATGCTGGACCGCATCCGCAACGACGTCGTCAAGGTGCTGATGACCGTGCGCGTGCAGTCGGCCGAGCAGGTGGAACAGGTCGAGCAGGAGGCCGCCCAGCCGCACGTGCAGAACGTGCAGTACCACCATTCCGACTACGACGAAGCCCTGGCCGCCGCCAACGCCGCCGCGGGATCCGGACAGGAACCCGTGCGCAACGTACTGCCCAAGGTGGGCCGCAACGATCCCTGCCCCTGCGGCAGCGGCAAGAAGTACAAGCAATGCCATGGGAAGCTGGCGTAGCCAGCTTCTAGGGAAGCCCACCCCCTATCCGCTTGCGCGGGCCCAGAATGGTGAGCCCCCAGCCGCTACGCGGCTATCACTGGCTGCCAGCGGTAGCAACCGTGCTTCTATCCAAGATAGTTTTCCCTAGACCCAGGAAACCGCGGATCTGGCTCCGCCAGTCCGCCGGTTTCGCCCCCTGGGGGGCGCGCGTAAGCGCGTAGGGGGGGTTACACCACCTCGAACATCGCCTCGATCTCGACCACCACGCCGTGCGGCATGCTGCTCACGCCCACGGCCGTGCGCGTATGGGCGCCGGCTTCCCCGAATACCTCCACCATCAGGTCCGAGGCGCCGTTGACCACCTCGGCGATGCGGACGAAGTCGGGCGTGGCGGCAACGAAGCCGCGCAGGTTCACTACCGACACGATGTCGTCCAGGCCGTTGGGCAGGGCGGCGCGGGCCTGGGCCAATACGTTCAGCGCGCTGGCGCGCGCGGCCTGCTGGGCCTGGGCCAGGTCCAGGGTGTCGCCCACGCGGCCGACGTGGCGCAGTTCGCCGTTCACGCTGGGCAACTGGCCCGAGACGAACAGCAGGTTGCCCAGCTTGCGCGCCATGCGGATGCGCGCGGCGCGGGCCGCGGGCGCGGGCGGCAGGATGATGCCCAGGGCCGACAGGCGGGCGTCGATGGAACTTGGCATGGGTGGCTCCCGGTGATGGCGAAGGCCGCCATTGTCCCGTCCCGGCCCATGGGGCGGGCTGATTTTTCGCGCCGCGGCCATAACCATGCGGTTGGAACCGCGGGCGAAACTGGAATGCGGCAGCGGCCGGCGGCTCCGTATCATGGCCGTTTCGACAAGGAGCGCGCATGCTGTACATCATCTACCAGGAAGACCGGGACGACGGCGCGGCGGAGATCCGCAAGCGGGTCAAGCCCGCGCATCTGGAGTACCTGGCCAGGTTCGAATCCAGGCTGGTGCTGGGCGGCGCCATGCTGGCCGAGGACGGCGTGGGGCGCACCGGCAGCGTATTGATCCTGAACGTGGGCAGCCTGGCCGAGGCGGAGGCGTTCTCGCGCGACGAGCCGTTCCGCAAGGCCGGCCTGTTCAAGAGCGTGAAGATCTCGCGCATGCGGCGCGGACAATGGAACCCGGCGGCCGCGCCCGCCACCGCCGAGGGCAACTGACCGGCATCAGGCCGCGGGCGGGCGGTGGTAGAGCTCGCCGGCGGCCTGCTTGAGGCTGTCCACCATGCGCAGCGCGGCGGCCGACAGATTGTTGTGGGCGTGGGTGATGATGCCCACGGGCAGGGCGGGATAGCCGATGTCCACCGGCAGCTTGGCCAGGACACCCTGCTCGATGTCGGCCCGGACGATCTGCCACGGCAGCGCGGCCACGATGTCCCGCTGCAGCAGCAGGGCGCGTATCAGCGGGAACGACAGGGTCTCGACGATGCGGGCGGGCAGGTCCAGCCCCTCGCGGGCGAAGAACAGGTGGATGGGCGTGCGCGCCACGCTGCTCGCGTGCGGCATGACCCATTCCTGCGCAGCCAGGTCGGCTGGCGTGGGCGCGGCCTTGCCCGCCAGCGGGTTCTGGCGTCCCGCCACCAGCACGATGGGTTCGAAGTACAGGGGGATCTGCCGGATCTGCCCATGGCCGTCCTGCTCGGACATGCGGCCCACGACGATGTCGATCTCGCCGGCCTGCAGTCCGCTCAGCAGCCTTTCCTTGCTGCCGTCCACCACCGACACGCGCGTGGCGTCGCCGCCGGCGAAGAACAGCGACAGCGCGCGCGGCAGCAGCGTGGGCAGCGCCACCATGTAGCTGCCTATCGCCAGCTTGCCGGCCGAGCCCTGGCGCAGGGCGGTCAGTTCATCGGCCGCGCGCTTGAGCTCGGCGTGCAGCGAATGGGCATAGCGCAGCACGTGGCTGCCGAACACGGTGGGCACGACACCCTTGGCGGTGCGGTCCAGCAGCCGCTCGCCCAGCAGCGTCTCCAGTTCGTGGATGGTCTTGGATACCGCGGGCTGCGACATGTGCAGCGTTTCCGCCGCGCGCGACAGGGCGCCGCATTCGGCCACGGTCTTGAACATCAGCAGGTGGCGCAGCTTGACCTGGGTGGTCAGCACGCGCTCGATCGATCGCTCGGCTTCCATGTAAACCCCGATGGCGGGAAGAAGAGGACGGCCGGCCCATAACCATTTGGTTTGCCCGGCCGCCTGAATGCGAATGATCGCACGCTCGGGCCGCTGATAGAGTGGCCGCATCCCTGCCATGCCGGAGAAGCCGTTGAAGATCACCGCATTTTCCCTCGAACACCTGAGCCTGCCCGACGAAGATCCCAACTGGAAGTTCGCGGGCCAGGCCTATCCGACCAACGATGCCGTCGTCCTGACGCTGACGGCCGAGGACGGCACGCGAGGCTGGGGCTATGCCGCGGCCTTTCCGCACCTGGCCGCGACCGCGCTGGGGGTGGAGGGCGCCTTGCAGCGCATCTGTCCGGCGCTGGTCGGCCAGGACGCGATGGCGATCGAGGCCAATCTGGTGCGCGTACAGGCGGCGCTGGTGGGCAACAACCCCGCCAAGGCCGCCATCGATTGCGCGCTGCACGACCTGAAGGCGCGCCTCTTGGGCGTGCCGCTGTACGAGCTGCTGGGCGGCAAGACCACCGACCGTATCGCGATCTGCCGCATGCTGGGCCTGAAGACGCCGCCCGAGATGGCCGAGCGCGCACAGCGCCTGGTGGACCAGGGCTACCGCCACCTGAAGCTCAAGGTGGGCGGCTCCGTGCGCGAGGACATCGAGCGGTTGCGCGCCGTGCGGCGCCAGGTGGGCGACGCCGTGCGGCTGGTGGCCGACCCCAACCAGTCCTATCGCGCCAAGGATGCCGTCGTGTTCGCGCAGCGGGCCGTCGAGTTCGACGTGGACATCATCGAGCAGCCGGTGCGGGCCGACGACCTGGACGGCCTGCAGGAAGTCACGCGCGCCTCCAGCATCGCCATCGAGGCCGACGAGAGCGCCTACGACGCCTCGTCGACCTACCGCCTGGCCGCGAGCCGCTCGATCAACGCGGTCAGCCTCAAGGTGCCCAAGATGGGCGGGCTGCGGGCCGTGCAGACGGCCGCGCGCATCTGCGAGGTGGCGCACCTGGGGTGCCGGATGGGCGCCAACGTCGGCAGCCAGCTGCTGGCTGCCCATGCCCTGCACCTGGCCGTGGCGCTGCCCAACATCACCTATGCCTGCGAACTGGCCGAGTTCCAGAAGCTGCTGAACGATCCGTTCGAGGGCCTGAAGGTGGTGGACGGCCATCTCCATGTCCCGGAAGGCCCGGGCGTGGGCGTCGTCCGCCGCGCGTCCTGAGCGCGTCCGTCCGCACATTTTTCTTCAAGGAACGTCCATGGAATTCCCCATGCTTGCCCGTCGCCCCGTCCTGCGGTCCGCGTTGTTCCTGCTGGCCGCGACATTGGCCGGCAACGCCGCCGCCCAGCCCCTGCCGCGCCAGATCCGCATGGTCGTGCCGTTCTCGCCCGGCGGTCCGGCCGACCTGATCGCGCGCAAGCTCTCCGAGCGCCTGGGCCCGCAATTGGAAGCGACCGTGATCGTCGACAACCGTCCCGGCGCCAATGGCGCGATCGGCGTGCAGGCGGTGGCCAAGGCCGTGCCCGACGGCGGCACGCTGCTGTTCGCGACCTCGGGCATGCTGACCATCAGCCCCGTCCTGTACAAGGACCTGAACTACGATCCGCTGAAGGACCTCAGCCCGATCGGCCGGGTGGTGGCCAATGGCACCGCATTGCTGGTGGGCAAGCAGCTTCCGGCCAGCGACATGAAGGAATTCGTCGCCTACGCCCGCCAGTCCGCGAATCCCGTTCCCATCGGTTCGGCCGGAACGGGCAACATCACGCACCTGTACATGGAGCTGATGAAGGACGCCACGCGTGGCAACTTCGTCCACGTGCCCTACAAGGGCGTGGCTCCCGCGCTGACCGACGTCATGGGGGGCCAGATCGCCGGCGTGTTCGTCGACCTGCCGGCGGCGCTTCCGCTGCTCAAGGGGGGGAAGGTGAAGGCCCTGGGGCTGGTGGGCACGGAGCGCAGTCCATCGGCGCCCGAGATCCCCACCATTGCCGAGCAGGGCTATCCGGGGGTGGACGGCGTGAGCTGGTTCGGCGTGCTGGCGCCCGCCGGCATGGCCGCCGACAAGGTGCAGGCCATCCACGCGGGCATCGCGCGGGTGTTGGCCGATCCGGCCATGATCGAGAACCTGAAGGAGATCGGTTCGGTTCCCGCCTTGAACCAGCCTGCGCAGATGACCACGCTGATGCGCGACGAACAGGCGCGCTGGGCGCGGCTGATCAAGGCGCGCAACATCCAGGTGGACTAGGGCCGAGGCCGGTGGCCCGCGCGGGCCACCCGGGACGCGGTCAGTTGCCGGGCGCGTTCTTGTCCGCGGCGCCGTGCTTGGCGCGGACCTTGGCCACGTGGTCGGTCAGCAGTTGCCTGGCCAGTTCGCAGTCGCGCGCCACGATGGCCGCCAGCATCTTGCGGTGCCGCTGCACCAGCCGCTTGCCCACCGCTGGTGTCGTGTATGGATTGACCGAGCGGTACAGCACGTACGAGATCGCCTTCATGATCGACGACAGGAACTGGTTGTGCGAGGCGTCGACGATGGACTGGTGGAAGGCCAGCGAGGCGGTGGTCAGTTTCTCCGGCGTGAAGTCCTCCGGCGAGGACACCAACTCCTCGACCCGCGCCAGGCACGCTTCCATCTTGGCGATGTCGTCGGCGTTCGCCAGCTTGGCCGCGAGTTCGGCGGCGCTGGCCTCGATGATGAGTTGAGCGTCGAAGACCTCGTCCGAACCGACGCCGATCAGCTTGAGCTGGATGGCCAGGGCTTCGACCACCGGCGCATCGTTGCCGTTGGCGATGCGGGTGCCGCCGCCGGCGCCCGTGCGCACGTCCACCACGCCGAGCGCTTGCAGCCGCCCCATGGCTTCGCGGATGGGCAGGCGGCTGACCTGGAACTGCTCGGCCAGATCGTTCTCGGAACCCAGGAAATCGCCGGGTTGCAGCTTGCCGTCCAGCACGGCTTCCTTGATCTGTTTTTCAACGCGCATGGCCGTGGATTCGGTGCGTCCGGCGCGCCATACTGGTAGATCGGCTCTGGTACGTGCCATTTTTTCTGTTCCACCGTTCATAAGTCGCAGACTGTATGAGCAATTATATCCGCTCTCATGACCTCGGGCCCCTGCCTCTTACCAGAAAACGAGCAAATGGCTTGGTGGTGGACGCTCCGACGATGACCTCGAACAGGCCGAACAGCCGCGGCGAGATGTACCTGACGGTGTCGTTCACGCGGACCACGCCCACCGCCATGCCGCGCCCTATGCCACCGCTCTGCACGCCGAAGCCGCTGGAGACCCAATCCGACCCGGTCGACGTGTTTGGCCTGCCGTTGGGATCGATGTTGCCGCCATTGTCCATGTTGAAGCCGCCTTCGATGACGAAGTGCGCGCTCTAGCCGTTGCCCAGCGCTTCCGTACCCCGGAAGCCAAGGCGTGAGCCCGCGTCGTACAGGCGGCGCACGCGCGGGCGCTTGCCGTTACGGCGATGATCCGGTCTAATTACGCATACTGTATAAGTAAAAGAGGGGGTGTCAACGAAGAAAAACCCGGCCATGCCGGGTTGTCCTGGCTTACGCGCGGAGCTAGTGCGCCTGCACGTCCTCGTCGCGCAGGCCCATCGCTGCGCGGTAGGCGGCCTTGACCTCGTCCGGCTGTCCGGCCTGGAACGGATAGTCGGCCAGGTGCTTGCCCAGTATGGGATGCGCCAGCAGTTGTTCACGGGTCAGGCCCTCGGTGAACAGATGGCGTCCGGCTATGGGCAGCTCGACGCATTCGTTCACGGCCGGGTCGCGGATCAGCCCGCTGGGATCGCGTCCATCCGCCACGGCGTCCATGTCCTCGCCGAAGCGCTTGCGCAGCATGGCGATGCCGCGGTCGCTGGAGGCCAGGTTTTCCTTGGTGCGATCGGCGATGGTGCCTTGCCCGACCCAGGCCACGAAATCCTGGTTCATGACGTGGCTGGAGATCCAGCGGCCGGTGTCGGGATCCACCACGGGGCCGTGCCAGGCCGGGATGGGCCCTTGTTCATAGGGCTCCTGTTCCTTGGGAACGCGCGAGAAGGCCCAGGCGATGCTGAGCGTGTTCTCGTCGTCGATGGGGATCCGCCATTCGATGTGGTCGCCCAGGCAGAACGCCTGTGGCCACAGGCAGACGCGGCCGACGGTCCACAGGGGATGGCGCTCGCTGGTGTCTTCGCGCAGCCGCTTGTAGATGATGCCGTAGTCGAATTCCTCGAAATCCACCTTGATGTGCGTGGGCGCGTAAGGGCCGGTCTCGCCCTTGAGGCGAATGCTCCAGTTCGAGTGCATCCATTCGAAGTGCACGGGGTCGATGGAGTTCTCCTGGCACTGCAGCCAGTTGCAGGGAATCTCGGAGATGACGATCTGGGCGAAGCCGTTCTTCCAGGTGAAGGGTTCCCAGTTGGGAACCAGCGGCGCGGGCGGCGGGCCGAGATAGGCCCACAGCATGCCGGCCTTCTGTTCCACCGGATAGGCGGTGATGCGCAGGCGTTCCTTCATGCGGGCATGGGGCGCCGCGATGTCCTCGTAGGGTTGCTCGGTACAGCGGCCGTCGCGGTCGAACAGCCAGCCGTGGTAGTTGCAGCGAAGGCCCGATTGCTCGACGAAGCCATAGGACAGGTCCGCCCGCCGGTGGGCGCAGCGCCGGTCGATCAGGCCGAAGTTGCCGCCCAGGTCCTTGTACAGCACGAGATCTTCGCCCAGCAGCCGGACGGGCTTGGTCTCCATCTTGTCGAATTCGCTGACCGCCGCGATCGGGTGCCAATAGCGCCGTAGCAGTTCCCCCATGGGGGTGCCGGGCCCCACCCGAGTCAATTGACGGTTCTTCGCTTCGCTAAGCATGTGTCGTCTCCCTCGGCATCCGGCGACAACCATGCGGGTCTGCCTGCAAGTCGTTCATTGTTGGTGAATTAAGTCTGCTATTTAACATACAGTATGCGTGTTTGGGTGTTCGTGTCAAGACAAAGCGAAGGCCTTCCAGGACGGCAAGCGCGGTTCGCGCAATGGCGAGATCCATTGGGCGCAGGAGATGCTCGACCAGGGCGGCATGATGCGCGAGTTGGTCAAGTGGGACTCTATGCGCGCTACGTGGAAGGGGGCGACATCCACCGGGTGGCCGCCTTCATGAAGGCTCAGTGGCGCGGCGGCGTGAGCTGGCGATGCCTCGCGCGCGGTCCGGGAGGCGGTGGGAACGCTGCCGGTGCTGGCCGACGAAGTCCGGACCACGCTGGCGCAGATCGGCTGCCGCCGTTTCGCCGACATGTCGCCCGCGTTCATCCATCGCGGCGCGCCCGGACAGGGCGAGCCGGCCCGGGTGTCCGCGGCCCGCGCGGCCTGACGGGTGTCCCACCGTGCCGCGGGTTATTCCGGGCTGATGCCTTCGGTCTTGATGACCTGTTTCCAGCGGTCGAATTCGGCGCGGGTGAGCCGGCCCAGGTCCTCGGGCGAGCCCAGCACCACGTTGAAGCCCGTATCGGCCAGCGCGGTGCGCATGGCCGGCGCGTCGAAGATGGCTTTCAGCTCGCGGTTGAGCCGCGCCACGACAGGCTCCGGGGTTCCCGCCGGCGCGTACAGCCCGACCCAGACCGCCAGCCGATAGCCGGGATAGCCCAGTTCCTCCAGCGTGGGCACGTCGGCCATCAGGGGCGAGCGCGCCGCGCCCGTCTGGGCGATGGCCTTGAGCTTGCCCGAGGCCACCAGCGGCCGCGCCGCCTCGATCGGGGCGATCATCATGGTCACGCTGCCCTGGACCACGTCCATGATCGCGCTGTTCAGGCCGCCGGCGGGTATGTGGCGCATCTTCACCCCCACCATGTTCTGCAGCACGGTCGTGTACAGGTGGGCGGTGGAGGCGATGCCCGGCGAGGCATAGGACGCATCGTCGGGGCGGGCCTTGAGCAGGGCCACCAGTTCCTTGAAGTTGCCGGCTGGTGTGTTCGCGCCGGTGATGACGACCTGGGCGCTTTCGGCGATCTGGCCCACGGGCACGAAGCTCTTGACCGGATCGTAGGGCGTGGGGCGAAAGGCGGGCGTGATGACCAGCGTGGTGGGGCCGACCATGAGCGTATGGCCGTCCGGCGCGGCACCGGCGGCGTAGGCCGTGCCGATGATGCCGCTGGCGCCCGACCGGTTCTCGACATAGGTGTTCTGGCCCAGTCGTTGCGACAGTTGTTCGGCCGCGCGCCGGGCGATGGCGTCCGCGCTGGTGCCCGGACTGTAGGGAACGACGATCTTGACCGCGCGGCGGGGGTAGGGCGACGAGGCGGCCGGGTCGGGCTGCGCCTGGACGCCGGTGCAACAGACGAGCAGCCCGACCGCAAGCGGCAGTCCGGCTGAGAACGGGAACGCGTGAACCATGGCTGTCTCCATGCTGGGGTGGGCCGGCTTTCTACGTGCCGGACTCTATCTATAATATATAATATATATGAAATTAGACAAGAGAAAAGCATGAGCGCACGCGGCTCCGCCCGCCGTCCCGGGTCAGGACAGCGGGCGGAGCAGGACTCGAGGGGGAGGGGCGTCAGTCCGCGCGCGAGGCGGTGTCCGCTTCCTGGGACAGCGTCCTGGCGCGCTGGTAGGCCAACCGTTCCCGCATCAGCCTGGCCGCTTCCACGCCGTCGGCGGACTCGATGGCCTCGAGCAGCAGTTTGTGGTGGCGCACGATGCGGACCGCCGATGCCGAAGTGAGGTTGGGGCGCAGCACCGGTTCGAGCACGAAACTCAGCGCGTGGAACTGCGCAAGCAGGATGCGGCTGTGGGACGCGCGCACGATGGCTTCGTGAAAGCGCATGGATGCATCGGCGAAGCGGTCGAGCTCGCCTTTCAGCGAGGACAGCTCGGCCAACACGCCGCGCAGATGTTCCAGGTCGGCCTCGTCGCGCCGTTCCGCCGCCAGCCGGGCGGCCATTTCCTCGATCGCCATCTGCGCGTCGAACACTTCGCCCGAGGTGATGCCGATGAGCTTGAGGTGGATGGCCAGCGCGTCGGCCAGCCGGTCCGGGTTGCCTTGGGCGACCCAGACGCCGCCGCGGGCGCCCATGCGGATCTCGACGATGCCCAGCCCTTCCAGCGTGCGCAGGGCGTCGCGCGCCGCCATGCGGCTGACGCCGAACTGCTCGGACAGCGCGGCTTCGCTGCCCAGGAACTGTCCGGCGACGATTTCCCGGTTCAGGACCGCCGCCCGTATCTGCGCCACGATGCCGCCCGACAGCGTGGCGTTGGGGACGGCTGCCCACGAGGGGGGCGAAGAAAGAGGCTTGCTGACCAATCCTGATCCTTTGAGGGCAAAGCGTGACGGCGGTGGATCGCATTATAGGGTGCCGTGCCTTGCTTGGTTTAAGTATGATATATAATATATATAGGCATGGAGCCTCGCGCTCTTCCTTTCTATCCTTAGACACTGGCTGATCATGCTGAACCAAGAAAAGAACGAGTTGCTGACCCGCGTGGGGCGGGGCACGCCGATGGGGGAACTGCTGCGGCGCTACTGGATGCCGGTCGCGGGCGTCACGGAGTTCGACAGCCGCGCAACCAAGGCCGTGCGCTTGTTCGGCGAAGACCTGGTGCTTTATCGCGACCTGGAAGGCAGATGGGGGCTGGTCGATCGCCATTGCCCGCACCGCCGGGCGGACCTGGCCTACGGTTTCCCGGAGTCCGAGGGCCTGCGCTGCAACTATCACGGCTGGCGCTTCGGCGCGGACGGCGCATGCCTGGAGCAACCCTACGAGGACGTTGCCCATCCCGAGGCGCGCATGAAGGACCGCATCCGGATCACGGCCTATCCCGTCCAGGAAAAGGCCGGTCTGCTGTGGGCCTACATGGGACCGGCCCCGGCGCCGCTCCTGCCCGACTGGGAGGCCTTTTCGTGGCCCAACGGCTTTCGCCAGATCGTGCTGTCGGAAATCCCCTGCAACTGGTTCCAGTGCCAGGAGAACTCCATCGATCCGGTGCACTTCGAGTGGATGCACAACAACTGGAGCCTGCGCCAGCAGGGGGTGCTGCAACCCTATTCGCCCGTGCACAAGGAGGTCGGCTTCGACGAGTTCGAGCATGGCTTCCTGTACCGGCGGGTCCGGGGCAACGGCAGGAAAGAGGACCCGCTGTGGGCGGTCGGGCGCGTCTGCCTGTGGCCCAACGCGGTGTTCCTGGGGGACCACTTCGAGTGGCGCGTGCCCATCGACGACGAGAACACGCTGAGCGTGTGCTGGTCCTACACCCGCGTTCCCCGGGAAAGCGAACCGTATGTGCAGCCCTCCATTCCCACCTGGCACGGCCCCATCCGCGACGAGCGCGGCGACTGGATCTCGTCGCACGTGATGAACCAGGACTTCGTGGCATGGGTGGGGCAGGGGCGGATCGCGGACCGCAGCCTGGAGAACCTGAGCGCCAGCGACCGGGGCATCACCATGATCCGCAAGAAGTTCTTCGAGGAACTGGACGCTGTGGCGGCAGGCGCGGACCCCAAGGGAGTGATGCGCGATCCGGACAGGAATCACCGGGTGGAACTGCCCCTTGCCTTTCGCGAGATCCTGACCGGCGGACTGCCGCTGGCGGAACTGAAGGCCCATCCGGTGTTCGGCCGGCACCTGCACGACTATGTCTTCCAGGCCGGACAGCCCGAACCGGTGGCGCGGGCGTATCGCCAGGCCATGGGACTGGAGGATGACGGAGGCCACTGAGTCCCTCCGCGCCGCAAGGGCCGGGACTGGTCCAAATGCGGCGGATATGTATAATACTGTATGAGTGTTATAGCGAGGTTGGAGGAGACCCACCCATGATCATCGATTGCCATGCCCACGTAAGCGCGCCCACGGAACTGTGGGCCTACAAGGCGAGCCTGCTCGCCAGCCGCGGCAGCCACGGCCGCGGCAAGGTGAAAGTCACGGACGACGAGATCCGGGCCGCCGCCAACAAGGCCGAGACCTGGCCGATGGGGCACCTGGACTACCTGAAGAAACACGGCACGGACCTGCAGCTGGTGTCGCCCCGTCCTTTCCAGCTGATGCAGTCCGAGCGTCCGGCGCGGATCATCGACTGGTTCACCGAGGAGTGCAACAACATCATCTACCGGCAGACCCAGCTTTTTCCGGAGACCTTCGCCGGCGTGGCGGGCCTGCCCCAGGTGGCGGGCGAGCCGATCGAGCGGGTGCTGCCCGAACTGGAGCGCTGCATCCGAGAACTGGGTTTCGGCGGCTGTCTGTTGAACCCCGATCCGTTCGAGAACGGTTCGGAAGAAGCGCCGCCGCTGGGCGACCGCTACTGGTATCCGCTGTACGAGAAGCTGTGCGAACTGGACGTGCCGGCGCACATCCACGGCACGGGATCGCGTTCCGAGCGCGTGCCCTATTCGCTGCACTTCATCAACGAAGAGACGGTGGCGGTATTCGGCCTGCTGAACTCCAACGTCTACAAGGATTTCCCCGACCTGAAGGTGGTGGTCAGCCACGGCGGCGGCGCCATCCCCTACCAGCTGGGCCGCTTCCAGGCGCCCTCGCTGCGGCGGCCCGAGGGCGACCGCTTCACCGATCGCCTGGAAAAGCTCTACTTCGACACGGTGCTGTATACCGAGGAAGCGCTGCGCCTGCTGATCAAGACGGTGGGCGTGGACCGCTGCCTGTTCGGCACGGAGTGCCCCGGCGTGGGGTCGTCGGTCGATCCGGCCACGGGCCGCTCGATGGACGACGTCAAGCCGCTGATCGAGGGCTTCGACTGGCTGAGCGCGGCCGACAAGAAGAAGATCTTCGAGGACAACGCCCGCAAGGTCTTCAAGCTGCGGCAGTAGGAACCAGGACGGGGCGCCGCCGGCGCGCCCCGTGCCCGAAGGGACGGACATGAGCACGACCGCCAATGCGCCCGCGCTGCGCACCCCCGTATCGCTGCTGACGGGCTTCCTGGGCAGCGGCAAGACCACGCTGCTGGGCCGCCTGATCCGCCATCCGGGCATGGCCGACACCGCGGTCATCATCAACGAGTTCGGCGAGATCGGCCTGGACCATCATCTGGTCGAGGCGGTCAGCGGCGAGGCCGTGCTGCTGGCCAGCGGCTGTGTCTGCTGCACGATACGCGACGACCTGGCCGCCACGCTGCGCGAGCTGCACGACAAGCGCGAGCGGGGCGAGATCCCGGCCTTTCGCCGGGTCGTGATCGAGACCACCGGGCTGGCCGATCCCGCGCCCATCATTCATTCGCTGCTCAGGCACGCCGATGTCCGCCAGCTGTATGCGCTGGACAGCGTCATCTCGACCATCGATGCCGTCAACGCGGAGGCCCAGCTCGACCGCCAGCCCGAATCCGTGAAGCAGGCGGCGGTGGCGGACCGCCTGGTACTGACCAAGACCGACCTGGTGGACGAGGCGCGGACCGAGGCCCTGCTGGGGCGGTTGGCGCGCCTGAATCCCGGAGCCGACGTGGTGCGTGCCGACCGTGGCGAGGTGGACCCGGCGCGCCTGTTCGAAGTGGGCGCGCTGCCTCGGCACCGCGCGGCCGATACCGGCGATGAACCGGAGCCGGACGGTTACCTGGCCGGTGTCATGCGTCACGTCTGCGGCCCGGATTGCGAGCATGCGGGCAGGGCGGGCCGGCACGACGCCGGCATACGCACGCACGCCTTCCGTTTCCAGCAGCCCCTGGACTGGGAACGCGTCAGCGCCTGGCTGGGCGGGCTGGCCTATTTCCATGGCGATGCCCTGTTGCGGATGAAGGGCCTGTTGAACCTCAGGGGCGAAAGCGCGCCGGTCGCCGTGCACGCGGTACAGCATCTGTTCCACGATCCCGTCACGCTCGCGCGGTGGCCTGACCAGGATCGCGATTCCCGCCTGGTGTTCATCACCAAGGGCCTGGACCGGGAGGTGATCGCCGATGCGCTCGCCCTGGCCATGGCCGAGGACTGACCATGACAACGAATCGAACGCACGCCGTGATCCAAGGAGACGGAAATGGCTGAGGTAGTATGCGCGCTGGCGTGCTCGCACGGCCCCTTGCTGGCGACGCCGCCGGACATGTGGGACCTGCGCGCGGGCGCCGATCGCGAGAACAAGCGGCATTGGTATCGCGGCAGGCAGATGGACTACGCCACGCTGCTGGCGGAACGGCAGCCGGGCTTCCACGACGAGGCCAGCCTGCCGCAGCGGCAACTGCGCCACGACGCCTGCCAGCGGGCGCTGGACGAGATGGCGCGGCGGTTCCGCGCCGCGCGGCCGGACGTGGCCATCATCCTGGGCAACGACCAGCGCGAGGTCTTCCGCGAGGACCTGACCGCCGGCTTTACCGTCTATGCCGGCGACGAGATTCCCAACACCCCCTTGTCCGAAGAGCAGGTCCGGCGCCTGCCGCCCGGCGTCGCGGTGGCCGAGGAAGGCCACTGCCCGCCAGGGGGCGCGATCTATCCGGGCGACAGGCGGACCGCTGAGAGCCTGGTGCAGGCCTTGGTGGCCGAGTCCTTCGATGTGGCGGTGTCGTACCGGCTGCCCGGCGGCGCGGATCGCCAGCACGGCATTCCCCACGCCTTCGGCTTCATCTACCGCCGCATCATGGAAGATGCGCCGCCGCCGTCGGTGCCCGTCTTCACCAACGTGGGCGTGCCGCCCAACCGGCCGCTCACGCGGCGCTGCCTGCAGATGGGGCATGCGCTGGCCAAGGGCATCGCGGCGCTGCCGTCCGATCTGCGGGTGGCCATCGTGGCCTCGGGCGGCTTCACCCATTTCGTCGTGGACGAAGAACTGGACCGCCGGATCCTGGACGCCATGCGCCGGGGCGACGAGGCGGCGCTGGCCGCCGTGCCCGAGTCGCATTTCGAGGGCAATACCTGCGAGATCAAGAGCTGGTATCCGCTGGTGGCGGCCATGAACGACCTGGGCCGCAGGATGGAAGTGATCGACTACGTGCCGTGCTACCGGACCGAGGCCGGGACGGGCAGCGGCATGGCCTTCGCGTCGTGGCAATGACGCGGCGCAAGAACCGAGGGAATGCAAGACATGGATAGCAAGGACATCGTGCGGCGCATGCAGCGCATCGACAGCTGCGCCTTTTCGGATGCGCTGGACAAGCTGGGCTTGAAAGGGACGGTGACGGGCCTGCCCAGGCGCGCCGCGAGCCGCCGCATTGCCGGGCGGGTGGTGACGCTCAAGCTGGTCGAGGCGTCGCAGGCGCCCCGCCACGACGGGCCGCCCCGGCACCTGGGCACCACCGCCATCGAAGCGGCCGAGCCCGGGGATATCGTCGTCGTCGAACAGCGCACGGGCGTGGACGCGGGATCGTGGGGCGGCATCCTGTCGCTGGGCGCGAAGCTGCGCGGCCTGGCGGGCGTGATCGCCGACGGTCCGGTACGCGATGCGGACGAGGCGCACGAGTACGACTTCCCCATCTATGCGCGCGCCACCACCGCGTTCACCGCGCGCGGCCGCGTGGCCGAGGCGGGTACCAACGTACCCGTGCGGATCGGCGACGTGACCGTCCAGGCCGGCGACTACGCGGTCGCCGACAGCAGCGGCGCGGTGTTCATACCCGCCGAGCAGGCCGAGGCCGTGCTGCGCGTGGCCGAGGAGATCGCCGCGCGCGAGGCCGCCATGGCGCGCGCGCTGATGGCCGGCCAGCGCATCACCGACGTGATGGGCGCCAACTACGAGAACATGCTGGCCCGCTGAAACGGGGCGGCGCAACGACGAACGACCGGAGACGACATGGACAAGAACGTAGAACGCATCGCCAGGCTGGATACCGCCACGCTGAGCGATGCGCTGGACCGGCTGGGCATCCAGGGCCAGTGCCACGGCATCAAGCCCCGCACCGCCGGTTTCCGCCTGGCGGGACGCGCCTTCACCATCCTGTATGGCCCCGCTTCCACGCCGCCGGGCACGGTGGGCGATTTCATCGACGACGTGCCCGACGGCCACGTCGTCGTGCTGGACAATGGCGGACGGGTGGATTGCACCGTGTGGGGCGACATCATGACCGAGATCGCCCACCGCCGGAAGCTGGGCGGCACCGTGATCGACGGCATCTGCCGCGACGTGTCGCTGTGCATGGACCTGGGCTACCCGGTCTTCAGCCGCGACCACTGGATGCGCACCGGCAAGGACCGCGTGCAGGTCGAGGCCACCAATGTGCCGGTCAATATCGGCAACGCCCGTGTCGCGCCGGGCGACCTGCTGCGCGGCGACGCCGACGGGCTGGTCGCGGTGCCGCAGGCGCACGAGGAAGCCGTGCTGGCGGCGGCCGAGGAGATCGCGATGGTCGAAGACCGCATCCGCGAGGCGGTGCGGGGCGGCATGCGCCTGGACGAGGCGCGGCGCGAGTTCGGCTATCACACCCTGCAAACGAGGAAGAAATGAGCCAGAGCCGTTTCCCGTTCATGTCGCTGCCCACCGTCACGGTGGATATCGAGCGGCCCAGCCCGGCCCAGCTGGAGGAGGCCGCGGCGCTGCCCAGTTCGACGCTGCACGAGGCGGCCGGCAAGATCGGCGCGCTGCCGTCGGCGATCAAGCCGGTGCATCCCTCGTTCCGCATCTGCGGTGCCGCCGTGACGGTACAGTCGCCGCCGGCCGACAACCTGTGGCTGCATCGCGCCATCGTCGCCGCGCAGCCGGGCGACGTGCTGGTGGTGCACGTCGGCGGCCACTACGAGGCGGGCTATTGGGGCGAGGTCATGTCGCAGGCGGCTCGCGCCCGCGGCCTGGCGGGGCTGGTCATCGACGGCTGCGTGCGCGACGGCGCCATCCTGGAGCGCTTCGGCTTTCCCGTCTTCGCGCGCGGCCTGTGCATACGGGGCACGGGCAAGGACTTCGATGCGCGCGGCTGGATCAACGCGCCGACGCTGTTCGGCGACGTCACCGTGCAGCCGGGCGACCTGATCGTGGGCGATACCGACGGCGTGGTCGCCATTCCCCGCGCCCGCATCGACGAGGTCCTGGCCAAGGCCCGCCAGCGCGAGGAGGATGAGGCCCGCATCATCGAGCGCCTGGCGGCAGGTGAAAACTCCCTGGACATCTATAACTGGAACCGGTGACCGGCTATAGGAGGAACAGCGTCGCCAGGCCCAGGAAGATGAAGAACCCCATGGTGTCGGTCGCGAAGGTCAGCAGGACCGAGGAGCCGATGGCCGGGTCCTTGCCGAAGCGGCTGCGGGTCAGGGGGACCAGCATGCCTATGCAGGCGCCGACCAGCAGGTTCAGGACCATGGCGGCCATCATGACGAGGCCGAGCGAGTAGCGGCCGGAGATCGCCCAGGCGAACAGGGCGGCGACCGCGCCGCCGCCCAGGCCCACCACCAGCGCGATTTCCAGCTCGCGGCGCACCAGCTTGCCGACGTTGGCCGAGTTGATGCGGCCCACGGCCAGAGCCCGGATGATCAGGGTCATGGTCTGGTTGCCGGAGTTGCCGCCTATGCCGGCGACGATGGACATGAGGAAGGCCAGGATGACGATGTGGCCCACGGTGTCCTCGAAGCGCGAGGCGACGAAGGCGGCGGTCGAGGCGGTGCACAGGTTGACCAGCAGCCAGGGCGCGCGGTTGCGGATGGCCTGCGGGATGGGGGCGAAGATGTCTTCTTCCTGCAGGCCGGCCTTGGACAGCGCCTGCTCGTCCGAGGCCTCGCGGATCACGTCCACCACCTCGTTCACGGTCACGCGCCCGATCAGGCGGCCCACGGCGTCCACCACCGGCGCCGACACCAGGTCGTAGCGCTCGAACGCGGCGGCGGCCTCGTCGGCCTCGTCCAGCGGCGCCAGGGTCAGGATCTCGGTTTCCATCACGTCGGCCACCTGCGTATCGGGGTCGCTGACGATGAGGCGGTTGATGGCCAGGCTGCCCATCAGCTTGTCGTGCCGGTCGACCACGAAGATCTGGTCGGTGTGGTCGGGCAGTTCCTGCAGGCGCCGCAGGTAGCGCAGCACCACTTCCAGCGTGACGTCGTTGCGCACGCGGACCATCTCGAAGTCCATGATGGCCCCGACCGAATCCTCGGGGTAGCTCATGACCTCGGTCAGGCGGGCGCGCTCCTCGTCGGTCAGGCCCTTCTGGACCTCGGCCACCACCTCGGGCGGCAGGTCGGGGGCCAGGTCGGCCAGCTCGTCGGCCTCGAGGTTCTCGGTCGCGGCGACCAGTTCCTCCTGGTCCATGGTCGAGATGAGCGACTCGCGGACCCAGTCGGCGACCTCCAGCAGGATCTCGCCGGCGCGCTCGGGACGGACCAGTTGCCAGACTGCCTGCCGGTCTTCCTTGGGCAAGGATTCGAGGATGAAGGCGATATCGGCCGGATGCAGGTCCTCGAGCAGCGCGCCGAGTTCGGCGTCATGCTGGCGATGGACCAGGGCCTCGACCAGCGGGGCGCGGGTATCGCCGGCTTCCTGCCGGTGGACCAGTTCTTCGACCAGGTGCTGGCGTCGCAGCAGTTCCTGGACATGCTCCAGGGCTTCCTGGGCATCTTCGGGCTCGAGCCGGTTGCGCTCGAGCGATTTGAGTTGGGTTGCTTGTTCGACCATCGCGCGGGAAAACACAAGACGGCCCCGCACGGGCCTTGGGTCTGGCGCCTGACGCGGGCGGACTCAGATGGGGCTCGAACGGAGGCCGGGGAACAAAAGGCCGGCTGGTAGTAAGGGTCTAGGTCGTGGCTGTGAGGCCATACCGGAAAAGCAGCACGCATGCACTGCGAAGTTGACGACGCCGCAATTGTACGCGCGCCACATGACATTCGGCCGCATTGCCCCGCCGGTTGGCGAGTTTGGTTGCAATTGAGTCACGGAATGGCCGCGCCTGGCATCCAGCGCAGCAGGCGGTCAGTGCGCGAGGCGAGGTAGGCCGAGCCCCGGTTCTTGTCGTAGAACCGGGGCCGGGGCAGCATGGAGGCCAGCCGCGCGGCCTGGTAGGACGACAGGTTGGCGGCCGAGGTATTGAAATAGTGGCGGGCCGCGGCCTCGGCGCCGAAGACGCCTTCGCCCCATTCGGCGATGTTCAGGTACAGCTCCAGGATGCGCTGCTTGGTCATGACCAGCTCGATCATGTAGGTGATGACCACTTCCTGGCCCTTGCGCAGGTAGTTGCGGGAGTTGGACAGGAACAGGTTCTTGGCGACCTGCTGGGTGATGGTGGAGCCGCCGCGCATGGGCCGCGAAGGCGGCTTGCGGCCGCGAGCCATCGCGCGTTCGGTCGCTTCGGCCAGTTGGCGGTTGTGGTCGTAGGCCTTTTCGACGGCGTTCCAGTCTATGCCGCCATGTTCCAGGAAATTGGCGTCTTCGGCGGCCACGGCGGCGCGCTTGAGGTTGTTGCTGATGCGGCCGTAGTCCACCCACTGGTAGTTCAGGCGCCGGTGGGGATCGCGCTCCTGCAGCCGCGCGAGTTCGCTGCGCATGATCGAGGTCGAGCCCGGCGGCATGTAGGCATACCAGAGCACCCAGCCGAACAGCCAGACCTGGTACAGCAGCACCAGCGCCACCGCGGCCAGTACCAGGCGCATGGCCATGCCCGCGACGCGGGCGGCAAGCGAGCGGCGGCGGACGGGGCGCGCGGGGCGGCGGGGAGGCATGTCAGGCGGAAAGCAGCTTGCGCAGGGCGGCCAGCACCGGCGCCGGATCGGGCCGCACGCCGCGCCAGATGTGGAAGCTCTCGGCCGCCTGGCCGACCAGCATGCCCAGGCCGTCGGCGGTGGCCGAGGCGCCGTCGGCCATGGCCTGGCGCAGGAAGGCGGTGGGGCGGGCGGCGTACATCAGGTCGTAGGCCATCGCGCCCGCGGCGTAGGCGCCAGCCGGCAGAGGGGGGGCTTCATCGTCCAGGCTGCTGGCGGTGGCGTTGATCACGAGGTCCCAGCCGCCGCCGGCCGGCAGGTCGGCATAGCCGCTTCCCCGCAGCGTGGCCTGGCCGGCGGGGAACGAGGCCGCCAGTTCCTCGGCGCGGGCCGCGGTGCGGTTGGCGATGTCGATGCGGGCACAGCCGGCCTCGATCAGCGGCAGCAGGATGCCGCGCGCGGCGCCGCCGGCCCCGGCCAGCAGCACCCGCGCGCCGGCCAGGCGGGCGCCCAGCCGCCGCAGGTCGGCGATCAGGCCGACGCCGTCGGTGTTGCAGCCGTGCAGCCGTCCGTCGGCCATCCACAGGGTGTTGACCGCCCCGGCCGCCATGGCGCGGGGGCTCAGCTGGGCGCGGGCCAGCTCGAAGGCCTGCAGCTTGAAGGGGACGGTGACGTTCAACCCGCCGCCGCCCGCGGCGAAAAAGCCGGCCACCTGGGCGGGGAAGTCGTCGACGGGCGCGCAGATGGCCTCGTAGGTGAGGTCCTGGCCGGTCTGCTCGGCGAACCGCGCGTGTATCCAGGGCGATTTGCTATGGGCGACGGGATTGCCGATGACGGCGTAGCGGGTGGGAGCGGAGGACATCAGCCGGGTTTCGCGAGTAGCTTGTCGTTGGTGAAGTACCAGGTGCGCGTGATGGCCAGCACGTCGGTGTCGCGCGCGATCTGGGGCGGGAACGGGGCGAACGGCGTGGCCAGCGCGACGATGCGCCTGGCCGCATCGTTGAGTATTTTATGTTCCGACGGCTTGTCGATGTCCATGCGTTCGACGGTGCCGTCGCTGCGTATATATACCGTCATGCGCAGGGAGCCGTATACCTTGCCGCGGGCCGCCGCCGGGTAGTTCTGGTTGCCCAGCGTCTCGACCCGCTGCCGCCACTGCTCGACATACACCGCGAAGCGGTATTCCGAGGTGGACGGGGCGAAGAAGTGCCGGCGCGGGCGCTTGTTGTAGTCGTCGACGCGCTGGGAGATCTCGGCGAATTGGCGGGCGAGCTGTTCGGCCCGTACCTGGGTGGGGTTGCGTTCGGGGGCGGGCGCGCCCAGCGGACCGGGAGGCGTGGGCGCCTGGCCGTGGTCGCGCGACAGCGAGGCGGCCAGGCGGCGCTGCTCGGCTTCCAGCGCGGCCTGGCGCTGCTGCAGTTCGGCCAGCAGCTTGCCGTCGCGGCTGGCGGCCGAGTGCGGCACCGGCGCCTTGGCATGCCCGGCGGCGGCATCGCCGCCGCCATCGCTGGCGACCTGCGCCCGCAATTGGGCCTGGGCCGGGGCGTGGCCGGTGCCGGCGTTGAGCAGCACCACTTCCAGCCCGTCGTCGCGTTCGGGGCGCGTGGGCCCGGGCGCGGTGAAGTGCAGGGCGAACAGGATGAGGTGGGCGAACAGCGAGATCGCCAGCGCACTCATCAGGTAGCGCCGGTCGGGCCGGGTGGTCCAGTCCTCGGCCAGTTGACCGAGGACGCGCGCGCCGGCGCGCCGGAGCCGGCGCGCCGGCGGATCCTGCGTGGAAGAAGGCCGGGGGCCGGAGGCCGCGGGCTTGCCGTCAGGGGGAAGGGGGGGAGCGGGGGGATGCGACACCCCGCGATTGTAAAGCGTCAGGCGGGGGCGGATGGCCGCACGGCATAGCGCGGCGGGCGGCCGGACAGGCCGTCTTCCAGGCTTTCGAGCATCATGTCGAGCTGCACCAGGATGGCGGCGGGCGATCGGCCCGAGATGTGGGGCGTCAGCACGACGTTGTCCATGCCCGCCAGTTCGGCCAGCAGCGCGGCGGGCGGCTCGGGTTCTTCCTCGAGCACGTCCAGGCCGGCCCCGGCCAGTTGCCCGGCGCGCAGCGCCTCCAGCAGGTCGTCGGTCTTGAGCACCGATCCGCGCGCGACGTTGATGACGACGCCGCCCGGCCCCAGGGCCTGGAACATTTCGCGGTTCAGCAGGTGGCGCGTGCGCGGCCCGCCGGGGCAGCAGGCGAACAGGAAGTCGCTGTTGCGGGCGAGTTCGAGCGGGTCGGCGTAGTAGGTGCCGGGCGCGCCCGGCTTGGGGGAAGGGTTGTGGTAGCCGATGTCGGCGCCGCAGGCGGCGGCGCGTTCGGCGACCATGCGGCCGATCTGGCCCAGGCCGATGATGCCCACCCGGGACTTGTTCAGGCTGGCGCGGGGGGCGCGCAGGGACGTCCAGGCTTCGCCGCGGGCCAGCCGGTTGCTCAAGGTCCGCAGGCCCCGCGCCAGCGCGAGGGCCAGGCCTATCGCATGGTCGGCCACCGTGGCGGCATTGGCGCCGGGGGCGTTGGTGACCACGATGCCCCGGGCATGGGCGTCGGCGATGTCGATGTTTTCGGTACCCGCGCCCATGGAGCAGATCACCCGCAGGCGCGGCAGCCTGTCCATCTGGGCGGCGGTCAGGCCGGTCGAGCCGTTGGTGACCACCGCTTCGACGTCGGCGACGGCGGTGGCGCCGAAGTCCGGCGCGCTCTCGTGCAGGCGGTAGTGCCGCGCGATACCGTCGCGCAGCGCGGGCGGCAGGGGAATGATGGACAGGACGTGGCGGGTCATGGGTGGTTGTTTCCTGGAATGGGGATGCGCCGCGCGGGACACGGCGCACGGGCCGGACCGTTTCAGGCGGCCGGCTTGACCTCCTTCACGGCGCCCTTCCAGCCATTTTCCGTGATGTCGAAGACCGTGCCGTCCGGCATCCGGTATTTGACCTCATAAAACACGTTGGGGTCGGTTTCCTTGCGGCCGGTCAGGTAGGTGCCGCCGGCTTCGGTGATGCGCTTCTCGGCGGCTTCCAGGTCGTCGACCCACATGCCGAAGTGGATCACGCCGCGCACATCCTTCAGGCCCGCATAGCCGGGCACGGTCTCGTTGGCGAAGTTCAGCAGCGCCACGTTCATGACGCCGTCCGTCATGTAGATGCCCCGCATGGCCTTGCCGGCCCGGGTCATGCCGAAGGCCTTCTCGAAGAATTGGGCCGCGGCTTCGGGATCTTCCACCGAGAGAGCGATGTGCCTGAGTTTTTCCATGAGTGCTCCTGGTCGTTCAAGGGCTGATGGGGCTTCCCATCTTTTGGTGTTCCATTCTATATTACAGGTATACCAAAATTAATAAAGGATTTTTGTTGTAGTTTTTTTGGATACCTGTAATCGATTTGGCATGTAAGTTGCATCGGATGTCTCCGTGTGGCCCGGCGCCTCGGGTGAGCGCGTCGTGGGCTACCCCACCAAATCTGGAGCTCGGAATGAACAAGCAACGCAGGTCTTGCATGAAGGCGGGGGCCGTGGCCCTGGCCATGGCGGCATCGGGGGTGGCATGGACGGCCGGCGCGGCCGCGGATTCCTGGCCGGTGCGGCCCATCACCATCGTGGTGCCCTACGCACCGGGCGGCAACACCGACCTGATGGCGCGGCTGATCGGCGAGCAGCTTGCCAAGGCCTTGCACGTGCCGGTGGTGGTCGACAACAAGGCCGGTGCGGCGGGCCTGATCGCGGCGGAGTACGTGGCGCGATCGCCGGCCGACGGCTACACGCTATTCATGGGCACGCTTACGCAGATTTCCACGGCGCCGTTCACCAACAAGATCCGCTACGACCCGGTGAAGGACTTCGTGCCCATCGCCAACGTGGGCGGCAATCCGTTCGTGATCACGGTCAATGCGCGCGTGCCGGCGCGGGACGTGCAGGAGTTGATCGCCTATGCCAAGAAGCATCCCGGCAAGCTCAACATGGGGAACGCCGGCGTGGGCGGGCTGACGCATCTCTCGGCGCTGGTCTTCGCCAAGTACACGGGCATCGACGTGGTGGAAGTGCCGTACAAGGGGGCGTCGCTGGCGCTGGGCGACGTGGTGGCCGGACAGATCGACATGTATTCCGGCAACCTGTCCGAGGTCGTGCCCTATGCCCGCGACGCGCGCGTCCGGTTGCTGGGCGTGTCCAGCAAGAACCGCGTCAAGCAGCTGCCGGATGTCCCGGCCCTGGCCGAATCGGTGCCCGGCATTCCCGAGGTCGAGACCTGGAACGGGCTGCTGGGGCCGGCGGGCATGCCGGCGCAAGCCGTGGACCGGATCTCCGGCGCGGTCCTGGCGGCGCTTGCCGATCCCGTCTTCCGCAAGAAGCTCGAGGACGCCGGCATCACCCCGCTGCCCGAGGCCAAGGAGCAGTTCGCCCGGCGCATCCGCCGCGACATCGAAGTGTGGAAACCGATGATCGAGATGGCCGGCATCAAACCCGAATAATCCAGGAGGAGGATCATGATGCAAGCAGACAAGCAGCGCGTTCTCATCGTCGGGGCCGGCCCCGTCGGCATGGTGTGCGCGCTGGCGCTGAACCGGCAGGGCATACCGGTGACAGTGTTCGAGCAGGAGCCCGGCCCGGTCAAGGACCAGCGCGCCGCGTCCATCCACCCGACCACGCTGGAGATGCTGGACGAGCTGGACGTGACCCGGACCATCGTGCCGCGCGGCCTGGTTTCCGAGACCTACCAGTACCGCGACCGGGTCAGCGGGAAACTGATCGCGGAGTTCGACCTGCGCGGGATGGCGGACGTCTTCCGCTTCCCCTTCGTGCTGCAATACGAACAGTACAAGCTGACGGGGGACATCGCGCAGCAATATGCCGACGAGTCGGATTTCGACGTACGCTACGGGCATGCGGTCGAACAGATCGAGCAGCATGCCGATCAGGTCGAGATCTCGGTCCGGGGGCCCGACGGCATCCGGCGCTATCGCGGCGCCTACCTGATCGGCGCGGACGGCGGGCGCAGCACCGTGCGCAAGGCCGCCGGCATCCCGTTCGAAGGCTTCACCTACCAGGAACGTTTCATCAAGATCGCGACCAGCTTCGATTTCCAGAAAGCCCATCCCGACTACGCCTATCGCAACTATTTTTCGGACCCGGACGAGTGGTGCAACCTGTTCAAGGTCCGGGGCGAGGCCGGGGAAGGGCTGTGGCGCGCCATTTTCCCGACCCGCGTGGACGAGTCCGAGGAAGAGGCGCTGAGCGAACGGGGCGTCGAGGCCAGGCTGCAGAAGTTCTTCCCCAAGGCCGGGCGCTACGAAGTGGCCTACTGCAACGTGTACGGCGTGAACCAGCGCGTGGCGCAGACCTTCCGGCGCGGCCGCCTTCTGCTGGCCGGCGATGCGGCGCACGTCAACAATCCCATCGGCGGCATGGGCATGAACGGCGGCATCCACGACGCCATCAACCTGGCCGGCAAGCTGGGCGCGGTGCTGAGAGGCGGGGACGACGCCCTGCTGGACCAGTACAGCCGCCAGCGGCGCCATGCCGCGGTGGCCTTCGTGCAGGCGCAGACCATCGCCAACAAGAAAATGCTGGAAGAAAAAGACGAGGCCAGCCGCCAGAAGAAATTCGAAGAGCTGGCGCGCATCGCGGACGATCCGGCCGGCGCGCGGCAGTACATGCGCCGCGCCTCGCTGCTGGAGAGCCTGGAAACCGCCAATGCCATCACCTGAGGACACCATGATCGATCCCACCCGCACGCTGGGCAGCCTGCCGCCCGAGCAGGCCGCCGAACTCGAGCGCGCCGGCCCCATCTGGGGCACCGACATCAATCGCTTCCGCGACCTGGTCGTCAAGCTGTACTCGCCGCTGGTGGCGGCGGCGCCCAAGGACGGGATGACCGTCGCGCGCAATCTGCCCTACGGGGACAGCGCGCGCCAGGTGCTGGACATCTTCACGCCCGACGGCGCGCGCGATGCCGACGTCGTGGTCTTCGTGCACGGCGGCGCCTTCATTCGCGGGTCCAAGAGCGCCAATGGCCATATCTACGACAATGTGTCGTACTGGTTCGCGCGCCAGGGCATGGTGGCGGTCAACATGGAATACCGCCTGGCGGGCGAGGCGCCGTTCCCCGGCGGCGCCGACGACGTGGCCGCCGCCGTGCGCTGGCTGGCCGGGCACGTGTCCGCCCATGGCGGCAATCCGCGCCGCATGTTCCTGATCGGACACTCGGCGGGCGGCACGCACGTGGCCACCTATTGCTTCGATCCGCGCCGGGGCTATCGGCCCGATCCCGGCGTGCTGGGCGCGGTGCTGGTCAGCGCGCGGCTGCGGGCCGACACGCTGCCGGGCAATCCCAACGCCAGGGCGGTCGAGGCCTACTTCGGCACCGATCCGGCCAGCCACGAGGCCGACTCGCCCATGGCGTACGCCGCCGAGTCGGACCTGCCGGTGATGATCGCCATCGCGCAATACGAGAATCCCTACCTGGACCTGTACGGGCTGGAGTTCTGCCAGCGCGTGGCCCGCGCGCGCGGCTACGTCCCGCGTTTCGTGCAGATGATGCGGCACAACCATACGTCCATCGTCGCCCATTTCGACAGCGGCGAGGAAACGCTGGGCCGCGAGATCCTGGACTTCTTCCGCAGCATTGCCTGAGCTTCCCATTTAGAGGTTTCCATGAGTGACTCCGCCACGCTGGCCACCCGTGCCCAGCCGCTGGGCAAGTATCCCCACTACAAGACCATGGGTGACAGCATCTACCTGTCCGGCATCAGCGCCCGGCTGCCCGACGGCTCCATCGCCGGTACCACCCGCCATGCCGACGGCAGCGTGACCCGCGACATCGAGGTCCAGACCCGGGTGGTGATCGAGAACGTGCGGGCGACGCTGGCCGAGGCCGGCGCGACCCTGGCCGACTGCATCGACATCCTGGTATTTCTGACCGATATGAAGGATTTCCCGAAATACAATGCCGTCTACGGCGAGTATTTCGATGCAGGCGGCCCCACCCGCACCACGGTGGCGGTCAGCGAGCTTCCGCGTCCCGACATGATCGTCGAGATGAAGGTGGTGGCATGCCGGCCCCGGCCGTGACCGCATGCGTTACAGACCTATCGGGTAGTCATGTCCACGATTTCCTCCAAGATCTCCAAGCAGCTGGCTGAACAAATCATCGACGGCACCTATCCGCCGGGCACCAAGCTCGAGGAGCGGTCGCTGGCCGAGAAATTCAACGTGTCCCGTACGCCCATCCGCGAGGCCTTGCGCGAACTGGGCAGCCGGGGGCTGGTGGAGGTGATGCCGCGCCGGGGCGTGGTGGTCGCTTCCATCGGGGTCAAGGAACTGGCCAAGCTGCTGGAGGCCGACTGCGAGCTGGAAGCGCTGTGCGCGCGGCGCGCCGCCGAATGCATGACGGCGATGGAAAAGAAAGAGCTCGAGTTCATCTACGAGCAGAGCGCCGAGTTCGCCCGGAACGAGGACGTCGCCGGCTATCTGAACAACAACCGCCAGTTCCACGCCCATATCCTGGCCGGCGCCCACAACGAGGTGCTGGCCTCGATGGTGGCCGACCTGCGCGAGCGGCTGGCGCCGTTCCGCCAGGCCCAGGCCCACGTGAACGACCGGCTGTCGGTGTCGCACGACGAGCACGAGCCCATCGTCAAGGCCATCCTGGGCGGCGACCCCGAAGGGGCGTACAACGCCATGCGCAGCCACCATGCGCGCCTCAGCAACCACGTATTGCGGCTGATCCGCTCGCGCCAGGACGAGGACGCCTGAGCCTGCGGGGCCGGCAGGCGACCGTCGCAAGCCGGCTCAGGCCCCTTCTTCCGGCTTCGGTCCGTCGCCCGGGGCGGGGGCGCCGGCGTCGTCCAGGCGCTGGTCCGTGGGATCGGGGCCGTCCGCCGCATCCGTCTCGGCGATCTCCACCGCGGTTTCGGCCGTCGGCTCGTCCTCGATGTCCTCGGCGCCCCCCTGCGCATCCACCACGTCCAGGAAGCGGCAGTCCA
Source organism: Pigmentiphaga sp. CHJ604 (assembly GCF_036972535.1). Lineage (NCBI taxonomy): Bacteria > Pseudomonadati > Pseudomonadota > Betaproteobacteria > Burkholderiales > Alcaligenaceae > Pigmentiphaga > Pigmentiphaga sp. CHJ604. The sequence continues at coordinate 4,886,407 of NZ_CP136998.1, read as the reverse complement.
GGCTCAGGTCGAGTTCGTCGTCGCCCATGATTTCCAGCAGCACGTGGCGGCCGCGCTCCAGCTCCGGCAGGGTACCCACGCGTGTATAGAAGGGCGCGTCCTTGAGCCTGACCAGCTCTTCGCGCAGGACCACGGCCTCGATGCGGCGCAGGCCCTGCTGCTTGATCCAGCGCAGGCACCAGAAGCGTTCCATGGCCTGCTGGAAGTCGGCATAGGCGCCGTACTTGGCCTCGAAGGCGCTGATGACGGCGTACAGGTCGGCTTCGCGGGGCTTGAAGGGGGCGACCAGGCGCGCCGACACGCCGTGCTCGATGGCGGCGATCAACTGGCCCTGGTTGACCAGGTCCACATAGCGCCGCAGCGGCGAGGTGCACCAGGCGTATTGCGGCACGCCTATGGAATCGTGGGGCGCCGCGGCCGTTCCCATCCGTACCCGGCCCATCTGCTGCGAGCGGTAGATGCCCGGCACGCCGCACGACGACAGCAGTCCGCCCCAGAGGTTGTTGGCCAGGATCATGTATTCGGCCACCAGCCGGTCCAGCGGCGCGTTGCGCTTGCGCTGCTCGATGCGCACGTGCGCCGATTCGGGGTGGTCGGGGTCGCCGTCCACGTAGAAGCTGAAATCGACCCGGTTGTTCGACTCGGGCTTGCCGCGGACTTCGTCGCGGCGCCGGGACAGGGCCTTGGCCAGCCGCCACAGCGGGCGGAAGACGTGGCCGTAGGGCAGCTCGGCGGCGGGGTCGTCCAGCTGTTCCTCGCCGATCAGGTCGTCCAGCGTGTTGTGGCGCAGGTTTTCGCGCACGACGATGCGCTCGATGCGCGATTCGTGAGACAGGATCTCGCCGGTGTCGGGATGGGCCACGACGTACAGCGACAGGGCGGGCACGGGCCGGCCGGCGTCCAGCGAGAACGCGGCGATCACCTCGTCGGGCTGCATCGGGATCTTGGCGCCCGGCATGTAGACCGTCGACATGCGCGCGCGCGCCAGCGCGTCCAGGTCACTGTCGCGCGTGACGGCCAGGGCCGGGACGGCGATGTGGATGCCGACCCGGAGCGTGCCGTCGTCCAGCGCCTGCACCGATAGCGCATCGTCGATCTCGGTGGTCGTGATGTCGTCCACCGAATAGGCTTCGACGTCGGCCAGCGGCAGGTCGCGGGCGATGGCGGGCACCTCGGCCGGGGCGAAGCCCGTGCCGCGCGGAAAATGCTGCGCGTAGAAGCGGCGCTTGTGGATGGCGATCGCGCTGGGGAAGGCGCCCAGGTTCATCAGCAGCCGTTCGGGGCGCATCTGCAACTGGGTGCAGGCGGCGTCCAGCGCCTTCCATTCCAGGGTGTTTTTGTCGGGCTTGAACAGCAGGGTCTCGGCCTGCCGGGCCAGCGGCTCGGGCAGGGTGCCGGCCTTGATCTCGTCCACCCAGGCTTGCTGCTGTTCGGCCTGGCGCTTCTTTTTTTCCAGGGCCGCCAGCGCGGCCGCCAGGATGTCGGGCGGGGCGGGACGGTACTTCCCCTTGCCGCGGCGATGGAAATAGACCGGCGCGCCGTGCACGCGCAGCAGCATGGCGGTCTGCTCCACCGGGGTGGGCGCGTGGCCGTAGTATTCCTCGGCCAGCACCGGGATGTCGAAGTCGTCCTTGGGCGCGCATTCCCACAGGAATTCCAGGTCCAGGTCCTGCGAGGCCGCGTCGGCCTCCTTCAGCAGGGCCTCGGGCGACGGCTGCTCGAAACGCACGATGACCGCGGATTTCTTGATCTTGCTGCGCTTGCCGCTGGCCGCCTCGACCTGCAGGCTGGTGTCGGTTTCGCTCAGGACAGTGGCGGCCTTGAACCCGCCGTCATCCTCGTAGAGGACATGCATCGTGTGTTTACCCTGGGATGGATTCGTCGTCTGCCGCGGCGTCGGCGAAAGCCAGGACGCCGGGCAGGTAATGCTCGAAATCGGAGATGCCGTGGTCGCCGCCTTCGATGATGTGCTGCCACGCGCCCGCGTAGTGGTCGCGCATCTCGCGCCAGTCCAGCACTTCGTCGCCGGTGGCCGCCAATAGATAGTAGCGGCAGGGGCGGGTGATGCGCGCGACGGCGTAGGCGCGCAACTCGTCCACGTGGCCGGCGGTGAAGCTGAAGGGCTGGCCGTCGTGGTAGGACAGGTGTTCGCCCACCTGCGTGGCGAGGTCGCGCGCGCCGTGGACGACGGGATTGAGCAGGGCGGCGCGGCAGCCCAGCCGTTCGGCCAGCCAGGTCGCGTAGTAGCCGCCCAGCGAGGAGCCCACCAGGGTCAGTTCGCCGCCGTTCGCGCGCGCATGCCGCTGCATGTCGCGCGCCAGCGGCTCGGCCAGCTCCATGGCCTCGCGCGGGCTGGCCGGCAACTGCGGGCAGGCCCATTCGCGCCGGCGGCCGCGCTCGGCCATGGCCTGCGCCAACTGCCGCGCCTTGGCCGAGGCAGGAGAGGAACGGAACCCGTGCAGGTAGAGCAGCATCATGCCGAGCCGGTACCGGGGGCACGCTCGCGCAGCGCCCGCAGCAGTTTGTCGTGCACGCCGCCGAAGCCGCCGTTGCTCATCACCACCACGTGGTCGCCGGGCCGCGCCGCGGCCGCGATGGCCGCGACCATGGCGGACAGGTCCGACCAGCCGCTGGCCCGGGCGCCCAGCGGGGCCAGGGCCTCGGCCGGGTCCCAGCCCAGCGCGTGCTTGCCGTCCTGCGCGCCGAAGCAGAACACCAGGTCGGCGTCCTGCAGCGAGCCGGGAAGCTGCGCCTTCATGGCGCCCAGCTTCATGGTGTTCGAGCGGGGTTCCAGGACGGCCAGGATGCGCTCGCCCGGGACCCGGGCGCGCAGGCCCGCCAGGGTGGTGGCGATGGCGGTGGGGTGGTGGGCGAAGTCGTCGTAGACCCGCACGCCGTCCACGGTGCCGCGCAGCTCCATGCGGCGCTTGACCCCGGCGAAGCGGCTCAGGGCCGCCACGGCGTCCGCCGGGACCACGCCCACGTGCTCGGCCGCCGCGATCGCCGCCAGGGCATTCATCCGGTTGTGCTCGCCGCTCAGCGTCCAGGCCACGCGGCCTGCGGACGTGCCGCGGTGGATGACTTCGAAGGCGCCCGATGCGTCCTCCGGTCCCGCCTGCCAGTCGCCTTCGGCGCCGAACGTGACGGTTTCCGACCAGCATCCGCGCGCCAGCACGCGGTCGATGGCGGGCGTGCGGGTGGGCGCGACGATCCGCCCCTGGCCGGGAATGGTCCGGACCAGGTGATGGAATTGGGTTTCGATCGCGGCCAGATCGGGGAAGATGTCGGCGTGATCGTATTCCAGGTTGTTCAGGATGGCGGTGCGGGGCCGGTAGTGGACGAACTTCGAGCGCTTGTCGAAGAAGGCCGTGTCGTACTCGTCGGCCTCGATCGCGAACACCGGCCGCCCTGTGCCCCGGCCAGGCGAGAGGCGCGCCGACACGCCGAAGTCCTGCGGCACGCCGCCCACCAGGAAGGACGGCTGCAGCCCGGCCGACTCCAGGATCCAGGCCAGCATCGAGGTGGTCGTCGTCTTGCCGTGCGTGCCGGCCACGGCCAGCACGTGGTGGCCGGGCAGGACATGTTCGCCCAGCCACTGCGGGCCGGACGTGTAGGGCAGGCCTTCGTTCAGGATGGCTTCCATCAGCGGGTTGCCGCGGCTTACCACGTTGCCGACCACGAACAGGTCCGGCGCGAGCGCCGTCTGGCCGGCATCGAAACCCTCGATCAGTTCTGTGCCTTGTTCCATGAGCTGGGTGCTCATGGGCGGGTAGACGCCGGCGTCGCAGCCGGTGACGCGGTGCCCGGCCGCCCGCGCGATCAGCGCCAGGCCGCCCATGAAGGTGCCGCAGATGCCGAGTATGTGTAGATGCATGGTTGCCTGCTTCCGGTCGGGGTATGGATTGTAGACGCCCGGGCCGGTCCGGGCCGTCGCGGGGCCGGGCCGGGGACGAAGTATGATGTCGGGGTCACCTCCTCGGAGCAATCATGTCGTTTTCTTCTTTGCGCCAGGAAATCGCCGCCGCCGCGGCCCGGATGATCGCCGAGGACGGGCTGGACTACAGCACCGCCAAGCGCAAGGCGGTCAAGCAACTGGTGGGGGCCGGCAGCCTGCCCCGCGGCGACGTGCTGCCGGACAATGACGAAATAGAGAACGAGGTCCGCGAATATCAGGCCCTGTTCATGGGGGATACCCAGCCCGCGCGCCTGGCCAGGCTGCGGCGGGTGGCGCTGTCGGTCATGGACCTGCTGGAACGATTCCAGCCCTATCTGGTCGGTCCTGTCTGGAACGGCACCGCCGGCGAGCATTCCGACATCGCCCTGCAGTGCTTCGCCGACTCATCCAAGGAAGTCGAGATATTTCTCCTGAACCATGGCATCAAGTACGAAGTGGGCGAACGCCCGGATTTCCGCGGCCGCGGCAAGGTCGAGGCCCTGTACTTCCTCTGGCAGAAGGAAGGCGTCATGTTGAGCATCTATGATGGCCTGGCGCTGCGCGGCGCCTTGAAGCCCGGCCCCGACGGCCGCGCCGAGCGCGGCGACGCGCGGGCCGTGGCGCGGCTGCTGGACGACGTCGAGGGGCGGATGCAGGGGCAAACGGCATGAGCGCGCCCAAAGGGGGCGCGGCCTCCCGCGGGGAGGACGGCGCGCGACAGCAGGGGAGTACGGCGAGCGGATCTTCCCGCCGCCGGCTGCTGGTGTACGGCGGCACCGGCCTGGCGGCGGCCCTGGTGGGCGGCGGCGTGGCCTGGTGGCGCCTGGCGCCGACCGCGGCGTCCGACCGGGCGGTGAACATCCTGTACGCGCAGACCCTGGAAGGGCTCGACGGCCGTTCCTATCCGTTCCAGCAATGGCGGGGACGGCGCCTGGTGGTGAATTTCTGGGCGACCTGGTGCCCGCCCTGCGTGGACGAGATGCCGGAACTGGACATGCTGCACCAGGAATTCGCCAATACCGCGCAGTTTGTCGGGATCGGCATCGATTCGGCCGCCAACATGCGGAAATTCGTTGAAAAAGTGCCCGTAGGTTATCCTTTGCTGATCGCCGGCAACGTCGGTACGGAACTGGCCCGCGAGCTGGGCAATGCCAGCGGCGGACTGCCGTACACGGTAGTGATCGACGAAAAAGGGGCGGTAATCCATCAGTATTCCGGCCGGATCAAGCCCGATACGTTGCGGGGCGTGCTCAGGCCCGCCTGAAGGCGTCCCTACACCCGGGACATCCCCGGGGGGTGGGATGGTCCCGACATGGCAGAATCGTCGAATTCGTTACAATTGATAGACAATATGGCGTGTTTTGCGTAAAAATCGCGCCCTTCCGTATCGCATCGCAGGCATATGGCCCATCGCATCCTGGTTCTGCACGGCCCGAATCTGAATCTGCTCGGCACGCGCGAGCCCGGTATCTATGGTGCGACGACACTGGCCGACATCGATGCACGGCTGCAGGCCCTGGCGCAGCAGCACGGCGCGTCGCTCGCCTCGTTCCAGAGCAACCATGAAGGTGCGCTGGTCGACCGCATCCAGGCGGCCGCGGGCGAAGGCGTCGATTTCATCGTGATCAATCCGGCGGCCTACACGCACACCAGCGTGGCGGTCAGGGATGCGCTCGCGGCGGTGGCGGTGCCGTTCATCGAAGTCCATTTGTCGAACGTGCACAAGCGGGAAGCCTTCAGGCACCGTTCGTATTTCTCCGACCTGGCCGTTGGCGTGATCGCCGGGCTGGGCGCCGATGGCTATGAAGCGGCCGTGCGCTACGCGCTGTCGCATTGAAGAAAATTACTGGGGAAGCCCCATGGATCTTAGAAAACTGAAAACCTTGATCGATCTGGTTGCCGAATCCGGCATCGCCGAGCTGGAGATCACCGAAGGCGAAGGCAAGGTGCGCATCGTCAAGTTCGCGCAAGGCGGCCAGCTCGCCGCCGCGCCCGCGGTCCAGGCCTACCAGGTCATGCCGCAGGCCGCCCCCGCGCCGGCCCCGGCAGCCGAAGCCGCGCCCGCCCCGGCGCCCGTCGTGGCCCAGGGCCACGTCGTCAAGTCGCCCATGGTCGGCACCTTCTATCGCGCGCCCAATCCCGGCGCCGCGGCATTCGTCGACGTCGGCCAGGCGGTCAAGGAAGGCGACCCGCTGTGCATCATCGAGGCCATGAAGCTGCTCAACGAGATCGAGGCCGACAAGGCCGGTACCATCAAGGAAATCCTGGTCGAGAACGGCCAGCCGGTCGAATACGGCCAACCCCTGTTCGTGATCGGCTGACCGGTCGACACCATGCGCATCGACACCCTGCCCGTTGATGCGCTTCACACCGTGTTATCAGTCGGGCGCCGGGACCGGCGCGCCAGTCCCGGCAAGGCATCGTCCGCCGCGACGCCGCCGGAGGAAGCCGCCCCGACCAGCCGTCCGACTTTTTCAGGACATTCGTTCATGTTTGAAAAGATCCTGATCGCGAATCGCGGGGAAATCGCCCTGCGCATCCAGCGCGCCTGCCGCGAGCTGGGGATCAAGAGCGTGGTCGTGCACTCCGAGGCCGACCGCGAGGCGAAGTACGTCAAGCTGGCCGACGAGTCGGTCTGCATCGGGCCCGCGCCGTCGCGCGAGAGCTACCTGAACATGCCGGCCATCATCTCGGCGGCCGAGGTCACCGACGCCGAAGCCATCCATCCCGGCTATGGCTTCCTGTCCGAGAATGCCGATTTCGCCGAGCGGGTCGAGAAGAGCGGTTTCGTGTTCATCGGCCCCAAGCCCGAGTCCATCCGCATGATGGGCGACAAGGTCAGCGCCAAGCAGGCCATGATCGCGGCCGGCGTCCCCGTCGTGCCCGGTTCCGACGGCGCGCTGCCCGAGGATCCGAAGGAAATCATCCAGATCGCCCGCAAGGTCGGCTATCCGGTCATCATCAAGGCCGCCGGCGGCGGTGGCGGACGCGGCATGCGCGTGGTCCATACCGAGGCCGCGCTGCTCAACGCCGTGACCATGACGCGGTCCGAGGCCGCGGCGGCGTTCAACAATCCCGACGTGTACATGGAGAAGTTCCTCGAGAACCCCCGCCACGTCGAGATCCAGGTCCTGGCGGACGGCCAGCGCGGCGCGATCTGGCTGGGCGAGCGGGACTGCTCGATGCAGCGCCGCCACCAGAAGATCATCGAGGAAGCGCCGGCGCCTCACATTCCGCGCCGGCTGATCGACCGCATCGGCGACCGCTGCGCCGACGCCTGCCGCAAGATCGGCTATCGCGGCGCGGGCACGTTCGAGTTCCTGTACGAGAACGGCGAGTTCTATTTCATCGAAATGAACACCCGCATCCAGGTCGAGCACCCGGTCACCGAGGCGATCACGGGCGTGGACCTGGTGCAGGAGCAGATCCGCATCGCCGCCGGCGAGAAGCTGCGGCTGCGCCAGCGCGACATCGTGTTCCGCGGCCATGCCATCGAATGCCGGATCAATGCCGAGGATCCGTTCCGCTTCACTCCCAGCCCGGGCCGCATCACCAATTGGCACGTGCCCGGAGGCCCCGGCATCCGCGTCGATTCGCACGTCTACAACGGCTATTTCGTGCCGCCCAACTACGACTCCATGATCGCCAAGGTCATTGCCTATGGCGATACGCGCGACCAGGCGCTGGCGCGCATGCGCATCGCCCTGTCGGAAATGGCGGTCGACGGCATTTCGACCAACATCGCGCTGCATCGCGAACTGCTCCAGGATGCCCGCTTCATCGAAGGCGGAACCAACATCCATTATCTGGAGCATCGCCTGTCCCAGCGTCCGGACTGAAGGTAGCGAGTCCGTATGCGCGAACTGGTGTTCGACTGCCCCGAGCAATTGGCCGAGCCGCTGTCCGACGCGCTGCTGGAAGCGGGCGTGTTGTCGGTGTCGGTCGAGGATGCCGATTTCGGCACCGAGGCCGAACGGCCCTTGTTCGGTGAGCCCGGCCTCGAGCCGGAAACCCAGGCCTGGTCGCGCAATCGCGTCGTGGCGCTGCTGCCCGACGGCGAGGATCCGGCCCAGTTGCTGGCGCTTGCCTGCGCGGCCTGCGGCATCGACGACACCCCTGCCTGGCAATTGCGCGAGGTGCCGGATGCCGACTGGGTCCGCCTGACCCAGTCGCAGTTCGAACCCATCGAGGTCGATGCCCGCATCTGGATCGTGCCGACCTGGCACGAGGTGCCGGACCGCCCGGGCACCATCTCCATCCGCCTCGATCCGGGCCTGGCCTTCGGCACCGGCAGCCATCCCACCACGCATCTGTGCCTGGCCTGGCTGGCCGCCAATCTGCGGGCTGGCCGCAGCGTGCTGGACTACGGCTGCGGTTCGGGCATCCTGGCGATCGCCGCGCGCAAGCTCGGCGCCGGCGAAACCGTGGGCATCGACATCGACCCGCAGGCGGTCCAGTCCGCCCAGGCCAATGCGCAGGCCAACGGGGTCGAGGTGCTGACCGGGCTGCCCGATGTGCGCCAGGGCTGGCGCGCCGACGTCGTGGTGGCCAACATCCTGTCCAATCCGCTCAAGGTGCTGGCGCCCATGTTGTGCGATCGCGTGTTGCCGGGCGGCGACCTGATCCTGTCGGGCGTGCTCGAGCGGCAGGCCGACGAAGTCGCGCGGGCGTATGCGCCATGGATCGAGATGAAGGTCTGGCGCGCGCTGGACGGTTGGGTCTGCCTGCACGGGCAGCGTCCCGCCTGACGGACGCCCGGCATGACGCTCGCCACTCGCTGCCCCCAGTGCGCCACGGCGTTCCGGGTGGCCCCGGACCAGATCAAGCTGCGTGGCGGCTGGGTGCGGTGCGGGGTCTGCAACGAAGTCTTCGATAGCAGCCAGAGCCTGATCGAGCTGGACCCGGCCGGCGGCGCGCCGCGCCCGGTGGCCGCCGGACCGGCCTTTCCGCCCGAGGCGCCAATCTCTTCGCCCGAGGCGCCGGCTTCCCCGCCCGAGTCGCCGGTCGAGCCGCACGTGCTGCGCCGGCGCGGAGAAGGCCTGGTCGCTTCCATGCAAGACGATGGCAGCCAGGCGCCTACGCCCGAACCCACATCCTCGTTCTCTTCGCCGCTGGCCGTTGCCGCCGGCGAAGCCGGCGTGCCGGACCGCGAGGCAACGCCGGGCGCCGAGTCCTTTCCGGCCGCGGGCGCTTCGCCGAAGCCGGCCTTGACGGACGAGGCGGCCGATGGCGCCCTGCCTTCGGTGCTGCGATCCCGCCGCGCCGCGCCGGCCACGGCATCCGACGGTGCGCCGGTCCAGCCGCCGGATGCGGAGGCCGGAGCCGCCGTCGCCGTCCCGACGACGCCTGCCCTTGACTCCGCCGAAGACGCACACGCTCCCATCGTGGGCGAATCCCGCCCACGCGAACGGGAGTCCCGCGGCGACGAGGCGCCCGATTTCCTGGACGAAGAGGCCCGGCAACGCCGGCGGCGTGCCCAGTGGCTGTGGGGCCTGGCCGCGCTGATCGCGCTACTGGTCCTGCTGGCCCAGGCGGCCTGGATCTTCCGTGCCGAGATCGCGACCCGCGTGCCCATGCTCCGTCCCGCCATGGAGCGGCTGTGCCAGCGGTGGCAGTGCACGGTCGGCTATCCCCGCGCGCCCGAACTGCTGGTCATCGAGTCCTCGTCCGTCGAGCCCTGGTCGCCCGAGTCGCCGGGATTTGCGCCCCCCATCGCCGACGAGGCCGAGCCGGTGCCGGGCGAGTCCGCCGGCATCGTGCTGCCGACGCGCCAGCTGGCGCTGCGGATGGTGTTGCGCAACCGCGCCACCTTTCCGCAGTCCTGGCCCGCCATCGAACTGTCGCTGATGGACCTGTCCGACGCGGTGGCCGCCCGCCGCGTGCTGCTGCCCTCGGTCTATCTGTCGCCCCGGGATTTCGCCCAGCCGCTGGGACCGCTCCAGGAGCGGGTCCTGCGGATTCCCATCGAAACCATCGACGCCCATGCCACCGGCTACCGCGTCGCCATCTTCTATCCGTGACCGCCATGGCCCATCCCGAAACCGCTCCCGTCATCATCTGCGGCTCCGTTGCGTTCGATACGATCATGGTGTTCGAAGGCAAGTTCCAGGAGCACATCCTGCCGGAGCAGGTGCACGCGCTCAGCGTGTCCTTTCTCGTGCCGTCCATGCGCAAGGAGTACGGCGGCTGCGCCGGCAACATCGCTTACAACATGCGGCTGCTGGGCGGCACGCCCGTGCCCGTGGCCACGGTGGGCGAGGACGCGGGCGACTACCTGCGCCGCATGCGCGAGCAAGGCACCAACGTCGACTGGGTCAAGGTCGTACCCGGCACCTTCACGGCGCAGTGCTTCATCACGACCGACCTGGCGGACAACCAGATCACCGCATTCCACCCCGGGGCCATGTCGGCGGCGGCCACCAACGACCTGACCGGCGCGCCCGGCGTCTGGGGCATCGTCGCGCCCGACGCGAAGGACGGCATGTTCGCCCATGCGCGGCGGCTGCACGCGCAAGGCATCCCCTTCATCTTCGACCTGGGGCAGGCCATGCCGCTGTTCAACGGCGAGGACCTGGAGGAAATGCTGGCGCTGGCGCAGGTGCTGACCGTCAACGATTACGAGGCCCATGTGGTCGAGCAGCGCACGGGCCGCAGCATGGCGGACATCGCCGCGGGCCTGCAGGCGGCCATCGTGACCCGGGGCGAGAAAGGCTCGACGCTGCTGACCGGCGGCCAGGAGATCCACATCGATCCCGTCAAGGCCGAGGCCGTGGTGGACCCCACCGGTTGCGGGGATGCCTATCGCGCCGGGCTGCTGTACGGCCTGACCGTGGGATGGCGCTGGGAAGACTGCTGCAAGCTGGCCAGCCTGATGGGCGCCATCAAGATCGCCTGCCGGGGCCCGCAGAACCACCAGATCAGCCGCGAGGAGATTTCGTCGCGCCTGGAACGCAGCTACGGGCTTTCGCTGCCGCAAGGCTGATGCGATTCGCCGTGGTCATGGTTTGAAACAACCTGGGCCGGTCGGGGGCGGGCGCCCAAGGGCCGGTGGGCGAACCGACAGGGTATAAATCCAGTCCAAGATCTTTGTTTCATACCAAGAAGAGGGCGCTGCGGCGTTTCTCCGCTTTTCCATCAGGATGGCTCTATGAACCCAAGCAATTCGTCTCTTTCCCTGGCTGCCGGGCGCGCCCTGGCGGTGGCGGCCGCGCTGTCGGCGCTGGCGCTTTTGGCCGGATGCGCGACGGGCAGCAACTCGGCGTCGGTCTATGACCGCAACCAGGCTCAGCGCGAGCAGGTGGTGCGCATGGGGACGGTGGAGTCGGTGCGACGCGTCACGATCGACCGCGGCCAGACCGGCGTGGGCACGGCCGGCGGCGCGATCGTCGGCGGCGTGGCGGGCAGCAGCATAGGTGGGGGCCGTGGCCAGATCATCACCTCGGTGCTGGGCGCGATCGCCGGCGGCATCGCCGGGCAGGCCGTGGAAGGCGGGATGTCCAAGCGCGAAGGCCTGGAAATCACCGTCCGCTTCCAGAACGGGGAGTTGCGCTCCATCGTGCAGGAAGCCGACGAGATGTTCTATGTCGGGGACCGTGTGCGCGTGTTGAGCGGCACGGGCGCCACCCGCGTCACGCACCTGTAAGGCAACGAGGCCGGCGCCGCTTACCCGGCGGCGCCGCATCGATACCGGGGCGGGCCCTGGGCCCGCGTGGCCTTACAGCCCGAAGATGGGCAGGCCGATGCGGGACAGCACCATCAGCGCGATCTGCGTCAGCAGGAACAGGACCAGCGGCGACAGATCCAGGCTACCCAGCGAAGGCAGCACGCGCCGGATCGGATCCAGCAGCGGGGCCGTCAACGCGTGAAGGACCGGCATGGCCGGCGCGCCGGGGTTGACCCACGACAGGATCACCATCAGCAGCGTGACCCACATCACCAGATTGATGGACCACTTGAGCATCAGCATCAGCGCGATCCACAGCCCCTCGGGCAGCATGGAAAGCGGATTGCCCCCCGCAACCAGGATGATGGCCGCCAGATAGACCAGCGCCGTCAGCCAGGCCGCCACCAGGCAGGCCCAATCCACGCCACCCCGCCCCCCCAGCACCCGCCGCAGCGGAATCACGATCCAGTCCGTGACCTGGAACACGGTCCGCGAAATGGGGTTGTACGGCGGCATCCGCACGAACTGCAGCCACAAGCGCAGCAACAGCACGGCCCCGTAAAGGGTGAAAACGACGTTGAGCAAAAACCGGGCGATATCGCCAACCATGAGGACTCCGGGCACCGTACTGCTGTTCAGCAGGTTGTAAGCAAAAGATTATAACCCCCCCTACGCGCTGACGCGCGCCCCCCAGGGGGCGGCACTGGCGGACCGGCAAAGCCGGATCCGCGGTGCCCTGGATCAAGGCAAGCAAGCGGTGCTTCGCACCGAGATATCCTACGCAGACCCAGGATGCGGTGGATCCGGCTCCGCCGGTCCACCCGCATCGCCCCCTGGGGGGCGCGCGAAGCGCGTAGGGGGGCCACAAAAAACCCCGCCAAAGCTCGCACCTTGGCGGGGTTTGAATCAGAGCGCAAGGCGCTCCGATTAGGGCTTACGGGCGGCTGCCCGTAGGGAAGGGCCAAGCAGCGGCAGGGTTGAGCGCCGTTTTCGCGCCCGGCGCAGCCGCGGTGGACGGCGCAGGGGCAGGCTTTTTGGCTGCAGGCTTCTTGGGAGCAGCCTTCTTGGCCGGCGCCTTCTTCGCAGCAGGCTTCTTGGCAGCAGCGGCCTTCTTGGCCGGGGCCTTTTTCGCCGCGGGCTTCTTGGCGGCGGCAGCCTTCTTGGCCGGGGCCTTCTTGGCTGCGACCTTCTTCACTGCGGCTTTCTTGGCCGGAGCCTTCTTGGCCGCAACCTTCTTCACTGCGGCTTTCTTGGCCGGAGCCTTCTTGGCCGCGACCTTCTTCACTGCAGCTTTCTTGGCCGGGGCCTTCTTGGCCGCGACCTTCTTCACTGCGGCTTTCTTGGCCGGGGCCTTCTTGGCCGCAACCTTCTTCACTGCCGCCTTCTTGGCCGGGGCTTTCTTAGCCGGGGCTTTCTTGGCTACCGCTTTCTTCGCGGCCTTCTTGGCTGTCGCCATGGTCTGCTCCTTTACGAGACGTTCAGGGACCCAGAACACGAACCCGCTCGGACCATCCTCACGGGCTATTCATCGGCGCAAGCCCTGCTGGTGAACGAAACCTCAACAGCGGAATCAGTTTGCGCTAATGAATGCTGCACACAGCCATTCGACATACCCCGCAACTGGTGCGACCCATGTCGAATGACTTGGCAGGCGGTTTCCCGCCTGCCGGATGACACCCCCGTTTGCCCGGCCGCCAATGCTTCGTCTTCGACAAAGCAACATGCGCAGGGGCCGGATGGTGCGCTGGGCGAGGGGACCTGCCCCATGCGCCGCGTCTGAACTCATCCGGGCCCTGCCGGGCGCCCGAGGGCGCCTGATCCTGTCTACGTGTGGTCTAGTCCCAGCTCAGCGCCCCGCCGGTCTGGTACTCGATCACACGCGTTTCAAAGAAATTGCGTTCTTTCTTCAAGTCGATCATTTCCGCCATCCACGGGAAGGGGTTCTCTTCCTGCGGGAACAGCGGTTCGATGCCGATCTGCTGGCAGCGGCGGTTGGCGATGAAGCGCAGATACGATTTGAACATCGGCGCATTCAGGCCCAGCACGCCGCGCGGCATGGTGTCTTCGGCGTAAGCGTATTCGAGTTCGACCGCCTTGCGGAAGAGTCCGCGGATTTCCTCGCGGAATTCCGGCGTCCACAGATGCGGGTTCTCGAGCTTGATCGTGTTGATGAGGTCGATGCCGAAGTTGCAGTGCATGGACTCGTCCCGCAGGATGTACATGTACTGCTCGGCCGCGCCGGTCATCTTGTTCTGCCGGCCCAGCGCCAGGATCTGGGTGAAGCCGACGTAGAAGAACAGGCCTTCCATCAGGCATGCGAAGACGATCAGCGACTTCAGCAGGGTCTGGTCGGCCTCCGGCGTGCCCGTCTTGAAGTTCGGGTCGGCGATGGCGTCGATGAAGGGGATCAGGAACTCGTCCTTGGCGCGGATGGACGGAACTTCATTGTAGGCATTGAAGATTTCCGACTCGTCCAGGTCCAGGCTTTCGACGATGTACTGGTAGGCGTGGGTGTGGATCGCTTCCTCGAAGGCCTGGCGCAGCAGGAACTGCCGGCACTCCGGGGCGGTGATGTGGCGATACGTGCCCAGCACGATGTTGTTCGCGGCGAGCGAGTCGGCCGTGACGAAGAACCCCAGGTTGCGCTTGATGATGCGGCGCTCGTCCTCGGTCAGGCCCTCGGGGTTCTTCCACAGCGCGATGTCGCGCGACATGTTGATTTCCTGCGGCATCCAGTGGTTGGCGCAGGTGGCCAGGTATTTTTCCCAAGCCCACTTGTACTTGAACGGGACCAGCTGGTTGACGTCCGTCTGGCCGTTGATGATGCGCTTGTCCGCGATGTTGACGCGACGCGAGGAGGCGGTGCCGGGCGCCGCAGCGCCCGCGGCCAGCGCGACCTCGTCGAACGCGCCGGCGTGTTCGCGCGGCGCGGCGGTGCCCGCCGGCTGCAGGGCCGGCGTGGCGGAGGGGGTGGATACTTCTTCGTCCCAAGACAACATAGATCGACTCCGGTATTCAGCGGGGGTTATTGGCAGGCTTCGCACTCTTCGAAGCCAGGGTCACCCGGCTTCATGGTGCATACCGCCCCGACGATTTCCGGTTCCGGAAGGTTGGTGCCCGCCGCGGACATTCCCGCATTGGACGAGGCCGTGGGCACGGCGTTCAATTCGCCGCCGCGTCCGGTCGATTTTTCAGCGCTGGTCGCACCCAGGGTGCGCAGGTAGTAGGTGGTCTTCAGGCCGCGCTGCCAGGCCAGCTTGTACGTCTCGTCCAGCTTCTTGCCCGATGCGCCCGCCATATAGATATTGAGCGATTGCGACTGGTCGATCCACTTCTGGCGGCGCGCCGCGCATTCCACGAGCCAACGGGGCTCTACCTCGAAGGCCGTCGCATACAGCTTGCGCAGCTCGGGAGGCACCCGGTCGATCTTGGCGAGACTGCCATCGAAGTACTTCAGGTCTGCGATCATCACCTCGTCCCACAGCCCGAGCTTCTTGAGATCACGCACCAAGTAATCGTTGACGATCGTGAATTCGCCGGAGAGATTCGATTTGACGTACAAGTTCTGATAAGTCGGTTCAATGCACGCAGATACGCCAATGATATTGGAAATCGTCGCCGTCGGGGCAATAGCGATGCAGTTCGAATTGCGCATGCCATGCAGTTTGATGCGCTCGCGCAACGCATTCCAGTCCATCGACGCGCTTTCGTCGATGTCGACGTAGCCTCCGCGCTCTTCGCGCAGCAGCTTGATGGAGTCCTGCGGAAGAATGCCGCGGTCCCACAGCGAGCCTTCGAACGACGAGTAGCGGCCGCGTTCCTCGGCCAGTTCGGTCGACGCGAGGTAGGCGTAGTAGCACACCGCTTCCATCGAGCGGTCGGCGAATTCGATGGCGGCATCCGACGCGTAGGGCACGCGCATGATGTGCAGCGCATCCTGGAAGCCCATGATGCCCATGCCGACGGGACGATGGCGCAGGTTGGAGTTGCGGGCCTTGTCGACGGCGTAATAGTTGATGTCGATCACGTTGTCGAGCATGCGCATGGCGACGTGGATCGTGCTGCGCAGCTTGTCGTGGTCGAGCTCGACCGTGCCGTCGGCGTTGGTCTTCAAGTGCGCGACGAGGTTGACCGAACCCAGGTTGCAGACCGCGATCTCGGACTCGTTGGTGTTCAGCGTGATCTCGGTGCACAGGTTGGAGCTGTGGACGACGCCGACGTGCTGCTGGGGCGAGCGGATGTTGCAGGGATCCTTGAACGTGATCCACGGGTGGCCGGTCTCGAACAGCATCGAGAGCATCTTGCGCCACAGCGACATGGCCGGGATCTTCTTGAAGAGCTTCAGTTCGCCGCTGGCGACCTTGGCTTCATAGCCCAGGTAGGCCTTCTCGAATTCCTTGCCGACCTTGTCGTGCAGGTCGGGGCAGTCGGACGGCGAGAACAGGGTCCATTCGGCATTGTCCATGACGCGCTTCATGAACAGGTCGGGGATCCAGTTGGCCGTGTTCATGTCGTGGGTGCGGCGGCGCTCGTCGCCGGTGTTCTTGCGCAGTTCGAGGAATTCCTCGATGTCCAGGTGCCACGTCTCGAGGTACGTGCACACGGCGCCCTTGCGCTTGCCGCCCTGGTTGACCGCCACCGCGGTGTCGTTGACCACCTTCAGGAAGGGGACCACGCCCTGGCTTTCGCCGTTGGTGCCCTTGATGTGGCTGCGCAGCGCGCGCACGGGGGTCCAGTCGTTGCCCAGGCCGCCGGCGTACTTGGCCAGCAGCGCGTTTTCCTTGATGGCGTCGTAGATGCTTTCCAGGCTGTCGGCCACCGTGGTCAGGTAGCACGACGACAGCTGCGAGTGCAGGGTGCCGGCGTTGAACAGGGTCGGCGTCGAGCTCATGAAGTCGAACGACGACAGGATGTTGTAGAACTCGATGGCGCGGGCTTCGCGGTCGGTTTCTTCCAGGGCCAGGCCCATCGCGACGCGCATGAAGAAGGCCTGCGGCAGCTCGATGCGGGTGCCCTTGATGTGCAGGAAGTAGCGGTCGTACAGGGTCTGCAGGCCCAGGTAGGTGAACTGCAGGTCGCGCGTATCCTTCAGCGCCGCGCCCAGGCGCGCCAGGTCGAAGGTGGCCAGCTTGGGGTCAAGCAGGCCGCCCTCGATGCCGCGAGCGATGAACTGCGGGAAATATTCGGCGTAACGCGTGGCCATGGCGGCTTGTTCGACCTCCTCGCCCAGCACTTCCTTGCGGATGGTGTGCAGCAAGAGACGTGCCGTGACCGTGCTGTAGGCCGGATCCTTTTCCAGCTGCGAGCGCGCGGCCAGGATGGCGGACTTGAAGATCTCGTCGGTGGAGACGCCGTCGTACAGGTTCTTGACGGTTTCCTTGAAGATGCCCTCGGCCGAGACGAATTCCTCCAGGCCCGAGCACGCGGCCTGGATGATGGCCTGCAGGTGCTGGGGGTCGAGCGGGATGCGCAGGCCGTTCTCGGTGACGTGCACGACCGCCTGGTCGGGCGAGGTGTGCATCAGCGCACGCTGCTGGGCGCGCTTTTCACGGTACAGCACGTAGGCGCGCGCGACGTCATGCTCGCCGGAGCGCATCAGCGCCAGTTCGACCTGGTCCTGGATGTCTTCGATATGGACCGTGCCGCCGCTGGGCTGGCGGCGGACCAGCGCGTGGACGACCTGTTTGGTCAGGCCTTCGACGAGCTCGCGCACACGCGCGGAAGCAGCGCCCTGGCCACCGTTGACGGCCAGGAAGGCCTTGGTCAGCGCGATGGAAATCTTGCCGGGTTCGAATCCGACCACGGCGCCGTTGCGCCGGATGACCTTGTGGTCGGAATACGCGGTCTGGTCGGCTTCGGTCTGTGCGGGCTTGGAAGCTAGCGGCGCAGCGGTCGATTGGGCCGAGGGAGTCGAGAGTTGCATAAGGCCTCCTGGATGCATGAAGGCGCGGGGGGCCGCGCCGGTACTCGGTGTTCTGGGATTTGCAGCGAATATTCTTGATTACAAGGGCGTCAGGCCGCGCCGGAGCGCGGCTTGGGGCCTAACGACGAGGTGCGCGGCAGTGGCCGCCGCACATCCGGGCTGGTCTGGATAAGCCATGTTTTCCCCCTCCCTTGCAGCGCGGGCACTACATCTAGTGGTGTGTGACCGGCAAGGCACTAATTCTAGGGGGGTGCAGATTGTACGGCAAGTGTCAAAATGTTGCTGGCGGAGAGAATCCGGCGCTCGCATAGGCAAATCGGGCTCTATTTATTAGACAGCCAGCAACCATGCGTGTTTCACGACGAAAGGTGCACGAGGCACGCGTGAAATGCGGCGTTTGCAGCGCGTGAAACAGAGCGGGCGCGGGCTGGGCGTGGGCGGGCCGGGGTTGGCGAGGGCGAGATTCTACAGGAGGGGAAGGGCGGTCCAGCCCGTTTCCCGGCCGTAGCGGGCCCAGTCGAAGGCGGGGCCGGGGTCGGTCTTGCGGCCGGGGGCGATGTGCTCGTGGCCGCGGACGGCCTGCAGGGGGTAGCGGGCGCGCAGGGCCGGGGTGAGCCAGGCCAGGGCGCGGTACTGGGCGTCGGTGAAGGGCACGGTGTCGCAGCCTTCGAGTTCGATGCCGATGGAGAAGTCGTTGCAGCGTTCGCGGCCGTCGTGGCAGGAGACGCCGGCGTGCCAGGCCCGGCGGTCGGTGCTGGCGAACTGGACGATGGCGCCGTTGCGGTCGATCAGGAAGTGGGCCGAGACCTTCAGGCCGCGCAGGCAGTCGAACCAGGGGTGGGCATCGCAATCGAGGGTGTTGGTGAACAGGGCCTCGACGTAGGGGCCGCCGAATTCGCCGGGCGGCAGGCTGATGTTGTGCAGGACCAGCAGCGAGATTTCCGTGCCGGGGGGCCGCTCGTCGGTGTTGGGGGAAGGGACCCGGCGCACGGCGGGGTGGTCGATCCAGCCCTGGCCGTCCAGCCGCGCGGCGACGTTCATTTGCCGGGACCCTTCAGCGAGTGGGCCAGGCTGCAATAGTTATAGCCCTTGCGCCGCACGGCTTCGGACGGCGGCAGGTGGATGCCGCAATGGGCGCAGCGCACCATGCCGTCGGCCGGGAAGCGGCTGGCGTCGGCCCGACGCGATTCGCGGCGGTGGCCCTTGACCGCGCTGCGGGCGGCGATGCGGGCCACCAGCAGGGCGACCACGATGACGAACACCCAGAAAAGTAGCTTGCCCATGGTGGTTGGGGGTCCTGGTTTCTAGCGGTGCAGGATGAACTCGAGCACGAACCGGGTGCCGGTGTAGGCCAGCAGCAGGAAGGCGAAGCCGACCAGCGTCCAGCGCAGCGCGATGCGGCCGCGCCAGCCCCAGACCTGGCGTCCCAGCAGCAGCAGGCCGAAGGTCAGCCATGAGAGCAGCGTGAAGACGGTCTTGTGGTCCAGGGGCAGCGCGGTGCCCGACAGCGACTCGGAGATGACGATGCCGCTGATGACGGCCAGGGTCAGCAGCACGAAGCCGACCCAGATCAGCCGGAACAGCAGGCGTTCGAGCACCAGCAGGGGCGGCACGGCGTCGAACAGGCGGGCGTAGACCCGGGCCGAGTGCCGGGGCTGGGGCGGGTTGCTGGCCGAGATGTCGTGCAGGCGCCGGTCGGCCGAGGCCATCAGCAGCGCGTGCAGGGCGGCGATGGTGATCATGCTGTAGGCGGCCAGCGCGATCGCCAGGTGCACGCGCAGCCAGCCGCTGTCGGCATGGGCGATGACGCGGCCCTCGGGAAAGACCACGGGCAGCACGGTGCCGATCACGCCCAGTGGCATCAGCCAGAGCCGCAGGCCGTCGATGGCCACCCACAGGCTTTCGGCCCAGAAGACGACCAGGCCCAGCCACAGCGCGGCCGAGATGCCCAGGGCGAAGCCCAGTTTCAGGTTGCCGTCCCCCAGCATGGCCTGCTGGACCGCCAGGCCGTGCAGGATCAGCACCAGCGCCAGCCCCAGGCGCTCGGCGGAGCCGGTCCGGGGTTCGGGGTGCGACGAGACGGCTCGCCACGCGAATACCGTCAACAAGGCGTAACCGGCCGCAGCCAGTGCGTGCAATACAATTCCCATATCCATGGAAGTGTAAGCGAATCCCATTCATGCTCGATAACCTTACCGCCCGCCTGTCGCGCGTCGTCAAGACCCTGAAGGGGGAAGCGCGCCTGACCGAGGCGAATACGCAGGAAATGCTGCGCGAAGTCCGTCTGGCGCTGCTGGAAGCCGACGTGTCCCTGCCGGTCGTGCGCGAGTTCGTCGCGCGGGTCAAGGAAAAGGCGCTGGGCGAGGACGTCATGGGCAGCCTGACGCCCGGCCAGGCGCTGGTGGGCGTGGTCCACAAGGAACTCACCGCCCTCATGGGCGGCGACCTCGGACCCCACGCGAGCGAGCTGTCGCTGGCCCAGCAGCCCCCCGCCGTGATCCTGATGGCGGGCCTGCAGGGCTCGGGCAAGACCACCACCACCGGCAAGCTGGCCCGCTGGCTGGCCGAAGGCGGCCATGTCCAGAACGGCCGCAAGACGGGCAAGAAGAAGGTGCTGGTGGTCAGCGCCGACGTCTACCGTCCCGCCGCCATCGAGCAGTTGAAGACCGTGGCCGCACAGGCCGGCGTCGACTTCCTGCCCTCGTCGGCCGACCAGGCGCCCGAGGCCATCGCCCGCAACGCGCTCGACCATGCCCGCAAGCACCATTACGACGTGCTGATCGTCGATACGGCCGGCCGCCTGGGCATCGACGAGGCGCTGATGAACGAGATCCGCGCGCTGCATGCCCTGCTCGAGCCGATCGAGACCCTGTTCGTGGTCGACGCCATGCTGGGCCAGGACGCGGTCAACGTGGCCAAGGCCTTCAACGACGCCCTGCCGCTGACCGGCGTGGTCCTGACCAAGCTGGATGGCGATGCGCGCGGCGGCGCCGCGCTGTCGGTGCGCCACGTCACCGGCAAGCCGCTGAAGTTCGTCGGCGTGTCCGAGAAGCTGTCCGGCCTCGAGCCCTTCCATCCCGAGCGCATGGCGCAGCGGGTGCTGGGCATGGGCGACATCCTGTCGCTGGTCGAGGAAGCCCAGCGCGCGATCGACGTGGACGAGGCGCAGAAGCTGGCCGCCAAGCTCAAGTCGGGCGACAAGTTCGACCTGAACGATTTCCGCGCCCAGATCGCGCAGATGAAGAACCTGGGCGACATGGGCTCGCTGCTGGAGAAGCTGCCGGCGCAATTCTCGCAGGCGGCCTCGCAAATCGACAGCAAGCAGGCCGGCAAGCAGATCCGGCGCATGGAAGGCATCCTGAACTCCATGACCGAGCTCGAGCGTGCCAAGCCCGAGCTGATCAAGGCCTCGCGCAAGCGCCGCATCGCCACCGGCGCCGGCGTGCAGGTGCAGGAGGTCAACCGCATGCTGTCGCAGTTCGAGCAGATGCAGGCCATGATGAAGCAGATGAAGAAAGGCGGCATGGCCAAGATGATGCGCGCCATGGGCGGCATGAAGGCGCTGCGCGGCATGAAAGGCTTGCCTGGACTCAAGTAAAGCCCCGACAATCGCGGTTCCGTGGTCCCGTCTCCAGGAACGATGAGCGCAGCGCCGCAGCCAGGCCGTCTAGTGTGGGATGCCGCAGCCGGCGACGGCCGCCTGTCGGTCGAGGGCGACTGGTCGCTGGCGGGCTTCGAGGCCCTGCGCCGCGAGACCGCCCGTTTCGATGCGATCCCCCAGGTGCGCGTGCTGGACCTCAGCCGGCTGGGCGTCCTGGACACCGCGGGCGCCGCGCTGCTGGTCGACCTGCTGGGCGCGGAGCGCCTGCCCGGGTTGCTGGCCTCCGGCCCCCCGGTGGAGGCATCGCGCCGCGCCTTGCTCGACACCATCATCCGCGCCCAGGGCGCGGTCCAGCAATGCAAGCCACCCGAGCCGCCGTCGCCGGTGGCCGAGCTGCTGTGCCACGTGGGCGAAGCCGCCGAGCAGTTCTGGAAGCACGCCGTGGGCCTGTGCGGGTTCATCGGCCTGACGCTCGAAAGCCTGGGCCGTTCGCTGGTGCGTCCGCGCACGTGGCGACTCACGGCCACCGTCGCCCAGATCGAGCAGATCGGACTGAACGCCGTTCCCATCATCGCCTTGCTGACTTTCCTGGTCGGCGCCGTCGTGGCCTTCCTGGGCGCCACGGTGCTGCGGGACTTCGGCGCCACGCTCTATACGATCAACCTGGTCGGCTTCGCCTTCCTGCGCGAGTTCGCCGTGCTGCTGACCGCCATCCTGATGGCGGGCCGGACCGCCAGCGCCTTCACCGCGCAGATCGGCTCGATGAAGGCCAACGAGGAAATCGACGCCATCCGGGCCCTCGGGCTCGACCCCATCAACATGCTGGTGCTGCCGCGCGTGCTGGCCATGCTGGTGTCGCTGCCCGTGCTGACCTTCATGTCCATGCTGACCGGCATCGCCGGCGGCATGGTGGTCTGCGCCTGGAGCCTGGACATCCCGCCGTCGCTGTTCCTGTCCACCCTGCGCGAGAGCCTGGACGTGCGGCATTTCTACGTGGGCATCGTCAAGGCGCCGATCCTGGCCTTCATCATCGCCGTGATCGGCTGCCTGGAGGGCTTCAAGGTCAGCGGCAGCGCCCAGTCCGTGGGCGAGCACACCACCTCCAGCGTCGTGCAGGCGATCTTCATGGTGATCCTGATCGACGCGCTGGCGGCGCTGTTCTTCATGGAGATGGGATGGTGACGGCCGACGAACCCATCGTGCGCGTGCGCGGGCTGGTCAACCGCTTCGGCGCCCAGACCGTGCACGAAGGGCTGGACCTGGACATCCGCCGGGGCGAGATCCTGGGCGTGGTGGGCGGGTCGGGCTCGGGCAAGTCGGTGCTGCTGCGTTCCATCGTGGGGCTGCGGCGGCCGACCGCCGGCAGCGTGCAGGTGTTCGGCCAGGCGCTGGACGAGCTGTCCCCCGAGCTGCGTTCGCGCCAGGAGCGCCGGATGGGGGTGCTGTTCCAGCGCGGCGCGCTGTTCTCCTCGCTGTCCGTGACCGAGAACGCCGCGCTGCCGCTGATCGAGCACGCGGGCCTGGCGCGGCCCGAGGCCGAGCGGCTGGCGCGGCTCAAGCTGGCGCTGGCGGGCCTGCCGGTCGAGGCCGGCGCCAAGTCCCCGGCCTCGCTGTCGGGCGGCATGGTCAAGCGGGCGGCGCTGGCGCGCGCCCTGGCGCTGGATCCCGACCTGCTGTTCCTGGACGAGCCCACGGCGGGACTGGATCCGATCGGCGCGGCCGCCTTCGACGACCTGATCCGCACCTTGCGGGATGCGCTGGGGTTGACCGTGTTCCTGGTCACGCATGATCTGGATACGCTCTACGCCATTTGCGACCGGGTGGCGGTGCTGTCGCAGCGCAAGGTGCTGGTGGTGGACCGGCTGGAAGTGGTGGAGCGGGTCGACGATCCGTGGATACAGGAGTATTTCCAGGGGCCGCGCGGACGCGCGGCGTCGCGGGCGGCCGAACGGCCGCGCAAGGAGGAGTAGATGGAAACCCGGGCGCATCATGTCGTGATCGGCCTGTTCCTCGTCATCGCGGTGACGGGGGCCCTGCTGTTCGCGCTGTGGCTGGCCAAGAGCCATTCGGACGCCAGCGTGGCGCAGTTCGACATCGTGTTCAACGAAGCGGTCAACGGACTGTCCGAGGGCAGCGCCGTCATGTACAGCGGCATCAAGGTGGGCGACGTGGCGCGGCTGCGGCTCGATCCCGTGGACCCGCGCAAGGTGGTGGCGCGGATACGGATCGCCAGCGACGTGCCGGTCAAGGAGGACACGGTGGCGCGCCTGCGCCTGACCGGCGTCACCGGTACCTCGGTGATCCAGCTCGGCAGCGGCACGCCCGAGAGCCCGCGCCTCCTGCCCAAGGGCGACGAGGTGCCGGTCATCGTGGCCCTGCCGTCGCCCATCACCCAGCTGCTGGCGGGCGGCGAGGACCTGATGCTGAACATCAACGAGATGGTCGCCAGCGCGCGCCAGATCATGTCGCCCCAGAATGCCCGGCAGATCAGCCGCATCCTGGAACATCTCGAGGAAAGCACCGCCGAGCTGGCCGCGCAGCGCGAGGGCTTCGCGAAGCTGAGCGGGCAACTGGGCGAGATCGGCCGGCAGACGTCCGAGGCCCTGGCCAAGGCCAACTCGCTGATGACGCACACCGACGAACTGGTCGGCTCGCAGGGGAAGGACACCATGCAGAGCGCCCAGCAGGCCATGGCCTCGCTGGCGCGCGCCAGCGACAGCATCGACCGGCTGGTGCAGGAGAATCGCGGCGCGCTGGGCAGCGGCGCCCAGAGCCTGAGCGAGCTGGGCGGCGCGCTGCGCGAGATGCAGGCGACGATGGCGTCGCTGCGGGCCATCACCCGCCGCCTCGAGGACAATCCGGCCGACTACCTGCTGGGCCGCGAACAACCCAAGGAGTTCACCCCATGAGACGCGCGGGCGCAATCATCCGTTGGGCGGGCATGTCGCTGGCGGTGCTGGCTTCGGCGTGCACGCTGCTGCCGGAACAGAAGACGGTCGACATCTACCGGCTGCCGGCCACGCAGGCGGCGCCTGCGCCGGGAGGCAGGGCCCAGGCCTGGTCGCTGCGCATACGCAGCCCCCATGCCAACGCCGTGCTGGACAGCGCGCGCATCGCCGTCATCGTCCAGGGCGACCAGATCAGCACCTATGGCGGAGCGCGCTGGACCGACGCGCCGCCGACCCTGGTGCGCACCCGCCTGGCGCAGGCCTTCAGGCTGGACGGCCGCGTCGCGTCGGTGTCGACCACCGACAGCAACGTGCGCGCGGACCTGGAGCTGGACAGCGACCTGCGGGCCTTCCAGAGCGAATACCGCGGCGCGGTGCCCCATGCGGTCGTCAGCCTGGACGCGCGGTTGATCTCGACCTCGACGCGGCGCGTGGTGGCCTCGCGCAGCTTCGAGGTCGCGCAGCCGGCGGGCGGGGTCGAGGTGCCGGCCGTGGTGTCGGCCTTCGGCCTGGCCACCGACGCGCTGGCCGCGCAGGTGGTCCAGTGGGCGGTGGAGCAGGGGGCCGCTGTTCAATCCGGCAGGCCGGAGTAATCGCCGCCCGTACCGGGATTGTGGACGTCCTTTTTTGTGGATACCATCAACTATATGGTTGATTTAATCAATCATATACGGGCGCCGGCCAGCGGCGCCGATGACCACATGGCCAAGGAGACGTTCGATGATCGTTCTGGAAAGGGTGGGGCGCAGGGTCGGAGGAGTGTTCTGCATGGCGGCGGCCGCTTGGGCGGGAGGAAGCGCCGGGGCCGCCGAGCCGCTCGCGGCGGGATTTCCGGGGCGCACGGTCCAGGTGATCGTGCCCTATCCGCCGGGCGGCCTGACCGACGGACTGGTCAGGCAACTGGCGGCCGAGCTGGGCCAGTCATGGAAGCAGAGCGTGGTCGTGGAAAACCGGGGCGGCGGCGGCACGACCATAGGCACCGCGCAGGTGGCCCGTGCCCAGCCTGATGGCCATACCCTGCTGTTTACCAGCACGGGCCTGGTCACCAACCAGATCCTGATGAAATCGCTGCCCTACGAGGCGAACGCCCTGGCGCCCGTGGCGATGGGCGGCACCGCGCCCAACGTGCTGTACGTGCGGCCCGGGCTGCCCGTCCGGTCGGTGGCCGAACTGGTGGCCTATGCGAAGGCCCGGCCCGGCGAGGTGAAGTTCGCCTCGACCGGGAACGGTTCGAGCCCGCACCTGACGGCCGAGCTGCTGGCGTCCCGCGCGGGCATTTCCATCCTGCACGTGCCTTACAAGGGGGCGGGGCCAGCCTTGACCGACCTGCTGGCCGGCCATGTCGATGCCATGTTCCACTTCCCCGCGTCCCTTGCCCTGGCCAGGCAGGGCAAGCTGCGGGCGCTGGCGGTGGCCGCCGACGAGCGCCTGGCCGACGCGCCGGACCTGCCCACCGTGGTGCAGGCGGGCGTGCCGGGCGTGGTATCCGGAAGCTGGTTCGGCTTCTTCGTGCCGTCCGCGACGCCGGAGGCGATCCAGGACAAGATCCATCGCGACGTGGCGCAGGCCCTGCGGGCGCCTGCGGTGCAGCGCTACATGCAGGAATCGGGACTGGTGTCTCCGCCCATGTCGCGCGCCCAGTTCTCGGCCTTCATCGAGCACGAGCGCGACAAGTGGGCCGAGGTCATCCGGACGCGCAACATCCGGCTGGAATAGCGGCGGTCAGTTGGCCTGCGCCAGCCGGGCCAGCGTGGCGGCCAGCGCTTCGCCCACGGGGATCTTGGCGGCCGCTTCGTCGCGGCGGCCCTGCAGTTCGATCTGCCCTTCCTTCAGGCCGCGGTCGCCGATGGTGACGCGCACCGGCACGCCGATGAGCTCCCAGTCGGCGAACATCACGCCCGGGCGTTCGTCGCGGTCGTCCAGGATCGCGTCGACGCCGGCTTCCTTCAGGCCTTCGTAGAGCTTGGTCGCGGCTTCGCGCACCGCTTCGCTCTTGCCCCAGCCCACCGGGCAGACGACCACCTCGAATGGCGCCAGCGCGCGCGGCCAGATGATGCCGCGCCCGTCGTGATGCTGTTCGATGGCGGCGCCCAGCAGGCGCGTGACGCCTATGCCGTAGCAGCCCATCTGCAGCAGCGCGGGCTTGCCGGTCTCGTCCAGGTAGGTGGCCTTGAGCGCCTCGGAATACTTGGTGCCCAGGAAGAACACATGGCCGACCTCGATTCCGCGCTGGATCGCCAGCGGGCCGCTGCCGTCCGGCGACGGATCTCCGTCGACGACGTTGCGCAGGTCGGCCACCAGGTCGGGCTCGGGCAGGTCGCGTCCCCAGTTCACCCCCACGTAGTGGTGGTCGGCCTGGTTGGCGCCGGTGATGAAGTCGTGCAGGTTGGCAACGGTGCGATCGGCCACCACCTTGACCGGCTTGGCGGTGCCCACGGGCCCGATGAAGCCCGGCACGCAGCCGAAGTGCTCGACGATCTCGGCATCGGTGGCGAAGCGGTAGCCACGGTCCAGGCCGGGGATCTTGCCGGCCTTGATCTCGTTCAGTTCATGGTCGGCGCGCACCAGCAGCAGCCAGATCTGGACCGGCTTGCCGGGCTCTTCCGGTTCGACCGCCAGCGCGAGGGATTTCACGTGGCTGGCCAGCGGCAGGCCCAGCATCTGGGCCACGGCTTCGCACTTGGTGGCGCCGGGGGTCGGGGTTTTCTCCAGGGCCCGGCCGGGCGCCGCGCGCTGGGCGACCAGGCAGGGGGCCTCGGCCAGCTCGATGTTGGCGGCGTACTGGGTGGCCGGGTTGTAGACGATGAGGTCCTCGCCGGTGTCGGCGATGACCTGGAATTCATGGCTGCGCGTGCCGCCGATGGAGCCGGTGTCGGCCGCCACGGCGCGGAAGGTCAGCCCCATGCGGGTGAAGATGCGCATGTATGCGTCGTACATGGCGTCGTAGCTCTTCTGGGCGCCGGCTTCGTCGCGATCGAAGGAATAGGCGTCCTTCATCGTGAACTCGCGGCCCCGCATGACGCCGAAGCGCGGCCGGCGCTCGTCGCGGAACTTGGTCTGGATGTGGTAGAAATTCTTGGGAAGCTGGCGCCAGCTGTGGATCTCGTTGCGGGCGATGTCCGTGATGACCTCTTCCGAGGTCGGCTGCAGCACGAAGTCGCGGCCGTGGCGGTCCTTCATGCGCAGCAGCTCGGGGCCGTACTGTTCCCAGCGGCCCGATTCCATCCACAGCTCGGCGGGCTGCACCACCGGCATCAGCAGCTCGAGCGCGCCGGCGCGGTTCATTTCCTCGCGGATGATGGCCTCGACCTTGCGGATGACCCGCAGGCCGATGGGCATATAGTTGTAGATGCCGCCGGCCAGCTTGCGGATCATGCCCGCGCGGGTCATGAGCTGGTGGCTGACGATCTCGGCGTCGGACGGTGCTTCCTTGAGGGTGCCGATATGGAACTGCGATGCGCGCATTGCGGTGCTCACGTGGGTGGATACGAGTTCGGCCCCCTGGGCCTATAATTGACTCAATTGTATGAGAATCGCTGGGGTGGCTCATGCTGGATCGTGAAGGTTACCGTCCCAACGTCGGCATCATCCTCGTCAACCAGAAGAACGAGGTCTTCTGGGGCAAGCGCGTCAACGAACATTCCTGGCAGTTCCCGCAGGGCGGCATCAAGCACGGTGAAAGCCCTGTCCAGGCGATGTTCCGCGAGCTCCACGAAGAAGTGGGCCTGCGGCCCGAGCATGTCCGCATATTGGGTAGAACACGCGACTGGTTGCGCTATAACGTGCCCGAACACTTCGTCAGGCGTGAATGGCGCGGGCACTACAAAGGTCAGAAGCAGATCTGGTTCCTGCTTCGGATGCAGGGGCGCGATTGCGACGTCTGCCTGCGGGCGTCGTCGCATCCGGAGTTCGACGCGTGGCGCTGGAGTTCCTACTGGGTTCCGCTGGAATCGGTCATCGAGTTCAAGCGCGACGTCTATACGCTGGCCTTGAACGAGCTTGCGGTCGTGCTCTTCCGCCGGAACCACGAGACCCGGTACCTGCGCCAGCACATCGGTTCGCACCGGCGCGGCCAGGGCGAACCGCAGGCGTCCCTGTCCAAGGAAGCCCCCGAGGTCTGAACCCCCGCGACCTCCTGCGCGGGGTTCGGGTATCGTGTCGGGTGCAACCTGTATATGGAAAACACTTATGCCTAGTCAGTTCGCCGGGGCGCGTCCTGCCCGCCGGGCCCTGCGCGCCGCCGCCTGGGCCGGCGCCGGATGCCTGGCCCTGCTTCTTGCCGCCTGCGGCAGCCAGCCGCGAGGCGAGGGCAACTACCTGCTGGACGACATCGATGCCCAGCGCACCTTGCCCGATGCCGGATGGGAAGCCCTGAAGTCGGAATTGCCGCCCGTGCCCACCGAGGCCGACGTGCTGCCCGTGGAAAACCTGTCGCGCAACGAACGTTTCCGCTTCGGCGTGGATCCGCGCTCCATCCAGATCGCCCCGGGGCTGATCGTGCGCTATACGCTGCGCGCGGTCAGCGACATGGGGGCCGAGAACATCTCGTACGAGTCGGTCCGTTGCGGGACGCGCGAGTGGCGCACCGTGGCCCTGTACCGGCCCGGTGCCGGCTGGCAGCGCCCGGTGCACGACGAGTGGCGCCCCTTGCTTCCCAATACGATCCAGCACCTGCTGCGCAACGGCGTGCTCTGCTCGGGCGGCGGCCCGGCCGGCGCCAAGGCGTCGGACCTGGCCTATCGCGTGCGCCACTGGGACCGCTACGCCGACGCCATGGCGGGCCGCAACACGCAGTGACCGGCATGCGGGCGGGCGGATGATCCCGCCTGGGCCGCCGTCAGCAGCCGACCAGCGTCACGGTGATGCGCCTGCGGTGCGGGCGCCGGCGGTGTTCCCACAGGTAGACGCCCTGCCAGGTTCCCAGCGCCAGGTCGCCGCCGGCCAGCGGCAGCGTCACGCTTGCCGCGGTCAACGCCGCCCTGACGTGGGCCGGCATGTCGTCCGGGCCTTCGGCATCGTGCGCATACAGCGGATCGCCGTCCGGGACCAGGCGTGAAAAATAGCGTTCCAGGTCGGCCAGCACGTCGGGATCGGCGTTTTCGGTCACCAGCAGCGAACAACTGGTGTGGTGGGCGAAGACGTGCGCCACGCCGGCATTCATGCCGCTTTCCCGCGCGTGGCGCCGGACGTGCCCGGTGATTTCGATCAGGCGGCGGCCGGGCGTCTCGATGGTGAAGGCGTGCTGGGCCACGAGGGCTGGAGAGGTTTTCATGGCGCGGGCATCCTGCGTGCACAAACAAAAACGCACAGCCTGAGCTGTGCGCTTGCGTGCCTGGCTACAGGCTTGTCGACCAGATCAATGGTCGGGGCGAGAGGATTCGAACCTCCGACTCCTGCGTCCCGAACGCAGTACTCTACCAGGCTGAGCTACGCCCCGACTTGTCGGTCCGGCCTGCCGGCTACGGGCTGTACAACTTGCCCGGCAGGCCGTCTTGCTTTTTTCAGCGATCTCGGTTGATCGCGAAAGCGCAGAATTCTAGCAGAGAATCCCGGAAAGCGGAAACGGGGTAGCCGGAAATCGCCGTGATCGCCGCGTCCGCCTCGATCCGGGCCCGGGCGCGGGTGTAGTCCAGGGCGTCCGATTCCCGGATCGCGGCGGCGACGGCGGCGAAATCGCCTTCGCCGTTTTCGATCGCGGTGCGCACCAGTGTCTGCTGCGCCGGCGTGCCCACGTCCAGCAGGCGGATCAGCGGCAGCGTGGGCTTGCCTTCGCGCAGGTCGTCGCCCAGGTTCTTGCCCAGCGCCTCGGCCTCGCCGCTGTAGTCGAGCACGTCGTCGATCAGCTGGAATGCCGTGCCGGCGCGCCGGCCGTATTCCGCCGCCGCGGCTTCCTGGTCGGGCGTGGCGCCGGCCAGCACCGCGGCCAGCTGGGCCGAGGCCTCGAACAGCCGGGCGGTCTTGTAGCGCACCACCTGCAGATAGCGCTCCTCGGTCACCAGGGGGTCGTGCACGTTCAGCAGTTGCAGCACCTCGCCCTCGGCAATGACGTTGGTGGCATCGGCCAGGATCTGCATGACGCGGACCGAGCCGGTCTCGACCATCATCTGGAACGAGCGGGAATGCAGGAAGTCGCCCACCAGCACGCTGGCGGCGTTGCCGAAGACCGCGTTGGCCGTGGCGCGGCCCCGCCGCAGCGCCGATTCGTCGACCACGTCGTCGTGCAGCAGCGTGGCCGTATGGATGAATTCCACCACCGCGGCCAGCAAATGATGCTGCTGCCCCTCGTATCCCAGCGCCCGGGCGACCATCAGCAGCAGGGCAGGCCGCATCCGCTTGCCGCCCGCGCCTATGATGTAGTCGGCGATGGTGCGGATGAGCGGGACGTCGGAGTCGAGTCGTGCCCGGATGACGGCATCGACGCGCTGCATGTCGTCGGCAATGGGGGCGAACAGGGTCGGCAGGCTCAAGGGGAATCCGTGGGTAGACTGGCCGTTGCCGGCCAGGTGTGCAACAAAAGCCGAGATGCAACAACCGGCGGCATGGCGTACAGAGAGGCCCGCGAGCGGGCGGCGGCGCCCGAAAGCGCCGTGGCAACGAAATTATACCGGGGCTGTGCGCGGGGCGATGCCGGGATTGACGCCGCGGTACAACTCCGGTTATAGTCTATGGTTCGACCCCCATTGGGGGTTCGAGCTTTGAACAATCCAAGAGGTCATCCCATGTACGCGGTCATAAAAACCGGTGGCAAGCAGTATCGCGTTGCCGCTGGCGAAAAACTGAAGATAGAACAGATACCGGCAGACATCGGGCAAGAGATCACGCTGGACCAGGTCCTGGCAGTGGGCGAAGGCGATCAACTCAAGATCGGCGCGCCTCTTCTGTCCGGTGCCGTGGTCACGGCCAAGGTTCTTGCACACGGTCGCCACGACAAGGTCCGCATCTTCAAGATGCGTCGGCGCAAGCACTACCAGAAGCGCCAAGGCCACCGTCAAAACTACACCGAAATCCAGATCGGCACCATTTCCGCCTGATGGGAGCCCGGCGCGGCCGGGCACCGGAATGTAGGCAAGAATCGGTAACGAACAAGCAGGAGTGCAAACATGGCACAGAAAAAGGGCGGCGGTTCCACACGGAACGGCCGCGACTCAGAAGCGAAACGCCTGGGCGTCAAGGCCTACGGCGGTGAATTGATCCCGGCTGGCTCGATCATCGTTCGCCAGCGCGGCACCCGTTTCCACCCCGGCGTCAACGTCGGCGTGGGCAAGGACCACACCCTGTTCGCGCTGGTCGACGGCCGCGTGCAGTTCGCGGTCAAGGGCGCCCTGCGCAAGCATACCGTCTCGATCGATCCTGTGTAAGGGATAGGCCCCCCTACGCGCTGACGCGCGCCCAGCATGGTGAGCCCCCAGCCGCTGCGCGGCAGCCCCCCGAGGGGGCCGGGGCCCGCCTTGGGGCGGCCCGGCGCCGGGCCCCGAGGGGCGGCACTGGCGGACCGGCGGAGCCGGATCCGCTGTGCCCTGGATCTGGGCTTGGCTTCGTGGGGTAGGGTATGTGGTCACGGGGAGCCTTGGCTCCCCGGAAAAATAGCGCCGCCGCGCGATGTTACGCGTGGGGGCTTTTTTTTATGATCGCGCTAGTATTGGCACTTGCACGGTCATTTCTTTTGAATCTTTGAAACCCCGCCGCCGCGCCTCCCGGGATGCGGTGGATCCGGCTTTGCCGGTCCACCCGCATCGCCCCCTGGGGGGCGCGCGAAGCGCGTAGGGGGGGGCATGAAATTCGTCGACGAAGCCACCATCGAGGTAGTTGCCGGCAAGGGCGGCAATGGCGTGGCGAGCTTTCGCCGCGAGAAATTCATTCCCTTCGGCGGACCCGATGGCGGTGATGGCGGGCGGGGCGGCAGTGTCTACGCCGTGGCCGACCGCAACATCAATACGCTGATCGACTACCGCTACGCCCGTCTGCACCGCGCCCAGAACGGCGAGCAGGGCAGCGGTTCCGACCGCTATGGCGCCGGCGGCAGCGACATCACGCTGCGCATGCCGGTGGGCACCATGGTCTACGACGCCGAGACCAACGAGCTGCTGTTCGACCTGGCTACCCATGGCCAGAAGGTCGTGCTGGCCGCCGGCGGCAACGGCGGCCTGGGCAACCTGCACTTCAAGTCCAGCACCAACCGCGCGCCGCGGCAGTTCACCCACGGCCGCCCGGGCGAACAGCGCAAGCTGCGGCTGGAGCTGAAGGTGCTGGCCGACGTCGGCTTGCTGGGCATGCCCAACGCCGGCAAGTCCACGCTGATCCGCAAGCTGTCGAACGCCCGGCCCAAGGTGGCCGACTACCCGTTCACCACCTTGCATCCGAACCTGGGCGTGGTGCGCACCGATGCCGAACGCAGCTTCGTGATCGCCGACATTCCCGGGCTGATCGAGGGCGCGTCCGAGGGCGCCGGGCTGGGGCACCAGTTCCTGCGCCACCTGTCGCGCACGCGCCTGCTGCTGCACCTGGTGGACGTGGCGCCCATGGATCCCACGGTGGACCCCGTGCACGAGGCGCGTGCCATCGTCGAGGAATTGCGCCGCTACGACCCGACCCTGTACGAGAAGCCGCGCTGGCTGGTGCTCAACAAGGTCGACATGGTGGACGACCCGCAGGGCCTGAAAGAGGCGTTCTGCCTGGAGTTCGGCTGGGACGGCCCGGTATTCTGCATTTCCGCGCTGGCCGGCGACGGTACCCAGGAACTGGCCTGGGCCGTCCAGAACTGGCTGGACGAGCAGCGCGAGGCCGAGCAGGCCTTCGACGAGGACCCGCGCTTCGTCGAAACCCAGGCGTCCGCGGCCAAGCCGGAGCCCGTCCGCCGCCGCCCGCCGCGCCGTGCGCCGGCCGATGGCGGTGACGCGGGGCCGCAGACGCCCGAAGATGCCCCCGACGACGGCGGCGATGCCGGCGGCGAAGGCGGCGATGGTGGTGGCGACGGCGATTGAGTTCCACGATGAATAGCACTTCCGTGATCGCCGCCGCCCGGCGGCTCGTGATCAAAGTAGGCTCCTCGCTGGTCACCGACGAGGGACGCGGCCTGGACCGGCGGGCGCTGCTGCGCTGGGCCGGGCAGATCGCGCACCTGCGCGCGCTGGGCAAGGAAGTCGTCCTGGTCTCCAGCGGCGCCATCGCGGAAGGCATGCTGCGCCTGGGCTGGGACAAGCGGCCCACGCTGGTACCCGAACTGCAGGCGGCCGCGGCGGTCGGCCAGATGGGCCTGGCGCAGGCCTACGAAAGCGTATTCGCCGAACATGCGCTGCATACCGCGCAGATCCTGCTGACCCATGAGGACCTGTCGGACCGCACGCGCTACCTGAACGCGCGGTCGACGCTGTTCACGCTGCTGCGCCTGGGCGTGGTGCCCATCATCAACGAGAACGACACGGTGGTCACCGACGAGATCAAGTTCGGCGACAACGACACCCTGGGCGCGCTCGTGACCAACCTGATCGAGGCGGACGCCCTGATCATCCTGACCGACCAGGCCGGGTTGTATTCGGCCGATCCGCGCAAGCATCCCGACGCGAAGTTCGTGTCGCATGCGCGCGCGGGCGATCCCGAACTGGAGTCCATGGCCGGCGGCGCCGGCAGCAGCCTGGGCAAGGGCGGGATGCTGACCAAGATCCTGGCCGCCAAGCGGGCGGCCGGCAGCGGCGCGCATACCGTGATCGCGTCGGGCCGAGAACCGGACGTGCTGGTGCGGCTGGCCGGCGGAACCTGCATAGGGACCGAACTGCGCGCCTCGCTGCCGCTGTTGTCGGCGCGCAAGCAATGGATCGCCGACCACCTGCAACTGCGCGGACGCGTCACCGTGGACGAGGGAGCGGCCCTGGCGCTGACCCGCGACCACAAGAGCCTGCTGCCCATAGGCGTGACCGCGGTCGAGGGCGAGTTCGAGCGCGGCGACGTCGTGGCCTGCGTGGACGCCTCCGGCAAGGAACTGGCGCGCGGGCTGATCAACTACTCCTCCGGTGCGACCCGCCGCATCATGCGCCAGCCCTCGAGCCGGATCGAGGCGCTGCTGGGCAGCATGGAAGAGCCCGAGCTCATGCATCGGGACAACATGGTCATCCGCTGACCGCGATTCTCCGTATATCGACGGCAACAACCCAGGCACGGGGGCGACGTTCCGATGGACGTCGTCCCCGTGCCTCTGTTATTTTGTGTACGCTGTACACATTTGTCGTCCCCACCCATCCACCATGCCGCGTGCCGGCATGAGGAGCTCATCCGTGACTGCCGACCTAGACCGCCGCAAACGCTGGCTGGCCCTGATGGTGCTGTGCCTGGGCGTGCTGATGATCGTGCTCGACACGACGATCGTCAACGTGGCGCTGCCTTCCATCCGCGATGACCTGAAGTTCTCCGAGACCGCGCTGGTCTGGGTGGTGAACGCCTACATGCTGACTTTCGGCGGCTTCCTGCTGCTGGGCGGGCGGCTGGGCGACCTGTACGGGCACCGGCGGCTGTTCGTCGCCGGCATCGCGCTGTTCACCCTGGCGTCGCTGGCCTGCGGGCTGGCCCAGTCCCAGGCCGTGCTGGTGGCGGCGCGCGCGGTGCAAGGCCTGGGCGGGGCGGTGGTTTCCGCGGTGTCGCTGTCCCTGATCATGATGCTGTTCCCCGAGCAGGAGGACCGCGCCAAGGCCATGGGCGTCTACGGCTTCGTGTGCGCGGGGGGCGGCAGCATAGGCGTGCTGCTGGGAGGCTTCCTGACCAGCGTGCTCAGCTGGCATTGGATCTTCCTGGTCAACCTGCCCATAGGCGCCGCCGTCTACGGCCTGTGCATGGCGCTGCTGCCGGCGAAGGGCGGCCAGCCCGGCGAGCGGCTGGACATGGCCGGCGCGGCGGCCATCACCGCCTCGCTGATGCTGGCCGTGTATGCGGTGGTCAATGGCAACGAACGCGGCTGGACCTCTTTCCATACATTGGGCTTGCTGGGCGCCGCCGCCGTCCTGCTGGCGGCTTTCCTGGCCATCGAGTCCCGGGTGCGCGCGCCGCTGATGCCCCTGGCGCTGTTCCGGCTGCGCAACGTGGCCACGGCCAACGCGGCGGGCGTGCTGTGGGCCGCCGCCATGTTCGCCGCCTTCTTCATTTCCGCGCTGTACCTGCAAGTGGTGCTGGGCTACAGCCCCATGCAGGTGGGCCTTGCTTTCCTGCCGGCCAACATCATCATGGCGGTGTTCTCGCTCGGCCTGTCGGCGCGGCTGGTGATGCGCTTCGGCATCCGCGCGCCGCTGGCCTGCGGGCTGGCGCTGGCGTCGGTGGGGCTGGCGCTGTTCGCGCGCGCGCCGATCCAGGGCGATTTCCTGATCGATGTGCTGCCCGCCATGTCGCTGCTTGGCCTGGGCGCGGGCATCGCGTTCAACCCCATGCTGCTGGCGGCCATGAACGACGTGGACCCCCGCGATGCCGGACTGGCCTCGGGGGTGGTGAATACCTCGTTCATGATGGGAGGCGCGCTGGGCCTGGCCGTGCTGGCCAGCCTGGCGGCGGCGCGCACGAGTTTCCTGCTGGAGCGGGGCGCCGCCGAGGCGGCCGCGCTGAATGGCGGCTACCAGCTGGCCTTCGCCCTGGGCGCCGCATGCGGCGCGGTGGCCGCGGTCCTGTGCGCGATGCTGCTGCGTCCGCCCGCCACGGCACGGGCGGGCGATTCCGCGCCGGCGGCGTAGCGGCGCCGGGCGGGCCGGGGCGGGAGGGGTACGGTCGGGCCAGATGCGCGCGGGCGTCGCTCGCGCTACCATCTGCCTGCGTCTTGGCCGACGCCTCCACGCAACGCAGGTTTCACTAGGTCTCCTCCGTATGCGCTACATCCTTTCGCTGGACCAGGGCACGACCAGTTCGCGCGCCCTGCTGATCGACCACGCCGGGCAGATCGTCGCCGTCGCCCAGAAGGAATTCCCCCAGTTATTCCCCCGTCCGGGCTGGGTCGAGCACGACCCCGAGGACATCTGGCAATCGCAACTGGCCGTGGCTCGTGCCTGCCTGGCGCGGGCTCCCACCTCGCTCGTGGGCAACGGTTATTCGCGTGCGCCCGCCATCGCGATCGGCATCACGAATCAGCGCGAGACCACGGTGCTGTGGGACCGCATCACCGGCAAACCGGTGGCGCATGCCATCGTCTGGCAGGATCGGCGCACGGCCGATCGCTGCGACCAATTGCGCCGGGAAGGGCATGAGGCGCTGATCCAGCGCAAGACCGGGCTGGTGCTGGACGCCTATTTTTCCGCCTCCAAGCTGCAATGGCTGCTGGACCACGTGCCGGGCGCCAGGCAGCGTGCGCGCAACGGCGAACTGGCTTTCGGCACCGTCGACGCCTGGCTGATCTGGAAGCTGACCAACGGCCGCGTGCACGCCACCGACGCCAGCAATGCCTCGCGCACGCTGCTGTTCGACATCCATCGCATGGCCTGGGACGAGGAATTGCTGGACCTGTTCGACATCCCGGCCAGCGTGCTGCCCGCCGTGGTGCCGTCGTGCGCGGTACTGGGCGAGACCGAGCCCGATCTGTTCGGCGCGGCGGTGCCGATCGCGGGCGTGGCGGGCGACCAGCAGGCGGCCACGTTCGGGCAGGCCTGCTTCGAGCCCGGCATGGTCAAGAACACCTATGGCACCGGCTGCTTCATGCTGATGAACACCGGCAACGTGCCCATGCCCAGCCAGAACAAGCTGGTGGCCACGGTCGGCTGGCAGGGGCCGGCCGCCGCCGATCCGGCCACGCGCACCGCCTATTGCCTGGAGGCGTCGGTGTTCATGGCGGGCGCCACCATCCAGTGGCTGCGCGACGGCTTGAAGATGATCGCCAGCGCCCCCGAGGTCGAGCCGCTGGCCGCCAGCGTGGCCGACGCGGGCGACGTCTACCTGGTACCGGCCTTCACCGGACTGGGTGCGCCCGACTGGGACGCCTATGCGCGCGGCACGCTGATCGGCCTGACGCGCGGCACGACCCGCGCCCACATCGCCCGCGCGGCGCTGGAGTCGATCGCGTTGCAGGCCACCGATGCGCTGACCGCGATGATGGGCGATTCCAGCCTGGCCATCCGGGAATTGAGGGTGGACGGCGGCGCCTGCGGCAACGACCTGCTGATGCAGATGCAGGCCGATTTCCTGGGCGTACCGGTGGTGCGGCCCCAGGTTACCGAGACGACGGCGCTGGGCGCGGCCCACCTGGCGGGCCTGGCCACGGGGTTCTGGGCCGACGGGGCCGAGATCGCCTCGCAATGGGCGCTGGACCGGCGCTTCGAGCCGTCGATGTCCGAGACCGCCCGCCGTGCCAAGGTCGAGCGCTGGCGCGAGGCGGTCGCGCGCTCCCGCGCGTGGGCCCGGACTTGACCGTGTCCACGCAGGCGCCGCTGCGTACCGACCGGGCCGGGTTGCTGGCCCGGCTGGCCGA
Organism: Pigmentiphaga sp. CHJ604; assembly: GCF_036972535.1. Classification (NCBI taxonomy): domain Bacteria; kingdom Pseudomonadati; phylum Pseudomonadota; class Betaproteobacteria; order Burkholderiales; family Alcaligenaceae; genus Pigmentiphaga; species Pigmentiphaga sp. CHJ604. The sequence goes on along the minus strand of NZ_CP136998.1, from coordinate 4,848,912 downwards.
GCCCCGGGATTACGACGTGGCGGTGATAGGCGGCGGCGCCACCGGCCTGGGCGTGGCGCTGGATGCGGCCACGCGAGGCCTGCGCGTGGTGCTGGTCGAGGCCCATGACTTCGCCAAGGGCACCTCCTCGCGCGCGACCAAGCTCGTGCACGGCGGCGTGCGCTACCTGGAGCAACGCAATTTTCCGCTGGTGCGCGAGGCTTTGCGAGAACGGCAGATCCTGTTGCGCAACGCGCCGCACCTGGCGCAGCCGCTGCCCTTCGTCGTGCCCGCCTACCGGTTCTGGGAAAAACCGTACTACGGAACGGGCCTGGTCCTGTACGACGTGCTGGCCGGCAAGGCCGGCCTGGGGCGCACGCGCTGGCTGGACGCGCGGGCCATCACGGCCCGCCAGCCCGGGCTGCGGACGCAGGGGCTGCGCGGCGGCATCGAATATTGGGACGGCCAGTTCGACGATGCCCGGCTGGCCATCGCACTGGCGCGCACCGCGGCGCGCGAGGGAGCGCTGCTGGTCAACCATTGCGCCGCCGTCGGCCTGGTCCGTGAACAGGGCAGGGTGGCCGGCGTGCGGTGCGAGGACCGCGAAACCGGCCGCTCGTACGTCCTGCGCGCCGCCTGCGTGGTGAACGCCGCGGGCATCTGGGTCGACGCGGTGCGGCGCCTGGACGCCCGCGCGGAGGCGGTCGAGGACACCATCGTGTTCAGCCAGGGTGCGCACGTGGTCGTGTCGCGCGACTTCCTGCCCGGGGACCGGGCGCTGCTGGTGCCGCGCACGCGCGACGGCCGGGTGCTGTTCGCGCTGCCCTGGATGGGCAGGACCGTGATCGGCACCACCGACACCCCCCGGCCCGGCCTGGAGCTGGAGCCGCGCCCGCTGGCCGAAGAAGTGGACTTCCTGCTGGGCGAGGCCGGCCGCTACCTGGCGCGCGCGCCGGGCGCCGGGGATGTCTCCAGCGCCTGGGCGGGCCTGCGTCCGCTGGTCCGCCCGGCGGGGCACGCCAGCACCAAGGATGTCAGCCGCGAGCACGTGGTCCGGATCGAGGACGACGGGCTGGTCACCGTGGCCGGCGGCAAGTGGACCACGTACCGCGCCATGGCCCGGGACACGCTGGACGCCTGCCTGGATGCCGGGTTGCTCGCATCCGCCGGTCCCTGCGTGACGGCGGACCATGCCCTGGTGGGAGCCGAGCCGGCCAGGCACAGCATCGGCGATGCCCCGGGCCTGTGGGGGTATGGCAGCGAGCGGGACGCGCTGCTTGCCCTGCCGGGCGCGGACCGCGAACTGGGCGGCGGATTGACCGAGGCCATGGTGCGCTTTGCCGCGCGCCACGAATACGCGCGCACGGTCGAGGACGTGCTGGCGCGCCGCTCGCGCCTGCTGTTCCTGGACGCCCGCCTGGCACGGGAGCTGGCGGGCGAGGTCGGAAGGCTGCTGGCCGAGGAGACTGGCGTCGACGCGGGCGCCGGGGTGTTCCGCGAACTGGCGGACAGTTATTTGCGCTGGCCGGCCGAGGCGTCATCCTCGGGCACCACCAGCTTCTCCAGGTAAGCCAGGTCCTCGCGCAGCAGCCGCAGGGACTCCTTGACGTCGGGCACCCGCGCCCGGCGCGATTCGTCGCGGCGCAGGGCATGGATGGCCATGTCGGCGATGGCCTCGGCCACTTCCTGCTGGCCCAGGCGCCCGCTGGGCTTGAACCACCATGCGGTCCAGTTGCACATGCCGATCAGCCCGAAGGCCGCGACATGCGGATCGGCCATGCGGAAATGGCCGAGCTGGATGCCGCGCTCGATGATGCCGCTGAAGTCCGCCAGCACGCTGCGGCGCGCCGTATGCATCGAGGCGCGCTGGCGCTGCGTGAGGTCCGACTCGTTGCGGTCGGCCACGCGGAACTCGGCCGGGCGCGACAGGATGAGATTGGCGTAGTCGGTGACCAGTTCCCGCAGCGCCTCGGCCGGATCGCGGTCCTGGCGGGAGACGGCGGCGTTGGCCAGTTCCCGGGCCGAGGTCAGGATTTCCTCGGTCAGCGCCCGCAGGATCGCGTCCTTGTTCTTGAAATAGTAGTAGACGGCGGTACGGCTCAGGCCCAGCGATTCGGCGATGTCCTGCATGCTGGTGCCGCCCGTGCCGCGTTCGATGAAGAGCTTGGCCGCGGCGTCCAGGATGGCGCCGCGCAGGACTTCCCCTTTCATCGTTGCCTTGGTGGGAAGCTCGTTCACGGATAGGGACTTTCCAGGATATGGGGCAGGAACGGGTGCCGGCCCAGGAGCCGATTATGGCATGTCGAAACCCCGTCTTCCCAGGGAAAATGGGCGCGTCGGCGAGTTTTTTTGACACTTCTGTCTGAATTTCAACGTGTATTGACAATTAAGTCAAAAAATAGTCGAATGTGACAAAAGACGGTTGCATCAGCCGTCCGCGTCATCAGGAGACCCATCGTGAGCACCGGCGCCAACGCCCCCCAGCACGTCACCGCAGGCTTCTTGAACACCGACTGGAACCCCCGCGATCTTCCGGCCGGCGCCTCCACCCGCAACGTCGTCCTGCGCACCGATGACGCCGCCGCCACCACGGGCTCGCTCTACCTGCCGGCGGGCCCCCGTCCCCGGACCGTCGTGTGCGTGATGCACCCGCGCGAATTCATGGCCTGCCACTACCTCATCCCCGACATCGTCGGCGCCGGCTACGCGGCCTGGTCGCAGGGCGCGCGCTCGGTCGGCAACGACCTGCGCCTGGAGCACGAGACCGCGCTGCACGACGTGGCCGCCGGGCTGGCCTTCCTGCGGGGCCAGGGGTTCGAGCACATCGTGCTGCTGGGCAATTCGGGCGGCGCGGGCCTGTATTCCTTCTACGTCCAGCAGTCCTCGCTTCCGCCCGCCGAGCGCATCGCCCGCACCCCGGGCGGCAGGCCGTCCGGCCTGGCCGGGCTGGAGATGCCCGGGGTCCAGGGGCTGGTGCTGGTGGGACCGCATCCCGGGCAGGGCGCGCTGCTGATGAATTGCATCGATCCCTCGGTGCTGGACGAAGGGGACGCGCTGTCGGTCGACCCCGCCCTGGATCCGCTGAATCCCGGCAACGGCTATCGCCCCGGCGGACAGGCGCGCTATGCGCCGGAGTTCGTCGCGCGCTACCGGCAGGCCCAGCGCGCCCGCGTGGAACGGCTGGATGCGCTGGCGCGGCAGTTCATCGCCCAGCGGCTGGCGGCGCGCAAGGCGCTCAAGGGCCGCGAGGATGCCTCCCAGGCCGAGCGCCGGGCGGCTGCCCATACCCCCGTGATGACGGTCTGGCGCACCGATGCCGACCTGCGCTGCCTGGACCTCGGCCTGGATCCGTCGGATCGGCATCCCGGTTCGCTGTGGGGCCGCGATCCCTACGCCTCGAACTACGGCGCCGTCGGCTTCGCGCGCTTCTGCACGCCCGAGAGCTGGCTGTCGACCTGGTCCGGCCTGTCGTCCAACGCCAGCCTGGCCGCTGCCGCGGGCGCCATCGTCCAGCCCACCCTGGTCATCGAATACACGGGCGACCAGGCCTGCTTCCCGGGCGACGTGCGCGCCATCCACGACGCCCTGGCCACGGCCGACAAGCGCCATCTGCGGGTGCGCGGCGACCACCACGGCCGCGCGCTGACCGAGGGCGAGGAGCCGGGCCGCTACGAGGCCGGCCGCCAGCTGGCGGCCTGGCTGCGCGAGCGTTTCGCGCACTGACCATCATCCATAGGCAAGGGGAAACGACATGAGCAGCAGCCCGAACGCCGGCGCCACGCTGGCAGGCAAGACGACCGCAGCCGCTCCCGGGGCGCCATCCGCCCACGGGCTGGCGCTGCGCGGCGTCGATCACACCGCGCGTCCCACCTGGAAGCTGCGCGAGACCGTCGCGTTCTACCGGGACATCCTGGGCCTGCCCCTGATCCACGTGATCTCGGCGCGCGGCTGGGGGCCGGCCACGCATCCGGACTTCCTGCATTTCTTCTTCGACAGCGGCAACGGCAGCACCATCGCCTTTTTTTATTACCTGGGCTCGGAGCCGCCCGAGGCCATGCGCGACCGTCCGGTCATGGCGCCCGTGCCCGACGACCACGTGTTCGACGCCACCCACACCGCCTGGCTGGTCCAGGGGCAGGACGAGCTGCGCGCGTGGAAGAAGAAGCTGGAGGATGCCGGCCTGCAGGTGTCGGTCGAGACCACCCATGAAGTGATCGAATCGATCTACGTGCGCGATCCGAACGGCTACTTCATCGAGTTCACGCGCAAGCTGCGTCCGCTGACCCAGGTGGATGCCCTGGACGGCCACCTGACGCTGCGGGCCGCGCTGGAAGCCGAGGACGAGGCCCGGACCGGACAGCGGCGCGTGTCGGACATCGCCGAAATCTGGTCGCGCAAGGCCCGGCTGGTGGCCGAGCACGTGCAGCCCGGCCAGGCGCAGGCCACGCCGGCGGTGCGCATCTTCGTGCCCCGCGTGCGCGAGTTCGCCGCCATCGTCGAGGATGCGCGCGGCCGCGGCGATTGCCGCGTACAGGCCCTGGGCGACTACGACCGCATCGAAAGCGACGGCCCCATCGAGTTCCGCCGCAAGACGCTGGGACTCAAGCCCGCTATCTGGTATGGCCTGTTCACTGGCGGCGTGCAGGGCCGCATCGAAACGCTGGACCGGGACCGGGTCCGCATCGTTCCAGAGGCCGCCTGAAGTCAGGGCGGAGGAGACCACCATGCAAGACATACGGCACCCGATAGAAGGGGTCATCTACCATCCGGCCGAACGCGCCGCATCCTACCTGGACAGCGGCGCGTGGATGCGGTCCTCGGTGGGCGACGCCCTGCGCGCCACGGCGCGGCGCCTGCCCGGCAAGACGGCGTTCATCTCCGACGAGGGCAGCCTGAGCTTCCAGGAACTGGACGAGCAATCGGAACGGCTGGGCGCTGCGCTGCTGGAAGCGGGCCTCGCACCCGGCGACCGCGCCATCTTCCAGATGGGCACCACGCTGGAAACCGTACTGGCGCTGGCGGCCTGCTACAAGGCCGGCATCGTGCCCGTCTGCTCGCTGCCCCAGCATCGCGAACTGGAGATCGGCCAGCTGATCCGGCAATCGGCGGCGCGCGGCTATTTCGTGCAGGCCGATTTCCACCCCAGCTTCGACCTTGCTGCCTTCGCCCGCAAGATGGCCGAAGGCAGCGATACGCTGCGCCACCTGGTCGTCGCGCGCGGGCCGGCGGGCGAGGGCGGGCTGTCCCTGCGCGACCTGATCGCCGGCATGCCGCTCGAGGCCGCGCGCCGGCGCCTGGCCGAGGCGCCGCCGGGACTGGGCGACGTGCTGAGTTTCCAGCTCTCGGGCGGCACGACGGGGATGCCCAAGATCATTCCGCGCTTTCATGCCGAATACCTCGGCCATGCGCTGGCCTGCGCGGGCATGTACAAGCTGCGCGAAGACGACCGCTTCATGTGGGCGCTGCCGTTGCTGCACAACGCGGCCCAGGTGTACGTGCTGATCCCGGTATTCGCCATGGGCGTGTCCGCCGTGCTGATGCCCAGGCTGGACCTCGTCCGCATGCTGGAGCTGATCGAGGAACACCGGGTCACCCGCGCCGTCTCCATCGGCCCCATCGCCCCGCAGCTCATGACCTATCCGGACCTGGCCAGGCACGATCTGTCGGCCTTGCGCCTGTTCATCACCATGAGCCGCGCCGATCGCCTGGAGGCGCACCTGGGCGTGCCTTGTTCCAACCTGTTCGGCATCACCGAGGGGCTGCTGCTGGGGTCCCCGCCCGACGCGCCGGCCGCCAGGCGTTTCCAGACCCAGGGCTGCTCCGGCTGCCCGCAGGACGAACTGCGCCTGCTGGAGCCCGATTCGGAAAAGCCGGTGGCGCCCGGACAGATGGGTGAACTGTGCTTCCGCGGTCCCTCCACGCTGCCGGGCTTCTTCAACGCGCCCGAGGCGAACGCCCAGGCCTATACGTCGGACGGCTTCTATCGGACCGGCGACATGATGACCGCCCACGTGGTCGACGGCGTCACCTGCTACGCCTTCGAAGGCCGGCTGCGCGACAACATCAACCGCGGCGGCGAGAAGATAGGCTGCGAGGAAGTCGAAGGGCTGGTGGGCGCGCATCCGGCGGTGGCCGAGGCGCGGCTGGTGGCCATGCCCGATCCCGTCTATGGCGAGAAGGGCTGCATCTACATCGTGCCGCGCCCCGGGCAGACCGCGCCGCAGGTCAAGGAACTGGCGGACTTCCTGGTCGCCCAGGGCCTGGCCAAGTACAAGTGTCCCGAGCGGGTCGAAGTGATCGACGCCTTCCCGGTGACCAAGGTGGGCAAGCTGGACAAGCCCGCGCTCAAGCGCATGATCGCCGAGAAGCTGGCGGGCGAGACCGGGGCCCAGGACCAGGATCGCGGGCAGGGGAGACCGGCATGACCAGCACCGAACACGTGCTCTCGCGCACGCCCTTCGTCGTGCGCCGCCGCGTCAAATGGGGCGACTGCGACCCTGCCGGCGTGGTCTACACCGTGACCTTCGGCGAATACGTCATCTCCGCCGTCGAACTGTTCTACGGCATGCTGTTCGATTCCACGCCCCAGCGCGTCAAGGACGAGCTCGGCTTCGGCACGCCCAGCCGCGCGCTGTCGTTCGACTTCCGCGGTTCGCTGTGGCCGGACGACGAATTCGACATGCGCGTGACCGTGGAGGACATCCGCCTGCACACCTACGCGCTCGACATCACCGCCACCACGGCGGCCGGGCAGACCGCCTTCATCGCCAAGCTGACCCCCATCTGCGTCGCCCGCGGCGAACGCCGGGCCATCCCCGTGCCCGGCGTGCTGCGCGACGCCTTGTCCTCTTATCAGGCCGCCTGCGGCGCCGCCGCGACGGCAGGGAGCCCCGCATCATGAAAATCGCCGTCATCGGAGCCGGCCCCGCCGGCCTGTACTTCTCGCTGCTGGCCAAGAAGCACGACCCGTCCCACCAGATCCACGTCTACGAACAGAACCCCGCCGGCGCCACCTACGGCTGGGGCGTCGTGTTCTCGGACGTCGGCCTGTCCTTCCTGCAGGAGGCCGATCCCGAGTTCTTCAAGGCCTTCGTGGCCCACCACGAACGCTGCGACTACATGGAGATCGTCCACCGCGGCACCCACGTCCAGGTCCACGGCAACCACTTCTCGCGCACCGCCCGCATCGACATGCTGCGCGTGCTGGAAGACGCCTGCCGGCGCGAGGGGATCGAGATCGAACACGACCGCCGGATCGACGACGTATCCGCGCTGGCGCGCGAGGTGGACCTGGTGGTGGCGGCCGACGGCGGCAACAGCGCCGTGCGCAAGCAGTTCGCCGACCACTTCCAGCCCAGCTTCGAGAAGCGGCGCAACAAATTCGCCTGGTACGGCACCCGCCAGCGCTTCCACCCGGTCTCGCTCATCTTCCGCGAGACCCCGCACGGCGTGTTCATCGCCCACAGCTACCAGTACAGCCCCGAACTGAGCACCTTCCTGGTCGAGGTCGATCCCGACACCTGGCGGCGCGCCGGCCTGCACGAAGCCAGCGAGGACGAGAGCCGCCGCTACTGCGCCGACGTGTTCCGTCCCGAACTGGGCGGCAACGAACTCCTGACCAATCGCTCGCTCTGGTTCGAGGCCAACATCGTCCGCAACGAACGCTGGACCTGCGGCAACATCGTCCTGCTGGGCGATGCGCTGCGCACCGTGCACTTCTCGCTGGGCTCCGGCACGCGCATGGCCATGCAGGACGCCATCGCCCTGCACCAGGGGCTGGTGCGCCACCCCGGCGACCTGCAGCAAGCCTTCGCCGCCTTCGAAACCCAGCGCCGCCCCGCTTCGTCCAGCTTCCAGAACGCCGCCGCGCGCAGCCTGGACTGGTACGAAAACGTCGCCGACAAGATGCATCTCGACCCGGTCTCGTTCGCCTACGACTACATGCGGCGCACCGGCCAGGTCAGCCATGAAGACCTGAAACAGCGCGACCCCCATTTCGCGGCCGCGTGCGAGGCGCTGTCCTGCCACCAGCGGACGCCCGCGACTGCCTGATTCCCCCACACCAACGAAACACACACGAGGAGACACCATGAAAACCATCTTGCGCGGCGCCGCCGCCCTAGTCCTGGCCCTGGGCGCCGGCCATGCCGGTGCCCAGGCCCCCGCCTATCCCTCCAAGCCCGTGCGGATCGTCTTGCCGTACTCGGTCGGCAGCGGTCCCGACGCCGTCACCCGACTGGTCGGCGAAAAACTGTCCAAGACCTGGGGCCAGCCCATCATCGTCGAGAACAAGCCTGGCGCCAACGGCTGGCTCGCCATCGGCGACGTCAAGCGCGCCGCGCCCGACGGCCTGTCCCTGGTCGTGGTCGACAACACCCACATGACCCTGCACCCGCACCTGTACAAGAAACTGCCCTTCGACCCCGTTGCCGACTTCGAGCCCGCCTCGCCCGTCTACACCACCAACTTCTTCATCGTCGTCTCGGCCAAGTCCCCCTGGAACAACGTCGCCGACCTCATCGCCGACGCCAAGGCCAAGGGAGGCAACCAGACCTACGGCACCTGGGGCCTGGGCAGCGTCGCGCACATCGGCGCCTCCATGTTCCAGACCCAGACCGGCACCCACATGACCCACGTGCCCTTCAAGGAACTGCCGCAGCTCTACACCGCCGTCGCCACCGGCGAAGTCGACTGGGCCTTCGGCACCGCCGCCACCGTGGCCCAGCTCTACCAGGCCAAGAAGGTCAAGCTGCTGGCCCTGGCCGCGCCCAGGCGCCTGGCCCTGTATTCCGGCGTGCCCACCGTCTCGGAGGCCGGCGGCCCGGCCAACTTCGAACTCAAGACCTGGGTCGCCCTGTTCGCGCCCAAGGGCACCCCCAAGGCCGCCATCGACGCCATCAACAGCGGCGTCGCCAAGGCCGTGGCCGAGCCCGACGTGCGCAAACAGTTCGACACCTTCGGCTTCGAAGCCTGGCCTGCCTCGGCCGCCGACCTGGCCCAGGCCGTCAAGGCCGATACCCAGCGCTTCGAATCCGTCGTCAAGCTCGCTAATATCACCCTCGACTAAACCGCGCAGGAAACGCCATGACATCCCGCCTCTACCGCATCGGCCAGATCGTCCCCAGCTCCAACACCACCATGGAGACGGAAATCCCGGCCATGCTCCGCGCCCGCGAGGCCATCCGGCCCGAACGCTTCACCTTCCATTCCAGCCGCATGCGCATGCACAAGGTCACCAAGGAAGAACTCGAAGCCATGAACCGCGAAGGCCTGCGCTGCGCCGCCGAACTGGCCGACGCCCGCGTGGATGTCATGAGCACCGCCTGCCTGGTCGCCATCATGGCCATGGGCCTGGGCTACCACCGCCAGACCGAACGCGAGCTGACCGAGGTCGCGCGCGCCAACCACTGCGACGCGCCCGTCATGACCTCGGCCGGCGCGCTGGTCGAGGGATTGCACCGCCTGGGCGCCAAGCGCATCTCGCTCATGGCCCCCTACATGCGCCCGCTGACCGACCTCGTCGTGAAGTACATCGAGAACGAAGGTATCGAGGTGGTCGACGCCAAGTGCTTCGAGATCCCCGACAACCTGGAGGTCGGCCGGCGCGACCCCATGCAACTGGTCGAGGACGTGAAGACGCTGAATATCCGCGGCGTCGACGCCGTGGTGCTGTCGGCGTGCGTGCAGATGCCGTCGCTGCCGGCGATACAGGTGGTGCAGGACCGGCTGGAGGTGCCGGTGGTCTCGACGGCGGTGTGTACGGTCAGGGGGATGCTGGAGAGGCTGGGGCTGGAGGCCGTGGTGCCGGGGGCGGGGGCGTTGCTGGCGGGGTAGGCCGGGTCAGGACGCGTAGCCGTCCGGATTCTGCGATTGCCAGCGCCAGCCGTCGGCACACATGTCTTCCAGGGTGCGGGTGGCTTGCCAGCCCAGGAGAGCCTGGGCGGCGGAGGGGTCGGCCCAGCATTCGGCGATGTCGCCGGGGCGGCGGGGTTGGAACTCGTAGGGGATCTTTCTGCCGCTGACCGTGCTGAAAGTGCGCACCAACTCCAGGACGCTGGTGCCCCGTCCTGTGCCCAGGTTGATTGCGGTAAAGCCCCCCATCGTTTCCTGGGCGTGTTCAAGTGCCTTGACGTGGCCGATGGCCAGGTCCACGACATGGATATAGTCGCGCACCCCGGTTCCATCCACCGTGGGGTAGTCGTTGCCGAAGATGTTCAGATGGGAACGTTTGCCAACCGCGACCTGGGTGATGAACGGAAAAAGGTTGTTGGGTATGCCCTGCGGCGCCTCTCCCAGCATCCCGCTGGGATGGGCTCCGATGGGGTTGAAATACCGCAGACAAATGGCACGTCGTTCGGGGAACGCCGCGCACCAGTCACGCAGGACTTGCTCCACCATGGCTTTCGTCTGGCCATACGGATTCACCGGCGCGATCGGATGCCTTTCGGTGTACGGCTGTTCGCGCGGAATACCGTAAACGGTTGCGGATGAACTGAATACGATGGTGCGGACCCGTGCCCGGTCCATCGCCTGCAGCAGGGTCAGCGTCCCGGCGACGTTGGTCTGGTAGTAGTCCAGGGGTGCAGCGACGGATTCGCCCACCGCTTTCAGGCCGGCGAAGTGCACCACCCCCTGGACGGGGGCTCCGCGTGCCGCGGCCTGGCGAAATACTGCATCCAGCGTGGCGGCATTCCTGATGTCTCCTTCGATGACCTCGAGGGCATGGCCGGTCAACGCTTCGACACGCCTGAGCGCATGCACCGAACCGTTCGAAAAATCATCGAGGACGATCGGACGATAGCCGGCTTGGATGAGCTCGATCAGGGTATGGGGCCCGATGTAGCCGGCGCCGCCGGTGACGAGCAGGGTCGGGCTGGAAGCTAGCTGCAAGGCGTGACCTCGAAGGCTGGATGACATGGCGCCAACCATACCGGACCGGCGCGTGGGCATTGTAACGAAAAGCGCGGGTATTCCCGTGGATGAGCGAGGTGGTCGGGTTAAACTGCGGCTTCGCCGTCGGCCGGCCCCGTGTCGGGCTTTTTTTCTTCGTCTTCTAGGACTACTGCCAGATGGGACTTGTTCCAATCATCCTCTCCGGAGGCAAGGGTACGCGCCTGTGGCCGGTGTCTCGGGAACTGCATCCCAAGCCTTTCATTCGTTTGGCGGATGGCGAAAGTTTTCTCCAGAAGGCGTATCGGCGGGCCATCGGGCTCGACGGCGTCTCCCGGGTCATTACGGTCACGAACCGGTTGCTGTCGTTCAAGACGATGGATGAATATCGGGCGCTTGGCCTGTCCGAAATCGAATGCGGCATGATTCTGGAGCCTGTGGGACGCAACACGGCGCCGGCCTTCGCCGCCGCCGCGGCGACTGTGTCTCGGCGATTCGGGCCGCAGGAGGTATTGCTGTTTCTGACCGCCGACCACCTGATCGAGGATATTCCCGCGTTCACGCAGGCCGTGGAGCAGGCGGTTCGACTGGCAGAGTCCGGCAGGATCGTGACGTTCGGAATCCGCCCGGACGCGCCGGAGACAGGCTATGGCTACATCGAGGCATCGGGATCCGACGTGCTGCGGTTCGTTGAAAAGCCTACCCAGGAACGGGCGCAGGAGTTTCTTGCCAGTGGCCGATATCTTTGGAATTCGGGCATGTTCTGCGTGCGCGCCGACGTGGCCGAGGCCGAGCTGAAGTTGCACGCAGCCGATGTCTGGCAGTTCGCCGAGCAAAGCGCCGCATCGGCGCGCGTGCTGGAAGGGCGCCACGAATGGCAGGTCATGCTCGACGAGGCGGCCTTTGCCCTCGCGCCTGACATTTCCGTCGATCACGCTCTCATGGAAAAAACCGAAAGGGCGTCGGTCGTGCCTTGCGACATAGGCTGGAGCGACATCGGGTCCTGGGCGGCGTTCGGCGAGCTGTTTCCCCAGGACGGCGACGGCAACCGGATCGATGGCGACGTCATCGCGGTCGATACCGTGAATTGCTATGTCCATAGCGATGCCAGGGTCGTCGGTACCGTAGGTTTGAAGGATCTGGTCATCGTCGATACGCCCGATGCCTTGCTGGTCGCACATCGGGACAACTTGCAGGACATCAAGCAGGTCGTGGCGCGGCTCAAGCAACGTGGGGACGATGCCTACCAGATTCATCGAACGGTCCACCGTCCTTGGGGCACCTATACGGTCTTGGAAGAGGCGCAGCGGTACAAGATCAAACGCATCGTCGTTCATCCCGGGCAGACCCTTTCCCTGCAGATGCACCATCACCGCAGCGAGCATTGGGTCGTCGTAAGCGGCATGGCGAGCGTGACGAATGGAGATCAGACTTTCCTCGTGCGTAGCAACGAGTCCACGTATATCCCTTCTGGCCACAAGCACCGGCTGGAGAACCCGGGGATCATCGATCTTGTCATGATCGAAGTGCAAAGCGGGGAGTACCTGGGCGAGGACGATATCGTCAGGTTCGAGGATGCCTATGGCAGGGGCTGAATGGGCGAGGTGGAAGCGGATGGCCATGTTCATCTTGCCGGAGGCATCGCCTGAAACATGTCTGATGTGAATGAGCCTTTCATTTCCGGCCTTGTCTCGGTCGTCATGCCTGCGTACAACTCGGCTGCGACCCTTGCTGCGGCCATCGAGTCGGTGCTTGCCCAGGAGTACGGCGAACTCGAGCTCTATGTCGTGGACGACCATTCCATCGACGCGACTCGTCGCCTTGCCGAGGCATTCGGGAAGAAGGATGCCAGGGTCCGTGTGCTGAGCACGGACTCGGGAAAAGGCGTCGCTCCCGCCCGCAATACCGCGTTGCGCCGTTGCAGGGGGGAGTTCGTAGCCTTTATCGACGCGGACGACAGGTGGGACCCTGAAAAACTTCGGGTGCAGCTGGCAGCCCTGTCCGATTCCGGCCTTGCCCTGGCCGCGACGAGTTACCGTGTCGTGGACCAGCATGGCGCAGACTGCGGCCTGGTCCGGATCGACGGAACCGCCGGCTATGGCGACCTGCTGAAAGGCAATGTGCTGGGCTGTTCCACGGTCGTGGTCGATCGCACACGGACAGGCACTTTTCTGATGCCCGAGGAAGTCAATGAAGACTACCTGACCTGGCTGGCTTTGACGAAAAAATACGGGCCGGCGTTGTGCGTTCGTCAGGTGCTTGCCACCTACACCAAATCCAGCGCATCGCTATCGGGTTCCAAGCTGCGTGCGGCACAATGGCAGTGGCGCGTCTATCGCGAGGTGCTGAAGTTTTCGGCCATTCGCTCCGCGTATCTGTTCGTTCACTACGCCTGCAGAGGCGTGGGAAAGCATTTCTTTTCCGGCCGTTCGGCTGAGCGGCCGTCGTCGAATTCAGCATGATAGTTTTCATCCGCTCACATGTTCCCCAGCTCGATGGAAGGATGCGGAAATACCGGCAGGCCTTGGCGGAAGCCGGCATGCGGACTGTCGCCCTGGGCTGGCTGCGGGGCGAGAGCATCCCGAATGTGGACGAAGCCAACGACGCCTTTTACCGGCGCCCGGCTCCGCTGGGAGGCGGCTGGCGGAACGTGCTGAATCTCGTGCTGTGGAATGGTTTCGTATTGCGGTGGCTGTGGCACAACCGGCGCGATATCGATCTCGTCCACGGTGTGGATTTCGACTCCTGTCTTCCCGCCTACGTGTTCAGTCGCTTGCGCCGGGTGCCTTTCGTGTTCGACCTCTACGACAAATATACGGAGACCCGCGGCATGGCGGGCCCGGTCGCGGCCGTGATCGACACGCTGGAATCCTGGGTGGCGAGCAAGGCCGATCTCGTCCTGCTGGCCGATGCATCACGCTACGAACAGCATGGCTTGCGCCCGTCTTCCCGCATCCGGGTGCTTGAAAACGTGCCAGTGTCCGGGCACGACTTGTCCTACCAGGCGGTTCAGCCGCAGGTGCCGATACGTATCGGCTATTTCGGTGTCCTGGAGGAACGCAACAGGGGACTGGAAGATCTGATCGCCGCCTGCACACGCTCGGCGGGCAAGGTGGAGTTGCATCTGGCCGGTTATGGTCCGGTGGCGCCGTTGGCGCGAGAGGCGGCCCGACAGCATGAGAACGTGACGTTTCATGGCGCGATGGACGTGGCGGCGGGCCTCTCCTTGATGTCGTCGATGGACGTCGTGGCGGGTTTCTATTACCTGACCGTGCCCAATCACCGCTTTGCCGCTCCCAACAAGTATTACGAGCATCTGCTGCTGGGGCGACCGTTGCTGACGACGAAGGGGACGCCACCCGGGGACAAGGTCGGTCAATATGAAACGGGCTGGGCATTGGACGAAGGTGAAGCCCCTATTCTGCAGTGGCTGGCTGATGTCGGCCCGGCAGAGATCGAAAGGCGTGGCCGAAATGCCCGGATGAAATGGGATACGGAGTACGAGAACTATTACGAGGAGAACTATGCCGGGTTTTATGCCGAGTACGTGCGCGGCCGGATTGCGGCGCGCAGGAATGATCGGGTGAAATGATGAAAGTCCTACTCGTATTTGGCACTCGCCCCGAAGCCATCAAGATGGCGCCGGTATACAAGGCGCTGATGGCCGCCAAGGGCGTGCAGGCGGAAGTGTGCGTTACGGGACAGCACCGGGAAATGCTGGATCAGGTTCTTGACTGGTTCCGGATGAAGCCCGCCTACGACCTGAGCGTCATGAAGAAGAACCAGTCCCTGTCGGACATCACTTCCCGCATTCTGACACGGATGGATGAGGTCTTGTCGGCATCCAGGCCGAACCTCGTGCTCGTCCATGGAGACACCAGCACGACCTTCGCTGGCGCGTTGGCGGCCTTCTATCACAAGATTCCCGTGGGCCACGTCGAAGCCGGCTTGCGCACGCACAATCTGCTGTCGCCGTGGCCGGAAGAGGCCAACCGCCAACTGACTTCGGTGTTGACCCGCTTCCATTTCGCTCCGACGACGACGGCGCAGCGGAACCTGCAGGGCGAAGGGGTCGCCGCAAGCAACATTCACGTCGTCGGTAATACTGTCGTGGACGCCTTGCTCGAAACGGCTGCGCGTTTGAAGAGCGAAACGCTGGAACTGGAGATGCGTGCGCGTTTCTCCTTCATTCGCCAGGATGCCCGCATGATCCTGGTGACCGGACATCGGCGCGAGAATTTCGGAGCCGGTTTCGAACAGATCTGCGCGGCGTTGAAACAACTGGCGCAGCGGGAAGATCTCGACATCGTCTATCCCGTCCATTTGAACCCGCAGGTGCGAGAGCCGGTTCAGCGGGTGCTGGGGAAAATCAGGAACGTGCACCTGATCGAGCCGTGCGACTACATGTCCTTCGTGTGGCTGATGCAGCGCTCGTACCTCATCCTGACCGATTCGGGAGGCGTCCAGGAAGAGGCGCCGTCGTTGGGCAAGCCAGTCCTGGTCATGCGGGATACGACCGAGCGGCCCGAAGCCGTGGAGGCGGGAACGGTCAAGCTCGTGGGGACCGATTCGGACAGGATTCTGGACGAGGCCTGGGCCCTGCTGGATTCCACGGAAAAATATCGCGCCATGGCGGAAAGGCACAATCCCTACGGAGATGGCCGCGCCGCCGAACGGATCGTGAGCTGCCTGCTACAGCAGTTGCCGTCCTGAAGACGGAGCTGCTGTGTCACGTGTCTGGCGTGTCACCTGCCTGTTTCCAATTGCTTGAATAGCGCATCCCACAGCACGCCTACTTTCTCCATCCTGTAAGCCTGGGCTGTCTTCAGCGCTGCGAGGCTCATGGCTTGCCTGACTGTGGGGGCGTCGATCAGCGTTTTTATTCCCCTGGCCAGCGCACCAACATCTTCCGGGGCGCACAGCAGGCCGTCGACCTGATCCGTGATGATGTCCCGCGGACCGAAGTCGCAATCGAACGAGACGATGGGCAGTCCGCAGGTTTGAGCCTCCAGCATAACCAAGTGGAATCCCTCGAATCGAGAACTCACCGCCAGCAGTGACGCGGTCTCGTAGAACGAAACCAGATCGTTCGAAAAGGGAAGAAACTCGACTGAGCTTCCTAGATCCAGCTCTTTGGCCTGATGCTCCAGCTGTGTGCGCAGCTCTCCTTCGCCGATGATCAGCAGGCGCCAGTCGGCAATATCGCTCCTTATGAGATGCCATGCCATCAACAAGAGGTCGAATCCCTTTTGATAGCTGCAACGTCCTACCGCTATAACAATTGGCTGTCTTGTTCGTTTGCCGGTCGGCACAAGGTTGACCGGATTCGGTATTCGCACGACAAGCCGGTTGTATCCGTGCGCTTCATAGTAGCGTCGTTGCGTGGAGGTCAGTGCGATCAGGGCGTCGGCCCTGGGGTACAGCAACCGGCATAACCAGCGAGTGTGCCGTCCAAACCCGCGCGGGTTGTTGTGGTCGCATATCACCAGTTTGAACCTTCGGCCGAGCATGAGCAGGAGCAGGGCCGACCAGGGGCCATTCGCGACCACGACATCGGCCGAGGCCAGCGCCGCACTCTGTTTCAGGCGGCGTAGAGCCTTCCAGTACTCGAGCAGGCGTTGCCAGCGGCTGCTCCTTTCTTTCCCGCCCAGGCAGTGAACCGCCACCCTCGCATCGAGATCGTACGGAGGAATGACGGGTTCCTGCCTGATCAGTAGCGTCACTTCGTGGCCTTGTTCCGCCCAGTGGCTGCTCGTCAAGCACATGACGCGCTCGACTCCGCCTTTTATCCTGAACTCATCGTAGACTGAGACGATTCTCAAAGTGCACGCACTCCCATACGCGTTTTACGAAGCTTGAAAAATACGGTGCCCATGCCGATTGATGCGGCGGTCGTATATCCAGCGATCAGCCCGGCAATGCCAGTCAGCCATTCGCCCCGATCACCCAGCCACAGCACCAGGAAGCACACCAGGAATCCGCCCAGCCACTTTGCGGCAATCAACCTGAAGTACCTCAGGCGTACCAACAAGGCCGTGACCCCGGTATCGAAGAAACCGACGACCGTGATCCACGAGGCTGCGCGCAAGATTTCCTGCACTTGCACGAATCTTTCCCCAAAAATCGCGGTGGTGAGTAAACCGGAGAAGAGATAAAAACCAATGACGGCTGCGAGTCCCAGGCACGTCAATATTATCAAGAGCCGTCCGGCGTTTCTGGTCACTATTGACAGGCTTTCATGTCGATACAAGAGTCTTGGGGCCAGGGCTGTCATGACGACAGGCCCGAAAAACATGACACTATCCATCAGACTCATGGCCGCGGCGTATTCGCCAAAAATCGCTGGCGGCAGTGAAATGCCTAGAACCAGCCGGTCCATGCGCTGCATGCCTATCATCAAGGCAAGCCCTAACCATACGGGGACGCTTGCCCGAAGCAATCTCGCCGTGTGTCGCCGTGTTGGACGCCAGTCCCAGGGCCGCCCGTCATCCGCGATGAGGTAGACGTAGGCAGCGGCGATGACGATGGTTTCAGCCAGGTAGATTGCCAGCATCGAGAGGACACCGCCGCCCAGCGCGGCGACCCCGGCGATAGCTACCAGCTTCAGGACACTTGTCTGGAAGCGGATGCGCGCGATCACTCTGGTATTGGACGCGGATTCTCTGATGATCCGCAGGATATTAAAGGGTTCCGCGATGAGCAGACTCAGCGCCATGATGGCCACCCCTTGTCCGACCGTGCCGCTGAACCAAAACAATCCGCTCGTTGCCATGAGAAGCATGGCAACGCCGCCAAGGGCCAACCGGATCAATAGTGCAGAACCCAGGATGCCTTGCCGGGATTTTACGTAGGACAGTTTCACCAGATCCGGAGCGATGACTTCCGCTCCGCAGCCCAGCGTAACTGCGGAAAAAATGAACAGCACGGCAAGTACGTACTGAAATTCGCCGTAATGCTGGGGACCCAATGCCCGGGCAATGATTCCTATGGATATGAAGGAAAAGGCCAGTTGCACGGCCTTCTCCATGGATAGCCATGCCAGACTATGTATGCTGGGATTTCGCAGCAGATTTGCGCAGCGGTCGAAACGCATGGAGGGCGGGCCTATATCGATAGTCGCGGCATTCAAGCAGATTCAGAGCTTTCTTCGGATAGATGCCTTCATGATGCTCGCGCGAGCCCGCATACCCGTGCTCCTTGCCCTGGAGCCCTTGGGGGCCACAGTTTTCAGAAGATGCGTGCGCGGATCATGCCTGGCGAACTGCTCTGCAGTCCGTGTCGTGTCGTTTCGACCGACGCCATGCAAGCCAACGGTTCCATGCAGAGCCGGCGGCGATTGCATCGGGACTGATGGCGAAGAACAGCCACAGGAAGGGAAGATGGAAGTACGCGCCCTTCAGCAGGAATACCCCTATCAGTAATAATGTTGATGGCCGGTAACTCGTGAACAAGTAGGCAGAAAAAACAAGCAGGATGACGATGCCGACACCCAGGCCGTAGGTGGTAAGAGTGGTGATGGGAAAGGTCAGGTCGTTCAGCGCCTGGTAGTACATCGGGTCGCCGCTGATATAGCCTTCCAGTCCATAGCCGGTCGCCCACAGCGACGGGGTTTTCAAAAATTCTTCGATTACCTGGAATTTTACCTGCGTGCTCGGATCATTGTTGTTTCCAACCTCGGCCGAACGGGCCACGGCATGTCCCAGCGGACTGTAGGCGTCGCTCGGGATTATTTGTGAAAGAAAATATTGTCCGCCGAAGTAAACGACTATCGCGATCAGGCCGACACGAATGTTGATGAATAAGAGAATCAGGAAAAAAACGACCAGAGCGAGCAGCGACGATGTAAGCACAAGGGATATCATGCCCGCCCACCAGAGCGTGGTCATTTTTCTCTGGCGGACATAAAGTGCAATGCAGAGCCCGGCCATGACCATGGCGTAAAGGGCTGGTTCGTCAAAAACCCCGGTCGGCCGGTACAAATCTCCCTGGAGCGATCGGTGTCCCTCTCCTCCCAAGGCATTGCCTATGTCCAGATCATAACCCCAGCCGTACCATGCGATGAGCTGCGCGACCATGACCGTCAGGTGGAGCGCAAGGCACAACTTGATGGCTCTCGTGGTTGCGTCGGAGTACTGGTTGTAGACATGAACGAGCGTGGGAGTCAGCACGCAGCCGAAGCCGATCATCAGCGTATTTTTCAGAGATCGGCTGGAAACGGGAGGAACGAGAATATATCGGGCGACGAAATAGGCGGCGATGATGGCCGCCAATAATATCAGGCGCCGGTCGATCTCGAACCGCTGTCCAGAGGACACATGCAGTGCGACGAGCCCGCATGCGGACAGGGCCCAGCCGTAGGCGGCGATCGATGAAAAACCCAATGCGGTATCGAAATACAAGGTGGGCAACAAGATGGAGAGGAAAATCAATCCATCGTGCAACGGTTTCGAATTCTTCAAAGGGAAAGCCATTGAAAATTTGATGTGAAAATCATGTTGGCCGGCTGCGCCGGAAAACAAGGGCTTTCAGGCGCTTGACCGCATTTCGTCAAGGTTGCGGGCGGGTTTTCGTCGGTCGAGGTGTTTCTTGGGATTTTTACTCTTTGGCGTCATGTCTGCCTGTAACCGATGGCGACGACATGCGAGCTGTCGTGCGCCTGTCTTTGATGGTCGGAAATAACTCCATCAAGTCAAAATCGCGTTTGCTGCGAAGGCCACGGCAATGCCAACGCCGATACCAGCGGCAATTTCCAGCCGAGTATGCCCCATGCGTTCACGAAGCGGTTGATGATCGGAACACCCCACGGTCAGTTTGTTGATTGCCGTCGCATGCTTGCCCACTTGCCGGCGCAGGCTGTTGGCGTCGAGCGTGACGATAAAGGCCAGCGTGATTGCTACGCCGAAAGCGGGGTGTCCGACCCCCTCCTTGAGGGCGATCAGCGCGGCCATGCTGCTGACGATGGCGCTATGGTTGCTGGGCAGGCCACCGTAGCCGACGAGGCCGAAGGCGAGTTGCCTTGCCTTGATGCTGTTGATGATGAATTTCGAGATTCCGGCAACTAGCCAGGCTAGAAACGGGGTCAGTGCGTAGGAGAGATCCATCGTCATCCCTGCGTAGGCCACAGCGCCCAGCCGCAGGCCGCGACCCACAACGCTACGGTAAGCAGCAGTTGCCAGTCGGCCAGCAGTGCATCCGTAGGCGATTCTCCGCCATCAAGTGCCTCGACCACGAACCAGTAGCGGAATAGGCCGAACAGCACCAAGGGGATCGTGATGACCAACTCAGGCTTGGCAGACATCACGAACATGCTATAGAACAGTAGAGCCCCGGTTGCCGACATCTCAGCGTAGCGATCCACCAGCGAGACGGAGTATTTCTCTAGTACCTTCCGGCCCTCGGTACCGCTTTGGCTGAGTTCCTGGCGCCGCTTGACGGCGGCCAGGTACAGTGCGAGGCACAGGGTCGTGATGAACATCCAGGAAGATACGGGTATGTCCAGCGCTACGGCGCCGGCGTAGACACGCAAGACAAAGCCGATAGCGATGGTGAAGATGTCGACGACGGGCTGGTGCTTGAGTACGAAGGTGTAGGCCAGGTTCAAGACCAGATAGGCAACAATGACAATCACCACCTTCGGGACGACGAACCAGCTCCAGGCCAGCGTGGCGTAAAACAGCATGAGCAAGATCAGCGCGGCGGACTCCGAGACGATCCCGGCCGCCAACGGACGGGTCATGGATTTTTTCGGGTGACGGCGGTCCTGCTTGATGTCGTGCAGGTCGTTGACGATGTAGGTCGCCGACGCGGCAACGCAGAACAACAACGCTGCCAGCAGTGCATGGCTGATCGCTCTGGCATCCAGGAATGCCTCGGAGAACATCAACGGCGCTAGAACGAAACCATTTTTAACCCACTGCTTGGGCCGCATCAGCTTGATTAACCCTAGCATCTGCGCTAGGGCCGAGCGGGTCTTTACGGTACTATGCATGGCTTGTGGACCCTGGTGATATCATTAAATGTTTGGCTCGACTAAGCTGGCGATTAAGTATGCCATTTTCGCACTAATCGCAACCGCAGCAAACATTGGCGCCCAGGATCTTGTCACCCAGGCCTACCGCGGCGCTTATGACATTTTGGCCTCGGTTATCGTCGGGACCGGCGTCGGGCTCGTAGTCAAATATTTCCTCGACAAGCGTTATATCTTCAGCTTTCGCGCACGCAGTGTTGCCCATGACACCCGGACCTTTGCTCTTTATACCGTCATGGGATTGGTCACGACCGTGGTTTTCTGGACGGTCGAATTTGGTTTTCACTATGTTTTCGAGACCAAGGAAATGCGCTATCTCGGCGGTGCCATTGGCCTGGCCATTGGCTATCTGACCAAGTACCACCTCGATAAGCGTTACGTTTTCCGCGCGGACGCCGTATGAAACCGGTTGTCTCCTGGGGACGTTTGAGTGCAGATCCTCATCATATCGTCGGTCTGAGCGACCCGTCCGGGGTCGGGAGTCTCATCTGCAACGCCCCCCGCCCGGGCATCGCCCATGGCATGGGGCGCAGCTACGGTGACGTATGTCTGAATCCGGAAGGCATCCTTTGGGTCACGACGGGGCTCGACCATTTCATCGCCTTCGACGACGACACCGGGCGCCTGGTGTGCGAAGCGGGTGTCCTGTTACGAGATATCCAGCGGCTGGCGATTCCGCGCGGTTGGATGCTGCCGGTGACGCCGGGGACTCAACTGGTCACGGTAGGGGGAGCCATTGCCAATGACGTGCATGGCAAGAACCATCATGTGTTGGGATCCTTCGGCGATCACGTCCGGAGCCTTACCCTGGTACGTACCAATGGCGACGTCATCCAGTGCGGCCCCGATCAGAACAGCCTGTGGTTTGCCGCTACGGTGGGCGGGTTGGGGCTAACTGGCGTGATCACCCACGCGGAGATCCAGCTGCGACGTGTACCTGGCCCGTGGCTGGATGCCGAGACCATTCCTTACGCTAATCTGGATGAGTTTTTTCGGCTTGCGGACGATTCAGAGATGGGGTGGGAACATACGGTTTCCTGGGTCGATTGCATTGCGGGTGGGGGAGGGCGCGGTTTATTCATGCGGGGCAACCCCGCCGATGCGAGCCATCGCCCCGTACCGGAACGGCGTAAATTGACCATGCCCCTGGCCCCCCCCTTCTCCCTGGTTAATCAACTGTCGCTGCGTCCCTTCAACATGGCTTACTACCATCTCAAGAAGTGGAGGGCGGGGCGGGCCATGACACACTACGAGCCATTTTTCTATCCGCTGGACAATCTGCTCGAGTGGAATCGGATGTACGGGCCGAAGGGGTTCTTCCAGTACCAGAGCGTAGTACCGCGCGAAGTTGGCCAAGACGCGGTTCAAGCCATGCTGAAAGAAGTCTCCCGTGCCGGGGACGGTTCGTTCCTCGCCGTCCTGAAGACCTTCGGCGATCGCCAGGCAGTGGGGATGCTGAGCTTTCCACGGCCCGGCGTGACGCTGGCGCTGGATTTTCCGAATCGTGGGGGCCGCACGCACAGGCTTTTCGAGCGTCTGGATGCCATCGTGCGCGAGGCGAAGGGCCGTCTTTATCCGGCTAAGGATGCGCGCATGCCCAGAGCGCTCTTCGAGGCAGGGTACCCGCGCTTGACCGAGTTCGTGAAATACCGGGATCCGGGTATCAGTTCCGGCTTCGCACGTCGTTTGATGGGAAGTTGAATGAACAACAGGAAAAAAATCGTCATCATCGGTGCTACATCGGCTATCGCCGAGCACTGTGCCAGGTTGTGGCTGGAGATGCAGCCGATCGACCTGGTTCTGGTTGGCCGCGATGCGTCGCGCATTGCCCGGGTTGCGGCAGATCTCAAGGTGCGCAGTCCGCAATCCGACATTCGGACCGTTCAAGCGGGATTTCTGGACCCTGACGCCATCAACGCCACAGTGGGCAGCATCGTTGGAGCAGGCCGTGTCGATATCGTGCTCATCGCCCACGGAGTCCTGCCTGAGCAGTCCGGTTGCCAGGACAACCTTCTTGCATGTCGTGATGCGCTGGAGATCAACGGAGTATCGCCGGTTCTCTACGCCGAAGCTTTTGCAAGCGAGATGGAAAAAGCCAGGCACGGCACCATCGCCTTGATCGGCTCCGTCGCGGGTGATCGGGGGCGAAAATCCAACTATGTCTATGGGGCAGCCAAAGGGTTGGTTGCACGCTACGCTCAAGGTTTGCAGCATCGCTTCGCCGGCTCCGGGGTGAAGATCGTCCTTATCAAGCCCGGGCCGACCGATACTCCTATGACCGCGCACCTCAAAGACCAAGGGGCGAAGCTGGCCTCTGTAGAAAGCGTGGCCAGGCAGATTGTCGCGGGCGTAGGGAGCGGGAGGCCGGTCGTCTATACCCCAAGGAAGTGGTGGCTCATCATGGGCGTGATTCAGCATTTGCCTCGTGCAATTTTCAACAGGCTGGATATTTGAAGTTCGAGTTCGGTGGGTGATGGATGCAAGCCATGCAGAATGTTTATAAAAAAATAGAACCGTTCTCTTATTATGGGGTCCTTGGATGTTTCGTTGCGCTGAGTTTCCTGCATCTCCTGACCGGTTATGCGGATAACGGCGATTTTTCAAGGAGCGTTGGATTCATCTTTGAAAAGCCAGCTGGTTTTTCGTCGATGTGGCCAGCGGGTGGGACCGGGGAGTGGGGAGAGCGTTTTTTCAGTGGCTGGGTTGATAATTGGGTTTTTTTATCGAATTGGCCGGAGATAAGAAAATTATCTTCGATTTCCACCTATAAGCCCTACTTGTTACTCCAGGCTGGTCTGTCGAAGTTGGTCGGCGGCCAGAATGCGGATTATTCCGTGATCCTGGGGTCCGTCTTGTCAAGATTGATCCTGTGCGTAGTGTTCATCTCCGCCGCATATCATTTCCGGCGGCGGTTTTCGAGTTTGCCGGCCTGGATTTTTGTCGCTCTCTTTGGCGTCGTTTTTGTCGATTCCGCATGGACCGCTTTTCTGAACTCCTTTTATGAAGAGCAGATCGCAATAATTTTTCTGCCCGTCTTCGGTTTCTTGCTTCTCAGGTTTCACGAAAACAAGAGCGCCAGAACCGGTTTTTGGCTGCTGTCGTGCGCTACTTTGGTGGGTGCAGCCAAGACTGCGTATTTTTATTTGCCGGCGCTTTCACTGCTTTTTCTGCTTTCGTTCCTGTCGTCAAGAAAGGAAGTCGTCAAGCTTACCCTGGTCGCCGTTTTTTTTCAGATCGTTGCGCTGTCGCCGGTATATTTTGGACGATACGGAGAAATCAATTCGTACCATGCGCTTTATTTCGGGGCACTCAAGACCTTGTCGGAAGATGATGCTGCATCCATTCGGTCCGTTCGAGGGAACCCCGTCGCGCGTGAGTGCATAGGAGTTTCTGCATTCGATCCGGGAGGAAAAGAATGCATGAAAACCTTGAGAGTCAGCTACGTAGATGTCGCTGCGTTGATTGGAAGCCACCCGAGTGTCGGGGTGAAGATGCTGTTCGAATCCTTTAACGAGGGCCGTGTCCTGGATTTGGTGCATCTTGGGAAAAAAATAAAGAATAGCCCGAATTTCTCTGATCTTCCCGTTTTTAATTTCTGGCCAAAAATTTTCAAGCACGGATTGAATTTTTTTGTGCTGTTGGTGTTGTGTTTTTCTGGGATTTTACTGATCAGAAGAAATGGATTCGTCAATGAAAAAGAAAGATCGGTTTTGATCGTAGGCGTTTTTCTTGCCGTTTTTGGTTTTACTCAGTACCTCGTATCTTTGGGCGATGGCTTCTATGAGATGGCTAAGCACTTGATCGTGGGAAATTACGCTCTTGCTCTGTCGCTGCCTTTTACCTTTGCGGCGCTGGCGTCAATCATCCATCGTTCGTTTTCATCGAAAGCGGTTCTGAAATCGGAGGGGCCGGAGGTAATTCCCCCGCAAAATCGGTGAAGACAACAGTAGAATTTTCTCGTTGAGGCGATCAAACGCTAGAAGCCTGGTTGGCAATGCCGGAGCCGTGCCAAGAGTTGGGCATTGACTCGGCGGCGTTCTACAAGTGGCGTTCGAGCTGCGGCGGCATGGGCCCATTCAAGCAGAATTGACCAGCTGCATCAAAATTGACGCTGCCTCGGACGCCATCCTGTGCAATCGTTCGCGGGCAGCGGCAGGGAGATCTCATTCAACCCTCAGCATGCCGGGAAAACCGGGCGAGATCTTGATGGGAATGCGGTGCTGCCCTGGAAGGGCTGACGCCAGGCTCCGCCGTATCGATACTTGAGTCCGCACAGTAGTGAAGCTGGCGACGAGTTGAAACAAGTACAGCGTCCCCAAGCGCCATATACTTTCTCTTGTTATTTTTCCATCCAAATGCAAGACGCCGGTAATATTTACACGATTGATCGGCTATGACCTTCGTGACAATTGACTATATAACTATCTCTTATCACGACGCAAAAAGATACCTTTATTTCAATTTTTATTCTGTCTCTACTGTCAGATGCCAGCTCATCCATTGGAAACAGGCGCTAATTCTATGCGGGGTATGATATAAGTGCTTACGTTGCTTACTTATGGCGTTCCGCATGCGTCTCAGGCCCCTGTTAGCCTCCGCCCGCTTCTGGCCAGCATGGGGCTTGTTGCCAGCTAGTCATAACCATAAAAGCCCCTTTTTTCCTCTTTCTGGCCGGCTCGCCTGGTGTGTCTGCCTAAGCCTCTTGGCAGGATGCGCCACGCAGCGCTTGCAGGAGCAGACGCAAACCCTGCTTCGGCAAGGACACTACGAAGACGCTCTGGCCGGGCTGGATCAAGGCTTGGCGGAACACCCATCCGACTCGACACTGCGCGTCGTCAGAACCAACGCAAAAGAAATCATTGTTTCGCGCTTGCTAGCCGCCGCCCAAACGGACCTGTCCTCGGGAAGGCCTGAGGCGGCGGATGAGCAGGTATCGCGATTGCTGCGTATCGATCCGACTAACTCGCGCGCCAAAGAGGTGCAGGAGCAAGTCAGAAAAGAGGCACGCGCGAATGTCGCTTTGACCAAAGCCAATGGATTGGTGGACTCGGGCGCGTTCGATCCCGCACAAGCTCTTGTGGAAGAGGCGCTCCGGGAAGCGCCGTCCCATTACGGGTTGCTGGAGCTTCAGCGGAAGCTGGCGGTCGAGCGCCGCACGCGTGAAGCACGTAATGCTCAACGCCTGGCAGCTGGAAAACCGGTTTCTCTGGAGTTTCGGGATGCGGGCGTACGCCCGGTGTTCGAAGCCATATCGCGCACGACGGGTGTCAATTTCGTGCTGGACAAGGACATCCCTGCCGACCTTCGAACGACGGTCTTTCTGCATGAAACAAGCCTGGAGGATGCGCTAGACCTGATTGCCAGCACTACCAATCTCTCCAAGAAAGTCCTGGATGCCACGACGATTCTTATGTATCCCAATACACAGGAAAAGCAGCGCAACTATCAGGATCTGATCGTTCGGGCGTTCTATCCGGCAAACGCGAGCGCCCGGCAGATTGCCGACATGCTGAAGCTCATGCTGAAGGTCAGGGACCCGTATGTAGACGAGCGGACCAACATGGTTGTCATCCGGGAGAACGCAGATATCGTGCGATTAGCCGAGCGCCTCGTTTCGCTGCAGGATGTGCCGGATGCGGAGGTTGTCCTCGAGGTGGAGGTGTTGGAGGTCAGCTCGACTAAACTGAATGAGCTAGGCGTGAAATTCCCGAACAGCCTGACGTTGACCCCACTGAGGTCGTCTGGTGGCACCCAGCTTACGCTCAACGATCTGGGCAACTTGAACAGCAGCAGGATCGGCGTCTCGACCCCTTCATTGACGCTCAACCTACGTCGTGAAGTTGGCGATGTGAATACCCTGGCCAATCCCCGCATCCGGACAAAGAACAAGGAAAAGGCTCGCATACTCATCGGGGACAAACTGCCCATCATCACGACCACCGCGACATCGACCGGTTTTGTATCCGAAAACGTCCAATTCATTGATGTTGGCTTGAAACTCGAGGTCGTTCCAACCATACAGCCAGACGAGCACGTCGGGATCAAGGTGGACCTGGAAGTTAGCTCCTTGACTCGCCAGGTCCCCACGCCCGGCGGATCCGTGACCTACGAAATCGGAACACGGAACGCTTCGACAGTGTTGAAGCTGCGCGATGGTGAAACGCAACTACTGGCCGGCTTGATCAAACGCGAAGAAAGGACGCAATCCACGAGGCTGCCAGGGTTGGGAGACGTTCCCGTCATGGGGCGCCTATTTTCATCCCAGAAGGACGACGGCAGCAACACCGAAATCGTCCTGTCCATCATGCCTCGTATCGTGAGAAGCGCGAGACGGCCAGAAATCAACTTCGCCGAGTTCTGGTCTGGAACCGAAACGAACGCCCGCAGCCGAGCATTGCTTCTGGCTGATGTGGAAAACCTCCCCCGTTCGGCGAATGAGCCGGCAGAGAGGGGCGGCGTCTCATCGCCATCAGGCGGGCCGCAGGGGGCTCGTGATGATGCGGTGTCGAACGCGCCTGTTTCCCTGGTGTTGAAAGGGCCTTCCACTGTTATTCCGGGGGAATCATTCACTGTCTCGGTGAATGTAGCCACCAAGCAAGCCCTGCGCGGCATGCCGTTTACGGTGGGATTCGATCGGTCGAGATTCGTTTTCGAAGATGTGGAAGAAGGCGAGTTGTTGAAGACCGGCGAGGTTGCTCTGAGCCTGTCCAAATCGCTGCAGGAAGATACGGGACGCGTCATGATCGGCATCTTGCGCAACAAGGCAGAAGGCGTAGTGGCGGAAGGAACGTTGGCCACACTTAGATTCAGGGCTCTGGGCAATCGAGGAAAAGGACAGATCAGCATAGTCAGCGCGACGCCGATGGTCATCGACGCTACCCCTGAAGCTGTACCGCTGCCATCGCCCTTGGTAATCGGTGTGCAGGCGAAGTAGACGCATGGGTAGCCGAATGACGAGCGTTGCGATTTGGCTTCGCAGTGGACGTTGGCAAGAACGGCTGCGTTGGCACGCCTTTCTCGCGCGACGGGTGGGACAACGCCTGGGCGTGCCAGGCATTGCTGGCTGCTTGCTGCTGGTTGCCGCGGGATGGCTGGCTGCCGTCGACATCCCCAGGGCCCGTCTTGCTCTTGATCTCGCCGCCAAGGACCTTTCCGCACTTCCCGAGATTGCGGTGCCGGAATCCGCTCCTGTGGCACTGCTTGCGCAGATTCGCCCTAGGTTGGAAGGGCCATCCGATCTCGAAGCGTTGCCGGCAGATCTCGTCGATGCATTCGCGACTGCCGGTGTCCAAGTCAATGAGGCCAGTTTCACCGCGGTGTCCCAGAAAATCCGACAGGACCTCACCAAGACGCAGATAGTAGGAACACTGCAAGGACGTTACCCAGCCATCAAGGCTGGCTTGTCCAAGGTTCTCGAACAGCATCCCACGTTGGCATTGAACGCACTATCGCTCAACCAGACGCTTCCCCAAGAAGGAGTCGTAGACGCGCGCTTGCACTTCACGCACTGGAGCCGAGCCGAACGATCAATGACGAGGGATTGAAGATGTTGAACACGCGCGTCGTATTGACCTTCCTCGCTGTCGCCACGTTGGCTGGCTACTTCATTAAAGCTAGCGATAGTCCACAGGAACTGGTCAGTGTCGCGGACCGGGCCACGACGTCCGCCAGCGGGACATCCGCTCGGCGGTCTGCAAAAAGCGTTTCCCTGGAGATGGACCGACCGCCTCTGGAGGATGCGGCCACCGACCCATTTTCCCTACCCGCCCCTGTCGCACCGGTCGCTGAAACCTCGACGCCCCCGCCTCCTCCTCCCACCGCCCCTCCGATGCCCTTCCGCTACTTCGGAAGAGTAACGGGATTCGATGGCGTTGCCGTCACGTATCTGATGCGAGATAACGACCTGATCGCCGTATCGGCGGGCGATATCCTGGACGGCACCTATCGTATTGAATCCGTGGAGATGCGCGGTGTGGTCATTGTCTACCAACCTTTGTCAGTGCGTACCGAACTGCTGGCTCCTGATGGAGGCGCACCTTGATCAACCGGAGCCAAACGGGGTTTACCGTTATCGAACTGGTCGTCGTGTTAGTTGTGTTGTCGACCCTGGCGCTGCTGGCCATGCCCTTGGCGGAATTGACCGTGAAACGCGTAAAAGAGCGGGAACTCAAGCAGGCGCTGGTGGAAATACGTCAAGCCATTGATGCCTATAAGCTTGCCGGAGGAGATAAGGCGAAACTGGCCCAGACGGGGGGCGCGTCGGGTTATCCCCCCACACTCATGGCCCTGGTGGAAGGAACGCCAAACGCCGCATCAACCGATGGGGGAGTGCTGTATTTTCTGCGTCGTCTCCCGCGCGACCCTTTTGGGGACCCCAAGCTAGGCGCCGAGGAAACATGGGGGCTTCGTAGCTACGCATCTCCGCATACGGATCCGGAACCAGGCGAGGACGTCTACGACGTCTATTCCCTTTCCCCTGGGGTTGGTCTAAACGGCATTCCGTACAGGGAGTGGTGACGTGGGAGCCAGAATTCGACATGCTCCCATGCGCCCTTTAGGCTTCACACTGATCGAGTTGATGGTCGTCATGGCGGTTCTTGCGCTCCTGGCATCCATCGTGGTCCCGCGCTATTTCCAGCATACCGATCATGCAAAGGAAGCCGTTCTACGGGCAAATCTTCAGGAAATGCGCCGGGCCATCGACCACTTCTACGCGGATACGGGAAGATATCCCGATTCGCTGGACTCGCTGATCCAGCAACACTATTTGCTACGTCGTCCCATGGATCCCGTCACGGATCGGTCTGATACCTGGGTGGCCATTCCCCCCAAAGACCCTGAAATGGGCAAAGTCTTCGATGTTCGCAGCGGAGCAACCGGGCAAGCCCGAGACGGGAGCGCGTATGCGAGCTGGTAGACAGGAGGGGTTCAGCTATCTCGCGCTGCTGTTCGCCTTGGCGATTTTTGGAGTCGGGTTGGCCAAGATCGGCCCCCTGAGTTCACAGCTTACCCGCCGTGACGCGGAGGCCGAACTGATCAGGACTGGTCTCGAGGTCGAACGAGCCATCGCGTCTTACTACTATTCCTCACCGGGGACGCTTCCGACTCTACCTCGAACCTGGGATGACCTGCTGGAA
Source organism: Pigmentiphaga sp. CHJ604 (assembly GCF_036972535.1). Lineage (NCBI taxonomy): Bacteria > Pseudomonadati > Pseudomonadota > Betaproteobacteria > Burkholderiales > Alcaligenaceae > Pigmentiphaga > Pigmentiphaga sp. CHJ604. The sequence goes on along the minus strand of NZ_CP136998.1, from coordinate 4,818,879 downwards.
GACCGCCGTTTTGTCACCATGAAAAGACATCTGAGACGAATTCCGTTCGACCCCGTTACCCGAACATACGACTGGGGCATGGAGGAAATCGGTGGTGGCATGGCCGGCATCTATTCGCGCTCCGATGCTGCTCCTCTCCGACGCCGCCCAATCGAGCTCGAACGCTCGACCACCGGGGGGGAGCACTATTCAGACTGGAAATTCGTATTCATACCTAGCGAGGCAAAACGATGACAAGATGCTCAACACACGTCACTCGACAGACGCGCGGTTTCACGCTGCTGGAACTACTGGTCGTGGTCGCCATCCTGGGTTTGCTGGCGGCCTATGTCGGACCCCGGTATTTCTCGCAACTGGGGCGATCGGAGGCTGGGGTCGCAAAAGCGCAGATCGATGCTTTCGTAAAAGCCCTCGATCAGTACCGATTGGACACAGGGGACTTTCCTTCAACCGAACAAGGGCTGGGTGTGCTGTTCCGCAAGCCGGAGGGTATGGAGCGCTGGAATGGACCCTATCTCCGGAAGGACGCTCCCACCGACCCTTGGGGGCGCGCTTATCAATATCGCCACCCTGGCACCGATGGCCGGGACTATGACGTCATCTCGCTGGGCAAGGACGGCACTGCCGGTGGAGAAGGCGACAATGCGGATCTAAGCAACTAGCCCCGCCATGCTATTTCGCATGCGGGTATATGACCCGGCTCAAGGCACCGCCGGCTATCGCGAGCTCGAGGCGGCGGATCTCGACACGGCCAGGGCTGCCATGGCGGATCAAGGGCTCGTTGTTCTTCAGGCTAGATCCGCCGCGCGGCTCAGTTGGCAACGTCGCAAGAAACCCGATATCCGGCTTCTATCCATTGAGCTGGCCGGCTTGCTTCGGGCTGGACTCAGTCTTGCGGAAGCGCTGGAAACGTTGTCTTTGCGCGGAGAGGGTACGGCGGCGGCGGTCTATCGCGAGTTGCTTGGCAAGTTGATGGAGGGTCTGCCGCTTTCCGATGCGCTCGCATCGGCAAGCTACGAAGTGCCCGCAGTGCTGATTGCCGCAGTGCGGGCCAATGAACGAACGGGTAGGATCGCCGACGCGCTCGAAGAGTACGCGAAGTATGCCGGGGCGTTGAGTGATCTGCGTCGCAAGGTTCTCAATGCCGCGGTGTATCCGATGCTGGTCGTGGGCTTCGGCTTTCTGGTGGCGGTTTTCCTGCTTGCCTATGTCGTTCCGCGATTTGCCGGTGTCTATGATGGCACCGCTGCACAAGTTTCCACGGCAACCCGAGTGCTTCTGACTGTGGGCGCGACGATAGACCGGTATGGCCTGGAGATAGCCGTAGGCTGCGCCGCCACCGGATTTGCCATCGCTCGTCTACTCTGGGACCCGCGATCTCGCGCCAGGGTCGGACAGTCGCTCGTAAAGATCGGCCCGCTGCGGCGCTTCGCCGAGAAGTTTCAGCTTGCCCGTATCAGTGCGTCGCTTGGCATGTTGCTCAAGGGAGGATATGACCTACCAGGCGCTTTGCGCCTTGCCCAATCGCTTGCCTTTTCCGACAGGATCAGGAGTGGCGTCGAACAAGCCAGCCTCGCGGTGAACGAAGGCCGTCCCGTGAGTAACGCTTGGGCAACGGCGGGGTTGGCGGACGCGTTTGCCAAGCGCATTTTGCTGGCGAGTGAACGCACGGGAGACCTGGCCGTCGGCTTCGATGCCCTGGCGGCTACGTACAGCCGCGAGCTCGAGACCGCACTTGAACGTGCCTCCAGGTTGGTCGAACCGATACTTCTTATGGCGGTGGCAAGCCTGATTGGCTCGATCGTGGTTCTTATCTACATGCCAATCTTTGATTTGGCGGGGATTCTGCAATGACCGTGATCTCGGACAGGGACAACCTGTTTCCCACTTGGCTGGATGGTGCCCGTCTCAGGCGCGGCCCCCAGGGACTGGGCGCAGCATTGGCCGAGGAGGCAAATCTTCCTTTTTCAGAGCTACGTCAATGGCTGCTAGCCCGGTTTTCTCTACTGCCGGCCGAGAACTTGCTCAGCGTGGAAAGTGCGCGGATGAACACCTTGCCGCTGGCTGAGTGCCGAAAAAGGGAGATCGTACCGTTCGCCTTACCCGATGGAGCACTTGGCATTGCTTTGGATGACCCCTGGGACATCGATCTCACGCAGTGGCTGGTCAATCGACTCGGAACCATGCCGCGACTGGCATGGACCGATCGGCCTACGATCCATGCGTATCTTGAAAGCCAGCAGGGCACGGCTGATGATTTCATGGCAGAGGGGAAGCCCACAGCGGTGTCGTCTTCGACTCGGGCAATCTCGCGAGAAAGCATTGAGGCCGCCTCAAGCCCTGTTGTCAGATTTGTCGATGCGGTGGTTCTGGACGCCTGGAAATCGGGCGCAAGCGACATCCATTTCGAAAACCGGCGCGATGGCCTGCAGGTAAAACTTCGCCTGGACGGAGTGTTGGTGGAAGCTTCGCGCTATGCCAGTGACCGCCCCGTCGAAGAAGTGTTGAATCGCATCAAGGTGCTTGCCCAACTCGACGTTGGTGAAACGCGGATCCCGCAGGATGGACGGTTCCGCGTAGCTATGAACGGGCGGGACATCGACCTGCGAGTTTCCATCATGCCAAGCATCTACGGAGAAGATGCGGTCATCCGCCTGCTGGATAAGGCGCAGCTGCGCGACGAAGCTGGCACGCTATCGCTGTCCAGCTTGGGCCTGCCCGACGACACCAAGGCTACGATTCGCCGGCTCGCCCGGCAGCCGCATGGCATGTTGCTGGTCACAGGGCCGACAGGTAGCGGGAAGACCACCACCTTGTATTCGGTACTGACCGAGATTCATACCGGTGAAGAAAAAATTATCACCATCGAAGACCCGGTGGAATATGAACTGGCTGGAGCACTACAGATTCCCGTCAATGAGAAAAAGGGATTGACCTTCGCGAAGGGGTTGAGATCAATCCTGCGGCACGATCCGGACCGCATCCTAGTGGGAGAAATCCGCGACTCCGAAACGGCAGAAATCGCAGTTCAAGCGGCGTTGACTGGACACTTGGTCTTGACATCCGTTCATGCCAACAATGTCTACGACGTGGTGGGGCGATTTCTTCATATGGGCGTGGACCCCTACAACTTCATGTCTGCCCTAGTCGGAGTCATGGCACAGCGCCTCGTCCGAACACTGTGTCTCCATTGCGCCCAGTCGGAGCCGTCTCCATTGGTAGGCGCTAAGATCGCCGCATTCCTTGGATCGGCTGAACCGTTGGCTTTGCGGCGGCCGGTGGGGTGTATCCATTGCAGACAAACTGGTTTCAAAGGGCGGAGAGCCGTGGCTGAGGTATTGCCCGTGGACGACGTATTCAGGGAAATGGTTATCCGCCGCGACCCAGTGCGTTTGCTTAGAGAGCATATTCAAACGTTGGGCGTGGAACCGCTTCGGAACCGGGCCGTTCGCCTGGTCGCTCAGGGAGTGACAACGTGGGAGGAGGTGGAGCGTGTCGTATCTGCGGTCGACTGAGTACTCGCTTTATCTGGGAGGCAAAACGGCATTGCTGCGCAAGGCTGCGAATTGGCCGTGGTCCAAAAAATGGGTAGCGCTTACGGAATGCGACGCTGGTAGATTGGACAACCTGGCAGAGTTTTTGATCGGGCGGTCTGCCCGGCTCACCATCTGGCTTGGAGGGGCGCACTGCCGATGGATGACGTTCCCCTTGCCGCCAGGGGTGTATACGGACGATCCCTTGGTTGCGATTGCTCGCAAACTATTTGCAGATCGCCTCGGACTGGACGCCACCAAATGGCGGGTCATCGTTGCGCCGCAAAGATTCGGCGTTGTTGCCGCGGCAGCTCCGATCTCCCTTATCGACACCTTGCGGGATAACCTGTCATCCAAGGTAAAGCTCCGCGCTGTTAGCCCTTGGTTTGGACAGGTCTTCACTCGCCAGAACGTCGTTCTGAAGGAAAATGGGGCGCTTGGAGTTTTGGAAGACGACGTTATAACGCTCATGGATGTTCGCTCGGGGGCGCCGCGAATCTCGACACTGATCGTGGGACAAGAAGACGCTCGTAGTTTCGTCCAGCGGGTCGCGCTACAAAGCGCGGCGCCGACACAAGTGGCGATCATGCACACGCAAAAGGCAAAAGGCAGCTTGGCAGTTGACCGGCTCCAAGGAAATTTTCTGGATTGCCTTGTTCTGGGGAGCGTGACATGAGCCTGTCGATGAACTTTCTGTCCGAACCACTGAATCAACGTCTGTCTTGGCTCGTTTTAGCGTTGGGGGCTATGTCTGTCTGGGCTGGGGCCGACACCTTGTTCACGATGCAAGACGAATTGAGAGGGCTACAGCAGAAGTTGCGTGAACAAGGGGACGCGCGCCGTTCTGCCTTGCGGCGACCCTTGCCAGACAAGTCCATGATCGAAGCGAATGCCTTGGCACAGGGGATCGCGGCTGAGATCCGCTACCCCTGGGCGCAAGTGCTGAGGGAACTCGAGGCCTCTCAAGGAGACGGTGTGCTGATGAAGGCCTTTGAGCATAACCAATCGAAGGCGACTACTCGTTTGGAGCTTCAAGCCACCACCACGGCAAGATTTCAGGAGGTGATCCGTCGGCTGAAGGACGCTAGCGGGGAGGAATACGGTTGGACGATCGCCTCTTTAAGCCGCAACGAGCAGGGATATCGCATTGGAGTTAATGGAAAAGCCAATAAATGAAAACGTGTTCACATACAGATTGGAGATGCTCCATGAAAATTGCTACGGCGGCAGCTGTGGTTGGAGTTTGCTTGGCGGGAAAATTGGCTTGGGGGCAAATGGCAATTGAGGGAAGGGCTCATGTCGCTCCGGATGGTGCCGCGAGTTACTCAATTCCCTTGGAAGTCCCTCCGCAGATGCGTCACGTTTCACCGTATCTGGCACTGGTTTATAACCATCAGACTGGTAATGGACCCCTAGGGGTGGGATGGCGACTATCAGCACTTTCGGCCATCTCGCGTTGTCCGGTGACGCCCCATCAAGATGGATCGACCTATAGCACTACGGTGGACTTCTCGAGTCGAGACCAATTTTGTCTAGACGGCCAACGGCTGTTGCTGGTCTCGGGAAGTCATGGTGCTAACAATAGCTCATATCGTCACGAACTGGAAAAATTCGATCGCGTTGTAGCCCACGGCGGAGCAACGAATGGTCCGGAATGGTTCAGTATTCAAACAAAATCGGGCGAAACACTGGAATTTGGTAAAGAGGCAAACTCTCGTATCGAAATTACATCAAAAGGGGTCGTTGGTGCATGGTCGCTGAACCGAATCGTGGATCGAAAGGGCAATTCGACAACCTTCAATTATACAAAAGATTCGACAAACAAGGAATTGTCGATCGACGCGATCGAGCACACGCCGACCTCGCAAACAAGCCCTATCGCTTCTATAAGATTCGAATACGATCTGCGCCCTGATGCTGAAACGATTTATCAATCGGGCGAACGCTTTTATAGTTCGAAAAGACTCAAGGCGATAAGAACCTATTCGGGATCCGAGTTGATTCGGGAGTATCAGCTTGGATATGCGAATGTCGACGCTCTCGTCTCGCGATCCCGTCTTCGGACGGTAAAAGTTTGCAAAGCGGCGCAGTGTTTACCTGTCATGTCATTTGAATATCCCGCTCAATCCGCAGAGATGCTCACCGGAAATAGATCGCAAGATTTCGGAGGGTGGAATGACGAGCATCGGGAACTAGTACTGGACGCGAACGGGGATGGCAGGAGCGATGTACTACGAATCTGGCAAAGCAATACCTCCCCCCCGGCCTCGAAAGCTGAACTGTGGCTCTCGGACGGAAGCACATTGGTGCGAGTCTCGAATAACGATTTCGGTGGGTGGAATCCAAAAAACAAGGAAATGTCCCTGGACGCCAACGGCGATGGCCGGTCCGATGTCGTCCGCTTCTGGAATGACGGAACCTCGGCTCGAGCTGAACTATGGCTTTCGCAGGGCGACTCCTTCATACTGGTTTCCAACGCCGATGTCTGGGGCTGGGTTGACAACCACCGATATTACATACTTGACACCAACGACGACGGAAAGCAGGATTTCATAAAGTTCCACGAATATAACAATATTGCAAGAGCAGAAATCTGGTTATCCAACGACACCTATTTTTCGTGGGGCGGGACATTCGACGTAGGGAATTGGCGAGAGGAAGATCGGGAGTTTGTGTTTGATGCGAATGGGGATGGAAGGGCAGATATTGTCCGTATACAAAAAAAAGAAGGAGAATATGCGTCCACGGTTAGCGTCTGGGCGATTAGAGTAGATCCTTGGGGAACAGGGAGTCCTTTTCAATTACTGTTCTCCGGGAATTTTGGTGGATGGAGTGCTCAGGATAGAATTCATCCCATGGATGTCAATGGGGACGGACTTATCGACTTGGTGAAAATTTGGAAAGCGGAATCCCCGTACGCGCGAGCTGAAGTTTGGATAAACTCAGGGCTGGGGTTTGCTGTTGCATCCAACGATCAGATGAATGTCTGGTCGGATCTTCATCGTGAACATATCCTGGATGTTAATCGAGATGGGAAGCAGGATATGGTGCGTGTTTGGCATGACGCCAGTACGAATGTTGCCCGCGCCGAAACTTGGCTGGCTACGGGAACCGGTTTTGCTCCCGTTTCAAATGAATATATGGGGGGCTGGAGTGAAAAGCACAGAGAGTATGTTGCCGATGTCTCCGGCTCATCTCGACCATCGATAATAAAATTCTATCGCGATGGGAGCTCGTGGAACGGGAAAATGGAGCAGTGGTACTCCGTTTCTGATAATCCCTATCTGATGACTCAAGTCTCGAACGGGTTGGGGGGGAAGGTCAGTTTCAGCTATAAACCCTTGACGGATTCGAGCGTCTACACCAAGGAAACCGCGACGTACCCGGAGGTTGCCCTTCAACCCCCAATGTACGTAGTTTCCAAGCTTTCGGTGTCGGACGGGCGTGGCGGACTGAGGCACACGAACTACACCTACAGCGGCCTGAAGGCCGATGTCACGGGGCGTGGCGCGCTGGGTTTCCGCACGGTAAAGGCTGTAGATGCGGCCACGGGCTTCGAAACCTACACCGAGTATTCGCAGACCTGGCCGTACACGGGCCTGGAGACGCTTTTTCGCGTGGGGCGTGCACCGGTCATGGACATGCAGTACCGGACCTCGACGTATGGCTGCAAGGTGCCCGAGGGGAACGCTACCGTTACGACATGTCCGGTGGCACCGGGCAACCGGTACTTCCCGTACCTGGCCAGCAAGATCGAGCGCCGCAAGGATCTGGCCGGCGTGCTGATGTCGGACACGACGACAACTCAGCAATACAACGCGTACGGGGACCCGACCCAGGTCAAGGTCACGACCCCCGATGGCTACAGCAAGACTACAGACAACACCTATCTTGCCCCGGACCTGACCAATTGGATCCTGGGGCGCTTGCAGCGCTCCAAGGTCACCAGCGTCTCGCCCTAGCGAGTCGTGCACGACATCTCAACAAGAACCAGCAGTCATCAGCATAACCAGTAGGTCCAGGCGGGGGAAATTCATGGCACAGCGCAATCGGTGGATCCGGTGGGGGATCTCGTATTTAGCAACGGCATGCTTGAGCTGGGGAGCTCAGGCCGCCACGGTCATCCGCGAATCGGCTTTTGTCTACGGCACGGATGGGATCCTGAAGAAGGAGATCATCGAGCCCGCCAAGAGCGAGCTGTGCCAGGTGACCGAGTACACCTTCGATACCTACGGCAACCGCACGGGCAGCACCACGCGCAACTGCAACGGCACGACCGAGGGCGGCGTGACCGAGGCGGCGGCGCCGACCGGCACGCTGGCGTATGCGGCGTTCACCGCGCGCTCGACCACGATCAGCTATGACGCGCAGGGCCAGTTCCCCACCAGCACAACCAATGCCCTGTCGCAGACCGAGACGCGCACCTACGATGCCAAGACGGGGGCGGTGTTGACGCTAACGGGCCCCAACGGCTTGACCACGACCTGGCAGTACGACGACCTGGGCCGCAAGAAGCTGGAGATCCGGGCCGACGGCAATCGCACGGCGTGGGCGTATCTGTATTGCTCGGGGGTCAATGGTGGCACGGCCAGTTGCCCGGCGTACGCCAAGTACCTGGTCCACGAGACGCCGCAGAACAGCAGCGGCGTAGCCAACGGGCCTTGGGTCAAGACCTACTACGACGAACTGGGACGGACCATCCGCAGCGAGACCGTCGACTCGGCCAGCCGCACGATCAAGCAGGACACTGCGTACGACACCCTCGGCCGGGTCACGGGCAAGAGCTATCCGTACTCGGGCACCAATACGAACTATTGGACGACCTACACCTACGATGACCTGGATCGGCCCTTGAGCGAGAACTCGCCGGGAACCATGGGTACGCGGGTGGTGACCCACGAGTACACCGGCTTGACGGTCAAGACCACGAATGCCGAAGGCAAGGCGACGACCACCACCAAGAACCGCCAAGGCCAGGTCGTCAGTGTCACGGATGCCTACAGCAAGACGATCAGCTACACCTACGATCCCTATGACAACCTGATCAAGACGGTCGACCCGCTGGGCAACACCACCACGCTGACCTACGACGTGCGGGGCCGCAAGACCCAGCTCAAGGACCCCGATATGGGGACCTGGACGTACCAGTACAACGCGCTGGGCGAACTGATCAAGCAGACCGATGCGAAGGGGCAGATCACGACTCAGGCCTACGACAAGCTGGGGCGGATGATCAGCCGCAGCGAGGTGGGCCTGAACAGCACCTGGACCTACGACAGTTGCACCAAGGGCGTGGGCAAGCTGTGCCAGGCGCAGACCGACAACGGCACGCAGCGCAGCTATGCCTACGACACACTGGGCCGGCCGACGAGTTCGACCACGACGCTGGATACCACCTACACCGCCAGCGTAACCTACGATGCCAATGGCCGCATCGCCACGCGCACCTACCCGACCGGTTTCGCGCTCAAGTACACATACTCGACGCTGGGACTGATGACAGCGGTGCGCAATAACGCCACCAACGCGCTGTACTGGAGCATCGCGGCGGCGGACGTCAACGACCGTGGCCAGTTGACCAAGGAGACCTACGGCAACAACGTGGTCTCGACCTATGTCTACGATACCAACACGAACTGGCTGCGCCAGGTCACCGCCGGTGTCGGCACGGCCACGACGGTGCAGAACCTGAGCTACACCTACGACAAGCTCGGCAGCCTGCAGTCGCGCCAGGACACGAACCAGGGGTTGGCCGAGACCTTCGGGTATGACAACCTGAACCGGCTGATCACCGTCGCCACCCAGGGCGGGGGCGTGACGGGCGTGGTCACCACCACGGTGACCTATGACGAGATCGGCAACATCAAGACCAAGTCCGGCGTGGGTACCTACGCGTACAACGCCAGCGGCGCGACCAGTGTACGGCCTCACGCAGTGGCCAGCATCACCGGCACGCTGGCGGCCACCTACACCTATGACGCCAACGGCAGCATGCTGACGGGGGCGGGCCGCACGGTGGCCTATACCGGCTTCAACATGCCGGCCACGATCACCGGCAACGGCACCACGCTGTCCTTCGTGTACGACGACACGCATCAGCGGGTCAAGCAGATCGCCCCCTCGGGTACGGTGTACTACGTGCACCCGGACAACGTCGGCGGCCTCTTCTACGAGAAGGAGGTCAAGACCGGCGGGGTGACCGAACACAAGCACTACATCACCGCCTCGAGCGGCACGGTGGCGATCTACACGACGCGCAGCACCAACGTGACGACGCTGCGCTATCTGCACAAGGATCATCTGGGTTCGACCAACGCGGTCTCGGATGAGACCGGCGCGGTGGTCGAGCGGCTGGCCTACGATGCGTGGGGCAAGCGGCAATTCCCCAACGGCACGACCGATCCGGGCAATACGCTGGCAGGCGTCAACACGGATCGGGGCTTTACGGGACATGAGCACCTCGAAGAGGTCGGGCTCGTGCACATGAACGGGCGGATCTACGATCCGCGCATCGGGCGCTTCATGAGTGCCGATCCGATGATTCAGGCTCCGTATAACCCGCAGTCCTACAACCGCTACTCCTATGCCTTTAATAGCCCGCTGAACGGCGTCGATCCGTCAGGGTATGGGCTCCTTAGCTTTATCGATGATATCTTGGATGCCGTCGGGGATCTCATCGGCAGTGTCGCCAAGGGGGTCAGCAGCATCGCTGAGTCCAAGGTCGGGCGCATGGGCCTGTCCATTGGGGTGGGCTATATGACGGGGAACTGGTACCTGGCAAATTTCGGAGGATGGAGCGGAGCTAGCGTGGCGGCCGGCGCTCTAGGAGGTTTCTCCGGAACGATGGTGGCAACGGGCGGGGACTTCGAAGCTTCGGTAAAAGGCGCAATTGTTGGAGCAGGATTTGGTTGGGCGGGGGGCCTCGACGGGAACCTGATCTATGCCGGGCATGCGGCGGTGGGATGTGCCAGTGGAGAGTTGCAGGGCGGTGGGTGCCTGCGCGGCGCGGCCTCGGCCGTAGCAGGTAAGTTGGTGACTATTCATACTCCTGAAGGTTGGAACGATTATCAACGCTTCGCCGCCGCGGTAGCGACCGGTGGAACCGTTTCGGTGATCGGTGGCGGACAATTCGCCAATGGTGCCATAACTGCTGCTTACGGGTATTTGTTCAATCAGGTTATGACGAAACTACAGGCTGAAGCAGCAGCAAATGCTCGAAATAATGCCGTCATGCGGGGAGAGTGCCCTGCAGGGTTTGAAAATAACTGTGCTGGCCTGCCCAGGACGACAGGGACTCGCGACGGGGTAGATGCTCTGAAAACGATCGGATCTGCTACGGGGGCAGGTGCTGCTATCATGTTTAGAAACCCCGAAGCTGCTACTCGATTGGCGGTGATATCTCTCACAACATCTGCGGGTGTTCAATATTTTGAACCGAATCCAGGTTCTTCTATTGTCGAGGCTTTTTCTTGGGGGTTGACGCAGTATATTGAGACTCACTTTCCCGCGACGGCACCAGTGAATTTTGTGATAAACGAGACCTTTAAGTTGACTCCTACATATCGACTGATGACTGATCAGGTAAACAAAAAACTGCTAAGCAAATAATGTTTAAAAAATCTGAAAAAATTGCGAAGCTTGGCCTCGCGTCAGGGTTTTTGTTGGTTCCGGTTGCAATTTTTTGGTTAAACGGTTTCTGGTTTAAGTTGGCTTGCGCAGTAGGGTTAGGGTTGATATATGGTTCGGGACTCGTATTGCGTCGGATTGGTATGGAGAGGCTGAGGGAGGAGTCAAAGCTGAAGCCACCTTTTGGCTAAGCCTTGCCGTTGAGCTAGACCCATGTACGCAAGCTTTTGATGCTACTGGCTACTCTCGGTTTAGTGATGTTTATCGCGTACCGGGTGCCGAGAGGTTAAATATCTCGATGCTGTACTTGTGAGCGGCGATATTGCAAGGTTGAGATTGGCCCAAATGCTGCGACGGATTTGCGTTTCATTGCGGCCAATCGCGGCATCGCCGGCTGCCTTATTTATTCCTCACCGTACCGCACCGATCTGCCCTCGCCGAACCAACCGCAGCACCCACTGCCCAAAATCATCCACAAACAAAAACACCACCGGTATCACCAGCAAACTCAAAAACGTCGACGTGATCAACCCCCCCAGCACCGCGATCGCCATCGGCGACCGGAAGCTCGGATCCGCGGCCCCGTAGCCGATCGCGATCGGCAGCATCCCGGCGCCCATCGCCATGGTGGTCATGATGATGGGCCGAGCGCGTTTGTGGCAGGCGTCGATCAGGGCATCCCAGCGGCTCATGCCGGGCACGGCCGGCCGCACGTCGGTGGCGGGGTGTCCTCGCCGCGCCAGGATGGCGTATTCGACGAGCAGGATGGAGTTCTTGGTGGCGATGCCCATCAGCATCACCAGGCCGATCAGCGAGGGCATGGAGAAGCTCTTGTGCGCGATGAGCAGGCCGACGAAGGCGCCCCCCAGCGATAGCGGCAGGGCGGCCAGGATGGTGACGGGGTGCAGGAAGTGCTTGAACAGCAGCACCAGCACGACGTAGATGCACAGCACGCCGGTCAGCATGGCCAGGCCGAAGCTCTGGAACAGTTCGCCCATGACTTCGGCGTCGCCCACGGTGGCCTGGCGCACGCCGGGCGGCAGGTTCTTGATGGTGGGCAGGTCGGCCACGCGCTGGGCGACTTCGCCCAGGTCCATGCCGGCCAGTTCGATCTCGAAGTTGATGTTGCGCGAGCGGTCGTAGCGGTCGATGACGGACGGTCCCGCGGAGAAGTCCAGGGTGGCGACCTGGTCGAGCAGGACCGGGCCTCGCGTGCCGGGCACGGACAGGCGGCCGAGCAGGGAGAGGTCTTCGCGCGCGGCCTCGTCCAGGCGCACGACGATGGGGACCTGGCGCTGCGACAGGTTGAGCTTGGGCAGGGAGATGTCGTAGTCGCCGACGGTGGCGATGCGCAGGGTGTCGGCGATGGCGCTGCTGGTGACGCCCAGGTCGGCGGCGCGGGCGAAGTCGGGGCGCACGGCGATCTCGGGGCGGATGAGGCTGGCGGTGGACGAGATGTTGCCCAGGCCCGGTATGGTGCGCAGTTCCTTGGAGACGGCCAGGGCCGCCTGGTTCAGCGCGTCGGGGTCGTCGCCGGTCAGCACGAGCACGTATTTGTTGTTGGAGCCGCCCAGGCCGACGCGGCTGCGCATGCCGGGGATTTCCTGCAGGGCGGCGCGCATGTCTTCTTCGATGCCTTGTTTCTTGGGGCGGTCTTCGCGCGGGTCGAGCTGGATGGTCAGGGTGGCCTTGCGGACCTCGGCCGCGCCGGACATGGAGAACGGGTCGCCGCCGGCGGTACCGCCGCCGATGGTGGTGTAGACGCTGCGCACGTGCGGGACCTTGGCCAGCCGCAGGCGGACGAGTTCGGCGGTGTCCAGGGTCTGGGCCAGGGTGGAACCGGGCGGCAGCTCGACCACGACCTGGGTCTGGGAGTTGTCGTCGGCGGGCATGAAGCCGGCGGGCAGCAGCGGAATCATGCCGATCGACAGGATGAAGAACACGGCGGCCCCGAGCACGGTCAGCCAGCGATGGCGCAGGCAGGCAGCCACCCACCGCATGTAGGTCTGCAGCCAGCGCGGCTCCTTGCCCGCGTGCACGGCGGGCTTGAGCAGGTAGGCGGCCATCATGGGCGTGAGCACGCGTGCGACGATGAGCGAGGCGAACACGGCCAGCGAGGCCGTCCAGCCGAACTGCTTGAAGAAGCGTCCGGCGACGCCGCTCATGAAGGCGGTGGGCAGGAAGACGGCGATCAGGGTGAAGGTGGTGGCGACCACGGCCAGTCCGATTTCGTCGGCGGCTTCCATGGCGGCCTGGTAGGGGCTCTTGCCCATGCGCAGGTGGCGCACGATGTTTTCGACTTCCACGATGGCGTCGTCCACCAGGATGCCGATGACCAGGGACAGCGCCAGCAGGGTGATGACGTTGATCGAGAATCCCAGGAAGTACATGCCTGCGAAGGCGGGGATGACGGACAACGGCAGCGCGACGGCGGAGATCAGCGTGGCGCGCCAGTCGCGCAGGAACAGCCAGACGACCAGCACGGCCAGCAGCGCGCCTTCGTACAAGAGGCGCATGGAGCCGTCGTATTCCTCCTGGACCGGCGTGACGAAGTTGAAGGACTCGGTGATCTGCAGGTCGGCATGCTGGGCCTTGAGTTCGTGCAGCGCGCGCTGCACGCCCGCGGCAACGTCCAGTTCGCTCGCGCCGCGGCTGCGGGCCACCTCGAAGCCGACGACGGGCTGGCCGTCGAGCAGGGCGGCCGAGCGCCGCTCGGCGATGGTGTCGGTCACGGTGGCGACGTCGGATAGCCGGATGGACCGGCCGTCGCTCAGGACCAGCCGCAGGCCGGCGAGTTCTTCGGCGGTGCCCACGGTGGCCAGGGTGCGCACGGGCTGTTCGGCGTCGCCGATGTCGGTGCGGCCGCCGGAGCTTTCGCGCTGCACCTGGCGCAACTGGCGCGAGATGTCGGCGGCGGACGCCCCCAGGGCCTGCAGGCGCTGCGGGTCGAGCGCGATGCGTATCTCGCGGGTTACGCCACCCACGCGGTTGACCGCTCCCACGCCGGGCACGTTCAGCAGTTTGCGGGCGACGTCGTTGTCGACCAGCCAGGACAGCGCTTCGTCGTCCATGCTGCTCGCGCGCACGGTGAAGGCCAGCACGGGCTGGCCTGCCAGGTCGACCTTGTTGATGATGGGGTCGCGCAGGTCGGCAGGCATGTCGGCGCGCACGCGCGAGACCGCCGAGCGTACATCGTCCACCGCTTCCTGCAGGGGCTTTTCCAGCTCGAACTCGGCGGTCAGGCTGACGCTGCCATCCTGGATCTTGGTGTAGACGTGCTTGAGGCCCTGCAAGGTGGCAATGGAGTTCTCCAGCTTGCGGGCGACGTCGTTCTCCAGTTGGCTGGGCGAGGCCCCGGGCAGCGAGGCCGTGACCATGACCATGGGCAGGTCGATGTCGGGGAAGTTCTGCACCTTCATGGCGCTGAACGACAGCAGGCCGGCGAAGGTCAGCAGCACGAACAGCATGACCGACGGAATGGGGTTGCGTATGGACCAGGTCGAGACGTTCATCGCGTCGGCTCTCAGCGCGTCACGGCGGTGGCAGGGGTGGCCGCGGGAGCGGGCGTGTCGACCACGCGCACCAGGTCGCCGTCGGTCAGGAAGCCCGCGCCGCGCACGGCGACGCGGTCGGTGGGCGCGAGGCCGTCCAGGACCTCGACCCGGTCGCCGTCGCGCCGTCCCGCCTGGATCTTGCGCTGGGCCACCCGGTTGTCCGCGCCTACGACGAAGACGTAGTTGAAGGCCTCGCGCATGACGACGGCTTGCTGGGGCACCGTCAGGCCCTGTGCGGAGCCTAGTTCGAATTCGCCGCGCGCGAACATGCCGGCCTTGGCCGAGGAGTTCGGCGCCCCGGCGCCGGGCAGGTCGACGTAGACCAGGGTATTGCGCGTTTGCGGGTCGACGGTGGGGCCGATGGTGCGGACCTTGCCCTGCAGGCGTTCGCCGCTGGCCGCGACGACGGTGACGGGGTCGCCCACGCGCACGCGGCCGACCTCGGCGGAGGTGACCTCGCCGCGCCATTCCAGGCGGCCCTTGCGGATCATGCGGAAGAGTTCGGTGCCGGCGCCCACGACCGCGCCCACCGTGGCGGTGCGCGACGAGATGACGCCGCTGTCGGGCGCGCGGACCTGCGTGAATTTCAGGCGCAATTCCTGCGCGGCAAGGCTGGCGCGGGCGGACTCCACGCGCGCCTGGGCGGTCTGGCCGCCGGTCACGTACTGGTTGATCTGCGATTCGCTCAGGGCGCCGGAGGCTTTCAGGGACTGGGCGCGCTCGGCGTTGGCGCGGGCCTCGGCGGCGCTGGCCTCGGCCTCGGCCAGCGCGGCGCGGGCTTGGGCGATGTCCGCGCGCACGGTTTCCTGCGCGAAGGTGGCCAGTACCTGGCCGGCCTTGACGGTATCGCCCACGTTGACCAGGACGTCCTGCAGGCGCAGGCCGCCGATCTCGGCGCCCAGGCTGGCTTCCTGCCAGGCCATGATGTTGCCGTTGGCCTGGAGGGCGACGCGCAGGGACCGCATCTGCGGCTGGGCGACGGTGACGGTCAGGGCTGGCCGGACGGCCGGGGCGGTGCCGGTGTCGGCCGCGCGCAGGGCGGGGGCGAGGAAGGCACCGGCCAGGATGGCGCCGAGCACGGCGGCGGCGATGAGGGGGCGTAGCGGCATGGACGGGATCATGGTTGGGGTGGGGCCGGGGCGGGAACGAGCCCTGCGGCGACGAGGTTCGTGAGATGTCGTCAGGAAGGGTTGGCGGCAGGCATCGCGGAGGCCGACGGCGGCGTGTCCGGAGGCGCCGGCGCGTCCTGCCGCCAGCCGCCTCCCGCCGCGCGGTACAGCGCGATCCAGGCCGCCATGCGCTCGCGCTCCAGCGCGGACTGGGTGGTGCGCGCCGTCAGCAGCATGCGCCGCGACTCCTCCAGTTCCAGCAGGCTGGCCAGGCCGCCGCGATAGCGCTGCTCGGTGGCTTCGAACGAAGCCTGGTATCCCTCGACCGCGGCGCGCGCGTCGGTGGCGCGCGCGGCCGTGCTTTCCAGGTTGACCAGGGCTTGCTCCACTTCGCGCACGGCCTGGCGCGCCGTGGCGCGATACTGCGTGACGGCTTCGTCGTAGCGGGCCTGGGCAGCGTCGATGTCGGCGCGGTGGCGGCCGCCGTCGAACAGCGGCAATGACACCGACAGCGGACCGATGGACCAGGTCGAGACGTCGACGTTCATGCCGCGTGCCTTGAACGAGGCCGCGCCCACGCTGCCGGCCAGGGTCAGGCGCGGGTAGCGCCTGGCCTGGGCGCTGCCGACCTCGGCGCTGGCCGCCGCCACGTTGCGATCGGCGTTGAACAGGTCGGGGCGTTGCGCCAGCACGGCGGCAGGCAGGTGGTCGATGGCGAACAGCGTGTCGGACGGAGGCTGCGCCGGCGCGGCCAGCCGGGCACGCAGCCCGGGTTCGTCCAGCGCGGTCAGCGCCACCAGCGCCTTGACGCTGATGTCGCACGAGGCCCGCTGCTGGCGGGCGCGGGCGGCGGCTTCGGCGCTGCTGGCGCGCGCCAGCGCGGCGTTGGCGGTGGACTGGAAGCCCGCGCGCATGGCGAGGTCGGTCAGGCGCGCGCTTTCCGCGCGCGAGGCCGCGTCCGATTCCTGGATGGCGAGCTCGCGGCGGCAACTACGGAAGTTGTTCAACTCGTTGGCGACTTCCGCGGCCACCGAGATGCGCGCGTCGTGCCATTGGGCCTGCGCGCCCTCCAGGCGGGCCTGCGCGGCGTCGCGCGTGGCGGCGTTGGCGCCGAACAGGTCGATCTCCCACGAGGCCTGCAGGCCGGCCTGGTTCTGCGTGGCGATGCCGCCCGCGATCTGCGAAAAGCCGCGGCTGGTTTGCGCCGTGGCGTCGAGCGTGGGCCCCAGGGCGGCGCCGGCGGACACGCGGGCGGCCCGGGCCTGCAGGAAGCGCGAGCGCGCCGTGCCCACGGTCGGGCTGGCCGCCTGGGCCGCCTCGATCAGTCCGGGCAGGGCCGGGTCGCCGGTCTGTTGCCACCATTGCAGCAGGCGCTGCGGGTTGGAGTCATGCGGCAGGGAGGGTTCGGCGGAGGCGGGCAGCGAGGCCTGCCAGCCGGCCGGCGTGGCCAGCGGCACGGACGGCGCGGGCGGTTGCAGGCTGCAGCCGGCAATCAGCAGCAAGGCCAGGCCCAGGACGGGGCGTGGCGACGACGAAACAAAGGACTGGGCGCGAGCGAGAGGCATGCTGGAGGCGCGGAGGCCGGCGGGATCGCCGCCGGTCCGCGCAGTTAGAGTGCATGGACGACTCGATAGCGTAATCGAAAAGGTATTAGGAAGTCGTGAATATCGAGAACATTTCTCGATACGGAAGGGCACGGATGCAGCCCGGGGGCGGGCGGGCCGCCCGCCACGCTCCTACCGGGACAGCGAGGCCAGGTCGTAACCCGCCACGCGCTTGTAGCCGTTGGATATGGCGGCCAGCTCTTCCTGGCTGATGACGTCGTCGATGTGCCGGAAGGGGCGATCGCCCGTGCGCTCGTAGACTTCCTTCAGGATGGCGTCCGGGGGCGTCTTGCGGTTGGCCAGCACGATGTCCGTCGTCGCGGGGCGGCGCTGCGATTCATATCGCGCCAGCGCGGCCGGCACGTCCGGCTCCGCGGCCAGCGCGGCGGCCAGGGCGCGCGCGTCCAGGATGGCCTGCCCCGCGCCGTTCGAGCCGCGCGGCACCATGGGGTGCGCCGCGTCGCCCAGCAGCGTGACCCGGCCCTGGGTCCACCAGGGCAGCGGGTCCTGGTCCACCATGGGAAATTCCAGCAGGACGTCGGCGGCCCGGATCATGGCGGGTACGTCCAGCCAGTCGAAGCGCCAGTCCTCGAATACGCCGATGAAGTCCTCCAGCCGTCCCCGCCGGTTCCAGTCGCGGCGCTCGTAGCGGGGCGTCGTCACTTCGGCCACCCAGTTGATCAACTGGCACCCATCGGCGTCGAGCGCGTTGCGGATCGGGTAGATGACCATCTTGCCCGGCGTCAGCCAGCCGCCGCGGACATAGGTGGCGCCGTCGAAATAGGGCTTCCAGCGGGTGACGCCGCGCCACATGTTGACCCCGGAGTAGACCGGCTCGCCTTCGGCGGGATGCAACTGCTTGCGGATCACCGAGTGCAGGCCGTCGCAGGCGATCAGCGCATCGGCCGCGCGGGGAGCAAGGGAGTTGCCGGCGGGATCGATGAACGAGGCGGTGACGCCGCCGGACGTCTGCGTGAACCCGGTGCAGCGATGGCCCGCGACGATGCGGTCCGCGCCCAGGCGCTCGCGGCAGGCCCCGAGCAGGACCATCTGCAGGTCCCCGCGATGGACCTGGAACTGCGGCCACTCGTAGCCCGCCTGCCGGCCGGTCGACTCGGAATAGACGTGCTGTCCGAAGCGGTTGAAGAAGGTGGTGGTCGTGGTGGTGACGGCCACCTTCGCCAGGGCCTCGTTCAGGCCGAGCTCGCCCAGGACCCGGGTCGAGTGCGGCAGCAGGCTCACGCCCACGCCCAGCGCCTGGATGTCCGGCGCCGCCTCGAAGACCCGGGCGGCGATGCCCACCTTGTGCAGCGACAGCGCCAGGGTCAGGCCGCCTATGCCGCCGCCCACGATCATGACTTCCATGAAGACTCCTCTTGGTGTGGTTGGGATATGCGTGCTATTGGGACGCCAGGCCGGCCTGGCGGATGACGCCGGCCCAGCGCCTGAGGTCGTCCCGCGTCAGCCTGGCCAGGTCGTCCGGCGTGCCGCCGCTGGGCTGCAGGCCCTGCATGGACAGGCTCTTGACCACGTCCGGCATCTTCAGGATCTGCGCGACCTCGGCGTTGACCTTGCCGACGATGGCCTGCGGCGTGCCGGCGGGCAGGTAGAGGCCGTACCACATGTCGACGTCGACGTCGGCGATGCCCGAGGCCTCGGCCAGCGACGGGATGTCGGGCGTCACGGCGGTGCGCCGCGTGCCGCCGGCGGCCAGCATCTGCATCTTGCCGGCGCGGGCGAATTGCAGCGCCTGGTGGACGGGAACGAAGGCCAGGTCCACCTGGCCCGACAGCACGTCGTTGACCAGTCCGCCCGAGCCCTTGTAGGGCACGTGGACCACGTCGATGCCGGCGCGCTGCTTGACCAGCTCCATGGCCAGGTGGTGCGGCGTGCCGGTGCCGGGCGAGCCGTAGTTGAGCTTGTGCGGCTGTTTCCGGGCCAGTTCGATCAGTTGCGACACCGACTTGGCCGGAAGGTCGGGACGGGTCACCAGCGCGAGGCTGCCGATGGCGATGGGCATCACCGGCGCGAAGTCCTTCACCGGATCGAAGGTGACGCCCTGCATGAAGCTCGGCGTCATGATGATGGTGTTGGCCGTCATCAGGTAGGTGTAGCCGTCGGGCGCGGCCCGCGCGGCCAGGTCGGTGCCGATGTTGCCGCTGGCGCCGGGGCGGTTCTCGACCACCGCCGCGTACTGCCAGGCCTCGGACAGTTTCTGGCCTATGGTCCGGCCCAGCACGTCGATGCCGCCGCCTGCGGAGAAGGGCACGATGATGCGGATGGGACGAGTGGGATAGGGCTCGTCCGCCTGGACCGCGCCGGCGGCCAGCGCCAGCAGCCAGGCACTACAGAACGAGCGACGGGAGAAGCAGCGGCGGGTGGGCATATCGACCTCTCTGGTGGGACAGGAACGATCGCCATTCAATACGAGCTTTATACGCGAGTGAAATATGAATAAAGTATGAATTGATCAGGTATCTGCATCAATGCACCGACATGAACATCTCCCACCGCCAGCTCAAGGCCTTCCTGCTGCTGGCCCAGCAGCGGAATTTCTCCCGCGCGGCCGAGCAGCTGCACATCGCCCAGTCGGGCCTGAGCCTGATGATCCGGGAACTGGAAGGGCAACTGGGTTTCCGTCTGTTCGACCGCACCACGCGGCAGGTCACGCTGACGCAGTTCGGCGCCGAGTTTCGCGCCGTGGCCGAACAGAACGTCAAGCGGATCGAGGAGATCGTGGAGCAGGTGGGGAGATCGGCGCAGCGTGCCAATACCACGCTGTCGATCGGCGCGCCGCCGCTGACCTGTTCCTATCTGCTGCCCCCGGTCGTGGCGGCCTTCGAGCAGCGTCATCCGGGCGTGCGCCTGACCGTCGTCGACACCGACCTGCCATCGGTGTCCAGCATGGTGCGTGCCGGGCACCTGGACGTCGGGCTGGGCATGTTCATCAAGGCGGCGCCGGGCATGTTGCGGCAGCCGCTGTTCCACTTCTCGCTGGTGGCGGCCAGCGCCGCGCCGAAGTTCCAGCTGGCGCGGTCGCCACGTTCCTGGAGCGCGCTGGCGGGCGAGCAATTCATCAACCTGCCCTTCGACAACCCCTTGCAGCAGTTGATCGACAAGAACCTGGCCCTGGTGGGCCACGAAGGTCCGCCGCGCTTCGTCGTCAATTTCATCGAAACCCAGATCGGCCTGGCCGAGGCCGGGCGCGGCATCGCCATCCTTCCCTCGACCGCCGTCCCCGCCTGCCGGGGCCGCGGCATCCGTCTCGAGCCGCTGGGCCCGCCCCTGGTCGAACTGGAGTTCTACGAACTGCGCGACCGCGGCCGCAAGCTGCCGCCGTGCGCCGACGATTTTTGCGATCTGCTCAAGCGCTCCATTCCCCGCGCCGTGCGAGGCGGGTAGGGGGCGGCAAAAAAAACCGGACCGTTTCCGGTCCGGTTTTCCCAGCGTACGCCCAGGGGGTTCTGGGCGCTTGCAAGGAGCGCGCGCGGCGCTCCCGCCGCCGATTTAGAACATGTGACGCAGGCCGACGCCGAACTGGCGGGTGGTCTTGTCGCCGGTCGTGACGGCGCTGCCGTAGTGACCGACGTTGTCCATGTTGCTGAAGAAGGCATAGGCGTTGGTACGACGCGACAGCGGGTAGGTGTAACCGACGCTGAAGCCTTCGATGTCCCAGTCCTTGGCTTTCTGGTACGAGCCGAACAGCGAGCCGGGGCCGACGGGAGCCGACGCGCCGACCATGTACGACAGGGTCTTCTTGGCGAAGCGGCCGTTCCAGCCCGGGATGTCGCCAACGTTGACCGCGACGTTGCGCTGGTCGGCGATGGCGGCATGCAGCTTGACCACGCCGAAGTCATAGGTACCGCCCAACTGGGTCGAACGGCCGACGTTGCCGCCGGTCGAGGGCTCGACCTGGTCGTAGGTCAGGGCGACTTCGACGGGACCGTTGGCGTAGCGCAGGCCCGAGGTGATGGCGCGGTTGTTGGTGCCGGCGACCGGGGTTTCGCTGGTCGAGCGGTTGAAGCTGTAGCCGATGGCGCCTTGCAGGCCGTTCCAGGTCGGCGTGAAGTACATCACGCTGTTGCTGTTGCGGACCTGGTTGGCGGCGATGAAGGTCGAGCCCATGCCGGCCTGACGGAAGGTCGTGCCGAACGGATCGATGTTGGTGAAGAATTGCGAGCCCAGGATGAACTGGCGGCCCAGGCGGATTTCACCCAGCGTGTTGGACGACAGGCCCACCCACGATTGGCGGTTGAACAGGCCGGACTGGGTGGTGGTGCCGTCGTCGGCGTTGATGCCGGCTTCCAGCAGGAAGTTGGCCTTCAGGCCGTTGCCCAGGTCTTCCGAGCCACGCAGGCCGAAGCGGGAATCGCTCTGCAGGCCGCTGTCCAGCGCGTTGCGCGCCTTCATGCCTTCGGTCTTGGTATACAGGTAGCCCATATCCATGATGCCGTACAGGGTGACCGAGCTTTGCGCTTGCGCGGTACCAGCCATGCCGGCCAGAACGGCGGCAGCGATCAGGGTCTTTTTCATTCGTACATCTCCATGATTGATCTGGCTGTCGCGGCAGACGGGGGGTGCGAGGCGCCGGATGGAATGCGCGGATCCATCGTCGGGTATCCGTTTGCTGCGGGAAAACCAGAGCTTCCTGGTAGGAAGTTGTTCATATTGCAGCAAAGAATGCGGGTTACTACCAAGTCGAGAGACGAATGAAGGCCGGGTTTTTACTTATTCTTACGGCTTTCGTTGTTTTTGCGCAAAAAACCAACGAAAAAGCCCGTCTCCAGGCAAGCCGAAGACAGGAAAACACTCACTGCTGAAGTAAGCACTTCGAAACATGGGCCGGATGCCCCGGCCCATGCCTGAGCCGGGCTTAGAACTTGTGCTGCAGGCCGATGGCGATTTCGCGCTTGTCGCCCAGGGCCTTGTTGTCCGTGCGGACGATCACGTCGGTGTACTGGTTGAACAGGGCGTAGATCATGGTGCGCTTGGACAGCGTGTAGTTGTAGCCGATGGCGTAGCCATTGATGGCCTTGTCGGCGCGGCCGGCGTTGATGTTGGCGTTGTCGTTGCGCTGGTAGGTGGCGAACACGGAGTGCGCGCCGAACGGCACGGTCACGCCCAGCAGGTACGAGTTCTCCTTCTCGGCGTTCGACTTGTAGCCGGAGTTCTGCAGGCGGCCGTAACCGGCGTGCAGCTTGGCCACGCCGAAGTCGTAGGTGGCGCCCAGCTGGATGTTCTTCAGGTCGGAGCCGCCCACGCCCGCACCGGGAGCCAGGTCGGCCGCGTTCTTCTGTTCGTACGTCAGGACGGCCAGCAGGGGGCCGTTCTGGTAGCGCAGGCCCAGCGAGTAGGCGGCGTTGTCGGCGTCGTTGCCGGCGGTTTCGCTGCCGTTGGCGTTGAAGCTGTAGCCGGCGCCGACCTGGAAGCCGCTGAACTTGGGCGACAGGTAGAAGGCGCTGTTGCTGAAGCGGTCATCGATGCCGCTGACGTTGAAGACGGTCTTGCTCTGGGCCTGCGAGTAGGCGTTGCCGAAGGGGTTGATGGCGCCGCGGAACCAGTTGAAGCCCAGGGAGTCCTGGCGGCCCAGGCGGATTTCACCGAAGTTGCCCGACACACCGACCCAGGCGGCGCGGTCGAACAACTGGCCGCTGGCGCTCTGGATGCCCGTGTCGGCCTTGAAGCCGCTTTCCAGCTGGAAGTTGGCCTTCAGGCCGTTGCCCAGGTCTTCCACGCCACGCAGGCCGAAGCGCGAGCTGCCGGCGATGCCGCTTTCCAGCCCGTTGGTGGCCGATTGGCCATCCTGCTTGCTGTTCATGAATCCCATGTCGACGATACCGTACAGCGTCACGCTCTGGGCTTGCGCGGTGCCGGCGAAGCCAGCCAGCAGCGCGGCGGCGATGAGGGTCTTTTTCAATTGAGAACTCCAGATGGATTTGTGTGATGTGGCACGAGGGCGTTGCTCAAGTGCTCGGACGAGAGGATGACGATCCAACATGAGGCGAAAATGACAACGGGGTTGCGTCGCGCCGGACGTTGTTCAAGAACAACGAATCGGGGATTGCCTATACTGGAATCTGTTCATGTCGCTGTCCGGCCATGTCCGGACCGGAGGTCGCAATGTCGGGAACCGCATCCTTTCGCCGTATTTCCCTGCTGGACCGGGTGCTGTCCGAGGCGGATCGCGCCGTGCGCGTGCTGACGGGGTCGGTGTCGGCGCAGCGGCCGAATCCGGCGGGACGCCTGTCCGCCGCTGCCGAGGGGACGTCCGGGGACGCTTCGGGCCCGGCGTTGACGGAAACCGAGCGCAAGCACGCGGCCGGCCTGATGCGGGTCAATCATGTGGGGGAGGTGTGCGCCCAGGCGCTGTACCGGGGCCAGGCGCTGGTCTGCGACAAGCCGGAGACACGCCAGGTATTCCTGGACGCGGCGGCCGAAGAGACCGATCACCTGGCCTGGCTGGACGACCGCCTGCGCGAGCTGCGTTCGCATTCCAGCCTGTTGAATCCGTTCTGGTATGCGGGGGCCTTCGGGCTGGGCATGCTGGCGGGCAAGGCGGGCGAGGCCTGGAACCTGGGCTTCATGGCGGAAACCGAGCGGCAGGTGGAGCGCCATCTGGACGGACACCTGGGTACGCTGCCGGCCAGTGATGCGCGTTCGCGCGCGATCGTCGAACGGATGGCCGCCGACGAGCGCCAGCATCGGGTGACGGCGGAGCAGCGTGGCGGCGTCGAGCTGCCCGCTCCGGTGCGGGCAGCGATGCGGTGCGGGTCCAGGCTCATGACCTCCACCGCGTATTACCTCTGACGCGCTTCAGTCGGCTTCGACGATTTCCACCGACCAGGTCAGTTCCGCGGTCTTTTCGAGCATGGCCGAGGCCGAGCAGTACTTTTCGTGGGAAAGCTGCACTGCACGCTCGACCGCCGCGGGCGGAAGGTTCTTGCCCGTTACCGTGAAGGCGAAATGGATCTTGGTGAAGACCTTGGGGTCGGTGTCGGCCCGCTCGGCCTTGAGCGCCACCGTGCAGCCGCGCACGGCATGGCGGCCGCGCTTCAGAATCAGGACGACGTCGTAGGCCGTGCAGCCGCCTGTTCCGGCCAGCACCAGTTCCATCGGCCGGGGCGCGAGGTTGTTGCCCCCGCCGTCCGGCGCGCCATCCATGACGGCGACGTGTCCGCTGCCCGTCTGGGCGGTGAACAGCATGCCCTGGGGGCCGCCCCAGCTTACGATGCATTCCATGATATTCCTCGTGCTGCGATAGAAAGTTGACGATCAGCACGATGATAGCGGGTGGGAGGCAGGTTTCGCGGTTGTCGCCGGCTCCGGCCATGTTGCGATGCGGCGAAAACTGCGACAAATGGTCGCGCCCCCTGCCGGAGCTGTTCCAGGGCCGGATTTTTTCTCCGCAACGTTGCGGAGTGGTGGGATGGTTTGTGTATAACTTATTGATTGGTAAGGGGTTTTTTATCGGCATCCACATCGGTTTTTGTACGTAGGCAACAACCCTTAGGGGTTCTTGCATCGCACAAAAGATCTCTCTATAATTAACCCAACGGATGACGCTTTGTATGTCGACACGGCCTCGGGCCCCTCGGCATCGTCGGATTGCCCCGCAAAGCCCATCTACCGGTGTCTCCTCCACCCTCCTCCTTTGGTGGATTAGCCCGAAGCCGCAAGGCTTCGGGCTTTTTTTTGCCCGTACCATGCTGCTTCGCATCAAAATATGTCGACAGCACATCCGCATCCATGGCTGAGCAAGCCTGAGTCGCCTGAAAAGGATGGGGAGGGGCGCGCAGAACCGCGCTAAAAAAGGACTTAACTTGTTGATATAAAAAGAATTTTGCCTGTTGAAAATTGATACCGCATGGTGGTGAACAGGTCAAAAAAACTTCTTGCATCGCACAAACCGCTTCCCTATAATGGGTTCAACGGATGACGCTTTGTATGTCGACACGGCCCCGGGCCCCTCGGCATCGTCGGATAGCCCCGCAAAGCCCATCTACCGGTGTCTCCTCCACCCTCCTCCTTTGGTGGATTAGCCCGAAGCCGCAAGGCTTCGGGCTTTTTTTTGCCTGTTTTCGGATCAGCGCATCATCGTGCCGCCACCCGTGGAGCCGCCATAGCTGCCGCCGGTCGAGCCGGCGCCTTGCATCAGCGCGCCGTACCGCTGCATCAGGGCAGGATCCTGCTGGACGGCTGCGTTGATGGCGTTGAACTCCCGCACGGTCAGCCCTTCGCTCCAGACAGCCTGCGCCTTGCGGCCATTGGCTTCGTCGAAAGTGGCGTTGGTGGGCTCGCCGCCCGCGGTGGTGGCGGCGGCCGCCCCGGTTCCGGGCGACACCGCGTTCACTTTCCTGGCGGCGTTGGCGAAGCGCTGCAGCTGATCGTCGGTAACCGACTGCGGCGATATCGTCGAGGCCTGCTGGGTGGACGTGTCGCGCTGGGGCGCCGCGCAGGCGGCCAGTCCCGCGGCCACGGCTCCGGCGGCCAGCATCGTCTTGATCGTTTTCATCGGACGGTTCTCCATAAGGCACTGTGAACGGCCTAGTGTCTGCCCTTAAGTGGCGCCGGGATCTTTTCTTATGTATGGATGTTTATCAAAGCATGAAGCGCGGCCGTGGCATCACAGGGGAAGCGGGCGGTGGCGTCGGATATCGTTACAGCTGGACCGGGGGCCGGATGGCGGCCGCGGGTGGGTCGGCGCATGGCCTTTGACTTTGCGGGATATTCCGGGTTACCATCTTCTGCTTACCCTTTTTCCGTACCTGCAGTTCACAATGCCGAGGCGGGATCGGGGTGACTGCCGTCAGGAAGCCCGTAGGGGGCTTTACGGGCACCAGATATGTCACAGAGATCATCATGAAAACCTTCGTTGCGAAACCGCATGAAGTGACGCGTGACTGGTACGTGATTGACGCCAAGGGCAAAGTCCTAGGTCGTGTGGCCAGCGAAGTCGCACGCCGTTTGCGCGGTAAACACAAGCCTGAATTCACGCCTCACGTCGATACCGGCGACTACATCGTCATCATCAACGCCGCCGATATCGTCGTCACCGGCAACAAGGCGCAGGACAAGCGCTACTACCGCCACTCGGGCTATCCCGGCGGTATCACCGAAACCACGTTCCTGAAGATGCAGCAGCGTTTTCCTGGTCGTGCGATCCAGAAGGCCGTCAAGGGCATGCTGCCCAAGGGTCCCCTGGGCTACGCCATGATCAAGAAGCTGAAGGTGTACGCAGGATCCGAACATCCGCACACCGCCCAGCAGCCCAAGCTGCTGGACATCTGAGGAGCCGCGCATGATCGGTAACTGGAATTATGGAACCGGCCGCCGCAAGACCTCGGTGGCGCGCGTGTTCCTGAAGAAAGGCTCGGGCAAGATCACCGTCAACGGCAAGCCCGTCGACGAGTACTTCGCTCGCGAGACCGGCCGCATGA
This sequence comes from Pigmentiphaga sp. CHJ604, assembly GCF_036972535.1. NCBI lineage: Bacteria > Pseudomonadati > Pseudomonadota > Betaproteobacteria > Burkholderiales > Alcaligenaceae > Pigmentiphaga > Pigmentiphaga sp. CHJ604. Next base: position 4,792,016 of record NZ_CP136998.1, on the reverse strand, counting down.
TCGTTCGCCAGCCGCTGGAACTGACCGGCCACCTGGAAACCTTCGACTTCCACGTCAACGTCCACGGTGGTGGCGTGAACGGGCAGGCCGGCGCGGTGCGCCACGGCATCACCCGCGCGCTGATCGACTACGACGCGACGCTCAAGTCCGCGCTGTCGCAAGCCGGCTTCGTGACTCGCGATGCCCGCGAGGTCGAGCGCAAGAAGGTCGGTCTGCACAAGGCGCGACGTCGCAAGCAGTTCAGCAAGCGCTGATCGGCTTCGATCCCCCTCGTCCCGTTCCGGCTCCGGCCGGCGGGCGAGACAAGAAAGGCCGCAGCGATGCGGCCTTTTTTTCGCTTTGAGCGGCGCTCGCCCGAAGGGGCGTCACATCGATGCTGCCGAGCGTGGGGTATTCTTATTCATCACATGTCGCAGGGCACCGTCCCGCTTTCCCGGGCCGGGAAGCGCAAGGGACTCCAGGAGATTGCAATGGCCAAGATCAAGGTAGGTATCGTCGGCGGCACGGGCTACACCGGCGTGGAACTGCTGCGCCTGCTGTCGCAGCACCCGAACGCGGAGCTGACCGCGATCACCTCGCGCAAGGAAGACGGCATGCCGGTGGCCGACATGTACTCCAACCTGCGCGGCAAGGTGGACCTGGCGTTTTCCTCGCCCGACAAGGCCAGGCTGACCGAATGCGACGTGGTGTTCTTCGCGACGCCCCATGGCGTGGCCATGGCGCAGGCGCAGGAACTCCTGGCCGCCGGCGTCAAGATCATCGACCTGGCCGCCGATTTCCGCCTGCAGGACCTGGCCTCGTTCGAGAAGTGGTACAAGATGCCGCACGCCTGCCCGGACGTGCTGCGCGAGTCGGTCTACGGCCTGGTCGAACTGAACCGCGAGAAGATCCGCGGCGCACGGGTCGTGGGCAATCCCGGGTGCTACCCGACCACCGTGCTGCTGGGCCTGGCGCCGCTGCTCGAGGGCCGGGCCAAGGCGTCGCCGCTGGTGGACGCGTCCACGCTCATCGCCGATTGCAAATCGGGCGTGACCGGTGCCGGGCGCAAGGCCGAGCTGCACATCCTGTTCTCGGAAGCCAGCGACAACTTCAAGGCCTACGGTGTGTCGGGCCATCGCCACCATCCCGAGATCGTCGAGCACCTGCAGACCCTGCACGGCGGGCCGGTAGGGCTGACCTTCGTGCCGCACCTGACGCCCATGGTGCGCGGCATGCATTCGACCATCTACGCCCGCATCGACCCGAAGGCGCGCGACGTCGATTTCCAGAAGCTGTTCGAGCAGCGCTATGCCGATGAGCCGTTCGTCGACGTGATGCCCGCGGGCAGCACGCCCGAGACCCGCTCGGTGCGTGCCTCCAACATGATCCGGATCGCCGTGCACCGGCCCGGCAACGGCGACCAGCTGGTCGTCCTGGTGGTGCAGGACAACCTGGTCAAGGGCGCATCCGGCCAGGCCGTGCAGAACATGAACCTGATGTTCGGATTGCCCGAGGACGCCGGGCTCGGCCAAGTGGCGGTGCTGCCCTGATGAAGCGGCGGCCGCTGTTTCCGGCGCTCGTGCCGCGCAGGCTGCGGCGCGGCGCGGGGCCGGCTGCGCGGGCCGACGGGACGGGACTGCCCCCTGCCTCGCCGTGGCGGATCGTGGTCCTGGTATTGCTGCTGGCGCTGGGCGCTGCCCTGGGAACGGGGCTGTACGAGTCGGCACGCCGAATCTTCGGCGGGCCGCAGGTCTCGGCATCCGAACTGGCGCAATTGCGCGCCGAGCACCAGCGGCTGATCGCCGACAACGAGCGCTTGCAGGGCAGCCTGGCCGCCGCGGAAAGCCGCCTGGAGATCGAGCGTGCCGCCAAGGACCAGCTCGCGGCCGATTTGCGGGCCGCGCAGAAGGAAATGGGCGACATGCGCAATGACCTGGCCTTTTTCGACCAGCTCATTCCCATGGATCCGCGCCAGGCCCAGGTCAATATCCGTTCCGCGGAACTGGAGCGGCAGGGCGAACTGCTGCGCTATCGGGTGCTCCTGATGCGCGGCGGGCGCCCCTCGGGCGAGTTCAGCGGGCGCTTGCAATTCTCGGCGTCCGGCGTGCGCGCGGGCGCCGCCACCACGATAGACCTGCATCCGTTCTCGGTCCCGACCGACGCGCTTGCAGGGGACGGCGCCCCGGTCGCGGCCCGGCCGGCCGCCGACCCGCTGGCCGTGCGGTTCCGGCAGTATCAGCGCGCCGAGGGATCGCTCGCGGTCCCGGCCGGCTTCGTGGTGCGCAGCGTCACGGTGCGCGTGGTCGAGGGAGGCGTGGTGCGCTCGCAAAGCACCGTCAACCTGCCGGCCTGAGGCCGCGGGCTTGAACCTTGGCGGTGCGCCCGCATCTAACGGGTGTGGCCGCCGGCTGTAGTGTCCCTGGCGGCGCCAGGGTTGAAATCAAGCGCCAATAGCGGTTGAATTACCCATTAACCAGATGATTTACAGCGCATGTGCGGCACGGGCCGCGCCTACGCGCAGGCAAGGAGCAGTCATGAACGCAGCAGTCGAACAAGCCAGCCTCGAGGCCCCGCCGATGGGTCTCGTCTTCACCGATGCGGCGGCCGCCAAGGTCAAGGAGCTGATCGATGAAGAAGGCAATCCGGCGCTCAAGCTGCGCGTCTTCGTGCAGGGCGGCGGCTGTTCCGGCTTCCAGTACGGCTTCACCTTCGACGAAGACGTCAACGAAGACGATACGCAACTGGACAAGAACGGCGTGCAACTGCTGATCGATTCCATGAGCTTCCAGTACCTGGTCGGTGCCGAGATCGACTACAAGGAAGGCCTGGAAGGCGCGCAATTCGTCATCAAGAACCCGAACGCCACGTCCACCTGCGGCTGCGGGTCGTCGTTCTCGGTATAAGGCGGGGGCCCACAGGGGCCGCGCCTTTCCGTCCTTTCTTCCAGGGCGCCCTCGCGCAAGCCAGGGCGCTTTTTTCGTTTTCGCTCCTGACCGGTCCGCCCGGCGTGCTTCATGGCTCTCATCGCTCTGACCGACATCGAACTGGCCTACGGCCACGTCCCTCTTTTGCACCGTGCCAGCTTCTCGGTGGAGGCGGGCGAGCGGGTGGGGCTGATCGGCCGCAACGGCACCGGCAAGTCCTCGCTGCTCAAGCTGCTGGATGGCCGCTCCCTGCCCGACGACGGCCTCATCTCGCGCCAGGACGGCCTGAAGGTCGCCACGGTGGAACAGGAGCCGGTATTCGACGAATCGGGCACGGTGTTCGACGCCGTCAGCGAGGGCCTGGCCAAGGGGCGCGACCTCTTGCGTGCCTACCAGCGCCTAACCCACGAACTGGCGGAAACGGCCGGCGGAGCGGACCACGACGCGCTCCTGGCCCGGCTGCAATCCCTGCAGGCGGAGCTGGAGGCGCACGACGGCTGGACGGTGCAGGCGCGGGTCGAGGCCACGCTGGCCCGGCTGAACCTGCCCGCCGATGCGCCGGTGGCCGGATTGTCGGGCGGTACGCGCAAGCGCGTGGCGCTGGCCCGGGCGCTGCTGGGCGATCCTGATCTGTTGCTGCTGGACGAGCCCACCAACCACCTGGATTTCCAGGCCATTGCCTGGCTCGAGGAATTGTTGAAGGCCTTTCCCGGCAGCATTGTCTTCATCACCCACGACCGCCGCTTCCTGGACGCCGTCGCCACTCGCATCGTCGAACTCGACCGCGGCGAGCTCTCCAGCTTTCCGGGATCCTTCTCCACCTACCAGATGCGCAAGGCCGAGATGCTGGAGGCCGAACGGCTGGAGCAGGCGCGTTTCGACAAGCTCCTGGCCCAGGAGGAAGTGTGGATACGCAAGGGCGTCGAGGCGCGCCGCACGCGCAGCGTCGGCCGGGTCAAGCGGCTGGAGCAGCTGCGCCTGCAGCGGGCCGAGCGCCGCGAGCGCATGGGCAAGGTCAGCATCGACGTGGCCGAGGGACAGCGTTCGGGCAAGCTGGTGGCCGAACTGACCGATGTGTCGAAGTCGTTCGGCGACAAGGCCGTCATCCGCTCGTTCTCGACCACGGTCATGCGCGGCGACCGTATCGGCCTGATCGGACCGAACGGCGCGGGCAAGACCACGCTGCTCAAGCTCATCCTGGGCGAACTGGCCCCCGACACGGGTTCGGTCAGGCAGGGCACCAATCTGTCGGTGGCCTACTTCGACCAGATGCGCAGCCAGCTGGACGAGGACATGGCCCTGGCCGACGTCATCAGCCCGGGCAGCGAGTGGATAGAGATCAACGGCCAGCGCAAGCACGTGATGAGCTACCTGGGCGACTTCCTGTTCGCGCCCGAGCGTGCCCGCTCGCCGGTCAAGAGCCTGTCCGGCGGCGAGCGCGCGAGGCTGCTGCTGGCGCGATTGTTCGCGCGGCCGGCCAACGTGCTGGTGCTGGACGAACCCACCAACGATCTCGACATCGAGACGCTGGAACTGCTGGAGGAACTGCTGCAGGACTACTTGGGTACGGTCTTCCTGGTCAGCCACGATCGCATGTTCCTGGACAACGTCGTGACGCAGACCATCGCCTACGAAGGGGATGCGCGCTGGCGCGACTACGTGGGCGGCTACGACGATTGGGCGACGCAGCGCGCCAGGGCCGAGGAAGCCAGGTCGGCCGCGGCCAAGCCCGCGCGCGAGGCCGCCCGCGACGAACCAGCCGCTCCCGCGCCGGAGAGAGCCGCTCCCGCCAAGCCCGGCCGTTCGCGCCTGAGTTCCTGGGAAGCGAAGGAACTGGAGGGCCTGCCCGACGCCATCGCCGCGCTGGAGGCCGAGCAGCAGGAACTGAACGGGAAACTGGCCGACGGATTGATCTATCGCGACGATCCGGCCGGCGCGACCGCCATCCAGCAGCGCCTGGCGGCGATCGAGGACGAACTGATGGCCAAGCTCGAGCGCTGGGAACTGCTGGAAAGCAAGCGGGGCTGACCCTGCGCGGTTTCAGCGCGCACCAGGCCGTCCGGTGTCGTCGCCCTACGCAGGATAATAGGCGCCCAGCACGCGGGGACCGGCCGCGCCGGTCACGGCGGGCAGGTTGCCGGACAGGCCGGCGACATGGCGATGGGCCAGCCAGGCGAAGGCCAGGGCCTCCATCTGCTGGGCAGGCACGCCCGCGTCGTCGCTGGGTGCGACGGGGCAGGGCAACGCGTCGGCCAGGGCCCGCATCAGGCCGCCGTTGCGTGCGCCGCCACCGCAGACCCACACCTGCTCGCAGGCGGGAAGCTGGCGGCGTATCTCGCGCGAGACGGTTTCGACCGTCAGGGCTTGCAGCGTGGCCTGCACGTCGGCCGCGGCCAATACGCCGTGGCGGGCCTGCCAGGCCTGCAGGCGCTGGTCCAGCCATGACGTGTTGAACAGGTCGCGTCCGGTGGATTTGGGCGGCGGGGCCGCCAGCCACGGTTCGGAGGCAATGAGTTCCGCCAGCAGGTCTGGCCGCATGGTGCCGGAGGCGGCGTAGCGGCCGTCTTCGTCGTAGTCCCGGCCCGTATGCCGGGCGCACCAGGCGTCCAGCAGCAGGTTGGCCGGGCCGGTGTCGTAGCCCACCACGCCGGCGGGCGACAACAGCGTGACGTTGGCGATGCCGCCCAGGTTGACCACGGCGCGCGGCCGGTCGGTGCCGAATATCGCCGCGTGGAAGGCCGGCGCCAGCGGGGCGCCATGCCCGCCCGCGGCCAGGTCGCGACTGCGCAGGTCGGCCACGACCGCGATGCCGGACAGTTCGGCCAGGCGGGCGGGGGCGTTCAATTGCACGGTGTAGCCGGCATCGGGACGGTGGCGGACGGTCTGCCCGTGGGCGCCGATCGCGCGAACCCGCGCGGCGTCCAGGCCGGTCCGGGCCAGCAGTTCGGAGACGACCTGCGCATAGAGGTCCGCCAGGGCCATGCCGGCTTGCGACATCCTGTGGATCTCGTCCGGGCCCGGCGTGTTCAGAGCCAGCAACTCCGCCCGCAAGGCCGGCGGCATGGCGACGTCGGCATGCGCGAGGATGCGGGGCCGGCCGCCGTCGAACACGGCGGCCACGCCATCCACGCCGTCCAGGCTCGTTCCGGACATCAGGCCGATGTACGGTTCGGCCATGGCGGACGGCCTTATTGGGCGGCCAGCGACATGTCGCCCGCCGGCATGCTGTAGTCCTTCAGCTGGGCGAGCAGCGACATCTGGTGGCGCAGGGGATCGGTCTGCTGCTTGAACAGCGCCAGGCCGCGGGCGCTGAGCTCGGGGGCCTGCGGCAGGGCGACGGTGAGCGGATCGACCGGCTTGCCGGCGATGCGGAACTCGTAGTGCAGGTGCGGGCCGGTGGCCCAGCCGGTCGAGCCGACGCGGCCGATGAACTGGCCCTGGCTGACGCGGGAGCCCTTGGACAGGCCCGGCGCGAACGCGCTCATGTGGGCATACAGCGTGGAATACTGGCCGTGGTGGCGGACCACGACCACGTTGCCGTAGCCGTTCTGCTTGCCGATGAAGTCGATAGTGCCGTCGGCGGTGCTGCGGATGGGCGTGCCGGTGGGCGCGCCGTAGTCCACGCCCTTGTGCTCGCGCCAGGTTTTCAGGATGGGGTGGAAGCGGCGCGAGAAACCGGAAGTGACCCGGGTGAACTCCATGGGCGCGCGCAGGAAGGCCTTGCGCAGGCTCTTGCCGTCGAAGGTGTAGTAGCCGCCGCTGACGCCGGGCTGCTGGTCGAACCAGACGGCCTGGTAGGGCGTGCCCTTGTTGACGAATTCCAGCGCGATGACCTTGCCGGCCCGCACGTAGTTGCCCTGGTGCGTATAGGTTTCGTAGACCACGTTGAAATGGTCGCCGCGGCGCAGGTCGCGGTGGAAGTCGATGTCGCCCGACAGGATCTCGGCGATCTGGGTGGCGACGCTGTCGGGGATGTCGGCGGCATCGGTGGCGCCGAACAGCGAGCTGTAGATCTCGCCGTGGGCGATGCGGGTCTCGCGCTCGGTGTCCAGCTGCACGTCGCGGGCCGACAGGCCTTGCGCGGAGCGTTCGATCTGCAGCATGCGCGAGACGACCTTGTCGCCGGACTCCGCGCCCGGGGTATGGATGTAGCGCAGCCAGCGGACTTCGCCTAGCGCGTCGGTGGAAGCCTGGACCACGCGGCCGGGGTAGAGCTGGTAGAAGCTGCGGGCGTCCGGCGAGGTGCGGATGAAGCGCTCGAGCTCGGGATCGTCCACGCCCAGGCGGTTCAGCAGCGTGGCGACCGAGTCGCCGCGCTGGACCCGTTCTTCGCGGATGAAGTCCGGCGCCTTGGCCTCCTGCTCGGCGACCTGTTCGGACAGGTCCGGCAGGGCCAGCGACTCGACGATGCGGGTCGTGGGCAGGGTCGAGGCGTCCGGCGCCAGCGGCGCGACGCCGATGGCGGCGGCGGTCACGAACAGGCCGGCGGCGCCGGTGCCGATGACGATGCGGCGTTTCAGCGGCGACGAGGTGATGGTCAGGGTGGCGGGATGGGAGGTGATGCGGGAGAGGGTTTGTTGCACCGCTGCGGCGATGCGCTTGAGCATCGCGCCGGCGATGCCGGAAAACTTACGATTCATGCGGCCTGGCCCCTGGGGTCGGTTGGGCTAGAATTGCTTCGGAGTGCGGGTCCGGAGCGCGGCGTGTCTCGGGCCCCGTTGTATTGCCGCAACTTTGTTGCGAAGCACAAATAGCGTCGCTGGGCTCGATTCATGAACCGAACCCGCGCCTTCATATTTGTAACAACGGGATGTCGCCGAAACGGGCCGAGTATATAGAAACTCCCCCTGGCCTGCCAATACGATTGTTTACACTTGACACACTTTCCAGAGCTGTCCGCGCCATGACCGAAACGAAACCCGACTCGTCCGTATCCCTCCCCTCTGGCACGCCCGGGGCGGCGGCGACATATCCGGTTACACCGGAGGTCGAGCGGGACCTGGCGATCGTGCGGCGCGGCTGCGACGAACTGCTGGTCGAGGCCGAATTCGCGCGCAAGCTGGCCCGCAGCCGGGCCACCGGCGTGCCGCTGCGCATCAAGCTCGGCCTGGATCCCACCGCGCCCGACATCCACCTGGGCCATACGGTCGTCCTGAACAAGATGCGCCAGTTGCAGGAACTGGGCCACACGGTCATCTTCCTGATCGGCGACTTCACCTCGATGATCGGCGACCCCAGCGGCCGCAACGCCACCCGCCCGCCGCTGACGCGCGAGCAGATCGAGGCCAACGCCAAGACCTACTACGCCCAGGCCAGCCTGGTGCTGGACCCGGCCCGCACCGAAGTCCGCTACAACTCGGAATGGTGCGACCCGCTGGGCGCGCGCGGCATGATCCAGCTCGCCTCGCGCTACACCGTGGCCCGCATGCTGGAGCGCGAGGATTTCACCAAGCGCTTCAAGGGCGGCGTGCCCATCTCGGTCCACGAGTTCCTGTATCCCCTGATGCAGGGCTACGACTCGGTGGCGCTGAAGGCGGACCTGGAACTGGGCGGCACCGACCAGAAATTCAACCTGCTGGTGGGGCGCGAGCTGCAGAAGGAATACGGCCAGGAGCCCCAGTGCATCCTGACGATGCCGCTCCTGGAAGGGACGGACGGCGTCGAGAAGATGTCCAAGTCCAAGAACAACTACATCGGCATTTCCGAGGCGCCCGAGTCGATGTTCGGCAAGCTCATGTCGATCTCCGACACGCTGATGTGGCGCTACTACGAGCTGCTGTCGTTCCGGTCGCTGGAAGAGATCGCCGGCTTGAAGCGCGAGGCCGAGGCCGGCCGCAATCCGCGCGACATCAAGGTGATGCTGGCCCAGGAAATCGTTACACGTTTTCATTCGGCCGCCGCCGCCGAACAGGCCCTGGCGGACTTCGAGGCTCGCTTCAAGCAGAAGGCCATTCCCGACCAGATGCCCGAGGTCTCGATCGCGGGCGCGCCGCTGGGCATCCTCCAGGTGCTGCGCGAGGCGGGGCTCTGTGCCTCGGCCTCCGAGGCGCAGCGCAACATCGAACAAGGAGGCGTGCGCATCGATGCGGCCAAGGTCGAGGACAAGGGCCTGAAGCTGGACGCCGGCACCTACGTCGTACAAGTTGGTAAACGAAAGTTCGCGCGCGTCACGGTACGATGAGGGACCGGAGTCGCTTTCCGGGCCGGCGCGAACCATCCCGCCCCGCGCCGCCTTTGGCACACCATGCCAGGTAGACGATTTTTAGGAGTATCGCGATGAAGCTCTGGAGCAATTCCTTCATGGATGGCGAACCCATCCCGGCGCGTTATGCCTTCGGCAAGATCGATCCCAAGACGCAGGTGACGCTGTCCGACAACGTCAATCCCCATCTGGCCTGGGACGACGTGCCCGCCGGCACGCAATCGTTCGCGATCATCTGCCACGACTACGACGTGCCCAGCAAGGGCGACGACGTCAACCAGGCCGGCAAGCAGGTGCCGGCCGATCTGCCGCGCGTGGACTTTTTCCACTGGGTACTGGTGGACGTGCCCGCGGGCAAGACCGAAATCGAGGAAGGCGAGTTCTGCAACGGCGTGACGCCGCGCGGCAAGGCCGGCCCGATGGCTCCCGGCGACACCCGCCAGGGCGTCAACGACTACACCGGGTGGTTCGCCGCCGACCACGACATGAGCGGCGATTACTACGGCTACGACGGCCCGTGCCCGCCGTGGAACGACTCCATCATCCACCACTACGTGTTCACCGTGTATGCGCTGGACGTGCCCAGGGTCGACGTCGACGGCAAGTTCGGCGGGACCGACGTGCGCCGCGCGATCGACAAGCACGTGCTGGGGCAGGCGGCCATCACGGGCACCTACACGCTGAATCCGGCCCTGGCGCCGCGCCGGATCGCGCCCAATGACTGAGCTCTGGCTGATCCGGCACGGCGAGACCGAATGGAACCGGTTGCGCCGGGTGCAGGGGACGCTCGACATCGGCCTGAATGCGCTCGGCCGCGCCCAGGCCGAGCAGGTCGCCGCCCGGTTCCGGCCCGGGCGCGACCGCGTGCATGCCATCTATAGCAGCGACCTGGCGCGGGCCCACGATACCGCCCGTCCCACCGCGGGCAAGCTGGGACTGGAAGTGCGGCTCGATGCCGGCCTGCGCGAACGCAAATACGGCGTCTTCGAAGGGCTCAGCTTCGACGAACTGGCCGAGCGCCACCCGCAGGCCGCGGTGGCCGTGCGCGAACGGCATCCCGACTACGAACTGGACGGCGGCGAATCGCTGCGCCAGTTCCATCATCGCGTGGTGGCCACGCTGGACCGCATCGCCGCCGCCCACAAAGGCGAGCGCGTACTGGTGTTCACCCACAGCGGCGTGCTGGACACCGCCTACAGGCATGCCGAGGGATTGTCGCTGCGCGCCGAGCGCCGGCACACGCTGCACAACGTCAGCATCAACCGCCTGCTGATCGACGGCGCCCGCTGGCGGGTGGAGAGCTGGGGCGACGTGGCCCACCTGGAAGGCGCCGGGCAGGACGCCTGGGAAGAGCCGGCCGACGCGGCCTAGGCTGCGGGGCCAGCCAACTCGCCGTGGACCTCAAGCAACTCGAATATTTCGTCAGCGTGGCCGAGCTGGGCGGTTTCACGCGGGCGTCCATCGCGCTCGGCATCGCCCAGCCCGCGCTCAGCCGGCAGGTGCGCCAGCTCGAGATCGAACTGGGGCAAAGCCTGCTCAGGCGCACCGGGCGCGGAGTGGTGCCCACCGAGGCGGGACAGATGCTGCTGGAGCACGGACGGGGCATCCTGCACCAGGTGGCGCGCACCCGAGAGGAGCTGGGACGGTTGCGCGGGGCCCTGGCCGGCCGGGTGGCGATCGGCCTGCCGCCCCGCTTCGCCAAGATGCTGACCGTGCCCTTGACCCGCGCCGTGCGCGCGCGGCTGCCCGAGGCGGCGCTGTCCATATCCGAGAGCCTTTCCACCGGGCTGCAGGAGTCGCTGCTGAGCGGCCGGCTGGACATCGCGCTGTTGTACAACCCGGCACCGTCACCGGACATCGACAGCGTCGTGCTGCTGGAGGAGGACTTCTACCTGGTCACCCGCCGCCAGGGGCGGGCGCGCAAGTCGATCAGCGTGCGCGAGCTGGCCGACGAGCCCTTGGTGATCCCGACCCGGCCCAACACCATACGCATGCTGGTCGAGGCGGAACTGGCCAACATCGGGCTGCATCCGCGCATCGCCATGGAAATAGACGGTGTGGCCGCCATGCTCGACCTCGTGGCCGAGGGCGTGGGAGGCGCGGTGCTGTCGGTCAATGCCGTTCGCACGTCGGGCCGCGAGGAGGTGTTCCGCGCGGTACCCATCGTCAAGCCGCGCCTGCGCAGCAAGCTGGCGCTGGCGGTCAGCGCGCAGCGCCCCGCCACGCGCACCCAGCAGGCCATGCAGGACATCATGCGCGAGCTGGTGCTGGGCCTGCGCATGTAGCGGCGCGAGCCCGGCGCAGCCACGCCAGCCCCGCCGACGTGCCGCCCGGCTGCGCGCCCAGCCGGGGGTGGTATTCGCAGCCGACCCAGCCGTCATAACCCAGTTCGTCCAGCAGCCCGAACAGATAGGGATAGTTGATCTCGCCGGTATCCGGCTCGTGCCGGTCCGGCACGCCCGCGATCTGCACGTGGCCGACGTGCCCGGTGGGCAGGTAGCGGCGCAGCCGGGCGGCCAGGCCGCCTTCCACGATCTGGCAGTGATAGAGATCCATCTGGATCTTCAGGTGGGGCGAGCCCACTTCGCGGACGATCCCATGGGCCTGATCCTGGCGGGTCAGGAAAAAGCCCGGCACGTCGCCAGGGTTGATCGGCTCGATCAGTACCGTGCGCCGGTCGCGCGCGGCCAGGTCCGCGGCCCAGGCCAGGTTCTCGACGTAGGTGGCGTGCAAGGCCGGGAGATCCGCCTGCGCAGGGATCCGGCCGGGCATGACGTGGAGGTTGTCGCAATCGAGCGCCGACGCGTAGTCGAGCGCATGTAGGAAGCTGTCGCGGAATTCGCGGCGCCGGTCGGGCAGGCAGGCGATTCCGCGTTCATCCGGGTGCGACCTGGGCGTGGCGTTGAAGAACACCAGGCGCAGCCCGTGATCGCGCAGCCGGGCCGCCAGCTCCGCTTTGGCATGGCCGTAGGGAAAGAAGAACTCGACCGCCGTGAACCCGTCCCGCATCGCGCAGCCGAACCGCTCCAGGAAGGGGCGGTCGGGATAGAGCATCGAGAGATTGGCGGCGAAGCGGGGCATGGTCGATGGCTCCGTGGGGCGTTCAGACCGGGGTCAGGACCTGTCCGCCGCGGAAGTAGGCGTCCAGGTTGTCGCACACCAGCCGTTCCATGTCGGCGCGCGACTCGCGCGTGAAGCCGGCGATGTGCGAGAGCGCCACGACCTGGTCCATGTCCAGCAGGGGCTGGGGCACGTCGGGCTCTTTCTCGAACACGTCCAGGCCCGCGCCGCCCAGCCGGCCTTCCTGCAAGGCCCGGACCAGCGCGGCTTCGTCGACCACGCTGCCGCGCGCGATGTTGACCAGGATACCTCGCGGGCCCAGCGCATCCAGCACTTCCGCGTCGACCAGGTGGCGGGTGGCAGGGCCGCCGGGGCAGGCCACCACCAGGAAATCGGCCCACCGGGCCAGTTCCACCAGCGAGGGCTCGTGCTCGTGCGGGCTGCCCGCGACCGGCCGGCGCGTGTGATAGCGCACCACCATGTCGAAGCCGGCCGCGCGGCGCGCGACGGCCTGGCCGATGCCGCCGAAGCCCAGCAGGCCCATGTTCTTGCCATGCACGCGGGTCATCAGCGGGCGCTGGCCGGTCTTCCAGCCGCCGGCCCGCACGAAGCGGGTCGTGACGGAAATGCCGCGCGCCACGTCGATCGCCAGGCCCATGGCCAGGTCGGCGACGCAGCCGTCCAGGACGCGCGGGGTATTGCTGACCTGCATGCCCAGGCGCCTGGCGGTTTCGACGTCGATCTTGTCGTAGCCCACGCCGAAGTTGGCGATGACGCGGACATTGGGCACGGCGTTCAGGATGTCGGCGCCGCAGGCGTCGCGCACGTGGATCGCGATGCCTTCGAACGCGGGGCCGTGCTCGGCCAGGAAGGCGGCGCGATCGGACTGCTTCCACAGCGGGGTGACGTCGTAGTCGCGCGCCAGCCGCTCGTCGGCGGGGGCGGTGATGGGGCCGATCTGCAGGATGCGGTGTTTCATCGTGGGCTCTCCCGGGGTCAATCGCGGTAGCTCGTATCGCGTCGGTCCAGCATCCGCAGCAGGGCCGGCCACTCGCGTTCGCCGTGGGGGGGATGGGTGCCGTCCGGATTGGGCGTGGGCGCGTGGCGCAACTGCTGATAGGCGCGCTCGGTCACGGCCGGCGCCGGCATGTGCAGCGGGCTGCCGGCCGACAGCGTCAGCAACTGTGTCTGGCATGCCCGTTCGAGCCGCTGCATGTTGACGAAGGCCTCGGCCACGGTCCTGCCCACGGCCAGCAGTCCGTGATTGCGCAGGATCATGACGTCGCGGTCGGCCAGGTTGGCGGCCAGCCGCCGGCGCTCGTCCACGTCCACCGCCACGCCTTCGAAGTCGTGGTAGCCCACGCCGCCGGCGAAGCGCATCGCGGTCTGGTTCAGCGGCAACAGGCCGCATTCCAGGGCCGAGACCGCCATGCCCGCCGGCGTGTGGGTATGCAGGACGCAGGCCACGTCCGGGCGCGCGCCATGGATCGCGCTGTGGATCACGTAGCCGGGCAGGTTGATCGTGTACTGCGCATTGGGGTTGTGGATCACCTTGCCGGCCAGGTCGACCTTGATCAGGCAGGACGCGGTGATCTCCTCGTACATCATGCCGAACGGATTGATCAGGAAGTGCTCGTCGTCGCCCGGGACCCGCGCCGAGATGTGATTGAGGATCATGTCGCTCATGCCGAACAGGTCGATCAGCCGGTAGCACGCGGCCAGGTCTATCCTCGTTCGTCTTTCCGCCTCGGTGATGGCGGCGGTCGTTTCCTGCGGCGCCGAAGGCGCCGTGCTGCGGTGGGTCATGACGTTTCCGTTTGCCTGGTCGGGTTTCATTGCTTCTCGATGCCTGCTTCTTCGATGACGACCCGCCACTTGGCGGCGTCCTTGCGGAAGACCTCCTTGAGCGCCTCCGGCGTGCTGGCGCGCGGCTCTATGCCCAGCGCGATGAAGCGCTGGCGCACGTCCGGCGCCTGCAGGGCCTTGCCGATCTCCTGGTTGAGCTTCTGCACGATCGCGGGCGGCGTGCCGGCGGGGGCGACGATGCCGTTCCACGAATCGGATTCATACCTGGCCAGGGCCGGGTTGCCGCTTTCGGCGATGGTGGGCACGTCGGGCAGGAACCCTATCCGCGCGGGCGCCGTGGTCGCGATGGCTCGCAGCGACCCGCCGCGGATCTGGCCCAGCACGCCCGTGACGGTTTCCATCGCCACCTGCACATTGCGGCCGCGCAGCGCGGCGATGACGTCGCCGGTGGACTTGAACGGGACGATGGGCACGTCCAGTCCCGCCATCGTCGCGAACAGGCGCGCGGAAAGATGCTGGGCGCTGCCGACGCTGATCGTGCCAATGTTGAAGTGCGCCGGATCCCGGCGGGCGGCGCCGACGACGTCGTCGACGGTCTTGAGCGGACTGTCCTTGTCGGCCACCAGCAGGAAGTGGAAGGTACCGATGGTGGAGATCATCGAGAAGCTCTCGACCGGATCGTAGGGCAGCGACTTGAACAGATAAGGGCTGAACGCGTTCTGCCCGCTGACCAGCAGCAGGGTGTAACCGTCCGGGGCGGCACGGGCCACCATGGACGCGGCCGTGATGCCGCCGGCGCCGGGGGCGTTTTCGACCACTACGCTCTGACCCATGGATTCGGCCATTTTCTGCGCCAGGGTACGCACCACGGTATCGCCCAGCCCGCCCGGGCCGAAGCCGACGACGATCTTGACCGGCTTCTGCGGGAAGGCCTGCGGCCACGCCGCCAGCGGGGCCAGGAGGGTGGCGAGCGCTAGCAGCAACGGGGAAAGGAGCCCGCGCGGGGGCGGGCGATGATGGCGGTCCATGGCGTCTCCTGATGATCCGGCAGTGTCGTCCTGCCTGGAAGAGCATTGTGGTCGGGCGCGGCGCTGGCCGATACCGCGTTCCATGGACAGCTGTTATGCCGTTTTGATATGGCTGCCCTCGCCGTAGGGGTTTCCGCCGTCTGAGCGCCCGAAGTCGATCGGCTATGCTTGCGCCTTGATTTCCACGCACCTTCCCGACATGGCCACTTCCACCTCCCGCACCGTTTTCCGGGCGCCGGCGGCAACCTCGGCACGGAACTGGTGGTGCGCGCCGCGGCCGACAGCAATACCTTCCTGCTCGGGCATACGGGCACGATCGCCATCAATCCCGCGCTGTACAAGAACCTGTCGTTCAACGCCTCCACCGACCTGCAGCCGGTCGCGATGTTCGCGTCGTCGGCGCTGCTGCTGGTCGTGCCGGCGGCCTCGCCCGTCAAGAGCGTCGCGCAACTGACCGATGCGCTGAAGGCCAAGAATGCCGACCTGTCCTATGCGTCCAGCGGCGCCGGCACGGGCGGCCACCTGACGGCGGAAATGTTCCTGCACGCGCTGGGCGCGCGCGCCGTCCATGCGCCGTACAAGGGCACGGCGCCGGCGCTGGCGGATGTGGCCGGCGGCCAGGTGGATTTCAGTTTCAGCGTGATCCCGGCCGCCATGGCGCTGGTCAAGGCCGGCAAGCTGCGGGCCCTGGCCGTCACCAGCGCGAAGCGGCTGGCGCTGCTGCCGGACGTGCCGACCGTGGCCGAATCCGGCGTTTCCGCGCTGGCGGGTTTCGAAAGCACGCTGACCTACGGCATCCTGGCTCCCAAGGGCGTGCCGCAGGCGGACGTGGCGCAGCTTGGCGCCGAGATCCTGAAGGCGGCGTCCACGCCCGAATTCCAGTCCAAGCTGGGCATCGAAGGCGCCGAGCCACTGCTGGGCGGCGCGGCCGAGTACGCCCGCAAGGTCCAGGAAGAAAGCCGTAAGTGGTCCGAGGTGGTGAAGTTCTCGGGGGCGTCGGTCTAGCGGCGGTTGCGGGCGGGATCGGGAGGCTGTTCAGACCGGATTCAGCACCTGCCCCGTCCGGAAATACGCATCCAGGTTGTCGCACACGCGGGCTTCCATGTCCGCCCGCGATTCGCGGGTGAAGCCGGCGATGTGCGAGACGGCCACTACGTTGTCCATCTCCAGCAGGGCCTGGGGCACGTCGGGCTCGTTTTCGAACACGTCCAGGCCCGCGCCGCCCAGCCGGCCTTCCTGCAAGGCCCGGACCAGCGCGGCTTCGTCGACCACGCTGCCGCGCGCGATGTTGACCAGGATGCCCTGCGGGCCCAGCGCCTCCATGACTTCGGCGTTCACCAGGTGGCGGGTGGCGGCGCCGCCGGGGCAGGCCACCACCAGGAAATCGGCCCACCGGGCCAGTTCCACCAGCGAGGGCTCGTGCCGGTACGGGGTGCCCGCGACCGGCCGGCGCGTGTGGTAGCGCACGTCCATGTCGAAGCCGGCGGCGCGCCGGCCGATGGCCTGGCCGATGCCGCCGAAGCCCAGCAGGCCCATGTTCTTGCCGTGCACGCGTGTCATCAGCGGGCGCTGGCCGGTTTTCCAGCCGCCGGCCCGCACGAAGCGGGTCGTGACGGAAATGCCGCGCGCCACGTCGATCGCCAGGCCCATGGCCAGGTCGGCGACGCAGCCGTCCAGCACTTCGGGCGTGTTGCTGATCTGCATGCCCTGGCGCTTGGCGGTCTCGACGTCGATCTTGTCGTAGCCCACGCCGAAGTTGGCGATGACGCGGGCATTGGGAAGGGCGTTCAGGATGTCGGCGCCACAGGCGTCGCGCACGTGGATCGCGATGCCTTCGAACCCGGCGCCGTGCTTGGCCAGGAAGGCGGCGGGGTCGGCCTGCTTCCACAGTGGGGCGATGTCGTAGTCGCGCGCCAGGCGGGCGTCGACGGCGGGCGTGATGGAGGCGATCTGCAGGATGCGGTGCTTCATCGGGAGAGTCCTGGAAGTCGGTTGTCGGTCGCGGTCAGGGTGCCACGATAGCCCATGTTGCGCCGCCGCGCAGACGTGCGCCAGGGCGCTCGAGACTGGGGTAAACTAATTCTTGCCTTCACCCTGCGTGACTGGCGACTCTAGGCTTCGGGGCCTAGGTGGGTTTACCACAAGGAAGCGCAGGGTTTCGGCGGTTAGGTTCGTCCCGTCCGGGGCGTGGCCGCGCCGCCCGCCGTTCGCCTGGGCAGCCGTTAGGCAGATTCGTAGATCGCGTCACGCCGTCTTTCGTTTCGGCTGCCCTGCCGCGCAGGCGCAGCAGGGCGATGTGGCGCGGTTTCCGTCATATCGGCTGGCCGTCGCGTTGAATCCGTCGGTTGGCCCCCCGTTCTGCACAGGAAGGAAACCGTCATGTTCGACCGCAACCGCACCATCGCCCAGGCCGATCCCGAGCTCTGGTCCGCCATCGAGCTGGAAAACCAGCGCCAGGAACAGCACATCGAGCTGATCGCCTCGGAAAACTACGCCAGCCCGGCCGTCATGCAGGCGCAGGGCACGCAGCTCACCAACAAGTACGCCGAAGGCTATCCCGGCAAGCGCTATTACGGCGGCTGCGAGTTCGTGGACATCGTCGAGCAGCTGGCCATCGACCGCGCCAAGCAGATCTTCGGCGCCGACGCCGTGAACGTGCAGCCCAACTCGGGCTCGCAGGCCAACCAGGGCGTGTACATGGCCGTGCTCAAGCCCGGCGACACGGTGCTGGGCATGAGCCTGGCCGAGGGCGGCCACCTGACGCACGGCTCGCCGGTCAATGCCTCGGGCAAGCTCTACAACTTCCTGTCCTACGGCCTGAACGCCCAGGAAGAAATCGATTACGACCAGGTCGCGCGCCTGGCCGCCGAGCACAAGCCCAAGCTGATCGTGGCCGGTGCCTCGGCCTATGCGCTGCGCATCGACTTCGCCCGTTTCGCCGAGATCGCCAAGGCCAACGGCGCGCTGTTCATGGTGGACATCGCTCACTACGCCGGCCTGGTCGCCGGCGGCGCCTATCCCAACCCGGTCCCGCACGCCGATTTCGTCACCTCGACCACGCACAAGTCGCTGCGCGGCCCGCGCGGCGGACTGATCATGTGCAAGGCCGAGTTCGAGAAGGCCGTCAACTCCGCCATCTTCCCGGGCATCCAGGGCGGTCCGCTGGAGCACGTCATCGCCGCCAAGGCCGTGGCCTTCAAGGAAGCGCTGGATCCCTCGTTCAAGCAGTATGCCGCCCAGGTCGTGGCCAACGCCAAGGTGATGGCGGAGACGCTGGTCGAACGCGGCCTGCGCATCGTGTCCGGACGCACCGAGAGCCACGTCATGCTGGTGGACCTGCGCGCCAAGGGCATCACGGGCAAGGACGCCGAACTGGCGCTGGGCCAGGCTCACATCACGGTCAACAAGAACGCGATCCCGAACGATCCGGAAAAGCCCTTCGTCACCAGCGGCGTGCGTGTCGGTTCGCCGGCCATGACCACGCGCGGCTTCAAGGAAGACGAGGCCCGCCTGACCGCCAACCTCATCGCCGACGTGCTGGACAACCCGCGCGACGAGGCCAACATCGCGGCCGTGCGCGAGCGCGTCAACGCCCTGACCGCGAAGTTCCCGGTCTATGGTGGGTAGTAGGGCCCACCCCCTACGCCCTTCGGGCGCCCCCTCAAGGGGGCGGCGCTGGCGGACCGGTGGGAAAGACCACCCCCTACGCCCTTCGGGCGCCCCCTCAAGGGGGCGGCGCTGGCGGACCGGCAAAGCCGGATCCGCTGCGCCCTGGGGGGCTGGTCTTAAAGAGGGAGTCGCACGCATGGACGCCATTTTGGCCGAGGACCGCAGATGAAGTGTCCTTTCTGTCGCCATGAAGACACCCAGGTGATGGACACCCGGGTGCTGGAAGAGGGCAGCGCCATTCGACGGCGCCGCCGCTGCACGCATTGCGATCGGCGCTTCACCACCTACGAGCGGGTGGAGTTGTCGCTGCCGGCGGTGGTCAAGCGCAATGGCAGCCGGTCGGAGTACGACCAGGGCAAGCTGCGCGGCAGCCTGATGCTGGCGCTGCGCAAGCGGGCCGTCAGCGCCGACGCGGTGGAAGCCGCCGTCACGCGCATCGAGGAAGCCCTGATGACCAGCGGCCTGCGAGAGGTGCCCTCCGAGCGCGTGGGCGAGCTAGTCATGCAGGAGCTCAAGAAGCTCGACAAGATCGCCTACATCCGCTTTGCCTCGGTCTACAAGAGCTTCGAGGACGTGGATGAATTCACCGACGTCGTGCGCGAGGTCCAGGGGCCCCGGCCTCCCGGCGCGAAGTCCTGATCGCCGATGAGCGCCGACATTCCCGAACGTCCCGAGGATGCCGCCTGGATGCGGCGCGCGCTGTCGCTGGCCGACGGCGTCATGTATACGACTTCGCCGAATCCGCGCGTGGGCTGCGTCATCGTGCGCGACGGCCAGGTCCTGGGCGAAGGCGCGACCCAGCCCGTGGGCGGGCCGCATGCCGAGGTGCGGGCGCTGCGCGACGCGCAGGCGCGCGGCTTGTCGGTGGCAGGCGCCACCGTCTACGTCACGCTGGAACCCTGCAGCCACCATGGCCGCACGCCGCCATGCGTCGATGCGCTGGTCGCCGCCGCGCCGGCGCGGGTCGTCGTGGCGATGGGCGATCCCAATCCGCGCGTCAACGGCGAAGGCCTGGCTCGGCTGCGCGCCGCGGGCATCGAAGTCACCGCGGGCGTGTGCCTGGACGAGGCGCTGGCGCTGAACGTCGGCTTCGTCGCCCGCATGAGCCGCGGCACCCCCTGGCTCTGGGCGAAGATGGCGGCGTCGCTGGACGGGCGCAGCGCGCTGCCCAACGGGCGGTCGCAATGGATCACCGGCGAGGCCGCCCGCGCCGACGGCCATCACTGGCGCGCGCGCAGTTGCGCCGTGCTGACCGGCATCGGCACCGTGCTGGCCGACGATCCCCGCCTGGACGTGCGCCATGTGGCGACCACGCGCCCGCCGCGCAAGATCGTGCTGGATACGCATCTGCGCATGCCGGCCGCTGCGCGCCTGCTCGACGGCACGGAAACCTGGGTCTTCACGGCGCGCGAGGATGCCGGGCGGGTCGCCGAACTGGCGGCGCGCAATGCGCGGGTCATTTGCCTGCCGGGCGCGGATGGCCGCGTCGACCTGCCCGGCGTCATGCGCTGGCTGGGGCAGCACGACATCAACGAAGTCCATGCCGAGGCCGGCGCGGTGCTGACCGGCGCCTTGCTGCAGGAGGGCTGCGTGGACGAATTGCTGGTCTACATGGCGCCCATGGTGTTGGGCGAGGGCGCCGGCATGGCGCGCTTGCCCCTGATCGAGGATCTGGGCCAGGCACGCCGTTTCCAGTTCGTGGACGTGCGCGGGCTGGGCCCGGACGTCCGGCTGCGGGCGCAGGACCCGCGGCGGCTGGCGGCGGCTCGCGCGGCCGCCACGCCCGCGCGGCGGGCCTGATCCGCCGCGGTCAGGGCGCCGTCCGGCTGCCCAGCGTGCGCGAGAGCTCGGCGGCTTCCCGCATCACCATTTCTCCGAATTCCTGGATGCGATCGGCGGGCAGCCGCGCGCCGGGGCCGAATACGCCCAGCGAGCCCGCCACCTGGCCGCTGCGATCGAAGAAGGGCGCGGCGATCGCCACCGCGCCCTGTATCAGTTCATCCCTGCTGACGGCATAGCCCCGGCGCCGCACCATGTCCAGGTCTTCGGCCGGCCGCTCGATGTCCAGGCCGCGCTCGGCCGCGTAGCGGCGGCGGTCCTCGTCGCCCTGGCCGATGTTGGCCAGGATGGCCCGGCCGCTGGCGCCCACCGATATGCGCTCGCGATAGCCGATGCCGCGCTTGAAGCTCAGGGGCTGGGGACTGGGCAGCTCGGCGATGCAGAGCCGGTCTCCGCCTTGCAGCACGAACAGGGCCACCGTCTCGCCGGTCTGCTCGCGCAGCCGCTGCATGGGCGGCGCCGCCAGCGCGCTCAGGTCCAGGCTGGAAGTCCAGACGTGGGCCAGCTGGCCCACCGAGGGCCCCAGGCGGAATTTCTGCGGATCGCCCTCCGATACCACGAAGCCGCACTGCTCCAGCGTGTACAGCAGGCGGTACAGCGTGGGCCGGCTCAGGTCCACGCGCTTGAGTAATTGCCCCACCGTCAGCTCGTAGTCCGTGGCCGTGAAGGCCAGCAGGATTTCCAGGGCCCGGTCCACGGCCCGCACGCTTTCGCCCGGTTTCTCGGTTTCCGCCACGCCTTTCCTCGTTCGTCTCTGTTCATCCAGCCCGACATCGTAGCCGAGCCGACGCCCGGTTCCGTGGGCGCCTGCCCGTTGACATTCCGTTTTATGTCCGTAGAATGGACTCAATTATCACAGAACGGACATTTCCTGCAGGAGGCAGTGGAGTCATGAACAAGGAAACCTCGGAAATCCTGGTGCGCACCGGCCCGGGCACGCCCATGGGCAATCTGCTGCGGCGCTACTGGGTCCCCATCCTGAAATCGAGCGAGATCGCCGAGCCCGACTGTCCCCCGGTGCGCGTGCAGATCATGGGCGAGAAGCTGCTGGCGTTCCGCGACAGCAGCGGGCAGGCGGGGCTGATCGACGAGTTCTGTTCGCACCGCGGCGTGTCGCTGTACTTCGGCCGCAATGAAGAGGACGGCATCCGCTGCGCCTACCACGGCCTGAAGTTCAACCGCCTGGGAGAGTGCGTGGACGTGCCGTCGGCGCCGCAAAGCTGCAGCCGCATGGGCATCAAGGCCTATCCGTGCATCGAGCGCGGCTCCATCGTCTGGGCCTACATGGGGCCGCCGGAAACCCAGCCCAGCCTGCCCGAGGTGGAGTGGTGCTGCCTGCCGGAAAGCCATATCTACGTGTCCAAGCGGCTGCAGGAGTCCAACTACCTGCAAGCCATGGAAGGCGGCATCGATACCAGCCACGTGTCGTACGTGCACCGCTACGAAGTCGACGTGGATCCGCTGCACCAGGGCACCAAGGCCAATGACTACATCAAGGCCGACGGCAACGTGGTGTTCGACATCGAGAAGAACGAGTTCGGCCTGTCCCTGTACGGCCGCCGCAATGGCGAACCCGATTCGTACTACTGGCGCATCACCCAGTGGCTGTTCCCGTGGTTCACGCTGATCCCGCCGTTCGGCGACCACGCCCTGGGCGGGCACGTCTGGGTTCCCATCGACGATCACAACTGCTGGGCCTGGAGCATCAACTTCCATCCCGACAAGCCGCTGTCCGAACAGGAGCGCGCGGACCTGGACGCGGGCCGGGGCATCCATGCGCCCTGCGATCCCGTTACCTTCCGCCCCCTGGCGAACAAGGACAACGACTACCTGATCGACCGCGTGGCGCAGAAGGAGAAGCGCGCCTACAGCGGCGTGTTCGGCTTCGCCATGCAGGATGCGTCGCTGCAGGAAAGCATGGGCCCCATCCAGAACCATGAGGCCGAACGGCTGCTGCCCACGGATCGCGCCATCGTCATGGCGCGCCGCATGCTGCACGAAGCCGCCGTGGGGCTGGCCAACGGTTCGGAGCCGCCGGCGCTGGACGGCGCCGCGCAGCGCGTGCGCGCTGCGGGCGTCTTGCTGGACCGTGGCGCGGATCCGATGGAGTGGGCCAGGAAACACCTGGCGGACGGCTTGAACGAGCCGGTCTACAGCGTGTAGCCGGCCGCTTCGATAACG
The DNA here is from genome assembly GCF_036972535.1 of Pigmentiphaga sp. CHJ604. Taxonomy (NCBI): domain Bacteria; kingdom Pseudomonadati; phylum Pseudomonadota; class Betaproteobacteria; order Burkholderiales; family Alcaligenaceae; genus Pigmentiphaga; species Pigmentiphaga sp. CHJ604. Next base: position 4,769,328 of record NZ_CP136998.1, on the reverse strand, counting down.
AGAGGGTAAGGAGACTTTCATGCATGCATTGCTACGCAAGGCGGCCTGTGCGCTCGCCGTCTGTTCCGTCGTGCCGGCGGCCGCGGCCGCCGGCGAATGGGCACCCACCAAGCCCGTGCGCATCATCGTTCCCATCGTGGGCAGCACCAACGACGTGCTGGGACGGCTGGTGGCGTCTAAGCTCGAAGGCATACTGGGGCAGCCGGTCATCGTCGAGAACAAGCCGGGCGCAGGCGGCAACATCGGCGCGGACCTGGTGGCCAAGTCGCCGCCGGACGGCTACACGCTGCTGGTGGGCTACAACGGGCCCATCGCCATCAACAAGACGCTGTTCGACAACATGCCCTACGATCCGGTCACCGACCTGGCGCCGATCACGCTCGCGGTCAGCTCGCCGCAGTACCTGGTGGTCAATCCGGGGTTGCCGGTCAAGAGCGTGGCGGATCTGGTGGCCTGGTCCAAGGCCCATCCGGGCAAGCTGTCGTACGGGTCGGTGGCCACGGGCAGCGCCTCGCACCTGACCATGGAGATGCTGAACGAGGCCTCGGGGCTGAGCGCCACGCACGTGCCCTATCGCGGCGCCTCGCCGGCCCTGGTCGACCTGGTGGCGGGCAACGTGCAGGCAGCCTTCATGGTGCCCGGCAACGTCCAGCAGTATGTGAAGGAAGGGCGGCTCAGGCTGCTGGCCTCGACGGGCGAGAAGCGCTTTCCCAGCACGCCCGACATTCCGACCATGATCGAGTCGGGCTATCCCCACTTCGTTGCCACGTCGTGGATCGGCTTCCTGGCGCCGGCCGGCACGCCGCGTCCCATCATCGACCGCTACAACAAGGAGATCGTGAAGATCCTGCACATGCCCGACGTGCAGCAGAAGCTGCGCGACATGGAGTTCGAGGTCGTGGCCAACACGCCGGAACAGTTCGGCGCGTGGATACGGACCGAAGTCGAACGCTGGGGCAAGGTCATCAAGGCCACCGGCGCGAAGGCGGGGTAAGCCATGGCCAGACTCGCAGAACGCAGGGCCCTGATCACCGGCGGCGGCGCGGGCATAGGCGCCGCCATCGCCCGGGTCTTCTGTCTGGAAGGCGCGGCGGTGCTGCTGGTGGACCGCGATGCCGACGCGCTGGCGCGCAGCGCCGCGGCGCTGCGCGAGCAGCATCCGGAGGCCCGGGTCGAGTGCCTGGCCGCCGACGTGGCCGACGAGGATGCGGCATTGAACGCGGCCGAGCTGGCCCGGCGGACCTGGGGCGGGCTGGACGTCCTGGTCTGCAACGCGGCCATGCGCAACTACTCGCGCCTGTCCGAAGCCCGGCCCGAGGAGTGGCGCGCCATGGTGGACGTGAACCTGGTCGGTACGGCCAATTACTGCCGTGCCGCGCTGCCCGCCCTGCGCGAGTCGGGCAGGGGCAGCCTGGTGATCGTGTCGTCGTGCTACGCGGTGACGGGCAGGGCGGGCATGGGCATCTACGATGCGACCAAGGCCGGCCTGCTGGCGATGACCCGCACGCTGGCGTTCGAGGAAGCGTCGCACGGCGTGCGCGTCAACGCCGTATGTCCGGGATCGACCCTGACCGAGTTCCACGTGGACCGGGCCCGGGCGCGCGGCCAGGCGATCGAGCAGTTGAAGGGCGAGCGCAGCGATACCTCCCTGCTGGGCCGCTGGGCGGCACCCGAGGAAATCGCCTGGCCCGTGCTGTGGCTGGCCTCGGACGAAGCCTCGTTCATGACCGGGACCCACGTGCTGGTCGATGGGGGCCTGTCGGCGATGTGATGCGCAAGATGCGCACTACCGGCCCGTTTTCTTTATCATGTCCCCATGAAGCGTGGCCGGCGAGGGGGTGCCCGGCTCCGCCGAACTTGTCAGGGGGACGGGATCCGTGCATGCGTCGACGTCCGGGGGCCGGAGGTATCGCCCAAGTGGTGATGGGCAATGGCGGCGGAAGGCGGGTGGGTTTGCGGCCTGGCTGGCCTTTGTCCTGCATGCGGGCGCGGCGGCCCAGGCGCTGCCCGCCCTGAGCTATCAGGCGGCGCAGCAGCAGGTACTGGCGCGATCCGACAAGCTGGGCGCGGCGCGGGCGGCGGTCGAAAGCAAGGAACTCCAGCTCGAAGGTGTGCGCCATCTGGGCGGGCCCTCGCTCAGCGTGTCCGCCTCCCACATCCGCTACGAAGCCAACGCCAATCTCAGCCTGTCGGGGCTGAACAACATCGGTATTCCACTGCCCCTGCCTTCCAGCGTGGAACTGGAGCGGCGCGGCTCCCTGACCAACAAATCCCTGATCGGCATCTGGCCGCTCTATCTGGGCGGGGCCACCGACGCGGCGCGCGGCCTGGTCAACGCCCAGGCCGACGAAGCGCGCGCGGACGCGACCCAGGCCGGCTACGAAGTGCAGACCACGCTGGCCAAGCGCTATTTCGCCGCGCAGCTCGCCGCGCGCGCATGGGACCTGCGCCGCGAGGCCCTGCGCGCCATCGGCGAACACGACCGCGCGGCCGAGCGTATGATGGCCGAAGGCACGATTGCCCGCGTCGACCGGCTGCAGGCACGGGTCGCGCTGGAAGATGCGCGGCGGGAAGAGCGCAAGGCGCAGGACACGCTCGAACTGGCGCAGGTGGCCCTGGGCCGCACGCTGCGCATGGACGAGGCCGTGCGGCCTTCGACGCCGCTGTTCATCCTGACCCAGTCCATCGAACCGCTGTCGTACTTCCTGGAGGCCGCCATGCGCGGACATCCCGCGCTGGGCAAGGTCGCGGCCAAGGAAGAACAGGCGCGCCAGCTGCATGCGGTGGAAACCGCCACGCGGCGCCCGCAGGTGTTCGCCTTCGGCGGGCACCAGATCCGCAGCGAGAACGGCAGCTGGCTGGTGGGCGTGGGCGTGCGCTGGACGCTGTGGGATTCGCTGGACCGGCCGGCGCTGGACGCCGCCAGCGACAAGACCATTCTCCAGGCCCGGCTGACCGAGGCCCAGGCGCGGCAGGACATCAGCCTGCTGGTGGAAAGCAAGTGGCGCGCGGTGGATCAGGCGCGCCGCCAGTTCCTGGCGACCGGCGCCAGCGTCGAACTGGCCGACGAGGTGGTGCGCCTGCGCACCAGCGGCCTGCGCGAAGGCGTCAGCACCGCCACGGACCTGATCGATGCCGAGACCAACCGCGCCAAGGTGCAGACCGAAAGGGCGCAGGCCGCCTACGACTACATCCAGTCCCTGGCCGAACTGCTGGAGGCCAGCGGGCTGGGCGGCGAATTGACGCGTTACATCGAACGGGCGGACGTGCGCCTGCCGCTGGCGGCCGTGGCCGCCGATCCTGTCCGCGGCCCCTGACGACAACGAGACCGAGCTGCCATGAGCGCAAGAAAATCCACTCTCGCCATTGCCATTGCCGGCATGCTGGTGCTGGCCGTCGTCGCCTATGGCTTCTGGCGCGCGTCGCGGCCCGCGCCCGAGCAGTTCCAGGGCTACATGGAAGCCCAGGAGACCGACGTCGCCGCCAAGATCTCGGCGCGGGTGGCCGAGGTGGCGGTGAAAGAAGGCGACAAGGTGGAGCGTGGCGCGTTGCTGGTGCGCCTGGACAGCCCCGAGGTGGCCGCCAAGATGGCCCAGGCCCAGGGCGCGCTGGCGGCGGCGCGCGCGGTGCAGGCCAAGGCCGATCGCGGTGCCCGCCCGCAGGAGATCACGATGGCGCAGCTGAACTGGCAGCGTGCGCAGGCGGCGGCCGACCTGGCCGAGGTCTCGTTCCGCCGCGTGGACAACCTTGCCCGCGAAGGGCTGGTGGCCGAGCAGAAGCGTGACGAGGCGCGCGCCAACTACCACGCTTCGCGCGATGCGGCGCTGGCGGCGCGGGCGCAGTACCAGCTTGCGCTGGACGGCGCGCGGCCCGAGGACAAGGAGGCGGCGGCGGGCCAGGCCCGGCAGGTGGCCGGCGCGCTGGCCGAGGTCGAGGCGGCCGAGGCCGAGGTCAATCTGAAAAGCCCCGTGGCCGGCGAGATCGCCAAGGTCTATGCCAAGGTCGGCGAGCTGTCGCCGCAGGGCGTGGCGGTGGCCACCGTGGTCGATCTGGCCGACCAGTGGGTCGTCATCAACGTGCGCGAGGATCGGCTCTCGCGTTTCGCCGTCGGCTCGAGCTTCCAGGCCGAACTGCCGGCGCTGGACAACCGCCGCGCGGATTTCAAGGTCTATTACGTCTCCGTGCTGCCCGACTTCGCCACCTGGCGCACCACCCGCGCCAGCCAGGGGTTCGACGTCCGCACCTTCGAGGTCCGGGCTCGTCCGCAGGCGCCGATAGAAGGCGCGCGCCCGGGCATGAGCGTGCTGGTACGGTGACGCCATGAGCGCAGCGGCGGGACCTCCCCCGCATACGGCCGGCGGGGCCGCGCCCCGCGAAGCGCGGCCGGGCGCCTTCCGGCGCGCGGCGAGCCGGGAGGCCGCGTGGCTGCGCCGGCATCCGCGCGAACTGGCCATGATCAGCTGGGTACCGCTGCTGGCCGTGCTGCTGCTGTGGTGGATGTTCTCGGCCGGCATTCCCACGCGCCTGCCCATCGCCGTCGTGGACGGCGATCATTCGGCCCTGTCGCGCCAGTTCGCGCGCATGCTGGAGGCGGCGCCGGGCTTGCGCGTCGCGCGGCGCGACGCCAGCCTGGCCGAGGCGCGGGCCGGCATGGAGCGGGGCGACGTCTACGCGGTGGTGGCGGTCGAGCGCGACTTCTCCCGCGACATCAAGCGCGGGGCCAGCGGCCACGTCACGCTCTACCACAACGCGCAGTTCTACACGGTGTCGGGCCTGGTCCTGCGCGATGTGCAGACCGTGGCCATGACACTGTCGGCCGGCGTCGAGATGGCGACGCGCAACCGCCGCGGCGAACCGGCGCAGTCGGTGGCGGTCAGCGCCGAGCCGGTTCGGGCCAGTTCGCTGGCCTTGTTCAACCCCAGTCTCAACTACGAACAATTCCTGGCGGCCGCGCTGGTCCCGGCGCTGCTGCACATCCTGGGGATGACGGCCGGCGCCTGGACCGTGGGCCGGGAGATCCGCGACCGCACGGTGGGCGCCTGGCTGGCGGCGGCCACGGGCGCGCAGGCCCGTCCCGATGGCGGCGTGCGCGTCGCGGCGGGGCCGGCCCTGGCGGCATTGGCCGGCAAGCTCGCGTGGCCATGGGCGGGGCTGTCCGCCGTGGGCCTGGCGGCCCTGCTGTGGCTGACCTGGGGCCGGGGGTGGCATCCGCCCGGCAGCCTGCCGTGGGTAGCCGTGGCCCTGATGTCTTTCATTGCCTTGTCGATCGCGATGGGCGCCGCCGCCGCGCTGGCGACGCGATCCCTGCGCACGGCCTTGTCGCTGGCCGGCATCGTGACGGCGCCGGCCTTCGCCTTCAGCGGCATGGGCTTCCCGCTGGCCGCCATGCCGGCCGGCGCGCGCGCCTGGGCGTTGGCGCTGCCCTATACGCACTACATCCGCCTGCAGGTGGAGCAATTGCAGATGGCTGCGCCCCTGCGCCATTCGTTGCCGGCCTTCGTGCTGATGCCGCTGGGCGCGGCGCTGCTGGCGCTGGCGGGCGCGTGGCTGCTGTGCCGCGTGGCGGCCGAGCCCGCGCGCTGGGGAGGCCGCTGATGGACGCGCGCGGCTGGGCCGCGGCCTGGCGAGACACCCTGGCTGAGCTGCTGCGCGACAAGGGCGCGCTGCTGCTGATCGTGCTGGCCCCGGTCTTCTACGGATTCTTCTATCCCTGGCCCTATGCCACCGAGGTCCTGCAACGCGTGCCGGTGGCCATCGTGGACCTGGACCACTCCAGCCTGTCGCGCCAGATCGTGCGCTACGCCGATGCCAGCCCGGACCTGCGCGTGGCGATGGTGACCGGCGACGAAGAGACGGCACGGCAGGCGATGTGGCGGGGCGAGATCGAAGGCTATGCGCTGCTGACGCGAGACCTCAGGCGCAATGTGCTGCGCGGCCGGCCGGCGCCGGTCGTGGTCAGCACCAACGGCAGCTACGCGCTCTACAACAAGGCGATGATGACCGGCTTCACGGCCGTCGTCGGCACGGTGTCGGCCGGCATCGAGATCGCGCAGCGTACCGCGCACGGGCAGGGGCGGAACCAGGCCATGGCAGGCCGCAGCCCGGTCGGCGTCAGCGCCGTGGCCCTCTACAACCCCACCGGCGGCTATGGCAGCTACGTCGTGCCGGCGGTGGCGTTGATCATCATGCAGCAGACGCTGCTGATGGGCGTCGCGATGCTGGCCGGCACCTGGGCCGAGGCCGGCCGCCTGCGGGCGCCGGCCAGGGTCTGGCTGGGGCGCGTGCTGGCCTTCTCCACCGCCGGCCTGTTCGCGGGGCTGGTCTATTTCGGCTGGATCTTCTGGTTGCAGGACTACCCGCGTGGCGGCAACCCGCTGGGGGCGCTGGTCCTGCTGCTTTGCTATGCCCCGGCGATCAGCGTGGCGGGGGCGCTGCTGGGCACCTGGCTCAAGGACCGCGAGCAGGCCTTGCAGGTATGGCTGTTCACGTCGTTGCCCATCGCCTTCCTGTCCGGATTCGCGTGGCCGGTGGAAAGCCTGCCGCCCGTGTTGCAGGCGGCACGCTGGATCTTTCCCAGCACCGCCGGCATCGATGCCTCGCTCAGGCTGAACCAGATGGGGGTGCCGCTGGCCGACGTGGCGGGATCGCTGTCGTGGCTGGCGGCCTGGGCGCTGGCGGGCTTTGCCGCGCTGGCCTGGTGGATGCGTCCCCGGGAGCCGGGGACGCTCCGCGGGGACGTCAGATCTGCGTGATGAACTTGGTCACCAGGTAGCCGTCGAAGGTCTCGACGCCGCCTTCGCTGCCCAGGCCCGAGTCCTTCACGCCGCCGAAGGGCGTCTCGGCCAGGGCGACGCCGAAGTGGTTGATGTTGACCATCCCGGCTTCCAGGCCGTTGGACACGGCGGTCGCGGTCTTGAGCGAGTTCGTGAACACATACGAGGCCAGGCCGAAGGGCAGGCTGTTGGCGCGCTTGAGCACTTCCTCGATGGTCTTGAAGCGCGTGACCGGGGCGATGGGGCCGAAGGGTTCCTCGGTCATCAGCTTGGAGTCGTCGGGGATGTCGGTCACGACCGCGGGCGAGAAGAAATAGCCTTTTTCGCCCATGCGCGAGCCGCCCGTCACGACACGGCCGCCGCGCTGGCTGGCGTCGTCCAGGAAGGTTTCCATGGCCATCAGCCGGCGCTCGTGGGCCAGGGGGCCCATTTCCACGCCCTTGCCCAGGCCGTCGCCGACCTTGATGGAGGCGATGGTGTCGGCGAAGCGCGCCACGAACTTGTCGTAGGCCTTTTCCTGGACGTAGAAGCGGGTCGGCGATATGCAGACCTGGCCGGCGTTGCGGATCTTCATGCGCGCCAGCATCTCGGCCGCCGGCTCGACGTCGGCGTCGTCGAAGACCAGCACCGGGGAATGGCCGCCCAGTTCCATCGTGGTGCGCTTCATGTGGGCGCCGGCCAGCGCCGACAGCTGCTTGCCCACCGGCACCGATCCGGTGAACGAGATCTTGCGCACGATGGGCGACTCGATCAGGTAGGTGGAGATTTCGCTGGGCACGCCCCAGACGATGTTCAGCACGCCGGGGGGCAGCCCGGCGTCGTGGAACAGCTGGGCCATGGCCACGACCGCGCTGGGCGTGTCTTCCGGACCCTTCAGGATGATGGTGCAGCCGGCGGCGACGGCCGCGGAGACCTTGCGGATGGCCTGGTTGAACGGGAAGTTCCAGGGCGTGAACGCGGCGCAGACGCCCACCGGCTCGCGTACGACGAACTGGCGCACCGCCGGGTTGCGGGGAGGAATCACCCGGCCGTAGATGCGGCGGCATTCCTCGGCATGCCACTCGGCATGCTCGGAGCAGGTCATGATCTCGGCCACGGCCTCGGCCAGCGGCTTGCCCTGGTCCAGCGTCAGGTTGCGCCCGATGTCCTGGGCACGCTCGCGCGCCAGTTCGGCCACCTTGCGCAGGATGCGCGAACGCTCGAGGGGCGAGGTCTTCTTCCAGCTTTCGAAGGCCCGCTGGGCCGCCGCCAGGGCCCGGTCCAGATCCGCGCGCGAGGCGTGCGGCAGCTTGCCGAGCACTTCCTGGGTGGCAGGATTGATGACATCCTGCTCGCGGCGATCGCCGCCTTGGATGAATTCGCCGTCGATGTAAAGGGCGAGGTCCTGATACATGCCAGTCTCCTGAGGTCGGAGTCCGGGACGTTCCGGACTCCGGAAGCGAAAAGCAACCCCATAGACTAGCACGGCCTGGCGATTTTCCGCATGAACCGCCCGCCCCGCATGCTATCTTCCCGGGTACTTTTCCTTACCCCGAACCTTGCGTATTTCCCGCGGCATGCCGGCAGGACGACACCCGAAAACACAGCCCGGCGACAGCCCCCGCTACCGGCAGATCCTGGATGCCTTGCTGGCTCGCATCGAGCACGGCATCTATCCGGTGGGCGGCCACGTCCCCACCGAAGGCGAACTGTGCCGCGAGTTCGAGGCCAGCCGCTACACGATACGCGCCGCGCTGGCCCGCCTGGTCGAGCACGGCATGGTCGAACGCCGCCCCGGAGCCGGGACGGTGGTGCTTGCGTCACGGTCGCGACGGGCCTACCAGCAGTCGATCGCCTCGCTGTCCGACCTGTTCCAGTATGCGCTGGACACGCACGTGGAGATCCGCGCCTCGACCCTGGTGACGCTGGACGCGGCCACCGCCGCCATGCTGGGCGCGCGCGAGGGCGACCGCTGGCTGCAGGTGGACAGCGTGCGCTGGACCGAGCGGGGTGGCACGCCTATCTGCTGCACCAGTTCCTTCCTGCCCGAGCGGCTGGCTTGGATAGGGCCCGAGCTGCCCGGCTGCGTGGGACCCTTCTATGCCCACATCGAGGCGCGCGCGGGCGAGCCCATCGTGCGGGCCACGCAGGAGATCCGCGCCGAGCCCATGCCGGCCCACCTGCGGCCGCTGCTGGACGAGCGGGCCGACGCGATCGCGCTGTGCCTGATCCGCCACTATTTCTCGGCGGTGGGCAGCGTCATCTGTTCGTTCAACTGGCACCCTGCGGCCAGCTTCAGTTACCGGATGGAGATCGAGCGCCGGGGTTAGCGGGAACCGGCCTTAGGGGTTCATGTGCTCGGTCCGGCCTTGCCCGGGGCGCCTACATGATGGCCGGCTTGTCCACGTGCGGCGCGCGGGCGCCTTCGGCGGCCAGTTCGGCCGGCAGCGATTCATTCCACAGCCGCGCGATGTAGCGTTCGCCGGTGCGGCCATTGGAGGCGTCCGAGCACAGCCACAGGATGCCGCGCCGCATGATGGAGGCGGGCAGCAGGTTGCCGTCGGCGCCTTTCCTGTTGGGACCGCCGGGAAGGAAATCGGTGTCGGCCGCGCCGCCGGGCAGATAGACGTTCACGTCCACGCCCGTGCCCGTCAGGTCCTGCGCCCAGATGCGCGAGGCGGCCTCCAGCGCGGCCTTGCTCGGCCCGTAGGGCGAATAGCCCCGGCGCACCATGGTCTGGTCGCTGGTCGAGATGTTGATGATCTTGCCGAAACCCTGGGCCACCATCAGCGGTGCGGCGGCGCGCGCCATGTTGAAGGCGCCGTTGATGTTGGTGTCGATGATCGCCCGCCAGGCCTGCGGGTCGGTCTGCCAGAAGCGCGCGGGCTCGGTGGTGAAGGTGTCGCTGATGACGCCCATGCCTATGCCGGCATTGTTCACCAGCACGTGCAGCGCGCCGAAATGGTCGCGGATCTCGGCCACCGCGCGCGAGCAGTGCTCGAAGCGCGTGACGTCGGCGACGATGGCGAACATGCGCCCGATGCCGGCCGTGGCCTGGGCCTGCGCCATGGTCTCGTGCATGGCGTCCGAGGCATGGGCGCCGGTGATCGCCACCCGGGCGCCCGCCGCCACCAGCGCCAGCGCCATTTCGCGCCCCAGTCCGCGCGTGCCGCCGGTGACCAGCACGACGCGGTCGCGCAGGGATGCCGTGTAATCTGCCGTCATGACGTTCGCTCCTGGAAGAGGCGCCCACGCGGCCGCACCGTCCGGTGCCCGTATCGCGCCGTGCATGTCCCAGTGTAGCGGCTTGGCGGGGGCGCAGGGGCATTCTGCGGCGCCGCGATGTCGATTTGTCCGGACAAAGTTATACTGCCCCTGACCACAGATACGGGGGACCCGGCATGGACGGCCACGTGGAGATCATCGACGTCGCACCGCGCGACGGCATCCAGAACGAGCGCGTGCTGTTGCCCGCGGCTGACAAGATCGAGCTGATCCGCCGCATCGCCGATGCCGGCGGCAGGCGGATCGAGGCGACGAGTTTCGTCAATCCGAAGCGGGTGCCGCAGATGGCCGATGCCGAGGCCGTCATGGCGGGCGTCGAGCGCCGTCCGGGCCTGTCGCTGATCGGCCTGGTGCTCAACGAGCCGGGCCTGGCGCGGGCGCGGGCGGCCGGCTGCGACGAGGCCAACGTGGTGGTGGTCGCCAGCGAGACCTTCTCGCGCAAGAACCAGGGCGCGGGCGTGGCCGAGGTGGTCGCGGCCGCCTCGGCCATCCTGGCGGGCGCGCGGGCGGCCGGCATGCGTACCTCCGTCACCGTCGGCGCCGCCTTCGGCTGCCCCTTCGAGGGCGAGGTGCCCGCGCAACGGGTGCTGGCCCTGGTGGAGTCGCTGCTGCCGGCCCGGCCGGACGAGATCGCGCTGGCCGACACCATAGGCTGCGGGGTGCCGAGCCAGGTACGCGAGCTGTTGGCGGGCACGCGCGCGCTGGCGCCGCACGCGCGCCTGCGCTGCCATTTCCACAATACGCGCAATACCGGCATCGCCAACGTGCTGGCGGCGCTGGAAGCGGGCGTGGATGCCCTGGACGCCAGCACGGGCGGTTTCGGCGGCTGCCCCTTCGCCCCGGCGGCCACCGGCAACATCGCCACCGAGGACGTCGTCTACATGCTCGAGCGCATGGGCGTGGCCACCGGCATCGACCTGGACGCCGTGCTGAGGACGGCGCAGTGGCTGGGTGAGCGGCTGCAGCGGCCCGCCATCGGCGGCGTCAGCCGCGCCGGCCGCTTTCCGGCCCCGGCGCCGCAGGCCTGCGCATAGCGGTCCCGGCCGCGTCGTGGACTATCATGGCGTCCTGAGAATGACGTGGAGTGGGTACGACGATGGACAACGTCGATCTGGACGTCCTGCGGCGCCTGGCCCAGTGGCGGCGGGAAGGGCACGAGGTCGTGCTGGGCACGGTGACGCGCACCTGGGGCTCGGCGCCCCGGCCCATCGGCGCGATGGTGGCCGTGCGCGGCGACGGTTCGATCGCCGGTTCGGTGTCGGGCGGTTGCATCGAGGACGACCTGTCGGACAAGGCGCGCACCGGCGCCTGGCCCACCGGCGTGCCCAGCGTGGTGCGCTACGGTGTCTCGGCCGAGGAGGCCACGCGTTTCGGCCTGCCCTGTGGCGGCACGCTGGAACTGGTCCTGGAGCCGGTCGCCGACCATAGTGGCGTGGAAGAGCTGCTGGCGGAGCTGACCCAGGGGCATCGGGTGCTGCGCCGGCTGGACCTGGCCACCGGCCGCGCCGTGCTGGAGGCCGCCCGCGACCGTGCCGACACGCTGTCGCTGACCGACTCGGAGCTGGTTGCCACCCACGGGCCGAGCTGGCGCCTGCTGATCATAGGCGCGGGGCAGATGTCGCAGTACCTGGCGCAGATGGCGCTGGCGCTGGACTACGAGGTCATCGTCTGCGATCCGCGCGAGGAATATACGCAGGGCTGGGAGGTGCCGGGCGCGAGGCTGGTGACCACCATGCCCGACGATACCGTGACCGAGATGCGCCCCGATCGCCATACGGCCATCGTCGCGTTGACCCACGATCCCAAGCTGGACGACCTGGCGCTGCTGGAGGCGCTCAAGTCCCAGGCCTTCTACGTTGGCGCCATCGGTTCGCGGGCCAACCAGGCCAAGCGCCGCGAGCGGCTGGTCGAGTTCGACCTGACCCCGGACGAGGTGGCCCGGCTGCACGGCCCGGTGGGCCTGCGCATCGGGGCGCGCACGCCGCCCGAGATCGCCGTGGCCATCCTGGCCCACATGACGGCCGAGCGCTACGGCTTCCACAAGCTCGAATTCGAGGCGCTGGGCGCCGGCGCGTAAACTATCGCGCCTCGTCGTTTTCCGGATCCCCGCCGTGCCCGCCGTCGTCAACATCGCCGCCTACCGTTTCCTGACCCTGGACGACCTGCCCGCGCTGCAGGCCGCGGCGCGCGACCGGGCCCTGGCGTGCGGACTGAAGGGCACGGTGCTGCTGGCGCACGAGGGCATCAACCTGTTCCTGGCCGGCACCCGCCAGGGCATCGACGCCTGGCTGGAGTGGCTGCGGCATGGCCCGGACTTCGGCGGCCGGCTGGCGGGCATCGAGGTCAAGGAAAGCCTGTCCGCCCGGGTGCCGTTCCGCAAGCTGCTGGTGAAGATCAAGCGCGAGATCATCCGCATGGACCATCCGGCCATCCGTCCCGAAGCCGGCCGGGCGCCGGCTGTCGATGCCCGCACGGTGGCACGGTGGCTGCGCCAGGGCCGGGACGACGAAGGGCGGGAGGTCGTCATGCTGGACACCCGCAATGCCTTCGAGGTCGATCACGGCACCTTCCGGGGCGCGATCGACTGGCGCATTTCCCGCTTCACGCAATTCCCGGCGGCCGTGCAGGCGCACCGGAACGACCTGGCGGGCAAGACCGTGGTGAGTTTCTGCACCGGCGGCATCCGCTGCGAGAAGGCGGCCATCTACATGGCGCGAGCCGGCGTCGAGCACGTCTACCAGCTCGAGGGCGGCATCCTGAAGTATTTCGAGGAAACCGGCGGGGAGGGCTACGACGGCGAGTGCTTCGTGTTCGACGGGCGCGAGTCGCTGGATCCGGCGCTGAGGCCCCGGCTGGACGGGGTGGACGACCCGATCCCGGCGCCGTAGGCTGCGCTGCGCGCCGCCCCCTTGCTGTCCCGGCATCCGGGTAAAATACCCGGTTTCCCCGTATCGGCCGACCGCCCGCGCCGCCGCCGGTACAACCCCGCAACCCCGCGCCGGACGATCTTCATGTCTGCATTCATTTCTCCCGTTCCCACCCCCGGCGGCTCCTCGGCGATCTCGTCGGTGCCGGAAATCGTGGCCGAGCTGCGCGCCGGCCGCATGGTCATCCTGGTCGACGAGGAGGACCGCGAGAACGAAGGCGACCTCGTCATGGCAGCCGAGTTCGTCACGCCCGAGGCCATCAATTTCATGGCCCGCTACGGACGGGGCCTGATCTGCCTGACGCTGACCGAAGAGCGCTGCCGCCAGTTGAACCTGCCGCTCATGGTGTCGGCCAACGGCACCAAGCACGGTACCAATTTCACCGTTTCCATCGAAGCCGCCCAGGGCGTGACCACCGGCATCTCGGCGGCCGACCGGGCCCGCACGGTGCAGGCCGCCGTGGCGCGCGACGCCAAGCCGTCCGACCTGGTGCAGCCCGGCCACATCTTTCCGCTGAAGGCGGCCCGCGGCGGCGTGCTGGCGCGGGCCGGCCACACCGAAGCCGGTTGCGACCTGACCGCCATGGCGGGGCTCACGCCCGCCTCGGTCATCTGCGAAGTGCTCAAGGACGACGGCTCCATGGCCAGGCTGCCCGACCTGATCGAGTTCTCGCGCCAGCACGGCGTCAAGATCGGCACCATCGCCGACCTGATCCAGTACCGCAGCGAACACGAGTCGCTGGTGCAGCGCGTGGCCGAGCGGCCGATCCGCACGGCGCACGGCGTCTTTCGCGCGGTGATGTACCGCGATACGCCCAGCGGCGCGCCCCACCTCGCGCTGGTCCATGGCGAGATCCATCCCGAGCGCGAGACCCTGGTGCGCGTGCACGAGCCCACGTCGCTGCTCGACGTGCTGGAAGTGGCCCGCAGCACGCACAGCTGGAGCGTGCCCAGCGCCCTGGAAGCCATTTCCCAGGCCGAATCCGGTGTGGTCATCCTGCTCAACTGCGACGGCACGGCCAGCGACCTGGCGGCCGAGTTCCAGCAATTGATCGACCAGGACCGCACTGGCGCGGCCTGCGGCGACGCGCCGGTGCGCATGGACTTGCGCACCTATGGCGTGGGCGCGCAGATCCTGAAAGACCTGAACGTCGGCAGCATGAAGCTGCTGGCACGGCCGGTCCGCATGCCCAGCATGACCGGCTTCTCCCTTACCGTGACCGGCTACGAGGCCGGCCATGACCAACCCCCCACCAAGGACGGCGCCCCATCATGAACCCCTATACCATGACTCCCGATCTGAATGGCGAAGGGCTGCATATCTGCATCGTGCGCTCCCGCTTCAATGAAAACATCGGCGAACTGCAGCTGCAGGCCTGCCTGGAAGAACTCGGCAAGCTGGGCGTGGACGAGCGCGACATCATGGTCGTGTCGGTGCCCGGCGCCCTGGAACTGGGCGTGACGCTGGCCCAGCTCGCCCACACCGGTGAGTTCGACGGACTGATCGCCCTGGGCGCGGTGATCCGCGGCGAGACCTACCACTTCGAAGTGGTCAGCAATGAGAGCGCGGCGGCCATCAGCCGCGTCGCGCTCGAGACCGGCATCCCCGTCGCCAACGGCGTGCTCACCACGGAAACCGAGGAGCAGGCGGTGGAGCGCGCCGCGACCAAGGGCCGCGACTGCGCGCAGACCGCCGTCGAGATGGCGAACCTGCTGGCCACCCTCGAGCCCGAGGAGGACGACGAGGACGAGGACGACGAAGATTTCGACGACGAGGAAGAACAGGATGACTGAGGCCAGCCGCCAGAACGCGCGCAGCGCGCGCCGCCGCGCGCGCGAGTTCGCCCTGCAAGGGGTGTACGAGTGGCTGCTCAAGGGGGGCGACGCCGGCGAGATGGGCGAGATCGACGCCCACATGCAGGACGGCGAGGGTTTCGCCGAAGCCGACCTGGGCCATTACAAGGCGCTGCTGTACGGCGCCGCCCGCGACGCGGCCGCGTTGCGCGAACGCTTCGCGCCCTTCCTCGACCGCCAGGTCGAGGAGCTGTCGCCGGTCGAGCACGGCATCCTGCTGATCGGCACCTACGAGCTGCAGAACCACGTCGAGATTCCGTACAAGGTCGTCATCAACGAGGCCGTCGAACTCGCCAAGTCCTTCGGTGGCACCGACGGCTTCAAGTTCGTCAACGGCGTGCTGGACAAGCTCGCGGCCGAAGTCCGCGCCGCCGAGGTCCAGGCCGGCCGTCGGGGTTGACGGTGCCTGGCCCGGGCCGGGGGAGCTGGCATGAGCGGTGAGTTCGAACTCATCCGCCGGCATTTCACCCGGACGGCGCCGGCGGGCATGCTGGGGGTGGGCGACGACTGCGCGCTGCTCGCGCCCTCGGCCGACGCCACGGCGGTCAGCACCGACCTGCTGGTGGAAGGGCGCCACTTCTTTCCCGACGTCGATCCACGCGCGCTGGGCCACAAGTCGCTGGCCGTGAACCTGTCCGATCTTGCCGCCATGGGCGCGAAACCGACGGCCTTCGTGCTGGGGCTGGCGCTGCCGCGCGTGGACGATGCCTGGCTCTCGGCCTTCGCCGCCGGCCTGTTCGCGCTGGCCGACGCCTACGGCTGTCCCCTGGTCGGGGGCGACACCACGCGCAGCGACGCGGGCACGACCCTGTCCATCACGATCTTCGGCAGCGTGCCCGCCCAGGCGGCGCTGCGCCGCTCGGGCGCCCGCCCTGGCGACGACATCTGGGTGTCGGGTACGCTGGGCGACGCCGATCTCGCGCTGCGCCTGCTGCTGGGCGAGCGGGACGTACCGGTGGCGGACCGGGCGGCGGTGCTGGCGGCGACCCGCGGCGCGCTCGAATGGCCCGAGCCGCGGGTGGCGCTGGGGCTGGCGCTGCGCGGCCTGGCCAGCGCGGCGATCGACATCTCGGACGGCCTGCTGCAGGATCTCGGCCATGTCCTGGCCGCCAGCGGATGCGGCGCACGGTTGTGCGCCGATGACGTGCCGGTGTCGCCGGCCGTGGCGGCCCTGCCGGCGCCCTGGCGGCGGCGCTGCGCGCTGGGCGGCGGCGATGCCTACGAATTGTGCTTCACCGCGCCTGCGGAGGCCCGCGCCGGGGTGGCCGAGGCGGCCGCGCGCGCGGGCGTGGCGGCCACGCGCATCGGCGCGGTGGACGCCGGCCCCGGCCTGCGGGTGGTGGACGCCGGCGGCATGCCGGTGCCGGACCTGCCCCGAGCGGGCTTCGATCACTTCCCGATGCCGGTCGATCCGGCGGCGGGCTCCTTGCCTGAGACATCATGACCGACATTTCCTCCGCCGGCCCGGTGCCGGCGAGTCCCAGCTTCGGCTGGATGCGCGCGCGCCTGTCGCGCACCATTGCCTTCGGCCTGGGCAGCGGACTGATCCGCCCGGCGCCGGGAACCTGGGGGACGCTGCTGGCCTGGGCGCTGTGGCAGCCCTTGACCATGGTGCTGGGGGCGCCGTTGCACCAGGCGATCTTCCTGGCGGCGGCATTCGTCGTGGGCATCTGGGCCTGCGACCGCACGGGACGCGACCTGGGCGTGCCCGATCATGGCGGCATGGTATGGGACGAGATGGTGGCCTTCTGGACCGTGCTGTGGCTGATCCCGGATTCCGTGGTGTCGCAGGCCTTCGGCTTCCTGCTGTTCCGCCTGTTCGACATCCTCAAGCCGCCCCCCATCGGCCATTTCGACCGCCGGCTCAAGAACGGCCTGGGCGTGATGTGGGACGACATGATCGCCGCGTTCTACGCGCTCTTGGTCTGCGCGCTGTACTGGCGTATCGTCGCTCAGGCCTGACCGGGGAGATCGACATGTTCGACCAGGAATCGCTAGATCTGTCCGCCGCCTTGGGGGGCGCCCTGCAGCCGGCCGGCTGGATGCTGGCGGCCGCCGAATCCTGCACCGGCGGGCTGGTGGCGGGGCTGGTCACGGCCGTGGCCGGTTCCAGTGCCTGGTTCGACCGGGGGTTCGTCACCTATACCAACGCGGCCAAGGTGGCCGAGCTGGGGGTGCGGGAAGACACGCTGGCCGCGCATGGCGCGGTCAGCGAACAGACCGCGGGCGAGATGGCGGCCGGGGCGCTGAAGGCGGCGCGGACGCAAATGGCGGTGTCGACGACCGGCATCGCCGGCCCCGGCGGCGCGACGCCGGGCAAGCCCGTGGGCATGGTGTGCTTCGGCTGGGCATGGACCACGCCCGAAGGCATGCGGGTACGCACGGCCACGCATCTGCTGGCGGGAGACCGCACCGCCGTGCGCATGCAGGCGGTGAAGATCGCGCTGCGCGGCGTGCTGGAAGCGCGGGCGCTCGCGGCGGGGCCGCTTCAGAACGAGTAGGCCAGGCCCACGCTGCCGAAGGCGGCGGTTTTGCGCTCGACGATGGGGCTGTCGGCCGCGTCGCCCATCAAGGTCTGCACGCCCAGCAGCGTGACGACGCGCCAGCGCTGGTCCAGCCGGTAGGTCCAGAGCGCGAAGGCCGAGCCCGAGCGCAGGCCCGAGGACGGCCGGTAGGCCGCAAGTCCCGCGCCGCTGTGCGAGGATTGCTCGGGCGTCACGCCGAACCAGGTCTGCATGTGATCGCGGTTACCCCATTCCAGGCCGGCGCCGACCTGCACATCGTGCTTGCCGCCCTGCCAGATGGCGTAGGAACCGCGCGCGGCCAGGGTGCCGCCATAGCCGCTCTTGGCCGCCTGGGTGTAGGACAGCGACGCCCGCCATCTGCCGGGCGCCCAGTCGGCGAACACGCCGTACTGGGCATGGGCATCGATGTCGCCCAGGCCGGACAGCCTGTCGGACCGGCTTTCCTTGCGGCCCAGGCCGAAGCCGGCGCGTACTCCCACGCTCAGGCCGGGGGCGACCTCGGTCTTCAGGCCCAGCCCGGGCAGCCCCTGGCTGTTCGAGATGAAGAAGGGGCCGCGCTGGAAATTGAGGATGGGCGCCGGCAGTACGCGATAGCTGTCGGCGCCGGGATAGGCCGGGATGACGGCAATGCCGCCGCCCACGAGGTCCTGCCCGACGGCGGGCTGCATGGCGCCCAGCAGGAAGCAGAGGCAGAGGCTGCGCGGATCCTGGATCATATGGCTGGCTCCTGGAACCCGCCGCCGCGGGCGGTTCCGAATGTGGACATGAAGGCGGCGGCCAGCCCGGCCCGGGCATGAGCGCGAACCAGCCGCCACCGCGAATTCTGGGCGGGGCGGTTTAAGAACTTTTTAAAATCGGGCGACGATACTGGCCTGCGCCGGCCGACACGGCTGCGCGCGCCACTTATCCGAACCAACGGGAAACCGATCTTGCGCATCCTGCTCGTAGAAGACGACGCCATGCTTGCCGATGCGCTCGTCACCGCGCTGGGCCAGCACGACACCGCGGTCGAATGGGCTCGCGATGCCGCCGCGGCGCGGCTGACGCTGATCGACCACGACTACGCGGCGGTCCTGCTCGACCTTGGACTGCCCGGCGGCTCCGGGCTGGGCGTGCTGGCCGCCATGCGTGCGCGCTACGACACGACACCGGTCATCATCATGACCGCGCGCGACCGCCTGAGCGACCGCATAGGCGGCCTGGACGCGGGGGCCGACGATTACCTGGTCAAGCCCTTCCAGGTCGACGAACTGCGGGCCAGGCTGCGCGCCGTGCTGCGCCGCAGCCTGGGACGCGTGGCCCCGGTGCTGCGCAGCGGCGACGTCGAGCTCGATCCGGCCTCGCGCTCGGTCGCCTGCCGGGGACAGCCGGTCGCGCTCAGCGCGCACGAATACCGGACGCTGCTGGCGCTGATGGAAAAGGCGGGCAAGGCCTTGTCCCGCACGGCGCTGGAGGAGGCGGTCTACGGCAGCGACGGCGTGATCGAAAGCAATACCGTGGCGGTCTACGTCCATCAATTGCGCCGCAAGCTGGGCGAGGACCTGATCGAGACCGTGCACGGCTACGGCTACCGGTTGCGGGAGGCGCGATGAGATCGCTGCGCGCGCGCCTGTTGACGGGCATCGTCGCGACCATGCTGCTGACCTGGGCGGGGTCGTTCCTGTGGTACCGGGCCGAGGTCACGCGCGAATCGAGCGGGGAATGGGACGCCGCGCTGCGCGAGGTGGCGAACCTGACCCTGTTGTCGCTGCCGGTCGGGCTCGAGAACAACGTCGCCGAGCGCGGTTTTTCGCTGCCGGGCGAGCAGCGGCTGGACACTTCCCAGCTCAAGATGACCTTCCAGGTCTGGAACCTGGCGACCGGCGGCAGCGTGCTGCATTCCCCGGCCGCGCCCGGCCGGCCCATCGTGCCGGACATGCGTGACGGCTACGCCACCACCCTGGTGGGGGGCGAACCCTGGCGCGTGTATGCCGTCTCGGACGCCAGCAAGCGGATACAGGTGCAGGTGGGCAAGCCGCAGTCGCTGCTGCGCAAGGAGCTGCACGAGCGCCTGACCCGCGGGTTGATGTTCGTCGGCATACTGGCCTGCATGCTGGCCAGCGTCGTCGGCTGCCTGGTCCAGTGGTCGGTCCTTCCCGTCACGCGGTTGTCGCGCCGCATCCTGCAGCGGCGCCCCACCGACCTGCAGCCGTTGCCGGCCAGGGAACTGCCGGTGGAACTGCGTCCGCTGGTGGAGTCGTTCAACGGCCTGCTCGGACGGCTGGACGAGACCATGCAGAACGAACGGCGTTTCCTGGTCGACGCCGCGCACGAGCTGCGCACGCCGCTCGCGGTCCTGACGGTGCAGACCGAGAACGCCCTGCGGTGCCAGGATCCCGTGCAGCTGCGTGCCGAACTGGGCAAGCTGCTGGCGACCACGCAGCGCAGCGCGCGGCTGTCCGAGCAGTTGCTGGACATGGCCCGGCTGGATGCCAACGGTTTCGGCGAAGACGACGTGGAACTGCACACCGTGGTGTCCGTGATCGCGCGGGACTTCGAGACGGGCGCCGCCGAGCGGGGCCAGCGCATCAGCCTGGACACCGAGGACTGCCTGGTGCGCGGCCGGGTCGATCCGCTGGGCATCCTGGTGCGCAACCTGGTCGACAATGCGGTGCGTTACGGCGGCCGCGACGCGCACATCGCCGTGGCCTGCCGGCGCGAAGCCGGCGGCGTGCTGCTGACCGTGGCCGACGATGGCCCCGGCGTGCCCGAGTCCGAGTACCGGCGCATCTTCGACCGCTTCTACCGCGTGGCGGGCACCACCGAACGCGGCAGCGGCATCGGCCTGTCGCTGGTCGCGCAGATCGCCGAGTCGCACGCGGCATCCATCCAGGTCGGGACCGGCCTGCGCGGGCGCGGCCTGGGCGTCCGGATACGGTTCCCGTCCGTGCGGACCGCCTGAGCCGGCACGCTTGCCTCAAGCCCGGGGCGGTGCGCGCCGGGCTTCGTCCGCGCGGGCCTCGGCCAGGATCCAGTCGCGGAACGTGCACAGATGCGTGTCGTACTGCAGCCGCTCGGGATAGATCAGGTAGAAGGCGTTATCGATGGGGACGCGCAGGCCGAAGGGCGCGACCAGCCTGCCCGCCGCCAGGTCCTCGGCCACGAGCGCATGCTGCCCCATGGCCACGCCCAGTCCCTCCAGCGCCGCCTGGTAGGCCAGGCTGACGCTTTCGAAAGTCATCCCGCGATCCGGGTCGATGTCCCCCGCGCCGGCGGCCTCCAGCCAGGTCGGCCAGTACTCGGGCCGGGCCACCGATTGCAGCAGCGTGTGCCGGGCGAGGTCGCGCGGATGGGCGAGCGGGGCGCGCCCATCCAGCAGCCGGGGGCTGCACACCGGCAGCAGTTCGATGCCGACCAGGAAGCGCGAGATCACGCCGGGCCAGTCGCCGCGGCCCATGCGGATGGCGACGTCGGCGTCGTGCTCGGTGAAGTCCACCGGCTTGAGCGAAGTGGTGAAGATGGCGTCGCGGCCAGGATTGGCGGCGTGGAATGCGGGCAGCCGCGGCACCAGCCAGCGCATCGCGAAGGTCATCGGACACCAGATGTGCAGCGGCTTGTCGCGCACGCCCTGCATGGCGCGCTGGGTAGCCTCGCCGATATTGTCGAACACATCGTTCAGGTCGTCCAGGTAGCGCCGGCCCACCGCCGTCAGCCGCACTTCGCGGTTGACCCGCTCGAACAGCCGGGCTCCCAGGAATTCCTCCAGGACCATGACCTGCCGGCTGACGGCGCCGGGCGTCACGTGCAGTTCGCGCGCGGCACGCGTGAAGCTCAGGTGGCGCGCCGCCACCTCGAAGGTGCGCAGCGGATTGAGCGGGGGCAGGCGAGTGGCCATCTCTATGAGTAAAAGTCAATCATATTGACTATAAATCGATTGATGCATATTGGGAAAGCGATGAGAATTTTTCACACATGAAGACCGCCGCCGCGGATAGGCCGCAGGCGGCGGCGCGCCTCATTCCTCACGGAGACCACGCATGACCAAGACGCTGCTGGGCAAGATCGCCCCGGAACGGGTAAGGAGCCTCGACATCGAGCGCCCGCCCAAGGACCTGATCGAGGGCTTCAAGGCGCTGGGCGACGCCACCGGCATCGTGTCGGACGTCATGGACCACCTGGGCATCGCCGGAACGCTGCCCGGCTCGCTGCTTCGGCCCACCATTCCCGGCGCCACCATCGTCGGCCCGGCCATGACCCTGCGCAACACGGTCATGACCGGCCATCCGGTCGACAACGCGCGCGCCCACCGCAACGGCATGGCCGAGATCGAGGCCCACAACATCGCGGAGCAAGGCGACGTACTGGTGATCGAGGGCGTGCCCGGGCTGTCGAACATGGGCGGCATCTCGGCCCAGGTGGCCAAGCGCCAGGGCGAGATCGGCGCCATCGTGTCGGGCGGGGTGCGCGACGTGGCGCATTCGCGCCGCGTCGGTTTCCCGGTGTGGGCCACCGAAGTCTCGCCCATCACGGGCAAGTGGCGCATCGAGACGATCGAGATCAACGGCCCGGTCCAGATCGAGGGCATACGCGTCAATCCCGGCGACCTCGTGGTGGCCGACGACACCGGCGTCTGCTTCATTCCCCGCGATCGCGCCCGCGAAGTGCTGGAGCTTTCGCGCAAGCGCGCCGCCGCCGAGGACGCGCGCTGCGATGCGATCGATCGCGGCGTTGCCATCCGCGACCTGCCGTCGGCCAGTTGAGCCGCGCGCCGGCGGTATCGCGCCGGCGACCCCGCCGCCCCGGCCACGGCCGGGGGGCCACCAGGAGACACCAACGTGCAAAGACATTCCCTCAAGCGTGGGCGGCCGGCGCTCGCCTGCGCCGCCGCCGCGCTCTTCAGCGCCGGCGCCTGGGCGGCCCCGGATTATCCTACCCAGCCCATCCGCCTGATCGTGCCTTTCGCGCCCGGCGGCGGCACCGACATGATCGCGCGTGTCGTGGGCAAGAAACTGGGCGAGCGGCTGGGCCAGCCCGTCATCGTGGACAACCGCCCGGGCGCCAGCGGCATCATCGGCGCCGAGGCCGTGGCCCGCTCGGCCCCGGACGGCTACACGCTGCTCATGGCCACGACCGCGATCAGCTCGAACGGCAGCCTGTACAACACGATTTCGTATGACCTGAAGAAGGACTTCGCGCCTGTCTCGCAACTGGCCAACGCGCCCGCCGTGCTGGTGGTGAATCCCGGCCTGCCGGTGGCCTCGCTGCAGGAACTGATCCGCTATGCCCGCGAGCGGCCGGGGCAGGTCAACTACGCTTCCTATGGCGTGGGCACGGCGCCGCATCTGGTGGCCGAACTGTTCCAGCAGAGCAGCGGCACCAAGCTCTACCACGTGCCCTACAAGGGTGGCGGCCCGGCCGTGCTGGCGACCTTGTCGGGCGAGACCCGGCTGCTGTTCCCCAGCCTGGTGCCGGTGATGAACCACATCCGCAACGGCAAGCTGCGGGCGCTGGCCGTGGCTTCGGACAAGCGTTCCCCCAGCCTGCCGGAGGTGCCCACTTTCCGCGAAGCCGGGATGGAATTCGAGACCGGCACCTGGTTCGGCATCGTGGCGCGCGGCGGCACGCCGGCGCCCATCGTGGCACGGCTGCACAAGGAAATCGTCGCGCTGCTCAATGACGCCGACGTGCGCAAGTCGATCTCGGACGAGGGGGCGGAGGTCGTGGCCAGCCCCACGCCCGAAGCCTTCGGCAAGCTGATCCAGGCCGAGGCGGACCGCTGGGCCAAGGTGGTCCGCACCGCCGACATCAAGATCGAGAAGTGACAGGGGCTTTCGTCCCGCAACGGGGACCTAGCTGCGGCCGGGGCGAAAGCCGTTGATGGCGTCGCGGGTCTCGCGCGCCACGCGCGCCGCGGCCTCGCGCCAGTCGTCGCCGCCGCTGGCGTACAGGATGGCGCGCGACGAATTGATCATCATGCCGGTGCCCGCGGCATTGCATCCCGCTTGCACCGTGGCCTGCACGTCGCCACCCTGGGCGCCCACGCCGGGCACCAGCAGCGGCATGTCGGCGCCGATGCGGGCGCGCACCGCCGCCAGCTCGGCGGGGAAGGTGGCGCCCACCACCAGGCCGAGCTGGCCGTGGCGGTTCCATTTCTTCGCCACCAGGTCGGCCACGCGCAGGTAGAGCGGCTCGCCGCCGGCTTCCAGGAATTGCAGGTCCGAACCGCCGGGGTTGGAGGTGCGGCACAGCACGATCACGCCGCGATCCGGCCAGGCGAAATAGGGTTCGATCGAATCCGAGCCCATGTAGGGGCTGACCGTGACGGCGTCGGCGCCGTAGCGCTCGAAGGCCTCGGCGGCATACTGCTCGGCCGTGGAGCCGATGTCGCCGCGCTTGGCGTCCAGCACCAGCGGGATGTCCGGGTGGTGTTCCTTGATGTGCCGGCACAGCGCCTCGAGCTGGTCCTCGGCGCGGCGGGCGGCGAAATAGGCGATCTGGGGCTTGAACGCGCACGCGTAGGGCGCGGTGATGTCGGCGATGGCGCGGCAGAAATCGAAGATGCGGTCGGCCCGTCCGCGCAGTTCGGCGGGAAAGCGGGCGGGATCCGGGTCCAGGCCGACGGTCAGCAGGGAGTCGGACGCGGCCCAGGCCTGCGTCAGTTTGCGGGTGAAAGACATGGTGCGAGGGGAACGGAGTCGATCCGACATTGTAGGATCATCCGGCCAGCGGCGCGAAACGGCCCGCCGCCCGCCGTGGGAGCGGGTCAGGCCAGCAGCCGGCCCGCCAGCACGTGTATCCAGAGCCCCGCCGAGAACAGCAGGGACAGCATCACCGCGGCGCTGCCCAGGTCCTTGGCGCGGCCCAGCAGCGGGTGGGTTTCCACCGACAGGGCGTCGGCCAGCGCTTCCACCGCGGAATTGAGCAATTCCACCACCAGCACCAGCAGCATGCTGAACAGCAGCAGCAGGACTTCGGTGGTGTCGCGGCCCAGCCAGACCGCCGCAGGCACCAGGATGACCACCAGCGCGACTTCCTGGCGGAACGCGGCTTCGTATTTGAGCGCGGCGCCCAGGCCCTGCAGCGAATAGCGCCAGGCGCGGAAGACCCGCTGGAGGCCGCCGGTGCTCTTGTAGGGAGAATGCTGTTGATCGGTCATCGGAGCGGGGTAGGGAAGGGTCGGCCGCAGGATACAGCGAAACGCGTCCGCGGCGCATGCTTCGGGTTTGCAACAATGGTCGGAGCCGGACGCCGATGTTGACATAGAACCCGCTGGAAAATTCCCTACCAATACCAAGAAGGAGACGCACCCATGAGGCATTTCCCGTCATCGGCCCGTGCGGCCTGCCTGGCCGCGCTGGCGTCCCTGGCGCTTGCCGGTCCCGCCGCCGCGGCCTCGTACCCGGATAAGCCGGTACGCGTGGTGGTCGGCTTCTCGGCCGGCGGCACCACCGACGTGGCCGCACGCATCATCGCCAAGGAGCTGGGCGACGACCTGGGCCAGAGTTTCGTGGTCGAGAACAAGCCCGGGGCCGGCAGCAACATCGGCGCCGAGCTGGTCGCCCGCGCCAAGCCCGACGGCTACACGCTGTACATGGTGGCCGTCACCAGCACCATCAACCAGACCCTGTACAAGAACCTGAGCTTCGACATCGTCAAGGATTTCTCGCCCATCGCGCTGGTCATCAAGGTGCCCAACATCCTGGTCGTCAATCCGTCGCTGCCGGTCAAGAACGTCAAGGAACTGGTGGCCTACGTCAAGGCGCATCCGGACAAGCTCTCGTATGCCTCGTCGGGCAGCGGTACCTCCATCCACATGGCGGGCGAGCTGTTCAAGCTGCGGGCCGGCGTGGACATCCCCCACATCCCGTACAAGGGCAGCGCCCCCGCCCTGACCGACCTGATCGGCAACCAGGTGCAACTGATGTTCGACAACATGCCCTCGGCCTGGCCGCACGTGCAGGCCGGCAAGCTGCGCGCGCTGGCGGTCACCACCGCCGAACGCTCGGCCACCGCGCCCGAGCTGCCGACCATGATGGAATCGGGCTACGACAAGTTCGACGTGTCGTCCTGGTTCGGACTGATCGCGCCCAAGGGCACGCCGCCGGACGTCATCGCCAGGATCAACGCCTCCGTGCAGAAGGCGCTGGCCAAGCCGGACGTGCAGCAGCGTTTCAAGGACCTGGGCGCCGTCACGGCCAAGACCACGCCGGAGCAGTTCGGCGCCTTCATCAAGGACGAGGTGGAGACCTGGGCGACCGTGGTCAAGGCCTCGGGCGCGAAGGTGGAGTAGCCGCGCCCGCCGCTCGCGGCGTCAGCGCGCCGCGGCGGCCTCCCAGATGTCGGTCTCGCCGTCCAGGGGGCGCTGCAGCGAACGCTCCGGGATTTCCCAGACGATCAGGCGGGGCGGCGTGTCGCGGAATTCCTCGCTCTTGAAATAGGCCTGCGCGGCGCCGGCGAATTCGCCGCCGTCGCGGGCGACATTGACCACGCGGGTCTGTAGCGCGGCTTCCAGGAACGGGACGAAGTTCGAGTTGCGCGAGTAGGACGTGCCGATCAGGGCCACCCGCGGCAGGTCCGCGTCGCCGAACAGGTCGTCCTCGGTGGCCGGCGCGGCGGTGTCCGCCACCGGCGCGAAGGTCGTGCGCGGTTCCTGGTCCAGGGCTGCCAGCAGCGGGGCCGGCAGCCAGTCTATGCCGGCCAGCCTGATCAGGTCGCCCGCCAGCGGCTGCGGCTGGCCCCGCGTGATGGCGAAGGCCTGATGCGGCTTCAGTGCCTCGGCCGCCGAGGGCAACGCGCGGGCGGCCGCGGCGATGGCGCCGGCCGCCGCTTCGGCACCGGCTTCGTTCCAGTGGGTGTCGGTGCGCAGGAACCCCGGCACGGGCAGGCCGCGCAGGACGGGCTCCAGGTCCACCGTCCGCACGCCGCTGGCTTGCAGGATGCCGTTCCACTCGCGCAGGCGCCCTGCCAGCGCGGCCGGGCGATAGACGCCGCAGCGTTCGCCTGCCGCGATGCGGCTCTTGTCGGGCACCGTGGCCACGAGCAGTTCGATGCCGCGGGCGGCCAGCCGGGTCCGCAGGTCCGCGACTTCCCGGGCGCGCGTCCGCAGGGCATCGTCGCCGCCCGCATGCGGCTCCAGCTCGTCGGCCAGGAACAGCCAGTCCGGGCAACCCTGGCGCACGCGCGGGCCCAGGTCGCCCACGGCCAGCCAGCTCGCGCCGCGTTCCAGGCTGGCCGAGCCGGCGGGCAGCGGCGTTTTGGCCAGCGTGTCGGCGATCTCGGCGGTGACCCGTCCGTCCAGGAAGCCGGGCCAGTCGGGCGCGTGGCGGGTCAGCGGCAGCTGTTCGACCAGCAGTCCGTAGCCGTTGGACAGCAGGCCCGCCGCCAGAACGATGGCCATGACGCAGCCCGCGAGCGCGTAGCGGGGGCCGGGGCGGGAAGAGGTCTTGTCCATCAGAACTGGAAGTACAGGAAGGGGACCGCGCCGCGGCTGGCGATCAGCGAGAAGCCCAGCAGGAAGCCGGCCACCGGCCAGGCGCCGTCCCAGGCGCGCAGCAGCGCCGGCCGTCCGCCGCGCGCCAGCCAGGCGTCCACCGCCGGGTAGACGATGCACAGCACGCCCAGGACCATGGCCATCAGGTGGGCGGGACGAAGCTGGACGCGCAAGGCATCGCCCAGCGCGTAGCCGTTCAGGCCGAACTGGCCGGCGTACATGTCCAGGGCGGAGCCGAAGGAGTGCGCGCGGAACAGCGTCCAGGCCAGCATGACGAACAGCAGGGTCAGCACGCGCGACAGCGCGGCGGGCGGCTCGGGCAGCGACGCATGGCCCCACAGCCGCGTGCCGGCCAGGGCCACGCCGTGGGCGATGCCCCACAGCAGGTAGTTCCAGTTGTCCCCGCCGTGCCAGAGGCCGGCGATGGCCATGGTCAGCAGCAGGTTGACGTAGGTGCGCACCTCGCCCTTGCGGTTGCCGCCCAGCGGGATGTAGAGATAATCGCGCAGCCAGCTCGACAGCGACAAATGCCAGCGGCGCCAGAAGTCCTGGATGCTGGTGGCCAGGTAGGGATGGTTGAAGTTCTCGGGGAAGTGAAAGCCCAGCATCAAGCCCAGGCCGATGGCCATGGCGCTGTAGCCGGCGAAGTCGAAGAACAGTTGCAGGCTGTAGGCGAAGCAGCCCAGCCACGCGTCCAGGAAAGTGGGGGCGGACAGCGAGAAGGCGGTCTGCACCAGGGGCGACAGCGTGTCGGCGATCAGCACCTTCATGCCGAAGCCGATCATGAAGCGGCGTGCGCCCTGCGTGAACTGGGGCCAGTCGACGGTGCGCTCGCGCAGTTCGCGCGCCACCCAGTCATAGCGGATGATGGGGCCGGCGATCAGGTGCACGAACATGGCCTGGTAGGCGCCGAAGTTCACGAAGCTGCGGTCGGCCGGCACGACGCGGCGCTGCACGTCGATCAGGTAGGAGATCGATTGCAGCACGATGAAGGACAGGCCGATGGGCAGCGCGATCTTCTCCCAGGCCACGGGCAGCGCGCCGCGCCATGCCAGCACCTGGTTGAAGGTCTCGACCAGGATGTTGGCGTACTTGTACCAGCACAGCACGGACAGGTTGATGGCGATGAAGGCCGTCAGCATCAGCATGCGCTGGCGCTCGGTGCGGGTGCCGTCTATGGCCATGCCGCCTATCCAGCCCACCAGGATCAGGGCGATGAACAGCGACAGCAGCAGCGGACTCCACCAGCCGTAGAAGATCCAGCTCGAGAGCATCAGCACGGCATTGCGATACGGCGCCGGCGTGGCCGCGTAGACGAGCAGGAAGGCCGGCAGGAACAGCGTGAGAAATTCCAGCGACGCAAAAACCATGGGGGAGGCCTGTCGGGGGTCTCGTGGAACGGGTCAGCGGATCAAGGCGTCGTTGGCGAACAGCGTGCGGGTGCCCTGGGGACCGGGTACGGCCAGCACCGTGTAGCGTTGGCCGGCCTCGAGCGCGCCCAGCTCGCGCGGCGAGCCCTGCGGCTTGCCGCCGCAGGTGAGCTCCACCGTCACGGCGACGGGGTTGATCAGGCGGCGCTTGGCCTGGCCGTGGCCGACGCCGTCGAAGATGCCGACGTTGCGCCCCGCCGCGCGCAGTCCCGCCTGGCGGCACGCCGGATCGGCGTTGTAGAACGCCAGCGAGGCGCGCATCGCGTTGAAATCGTCGGGTGATTCCTTGATGACGAGGCTGGCGTTCTTTGCCAGCGCGATCACGGTGGCGAACTCGCCCGGTTTGACGGTCACCGCCACGTCCGAGCGCCGGTCCGCGCCGGTCAGGGTGCCTTTCACGGGCTTGTTGGCGGCAACCGGCATGAATCCCGACGACGGTTTGTCGGTCGGCAGCGACAGCTTCGCCTGGGAGCCGGCGGCCTGGATCTCCAGCGCGGCGTCCGTGGCGTTGACGAAGCGGACGAAGGCCGAGTCCTCGGCCGGGCCGGTCGGATAGAGCGGTATCCCGGCCGCGTGCGGAGCCAGCGTCGGCAGCGACGTGGCCAGCGCGGCGATCAGTGCGCGTTTCATTTTGCGTGAGCCTCCTTGACGGCCGGGGTATTGGCCAGCGCCTGCGTGATGGCGGCGCCCCAGGCCTTGTAGCCGGCCACGGTGAAGTGCTGGCCGTCGGTGGTTTTCCATTCGCCGGGTTTGGAGAACTTCAGCGAATCGACGTAATCGCAGGGAGCGACGTTGGTGGCGAGGAACGTGGACATGAGCCGCACCCGCTCGTCGTTCTTGTTGTATCGGCCGCCCGCCTTGCCCCAGGGCGGGCCGACCCACACGCAGCGCGTGCGGGTCGCGGAGATGGCGCGCGTCAGGGCCGTGACGCTCTGCCAGGCCCAGGTCTTGGGAAAGGCGCTCTTGTCGTAGGCGGCCATGGTGTCGCCGATGATGACCACGACCACGTCCGGCTTGTCGGCGGCGATCAGTTCCCCGATGGGAAAGGTCGTCGCATCGGCTCCCCGTATGACGGCCTTGCCTTTGCCGACGCGGTCGCCGCCGCAATCGACCTTCTTCTTGGCCAGCCAGTCCTGCGCGCCGGCGCCGCATGCGCCGATCGAATGGACCTGTGCGCCCTGCTTGACCAGATCGTCGTGCAGGGCCTCGATCAGGCTGCCGGTGGCCGCCAGGTGGCTTTCTCCCAGGATCAGCAGGCTGAGGCCGGCAAGAGCGGAAAGAGACATGTTGATTTCATCCAGATGCTAGTTAGGGTCGGCTGTCGACATGAAGGGATCATTGTTTGGCCAGGGCCTGGGCGATGGCTTCGCCCCATTGCTGGTAGCCGGGCGGGGTGAGATGCTGGCCGTCCACCGTCGCCCATTGCCTGGGCTTGGAGAACTTCAGCGAGTCGATGTACCGGCAGGGCGAGACGTTGGCCTCCAGGAACCTCGACGTGACCTGTACCCGCGGAAAGGTCTTGCCGTACTTGCCGCCTTCGCTGCCCCAGGTCGGCCCCACCCAGGCGCACTTGGTGTGGGTGGCGGCGACGGCATTGACCAGCGAGGTCGTCTGTTGCCAGGCCCATGCCTTGGGGAAGTCGGGCTTGGTGTAGCCGGCCATCGTGTCGCCGAAGATCAGGACCACCAGATCGGGCTTGTCCTTGGCGATCAATTGCGCGATGGGCTGGGTCTTGGCGGCGGCGCCCGCCACGACCGCCTTGCCGCTGCCGACGCGTTCGGCGCCGCCGCAGGCGCCGGGCGTGACGGCAAGCCATTCCGCCGGCGTCGAGCCGCATACGCCCAGGGTGTGGACGCTCTTGGCGCCCTGCTTGAGCAGGGCATCATGCAGCGATCCGATCAGATAGCTGGGAGTCGCCAGGTGGCTGTCGCCGACGATCAGGATCGTCAGACCCGCGATCAGTGAAACCATGGCGTACTCCGGTCATGCGTTGCAGCGGTAAAAAGGATTCGGGTCATTCGCTTGCGTAGGGGGAAGTGAAAGGAGGCACCGGCATGGGCACCGGGCCCGTCTGTGATTCGAGCGCGTAGCGCACGTAGATGCCGCCCTTGTATTGCCGATAGTCGCGCGCGTTGTCGATGCTGAGATTGCCGCCCAGGAACCACTTGGGCGCGAGCTGGTATTCGGCCGCCAGCGCGAGGCCGTAGCCGACTCCGGTCTTGCTCTGGCCTGCGTAGCTGGCCTGCGTGCCGTAGGCGGCGGCGATGGCTTGCGCCTGGGCCTGGCGGGTCGGATCCGAGAAGTAATTCGCGGCATCCTGCTTGATGTGCTGCACGCCGATGGAGCCTTTGATCTGGTAGCTGAAGCGGCCCTGGCGCTGCGCCCAGGCCACCGGCAGGCTGAGGGCGACGAAGCGCTGGGGGCTGAAGTAGCCGCCGTTGCCCACCGTGTAGTAGCCCAGGTTCTTGTCGTAGCCGAACAGGGTCAGGTCCACCCCCGCGGTCAGGTCGCGGTTGGGCTCGCGGATGAGCTGCATGTAGAAACCCGCGCCGCCCGACAGCCTGCTGTTCGACTGCACGTTGTGGCCGTTCAGGCTGTGCCAGCCGAGGCTGCCGTAGAAGCCGTAGCCGTCGTAGTTCAGCCCGCCGCGCAGACGTCCGCCCGTGGCCGTCACGCCGCCCCAGCTTTCGCCGGTACGGCTGTCGCGCACGCCGGCGTACGACAGGACCGTGTCCGTGACCGCGCGGCGCGAGAACTCGGCGCCATAGGACAGCCGCGGGCCGTCCTCGTTGTAGACGTCGCCGTCGAAGCGCGCGCCGCCGACGATGTTCTGGTAGCGGAAGCCGAACGGCGTGACGCCCAGGTCGAGCTTCAGACCCGACAACTGGTAGCCCACGGCGACGCCCACGCCGCTCGCGTTCTGCGATCCGGGGGCGCCGACGAGACCCAGTTGCTGGGCATTGGCGGCGGCGGGACCGCCGCCGAACTGACTGCTCGAGGCGAAGTCCTCGCCGACCGAGCCCGCGCGCAGCGTGACCGGGGTGGCCTGGACATAGGCGCGGCCGTCGCCGACGGGAAAGTCCACCGTGACCGGCGTTTCCACGTCCAGCATGCGGCCCATGCCCGAGGCGCCGTTGTGCTGGCGCACGGTCGAACCGACGGTGATGGTCGCGCTGCGCGCCTGCTGGATGGCGTCCAGTTCTTCGGCCAGCGTCCGCGGAGCCGCGGGCGCGGCGTCTGCCGCGGCCAGCTTCCCCGGCGTGCCGTCGGGCCGGCGGAAAGGCGAGGGCGGCAGCGCAGGGACGGGATCGACCCCTATCACCGGGTCGGGAATGGACCTGGGGGAGGGGGGAAGAATCGTGCCGGGGGGCGGCGCCGATACCGTGGCCACGAAGGGCGACTGCACCGCCGCGGGCTGCAGGTCCGCGCGCACCGACGAGACGACCGGCGCGGGTTCCGCGCTGGATGAGGAGCGCGCGGGCGGCAGTGGGGGCGCCAGCGCGGTTTCCGTGGCCGCCGGCGGCGCCGGCGCGCGCGCGGCCGGCCGCCCCTGTTCGTCGCGCGCCGCCGCGGCATAGGCCGCGGGGGCCGTGACCTGGTCGCCGAAGACCGGGCCGCCGTAGGAAACGAGGGCCGGCTCGGCCGGCGCGCCAGCCGGTTCGCCCAGCGCCAGCGGATTGCTGCGGGTCTGGCCCGGCAGGGCGGCGAAGGGATTGCCGTCGGGCGCGGAAGGCGCCGGCGCGGCATCCGCTTGCGCCACCGGCGCCGCCTTGGCGGCTTCCTGCGCGGCCAGGGCCGCCTTCAGGTATTCCGCCGCCTTGCCGCTCTTGCCCATGCTGTTGTAGACGCGGCCGACCGCCGCCAGCACCGTGGGGTTGTTCGGCTGCAGGCTGGCGGCCTTGGCCAGCGCGGTCTCGGCATAGCTCGTGTTCCGGGCCTGGACCGCCGTCTGCGCCGCGGCGGTGAGCAGTTCCGCGTTGTCCGGATCCTTGGCCAGCAACTGCTGGTGCAGGGACAGGGCCTTGGCGCCGTCGCCGGCCGCCGAGTACATGCGGGCGAGCGCGCCCACGACCAGCGGGTCGCTGGGATACTTCGCCAACATCGGGGCCAGCACGTCGTAGGCGTCGGCGATGCGGCCGCGTTGGCGCAGCGCATCGGCCTGGCGCACGGTATAGAGCTTGCGCAGATCCTCGAAGCCGGCGGTCTGCCGGTCGTCCAGCGCCTGGGTCTGCAGTTGGCGCAGGATGCCCGCGGCCTCCGCGTCCTGGTCGGTCTTGAGCAGCACCACCGCGTACTGCAGCAGCAGGTCGTTGTCCGGCGTCGGCGTGCGCGCCACGGCCTGCCGCAGCATGCTCAGCGCGTGCATGTTGTCGCCGGCATCGCTGTAGCCGGCGGCGATGGCGCCGAGCAGGCCGGGCTGCTGCGCCACTTCCGGTTCGAGGCCGGCAAGAATGGCCTTGGCCTGGTCCGGCTTGCCGGCCCGCGCGAACTTCACCGCTTGCGATACCTGATACTGCGTCCAGGCATGCTTCTGCAGATCGAGGACTTCCTTGCCGCGGTTGCGCGCCGGAATCTTGTCCAATGTCTTGAGCGCCGCTTCCCAATCCTGCACCTGGGACGACAGGAGCGCGCTCGCCTGCAGCGCGCCCGGATCGTCGGGATGGGTCAGCAGCAGGCCGTCGACCACGCCGCGCGCCTCGGCGATGTTGCCGCCCTTGAGGTAGATGCGCGCCAGGTCCAGGCGCAGCCAGGCGTCGTCCGGGCTGGCGCGCAGGCCGTCCTCCAGCAGCCGCCGGGCGGCGGCCAGGTCGCCCCGGTCGCTGGCCTTGCGGGCGTCGTTGCGGGCCTGGATGGCGCGCAGCCGGCCGACGCTGCCTATCTTCTCCTGGTCGGCGGGACTCAGTTGCGAGACCATCTGCAGCGCTTCGTCCAGGCGGTCGGTCTGCGCCAGCACGTGCACCAGGCCCTGCGTCGCGGCAAGATTGCCCTTGTCGCGCGCCAGGATGCCGCGCAGGATCTTCTCGGCCTGCGCGTACTGGCCGCGTTCGGCCAGCACCTGTCCCAGCGCGGCCTCGGCCGTCCGGTCGTTCTGCGACAGTTTGACGGCCTGCTCCAGCTGCCGCTGCGCCGTCTCCAGGTCGCCATCGGCGCGGGCGCGCTCGGCGCTGCCGGTCAGCGACCAGTAGCGGGCGACGCCCAGGACCTGCTGCCAGCCGGCGCGGGCGCGCGGCTGCCGGGTGGCGCGAGTCAGGAAATCGACGGCTTCGTCCGGCCGGTCCTGCTTGAGACGCAGCACGCCCATGCCGCCGAGCGCATCGGTGTGGTTGGGATTGGCTTCGAGCAGGGCGGTCAGGTTTGTCTCGGCGGCGGCGAGATCGCCGTTCTCCAGGTCCTGGAAGGCGCGGTTCAACTGCACGTCCCGCGGCGACAGCGCCGCGGCCTGGGTGCCGCTCTTGCCGGGCTTGCGCATGCGGCTGAACTGCTGGCGGATCTCGGTGTCGTCCGGGTGCGCCTTCAGATACGCCTGGAACAGGGGAGCCTCGGCGGGACGGGGATCGCCGTACCAGGTCAGCGCGACCCGCCAGCTTTCCTCGGCGTCGCCGCCGATGTCCTTGCGGGTCGACAGCTTGGCCAGGCGGCGGATGCCCTCGGCGCGGGTGCTTTCATTGCGCGTCAGCAGCTTGGCCAGCGCCAGCGAGACCTGGATGTCGTCGGGGCTTTCGCGCTGCAGCCGCTCCATGCCCTGGTGCGCTTCGGTCCAGCCGCCGTCGGTGTAGCCCAGGTAGCTGTAGAACTCCAGCGCCACCTTGCCCTGCGGCACCTTGCCGCCGAACACGGCGCGGTACTGGGCCACGGCCTTGTCGAGTTCGCCCGAACTGGCCAGCAGCCTGGCTTGCTCCAGCATCTTCGGCTTGTCGCCGCCGTGCAGGTCTATCGACTGTTCCAGGCGCGCCGCGTCGATTTCGGCCGTTCCCAGCGCCCGCAGCTGCGTCAGGTATTCCTGGGCGCGGGCCGGCCGATTGGCTTTCAGTTCGAGCAGGCCGAGGTTGTAGAGCGCCTCCGCATGCTTGGGGTCGATCATAAGCAGGCGTCCCCAGGCTTCCGCGGCGCGTGCGTCGTTGGCGTGGGTCTGCCAGTAGCGGCCCTGTTCGAGCAGCGACTTCGCCGTGGCCGCCGGCGTCGGCGATGATGCGGCGGCGGGCTGGGCCTGCGCGCTCAGGCTCGGGGCAACGGCGAGCGCGGCCAGCAGGCCGGCCGTCAGGAAGCCGCCTCCAGCCGCCAGCCGGCGGCCCCCCTTGGAAGCGCGGCCCGGGCTTGGGGCGGTCCGGCGCCCGGGCGCTAGCGAGCGGTGGAGGGCGGACATGTTTTCTCCCAGGATAATTGCACTTGTCCAGTGCTCAGGAATCGATAGCGTTCTTCGGCCCAGCCCAATCCGAACAGGCTGAGCACGATGTCGTAGTACGGCGGCTGGCGGCCGGGCGCGCGCAGGCTTTCGTCCAGCATGGCCTGGGCGCGGCGCCGCTGCATGTCGGCCAGCCAGGGTTGTTTCCTGGCGGTGAAATACGGCACCAGCGCCGACGAGAAGCCGAACGGGCCGGTGTTCTCGGTCTTGCCGGTCGTGGCGCGCACGCGCTCGGGCGGCGCGCCGGTGCTCGCGGTCGCGGCGCCCATGCCGGGCAGCGCCTGCAGCATGGGCCCGGCCAGGGGATCGCCGTCGTGGGCCATGCCGGCCCACAGATAGGTCCGGATGGCGTCGTAGCTGCCCAGGTCGCCCTTGATCGGATCGACCACGAACAGGCCGCTGGACGGCGATGCGCCCCGATAGGCGACCCAGTCGGCCACGTATCCCTTGGGGCTCACGGCGGCCAGCATGGCCGCGCTGTTGTCGGCGATGCGGGGCCATGGGCCCGACGGCGACGCCAGCGCCAGCCGGCGCAGCAGCGGCAGCGGCAGATAGCTGGGATTGAGCTGCCACAGCGAGTCCGGCCGCGCGAAGCTGCGGCGCCCGGGAAGCAGCATGGGGCCGAGGCCCGGCAGATCGGCGGTTTCCTCGGCCTCGATGCGGGCCAGCAGCGCGCCGGCGTCGCGCAGGTAGTCGTCGCGGCGCCAGCGCTCGCCCGCTTCGAGCAGGGCGTACGCGAACCACAGGTCGGCGTCCGAGGCGGAGTTGTCGTCCAGCACGCCCCAGGTGCCGTCGTCCCGCCGGCCCCAGTACCAGGCGGGAAGCCGGCTGCCGATGTCGCCGCCGGCAAGATTGTCGACGGCCCAGCGCCACATGCGGTCGAAGGCGGCGGGGTCGTTGGCCACCAGCGCGAAGAACATGCCGTAGGACTGGCCTTCCGACGAGGAATGCCGGCGTGCGGTGCTGGCGTCCAGCACCCGGCCGTCGGGCTGGATGAAGTGCGTGCCGAACGCCTGCCACAGCGGCCACGCCGGTGCGCAGGCCGTCCCGCCGTCGGCGCCGGCCGCCATCGGGGCGGCCAGCGCGAACAGCAGCGCCGTGGCGGCCAGCCGCGATCGCGGCCGGGCGGCGGCGGGGGAGGACCTCATCTCGCGCCCGGGGCCGCTCAGGCGCTCAGGCGGCGGGCCGCCCGCGCGCGCAGCGCGATGTAGGTCAACACGCCCAGGACCGCGATGCCGAGGATCGCCAGCAGCAGCAGGATCCAGGGCTGGCGGGCGGCGTACCACTGGATGCTCGTGAACCAGCCGAGCGAACCCACGTGGTAGGTCGGATCCGACATCAGCGAATCGACCTGCTTGCCGCGCACCACGGACACGCTGCCTTCGATGAAGTCGGTCCGGTCTTCGCCGATCAGCGCATCCACGGCCTCGGCCAGGCTCTCGGGGCGGGTGGCGGAGATCGCGACGACGCTGCGTCCGCTGCGCAGGGGCGACTCGAAGCCGGCGAACACCACGCTGGCGCCGTCGGTGGTGAAGGACAGCGAACTGCGCGCGCGGCCGGTGTCCTCGTGCGGGTTGGGCACGATCCAGCGCCAGGTCTGATAGGCCCAGTCCGACAGATTGAAGCGGCGGCTGCCCTCGGTCAGCGAAACGGGCAACTGCGCGCTCCATTGTCTGAGCAGGGGCTGGTTGTCGCCCGAGGCGATCAGCAGCAGGTCCTTGTCGGCCAGTTGCGGGGCCTGATCCGCGCGCGCGACGGTGACGTTCAGCGCCGGGTAGCCGGTCGACTCCGACAGGCGTCCCAGGACGCCCAGGTAGGCGCTGTACTCGGCGGTGCCGGCATTGTCGGGAAGAATGACCGCCGTCTGCGACAGGTCAGCCATCCGCGTGAACGGGAAGCCGCTGCTGTGGAAGACGGCGAGGTTGGGCATCGCGATGTAGTGCCTGAAGCCGGAAATGTCGATGGTCGAATCCGGCTCGATGGCGCCGCGGACGTTGTCGATGATCACGTCGCGGCACTGCCCTTCCTTGATGTAGTCGTACTGGTAGCGGAATTGCAGCGTGGCGCGCGGCGGCATCAGTTGCAGCGGCAGCGCCATCTGCACGCGCACCGGGATGCTGCTGTCCGTCTGCAGCTTGGCCAGCAGTCCCTCGCCGCCGTTCAGGCGTTCGATCGAGGGCAGCGGGAACGATTTCACCAGGTGATCGTTGACGCCCAGGGTCATGGTCGAGCTGGTCGACATCTGCTGGGGCGTGTAGCGGTATTTCAGGTCGAGCGGAATGCCGCTCTCGCGCCAGCCGAACAGGTCGGGCGGCAGGCGCAGGTTCACGGGAATGGTGGGCGGCGCGAAACCGGAGACGTTGAGGGTGGCGGGCGGGACCAGTTCGCCGAACTTCACGGGGCGGTCGCTGCGCAGCCAGTTGGGGGCGTCGTAGGGCTTGCGCGGCTCCAGTTCCGCCAACTGCGTGATGACCGCGCGATGGCCGGTCAGCGCGCTGCTGCCGGTCACCACCGCCTGGGCGGCCCGCTTGAGTTCCTTGGCATCGCGGCCGCCCAGCA
This sequence comes from Pigmentiphaga sp. CHJ604, assembly GCF_036972535.1. NCBI lineage: Bacteria > Pseudomonadati > Pseudomonadota > Betaproteobacteria > Burkholderiales > Alcaligenaceae > Pigmentiphaga > Pigmentiphaga sp. CHJ604. The sequence goes on along the minus strand of NZ_CP136998.1, from coordinate 4,732,125 downwards.
CCAGCAGCTTGCCGTACATGTCGTTGGGGTTGGGAACGATGGTGACCGTCGGCCCGCTGGGCGCGGGCAGGTCGAGGCCGCCCGAGCGCAGTTCGCCGGTGGCCATCACGATGGCGTTGCCCTTGGCGGGCAGTTGATCGACGGCGGTCGGGAAGCGCGCGCCGCGATAGCTGGCCAGCGCGCCGAACCAGGACGACAGGATGCCGGCCGCTTCCAGCACGGTGTTGTCCGGCGCGGCGGCGAACACGAAGGGCAGCGACAGCGGCCGGCTGTCGCGGCGGTCGAAGAAGGGCAGGGGCAGGATGGACAGGTCGTTGGCCAGCACCAGCGGCGTGACCGTCAGTTCCAGCGTGCTCTGGTTGCTGATGTTGGCCCACAGGCTCGAATGGAGCGGGTCTTCGCACTCCATCGTGTAATGGCCGATGAGCTGCACGTTCAGGTTGTTGAATTGCGTGATCAGTTGCGGCGGCAGCGCGACCACCGTTTCCTTCGGCTTGCCGGCCGTGTCCTTCGGGACCGGGATCGACGCGGCGACCTCGCCGTTGACCAGGACGTTGATGTGGGAGAGGTCCTCCAGCAGCGCCGGCGAATAGGTGTAGCGCAGGCGCAGCTGGGCCGACGACACGACCTCGTCGGCACGGATGTCGAACGGCAGCCGGAAGCTGCCTTCCACGCCGCGTATCGTCATGGGGGTGCTGGCGCCGAGCCGCTTGAGCGGGACGCCGTAGCTGCGCCCGCCCGACACCAGCTGCTCGGGCTTGGCGTCCGCCTCGCCGCCGGCCGCGGCCGGCTGCGCGCGCAGCGGCAGCGAAGTCAGCAGCATCGCGGCGGCCAGCACCAGCGAGAGCGGCCTGGCGGCGGGCTGGTGCGCGCGTTTGCTCGGAAGGTTCGTGGAGGTCATCGGTTCTTCATCCTGGTGTGGGTCGGACGGGCTTGCAGCCGGGCGCGCACGACCTGGCTTCCGTGTATCGCGAGTTGTTTCATGCCGAGCAGGCCGATGCGCGTCACTTCCCGCAGCGAGGCCAGGGGCGCGTCGGGCGTGCCCTGGCCCCAGTTGTCGGCCCAGGTGTCGGCGCGGGCGAACGTCATTTCGGCCATCTCCACCTGCTGGCGCATCGTCAGCGAGGTGAAGCGCAAGCCCACGTGGCGGTCGCCCGCGAACATGATGTGGGCGGGGAAGGTGCGCTGCTCGGTCCCGCGGAACAGCGCCACGTGCACCGCCTGCCCGGTTTCCAGGCGCCCCAGCTCCGGAGGAAGCTGTATGCCCAGTCCGGTGGCGGAGTAGTCGGTGGTGCTGCACGCGATGGTCTTGCCGTTTTCCAGGCGCAGCATGGCCGGGATCTGCGCGGCGACGCGCGGCTGCGCGCGGAACTGCCGTTCCTCGCGCGCGACGGCGATGCTGGCGCTGGTGATGACGATGTTGTAGAGCGTCCAGAGCAGGTTGATCGCCAGGGTGAACAGGCCGCCCGCGTCGTAGTCGACGAAGATCAGCGAAACCAGCCCGGCGAGCAGCCCGGCGATGTTCAGGGCCAGCAGCACCAGGTACGGCTTGGCCATGTCCCAGTCGAACCACGCGTTGCCCATGGCGCCGCCCTTGGCGGTGACGTTGAAGCCCCCGAGCTTGGGGTTGATGAGGGCCAGCATGGCGGGCCGCATGATGTACCAGGCCAGCACCGATTCGTAGACCTCGTTCCAGAACGAATGGCGAAAGCGCCCCTGCATCCGCGAACTGGTCAGGTTGGCATGGATGAGGTGGGGGAAGGCGTACAGCGTGATCATCAGCGCCGATGCCTGGAACACGTGGGCGCCGAAGAACAGGAAGGCCAGCGGCGCGGTCAGGAACACCAGGCGCGGCAGGCCGTAGAAGAAGTGCAGCATGGCGTTCAGGTAGCACATGCGCTGGCTCAGGCTCAGCCCTTTGCCGAACAGCGGATTGTCGACGCGAAAGATCTGCGCCATGCCGCGCGCCCAGCGCACGCGCTGGCCGATGTGGCGCGACAGGTTCTCGGTGGCCAGTCCCGCCGCCTGGGGAACGGCCAGGTAGGCCGTGTTGTAGCCGGCCCGGTTCAGCTTCAGCGCCGTGTGGGCGTCTTCGGTCACCGTCTCGGTGGCGATGCCGCCCACTTCCTCCAGATGGCTGCGGCGCAGGACGGCGCACGAGCCGCAGAAGAATGCCGCGTTCCAGAGATCGTTGCCGTCCTGGACCAGGCCGTAGAACAGCTCGCCCTCGTTGGGCACCGCGCGGAAGGTGTGCAGGTTCTTCTCGAACGGATCGGCGGAGAAGAAATAGTGGGGCGTCTGCAGCATCGCCAGCTTGGGATCCTTCAGGAACCAGCCTATGCTGATCTGCAGGAACGAGCGGGTGGGGATGTGGTCGCAATCGAACACCGCGACGTATTCGCCGCTGGTCAGTTCGAGCGCCGCGTTCAGGTTGCCGGCCTTGGCCGCTTCGTTGTTGTTGCGCGCGATGTAGCCCACGCCCAGCGCGGTGCAGAAGTCCTGGAATTCCTTGCGCCGGCCGTCATCCAGCACGAAGATGCGCAGCCGGTCCGTGGGCCAGTCCAGCGACACCGCCGTCAGCACCGATTGCTTCACCACGTCCAGCGGCTCGTTGTAGGTCGGGATGAGGATGTCCACCGACGGCCACGTCGCCGGATCCGCGGGCATCGCGGCGGGCAGCCGGCGCAGCGGCCAGATGGTCTGCAGGTAGCCCAGCAGCAGCACCGACAGCGCATAGAGCTCGGCCAGCATCAGGCCGTAGCCGAAGGCGATGTCGAGCCAGCTCTGGAAGTCCAGCGTCGAGGTCAGCCGCCAGTACATGTAGCGCAGCGACATCGTCGCCGACAGCAGCACCATCAGCACCGTCGGCATGCGCCCGGCGACGTTGCGCAGCGCCAGCGCGGCCACCAGCGCGACCAGCGCCAGCACCAGTTGCGGCAAGGCCTCCAGGGGCGCGGTGATGACGACCGCGAGGCTGCAGCAGGCCACGGCCGCCAGCGCGAAGCGGACGATGCGGTTGTTCCACAACGGCAGGGCCGCCAGACGATCGGCCTTGGCGTCCGCCGGGGCATGGTCGGCGGTGGGGACGGCTGGCGGCAGCGCGCTCACGCCGGCCTCGTTCTTGCGTGCGGGTTCATGGATCGATCAGTTCCTGAGCAGGCGCTGGAACAGCGCCGGCATGTCCTTGGGGCGAGGCCGGTCTGCATCGGCATGGCGCAGCAGCCGTTCGAAGATCACGGCGGCCGGCTCGTCGGCGGCCGGCGCCGGGTCTGGCGGCGGCGCCACCGGTTCCGGGGGTGCCGGCGCGTCAGCGATGGCGTCCGCCGCCGGGTCTTGCGCCGTCGGATCTAGCGGCAACGACGTCTCCTCGGGAGGATGGAAGCGGGTCGGCGGCACGTAGACGGTAGAGACGGGGGCTTCTCCGGTGTCTTCCCTGGCGCTGCCTGGCGCCGACGCCGGGCGGCGCTGGGCCAGGGAGGGCCAGCGGCTCGCGGCGGATGGCGCCGATGCCGTGACGGGCTGGGAAGTGTCCCCCGCCTCGGGATGCTTGGATGTGTCCATGGCCACCTCAGGCCGCAATGGGCGATCCCAGGCGCAAGCCTATGCCGCCGATGCTGTCGAAATCGGAAACCTGGGTCACTTGCAGCCGGTCGCTCGCGCCCAGTTGTTCGAACCACTGCTGGTAGACGCCTTCCAGGAACGATGGCGTCCAATCCAGCGCCTCGCGGCCCAGCGCGGCCTCGAGCGGCGCGCAATAGTGCTGGAGATGCAGATGGTCGGCCTGGTCGGTGATCTCGACCCAGCCCCAGTCCAGGCGGGTCCAGGCCTGGCTCATCGCGAGCTGGATGTCGTCCAGCGTGGCGCAGGCGGGCAGCGGCAGTTCGCGGGCGAAGCGCCCTCCCACCCTGCGCATGAACGTGCGCAATTCGGCGGCCGAGAATTTATCGGCCAGTTCCTGCGCGGTCGATAACAGGAATATCTTCCACTGCGCCGCGCACTGGCGGCCGGAAAGATAGCTGATGACGGATGAAGTGGCATCCATGGGTGGTCCTTGTCGCGGGTGATCGATTCGTCCGCACATGCCCATGCACGACGCTTCCGGACGCGTGAGCGGCGGAATGCGCAGGAATGCGGACGGGTAATGGAAGCCCTCTGGAGAGGGAGCCGGACAAGAGCCTAGTGGGCCTGGGAGAATCTCTTCATGGGGTCTGCGCCCATTCTGGCAAGGCGGAGCTACGTGTTTCCGGCACGTATTCTTGAAGCATGACCTTGCGTCTGAATTGCCGTCGCCCGAGATGAAAATCCTTCAGGGAGGCGGTCAAAATTTAGCCCACCGCGAGCCCGTGGCGCAATATTTCATTGCGACTGTTTATTTTTGAAAAACAAGCACTTAGCTCGTTTTATGTGTGCTGCGCAAACCTTCGGGCGGCGAACGGCGGGCTCATTTCCATACCGGCATGCCTTGCGGTCCGGCGAAAGTTGCCAAGGGGTTGGCGTATCGGGACGCGCATTTTTTTCGCCGGCCGCGGCCAGGGCGCGAAATAGATCCGATCGGTGGTTATGCGCGAGACGCAAAAAAAACTTGGCGTAAAAGGGACGTATCGTTGAGATGTGTTTACCTTCCGGAAGGAAACCCCCGTATCCGGCTCGCTCAATTGCCGGACGGAAACCCGGAAAGCATCCCGGACGCCGCCGCCGGCGCCCAAGAAAAAACCCGCGAGCGCGGGCGCTCGCGGGTTTCGTAGCCAGGTCCCGGGCACGCCCGGGACGAGCGGGAAAGGACTCTTTAGAAGTCCATGCCGCCCATACCGCCCATGCCACCCATGCCGCCGGGGGCGGGGGCAGCCGGCTTGTCCTCGACCAGCTCGACCACCGTGGCTTCCGTGGTCAGCAGCAGCGAGGCCACCGAGGCGGCGTTCTGCAGGGCGGTGCGGGTGACCTTGGTGGGGTCCAGCACGCCGGCTTCGACCATGTCGCCGTATTCGCCGGTGGCGGCGTTGTAGCCGTAGTTGCCCTTGCCGTTCAGCACGTTGTTGACGATGACGCTGGGCTCGTCGCCGGCGTTGGCGACGATGGTGCGCAGCGGCTCTTCAATGGCGCGCAGGACGATCTTGATGCCGGCGTCCTGGTCGGCGTTGGCACCCTTGGTGTCCTTGATGGCTTGCTTGGCGCGCAGCAGGGCCACGCCGCCGCCGGGCACCACGCCTTCTTCCACCGCGGCACGCGTGGCGTGCAGGGCGTCTTCGACGCGAGCCTTCTTTTCCTTCATTTCGACTTCGGTGGCAGCGCCGACCTTGATCACGGCAACACCGCCGGCCAGCTTGGCCACGCGCTCTTGCAGCTTCTCACGGTCGTAGTCCGAGGTCGCTTCTTCGATCTGGGTGCGGATCTGCTTGACGCGGGCCTCGATGGCCTTGCTGTCGCCGGCGCCGTCGATGATCGTGGTGTTTTCCTTGGCCACTTCGATGCGCTTGGCCTGGCCCAGCTCTTGCAGGGTGGCCTTTTCCAGCGACAGGCCGGTCTCTTCCGAGATCACGGTGCCGCCGGTCAGGATGGCGATGTCTTCCAGCATGGCCTTGCGGCGGTCGCCGAAGCCCGGAGCCTTGACGGCGGTGGTCTTCAGGATGCCACGGATGTTGTTGACCACCAGGGTGGCCAGGGCTTCGCCGTCGACGTCTTCAGCGATGATCAGCAGCGGGCGGCTGGCCTTGGCGACTTGCTCCAGCACGGGCAGCAGTTCGCGGATGTTGCTGATCTTCTTGTCGTGGATCAGGACGAAGGGATCGTCCAGGGCCGCGACTTGCTTGTCGGGGTTGTTGATGAAGTAGGGCGACAGGTAGCCGCGGTCGAACTGCATGCCTTCGACGACGTCCAGTTCGTTTTCCAGCGACTTGCCGTCTTCGACGGTGATGACGCCTTCCTTGCCCACTTTTTCCATCGCGTCGGCGATGATCTGGCCGATCGACGAATCGCTGTTGGCCGAGATCGAGCCGACCTGGGCGATTTCCTTGCTCGACGAGCAGGGCTTGCTGATCTTCTTCAGCTCTTCGATGGCGGCGGCGACGGCCTTGTCGATGCCGCGCTTCAGGTCCATCGGGTTCAGGCCGGCGGTCACGTACTTCTGGCCTTCGTGCACGATGGCCTGGGCCAGCACGGTGGCGGTGGTGGTGCCGTCACCGGCGTTGTCGCTGGTCTTGGAAGCCACTTCCTTGACGAGCTGGGCGCCCAGATTCTCGAACTTGTCCTTCAGTTCGATTTCCTTGGCGACGGACACGCCGTCCTTGGTGACGGTGGGGGCGCCGAAGGAGCGCTCCAGGACCACGTTGCGGCCCTTGGGACCGAGGGTGACCTTGACGGCGTTGGCGAGGACGTTCACGCCACGGACGACGCGGGCGCGGGCGTCATCACCGAACTGGACTTGTTTGGCAGCCATTTACGAAATTCCTTGGATGATGGTGTTGAATGCCGGGGGATCGGACAGCGGGCCGCGAGGGCTTACTGGATCACCGCCAGGATTTCTTCTTCGCGGATGACGAGCAGTTCGTCGCCGTCGACCTTCACGGCCTGGCCGGCGTACTTGCCGAACAGGACCTTGTCGCCGACCTTGACGTCGACCGGCAGCACCTTGCCGTCCTCGGTCTTCTTGCCCGGGCCGACGGCCAGCACTTCACCCTGGTCGGGCTTTTCGGCAGCGCTGTCGGGAATGACGATGCCGGACGCGGTTTTACGCTCGTTGTCCAGGCGCTTGACGATCACGCGATCGTGCAGGGGACGGAGGGCCATACAAACTCCTGATGTTCGAAGTTGACGTCTATTTGTCAGAAAAAGAGGCTGGAAAGCCGTTATTCGGCCGGTGCCGCGTCGAAACGCGGCGCTTGAGCCTGTTGCCGGAGGCCGGGACGCTGCCCAGGCAGCGTTGTTAGCACTCTATGCAATCGAGTGCTAATTATAGGGATGGGACAGGGGGCTTTCAAGGGGCAGGGTATACGGGACAGCCCTAGCCCGGTCCTTCTTGTCATATAGACAGCGCGGTCCGATGGGCCGCCCCCCAGGCACGGCTCAGGCGCCGCTGCGCGAGGTCATGCGCGTGGCGGCCGCCAGGAAGCGCGAGAACCAGGATTGCTGGACGGGATGGACGACCGCGCGCAGCGCGCGGCTGTAGTCCAGCGTCAGGCCGGGGGTCCAGGCCATGACCTGGGCGCGCTGGCGCACCTGCGCGGCAATCCACAATTCGGGCATCAGCAGGGTGCGCAGCACCTGCCGCACGCTGCGGCTGCGGTCGTCCAGCACGCCGTCCAGGGCGGACTCCAGCGCGTACGAGACCGAACTGGAGCAGTTGCGCCGCGTGAGGTTATAGATTTCCTGGTCGCGGTAGCGCTGCCAGAAGGCCTGGAGTTTCCCGTAGTCGTACCGCTCGAACCTGACCTGCCAGTTCGACGGACACCAGGCCTTGGACTCGGTCGCGTAGTCGGGCTGGAACTTGCCCGGCACGTCGTTTTCCTTGACCGCCTTCAATACGTTGAAGAACTCGGAGGGCGAGCGGTCGATGTCGACCGCGGGATACAGGCTGATGTAGGTCGACGGCGGCACTTCCATGGCGGCATGTCCGGTCGATATCACGCCCTGCACGTCGACGGCGGCGATGTAGCGGTTGAATACCGGCCGCGACACGGTCTTGTCCTTGGCCGAGCCTTCGGGGGTCCAGACGTGGACGGTCAAGGGGCCCGCCGGCGCCGGCTGCCGGGCAGGCGGCGGGCTGGCGCCGGCCCCGCGCAGGTCGGCCGGCGCCAGCAGGTCGAACATGGATGACTGCTCGCTCAGCTTGCGGGCGCGGGCGGCCACCCGCATGGTGTTGATGCCGGCGACCAGCATGGTGACGCCGATGAAGTAGGAGACCGTGCCGGCGTAGTGGGTGGGATAGGGCTGGAACAGGAACAGGCCGAACAGGACCTGGGCGCAGCCGCCCAGCACGGACAGGCGCCAGCGGTCGTAGCGCAGCACCCAGGCCGAGGCGATCTGGAACACGCCCAGCACGAAGTAGGCCAGGCCCAGGATGATGGCCAGCAGCAGGTTGCTGATGGAGCCGCCGGCCAGGATCAGCAGCGCGACCAGCAGGAAGATGCCGCCCTTGAAGGCCAGCACGGCCTTCTGGGCGCCCATGCCGCTGCCGGCGACCGTCAGCGTGACCAGGCTTTCCACCAGCAGCAGCGCGCCGAAGAGCGTCAGCGGGAAGTAGCGCGCGCCGTCCACGCCGTCCAGGGTGATGACCACGCCCAGGGCGGCCCAGGCGAAGCCGATCAGTAGCAGCAGGTGGATGTTCCTGCGGACGAAGCCGGCGCCGAACAGAAGCAGGGCAAGCTGGATCATGGTTTCCCTTATGCGCCGTGGTGCGGGGTGGGCAGCCGCCAGCTGCCGATGATGAAAGCGCCGTCGGGCCCCATCATGGCCCCCCGGTTCAGGTCGACGACCGTCGTCCACTGATCGGGCGCGGTCGCCAGGCGGAAGGGGAAGGGGCGCTCCAGCCCCGGCGTCCCGTCGGCGGCGCGCAGGCGGTCCCGCAAGCCCTGGCGGTCGTCCGGATGGACCTGCCGCAGCACTTCATCCAGGGTCCCGGGGCCGGGGCGGGCGTCGGGCGGCGCGTCCCAGACGATGGTGCCGGAGGCGAGATCCAGCCGGTACAGGGTCTCGCGGCCGCCGGTGCCGTCCGCGCCGGCCGTGCGCGGGCGCCGGATGCCACGGGTCAGCACCCGCACGAAGACCTGCAGCATGGCGACCGACACGAGATAGCACTGGGCAAGCAGCAGGGGCTCGCCCGGCAGGAAGCCGCGCAGGAAGAAAGGGCCGCGCCCGGCGTTGGAGTGATAGATGACGATGGCCGCCATGGTCAGCACGGCCAGCGAACCCATGCGGTTGCCGCCGCTGAGCGTGGCCACGGTGGCCAGCGCCAGCGGAATGCAGGCCAGTCCCAGCAGCAGCGGCGCCTCGGACATGGACGGGCGGTGCACGCCGAACACGTACCAGGTCATGGCCGCCAGCAGCAGCCACGCGGCAATGCCCACGGTACGGCCGATGGGACCCGGCGGCGCCTCGATCGTGCGAAAGCCCATGAATCCCATCAGCACCGAGACGCCGAACAGCACGCCGGTCACGGTGGCGGCCCACCATATCCACGCCAGGTCGGAGACGGCTTCCCACAGGACTTCGTGCTTGATCAGCGCCAGTCCCGCGCTGCCGCAAACCGCGGCGACGGCGCTGACCACGAAGGTGACGGCCACCCATCCGAGCACCGCGTGCAAGTCGTCCCGCCCCTGCGCATAGCGCTGCGACAGCCAGGCGATGCCGAGCGTGGAGGCGAGCGACAGGCCGGCGAGCCAGGCCGAGGGGATGAGGGGATGGCCGGTCAGTGCGGACAGCGCCAGGTCGGCGGCGAACAGCGCGGCGGTCAGGGCCGCCCAGGCCGCGCGCGGCATGGCGAAGAAGGCGGCGACAGCGACGCCGGCGGGGAACCAGACGAAGGACACCTGGGTGACGGGATCGTCCAGGGCGAACGACAGATAGGCGCAGGCCACGTAGAGCGCGGCCCAGAGCGCGATGCGTCCAAGCAAGCTGGCAAAAGACATGGCGGTTCCCGGTGGTTGTTCTTGTGGCCTTCGAAGCGGCTCTGCCCAGGCGAAAGTATAAGGACAAACGATGACACGGCCGCTTAGCGGCCGGTATTTTCCACCTTCTGCAATTCATGGTTGCCGGCCAGCGGCCCCTGGGGACGCGTGCCGTCCATGTAGAGCTGGATGAGCCGTCCCTCGGCCACGAAGTACTGCCTGCCGCCCGCGGCCTGGTCCAGGGTGATGCGGGTGCCGTCGGGCTGCCATGTGAAGCTGCCCTCGACGCGGTCGACGCGCGGCTGACGGTCGAGATACTGGGTCTCCAGCTCGTAGCGGCCATCCTGGCGCAGCGTGAGCCGGGTCCGGATGCCGGGGCAGTCGGCGCAGGGCAGCGTGCCCTCGTAGACGCCGTCCCAGTCCAGCGCGTTGCGGGCGTTGTGCCCGTCGACGACGGGGCTGGCGGCTGGCGTGTCGTGTTCCCTGGACGGCGTGCCGCAGCCGGCGATGAGCACGGCTGCGAGGCATGCGAAGGCGGCGGTCTTCATGATGGCTGCTCCGGTTGCCGGCGCCCGCGCGAGGCATGGCGCTTCCCGCCAACGGTAGCAGGCGGCGGCGGCCGCGCCGGCAACCGGATGTAAGAAGGATCAGAACAGCGAGCGTTCCGGGGCGCGGTCCTGGGCTTCAGGATCGAGCACCGCCTGGTTCCTGCCGCGCGACTTGGCGGCATACAGCGCCGCGTCGGCGCGGCTGATCAGTTCTTCCAGCGAGGTGCCGGAGTGCGGGAAGACCGCGATGCCCGCCGAGGCGCCTACCTGGGGCGAGACGCCCGGATAGGGTTCGGACAGCACCGCCACCAGGCTGTTGGCCACGGTCTCGGCGGCGGCCGGGCCCGCGCCGTCCAGCAGCACCATGAACTCGTCGCCGCCGTAGCGCGCCACCACGTCCGAATGGCGCACGGCGTCGGCCATGCGGCGCGCGGCGATCTGCAGCACGGTATCCCCCGTGCCGTGGCCATGGACGTCGTTGACGGTCTTGAAATGATCGAGGTCCACGGCGACCAGGGCCAGCGACGCCCGGGACCGTTGCGCGGCGGCGATCGCGCGCCGGGCCAGTTCCGCGAACAGGACCCGGTTGCTCAACTGGGTGAGCGGGTCGTAATAGGCAAGCTGGCGGGCGTGCTCGAGCGTACCGGCGGCGTGCTCGATGGCATCGGCCACGGCCGCCGTTTCCTTGAAGTGTGGTGGCGCCACGCTGACACGGTGGCCGGCGCCCAGCGCCAGGGCGGGTTCCACGAGGTTGCCCACCGCCTGTTCGATCCGGCGTGCCAGCTGATAGGCCAGGCCCAGTCCGAACAGGATGGCCAGCAGGCCGCCGCCCGCCACCCAGGCCATGGCCCGGTATAGGTCGGTGGTGAAGGCCGCGGCGGGCGCCCCCACGGCGACGGTCCATTGGGTCGTGGCCAGGCGGCTGAACGCCGTCAGGACGGGAATCCCCTCCTTGGTCAGGCTTTGCAGCGTACCTTCGCGTTCACGGCGCACGGCGTCGGCCAGCGAGGACACCGCCCGCTGCCCGACGAAACGCGCTTCGTCGCGGGTCCGTCCCAGGATGGTCGCGTCGCGGTCGAGCAGGGCGGCCACCCAGCCTTCGCCCAGGGCGTGGCGGGTCATCAGGGCGCTTAGGCGGTCAGAACCCAGGTCGGCGAAAAGCAGATAGCGCGCTTCGCCGTCGATCAGGACGGGTACGCCGACGATGATGGTGAGGCCCCGGCCCTCCCGAGGCGGCCCCAGCCTTGCAACGAGCGGATGGCTGCCGCCGCTGGAGACCTGGGGCAGGTCGGGTAGCCTGACGGGCGGCGGGAGGACGCCGGGATAGGGCTCCGAGGTATCCAGCACCTCGTTGCCGCGGGTGTCCGTCAGGACGTAGCGGTCGATGTCCTGGTACTTGAGCGCGTCGATGGCCCGCTGGTGGAACGAGGCCAGGTCCGCGCGCACCAGGTCGGTGGAGCTTGCCAGCACGCGCAGGCCGGAGCCGATTCCTTCCACTTCCTGGTCCAGGTCGGCGGCCAGGCTGCGGGCGGCCAGGACGGTGGTTTCGTAGATGCGGGTCTTGCGCAGCGCGTAGGTCTCGTACACCGCGAGGCCCGCCACCAGCGTGGCGGGGAGCGTACAGACGACGACCAGGGCAAGCAGGCCGATGCGTATCGAGATCGTTCCGCCGCGCCGGGCTTGGCCGGCCGGCGTATCGGACGGAGGGGACTGCGCTGGAACGGATGTCATCTGCCATGGAGCGGGACCGCGAGGCCCGCTGCCTTGTTTTTGCCCAGCCTACCATGCGGGGCATCCGCTGCAAAATCCGTGCGGGCCTCAGGCGCCCAGCCCGTGCAGCCACAGGCGCAGCCCGTCCCAGGCGCGTCCGAACCACGATGCCGCCGCCACTGGCTGGAGGGCGACCAGCGGCAGGCGACGGGCCGGTTCGCCGTCGACGCGCACCTCGAGTTCGCCCACGCGTTGTCCCGCCGCCAGCGGTGCGATCAGGGGCGAGGCCGGATGCAGGATGCGCTCTATCCGTGCTCCCGGGCGCACGGTAATGTAGGTGTCGCGCTGGAACCCCATGGGCACGGCCGAGCGCGCGCCTTTCCAGACCCGCGGCGAACCGACCGCGTCGCCGCCCGCGTAAAGCCGCACCGTTTCGAAATTGCGGAAACCCCACTCCAGCAGTTCGCGGCTCTGCCGGGTACGGTCGCGGTCCGAGGCGGTGCCGACCACGACCGAGATCAGCCGCCGCTGGATACTGCCGCTGGCGCGCCGCGCGGTCGCCACGAGACTGTATCCCGCCGACTCCGTATGGCCCGTCTTCATGCCGTCCACGCTGGCGTCCAGCCACAGCAGGCGGTTGCGATTGGGCTGCGTGATGCCGTTGTAGGTGTACTGCCGGGTGGCATCGTAGGTGCCGGCCAGGTCGGGAAAGTCGCGCACGATCCGGGCCGCCAGCACGGACAGGTCGCGCGCGGTCGAATACGTCTGCGGATCGGGCAGGCCGTGCGGATTGGAGAAGTGGGTCGAGGCCAGGCCCAGTTCCCCCGCCTCCTGGTTCATGCGTTCGACGAAGGCCTCGACCGAGCCGGCGACGCCCTCGGCCAGCGCGATCGCGGCGTCGTTGCCCGATTGCACCAGCAGCCCGTACAGCAACTCGTCTATCGTGGCCTGCTTGCCGGGTTCCAGGAACATGCGGGAGCTTCCCGGCGCCACCTTCCAGGCCCGCGTCGAGACCGTGACCCGCGTGTCGCGGCCGACGGCATGGTCGCGCAGGGCCTGGAACACGACGTAGGCCGTCATCATCTTGGTGAGCGAGGCCGGCTCGATGCGCTTGTCCGGATCGTGCGCGCCCAGTACCTGGCCGCTGGTCGCATCCAGGAGCAGCCAGGCGCGGGCGGGCAGCGCAGGAACGGGGACGGCGGCGGGCGAGGGCTGGGCGTGGGCGGCGGCGATGCAGAGGGCGCAGGCCAGCGCCGCCACCATCTTCGAGATGGGCATGTCTTATCGGATGTCGTGAGTGGACTGGCGACCGGTGTCCGCGCTCCATCGGAAATAGGCCATGCGATCGCGCTCTTCAGCCAGGCGCAGCGCTCGCAGCCGCAACAGGTCCTTGCGGCCCACGAGCCCCACCAGCTTCCCGTTGGCGCGGTCGACGATGGGCACCCGTCCCACGCCGGCGAGCGCCATGCGGTCGGCCAACTGGCTGGCGAGTTCGTCCGGATAGGCGACCAGAAGTTCCCGGTCGGCCAGCAGTTCGCCCATGGGCTGGTCGCGGTTCTCCTGCTCGACCGTCCAGGCCAGGCTGTCGGCGCGGGTGACCTCGCCCACGACCACGCCCTGCGTATCGACCACGGGGTAGCTGGTGTGGCGGCGCTCCAGCGTGGTGAAGTGTTCCACCGCTTCGCCGACCGTCATCGAGGCCGGCAGCGTTTCCACCTGCCGTGTCATCAGGTCGGCCACCCGCACGAGATCGAACGGGTCCACATGATATTCGCGGGTGACGTGATGGCCGCGCCGGGCGATCTTCTCGGTCAGGATCGAACGCTTGAGCAGCAGCACCGTCACGCCGTAGGCGAACGCGCAGGCGGTAAGCACGGGCACCATCACGCCGAAGTTGCCGGTCAGCTCCACGGCGAACAGCGTGGCGGTGAGCGGCGCGCGCATGGTACCGCCCATCATCGCCGCCATGCCCAGCAGGGCCCAGAAGCCGGGCGAGGCATCGGGCATGATCGGCGTCGCCAGGGCGCCCAGCGCGCCGCCGAAGATCAGCAGCGGGGCCAGCACGCCCCCTGACGTGCCCGAGCCCAGCGCCACGGCCCAGATGACGACCTTGACCGCCAGCAGGAGCAGTACCGCGTGCAGCGCCAGGTCGCCGGCCAGCAGGTGGCGGATGTTGTCGTAGCCCACGCCCAGGGCGGCCGGTTCGATCAGGCCGCCCAGCCCGATGACGAGACCGCCGATGGCGGGCCACCACATCCAGTGGAAGGGAAGCTTGGCGAAGCCGTCTTCGGCGGCGTAGACCAGCGTCGTCAGCACGCCCGACCCCAGTCCGGCGACGATGCCGAGCGCGGCGAAGGCCACCACGTGCGCGGCCGAGACATCGACCGAGCCGGCATAGGGGAACAGCGGCGCGCCGCCCATCACGAGCGGGCGGACGGCGGCGGCGACCACGGCGGCCACCGCCACCGGCAGGAAGCTGCGAGGCTTCCATTCGAACAGCAGCAGTTCCACCGCCAGCAGCAGCGCGGCCACGGGCGTGCCGAAAATGGCCGTCATGCCCGCCGCGGCACCGGCCACCAGCAGCGTCTTGCGCTCGGCCGAACTCATGTGGACCATCTGCGCCAGCAGCGAGCCGATGGCGCCGCCGGTCATGATGATCGGTCCTTCGGCGCCGAACGGGCCGCCGGTGCCGATCGATATCGCCGACGACAGCGGCTTGAGCACCGCCACCTTGGGCTGGATGCGGCTGCGGCCGATCAGGATGGCTTCCATGGCTTCGGGAATGCCGTGGCCGCGGATCTTCTCGGAACCGTAGCGCGCCATGAAGCCGATGATGAGGCAGCCGAGCACCGGCACGAACACCGTGGTCCAGCCCAGCGGCGTGCCGGCGATGGGCAGGTCTTCGAGCGACAGGCGGCCGTAGTAGGCGAGGTTGGTGCACAGCGTGATCAGCCGCAGCAGCAGCCATGCGGCGCCGACGCTGCACAGGCCGATGGCGGCGGCCAGGGCCATGAGCAGCAGGACTCGGCGGTCGGTCGTGAAATCGCCAAGCCGGGTAGAGGGTACGGAATGAGACATGATGAAGAGACAGGGAAGCGGCGCCCCGGGCTCGGGGTCGCCATATATATCGTACCACGACATATATTAGAATGCCCCGGGTGAAGAAGACCGCTTCCTCGTCGCGCGCCGCGCGGCCCAGCCTGTCGACGGCCGACTATGCGCTGCTGGCCGAGTTCCGCTATGCCTTGCGCCGGTTCATCGCATTCAGCGAGGACGCGGCGCATGCCATCGGCCTCGCGCCGCAGCAGCACCAGGCGCTGCTGGCGATAAAGGGCGCGCCGGGGCGCGACGGACTGTACGTGGGGGAGATCGCCGAGCGCCTGCTGATCAAGCCGCATTCGGCCGCGGAGCTGGCCGGGCGGCTGGTGCGCATGGACCTGGTCGCGCGCATGGCGGACCCCGAGGACGGACGCAAGGTCCGGCTCGTGCTGACCGCGCATGCCGAGCAACTGCTGGAGGAACTGTCGGCGGCGCACCTGGAGGAATTGCGCGCGATCAAGCCCTTGCTGACCCGGCTGCTCGCACGCTTCGACGACGGCGAGACGGGCTGAACGGCGTCCTTATCAATCCCTGGCGGACGCGCGCCGCAGCCGCCGGATGCCGGCGTGTCCCAGGACGAAGTCCATGAAGGCCTGCGCCGCGGGCGAGACCGCCACGGTGGCGCGGTGCACGATCGACACCTCGCGCCGCACGACCGGGTCCTGCAACGGTTTCCAGGCGATGACCCGCCGGTCGGCCAGCGCGGTCGCGTAGCCGGGCACGATGCCCACCCCTTGTCCTGCAGAGACCAATCCGATCAGCGTGCCGACGTAGGTCGCTTCCCCCGCCGGATCGAGCGCCATGCCCGCTGCATTGCAGCCCCGCTCGGCCAGCTCGCGGAACACGCTGCCGCGCGGCAGCGTCAGCAGGCGCTCCTGTTCCAGCCGGCGCCATGGCAGGCGCCGCGCACGGGCGAACGGATGGTCCACCGGAAATATCGCGACCAGTGATTCCTCGAACAATTGCGTGTGCCGCAACTCGGCCTCGGTGCGCCGGAACGTTCCTATGCCCAGGTCGGCCGCGCCGCTGCGGACCTGCGGCAGCACCTCGTCCGGCAGCGAGTCCTTCAGGACGAGCTCGATGCCGGGATGGGCCGCCCGGAAGTCCGCGACCAGCGGTGGCAGCAGGGTGCCGGACAGCACGAGCGGCGCAGCCACGACCACGCGCCCGCGCTGATGAGCCACCCACTGGTCGACGTTGGCGATGGCATGGCCGATGTCATCCAGGATGCGCTCGGCGCTGGCCAGGAATTCGCGGCCCACGGCCGTGACGCTGACGCTGCGCGTGGTGCGGTCGACCAGCCGCGTTCCCAGTCCCGTTTCGAGTTCGCGTACCAGCAGGCTGAGTGCCGACTGCGTGACGTGCATGGCGTGGGCCGCCTTGGTGAAGCTGCCGAGACGCGAGACCAGCACGAAGGCCTGCAACTGCCGCACCGTCAAATTCATGAGATCAACTCATTTCTGGATAAGAAATATTCGTTTGAATTATAAGTGAGCCGATCGTGTAATACGGCCATCCATCATGAGAGTGGCCGGGCGGACCGGCCCCGGTCCAGGGAGACACGATGAATCACCGCACATGGCTGGCCGCGTTCTGCGTGGCCGCATCCGCGTGCGTGCCGGCGGCGGCCGGCGCGCAGGACAAATACCCTTCCCAGCCCATCCGGATCCTGGTCGGCTTTCCACCGGGCAGTTCCACCGACGTGGGTACGCGCCTGGTCGCCGGCAAGCTGGCCGCGGAGCTGGGCCAGAGCGTCGTGGTCGAGAACCGGCCAGGCGCGAGCAGCGACATCGCCGCGCGCGCTGCCGCCAATGCGTCCGCCGATGGCTATACGCTGTTCGTCGTCACCATCGCCAACGCCATCAACTCGAGCTCGCGCAATCCCGACCTGGTGGACGTGGTCAAGAGCTTCGCACCGGTGGGGCTGGTGGGCAACGTGCCCAACGTGCTGGTCGCGCACCCGTCCCGCAACCTGAAATCGGTGGACGACCTGATCCGCGCCGCCAAGGCCAGGCCCGGCGGCATCACCTTCGCCTCGTCGGGCAACGGCACCTCGCCGCACCTGGCAGGAGAACTGTTCGCCAGCAAGGCGGGCGTGCAGTTGCTGCACGTGCCCTATCGGGGCAGTTCGCCCGCCATGGCCGATCTCCTGGGCGGGCAGGTCGCCATCATGTTCGCGCCCGCGTCCACCGCGCTGCCGCACATCCAGTCCGGCAAGCTGGTGGCGCTGGCGGCGGCCAGCAAGGATCGCATCGCCGCGCTCCCCGACCTGAAGACCTTGTCGGAGCTGGGGTTGAAAGACTTCGACACCTCGGTCTGGTTCGGCCTGGCGGCGCCGGCAGGCATTCCCGAGGCGGTCGGGCGGCGCTTGTCCGCGGCCATCCAGGCCGCGCTGGATACGCCCGACCTGCGGGCGCAGTTCCGCGCGCAAGGCATCGAACCGGTCAAGGCCGGTCCCGAGGAAACCGCCCGCTACATCCGGGCCGAGGTCGACAAGTGGGCCGAGGTCATGCAGGCGGCGGGCGTCAAGCTGGAATAGCCCCACGCGGGCCTCATCATCACCACAGGAGCAAGACAAGCATGGCAAGAATCCAACTGGCCGAATGCCGGGAGTTCATGCGCGCGGCGCAGGAAAAGGCGCTGGAGATGGGCGTGCCGGTGTCGATCGCGGTCGTCAGCGCCGAAGGGCACCTGATCGCGCTGGAGCGCATGGACGACGCGGGCTTCATCACCCCCGACACGGCGCGCGCCAAGGCCTATACCGTGGCGGCCTTCCGTTCCATGAGCCCGCGCTTCCAGGATGGACTGCTCATCCAGCAATGGTTCAAGGAGCGCAATCCGCAGATGCTGATCAATGCCTCGGTATTCACCGGCGGCCAGATCGTCGTCTCCGGCGGCTGCGCGCCCGTGTTCAAGGGCGACGAGATGGTGGGCGCCTACGGCATCAGCGGCGCGACCTCCGACCAGGACGAAGTCATCGGTCGCTACGCGCGCGAGAAGGCCGGCTGGGCGCACAAGCCCGCCACCGACGACACGCCGGAGGACGTGAAGCGGCACGTCAACGAAATCTACGCCAAGGTAGGCCTGGGCGACCGCGCCCTGTAGACAGCCGCGGCCGCGCCCGCCTTCAGGTCCGGCGGGCGCGCAGCGCCGCTTCCAGCCCGCCGGGGAGCGTGCCCGGCTCCGGCAGGTGCAGCATCAGGTCGAGGTATTTCCACGTCGAGCGCGAATGCTCGATCATCAGCGCCTGTGCGCGCGTGCCTTCCCGATTCTCGATAGCGTCGACGATGTTGCGGTGCTGCTCCTGCGCGCCGCGCAGGATGTCCCGCACGCCGGCCTTCGCCGACGCGGGAACGTCGGTGAACGAGTTGTTGACCGAGAAGGGAATGGCCACCAGCCGCTCGAGCGCCCGGGCCACCATGGGGCTTTGCGCGGCGCCGCAGATCAGTTCATGCAGCCGGTCGTTCAGGACGACGTAGTCGTTCTGGCGCCCGGCGACATCGGACGATCCCACCACCGCATCCAGTTCTTCCAGGCATTCGTGCATGGCCTTGAGGACGCGCGCCGGCGCGCCTTTCTCGGCAGCCATGCGCGCCGCCATGCCCTCCAGCGTGCCGCGGATCGAGATCGCGTCGAACACATCGTCTTCCGTGAAGCTGGACACCACATAGCCGCCCGAGGGCTGGAGGGAAATCAGTCCTTCCTCGCTGATGCGCTGCATGGCGGCGCGGGCCGGCGTGCGCGACACGCCGAAGGCGTCGACCAGCGCCTGTTCCAGCACCCGGTCGCCGGGTTTGAGCTTGCCTTGAACGATCAGGCCGCGCAGTCCGTAGACGGCTCTTTCTGTTTGCGACAGGTTGGGATCGATGTCCATGTGAGAGCGGGAGGCAGGGAAGCGGCAATTATGGTCCAGAACCTTCGTTCCTCATTCTTCGGATACGTTACGTATACAAAAATAGGGGTTTATGCGTAATAAATAAGCAAAAAATTGTCTTATTCAAATTTTACGTATACGCTGATTGGAAAATAAAGAACATGATTCCGTAAAAAAGTTTCCTCATCGTCCGCCAAAGGAGGCGAAATGTTCGTCAAGAATGCCTGGTACGTTGCCGCCTGGGCGAGCGAGGTGGAGGCCGCGCCCTTCCCCCGCACCCTGTGCGGTGTTCCCGTCGTGCTGTTCCGGGATCCGGGCACGGGCAAGGTGGCTGCCTTGCTCGACCGGTGCTGCCACCGTGGCACGCCCCTGCGGTTCGGCCAAGTCGTGCCGGAGGGCCTGGAGTGCGGCTATCACGGCATGGTGTTCGACGCGGCGGGCGCCTGTGTCCGCATTCCCGGCCAGGCCTCGATCCCGCCCAAGGCCAGGGTGCAGTCGTTCCCGGTGGTCGAGCAGGACGAGCTCGTGTGGATATGGCTGGGCGAGCCGGAGCAGGCCGATCCCGCCCGCATCGTCTCCTACCCCTTCCACAACGATCACGCCGCCTGGCCGCACAAGTGCCAGGTCTATCACGTCAAGGCCAGCTCCATGCTGCTGGTGGACAACCTGATGGACCTGACCCACCTGGCCTTCGTCCACAAGAACACCATCGGCGGCAATCCGAAGGCGCACGTCGAGGCCAGGATGACCGTCACACCCACTGACGACGGCCTGCACTTCATCCGCTGGCTGATGGACTCCGCACCGCCTCCTACCTACACCAAGGCGGTGTCCCTGGCCGATCGCATCGATCGGTGGATGGAGTTCCAGTACATCGCCCCTGGCACGGTGCTGCAGTGGACCGGCGGCATAGACAGCGGCAAGGGCGCGGTGGAAAACCGCAACCAGCCGGGTTTTTCGCTGCGCATCTTCCACGGGCTGACGCCGGAAACCGAGACTACCTGCTTCTATTTCTGGTCGGCGGCCAACGGTTATCGCCAGGACGACCCCACCGCGACCAATGCGCTGTTCCACGAGATCGACACGGCGTTCCGCGAAGACAAGGCCATCGTCGAGGCCCAGCAGGCCATGTTGACCGACCGCGGCGAACAGGGCCTGATCGACATCGTCTCGGACGCGGCCCGTATCCACATGCGGCGCGCGGTCAAGCGGATGATCGCGGCGGAAACCCAGGCCGAAGCCGGCCACCCCCCAGGAGCAGGAGCATGACCATGCACGTATCGCGATCCCTCGTTCTGGCCGCGCTGTTCGCCTGCGGCGCAGCCGCCGCGGCGCCGGTGAAGATCGGTTTCCTGTCGACCTTCTCGGGCCCGGGCGCGGCGCTGGGCGCCGACCAGTACGACGGCTTCATGCTGGCCGTGGACCAGGAGAACGGCCGGCTGGGCGGCGTCGAGATCAAGGTCCTGCGCGAGGACGACGAGATGAAGCCGGAGAAGGGCGTGCAGATCGCGCGCCAGCTGCTGGTGCGGGACCAGGTCCCCATCGTGACCGGCATCGTGTTCTCGAACGTCATGATGGCCGTGCATCGGCCCATCACGTCAGGGAAGGTCTTCCTGGTCGGCTCCAACGCCGGCCCGACGCCGATCACGGGGAAGGGCTGTTCGCCCTTTTTCTTCTCCACGTCGTGGAACAACGACCAGTTGCACGAAGCGGCCGGCGAACTGGTCAACCGCATGGGCTTCAAGCGGGTCTATCTGCTGGCGCCCAACTACCAGGCGGGCAAGGACGCCATGGAAGGGTTCAGGCGCACCTACAAGGGCGAGATCCTGGGCGAGGCCTTCAGCCGGGTGAACCAGCCGGACTATTCGGTGGAGATCTCCAACCTGGCCGCGGCCAAGCCGGATGCGGTCTATACGTTCTACCCGGGCGGCATGGGCGTGAACTTCACCAAGCAGTACCAGCAGGCCGGCCTGATGACGAAGATCCCGATGATCTCGGTCTCGACCATCGATGGCTCCACGCTGCCGGCCCTGGGCGACCTGGCGCTGGGCGCGGTCACGAGTTCGCCCTACGCGCCGGATCTGGACAATGCCGCGAACCGCGAGTTCGCCGGCGCCTTCCGCAAGAAGTACGGCCGCGAGCCTTCTCTGTATGCGGCCCAGTCCTACGATGCCGCGCGCCTGATCGCCTCGGCGCTGCGCCGCACCGGTGGCAATGTCGAGGACAAGGCGGCGTTCCGAGCGGCGTTGAAGGCGGCGGACTTCCAGTCGGTGCGCGGGTACTTCGCGTTCAACACCAACCAGTTCCCGATCTCGCCGTTCTACCGGGTGGACGTGGTCAAGGGGGCGGACGGGAAGGCGGCGCTTTCCAGCAAGGGCGTCATCTTCGAACGCAGCCGCGACTCCTTCGCGCAGGAGTGCCGGATGGCTTGAGCGGCCCGGCCGGCTGACATCCGCATGTCGTTGACTATCGATCGAAACACTTGTTAACGTAGGCCCGCACGACCGGTCGGGCGGCCTTCATCGCACCCCTGCTCTTTCCGCCTTGCCGTTCCGCCCAGCCGGCCCATGGCCGTCGACGACGTCTGGAGGTACCGCGGTGAGTTACCTGATCGATCGCCTCAAGTATTTCAGCCGGGTCAAGCAATCGTTCTCCGGCGGCCACGGCGCCGTCGTCCAGGAGGACCGGTCCTGGGAGAACGCCTACCGGGACCGCTGGCAGCACGACAAGATCGTGCGCTCGACCCACGGAGTGAACTGCACCGGCTCCTGTTCGTGGAAGATCTACGTCAAGGGCGGCATCGTTACCTGGGAAACGCAGCAGACCGACTATCCGCGCACGCGGCCGGACATGCCCAATCATGAACCGCGCGGCTGTTCGCGCGGCGCGTCGTACTCCTGGTATCTGTACAGCGCCAACCGCCTGAAGTACCCCATGCTGCGCGGCCGCCTGGCCCGCATGTGGCGCGAGGCGCGCAAGACCATGGCGCCGATGCAGGCCTGGGAACACATCTGCACCACGCCCGCGCTGGCGGCGGAGTACAAGTCCATGCGCGGCATGGGCGGGTTCGTGCGCACGACCTGGGACGAGGCCAACGAACTGGTGGCCGCCGCCAACGCGTATACCGTCAAGCGCTACGGCCCCGACCGGGTGGTCGGGTTCTCGCCCATCCCCGCGATGTCCATGGTGTCCTTCGCGGCCGGCAGCCGTTATCTCTCGCTGCTGGGCGGCACCATTCTGAGCTTCTACGACTGGTATTGCGACCTGCCGCCATCCAGTCCGCAGACCTGGGGCGAGCAGACCGACGTGGCCGAATCCGCGGACTGGTTCAACGCCAGCTTCATCATGATGTGGGGCTCGAACGTGCCGCAGACGCGCACGCCCGATGCTCACTTCATGGTCGAGGCACGCTACCGCGGCGCCAAGATCGTGTCGATCTTCCCGGACTACGCGGAAGGCTCGAAGTTCGGCGACATCTGGCTGCATCCCAAGCAGGGAACCGACGCCGCGCTGGCGTTGGCGATGGGGCACGTCATCCTCAAGGAATACCACCTGGGCGGCAAGAGCGAGTATTTCCGCGAGTACTGCCGCCGGTATTCCGACATGCCTTTCCTGGTCTGCCTGGAGCGCCACGGCGATCGCTACGTGGCCGGGCGCTTCCTGCGGGCGGCGGACCTGCCCGGCGCGCTGGACCAAACCAATCATCCGGACTGGAAGACGGTCGCCATCGACGAGCACTCGGGGCGGCTGGTCGCGCCGCTGGGCTCGGTGGGCTTCCGCTGGGGCCAGAAGGAAGGGGGCGACCAGGGCAAGTGGAACCTGGAGTCCCGCGACGCCTCGGGCGGCGATGTCAGCCTTCGATTGTCGCTGGTCGGCAACCACGACGACGTGGTGCCGGTGGCCTTTCCCTATTTCGGCGGAGCCCAGCACGACTATTTCCAGGGCACCGACCACGACGAGGTCCTGGTGCGCAACATGGCGGCGCGGCGGGTGGCCACCCGCGAGGGCGAGGCGCTGGTGGTGACGGTATACGACCTGCTGATTGCCAACTACGGGCTGGACTGCGGCCTGGGCGGCGGCAACGTGGCGGCGTCCTACGATGACGACGTGCCCGGCACGCCGGCCTGGCAAGAGCGCATCACCGGCGTGCGGCGCGACGACGTCGTCACGGTCGCGCGCCAGTTCGCCGACAACGCCGACAAGACGCAGGGTCGGTCCATGGTGATCCTGGGCGCGGGCCTGAACCACTGGTACCACATGGACATGGCTTATCGCGGCATCATCAACCTGGTGGTGATGTGCGGCTGCGTGGGCAAGTCGGGCGGGGGCTGGTGCCACTACGTCGGGCAGGAGAAGCTGCGGCCGCAGACGGGCTGGACCACCGTTGCCTTCGGGCTGGATTGGGCCCGCCCGCCGCGGCACATGAACGGCACCTCGTTCTTCTACGCGCACACCGACCAGTGGCGCTACGAGAAGCTGAAGGTGCAGGATCTCCTGTCGCCGCTGGCCGACGCGGCGCAGTTCCAGGGCACCATGATCGACTTCAACGTGCGCGCCGAACGCATGGGCTGGCTGCCGTCCGCGCCGCAGTTGCAGACCAATCCGCTCGAGGTCGTCCGGGCCGCGCGCGCGGCCGGGCAGGAGCCGGCGGCCTACGTGGTGCAGGCGCTGCGCGAGGGGCGCTTGAAGATGTCCTGCGAGGACCCCGATCATCCCGACAACTTCCCGCGCAACATGTTCGTCTGGCGCTCCAACCTGCTGGGGTCCTCGGGCAAGGGCCACGAGTATTTCCTCAAGCACCTGCTGGGCGCGCGACACGGGGTACAGGGCAAGGACCTGGGCGAGACCGGCCAGCAGAAGCCCGACGAAGTCGCCTGGCGCGACGAGGCGCCTCAGGGCAAGCTCGACCTGCTGGTCACGCTGGACTTCCGCATGTCCACCACCTGCATGTATTCCGACGTGGTGCTGCCCACCGCCACCTGGTACGAGAAGAACGATCTGAACACCTCGGACATGCATCCCTTCATCCACCCGCTGTCGGCGGCGGTGGATCCGGTCTGGGAGTCGCGCAGCGACTGGGAGATCTACAAGGGCATCGCCGCGGCCTTCTCGCGCATCGCGCGGGACGAGCTGCCGGCCGCGCAGGACCTGGTGCTGACGCCGCTGCAGCATGACACGCCGGGAGAGCTGGGCGACCCCTATGGCGTGCGCGACTGGAAGCGTGGCGAGACCGAGCCCGTGCCGGGCAAGACCATGCCGTCGATGACCGTGGTCGAGCGCAACTATCCCGAGCTGTACCGCCAGTTCACCTCGCTCGGCCCGCTGACGCGCAAGCTCGGCGTGGGCGGCAAGGGCATCTCGTGGAGCGCGGACAGCGAGTGCGACCTGCTCGCGCAGCTGAACTACGCGGTGGACGAAAGCGGCCCCAGCCACGGCCTGCCGCGCCTGGACACGGACATCGACGCGGCCGAGGCCATCCTGACCCTGGCCCCGGAGACCAATGGCCACGTGGCCGTCAAGGCCTGGGAGGCGCTGTCGGCCGTCACGGGGCGCGACCACACCCACCTGGCGGCCCCGCGCGAGCACGAGAAGATCCGCTATCGCGACATCCAGGCGCAGCCGCGCAAGATCATCTCGTCGCCGACGTGGTCGGGCGTGGAGTCCGAGCACGTGAGCTACAACGCCGGCTACACCAACGTGCACGAACTCATACCCTGGCGCACCCTGACGGGCCGGCAGCAGCTCTACCAGGACCATGCGTGGATGCGCGCCTTCGGCGAAGCCATGTGCACCTACCGGCCGCCCGTGGATACCGGCTCCATCCGGCCCATGCTGGAGGCCCCGCGTGACAACGGCAATCCGCAACTGGTGCTGAACTTCCTGACTCCGCACCAGAAATGGGGCATCCATTCGACCTATACCGACAACCTGCTCATGCTGACGCTGTCGCGGGGCGGCCCCATCCTCTGGATGTCCGAGATCGACGCGGCGAAGGCCGGCATCGCCGACAACGACTGGATCGAGGCGTACAACGTCAACGGCGCGCTGGTGGCGCGCGCGGTGGTCAGCCAGCGCGTGCCGCAGGGGATGACGATGATGTACCACGCCCAGGAGAAGATCGTGAACACGCCGGGGTCGGAAATCACCGGCACCCGCGGCGGCATCCACAACTCGGTGACGCGGATCGTGCTCAAGCCCACGCACATGATAGGCGGGTACGCCCATCTTTCGTACGGCCTGAACTACTACGGCACGGTGGGTTCGAACCGCGACGAGTTCGTGATCGTCCGCAGGATGGCCAAGGTCGATTGGCTCGACACGCCGGCCGTGTCCCAGGCAACCCGCTAGAAATCGGGAGACGATGATGAAGATCCGCGCGCAGATCGCGATGGTGCTGAACCTGGACAAGTGCATCGGCTGCCATACCTGTTCGGTTACCTGCAAGAACGTCTGGACCTCGCGCCAGGGGGTGGAATACGCCTGGTTCAACAATGTCGAGACCAAGCCCGGCGTCGGCTTTCCCAAGGACTGGGAGAACCAGAAGCGCTGGAACAGCGGCTGGCGGCGCCGCCCGGACGGCAGGATAGAGCCGCGCCAGGGCGGCAAGCTCAAGCTGCTGGCGAACATCTTCGCCAATCCCAACCTGCCCGAGATCGACGACTACTACGAACCGTTCACCTTCGACTACGACCATCTACAGTCGGCGCCGGAACAGCAGGCCGCCCCTACCGCCCGGCCGCGCTCGCTCATCACCGGGCAGCGCATGGAGAAGATCGAGTGGGGGCCCAACTGGGAAGAGATCCTGGGCGGGGAGTTCTCCAAGCGATCCCAGGACTACAACTTCGAGGACGTCCAGAAAGAGATCTACGGACAGTTCGAGAATACCTTCATGATGTACCTGCCGCGCCTGTGCGAGCACTGCCTGAATCCCAGCTGCGTGGCGAGCTGCCCGTCGGGCTCGATCTACAAGCGCGAGGAGGACGGCGTGGTGCTGGTCGATCAGGACAAGTGCCGTGGCTGGCGCATGTGCGTGTCGGGCTGCCCCTACAAGAAGATCTACTACAACTGGCACAGCGGCAAGGCGGAGAAGTGCATCTTCTGCTATCCGCGCATCGAGGCGGGCCAGCCTACCGTCTGTTCGGAAACCTGCGTGGGGCGGATCCGCTACCTGGGGGTGCTGCTGTACGACGCCGACCGCATCGAGCAGGCGGCGGCGGTCGAGCACGAGAAGGACCTGTACCAGGCGCAGTTGGATGTATTCCTGGATCCGCACGACCCGGCCGTCGCCGCCCAGGCGCTGGCCGACGGGGTCCCGCAGTCGTGGCTGGACGCGGCGCGCGTGTCCCCGACCTACAAGATGGCGGTGGAATGGAAGATCGCGTTTCCGCTGCACCCGGAGTACCGCACGCTGCCCATGGTCTGGTACGTGCCGCCGCTGTCGCCCATCCAGTCCGCCGCCCACAGCGGACAGATCGGCTCCTTCGGCGAGCTGCCCGACGTGAAGTCGCTGCGCATCCCGCTGCGCTATCTGGCCAACATGCTGACGGCCGGCGACGAGGCGCCTGTGGCCCTGGCGCTGGAGCGCCTGCTGGCGATGCGCGCCTTCATGCGGGCCCGTACGGTGGACCTGCAGGAGCGGCGCGACATCCTGGACCAGGTCGGCCTGACCCTGGCCCAGGTCGAGGACATGTACCGCTATCTCGCCATCGCCAACTACGAGGATCGCTTCGTCATCCCCACCGCCCATCGCGAGTACGCCGAGAACGCCTTCGACCTGAAGGGCTCCTGCGGCTTCACCTTCGGCGACGGCTGTTCGAACGGCGTTTCGCAGACCTCGCTGTTCGGCGCGCCGCCGCGCGACCGCGCGGAGCAGCCGGTGACGTTCATGGAAGTGCAGCGCAGCCGATGACCTATACCGTGCTTTCCGCCCTGCTGGCCTATCCCGACGCCGAGATGGTGGCGGCGCTGCCCGAGCTGCGGTCGGCGCTGGCGCCGGCCGACGCCGCCACGCTGGCGCCGCTGTTCGCGATGATGGAGGGCAAGCCCGACCTGATCGCGCTGCAGGAGGAGTACGTGGCGACCTTCGACCGGCGCCCGGCCCACTCGCTGCACCTGTTCGAGCATGTCCACGGCGAATCGCGCGACCGTGGACAGGCCATGGTGAACCTGCGCGAGGAATACCTGCGGCATGGCCTGGAGCCCCGGCCCGGGGAACTGCCGGACTACGTGCCGATGTTCCTGGAGTTCCTGGGCCAGTTGCCGGCGCCGCGGGCGGCGGTCCTGCTGGGCGATGCGATCCACGTGCTGGCCCGCATCGGCGACAAGCTCGACGCGGCGGGCAGCCCGTACGCCCGGGCCTTCGACGTGCTGCGGCGCCTGACCGACGTCCAGCCCCAGGCCCTGCCCGAGCCGCCCGAGGGGGACATGGAGGAAGGCATGGTCACGTTCGGGCCCGGCGCCGGCATGGCCGAACCGGTCCTGCGCGCGCACGGCCAGCCGCAGCCGGTGCGCTTCCACGCAACCGACCCGCGGCGCGCGGCGACCGGACCGGGCAAGGGAGGAAACCATGGGTGACTACCTGTACCACTTCTTCTTCGCGATCTATCCGTACATCGCGCTGGCGATCTTCCTGCTGGGCAGCCTGGCCCGGTTCGAGCGCGCGCAGTACACGTGGAAGAGCGACTCCAGCCAGTTGCTCAAGCGCGGCACCCTGCGCTGGGGCAGCAATCTTTTCCACATCGGCATCATCTCGCTGTTCTTCACGCATCTGGTCGGCCTTCTGACGCCGCCCGCCGTCTACCATGCGATGGGCATTTCCACCGGGCTCAAGCAGACGATGGCAATCGTCGTGGGGGCCATCCTGGGGCTGGTCTGCCTGGCGGGGCTGCTGCTGTTGATCTGGCGGCGCTGGTCCGAGCCGCGCATCGCGGCGACCTCGCGTTTCTCCGACTGGCTGACCCTGGTCTGGATACTGATCGTCCTGGCGCTGGGGCTCCTGTCCATCCTGACCTCGATGCAGCACAAGGACGGCGCGGTCATGATCGCCCTGGGCGAGTGGGCGCAGCGCATCGTGACCTTCCGCGGCGGCGCCGCTGAGGCCATGGCGGGCACGCCCGTCATCTACCACGTGCACATGGTGCTGGGCATGACGTTGTTCGCGATCTTCCCGTTCACGCGGCTGGTGCACGTGTGGAGCGGATTCGGCTCGATCGCCTACCTGGGGCGCGCCTGGCAGCTGGTGCGGCCGCGCGGATGAGGGGGACGGCATGATATCGGTCAACGGCGTCGTCATCGACGAGGCGCGCCTGGCGTCGGAGGCCCGGCGTCACCAGGAGGCCGCCGATCCCATGGAAAGCGCTGCGCAGGAACTGGTGCTGCGGGAACTGTTGGTCCAGCGGGCCCGCGCGCTGGGCGTCGGCACGCAAGGCGACGAGGCGGTACGGGCGGTGCTGGCGGCGGAGGTGCGCACGCCCAGCGCCGACGAGGCCGCCTGCCGCCGTTACTACGACATGCACGGCGAGCGCTTCGTCGTCGACGCGTGGGTCGAGGTCGAACACATCCTGTTCCAGCTGACGCCCCGCATCCGCGCGCCCGTGCTGCGCCATCGGGCCAGCGAGATCCTGCAGGCCCTGGCGCAGGCGGGCCCGGCGGCCTTCGCCGACATGGCGCGGCAATATTCCAACTGTCCCTCGGCTGCGGCCGGCGGCGGGCTGGGCACGATACGGCGCGGCGAAACGGTGCCGGAGTTCGAGGCCGAGGTGTTCGCCATGCCGGCGCATACGCTGCGCGAGCGGCTGGTCGAGACCCGGTACGGTTTCCACATCGTCCGTACCGGCGCCCGGGACCCGGGCCGCACGCTGGCCTTCGAGGACGCCCACGCGCGCATCGCCGAGTGGCTGCAGGCCGCCAGCCAGCGCCGCGCCACCCACCAGTACCTGCAATGGCTCGTGGGCCAGGCAGACATCAAGGGGTTGGACATGCAGGGGGCGGATTCGCCGCTGCTGCAATAGCGCATGGTGCGAACGCAGGCGCCGGACGGGGCGGGCCGTCGATCGGGAGAATGTTCATGACGACTCCATTCAAGGCGTACTCGGTGCTGTATGCCAGCACCCTGGCCTTCATGGTGTGTTTCGTGGTGTGGATGATGTTCGGCGTGCTGGGCATACAGATACGCGAGGAACTGGGCCTGGATGCCTTCCGTTTCGGCCTGCTCACCTCCACGCCCGTGCTGACCGGCGCGGTGTTCCGCCTGCCGTTGGGAATATGGACCGACCGGTTCGGCGGGCGCATCGTCATGACCGTGCTGCTGCTGGTTTGCGCGGTTCCGGTCTATCTCGTCAGCTATGCGCAGCAGCTCTGGCAGTTCCTGGCCAT
This sequence comes from Pigmentiphaga sp. CHJ604, assembly GCF_036972535.1. NCBI lineage: Bacteria > Pseudomonadati > Pseudomonadota > Betaproteobacteria > Burkholderiales > Alcaligenaceae > Pigmentiphaga > Pigmentiphaga sp. CHJ604. The sequence continues at coordinate 4,702,921 of NZ_CP136998.1, read as the reverse complement.
CGGGCTGTTCCTGGGACTGGTGGGCGCTTCGTTCGCGGTGGGCACGCCCTATGTCGCGCGCTTCTTCCCGCCCGAGCGGCGCGGCTTCGCGATGGGTTTCTTCGGCGCCGGCACGGTCGGGGCCGCGGTGAACCTGTTCCTGACGCCGGTGCTGCTGGAGCTCTACGGCTGGCGTACGGTGCCGCGGATCTATGCCGTCGCCCTGCTGGCGACCGCCGCGATCTTCTGGCTGGCCGCCGCGCCCGATCCGGACGCGGGAAAGAAGGGCGCGGGCTTGCGCGAGTCGATGGCCGTGCTCAGGAACCCCAAGGTCTGGAAGTACTGCCAGTACTACTCGATCACCTTCGGCGGCTTCACGGCGTTGTCGCTGTGGATCCCGCAGTACTTCAAGGCCGAGTACGGGCTGTCGCTGGCCATGGCGGCGGGGCTGGCGGCCGGGTTCTCGCTGCCCGGCTCGGTGCTGCGCGCGGTGGGCGGCGTGCTGGCCGACCGCTTCGGCGCCCACAACACGACCTGGTGGTGCCTGTGGGTGGCCTGGGTCTGCCTGTTCCTGCTGTCCTATCCGGACACCACGCTGGTGATCAAGACCATGGACGGCACCGCGAACCTGCACATCTACCTGCCGATGTGGCTGTTCACCGCGCTGCTGTTCGTGCTGGGCATGGTGTTCGCGTTCGGCATGGCATCCACCTTCAAGTACGTGGCGGACGATTTCCCCGAGAACATGGGGCTGGTGTCGGGCGTCGTCGGGCTGGCCGGCGGCCTGGGCGGCTTCCTGCTGCCGCTCATGTTCGGTTTCCTGGCCGATCTCCTGGAGGTGCGGTCGAGCTGCTTCATGCTGCTCTACGGCGTGGTCTGGGTGTCGCTGATCATCATGTACCTGTCCGAGGTCCGGCGGGTGCAGATCTCGGGCGAGGTCATGGGCGCCGCGCCGTCCCGGTAGGCGCCGCGTCCGGTCAGGAGGCGGCCGTGCGGGGTTCGCGCGCCGCCTCGCGTTCCCGCTCCGCCATGCGTGCCAGCACCTGGCGGGTCAGCAGCGAGCCGGCATCGAAGGGAACGCTGACCACCCCATGGGCCACCGCGCCGTCGCGCAGGCGGTCGTGCAGGGCCTGCTGGGCTTCCAGCGCCACCACGTCCTGGTCCGCCACTTCCCGCGCGCCGCGGTCCATGCGTTCGAGCGTGGCCGGATCCACCCCTTCCCATTCCAGGGACACCCACGACCAGTAGTGCGTGGCGCCGCAGCCGTCGGGGGTCATGAAATGGGTAGTCGAAAAGGGGTAGCGTTGCTCCGGGGCCTGCGAAGCCCAGACGGCCTGGCGGATGCAGACGGCGGAAGGCGCGTGGAATTCGAAGCGCTGGTCATGGTCCATGGGCGCACCCAGGGGAAGCCCCATCACGTCCGACCACAGCGGTGGCGTGCTGGATTCGCGCATGATGCGCGTGCTGACCACCGTGTCGCCGTGCTCGCGCGCGCGGGGAATGACGCGGGCCAGTTCCGGGTGTCCCTGCTGGTCGTGATGGACGTAGGGCACGTGCGAGAAGTCCAGCAGGTTCTCGATCAGCAACTGATAGTGTGCGCGCAGGTGGGCGTAGTACGAGACCTTGGCCGAACCGTCCAGCCAAGGACAGGCGGGTACCAGCGCGGAATCGGCAAGCGCGGGATCGCCCGGCCATATCCACAGCATGTCGTGGCGTTCGATCAGCGGGAAGCGCTGGACGCGCGCATCGCGCGGAATGCGCGGGGACGAGGGGATGTGGACGCATGCGCCGCTGCTGTCGAACGTGAAGCCGTGATAGCCGCAGCGGATGTCGTTGCCCACCAGGGCGCTGCGCGACAGGGGAAATTGCCGGTGCGCGCAGGCATCGAGCAGGGCGACGGGCTCACCGGCCTCGGTCCGGTACAGCACGACGGGCGTTCCCAGCAGATGACGCCCCAGCAGCGTGCGGCCGACCTCGGCCGAGGTGGCGGCGGCATACCAGGCGTTGCGGATGAGGGGAGAGGTGGACGGCGCGGACATGGCGGTATTTCCGTGGACGTTGGAAAGCCATCACGCTACCGGCGCGCCGCCGCCGCGGCCAACGAATAGTGGAAATACCCCGGATTCCCGCCGCAAATGCCCGCGCTCACGCGGGCGCGGCGCCGCCGTCCTGGAACAGCTCGGCAATGGTCCGCCGCAGCCAGGCGTGGCCCAGGTCGCGGTGGAAGCGTTCGTGCCACTGCTGGGTGATGTCCACCAGCGGCGCATCGAACGGCAGCGGCAGGAAGCGCACGCCGGGACTGCCCGCGCAGGCCTGCGCCAGGCTGGCGGGAACGGCCACCAGCATGTCGGTGCCGGCGATGATTTCCGGCAGGCCCAGGCCATGAGTGACCTGCAGCACCACCTGGCGGCGCAGGTTGTGCTCGGAGAACAGCTTGTCGATGACGTCCTCGAAGAACGCGTGGCTGCCCACGGCGGGGCGGTACACCACGTGTGGCGCGTGCATGTACTGCGCCAGCGTCATCGGACCGCGTATGGCGGGATGGTCGGCTGCCGCCATGCAGACGTAGTGGTCGCTGAACAGTTTCTGGCGGTAGAAACCCGCCTGGAAATGCAGGAAGAAGCCCAGCGCGAGATCGATCTCGCCCGCGGCCATCAGCCGCGGCGCATCGCGGGGCGAGGCCTGCAAGGTGACCAGTTGTATGCCCGGGGCCTCGCGCCGCAGCCGACCCAGCAGCCGGGGCAGGAAGACGCGCTGGCCGGTGTCGCTGGCATACAGGACGTACTGGCGCTGCGACGCGGCCGGCACGAAATCCTCGCGGTCGTCGATGGCTTGCCGGATCCTGTCCAGGCCCTCGCGCAGGGACGGCGCCAGGCGTTCGGCCATCGGCGTCGGGCTCATGCCCTGCGCGGTCTTGATGAACAAGGGGTCGTCGAAGGCGGCGCGCAGCCGGCGCAGTCCGTTGCTGACCGCCGACTGCGTCAGGCCCAGCTCCTCGCCGGCCAGGGTGGTGCTGCCGGTGCGCAGCACCGCGTCGAAGACAAGCAGCAGGTTCAGGTCCAGGGTGTTCAGGTTCATGGCCCGGCAGCTGCCTTCAGGGCATGTCCGCCGTCAGCGCATGGTACATCCATCGTGGTAGGCGTCCTGGACTCCCTTCATCGGGGTTTCCACCGTCTTGAGGGCGACCTGGTGCTCGCTGTCGCGCACGACCTGGAACACGTGCAGGTCCTGGATGGGGAAATGGTTGTTGCCGAACTTGAAGTTGCCGCGCACCGAGTCGAAGCGGGCCGCCTTGAGCGCCGCCATGAAGGCGGGCTTGTCCGCGACGTTGCCCTTGACCGCGCCGATCGCCGCATCCAGCAGCCGGGCCGCATCGTAGCTGGTGGCGGCGTATTCCGATGGCGTGCGGCCATAGGCTGCCTCGAACGCGGACACGAAGCGGCGGTTTGCCTCGGCTGGCAGGTCGGGGCCCCAGGTGCTGCCCAGCAGCACGCCCAGCGCCGCTTCGCGCAGCGCGGGCAGCGATACGCCGTCGACCACCGCGACGGACATCAGCGGGATGCGGTCAGCCAGCCCTAGCTGGCGGTACTGGCGGAGGAAGTTCACGCCGGGGCTGCCGGGGTAGAACGCGAAGACCGCATCGGGCTTGTGGGCCGCGACGCGCGACAGTTCGGCCGAGAAATCGAACTGGTCGAGCGGCGTGTGGATCTCTTCCACGACCTCGTTCTTGAAGTAGCGGCGGAAGCCGGCCAGCACGTCCTTGCCCGCCTGGTAGTTGGGCGCCATCATGACCACGCGCTTGTAGCCGCGCTGCGTCGCGTACTTGCCCAGCACTTCGGCCTGCTGGTCGCCCTGGCGCGACACGATGAACTGGTAGGGCGAGCACTTGTCGCCGGCGATCGGCGAAGGTCCGGCATTGGTGCCGATGACGAAGACCTCCCGCCGCGTGGCCAGCGGCTGCACCGACATCATGATGTTCGAGAAGGTGATGCCGGCGATGATGGGCACCTTGTCCTTCTCGATCAGCTTGCGCGCCACCTGCACCGCCACGTCGGGCTTGAGTTGCGTGTCCTCCCGCAGCACCTCCACGGGGACGCCGCCCAGCTTGCCGCCGGCCTGCCGGATGCCCAGCATGAAGCCGTCGTACATGTCCTGGCCGAGGCCGGCCTGCGGGCCGGAGAACTCGCCCAGGAACCCGATCTTGACGGGGGCCTGGGCGAAGGCGGGCAGGGTACAGGCGGCGGCCAGCAGCGCGGCGGCCGGAAGGACTTTCAGGGGCATCATCGTCTCCATCGTTCTGGGCGGCTCGCGGCCGTTCTTCCAGGCCCGCGCGGGCGGGCACCGGCCAGGAGACGGTATCACCGGGGTCCGGGCGGAATCTAACGAATAGCGTAAATACCCGGCATTTACCGGCGAAATGCGCGAGATGGCGCCGGGCCTATCCGCGAGCCAGCAGCGCCGCCAATTGCTCGTGCAACTGCTGCAGCCTGGCTCGTTCGACCAGCAGGAGCCCGCGGGTCTCGATGCCGTCCCCGGCCTCCTGGCGCGGGGATGCCGGCTGCCCCGACGCGGCTTCTTCCCGTGCCAGCATGGCCTGGGAATGGGCAGTCAATTGCGCGACGCATTCGAGGAACACGCCACGTCGGGCGGCGGACAGCCCCTCCAGCCATTCGGCGTTGCGCTCGACCGCATCGGCATGGATGCGCGCGTGCATGTCCACGCCCTGCGGTGTCAGGAGGAGATAGAACGAACGCTTGTCGGCAGGGTCGTCGCAGCGTTCCAGCAGCCCGCGTTCTTCCAGCTTGGCGACCAGGCGGCTGCCATGGCTCTTGTCCAGTCCGAGTTCGGCGCACAGCCGGCGCAACGAGATGGGCGCCTGCGCGCCGACGATGCCCAGGACATGACACTCGACGCTGCGCAGCCCGAAGCGGCGCTGGTGCCGCAGTTCGTTGCGGCTGGCCACGAGCGCGGCCAGCATCTCGAGCTGGAAGGCCGGCAGGGTCTTGAAGGATGCGAGCTTCTTCTTTGCGGCGGGCATGGCTGGGGCGGGAAGGCGAAACGCCAATGATAGGGGCGGCCGCGCGCGGCGGGGCGACTTTGCATGTCGTTGACAATGCAATGATATGTCGTTAATTTTAATATCGTTGCGTTTGCATATAAAGGGCCGTGGCGGATCCATCGCGCTCCAGGCCCGGAGGAGACCACCATGTCCTGTATCCGCCGTGCGTGGCAAGCCCACGTCCGCATTGCCCTGCGAGCGCTTGCCGCCGCGTCGCTGGCCTGGCTCGCGGCCGGCGCCGCGCATGCCCAGCCGTCGGGCGCCGGCGGCTTTCCCTCGCGCCCGGTGCGCATCATTCCTTACGGTCCGGGCGGCAGCCCGATCGACCTGCTGGCCCGGGCCTATGCCGAACAACTTCGGTTGGCCTGGGGCCAGCCGGTGGTGGTGGACCCCAAGCCGGGGGCCAGCGGCATCCTGGCCGCGGACGCCGTCGCCAAGGCGCCGCCCGACGGCTATACGTTGCTCATCACCTTGCAGACGACGCACATCAACAATCCCATCCTTCACGACAAGCTGCCCTACGATGCGGCCAGGGATTTCCAGCCGCTGTCGCAGCTCGCCATCGGCTCCGGCCCGGTGCTGGTGGCCGCCGCCTCGGCGCCGTACTCGAACCTGGCCGAGCTGAAGGACTATGCCAGGAAGCACCCGAGCCTGACCTACGGCACCTGGGGCACCGGCACGATCGCCCATCTGTTCGGCGAGCTGCTCAGGCACGAAGCCATCCCGGGGCTGATACACGTGCCCTACAAGACCGAGTCCATCGCCCACCAGGACATGGAAGCGGGCCGGCTGGACCTGGCCTGGGCCAATCCGGGCACCGCCCGCAACATGTCGCAGGCGGGGAAGATGAAGGTCCTGGGCGTGCCGGGGCGGCAGCGCGCGCCCATACTCGCCGCCGTTCCCACGTTTCTGGAGCAAGGGCTCAAAGGCTTCGAGCTCGAAGGCTGGATAGGCGCCTACGCGCCCGCCGGTATTCCGCCCGCGGTGCGCGACAAGCTCGTGGCCAGCCTGCAGGCGGCCACCCGTACGGACGATGTGCGCGCCCGCATCGTCGATCTCGGATTCCGGCCGGTGGCCAACCGGCCAGATGAATTCATCGCCAATGCCCGCGCCGACTACGCCCGTTTCAAGCAACTGGTGGATGCCGCCGGGGTGACGCTGAAGAACTGAAACCAGGACACGAGGACGAGGGAACATGACGACCACGACATTGCCGGATGCCGGCACCGCCTACGAGCGCAAGCCCGCCACCTACAACGCCACGCTGACGCAGGTCGGCCGGGGCACGCCCATGGGCGAACTGCTGCGCCGCTACTGGCATCCCATCGGCGTGTCGGCCGACGCGAGCGAGGTGCCGCGCAAGGTGCGCGCGCTGGGCGAGGACCTGATCCTGTTCCGCGACCGCCAGGGGCGGCCCGGGCTGCTGTATCCGCACTGCGCCCATCGCGGCACCTCGCTGTACTACGGCCGCGTCGAGGACGGCGGCATACGCTGCTGCTACCACGGGTGGCTGTTCGACGTGCAGGGCCATTGCACCGACCAGCCCTGCGAGCCGCAGGGCGGCCTGTCGCGCGACCGCATCCGCCAGCCCTGGTATCCCGTCGAAGAACGCTACGGCCTGATCTTCGCCTACATGGGGCCGCCTGCCAGGAAACCGGTCCTGCCGCGCTACGCCGCGCTGGAGAACCTGGCCCAGGGCGAGTTTATCGAGGCCAACGACCAGAGCATAGGCGGAGGCGGTCCGCAGATCATTCCCTGCAACTGGCTGCAGCACTTCGAGAACGTGGTCGATCCCTTCCACGTCGCGATCCTGCACTCGAGCTTCAGCGGCACGCAATTCGTGCCGCAGATGGGTGTGATGCCCGAGGTCACGTTCGACTACACGGACGCGGGCGTCAGCGCCACGGCGGTACGGCGGCTGGACGACGGCAAGACGCTGCGCCGCGTGGGCGAGGCCGCGCTGCCCACCTTGCGGGTGATCCCCAGCCCCCGGCTGGCGCACTACGGCACCGTGGAGTCGCTGGGTTGGGTCCTGCCCATCGACGACACCAGCTTCCGGATCTACACGGCGGGCCGGGTGCGCCGCGCGGGCGACATCGCGCGTTCGCGGTCGCGCATGAACGGCAAGCTGTGGGAGGAACTGACCGAAGAGGAACACCAGCGCATGCCGGGGGACTACGAGGCCCAGGTCAGCCAGGGGCCGATCGCCTGGCATTCGGAAGAGAACCTGGCGACCTCCGATCGCGGCCTGGTCCTGCTGCGGCGCATGTTCAAGCAGCAACTGGACATCGTGGCGGCCGGCGGCGACCCGATCGGCGTGAGCTTCGACCAGGACGCACCGCCTATCGTTTTCGCGGCGGGGAATTTCCTGGAATAGCGCGGCCCGTTCTTTCCTCCAGCACCCGCAGGATCTCGCCCCGCACCCAGGTGTGCAGGGGCGAGGTGTGCTGCCGCTTGGACCACACCATGAAGAACTCGATATCGCGCAGCGGCGCGGGCAGTTCGATCGAGGCCAGCGGGAAGTGCCGCTGGTGCACCTCGGCTACGCAGGCCGGCAGGGTGGTCGCGTAGTCGGTCTCTAGCAGCACGTAGGGCGTGATGCCGAAGCCCGACAGGTACGCCGAGAACGCCAGGTCGCGGTGGCGCGGCTTGAGCAGCCGGTCGAAGTTGGTGGGCCGGCCATACATCTGCGCGAAGGCGAACCACTGCAGCCGGTCCAGCTCGTCCAGCGACAGGCGCTTGCGCCGCGCCATGGGATGCGTGGCCGACAGCAGGCAGACCCGGCGATCGGCGAACAAACGCATGGAATGGAAGCGCCGGGGAACCTCGCTGAAGAGGCCGATGGCGATGTCCATGCGTTCCGCGTCCAGGTCGTCGGGTATGAAGTCGCCGTGCACGGACTGGAAGCGGACGATCAGTCGGGGCGCCGCCGCGCGCAGGCGCTGCAGCAGCGGCGCGCCCAGCAGCAGTTCGATGTGCGCCCCCGTCCCGATGTTGACGGTACCGGTGGCCCCGGCGGGATCGAAGTCCTCGGGCGGGCTCAGCGCGTGCTCGATGCGGTCCAGCGCGTCGCGCACGACGGCATGTAGTTCCAGCGCGCGCTCGGTGGGCGTGAAGCGGCCTTTCGTCACCACCAGCAGCGGATCGTCCAGCGTGCGCCGCAGCCGCGCCAGCTCGCGGCTGATCGCCGGCTGGGTCTTGTGCAGCAGCGCGGCGGCCGCGGTGGCGCTGCGGGTCTTCATGAGCGCGTCGAAGGTCAAGAGCGCGTTCATGTCCATCCGGCGCAGGTTGGGCAGTTTCGCGCGGTCGGCAGGGGTATGTCTGGTGGGCATGATCGGGAAACACTATAGCAATTCTGGTATGGATGTCTTGCGATCCCGGCATTGGCCGGCGAGCGGGGCCGCTGGCTATAGTGCGCGGCATCCGGCCGCCAAAAGGCCCATCCTGGAGACACCATGAACCGTACCCCGAATTCGCGCGCGCGCCGCTGGACCGCGGCGCTGGCCGCCGGCATCGCCGCCATGGCAGCATGCGGCGCCGTCGCGGCCGCCGACTTTCCCGCCAAGCCCATTACCGTGGTCGTGCCCTATCCTCCCGGCGGGACGCCGGACATCCTGGCGCGGGTGCTGGGCGAGACCTTGTCGAAGACGCTGGGGCAGCCCCTGATCGTCGAGAACCGGGTCGGCGCCAGCGGCAACATTGGCGGCCAGGCCGTGGCGCGCGCCGAACCCAACGGCTATACGCTGCTGATGTGCGCGTTCGGCTGCGCGGTCGCGCCCTCGCTCTATACGCCGGCGCCTTATGACGTGGTGAAGGACTTCGCGCCGGTCGCCATGATCGGCACCGTGCCCAGCGTGCTGGTCGTCAATCCCAAGGTGCCGGCCAAGTCGGTGGCCGAGCTGATCGCCTATGCCAAGGCGCACCCGGGCAAGCTCAACTCGGCCTCGTCCGGCATCGGTACTTCGGCGCACCTGGCGACGGAACTGCTCAACACCAAGGCCGGCATCGAGCTGACGCACATTCCGTACAAGGGGGCGGGCCAGGTCGCGGCCGACCTGCTTGGCGGGCAGGTCGACATGTACTTCGACAACCTGCCCGCGTCGCTGCCCAGCATCCGCTCGGGCAAGCTACGCGCGCTGGCGGTGGCCAGCGAGAAGCGTTCGCCTTCCATCCCCGACGTGCCGACCTTCGCCGAGGCGGGCGTCCCGGATTTCCTGATCACCCCGTGGTTCGGCATCATGGCGCCGGCGCGCACGCCCGACGCGGTGCTGGACCGCCTGAACCAGGCCTTCGTGGCGGCGCTGAAGGCGCCCGAGGTGCAGACGCGCATGCAGCAACTGGGCGTGGACGTCGCGCCAGGCTCGCGGCAGGCCCTGGCCCGGTTTATCGCAGGCGAGAACGAGAAGTGGAAAACCATCATCCAGGCCAACAAGATTCGCGCGGAATGAGCATGCACCATGCCGCCGGCGACGTCCGGCCCGGGCGCGCCGGCCCCTTGCGGCTGCGGGACATGGGCGCTTTCCACGTCGGCGGGCGCGAGATCGAGCTGCGGGGCCTGCCGACGCGCGAACTGCTGATGGCCGAAGGCGGGCAACCCGTGCGGGTGGATCCCAACGGCCACTATCGCGTCGAGCAGATGTACGCGCAATACTTCCTGGCGGACCCCGCGCCCGATCGTGCGCCCATCCTGTTCTGGCACGGCGGAGGCATGACGGGAGCGGCCTGGGAGACCACCCCGGACGGCCGGCCGGGATGGCTGCACTATTTCCTGCGGCGGGGCTGGGACTGCTACCTGTGCGATGCCGTCGAACGCGGACGCTCGGGCTTTGCGCGCGTGCCCGAGGTCTGGCCCGAGGCGCCCGTCATCCAGACCGCCGAGGACATCTACGAGCGTTTCCGCATCGGCCAGCCCGGCGAAGCCGGACGGCGCGCTTCACAAGCTTATGCGAACACCCGCTTCCCGGTGGAGGCCTTCGACGGACTGGTCAGCCAGATGGTGCCCCGCTGGACCAGCACCGACGCGGCCGTGCTGGCCGGCTACCTGGCCTTGCTGGAGAAGACCGGCCCGGCCATCGTGGTCTGCCATTCGCAAGCGGGCGTGTTCGGCCTGCGCGCGGCCCACGCCCGCCCGGACCTGGTGCGGGCCGTGGTGGCGCTGGAACCGGCCAGCATTCCCGCGCTGGAGCCGCATCGCCCTTACCGCGTTCCCACGCTGGTCGTGATGGGTGACAACATGGATACCGACCCGCGCTGGCCGCGCATGCGCGCCGGCATCCATGACTTCGCCGCCACCCACGGCGACGTGCGCCTGATGTCCCTGCCCGAACTGGGTATGCCGGGCAACTCGCACATGCTGATGATGGACCGCAACAGTCTGGACATCGCGGACCTGGTGCATGACTGGCTGGCACAGACAGGCTGACGCAGCTTCCCTATGTGCGGCGGCGAGCCAGCAATTCAGAGCGGCCGATGACTTCGCCAGCGGATCGAGGCGTGTCGGCCGCTTCGTAGCCGGCCTCCTCGATGGCGGCATCCAGGCCACGATATTTCCCATCCATCCTCGGGCTCCGGAGCGCGCACATGCCGTCGTTCCATGCGTGCACCATCTGCTTGGCGATCCACCTCCAGCGCGGTTCGTTGCGGGCTGCCTCGATGACTTCCCGGCCCACCTCGACGGCCGATTCGCATAGTTGTTCCACCATGGCCTTGTATTGGCTGGGAGGTATGCCGAGCCGGGCCGCGAAGAACCGCTCCAGCGTTTTGCCTGGAGTCCAGGTCTTGCGTCCGTCGATGGACAGGCCGGGCGCGTTGTTGCTGAACTGGGGGTAGGCCTGGGTGGTCACCACGTCATAGACGGGCGTGTAGGCCACGTCGTCGCGCGAGGTGTAGTACAGGGCGATGTTCTTGGCGTGGCAGTCGGCGTTGCGGACGACATAGTTCACCAGCAGATGCCAGCCCAGGTGAAGAAGTTGGAATCTCGAGTTGGCAGGCGGGATATAAGCGCGCGTGGCGTGGAGCACGCGTTCGGTGGATGGCGCGTATTTCTCGTGGGGAGGCAGGCCGAGCAGGCTGCAGGCATCTTCGACGCCACGAACGGGCCGGCCCGTCTGGTCCAGGTCGAATCGGTCGACGATCAAGACCCGGCCATCGTCGGACATCCGCGTATGCACGACCGGTACGACGTTCAGGCGGCGCAGGACCCAAAGGCTGTGGAATTCGTTGAATCCGAGGAACGGAGTGCCGTCGTCGGAGCCCTTGATGATGTGTCGTGGCGTGCGCAGCGTTGTCTTGCCCAGGGATGGCGCATCGCCGCTCGTGGAGAAAGCCGGGGCGAGGAACTTGGGCACGACGCCTGATATGGCGCTGCGTGCATACTGGCGGACCAGGGCGTCGAAGTGTTGAGCCGTATTGTCCGCGGTGAGTAATTCCTCGATGTTCAGAGGCGTGAGTTCCGCACCGGGCGCAGCACCTTCGGCCGTTACCGCTACGCGCCCGATTCCGGAGGCACCGACTATGGCCAGCAATGACAGGTCGGTGCCATCCATGAGTGGTCCGAAGACCTCCCGGATCACGCTCAACAGATGGCCCTCGGGCAAGTTCTGGCGAAAGAAGGGATGCAGGTCGCGCGGCCAGCGCCAGGGTTCGTTGCGCACGGGCATGGCCAGGCTGACGAAGGCGTCGTCCGGCGTTCCGGGTTCATACTGCAAGACGTATTCGTCGCCTTCGCGAAAGAGCTTGGCCACGCGTTGGCCGAGCACGTGGACGTCCAGCCTCATGAGTCGCCTCGCTGGCGCTGTTCCGCAAGGATATCGTCCAAGGTGCGGATATGGCCTGCCTTGACCACTTTCAGGTCATAGCCGGCCGCTTCCAGCAATCGGACTAGCGCAGAAACGCTCATGTCGCCGCGGGCGACGGTTTCCATGCGAGCCAGCGTGGAGCGGGCCACGCCGGCCCGCTGCGCCATTTCCTCCTGGGACAGACCGCTATCTTTGCGGGCCGACCGCAACATGCTTGCGACATCTCCTAGTGTTGTCATTTTGTAGCCCCTGGGCCTCAATATTGGCCTATCCTAGCATTCCTGTAGCCTCAGAGGCACAAACATCGATTCTATTTTGTAGCCAAGGGGCTACAAAATTTTGTGAAAGCCATATTTTCGTAGCCTCGTGGCTACAAAAAATGCCCTCGTTCTTGACGCCAGAGCGTCCGAATCGAGGGCATTCAGGGGTCCGCCTGCCGGCGGGCCACTCGCGACGGCTGGATCAGACGTCGAAAAACACCGTTTCCTTGCCGCCGTCCGGCGTGTCCTGGATACGGATGTCGAAGCGATACACCACCTTGCCGTCGCGCTCCTCGCGCTTGGCGATCAGCGTGTCGCGGCGGACTTCCCATTCGATGCCGTTGATGATGGGGTCCTTGGCGTTGGCTGCCTTCTCGTCCTCGAAGTAGACGCGGGTATGCAGGCCGAGGTTGATGCCGCGGGCGAACAGGATCAGGCAGATGTGCGGGGCCTGCATCGTGCCGGCCCTGGCGCCGGGGACGGCTCCGGGCTTGATGGTCTCGAAGCTGTAGAAGCCGGTGTCGAAGTCGGCGCCGGTGCGGCCCCAGCCGCGGAAGGCGGGATCGATGGGCTTGTCCTGCGTGTCGGCGGGATGGGCGTACTTGCCGGCGGCGTTGGCCTGCCAGATCTCGACCAGCACGTCGCGCAGCACGGTGCCGCTGCCGTCGTACACCTGGCCTTCGAGGCGGATGCGCTCGCCCTTGGTCTCGGGCTTGACCAGGTTGTTGTCGAAGTTGTTTTCGAAGATGTCGAAGCCGGCCTGCTTGGGAGCGAGGCCGATGTGCACGTACGGGCCGCCCGTTTGCGAGGCGGTTTCAGGAAGGAAGGTGATTTGGGTGCTCATGGTCCTGCCCTCGATCAATTTTCAAACCAGGTGGCGGTGCGGCCGCGCACCGTGATGTCGAAGCGGTAGCAGCGGCTGTCCAGCGCGATGAAGTTGCCGATGTCCTGCATGGCGATCAGGCCGCGGACCTGCTCTTCGTTGCTGATGGTCTTGAGGATGGGGCAGTGCGGGATGAGCGGATCGCCTTCGAAGTACTGCTGCGTGATCAGGCGCTGGGCCCAGCCGTCGGCCAGGATGGAGAAGTGGATGTGCGAGGGGCGCCAGTCGTTGATGCGGTTGCGCCAGGGGTAGGGCCCGGGCTTGATGGTGCGGAACATGTAGTAGCCGTTCTCGTCGGTCAGCATGCGTCCACAGCCGCCGAAGTTGGGGTCCAGGCTGCCGATGTAGGTGTCGTTCTTGTGGCGGTAGCGGCCGCTGGCGTTGGCCTGCCACACTTCGATCAGGGCATTCTTGACGGGGCGGCCGAACTGGTCGCGCAGGAAACCGTGGACGATGACGCGTTCGCCGATGGGCAGGCCGTCCTTGGCGAAGTTGGTGATCAGGTCGTTGTCTTTGGGGCCGAGTTCCTCGGGGCGGAAGACGGGCGAGGTGATCTCGGACAGCGTGCCGACGTTGGAGATCAGCGCCTTGCGCGGCGAGCGCAGCACGCTGGTCTTGTAGCCGGGGGTGTAGGCGGGCGGGTGCGCGTCGCTGTCGCGCTGCACGAAGACGCCGGTCGTCGAGGGAGGCAGAAGGGGATTGCTCATGTCTCTGTACCGTTTGTGGGAATGTTCGCAGGGGCAACTGTAGTCACGCCCCGGTCCAGGGGCAAGTGAAGAATATGCCGCCGTGATATAACGGTAGGGAATATCTTGGAACCCAGCCGGCCTTTAGGCGGGATCCCAGCCCAGGTCTTCGCACGCGGCCCGCCAGCGCACGGCCACGCCGCGCACCGTGTCGGCCATGTCCCCGGCCAGCGGTCGGCTGGTGCCCGGCTGCGCCTGGGTGAAGAGTCCGACCGCCTCGGTGGCGGCCCCGGGCACGCGGCGCGCCACCAGCACGCCCTGTTCGAGGTCGGCCTTGACGGTGCTGAGCGAGGCGAACCACAGGGCATCGCTGTTCAAGGCCAAATTGCGGGCCAAGGGGATGGCCAGGGTTTCCAGGCGGTCATGGCTGGCGCCGGAGCGCAACTGGCCCAGGAAGCTGTCGGCCGCCTGGTAGATGCTGGTGCCGGGCAAGGGCAGGATCACCGGGTGCGCCGGCGCCTGCCAGGCCTGCCACTCGGTGCGCGCCAGCGGGTGTTCCGGCCGCATGGCCACGACCAGCGGCTCGCTCCACAGCGGCTCGAAGCGCAGTTCCAGCATGTGGTCGGGCTCGGCCAGCCGGCCCACGACCACGTCCAGCTCGCCCTGACGCAGCCGCGCCAGCAACTCCGGATTCATGCCGGTCTCCAGGCGCACGGGGCCGTGGCGCCCGCGCGCGCGCCAACTGCGCAGGATCTCGTGCGGCAGGTCGACCGCCAGCGAGGGCAGCACGCCCAGCTTGACGGCGTCTCCCTCGGGGTCGCGGGCTTCGCCCAGCGCCATCTCCAGCGCCATCACGCCTTGGCGCGCATGCTGCACGAAGGCCATGCCCGCGGGCGTCAGGGCGACGCCGTGGCGCTGGCGGACCACCAGCGGCTTGCCGACGATCTCTTCCAGCTCCTTGATGATCTTGCTGACGGCGGGCTGGGTGATGGACAGGAACTCGGCCGCGGCGCGCATGTTGCCGTGCTGCGCGGTGGCGAGCAGGCAGCGGATGTGTTGCAGGCGGATGCGGTTGAGTTGCGGCGAGGTCATGCGGACGGCCATCGTAAAGCCGTGATGGTACGGGCTTCCGGTGCCGCGGGCCAGCCGGCCGTCACTGCAGCCGTATGCCCAGTTCCTTGACCAGCGGCTCCATGGCGGCGCGGTCCTTGCGCACGGTCTCGGCCAATTCTGCCGGCGTGTCGGCCACCGGCACCTGGCCCAGCATTTCCATTTGCCTGTGCATGGCCGGCGTGGCCAGCACGGCCGCGACGTCGCGCTGGATCTTCGCGATGACGTCGTCGGGCGTGCCGGCGCGTGCCATCAGGCTGAACCAGGGTTCGGTCGAGAAACCCTTCAGGCCCGACTCGTCCAGCGTGGGGACGTCGGGCAGTCCGCTGAAGCGCTGCGCGCTGGTGATGGCCAGGGGGCGCAGCCGGCCGCTGTCGATCAGGCCCTTGGCGCTGGAAGGCGCATCGAACGAGATGTCGAGGATGCCGCCCAGCAGGTCGCCCTGGGTCTTGGCCGCCGAGGATGAGGGAGCGTAGAGCACCTTGATGCCGGCCTGGCGCGCGATGCGTTCCCAGCCCACGTGGAAGCCCGTGCCGATGGAGTAGGAACCCAGTTTCAGCTCGCGCTGGCGCGCTGCGTCGACGAAATCCTTCCAGGTCTTGAAGGGGCTGTCCTTCGGGACCAGGAAGATGAAGGGCGTGCGCGCTACGGTCGTGACGGGGGCCAGGTCCTTCCGCGGATCGTAGGGCATCCTGTCCACCGCGAAGGGCACGATGGTCATGGTCGCCGCGAGCATGGTGCCCAGCACGTAGCCGTCGGGCGGCGACGAGGCGACCGCCGCGCCGGTGATCATGCCGGATGCGCCGGCCTTGTTCTCGATGATGACGGGCTGGCCCCATTTCCTGGACAGCTCGGTGGCCAGCAGCCGCATGGTGACGTCGACCGGGCCGCCCGGCGTGTTGGGCACGACGATGCGGACGGGCTTGTCGGGCCAGGCGGCCAGGGCGGGGCCGGCGGCCAGCAGCGACAGGACGCACAGCGCCTGCCTGAGGAAAGCGGTCATGGTGATGGTCTCGCAGTGAAGGAGGTCAATCGAAGATCTGCATCGCCGGGGCAGGGTCCCAGCCGGGAGAGCCGCCGCGTATGAAGCGCAGCCACGCGGCGCGCATCCGCGCGGACAGGTCGCGTACGTGGCCGGGATCGGCGCCGGCCAGCATGGGGGCCGGGCCGAAGGCCTCCAGCGTGCCGAACAGCAGCGGCAGTTCGATGCAATGGCAGGCGCCGAAGCGCTCGGTAGGGCCGAAGTCGACCCGGTACGACCAGGCCTGGCGGCCCGCGCGCCGCGCGTCGTCGGCCCACTGGCGCGAGCCGGCGCCAAATGCCGCTTCGCCTACCGCGCGGCTATCGGCATCGGTGCCGTAGCCGGGGAAGGCCGCCATCTCGTCGCGCGTGGTGCCGACCAGCACGTCGCGGGCGCCGGCCCAGTCGGCCATGCGTGCCTGCGCATCGCGCGGCACGACCGTGCCGTCCGCGACCACGGTGAACAGGGGGCCGGCGTAGTTTCCGGCGGAGAGCGCGGACAGGACCGAAGGCGCTTGCTGGGCGTCCAGCAGTCGTTCGATGGGCAGCGCGCGCAGCGCCTCCAGGTCGGCCGCGCCGGCCGCTTCCATGAACAATTGGCCGAGCGCGTAAGCGTCTTCCAGGCTGCGGAAGCCCCGGCCCAGTGCGCCGCTCTGGAGGATGGCACGGTGGAAGCGCGGCTGGCGCCCGCACAGCGCGGCGATGCAGCTCGCGCCGGCCGACTGCCCCATCACCGTGATGCGTCCGGCGTCGCCGCCGAACGCGCCGATATGGCGGACCACCCACTCCAGGGCGGCTTCCTGGTCCAGCAATCCCAGGTTGGCCGGCAGCCCGGGCAGGCACAGCCAGCCCGGGGCGCCCAGCCGGTAGTTGATGGCGACCACGACCACGTCGCCTTCCTCGGCCAGGCGCGAGCCGTCATACCAGGGCAGGGCGCCGGCGCCGCTCTGCCAGGCGCCGCCGTGTATCCAGACCACCACCGGCCGCGGGGCGCCGTCTGCCGCGGGCGTCCAGATCGTCAGGTGCAGGCAGTCCTCGGACTGTTCGCCGTCCAGGTCGCCCATGACGTCGCGCAGCCGGGCCGGCCGTTGCGGCGCGATCGTGCCCACGCCCGTGGCGTCGAGCAGGCCGTTCCAGTCGGCGGGCTCGGGCGCGCGAAAGCGCAAGGCGCCCACCGGTGGGCGCGCGTAGGGAATGGCGCCGTAGCGGTTCACGGCCGGGCCGCGCAGGCCGCGTACCGTACCCTGGGGAAGCTGGACGTCTAGGGTGGATGCCATGGGGGGCGGACTCCCGTGTTCTGATCCGGGCATCTTAGTGACGAAGGCCACCGCGTGGCTATGCGGGATTCGGACGAATCCATGCGAAAAGCGCAAGGCGTCCCGGCCTCAGGGGCCGTAGGGCAGGCCGGCTTGCTCCACGACCTCGGCCAGCGCGTCGGCGAAGGCACGCATGTGGCGGCTGCCGGGCCGGTCCCGTCGCCAGATCGCCGCCATGGGAGCGGGCAACAGGCCCAGCTCCACCGGCAGCACGTGCACTTCGCCGCGGGCCTGCATGGCGGCGGCGACGCAGCCCGGCAGCATCCAGAGATGGCGGGCATCGCGGATGAAGTCGCGGCCGAACTCCAGCGACAGTGCGCCTATGGTCGCCGGTAGCGCCAGTCCCGCCTGCGACAGGTTGCTTTCCAGCTCGCGCTGGATCCGGCTGCCGGGCAGGGCGGTGATCCACGGGTAGGCCACGCAATCGGCCAGCGTGGCGTGGCCGGTGGCCAGCGGATGGTGCGGCGCGCAGGTCAGCGCCACCGGATCGGTGATGATGGGGTCGGCGCGGTAGATGTCCGGATTCATGGTCGGACGCGCCCGGCTCAGGAACACGTCCAGCGCGCCGCTGTCGAGGTCGGCCAGCAGGTCGTCGTGGTTGCCCGTCGTGATGGTCAGCGCGATGTCGGGGTGCCGTTCGCGGAACCGGCGCGCCGTGTCGGTCAGCGGCCAGCCCGAGAACAGCGAGAAGCAGCCCCCCACCAGGCTGCCCTGTTCGCCCCGGCCGATGGCGGCCAGGTCCATCTCGGCCTTGCGCAGGTCGCCCAGCAACACGCGGCCGTGGCGGCACATGGCCTCGCCCAGCGGCGTGCAGGCCATGCCCTTGCCGGTGCGCTCGTACAGGCGGCCACCCAGCAGTTCCTCGATCTCGGCCAGCGCGCGCGACAGCGCCGACTGGGTGCTGTGCAACTGCTGGGCCGCCTTGGAGAGATTGCCGGAATCGGCGATGGCCAGCACGATTTCCAGGTGCCGGATCTTGAGTTTGCCGTGAAAGGGAGTCATGAGCCTGCATCGACGAAGACCGCCACGCGGCGTCCTGCCGGTGGCGGAACCCCGGCCCGGCGCGGGCCGGGCCTGCGTCGGCAGTCTAGCTCAGCTACGGCTGCTTCGGCAGCGCGTAAGCGATCACGTAATCCCCACGGTCCGGCGATTGCCGCGCGCCGCCGGCCGAGATCACGACGAACTGCCGGCCGCTCTCGGGCGACATGTAGGTCATGGGCGTGGCCTGCGCGCCCACCGGCAGCCGGCCCTTCCACAACTCCTTGCCGGTCAGGACGTCGATGGCGCGCAGGTAGTAGTCCTGCGTGCCGGCGTAGAACACCAGGCCCGATGCCGTGGTCAGCGGCCCGCCCAGCGTGGGCATGCCGATGGGAATCTGCAGGCCGGTCTTGATGCCCAGGGGGCCGGTGTCCTGCAGCGTGCTCATCGGCGCCTGCCAGACGGTCTTGCGGGTCTTCAGGTCGATGGCGGTCATGGTGCCGTAGGGCGGCGCGTGGCAGGGCACGCCCAGCGGCGACATGAAGCCGTTCTTCGAGATGCCGTACGGCGTGCCCTCCTGCGGCGCATAGCCTTCGTGGACCGAGGCGGCCTTGGTCGGGTCCGGCGTTTCGTCGCGCGGGATCAGGCGGGCCCACTGCGGCATGCGGATGTCGTTGATCACCAGGTAGTCGAGCGCGGGCACCACCGAGACGCCCCCCCAGTTCATGCCGCCGTAGTAGCCCGGGTAGATCAGCGTGCGGCGGTCGGCGCGCAGCGGGGTGAAGTCGCCTTCGTAGCGCATCTTGCGGAACTCGATGCGGCACCACAGCTGGTCGAAGAAGGTGGCGCCCCACATGCTGGCTTCGGTGAAGGGCTTGGTCCCGATGCCGGGCATGCCGACCGAGTAGGGCTGCGTGGGCGAGGTCCAGTCGCCTTCCTGCGCCCCCTGCGGCACGGGCACTTCCTTGACGTCGGCCAGCGGCGTGCCGTCGCGGCGGTCCAGCAGGAAGATCTGGCCGCGCTTGGTGGCCTGGATCAGCGCCGGGACCGTGCCGCCCTTGCCGTCGGGCAGGTCATACAGCGTCGGCGGCGTGCCCACGTCATAGTCCCAGAGGTCGTGGTGGGTGGTCTGGAATTTCCAGCGTTCGCGGCCGGTCTCGACGTCCAGCGCGACGACGGACGAGGCGTATTCCTCGGCCGCCTTGCTGCGGTGGGCGCCCCAGAAGTCCGGCGGCGAATTGCCGGTGGGCAGGTACAGCAGGCCGAGCTTGTCGTCGTAGGCGGGCGTGGACCAGACATTGGGCGTGCCACGCGTGTACGAGCCGCCGTCGGGCGGCAGCTTGGTGATGGCGGGGTTGCCCAGGTCCCAGGCCCAGACGAGCTCGCCACTTTTCGCGCTGAAGGCGCGCACCGCGCCCGAGGGTTCGTCCACCGCGCGGTTGTCGTACACCCAGCCGCCGATGATGATCAGGTCGCGCGCGACCGTGGGCGCGGAGGTCTGGAAGTAGTAGCCGGGCTTGACCTCTCCCATGCCGGCCTTGAGGTCCACCGTGCCCTGGTTGCCGAAAGCCGCGCATGGCCTGCCGGTCCTGGCGTCGAGCTGGATCAGGCGGGCGTCGATGGTGCTGAGGACGATGCGCTGGCGGCAACTGGCGTCGGCGGCGGCATCCGTCATCGAGGCGCTGGCGTCGTAGTAGCTCACCCCGCGGCAACGCTGCCAGACCGGCGAACTGGCCTTGGGATCGAACTTCCAGCGTTGCTCGCCGGTCTCGGCGTTCAGCGCGAAAACCTGGTTGTGCGGCGTGCACAGGTACACCGTATCGCCCACCTGGAGCGGCGTGTTCTGGTCCTCGGCGCCGTTGATCGCCGGTTCGCCGGTGCGGAAGGTCCAGGCGACCTGCAGGTTCCCGACATTGCTCTTGTCGATCTGGGAGAAGGGGGCGTAGCGGGTGCCCGCCGCATCCCGTCCGTAGTGGTCCCAGTCGCCGCCCGAGGCGGCGGCCGGCACCGCCGTGGGGGCGTCGCCCGTGGCGCTCACGGGGAAGTGGGGCTGGAACATCAGGAAGCCGAAGCCGGCCAGCGCCAGCACGCACAGCATGGCCAGCGAGTAGGCCCCCTTGTTGCCGCCCGGCTCGCCCACGGGGCGCAGCAGCGGGTGCAGCAGCGCGGCCACGAGCGCCAGCACGATCACGCCGATCAACCGCGGCACCAGTTGCCAGAAGTCGAGCCCGACTTCCCAGAAGGACCAGATCAGCGTACCGATGAAAACCAGCGCGAACAGCCAGGCCCCGGCGCGCGAACCCCGCGCGTAGCCCAGGCCGGAGAGGACCAGCCCCAGGCCCGCGATCAGGTAGTACCAGGAGCCGCCGAGCGAGACGAGGCGCACGCCGCCGACGCCGAGCACGAGGCCGATCAGGACGAGCACGATGCCGAAGATCAGTAGCGGAACGCGGCCCCGGCGATGGAGGGGATAGGTGGAAGGATCGGTCATGGATTTCTCCGAAAGTGGGCCTTCCGCGAGCGCAAAGCGAGGGCATGACACGGGCGCCGCCCGGCGAGGGGGGCCTTGCGCAGCGGCGCGGGGCGGGCTGCGTCGTTGTTCTGTAGTAAGAACATAACCCTTAGATGCGTAACGGTGTGTGACGTAAAGTTGCCGTGATGCGCAGAAGTTAAGGGTTAACCCGTATCCGGTCCGCGTGAAACAGGTAGAATAGGCGGCCATTCCGATAGGTCCCCCATGCCCAAACATGCCTTGACCATCGTGCTGGCGCTGCTGACCATGGTCGGACCGCTGGGCATCGATGCCTATTTGCCGTCGTTCCACGCGATCGGCGTCACCTTCGAGGCGTCGCCGCTGGCCGTGCAGCAGACCCTCAGCCTGTACATCGCCGGCATGAGCGTCATGACCCTGTTCTACGGCACCTTGTCGGATTCGTTCGGCCGGCGCCCGGTGATGCTGGTGTCGCTGGTGCTGTTCACGCTGACCTCGATCCTGGCCGCGCTGTCCACCAGCATAGGCATGCTGGTCGCGGTGCGGGTGCTGCAGGGCCTGTGCGCCGGCGCCGGCATGGTCATCGCGCGCGCCATGGTGCAGGACAGGTTCCAGGGCGGCGAGGCGCAGCGGATGATGGCCATGATCACCATGGTGTTCGGCGTGGCGCCCGCGCTGGCGCCGGTCCTGGGCGGCTGGCTGCAGGCCACGCTCGGCTGGCGTTCGGTGTTCTGGGCGCTGGCCCTGTTCGGCGCCGGCCTGTGGGTGGTCAGCCGGCAGGTGCTGCACGAGACCTTGCCGCCGGCCGGGCGCACGCCGTTCGACCTGCGCAGCATCGCCGCCAACTACCGGCGCTCGGTGACCAGCCCCCGGTTCGTGCTGATGTCCGTGGGGATAGGCCTGGCGTTCTGTGGACTGCCCTTGTACGTGGGCTCGGCCGCGGCCTACATCATGGACATCCTGCACCTGCCCGAGACCGCGTTCGGCTGGCTGTTCGTGCCCATGGTCGGCGGCCTGATGCTGGGCTCGGCCATGGCGAGCCGCTACGCGCACCGCATCCCGGCCGAGCGCATGGTCCGGCTGGGATTCCTGGTCATGGGGTTCGGCGTCGTGCTGTCCGTGATCTATACGAGCCTGTTCACGGCTGCCGTGCCGTATGCCGTGCTGCCCTTCCTGTTCTATACCTTCGGCCTGTCGCTGGCCTCGCCCAGCATGACGGTGATCGCGCTCAGCATCTTCCCCGAGATGCGGGGGCTCGCGGCCTCGATGCAGGGCTTCATCCAGATGGCGCTGTTCGCGCTGGTCTCGGGGCTGGTTGCGCCGATGGTGTTCGGCAGCGCGGCGGGCCTGGCCTGGACCCACGCCTTGCTGCTGGCGGTGGGGCTGGGTTTCTGGGAGGCGGGTAGCCGGGCCCGGGCCAGCCCCGCCGCGCCGGCCGCCGCAGCCTGATCCGGATTCAGACCTGCCGGCGCAGTACTTCCAGAAAGCTGCCCGCGGCGGCCGGCAGCGACCGGCCGCTCCGCGTCAGGATGCCCATCTCGCGCGAGACGCCGGGGCTGGCCAGCGGGATGGCGGCCAGCGCCGACATGTCGATCAGCCGGAGCGCCAGCCGCGGAATGGCGGCGATTCCCAGCCCGGCCGCCACCATCGCCCCCACGACCGAAATGTTGGCGCATTCATAGCGCGCCTGGACGGCCAGGCCGCATTGCGCCATGACCCGGTCGGCGATCTGGCGGATGCTGCTGGCCGGCCCGCTGGCGACCAGCGGCCTTTCCGCCAGCACCGACCACGACACCCGCCGGCGTGAAGCCAGGGGATCGCCGCGGCTGCACACGCAGACGAATTCGTCGCTGATCAGCGGCTCGAACGCCAGGCCGTCCTGCCGCGGCGGCGCCACCGAAATGGCGAAGTCCGCGCTGCCGTCCAGGACCCGCGTCCGCACGAATTCCGCCGATACGGGTTCGAGCGCGATCGTGACGCGCGGATGCGTCGCCTGGAACACCGACATGGCCCGGGGCAGCAGCGCGGCGGCGGCGGAAGGCAGGCAGGCGATGGCGATGCGGCCCCGGCGCCCGGCCACGAATTCGGACAGGTCACTGAGCGAGTCATGGAATTCGCCCACGATACGGCGGGCGATGGGCAGCAGTTCCTCGCCCTCGCGGGTCAGCTCCACGCGTCGCGTGTTGCGGTCGAACAGGCGGGCGTCGAGCTTGTGTTCGGCGGACTGGACGGACCGGCTCAGCGCCGGCTGGGAGACATGGACGCGTTCGGCGGCCAGGCGGAAATTGCGCAGCTCGGCCACGGCCAGGAAGGCTTCCAGTTCATGCACGGTCAGGGTCGATCGCATGCGGCCTGATAAATGATGAAAATGCATTAAATCAATATGATAAATGCACTTCTCATATCATGGCCGCCTCCCTACACTGGCCCGAAAAACCCCGGAGACGCCATGAACACCCGCCTGATTCCCTTTGCCGTGCTTGCATGCCTGCTGGTGGCCGGTCCTGCTTCGGCCCAGTCCTATCCTTCGCAGCCGATACGCATGGTGGTGCCGTTCGCGGCCGGCAGCGGCACCGACCAGGTGGCCAGGGTGCTGGGCCAGGCCATGACCGCGGCGGCCAACGTCACCGTCGTGGTGGAGAACAAGCCCGGCGCCAATGGCTTCATCGCGGCCCAGGCGGTCGCCACGGCGCAGCCCGATGGCTACACCATGCTGCTGACGACCAATACCACGCACGCGGCCAACCAGCATCTGTTCAAGCACCTGCCCTACGACCCGGTCAAGGACTACACCCCGGTCGCGCTGCTGCGCAAGGGCTACCAGATCATGGTGGTGCGCGCCGACTTCCCGGCGCGCAACGTGGCCGACTTCATCGCGCTCGCGCGCAAGCAGCCAGGCAAGCTCAACTTCGGCAGCGGCAGTTCGTCCAGCCAGGTAGCGGGCGAATTGTTCAAGCAGATGGCCAACGTCGAACTGACCCACGTGCCCTACAAGAGCAATCCGCAGGCGCTGAACGATCTCATGGGCGGGCAGATCGACGTGGTGTTCGTCGACACGACCTCGGCGATCACGCTGGTGCAGGGCGGCAAGCTGCGCGCCCTGGCCGCGACCAGCCCGGTTCGCCTGTCCATGCTGCCCGAGGTGCCGACGCTGGACGAGGCCGGCCTCAAGGGCTACGAGATGTCGTACTGGACCGCCGCCTATCTGCCGCGCGGCGCGTCCCGGGAAGTCACGGCCACGCTCAACAAGCTGTTGATCGACGCCGTGCGTTCTCCCGAGATGGCGCAGTTGATGGCCAAGACGGGTACCGAGGTCTCCACCAGCTCGCCGGCCGAGCTGGCCGCCTTCCAGGCGGCGGAGTCGGACAAATGGGCCCGCATCATCCGCGCGGCCAACATACAGCCGGAGTGACCCCATGACCAAGACGCGCGTGCGCATCGGCGCCGGTGCGGGATTTTCCGACGACCGGTTCGAGCCGGCGCTGGAGCTGGCCGAGCGCGGCGAGCTGGACTACCTCGTCTTCGAGTGCCTGGCCGAACGGACCATCGCGCGCGAGACGCTGTCGCGGATCAAGGATCCCGAGACCGGCTACACGCCCTACATGCGGGACCGCCTGCGCATGGTCCTGCCCGCTTGCATGCAGGCGGGCATCCGCATCGTCACCAACATGGGCGCGGCCAATCCGCTGGGGGCGGCGCGCGTCATCCGGCGCGACGCGCTGTCGCTGGGGCTGCCGCCGCCGGTGGTGGCAGCCGTGGTGGGCGACGACGTGACCGAGATCGTGCGCGCGCATCCCGAGCTCCGGCTGCTCGACACCGGCGAGCCGGTGGAGTCGCTGCTGCCACGCATGGCCGCGGCCAACGCCTACCTGGGCGCGGACATCGTCCGCGAGGCATTGGCCCGGGACGCGCAGATCGTGGTGACGGGGCGCGTGGCCGATCCGTCGATGTTCGTGGGCTGCATGCTGCATGGACTGGGGTGGTCCTACGACGACTATCCCCGCCTGGCGGCCGGCACCTTCACCGGCCACTTGCTGGAGTGCGCGGCGCAATTGACCGGAGGCTGTTTTGCCGACCCGGGGAAGAAGGACGTGCCGGACATGGCGCGCATCGGCTTTCCTTATGCCGACGTCGATGCCGACGGCTCGGTCCGGCTCGGCAAGGTCGCCGGCTCGGGCGGCCGCCTGGACGTGGCGACATGCACCGAGCAGGCGCTGTACGAGATCCACGATCCGGCGCGCTACATCACGCCGGACTGCGTGCTGGACATCACCGAGGCCGAGTTCGAGCAACTGGGTCCCGACCGCGTGGGCTTTCGCGGCACGCGCGCGGCCCCGCGCACCGATACCTACAAGGTCGTGGTGGGCTACCACGATGGCTGGATAGGCGAAGGCGAAGTCGGCTATGCCGGCCCCAACGCGGTGGCCCGGGCCCGTCTGTCCGAGCAGATCGTGCGCGAGCGCTTGAAGCTGCGGGGGTTCTCGTATCCGGAGATCCGGGTGGACTACATCGGCATGAGCAGCCTGCACGGCATGGGCGCGGGGCGGCCCGAGCCCTACGAGGTGCGGCTGCGCGTGGCGGCGCGCAGCCCGGACAGGAAGGCCGCGCAGGCGGTGGGGTTCGAGATGCGCACGCTCAACGTCAACGGTCCGGCGGGCGGCGGCGGCACGCTGGAGGCGCTGCGCGAGGTCATCGGTGTGCGTTCGCTGCTGCTGCCGCGCCATCTGGTCCATCCCGAGGTCGTCATCGAGGAGCGGCCGTGAACGAACAGAACAGGAGTAGCGTCCCGTGAGCACCAAGGTCCACGAACTGGCTCATTCGCGCGCCGGCGACAAGGGAAACACCTCGAACGTCTCGGTCATCGCCTACGACCAGGCAGCCTGGGACATCCTGCGCCGGGAACTGACCGAGGAGCGCGTCATGCGCGCCTATGCGCACCTGGCCAGCGGGCCGGTCACGCGCTACGAGCTGCCGCGCCTGCGCGCGCTGAACTTCGTCATCGAAGGGGCTCTGGGCGGTGGCGTGACGATCTCGCTGGCGCGCGACGCGCACGGCAAGTCCCTGTCCTACCTGATGCTGGACATCGACCTGCCTGTTTGATCACGCCGTGTCCGGCCTGGCGCGTCTGCGTTCAGGAAAGCCTGCCGGCGCCGCGCTCGCGCGCGAACGCGGCGCCGGGCAGCCGCGGCCGCTCGGCAGCGGCCGGAGCGGATGCCTGTACGTCCCGCAGCCTGCCGGTGACCGGCCGCAGGATCAGGGTCGTCCCCTGCGCGTTCCAGGCCGCGAGGTCATCGCCGCGCGGTGCCATGCCGACATAAGGGCCGGCCTGCGACGGATACGATAGCCGCGGGATCTGCCACAGAATCGTTCCGTCGAGTCCGATGCCATACACGTTCTCGCCGCCGTGCCGCCGGTCGGGCTCGACCAGCACCGCCAGCGACCGCTCGAACGCGACGACCTGGACGATGCGCCCGGGGAAGACGATATCCTCGCCCGCGGCCTTGAGCGTCAGGACATTGCGTCGATAAGCGTAGCGCAAGGCCGCACTCATGGCCGGTCCCGGATCCGTCGGTGTCAGTGGCGGTGCTTCAGTGCCTCTCGTTCCGTCTGTCGGTCGAGCATTTTCTGGGTGTTCGCGTTCTCCATCGCCTGCTGCTGCAGCATGCACTGGTCGTAGGCCGGCGTGCCGCGCGCGATGCCCAGGTTGTCGCACGCGCGCTGGAAGTTCTCGCGCTCCATCCTGTCCAGGGCGGCGCATCCCCCCAGGGCGACAAGGGCAAGCAAGCAGGCGGCCTTGCGAGCCGTGTGAAATCGCATCGTCATTTTCTTTCTCTCTAGTTGCCGCCACGAATATCGGCATGTCCTGGAGAACCGCGTTTCTCCATCGGCAGAAATGGTAGCAACCACTTACCTGATGCTTCGTTAAAATGGGATGGAAAATAGTCGGAATGTACGAGAATGATGAGTTTTTGACAGGGCGATCGGCGGGGCGGCGACAAGGGGTGGGAGATGGCGGTCTTGCTTGGCGACATTCCGGACCATTGGGGGCCGAAGTACGAGTCGGGTGGAGTCGCTGCTACCCGTACCCGCGTCGGCCCGAACGAGATCTTCCTGCGCCCGCTGTCGCACATGGCGCTGGTCCTGTTCACCCCGCAGCCGGGGCGCCAGGTCTCGCTCAACAGTGATCGCCGGGTCGCCGGCCTTGCTCCTTCGGGAGCGCTGGAAATCATTCCGACCGGCTCGGACTTTTCCGCGCGGTGGCTGGTCGACAAGGAAAACCTGCTGGTCGCCCTGGAGCCCAGACATCTTGCGCGGCTGGCGGGCCTCGAGTTCGGCCGGACCGATTTCGAGCTGCATCCGCCGCCCCTGGGCACCGTGGACGCGAGGATGATGCCGCTGGCGAAGATGCTCAAGGCGGAACTGGAGCGCGGCGAAACATCCAATCCGCTCTGCCTGGATGCCCTGTCCACGCTGTTCGCGACTTCCCTGCTGAGGCATCATTCATCGCTGGCCGGGCGCGGCCGGGCCAGGCCGGCGGGGGGCATGGCCCCAGCCGCCTGGCGCAGGGTACATGACCATATCCAGGCTCACGTGGCGGAAGACATGTCCGTCGAGGTGCTGGCCCGGGTGGCGGGCCTGTCTCCCAGCCATTTCCTGCGGGCTTTCCGGCAGATGACCGGCCAGCCGCCGCACCAATATCTCCTGCGCGTCCGGCTGGAGCGGGCCGAGCGCCTGGTCACCACGACGTCGCTGCCGCTGGCGGAGGTCGCCCGGTCCGCCGGGTTTTCCAGCCACAGCCACATGACGGCGGTCATGCGCAGGCTGCGGGCCGTGACGCCGAAGGAACTCAGGCGCGAAGCCCGTGGGCGGAAAGGCCTGCCGGGGTCGAGCGAAGCCGGCGGCGAGTAGGCGCGGGATCGGGCCGGCCCTTGTGCCTCAGTGATTGATGGCCGTGATCTTCACGTCGTTGCGCTTGCCGACGCCGCCGAACCAGATTTCGCCCGAACCGATGGAGATCCCCTGCCAGTTGGCGAAGAGCTCAGGGTAGGCCTGCCGCGAGACGGCATCCTTGACCTTGGGCGTGACGATGCTGTCGTAGTCCGTGATGAAGTGGCCCGCATCGCGTATCGTCACGGCCTTGCCTTCCACGCGGGTCCGGAAAGGGTAGTCGACCATCGCGGCGACCGCCGCCTTGTCCGCGGTTGCGACGGCCTGTTTCAGCTTGTCGAAGAACCCGCGATAGGGCGCATGTTCGCCGAATAGCGTATCGAGCCGCGCGTCCATGTCGGCCGCGGTCTGTGCCATCGCGGCGCTGGCTCCGCCAAGGGCCACGAGGGCCGCCAGGCAGGCGCCCAGCAGTCGCCGCGTCGTCGTCTTTCGTTTTCCGTCTTGCATGGCAGCGTCCTGGGAAAGGGGGTCAGGCCGCGCGGACCTGGGCCGCCGGCCGGGCCAGCGCCCGGTGCACGCGGGCCAGGACTTCGGGGTCGTCCAGCAATCGCATGCGCGTGGGATCCGGCAGGTGTTCGGGATGCTTTTCCAGTACCTCGTCGACCAGCCGCGCGCGCGCCGCCTCGATCAGCGGGTGGCCGGGCAGGTGGCGGCCGGTGGCGAAGGCGCGCGCCAGCGCGTTGGCGGCGGGGTCCGTCAGCGCATCCATGAATCCGGGCGCGGGACGGGCCTGGTTTTCCTCGTTGTAGCGCGCGGTGTCATGGAGCTCGCGCGGCGGAGACGTTTCCTCGGGTATGCAGAACAACCCGTCTTCGAAGGCGCCTTGCCCCAGGCTGACGCGGCTGGACATCACCGACAGCGGGATGGCCAGCAGCAGCGAAGCCAGGATGGGGATCATCCACCACAGGAAGTTCGGATTCAGCCAGGCGACCAGCAGGCCCCAGCACACGCCCAGCAGCGTCTGCAGGCCGTGGCGCCGGAAGGCTTCGCGCCAGGGCGTCTCGTTGTTGGCGCGGGCCGGCGATTTCCATTGCACCTTCCAGCCCAGGAACGCCGCCACCACGAAGCGGGTATGGAACAGCATGCGGATCGGCGCCAGCAGCATGGAGAACAAGACCTCCAGCAGCATGGACCACAAAAGCTTGCCCGAACCCGCGTAGCCCTGCGCGCCTTTCACCCAGACCAGCAGCACGCTCAGTATCTTGGGCAGGAAGAGCAGCACCGCCGTGGTCGAGAACAGCGCGATGGCCTCCTCCGGATGCCACTGCGGCCAGATCGGGAACAACTGGTGCGGCGTGACGAAATACTGCGGCTCGGTCAGCGTGTGGACCGCCAGCAGCGCGGTGGACAGCGCCAGGAACAGGAACCACAGCGGCGCCGACAGGTAGGACATGACGCCGGTCAGGAATACGGCGCGGTGTACGGGGTGCAGGCCCTTGATCAGGAACAGCCGGAAGTTCATCAGGTTGCCCTGGCACCAGCGCTGGTCGCGCTGCAGTTCATCCAGCAGGTTGGGCGGCAGTTCCTCGTAGCTGCCAGGCAGGTCGTAGGCGATCCAGACGCCCCAGCCGGCGCGCCGCATCAGCGCGGCCTCGACGAAGTCGTGCGACAGGATGGCGCCGGCGAAGCTGCCCTTGCCGGGCAGCGGCGCCAGCGCACAGTGCTGGATGAAGGGCTCCAGGCGGATGATGGCGTTGTGGCCCCAGTAGTGGGACTCGCCCAGCTGCCAGAAATGCAGGCCGGCCGTGAAGAGCGGACCGTAGACCCGGGTGGCGAACTGCTGCACGCGCGCGTACAGGCTGTCCATGCCCGAGGCGCGCGGGGCGCTCTGGATGATGCCGGCCTCGGGATTGGCGTCCATCAGCACGACCAGGCGCTTGAGGCATTCGCCGCTCATCACGCTGTCGGCGTCCAGTACCACCATGTAGTCGTACTCGCCGCCCCAGCGCCGGCAGAAATCGTCGATGTTGCCGCTCTTGCGCTTGACGCGCCGCCGGCGCCGCCGGTAATGGATACGGCCGAAACCCTCGACCGTCTTGCACAGCTCGACCCAGGCGCGCTGTTCCTGCACGCAGTTGTCCGGCTTGTAGCTGTCGCTCAGGATGAAGAAGTCGAACTTGTCCAGGACGCCGGCCCGCGCGACCGATTCGTAGGTCGCGCGCAGCCCCGCGAATACCCGGCCCACGTCTTCGTTGCAGATGGGCATGACCAGGGCGGTACGGGTGCCGGCGGATATGGGCACGCCTTCGGCCACGGTGGCCGAGATGCTGTAGCGGTCGCGCCCCATCAGCAACTGGAGGAAACCCATCAGCGCGGTCCAGAAACCGGCCGAGACCCAGCAGAACAGCAGCGCGAACAGCAGCAGGATCGCGACTTCCAGGATCTGTCCGCCCTGGTAGGGCAGGACCGCCTTCATGTACCAGGTGGCAACGGCGGTCTGCGCCACCACGGCCACCAGCAGGGTCAGCCGGCGCAGCCTGCCGGCGATCTTCCAGCGCGGCTCGGGCGGGCGGGCGAGCCGCTCGGCGCGCGTCTTGTGCATCCGGCCCTGCACGCGGCGCCAGCCGCGCACAAAGGGATTGGTGACCCAGGGTTCGGGCACCATGGACGAGCGCTTGATGGGTGGCGCGGTCTGTATGCACACGCGTCCGGCTTCGTCGCGGCGGACGACACCGTATTCGTCCAGTTCGGGACCGTAGGCCTCGAGCAGGGTGCGCTCCTGGGCGTCGGCCTCGCCCGCGCGCAGGGCGTCTTCGTCGATCGCTGCGGACATGGAATCACTCACCCGTTTCATAGCCTGGCAACTGGTAGCTCCAGGTCTCGGAAACGGCGTTCTGCCCGTTGACCAGGCCCGCCCGCATCTCCACCGGCTTGGTCGGATCCTTGACCTTGATCCTCAGCGTGACGCGCCAGCCGCCGGTGACCGGATTGCGGCGCAGGCTGTTCTCGAGCACGTCGGCATTGCCGCCGGTGGAGAAGTTCAGGGAAACAGGCAGCGGAGGATCCTTGGGCTTGGCCGGAGCCGGGGCCGAGAAGTCGATCAGGAATGCGGTGCTGCCGTCGGGTCGGCGGATCAGGTCGGTGCCGCGCGTCTCGCCCACCGAGCGCCGGGTCTGCAGCACGCGGGCCAGCTTGGGGTCCTGCAGCCCCGCCTCGTTGCGCGTCCAGCGCAGGGTGTAGTTCATTTCCAGCGCCGTGCCGGGCTTGGGCTGGTGCTCGGGCACCCAGAACGCGACGATGTTGTCGTTGGTTTCGTCCGCGGTCGGGATCTCGACCAGTTCCACCCGGCCCTTGCCCCAGTTGCCCGTGGGCTCGACCCAGAGCGTGGGTCGCAGGTCGTAGCGGTCGTCCAGGTCCTCGTACTGGCGGAAATCCCGCGCCCGCTGCTGCAAGCCGAAGCCGCGCGGATTCTCGACCATGAACGAACTGTTGGCCAGGCGGCGGGGATTGTTCAGCGGACGCCAGAGCCATTCGCCATTGCCGGCGTGAAAGGCCAGGCCGTCGGAGTCGTGCAGTTCCGGCCGGTAGTTGGCGGTGCCGGAAGGCTGCGCCGCGCCATATAGATACATGCTGGCCATGCTGGCGATGCCCAGCTTGGCGACCGGGGCACGCAGGTAGACGCGCGAACGGACTTCGACCAGGCTGTCCTCGCCCGGGGTGATGGTGAACCGGTAGGCGCCGGTGGCGCGGGGCGAGTCCAGCAGCGCATAGATCACGATGTGCTTGTCGCTGTTGGCGGGCCGCGCGATCCAGAACTCCCGGAAGCGGGGGAACTCCTCGCCCGAGGGCACGGCGGTGTCGATGGCCAGGCCGCGGGCCGATACGCCATAGACCTGGCCCTTGCCGACCACGCGGAAGTAGCTGGCACCCAGGAAGGACGCGAGTTCATCGTCGCGCTTGGCGGGATCGTTCAGCGGATAGAGGACGCGGAAGCCGGCGAAACCCAGGCCGCGCAGCAGCTTGGCATCGACCTGGCGGGGGCCGAAATCGAAGTCGGCGGGATCGTATTTGATCTCGCGGACGCCTTCGGCATCGATCTCGTTGATCTTGACCGGCAGGTCGAAGGCCATGCCCTGGTGATGGAAGGCGATCTGGAACGCGGTGCGGCCGTCGGCCCACAGATACTTGTCGCGCTTGGGCTGGATCTGCTGGTATTCGGCGTACTTGAGGTCGCGCAGTTCCTTGGGAAGCTGGCTCGTGGGCGCCTTGTATTTTTCGCCGGCGAGTTCCTTGGCGCGGCGGGCGACATCGAAGAAGTCGAAAGCGCTGGCGGGAGCGGCGGCCAGGAGGCCGGCCGACAATGCCAGGGCCGAGAGAAGCATGCGGGCGGCAAACGAGCGCACCCTTGGGGAAGAAAGGGATGAGTCAGTCACGGATCTTGGACGTCCGGCGTGGCCTGGAATGCTGAAACGGAGATTCTAGAGGCTATGGCCGCCCCTAGGGGGCTCCGGCGGCATACATGTACTACTGGATGTAGCCATGCGGCGCCAACCGGACCAGAATGGACGCCATTTTCACCAAATTGGTTCCCCGCGTGCCCGGGTTTGGGGCGAGCGCCTAGCGTCCCGATGCGGTGCCTTCGCGCCGCGGATCGGCGCCGGCCCTGAGCAGTCCGTTGCTCAGGACCTCGATGCCGTGCAGCCCGCTGGGCATGGACGAGACCGACACCGGGTGCCCCATGGCGCGCAGGGCGGGAGCCAGGCTTTCCAGCCTGGAGTCTCTTTCCAGTTCCGTGGCGTGGTTGCGGCTGCCGTAGTGGGGCAGGTCGATGGCGCTCTGGATGTCCAGGCCCCAGGTCAGGTTGGCCAGCAGCGCCTGGGCCACGTAGTTGGCGATGGCGCTGCCGCCGGGCGAGCCCACCACCAGCCGCAGCCGCGGGGTTTCGCCGCCGGCGCGCAGAACGATGGTGGGCGCCATGGTGCTGCGCGGGCGCTTGCCGGGCTCGACCCGGTTCGCCACCGGCACGCCGCGGTCGTCGCGCGGCGACAGCGCGAAGTCCGTCAATTCGTTGTTGAGCAGGAAGCCGCCCACCAGGATCTTGCTGCCGAAGGCCTGCTCGATCGTGGACGTCATGGCGACGGCGTTGCCCTGGGCGTCCACGATGGACAGGTGGGTGGTCGAGGGCAGCGCGGGCGTGTCGTCGGCGCCATGGCGGGCGAGCGCGCCGTGCACGGGTTCGCCCGGCTCGGCCCGGCCCATCGAGCGGTCGGCCGAGATCAGCGCCGCGCGCCGGGCCAGGTACGCTGGGTCCAGCAGGGCGGCTACCGGCACGTCCACGAAATCGGGATCGGCCACGTAGCGGTCGCGATCGGCATAGGCCAGCCGCCCCGCTTCGGAAAAATAATGCACCGTGGCCAGCGACTCGGGTTGGGCCCGCGCGATGGGCGTGGCCTCCAGTACGGCCAGCATCTGCAGCACGGCCAGTCCGCCTGATCCGGGCGGCGGCGCGCCGCAGATCACGTAGAGGCGGTAGGGCCGGCACAGCGCCTCGCGCTCGCGCGCCTCGTAGCGGGCCAGGTCCGAGGTGGACAGGTCCCCTGGCCGTTCGTGGGCGCGCACCGCCTCGACCATGGCGCGGGCCAGCGGTCCGCGGTAGAAGGCGTCGGCGCCTTCGCGGGCGATGCGCGCCATCGTGCGGGCAAGCGCGGGATTGCGCAATTGCTCCCCTTCGCGCGGGGCCGAGCCGTCCGCATGGAAGAAATAGGCGCGCGCGGCGGACTGGGCCGCCAGCCGGTCGTTATCCCGCAGCAGCGCGGCCAGGCGCTGCGAAACCGGGAATCCTCGCCGCGCGCGGTCGATCGCGTCATCGAACAGCGACCGCCAGGGCAGCTTGCCATGCCGGCGATGCGCCAGTTCCAGCGCGCGCAGCAGGCCGGGGACGCCGACCGACTTGCCGCTGTCGACAGCAAAGGCGAAGCGCATGGGCCGGGCGCCTAGCATGAAGCGGTCGGCGGTGGCCCCGGCTGGTGCCGTCTCGCGGCCGTCGAAGACCGTGACCCGGCCCAGGCGGGCGTCGTAGTGGACCAGGAAGGCGCCGCCTCCCAGTCCCGAGGACTGCGGCTCGACCAGGCCCAGCATCATCTGCGCGGCGATGGCCGCATCGACCGCGCTGCCGCCTCGCTCGAGCACGCGGTAGGCGGCCTGGGTGGCGAGCGGGTGGGCGGTGACCGCCATGAACCGCCGGCCCATGACGGCCTGCTTGGGCAGGTAGGCGGTCTGCGCCTCGGGATTGGCGCCGATGCCCGGATCGGGCGCGGCGGCCTGCGCCGCCGTGGCGAACGCGGCGCAGGCCAGCCAGAGCAGGCGCGATGCGCGGATGAGCGATGTCATGGATGAAGCTTCCTTGCGATGGCGGCTTTGCCGCGACCTTACCATCGGCCGGGGCAAAGCGGCTTACACTTGGAAACCCGCGCTTCCCCGGTTTCCATGACGACGCCCCATCCCCGCGTGCTCATCGTCGAAGACGACATGACGATCTCGGCCAACCTGTGCGCCTATTTCGAGGCCAAGGGCTACGTCGTCGACGTCGCCTACGACGGTCCATCGGCGCTGTACCGGCTCGGGGCCGATGCCTTCGATGCCGTCCTGCTCGACATCGGCCTGCCGGGACTGGACGGGGTGACGGTGCTGCACCGCTTGCGCGCCGAACTGCACCAGGCCACTCCCGTGCTGCTGCTGACGGCGCGCGACGAGCTGCAGCAGAAGCTCGACGCGTTCTCCCATGGCGCCGACGACTACGTCACCAAGCCCTATGCGCTGGCCGAGGTCGAGGCGCGCGTGCGGGCCTTGCTCAACCGCGCCTCGGGCCAGGTCGCCAATCCGGTGCGCCGCTTCGGCGCGCTGTCCTACGACGCCCGTACCCGCGAAGTGCGCGTGGCGGAGCGGCCGGTGCGGCTGACGCCCAAGGCGAGCCGCATCGTCGAGGTGCTGATTCGCGACCCCGGCCGGGTGGTGTCGCGCGCCGACCTGGAAAGCGCCCTGTGGGGCAGCGACGTGCCGGAAAAGGACGCCTTGCGCAGCCAGATCCACCTGCTGCGCAAGGCCTTGTCGGAAGCGGGCTTCGACGGACTGGAGACGGTGCACGGCGTGGGGTACCGCCTGTCCGGCGGGCCGGGGCACGATTGATGGCCGGCCCCGCCACGCTCAAGCAGCGGGTCATCTGGGCGCTGACGCTCGCCATCGCCCTGTTCGTGGGCGTGCAGGCCGTCGTTGCCTATCTGGTGCTGGACCAGCAGGAAGACCGCATCGTCGACCAGATCGTGATGACCGAGGCCGAGCGTCTCGTGCATCGCCTCGAGGCCGGCGAAATGGTGTGGACCGGGAGCGACATCCTGCTCGGCCCCAGCCTGCACGCCTGGGTAGGAACGAACGGCGACGTGCCGCGCGTGCTGGCCCGGCTGGGCCCGGGCCAGTACCAGCTCAACACCGAGGGCCAGGTCTGGCACGTGGCGGTGGCGGATTCGACGAAAGGGCGGGTGTACCTGCGCTACGACGCGACCGACAACGAGCACCGCGTCTACGAGTTCGGCGCCATCCTGCTGGGGCTCTGGCTGGCCTGCACGCTGCTGGGATACTGGACCGCCCGGGCGCTGGCCGGCCGGGTGGTCGGCTCGATGGTCGAGGTGACCGACCGCATCGAGTCGTGGGCGCCAGGCAGCCCCGGCATGAAAGTCGTGCGCAGCGACGAGGCGGGCCGCCTGATCGAAGCCTTCAATCGCATGCAGGACAAGGTGGACCAGTCCATTGCCCAGGAGCGCGAGTTCTCGGCCAACCTCAGCCACGAGATCCGCACGCCGCTGACCAGCATCCGGACCGACGCCGAATTGATCGCGCTGGAAGCCGAGCCGTCGGCGCAGGCGGGCCTGCGCCTGACGCGCATCGTGAATGCCGTGGACGAGATCGCGTCGACGCTGGAGACGGCACGCGCCATCAGCAGCGCCCAGGCCGGACCGCGCACCGAGGTCTCGCTCAGGGCCTGCCTGGACGACGCCTGGAGCGGCCTGGCCGAACGCGCCCACCGCGCGGGACTGGTCCTGGCCAACGACGTTCCCGAGACCGCCGTGCCCAGGCTGGATCGCTACGGGCTCCTGATCGTGCTGCGCAATCTCGTGCGCAATGCCATCGACCACGCGGCGCCCGCCACGCTGACCGCGAGCTGGACCGGCGAATGCCTGGCCCTCGCGGACAACGGCCCCGGCATTCCCGCCAGCGACCTGCCATTCGTCTTCGAGCGCTACTACAGTGGCCGCCTGCGCGACAGCCAGATGCCCGTCGCGGACGCGGCCGGCGTCCAGCGTGGCCTCGGCCTGGCGATTGCCAAGCGGGTGTGCGACATCCAGGGATGGCGGCTGACCGTGACGTCCAGCACCGACGAACTGCACCGGGGTACCCGTTTCCTGCTGTGCTTCGGGGAAGGGGCCACCCTGGCCGCGTCCTGAGGACGGGGCGGCCGTCCATGCCGGACGGCCGGGCGCTCAGGCGCCCAGGGCCCTGGCATGGAAGGCCATGTGGTCCTCCATGAATGTCGAGATGAAGTAATAGCCGTGGTCGTACCCCGCGTGGCGGCGCAGCTCCAGCGGCTGGCCTGCCTCCTGGCAGGCGGCTTCGAAAGCCTCGGGCCGCAACTGCGATTCCAGGAACTGGTCCGCCAGCCCCTGGTCGACCAGGATGCCCCCCGGGAAAGGTTGCCGCGCGGCACGCATCAATTCGGTGGCGTCGTATTGCTTCCAGGTCTCGCGGTCGGGGCCGAGATAGTTGCCGAAGGCCTTGTGGCCCCACGGGCAGTCGACCGGATGAGCGATGGGAGCGAATGCCGATACCGAGCGGAACTTGCCGGGATTGCGCAGGGCCAGCACCAGCGCGCCGTGGCCGCCCATGGAGTGGCCGAAGATGCCGGCGCGCGCCGGATCGCCCGGCAGTTCGGACGTCACCAGCCCGAACAACTCGTCCACGATGTAGCTGTACATCCGGTAATGGCGATTCCAGGGCGCCTGGGTCGCGTCCAGGTAGAAACCGGCGCCGGCGCCGAAATCCCAGCTGTCGGTCTCGCCCGGCAGGCCTGCTCCGCGCGGGCTGGTGTCCGGCGTCACCAGCATGATGCCGTGCTGCTGCGCGAACCGCTGCGCGCCGGCCTTGATCATGAAGGTTTCCTCGGTGCAGGTCAGGCCGGCCAGGTAGAACAGCACCGGCACGGGCCCCGCTTCGGCATGCGTGGGCATGAAGACCGAGAAGCGCATCGGCAGGCCGATGGTGGACGAGTCGTGGCGGTAGAAGCGCTGCTGGCCGCCGAAGCACTGGTGCAGGCTGATCAGTTCGGGCATGTGGGGTCCTTGCGGCCGCCCGGCGCGATGGCCGGCGGCGGGGGCGGTGAGTCTTTCGGGTACGCTTGAGGGCCCGGCTCGCAGGAGCCGGCGGCTCGCGTCCCGGCACGCGAGGCTAACAGGAATCGCCGCCCATCGACAAGCCAGCCATGAGCAAAGCTCCGCACACCCCACCCGGGTCCGCCGCGCGGTACATCGCAAAGGACGAGCCCGGCGCGCTCCGGCGCCTCGCCCTGGACCGCATCCGCTTCGATCTGACGTCCATCCGCCTTTTCATCGCCACGGTCGAGCACGGCAGCATCTCGCGCGCCGCCGGGCGGCAGTGCCTGGCCGTGACCGCCGCCTCGCGCCGCATCGCGGAATTGGAGGCGCAGTTCGGCGTGGCCTTGTTCCAACGGCGGCCCCACGGCATGGTGCCCACCGACGCGGGCAGGGGCCTGCTTGCCCACGCCCGCGCGCTGATGCAGTCGGTCGAGCGCATGCACAACGACGCGGTGGCCCATGCGCAAGGCCACAAGGGCCTGGCGCGCGTGGCGGCCTGTACGTCGGCGGCGTTGCAGTTCCTGCCGGCGGATATCCGGGCCCATCAGGAGGCGTTCCCGGACATCGACATCGAGACGCAGGAGGGCACCAGCTACGGCGTGATCAAGGCCCTGGTGCAGGGAACGGCCGAGGTCGGCATCTACGAGGCCGGCGTCAGCGCGCCCCCGGCGACCATGCGCACTCGCCCCTATCGCGAGGACCGGCTGGTGCTGGTCACGCATCGCGGCCATCCGCTCGCGCGCCGCCGGCAGGTAGGCTTCGACGACATCCTCCTCTGCGACCTCGTGGGGCTGAACGAGGACTCGGCGCTGTCCATGCTGCTGGTGCGGCTGGCGGCCAGCCGCGACGGCAAGCTCAATGTGCGAGTGCGAGCCCGCAGCTTCGACACTATGCTGGCCATGATCCAGGCCGAGCTTGGCGTGGGACTGGTGCCGCAGGGCGTGGCCCGGTGGTTGGCGGTCAGCAAGGCTTTTCGCCAGGTCGAGATCGCCGAGCCCTGGGCCCGGCGTCAGTTCGTGCTGTGCCATCGGCACGCGCCGGACATCTCCTCGGCGGCGCTGTCGGTGGCGGAGTTCCTGGCCGAGTCGGCGCAGCGGGAGCCGTTGCCAGCCTGAGTCCGCGGGAGGCATGCGCGAAACGCGAAACCTGCGTGAAAAAAATAGCAATGGCGGGAGCCGCCGCCCTTTGTCAGCATGCCTGGGGTCGCGCCGCGTGTGCGCGGCCGCAACCATGCCATGACACAAGGATATGCCGGTGAAGATCGCTCGCGTACATGCCACGCCTCTGAACGTGCCCCTGGACTATGCGGCCGGAGGCGTGCGCCGTTCGACCTCGCTGTCGGCCTGCCATGTCGAGGTGGAGACCGACGATGGGCTCGTCGGCCATGGCCTGACCGCGATCACGGAAGAGGAGGTGGCGGCCCACATCATCAACGCGGTGGCCGGGCCGGCGCTCGTGGGCCTGGATCCGATGAACCACGAGGCGGCCTGGAACAAGTTGTACTGGCTGCTGTGTCCGCGCGGGCAGACCGGCTATGGCATGCACGCCGTGGCGGCGCTGGACGTGGCCTTGTGGGACATCAAGGGCAAGGCGCTGGGACTGCCGGTCTGGAAGCTGCTGGGAGGCGCCCGATCGCGCGTGCCGGTCTACACGACCTTCGGTTTCAACTTCCTGGACCGTGACGCGCTGGCGGAGGCGGCGCGCGCCTGTGTGGCCGATGGCTTCTCGCACCTGAAGATGGTGGTGGGACACGGCGCGCTGCAGCGGCGCGACGAACCCCGGCCGCTGGACGAGGTCATCCGCGAGGACGCGCGCCGCGTTGCGGCCGTACGGGAGGCCGTGGGGGCCGGGCCCTCGATCTACATCGACGCCAACTGCAGCCTGGATGGCTTCCATGCCGAGAAGCTCGCGCTGTCCGTGCGCGACTGCGGCATCGCCTTCTTCGAAGAACCCGTGACCCAGAACGACGTGCGGTTGATGGCCGACCTGCGCCGCCGCACCGGCATCGCGGTGGCGGCCGGCCAGAACGAGGGGCTGGCCTACCGCTTCCGCGACATGCTCGCGGCCGGGGCGGTGGACTACGCCCAGCCCAACGTCGTCATCAGCGGCGGCTATACCCAGGCGGCCAAGATCGCGGGCATGGCCGAGGCGTACAACGTGCCGGTGGCCAACGGCGGCGCGTTCCCGCTGCACAACATGCACCTGCACGCCGGCCTGGCGCACGGCGGGCGGGTCGAGTGGCACCTCGTGGCCGTCGACATGATGAAGAAGCTCTATCGCGACATTCCCGAGCCGCGCGACGGATGGCTGGAGCTGCCCCACGGGCCTGGCCTGGGGTTCGAGCCCGACCACGAAGCCATCGCCGAGATCGCCAAGCTGCCCGGTTCGGCGGGCAAGGGCAAGGGGTAGCGCCAGCGCGGCACCATCCGATCCAGAACAAGAGGAGACACTCATGCGCATTGCCTTTCGCCGCCTGCTGGCCCTGGCGGTTCTGCTCATGCCCGCGCTGTCCGGCGCCGCGGGTGCCTGGCCCGGCGCCAAGCCGGTACGTCTCGTGGTGCCGGCCAGCGCCGGCGGCTCGCTGGACACGCTGGCGCGGCCGCTGGCTCAGGCCATGTCGGAAATCTCCGGCGGCCGCTTCATCGTCGAGAACGTCGGCGGCGCGGCCGGCATGATAGGCGCGAACAATGTGGCCAAGGCCGTGCCCGACGGACACACCTTCCTTTTCGGCGCCATCCACCACGTGATCCTGCCCATCGCGTATCCCAAGATGCCCTACGACACGGCCACCGATCTCGCGCCCATCGGGTTGATCGCCACCGTGCCCAACGTGGTGCTGGTGCGCAACGAGTCGCCGTTCAAGACGCTGGCCGATCTGATCCGCGCCGGTCGGAATTCCGAACAGGGATTGAACTACGGCACCGGGGGCAAGGGCGGGCTGCATCACCTGTCCACCGAGCACTTCAAGCTGCTGACCGGCGCCAAGATGCAGGCCGTGCACTACCGGGGCAGCGCGCCGGCGCTGACCGACCTGCTGGGCGGCCAGATCGACCTGATGTTCGAGACCATGCCCACCGCATTGACCCAGATCCACGGCGGCGCCCTGCGCGCGCTGGCGGTCACGTCGGCCCAGCGTTCTCCCGCGCTGCCGTCGGTTCCCACGCTGGCCGAGGCCGGCGTGCCGGATCTTTCCGTGACGACCTGGTACGGCATCTTCGGCCCCGCCAAAGTAGCCCCCGAGGTGGTCGAGCGCATGCGTGGACTGATTTCGCAGGCCTTGGCTACGGACAGGATCCAGGCCTTGTGGAAAGACTACGGTGCTACCGTGGACGGCCCTGGCGCCAGGGATTTTCCCGCCTTCGTCGCCAGCGAATTGCGCCACTGGTCCGACGTCGGCCGGCGCATCGAATTCAAGCCGGGCGAATGAGCACGGCCGTGCGGGCGCTGGCCCGCGCCTTGAACGCCGGCGATCTGCGGCACCTGGCCCGGCGCCGGTTGCCGCGCATGGTGTTCGACTACCTGGATGGTGGCGCCGAAGAGGAACTGACCCTGCGTGCGAACCGCCGGGCCTTCGAGTCCGTGTTCCTGTTGCCCAGGGCCTTGCGGGACGTCGGCGAGCGGAGCCAGTCCGTGCGGATCCTGGACCAGACGTGGTCGTCGCCGGTCGGCATTGCCCCCATCGGCCTGGCCGGGCTGTTCTGGCCCGATGGCGACGTCGCGGCCGCCCGGGCCGCCGCGCGCGCCGGCGTGCCGTACGTGCTGTCGACGGCATCCTGCAGCACCCTGGAAGCGGTCGCGCGGGCGGGCGGCAACCCGTGGTTCCAGTTGTACGTGATCGAACGCGGTCTGGCCGACAGCCTGGTCGAGCGGGCGCTGGCCGCGGGGTACCGGCATCTGGTGCTGACCACCGACGTGCCGGTCAGCGGCCGGCGCGAACGCGACCTGCGTCATGGTTTTTCCCTGCCCATGCGGTGGCGGGCGCGTACGTTATGGGACGTGGCGACGCATCCCCGTTGGCTGATGCAGGTCGCGCGGTATGGCGTGCCGCAACTGGCCAACCTGGCCTCGGCCGCGGCGGGAAACGCCCAGGCGCAGGCAGCGCTGCTGCAGCGGCGCATGGACGCGGGCTTCGACTGGGAGGCCTTGCGCCGGCTGCGCAGGCGTTGGCCGCACGCGTTGTGGCTCAAGGGCATTCTGCACGCCGATGACGCGCGCCGTGCCTGCGCCGAGGGAGTCGACGGCATGATCGTGTCCAACCACGGCGGACGCCAGCTCGATGGCGCGCCGGCCAGCCTGGAGGCGCTGCCCGCGGTGGCGCAAGCCGCGGGCGATCGGCCCGTGCTGCTGGACGGCGGCATCCGCCGTGGGGGCGACGTGGTCAAGGCGCTGGCCTCGGGCGCGCGTGGCGTGCTGATGGGACGCCTGCCCATGTACGGACTGGCCGCGGCCGGAGAAGCGGGCGTGGCGG
This sequence comes from Pigmentiphaga sp. CHJ604, assembly GCF_036972535.1. Classification (NCBI taxonomy): domain Bacteria; kingdom Pseudomonadati; phylum Pseudomonadota; class Betaproteobacteria; order Burkholderiales; family Alcaligenaceae; genus Pigmentiphaga; species Pigmentiphaga sp. CHJ604. Next base: position 4,661,564 of record NZ_CP136998.1, on the reverse strand, counting down.
CCGCGCTGGACCTGGTCCGCCAGGACATCGACCGTGTCCTGGCGCTGCTTGGATGCGATGACGTGGGCAGCCTGGGGACGCCGTGGCTGGCGGCGCCCCCGGCATCGCGGCTCTAGTACAGCACGACCGAGCGTATCGACTGTCCGCTCTTCATGAGGTCGAATCCCTCGTTGATGCGTTCGAGGGGCAGGGTGTGGGTGATGAGCTCGTCGATCTTGATCTTGCCGTCCATGTACCAGTCGACGATGGTGGGCACGTCGGTGCGTCCGCGGGCGCCGCCGAAGGCCGAGCCTTTCCATTCCCGGCCGGTGACCAGCTGGAAGGGCCGGGTGGCGATCTCGGCGCCGGCGGCGGCCACGCCGATGATGAAGGACTGGCCCCAGCCCTTGTGGCAGCACTCGAGCGCCTGGCGCATGGTGGTGGTGTTGCCGATGCACTCGAAGCTGTAGTCGGCCCCGCCGTCGGTGAGCTGGACGATGTGGTCGACGACGTTGGCGACGTCGTTGGGGTTGACGAAGTGGGTCATGCCGAACTGGCGGCCCAGGGCCTCGCGCTGGGGATTCAGGTCGATGCCGATGATCTTGTCGGCGCCCACCATCCTGGCGCCCTGGATGACGTTCAGGCCGATGCCGCCCAGCCCGAAGACCACGACGTTGGCGCCGGCCTCGACCTTGGCGCTGAAGACCACGGCGCCCACGCCGGTGGTCACGCCGCAGCCGATGTAGCAGGCCTTGTCGAAGGGAGCGTCCTCGCGGATCTTGGCCACGGCGATCTCGGGCACCACGATGTAGTTCGAGAAGGTCGAGGTGCCCATGTAGTGGTGGATGGGCTTGCCGCCCAGCGAGAAGCGGCTGGTGCCGTCGGGCATCAGGCCCTTGCCCTGGGTGGTGCGGATGGCCTGGCACAGGTTGGTCTTGCGCGACAGGCAGAACTTGCACTGGCGGCACTCGGGCGTGTAGAGCGGAATGACGTGGTCGCCCTTCTTCAGGGTCGAGACGCCGGGCCCGGCATCGACCACGATGCCCGCGCCCTCGTGGCCGAGGATGGCCGGGAACAGGCCCTCGGGGTCGGCGCCCGACAGGGTGTAGTAATCGGTGTGGCAGATGCCGGTGGCCTTGACTTCGATCAGCACCTCGCCGGCGCGCGGACCTTCCAGGTCCACTTCTTCGATGGTCAGGGGCGCGCCTGCCTTCCAGGCGATCGCGGCTTTGGTCTTCATGGGCTGCTCCTAGGCTATCGAGGGGATGCACCCGCGATTGTAGTGGGACCGACGAGGGGCCCGCGGGCAAATTGTCCTAAAGTCCGGCCGCCTTGCTGCCGTCAACCGTCATGAGTCGTTGTCCACACCAAGAGTCATGCGCAAGAATCTGCCCGTCACGTCGCTCGAGCGCTTCGTCGAGAAAAGCCGCCCCGTGGTGACCACCACCGACCTGAAGGGGCGCATCACCTATGCGAACCCCGCGTTCATCGAAGTCAGCGGCTTCTCGCGCGAAGAGCTCATCGGCCAGCCCCACAACATCGTCCGGCATCCCGACATGCCGCCCGAGGCCTTCGCCGATCTCTGGCAGACGATCAAGCGCGGCCAGCCGTGGCGGGCGCTGGTCAAGAACCGCTGCAAAGACGGCGGCTTCTACTGGGTCGAGGCCTATGTCACGCCGCTGTACGAGAACGGCAGGCACGTCGGCTACATGTCGGTGCGCAACGCGCCCGACCGCGCCGAGGTGGCTGCCGCCCAGGCCCTGCATGCCGACGTGTCGGCGGGCAAGGCGAAGTTTCCCGCCACCCCGCGTCCGCGCTGGTGGCATGCCCCCACCCCCTGGGGCGCGGGCGTGGCGGTGCTGTCGCTGGGCATGGCGCTGGGAGCCTGGCTGCTGCCGCACTGGGGCTGGATGCTGGGCCAGGCCGCGGTCGTGGGCGCAGCCGCGGCGGCATGGCGGTACCGGGTCTGGGCGCCGCTGCGCCGCGTCGACCGCACGCTGGCCGCGATGGGTGAGGGCATGCTGTCGGTCGCCGTGGAGGGCCGCCACCAGTTCGACCTGGGCGGCCTGCCCATGCGCATCGAATCGACCCGCATCCACCTGCGCTCCACGCTGTGCGACGTGCTGCAGGTCGCGCAGGCCGTGGACGGCAACGCCGACCGCGTCAACGGCGAGATCGCCGCGATCCGCCAGGTCATCGACGAGCAGCGCGACCGCCTGACCCGCATCGCCGCCGCGGTCGAGCAGATGAGCGTGGCCATCCGCGAGGCCTCGCAGCACACCGGCACGGCCTTGTCCCTGTCGGAATCGGCCTTGAGCGAAGTCGACACGGCCGAGGCCAAGATCGGCGACTCGGTGCGCGGCACGGATTCGGTGGCCGAGGCCGTGGGCCGCACCAACGAACAGATAGGCTCGCTGCACGACCTGGTCTCGACCATCTCCGGCGTGACGCAGGCCATCAGCGAGATCGCCAACCAGACCCGCCTGCTGTCGCTGAACGCGGCCATCGAAGCCGCCCGCGCGGGCGAGAACGGCCGGGGCTTCGGCGTCGTGGCCGAGGAAGTGCGCACCCTGTCCGACCGCACCGCCGGCAGCACGGGCGACATCGGCCACGCGCTGCAGGCCATCACCCGTTTCGCCACCGAAACCTCGACCTCCATGCAGGAGGCCGTGACATCGGTGCAGTACAGCGGCGAGCAGATCCGCGAGAGCGCCGGTTTCTTCGAACGCGTGCGCCGCTCGTCGTCGCTGGTGGTGGAGCGGGCGCGCGACATCTCCGGCATGCTGCAGCAGCAGTCGGCGGCGTCGCAGGAAGTGGCCGACAGCATGGAAGGCATCTCGGGCGAAGTCGAGCGCACTTCCGCCTCGGTGGCCTCCCTGGCCCAGGCCACCGAGGCGCTCAAGGGCACGGTGGGCGACATGCGCCAGTTGCTGGTGCGCTACGAGGCCTCGCTCCATCAGTGAGCCGCTTGCCGGCGGCCCAGCCGGGAACCGCTATGCTCTAGCCTGTTCGAATCACGGTACGGGAATCAGGGAGCGGGCGTTGTTGCAGAATGGCGTGCAAGCCGGCGTGGCCGAGAGCCGGCGCGGAAGGGGATGTGCCGGGGGAGCGCCCGGCGGGTGGATCCGGGCCGCGGCGGCGCTGCTCGCCTGCCTGGCAGTGGCCACGGCGCGGGCGCAGGCCCTGCCCACGGAACTGTCGGAGGCCTGGGCCGCCACCGGGTTGCCCGAGAGCGCGCTGTCGGTGGTGGTCGAACCGGTGGACGGTCCGCGCATGGTCTCGGTCAACGCGGGACAGCCGCGCAACCCCGCTTCGGTCATGAAGCTGGTGACTACCTTCGCCGCCCTGGACAGCCTGGGTCCCGCCTACGTCTGGCGCACCCAGTTGCTGGTGGAGCCGGGCACCACCATCTCGTCCGACGGCGCCTTGTCCGGTCCCCTGTACCTGCGCGCCAGCGGCGATCCCTTCTTCAAGCTGGAAGACCTCTGGCAGTTGCTGCGCGAGCTGCGCGTGCGCGGCGTGCGCAAGATACCGGAGCTGGTCGTGGACCGCTCGGTATTCGGGCCGGTGGCCATCGACCCCGGTGCCTTCGACGGCGATCCCTCGCGGCCCTACAACGCCAGCCCCGACGCCTGGATGGTGGGGTTCGGCGCGGTGCGCCTGCTGTTCACGCCGGACCTGCGCAGCCGGCACTGGCGGGTGACCGTGGATCCCCCCCTGCCCGGGGTCAAGGTCGAGGGCGGACTGAAATGGTCGGACAACCCGTGCCCCGGTTCGCCGGTGGTGCAGACCGAGCCGTTCCTGACCTCCTCGGGCGTGTCGCTGCGGGTGGCCGGAACCGTGTCGGGGGGCTGCGGCGAGTTCAGCCTGTACCGGCTGGCGTTGTCCCAGCCGCGGCATGCCGAGGCCGTCTTTCGCGTGTTGTGGCAGGAAATGGGCGGCAGCCTGGCGGGCCGGATACGCGAGGGCAACGTGCCGGGCGACGCCGTGCTGTTCGCCACGCATGATTCGCCTCCGCTGGCCGAGGTGGTGCGCCATATCAACAAGCAGAGCAACAACGTCATGGCGCGCCTGTTGCTGCTGACGCTGGGCGCCGCCTACGAGCCGGGCCCGGCCACCGTGGCCAGCGGCGATCGCGCGGTCGACGGGATCCTTGCGGCGCGCGGCCTGAGGCTGCCCGAGCTGGTGCTGGACAACGGCTCGGGACTGTCCCGCGACGGCCGGATCTCGGCGGACAGCCTGGCGCGCCTGCTGGCCGCCGCGTGGCGGTCGCCCGTCATGCCGGAGTTCGTTTCGTCGCTGGCCATCTCCGGCACGGATGGAACCGTCAGGCGCCGCATGCGCGATTCCGACGCCGCCGGGCTGGCCCACTTGAAGAGCGGGTCACTGCGCGACGTGCGGGCGCTGGCGGGCTATGTGCTGTCGGCGAGCGGGCGCCGCTATCTGGTGGTCAGCGTCGTCAACGACGAACGCGCGCAGCAGGCCAACGGCTTCAACGACAGGCTCATCGCCTGGCTGGTCAACCAGTGATGCAGGATGCAAGCGCCCGGTTGCAGGTGTTACCCGATGCTGCCCTTCGGATGCAAGGGTTCCGGTATGCGGGGGCGGCTGCTATCATCGGAGCGTCCAATCGTAAAAACAACGCAGGGAGCGCAACACGATGACTACCAGCACCGCAGGCAAAGAAAAACTCATCTCGGACGTCAAGGTCGTGCTCAATGACGCGGAAGACCTGCTCAAGCAGGCGGCTTCCAGCACCGGCGACCGCGCGGTCGAACTTCGCGAGCGTGCCCTGACTTCCCTCAAGCGGGCGCGCGAGAAGCTCCTGGACGTCCAGGACTCCATGCTGGAGCGCAGCAAGGCGGCCGCCCGCGCCACCGACGATTTCGTGCACGACAATCCCTGGCGCGCCATCGGCGTGGCCGCGGCGGTCGGCTTCCTGGCCGGCCTGCTGGTCAACAGCCGCCGCTGATCCGCGCAGCGTGTCCGCGTCGCCGCATCTGCTGAGTTCGCTCCGGGCGCTGGCTGCCACGTCCATCGGCATCCTGCGCACCCGGCTCGAGCTCGTCGCCATCGAGCTGGCCGAGGAAAAATCGCGCCTGCTGGGCATGGTGCTGGTCGCCCTGGCGGCCTTGCTGTGCCTGACTCTCGGCTTGATGATGTTCTCGTTCCTGATCGTCGTGGTGTTCTGGGATACCGAATACCGGCACCTGGCCATCGCGCTGGTCGGGGCGGCCTATCTGCTGGTCGGCCTCATCATGCTGATCATGGTGCGCCGGCAGGCCGTCCATGCGCCCCTGGTGTTCGAGGACACCCTGGCCGAGCTCCAGCGTGACCGCGACATGCTCGCCGCGGTCGCCGAGTCCGATTCCAACAGCCGCCGGGGGCCGCGATGAGCAGCCGGCGCAAGGCACGCGAGGCGGGCGACATCGAAGCCCGCAGGGAACTGCTGCTGGCTCGTTCGTCCATCGAACGCATGGAGCTGGCGGCTCATCTGCACCAGATCAAGGAAGCCGTGACGCCGGGGCAGGTGCTCAAGTCGGTCCTGCCCAGCCTGGGCGGCAGCGGCGGCATGGCCGCCGCCATGCAGGCCTGGCGCTTTCTGCGGCGCTACCCGATCGTGTCGTCGGCCGCCTCGATGGTGCTGGCCCGCGTGCGGCTTGGCGGCGTCTTCCGGCTGCTGAAGCTGGGCGGCGGTGCGCTGGCCGCCTACCAGGCCTACAAGCTCTGGCGGGCCATCAAGGAAGACCGCAGCCGGCCCGATCCGCGCTAGGGCCGGAAGGGGCCGCCGGGTTCACCCCGGCAGCCCCAGTTCCTGCCACAGGCCGTCCACCCGTTTCTTCACATCCGCATCCATCACGATGGGGCGCCCCCATTCGCGGTCGGTCTCGCCCGGCCACTTGTTGGTGGCGTCCAGGCCCATCTTGCCGCCCAGGCCCGAGACCGGCGAGGCGAAGTCCAGGTAATCGATGGGCGTGCGGTCGGCCAGCAGGGTATCGCGCACCGGATCCATCCGCGTCGTGATCGCCCAGACCACCTCCTGCCAGTTGCGCACGTCGATGTCCTCGTCCACCACCACGATGAACTTGGTATACATGAACTGGCGCAGCACGCTCCAGATGCCGAACATCACGCGCTTGGCGTGGCCGGGGTATTGCTTGCGCATCGAGACGATGGCCAGCCGGTAGCTGCATCCCTCGGGCGGCAGGTAGAAATCGACGATTTCCGGCAGTTGCCGGCGCAGCAGGGGGGTGAAGACCTCGTTCAGGGCGACGCCCAGCACGGCGGGCTCGTCGGGCGGCTTGCCCGTATAGGTGGAGTGGTAGATGGCATCGCGCCGCATGGTGATGCGATCGACGGTGAACACCGGGAACCAGTCCTGTTCGTTGTAATAGCCGGTGTGGTCGCCGTAGGGGCCCTCCAGCGCCATCTCGTAGCCGTTGTCGGGCGGAGCCGCGACGCCGGGCGCCGGGACGGGGGCGATCGCCCGCGGGTCGGAGGAGGGAAGCAGATGGCCTTCCAGCACGATTTCGGCCGAGGCAGGAACGGACAGCGCGCTGCCCACGCAGCGGACCACCTCGGTGCGGCCGCCGCGCAGCAGGCCGGCGAACTGGTATTCGGACAAGGCATCGGGCAACGGCGTCACCGCGCCCAGGATGGTGGCGGGGTCGGCGCCCAGGGCGACGGCGACCGGGAACGGCTGTCCGGGGTGGGCCAGCATGTGCTCGCGGAAGTCCAGCGCGCCTCCCCGGTGCGACAGCCACCGCATGATGAGCTTGTTGCGTCCGATGGGCTGCTGGCGATAGATGCCCAGGTTCTGGCGCTTGCGGTTCGGCCCGCGGGTGACGACCAGCCCCCAGGACAGCAGCGGGGCGACGTCGCCGGGCCAGCAATGCTGGATGGGCAGGCGTCCGAGGTCGACGTCGTCCCCTTCGAGCACGATTTCCTGGCAGGGGGCGCCCCGGACTTCGCGCGGCGCCATGTCCCACAGGGCGGATTTCAGCATCGCGACCTTGCCTAGCGCGTCGCGCAGGCCGCGCGGCGGCTCGGGCTCGCGCAGCGAGGCCAGCAGTTCGCCCACGTCGCGCAGGGCGCCCACGTCCTCGGCGCCCATGCCCAGCGCGACCCGGCGGGCGGTGCCGAACAGGTTGGCCAGTACCGGCATGTCGGCCTTGCCGCGGCCGGGCTGCCGGGCGTTCTCGAACAGCAGGGCCGGTCCGCCGGCGCGCAACACGCGGTCGCAGATCTCGGTGATCTCGAGGTGGGTCGACACGGCGGCCGGGATGCGCTTGAGCTCGCCCCGCGTTTCGAGTTGGCGCAGGAAGTCTCGGAGGTCGCGGTATTTCACGGGCGGAGCACCTTGATGGGGAAGGCTGGGGGAGAGGGGTCACTTTAACCCGCCGTGCCGATCGAGGCGTTCGGGGCGCGGATCCCGTGATCGGGGTCACGGCGGCGTGAAACAGGGCGGTCGAGACAAATTTTACATATGTTTCTGAATCTGATTCGGTCACGGCGATAGTGTATGCTCACTTTTATCTATCTTTCCATATACGGTCGGATGGGAACCGATAGAAAATCCCAATGATCACGATTGTCCGCCGGATGCACCGAAATGGTGAATTTTTACGGTTGACCACATCAAATCGCATTTCTACAATCCGCCAACTTTCAGCGTGTGCCCGGTGCCGTCGTCCTGATCGCCGCCCCTAGTGGGGCCGGACAAGACCACCGGGCTGCTTAACGGGCCATCGGGCGCCCACCATACTGGAGTTCTCTTAGCGGCGCGAACGCGCCCTCTGCCCGAAACAGGCATGGTCCCGAGCTATCTCTGCGGTAGCGACCATGCAGGTGTGCCGCCAGTCGTCCTGACAGCGGCGCGATGTGCAGCCAAGCAGGTTGTGGCCTCGATGTCCGGAGTCGTATCTCGATCGCTTCCGGATGCTGTGTTTTTGTGGCCCGCCGTTGCAAGGAGGTAAGTATGCCCGACGCGCAGTCGAGCTCGTCGACGGAGCAGCCCGACTCCCGGCCTCGACCGGGAGTCACGGATTGGTGCCGCTCCATCAATAGTTATGTAGGCCTGGCCGTGCTCGCCATGGCCGCCGTAGTATGGTCCGTTCCTGGTCTGCGTGACCAGGCTTCGCAATTCACCGCGTTCAACGGTGTCGATGCGCCCGTGGCCGAGCCGGCCCAGGTCGATGTCGCCTCCGCCGTCGCCGCGGCGGCCGCCGTTGCGGCCGTGGCCGACAACGTACAGCCGCACGCCCAGGCGACCTCTTTCCTGGGCTCGGTGACCAGCAATGCCGTCAAGCCGGCGCCGAAGCCGCATGCGACCAAGGTGTCGGCCGTGCAGGCCGAGTCCCTGGGCCGCTATATCGCGCGCAAGTACCGGGTCTCGAATGAGGCCACCCGCATGCTGATTTCCACCGCCTATGGCGTGGGACAGGAAATGGGCCTGGATCCGTTGTTGCTCCTGGCGATCATCGCCATCGAGTCCAGCTTCAATCCCTTCGCCGAAAGCCATGTCGGCGCGCAGGGCCTGATGCAGGTCCTGACCCGGGTCCACACCGAACGGTTCGAACCGTTCGGCGGCAGCCAGGCTGCCTGGAACCCGGTGGCCAACATCCGTGTCGGCGCCTCGATCCTGAAGGAATACATCGAGCGTGGCGGTTCGCTGACGGCCGGCCTGCGCATGTATGTGGGCGTGGGCCCCGACGGCACCAGCCCGTACGGCGACAGGGTCCTGGCCGAACGCCGCCGCCTGGCCTCGGCCGCGGGCGTCAACGCCGACCTGCCGGGCGCCACGCCGGCACGCTCGGCGTCCGCCAAGCCCATGCCCATCCCCACCGATCCGTCCTCGGAAGCGGTGTCGGTCAAGAACGCCGAGCCGGGTTCTCCCGCGGTCATGTAGGCCGGTTCCGGGCGGCGTCCCGCCGGCCTTACCGGCCGGGCGCGGCATTCAGGTGCCGCAACTTGTCCGGATTGCGCGTGACGTAGATCGCCGCCACCTTGCCTCTCTCGATCTGCAAAGCCGTCGCCTGCAGGACTCCTCCTCCCTCGATCGTGATGAAACCGGGCAGGCCATCCAGCATGGCGTGCCTGATCAGCACCGAGGGCGCGTGGACGAACTCACGTGCCATCCGTGCATGCCTTTCCAGGACGGCGGCCAAGCCGAGCACGGGATGCGGCGTGGCGGGCACTTTGCCCCCGCCGTCGGCATAGGCGGCCACGTCGTCCGCCAAGAGCGAGCGCAAACTCTCCATGTCGCCGTCGCGAGATGCGGCGAAGAACGCCGCCGCGAGCTTCATGCCCTGTTCCCGCGTGGCCGGAAAGCGCGGCCGCGCGGCATGTACATGGTCGCGCGCACGGCTGGCCAGTTTCCTGCATGCCGCGGCTTCGCGTCCGATGGCGTCGGACACTTCCCGGAAATCCATGCCGAAGACATCGTGCAGCAGAAAGGCGGCCCGCTCCAGGGGCGACAGGCGCTCGAGCGCCAGCATCAGGGGCAGGGTGAGGTCGTCGGCATAGGTCTCGTGCGTGTCCACGACAGGTTCCGGCAACCATGGGCCGACGTAGGTCTCGCGCCTGCGGCGAGCGGATTTCAGCTCGTTCAGGCACAGGCGCGTGACGATCGTATGCAGCAGGGCCGCCGGCTGGCGGACCGCGTCGCGATCGGCGGCCTGCCAGCGCAGATAGGCGTCCTGGACCACGTCCTCCGCGTCCGCCACTGAACCGAGCATCCGGTAAGCCAGCCGGACCAGACGGGGGCGCAACTGCGGCCACAGGACGTTATCCGGGATCGTGCTCATTTCTCCGGCGCTCCCGCCGCCGATCGGGGCGCCGCGTGGACAGTGTCGACCACATAGAGTCCCGGCGCCACTGTCTTCGCCAAGCTGGCGAATCGCTGGAGCTGTGCCTGGGTCTCGGGCTGCTTCATGAAGCGATCAAAATGCTCCTTCGAAGCCCATTGGGCATAGTTCGCCACTCGCCGGCCGTCCAGACTACGGTGTATACAGACCGACAGGAAGCCCGGCTGGTGCCGGACGGTGCGCTCGGTGGCTTCGGCCAGGGTCCGCGCCAGTTTGTCCTGTTTGCCGGGCTCGACTTCGTAGACATTGATCAGGGTGAGGCACGCGGCCTCGGGGGCGATGGTTGCGACTGCGGGAAAGGCCATGGTCGTCTCCTTGGGACATTGTCATTGGGACAGACATGACAAGGCAGGAGAAGGGAATGTGACATGCCGCGCAGACGGGCGCGCTACCCCAGCAGCCGCGCCATGCGCGCCACGCCTTCCTGCAGCCGCGCCATGTCGGTGGCATAGGAGAAGCGCAGGTAGGACGCGGTCTCGGCGGTGCCGAAATCGCGTCCCGGTACCGCGCATACCCCGGCCTCGTGCAGCAGGCGGGTGGCGAAGGCCGCGCTGTCGGCCGCATGGGCGCGTATGTCGCTATATATATAGAAGGCGCCGTCCGGCTGGACTGGCACCGTCAGCCCCAGCCGTTCGAATTCGGGCAGGAGGTAGTCGCGCCGCTGCCGGAAGGCTTCCCGGCGCGCCTCGAAGATCTCGAGCGATTCGGGGTGGAAGCACGCGATCGCCGCGTGCTGGGCCAGCGTGGACGGGCAGATGACCAGGTTCTGCGCGAGTTTCTCGAATACCGAGACCAGTTGCGGCGGCACCACCAGCCAGCCCAGCCGCCATCCGGTCATGTGGAAATACTTCGAGAAGCTGTTGACGATGATGAGGTCGTCGCCCAGCGCCAGGGCCGACCGGCGGTCGCCGTCGTAGCTCAGGCCCAGGTAGATCTCGTCGACGATGGTGAAGCCCTGGCGGCCGCGCACCTCGCGGACCAGTCCGGCCAGCGCGTCCGGCGCGATGGACGTGCCGGTGGGGTTGCCGGGCGAGGCCACGATCACGCCCGCGGTGCGGGGCGTCCAGTGGCGCCTGATGTGCTCGGCGGAAAGCTGGAAGCGGTCGGCGGGGCCGGCGGGGATCAGCACGGGCTCGCCGCCGGCCGCGGTCACGATGTGGCGGTTGGCCGGATAGGTCGGGTCGGGCATCAGCACCTGGGCGCCGGCGTCGACCAGGGCGGTGCAGGCCAACAGCAGCGCGCCCGAGGCGCCTGCGGTCACGATGATCCGGGCCGGATCCACGGCCACGCCGAAGCGCGTCCGGTAGAAGCCGGCGATCGCCTCGCGCAGGGGAGCGATGCCGACCGCCTCGGTATATTGGGTCCGGCCTTCGCGCGCCGTGCGTTCCAGCGCCTCGACCACGGCCGGGATGGCGGTGAAGTCGGGCTCGCCTATGCTCATCTGCACGATGTCGCGGCCCTCGGCCTGCAAGGCCGCCGCCTGCTTGACGACCTCCATGGCGTAGAAGGGGGCGATGCGGGCGATGCGGGGAGAGAGGCGAAGCATGGTGGTCGGACGGGAAACGATCGAAAGGACGCCGCCGCGGGCGCGGCGCGATGGAAGCTCCAAACCACTCATGATACGCCGCGCCGCGGCCGGCGCGGATGGCCGCCCGGCCGCCCGCGCCGTTACAATGACCGGCATGGCACCGCTCGTCCCGTTACGTCACCTCCCTGGCCGGACCTTTCCGCCTCCCGGGCCCGAAGGCCGGCACGGCCTTCTTCCTGGCACGGAGCCCTTGCCATGAAACCCGGCCGCCGCGCGTTCTTCCTGCCCCGCATGCTTTCCGATTCGCCCTGGCCGGCCTTCTGCCAGCGCCTGGCGCGCATGGCCCGCGGCCAGGTCAGCGACGAGACGCCGCAGGCCGGTGCCCCCGGGCGGGCGCGCCTGGTGGTGGCCCGGGAAGAGGACGTCTATCACGCCGCCGCGCTGTGCCGCGAATTCGGCGTGCTGCTGGTGCAGCCCGGCGCGCGGGAGGCCGCCTTGCCCGCGGAGCGCGGCTGGCTGCGGCTGGATACTTCGCAACTGGCGGCGATCGAAGCCTTCGACGAGCGCTCGGGTACCATCGTGGTGCAGGCCGGCTGTCCCATGGGCGCGCTGCGCGAGCGGCTGGCGGGAACGCCATGGCGCTGGCACGCGGGCGCCGATCTCGAACCGGTCGGGGCCTGGCTGCTGCGTACCCGCGGCTGGCTGCCGGGCCGCTGCCGGGATTCCGGCCTGGAGGCCGCCCAGGTATTGCTGGCCGATGGAGCATTCGAACAATTGGGCCCTTTCGGGGCCGAATCGACCCAGCCGCTTCGCTCCACGTCGGCCAGCCGTCTCGTGTCCGACCTGTTCCAGCTGGCTTCCGACTCCGCCGTGGCGGCGATGCTGGAGCTGCCGGTCTGGCCGGCCGGCTACCGAATCGATGCCCTCGTGCCGCGTGCCGCCACGGGCGGCGAGCCGGTGCCCAACCCCGCGCACTTCCTGCTGGGCAGCGAAGGCACCCTGGCCTGGGCGGGGCGGTTCCGGCTGCGTCTGCGCGATGCCGGGGAAGCGCCCCCGGTGCTGTCCGTCCAGGAGCGCGAAGACCGCGCTTCGGGCCGGGAAACCCCGGCCGACCGGCTCGATGCCATGGTCAAGGCCACGTTCGACGCGGGCGGTGTTTTCCCGTCGTCGGTTGTCTAACCCGTGCCGGGAGCGGATAATCCGCACCTCGCATAACTTCGTGTGACCGCCCTGCGGGCGTTATTTTTCATGGCTCAACCCCTCGACCCCAACCTGCGCAAGGCCGCTCTCGAATATCACGAGTACGGCCGTCCGGGCAAGATTTCCATTGCCCCGACCAAGCAACTCGTCAACCAGCGCGACCTGGCGCTGGCCTATTCTCCGGGGGTAGCGGCGGCGTGCGAAGCCATCGTCGACGACCCCGCGGCCGCGTTCCGCTACACCGCGCGCGGCAACCTGGTGGGGGTGATCTCCAACGGCACGGCGGTGCTGGGCCTGGGAGCGATCGGGGCGCTGGCGTCCAAGCCGGTCATGGAAGGCAAGGCGGTCCTGTTCAAGAAATTCGCCGGCATCGACGTGTTCGACATCGAGGTCAACGAGACCGACCCCGACAAGCTGGTCGACATCATCGCGGCGCTCGAGCCGACGTTCGGCGGCATCAACCTGGAAGACATCAAGGCGCCGGAGTGCTTCGCGGTCGAACGCAAGGCCCGTCAGCGCATGAACATCCCCGTGTTCCACGACGACCAGCACGGCACGGCCATCACCGTGGCGGCCGCCGTGCTGAACGGCCTGGCCGTGGTCGGCAAGAAGATCGACGAGGTCAAGCTGGTTGCGTCGGGCGCGGGCGCCGCGGCGCTGGCCTGCCTGAACCTGCTGGTGGACCTCGGCCTGCCGCTGGCCAATGTCTGGGTGACCGACATCGAGGGCGTGGTCTGGAAGGGACGCACCACGCTGATGGACCCCGACAAGGAGCGTTTCTCGCAGGATACCGACAAGCGCACGCTGGGCGAGGTGATCGAGGGCGCCGACGTGTTCCTGGGCCTGTCCGCCGGCGGCGTGCTCAAGCCCGAGATGGTGGCGGCCATGGCCAAGCGGCCGCTGATCCTGGCGCTGGCCAACCCCACGCCGGAGATCCTGCCCGAGGTCGTGAAGTCGGTGCGCGACGACGCCGTCATCGCCACCGGCCGTTCGGACTATCCGAACCAGGTCAACAACGTGCTGTGTTTCCCCTACATCTTCCGGGGCGCCCTGGACGTGGGCGCGACCACCATTACGCGCGAGATGGAAATCGCCACCGTGCATGCGATCGCCGAACTGGCGCGCCAGGAACAGAGCGAGATCGTCGCCGCGGCCTATGACGTGTCCGATCTCGCGTTCGGCCCGGAATACCTGATTCCCAAGCCTTTCGATCCGCGCCTGATCGTGCGCATTGCGCCCGCCGTGGCGCGCGCCGCCATGGACTCCGGCGTCGCCACGCGGCCGATCGCCGACATGGATGCCTACGTCGAGCAACTGCAGCAGTTCGTCTATCACTCCGGCGCCTTCATGCGTCCGCTGTACGGCGCGGCGCGCCGCACGGTGCGCGAGGGCGGCAAGGCCCGCATCGTCTACACCGAGGGCGAGGACGAGCGCGTGCTGCGCGCGGTGCAGGCGGTGGTGGACGACGGCCTGGCCCGTCCCATACTGGTCGGCCGTCCGGCGGTGCTGGCCAAGCGCATCGAGAAGCTGGGCCTGCGGATGCGCCTGGGCCAGGACGTCGAGGTCACCAACACCGAGTTCGACGAGCGCCACCGCAACTATTCCCAGACCTACTGGGAAATGACCAAGCGCAAGGGCATCACCAAGGAATACGCGAAGATCGAGATGCGCCGGCGCCTGACGCTGATCGGCGCGATGATGGTCCACCAGGGCGACGCCGACGGCATGATCTGCGGCACGGTCGGTCCCTACGGCAATCACCTGCAGTTCGTCGACGAGGTCATCGGCCGCAACCCCAGCGCCAAGGTCTACGCCGCGATGAACTTCCTCGTGCTGCCGCAGCGCACGGTGGTGCTGGTCGATACGCACGTGAACGAGAATCCCGATGCCGACCAGCTGGCCGAGATCACCATCATGGCGGCCGAGGAAATGAAGCGCCTGGGCGTCGAGCCCAAGGCCGCGCTGCTGTCGCACTCGAACTTCGGCTCCAGCGATTCGCCGTCGGCGGTCAAGATGCGCCAGGCGCTGGCGCTGATCCAGGAGCGCGCGCCGTGGCTGGAAGTGGACGGCGAGATGCACGGCGACTGCGCCATCGACGAGGCGATCCGCAACCGCATCATGCCGGACAGCGCGCTCAAGGGCGAAGCCAACCTGCTGGTGTGCCCCACCATCGAGTCGGCCAACATTGCCTACAACCTGCTGAAGACGGCGGCCGGCAACAACGTGGCCATCGGTCCCATCCTGCTCGGCTGCAAGGCCCCGGTCAACATCCTGACCGCCAGTTCGACGGTGCGCCGCATCATCAACATGACCGCGCTGACGGTCATGGATGCCAACGCCTCGCGCCTGGATGGCAGCGGCGGACGTTGATCCCGCAGCGGGGGCCGCGCGTGCGGCTCCCACCGTGCCGGTGCTGCGGCCCGCATGCACCGGCCTCGTGCTTGCCGGCGGCGGCGCCCGGGCGGCCTACCAGGTAGGTGTGCTCAAGGCCATCGTCCGCATCCTGGGCGAGCGTCCCGGCGGCCTGCACGCCAATCCCTTCCATGTCCTGTGCGGCACGTCGGCCGGTGCCATCAACGCCGCCGTGCTGGCCTGCGGCGCCCATCACCTGCAGCAGACGATCGAGCACATGCTGGACGTCTGGGAGAATTTCCACGCCGACCAGGTCTACCGGACCGATGCGCTGCGCACCGTGCGCGGCGGGGGAAGCTGGCTGTCCATGCTTTCGTTCGCGCTGATGATGGCCCGCGTGGGCCGCAGCCAGCAGCCCGCGCTGTTGGACAACCAGCCGCTGGGCGAACTGCTGCGCGGCGTGCTGGACTTCGGGCGGCTGGACGCCAACCTGGCCGACGGCGTGGTCCAGGCGCTGGCCATCGCCGCTACCGGCTATACCTCGGGCCAGCACATCACCTTCTACCAGTCTGCCTACGAGATCGAGCCGTGGCGCCGTTCCCTGCGCGTGGCGGTGCGGGCCGAAATCGGCGTCGAGCATCTGCTGGCGTCCAGCGCGATCCCGTTCGTGTTTCCTGCCCGCCGGCTGCTGGTGCATGGAGAGCCCGAGTGGTGCGGCGATGGTTCCATGCGGCAGCTTGCTCCCATCAGCCCCGCGATCCACCTGGGCGCCGGCCGCGTGCTGATCATCAGCGGCGGCCATTCCGAGGCGGATCCCCGGCGCAGGGCGGGGGCGGCCACCTACCCGACGCTGGCGCAGATCGGCGGCCACGCTTTGTCCAACATCTTCCTGGACAGCCTGGACGCCGACATCGAACGCATCCAGCGCATCAACCAGACCCTGTTGCGGCTGCCGGCCGGGGAGCGCTGGAGCGGCGCGCTGCGTCCCATACGCGTGCTATCGATATCTCCCAGCCAGCGCCTGGACGAGATCGCCGGCCGCCACCTGGACAGCCTGCCTGCGGCGATGCGCACGCTGCTGCGCGGCATGGGCGTCTCGTCCGGCCCCGATACCCTGACGGGCGCTTCCCTGGCGTCCTACCTGCTGTTCGAGCCCGGCTACACGCGTGAGTTGATCGCCCTGGGGTTTGGCGATACGCTCATCCGCAGCGACGAGGTGCTGGCATTCTTCCGTACCGACGAGGAATAGCGATGTCTTGGACACTAGGCCGTTTCCTGCGCGGATTCACGATCGTGCTGTTGTGGCTGGCGCTGGGGGCTGGCGCATGGGCCCGAGGCCCCGTGCCCGGCACGATCGACGCGCGCGACCTGCCGCCGGAGGCGCGCCAGGTGCTGGCGCAGATCCGGCAGGGCGGGCCGTTCCGCCACGCCCGCGACGGCGTGACGTTTTATAACCGCGAACGCCTTTTGCCCGTGCGGGCGCGTGGGTACTATACCGAGTACACCGTCCCCACGCCCGGTGCGCGCAACCGCGGCGCGCGGCGCATCGTCGCCGGCAAGGGCGACACGGGCGATCCCGCCACCAGCGGAGAGTACTGGTATACCGCCGATCACTACGCGTCGTTTCGGCGCATCCAGGAGTGATCCATGTCCTCGAATGCGAGAAACCTGAACGAATGCCTCAAGTCCGGCGGTGCGCTGGCCGGTCCGGACCTCGACGTGAAGGCCTTGCTCCAGGCCGCGCGGCACTTGAAGCTGGCCGTCTACGAGGTCGATTGTTCGCGGGCCAAGAGCAAGTCCGCCGTGCTGCGGGCAATCGCCAACGCGGTCGATTTCCCCGAGCATTTCGGCGGCAATCTCGATGCCTTGTACGACTGCCTGTGCGACACGGTGCTCGATCAGCCGGCCGGCATGGTGCTGGCGCTGCGCCAGCTGCACCAGGACGATCCCGGCCTGTCCGAGCACGCGGCGGCCATCGCCCAGGTAGGCGAGGACGTGGTCGAGTTCGCGCGCGAGAACGGCAAGGCCTTCACCTTCGTCCTGGACAAGGCCGACGGGGCGGTTGCGCCGGCCTAGGCTGGGCGGCGCGGCTGTCCGCCGGACTTGCCCATGCGGGGTGGCGCCATTCGTTTGTCCATGACGAGGTAAGGAGGATCCATGAAACGCCACATTGCGGCAATGCTGTTCCTGGGAACGTCCACGCTCTGCGCGCCGGCCCTGGCCGACCTTTCCATTCCGATGACCACCGTGGACGCCCAGGGCAAGGGGCAGGACATCGGCAAGGTCACGGTCAAGGAAACGCCCTACGGCCTGGTGTTCACGCCGGCGCTGACCGGTCTCGCGCCGGGCCTGCACGGCTTCCACGTCCACCAGAATCCCAGTTGCGACCCCGGCCAGCAGGACGGCAAGCCGGTGGCCGCGCTGGCGGCGGGCGGCCACTACGATCCGAAGAAAACCGGCAAGCACGGCGAACCCTGGGACGATGGCGGCCACCTGGGCGACCTGCCGGCGCTGTACGTGGATGCCAACGGCAAGGCGGACTATCCGGTGCTGGCACCCAAGCTGAAGAAGCTGTCGGAGGTGCAGGGCCACGCGTTGATGGTGCACCAGGGCGGCGACAACCATGCGGACCACCCCATGCCGCTGGGCGGCGGCGGTGCCCGCATGGCTTGCGGCGTGATCTGACGGGGCTCGCCCCCGTCAGATCCAGTCCAGCTTGGCGGACAGGGCCGAGATCAGCGCGGTGCCGGCTGTCTCGGTGCGCAGGATGCGGTCGCCGAAGCGGACGGCGCGCACGCCGTGGCGGGTGGCCAGCGCGTATTCCTCGGGCGACCAGCCGCCTTCCGGGCCGACCAGCAGTTCCAGGTCGGCCGGGGGGGAGGGCAGGCCGCCCAGCCATTCGGTGAGCCGGACTTCTGCGTCGGGGTCGCAGAACACCCGCCGGGTGCCGTCGGGCGCGGGGCGCGAGAGCCATTGCTCGGGCGTCAGCGGCGCGGCCACGGTGGGGACGCGGTTGCGGCCGCACTGCTCGCAGGCGGCAATCGCCACCCGCTGCCAGTGCTGCACCCGCTTCTCCAGGCGTTCGCCGGACAGCTTGAGGATGCTGCGGGCGGCCGCCAGGGGCTGGATGGCATGCGCGCCGACTTCCACCGCCTTTTCCACCACCCAGTCCATCTTGTCGCCCGACGGGATGGCCTGCGCCAGCACGATGCGGCCCGGCAGCTCGGCCTCGCGCGGATCGTGCTGGCCCAATTGGGCCATCGCCGTCCGGCCGTCCACTTCCAGCCGGGCGGGGTACTGGCCGCCCCGGCCGTCGAACAGGACGATCTCGTCGCCGTCGCGCAGGCGTAGCACGCGCAGGGCATGGTGGGCGATGGGCACGGGCAGGGCGAGCCGGGCGCCGGCTTGCAGGGGAAGATCGACGTGGAAGCGGGGCAAGGGCATGGATGGAAGAGCGATGTAACTTTTGACAAGCATCCTGGCCCCCGAAAGGGCGGGGGACTTGTACGAATGTTAAACTCGAAAGCTTTGTAGCAGCGGGTTTTCCCGCCGGAACGAGTGTCTTCATGAGCAATCAAGCCGCCTCTCAACTCAATATGGCGGATGCCATCCGTGCGCTGTCCATGGATGCCGTCCAGAAGGCCAACTCCGGCCACCCCGGGGCGCCGATGGGCATGGCGGAAATCGCCCTCGCGCTCTGGCATGGACACCTGCGCCACAATCCGGCCAATCCCGCCTGGGCGGACCGCGATCGCTTCGTGCTGTCCAACGGCCACGGCTCGATGCTGATCTATTCGCTGCTGCACCTCACGGGCTACGACCTGCCCATCGAGGAACTGCGCAATTTCCGCCAGATGCATTCGAAGACCCCGGGCCACCCCGAGGTCGGCATCACCCCGGGAGTCGAGACCACCACCGGTCCGCTGGGGCAGGGCATCTCCAACGCCGTGGGCATGGCGCTGGCCGAAGCGCTGCTGGCGGCCGAGTTCAACCGTCCGGGCCTGCCCATCGTCGACCACTTCACCTATGCCTTCGTCGGTGACGGCTGCCTGATGGAAGGCATCTCGCACGAAGTCGCCTCGCTGGCCGGCACGCTCAAGCTGTCCAAGCTGGTCGTGCTGTACGACTCGAACGGCATCTCCATCGATGGCGAGATCAAGTACTGGTTCGCCGACGATACCGCCAAGCGTTTCGAGGCCTATGGCTGGAACGTGATCCGCAACGTCGACGGCCACGATGCCAAGGCCGTCGAGGCCGCCATCGCCCAGGCCAAGGCCCAGGCCGGCAAGCACGGCGGCCCGACGCTGATCGAGTGCCGCACCGTCATCGGCAAGGGCGCGCCCACCATGGCCGGTACCGACAAGGTCCACGGCGCGCCGCTGGGCGACAAGGAAATCGCCGCCACCCGCGAAGCCATCGGCTGGCCCTACGCGCCCTTCGAGATCCCGGCCGAGGTCTATGCGTTCTGGGACGGCAAGGCCAAGGGCGCGCAGGCCGAAGGTGCCTGGAACGAGCTGTTCGCCAAATACGCCGCCCAGTTCCCCGGGCAGGCCGCCGAGTTCGAGCGCCGCATGCGCGGCGACCTGCCGGCCGAGTTCGCCGAGCAATTCGCCCGGTTCCTGGCCGAGACCAACCAGAAGCAGGAAACCGTCGCCACCCGCAAGGCATCGCAGTTCGCCATCACGGCGCTGGCCGGCATGCTGCCCGAGCTGCTGGGCGGCTCGGCCGACCTGACCGGTTCCAACTACACCGACTGGAAGGGCGTGGCGCCGGTGCGCGCCGGCAAGGACGGCATCGAGTTCGGCCGCCACATCAACTACGGCGTGCGCGAGTTCGGCATGGCCGCCATCATGAACGGCATCGCGCTGCACGGCGGCTACCTGCCGTTCGGCGGCACCTTCCTGACCTTCTCCGACTATTCCCGCAATGCCCTGCGCATGGCGGCGCTGATGAAACAGCGCGTGGTGCACGTGTTCACGCACGACTCCATCGGCCTGGGCGAGGACGGCCCCACCCACCAGTCCATCGAGCATGCGGCCAGCCTGCGCCTGATTCCCAACCTGGCGGTCTGGCGTCCCTGCGACACCACCGAGACCGCGGTGGCCTGGGGCGCGGCGGTCGAGCGGCCGGCCAGCATCGGCATGGACGTGCATGCGGGTGGTCCGACGGCGCTGCTGCTGTCCCGCCAGAACCTGCCTTTCGTCGAGCGCGACCAGGCCACCATCGCCAACATCTCGCGCGGCGGCTACGTGCTGCGCGACGCGCTCAACCCGCGCGCCGTGATCATCGCCACCGGCTCGGAAGTCGCGCTGGCGCTGGCCGCGCAAGAGGCGCTGGCCAAGGACGAGATCTTCGTGCGCGTGGTGTCCATGCCGTGCACGCAGGTCTTCGACAGGCAGGACGAGGCCTGGCGCCAGCACGTGCTGCCGCGCAGCCTGCCGCGCGTGGCGGTCGAGGCCGGAGTCACCGACTACTGGCGCAAGTATGTGGGACTGGACGGCGAGGTCGTGGGGATCGACACCTACGGCGAATCCGCGCCGGCCGGCGTATTGTTCAAGCATTTCGGATTTACCACCGAACGGGTCGTCGAAGCCGTCCGGAAACTGGTGGGCTGAGCGGGGCCGCCGTCCACCAGCGTCATAGATTCTTCTCATCAAAGCAAAGGAAACACCATGACTATCCGTGTCGCGATCAATGGCTATGGCCGCATCGGCCGCAACGTCCTGCGTGCCCACTATGAAGGTGGCAAGAAGCACGACATCGAAATCGTCGCCATCAACGACCTGGGCGATCCCAAGACCAACGCGCACCTGACCCGTTACGACACTGCCCACGGCAAGTTCCCCGGCACCGTCACGGTCGAGGGCGAGTACATGGTCGTCAACGGCGACAAGATCCGCGTGCTGGCCAACCGCAACCCGGCCGAGCTGCCCTGGGGCGAACTGGGCGTGGACGTGGTGCTGGAATGCACCGGCTTCTTCACCAGCAAGGAAAAGGCCGGCGCCCACCTGAAGGGCGGCGCCAAGAAGGTCGTCATCTCCGCCCCCGGCGGCAAGGACGTCGACGCCACCATCGTCTACGGCGTGAACCAGGACGTGCTGAAGGCCGAGCACACCGTCATCTCGAACGCCTCGTGCACCACCAACTGCCTGGCCCCGCTGGTCAAGCCGCTGCACGACAAGCTGGGCATCGTCTCGGGCCTGATGACCACCGTCCACGCCTACACCAACGACCAGGTGCTGACCGACGTCTACCACGAGGACCTGCGCCGCGCCCGCTCGGCCACCCAGAACATGATCCCGACCAAGACCGGCGCCGCCGCCGCGGTCGGCCTGGTGATGCCCGAGCTCAACGGCAAGCTGGACGGCTACGCCATCCGCGTCCCGACCATCAACGTGTCGGTGGTCGATCTGACTTTCATCGCCAAGCGCGACACCACCGTCGAGGAAGTCAACGCCATCCTGAAGGAAGCCTCGGAAGGCTCGCTCAAGGGCATCCTGAACTACTCGACCGAGCCGCTGGTGTCGTCCGACTTCAACCACGACCCGGCCTCCAGCACCTTCGACGCCACGCTGACCAAGGTCAACGGCAACCTGGTGAAGGTCTCGTCGTGGTACGACAACGAGTGGGGCTTCAGCAACCGCATGCTGGACACCACCGTGGCGCTGATGTCGGCGAAGTAAGTCCATGAGCAAGGTCATCACGCTGGCCGATCTGGCGGCCAAGGGAAAACTGGACGGCAAGCGGGTGTTCATCCGCGCCGATCTGAACGTGCCCCAGGACGACCAGGGCAACATCACCGAGGACACGCGCATCCGCGCGTCGGTGCCGGGCATCCGCCTGGCGCTGGACGCCGGCGCGGCGGTCATGGTGACGTCGCACCTGGGCCGTCCCACCGAAGGCACCCTGACCCCCGCCGATTCGCTGGCGGTGGTGGCCAAGCGCCTGTCCGAGCTGCTGGGCAAGCCCGTGCGGCTCGTGGCCGACTGGGTCGACGGCGTGTCCGTCGCGCCCGGTGAAGTCGTGCTGCTCGAGAACTGCCGCGTCAACAAGGGCGAGAAAAAAGACGACGAGGCGCTGGCGCGCAAGATGGCCGCGCTGTGCGACGTCTACGCCAACGACGCCTTCGGCACCGCGCACCGCGCGGAAGCCACCACGCACGGCATCGCGCGCTACGCCCCCGTGGCCTGCGCCGGCCCGCTGCTGGCGGCCGAGCTGGACGCCCTGGGCCGCGCGCTGAGCGCGCCCAAGCGGCCGCTGGTGGCCATCGTGGCCGGTTCCAAGGTCTCGACCAAGCTGACCATCCTCAAGAGCCTGGCCGACAAGGTCGACCAGCTCATCGTGGGGGGCGGCATCGCCAACACCTTCATGCTGGCCAAGGGCCTGCCCATCGGCAAGTCGCTGGCCGAGCCGGATCTGGTGAACGAGGCCAGGGCCATCATCGAGATCATGGAGAAGCGCGGCGCCGCCGTGCCCATCCCGACCGACGTGGTGTGCGCCAAGACCTTCGCCGCCGATGCGCCGGCCCAGACCAAGTCCGCCGATGCCGTCGCGGCCGACGACCTGATCCTGGACATCGGTCCCGTCACGTCCGAACGCCTGGCGCAGCTGCTCAAGGTCGCCGGCACCATCGTCTGGAACGGCCCGGTGGGGGTGTTCGAGTTCGACGCCTTCTCGCATGGCACCGAAACGCTGGCCCGCGCCATCGCGGCCTCGCCGGCGTTCTCGATCGCCGGCGGGGGCGACACGCTGGCCGCGATCGCCAAGTACGGCATCGCGGACCAGGTTGGCTACATCTCGACCGGTGGCGGTGCCTTCCTCGAGTTCCTGGAAGGCAAGTCGCTGCCCGCGGTCGCCATCTTGGAGGAGCGCGCCGCTCAAGGCGCCTGACCCTGTGGACGCACCTTCCGCTCGTGCCACGAAGATCGTGGCTACACTCGGGCCGGCTTCCAGCTCGGCCGACACGCTGGCGCGGATGATCCGTGCCGGCGTCGATGTAGTACGGCTCAATTTCTCGCATGGCACCGCGGAAGACCACGCGGCGCGCGCCGGCCTGGTGCGCGCCGCCGCGCTGACCTGTGATCGCGAGGTCGCGATCATGGCCGACCTGCAGGGGCCCAAGATACGCGTCGGCAAATTCGCCGACGGCAAGGTCCAGCTCGAGCCGGGCCAGCCCTTCATCCTCGATGCCGCCTGCGAACTGGGCGACCAGGGCAAGGTGGGCCTGGACTATCCCGACCTGCCGCGCGACGTGCGGTCGGGCGACATCCTGCTCCTGAACGACGGCCTGATCCGCCTGCTGGTGATCCGCGTCGCAGGCACCGAGATCCACACCGAGGTGCTGGTCGGGGGCGAGCTCTCGAACAACAAGGGCATCAACCGCCAGGGCGGGGGCCTGACCGCGCCTGCGCTGACCGGCAAGGACATGGAAGACCTCCGGTCCGCGGTGCAGATGGGCGTGGACTACATCGCCATCAGCTTCCCCAAGAACCGCACCGACATGGAGATGGCACGCCAGCTGGTGGCCATCGCCGGCGCCCCCACCGGCGCGCGGCCCCAGCTCATCGCCAAGATCGAGCGGGCCGAGGCCATCGCCGTGCTCGAGGAAATCATCGACGCCTCGGACGGCATCATGGTGGCGCGCGGCGACCTGGCGGTGGAGGTCGGCGCGGCCGCCGTGCCCGCGCTGCAGAAACGCATGATCCGGATGGCGCGTTCGCGCAACCGTACCGTCATCACGGCCACGCAGATGATGGAATCCATGATCGTCAACGCCATGCCCACGCGCGCCGAAGTGTCGGACGTGGCCAACGCGGTGCTCGACGGTACCGATGCGGTGATGCTGTCCGCCGAGACCGCGGTCGGGCGCTACCCGGTCGAGACCATCGAAGCCATGGCCTCCATCTGCCTGGAAGCCGAGAAGTCCCAGCATTTCGAGCTGGACAAGGATTTCCTGGACCAGACCTTCCATCGCGTGGACCAGTCCATCGCCTACGCCGCGCTGTTCACCGCGCATCACATGCGCTGCAAGGCGATCTGCGCGTTGACGCATTCGGGTGCGACCACCTTGTGGATGAGCCGGCACGATAGTGCAACACCCATTTACGCATTGACCCCGCGCGTGGCGACGCAGCGTAAAGTAGCGCTGTACCGCAACGTGCGGACGTTGCAGCTGGAAGAATCCGGCGATCGCGACGCATCGCTGCTGGCGGCCGAGAAACTGCTGGTGGAAAAGGGCGTGGCGGGGCCGGGAGACCTGGTCGTCTTCACCGTGGGCGAACCGATGGGTTCGCCGGGCGGAACCAATACTCTAAAAATCGTGCGCGTCGGCCAACACGGTTGAGCGCGGCATTACAACTTTCAATCAGGAGTTCACAATGGCACTCGTTTCCATGCGTCAACTGCTCGACCATGCGGCAGAAAACGGCTACGGCATCCCGGCGTTCAACGTCAACAACCTGGAGCAGGTCCAGGCCATCATGGAAGCCGCCGACGAGACCAACAGCCCGGTCATCATGCAGGCCTCGGCCGGCGCCCGCAAGTATGCCGGCGAAGGCTTCCTGAAGGCCCTGATCGCCGCGGCGGTCGAGTCCTATCCCCACATTCCCGTCGTCATGCACCAGGACCACGGCCAGTCGCCCGACGTCTGCAAGGGCGCCATCGCGATGGGCTTCTCCAGCGTGATGATGGACGGCTCGCTGATGGCCGACGGCAAGACCATCGCCGATTACGACTACAACGTCGACGTCACCACCCAGGTCGTGAAGATGGCCCACGTGCAGGGCATCTCGGTCGAAGGCGAACTGGGCTGCCTGGGCTCGCTCGAAACCATGAAGGGCGACAAGGAAGACGGTCATGGCGCCGAAGGCACGATGACCCGCGAACAACTGCTGACCGACCCCGAGCAGGCCGCCGACTTCGCCAAGCGCACCCAGATCGACGCGCTGGCCATCGCCATCGGCACCAGCCATGGCGCCTACAAGTTCTCGCGCAAGCCCAGCGGCGATATCCTCGCCATCGAACGCATCAAGGAAATCCACCGCCGCCTGCCGACCACCCACCTGGTGATGCACGGCAGCTCCAGCGTGCCGCAGGACCTGCTGGCCGAGATCCGCGAATTCGGCGGCGACATGAAGGAAACCTACGGCGTGCCGGTCGAGGAAATCCAGGAAGCCATCAAGCACGGCGTGCGCAAGATCAACATCGACACCGACATCCGCCTGGCGATGACCGGCGCGATCCGCCGCTTCCTGGCCGAAAACCCCTCGAAGTTCGACCCGCGCGAGTACCTCAAGCCCGCGCGCGCCGCCGCCAAGAAGATCTGCGTCGAGCGCTACACCCAGTTCGGTACCGCCGGCAACGCCAGCAAGATCAAGGCGATTCCGCTGTCGCAGATCGCCGCCGACTACGCCTCCGGCAAGCTGGCCCAGATCGTCAAGTAAGCCCTCAACCGTCGAAGCAGGCCGCATCATGTCCGCACCGCTCTACCAGTCCACCATCCGTTCCCTGCCGCTGCTGGCGCGAGGCAAAGTGCGCGACATGTATGCCGTCGGCGACGACAAGCTCCTGATCGTCACCACCGACCGCCTGTCCGCCTTCGACGTCATCCTGGACGATCCGATCCCGGGCAAGGGCGAGGTGCTGAACTCGCTCACCAACTTCTGGCTGGGCCGGCTCGGCAACATCATCCCCAACCACCTAACCGGCGTCGAGCCCGAGAGCGTCGTCGCCGCCGACGAACGCGACCAGGTCGCGGGCCGGGCGGTGGTGGTCAAGCGGCTCAAGCCGGTGCTGGTGGAAGCGGTGGTGCGCGGCTACCTGATCGGCTCGGGCTGGAAGGACTACCAGGACACCGGCGGCGTGTGCGGCATCAAGCTGCCGGAAGGCCTGGTGCAGGCGCAGAAGCTGCCCGCGCCCATCTTCACGCCGGCGGCCAAGGCGGAACTGGGCTCGCACGACGAGAACGTCAGCTTCGAGCACGTGGTCAGGGAAGTCGGCCCGCAACTGGCCGAGCAGATCCGCGAAGTCTCGCTGCGCATCTACCAGTTGGCGTCCGAATATGCCGCCCAGCGCGGCATCATCATCGCCGATACCAAGTTCGAATACGGCCTGGACGAGAACGGCGTGCTGCATTTGATGGACGAGGTGCTGACGCCCGATTCGTCGCGCTTCTGGCCGGCCGATTCCTACGTGCCGGGCAGCAGCCCGCCGTCGTTCGACAAGCAGTTCGTGCGCGACTGGCTGGAAACCCAGCCCTGGGACAAGACCGCTCCCGCGCCGAGGCTGCCGCAGAACGTGCTGGAGCGCACGTCGGACAAGTACCGCGAGGCGCGGGTCCGGCTGGTCGGGGTTTGATCGCGCGCTTGTGCCAGGCAGGATGACGGCGGGCAGGATGGAAACATCCTGCCCGTTGTTTTTCAGCGCGACCGTATGGCATAGAATATTTCCATGACCGCCGCTCTTGCCTTCGACACCTTGCAATATTCCAAACGCCTGCAGCAGGCAGGCGTGGCTGCGCCTGTGGCCGATGCGCAGGCCGAGGCCCTGGCGCAGGTGCTGACAACCGGCATGGATGCCTTGGCTACGCGAGCCGATCTTGAAAAGGTTACGCTGGCTACGCGGGCCGATCTTGAAAAGGTCACTCTCGCTACGCGAGCCGATCTCGAACGGGTCTCTCTGGCAGCGCGTACCGATCTCGAGCGGGTGGAAACCAGCCTCAAAGGAGATATCCACGCGCTGGAAAACCGGTTGATCAGCACCGAGGGTCAGCTGAGATCGGAATTTCGCTCGGAATTGCGCCTGCTGGAACAGCGCATGACCATCAAGCTCGGTTCCATGCTGGTCGTGGCCGTGGGCGTCATGGCGGTGCTCGACAAGCTGCTCTGAATCAGATCAGCGCGATCTCCAGCCTGACCGCATCCCCCCGGTATATCCCTTCCCCCACGTAGATCAGCTTGCCCGACGTGTCGATGGCGCGCCGCACGACGTGCGCCACCGGCGCGTTCAGCGGCAGTTCCAGCAGCGCGGCCATCTCGCGGTCGGCGCTGCCCAGGGTCATGACCTGGTTGGCCCGCGCGATGCGCTTGCCGGCGATCTCGTGCAGGATGGGCAGGGTGGCCTCGTGCCGGAAGCGCTCAGGCGGTCCTTGCCTGAACAACTCGCTGTCCAGAATGAAGCGGGCCGCCAGGTAGGGGTGGCCGTCGCGCGCGTGCAGCCGGCGCATCATCGTGTAATGCTCGGCCGGTTCGCCTTCGCCCGCCGCGAAGGCGGGCAGTTCGTCCAGCTCGCGCTGTTCCAGGACCTCGATGTCCGCACCCTCGTGGGCCGAGATCAGCGAGGCCCAGTCGATGGCCAGCCGGTGCGCGCTGCGCTCCTTGGGCGTCCGGCGAACGAAGCTGCCCTTCGCGCGGAAGCGCTCGATCAGCCCTTCGTCCTCCAGCACGCCCAGCGCCTCGCGTATGGTGCCGCGCGCCACTTCGAAGTCCACGGCCAGGTCCGCCACGTTCGGGATGCGGCCGCCCACCGGCCAGTCGCCGGTAATGATCTTGTTGCGGAACAGCGATGCCAGTTGCAGATAGCGCGCCATCCGGTCGAGCGTGGTGTCGGTGAATGAGGACATGGGTCGGAAGCCTGGTTCGGGAGCTGCGGTCGGCGCCGGGGCGCAGACCGCGATTATTCCATCCCCGCCATTATCCTGCGGACCGTCCATCATTCGGGCCGGATGTTCAGTTCGCGCGCGAGCCGGCCGAAGGCCGCGATGTCGCGTTCCACCGTGGACCGCATCTCCTCCGGGGTGCCCTGGGCAGGCTGGAAGCCGCTGTCGGCCAGTTTTGCCCGGATGGCCGTATCGGCCAGCACCTGGCGGATGGTGCCCGAGAGGCGGTCGCGGATCGCGGCGGGCGTGCCGGCCGGCAGGGCGAAGCCGAAATAGGTGTTGGGGATGGTGTTCTCGTCGCCGCCGATCTCGCTCACGGCGGGCACGTCCGGCAGCAGCGGGAAGCGGCGGCCGCCGCCCACCAGCAGCGGCCGCACGCGGCCTTCGCGGATCGCGCCCAGGGCGGGTCCGATCGTGACCAGGGCCATGTCCACCTCGCCGGCCATGGCCGCGGTCAGCGCCGGGGCGCCGCCCTTGTAGGGCACGTGGGTCAGCTGTATGCCCAGCAGCGAGCACAGCGACTCGGTGCCCAGCTGGGTCATGCTGCCGTTGCCGAAGCTGGCATAGGTCAGGCGGCCGGGCTGCTTGCGGGCGGCGGCGACGAACTCCTGGATGGTCTTGGCGGGTTGCTTGGAGCCGGCCACCAGCACATAGGGGCCCCAGACCGCGATGCCTACGTAGGAAAAATCCTTCAACGGATCGTAGGGCAGCTTCTTGTACAGGCTGGGGTTGATGCCCAGCGCGCCGCGGTCGACGAACAGCAGGGTATAGCCGTCGGGCGCGGCCTTGGCCACGGCCTCGGTGCCGATCAGGCCGTTGGCGCCGGGCCGGTTGTCGACCACCACCGGCTGGCCCAGTCTTTCCGCCAATTGCTGGGCCACCAGCCGGGCGTTGGAGTCGGCCCCGGCGCCGGCGGGGAAGGGCACGATGACGCGGATGGCGCGGCTCGGGTAGGTGTCGCCCTGGCCGCGCGCGGCGCCGGCCGCGGCCAGGGCCAGGCCGGCGCCGGCGGAGATGAAGCCGCGGCGGGTGATGGAAGTGTCGCGATGGTCTGGCATGGGGTGTCTCCTTTTCTTTTGCAAACGGACGGCTCTAGGCGGTCGGTCCCCGGGCGGCGGCGATTTCCTGTTCCGACAGGCCGGCCTCGGCCAGGATCGCGGCGGTCTGTTCGCCCAGCGTGGGAGGAGGATGGCGGCTGGGCGGACGCTGGCCGTCGTAGCGGATGGGCCGGCTCAGCGCACGCACCGGGCCCATCTCCGGATGATGCAACTGGTGGAAACTGCCGGCGGCCGCGAACTCGGGGTCGTCCAGGATGTCCGGCACGGTCAGGACCGGCGCGTGCGGGACGTCGGCGGCGCGCAGCGCGGCCAGCCAGTGCTCCCGCGGCCGCGTGCGGAAGCGCTCGCGCAGCAGGCCCGACAGCGCCTCGAAGTTGGCGATGCGCGCGCCGCGGGTGGCGAAGCGCGGATCGTCCCGCAGTTCGGGCATGTCCACCGCCCGCACCAGGCCTTCCCAGAATTTCGGCGGCGACGAGAGCTGCAGGCCGATACGCGCGCCATCGGCGCACTCGAATGCCAGGCTGTGCGAATAGGACGCGCGCGTGGTCGACTGCATGCGCGTGCCGTCGCGGGTATAGCTGGCGAAGAAGTCGGGCATGAAGGACATGGAGGCTTCGATCATGTTGACCTCCACCAGCCGGCCCCGCCCGCTGGCCTGGCGGGCGAACAGCGCGCCCAGGATGCCCTGGCACGCGTACATGCCCGCCAGCTGGTCCGAGATGGTGGGGCCGCGCACCTGCGGATCGGACGGATCCAGGAAGGTGTCCAGCATGCCGCTCAGGGCCTGCCCGATGGTGTCGAAGGCCGGCTGGCCCTCGTGCCGGCTGCCGGGCAGGAAGCCGCCGATGGCGCAATAGACCAGCTGCGGCCGCCGGGCGCGCAGCGTTTCCCATCCCAGTCCCATCCGGTCCATGACGCCGGGGCGGAAGTTCTCGATCAGCACGTCCGCCGTGTCCACCAGCCGCAGCAGGGCGTCGCGCCCGGCCGCGCTGCCCAGGTCCAGCCTGACGCTGCGCTTGTTGCGGTTGAAGGCGACGAAGTTCGGACTGTACTGGCCGTCGCGGAAGGCGCGGAAGGGGTCGCCTTCCGGCCGCTCGACCTTGATCACGTCGGCGCCCAGGTCGGCCAGCATCAGGCCGGCGTAGGGGCCGGTGATGAAGTTGCCCAGCTCCAGCACCCGGATGCCTTGCAGCACGTCGCCGGAGGCGGGCGCGGATGCGGCGCTCATTGCGCGTCCCGCCGGTATTCGCCGTAGCCGGGGCGATAGGTCTTCTCGTCCAGGAACTGGGTCATCGCCTGTTCGCGCCCGCCCTCGGTATCCATGAAGCGCATCTCGCGTTCCTTGGCCAGCAAGTAGTCGGCGGCCTGGTCCACGCTCATGCCGCGCACCAGGCGCAGGCTTTCCTTGATGGTGCGCAGCGTCTGCGGATTCTTGCGCGCCAGCGTGGCGGCCAGTTCCTCGGTGCGCGCGCGCAGCCGCTCGAGCGGCACGGACTCGGTCACCAGCCGCATCTGCGCGGCCACCTTGCCATTGAAGGGATCGCCCGTCATCGCATAGTAGACCGCGTCGCGGTAGGCCAGGCCGTCGACGATGACCTTGCCGACCAGGCCGCCGGGCAGGATGCCCCAGTTCACCTCGGACAGGCCGAACTGCGCTTCGTCCGCCGCGATGGCGAAATCGCAGGCGAACAACTGCACGAAGGCGCCGCCGTAGCAGTGCCCGTTCACCATGGCGATGGTGGGCTTGGGAAAGCTGCTGAGCAGGGTCCAGCGCCATTCGTGGTTGGCCAGACGGGCCAGGTGGCGCTGCTTGGGCTTGTCGTCCAGCGCGCGGAAGAACAGGCCTATGTCCTGGCCGGCGCACCAGCTGTCGCCCGCGCCGGTCAGCACCAGCACGCGCACCGACGGCTCCTCGGCCAGCTCCTTGAGCACGTCCACCATCTCGAAGTGCAGGTCCGGGCTCATCGCGTTGCGCTTGTCGGGGCGGTTCAGCGTGACCCAGCCTATGCCGTTGGCGATCTCGACTTTGACGTTCTTCAACTGATCGAATTGCATGCTTGTCTCTTCCTGGTTCAAAGCGTGATGTAGACGTTCTTCAATTGCGTGTAGGACACCAGTTCCTCGAAGGATTCCTCGCGGTTGTTGCCCGACTGCTTGTAGCCGCCGAAGGGTGCGGGGAAGAAATGCTTGGCGGCGTTGTTGACCCAGACGTAGCCCGCCTCGAAGCGGCCGGCGGCGCGGTGGGCCGTGTCCAGGCGCGTGGTGTAGACGCCGGCGGCCAGTCCGTACTCCAGCGAGTTGACCTGTTCGAACATCTCGTCCTCGTCCGACCACTTGAGAATGGACAGCACCGGGCCGAAGATCTCTTCGCGCGCGATGCGCATGTCCATGGTCACGTCGGTGAACACGGTGGGTTCGATGAAGTGCCCGTTGGCCAGCTCGGCGCCGTCGGGATGCCTGCCGCCCGCGGCCAGCCGGGCGCCTTCCTGCCTGCCCAGCTCGATGTAGTGCATGATCTTGTCGTACTGCTCGCGCGAGACGATGGCGCCCATGGTCGTGGCCTTGTCGGTGGGCAGGCCGGGGCGGTAGGCGCGCACGCCTTCCAGCACGCCCTGGACCACCTGTTCGTACACCGACTCGTGCACGAACAGGCGCGTGGTCGAGCTGCACGCCTGGCCGCACCAGGTGAAGCACATGCCGGCCACGGCGCCCTTGATCGCCCGTTCCAGGTCCGCGTCGGGATAGACCACTAGCGCGTTCTTGCCGCCCAGTTCCAGGCTGACGTGCTTGAGGTGCTCGGCCGCGCCGCGCGCGATGGCCTTGCCGGTGGCGATGCTGCCGATCAGCGTGACCTTGGGCACCAGCGGGTGGTCCACCAGCGCCTGGCCGCACTCGGTCCCGCCCGACAGCACGTTGATGACCCCGGGCGGCGCGATGCCGTCTATCAGTTCCATCAGCCGGTAGGCCGACAGCGGCGCCTGCACCGGCGGTTTCATGATGACGGTATTGCCGGCCGCGACTGCCGCCGCCAGCCGGCTGGCCGTGAACATCATGGGGTGGTTGTAGGCGACGATGCGGGCGCAGACGCCGTAGGGCTCGCGCACCGTCATGTCGATGACGCCTTCGCCCATGGGGATCGTGGAGCCGCGCAGCTCATAGACCAGTCCCGCGAAATAGTCGATGAGCTGGGTGGCGATGTCGACGTCGTTCATCAGCGCGGACACGGGATTGCCGCAGTCGATGGCGTCGATCATGGCCAGTTCCTCGCGATGCTCGCGCATGACCTGGGCGATGCGGCGCAGCACCGTGGCGCGTTCGCCGGGCGAGGTGCGACGCCACGAGCGATAGGCCTCGTGGGCGGCGCGCACGGCGGCGTCGACGTCGGCGCGGCTGGCCACCGCGCAGGGGCCCAGGTTCTCGCCGGTGGACGGGCTGAAGGAGTCGGCATAGCCGCCTTCCGGGCGATGCCAGGCGCCGCCGTAATACAGGTCGCGGTGCCGGGGCAGCAGTTTTTCGATGGACATGGTCTTCCTCCTGGTTCGGTGTCGTCGTGTCGTATCGGGCCGGCGGCCGGTTCAGCCGGCGGGCAGGAAGGCGCGCAGCACGCGCGCCAGGTCCCCGGGGTTGTCGCCGGCCAGGTCGTGGCTGCCGTCTATTTCTTCCGCGCGGCAACGCGGGTTGGCCAGCCGCAGCTTGTCCAGCGTGGGCGCCTCGAACATGTCGGACCGGCTGCCGCGCACGAACAGTGCCGGTATCCGCAGTTCCCTGACCATGGCCCACAGGTCCGGTCCCGGCGCGGCGGGCTTGCCCTGCAGGGTCTGGCGGAAACTGTCGCGGAAGTGCAGGTCGCGCTTGAGCTCGTAGCCGCCGGGAACGGGCCGCAGGAAAGCTTCGTAGCGTTTCCTGGCGGGAGCGTCCGCGGGCAGGCCGGCGGGCAGGCCGTGGTAGGCCAGTGCCTCGTCCACGGATACGAAGACGTCTGGCTGGTTGCCGATGCGCAGGGCGACATTGCGGCGGCCCGCGGCGGCCACGTCGGGCGCGAAGTCCAGGCAGGCCAGCGCCGCCACGCGGTCGGGATACCAGTGCGCGGTGCACAGGCAGATCCGCCCGCCCATGGAGTGGCCGGCCAGCACCGCGCGCGGCCACTGCAGATGGTCGAGCACGGCGATGAGGTCGCCGGCGAAGTCGCGCAGGTCGTAGTGCCGCTCGAGGCTGCGGGTGGAGTCGCCGAAGCCGCGCAGGTCGACGGCGACCACTTCGCGATCGGTGGCCAGGGCCTCGGCGATGCCGGTCCAGTCGTACGAGAAGTAGGACAGGCCGTGCGCGATGAGGACGGGCGTGGCACCGGGGGCGCCGAAGCGGCGATAGAAGATCTCGACGTCGCCGCTGCGGGCGGTGCCGGTGCGATGGGCAATGGGGGCCATGGTGTGTCCTGGTCGGTTCGTGGTCGGTGGGTCAGCCGGCGGTGACGATGCCCATGCCCGTCAGCCACTCGGGAATGATCCGGTAGTAGCGCACCTGCATGGGATGGGTCTCGATCGCGCGCGCGGCGGCCGCGGCCGCGACCCAGGCCCGGATCTCGTGCCCGCCGAAGCCGGCCTTGCGGTCGATCTCGGCATCGTCGATGGCATCCAGGGCATCGACGTCGTACGCGCACAGCTTGGCCATGAAGGCCTCGTCCCAGTCGCGGTCGGGCGGCATGCACGGCCCCTTGCCGGCGACCAGGTCGCGGCCGGCCTGGATCACGCGGGCCTCGCGCGCGGCCAGTTCCTCGGCCGTGGGGGTATGCCGCTTGACCAGCCGTTGCGCGATGTCGTGCGGCACCTGGCGCAGGCGCGGCGTGGGAGGATCGTGCGACAGGCCGCCCGAGCCGATGATGGTCACGCGCAGGCCGCGCGTGGCCAGGAAGCGGCCCACGGCCTCGCCGAACAGGCGCGATCGGCGCATGGACGGCCGCGGATCGGCGGCGCAATTCAGGAAGATGGGCAGCACGTCGTAGCGCGCCAGCGCGCCCGTCAGTTGCGTCAGCGAGATGGCGTTGCCGTGGTCCACGCACATGTCGTAGGAAATGGCGGTATCCAGGTCCTGCCGATGCAGCGCCCGGGCGCACTCCAGCGCCAGCTCGGTGGGCACGCGCAGCGGGCCGCCGGGCAGTCCCCAGTCGCGCGTGCCGTGTGCCGCCAGGCCCAGGCAGAACGCCGGCATCAGGTCGTAGAAGAAGCCGTTGAAATGGTCGGGGCCGAAGCTCACCACCAGGTCCGGCGCGAAGGCATGGACCTCGCGCGAGACCGTTTCCATCTGGTCGAAGAAGGCGCGCTGGCCCTCGGGGTCGGACGCCTCGATATCCGCCAGCATGAGCGGACTGTGCGAACAGCAGATCAGTTGCGCGGGCATGGACGGCTCCTAGATGTGGACGGGGTCGAGCGTGCTGGCCGCGAACAGTTCGTCCACGCCCAGTTGGCGGACGGCCAGCCCCTGTTCGTACGAATAGCGCGTCATCGCTTCCAGCGTCTTGCGGTTGGCTTCCACGCCATAGGGCCAGAAGTCCCGGCCCATGACCGCCTCGGTCGCTTCCAGCTCGGCGGTCACCCACGGCAGCCCGATCTTCAGCGCGGTGACTTCGCGCAGGTCGCGCTCGGCGATTTCCTTGGCCTGGGCGAACGCCTTGTACAGGCTGGAGGGCAGCCACGGATGCGCCTGGGCGAGGTCCTGGCGCACGCCCAGCGCGTGCATGATGGGGAACAGGCCGGTGCGGGCGTAGTACGCCTGCTCGACCGCGCGATAGTCGGGGTACAGGCGCTGCACCCGGGGGTGGCCGTCGAGCAGGCAGGAAGGCGCTCGGGCGGAGATGACGGCATCGAGTTCGCCGTTGGCCAGGAGGCTGGACAGCGAGCGGCCCTGGGGCGCGCTCGACAGCGGGAAGCCCGGCGGAAGATTGAGCGGGAACTTGTCCTTGCGGCCGTACTGTTCCAGGCCACCCTGGACCCATTCGATGTCGGCGGCCTCGATGCCGTACTCGTCCTTCAGGAAACCCCGCACCCACAGCACGGCGGACATCTGGTACTCGGGCAGGCCGATGCGCTTGCCGCGCAGGTCGGCCGCGCTGGCGATGGCGCGGTCATTGCGGATGTAGATGGCGGAGTGGCGGAAGGTGCGCGACAGGAAGACGGGCAGGGCGACGTAGGGCGCGATGCCGCGCGACAGCGCGATCAGGAACGGACTGAAGCCGATCTCGGCGACGTCGAATTCTCCGTGGAAATAGGCGCGATGGAAACACTCTTCCACCGGCATGGGAAGGTAGTTGACCTCGCAGCCTTCGACGGTGACGCGGCCGTCCAGCAGCGGACGGACCCGGTCATAGTCCCAGGTGGCGATGGTGATGGGTAAGCGGGCCATGATGCTCCTGCGGTTCGATCATCGGCGCCCATTCTAGACCTCAAAAAATCAAAAGTATAGATTTTTGAGTTTTAGAGGTTTAGCATCGAGTCTGCGCATGCCGGACCCTCCATTCGAAAGACACGGGCGTGCGTATACGAGGAGACTTCCATGCACCGATCCATCGCGCGTTGCGCGCTCGCCGCCCTGTTCGTCTGCGCGTCCGCGGCGGCCCAGAAACCTTCCTATCCCGACCGGCCCGTGCGCGTGGTCGTGCCCTATGGGCCGGGCACGGCGCCGGACCTGATCGCGCGCGTCGTGAGCGAACAGTTGTCGCGCCAGACCGGCCAATCCTTCGTGGTCGAGAACAAACTGGGCGCCGGCGGCAAGATAGGCACCGAGGCCGTGGCCGACGCCAAGGCCGACGGCTATACGCTGCTGCTGGGCGGCAAGGACACGCACGGCATCCTGACCCATCTCTATCCCGACTGGCGCATCAAGCCCGAGAAGGACTTCGCGCCCGTCGCGCTGCTGGCCCGCATCCAGAACGTGCTGCTGGCCAGCCCCAAGCTGCCGGCCTCGAACCCGCAAGAGTTCCTGGCCCTGGCCAGGCAGAAGGAACTGCGCTATGGCACGCCCGGCGTCGGCACCAACCTGCACCTGGCCGCCGCCTACCTGCAAAGCAACTATGGGCTCAAGCTGCTGCACATCCCGTACAGCCGCAGCTTCGCCGAGGCCCTGCCGGCGCTGGCGCGCGGCGAACTGGACCTGGTGGTGGCCGGCCTGCCGCCGGCCATGCCGCTGCTCAAGGACGGCCGCATCAAGGCCATCGCCGTGACGGGCACCCAGCGTTCGCGCTTCGCGCCGGACATTCCCACCTTCGCCGAATCCGGCGTGTCGGGCCTGGAGTCGGGCGGCTGGTTCGCGCTGTTCGCCCCCAAGGGCACGCCCCAGTCCGCCGTGGATGCATTGTCGAAAATGGTGGCGACCGCGCTGCGCGAGCCCGCCGTGACGGAGAAACTGTCCGGCGTCTACGCCGACCCGGCCCCCTCGTCACCCGCCGAACTGGCCAAGCTGGTCGCCGACGAAACGCAGCGCTGGGGCAAGGTCGTGGCCGAAACCGGCATAAAACTCGAATAGAAGAAGAGGACCCCCCCTACGCGCTGACGCGCGCCCCCCAGGGGGCGAAACCGGCGGACCGGCAAAGCCGGATCCGCGGTTTCCTGGGTCTAGAGAAAGTATCTTGGACTGAAGCACGGTTGCTATCGCTGGCTGCCCGCGGTAGCAACGGTGTGGCGTACCAAGAAACAGGCACTAGACCCTGGGCGCCGCGGATCCGGCTTTGCCGGTCCGCCAGCGCCGCCCCCTTGAGGGGGCCCGCGTCAGCGGGTAGGGGGTGGGCTTCCCCTGGGGGTCAGAATAATACCGTCGACAATTTCCGGCGGTACTGCGAGACCAGCTCGGGTTGGGCCGAGGCCATGTCGAAGACGGCGATCATGGTCTTGCGGCCGATCTCGTCCTGGAAGCTGCGGTCGCGCCGGACGATTTCCAGCAGTTCGTCCATCGCGCCGGCCCAGGCGCGGCGCGCGATGCGCTTGTTGGCCAGGTCCAGGCGCGCCTGCAGGTCGCCGGGGTTCTGCTGGATACGGGCCAGCAGCTCGGTTTCCTCGGGCGAATCCTGCGCCTGCTCGACCGCGTTCAGCGCGGTCTCCAGGTTGGCGTAGTGGGGGTCGGCCTTGGCCTGCGGCGTCAGCAGCGCGAACTGGGCCTTGGCGTCCTCGGGGCGGCCCGTGGTCAGCAAGAGCTCGACAT
This sequence comes from Pigmentiphaga sp. CHJ604, assembly GCF_036972535.1. Taxonomy (NCBI): domain Bacteria; kingdom Pseudomonadati; phylum Pseudomonadota; class Betaproteobacteria; order Burkholderiales; family Alcaligenaceae; genus Pigmentiphaga; species Pigmentiphaga sp. CHJ604. Next base: position 4,624,739 of record NZ_CP136998.1, on the reverse strand, counting down.
AGTCCATGCGCGCCGGATCGTAGGCCGCGTCCAGGACCAGCGCCGCGCGCAGGTGCTTCTCGGCGGTGGGGACGTCCCCGGCCTGCATGGCCGCCATGGCCTGCTGGTGTTCCTGTTCGTGCGGCAGCGGCAGCAGGCGGTCGATGAAGGCGCGGATCTGGCCTTCGGGCAGTGCGCCGGTGAACTGGTCCACCGGCCGGCCGCCCAGGATGGCGACGACCAGCGGAATGCTGCGCGCCTGGAAGTGGGCGGCCAACTGCTGGTTCTCGTCGACGTTGACCTTGACCAGCTTGAAGGCGCCGCCATAGTCGCGCTCCAGCTTTTCCAGGGTCGGGGTCAGGGACCGGCAGGGGCCGCACCACGGGGCCCAGAAATCGACCAGGACCGGTTTGTCGCGCGAGGCCTGCAAGACCTCGCTTTCGAAATTGGCTAGCGTGACATCCATACCGGGAATCCTATGGCTATGAAGCGGTAAGCAAAAAGAGATTGTGCTTGATTTTTCGCTTCGGGGGGCCGCGCTGTCCGGGGCGACGCGCCTACGCCGCCGTATCCTGCGCGAAGGCCCGCAGGTAGGCCGTCAGGCGCCGCACGCCGGGCGTGGCCAGCTTGCGCGCGTGGGAGATCAGGTAGAACGAGCGGTCGAGGCGCGGCAGCCCCGTGGGCAGCTCGACCAGTTCCCCGGTCGCCAGCATGTCGCTGACCACCCAGCGCGACAGGCAGGTAATGCCCAGCCCGCCCGCGGCGGCGCGCTTGATCGCTTCCGAGTTGCCGAACTCGATGCCCGACTTCATGTGGTGCAGGTGCGGGGTCAGCGCCTCGCGTATGGTCTCGCGGGTACCGGAGCCTTCCTCGCGCAGCAGCCACGTGGCGGCGCGCAGCTGGGCGGTCGAGACCCGGCCGCCCGCCGGCGGCACGATGGGGTCGCGCGCGCCGGCCACGATCACGAGTTCGTCGGTCAGCCAGGGCTCGACGGTCAGTTCGGGCTGTTCGCACGGCCCCTCGACCAGGGCCAGGTCCAGCTCGAAATTCACCACCTGGGTGGCGATGGCCAGCGTGTTGGCGATGGCGACATGAGCCGTCCATTGCGGCTGGCCGCTGTCCGCCAGGTCGCGTTGGAAGCCCGCCAGCAGGGTGGGCAGCACGTAGTTGCCGATGGTGGTGCTGGCGCCGATGCGCAGCACGCCCACGTGGCCCTGGCCGTCGCGGGCCCAGCGTTCGATCGCGGTGGCGCGGTCCAGCAGCTCGCGCGCCTGGGGCAGCAGTTCCCGGCCGTTGTCGTTGAGCACCAGGCGCTTGCCCACCCGGTCGAACAACGCCATGTCCAGGGCCCGCTCCAGGTCGTTCAGCGCCGCGCTGGTGGCGGACTGGGACAGCGCCACGGCCGCGGCGGCGGCGCTGGTGCTGCCGGTGTTGGCGACGGCGGCGAATATCTGCAATTGGCGCAGGGTCAGGCGCAGGGCTTCCATATAACTCGAATTACCGGTTTTCCAGCTTGAATATACAAAAATAAACCGTTTTGACGGATCGAAGAGCGTGCTTAGAGTGGAGGGCGTTCATTCCAGAAGTTATTAGCTTATGTCGAATTCGTCTGCTACCTCCATCGCCGCCGCCGGCCGCCCGTCTCAGGGCAAGGCCGGATTCTTCCGGCAGGCGGGCCCCGGCCTCCTCCTGGCCACGGCCATCGGGGTGGCCGCGATGGGGCTGGCGGGCTGGGAATTCTTCGCCAGCCGAGGGTTCAGCGCGCTGACGCTGGCCATCGTGCTGGGCATGCTGGTGGGCAACACCGTCTATCCGCGCATCGCCGCGCCCAGCGCGGCCGGGGTGGGGGTGGCCAAGCAGACCCTGTTGCGTGCGGGCGTCATCCTGTATGGCCTGCGCCTGACGTGGCAGGACATAGGCGGCGTCGGCGCCGCGGGCGTGGCCATCGACGCGGTCATGCTGCTGTCGACCTTCGGCCTGGCATGGCTGGTGGGCACGCGGGTGTTCAAGCTCGACCGGACGTCGGCCTGGCTGATCGGCGCCGGCGGCTCCATCTGCGGCGCGGCCGCGGTCATGGCGACCGCGCCGGTCCTGCGCGCCAAGGCCGACCAGGTCGCGGTGGCGGTCGCGACCGTGGTGGTGTTCGGCACGGTGTCGATGTTCCTCTATCCTTTCCTGTACGAACTGAACCAGCAGTGGGGCCTGATCCCGGGCGGCACGCACGGCTTCGGCGTCTACGTCGGCTCCACGGTGCACGAGGTGGCCCAGGTCATCGCCGCGGCCCGCGCGGTGGGAACCGAAGCGGCCGACACCGCCGTGATCGCCAAGATGGTGCGCGTCATGATGCTGGCTCCGTTCCTGCTGGGGCTGTCCGCCTGGCTGGCCTGGGAGTGCGCGCGCGGCAAGGCCGACGGCAAGGGCGAGGGCAGCGGCCTGTGCATTCCCTGGTTCGCCGTGGGCTTCATCGCCATGGTGGTATTCAATTCGCTGGTGTCGATTCCCGACTGGCTGATGTCGGCCGCGATCGACTTCGATACCCTGCTGCTGGCCATCGCCATGGCCGCGCTGGGGCTGACCACCCACGTCGGCGCCATCCGCCGCGCCGGCTTGCGCCCGCTGCTGCTGGCCGGGCTGCTGTTCGTCTGGCTGGTGGGCGGCGGCGCGCTGGTCAATGCGTTGATCGGCTAGGTCCTGTTGCGGGATCGCCCAAGGGGGCGGGCATCCCGCTGCGGCGATGCCGTGGCGGGTTAAAATCGCGCTTTTCGACGCTCGCCCGCTGCCCCGGCACGCCGGGTGCCCGCAAGGTCCCACATGTCCAGTTCCCCTTCTTCCTCTTCTTCCCCCGAGGCGGTGCAGATCGGCATCGTCATGGGGTCTTCCAGCGACTGGGAGATCATGAAGCATGCCGTCGCCGTGCTCGACGAGTTCGGCGTGGCGCATGAAGCCCGCGTGGTGTCGGCCCACCGCATGCCGCTCGACATGGTCGAGTACGGCGCCGAGGCCACCCGCCGGGGCCTGCGCGCCATCATCGCGGGCGCCGGCGGCGCGGCCCACCTGCCGGGCATGCTGGCGGCGCTGACGCCGGTGCCGGTGTTCGGCGTGCCGGTGCCGTCCAAGTACCTGCGCGGCGAGGACTCCCTGCTTTCCATCGTGCAGATGCCCAAGGGCGTGCCGGTGGCCACCTTCGCCATCGGCGAAGCCGGGGCCGCCAACGCGGCGCTGCATGCGGTGGCCAACCTGGCCTGTACCGATCCGGCGCTGCGCAAGAAGCTCGAGGCCTTCCGTGCCCGCCAGACCGAGGCCGCGCGCGCGATGGCGCTGCCTCCGGGGGGACAGGCATGAGCGAAGGCAAGGCGAAGGCGCGCGTGGTGCAGCCGGGCGGCTGGCTGGGGCTGCTGGGCGGCGGCCAACTGGGCCGGATGTTCTGCCATGCCGCGCAAAGCATGGGGTACCGCGTGGCGGTGCTGGATCCGATCGCCGATTGTCCCGCCGGCGCGGTGGCCGACCTGCACATCCGTGCCGGCTACGACGACGAGGCCGGCCTGGCGCAACTGGCCGAGCGCTGCGCCGCCGTTACCACCGAATTCGAGAACGTCCCGGCCGCCAGCCTCGAGAAGTTGGCCCTGCGCTGCCAGGTCAGTCCGGCTGCCGGCGCGGTGGCCATCGCCCAGGACCGCATCGCCGAGAAGGGCTACATCGCCTCGATAGGCGTGCCCGTGGCGCCCTATGCCGAGATCCGCGCCGAGGCCGACATCGCCGCGGCGCCCGCCTCGCTGTATCCGGGCATCCTGAAGGCCACGCGCCTGGGCTACGACGGCAAGGGCCAGGCCCGGGTCGAGTCGGCCGAGCAGGCGCGCGCCGCGTTCGCCTCGTTCGGCAACGTGCCCTGCGTGCTCGAGGCCAGGCTGCCGCTGGAGTTCGAAATCTCCGTCGTGGTCGCGCGCGGCTTCGACGGCGAAGTGGTGACCTATCCGGTCTCCGAGAACGTGCATCGCGACGGCATCCTGGCGATCTCGACCGTGCCGTCGCCGCGCGCTTCCGAGGACATCGTGCGCCGCGCCCGCGCCGCGGCGCTGCAGGTCGCGGCCGGGCTGGAGTATTGCGGCGTGCTGTGCGTGGAGTTCTTCGTGCTGCCGGGCGATCGCCTGATCGTCAACGAGATCGCGCCACGGCCCCACAACAGCGGCCACTACAGCATCGATGCCTGCGTCACCAGCCAGTTCGAGCAGCAGGTACGGGTGCTGGCGGGCCAGCCGCTGGGGTCGTCCGATGCGCTGGCCGCGTCGGTCATGCTCAACATCCTGGGCGACATCTGGTTCCAGGCGGGCGAACAGGCCGCCGAACCGGCCTGGGGCCGGGCCCTGCAGGCACCCACCGCCAAGCTGCACCTGTACGGCAAGACCGAGGCACGGCGCGGCCGCAAGATGGGCCACGTGACCTGCCTGGGCGCGGACCGCGCGCAGGCCGAGCGCAGTGCCGCGCAGGTGGCGGCGGCGCTGGGCATCGCCTATCCGTAGCCGCATGAGCGCGCGCATCCTGCCGCCCACGCCGGAAGCCATCGCGCAAGCGGTGGCGCTGCTCCAGGCCGGACAACTGGTGGGCATGCCCACCGAGACGGTCTACGGCCTGGCCGCCGATGCCTCGGACGCCGAGGCGGTGGCGCGCATCTTCGCCGCCAAGGGCCGGCCCAACGACCATCCCGTCATCGTGCACGTCGCGGCCGGCGCCGACCTGTCGCGCTGGGCCGCCAGCATTCCGGAGGCCGCCCGCCGGCTGATGGACGCATTCTGGCCCGGGCCGCTGACGCTGATCCTGCCGCGCGCCGCCGGGGTGCTGGATGCCGTCACGGGCGGGCAGGACACGGTCGGGCTGCGCTGTCCCTCGCATTCGGCCGCGCAGGCCCTCCTGGCCGCGTTCGGCGGCGGCCTGGCCGCGCCGTCGGCCAACCGCTTCGGCCGGGTCAGCCCGACCACGGCGGCTCACGTGGCCGACGAGTTCGGCGACGCGGTGCCGCTGGTGCTGGACGGCGGGCCCTGCGAAGTCGGCATCGAGTCGACCATCGTCGACGTCTCCACCCAGATCCCCATCCTGCTGCGTCCGGGCCATGTCTCGGCCCTGGCCCTGTCCGAGGTGCTGGGCAGCCCCGTGCTGACCCGCGCCCAGATGGACGCGCAACGCCCGGTGCCGCGCGTATCGGGATCGCTGTCGGCGCACTATGCGCCGCGCACGCCGCTCAGGCTGGTCGACGCCGGCCGGCTCGCGGACGAGATCGCCGCCGAGGCGGCGCGTGGCCGCTCGGCGGGGGTCTGGTCCCGCCAGGATCCGGGCGGCGCGGCCTGCTGGCTAGAGGCGCCCGCCGATCCCGAACGCTATGCGCAGGCGCTGTACGCGACCCTGCGCGAACTGGACGGCAAGGGAGTGGATGTCCTGCTGTTCGAGCAGCCGCCCGCGGCGCCCGCCTGGACGGCGGTGCGCGACCGCCTGGGACGGGCGGCCGTGGGGTCGGGCGAGGCCTGATCTACTGCTTGCGCGCGTAGGCGAACCAGCCCGCCGACTGGCCGCTGTTGGTCGCCATGATCAGCAGCAGCGGCTGCTTGTCCTTTTCCGTCAACCGTATCGCCACGCCCTGCATGCTGGCGCCCGCGTGCTGGCTCAGGCAGTTCGTGGCGCTGCCGAACGAGAAGGTCGTGGTCGCGTAGTTCTTGCCCGAGGAAGCCCTGGCCAGCGCGCCGTTGATGTTGCAGGTGTCCGGCCGGCCGCTGATGGACGAGCGGGCCGAGAAATCGCCATTGGACTGCACGGTGATCGTGACGGCGGAACTGGTGCTGTCGCGGCCCGTCCACGTTCCGGCGTAGTTGGCCAGGTCGAAGGCATCGTTGTACTGGCTGTTGAAGCTGGACGTGAAGGTCACGTTCTGGCCCAGGTTGCCGTCGAAGCTGGACGCGCTGGTGACCGTCCCGGTCAGGTTGGCCGTCTCGACCGTGGTGTCGCCGGTGCCGAAGGTCTTGCCCGTGCCGGTGAAGGCCTTGCCGTTCAGGGACCCGGTGCCGCGGGTCATGCGCCGCACCTGGCTGAAGCCCTCGCTCCAGGACATGGCCCACAGTTCGTTGCTGGGCGTGACCAGCATGCTCAGCGACAAGGTGTCGCTGGTGAGGTTGCCGGTCCAGATGCCCTGGGCGTCGCTGTTGCCCCCGCCGCCTCCACCGCCGCCGCCGCTGTCATCGTCGGACGAGCCGAAATAGCCGTTGCAGGCGGTCAGGGACAGGGCGCAGAGCAGGGCGAGGACGGTGCGACGATGCATGGAAAGCCTGGCGGTCATGGGGTCAAGGAGTCTTGCGCGTGCGCTGCGGCGTCAGGTCGAAGCCTCCGGCATGGAACACCAGCGGCATGGCATCGGTGTGACCGCAATGCTCGACTTCGCCGACGAAGATGCAGTGATCGCCTTCGCGGTACCTGCTGCGGTTATAGCATTCGAACCACGCCGTGCAACCGTCTATCAGCGGGGCGCCATGCCTGCCGGGCCGCCAGGTGACGTGCGCGTAGCGGTCGGCGGCATGGCCGCGCGTGGCGAAGCGCCGGGCGACGTCGATCTGGTCGGCCGCCAGCACGTTCACCGCGTAATGGCTGGCCGCTTCGAGCGCCTGCAGGGATCCGGAGGTGAGCGACAGGCTCCACAGCACCAGCGGCGGCGATAGCGACACCGAATTGAATGAACTGACCGTCAGGCCGACAGGATGGCCGTCGGGGCCCATGGCGGTGACGACCGTCACACCGGTGGCGAAGCGGCCCAGGGCGGAGCGGAAGGCGGTGGAGTCGAAGTCCGGAAGAGCTGCGGGCATCCAGGGGGGAGGGCTGACGCACCCAGGTCGCGGGTTGCGTGGCTGATGTTGCTGTAATCCCTCATTCTATCCGGGCGGCGCGGAGCGTGTCGCGATTTCCCTTGCCAGCAGCTCGAGCGTCAGGGGCGCGCTGCCCTCGGCCTTGTTGTTGGCCACGATCCAGGCCGGCTGGCCCGCGGCGTGGGCGGCCAGCGCGGCTTCGGCCAGGACCCGCCGCGTTTCGGGATCCTGGACCTGGATCTTGTCGAAGGGCGAGAAGCGCGCCTTGGCCGCTTCGTAGCGCTGGCCCGCCAGCAGGCTCCAGCGCACCACCAGCGGGCCGGGGCCGGTCGCCGCCACGGCCTGCATCTGGCGCGCCGCCGACGGCATCCGCGCATGGATGGCGACGCAGTAGCGCACGCCGCGCTCCGCCAGCATCTTCATCATGCGCGGCGTGACCGCCTGCGGGTCGCGGAACTCCACCGCGTAGAACGGGCGTTCGTGGCCCTGCGAGGCGGGCAGCGCAGGCAGCGCGGCCAGGAACGCCGACAGGCGGGCGACCCAGCCGGCGGGATCGCCCAGGATCTCGGGGGGCAGCGGCGAGAACTGGAACACCAGCGGACCCGCCTTCGTGCCCAGGCCCTCCAGGCAGGGCGTCACGAAATGGTCGGTGGCCAGCACCGGGTCCAGGAAGCTGGGATTGGGGCCGGCCGGCGCGCCGCGATCGTCGCGCAGGACGACGTCGGTCACCAGGTTGGGCGCCTTGACGACGAAGCGAAAACCCGTGGGCACCTGGTTCGCGTAGTGGGCGTACTGTTCGGCGGTCAGCGGCGCGTAGAAGGTGCGGTCCAGGCTGACGCTATTGAGCAGCGGATGGGACGAGTAGGCCGGCAGGCCTTCGCGCGACAGCAGCGATTCGCTGGCCTTGGCGCCGTAGACGATGCCATTCCAGCCGGCGAAGGCCCAGGACGAGGTTCCCAGGTGCAACTGTGCGGGCATCGCGGCGCCGAGCTGGCGCAGCGCGTCGGGATGCTCGGCGGCGGGAATCGTCCTGGCCCGGCCCCTGGCCTTGGCGGGCGGCCTGGCGGGCGCGTCGTCGAAGAACGAGCGCTGTGCGCCGTTCTCGTCGTCCGCCGCCTCGTCCGGACCGGGAGACTGGTCCTGCGGGGTCATGCGGCGATCAAGGCGCCAGGCGCACGATGCGCCAGCCCCCTGCGGCCAGGGGACGATAGACCAGCCGGTCGTGCAGGCGCGACGGCCGGCCCTGCCAGAACTCGATGGAGTCCGGCACCACGCGGTATCCGCCCCAATGGGCGGGGCGCGGAGGATGCTCGCCCAGCTCGGCCCGCAATTGCGTCTCCCGCGCGCGCAGCACGTCGCGGTCGGGGATTTCGGTGCTCTGGTCCGAGGCCCAGGCGCCGATGCGCGAGGCCAGCGGCCGGCTGTGGAAATAGGTGTCCGACTCCTGGTCCGAGGTCCGTTCCACCCGGCCCTCGATACGGATCTGCCGTTCGTGGACGGGCCAGAAGAACAGCAGGCTGGCATAGGGCAGGTGGGCCAGGTCCCGGCCCTTGCGCGACTGGTAGTTGGTATAGAACACGAAGCCGCGTTCGTCGTAGCCCTTGAGCAGCACGGTGCGCGCGGCCGGGCGGCCGCGTTCGTCCACGGTGGCCAGCGTCATGGCATTGGGGTCGGGCAACTGGTCGGTGACGGCGCGGCCGAACCAGGCTCCGAACAATTCGAACGGCGAGGCGGGAGCGTCGGCTTCCAGCAAGGCGCCCTGCTGGTAGTTCTGGCGGATGTCGGCGATGGACATGGTCGGCGGAAAGAAAAGACTACAGCCCTCACTATACCGGGTCGCCGCCGCCGTCCTCGCCCGTGGCGGCCAGGCGGCGCGCCAGGCGTTCCAGCGCGCGATCGCGTATCCCGTGGGTGCGCAGCGCCCGCGCGGTGTCCAGCACGTAGTCCACGCAGGCGCCGTAGCGCCCGTGGCCCCGGCGGATGGCAGCCAGCAGCTCCGTTTCCTGCAGGCCGCCGGCATAGCCCGTGCCGCGCCGGTCGATCACGAAGGCCAGCGCGTCGACGGGCCCCTGGGCGGTCTCGCAACGCAGCCAGCGGGGCAGGTAGGAACCCATCATCATCTCGCGTTCCCACAAGACCGCGAAGACGGGCCGGACGTCGGCGGCGGCGATGCGCAGCACGAAGCCCCGGCAACTGCCGCCCCGGTTCAGGCCGAATACCAGGCCCGGCGCGGACACCGTTCCCCGGTTGATGCGCGACCACAGGCACAGCGAACGGTGGTAGCCGCGCACGACCGCCTGGCGCCGTTCCTGCAGGGGGAAGCCGGCGTTCCAGATGAGCGAGCCATAGGCGTACAGCCAGACGTCGTCGCCCGGGCGCCAGGCGCTCAGGGCCGCGTCCATGGAAGCCTGGCGCTGGGCTTCGGTAAGCAGCAACGGGTGGTATTCGGGGGGAAACGTCTCGGGGGACACGCGGTGTTCGAAAAGGCGGCAGACGCCTTCATTTTAGGGCCGCCCGCGCCGGCCCGGCGGCGGGCTGGTGGAAACGATAGGATGTCCATTTGCAATCGATAGCATTATAAATGCTATCGATTGCAAATCATTCTTATAGACAAAAAAAGGAGAGGAGATGGAACGCAGGAGCTTCATGAAGGCCGCCGCCGGCGCGGCCACCGTCTGGCCGGCCTGGGCGGCAGCCGCCCCTGCGGCGGATCGCCCCGCCCGGCGCGATTTCCTGGTGCGCGGCGGGTATGTGGTTTCCATGGACGCCCGCCTGGGCGACATGCCGATGGCCGACGTCCTGGTCGTGGATGGCCGCATCGCCGAGGTCGGCCGCAACCTGTCCGCGCCGTCGGGCGCCGCGGTCATCGACGGCACCGGCATGATCGTGTCGCCCGGATTCGTGAACGGCCATATCCACCTTGCCCAGACCATGCAGCGCGGCGTATCCACGGAACATACCTTCGCGGACTACTACAGCACGCTGGTGCTCAAGTATTCCAACCGCATGAGCCCGGACGACGTGCGGCTGGCGGAGTACGTGGGCGCGCTGGAGCAGATGTCGCTGGGCACCACCACGTTGATGGACTGGAACCGCGAGGCCATGACGCCCGAGCATGCGGAAGCGGCGGTGGACGGCCTGCTGGATTCCGGCGTGCGGGCCATCTTCGCCTACACCATCGCCGCCCGTACGCCGCAGGGCTCGGACGCGCCGCTGCGCCGCATGCTGGAGCACGCCCGTTCGCTGCGCGTGGGGCGGCTGTCGTCCGACCAGGGGCGCGTGATGCTGGGAGCCTGCCTGCCCGGGCCCGACTTCATGCCGCTGGAGCCCGCCTTCGCCGACATGCGCATGCTGCGCGACCTGCAGGTACTGACGTCCTTCCATTGCGCGGCGCCCATCTACGCGCAGCGCAAGAAGGGGCTGATCGCCACGCTGGCGCAGCAAGGCCTCCTGGACGGCAGGCTGCAACTGGTGCACGCCAACGACCTGGATGCCGGCGAGTTCAGGCTGGCGGCGGACCAGGGCGCCTGCCTGGTCAGCACCCCCGAGGCAGAACTGCACTGCGGCCACGGGCATCCGGCAATCTGGAAGGCCGCGCGTGGCCGCATGCCCGTCAGCCTGGGAACGGACATCCCGTCGGCCTTCGGCGGCGGCATGATGACGCAGATGCGCACCGCCCTGGCCGCCGAGATCGCGCGCCTGAACGCGCAGTCCTTCGCCGAGACGGGCAAGGCGCCGGCCGCCAAGGCGGTGTCGGCGCGCGACATGCTGGGCCTGGCGACGGCCGATGGCGCAAAGGCGCTGGGGCTGGGCGACGTGACGGGCTCCATCACCCCGGGCAAGCGGGCCGACCTGCTGCTGATCCGCAGCGACAGCGTCGCGACCGCCCCCATGCTGGATCCGGTCGGCACCCTGGTGCTGCAGGCGACGCCCGCCGATATCGATACGGTCATCGTCGACGGCCGCGTGGTGAAGACCGGCGGCCGCATGGTCGATCCCAGGATCGAGCCGGCGGCGCGCGAACTGCGGCAGCGTGCCCTGCGCATGGTGCAACGGTCCCAGCAGGCCTAGGCGCGGGCCTGGCGCCTCAGTTGGCCGGGCCGCGCCGCGTGGCCACGGGGCGCTTGGGCGAGCGGTTGAAGATGCCGCCCGCCAGCAGGCAGGCGGCGACGGTCCAGAAGGGCAGTCCCAGGCCGGCCAGCGCGCTCAGGCTGCCGAAGGCCAGCGGCAGCACGAACTGGCCGCCGTTGATGGTCGCCATGCGCAGCCCCAGCGCCTCGGCGGCGCGGCCGGGCGGCGCATGCGTGTGCAGCAGCGCCAGCAGGCTGGGCTGGCCGCTGCCCAGCGCCAGGCCCAGCAGGAAGGCCAGCATGATCAGGATGGGAACGTCGCGGAAGAACGGGTACAGCACGTAGACCGCGCTGGCGGTGAACATGGCGGTGCGCAGCAGGGTCCAGGGCGCCATGCGCCGCTGTATCCACGGCAGCAGCATGCGGATGACGAAGGTGGCCACGGCGAAGGCGGACAGGATGACGCCTATGGTCGTGGCCGACAGGCCGATCGAGGCGCCGAAGATCGGCACCATGAAGGAGTTCAGGTCCCAGGCGCCCGACAACAGGGCCGTGGCGATCAACACGCGGCGCAGCGTGGGACTGGCCAGCAGGTCGCTGACCTGTTCGCGCGAGGCCGGCCGGGTGTTGCCGGCGGCGCGCGGCAGCCGGTGCTGCTGCCGCAGCAGCAATCCCAGCGCGCCCAGCTGGCACAGCAGCAGCACGCCGAAGGCCCAGCGCACGCCCAGGTGGTCGATGGACAGGCCGGCCACCAGCGGGCCGCCGAAGCCGGAAATCGACAGCGACAGGGACAGGCGCGAGAAATTCAGGATGCGCCGGTCGGGCGTGGCATGGATGCCCATGACGTTCTGCACCGCGATCTGGCACACCATGCAGCCTATGCCGGTCAGGCAGCTGGACAGGAACAGCACCTGCGTGCGGGGCAGGAGGAAGGGCAGCAGACTGCCCGCGATCAGCAGGCCCACGCCCATGCGCAGCGGGCGCCGCGCGCCGATGTGGTCGACCCAGCGGCCGGTGTGGACCGACAACAGCATGGGGACCAGCGCGAACAGCGCCATCAGCACGCCCACGGTGAAACTGGAGGCGCCCTGCGCCAGCGCGCCCAGCGAGACTGTCACCCGGCCGCCGGTCAGCGCCATGTGGCTCAGGATCGCCAGCGTGCAGAAGACGGCGACACCGCGGTCGTCGAGCGGCGCGGCGTGCGGCTCGGGGGCGGGGGCGTCCTGGCGCGGCGTGGGTGCAGGCAAGATGGGAGGGGGCGGGAAAAATGTCGCCGTGGTCTCGCGGCGGTTTCTTGTGGTGGGTCCATTCTAACCCCCGGGGCCCGCGAAGAGGGCGGTCCGGCGGGCTGCTAACATCGGAGCCGTCTTCGTTCCGGCCGCGCGCGCCGTTCCCATGCCTTCTCGCCTTCCCCTTCCGGAGTTTCCGTCATGAGCTGCGACATCGACAGCGAGCGCCGCTTCGGCGGGCTGGACCGCCTGTACGGGGCGGGCGCCCTGGACGCGCTGCGCGCCGCGCGCGCCACCGTGGTGGGGCTGGGCGGGGTGGGATCGTGGGCGGCCGAGGCGCTGGCCCGCAGCGGTATCGGCACGCTGACGCTGATCGACCTGGACCACATCGCCGAATCCAACATCAACCGCCAGGTCCATGCCCTGGGCCGCACGCTGGGGCAGTCCAAGGTCGAGGCCATGGCCGACCGCATCCGCGACATCTCCCCGCAGTGCGTGCTGAACCTGGTCGACGATTTCCTCGATCCCGGCAATGTCGCGCGGCTGCTGGCGGACGAGGCCAGCGTGGTGCTGGATTGCACTGACCAGGTGTCGGCCAAGATCGCCATGATCCTGCATGTCCGGCGCAGCGGCGCGCCGCTGGTGGTGTGCGGCGGGGCGGGCGGCAAGACGGATCCCCTGGCGCTGCGCGCGGGCGACCTGTCGGAAGCGGTCAACGACGCGCTGCTGGCCAAGATCCGCAACCAGCTCCGGCGCCAGCACGGCTATCCCAAGGCATCGACCGCCGCGGGCAAACCGGCGCGCCGGGTGCCGAAGATGAAGGTGCGTTCCCTGTGGGTGGACCAGCCCGCGCGGCTTCCGGCGGCCTGGTCCCAGGACGTGGACGCGCCGGCCGGGGCGCCGCAGGGCCTGTCCTGCGCGGGCTACGGCTCGGCGGTCACCGTGACCGCCGCCATGGGGCTGGCGGCGGCGCATGAGGTGCTGCGGGTGGTGTTTCCGGCGGCGCGCTAATCCAGGATCACGTCGAACCAGCCGCGCAGGGCGTTGGACAGCCGCAGCCCCTGCGCCCGGCCCAGGTCGGCGCGCGTCACCACGGCTTCTTCCACCTTTTCCTCGTCCAGCAGCGCGGCGCGCTGCACGCCGGGCAAGAGGCCGCAGGATACCGGCGGCGTGACCCAGCGGCCGTCCAGCAGCAGATGGACGTTGGTGCGGCTGCCTTCGCACAGCTCGTCGCGTTCATTCAGGTACAGCAGGTCGAAGTGGTCGGGGTGGCCGGCCAGCCAGGCCGCCGCGCTTTCGTACCAGGGCCGCCACGTGGTCTTGTGGCGCAGGAGCGCCGTGCCCGAGTCCAGGCGTTCGGGGGCAAGCGCCACGCGGGGGCGGGGCGGCAGCGGCGGCAGCGCCGAGGTCTCGACCTCGACGCTGCCGTTGTCCGCGACCAGCACGCGCATGCGATGCCCGACGCCTTCGGGCAGCCCGGCGGCGGCCCGGGCGATGGCCCGCTGCACCGCGTCCACCGACCAGTGGTAGGCCAGTTCGGAGCACGAGGCGCCGAGCCGCTCCAGGTGCCAGGGCAGCAGCGGCATGCGGCCGTCGTCCTCGACCCGGATGGTTTCGATCAACTGCGGCCGCATGCTCAGGACGCCTTGGCGGCCGCTTCCTGCGGCACCATGAACTCGGCCAGCACCCGGCCGGTATGCGAGCGCGCGCGCTGCGCCATGACGTGTTCGGGTGTGCCCTGTACGACCACCTGGCCGCCCTCGTTGCCGCCCTCGGGACCCATGTCCAGCAGCCAGTCGGCCTCGGCGATGACGTCGAGATTGTGCTCGATCACCACCACCGTGTTGCCGGCGTCCACCAGCCGGTGCAGCACGCGTATCAGCTTTTCCACGTCCGCCATGGACAGGCCCACGGTGGGTTCGTCCAGCACGTACAGCGTGTGCGGCGCCTTGTAGGCGCGGCCGGTGCGCATCGTGCCTTCGTCCAGCCTGGCCTTGGCCAGCTCGGTCACCAGCTTGATGCGCTGCGCCTCGCCGCCCGACAGCGTGGGCGAGGGCTGGCCCAGCGTCAGGTAGCCCAGCCCCACGCTCTGCAGCAGTTGCAGCGGGTTCAGGATGGACGGATGGGCGGCGAAGTATTCGACGGCATCGTCGATTTCCATCGCCAGCACCTCGCCCACGCTCTTGCCGCGCAGGTGCACGGCCAGGGTCTCGCGGTTGAAGCGCGCGCCGTTGCAGGCGTCGCAGGGCACTTTCACGTCCGGCAGGAAGTTCATCTCGATGGTGCGCATGCCCTGGCCTTCGCAGACCGGGCAACGTCCCTCGCCGGTGTTGAAGCTGAAGCGCCCGGCGGTCCAGCCGCGCATGCGCGCCTCCATCGTGTCGGCGAACTGCTTGCGGATGGTGTCCCAGAAGCCCACGTAGGTGGCGGGGCAGGAGCGCGGCGTCTTGCCGATGGGGGTCTGGTCGACCTCCAGCACGCGGTCGATGCCTTTCCAGCCATCGATGCCGGCGCAGCCGGTCCAGCCGCTCTGCCCGGCGGCGTCCTTGCCCACGCGGCGTTGCAGGTTGTCCAGCAGCACGTCGCGCGCCAGCGTCGACTTGCCCGAGCCCGACACGCCGGTCACGACGGTCAGCCGGCCGACGGGGAAGCTGGCGTCGACGTCGCGCAGGTTGTGCAGGCGCGCCTTGCGCACCGCGATGCGCGGCGTGTCGTCGCCCACCGGGCGCCGGGGCTGGAGCGGATGCTGCAGGGGATGGGCCAGGTACTTGCCCGTTAGCGATGCGGGATTGGCGATGATGTCCTGCACCCGGCCCTGGGCGACCACGGTGCCGCCCCGCACCCCGGCGCCCGGGCCGATGTCGATCACGTGGGCGGCGCGCCGGATGGTGTCCTCGTCGTGCTCGACCACCACCAGCGTGTTGCCCTTGCCTTCCAGCCGCGACAGCGCGTTCAGCAGGATGCGGTTGTCGCGCGGGTGCAGGCCGATGGTCGGTTCGTCCAGCACGTAGCACACGCCCTGCAGGTTGGAGCCCAGCTGCGCGGCCAGGCGGATGCGCTGGGCCTCGCCGCCGGACAGCGTGGGCGCGGCGCGGTCCAGCGCCAGGTAGCCCAGGCCGACTTCTTCCAGGAACTCCAGCCGGCTGCGCAGCTCGGCCAGGATGTCCCGCGCGATGTCGGCCTCGCGGCCCGAGGTTTCCAGGTCGCGGAAGAAGGCGCCGGCATCGCGCACGGCCAGCGACGACAATTGCGCGATGGAGCGATCGCGCCAGCGCACCGCCAGCGCGTTGCGGTTCAGGCGCTGCCCGTGGCAATCGCCGCAGGGCTGGGCCTCGCCTTCGTACCAGGCGTTCCAGGCGGTTTCCTCGCCGGTCTGCTCGGCGTCGAAGCCCTGCAGCTTGACGCCGGTGCCGAAGCAGGACGGGCACCAGCCGTGCTTGGAGTTGTACGAGAACATGCGCGGATCGGGCTCGGGGAAGCTCAGGCCGCACGAGGGGCAGGCGCGCTTGACCGAGAACACGCGTTGTTCCAGATCGGGCGCCGGCGCCTCGACGCCGCTGGCCATCTCCACGCGCAGCTTCTGCAGTGGCCAGGCCACGCTCATCACGCCATGGCCGTGTTCCAGCGCCTCGTGCACGGCGGCCCGCAGCGCGGCCTCGTTGGCCGGATCGACCACCAGGTCGGCCACCGGCAGGTCGATGTCGTGTTCCTTGAAGCGGTCCAGCCGGGGCCACTTCGCGGTCGGGATGAAGGCGCCGTCCACGCGCAGGTGGGTGTAGCCCTTGTTCGACGCCCACTTGGCCAGGTCGGTGTAATAGCCCTTGCGCGCGCTGACCAGCGGCGCCAGCACGCCTATGTGCTGGCCCTTGAGCTCGCGCATGATGCGGCTGACGATCAGGTCGAAGGTCTGGGGCTCGACCGGGATGTCGCAATTGGGGCAGTACTGGGTGCCCAGCTTCATGTACAGCAGGCGCATGAAGTGATGGGTCTCGGTCATCGTGGCCACGGTCGACTTGCGGCCGCCGCGGCTGGTGCGCTGCTCGATCGCCACGGTGGGCGGGATGCCGAAGATGGCGTCCACGTCCGGCTTGCCCGCCGGCTGGACGATGGAGCGCGCGTACGCGTTCAGCGATTCCAGGTAGCGGCGCTGCCCCTCGTTGAACAGGATGTCGAAGGCCAGCGTCGACTTGCCCGAGCCCGACACGCCGGTGATGACCGTGAAGGTGTTGCGCGGGATCTCGACGTCGACGTTTTTCAGGTTGTGCTCGCGGGCATTCTTGATCTCGATCGCGCGCGCGGCGTGGCGGCGGCGGGACAGCAGGTTCTGCAGCGGCACGCCCGCGGGCTCGTCGTTGCGCGCCACCACATAGGGTTCGAAGCGCTCGGCCACGGCGGTTGCCGGCGCGGCGGCCGCGGCCTGGGCGTCGGCCAGGCTGCCGATCTCGGCTTCGTATTCCCGCAGCGCGCGGCCGGTGTGGGAGGCCGGGTGGTCCATGATGGCCTGCGGCGTGCCGGTGGCCAGGATTTCCCCGCCGGCGTCGCCGCCTTCCGGACCCAGGTCGATCAGCCAGTCCGAGGCCCGGATCACGTCCAGGTTGTGTTCGATCACGACCAGCGTGTGGCCGGCCGCCAGCAGCTTGCGGAAGGCGCCCATCAGGCGCGAGATGTCGTCGAAGTGCAGGCCGGTCGTGGGCTCGTCGAACAGGAACAGGCTGCCTTTCTTCGACAGCTTGGCGCCGATGGTGGAAATGCCCGAGCGCGCCGCCTCGGCCAGGTGGCCGGCCAGCTTCAGGCGCTGGGCCTCGCCGCCCGACAGGGTCGGCACCGGCTGGCCCAGGCGCACGTATTCCAGGCCCACGTCGGCCAGCGGCGCCAGGCCGTACTGGATGTCGCGCTCGCCCTCGAAGAAGTCCAGGGCCTCGGTCACGGTCATTTCCAGCACGTCGGAGATCGAGGCCGCCCGGCCCTTGCGCTCGATGGTGACCTCGCGGATCTCGGGCCGGAAACGGGTGCCGTCGCAGTCGGGGCAGCGCAGGTACACGTCGGACAGGAACTGCATCTCGACGTGCTCGAAGCCGGTGCCGCCGCAGGTCGGGCAGCGGCCGTCGCCGGCGTTGAAGCTGAACATGCCGGCCGTGTAGTCGCGCTCCTTGGACAGCCGCGCCTGCGCGAACAGCTTGCGCACGCCGTCGAACGCGCCCACGTAGCTGGCCGGGTTGGAGCGGGCCGTCTTGCCGATGGGGGACTGGTCGACCATGACCACCTCGGTGATCCAGTCGTCGCCCAGGATGCGGTCGTGCGCGCCGGCGGCCTCGGTGGGCTTGCCCTTGAGCTTGAGCAGGGCGGGGTAGAGCACGTCCTGGATCAGCGTCGACTTGCCCGATCCCGACACGCCCGTCACGCACACCAGGCGCCCCAGCGGGAACTCCACCGTCACGTTCTTCAGGTTGTGTTCGCGCGCGCCCTCGACGATCAGCCGGGGCGTGTTGGCGTTGACCGGCATGGGACGCGGGGCCGCCACGTGGCGGCGGCCCGACAGGTAGTCGCCGGTCAGCGTCTGCGCCTTGCGCAATTGCGCCGGCGAACCGTTGAAGACGATGTTGCCGCCGCGCTCGCCCGGCCCCGGGCCGATGTCGATGACGCGGTCGGCCGCCAGCATGACCTGCGGATCGTGTTCCACCACCACCAGCGAGTTGCCCGCGTCGCGCAGCCGGTGCATGACCTCGACGATGCGGTTCATGTCGCGCGGATGCAGGCCGATGGACGGCTCGTCCAGCACGAACAGGGTGTTGACCAGGGACGTTCCCAGCGCGGTGGTCAGGTTGATCCGCTGCACTTCGCCGCCCGACAGGGTGCGGCTCTGGCGGTCCAGCGTCAGGTAGCCCAGGCCCACGTCGCACAGGAACTTCAGCCGCGCGCGCACTTCCTGCAGCAGCAGTTCGGTGGCCGCATCCATCACGCCCTCGAAGTGCAGGGCGTCGCAGAAGGCGCGCACCCGCTCGATGGGCAGCAGCATCAGGTCATGGATGGACAGTCCCGGCAGGGCCGCCAGGGTGGCGTTGCTCCAGGACACGTTCACCGGCCGGAAGCGGGTATAGCGCCCGTCGGACTCGGGCAGCACCTGGTCGGCCTCGGCCTTGGTGCCCACCCGCCACAGCAGCGAGTCGGGCTTGAGGCGGGCGCCGTTGCAGGCCGTGCACGGCGTGTACGCGCGATACTTCGACAGCAGCACGCGGATGTGCATCTTGTAGGCCTTGGTCTCCAGCCAGTCGAAGAAGCGCTTCACGCCGTACCACTGGTGTTTCCAGGCGTCGTTGCCGCCCTTCCAGTCGGGCGTGCCCTGCAGCACCCACTCCCGCTGGGCCTCGGTCAGCTTGCGCCAGGGTACGTCCAGGGGGATGCCTGCGCGGGCGGCGTATTTCACCAGGTCGTCCTGGCATTCCTTGTAGCTGGCGGTCTGCCAGGGGCGGATGGCGCCCCCGCGCAGGGT
Organism: Pigmentiphaga sp. CHJ604; assembly: GCF_036972535.1. Lineage (NCBI taxonomy): Bacteria > Pseudomonadati > Pseudomonadota > Betaproteobacteria > Burkholderiales > Alcaligenaceae > Pigmentiphaga > Pigmentiphaga sp. CHJ604. The sequence continues at coordinate 4,606,132 of NZ_CP136998.1, read as the reverse complement.
CTTGCTCTCGTCGGGGATGATCAGGCCGTAGTCCACGCCTATCACCCGGCCGAAGCCGCGGCAGGCCTCGCAGGCACCCAGCGGCGAATTGAACGAGAACGAGCTGGGGGTCGGGGTGGAATAGGCGATGTCGCAGTCGGCGCAATGGATTTCGTCGCTGAACTTCCACAGCGCGGTTTCCTGGCCTTCCTCGTCCACCACGCGCACGTCCACCCGGCCGGCTCCCAGCCGCAGGCCGGCGTCCAGCGCCTCCATCACCCGCGCCCGCTCGGCATTGCCGAAACGGAACCGGTCCTGGACCACGTCCAGCAGTTGCACCGCGTTCTTGCCGGTGCCGACCTTGCGCTTGGCGTGCACCCGCGTGTAGCCCTGGCGTTCCAGGAAGCCGCGGATCTCGTCCTCGCTGTAGTTGGCCGGCACCTGGACCGGGAAGGTCACGACCAGACGCGGGTCGCCGGCTTCGGCCGAGCGGCGGGCCAGCGACGCGTGGATGGAATCGGGCGTGTCCTTTTGCACCGGCCGTGCGCACTGGCGGCAGAACAGCCGGCCGGCCCGCGCGTACAGCAGCTTCAGGTGGTCGTTCAGCTCGGTCATGGTGCCGACCGTGCTGCGCGACGTGCGCACCGGATTGGTCTGGTCGATCGCGATGGCCGGCGGGATGCCCTCGATGCGGTCGACCTGCGGCTTGTCCATGCGATCCAGGAACTGGCGCGCGTACGGCGAGAAGGTCTCGACGTAGCGGCGCTGGCCTTCGGCGTACAGCGTGTCGAAGACCAGCGAACTCTTGCCCGAGCCGGAAACACCGGTCACCACCACGAGTTCGTTGGTGGGGATGGTCAGGCTCAGGTTCTTCAGGTTGTTCTGGCGCGCGCCGACCACCCGGATCTCGGGTTCGGCGGCGGTTTCCTGGGGGGCATCGGGGGAGTTGGGGGCGGAGGACATCGTTCGTTTCACGTGCCGGAAGAAGGCCGGCGATTCTTCAATCGTAGCCGTTTAGCGGATGCTGCGAAAATCGCAACGTTTGACAAGATTGGGTAACAGGAAGGTACGGCGGCAAAAGGGCGGCCGGGTTACGATATTGCTTATGAGCAAGCGCAAATCCTCACCTCTGGACCTGTTGGGAGCCGAGGCCGGGATGTACATCCCGCCGCCCACGCTCGGCGACGTCCCGCCTCCGCCGCGCAGCCTGCGCGTGGCGGTGCTGGTCGCCATCGCGCTTGCCCTGACGGTCGGCACCATCGCCGTCCATACCATTCCCGAAGTCGGCCATACCTGGCGGGTCGTTTCCCACCAGACCGAAAAGGCCCTGGGGCGGGTTCTGGGCAAGGCCGAGCAGAAAACGACGGAAGTCGTCGGCGGTGTCGCCGGCGGCGCGGTCCAGCATTGAACGGCTTGACGGAAATGCAAGAAAATCCGCTAGAATAGCGGGTTAGCCGGATTCAATGACTGGAGATCGACATGGCGGAAAAGAAACGCACGCGCCGCAACACCCTTGAGCGCCGTTGCCTGGGCAAGCCCTTCAAACGTCTTTTTGTTGGGGCGCCGAAGGGTATTTTCAAGATGCTCGAGAAAGTTAAGCGGGCTTGATGGGGTAAAACCCTCCCCCCTACGCGCTGACGCGCGCCCCCCAGGGGGCGGCACTGGTGGACCGGCGGAGCCGGATCCACTGTGCCCATGGTCTGAAAGCCTCCACTTGCGTGGGGGCTTTTTTTTGCCGCGCTCCCTGGGGGGGGGGGCGGGTATGGCTCAAGAGGCCGGCGTGACGCAGCGGAAGTTCTTGGCGTCTTCCAGCGAACCGCTGCCGGTGTAGCGGGCCTGCTGGGGGTAGGGGCACAGGGGGCGGGTGCGGCCGGGCCAGGGGGCGTCGGAGCCGGCGCGGGCGGAGGCCGGGATCGAGGCCGGGGCGACACCCTTTTCGACCCAGTCCACGATGGCCGCCACCATGTCGAATTTGTCGGTGGCCGGGCCGCCGCTGCAGTGGTTCATGCCCGGTATCGTGAACAGGCGGGCGAAGTCCGCGGCGTCGGCGTGCGCGCGGCGCAGGCCCTGGTACCAGGCGATGGTGTCGTTCACCGAGAACACCGGATCGCTGTTGCCGTGGTAGACGATCATCTTGCCGCCCCGGGCTTTCAGGGTGCCCAGGTTTGTCGGATCGGGCGGCGTCATGAAGCTCATCGGCGATTCGGTGTAGACCGGGGTGGTCGCGAAGATCTTCGGCGCGTCGGTATCGAAGTCGAAGCCCAACAGGTAGTCGATGACCTGCGTGCCGGTGCCGCGCACCTGGGTGGGCGGGGTGGTGAACACATAGGGCAGGGAGCCGCCGCCCAGGGTCGCGATCAGTGAATTGGGAACTTCGGTGGTCGACGTGCCCAGTTTCCAGAAACGCCAGCCCATCGTGGCCACGCCGGCGTCGTACGGCCAGTCGGCGTACAAGGCCTCGCCCTTGCTGTTCTTCGGGCCGCCGAATACCTTCTTCAACGCATCCACCTGCGGCGCGCTGAGGCAGGCGTCGGTCTTGGCGCCGGCGCAGGTCAGGGTCTCGGGCTTGAAGACGGCCTTGCAGGCCACCGGATCGTCGATCATGCCGTCGGCCGCGCCGTCCAGCGCGTCGCAGGCGGCTACCGTCCGGTCCGCCACCAATTGCATGTCCTGGAACGAGAATGCCTGGCTGATGATGGGGCGGCCTTCGCCGGTGCGCGGCGCGGCCGCGGCGAAGGCCTGGTTGTCCCAGGCGTGCTGCACGGCGGCCTGGGGCAGGTTGAAGCCCGGGTTGCCGGCGACGATGCCGTCGAACTGGTCGGCGAAGCGCGAGGCGGCCACCATGGCCTGCCTGCCGCCGTTCGAGCAGCCGACGAAATAGGAGTGCTCGGCGCCGCGTCCGTAGAAGCGCTTGAGGATGGCCTTCGCGGTCGGGGTGACGGTGCCGACCGCGTTATAGCCGTAGTCCACGCGGGCCTGCGGGTCGAGGCCGAACAGCGAGCCGCCGACGATGGGTTCGCTTTCGCTGGTATGGCCGCCGTCGGTGCTGGCGACGGCGAATCCCATGGACAGCGCGTTGGTGGAAGCGCCTGCCCCCGTCAGCGCGCCCAGGGCCGGATTGACGGCACCATCCGTGCCGCCTCCGCCCTGGAAGAAGAAGCGGCCGTTCCAGGTGTCCGGCATGCGCAGTTCGAAACCGATGGCGTAGGTCTTGCCGTCGACGTCGCTGTTGCGCAGGTTCAGCCGGCCTTTCAGGCGGCAGTGGGCGGGAACGGACTGCGCGGGATTGTCGGCGGCGGCCGCGGCGACGGTTTCGGGGGCGTCCAGTTCCAGGCGGGGGATCCCCAGCGCGGCCGCCGTGATCTCGGCGCAGGCCAGGCGGGGCGGATCGGAGGGTTCCTGAACGGATGGCCCCGGATCGTCGGAACCGCCACAGCCGTGCAGCGTTCCCAGGGCGGCGAGCATACCGCCGGCCAGATAGCGTTTCTTCATGCTTGTCTCCTCCTCGTGGGCGGCCGCGCGGAATGTCGATGGGCTTCTTCGGGGCGCGGCGGATGGCGGAATTCATCGCCATTTATTTAATATAGTTAAATAAAAATGAATCAGAATCAGGTGTAAACCCTAGAATTATTCAGGGGTGGTGAGTATTTATTGTTTCATTCGTTAATTATTCGGGTGGCGGTCACGGACAAAGAAAAAGGCATGCTCGCGCATGCCTTTTGCGTGGCGCGGCCGGGCTGGCCGCGGGGCGATACGATCAGCGGTGCGTGGCCACCAGGGCGTCGCCGCCTTCCAGGTCGGTTTCGATCTGGCGGGCGCCTGAGGCGCTCAGGGCCCGGTCCAGGCGCTCCTTGTCCAACTCGCCTTCCCAGCGGGCCACGACGATGCTGGCCACCGCGTTGCCCACCAGGTTGGTCAGCGCGCGGCACTCGGACATGAAGCGGTCGATGCCCAGGATCAGCGCCATGCCGGCCACCGGGACCGCAGGCACGACCGACAGCGTCGCCGCCAGGGTGATGAAGCCCGCGCCGGTGATGCCCGCCGCGCCCTTGGAACTGAGCATCGCCACGAGCAGCAGCAGGACCTGGTCCACCAGCGACAGGTGGATGTCCGTCGCCTGGGCGATGAACAGCGCCGCCAGGGTCATGTAGATGTTGGTGCCGTCCAGGTTGAAGGAATAGCCGGTGGGGATGACCAGGCCGACCACGGGCTTGGAGCAGCCGGCGCGTTCCATCTTCTCCATCAGCGTGGGCAGGGCCGCCTCGGACGAGCTGGTACCCAGCACGAGCAGCAGTTCCTCGCGGATGTAGCGGATCAGCTTCAGGATGGAGAAGCCGTTGTACCGGGCCACCGCGCCTAGCACCACAAGCACGAACAGCAGCGAGGTCAGGTAGAAGGTTCCGACCAGCAGCGCCAGGTTGGCGATGGAGCCTATGCCGTACTTGCCGATGGTGAACGCCATGGCCCCGAAGGCGCCTATGGGGGCGGCCTTCATCAGGATGGCGACCAGCCTGAAGAAGGCGGACGAGATGGATTGCAGGAAATTCAGGACCGGCGCGCCCTTGTCGCCCACGGCGCCCAGCGAGATGCCGAACAGCACGGAGAAGAACAGCACCTGCAGGATGTCGCCGCTGGCGAAGGCACTGACCACCGTGTCCGGGATGATGTTCATCAGGAACCCGACCAGGGTCTGGTCATGGGCCTTGGCCGAGTACGAGGCCACCGCCTTCGAGTCCAGCGTGGCGGGATCGATGTGCAGGCCGGTGCCAGGGTGGATGACGTTGGCCACGACCATGCCGATGATGAGGGCCAGCGTGGAAAAGGTCAGGAAATAGATCATGGCCTTGCCCACGACGCGGCCCACTTTCTGCAGGTCCCGCATGCCGGCGATGCCGGTCGTGACCGTCAGGAAGATGACCGGCGCGATGATCATCTTCACCAGCTTGATGAAGGCATCGCCCAGGGGTTTCATCGATTCCCCGATCTGTGGGTAGAAGTGGCCGAGCAGGATGCCCACCGTGATGGCGAACAGCACCTGCACGTACAGGATCTGGTAGAACTTCTTCTTGCGCACGGGCGCCTGCTCCGTGCCGGGTATGTCGATCATCGGGATGTCCCCTTCCAGTGGCTGCCTGCCCGCCGGGTGTCGTGGCGCGCGCAGCCTCGTTTTCAACGGATGCCGAGCTCGTTGGAGCTTCGTTGACGCTCGTTATGCAATCGGCATGCCTGGCCCATGGTGCCGGTCTTGCATCCGTAACTCATTGATTCAATAGAATATTTTTTCCCGCTGAACACCTATTGCCGGGATGGTTGTGCGGTTTTTCGCCCATTCATGGTTTTGGTGTGTGAAAATCCGCACATTGCCTTCCCGTCCGTCGCCATGTCCTCGTCTTTCGCGCCGCGCCCGGACGCGCCCTCCGCGTCGCCTTCCTTCCGGGTTCCCGGTCATGGCCGCGCATGGGCCTGTTTCGTCCTGATCGGCGCCGCGCTGCTGGCGGCCGCGCTGTGGGCGGCCGGAGGCATAGGTCGCGAGCAGGCCTACGCGGAGGTCGCGGCGGCGGCCCGCAACGCGGCGGCGCTGAAGGTCGCGCTGCTGACTGCCGAACTCGACAAGCAGCGTTCGCTGCCATTCGTGCTGGCGCAGGATTCCGAGGTCCGGGCAGCGCTCGCCACCGGCGACCCGGCGCGCTATGGCGCCCTGAATCTCAAGTTCGAGGCGCTGAGCCGGGATACCGGCGCCGCCGTCATCTACCTGCTCGATCCTCGCGGCGTGAGCATGGCGGCCAGCAACTGGAACCAGCCCACCAGTTTCGTGGGCTCGGACTATGCCTTCAGGCCCTATTTCCAGGGGGCGGCGCATGCCGGCCAGGCGGAATATTTCGCGCTCGGCAATGTCAGCAATCACCCTGGCCTGTACCTGAGCCGGCAACTGGAGCAGGACGGCCGGACACTGGGGGTGGTGGTTGTGAAAGTGGAGTTCGACGGCGTCGAGGCCGGTTGGCGGCGCTTCCCGGATCCGGTGTTCGTGACCGACGAGCACGGCGTCGTGCTGCTGTCGTCCAGGGACGACTGGCGCTTCCAGGTCTACGGCACGCTGTCGGCGGCGCAGCGGGACGCGCTGCGGACCAGCCTGCAGTTCGGCGATGCGCCGCTTGCATCCCTGCCGGTGCAGGCGGCCTCGGACCGCCCGGGGCAGGTGGTGGCGAGCCTGCCCGGACAGGCCGTCCAGGAGTTCGTGCACGTCCAGGAGCCCGTTCCGGGCACGCCGTGGCAGTTCCACCTGTTGGGCGCGACCCGCGAGGCCATGGCGCGGGCGGCCGCATCGGCCCGCGTGGCCGCCGCGCTGCTAGTGCTGTGCGCCCTGTTCGTGGCGGGGATCTGGCTGCATCGCCGGCACCGTGCCCACGATCTCGTGCTTGCCCAGGCGGCCGCGCGCCAGGAACTGGAGTCGCGCGTGGCGGCGCGCACGGGCGAGCTGCGCGCCGCCAACGATCAACTGCGGGCCGAGATGGAAGACCGGCGCCGTGCCGAAGCCGAGCTGCACAAATTGCAGGAAGAACTGGTGCAAGCCAACAAGCTGGCCTTCCTGGGCCAGATCACCGCCGGCGTGGCGCATGAGATCAACCAGCCGGTCGCGGCCATCCGCAGCTATGCCGACAACTCGGCGGCCTACCTGGACCGCGGCAACGTCGAACGGGCGCGCGGCAACATGGCGTCGATCGCCGCGCTGACCCAGCGCATAGGCGTCATCACCGACGAGTTGCGAACCTTCTCGCGCAAATCCTCCGGCGCTTCCTCCGGTCCCGTGCCGGTGGCCGCCGTGGTCGACGGCGCGCTGACGCTGGTCGGTGCGCAGATGCGCCGGCACGGCATCGCGCTGGAACGCGCCGGCATCGGCGACGGCCTGGCGGTGCGCGCCGAGCGCGTGCGCCTGGAGCAGGTGCTGGTCAACCTGCTGCAGAACGCCATCGAGGCGCTCGAGCAGACGCCCGGCCCCCGGATATGGATACGCGCCGTGCGCGACGCGGACCAGGTCGCCATCGAGGTCGGCGACAACGGCCCCGGCCTGCCCGACAGCGTCATGGCGGCCCTCTACACGCCCTTCGTCACCACCAAGCCGCGCGGCCTCGGCCTGGGGCTGGTCATCAGCCGCGACATCGTCGCCGACTTCGGCGGCACGTTGTCCGTGCAGACCGGGCCGGGGCGCGGGGCGTGCTTCACCATCCGTCTTCCCGAGGCTGTTTCGTGAACGCTTCCTTCCCCATCGCCCGCGCGACCGCGGGCACCGACACCGCCGTCGACCGCGTGCTGTTCGTCGACGACGATCCCGCCATGCGGGAGTCCAATCAGCAGACCCTGGAACTGGCCGGCTTCCGCGTCGAGACCGCCGCCTCGGCCGCCGAGGCGCTGGAGCGGGTCCCGGCCGATTTCGAAGGCGTGGTCGTCACCGACGTGCGCATGCCGGTGGTCGACGGGCTGGAACTGTTCCGGCGGCTGCGCGAACGGGATCCGGACCTGCCCGTCATCCTGATCACGGGCCACGGCGATGTCGAGATGGCGGTGGCCGCCATGCACGAGGGCGCCTATGACTTCCTTGCCAAGCCGTATCCGGCAGAGCGGTTGGCCACCGCTGCCCGCAACGCCCTGGACAAGCGGCGCCTGGTGCTGGACAACCGGCGGCTGAAGCGGCTGGCCCGCGACGCCGGCGAAAGCCTGCCGCTGATCGGCGAGACGCCGGTCATGCAGCGCCTGCGCAAGACGCTGGGCCATCTGGCCAGCGCCGACGTCGACGTCCTGGTGCTGGGCGAAACCGGGGCGGGCAAGGAGGTCGTGGCCCAGGCCCTGCATGCCTGGGGGGCGCGGCATGGACAGCCGTTCGTCGGACTCAATTGCGGCGCTTTGCCGGATACGGTCATCGAGAGCGAGCTGTTCGGCCACGAGGCCGGCGCGTTCACCGGCGCACAGCGCCGCCGCGTCGGGCGCATCGAACATTCCAGCGGCGGGACGCTGTTCCTGGACGAGATCGAAAGCATGCCGCTGGCGGCGCAGATCAAGCTGCTGCGGGTGCTGGAGACGCGCGAGGTCTCGCCCCTGGGCACCAACGAGGTCCGTCCGGTGGACCTGCGCGTCGTGGCGGCCACCAAGACCGACCTGAGCGACCCGGCGCAGCGCGGCCAGTTCCGCGCAGACCTGTTCCACCGGCTGAACGTGGTGACCGTCCGCATCCCGCCCCTGCGCGAACGCCGCGACGATATCCCGCTGCTGTTTTCGTACTTCGTTTCCCGCGCGGCGGCCCGCTTCAAGCTCGACCCGCCCGCGATCACGCCGGCGGTGCGCCAGCACCTGCGGTCCCACGCCTGGCCCGGCAATGTCAGGGAATTGATGCACTACGCCGAACGCGTGGTGCTGGGGGTGGAGGAGACGGCGCCCGAGGCGCCCGAGACCGAAGCGACCCTGCCGCAGCGCGTGGAGCGCTACGAGGCCGACCTGATCCGGGAAGCGCTGGCGCGCCACCAGGGCGACATCAAGGCCACCCTGCAAACCCTGGGCATCCCGCGCAAGACTTTCTACGACAAGCTGCAACGCCACGGCATAGACAGGGGGGGGTATGTGCCCCCCCCTACGCGCTAACGCGCGCCCCCCAGGGGGCCGACGGCGGTGGACCGGCGGAGCCGGATCCACCGTGTCGTGGTCTGTATCGTCGTTCTCGGTGCGGAGCACCACGTTCTTGCTTTGATCCTGGGCGCCGCGGATCCGGCTTTGCCGGTCCGCCAGCGCCGCCCCCTTGAGGGGGCGCCCGAAGGGCGTAGGGGGTGGGCTTCCCCTCAGCGCGTAGGGGGGGTTATCCTATACCGGGGACGACCGTGGAGAAGCCGGCGTCCACGTGGGTGACTTCGCCGGTTACGCCGGCAGCCAGGTCAGACAGCAGGAAGGCGGCGACATTGCCGACGTCGTCGATGGTGACGTTGCGGCGCAGCGGCGCGAAGGTTTCGACGAAGTTCAGGATCTTCGAGAAATCCTTGATGCCGGCGGCGGCCAGTGTCTTGATGGGGCCGGCCGAGATGGCGTTGGCGCGGATGCCCTTGGGGCCCAGCGAGGTCGCCAGGTAGCGGGTGGCGGCTTCCAGCGCGGCCTTGGCCACGCCCATGGTGTTGTAGTTGTCGACCACTCGCTCGGCGCCCAGGTAGCTGAGCGTCAGCACCGCGCCCGTGCCGTTGCCTTCCGGCCCCTGCAGCAGGGGCAGGGCGGCCTTGGCCATGGCGGGGAAGCTGTAGGCAGAGATGTCGTGCGCGATGCGGAAGCCTTCGCGCGACAGGCCGTCCAGGAAGTCGCCGGCGATGGCTTCGCGCGGCGCGAAGCCGATCGCGTGCACCAGGCCGTCGAGCTTGGTCCAGGTCTTGCCCAGGTCGGCGAACACGGCCTCGATCTGCGCGTCGTCGGCCACGTCGCACGGGAACACGAGCTGGCTGTCGAATTCGGCGGCGAATTCGGTGATGCGATCCTTGAAGCGGTCGCCCACATAGGTGAAGGCAAGCTCCGCGCCTTCGCGGCGGCAGGCCTTGGCGATGCCATAGGCGATGGAGCGATTGGACAGCACCCCGGTGACCAGGATGCGTTTACCGGCGAGAAAGCCCATGTCGAGGGTCCCTGTAAAAAGAATGTACCCCCCTACGCGCTGCGCGCGCCCCCCAGGGGGCGGCACTGGTGGACCGGCGGAGCCGGATCCACGGTGCCCGGGCAACTGCCTGGGGCTGATGGGGGCGTGGGAGGTGCGAGTTTACTGGATCTTCAGCGTGCGGCCGACAGGGATGGCGGAGCCTTTGATGCGGTTCAGGGCGCGCAGGTGATCGACCGAGACATCGTACTGGCGGGCGATGGAGCTCAGGGTGTCGCCCTTGCGCACCTTGTACGTGCGGACCTGGACGGTCTTTTTCGCGCGGCCGTTGCTCTGGACGGTGGCGCGCACGGGGGTGATGCCGGCGCTGGCGACCAGGGTGGGTTCGGCCTGGCGGCTGGTGGGCACCATGAGGATGTCGCCGGAGCCGATGCGCGAGCGGGTGCCCAGGCCGTTCGCCTTGCGCAGCGTCGCCACCGAGGTGCCGTACTTGCGGGCGACGGTGGTCAGGGTCTCGCCATGGGCCAGCTCATGCGTGTGCCACGACGACAGCGAGCCGCTGTAGGCGCGCAGGTTGGCCTCGAAAATGCTGATGCGGTCGGCCGGCAGCAACAATGTGGGTTCGTGGCTGCCCAGGATCACGCCGCGGTTGAACGACGGGTTGAGCGCCTTGAATTCCTCGAGCGGCATCTCGGCCAGCTGGGCGGCCAGCTTCACGTCGATGTTGCGGCTCTTGGTGATGGTGACGAAATAGGGCTGGTTGTCGATCGACGGCAGCGCGATGTTGTAGGCGGCCGGGTTGGAGATGATGTTCTTGATCGCTTGCAGCTTGGGGATGTAGTTGCGCGTCTCGTCCGGCATGTCGAGCGACAGGTAGTCGGTCGGCAGGCTGCGGGCCGTGTTCTTGTCGATGGCGCGCTTGACCGAGCCTTCGCCCCAGTTGTAGGAGGCCAGCGCCAGGTGCCAGTCGCCGTGGAAGTCGAACAGGTATTGCAGGTAGTCCAGCGCGGCGCGGGTCGAGGCGATGGGGTCGCGCCGTTCGTCGCGCCACCAGTCCTGCTTCAGGTTGAAGCCGCGGCCGGTGGCGGGAATGAACTGCCACAGGCCCGACGCCTGCGAGCGCGACAGCGCCCACGGGTCGTACGAGCTTTCCACGAAGGGCAGGAGCGCCAGTTCGGTCGGCATGCCGCGCTGGTCGATTTCCTCGACGATGTAGTACAGATACTTGCCGGCGCGTTCGGCCGTGCGCTGGATATAGTCCGGGCGCGAGGCGTAGAAGTTCTCCCACTCCTTGACCAGCGGCGTGTCGATGTTGGGCACCGCGTAGCCGCGCCGGATGCGGGTCCAGATATCCGCCGGCTGCACGGTCAGGTCGACCATGCGCGGCTCCAGGCCATCATCGGGCGTTTGCAGGCTCAGCGGGGCGTCGATGCGTCGGCCGGCGGTACGGGGGGACTGGGCGATTCGCGGGGAGGAAGAGAAGCCGGCGGGGTTGTCGGTGCCGGTGGAGGCGGCGGACGCCACCCCTTGCATGTCCTGGCCGGTTGCCGCGGGGCGTTCCATCGAAGCGCAGCCCGCCAGGACCATCACGCACCCGGCGATCAGGATTTTGTACAGGGAGGCTGGACGACCATCGCGGACGCCCGCCCGCAGATTCCAGACGCCGCGGGGGCGCAATAGCATGTTTCGTGTCCTTGACCACATGCCTCGCTGGGCCTCGTCCCGGAGGACGGGGCCCAGCGAGGCAGTTTCAATTTGGAGCCGCGGGGGATCCCGGGAAGGGGCGGGGCCCCGGCTCGGGGGACCGGCGCGGCTCACGGTGCATTTAGCGCGGCATAGTACGAATCGAGAATGGTTTCCGTCAACCCGCTTTTACAAATTCGAAGCTTTTGGCGGGCATTGAACGGAAATCGAGGCAAGATGCGGCGTGCTCTACCGGAAATCGTTCTTCCATTCGCGCAGCGCGGCAAACACCTCGACGGCGTCGGCCAGTGGCCTGCCGGCGTGGGCCGACGCGGCGGCCGCCACCTCGGGAACGGCGGTGCGCAGGAACGGGTTGACCTGGCGCTCCAGGTCCAGCGTGGTCGGCACGGTGGGCTGGGATTGTTCGCGCAGGTGGCGCGCCTGCTGGTGCCACACCTGGAGCGCGGCGTTGTCGGGTTCGACCGCGGCGGCCCAGGCCAGGTTGGACAAGGTGTATTCGTGCGCGCAATACACGCGCGTCTTGGCCGGCAGGGCGGCCAGCTTGTCCAGCGAGGCCTTCATCTGCTGCGGCGTGCCCTCGAACAGGCGGCCGCAGCCCGAGGCGAACAGCGTGTCGCCGCAGAACACCAGCGGTTCGACGCCCGCCGCGCGGCCGGCGTATGCGATGTGGCCGGCGGTATGCCCCGGCACGTCCAGCACTTCCAGGTCCAGGTCCAGCTCGGGCAGGGTGACCCGGTCGCCCTGGGCGAGGCGGCGGTCGCAATGGGGCAGTTTCTCGCCCGCGGGGCCGAACACCGTGGCGCCGGTGCGTTCGACCAGTTCCAGAACGCCGCCGACATGGTCCTTGTGGTGGTGAGTCAGTAGAATGGCACGAAGCTGGAGACGCTGCTGCTGCAGCGAGGCCAGGACCGGCGCGGCGTCGCCGGGGTCCACCACGGCCGCCAGCGTGCCCTGCCGGATCAACCACAGGTAGTTGTCATTGAAGGCGGGAATGCCGGTTATGCCGGCCGTCGGACCGGTATCTTGCGGGCCGGCCGATCGCTTGCTTCCTTTCGAGTCTTTCATTCCGATGCTGCCGTCTGACGTCCAGGATTCTCCGATTGTAGAGCTTGCCGCGTGGCTGGCGACCGATCCCGGCCGCCACGCGCTCGCCTGGGAGCAGGTGCGGCTGGACGAGGCGGTCTCCGACGTATTCGGCTTCCACGCCATGCAGGCCGGCCTGGCCGAACTGGACGCGCTGCGCGCCAACCGCATGCCCTTCAAGGGCTATGTCGCCGGCGCGATGCCGTCCGAGCCGCAGCGGGCGCGCTGGAACGTGTTCGTGGTGGCCGACCTGGAGGCGCTGCCGTTCGATTCGCAGAGCCTGGACCTGCTGGTCCTGCCCCACACCCTGGAATGCTCGGACGATCCCCACCAGGTCCTGCGCGAGGCCGAACGGGTGCTGATTCCCGAAGGGCGGCTGGTGATCACCGGCTTCAATCCCTGGAGCCTGTGGGGCGCCGGCCGCCTGCTGGGCCGGCGCCGGTCCTTCCTGCCGCCGGGCATCCAGCCCCTGTCCCCCGCGCGGCTCAAGGACTGGCTCAAGCTGCTGTCGTTCGAGGTCGAGGGCGGCCGCTTCGGCATCTATGCGCCGGCCTGCCGCACCGAGAAATGGCTGCGCCGCTACGCCTTCATGGAAAGCGCCGGCGAGCGCTGGTGGCCGGTATGCGGCGGGCTGTACGTGGTGTCCGCGGTCAAGCGCACGGTGGGCATGCGGCTGATCGGCCCCGCCTGGAAAAAGCAGAAGGCGCCGCGCCGGGCCGCGGTGGCCACGGCCCGGGAGGTCCATCCGCTGCGGACCGGGCGCGAGCCTTCGCGATAAGCCGCCCGCGGGCGTCAGGCGTCGAACAGGTTCTGCCGGATCTGCTGCAGGTGGCCCAGCAGGAGATCCCGCGCCTGGGCGGCGTCGCGGTCCTTCAATGCTTCGACGATGGCGCGGTGCTGCCGCTGGTACTGCGCCCGCCGCTCCGGCGTGAGCGAGCGGCGCTTGAGGCGGCCCCACTCGCCTTGCTCGCGGACGCGGTTGGTCAGCTCCAGGATCTGGAGGAAGAACGAGTTGTGGGTGGCTTCGGCGAATGACTTGTGGAGTTCGCCGTCCCAGTGCTCGAAAGCCTCGATGCTGGCGGCGAGCTCGGATTCCTCCACGCATTGCTGCATGCGGGCGAAGTCGGCGGCATTGGCGTTGCGCGCGATCAGGGCCGGCATCAGGGGTTCGATCAGCAGCCGTGCTTCCATGAGTTCCGCCGGACTGGTGCTGACCTCGGGCGCGGGCGCCGGGCCGCCGGCCAGCGCCTGCGCGCCCTCGGCGACGAAGGTGCCGCTGCCCACCGACTGGACGATCAGGCCGCGGGTGCGCAGGTCGGCCAGCACCCGGCGTACCGATCCGCGCGAAATCGCGAAGCGCTGGCTCAGTTCCCGCTCTGGCGGCAGCTTGACGCCGACGTGCAGTCGGCCGCTCGATATTTCCCCCAGCAGGTGATGCATGAGCTCCTTGGCTCCAGGGGCGCGCGAAATGGGGCTGTGCGCTGCGGATTCGTCCATGGTGGCTGTCCCTCGTTCTGCCGCTACCTTAATCCAATGGTACCAATTGGTCAAATATCGAAGCGCCATATGCTTGATGGAGATCCATTTTGGTTTTATATTGGTATATGAATTTACCAATTGGACCTGTGCAAGCACCATGAAATTCGCTCACCTGATTGCCGACGGCAAACCCGCCATCGTTCTCGTCGATGCCGACATGCGGCACTATTGGCCGTTGGCCGACCTGGTCCCCGGGTTCTCCGGCGACATGATCCAACTGGTGCAGGATTTCGGGAAGTTCCGTTCCAGCCTCGCCCCGCGCGGCACCGGCCGGCCGTTGGCCGGCGCGCGATTGCTGGCGCCCATCGATCGCCCCCGGCGCAACATCTTCTGCGTGGGCAAGAATTATTTCGAACACGCCGCGGAATTCAGCAAATCGGGCTTCGACTCCAGCGCGAAAGAGGGCGAGCACGCGCCCGAAGCCCCCGTGGTGTTCACCAAGGCGTACAACACCGTGATCGGGCCGGGCGCGGCCATTCCCTCGCACGAGGGCGTCACTTCCCAGCTCGACTACGAGGCCGAACTGGCCGTGGTCATCGGCAAGCCGGGCCGGAACATCCCGCGCGAGCGCGCGCTCGAGCATGTATTCGGCTACACCATCGTCAACGACTTCACGGCGCGCGACCTGCAGAAGCTGCATCGCCAGTGGTTCCTGGGCAAGTCGCTGGACGGTTTCTGCCCAATGGGGCCGGCGCTGGTCACCGCCGACGAACTGGATGCCGCCAATCTCGACATCCGCTGCTGGGTCAACGGCGAGCTGCGCCAGAATGCCAATACCCGGCAGTTGATCTTCGACATCCCGACGTTGATCGCGACCATCTCGGCCGGCATCACGCTGGAACCCGGGGACGTGATCGCCACCGGGACGCCGGCGGGCGTGGGCATAGGCTTCAATCCGCCCCGCTTCGTCAAGCGCGGCGACGTGATCCGCATCGAAGTGCAAGGCATAGGCGTGCTGGAGAACGCCGTCGATTGAAGGCGCGGGGCGCAGGCCGCGCGCCGCCCGGCATCCCCGGATACACGGGGGCGGGCGCAACCCGAAGGGAAACGAGGAGACGACATGAAACGCACCTTGCTGGTCTGGGCGGCCTGCTGCGCCGTCCTGGGCGGCGCGCCGGCCGCCGCGCAGGAATCCTGGCCGACCCGGCCCATCACCATGATCGTGCCTTTCCCGCCGGGGGGCGTGGCCGATACCGTTGCCCGGCCGGTGGCCGAGTCCATGAGCCGCTTCCTGGGCCAGGCCGTGGTGGTCGAGAACCGGGGAGGGGCCGGCGGCGGCGTCGGCATGGGGCATGTCGCCAAATCGGCGGCCGATGGCTACACCATCATGATGGCGCTGTCGTCCATCTCCATCCTGCCCGAGGCCGACAAGCTGCTCGGCAGGGAGCCGATGTACCAGTTGTCCCAGTTCACCCCCATCGCGCGCTTCACCGCCGACCCGACCGTGCTGGTGGTGCGGTCCGACAGTCCGTGGAAGACGGCGCAGGAGTTCATCGCGGCGCAGAAGAAGGGCGACCGCGACGTGGCCTACGGCTCCTCGGGCAATTACGGCACCATGCACGTGCCGATGGAAATGCTGCGCAACGAGTCGAACCTGCGCCTGCTGCACGTGCCCTATACCGGCGCCGGGCCGGCCATCGTGGCGCTGCTTGCCGGCCAGGTCCAGGCCCTGTCGACGGGGCCGGCCTCGGTGCTCCAGCACATCAAGGGCGGCAAGGTCCGGGCGCTGGCGCATTGGGGCACCGGGCGCCTGGAGTCCCTGCCCGACGTGCCCAGCCTGACGGAACTGGGGCACCCGGTACAGTTCGCCCAGTGGTCCGGCGTGTTCGCCCCGGCCGGCACGCCGGCGCCGGTGGTCGATCGCCTGCGCGCCGCCGCCAAGGCCGCGGCTGCCGATCCCAAGGTATTGAAGACCATCCAGGGCGCGGGCAGCCCGGTCATGTACATGGACGCGCCGGAATTCGCCGCCTACTGGCAGGCCGACGCCCAGGTGCTGGCCGAGGCCGTCCGCCGGATAGGCAAGGTCGAGTAGCGAAGGAAAGCGAGGGTTTTCGCGGGGCTGGAAATGCGCAGGATCCCGCGCAATCGTCATGGTCCGATGCTACAGTGAGCGATACACCTTGTTGCGTTTGCCGCTCGCCAGTATGCAGAAGAGTTCCTTAGTTCCCGCCGTGGTGGTTGCCCTCGCCGTCGGGGCGGGAGTCGGCTATTTCTCCCCGCGCCTGTTCCATGCCGGCGCCCCCGCGGGCGCGGCGGCGCCCGACGAAGCCAAGGCCAAGGGGCCGCAAGCCATCCTGGTCGAAGCCCAGAAGGTCTCGCGCAAGCCGTTCGAGCGCGGCATCACCGCCGTCGGCAGCCTGCGGTCCAACGAGTCCGTGACCTTGCGTCCCGAAGTGGCGGGCCGCATCAGCGAGATCCGCTTCACCGAGGGCCAGCGGGTCGAGAAGGGCCAGGTGCTGATCCGCCTGGACGACTCCGTGCCGCGCGCCGAGTTCGAGCAGGCCCGCGCCAACTTCACGCTGGCCAAGAGCAACTACGACCGCTCCATCGAGCTGCAGCAGAAGGGCTTCATCAGCAAGCAGGCCAAGGACGAGGCCGACAACGCCATGAAGGTGCAGCAGGCCGCCATGGTGCTGGCCCAGGTCCGGCTCGACAAGAACGACATCCGCGCCCCGTTCGGCGGCGTGATCGGGCTGCGCAACGTCTCGGTGGGCGACTACATCGGCGCCGGCCAGGACCTGGTGGCGCTCGAGGCCATCGATCCGCTCAAGGTGGATTTCCGCATCCCGGAAATCTACCTGTCGCAGATCCGTACCGGCCAGACCCTGCAGATATCGCTCGACGCCATGCCGGACAAGTCCTTCGGCGGCACCGTCTACGCCATCAGCCCGCTCATCGACACGGGCGGCCGTTCCATCGTCATGCGCGCCCAGGTCAAGAACCCCGGCGGCCAGTTGCGTCCCGGCATGTTCGCGCGCGTGAAGCTGCTGCTGGATACGCCTGCCCAGGCGCTGGCGGTACCCGAGGCGGCGCTGGTTCCGGTGGGCGACGACCAGTTCGTCTACCGCGTGCAGAACGGGCGTGCCGAGCGGGTGCAGGTCGAGGTCGGCCAGCGGCGCGAAGCCATGGTCGAGATCGTCTCCGGCCTGGCCGAGGACGACGTGATCGTGGTGGCCGGCGCGCAGAAGCTGCGCGACGGCGTGCCGGTGAAGCTCGCCGGCGCCACGGCGTCCGCGCTCTGAGGCCCGGCACATGGTCCTGTCCGAAGTCTGCATCAAGCGGCCCGTGTTCGCGACGGTGCTGTCGCTGCTGGTCCTGCTGGTGGGCCTGATCTCGTATTCCCGCCTGACCGTGCGCGAATATCCGCAGATCGACGAGCCGGTCGTGTCCGTCAGCACCGTCTACAAGGGCGCGTCGGCCGAGGTGATCGAGTCCCAGATCACCAAGCCGCTGGAGGATTCCCTGTCGGGCATCGAGGGCGTGGAGGTCATGACCTCCACCAGCCGGTCCGAGCGCAGCAACATCAACGTCCGCTTCCGCCTGTCGATATCTCCCGACGCGGCGGCGGCCGACGTGCGGGACAAGGTCGCGCGCGTGCGCGGCCGCCTGCCCGACGAGATCGACGAGCCCATCATCGCCAAGGTCGAGGCCGACTCCCAGCCGGTCATGTACCTGGCCGTGGAATCCGGGTCGCTGTCGGCGATGGAAACCTCGGACTACATCAACCGCTTCATCAAGCCCCGGCTGTCCGTGCTGCCGGGCGCGGCCGAGGTGCGGGTGTTCGGCGAGCGCCTGCCGGCCATGCGCATCAACGTCGATCGCGGGAAACTGGCCGCCTACCGCCTGACCGTCCAGGACGTCGAGGACGCGCTGCGCAAGCAGAACGTCGAGATCCCCTCGGGACGGATCGAGTCCATGGCGCGCGAGTTCTCCATCGTCGCCGCCACCAACCTGCGCACCAGGGAACAGTTCGAGAACGTCATCATCGCCAACGTCGGCGGCTACAGCGTGCGGGTCGGCGACGTCGCCTCGGTCGGCCTGGGGCCGGTGGACGAGCGCGTCACCTCGCGCTTCAACGGCAAGCCGGCGCTGAACATCGGCGTGGTCAAGCAGTCCACGGCCAACCCGCTGGACCTGTCCAAGGCGGTGCGGGCCGAGATCGAGGAAATGAACGCCACGCTGCCCAGCGGCATGAAGCTGAACATGGCGTACGACACCTCGGTCTTCATCGAGAAGTCCATCGAGTCGGTGTTCCACACCATCGGCGAGGCCATCGTGCTGGTGGTGCTGGTGATCTTCCTGTTCCTGCGCAACCTGCGCGCCAGCCTGATCCCCATCGTCACCATTCCCGTGTCCCTGATCGGCGCCTGCACGCTCATGTATGCGTTCGGCTTCTCCATCAACACGCTCACGCTGCTGGCCATGGTGCTGGCCATCGGCCTGGTGGTGGACGACGCCATCGTCGTGCTCGAGAACATCTTCCGCCACATCGAGGAAGGCAAGTCGCGCATGCAGGCCGCGCTGCTGGGCTCGCGCGAAATCGGCTTCGCCGTCATCGCCATGACGCTGACGCTGGTCACCGTGTACGCGCCGCTGGCCTTCGCCACCGGGCGCACGGGCCGCCTGTTCATCGAGTTCGCGCTGGCCCTGGCGGGCGCCGTGCTGGTGTCCGGCTTCGTCGCGCTGACGCTCACGCCCATGATGTGCTCGCTCATGCTGCGCCACCAGGAGTCGCACGGCTGGCTGTACAACTTCATCGAGAGCGGCTTGAACGCGCTCACGCGCGGCTATCGCCGCGCGCTGTCCTTCGCGCTGTCCCATCGCGGGTGGGTGATCGCGCTGGGCCTGGCCGTGGGCGCCTGCAGCGTGCCCCTGTTCAAGATCATCAAGAGCGAGCTGTCTCCGGTCGAGGATCGCGGGGTCATCTATGGCCGGATCGTCGCGCCGCAGGGCGCCACGGTCGGCTACACCACCAGCTACCTCGAGCGCATGGAAGAAATCTACAAGGACATCCCGGAGATGGCCGCCTACCAGGCGGTGGCCGGCTTCCCGGTGGTGACCGAGGGCAACGCCGTGCTGCGGCTCAAGCCCTGGGAGGAGCGCACCCGCAGCCAGCAGGAGGTCGCCCGCTCGCTCCAGCCGAAGTTCGCCGCGCTGCCCGGCGTGCAGGCCTTCCCCACCAATCCCCCGTCGCTGGGCCAGTCGCCGCGTTCCTCGCCCATCGAATTCGTCATCATGAGCCAGGTGTCCTATCCCGAACTGGCCACGATGACCGACGCTTTCCTGGCCGAGCTGTCGAAGTACCCCGGCGTGCAGAACGTGCAGACCGACCTGCGCCTGAACACGCCCGAGCTGCGGGTGCAGGTCAATCGCGACAAGCTGGCCGACATCGGCGTCGACGTGGACCGCGTCGGCCGCACGCTCGAATCCATGCTGGGCGGCCGGCAGGTGACGCGCTTCAAGGACAACGGCGAACAATACGACGTGCTGGTGCAGGTGATCCCGCGCGACCGCTCCAATCCGGCCGACATCTCCGACATCTACGTGCGGCCCCGTAGTGGCGAGATGGTGCAGCTTGCCAACCTGCTGTCGGTCCGCGAGGGCGTGTCGCCACAGACCCTGAACCACTTCAACCGCATGCGCGCCGTCACGATCTCGGCGTCGCTCGCGCCCGGCTACGCGCTGGGCGAGGCGCTGGACGTGATGAACGGCATCGCCGCGCGCGTGCTGCCCGCCACCGCGCAGACCGACCTGAACGGCCAGTCGCGCGAGTTCCGCGATTCGTCGGGCAGCATCTACCTCGTGTTCGCGATGGCGGTGGCGTTCATCTACCTGGTGCTGGCGGCGCAGTTCGAGAGCTGGCGCAATCCGTTCATCATCATGCTGTCGGTGCCGCTGTCGATGACGGGCGCGCTGCTGGCACTGTGGTTCTCGGGCGGAACCCTGTCCATCTACAGCCAGATCGGCCTGATCACGCTGGTGGGCCTGATCACCAAGCACGGGATCCTGATCGTCGAATTCGCCAACCAGCTGCGCGACCAGGGCAAGGAGCTGATCGAGGCGGTGTCCGAGGCCAGCGTGCTGCGGCTGCGCCCCATCCTGATGACGACCGGCGCGATGGTGCTGGGCGCCGTCCCGCTGGCGGTGGCCACGGGCGCGGGCGCCGAGTCCCGCGTGCAGATCGGCTGGGTGATCGTGGGCGGCATGAGCCTGGGCACGCTCCTGACCCTGTTCGTCGTGCCCTGCGTGTACGCGCTGGTGGCCGGCAAGCGCAAGCGCCCGCTGCCGGTGGGCGAACACCCGCTGGAACCCGATCCCCACGCCGCCCCGGTTGCGCCGGCCCCGGAATCGGTGGGTTAGGGAAGCAAGAGTCGTCGGTAACCGCTTGCGGCCGGCGGGGCCCCACCCCCTCAGGGGCTGTTCGGAGCCGCCGCGCCAGGCAGGCAAAACGGGGAAGCAAGGGCGTGCATGTGTGAGCGCGGCAGTAGGGACAGTCCGGGGGACTGTCCCCGCGCGAGTTCACGCCCGCCCCGTTTTGCCTGCCTGGCGCGGGAAGTTTCGGCGCAGCCGAAACCGGCTACGTCAGCCCCTGAGGGGGTGGGGCCCCGCCGGCCGCAAGCGGTTACCGACGACTCGCTCGGCCAAATATCCTAAACTTGGGGGCCTCCGCAATTTTCTCTCTGGTGCCCCCGCATGCGTTATGTCGTCCTGGATACTGAAACCACCGGCCTCGATCCGCTCCAAGGGCACCGCGTCATCGAAATCGGCTGCGTGGAGATCGTCAACCGCCGGGTCACGCAGCGCCACTTCCACACCTACCTGAATCCCGACCGCGACAGCGACCCGGGCGCCCTGGAAGTGCACGGGCTGACCACCGAGTTCCTGTCCGACAAACCCCGGTTCGAGGACAAGGTCGACGAATTCCTGGACTTCATCCAGGACGGCCACGTCATCATCCATAACGCCGAATTCGACATCCGCTTCCTGAACGCCGAACTGGCGCGGCTGCAGCGCGGCAGCTTCCGCGACAAATGCCTGGGCGTCGTCGACTCCCTGATGCATGCGCGCGAACTGCATCCCGGCAAGCGCAACTCGCTCGATTCGCTGTGCGACCGCTACGGCATTTCCAACGCCCACCGGGTGCTGCACGGCGCCTTGCTGGACTCGGAACTGCTGGCCGAGGTCTGGCTGGCCATGACGCGCGGCCAGGACAGCCTGGTGATCGACCTGGGCGATACCGGCGGGCAGGCCACGACCAGCTTCGGCGCCTTCGATACCTCGGTCCTGCAGGTGGTGCCGGTGGACGAAGCCGACCTGGCCGCCCACCAGGCCTATCTGGCGGGCCTGGACAAGGAATCCAAGGGGCAGACCCTGTGGAGGAAGTGGGAACCGCTTCCCACTGCATAAAAAAGATATGCTATAGTTATGGGCTGTCGCGGATGCGGCAGTCAAACCGAAGGTTCTCTTCGGGCGGTTAGCTCAGTGGTAGAGCACTGCCTTCACACGGCAGGGGTCACTGGTTCGAACCCAGTACCGCCCACCAAAGATTCTCAATGAAATCAGGCATCTTCTTACGGCTTGATTTCCAGTGGTACGGAAAGCTGTACCCGGTCAGGGTATGAATCCGTTTGCCCGGTGGGGCAACTGACTCGCCGGTTTGGAGGGCCGCCCAGGCGCGGTCAGTCATCCCTTCCTGCCACTCCCGCAGGTGTACGCAGATAGCTGCTTACATTCTGCCGGGTTCTTCCTATACTTACTGAGCCGTTGCCGGATGATGGCTTGAGTCACTCGCGAGCACTTCTTCGAATGTGGCCGATAGCGATCTACTCATCGTGACCTGCTCCCCAATTTAGTACGAAACCAAATTAGAGTCTGCGGTTAAAAAACTGTCTGCAAACTGCTTGGGCGTCAGATACCCGAGCGAACTGTGCGGCCGGTCGTTATTGTATTCCTGGCACCAATCCGCAATCGTTTCCCTTGCGTGACGCATCGAGACGAACCAGTGCTCGTTCAGGCATTCGTCACGGAATTTGCCGTTGAAGCTCTCGATATAGGCATTTTGCTGCGGCTTGCCTGGTTCGATGAAGTGCAGCTTCAGCCCTGTCCTGTAGGCCCATTCGTCCAGCGTTTTCCCTGCAAATTCAGGACCGTTATCAATCGTAATCGACAACGGCAACCCTCGGGCATCTGCAAGTCGTTCCAACACTGCCACGACGCGGCGACCTGGCAGGGACGTATCAACCTCAATGACCAGGCACTCCTTTGTAAAATCATCGACGATGTTCAAGGTGCGGAACCTCCGTCCGTCAGCCAAACCATCAGATACGAAGTCCATCGACCAGCTCTGATTGGGCGCCGTGGCAGGTGCCTTGACCTGTCGCTCGACGCCAGCAATTCTCTTCCTCTTGCGCCTTCTGACTGCCAAACCTGCCTGCTGATAGACGCGGAACAGCCGTTTGTGATTGACGGCCCACCCTTCGCGCTTGACGAGCACATGCAGCCGCCGATAGCCATAGCGCCGCTTGGCGGCTGCCAGCTCACATAGCCGGTCCCGTAGGGCCTGGTCATCCGGGCGGCGCGATTCATAGCGGTACAAGGACCGGGAGATGCCGAATAGCCCACAGGCGCGGGTGACGCCTAAGCCATGCACTTGCATGACGTGCATCACTGCTGCTCGCTTCGCCTGCGGGCTCACCACTTTCGGCCGAGGACATCCTTGAGCGCCGCATTGTCCAGCATGCTCTCGGCTAGCAATCGCTTGAGCCGCGCATTCTCCGCTTCCAGGGCCTTGAGCCGCTGCGCATCCGACACGGTCATGCCGCCGAACTTCGCCTTCCAGTTGTAGTACGTCGCATCACTGATGCCGTGCTTGCGGCATAGGTCTGCTACCTTTGTGCCCGCCTCGGCTTCCTTCAGGATGCCAATGATTTGTTCTTCTGTGAAACGCTTCTTCATGCTACCTCCACGGAGGCAGACTCTACATCATTACCGTACTAATCTCGGGGAGCAGGTCACCGGCTTGCTGCCCCCTTAAATGATGTCCAAGTAAGGTCTAGTAGATTCACTATTTCTGCCTTCACACGGCAGGGTCCACTGGTTCGAAACCAGTACCGCCCACCAATTCCCCCGCAGCGTTTCAATGTTCTCCGGTTTCGCTCGTGCCGCGCGACGCCGGACGATGCACGTCCGCTGGTACGGCTCAGGCCCGTCGCTGCAATCCGATCGTGGCCACCCAGGCCGCGCACCAGCCGATCGCGATGCCCAGGCTGTCCGCGAACAGGTCCGCCCATTCCGCCGACCGGTCGGGCGTCAGGGATTGCAGGATCTCGATCAGCGCGCCATAGGCCAGGAGGCCCAGCAGGCGCGGCCAGGCGGGGCCGGGATAGGCGAAGCGCGCCAGCGCGGCCAGTACGCCGAAGCCCAGCAGGTGATTGGTCTTGTCCCACCCCGTGGTGGGCAGGGGAGTGGCGGAAGGCAGGAGGGATAGCAGGAGTATCCCCAGCGCGGCCGCCCAGAATAGCGGCTTCCATCCGCCGAAGGCGGTCAGGCGTGGATTCATCGGTGTCCGGAGTCAGGCGAAGGGCGGGGAAGGTCCCCGCCCGCCATTATCGCCGGGCTTCGAGAACGCCCCGTGTCAGTTGGTTTCTTTTTCCAGCAGGTGGCGATAGATCAGGCCGCCTATCGCGCCGCCGATCAGCGGCACGAGCCAGAACACCCACAACTGTTCCAGCGCCCAACTGCCCTGGAACACGGCCACGCCGGTGCTGCGGGCGGGATTGACCGAGGTGTTGGTGACCGGGATGCTGATCAGGTGGATGAGCGTGAGCGTCAGGCCGATGGCCAGCGGCGCCATGCCGGCCGGCGCGCGCTTGTCGGTCGCCCCGTGGATCACGATCAGGAAGAAGGCCGTCAGCACCAGTTCGCAGACGATGGCCGCGGCCAGCGTGTAGCCGCCGGGGAATGTTCGCCGTAGTCGTTGGAAGCGAAGCCGGCGCTGGCATCGAAGCCCGCCTTGCCGCTGGCGATCAGGTACAGGACCCCGCCGGCGGCGATGGCGCCCACGACCTGGGCGATGATGTAGGGGATGGCGTCCTTGGCGGGGAAGCGGCCGCCGGCCACCAGGCCCACGGTGACCGCCGGGTTGAAGTGCCCGCCGGAGATGTGTCCGACCGCGTAGGCCATGGTCACCACCGTCAGGCCGAAGGCCAGCGCGACGCCGGCGAATCCTATGCCCAACTCCGGAAACGCCGCGGCCAGGACCGCGCTGCCGCAGCCACCCAATACCAGCCAGAACGTACCCAGGAATTCAGCGCAAAGCCTTTTGCTCATATATCCCCCATATCGTGCAGTGGTCGAGTAGCACGCGGAGCATGCACCCACTGCGGTTCATGCGCAATCGCGCCGTGATTCTATGAGGCGTTTGCGCAACGCATGGAGCGGTGTTTGGGCTTGTTTAGCGTGCGGCCGTCCGCGCAGCCGGCACCCGATCCATCCCAGCAAGAACCAGGAGCAGACATCATGCGCATCCAGGAGCCTGGGCGTACCCGTCGCGAGCTATCCGGCCGTGGCGAGGGACAAGAACATATCCCGGCTCTAAACTGCGCCCACTCTCAGACTTCAAGGCATGGAACCGTGAAACTCGTGCAGATCCACCAGCCCGGCGGGCCCGACGCACTCGTCATTGCCAATGTGCCGGCGCCGGTGCCCGGGCCGGGCCAGGTCCGCGTCGCGGCGCGCGCCATAGGCGTGGGCCGGCCGGACGTGCTGATGCGCAACGGCACCTATAAATGGATGCCGCCACTGCCGGCGACGCCGGGAGGCGAGATGGCCGGCGTGATCGACGCGGTAGGCGAAGGCGTCGCGCCGGAGTTGGCCGGCCGGCGCGTGCTGGTCAGCGCGCGGGAACTAGTCCGGCGCGGTGGCTGCTATGCCGAGGCGATCTGCGTGCCGGCCGATGCGCCGTTCGAACTGCCGGCGGCCATCTCTTTCGAGGCCGCGCTCAGCCTGCCCAACTTCCTGATGGCCGATGCACTGCTCAATCGCTGCAATCCGGGCGTGCAGGCGCGGCGCGTCCTGCTGACGGGCGCCGCCGGCGGTGTGGCCTCGGCCGTGATCCAGTTGGCCCGGCAGCAAGGCAGCGAGGTCATCGGCGTGGTCAGTTCCGCCGAGAAGGCGGCCTTTGCCACCGCCATGGGGGCCACGCACGTAATCGATCGCCTGCGGGAATCCATCCCGGAGCGCGTCATGGCGCTGACTGATGGCGCGGGCGTGGAGCTGGCCCTGGACCACATCGGCGCCGGCGTCCTGGTGGACTGCCTGCACGCGCTGGCCCCCTTCGGCATGGCCGTGTCCTACAACATCGTGGGCGGGCCACCGCAACCGGAGATCTTCGGGGAGCTGCGCAAGCTGGTGGGCCGCAGCCTGGCCTTGCGCTGCTTTTCCATCCATAGCTTCGACCACGATCGCGGCACGCGGCGCGCAGCCACCGAACGCCTGATCGGCCTGATGGCCGAAGGGCGCATCACGCCGCCTGCGGCCACCCGCATGCCGCTGGACGCCGTCAGGGATGCCCATCGCATCCTCGATGCCGGCGAAACCATCGGCAAGATCATCCTGATGCCCTGACGTCCCAGGAGTCCTCATGCCGCTCGTCGCCGTCCGCAAGACCCAGTTGTCCATCGGCTAGCGCGCCGGCCCGGGTGTCAATGCTGGCAGCCGGGGTATTACCTTATGGGAAGGAGGGGCAGGCTACTATGGCGGCCATCCGCAATACCGCACGTTCCAGGAGCGAAACATGCCCCAAGCCCCCATGCGCCTTCCCGTCTACATGGACTACAGCGCCACGACGCCGGTCGATCCGCGCGTCGTCGACGCCATGGTGCCCTATCTGTACGAGAAGTTCGGCAATCCCGCCTCGCGCAGCCATGCCTACGGCTGGGAGGCCGAGGAAGCGGTCGAGACCGCGCGTGGCCACGTCGCGGCGCTGCTGAACGCCGACCCCCGCGAGATCGTCTGGACCTCGGGCGCCACCGAAGGCAACAACCTGGCCATCAAGGGGGCGGCGCATTTCTACGCCGAGCGCGGCAAGCACATCATTACCGTCAAGACCGAGCACAAGGCGGTCCTGGACACCTTCCGCGAGCTCGAGCGCCAGGGTTTCGAGGCCACCTACCTGGACGTGGACGAGGACGGCCTGCTGCCGCTCGCGCGCCTGGAGGCCGCCATCCGCCCCGATACCATCCTGGTCTCGGTCATGCTGGTCAACAACGAGATCGGCGTGATCCAGGACGTGGAGGCCATCGGCAAGCTCTGTCGCGAGCGCGGCGTGCTGTACCACTGCGATGCCGTCCAGGGCGCGGGCAAGGTGCCCATCGACGTCCAGTCCTTCCCGGTCGATCTGCTGACGGTGACCGCGCACAAGCTCTACGGGCCCAAGGGCATAGGCGCCCTGTACGTGCGGCGCAAGCCGCGCGTGCGCATCGAGGCGCAGATGCATGGCGGCGGCCACGAGCGCGGCATGCGCTCGGGCACGCTGGCCACGCACCAGATCGTCGGCATGGGCGAGGCCTTCCGCCTGGCCAAGCTGGAAATGCCGCTGGAATCGGCGCGCGTGGGCAAGCTGCGCGACCGGCTGCTGGCCGGCCTGTCCGAGATGCAGGAGGTCTACGTGAACGGCAGCCTCGAACACCGCGTGCCGCACAACCTCAACATGAGCTTCAACTTCGTCGAGGGCGAATCGCTCATCATGGCGATCAAGGACGTCGCCGTGTCGTCGGGATCCGCCTGCACCTCGGCGTCGCTGGAGCCGTCCTTCGTGCTGCGCGCCCTGGGCCGCAGCGACGAACTGGCGCACAGCTCCATCCGTTTCACGCTGGGCCGCTTCACCACCGAGCAGGAAGTCGATTTCGTCGTCGACCTGATCAAGGGCAAGGTCGCCAAGCTGCGCGAACTCAGCCCGCTCTGGGAGATGTACCAGGACGGCGTGGACCTGAGCACCATCCAGTGGGCGGCCCACTAGGGAAACCGACCGGAACGGCGATGCCGCCGTTTCGTCTGCCGAAATAGCCCAAGAAAGCCCGGCACGGCGCGGTCCGGCGGGGCTATGCTGCGCAGGTCCGTCGTTTCCGGCCGCGCAGCGCGGCCTTCCGTCATGTCCGATCATTCCGCTTCCGGCGCCCGGCGCGCCCTGTCCGGCATTCGCGTCCTCGATCTCACCTCGGCGGTGGTCGGGCCCTACGCCGCCAAGATCATGGCCGACCACGGGGCCGACGTGATCAAGGTCGAGGCCGCCGATGGCGACGTCATCCGCTGGATCGCCGGGCCTTCCCCCACGCCCGGCATGTCGGGCAAGTTCCTGCACCTGAACCGCGGCAAGCGCAGCATCGTGCTGGACCTGAAGCAGCCGCGGGGCCGCGAGGCCGTGATGCGGCTGGTCGCGCGCGCCGACGTGCTGCTGATCAACATGCGGCCGCAAGCGGTCGAGCGCCTGGGACTGGACTACGACAGCGCGGCGCGCGCGAATCCCCGGCTGGTGTACTGCGCGATGGTGGGCTTCGGCCCCGGCCCGTACCGCGACACGCCCGCCTACGATTCCATCATCCAGGGCGGGGCGGGGGTGGCCGCGCTATCCGAGATGGCGACCGGCCAGCCGCGCTACGTGCCCTATGTCGTGGCCGACCGCACCGTGGGCCTGATGGCGCTCAACGCCGTCATGATGGCGCTGTTCCAGCGCGAACGCACCGGCGCGGGCCAGTGCGTGGAAGTGCCCATGTTCGAGAACATGGCGGCCCTGATGCTGAGCGAGCATCTGTACGGCGCGACTTTCGAGCCTCCGCTCTCGCCGCCCGGCGACCTGCGCCTGATCGACCCGCAGGCCAGTCCCGTCAAGACGGCGGACGGCTACGTCTGCCTGACGACCAACACCGATGCCCAGGCTTTCGCGCTGATGCGCGTCATGGGGCATCCCGAAATGCAGACCGATCCTCGCTTCAATACCAAGCAGGCCCGCGCCGCCCATAGCCGGGAGTATTTCAGCATCCGGGCCGAGGCGATCGCCCGGCGCACCACCGCCGAATGGCTGGCGCTGCTCAAGGAAGCGGACATCCCCGCCATGCCCTACAACACGCTGGACAGCCTGCGCACGGATCCGCACATCGTGGCCTCGGGGCTGTTGCGCGAGGTCGAGCATCCCACCGAAGGAAAGATGTGGGACCTGGCCGATCCCACGCGCATGAGCGGCCGGGACGACGTGCCATCCAGGCCGGCGCCCAAGCTGGGCGAGCACGGCGCCGAGATCCTGGCCGAGGCCGGTTATTCGGCGGAGGAGATCGAGGCCTTGGCCGGCAGCGGCGCGCTGGGGCCTTCGTCGGCCTGATCCACGTGCCGCAGGGGCGCCTGCGCGGCCAGGATCTCCAGGACGGTCTGCTGCAGGATGGGGATGTGGCGGTCCAGGAAGCTCTGCGTCATGGTGGAGCCGAAGGTGGTCATGCTCAGCACGGCCAGCAGTTCGCCGTCCTCGGCTACCGGCACGGCGCAGGTCGCGCTGTCCCATTCCACGGTCGCCTGCCGGACCGCGTATCCGCGGGTCCGCGTGGCGTCCAGGACGGCCAGGAGTCCGGCGGGAGCTCCCTGGGGCAGCAGGAAGCGCCGTTCCGGCTCCGAACAGAAGGCCAGGTAGGCCAGGCCGACCGAGGATTGCGTCATCGGATGGCGGCGGCCGTAGGTGGTGGGCAGGTAGGCCAGGGGACTGTAGGGCATGGTGCTGTAGCGCACGGCCATGCGGTCGCCGTCCAGGGTCGACAGGCCCAGCGGCCACTTGATCCGGCGCGTGGCCCGGATCATGCAGGGAATGGCCGCGTCCACGATGAGCAGGCGCTCCGAGCAGCCGTCGCTCAGGTCGCGGACCTTGCCGGTCAACTGGTAGCTGCCCCGCGCGTCGACCTCGCGCACGTAGCCTTCGTCGCGCAGGGTTTCCAGGATGCGGAAGACGGTGGGCTTGGGCAGGCCCGTGTCCCGGTGCAGGTCCGCCAGCGTGGAGTGCATGCGCCCGTTCATCGCGCGCAATACCGCCAGCCCCCGGGCTATGGACCGTATCATGGCGCCGTTCCCCGTCAGGTCCGGGCGTGGCGGTCAGGCATCGGCCCGGGGAGAATAGCGGGAGACGGGCGGCCGTTCGAAGATCAGGTCCCACACGCCGTGACCCAGCCGCAGGCCGCGGGTTTCGAACTTGGTCTGGGGTCGCCAGGCCGGGCGCTCGGCATAGCCTTCGCAGGTATTGCACAGCTGCGGCTCGCCGCTCAGCACTTCCAGCATCTGTTCGGCATAGGGCTGCCAGTCGGTCGCGCAATGCAGATAGGCGCCGGGCGCGAGACGGCTGGCCAGCAGCTCGACGAAGGCGGGCTGGATCAGGCGCCGCTTGTGGTGCCGCTTCTTGGGCCAGGGATCGGGGAAATAGATATGCACGCCCGCCAGCGAAGCCGGCGGGATCATGTCGCGCATGACTTCGACCGCGTCGTGCTGGATGATGCGCACGTTGCGCAGGGCCGAGTCCTCGATGCGGCGGAGCATGGCGCCGACGCCGGCGTTGAACACCTCCACGCCCAGGAAGTTGCGCTCGGGCTGGGCCAAGGCGATCTTTTCCGTGGTTTCGCCCATCCCGAAGCCGATTTCCAGCACCGTGGGCGCCTCGCGGCCGAAGACCTGGGCGAACGAGATGTGCCGGTCCGTATAGGGCAGGGACCAGGTATCCGTCAGTGTCTCGAGCGCTTCCTTCTGGCTGAGCGTGATGTGGCCGCGGCGGTGGACGAAGCTGCGGATGTGCGTGCCCGGCCGGGCGGCCTTGGGCAGTTTCCCGGCGGCCAGGGCCGGATCGGCCGGCAGCGGCAGGGCGGGAGAGGGAGTGGTCATGTTCATCGTGATCCTAGCCTCCGCCCACGGCGACGACGATTTCGAGCCGGTCGCCATCGGCGATAAGGGTGTGCTGGTGCGCGCTGCGCGGGACGATCTCGCCGTTGCGCTCGATGGCGACGCGCTTGCCCGCGTAGCCCAGCGCCTGGATCAGATCGGCCACCGAGGAGGCTGCCTCGATGGTGCGCGGTTCCCCGTTCAATACGATATTCATGGCCGGGATTTTAGTCGGTCTGGAGCCGGTGGTGCGGCAAGCTCCGCGTCAGGTCGGTAACGGATTGCGGGCCGCTGGCAACCATTCATGCGACTGATTGAATTCGGGTTTACCCCATAGACCGGTTTCCAAGTGTGACCTACTATGTATTCATGCCATATATAAATCATCGTTTTATCTATGGTACAAACCGGACCTTCCGGTTTTCTCCCACTCATCCGCCGGCGGGATGCCTCCCGCGCCAGGCCAGGCCGCCGCGATCGCCGGTGGCCACAACTGGAGTCCTTTCATGAAACGTCGTGAATTCCTCGGCAGCGCGGCTGCCGCTGCCGCCACGCTGTTGCCGCTGCCGGGCCTGGTGTCCGTGGTGCACGCCCAGGGCAAGGGCAAGCTGACCTTCCTGACGCCGTCCTCGTTCTCGCTGGCCTTCTCGCCGGTGCTGTATGCGTCGGTGGCCGGCTACTTCGCCAAGGAAGGCCTGGACCTGAAGGTCGAGGCCGGACGCGGCGCCGCCCAGGTCGTCCAGCTGACCGCGGCCAAGCAGGTGCAGACCGGCCGCACCGGCGGCGCCAACTACATGATGGCGCGCGTCAACAGCAATGCCCCGGTCATTGCCATCGCCACCATCGCGCAGCGTTCGCCGTTCGCGGTGATCTCGTCCAAGGACGCCCCGATCCGCACGCCCCAGGACCTGGCGGGCAAGGTCATCGGCGTGCAATCGGCGGGCGGCTCGATGGAGGCCACGCTCGACCTGATGCTGATGCGTGCCAAGATCGATCCCAAGTCGGTGCGCCGCGAGCGCGTTGCCGATTCGGCCGCGTCCTTCGGCATGATCCAGTCCAAGCGCGTGCAGGGCTTCCTGGGCAACGCCAGTTCCGCCATCCGGCTGACCGCTCAGAACTTCCCGGTCTCGACCATGCAGATGGACGACGGCGTGCCGGGGCAAGTCTACGTGGCCGAGGAAGCCGAACTGGCCGCCAACAAGGACGCCTACGTCGCCTTCCTGCGCGCCGCCTATCGCTCGGCCCAGGAACTGATCGCGATGGACGACGCGGCGCTGCAGAAGGCCGTCGCCCTGATGCGCGGCAAGTACGACATTCCCGGATCGGACAACACGCCGATCGCGCTGGCCGACATGCGCGCCAACCGCGAGCTGTGGGCGACCGCGAACCCCAAGCAGGTCCTGCGCTGCAACGAGGCGCAGTGGACCGAGGGCGAGTCGCTGCTGCGCCAGGCCGGCCTGCTCAAGCAGCCGACCACCAAGCCGCTGTACACCAACGACATCTGGGAGGCCGCCAATGGCTGACAACATCGTGCGCGCGGTACCGCCGGCCGGTAACGTGCACGCGCTGAACGCCGGCCGCGGACCGGTGGTCCGCGTGGACGGCGTGTCCAAGCGCTTCGACACCAAGTCGGGTACCGTCCAGGCCCTGGAGGGCATCCGCCAATCCATCGGCGCGGGCGAGTTCGTCGCCATCGTCGGGCCTTCGGGCTGCGGCAAGTCGACCCTGCTGCGCATCCTGTGCGGCCTGGAAGAGCCCACCGAGGGCCGGATCGACTGGGGCCGGGACGGCCAGGCGCCGCGCATGGGCGTGGCGTTCCAGGACCATCGCCTGCTGCCCTGGCTCAGCATCGAGCAGAACATCATGCTGCCGCGGCTCATGCAGGGCCGGGCCTCGGCCGCCGACGTCGATCGCGCGCTGGCGCTGTGCAAGCTGGTCGGCCTGACCGGTTTCGAGAAGCGCCGTCCTTCCGAGCTGTCGGGCGGCATGAAGCAGCGTGCCTCGGTGGCGCGCGCGCTGTTCACCGATCCCGAACTGCTGTTGCTGGACGAGCCGTTCGGTGCGCTGGATGCGCTCACGCGCGAGCAGATCACCGCCGATACCGAACGCATCTGGACCGAGCAGGGATTCGCCGCGCTGCTGATCACCCATTCGATCAGCGAAGCGGTGCACCTGGCCGACCGGGTGATCGTGATGTCGGCCCGTCCCGGCCGCGTGGTGGCCGAATTCAAGATCGACCTGCCGCGTCCCCGCACCGAAGCCCTGGGCTCGCCCGAGTTCGGCAAGCTGTGCAGCGACATCCGGAAAAAGCTGGAGCTCTGACCCGACATGAAACGACTCGCGCTACAAGTATCCGCCGTCGTGGCCTTCTTCCTGATCTGGAAGGGATACGTGCATTTCTTCGACGTCTCGCCGCTGGTGCTGCCGGCGCCCGAGCTGGTGGTGGTGGCCCTGTTCCGCCTGCTCGGTTCCACCGACACCTATTACCACCTGGGCATCACGCTGACCGAGTGCCTGGGGGGCTTCCTGTTCGCCATCGTGTTCGGCACCATCGTCGGACAGCTCCTGGGCCGCGTCGCCATTCTCGACACCGTGTTCAAGCCCTTCGTGATCGCCTTGCAGGTCACGCCCAAGGTCGCGCTGATCCCGCTGTTCATCCTGTGGTTCGGCTTCGGGCTGGAGTCCAAGATCATCGTCTCGGCGGTGCTGGCCTTCTTCCCCGTGTTCGCCAACAGCTACCTGGGCGCGAAATCGGTGGACCGCGGGCTGTCCGAGGTGTTCACCGTGGGCCGCGCCAGGCAATCGCGGCGCTTTCGCCTGCTGGTCATTCCCAGTTCGCTGCCCTATATCCTGACCGGGATGGAAATGGCCATCGTGCTGGCCATCATCGGCGCGGTGGTGGGCGAGTTCGTGGCCGGCACGCGCGGTCTGGGCTACCTGGCCACCATCAAGCTGCAGGAACTGGAGGTCGATACGCTGTTCGCGGTGGTGCTGCTGCTGGCGGCCATCGGCTTCTCGCTGTATTTCGCCGTCGGTTCGCTGCGCAAGATGATGATCCCCTGGCACGAGTCCGCCAACAAGGTCGCCATCTGATGTCCGGACATCGCCACTGATGCGGGCCCTGGACGAACTGCGGGCGGCGCTGGGCGACGAAGTCGTCCGCGCCGCGGCCGACATTCCCGAACGCCATCTGCGCGACTGGGTCGTGGCGGCGGGAGCCGGCGACGAGCCGCTGGCGCTGGCCCTGCCGCGTACGACCGACGAGGTCTCGCGCCTGCTGGCCTGCTGCTCCCGCCTGCGCGTGCCCGTCGTGCCGCAGGGCGGCCTGACCGGGCTGTCCGGCGGCGCCACGCCGGTGCGCGGCTGCGTGCTGTTGTCGTTGCAGCGCATGCAGGGCATCGAGGAAACCGATGCGCAGGCCGGCACGCTGACCGTGCTGGCCGGCATCCCATTGCAGCGCGTGCAGGAAGCGGCCGATGCGGCCGGCTGGCTGTTCCCGCTGGACATCGGCGCGCGGGGTTCGTGCAGCATAGGCGGCAACGCCGCCACCAACGCGGGCGGCAACCGCGTGCTGCGCTACGGCATGATGCGCGACCTGGTCCTGGGGCTGGAGGCGGTGCTGCCCGACGGTAGCGTCGTGTCCTCGCTCAACAAGATGCAGAAGAACAATGCCGGCTTCGACCTGAAGCAGCTGTTCATCGGCAGCGAGGGCGCCCTGGGCGTCATTACCCGCCTGGTGCTGCGCCTGGCGCCCCGGCCCGCCAGCCAGAACACCGCGCTGTGCGCGCTGGCCGATTACGCCGCGGCCAGCCGCCTGCTGCGCCTGGCCCGCGAGCGGCTTGGTCCGGCGCTGTCGGCGTTCGAGGTCATGTGGCCGGAGTTCTACGAACTGGCGCTGGCGCATGCCGCGCGCCAGGGGCGCGGGGCCGTGCCCTTGTCCCCGGGCCATGGGCTGTACCTGCTGATCGAGTCCTCGGGCGTCGAGCCGGACAAGGACGCCGACCAGTTCACCGCCCTGATCGAGGCGGCCGTCGAGGAAGGACTGGTCGAGGATGCCGCGCTGGCCCGGTCGCTGCGCGACACTCAGGCCTTCTGGGAGCTGCGTGAATCCGGCAGCGACTTCCTGCCCGCGCTCGGGCCGCGCGTGGGGTTCGACATCAGCGTGCCCACCGGGCAGATCGGCGACTTCGTCCAGACCTGCCGCGAGCGGCTGCGCGCGCGCTGGCCATCTCTGCGCACCATCGCCTTCGGCCATGCCGGCGACGGCAACGTCCACTTCATCGTGCAGGTGGACGACCGGCCGCTGCCGGTGCATGAGATCGAGGAAACGGTCTACGGTTGCGTGCAGGCAAGAGGCGGTTCCATCGCTGCCGAGCACGGGGTCGGGCTGCACAAGCGGCCGTTCCTGCATTATTCCCGCTCCGCCACCGAAATCGCGCTGATGCGCACGATCAAGGCCGCGCTGGATCCGCTGGGGATCATGAATCCGGGGAAGGTGGTGGCGGGAGACGGCCAGCCGCACGCCCCGGCGTCTTGGGCGCGGCGGCCGGCGCCAGCCGCGCCGCCGTCGATGCCGGTGGCGCGGCTATAGCGCCTGCCGGAAGGAGAAGTTGCCTGCCCCGAGCACTGTGCGCAGCCGCAGGTAGGGGGGAAAGCGGCTTGTTCGCTATCATGGCCGGAGTGGCCTGGATTCGAGCGAACATTCATGACTGACGCGTCACCCTCCTCCGCCGGCAACGGCAACGAAGCGCTTGCCGCCGTGCCCGGCGAACTGCGTGTCTTCCAATGGCATGACCATGCCTCCCTCTGGTTCAGCCTGGGCGTGGGGCTGCTGGTCATGCAGATGGGCTCGTACCTGCTGCCGGCCCTGAGCCCTTCGCAAGCCTTGCTGGCCATCGTGCTGGGCTCCGTGCTGGGCGCGGGACTGCTTGGCTGGGTTGCGCAGATCGGCTGCCGCAGCGGCCTGTCCAGCGCCGGGCTGATGGTGGCTGTGTACGGGCGCAGCTTCGCGCGCCTGCCCATCCTTCTGAATATCGTGCAACTGCTGGGCTGGGGTGCGTTCGAGCTGGTGGTGATGCGCGATGCCACGGTCGCCGTGGGCCGCCATGGCGGCGCCATGACCGCCGGTTACTGGCCCTACCTGGCCACGCTGCTCTGGGGCGCGGTGATCCTGCTGCTCATCGGCGGCTCCATGGTGCGCCTGGTGCGCCGCATCGTCTCGCGGGTGGCCCTGCCGCTGGTGGTGCTTTCGCTGCTGTGGCTGAGCTGGCAGTTCCTGTCCATGGCGCACGGCCAGGGCCTGGCTGCCTTGTGGAACCGAAGCGGTTCGGGCGGCATGAGCGCGCTGTCCGCCCTGGATCTCGTGATCGCCATGCCCATCAGCTGGCTGCCCCTGGTGGCCGACTACGCGCGCCACGGCAAGAGCGGCCGTTCGGCGATGACGGGCGCCTGGTCCGGCTATGCCGTGGCCAACATCTGGTGCTACGGGCTGGGCGTGCTGGTCGCGCTGAC
The DNA here is from genome assembly GCF_036972535.1 of Pigmentiphaga sp. CHJ604. NCBI lineage: Bacteria > Pseudomonadati > Pseudomonadota > Betaproteobacteria > Burkholderiales > Alcaligenaceae > Pigmentiphaga > Pigmentiphaga sp. CHJ604. The sequence goes on along the minus strand of NZ_CP136998.1, from coordinate 4,570,797 downwards.
GCTGCCCAGCCAGGACCTGATCATGGCCCTGCTGCAGGCCCAGGGCGGCCTGATCGCGCTGTCCCTGGTGCTGATCGACGAAGTCGACAACGCCTATGGCGACACCTATTCGGCTTCCGTGTCGGCGCACGGCATCGCGCCTCGCTGGAGCATCCGCCGCTGGGGGCTGCTGATCGCTTCAGCCTGCTGCCTGTTGGGGATGGTGCTGCCCATGCACAGCCTGGAGCCGTTCCTGCTCCTGCTAAGTTCCTGCTTCGTGCCCTTGTTCGGCGTCATGCTGGGCACCCTGGGCCTGGGCGCCGACGCCAACCGGCTGCTGCGGCAGGCGCCCGCGGTAAGGGTCAAGGCCGTGCTGATCTGGATCGGCGGCATTGCGTTCTATCACCTGCTGCCGCTCGCCAGCACCGCGCTGGGGTCGGCCCTTCCCACGCTGGCGCTGAGCTTCGGATTGGCCGTGTTGTTCATGCGCCGGCGGGAGCGGGCGGAACCCGTTCCCGCCTAGCGGGCTCCGAAGGCCGGGGCCGCGGCCCCGCGCGGCCCTTAGCGGCAGATGTAGCTCGCCGCATCATCCGGGTCGCCCGTTCCCCGATAGGCCGCCTGTTTGGGATAGGCGCACAGCGGACGGGTTCTTTGTACCGATCCTTCCGCCATGCGCGAGGCGACGAAGTCGTCCGGCGGCTTGCCTTGTTCCACCCACCGGTCCATGAGAGCCAGAATGTCGCGGCTCGGATCCGGAGCCGCATCTCCATCCGCGCGCAAGGTGGTGGCGCCGGGGCCGCCGCTGCAGTGGCCCATGCCGGGAACCAGGAAGAGCCGGTAGAACTCATCGAGCGCGGCCTGGGTTCCTTGCGCGGCGAGTACGCGATCGTAGTAGCCGATGCTGTCGTAGGCACTGACCACCGGGTCGCTCCAGCCGTGGTAGACCATCAGCTTGCCGCCCCTGGACTTGAATGCCGACAGGTCGGCGCTGGTCTGGTCGACCAGTGGCGCGATCTTCGCATACGCGTACGAAACGTCGCGGTCGAAATCGAATGTCCACCAGTTCCACTGCGGATCGTCGAAAACCCAGTAACGCCAGAAATCGGCCCGCACCGGCTCGGTCGACCCCATGTAGCCTGACCAGCCCGATTCGCTGCCCACGGGCCAGCCGGGATAGAGCTGGGCCTTCGTGCGGGGATTGCGCGGACCCTGATAGATGTTCCGCGCGGCGCCAAGCTGGTCGGGTGTGAGGCAGTCCGCGGCATCGCCGGCGGTGCACAGCAGGCTGGCGACGTCGAACTTGTCCGCGGTGCACGCGCGAGGATCGTCGATGACGCCGTCCGCCACGCCATCCAGCGTGTCGCACGCCGCGACGGCGCGATCCGTGATGAGCCGCAGTTTGGCCGGCGTCAGGAACTGCGTGAGGTTGTCGTTGGCCGGACGGTTGGAGCGGAAGCGCCACATGAACTCGATGTTCAGGGCCGTGCGGTTATTGCCCGGCGCGCCGGCGATGATGCCGTCGAAATCCTCGGGGTAGCGCTGCGCCTCGGCGAATCCCTGGTGGCCGCCCGTGGAGCATCCCAGGTAATAGGCCCGACGGGCCGCCGTGCCGCGCAGCTCGGTCAGCAACTGCTTGCCGGCGACCGTGATCGCGTTGATCGACCGTGAGCCCCAATCGATGATTTTCTCGGGATTGCTCACACCCCACAGCATGTCTTCGGTCTGATGGCCGGTATCGCCGCCCAGGACGGCATAGCCTTGCCGCATGGCGTAGGCCATGTCGCCGTAGCTCAGCGCCGGGCTGTAGCCGCCATTGCCGGTCGCGACCAGCTTGCCGTTCCAGGATGCGCCTTCGGGCACCCAGAGCTGGAAATTGATCCGCGAACTGGCCGTGGGCGTGGCCACGGCGTCGATGCGGCAGAACGCGGGAACATCATTCAGGTCCTGGCGACTGTCGGAGGGGCGATAGGTGCCGGCGGGAACGGACGATACCGCCGTGATGCGCGCCGCGGGGATCCTGACATCGGCGAAGCTTTCCAGCTGGCAGGCGCGGGCAGCGGGCCCCGGCGGGGCGGGCGGCGTTCCGCCGCCGCCGCTGTCACCGTCGCCGCCACCGCAGGCCGCGAGCGAGGCGGCCAGGGCAAGCGCGAGAGGCAATGCGGCGCGTGCGGGAAGGGGGTATCCCATGACTTCTCCTTTGGTGTGGCGCCGCGCTCGTTGTCGATCTTGTGCGTGCGGCGAAATGGTGCGGAGCCTTCTTGTCCGCCGCACTCTATGCCAGGAGATTTCATTTGGGAATCCGAAAATTTACATGAATTGATCGATTGTTCAGGACAGTCGAGACGACGGACGATGACGTGCCAAGGCGATCCCTCCCTCGGCCACCAGGACCAGCACCGCCATCCAGATAGCCAGATAGGTCGGCCACTGCGCGGGAGCAATGGATTCGCCCAGCACTCCCGCGGCGACGACGACCAGCAGGACCGGCTCCACATAGATCAACAGGCCGAACAGCGTCACGTTCAGCTTGGGCGCCGACAGCGCCTGCAATCCCAGCGCCGAGGCACTGATGATGCCCAGGCCCAGGATGAGCCATGGCAGGCCGGGCGGCGCGTCCGCCGGCAGCGCATAGCCGCCCTGCAGGACGAAGAACACGCTGACGGGAAGGCCCAGCGTCATGTCCAGCCACAGCGACCCCAGGGTATTGGTATGGGTGGCGCGGCGCAGCCAGAAATAGCCCGGGTAGCCCAGGCACACCAGCAGCGCGGGCCAGGAAACGGTACCGACGATCGCCAACTGATAGACGATGCCCGCGAGCGCTAGTCCCCCGGCCAGCAGTTGCATCCGGCTGATGCGCTCCTTGAAGACAAGCCGTCCCAGCGCGACCATCGCGATCGGCAGCAGGAAATACCCCAGCGACACGTCGAGCCCGTGGCCGTTGACCGGCGCCCACATGAACAGCCAGAGCTGCGCGCCGAGCAGGGTCGCCGACAGCACGCGCTGCGCCCAGAAGAACCGCTGGCGGCGCACGCGCGCGGCAAGCTGGCGGATCTCATGCCAGCGCCCCATGGCCAGGACGAGCAGCGTCAGCGCCGGAACGGTCAGCAACATGCGCCAGCCGTAGATGGCCGCACCGTCCAGGGGGCGCAGCAAGGTGGTGTACGCGGACATCAGCGCGAACAGCGCCGAGGAGGCGACGTTGAGCAGGACGCCGGTGGAGGTGTTGACGGGGGAGGGCGGGGCGGTCATCGGGATGGAGAGGGCGCAGGCAGGGGATGCCGCGTGGTGGGGCGTCCAGGCAAGTGAGAATAACTACAATCTACAATATGAGGGCTTGCCCCTTATTTGCCGGCCTTCGAATTCGGGCTTAGAATTGCAGTCCTGCCGCGTCTGGCGGTAGTGCCTTCCGTCCAGGCGGTCAGCCCGGGCATCCAAGGCGGGTGTAGTTCAATGGTAGAACGGCAGCTTCCCAAGCTTCATACGAGGGTTCGATTCCCTTCACCCGCTCCACTGCATCATTCTGCGGACTTCCGCAGAAGTCCAAGAGAGTCTGCAAGTCGTTGCCGCACAAGGACTTTTCCTCTCTTTGACGTTCTGCCGTGGTCCACTGCGATCCGCCTACAGTCGGGACTTTTAAGTCCACAAACAAGTCCATTTTTGCGGGCGCAGCTGGTTCCGGATTGTTGATGGAGGGGCGAGGTCGACGTGACCAGCATCTGGTTCCTGACTCATGTTCAGGAGCAAGAGCATGGCACTCTCAGACCTGGCCGTTCGACAGGCCAAGGCAACAGGCAAGGCATACACCCTCCCTGACTTGGATGGCCTCTCCCTGGCCGTCACGGCTGCAGGGGGCAGGACTTGGCACTTCCGCTACTACTGGGCGGGCAAGCAGAAGCGGATGTCGCTCGGCACCTACCCGGAGGTGACGCTTCGCGAGGCCCGCAGCCTACGCGACGAAGCGCGCGCCCTGCTAGCCAAAGGCACCAATCCTCGCGTTCACCGCAAGCAGAAGCGCACTGCTGTCCGGCTCGCCGACGAAAACACCTTCGAGGCGGTGTATCGCAAGTGGCTCAAGCATCGCGGGCTCAGCCTCAAGGAAGGCCGGCAGACGACCCTCTCGATACTTCCGCGCATCTTCGACAAGGATGTGCTGCCCGCCTTGGGCAAGCGGTCGGTCTATGAGATCAAGCGTCCCGACCTCTTGGAGGTGATCGCCAAGATCGAGAAGCGCAAGGCGCTCTCCGTCGCCGAGAAAGTCAGGACGTGGTTCAACCAACTGTTCCGCTACGCGCTGGTGATCGTGCCGGGCCTGGAACAGAACCCCGCCTCCGATCTCGATGTGGTGGCGCTGCCACTGCCACCCGTCAATCACAACCCGTTCCTGCGCATGGCCGAGCTGCCGAAGCTGTTGCAGCGGCTACGCAGCTATCGCGGCAGGCGGCAGACCCAGCTCGGGCTGCGGCTATTGCTGCTGACCGGCGTGCGAACCGGAGAGCTGCGACAGGCGACGCCGGATCAATTCGATCTGGACCGTGGGCTGTGGATCATCCCGCCCGACGTCGTGAAGCAACTCCAGTTGGATATGCGCAAGAAGCGGCAACAGCCAAAGGACATCCCGCCCTACATCGTGCCGCTGTCGATTCAGGCCATGGAGATCGTCCGGCACCTGCTGGATGAGTTCAAGCCGGCCCAGCGCCACCTGTTCCGGCACGACAGCGACTTGAAGAAGCGCATCAGCGAGAACACGCTCAATGGTGCGCTCAAGCGCATGGGCTATCAGGAACGCCTGACGGGACACGGTATTCGCGGCACGATGTCCACTGCGCTCAACGAGATCGGCTACCCGAAGGTCTGGGTGGATGCACAGCTCTCGCATGTCGATCCCAACAAGGTCAGCGCGACCTACAACCATGCCGAGTACGTGGAGCAGCGTCGCCGCATGATGCAGGACTGGGCCGATCGGCTCGACCTCTTCGAGCAGAACCAGGTCGAGGCGGCCAGCATGCCGCTCACCGTGCATCTGGAAGGCGTGCCCGCATTCCCGAGTGAGCAAACCGCAAGCGCCCCCTCTACGCCGGTTGCCGCTTCGCCAATCCTGCTCGTGACGAAGCCGGGCGACGCCATGCCGTTGGTTTCTGCCGCCGCACATCGGCTGCCGGCGGTTCCGCCCCCTCGATCGGCCGCGCCGCTGGTGCCTTCGGACATTCAGCGCGAGAGGATGGAGCTGTTCGATGTCTTCGAGGCGCCGCACAACCTTCCCGTCGCGGCGTTTGCCAAGATGGCGGGCAAATCCCGCAGGTGGATCAGCTACGAGATCAAGGCGGGCAACTTGCTGGCGTTGAACGTAGGCAACCGCGGCCAGCGCGTGCCGGACTGGCACCTCGACCCACTCAAGCACGAGCTGATCCAGTCCGTCCTGAAGTTGACCAGGGGTGCGGACCCTTGGCAGATCTACCATGCACTGCTGCAACCGCGCTCGATGCTGCGGGGGCATTCGGCACTGGAGGGCGTGACGGCCAGCAATCTCGACAAGCTCGTCATGGCAGTGAGCACAGCCGTGAAGGAAAGCGAATGGACCCCGCCGCGAGTCGGGGTCGCATAGCAGCAGGAATGCGGGATCGTGGCGAAACCGCGATTCCCGCGCGTCTGTCAGGACACCAAGCGCGCGCGGCGGGCGAATCTTGCCTGGGTGTCCGACAAGGAAGCGTTGCGGCGCAGCAGGTAAGCCATCACGATCGTTGGTGCGCCGGCCAGCGGCCGCACGGCGATGCCTCGGCGTAGGTAGCTCGCCAGTCTCGCGGCAGGCGCAATGGCGATCCCGTACCCGGCGGCAACCAGCGTCATCGCCACATCGAATGTCTCCACCGTTTGCTCCCGCTCCTGCAGCGCGTTCTCGAACACGCGCTGCACGGTCATGCGCCATGGTTCATCGGCCGTGGACTGCGAGCAGATCAAGGGCTGCTTGAGCACTTCCTCGCACGGCACTTCACGGTAGGCCAGCAGGTGGGAGCGCTTGGCCACGGCGACCGCCAGCGTGTCATGCCACAGCGGCTCGCATACCCAGCCAGGCCACTGCCGGGCAACCGCAGACAAGGCGAAGTCGAAGCCGTCGCCCGGCAGCTCCGCGCCTCGAACGGGATCTGTCCATCCGGCCAGGACGGCATGGGTCTCCGGCTCTTCGGCACGCTGCAGGGCGAGCACGTCGGCGAGCTGGGGAGGCACCCATTCGCCGAGGACGGCCATGCGAATTTCGGCGGTGATGTCACTCGATTCCACGTCCAGCTCCCCCAAGGCGGTGAACTCGTGGCAACTGATCTCGAAGCCGTTGAATGAGTTAAGTTTAACGTGGTTTAAATCGTGACCGTGTTCGACGCTCTTGGCAATGCCAAAGCGTTCGATCCAAAGGGGCCGCCCCACCGGCACCACTACCTACGAAGCGGAACCAGCCATCGCGTTTGGGGCTGCCGTGCGGGAAGAAAGAACCAACCAGGGTATAGCTCAGGAAACGCTGGCCCACATGGCCGGCATCGAACGGTCGCACATGGGCAAGATCGAGCGCGGCGAGCATGTCCCCACGCTCCCTCTCATCCTCAAGATTGCCCGTGCGCTGAAATGCAGTTCCGCCCACTTGATGACTCTGACCGAAGCCAAGCTGGCGGAGTCGGCCCCATCCGCAGATTGAAGCCGGCCCGCACAGCGGTCGCATGCCTACGCCTGATCGTCGTCCTTGCCCCCAAGGGCTGAATCTTCGCGCTTTGCGGCCTCGTTGAGGAGCCGCAGGTATGGGTTGTCTGGCGGCGTCTCCTGGAACAGCGTATCCGGGCTGACGAGCAGGTAGCCGTGCAGCCGGCGCGACTTGCGCGGCCCCGTGACTTCGCAGGTCCAGATGTTCAGCCCGCTCGGCTGCTTGCGGTGCTGTCCCAGCTTCTCGAAGCGCTTCTGTACCCACTGCCACCCCTCCAGCTTCTCCTGCTTGGCCAGCGCGGCGACTTGAAGGTACTCCTGCGCGTAGCGCTGGAACACGCCGGGGCTGACGAGATAGGTCGTGCCGGCGACGGTATGCACCAGGGCCTTGGCGTCGTTGATGATGAGCTTGCGCGTCTGGATGCTCTGGCGCAGCCAGGCCATGAAGTGCGCCCCGGAGGGCTCCGTGCGATCCTGGGAAGGCGCGAGGCTCATCTGTGGCGTGGGGCACGGTCGAAGGGGCCGGCTCGGGCTCGGCGACAGGACAACTCGGGGTCTCCGGTGTTGTGGGCGGAGCGGTGTCGCCGAGCAGATCGAGCAGCGCGGCCACGCCGGTGTCCGTGGCTATGGATGCGATCGGCGCCGTGCTCGCGGGTGCAGCTTCGGTACCTTCCACGCGCGGCCCATCGGCCACCGCCGGCGCTAGCGGCGGCGGCTCCGCCTGTTCCTCTTCGACCTGCACACGGCCTGCGAACGGCGCCGGCCGGTCGGCGGCATCCCAGATCATCGCCGGCGAGAGTTTCAGGAAGGTGAAGGCGTGCGACCAGCCGGTTTCGCTCGTAATGGTCGCCCGCCAGATCGCCTTGCCATCCGGCGTCGGTTGCACGATGCCGTGATCCTGCAGCACGTTGAACACCGCCGTGTTGCTCGCCGGGATGCCGTCGATGCCCTGCGACAGCAGATGGGCGCGCAGCTTGTCGGAGACGGTCTTGCTCACCAGCCACAAGGCGTCTTGTGTCAGCCAACCGTCCGCCGGTCCGGCCTGGTTCAACTTGAACGCTTCCTTGAGCAGGTAGCGCAAGCCGTCGAGCAATTTGCGTTGCAGCGCATGTTTGGGCGCCGCCAGCGCCTTGCTGGGATCGCCGCCGAGTTCCTGGGCGACCGATGCCTGGTCGGCCTGCACGACCAGTTCGCCGAGCGTGCCGGCATGCTCGTACTGGCCGGCCAGCACGTACAGCAGCGCGGCCCAGAGGTCGGGATAGCCGCTGAGCCAGTCGAAGATGTCCCGATCGAGAAGGCGCGCGTAGAGCAGCCCGGTGGCGGCGCTGTGCAGGCGGTACTCACGCTCCTTTCGGTAACGGAAGCGGTAGGGCTTTCGCAGCGGGCCGTGCCAGGGATGCCAAACGCTGCCGTCGGCATGCTCGACGTGCAGATCGACCGCAATCTTGCCGATGTCGTGCAGCAGGGCCGCGTAGGCCGTGCCTGCGGTCCAGGCCTCGGCCTGGGCCGCCTGTGCCTCCGGCGTGACGCCCGCAGGCAGCAGGTATGACTGCCGCAATTTCAGCGCATAGGCGACGATCTCCAGGCCGTGGTCCAGCATGCCGCCCGGATAGGCGTGGTGGTGGCTCTCGGAGGCCGGGAACTGCTGGACCAGCTCGGCGTAGCGTTCCAGTGGGGCGAGGTAGAGCGTGGCGAACTGTCGGCGCGAGAGCGATGTGCGCTGCCAGATGTGCTCCAGCAGTTTCTGCCGACGCGGCGTGGCCAGCAGCGATGCGGCCGACTCCGGCCGCATCAACCCTTTCGGAGTTTCGATGGCGGAGGTGGGCGGTGTGCCGGTGGTGGGTGGCACCCGTTTGCGCTGGAACAGCGAGAGCATGGCGAACCCCGGATGACGGGCTGCTCGGGGCGCCTTTTGGCCTTTTCAGGATAGGGCCTTTCCCCTTGGCACCCTTCCTTTGCCCCTTCCCAGCCCTTTGGCCTTTGTCGGAAGCCTTTGGGTATAGGGCCGCTGCTTCGCGGGTGCCACGATGAATGCGGCATGGGGCAATCCCGGCAAGTGGGGCGCTGCGGGATGTTCGTCAGCTCTGGCCCAAGCCGGTGTCGAGGGCGGCGGATTGCGCTGCGAAGTCGTCGGGACGGCGCTTGCGGAAGGTTTCGAGATTGGCGAGCTTCCAGCGCAGTGCCGGCAGTTGCGCGGCGTGCTGGCACTGCACCAGCGACCAGTCCGGTTCTGCGCGCGCCAGCCCGCTCAGAAACTGCTTGTGCGCGGTGCTCAGTCGCCGTGGCAGCTCGCGCCGCAGCGTGGCGCGAGCGTCGAGCAGTGTCTCCAGGGAGCAGTCCACTTCGGTCATGCCGACAAAGGCCCGCTCGTACTCGCCGGCGATGTCCTTGTCGTTGCCGAACAGCACTTCGTGGGGTGGCCGGTTGTGACCCGCCAAATAGACCACGAAGCACTCGACCATGCCGTCGCTGATGTCGCCCGATTCGTAGAGCTGCCACACGTCGAACAGGTCGCGGGGGTGCTGTCGATCCAGCGCGGCCACCAGCTTGCTGGCGTACAGCTCGTCCGGTGCCAGAACCGGCAGCTCGAACTCGACGCCGAACAGATCGCTGGTCTTGGCGCTCAGCGGCCGCCGCTCGACGGGCAGCACGCTGCCGCGGAACACGACATTGACCTCGATCTTCACCTGGCTGGCGTCGTTCTCGACGATCAGCTTGGTGTCTCCCAGGTCCTTGGCGCGAACCAGGCGTGTCTGCACGCCCAGTGGCGCAACGCGCGTGGCGATGGCGGCCAGCTCCTGGTTGATGGCTTGCAGCGCTTCGTCGCGCGGCGTCTGCCACGGGAGGTACACCACGTCGATGTCCACCGACAGGCGCGGCATGTCCCGCACGAAGAGGTTGATGGCCGTGCCGCCCTTCATGGCGAAGATGTCGTTGGCGAACACATCGGGCGCGACGGCCAGCAGCAGGCGAACGGTGTCCGCGTAGGTCTTATCCATGAGGTCTCAGGCTCAGCAAGGTGCCGTCATCGAGCCGGCTCATCCAGCGCGTGTTGCTGCCGGTGCGAACCGGGTACTGCTCCAGCAGGGCATCGACATCCACGAGGCTGGTCTCGCGCGCCCAGGTGAGGAACAGGCGCACGGCCTTCACGCTGGCGCAGCAGGACAGCAGTTGCCCGAGCAAGTCCTTGCGGGGGGAACGCAGTCCATCAAAGATGTTGCGGGCCTCTTCGAGGCTCTGCTTGACGCCGGCTTCGTACAGCAGCTCCAGAACGGCTCGCTCGGAGGCAGCCACCCGCAGATCCTCGGGCAGGCCAGGCGGCGTGGTCAGGGTCTTGCTGGCCAGCGCCGTGTCCGGCCAGTCGAACAGGCGGGCGTGGACGTAGCGGGCCGGAAAGCGCGAGGTGAACCAGGCCGGCAACGCGAAACGACCGTCGCCCCACAGCACCAGCGTCTCCCGGCTGCCCAGGTTGTGCCGCACGCCCTGCAGGGCCAGGGCGCTCTTGCCGCCAACGTGCAGGCCGGGCACGCGCTGTTGCAGGAACTTCAGCGCACCGTAGACCCCGAATTCATCGTTCGGGAAGGCATAGACGCCGTGGGCCAGGCGCACGAGCCACCCGCCGTCGGCATAGTGGGCGGCGAGCTGGGGCGACACCCCGAACTGGCTCAGGGTGGCAAGGTCGAACGGCGCCCCGCGGGGGAGTCCCGCCTGCAGCCGCTTGATTACCTGGTGCCTAGAATTTCCATCCATGTTATAAAAATAACACAGAATCAAATCGACCCCTAGAGCCATTGCAAGAACGTGCATGGAAAGTAGTATAAGGTTTGATTTATCGTGCAGAATCTAATCGACCTGCGACCCGAGCCAACCCGGCTCTGCCGGCCGCAACCCGCCCTCCTGATCGCGGTCTATGCTGGAGGGCAGGCCACGACCGGCCGCTCCGCGAGGTGAGGCACCACTGAAGCCGAGGCATATGAGCATGACCACCAACACGCACAACGGGCGCTGGAGCCACCGGCTGGGCCGGGGGGCTGGCCGTGTCTGGCGTGGATACCTGCGCCGCGAGCAGCGTGTCACCGGCTGGCTGGTGACGCGCGGGATGCCCGCAGGCGCGGCGACGGCGGTGCTCTGGATCGTCAAGCTGGCCGTGCTTGGTGTGCTGCTCTACACCGTATCCTGGCTCGCCCTGCTGCTGGCCTTTGCGGTGGTCGCCGCATGGCTCGCGCGGAATGCCGATGAGGACGACGAGAAGCAGCCGGAACTTAGAGACGGACACTCGGGCGTCGGCCTGTACGACAAAGATGACTGGCGGATCGACATGGGCGATCCCGACGAGCCGTAGCTGTCGCATCAACGCGAGAACGTGCTCCTTACTTCGCCGCACCTTTCGATACGGCCGTCATCGCAAGGCGAGAGCCACTACCTCCAGCCGACTTCGCATCGGACGTGCCAGTGATGAGACCGCCCAGGAAGTTTCCAGCGCGAACTCCTGCCCATCCGAGTGCCATGACCCAGAACGTCGGCAGCACGATGAACATCATCGCCATGACGAAGTTGAGCAGCATGTCGCCAAAGGCGTTGTTCAAACCGATCAACGGATCGAAGTTCGTATGCGGCCTGTCCGCGCCAAACCCCCAGCCGTAGAGCGCGTCCAGGATCGTGCTGTCGATCCAGCGCGCGAGCTGGAACCAGAAGTCCACGAAGAACAGCGCGAACTGGACGCAGCTCACCGTCACCACCGTCTTCAGGTCGTAGGTGCCGATCAGCAGCACCAGCGGGATGCAGATGACCAGCGCCATCTTGAGCATGGTCAGCACCATCGGCAGCGCCTGGCGCACCACGTCCATCGCCGGAAAAAAGCCCAGCGAGCCGACGGTCAGCCCCAGGTCGCTCGCGCCGCGCGTGACGATGTTCGGCAGCGTCTTGTCGATCTGGCCGCCGTAGTCGGTGTAGACGGTGCCCTGGTTCATCTTCTGCTGCCTCGGCGAGACCACGGCGCGGATCACCGAGTCATTGACCTCGCTCTGCGACAGGAAGCCCACCCAGCGCCCGATGCGGGTCAGCAGGTCCGGGTCGACCTGTGCCAGCAGCCGGCTGCGCAGTCCCTGGCCGCCATCGGCCCACCACTGCCGGCAGGACGGATAGCCGCCGCCGCTGTCCACCTGTGCCAGCCCCGCATCGCGGGTCGCGTCGTAGGGCCAGGCCGTGCGTGGGGCCTTGGCGCGATAGGTGTCATAGAAGCCGGGCATGTCGAGGAAGTAACTCGACCCGATCCAGGTGACGTCGTTCATCTGCTCGTCGGAGAGCGTCGGCCGGTTCATGAACAGCTTGGCGCGCGACGGCCCGTAGCAGTCGTGCGTGAAGTCGGCGACCTCCTGTGCCAGCACCGGATCGTCGATGCGCGTGGCATCCACATCCATGCGAATCTGACGCAGGTCCGTGCCGCAGGGAATCGCCGCCACCGCGGAGGCCGTCACGGCTTTCGACAGCGCGTGCATGAAGAACCACCACACCGGCACCAGCGCGCTCTGGTCGTTGAGCGCCGTGTAGACGTTGGACCAGCCCGTGTCGTTGGGCAGCGGGACACTGACCTGGCATTGCGCGGAGCGCGTGGTGTCGAACTTGATCGTGGCGAGATCCACCGGGATGAACGGGATGCCGGCGAACATGATGACCACGATCGCCACCCACACCCGGTTCTCGATGCGCATCGACGACAGCACGCCCTTGTTGCCTTCGTCCGCACCTTCGCTGCGGGCATTGAGCCACTCCTGGATCACGATGGCCACGAACGGCAGCGCGAACACGCCGCTGGCCACGAGAATGCTCCAGATGCCGTTGTTGACCACCCAAGCCACCAGGGTCAGGTAATACTCCAGGTAGTCCGTGGTGTAGAGCGTCATGCCTGCCTCCGGGTCTCAGCCGTGCCGCAACAGTTGGCTGACTTCCAGCGCGACCACGGCGATCACGGCCGCGATCTCCGTGCGCAGCAGGCGCTGATGCGTCTCGCGGGACGGCTCCCGCCGCAACAGGCGCCGACGCATCCACCACCAGCCGTAAGCCGTCGCTCCGTAGAGGCACAGCCGCCACACGAAGAAGTGGCCGGCGTGCGCCTGCAGCCAGTGGTGCCAGCCCTCGACGCCGCCGACCACGTGGATGCCGGCGATGTTCACCGCCACCGCGGCGGCGGCCACCAGCAAGGTCCACAGCAGCGCCACGCCGACGCGGCGGTTGAACAGCCATGGCAGCCGCAGCCAGGCGAGCCGGCTCATGGCGTACCGCTCCGCGGCTTCTGAACCTCCCGCAGACGGTCGCGTGTAGTGTCGCCCTCGAAGACGCCACGCGAACCGGCCGCGCGGGTGCTGTGGCGCTGGATGATCGCCATCGCCGAGTTACCGGCCAGCGTGCGGCGCAGTTCCAGCTCGGTCTTGAGGTTGTTGATCTCCTGCTCCAGCGCGCTGTTCTCCTGCTCGACCGCTCGCACGGCCAGCTCGTTGGCGGCGACGTTCGGCTCCTTCTTGCCGGTCAGCAACGTGCGTTGCAGCAGCAGGGCCTTCTCCAGCACGCTGGACAGCGCAGCCTCGGACGCGAGGCGCCGGCCCAGCACGTCCTGGTCGGGTTCGTCACGCAGGGCCTCGATCACGCCGCGGGTGATTGGCAGCGAGCTGCTGCCGGCTGCGTCGAGATTGGCCAGCGTCGTCGGCCGGGCGCCCGTCACCAGTTCCTGCAGCGCCTGCAGCTTGGTCTCGTACTCTTCCTGGATCATTGGCGTCAGCCCGACGCCAGGCGTGGTCTGGGTCTTCGTGCAGTTTTCGCAGGTGCGTTGCTCGCGTTCGCCCAGCACGCGGTTCGCAAAGGCCGCGGCCGCGCCAGGCGACGACCAGGTCTGGCAGGTCAGGCGGTTGCCGCAGGCGCTGCGCGCGATCGACGAGGTATCGGTGGCGCTGCGCCCGTTGAGCAGGTTGTAGCCCGCGCGCGTCACGTCGCCGACCACCTTGATCGAACTCTGGCCGGAGCCGCCCGCGTTGCCGCCGCCGACCCAGGGCACGCCGTTGTTCCCCTTGTTGGACTCGGCCTGCTCGATGGCGGAGACGGCATCGGTGCTGCTGACCGCATCCCGCAGCGCCATCCCCTCGGCGAGCTGGTCCCAGCCGGCCTGGCCGCCGGCCATGTCCGCCATGCGATTGGCGATGGCCCGGCAGGTCATCTTCGAGCGGTCGAAATCCAGGCGCGCCTGCAGGATGCCGTTGGTGAGCAGGTTGTACAGGCCCGGGTCGGCGCGCTGGATGATCAGCGCCGGCAGCGAGGCCACGGCGCTGGTGGCGTTCTGGATCACGTTGCTCATGATCGTCTGGAAGCCGTTGGTGATGCCGTTGAGCTGGTTCTGCAGCGTCGTGGTGATGCTCATGTCGCCGCAGATCAGGTTAGGGCGTCGATGTTGGACAGCGTCATCCCGCCCAGATGGGCGCGGATCTCGATGACCATGCGGCCGTTGGCGTTGTACGTGGCGGGGCGAATCTCGACGATGACGAAATCACCGTCGTACTTGCCCTCGCAGTACTGATCGAGTTCGGCGTTCTTCACGACGAACTCGCCGATCGAGGTCGCCAGGCGGCCGACGTTGAAGTCGCCGTTCCTGCCGTGGATGGTCTTGATGGCCAGTTGGCCGGGGATGGTGATCATGAGGTCTCCTGCTGACGAAGAGAAGACAAGGCCCCGGGGATGGGGCCTTGCGGATCAGAACGACTCGGCAGCGGCCGATGCGGGGGCATCGGCTGCGTCGTCGGCAGCATCGGCGACGGACTCGGAAGGCTCCGGTGCCGAGGCTTGCTGCGCAGCGGGCGCGTCGGACGTCACAGGGACTTCCGGGTCGCGCTCGTCGGTCTCGGTCGGCTTGGGTTCGGCCTTGTAGACGAGCTTGCCGTCGACCTTGATCCAACTGACGAACAGCAGGCGGGCCTTGAGGCTCACCCCCTGCTCGCCGGCACGCTTGCCCTTGGAGTAGGTGAAGGTGTCGGTCCACAGGTCGCCCAGGCGGAAGCCGATCATCACCTTCTTCTCGGCGTCGACCGCCTGAATGCAGCGGCGCACCAGGTGCTGCGCTTCCGATCCCGATACGCGCGTGTCGAAACGCACATACGAGACGTCATCGCTGGGACCGTTCAGGGCTGCGATGTCGCAGGCTAGGAACGCATCGCCTTTCTTGGGCTTCACTTCGCGGATGCGATTGAGGTACCCGAGGCCGGTGATGTGCAGATCGAAGTAGGACTTTTCGGTGGAAGTGGTCATGGTGAATCTCCTGGGAACAATGAGGCGGAGACACACCCGACCCAAGGCGGGGAAGGTGTGGAACCCCCGCGTGGGTTGATGGAACAGCTTGGTGGCATCGCCATCGAGAACCGATGGCCGTTCGCGCATGGATGCCGGTGCGAACTGGTGTGATCAACGCGGTCGGAACCGCGTCGTAGCCTTGAGGATCATGGCTACCTGGGCATGTTGCTGACGGCGGTCAGCGGAACACGGCATCAGCCTGTCATTCTTCAGCGTTAAGGGCGAGAGGAAATCAGCATCGAAGTCCAACCCGATTCGTCTCGCCATCGCTTCCTCGAAAAGTGAGGGTTGACGAAATACGGTCGCCATTCGTGACGGGAGGTGGTAACTCCGTCCGGTGCATCCAACAGTCCAATGTCAGCTTCCGCAGCCACACGCTCGAGGCTCTGTAGCCACGCTATGAGACGGGAGCAGGTGCGCGAACAAGGCATGGGCGCCGCTGCGAGCTTCGGCCGGGGCGGTAATGGTCACCGAAATACCAAGTGCGGTATCGGCCATCGCAAAACTGAGGAAAGCGCAGCACGCTTGCTCTTGCCGGACCAACTGTTCGACCTCCTTCTTTGCATCAAGGCGATAGAGGAAGTGTGCGGTGTCGCCTTCAAGCCGGTGGGCCACGAGCGAGGTCTCGGTCAGCTGGGAAATCCACGCTGCACGGCTTTTGAACTCGTTCGGCGTGAGTGTGCAGGCAATAGGCGCAGGCTTACTGGCATCCATGCTTTTTCCCTTCGTCAGGAGCGGAAGTCGCGCTGGATCCGCAACCGCCCGGCGCGGCCGGGCTCGGCTGGGGAGTATGCTTGCCGATCTTCCTAGCGAGCATCAGCAGCCCGGGGACGGCCAACAGAAGCAGGAACCACGGCGAAAAGACCAGACCAAGGGTCGTCGCCCCGGTCCAGGCCAGCAGCGGGCCCATGAAAAGCGGCGCGGGGCAGCAGGCGGCGCAGGCCGCCGCAGTGCCGCCTATCAGCCCGTATTTCTTCAGAACATTCTTCATCGTTTTCTCCTTTTCGCACCCGCATTGATAGGTACTTGCGCTAACTGTAGATCCTCATGTAACTTGAGGATCAATTACTTTTTGAGCAAAAAGCCGATGAAAAATGACAACTTGTCGATTGGTGCCTTGGCCAAGCAGGTGCAGTGCACGGTGCCGACGATTCGCTACTACGAAGAGATCGGATTGCTGCCCCACGCTACGCGTGCTGCCAACGGTCGCCGGTACTATGGCGACGCCGACTACAAGCGCCTGTTGTTCATCAAGCGCTGTCGGGATTTCGGGTTTCCCATCGAGCAGGTGCGCAACCTGGTTAGCCTGTTTGAAAATGGAGACCGCTCATGCGTCGAAGTGCGCGACGTAGCGCAGGAACATCTGAACGCGGTCAGGGCGAAGATCGCCGAGTTCCGGCAACTGGAAGCAAGCCTTGAAGACTTTGTGGAAAGTTGCGACAGCGCCTGCTGCGGCGGGACGACCAGAGACTGTACGATCATCGAAGACCTGTCTTCAACCTCCAGTGCCATTGCGGCAGGTTGCGGCGGTGGCGCTTCAATGGGAGTTCCCGCAGACGCCTCCGGCTTCGTCAGCTTGAAACGCGGCTGAAGTCCGGCGCGCATACAACCCTCTGTCGACGGCGTTACTCAGCAGTCGCGAATATAGGCGACAGATGGGGTATTGAAGAATGAGCGTACAAGGTCCGGCTGATTCTGAATTTCAGAAAGCTGTTTGGTGATTTTCTCTTCAAGCTTTTCTCCCTTTTGCAGCGGGCGGCGTGCGACGCCCGTTCGCTTGACGTGGCTCCACACCAGTTCGTCCGGATTGAGGTCGGGCGCATAGCCGGGTAAAAAATGCAGTGTCAACTTTCCCTTGGTCGATGCTACATATTCGCGCACACAAGCCTTCTTGTGTGCCGGCAGACTGTCGAGCACGAGATGCACCGGCCGTTTGCGATGGCGCATCATCTTCCGAAGCAGTACGACAAACAATTCCGCGTTCAAAGCGCCGGCGTACGTGCAAAACCAGAATGCGCCTTTGGCGTTGACCGCAGAGGTGGCGCTGATCGATTGCCGCTGGCCGGGACGCTCAACCACGGGTGTCTGACCACGCACGCCCCAGGTCTTGCCATGAACCGCATCGGCGCGAAATCCGGATTCATCCCAGAAGAACACGTCCGCCTTCTCCCGCTTGGCCGCTTGCGCAATCGCTGGGTAGCGTTCACGCTGCCATTGCTCGATCGCCTCCGGGTCGCGCTGGTAGGCGCGCTGCAATGGCTTTTGCGGTGTCAATCCCAGCTTCGCCAGCAGTTCCCCTACTGTCGTCAGGCCCAGCGTCACCTTGAACTTCTTCTCGATCAGGTCCCGACTGGCAGAGACTCCCGAAGAGATGCAGGCAACGATCGATTGCACCGATCCCGCGCTGGTGACCATCGACCTGATGCGCAAGCGGGTGCGCACCGCCCCCGGCTGGGCCGCGCGGCTGCGTGATGCGTCACGACGCAGCGACCGCGCCCGCCGCGACGAACAGCTCATGCCGCAAGTCCAGCGGGTCTGGCAGGAGAACCATCGCGTCTACGGCGCTGACAAGGTCTGGCGGCAACTGAACCGCGAAGGCGTGGCGGTGGCGCGTTGCACGGTCGAACGCCTGATGCGCGCCCAGGGCCTGCAAGGCGTGCGGCGCGGCAAGCGGTTGCGAACGACCATCGCTGATGACGCGGCCAGTCGCCCGCTGGATCGGGTCAACCGGCAGTTCCGGGCCGAGCGGCCGAACCAGCTATGGGTCTCGGACTTCACCTACGTCTCGACCTGGCAGGGCTGGCTATACGTGGCCTTCGTCATCGACGTCTACGCCCGGCGCATCGTCGGTTGGCGCGTGAGCAAATCGATGACGACGGACTTCGTGCTCGATGCGTTGGAGCAGGCGTTATACGCCCGCCAGCCCGGCAATGACGGTTCTCTGACCCATCACTCCGATAGGGGATCGCAATACGTGAGCATCCGATATAGCGAACGGCTGGCCGAGGCCGGCATCGAACCCTCAGTCGGCAGCCGTGGCGACAGCTACGACAACGCCTTGGCCGAGACGATCAACGGTCTGTACAAGGCCGAGTTGATCCATCGTCGTGCGCCCTGGAAAAGCCGGGAATCCGTCGAGCTGGCCACCCTGGAGTGGGTCGCCTGGTTCAACCATAAACGCCTGCATTCATCGATCGGCTATATTCCGCCGGCCGAAGCTGAGGCAAACTACTACAACCAACTCGGCAGAATCGCCGACGAGGCTGTTTTACTTTAACCAAACAGTCTCCGCGAAACTGAACTGACCCCCAAGAGTTGGACGGTTAAGTTTTAATGGGATACTGCCCGTAGCCGATATTCCATTGGACTCATTCCGCCAAGCTTGAGTTTGATACGGTGCCGGTTGTAGTAGTCGATGTAGCGCCTCAGGCCCGCATTCAGTTGCTCGATATCGTCGAAATCGGAGAGATGGAAATACTCGGCTTTCAAGGTAGCGAAAAAGCTCTCCATAGCTGCATTATCAAAGCAATTCCCCTTTCTCGACATACTTTGCTTCATGCCGTATCGGGCTAGGGCCGCTTTATACGGCTGCATCCGGTAGTGCCAGCCTTGGTCGGAATGAAGTAGGGGACCGTCCGTCCCTGTGCATTTCCTTGCGGCTTTCTTGAGCATATTAATGACCAGTGAGAAATCGGGTCGATTGCTGGTCTGGTAAGCCACGATTTCACCATTGTATAGGTCCATAACCGGCGACAGATACAGCTTCTTGCCTGCCACGGCAAACTCGGTCACGTCCGTCACCCATTTCTGGTTTGCTTGCGATGCAGCAAATTCGCGGTTCAGAGAGTTGGGGGCAGCCTCACCGAGTTCGCCCCTATAAGACCTGAACTTCTTTGCGCGCACGCGCGATTTCATGCCCATTTCACTCATAAGTCGCTGTACGGCCTTATGATTGACCAGATGGCCATCACGACGGATAGTCGCCGTGATGCGACGATAACCATACAGGCCGCGATGTTCCGCATAGACGGCCTGAATTTTCGCTTTGAGCTCGTCATGTCGACCAGGCGACCGCAAAACCTTGGCCTGATAATAAAACGTGCTACGGGGCAGTTGCGCAACATGCAGCAAGTCTGTCAAGGGAAATTCATGCCTCAGTTCCAGCACTATTTGCGCCCTTTCCGCTGCCCCAATTTCTTCGCTAGAACCAAGGCACTGACTTTTTTTAAGTACGCGACCTCCGCGCGTAACCGTTGATTCTCGCGCAGTAGTCCGTCTTCCGCTGACAGCTCAGATCCTGGCGACCGAGGCGACCTCTTTTTCTTTGTCGACATCGAATGGTCCAATGATGGAAGGCTCTGCGGCGCACGAAGCTCGCCGCGTTCATGTTGTTGCTGCCATAACATGATGCTATGAGGGTTACCGATATTGTAAATAGCGCCAAGCTCACGGTAAGACAGATTTTCAGCTGCCCTACGGTGCAGCACTTCCAGTTTGAACTCTTGTGTGTATCGGCCGCGCTGACGCACGAGACCGGCACTGCCATGGTGTTGGTATGCCGCCACCCAACTTCTGACGAGGCTGTTAGCGATGCCGTATTTGGCTGCGAGGATTTTGTATCCCCCTTTGCCCGCGAGGTAGTCACGAACCACTTTCAGTTTGAACCTGAGGTCGAATTTCCTCATATGCCCTCCAAGGTTGTGTCCAACTCTTGGGGGTCAGTTCAAACCCGGGGCGGTTCAAACAATTTCGCAATGGTCTCATCGCGCGAGACTAACATGCGCTGGAGCGTATCGATATCGTTAGGCAGAGTGTTGGCGGGCATGCTCGCCAGTATAAAGTAACGCTGCAGTCCTGGAGAGTGATTTGCCCGGCATCAGGCAGCGCAAAACCACACGCAACTGGATGGGATCGACCTTGCCATGCACCCGCACAAATGTGCCGTTCAATGTAAGCGCTCAATAACCCACGCCCTATCGAGTTAGCGCAAAATGCTTGATGCTTGCGTCCGCCACGAACTTTGCGGACGCAAGCATGACGATAGAATCCTTAGACCTGTTACCGCTACGGCCTGTGCGAGTACGCAGTAACGGCAGGCGAGACTTTGACCCCGAGGACAAGCGCCGGCTGGTGCAGATGTGTCTGGAGTCCGCGATATCGGTCTCGGGCATGGCGTTGAAGGCTGGCGTCAATGCCAATCAGCTACGCAAGTGGATTGACCGGTACCAACCATCGTCAGCGGGCGCAGATTCGGCATTGACGCCTTTTGTGCCGGTCCAAACGTCTATGCCGAACCAGCCGTCAGTGGCGGCACTCAGTGCCAGGCTGCCCAATGGCGCGGTACTGGAATTATCGTGCGCCGTGGCGGCCGATACTGGCCTGTTCAAGGCCCTGATCGAAACGCTGTGGAATCAGCGCTGATGCTTCGCTTCGATTCGGGGCTGAAGGTCTATTTGCATCGCGAGGCAGTCGATTTTCGGCAATCCATCAACGGCTTGGCGGCCTTGGTCGAGCAGGCGTTGGGGTTGGATCCGTTCTCGGCCGCGATTTATGTGTTTCGCAACCGGCGGGCAGACCGCATCAAACTGTTGCTGTGGGAACGCAACGGATTCTGGCTGCTGTACAAACGCCTGGAGAAAGACCGCTTTGCCTGGCCACGCCGCGAAGCGGTTGCCACACTCAGCGTTGAGCAGTTGCATTGGCTGCTCGATGGCATTGATCTGGAGGCGGTGCGCCGTCATCCCGAACGCGCGTATCATCGAGCCTCGTGAACGCCGTGCTCTGGCGGCGGTCTAATCCCCTATGCCGAAGACTGTCACCATCACTGCCGAGGAGTACGAAGCGCTGCGCGCCAGCCAGGCCGCGCTACGTGTGGTGACGGTCGAGCGGGATCTGTTAAAGGAACAGCTAAAGGCCTTCCAGCGCAAGCTGTTTGCCGCCAAGAGCGAAGCTCGCGGGTCGGAACAAAAGGACCTGTTCTTTAACGAGGCGGAATGTCTGGCGCCGACCGCAGCCATCGCTGCAGCGCAGGAGGATGACATCGGCTCGAGCGTTGCCGTTGCCTGTCACTCCCGAGCCAAGCGCGGACGCAAGCCGCTGGACCCCGCACTGCCACGTATTGAGATCCGCCACGAACTGCCCGAGTCCGAGCGGGTGTGTGCGCACGATGGCCAGCCGCTGGTCGAGATTGGCGTCGAGATCAGCGAGCAGTTGGATATCGTGCCGCAGCAGGTTCGCGTTGTGCAACATCAGCGCGTCAAGTACGCCTGCCCGTGCTGCGATCAGAGCATCAAGACTACACCGGCTGCGGCTCGCATCATCCCGAAGGGATTGTTGACCGAGTCGGCACTGGCGTGGTGCATTACCGCAAAATACCAGGATGGCTTGCCGATTTACCGGGTCGCGGGCTTGCTCAAGCGCTTCGGTGGAGACTTGTCGCGTGCCACGCTGGCTGCCAGCACGGTGCGTGCCGGCCATGCCGTGCAACCGGTGATCAACTTGATGCGTGATCACCTGTTAGAGGCCGACGTGCTGTATGGTGATGAAACGACCGTCCAGGTGCTCAAAGAGCCTGGTCGGGCGGCACAGAGCAAGAGCTTCTTGTGGGCGCAGATGAACGGCTCGGACCCACCCGTGCGATTGTTCACCTATAGCCCGACGCGCAACACCGAACAGGCGGCAGCCTTGTACGCCGGTATCCGGCCGCACGCGGTGCTGATGACCGATGGCTACGCGCCATATGACACGATTGCTGATCGCTATGGGCTGGTGCACCTTGGGTGTTGGGCCCACGCCCGGCGGTATCTGATCGAGGCCCAAGAGGCGGTGCCCGCAGCACAACGCGCGACGCATCCGGTTGCAGGATTCGTCGAACGCATTGGCAAGTTGTTCGCCGTCGAAGCGGCGGGCAAAGCGATGACGCCTGGACAGCGGCAGAAACTGCGCCACGAAAAGAGCCGGCCTATCCTCGCTGAACTCGAATCGCTGCTGCTGCAACATCTGCACAGCGTATTGCCCCAAAGCCTGTTCGGCAAGGCGTTGCATTATCTGCACGGGCAATGGCCCAAACTCATTCGCTACGTCGATAACGGCTCCTGGCCGATCTCGAACAATCCGTGCGAAAACGCCATCCGTCCGTTCGTCGTCGGACGCCGCAGTTGGCTATTCTGCGACACGGTGGCAGGGGCCAAGGCATCGGCGAATCTATACTCGCTCGTGGAAACGGCAAAAGCCAATGGGATCGATCCGTACGAGTATCTCCTCGTCCTGTTCAAGGCGCTGCCGCATGCGCGAACCGTTGATGATTACGAGGCGCTGCTGCCCTGGAAGATTGCGTCGGCTACCGCGCCGTGCTGATACGCTGAAAAGACTGATCGAGCGGTGTTGAATGACCGCTTACCGTTCAATTCGATCTCAATGCGGCTGTCCGTACCCAGTGTCGTCTCAACCGGCGACGGCCCGGCCCGATCAGTGTGAGTCGCCTTTGTCCGGACATCCGATACCGTCACCGGCACCAGCGTGCAGCCTTCTTCGGGCCCGAACAACCCGGCCCGCAGCTCACGGCGCCACTTGAACACCATATTGGCGTTCAATCCATGGGCCAAGGCCACCTTAGCGACCGAGACATCCAGCTCGCATGCCGCCATAGCTACCTCACGTTTGTAGGCCTTCGGATAATTGAGCCGTCCCTTGCGGTTAGAGGGCCGCACTTCACTCGTGGACATAGTGATCCCCACTACTTTTTGGTGGACACCACTTTGGCTCTTTCCGGTTGCTCCGACTAGGCGGCCTTCACGTGACGCTTACATAACAGGGTGGACCCTAATTGACGCACCCTGCCCGGGGGACAAATGCACTACGCGACCTCGCCTGGCCAACGCTTGCAGGTTTTGTTCGGCATAACGCCCGGCAGCCATGTCGAGAATGACGTCGGCGCCATCGGTGCTCGCGGCCCGTATACCCGCAACCCAATCATCGCGCGTGTAATTGAAGGCTTCGATAGCCCCAAGCTCGCGCGCAACGGTGCATTTTTCATCGGTGCCGCAAGTGACGAAAACCTGGTGACCCAAAGCCGTGAGCAATTGAATGGCAATGGTACCGACGCCGCTGGTGCCGCCGTGAATCAGCACCACCTCCCCGGCTCTCATGCCGGCCACGTTAAAGAAGTTATGCCATATCGTGAACAAGGCTTCCGGAAGCGCTCCGGCTTCCAGCAGGCTCATGCCGTCGGGAATCGGCAAAGCGTGCGACGCCGGCATCGTGGCGTAACGGGCATACGCCCCGCCATCCACCAGGCCGCAAACCTGATCCCCTACGTTCCACCCCTTTACACCTCTGCCCACGCGTACAACGGTGCCGGCAAGCTCCAGGCCCGGAACATCGGGCACACCCGGCTCTGGACCGCGACGCCGCTGATTGACGTCGTGACGGTTGATACCGGCAGCAGCGACGGCCACCAACAAGTCGTCGTCGCCGCAACGTGGGACATCGCGGGTAGCAAGCTTCAAAACGTCGGCATCGCCGGGGGCGGAAATATGTATGACTTCGTGCGTGGCTGGGATCGTGCTCATGATTACGTCGGAATACGAGTCGGGATTCGGTGTTTGTATCACGGAACCCCGGGTTGTAGCCGCACACCCCTACGAGGCAGGCGCCTTGCCGTGAGCCGAAAGCGATCGCGATAATTCCGCCCCTGCGTTGATCAGCGGCTTCAAATGCCGGGTGAGTGTTTCATGGTTCAGGCGATCGGTCTGGCCTGACACGCATAACGCGCCGAAGAGCTCGCGGCTTGCTCGAAACACCGGAATCGCAATGCTCGACATCGTCGGGTCACGTTCACCTGTTGATATATAAAACCCTGAGCGACGAATCCGGTCGTAAAGTTCACCACGCTGACCCGAAAATGCCAACAAAACACGTCCCGAAGCCCCTTTATCCAAGGGCAGCTTCTCTCCGACCCGCAAGTGAACGCGCGTCATGGTGTGCCGATCGACTCTTGCGACGCATGTGCGCCAGTTACCTTCTCGAACAAAGAACGCTGCAGTTTCCGACGTGACGCCGTGCAGACGTCGCAAAAGGACGTCGATAACGTTGTCCACGTCAAAAGAGGTTTGATACCGCACTCCCAACCAACCCGCCGCTGGGCCGAGCCGCCAACGGCCGTCTTCGGTTTGGGTAAGGTAGCCGGCCAGTGCAAGAGTGCGGGCGGTGCGCAAGACAGTTGTCTTGCCCATCGCCAATCGGCGGCTCAGCTCGGACAGCGAGACGGGCTGCTCATCAACTTGAAACGTATCAAGAACGGCCAAAGCGCGGGTCACAGCGTGGACGGTATCGCGTGAACGCTCCTGAATGCCGGAAGAAGAATGTCTGGGGGAACTCGGAGAGTTTTTCATAGTGGTGTTCCGCAGTGCGCAACGCGATTGTACGGCGCCACGCGTCCGTTCACAATGCATTCATTGACGAACCGGCCGGGAGGAAAAGACCGGTTGATCCTTCTTCATTACGTTTCATTCACGAGAACACGATGCTCATTGATTCACTCAGCAATACGTCTGCCCCACCAGCGCCGGGAGCCCGGCTGCGCGCTGCACTCGCTGCGAATCGGATCTTGCCGATTGTAGGCACTATCAACGCCTACAGCGCAATCCTGGCGCAGCACGCCGGCCATCAAGCGATTTACCTGGCGGGCGGCGGTCTGGCGACCCATTCGTACGGGCTTCCCGACCTGGCCCTGACCACCATGACGGAGGTGCTCACCGAGGTGCGTCGTATCACCGATGCCTGCGACCTGCCGCTCATGGTCGACGTAGATACCGGCTTTGGCGCCATATTCAATATTGCCCGACTGGTAAAAGGACTGATCAAAGATGGCGCAGCCGCCCTGCACATCGAAGACCAGGACACATTCAAGCGCTGCGGACACCGCCCCAACAAGGCTTTGGTAAGCACCCAGGAAATGCTCGATCGCCTGAAATCGTGCGTCGACGCCCGTAGCGACCCGTCTTTCTTCATCGTGGCGCGCACCGATGCGCTGGCGACCGAGGGCTTACAAGCCAGCATCGACCGAGCGTGCGCATATGTTGAAGCGGGTGCCGACATGGTCTTTGCCGAGGCATGCACGGAATTATCGCAATACCAAGCCTTTGCAAAGGCTCTTAACCGGCCGCACTCCCTATTGGCGAACGTCACAGAGTTTTCGCTGACACCGAACTTCTCTCAGAGCGAGCTGGCCAAAGCCGGGGTATCGGCAGCCCTTTACCCGCTGTCGGCGGCGCGCGCAATGGCGCACGCTGCCACCCGGGTATACGAAGCCATTTTGCGTGACGAAAGCCAAAAGAGCGTGCTGGATATCATGCAAACCCGCGACACGCTCTATAACGCACTTAAGTACACGGCATACGAAGCCAAATACGACGCATTTCTTGCGAACCGCGCAGCAGCCGCGCGATAACGGCCGTTCACTCAGGTCATCACGCAATAATGGCAAACTCCACTTCCTACGCGGTCGACAGCCACGTACATGTGCTGGACCCCGCACGCTTTCCGTTGTCGAACCCTGAAGGTTACGTGCCGCAACCCAACGAGTGCGGCACAGCTTACGATCTGCGTACGACGCTCGATGCACACGAGCTGACGCACGCACTCCTCGTCAACCCGTTCGCCGGCTACGCGACCGACAACCGGTGCATGCTCGATGCCATCGCGAACTCACGCGGCCGCTTTAAAGGCGTTGCCTTGGTCGGTCACGATACCGATGACGCCACGTTGCGGCAACTCACCGACGGCGGCGTAATCGGAGCAAGGTTCAACACCTTATTCACTGGCTCGACGTCGCTTCAGGGCGAGGCGGGTGAGCGTTTGCTGCGACAAATCCGCGAACACGGCTGGTTCGCCCAAATTTACTACCACCACGACGGGTTGCAGCAACTGCTGCCGATCCTGCGCAGAACGGGCGTGAAGATCGTGGTAGACCATTGTGGCTGCCCCAACCCAGCACTCGGTCTCGATCAATCGGAATTCCAGGCCTTGCTCGAATTGGGACGCAGCGGCGAAGCCCTTATAAAGCTCTCGGGCGCCTTCCGATACTCGCAACAGGCTTGGCCTTACCACGATGCAGAACCCTATATCGAGGCGCTGATCGACGCATTCACGCTCGACCGCTGCGTTTGGGGCTCCGACTGGCCTTTCGTGAGAATACCGAAGCGCATGGACTACGGCCCGACTTCAGGTCTTCTCAAGCGCTGGATCCCTGACGATAACGATAGGCGCAAAGTGCTCTGGGAAACGCCCAAACGCCACTTCGGTTTTACTGAAAAATGACGAAATCTCAAATGGAAAACATGTCGTCGGCACGAGTCAGGCTAACTGCAGATGAAGCGCGCGAGCTGTCACGCCAAAGCCTGGCCGGACTCGGATACACGCCGGTCGAAAGCCAAGTGTTGGCCGAACACATGCTCGACGCTGCCTTTTGCGGATACGAGTACTCGGGCTTACCCAAGATTCTGAACGTCGCCGAGCAACTCGAACGCCGGCCCGCACCCACACCGATGCGCGTAATTCATGAAACACCAGTATCGGCTCGCCTGCATGGTGGAGGTCAAAACGGGATGCTTACCCTGCATCGGGCAAGCGAAATCGCCATCGAGAAAGCTGTTGCCGGCGGCTTTGCCGTTGTCGGGGTCAATCACACATGGATGAGTGGCCGCGGCAGCTATTACGTCGAAATGTTGGCAAATGCGGGACTGATCGGCATTCACACAGTCAGTTCCAGGCCACAGGTAGCGCCGCCGGGCGGAGCTCGAGCCGCTATTGGCACCAACCCGATCTCGTTCGGGTTTCCTACCGAAGGCGCGCCGTTCGTCATCGACCTCGGCACTTCCGCGCTGATGTTCACCGATTTGGCGCTACGTGCTCGCCGCGGAGAAACGCTACCGGAAGGTGTTGCTATAGACGCCAACGGTGAACCCACCCAAGACCCGATTCTCGCAAGCATGGGCGCCGTTCTACCGTTCGGTGGTCACAAAGGCTTTGCTTTGGGGCTGGCCATGCAGGCTTTGGGAATCCTGGCCGGGTCAGGAGACGATAACGAAGAACGTGCGGGCTATCTCATTATTGCAATAAGACCCGACCTGATGGTGCCCTTGAACGAGTACCGCAGAACACTCAGTGAAACGTTGGCTCGAATCAAGGCCACCCCGCTACAACCCGGTGTCGAATCCATTCGTCTTCCATCCGAACGTTCTCAACAGGAACGCGAACGAAACCAACGAACCGGCATTGTCATCGACAGGCAGGTACAGGTCGCGCTGCAGCGTCTGGCGCGGGGAAATAACGAACACGCGCGCAGCCTGATATAAGCTAAGAAGGAACACTCATGACCGCAAGCAGTAAAGCGTTGTTGACGCTATGGCTTCATCTTGACCCTGTTTACGAAGAAGCCCTCGATGCATGGTACGACTACGAACATACCGACATTGTGCTGGGTGTACCCGGCGTCGTCGGGTCGCGCCGCTTCAAATCGACTAAACCGTATACGCCCGACCAATTGCGTTATCTCGTTTTTTACGAAATGGCCGACGAAAACGTGCAGCTTAGCGCCGAATTCCAAGCCATTGTCGACGCACCCACGCCGTGGTCTCGCTACCTCAGAACGCTTTACCAAATGCGCCGCAGAACCAATTATCGATGCCTCTGCGAAGTTGAAAAGCATCCGATCGAAAGCGAAGCCGCCATCCTGATGATTCGCTCGAGCGTTGACAGCCTGCAAGATTATGAATCCGGGTACGACGACTTGCTGCGCGACTCGCTCGAACAACCCGATGCTCGCGCCGCGCAGATTTACCAAGCGGTGCCCAACCAGTTTCGCATCGTCAACGAAGACGCTGCACCGCCGCAAACCGAGCTGCTCGAGCTTTACAGCTTTACGCACTTCGACGCCAACCGCATCAATGACTGGATTGCGCGCAGACGAATGCTGATACAGCAAATGTCGTTACCGCTGAACGAGTTATCGAGCGATACCTTCGTGCCGACGATAAGGCCCCGAAGAAAGCGAATCGGCGCGATGCCCTGATCACCTGAAAGCCTGCACTAACCGACCAACCAATGAGAGCAACCATGGAACAAAGAGAACGTTTATCCGCAATTTGGTCCGCCACCGTCGAAAAACTTAAAGAAGTCGTTCGAGAGTATGAAGTTACCGAGGACGAGCTTCATTTGGCAGGCGATTTTCTGAACCGTCTCGGCGCCTCCGGCATGTGTCGAAGCCTCCTGGACGTCGGCCTTGCCATGACCAGCATTGATGTCCATGCGAAGCGAGAGACCGGAACACGCGCCAATCTTACTGGGCCTTATCACCGCGAGCACCCGATGAAGCCGGACGGCAAGCTGGCCGAAACGGATATTCCGCCTGACGCACCTTTGCTTATTCTTACCGGAACCGTTAAAGACGCGGTAACCGGAAAAGCGATATCGAACGCCGAGATCGATGCCTGGCACGCTGATCACAACGGGATATACGACCTGGAAGGCACTCATCTGCGCGGCGTGGTACGGGCTGACGAAAATGGCGACTATTGTATTCAGACAATATTGCCCCACGACTATTCCGAACATGACCACGACCCTATCGGCGAACTGTTCAGAGCCATGGGGCGAACCAATATCCGCGCCGCACACATCCACTTGAAGGTACGAACCGGAGACACGTTGCGTTTGACCACACAAATTTTCATGTCGACGTCAAAGTCGCTGAAAACCGACTATGTCGAAGGAGCGGTCAGTGATGACTTGACCGTCGCCCTGGAACGTGATGCAAGCGTAGCCGACCAGGTTACTTACCGAGGCCGGTTCGACATCCTTTTGTAGAAGATGCCTTCTTCAACCATACCGCTGTAACCCCGCAGCAGGTCAACAGCTTTATCAACCGCGGATCAATTTCTTGTAGAACCGCAACGAACTTCTAATAATCAGGAGAGCAGATCGTGACGTCCCGCTTTAACATTTACACACTCGCAGGCGCGTGCCTGGCCGCCACCATGACCATTGGCGCACAAGCACAGGAATTCCCGACCCGACCCGTAAAGATCACCTCATCCTTTTCCGTCGGCGCTGGTCCCGATGTCGCACTTCGTCTCGTGGCCGACAAGCTTTCAAAGAAGTGGAACCAGCCCGTCATCGTCGAGAACAAACCCGGCGCTAACGGCTTCATCGCCGTTGAGGCCGGCAAGCGAGCGCGTCCGGATGGCTACGAGCTCGTCCAGATGGACGCCGCGCAAATGGTGACCCAACCGTTCCTGTTCAAAAACCTGCCGTACGACTTGCTCACCGACTTCGAACCGGTAACCCCCATTTTTCGCAACTACTTCTTCATCGTCGTGCCCACTGCCAGCCCGTACAAAAATGTCGGCGACCTGGTCAATGCAGCGAAAGCCAAGCCCGACTCCATCAATTATGGCTCGTGGATGGTGGGCAGTCCCGCACACTACGGCACCGCCATGCTTGAAGACGCTACCGGCGCCAAAATGACACACATACCGTACAAGGATATTGGAGGACTCTACGTCGCGGTCGGTAACAACGAAGTCGACTGGGCTTTTGGCAGCGCGGGCAGTGCCGGCCCTATGTACCGTGCCGGTCGCGTTCGATACCTTGCCGTTTCTGCACCAGTGCGCGACGCAGCTTTCCCAGACGTGCCCACGGTTGCCGAATCGGGCGGCCCCGCCGGTTTCGAATTGTCGTCCTGGGTCAGCCTGGTGGCACCGAAAGGAACGCCAAAGGCAGTCGTCGAGAAAATCCAGAAAGACGTTGCTGACATCATGCAAGACCCCGAGGTCCGCGAGCGCTACGCCACAATGTTCTACGAGCCTTATGCTCTGAACTCAGCGCAGTTCCATCAACTGCTCAAGACCGACACCGATCGCATCGGGGCAACGCTAAAACGTCTCAACATTTCGCTGGACTAACCCGCGCAACACGGCTCGCGATGGTTGCCCAGAGCTACGATAAATAGTCGTCCCTGAAATATTCATTTGAGCGCTCAGCGCCCCTTTTCACGCCGCCAATAGCCACTTCTTTCGAACGCCGAGACTGTCATTCAAGCGCTCGACAGGCCGACTCGCGGCGAAGGCTAGCCAGAACCAGCGTGGCATCGTGCCTTTCACGAGGCGCAAAAAAAGCGCCCTCAGGAAGGGCACGCCCTTCTTGGCGATCATGCGCAGCAGCCACTTGATGTTGTAGCCCGCCGCGCAAAGCACCGCGTGCAGCCGGTCGCCGTATTCGCCCTTCAAGTGACAGCGGTCCATCCTGTGATCTGCCTTCAGGTGTCCGATGATCGGTTCGATGGCCTGGCGTCGCTTGAGCTGCCGTCTTTCCTGTGCCGTCAAGCGCTTGGGCTTGCCCCGGTGCACCACACGTACGCCAGGATTGTCGGCATCGACGCCCCGGTAGCCCAGATCAACAAAGACCGTTTCAGGCGCTGCGGCACAGTCCTGCATGAGAATGGTCGCCTGCTCCAGTTGGGAACTCAGCGTGTGGCCATCATACGGATTGCGATGAAACGCCCGAGCCCCCACAATCAGGTTGCCGTTGAAGGTGCTGGCAATGCCCACCTTCACGCCAAACTCGTAAGGCCGGCGCGCCTTGCCCTTGCTGATGCAGTCCACCTCCGGAGCGTGCCAGGCGTACAGCTTGGGCTGGCTGTTGACGGCCTTGCGCTGGGCGCTCTGAGCCCCAATACGTTGGGCCTTGCCCAACACCTCGTCCAGTGCCTCGCGCACCGCCTGACCGATCACACTGGCTTTGCGGTCGATCTCGCGGGCCAGCCGCCCGACGATGGTTCGCTGACGTTTGATTGCCCGGCGCATCCGCTTGAACTGCCGTGCATGGGCGAAGCGCCCGGCCTGGCGGCTCAGTTGCTCGCCTTCCTTGGCAAAGGTCTGCTTGAGCGCAATGCCGGCATCCTTGGCTGCTCCCACCAGCTTGATCCGTGCGATCTCCAGCAGCCGGCTGTCCGTCGGGTGGGCGATGGCCTTCTCCTGCACCGTGCTGTCCACGATGACTCGACTGAGCTCCTGCGGCTTGATGAGCTTGAGCTCAGTCGAGTGCGCGGCTTTTCGGCGTTGCAGCCGAGGCAATGCCGATGCTGCAGTCGCACATCGATCCAGACTCTATGGCAAAAATGCAGAGCCTGGGGCAATGCCCTCAAACGGATGCACCTGTAAAGTGCATTGCACATAAATGGACGAGGTGCGCTTCGCAGCATCCGGCCGACACAAGAAGCGAAACAAAAAGAGCGCCCGAGCGCTCGTCAATTCCTAGGAGAAGACGATGCAATTCAAAAAACTGTTAACCATTCTTGCCGTGGCCGCCGGCGCGACCCTGAGCGCCGCTGCCGGGGCGAAGGAACTGCGCCTGGGCCTGATCGTGCCGGCCACCCACGAGTGGACCAAGGCCGCCAACGCGATGGGCGAGGAGCTCAAGCAGAAATCCAACGGCAAGTATTCGGTCAGCACCTTCCCGGCCGGCCAGTTGGGCAACGAAGCGCAGATGATGCAGCAACTGCAGACCGGCGCACTCGACATGGCTTTCATGACCGCCGCCGAAGTGACCAACCGCGTGCCGGACATGAGCGCGCTGTTCGCTCCGTTCCTGGTCAACAGCCCGCAACAGGCCGAAGTCCTGCTCAACGGTCCGACCGCGCAAAAGATGCTGCAACGCCTGCCCCGTGAAATCGGCGCCGTCGGCCTCGGCTATGGCGTGGCGGCGATGCGCCTGATGCTCAATGCCTTCCCGACCAACAGCGGCGCCGACCTGAAGGGCCGCAAGATGCGCATCACGCCGTTCCCGCCGGTGCGCGACTTCTATCAGTTGCTGGGCGCGGCTTCGACCCCGATGCCGACCGACGTCTACGACTCGCTGGCCAACGGCCAGGTCGACGGCGTGGATGCGGACCTCGAGCTGGTGTGGCGGATGAAGTTCTACGAGCGCGGCAATACGCTGGTGCACTCGAACCACATGATGTTCCCGGTCGTGGGCCTGATGTCGGGTCGCGTGTGGCAGCAACTGCCGCCGGCCGACCGCGAGCTGATCGCCACCACCGCGCGCAAGCACCTGAACAGCCTGTTCACCACCTACGCCACGGTCGAAGGCGAGATGCTCAAGAACATCGAAGACACGAAGAAGGTCAAGGTCGTCAAGGCCGGACCGGAATTCTTCGGCGATGTGCCCCAGAAGTGGGAAGAAATCTGGATCAAGCGCACCCCGATCCTGGCCGATCTGCGCAAAGAAGCCGCCGCCATCAAGAAGTAAGGCTGCCCACTCCCTTGTGTGTTGAGCGTTCCCGAGCGGAACGCTCACATTCGATTTCCTCGCTCCTGGAGATTTCGTGGTTCAAGTCATTCATTGCTTGAGCGATGGCATCGAGCGTGTCGAGCGCGCCGCCCTCCGTGCGCTTGCGTTCGCATTGCCCGTGATGATCATCGCCAACACCGTCGGCAGGGCATTCCGTTCTCCCATCTACTGGATGGACGAACTTGCCATTCATTGCATGGTGTGGCTTGCCATGATCGGCATGTCGCTGACCTTGAAAACCCGTGCCGCGGTGTCCGTCACGATGCTGGTCGACGCGGTTCCGCCGGGTCTGATGAAGGGCATGAAAGTGCTCGTCGATCTGATGATTCTCGGCTTCGCCGGCACGCTGCTCTATCTGTGCATCCGCTGGTTCGATCCGGTCACGCTGGTGCAGGTCGGATTCGATCTGCACGAGTTTTCCGGCCAGACCTTCAATTTCATGTACGAGGACATCACGGCCACGCTGGGCATGAAGAAATTCTGGTTCTGGCTGATCGTGCCGACCGTTGCGCTCACCACTTGCGTGCATGGCATATCGAACCTGATGAAAACCGTCGCCACACCGGCCGGCACACTAAAAGAATTGAGCGCGTCCTCGGGCGCGAGGGGGCTTGACTGATGTCCATCGCAGCCATTTTCGCCGTCCTGCTCGCCGTCGGCCTGCCGATCGCGCTGGTGCTGGCAGTGACCGCCCTGGCCTATATCTACCTGAGCGGCAATACGGTGCTGTATCTGTCGTTTCCGCAGCAGTTGTACGGCAGTCTCGAAAACTACGGCCTGATCGCCATTCCGCTGTTCATGCTGGTGGGCGAGCTGATGAACGAAGGCGGCATCACGCGCCGCCTGATCGCGCTGGCCTCGGTGTTCGTCGGCCATGTGCGCGGAGGGTTGGCCTACATCAACATCATGGCCAACATGTTCCTGGCATCCATCATCGGTTCGGCCAATGCGCAGACCGCGGTGATGGCGCAGGTGATGGTGCCCGAGATGGAGAAGAAGGGCTTCTCGCGCGGATTCGCCACGGCCACCACCTGCGCCGGGGCGCTGATGGCGCCGATCATCCCGCCCTCGATGCTGTTCGTGATCTTCGGCGTGCTGGCGCAGGTATCGATCGGCGACATGTTCATTGCCGGGATCATTCCCGGGCTTCTGATGGGTTTCGCCTTCATCGTGGTGATCGCGCTGCTCGGCATGCGCTACAACTACCCGCCGGGCGAGCGCTTGAGCGGCAAGCAGAAGATCCGCAACATTCTTGCCGCGATTCCCTCGCTGCTGGTGCCGGCCGTGATGATCGGCGGCATTCTGGGCGGTTTGACGACGCCGACCGAGGCGGCCGCCGTGGGCGCATTGATGTCCATCGTGGTCGGAAGGTTCGCGCACGGTGAAATCAAGACCGTTTCGGCGGCATGCTCATGCGCGTGGCGATCAATACCGGCGTGGTGCTGATCCTGGTGGCCGCAGCCGGCGTGTTCGGCTGGGTCATCGTGTTCGAGAAGGTGCCGCAGCAGATCGCCGTGGTCCCCGGGCCTGCGTGTGAGGAGGGCCGCCAGCTGCAGTTGCCAGACTTGTTCCCATCCCCTGTCTTCTCCTGCCTGATCCAGGCTGCTTCCGGCTGGAAGCAGCCGCAGCCTGGCGCCCCGTTACCGCCTCACACGTTGGCCAGCACGTCGTCCGGTCCGGTGCCGTCGTGCTGGTGCGTCCGTATGCGCATCTGCTCCTTGAGCAGCGCGATGAACGCATTGGTCGCCGAATTCAGGGGGCGGCGCGGGTGCGACACCGCGACCACCTGCCGGATCAGGCGCGGCGACACGATCGCGTGAGCGCGTAGTCGCCCAGCGAGCAGGCCGCCGTAGACGGCGATGTGCGGCAAGATGGTGCCCAGGTTCGGCGTCTGTTCGACCAGTTTGACCGAAGTCGCCAGCGAATCGATCTCGAAGGTCGGCGCCAGATCGACGTCTTCATGCTGCGCAAAGCTGTCGAGAATGCCGCGCAGGCCATGTTCGCGCGTAGGCAGGACCAGGTTCAGGCTGGAGTTGACGATCTGGTGCAAAGTCAGGCGCGCCGGCAGCGGCACCGGTCCCATGGTGCCCGTCACCAGCAGCAGTTCCTCGTCGGCGATGTGCTCGACGTTGAGTGCCAGCTGGCGCCGCGGCTTGTTGATGATGGCCGCGTCGATCTGGCCGCCGGCCACCCAGTCGCTCAGAGTCGCGGTATAGCCGTCGGCGACGCGCACCTGGACCTTGGGATAGCGCGCCGAAAAAACGCTGAGCGTCTCTGCCAGTACGCCTTCGGTCACCGAGGCGATCATGCCGATGTTGACGTGGCCGCTGATCTCGCCGTCACTGCTGAGTAACTGCGTGCGCGCATTCAGGAACTCACGCATGATCGGCAGGAACAGCCGGTACATGTTGCGCGCGGCAGCCGTCGGCACCATGCCCTGTTTCGTGCGTTCGAACAATTGCTGGCCCAGATCGTCTTCCAGCTTGGCGATCTGCATGCTCAGCGCCGGCTGCACGATATTCAGCCGGCGCGCAGCGCGCGTGACCGTGCCTTCTTCGAACAGGCAGATGAAGTACTGGATCTGGCGGAATTCCATGGCTACCCGGTGGCGTGATGTGTCGGCGAGGATCGCAGACGTCATCTTAGCGCCTGTTCACACCGGGGGGCAGACTGCGGGAAGTCATGCCTGCGCACAGGCATGACTTCCGGGACCCGCGTCGCCGCTATTGTGCGCTATCCAGGCGTGCGTGCCGCGGCGCGCTCGCACTGCAGCCGTGCGCCGCGCCAGAGCCAGGCGATGGCCGCAGCCAGCACCGTCACGTTTACTGCCGTCAGCATCGGATCGGGCAGCAAGGTCATCATCCCGCTGATGGCGAAGAACAGCCGCCATCCCGCCGGCAGTGGGCGGAACAGCCAGCCGACCAGTGCCACGCCGAGCGAGAGGAAGCCGAGCAGCACGTTCGCGATGCCCCAGGCGGTGCCGCCGAAGTCGCCGATCAGCAGCAGTCCCGGATGCAGCACGGCGGCGAACGGGATCAGGAAGCCGGGCACGGACAGCATGAATGCCGAGATGCTCGTCTGGTTCGGCGAGCCGCCGCTGATCGATGCCGCCGCGTAGGCTGCCAGCGCCACCGGCGGGGTGACCATCGACAGGATCGCGAAGTAGAAGATGAAGAAGTGCACGACCAGCGGTTCCACGCCTGCACTGATCAGCGCCGGGCCGAGCAGCACCGCAGCCATGATGTAGGCCGAGGTGGTCGGCATGCCGGCGCCGAGCACCAGGCTGGCGAACATCGTCAGCAGCAGCAGCGGAACATAGCCGCCCGCGATCATGATCATCAGCGACGAGAACTTGGTGCCGAGACCGGTGAAGGAAATGATGCCCACCACCAGACCCGCGAGAGCACAGGGCAGCGCCACGGTGACCGTGCGTTCGGCCGAGACGATCATCGATTCCACCACCGTTTTCAGCGTGCGGCGCGTGCCCGGGAACAGGCTGCCGACCACGACGGTGGCGACGATAGCTTCCAGTGCCGCGTTCTGCACCGGGTAGCCGGTGACAATGCGATACACCAGCCAGCCCAGCGGGAGCATCATGTGGCCGCGCGTGCGCATGACTTCGCCGAGCGATTTGCCGATCATGCCAGAGGTGGCTCCGGTTGTTTGGACAGTATTTTGAGATTTTAAGTGGAACGCTCCGGGCACATCATGCTGCCGTTTTAATCGCAGGCAGCATCGCGAAGTATGCCTCATCGGGGGTCTGATCGGCCAAACTGGAGTGAGGGCGCCTCTGGTTGTACAACTGGATATACGCCCCGATGGACTGCCTGGCCTGGCTGACCGATTCGTAGGCCTTCAGATACACCTCCTCGTACTTGATGCTGCGCCATACCCGTTCGACAAACACGTTGTCGCGCCAGCTTCCCTTGCCATCCATGGATAACCGGATGCCTCGGCTTTGTACCGCTTCAGTGAAGGCGCTGGCTGTGAATTGGCTGCCCTGATCGGTATTGACGATATCAGGCAACCCGTAGCGGGTAAAGGCTTCTTCCAAGGCGTCAACGGCATGCACCGCTTCCAGCGTGATGGCCACCCGATGAGCCAGAACCTTGCGACTGGCCCAGTCTACGACTGCGGTCAGATACACAAAGCCCCGAGCCATCGGGATATAGGTCGTATCCAGCGCCCACACCTGATTGGCCCGGTTAATCCGCATATCGCGCAGCAGGTACGGCCAAACTTTGTGCTGGACGTTGCGCCGGCTCGTGTTGGGCTTGCAATACAGCGCCTTAACGCCCATGCGTTTCATCAGGGTGCCCACGTGTCGTCGGCCGACCTCATGGCCGTCACGGCGCAGTAGCCGCGCCAGCATGCGGGCCCCGGCAAACGGAAACTCCAGATGCAGCTCGTCGATCCGGCGCATCAACATCAGATCTCTATCGTTGACAGGCCGGGCCTGATAATACACGCTCGATCGAGCAATCCCCACCAATTTGGCCTGGCGTGACACCGGCAGTGCATGCGTACGGTCTATCATCGCTTTGCGCTCAGCAATCCCGCCTTGGTGAGCGCGCTTTCTAAAAAATCATTCTCCAGCGTGAGCTGGCCGATCTTGGCATGTAGCACCTTCAGATCGGCCGGCGGCTCGTTGTTGCTCTGTCCTGCCGACCCGAATACGTCCGCCGCCTTCTCCTGCAACTGCCGCTTCCATTCCGTGATCTGGTTCGGATGCACATCAAATTGCTGAGCCAGTTCGGCCAGGGTGCGATCCCCCTTGACCGCCGCCAAGGCCACCTTGGCCTTGAACGCCGCGGAGTGTGTTCGTCTCGTTCTCTTGGTCATCTCTCTGGTTCCTTTACCGGCATTATCGCCGGATCAGGCCCAGAGCTCTCCACTTATCGGACTGTCTGAATTTCCGCCGCCACCTCTGCCTTCCTGACGCGTGAAGCCGGACGCACGTGCCTTCAGGTCGACCATCCAGATCAGGGCTACGTAGTACAGGATCGCCGGGACGATGGCGGCCAGCGCGATCGTCTGGTAGGGCACCTGCAGGTAGTCGGCCATGATGAAGGCGGCCGCGCCCATCACCGGAGGCACGAGCTGACCGCCGGTGGAGGCGGCCGCCTCGATGCCGCCGGCGAAGGCCGGCGAGTAGCCGACCCGGCGCATCAACGGAATCGTGAAAATGCCGGTACTCATCACGTTAGCCACCGCGCTGCCCGACACGCTTCCCAGCATGCCGGACGAGACCACCGCCGCCTTGGCCGGACCGCCGACGGAACGGCCGGCCATCGCGAACGCGAGATCGATGATCATGCGCCCGCCGCCATAGATGTCGTAGATGGCGGCGAAGAAGACGAAGTAGAAGACGGTGGTGACCGAGACGGCGACCGGCACGCCGAACAGGCCGTGCATGGACAGGAACTCGGTATCGATGAAACGTTCGAGGCCGCTGTAGCGGTGCGCCAGCTCGCCGGGCAGGTAAGGGCCGACGAAGAAGTACGCAAGGAACATCAGCACGAACAGGGTCAGACCCCAGCCGAGCAGACGGAGCCCGGTGATCAGCAGCGCGACGATCAGCAGGATGCCGAGCACGTAATCGACGGTCGTGACCGGGTCCAGGCCCTGGATCCGCTCGGCCGTCAGGAAATCTGCGTTCAATGCGATGTAGAGCGGCGGCAGGAACGAGATCGCGGCGGCGAGGTAATAGGCCACCCGCTTGCCGAGTCCTTGTTCCTTGCGGCCGAACATCGCGAACGCGAGCGCGACCGCGAAGCCCACATGCAGCGAGCGCTGCTGGAGCGTATCGATGGAGGGCCAGATCACGAAGGCGATCTGGGCCAGCGTCCATGCCAGCGCGATCAGCAGCGCCGGTTCGAGCAACTGGGACCAGCGTTGCAGCGTCAGATCGCTCGATTCGGTTGCTTCGCTGTCGTTGGTTTGGGTTTGTGCGGTCGCCTGCATGATCACTTCATCCAGCCACGTTCTTTGTAGTACCGCACGGCGCCCGGATGCAGCGGCAATCCGTTCACCTCATCCTTCCAGACGCCGTTGGCGCAGTCGAACTGGGACAGCGCCTTGTGCGCGGAGCGCAGGCGGTCGGTCTTTTCGCAGATCGTCTTTACCACCAGGTAGGCGTGATCGTCCGACATGGCGGTGCTGGCAAACAGCGCGGTGGTCGTGGACGGCAGCGTGATGTCCTGGTCCTGTCCGGGGAAGGTGCCCTTCGGCAGGACGTTGGTGCCCCAGCCATAGCGCTGGGTCATGCCGTCCAGGACCGCCTTCGAGGGCTGCAGGAAGGTGACCTTGTTGGTCTGGGCGATTTCGCTGATGCCCGGATGGCCGGCCGTGGCGACCTGGACGAACACGTCGCCGGTACCGCCGGAAAAGCGCGTCTTGACCATGTCGAAGGAGCCGTATTCATAGGCGCCGCCCTGCTTGGCCAGCGTGCTTTCGCCTGCGCCTGCGATATCCAGCAGTTGCTGGCCGCCGAAGGCGCCGGCGCTGCCGCGCTGCAGCAGGGTCACGCGCGACTTCGGACGTACCTGCGTGAAGAAGCCGGACAGATCGTTGGCGAAACCGGTGCCCCGTGCCAGCGGAACCAGGAAGTAGTCATCCCAGCCGCCGACCAGTGCGCGCAATTCCTTCTGCGGCTTCTTGAAGCCTGCGGTGCCTTCGTAGGCTCACTTGTTGACCACGGCCATACCGAA
The DNA here is from genome assembly GCF_036972535.1 of Pigmentiphaga sp. CHJ604. Lineage (NCBI taxonomy): Bacteria > Pseudomonadati > Pseudomonadota > Betaproteobacteria > Burkholderiales > Alcaligenaceae > Pigmentiphaga > Pigmentiphaga sp. CHJ604. The sequence continues at coordinate 4,531,744 of NZ_CP136998.1, read as the reverse complement.
ACCCATCTGGGCCTTGTTGGCAGCTACCAGCAGCGGGTTGGCCATGCCGCCGGCGATGGGCGGGGTGTCGACGGTCGAGCCCGGCGGCAATGCCTCGCGCAGCACTTCGCCCAGGTTCACCGAGTACACATACCAGCTCGACCCTTCCGAGAATGAGCCGATGGTCCAATTCACCGCCTGTGCGGAAGCGGTGAGGGGCGCGGCAGCGCCCAGGAGGCCGACGCTTGCTGCGACGGCAATGCTTGCGATGCCCTTGCTCAGCGCACGGCGGGTAGTCTGGGTGGTCTTTGGCAGGCCGGTTTTCATCATGTCTCCTTGTTCTGGTAACGTGGTTGGGGCACCCGTCACAAGGCCTGAGGCTTTCACGAGCGCAGGAAGCCTGGCAGCGCTGAAAAGGGGCCGCCGTCGGAATGACAGGTCGAGTATATGAAGAGACAAATATCAGAACAAATAATTTTTTATCATCTAAATCATCATCTTTGGTGATATTTCACGATCCTGGCAAACGTGCCGCCTCCAGCAAGGCCGCGCTCTCGGCGCACCGGGGGAGAAATGGGAGGGCGAAAGCTTAGCGCGTTCGAACGCGTAGCGCGGGGCCGGGTGTTCGTGCGGTCCGGTCGTGTCCTGCTACAGGCCCAGCACCAGCTCGCCTTTGTGCGTCAGTTCGATGCGGTCGCCATGCACTTCGGCGACGCCGGCGTCGAGCGCAGTCTGGTGCAAGGGGTTGGCCGGGTCGAAGTCGGCCGGCTCCTGCTGGATGTGGAGTACTGCGTCGTAGACGGAGCGTGAGACGATCATGGTGACGAGCTGGTGAGATTGGCAAAGGACGAGTGTAACGGGTATGCGTGATTGCGGCCTTCGTGCCCGCTCGCTTGCCGCTCGATGGCCTTTATGCCATCAGCGCCCGCGCCAGCTCGTCCGGCATGCTGACCATGGGATCGTGGCCAGTCTTCAGCTCGATCACCTCCCGCTTGAGCCCAACGCAGCTACGCTGCTGGGCGCGGCTGCGGCGATGTCGTCCACGGCACTCGTCAGCAGGAAACTGGCCGATCAAGGCGAGTTGACGACACGACATGGCCGCAGCGCCATTGCTGTGCTGGTGTTTCAGGATCTGGCCAGCGTGCCACTGCTCCCCCATCCGCAATCGGCGTCCCGCATTGTGCGGGCGGTGCGTCAGCACCACCCGGCTTTGCCCGTCGTGGTTGTGTGCTGGCGTGAGAGCGAAGCCCTTGTTTTGAAGGAACTGCCGAACGTTCACGTGTACAAGGCAGCCATTGCCCCGGCGCTGGGGCTGGCAGAACAAGTGATGCAGCTCGGCGGTATTCCAGTCACCGCTGCCAATGGCGCACTGTCCTCAATGCGCAATGCCACTACTTTATGAACTACACGGGTGCAAGTTTCTTATGAAATCAGAACGTCTCAACCCATTTCGGCTTTTTCGCGACCAGTGGGCCGTCATGAGCTTCTATGAACGCTTCGAGCAGGTCGTGGCGCTGCTCCTGTCGGCGGTGATTGCCGTGATCGTCGTCGTGTCGCTGATTCAGCTGATCTCCATCGTCTTCACCCTGCTCATCATCAATGCCTTCAATCCGCTCGATCACAAGGTGTTCCAGAGCGTGTTCGGCATGATCATGACGCTGTTGATCGCGATGGAGTTCAAGCACTCGATCGTGCGCGTGGCATTGCGCCATGACAGCATCATCCAGGTCAAGACGGTGATCCTGATCGCGCTGATCGCGCTGGCGCGCAAATTCGTGATTCTCGACCCTGATGTCAGCCCGGGCAAAGTGGCCGCCTTGGCGGGGGCGACCCTGGCCCTGGGGGCTACTTACTGGCTGCTGCGCGAGCGCGATGACAGAGTGACCGAGGAAGCCCCGCGTGAACCGTCATGAATTTGGCGACACCGGAGAGGCCTGGTCGCGGCATCACTGGCTCAACCGCTTGCAAACAGCGCTACTCGTGGTGACCCTTCTCGGCATCGCCGCCATGGCCGGCAGCCTGCTTTTCGGCGATATGGGGCTATGGCTGGCACTGGCAGCAGGGGGCCTTGCGCTGCTCGTCGAGCCTACCGCTGGGTCGAGTCTGACCCTGCGACTCTATCGTGCGCGTGCCTTGCACCCGAGCGAAGCGCCCGATCTGTGGGCCTTGGTGCGCGAGCTGGCGGCACGGGCCGGTTTGCCTGCCGTGCCGGTGCCGCACTACGCCCCCAGTGCCATGGTCAATGCGTTCGCCACCGGTTCGGCCCATCGCTCCGCCATCGTGCTCACCGATGGACTACTGCGTAGCCTCACGCCGCGCGAGCTCACCGGCGTCGTTGCCCATGAGGTGGCCCACATCGCCAACGAGGACCTGCGCGTGATGGGGCTGGCGGACTCCATCAGCCGGCTGACATATTTCATGGCTGTGCTCGGACAAGTTGCCATCCTGTTCAGTTTGCCGGCGTTGCTGTTGGGTGCGGTGGATGTCAATTGGCCCGCGTTACTGTTGCTGGCGATCGCGCCGCAACTGGCGCTGCTGGCCCAGCTCGGCTTATCGTGGGTGCGCGAGTTCGACGCCGATCGGCTGGCGGCCGAGCTGACGGGCGATCCGCAGGGGCTCGCCCTTGCGTTGGCGAGAATCGAGCGGGTCAGCCGATCCTGGCGTGCCTGGCTGCTGCCGGGCTGGGGCAATCCTGAGCCTTCTTGGCTGCGAACACACCCTGCAACCGCTGCGCGAATCGAACGTTTGCGGGAGCTGTCGGCGCCGGTTCATCCGACGCCACTTCATTCGCCTCACTTCTTGCCAAACTCCACTGTTTCGCCGCGCTCTCCGCGTTGGCGGCCGGGTGGTCTGTGGCGCTGATTTTCAACCGGAGATATTTATGGCCTACATCGACCCCTATAACCGCGCAGCACCAGACCATTTTGTCCGACGCTGGCTGGTCATCACTGCCTGCATCGCGGCGCTCATGCTGTTGTGGCAGTTTCTCCCCGCCATCGAAGCGTGGTTCACGCCTGAGCAGGCGGCCGAACGCACTGTCACGCCGCGCGGTGACCTGGCGCAGGACGAAAAAGCCACGATCGAGCTGTTCGAGAAGTCGCGTGCATCGGTCGTCTTCATCTCCACGGCGCAGTTGGTGCGTGATGTCTGGTCGCGCAATGTTTTTTCGGTTCCACGCGGAACGGGGTCAGGCTTCATCTGGGACGAAGCGGGTCATGTCGTGACCAATTTCCATGTCATCCAAGGGGCATCCTCTGCTACGGTCAAACTGGCCGACGGACGCGACTACCAGGCCGCACTCGTCGGCGCCAGCCCGGCGCACGACATTGCGGTGCTCAAGATCGGTGTCGGCTTCAAACGCCCGCCGGCGGTGCCAGTGGGTACCAGTGCTGACCTCAAGGTGGGGCAGAAGGTGTTCGCCATCGGCAATCCGTTCGGGCTCGACTGGACGCTGACCACCGGCATCGTGTCCGCGCTCGACCGAAGCCTGCCGGGCGAAGCGGGAGGCCCAGCCATCGAGCACCTGATCCAGACTGACGCCGCCATCAACCCGGGCAACTCCGGTGGTCCGCTGCTCGATTCCGCCGGACGACTCATCGGCATCAACACCGCCATCTACAGCCCATCCGGCGCATCGGCCGGCATCGGTTTTTCCGTGCCGGTCGATACCGTCATGCGGGTGGTGCCGCAGCTCATCAAAAACGGCAAGTACATCCGCCCGGCGCTGGGCATCGAGGTGGACGAACAGCTCAACGCGCGCCTGCAGGGCATGACGGGTAGCCGAGGCGTGTTCGTGTTGCGGGTCACCCCAGGCTCGGCCGCACAGAAGGCGGGGCTTGTCGGGATCGAGGTCTCACCGCAAGGCATTGTCCCGGGTGATCGTATCGTCAACATCGATGGCGCGCCCATAGACGATGTGGCCGAGTTGTTGGCCCGGCTCGATGACAAGCAGGTTGGCGATGTGGTGGTTTTATTGGTGGAGCGGGATGGCAAGTCGCGCGAGGTGCGTGTGGAGCTGCAGCCCGGCGTTTGATCCAGCAATAGACTGTTGCGATGAGAAGGGGCGTCATTCAAGGGTCGAAGCACCCTCTAGAGGTCATGGTTTGGCCTGGGCATCAGGGAAGCGCCATGAGCGTCGGATGTCTCCGGAAATCGTCTTCTGAAAACGGCAGCCGCCACCGAGTTCGATGAAGAAGAAAGAGCCCCGACATGGGGGTCGAATGGGTTGCGGGTTACTCGTCGTCGTAGAGCGTCAGTCCGTCCAGCACGGGCGCGTCGGCATCGAACACCAACATGCGAACGTCGGCGAGCGCAGCCAGGTGCAACACTTCCACGAGGGACTCCGGCATGCCCTTGGCCCGGTGCTCCTGCCGCAGTTCTTCGGCTGTGATGCCCTCGACATGCTGCAGGTTCGCATCCGTCCAGGGGGTGGCAATCAACTTCACGCCGATCGCGGGTCTGTACGGGATGCGGAAGGCGACGAACAGAAAGCCGCTCGGCGTGGCGATGTCGGCCAGGTTGGCCAGATAGCGGCTGGCCTCCTCGGTGATGTGCGCCGAACTGATTTCCCAGGCACGGCTGTAGAACCCGGTCTCGAAGCGCAGGCGGCGTAACACCCCGCGCGCGGCTTCCTCGGAGTAGGTATCGCCGACGTGCAGCGGCTGGCCGGCTTCTTCGGCCATGACGGCGTAGACGAGGTTTCGGGCGATGCCGTGGCTGGGGCACTGCGCGTCCAGCTCGGGCGGCACGTTCTGGCCCTCGGTGATCAGCGCGAAGTCGTCGCAGAAGACGCAGGCATGGCGCTCAACCTGGCTGTCCGGCAGGTGCGACTGCGAGACGTGCAGCGGCAGATAGCTCAGCGGGCAGTCGTCGTCGTAGGAAATCGCCAGCAGCCGTTGCACGGACAGGCCATCGTAGCCGCGGACGAAGGGATTGTTGGAATGGGACATGGGATTCCTCCAGCAGAGGATGGCCGCGGCAATCCCCTGCCGGGGATTGAACCCCAGCGAGTGGATGAAGTGGCAACCGGTCAGCCGGCCGCGGCGTCGGGCCGCCTTGGTGGCGGGCGGTGCAGGTCAGTGGAAGATGCTGACTCGGGACATGGCCGCTCCTGCGAAAAGAAGGAGGGACATGGCCCCGAACGGGGACGCATGTCCCTCGTGGGGTGGGATGAAAAGACGGTGGGTTGCCAGGCGCGGCTCACCAGCCGTTGTAGTGCAGCGTGAGGTCAGCGATGACCTGGCGCCGTTCCAGATCGAGGCCGCCGAAGTCGGACAGCCCCTCGAAGCCGCAACGCTTGAGCATCGCGCCGCCCTCGCGGGCGTTGTAGAAGCTCACCATCGCGGAGAGGAACATGCGTTGACCGCTGCTCAGCACGCCCAGGGCGTCGTTGAGCATCAGCATGTTGGGCCGCAGGTCCCACTTGGTGGTGGCACGCTGCAGACCTTCGCGTGTGCCGTCGCCGAACCATTCGGCACCGGCGATGTTGACGCCGCGTTTCCACGCCTCGAAGAAGGCTTGGGGCGCGGCGGCGAAGTGCTGGTTTTCCAGCTTGATCTGATCAAGTACCTCTTGAGGCAGAGCACGGTTCATGACGGGGGCTCCTGATGATGGGATTCACGGGTGGAGGCGCTGCTGCCAGCGGCCCGTTTGCAGGGCGTGCTCGGCAGCGTGGTGCGAGCGGAAGAAGCTGACCGACTCGCGCGAGACGGGACCATCCGCATCGGCGGTGCCGATGTAGTGGCCGGCTGCGCTGCAGAGCACCTGCAGGGGCAGGCGCTTGCCAACGTAGGCCAGGGCCTGGTAGCCGATGGATTCGGCGCGGGCCTGTTCAGCACTCAAAGGTGCCGATGCGAACGCGAGGGACATATGGTTTCTCCTGGTGGTTGAAGACCGGGAGCACCACGCCCTGTCGGGAGCGGAGACCTCCCGAAAGGTTGAACATCGAAAACACCCGCGTCGTGGCGACGCGCGTCCGCGGTGGTCGGTGCGAGGCGGACTGGATCGGTCAACGCGGCGAGGCGCGTTGCAGCCTTGAAGACCGGAGCTGCCAGGGCATGGTGCTGACGACCGTCAGCGACACATGCGGGAAGGATGGAAGCGCGGCGGCGCACCGTCGCCGATCAAACGGAACCGCCCGCCGTCCGGTTTGGCCCGAGCACTGCCGGCAGCAGCAGTGCACGATCTGTCCGCCCACGACAAAGGCGCCGAAGCCCCGTAGGGCTTCGGCTGGAGAAGAATCAATCCACCTGTGGGCTGCAAGCAGGCCAGGCCGTCGTCAAAGCCATTCGCTGCGTCAGCAATCTCACCCGGCCCGTTTCGTGGCTGGGGCCGGCATCCTCTGGCGTGCATCCACACACAAAGGGAACCCGTTGTTCCGCCGGCGGGCACCGGCACCGAATACCGTCGACCGCAAGCGGTCTCCTGGCACCTCGCAGCCTTGCGGGCCAAGGCGTCAGGAGACCGCTCGCGGATGGACGGAAGCACGTCAATCAGCGGAATCGCGGCGAGCGCGATTCGACGAAGCAATGACCTTCTCGCCCTGCAAGCCGTGATTGGTCTGTGCAGGACGCGCACACCGTTGCAGAAGGGAACGCGCGCTGGGGAGTCCCGCGGGGCGCGGGAGGTTTGCCCCGCCGTCCGCAAGAGCCGGCGTGGCAGAGGGAGACGTGGGCGTCAGTTCGCCTTGGGGCGCCGACGCCGCGGGCTGGGTGCGCCGTGCTTGCCTGCCGCGGCATCTTCGACCGGCTGCGTACCCTTGCAGTCCGGGTAGCGGCTGCACGACCAGAACGCGCCGCTCTTGCCGCTACGCTGGCGCATCGGGGCGCCGCACTGCGGGCAGTCCGGCGCGGGCGGCAGCTTGAGGTCTAGCGTGGCGCCGCGGTACTGCTGCACGAGTTGGGCGACCCAGCTCGATTGCTTGGCGATGAAGGTGTCCAGCGTCATCTGGCCGGCCTCGATCATGTCCAGTGCCTGCTCCCACGCCGCTGTGGTCCCCGGGTCGGCGATGGCCGCCGGCACGGCGTCGATCAACGTGAAGGCCGCATCCGACGCGCGGATGGCACGGCCTTTCTTCAAGAGATAGCCGCGGGCCAGCAGCCCGCTGATGATGTTGGCGCGCGTCGCCTCGGTGCCGATGCCCGTGGTGTCCTTCAGCTTCTGCTTCAGGCGCGGGTCGGTCACGAGCTTGGCGACGCCCTTCATGGCCTTGACCAGCTCGCCCTGCGTGTAGGGCTTGGGCGGCAGCGTCTTCAATGCCTTCAGCTCGACCTGACCGACTTGACAGGCATCGCCAGCCTTCAACGCTGGCAATACTTGGCCGCACCGTGCATCCTCTCCGTCCGTGTCGTCAAGGGCCGGCGCCGCCAGCACCTGGCGCCATCCGGCCGTCGCGATCTGCTTGCCCACCGCCACCAGCGACTGCCCGCCGCACGTGAGCTGCGCCACCGTCCGGTCAAACTCGTGATGCGGCAGGAACTGCGCGAGGTAGTGGGCGCGGATCAGCCGGTAGACGGCCAACTCCTTGTCGCTCATCGCCGAGAGATTGGCCGGCTCCAGCGTGGGGATGATGCCGTGATGCGCCGTGACCTTGCCGTCGTTCCACGCTCGCGAACGCTGCTGGCGGTCCAGGCGGTCGATCAACGGCCGCAGGCTGGGATCGGTCTTGACCAGGCTGTCGAGCACGGCCGGCACCCCGGCCAGCATGCTCTCGGGCAGGTAGCCCGAATCCGAGCGCGGATACGTCGTCGCCTTGTGCGTCTCGTACAGCGCCTGTGCAATGTCCAGCGTCTCCTGCACGTCGAGGCCCAACTGCTTGGAACACACTTCCTGCAAGGTGCCCAGGTCGAACGGCAGCGGCGGGCCTTCGCGCACGCGCTCGGTCTCCACCGACAGCACCTGGGCGGTGCCGGCCGCGCGCAGGCGTTCGGCGGACTGCTGCGCCACCGGCTGCTGCAGGCAACGGCCGGCTTCGTCGGTGCTACCCTGCGGCGGTGTCCAGCTTGCGACAAAGGTCTGGCCAGCATGCGACAGTGCGACCTCGATGGCCCAGAACGGCACCGAGACGAAGCGCGCGATCTCGCGATCACGGTCCACGACCAGCTTGAGCGTCGGCGTCTGCACGCGCCCGACCGATAGCACGCCGTTGTAGCCGGCCTGGCGGCCCAGCAGCGTGAACAGGCGGCTCAGGTTCATCCCGATCAGCCAGTCGGCGCGCGATCGGGCGAGTGCGGAGAAATACAGCGGCAGCGTCTCGGCGGACGGCTTGAGCGCGCCCAGCGCCTTGCGGATCGACGCATCGTTGAGCGCCGACAGCCACAGGCGCTGAATCGGCCCGCGGTAGCCGCATAGGTCGATGATCTCGCGGGCGATCATCTCGCCCTCGCGGTCGGCGTCGGTCGCAATCACCAACTCGCTCGCCTTGGCGACGAACTGCTGCACGACCTTGAATTGCGCTGCGGTCGCCGCCTTGGGCTCGACACGCCAACGCTCAGGAAGAATGGGCAGTTGCTCGATGGCCCAGCGCTTGTAGTGCTCGCCGTAACCTTCGGGCGGAACCGCCTCCACCAGATGACCGATGCACCAGGTCACGACGACACCGGCGCCGCTGTAGCAGCCGTTGCCGCGTTGACCGGCACCCAGCACACGGGCGATGTCCTTGCCCTGGGACGGCTTCTCGCACAGGAACACGCGCATGAAGCCTCCTTGGAAATGTGCGGGTCATCGGATGGGCGTCAGCTTGGCGGGACCGGGAGATGCCGGCAGCAAGGAAGCCGATTGATGCAGACACCGCTTTGTGATCGGCAGGCGGTCCGTTGGCGCAGCCGCAGGTGCTGGCACAGCAAGAGCGTCGTTTCGGGAGGGCGGCTGGAACTCCGTGGACGACCTTGGAGCTATCCCCTGGGGATAGCTGCTGGTGCATCGCGGGCGTATGACGGTTGCTACAACCGCCCTCGGGGGAACGGCGATGGGCGAACTACTGTCCGCCGGCCGGCTTGGCGCTGAGCGCCACCGACTCGATGCGGTACGGCAGGATGCCCACGCGCCGGGCCTCAACCTTGAAGGTCACCCGTTCGTTCTCGTCGGCGTCCTCCCATTCGTCGCGCACGGTGCGGCCCTCGACCAGCACCCGCATACCCTTCTGATACAGCGTCTTCCAATGATCGGCGTCGCGGTGCCACAGCTCCACCGGCGCCCAGAAGCCGCCGCGATCTTCGTACTCGCCGTCCTTCTTCGGGATCGGGTTGTCGAAATAGACGTTCAGGCGAAGCAGCCGGCGCGGCTCGTCGTTGCCGTTCGGGAATTCGCGGTAGTCCGGCGCAGAACCGATGTTGCCCTCGCCGACGAAGTGCGTGCTCATGGTGACTCCTTGGTGGTGGGTGGAACGGACGCGATACGCCCGTGGACGCGCCGCAGGTAAACCGCTTCGGCCTGCGCGGCCTTGTTGGCGCATTCCAGGGCTTGGCGAGCGATGCTGTGGGTCAGGCTGATCTGCATGTTCAGTACGATGCGCTGCAGTTCGATCGCGTACAGCTCGTCGATCAGCGAGCCCGGCGTTGCGGGGTTGGCCAGCAGGGCCTCCCACAACGCCACGCCCATGGAGGAACGGTCGAGGTTGCGCCAACGCAGGAAGGTCGTCCCTGCGCCAGTGGCCTGCTGGGCCAGTTGCACGTCGAGCAGGCTGAAGGGGTAGGCGCGTGCCTGGGGCAGCACACGCCGCTGCGCCAGGCCAATCAGGTCGTCGCGCAGCGCTGCGCACTGGCTGGCCCAGGTCTCCAGACGCCCCTTACCCTTAAAAGGCTGTAAAAGGCCTTTTAGGTAGGCCGCATGTTCCAGCCGCCGGAAGTCCGTCTGTTCCAGCGGAACGAAGCGCGCGGAAGGGGGCAATGCCGTCATGCCGCGGCATCCTCGTCTGGTGCCCCATCGGCTGCGCCATCTTTCGGTGCCAGCTTCACCGCATCGGCGGCAGGCGCCGCAGCCGGCGCACCGGGCCGGTTCGCCCGCCGTGCGATGGGTGGCGCAAAGCGCGAGCGCCGCGTGCCTTCCAGCACGTCCTGCGGCAGCTCGCCGAACTTCTCCAACGCAGCTCGCGCCGCCGCGTTCTTCGCCGCGAAGTCGTCGCGCGTCGTACCCGAGTAGCGGTACTGCTGGGCCAGCGAGAACAGGCTGCGCAGCGCGTGCGCACCATCATTGAGCCAGCGCTCCAAGGTGCTGCGGTCGATCAGCGCCGTGTGGTGCGCCAGGATGAGTTTGCGCGCCAGGTCGTCGTAGTCGGCCAGCAGGTACACCGCCATGAAGCCGAGTTGGGCATTCACGAACAGCGGCAGCTTCACCGGCTGCACGTTCATGTTATCGCCCAACGACAGCGCCGGGGGTACATCAGCCAGCGCCTGGTCCACCTGCTCGCGCAGCGCCTGCAGCGTGCTCTTGGTCTGCTCCAGCTTGTCTTCGATACGCAGCATCCAGAAATCGGAGTACGGATCGTCCTGCTCGGCGCCGCGCTTCATCTTGTTCATGGCGCTGATGAAGCCGTTGAGACCGATGATGCCGGCGCGTCCCTCGGTCGGCGCACGGCCGTGCCAGATGCGCGAAGCGTGATGAGTGTGCAGCGTCAGCGACATCGCGCTACGCAGCGACCCGAGATTCAATTGCAGGGGTTCATTGGCCATGGGTGACGACTCGCATTAACGGAACGAGTCGCCAGCATCGGCACCGACCGGAAGGCCGTCAGTCAACAAACCGCAATCGGCGTGCGCCTGGTTTGTCCGTGCCGGGAAGGCTGGCTGTCCCAGCTATCCCCTGGGGATAGCCTCGCGGCGGGTAGCGACGGCAAGCGCCGTCTGCTGTCCCAACTGTGCAATGAAACCTTCGAGTTGGCCGTCGGCGACACCGGCATGGCGGCCGGCGGCGATGTCGGCCCAGCCCATGCAAGCTGCTTCCTGCAGCGCCTTGAGTTTGGCTGCTTCAGGCTCCTTGGCATTCATGGTGAATCTCCAGTGAGGAAAACCGCCTTCACTCCCGTGCCGGCGGCCACTGCTGCGCGGCGTGCAACACGCGCAGGATGGACACCGCGCGGGTGTCCTCCATGTAGACCACGACGTAGTTCGCACGCACGACCATCTCCCGCGTGCCGGCCACGCGGCCAGGCCGGTAGAGCTTCGGGCGCTCCGGCAGCTTCGCGGCCTTGGCCTCGATGTCGTCCTTCAACCGCTGCGCGGCATCGGGGTTGTCGTCCGAGATGTAGTCAACAATCGCCAGCAGGTCGGCGCGGGCAGCTTGCCGCCACTCAAGTACGCGCACGCCGCTTCCTGTCGATCAGGGCCTGCGCCTCGTCCATGACCTGCTGGTGCGGCACCGGCGGCCGTGTGTCGGCCAGCGCCTCCTGAACCTTCGCCCGGAACCAGGCATCGTAGGCCTCCGGGTCGGCCGTGAGGCCAGCCGGCAGCGCGCCTTCCTTGACCACACGGGTCAGCAGGATGCGCACGGCGTCCGAAACGGTGAGGCCGACCCCGGCGAGCTTCTCGGCGGCATCGGCCTTGAGCTTATCGTCCACACGGATGTGCAGCATCGAAGTCTGTGCGGCCATCGTTACTTCTCCTGTTATGCATTAGCCCCTATTTTGTATCTCAATTGAGACCTTGGCAAGGGTGTAGCCGGATTGACCCGCCAGAAGGCTCCCTGTCCCAGCTATCCCCTGGGGATAGCTCGGCCGGTCACGGGTCGCGCAGGGCCGCCCGCAGCCGCGCCAGGTGGGCGCGCGCCACTTCGGGGGATACCGGCGGTGCCGATGGCGCCGGTGCCGGCGCGGGTGGACGGGAAGCAGGCGGCACCGTGGCGCTGTCGCCCGCCCAGGCCTTGAACTCCCCACGGATCGCCTTCTGGATGATGCCGAACAGGTAGCCAGCCGGGTTGCGCACCGAGCTGTTGCAGCAGCGCGCCTCCCATTCGTCCAGCACCGCCTGCCGCTGGGCTTCGTCCACCTGCCGCAAGGCCACCAGCGCGCCGGACTGCTGCTCGTGCTTCAAACGCTGGAAGCGGTCTGGCAGCCGCAGGTTCTGCAAGGCCCTCGCGCGCGGTACTGTACGTACTTCATTTATACGATCATTACGTACTGTACGGTCCTCCTTCGGAATCCGAAGAGAGCTATCCGGCGCGGGTTTCGGCCCTGCTTCGGATTCCGAAGACGGGCGCGCAGCATTCCGAAGAAGGGCTTCCTGGCCTTCTTCGGATTCGTGGTCCGCACCCTCCTGTGGATAACCTGGCGTCGTCCAGCCATGCTGCGCCATGCGCTGCGCCAGCACCTGCAATCGGGTCGGCAGCGTGCGGCCGCTGAGCAGTGGGTCTTCGGCAATCTCCTTGAGTGTGTTCATGCCCACGATCTGTACCGCCTTGGCGGCATGGGTCAGCGCCTGGCTGACCAGTCCGAGGTAGTCGGCATCGAGTTGCATCGCCTCGAAGGGCGACAGCGGTTCGTCGTGCAGCACGTAGAGGTTGCCTTGGATGCGGCCGGTCTTCGGGTCGCGCCGTCGTCGCACCAGGCTCAGCCAGCGCGTCAGCCGCAGCAGCGTCAGGGCGCGCGCCACAGTCTCGTGCGAGGCTTGTGCCACGCAGGGCATCGAGGCCAAGTAAGGGCGCAATTGGTCGTAGGTGGGAAAGGCGGTCACGCCGTCGTCGTTGATCTGCAGGCGGAACACCTGCCAGGCGTTGCGCTCCAGCGGTGTCAGGCGCCGGTCGAAAAGCAGCCTGCGCGGCACGCTCTCATGGCGGTTGCCGCTATAGAGGAATCCGTCGGCGGCCGGCGCGGTGCCCTGTGCCGGTTCCTGCGGCCCAAGGTGCCGCAGCGCCTCGTCGAACACCGCCGACAGCGCAACGGGGCCTTCGCGCCGTGGTGCGCCGCCCGTGGTCATGGCTACACCAGCCCCTGGTCGACCCAGTTCCGTATCGCCGACCAGATCACCGACATCGGCAGGCTCATGGCCTCGGCCAAGTCCATGGTCAGCGCCAGCATCGCCATGTCGTCGTTCAGTGCGATGTGTCGCTCCGTGATGCCGGCCTTCCAGCGTTCCCACAAAGCTACGTCCTGCGCCTCGTCGAGCACCGGATGCCGGCCCTTGCGCTTGGGCAGCCCGAGGATGTCGCGGCGCAGCGCCACTTCCTGATGCGTGAGGCCGTAGAACTTGCTGACCATCTCCGTGCTCGCCCCCAGGCGCAGCATGCGGTCCACCGTAGCGATCTCCCGCTCCACGTCGTGCACCTGGCTCAGCAGCCGCTTCAACACTTCCCGGTTCACCGACACCGAACACCACGACACCGTGGCATTCACCAGCATGCTCACGAGTTCGGGGTGCTTCAGCGCGTCCAGTTCCTCCTCGCCGAAGCCCATGGCCTTGCAGCGGCGCAACTGGCCGTTGCGCAGGTCATGCAGGGCCTGGGCGATCACGGCCTGGTTGAGTGGGTGCGGTGCCGACATGCGGGAGCCTCCTGCGCTCAGGAATCCTGGCTCGCTACGCCGGCTTCCAGATCCAGCAGCCGGCGCGCCAGGCGCAGCAGGCGGAACAGCTTCACCAGCGCAGCATCGCTCAGGCGTGTGGCCGAGCCGCCGTGGCCATGCAGCAGCGCCGCCAACTCGTCGGCCAGCAGTGCACGGTCCAAGCCGTTCGCGGTGGGTGGCGCCGAACTCAGCGCATCCAGCAGGGTCAGCACCGCCCTTGCGAATGCTGGCAGCGCCTTCGCGTGGCCCACGGCCGGCGCCGCGCAGACGAAGCCGATGCCACCGATGCTGGCCTCGATGTGGTCGGCGACGGCCGCTTCCTCGGCGATCTCGCGCGCGAACTGCGCAATGTGCACGCGCAGGCGATCCGGCACGTCCAGCCCCGGCTCGATGTACCAGACGTCCGAGATGGGAAAGAGCCCCCCGGCCTGCACGGGGATCGCACGCAGCGCGTCGGTCTCGAAGTCGGGCAAATTGTCTCCGAGCTGATCCGCGACCATCCGTTGGATGGATTGCAGGCGCTCGGTGGTCGGCGCCGGTGTCACGATGTGCCCTTGCAGGCGATCGTCGCGTGGTCCGTGCTGGTCCTCCAGCGCTTCGGACGATGCAGGCGGTGTCGCTGCTGGCGCTGAAGGCGCGACTGGCGTGGTGTCGCGCGGTACGGACGACCCGGGTGGCTGCTGAGGCTCGGAGACCGGTGCGGAAGTAGCAGCAGGCACGACAGGCGCTGCCGGAGGCGTCAGCGCCGCCGGATCGCTGGTCAGCGCACGCTGGCGGCTTTCGCTGTCGTCGATCTCCAGCGCTAGCGTGTCGTAGTCCGCCTCCAGCAGTTCGGCCATCTGGCCCGCCAGTTCGTCCTGCACCCGCTGCGGCGAGAAGTCATCCGGCTGCGTGTCGAACCCCGTCAGCACATCCTGAAACAGCGTGGCGAAGTCCACGGCCACCGTGCGGCCCAGCGCACGCCGCTCCCAGGTGCGCTCGCACGCCTTGCGCAGTACCGCGATCCGTTCCACCTGATGTCGTCCCAGGCCGCCGTAGAGCAGGTTCGGTATCGCCGGCAGCAGGTAGCGCACCGCATCGTTCATGCGGCTGATGTGTGACTGCGGCACCGGATAGCCGTCGGCCGTCAGCCGCCGCGCGAGTTCGCTCTGTGACAGCGCCTGGCCGCTTTCCTGCTCGTAGAACTCGCGCGCCTTCTCGATGGCCAACGCCCGCTCGATGAAGGTCAGCCCGCCACGCAGCTCGTTCTCGGCCAGATGCCCGGTCAGCGCCACGATTTCGCCGCGCGCCGGCCACGGGCGGAACAGGCACGCGATCCGGAAGAAGCGGTCTTCCCTGGTTTCGCTCCACAGTTCGCGCAGGATCGCCAGCCGCGTATTGCCACCGTTCCTGATGATGTAGTGCGCCTCGCCCGGCCGGCGCGTGATTGCGGGCGGTGCATCCAGCCCGCGCTCGCGGATCGAGGTCTTGATTTCCTCGTAGGCCGGGTTGCGCGTCACGCGTGGGTCATGTTCATAGGGGCGCAACTCGTCCAGCGTCACCACCATCGGTGTGTCGGCAATGGGGTCGGTCAAGACTGCGGCCGAAGGACCGCTGCGTTCGAAGCCCTTGGCCAGCAGCTTGACGGCCATGTCCTGCGGCGTCGGCTCAGCCATCGCTGCTCTCCCGAGATGCCGCCGGTGCCTGTCGATCGGCGCGGCGAAGCTGCGCGCGTGCGTTGCGGCTGGCACGGTGATCGCTCGCAGTCGAACTGGTGTAGATCGCGGCGCAGCCGGGCTTGGTGAACATCAGGTGCCCGCCGCGCGTGCGTTTCACGTGCCAGCCTTCGCCCAGCGCGAACTCGATCAGCGCGCGCAGCCGCGCATGGCCGCGGGCCAGTTCATGCGCGTTCGGCATGACTGGTTCCCCCTGCGCGGCCTCTGCCGGTAACGCACGCGAAGCGCTCCCGCCATGCCGGGAACAACTCGCCAGCCAGCGCACGCATCGTCTCCAACGCCGCAGGCGCAGTACGGCCCACTGGTTGCCGGTACTCGACGCGATGCACCGGCAGTCCTCGTGTTGCGGCACGTGGGTAGGCTTCGATGGCCGGGATGTCGGTGTTCAGGACCTGTATGCCAGCGTGCGCCTGGAACACTTGTCGCAGGGCCTGCTGGATCAGTCGGGCGTTCGACGAAACCGGATGCACGCGGTTGATGAGCAAGCGCAGCGGCGGTGGCTCGATGCCGAGGTGCCGATACGGAGCGATGTCCTCGATCAGTTGCAGCGTGCCGCGCCTCAGCTCACGCGCCGCCAGGATTTCCGGTGTCACCGGCGACAGCGCCAGGCTGGAGGCCAGTACCGCCATCTCCAGCAGCACACTGCGCGCTCCCTGGGTATCGATCAGCAGCAGGTCGTAGTGCGACGCCAGCGAGGGAAGCAGGTGACGCAGGCGCAGGCGCCCGTCGGGTGCATGCAGCAGCAGTGTGTTCAGTTCGCCGCGGTGGTCGTTCGACACCACCAGGTCGAGACCTGCCACAGCGGTCTGCGAAGCCAATTGCTCGATACGCTGCTCGTTGAAGGCCAGCATCTCGTAGATACCGGCAGGCGCATGCGTGCCGAGCGTGAAGTAGCTCGACAAGGTGGGCTGTACGTCCAGGTCCAGCAGCAGCACGCGCAGCCCTGCATCGGCGATGAAGCCGCCCAGGTTCGCCGCGGTGGTCGTCTTGCCGACGCCACCCTTGGTCGAAATGATGGATACCACCTGCATGGCGCGACTCCTCGTGGAAGGGATTCCGACGGAGCGCGGGCTCACGCCCGTTCCCTGAGTCGATCGGTGATCCACTGATCGATCTCCACCGAATCCCAGCCGATGGCGCGTACCCCGAGGCGCAGGGGCTTGGGAAACTTGCCCTCCTTGATCAGGTTGTAAATGTGGGCGCGCTTGAAGCCGGTCTTGGCCTCGACTTCCGCGCGGCGCAGGATGCGGTGTTCGTTCGGCGTCGCGGTGGCGATGGTCTGGGCAGTCACGAGGGGCACTCCTTGGCGCTGTGTAGCGGCGGTGATGGACGTGCCCCGTATTCGATAGCGCGGTTCCCGCGCAGTCACCGCAAGTGCAGGCTCGGCGTCTGCACTTGCAGTCAGCGGTCCTGGGTGGCGAGATGACGCCTGGCTGCCGAAAACTTCGCCCACAGCGTTCGCTCGCTGATCCCGGACTTGTCGCCGTAATGGGCAACCAGCGCACTGATGACCGATTCCAGCGTCTCGAAGGACGAATAGGGAACGCCATTGGGCGACTTGCCCAGCAGCAGGGTCAGAAGACCGCCAACGATGTTCAGGTAGGTGGACTCACTGCGGGCGCCCGGCACCCCGGAACGCTTCTCGCGCTCCGTGCGCGCCTGGTGCTCCTGGCTGAGCGCCTGGAACTGGGCATAGAGCGCATCCCAGGCTTGCACCCTGTCGGCAAGCTGGAGCTTCAACGCCTCGCGATCCATGACCAGTGCCTGCACCGCATCGACACTGACGGCCGGGTGCAGGTGACGCTCGAAGGCATCGAACAGGAAGGCCGGTCGCTGGTCGGGATAGAAACGGATCATCCATGCCTTCAGATCGACGTGGCGGATCGTGAGGCCAGGGTCATCGAGCAAGGCGGGATCGTTGCTCGTGAGGCCATCCTTGCCGTAGGGAAGGTCGAGATGCACCAGTGCGTCGTAGATCCGTTCCGCGTTCAGGCGAAGCTGTGGCCAGCGCGCCAGTTCGGGGTGCTCGGGCAAGCGGTTCATCCCCTTGGCGACATCGAGGATGCGGCGTTCGAAACGCGACAGCCCCGCCCACTGGATGGCTGCCTCGATCGGACGGTAGAAGACCTTGGCTTGGGGGCCGGATGAAGGCTTTCGCATGGCTGCTCCCTGGTAACAGGATTCAGGACATCTGTTTCCTCTCGTTGATTGGAATCGCTGCCGGGACGCGCCTTCACGGCGCGAGACGGTGGCGGCTTGGCTTGTGGGAAAGGCCAGGATGACGGATGTTCACCAGAGCAGCCGCCTGTCGATATGGCGCTTGTCCACCAGCACCGAGCCTCTGCGTGGCGGTATGCTTCAAGCGGTTGACTGCACATGGCAGGATGGCTCGATAACGAGGTTTTGCTACAGACGCCATCGCGGCGAAAGACGGATTCGGTCTTCTCGCGTTCGAGCCAGGGCGATACCGGCGTGCAAGACAGCGACGGTCTATCAGCAGACGCAGTGCAGGCGGAAACAGGTGTGGCGATGCCGCCTCGACGGGGTGCGGCGAGATTTGGGGCAAGACGCGAGGGGTCTTCCCCCAGATCGACAAAGCATGACGCCCCGTTTCTCTCACGTGCGTAGGAGCCGTTTGGTGGCTCCTGCGAACAATCGAGCGGTGACGAGGTGAGATCACCTGCCGGATTTCATCGGGAGTTGGCAGCCCGGTGATACCTCTCACGAACAGGACGGCTGGCAATGGCGCAGCGCGGTCACCAGAACTGCAAGGGCAGACATGGACTGGGTTGACTGACCCCCATTTTTGCATTCAAATATGAATGCTTATTTCGAAAATAACTTCATATTTGAGGCCCTAAAAGATGTCTTCTTCCGAGCAAAAGCGCTCCGGTGCGCAGGTGGCGATGCCGCAGCCTGTCGCGCGCGCGCTGCGCCGCCTGGGGCAGGACATCTCGGCGGCGCGGCGCATGCGCCGCCTCAGCCAGGAAGACCTTGCTCAGCGCATCGGCACGTCCCTGAGCACCGTCCGGCGCATGGAAGATGGCTATCCCGGCACCGCGCTGCACACCTTCCTGCGCGCGCTGCACGTGCTGGGCCGGCTCGATGACCTGGCCCAGGCGATGACCCTGGAGAACGATGCGCTCGGCATGGAACTGGTGCGGGAGCAGTTGCCGCAGCGGGTACGCACCTCTGCCGGCAGGAAGCGGCAGGCAGCACCCGTTGACAAAGGCGATGCGCCCGCGCCTGCCGATGACCTGGAGGGCTTCTGATGGCAACGCATCGGCCTGCGCGACGTCCGGACCTCGAAGTCCACTTGGGGGCAAGTGGCTTGGTCGTGGGGCGCCTGCACTTGGGCAGCGGCCGGCGCAGCGCGTTCAGCTACGACGAAGGCTGGCTGCAGGATGTCCGGTTCTTCACGCTGTCGCCCGATCTCCAGCCGGTGGCCGGCGTGCAGCATCCCCGTCAGGTGTTCTTCCTCGCGCTGGAGGACACCGCGCCCGACGCCTGGGGCGAGCGTGTGATCCGGCGCGCCCATGCGAAGCTGCGGCAGGAAGACCGCGACACGCCTGCACTGGACCCGGTGGACTTCGTGATGTGGGTGGACGACGAGGCGCGCGTCGGCGCGCTGCGCCTGTTCGATCCGCAATCTCGCGCCTACCTGCGCGCCGGCGGAGCGAACCGGCACGTACCGCCACTGGTGGAACTGGACAAGGTGCTGCACGCGGCCCGCGCCCTGGAGGACGGAACGGAAAGCGCGCAGGATCTGCGCTACCTGCTGGGGCAAGGCACGTCGCTGGGTGGTGCCAGGCCGAAGTCCACGGTGCGGGACATCGATGGACGCCTGGCGGTCGGCAAGTTTCCCAGCCAGGCGGATCGGCGCGACGTGATCCGGGGCGAAGTGTTGGCCATGCAACTGGCGGCCAAGGCCGGCATCCGGGTGGCGCCGGCGCGCGTGGAAGTGATCGGCAGCACGGCGGTCGCCGTCATCCGGCGTTTCGACCGCACCGACGACGGCGCTCGCATCCCCTACGTGTCGGCCGCGACGATGCTCCAGTCCGATGGCCGCGATGCGACGCATGCCTACACCGAACTGGTGGATGTGCTGCTTCAGTCGGGCGCCGATCCGATCGCCGACATCCATGAGCTGTGGCGGCGGCTGGTCCTCAATTTCCTGATCTGCAATACCGACGACCACCTGCGCAACACCGGCTTCCTCTACGACGCGCGCCGGCGCGGCTGGCGCCTGTCGCCGGCCTTCGACCTGAACCCGATGCCGGGCGACCGTCGCGAGAGCAAGACCTGGCTGACCGAGGACACCGGCGTCATCGACAGCCGTGACATGCTGATGGCCGCCGCGTCGTATTTCAGGCTGGATGCTGCGCAAGCGCAGGCGATCTGGAACGAAGTGGCCCAGGCCGTGGCGGGCTGGCGTGCAGTGGCCCGGGGATTGGGCATGCGCGGTACCGACCTGCTGGATTTCGAGCCGGCGTTCGTCGAATCGACCACGCCCTGACGACATCGGCAGGACATACCGCTACGGCCGAGAATCGTCCTGGACTGTTGTCGCCAACGCCGCGCATAGCCAGCGATAGCTGATGCGTTCCTGTTCCAGCCGCAGCTGTGGCCGGATTCGGTCATGACGCAAGTCGTCGTAGAGAGCGGCCTCCTCATCGACCAGTCGGGACAAGGGCAACGTATGGCGTTTGTCGAGGGGCTCGTCACCCCATTGAAGTGCGTGGGCCATCAGGGTGGAGCGGTCCATGAGGAACGAAGCGGCTAGCGGGAAATACTTGCGCAGGCTGTCCAGAATGGCAAAGCCATGGGTATCGATGTCTCCCCAGTAGTGCAGAGAGGCGCGATGCAGCCAGTTGGCTCGGGCGAGCGCTCCCCAGCCATAGCCGGCACCGAACACGACGATGGCACTGGAGACCGGTGGGAACGCTAGGAAGTTCACCTCGTTTTCGGTGATGAACACACGCTGCGCAGGCAAGGTGAGCGTGGCGAAGCTATCCTCATCCAGGGTGATGTCGGTCAGTCCGGTGCAGCCGGGAAGCTGGGGCAGTTGCGGATCGAGCAAGCGCAGGCGGATGCGAACGGGCTTCTCCAGAAAACCGTAGCGACGGGCAAACCCGGCCATCCCGGTAGCAGCGTGGTCGATGGCTTCCGTCGGCAAAGCCAGATCCAGCCACTGAGCCAGCGTACCGCGATGGGCTTCGATGAATTTGCTGTCCACGCCCGGCGCGTCAACCTGCCGAAGATAGACGCCTGGGCGCGGATGGGCTTGCACCCAGGCCACCACGGCCAGCAGGCGTGGCCAGTGTTCGGCCAGCGCCAAAGTCTGCAACGGCGATCTTTGCAGCCATGCCAGCAGTGTGGGTTGCGCTTCGGCAGTTTGCTGCCAGAGCGCCTGGAACCGGCGGGCATCGCCGGTCTTGCCGATCATCGCCAGTGCATCGTCCAACGTATCGATCCACAGCGTGTCCGGCAGGCGCTGCCGGCCCTGCACCCGGTGCATCCACTCGCGCCATTCGATGCGCACGCGCGGCATGGCGCTGATCTCCCGCACCCAGCCGCGCACGGCATCGAAACGGTTGCTGAGATCGGCGGCGGACGGCGACTTCAGCGACAGCCGCAATGGCCAATTCAGTGTGTCACCGCCGACCACGGTACGCAGCAGTTCGCCGCGCTGCCACAGCCGTTCGACCTGCGTGCGCAGATCGGTGGGCTGGCTCCAGGTCATGGGGCGGCTCCCGTGGCAGCAGCCTTCTGCGCACGATACTCTTCAATGCTCAGGTTGCGCAGCCGCGACTCGCGGCCGCCTTCGTTGTGCACGAAGCCGACGCTGGACACGTAGGGCTCGATGATGTGGATCTTTTGCAGCGGCGTAATGATCAGCAGTTGCAGGTTGAGCTGGCGGAACAGTTCCAGCCCATACTGGGCCGATTCATCCGAGCCGCGCCCGAAGGCTTCGTCGATCACGACAAAACGGAACGAGCGCGAGCGCACCGCCCCCCATTCCAGGCCGAACTGGTAGGCCAGGCTGGCGGCCAGCACGGTATAGGCCAGCTTCTCCTTCTGCCCGCCGGATTTGCCGCCGGAGTCGGAGTAGTGTTCGTGCTCGGCATCGTCCTCGCGCCAGCGCTCGCTGGCGGAAAACAGGAAGCCGTTGCGCACGTCGGTCACCTTCTGCATCCAGCGCCGGTCGATCTCGGCCAGTCCCTCGCGCCCCCGGAAGCGGTCGATGATGGCTTTGACCTGCAGAAATTTGGTCTCGGAATACTGTTCGTCTTCCGAGCCGCTCAGCGCTCCTTCGGTGCAGGCACGCAGATCCTGCAGGAAGTCGCGGATCTCCGCATCGGGGCTGGGTTGCGCCAGCAACCGGATGTAGCGTCCGGGGTTGTAGTCGATCACCTGCAAGGATTGGTTGATGACATCGACCCGCTCCTTGATCGTTTCACGCTCGCGCGCGAGCTGGGCGTTGAAATTGGCGATCTCGTTGATGGTATTGACGTTGAGCAGTTCCTTGAAACGCGCTTCGAAGCGCGGCAGGTCGTCGTGCTGCAAATCCTTCATCAAGCGCTCGAACTCGGGCAGCGCGGCCAGGCTGATGTCGATCTCGGCGGTCTCTGCCTTGAAGGCCTCCTTAAAACCGCGCATGGCGTTGATGATGCGTTCGGTCAGGCGTGAGAGACGCTTGTCTTCGGCATCGATGCGCGCCTGCAAGCCATTGCGCACGTCCTGTTCGCGGTTGTCGCAGGATTCCACCGTGAGCTGGTGGTCGCCCAGGACTTCGGCGCGCCAGCCCTCAAGAGATTGCAGCAACATGTCGTCGAGTGCGGCTTGCGTCTGGATTTCGAGAGCCTGCGCATGCTGTGCCTGGGCAGTTTCGTGTTTGCTGCGAATTTCTCCGCGTTTGCCTTGTGCCTCGCCAAGATCGCCTTCGATCTCCTTCAGGCGATCAACGACCTGCGCCAGTTGGCTTTCCAGTTCCCGCAGGGTATCGGAGGCCGCCTTGAGGCGGTCGCGTTCCTCGGTCAGCCGGGCAATCTCGCGTGCCGGTGCCTGCCAGTCGATCTCGCTGTAGCGGGTGAAGACTTCGAGCTTGGCCAAGGCCTCCAGTTGCGCCTGGCATTGCCCGCGCAATCGCTGTGTGTTGGCAATGCGCAGACCGATGTCGCCCAGTCGCTGTTCCAGGCCTTCACGTTCGTCACGCAAGGTCCGCAGCTTGTCGGCGTTGCTCCAGCCCAGCACGTAGCGACTGCGGTCGTCGATGCGGCGGCGGTCGTCCTTTTCGTGGCGTCCGCTCGGGTCCTTGATCTGTCCGGCGCGGGTGATGGCTCGGGTCTCGCGGCGGAACTGCTCGGTGTTGTCGCAGCAGGCCAGGTCGAAGCGGTGGTGCAGTTCGCGTTCAAGCCAGTCGTAGTACGGCGTGTCGGGCTTGATGAGCAGCTTGCGCACCAGCGATTGGGGGTGCAGGCTAATGGCCTGAGTAGGCTTGCGCGCACGCACGTGGAAGTACACCAGCCGCGTGCCCAGGTGCTGGCGTTCCACCCAATCGGCCACGTCCTTGTAGTGCGCATCCGGCACCAGCAGGGACAGGCCGAAGCCATGCAGCAGGCGTTCGGCCGCGCCCTCCCAGTCGCGTTCGTCCTCGCGCACCTGGATCAGTTCACCGGCAAAGGGCAGGTCTTCCTCGGCGATGGACAAAGCGGCGCACAGGGCTTCGCGGATGCGCACCTGCGCCGCATCGATATTGCTTTTGCGACGCGCAAGGCTGTCGATCTCGTCGCTGAGCGCTTTGTGTTCTTCCTGACCCCGCCGCAGCGCATATCCGTCTTCATTGATCTGCGTATCGTGGTCCGCAATGCTTGTGCGCAGCGCTTCGGCGTGTTCTCCGATGGTGGATCTTTGTGTCATGAAAGCAGCTTCGTCTCCCGGCGCTGCTTCTCCAATGCGCGTCAATAGCGTGGTGTAGGTGTCCGCTTTCTCCTGCCGTTGCTGTTTCTCTGCCTCCTGCTGCTGAATGGCGGCAGCGAGTTGTTGCAGCCGGTCGCCGCCGTTCTCGCGCAGTGCGCCTTCGAGCTTCCCCTGCTCGATTCGGGCGTTGTCCCGTTGCTCTCCCAGTTGCTTGATGCGGGCGTCCCAGCGCGTCGCATCCTGAGTCAACAATTCCAGGCGCCTCTCCAGCAGTGCTGCCTTCAAGCCGGCGAAGTACGGGCGTAATGCATCGCGTCCTTCGCGCAGCGCCTGGATCTCGGCGGCGATTTGCCCGTGGCGAAGGCCATCCTCCACCAGCGGAGTCAACAACTCGATCTGCCGCTTGGCCTTGAGTACCGACTGGTGGGCGCGGTCGAGGTCATCGAAATGGCCGAGCAGTGCCTCGATGCGCCCCCCCACGTCGAACGGTTCGAGCATATGGCTGCGCACGAAATCGGTCAGATTGCCAACCGATTTCATGGAAACCGTCTGATGGAACAGCTCCAGCGCCTGCTCGTGCTCGATGCCGAAGCGGCGGCGGAACCAGGCGCCGTAGGGCGGGAAGCTGTCATTCAGTTCGCAGCCCATCGCGCGCAACTTCTTGCGCAGGCCGTTGATGTCGCTGCCGAATCCGGAAAAGTGCTCGGTGATGGACAGCTCCCGCTCTACCGTCACGAACAAGCGTGCGGGCTGGCCCTGTGGTTCGCGAAACCAGAATACCTGCGCCAGCGTGACCGACTGGCCATAGGCTTCGTTGCGGAACACACCCAGGATCACGCTGTAGCTGCTTGCATCGCGCAGCGCCACCGGGCGGGCGCTGCCGGTGGTTTCGTTGCGCTCGCTCTTGTAATGGCCCAGCACGTAGGACCGCAGTGATCGCTCACGCGTCTCGGCGCCTGCGGCCTTGTTGTAGGCGATGCGTTGCGCTGGCACCAGCAGCGTGGTGACGGCATCGACCAGGGTGGATTTGCCCGAACCGATGTCGCCAGTGAGCAGGCCGTTACGCCCATCGAGTTCATAGCGCCAGACGCGCCGGTCGAATGTGCCCCAGTTCAGAACTTCCAGCCGCTGCAGGCGAAAGCCGACGCGGCTGTCGTCGGCCACGAAATCGAGCTCCTGTGGCGAAAAATCGTTCATCGGCCAGCTTCCTTGTCGCGATCGGCACCTGATAATGCGGTGCGATAGCCCTCCAGGCGCGCATCGAAGTCGGCCAGCCACTGTGCATCGACGAACGCCTTGAGGATGCGCCGCACCTCGTAGCGAGGTGCCTGCTGAGCTGCGCCGGCAACGGGCTTGAGCTTGCGCAGATACCCCAGTTCCACCACCTTGGTGATGGTCGAATCCACTTGGTCGACGAGGCGCGCCTCGTTGGTGCCGTCCGGCAGGAACACGCGCATCAATTCGGCGATATCCTCGCGCGACAGCACCAGCCGGGTATCGCCGCCGCTGGCGTCGGATTCGGCCAGGCGCTTGCGCAGCAAGGCCAACATCAGGCTGACCGGGTAGGACAGCGGCCGTCGCGCGATCAGGCGCGGCGGACGGGGTGTGGCGTCCACATCCTCCGGCTCCGGCTGGCTTTTGAGGAAGGCGTAGCCCTCGGCTTCGTCCAGCACCAGATCCAGCAACAACACCGCCGCCTGCTCCCGTACACGCGCCTGCAGGCTCAGCAGACTGGCCCATAGGCGCTCGTCGTCCTGGCGGTACAACACGCCTTTGAGCAAATGCACCATCAGTTGCGAGAGTTCCGCTACAACGGGCGGGAGCGACTCGGTACTGCCTTCTGGATCATCCTGATGCATATCGTTCATGGGTCTTCGCTTTATCCGTCGCAGTTTGCATCAACGCGCAAAAATCACGCGTGGCATTCGCGCCCGCCGTCGTACCGTGGAGCCATCGCTGTCCTGCATGGCCCATTCGATGATCTCCTGCACATCGTCATCCACCGTGGCCCTGAGGCCATCCAGCCAGCGGCTGCCCGCGTGGGCCAGTTCCAGCCAGGTGACCAGTTCGGCCAATCCCTGTTGCAGCGGCTGGGTCTCCAGCAACGCGCGCAAGCTGATCTGCGACTGCTGCCGCAATGCCTGCCGCAGGGCCTCACGCAGGCGGGTCTTGTCCACGACGTGCTGGTCGAACAGGCGTGCGGTGTCGATGTCGTCGTCACCGTCCTCAAGGACCAGTTCCGCCAGGCGTGGTTTGGCATGGAGCGCAAACAGGGGGCGTTCCTGCGGCAAGGCGATGTCCGCGCCCATCTCGTCGAGGCGCATCACGTCGCCGGCCGGCGGCATGTCGCGCAAGGCCAGCGCCTGGGTCTCGATGCCGTGCAAGAGTTCGAGGATGCGGCGGTTTTCCTGGAAGGCCCGGTCATCCAGGAAGCGGCGCAGTTGTTGCGACAACTGCGCTACCGTGCGCTGGGTATGTTCGCCCGCTTCCAGCCAATCGTGGTGCACCCGGCGGGTGCGCGGCTCCGGCTTGAGCGCAGCCACGGCGGGCAAGCCGAGGATCTGGTCGAGCCGTGCGGACAGTTCTTCCTGGCGACGGCTGGACATCAGGAAATCCCAGAATGCACGGAAGCTGCGGCCCTGGTCGGAATCCCCGATGGCGTCGCGCTCGCCCATGACCTCGTCGAGCAGTGCCCCCTTGCTGCCGTCCCACAACGCGATCTTCTCGCGGACGCTGCGGTCGAGTTGGCGGAAGTTGTGTTCCACCTGGCGGAAGTCGCTCAGCAGTTCGCGCGCCAACTGCTGGAATTGCAGGAAGCGATCCTTGATGGCCGTGTCATCCATGAGCGGCACGTCGCCGGACAGGACGCGGCCGATCTCGGCGTCGATCTCGTCGCGCTTGCGGCGCAGTTCCTCCAGGCGCCTGGCTGGATCGGCCTCGCTTCCGGTGCTGATCTGCTCCAGCAGCGCGAACAAGGTCAGCAGGCGAGATTCAGTGCCGACGAAAGGCCGTTCGGTCAGCGATACCAGCCAGGCGATGGCTTTTTCGGTGGCGGGGGTGAGATCGAACTGGGCTTCGTCGGTGCCGGGCTTGTAGAACTTGCGCAGCCAGCCCTTGTCCGGCGCGCACCAGTCATTCAGGTATTCAGTTGCGGCTTTCGGATACACCTCTGCACCGAGCTGTTCGCGCAGGGCAAACAGCTCATCTTCCAGCATTTCGGCCAGATCCGCTTCGCTCGTCAGCCGCACGTTCGGTGCAACGAACACCCGGTATAGGAAGCTTGCTACCAATGGCGCATGTGGCGAGGCCAGCAATCGCCATGCAGGATGCCGATCGCGGTATGTGGTGAGTGTGAGGTGGTCGAGTGCCATGATGGGCTGCCTTATCCGAGCCGTTCGTTGACAACGACGTCTCGATCCGAATGCACGGATCGGCTTGCCCGGAAAGCGCGAATCAAGGCGGCGTGGTCACTCATGCGAAACCGCCTCCAGGTAAGGACGCATGACATTTGCGACCCGGCAGACCTTGGCATGGCGCCATAGGTCATCGGCTGAAGCCTTGCGTGTCTTCCAGGCAGCCTTCAGCGCCTCAATGGCCACGTCCAGGCCGATCTGGTTGCGGTGCTTGAAGCAGTCCGCCACGGTTTTGGCGGCACTGTAGATCCGCAGTCTGGCGCCATCGCGTTCGTGCTCATCAATGCCCAAGGCATAGGCATCACCCGCCATCTGCACCATCTTGATCGGCGGGTGCTCGATACGTGGGGTGTGGCTGCCACGAGGCATGGCAATCCAAACTTGGCGAGGCAGTTGCGTGGTCAGTTCGTGGAACTGGAGTGCCGTCAGCAAGCAGAACACGGCTTTGGGAACCTTGACTGCAATCGTGGCGAGGTCCTCCTGCTCGGACATGGGGTTGCCTGGCAAACGGTAGAGGCCGCGCCCGACACGCTCCAACTGCCCGGAAGTGGACAGACGTGTCAGCACCACCCGCGGCGCGCCGATGGTGTCCAAGTCGCTGGTGCGCAGAAAGCCCTGCTTGTGGAGCAGGGCAAGAGCGCGCTGGGCATGTGAGGATCTTTCCATTGCCCCAAAGATGTTCCTTGATTTCGTTGATCTTATACATCAAACGATAGAATGAAACACGTCTGCCTGGAGCGCGCGTTGATGACTGACCGTGAATGTCAGCAGACAAATGCGGATAGGATCTGGTTGCCGACGCGGTACGTCCGGTACATAATCTGGCCTAGTTCCGTAGCGCCAACGGAATAAACCCGTTATCAATCAATGATTTGAGTGCGGCGTGATGTTCCCTTCACCCGCTCCAGTCTTTCAGGCCGTCACTGCCCTTCCGATCACGGGGCACGTCGATGCGGATCGGATCGTCCTGCAATTGCAATGCGGCACCGAGGACATAGGAATCTCCCTTTTCAATGCCCCAGCAGCGCAGCCGTAGCATCCATCTGTTTCAGACAGCCAGGTCTTGGATTCCCGTTCCTTGTCCGGAAAAGGGTTGACGTCGAAGGCGGGCGCAAGACGCCACAGTCCATGCGCTACATGAAGGAAACCATGGTTCTGCAAGTGGTCGTCTACGTTCGTAATCAACAAGTTGAATACAAGGCGACGCCATAGCTGGCGCAAATCCCGGGCAGGTTCATGACCGTGGGAACGGATGGCATCCGCGATTTCCGTGTAGCTGCGATCTTCCTCACGCGAAGCCTGCAACAACGATGCGGCTGACTGGTATGGAATACGGCCATCGGCGCCGTCACGATCGCAAGTCTTCGGCCGTCTCCTGCCCGCGCTCGACAGCGCGGCTGGCTTGATAGATGTGTTCGAGCTCGATCAACGGTGGGGTAGTGCGTCGGCCTTCGGGCACTGTTCGATGCCAGGCCCCGTCCGGGCCGTGCAGGCGCAGCGCGCCGATGCGACTGAAGTCATCGACCGCCAATAGATAGTCCAACTCCGTCAATGCAGCCAATTTGGGATCGGTTCGGCGCCCGGCAATACCTGGCGGACCACCAGCCGCCCACATTGATTGTCTTGGGGCCGCAGGACCACTACATGCCTGAAGCCTCCGCCCGTGCCTATCTGCGCGACTTGCCGGATGCCGAACTCCACCTGCTGGACGGCGGCCATTGGTTGCTGGAAACGCATCTGGACGAAGTGGTCGCGCTGATACGGGGGTTCCTGCAACGGGTGCAGGCGGCCTGATCGGCCGATACCGCTTCAGGTGAACGCTACACCCGCTGCCGCGATGCTGAAGCTGTCCCGGACATGGGCGGAAATGCCGGCGACGTCCAGGCCGACGCCTATGCCGGGCGCGTCCGGCAGCGTGATCGATCCCCGGGCGATCCAGCCCGCGTAGCTGGCGCTGGCTCGCAAGGGGTTGTCGTTCACATCGAGTTCCAGGTAGCCCCGTCCGCCCACGGCGGCCAATACGTGGGCGGATGTCATCGCGGCGATGTGGGTCCCGAACGAATGGGGGCAGAACAGGCCGCCGCGGCGTTCCACCTCCCGCCCGAGGCGTAATGCCTGCGAGACGCCGCCCCACTTCGCCACGTCGGGCTGGACCACGCCGAGCCAGGCGGACGCGCGCGAGAACTCCGCTGCGCTGAACAGGTTCTCGCCGCCCGCCAGCGCTGTCGCGGCAACCTCGCGCAGCCGCATCCAGTCGTCGTCGGCGCAGTCTGGCCGGATTGGCTCTTCTATCCATTCCAGTTCGACCTCCCGGAGTTCGCGCACGGCGGCAAGGGCGGACCGCGGGGTCCAGCCGCAGTTCGCGTCGATCATCATGCGCTCGGACGGCATGAGCCGGCAACGCTGGTCCGCCAGCAGGGGCAGGGTACGGGCATCGTCGAAACCCGCCTTGAATTTGAAGGCGCGGTGCCCCTGGGACCTCAGGCGGTCCAGGACCGCCTCGGAGGCGTCGGGCGCGATGCCGCTGGCGTAGCAGCGCAGGGTGGGGCTGCCGGTCCCCAGCAGCGCATGGAGCGGAAGGCCCGCCACCCTTGCGCGCAAGTCCCAGAGCGCGCTGTCCAGTCCGGCCAGGACCTGCGAGACGGGACCGCGTTCGCCCGCCAGGATCTCCACGGGTGCCAGCCGCGTCGCCAGTGTCCGCACGCAGGCCGGAATGTCGCGCACGAGCTGCCCCGCCAGAAAGGGGGCGACGAATTCGCGCAGCAGCGCGAGGCGGTGCAGGGCGCCGGCCGCCGGCATCCCGCACCAGATTTCTCCCCACCCGACGTGGCCGGTCTCGTCTTCGAGCGCGACCAGCAGGGCGCCTCGCTCCCGGCGAGCGCCGAAAGACGAGACGACGGCGGGCGTGGGGGCGAGGCAGGCGTAGGCGGAGATCTTCTTTACCCGGAACGCGAAGGGCGCTTGCCGGTCCGCCGGCAGGATGCGGCCCTCGTCCGCGCTAGACGTGTCCATACTTCTCCAGGGCGGCGGACAGCGACAGGCCGTTGGCGAGTTCCTGCCGGATGCGGGCCTCCTGTTCGGTCAGGCGCTCGGCCTCGACCAGCACCTTCTCGGCGTGGGCCGCGGGGATGACGATGGCGCCGTCGGCATCGGCCAGGATGAAGTCGCCGGGGGACACGGCGACCAGGTTGCCCGTGGCCCCGGCCAGGTAGACCTTCTCCTGCCAGCCTGTGACGCGCCAGCGGCCGATGGACTGGACCGGCGTGCGGTAGGTGGCGAAGATGGGGAATTGCATGGCGTTGAGCCAGTGCAGGTCCCGGATGCCGCCGTCGATCAGGGCGCCGACGCAGCCGCGTTCCTTCATGCCTATGGCGATGAGTTCGCCGAAATAGCAGATGCCGCGGCCGTCTCCGCTCCAGACGCTGACCTCGTCGTCCGAGATTTCCTGGCACGCCCGCATTTTCTGCGCGTCGCCCCCCTGGGGGCCGGGCACCATCTGGCCGCGGATGGTGAAGGCCCAGCCGGCCAGCTTGCCGGTGCCGCTCAGTTGGCGGAATTCCGGCGCCAGGCCCTGATCGAACAGGCCCAGTTCGTCGAGCACGTCCGCCACGTTGGCCGTGTCGACCTTGGCATAGCGCTCGCGCAGGGTGCGGCGTTGCTCTTTCGTCATGGTCATGAATCTGCTCCTTGGTCTAGATGCTGGGAATCAGGCCGCCGTCCACGCGCAGGACGCTGCCGGTGATGTAGCTGGCCCGCGCGCTGGCCAGGAAGGCGACCGCGTCCGCGTATTCGCCAGGGTCGCCATAGCGGCCGGCGGGGATGCTGGCGAGGCTGGCCGCCGACACCTGGTCCGTCGAGAGGCCCGAGGCGGCGGCCCGGGCCTGGTCGAGAGCGGCCACGCGAGAAGTGGCGATGCGTCCGGGGACGGTTACGTTGACCGTCACGCCGTCGCGAGCGACTTCGTTGGCCAGCGACTTGGACCAGCCGACCAGGCTCAGGCGCAGCGCGTTCGAGACGGCCAGATTGGCGATGGGAGCGACCACGCCCGACGACGTGGAGGTAATGACCCGGCCCCATCCGCGTTCGCGCATGCCCGGCACGATGCGCCGGGACAGCGACATCAGCGCCAGCACCATGGCGTCGAAATGGCGGCGCCAGTCGTCGTCGGGAACCTCCAGGGTCGAGGAGGGCTTCGGCCCTCCGGAGTTGTTGACCAGGATGTCGACGGGACCGAGGGCCGATTCCAGCCTTGCGAGCTTCTCGTCGTGCTGGTCGAGCCGGCCGAGATCCCATTGCAGCGCGACGGCTTCTCCACCTCGTTCGGCGATGCCGGATGCCACCGCCTGCGCCGCCTCCAGATTGAGATCGGCCACCGCCACGCGGCAGCCTTCGCGGCTCAAGGCCTGCGCGATGGCGCCTCCCAGGCCGCCTCCGCCACCCAGGACCAAAGCGACTTTGTCCGCGATTCCAAGATCCATGCTCAACGCTCCAATTGCAATGCCGGTGCGTGATCCACCGTCTTTTTCCACATGGCCGATTCGGCCATCCACAATTTCTGGAACTCCACGGGCAATGCCTCGCCGGGCAAAAAGCCGGCGGCGGCGATCTTCCGCACCAGTTCGGGGTTCTTCAGCGCCTTGGCCACCGCCGCGGCGATCCGGTCCAGCCTGTCCGCGGGCAGGTCCCTGGCGGCGAAGAGGCCGGCCCAGGTCGTCACCACGAATCCAGGAAGGCCGGACTCGGCCACCGTGGGGACGTTCGGCGCGAGTTCGAACCTGGCGGGTCCCGTCATGGCGATTCGGCGCGCCCTGCCCGTGGCAACCACCGACTCGGTGGATGGAATGGTTTCGAACAGCATGTCCGCGTCGCCGGAGGCTACCGCCAGTGCGGCGGCGGGGCTGCCGTTGAAGGAGACCGTATAGATGTCGACGCCGGCGGCTTGCTTGAAGCGTTCGGCCGACACATGGGAGGCGCTGCCGGGAGCGGCGTAGGCCGCCGTCAGCTTGCCGGGCGCCTTTCTGGCCGCGGCGATGACGTCGCTGACCGAACGCAGGCCCGAGGCGTTGCTGACGATCAGGCTGAAGTCGGTTCTATAGATCTGGCCCACCGCGACGAACGACGTCGGAAACGCGCCGGCCTGCCTGGGATAGACGTGCGGGCTGACCGACATGGTGCTTTGCGGGGCGATCAGGAAGGTGTAGCCGTCGGCCTGCGCCTTGAGTACTTCCCGCGCGGCCAGGATGCCGTTCACGCCGGGTTTGTTCTCGACCACCACGGGCTGCTTGAGGTCTTCCGCCAGGAAATGTCCCAGCAGGCGCGCGCCGATGTCCGGCGTCGAGCCGGGAGGCGTGGCGACGACCAGGCGGATGGGCCGGTCGGGATAGGTCTGCGCGGAGGCGGCGCAGGGAAGGGCGCTCAGCAAGAGCAGGCCCCATGCCGGGGGCAGAGATCGGGAGCCCATGAATTCTCCAGGCGGGTTCGTTGCACGGCGGTGACGTGGGGTTGACTGTAAGATGCCGGGGGTAATGCGTCCAATATCTTTGAGCTGCATGGTGATACACGATGGATATACCCTCGGCCTTGCCCGATCTGCGGGTGCTACGCCAGTTCGTGGCGGTGGCGGAGTCCGGAAGCTTCCGGCGTGCCGCCGACATGCTCCACATGTCGCAGCCGCCTCTGAGCGTGGCGATGCACAAGCTGGAGGCCCAGCTGGACGTGCGGTTGTTCGAGCGTTCTCCCGTCGGGATCAGCTTGACGGAGGCGGGAGCGGTCCTGCTCAAGGAGGCAACGTTGCTGCTGGCCCAGGCGCGGCGGTCCGTCGAGTTGACCCAGGCGACGGCCCGCGGCGAACTGGGCGAGGTACGGGTCGCCTTCATCACCTCGGCGATGGTGAGTTTCCTGCCCGAGGTGCTGGGCCGCTTTTCCGAGGAGTATCCGGACGTCCGGTTGCGCCTGGTCGAGGGGGTGTCGGTGGACGTGGCCGGCCTGGTATCGAGCGGCCGCGCCGACGTCGGCCTGCTGAGTCCGCCGGTGGAGCTGGCCGCGGGGGTGGACGGCGAAACCGTCCTGGTCGACCGGCTGTGCGCCGTGCTGCCCGATGACCATCCCCTCGCGTCGCGGCGTTCGATTCCGTTATCGGCGCTGGCGCGCGAGCGGTTCGTCTCCTATTCCGCCGACCGGGTTCCCGCTTTTCATCAGCGGATCGTCGGGGCCTGCATCGAAGCGGGCTTCCAGCCCAACATCGTCCAGGAAGCGGCGCACATCTACACGATCATGGCGCTGGTCGCCGGCCGCCTGGGGGTTGCGCTGATACCGGGGTCCGCGGCGGCGAGTGGGCATCGCGGCGTGGTCCAGGTGCCGATCGCGGGGAACAGCCGCCTGCTGGAGACGCGCATCGACGTCGTCCATCCGAGCGGCGGGGCATCGGCCGCCGTGGCCAATTTCCTGTCGCACTGCCGGCGGTCGAGCGGAGTGTCTTTGCTATGATCAGCCGCGCAAGGCCGGTACCCACGAAAATCTAGACCGCGAATGGATAAGACAGTCATCAAAGCCTTCCAGGTGTTCGAGCGCCTGTGCCAGCACGACGGGCCGGTGAGCCTGTCCGAGCTGACCCGCGAGACCGGGCTTCAGAAAAGCAACGTCCACCGCCTGCTCAACACGCTGATGCACCTGGGCTATGTCTGCCAGGCACCGGATGCGAGCTACATGCCCACGCTCAAGACCTGGACTCTGGGTAACAGCGTGCGGGAACGCTACAACGTGGCATCGCTGGCCCGGCCGGCCCTGGTGGCCCTGCGCAACGAGTTGGGCGAGACCTCGTATCTGGCCGCCCTGGACCGGGACAGCATCGTGTATCTGGACGTGGTCGAGGGTACGCATCGCATCCGGGTGAATGCGAAGACGGGTGGGCAGGCGCCCATGCATGCGACGGCTTCGGGCAAGGTGTTGCTGGCGTTTTCGTCCGGATCCGTGCTGGATTCGCTGGCCGAGCCGTATCCCCGCTTCGGTCCCAACACGCCGACCACGCGGGCCGAGCTGGAGAAGATCATGGCGAAGGTCCGGCGCGACGGCTACGCGGTCAACAACGAAGAGTGGGCCGAGGGGGTGATGGGTATTTCCGTGCCGATTCGCGATGCCGGGGGCGAGTGCGTGGCGGCGATAGGGGTGACGGGCCTGGCCGTGCGGTTGGCCAAGGCGCCGCCCAAGCGGATCATCGCGTTGCTGCAGGAGCACGCGCGGGCGATATCGGCGACGCTGGGCTTTTCCGGCTGAACGGGAAAGCCTTTTCTTTCCGGGTCAGTTGGACGCGGCGAGCTTGCCATCCACGATGACCTTGTTCCAGTAGGCGGTTTCGGACGCCATGAATTTCGCGAAGGTGGGCGGATCGCTGAAGTCCACCGGCATGCCCGCGGCATTGAAGCGTTCGATCACGGCGGGTTCCGACAGTACCTTCTTCAAGACGCTGCTGTAGCGCTGGACGATGGCCGGCGGCATGCCGGCGGGCCCCGCCAGTCCCATCCAGCCCGACCAGTCGATCTCGCCGAAGCCTTGCTCGCCCAGTGTGGGAATGTCGGGAAGGTCTTTCGAGCGTTCTTTCGAGGTGACGGCCAGTACGCGCATCTGTTTGCTCTGGATGTAGGGCATGACCTTGCTGGGAAAGCCGACCACCATGTCTATCTGTCCGCCCAGCGCATCCTGCAGCGCGGGCGCGGCGCCTTTGTAGGGCACGTTGAGCAGTTCGAAATTGCCCAGGCGCTGGAGCTGGAGCATGACCAGGCTGCCCAGCGTACCCTGCGAGACGCCATAGCTGGCGCTTCGGGGCTTGGCCCGGGCGGCTTCGGCGACGTCGCGGAAGGTCTTGTAGGGCCGCTGCGCATTGACGCCGATGGCCATGGGCGCACGCGTGACCAGGCCGATCGGCGTGAAATCTTCCAGCGGGCGATAGCCGGCGTCCTTCATCAGGCTGGGCACGATGGTGTGGGCATCCATGATCAGGCTGATGGTGTAGCCATCGGGCTCTGCGCGGCGGACGAAGTTGGCGCCCAGCGCGCCGCTGGCTCCGCCGCGGTTGTCGACGATGACGGGCTGGCCGAGTTCGTTCGCCATTTCGTTCGAGAAGGCGCGCGCCGTCTGGTCGACCGGACCGCCCGCGGGGTAGGCGACGATGAGTTTGATGGGCCTGGCCGGTTTCCACGTGGCGTCCGCGGCCAGGGTGGTGGGCAGGCCGCCGGCGCAGGACAGCGCGAGCGCCGCAAGGCCAAGGACGGGCTTGCCGAGTCTTTGCTGTGTCATGAGATGTCTCCGGTTTTCTTATCGTTTGCGAACGGCGCGCGGCCTCAGGTGGGCCGCTGCGGCGCATAGGCCTGGAAGTTCAGGCTGCCGTCCAGGCGGGCCTGTTCCAGCAGGTCGACTTCCCACGACAGGTATTCGTCCATGGCTTGGCGGGTCTGGGTCGACCTTTCGAAGGGGCGCAGCCAGACGTCTTCGGGTTCCACCGACCAGCGTTGTCCGTCGCCGCTCAACGGCAGGCCCGCCGCGGACCAGGCCGCGATCCCGCCCGCCAGGTAGTGGACAGGCTTTCCGGTCAGGGCCTGTGCCTCGGCCAGGGCGAAACCCGAGACGCGGCCGTCTTCGCAGGTCAGCAGGTAGCCCGCGCTGCCGGCATGGGCATCCAGGGCCGCATCCAGGTAGCTGCGCGAGGCGAACACGGCGCCCGGCACGTGGCGCCGCTTGTAGTGGCGGCTCCAGGACAGGTCCAGCACCGTCACGTCCATGGCCTGCATGTAGGCCTGGGCCTCGGCGGCGTCCAATCCCGGGCTGGCCGGCGTCGGCAGCGGAGCCGGCCGCGTCGCGAGCAGGGCGGCCATGTCGCGGACCCGGTGCGGCGGTGCCACGTAGACGTCGCGCCATCCCATGCACCGCAGCCAGGCTCCCGTCATCAGCGCCCGCGTGTGCTCCGGATCGAGCAGGACAATGCGCGATTGCAGGGTGCCGACATAGAGATCGGTTGCCTGTACCAGTTGACCGCCGGGGGCGGACAGCGTGCCGGGCAGCGGATCCCGCGCGGCTTCATCGGGCGTGCGTACGTCCAGCGCATAGAGCGTGCGCGCCTCGCGCTCGTCCAGCCATTGGTGGAGCATGGGCAGGTCGGCCTCGCGTACGCCGGCGGCGTCGGCAAAGCGCTGCGCGGCCATGCGCGAGGCCTGCGCGGCTTGAGGCGAGGGCGCGGCCAGGCGGCGTTCCGCGCCGGTTTCCACCGCCAGCCCCGCCAGGCGCCATCCCATGGTGCCGTTGCGCAAGGCAACGACGCGTTGCGGCAGGCCGGCGTTGATGATGGATTGCGCCCCCAGGATGCTGCGGGTGCGGCCGGCGCAGTTGACTACCACCAGCGTGTCGTCGTTCACGATGGCTGCGGGAACGCGGAATGCCAGTTCCGCGCCCGGCGCGCTGGTGGATGTGGGGATGGTCTCGGCGGTGTAGTCGTCATAGGGACGCGAGTCGAATACCTTCACGTTGGCACGGGCGTCGAGCAGGCGCTGCAGTTCCTTCGCGTCTATCGAGGGCGTGCGATAGGCATGCTCGACGAATTCGCCGAAGGCCTTGCTGGGTACGTTGACGCCGCTGAAGACCGGCAGGCTGGCCCGGGCCCAGCCCTCGATCCCGCCTTCCAGGGCGGAGACGTCCGTATAGCCGAGGCTGGCCAGCCGCCCGCGCGCCCGTTGGTTCAGCGCCGCGTCGGCGCACAGCACGATGGGCGTCGATCGGCGGGGTATGCGCTGCGGCATCAGCACCTCCAGCCGGGACAGCGCGATGCAGCGCGCTTGCAGCAGGTGTCCGCGGGAGAAGGGAAGTTCTTCGCGAACGTCGACCAGGGCGAGTTCCCCGTCGCGCCGCAGGCGCGCCCGCAATTCGGCGGGGGTCACGATCCGTTCCTGTCCTGGCATGTTCATGTCGGTTGTTCCATGGTGCGGGGCGCCACGTCAGCTCGCCCGCTGCGGAGTCATGCGGGTGACCGTTCCCGTCTCGAGATCGAACATGTCGCGATGGAAGGCGTCCAGGTCGCGTCCGGTGACGCGCGCGAACACGGCCTGGTCGGGGTAGTCGATCGCGTGGATGGCGCCTTGCGGGAACAGCCGGGCCTGCCCGGGTTCCAGCCGGAAGGACTCGGTCGGCGTCAGGTCGGCGCGGCCGGGCTGCCGGCCGTCGTCGACGCGCCGGTAGTTGGTGATATCCACCCACCGGGTGACCTGGCCATAGATCGCCCAGGATTCGCCATGGTCGTGGGGCGGGGACTTACGCGCCGCCTTGTTCAGGTGGACCAGGACCTCGAAACCGAGTTCGGGGTCGGTATGGACGCGGTACAGCTTGCGTTCGAGCTCCGGCGCGCAGTACTTGTCGACGAAGGCCGGCGATTGCAGCAGCCGTTCGAAATCGGCGCAGACGCGCTCCTGGCCGGCGCGGCCGGGATCCTGGCGCAGGGTCGCGCGGGTGTTCTCGCAGAACTGTTCGAGCGTGTAGGGATGATTCGGCATGGGTTCTCCTTACACGATCTGCGGCAGGCACCAGACGCGCTCGGCGTGCTCGCGCGTGACAATGTCGAACACGATGCCGTTCGGGTCGCGGTACTTGCGCTCGGTGGCCGGGCCCTTGCCCACGCCGTTGATCTGGCCGTGGTACTGGGCGCCGGCGCCCAGTACCCGGTCCGCGGCGTTTTCCATCTCGTCGATCAGGAAGCCCATGTGATGAAGGCCCTCGCGTTCTTCCGCGTTGGGATTCTTGGTCGAGCTGATGATGGCCAGGCTGACCACGCCGTCGGACATCATGACGGCGACGTTGGACTGGCGCACGCGGAACATGCCGAATGCCTGTTCGTAGAAGCGTGCGGTTTCTTCGATGTCCTTCACCGAAAGGGAGATGTGGCGGAGCTTGCCAAGCAGGGGTTGAGTCATGGTGGGGTGGTCCTTGTCATGTGTACCGAGTGCGCCCGCCGGCCCGGCATCGCGTAAATTCCAAATATTGGACCGACCGTTCTAAAATATTAATTGTCTGCTTAGACCAGGGTCAAGCGCGAAAAACTCATGAAGAAGTGCCCGGGCGCGTCCGGGGCGGCGATACAAGGGGGCGTCCAACGGCGCGGGTTCACGGACAGGGACATCGTCATGCCCATGACCTAGGGAAAGTCCTAGCGTGTCGCTCGCGAAGCGGGATTCGACGCGGCGGAAGCGAGATGCTCCGGAGAATTTCCCAGAAATATCAATGGTTTGGTATCGATGACACGCCTCATGTCTGGCCGGAATTGGCTTGCTCCGGACGCTTTTTCACCTGCCGATCAAATAATTAAAATGAAATTAGACTTTTAAAAACGAAATAAGAATCTAGAATTCGGCCATCCGCTCGAATGGAGGCCCGGATTCGATGATTACCCAGCCTTTCGACGAACTGTCCCTGGGCCAGCGCCGCCGCTCCGGTGGCCGCACCATGACCGAGACGGACGTCGTCAATTTCTGCGGCCTGACCGGCAACTGGCTGGCCATCCATGCGGACGCGGAGTTTTCCAAGCGATCTCTTTACGGCCAGCGCGTCGTACAGGGCGGCCTGGTGTTCGTGGTCGTGAATGCGTTGCTCGGTTTCGATTCGAGCGTCGTCGAAGCCTTCTACGGCGTGGACAAGCTGCGTTTCCTCAAGCCTACGTTCATCGGCGACACCCTGCATGCCGAGAGCGAAATCATCAACCTGCGCGACAAAGGCGAGAGGCACGGCATCGCGACGACGAAGCTCGTCGCGGTCAACCAGCGCGACGAAACCGTGCTGAGTTGCGAGTTCAGCCTGCTCGTGCGGCGCCAGCGCCTGCCGGCCCAATGATCATTGCCATCTTTCCATCGAGAGAACGACATGGATTTCCTGAACGAAGAGCAGGTCTTGTGGCGCGACACCGTCGCGCGCGTGATGGAGCAGGAGATCGGCCGCGAGTATGTGCGCAAGTGCGACATCGACCGCGCCTATCCCTACGAAGCCTATGAAAAGGTGGCCAAGCTGGGCTGGCTGCGCCTGCTGATACCCGAGGAGCAGGGCGGCGACGGCGGCACGATCTTCGACTACGCATTGATGTGCGAGGGACTGGCGCGCTATGGCTTCGACTTCGCGACGGCTTTCATGGTCGCGACGTTCACCGGCATGAACATCGTCAAGTTCGGCACCCCGGAGCAGAAAGAGCGCTATCTTCCCGCGTTCATGCGGGGAGACCTGCGTTTCTCGATCTCGATCTCCGAGCCCCAGGCCGGCTCCGACGCGGCGTCGACGCGCACGCGGGCCGAGCCGCGCGACCAGGGCTGGGTGATCCGGGGCCAGAAGCTGTGGTGTTCCGGCGCGGCGGCAAGGAACGTGGTGATCGCGATGCTGGTGCGCACAGACAAGGAAGCGAAGAAGCACAAGGGCCTGTCGGTGCTGCTGGTGCCCAACGACACGAAGGGGCTGGATATCCGGCGCCTGCCGACGATGGCGCGCCGCGCCACCGGTACCACCGAGATATTCGTGGACGACGCATGGGTGCCCGATGCCAACATGTTGGGCGAGCCGGGGGACGGCTGGCGCATCATCACCGATCATCTGGAGCTCGAGCGGATAGCCGTGTCGGCCGCCTACGTCGGCAACGCGCAGCAGGCCGTCAGCGATGCCCTGCGTTATGCGCACGAGCGCATCCAGTTCGACCAGCCGATATACGACTTCCAGGTGATCCGCCACATGCTGGCCGACATGCAGACCGCGGTCGACGCGTCGCGCCTGATGGTGTATCGCGCCGCCGACATGGCCTCGCGGGGCTTGCCTTGCTCGCGGGAAGTCAGCATGGCCAAGCTGATGGCGTCCGAGACCCTGCAGACGGTGACGCGCCAGGGCATGCAGATCCTGGGCGGACACAGCATGCTGCCCGAGTCCGACATGGAGCGCTATTTCCGCGAGGGCATGCAATCGACCATAGGCGGGGGAACTTCCCAGATCCAGCGCAGCATCATCGCCAAGGCGATGCGCATGTGACTGCCGGGATGCGGTCCGGGCGGTCACCCGCCGGACGTGCACGGACGGACACCAAAGGAGACACGACATGAGAACGATCCAGAAATTGCAGGCGCTCGTGCTGGCGGGGCCGCTGGCCCTGGCCGCCTCGCCGCAGGCGCAGGCCCAGGCCGGGAACTTCCCCAGCAAGCCCATCACCATCGTCGTGCCGTTCGGCGCCGGCACGACGACGGACCTGGCTGCCCGCTTCCTCGGCAAGCACATCACCGAGATCACCAAGCAGCCGGTGATCGTCGACAACAAGCCCGGCGCCAGCGGATTCATCGCCTTGCAACACGTCCTGCGCCAGCCCGCGGACGGATACACCATCGTCGTCGGGACGAATACGACGCATGCCGCGAACCTCGCGCTCTTCAAGAAGCTTCCGTACGACCCCGTGGCGGATTTCGTGCCCATCACCGCGATGATCGTGGGTGGCGTGGTACTGACGGTCGCGCCCGGCGCGCCTTACCAGAACGTGCAGGAGCTGATCGCCGCGGCCCGGAAGAATCCCGGCAAGCTGACGTTCGGCTCCGGCAATTCCTCGTCCAGGGCCGGCGGCGAAGTGCTCAAGGAGCTTGCCGGCATCGACATCCTGCATGTGCCGTACAAGACGCTGCCGTTGGCCGTCACGGACGTGATGGGGGGGCAGATCGACATCGTGTTCGGCGACGCGCCGGCGGTGATGCCGCACGTGCGCGCGGGCAAGCTCAAGGCCCTGGGCGTGTCCACGCCCACGCGCATGCCCGGCTATGAGGACATTCCGACGATAGCCGAGCAGGGCGTTCCCGGCTACGAGGCCAGCGGCTGGCTGGCGGTGTTCGCGCCCAAGGGTACCCCGGACGACGTCGCCGACAAGCTCAACGCGCTCATCGTTCCCATCATGCGATCGCAGGAGGCCGCCCGGTACTTCGGCGACAACGCATGGAAGCCGATTGCGGGAACCCGCCAGGAGCTGGCGGAGTTCCAGAAAGTCGAAATCGCCCGATGGACGAAGCTCGTCAAGGCGGCGGGCATCGAGCAGCAGTGACGGGGAGGGGAACCGGTCGCCAGCCGCGGGGGTAGCAAGAGCGGCAGATCGACACGGCAACGGGCGCCTGGGGACGGCCCATGTACGGGCGGGTCTTCCGACCTACGTATAATCCGCCCATTCTGTTCTGTTGATCTTCGACGGCGAGCACGCATGATCATCCGGCCCCGCCCGCACTGGCTGCGCATGCTGTTCATCGTGCGCGGCTCGGTGCTGCCCGGCATCCTGCCGCAACTGGCAGCGGCGACGCTGTTCGCCGTCCTGGTCACCGTGCTGCACGGCCAGGTCTTCGAATGGAAGGTGCAGCTCAATTTCGTGCCGTTCTCGCTGATCGGGTTGACGCTGGCCATTTTTCTCGGCTTTCGCAACAGCACCAGCTACGCGCGTTATTGGGAGGCCCGCAGCCTGTGGGGCACGCTGCTGAACGAGACGCGCTCGCTGGTCCGGCAGGCCCTGACCCTGGCCGACGCGCCGGACAAGGCGCGCGAGTTCGCCATGTGCCTGGCGGCCTTTGTGCACGCCTTGCGTCATCAATTGCGGAACAGCGATGCCGGCGGCGATTTGCGGCGCCTGCTGGGCGACGAGGGCGCGGCCTTCATCGGCCAGGCTCGCTACAAGCCCGCCATGCTGTTGCTACAGGCCGGACGCTGGGTGGGTGAACGGCGCCGCGACGGCTCCCTGGACCCCGTGCTCGTGCCACCGATGGAAGCGTCGCTGCGCAAGCTGAGCGAGGCGCTGGGCGGCTGCGAGCGGATCGCGTCGACGCCCATCCCTTTCACCTACGCGGTGCTGATCCATCGCACCATCTATCTGTATTGCCTGCTGCTGCCGTTCGGCCTGATCGATGCCATCGGCGCCATGACGCCGGTGATCGTGGCCTTCATCGCCTATACGTTCTTCGCGTTGGAAGCCCTGGCGGCCGAGATCGAAGAGCCTTTCGGCCTGGAGCCGAACGACCTCGCCCTGGACGCGATGTCCGGCATGATCGAATCGACCCTGCGCGAGATGCTGGGCGAGAAGCTGCCGCCCGAAGCCGACCGGTCGGACACCATCGTGCTGAGCTGATATCTTTCATCCCCACCCCCTGGACCCACCATGGAAAACTATCCCAAGGACATCTATACCGAGCCGGAACCGGATGTTCACACGCTGGCCAACCTCGGGCCGCTGACCGGCATGGCCGGCATCTGGACGGGCGCGCGCGGGCTGGACATCAACCCCAAGGCGGACGGCCCCGAGAAGCAGGCGTTCATCGAGCACATGGAGCTCCAGCCCATCGATGCGCAGACCAACGGTCCGCAATTGTTCTACGGGTTGCGCTATCACACCCGCATCGTCAAGCCGGATGACGTCGAAACTTTCCACGACCAGGTGGGCTATTGGCTGTGGGAGCCCGCGACGGGGGCGGTGATGCAGACGCTGTCGATCCCGCGAGGGCAGACGGCGATGGCGGTGGGCCAGGCCTCACCCGACGCGCGGCGCTTCACGCTCCATGCCGTGCGGGGTTCGCTGACGAACGGGATCGTGTCGAATCCGTTCCTGGAATACGCATTCAAGACCGAGAGCTACACCATCACGGTCACGATCAACGACGACGGCACCTGGTCCTACGAGCAGGACACGATACTGGTCATCCCCGGCCAGGCGGAGCCGTTCCACCATACCGACCGGAACACGCTGCGCAAGATCGGCGAGCCCACGCCGAATCCCACGGCGCAGGCGGCTGCCAAGCGAGGGCTGGCCGGGGGCGCGTGAGAGAAAGTCTCCTCGATCCTACTTCATTCATGCGTGTTAGCGCTTGCTACCTCTTGTAGCATCTAAATTCAAAGAGTTACGAGAAAGCGGGTACTTTTACGTGCGATGGCAGGGGTATTGCCAGAACACCGAAAACAAACCGCAACACATACCGGGGGGATCCTATGAAGGGATCGATGAGCACCGGCGTTCGCCGTCTATGGTGGACGCTGGCGGGTAGTATCGTGCTGACGCTGGCCGCCTGCGGCGGCGACGGCGCCAAGCCGGGCGGCGAGGAGCCGCCTCCGGCATCAAGCAGCAAGGCCGTGATCGAAGTTCAAGCCGATCGCAGCAATGTGTCGGTGGGCAAGCCGGTAGGCTTCAGTGTCGCCGCCGTGACGGACGGCACGAAGATCGACCAATACCGCTGGACGTTCAGCGATGGACAGCGAGCCACGGGGCAGCGCGTCTCGGCGTCCTTCGGCAAGGCGGGCCCGGTAACGGCCACCGTGCAGGCCATCTCGGGCGGTCAGTCCGTGGCCGAGGCCAGCGCCGCAGTCGTGGTGATGGATGCCGGTAACTCGCCGTATGCCGAATTCGGCATTCCCTCGAAGATCGGCAACATCGCCGGCAATGCGAAGCCCGGCCTGGTCGACGCCATGCGCCTGGGCCAGTACGTCGGGGGCCTGAACACGCTGGACGAGATCCAGGTCGCGCGTGCCGACATCAATCTGGACGGCAAGGTCGACGACGCCGATGTCGCGCTGGCCATGCAGGCGGCCGCCGCCGGCCAGGAACTGCCGTCGGCCCTGCTGAATCCCCAGGCCTATCCGGGAGCCGTGGTGGCGATGGTGTCGCCGGCGCTGTTGGATCCGGAAGCCCAGGTGGCCATCAAGGTGGACGGCGTCGCCTCGCCCCAGGTATTCCGCATGCTGCCGGGCTACGCGTCGTTCCTCGTTCCGGCCGGCCTGGCACGCAACGCGCAGGCGCAGGTCGTCGTGTCGGTCAACGGCGCGGCCAGCGAGACCCTGGCGCTGGACTTGCTGGCGCCGCTCCAGCCGGCGGTGCCTGCGGCCCAGGACGTTCGCGCTTTCTTCGATCGGATCGATCGCCTGATGCAGGCGCAGCACGATGCCATCGTGGCCGAGCCGAGCGGCCTGAGCGCGCAGGACGCCGAGCAACTGCGCAAGGTCGCGGCCGCCGGCCGCAGCGCCTTCGGCAACGCCAGGCTGGAGCTCGAGCGCGTGCTGGCCGGGCCCAATGGCGACACGCTGGCCAAGGTGTTCCAGAAAGCGCTGCTGGCCAACGGCATGCGCGAGTTCCAGGCCCAGAGCCAGGAGGTGCTGGGCAAGGTGTCCGCGAACGCCGCGGCCGGCCCCATGGCGGCCGCCATCTCGCCGGACCAGATCTGCGACTTCGTGCTGCCCGAGCTTTGCCGGCTGAAGAAGACCGCCGACATGCTGGGCGAGGCCTCGTCGATCGCCAGCGCGGCTTGCAGCGCGGTCACCGCCACCATCTTCATCGCGGGCGCGGTGATCCCCGCCGACGGTCCCGCCATCGAGATCGGCGCCGTGGCGGCGTTCGTGAAGTTCTGCGTGCCGATCAGCGCGACGCTGTCGGTGGCGTCCACCTTGGGCGAGATCGTCAAGCCCATCGATCCCA
Organism: Pigmentiphaga sp. CHJ604; assembly: GCF_036972535.1. NCBI lineage: Bacteria > Pseudomonadati > Pseudomonadota > Betaproteobacteria > Burkholderiales > Alcaligenaceae > Pigmentiphaga > Pigmentiphaga sp. CHJ604. The sequence goes on along the minus strand of NZ_CP136998.1, from coordinate 4,487,752 downwards.
AGCTGTACCTGACCGTGAGTCCGCTCAGCCTGAAGCCGGGCGAGTCGGCGCTGGTCAAGCCGGAAGTGGCTTTCATCGGACTGCAGCATCTGTGCGGCATGGGTGCCAGCCAGGGGGCGGGGTACCTGGTCAAGCAGATCATCGGCAAGCGCGTGGTCGCGGGCATCCTGCGCAGCAATACGGCGGCTCGCACGCTGGCGGATTTCTTCGCGAAATATGCGGAGGATCTCTACGTGAAGCTGCTGGATGGCCTGGCCGATGCCGCCGGCAATGCGCTGGACGCCGCCGGCGTAATGGGCGCAATCGAGAGTTTCGTGACCAACCGCTGCGCGGTGGTGCCGGCGGGCCGGGCCACGATGCCGGCGAATCGCGTCCTGATGCCGTTGAGCGCGGACAAGGGCAGCTACAGCTTCAACTCGGACGGGACGGCGAACTACAACTGCCCGAGCGCGTCGCCCACTTCGGTCAGCACGGCCACGCTGGAGGCGTCGTGGCCGATGTGCGACGGATTGGGCAAGGCGACCGAGATCGTCGGGTGCAGCACGTCGGACGTCCTGATCACCATGGGAGACAACGGTTCAGCGCTGGACGACATCTTCGAGGTCATCGTCGCCGGCCAGACGGTACTGACCAGCAGTGCGCCGGTGCGCAGCGTTTCCGCTTCGGTGCCGATCCCGGGGGGGCAGACCGAAGTGCTGATGCGCGGCCTGGCCGCGCCGGACGGAGTCGGCACCTATTTCATCACCTTCAGCAGTAATGCGAGGGTGGTGGGCGGGGATTCCCTGTCCGGCAGCGACCTGACCCCGGGCGTGACCAAGCGATTCATCATCGAGGTGCAATGACATGCGTATTCGTTCGTTCATCCTCCGGTCCCTGTTGGCCGGTCTGCCGCTGGCGGCAGCCATGAGTGGCACCGCGCATGCCCAGTTCGTCGGCGATGCCTTCTTCGTCGATCCTTCGGTGACGGCCGTGACCGGCGCCGAAGGCGCCATACAAGTGGCCGTGTTCTCCGGCACCCACGCGGTAGGGGCGGCCCATGCCACGGTTACCTACGATCCGGCGGCGCTGGAGATCCTGGCCATCGATCCCGTCGCGGCCGGCCGCGTCACGCCGGCGGTTCAATGGCGCAAGGACGGCAACGTCCTGCACATCGTGATGGTCAACGGCACGTCGCTCACGCAGCCCATCGGAACCGTGCCGCTGGGCAACATCCGCTTCAAGGTGCTGGGCCCGGCGCGGGCCACGACCACGCTCACGGCCAAGGCGACCGAGATCCTGATGCCGGATGCGACGGCCATTCCACCGGGCCTCAAGAGCTACGACGGCGAAGTGACCTTCGTCGAAGCGGTGGCCTCGCCGATGCCCCGGTTGGCTGGGCTGGCCCAGAAGTCATCGAGTCCCGATCTGGTGGAGCGGGCGCGGCGGATGCGGCCGGCCGGCGGTACGGTGACGCTGCAGGTCCCGAATGGGTCGGGGCAGGCCCAGCCTGTGGAGGTCCGGATACCGGCCGCCACGGTGCCGCGAGAGTAGGACAGAAGGAAGGTCCGAGCCGGCATCCCGCCGGCTCATCCAGCCGCCAGGCTGTCCAGCAACTGGACGGCCAGGTACGCCAGCAGTGTCAGCACGAGGACGGCCTGGAACACAGCCACGAACCAGAACAGCAGGGGCGTTTCCCGGCGCCGGATGGTGCGCGGCGGAATGACGAGTTCCCCCTCGCGCAGCCCTTGCAGGTACAGAGGAAGAAACGCCAGCGGCAGGCATAGCAGGAGGGCCTGCATGAGACTGTCGGGCAGCGCGATCCAGCCTTGCTGCCTGGCCCAGGCGGCAAGCACGATGAGGACGAGCACCCCGCCGAAGATGGCCTGGCGCATGGAACGGCTCCTGGGAAGACCGGAGGATGAGGGAGTCTACCAGTCCCTGGCGGTTGCGCGCTTCGGTTCCCGGCACGGTGATGGTACGCTTGCCCGCGGCCGGAGTCCGACCGTGCGGGGGAGCATGGAAGATCGATGCACGGACTTGCCGGCCATATGCCAACAAGAACTGCGGAGACTTCCCGTGAACGTTTTTCCTCGCATCATCCCGCTAGTCTGTGGCCTGGCCATGGCCGGAGCCAGCCTGGCGGCGGATCCCGACCCATTGGGCATGCTCGAAAGCGCCAATACGCAGACCGCGCAGGTCCAGGCGGCGTTGGACTTCTGCAAGCGGGATGCGGGCCCGGTCGTCCGGGCACTGGACGGATTGATAGGGGCGGCCGGCCTGTCCTCGTCGCAGCGTGACAAACTGCGGCGCGCTTACGAACAGGCGATGCGCGACGAATCGGCCCGCATCGCCGGCATCGCGAACCAGAAAGGTTTTTCCCAGGGGGCCTGCCCGGCGGCGACGCTCGATACGCTGGACAAGCAGGCGCCGGTCATCGTCAAGTCGCTGGACGACATGCGCCGTGGCTGGCGGCCCGCCCCGGTCCAGGCCCCGGCGCAGAGCGCGCCTCCTCCCGCGCAGGCCGCCGACATCGCCCCCGGCAAGTACACCTGCTACACCTTCGATGCCGGTCAGCTGAACTACGCGTATACCGACGTCGTGGTGCAGAAGAGCGGCCAGTACGCGGTGGGTGCCAAGGGCGGCAGTTATCAGTTGAAGGACGGACGCGTCAGCTTCACCGGGCCGCTGTCCAACGCGAGCGGACGCTATGCGGTGAAGCAGACCGGCGTGCCGCAACTGGACCTGGTGTTCAACGGCGACAACCGGGCGTCGATGACCTGTCCGCGCGGGCGCTGAGCGCCGATCCGTGGCCGGTCAGCGTCTCCCCTCGGGCTGGCCGGCCGAGCTTGCCGCAGCCGGAGCCGCCGCGGCCGGTACATCGTTGCGCGCGAGCTCGGACGCCCCGGTTCGTGCCGGGGCGCCGGCAATCAGAACGGCTGCGCCGTGGCCGACGCTTCGATTTCCGCGCCCTGGCCGCTCGAGCAGAACGACGGGTTGTACTGATAGACCCAGTTCGTCTTCGGAATGGCGGTGGGCGCCGTCCAGGAACTCATCTGGGTCATGGTGTTGAAGATGAGCTCGGAGCGCTGGGTGACCTTGTTGGTGAAGTCGCCGCCGCTGGCCTCGACCGTGAACGAGGCTTCGGCCACGACGGGCGTGGTGTCGCTCTCGTTGAGGTACCAGAGCGAGACGGTGAAATCGGCCCCTTGCTGGCCGAGGTCGCTGTCCGGGCCGTCGTAGGTCTTTTCCCAGATCGACAGGCCACCCACGACGACGAGCGGGTCGTCCCGCACGATGTCCAGGCCGGTCGCGACGGGGTAGAGGTCGGTGACGTCCTTCATCTTGTTCAGGTTCTTGCCGCTCGAGAAGTTCTGCTTGGTCGAGCGGGAATAGGCCGTGGCCGAGGCGGTCTTGTCCATCTCGAACTTGGAGTCGGCGCCGGATTCGCTGCCGGTGATGGTGACGCCCGCGGCCGCGGACTGGGAGGTCGAGCGGAACTTCAGCGTGGATTCGCGCTTGTCGCTGACGCGTTCGCGGAAGGAATAGGACTGCGCACGCAGCTGGCAGCTGCCCGGCGAGTCGTAGAAGCGCACGGTGCGCTCCTTGTCCTTGGCGAAGCTGCCGTCGATGCTGCGGTCGAAGCCGGCGGAGGCCAGCGCGGCCTTCAGGTCGGCCAGGTACGCGTTGGATGCGTTCTTGGGGTGGTCCGCGAACAATGCGGGCTTGAGCAACACCTTGTATTCCCGCGATGTCGGGACGTCGGCCTGCGCCGCTCCGACCACCGCCCACGCCGCGCCCAGCGCCGCGATCTTCAGCCATGCCATGGTTTTCTCCTTTGTATGGACCTCGCGCCCGCGGGAATGATCGTCGGCGCGTGTGTCAGGCATGTGTCGGCCGCCTGGGCCGATGACGCGGCGGGCCGGGTCAGTCGATGGCCCGTGCCCACGGTTCGCCGACGAAGTGCGCCGTCAGGTACTCCATCAGCGCCTGCACGCGTGCCGGCCTGCCGCGTCCGGGCGGCGTGACCAGGTGCAGCGCGATGGGGTCCACCTGCCAGTCGTCCATGGCCGTTTCCAGCGCGCCCGACTGCAGGTCCTGCCAGGCCAGGAATTCCGGCTGCAGGGCCAGGCCGGCGCCCGCGCGCAAGGCGGGCGCCAGCGCCTCGGCATTGTTCACCCGCAGCGGCGTGGGCATGGCCTGGGTGAATTCGCCATGACGGGCATGGCGGAAGCGCCAGCTCGATCCGCCGCGCGCGTAGGCGTACTGCAGGGCGCGGTGCCCGGCGAGTTCGCGCGGGTGCCGGGGCCGGCCGTGCTGCTCGAAGTAGGCGGGGGAGCCGACCAGCAGGATGCGCACGGTGCACAGCCGGCGCACCAGCAGGCTGGAGTCGGCCAGCGTGGAGATGCGCAGCGCCAGGTCGAAGCGCTTCTCGATCAGGTCGACCTGTTCGTCGCTGAAGTGCACGTCCAGGGTGACCTCGGGATAGCGCGCCATGAACGCCGGCAGCACCGGCGCCACGTGCGAGATGCCGAAGGACATGGGGGCCGTCATCCGTATCGGTCCGCGCGGGCTGCTGGACTGCTCGGTCACTTCGGATTCGACGGCCTCGCCTTCTTCCAGAATGCGCGAGGCGCGTTCCAGGGCGGCCAGTCCGCTTTCCGTCAGCGAGATGCGACGCGAGGTGCGATGGAACAGCACGGTCTTCATCCGCCCTTCCAGGCGCGAGACGGCCTTGGAGACGGTGGCCTGCGACAGCGACAGTTCGGCCGCGGCCCGGGCGAACGAACCGGTTTCGGCCACCTTGGCGAAGATGGCCCAGGCTTCCAGGTCGGGGAGTCGGCTCATGGATGCGTTTCCGGCGTGTGGATATGTTGACCTAAAAAATGGAAAGTATGGTTTTCAATTAATTCTATTTCAATCATGTCGGCAAGTTTCTATAGTTCTCTTCATCGAAGCAACGAAAGCGGAGAACATCATGATCGAACGTCGTCCCTACGAGAGCCTGGGTGGTGCCAACCACGGATGGCTCGATGCCAAGCACCACTTCTCGTTCGCCGGCTATGCCGACCCGGCCCGCATGAACTGGGGCGCGCTGCGCGTCTGGAACGATGACACCATCGCCCCGGGCACCGGCTTCCCGCCGCATCCGCATGCCGACATGGAAATCATCACCTATGTCCGGGAAGGCGCCATCACCCACCAGGACAGCCTGGGCAGCCGCGGCCGTACCGAGGCGGGCGACGTCCAGGTCATGAGCGCGGGCTCGGGCATCCGGCACTCGGAATACAACCTGGAGCCCGGCGTGACCCGCATCTTCCAGATCTGGATCTTTCCGGACAGCCGTGGCGGCCAGCCGTCTTGGGGTGCCAAGCCGTTTCCCAAGGGCGACCGTTCGGGTCAGTTCGTCGCCCTGGCCAGCGGTATGCAGGGGGACGAGGATGCCCTGCCCATTCGTGCCGATGCGCGGGTTTCCGGCGCCACGCTGAAGGCGGGCGAGACCGCGGAGTACCGCTTGGGAGCCGGCCGCTACGGCTACCTGGTGCCGGCCACGGGCCGCGTGGACGTCAACGGCGTGGAGTTGCGGGCGCGGGACGGCGCCGCGATCCGGGACGAGGACGTGATACGCCTGACCGCCATCGAAGATACCGAACTCGTCCTCGTGGACGTGGCCGGCTGACACATTTCCTGATCGTTTCCCCAACGGAGAACCGCCATGTCTCATTATCTAGACGTCCTGACCCCGCAGAACAGCCAGATCATCTTCATCGACCAGCAGCCGCAGATGGCCTTCGGCGTGCAGTCGATCGACCGCCAGGTCCTGAAGAACAACGTCGTGGCGCTGGCCAAGGCGGCCAGGGTTTTCGATATCCCCACCACCATCACCACGGTGGAAACCGACAGCTTCTCGGGCAACACCTATCCCGAGCTGCTGGCGGTGTTTCCGCAGAACAAGATTCTCGAACGCACCTCGATGAACTCCTGGGACGATCAGAACGTGCGCGACGCGCTGGCCGCCAGCGGGCGCAAGAAGATCGTCGTGTCGGGGCTCTGGACGGAGGTCTGCAACACCACCTTCGCGCTGTGCGCGATGAAGGAGGGCGGCTATGAGATCTACATGGTGGCCGATGCCTCGGGCGGTACGTCGCTGGATGCGCACAAGTACGCGATGGACCGCATGGTGCAGGCGGGTGCGGTGCCGGTGACCTGGCAGCAGGTCATGCTGGAATGGCAGCGCGACTGGGCCCGCAAGGAGACCTATGACGCCGTGACCGGCATCGTGAAGGAACATTCGGGCGCCTACGGCATGGGCATCGACTATGCCATCACCCACGTGCACAATGGCGCGGAGCGCGTCCAGCACGGCGAGCGGATCGGTCCCAACCCGGCCAGGTAAACCTCCGCGCGTGTGCCGGCTCCCGGCCGCGCACGGCGGTCACCCAGGTCCACCACCGAGGAGCAATCATGAGCGCCACCACCGCCGATGTCATCCTGCGGCATGGCCGCATCACCACGCTGGACCGGGCCAATCCGTCGGCTACCGCCGTCGCGGTCAAGGACGGGCGCTTCCTGGCCGTGGGCGACGATCGGGAAGTCATGGCCCTGGCCGGGCCGGCGACCCGCATCATCGACCTGGGCGGCCGGAGCGTGCTGCCCGGGTTGATCGACAACCATACCCACGTGATACGCGGCGGACTGAACTTCAACATGGAACTGCGCTGGGACGGCGTGCGTTCGCTGGCCGACGCGATGGACATGCTGCGTCGGCAGGTCGCGATCACGCCGCCCCCGCAGTGGGTGCGCGTGGTGGGCGGCTTCACCGAGCACCAGTTCGCCGAGAAGCGCCTGCCGACCATCGCCGAGATCAACGCGGCGGCGCCCGACACACCGGTGTTCCTGCTGCACCTGTATGACCGCGCGCTGCTGAACGCCGCGGCGCTGCGCGCGGTGGGCTATACCAAGGATACGCCCGAGCCCCCGGGGGGAGAAATCACCCGCGACGCCCAGGGCAATCCGACGGGGCTGCTGCTGGCCAAGCCGAACGCGCAGATCCTGTATGCCACGCTGGCCAAGGGCCCGACGCTGCCGTTCGACTACCAGGTGAATTCCACGCGGCATTTCATGCGCGAGCTGAACCGCCTGGGGGTGACGGGCGTGATCGACGCCGGCGGTGGTTTCCAGAACTACCCCGACGACTACGCGGTGGTCCGGAAGCTGGCCGACGACGGCGAGTTGACGGTGCGCCTGGCCTACAACCTGTTCACGCAGAAGCCGAAGCACGAAAAGGAGGATTTCCTGAACTGGACCTCCAGCGTGCAGTACAAGCAGGGCGACGACTATTTCCGCCACAACGGCGCGGGCGAGATGCTGGTGTTCTCGGCCGCCGACTTCGAGGATTTCCGCCAGCATCGTCCCGAGATGCCGCCGCAGATGGAAGGCGACCTGGAGGAGGTGGTGCGCATCCTGGCGCAGAATCGCTGGCCCTGGCGCCTGCATGCGACCTACGACGAGACCATCTCGCGCGCGCTGGACGTGTTCGAGAAGGTCGACCGCGAGATCCCGCTGAAGGGATTGAACTGGTTCTTCGATCACGCCGAGACCATCTCGGACCGGTCCATCGACCGCATCGCCGCGCTGGGCGGCGGGATCGCCGTGCAGCATCGCATGGCCTACCAGGGCGAGTATTTCGTCGAACGCTACGGCGCCGCGGCGGCCGAGGCCACGCCGCCCATCGCCCGCATGCTGGAAAAGGGGGTGAAGGTGTCGGCGGGCACCGACGCCACGCGCGTGGCGTCCTACAACCCCTGGGTGTCGCTGGCCTGGATGATCACCGGCAAGACGGTGGGTGGGCTGTCGCTGTATCCCCGGCGCAATTGCCTGGATCGCGAGACGGCGCTGCGCATGTGGACCGAGAAGGTGGCCTGGTTCTCGAACGAGGAAGGGCGGCGGGGCCGCATCGCCCCAGGGCAGTTGGCAGACCTGATCGTGCTCGACAAGGATTTCTTCGCCTGCGCCGAGGACGAGATTTCCTTCCTGACCTCGGAGCTGACCATGGTGGGCGGCCGTGTCGTGTACGGCGCGGGCGGATTCGCCGGCCTGGACGACAATCCCCTGCCGCCGCCGATGCCGGACTGGTCTCCCACTCGCCTGTTCGGCGGCTATGCCGCCTGGGCCGAGCCCGAGGGCGCCGGCCGCCATTCGCTGGGCTACCGCCGGGTGGCCGCGTGCGGCTGCGCGCAAGCCTGCGGCCTGCATGGGCACGAGCATGCCAGGGCCTGGGCATCGAAGCTGCCCGTGTCCGATGCCCGGGGCTTCTTCGGAGCGCTGGGCTGTTCCTGCTGGGCGGTCTGAGGAGGACGCGACGTGAGCGAAGCGGTCAAGAGCACTTCCCGGGGCGGCTTCGGGCCCCTGAAGCAGAAGCTGTTCGCCGTGTTGTGGGGCGCGACGATCATCGGCAACACCGGCAGCTTCATTCGTGACGTGGCCAGTGCCTGGCTGATGACGGACCTGTCGACCTCGCCCACGGCGGTCGCCATGGTGCAGGCCGCCGCCACGCTGCCCATCTTCCTTCTGGCGATCCCGGCCGGCGTGCTGTCCGACATCCTGGACCGGCGCAAATTCCTGATCGCGATCCAGGTTCTGCTGGCCTGCGTCAGTGTCGGCCTGATGCTGCTGACGGCCTGGGGCATGCAGACGATCGGCTCGCTGGTCGCGCTGACCTTCCTCGGCGGCATCGGCGCGGCGCTGATGGGGCCCACGTGGCAGGCCATCGTGCCCGAGCTGGTGGACAAGAAGGACATCAAGAACGGCGTGGCGCTGAACTCGCTCGGCATCAACATCGCGCGCGCCATCGGTCCCGCGCTGGGCGGCCTGATCCTGGCGAGCCTGGGCGGCGCGGTGACCTATGGCGTGGACGTCATCAGCTATGCCTTCGTGATCGCCGCGCTGCTGTGGTGGCGCCGGCCACCCACGCCGCGCGACGAACTGTCGGAGCAGTTCCTGGGCGCGTTCCGGGCGGGATTGCGCTATGCGCGGGCCAGCCGCGAACTGCACGTCGTGCTGGTGCGCGCGTTCTGCTTCTTCGCATTGGCCAGTTCGGTATGGGCCTTGCTGCCGCTGGTGGCGCGCGGGCTGCTGGGCGGCGGGGCGGGGTTCTACGGCATCCTGCTGGGGGCCGTGGGCCTGGGCGCGATAGGCGGCGCCGTGGTCATGCCCATGCTGCGCGACAGGCTGGACGCCGATGGCCTGCTGCTGGCCGCGGCGCTGGTGACGGCGGCCGTCATGGCGGGCCTGTCCTTCGCGCCGCCGCAGTGGCTGGCGGTGGTCGGACTGCTGGTGCTGGGGGCGGCGTGGATCACCGCGCTGACCACGTTGAACGGCACGGCGCAGGCCATCCTGCCGAACTGGGTGCGCGGCCGTTCGCTGGCCGTCTACCTGACCGTGTTCAACGGCGCGATGACCGCGGGCAGCCTGGCCTGGGGCGCCGTGGCGGAATGGGTGGGCGTGCCCGCCGCCCTGCTGGCGGGCGCCGCGGGACTGGTGATCGTGGGCGTGGTGTCGCATCTGCTCAAGCTGCCCAAGGGCGAGGCCGACCTCGTGCCCTCGAACCATTGGCCCGAGCCCTTGACGGCCGCACCGGTGGAGAACGACAGGGGGCCGGTGCTGATCCTGGTCGAATACCGGATCGATCCCGCGGACCGGGCGGCTTTCCTGCGCGCGCTGGAGCGGCTGTCGGCCGAACGGCGGCGCGATGGCGCCTATGCCTGGGGCGTGACCGAGGATGCGGCCCGGCCGGGGCTCATGCTGGAATGGTTCCAGGTGGAGTCATGGGCCGAGCATCTGCGCCAGCACAAGCGGGTTTCGAAGGCCGATGCCGATGTCCAGGAGGAAGCCCTGCGCTTTCACCGGGGACCGGAGCGGCCCTCGGTGCGCCACCTGCTGGCGGTTCACAGCCGCACGGCCTCCTGATGGGATGTGCCGAGGAGTCCGGTTCCTGGCGACGAGGAAAGCCCCGCGGGCGCGGCCGTGGCGGCCGCGCCCCGTGCCGCTCAACGCGCCGGCTGCAGCGTGACGCTCTCCGCCTTCAGGCTCTCGACCTTTTGCCGGCTGAATGCCATGGGGAAGAGCTCCCCCTTGACCCACAGCGGCAGCAGGTTCTTGTAGTAGGGGCTGGAGGGATCCGACGACTGGCCCGGCACGTTCATGGCCAGCGAGTTGTCCCAGTTGCCCACGTCTATGGCTTGCCGGTAGGACGCGCCGTGGATCTTGCGGAAGTCGGCGCCATAGGCGCCCAGGTAGACGGTCTCGATGTTGCCGCTCATCGGATACCGCTCGGTCGCCAGCGCGGCGCGCTGGTCGGCCGGCAGCAGCGCCGCCAGCTGGTGGTCGAACTTGATGTGGAACAGGTCGCCCCACTTCCACCCGGCGGGATCGTTGCCCAGGATCTCCTTCAGATTGGCCAGTCCTTCCTTGAGCGCATCGAGCAGCAGCGTGTCGCGGCCCTTTACCGGTTCGGCGCCGAAGGCCGCGTCCGGTGCCCGTAGCTTGTTCATCACCAGCCGCTTGTCCAGGTCGCCGAACGTGGCCCGGCTGGCGGCCGGCACGTACAGGTCCGAGACCTTGGCGACGATGACGTACTGCCAGAACTCATAGATGGTGGCGGCCACCGAATCGGCCGACATGCGATGGTTCCAGGCCTTGAGCCGCTGCAGCGCGTCGGCCACCTCGGCCTCGGGCGAGGACAACGATGCGGCCAGGCCCATCAGGTCGCGCGCGGGGATGGACAGGTCGTCGTATTGCAGCTTGACGGTGTCCTGCACGGTCAGGCCGCGCGCGCCGCCCAGGACTTCGCCGATACGCTGGACCCGGTTGGGATCGGACCATTCGCGTGCCGACATGTCCTTGCGCGCATAGTCGTCCGGCACGTTGTACTCGTTGGCCGTGGCGTAGAACCCCTTGGCCGGGTTCAGCACGCGCGGCAGCGAGGCGCCCGGCAGGATGCCGTCCCATTCGTAGCTGCCGTCGCCCGGGACGGGCAGGAGTCCCGACCATCCGGCCTTGGGCCGGATGGGGGCGAGCGCGCCGCCGAACCAGCCGATGTTGCCGTCCACGTCGGCATACACCATGTTCTCGCCGGGGGTGTAGTGGCGGGCCATGCCGGCGGTGAACTCGTCCCAGTTGCGCGCCTGGTTCAGGCGCAGGCTGGCCAGGTAGGCGGCGGTGCCGGGAAACTCCAGGTAGGCCGCGCGCATGGCGTAGGCCTTGCCGCGGGCGGCGTCCTCGTGCAGCACGGGGCCGTGGCGAGTGAACTTGATCGTCGCCTTCACGTCGGCCTGGCCCCGCACCTTGATCGTCTCCTCGACCAGGCGCATTTTTTCCCACTTGCCTTGATAGCGGTATTCGTCGCGGTTGGCGGGGTTGGTCTCGTAGACGTACAGGTCTTCCTCGTCGCCGAAGGAAAAGATGGTCAGGCCGAAGGCGATGCGTTCGTTATGGCCGATGGACACGCCGGGCAGCGCCGGCTCGCCCGCGCCGATGACGTTCCAGCCCGGCGAGTTCAGGTGCACCATGTAGCGCAGCGAGGGCATGGACAGGGCCCGGTGCGGATCGTTGGACAGGATGGGCTTGCCCGACGCGGTGCGCGCGCCCGAGATCGTCCAGTTGTTGCTTTCGTAGCGGGTGATGCGGCGCGCGTTGGCCCGGGCCATGCCTTCGGCCGCGCTGCTGGCGGCGGGCGCCTCCCCGGGACCCGACAAGGCCTTGGCCAGCGTGTCGCGGGCCTGTCCGCCCAACGGCCTGTCGGCCATGCTGCTGGGATTCGGCGTGGCCAATTTCGTCGGCACGTCGCTGTCGGGCCTGCTGCTGCAGCGCAGCCTGCGCATGACGCTGCTGCTGATGCCGCTGGCGATGGGCGGCATCGGCCTGGTTCTGGCCGCCACGGGGACGCTGCCCTGGATCGCGGCCGTGCTGGTCGCGCTGTGGGGCATGGCCTTCGGCGCGGTACCGGTGGCCTGGTCCACCTGGTTGACGCGGGTCGTGCCCGACGAGGCCGAGAGCGGCGGCGGGCTGATCGTGGCGGCCGTGCAACTGGCCATCACCGTAGGCGCGGCCGCAGGCGGCGTGGTGTTCGACGCGGGAGGCGCGCACGGCGTCTTTGCGGCCAGCGCGATGCTGCTGCTGGGGGCGGCGCTGGTGGTGTTCAGGGGGTTCTGGCGGCGGCCGGTACTGGCCGCCGCGCCCCTGGCCCGATAAGGCTCCAGGCCCGCGGCCGGTACGCTAGCCCAGGCCGGCGTTGGCGCCCAGCACCGCGAGGGCGGTCATGTTGATGATGCGGCGGACCGTCGCGCTGGACGTCAGGATGTGCACCGGCGCGTTCACGCCCAGCAGGAAGGGCCCCACGGCCACGTTGCCGCCGGCCGCGGTCTTGAGCAGGTTGTAGGCGATGTTGCCCGCGTCCACGTTGGGGCAGACCAGCAGGTTGGCCTCGCCTTTCAGCGTGGAGGACGGCAGGATGCGTAGCCGCAGGGCCTCGTCCAGCGCGCAGTCGCCGTGCATTTCGCCATCGACCTCCAGGTCGGGGGCCTGTTCGCGCAGCAGTTCCAGCGCGCGGCGCATCTTGCCGCCCGAGGCCGAGCTGCCCGAGCCGAAGTTCGAGCGCGACAGCAGCGCGGTCTTGGGGACCAGGTCCAGCCGGCGCATCGCCTCGGCCGCCGCCTGCGTGTATTCGGCGATCTGTTCGGCGCTGGGGTCGTCGTTGACGTGCGTGTCCACCAGCGCGATGGTCCGTTCGTTCAGCAGCAGGATGTTCATCGCGGCGTAGACACCGTGTCCGGGCCGCCGGCCGATGACCTCGTCCACGAAGCGCAGGTGGTCGTGGTAGGCGCCGACGGTACCGCATATCATGCCGTCGGCATCGCCCAGGTGGACCATCATGGCGCCTATGAGCGTCATGCGGCGACGCATCTCCACGCGGGCCATTTCCTTGGTGATGCCGCGGCGGCACATCTTTTCCCAATACGTCGTCCAGTACTGGTGGAAGCGTTCGTCGAACTCGGGGTTGGTCACCTCGACGTCCTGCCCCAGCCGCAGGCGCAGCCCGAATTTCTCGATCCGCGCGAGCAGCACCGCGGGCCGGCCGACGAGGATGGGCCTGGCCAGGCCCTCGTCCACGATTACTTGCACGGCCCGCAGCACGCGTTCGTCCTCGCCCTCGGTGAACACGATGCGTGCCTTGCCGCCGTCGCGCACGAAGCGCTTGGCGTTGGCGAACAGCGGCTTCATGAAGGCGCCGGAGCGGTAGACGAACTGCTGCAGCTGCTCGGCGTACGCGTCCATGTCGGCGATCGGCCGCGTGGCCACGCCGGAGTCCATGGCGGCGCGCGCCACGGCGGGCGCGATGCGAACGATCAGGCGCGGGTCGAAGGGCTTGGGGATCAGGTAGTCGGGGCCGAAGCGCAGGTCGTAGGTGCCGTACGCGGCAGCCACCACCTCGTTCTGTTCTTCCTCGGCCAGGGCGGCGATGGCGTGGACCGCGGCCTTCTCCATCTCGCGCGTGATCGTGGACGCGCCCACGTCCAGCGCGCCCCGGAAGATGTAGGGGAAGCACAGGACGTTGTTGACCTGGTTGGGGAAGTCCGAGCGTCCCGTGGCCATGACCACGTCGTCGCGCACGGCGTGGGCCGCATCGGGCAGGATTTCGGGCGTGGGGTTGGCCAGCGCCAGGATCAACGGCCGGGGGGCCATGGACGCCACCATGCCGGGCTTGAGCACGCCGCCAGCCGACAGTCCGAGGAACACGTCCGCGCCGGCGATGACCTCGGCCAGCGTGCGGGCGTCCGTCCGCTGCGCGAAGGCCGCCTTCTGTTCGTCCATCAGCACCGTGCGCCCTTCGTACACCACGCCTTCGATGTCGGTGACCCAGATGTTCTTGCGCGGCAGGCCCAGGTCCAGCATCAGTTCCAGGCAGGCCAGCGCCGCGGCGCCCGCTCCGGAGGTCACGACCTTGACCTGGGCGATGTCCTTGCCGACCACCTTCAGGCCGTTGATGAACGCGGCGCTGACCGTGATGGCGGTGCCGTGCTGGTCGTCGTGGAAGACCGGGATCGTCATGCGCTCGCGCAGCTTGCGCTCGACGGCGAAGCACTCGGGCGCCTTGATGTCCTCGAGGTTGATGCCGCCGAAGGTCGGACCCAGCGAGGCGATGATGTCCACGAGCTTGTCCGGGTCGGTCTCGTCGATCTCGATGTCGAACACGTCGATGCCGGCGAATTTCTTGAACAGCACGGCCTTGCCTTCCATGACCGGCTTGGAGGCCAGCGGGCCGATGTTGCCCAGGCCCAGCACGGCGGTGCCGTTGGAGATCACGCCCACCAGGTTGCCGCGCGCGGTGTAGCGGAAGGCGTTGGCCGGGTCGGCGACGATTTCCTCGCAGGCGGCGGCGACGCCCGGGGTATAGGCCAGGGCGAGATCGCGCTGCGTGACCAGCGGCTTGGTCGGGTAGACCGACACTTTTCCGGGAACGGGGAACTCGTGATAGTCGAGGGCGGCCTGGCGAATCGTGGTGCTCATCTTCCTGTCCTTCCGTGCCAGCGGGCACAGGGTTGCGTCAAGATCCAGGCATTCTAGGCGGCGGTTATCATTGAAATATTCTGATTGACGATGTATCCATAATGTTTAGCTGATATCTTGGCTGCCGCAGATATGCCGGATTCCGCATTTCCCTCCGATGACGTCGTCCGCCGGCTGGTTTCGCGGCTGAAGATGCGCCACCTGCAACTGATCGTGCAGGTCCACCGGCTCGGCTCCCTGACGCGGGTGGCCGAACTGATGGCGACCAGCCAGCCGGCGGTGACCAACGCCTTGTCGGAACTGGAGTCCATGTTCGGCGTGCCGCTGTTCGTCCGCACGGCGCGGGGCATGGCGCCCACCGACATCGGGCGGGTCGTGGCGGGGCGGGCGCGGGCCATCTTGCAGGACCTGGGGCATCTGGTGCGCGACATGGAAGCGTCCGGCGCGGGCCTGGCCGCCCGCCTGCACGTGGGGGTGACGCCCTTCGTCTCCGGGCGGCTGGTGGCCGAAGCCGTATCCGCCGTCCAGGCGGGGCCGAGGCGGCTGGCCGTGCGTATCCACGACGGCACGAGCGAAAGCCTGCTGCGGGAACTGCGCGATCATGCGCTGGACGTGGTCATCGCGCGGGCGAGCCCCACGCTGGACCTGCAAGGCCTGGTGTTCGAGCCGTTGTACCGCCAGCAGGCCCGACTGATCAGCAACCGGCGCCTGGCGGCGCAACTGGGCCGGGCGCCGCTATCATGGCCGCGGCTGGCCGAACTCGACTGGGTCCTGGGAGAGCCCCGCACCGCGCTGCGCGAGCAGGTCGCCGGCCTGTTCATCCAGGCGGGCGTGACGCCACCCGTGCCTGTCACCGAGGGCTATTCCGCCAAGCTCATCGGCGAGATCATCGCCGCTTCCGAGCGCGCGGTCTCGCTGCTGCCCGCCGACATCGCTGAGGAACTGGTGCACGTGGCGGGCGTGGCCATCGTTCCGTATTCCATCGCCTGGAGCCTGCCGCCCATCGCGGCCATCGTGCGCGAGGACAGCGGCGAGAACGACACGCATGGGCGCTTCCTGGCGGCGGTGCGCCAGGCCAGCGCCGGCATGCGCCGGGACGTGCCGGATCCGGGCCGGCAGACCGAGTTCTGACCGGCGCGGCTAGCGCGCGCCGGCCTGCAGCAGGATGCGTTCGATGGCGGTGAACCCGCGCTGGCGGGCATGCTGCAGCGGGGTGACGCCGTTGCCGTCGGCCAGGTTCACGTCGGCATGCGCATCCACCAGCAGGCGCACGATGTCCGTGTGGCGGGCGCCGCCCGTGCCCAGGATGATGGCTTCGAGCAGCGCGGTCCAGTGCAGGTTGTTGACGTGGTTCACGTCCACGCCCGCCTCGATCAGCGTGCGGACCGTCTCGACGTGGCCGCGCTCGGCGGCGGGGATCAGCGCCGTGCCGCCGTAGCGGTTGGTGCTTTTCAGGTCGGCACCGTGCGCCAGCGTCATTCGCAGGATCTCGTCGTGTCCCCGCGCGCCCGCATACAGATAGGGGCTGTCGTTGATCTTGTCCTTGGCGTTGACGTCGGCGCCCGCTTCGATCAGAGCGCGGGCAGCGTCCACGTTGTTGCGGTGGGTGGCGGCGAGCAGGGGTGTGGCGCCCGCGGCATCGCGCGCTTCGATGTCCGCTCCCTGGCTGATCAGGGCCCGGATCTCGGCGGCGGTTCCGCGTTCGGCGGCGGCGCGCAGCCGGGCATCCAGGCTGGCGCCGTTCGCCGGCGACGAGAGCCAGGCCAGCAGGGCCGCCGCGACCCCGAGATGGATGGATAGGCGCTTCCACAACATGCGCGGGTCTCCTTGGACTGTTGCAGACGTGATGTTAAGAGCGCCGCCGCGGTTTGGAAAATCGTATATGTGAATGGGGCGCAGTGGAAAAAGCTATGGAGCCGCCGCAGGCAGGTGGGCTCGCAGGCGGGTGCCGCCCATGCCCGATTCGACCGCCAGACGCCCACCGATGCGCGCGATGCGCGCCCGCATGCTGCGCAGCCCGATGCCGACCATCGACCGGTCCGCCAGCTCGACGTCGAATCCCGCGCCGTCGTCTTCGACGCTCAGTTCCAGGGCTCCGTTGCCGGCATCGGCCAGGGTCACGGCGACCGTATTCGCGCGGCTGTGCTTGATCACGTTGGTCAAGGCTTCCTCCAGGAAGCGGGCCAGCGCGAGCAGGCGGGCCGTATCCGGTTCCGCGGGCCATTCCGGGGCGACTCGCCAGACGCACCGGACGCCCTGATCGTCGAAGAGGTCGCCGAAGCGGCGGCGCAACGGCGCGATCCAGTCGGCGGGCGAGGCCGCCGTCGCCGCGACCGCCGCGAAGCTGTGGTCCAGGACCTGTCGCAGGTCGTCCCGCAGGCTTTTCAGGACCGACACGTAGTGCTGCGGCGGCAGCGTGGCGTCGCCCTTTTCCGCCATGACGATGGACCGTACCAGCGAACTGCCCAGGCCGTCGTGGAGGTCGTGGGAAATCCGCAGCCGTTCGCTCAGCCGGGCGTTGGCCACTTCCAGCTCGTGTTGCCGGCCCAGCGTATGGGCGAGTTCCCGCCGGGCTTCCTCGACATGGTCGGCCAGTTCACGATTGAACCGCTCCACGCGCCCGAGGGTGGAGGTGAAGCTCCAGGCCAGGACCAGGGCCATGCCTATCATGATCAGCGGCGCGGTGGCGGCCGTGTAGCCGTGCACGTCGTCGATGATGCGCAGGAAGGCCAGGATGTCGTGGATGGCAGCCACCAGGAAACCCAGCATGCAGGCCGCCAGGAACAGGTGCTCGGGCTGGCGCGTGCGCGCGGCGCGGAACTGGAATTGCACGCAGGTTCCGACGAACACGGCGGCATAGCCCACCGCCACCAGGTAGAACACGGCCTTGGGCTGGGCCGGCCCCAGTGCCAGCAGCGCCGCGCACACCGCTCCCGTGACGGTCCACAGCGCCTTTTCCAGGCGGGGGAAGCGCTGGCCGCCGAACCGCCAGGCGAACATCGAGAAGGCGCTGCAATAGATGGTGAAGACCAGGGTGATCCACGTGGACCAGCCGTGCGTGGTGGCGAACGGCCAGGGGGAGGTGACGGCCGAGTTCAGGCCGAACAGCAGCCAGGCCAGCGACGTCAGCGCATACCATCCGTAGGCCTGCTCGTTGCGCCGCAGGAGCCAGACCATCAGGAAGAAGCAGCCCAGCGTGATCGAAATGATCAGGTTGGCCTGCGGCAGGACGCGCCGCAGCAGCCATTCTCGTTCGTAGCGCGGACGGACCTCGTCGGGCGGGCCGATGTGCACCCCGCCCAGCCCGGAACTGTAGAGGTCGTAGCCCGCCACCCTGATCCACAAGGTGTTGATGCCGGCGCGCAGCGCCGAGGGCGGCAGCAGGGAATAGCGCGGCAGGTTCCAGCTGCGCGTCAGGGGTTCGACCAGGCTGGCGTCTGCCCAGAGCGGGTCGTCGTTGAGCCGTCCCGCGCCCGCCATCGAAAGATATTCGAGGAACAGCGCCACGGGCTGGCCGGGGCAATGCGTCCATTCGACGCGGTACCAGACCGTGCCGTCGTGGCCGGGCCAGCGCGTCGACCAGATGTCGGGCAGGGCGACGGCCTCCCAGCCCGTGGCGGGCGGCGTGTCCGGGGACTCGTTCGCGCGGGCGGCGCTGATGGAGGAAATCGCCGGGCGGCATGCGTCCGCGCGGGCCGTCTCCGGCAGCCACAGCCAGAGCGCCAGGACTACAGCAAGCCAAGCGAACGTGCTTCGTGGATCGCGCGCGTGCGGGACGTGACCGCCAGTTTCCGGTAGATGTTCTTGATGTGGCATGCGGCGGTGTGGGGGGAGACGAACAACTGCTCGGCGATCTCTCGATTGGTGTGGCCCTGGGCGACCAGTTCGAGGATTTCCAGCTCGCGCTTGCTGAGCGTCGCCTCGGCCTGGGCCCGGGGCGGCGACGCGGGGGCAGGCAGCAGCGCCAGCAGGCGCCGGGCGATGAACGGGTCGATGGGCGCGCCGCCCCGCAGCGCGCTGCGCAGGGACATCGCGATTTCCTGGTCGTCGCGTTCCTTGAGGACGTAGCCGGTGGCGCCCAGCTTCAGTGCGGCCAGGATCATGTCTTCGGTGGAGCAGGCCGAGATCACCAGGATCGCGGTCCCATGGCCGCGCGCGTGCAGCGCCTCGATCAGGTCCAGGCCGTTGCCGTCGGGCAGGCCGAGGTCGATCAGCGCGAGCGCGAAGCGGACGTCGCTGTCGAGGTGGAAGCGGGTCTCTGCCAGCGAAGCGCACGAGACCAGCGTGCCGGAGGGGTAGCCGAGCCCGGTCAGGAGACGCAGGATCCGCTGTCGCATCGAGGGCTCGTCTTCGACGACGAGGACCGGTGCGGAAAGGGGAAGATCGGTCATGGTGAAGCGGCGCGGCGTGCCCCGGACTGCGCGCCGGGGCACGGGCGGTAACACGATGTTGCAGATATGTGGACTGTACCACCACGAAATGAAAACGGCCCCGCCGGCAGGGCCCCGTGGGGACCTTCAGGCGGGGCCGTGCGCGCGGACGCGCGCGGTCAACCGTCCTGCCAGACCTCGGACGGAATCAGCACGCTGCCCTCGAACAGCCGGCGGGCGGTGCGTATCACCGCGGCGCGGCGGATGACCGGCGTGGCGCTGACCAGGTCCACGTCGAGGTCGATGGAGATCGTGCCGGACGGATGCTCGATGCGCACCACGCCTTGCGGCGGTGCGCTGTCCAGGCCCGAGAGCCGGGACGCGATGGTGCCCGGCACGGCGCAGGCCGAGGCCACGCACAAGGCGCCGGTGACGGCGTGCGCGCGGTGGCAGGAATAGGGCACGAAGTAACGCGACGATATCGTGCCGCCGTGCTGCGGTTCGGCCAGCAGCCCGATCTTGGGCACGACCGATCCGCTGACGTCGCCCAGGCCCATCAATTCGCCCGCCTTGCGCCGGATGGCTTCCATCCTGGCGATCAGGGCGGTGTCGGCATCGAGCTCCTCGGCGCTTTCATGGCCGGTCTTGCCCAGTTGCGTCGCCGAGAACAGCACCATGGGCATGGCGACGTCCACGCAGCTGACCTCGATGCCGTCGATCACGTCCAGCGGCCGGCCGGTGGGCAGCAGCTTGCCCGTGATGGAACCGATGGCGCTGCGGAAATTCAGCTTGACCGGGGCGGCGGTGCCGGGCACGCCGTCGATCGCCGCGTCGCCGGAGTAGGTCACCGAGCCGCCCGGCGTCTGTACGATGGCGTGGACTTCGGCCTGGGTGTTGACGTTGAAGATGCGCACCGTCGTCTCGTCGCCCTGCGCCGGCACCAGTCCGGCGTCGATGGCGAACGGGCCGACCGCGCCCAGGATGTTGCCGCAGTTCGGGCGCGTGTCGACCATGCGTTCGTTCACCAGGACCTGGGCGAACAGATAGTCGACGTCTATGCCCGGACGCCGCGAGGGGCTGATGATGGCGACCTTGCTGGTGAACGGCGTGGCGCCGCCGATGCCGTCCACCTGGTAGGAATGCGGCGACCCCATGGCGGCCAGCAGCACCTCGTCGCGCCGCGCCGGATCGGCCGGAAGGTCGGAGGCAAGAAAGAACGGTCCGCGCGAGGTCCCGCCTCGCATCATGACGCACGGTATTTTCGTCTGCATGGTCATTCCACCTGGATCTTGGCATCGGTCACGACGCGTTTCCAGAGGGTCAACTCCTTCTGGATCTGCGCCATCAACTGTTCGGGCTTGCCGACGGCGGGCTCCTCGCCGTTGGCCTTCAACTGCTCCACGGTTTCAGGCAGGGCCAGCGCGATGTTCATTTCCTTGTTCAGCCGTTGCTGGATGTCGGCGGGCAGGCCCTTGGGGGCAATCAGCCCGTACCAGACGATCACTTCATAGCCGGGCACGCCGGCCTCGGCCACGGTGGGGATGGACGGCTCGGCCTGGATGCGCTTGGGCAGCGTCTCGGCCACGACCTTCAGCCGGCCGCTCTTCATGTAGGGAAAGGCGGCGCCGGCCGTGCTGAAGAAGACGTCGGTCTGGCCCGCGACGGTGTCGGTCAGGGCTGGAGCCGTGCCGCGATAGGGCACGTGGGTCATCTCGATGCCGGCGGTGCGCTGGAACAGTTCCGTGGCCAGGTGGGAGATGCCGCCCTGGCCGGACGACGCGTAGGTCAGCCCGCCTTTCCTGGTCTTGGCGAGCTGGATCAGGTCGGCCAGGTTGTTGACCGGCAGCGTGGTCGGCACGGAGATCAGGAGCGGGCCGCGCGCGATCATGCCGATGGGCGTGATGTCCTTGATCGGGTCGAACTTGATGGGATAGAGGCTGGGGTTGACCGAATAGCTGTTGGAAATGAGGGTGAGCGTGTAGCCGTCGGGGTCGGCCTTCACGCCGGCTTCCACGCCCAGCTTGCCGCCGGCTCCGGCGCGGTTCTCGATCACCACCGGCTGGCCCAGCGCGTCGCCCAGGCGCCGGCCCAGGGTGCGGGCGATGGCGTCGTTGCCGCCGCCGGGGGCGAAGGGCACGATCAGCTTGATGGGCTTGGTCGGATAGTCGGACGCCTGCGCGGCCTGCCAGGAAGCGGCGGCCAGCGTGCCCACGATCGCGGACAGGAGGGTGCGGCGGAAGGCCTTGAACGCCGAGCCGGCGCGAGGCGTAAGGGGGTACGTCATGGGGGTCTCCGGGGACGGTTCTTGTGTCTGAATGGAGGACTGTCGAGCAAGGTGCGTGCCATGCGGCGGGTGCTATCGCGGATCCCGATCCAAGCCATTGATTCGTATGAGGATTTCCAGGCGCGACCGTCGGGCGGCCGCGCGTCGGAACACTGGTGGTGTTTCAATAATGTAACGCGTTTCTACGAAACGGCGTCACCGTCCGGTGGGGGCATAGACCTCGCCGCGCATCAGCCGGCGCGCGGTGCGCGTGACGGTGGCGCTTTCCACGCGCGGCTGCTGCCCGCCGCCGACGGCGGCGCCCACGGGCAGCGAGCCCGAGGCATGGCCGATGACGATGTCGCGGCCGTCCGTGGGGACGCGGCCCAGTTCGGCGCCCAGGGTGCCGGGCAGGCGCACGCAGGCGGCCAGGCACATCGCGCCCGTCAGCGGCGTTGCCCGGTGCGGCTGGCCCGCCGAGAACATGCGGGCGGTGATGTCCACGTCCTGGGCCCGCAACGAGGCGCCCGACGCAAACGCCACGTCCGCGGGCGGCGACAGCAAGCAGACCAGCGGCAGGTTGCGCAGGCGGGTGCGCGCTTCGTCCTCGGTGGCGAGCCCCATCAGGACGGCGGCCGCGACGCGCAGCTCCTCGCATTGCCGGACCACGTCCGGCCGGGCGTCGATCTGCGCCGCCGACTCCGTGCCGGACAGGCCGAAGTCCGCGGCGCGCGCGAAGACGGTCGGGTTGGAGACGTCGACGCACGAGATCTCGATCGTGCCGACGTCCGGGATCGTCACGGTGTCGCGGGCGGCGCCGGTGGGGAACAGCTTGCCCGTCGTGGCGCCGCCCGGGTCCAGGAAGGACAGCCGGATGGGCGAGCCGGTGCCGGCCACGCCGGGCAGCGCGAAATCGCCGGCGACCGCGGCGCGGCCGTCGCTGAGGGCGAAGTCGGCTACGATGATCTTGCCGGTATTGGTGTTGTGGATGCGGACCGATGCGTGGTCGCCCGATGCCCGCACCAGCCCTTCGTCCACCGCGTAGGGGCCGATGGCCGCCGAGATGTTGCCGCAATTGCCCCGGTACTGGACCAGCGGCGCGTCGATCGCGACCTGGCCGAAGGTGTAGTCCACGTCGGCATCGGCGCGCGAAGGCGCGCCCACCACGGCGATCTTCGACAGCGACGAGATGCCGCCGCCCAGCCCGTCCAGTTGCCGCTTGCCGGGATCGGGGCTGCCCAGCGTGGCGAGGAAGATGCGGTCGCGGGCGTCGCGGCCGGCGGGCAGGTCGCGGTCGTGGAAGACCAGGGCGCGGCTGGTGCCGCCGCGCATGTAGACGGCAGGATAGGCTGCTTGAGGCATCGAAGTCTCCGAGTGGAATGGCCGCTTCTTGCAAGGCGCATGCCAGCGGGCGCGATCGATGGGGGCCGCGGCGCCGCAAGGCGATGGGAGGCGTGTGTTTCACCTGGTGCGTGTTCATGTTTCAATATTGAAAAGGAGTGAACATGAGCATCGCCGCATCCGATGACCGCCGGCCCCTGATCTGGGCCATCAGCGCCCACCGGCTGACCGAGGTCTTCCGCACCGTCAGCCCCGAGCTGGCCGACCGCGCCGCCATCGAGATCATCGACAAAGGCTTCGACGACGCCATCGCCGAGATCGCCCGGCGCAGCGAAAAGCGGGCCTGCGACGTCATCGTCGCGGCGGGCGCCCATGGCGCCTATCTGCGCCAGAACGTCGGCATTCCCGTGGCCTTCGTCAAGGTGGGGGGCTTCGACCTGATGGCGGCGATCTGCAAGGCGCGGCAGTTCTCGGACCGTATCGCCATGGTCATGCACCGGCGCGTGCCGCCCGCGCTGAACCGCTTCGCGACGCTGTTCTCGCTGCCCATGCAGATCCGTGCCTACCAGACCGCCGAGGACGCCCGGCACTGCATCCAGGAACTGGCCGCGGCCGGCATCGAGGTGGTGGTCGGTCCGGGCCTGATCGCCAACCTGGCCGACGAGGCCGGATTGACGGGCATCCTGGTCTATTCGCTGGATTCGGTGCGCGCCGCCTTCGACGACGCGATCGAGATCGCAGCCGCGCAGAAGGCCGAGAAATCGCGCCGCACCCAGCTCGATTCGGTGCTGTATCACCTGAACGACGGCGTCATCGCGGTGGACATGGCCGGCCGCATCGTCGCCGCCAATCCGTCGGTGGACAAGCTGACCGGACGCCGCGTGCGCGAGGCCCTGGGCCAGCCGCTGCGCCAGGTGCTGCCCGACCTCGAGCCGGGGCAGGTCATGACGCGCGGAGCGGGCGAGATCGGGACGGTACAGGAGATGGGCGGCAAGTCGGTCGTGGTCGATCGCGTCCCGCTGCTGGACGAAGGCATGCAGACCGGCGCCATCTTCACGCTGCATGCATCCAGCGAGCTGGAGCGCGCCGTCAGCAAGCTGCGGGCGCATACGCACCGGCGCTCGCGCGTGGCCCGGTACCGGCTGGACGACGTGGTGGCCGAGTCCGCCGCCATGCGCCAGGTGATCGCGCAGTGCCGGGTATTCGCCGAGCACAGCGACGCGGCCGTGCTGATCCACGGCGAAAGCGGCACCGGCAAGGAACTGCTGGCCCAGGGCCTGCACAACGCGAGCCGGCGGCGCCGGCATCCCTTCATCGCCATCAACTGCGGCGCCTTTACCGAGACGCTGCTGGAGAGCGAGCTGTTCGGCTATGACGAGGGCGCCTTCACCGGCGCGCGCAGGCAGGGCAAGCCGGGCCTGTTCGAGTCGGCGAACGAAGGCACGCTGTTCCTGGACGAGATCGGCGAGATGCCGCTGCCGCTGCAGACCCGGCTGCTGCGCGCCTTGCAGGAGAAGGAAATCACGCGCGTGGGCAGCGTCGATACCATTCCGGTGGACGTGCGCATCGTGGCCGCCACCCATCGCGACCTGCTGGCGATGGTCAGGGCGGGCGCCTTCCGCGAGGACTTGTACTACCGCCTGAACATCCTGCAGGTGGTGGTGCCGCCGCTGCGCGACCGGCCCGAGGACATCGAGGCGCTGGCGCGGCGGCTGCTGCCGGCGGCGCTGGGGCGCGCGGGCTTGCAGGAGGCCGTGGCCCCCATGCTGGAGGCGGCGTTGCCGGTGCTCAAGGAAGGCGCATGGCGTGGCAACGTCCGGGAACTGGAAAACGTCTCGGAGCGCCTGACCATGGCCTGCCTGACCGAGGGCCGGCCGCTGTCGCGCCGCGAGGTGCGGGCCATGCTGGCCGACGCGCCGGCCCGGCGCCAGGCGCCCGCGGCGCGCAGCCTGTCGGCGGTGCGCGCCAGCCAGGAGGCCGCCCATGCCCGCGCCGTGCTGGCCGAGTGCGAGGGCAACCACCAGGAAGCCGCGCGGCGGCTGGGCATCAGCCGTACCACGCTGTGGCGCAAGATCAAGGCCGCGCGGGAATAGGGCCGGTCAGTCGCGTAGCGCCGCGCACATCTCGTGGATCGCGCTGCGCAGCCAGCAATTGGCGGGATCCTTGTGGAAGCGCTCGTGCCAGAACTGGTGCACCGTGATGGAAGGGCCGGCGAAAGGCAACTCCACGATGCGCAGGTTCGCATAGCGCGCACAGGTGTGCGCCACATCGCGGGGCACGACCGCGATCAGGTCCGAGGACTCGAGTATGGGCAGCAGGCTCATGACGTGGTAGACCTCCACCACCACCCGGCGCGGCGTATGCCGCGGCGCGAACATGCGATCGAGTTCCTCGCCGCGTCCGTCCGGCCGGACCAGCGCATGCGGCGCGGACAGGTATTCCTTCAGCGTCATGCGCTGGCCGATGGTGGGATGGTTCTTGCGGACCAGGCAGACGACGGGGATCTCCAGCAGCTTCTGCTGGAAGAAACCGGCCTTGTGCAGGTCGGGGAAATAGCCCAGCGCCAGGTCGGCTTCGCCGGATATCAGCGCCGACGCGGTCTCTACGGCGGGCCGGGCGATCGTGCGCAGGCTGGCGTGGGGAGCGTCGCGCGACATCCTGGCCAGGAGCGGCGGAAGAAAATGCACTTCGCCCACGTCGGGCGTGACGATGGTGAACGTCTTCCGGGTCGTGGCCGGATCGAAGCCGGCGCGCTGGAGGACGTCCGTCGCGATCGAGGCCAGCACGCTTCCGACCGGCCCGGCCAGCTCCAGCGCGCGCGGCGTCGGCCTCATCTCCAGGCCGGATCGCACGAACAGCGGGTCGCCGAACAGGTCCCTCAGCCTCGCCAGCGCCGCGCTCATGGCGGGCTGGCTCAATCCCAGCTTCTCGCCGGCACGCGTCACGCCGCGCTGGTCCAGGATGGCCTGGAATACGACCAGCAGATTCAGGTCTATGGCTTTCCAATCCATTTTTTGGATGCAGTGTATTGGCTGAATAATCTGGAGAAATGGAGAACCCGATCATAAACTGCGTCTCGCAAAAGAAAGCCGGCTCGCAGGAGACCCGGATGCCAGCCTGCCCTTCGCACCCAGCGAGCCCCTGAGGGCCCGCCCCGCGCTTCCCGCCTGAGCGGCGGGTATTCCTTCCCCATGTGTTTCATGCGTGTGCCTGTGCCAGGCGCGGCGCGGGATGCGTTCAACCGTGCATGGGGGCGACGCGATGCGCGGGAGAAGCCGGCGTCCATACGAGGAGACGAACGAAGAACATGAAGATGACGACATTGGCTGCCGCCATGATCGGGCTGGGTGGCGCGGTCGGAGCGGCGCCGGCACGGTCGGCGGTGGAGATCTATGGCGTGCTGGATACCGCCGTGGAGCACCTGCGTTCCAGCACGGGACAGCACGCGTCGCTGATGAAGCAGACCGGCCACGTGCCGTCGCGGGTGGGGTTGCGCGGCAGGGAAGACCTCGGCAACGGCATGCAGGCGCGTTTCGAACTGGAAAGCGGCCTGGGCCTGGACAGCGGCAGCCTGCTGCAGGGTGGCCGCATGTTCGGACGCTCCGCCTATGTGGGCCTGGGCTCGCGGCAATGGGGGGAAGTGCGGCTGGGGCGCCAGCTGTCCCTGATGCAGGGGGCGCTGGCGCCCTACGACCCCGATCATTTCTCGCCGTATTCGCCGGCGCTGGCGATGCAACTATCGGATCTCAGCCAGACATCGCTGGACAACGTGGCCAGCTACTGGTCGCCGACGGTGGGCGGCTTCGCGCTGGCCCTGGCGTTCGCATCGGGCGAGAACGCCCCGGTGGCCCCCAATCCCGGCGCGCCGCAAGTCGTCGGTCCCGGTACCGCCAGGCATACCCGGGCGGCCCTGCTGACCTATCGCCGCGCCGGCCTGTCGGCGGGCGTGGCCGCCATGGCCCTGGTGCAAGCCATGGTCTTCAGCTTCCTGGAGCGCATGGGCATGGACCGGGGATTCGGCGCCGGCGCGGTGACCGCCGTGTTGATCGCGCTGGGCATCGTGAACCTGTTTCCCGCTCCGCTGGCCGCGGTGCTGGAGCAGCGTTGGCCGGCCCGGGCTGTGCTGTGCTGGGGGCCGCTGGTCCAGGCGTCGCTGGCGTTGCTGATCGCGCAGGGCACGGCGTTCCCGCCCTACGCGGCCGGAGCCCTGTTCTTCTCGGCGGCGATGATCTTCACCCATACCTTTGCCTTCGGCGTGCTGGCCCGGCTGGAACCGAGCGGCCGGCTGGTGGCCGCCACCCCCGCCATGCTGATGACCGGTTCGGCCATCGGGCCTTTCCTGGGCGGCACGCTGGTCAAGTCCGCCGGCTATGGCGCGCTGGGCTGGGCGGCGGTGGGCATCGCCGGCGCGGCGGTGCTCGCCTTCCACCTGGCCTGCCGCCGCCTGCCTTCCGCGCGCACGCTGGCGCGCACCTGAACATTTCCTACGGAGACACCCATGAAATTTCCCTTTGTGTTCTTGCTGGCCGCCGCATTGGCCAGCGGCGCGCCGCAATGGGCGGCTGCCGCCGATGCGCGGGCGGAGCGGCCCATGGCCTGGACGACCCTGGGCACGGCGGGCGGCCCCATCATCCACGCCGACCGTTCGCAGCCCGCCAATCTGCTGACCGCCGGCCAGCGGGTCTGGCTGGTCGATTGCGGAGATGGCGCGCTGGAGCGCCTGGCCGCCGCGGGCTACCAGCCCTCCCGGGTGGGGGCGGTATTCATCAGCCATCTGCATCAGGACCACGTCGGCGGCCTGCAAGGCGTGATCGGCCTGCGCTGGATGCAGGTGGCGCCGGGAACGCTGACCATCTACGGTCCGCCGGGCACGGATGAAGTGGTCGACGGCATCCTGCGCTCCTTGCAGCCGTCCCACCTCGTCAGCGCCGAGGATGTGGGCGGCGGCCGGGGCGCGCGTACGCCGGCCGATACCGTCAGGGTGGTGATTCTGAAGGACGGCAGTGACGTGGACGTGGAGGGCGTGCGCGCGGCGCGCAATTCCCATTTCGACGGCCCGGTGGCCAGGATAGGCACCGAGTCGCTGTCGCTGCGCTTCGACCTGGATGGGCAGGGCATCGGCTACACGGGGGATACCGGCGAGAGCGCCGCGGTCGCTCGGCTGTTCAAGGGGGTAGAGCTGATGGTGAGCGAGGTCATCGACCTGGACGGCATCGTCGCCAACCTCAACGGCCCGGCTTCGCCCATGCCGCCGCAGGTGCGGCCCGCCTTGATCGACCACCTGAAGAAGCATCACCTGACACCGGCGCAGGCCGGCGCCATCGCGGCCGAGGCGGGCGCGCGGCGCCTGGTCTTCACGCACCTGGGCATCGCCGCGGCGTTCCAGCAGTCCGCGCCGGCGCTGGCGGCCGGTGCCCGGACGACCTTCGGCGGCGACGTCTTCGTGGCGCGCGATCTGGATCGTTTCTGAACATGGAGAAAGGGATGAAGATTCTCTGGATGATGGCCGCCGCGATGGTGACCGCGGCCGTGCCTCCCGCCGTCCTGGCCGCGGATGTCGCGCCGGCGGCTGCATTCGTGACGCTGGGGACGGGCGGAGGTCCGGTCATCCGGCGTGAACGCGCGGAACCGGCGAATGCGGTGGTGGTGGGCGACAGCGTCTATCTGTTCGACGTGGGGGCGGGCACCGAGCGCCAGATGGTGGCGGCGGGGCTGTCCATGCACAAGGTCAAGGCCGTTTTCGTTTCCCACCACCATATCGATCACAACGCCGACCTGGGCCAGATCCTCGCCAGCCGCTGGATGTTCAACAGCTACCAGCCGTTGCCGGTGATCGGGCCGCCGGGCACCGCGCGCATGGTGGCCGACCTGGTCGCCGCCGCCCGTACGGTGGAACTGGCGCCCATAGGCGGCGGCCCCGGCGGCAAGCCGCCGCTGGCTTCGACGGTCAAGGCGGCGGACCTGGACGCCGAGATGGACGAGCCGGCCGAGATCTATCGCGACGCCAACCTCCGCGTGCTGGCCGTGACGAACACGCACTATCACTTCCCGCCAGGCAGTCCGCAGGCGGCGTTCTCGCGGTCGTATGCCTTCCGCATCGAGACGCCCGGACGGGTCTATGTCTTCACGGGCGATACCGGCCCGTCCAAGAACGTGGAGCGCCTGGCGCGGGGGGCAGACGTACTGGTGAGCGAAGTGATCAACCTGGACAGCATGGTCGGAATTCTCAAGCGCGCCCCGGACCTGAAACCGGCGATGCTGCCTTCCATGATCAGGCACATGGAGCAGAACCACCTGACGCCCGTCGAGATCGGCAAGCTGGCCACGGCGGCGGGGGTCAAGGAAGTCGTGCTCACGCACCTGGCCCCGGGCGAGGATGGGGAGCGCGACCTGTCCGGCTATGTCCGCGGCATTCAGCCGGCCTTCATGGGGCCGGTGCGCATCGCCAGCGACCTGCAACGATTCTGAGAAAAGAGAGATCTCCATGAGTGCAACCGTATTCACCGGCGTCCGTGTCTTCGATGGCTCGGGTACGCCGCCATTCCCGGCCGAGGTCCGGGTCGAGGGCGAGCGCATCGTCCAGGTGGCGCGCGAGGCGGCGGTGCCGCGCGAAGGCGCCCGCATCGTCGACGGCCGCGGCGGCGTGCTGATGCCGGGCCTGGTCGAGGCCCACGCCCATCTGTCCTGGCCCACGTCGGTGGAGCGCTTCGTGCCCGGCATGTCCCTGCCGGAACAGGACCTCGTGCTCAATACCGCGCGCAATGCCCGCATCCTGCTCGATCATGGCTTTACCAGCGCCTATTCGGCGGGGGCGTTGGACAGGACCGTGGAAATCACGCTCAAGGCGGCCATCGACGCGGGGGGCATGCCGGGGCCGCGCCTGGTTCCTTCCTCGGTCGAGCGCGAGCCGCCCATCGAGTCGGCGATGATGGACCCGGGCAAGGTGGACGAACACGGGCGAGGGCCCGAGGCGGTCCGTGCCTTCGTGAAGGGCTGCGCGGCGCTGGGCGCGAAATCGCTCAAGTTCCTGTTGTCGGGGGAAAGCGCGCTCAAGCCCGGCGCCTCCATGGAGCTGCTCTACACCGAGGACGAGGCGCGGGCGGCGGGCGAGCAGGCACGCGAGTCGGACGTCTGGCTGACCGCCCACGCGCACGCCGCCGAGGCGGTGAAGATGGGCCTGCGCCATGGCTTTCGCGTGCTGTACCACTGCACCTACGCGGACGAGGAGGCGCTGGACATGATGGAGGCGCGCAAGGACGAGATATTCGTCGCGCCCACGCTGGGCATCGTGCAGGCGACACTGGATGCCGTGCCGCCGCCGCATTTCGACATGCGCCACATGAAGGAGGATGCCGCCATCGTGCTGGAGCGCCAGCGACGGCTGGTGCCGGAGTTGCGGCGGCGCGGCGTGCGGGTGCTGCCGGGAGGCGACTACGGTTTCCCCTTCAATCCCAATGGACGCAACGCGCGCGACCTGGAGCTGTTCGTGCGCCACCTGGGCTATACCCCCGCCGAAGCGTTGTCGGCGGCGACCATGCTTGGCGGGCAGATCATGGGCCTGGACGGCGAACTGGGGATGGTGCGCAAGGGCTTCCTGGCCGACCTGTTGCTGGTCGACGGCGATCCGTGCCAGGATGTGGCGATCCTGCAGGACAAGTCCCGGCTGTCCGCGATCATGAAGGATGGCCGGTTCCACAAATCCCCGGAGGGACGGCAATGAATCGTTTCTGGCAACGCTGGTGGTGCGCGGTGGCTTGCGGCATGCTGCCGCTGGGCGCGGGACCGGTCCTGGCGGCGGAGGGGGGCGTGCCGCCCGAATTGCAGGCCAGGTTGCGGCAGATGGGGCCGGTCATCGACGTGCCGGCGACCAAGGGGCTGTACCAGCCGCTGCTGGCCGCGCAACCGCGCGATGGGGTCAAGGTCGAGGCCGGTCTTCCCTACGGCCCGGACGAGCGGCACAGGCTGGACGTCTACGCGCCGGCCGAGGCCGCCTCGCGCCGGCCCGTCCTGGTGTTCGTCCACGGCGGCGGCTTCGTCCGGGGCGACAAGTCGGACAGCGCCAACCAGGGCTATTTCTATGCGCGCCAGGGCTACGTGGTCGTGGTGCCCAACTACCGGCTCGGGCCCGCCCACCGGTGGCCGGCCGGCGCCCAGGACATCTCGTCCGTACTGGCCTGGGCCAGGACCCACGCGGCCGGGCTCGGCGGCGACCCCGAACGCATCGTGCTGATGGGGGAGTCGGCGGGGGCGGCCCATGCCGCGGCTGCGACGCTGGTCCGGCGGTTCCATCCCGCCGAAGGACTCAGAATCGCCGGCGCGGTGTTCATCTCGGGCGTCTACGATGCACGGCTGGAGGGAATGGCGCGGCGCCAGTTCGGCATCCCGACGCCGGATCCCCGCAACGAGGCGTACTTCGGGCCGGACCGCGCGCAATGGGGTGCCATGTCGACCGTGGACCTGGTCGACGCGGCGCCCTTTCCGGTGCTGATCAGCTACGCCGAGATGGACCCCATGCAGATGCAGGTGCAGGCCGGCGAACTGTTCGCCCGGCTGGTGACCCGGCACGGCTTCGCGCCGGAACTCAATGTCGTGCGGGGGCACAACCACCTGAGCCAGGTCTATTCGGTGAACACCGGCGACGAGTCGCTGAGCGCGCCGGTACTGCGCTTCCTGAAGAGCTTGTTTCCCGGGCAGACCCCGTAGCGGCGAGCCGGCCGCTCGCGCACTGGAAGGGCGGCGGCCTCCGGGTGCAAAATACCGGCAAGCCGCCTGCATGTCCCGTGGCCTGCACGGCGGATCGCCATAGGGAGATTTGGTGAAGCTCACGACCCTGAACGCGCTGGTCGCGGCGGTGGAAGAAGGCAGTCTGCGCGGAGCGGCGAGGCGGGTGGGCACGTCGCAGCCGGCATTGACCAAGATGGTCAGGGAACTGGAGCTCGAACTGGGCGTGACGCTGTTGCAGCGGACCTCGCGCGGCGTCGTGCCCACGGCCCAGGGCCGCGTCCTGTACGAACGCTCGGTCAAGGCACGCCGCGAACTGAACCTGGCGGTGGACGAGATCCGGCAGATGTCCGGCTCCATGGTGGGCGAGCTGCACCTGGGCGCGGTGCCGGTGGCGGTCATGTTGCTGGTGCCCGAGGCGCTGAGGACCTTCGGCCAGGAATTCCCCGGCATCCGGCTGCGCGTGAGCGAAGAGCTCTATGTCGCGCAATTGCAGAAACTGCGGGCCCACGAGGTGGACGTGACCCTGGGGGGGATACCGGAAGACCTGTCGGCGGGCGAGTTTCCATATCGAGCCGCTGATCCGCACGACCATGGTACCCACCGCGCGCCGGGGCAGCCCGTGGCTGAAGGCGCGCACGCTGGCCGATCTGCAGGGCGCCCGCTGGGTGTTCACCGGTGCCGACGGGGAATCGGGCTATGCCCGGCCCTTGTTCGAGCAGCACGGGCTGGAACCGCCGGCGGTGGCCGCGGTGGCCAATTCGACCCTGGCGCTGCTGTCCTTGCTGGCGGCGGGCGACTATGTGGGCCTGATGCCGCGCCAGATCGCCATGCAGCCGCTGGCGTCCCAGTTCATGTCGGTGATCGACGTGGAAGAGAAGGGCTACGACCTGACGGTGGGCGCCATGCTGCGCAGCGATTCGCTGCCCTCGCCGCTGATGCGGCACCTGATCACCCACCTGCACCGGGCCGCGCACCACATCGGGCGCGACGATGCCGCGCTGGCGCCGGCCCGGCGGGCCTAGGAACGGTTCTAGCGGTTGACGACCACGCCCGCGTCTATGGTGCCATAGACGCTGATGCCGCTGCCGCCTTGGGCGGAATCGGACGGGGATCGCGGCGCGGGCGTGCAGGCCACGCAGAAGGCCGCCAGCAGCGGCCAGGTCGAGTTGAGCAAGAGTCGGAACATACGGTTTCCTGTCCGCGTCAATGCGGGCCCCAGGCGGACATGCCGTCCGGCAGCCCCGGCTGGGAACCGCCGGCGATGAAGGCCCGGACCTGTTCGTCGGTGATGAAGCTCGCGGCAGAGCTGGCGCGCAGGATGTCCTCGGGCGCCATGGGCTTGGCGATGGCCCAGCCCTGTACATAGTCTACCCCCAGCTCCGCCAGCGCTTCCACCGTGGCATAGTCCTCCACCCATTCGGCGATGCTGCGCATGCCGAGGTTGCGCGCCAGCTCGACGATGGCCTCGACGATGGCATAGTTGGCCGGATGCTCGTGCATGCGCTTGATGAAACCGCCATCGATCTTGAGCGCGTCGGCGGCGAACTCCTTCAGGTACGAGAACGAGGTGTAGCCCGCGCCGAAGTCGTCGAGCGCGATCTTGGCGCCGCAGGACTTGAGCCGGTCGATGAAGCGGCGGGAGTTGGCGATGTCGTGCAGGGCCACGCTTTCGGTGATCTCCATGCACAGGTACTTCACCACCGGTCCGAAGCGCGAGAGGATGCGGAAGGTGTCCTCGATGAAAGCCTCGTCGTTCAGCGACGCGCCGCTCAGGTTGACGCAGACGAAGCGGGTGTTGGGCAGGCGCGGCAGGTTCTCGGTCAGCCATACCAGCGTCGAGGTCAGCACCCATTTGTCCAGTTCGCCGATGGTGCCATTGGCCTCGGCCGCCGCGATGATCTTGCCGGCGGGCACCATCGCGCCGGACGAGTCCTGCATGCGGATCAGCACTTCGAAGTCCAGCGAGGCCTCGGGCGCGCGCAGCGACATGATGGGCTGCATGACCAGCGACAGGCCGGTGGGCGTGAAGGTGCTGCCCAGTTCTTCGATCAGCCGCAGTTCCTCGGCGCGCTCCTGGAAGGCCGGCGCGTTTTCCTTGTAGATGACCAGGTGGCCGTGCTTGCCCTTCTTGGCCTCGCGACAGGCGCGGTCGGCCGCCGAGACGGCATCCTGGACGCGCATCTCGGGCGTGATCTCGATCAGGCCGATGGAGACCTTGACCTGGAACGAACGCCGGCGCAGCTGGAAGGGCATGTCGCAGATGTCGCTGATGATGCGGCGGCACAGGTCCGTGGCCGGCAGCATGGCGGTGTCGCGCAGTACGAGGATGAACTCGTCCCCGCCGATGCGCCCGATGTGGTGGTGGTCTCCCAGCGACCACTTGACCCGCTGGCAGACCTGCTTGAGGACTTCGTCGCCGGTCTGGTGGCCGTACAGGTCGTTGATCAGCTTGAAGCGGTCCAGGTCCAGGTAGGCCAGGGCGATGGGATGGGCCGGATCGAAGTGCTTCAGCGAGGTTTCGAGGATGTGTTCGATGCCGCGGCGGTTCAGCGCGCCGGTCAGGGTGTCGTTGTTGGCCAGGAAGCGCAGCCGTTCCGTGGCCTTGCGCCGTTCGGTGATGTCCTGCAGCGAGCCCTCGATGCGGGTGTGGGCCAGCGTGGCCTTGGCCAGGTACCAGCGCGGTTCCATGCCGCCTATGGGCTGGGCCTGGATTTCCGCTTCGCCGCCGCGGTCGGCGATGTCCTTGAGCCGTGCCAGCGCGCCGGGTTCGAAGTAATTCTGCCAGCGCAATTCGTGCAGCGGCCGGCCTTCCAGGCCGAGCTTCTCCTGCATGGCGGTATTGGCGCGCACGAAGCGTCCGTCGGGTTCCAGCGTGAACAGCCCCACGGGCGTGACTTCGTAGGCGCGT
Organism: Pigmentiphaga sp. CHJ604; assembly: GCF_036972535.1. Taxonomy (NCBI): domain Bacteria; kingdom Pseudomonadati; phylum Pseudomonadota; class Betaproteobacteria; order Burkholderiales; family Alcaligenaceae; genus Pigmentiphaga; species Pigmentiphaga sp. CHJ604. Next base: position 4,453,602 of record NZ_CP136998.1, on the reverse strand, counting down.
TGCAGTTCGGCCTCGGCATGTTCGCGCTCGACCCGTTCCACGCGTATCTGCTCGGCGAACGCGAACGCGGCCACCAGGCTGGACGCCAGGGCGGCGGTGACGCTGTTGAGGGCGCCGACCAGGGCCTTGAAGTCGAACGCCGCGGCGATGACCTCGGAGAAGGTGGAGAACAGCACGATGCCCAGCGCCGCGGCGTACCAGAGCGCGATGCGCGAACGCGTGACGATGACGATGCGGGCGAGGAAGAAGATGACGACGAAGATGCCGAACGAGGCCACCACCCACATGGCGGGGAGGAAGGCGGCGAAGCTCAGGAAGAGGGCCAGGACCAGCAGCACCAGGCCGGCGCGCGCGCCGGCGCGCAGCAGCCAGGCATAGCCCACGCGGCTGAGCTCGGTGCGCATGAACTGGGCGAACAGCGTGTAGGTGACGATGTAGTAGGCGGCAATGGTCAGCTTGCGGGTCATCGCCATCCATTCGTTGGGGATGGCGCGCTCCAGCCATTGGGTGTCGAACCCCATGGTGATGCCGCCCAGGCGCAGGTTGCCGACCAGCCAGATCGCGAACAAGAGGTAGCGCGCGTCGCGGTTGATCAGCGCCGTCATCAGCGTCAGGACGGCCAGGGTCAGCAGCCCGCCCTCGAGCACGCCGGTGGCGTGGTGATAGGCGAGATGCGACAGGGCCAGCTCGGATTCCGGCCAGGCCTCGACGGTGATGCGGGCGGGGCCCGAGAAGTGGGCGCGGCACAGCAGGTCGCGGGGTTGGGCGTGCACGCCCAGGTCCAGCGCGAAACCGGACTTCACCGATTGCAGGATGCCCGACGTGCCGCTGCGCGTGGCCGCGCCCACGGGGGCCAGCCCGGCGGCGTTCCAGCACGAGATTTCCTGCGCATGGCGAGAGGGGAGCTCGACGCTTTGCGGCGTGTTCGAAGGGGGAACGGTGAAGCGGAACCAGAACGGCGTCTCGGCCAGGCGGGTGTCGTGGAACCGGACCGCGGGCGCGGACGCAAGGGCGGCCAGCGCTTCGGAAGGGGTCTGGCCGTTCTTGTCGGCGACCACCGCGAAGGGCAGGGTGCGATTGTCGTTGGTGTCGTAGATGCTGTGTTCCAGCGTGAGCGCCACCAGCGAGAAGACGAAGATCGCGGCCGGTACGAGGTAGTACGAGAAGTTGCTTAAGAACCAGTCGATCTTGGCTGTAACCCAGGCTATGCGGGTAGAGGGTTCCGCCGAAGGGGGCTGCATGTTCGCCTTGTGAAGGAGGGGGGGCTTGTCGGTCCGCGGGCGGCCCGCCCCCCCGGATGGGCCGCTGATCGTGCCGTATCAGGCCTGCGGTTGGAGGAGTTCTTCCCGTTCCCGCGAAGCGCTGCGCAGCGCGTCAATGTTAATCAAATTCCCATCGATGCGAATGTCCGGATGATGGGTCTTGAACACAAACTGATACAAAGGATGGCTGCCCTCGCGCCACCGCTTTTCCGCCGTCGCGATCTCGAAGGCCAGCACGCGGTGGGGAATGTTGCCGGCGTGCCGCATCGGCATGAAACCTTGGCCGGGGAACACTTCGCGGAACATCAGCGCCTCGTACTGGCGGTCGAGCGGGGACCGTCCGGCAATGACCATCCAGTCTATGCCAGCCTGCACGCAAAAGAGGAAATAGGCCTTGAAAAGGGCGGTTTTCGCCACGCGGCCCATGCGTTCGCTGGCCACGCCCAGCCGGGTGGCCTCGGCCAGCGCATAGCCCGAGAGCCAATCGGGCAGCGTGACCGACTGTTCCAGCCACAGCGGGCCGCACATGTTGGTCTGGACGCGCATGGTGCCCAGCGGCGCGCCGTCGAACTTGGATTCGGCCAGCAGCACGACCGAGCCGGGATCGGTGTCGTGCAGTTCCGGCTCGCCCAGGTTGCGGGCGATTTCCGGCACGTGGCGGCCATAGGCCGACTGGCGCATGGTGATGGCTTTTTCCATCGCCTCGCCGTCCCGCGCGATGCGGACGGTGAAGGGCAGGTTCTCCGGGGTTTGCTCGGAAAGCGGCAGCAGCAGGCCGGACCGGGTGGACAGAGTGTTGTCGTAAGACATTTGGACTTCCTTGTAAGAGTGGGACGGTATGGCCGTTGCGGATATCGCAGCGGTGACACCAGATTCGCACGTCTGGACGGGAAGTTGCTTACAACTGAGGGGAAAAAGGGGGTTAAGGCCCGATTTTTGTTGTGCGTTGCACAATGGGCGGTTTCAACCGCCCAGGCTGGCCCATATCAGGCTGGCGCCCGCCAGCATGAGCAGCCCGCAGACCAGCCATTCGATGGCGCGCCGGGAAATAGGAGGCGGATGGCGGGCCTGCCACCACGACACGCCCGCGACGACGGGAACGGCGCAGACGCCCAGCAGCAGCGAGCTCCATTCGAAATGGCCGCTGGCGGCCACCAGTACCAGGCGCAGGGCGGCGCTGGCGGCGAACATCATGAACAGGCATTCGCGCACCAGGTTGCGATCCAGGGGCTGCCGGTACAGGTGATAGACCATGGGCGGTCCCGACGTGGAGAAGAGCCCGCCGAGCAGGCCCGACAGCACGCCGAAGAACCACAGCGCCGGCTTGCCCGACGGCTGGGCTCGGGGGGCGCTCTGCACCAGCAGCAGGACGGAACAGCCGATGATGGCCACCCCCAGCAGCAGCCGCAGCGTCGTCACCGCATTCGTGCTGAGCCAGGCCAGCAGCGCGACGCCGCCCAGCACGCCCAGGAGACTGCTGGTCAATATGGGCCGCAGCAGCGTCCAGTCGAAGGTGACCCGGTTGTAGCGCCAGTAGGCCCAGGCGTTGGCCAGGCTCAGGACGCTGGCGACGTTGGCCGCCTCGGGAATGGGCATGAGGCCGAAGGCGCCGACCATGCCGAGCAGCAGCAGGGCGAAGGCAAAGCCGGTGAGGTTCTGGCAGTAGGCCGACAGGCCCACGCAGGCGAGGAATAGCAGAAAGGTCAGTACGGTCATGAGCCCGAAATACTAACCCGAAAAGGAGGGGCTTTCCCGGCAAGACGGTGCGCGGTCAGCTCGCGCGCAGCACGGCCGAGATGCTGGCCGCGCTGCGCAGCGCGTGCTGGGCCAGCGGGGCTTCCGGATCCAGTTCTTCTTCCAGCGCCAGCCCGGCCACGATCAGCGCGGCCACGGCTTCGCCGCCACGGCCGAACACCGGGCAGGCGAGCGTGCCCACCCCCGGCCGCATCTCGCTCAGGCCGAACGACAGGCCCCGGGCCGCGCGTATCGCTTCCAGCCGTTCCGAGACGGCCGCGTAGCGTTCCTCGCCCACGTGCGCGATGCCCTGTTCGCGCGGCCATGCGGCCAGGATGGCGCGCCCGCTCACGCTGGCGTCCAGCGGGAAATGGGTACCGATGTCGGTGATGATGTTCAGCGGCACCGACGGAGCCCAGATGCGTTCGATGATGACCACCTCGTCCAGCGCCGGCACGGAGATGGAGACGATCGCGCGGCGCTTGCCCACGCCTTTTTCCTGGAGCTCGATCGCATGCGGCAGGGCGGCGCGCCGTATGCCGAGCCGGTCGTGCTGGGCCGTTCCCAGCACCAGGCACTTGGGTCCCAGCGCATAGACCCCTTCCCGTGCCTGCACCATGCCCCAGAAGGCCAGGGTGCGGAGCACGCGATGGACCGTGGTGCGGTCCAGTTCCGTCGCCTGTGCCAGTTCGAGCGCCGTCGCGCCTCGCGGCATCCGCATCAGCACGTCGAGCAGGAGCATGGCCCGGTCGATGACCTGCACCCGATTGCCGGGCGGAGCTGCGGAAGGGATGGACGGGCGGGGCATGGACAAGGTCGCGGGAATCGTTGACGTCGCGACATGGTATCGCTAATCTCCAAGTGCGTATTACAAGCTTTATGTGCGTAATATGCACATAACCAACGGTCATGAGAGGTTGTCGCCATGTCGTCCCTGCGTGTTTCCTGGTTTGCGTCGTTTCTCCTGCTGGCTACGGCCTCCGCCGCCGCGGCGGATGGATATCCCTCCCGGCCGGTCAGGCTGGTCGTGCCCTTCGCGGCCGGCGGCGCGGTGGACGCGGTCGCGCGTACGCTGGCGCTCCGGCTGTCCGAACAGTTCTCGCAGAAGGTGGTGGTCGAGAACCGCGCCGGCGCCTCGGGCAACATCGGCGCCGAGGCGGTGGTCAGGGCACCGGCCGACGGCTACACGCTGCTGTTCACGGCTTCGACCCTGGTCGTCAATCCGCTGATCATGAAGGACAAGCCGCCTTTCGATCCGGCCAGGGACCTGACGCATCTGGCGCTGGTCGCGTCCGGACCGCTGCTGTTCGTCACGCCCGCGTCCGCGCCGGCCGAATCGGTCCAGGATTTCGTGGCCAAGGTCAAGGCAACGCCCGACCGGTTCAGCTTCGCGGTAGGCGGTTTCGGCGCGGCGGGCCACCTGGCGGTGGAGTCCTTCAAGTACCGGGCCGGCCTGGCCGTGCCCACCGTGCTCTACAAGGGCACCGGGCCGGCGCTGGTCGACCTGATGGGCGGCCAGGTCAGCGGCATGATCGATCCGCTGCTGTCGTCGCTGCCGCCGGTCAAGGCCGGCAAGCTCAAGGCGCTGGCCATCACGGGGAACAAGCGCAGCGCGCTGGCTCCCGACGTGCCGACGTTCGCCGAAGCGGGCTATCCCGAGGTCAACTTCTCGACCTGGTATGGCTTGTGGGGCCCGGCGGGATTGCCGGCCTCGGTGGTGGACAAGCTGGAGGCCGCCGTCAAGCGCTTCGTGGCGGAGCCCGACACGCGTGCCTGGTTCGAGCGCCAGGGGCTCGAGCCTTCGGGCGTGTCGGGCGCCCGCTTCCGGGCCTTCATCGACCAGGAAACGGCCAAGTCGCGCGAGGTCGTGAAGCTGGCCAACATCGCCGAGCAGTGACGGGAAGTCCGGCTCTCAGGCTGGCTCCGCGAGCAAGGCCCGTACCTTGGCCCGCTGCACCTTGCCGTAGTGGGACTTGGGGATGGCCGGAGCGAAGCGGATCACGCGCGGCTTCTTGAAGCCCGAGAGCGACCGGCGGCAGTGTTCCATCAGTTCCTCGGCCGTGGCCGCCGCGCCCGCGCGCAGCACGACGGCGGCGCCGACGATCTCGCCCCACTCGGGATCGGGCAGGCCGGCGGCGGCCGCTTCGGCCACGGCCGGGTGGCTGCACAGCGCGCGCTCCACCTCGTCCGGCAGAATGGACTTGCCGCCGCTGCGTATCACTTCCTTCAGGCGGCCGGTGATGCGCAGCACGCCCGAGGCATCCAGGATGCCGAGATCCCCGGTGCGGAACCAGCCGTCGCGGAAGACCCCGGCGGTCAGTTCCGGTTGCCGCCAGTAGCCCGCCGCGACGTGGGCGCCGCGTATCAGCACTTCGCCTTCGGTGCCTGCCGGCGCGGTTTCCCCCTCGCTTTCGATGCGGATTTCGCAGCCGAACAGCGGACGGCCCACGCTGCGTATGGCCTGGGCCCGGGTGGCCGGATCGGCCAGCGCCTGTGGCGGCTGGTAGCAGCTCCACGAGGCTTCGGTCAGCCCGTACAGAATGCCGAAGCGAGGTCCGAACGCCTGGATGGCGGCCAGGAAGGTATCGGGCGCAATGGCGGCGGCGCCTACGTCCATGCTGCGCAGCGCGCCCAGGTCGTGGTCGGCGGGCCGGGTTTCCTTCAGCAGCCGCACCAGGTGCGTGGGGACCAGGGACGTGGACGTGGCGCGGTAGTGCGCCAGCAGCTCCAGGAAGCGCGCCGGCTCGAAGCGGCCGGCCAGCACGACGGTGCCCCCCGCGGCCAGCTGGGCCAGCACGATGATGGCGGCGATCGGCCACAGTGGCCGCATGTTGAGCATGACGTCGCCCGGGTGCTGGCCTCGGGCCATGACGATGTTCTGCAAAGCGGAGGTAAGGCTGCCATGGGTGATGACCACCGCTTTCGGCGTCCCGGTACTGCCGCCCGTGTAGTTGAGCGAGGCCATGGCCTGGGCGGCGGGGGTGGCCGCCGGGGTCTCGCGGCTGCCGGCGTCGGCCTCCAACGGGCGCAGCCGCAGGCCCGGCACGCGGGCGGCCAGTTCGCGCGCGCGATCGGCATATTCGGCCCCGTGGGCCAGCATGAGGGCCTGGGCGTCGATCAGTTGCGCGGCTTGTTCATCGGCGCTGAGCGCCGGATCGAGCGGCACGCGGACCAGTCCCGCCGACATCGCGCCGTAGTCCCACAAGAGGTAGGCGGGCGTGTTGTCCCCCAGGATGGCGACGCGATCGCCGTCGCCGAGCCCGTCCGCGCGCAGCGCGTGGCCCAGTCCGAACACGCGCGCGGCGAATGCGCGGAAGTCCAGGACGCCGCCGTCGCGCGCGTCCACGATCGCGGGCCGGCCGGGCCAGTGCTGCGCGCACCGTTGAAGCAGGGCACCGATGTTCATAGCCAGCCCTGCATGATCACGCGGCCCTCCACGGCCTTGGTGTCGAGTAGCTCGTGCGCGCGGCGGATCTCGTCGAAGGGCAGGGTGGCGGAAATGACGGGGCGGATCTGGCCGCAAGCCAGCATCGCCAGCCCCTGGCGGATGTCCTCCAGCGTGCCGCTGCCCGATCCCATGACGCGTATCCGCCGGCCGATCAACAGGCCGGGCAGCACGTCCACCGCCTGGCCGTCGATGTTGCCCAGCACCACCACCGTGCCGCCCTGGGCCATGCTGCGCAGGGTCTCGGGCAGGGACAGGCCCAGGTTGTCGATGGCGATGTCCACGCCCTGCTTGCCGGTGAGCTGCCAGGCCTGGGCGCTGAATTTCAGGTCGGGCGACACGATCACCTCGTCCGCTCCGAGCGATTTCAGGTGCGCGGCCTTGGCCGGACTCGAGGTGACGGCGATGGAGCGGGCACCCAGGGCGCGCACGATCTGGATCTGATGCATGCCCAGGCCGCCGCTGGCGCCGGTGATGAGGACCGTGTCGCCGGGACTGGTGCCGGCCAGGGTGCGCAGCGCGCGCAGGCTGGTGCCTATCGGGCAGCACGACAGCGCCGCGGCCTCCCAGGGCAGGCCGCGCGGCACGGGAATGGCCATGGGCGCGGGCACGCAGACATATTCGGCGTAGCCGCCCACGGTATCGACTGCCGGCAGGCCCAGGGCACGGCACATGTCCTGCCGGCCGCGCAGGCAGTTGCGGCACAGGCCGCAAAACTGGCGCTGGTAGATGACCACGGGGTCGCCTACGCGATGCGTGATCACGCCGTCTCCTACCGCGACGACTTCGCCCGCGGTCTCGTGGCCCAGGACGACGCCGGCGCGCGCGCCCGGCAGCTTGCCGGCGCGGTGCAGGACGTCGTGGTGACAGATGCCGGCTGCCCTGACCTGGACCAGCACTTCGCCGGCCGCGGGGGAGGGGGTGGGAACCTCGCGGATTTCCAGGGTATCGGGTGCGCCGAAGGCGGAAAGGATGACGGCTTTCATGAGTAGGTGTGTCCTGTGTTTGTGCATTATATGCACATAATGTTTACTATTTACACATCTGCGGTATAGTTTGCATAGCCGGCACCGGCCTGTCAACGTGTAGCCGGCGTCATTCAACGGAAGAGGCCTGCATGGGTATCGACTATCGTCCGCTCGAGGGCGGCATCCACGAGATCGTCATCAACCGCCCGGAGCGCATGAACGCGCTGGACGTGCCCGCGAAGCGGGAACTGGGCCGCATCTGGCGCGACGCGGCGCAGGACCCCGCCGTATCGGTACTGGTGCTGCGCGGAGCCGGCGAGAAGGCCTTCTGCGCCGGCTCGGACATCAAGGAGATGCAGGCGACCGGCACCATGGTCGACACGCCGACGCTGATGGACGCGATTCCCGGCATAGGCGTGGAGCTGCACAAGCCGGTCGTGGCGGCGCTGCACGGCTTCACCATAGGCATGGGGCTGACCCTGGCGATCCATGCCGATTTCCGCATCGCCGCCGAGACCGGCAAGCTGGGATTCCCCGAAGTCCAGCACGGCATGCTCTCGGGCGTCAGCGCCGTCACGCTGCCGGGGCTGGTGGGCGAACCGCGCGCGCTGGACCTGATGCTGACGGCCCGGCTGATCGAACCGCGGGAAGCGCTGCGCATCGGGCTGGTGGACGAGGTCGTGCCCGACAGCCTCACGGCCGCGATGGCGCTTGCGCGGCGCATCGCGTCGAATTCCGCGGCGGCGGTGGCGCAGACCAAGCGACTGATCCTGCTGGAGCGCCGGCGCCGCGCCCGCGAGCATGCCGCCGCCATCGACGACGCGCGGCTGGCCATACTCGAATCGAAAGAGTTCGGCGACGTGGTGGCCCACAAACCCGGGGCGGGACGCATCCGCTAGGGCATGCCTATCCGTTGATGCGCCGCCCGGCGTCCAGCAGGCGGCCGATGTCCTGTGCCGCCAGCAGTTCCACCGTTCCCTGCGCGAGCTGCGACAGCGGCCGCTCGCGGGCGGTGGCCAATACGAGGTTGTTGCGCATGCGGGGCGAGCCGATGGCGGAGATCCTGAACGGGCCGCCTTCGACCGTGCTGGCGATGGGCGCCGCGCTGCGCGGCACGATGGCATAGCCCTGTCCGCTCAGCGCGAGCTTGAGCAGGGTATGCACGGCGTCGACCTCGGCCACGACGTTCAGCTTGATGCCATGGGGCCGGCAGCCGGCCTCGATCACGTTGCGCACGGCGTTCGGAATGCTGGGCACCAGGACAGGATAGCGCTCCAGCTCCCGTGCCGCCAGCCGCGCCGGCAGCGGAAAGGCGGGCTTGGGGCGGCCGCACAGCACCATGTCTTCGCGATACAGGCTGCGGTATTCGAGCCGGGGGCTGGGCGGAGGATCGAACAGCAGCGCGATCTCGATCTTGCCCAGTATCAGGTCCTCGCGCAGCGCGACGCTCAGGCCCTCGGAAACGGAAATCGATGCCTCGGGATAGCGCTGGCGGAATTGCTTGACGAGTTCCGGCGTCAGCACATGCGCGATGCGCGGAGGCAGGCCCACGGTCAGCCTGCCGGTGGGCTGTTCGCGCAGCGCCTGGATGTCGGCGCGGGCCTGCCGTGTCAGCTTCAGGATGGCGTTGCCGTAGGAAAGCAGGCACTTGCCGGATTCGGTCAGTTCCACGCCGCGGCCGGTGCGGACCAGCAGATGGGATTTCAGCTCGAGTTCCAGCAGGCGGATGTGGCGGCTGAGCGTGGGCTGGGAGACGCCCGCCACCAGCGCGGCGCGGGTCAGGCTGCCCAGTTCGGCCACGCGCACGAAGGATTCCAGCTGCTGCAGGTCCATGGTATTTGATTTATGGATATCAGATGTAGAAGCTATTTTATTGATGAAAATGGCACGCGTGCGCACAATGCCGCCTCTTGACTAAACGCCGCCAGCGGGATTCCGCCAAGGCGGCATGCACGAGGAGACCCCATGCAGATGTCCCGCAAATTCCTGGTCCCGGCCGTTGCCCTGGCGCTGGCTTCCACGCTGGGCGCCGCGCGCGCCGAGGACTACCCCGCCCGGCCGGTGCGCATCGTGATCCCGTTCGCGCCCGGTGGCAGCAATGACATCGTCGGCCGCCTGATCGGCGAGGAGCTGACCAAGCGCCTGGGGCAGCCGTTCATCGTCGACAACCGGGGCGGAGCGGGCGGCACCATCGGCACCGAAGTGGTGGCCAAGTCCCGTCCGGACGGCTATACGCTGTTGCTGATCTCGACGCCGCACACGGCGAATTCGACGCTGTACAAGAAGCTGCCCTACGATCCGGCCAAGGACTTCTCGCCCGTTGCCCGGCTGGCGACCGCGCCGCTGTTGATCTCGGTCTATCCGGGCCTGCCCGTGAAGACGCTGTCGGACCTGATCGCCTACGCCAAGGCCAATCCCGGCAAGCTCAACTACGTGTCGTCCGGCGTGGGCAGCTCGCAGCACCTGGTCAGCGAACTGTTCGAGATCCGGGCCGGCATCTCGATGACGCACGTGCCCTACAAGGGCGCCGGCGCCGCCCTGACCGACGTTGCCGCGGGCCATGCCCAGGTGTCCGTCGGCACCGTGCTGCAGGCCCTGCCGCACGTCAAGGCCAACCGCCTGCGGCCGCTGGCCGTCAGCGGTTCCAAGCGCCAACCCGTGCTGCCCGAGGTGCCCACGGTCCAGGAAGCGGGCCTGGCTGGCTACGACGGCGACAACTGGTGGGGCATCCTGGCGCCGGCCGGCACGCCGCCGGCCATCGTCGACAAGCTGAGCAAGGCCATCGGCGACATCCTGGCCGAGCCGGACATGCGCCAGCGCCTGGAGGCCGAGAGCGCGTCGGTGGCCTATCTGTCGCCCGAGCCCTTCGGCAAGTTCATGGCCGGCGAGACGACCAAGTGGGCGGAGCTGATCAAGCGGCTGGGCATCCAGGCCGATTGACGCGTCCGGCAGGCAATTTCTGGAAGATGCATCTATGAGCAGACCCGCCGCGGTGTTATTGCGGTATTCCCCGGTGCCCGCCGACCTGGCGGCCATCGAACGACTGGCGGCCGAGGTGGTGGCCGCCCACCCCGGATGCTTCGAGCGCGTGGACGCGAACCGCGCGCTGGATGGCTCCCATCTGTACCTGTACTTCTGGTCGGCGCGGCCCGGCGGCCTGGAACTGGCCGGGGCCATCGCCGAGCGGGCCGGCAGGCTGCTGCCCGGCCAGGCGCCTGACGTCCTGCTTCTGTCGCCGGTGCAGGACCTGCCCGGCGTCTCGCAGGGCCAGCCGGTCACGCACCACTACGTGGTCGAGACCGACGTGCGTCCCGATGTGGCCGAGGATCTGTCGAACTGGTATGGGCAGGAACACCTGCCCGGGCTGGCCGCCGTGACGGGCAACGTGCGCGCGCGCCGGCTGGTGGCGGACAATCCCGACGGCAGCCAGCGCTCGCTGGCCTGCTACGACCTGACCACGCCCGCCATCCAGCAGGATCCCGCCTGGCTGGCGGTGCGCGCGACCGGCTGGAGCAGCCGCGTGCGCCCGCATTTCCAGAACACGCGCCGGGTCATGTGCGAACGGATCTACGTACTCGAACCCGGCCTAGGAGCGATATGACTTCCGCAATCAGACAAGACGGCGTGCCTGCCCTGGTGGACGCCCGCATCACCCGCATCGAGACCATTCCGCTGAGGGTGGAGCTGGAGCGGCCGGCCACGGGTTCGACCCTGAAGCTGACCCATCGCTGCACCATCGTCACGCGCGTGCACACCGACGCCGGCGTGGTGGGCGAGTGCTTCAACGGCAACGACGACGAACTTCAACCGGCCATCATCCGGCTGATCCACGATGAACTGGAGCCCTTGCTCAAGGGGCGCCGCGTGGCGGCCATCGACGACGCCTGGGCCGCCACGCGGCGCGCGACCGAGCCTTTCCTGCGCGACCGCCGGGTGGCGCTGCGGGCCCAGGCCTGCGTGGACAGCGCGCTGCACGATGCCGTGGGCAAGCTGGCCGGCCTGCCGCTGCACCTGTTGTGGGGCGGCGCGCGCGAGCGGGTGCCGGTGGTCGCGCTGGGCGGGTACTACCGCCAGAGCGGCGACCTGGAGGCCCTGGCGGACGAAGTGGCCGAACTGAAGGCCTTCGGCATCCATGGCCTGAAGCTCAAGCTGGGGGGCAAGACGCCCGCCGAGGACGCCCTGCGCGCCCAGACCGTGCGCCGGGCCGGCGGCGATGGCTTCGTGCTGGCCTGCGACGCCAACCAGGGATGGAGCCGCGAAGAGGCGCTGGAGTTCGTGCGCCGGACGCGCGACCTGAACCTGGCCTGGTTCGAGGAGCCCTGCCGCTGGGACAACGACCGCGCCGACATGGCGGTGGTGCGGACCGTGGGCGGCGTGCCGGTGGCCGCGGGGCAGAGCGAGCTGTCGCGCTTCGGTTGCCGCGACCTGCTGACGGCGGGCGCCATCGACATTTGCAACTTCGATGCGAGCTGGGGCGGCGGTCCGACCGAGTGGCGGCGCGTGGCGATGCTGGCCTCGGCCTTCAACGTCTCGGTCATGCAGCACCTGGAGCCGCAGATCGGCCTGATGATGTCGGCGGGCGTGGTCAACGGCCGCTATGCCGAAGTCATGCTTCCCTGGCGCGATCCGTTCTTCTACAAGCTGATCGCGAACCAGCCGGCCCGGCCGTTCGTCGATGGGTTCTACACGCTGCCGACCGCGCCGGGATGGGGCATGAGCTTCGACCCGGAGTACCTGGAGTTCGCGCGGCGCAAGTAGCGGCCGCCGGCTCAGCGCGCCGCGAGCAGGGCCTCGACGGCGCGCGCCACCGCCAGCAGGCGGCGGTCCTGGCCGCCCGGCGCGGCCAGCATGAGGCCGACCGGCGCCGTGCCCGGTGCGTGGCAGGGCAGCGAAATGGCGCACCCGTCCAGGAAGTTGATGAAGGTCGGGTTGCGCAGCACCAGCAGGTTGGTCCGGCCATAGGCCTCGTCGTCGGCCAGTTCCCGCACCGTCGGCGCGATGACCGGCACTGTGGGACAGGCCATCACATCCAGCGTCTCAAAGTGCCGGTTCGTGCGCCGTATCCAGTCGGCGCGGCGCGCGTGCAGCTCGGCGACGTCCTGCGCGGTCAGCTGCGCGCCTTTCTCGATGCGCACCTTGACGCGCGGGTCGTACAGGTCGCCATGCCGGGCCATCATGTCCCGGTGCAGCGGATAGGACTCGGCGGCCGTGTAGCCGCCCTTGGCATTGATGGCGGCCAGTTCCGCGAACTCCGCGAAGGGAATGTCCACGATGGCCGCGCCGGCTTGCGACAGCCGCCGCAGCGCGTCCTGGAAGGCCGAGGCCACGTCATGGTCCATGCCGTCCAGCACCAGGGTCTGCGGCACGCCCATGCGCAGTCCGGCCAGGGACGCACGCTCGTTCGGGTACACCGGATCGCCGGACAGGATGGCGTCGACGATGGCGCAGCAATTCACCGTGCGGCCGATGCCGCCTATGCTGTCCAGCGTGGTCGACAGCGGGAAGGCGCCGGTGGCGGGTACGCGCGCGGCGGTGGGCTTGAAGCCGGTCAGGCCGGTCAGCGCGGCGGGGATACGGCACGAGCCTCCGGTATCGGTGCCCAGGCCCACGGCCGCCATGCCGTCCGTGACCGACACCGCCGCGCCCGAGGACGAGCCGCCAGGAATCCGGCCGGTCTTGCGGTCGTAGGGGTTGAGCGGCGTGCCGTGGTGGGGATTGAGTCCCAGCCCCGAATAGGCGAACTCCGTCATGTTCGTGCGGCCCATGACGACGAAGCCCGCCTCGCGCAGGCGGGCGACCGCCTCGGCGTCGCGCGCGGCGGGCGGGGCCTCGGCCAGCACGCGCGAGCCCGCCGTCGTGACCTGGCCTTCGATGTCGAACAAGTCCTTGATCGAGATGGGAATACCCGCCAGGCGCCGGGTGCTTTCCCCTCGCGCGCGCGCCGCGTCGATCGCGTCGGCGGCCCGCCGCGCGCCATCGGCGTCCACCAGGGTATAGACGCGCGCGCCTTCGCCGGAGGGGTCGGCGATGCGCGCCAGGCAGTCTTCCACCAGCGCGCGGCTGGTGACGCGGCCGGCGTCCAGCTCGGCGCTCAGGTGTTCTAGGGACTTGTCGGGCGGAGTCATATCAACCATCCATGCATGCTGGGCGCCCGAAGGGCGTAGGGGGGTGGGCCTCAGGCAGGGTCGTAGTAGTGTATTTCCAGAAGGAGACAGCCGCCGTTGGACTTGAACGGGCCGTGCCAGGCGCCGGGCGGGCGCACCGCGTAGGTGTAGCCGGAGAACGGCGTGCCGCCGTTGCCGTCGGCGTCGTTGCCCACCGTGAGGTCGCCGGAGACCAGGAAGACTTCCTCCCAATGGTCATGGACGATGGCCTCCCGCGTGTGGAGTCCGGGCGGGAAGCGCAGGAGGCGGGTGCGGCTGCCCCGCTTGTTCAGGACGTCCAGCGCGCCGGCCAGGATCTTCTCGCGGGCGCCGGAGGCGGGGTCGTAGCCTTCGGGCAATTGCCAGCCGTTCTCCATGTCCACGTTATGGAATTCGTCGTGCAGTTTGTTCACGGGCATAAAAAGGGGCTCCTGATATGAAAGGGAATCAGCCGGCCACGGGCAGCGACTCGGCGAGATAGCCGTGGCGCAGCGTGCGGTCCAGCACGGGGTCGTGCAGTTCGAAATCGAAGCGGGCCGAGTGGCGGATGCCGCCGTGGGCGGGCAGCGTGCCGCAGAACATCGCGCCGCCTTCGGGCAGGGCGCCACCGCCGTCGGCATAGCCGGCGATCAGCTCGAGCGGATGGCGCATGGCCGTCACCGGGCCGTCCTGGTAGGGCACGCGCCGGCCGTCTTCCTCGATGAAGGCGCGCAGCAGCAGCCGGTCCCAGTGCGCGGCCACATCGTCGAACAGCCACCAGTCAGCGCCCACGGGTTTCTCGCACAACTGCTTGGAGATCGCCACGCCCATGGTCTCGACCTTGCGGTCGGTGTGGTCCGAGCCTATGCCTACCCACAACCGCCCGCCCGCGCGCAGCATGACGAACTCGACCTCGCCGCTGGAGTCGGTGCCGCAGACCTCGATGCGGTCGCGTGTGGTCAGGCGGGAGGCCGCGACGCGGTAGTACATGGGGGTGGCGGCCGGGCGCGGGACACCCAGGGCCTCCAGCTCGGCGATGTGTTTCTCCATGGCCTCGCGGTCGCGGCCGGTCCAGCCGGCGATGACTGCGTGCGAGATGGCGGTGTCGCGCGAGGCGGTGCCCGCGCCGGTGATGAAGTTCAGGAGCATCGTGTATCCATCGGAAAACGTGGCGGCCGCGCATGCGGACATGGCGGCCGGATCGGGCGGGCCGTCAGTCCAGCCTGGCATTGGCGGCCTTGACCACCTTCTGCCAATGGGCCGATTCCTGCGCGATGAAGGCGCGGAACTCGTCGGGCTTGTCGGCGATGATGGTCAGCCCCAGCGATTCCAGCCGGGAGGTGACGGCGGGGTCGTGCAAGGCCTTGGCGAACTCGGTGTTCAGCCGGTCGACGATGGAGCGCGGCGTGCCCGCGGGCGCGACGAAGCTGTACCAGTTGCCGGCCTGCACGTCGGGGTAGCCGGCCTCGGCCGAGGTCGGGATGTCGGGCGCCTGCGGGCTGCGTTCCTTGCCGGTCAGCGCGATGGCCTTCAGGCGGCCGCTCTTGACGTACTGGAGGACGTTCGAGAGGTTGTCGCACATCAGGCTGACGCGGCCGCTCAGGACGTCCTGCATGGCCGGGGCCGGTCCCTGGTAGGGCACGTGCACCAGGTCCACGCCGGTGGCCGCCTTCAGCGATTCGCCGCACAGGTGGCTGGTGCTGCCGTTGCCGGCCGAGGCGAAAGTCAGCTCGCCGGGACGCTTGCGCGCCAGGTCGACCAGTTCCTTCAGGTTGGAGGCCGCGATGCCGGGGTGGGCCACCAGCAGGTTGGGGGTGGACGCGGCGTTGATGACGGGATCGAAGTCCTTGGCCGGGGCGTACGACAGCTTGCCGTACACCCAGGGATTGATGGCCAGCACGCCGGTCGTGGCCATCAGCAGCGTGTAGCCGTCGGCCGGCGAGGTCGCCACTTTCGCGGCGCCCAGCGAGCCGTTGGCGCCGGCGCGGTTCTCGACGACCACCGTGGCGCCCAGGGCCTTCGAGACATGGGGGGCCAGCAGGCGGGGAATGATGTCGCTGGTGCTGCCCGGGGGGAACGGCGTCACGATGGTGATGGGACGGCTGGGATAAGAGTCGGCCCAGGCCGGAGCCGTGGCCGACACCAGCGCGAGCATACTGCCTAGTGCGAATTTGCTGAACATGCTGAACTCCCGATGGAGGATGGTAGGGAAGGGGAGCGCATACTGCGGGTCACGCGCCCTGGTGCATCTCCGGCCGCCGCAGGCTGCTGATCATGGACACCTTCAACAGGTACTCCCTGGCCAGTTGCCCGTCGCCGGCCGTGCGGGTCATTTCTTCGCGCCAGGTCTTCTGCCGCGCCTCGTCCCGCGTCTCCAGGTTGTTCTTGTTGGCGATGGTGATCTTGTTCACGTAGTCGAGCGCCACGGGCCGCCGTTCCGCCTCGTACCTGTCCAGCAGGGCCTCGCCGGCCTGCCCCAGGCAGACGCGGGCCAGCTTGTCGGCAAGATTGAAAGCATCATGTATGCCACCGTTCATGCCCATGCCGCCCAGCGGATTGTTCAGGTGGGCCGCGTCGCCCGCCAGGAAGGCCCGGCCCACCCGGTATCGCGGCGCCACGCGCTGGTGCACGGAATAGATGGTGCGGTGCTCGATGGCGTAGCCGGCCGGGTTCGGGTGCACGCATTGCAGGCGGCGCTGGATGCTGGCGTCCGACAGGATGTCGGCATCGGTCTCGTCCGCGCCCACCGGCAGCATCACGCGCCAGAGGCCGGGCACGCGCAAGAGGAAGAACCACTGCTCGGGATCGGCGAAGTAGCTGACTTCGGCCAGGCCGGGGATGACGTCGGCGAAATCGAAAGGGGTGCTGGCCACCAGGAAGCGTTCGGTCCAGGTGAAGCCTTCCAGCACCACGCCCAGCAGGTCGCGCACCGCGCTGCGGCCGCCGTCGGCGCCGATCAGCCAGGTGCCGCGTTCCGTCGTCGTGGCGCCGTCGGCGCCCTGGAGCGTAAGCGTGACGCCGTCCGCATCCTGCCGGACGTCGGTCGCGCGCGCGTCGAAGCGGACCTCGGCATGCGGGATGCGCGCCAGGCGTTCGACCAGCAGGCCGTTCAGCTTGAACTGCTCGCACTGGAGGCGATAGGGGTGCGCGGTCTCGTCGCCGATGGCGCCGAAGTTGAACTCTGCCACCCAGCCCTGGCGGTCGCGGTACTGCATGCGCGGGGCCACCAGGCCCATGTTGATGAGTAATTTCGAAATATCCAGGCGAGCGAGCAGGTCCAGCGTGGAAGGCTGGAAGGTCGAGGCGCGCAAGGTCTGCGGCAGGCTGGCCTCGGCCTCGAACACCGTCACGGGGATGCCGGCATCCGCCAGCACGTTGGCGGCCACCAGGCCCACGGGGCCGGCGCCGGCGATCAGGACTCGTTCGTTGTTTGCGGTCATGGCATGCAGGAATGTGGAGGAACGGGACACATCCTAGGAGTCTTGTCCGCGGTCCGACAAACGATTTATTCTGGAGACATCTTGAGTTTTTGGAATGACCCAATGCGACGCAGGCTGCCCAGCATCGGTGCGTTGACCGCCTTCGACGCGGCGGCGCGCCACCTCAGCATCACCCGCGCGGCGGCCGAGCTGTCACTGACCGAAAGCGCCGTGTCGCGCCAGATCTCGCTGTTGGAGGAACAACTCGGCGTGCGGCTGTTCCACCGCATCAAGAAGCGCATCTCGCTCACGCGTGCGGGAGCCATGTATGGCGAGCGGGTGATGCAGACCATCGAACGCATCGAGCGCGATACGCAGGAAGTCATGGGGCACGAGGGAGGCGGCGTGGTGCTCGAGATCGCCGCGCTGCCGACCGTGGGATCGCAATGGCTGGTGCCCAGGCTGGCCTCGTTCTACGACGACCAGCCCGGGGCCACCGTGCACGTCAGCGCGCGCAGCACGCGCTTCTTCTTCAGCGAAAGCGCGCTGGACGGCGCCCTGTATTTCGGCGCGCCCGACTGGCCCGGCGCGGGGATCGACCACTTGTTCGACGAGGTGCTGCTGCCGGTGGGCAGCCCGGCATTGCTGCGGGGCGCCGCCGCGCCCGGTCCGCGAGACATCGTAGGCTGCCGGCTGCTGCACCTGATGACCCGCCCCGAGGCCTGGCGCCACTGGTGCTCGGCGGCTGGCCTGCCCGACGTCAACGTCATGCGGGGGCCGCGCTTCGAGATCCAGTCCATGCTGATCAGCGCCGCCTGCGCCGGCCTGGGCGTGGCGCTGCTGCCGCGTTTCCTGATCGGCGACCAGCTGCGCTCGGGCAAGCTCAAGGTGTTGTCGGACCTGGCCGTGCGCAGCGAAGGCGCCTACTACTTCGCCTATCCGGTCGAGAACGCCGGCGACCCGGTGCTGGCGGATTTTCGCGCCTGGCTGCAGGCGCAGACCGCATCCCTCAGGACGCGGACACGGGCAGGCGGTACCGCTCCAGCCGCTCGCGGTCTATCCAGTCGTCCACGCAAGGGGACGGCGGCAGCGCCACGCGGCCGCGCCGGATGACGGGTTCGGCCGGCACGACCTGCTCGGCCAGGGTCAGGAAGAAAGTCTGTTCCGCGGCGAAGGCGCAGTCGGCGGCAGGCACGGCCGCGGCTTGTTGCAGGTTGATCAGGGTACCGAGCGCGCTTTCCGCATAGATGCCGGTGGCGATCCGGGCTCCGTACTTGCGCGCCAGGTCGCCGATGGCCAGCGTCTCGGTCATGCCTATGCGCCCGGGCTTGGCGCTGAGCGAGCGCGCGCCCCGTTCCAGGAACAGCGCGGCGTCGGCGACCGTGGCGCAGGGGCTGTCCACCAGGATGGGCAGGGCGGTGCCCCGCTGCAAGGCCTCGAAATGGGCATCCGGGCGCAGCGGGCAGGGATCTTCCGCGGTCTCGACCCCTTCGTCCTCGAGCAGGCGCAGGTAGGCCGCGGCCTCGTCCGGCGCGTAGGCCGAGTTGGCGTCCACGTTGAAGACCGCGCCGTCGCCCACGGCCCGCCGTATGGCGCGCAGCGCCCGCCGGTCGACGTCCATCCCCTGTCCGCCCTTGATCTTGAACGCGCGGATGCCATGGCGCTCGGCCGCGCCCGCGGCTTCGCGGGCCATGACCTCCGGAGGCTGGCGGGTCACGGTCCAGGTCACCTCGACCTCGGGCGTGCCGCCCCAGAATTGCCACAGCGGCTGCCCGGCGCGGGCGGCGCGCAGCATCCAGCAGGCGGTCTCCAGCATGCCCTTGGCCAGTCGATTCTCCGGCAGGGGAGCCAGCGCCTGGCGCAGCGTGGCCGGGTCGGATACGTCCAGGCCCGCCGCCGCAGGCATCACCAGGTCGCGGAAGGCCGCGGCCAGCGAGGCCGGCGAGACGCCGGACCAGGTCGCCTTGACCGTGCCTTCGGCCATGCCGGCCAGGCCGTCGTCCGACTCGATGCGCAGCAGGGCGTAGACGCCGGCGTCCTCGATCGCGTTGGCCCAGACCACCTGGCGGCGATAGGCCAGGCGGTAGAAGTCCAGCGACCAGCGGGCGATCTTCATGGCAGGGGGTCAGCCCATCGTGATGTTGGCTTTCTTGATCAGCTTGCGCCAGGTTTCCATCTCGCGCTCGACGTGGGTCCGGAACTCGTCAGGCGTGGTGCCCAGCATCTCGACCCCCTGGGACTTGAAGTGCTCCTTGAAGTCGGCCGATTGCACGATCTTGTTCAACTCGCGATTGAGCTTGTCGACGATGGGCTTGGGCGTGCCGGCCGGCGCGACATAGCCCCACCAGCCCGAGGCATCGTAGCCGGGCAGGGTTTCGGCGATGGTGGGCACGTTGGGCAGCACCGACATGCGTTCCTTGCCCGTGACGGCAATCGCCTTCACGCGGCCGGGCTGCAGGTAGGCCATCGCGCCCGTATAGGTGCTGAACGTCAGTTGCACCTGTCCGCTGGCGACGTCGTTCAGGCCTTGCGCCAGGCCCTTGTAGGGAATGTGCATCAGGTCGATCTGGGCCATGTCCTTGAGCAGCTCGCCCATCAGGTGGGCGCTGCCGCCGTTGCCGGTCGAGGCGTACGAGATCTTGCCCGGTTGCGACTTGGCCAGCGCGATCAGCTCGGGGAGCGTGTTGGCGGGCAGGCTGGGGGTGGCGGTCATCACGTAGGGCGAGGTTCCCACCAGGGTGATGAAGCTGAAGCTCTTGATGGAGTCGTAGGGCAGCTTGGGAACCAGGCTCGGATTGATCGAGTGCGAGGCTGCCGTCTGCAGCAGCGTGTAGCCGTCGGGTTCGGCGCGTGCGACGTATTCGGTGCCGATGACGGTGCCGCCGCCGGGTTTGTTCTCCACGACGACCGATTGCTTGAGCGCTTCGGACAACTGCTGCGCGATGCGGCGCGCCAGTACGTCATTGATCGCGCCCGGCGTGTAGGGAACGATGATGCGTATCGGCCGCGACGGATAATTGGCCGCGGATTCGCTTTGCGCCCATGCGGGCAGCGTCGTCGCCAAGGCAGCCGCGACGGCTCCCAGCCGGAGGGCGAAACGGGTCTTCATGCTGTCTCCTCGATGGCGGCTGTCCGGAGGACTTCTCGTCCTTGCCGGGGGAAAGCCAGATTGTTGCTTAAATCAACTATGGATTTTATCAACTATACCGTAACAAGTTGCCGCTTTCAACGATGGCGCGCTGGGGAAAACCCCGGGCGCGCCGCTCGCTTCATTCATTCGTAGGACAGGGTGTCGAACAGCGCCTGCAAGGCCGCCGGCGGCGTGCCGGCGCCCAGCGCCAGCATCAGCGCGATGCGCGCCTTGTACGGGTCCAGGCCGGCGGCCTGGATGAAATCGCCGGTGCCCGGATGTGCCACCCGGCCGGCGCCGGTACGGGTGGCGCGCACGATCGCCAGGCCGCGGCGGCCGGCCTCGCGCAACAGCGGCTCGATGCGGCCGCTGATGGAACCGTTGCCGTAGCCGGCCCAGACCAGCCCGCGCGCGCCGGCGCGCAGGACCGCATCGACCATCGAGGTGGAGATGCCGGGGTAGTCGAACAGGATGTCCACGGGCGCCAGCGGCGTGTCCGGCGGGAAACGCGGCGGGCGGCGGCGGGGCGGCGAGAGCCAGCCCACGTAGCCATCCTGGACGAAGCCGGCGGCGCCGGCTTCCCCGCTATCGAAGGCGTCCACGCGATGCGTGTGCGCCTTGCGCAGATGGCGGGCGTGGTGGACCCGGCCGTTCAGGACGGCAACGACGCCGTGCCGCGCCGCCCACGGGCACGCCGCCACCTGCACGGCCTGCAGCAGGTTCATGGGACCGTCGGCGGAGATCGCGGTGGCGGGGCGCATGGCGCCGGTGATGACCAGCGGCTTGGCCAGGGCCAGGGTCAGGTGCAGGAACCAGGCCGTCTCCTCCAGGGTGTCGGTGCCGTGGGTCAGCACCACGCCGTCGACGCCGGGGTCCGACTGTGCCTGCGCCAGTTCCCGCGCCAGCATTTGCCATAACTCGGGCAGCGCGTCCTTGCTGTCCAGCGAAGCCAGTTGCCGCGCATCCAGGCGGATGTCGTCCTGAAGGGGAAGGTCGGCCAGCAGCGCGGCGGCCGGAAGGGCGCCGGCGCGGTAGCCGCTGGTGTCCCGCGGCGATGGCGCGGCGCCGGCGATGGTGCCGCCGGTGGCCACGATGCGCACGGAGGCGGGTCGGCGCGTCATGCGGCCTCCGCGGAGTATGCTCGCGTGGGGACGCGCAGTCGCGCCCCCCTGCCAGGACTATCCGTATGCACGATGCGACACACCGCCTGCTGGCCGCGCTCAGGATGCGCCAGCTCGAACTCATCAGTACCCTGGCCGATGCCGGCAACATGCGGGCGGCGGGCCAGCGGCTGCATCTGAGCACGGCCGCGGTCAGCAAGGGGCTGCGCGAAGTGGAGGCGCTGTTCGGCACGGCCATCTTCCATCGCCTGCCGCGCGGCGTGGTCACGACCGCGGCCGGCGACCTGATCGTCCAGCGTGCGCGGGTGCTGCTGGGCGAGGTGGCCCAGCTGGCGGACGAACTGGCCGCGCATGGCATGCCGGCCGACCAGGGCATGCGGCTGGGCGCGCCGCCCTTCATCGCCTGGACGCTGGTGCCCAGGCTGCTGCGTGACCTGGCGGCCCATGGGGGCCTGCCGCCCGTGCGCATCGTCGAGGGCCGGCTGGCCGACATGTGCCAGAAGCTGGAGGCCGGCGACCTCGACGTGCTGGTCACGATGAACACGCCGTCCGAGCTTGGCGGGCTGAGGCCGGACGGTTTCGTCATCGAGCAGATAGGAGTCGAGGAGTGGACCGTGGTGTGCGCGCCCAAGCATCCGCTGGCCGCGGACCGCCGGCGGCGCCACGCGTGGCGGTCGTTGCGCGACGAAGCGTGGATCCTGCCGCCCCGGCCGACCAATGCCCGCATGATGGTCGAGCAGGTCATGCTGCAGCACGGCCTGGCGCCCATCGTGCCTCGCATCGAATCCACCAATGCCATCACCAACCTGCAACTGGCCGAACAGGCGCTGGGCGTGACCCTGGCGGCGCGTTGCGTGATCGAGGATCGCCTGCGGCGCGGCACCCTGGTGGAGATCGGCATGGAAGACCTGCCCGCGCCGGTACCGATCGCGATGGTCTACCGCTTCAGCGGCGCTCATCGCGGGGGCGTGTCGGCGCTGCGCGAGGCGGCGCAGCGGCTGCGCAGCGCGGCCACGCCGCCCGAGGCCAGTCCCAGTTCGTCCACCAGGAAGTTCTCGGCCCGGAAGTCGCGCGCATAGACGGATTCCAGGATGTCGATGCAGGCCGACAGCAGCGGCGTGTCCACGCCCGCGGCCCGGGCCAGCGCTTCCTGGAACACCAGCCCGAAGGGGGCGTCCTCCAGCACGTAGCGGTGGTCCAGGCGGGCGGGGCCCGATGGGCCCATGCCGCGCGCCTGGATGGCCGCGGCCATCTCGTGCAGCGGCCCGGCCTCGATATGGTAGGACCGGCTGTAATGCTCGGCCAGCGTGGGGAGGGCGAAGCCCAGCGCCGCGGCGGTGGCCAGGCGTTCCCGATCGAGCCCTTCGGCCAGGCGGCCGACCACCGGCGTGAAGCAGCCGAACAGCGGCCAGTCCTCGCCCCGGTCCATCCGGGTCAGGTTGGGGATGACCTCGGCGGCGTGGGCGATGGGGTTGATGTTGGCCAGCGTCGGCGCCAGCAGGTCGCCGGCGTCGACGAAGCGCTCGCCCAGCAAGGCGGCGCAAAGCGCCAGGATGCGGCCGCCATCTCCGGTCGAGGCCATGTCGATGCGATGGCGCAGCGGATTCGCGTGCAGCCGGCCGTCGGGCAGGAAGTGGGCGGTCGTGGGCGTCGTGGCCCAGCCCGCGGCATGCAGCTCGCAGCCGCGCCGCGCCGCGCGCTCGCGCAGCCAGAGCGGCGCCAGGCTGAGCGCGCCGCTGACGATGACGGTCTGGCCGTCGCGCCATAGCGGTGCCAGCCGTCCCAGCACGTCGGCATAGGCGTTGCCCGGCAGGCAGACGATGACGGTATCGAACCCGGCCAGCCGTTCAGGCGCGGCCAGCAACTCGATCTCCACGTCGCCGTCCAGGGCGCCGGTGCAGGCGATGCGCGCCATGCCGCCGCGGCGTTCGAGCCGCGATGCGGTGGGAGACCACAGGAAGGGACGGTGTCCGTGACGAAGCAGATAGGCCGCGGTGGCGCAGCCGATGGGCCCGGCGCCGACGACTGCGACGTCGAGCGCGGGGTGGGAATGCGAGGCCATCCTAGTCCAGGGAGATGTGGCGTTCGCGGATGATGCGGGCCCACTTGGCGCTTTCCGCGGCCGCGGCGCGGCGAAGCTCGTCGGGCGAACTGTCGACGATCTCCACGCCCTGCCGGCGCAGCTTGTCGCGCAGGTCGCTGCCCGCCAGCACCTTGTGCACGGCCTGGTGCAGGCGGTCGATGACCGGGCGCGGCGTTCCCGCGGGCGCGAACAGCGCGAAGTTGGTCGTCGACTCGAAGCTGGGCACGCCCGATTCGCCCACGGTGGGAACCTCGGGCAGCAAGGGCGAGCGGGCGGTGCCCGTCACGGCGATGGCCTTCAGGCGGCCGGCGGAAGCGAAGGGCAGGGCGACGCCCAGGTCCAGGAAGGCCGCGTCGACTTCTCCGGCGGCCACCGCGTTGTTGGCCGGACCGCCGCCCTTGTAGGGGACATGCGTCATGGAAATGCCCGTCAGGCTCATGAACAGCTCGGCCGCCAGGTGGCTGGTCGAGCCGTTGCCGCCCGAGGCGACGTTCAGGCGGCCGGGCTGCTTGCGGGCCAGGGCCAGCAATTCCTTCACGCCGCCGGCCTCCAGCGTCGGGCGTACCGCCAGGATGAGCGGGCTCGAGGCCAGCAGCGAGATCGGGGCGAGGTCGCGTTCGTGCCGGTACGGCAGCGATTTGTACAGGTGCTCGGCGATGGCGTAGGTGCTGTTGGTGGCCAGGATCAGCGTGTAGCCGTCGGCCGGGGCGGCCGCCACCTGGGCGTGGCCGATCGTGCCGTTGGCGCCGGGCCGGTTGTCCACCACCACCTGCTGGCCGAGCTGCTGGCTCAGTTCCGTGGAAACCATGCGGGCCAGCAAATCGGTCGCGCCGCCGGGCGACCACCCGACCACCATCTTGACGGGACGGGAGGGATAAGCGCCGGATTGCGCGTGGGCGGCCGGGGCAAGGGCGATGGCCAGCGCGGCCCATAGGCTTATGGCGGGTAAGGTTTTCATCGAAGGGAGTCCGGGGTGAAGGGTACGATGAGTGTATTGAGCGCCTGTCCGCCTGACGAGCGACGTCTTTTCAAGCCTCGTCAACCTTCGGTTAACGCAGCGTGGCCACCGCCCGCTTTCCCGCCGGGCGCATTCCTTGCACGAGAACGAAATGACCGCACTGTCCGTACTGGATCTGTCACCCATCTGCGCCGGCGGCACCGCCGCCGACGCGTTCCGCAACACCCTCGACCTGGCCCAGCATGCCGAACGCTGGGGCTATCGCCGCTACTGGCTGGCCGAGCATCACAACATGCCCGGCATCGCCAGCGCCGCAACGGCCCTCGTGATTTCCCACGTGGCCGCCGGGACGCGGCACATGCGGGTGGGCGCGGGCGGCGTCATGCTGCCCAACCATGCGCCGCTGGTCATCGCCGAACAGTTCGGCACGCTGGCCTCGCTATACCCGGGCCGCATCGACCTCGGCCTGGGCCGCGCGCCCGGCTCGGACCAGGCCACCGCCCGCGCGCTGCGCCGGGGGCAGGGCGATACCGCCGACCGCTTTCCCCAGGACGTGGCCGAGCTGCAGCACTATTTCCGGGCGCCGAGCCCGGGGCAGGCGGTGCAGGCCGTGCCCGGCGGCGGTCTGGACGTGCCGCTGTGGCTGCTCGGATCCAGTCTTTTCAGCGCGCAGCTGGCGGCGCAGATGGGGCTGCCCTTCGCCTTCGCCTCGCACTTCGCGCCGGGCTACCTCACGGCGGCGCTGGACCTCTACCGCACGCGCTTCCAGCCTTCCGAGGCCTTGCGCCAACCCTATGTGATGCTGGGCATCAACGTGTTCGCCGCGGACACCCGGGACGAGGCGCGCCGCCTGTTCACGTCGCTGCAACTGCAATTCGTCAACCTGATCCGGGGGGCGCCCGGCAAGCTGAACGCCCCCGTGGACAACATCGAGGAGATCTGGAGCGGGGCCGAGAAAGCGCACATCGAGCGCTCGCTGTCCTGCGCGGTGGTGGGAACGCCGGAGGACGTCGAGGCCGGACTGGACGAGTTCGCGCGCCGGCATGGGGCCGACGAGCTGATGGTGACCGCGCAGGTCTACGACCACGCCGCGCGCCTGCGATCGTTCGAGATCACCGCCGCCGCGGGAGCTCGGCTGGGGTGGATGGAAAACGCGGCGTGAAAGGGTTCAATCGTCCCGCTCGGGCAGGCGCTCGGCCTTCAGCGGCAGCACCCTGCCCAGCCAGAACCCATGCACCAGGTGGTCGCGGCGCGGAAGTCCGGTGTCCGGATGCACCAGTACGTCCAGGCCGCGCCGGTTCAGCATGAGCCAGGGTACGAGCGAGGCGAAGACGGCGGGGTCGAACAGCAACTGGTACATGGCCTGGGTATGCGGGCCGACGGGTACGTCGTGCCAGCGGCCGGCGCGCAGGGGGAAGCGCGCGACGGCTTCCTCGCGCACGATCGCGGCGACGTCGCGGGTGGTGGCGGGGTCGTAGTAGACATGGGCATGGAATGCGCGAATGATGCCGGTGTCGTGGAAGTCTGCCTGCATGGCTTGGGGCCTGGATGGCGGTGCGGACCGCGGTGGTGAACGAAAGAGAGCAAGGCGCGGCGGTTGCCGCGTCCTGTATGGATTCTATGTGACGGAGCGACAAGTGGATCTGGGATTGAAAGGAAAAGTGGCGGTGGTGACGGGCGCGACGGCCGGCATAGGCCTGGCGTCCGCGCTGAAATTCGTGGAAGAGGGCGCCCGGGTGGCGATCTGCGCCCGCAGCGCGGACAAGCTGGCGGCCACCGTGGAACTGTTGCGCGCCAAGGGCGGCGACGTCTTCGGGCTGGCCACGGACATCTCCAGGCCCGAGGAAATCGAGCGATTCTTCACGGCCGTGGCGGATCATTTCGGCCGCATCGACATCCTGGTCAACAATGCCGGCACCTCGATGCGCGGCCCGTTCCTGAAGGTCAGCGACGCCGACTGGGATGCCGATCTCGAACTGAAGCTGTACGGGGCGATCCGCTGTTCGCGCCTGGCCGTCCAGCACATGAAGAAACAAGGGGGCGGCCGCATCGTCAACATCTCGACCATAGGCGGCAAGCAGCCCGCCGCCACGTCCATGCCGACCTCGGTCTCCCGCGCGGCCGGACTGGCCCTGACCAAGGCGCTGTCGCGCGAGTTCGCGGCCGACAACATCCTGGTGAACGCCGTCTGCATCGGCAAGATCAAGGCCGGACAGCACGAGCGCGCCGCCGCCTCCAAGGGCCGGGATGCCGACGACCTGTACCGCGAATTCGCTCAGGACATTCCTCTGGGACGGGTGGGCGAAGCCGAGGAAGCCGCCAACGTCATCGTCTTCCTTGCCTCCGGCGCGGCCAGCTATGTGACCGGCTCCAGCGTCAACCTGGACGGCGGAGCCTCCTCGGTCATGTGACGCGGCGCGGACCTTGGTCCGCGGCGGGACTTGCAATCGCCGGCCTGCGCCTATATAGTTAGTTCAACTAACTAACTTATTGGGCGCGGCGCCCATGCGTGCGCCCCCGCCAGGATCATGTTGGACCCCACCGGTAACGAATCGATCGACCTGGCCGCGCAATTGCGGCCGGCCATCCTGCGGCTGAACAGGCTCTTGCGGCGCGAGACCCAGACCTTCGGCGTATCGCCGCTCATGGTCATGCTGGTGTCGGCCATCGACAAGGAGCCGGGCATAGGCGTCAACGACCTGGCCAATCGCGAGAACATGCGCGCCGCCAGCATGAGCAACCACATCAAGCAGCTCGAGGCCGCCGGCTACATCCAGCGCGACCAGACCCTGCACGCGGATAAGCGCCGCGTGGGACTGGCCGTGACCCCGGAGGGACGCCGGCTGGTGGCCGAGGTGCGCAAGCGCCGCACCGACTGGCTGGCGGGCCGCATCGCCAAGCTCGATCCCGACGACCGCGCCGCGCTTGGCCGCGCGGCCAAAGCCCTGCAGCATCTTGGGGAGTGAAAGACATGGCCTTGTCCACCAACGATCACTCCCCGTTCATCGCCCGGATCACGCAGCGGCTCGGGCCCATGGTCGTGCCGCTCATCGTCGGCTGCGCGCTGTTCATGCAGATGCTGGACTCCACCGTCATCGCCACGGCCTTGCCCTCGATGGCGCACTCTTTCGGCGAGGATCCGGTCAGGCTCAACGTCGCGATCACCGCCTACCTGCTCAGCGCCGCCGTGTTCGTGCCCATCTGCGGCTGGGCCGCCGACCGGTTCGGCGCGCGCCAGGTGTTCGCCTCCGCCATCGTCCTGTTCACCCTCAGCTCCACGCTGTGCGGCCTGTCGCAGACCCTGGGCCAGATGGTGGCGGGCCGGATGCTGCAGGGGTTCGCCGGCGCGATGATGGTCCCGGTGGGACGCATCGTGCTGCTGCGCACCGTGTCCAAGTCGGAACTGGTGCGCGCCATGTCCTTCCTCAGCATGCCCGCCTTGCTGGGGCCCATCTTCGGGCCGGCCGTGGGAGGCTTCCTGGTCGAATACGGATCCTGGCGCTGGATCTTCTTCATGAACCTGCCCATCGGCATCCTGGGCGTGATCCTGGCGCTGCGCTACATCCACGATACCGAGGCGGGCCAGCCGCAGCCGCTGGATATCATCGGCTTCCTGCTGACCGCCGTCTGCCTGGGCACGCTGGTGTTCTGCTTCGAGGCCGTGGGCCACGGCGTGCTGTCGACGCCCATGGTGCTGGCGATGCTGGCGCTGGGGGGCGTATGCGGATTGCTGTATATCAGGCATGCGGAGCGGTCGCCGCATCCCATCCTGGACTTCCGCCTGCTGAAGATCCCGACCTTCTCCATCGCGCTGCTGGGCGGCAACCTTTGCCGGCTGGCGGTCGGCGCCGTGCCCTTCCTGCTGGCCATGCAGTTGCAGGTGGCGTTCGGCATGGGGCCCTTCGCCGCGGGGATGCTGACCTTCGCCGGCGCGCTGGGCGCGCTGATGATGAAGATGAGCGCCAGCCCCATCATCAAGCGCTTCGGATTCCGCCGCACCCTGGTGGTCAACGCCTTCCTGACCGGGGTGTCCATCATCGGCTGCGTGCTGTTCACCTCGGCCACCCCGCACGCCGTCATCATCATCGTGCTGCTGCTGGGCGGTTTCTTCCGGTCGCTGCAGCTGACCGGCGTCAATTCGCTCGCCTATGCCGACATCGGCCCCGAGCAGATGGGCCGGGCTACCGGCATGGCCAGCGCGGTCCAGCAACTGGCCATCAGCCTGGGCGTGGCCGTGGCCGCCTTCGCCCTCAAGGTCAGCATGGCCGCGCGCGGCACCTCCACGCTCGATGCCTACGACGTGATCCCCGGCTTCCTGGTCATCGGCATCACGATGATGATGTCCGTCCTGTTCTTCAACCGTCTTTCCGCCAACGCCGGCTCCGCCGTCAGCGGAAGGCGGGAGCCCCCCCCTACGCGCTGACGCGCGCAAGGGAAGCCCACCCCCTACCCGCTTGCGCGGGCCCCCTCAAGGGGGCGATGCGGGTGGACCGGCAAAGCCGGATCCACCGCATCCTGGGTCTAGTACCGCTGTCTTGGGTTGTGGCGCCGGTGCTTCGCTGGCAGCCAGCGGTAGCAACCGTGCTTCAGTCCAAGATGGTTTCCCTAGACCCAGGAAACCGCGGATCTGGCTCCGCCAGTCCGCCGGTTTCGCCCCCTGGGGGGCGCCCGAAGGGCGTAGGGGGGGGCTCTACCCCTACACCATGTTTTTCGGGACGACCCAGGCGTCGAACTGCTCGTTCGTCACGTAGCCCAGGGCCAGCGCGGATTCGCGCAGGGACAGGTTTTCCTTGTGGGCCTTCTTGGCGATCTGGGCGGCCTTGTCGTAGCCGATGTGGGGATTGAGGGCGGTGACGAGCATCAGGGAGCGTTCCACCAGTTCGGCGATGCGGTCGCGGTTGGGTTCCAGGCCGGCCACGCAGTTCTTCTCGAAGCTTTCCATGCCGTCGGCCAGCAGGCGCACCGACTGCAGGAAGTTGTGGATCAGCATGGGCTTGAAGACATTCAGCTCGAAGTTGCCGCTGGCGCCGCCGATGTTGATGGCGACGTCGTTGCCCAGGACCTGGGCGCCGAGCATGGTCAGGGCCTCGGACTGCGTCGGGTTGACCTTGCCGGGCATGATGGAGCTGCCGGGCTCGTTCTCGGGGATGCTGATCTCGCCCAGCCCGGAGCGCGGGCCGCTGGCGAGCCAGCGCACGTCGTTGGCCAGCTTGATCAGGCCGGCCGCCAGGGTCTTGAGGGCCCCGTGCGAGAACAGCAGGCCCTCGTGCGAGGCCAGCGCCTGGAACTTGTTGGGCGCCGACTCGAACGGCAGGCCGGTTTCGCGGGCCAGTTCGGCGGCCACCTTCGCGCCGAATTCCGGATGGGTGTTCAGGCCGGTGCCGACCGCGGTGCCGCCTATGGCCAGCTGCAGCAGGCTGCGCTGGGCATGGCGGATCTGTTCTTCGGCCAGGAGGAGCTGGGCCTCGTGGCCCGACAGTTCCTGCCCCAGGGTCAGGGGCGTGGCATCCTGCAGGTGGGTGCGGCCGATCTTGACGATGTCCGCATAGGCCCGAGCCTTGTCCCCCAGCGTCTTGCGCAGCCGCGCCAGGGCGGGCAGCAGGCGGGCGTGGATCTGCAACGCCGCCGCCACGTGCATGGCCGTGGGAAACACGTCGTTGGAGGATTGGCCGCGGTTGACGTGATCGTTGGGATGGACCAGGCGCGCCTCGCCACGTTCGCCGCCCAGCAGTTCCGAGGCCCGGTTGGCCAGTACCTCGTTGACGTTCATGTTGGTCTGCGTGCCCGAGCCTGTCTGCCAGACGCTAAGCGGGAATTCGTCCGGCCAGCGGCCGGCGATGATTTCGTCGGCCGCCGCCTCGATGGCGTGAGCCGCGCGGCCGTCGAGCAGGCCCAGTTCGGCGTTGACGCGGGCGGCGGCGCGCTTGACCTGGGCCAGGGCCGTGATCAGCGGCGCGGGCATCTTCTCGTGCGAGATCGCGAAGAACTGCAGCGATCGCTGGGTCTGGGCGCCCCATAAATGCTGGGCGGGAACGTCGATCGGACCGAAGGTGTCCTTTTCAACTCGGGTTTGCATGTTCATCTCCTTGCCTGCCCGGCCCGGCCTGCGGGCCTGGATGATTCCAGGTTAGCAGAAGCCTTGCGCGCATCGGCTTGTGTCCCTGCAAGCGACTGTGGTAAAGGATGAGCGATGCCAGAACCAGGGAGCTTTTCGTGTTCGAACGAGCCGAGCGGGACCCGTCCATGGACGAGCGGGAGTACGAGCGGCGCGAGCTCGTGCTCAGGACGGAACTGCTCCAACAGCAGTACGAGCTCCTGAAGCAACGCGACCGTGCGGTGCTGATCGTGGTGGCGGGGATCGATGGCGCGGGCAAGGGGTCGGCGATCAACCTGCTCAACGAGTGGATGGACCCGCGCCACATCCGTACCCTGGCCTTCGGCGATCCGAGCGTGGACGAGGCCCAGCGGCCGGCCATGTGGCGCTACTGGAACGCGCTGCCCGCGCTGGGACAGACCGGCATCGTCTTCGGTTCCTGGTATGCGCCGCTTTTCAAGGAGGCGGCGCGCAAGAAGCCCGACATGGACCGCATCGGGGCGATGGCCGCCGAGATCCTGCGCTTCGAGGCCATGCTGGCCAGCGAGCGGGTGCGGATGCTCAAGCTCTGGTATCACCTGTCGCGCGGCGCGCAGATCGCCCGCATCGATGCGCAACTGGCCGACCCCGCCACGGCCTGGCGAGTGTCCGAGGCCGACCTGAAGGTCCGCAAAAAATTCGACCGGCTGCGCACGGCTGGCGAGATCGTGCTGGGCGCCACCGACGCGGCCTATACGCCCTGGCGGGTGGTGCCGAGCGCCGATGCCCGGCTGCGCGCCGTCGAGACCGCTGCGGCGGTATTGCAGGCGATGCGCGAGCCGTTGCCGCGCGCACCGCGCCGGCCGCCGCTGCAGGCCGCGCGCCATGCCGGCCGTTCCGGCGCGGCGCTCGAGCCGGCGCCGGGCGGTGGCAAGCTGGACGAGGTCGATTACGAAAGGCAACTGGCCCGCTGGCAGGCGCGCCTGTCGGAGCAGGTCCGCGCCAAGCGCTTTCGCAAGCGCTCGCTGGTGCTGGTGTTCGAGGGCGTGGATGCCGCGGGCAAGGGCGGCGCGATCCGGCGCGTCTCGCACGCGCTGGACGTGCGTGACTTCGATATCGTCCCCATCTCCGCGCCCAGCGACGACGAGCTGGCCCATCCGTATCTGTGGCGGTTCTGGCGCCACCTGCCGCTGCATGGCCGGGTGTGCATCTTCGATCGCTCCTGGTATGGCCGGGTGCTGGTCGAGCGGGTCGAGTCCCTGATCCCGCCCGCCACGTGGCGGCGCGCCTATGACGAGATCAACGATTTCGAGGACCAGTTGCGCCGCGGCGGCGCGGTGGTGCTGAAGTTCTGGCTGTCGGTCTCGCGCCAGGAGCAACTGCGCCGCTTCAAGGAGCGCCGCGATTCCCCCTTCAAGAACTTCAAGCTCACGCCGGACGATTGGCGCAACCGGCGCAAGTGGGACGACTACATGTCGGCCGCGCGCGACATGATCGCGCGCACGGACACCGCGCACGCGCCCTGGATCGTGATCGCCGACGACGACAAGCGCACCGCCCGGGTCAAGGTCCTGGAACACATCGTGAAGGCCATGGATGAAGCATAGCCCGCGCCAACCTTCCACGGCGTGGGTGTTGGCCGTCACGCTGGCGATCCAGTCCCTGGCCTCGGCGGCGACCATCGCGCCGGCGGTGGTCGGCCCGGTGGCCACGCGCGAACTCGGCCTGCCCTCGAGCGCCATCGGTTTCTACATGGCCCTGGTCTACCTGGGCGCCATGTTCACCAGCGTGGTCGGCGGCACCCTGGTCAACCGCCTGGGCGCGGTGCGATGCAGCCAGGCGGCCCTGCTGCTGTGTGGCCTGGGCATGGGCCTGCTGTGCAGCGGCGGACCCGCGGCCGCCGCCCTCGGGGCCCTGGTCATCGGCGCCGGGTATGGACCCATCACGCCATCGAGTTCCTACCTCTTGATGCGCAGCACGCCCGCCCACCGCATGTCGCTGGTGTTCTCGATCAAGCAGACCGGCGTGCCGCTGGGCGGCGTGCTGGCCGCGCTCGTCAGTCCGCAGATCGAGCACGTGCTGGGCTGGCGGTGGGCGCTGGGGGTTTGCGCCGCGGCCTGCCTGCTGTGCATGCTGGTCGCGCAGAGCGTGCGGCGCAGCCTGGACGCGCCGGGCGAGGCCGCCGCACCGTGGCGCTGGCAAGACCTGGCGCGGCCGGTCGGACTGGTCTGGCGCACGCCCGCGCTGCGCCTCATGGCCGTGTGTTCGCTGCTGTTCTCCTTCATCCAGCTGGCGATCACCGCCTATCTGGTGACCTACCTGAACCTGTCGCTGGGATGGACCCTGATCGCGGCGGGCGTCATCCTGTCCTTGTCCCAGGTGGCCGGCGTGGCCGGACGGATCCTGTGGGGCATCGTGGCCGATCGCTGGGCCCCGCCACGCAAGGTCCTGGGCGGACTGGCCCTGACGATGGCGGGAAGCTGCGTCGCCACCGCCTGCCTGCAGGCGTCCACGCCATGGATCCTGGTGGCCGCCGTCGCCGTGGTGTTCGGCGCTTCGGCGATAGGCTGGAACGGTGTGTTCCTGGCCGAGGTCGCGCGGCGCTCGCCGGCGGGCCAGGCCGGCGCGGCCACGGGCGGGACGCTGCTGTTCACCTATTTCGGGGTGCTCGTGGGCCAACCCCTGTTCAGCTACGTGGCATCGCTGGCGGGCGAGGCCGGCCAGCCCGGCTATGCCTGGGCATACGGGCTGCTGGTGATTCCCGCGCTGTTCTGCGCCACCTGGCTGTTGCGCGCGCGGGGCTAGCGGACCTGGGCGATGACGTGGGCCACGGCCGCGGTCAGCTTCTTCACGTAGGGAATGTGCAGGAACTCGTTGGGTCCGTGGGCGTTGGACCGGGGGCCCAGCACGCCGGTGATCAGGAACTGGGCCTCGGGGAATTTCGCGCCCAGCATGCCCATGAAGGGTATGGTGCCGCCTTCGCCTATCCACGCCGTGCCCTGCCCGAAGGCCGACTGCGAGGCCGCGTCCAGGGCGCGTGCGAGCCAGGGCGCGGTCGGCGGCGCGTTCCAGCCGCCGGCGCCACCCTCGCTTTCGAACCGGACCCGGGCCTGGTAGGGAGGGTCCTGCTCCAGCGCGGCCTTCATCGCCCGCGTCGCGCGGTCGGCGTCCACCGTGGGCGGCAGGCGCATGCTGAGCTTGAGCGAGGTCTTGGGGCGCAACACGTTGCCCGCGGCGTCGATGGACGGCAGGCCGGCCGCGCCGGTGACGGACAGCGCCGGCCGCCAGGTGCGGTTCAGGATGCCCTCGACCGGGTCGGTGGTGGTGGGCAGGGCATGGGCGTGGCCGTCGGCGCCGTGCGAGCATCCTACCCAGGGAAACTGCTTCCACACCTGGTCGCCCAGGATGGCGCCGGCGGTACGGGCCTGGGCCAGGCGTTCCCCGGGGATGGCGGCATGCAGTTCAGGCAGCAGCACGCGGCCGGTGGCCGGGTCGTCGATCCGGTTGAGCAGCTGGCGCGCGATCCGGAACGACGAGGGCACCAGGCCGCTGGCCATGCCCGAATGGACGCCCTCGTCCAGGATCTCGACCGTCAGCACGCCGCCGGTCAGTCCGCGCAACGAGGTCGTCACCCACAGTTGCTCGTAGTTGCCGCAACCCGAGTCCAGGCCCACCACCAGCGTCGGCGGACCGATGCGCGGGGCGAGCAGGTCCAGGTAGGCGGGCAGGTCATAGCTGCCGCTTTCCTCGCAGGTCTCGATCAGCCCCACGCAGCGGGGGCGGGGTATGTCCTGGGCGTCCATCGCGGCCAGCGTGGCCAGGGCGGCATAGACGGCGTAGCCGTCGTCCGCGCTGCCGCGACCGTACAGCTTGCCGTCCTCGATCTTCGGCGTCCACGGACCCAGGTCCTGGCGCCAGCCGGTCATCTCGGGCTGCTTGTCCAGGTGGCCGTAGAACAGCACGGTGCGGTCGCCCCCCAGGCCCTGGGTGGCCGGCGCCTCGAAATACAGGCAGGGTGTGCGGCCCGGGATGGCGACGATCTCGACCTGCAGCCCCGTGACCGGCTGAGCGCGCGCCCACTTCGCCGCCGCGTCCACCACCGCGGCCAGGTGACCGTGCTCGGCCCAATTGGGATCGAACATGGGCGACTTGGCGGGCACGCGCACGTAGTCGGCCAAGAGGGGGATCAGTTCATCGTCATAGCGGCGCGCCAGCACCGCGGCGAGGTCGGACAGGTCCATGAGGGGCTCCCGGGTCAGCCTCCAGTGTAGAACTTGTAGCCGGAGAAGGCAGCCTGCGGATCGCTTGCAAGATTTACATGTAATTCTTACCTGAGGCGGGACAGGGCACCATGCAAATCTTATAAGAGACCCCCCGATTACCCAGTGCAACAGGCTTTTCAAAGGGCAAGCGCGGCATGGTACGGAATGTGCTCGTCATCCGGCACGACGTCCGACGCGTCGAACAGAGCCCGCCGTCAGCGGGACGCGTCTTTACGGGAAAGCCAAGGAGAAGAACCATGTTGCGCTGGGCTACTATCTTTTTCGTGATCCCCTTGCTTGTTGCCGTCGTGGGACTCGGCGATTTCGCGGCCAGTGCCGCCAATATCGCCTTCGTCCTGTTCCTGGTTTCGCTGGGAGCGTTCCTGGCCACCTTCTTCGTCCGGTCCCCCGAGGAGACGGAAGAGGGCTATGAGGGCGAATGGTCCCGCTGACCGCGGAGGGCAAGAAAACCGATGAACATGCAGCGCCTTTTTCGCGGTTGAACATGGTTGCACGACGCGTTTCGCAGGCGGCCGGGCCGTCCGGTCCTTCCTATCGCATTTTGGCGGAGCACGCCCCGGGCGTGCTCTGGTCCGCTTCCACGACGGGGGAGTGGGTGTATGTGAATCCCGCCTGGACCCGCCTGACGGGGCAGTCCGCCGAGGCGGCCCTGGGCTGGGGCTGGCTGGCATGCGTGCCGGCAGACCAGCGCGAGCGGGTCCGGGCCGCCGTCGCCAAGGGAGCCGCCGAAGCGGCTCCTTTCGACGTGGCGCACCGGGTGGCCACCGCCGACGGGCGGCAGGTGGACGCGCATACCCTGGCCCACCCCAGCCTGGAGGCCAACCGGCAATTCGTGGGGTTCAGCGGCACCTGCCTGCCCGCGCGCGAGTCCGCCGCGGCGCGCCCGCCTGATGGCAACCAGGCCGACGAGGGCCGGCTGCTGGACCTGCTGCCTCATGCCCTCGTCGCCTACGACGCATCCTTGCGCTATCTATACGCCAACCGGGCGGCCGGCGAGTTGTTCGGCATCGAGCCGGCGGCGTTTGTCGGCAAGACCGCGCGCGAGCTCGGCGTGGCGCCCTACATCGCGTCGGCCTACGAGCAGGCGGTGGCGGACGCGCTGGCCACGGGAAAGGCCCAGACCTTCGACTATCGCATAGACACCGGATCCTCCACCCGCCACTTCCGCGTCCGCGTCGTGGCCGACGGCGCCGGCGGGCGCGCCTTGGTGACGACCGTGGATGTCAGCGCGTGGGTGCGCGCCCAGGTGGAGCTCGACACGCTGCTGCTGCGCGAACAGGCGGCGCGGAC
Source organism: Pigmentiphaga sp. CHJ604 (assembly GCF_036972535.1). NCBI lineage: Bacteria > Pseudomonadati > Pseudomonadota > Betaproteobacteria > Burkholderiales > Alcaligenaceae > Pigmentiphaga > Pigmentiphaga sp. CHJ604. The sequence goes on along the minus strand of NZ_CP136998.1, from coordinate 4,417,714 downwards.
GCAGGCGGAAACGGCGATCGGGGTACGCGACCAGTTCCTGTCCATGGTTTCCCACGAACTGCGGTCCCCGCTCAACGGCATCCAGAGTTGGGCCCACGTGCTCGAGAGCCGCGTCGACGCCGGCGTGCCGACGGTGGCGCGAGCGCTGGCGGGCATCAGGACCGGCGTGCAGCAGCAGGTCAGGCTGATCGACGAATTGCTCGACGCCACCCATGCGATGACGGGCCGCCTCCAGCTTTCGATGAGGCTGGAAGCGCTGGCGCCCATCGTCGAGCGCGCGGTCGCGCAGGCCGCTCCGAAGGCTGCCGAACGCAACGTGAGTCTGCGCGCCGAGCTGCCGCCCGGCGAGGTCCGGGTCTGGGGCAGCGCCGAGCGCATCGAGCAGATGGTGGGGCACCTGCTGGACAACGCCATCAAGTTCAGCCTGCCCGACGGCCAGGTCTCGGTACGGGTCGAGGCGACGCAGACCGAGGCCAGGATCGCCGTCGGAGACACCGGCAAGGGCATCGCGGCCGACGTCATGCCCTATCTGTTCGATCCGTTCCGCCAGCTCGATGCCTTCCGTGCCCGCCGTCCCGACGGGCTGGGCCTGGGGTTGACGCTGGTGCGGCATCTGGCCGAGCTGCAGGGCGGCAGGGTAGCCGCCCAGAGCGGAGGCGAAGGCCAGGGCGCGCTCTTCTCCATCTACCTGCCGCTGGCCGGCGAAGGCCAGGCGCCCGGGCCGGCCGCGGGGACCGGCACGCGAGCGGCCTCACCCGCGACCCTGAACGACGTGCGTATCCTCCTGGTCGAGGGGCATGCCGAGGCGCGCGGCGAACTGGCCGACTCCTTGAAGCAGGCGGGAGGAGAGGTCGTCGCGTGCGAATCCGGCGGGTCGGCCCTGGAGTACCTGCGCAGGGCGGACTCGGACGGCCTGCCCCATGTCATCGTCAGCGACATGACCCTGCCGGGCATGGACGGCAGCGATACGCTGGCCCGGATCCGCGAACTCGAGCGCGGCGCGCCCGATCGCTTTCCCACCCCGACTCCCGCCGTCGCCCTGACCTCGGCCAGCCGGTGCGAGGACCGTATCGGCGCGCTGGCGGCGGGCTTCCAGGTCTACCTGGCCAAGCCGGTGGAGTTTCCGCAACTGGTCGGATTGATAAACAACCTGGCGCGAACCGCTTTCCTGGAGCGGCGCTAGCGGGAAGGCGGCCGGCAGGCCGCCCTCCGTCCACGGCTACGCGTGTGCGCGCATCCGGTCGCGCAGTTCCTTCACCTGGTCGTGATTGCGCACGACGCCCTCGTATTGCACCTGTACCAGGGCCAGGAGCTGGGGCGGGAGTTCCTCGCGCAGGGCAGCCTGGTAGCGGCTCTTGGCCACGTCCTCGCCGCGTTCGCATTCCTCCAGGATGGCGAGGTCCGTACGCCCCGCCACCGCCGATTTCAGCCCCAGCCAGCCGCGGTGCAGCGCGCCGGCCGCGGTACCGCCTTCCTCGGGCTGGTCGCCCAGCGCCGCGACCTGCTCCTGCAACTGGGCCGCGGCTGTCGAGCAGTCGCCCGCGCGCCGGGAAAAAAGTGTCTTCAACTCGGGATCGTGGGCGTCCTGGGCAGCTTGCCGAAAGCCGTACTCGCCGTCCTTGCAGGTCTCGATCAAGTCGTTCAGTACTGTCGTCACATCTCGGGCCATCTTCGTCTCCTGGGTAGTCCGAATGAACCGGGCCACACCGGGCCCGGTCCGGGACTCCAGCAGGAAACGGACCCGCCGGAGGATCGGTCATTTCTTGGGATGGCTGGGCTTGAGCTTCCAGTCCTTGTCGTCCTTGCCGGTACGGACTTCCTTTTCGGCATGCGCGGCGGCCCCGGGCGAGATCGGATCGCTGGCCGGGAAAGTGTCCTCCAGCGAGTCGTCCAGCAGTTCCTGGTAGGTCGGCAGCCCCTCGTCGGACTGCTTGGCCTTGTCCTTCGAGTCCTTCTCCGAACGGTTCTTGGGTTCAGTCTTCATGCGATGCTCCCGCAAATTGTCGCGTGGTCGAGTCGGCAAGACTCATGCCCGGGGTCAAGCCTCCGAGCCGCCGCCCGCCGACGGTTGCGGCGCCGCGGCCTGCCGTCCGTCGCCGTCCAGGCGGCGGACGAAACTGGCCTGCGGATTTGCAAACTGTATTCCCAACTGCTTGAAACGGCGATAGAGACGCTGGTTGAAGCCGCGCTGCACCGCGGCCTTGCCGCGATCCAGCGTGCGGATCTGTCCGGCCAGGGTGACCGAGGCGCCGTCCACCTGGTCCACGCCCCACAGGTCCAGGTCGGCCAGCATCAGCGGACCCAGGTCGGGGTCGTTGCGCATTTCCTCGCCCACGTTGCGGATCGCGGCGATGACCTCGTCCAGGTCCGAGTCGGCGCTGACGCTGACCCGCACGGAGGCGTTGCCGATGCCGCGGTTGCTGTTCGAGACCGTGCCCACGGCGCTGAAGGGGACCACGTGCAGGGCGCCGTCGCCCGCGCGCAGCCGCACCGTGCGTATGGACAGGTACTCGACCGTGCCCGATACCCCCGCCAGCGTCACCGAATCGCCCACCTGCATCGCGTTCTCCATCAGCAGGAAGATGCCGGTGATGAAATCCTGCACCAGCTTTTGCGAGCCGAAGCCGATGGCCACGCCGATGATGCTGGCGCCGGCCAGCAGGGGCGCGATGTTGATGCCCAGTTCGTTGAGCGCGGTGAACAGCACGATCAGCGCGATTACGATGAACAGCGTCGTGCGCAGGATGGGGACCAGCGTGCGCAGCCGCGTGGCGCGGGCGAGATCGCCGGCCCGGGTCCAGCGCTCCATTCGGCGGTTGATCGACAGATTGGCGGCTTCCCAGGCGACCAGCGCGAGGACGCAGGCCACCGCGATGGTCGCGGTGGCCGAGACCAGCCTGCGGCCCACCGTGCCGGCCTCGAACCAGTCCAGCGCGTGCACGCCCCAGACCTCCAGCAGCGCGATCGCGGTGGCGACGAAGACCAGGATCATCACGACACGCTGCGCCAGCGTCTGGTAGGGCCGCCGGCCCGGCTGGCCGCCGCCCGCCGCGGGGGCGTCGCTGTAGAAGGCGCGGTCCAGCGCCCCCAGCAGGATCATGCTGAGGACGGTAGCCGCCAGCATGACCAGCGCCGTGCGCCAGACATAGTGCAGCAACTGCGACAGCCCGCTGGCCGTGCCCAGCGCCCATACCACCCAGAGTCCGGCGATGACCGCGATGGCGGTGGGCGCCCAGACATTGGCCAGCACCGCCCGCAGCCCCTCGTGTTCCTGTCCGCGTATCCAGCGCGACACCTGGCGCCGCCGCTGGACCACCATGACGATCAGCATCGCGTGCACGGCCAGGCCCACCAGCTTGGACAGCGCGTTGCGCGCATCGTCGCCGGCCCCCAGCAGGTAGGCGATCTCGGTCGCGGCCACGCCGAAGGCGCCGACCGCCACCACGCGCCGCAGCCAGGTGTCCAGATAGCGCGCCGATTCGTCGCCCAGCCGGGACAGGCGCAGGCAGGCACCCGACGGCGAGGTCAGCAGGCGCAGCGCGGTCATCGTCAGCCGCATGGCGAGGTAGGCGCCGATCAGCGGCAGGATGAACGGATAGAAGCCGGCGGCCGGCGCGCCGAACAGCCTCATCAGTATCGTCGCCACCACCAGGAAGCCGGCCAGCGGCACCAGGGCCAGGATGGCATGCGCCAGCGCGGCGGGCAGCCGGCGCACGATGCGCAGGTGCTGGTCGGGCTCGGCGGGCGTTTCCGTGTCGGGGTCGGGCGCGGAGGGCGGAACGGTATCCGGGATGTACCGGCGTTCCGCGTAGGCCAGCAGCATCGCGCGCGGCCGGCGCAGCAGTCGCCCGATACCCGCTTCCACGCCCAGGGCCACGGCCAGGATCAACAGAATCGTGCCCAGGCCCTGGAAGGTCGCCGTGCGGGCCTCCGGCGTGCCGAGGTAGTACTGCCACCAGGCGCCCGCCGACCGCAGCGACCACAGCGTCGCTCCCGTCAGCCGCAGTTCGCCCAGCGCCGAGTCCACCCACTTGCCCGCCTGCGTGAAGGCCTGGGCGATGAGCCCGTCCTTCTCCAGGGCGACCGGCGCTTCCGGCGCGGCGGGCGCGGCCGCCGGCGGGGCGGCCTGCTGCTCCGTCGCCTCGGCGATGACGCTCAGCGTCTGCTCCAGTTCCGCCCGCCGGGCGTCGTCGCGCAGCAGGTCCAGGACCTGGCGCGCCTGGGCCGGCGTCACGGCCGCGGGGTCGGGAGCGGCGGCGTCGGCCGGCCGCGACATCCAGAGGGCCAGGCACAGCAGGGCGAGGGCGGTCCAGGGGCGTGGGCGTCGTGTCTGCATGGGGGCGGTCTGAAGAGGGGATAGGGCGATTCTACCCAGCCGCGCGGGCGGCTTGGCGGGGGCGGCCGCGGAAGTCGATGCCGGCCGGAAAGGGAGCGGCAGGCCTTGATTCGCACAAGTCGAAAAAAGTCGTTATAATCTTGCTTCTTTGCAGGGCTGTTAGCTCAGTTGGTAGAGCAGCGGACTCTTAATCCGTAGGTCGAGTGTTCGAGCCACTCACAGCCCACCAAGAATTCAGCAAGGAAAGACGCCTTAGGCGCCCGGCGGCCTAGGGCGTTTTTCTTTTGTGCGTTTTTTGTCGAAAGAACCGTCATGGCCGTGGCCATGAAGGGCTTTCATTCGCAGCCACGTGTGGTGAAGATGAACAAGCCTTTCATTTCGCTATGTCCAGAGATCACTCGGGCAGACGCGCTGACTCTGATGGACTGGTTGGAAGATGAGCGCGTCATCCGCTATCTGAGCGATTCGCGCCATGTCTCCCGCTTCATCGAACAGGTCATCGGCCGGGTCCAGTTGCCCATCCTGACCCATCTGTTCAACCAGGGCGGCCGATTCTTCATGGCCTACGACCGGCACGATGTGCCGGTGGGCTTCGTGCGCCTCGTCAAGACGGGGCCGGACTGCGAGATAGTCCTGGTCATCGGGGATCGCGACAACTGGGGTCGCAAGCTCGGCGCCAGCGCCATCCTCGAAGGCATGAAGCTCGCCTTCTTCGACATGCGGGCCGAGAAACTCATCGCCAAGATCCACCCGGACAACGCGCGTTCGCTGAAAGCCTTCCTGCGCTGCGGCTTCCTGCCTGAAAGCGAAACGCCGACGCTGAAGTCGTTTTCCATGACTGTCGAGCACTATCTCCGGCTCTTGCGCGAAAACGCCGTGGGCGATTCCACCGATATCCATATCACCGAAATCGACAAGGCCCGGCTCAGCAGCCTGATCGCGCTCGAGCAGGGGCCGGCCGTGGTCGATCTCGAGCACGAGATCGAGCGAGCCATCGTCGTCGATCCGCGGCAAGTGGCGCGGAGCGTCGTCACGATGAATTCCCGCGCCTTGCTGCATCTGGACGACGAGGAAGTGGAGGTGGCCCTGGTCTACCCCGAGGACGCGGACGGCAGTGCCGGGAAGCTGTCGGTGTGCTCCGACGTCGGCGCGGCGATCCTGGGCTACCAGGAGGGAGATGCCATCGATTGGCGGATTTCGGACCGCACCCGCCGTATCTGCATCGAGAAAGTGCTTTACCAGCCGGAAGCCGCCGGGGATTTCCACCTGTAGGTTCGTGCTGTGCTCACAGCCGCCGATCGGCCTAGGGCCTGTTAACACAACGCAGCCCATCTGCAATCAGGGCGAAATTGATGAACCCGGTAAACATGACGTCGAGTTTGTCGAAGCGGGAGAAGATTCTGCGGAAGCCTTTGAGTCGCCGAAACAGGCGCTCGACCTCGTTGCGCCGCTTATACATCTCCCGGTCGTACTGCCATGGCTGAACACGCGTCTTCAATGGCGGCACGACTGGGATGTATCCCAAATCCAAGGCCAGTTGCCGAGTCTCGTTGCCTTCGTAGGCTTTGTCCATCAGCAAGTGCAGTGGCCGATTCGGTCTGCCCAGGCGGCGCAACAGTGCCCGCCCCTGCGGGCCATCGCCGGCTTGGCCCGGCGACAGCGCGAAGATCACTGCCGTTCGAGCATCCGCGGCAACCAGATGAATCTTGGTGGTCCAGCCTCCTCGAGACTTGCCAATGCTTTGGCGGCCTTTTTTTTGAGGGCCCCCGTACCGTCCGGATGCACTTTGACTATCGTGCTGTCCAGCGACACCGCCTCGATGCGTATCCGGACAATCTGCGACTGCTGCAGTTGCTCGAACACCCGATCCAGAACGCCGCTCTTGGACCACCGGTTCATTCTCGTATAGATCGTGTGCCAGTTGCCAAAACGCTCCGGCAACCCTCTCCATTTGCAGCCGTGCTCGGCCACGTACAGGATCGCGTTCAGCACGTTCAGATTGCTCATGCTCACATTGCCCCGCTGGCGAGGAAGGCAATGCTCTATCTGCTTGAATTGGGCTTCGCTGATTTCCATCACCGAAGTATCTCTTAATTTTCATGATTAACACCATTAGTGTTAACACGACCTAGCCGATGGACGGCTGGTGCCGCCGATGCATGACCAGCCACTTGCCCACCGCGATGACGGACAGCGCGGCGACGATCTGCACCGCGAGTTCGACCATGGGGCCGGGTTCGCCCACGTGTTCGAGCACGAAGGTGTCGCTGATCAGCATGCCGCCGGCGATCCAGCCCAGCATGCCCGCGCCCAGCGTGACGATCACGGGGAAGCGGTCTATCAGCTTGAGCACCAGCGTGCTGCCCCAGACGATCACGGGTACGCTGACGCACAGGCCGAAGATCACGTAGTACAGCTGGTGCCCGAGGTGGGCGCTTTCGGCCGCGCCGGCGATGGCGATGACGTTGTCCAGGCTCATGGCGAAGTCGGCGATGATGATGGTCCGGATGGCGCCGAAGACGGACGTGCCGCCATCGATGTCGCCATGCGCGTCCTTCTCCTGGGCCAGCAGCTTGATGCCTATCCAGATGAGAAGCGCACAGCCCACGATCTTCAGGAAGGGCATGCTGAGCAGCGCCAGCGCGAAGGCGATCAGCAGGACGCGCAGCAGGATGGCGCCGGCGGTGCCCCACAGGATGCCCTTTATCCGTTGTCCGTGAGGCAGGTTGCGGCAGGCCAGGGCGATGACGATGGCGTTGTCGCCTCCCAGCAGGATGTCGATCAGGATGATCTGGAAGACGGCGCCCCAATGAAGCGTCTCGATGAGTTCGAGCATGGACCTGCCCCCCGGAAAGAACAAGGAAGGCTGCATCGATACCAGCGGAGTATCCGTGTACGTAGGGATGAGCTGCGAAACATTCTATCTCTAGAATGTTTTAAACATCCTAATAATGGCACTATTAAAGTGGTCACTCGGGAGCCGGGGGGCTGGCGCCGGCCCAGCCTCGTCCGGGCCGGCCGCCTAGCCACCGAGTTTGGCCTTCACCTTCTCCAGCAGCGCACGCGCTTCTTCCCGCCGCCCTGCATCGGCCACTTCGCGGCCGGCGCGCGGTGGCGCTTTCAGGGACTTTTCCAGGTAGGGCATCGCATCGGCGTAGCGCTCGCGATAGACCAGGTAGTCGGCGTAGAAGTAGTTGGGATCGATGCCATCCGGGTTGACCGCCAGCGCCTGCTTGAACAACTGCTCCGCCTTGGCGTTGTCGCCGAAACCCACCGGCCAGCCCGGCACCTTGTAGTAGAGCACCGCCAGGCTGTTCAGTGCCGAGCCGGACAGCGTATTCGGGTCGATCTGGATCGCCGCCTCGTATTCCGCCTTGGCTTGCTTGACGATGCCCAGTGCCCCAAGTCCCCCTTTGGCTCCGGCGAGAGAACTCAGCACGATCCCTTCCCAGACATGGGCTTGCGCGCGCTGCGGATTTGCCTGGGTTACTGCGTGGGCCTGCTGCGCGAGCGAGGTGAATCGGTCGACCCGCTGGGCCTCGGGGACCTTGTACTGGATCACGGCCCATTCCCGCTGGATCCGGTCGATATCGTCTTCCAGGCCGGCGGCGCCGGCCTGGAAGGCCAGGGCGGAAAATGCCAGGCTGGCCGCGAAGCGGCCCAACCCGTGATTGAGTGCAGAGAGGTTCATCGATGATCTCCGTGGGGAAGGACGGATTGTTGCAAAGCCCGCCGGTGTTTGCGGAAGGCGCCGTCGAGCAGGACCGACAGCGCGCCATTCAAGCGGGCGGCGATGGGTTCCATCGTTCCCATGAAGCATTGCGCGCGTCCGGTCTGAAGCAGGCGAAGCGCGACTTGCGCCACCCATTCTGGGGAGTCGGCGCGCGAGCCGGTCGCCGCGTTGAACGCTTGCACCCGTTCGTCGTTGAAAGGAGTGCGCACGCTGCGCGGCGCGAGGTATTGGACCCGAACAGGCGAGTCAGCCAGTTCGCGGCGCAGTGCTTCGGAGTAGCTCCGCAACCCGGCCTTGCTGGCGCCATATACCGAGAAGCCCGGGACGCCGATGCTACCCAGTGTGGATCCGATATTGAGTATCTGTGCGCAGGGCTGCTGGCGCAAATGGGGCAGAAGGTTCGCTGTCAGGAGTATGGGGGCGAGAAGGTTGGTTCGCAGCACGGCTTCCGTTTCATGGTCATCCAGCGCGCCGGCCGGGCCGAAGCCCGCGAGCCCGGCGTTGTTGATCAGGACGTTGACATCCCGGGCCTGGGCCGCATCGCGGATGGCTTGGCGGCCCGATTCCGAGGTGACGTCGACGATGAGCGCGTCCACGCGCCGGCGGTTCTGCGCACCGGCGGATAGCTCCGAAGCCAGTGCGAGCAGCGCGTCCTTGGAGCGGCCGATCAACAGCATGCGTGCCCCGGCGCTTGTCAGCCGGCGGGCCAGGGCAGCTCCGATGCCGCCGGAGGCGCCGGTCAACGCGATCGACATCTGCTGGGGTTTCATGGGGCGCCTCCTTCGGCGGCAACCGTGGGCAGCCCACGGAAGATGTCGGCGTACAACCCGTAGAATTCGCGTGCGCGCCGTACCACCGCCTGCTGGTCCCGCGGATCGGCGAGCCGGTTCATCAGTTCGGCGAAATGGCGGGTGTGTTCCTGGTCCAGCGTGCCGTGTGAACGCAGGTAGCCGAAGGCGGTATCGGGAAGTCCAAGGGCCTGCTGGATGTTCCGTGCCGCGGCCAGTGCCAGCGCGACACTGGTGCCCTCGAGCACGTGCACCATGCCGAAGAAACCGGCGGGATTGTCCCCTTCCACCACATGATAGGCATGGGCGACCATGCGAGCGGTCGCGGCGCCGGGTGGCGAGGCGCGGACCGACTCCGCGTCGACGCCGCATGCGCGCAGGTCGTCCAGGATCCATTCGTCATGGCCCTGTTCTTCCTCGATGTATTCGGCCAATGCGCCGCGCAGCCAGGCGATCCGGGAAGGAAGATGCTGGCGGCATGCGGCCAGCAGCGGCACGGTATGGCGCACATGGTGATATGCCTCCCGCAGGAACGCTTCATAGGTATCGCGCGCGACCTGTCCGGCCAGGCATGCCTGGATGACGGGAACGGTCTGGAGCGCCAGGCGCTGATCCGCTGTGTCGTGGAGCAGCTCGTCGAAGAATGGCATGGGTTCTACCTCTTGGGCTGTGCGTCGAATGCTGGACTGGCGTTCGGGTCTGCGAACAGCCGGTGTTCATACAAGGCGGCGACGGCCTCGCGGCGGGGGCGGCCATTGGCGGTCGCCAGGCCCGAATCCGCATCGAAGGGAGTGTCGGCCCGGCACCAGGCGCCGATGCGGGCGTAGTCCGGCAAGCGGGCGTTGGCTTGTTCGATGGCATGCCGGATGCGAGTGTCGTCGACGCCGGGGTGGAGCGGCCACAGGACGGCGCCCAAGGTGGGGCGTCCTTCCCCCAGGACGACTGCCTGGAGGATGGCGGGCTCCGCGCGCAGTTCGGTCTCGACCCATTCGGGGGAGACGTTGCGGCCGAAGCTGGTAATCAGGACATGCTTCTTGCGTCCGTGGACATGCAGATAGCCTTCTTCATCCAGACGTCCCAGATCCCCAGTCGGCCACCATTGCGGTGGTTCATGGGCCTGGCCGAGATATCCGGCGAAGACGCTGCCGCAGATTTCGATCTCGCCGTCGGCGGTGGTCCGCACCCGTGCGTGGGGCAGGGGACGACCCGCGCTGCCCGGTCGATGCGCATGGGGAAGATTCAGCGTTTGCACCGAAGCGCCTTCGGACAGGCCGTAGCCTTCGTAGGCGGGCAGGCCCGCTGCATGGGCCTGCCGCAGCAGTACGCGACCCACTGCTGCGCCGCCGACAGCGGCCAGGCGCAGGCTGGCCGGTGCGCGAAGCCGGGCGCCGGCAAGTGTGGCCGTGATTGCCCGCAACATCTGCGGCAGCAGGATGATGCTATGGGGTTGGTACGCTTGCAACGTCTGCAGATAGGTCCCGGGGGAAAAACTCGACGAACCCGACAAGCCGATCGCGTCGAGTGGCAATGCCACACACGATGCGCCCTGCCACAAGGGGGCCTGGACTCCCGCGATGTTCTCCAGCAGCACGGGGAAGGGCAGCGTATTCAGATGCCGTTCGATGGCAAGCCCTTCCACGGCTTGAGCCAGGCCACGGGCCACCTCCAGCATCTGGATGCCGCTCAGGCACACACCCTTGGGTTGACCCGTGGATCCCGAGGTGAAGGTTATCTTGACGGTGCCGGGCGGCATGGTGACGGAACGGACATCGCGTTGGAATAGAGCCAGGTCCGGACCGATGGGCACGGCGGCGTCGAAGCCTGCCGGCGGCGCCGATTCGCGCGTCGATGCCAGTGCATCGGCTCCCGAGACCTCCAGCGCCAGCGCCTGCATGGCTGGCGTGAAGAAGCCGGGCAAGGGAACGTGCACGACGCCGGCGCGGAGCGTGGCCAGATCGGCGACGATCCATGACGGACCGTTGTCGAGTACGGTGGCCAGCACGCGGACGCCGGCGTCACGCAGCCGCTGCGCAGTTGAATCCACCCGTGCGATCAGGTCCGAGTAGGAGAGGTGCGAACCGCCGGTGCCCACGATGGCGGGCCGCCGGTCTTGTCCGGCATGGACGGCGAGCCGAGCGAAGAAATCGTCGATTTTCATTCGATGCCCAGTTCGTCCACGACCTGTCCGAGATATCCGGCGACCACGAAGGGATCGTGTTCGTAGTAGCTTCCCCAGTCGCGCCGCGCCGGCTCGTCCAGCGCCGATGCCGGCGCCGGGGCAAGCATCATCGGCGAGATGCCCATCCGGGTGAACATTCGCCGAAGCTCTCGCGTGGCCGTCGTGACGGCCCATTGATATCCCTGGCCGCGAAGGTGGCGCGCCAGCATGGGGATCAGCAGCCGGCCCGCTCCGGCGCGTGTTGCCGCGAACTGGCCGGCCTCGACGATCCTGGACCGGGATGGGCACTGCCCGTCGCGGGCTGGCAGGCTGTCTTCGATCCGGTGGGCAAGGTAGCGTTCCAGGAAAAGGGGTTCGGCCGCGTGCCGGTAGCCAGCCGCGGCCATGATCTCGCCGTCGATCTGGACGCTGACCAGTTGAGGAAGCCAGTCGCGCAACACAGCGCCGAACTGTTCCTCGTATCGCTGTTGGATGTAGGACTCGATCCGCGCCCGGTGGGGATCGTGGCGATCGTGAACGCGCAGTTCGAGAGGCGCGCGGTCGAGGTCGCGTGCACTGCCGAATACCGGTAGCGACGAAGCGGGACCGGAACCGGGCTGGCAAAGAAGGGACGTCATCGTGTAACCCTGGCATGCAACTTGAGCGCGATGTTAGGGTTCCAACCTTAACGACACATTAAGCGCGTCAAGCAGGACGATGTCGGTGATACGCTTGTCGAGTCCCGGTTTCTTCACGTCCTGGAAAAATGAGAATCCTTATCGTTGAAGACGATCCCCCATTAGGGGATGGCCTAGCACGTGGGCTCAAGGCACTGGGCATCGCGGCAGACTGGTTCACCAACGGCAAGGATGCGGACCAGGCCATGGGTATGGTGCGCTACGACGCCGTGGTGCTGGATCTGGGGCTGCCCGGCGAGGACGGCATGCGGTTGCTGCGACGCTGGCGTGGGCAGGGCAACGCCATTCCCATCGTCATCCTGACGGCCCGCGACGCGGTCGAGAGCCGGGTAGCGGGCCTGAACGACGGAGCCGACGATTACCTCATCAAGCCCATCACGCTGGATGAGCTGGTCGCGCGGCTGAGAGCCGTGACGCGGCGACAGATCGGCTTGCCCGAACCCGTGTGGCGACATGGCAGTCTGGCCTTCGAGCCGGCAACGCGCCAGGCTGCATGGAAGGGAGAGCCCGTGGAGTTGACCGGTCGCGAGTCTTCCCTGCTCGAGCTGTTTCTGATGAATCCTAATCGCGTTCTGACGCGGGAGTTCATTCGCGAAAAACTCTACGACTGGAGCGAGGACCTGGAAAGCAATGCCCTGGAGGTCCACGTGCACCACCTTCGGCGCAAGATCCATCCCGGCATCGTGCGCACGCTACGCGGCGCGGGGTACGCGCTGGGACCGGAGGATGCCGACGCATGACACTCCAGAAGCGTCTCCTCATCACGATTCTCGCCGCAGCGCCCTTTGCCTGGCTGCTGACGCTGGGGCTGACCTACTATCGCACTCGGGTCGAGATCAATGAGCTCTATGACACGGACATGGTAAGAATGGCGCAGCAGGTACATGCCCTGTTGCCCAGGTTTTCCACCCCGGATGTCCTTGCCGGCAGCGCAAGCGAGACCGGGATGGCCGGCGATATGGGCTATGCGGGCCTGGGTGACATCGCTGTGGCGGCATGGTTGCCCGACGGGAAGCGACTGCAGGTGAATCCTGAGGGAGACAACCTGCCGGTCAATGCCGGCAAACTGGGTTTCCTCGATCAATATTTCGAAGGACAACCATGGCGCCTGTATTACATCGAAGCTGCCGGCCCGGATGGTTGGCGCGTGGGCGTCGGTCAGCGCCTGGGGGAGCGGGATGAACTTGTCTACACGTATTTGCTGGGCCAGGCTTTATTGTGGATCGTCGGCCTGCTGGTGCTGGTTGCCGTACTGGTCTTCGGCGTACGCCGCGCGTTGAGGCCCGTGGTGGCCTTGTCGACCAAGATCGCCCGGCGTGAGCCGAACGATCCAACACCCATGGACGCCGCGCAGGTGCCCGGCGAGTTGCGGCCCCTGGTGCTGGCGATGAACCAACTGCTTGGCCGGACTGCGCAAGCCATAGAGAGCGAACGTCGCCTGACCGCGGACGCGGCTCATGAGCTTCGAACCCCTGTCGCGGCGTTGCGAGCGCAATGGGATGCAGCGATGCGCACCGGGGATCCAGTGGAAAGAATGCAGGCTCAGCGCAATGTCGAAGCGGGCATCGAGCGGCTGAACCACTTGATTACCCAACTGCTGGACCTGGCGCGGCTCGAGCATTCGCTGGCGCCGGCATTCAAGGACGTGATCGATTGGCAGGCTGTCGTCAGGCAAGCCTTGTCGGATTGCCTGCTGCTTGCGGGGCGCAAGGGAATCGATGTGGAAGTGCTGTGGCCGGAGGCAGGCGGGACGCCGATTCCCTTGTCGGGAGACCAGTATCTGCTGACGCTGCTGCTGCGCAACCTGCTGGACAACGCCGTTCGCTACAGTCCGGACCATGCGACCGTTTCCGTGCGCTTCGACGTTGACGCCATCCATGTGGAGAATCCCGGGGCCGGCGTCCCCTCGGAACAACTGGAACGCCTGGGCGATCGTTTTTTCCGTGGAGCGGGGCAAGTGCAGGGAGGCAGCGGGCTGGGCTTGTCGATCGTCCGGCGTATCGCGGCCGCGCATGGCCTTTCGTTGGCGCTGGCCAATCGTGTGGAAGAGGGCAGGGTCACGGGATTTCGCGCGACCCTGCGACGCGAGCGAAGCGAGGCGGGCGCCGCCCCGGATCAGGTGCCGCCCAGGTTGCGCATCAGGCCGCCGTCGACGAAGTAGCTGCTGCCCGTCACGTAGCTGGCGTCGTCCGAGGCCAGGAACAGTACCACGTTGGCCACTTCCTGCGGCTGGCCCGGCCGCCCCTGCGGGATCTGCGAGGCCGACTCGCGTGCCTGCGCGGGGTCTTCCAGGCGATCCTGCGTCATGGGCGTGGCGATCATGCCGGGGGCGACGTTGTTGATGCGTATGCCGCGCGAGGCCAGCTCGAGCGCCAGTGTCCGCGTGATCGACCGCAATCCCGCCTTGGATGCGTCATAGGCCGCGCTGCCGGGCAGGGAAATTTCTTCATGCACCGACGTAATATTTATGATGGCGCCGCCGCCGGCGGACAGCATGTGGCGGGCTGCCGCCTGGCACAGAAGCCAGGGCGACACGAGATTGATGTTCAGCATCCACGAGAATTCGTCGGGCGGGATTTCCAGCGAATCCTGGTGCGAGGCTCCCGTGCCGGCGTTGTTCACGAGCACATGCAGGCCGCCCATCTTTCCGAAGGCCTGTTCGAAGAAGGCCTGCGTCCGGGCGGGGTCGGAGAAATCGGCCTGCAGGATCTCGGCGCGCCGTCCGGCGGCCCGCACCTGCGCGGCGGTGGCGCGTGCTCCCGCTTCATCCCGGTGATAGTGAACCAGCACATCGGCGCCTTCCCGGGCGAACGTCGCGGCCACGGCCTGGCCGATGCCGCTGTCCGCGCCGGTGACCCAGGCGATCTTGTCCTGGAGTTTCATGTCGGTTCCCTGGTCGTGAGCGAACCGAGGCAGACGCAAGCGGCGTGCCGCCCATGCCGAAGGGTGTTGTAAAAAAGCCGTTTCCCCGCGCCGGACCGGGCGCCCGGCGCTAAGATACGCGCCACCCCCGAACACAAGCGTCGCGTCGAACGCCGGTTCGCCACTTCCATAGGCCATGTCCTCCCCCACCTCCCGCATGCCGCTGATCGATGCGATCAAGGCCGTCGCCTGCCTGGCCATCGTGCTCCATCACCTGGCCTTCTACGGCCCCATGTCCGAGATCGCCCACCCGCTCATGCCGCGCGTGCTGGATGCGCTGATGCACTACGGCAGGATGGCCGTCATGGCGTTCTTCGTGGTGTCGGGATTCCTGGCCGCGCGCGCTTTCGCCCCGGCGGGCGTGTCGCGGGTGGAGCAGCCCCTGGCCGCGATCAAGCGGCGGTATTTCCGGCTGGCGGTGCCCTTCATGGCGGCGCTGGTGCTGGCCATGGCCTGCGCCGCGCTGGCGCGGGTGTGGATGGCGCACGATTCGATCCCGGATACGCCCACGGCGCCGCAACTGGCGGCCCACGTGCTGTTGAGCAACGGCCTCCTGCGCCAGGAGTCGCTGTCGGCGGGCGTCTGGTACGTGGGCATCGATTTCCAGCTGTTCAGCGTCATGGCCCTGCTGCTGGGGCTGTCGCGCTGGATCAGCGTGCGGCGCCCGACCTGGGGATGGCTGGGCGCCGCGGCCATAGGCGGCCTGACGCTGGCGTCGCTGTTCGTCTTCAACCGCAATCCCTATTGGGACGAAACCGCGCTGTATTTCTTCGCCTACTACGGCCTGGGATGCTGCGCCTACTGGCTGACCGGCCGGCCCAGGGGCGGCCTGTGGCTGCTGGCCATGGCCGGGGTGGTGGCCGCGGCGCTGGTCGCGGATTTCCGCGAGCGCATCGTGGTGGCGGCGGCCATCATGCTGCTGCTGGGCGCGGCCCGTCAGGCGGGTTGGCTGGAGACGGTGGCGGTGCCGGGATTCCTGAGCCGGCTCGCGCGCATCTCCTATTCGGTGTTCCTGGTGCACTTCCCGCTGTGCCTGGTGGTCAGCGCCCTGGTGTTCCATTTCTTTCCGGAGCAGGCCGCGGCCAATGTCCTTGGCATGGGGCTGGCGGTGCTGGTCAGCGTGGCCGGCGGCGCCGCCTTCCACCGGCTGGTGGAGTGCCGCACGCTGGACCCCATCGTGCGGCGCGCCGTCATGGGGCTCTTCGCCGTGGGCGGCGCGCTGGCGGTCTACTCGCAGGTCTAGACCAGCCTCGGCCCCCGGTGCTTGTGCCGGGCGCCGGCGGCCGAGGTCAGTCCCGCTTCCTTCTCGAAATCCGCGCCCTGGCTCTGGACCTGGGTGTAGGCGTGCTCGCGGAACAGGTTTTCGGCGCGGTCGGCCTGCCCGCTTTCTATGGCGGTGACGATGGCGTGATGCTGCCGGTGGGCGTAGAACAGGAAATTGAACATCATGTCCCGGCTCTGCGTGTCGAACGCCAGCGTGAGCGGGTCGGTGAACGGCACGATGTTGCAGCGGCTGACCAGGCTGGCCAGCAGCGGCATGTCGGCGCCTTCCAGGATCAGCGTATGGAAGCGCGCGTTCATTTCCGCGTAGCGGATCTCGTCGTCGTCCGACAGGCGGCGGTCGGTGAAGATGCGATCGCCCTGGGCCAGGCAGTCCTTGAGTTCGGCCAGCAGTTCGGCGCTGGCGCCGTTGGTGGCCAGCGCGCGCGCCGCCAGCCCCTCCAGCGCGGCACGCACGTGCAGGGCCTCCGTGCTTTCGCGGGCGGAAAAGGCGCGCACCGCGAAGCCGCGGGCGCCGGACGGCACCAGCAGCCCTTCCTGGGCGAGCGCGGGCAACGCCTGGCGCACGGGCGTGCGCGAGGTGCCCAGCCGTTCGGCCAGGTCGGCTTCCCGGACCCGTTCTCCCGGCGCGAGTTCGCCCCGGAGGATCATTTCACGAATATGCAGCATGGTGGTGGTCTGCTGCATGCGTGCTCCCTGAGTGATGAATGCGGCTGCCTCGCGGCTGGCGAGGTGGATGCAAGTATAAGACCCGTTTGGGATCCCGTATTGGATCCCAAGTCGCCATTCAGACCCCGAAAAAACCCTTTATTGCTTTATTTTGGGATCCCATATAATCTGCGCTACGCACAAAAAGGGTCGCGTGGCGCATGGCGGCGAAGACGCGCCGGCCTCATTCGATACGGAGTACATCATGGCAAGAATCATCGGTGGCATCGGCAGCTCGCACGTGCCGACCATAGGCGTCGCCTATGACAAGGGCAAGCAGAACGATCCGGCCTGGGCGCCGCTGTTCGACGGCTACAAGCCGGTCGCCGCCTGGCTGGCCGAGAAGCAGGCCGACGTGCTGGTGTTCTTCTACAACGATCACTGCACGACCTTCTTCTTCGACATGTATCCCACGTTCGCGCTGGGCGTGGGCGAACGCTTTCCCATTGCCGACGAGGGCGCGGGCCTGCGCAACCTGCCCGCCATCCGTGGCAACGTCGATTTCCAGGCCCACATCGCCGAGTCCCTGGTGAACGACGAGTTCGACATCACCGTCTTCCAGGACAAGCCCATCGACCACGGCTGTGCGTCGCCGCTGCCGCTGCTCTGGCCGCACCAGCCCGACTGGCCGGGCACCGTGGTGCCCGTCGCGATCAACGTGCTGCAGTATCCGCTGCCCACGGCGCGCCGCTGCTATCGCCTGGGGCAGGCCGTGCGTCGCGCGGTGGAATCCTATCCCGAGGACCTGAAGGTGGTGGTGGTGGGCACCGGCGGCCTGTCCCACCAGGTCCATGGCGAGCGCACCGGCTTCAACAATACCGAGTGGGACATGGAGTTCCTGCGCCTGCTGGAAGAAGATCCCGAAGCCTTGATGCGGATGAAACACGCCGACTACGTACGCCTGGGCGGCGCCGAGAGCGTGGAGCAGATCATGTGGCTGTCCATGCGGGGCGCGCTGGGCACCGGCCCGCTGCGCAAGCTGCACCAGAACTATTACCTGGCCACCACCACCGCGATGACCGTGGTGCTGTACGAGGAAGGCGAGCCCATCGCCCGGCAGACCGGTCCGGCCGCCGCGGCCGTGGCCTGAGGAGCATCCGATGAATCCGCAACTCGAAGGCATCGAGCAGATCCCGGGCACCTACGCGTTCGACCTGCGCGTCAGCAACCGCACGCTGAAGATCAACCGCTTCTTCTGGAACATGATAGGCGCCGACTGGCGTGACCGCTTCGTGGCCGACGAGGAAGGCACGATGGACGCGGCCGGGCTGACGGAAGAGGAAAAGGCGCTGGTGCGCGCCCGCGACTGGCTCGGCCTCATCCGGCACGGCGTGAACTTCTTCGTGCTCGAGAAATTCGGCCGGGTCGTCAAGAAAACCAACCTCGAGATCTACGCCATCATGCGGGGCGAGAGCTTCGAGGCGTTCATGAAGACGAGACGGGTGCCGGACGCCAGGTAGAGGTCCCCCCGTACGCGCTTCGCGCGCCCAGCATGGTGAGCCCCCAGCCGCTACGCGGCAGCCCCCCGAGGGGGCCGGGACCCGCCTTGGGGCGGCCCGGCGCCGGGTCCCGTGGGGGCGGCACTGGCGGACCAGCGGAGCCGGATCCACTGTGCCTTAGCTACACCATTACATCGCAACACCACCGACGATAGGCGCAGCGCGCCAAGGAGAGAGACTATGCGAATCGCGAAACGCGTGGCGGGGCTGCTGTGCGCGGCCGCTGCCGTGACGGCGGCGGGAACGGCCGCCGCGGCGGAGATCAAAGTCGGACTGCTGAGCCAGTTCTCGGGCGCCTACACCTGGTGGGGCCGGGAATATCAGCGCGGCGTGGACCTGTACCTGGCGCAGCACGGCGGCAAGTTCGGCGAACATACCGTCACGGTGCTGTCGCGCGACGAGGCCGGATCCAATCCCCAGCGCGCGCGCCAGTTGTCGCAGGAACTGGTGGTGCGCGACAAGGTGCAGTACCTGATCGGCGGCGTCTTCACGCCCACGGTGCTGGGCGCGGTCGATGTCATCAACCAGACCAAGACGCCCTACGTCATCCTGAACTCGGGCACGTCCAGTGTGACCGACAAGTCGCAATACTATGTGCGAGCCGGCTTCACGCAATGGACGGTCAGCATCCCGCTGGTGCAGTGGGCCTATGACCAGGGCATGAAGAACGCCGTGGTCCTGGCGGCCGACTACGCGCCCGGCCACGACGCGCTGGAAGCCTTCGGCAAGACCTTCGCCAAGCTGGGCGGCAAGGTGGTGGGCGAGATCAAGGTGCCCATGGGCACCACCGATTTCTCCAGCTACCTGCAGCGCGTGCGCGACCTCAAGCCGCAGGCGGTGTTCATGTTCATGCCGGTGGGCCCCATGTCGGCGGGCATGATCCGCAGCTTCAAGGAGCGTGAACTGGACAAGGCCGGCATCACGCTGCTGGTGACCAACGAAGCCCAGGAAGAGGACATCGCCCCGATCGGCGACGCGGCGCTGGGCCTGACCTCGGCGCTGCATTACTCGCCCTACCTGGACACGCCCCTGAACAAGGAATTCGTGACCGCCTACAAGGCCAAGTATGGCAAGGACGAGCTGCCGAGCGTGGCGTCGGTGGCGGCCTATGACGGCATGCGGCTGATCGACCAGATGGTACGCGCCACCAACGGCGCGAAGGACGGCGACAAGGCCATGGCCGCCATCAAGGGCTACAAGTGGGATAGCCCGCGCGGCCCGGTCAGCATCGACCCGCGCACCCGCGAAATCGTCCAGAACGTCTACATGCGCAAGGTCGAGAAGATCGACGGCAAGCTCGGCAACAAGGTGTTCCATACCTATCCCGCCGTGAAAGATCCCTGGCACGAAATCAACAAGTGATTCCCCGCGCGGACGCGGCCCCGGCGCCGCGTCCGCCCCATCCCTTCCTCGCGCCGGATGACGCATGACATCGACGCTCGCCACTTTCCTGAGTCTTGCCGTGGACGGTATCGCCTACGGCATGATGCTGTTCCTCATCTCGGTCGGCCTGACCATCACGCTGGGCGTGATGCGCGTGGTCAACCTGACGCATTCGGCCTTCGCCATGATCGGGGGCTACATCGCGCTCTGGTTCATCCAGCGCGCGGGCGTCCATTTCTTCCTGGCCGTGCCGCTGGCGGTCGTGGCCACGATGGCCATCGGCGCGCTGCTGGAACGCACGCTGTACCGCTGGGTCTACGGCACCCACGGGCTGGGCCAGTTGCTGATGACCATCGGCCTGACCTTCATCATCACGGCCATCGTCAAGAACCTGGCCGGCACGCAACTGCAATCCCTGCCGCTGCCGTCGTCGCTGCAGGGCAACTTCAGCCTGGGTTCCCTGACGCTGTCGGTCTACCGCGCCTTCCTGATCGGCGCCAGCGCGGCCGTCGCATTCGCGCTGTGGCTGGGCATCGAGCGCACGGCCTTCGGCGCGCGCCTGCGCGCCGCGGTCGACAACCAGCGCATGGCGCGCTGCGTGGGCATCAACGTGCCGGCGGTGTTCTCGGTCACGTTCGCCATCGGCTGCGGGCTGGCGGCGCTGGGCGGCGCGCTGGGCAGCCCCATGCTGCCGCTGGAGCCCTACTATGGCCTGAAGTATCTGGTCATCGTGCTGATCGTGGTGGCCGTGGGCGGCCTGGGCAGCCTGCGCGGGTCGTTGTACGCGGCCCTGCTGCTGGGCCTGATCGATACGCTGGGCCGCTACTACCTGCCCGCGCTGGGCGCTTTCGTGATCTACCTGGCGGTGCTGGCGATCCTGCTGGTGCGCCCCCGTGGCCTCGTGGCGAACTGATCATGACGACACCTTCCCTGAACTCATCCGTCGCGCGCGCATTCTCGCGCCATCGCTACAACCTGCTGGACCTGGTGCTGCTGGGCGCGGCGGTCGCGACCTTCTTCCTGGCCGACCTGTACCTGGCCCTGGCCACCGCCGTGCTGATCATGATCGTGTTCGCGCTGTCGCTGGACATCGCGCAGGGCTACGGCGGCATCGAGACCCTGGGCCACGCGGCCTTCTTCGGTACCGGCGCCTATGCCGCCGGCCTGTACGCCATGCACGTCTCGTCCGAGCCGATCTCGGGCCTGTTCGTGGGCATGGCGGCGGCCGCCGTCGTGGGGCTGCTGTCCGGCCTGGCGGTGCTGCGCACCGCGGGCCTGACCCAGATCATGCTGACCCTGGTCTGCGCGACGCTGCTGCTGGAGCTGGCCAACGTGGCCAAGCCGCTCACCATGGGCGACGACGGCCTGACCGGCTATTCGATCGCCCCGGTGCTGGGCCTGTTCCAGTTCGACATCGAAGGCCGCACCGCCTATTGGTATGCGCTGGCCGTGCTGGTGCTGGTCTATGTCTTTTGCAAGTTCCTGGTCAGCTCGCCGCTGGGTCTCACCGCGCAGGGCGTGCGCGAGAACCCGACGCGCATGGCGCTGCTGGGCGTGCCGGTGCGCCGGCGCCTGCTGACGCTGTATGCGATCTCGGCCGCGCTGGGCGGGGCCGCGGGCGCGCTGTCGGCGCAGGTCAACAACATCGTCGGGCTGGACAGCCTGGGCTTCACCATGTCGGCCAACGTGCTGGTCATGCTTGCGCTGGGGGGCACGGGCCGGCTGTACGGCGCCTTCCTGGGGGCCATCGTCTTCATGCTGCTGGCCGACCGCGCGGCGGCGCTGGACCCGACCAACTGGCTGGCGGCGCTGGGCGTGCTGCTGATCGTCGTGGTGCGCTTCGCGCCCACCGGGCTGTCGGGCTGCCTGGCCCGGTGGACGAGCAGGGGGGGCGCGCAATGAGTACCCCTCCGCTGCAACTCGTGGGCTTGTGCAAGCAGTACGGCGCGCTGAGCGTGACCCGCGACGTGAACCTGACGCTGGAGGCGGGCGCGCGCCACGCGCTGATCGGCCCCAACGGCGCCGGCAAGAGCACGCTGGTGCACCAGATCACCGGCGTGATCCGGCCCAATGCGGGCAAGGTCCTGCTGGAGGGCCGGGACGTCACCGCCATGCCGGCCGAGAAACGCGTCAAGCTCGGGCTGGCGCGAACCTTCCAGATCAACTCGCTGTTCAACCACCTGACCGTCGCCGAGAACATCGGCCTGGCGCTGTCCGCGCATCGCGGCCTGGACGGCCGTATCGGGCGGCCCTTGCCGGCGCGCCCGGCATTCGTCCAGGAAGCGGTGGAATGCCTGCGCGAACTGGGGCTGCTCGACCTGGCGGGCAAGCGGGTGAGCGAGCTGGCCTACGGCCAGCGCCGCCAGATCGAGATCGCGCTGGCCCTGGCGCTCAAGCCCCGGGTGCTGCTGCTGGACGAGCCGGTGGCGGGCGTGCCGTCCACCGAGGGCAAGCGCCTGTTCGAACTCTTGGAGCGCCTGCCGCAGGACGTCGCCGTGCTGGTGATCGAGCACGACATGAGCCTGGTGTTCCGTTTCGCGCGGCGCATCACCGTGCTGGTCGAGGGAGCGGTACTGCTCGAGGGCGGCGTGGACGAGGTCCGGACGGATCCGCGCGTGCGCGACGTCTACCTGGGCAAGCGGGGGCATCATGACTGAACGAGTATTGGAACTGCGCGACCTGTGCGCCGGCTACGGCGAGACCGTGGTGCTGGAGGACGTGTCGCTGCACGTGGACGCCGGCGAGGCGCTGGCGCTGCTGGGCCGCAACGGCGTGGGCAAGACCACGCTGCTGACCACCCTGCTGGGCCTGAACACGGTGCACGGCGGCAGCGTGCGCTACGTGGGCCAGGACATCGCCGCCTGGCCGGCGCACGTGCGCGCGCGCAAGGGCCTGGGGCTGGTGCCGCAGGAGCGGGAGATCTTCCCGTCGTTGACCGTGCAGGAGAACCTGACCGTGGCGGCGACGGCGGGAACCTGGACCCTGGAGCGGGTGTACGAATTGTTTCCGCGTCTGGCGCAGCGGCGGCGCAACCTGGGCTACCAGTTGTCGGGCGGCGAACAGCAGATGCTGGCGATCGGCCGCGCGCTGATCGGCAACCCCAGGGTGCTGCTGCTGGACGAACCCTTCGAAGGGCTGGCGCCGGTGATCGTCGATGCGCTGGTCGAGGCGTTCGGCAAGCTGCGCGAGGGCGGCGCGCTGTCCATCGTGCTGGTCGAGCAGCATGCCGAACTGGCGCTGGACCTGACCGAGCGCGCCGTGGTGCTGGATCGGGGACGCATCGTCTGGCAGGGCGCCAGCCCCGATCTGCGCGGCGATCCGGAGCGGCTGGCGTCGTTGATAGGTTTGGAGGAAGTGCAATGAGCAGTCTGTCGAATCCGCCCCTGGTGCTGCTGCCGGGCCTGCTGTGCGATGCCGCTGTCTGGGAAGGGCAGCGCGCGCGCTTCGGCGCGCAGTGCGAATGCCAGGTGCCCGACTATGGCACGCTGGATACGCTCACGGCGATGGCCGAGCACGTGCTGCGGCATGCGCCGGCCGAGCGGTTCAACCTGGCCGGCCATTCCATGGGCGGGCGCGTCGCCCTGGAGGTCACGCGCCTGGCGCCGCAGCGCGTGCTGCGCCTGGCGTTGATGGATACCGGCTACCAGGGCCTGGCCAAGGGCATCGCGGGAGAGTCCGAGCGCGCCGGGCGGCTGGCGCTGCTCAAGACCGCGCGCGAATCGGGCATGCGCGAAATGGGGCGGGTCTGGGCACGCGGCATGGTGCATCCCGACCGGCTGGACGGCCCGGTGTTCGAGGCCGTGCTGGACATGATCGAGCGCCGTACCCCCGAGGTGTTCGAAGCGCAGATCCATGCCCTGCTGAACCGGCCCGACGCCTCGGGCCAACTGGCGGGCATCGCCTGCCCGACGCTGGTGCTGTGCGGGCGGCAGGACACCTGGAGCCCCTTGTCGCGCCACGAGACGCTGGCCGCCGCGATCCCGGGCGCGACGCTGGTCGCCATCGAGGACGCCGGCCACATGACCACGATGGAGCAACCCGGCGCGGTCAACGAAGCCCTCGCGCAATGGCTGGGGTCGGAGGTTCGCCACTGATTTCGCAACCCTTCGCGCGGGGCCGGCTCGCGGCCCGCGGCGCGAAGTCATCACAGAGGAGACTCACATGTCGTCCAATCGCGGTGTCGTCTACGTAGGTCCAGGCAAGGTAGAGGTGCAAGGCATCGCCTTCCCCAAACTGGTGAATCCGGCCGGCAAGTCCATCGAGCATGGAGTCATCCTCAAGGTTCTCTCCACCAACATCTGCGGTTCGGACCAGCACATGGTGCGGGGGCGGACCACCGCGCCGGCGGGACTGGTGCTGGGCCACGAGATCACCGGCGAGGTGCTCGAGGCCGGGCGCGACGTCGAGACCCTGAAGAAGGGCGACATCGTCTCGGTGCCGTTCAACGTGGCATGCGGCCGCTGCCGGCTGTGCAAGGAACAGCAGACCGGCGTCTGCCTGAACGTCAATCCCTCGCGCGCCGGCGGCGCGTACGGCTACGTCGACATGGGCGGGTGGATAGGTGGGCAGGCCGAATACGTCATGGTGCCGTACGCCGACTTCAACCTGTTGAAGTTTCCCGACCGCGACCAGGCCCTGGCCAAGATCCGCGACCTGACCTGCCTGTCGGACATCCTGCCGACCGGGTATCACGGGGCGGTCACGGCGGGCGTGGGGCCGGGCAGTACGGTGTACGTGGCCGGCGCGGGGCCGGTGGGCCTGGCCGCCGCCGCCTCGGCCCGCCTGCTGGGCGCGGCGGTGGTGATCGTCGGTGACGTGAACCCCGCGCGGCTGGTGCACGCGCGCAAGGTGGGCTTCGAAACCGTGGACCTCTCGCAGGATGCGTCGCTGGGCGATCAGATCGCGCAGATCCTGGGCGTACCCGAGGTGGACAGCGCCGTCGACGCGGTGGGCTTCGAGGCCCGGGGGCATGGACACGAGGGTGCTCGCCACGAGGCGCCGGCCACCGTGCTCAATTCGCTGATGGAAGTCACGCGCGCCGCCGGCAAGATCGGCATTCCCGGCCTGTACGTGACGGACGATCCCGGCGGCGTCGACAAGGCCGCCCAGCACGGTTCGCTCAGCATCCGCCTGGGCCTGGGCTGGGCCAAGTCGCACAGCTTCTTCACGGGCCAGACGCCGGTGATGAAGTACAACCGTGCGCTGATGCAGGCCATCCTGTGGGACCGCATCAAGATCGCCGAGGTCGTCGGCGTGGAAGTCATCACGCTGGACGAGGCGCCCAAGGGCTATGCCGAATTCGACGCCGGCGCGCCCAAGAAATTCGTCATCGATCCGCACGGCCAGTTGCCCAAGGCCGCCTGACCGTCCTGGACGCGGGCTCGCGCCCGCGTTTCCTCCACCCTAGGGAATGTACCGAGGCCCACGGCGCCCGCCAACGATTGACGTTGGGGGCGCCGTGTTTCATTATTCTCCTGCAATTCACCAAAAGGTGAATTAAGCGCGAACGGCTGGTCCGGCGTTCGTGCCGCACCGGTCGCATGCGTATAAAGACACCGCACCAGGAGACAACCATGAACTTCGTCCGCGCCGCAGCACTCGCTCCGGTATCGTGCCTGATCGCCCTGGCCCACGCGCCGGCCGGTGCCCAGGATGCCGCCTACCCGACCAAGCCCATCCGCGTGATCGTGCCGTTCACGGCGGGCAGCACGACCGACATCATCGCCCGCGCCATCACCGACAAGCTCGGCGCCAGCCTGGGCCAGCCGGTGGTGGTCGAGAACCGCGCCGGGGCCGGCGGCACCATAGGCGCGGCCCAGGTCGCCCAGGCCGTGCCCGACGGCTACACGATCCTGATCCACTCCTCGTCGCATACGGTCAACCCGTCCACCTTCGCCAAGCTGCCTTTCGACACGGTGAAGGACTTCGCCGGCGTGACACCGATCTCGACGCTGCCCAACGTGCTGGTGATCGCGCCGTCCAAGAACATCAAGTCCTTGTCGCAACTGCTGTCCACCGCGCGCAGCCGCCCGGGCACGCTCAACTACGCATCGTCGGGCACCGGCAGCGCCACGCACCTGAACGCCGAGCGCTTCCGGCTGCAGGCCAAGATCGATGCCACGCACATCCCCTTCAAGGGATCGCCCGAGGCTGTCGCCGAGGTCATCAGCGGCCGCGTCGATTATTACTTCTCGCCGGTGGCGCCGGTCATCGGCCAGATCAAGGAAGGCCACCTGGTGCCGCTGGCGGTCGGGTCGCCGCGCCGCTCCAGCATCCTGCCCGACGTGCCGACCACCGCGGAAGCGGGCGTGCCGGGATCGGAGTTCAACTTCTGGATAGGCATGATGGTGCCGTCCAAGACGCCGCGCTCCATCGTCAACAAGCTGCAGGCCGAGGTCGCCAAGGCGCTGGCCACGGAAGAAGTCAAGACGCGCTTCGCCGCGGTGGGCGCCGATGCCTTCGTGCTGACGCCCGAGAAGTTCGATGCCTACATCAAGGATGAAATCGAGTCGAACGCCCAGCTCGTGAAGGCCGCGGGCATCGAGCCGATGTAAGGCTTCAGGCGATGGCCGGGTGGGGCCAGAGCGCGTTGCGGCCGATGTCCTGCAGCGTGCGGCAGCCAGCCAGGGCCATCGCGATCTCGAACTCGGTGCGCAGCATGTGCAGCACGTGGATGACGCCGACAGCACCGGCCGCCGCCAATCCATGCACGTAGCCCCGGCCCACCATCACGGCGGTGGCGCCCAGCGCCAGTGCCTTGAAGACGTCGGTGCCGCGCCGGATGCCGCCATCCATCAGGACGGGCAGGCGGCCGGCCACTTCGGCCGCGACCCAGGGCAGGGCCTCCAGCGTGGCGGGCACCGTGTCCAGGCCGCGGCCGCCGTGATTGGACACGACGATGGCGGCCGCGCCGGCGTCGATCGCCAGCCGGGCATCGGCCGGCGCCAGGATGCCCTTGAGCACCAGGGGCAGCCGGGTGGCCGAGCGCAGCCAGGCGATGTCGTCCCAGGACGGGGCGCCGTCCAGCGCGCCGCTGCCGAAGATGGCGCTTTCGCCGGCCCGCGCCACGGCGCCCGCCATGGGGCGCATGCCCCGCAGGTTGACGGCTTCCACGTCCGGCGGCAGGCCGAAGCCCAGCCGCTGTTCGCGGTTGCGCACGCCGTTGATGGGCGCGTCCACGGTGACCACCAGTGCGCGGTACCCGGCGGCTTCGGCGCGCCGGACCAGCCGCAGGGTATCGTCGCGCTCGCGCTGGAAATAAAGCTGGAACCACAGCGGCGCCTCGGCCGCCCGCGCCATGTCCTCGAGGCCGATGCTCGACTGCGTACTGGCCACCATCACGGTTTTCATGGCCGATGCCGCCAGCACGCTGGCCAGTTCGCCCTGAGGATGGACCAGCTTCTGGTAGGCCACCGGGGCGAGCAGGACGGGGAAGGGCAGCGGCGTGCCCAGCAGATCGAGTCCGGTGCCGCCGCCGGCCAGGTCACGCAGCACCCGGGGCTGGATGCGCACGCGGACATAGGCTTCGCGGTTGGCGCGCAGCGTGTGTTCGTCGGCAGCGCCGCCCGACAGATAGGCCCAGGCGGCATCGCTCATGCGCTCGCGCGCATAGTCCTCGTAGTCGGCCACGGCGGCGATCTGCGGCGGAATCTGCGTCAGGGGAGGCAGCGGCATGTCGGTTCCCGGGCGCCGGGTCAGGTCTGCGACCATTGCCGCAGCAGGTTGTGGTAGATGCCGGTCAACTGGACCAGGGCATCGCTGCCCGGGACTTCGCGGGACAACTGCTGGATGGCCGTGTCCATTCGATACAGAGTTTCGCGCCGGATTTCGTCGCGCACCAGGCTCTGCACCCAGAAGAAGGCCGAGACGCGGGCGCCGCGGGTCACGGGGGTGACCCGGTGCAGGCTGGTGCCGGGATAGATCACCAGGTGGCCGGCGGGCAGCTTGACGCGGTGGGCGCCGTAGGTGTCCTCGACCACGAGCTCGCCGCCGTCGTAGTCCTCGGGCGGCGTCAGGAACAGCGTGGCGGAGATGTCGGTGCGCACGCGGTGCGCGGTGCCGGGCAGGCTGCGGATGGCATTGTCGATGTGATTGCCGTAGTTGCCGCCGCCTTCGTAGCGATTGAAGGCCGGCGGCAGCACCTTCAGCGGCAGCGTGGCGGAAATGAACAGCGGATTGGCGCCCAGCGCGTCCAGGATCAGGTTGCCCAGTTGCGCGCCCAGCGGGTCGTCGGCGGCCAGTTGCCGGTTGTGCTTGGCGTGGACCGCCATGTGGCCGGCCGTGGTTCGGCCATCGGTCCAGGAGGCGCCCGCCAGCGCCTGCCGGCAGCGCGCCACCTGCTCGGCCGTCAGCACGTCGGGAAGGGTCAGCATCATGGCGGAGTATCCTCGTGGGTATCCCGGCAAGTTTACCCTTGCCGCCCAACCAGGAGCCCCGCATGCCCGCCGAGTTGCCCGACCTGCAATCCCTCTGGATGCCCTTCACCGCCAATCGCCAGTTCAAGGCCGCGCCCAGGCTGCTGGTGTCGGCCAAGGGCATGTACTACACCGATGCCGATGGCCACCGGGTCCTGGACGGCACGGCCGGCCTGTGGTGCTGCAACGCCGGGCACGGGCGCGAGGAGATCATCGAAGCCGTGCACGCGCAGATGCGCGCGCTGGACTATGCGCCGCCTTTCCAGATGGGGCATCCGCTGGCGTTCGAGGCCGCCGGCCGGCTGGCCGCGCTGATGCCTCCGGGGCTGGACCGCATCTTCTTTACGAACTCGGGGTCCGAATCGGTCGATACCGCGCTCAAGATCGCGCTGGCCTACCACCGCGCGCGCGGCGAAGGCCAGCGCACCCGTTTCATCGGCCGCGAACGCGGCTATCACGGAGTGGGCTTCGGCGGCATGTCGGTGGGCGGCATCGGCGCCAACCGCAAGGCCTATGCGGGCAACCTGATGCCCGGCGTGGACCACCTGCCGGCCACGCTGAACATCGCCCAGGCCGCGTTCACGCGCGGGCAGCCGGCCTGGGGCGCCCACCTGGCCGACGACCTGGAGCGGCTGCTGGCCTTGCACGATCCTTCCACGGTGGCGGGGGTCATCGTCGAGCCCATGGCCGGTTCGGCGGGTGTGATCGTGCCGCCGGTCGGCTACCTGGAGCGCCTGCGCGAGCTGTGCACACGCCATGGCATTCCGTTGATCTTCGACGAAGTGATCACCGCCTTCGGCCGGCTGGGCGCGGCCACCGCGGCGCAACGCTTCGGGGTGACGCCGGACCTGCTGACGATGGCCAAGGGCGTCAACAATGCCACCGTTCCCATGGGCGCGGTGGCGGTGTCGCGGGAGATCCACGACACGATCATGGCGGCGGGGCCGGGCAACGCGATCGAGCTTTTCCACGGCTACACCTACTCGGGACACCCCGCCGCGGCGGCGGCCGCGGTGGCCACGCTCGACCTGTACGAGAAGGAAGGGCTGTTCGCGCGCGCGGCCAGCCTGGAGCCGGTGTTCGAGTCCGCGGTGCACGGCCTGCGGGGAGCGCCGCACGTGAAGGACATCCGCAACATCGGGATGGCGGCGGCGATCGAGCTGGAGCCGCGCGCGGGACAGCCGGGAGCGCGCGCCTACGAGGCGTTCCTGGCCTGCCTGAAGGCGGGAGTGCTGGTGCGATTCACCGGCGACATCCTGGCGTTCTCGCCGCCGCTCATCATCGATGAAGAGCAGATAGGCGTGCTGTTTTCCGTGGTGAAGACGGCGCTCGACTCCGTGCGGTAGCGCCCCACGACCCAGGATGCGGTGGATCCGGCTCCGCCGGTCGGGGAAACCCACCCCCAAGCGGCCTTCGGCCGCTCCCCCTCAAGGGGGCGGCACTAGCGGACCGGCAAAGCCGGATCCGCGGCGCCCTGGGTCTAGTACCGGTTTTTTGGTACGCCACACCGTTGCTACCGCTGGCAGCCAGCGATAGCACCGGAGCCACACCCCAAGATAGCGGTACTAGACCCAGGATGCGGTGGATCCGGCTCCGCCGGTCCACCCGCATCGCCCCCTGGGGGGCGCCCGTAAGGGCGTAGGGGGGGGTAACTAACTACTATAGTCCGGCTGTTTGGCCGGCGCGGCCTGCTGGAAGGCCGGCTGCTGCTGGCAGTGCTCGTACACGGCCATCACCCGGGGGTAGGCCGAGGTGTCGCAGCCCATGCGCTGGGCGTTGCCGACCTGGGGGACCAGGCAGCAGTCGGCCAGCGTGGGCGCGTCGCCGAAGCAGTACGGGCCGGAGCCGTGGGCCTGGAGCAGGCGCTCGACGGCGGCCAGGCCGTCCTGGATCCAGTGGTCGTACCAGGCCTTCTTCTGTTCCTCGGTGACGCCGATGACGTCGGTGAGGTACTTCAGGATGCGCAGGTTGTTGACCGGATGGATGTCGCAGGCGATGGCCAGCGCGACCTCGAGCACGCGGGCGCGCCGCATCTTGTCCTGGGGGATCAGGCGCGGCTCGGGATAGGTGGCGTCGAGGTAGTCGATGATGGCCAGCGACTGCCCCAGTTGCACCTCGCCGTCGACCAGCAGCGGGACGTTGGCCGAGGGGTTCCTGGCCACGTAGTCCGCCGCGCGGTGTTCCAGCTTGCGGATGTTGACGCCGCGGTACTCGTAGGCCAGGCCCTTGAGCCCTAGCGCGATGCGGACCCGGTACGAGGTCGAGCTGTTGAAGAAACTGTAGAGTTCCATGTCGGCTCGTCCGGCCTCAGACCACGCGGACCTTCAGTTCGCCCAGGCCGGCCACGCCGCCTTCCATCAGGTCGCCCTTGACCACCGGGCCCACGCCTTCGGGGGTGCCGGTGAAGATCAGGTCGCCCGGTTCCAGGCGGAAGTACTTGGACAGGTAGGCCACGGTCTCGGCGATGGACCAGATCAGCTTGGAAGTGTCGCTGCGCTGCTTGTCCTGGCCGTTCACCTTGAGCCACAGCTCGGCGTCGTCCATGTTGCCGACGTCGGAGGCCTTGTGCAGGGGAGCGGTGGGCGCGCTCTGGTCGAAGGCCTTGCCGAGTTCCCAGGGACGGCCGACCTCGCGCATCTTGATCTGCAGGTCGCGGCGGGTCATGTCCAGCCCGACGGCGTAGCCCCAGACGTATTCCAGTGCCTGTTCGACGGGGATGTTGGAGCCGGACTTGCCGATGGCGGCGACCAGTTCGATCTCGTAGTGGAAGTTCGAGGTCTCGGACGGGTAGGGCAGGTCCAGCGTCGTGCCGTAAGGCACGGCCACTACGGCGTCGGCCGGCTTGCAGAAGAAGAACGGCGGTTCGCGGTCGGGGTCGAAGCCCATTTCGCGCGCGTGGGCGGCGTAGTTGCGGCCGACGCAGTAGACGCGGCGCACGGGGAACTGTTCGTTGCTGCCGGCGACGGGCAGCGTGGTGACCGCTTCGGGTTGGAATACGTACGACATGGGCGGATAACCTTTGGGTGTAGGGATGGGAAAGGAGATCAGGCGATGCGCTCTTCGCGCAGCAGCCCCAGCGCGGCCTGCACCGGACGATCAGAATAGCTGAAGAGCACCGCGTCTTCGAGCGCGGCCAGTTGCACCGGCTTCCAGGGCGGGACCGCGAACACGTCGCGCGGTCCGAACTGGAAGACTTCGTCGCCGATGCGCACGCTGCCCTGGCCCTCGACCACGCTGAACACGGTGGAGTCCGAGGTGCGGTAGGTCTTGCCCTGGAAACCGGCCGGCAGCCATTGCATGAAGGTCGCCATGGTGGGCATGGGGTAGCCGCCGGTGGCGGGGTTCACGTAGCGCAGCTTGACGCCGTCCCAGGGATCGAGTTCGCCGCGGCGCGCCAGCTGGTCGAGCGCTTCGCGCGAGCGCTCGTAGGGATAGTTGAAGATGGGCGAGGACGTGCCGCTGAAGGTGTGGCGCACGGGCGCCATGTTGTAGCCGTAGCGCGCGAAGCTGTCCCCCTCGGGACGCATGACGGGCTGCGAGGCCTCGGGATAGTTCTCGGCGAAGCCGGCATCCAGCGACCGCAGCAGCGGGATGTCCAGGCCGTCCAGCCACACCACCGGCTCGCCGCCTTCGGCTTCGGCGGGATTGCCGTGGTCGTGCCAGGTCCAGGACGGCGTGATGATGAAGTCGCCGGGATGCATGGTGGTGCGTTCGCCGTTGACCGCCGTGTAGGCGCCCTTGCCTTCGACGATGAAGCGCAGGGCCGACTGGGTGTGGCGGTGGCTGGGAGCGATCTCGCCGGGCAGGATCAGTTGCAGGCCCGCGTACAGCGTCTGGGTGATGGCCGACTGGCCCTTCAGGCCGGGGTTCTCCAGGATCAACACCCGGCGCACGGCTTCCTCGGCGCTGATGATGGAGCCCGACTCCATGACGTCGGCGCGCAGCTTCTCGTACTTCCAGATCGCGGGCACGCATCGCGGCTGCGGCTGGGGCGGGACGAGGGTGTGCAGGGATTCCCAGAGGGGGCTCAGGTTCTTCTGCGCGATGCGGTCGTAATAGGCGCGGCGCGCGGCATCGGGAGCGGTCTTGTCGAGCATGGGGTCTCCGTGTCTGGCGGGAATGGCGCGGAGTGCCCCCGCAGCCGTGGTTTCGGCCATTGTATGCGTCGAGGTATGCAAAACGATATGAAATTATCTTATCAACCATATCAATAAAAATATGCCTTGCCGTGTCAGGGCCAGCCGCCCTGGCCGGCGAAGGGCACCATTCCGGTGTCCGCCGGGCGCCCCGGGATGGCGCGCGCGGGCCCGGATATGGTGCGCGGCGCAGCCGCCGATGGCTCTTCCCGCGTGCACGATGAGCGTGCATCGGCGCCCGGTACGGCCCTTGCTTGAGCAAGGGCGGATGCTGCCAGGAACGAAGGTGCCCATGCTGTCCTACGACGAAATGCAGTTCGAGACCGGTGCCGTGCGCCGGCACTACAAGCGGTTCTGCGCCTGGCTGGACCGCCAGAGCGGCGACACCCTGGCCAGGAAGCGCGCCGAGGCCGACCTCGTGTTCCGGCGGGTCGGCATCACCTTCGCGCTGGGAGGCGATGCCGGCGATGTGGAGCGTCTGATACCGTTCGACCTGATTCCCCGCATCATCCCGGCCGACGAATGGGAACTGTTGCAGCGGGGCATGGCGCAGCGGGTACGGGCGCTGAACATGTTCATCCACGATGTCTACCACGAGCGCCACATCGTGCGCGCCGGCGTGGTGCCCGCGGAGCAGGTCTACACCAATGCCCAGTACCGTCCCGAGATGCAGGACGTGGACGTGCCGCGCGACATCTACGCGCATGTGGCGGGGGTGGACATCGTCAAGGCCGGGGGCGACAGCGGCGGCACGTTCCATGTGCTGGAGGACAACCTGCGGGTGCCGTCGGGCGTGTCCTACATGCTGGAGAACCGCAAGATGATGATGCGGCTCTTTCCGGAATTGTTCGTGCAGAACCGGATCGCGCCGGTGGCCCACTACCCGGACCTGCTGCTGGAGAACCTGCGCTCGGTGGCGCCCATGGGCGTGGACGATCCCACGGTCGTCGTGCTGACGCCGGGCATCTACAACTCGGCCTACTTCGAGCATGCTTTCCTGGCGCAGCAGATGGGCGTGGAACTGGTGCAGGGCAGCGACCTCTTCGTGGCCGACAATACCGTGTTCATGCGCACCACGCGCGGGCCGCAGCGCGTGGACGTGATCTACCGCCGGCTGGATGACGATTTCCTGGATCCGCTCGCCTTCCGCGCCGATTCCGCGCTGGGGGTGCCGGGGCTGTTGTCGGTGTACCGCGCGGGGCGGGTCACGCTGGCCAACGCCATCGGCACAGGCGTGGCCGACGACAAGTCCATCTACCCCTTCGTGCCCGACATGATCGCCTTCTACCTGTCGGAAGAGCCCATCCTGCAGAACGTGCCGACCTGGCAATGCCGCAAGCCGGACGAGCTCTCGCATGTGCTCGCGCACCTGCCGGAACTGGTGGTCAAGGAGGTGCACGGCGCGGGCGGCTACGGAATGCTGGTGGGCCCGACGGCCAGCCGCGCCGAGATCGAGGCCTTCCGCGCCCGCCTGCTGGCCAGGCCGCATGGCTACATCGCCCAGCCCACCCTGGCGCTGTCGACGTGTCCGACCTTCGTCGAGCAAGGCGTCGCGCCGCGCCACATCGACTTGCGGCCGTTCGTGTTGTCGGGCCGCAATGTCGCCATGGTGGCCGGCGGCCTGACCCGGGTCGCGCTGCGAGAGGGATCGCTGGTCGTGAATTCCTCGCAAGGCGGAGGAACCAAGGACACCTGGGTGCTCGATTCCGCCGAAGGCGCCGCCGAGGAGAATGCCGCATGCTGAGCCGCACCGCCGATCATCTGTTCTGGATGGCCCGCTACATGGAGCGGGCAGAAAATACCGTCCGCATGCTGGACGTGACCATGAAAGCGCTGCTGCTGCCGCAGACCGACGAAAGCGCCCTGCGCAGCCAACGGGCCGTATTGGCGATCTCCGAGCTGGACGAGATCTTCGCCGGCCGCTACGACGCGGTGACGGCGGACAACGTGCTGCGCTTCATGGTGGCCGATCCCGGCAATCCCTCCAGCATCCTGTCGTGTCTGCGCGCCGCCCGCGAGAATGCCCGCGCGGTGCGGGGGGCGTTGACGACCGAGTCGTGGGAAACCATCAACCATACCTGGCTGGACTTCAATCGCCAGATCGACGAAGGCATGCTGGCGGTGGACCCGGATTCGGTGTTCGAGTGGGTCAAGTTGCGGTCGCATCTGTCGCGTGGCGTGACGCTGGGGACGGCGCTCAAGGACGAGGCTTTCTATTTCACCCAGCTGGGAACGTTCCTGGAGCGCGCCGACAATACCGCGCGCATCCTGGACGTGCGTTTCGCAGACGGCTCGCGGGGTTCGCGCGCCTTGGCCGGGGCCCAGCTCGACGACTTCTATTACTGGACCTCCATTCTGAGTTCCGTGTCGGGGCTGGAGATCTACCGCCAGGTCTATCGCGACGTACTGGTTCCCGAGCGTGTGGCCGAATTGCTCATCCTGAATCCATCCATGCCGCGATCGCTGCTCGCATCGCTCGAGCACGTGTGCGAGAACCTCGCCATGCTCAGGACCGACAACTCCCGCGAGTGCGAGCGAGAGGCCGGCAAGCTGCGCGCCGAATTGCTGTATGCCGAGATACGGCCCATCCTGGCGCGCGGCCTGCACCAGTACCTGACCGAGTTCCTGGGGCGGATCGCCATCCTGGGCAACAGGATCAGTTCGGCCTTCCTCCTGCCCTTGACCGCCTGACGGGGGTGTTCCATGCGTCTGTTCATCCACCACGAGACCACCTATCGCTACGATGCGCCGGTGCACTATTCGATCCAGCAACTGCGGCTGGTGCCGGGGTCCGGTCCGGCGCAGGTCGTCGTCCATTGGGATCTGAACGCACCCGGCAAGCTCGACGCAGCCACCGATGCCTATGGCAATGCGGTGCGGATGCTGGTCATGACGCGGCCCCTGTCGGAGATGCGATTCGTCGTGCGCGGCGAGGTCGAGACGACGTCGCTGCGCGACGGCCGGCTGGAGGAAGGGCCGGGACGCATCCCGCTCGAGCATTTCACCTGCGCGACGCGCCTGACCGAGGCCGATGCCGCCGTGGGCGACCTGGCCCGCGGCTGCGGGTCGCTGGATCGGCCGTCGGCCTTGCTCGAGCTGGCGCGGCATATCCAGGAGCGTGTCGCCTACCGGTC
Organism: Pigmentiphaga sp. CHJ604; assembly: GCF_036972535.1. Taxonomy (NCBI): domain Bacteria; kingdom Pseudomonadati; phylum Pseudomonadota; class Betaproteobacteria; order Burkholderiales; family Alcaligenaceae; genus Pigmentiphaga; species Pigmentiphaga sp. CHJ604. The sequence goes on along the minus strand of NZ_CP136998.1, from coordinate 4,382,524 downwards.
CGGAATCACCCAGGTGACCAGCACCGCGGCCGAGGCACTGGCGCTGGGGCAGGGGGTCTGCCAGGACCATGCCCATCTGTTCATCGCCTGCTGCCGCGCCCAGGGCGTACCTGCCCGCTATGTCAGCGGCTACATCGATCCGGGCGACGTTCCGCATGCGGCCAGCCATGCCTGGGCCGATGTCTGGCTGGATGGCGGCTGGGTATCCGTGGATGTGACCCATGGCCGCTATGCGTCCGGTCCTTATTGCCGTATCGCGGTCGGCGCCGACTACGACCGCGCCGCGCCGGTCCGTGGCATGCGCGTGGGTGGCGGCGGGGAGGCGATGACGGTCGATGTAAGAGTGGGGGCGGAACAATAACCCGCGTCCGGCCGGGGCCTGCCCATCCATGCGCCGGCCGGCCGCCGGCGCTAGAATCGCTGGATATTCCGACCAACGTGATGCCGGTATGACCTATTGTGTGGCGACGCGCGTGGACCAGGGCCTGGTGTTCCTGGCGGACACGCGTACCAATGCGGGCGTGGACCACGTCAGCACCTTCCGCAAGATGACCGTGTTCGAGCAGCCCGGCGAACGCGTCATGGTGCTGCTGACCGCCGGCAACCTGGCATTGACCCAGTCGGTCGTGCAGCTCCTGTCCGAGCCGTCCGATCCGGACCTGCCCACGCCATGGAACGTGCCCAACATGTTCGAGGCGGCCTGCCTGGTGGGGCGGGCGGTACGCGAAGTCCACCGCATGCACGGCAGCGCGCTGGGCGATTTCAACATCGAGTTCAATTGCAGCTTCGTGCTGGGTGGCCAGATCGCCGGGCAGCCCATGCGGTTGTTCCAGATCTACGCGGCCGGCAATTTCATCGAGGCCTCGACCATGAGTCCGTACTTCCAGATTGGCGAGGCCAAGTACGGCAAGCCCATTCTGGACCGGGTGCTGACGCCGTCGATGCCACTGGACGAGGCGGCCAAGTGCGCGCTGATCTCGATGGATTCCACGCTGCGTTCAAACGTGTCGGTCGGCCTGCCCTTGGACCTGCTGGTGTACGAGAAGGACAGCCTGCGCGTGACCAAATTCGCGCTGATCGATCATGACAACGACTACTTCAGGATGATCCATTCGTCGTGGGGGGAGCGGCTCCGGCAGGTGTTCGCCGAGATCCCCGATCCGCAATGGGCGCCGGTCTCGGCGCTACCCCTGGGCAAATCGCCGATGCGTTCCGAACCGCCGCTGGCGGCGGGGCACGGTCCCTACAAGTCGGTGCATGAGCCTGCCTCGGCGCAGACCCTGGCGCAGGCGCAGGGCGGGCAGGCCGAGCCGGATTAGCGGAGAACCGGCCTTAGCCGATGGGCGTCAGCGCGTTCTCCAGCGCCTGGGCGGTAAGCGGCCGCGAGAACCAGAATCCCTGCGCTTCGTCGCAGCCCAGTTCGCCCAGCCGCCGGGCGTGGGCGGCGGTTTCCACGCCTTCGGCGGTGACCTTGATGCCCAGCGCGTGGGCCATGCCTATGATGGCGCTGATGATGGCGTCGCCGTTCTTGACCGACGAAATCGCCCGCACCAGCGAACGGTCGATCTTGATGCGGTTGACCGGGAAGCGCGCCAGGTAGGCGAAGCTGGAATAGCCGGTGCCGAAGTCGTCGATGGCGATGGCCACGCCCAGTTTGCGCAGGCTTTGCAGCGTATCCGACACCTGGCGGGTGTTGTCCAGCAGCAGCCCTTCGGTGATCTCCAGTTCGAGGCAGCCAGGAGGCAGCCGCCAGCGTTCGAGCGCGGAGGCGACCACGCCGTACAGCTTGCGGTCGCGCAACTGGGTGGGGGAAATATTGATGGCCATGCACGGCGACTGGCCGAACTTGGCGTGCAGGCGCACGGCCTGCTGGCAGGCGGTGTCGATCACCCAAGCGCCCAGTTCGTCCATCAGGCCCAGGTCTTCCGCCATGGGGACGAATTCGGAAGGGCCCACGGCGCCGAGCCGGGGGTGCTGCCAGCGCAGCAGGGTCTCGGCACGGGTGATGTGGCCGGTGCCCAGGTCGACCTGCGGCTGGTAGGCCAGCGAGAATTGGCGCGTTTCCACCGCCTCGCGCAGCAGGGTTTCGAGATGGTTGCGGCGCGCCGATTGCGTCTGCATGCCGAAGTCGAAATGACGGGCGGTTCCACCGCCGCTGCGGCTGGCGGCATGCAAGGCCAGCAGGGCCCGCTGCAGCAGGGCCCGGGCGTCGTTGCCGGCGGTGGGATGGGAGCTGACCCCGATGCTGGCGCTGACGTGCAGGGTCGCCGAGGCGAAGGGGATGGGGCGGGAAACCTCAGCCAGCAGCGCGGCCTCGCGTTCGGCCGACAGCGTGTTGCGGCCGGTGGAGATCATGACGAACAGCGATCCGCGCATCAGCCCGAGCACGTGCTCGTCGCCGCACAGGCGCTTCAGGCGGGCCGCCACCTGCTTGATGGCGGTGTCGGCGGCGGCATGGCCGAGGGTGTCGCGCAGCTTGCGCAGGTTGTCCAGTTCCAGCAGTACCAGCAGGACCGGATCGCTGCCGGTTTTCGCGCGCTCCAGCGCCAGCCCCAGGCGCTCTTCCAGCAATTCCTGGTTGGGCAGGCCCGTCAGGGGATCGTGGTGCAGCAGGTGCCAGAGCTGCAGGCCATTACGCGGGCGGCGGGAATTGTCGAAGACGGTACCCACGTAGCCGGCGGTCTGGCCGTCGGCCTGGGTCAGCCGGCTCAGGGCCAGCGTGACGGTGACGCGGGCGCCGTTGCGGCGCAGGTAGGTCCAGTCGGCTTCCGTTCCCTGGCTGGCGATCATTTCGGAGTCGGGATGCAGGCCGACGATGTCGCGCACCGGGGGCGAGGCCAGCTCGCCCTGGCGCAGGGCCAGTTCGGACGGGTCGTGAAGGGCGTCGAAACGCAGCTTGCCGACCAATTGGCTGGCGGAATAGCCCGTGATGCGCTCGTAGGCGGGATTCACCATGGTGAACACGCCATGCGCATCGCACATGAATATGCCGCAGGGAGCCGACTGCATCGCCAGTTGATAGGCGGTGGCGGTCCATTGCTGAGCGGACCACGCCGTCGTGGCGCCCGCATCGTTGTGCACGGTCTCATTCCTCCACGACCAGGACATTCTGTCGTGCCGGCCCCGCCGGCACGGCATCTATTGAATCACAAGAGGCCAGGGCGCGGCAGGCGATGATGGCGCCGCGCCACGGCTTTTCAGGGATCTCCCTGGGTGGCGCGTTCCGGGGGCCCGACTTTTTTGCCGCCGGGCCTCAGGTTTTCAGCCGGGCATCCATCGTGATCTGCGCGTTGAGCAGCTTGGACACCGGGCAGCCCGCCTTGGCCGCGTTGGCGGCCGCCTCGAAGGCGGCCTGGGCGGCGCCGGGAATGGCGGCCTCCACGTCCAGGTGCACCGCCGTGATCGAGAAGCCGTCGCCCACCTTGTCCAGCGTGACCGTGGCGGTGGTCGCTATGCTTTCCGCGGTCATGCCCGCCTTGCCCAGCTCGGCGGACAGGGCCATGGAGAAGCAGCCGGCGTGGGCTGCGCCTATCAGTTCCTCGGGATTGGTGCCCTTGCCGCCTTCGAAGCGGGTATGGAAGCTGTAGGGGGTTTGCGACAGCACGCCGCTCTCGGAGCTGAGCGTGCCCTTGCCGTCCTTGATGCCGCCTTTCCAGACGGCCGAAGCCGATTTTTTCATGAACGCCTCCGGGTTGACTCGACCGAGTAGCTTAACGCCGGCGGCCGTGCCCGGGCCGGGCGGGAATCGCAAGCGGCTGTAACGTCCGTGCGAAGAGCGGCGCCCCTACAATCCAGGCGCTGCCACGGGACACGGACGGACATGACGCGGAACGAAGAAAACGATGCGCCCGTGCCGTTGCGGGTGCTGCGCGCGGTGGCCGCGGTGGCCGAGGCCGGGGGCGTGACCCGGGCCGCCTCCATGCTGCACCAGTCCGCATCGTCCGTGACCCGGGCCATCCAGGAGGCGGAGGCCCGACTCGGCATACGGCTGTTCGATCGCGGCGCGCGCGGCATGGCGGCTACCGCGGCCGGCGAGATCCTGGCGCTGAGGATGGCGCGCGCGACGGCCCTGCTGCGGGCGGCGGCCGAGGGGCTGAGACTGCGCGGCGCTCCGGTGTCCGTCATGGCGCTGCCGCGGCTGGTCGGCGACACCTCGCTGGCGGCGCTGGCCCTGCGCGCCGAACATGCGACCGAAGACGCGGCGGCCGAGGCGCTGGGCATTTCCCAGTCCGCGCTGCATCAGGCGCTGCGGCGGCTCGAGCACTTGGCGAAACTCCCGTTGTTCGAGCGGACGCGGGTCGGCACGCGGCTCAACGAGTCGGGCCGTTGGCTGCTGCTGCACGCCCGCAGGGCGGTCGCAGAAATCCGGATCGGCCACGAAGAGCTGGCGCGCTGGCGCGGCCTGGGCGGGCGGCGCGTGTCGATCGGCTCGCTGCCGATGGCGGGCGACGTGCTGGTGCCTCGCGCGGCCGCGCTCGCGATCGGCGCGGAGGCCGGCCTGTCGCTGACCATCAAGGGCGGCACCTACGAGGCGCTGACCGAAATGCTGCGCGCCGCCGACATCGACTTCATGGTCGGTCCCCTGCGCGGTTCCGCGCTTGCCGCCGACCTGATCGAAGAGGTGCTGTTCGTCGACCGCTTCGTCGCGGTCGTGCGCGCCGGCCATCCGCTGCTGGCGCGTCGCCGTCGCCCCTCGCTGCGGCGGATGTCCGCCTATCCCTGGGTCGGGCCCTTGCCCGGCACGCCGGCGCAGCGGGTTTTCGACCGCCTGTTCGCGCGGGCGGGTATTGCGATGCCGGGCGTGTCCATGCAGGCCCATAGCACGGCGGTGGTGCGGTCGCTGCTGTTGTCCGGCGACCATGTGGCGCTCGTTTCCCCGCTGCAGGTCCGGGCGGAAGTCGAGGCCGGCCTGCTGGTCCACGCAAGCGGTCCGCTGGCCGGTACCGAGCGCGGCATAGGCATCACCCAGCGGCGGGACGCCCTGGCATCGTCCGCCTGTGTGGTGGCGATGGAGGCGCTGCGTCAGGCCGCGGCCGAGGCCATCGGGACGTCTTGCGATAAGTAAAACGCAATGCGGATGCCCCAACACGCAAGGCTAGGCCCGCATCGGCGCCGGGGCAATTCGTATACTGGCCGGCAAGGAAAATCTTCGTCGACGCGCTGCCGGTTCAGGCGCCGCGCGACCGACGGCCATGATGGGAAAACAGGAGGGAGACAGTATGGGGAATAGCTTGTACGCAACGATTTTCGTCATGGCCGGCCTGGCGGCCGCCGGCGCCGCCCACGCGCAGGATGCCGCCGGCAGCTACCCCAACCGGCCGCTGCGTCTCGTGGTGCCTTTTACTCCCGGTGGTTCCACCGATATCCTGGGCCGCACCATCGGCCAGCAACTGAACCAGGCCTGGGGCCAGGCCGTGGTGGTCGAGAACGTGCCGGGCGCCGGCGGCAGCATAGGCGCGGACAAGGTCGCCAAGGCTCCCGCCGACGGCTATACGCTGTTGATGGGCCACATCGGCACGCTGGCCGTGACGCCCTCGTTGTACGCCAAGCTGCCCTACGACCCGATCAAGGCCTTCGCCGCCGTGGCCTGGGTGGCGCGCGTGCCGAACGTGCTGGTGGTGCATCCCTCGGTCCAGGCCAAGAGCCTGCAGGAACTGATCGCCTATGCCAAGGCCCACCCCGATGCGATCAACTACGGGTCGGGCGGCAACGGCAGCGCCGCGCACATCGCCACCGAATACCTGAAGCTGCAGAGCGGCGCGAGCATGCAGCACGTGCCCTACAAGGGCACGGCCCCGGCGGTGAACGACCTGGTCGCCGGCCATATCAAGGTGATGTTCACCGGCGTGCCGGCCGTGATCGCGCAGATCAAGGCCGGCCAGTTGCGGCCGCTGGCCGTATCCTCGCCGCAGCGCATCAAGATGCTGCCCGACGTGCCTACCGTGGCCGAGAGCGGCTATCCGGGCTTCGAGGCCGATCAGTGGTATGGCGTGGTCGCGCCGGCCGGCACGCCTCGCGAAGTGGTGGCCAAGCTGAACAAGCAGATCAATCAGTCGCTGTCCTCGCCCGAGATCGAGCAGCGCCTGGCCAGCGAAGGCGCGCAAGCCACGCCCAACCCGCCCGAGGTCTTCGCCAAGCTGATCGCTTCCGAAATCGCCCGCTGGAAGCCGGTCATCGAGAAGGGCGGCGTGAAGGTGGACTGACGCTGCTTTCCGCAGCGGCCAGACGAGGGGTCCGGCGCCACCGCGCCGGACCCCTTGTTGCGTTGCCGACACGCCCACCGTCATGCGGCGGTAACCCCCTGACGCAGAACCCGCAAGAAATCCGCACATGCCTCCCGTTTCCCGCCGTTCCGGTGGAAAGCGTTACATCTGAGAAGGTAAAACATTCGCGAAAGTCGGCTGGCAGCGGATGCCTTGGATTAAGCTTGGCTCAGCCTCACTTCAATTGGAGGGCATGATGCTCGAGTGGCTTCGTAGGTGGGTACTGAGTCACGCCCCAACCCCGGAAAGAGAAGCGGAGAAAGCGCTGAACGAGGCGCGGCTGGCGCTGTATCGCGCCGAGCAGCGGGTTCGCGATGCGATCATGTACGCGGAGTACTACCGCGAGCGGGTCAGCTTCCTGAAGCGGGTCAAGGAAGAAGGCATCGAGAACGTCACCGACGTGCGGGCCATGCGTCCGTATGGGGGCCAGGCCGGAGGTTCGCAGGCGACGCTGCGGCTGCATCCGAAGGCGGTCACGAACGAGTAGCCGGCGGGTGGGTTCGATGCAAAAAAGCCTCCGCTCGGGAGGCTTTTCTTTGCAACCATCGCAAGATGGTTGGTAGGGTGGGAGGGACTCGAACCCTCGACTCTCTGATTAAAAGTCAGATACTCTAACCAACTGAGTTACCACCCCCCGTACTCACGGAGTTCGCTGCCCGGCTAAGCCGAGCTTGCGACCCGAAGCCCAAAATTATGGCAACCTGACGACGCTTTGTCAAATGAAAAGGGCCGGTATGCACCGGCCCTTTTCGTCTTGAACGGATCTCGCGTCACTTCAGCAATTCGAGACGGTCTTTCGCGGTCTGCGCGGCGGGTACGCCAGGATAGTCGCGGACGATGCGTTCGAGCGTGGTGCGCGCGCCGCGCCGGTCGTTCAGTTCGACCTGGCTGCCGGCGATGACCAGCAGCGCGTCGGGCGCGCGGACGTTGGTGGGGAAGTTCTTGACCAGGGCCTGCTGCTGCGCGATGGCCGCCTTGTAGTCCTTGAGCGCGTAGTGGCTGCTGCCGATGTAGAACTGGGCGGCGGGCGCATAGGGGCTTTGGGGATACTGGCGGACGAAGTTCGACAGGGCGGGAATGGCGTCGGCGTAGTTGCCGTTGCGGAAGAGGTCGATGGCGGCGTCATAGGCGCGCTTTTCGTCGGCGCCCACGGTGGCCTGCTGGCCGTCTATCGAGGCCGTCTGGGGCTCGAGGCGCTTGAGGCGCGTGTCGACGTCCAGGTAGATGTCTTTCTGGGCCTGCTGGGTATCGGCCACCTGCTTGGTCAGGATCTCGATCTGACCGCGCAGGCGGGCGATTTCCTGCTGCAACTGCTCGATCTGCGATGCAAGCTGCAGCTGGCTGCGCTGGCTCTGCGCCAGGTCGTCGGCCAGCTTGCGGCTTTGCTGATCGGACCGCTCGCGCACTTCCTTGCGCAGGTCGATGATGGCCTGGCGCGCCTCGTCGTCGGAGAACAGGGCCGCGTGGGCCGAGAAACCCGTCAAGCTGGCGCCGATGCAGGCGGTGGCGGCCAGCAGCCGGAGGCGGGAAGTGCGGAGCGTCATGAGGGCAGATCCTTAGCGGTAGGCGATGTCGGCGCGGCGGTTTTCGGCGCGCGAGGCTTCATCGGTGCCGGTGGACTTGAGCTTTTCCTTGCCGAAGCTGATGGCCTCGACCTGGTCGTCGCGCACGCCCAGCAGCAGCATCATGCGGCGCACGGCTTCGGAGCGGCGCTGGCCCAGTGCCAGGTTGTATTCGCTGCTGCCGACGTCGTCGGTGTTGCCCTCGATCACGACCTTGCGGTTGCGGTTGTTGTTCAGGAAGCGAGCGTGGTTTTCGACGATGGGACGGTACTGGTCCTTGACCACATAGCTGTCGAAATCGAAGTACACCGAGCGCTGGGCCAGCACGCCCTTCGGATCGTTCAGGGGATCCAGGCCTTGCTGGGTGGTATCGACACGGGCGACGCCGTTGGCGTTGGCGCCGGTGTTCTGGCCGGAGCGGTCTTCGACCGGGACGTTGCTGCTCTCATCGAGCTTGACGGGGCTGCTGCAAGCCGAGACTACCGCGACAACGCTCGCCACGACGAACATTTTGAATGCACGAGTAGACATGATTTTTTCCTTGGGTTCCGAGGGACGATAGTGGGTTGGAAAAGACGATGACCAGACCGAAACGTGATCCTAAAGTGTCACATGAGCCCCACGGCGCGCAAGGTTGCAAGACGTGACAACGATGCGGCGCCGCGACAGCGAGGCCCGTTTCAGGTAATCAATTGTTCAGGAAAGGCCCCCAGGTGGGTTCGCGTACGTCACCGTTGAGCACCGACAGAGTCTGGGTAACGCGACCGTCGCTCGAAACCGCAGCCAGCACACCGCGGCCGGACTGCGATGTTGCATAAAGAATCATCTTTCCGTTGGGGGCAAAGCTGGGGGATTCGTCCCGGCCGCCGTTGGTGAGGACGAGCTCATTACCGGTGGCGAGGTCTAGGGAAGCTATCTGGAAGCCGGCGCGGCGGGTGACGTACAGCAAGGTTTTGCCATCAGGCGACAACTGGGGAGAAATATTGTAAGTCCCTTTGAACGTGACGCGCTCGACTTGATTGCTGTCCACGTTCATGCGGTAGATCTGCGGGCTGCCGCCGCGGTCGCTGGTAAACAGAATGGCGCGGCCGTCGGGCGTGAAAGTGGGTTCGGTATCGATGCCCGGAGACTGGGTCAGGCGGCGCAAACCCGAGCCGTCGGCGTTCAGCATGTAGAGCTGGGACAGTCCGTCGCGGGTCAGAACGACCGCCAGGCGGTTGCCATCGGGCGCCCATGCGGGGGCGCTGTTATTGCCCTTGAAATTGGCAACCGGTATCCGCTGGCCCGTGGTGATAGTGTGCACGTACACAACAGGCTTGCGCGATTCGAAGCTGACATAGGCCAGGCGGGTGCCGTCGGGCGACCAGGCGGGCGAGATGATGGGCTCGCGCGAGCGCAGGGCGGTCTGGGCGTTCTGGCCGTCGGCGTCGGCGATCTGCAGTTCGTAGATGTTGTCGCGCTTGAGGACGTAGGCGATGCGTGTTGCGAAAATGCCACGATCCCCGGTCAGTTTCTCGTAGATGCGGTCGGCGATCTGGTGGGCGGTACGGCGCATCTCGTTCGCGCCCGACGCGAAGGCCACGCCATCGATCTGTGCCTGCTTGACCGTGTCGACCAGGCGGTAGCGCACGTCGTAGCGGCCGTCGCCCGTGCGCTGCACGCTGCCCACGGCCAGTGCGTCGGCGCCGCGGGTCTTCCAGGCCGCGAAACCGATGACGGCCGAGTCCGACAGCGGCGTTTCCCCGGCATCGATGATGCGGAACAGGCCGGTGCGGTTCAGGTCGGCGCGGATGATTTCCGCGATCGCCTTGCCCTGCGGGTCGGCCGATTCGAAGTTGGCGATGGCCACCGGGTACTGGTTGGCGCCGGCCCCGGAGATCTGGACGGTCAGTTGGGCCCGGGCCGGAGCGGAGCCCAGGGCGAACGCCGTCGCGGCCAGGGCCGCGGCGCATTGCAGGAGCCGCCGTCCTAGCCGGTTGCCGAGGTCACGCAGGCGGGCGCTGCCGGACAGGGCGGACGAGGGGGGGAAAGCGGGATTTGCAAATGTCATCAGTCGAACATCCGATATTGAACTTCTATGTTGGACTCGTACCGGCCGGAGGACGGCCGCGGGAAGGGGTCGCAACGCCGGATACCGGTCTCGACCGCGCGATCGAAAGCCGGGACGCCGGAGGAGCGGAGGAGGCGCGGCGCGCCCGCCTGGTCCCCGGTGGGTAGCAACTGGACCCGGAACACGGCTGTGGGGTTCCCGTCGGAGGAACTGCCACTTGCACTATAAATGACTCCAGGTTTGATGCAAGCGCGCACCAGGTCCGCATAGCCGGGATCGCCCCCGCCGCCGCCCGCCTGGTTGCGGCTGGCGGTGCCGCCCTCGCGGCCGCCTTCCAGGCCGGCGGCGCGCGCGGTGTCGTTGCGGAAGGCTTCGCGCAGCTTGCGATCGCGCTCGGCCTGGGCTTTCTTCTCGGCGGCGGCCTTCTTCTCCGCCGCGGCTTTCTCGGCCGCGGCTTTCTTTTCGGCCGCGGCCTTGTCGGCGGCCAGTTGCTCGGCCTTCTTCTTCTCGGCCTCGCGCTGCTCGGCTTCCTTCCTTTCCTGCGCGCGCTTCTCGGCCTGCTTCTTTTCTTCCAGCTTCTGCTGCTCGCGTTTGCGCTCGGCCTCGCGCTCCTCGGCCTCGCGCCGTTCAGCCTCGCGGCGCTTCTTTTCCTGCTCAATGGCGATGTCGGGTTTCTCCTGCGTCACCTTGGGTTCGGGTGGCGGAGGCGGCGGCGGGGGAGGCTTGACCGGTTCTGGCTGCGGTTCGGGCGTGGGGGTGGGGTCGGGCTCGGGCTGGTTGGGCGCGGGCAGCGCCGTCCACAGTTCGGCCTGGACCGGGCCCGGCGCGCGCCGGTTCCAGTCCAGGCTGAAGATCAGGGCGGCGGCCAGCAGCAGGTGCATCAGCACCGCCAGGGCGAAGGCTTTCCACTTGCCGGGTTCCGGCGGTCGTCGGAGAGGTCGGTTGGATCGGTCGTTGGGCGCCATGGGCGATCAGGAGCCTTGTTGCTTGACCAGCAGGCCGACCCGCTTGACGCCCTGGCGCTGCAGGTCGTCCATGACTTTCAGCACGGACTCGTATTGCGCCTTGCGGTCGGCGGAGATGACGACGGGCTGGTCGGGATGTTCGGACTGGCGTTCGCGCGCCAGGCGCGCGAGGTCGTTGCGCGGGATGGCGTGCGGCGTGCTGTCGCCGCGTTCGCGGTCGCGGATGGTGACGCTGCCGTCGGCGGCCAGGATGACCTCGAGCGGCTTGACCGGCACCTGCGAGGCCTTGCCCACCGTGGGCAGGTCGATGACGCCCGGCGACATCATGGGTGCGGTGACCATGAAGATCACCAGCAGCACCAGCATGACGTCGATGTACGGGACGACGTTGATCTCGTTCATGGAGCGGCGCCCGCCTCGGCCGCCGCGGTTGCTGGAGCGGATCGAGGGCATCAGCGCACCTGTCGTTGCAGGATGTTCAGGAACTCGTCGATGAAGCTGTCGAAGCGGATGGACAGCCGGTCGATGTCGTGCGAGAACCGGTTGTAGGCGACCACCGCGGGGATGGCGGCGAACAGGCCGATGGCCGTGGCCACCAGCGCTTCGGCGATGCCGGGCGCGACGCTGGCGAGGGTGGCCTGTTCGACGTTGGCCAGGCCGCGGAAGGCGTGCATGATGCCCCAGACCGTGCCGAACAGGCCGACGTAGGGGCTGACCGAGCCGGTGGAGGCCAGGAAGGCGAGGTGGGATTCGAGCGAGTCCATCTCGCGCTGGTAGGCGGCCCGCATCGCGCGGCGGGAGCCGTCCAGCAGCGTGTTGACGTCGCTCAGCTTGCTCTGGCGGCCCTTGACGAATTCGGCCATGCCGGCCTCGAAGATGCGCGCCAGCGCGCCCTGTTCGCCGCGCCGGGTGGCGACGGCCTGGTGCAGCATGTTCAGGTCGCCCCCGGACCAGAAGTCGGCCTCGAAGCGCTCGGTCTGCTGCTTGGCGCGCTTGATGGCGAAATGCTTGCGGAAGATGTAGGTCCAGGACATCAGCGACACGATGGCAAGGATGGCCATCACGCACTGGACCGTAAAGCTTGCCTGGGTGATCAGGGACAGGATGGACATGTCCTGGTTGACGTTCATGCAGAGTCCTTTGGGGGGCGAAAGAGAATGCCTGGGGGTTGATGTCGGGGTTAATCGGTTGCGGGTCCGGCCGCCAGCGGCGCCAGCGTCCGGACGAGTCCGGACGGCAGCGCGCGCGGACGCAGCGTCGCGCGATCGACGCATCCTACCTGGACCTTGCCGGTTGCGAGCAGTTCATCGCCGCGTTCGCAAAACTGCAGGAAATCGATCGATGCCTTGCCCAGGCGGGAGACCTGGCTGCGTATGGTCAAGGAATCATCCAGGGCGGCCGGCCGCCGGTACTGGGTATCGATGCTGCGCACGACGAAGATGCAGCCCGTTTCGTCCGCCAGCGCGCGCTGTTCCACGCCCAGCGCGCGCAGCCACTCGGTGCGGGCGCGTTCGAAGAACTTGAGATAGTTGGCGTAGTAGACCACGCCGCCGGCGTCGGTATCTTCGTAGTAGACCCGGATGGGGAACCGGAAATCTGCACTGGCGGGTTGGGGCACGAGGCGAACCTTGGATGAGTCGAGCAAGCTTGGAGGCCGATGAGGCCCTGGGGCGAAATTGTAAACAACCCGCCGGCCCTGGGCACCCGGCCGCCATCCGGGCATTGTGCCAAATGTGACGGCTTGTAAAGCGGGAAACTTTAGCGCGCCGGCGCCGTCAGACGCCAGGAAGCGTTGATTGCAAGCCTGTGCGGCTTCGGGTGCGTGGGTGGCGCCGTCCGGGTTATCGACGCTTCCACCCTTTATTTTTATGGTTGGACGATTCCGCTTCGTGCTGTAATGGCTGCGTCATCGACGCCGTTCATGATTTCGTCCGACTTGATGTCGCTGTGCCCTGCACAGTAGAACCCGTGACCTGGGGGATGCCCAGGCACGGGTTTTGTTTTTGTACCCCCCTACGCGCTTGCGCGCGCCCAGTAGGGTGAGCCCCCAGCCGCTACGCGGCAGCCCCCCAAGGGGGCCGGGATCCGCCTTGTATCATTTCCGTATCAACTGGAGAACAGATCGCCACCGGTTTGCGCGGGCGGGGTCAGGCCCAGGTGGCGGTAGGTGCCCTGGGTGGCGATGCGGCCGCGCGGGGTGCGTTGGACGTAGCCGTGCTGGATCAGGTAGGGCTCGATCACGTCCTCGATGGTGTCGCGTTCCTCGCCGATGGCCGCGGACAGGCTGTCCAGGCCGACGGGGCCGCCGTCGAACTTGTAGACGATCGCTTCCAGCAACTTGCGGTCCATGATGTCCAGGCCGGCCGGATCGACGTCCAGCATGGATAGGGCGGCGTGGGCGACTTCGCCGGTGATGCGGCCGCCGGCCTTGACCTCGGCGTAGTCGCGCACCCGGCGCAGTAGCCGGTTGGCGATGCGGGGCGTGCCGCGCGAACGGCGCGCGATCTCGCGGGCGCCGTCCTCGGCGATGGCGGCGTTGAGCAGGCCGGCGCTGCGGGTCACGATGGAGGACAGTTCGTCGGCGGTATAGAACTCCAGCCGGGCGATGATGCCGAAGCGATCCCGCAGCGGATTGGTCAGCATACCCGCGCGGGTGGTGGCGCCGACCAGCGTGAAGGGTTGCAGGTCCAGCTTGACGCTGCGGGCGGCGGGACCTTCGCCGATCAGGATGTCGATCTGGAAGTCCTCGAGCGCGGGGTAGAGGATTTCCTCGACTACCGGCGACAGGCGATGGATCTCGTCGATGAACAGGACGTCGTTGCGTTCCAGGTTGGTCAGCAGCGCCGCGAGGTCGCCCGGCCGCTCCAGCACCGGGCCCGAGGTCTGGCGCAGCTGGACGCCCATCTCGCGCGCGACGATGTGGGCCAGCGTGGTCTTGCCCAGGCCCGGCGGGCCGAACAGCAGGACGTGGTCCAGCGACTCCTGGCGGTTGCGCGCGGCGGCGATGAAGATCTCGAGCTGTTCGCGGATGCGGCGCTGGCCGACGTACTCGTCGAGCGCCTTGGGGCGCAGCGCGCGTTCGATGGCCTCTTCGTTGGGAGACGAGGCGCGCGGAGAGATCACCCGCATGTCGGGGGCGTCGTCTCGGATGGAAAGCTTGTCGGGCTGGATCGCCATGGAGGTATTCTGCCTTGAACTGCTGGTATGTTAGCCCGTTCCGCGCCGGCCTGCGGAGGGCGCCGCCGGTTCAGTAGTCCAGCCGCCCGTACAGTTCGCCGAAGGGCACCATGACGTGCTCGCGATAGGGCGCCCGCTGCTGCAGCCGCTGGTACCAGGCCCTGACATGGGGCACCTCGGGCCGGGCGATGTCCAGGCTGAAATAGCGGTACAGCGCCGTGCCGGCGGGAATGTCGGCCAGCGTCAGCCGTTCGCCTTCCAGAAACGGCCGGTTCGCCAGTCGCGCATCCAGCAACTGGAAATACCCGGCGCATTCCTCGACGCGGGCGCGGATGGCATCGAGATCGCGCAAGGGCTCGGGCGTCCGGTAGTAGCCCCAGAACACGCCGGTCAGGAAGGCGGGTTGCAGCGCGGTGTGGGCCCAGTCCATCCAGCGTTCGGCCCGAGAGCGCGCGGCCGGGTCGGCCGGCCAGAAGGCCGGGGCGCCGTGGCGGGCCGCCAGGTAGCGCAGGATGGTGTGCGATTCCCAGACGACGGTGCCGTCGTCGTCGATGACCGGTACCTTGCCGTGCGGGTTCAGGGCCCGGAACGCCGGCGTATCGACCAGGCCGTGCTCGCCGCCGGCGGGGATGTGCTCGTAGGCCAGGCCCAGTTCGCCCGCGAACCAGAGCACCTTCTGTACATTGAAGGAGCTGCGCCGTCCCCAGATCCTGAGCATGCGGCCTCCGCCGGCCCTAGCGTGCCAGCGCCTTGAGCGCCAGCTTGATGCCTTCCGAGACGCCCACGCCGGCCGGCAGGTTCTTCACCGAGGCCACGGCCTCGCGTTCGGAATAGCCCAGCGCCACCAGGGCGTTGAGGATGTCGGTCTGTCCGTCCGCCACCGCGTGGCCGGCCGCGGCGCCGAGGTCGGCGCCCAGCTTGCCCTTGAGTTCCAGCAGCAGCCGCTCGGCCGTCTTCTTTCCTATGCCCGGTACGCGGGTCAGGCGGCCGGCCTCCTGCAGGGTGACGGCCTGCGACAGCTCGGCCACCGTCATGCCCGACAGCACGGCCAGCGCGATCTTGGCGCCCACGCCGCTGACCTTGATGAGTTCGCGGAAAGTGGCGCGTTCGGCCGCGGTGCCGAAGCCGTACAGCACGTGGGCATCCTCGCGTATGGCGAGGTGGGTGAGCAGCGTCACCCGGGCGCCGAGCTCGGGCAGGGAATACAGCGTGCTCATCGGCACGTCCAGCTCGTAGCCCACGCCGTTCACGTCCAGGCAGACGGTGGGCGGTTGTTTCTCGACCAGCGTTCCGGTCAGGCGTCCGATCATGAATTCACCTTGGCGACTTGTCGTCGCGCGTCATACTAATCTTCCGGCCCGCAGCCGGGTGCCGCGGCGGGCGAAGGCGGGATGGCTGCCATGCTCCCGCAGGCGGTCGGCCATGGGGGAGATGTGCGCATGGCAGATGGCGCAGGCCAGCGCGTCGGCGGCATCGGCCGCGGGGGCGCCGTCCAGCGACAGCAGGTGCTGCACCATGGACTGTACCTGGGTCTTGGCGGCCCGCCCGGTGCCCACCACCGATTTCTTGATCTGCAGCGCGGTGTATTCGTGCACCGGCAGCCCGGTGTCGGCCAGCGCGCACAGCGCCGCGCCGCGCGCCTGGCCCAGCAGCAGCGTCGAGGCGGGGTTGGTGTTGACGAATACCTTCTCGACGGCGGCGAAGTCGGGCGCGGTGTCGCGCACGACCTGCCGCAGGTTGTCCAGGATGATCTTGAGCCGCGCCGACAGGTCGTCGTCGGCGGGCACCACGATGGTCCCGCTGGCGACATAGCGCAGCCGCGGCCCCTCCGATTCGATCACGCCGAACCCCGTACGCCGCAATCCCGGATCCACCCCCAGAATACGCATAACGTCAGCCTACCCCATAACCAGGGCGCCGCGGATCCGGCTCCGCCGGTCCGCCAGCGCCGCCCCCGGGACCCGGCGCCGGGCCGCCCCAAGGCGGGTCCCGGCCCCCTCGGGGGGCTGTCGCGTAGCGGCTGGGGGCTCACCATGCCGGGCGCGCGTAAGCGCGTAGGGGGGGGGCATTTTCAATGGCGGAAGTGGCGGGTGCCCGTCAGCACCATCGCGATGCCGCGTTCGTCGGCCGCCGCGATGACTTCCGCGTCCCGCATGCTGCCGCCGGGCTGGATGACGCAGCTCGCGCCCGCGTCCACGACCACGTCCAGGCCGTCGCGGAACGGGAAGAAGGCATCGGAAGCCACGGCCGATCCCTTGAGCGACAGGCCGGCGTTCTCGGCCTTGATCGACGCGATGCGGGCGGAATCGACGCGGCTCATCTGGCCGGCGCCCACGCCCAGCGTCATGCCGCCGCCCACGAACACGATGGCGTTGGACTTGACGAACTTGGCCACCTTCCAGGCGAACAGCAGGTCGTCCATCTGGGCTTCGGTGGGCGCGACCTTGGTGACGACCTTGAGCTGGTCGCGCGCGACGTTGAACGAATCGGGCTGCTGCACCAGCCAGCCGCCGCCCACGCGCTTGACGTCGAAAGCGTTCACGCCGTCGCCCATCGGGATCTCGAGCAGGCGCACGTTCTGCTTGGCGGCGAAGATCTCCAGCGCGCCGGCCTCGTAGGCGGGGGCGAGCAGCACTTCGACGAACTGCTTGCTGACCGCCTGCGCGGTGGCGGCGTCCACCGGACGGTTGAAGGCGATGATGCCGCCGAAGGCGGACGTGGGGTCGGTCTTGAACGCCTGCTGGTAGGCGTGGAGCGCGTCGGTGGATACCGCCACGCCGCAAGGATTGGCGTGCTTGACGATGACGCAGGCCGGCGCATCGAAGGTGCGTACGCATTCCCATGCGGCGTCGGCGTCGGCGATGTTGTTGTAGGACAGTTCCTTGCCCTGCAGCTGGCGGTAGTTGGCCAGCAGGCCGGCTGCCGGCGCGGTGTCGCGATAGAAGGCCGCGGACTGGTGCGGGTTCTCGCCGTAGCGCATGGCCTGGCTCTTGGTGGCCTGGAAGCTCAGGGTCTGGGGGTAGGCCTCGCGCACGGGCACGGCCTCCTGGGCCGGCGCGTCGGTCAGGCTGGTCAGGTAGTTGGCGATCGCGCCGTCGTACGAGGCGGTATGGGCGAACACCTTCTTGGCCAGGTTCAGGCGCAGGGCGTAGGAGGTCGCGCCGGTGGCGTCCATTTCCTCGAGCACCTGGGCATAGTCGGCCGGATCGATGACGACCGTGACGCCGCCGGCTTCGGTGCCATGGTTCTTGGCCGCCGCGCGCAGCATGGCCGGTCCGCCGATGTCGATGTTCTCGACGGCGTCGGCGAAGGTGCAGCCGGGCTTGGCGACGGTCTCGCGGAAGGGATAGAGGTTCACCACCAGCAGGTCGATGCGGCCGATGCCGTGGCTGGCGATGGCGTCCAGGTGCGCCTGGGCGTCGCGGCGGGCCAGCAGGCCGCCGTGGATCTTCGGATGCAGCGTCTTGACGCGGCCGTCCATCATCTCGGGAAAACCGGTGTAGTCGGAAACTTCCTGCACGGGCAGGCCGGCCTGGGCCAGCAGCTTGGCCGTGCCGCCGGTGGACAGCAGTTGCACGCCGCGGTCGTGCAAGGCCCTGGCGAAGTCGACGATGCCGGATTTGTCGGAAACGGAAAGAAGCGCGCGTTCGATTTTCATGAGTGTGGGGCAGAATGGCGTGCCAGGGCCGGCACGGAACAATGGGGATGAGGGGGCCGCGTCAGACCTTGATCTGGTAGTGGTCGAGCTTCTTGCGCAGGGTGTTGCGGTTGATGCCCAGCATCTCGGCGGCGCGCGACTGGTTGCGGTCGGCCTTCTCCAGCACGACCTCCAGCATGGGACGCTCGACGGCCGTCAGCACCATGTCCCAGATGCCGCTGGTCGTCTCGCCTTCAAGATCCTTGAAGTAGCGGTCCAGGGTGTGGCGTACGCACTCTTCAAGCGTATGTTCTTTCATTGGTTGTTTCCTTGATGCGCGGCCTAGGCGGCCAGCCGCGAGGCTGGCGTTGCGGGGCGATCGAACCAGTCGGCCACCGCCTGCCATTGGTCGCGCGTGTTTTCTATCAAATTCAGCTGCGCACAGAACTGCGGCCCTCCCGGCAGCGAGCCCAGATACCAGCCGATATGCTTGCGCGCGGTCCGCACGCCCGTGTACTCGCCGTAGAAACGGTAGTGGTCGTCCAGGTGCTGCAGCAGCAGTTCGCGCATCTCCGACTGCGTGGGAGCGGGCAGGCGGGTTCCGGTGCGCAGGTAGTGGTCGATTTCCCGGAACAGCCAGGGCCGGCCCTGGGCCGCCCGGCCGATCATGACGGCGTCGGCGCCGGTGGCCTCCAGCACGCTGCGCGCCTTCTCGGGAGAGTCGATGTCGCCATTGGCGATGACGGGAATGGCGAGCTCGGCCTTGACCGCGGCGATGGTCTCGTACTCCGCCTCGCCCATGTACAGGTCCTCGCGGGTGCGGCCGTGCAGGGCCAGGGCCGCGATGCCGATGTCCTGCGCGCGCCGCGCCACGCGCAGCACGTTGCGGTCGGCCCGGCGCCAGCCGGTGCGGGTCTTGAGCGTGACGGGCACGCCCAGCGGCTCGCAGGCGCGCACGACGGCTTCCAGGATGCGCGCGACCAGATCCTCGTCGCGCAGCAGGGCCGAGCCGGCGGCCACGTTGCAGACCTTCTTGGCCGGACAGCCCATGTTGATGTCGATGATGCGGGCACCCTTGCCGACGTTGAAGACGGCGGCCTGCGCCATCATCCCGGGATCGCTGCCGGCGATCTGCACGGCGATGGGGTCGCTTTCGCCCTCGTGGTCCAGGCGGCGCGAAGTCTTGACGCTGTTCCACAGGCGCGGGTTGCTGGCGGCCATCTCGGACACGGCGTGGCCGGCACCCAGCCGCTTGCACAACTGGCGGAACGGACGGTCCGTCACGCCGGCCATGGGAGCGACGAAAACGTTGTTCGGAAGGTCGTAGGGGCCGATGCGCATGGCTGGATGCGCCGTCAGCCCCATTCATGGGGGTTGCGGCGCGTGGGCAAAAATGTCCGAGGAAGGCGGGGATTGTACCGCTGTCGGGGCGCCCCGGCGATCAGGCCCGCAGCCCTTCCATCAATTGTCGCGCCAGCGGCCCGCGCAGGGTGCGCGACACGTCCAGGCCCAGCAAGGCCAGGCCGCAGGCATGCTCGACCGGTGCCAGGCCGGTCGCGAAGATGCGCGGCATGAAATCGGTCAGGCCGCTGGTCAGCCAGCGGTCGGCTCCACGGGCGCGGGCATAGGCCGACAGCAGCGGCGCCGCGCGGGCGGACGGGTCGCGCAGCAGGGGCGCGAGGCTTTCGGCCAGCCGGGCGGCATCGCGCAGGCCGAGGTTCATGCCCTGGCCGGCCACCGGGTGCAGGGTCTGGGCGGCGTTGCCGATGGCCACGGTGGCGCCATCGACCACGTGGCGGCGCAGATTGATGCCCAAGGGATAGCGGTGGCGCGGGCCGGCGGCGGCGAAGCCGCCCAGCCGGGTGCCGAAGGTCCGGCCCAGGGCGTCGGCGAAGGCGCCGTCGTCCAGGGCCGCCAGGCGCTCGGCATGGCCGGGGCGGCAGCACCAGACCAGCGCGTAGCGGCCGGTGTCGTGGGCGGGGCCGGCGGGGTAGGGCAGCAGCGCCAGCGGGCCCTCGGTGGTGAAGCGTTCCCAGGCCCAGCCCGGGCGCGGGCGGCTGGCGCGGACGATGGCCAGCACGGCATGCTGGCCGTAGTCGCGGTGCAGGTCGTTGCGGGCCTGGTGGTCGAAGGTACCCCCTTCGGCGTGGACGCAGGCCCGGGTGGTCCATTCCTGGCCGTCCTGGCCGACCACCGCGGCGTCGCCCTCCTGGCGCAGGATGGCGGCAGGCTCGCCCGCGCGGATGGTGATGCCCGACAGCGCCAGCGCGGCGTCCAGGGCTTCGACGATGCCCGGATAGGGCACCACCGTGCCCAGCGCCGGCACGCCGAAATCGGCGTGCGAGATGTGGGTGCGGCCCAGTCGGCCCTTCTGCGAGACGTGGACGTGCAGGATGTCGGCGCCGCCGGCCGGCCAGGCGCCCAGCGACGCCAGCAGCACCCGGCTGCCATGATTGAGCGCCATCGAGCGCGGGTCGGCCGTCGTGTCGGCGGAGACGACCGCGGGGCGCCGGGGCCGGCACAGCACGATGCGCTCTGGCCGGGAGGTCGCCCGGGCCAGGAGCAGCGCCAGCGTGGCCCCGACCGGGCCGCCGCCCAGGATGGTGACGTCCGCCTGCATGCCCGCTTCAGCCCCGCATCAGGGCTTCGATCTCGTCGGCGCCAACGGGGACGCCGCGGGTGATCAGTTCGCAGCCGGATTCGGTCACGACGGCATCGTCCTCGATGCGGATGCCGATGTCCCAGAACCGCTCGGGCACGTCGGCCGCGGGGCGGACGTAGATGCCCGGCTCGATGGTGAGCACCATGCCCGGCCGCAGCTCGCGCCATGGGCGGGGCTCGTCCGCGGACGCCGCCGCGCCCGGTTCGCGGTAGTCGCCCACGTCGTGCACGTCCATGCCCAGCCAGTGGCCGGTACGGTGCATGTAGAAGCGGGTGTACTGCTGGGATTCCAGTACGCCGTCCAGCGTGCCGGTCAGCAGGCCCTCGTCGATCATGCCCTGGGCCAGCACGCGGACCGCCGCGTCGTGGCCCTCGTTCCAGCGCGCGCCGGGACGGGTCAGGGCGGCGGCGGCGTTCTGCGCTTCCTGCACCAGGTCGTACAGCGCGCGCTGCGGTCCGCTGAAGCGGCCGTTGACGGGGAAGGTACGGGTGATGTCCGACGCGTAGCCATCCAGTTCGCAGCCGGCGTCGATCAGCAGCAGGTCGCCGTCCTTGAGCTCGGCGTCGCCGGCGCGGTAGTGCAGCACGCAGGCGTTGTGGCCGGTGGCGACGATGGAGTTGTAGGCGACCGACTGCGAGCCGTGGCGGCGGAATTCGTGCAGCAGTTCGGCCTCGATCTCGTATTCGCGCAGGCCCGGGCGCGACGCTCGCATGGCGCGCACGTGGGCGCC
Organism: Pigmentiphaga sp. CHJ604; assembly: GCF_036972535.1. Lineage (NCBI taxonomy): Bacteria > Pseudomonadati > Pseudomonadota > Betaproteobacteria > Burkholderiales > Alcaligenaceae > Pigmentiphaga > Pigmentiphaga sp. CHJ604. Next base: position 4,361,478 of record NZ_CP136998.1, on the reverse strand, counting down.
CGCGGAAATGGCGCCGGCCCGGCGCATGGTTTCGATCTCGAAGGCGTCCTTGACCAGGCGCATTTCCGCCAGGATGGCCCGCAGGTCGTAGCTGCTGGCGGGCGCGGTGGCGCCGGACCGGCCCATGGCGCGCACCCGCTCCAGCCATCCGCGCAGGTGGGTGTCGAACAGGCGGTCGCTGCCCATGGGCACGAATAGCGCGGGCTGGTCGGCGATGAGCTTGGGCAGTTCGTCGGCCAGCGCCTCGACCGGCAGCGCGCGGTCGAAGCCGAACTGCTCGGCGGCCGCGTCCGGGCCGACCCGGTAGCCGTCCCAGATCTCGCGTTCCAGGTTCTTGCTGCGGCAGAACAGGATGCTGCGGTCTTGCGCACCCGCGATCAGGACCAGCCAGGCCTCGGGTTCGGGAAAGCCGGTCAGGTAGAAGAAATCGCTGTCGAAGCGGAACGGGAATTCGGCGTCGCGGTTGCGGACGAGCTCGCGCGAGGTGGGCAGGATCGCGATGCCGCCGCCTCGGGCGCGCATGACGTCCAGCACGCGGCGGCGGCGCGCGGCGAAGGGGGAGAGGTCCTGGGCGGGAATGCTCATGGCGATGGATCCGTGCGCGGGAATGACCAGGGTTTATTGTAGGCTGGCATCGAGGTCGGCCAGGCGCTGCGGCGTGCCCACGTCGGTCCAGCGCCCCCGGTGGTGCATGCCGCCGACCTGGCCGCGGGCCATGGCGGCGCGCAGCAGGGGCGCCAGCCTGGCCGGCTCGCCCGCCGGCAGGCCGGCGAACAAGGCCGGCTGGTAGACGCCGATGCCGGCGAAGGTCAGCCGCGGATCGCCGTCCCGGACCAGGCCGCAGGGCGCCAGGTGGAAATCGCCGGTGGGATGGTGAGCGGGATTGTCGACCAGTACCAGCCAGGCCAGGCGGTCCTGCCGCGACAGGTCGCCGGCGGCGGCCTGTGCCAGGGCGGGATCCCAATCGGTCCAGATGTCGCCGTTGATCACCAGGAAGGGCTCGTCGCCCAGCAGGGGCAGGGCCTGGCGGATGCCGCCGGCCGTTTCCAGCGCGGTGGCCTCGGACGAATGGCGCACGCGCACGCCCCAGCGCGAGCCGTCGCCCAGCGCTTCCTCGATGCGCGCGCCCAGCCAGGCATGATTGACGACGATGTCGCGCAGTCCCGCGCGCGCCAGCCGTTCGATGTGCCAGACGATCAAGGGCTTGCCGCCGGCCGGCAGCAGCGGCTTGGGGGTGGTGTCGGTCAGCGGCCGCATGCGTTCGCCGCGTCCGGCCGCCAGGATCATGGCACGCATCAGAACGTGTACCCGGTGTCGGGAGTCCGCCCGTCCAGCTTGTCCAGCAGCTTCATCAGCGGCTTGAAGGCCAGGTAGCGGCCGGCGACCTGCCGCACGTAGGTGTTCACGCGCGGCATGTGGTCCAGGTAGCCGAGCTTGCCGTCGCGGTGGGCCAGGCGGGAGAAGACGCCCAGGATGCGCAGGTTGCGCTGCAGCCCCATCCATTCGTAGGCCCGATGGAAATCGGCGAAGTCGGCCGCCACCGGCAGGCCGGCCTTGCGCGCCATTTCCCAGTACCGGATGCCCCAGTCGAGCTGCTGCGGCTCGTCCCAGGTGGTGCGGGCGTCGGTCAGCACCGAGGCGAGGTCGTAGGTGATGGGGCCCACGACCGCGTCCTGGAAGTCGATGACGCCGGGATTGGGGCCGTAGTCGGGGCCGCCCGCCGGCAGGTCGGTCAGCATCAGGTTGGGCGAGTGGTAGTCGCGGTGCACCAGCACGAAGGGCTGGGCCAGGTTGGCATCGATCAGCGTCTGGAACACGGCGTCGAGCGCGGTCCGGTCGGCCGCGTCCAGGGGCAGGCCGCGGTAGCGCGCGGCGTACCAGTCGGGAAACAGCTCGAGTTCGGTTGCCAGGCGGGCCTTGTCATAGCGCACCAGGCCGGTGGTTGCGCTTTGTTGCAACTTCACCAGCGCCGCCAGCGCGTCCATGTAGATGCGGTGGGTATCGTGCGGGGTCGGCGTGCCGCGCAGGTAATCGACGTAGGTCGTGCGCCCCAGGTCGGACAGCAGCAGGAAGCCCTGGCCTAGGTCCTGCGCCAGCACGCGCGGCACGTGCACCCCGGCGTCGTGCAGCAGTCCGGCCACGTGCAGGAAGGGGCGGCAGTCTTCCTTGTCGGGCGGGGCGTCCATCACGACCGCGGTGCCCGGGCCCATGGCGACCCGGAAATACCGCCGGAAGCTGGCGTCGCTGGAGGCGGGCTGGAGGCTGGACGGGTCGAGTTCGAGCTCGGGGGGAAGGCTGGACAGCCAGGCGGCGGCCTGGGCTCGCCGGGGGTCGGCGCCGGCCTGGCCGGCGGCTTGATCGGGGATGGCATTCATGCCTCCTATAATACCGACCGATATCGGTTCCCGGAACGAACCGGCCCCTTTTCGGCGGGGTCCGGCGCCCCCGGCGAAAGCCGGCGGGCCGCTATCTTTTTTTACCGCGCGCGGCCGCCGGCTCGCGTATTCTTCGACTTTCCGTTTTTTCATTCCTCGAGGCCCGTGCGATTGATCCGGTGGTTCAGCCTGTTTGCAGCATTTGCGGTAGCGCCGCTGGCCTATGCGCAAGACGGTCCGTCCGAGTCCCCGGCCGGTGCCGGGCCGGTATCCGGCCCCGGCCTGCGCCTGTCGCCGGGCCTGCGCGAACATACCTATGATCCCGACCAGTTGCCGGTGTTCATGCAGGCCGACACGCTCACGGCCGAGGACCAGGACAAGCTCAGGCTGGAAGGCAAGGCGCAGGTGCGGCGCCAGGACATCATCCTGAAGGGCGACGCCATCGAGTACGACCAGGTCGAGGACGAACTGGACGCGCTGGGCAACGTACGGCTGATCCGCGACGGCAACCTGCTGACCGGCCCCAGGCTCAAGCTCAACATGAGCAGCGGCACGGGCGAGATCGACAACGCCCGGTTCTTCTTCGGCCTCAATGGCGGCAGCGGTTCGGCCGAGCGCATCCGCATGCTGGGGCAGAACCGGGTCCGCGCCGACAGGGTGCGCTATTCGGGATGCGCGTGCGAGACGCCTGACTGGGAGCTTCGCGCCCGGCGGGCCGACTTCGACTATGACGCCGGCACCGGGGTGGGCTACGGCGGGGTGCTCTATTTCAAGAACGTCCCCATCCTGGCTTCGCCCATCATTTCCTTCCCGCTGAACAACGAGCGCAAGTCGGGCTTCCTGTCGCCCACGTTCGGCCTGACCAGCAAGAGCGGTCCGGAATTCTCGATTCCGTACTACTTCAACATCGCGCCCAACCGCGACGCCACGTTGACGCCCAAGTTCATGACCCGCCGCGGGCTGCAGCTGTCGGGCGAGTTCCGCTACCTGGAGCCTTCGTTCAGCGGGGTGACGCGGCTGAGCTACCTGCCCGACGACCGGGTCGCGCAGCGCGACCGCTATCTGTTCAGTTCGCAGCACCGGCAGCAACTGACGCCCAACCTGGGTTTCAACTGGAACGTCTCCAAGGCCTCGGACGACGCCTATTTCCGCGACCTGTCCGTGCTGGGCACGGGCCTGGCCTCGACCGCGACGCTGGAGCGCTCGTTCTCGCTGAACTGGCAGCAGGGATACTGGGAAGCCTATGGCCGCGTGATCAGCTACCAGACCTTGCAGGATCCGCTGGCGCCCATCGTGCCGCCGTACGGCCGCGAGCCGCAACTGCACCTGACCGGCCAGCGCTACGACTGGAACGGTTTCGACGTGCGCATGGACGCCGACGCCACGCGCTTTCGCAGCAATACGCTGGTGAACGGTTCGCGCGCCTATGCGTATCCGTCGGTGTCGTACCCCATCATCCGGCCGGGCGGTTTCTTCATTCCCAAGATCGGCATCCATTCCACCCGCTACAACACCGATTCCTACCAGGGCGCGGCGTCCTACACCGCGAACCGGACGGTGCCCATCATGTCGCTGGACACCGGCCTGATCTTCGAGCGCGACAGCACGCTGCTCGGCAAGGAAGCCCGCCAGACCCTGGAGCCGCGCCTGTACTACCTGCGGGTGCCGTACCGCAACCAGTCGAACCTGCCCATCTACGACACGGCGCTGGCCGACTTCAACTTCGCCCAGATCTTCTCCGAGAACCTTTACTCGGGCTGGGACCGGATCGCCGAGGCCAACCAGCTGACCGCGGCGCTGACCACGCGCTGGCTCGATCCCAAGACCGGCGTGGAGCGCGCGCGCATCATGGGCGCCCAGCGGCTGTACTTCAGCGACCAGCGGGTCACGCTGCCGGGCGAGGAGCCCAGTTCCGACGGCCGTTCCGATTTCCTGGTGTCGGTCTATGGCGCGCTGACGTCCACGCTCAGCGGCGAGACGACGGTGCAATACAATCCCAAGATCGAGCGGGTGACCCGGTCCACGATCGGCGCGCGATGGAGCCCGCAACGCCTCAGCACGATATCGCTGGCCTACCGCTACAAGCGGGAGACGATCAGCGTGCCGGGGCAGGAGTTGATCGACATCGCCTTCCAGTGGCCGCTCGCGCCCCGCTGGTTCGGCATCGGGCGCATCAACTATTCGCTGCTCGAGAACCGGATCGCCGAGGCGGTGGCCGGCATCGAATACAACGGCGGGTGCTGCTGGGCTTTCCGCCTGGTCGGCCAGCGCTACGCGGTGGCCAAGGACAACGCCACGACCGCGATGTTCTTCCAGCTCGAGCTGACCGGATTCGGCGGCATCGGGGCGAGCCCGATGACGACGCTGCGCCGGAGCATCCCGGGTTATCAGGTAATCAACCCGCCGCCTGAGAAAGGGACGGTGTTCGAAAGGTACGAATGATGGTTTCCAAGGTATTGCCCAGAATGACGAAAGCGGCCCACGGCGTCGCCCTTTGCTGCCTGGCCGCTTTGGCGGGCGGTTCGGCGGTGGCCCAGGGGCTGCGCATGCCCGGCGACCTCGGCGGCTCGCCGGGCGGCAACGGTCCCACCCTGCTCGGACCTCAATCTGCGCCGCCCGCCAGCCAGGCTCCCGCGGCCCCGGCGGCTCCCGCCGCGCAGGCGCCGCGCAGCACGAACGGTTCGCGCATCCAGATGGGCGACAACATCGTCGCGGTGGTCAACACCGACGTCATCACCCGCCGCGAACTCGACGCCCGCGTGCACGCCGCCCAGGCCACGCTGGCGCGCCAGCAGATCGCGCCGCCGGACGCGGCCACGCTCGAGCGGCAGGTCCTCGAACGCATGGTCGTCGAGAAGACCCAGTTGCAGGAAGCGGCGCAGACCGGCATCCGCATCGACGACCTGCAACTGGACCGCGCCATCAGCCGCATCGCCCAGCAGAACAACGTGTCCGTGTCGCAGATGCGCGACCAGATCGAACGCGACGGGCTGCCGTTCTCGGTCTATCGCGAAGACCTGCGGCAGGAGATCACGCTGCTGCGCTTGCGCGAACGGGCGGTGGACAGCCAGATCCAGATCTCGGAACCCGAGATCGATGCCTATCTGTCCGAGCAGCACGAAGCCGCGCCTTCCGACCTGGCGCTGGCGCAGATCCTGGTGCGCGTGCCCGAGGGCAGCTCGTCGGACATGGTGGCGCGCCTGCGCCGCAAGGCGGAGACCCTGCTCCAGCAGGCGCGCGGCGGCGCCGACTTCGCCCAGTTGGCGGCGTCGTCCTCGGATGGCGAAGAGGCCCTGCGCGGCGGCGATCTCGGTTCCCGTCCCGCCGACCGCTGGCCGTCGATGTTCGTCGACGCGGTGGCGCAATTGAGCCCCGGCGGCATCAGCGAGATCATCCAGAGCGGCAACGGCTTCCACATCATCAAGCTGGTCGACCGCAAGTCGTCCGGCGGCGGCACGGGCGGCGCGATGCCGGTGCGGCAGACCCATGCCCGCCACATCCTGATCCGGCCCACCGAGGTGCTGACGGCCGAGCAGGCGCGCGAGCGGCTGGTGAACATCCGCCAGCGCATCGTGCAGGGCGGGGCGAACTTCGCCGACATGGCCCGCCAGTATTCCAACGATTCGTCGGCGCCGCAGGGCGGCGACCTGGGCTGGCTGTCGCCCCAGGAAACCGTGCCGGAGTTCGAGCGCGCCATGGACGCGCTGCAGCCCGGCCAGGTGAGCGAGCCCGTGCAGTCGCCGTTCGGCTGGCACCTGATCCAGGTCGTCGAGCGCCGCACGCAGGACGTCGGCCGCGAACGGCAGCGGGCCGAGGCGCGCCAGACGCTATTCCAGCGCAAGCTGGACCAGGCGTACGAAGACTGGGCGCGGCAGTTGCGGGACAAGGCCTATGTCGAAATGAGACTGAATCCCCCCCCTACGCCCTGACGGGCGCCCCCCAGGGGGCGGCACTGGCGGACCGGCGGAGCCGGATCCGCGGTGCCCTGGGGTACTACCCGGCGGGTGGGGGACGGCGTCTTGGGCGCCGTTTTTTGTTTTTTTGTGATGGCCGGTCGTTGGGCTGGCGGATGAGTGAGATGAGTGCGATGCGCAGGCTGGTCTTGACGACCGGCGAACCGGCGGGGATCGGGCCTGAGTTGTCGGTCGCGGCCGCGGCGTGGTTCGCGGGCGAGCGCGGGGCGGGGCGGGTGCCGGCGGACGTGGAGCTGGTGCTGGTGGGCGATCGCGATCTGCTCGCGCAGCGCGGCGGGCGGGATGCCGCGGCGTTGGCGGGGGTGGCGGTGCATCATGTGCCGCTGCGCGTGCCGTCCGAGCCGGGCAGGCTGGCGGTGGCCAATGGGCGCTACGTGCTCGACACGCTGGATGCGGCCATCGCCATGGTGGCCGATGGCCGGGCGCAGGCCATCGTTACCGCGCCGGTCCACAAGGGCGTGATCAACGATGCCGGCGTGGCCTTCTCGGGGCATACCGAATATCTGCAGGAGCGGGCGGGCGTCGACAAGGTCGTCATGATGCTGGCCGGCGGCGGCCTGCGGGTGGCGCTGGCGACTACGCACCTGCCGCTGCGGGCGGTGCCCGATGCGGTCACCGCGCAGACGCTGGACCAGGTCCTGCGCATCCTGGACGCCGACCTGCGCCGGCGCTTCGGGCTGGCGAACCCGCGCATCGCCGTGTGCGGCCTGAATCCGCACGCCGGCGAAGGCGGCCACCTGGGGCGTGAAGAAATCGAGGTCATCGAACCTGCCATCGCGCGGGCCCGCGCCGCGGGTATCGACGCGCGCGGGCCGCTGCCCGCCGATACGCTGTTCGTGCCCGCGCACGTCGCGCAGTTCGACGCGGCCCTGGCCATGTTCCATGACCAGGGCCTGCCCGTGCTCAAGCACGCGAGTTTCGGGCACGGCGTCAACATCACCCTGGGCCTGCCCTATGTGCGGACCTCGGTGGACCACGGCACCGCGCTGGACCTGGCGGGAACGGGCAAGGCCGATCCCGGCAGTTTGCAGGAGGCCATCGTCACGGCCCTCCAGATGATACGAGCGGGCGCCCAGGCCGCCGGCTCCGGAGTTTCCGCATGAAACATCAGGCGCGCAAGCGCTTCGGCCAGCACTTCCTGGTCGACGAAAGCATCACCGATTCCATCGTCCGCGCGGTGAACCCGCGCCGGTCCGACAACGTGGTCGAGATCGGTCCCGGCCTGTCGGCGCTGACCCGGCCGCTGCTGGACAGGCTCGATTGCCTGAAGGTCGTCGAGATCGACCGCGACCTGGCGGCGCGGCTGCGGGGGCAGTATCCGCCCGAGCGCCTGCAGGTGACCGAGGCCGACGTGCTGACGGTGGATTTCGCGCCGTTCGGCCAGGCGCTGCGCGTGGTGGGCAACCTGCCCTACAACATTTCCAGCCCGCTGCTGTTTCACCTGATGGCCTATGCCGACCAGGTGCGCGACCAGCATTTCATGCTGCAGCGGGAAGTCATCGACCGCATGGTGGCCCGGCCGGGCGATGCCGACTACGGGCGCCTGTCGGTCATGCTGCAGTCGCGCTACGACATGGAGAAGCTGTTCGACGTGCCGCCCGAGGCCTTCGATCCGCCACCACGCGTGGTCTCGGCCGTCGTGCGCATGATCCCGCTGCCGGCCGACCGGCCGCGCGCGCGCAGCGAGGAAGCCCTGTCGGCCACCGTGGCCCGCGCGTTCGCCCAGCGCCGCAAGATGCTGCGGCGGGGGCTGGGCGACTGGGCGGGGCTGGTGCCCTGGGAACGACTGGGGATACCGGAAACCGCGCGCGCCGAGGCGTTGTCGGTGGCGCAGTTCATCGCGCTGGCCGACGTGCTGCACGAGGCCGGCGTGGTCTGATCGCGCCGCCATCCGGCGGCGCGGCGCGCTACTCGGGCTGGATGCCCGCCTTGGCGACGATGCCCCGGTAGGTGTCCACGCTGCTGGCCAGCAGCGACGCGAATGTCGCCGACGAAGGATGCGCCGCGACCTCGAAGCCCGCGGTCTCCAGGCGTTCCTGCAGGTCCGGCGAGGCCAGGGCGTCTTCGATGCCGCCGCGCAGTTTCTCGACCACGGCGGGCGGCATGCCCGCCGGGCCGAGCAGTCCCACCCAGGTGTCCGGCACGGCGAAGCCCGCCAGGCCCGCCTGGGCCAGCGTGGGGACCTCGGGCGCGGCCTTGGCGCGCTCGGCCTGCAGCACCCCCAGCAGACGCAGCTTGCCCGCCTTCACGTGCGGCAGGACGTTGGAAAGGACCAGGATGCCCACGGGCACCTGTCCTCCCACTACGTCGTTGAGCGCCGGCGCGCCACCCTTGTAGGGCACGTGGATCATGTCTATGCCGGTCGAGGCCTTGAGCAGTTCGCCGCCCAGTTGCTGGGATGAACCGACGCCCGATGTCCCGTACGAGAGCTTGCCCGGGCGCGCCTTGGCATAGGCCAGGAATTCCTTCAGGTCCTTCACGGGCAGCGCGGCGTTGACCACCATGGCCTGCGGCGCCGTGCCTATCATCGCCACCGGCGTGAAGTCCTTGACCGGATCGTAGGGGACGTTGCGCGAGAAGAATGGCAGCGTGTTGTGGGGCGGCCCGAGCTGCATCAGCAGCGTGTAGCCGTCCGGGGCGGCCCGCGCCACCAGTTCGGAGCCGATCATGCTGTTGGCGCCGGCGCGGTTGTCGACGATGAAGGTCTGCCCCAGCGCCTCGCCCAGCTTGTGGGCCACGGCCCGGGCCACGGTGTCGGCGGCGCCGCCCACCGCGAAAGGCACGACCACCCGGACCGGGCGGTCGGGATAGGTGCCGGCCAGGGCCGGCAGGGGCATCAGGCACAGGGCGGCCAGCGCCCGCCTCATCGGGTTCATGGTGTCTCCTTGATGTTCGTGGTCGCGGCCGCGCGAGAGGCGGCCGTCGCCGTGTCAGGCCGCGGGCGGGAAGCGCTCGGAATAAGGAATGAATCCGATGCGGTTTTCGTTGACCCAGCGGGCCAGCTCATCGTGCCGGGGGAACCAGACGCCGGGATGGGCGGCGATGTAGCCCAGCACCTCGTCCAGCATCGCGCTGATCAGCGGCCGCCCGCCGAAGTGGCCATGCACGGTGATGTTGATGAACGCGTTGGGTTCCTTGCGATACAGGAAATCGAAGGTGTCCCGGTAGCACTGGAAGAAGTCGCGCGGGGCGGCGCGCAGCACCCGGTTGTCGGCGAAATCGCTGTGCGGGATGGCGACCATGCCGCCGTGCCGGGTCTGGATCTGGCAGGGCAGGTCCAGGTAGTTGTAGTCGCCATGCCAGAGCATGCCTTCCTCGGCCAGCAGGTCCGCCGTCCGCTCGGTGGTCGCGATGGTCGAGCTCAGCCATCCTTGGGGCCGCACCCCGGCGGTGCGATGCAGGATGTCCAGGCTCTTGCGGATCAGGGCGCGTTCCTCCGCTTCGTCCAGGCCGGGCAGCACCTCGTCCTGCGCGTAATTGTGGCCCGCCAGCTCGAAGCCCTGGCCGACGATGGCGTGGATGACCTCGGGGAACAGTTCGGCCACCCGCGCGTTGACGCAGAACGTGGCGGGCAGCCCGCGGTCGCGCGCCAGCCGCATCAGCCGGTAGGCGCCGGCCCGCGCGCCATATTCCGACCAGGTGATGCCGGCCAGGTCCTTCGCGCCCGGCTTGGGGGGACTCGTCATGGGCGAGTAGGGCGGGGCCTTGCCCTCGGACCAGCTTTCGACCAGGAAGGTCAGCGCCACGACGATGCGCGCGCCGCCCGGCCACATGGATGCGGAAGTGGACATGAAGTCTCCGGTTGACGTTGCCCACGGTCTTGCCGTGGTGATGCCGCCCACTATCCGTTCTTCCCGGACTTTTAACAATTTTAACTTTTTTAATTAAAATTAAGACTTACTGGAAAACCGGCCACGTCCCCATGCCCGAGGCGTTCAAGATCCCCCAGCTTCGTCAGTTCGTCATCGCCGCCACGCGGCAAAGCCTGCGGGCCGCGGCCGAGGAAACCCACCGCACCCAGGCCGCGGTCACGCTGGCCATGCAGAACCTCGAGGCCCAGGTAGGCGGCAGCCTGTTCGAGCACGGGCACCAGGCCCGCCTTACGCCCCTGGGCGAGTCCGTGCTGCCGCTGCTGCGGGAACTGGTGGCGCTGCACGACCGCGTGCAGAACGAGGTCGGCCTGCTGGCGTCGGGCGAGCAGGGGTCGATCGCCCTGGCCGTCATGCCGTCGCTGGCGGAGGAATGGCTGCCACGGGTGCTGCGGCGGTTCGCCGCGGATCATCCCGGCGTCAGCCTGAAAATCGCCGACGTGTCCTCGCCGCAGGTCGGCCCCATGGTGGCCAGCGGCGAGGCCCAGCTCGGCATCGCCGGAGTGGGCGCGGACCTCGCGGGCCTGCGCTGCATGCCCGTGGCCCAGGACACGTTCGGCGTCGTCTGCCGCCGCGACCATCCCATCGCCGGGCGCGGGAGACCGGTGCCGTGGCGGATCCTGGAAGGCGAACCCATCATCGAGAACACCACTTTCCATGCGCTGCGCGGGCATCGCGTGGCGGCGCTGCTCCAACGGCCCCACCTGGTCATCAAGAACCGGACGTCGCTGATCGCCGCCGTGAAGGCGGGCCTGGGAATTACCGTGCTGCCGACGCTGGCGCGGCCGGCGGTCGAGCACGACCTGGCGTTCGTGCCGTTGGCGGCGCCGCGCATCGAGCGCCGTGTCGGCGTGCTGCATGGCGAGGGCCGGTCGTTGTCGCCGGCGGCGGCGCACATGCTGGCGCTCATGCTCGATTCGCTGCGGGCCTTCGCGCAGGCCAAAGGCGCGCGGCCGATCGCCGCGCCGGCGGGTCAGCCGAAGAACCAGTAGCACACGCCTATGGCGGCCAGCACGCCGGCCAGGTCGGCCAGCAGCGCGCAGCCCACGGCATGCCGCGTGCGCTGGATGCCGACCGCGCCGAAGTACACGGCCACCACGTAGAAAGTGGTTTCGGTGCTGCCCTGTATGGTGGCCGACAGCAGCGCGGGGAAGCTGTCCACGCCGTGGTTCTGCATGGTCTCTATCATCAGCGCGCGGGCCGCGCTGCCGGAGAAAGGCTTGACCAGCGCGGTGGGCAGGGCGTCCACGAAACGGGTGTCGAAACCCAGCCACTGGATGGCCAGGCGCAGCCCGTCCAGCGCGAAGTCGAGCGCGCCCGAGGCCCGCAGCACGCCGATCGCGCACAGCATGGCGACCAGATAGGGCAGCAACCCCTTGGCCACGTCGAAGCCGTCCTTGGCGCCCTCGATGAAGCTTTCGTAGACAGGAACCTTGCGGATCGCGGCCACGACCAGGAAGAACAGGATCAGCGCGAACAGCGTCAGGTTGCCCAGCAGCGAGGACAGCGCGCCCAGCGCCGCCACCGAAAGCGTGGACAGGAAGGCCATGAAGCCGCCCAGCAGCAGCGCGGTGCCGCCCACCCAGGCCAGCACCACGGGATCCCAGACCCGCAGTCGCTGCACCGCGGCCACGCACAGGAAGCCGGCCAGCGTCGAGGCGCTGGTCGCCAGCAGGATGGGCAGGAACACCAGGGTGGGGTCGGCCGCGCCCTGCTGCGCGCGGTACATGAAGATGGTGACCGGCAGCAGCGTCAGCGACGAGGCGTTGAGGACCAGGAACAGGATCTGCGCGTTGCTGGCCGTGGTGCCGCTGGGGTTGAGCGTCTGCAGCGACTTCATCGCCCGCAGGCCGATGGGCGTGGCGGCGTTGTCCAGGCCCAGCACGTTGGCGGCGAAGTTCAGCGTGATCAGGCCGATGGCGGGATGGCCGCGCGGTACCTCGGGCATGAGCCGCGCGAACAGCGGTCCCAGGATCCGCGCCAGCGCGTCGACCAGCCCGGCCTGTTCGGCGATCTTCAGGAAACCCAGCCACAGCGCGATGGTGCCGAACAGCAGCACCATGACTTCCACCGACAGCTTGGCCATCGCGAACAGCGAGGCGACCATGGCCTGGAAGACCGTCGGATCGTGGGCGATGCCCCAGCGCGCCAGGGCGGCGGCTGCCGCGGCGATGAAAAATCCCAGCCAGAGTTTGTTCAGCATGCGCGACAGGAGTAGAGGACAAGGCGCCGGCCCGGGAAGCGCGGCAAATCCCGCTGATTGTAGCGATTCGTCCGGCTGCCGGTCAGCGGCGGCGGGCGTAGGCCGCGGGCGTCATGCCGTTCCAGCGCCGGAAGGCGCGCGCGAACGCCTTGTCCGATTCGTAGCCCACGGCGGCGGCGATGTCGTCCAGGGTCAGGGCGGGATCCTTGAGTTTCTCGGCGGCGACGGCCATGCGGTACGAGGCCAGGTACTGCATGGGCGTCATGCCCACCAGGTGCCGGAAGCGTTCGCTGAACACCGTGCGCGAGAGATGGCAGGCCGAGGCCAGCGTGGCCACGGTCCAGGGGCGCCCGGGATGGTCATGGATGGCCAGCATGGCGCGCGCGATGCCCTGGTCCGCCATGCCGCGCAGCATGCCGGCGCCCCGTTCGGCCGAGGCTCGCAGGTGTTCCCCCAGGATGTGCGCCAGCAACAGGTCGGCCATGCGGGCCGTCGCCAGCTGCCATCCCGGGGGCTGCAGCAGCGATTGGTCGACCAGCGACTCCATCGTCTGCGCCAGCGCGGCGGTCATCGGCGCCTCGCTCCGGCGGATCACGATCAGCCGGGGCAGGGTGTCGACCAGCGTGCCCACGCCGCTCTCCGGCATCCACAGGTGGAGCGAGAACATGCCCGTGACCGCGCCGTCGCCGCCGTGCGAGAACACGATGGGCCGTTCGCCGTGGGCGCCGACCTGGTGCGCCGCGATCAGCGGCTGGAACGGACGCGCGGGCAGCCCGGGCGTGGACGAGATGGTATGCGTGTCGCCGTGGGGCAGCATCAGGATGTCGCCGGCCTCGATCCTTTGCGGTTCGTCCTGGCCGACGGCGATCCAGTAGGGAGTCCCGGTCGCCATCCTGATCAGCGCGCCCTCGACGCCATCGGACCGCAAGGCCCAGGGCGCGGACAGCGCGAAACGGGCCGTCACCGCGCGATCGGATCGCCAGTGGGCGAGCAGGCGGCTCAGAAGGTCTCCGGAAGCGTGCATGCGGAATCGGAAGTCGGGACGCGCCGCGTGGCGGATTTCCGGACGCTTGGTGCCCGGATCCGGCGTCTCGAGGGTTGAGGCGGGAGCCGCCGGCATCGACACTCATGGAATCGACACGGAGATTATCATGCCTCGAATCGACCACGCCCTGATCGTCGGCGCCGGCATCGCCGGTTGCTCGGCGGCGATCGCGCTCGCGCAGCAAGGCACGCGGGTGACCCTGGTGGAAAAGCAGCAGGCCTGGCAGTTCCAGAGTTCCGGGCTGTTCATCTACAGCAATGGCCTGCGGGCGTTGCGGGAAATCGGCGTGCTTGCGCAGATCCTGCAGGCGGGTTTTGCCGTGCCGGGCGGGCGCAACCGCTATTTCGGCCCGGACGGCTCGTTCATCGTCGAGACGGTCTATCCCTCGCCGGAGGGACTGCCTGCCATCCTCGGCATCAAGCGTGCCGAACTCCATCGCATCCTGGCCGGCCGCATCCAGGAGCTGGGCATCGCGCTCAAGCTCGGCACGACGCTGGCCAGCCTGTCGTCCGCCCAGGACGACGGTCCGGTGCGCGTGGTCCTGTCCGACGGCACGCGAGCCGCCTGCGACCTGGTCATCGGCGCCGACGGCATTCGATCCCAGGTACGGGCCGAGGCATTCCCGGAGCTGGCGCCGACCTATTCGGGCTTTGGCGTCTGGCGCAGCGTGCACGATCGTCCGCGGGAGCTCGACGCCAAGATCATGATGATGGGCACGGGCAAGCGCCTGGGCATCATGCCCATCAGCGACGAGAAGCTCTATCTGTTCGGCGTCATGCTCGAACCCCGGGACTGCTGGTACGAGCGCGCGGCGTGGCCGGCACTGATGCGCGAGCGCTTCGCCGAGTTCGGGGGGCCGGCGGCGCCCTTCCTGGATCAGCTGGGCGAGGGGGCCGAGGTGCTGTACACCGGCGTGGAGGAGGTGATCGCGCCCTTGCCCTGGCACCGCGGGCGGGTGCTGCTGATCGGCGATGCCGCGCATGCCTCGACGCCCTTCATGGGGCAGGGCGGTGCGATGGCGCTCGAGGATGCGGTGGTGCTGGCCGAGTCGCTGGGATCGGAAGGGACGCTGGACCAGGCCTTGCTGGCGTTCGGCCGCCGCCGCCATCCCATGTGCCGGCTGGTGCAGGAGGTCTCGCGGCAGGTGGGACAGGCGGGCGCGCTGGAGGACGCCGAAGGCTGCGCGCGCCGCGACGAGGCACTGCGACGGGAAGGGCAGGCGAAGGTGGACGGCTTTTTCGCCGAACTGGAGCGCCTGCGCACGGCGGGCCGATAGCGGCGCGCCGCGCGGCCGCGCGTCAGTCCTTGTGGGTGTTGGTCTGGATGAACTCGATCTTGTAGCCGTCCGGGTCCTCGACGAAGGCGATGACCGTGGAGCCGTGCTTCATGGGGCCGGCCTCGCGCGTGACCTTGCCGCCCAGTTCGCGCACCCGGTCACAGGCGGCATAGGCATCGTCGACCGCCACGGCGATGTGGCCGTAGCCGGTGCCCAGGTCGTACTTGTCCACGCCCCAGTTGTGCGTGAGTTCGATCACCGCGCCGTCCTTCTCGTCCTGGTAGCCGACGAAGGCCAGCGTGAACTTGCCGTCGGGATAGTCCTTGCTGCGCAGCAGGCGCATGCCCAGGACCTTGGTGTAGAAGTCGATCGAACGTTGCATGTCGCCGACCCGGAGCATGGTGTGGAGTAGTCGCATGGATGACCTCGCTAATCGTGGGAAGGGGAATCCGGCCCCTTAGTGTAAACAGGCCTAGTCGAACCGCGGCAGGCTGCCTGGATCGTGGCGCCGCAGGGCGTCGCGGGCGTTCTCGAAACCGGGCATCAGCTGGCCGACCTCGGCCCAGAAGCCCGGGCCATGGTTCATCTCGCGCAGGTGCGCCAGCTCGTGCGCGATGACGTAGTCGATGATGTCGACCGGGAAATGGATCAGGCGCCAGTTCAGCAGGATGCTGCCCTCGCTGGTGCACGATCCCCAGCGCGTGGCGGCCGACGACAGGCGCCAGCGGCTGATGGAAAGCCCGGTGCGGGCCAGGAAGTCGCGCAGGCGGACGTCGAACAGGACGCGGGCACGGCCTTGCAGCCAGGCCTGGACGGTATCGCGGATGCGGGCCGCCGTCGCGTCGGGCGGCAGGCCCAGCCAAAGCACGTCGCCATCGGCCGGCGCGTCGAGGTCGGCCGTAGCCAGCCCGGTGTCGCGTTGCGCGTCCAGGCGCATGACGATGCGGCGGCCCAGGTAGGGCAGGTCGCCTCCTTCTTCCCAGCGCGTCTGGTTCAGCGCGAGCCGTTCCCGGCGCTGCTGCCACTCGTGCAGCTTGGACAGGATCCAGCGCGCCTTCTCGCGGACCGCGCCGTCGATTTCTGCCAGGCCGACCCAGCGTGGCGCCGTCACGCGCAGGCCGTCGTCGCCGATCAGGAAACCTATGGTGCGGCGGCGCGAGCGTTGCAGGACGAATCGTATCCGCTGTCCCTCGGCCACCACTTCGTGCCAGCGCGCGCCGGGCGGCAACTGGATGGCCGGGGAGGCGGGCGCCGGCGCGGCGGGCGCGAGGACGGCGGGCGCGGCCGCCGCGGGCGCGGCCACGGCCTGGGGGGGAGGCTCGGCGAACAGGTCGAGCTGCGCGGACTGTGGAGCGGTCTCTCGCTGCGGAGCCGGAGGCGCGCCGGGATCGGTAGCGGGACGTGTGGCCATGGCGGTCAACCGGCGGCGCGTTCGGCGCCCCGGGCCTCCGGATAGCGCTCGGGGTTGAGCTGGCGCATCTCGGCTTCGATCCAGTCCTCGACGCGGCGGTTGATCTCGTCGGCGGTCAGACCCTGCGGATCGATAGGCGGGCCGATGGAAACGGTGACCAGGCCGGGGCGCTTGACGAAGGCCTTGCGCGGCCAGCATTCGCCCGCGTTGTGGGCGATGGGCACCACCAGGGCGCCGGTTCGGGCGGCCAGGCGAGCGCCGCCGCTCTTGTACTTGCCTTTCTTGCCCGGAGCGATGCGGGTGCCTTCCGGGAACATCACCATCCAGCGGCCCGCGGCCAGGCGCTCGCGGCCCTGCGCCACCACCTGCTCGAAGGCGTCGCTGCCTTTCTTGCGGTCGATGGCGATCATGCGCAGCCCCGCCAGGCCCCAGCCGAAGAACGGCACCCAGTTCAGTTCGCGCTTGTACACGTAGCAGATCTCGCGCGGCATCCAGCCGGCCAGGAACATGGTTTCCCAGGTCGACTGGTGCTTGGGCAGCAGGATGGCCGGTTGATCGGGCAGGTTTTCCCAGCCCTTGACGCGCCACCGTATGCCGACGATCCAGCGGGCACCCCAGATCATCAGGCGCGGCCAGCCTATCGTGAGCCGGTAGCGCCACCGCAGGGGCAGCGGCAGCCACAGCACGCAGGCGATGGCGTAGGGAATGACCGTGGCGATGAAGAAAACCGAGAACAGCAGCGACCGGAGCCAGCGCATCAGTGCTCCTCGGCCTGGGCCGCGGCTTCGAGCGCGTCGGCCACCTCGCCCAGGTCGTTCCAGACCACGGTGCCGGCCGGCAATTGCCCCTTGGCGAGGGTCTTGGGGCCGTTGCCGGTCAGTACCAGCCAGGGCGTGCATCCCGCGGCCGCCGCGGCTTCCAGGTCGCGGGCCGAGTCGCCCACCGAGGGCACGCCGTGCAGGTCGGCCTCGAAGCGCCGGGCGATTTCGCGGTACAGGCCGGGCAGCGGCTTGCGGCAGTCGCAGCCTTCATCCGGCGCATGCGGACAGACGAAGATGGCGTCGATGGCGCCGCCATGCTTGGCCAGCGACGCCCGCAGCTTGGCGTGGATCGCGTTCAGCGTGGCCGCATCGAACAGGCCTCGGCCCAGGCCCGACTGGTTGGTGGCGACCACGACGCGATAGCCGGCCTGGTTGATCCGGGCGATGGCCTCGAGCGCGCCGGGCAGCGGAATCCACTCGTCCGGCGACTTCACGAAGTCGGGGCTGTCCTGGTTGATGACGCCGTCGCGGTCCAGGACCACCAGCTTGGGGCGGGCAGGAGTGGTGGGCATGTCAGGTATCCATGGTGTGGCACGATGCGCATCGCATGAAACGAGCGCGACTCGATCCGGGACGCAGCGGATCCGGCTTTGCCGGTCCGCCTGCGTCGCCCCCTGGGGGGCGCGCGTCAGCGCGTAGCGGGGGGCTCATCATGTCAGGCGGTTGCCAAACGGGACAGATCGGCCACGTGGTTCATCGTGCGATGCAGTTCGGCCAGCAGCGCCAGGCGGTTGGCCCGCACGGCGGGATCCTCGGCCATGACCATGACGTCGGCGAAGAAGGCGTCGACCGGTTCGCGGGCCTGCGACAGCACCGTCAGGGCGCCGCCGAAGTCGCCCTGCGCGAACTTGCCTTCGGCCTGCGGCCGCAGCGTGCGCACGGCCTGCGCCAGCGCCTGTTCGGCCGGCTCCTTGAGCAGGGCTTCGTCGACCGCGCCGGGTTCGCCCTCGACCTTCTTGAGCAGGTTGCCGATGCGCTTGTTGGCGGCCGCCAGCGCGGCGGCCTCGGGCAGCGCCGAGAAGGCGACCACCGCGCGCACCCGCGCCGGCACCTGGGCCAGCGGCGGCGTCACGGCGACCACGGCATCGACCGCGGCACGGTCGAACTGGCCGGCCAGCTGGTTGCGGTAGCGTTCGAACACGAAGGCGCGGACCTCGTCGATCTGGGCCGCCGTGGGCGGCGTGGCGAAGGTTTCCGCCGCCCGCGCCAGCAGGCCGTCCAGCGTGAGTCCGCTGCCGTCGGCGGGCAGGCGCCCACCCGCATCGAGCTGCTCGAACGCGCTGATCAGTCCCAGCGCCGCGCGGCGCAGGCCGTAGGGGTCCTTGTCGCCGGTGGGCACCAGGCCGATGCTCCAGATGCCCAGCAGCGTTTCCGCGCGTTCGGCCACGAACAGCGCGGCCGCCGTGGCGCCGTCGGCGTCGACGGGCCGGTCCAGCCGGATGCGGTACTGCTGGCGGATGGCCTCGACCACGTCGGGGGCTTCGCCGTCCGCCGCCGCGTAGTAGGCGCCCATGACGCCCTGCAGTTCCGGGAACTCGCCCACCATGCCGGTGACGAGGTCGGCCTTGGCCAGCAGGGCGGCGCGGTCCGCGCGTTCGGGGTCGGCGCCGATCGCGCCGGCCACCCAGCGCGCCAGCGCGCGCACGCGCTGCGCGCGTTCGAGCTGGGTGCCGAGCTTGTTGTGATAGACGACGGTGGCGAGTTGCTCGACCCGCTGGGCCAGGGGCACCTTCTTGTCGGTCTCGAAGAAGAAGCGCGCGTCGGCCAGGCGCGGCCGCACGACCCGCTGGTTGCCTTCGACGATGTTGGACGGGTTGGCCAGCGCCATGTTGCTGACGATCAGGAAGCGATGCGTCAGCTTGCCGGTGGCGGCGTCGAACAGCGGGAAGTACTTCTGGTTCAGCCGCATCGTCAGGATCAGGCATTCCTGGGGCACGGCAAGGAATTCGGATTCGAACTCGCCCACGTAGACCGTGGGGTACTCGACCAGCGCGCATACCTCGTCCAGCAGCGAGGCCACGTCGGCCTCGTCGCCCAGCGACGACTGCAGGCGCGCGGCCTGGTCGCGCAGCTGGCGCTCGATGGCGGCGCGACGCTGTTCGAACGAGGCGATCACGCGGCCCGGCTCGTGCAGCAGCGCCTCGTAGGCGTCGGCCGAGGGCAGTTCGATCGTCGCCTGCGACTGGAAGCGGTGGCCGCGCGTGTTGCGGCCGGCGCGCAGGCCCAGCGCGGAGATGTCGACCACCGTGTCGCCGTGCAGCGCGACCAGGCCGTGCGCGGGGCGCACGAAGCGGACGGTGGTGACGCCGTCGGCCAACTGGTAGCTCATGACCTTGGGGATGGGCAGCTTGCCCAGCGTATCTTCCAGCGCCGCCTGCAAGGCGGGCGCCAGCGCCGCGCCCTTGGCGATGCCGCGGTACACGAGCTGTTCGTTCTTGCCGTCCGACTCACGCGCCAGCCCGGAGACGTCCACGCCTTCCAGGCCCTTGGCCGCGAGCTTCTTCAGCAGCGCGGGGGTGGGCTGGCCAGTGGCGTCCAGCCCCACGCTCACGGGCATGAGCTTTTCGGAGAATTCGCTGTCGGCCGCTTGCGGCAGCACGGCCGACAGGCGTACGGCCAGCCGCCGCGGCGTGGCATAGGCGGTGGCGGTGCTGCCCTCGGCCAACAGACCCCGGCTCTTCAGGCCGGCGGCGATGCCTTCGGCGAAGGCCTGTCCCAGGCGGTTGAGCGCCTTGGGCGGGAGTTCCTCGGTGAACAGTTCCAGCAGGAGGGGTTGAGCGGCCGGCATTTACGCGGCCTCCTTGCGTGCAAGCATGGGAAAGCCCAGTCGTTCTCGTGATTCGTAGTACGCCTGCGCGATGGCGCGCGACAGGTTGCGGATGCGGCCGATGTAGGCGGCGCGCTCGGTGACGCTGATGGCGCCGCGGGCATCGAGCAGGTTGAAGGTGTGGGCCGCCTTGAGCACCATCTCGTAGGCCGGCAGCGCCAGCGGCACTTCCACCAGGCGCTTGGCCTGGGCCTCGTAGTCGTTGAAATGGCGGAACAGGGTCTCGGCCGACGAATGCTCGAAGTTGTAGGTGGACTGCTCGACTTCGTTCTGGTGGTAGACGTCGCCGTAGGTGACGCGCGTGCCGTCCGGCGCTTCGGTCCAGACCAGGTCGTAGACGCTTTCCACGCCTTGCAGGTACATGGCCAGGCGCTCCAGGCCATACGTGATCTCGCCCATGATGGGCTTGCAGTCGATGCCGCCGACCTGCTGGAAGTAGGTGAACTGCGTCACTTCCATGCCGTTGAGCCAGACCTCCCAGCCCAGGCCCCAGGCGCCCAGCGTGGGGTTTTCCCAGTCGTCCTCGACGAAGCGGATGTCGTGTTCCTGGGGATCGATGCCCAGCGCCTGCAGCGAACCGATGTACAGGTCGAGGATGTTCGGGGGCGAGGGCTTGAGCACCACCTGGTACTGGTAGTAGTGTTGCAGGCGGTTGGGGTTCTCGCCATAGCGGCCGTCCTTGGGGCGGCGCGAGGGCTGGACGTAGGCCGCGCGCCAGGGCTCGGGGCCGAGCGCCCGCAGGAAGGTGGCGGTGTGCGACGTGCCGGCACCGACTTCCATGTCGTAGGACTGCAGGAGGGCGCAGCCTTGCTGGCTCCAGTATTCCTGGAGTCGGAGAATGATTTGTTGAAATGTCAGCATGGTGTTGGAGTAGATGCGGCCGCGGGCGGCCTTGCGGCACGGCCAAACCCTGGATTTTAACTGGCCCGGGCGAAATACGGACGGACGGTGCCGCGGCGGGGTCAGTCCACGCGCCGGACCCGCAGCCAGCCCAGCACCGCCAGCAGGGCCGCGACGATGAACAGGATGGGCACGTTGCCGGTGCGGGCGTAAGGCGTGAGCCCCGTGGTGCCCTGCACCGTGGCGTCCAGCGCGCCGGCGGTGTGCGGCGCCAGTTCGCCCACCACCTGCGCCCGCTCGTCCACCACCGCCGTCATGCCGGTGTTGGTGGCGCGCAGCATGGGGCGACCGGTCTCGCGCACCCGCATGCGGGACATCTGCAGGTGCTGGGGCAGCGCCAGCGAATTGCCGAACCAGGCCAGGTTGCTGACGTTGGCGAGGATGGTGGCCCCCGGGTCGGCCGGCCCGGGCCGGACCGCGGGCAGCAGTTCCTCGCCGAACACGTCCTCGTAGCAGATGTTCATCGCGATGTACTGGCCGCCGATGTCGAACGGTTTCTGCCGTTCCCGGCCCCGGTCGAAGTCGCCCAGCGGCATGACCATCTCGTCCACGAACCAGCGGAAGCCGGGCGGCACGAATTCGCCGAAGGGGACCAGATGGCGCTTGTCGTAGCGGTGCGCGACGCGGCCGGCGACCAGTTGTTCGGGCGAGCTGCGGCCATCCAGCGAGATGACGCTGTTGTAGTAGTAGTCGCGGTCGGGATGGATGTCGCGCATGGCCACGCCCAGCGCGAACGTGCCGCCCCGCAGCGCGGCGCTGTCCACCCATTCCTTCCAGGCCTCGGCGCTGAGCTGGTCCTGGAACACCGGCACGGCGGTCTCGGGCAGCAGCGTCAGGGCGATGGGCTTGCCGTCGGCCCGCGGGGGCTCGGCCAGGTCGCGGTGCCGGTCCATGCCCTGCCAGATCTGCGCCGGGTCGAACTTGTCGGACAGCGGGATATTGGCCTGGACCAGCCGGACGGTCAGCGGCGCGCCGTAGGGTTGCACCCAGTTCCAGGCGGCGCCCGCCATGCCGACGGCCAGCGCGGCCAGTGCCGCCGCGGGCGCGCGCCAGCCCGGGCGCAGCGCGGTCGCGACGCCGGCGGTGCCGCGTTCGGCCACGGCGCTGGCCGCCCAGACCAGCCCGGAGGCGGTCAGCGCGGCGGCGAAGGCGACGCCGTAGACGCCCAGCAGCGGAGCCCAGCCTTGCAGCGGGCCGTCGACGTGGGCATAGCCGATGTTGAGCCAGGGGAAGCCGGTGAACAGGATGCCGCGCAGCCATTCCGAGCCGGTCCAGGCCGCCGCCATCGCCAGCACGCAGGTCAGCGGCGAGGCCAGCCGGGCGGGGCGGCCCGCGGTGGCCGGCCGTTGCGACAGCCACCACGCCACGCCGGTGGCCAGCGCGGGATACAGCGACAGATAGGCGGCCAGGAGGCCGACGCCCAGCGCGGCCAGCGGCGCCGCCATGAAGGCGTAGACGTGCAGGCTGATGTAGATCCAGGACACGCCGACCAGGAAGGTGCCGGCGCCGAAGGCCGCGCCGGTCCAGATGGCGCCCCGCAGGCCCTCGGCGCGCCAGGTCAGCCAGCTCATGCCGCCGAAGGTGGACAGCTGCAGCACTGGAAGGAACCAGGCGGGAAACGGGGTGGGCGCGAAGGCCAGCCCCTGCAGCATGCCGAGGATCAGCGCTCCGGCCAGCGCGGCATAGGGCATGGGCACGGGCGGGCTCAGCCTTGGTTGGGAAGCGGGGCCGCGGGCGCGGCGCCAGCCGCCAGGCGGGAGACGCGCAGCCACAGCGCGCGGCGGGCGTCGGCGCGGATCACGTCTATGCGCAGGTCGTCGCGTTCGATGCGGTCGCCGCGCCGGGGAATGCGGCCCAGGGTGCCGGCCATCCACCCGCCCACGGTGTCGTATTCGTCGTCGTCCAGCGACGAGCCGAAGGTCTCGTTGAAGCGGCGGATGTTGGTCAGCGCCATGACCCGCCAGCGGTTCTTGCCGTCGGGGAAGATGGACTGCTCGACGGCGGCGTCGTCGAACTCGTCCTCGATCTCGCCCACGATCTGCTCGAGCACGTCCTCGATGGTGATCAGGCCGGCGGTGCCGCCATGTTCGTCGACGACGATGGCGATGTGGTTGCGGTTGCTGCGGAATTCGCGCAGCAGCACGTTCAGGCGCTTGGATTCGGGGATGAAGACCGCCGGCCGCAGCAGCGTGCGCAGGTCCAGTTCGCGGTCGATCATGTAGCGCAGCAGGTCCTTGGCCAGCAGGATGCCGATGACGTTGTCGCGGCTGTCCTCGTATACCGGGAAGCGCGAGTGGGCGGTCTCGATGATGGTGGGCAGCAGGACGTCGATGGGCTGCAGGACTTCCAGCATGTCCATGCGCGAGCGCGGGATCATGATGTCGCCCGCGGTGAGCTCGGAAACGGCCAGCACGCCCTCGATCATGGACAGCGCCTCGGCGTCGAGCAGGTCGCGGCTGTAGGCCGCCTCGAGCACGGCCTTGAGGTCCTCGCGGTCTTCCGGTTCGCGGTGGATCAGCGCCGAAAGCCGTTCGAAGAAGGTTCTGGGTGGGTGTTTGGGCGTACGCGAAACGTACGCCGGACTAGGCGAGGTGTCTGACATCGTCCAATAGGACAAGTGTTGCAAAAGTTTAGGATACCCGATACGGGTCGGGTATTGCCATCTCGGCCAGGATACGAGTCTCCAGGGCCTCCATGCGCCGGGCGTCGCGATCGTTCAGGTGGTCGTAGCCCAGGGAATGCAGTACGCCGTGGATCACCAGGTGGGCGGCGTGATGCAAAAACGGCTTTTTCTGCGCCCGGGCCTCGGACGCCAGCACCGGCAGGCACAGCACGATGTCGCCGCCCACCACGCCCTCCGGGTCCGCGCCGTATTCGAAGGTCAGCACGTTGGTGGCGTAGTCGCGCTGGCGGAAATCGCGATTCAGCCGCCGGCCCTCGGCGGCGCCCACCAGCCGCAGCGTCAGGGCGACCCCCGCCACATGGGCCAGTTCCGGGGCCCGCAGGGCCTGGGCCACCCAGCGCCGCAGCCGCCAGCGCGGCAGCCTGGCCTCTTCCTGCCCGTACTGGACGGCCAGGGACAGCGCCGGCCCGGCGGCGGGCGCGCTAGCGGCCCGGGGCGTTCTGCTGGCCATGCTTCTCGTAGGCGTCGACGATGCGCGCCACCAGCGGGTGCCGCACCACGTCGCCGCTGGTGAACTGGGTGAACGAAATGCCCTGCACCGAGGCCAGCACCTGCGAGGCGTCCAGCAGGCCGCTGCGCTGGCCCTTGGGCAGGTCCACCTGCGACGGATCGCCGGTGATGACCGCCTTGCTGCCGAAGCCGATGCGCGTCAGGAACATCTTCATCTGCTCGGGCGTGGTGTTCTGCGCCTCGTCCAGGATGACGAAGGCGTGGTTCAGCGTGCGCCCGCGCATGTAGGCCAGCGGCGCGATCTCTATCGTCTGCTTCTCGAACAGCTTGGTCACGCGTTCGAAACCGATCAGGTCGTACAGCGCGTCGTACAGCGGACGCAGGTAGGGGTCGACCTTCTGCGTCAGGTCGCCCGGCAAAAAGCCCAGCCGCTCGCCCGCCTCGACCGCCGGCCGCGTCAGCACGATGCGGCGCACCGACTCGCGCTCCAGCGCGTCGACCGCGCAGGCCACCGCCAGATAGGTCTTGCCGGTGCCGGCCGGGCCCATGCCGAACGAGATGTCGTGCGCCAGGATGTTGCGCAGGTAGTCGCGCTGGCGCGGGGTGCGGCCGCGCAGGTCCTGCCGGCGCGGCAGGCGCAGCACCACCTCGGCCTCGCCCGGGGCGCCCTGCGGCGGCGTGTCCTCGTCGGTGTCGTGGGCGGCGGTCATCGCGCCCAGCTCGACCAGGTTCAACTGCAATTGGTCCACCGACAGCGGCTGGTCCGCGTGCTCATACAGGTATTGCAGCGCCGCCGAGGCCGCGTCGGCGCGTTCGCCTTCCAGCGTGATGCGGTGGCCGCGGCGCGCCAGTTCGACGCCATAGGCGGCGGCCAGCTGGCGCAGGTTCTCGTCCAGCGGGCCGCAAAGATTCGACAGCCGGGCGTTGTCGTCGCCCAGCGATACGACGACCGGCGCGGCGCGGCGGTGGGAAGCGCGGGAGGCGGCCGTCATGCGGGCACACCCCCGGCCGTCTCGCGCGTCACGACCTCGCCGCGCAGCGTGTGCGACAGCGCCGTGGTGATGCGGATATCGGCCACCTGGCCGACCAGCCGCGCGGGTGCGGGGAAGTTCACGATGCGGTTGTTCTCGGTGCGGCCCATCAGTTCGTTGGGATCCTTGCGCGACGGGCCTTCGACGATGACCCGCTGCGTGGTGCCGACCATGCCCTGGCTGATGGCCGCGGCCTGGTCGTTGATCAGCGCCTGCAGGCGCTGCAGGCGCGCCAGCTTGACGGCCTGCGGCGTATCGTCGGCCAGGTCGGCCGCCGGCGTGCCGGGGCGGCGCGAATAGACGAACGAGAACGAGGTGTCGAAGCCGACCTCGTCGATCAGCCGCATGGTCTTCTCGAAGTCTTCTTCGGTTTCCCCGGGGAAGCCCACGATGAAGTCCGACGACAGCGACAGCCCGGGCCGGGCGGCGCGCAGCTTGCGCACGATGGACTTGAACTCCAGCGCCGTGTAGCCGCGCTTCATCGCCGCCAGCACGCGGTCGCTGCCCGCCTGCACCGGCAGGTGCAGGAAGGACACCAGCTTGGGCAGGCGCGCATAGGCCTCGATCAGCCGCGGCGTCATTTCCTTGGGATGCGAGGTCGTGTAGCGGATGCGCTCGATGCCGGGGATGTCGTGCACGTATTCCAGCAGCAGCGCGAAATCGGCGATCTCGGCCGAGTCGCCCATCCTGCCGCGATAGGCGTTGACGTTCTGCCCCAGCAGCGTCACTTCCTTGACGCCCTGGTCCGCCAGGTCGGCGATCTCGGTCAGCACGTCCTCGAACGGGCGCGACACTTCCTCGCCGCGGGTGTAGGGCACGACGCAGAAGCTGCAATACTTGCTGCAGCCTTCCATGATCGACACGAAGGCCGTGGCGCCTTCCACCCGGGCCGGCGGCAGGTGATCGAACTTCTCGATTTCCGGGAAGCTGATGTCCACCTGCGACACGCCCGAGGCGCGCCGCCTGGCGATCAGCTCGGGCAGCCGGTGCAGCGTCTGCGGACCGAACACCACGTCGACATAGGGCGCGCGCGCCACGATGGCCTCGCCTTCCTGGCTTGCCACGCAGCCGCCCACGCCTATGACCAGGTCCGGCTTCTCGCGCTTGAGCATCTTGGCGCGGCCCAGGTCGGAGAAGACCTTTTCCTGCGCCTTCTCGCGCACCGAACAGGTGTTGAAGAGGATGATGTCCGCGTCTTCGGGACGATCGGTGATTTCCAGCGGCTGGTCGGCGTTCAGGACGTCCACCATCTTGTCCGAGTCGTACTCGTTCATCTGGCAGCCGAAGGTGCGGATGTACAGCTTGCGGGGAGTGGGATTGCTCATGTCGATTGCCGTGACGGGGTTATAGCCCGGGGGCAGGAAGGCGGAACACGCCATTTTAACAGAGGGGGCGGGGTTGGACGGACGCCACGCCGGCGCCGTGTTCAGGTCTCTGTCAGTCCCCCCGGTCTAGACTGGAGCCTCAGATGATTGCTTTGCCGCTAAGGGCGCCGGCGGAATCCGCAGATCCCCAGCGCCTGGCAGGGTTGTTGTCCGACACCGATACCGCGCTTCCCCCGCGAGCATATTGAGGCGCGGCATTGTGTGCTCCCTATTGGCCCGACAGTTTACTGTCGGGCCATTTTTTTGGGTGATTCCGGGGTATTGGCCTGGGCCGGACGCCCATTTGCGTCCCGTTTCCGGACTGTATATAATCGCGGTCTTAGATTTTTTGGCGCATTAGCTCAGCCGGTTAGAGCGACGGAATCATAATCCGCAGGTCCCCTGTTCGAATCAGGGATGCGCCACCAGAATTCATGCGGCCCGCAGCGATGCGGGCCGTTTTGTTTTCAGCGGCCGGTGGCAGCCACGCCTTCACTCCGGCAACCGCGCCGGAAACACCAGCAACAGCCTCGCACCATCGTCTCCCATCGTGAACGCCACGCGCCCGCCCAGCTCGCGGGCCCGGCGTTGCATGTTGCGCAGCCCGTTCCCCGTGCCGGCCTGGAGCGGCCGGCCCCCATCATTGGACACCGATAGCGTCGCCATCCCGTCCTCGGTCGTCCCGCCTTCGATGGCCAGTCGACGCGCCGGCCCGTGCCGGATGGCGTTGGTGACGGCCTCCTGCAAAATGCGCAGCACGGACAGGGCGTTCTGCGGCGTGACGCCGGTGACCGCGGGCAGTTTCTCGGTGGACCAGTGGAATGCGATGCCCAGGCGCCGCAGTTGCGGCTCGAGCCGTTCGCGGAAGGCCGCCAGGGCCACGCCCAGGTCGCCGTCGCCCAGGTCCAGGGAATGGACCACCAGCCGCAGGTCGTCGAGCGCGGCCCGGGCCGCGCGCTCGATGGCCTGGCCGCCCTCCGGGTGGCGTTCGGAAAGAGCGATGATGGCGACGAGGTGGCCGCTCATCCCGTCGTGCAGGTCCCGCATCAGGCGCTGGCGTTCCTGTTCGCGCACCATCTGGCCGGCGTGGATTTTTTCCTTCTCGTGCAGCAGCCCCAGTTCGGACTCCCGCGCCGCCAGTTTCTGCCGCAGCGTGTCGTTGGCATGGTCCAGGCTGTTCAGGCTGCGGGCCAGCCGGCCCATCAGGATGACCATGATGGCCAGCAGCATCAGGGTACGGGCGTACGAGGCAAGCAGGAAGGGGTCGTCGTATCGTCCGGTCACCACCAGGACGTCGTGCACGCCGAACCAGACCGTCAGCGCGCAGGGCCCCACCATGATGGCGGCATCCCAATTCTTGTCCTGCGCGAATTGATGCGCCAGGATGCCGGCGGCGGCGACATAGGCGGTCAGCGTGATGCAGGCGCTCAGGAGTCCGATCATCGGGAACGGAACCAGCCCGGTCAGCCCCAGGGCCAGGAGACATGCCGGAACGGCGATGACGGCCGGCAGCAGTTGCCTGGGGCGGCGCCGTCCCGCAATGGCCAATGCCATGCCGATCGCCATCAGGCCGACGGCGGACATGAGCGAGATCGACTGGAGTTGCTCCAAGGTGCCCAGCGTGGCGTGCGGGGACTGGGCCACGACGACCAGGATGCTGGTGATCGACATGGCGGCCAGCCATCCAAAGACCGGGTCGTGCCGGCGGGCGGTCCAGATGCTGGCGATGCCTATCGCCAGGGCGATGTGCAGGGCGAAGGTCATGGCGCGGACTTCCTCGATCAGGAAGTTCGACAACTGGTACGCGGGCATGACCACGGCGGCGGTTCCCACGCTGACCTGGGAAAGACGGCCCGGCAGCCATCCGATCTTGCGGGTCTGCCGCAGCAGGATTTCGTTGTGGCCCGGGTGGATCGCGCCGTCGGGAATCCGCGCCAGGAAGGCATAGCCGCTGGTGGGCGTCGACCACACGGTATCCGGCGCGGTGTCCGCCCTGCGGCCGTTGACCCAGGCTTGGACGTGATGGCGGACGGCGGGGATGAACAGGAACATCGACTCGCCCGGTACGTCGGTGGCGTGGAAGGAAAGGCGATAGCTGCCGGTCGTCAGTTCGTAGAGCGTCTCGGGCAGCCAGTGGTGCGGCAGGGAAACCTGCTGCGCCGGGCCTTCTCCTTCCTGGATGAAGCGCGCTTCGGCGATCGCCAGGGCGCCAGGCGGGGGCGAGGTGTCAACGAGGTGGGGCAGGGCGCCGATCGCGATCGTGGCGGCGATCAGCAGAATCCAGGCGATCAGCTTGCCACGGTCGTGCGACAGGCCGGCGCGCGCTTCCATCACAGCCTGATGAGCCCGAGCCGCGAAGCCTCGAACACGGCCTCGGAGCGGTTGGTGGCTTGCAGCTTGCGATAGATGTTGCGGATATGGACCGGAACGGTCTGCCGGGAAATGGCGAGCTTGTCGGCCAGTTCGCCATAGGTGAAGCCCTTGGCGATGCCCCACAGGATGTCCATCTCGCGTTCGGTCAGGATGGGTTTGTCCGCGGTCTTCCCGGCGTTGCCGGCAGCGTGTCCCTGTTCGGCCAGGCGACGGACCAGGACGCGGGCGATGCGCGAGGAGATGGGCGAACGGCCGGCCATGACGTCCCGGATCGCGTCGAGCAGGTCGATGGAGTCGGCGTCCTTGAGCAGGTAGCCGGCGGCGCCCGCCTCGATGGCATCGAGGACCGAGCGCTCATCGGCCAGGATGGAGATGACCATCGCCTCGGCCTTGGGCTGTCGCTTGGCCAGGAAACGGATGGCATCGATGCCGCTGCCGTCGGGCAGGTTGAGATCGGTGATCAGGAGATCGATCTCGTTGGCCCCGATGGCGATCAGGGTTTCCTCGAGGTTGGCGCAAGCCGCGCACAGGTTCGCTTCGGGCCATTCGCCGATGATGCGGGCGAGGCGCTCGCGTATGGGCCCGTCGTCTTCGGTCAGCAGAATCCTGAGCGGACCCTTCGTCATTGCAGTTCTCCTGGCCGCGCTGCGGCCGCGGCCGTCCCGCGGGCCTGGCGCGAGCGCGCATTTCTCCATTGAGCAAGTATCGCAGAGGCCGCCGCGCCGGCCATACCATGTACATGGTATTCAGCCGCCGGCCCAGGCGTGACTAAGATGCGCCCATCGCGGGCGATCGACCGCGCGGGTCCGGGGGAATACCAATGAGAAGATACATCCGCATGGCGGCGATGGGAGCCGTCGCCATCACGCTACTGGCCGCCTGCGGCGGCGGATCGTCCGGCGGCGGGGACGGGCAGGCCGAGGGGCCGGGCACGAGGCCGCCCAATATCCTGTTCGTCGTGATGGACGACGTGGGCATCGACCAGATGTCCGCCTTCGGCTATGGCGGCGCCACCGCGCCCAGCATGCCCAACATCAATGCGGTCGCCGCGGCCGGCGTGCGTTTTCGCAATACCTGGTCGATGCCGGAATGCTCGCCGGGACGGGCGGCCTTTTTCCTGGGCCGCTACCCGACCCGCACCCGCATCTACCAGGCCATCGGTCCCAACGATCTGGCGAATTCCCAGGTGTCGCCGTACGAGACGACGGTGCCCAAGCTGCTCAAGCGGGCCAACTACGAAAGCGCGATGTTCGGCAAGTTCCACCTGGCCGGCCCCGAGAACAACGAGGCCGGCAACGCCACGCCCAGCGTGCTGGGCTGGGACCATTTCTACGGCTGGATAGGCGGGCTGCCGGCGTCGATCGACTCGACCGCGGGCGGCATCGCGGCCGAGAAGACCTATGCCTGCGGTTTCGTGCCGGGCAAGGCCGCGGGGGGCGCGGACTCGGGAGCCTGCTACCGGGCCGACTACAGCTGCACGACCGTCAGCCGCACCTCGCCCCTGCAGGATGCGGCCGGTCTGCAATGCCTGTCGGCGGGGGGCATCTTCGTGCCCGGCCAGAGCTGCGGCAAGGTGCCGGCCACGCTGGATTTCGAGCGCGAGAATGCCTATTACGTCTCGCCGCTGGTGATCATCGATGGCGGCAAGGTCACCGAAGTTCCGCTGACGGACGCGCGTGCGCGCGGCTATCGCACGCGCATCGAGACCGATGCCGCCATCGACTGGATCAAGTCGCGTCCGTCCTCGCGCCCGTGGATGGCCACCGTCAGCTATAGCGCCGCCCATACGCCCTGGCAGCAGCCGCCGCGCAGCCTGGTGCCGGTCAGCGGCAACGCGCTGTCCGACGGCTGGGACTGCAATGGCACGCTGACCGGCCGCCTGATCCAGGACCAGATGACCGAGGCCATGGACACCGAGTTCGGCCGCCTGCTGGTGGAGACGGGGCTGGCGCGGCGCGGCGACGACGGCCGGCTGCAGTACGACCCGAAGGCCGCCAACACGGTGATCGTGATCGTGGG
Source organism: Pigmentiphaga sp. CHJ604 (assembly GCF_036972535.1). Lineage (NCBI taxonomy): Bacteria > Pseudomonadati > Pseudomonadota > Betaproteobacteria > Burkholderiales > Alcaligenaceae > Pigmentiphaga > Pigmentiphaga sp. CHJ604. Next base: position 4,330,857 of record NZ_CP136998.1, on the reverse strand, counting down.
CGACAACGGCACGCTGGGGTCGGCGGTCAAGCTGCCGTTCAGCGGCTCGCGGGCCAAGGGCACGGCCTACCAGACCGGTGTCTGGGATCCGCTCATCATCGCCGGGCCGCTGGTCGCTCAACCCGACCGCGAGGTCGATCACATGGTCAACATGGTGGACCTGTTCCAGTTCTTCGGCGAGGTGGCCGGCATCGACGCGCACGCGGCGGTACCGCGCACGATCGACTCGGTGGCCATCCTGCCCTACCTGACCCACCCCGACCAGCCCAGCCTGCGCACCATCAACTTCACCATCGGGGGCTACAACCAGCAGGCCGATGGCGGGCGCAACGGCGCCTGCGTGATCAATACGAGCTGCACCCAGATCCCGGTGTCCAAGAGCGTGTGCGAGGACAACCAGGGTACCTGGTGGGGAGCCGGCCATGACGATCCGTCGGTGGTGCCCGATGGCGGCGCCGGCTACGGTTCGTGCTGGAGCGTGAACCAGGCGCTGTACAAGGCCGGCCGCGATCAGCTCGATATCCTGCCCGAGATCTCGGCCGCGATCCGCAACGACCGTTACAAGCTGGTCCGCAACACCCGCCAGGCCTACGATGCCGCGAGCGACAGCGGCACCACGGTGGTCACCGAGGAGCTGTACGAGGTCGACCAGGCCACGCCCACGCCGCTGCTCGATACGCCCGACCGCGATCTGCTGGCGGCTTCCCCTTCCGCCGAGGTCAATGCCGCCTACGTCGACCTGCGCGCCAGGCTCGACGAGATGCTGGCCGCCGATCCCGACTGCCCGGGCGACGGCAACCGCGACGGCGTGGTCGATGCGCAGGACCTGTCCAACTGGAGCCGGCTGGCCCGCGACTGGGGCCTGTCCAGCGTCTATGACTTCGTGATCGGCAGTGTGCTCGACGGGCGCACCAACGACGCCGACGGCCAGATCGTCCGGAACAACCTGGGCAAGACCTGCCCCAAGAGCCATGGCATCTACTGACCCCAAGAATGGCCGCCGGCGCCTGCTGGTGGGCGGAGTGGCCCTGGCGGCCGCGGGCGCCGCCGCCGGCGGTGTCCTCGGGTGGCAGGCGTGGCGCAGCCGACCCGCGCAAAGGCCGCGCGTCGTGCTCGGCGACGGCGTCCGTACGCCCCAGGGCATGGCCTGGGTGCCGGGCGGCGTGTTCCTAATGGGCAGCGATCACCGGCTGGCCTATCCCAACGAACGCCCCACGCACCAGGTGCGCGTCCCGGGCTTCTGGATGGATGTCACGCACGTCACCAACGACCAGTTCGCTCGCTTCGTCCGGGAAACAGGCTACGTCACCACCGCCGAACGGAAGCCGGACTGGGAGACCGTGCGCGTGCAACTGCCGCCCGGCACGCCGCGCCCGCCCGACGACGTGCTGGTGCCCGGGGCCATGGTGTTCGTCGGCACCGACCGGCCCGTGCGCCTGGACGACTATTCCCGCTGGTGGCGCTACGTTCCGGGTGCGGACTGGCGCCATCCCCAGGGGCCGGGCAGTTCCATCGAGGGCAAGGGCGGCCACCCGGTGGTCCAGGTCAGCCATCCCGACGCGCTGGCCTATGCCAAGTGGGCGGGCAAGCGCCTGCCCACCGAGGCCGAATGGGAGTTCGCCGCGCGTGGCGGCCTGGAGCAGGCTACCTATGGCTGGGGCGACGAACCGCTGGTGGACGGCGCGCGCCAGGCCAACTACTGGGACGTGCGCGAGCGCCGCTTTCCCGTGGTCAGTCCGCGCGCGGGCGGGGCGGCCGGCACGGTCGAGGCGGGCACCTTTCCGCCCAATGGCTATGGCCTGCTGGACATGACCGGCAACGCCTGGCAGTGGGTGGCTGACTGGTACCGCGCCGACTACTTCGCGCAGCAGGCCAGGCTGCCGGCCCATCCCATCGACAACCCCCAGGGGCCGGCCGGCTCCTATGACCCCGGCGAGCCCGGCGTTCCGTTCGATGCGCCCAAGCGGGTCATCCGCGGCGGCTCGTTCCTGTGCAACGAAGACTATTGCCTGTCGTACCGGCCCAGCGCCCGGCGCGGCTCCGACCCCTACAGCCCCATGTCCCACCTGGGATTCCGGCTGGTCAGGACTTGAAAGGGAGAGCAAGCATGAAAACGATACCGTGCGCCAAGCCGATCATCCTGTGCGCGGCGGCCGCGGCCGCATCCGCGCTGCTGCTGTCGAGCTGCTCGGACGATAGCGGCGCCAAGCCCTCGCCGCAGGCGCAGCAGAAGCCCAACATCCTGTTCATCGTGATCGACGATTTCGGCCTGGATCAACTGACCTCGTATGGCTACGGCGGCGCCGTGCCGCCCAGGACGCCCAACCTGACGGCCATCGCCAAGGCCGGCCTGCAGTTCCGCAATGCCTGGGCCATGCCCACCTGCACGCCGACCCGCGCCACCTTCTTCACCGGCCGCTACCCGTCCAGCACCAACATCCTGAACGCGGTGGTGTCCACCGACCTGGCCAATTCCGAGATCTCGCCCTACGAGGTCACGCTGCCCAAGCTCCTGCGCACCCAGGGCTATACCAGCGCGCTGATCGGCAAGATGCACCTGACCGGCTCCGACCTGGGCACCGCCGCCAACCTGCCGTACGGCCACCAGACCATGTGGAAGCTGGGCTGGGACTACTTCGACGGCTATCTGGACGGCGCCCCCTATCCGATCGACACGCGTGCGGGCCTGGCCACCGTGGCCGAAGGTACCTACAAATGCGGCTTCGTGTCGAACACGACGATGGACCCCGTCAACGGCGCCGACGGCGGCGCGTGCTATTTCGCGACGGGCAGCTGCGAGTCCATCACCCGCAGCAGCGACATCGTCACGCCGGGCCGCAGCTGCATGGAACGCGGCGGGATCTTCGACCCCGGCCAGTCCTGCCAGGGCGCCCGGCCCGGCTACATCGACTTCAGCGCGCAGAACGGCTACTACACCGGCGAGTTCATCCAGAGCTGGGCCGACGGCACCTCGCGCAAGGTCACGGCCACCGATCCGTCCGCGCGCGGCTATCGCAGCACCATGGAGACCGACCGTGCCGTGGCCTGGGCCCGTGGGCAGTCCACGGACACGCCCTGGATGATGTCGGTCGGCTATTCCGCCATCCACGCGCCGCTGCAAGTGCCGCCCCTGTCGCTGGTGTCGGAATCGACCCCGGGCCGCAACGACAACCTGCTCTGCTCGCCGGCCAGCGACATCGAAGGCGCGCCGGGCCGGATCACGGCGCTGATCGATGACCACATCGTCACCAACCTGATGGTCGAGGCCATGGACAAGGAGATCGGCCGCCTGTTGGTGGAACTGGGTCTTGCCACCTGGAACGGCGACGGCACGCTGAACTACCAGCCGGAGAAAACCAACACCGTGGTGGTCGTCATGGGCGACAACGGCACCTACGTCAACAGCGTGAAGTTCACCGCGCCGGGCCGCTTCGACCCCACGCGCGCCAAGGGCTTCCCCTACCAGACCGGCGTATCGGTGCCGTTGCTGGTGGCCGGCCCGATCGTGAAGGAGCCGGGCCGGGAGGTGGCGCACCAGGTCAGCTCGCCCGACCTGTACCAGTTGTTCGCGGAAATCGCCGGGGCCGATGTCAAGGCAGGCGTGCCCGCCAACCGCCCGGTGGACGCCCTGCCCATGCTGGCCTACTTGACCAACCCCGGCCAAGGCGCCATCCGCAGCCTGAATTTCTCCGAAATGGGTACGAATTTCACCAATCCTGCCAGCGACATCACGCCCCAGCCCTGCGTCGTGGAAGCGGCCAATGCCTGCTTCACCATTTTTCCGAACAAGGCCTTGTGCGAGGACCAGAGCGGCGTCTGGTACGGGGCGGGCTCCGGGCTGGCGGGCGTGCCCGCGGAAGGTTTCAGCCAATGCGGACAGGTGTTGTCATACCGCAAGGCGCTGGACGCGGACGACGCGGTGGACGTCCTGCCGGATTCACAGAAAGCCGTCAGCGACGGCAGCTACAAGCTGGTGCGCCTGAACCGCAAGACCTATACGGTGGACACCGCCAATCCGGTCAACTCGGCATATGTGGAAAACCGGAACACCGACGAACTCTACCGGATCGACATGGCCGTTCCCGATCCCACGCTGGACCGGAGCGGCAGCGCCATCGCCACGGGCTCGCCCACCATCACCGCCGCGCTGGATGCCCAGGCGCAGCAGGCCTATGCCACCTTGAAGGCCGAGATGGACCTGCGGGACCGCGTGGCGGCCTACAACTACAGCTACGATTCGCTCAACTGTCCGGGCGACGGCAACCGCGACGGCGTGGTCGACCAGAAGGACCTGGACAACTGGATGGAGCTCAGCCGGCTGAACCTGCACGAGGGCGTGGCCCAATCCAGCTGGTACGACCTCAACCACGATGGCAAGACCGATAATGCGGATCGCGCCATCATCCAGGCCAACCTGGGCAGGTCGTGCAAGCTGACCGTGGCGGGGTGAGCGCGGGCGGCAACCGCGGACTCAGATCGTCCGCAGCCACCTGCCGCGGCTCTTGCGCTGCTGGCTGGCCAGCGGCGGCAGGTCGAAGGGACGGTCGTCGTCGAAGGGCGATTCGTACGGCGTCCTGATCAGTCCGGCCAGCTTGTAGGGCGGAGACGGCAAGGGTTCGAAGCGCTGGCCCGTGCGGACCAGGCGATTCATCCTGTCGGCGTTGTACAGGCGCCAGCCGGGCGGATCGCCCGAGCGGCCGTCCAGCTGCCAGGCGATCACGATCAGCGTGCCGTCGGTGGTGGAGCCCAGGCTGTGGGGATGGGCTATGCGCGTGGCGCCGTGGTAGTGGAACTGAAGTTCGGACCGGACGGCAATGGCGGCGGACAAGAGGGTGGAGCGGGTTTCGTTGTGCATCGCAGTTCGGGTAATCCTGGTGGATTGCCTTGATGGTAGCGCCTGAAAAACCGGATCGCCAGAAAAATGTTGCGATGCACAAATAAGGGTCAAGGCGCACCATGAAGGCGCGCCCGGAACCCTGTCGTGGTGCTTGGGGGATCAGACCTCGACCAGCCTGCGGTTCGACGCGCCCGGCAGCGTGGCGAGACTCTTGCCCAGCGACGCCCGATAGTCGCGGGCATGCACCGTGTCGACGTACTGCCAGTCGGCGCGGATGCGTTCGGGCGTGACGGTCAGGATCATGTAGCCGCGCAGGCTGGTGTCGGCGTATTTCAGGCTGCCGGCCCACTTGTTGCCCGCGGCCAGGGTGGACAGGTTCGCCAGGCCGGTCAGCAGGGCCGCCAACTGGCCCGCAGGCACGCCGTCGCCCAGGTATTCCTCGAAGCCGGGAGAGGTCACCGACGACGCGGCGAACTCCACGCCCACGGCGTTCCCGTCCTTGTCGCGCAAGTCGCTGGCCCATGCGTTGTGGGTGTCCCCGGCCAGCACGACCAGGTTCTTGTCCAGTTGCCGCGCCATCCCCAGCACGGTCTCGCGCGCGGCCCAATAGCCGTCCCAGGAATCGAGGTTGTACGGGATGCAGGGCATGGCCAGGATGGCGCGTTCCTGCGGGGTCAGGGTCGGATCGCCGGCTTGCTGGCGAGCCACCAGCCGGGCGTAGGCGGCCGGGTCCATCGCGAACTGGGCGGGAATCTCGACGTCACCCAACTGGCCCGTCGAGGCCAGCAGGCCCAGCAGGACCGGCATGGGCAGGTGCACCGGCGCCATCAGCACCTGCTGGCCCAGGATTTGCCAGGTCGCCTTCGAGGCGGCCATGCGGTCGCGCAGCCAGGTGGTCTGCGCCTGCCCCATCAGTTGCCGGCCAGGCGCGGCGACGTCGGCGGTGAATGCGGCGGCGAACTGCGCGAGACCGGCGGCGGGGTCGGGATTGCCGAGCAGCGCGCCGAAGTAGCGGGTGTAGGACAGCTGCCTGGCGCGGGCCAGGACGCGCGTATCGAGCATGTGGAGCGACAGCAGGTCGCCGAAGTCGAAGCTGCGGTAGATGACGTTGGGCGCCGACTGCGGTCGCGTGGGCAGCCACTCGTGGTAGGCGCGCACGGCGGCCGCCTTGCGCAGCGCAAAATCGCCCTCGGTATCGGGCTGGTGGTTCTCGGCGCCGTTTTCCCAGGTGTCGTTGGCGATCTCGTGGTCGTCCCACACGGCGATGAAGGGCAGGGCGGCATGCACCGCCTGCAGGTCGGGGTCGCTGCGATACTGAGCATAGCGGCGTCGGTAGTCCGCCAGCGAGACGATCTCGTTGGCGGGTTCGGACGGCCGGCCCATGGCCTGCGCCTGTTCCGAGGCATAGCCGTCGCGGCCGTATTCGTAGATGTAGTCGCCCAGGTGGATGGCGGCGTCGAGGTCCCCGCGCCTGGCGGCCTCGGCGTAGACGTGGAAATAGCCGGCCGGGTAGTTGGAACAGGAGAAGACCACCAGCTTGGCCTGCTTGACCGGGCCGGTGGGCAGGGTACGGGTGCGGCCGATGGGCGAGACCTTGTCCTCGTGCTTGAAGCGGTACCAGTAGACCGTCCCCGCCGCGAGCCCGGCGACGTCGACCTTGACGGTGTGGTCCTGGTCGGCGCGGGCGCTGGCCGCTCCGCTCTTGGCGATGTTCTTGAAGGCCTCGTCGGTGGCCATTTCCCACTTGATGTCGACGTCGCCGCCGCCGGCCGGGACGGCGCGGGTCCAGATGACGACGCGGTCGGCCAGCGGATCGCCGCTGGCCACGCCATGGGTGAAGCCGACGTCGACGGGATGGTCATCGTCGCCGCCGCAGCAGGCGGCCAGGGCCAGGGAAGAGGCGGCGCCGGCGCCGCCCAGGGCGACGCCGCGCAGGAAGCGGCGGCGGGCAAGAGTATCGGTCATGTTCGTCGTGTTCGCGTGGGGAAGACGCCGGGCAGGCTACCCGCCGCGGGTGACAACGAAGTGAACGATCCGCGCCGCCGCGCGGCGGGTCAGACCACCGTGAGCGTGACGTCGATGTTGCCGCGGGTCGCGTTGGAGTAGGGGCACACGACGTGGGCCTTCTGCACCAGCGATTCGGCCGTGGCGCGCTCCAGGCCCGGCAGGGAGATCCTGAGTTCCACCTCGATCGCGAAACCGGTCGGAATGGGACCGATGCCCACCGCGCCTTCGATCTGCGTGTCCGCTGGCAGGCCGACCTTCTCCTTGGCGGCGACGAACTTCAGCGCACCCAGGAAGCATGCCGAGTAGCCGGCAGCGAACAGCTGTTCCGGATTCGTGCCGGGGCCGCCCGCGCCGCCCAGTTCCTTGGGCGTGGACAGGCGCACGTCCAGCGCGTTGTCGGAAGAGGCGGCCTTGCCGTCCCGGCCGCCGGTGGCCGTCGCGTGGGCAACATAGAGGACTTTTTCGATGGGCATGATGAAACTCCTGGAAGGGCTCGCAGAGCCATGGGTGGCGGTTGGGGATGCAGTCGGCCGCCACCCCGACCGGCTACATGTGTATTTAGCGATTTAATCGTGTGCTATTTAAATGCCGTGACGCGCCATGCGGATCTCCGGTTGGGCCGCCATGTCTCAGCCGTTCTTCAACAGGCTGTCCCGCAGGGCCTCCAATTGCTGCTTGGTGGCGGCGAGCTGGGCAGGGGTGCATGCGCTGGCGCACAGGACGGCGGAAGGAACCGAAGCGGCCTTGGCCTTGAGCGCCCGGCCTTTCGGCGTCAGCGTGACGAGCACCTGGCGTTCGTCTTCCTTGCCGCGCGTGCGGGCGATCAATTCCATGGCCTGGAGCCGCTTGAGCAGGGGCGTCAACGTGGCGGAATCCAGGAACAGTCGCTGGCCCAGCTCGGAAACCGTCAGGCCGTCCCGTTCCCATAGCACCAGCATGGCCAGGTACTGGGGATAGGTGAGCTCCAGCTTGCCCAGCAACTGACGGTAGAGCTTGTTCATCGCCAGGTTGGTGGAGTACAGCGCGAAGCAGAGCTGGTTGTCCAGCGACAGCGGCGCGGACCTGGCGGCGGCTTGGGGTTTCGCATTCATGCCGGCATTATAGATAGCGAAAAATTAAATCGCAAGCGATTTAATTGATGGAAACATGCCGCATGCCGGTGCCGTCACGGCATGGCCGGCGCCGGTTCTCCCAGGACGCCCTGGATGAGCGTGCGCAGCCAGATACTCTTGGGGTCGTCGTGGAAGCGCCGGTGCCAGTACTGCTTGAGGTCGTAGCGGCGGATGGGGAAGGGCGGTTCGACGATGCGCGCGTTGGCGCTGCGCACGTGCAGTTCGGCCACCGCGCGCGGCAGCACGACGATGAGGTCGCTGTCGTTGATCAGCGTGCCCAGGCTCATGTAGTGCGAGGTGCGCAGCGCGATCTTGCGCTCGATGCCGCGGGCGGCCAGTTCCTGCTCGAACATTTCCTGGCTGCGCCCGTCGTCGCGCACCAGCACGTGGTCCATGCCCAGGAATTCGTCCAGCGTCATGCGCGGGCCGGCCAGTGGATGGGCCTGGCGCACGAGGCAGGTCAGGTCGTGCGAATACAGCCGCTGCTGGAAGATGAAGTGGGATTGCAGGTCGGGGAAGTAGCCCAGCACCGAATCGACGCGGCCTTCGTACAGGGCGCCTTCCAGTTCGGCCGGCAGCAGGCCGATGGTGCGCAGGCGCGCGCCGGGCGCCTCGGCGCGGATGCGCCGGTAGAGGGCGGGCAGGAAGACCGCCTCGCCGATCTCGCTCATGCACAGCGTGAGTTCGCCGTCGAAGCGGGACGGCGAGAACTCGGGGTTGGGCAGGATCTCGTGGTCGATGACCTGGATGACCTCGCGCGTGCGGGCAATGATGTGCTGTGCGCGCGGCGTGGCTTCCATGCGGGATCCGCGCCGCACGAACAACTGGTCGCCCAGGGATGCGCGCAGGCGCGACAGCGCGGCGCTGGCGGCCGGCTGGCTCATGGCGAGGCGCTGCGCGGCGGCGCTGACGCTGCCGGTGTCGTAGATGGCGACCAGCACGCGCAGCAGGTTCAGGTCGGTCTTCATGTCGCGGATATTATCTGAATATCAAATAGTCGATATTAGAAATATTTGCTATTGGAATTCTGTTGGCGCCGTTAGATTGCTGGCTGGGCCCCCGACCGGGGGGCCAGCCAAGAACGAGGCGCCAGGCGCCGACAGGAGACGATGCATGCAAGCAAGATATCCGCTGGCCGCGGCGCTGGCCTGGGCGTGCCTGGCTTCGGGGGCGCAGGCCCAGGTCAGGATCGGTTTCATGGGAGAACTGTCCGGTCCGCAGGCCATGCTGGGCCAGGACATGTACGACGGCTTCATGCTGGCGGTGGAACAGGAAGGCGGGAAGCTGGGTGGCATTCCCGTGGCCATCGTGCGCCGGGACAGCCAGCTCAAGCCCGAGGTCGCGACGCAGATCGCCGACGAGTTGATCGAGCGCGAGAAAGTGGCGCTGGTGGCCGGCATGACGTTCTCGAACGTGGCGATGGCGGTGACCCGCAAATTCGCCGCGGCGCAGGTGTTCATGGTGTCCGGCAACGCCGGACCGTCGCCCACGGCCGGATCCGCCTGTTCGCCTTTCTTCTTTTCGGCGGCCAAGCAGAACGACCAGTTCGCCGAGGCCAGCGGCACCTATGCCAGGCAGCAGGGCTATGCGCGCGTGATCGCGCTCGCGCCCAACTACCAGGCCGGCAAGGATTTCGTGGCCGGTTTCAAGCGCAACTACGGCCAGCCGCTGGCCGACGAGATCTACACCCCGCTGGCCCAGCTGGATTTCTCGGCCGAGATCACCCGCATCGCGGCCGCGCGGCCGGACGCGGTCTATGCGTTCTACCCGGGCGCCAACGGCGTGGCCTTCGTGCGTGCCTATGGGCAGGCAGGCCTGCTGGGCAAGATCCCGCTGCTGACCAATGCGGCGGCCGACGGCACCAACCTGCCCGCCCTCAAGGAGGCCGCGCTGGGCGTGTTCAACAGCAGCAACTGGGGGCCCGACCTGCCCAATGCCGAGAACCGGCAGTTCGTCGCAGCCTTCGAGGCCAAGTACGGCCGCATTCCGTCCGAGTACGCGGCGCAGTCCTACGATTCCGCGCGGCTGATCGGCTCGGCGCTGAAGGCCACCGGCGGCAAGGTGGACGACAAGCAGGCCTTGGGCAAGGCCTTGCGGGCGGCGGATTTCAAGTCGGTGCGCGGCAATTTCCGCTTCAACACCAACAACTACCCGATCCAGGATTTCTACATGTTCGTGGCCGCGCGCGATGCTCAGGGGCGGGTCAGCCTGAAGACCGTGTCCAAGCCCTTGTCCGACGCCAAGGACAGTTTCCACGCGCAATGCCGCATGTCGTGAGGATGGCATGGAGTTCCTGAGAAATTGCTGGTACATGGCGGGCTGGAGCGAGGAGCTCCCCGCCGGGACGCTGCTGCCGCGCACCTTCCTGGAGCAGCCGGTGGTGCTGTTCCGCCGCGGGGACGGCGCGCCCGTCGCCCTGCTGGACCGCTGCCCGCATCGGGTGGCGCCGCTCAGCCGCGGCACGCTGGCCGGCGATACGCTGCGCTGCATCTATCACGGCCTGCGCTTCGATGCCGGCGGGCGCTGCGTGGAGAACCCGCACGGCGCCATCCCGGCCAAGGCCGGCGTACCGGCCTTTCCGATGGCCGAGCGCGACGGCGTGCTGTGGATCTGGATGGGAGTGCCTGAGGCCGCCGACGCCGCCCGCGTGCCCGACCTGGGCCACATGGCGCGCGTGCCTGCCACCGCGCAGTCGCGCGGCGCCATGCCCTCGGCCTGCCATTACCAATTGATCGTCGACAATGTCGCCGACCTCAGCCATGTCGAGTATCTGCATGCGACCACGCTGGGCGGCGGCGCCTTCGTCGAGAACCGTCCTGTCGTATCCGAGCAGGGCACCGAGGTGGTCATCGAACTGCGCAGCCAGGGACAGCCGGCGCCGCCGGTCTACGACCGTTTCCTGCCGCAGCCGGGCGTGCCCGTGGACTTCGTCAATCGCGTGACCTGGAGTCCCGCCGGACTGCTCAAGCTGGATATCAGCGTCACGCCCATGGGCGCGCCCGCCGAGCAGGGCCTGCGTACCTTCAATGCCCATATCGTCACGCCCGAGACGCGGACCTCGTCCCACTATTGGTACTGGTTGACGCGCGAGTACCGGCAGGACGACGAGGACATGACCCGGCTGCGGCATGCGCTGATGACGCGCGTCTTCGTCGAGGAGGACAAGCCGGTGATCGAGGCGCAGCAGCGGCTGCTGGGGGGCACCGACCTGTTCGACGCCCAGCCGGTGTTGCTGGCCACTGATACGGGCTCGATCCGCATACGCCGCGTCCTGAGGCAACTGCTCGAGCAGGAGCGCGGCCCGGCCTGAGCGGCGCGTGTCGCGGCGGCGGGACGGTCCGCCCGGCTTATTGCAACATCGCCCGGCCCGCGCCGCGCCTGGAGATTCCGTCCGCGGGGCCGCCGCGCGCACACGTTTGATTACGTATGTAGCAATGTATCAATATTGCCGCGGTGTACAGTCAGCTTGCCGAAAGCCAAGTGTGCTCGCCGCTGCGTACGCGGCGGCGCAGGCGGCGCCGGGTTAGAAGGAAACGACATCATGATCAAGAAGACGCTGGTGATTGCGATGGCCTGTGCCGGCCTCGCGCTGGGCGCTGCGGCCCAGGCCAAGGGAGACCGTTGGGATCGCGGCCACGGTCACGGCCATTACGACAAGCACGACCGGGGCGGCCATCGCCATTGGGACGACCGCCGCCGCGACCGCGACTACCGCCATGGCTACCGCGACGGTTATCGCGATGCGCCGCGCGTCGTCCATCGCGGCTGGGCGCCGCCTCCGCCGCACCGCTGGGCGCGCGGCGACCGCCTGCCCAACTACCATCGCGGCGGTTATTATGTCGTGAACGACTGGCATGCCCATCGGCTCTATCGGCCGCGTCCGGGCTACCAGTGGGTGCAGATGGGTTCCGAGTACCTGCTGGTCGCGATCGCTTCCGGCGTGATTGCCAGCATCATCCTCAACAACTGACGGCCCTTGTCCGCGAGGACATCGGAGCGGGAATCCATGTCCATGCGGCATACGCGCCTCGCGGCGCGCGTGGCGGTCCTGGCGCTGGCGGCGGCAACGCCGCTGTCGGCGCAGACCATTCTCCACAACGAAAAATCGGCCTTCGAGGACATCGTCGTCTACGAGTCCCGGGGCGAGCGCTGCATGAAGTTCGGCAGCGTGCATGCGCCCGGGCGCCAGACCTGCCAGTTGCCGGCGCGGCCCGAACAGCTGCTGTTCGACTACACCCGGATGATGATGGCCTCGCTGTACCTGCGCCCGGACCCGCAACGCATCCTGGTGATCGGCCTGGGCGGCGGCAGCCTGCCCATGGCGCTGGCCAGGGTCGTGCCCAAGGCCCGCATCGACGTGGTCGAGATCGATCCCGCCGTGGCCCGCGTGGCCGAACGCTTCTTCGGCTTCCGGACGGGGCCGTCCATGCGAGTGGAAGTGGCCGACGGACGTGCGTTCGTAGAGGCGGCGGCCCGTCGCGGCGACCGCTACGACATCGTCATGCTCGATGCCTTCGACGAGACCTACATTCCCCGGCACCTGTCGACCGTGGAGTTCATCCGCGAGGTGCGGTCCATCCTGCGGCCCGACGGCGTGCTGGCGGCCAACACGTTCGCGTCCAGCGGCTCGTACGCGAGCGAATCGGCGACGTATGCCGAGGTGTTCGGGCCGTTCTACAACCTGCGCGGCGCCAACCGGGTGGTCCTGGCCTCGGCCGGGGCGCTGCCCGGCCAGGAGGAGGTGGCGGCGCGCGCCCGTTCGTTGCAACCCGCCCTGGCCCCCATGGGCATCGATCCCGATCGCCTGCTGCCGATGTTCTCGACCCGCCCCGACTGGCCCCAGGACGCGCGGCCGCTGCGCGACTGAGGCGGCCTTACCGCTTGGTCAGCGCAGCAGCGATGCCGGATCCTCGCGATGCAGGCGCCGGACCGCGAACAGCCCGGAGATCAGCGCGATCGCCATGACGAGGATGGCGCACACCGTTGCCACCGCGGGCGTCATGCGCACCGGCACGTTCTGCCCGCGCGCGATCGTGAGCAGGACGACGCACAGGATGGCGGCCAGCGCGGTGCCGGTCACGCCCACGCCGAACGCCTGCTTGAGCACCACCGTGCGCAGCGACGAAGCGCTGACGCCCATGGCCTTGAGCGTGGCGTAGGCACGCATGGAGCCGGCGATGGCGGCGATCAGGGTCTGGCTGGTGATGGCTGCGCCCGCCAGGAACACCACGCCGGCCAGGAACAGCACGCCGGCGCCGGCGCCCGTCTGCAGCAGCCAGTACAGCTGCGTCTTCTTGGAAAACTCCTTGCTGCTCCAGACCTCGTAGGCGCCGAAGCTGCGCTGGTTCGCGATCCGTTCGCGCACCGCTTCGGCTTCCGACAGGTTGCGCACCTTGGCGACGAAGTAGGTGGGCAGGTCGCCTTCGTCCGGGGTGCTGATCAGCCGCGCCGTGTCGGACGAGGCCAGCACGTTGGCGCCGTCCAGGGCGCGCAGGCCGCTGATGACGCCGATGACACGCACCGGATGGCCGTTGAGCGTCGCCTGTCCGCCTTGCCGCGTACCCAGCTTGTGCAGGTCGGCGCGGTCCACGACGATGGTGCCGATCTCGGCCAGGCGTTCGCGCATCTCGGGCGACAGCAGGCGCGCGAAAAGCATGCTGCCCGGCCGGACGTCCACGCCCGAGACGGCCACGCTCATCCCGCCATGCACCTCGGGGCTGCGCCATTCGGCCGAGCGCAGGTAGAAGGGTTCCACGGCCGCGACGCCGCGGTCCATGCGCAGGGGCATCTCGATGTCGGGGTTCAGCGGCAGGCCCTGGTCGATGCTTTGCGTGCCGGGCGAGCCTATCCAGATGTCGGCGTCGGACGCGGTGATGTAGACCGCCGCGTTGCCGAAGATGCCCAGTACCAGGCTGGCCTGGGCCAGCAGCAGCAGGCCCGAGAAGGCCACCGCCACCACCGCCGGCAGGAAGCGCGGCCATTCGTGGATGAGAGTCTTGCGTGCGAGCATGTCAATGATCGTGGGGGGAAGCGGCGGCGGAGGATTGTTCCTCGCCGCGCCAGGCCGGGGCGCCGCCCACGGCCTTGTGCAGCGAGATGAACGCGAGGTCCCGCGCCAGCGTGGTGGCCGACAGCGCCAGCTGGGCCTGGATGCGGCGCGAGGCGAGGTCGGCGTTGTCGAATTCGCTCGACAGCTTCGAGGCCGTCAGCCGCCCGGCGTGGTCGGCGGCCCGGCCGATCGCTTGCAGCGCGCGTTCCTCGGCTTCGCGGCGTTGCCGGTAGTGGTCGAGTTCGATCAGCGCCGACTCGGCCTCGGACAATCCTTCCAGCACGGCCTGCCGGTAGGCCAGCAGGGCGGCATCGAGTTCGTCGCTGCGGGCGTGCGCGGCGGCCTGCCGCTGGCCCCAGTCGAACAGCGGGATGTCGATCAGCGGCCCCAGCGAGAAGATCGTCTGGGTATAGGTAGGCGTATTGCGCCGGTTGAAGTTGTTGGCGAAGTTGCTGGCCACCGTCAGCGAACCGCCTATGCCCAGCCGGGGGTAGAGGTCGGCCCGGGCGATGCCTAGCGCGCCCGCGGCATCCAGCACGCGCGCCTGGGCCATCTGGACGTCGGGACGGGTGCGCAGCATGTCGGCGGGCGTGCTGGCGATCGCGGCCAGCGTGGCAGGGGGCGTGGCGACGGCCGGCTCGCGGGTCCAGGCGGGGTCGGGCTCGTGGCGGCCCAGGAGCACGGCCAGCTTGAGCGCGCTTTGCCGCACGGCCATGCCGGGGTCGGCCAGCGAGGCCCGGGCCTGTTCCAGCGCGGCCTGGGTCCGCTCGACGTCCACGCGCGACGCGAGGCGCGTACGTTCCCGTAGCGAGACAAGTTCTACCTGGCGTTCCTGCAGAGTGACCGCTTCCTTCAGCAATCGCTGCCGGGCCTGGGCGCTGCGCAGCTCGCGCCAGGCGCGCACGACCTCGGCGGCGACGCTGACGCGCGCGCCCTGCAAGGTGGCGGCGGCCGCGTCCACGCTGGCGCGGGCCTGCCGTTCGGCGCTTTCGCCGCGCCCGAACAGGCCGAATTCCCAGGTGGCGTCGAATCCGGCCTGGAAGTACGAACTGCTGGCGTCGGCCGCGACCGCGTCGCGCGTGCGGAAATTCAGGTTGGGCAGGTAGGGCGCGTTGGCTGCGTCATGCAGTTTGCGCGCGGCCTGCAGGCGGGCATGGGCCTCGGCGATGGTCAGGTTGCCGGCCAGCGCCTGCTCCACCAGGCCGTCGAGCTGCGGGTCGCCGAACGCCTTCCACCATTCGGCGGGCGCGGGTGCGGCCGCGCCCGGTGCGGCATTGCTCCATTGCGCGGGGACGTCGGCATGCAGGTCCGGGGCCGGAACGCTCACGCAGCCGGCCAGGGCGGCGGCCGCCAGGACCAGCGCCCATCGGAGGCCGGGGCGAAAAGGAGGGCACTGCGGAATACGGGAAAAGGGCATGGCCAGGCGCGCAGAGGAGCTGTGGGGCGTGGAGGCGGTAAGCGGCCCCGGCGACGAGGGGCGAAATCGCGACAGGCGTGATCTTACTGTCTGTTGGGCATCGGGCGCGAGCGGCGCGATATATCGGGCGCCGGGCAGCTATAATTCCGCGGCAGGAGCGTCTTACTGAATGGTAATGGAAATGTCCACCATGGCCGTTTACCCTATGCGCCTCCTGCAACAGGCGCAGCCCACCGGCCGTGTCGACGATGGCAGTCCACGGCTTTTCTGCGATACTGCGCAACGGCGGAGGGTCGGGAAGGTCGCCGGGGACTTTCCCGTGTACTTCCCAGAACGATAAGCGGTGGGCGCCCAGCCCACAAGGCCCGCGGCCGCAACTGATCTCCCCCGAGGTTTCCCTTAATGAGCTCCGAATCCCAACTGCTTGCCGACGAAGCGCAATACTGCTCGTTCGGTGATACCGTCCATTACGTCAATCCGCCGAAGATCTTCGATCGCTGCGAAGGCAGCTACATGTACGATGCCCAGGGCACGCCGTACCTGGACCTGCAGATGTGGTATTCGGCCGTCAACTTCGGCTATGGCAACGAGCGCCTGAACAACGTGCTCAAGAAGCAGCTGGACGTGCTGCCCCAGGTCGCCAGCCAGTACCTGCATCCGACCAAGATCGAGCTGGCCAAGGTCATCGCGCAGGACGCCGAGCGCAAGTTCGGCTACAAGGGCCGCGTGCACTTCAACGTCGGCGGCTCGCAGTCCGTCGAGGACTCGCTCAAGCTGGTGCGCAACGCCACGGAAGGCAAGAGCCTGATGTTCGCCTTCGAGGGCGGCTACCACGGCCGTACCCTGGGCGCCTCGGCCATCACCTCCAGCTACCGCTACCGCCGCCGCTACGGCCACTTCGGCGAGCGCGCCCACTTCGTGCCGTTCCCGTATCCGTTCCGCCGCCCGCGCGGCATGACGCCCGAGGAATACAGCGAACATTGCGTGGCCGGTTTCGCCCGCCTGTTCGAGACCGAATACAACGGCGTCTGGGACCCGAAGGTGGGCCAGGCCGAATACGCCGCGTTCTACGTCGAGGCCATCCAGGGCACCGGCGGCTACGTCGTGCCCCCGCCCGATTTCTTCAAGGGCCTGAAGAAGGTGCTGGACCAATACGGCATCCTGCTGGTGGTCGATGAAATCCAGATGGGTTTCTACCGTACCGGCAAGCTCTGGGCCATCGAGCACTTCGGCGTCAAGCCCGACGTGCTGGTCTTCGGCAAGGCGCTCACGAACGGCCTGAACCCGCTGGCCGGCCTGTGGGCGCGCGAAGAGCTGATCAACCCCACGGTGTTCCCGCCGGGATCGACCCACTCCACCTTCGCTTCCAACCCGCTCGGCACCGCCGTCGGCCTGGAAACCATGAAGATGCTGGCCGAGGTCGACTACGAGGCCATGGTGATGGCCAGCGGCAAGCACTTCCTGGAGGGCCTGAAGGACCTGCAGAAGCGCCATCGCGAGATCGGCGACGTCGACGGCCTGGGCCTGGCCCTGCGCGCCGAGATCTGCACCGAGGACGGCTTCACGCCCAACAAGGCGCTGCTGGACCGGATGGTGGACATCGGCCTGTCCGGCGACCTGGACTACAAGGGCAAGAAGATGGGCCTGGTCCTGGACGTCGGCGGCTACTACAAGAACGTCATCACGTTCGCGCCTTCGCTGCACATCACGCCGGAAGAGATCGACCAGGGACTGGCGCTGCTCGACCAGTTGCTGACTCGTGCAAAGAACGGCGGTTGAGGTTGCCGGTCCGGGGGCGACCCCGGACTTCCTGCGGCCGTACCTGAACAGGTTGGAACCCGAGGGGCTGGTAGGCCATTTCCTGGCTTGCCCGCCCCAAGGCTTTTCTGCGTGGGTGACCGCCAGCGGCGGCCCGATGTTCCGCGCCCGCTTCGACCTGCTGACCACTGCCGACGACGGTGCCAAGCGCCTCGTGCGGCGCCTGCCGGGCTTCCGCTTCTGGAAGGGCCTGCTGCAGCCGCGCACCGCGTTCGTCGGCACGACCGTCTCGGAATACGCATTGCTGGCCGCGGGCACGGATCCCGTGCGCCTGGCCGCGCAACTGAAGGCCGAGCACGGCGGCCAGCAGCCGTTCCTGATCGTCAAGGACCTGCCGCAGGACTCGCCGCTGCTGAGCGCTGAGGAAAACGACTACGCGGCGGCGCTGGCCCAGGCCTGCCAGGCCGAGGGCTTCGTGCTGGTGGAAGGCCAGGCGCTGGCCTACGTACCCGTGGATTTCACCAGCCTGGACGCTTATCTGGAAAGGGTGTCCTATTCGCGGCGCAAGAACATCCGCCGCAAGCTGCGCTCGCGCGCGGGGCTGGACATCGAGCGGGTCATGGCGGGCGATGCCCGGTTCACGCGCCCCGAGGTGCTGCGCGAGTTCTATGCGCTGTACCGCAACGTCTACGACCAGAGCGAGATGCATTTCGACCTGCTGACGGAAGACTTCTTCCAGCGGGTCCTGCAGGATGGCGACAGCGGCGGGATCATTTTCGTGTACCGGCGCGAAGGCCGGATGATCGGCTACAACATCTGCTTCGAGTGCGACGGCAACCTGGTCGACAAGTACATCGGGTTCCGGTATCCCGAGGCGCGGGACAACAACCTGTATTTCGTCAGCTGGATGGTCAACCTCGAATACGCGCTGGAACGCGGCTTGCGCCATTACATCGCCGGCTGGACCGATCCCGAGGTGAAATCCTACCTGGGGGCGTCGTTCACCTTCACCCGGCACGCCGTCTACATCCGCAATCCCCTGCTGCGGGCCGTGCTCAAGCGCTTCGCCGGGCGTTTCGAGGGCGACCGTACGTGGAGCGAGGGCGACAAGTCATGAATGCGGCTCCGCTGGTGCTCGATTTCGACGATGCCTGCGGCCACGTGGCCGGCGCCACGGTGCTGCCGCTGCAGTCCTGGCAGGAGTCCGTGCGCTTCGGGTGCTCGCTGGCCACGTTCCGCGCCCTGCGGCGCGAGCTGGACGGCGCGATGCCCGCGCAGCATGGCACGGTGCTGATGGGCAGCGGCGATTTCCACCACCTGAGCTGGCCCCTGATCGAGCGCATGCGCGCGCGAGGGCCGTTCCGCGTGGTGGTGTTCGACAACCATCCGGACAACATGCGCTATCTGTTCGGCATCCACTGCGGGTCGTGGGTGCGCAGGGTGGCCGCGCTGCCCTTCGTGTCGCACGTCCATGTGATCGGCATCACGTCGGGCGACGTGGGCTGGTCGCACAGCTGGGAAAACTATCTGCGTCCGCTGGCGGGCGGCAAGCTCAGCTACTGGTGCATGAACGTGGATGCCGGCTGGGCCCGGCTGCTGGGCCTGGGCGGCGCCGTGCGCAGCTTCGACGGCCCGCAGGCGCTGATGGATGCGGTGCTGCCCGTCCTGGCGGCCTCGTCCGAGCCGACCTATGTCTCGATCGACAAGGACGTGTTCCACCCCGAGGTGGCGCGCACCAACTGGGACCAGGGCATCCTGCGCGAGGAGCACGTGGCCCGGGCGCTCGAGGCGCTGTCGGGCCGCGTGATCGGCAGCGACATCACGGGCGAGGTCTCGCACTACGAGTACCGCGCCTGGTGGAAGCGGTGGCTGAGCGCCGCCGACGGCCAGGAGGCGCCATCGGCGGAACTCCTGGCGCAATGGCAGGCCCAGCAGCACGCGCTCAATGCGCGATTGATTGGCCTGCTGGCTGCCGCATCGCCGCATTGATCGCGCAATCCGCGGCGATGCGCTGCTCGATGTGGGCCAGCGCTTCCTCCACCTGATCCACCAGGATCAGGCACAGATCGCCCGCCCCGAGTTCGTCCATGGCCGTGTCGATGGCCAGGAACTCCCCGCGGATCTCGCGTACGTCCTGCGCGCGGGTCGCGCCCGCCAGGCCCTCGCGCAGCAGGGCCAGCACTTCGCCATCCTCGCGGCCGCGCTGGCACTGGTCTTCGTACAGCACGACCTGGTCGAAGGCGGTGCCCAGGATTTCGGTCTGTCGCCGGATGTCCACGTCGCGGCGGTCGCCGGCGCCGCTGATCACCACCGAACGCCGCTTGGCGGGCATGCGCTCGATCGCGCGCACCAGCGCCTGGATGGCGTCCGGGTTGTGGCCGTAGTCGGCGAAGATCGTGGCACCGCGGAACTCGAAGCGATTGAAACGGCCGGGCGCGGTCTGGGCGTCGTTCACGAAGCTGGCCAGGCCGCGGCGGATGACCTGCCAGTCCAGGCCCAGCGCCCAGGCGGCGGCGATGGCCGCCATGGCGTTCTCGACCTGGAAGTCGATCGCGCCGTCGTAGGTCAGCGGGATGTCGGCCAGCGCGATGCGCTGTTCCTCGGCGCCGCGCGCCGCGACGATGGCTTGCCCGTCGCGATAGACCACGCGCTGGTTCTTGGCGCGCTGGGTGGTGATCAGCGTGTGCTGGCGGTCGCTGGAGAAGAAGATCACCGAACCGGGGCAGCTGTCGGCCATGTTGGCGACGTTGGGGTCGGTGGCGTTGAGCACGGCGGTGCCGGTGGGCGCCACGTTCTCGACGATCACCCGCTTGACCACCGCGAGATCCTCGACCGTGCTGATGAAGTTCAGGCCCAGGTGGTCGCCCATGCCGATGTTGGTCACCACCGCCACGTCGCAGCGATCGAAGCCCAGTCCCTCGCGCAGGATGCCGCCGCGCGCCGTCTCGAACACGGCCGCGTCGACGTCGGGGTGCAGCAGCACGTTGCGGGCGCTGCGCGGCCCGCTGCAGTCGCCCACGTCGATGCGCTGCTGGCCGATGTAGACGCCGTCCGAATTGGTCATGCCGACCAGATGGCCGTTGACGCCCTGCAGATGGGCGATCAGGCGCACGGTCGTGGTCTTGCCGTTGGTGCCGGCCACCGCGACCAGGGGGATGCGGCCGTCGTCCTCGGGCGCGAACATGTCGGCGATGACGGCCTCGCCCACGGCGCGCGGCTTGCCGTAGGACGGGGCGAGATGCATACGCAGGCCGGGAGCGGCATTGACTTCCACGATGGCCCCGCCCTGGCTTTCCAGCGGCTTGATCACGGTGCCGGCCACGACGTCCACGCCGCAGATGTCCAGGCCCACCGTGCGCGCCGCCG
Organism: Pigmentiphaga sp. CHJ604; assembly: GCF_036972535.1. Classification (NCBI taxonomy): domain Bacteria; kingdom Pseudomonadati; phylum Pseudomonadota; class Betaproteobacteria; order Burkholderiales; family Alcaligenaceae; genus Pigmentiphaga; species Pigmentiphaga sp. CHJ604. The sequence goes on along the minus strand of NZ_CP136998.1, from coordinate 4,310,311 downwards.
CGATGGCGTGGGCGGCGAACTCGGGGTGGACTTCGTCGGTGACGTCGGTGGCCGTGCCGCCCGTGCTCAGGTTGGCGTTGTTGCGCAGGATGACCAGCGCGCCCTTGGGCGGGACCGAGTCGGGAGTGTAGCCCGCCTTGGCCAGCGTCGCGATGGCGATGTCGTCCAGGCGGATCTTGGTCAGGCTGGTGGCGTGGCCCTCGCCGCGGCGAGGATCCTTGTTCACTTCTTCCACCAGTTCGCGGATGGTGTGCACCGCGTCGCCGAACACCTGCGGCGGATCCCGCCGCGAGGCCGCGACCAGGTTGTTGCCCACCACCAGCAGGCGGAAATCGTGGCCGGGAATGTAGCGTTCGACCAGGACCGCCGAACCGTACTTTTCGGCCACGGCATAGGCCGCCAGGACCTGCTCGCGCGTCGAGATGTTGACCGCGACGCCCTTGCCCTGGTTGCCGTCGCGTGGCTTGACGACCACGGGGGCGCCTATCTCCTGCGCCGCCGCCCAGGCGTCCTCGGCATCCTCGACGGGGCGGCCCTCGGGCACCGGGACGCCGGCGGCATGCAGCAGCGTCTTGGTCAGTTCCTTGTCCTGGGCGATCGATTCGGCGATGGCGCTGCTGCGGTCCATTTCGGCAGCCTGGATGCGCCGCTGCTTCTTGCCCCAGCCGAACTGGATCAGGCTGCCCTGGGTCAGGCGGCGGTACGGGATGCCGCGCTGGACCGCCGCCTGCACGATGGCGCCGGTGCTGGGACCGATGCGGACGTCCTCGTCCAGGTCGCGCAGCTTGGCCAGCGCGGCCTCCAGGTCGAAGGGCGTGTCCTGTTCGGCGGCCTGGCACAGTTCGAGCGCGAATTTCAGGGCCAGCCTGCCGACTTCTTCCTCGGTGTACTCGACCACGACCTGGTAGATGCCCGCGTCCAGCGTGGGGACGGTGCGCACGAAGGTGACCGGGCAGCCGGCCTGCGATTGCAGCCCCAGCGTGGCGAGCCCGAGCGCGCGTGCCATGGACACGGAGCGTTCCTGTCCCGCCGGCTGCAACAGGCCGATGGCGGGAAAGCGGGCGCGCAGGCGCGCCTCGAAGCCGGGGATGCCGGCGATGGCGCGCTCGGCTTCGGTGCACGAGACGATCGCCTCGAGCGCGGTGCGCCGGCTCCACAGGTTGGGGCCGCGCAGCGCGCGGATACGTGAGACTTCCATGATGTTCTTCCTGTGCGTTTCCCAGGCTTTCAGGCCGCGGCGGCCGCGGGGGCCGGCATGCCGTAGGTTTCGATCCCGGCGCGGATGCAGTCCCGCGGCAGGTCCAGCGCCCAGCCCGTGGCAACGGCGGCCAGGACGCTTTCGATCGGCAGGCCCGGCTGTCCGGCCAGGCAGGGCACGGAGGCAAGCGGGGCCAGGAGGGTTTCGTCCGCGCCGTGGGCGAGCACGATGGAGCCGGCGCGTACGAAGACCGCGCGCTTGCCGGCGGCCAGGTGCTCGGCGATGCGGGGCAGCTTGCCGTCGCGCGCGAAGAACATCACCTCGCCGTCGCACAGCCGGGCCATGTCGGCCACCAGTTCGTCGGCGGCGTTCAGCACGGCGCAGCCGGTGGGCAGCACGACGTCGACCTGGGTGCGCAGCACGTTGAAGATCTGCTGCGGCTCGACGATGGACAGGTCCGGATGCGTCTGCGCGGGGTCCAGGTTGGTCACCACGCCGACCTGGCAGCGGTCGTAGGCCAGGCCTTGCGTCAGGATGGCGCGCGCGCCGTTCTCGATCGCGGCCGCTTCCATCAGGGGGTTCATCAGCGCGCGCTGCACGGCGCTCCAGCCGGCGGGGGCGCGATCGACCTGGCGGTGGTCGAAGTACAGGCCCTGGCTGGACGCCGTGGCCACGCGGCGGCCCGACAGCCGCAGGAATTGCCCGACCAGGTGCACCACGCCGGTCATGCCGTGGCTGCCGGACACGCCCACCAGGGGGATGCGGCCTTCGGCGCCGTTGGGAAACAGGTGGTCGACGATGGCGCGGCCCACGGGACGGGGCTTGCCCTCGGCCGGCTTCAGGTGCATCAGCAGGCCGGGGCCGGCGTTGACCTCGACGATGGCGCCGCCCTGTTCCTCGAGCGGCCGCGAGATGTCCTCGGCCACCAGGTCCACGCCGGCGATGTCCAGGCCGACGATGCGCGCCGCCAGCCGCACGTGCGCCGCGACCGAGGGGTGGACTTCGTCGGTCACGTCGAAGGCGACGTTGCCGTTGCGCTGGATCAGGACTTCCTTGCCGGCGGGCGGGACGGAGTCGCCGTCATAGCCCTGGCGTTCGAGTTCGATGCGCGCGGCGGAGTCCAGCGCGACCAGGTTCAGCGGATGCTCTTCGGTGTTGCCGCGGCGCGGGTCCGAGTTGAGCTGGCTGCCGATCAGCTGCTGGATCGTGGAGCGGCCGTCGCCGATCACCGAGGCCGTCTTGCCGCGCGCCGCGGCCACCATGCGGTCGCCCACCACCAGCAGGCGATGTTCGTTGCCGGGCACGCAGCGCTCGACGATCACGCCGCTGCCTTCGCCGCTGGCCACGTCGAATGCGGTCTCGATGGCTTCGCGCGTGCGCAGGTCCAGGAACACGCCCCGGCCGTGGTTGCCGTCGCTGGGCTTGACCACCACCGGCAGGCCGATTTCCTGCGCGGCTTCCCACGCGTCGTCCTTGCTGTCCACGGCGCGTCCCTCGGGCACGGGGACGCCGCAGGCCTGCAGCAGGCTCTTGGTCAGGTCCTTGTCGCAGGCGATGCCTTCGGCCACGGCGCTGGTGCGGTCGGTCTCGGCGGTCCAGATGCGGTGCTGGGCGGCGCCGTAGCCGAACTGCACCAGGTTGCCCTGGTTGAGGCGGATGTAGGGAATGCGGCGGTCCTCGGCGGCCTGCACGATGCTGGCGGTGCTGGGGCCCAGCCAGTGTTCGTTGACGAGGTCGCGCAGGGCCTCGATGGCCGCCGGCACGTCGTAGGGGCGGTCCTCGATCGCGGCCATGACCAGATCGCGCGCCGTGTGGAGCGCGGCGCGCGTGACTTCTTCCTGGTAGGCGCTGACGATGACGCGGTAGACCCCGCGGGTGGACGTCTCGCGCGCCTTGCCGAAGCCGCCCGGCAGTCCGGCCAGGTTCTGCAGCTCCAGCGTGACGTGTTCCAGGATGTGGCCCGGCCAGGTGCCTTCGCGCACGCGGCGCAGGAAGCCGCCGCGTTCGTCGTAGCTGCAACGGTGCTCGATCAGCGTCGGCAGCCAGGCCTCCAGCCGCTCGTAGAAGCCCGGGATCAGGTTGGACGGAAAGTCCTCGAGCTCCCCGATGTCCACCCAGGCCTCGAGGACGGGCGGATAAGTCCACATGCTGGGTCCGCGCAGGGACAGCACATCGAGGAATTCAATGTGTTTGCGTTTCATGACGAAAATGGGTCTGGAGCGGGGCGCGCGGCGCGGAACGGAAAACCGGGGCGTGCAGGCGGCGCGGACAGGCTGAGAAGTTGGGACGAGGGTCCGGGTGGAACGATGCGAGCTGGGTGTACGCTCTCGGGGCGTACTCGAGTCAATCCGATGACAATCGTAGATGAGCGGAAATGTATTGCCCCCTTGCCTGGCAGGCAAGATGGAATACACGGTTTAGGGAATCCCCTAGATGCGACGCTACAACGCATCGGTTTCTCGAACAACGGAAGTTGGTGGGAACTATAATACTTACGTGAGGCTGACATATTTTCATGAATTATAAATAGTTACAAATACTATGTTGCTTATTTGGGGCACTGCCCGCCGATGACTGCCGCGTCTTATCCGTTGTCCTCCCTGCCCGATGCCTGGCGTGGCCAGGCCGCCCCGCCGCTGGCCGACGGCGAAACCGTCTGCGCCTGGCTGGAGCTGGATCTCGATACCGAACTGCGCTATGCCCGGGGCGCGCTGGTGCTGACCGAGACCCGGCTGCTGGCGGCCTCGGCCGATGCGCCGGGATGGCGCGACTGGCCACTGCGCGAGGGGATGCGGCTGGCGCTGTCGGACCACGCGGGCGTGGTCGCGGTCGAGCTGGTGGATGCGCAGGCCCGGCTGGCGCTCTGGCGCACGACCATGGCGCACCACGCCGGTGCCGTCCGGCTGGCCGACCAGTTCGACCGCCAGCTGGCCGCGCTGGCGCGGGGCGGCGTGGCGGCCCGGCTGGCCCCGGCCTGCCCGCGCTGCCATGCGCCGCTGCCGGAAGGCGAGCAGGACTGCCCGGCCTGCGAGGCGGAGGCACCGGTCGAGAACCGGGGCTGGGCCCTGCTGCGGCTGCGCCGTTTCGCCCGGCCCTATCGCGGCCGGCTGCTCCTGGGCTTCATCCTGACTGTCCTGTCCACCGCCGCGACGCTGGTTCCGCCCTACCTGACCATGCCCCTGATGGACGACGTGCTGATCCCGTTCCAGAACGGCAAGCCCATCGACTACGAGCTGGCCGCGCTGTACCTGTCCGGGCTGCTGGGCGCGGCGCTGGTGGCCTGGGTGCTGGGCTGGTCGCGCACCTACATCCTGGCGTGGGTCAGCGAGCGCATCGGCGCCGACCTGCGCACCAGCGCCTATGAACACCTGCAGCAACTGTCGCTGGAATACTTCGGCGGCAAGCGCACGGGCGATCTCATGGCGCGCATCGGCAACGAGACCGACCGCATCTGCGTCTTCCTGTCGCTGCACCTGCTGGACTTCGCCACCGACGTGCTGATGATCCTGATGACCGCCGGCATCCTGGTCTCCATCGATCCCTGGCTGGCGCTGGTCACGCTGCTGCCGCTGCCCTTCATCGCCTGGCTGATCCACCTGGTGCGCGACAAGCTGCGCCACGGGTTCGAGAAGGTGGACCGCAACTGGGCCGAGATCACCAACGTGCTGGCCGACACCATCCCGGGCATCCGGGTGGTCAAGGCCTTCGCCCAGGAAAAGCGCGAAGTGGCGCGCTTTCGCGAGGCCAACAACCACAACCTCGCGGTCAACGACAAGGTCAACACCACGTGGTCGATGTTCTCGCCCACGGTCATCCTGCTGACCGAGGTCGGCCTGCTGGTGGTCTGGATATTCGGCATCTGGCAGATCGCCAACCACCATATCTCGGTGGGTGTGCTGGCGGCGTTCCTGGCCTACATCAGCCGCTTCTACCTGCGGCTGGACTCCATGAGCCGCATCGTCTCGGTCACGCAAAAGGCGGCGGCGGGCGCCAAGCGCATCTTCGACATCCTGGACCGCGTCTCCAGCGTGCCCGAACCGGCCCATCCGGTGCCCATCGGCCGGGTGGAGGGGAGCATCCAGATCCGCGAGGCGACCTTCCGCTACGGCACGCGCGCCGTGCTGCGCGGCATAGACCTGGACATCCGGCCGGGCGAGATGATTGGCCTGGTGGGGCACAGCGGCTCGGGCAAGAGCACGCTGGTCAACCTGATCTGCCGTTTCTACGACGTCGCGCAGGGATCGATCAAGGTGGACGGCGTCGACATCCGCGCGTTGTCCATTCCCGAGTACCGGCGCAACATCGGCGTGGTGCTGCAGGAGCCCTTCCTGTTCTTCGGGACGGTGGCCGAGAACATCGCCTACGGCAAGCCCGACGCGACCCGCGAGGAGATCGTGGCCGCTGCGCGCGCGGCCCACGCGCACGAGTTCATCCTGCGCCTGCCGCACGGCTATGATTCGCTGGTGGGCGAACGCGGCCAGGCCCTGTCGGGAGGCGAGCGCCAGCGCATCTCCATCGCCCGCGCGCTGCTGATCGATCCGCGCATCCTGATCCTGGACGAGGCCACGTCGTCGGTCGACACCTCGACCGAACAGGAGATCCAGAATGCGCTGGACAACCTGGTGCAGGGGCGCACCACCATCGCCGTGGCCCACCGGCTCAGCACCTTGCGGCGGGCCGACCGGCTGGTGGTGCTGGACCGTGGCCGCATCGTCGAGCAGGGCCGCCACGAGGACCTGATCGCCAAGGGCGGCGCCTACTACCGCCTGCACCAGGCACAGACCCGCCAGCTCGATCCTCCCGGCAGCGACAGCGACAACACCTGGGACGGCGACGACGAGGAACAAGCATGAGCCAGGCCTTTCCCTATACGCTGAGTCGCAACGCCTACGGCCGGCTGATCTGCACCCCCGCCGATGGCGGCGCGGCCGAGGAAGTGACGCCCGTGCGCGCCTTTCCCATCGATACCGAGTCCGAGGACATCTCGCTGGTCGGCCCGGGCGGGCACGAGGTCGCCTGGATCCCGCGCCTGGCGGACCTGCCGCCCGCGGCGCGGGATCTGGTGCGGGAAGAGCTCGGGCACCGCGAATTCATGCCCGAGATCCAGCGCATCGTGCAGGTGGCGAGCTACGTCACGCCCACGACCTGGACCGTCCGCACCAACCGCGGCGAAGCCCGGCTGTGGCTCAAGAGCGAACAGGACATCCGGCGCATCTCCCAGTCCAAGCTCCTGATCTCGGACGGCCACGGCATTCATTTCCTGATCCGCGACCTGGAGCGCCTGGACCGGGCCAGCCGCCGTATCCTGGACCGCTTTCTTTGACGCGCCGAAGCGCCGCGACGCTCAGGGCGAGGGGAGCGAGGCGGCAAGCGAGGCGCAAATCACCTCGAATCGTTCGTCGTCCAGCCAGTGGCTGTTGGTGATCGACAGCGTCCGCGCCGCGAAGTCGCGGGCGTGGGGCACCGGCGCATCGGCGACGATGGGGCGCAGGTAATCGTAGTCGGGCAGGGTGTGCACGAACAAGGGGCCCACGCCCAGTCCCGCGCCCCATAGCCGGTCCAGCGCGAGCCGCCGGGATTGCGCATCGGGCAGCAGCAGCATGAAGAACGGCCAGACGCCGTCGCCGCCCGCGGTGTCCTGCATCACTCGTACGCCGGGCAGGCCTTGCAGCCGCTCCAGGCGCCGCCGGGCGCGCGCCCGGGCATCGTCCAGGAACGCCGGCAGGCGGCGGGCCGCTCGCGCGCCCACGCCGCGGCGCCAGCGGCCGACCCGGTGGATGGGGATGTCGAGGGGGAAATCGTCGCCGGCGGCTCGTACGGGATCGCCGGCCCGCAAGGCCGCGCGCTGCGGGTTGCCGTAGGCCAGGCGCATGCCGCGTGGCCCGTACAGCAGCGCGTAGGCCAGGAGTTCCAGGCTGCGGCGCGCCTCCCATCCCGGGCGGCGGCCGACGGTGCGCGCGCTGGTGGCGCGCAGCTCGTCGCGCAGCGCGGGATCGCGCGCCAGCAGCAGGCCGCCCTCGTAGATGCTCAGGCCCTTGCCCGCGGCCAGGCTGAAGAAGCCGATGTCGCCGTCCAGGCCCACGCTGCGTCCGTTGCGGCGGGCGCCCAGCGCCTGCGCCGCGTCCTCGATGACGGCCGCGCCGCAGCGGGCGGCGCAGCGCAGCGCGGCATCGGTGTCGGCCACGCGTCCGGCCAGGTGGGTGACCACGATGGCCAGCGTATCGCCGTCGCAGGCCGCCTCGAGCGCGTCCGGGTCGAGATCGAAATGGCCGGGGGCGAGGTCGCACAGCTTCAGCCGCAGCCCGCAGTGGTGGACTGCCAGCGCGACCAGCGGGCAGGTGTAGGCGGGCAGGACGACGGTCTTGCGCGAGCTGCGCCGGGCCAGCGTCAACAGCGAGACGACCAGGCTGGAGGTGCCGGAGCATTCCAGCTGCAAGGCGTCGACGCCCAGCCAGGCTGCCAGGCTGGTCTCCAGGTCCGCGGGACCGCCCGGCAACAGGTCGCTCCACCGCAGCGGCAGGCCCGCCGTGGGGGGGATGTCGCGCCCGTGGGCGCCGGCCGCGAGCCTAGGCGTCGGCACGGCCGGACTCCGGGTGGAGGCGCCGCGATTCGCTGGCCTCGCCGAAGGCCAGGCAGACGATGCCGCCGATGATCAGCAGCGCGCCCAGCATCTGGTTGGTGGTGATGTGTTCGTCGAACAGCCAGACCGACACCAGCATGACCGTCACGACTTCGAGGTGGGAGGCGGCGAAGGCGGGCCCGATGGGCGCGCGCTTGAGCAGCGACATCCAGGTGAAGAAGGCGCCGATGTAGCCGACGAAGGCGCCGTAGATCCACGGCTGGCCGAATACCCGCAGCAGCCAGTCCAGGTCGGCGGCCAGCGGCATCGCATGGTTGGCGGCGTACTTGAAGCTGATCTGCGCCAGCGTGTCGAAGGCCATCAGCAGGCCGAAGCCGATCAGGTAGAAGCGGCGCATCACGGTATCCCCACGACCGCCACGCCGGCGGCGATCAGCGCGATGCCGGCCACCCGCAGCGGCGTCAGGTGTTCGTTGAACAGGAAGCGGCCGGCGATCATGATGGCGACGATGTTGATCGAGCCCAGCAGCACGCCCTCGGACAGCGGCACCAGCGACAGGAAGGCCAGCCAGACGACGAACTCCAGGATATAGCAGGCGATGCCTATCCAGATCCAGGGGCGGCGCGCCAGCTCGCGCCAGTAGCGCAGGCCGCTGCCCTCGGCCGGCGTGGTGGCGGCCGCCTTGAAGGCGAGCTGGCCGCCGGTATCGACCAGCACGTTCAGCGTCCACAGCAGGGCGACGAGCGGAGTCATCGCGCCGCCGCCCGCGGCGTGGCGCCTTCGCGCTGCGCGGCGATTTCCGAGAAGAACTCGGCCGACTCGCGGATGACCTCGCGGCGCTCGCGATCCACCGTGATCATATGGTAGCTGTCGTGCAGCAGCACCAGCTTGGCCGGGCCGCCGACGCGCTCCATCACCAGCTGCGCGTTGCCGACGCTGGCCATGTCGTCCTCGGCGGCGTGCATGACCAGGCAGGGCGCGCGCACCTGGTGCAGCTGGCGGCGTACCGTGGCCGACAGGTCGATGAGTTCGGCCAGCGAGGGCCAGGGGTTCCCGGGCAGTCCCGCGTCCGCGCTGTCGCCGCCCAGCATGCTGGACGATACCGCGGCGCGCAGCCGTTCGTCCTTCAGGCCGTAGGGGGGCTCTTCGTCGAAGACCTTGTCCTGGAACAGGTTGAAGCGCTTGAACCAGGGCAGCAGGAACGACAGGCGCGAGTACCAGGGAATGTTCCAGCCGTCGTAGCGGAAGGTGGCGCCGTAGACGCCGACGCCGGCGATGTCGTCGGGCCGGTCGGCCGCCGCCTTCAGCGCCAGCACCGCGCCCATCGACAGGCCGGCGACGAAGCAGTGGTCGACATCGCGGCGCAGGCGGTCCACGCCCTCCAGCACGCTGGCGTACCAGTCCTTCCAGCCGGTGCGGATGAGATCGTCGACGTCGCCGCAGTGGCCCGCCAACTGCATGCCGTAGACCGTGAAGCCGGCCCGGTGCAGGCCCTTGCCCACGGTGCGCATTTCGTTGGGAGTGCCGGTCAGGCCATGGATGAGCAGCACGCCCGCGCGGCCGCCTTCGAAATAGAAATCCGCGGATTTGATCATGAGGTGAAGAATGGGGCCGCGCGGGGCTCAGGCGGTGCTGGCTGCCGCCGGCGCGGCGGTGAAGCCGCGCGGAGGTTGCGCGATGGCTTGCAACTGGCCTTTCAGGATGAAGTCGAGCGCATTGCGGGCCTCGTCGAAGCCGGCAATGGGAATGTGCACCAGGCCATGGTCGCGGCAGTAGTCGATCAGGCGGTGCTTGGCCAGCACGAAGTCGACCGTGCCGGACACGCAGAAGTCCGAGGCGCCGTCGCCCACGTACAGGATTTTCTCGTGGAGACCGCGCACGCCCGACCCGTAGGAGCACTTGCAGGTACCGCTGGCCTTGCGGCAGGCGGCATCGGCGTAGGGGAAGGTCAGCCGCCAGTCGCGCGGGCCGGCCTGTTCGAAGCGGTTAGCCACCACGGGCAGGTCCGCCAGTCCGTGGCGGTCCATGATGGCGGTGATCACGCCGGCCAGCCCGTCGCTGACGATGTGCACCGGCGTGCCGAGGCTGCGCGCCTGGGCCACGAACCCCGGGAAGGCCGGATCGATCTCGATGCTCGCCACCAGGTCGTCCAGCTCTTCCTTGCTGGCGTCCAGCAGCGCGATCTGCTTGGCCATGCATTCGCGCGAGCCGATCTCTCCCCGTTCCCACGCGGCTTCCAGTTCCTGCCATCCCGGCCGGCCGAAGTGTTCAAGCAGGGTATCGGTGACATCCTGCTTGGAAATGGTGCCGTCGAAGTCGCACAACACGATCCACTCGGAGCCGGGGCGTTCGTCGACGGTGTACTGACTGAGCAACATGGCAAGCCTTTAGGGAAGGAAACGGACCAGCACGCGCTGGCCGACACGCAGCTTTTCGGGGTTTTCGATCGACAGCAGGCTTTCGACGCTGCGGCGGCTGATCCGCTCCTGGGGATCGTCGCTGGGAGACATGACCTGGAACACGCTGCCTATGCGTTCCAGGCGGGCAGGGATCGGGGTGCCGCCGGGGGCGGATTCTTCCACGATCTCGGCCTGCATGCCGGGTTTCAGCGCCCCGACGTAGGCTTCGTTCACCTCGGCCCGGACGATCAGGCGCCGCTTGGGCAGCACCCGCAGCATTTCCGTCTGGGCGGTGACCGCGTTGCCGACCTGCACCTCCAGGCCCACGACCTCGCCGTCCACGGGCGAGCGGACCTGCTGGCGCTCCAGCGTCCATTGCGCAGCACGCAATTTCTGGCGCGCGACGTCCACCGTCGCCTGGGCCGCCAGGACCTCGGCCTCGGCCTGCGCCACGGCGCTGCGCGCGTCGTCGGCGGCCTGCCCGTCGATGGCCCCGCCGGCCGCGGCTTCGGCCAGCCGCTGGGCGCGCTGCTTCAGCCCCGGCAGGCGGCTGCGCAGTACGCGTTCCTGGGCTTGCGCCTGGCGCAGTTCGGCGTCGGCCGCATCGACGGCCAGCTGGGCCGCCGAAGGATTGAATTCGATCAGCGCCTGGCCCTTCCTGACCTGGTCGCCGTCGCGCACCGCCACGCGTGCGACGGTGCCGTCCACGGCCGCGCCCACGCGCACCAGGCCGCCTTCGACGTCGACGCGCCCGCGCGCGACGGCGGCGTAGGGCGGCTGGTCGGCCACCGGGGCTTCGGCCTGCTGTTGGCGGGAACACGCGGCCAGCACCAGGCTGCCGGTCAGCGCGGCCACGATTCCAAGGCGAAAAGAGGTGAAAAGCTTAGGCACGAGCTGGGAAATTCCTAGGTTTCGGCGACCAGCGCATCGGTGCGCCTGTCGTCCAGGATGCGTCCATCCTCCATGGTCAGGACGCGGTCGGCATGGCTGATCAGGCGCGGATCGTGGCTGACGCACAGCACCGTGGCGCCGTGGCGCTTGGCGATGCGGTGCAGGATGTCGATGACTTTCATGCCGTTGCCGGCGTCCAGCGCACTGGTGGGCTCGTCCGCAAAGAGCAGTTCGGGTTCCTTGGCGAGCGCACGGGCGATGGCCACGCGCTGCTGTTCGCCGCCCGACAGGCCCGAGGGCCGCTGGCGCGCTCGTCCGCTCATGCCCACTTCCTCGAGGGCGGCCCAGGCCTGTTCTTCGGCCCGCGACCTGGACAGGCCCACGTAGCGCAGGGGCAGGACGACCTGTTCGACAGCCGTCAGCGCGGGAAACAGGTTGAAGCCCTGGAATACGAAGCCGGTATGCATCAGCCGGAAACGTTCAAGCTCTTGCAGCTGCAACAGGCCAAGATCCTGGCCCAGGGCGCGCACCATGCCGGCATCCGGACGTAGCATGCCGCTGAGTATGGCCAGCAGGGTGCTCTTGCCGCAGCCCGATGGTCCGGAAATCAAAGTCAGTTCGCCGGGCATGATGCTAACCGACAAATCTCGCAAAATGCGCTCGCGAACATTACCGGATAGAAAGGATTTGCTGAGAGACTCGGCGACGAGACTCGGTGTGCTCCCAGGGGGATTCCCCGATGTGCGGCCTGTGGCCTGGGGCTCGGTCGCCCGCATGGCAAGGTCTCCAACTGGCTGAAAAAACAAAACCCGGCAAGGCCGGGATTGTAACGCTTGGTACGATAACCCAAGACTTGCGACGGTGGGAAGCCTTGGCACGCTCCGTTCTGGGGCGGATTGTTGCATGCGCGCCGCATAAGCGAAGGGGCACGGCATGGCCGCGCCCCTGCCGGGATCAGTCCTCCAGGCGGTTGTCCTTGGTTTCCTTGATGAACAGGGTGCCGATGACCAGGCTCATCACGGCGACGATGATGGGATACCACAACCCGTTATAGATATTGCCGGTGGCCGCCACGATGGCGAAGGCGGTGGTGGGCAGGAAGCCGCCGAACCAGCCGTTGCCGATGTGGTAGGGCAGGCTCATCGAGGTGTAGCGGATGCGGGTGGGGAACATTTCCACCAGCATGGCCGCGATCGGGCCGTAGACCATGGTGACCAGGATCACCAGCAGCGTCAGCAGCAGTACCAGCATGGGCTTGTTGACCTGGGCCGGGTCGGCCTTGGCGGGGTAGCCGTGGTTGCGGATTTCCGACGTCAGCCGGGCCTTGAGCTCGTCGCCGCGGGTCTTGAGCTCGGCCGCCGGCAGGCCCGCGCCTTCGAAGGACTCGATGACGGTGTCGCCCACCTTGACCTTGGCCACGGACCCGGCCGGGGCCGCCTCGTTGCTGTAGTTGACCGAGTTCGAGGCCAGGAAGGACTTGACCTGGTCGCAGGAACTGACGAACTTGGCGGTGCCCACGGGGTTGAACTGGAACGAGCAGGTCTTGGGATCGGCCACGACGACCACCGGCGCCTTGGCCTGCGCCGCCTCCAGCGCCGGATTGGCGTAGTGCGTGATGGCCTTGAACAGCGGGAAGTAGGCGATGGCGGCGATCAGGCAGCCGGCCATGATGATGGGCTTGCGGCCTATCCTGTCCGACAGCGAGCCGAAGACCAGGAAGAAGGGCGTGCCGATCAGCAGGGCCAGGGCGATCAGGATGTTGGCCGTGGTGGCGTCCACCTTCAGGGTCTGGGTCAGGAAGAACAGCGAATAGAACTGCCCCGTGTACCAGACCACGGCCTGGCCGGCGGTCAGGCCCAGCAGCGCCAGCAGGACGACCTTCAGGTTGCTCCACTGGCCGAAGGACTCGGTCAGCGGCGCCTTCGATCCCTTGCCCTCGGCCTTCATGCGCTGGAAGGTGGGCGACTCGTTCAGCTTGAGCCGGATCCAGACCGAGATGGCCAGCAGGAAGATGGAGACCAGGAACGGGATGCGCCATCCCCAGGAAGCGAAGGCTTCCTCGCCGGTGGCGTTGCGCACGCCCAGGATCACCAGCAGCGACAGGAACAGGCCCAGGGTGGCCGTGGTCTGGATCCAGGCGGTGTAGGCGCCGCGCTTGCCCTGCGGCGCATGCTCGGCCACGTAGGTGGCCGCGCCGCCGTACTCGCCGCCCAGCGCCAGGCCTTGCGCCAGCCGCAGGATGATGAGGATGACGGGTGCCGCGATGCCGATGGAGGCGTAGGAGGGCAGTATCCCGACGATGAAGGTCGACAGGCCCATGATCAGGATGGTGATCAGGAAGGTGTACTTGCGTCCGACCAGGTCTCCCAGCCGGCCGAACACCAGGGCCCCGAACGGCCGGACCGCGAAGCCTGCCGCGAACGCCAGCAGCGCGAAGATGAAGGCCGCCGTGTCGTTGACCCCCGAGAAGAACTGCTTGGCGATGATGGCGGCCAGGGAGCCGTAAAGATAGAAGTCGTACCACTCGAATACCGTGCCTAGCGACGAGGCGAAGATCACGCGCCGCTCTTCCTTGGTCATGGGGCGCGCGGCCGGAGTCGGCGCCCCTGAACTGCTGACGGTGGTGCTCATGAAGGAATGTCTCCTGGGTGGGCCTGCTGTAAAGGAGTAATAGTTGGAACGGCAGACTGGCCCTCAGCCACGGGAGCCTCGGGCTTGAAATCAGAGTAGAAACAGTTACTGACGCGGCACTGACAAGTTGCTGACAAAAAACTGAATTTCACGAACTGGTGATATGCCCACGCCCGGGACGCGCCGGCCGCCCGCGCGGCGCCTGGAGGCGGGGCGGGAGCGGCCGTGACTGGGGGTTTCCCGCAGGCGCGCGGGCGGCGTCCAGGCGTGGCGGCGGCGAGACGCCGCGGGGCGGGGATCAGCGGGCGGGCGGGACGTCCGGCCGCAGGTGGGCGACCAGCCAGTCGACCAGGGCGGAGACACGGGCGACGTGCTGCCTGCGCCGGGGGACATAGGCCTTGAACCAGGTTTCCTGCAGCGGGAAATCGTCCAGTACCGTCTCCAGCGTGCCCGCCTCCAGCGCCGGGCGGGCGACGTAGGCGGGCAGGGCGGCGATGCCCAGTTCCGACAGGGCGGCGTCCCGCAGCGTGAGGTTGTCGTCGGCCACCAGCCGCGGGGGGATGTCCAGGCTGATGTCGCCGCGGGCGCTGCGGAAATGCCAGGCGCGGCCGGACGGCTTGAAGACCAGGCAGGCGTGTTCGGTCAGGGCCTGGGGATGGCGGGGCCGGCCGTGGCGCGCCAGATAGCCGGGCGCCGCGCACAGCATGGTGTCCACCGGGCACAGGGGGATCTCGACCACGCCTTCGTAGCTGGCGGGCCTGCCGCTGATGGCCAGGTCGTAGTCCCGCTCGGCGGGGTTGGTGGAATGGTCGACCAGCGAGATCTCCATCGTGATGCCATCGTGCCGCGCCAGGAAGGCATTGAAGAGCGGTCCCAGCCGGACCGTGGTCAGCGTGGTCGGCGTCGCGATCCGCAGGTGTCCCACCAGCTTGGAGGCATCCCGCTCCACGCTTTGCACCAGGTCCTCGAAGCTGGCCACCAGCACGCCGGCGCGGGCGTGCAGTTTCTCGCCCGCTTCGGTCAGGCGCACCGTGCGGGTGGTGCGGTCGAACAGCCGGGCGCCCACGGTGGCTTCCAGCTGGCGGATGCGCTTGGCCACCACCGAGGGGACGACGTCCATCTGCCGGGCCGCCTCGGAAAAGCCGCCGCAGGCGACGACGGTGGTGAAGGTGCGCAGTTGCGTGATGGCGTCCAATTTATTCCAAATCGAGATTACTGATAGCTATTTTTTGAACAAATATTCGCCATTATTCCTTAATAAAATGCCTTCCAACAATGGGGGCGCAAGCGACGTCCCCGTATCCATCAAGAGGAGACTCCCATGCCAAAATCGCCGATCCTGCGCATGCTGGCCACCGCCGTCCTGGCCGCGGCATCGGCCGCCGCCGGGGCCGCCGGACCGGGCTACCCGGCACGGCCGGTCAAGATCGTGACGCCGTTCGCCGTGGGTCAGGGGCCCGACGTGCTGCTGCGCATCGTCGCCGAGAAGCTGACCGCCACGCTGGGGCAGCAGGTGATCGTGGAGAACCGGCCCGGCGCCAGCGGCTTCCTCGCCTTCGAGGCCGGCCGGCGCGCCGCGCCCGATGGCTACACGCTGGTCCACATGGACAGCTACCACGTGGGCACCCAGCCCTACCTGTTCGCCAGGCTGCCCTACGACGTGCGCAAGGATTTCGATCCGGTCACGCCGCTGGTCCGCAACTACTTCTTCATCGTGGTACCCGCCGGTTCGACATGGCGGACGATGGGCGATCTCGTCGCCGCGGCCAAGGCCAGGCCCGGCGGTGTCTCGTACGGATCCTGGGGCGTGGCCAGTCCGGCGCACCTGGGCGGGCTGCTGCTGGAGGCGGCCACGGGCACGAGCATGATGCACGTGCCCTACAAGGAATCGGCCCAGCTGTTCCAGTCGGTGGCCGTGGGCGACGTGAACTGGACACTGGGAACGCCCGTGTCGGCCGGGCCCGTCTACCAGTCCGGGAAGGTGCGCTTCCTGGCCGTGGCGGCGCCGCAGCGCCTGCCGGGCTATGCCGAGGTGCCGACCGTGGCGCAGGCCGGCGGACCGGCCGGCTTCGAGGTCGGCGGCTGGAACGGCCTGTTCGTTCCCAAGGGCACGCCGGCCGGGATCGTGCAGCGGCTGAACGAAGGCATCGCCGCCGCGCTGAAGGCGCCCGACGTGCAGGAGAAACTGGCCACCTTCACCTACGAGGCCTATGCCATGCCGCCGCGCGACATGGCGCGGCTGGTGGACGAGGAAATCGCCAAGTGGGGACCGATCATCAAGGGCGCAGATATCCACCTGGATTGACGCCGCACGGGAGCACAGTCGTGGCAAGCAAGCACTTCGAGGTGGTGGTGGCCGGGGCCCGGCCGCTGACGCCGCGCATCAAGGAATATCTGCTGGCCTCGGCCGATGGCCGGCCGCTGCCGCGCTACGAGCCGGGGGCGCACGTGGCGCTGCACATGGTGTCGCGCGAGCGGGGGCCCATCGTGCGGCACTACTCGCTGATAGGCGGACTGGCCGGCCCGGACGATCCGCGGCACGTCTATCGCATCGCCGTGCAAAGGGAGGACCGGGCGCGCGGCTCGGCCTTCATCCACGATACCTTCGCGCCGGGCACGCGCCTGCGCGTCGCCGCGCCGGTCAACGATTTCCCGCTGGACCGGCGCGACGCCCGCACCCTGCTCATCGCCGGCGGCATAGGCGTGACGCCCATCGTGTCCATGGCGCGCAGCCTGGCCCGCCGGGGCTGTCGCTACAGCGTCGTGTACGCCGGACGCGATCCGTCGGCCATGGCCTATCGCGACGTGCTGGAACAGGTGGCCGGCGACCGCGTGCGCTTCCACTACAGCGACGAGGCGGGCGTGTTCGACCTGCGCGGCCTGCTCGCCTCGCAGCCGGACGGGGTGCGCGTGTATGTGTGCGGCCCCGCGTCCATGGTCGCCGCTACCCACCAGGCAGGCGCCGCGCTGGGGTGGGAGCCCGGCCGCGTGCGCAGCGAAGTGTTCACCGCCGGACCCACGGGCGACGAGACGGCCTTCGAGGTCGAACTGCGCCGCACGGGCAGGACCGTCCAGGTCGGCCCCGACGCCAGCATCCTGGATGCGCTGCGCCTGGCCGACGTGCCGGTGCTGTGGGACTGCGCGCGCGGCGAATGCGGCCTGTGCCCGCTGCCCGTCGTCTCCGCCGACGGCCCCATCGATCATCGCGATCGCTATCTGGGCGAAGAAGAGCGTGCCGCGGGCCAGACCTTGTGCATCTGCGTGTCGCGCATCCGCGGCACGCGCCTGGTGCTGGACGCCTGACCATTCCGAGCCATTCCTTCAGGAGCGCGCCATCATGAACCGCATCGCCGACCCCATTCCCGAACTCCGCAGCGACTTTTCCTTCGAGCCCGGCGGCTTCGCCGATCACGCCACGCCGCTGGTGCGCAACTGCTGGTACGTGGCGGGCCTGTCCAGCGAGATCACCCGCGAGCTGAGCAGCCGCCGTTTCCTGGGCGTGGACGTCGCCCTGTACCGCACCCAGGCCGGCGAGCCGGTGGCGGTACGCAACCGCTGTCCGCACCGTTCCTTTCCGCTGGCCAGGGGCCGCCTGGACGGCGACGAGCTGATGTGCGGCTATCACGGCATGCGCTTCGATCCCTCCGGCCGCTGCGTGAAGATGCCGTCCATGCCGCTGGTCCCCACCCATGCCCAGGTGCGCAGCTTTCCGATCGTCGAACGGGCGCCGCTGGTGTGGATATGGATGGGCGATCCCGACCATGCCGACCCGGCCCTGATCCCGGACACGAGCTGGCTGGCCAGCCCGGCATGGAAGAGCGTGGGCGGGTCCTTCCACATGAAGGCGGACTACGTTTCCATGCACGAGAACCTGCTGGACCAGACCCACTTCCCCTTCTTGCATCCCGGCGCCATCGGCACGCCGGAGTACGCGCGCAGCAAGCTGGACGTGCGCCAGGAGGGCGACGTGGTCATCATCGACCGTGCGCTGAAGCATTCGCCGCCGCCCGACGTCTACGGCGTGCCCACCGGCCTGACCGGCAAGCCGGTGGACCGCTATTCCGAGGCCCGCTTCGCCTCGCCCGGCCTGCACGTCGCCTTCGCCCGCATCGTCGACAACCACGATGCCGGCGGCGCGCCGCGCACCTATCGCTTCAACATCACCCACGCCTTCACGCCCGAGACCAACGGCAGCATCCACTACTGGTGGTTCAACAGCCGCGACTCCAACCTCGACGATCCGGCCGCCGACGCCTACCTGCACGAGGCCTCGTCCAAGGCCTATCTCGAGGACGTGGATGCGCTGGAGTGGATACTGGACGTGGTGACGCGCGACACCGAACCGCAGTTCGACCTCAATTTCGCGCCCGACAAGCCCGGCCTGCTGATGCGCCGCGCGTTGTATGACATGGCGGCGCGGGAGGCGGGACTGGACTTCTGAGCGGCCGCGGGCTTCAGGCCGGCGGGAAGCTCACGCTGATGCGCGTGCCGGGCATGCCGGAGGCGGTGTCCTGGGAGTTGTCCGATATCGCCAGGGTGGCACCGTGCCGCTGGGCGATCTCGCGCACGATGGCCAGCCCCAGCCCGCTGCCTTCGGCGTTGGACCCCAGGATCCGGTAGAAGCGGTCGAACACCAATTCGCGTTCCTCGGGCGGGATGCCAGGGCCGGAGTCTTCGACGTCCAGCGTCGCGCCCGTGGCGGCTGCCGCCACGCGCACGGTGACGGTGCCGCCGCCCGGGGTGTAGCGCAGCGCGTTGTCGATCAGGTTGTTGACCAGCTCGGCCAGGAGCAGGGCGTTGCCGGCCACCAGGACCGGCGTTTCCGGGCCTTCCAGGCCCAGGTCTATCCCGCGCTCCATCGCCTCGTGCACCCAGTTCTGCGTCTGGTCGCTGGCGATGGCCAGCAGGTCGACCCGGGCGGAGACGTCCACGGGACTGCCCTTGTCCTCGGCGCGCGCCAGCGCCAGCAACTGGTTCACCAGGCGCGTGGCCCGTTCGGCGCCCGAGATCAGGTGCCGCAGGCTGGCCTCCATGTCTTCCGGACTCGCATTGCGCAGCGCCAGCTCGGCCTGCGTGCGTATGCCGGCTAGCGGGGTCTTCAACTGGTGCGCCGCGTCGGCGACGAAGCGCTTCTGCGCGTCGACGTTGGCCGACAGGCGCTGCAGCAGCTCGTTCATGGCGCCGACCAGCGGCGCGATCTCCTGCGGCACCTCGCGATCGTCGATCGGCGACAGGTCGTCCGGCCGCCGTGCGCGCAGCCGCGCCTGCAGCCGGCCCAGCGGGGCGATGCCGCGCGACAGGCCGAACCACACCAGCACCACCGCCAGCGGCAGCACCACGAACTGAGGCAGCACCACGCCCTTGATGATCTCGTTGGCCAGTTGCGATCGTTTCTCCAGCGTCTCGGCCACCTGCACCAGCGCCGGCTGCGCGCCCGGGATCGTGGGCAGCGACACCCAGGTATAGGCCACGCGCACCGCGAAGCCGCGCATCACGTCGTCGCGGTACTGGACGATGCCGGGCAGCGGGCGCTCGAGCGACGGCAGCGGCAGTTCACGGTCTCCGCCCAGGTATTCGCCGCGGCTGCCCAGCACGAGGTAGAACACGCTGTCGGTTTCGTCGGCGCGCAGCATCTCGCGCGCTGAGACCGGCAGTTGCAGCCGGGCCCGGCCGTTGACGTCCTTGATCTGCTGGGCCAGGGCCAGCACGTTGTTGGCCAGGCTGCGGTCGTAGGGAGCGACGGAGATGGACTGTGCGACCACGTAGGTGATGGCGACGCTGACCGGCCACAGCAGGAACAGCGGTACCAGCATCCAGTCCAGGATCTCGCCGAACAGCGAGTGCGCCGGCCGTTCGACGGCGGGGATGGGCTGCGGCCCCTTGTGGTCGTCGTCCATGCTCCCGGAACAGGTCCTAAGCCGCGCCGTGCTGGGCGCCGGGCTCGCGTTCCAGGCAGTATCCCAGCCCGCGCACGGTGGCGATCTTGACGCCGCCCGGTTCCAGCTTCTTGCGCAGCCGGTGCACGTAGACCTCGATGGCGTTGGTGCTGACTTCCTCGCCCCATTCGCACAGGTGGTCCACCAGCTGTTTCTTGCTGACCATGCGGCCGCTGCGGGACAGCAGGACTTCCAGCAGGCTGACTTCGCGCGCGGACAACTCCACGATCTGCTCGTCTATGGTCACCACGCGGCCGACCTGGTCGAAGGCCAGGCGGCCATGGCGCAGCACCGCCGGGCCGCCGCCCGCGCCGCGCCGCGTCAGCGCCCGGACCCTGGCCTCGAGCTCGGACAGCGCGAACGGCTTGGCCATGTAGTCGTCGGCGCCCAGGTCCAGCCCCTTGACGCGCTGCTCCACGCTGTCGGCGGCGGTCAGGATCAGGACCGGCATGTGCGAGTTGCGCGCCCGCAGGCGGCGCAGGACTTCGGTGCCCGAGAGCCGGGGCAGGCCGATGTCCAGGATCAGCAGGTCGAAGGGTTGCGCCGCCAGCGCGGAGTCCGCCTCGAGTCCGTCGTGGACGGCATCGACTGCGTAGCCGTTCTGGCGCAGGGAGCGGGACAGGCCGTCGGCAAGGATGTTGTCGTCTTCGGCGATGAGGATGCGCATGGGGGAATTGTAGCTTCGGGGGAATGCGTCGAGGGGCCCCGATGCATTGTCCCCCAGGCGCGCGTCCCCGTCACTATCGCTATTCGATCTGATACATCCCCGTGCGGCGCGTCGCGTCGGCCCAGTAGGCGGTTTCCTTGTCCACGAAGCGGCCGAATTCCTGGGGCGTCATGGGTTCCACGGCCTCCAGGCCGAGCTGGGGCAGCTTGGCGACGATATCGGGCGTCTGCAGCACCGCCCGCACGTCGGCGACGATGCGCGCCATGGTGGCGGGGGGCGTGGCCTTGGGCGCGAACATGCCGTACCAGGCGCGTCCCGGCAGGCCGGTCAGGCCTGCCCTGCTGGCCAGCGGCACGTCCGGCATGAGGGTGGACGGCGTGTCGCTGCTGGTGATGGCGATGGCCCGGACCCGGCCCGATTTCACCTGGGGCATGGCGCTGGGCAGGGCGTCGATCATCAGCTTGATCGAGCCGCCGATCAGGTCGGTGAACGCCGGCGGGCTGCCCTTGTAGGGCACGTGCACGATGTCCACGCCCGCCAGTTGCTTGAAGACTTCCATGCTGAGATGGCTGGTGGAGCCCGTGCCCGGCGATCCGTAGCTGAACTTGCCGGGATTGGCCTTCAGCTGGGCGATGACCTCGGATAGCGTGGTGGCCGGGAACTGCGCGTTCACCACCATGAGCATGTCGGTGCCGGCCAGCAGCGCGACGGGCTGGAAGTCGCGTCCCACGTCGTAGGGCAGGTGCTTGTACAGGTTGGGGTTGATCACGACCGGAGAGTTGGAGGTGACCAGCAGCGTGTACCCGTCGCTCTCGGCCCGCGCCACTTCCTGCAGCGCGATGGAGCCGTTGGCGCCGGCGCGGTTCTCCACCACCACGGGCTGCCCCCATTTCTGCGCCAGCTTGTCGCCGATGGCGCGGGCCAGGATGTCCGACCCCTGTCCGGGCGGGAAGGGGATGACCACGCGTACCCGCTTGCTGGGGAACGCCTGGTCGGCTTGGGCGGGTTGGCTGGCCAGGCCCAAGGCCAGGCAGAGCAGCAAGAGCAGTTTGTTCATGGGAAGGGTCTCCTCGGGAATAGTGCCATCGGTCGGCTTTTCTGTTTCCGGATTTTGATATATTGTTATAACAAACTCAAGATGTCCTTGTCCCACACCGTCCGGGGAGCTTCATGTCGCTACTTCACGGGTTCCGTATTCTTGCCGTCGAGCAGTACGGCGCGGCGCCTTTCGGCACCCAGTTGCTGGCCGCGCTGGGGGCCGAAATCATCAAGATCGAGCAGACCGCGCAGGGCGGCGACGTGTCGCGGCAGGTCGGGCCGCATTTCCTGGCCGGCCTGCCCGACAGCGCGCAAAGCCTGTTCTTCCAGAGCCTGAACCAGGGCAAGAAAAGCATCACGCTGAACCTCGCCCACCCCGAGGGGCGGGCGGTGTTCCGCAAGCTGGCGGCCACGGCCCATGGCGTGGTCGACAACCTGCGCGGCGACGTCGCGGGCAAGCTGGGCCTGACCTACGAAGACCTGAAGGACGTCAATCCGGCCGTGGTCTGCGCCCACATATCGGCCTATGGCCGCACCGGCGAGCGCGCGGCCTGGCCGGGCTACGACTATCTGATGCAGGCCGAGGCGGGCTATTTCTCGCTGACCGGCGAGCCGGACACGGCGCCCTCGCGCATGGGCTTGTCGCTGGTCGACTACATGACCGGCGTGATGATGTCGGTGGGGCTGCTCAGCGGCATGCTGGAGGCCACGCGCAGCGGCAAGGGATGCGACGTGGACACCAGCCTGTACGACGTCGCGCTGTTCAACCTCAACTACGTGGCGGCGTGGTACCTGAACGGCGCGGCCGAGACCGACCGCCAGCCCCGGTCCGGCCATCCCTCGCTCACGCCGTGCCAGCTCTATCGCACCGGCGACGGCTGGATCTACCTGATGTGCAACAAGGAAAAATTCTGGCGCAACCTGTGCGAGCGGATCGGGCGGCAGGAGTGGATCGCGGACGCGCGTTTCGTCGACTTCGGCGCCCGGGGCCGGCATCGCGAGGAGCTGACCCGCCTGCTGGACGAGGCGCTGTCGGCCCGCACCACGGCCGAGTGGATGCGGCATTTCGCCGGCACGGTGCCCGCCGCGCCCGTGTGGTCCGTGGGGCAGGCGCTGGACGCGCCCCTGGCGCAGGCCGACGGCCGCATCCGCCGCGTCGACCTGGCGGGCGGCGGCGCGCTGCGGGTACTGGACAGTCCGCTGCGCACGTCGCGGCCGGCGGCCGCCGTCGGACCGG
This sequence comes from Pigmentiphaga sp. CHJ604, assembly GCF_036972535.1. Classification (NCBI taxonomy): domain Bacteria; kingdom Pseudomonadati; phylum Pseudomonadota; class Betaproteobacteria; order Burkholderiales; family Alcaligenaceae; genus Pigmentiphaga; species Pigmentiphaga sp. CHJ604. The sequence goes on along the minus strand of NZ_CP136998.1, from coordinate 4,287,734 downwards.
CGCCGGCCATGGGCGCCGATACCCGCGAGCTGCTGGCCGGCATCGGGATCGGCGAAGAGGAGCAAGGTAGACTAAGGACCCTTGGTGTTCTCTGACGTGTCGCCTCATGTTCCAGCGCAGTGCCGGCTCGCAGTACAAGCTGTTGGCCCAGACCTTGATCCGGCGGATCCGCGATGGCGAGTATCCGCCCGGCAGCCTGCTGCCCACCGAGAACGAACTGGGACAGCAGTTCAACGTCAGCCGCATCACCGTGCGCGGGGCCTTGCGCGAGCTGGAGGTGCAGGGGCTGGTCAGCCGCCGGCCCGGCATCGGGACCCGCGTGGAGTCGGCGCAGCCCTCGGGCAATTTCGTGCACGTGGGCAACACGGTGGACGACATCCTGCGCTTCACCCGCGGCTTCCGCTTCCACATCCTGGACATTCGCGAGGTCGACGGCGACGAGGGGGCGGCGCGCGCGCTGCGGCTGCCCGCCGGCCAGCGCTTCGTCCGGGTGACCGGCCTGCGGCAGGCCGAGGGCGCGCCGCCGGTCGTCTACAGCGAACACCACGTCCCGCCGCTGTACGCGGACGCGCTCGAGCAACTGGACGGCTACCGGGCCTCGGTGGCCGAATGGCTGGCCGAGCGGCGCGGCGACCGGGTATGCGAAATCCGCCAGGAAATCGATGCCGTGCGGCTGACCCGGGCGCAGGCCGGGCTGCTGCAGACGCGCTTCAGCACGCCGACGCTGCGCACGCGCACCTGGTACTACGGCGCCAAGAAAGACCTGATCGTCGCTTCGGTGGGGCTCTTCCCCGAAGGGCGGCACCTGTTCAGCACCGTGATGCGGCGAGAGCCGATCGGCTGATCCGATCGCGCGGGCCGCGACCTTGTCCCGGAGAGCCCGCGTGACCCATCCCGTCGTTCCTTCCACCTTCCTGTTCTGTCCCGGCAACCGGCCCGACCGCTACGACAAGGCGCTGCGCGGCGGCGCGCCGGGCGTCATCATCGACCTCGAGGACGCCGTGCCGGCGGCCGACAAGGCCGCCGCCCGGCGCGACGCCCTGGCCTGGCTGGCGGCGCTGCCCCCGGCCGGTCCGGGCGCGCCCATGGTGGCGCTGCGGGTGTCTTCCCCGCAGACGCCCGCGGGCCTGGAGGACCTTTATGCGCTGGCCCATGCGGGCGCCTTGCCCGCCCTGGATCTCGTGGCCGTTCCCAAGGCCGAGGACGCCTCCGAATTGCGCATGGTCCGCACGCACGCGGCCGCGGCCAATCCCGCGCTGCGGCTGATGGCGCTGGTGGAGTCGCCGCAGGGCGTGCGCCGCGCGGCCGGCATCGCGCAGGCCGGACCGTGGCTGGCGGCGATGGCCTTCGGCGCCGCGGACTTCAGCGCCGAGACCGGCGCGGACAACGCCTGGGACGCGCTGGCCTACGTACGCGGGCGCCTGGTGTTCGAGACCGCCGGCAGCGGCGTGCCCATGCTGGACGTGCCGCACATCGCCATCGACGACGACGCCGACCTGCGCGCCGATTGCGAGCGGGCGCGCGCCATGGGCTTCTCCGGCAAGCTCGCCATCCATCCGCGCCAGTGGCCCATCATCGTGCAGGCCTTCGCGCCCGATCCGCGCCGGCTGGCGTGGGCGAGCGAAGTGGCCGCCGCCTACGAACGCGCGGGCCGCCGCGCCTGCGCGGTGGGCGCCACCATGGTGGACGAGCCCGTCTACCAGAGCGCCCTGCGCATCCTGCGGCGTGCCGCCGCGCCGAACCCATCCGCCGCTGGAGACCATCATGCATAGTTCCTACTACCACCTGGGAGACGGCCTGTATGCCGAGCGTTTCGGCCTGGGCTTCGAGCACCTGTCCGCCGGGCAGCGTTTCGTCCATCGGCCGGGCATCACGTTCTCGCAACAGGACAACGTGGCCGAGGCCCTGGATTCCATCAACGCCGCCATGGTCCACTACGACGATTGCTACGCCGGGCTGACCGACTGGAAGCGGCCCCTGATGGTCAGCACGCTGACCCTGCAGCGGCTGATCGGCATGACCTCCAAGACCTTCGGCCGGCGGCGCCGCATCGTGTCCATGTCCAATATCGCGCTGACCCGGCCGATGTTCGGCGGCGACACCCTGTATGTCGAGACCGAGGTGCTGGCCACCGAGCCGGTGGATGCGCACCTGGGGCGCGCCAGCCTGCTCACGCGCGGCTACAACCAGCGCGGCGAGCAGGTGGCCGAGCTGCGCTACGTGGCCGAGCTGTGGCACGGCGCGGCCGGGCCCGACGTGATCGCCGGCGCTTCGGCCTCGGACGAGGCCCGCTTCCTGTCGCATGCCGCGCGCGGGGACGGCGCCTGGGTCGAGCAGACCGGCCTGTTCTTCGAGGACCTGCGGCAGGGGGAAACCTTCATTCACAGCCCCCGCAAGACCCTGCTGGCCGAGGAATCCACGCTGCACGCGCTGCGCGCCATGGAGTGGCAGCCGCAAAGCCACGACCACGCCTGCGCGCAGGCGCTGGGGCTGGCGGCGCCGGTCGTGCCGCAGACCTGGGGGATAGGCGTGGCCGTGGCGCTGTCCACGCGCACCTTCGGCCGGGTCACCGTCAACCTGGGATGGACCGACGTGGAGTTCGGCGCCGACCTGATGCCGGGAGACACGCTGGAGGCCCGGTCCACGGTCGAGGGCACGCGGCTGTCGGGTTCGCGGCCCGACCAGGGCGTGGTGACGGTGCTGACCGAGGCGCGCAACCAGCGGGGGGAGATGATCAACCGCTACCGGCGCGCGCTGATGGTGTACCGGCGGGGGAGCAACCCCTACGCCAGGGCGGGGTACTGAGCGGACGCCTCCGCGTCCGTTTTTCCAGAATTCCGTTGTTAATTTGGCCTGGGAGCTTGCAGTCCCATACTGTTTTTTTATACAGTGTCGGGCAGTGCCATAATTCGCCCATCAACCCAAGGATCCCAGAATGGACGACACCAAAGCTTCCAAGGCCGCAGCCGCTGCCCAGAACGAAAAGACCAAGGCCCTGGCCGCCGCGCTGTCCCAGATCGAAAAGCAGTTCGGCAAGGGCTCGGTCATGCGCTATGGCGACAACGAGGTCGAGCACGACATCCAGGTCGTCTCCACCGGCTCGCTCGGCCTGGACATCGCCCTGGGCGTGGGCGGCCTGCCGCGCGGCCGGGTCATCGAGATCTACGGCCCGGAATCGTCGGGCAAGACCACGCTCACGCTGCAGGTCGTCGCCGAAATGCAGAAGCTGGGCGGCGCCTGCGCCTTCATCGACGCCGAGCACGCGCTCGATGTCCAGTACGCCTCCAAGCTCGGCGTGAACCTGACCGACCTGCTGATCTCGCAGCCCGACACCGGCGAGCAGGCCCTGGAAATCACCGACGCGCTGGTGCGCTCGGGCGCGGTCGACCTGATCGTCATCGACTCGGTCGCGGCGCTGGTGCCCAAGGCCGAAATCGAAGGCGAGATGGGCGATTCCCTGCCCGGCCTGCAGGCCCGCCTGATGAGCCAGGCGCTACGCAAGCTGACCGCCTCGATCAAGCGCACCAACTGCATGGTCATCTTCATCAACCAGATCCGGATGAAGATCGGCGTCATGTTCGGCAACCCCGAAACCACCACCGGCGGCAACGCGCTGAAGTTCTACGCCTCGGTCCGCCTCGACATCCGGCGCACCGGCTCCATCAAGAAGGGCGACGAGGTCATCGGCAACGAGACCCGCGTCAAGGTCGTCAAGAACAAGGTGTCGCCGCCGTTCAAGAGCGCCGAGTTCGACATCATGTACGGCGCCGGCATCTCGCGCGAAGGCGAGATCCTGGACCTGGGCGTGCAGGCGGGCATCGTCGAGAAGTCCGGTTCGTGGTTCAGCTATAACGGCGAGCGCATCGGCCAGGGCAAGGACAACGCCCGCGAGTTCCTGAAGGAACGCCCGGAAATGGCCATCGAGATCGAGAACCGCGTGCGCGACAGCCTGGGCGTGGCAGCCCGGGTGGCCGGCGCCGGCAAAGTGACCGAAGCCGAGCTTGAAGACGAGTGATGACGGCAAGCCCGCCTCCGGCCCTTCGCTGAAGGCCCGGGCGGTGGGTTATCTGTCCCGGCGCGAACACAGCCGCCTGGAACTGGGCCGCAAGCTGGCCCGTTTCGGGGAAGAGGACGAGGTTCGCGCCGTGCTCGACAGCCTGGAGAAGGAAGGCTGGCTGTCTACCCAGCGCTATGCGCAAAGCGTGGTGCACCGGCTGGCGGCCAAGCAGGGCACCTTGCGCATCATGCATGAGCTGCGCCAGCACGGCGTGGCGGACACGCAGATCGCCGAACTGCGGGACACGCTGGAAGCCACCGAACTGGCCCGGGCGCGCGATGTGTGGCGCAAGCGCTTCGGCACGCTGCCGGCCGATGCCAGCCAGCGTGCCAAGCAGGTGCGTTTCCTGATGTCCCGGGGCTTCGGCCAGGCCACCATCAGGCAGGTGTTGCGAGGTGTGGACCTCGATGACCTGGACGACGGCCAGGGCTAGGCCGCTTGCCGGAACGCCCGTACACTTTCCGCATCCCCTTTCGCCGCGAGGCTGCCATGCGTGCATTGTTGCTGGCCCTGTGCCTGAGTGTGTCCAGCCTGTGGGCCTGTGCCCAGCCCGCCCCCCGGGCGGGCGACGTGATCACGCTGGAAGGACGCATCGTGCTCAAGGGCAACGAGCCCTTCGTCGTCGCCGTGCTCGAGTCGGGCGACCGGCAATGGGACCTGCGCGGCCTGACCCGTCAGCAGATGCAGGACCTGCAATCGCGCACCGTCACGGTCACCGGCACGGTGGCGCGCGCCGCCGGCGAGGCGGGCGGCGGGATGCCCGCCCAGTTGCAGGTGCAGTCCATCCGATAGGGCCTGTGAACAGGCCCTGGTCCGCGCGCCATGGTATGTTGCGCGTAAGCTTCTTCTGCGGGGGCAAGATGAATCGCGATACCGTGGGTACCATCCGGACACTGGCCGGGATTGCGTTGGCGGCGCTGCTGGCTTCCTGTGGTGGCGGCGGGGGCGGCGAGGTCTCCGGATCGGGGGCATTGTCCGTGGCATGCAGCGGCGCGCAATGCGGCGCCGCCGATGCGCAGACCTACCGCGGCAGCGGCGTGGGCATCTGGCGCTACGACAATAGCGGTTCGAGCTCGGGCACGTCGGTGCCGATCGCTCTCAATGGCGTCAATGGCCGTACCGTCACGCTGGTCTTCACCAACGTTTCCGACCGCGATGCGGGCATGGCCTCGATCAGCGCCTCGGTGGCGGATCGTCCCGCGGCCTCATCGAAAATCGAAGCCCCGGCCGATCCGGATCACCTGCCGGGCGTCAACCAGATTCCCGCGCACATCCGCGACTACCAGCCGCCGGTCGATCGAGCGTCCCAGCCCCGGGCATCGACGCGGCAGGGCCCCGCCACCGCCGTGCGGGCGGCGGTCGAAGGCGATACGCGGGAATGGCAGGACAGCAGCGGCACGCGGTTCCAGGCCACCCTGGCCCGCCGCTGGGCAGCCACCGACGGGCGCATGCTGAACATCTGGGTGCAGGACGGCGAGCGGTCCGCCGCGAAGGTGAGCGAGGCCCTGCTGGACAGCCTGAAGAGCCGGTTCTCGTCGAACCAGGACTCCGTCTATCCCATCGTGACCGATCTCGCGGGCGCGCCTTGGGGCGCCACCGTCGGCAGCGGCTACATCGGTCCCGACCAGGACCTGCACATCGTGCTGTCCAACATCACGCCCGATGGCAAGCCCTGGGGCGTGATCGGCTATTTCTTCAGCGCCAATGCCTTCCTGAAAAGCTACGAGGCGCTCAGCAATGAAGCGGTGGTGCTGTTCCTGGACACCGAAACCATGTACCTGGGCGGCCAGGCGGGCCGGAATACCGGCTATACGACGCTGGCGCACGAGATGACCCACATGGTCAACTTCTACCAGCGGGCCGCGCGCACGGGCGTGAGTCCGGACAACCGCTTCGCGGTCTGGCTGGAAGAGACCTCGGCCCTGATGATGGAGGACCTGGCCTCGGGCCGGGTGGTGCCGGGCTTCAACCCGCTGCGCGACGGGGACTACGGCAACTGGCTGCACCAGAGCCAGAACTGCGACTACATCCGTGGCTGGGACGCCAGCGTGTCCTCCAGCTGCTTCTCGTATCCCATCGCCGCCAACTTCGGCGGCTACCTGCTGCGGCAATACGGCACGGATTTCTATCGCAGCCTGTTGCGCAGCACCTCGTCCACCGATTCGTTCACCCTGCTGGACCAGGCCGTCAGGCAGGCGGGCGGAGCGGGCGCGCGGCCCGCCTTGCGGGACTGGGGCGCGGCGCTGGCCCTGCTGCCCGCATCGCCGCCGGCCGGGTTCGGCTATCCGCGCCGCACGCAGGGCGGCTACGACCTGCCCGCCATCAACGGCCCCGATTACGCATCGCTGCGCACGCTACCGTCCAGTTCGCCGTCCACGCTCAAGGCCTCGGGCCATTTCCCCGTGGTGCGCCGGCCGTCGGGCGCGTCGTACTCGGAAACCGTGGCGGTGCCGGCAGGCTCGGCCCTGACCGTCGTCGTCCAGTAGCTCAAGGGCCCGGGCGCGCCTGGCGTCCGGCGCGCGTGCCGGAGGGCGTTCCCGCCGGGGGTTGAAGGAAGCCGGGGGCAGGGGTGCTATACTCTCCGGGTTTTATCGCCCGCCCATTGCCTCCCGGCCACGCCCGGAATCTGCCGGCGCCCCCGATGCAATCGGCACCTTAGCGCATGCCCGTAACCGCCAATCGCCTCGCTATGCGACAGCCCGCGACTTTGCTCGTCCCGAGCACAGGTCCGTGGGCTTTTGTTTGCCCGGCCGCGGCTACGCCTGGGCTATCCCCATCCGTATCCAGGCGCATGACCCGTCATGGCGCTGGTCTTTTCCAACCGAACATTCAACGTCTACCCGACAGCGAAGGCTCCGCATGAAAATCCACGAGTATCAGGGCAAAGAGCTTCTGAAGAAATTTGGCGTCACCGTTCCGCGCGGCATCCCCGTGTTCTCGGTGGACGAGGCCGTCAAGGCCGCTGAACAGCTGGGCGGCCCGGTGTGGGTCGTCAAGGCCCAGATCCATGCGGGCGGCCGCGGCAAGGGCGGCGGCGTCAAGCTGGGCCGCTCCATCGAGGAAGTGCGTACGCTGGCCGGCCAGATCCTGGGCATGCAGCTGGTCACGCACCAGACCGGCCCGGAAGGCCAGAAGGTCCGCCGCCTGCTGATCGAAGAAGGCGCCGACATCAAGAAGGAACTGTACGTCGGCATCGTGACCGACCGCAGCTCGCAGCGCGTCTGCGTGATGGCCTCGAGCGAAGGCGGCATGGAGATCGAAGAGGTCGCCCACGCCACGCCCGAGAAGATCCTGAAGGTGTTCGTCGATCCCGCCAAGGGCCTGACCACCGAGGAAGCCTCGCAACTGGCCCGCGGCATCGGCGTTCCCGAAGGCTCGATCGCCGACGCGGCCGACCAGATCCAGAAGCTGTACACCTGCTACGTCGAGACCGACGCCGACCTGGCCGAGATCAACCCCCTGATCGTCACCGGCTCGGGCAAGATCATCGCCCTGGACGCCAAGTTCAACTTCGATTCGAACGCGCTGTTCCGCCACCCCGAGATCGTGGCCTACCGCGACACCGACGAAGAAGACCCCGCCGAAATCGAAGCCAGCAAGTTCGGCCTGGCCTACATCCAGCTCGACGGCAACATCGGCTGCCTGGTGAACGGCGCCGGCCTGGCCATGGCGACCATGGACACCATCAAGCTGTTCGGCGGCGAGCCGGCCAACTTCCTGGACGTCGGCGGTGGCGCCACGGCGGAGAAGGTGACCGAAGCCTTCAAGATCATGCTGAAGAACCCGGGCCTGAAGGCCATCCTGGTCAACATCTTCGGCGGCATCATGCGCTGCGACGTCATCGCCGAAGGCGTGATCGCCGCGTGCAAGGCCGTCAGCCTGAGCGTGCCGCTGGTGGTGCGCATGAAGGGCACCAACGAAGAGCTCGGCAAGAAGATGCTGGCCGACTCCGGACTGCCCATCATCAGCGCCGACACGATGGCCGAAGCCGCCACCGCCGTCGTGGCCGCCGCCAAGAAGTAATCGTTGCGCCCAGCACAGGATATTAAGGACTCGAAATGTCGATTCTGATCAACAAAGATACCAAGGTCGTCACGCAGGGGATCACCGGCAAGACCGGCCAGTTCCACACCCGCATGTGCCGCGAGTACGCCAACGGCAAGAACTGCTTCGTGGCCGGCGTGAACCCCAAGAAGGCCGGTGAGGACTTCGAAGGCGTGCCCATCTACGCCAACGTCGCCGAAGCCAAGGCCGCCACCGGCGCCAACGTGTCGGTCATCTACGTGCCGCCCGCCGGCGCCGCCGCCGCCATCTGGGAAGCCGTCGAGGCCGACCTGGACCTGGCCATCTGCATCACCGAGGGCATTCCCGTCCGCGACATGCTGGAAGTCCGCAACCGCATGCGCGCCGAGAACAAGCGCACGCTGCTGCTCGGACCCAACTGCCCCGGCCTGATCACCCCCGACGAAATCAAGATCGGCATCATGCCCGGCCACATCCACCGCAAGGGCCGCATCGGCATCGTCAGCCGCTCGGGCACCCTGACCTATGAAGCCGTGGCGCAGGTCACGGAACTGGGCCTGGGCCAGTCGAGCGCCGTCGGCATCGGTGGCGACCCCATCAACGGCCTGAAGCACATCGACGTGCTGAAGATGTTCAACGACGATCCCGATACCGACGCCGTCATCATGATCGGCGAAATCGGCGGTCCGGACGAAGTGAACGCCGCCCAGTGGGCCAAGGACAACATGAAGAAGCCGGTGGTCGGCTTCATCGCGGGCGTGACGGCTCCGGCCGGCAAGCGCATGGGCCACGCCGGCGCGCTGATTTCCGGCGGCGCCGACACGGCCCAGGCCAAGCTCGACATCATGGAAGCTTGCGGCATCAAGACGACCAAGAACCCGTCCGAGATGGGCAAACTGCTCAAGTCCGTGCTGTAAAACAGAAGAGAGACGGGCGCGGTTGATCACCGCGCCCGTCGCCATTTCAGGAGAGAAGCGTGGAATTTGGTTCAGCGGCCTTCGTACTGGCTCTCATTCAAATCATCTGGGTGAACATCCTGTTGTCGGGGGACAACGCGGTGGTCATCGCGCTGGCGGCTCGTTCGCTGCCGGCCCATCAACAAAAGAAAGCAATCGTGATCGGCTCTGCGGCCGCCATCGTGATGCGTATCATCCTGACGCTGGTTGCGGCCCAGTTGCTGCAACTGCCCTGGTTGAAACTGATCGGCTCGCTGCTGTTGCTGTACATCGGTGTTTCGCTGTTGCTGCCGGAAGGTGAAGAGGACGAAGGCAAGCTGGCCAAGGACGGCCTGATGGCCGCCATCCGCACCATCCTGATCGCCGACCTGGTCATGAGCCTGGACAACGTGATTGCCGTGGCGGCCGCCGCCATGGGCAATACCGTGCTCCTGGTCCTGGGCCTGGCCATCAGCATCCCGCTGGTGATCTTCGGCAGCACGCTGCTGCTGAAGGTCATCGAGCGCTTCCCGCTGATCGTCTGGCTGGGTGCCGCGCTGCTGGGGTTCATCGCCGGCGAACTGTTCGTCAACGATCCCGCGCTGCATACCGAGGCCGTCGAGGCGTCCATGGGGTTGAGCCATCATGGCGCCGAGATTGCCGCGGGCGTGGTCGGGGCCCTGATCGTGCTGGTCGTGGGCAAGGTGCTGATGTCGCGGCGCCGCTCCGGCGACCAGCCCGCTTGACGGCCGGCAACGCTTCATCATCGTAGTACGCCGGCCTGGCATGGGATGCCGGGCCGGTTTCGCCTTCGGGGCGGGAAGTCTTCCATCATGCGGGTGTGTGGGAGCTTCCTCCGAAAGGTGTCGTGAATTCAAAAAAAGGGAAGAGCCAATCTTCCGCACAGGAAGATTCGCTCGTCCGGATCTGGCTTAGGGAGCTACACGTGCTTGAATTTCTCCAGACGCTCAGCTGGGCGGCCGTATTTCAAATCATTCTGATCGACATCCTGCTGGGCGGGGACAACGCGGTGGTCATCGCGCTGGCCTGCCGCAATCTGCCGGCCAAGCGGCGGATGCAGGGGATCCTGTGGGGGACGGCGGGCGCGATCGTGCTGCGCGTCGTGCTCATCGCCTTCGCGGTCACGATGCTGCAGATCCCCTTCCTGAAGGTCGTGGGCGGCGTGCTGCTGTTCTGGATCGGCATCAAGCTGCTGGTGCCCGAGGACGAGTCGCACGACAACATCGAAGGGGGCGCTACGCTGCTGGGGGCGATCAAGACCATCATCGTCGCCGACTTCGTCATGAGCCTGGACAACGTCATCGCCATCGCGGGCGCGGCCCAGCAGGCGGATGAGTCCCACCAGATCGGGCTGGTCATCTTCGGCCTGCTGGTCAGCGTGCCCATCATCATCTGGGGCAGCACGCTGGTCCTGAAGCTGATCGACCGCTTCCCCATCGTGGTGACGCTGGGCGGCGCGCTGCTGGGATGGATTGCCGGCGGCATGCTGGCGACCGACGTCGCGGTCCAGTCGCACGTGATCCAGCCGACCTCGCTGGCGGCCTACAACACGCAGATCACCTATGCCGCGGAAATCATAGGCGCGCTGGTCGTCGTCGGCGTGGGGATGTGGTTGGCTCGCCGGAAGAAGGCGGCGCAGGCCAGCCACGCCTGATCGGAGCGCGGGGCCGCCAGGCCCGGTGCGCGGCACGCCCTGCCTCGGCAGGGCGTTGTCGTTCTGGAGCGCATCATGCGTCGAAAGGGCGCTTGCCCAGCGCCTGGACGACGTGGTCCACGAAAGCCGTGATGCGCGAGGCCAGGGCGGTATTGCGGTAGTAGACCGCGTTGATCGGCTGGCGCACGTCCAGCGTCCGCCCGGGAAACAATTGCACCAGGCGTCCTTGCCGGCGGTCGTCGCCGGTCATGAAATCCGACAGGCAGGCGATGCCCTGGCCCGCCAGGGCCATGTGCCGCAGCGTTTCCCCGCTGGACGAGGCGATCGTGGGCCGGATGCGCAAGGTGTTTCCGTCCGCGTCGCGCACCGGCCAGTCGTTCAGCGTCTCGGGCTGGGTGAAACCCAGCAGCGTGTGCGATTCGAACTGTTCCGGATCGGCCGGCGAACCGTGGCGCGCCAGGTAGCCGGGACTGGCAAGCACGCGTATGCGGCTGGTGCCGACGGGGCGGGCGTGCAGGGTGGAATCCTTCAAGGCCCCGATGCGGAAGGCCACGTCGGTGCGCTTTTCGATCAGGTCGACGATGCCTTCGTTCGAATCGAGCTCCAGTTCAACCTTGGGGTAGCGGGCGCGGAAACCGTCCAGCAGCGGCACCAGGACGTGCAGCATGAAAGGCGTGGAGGCATCGACCCGCAACCGCCCTGCCGGGTGCAGGCGCCGGGCCGCCATCTGTTCCTCGGCTTCGTCGACCGAAGCCAGGATGGCGCGCGCATGGCGCAGGAAGGTCGAGCCTTCCTCGGTCAGCTCCAGCCGCCTGGTCGTGCGGCGCAGCAGGGTGGTCTGGAGCTTCTCCTCCAGCCGTCCCAGGGTGCGGCTGGTGGCGGAAATGGTTAGCCCGAGCACTTCCGAGGCCGCCGTGATCGAGCCCGTGTCCACGACGGCCACGAAGGCCTGCAACTCGTCCAGGGTGGTCTTCATTGTTGAATTCGACGCAAGCGATATGGGTGGATACTGGGCTCAATCTGCAAATATAGACCCGCCACACCGGAGGCTGGTCGCTCGGTGGGCGACCATGTTCATTCCGGGGGCGCCCGCGCCATCGGGCGGCGTGAAACAGGCTAACCTAATGCCCCGTCGGATTTCGACGCGTGTTTTCTTATTGCCGCCCCGCGGGGCGGCGCCAGAGGATGGAATGAAGAGCTTGCAGAAAGGATTGACGCTGATGCAGATGCTGGTGCTGATCGGCGCCGTCGGCGTGGTGATCGCGGTCGCGGTGTCGTACCTGCGCTGAATCGCCCGGGGCTACCGCTCGCGGTAGCCCAGTGCCAGCGACAATTCCCGCGCCGCTCGCACGACGGCCGGGATCACGGTCCCGGCCACGACCTCGTCCGTGAAGGTGTAGATCATCGAGGTCGCGTTCAGTCCCGCCACCACTTCCCCCTGTGCGTTCAGCACGGGCGCGGCGATCGACCGCACGCCGCGGTGGAATTCCTCGTCGTTGTAGACGTAGCCGCGTTCGCGCGCGGTATCCAGCAACGCGCGGAACGCGGCGGGGTCCACCGTGGATTTTTCGGTCAGCGCGGGAATCGGCGCGCCGTCCAGGATGCGGGCGATGTCCGCCTGGGGCTTGTAGGCCAGCAGGATACGTCCGATCGAGGACGAGTGCGGCGGCATGCGGGACCCGACGTGGATGTCGATCGACGTGGGCAGCGGGATGCGGGCCTGCGCCACGTAGACCAGCTCGTCGCGGTCCAGGATGGCCATGTGCACCGAGGCGCCGACCTCGGTGCGCAGCCGGTTCATGATCGGCTGCGCCAGCTCGACCAGCGGCAGGCGGTTCAGGTAGGCGAAGCCGAGCTTCATGGCATGCGCGGTCAGGCGGTAGCGCCGGCCGACTTCCTCGCGTTCGAGGAAACCCAGTTTCTCCAGCGTGTGCACGAAGCGATACGGCTTGCTGCGGCTCCAGCCCAGCCGCTGCGCGAGTTCGGTCAGGGTGAGCGAGGGCTGTTCGCAATCGAAGGCTTCGAGCACGGACAGGCCCTGGGCGAGCGCATCGACCCAGTACGGGTCCTTGCGGGGAGCGGAAGCATGGTCGGGCGCGTCGTCGCCGTCGTCGGTAGCCGGCAGCTGGGGTTCGGTCATAGGGGCCAGATGGGACGGGTCGCAAGGCGGAGCGCCTTGCGCCCGGTCATTTTATAGTCTGCGCAGCCCTATCCGGTCGATCAACAGCTTTTCCTTCTGCATGGTGTCCGCCGCGAAGCGGGTGAACTGTTCGCTGCTCAGGTAGGCGGGCTCGAGGTCGTACTGCTTGAGCGCGGCGCGGTAGTTGTCCATGTCCATGGATTGCTTGAAGGCGTCGTGCAGGATGCGGACCACGCCCGGATCGGTGTCGCGCGGGGCCGCCAGCCCGAAAGGGGCGTTCTGCACGATGTCGTAGCCCAGTTCCTTGAGCGTGGGCGCCGCCGAGAAGCGCGCGCTGCGCGTTTCGCCGCCGGTGGCGAGCAGGCGCAGTTGCCCCGACTCGACGTACTGCGCCCAGCTTGGGCCGTCGGCAAGCGACATGATGTGGCCGCCCAGGAGCGCGGCCAGCGCTTCGGCGCCGCCCTTGTAGGGCACGTGGTTGAATTTCACGCCGGCCTGGAAGGCCAGGTCTTCCATCGTCAGGTGGGGCGAGGACAGGGTGCCCGGCGTGCCGTAGGTCATCGTGCCGGGGTTGGCCTTGGCGTAGGCGATGTAGTCGGCCACCGTCTTGATGGGCGAGGAAGCTGGCACCACGAGACCGAAGGGGTAGGCCGCCAGGCCGATGATGTATTTCAGGTCCTTGAGCGGATCCCAGGCGGTCTTGACCAGGTAGGGCGTGCGGAACACCGATACGGCGATCTGCGCGATCGTGTAGCCGTCGGGGGCGGTGGTCTGCATCATCTGGGCGGGGATCACCATCCCGGCGCCCGGTTTGTTCTCGACCACGACCGGCTGCTTCAGGATGGCGGCCGCGTTCTGCGCCAGGACGCGGAACGCGACGTCGGTGGCGCCGCCGGGCGCGAAGCCCACCAGCATGCGGATGGGGCGCGAGGGGAAGCCGGACTGGGCGCGCGTGGCCGGGGCCGCGCCGGCGCCCGCCGCCGCGATCATGGTGCCGAGGAAATGTCGTCTGTGCATGGCAAGGACTCCGCTGGAAAGGGAAGGGTTCAGTGCGCCCGCTCGGGCAGGGGTTCGGTCCAGGCGTCGTAGCCATAGACCCAGTCGGCGTTCGTGTCCGAGCGCAGCCAGTCGTTCTGCAGCGAGCCGCGCTGGATCCGGCTGGCGCGTTCCAGCCGGGCCTGTTCGTAGCGCAGCAGGGCGGCGGGCACGTCGTTCCCGGCTTCGCCCAGGCAGCGGCTCAGCACCGCGGCGTCCTCCAGGCCCATGGCGGCGCCCTGGGCCATGAAGGGCAGCATGGCATGGCAGGCGTCGCCCAGCAGAGTGACGCGGCCATGGGTCCAGCGCACCATGGGGTCGCGCGCGTAGAGCGCCGTCTTGAGGACGACGTCGCAGCCTTCCAGGATGGCGAGCGCTTCCTCGTGAAAGCCTGCGTACGCGCGCAGCAGTTCGTCCTTGTGTCCCTGGATCGACCAGGACTCGTGCGTCCATTCGGTCTCGGGCACGGTGGCGAACACGAACAGCTCGCGCTGGCCTCGGTCGATCAGGAAGGTGAAGATCTGGCTGGAGGCATCCGGACCCCACCACTTGGTGGTGGGAGTCAGGTCGTAGCGCGCGAGCGGCGCGGTGGGCACGATGGAGCGGAACGCGACCTTGCCGGTGAAGCGGGGGGCTTCGGGGCCGGCGATGGCTTCGCGGACCACCGAATGGATGCCGTCGCAGCCGACCACGGCGCGCGCCGATACCCGCGTTCCATCGGCCAGTTCCAGCCATGCATGGCGCTCGTCCTGGCCGACGCCGGCCACCTTGGCGCCCAGGCGGACCGAGCCGGCCGGCAGGGCGGCCTCCAGCGCCGACAGCAGGTCGGCGCGATGGATGGTGAGTTGGGGCGCCCCGTAGCGCCGTGCCCCCTGGGCGTGCAATTCCAGTCGCGAGGTTTCCCGGCCGCTGTCCCAGAGCCGGCTGATGCGGCAGGTGGGTTCGTAGGCCGTGGCGCGCAGCACCGTGCCCACGCCCAGTCCGTCCAGCACCTTGACCGCGTTGGGCGTAAGGTTGATGCCCGCGCCCACGCGCCCGAACCTGGGCGCCTGTTCGTAGACCCCCACCTTGAATCCCGCGCGATGCAGGGCGATGGCCGCGGCCATGCCGCCTATGCCCGCCCCGACGATCGCGATGTCGACTTCCGTCATGCTTTCCTTCCTTGATGTTTTGTATGGGAAAACTTTTTTTGAATATAAAGCCTACCGGAGGATGGAGGCAATAGGGGGAAGCCACGAAAGCGATAGCGCGCGCACCGGAAGCGGCGCACGTCGGAAAGGGGGGGAGCGGGGGAGGCGCCGAGCGAAGGCCGGCGCAGTAGGGGAGGGAAGCAGGCGGGCCGGCAGGCGGCCCGCCTGGGCCCGGCGTCAGCCGGTGTTGCGCAGGCCCGCGGCGATGCCGTTGATGGTCAGGTGGATGCCGTTCTGGGTGCGGCCGGCCGGATCCGCCTTGGCGCGGCCCGCCTTGCCACGGGTGGCGCGATAGCGGCGGATCAGTTCGATCTGCACGTGGTTGAGCGGATCGATGTAGGCGATGCGGTCGCGGATCGAGCGCGCCAGCGACGGATTGTCGGCCAGCAACTGGCGCTGGCCGGTGATCAGCTTCAGCGCGCTCATGGTGCGCTTCCATTCGTCGCTGATCGCGCCGAAGATGCGTTTGCGCAGCGCGGTGTCCGGCACCAGCTGCGCATAGCGCGAGGCGATGACCAGGTCGGTCTTGGCCAGCACCATTTCCATGTTGGACAGCAGCGTGCGGAAGAACGGCCAGTCGCGCGCCATGGCCTGCAGGTGCTCGATGCGCTCGCGCCGGGTGCCTTCGCCATGGCGCAGGTAGTCGTCGATGGCCGCGCCCATGCCGTACCAGCCAGGCAGCAGCAGCCGGCACTGGCCCCACGAGAAGCCCCAGGGAATGGCCCGCAGGTCCTCGATGCGCCCGGTGGATTTGCGCGAGGCCGGACGCGAACCGATGTTCAGGCCGGCGATCTCGGAAATGGGCGTCGAGGCGAAGAAGTAGTCGGCGAACCCGGGCGTCTCGTAGACCAGGGCGCGGTAACTGCGCATGGCGGTGGCCGACAGGCGGTCCATGGTCTGCCCGTAGCTGGCGAACAGCGCGTCCTCGGCGGAGGCGCTTTCGGTGTGGTCGGCCAGGCTGGCCTCCAGCGTGGCGGCGGTCAGCAGTTCGAGATGCCAGCGGCCGATGTCGGCGTCCTTGTACTTGCTCTGGATGACCTCGCCCTGTTCGGTCAGGCGGATCTGGCCGGCCACCGTGCCGGGCGGCTGGGCGAGGATGGCATCGAAGCTCGAGCCGCCGCCCCGGCCCACGGTGCCGCCGCGGCCATGGAACAGGCGCAGCCTGACCTTGCGGGCGCGGAAGACCTCGACCAGCGCGCGTTCGGCCTGGTACAGGGACCAGTTCGACGTCAGGAAGCCGCCGTCCTTGTTGCTGTCGGAATAGCCCAGCATGACTTCCTGCACCCCGCGCTGGGCATGGCGCACGCGGGCCTTGACCTCGGGCAGGTCGAGGAACTGCGCCATGATGCCGGGGCCGTTGGCCAGGTCGGGAATGGTCTCGAACAGCGGCACCACCATCAGCCCTTCGCCGTCGGCCGGAACGTGTCCGTTCGCCGAGCCGCCTCCGGGCGCGATGAGCCCGGTTTCCTGCTGGAGCACCAGGACTTCCAGCAGGTCGCTCACGGTTTCCGTGTGCGACACGATGGCGTGGTGCACGGCCTGCGCGCCGAAGCGCTGGCGGGCGCTGGCGGCCGCCCGGAAGATGTCCAGTTCGCGGGTGGTTTCCTCGCTGTAGCGCAGCCAGGGCGAGACCAGCGGGCGGACTTCCTGCAACTCGCGCCGCAGCAGCTCGATGCGGGCGGCTTCGTCCAGGCTGGCGTAGTCGGCTTGCACCCCGGCGCGCGCGAACAGCTCGGCCACCGTGCGTTCGTGCACGTCGGAACTCTGGCGCAGGTCGATGGTGGCCAGGTGGAAGCCGAACACGTCCACCGCCTGGCGCAGCGCCGACAGGCGCAGCCGGGCGATGGGCGAGGCGTGGTGGCCGTTGAGCGAGTCGGCGATCACCGCCAGGTCGGCGGCGAATTCGGCCGGCTCGGCATAGGGCTGGGCGGGCGGGGCCTCGCGGCGGGCCAGGTCGCGGCCGGTCAGCGCTCGCGCCGATGCCGCCAGGCGGGCATAGATGCCGACCAGCGCGCGCCGGTAGGGTTCGTCGCGGCGGTGCTCGGAAAGGTCGCCGCCCTGCTCGGCCAGCGCGGCCAGCGCGTGCGAGGCGGGCGTCAGCAGCGCGCTCAGGGACAGCTCGGCGCCGAGCGCGTGGGTTTCGTCCAGGTAGTACTCGAAGGCCGTGGTGCTTTGGCGCAGCAGCGCCAGGTTCAGCGTCTCGGCGTCGACGTTGGGATTGCCGTCGCGGTCGCCGCCTATCCAGCTGCCCATGCGCAGGAAGGACTTGAGCGGCGCCGGGTGGGGGCCGAACGGATCGGCCGGTTCGCGGCCGAGCAGGCGCGAAAGATGGCCGTACAACTGCGGGATGACGGACAGGAAGGTGCTGCGGTAATAGGACAGCGCGTTCTCGATCTCGTCGGCCACCGTCAGCCGGGAATTGCGCAGCATGCGCGTCTGCCACAGCGTGGTGATGCGCCCCAGCAGGGCCAGGGTCTGTTCGAAGGATTCGTCCGTGGTGCGCGGGTCGTCGCGCTCCTGCAGCAGATGGGCGATTTCCTTGTGCACGTCCAGCGTGCTCTTGCGCTGCACCTCGGTGGGGTGGGCCGTCAGGACCGGCGAGATCAGCGTTTCGTCCAGCAACTGGCGCATGCGCGCGTTGCCGATGCCTGCCGCCCGCAGCCTGGCGACGGCGTCCTGCAGGCTGCCGCGCGCGGGGGCGTCCTGCTGGAGCAGGGTGGCGCGGCGGCGCCGGTTCTGGTCGCGGTCCTCGGCGATGTTGGCCAGGTGCAGATAGTAGGTGAAGGCGCGGACCACGGAGTTGGTCTCGTCGGGCGCCAGCAGCTTTAGGCGCTTCTCCAGCGCGCGGCCGTCGGTGGCGTTGCCGTCGCGGCGGAAGCGCACCGCGGTGCGGCGCACGGTCTCGATGGTGTCGAAGACGCCCGCGCCTTCGCTGGCGCGGATCACGTCGCCCAGGAGGCGGCCCAGCAGTCGGATGTCATTGCGAAGAGGTAGGTCGGGATCTTGAAGCGATGGGGTCATGGAGCGTCGCGCGTGTTGTCGTTGGAGTCGGCTGCTGCAAATGCTTGGAGACGGGCCCGAAAGGCAAAAGAACGCGGTGCGGGCGCCCCGAAAGCATGCCATGAAAAAAGAGCCCATATCGAATACTTCTATAATCCCGAAGGGGGGCGCCGCGAGAGCGGAAGCCTGTTCGCATCGCAATCGAGATCCCCGCATTTGAAAAACGATCGTTTGATCATCGCCACGCGCGAAAGCCAGTTGGCGCTCTGGCAGGCCGAGCATGTACAGGCGCGGCTGCGCGCGCTGTATCCGCAGTGCTCCGTCGAGCTGCTGGGCATGACCACCCGCGGCGACCGCATCCTGGACCGCACGCTGTCGAAGGTCGGCGGCAAGGGCCTGTTCGTCAAGGAACTGGAAACCGCCCTGCAGGACGGCCGCGCCGACCTGGCCGTGCATTCGCTCAAGGACGTGCCGGTGGACCTGGCGCCGGAGTTCCTGCTGTCCACCATCATGGAGCGCGAGGATCCGCGCGACGCCCTGGTGTCGGCGCGCTACGCGGAACTGGCCGAGATGCCCGCCGGCGCCGTCATCGGCACCTCCAGCCTGCGGCGCGAGTCGCAGATCCGGGCGCGCCATCCGCACCTGCAGGTGCGGCCCCTGCGCGGGAACCTGCAGACTCGCCTGGGCAAGCTCGATCGCGGCGAATACGATGCCATCGTGCTGGCCGCGGCCGGCCTGCGCCGGCTGGGCCTGGGCGAGCGCATCCGGACCCTGCTGGCGCCCGAGGACAGCCTGCCGGCCGCGGGGCAGGGCGCCCTGGGCATCGAGATCCGCGCCGATCGCGACGACCTGCGCGCGGTGCTGGCGCCGCTGGCCCATGCCGCCACCACCGCCGAGGCCCTGGCCGAACGCGCCGTATCGCGGCGCCTGGGCGGCTCCTGCCAGGTGCCGCTGGCCGCCTACGCGCAGGCGCAAGGCGAATCGCTGCGCCTGCGTGCCCTGGTGGCGACGCCCGACGGCGGGCGCATCGTCCGCGCCGAGCGCACCGGCACCGCGAAGGACGCCGAGGCCCTGGGCCTGGCCGTGGCCGAAGAACTCCTGGCGGCCGGCGCGGCGGACATTCTCGATACGCTGGGCTGAGCCGCGATGCCGGCCCAGCCATCCGCGCCGGCTTGCGCGCGAGCCGTCGTCCTGACCCGTCCCGCCGGCCAGAACGGGGGCCTGGCGCGGGCGCTCGAGGCGCGGGGGTGGCGGGCGCTGGACCTGCCGGCGCTGCGGCTGACCCCCGAGGCCGGCCCGGTGCCCGATCCCGCCGATTTCGATCTCGTCGTGTTCGTCAGCGGCAACGCCGTGAGGATGTTCCTGGACACATGGCGCGAGGCCGCCGGCCGGGGCCGCGCCTGGCCCGATGCCACGGCCGCCGCGGTCGTCGGGCCGGCCAGCGCACGGGCGCTGCGCGAACATCCGGCTTTCGGCCAGGCTCCGCGGCTGGTTCAGCCCGCGCCCGACAGCCCGCATTTCGATTCCGAGGCGCTATGGGCCGTCCTGTCCGCCGCGCCGCTGCCGTCCCGGGTGCTGATCGTGCGCGGCGGCCGGGGCGAACAGGGCACCGGCCGCGACTGGCTGGCCGGCCGCCTGCGCGAGGCCGGCGCCACCGTCACCCTGCACCGCGCGTACAGGCGGGTTCCCGCGGCCTGGACGCCGCACCAGGCCGAGGGCCTGCGCCAACTGGCCCGCGCGGGCACGCCCACCGCCTGGCTGCTGACCAGCGCCGAGGGCGTGGACGCGGTACGCGGCCACCTGGCAGCCCTGGGATTGCTGGACTGGTGGGCCGATTGTCGTCTCGTTGCAACCCATCCACGGATCGCCCGGCATTTAATAACGGTGATCGCCGAAGCATTGCCCGCTCGCGGCGACCCGCCAATGTTACAAACTTGCGCGCCCCGGGATGAGGACATCCTGGCCGCGATAGAATCGGTGTCATGACTGCATCCGAGAACGCATCTCCCGCATCCGCGCAGGGTCCTGCGCCCAACGATATCCGTTCCGCAACCGAGCGCGCCGGCCGTGCCCCCAAGGGCAGGGCGTCCACCCGCTCCTTCCCCTGGCTCGGAACGGTGCTCGCCTTCGCGCTGATCGTGATCGTGGTGCTGGCTGCCGCGCTGTGGCGCCAGCAGCAGCTGGTCGATGCCATCGGCCGCGAATCGGCGCGCCGCTTCAACGAGATCGACTCCTTCTCCCGCGATGCCCAGGCCCGCGCCCGCCAGGCCCTGTCCATCGCCCAGGGCAATACCGACAAGCTGGCCGTGCTCGAGTCCAAGGTGCTGGAGTCGCAAAGCCAGCAGGCCGCGCTGGAGCAGCTCTATCAGGAACTGTCGCGCGGCGAGGACGAATGGACCTTGATCGAGGTCGAACAGGCCCTGTCCATCGCCGCCCAGCAGCTGCAACTGGCCGGCAACGTGCAGAACTCCATCGCCGCGCTGCAGGTGGCCGACGCCCGGCTGGCGCGCGCCGACCGGCCCCAGTTCACCGCCGTGCGCCGCGCCATCGCGCAGGACCTCGAGCGGCTGCGCGGACTGCCGTCGGTGGACGTGTCCGGCCTGGTGGTCAAGATCGACCAGTTGATCGGCCTGCTCGACCGCCTGCCGCTGCTGGCCAGCGTGCAGCCGGCCCACGAGGCCGATGGCCAGCCCGCGCCGGCCGCGGCCGAGACGGCGCAGGCGCCGGCGGGCGACGCGCCCTGGTGGCAGCGCGCCACCGCGTGGTGGCGGCCGCTGCGGGACGGTTTCCTGGGCGACATGCGCGACCTGATCCGCATCCGCCGCATCGACAAGCCCGACGCCCTGCTGGTATCCCCCGAGCAGGGCGCCATGGTGCGCGAGAATCTCAAGCTCAGGCTGCTCAATGCCCGGCTGGCCCTGTTGTCCCGGCAGGAGCATGCCTGGCGCGCCGACCTGGACGCCGTCGGCCAGGCCCTGCCCGCCTATTTCGATGCGAACGCGCCGCTCACGCGCAATGCCCAGACGCTGCTGCGGCAGATCCGCGAGACCGACATCTCCATCGAGCTGCCGAATCTCAATGACAGCCTGGCCGCGGTCCGGTCGGTGCTGCCGCGCAACGCCGTCCCCGGCGCGCAGAGGTAAGGCATGCGCACCTGGTTCTGGACCCTGTTGCTGCTGGTGGCCGCCGTCGGGCTGGCCGTCGGGCTGCGTTATCACTCCGGCAACGTCGCGCTGCTGCTGCCGCCCTACCGGGTGGAGCTGTCCGCCAGCCTGGCCGCGCTGATCCTGGTCGCGTTGTTCGCGGTGCTGTACGCCGCGCTGCGCGCCATCTCCTGGACCCTGGACCTGCCCGTGCGGGTGCGCCGCTGGCGCGCGCGCCGCGCGCTGGCGCAGCAGCAGGAACTGCTCGAGCGCGGCTGGATCAACCTTCTGGAAGGCCGCTATGCCAAGGCCGAGGCCGACATGAGCAGCGTGGCCGGACAGACCGACGTGCCGTCGCGCCGCGTCCTGGCCAACCTGTCGGCCGCCCGGGCGGCGCATGCCATGCAGGAGTTCGCCCGCCGCGACCTGCTGCTGGCGCAGGCCCGCGAGGCCGCCGACGCCGATGCCGGGCTCAAGCCCGCCGTCGTCCTGGTCGAGGCCGACATGCTGCTGGACCAGCAGCGGCCAGAGGAAGCGCTGGCCTTGCTGTCGCAACTGCACGAAGGCGGCCCCAAGCACATGCATTCGCTGCGGCTCACCCTGCGCGCCCATCGCGACCTGGGGCACTGGGCCGAGGTCCTGAAGCTGGCGCGCACGCTGTCCAAGCGCAATGCCCTGCATCCGGCCGCCGCCACGCGCATGATCGCCACCGCCGCGGCCGAGCTGTTGCGGTCGGCCAGCGATGCCGCCACGCGGCGCGCGATCTGGAAGGACCTGAAGGACGACGAACGCGTCCTGCCGGAAGTGGCGCAGGCCGGCGCCGCGGTGTTCGAGGCCGATGGCGACGAGCTGCGGACCCGCCGCATCCTCGAGACCGCGCTCGACGCCCAGCTCAGTCCCGTCCTGCTTCAGGCCTATGCCCGTTGCAGCCCCGAACAGATACCCCCGCGGCTGGAGAAGGCCGAGAGCTGGCTGCGCCAGCACCCCAACGATCCCGACCTGCTGCAGGCGCTGGGCACGCTGTGCCTGTGTGGGCGCCTGTGGGGGCCGGCGCAGCGATATCTCGAACGCAGCCTGAGCGAGCGCGACGACCCGCGCACGCATGCGCTGCTGGCCAGCCTGTACGATCGCACCGACCGCGCCGTCGAGGCCGTGCGGCACTGGCGCCTGGCCACCGAGGCGGTGATCGGCCTGCCGGTCCTGAAGGCCGACGAAGCCGTCCTGTTCGCCCCCGCCGCCGCGCGGCCCCAGTTCGAGAGCGAAGAGGACGTGGCGCCCGATCGCGCGGCCGGCCTCTAGCGCAGCGGTTTTTTTCGATGTCGTGCCGGCCCCGGGCCGGTCCACCTGTTTTTTCCAACCTTCCAGGCAGTTATGAATCTCGATCGAGTCGGTCCCGGCAAAAAGGCGCCGGAAGAATTCAACGTCATCATTGAGATCCCGATGAACGCGGATCCGATCAAGTACGAAGTCGACAAGGAAACCGGAGCCTTGTTCGTCGATCGCTTCATGATGACGGCCATGCACTACCCGTGCAATTACGGCTACGTGCCGCAGACCCTGTCCGACGACGGCGACCCCGTCGACGTGCTGGTCATCACCCCGCATCCGGTCACCGTCGGCGCCGTCGTGCGCTGCCGTCCCATCGGCATCCTGAACATGGACGACGAAGCGGGCGGCGACGCCAAGCTGCTGGCCGTGCCCGTGGACAAGGTCCTGCCCATCTACCGCCACTGGCAGAAGCCGGAAGACCTGCAGCCCGAGTACCTGCTGCGCATCCAGCATTTCTTCGAGCACTACAAGGATCTGGAGAAGGGCAAGTGGGTCAAGGTGAAGGGCTGGGACGGCCCGGAAGCCGCCCGCCAGGAGATCGTCGGCAGCATCGAGCGTTATCAGAAGGCCGGCAAGTAAGCCCCGGTAGTCCCGCTGTCGCGCAAGGGCCTCCTTCCCGGGAGGCCTTTTGTCATGGGGCTTTTGGAAAGGCCGGGCTTGGCTTATCTTGGAGCGTTGCACACCAGGCAGAGGCGGGAACGACGTGACGGCCAGATTGAACGAATTCCAACAGCCGGTCGGTGCGGCCCTGCCGGATTGGCAAGGCGCCCGGCTTCCCGATGGCCGAACGCTCGCGGGGCGCTATTGCAGGATCGAGCGCATCGATCCGGAGCGCCATGCGGCCGAGCTTTACGAGGCGTATCGCGATGCGCCCGACTGGCGCGACTGGACCTATCTTTCCGTCGGCCCGTTCGACTCGCTGGATGCCTATCGCCGCTATCTGGAAACGGTCGCGGGCTTGAGCGATCCCATGCATCATGCCGTGATCGACCTCGCCAGCGGACAGGCGGTGGGCACGATCGCCCTCATGCGCATCGATGCGCCCAACGGCGTGATCGAAGTGGGCAGTGTCACCTATTCGCCGCGCATGAAGCGCACGCGCATCGCCACCGAAACGATGGCGCTCCTGCTCGGGCATGTGTTCGAAGACCTCGGCTATCGCCGTTTCGAGTGGAAGTGCGACGCGCTGAACGCCCCGTCACGCGCGGCGGCTTCGCGCTACGGCTTCACCTTCGAAGGGATTTTCCGCCAGGCCGTGGTCACGCGCGGGCGCAATCGCGATACGGCATGGTATTCGATCATCGACAGCGACTATCCGGCCCTGCATGCGGCGTATGGGCGATGGCTCGACCCCGCCAATTTCGACGGGCAGGGCCGCCAGATCGAAACGCTGGCAGAGATCCGAAGCCGCGTGGGCCCGGCCTGACCGCCGTTCCTAGCCGCGCTGTTCGGCCAGGCAATGCGGGCAGTAACGGGCGTGCGGCTTCAGGTATCGGCCGCATTCCATGCACAGTGACCCGCCTCGCAACTCGATCTCCCGCAGCCGGCGCCGCTTGCGCCACGACGCGCGGAACTTGAGCAGGCCCAGCAGGAAGGCAACCGCGAGCGAACTGTAGGCGAGGGTGGTCATGGCACCTCGAAAGCGAGGAATAGGGACCGTTTATTCTATGTTTTCGGTGTTGCATCCTGTAAACATTTCCGCAATGTAATGTTGCAGTGGCGTTTTACATACGGATACAGGTACCGAAGGGCGCGCCTCCGGGTTTATACGGAATGGGGTTCGTGCGGCAGCGTGAACCGGAGCGTGGCGCCCTTGCCGGGTTCGCCATGGGCGACGATGCGCCCCCCGTGGCGCTCGACGATGCGGCGGCAATGCGCCAATCCGACGCCGGTGCCTTCGAAATCCCGGTTGGAATGCAACCGGCTGAACATGGTGAAGAGTTTGCCGGCCTGACGCATGTCGAAGCCGGCGCCGTTGTCGCGTACGTTGATGGCGATGGTCTGCTCGTACTCGTCCGCCCAGACCTCGATCAGCGCGTTGGGGGTATAGCGGGTGAACTTGACCGCGTTGTCCAGCAGATTGACCATGACCAGCCGGATCAGGTGGGGATCGGCGAACACGCGCGGCAGTTTGTCGATGCGCCACGAGACCGTGCGGTCCGCCACGTTGGCGGCCATTTCCGACTGGATTTCCTGCACCATGGTGCCCAGCGGCCACAGCGAGGGCACGATGCCGGCGCGTCCCAGGCGTGACAGCTCCAGCAGCGCGTCGATGGTGCGGTTCATGCGCTCGGCGGTGGTCAGGAGCGCCGACAGCATGGGCTTGATGTCGCCGCCCGGCTGTCCGGCCTTGCGCAGCATGATATCGGCGGCCGACATGATCTGGCGGGCCGGCGCACGCAGGTCGTGGCTGACGGAACTGGTGAACGCCTCGAGTTCGGCCGTCCGCTCGGCCACGCGCAGCTCCAGGGTTTCGTTCAACTGCCGGATCTTGTCCTCGGCCAGCCGGTGTTCCGTGACGTCGACGCAGAACAATTCGACCCGCTGTCTGCCGTCCCGGGTGACGCTGATCGCGGCCAGCTCGACGTCGCGCTTCTGGCCGTCCAGCGCCACCAGCCGATAGGGCCTGAACTCGGCGAAGCCCGGGGCCTGGGCGAGTTCCTCGATGCGCCGGCGGACCTTTTCGCGGTCCTTGTCGACGATGAAGTCCGAGAACGGCCGTCCGATGGCGCGGCCCGACCAGTCCGCCGACAGCATGAGCAGCGCCGCGGGGTTGGCATAGATCAGCAGGCCGTCGACCTGGGTCAGGATGCCGATGGGAGCATGCTCGATGACGGCCTTGTACATCGATTCGCGTTCGATCAGGCCATGCTTGGCGCGTACCGCGTCGGTCACGTCCACCAGCATCATCAGTGTGGCCTGGGTGCCCCCGTCCGTATCGGCGTGGGGCGAGAGGAAGACGTCGAATTCGCGCTTGACGTTGTCGGGCGTGGTGAAGGGCAGCCGGAAACTCGCGGCCTTGCCCTGGGCGGCCTGTTCCAGGTGGGGCGCGCACAGCGAGGCCGCGCGGCGCGGCCACAGCTCGCGCATGGTGCGCCCCAGCGCGACGTCGGCGGGCTTGTCGATCAGGGCCAGGTAGGGGCCGTTGGCATAGGCCAGCGCGCCGTCGGCGCCGGCGATCGCCATGGCGTGCGGCAGGCGGTCCAGCAGCGGCTCCATGTGTGTGGCCGGCCGCGCGGGGCGGTCGAGGGCCGCTCGCGCAGCCAGCCGCTGGCCCGCCGCCTGCGATGCCGACAGGCAGAGGTGAACCACGGCGACGGACAGCAGCGTGGTCACGGCGAACAGCGGCGCGACCGGGACGTCGGGCAGACGCCAGACCAGCGGCAGCGGACCGATCATCCAGTTCCAGAAATCCAGCAGCGAGGTGAAGACCACCGAGGCCGCCGACAGCAGCGTCGATTCGCGCAGGGGTAGCACGATGACGCCGGCGACCAGCGTGGAGATCAACGGCAGGGCGATGGGCCATTGCAGGCCGCCGGTGACCGCGCAGGCCAGCAGGGCCAGCGCGGAGCATCCGTATATCAGGCCCCGTCCACGGACGGGAAGGCGGACTTGGGCGGGGGCAGCGGCTCCGGCGTCGCCTGCCTGGGCGCTTGCTCGGTCAGCCGACATTGGAGCTTGGTATCAATTGAAATAAAGGGTTACTTGTGGCAGCCGCGCCGGATTGTACCGGCTTCCCCCGGGGCTGGGAATCGGCGCGGCTATGCAAGAACCAATTTGGTCTATTCCGGCGCGTCGGTCAGGCGGGTCTCGATGTTGGCCAGCACGCGTGCCGAGGCGCCCTTGGCCTCGAGCGCGAATAGCAGCAGGGAGTGCGCGGTGACCTGGTAGACGTCCCCTGCGTTGAATACCGGCAGGTCTTCGCGCACCGGCATGTTGGTGTCCAGCAGGCAGGTCCAGGCATCGGGGCCGGGGACGTCCGGCAGCGTGAAGTTGACCGTGTCGTGATGGGCGTTGAAGACCAGCAGCAGCGTCGCATCCGAGGCCGGGCGCTTGATGCCCGAGGCCTGGGCGCGGCCGTCGATCAGCATGCCGAAGCAGCGCATGGATTCGTCGGCCCATTGTTCGCCGGTCAGCGGCGTCGCGGCGGGCGAGAGCCACTGTACGTCGGTGACGTCCAGGGCTTCGTTGTACTCTCCCGTCAGGAAACGGTTGCGCCGCAGGACCGGCAGGCGCCGGCGCAGGTACAGGAGCTTGCGCACGAACTCCTGCAACGCGCGGCCGTCGTCGTCCACCCCTTCCCAATCCACCCAGCTGATCTCGTTGTCCTGGCAATAGGCGTTGTTGTTGCCCCGCTGGGTGCGGCCGAACTCGTCGCCGGCCAGGATCATGGGCGTGCCCTGCGACAGCAGCAGGGTCGCCAGCATGTTGCGCTTTTGGCGTTCGCGCAGCGCGCGGATGTCGGGGTCGTCGGTCGGGCCTTCGGCGCCGCAGTTCCACGATCGGTTGTCCGAATGTCCGTCGCGGTTGTCCTCGCCGTTGGCTTCGTTGTGTTTGTCGTTGTAGGACACCAGGTCGTTCAGCGTGAATCCGTCGTGCGCGGTGATGAAGTTCACGCTGGCCCAGGGCTTGCGTCCGCGGCGGTTGAACCGGTCGCCCGACGCGGTGATCCGGGTGGCGAAGTCGGCGGCCGTGCCGGCATCGCCCTTCCAGAAGCCGCGCACGGTGTCGCGGAAGCGGTCGTTCCATTCGGCCCAGCCGGGCGGGAAGCCGCCGACCTGATAGCCGCCCGGGCCGCAATCCCAGGGTTCGGCGATGAGCTTGACGCTGGAGAGGATCGGATCCTGGCGGCAACTGTCGAGAAAGCCGCCGCCTTCGTCGAAGCCATGGGTCTCGCGCCCCAGTATGGTGGCCAGGTCGAAGCGGAAGCCGTCCACCTTCATCTCCGCGACCCAGTAGCGCAGGCTGTCCGTCACCATTTGCAGCGTGCGCGGATGGCTCAGGTTCAAGGTGTTGCCGGTGCCCGTGTCATTGATGTAGTAGCGGGCCTGGTCGGGCAGGAGGCGGTAGTACGAGGCGTTGTCGATGCCCTTGAAGGACAGCGTCGGCCCCATTTCATTGCCTTCGGCCGTATGGTTGTAGACCACGTCCAGGATGACTTCCAGGCCGGCATCGTGGAAGCGGTCCACCATGCCCTTGAATTCCTGCACGGCCTCGCCGGCGAAATAGCGCGGGTCGGGCGCGAAGAAGCCCAGGGTGTTGTAGCCCCAGTAGTTGGTCAGTCCTTTTTCGAGGAGGTGGTTGTCGTTGACGAAGGTATGCACCGGCAGCAGTTCCGCCGACGTCACGCCCAGGCCGCGCAGGTAGGAGATGACTTCGGGATGCTGCAGCCCGGCCAGGGTCCCGCGCAGTTCGGGCGGCACGGCCGGGTGCAGCCGGGTGTAGCCCGCCGCATGCATCTCGTACAGGACGGTCATGTCCCAGGGCACGCGCAGCCGTTCGGGGCGGCTTCCCGACGTCGAGTCGACCACGATGCACTTGGGGACGAAGGGCGCGCTGTCGCGTTCGTCGAAGGACAGGTCCGCGTCCGGATCGCCCACGCGGTAGCCGAACACCTCCGGCGACCACTTCAACTGGCCCGCGTGGGCCTTGGCGTAGGGGTCCAGCAGCAGCTTGTTGGGATTGAAGCGATGCCCCTCGTCGGGGACATAGGGACCATGCACCCGGTAGCCGTACAGCGTGCCCGGCTGCAGGCCGTGCAGGTAGCCGTGCCAGATCTCGTCGGTGAACTCGGGCAGCTCGATCCGTTCGGTCTCATGGCCGTGCGCGTCGAACAGGCACAGCTCCACCTTGGTGGCATGGGCCGAGAACAGCGCGAAATTGGTGCCCCGTCCGTCCCATGTCGCCCCCAGGGGATAGGGGTGGCCTTCGGCAAGTCGATAAAGTCCGTTCGCCATGCTGC
Source organism: Pigmentiphaga sp. CHJ604 (assembly GCF_036972535.1). Lineage (NCBI taxonomy): Bacteria > Pseudomonadati > Pseudomonadota > Betaproteobacteria > Burkholderiales > Alcaligenaceae > Pigmentiphaga > Pigmentiphaga sp. CHJ604. The sequence goes on along the minus strand of NZ_CP136998.1, from coordinate 4,259,245 downwards.
TTCTTCCGCTACGAGCCGGGCCATAGCATGCAACAAGCGGGCGTCCAAGTGTCCTACGCGAGGTAAAAGACGTAAGCGGCCCTAGGTTCTAGGCGTGGAAACGTTCCGCCGTCAGTCCGTCCAGGTCGATGGCGGGTTGCCGGCCGGCCACGATGTCCGCCACGATGCGGGAGGTGCCGCAGGATTGCGTCCATCCGTTCGAGCCATGGCCGCTGTTCAGGAACAGGTTGCTCCAGCGCGTGCGGCCCAGGATGGGCGGGCCGTCCGGCGTCATGGGCCGCAGGCCGGCCCAGAACTCCACCTGGTCCCAGTCCAGTCCCCGCGGGAACAATTCGCCCACGACGTCGACCAGCAGCTTCTTGCGCGCGGGGTTCAGTCCCAGCCCGTAACCGGTCAGCTCGGCCATGCCGGCGGCGCGTATGCGGTTGCCCAGGCGCGAGATCATGATCTTGTTGTGCTCATCCATGACCGCCATGCGCGGGACCGCGTCGGGGTCGGACACGGGCACGGTGATGGAGTAGCCCTTGAGCGGATAGACCGGCAGGTTCAGGCCCAGCGGCTGCACCAGGAACGGCGCATGGCTGCCCAGCGCGACGACGTAGGCATCGGCGCGCAGCGGGCCCTGCGACGTGCGGACGGCGCCGATGGCGTCGCCCTCGCGCTCCAGCGCGTCGATGCGCACGCCGTAGCGGAAATCCACGCCGCGCTGCTGCAGGAAGGCGGCCAGCCCTTGCGAGAACTTGTAGCTGTCGCCCGAGGCATCGGCCGGCATGTGCAGCGCGCCCGCCACCGTGGCGCGGCTATGCGCCATGGCCGGTTCGAGGGCGCTGATGTCGGCGGCATCCAGGATGCGCCAGGGCACGCCGTATTCCTCCAGCGCCTTGGCCGACAGGCGGCCCAGGTCGAGCTCGGCGGGCGTGCGGAAGATCTGCAGCGTGCCGCCCTCGTGGAAGTCGAACGAGGGCAGGTCCTCGCCGCTGGCGATCTCGCGCAGGCATTGCAGGCTGTAGTGCGCCACGCGCTGCATGCGCAGCTTGTTGACGCGGAAGCGCTCGGCATTGCAATTGCGCATCCATTGCAGCACCCAGGCCACCTTGCGGGGCTCGGGCAGCGGCGAGAACCGGATGGGGGAATCGCGCTGGACCGACAGCTTCAGCACCTTGGAGATCATGCCCGGCGCGGCCCAGGGGCCGGCGAAGCTGGGACACAATCCGCCCGCGTTGCCGTAGCTCGTTTCCCGGCCGGGGCCGGGCTGGCGCTCGACCACGGTGACTTCGTGACCGTCCTTCCACAGGTAGTAGGCGGTCGCGACGCCGACCACGCCGGCGCCCAGCACGAGTACTTTCATGAACCTTGCCGCTTATTCGACCGTGATCTTGGCCGCGTCGATGATCTTCTGGTAGCGCGCCATCTCCGAGTCGATGTACTTGGCGAAGTCGGCCGAATTCTTGTAGGCCGATTCGAAGCCCAGCGACGACAGGCGTTCCTTCATGTCGGGCGACGCCATGATCTTGGCCGTGGCGGCGTCCAGCTTCTTCAGGATGGGGGCCGGCACCTTGGCGGGCGCCCACAGGCCATACCAGGAGTAGAACTCGAAGTCCTTGAAGCCGGATTCGCGCATGGTGGGCACGTCGGGCAGCAGCGGGCTGCGTTCGCGGCCGGTCACGGCCAGGGCGCGCAGCTTGCCGGCCTTCACGTGCGGCAGCGACGACAGCATGGGATCCATCATGGCCGACACCTGGCCGCCCACCAGATCCTGCAGCGCCGGGGCGGCGCCCTTGTACAGCACGATGGGGATGTCGCCCGTCAGGTGGGCCTCGTGCAGGAACTGCGCGGCGCCGAGGTGGCCGGCCGAGCCGAAGCCGCTGGTCACGAAGGTGTACTTGGTGGGATTGGCCTTCAGGACGGAGACGAACTCCTGCACGTTGTGGGCCGGGACCGAGGGATGGACGCTGAAGATCAGCGCGCCCTGGGCCAGCATGCTGACGGGGGCGAAGTCCTTGACCGCGTCGAACTTGATGTTCTTCTTGTACAGCAGCGGATTGATGGCGTGGATCGAGGCATTGAAGTACAGCGTGTAGCCGTCCGGTTCCGCGCGCGCGACATAGGCGGCGCCGATCATGCCCGACGCGCCGGCGCGGTTCTCGACCACGATCGACTGCTTGAGCTCGTCCCTGAGCTTGTCGGCGAACAGGCGCGCCGTGTTGTCGACCGCGCCGCCAGGGGCGTGCGGGACGACGATGGTGATCGGACGGGACGGATAATCGCCCTGCGCATGGGCAGGGCTGGCCAGGGCTGCGGCACCGGCCAGGCCGGCGACGGCCAGGGAGGTGTGCAGGAAAGAGCGGCGGGTCGTGCGGTTCATGATTTCCCCATATTCGAAAAACAGAATTGTCTCCGTTTTCTATATATTTTTCGGTTATTAGAAAATGCGCCAGCCGTCCCCCGAAGGGGTGGGCCGGAGCCCGCGCATCCTGGGCCGTTCCGCAAGCGGGACGGCGCGGACGCCTTGTTGTTCTCCTGTTTTCCTTCTTGTTCCCGGATCGCTGTCCAGGTGCCCGTCAGAACGTGCCCGGGTAGCCGCCGCCATCGATCAGGAGGCTTTGGCCGGTGATGTAGCCCGTGTGCGCCGAGCACACGAAGGCGCACAGCGCACCCAGTTCCTCGGCGCGCCCATAGCGGCCGGCGGGGTTGTTGCTGCCGCGTTCTTCCCACAACTGGTCGAAGGTCTTGCCGGTGTCCTCCAGCATGCCCTCGATGTGGCGGCGCTGGGCGTCGGTGGCGAACACGCCCGGCAGCAGGTTGTTGATCGTGACGTTGTGGCGCACGGTCTGGCGCGCCAGTCCCGCCACGAAGCCCACCAGGCCCGAGCGCGCACCGTTGGACAGGCCCAGCTCGATCTGCGGCGTCTTCACGCTGCGCGACACGATGTTGACGATGCGGCCGAACTTGCGTTCGACCATGCCATCCACCGTGCGGCGGATCATCTCGATCGGACCCAGCATCATCGAGTCCAGCGCCTGGTGCCAGTCGTCCAGCGTCCACTTGCGGAAATCGCCGGGCTCGGGACCGTCGGCATTGTTGACCAGGATGTCCGGAGCGGGGCAGGCGGCCAGCGCCGCGTCGCGTCCCGCTTCGGTGGTGATGTTGGCGACCACGTAGCGTACCGGCGTGCCGGTCTGCGCGGTGATCTCCGCCGCCGCCTTCTCGAGCGTGGCCTGGGTGCGCGCCGCGATGGTCACGAGCACGCCCTCTTGCGACAACTGGTGCGCGCAGGCGCGCCCCATGCCGCGGCTGCCGCCGAATACCAGCGCGCTCCTGCCTTGGATGCCGAGGTCCATGAGTCGCGTCCGTCCGTCAGGCCGACTTCAGCTCGGGCGAGCTCCAGCCGTACTTCTTGTCGAGCTCCAACTCGCGCACCACGCGCAGGCCCTTCTGCAGCGCCTCGGGGGCCAGGCCCTTGAGCGGCTTGCGCAGGTCGCCGGCGGGCAGGCCCACGGCCTTCATCAGCGACTTGATCGCCACCGGATTGATGGCCGAATACGAGAAGTGCAGCATGGGCAGCATGTGCAGGTACATGTCGCGGAAGCTCTCGGACACTTCCGGCGTCTTCCAGGGCTTGGAGATCGTCGCGATCTCGGCCGGGGCGATGTTGCCGGTCATGTTGGCGGTGCCGTGGCCGCCCAGGCTCATGGTCGGGACGACCAGGCCCAGGTTGGGCGAGTCGCAGCACATCACGGCCACGTCGGGGCGGGCGCGCAGCACTTGGGCGACCTGGCCCACGCGGGTGGTCGATTCCTTGTGCACGACGTAGTTGGGATGCTTGAAGATGCGCAGCAGGTTGTCCCAGTGCAGGTCGGTCTTCACGCGCGGCGGGTTGTTGTAGATGCCCAGCGGCAGGTCGGTGGCGTCGGCCACTTCCAGGAAGTAATCCTCGATGTCGGACTCGGGACCGCAGATGTAGGCCGGCGCGGCCAGGATGGCGCCGTCCGCGCCGTTGGCGTGGGCGAAGCGCAGGTAGTCGATGGTGGTGTCGGTGTTGTTGCCGGTGCAGCCATAGAAGAACTTCATCTTGCCGTTCTTCATCTTGGCGGTCTCGGCGATGATCTGCTGGCGCTCCTGCTGCGACAGCATCGAGACTTCGCCCGTCGAGCCCATGATCAGCACGGCGGAGGTGCCGTTGTCCTCATGGAACTTGAGCAGGGTGCGGAAGCCTTCGAAATCGACGCTGCCGTCTTGATTGAAAGGAGTGATCAGGGCGACGAACGACCCTTCGATTTTCATCTTAGCCATGGCGATTCCACCGATTGAATAACTGTTACATGATACTCCGCGGGGAAACCTTCGTTCCCCGCGCGAGACCTGGGTTTCTCGGTCAGGCCCGGCGCGCGACGGGGGCCGAATCGATTTCGGCCAGCGCGGCGAAGCCGCCTTCGAGGTCGGCGATCAGGTCGGCCGGGTCCTCCAGCCCGACGTGCAGCCGCAGCGCCTGGCCGGTGTACGGCCACTTGGCGGTGACGCGGTCGCCCGACGGGTTGAAGGGGATGACCAGGCTTTCGTAGCCGCCCCACGATACGCCGATGCCGAACAACTGCAGGCTGTCGATGAAGGCTTCCACCGCGGCCGGCGATGCGGGCTTGAGCACCACCGCGAACAGTCCGGCGGCGCCCAGGAAGTCGCGTTTCCACAGCGCGTGGCCGGGATGGCTGGGCAGCGCGGGGTGCAGCACCTTTTCCACCTCGGGCCGGGTCTCCAGCCACGAAGCCACCTCGACGCCCGACTTCCAGTGCTGCTGCAGGCGCACGTTCATGGTGCGCAGGCCGCGCAGCGCGAGATAGACGTCGTCGGGGCCGGCGGTCTGGCCCAGGTCCTGGGTGGTGCGCTTGATCAGCGGCCAGGTTTCCTCGGTGCAGGTGACGATGCCCAGCATGGCGTCGGAGTGGCCGACGATGTACTTGGTCGCGGCCTGGATGGAGACGTCCACGCCGTGCTGGAAGGGCTTGAAGAACAGCGGCGTGCCCCAGGTGTTGTCCATGACCACCTTGGCGCCGTGGCGATGGGCCACGGCCGCGATGGCGGGGATGTCCTGGATCTCGAAGGTCTCGGATCCGGGCGACTCGACGTAGACCACGCGGGTGTTGGGCCGCATGCTGGCTTCGATGCCGCCGCCCGAGGTCGGGTCGTAGATGGTCACTTCCACGCCGAAACGGCCCAGCACGCGGGTCAGGAAGGTGCGCGTGGGGGAATAGGCGCTGTCGGTCAGCAGCACGTGGTCGCCGGCGGCCAGCAGGGCGGTCAGCGCGGTGGCGCAGGCCGCCAGCCCCGACGGGAACACCTGCGAACGGTGGCCGCCTTCCAGTTCGGCGATGGCTTCTTCCAGCGCGTGGTGGGTGGGCGTGCCGAAGCGGCCATAGGTGGTGGCGCCCGGCTCGTCGGCGGCGCGCCGCTTCTTCTTTTCCTCCCATTCGGCCATCGACCCGTGAAGAATGGTCGATCCGCGGAAGATCGGGGTATTCACGAGCCCGGCGAAACGCTCGGGATGCCTGCCGGCGGTAACCAGCCTGGTCTTCTCTTTCATTGCTGCGTTTGTCCTCGAATGCACAGACGGCGCCGGCGGCGCCGAACCCCATCCGCGATACGGTCGGGCATGGAGAAAGTGTAGGGGGGAAGGGGATTAAATTTTTTTCCTTATTGACACCGGTTTGTCAAAAAATGGGAAAATTATTTATCCTCCAATCTCTAGAATAGTGATTGATTCCCCATGGATAAAAAAGACAGCAATATTCTTTCTATCCTCCAGGAAGACGCCACGCTCTCGGTCAACGAGATCGCCGAGCGGGTCAGCCTGTCCCCCACCGCGTGCTGGAAACGCATCCAGCGTCTGACGCAGGAGGGTGTGATCCGCAAGCAGGTGTGCCTGCTCGACAACCGCAAGCTGGGCGTGGGAGTGACCGTGTTCGTGGCCGTCAAGACCAACCACCACGACCTGCAATGGCTGCAGAAATTCGCCGCCGGGGTGCGCGACATGCCCGAGGTGGTCGAGTTCTACCGGATGAGCGGCGAGATCGATTACCTGCTCAAGGTCGTGGTTCCGGACATCCAGGGCTTCGATATGGTGTACAAGAAACTCATACAGGTCGTGGAACTCTTCGACGTCAGCTCGAGTTTCGCGATGGAAGAACTGAAATACACGACGGCGCTGCCGTTGGACTACGCTTGATCCTGCCGAGACCGCCATGGCCGTAGATGTCAAACGCTTTCCGTCCCTGTCCCACTGGGGCGCCTTCACCGCCGTCGTCGCCGACGGTCGCCTGCAGGCCTGCGAGCCGTTCGCGCTCGATCCGGCCCCGTCGCCCATCCTGCGGTCCATGCCCGGCATGGTCCACTCGCCCCTGCGCATCGCCCGCCCCGCCGTGCGCGAGGGATGGCTGCGCGACCGCGAACGCGCCGATCGCAGCGCGCGTGGCGGCGACCGGTTCGTGGAAGTGGAATGGGACGTAGCCCTGAAGCTCGTGGCCGACGAACTGGCGCGCATCCGGACCACGCATGGCGATGCGTCGATCTTCGGCGGATCGTACGGCTGGTCCTCGGCCGGCCGCCTGCACCATGCGCGCACGCAGACCCACCGTTTCCTGAACGCGGGCGGTGGCTGCGTCAACCAGGCCGGCAACTACAGCTGGGGCGCGGCGCAATTCCTGCTGCCGCACATCATCGGCACCTATTCGCCGGTCACCGGGCGGGTCACCGACTGGAACAGCGTGGCCGCGCACACGCGGCTGCTCGTGGCCTTCGGCGGGATACCGCTGCGCAATACCCAGATCACCTCGGGCGGCGCCGGCGAGCATTCCACGCCGCGCTGGCTGGCGCGCGCCAGGGAAGCGGGCGTCGAATTCGTGGTCGTCAGCCCCACCCGGGCGGACGTGCCGGAAGGCATCGATGCGCGCTGGATCCCCATCCGGCCCAACACGGATGCCGCCCTGATGCTGGCCATGGTGCACGTGCTGTTGGCCGAGGGCCGGCACGCCGCCGATTTCGTGCAGACCCATTGCGCCGGCTTCGACCGCTTCGCCGACTACGTGCTGGGCAGGGCCGACGGCCAGGCCAAGAGTCCCGAGTGGGCGCAGGAGCTGTGCGGCGTGCCGGCGGCCGACATACGCGCCCTGGCGCGGCGCGCGGCCGACACGCGCACCATGCTGACCTGCACCTGGTCGCTGCAGCGGGCGCACCGCGGCGAGCAACCCTATTGGGCGGCGATCGCGCTGGCGGCGGCGCTGGGGCAGATCGGCCTGCCCGGCGGCGGCTTCGCGTTCGGCCACGGTTCCATGAACGGCGTGGGCAATCCGCGGCCGGCCGCGGCCTCGCCCGAGATGTCCTCGGGAGCGAACCCCATCGGCCGCTCGATTCCCGTGGCGCGCATCGCCGACATGCTGCTGCAGCCCGGCGAGCCTTTCGAGTTCAACGGCCGCAAGGACGTCTACCCCGACATCCAGATGATCTACTGGGCGGGCGGTAATCCCTTCCATCACCACCAGGACCTGAACCGCCTGGTGCGCGCCTGGAGCAAGCCCCAGACCATCGTCGTGCACGACAGCTGGTGGACGCCCACCGCGCGCCGCGCCGACATCGTGCTGCCGGCCACCACCACGCTCGAGCGCAACGACATCGGCGGTTCCTCGCGCGACCGCTTCGTGCTGGCCATGCATCAGGCGCTGGCGCCGCATGCGCAAAGCCGCAACGACTTCGACATCTATCGCGAGCTGGCCGCCATGGGCGGCTACGAGCAGGCCTTCACCGGCGGCCGCGACGAGTTCCAGTGGATACGCCACATCTATGACGGCATGGCCGCGGGGTGGCGCGAGGCGGGATTCGAGGCGCCCGGTTTCGAGGACTTCTGGCGCGCGGGACACCTGGAACTGCCCGAGCCGACGCGCGAGTTCGTGCTGTTCGAGGAGTTCCGCCGCGATCCCGCCGCCCATCCGCTCAAGACGCCGTCGGGCCGCATAGAAATCTATTCCGAGCGCATCGCCGGCTTCGGCTACGACGACTGCCCGCCCCATCCGGCCTGGGTGCCGCCGGCCGAATGGCTGGGCGCGGACCTGGCCGCGCGCTTTCCGCTGCACCTGGTCACATCGCAGCCGGGCGACAAGCTGCACTCGCAGCTGGACGCCGGCATCGTGTCCACCGCCAACAAGCTGCACGGGCGCGAGCGCGTGCGGATGGCGGCCGAGGACGCGGCGGCGCGCGGGATCCGGGACGGCGACCTCGTCAAGGTCTACAACGACCGCGGCGCCTGCATCGCGGCGGCCTCCGTGCAGGACGACGTGATGCGCGGCGTGGCCATCATGTCCACCGGCGCGTGGTTCGATCCCCTGGATGCGGCGCTGGAGCGGCATGGCAATCCCAACGTGCTGACCCTGGACGCGGGTACCTCGCGCCTGGCGCAGGCGCCCAGCGCGCTGTCGGCGCTGGTGGAGATCCGCAAGTGGGAAGGCGAGGCGCCGCGGGTGGAAGCCTTCGAGGTGCCGGCGATCAGCGTCCAGGCGGCGTGACCGGTTCGCCGGCCAGCACGGCCTTGCGGCGCGAATACAGGAAATACACCGCGAGGCCCGCCAGCAGCCATACGCAGAAGGCCAGCCAGGTGATCCGGTCCAGGTGCGCGATCAGGAAGACGCAGCAGACGACGGCCGCGAGCGGGACGTAGGGGACGCCGGGGCAGCGGAAGCCGCGGCGCAGTTCCGGATGGGTCCTGCGCAGGACGATGACCGCCAGCGAGATCAGCGCGAAGGCGGTCAGCGTGCCGATGTTGATCAGCTCGGCCAGCACCGCCAGGGGGATGAGCCCGGCGATCAGCGCGAAGGCCAGTCCGACGGTCCACGTCAACGTGAAGGGCGTCGCATGGCGCGGATGCAGGCTGGCCAGCCGCCGTGGCAGCAGGCCGTCGCGCGCCATGGCGTAGAGGATGCGCGTCAGGCCGTAGCTCATGACGAGGATGACCGTCGTCATGCCCAGGATCGCGCCCAGGTCGACCACGCCGGCCAGGCCCAGTTGCCCGGTGCGCTGCAAGGCCAGCGAGACCGGGTGGTCGGAATTGGCGGTGAAGTCCTGGTAAGGCACGATACCGGTCATGACCAGGGTCACGAGCACGTACAGCACGGTGCAGATCAGCAGCGAGCCCAGGATGCCGAGGGGTAGCGACCGCTGCGGATTCCTGACTTCCTCGGCCGAGGACGCGACCGCGTCGAAGCCGATGAACGCATAGAACATCAGCGCGGCGCCGGCATAGACGCCGCTCATGCCGTAGGGCATGAAGGGCGTCCAGTTCTCGGTTCGCACGTGGGTGGCGCCGGCGGCGATGAACAGCACCACCACCAGGATCTTGATCACCACCATCGCGTTGTTGACGCGCTTGGATTGGCGCACGCCGAGCGAGAGCAGGGCGGTGATGGCGGCCAGGACGAGGAAGGCCGGCAGGTTGAACAGCGACGCGCTGCCGGCCACCGCGCCCGGCGCGGCGCGCAGCGCCTCGGGCAGGTGCAGGCCGAAGCCGGCGATCAGCGATTGCAGGTAGCCGGACCAGCCAGCGGCGACGGCCGAGGCCGCCAGGCCGAACTCCAGGATCAGGATCCAGCCGATCAGCCAGGCGGGCAGTTCACCCAGCGTGGCGTAGACATAGGTGTAGACCGAGCCCGATACGGGCAGCGATGACGAGAATTCGGCATAGGACAGCGCCGAGAAAAAGCAGGCGATGGCGGCCAGGACGAAGGACAGCGACAGCGCGGGGCCGGCGATCAGGCTGCCGGTGCCGGTCAGGATGAAGATGCCCGAGCCGACGACCGCGCCCACGCCCAGCATGACGAGGTCGAAGGTGGACAGGCTTTTGCGCAAGCCCGCCGTCTCGCGCTGCGCCAGCATGCTGTCTATGCTCTTGACGCGGAACAGGTCCATGGGCACCTCGCTGGATGTGGTGTCGGCGCGTTCTCGCCCGGTCCGTTGACCGCATTCTCACATGGCTTGCACCGCAAGGCGATTCTTGTCCCGGGGGCCTTTCTGCTGTTACAGTAGCGGGCTTGCGTCCCTGTAGTTCAATGGATAGAACAGGTTCCTCCTAAGAATCAGATCCAGGTTCGATTCCTGGTGGGGACGCCACCCGCCGCCCCTCGTCGTTCCTGCGCCCTTTCCCCGTCACTCTCCTGCCCGCATGGCATCCCGTTCGCCAGCGAATGGCCCGCCCAGGTTCGATATGCCGAATACATTGGCGCGATTGAGCCGCGCGAATTCCGCGTGCAGCAGGTCCTGCACCGCGTCGTAGGCCGCCGGGCTGTCCCGCTCGATGCGGCGCGCCAGCACCAGCATGCGGTTCAGTTGCACGCCGGTGATTTCCGAGCCGGTCACCCGGCCCGCGGCAACCAGGTCCTTGAACACCGAGATCGGCATGATGGTGGCCCAGCGGCCCCGGCAGACGAGTTCCCGGATGGCGTCGACCGAGTCGATCTCGGCCTCCAATCGCAGGTCCACGCCCAGCGGCATCAATTGCCTGTCCACGATGTCGCGGTGCAAGGAGGTCATCAGCAGCGGCATGCGATGCAACTGCGTGGCCGGGATGACGGGGCCCAGGCCCAGCGCGACGTTGGCGACCAGCGCGAAGGGTTCGCCCAGCAGCGGCTGCAGGGCCAGCGCACCGCCCGGACTGGGGTTGGTGACCACGGCCATGTCCACCATTCCACGTTCCACCCATTCCAGCAGCGAGGGCGTGAAGGCCTCGCGCACCTTGATGCGGATGCCGTCCAGGCCCCGCCGCGATTGTTCGAACAGGCCCGGCACCAGCACCGCGGCCAGGGTGGGCGAGATGCCGATGGTGACCGTGGTGGCGGCGCTGGCCGGGCGCTGCGTCATCTGCCGGCGCAGCCGGGCCGCCTCGGCCAGCATGCGCTGCGCGGACTCGTACAGCGTCAGCCCCGCGGCCGTCAGCCGCACGCCGCGCGCGCCTCGTATCAGCAGGGGCTGGCCCATTTCCCGTTCCAGCTCGCGCAGTTGGCGGCTGAGCGCGGGCTGGGCGATGGAGATGGCCTGCGCGGCCGCGCTCAGGCTGCCGGCGTCGACGATGGCGACGAAGTACCGCAAGGTGCGCAGATTCATGGCTGCCCCCGATAAACCATATCAGGATGATATGGCCCGGAGCGAATTCTGTATTGGATTTCCGCCCTGGCGCTCTCTAGCATTGGCCGTCAACGCGCTGCGGCATGGACGGACATGGGTGTAGATAGCAATTCGATATAGGTTTCCCTGGAACAACTGGAGCGATTCATTGCCGCGGCGCTGCGGCGGGCGGGGCTGCCCGAGGGCGATGCCGCCACCGTGGCGGGCCTGATGGCCCAGGCCGACCTGCAGGGCTCGGACGGCCACGGCGTCATCCGCCTGCCCCAATACGTCAGGCGGATCCGGTCGGGCGGCATCAACGTGCGGCCCGACATCCGGGTGGTGGCCGACATGCCGGGCATGGCCGTCGTGGACGGCGACAACGGCATGGGACACCTGGTGGTGTCGCGCGCGACCGCAATCGCCATCGACAAGGCCAGGACCCAGGGTGCGGCCTGGGTGGGCACGCGCCGCAGCAACCATGCCGGCCCGGCCTCGCTGTACTCGGCCATGCCGCTGCGGCACGACATGGTCGGCATCTATTTCGCGGTGGGCAACGCCAATCACCTGCCGCCCTGGGGCGGCACCGACATGCTGCTGTCCACCAACCCCATTTCCGTCGGCGTGCCGGCGGGCGACGAGCCGCCGGTGGTGCTGGACATGGCGACCACGGTCGCCGCCTACGGCAAGGTCAAGGCCAAGGCCAAGCGCGGCGAAATGATGCCCGAAGGTTGGATGATCGACCGCCAGGGCCGGCCGCTGCTCGACCCCGCTCGATCGGACGAGGGTTTCCTGATGCCCATAGGCGGCCACAAGGGCTATGGCCTGGCCCTGATGGTTGGCCTGCTGGCCGGCACGCTGAACGGTGCCGCGATGGGGCGGGACGTCGTCGATTTCAACAAGGACCACGTCACGCCGACCAATACCGGCCAGGCCATGCTGGTCCTGAACCTGGCCGCCTTCGGCCCGGTGCAGGGCTTCAAGGAGGCGGTCGACCGGCTGGTGGGAGACCTGCGCGGCAGCGCCCGCATGCCCGGCACCGAGCGCATCTGGATGCCCGGCGAACAGAGCCACGTGCGCCGCCGGCACTACCGGGAAACGGGCATTCCCGTTTCCCGCGGCGTGGCGGCCGAGCTGGACCAGCTGGCCAGGGAACTGGAGATTCCGCTCCTGGCCAGCTGACCGCAGATTCGTTCCCAGACACCACCCGCACAGACGGGGGAGGAGACAGACATGAAGTCCATCATCGCAAGCGTGGGCATGGCGCTGCTGGTCTGCGCGGGCACCCCCGCGCGGGCAGCCGACGCCTATCCCGCCAAGCCCGTCCGCATGGTGATCCCGCTGGCCGCGGGCTCCGCGGTGGACAAGGCGGTCCGGATCGTGGTCCAGAAGATGTCCGAGGACCTGGGCCAGCCCTTCGTGGTCGAGAACATTCCCGGCTCGTCCGGGCTGATCGGCGCGGACAAGGTGGCCAAGGCCGCGCCGGACGGCTACACGCTGGGCGGCTTCAACGACAGCATCCTCACCATGATCCCGCACATCTATCCCAGCATGCCGTGGCATCCCCTGAAGGACTTCGATCCGGTGTCGCTGGTGGCGACGGTCGAGTGGGGGCTGGTGGTGCCGGCCGACTCCCCCTACAAGACCGCGGCCGATTTCATCGCCGATGCGCGCGCCAACCCCGGCCGCATCAACTACAGCTCGGGCGGCAACGGCAGTCCGCAGCACATCGCGATGGCGCTGTTCGCCCGCAAGGCCGGCCTGGACATCGTGCACGTGCCCTACAAGGGCGCGACGCCCGGCGCCGTGGCGGTGGCGGGCAAGGAAGTGCAGGCGGGATTCCAGGGGCTGGGAACGGTGGCGGGGTTGATCCAGGGCGGCAAGGTGAAGCTGCTGGCGGTATCCACGAAGGAGCCGCTGGCGCAGTTCCCCGGGGTGCCGACGGTGGACACCTCCGGCCTGCCCGGGTTCTTCTTCGACTCGTGGGCCACGATCGTCGCGCCGCACGGGACGCCCCGGCCCATCGTCGACCGCCTGCACCAGAGCGTGGTGAAGGCCCTGGCCGCGTCCGACGTGAAGGCGCAGTTGGCGCCGCTGGGCATGACCCTGCGCGGCATCGGCCCCGACGAATTCGGCGCCGCCACGCGCGGCAACTTCGACCTGTACCAGCAACTGATCCGCGACGGCAACATCCAGTCCAACTGAGGCCGAGGAACCCACGATGAACGTCACGCCATCCCGGGCCGTCCTGCTCAAGGCCGCCGAACTGCCCGTCCACGACCGCGGCGGCGGCGCGCGCACCACGCCGCTGGTCGGGCGCCAGGTCGGCGCCCAGGGTTTCCTGACCGGCTACACCGAATTCGAGGCCGGCGCGCAGATTCCCTTTCATTTCCACAACTGCGAGGAAAGCGTCGTGCTGATCGAGGGCGAGGCCGTGCTCGACATCGACGGCGAGTCCCACCCGCTCAAGGCGCACGACGCGACCTACATTCCGCCGGGCGTGCCGCACCGCTTCCGCAACCTGTCGGCGACGCGGCCGATGAAGATCCTGTGGATCTACGGCTCGCCGGACGCCACCCGCAGCCTGGTGGAGACCGGCGAGACCCGGCCGATCGCGGCCGAGCACGGCAAGTAGCGGCAGGGTCAGGCCGCCGCGCGCGCCTCGGCCGACAACTGCACTTCCTCGGTGGTCGCGCGCCGCAGCTCGCGCCGCTGCGCGAAGTCGAAGCGCCGGCCGCGATGCAGGGTGGCGGTGTTGTCCCACATGACCAGGTCGCCCACGCGCCACGCGTGGCGGTAGACGAACTCGCGCTGGGTCGCGTGTTCGAGCAGGTCGAGCAGCAGCATGCGGCCCTCGGCCACGGTCATGCCCACGACTTCGCAGGCGTGGATGCCCACGAACAGGATCTTGCGGCCGGAGCGCGGATCGGTCTGCACCAGCGGCCAGCGCACCGGAGGCAGGGCATTGCGCTGGGCCTCGGTATAGTCGGTGTCGCCCAGCAGGAAGCGCGAGTGCAGGGCGTAGTGCACGGCCTGGAGGTCGCCGATGGCGGCCTTCATGGCCTCCGGCAGATGGTCGTAGGCGGCGCGCAGGTCGGCGAATTCCGTCTGGCCGCCGTCCTGCGGCACGACCACCGCCGACAGCATCGAATACTTGGCCCGCGGGCGCTGGAACGAGCTGTCGCTGTGCCAGAGCTGGTTGGCGATGTTGCCGACGATCTTGGCGTGTTCGCGGCCGGCGACCGAGCCGTCGACGGTGACGTTCGAGATGTCCGCCAGTTCCGCGTGGTCGAAGCGGTGGGCGCCGCCCTTGACCTTGCGCAGCCCCAGGTCCAGCGGACCGAAGCTCTTGGCGAAGCGGATCTGCTGGTCCTGGTCCAGCGGCTGGTCGCGGAACACCAGCACGGCGTAGTCGTCCATCGCTTTTTCGATGGCGCGGACGGCGGCCGCATCCAGCGGCCGGGCGAGGTCCAGTCCCGAGGCTTCGGCGACGAAGCCGGGCGTCAGGGGCGTGAGCGTAAGTGCCATGGTATGGATTTCTCCTTGTGGGGAATCTATTCGATCTTGATGCCGGCGGTCTTGACCACCTTGGCCCATTTGTCGATTTCGGCGTCGATCAGCGCGGCGTATTGCTCGGGGGTCGAGCCCACCGGCTCCATGCCCAGCTGCTGCATGCGCGCCGCCAGGTCCGGTGCCTTCACGATGCGTCCGATGTCCGCGCCGACGCGCCGCCGCAGCGCGGCGGGGACGCCCGCGGGCTCGACGATGCCGATCGTGCTCATCGCCGAGAAGCCCGGCACGGTCTCGGCGATCAGCGGAATGTCGGGATGGCTCGCGGCCCGCTTGGGACTGGCGAGCGCGATCAGCTTGAGCCGCTTGTCCTCGACGTAGGGCATGGCCGAGAACATCACGTCGAACAGCAGCGGCACGCGTCCGCCCACCACGTCCTGCTGCGCCGGGCTGCTGCCCTTGTAAGGCACGTGCACCAGCTCGATGCCCGCCATGTGGGCCAGCAGTTCGCCGGCCAGGTGCGTGCCCGTGCCCACGCCCGGCGTGGCGTAGCTGAGCTTGCCCGGGTTCTTCCTGGCATAGGCGATCAGTTCGGGCACGGTGTCGACCGGCAGCGAGGGGTGCGCGAACAGGCCGAAGTGCGTCAGCGCGACCTGCGAGACGGCGGCCAGGTCCTTGCGCGTGTCGTAGGGCAGCGAGGGCTGCATGCTGGGATTGATCATCAGCGCGCTGATGGCCATGCCCAGCGTGTAGCCGTCGGCCGGCGCCTTGGCGACCGTATTGGTGCCGGTGATGGTGCCGCCGCCCGGCTTGTAGTCGACCACGACGGGTTGCTGCCAGGCGGCCTGCATCTTCTCGGCCAGCATGCGGGCGATCGTGTCGGTCGGCCCGCCGGGCGCGAAGGGCACGATGAGCTTGACGGGGCGATTGGGCCAGTTCTCGTCCTGGGCGGCCGAGAGGCGGGGCGCGGCCGCCGCGGCGAGCAGCGCGGCAAGCGCGGTGCGCCGCCCCGGGCGGGGAGGAAAGTCGGGCATGGGTGTCTCCTTCTGTTTTCTGGTCGTGGGGGGCGGATGGCCCTACGCCGACGAGGCGGCCATCCGTTTGCGGGGAACGGGCGGCACGGCCGCGGTCAGCGCGGGGCCGGAAATGCCGCCGATTTCGTCGGCGAAGTCGGCCGCCGCGCGCAGCAGCCGGGGAATGACGAGGTCGTGCAGCTTGTCGGGCGTGATCAGGAACGAGGGGCCGCCGCAATTGATGGCGAAGACCTCGCCGCTGGGCGCGCGCACCGGCGTGGCCACGGCATTGATCTGTGCGTGCCATTCGCCCTGCGAGGCCGCGTAGCCCAGCCGGCGCGCCTTGCGCAGCGCCGCGTCCAGGCGCGAGGCGGTCACGGTGCTGCCGGCGGCCAGCGTATCGGCGCCGACGGTGGCGCAGGTCAGCGCATCCACGCCCGATAGCCAGGCCCGTCCCAGCGCCGAACTGGCCAGCGACATGCGGGTGCCGACGTCGGCGCCCAGGAAGGCCACGGCCGATCGCGCGCGGGCCGCCTCGACCACCAGGATGTCGGTGCCGTCGCGCAGGCCCAGGAAAGCCGAGGCGCCGCATGCCTCGGCCAGCGCCACGAGGTGCGGCCGCACCAGGCGGCGGGCGTCGATCGCGCCGAGGAAGGATTGCGCCAGGCGCACCACGCCGGCGGCCAGTTCGTACTTGTCGGAGTCCGGACAGGGCCGCAGCTGGCCCAGCGCGACCAGCGTGGAGATCAGGCGATAGGCGGTGGGGCGGGGTATGCCGGTGGCTTCGGCGATGTCGCCGTTGCCCAGCGGGCCCGCGGCGCGCGCGAAGCAGTCGAGTACGGCGAATCCGCGTTCCAGGGCGGTGACGTTGGCGGGCGGCTGGGTGCGGCGGCGCATGGCGTGGGCGATATCCGGGGGGGCGGCCCGGGATGGCCGCCGTCGGAAATCACTCTAGGATCGCCGCCACGCGAAAACAACCGTTTCCAAAAACCATTTTCATTTTTCCGCTTTTGCATGCGGAATGCGCATCAGGCCGGCGGCTCGGTGCTCAGCAACGCCTCTTCGATCGCGGCGGGCGTCAGGTCCGGCGCCAGCTTGCCGACGAACTCGTACAGGTGGCGCGGCCAGTACGCGCCGCGCCGGGCCAGCGCGTAGACGATGCTGGTCGGGAACAGGTGGTCCACCGGGCGCGCGTCGAGCTTGCGGTCGCGCGTGCGGGAATAGGCGATCAGCGGGATGACGGCCAGGCCCACGCCGGTGGCCGCATAGCTTTTCATGATCTCCACGTCGGTGCCGCGCATGGCGATCTTGGGCGACAGGCCGGCGGCGGCGAAGGCTTCGTTCACCCGCCGGCCGATGGCGTGCTGTTCGCTGTAGGTGATGAGCGGGTGGCGGGCAATGGCCTCCAGTGTCAAGGGCGACGTCTCGAACACGGGATGGCCGCGCTCACCGATCAGCACGTGCTTGAGCTGGTAGCAGGGGATGGTGGCCAGCGAAGGCGGCAGGATCTGCGGCGCGGTGGACAGGCCCAGGTCGACTTCGCCGGTGGCCACCAGGTCGGCGATCTCGGACGGCGTGGCCTGGACCAGGTGCAGGCCCACGCCCGGGTGGCGCCGGGTGAAGCCCGGCACGATGTCCTGCAGCGCGTAGCGGGCGTGCGTGTGCGTGGTGGCGATGGCCAGCCGGCCGCCGGCCTCGCGCCGGTGGTCGGCCACGATCAGCGAGATATCCTCGGTCGCCGCCAGGATGCCGCGCATGCATTGCAGCACCTGCCGGCCCACGTCGGTCAGCCCCAGGATGCGGCTCTTGGCGCGAATCAGCAGCGCCACGCCCAGGCTGTCCTCCAACTGGCCGATCTGCTTGCTGACCGCCGACTGGGTGGTGTGCAGGGCCCGCGCCGCCCGCGACACGCTCATGTCATGGTCGATGACGGCGCAGAAGGCGCGCACTTGCTGGAGTTTCATGGGGTATTCCAGGAGTACGTTTCCAAAATGGAATAGACATCCGCAATTTATCATTTCTCGGAAACGAGGGGTGGGTCTACGATGGGCGCCGTACTACAGAACTCCAGCGAGACACCATCGTGACCTCCGACACCATGCCCGCGGCACTCGACGCGTTGCAAGCCTGGGTGGGCCGCAGCGAGACGAACGCCGACGTCGTCACCCCCCAACTGGCCGAACGCCTGTCGGCCACCATCGAGTCCTCGCGCGGCGCCGCGTTCGCCCGGGGCGCCGAATTCCCGCAGATGTGGTATAGCGTGCTCTTCCCGCGCGTCGTGCCGCGCTCCCAGCTCGGCCGCGACGGCCATCCGGCGCTGGGCGACTTCCTGCCGCCCGTGCCGCTGCCCAAGCGCATGTTCGCCGGCAAGCGCATCCAGTTCGTCGCGCCCATCCGCATCGGCGACGAACTCGAGCGGGTGTCCACCATCGCCTCGATCACCCCCAAGCAGGGCAGTTCCGGACCGCTGGTGTTCGTTACCGTGCGCCACGTCGTCAGCAATGCCGCCGGCACCGTGGTGGTCGAGGAGCAGGACGTGGTCTACCGCGACAGCACCCTGGCCAAGGACGGCGGCGCGGCCAAGGCTGCCGCCGCGCCCGCCTTCGAGGCCCTGCACCGGTCCGACACCATCGTGGCCGATGCCGTGATGATCTTCCGCTACAGCGCGCTGTGCTTCAACGGCCACCGCATCCACTACGACCAGCCCTATGCCACCCAGGTCGAAGGCTATCCCGGCCTGGTGGTCAACGGCGGCCTGGGGGCGCTGTGCGCCGCCGAGCACCTGCACGAGGCCTGGGGCGGCGCGCGCCTGTCGAGCCTGACCACCCGCAATACCTCGCCGCTGTTCGAGGGCGTGCCCTTCCGCGTCGAGAGCCGCGCGGGCGAAGCGCCCGGCGCGATCGAGTTCCGCGTCGTGACCGAAGCGGGCAAGACCACGCTGCAAGGCTCGGCCACGAAGGAGTCGGCATGACGGCATCCGTATCGCAGCAGGCGGGCCGCGCGCCGCTGGAAGGCCTGCGCATCGTCGACCTGACGCAGGTGGTGGTGGGGCCCTACGCGACGCAGTTCCTGGCGGACTTCGGCGCCGAGGTCATCAAGATCGAGCATCCCTCGGGCGATCTGGCGCGCTGGATAGGCGGGCGTTCTCCCACGCCCGGCATGGCGGCGAAATACCTGCACCTGAACCGCAACAAGAAGAGCCTGGCGCTGGACCTGAAGAAACCCGGCGCGCTCGATGCCCTGAAGAAGCTGATCGCGTCGGCCGACGTGGTGGTGCACAACATGCGGCCGTCGGCGGCGGCGCGCCTGGGCCTGTCGGCCGAGGACCTGATCCGGCTCAAGCCCGACCTGATCTATTGCAGCGTGGTGGGCTTCGGCCAGGAAGGTCGCTACCGCGACAAGCCCGCCTACGATTCCATCATCCAGGGCGCCTCGGGCCTGGCTGCCATCAACAACGGCGGCGACGGCCAGCCGCGTTTCGTGCCCATGGTCATCGCCGATCGTACCGTGGGGGTGATGGTGGCCAACAGCATCCTGATGGCGGTGGTGCAGCGGTTGCGGCACGGCGGCCCGCAAGTGGTCGAGGTGCCCATGTTCGAGAGCATGACCGCCTTCGTGCTGGCCGAGCACATGTTCCTGAAGACCTTCGATCCGCCGCTGGGCGCCACCGGCGACTCGCGCCTGCTGGACCCCAATTCGCGGCCGGTCCGCACCGCCGACGGCTATATCTGCGTGACCGCCAATACCGACGCGCAAGTCTTCGCGATGTTCGAGGCGATGGGCCGCCCCGAGTTGCGGACCGATCCGCGCTTTGCCGAGAAACGCGCCCGTTTCGAGAACATCGGCGAGATGTTCCGCATCCGCAACGAGGTGTTCGCGACGCGGACCACGGCCGAATGGCTGGAGATCCTGGAGGCCGCCGACATTCCCGCGATGCCGCTGCACACGCTGGATTCGGTGCTGGACGATCCGCACCTGGCCGACACGGGGCTGTTCCAGAAGGTCGAGCATCCCACCGAAGGCACGATCACCAACCTGCGCAATCCGGTCCGTTTCTCGACCTACGAGCCGGCTCTCAAGTGGCCCGCGCCGCACATCGGCGAGCACAGCATCGAACTGTTGCGCGACGCCGGCCTGGGCGAGGAGGACATCCAGGCCATGGTGGCCAGCGGCGCCACGGTCGATCACGCCGCCACGCGGGAGGAGGCACGATGACGAGCATGGCCGAACAAGCCAGGCAGCGCGAGCTGCCGGTCTGGCGATCGCTGCTGTATGTGCCGGCGAACGTGCCGCGCTTCATCGAGAAGGCGCACACCCGCGGCGCGGATGCCATCATGCTCGACCTCGAGGACAGCGTGCCGGCTTCCGAGAAAGCCGTGGCGCGCGAAGCGGTCGCGGCCGCCGCCGCGCAGGTGCGGCGCGGCGGGGCCGACGTGCTGGTGCGGGTGAACCGCCCGCTCGGCCTGTGCGTGCGCGACGTCGAGGCCAGCGTGGGCGCGGACGTGGACGGGATCGCCATCACCAAGGTGGACGGCCCGTCGCACGTGCGGCTGCTGGACGAACTGGTGACCGAGCTGGAGGCGGACCGTGGCCTGGCCATGGGACACACCCGTTTCCTGGTCATGATCGAGACGCCCGAGGCGTTCGAGGAGATGACCGACATCGCCCGCGCCTCGCCGCGCGTGGCGGCCATCAACATAGGGGGCGAGGACTTCGCCCTGAACGGCGGCTTCGAGCCCACCGACGAGGCGCTGCTGATGCCCAAGCAGCGAATGATCCTGGCGGCGCGCGCCGCCGGCGTCATGCCGCTGGGCTATATCGGCACCGTGGCCGATTTTTCCGACTGGGACCGGTTCCGCGCCATGGTCAGGCGCTCGCGCCAGTTCGGTTTCGACGGCGCGAGCTGCGTGCATCCGGGGCAGGTCGCCATCGTCAACGAGGAGTACGGGCCGCGGCCCGAGGACGTCGCGCATGCCGCGCGCGTCATCGAGGCGGCGGAGCAGGCGCAGGCCGAAGGCCGCGCGTCGTTCCAGCTGGACGGCAGGATGATCGACATTCCGGTCATCGAACGGGCCCGAAGGCTGATCGCGCGCCAGCGGCGCATCGAGGCCCGGGGCGCCCGTCCCTGAGCCACGGGGCGGCGGGCTCGCCGCCCATATATCAATACACACAGGAGACCCATCGTCATGTTCAAGCAAGTCGTCACCTCGGCCATCGTCTGCGCCGCTTTCGCCGCTCCGCTGCATGCGGCCGACAACTATCCGTCCCGGCCCATCACCCTGGTCGTCCCGTTCACGCCGGGCGGCAGCACCGACATCATCGCGCGCGTCATGAGCAAGCAGCTGGGCGCGGCGCTCGGCCAGCCCATCGTGGTCGAGAACAAGCCCGGCGCGGGCGGCATCGTGGGCACGCAGTACGCCAAGTCGCAGCCGGCCGATGGCTACACCCTGATCATGGGCGCCATCGGCACCTTCGGCGCCAATGCCACGCTGTATCGCCGCCTGCCCTACGATCCGGTGAAGGATTTCGCCCCGATCTCGCTGGTGGCCGGCGTGCCCAACGTGCTGGCGGTCAACCCGGCCAAGCTGGACGTGCGCACGGTGGACGAACTGATCAAGGCCGTGCGCGCCAAGCCCAACGGCTACGACTACGCCTCGGGCGGCAACGGCAGCGCGGCCCACCTGGCCACCGAATACTTCAAGCTCAAGGCCAACATCCAGATCCAGCACGTGCCCTACAAGGGAACGGCGCCCGCGCTGAACGACCTGGTCGGCGGCGTGACTTCGCTGGTGCTGACCGGCTATCCGCCGCTTGCGCCGTTCTTCCAGGCCGGCCGCCTGCGCCCCATCGCCGTGGCCACCGCCAAGCGCCTGCCGCAATTGCCCGACGTGCCGACCATCAGCGAGACCAAGGGCCTCGAAGGTTTCGAGGCCAGCCAGTGGTATGGCCTCCTGACCATCGCGGGCACGCCCAAGCCCATCGTGGATCGCTTGAACAAGGAGATCGTGGCGGTGCTGAAGAATCCGGAAACCCTGGAGCAGTTCCGCAAGGAAGGGCTGGAGCCGATGTACAACACGCCCGAGGAATTCGGCCAGTACATCAAGGACCAGATCCAGCTCTGGCGGCCGGTCATCCAGAAGGCCAACATCATCATCGACTGATGGCCCGCGGGCGGCCCGGATGTTCTTCGGGCCGCCCTTCGCGCATTACTGCTTGAGGTTGAGCTTGGGCACCAGGGTCTTGAAGGCCTGGCCCTGCCTGGCCACGTCGGACGAGAACTCGGACAGGTCGGCGTAGGCCGGCGTCAGGTTCTGCTTGCGCATGGTGGTCTGGAACTCGGTCGACTGCGACAGGGTCCGGGCCGCCGCGCGCCATTTCTCCACCGCCTCGGCGGGGGTGCCCTTGGGGACCCCCACGCCGCGCCACACGCTGAACAGCAGGTCGTGGCCCAGTTCCTTGAAGGTCGGAACCTGGCTCAGCGTCTCGATCCGCTTCTCCGACATCACCGCTAGCGTGCGCAGCTTGCCGGTTTCCACATGCTGGCGCAGTTCCGCGTAGGCCACCGTGGTGGCCTGCACGTCGCCCGACAGCAGGCCCATGATGGCCGGCGCCGATCCCTGGTAGGGGACGTGCGTGAACGCGATGTCCACCGATTCTCCCAGCGCCGCGGCCGCCATGTGCGGCACCGTGCCGTTGCCGGCGTTCGAGATCGCGACGCGGCCGGGGTTGGCCTTGGCATAGGCCAGGAACTCCTGGATGGTGTGCCACGGCGCGTCGGCGCGTACCGTGATCGACGACGGATCGTCGGTGAAGCGGGCGATGGGCTGGAATTCGTCCACGCTGGTCTTGCCTATGCCCATCAGCGGCACGACCAGCATCTCCGGCGTCATGAGGACCAGGCGGTACCCGTCGGCCGGGCCGGTGGCCACGTAGGACCAGCCGATAGAGCCGCTGGCGCCGGGCTTGTTGACCACGTAGACGGACTGCGGAAAGATGGGGCGCACCGCGTCGGCGATGGCACGGGCGGTGTTGTCGCTGCCGCCGCCGGGTTGGTAGGCGACGACGAGCTCCACGGGCTTGGTCGGATAGCCGGCGGCCCAGGACGAAGCCAGCATGGACAGGCTGGCAAGCGAGGCGCAAAGCAGGCGGGCGAGGTTCATGGTGCGGTCCTTCTGCTGTGGGAAAGCCCCCGGTGGCGCCAGGCGCCTTGGGGGCGGGGGAGTCAGTAGTCGTATCCCAGCCGGCGCAGGCCGGCCTGGGTCTCGCGGACGATGGCGATGGTGCGTTCCCGTTCGGCGCCCGACAACGGGAGCCGGGGCGGCTTGACGGTTTCCGCTGTGCCGTCGATCAGGTGCTCGGCCAGCTTGATGTGCTGCACCAGCTTGACCACGGTATCCAGGTGATAGAGCGGCGTCAGCACGTGATACAGCTGGCGGGCCTTGTCGAAGTCCCCCGCCGCGGCCAGCGCGAGCAGGTCCACGGATTCGCGCGGCACCGCGTTGGCCATGCCCGACACCCAGCACCGGACGCCCAGCGCGGCGCTT
Source organism: Pigmentiphaga sp. CHJ604 (assembly GCF_036972535.1). Lineage (NCBI taxonomy): Bacteria > Pseudomonadati > Pseudomonadota > Betaproteobacteria > Burkholderiales > Alcaligenaceae > Pigmentiphaga > Pigmentiphaga sp. CHJ604. The sequence continues at coordinate 4,236,042 of NZ_CP136998.1, read as the reverse complement.
TCGACCACCAGGTCGTCGACGCCGCAGACCACGGCCAGGCGATCGCCGAAGCGGGTGATGAGATCGGTGACGCGCGTGGTGTCGTAGGACTCTTCCTTGAGCGCGACGATGGTGGGCTCTTCCAGCAGGCGGGCCACCACGTCGGGCGTGAGATCCACGCCGTAGCCGCGGGGATTGTTGTAGAGCAGGATGGGCAGGGGCGAGGCCTGCGCCACCGTCCGGTAGAAGGCCACGGTCTCGTCGGCATCCGACTTGTAGGTCAGGCCGGGGAACACCATCAGGCCGTCCACGCCCAGCGCGTGGGCGTCGCGGGCGAAGGCGGCGGCCCGCTCGGTGCTGGTCTCGGCCACGCCGGAGAGCACCGGCACGCGCCCCTTCACCGTATCCAGCGCGATGCGCAGCACTTCCTGCTTTTCCCGGGGCGACAACTGCGCGTTCTCGCCCACCATGCCCATCATCAGCACGCCGTTCACGCCGCGGGCGATGAGGCGTTCCAGGCCGGCGCGGATGGCGTCGGCATCCAGTGAATAGTCGGGCTTGAGCTTGGTCGTGACGGCGGGAAACACGCCTTGCCATCGGATGGTCATGCGGACACTCCTTGGAATCTTTCGAGGATATTGACTACTTTATATTGGATCCAATTTGAAAGTCTACGAAAAACGGCCATGAAGGCCGTCATCAGCCAACGGTAGATGACCGGTGGCTGTTGGATAGTGGATCCAATATACTTCTATTTAAACCCCCGTGTCCGTGGCGCGTCTGTCGGGGTTTACCTGGACCCCGTCATCTCTGCCTTCGCCATGCCCAGAAACGACCTGCCCCCGTCTTCCCCTCCCGCCCGGCCGTCCTCCGGCAACCGGCTCGTGCGCCGGACCACGTCCGAACTGGTGGCCGAGGCGCTGCGCGACCGCATCCTGTCGGGGGCGATCCCTCCCGGCTCGCCGCTGCGCCAGGAATTGCTGGCCGACGAATTGGGCGTGAGCCGGATTCCGGTCCGCGAAGCCATCCGCCAGCTCAGCGCCGAGGGCCTGGTGGACGCCATTCCCCACCGGGGGGCCTTCGTCTCCATGCTGTCGCGCGCCGAGGTCGAGGAATTGTTCGACATTCGCCTGCGCCTGGAGCCCTGGCTGATCCACGAGGCGGCCGCGCGGATATCGGAAGAGGAACTGGCGCGGGCCGAACAATGCGTGGCGCGCATGGACACGGCGGGGCCCGATCAGTGGGGCCAGTTGAACTGGCAATTGCACGAAGGCCTGTACCGGGCGGCCCAGCGGCCGGCCGCCCTGGCCATCGTGCGCGGCCTGCACGAGAAGTCCGAGCGCTATTTCCGCTTCCAGGTGGTCAACGCCCCGATCCGGCAGCAGGCCCACCAGGAGCACCTGGCCCTGGTCTCGCTGTGCCGCGAGCGCCGGGCCGACGAGGCCCGATCGGTGCTGGAGCGCCACATCGGCGACGCCGCGGGGCAGATCCTGGCCATCGTCGAGCGCCTGCTGGACCAGGCGCCGGGCCGCGAGCCGGCGTAGCGGGAGCGGTGCGACTACAATGCGCAGGCCGTGGCCGGTCGCGCACGCACCGGCGCCGCGATTTTCCATCATCCAGTCCTTCATGCCGCCGCAGCCTCTTTCGTCACCGACTCCCTCGTCCCGCTCAGGAAGCATCGTCGTCTGCGCGTCGCTCGTGCTGTTGTTCGCGATGGGCGTGCGCGCGACCTTCGGCCTGTTCATGCAGCCCATGGGGCTGGTCCACGGCTGGGGGCGCGACGTGTTCTCGCTCGCCTTCGCCATCCAGAACCTGGTGTGGGGCGTCTCGGCCATCCTGATGGGATCGGTGGCCGACAAGTGGGGGTCGGGCCGGACCATCGTCGCATCGGCGCTGTTGTGCGCGCTGGGCCTGGTCGGCACGCGCTACGCCGGGTCCGAGGCCATGCTGTACCTGTGCGCCGGCGTGCTGGTCGGACTGGGGCAGGCCGGCACGACATTCGCCGTGCTGCTGCCGGTGGTGGCGCGCGCCGTGCCGCCCGAGGGCCGCAGCACCGCGATGGGCATCGCCAGCGCGGGCGGCTCCATGGGGCAGTTCGTGGTCGTGCCCGCCGGGCAATTGCTGATCGATCATTTCGACTGGACCGGCGCGCTGTGGGCGCTGTCGGCGCTGATGCTGCTGGCGCTGCCGCTGGCCACGCGGCTGACGGGCAAGCCGGCGCATGTCGCCGGCGCGCAGTCGCTGGGCGCGGCGGTACGCCAGGCCATGGGGCACGGTTCCTACCACTTCCTGTTCTGGAGTTACGCGGTCTGCGGCTTCCACACGGCCTTCATCACGCTGCATCTGCCGGCCTTCGTGGTGGACGGCGGCCTGAAGGCCTCGGACGGCGCGCTGGCCATCGCGCTCATCGGCCTGTTCAACGTGTTCGGCTCGTACTGGGCCGGCCGGATGGGCGGCCGCCACAGCAAGAAGCACCTGCTGGCGCTGCTGTACGCGACGCGCTCGGCGGCGATCATGCTGCTGATCCTGCTGCCGCTGACGCCGGCGGTGCTGTATGCGTTCTCGGCCTTGATCGGGCTGGTCTGGCTGGGGACCGTGCCGTTGACCACCGCGCTGGTAGGACATATCTACGGCATGCGCTATGCGTCGACCCTGACCGGTATCGTATTCTTCGGCCACCAGATCGGCAGCTTCGTCGGTGTCTGGCTAGGCGGCAAGCTGTACGTCGCCACCGGCAGCTACGATGCGGTCTGGTGGATTTCGGTCGCGCTCGGTCTGGTCGCGGCGGCGCTGTGTATGCCCGTGCGCGAGCGCGCATTGGTGCCGGCATGAACACGGCCGGGAACAGGAGGCAGGTCCATGGCCGATCGCAACCGGCAGGGGCAATCCGGGAGGCGCGGGCGCGCCTGGCGGGCGGTCCTTGCCTATGCTTTGCTTGGCACCGTGCTTGCGGTAGCCTTCCTGGGCTATTTGCGCCCGCAACTCGTCGTCGGATGGGAAGGGCTCATGGCCCTGTGCGGCCTGTGACCGCCACCCGCCGGGCAAGGCAGGGGTGCCCAAAAAATGGGCGTGCCACGCCGGCCCGCATGGCCAGGCCCTCCGTCCGTAAAATACCCTTCATTTTCCACAGTCGCTGGGGATAACTTGGCCACTCGCTACAACGAAGCTTCCATCCGGGTGCTGAAGGGGCTGGAGCCCGTCAAGCAGCGCCCGGGCATGTACACCCGAACCGAAAACCCCCTGCACATCGTGCAGGAGGTGATCGACAACGGCGCCGACGAGGCGCTTGCCGGCTACGGCAAACATCTGCAGGTCACCCTGCACGCCGACGGCAGCGTGACCGTCGAGGACGAGGGCCGCGGCATTCCCGTCGGCCTGCACCCCGAGGAAAACGCGCCGGTCGTCGAACTGGTCTTCACCCGCCTGCACGCCGGCGGCAAGTTCGACAAGCAGGGCGGCGGCGCCTATTCGTTCTCCGGCGGCCTGCACGGCGTCGGCGTCTCGGTCACCAACGCGCTGTCGTCGCGCATGGAAGTCACGGTCTGGCGCGACGGCGCGGCCCACCGGCTGGTGTTCCAGCACGGCGACGTGGTCGAGGAACTGGCGCAGGTGTCCGATCCCGCCCGCAAGAAGAGCGGCACGCGCGTGCGCTGCTGGCCGGACCCCAAGTATTTCGACAGCGGCACGATCCCCATGGGCGAGCTGTCGCGCCTGTTGCGCAGCAAGGCCGTGCTGCTGCCCGGCGTGAAGGTCACGCTGCGGGTCGAGAAAACCGGCGAGACCCAGACCTGGCTGTACGAGCAGGGCCTGCGCGGCTACCTGACCGAGGCGCTGGCCGGCGCCGAACTGCTCATTCCCTTGTTCGAAGGCGAGCAGTACGCCGGCGGCGACAACGAGAACTTCGCCGAGGGCGAGGGCGCGCAGTGGGTGGTGGCCTGGACCGAGGACGGCAACGTCGTGCGCGAGTCCTACGTCAACCTGATCCCGACGCCGGCCGGCGGCACGCACGAGGCCGGGCTGCGCGACGGCCTGTTCAACGCGGTCAAGGGTTTCGTCGAACTGCACAACCTCAGTCCCAAGGGCGTCAAGCTGCTGCCCGAGGACGTGTTCGCGCGCGCCAGCTTCGTGCTGTCGGCCAAGGTGCTCGACCCGCAGTTCCAGGGCCAGATCAAGGAACGACTGAACAGCCGCGACGCGGTGCGCCTGGTGGGCGGGTTCTCGAAGCCGGCGCTGGAGCTGTGGCTGAACTCCCACGTCGAATACGGCAAGAAGCTGGCCGAGCTGGTCATCCGCCAGGCGCAGTCGCGCGTGCGGGCCACGCAGAAGGTCGAGAAGCGCAAGAGCTCGGGCGTGGCCGTGCTGCCCGGCAAGCTGACCGATTGCGAAAGCAGCGACGCCTCCCGCACCGAGGTCTTCCTGGTCGAGGGCGACTCGGCGGGCGGTTCGGCCAAGATGGGGCGCGACAAGGAATTCCAGGCCATCCTGCCGCTGCGCGGCAAGGTGCTCAACGCCTGGGAGGTCGAGCGCGACCGCCTGTTCGCCAACAACGAGATCCACGACATCGCGGTGGCGATCGGCGTCGATCCCCATGGCGCGGGCGACGATCCCGACCTGTCCGGGCTGCGCTACGGGCGCGTCTGCATCCTGTCCGACGCGGACGTGGACGGATCGCACATCCAGGTGCTGCTATTGACGCTGTTCCTGCGGCATTTCCCCAAGCTGGTCGAGGCCGGGAACGTGTACGTGGCGCGCCCGCCGCTGTTCCGCGTGGATGTGCCGGCCCAGGGCAAGCGCCCGCCGCGCAAGCTCTATTGCCTGGACCAGGGCGAGCTGACCGCGGTCGAGGACAAGCTGCGCAAGGAAGGCGTGCGCGAAGGGTCCTGGAGCATCAGCCGTTTCAAGGGCCTGGGCGAAATGAGCCCCGAGCAGCTTTGGGAAACCACGATGAACCCCGACACCCGCCGCCTGCTGCCGGTCACCTACGGCGAACTCGGCGCGGACGAGACCACGCGCATGTTCGACATGCTGATGGGCAAGGGTGAGGCCGCGCAGCGGCGCTCGTGGCTGGAAGAGAAAGGCGACCTCGCCGAGGTGGATATTTGATGACGGACGAACAACAACCCGGCCTGTTCGAGCGGCCGGGCGGCGACGCTGCGATCACGCTGGCGCGCTATGCGGAACAGGCTTATCTGGATTACGCGGTATCGGTGGTCAAGGGCAGGGCGCTGCCGGACGTCAGCGACGGCCAGAAGCCGGTGCAGCGGCGCATCCTGTATGCCATGCAGGCCATGGGGCTGGGCGCGAACGCCAAGCCCGTGAAGTCGGCCCGCGTGGTGGGCGACGTGCTGGGCAAGTACCATCCCCACGGCGACCAGGCGGCCTATGATGCGCTGGTGCGCATGGCGCAGTCGTTCTCGCTGCGCTATCCGCTCATCGACGGACAGGGCAACTTCGGCTCGCGCGACGGCGACGGCGCCGCGGCCATGCGCTACACCGAGGCGCGGCTCACGCCCATCGCCCGGCTGCTGCTGGACGAGCTGGACGAAGGCACGGTCGACTTCATTCCCAACTACGACGGCTCGTACCAGGAGCCCAGGCAACTGCCGGCGCGCCTGCCCGTGGTGCTGCTGAACGGCGCCTCGGGCATCGCGGTGGGCATGGCCACCGAGATCCCGCCGCACAACCTGCGCGAAGTGGCGCAGGCCGCGGTGGCGCTGCTGAAGAATCCCAGGATCGCCGACGACGAGCTCTACGGCCTGCTGCCCGGACCCGATTATCCCGGCGGCGGCCAGATCATCACGCCGCGGTCCGAGATCGCCCAGATACTCGGCACGGGCCGCGGCTCGATCAAGGTGCGCGCGCGCTGGAAGTTCGAGGAAATGGCGCGCGGCCAGTGGCAACTGGTGGTCACCGAACTGCCGCCGTCGACCTCCGGCCAGAAGGTGCTGGAAGAGATCGAGGAACTCACCAATCCCAAGGTGAAGGCGGGCAAGAAAAGCCTCTCGAACGAACAACAGCAGACCAAGGCGGCCTTGCTGAGCCTGCTCGACGCGGTGCGCGACGAGTCGGGCAAGGACGCGGCCGTGCGGCTGGTATTCGAGCCCAAGACCTCGCGCGTGGACCGCGACGAGTTCGTCAACACGCTGCTGGCCCATACGTCCATGGAAAGCAGCGCGCCCATCAACCTGGTGGCGGTGGGCAACGACGGGCGGCCGCGCCAGAAGTCCATGCGCGAGATCCTGGACGAGTGGCTCGTCTTCCGCACCCAGACCGTCACGCGGCGTTCGCGCCATCGCCTGGACAAGGTGCTGGACCGCATCCATGTGCTGGAAGGCCGCATGGTGGTCTACTTGAACGTGGACGCGGTGATCAAGGTCATCCGCGAGTCGGACGAACCCAAGCCCGCGCTGATGCAGGCCTTCAAGCTGTCCGAGCGCCAGGCCGAGGACATCCTGGAGATGCGCCTGCGGCAGCTGGCGCGCCTGGAAGGCTTCAAGATCGAGCAGGAACTGAAGGACCTGAAGGACGAGCAGGGCAAGCTCGAGGAACTGCTGGCCAATCCGAATTCGCTCAAGCGGCTGATCGTCAAGGAAATCGAAGCCGACGCCAAACAGTACGGCGATGATCGCCGCACGCTGATCGAAGCGGCCGAGCGCGCCACCGTCGAGGCCAAGGTCATCGACGAGCCGGTCACCGTCATCGTGTCGCAGAAGGGGTGGCTGCGGGCCCGCCAGGGCCACGGCCACGATGCCAGCCTGTTCACGTTCAAGGCGGGCGATGCGCTGTACGGCGCGTTCGAATGCCGGACCACCGATACGCTGATCGCGCTGGGCAGCAACGGTCGCGTCTATTCGGTGGCCGTCAGCGCGCTGCCGTCGGCGCGCGGCGATGGCGTGCCGGTGACCACGCTGATCGACCTGGAAGCCGGATCCCGCATCCTGCACATGATCGCGGCGGCCCCCGAAAGCCGGTGGCTGCTGGCCACCGAGCGCGGCGTCGGCTTCGTCACCCGCCTGGGCGACATGGCCACGCGCCAGCGTGGCGGCAAGCAATTCATGACGCTGGACGAGGGCGACAGCCCGCTGCGGCCCGTGCCGGTGTTCGACGGCGCCGATTCGCTCGCGCTGCTGACCGACAAGGGCCGTTTCCTGGTGTTCGGCCTGGCCGAGGTCAAGGCGCTGTCCTCGGGCGGTCGCGGCACGGCGCTGATGGACATCGATCCCAAGGACACCCTGGCCCAGGTGGTGCCGGTCGGGCCGGCGGGGCTGCGGATCACGGGCATCTACCGCAACAAGCCGCATGAAGAGATCCTGTCCGGCGGCGGACTGGCGGTCTACGTCGGCAAGCGGGCCCGCAAGGGCCGGCTGCTGGACGCCAAGCCCAAGCAGCCCGTGCTGTCGCCGGTGCTGTAAGGCCATGATGCGGCGGGGGCTGGCGGCGGTCCTGGCGACCTGCGCGGTGGCGGGGTGCTCCCCCGTCAACCCGTACTACGATGCCGCCCAGCCGCACCATACGCCGCATGGATTCCGCAACCTGTATTCGTATGCCCAGCCGGGCACGCTGGACTTCTGGCGCTGGCAGTTCGACCGGTGGGCGCAGGGCCTGCCGCCGCCTCCGACGGAGTCCCTGTCGCCGGTCGTGGCGGACACCGCCTGGCTGAAGGAGGCCTCGCCGGACGTGCGGGTCAGCTGGGTCGGGCATTCCACGCTGCTGGTGCAGCTGGGCCGCTTCAACCTGTTGACCGATCCGGTGTTCTCCGAACGCGCCTCGCCCTTCGGGTTCATGGGGCCCAAGCGCCACCAGCCACCCGGCGTCGCGCTGGCCGACCTGCCGCACATCGATGCCGTGGTGATCTCGCACAACCACTACGACCACCTGGATTTCGCCTCGGTCAAGGCGCTGGCGGCGCAGCCCGGCGGTCCGCCCGTCTTCATGGTGCCCCTGGGCGTGGACGTCTGGTTCCGCCAGAACGTGCCCGAGGCCACCGACTTGCGGCCGCTGGACTGGTGGGGCCAGACGGTGGTGGGCGATGCCATCCTGACGCTGCTGCCCGTGCAGCACTGGAGCGCCCGCACGCCCTTCGACCGGAACGTTTCGTTGTGGGGCGCCTGGGCGGTCCGGACGCGCGAGCCCGCGTTCAACTTCCTGTTCGGCGGCGACTTCGGCTATTCCAAGGACATCGCCGCCATAGGCGAACGCATGGGGCCTTTCGACCTGGCGGCGCTGCCGATAGGCGCCTATGCGCCGCGCTGGTTCATGCGCGGCCATCACATGAATCCCACCGAGGCCGTGCAGGCGCATCGCGACCTGGGTGCCAGGGCTTCCGTCGCCATCCACTGGGGCACGTTCGAGCTGACCGACGAGGCGCTGGACCAGCCTCCCCGGGACCTGGCGCGGGCACGCCGCTACGCGGGCGTCGCCCCCGACGAGTTCTTCGTGATGCACCACGGCGAGAGCCGGGTCTGGCGCGATGGCCGCTGGCTGATCCGCGCTCCGACTGATTGACCCCCCCCTACGCGCTTACGCGCGCAAGGGAAGCCCACCCCCTACGCCCTTCGGGCACCCCCTTAAGGAGGCGATGCGGGTGGACCGGCGGAGCCGGATCCACCGCATCCTGGGCCTGGGTTGTTTGTCTTGGTGGGCAGGGGAATGTTGTGCGGAATCGGCATTTGTCTTGATTTGGTCATTGAGGCGCTGTATAAAAAACCAGTGAAAGATAGCGATAGGCAATCCATTCAGGAGAAAACTGTGGCTCATCTGGTTCTCGCGCTCGATGTCGCCGGCACGCCGGTGCACTGGGTGGATATCGAAAAAGCCATCTGCCTGCACGTGGCGGGAAGGGTGGCATGGGAACTGGGGGACACCACCGTCACCTACCGCGGGGGCACGAACCGGCTGACCGGGCAGGTGTCCACCGTCAGCACCGCCAGCATCATCGCCGTGCGCGGCCGCGAGTTCCGCGGCGACCGTTCCGCCTCCATCAGCATCAGCCGTGAACGCCTGTTCTCGCGCGACATGCACGTCTGCGCCTATTGCGGCGGCTGTTTCCCCGAGTCCGAACTGACCATCGAGCACGTCCGCCCCGAGTCGCGCGGCGGCGCCAATACCTGGGAAAACGTGGTCACGGCCTGCCGCTCGTGCAACCAGCGCAAGGGCAACCGCACCCCCGAGCAGGCCGGCATGCCGCTGCTCTACCTGCCGTACCGGCCCAACCGCTGGGAAGGCATGATCCTGCGCAATCGCCGCATCCTGGCCGACCAGATGGAGTTCCTGCTGGCGGGCGTACCTATCACCAGCAGATTAGGACCCTCCCCTACGCGCTGACGCGCGCCCAGAATGGTGGGCCCCCAGCCGCTACGCGGCAGCCCCCCAAAGGGGGCCGGGACCCGCCTTGGGGCGGCCCGGCGCCGGGACCCGGGGGGCGATGCGGGTGGGGGCTGTTATGCTTGAAAAAGGTGCGCGCGGCCCTATCTACGCCGCGTGAGCTTTTTGCTCCAACCGGACAACTTCCTTTCGTCAACCGCCATGCCTGGCTCGCCTGAACCGTGCGCGCCGGGATGGGCCTTGTTATTGCCATGAGTCAGACCAACACCTCCGAAACCCTGGGCTTCCAGACCGAAGTCAAGCAGTTGCTGCACCTGATGATCCACTCGCTGTACAGCAACAAGGAAATCTTCCTGCGCGAACTGGTCTCCAATGCGTCCGACGCCTGCGACAAGCTGCGTTTCGAGGCCATCGACCGGCCGGAACTGCTGGAAGGCGAGGGCGAGATGGCCATCCGCGTGGGCTTCGACAAGGCCGCGCGGACCATCACGATTTCCGACAACGGCATAGGCATGACGCGGGACGAGGCCATTGCCAACCTGGGCACCATCGCCCGCTCGGGCACGCGGGAGTTCTTCCAGCAGCTGACCGGCGACAAGCAGAAGGATGCGCAACTGATCGGCCAGTTCGGCGTGGGCTTTTATTCGTCGTTCATCGTCGCGCAGAAAGTCACCGTCGTCAGCCGCCGCGCGGGCCAGCCGGCGGACCAGGCGATACGCTGGGAGTCGGCCGGCGACGGCGAGTTCACGATCTCGGCGGCCGAGAAGGCCGGGCGGGGCACGGACATCATCCTGACGCTGCGCGAGGGCGAGGACGACTTCCTGTCGTCGTGGAAGCTGCGCGAGATCCTGCGCCGCTATTCGGACCACATCTCCGTGCCCATCCTGATGAAGAAAGAGGAATGGGACGCCGAGAAATCCGAGCAGGTCACCCGCGACGAGGAAGAGACCGTCAACCAGGCCAGCGCGCTGTGGACGCGCAGCAAGTCCGAGGTCACCGACGAGCAGTACACCGAGTTCTACAAGCACGTGGCGCATGACTTCGAGGCGCCGCTGGCGTGGAGCCACAACCGGGTCGAGGGCCGCAGCGAGTATACGCAGCTGTTGTACGTGCCGCGGCGCGCGCCGTTCGACATGTGGGACCGCAACAGGAAGCACGGGGTCAAGCTGTATGTGAAGCGTGTCTTCATCATGGACGACGCGGAACAGCTGTTGCCGGCCTACCTGCGCTTCGTGCGCGGGGTCATCGATTCGGCCGACCTGCCGCTGAACGTCTCGCGCGAGATCCTGCAGGAAAGCCGTGACGTGCGCGCCATCCGCGAAGGCAGCGCCAAGCGCGTGCTGAGCCTGCTCGAGGACCTGGCCGAGAACCGCAAGGACGATTACGCGACCTTCTGGACCGAGTTCGGCCAGGTGCTCAAGGAAGGCGTGGGCGAGGACGCGACCAACCTGGAGCGCATCCTGAAGCTGCTGCGCTTTGCTTCCACCCAGGACGGCACCCCCGCGCAGACGGTGTCGCTGGCCGACTACGTGGCCCGCATGAAGGAAGGCCAGGACAAGATCTACTACGTCACGGCCGAGACCTTCGCCGCGGCCAGCAGCAGCCCGCACCTGGAAATTTTCCGCAAGAAGGGCATCGAGGTCCTATTGCTCACGGACCGCGTCGATGAATGGATGCTGTCCTTCGTCAACGAGTTCGACGGCAAGCCGCTGGCCTCCATCGCCAAGGGCGGCCTGGACCTGGGCGCGCTGGCAGACGAGGAAGAGAAGAGGCAGCAGGAAGAAGTCTCGGAAGAGCTCAAGCCGGTGGTCGAGCGGCTGAAGGAGGCGCTGGGCGAGGCGGTCAAGGACGTGCGCGTGACCTTCCGCCTGGTCGATTCCCCCGCCTGCGTGGTGGTGGACCAGCAGGACATGAGCCAGCACTTGCAGCGCCTGCTCAAGGCGGCCGGACAGGCCGCGCCCGAGTCGCGCCCCATCCTGGAGATCAACCCGGGCCATCCGCTGATTGCGCGCGTGCGGCAGGCCGGCGATGCCGACTTCGGCCAGTGGGCCCGCTTGCTGCTGGACCAGGCCCTATTGGCCGAGGGCGCGCCGCTGGAGGATCCGGCCGCGTTCGTGCGCAGCATGAACAGCCTGTTGCTGAGCCAGTCCTCTTGAGCCGCAAGGCGCAACGGCCCGGGCCGGACCGGCGGCGCGCCGCCGGCCCCAGCGAGCTCGACGAGCCGACGTTCTCGGAAGAGCAGGGCGTTCGCTACCTGCATTTCGGTAGCCCCTGGATCCAGGGCGCGATGCGGATACGCAGCCCTTTTTCGCTGGAGCTGGAGTACACGCGCCAGATGATGGCGTGGCTGCTGTTCCTCGATCCGCCGCAGGCCGGCGGCGAGCAGGCCATCGGTACGCTGGGGCTGGGCGCGGGATCCCTGACGCGCTTCTGCCTGAAGCACACCGACAGCCTGGTGCGCGTCGTGGAATGGAACCCCAGCGTGACCGCCGCCTGCCGCGCCTATTTCCGCCTGCCCGCCGACAACGAGCGATTCATGGTCACCCATGATGACGCGGGCGCGTGGGTGGAGGACATAGCCAATCGCGGCAGTTGCCGCGCCTTGATGGTGGATTTGTACGACCATGCCGCGCGCGGCCCGGTGCGCGATTCCGTCGAGTTCTATCGCGGCTGCCGGCGGGTGGTCAGCGCCAACGCCAGCCAGGCGGGTGTCGTGACCGTCAACCTGTTCGGCGCGCACGACAGCTACGAACATAACCGCCGCAATCTGGACGAGGCGTTCGAGGGGCGCGTGGCGGTCCTGCCCGAAATCGAGGAAGGCAACCGGGTGGCGATCGCCCTGGCCGGCCCGGCCTTGCGGATCGACGCGCAGGCGCTGCTGGCGCGCGCCGAGGAGGTCGAGAACCGCTACGGCCTGCCGGCGCGCAAATGGGCGCGTTCGCTGGCGCCGGAGCTGGGGCGGTTGTGAGCGCCGCGGCGCAGCCCCAGCTCAGCGGCTTTCCGCCGGTGCTGGCGTCCGACGCCACGGTGCTGCTGCTGGGCAGTTTCCCGGGCGTGGCGTCGCTGAACGTGGGCCAGTACTACGCCCATCCGCGCAACCAGTTCTGGCGCCTGCTGGGCGCCTGCCTGGAGGTCGAGGCACTGCACCTGATGCCCTACGAGGAACGACTGCGCGTTGCCATCCGGCACCGCGTGGGCATCTGGGACGTCGTCGCCAGTTGCCGGCGCCAGGGCAGCCTGGATGCCGCCGTGACCGAGGCCGAGGTCAATCCGCTTGCGGCCTACCTGAAGGAACATGCGCCGCTGCTCGAACGCATCGGCTTCAACGGCGGCCTGTCCTGGAAGCTGGGCCATCATCTGGCCGACTACGGCTACCGCGTGTTCCGGCTGGCTTCTTCGTCGCCGGCGGCCGCGATGTATAGCTTCGAGCAGAAGCTGGAGCAATGGCGGCCCCTGTTCGCATGTCGGTCGTGATTTCCTGCTGCAGCAGGTTGTCCGTCAGGTGGCGGATCTCCTGGATCAGGGCCTTGCTGGCGGTAGACAGCATGGTGTCGCGCCGGTAGGCGACGCCGATCAGGCCCACGCCGCACATCGCCGGGCTCCCGCCCGGGAATCTCATCTCATTCGGCCAGGAGCTTGCGCCGCTTCAGGATGTCCTGGATCTGGTCCAGGCGGCTTTCCGGGTCATCGTCGGCCAGCAGGTGGCGCTGTTGCGGCGGCAGCAGCGGCAGCATTTCCGCCCAGCGGTTCGCGACCCATCCGCATTCGTCCAGCCGGAAGGGCGGCTCGATGGGAAGGCCGGGGCCGGCCGCGCGCTGCTGCTGGAGTTCGGCTATCAGGCGGCCCAGCGTATTGGCCGCGGGCTGCAGGGCAGCCGGGATGGGGACCACGGGGTCGTCGGCCAGCGGCTCGACCTGCCCGACCCAGAGACCGTACTTGCGCTGTTCGCTCGCCACCAGGCGAAAGCGCGTCGTCCCCACGCAGCGCAGTTGCAGCAGGCCCGGCATGGGTGCGTTCCACTGTTCTATCCTCGCCATGGTGCCGAAGTCGGCCAGGACTTCCCTGCCTTCCGGCGTGCGGACCTCGTGGCCGGCCAGGAGCGGCACGACGCCGAACGAGGACTGATCGGCGATGCACTGCTTGATCATGTCCAGGTAGCGGATCTCGAAGATGCGCAAGTGCAGGACGCCCTCGGGATACAGCGCCCGGCCGAGGGGGAAGAGCGGGGTCGTGTTCATGGCGGTAGGCGGTTGGTTGCCCGAGCCTCCAGGATAGCGCGAGGCACTCGCCGCCGCGTAACAAGGCAATACGCGGGGCAAGACCGCCTAGGGTCCATTCCCGGCCTGTGCGAGCCTTCTTTTGGCGTGAGCAGGCCTTAGTCCAGCGGCAGGACCGCCTGGTCCGCGCAGGCCCGCAGCAGTTCCTCCACCCGCCCCTGGGGCAGCGCCATGTCCGGATCGATGTCCGACAGGGGGCGCAGCACGAAGGCGCGCTGGTGCATGCGGGGGTGGGGCAGGGTCAGCCGGGGAGTATCCAGGCGCTGGCCGTCGTATGCCAGCAGGTCCAGGTCCAGGGTGCGGGGGGCGTTGTGATAGGGACGTTCGCGGCCGTGGCGCCGTTCGATGTCCTGCAGCAGGTCCAGCAGCGCCAAAGGGGGCAGCGTGGTGCGCAGGCGCACGACGGCGTTGACGTAGTCGGGGCCGCTGGAGTCGATCGGCCCGGTGCGGTAGAAGCGCGAAAGCGCGTCCTGCCGTACCTCGGGATGGGCAGCCAGCGCGGCCAGCGCCGCGCGCAGGGTGGCGGCCGGGTCGCCCAGGTTGGCGCCCAATCCCACCCAGGCCGTCTGCCAGGCGGGCGCGTTCATCCCGCTACCGGGGTGCCGCCTTCCGGACCGCCCTCGGCGGGGCCTCCCTGGCGCGAGCGGCCGCTGCGCCGGCGGCGCTTGCGGGGGGCCGCGGCTTCCCCGGCCGCGCGCGGCTGGCGGGCCAGTTCTTCCAGCATCTCGGCGCGCGCCGAATCGCTGGCGTCGGCCAGGTCCATCCACCACTGCGCCAGGGCGCTGTCCACCTCGCCGGCGGCGGCGCGCAGTTGCAGGAAATCGCAGGCGGCGCGAAAGCGCGGCTGTTCGAGCATGCGCCAGGCGCCCTTGCTCTGGCGCCGTTCGAAGCGCGGCTGCATGAACCAGATCTCGCGCATGTCTGAGACGAAGCGGCGCTGGATGGCCAGCTTCTCGGTCTGGTCGTCCAGCACGGAATCCACGGCCATGCCCAGGGCGGGCATGGGCAGCTCGCCATCCGCGCGGTACTGCTGCCAGCGCTGGTTGACCTGCTGCCACAGCAGCGCGGCGAACAGGAAGCTGGGGCTGACCGACTTGCCGCTGCGCACGCGCACGTCGGTGCGTTCCAGGGCCAGCTTCACGAAGCGTTCGCCCCCGGGCTGTTCCAGCACCACGTCCAGCAGCGGCAGCAGGCCCTTGTGCAGGCCTTCGGCGCGCAGCCGGCGCAGGCAGTCCAGCGCGTGGCCGCAGGTCAGCATCTTCAGCATCTCGTCGAACAGCCGCGAGGCGGGCACGTTCTCGATCAGGTGGGCCATCTCGCGGATGGGCGCGAGCGTGGCCGGCGCGATGGTGAAGCCCAGCTTGGCGGCGAAGCGCATGCCGCGCAGCATGCGGACCGGGTCCTCGCGGTAGCGCTTGGAGGCGTCGCCGATGATGCTGACGGTCTTTTTCTTCAGGTCGGCCACGCCGTCGTGGTAATCGATGACGATCTCGGTGGCCGGGTCGTAGTACAGCGCGTTCAGCGTGAAGTCCCGCCGCGCGGCGTCTTCCTCCAGCGTGCCGAAGACGTTGTCGCGCAGGATGCGGCCGTGTTCGTCGGTGGTCTGTTCGTCCGAGCCCGAGGCGCGGAAGGTGGAGGTCTCGATGATCTCCTGGCCGAACACCACGTGCACCAGGCGGAAGCGGCGGCCGATGATGCGGGCGCGGCGGAACAGCGGCTGTATCTGTTCCGGCGTGGCGTTGGTGGCCACGTCGAAGTCCTTGGGCTGGGCGCCCACGATCAGGTCGCGCACCGCGCCGCCGACGATGTAGGCCTCGAAGCCGTGCTCGTGCAGCACATCGCAGACCTTGATCGCATGGCGCGAGACCAGCCGGCGGTCGATGCCGTGCTTGGCCTGGGGCACGCGCAGGGGCGCATGCCGCTTGACGCTCAGGATGGGGCGCGCGGCGCGGGGGGTGAATAGCTTACTGATGAGCTTCTTGATCATGCGAACAGGTCCGTGATGCGCCAGCCCCGTTCGCGCGCCAGTTCGCGCAGCGCGGCGGATGGGTTGGCGGCGACCGGGTCGGTCACCGCTTCGAGCAGCGGGACGTCGTTCATCGAGTCGCTATAGAAGAAAGACTGGCGGAAATCCGACAACTGCCAGCCGTGGCTGGCCAGCCACTGGTTGACGCGCACGACCTTGCCCTCGCGGAAGCAGGGAATGCCCTGGATGCGGCCGGTGTAGCGGCCGGCGACGTATTCCGGTTCGGTCGCCAGCAGCACGGGGATGCCGAAGGCGCGCGCGATGGGCGCGGTGACGAAGGTGTTGGTCGAGGTCGCGATGGCGCACAGGTCGCCCGCTTCCAGGTGTTCGCGCACCAGGGCGATGGCCTGGGCGGAGATGGCCGGACGGATCACCTCGGCCATGAAATCCTCGTGCCAGCGGGCCAGGTCGTAGGGCGTGTTGCGGGCCAGGAGGCCCAGCATGAATTCGGCCGACTCCATCGCGGTCAGCTTGCCTTCGTCGTAGCGGCGCATCAGTTCCTCGTTCCGGGCGCAGGCGGCGGCGGGGTCGCCGACGTGCCCGGCGCGGGCGAGGAAGTCGGCCCACCGGTAGTCGCTGTCGAGCGGCAGCAGGGTGTGGTCCAGGTCGAACAGGGCGAGGCGGGAAGGCGGCGCTTGGGTGGGGGTCATGACAACGAAGAATACGACTGAATGGTGGACGGTTGGGGCTGTTCGGCCAGCATGGCGCGCAACAGCGGCAGCGTGATCGGGCGCTTGGCCGCCAGCGAATAGCGGTCCAGGGCGTCGAGCAGGGCGGCCAGCTGGCGCATGTCCCGCTCGTAATGGGTAAGAATCCAGTTCACCACCTCGGGGGCGAGCTGCAGCCCGCGGCTGGCGGCCTGGCGGATCAGGGCGTCGGTCTTTTCGGCATCGGACAGCACCTCCAGCCGGAATACCAGGTCCCAGCCCAGCCGGGTGCGCAGGTCCTCGCGGATCTCCAACTGGCCCGGGGCCCGCTCGCCGGCGACGATCAGGGACAGGGCGATGTCGGTGGCCGAGGTTTCGCGCCAGCGGTTGTACAGCGAGAACACGCAGGCCAGCCGCGGTTCGTCCAGGAGATGCAGGTCGTCGATGGCGATCAGCGCGGGGCGGACGTCGGATTCCTCGGGCTGGGCGGCGCGCCGGTAGGCCGACACGGGACTGTGGCTGTCCAGGTAGACCGCGCCCGGCCGGTCGGACAGGGCGCGCAGCAGGTGCGTGCGGCCGCATCCCGCCGGTCCCCAGAGGTAGACGGCGCGGCCCGGCTCCAGGGCGCGCAGGGTCGCCAGGGCCTCGACATTGGGGCCCGCGACATAGTTTTCCAGGGACGGAGCCGGCGCGGCAAGAACGTCGAGTAGCAACTGCTTCATGAGGGGCGGCTAAGAGACCCGCAGCGTCGGACGATCATGGCGTTGGGTGGCGACAGGTCGGGCCGGGCAAGGCTGCGCAGGCAGAAAATGAATGCGGGGCGCGGCGGGTGCCACCGGGAGTTGTCCCGATGTAAATCCCTGTCCGCTGCATGGGAATACCAATCATCGTAAAATTATAGCTTTCAGGCGGTCCCGGCTGGTTTTTTTGCCGCGAAAGCCCGCGTCCATCCACTTTTCGGTCCATCCCATGTCCGCACAACAACCCAGCGCTTCCTCTTTAACCTACCGCGACGCGGGCGTCGACATCGACGCGGGCGATGCCCTGGTCGAGCGCATCAAGCCCCTCGCCAAGCGCACCATGCGCGAAGGGGTGCTGGCCGGCATTGGCGGATTCGGCGCCCTGTTCGAGGTGCCCAAGAAGTACCGGGAGCCCGTGCTGGTGTCGGGCACCGACGGCGTGGGCACCAAGCTGCGCCTGGCGTTCTCGTGGAACAAGCACGACACAGTGGGCATCGACCTGGTGGCCATGAGCGTGAACGACATCCTGGTGCAGGGTGCCGAGCCGCTGTTCTTCCTGGACTACTTCGCCTGCGGCCGCCTGTCGGTGGACACCGCCGCCACGGTCGTCGGCGGCATCGCCAAGGGTTGCGAACTGGCCGGCTGCGCACTGATCGGCGGCGAAACCGCCGAGATGCCCGGCATGTATCCCGACGGCGAATACGACCTGGCGGGCTTCGCCGTCGGCGCGGTCGAGAAGTCGCAGGCCATCGACGGCAGCCGCATCCAGCCCGGCGACGCCGTGCTGGGCCTGGCCTCCAGCGGCGCGCACTCAAACGGCTACTCGCTGGTGCGCAAGATCATCGAACGCGCCGGCGCCACGCCGGACCAGGACTTCCACGGCCAGCCGCTGCGCGACGTCGTCATGGCGCCCACGCGCATCTACGTCAAGCAGGTACTGGCAGCCATCGCCAAGCACGAGATCAAGGGCCTGGCCCACATCACCGGCGGCGGCCTGCTGGACAACGTGCCGCGCATCCTGCGTCCCGGCCTGGCCGCGCGCCTGCACCGCGACGCCTGGACGATGCCCGAGCTGTTCACCTGGCTGCAACGCGAAGGCCAGGTGGCCGACACCGAAATGCACCGCGTCTTCAACTGCGGCATCGGCATGGTGGTGGTGGTCTCCGCCGACCAGGCCGACGCCGTGGCAGCGACGCTGCGCGAACAGGGCGAAACCGTCTACCGCCTGGGCGAAATCATCGACCAACAACCCGGCGCCGCCCAAACCGAAGTGATCTGATAGACCCAGGATGCGGTGGATCCGGCTTTGCCGGTCCACCCGCATCGCCCCCTTGAGGGGGCGCCCGAAGGGCGTAGGGGGTGAGCTTCCCTTCAGCGCGTAGGGGGGAGATCCTTCAGTGCATTGAGCAGCGCATCGCATTCGGCGTCGGTGCCGACCGTGATGCGCAGGTACTGGTCGATGCGCGGCTGCTTGAAGTGCCGCACCAGCACCTTGCGTTCGCGCAGCGCCTGCTGCAGGGCCGCGCCATCGTGGCCGGGGTGGCGCGCGAAGACGAAGTTGGCGGCCGACGGCAGCACTTCGAAGCCCAGTTCTTCCAGCTTGGCGGTCAGGCGCACGCGCGAGGCGATGACGGCCTGGCGGGTACGGTCGAAGTAGGCGGTGTCTTCCATGGCCGCGGTCGCGCCGGCTATGGCCAGGCGGTCGAGCGGATAGGAGTTGAAGCTGCTCTTGACCCGTTCCAGCCCCTCGACCAGATGCGGCTGGCCGATGGCGTAGCCGACCCGCAGGCCCGCCAGCGAGCGGGCCTTGGACAGCGTCTGCACCACCAGCAGGTTGGGGTGGGCCGCCACCAGCGGCACCGCCGAGGTGCCGCCGAAATCGACGTAGGCTTCGTCCACCACGACCACCGAATCAGGATGCGCCTTCAGCAGCGCCTCGATGTCCTCCAGGGGCAGCAGGCGGCCGGTGGGGGCATTCGGATTGGGGAAGATGATCCCGCCGTTCGGCTGGCCGTAGTCCTGCACGCGCAGCGACAGGTCGTCGGCCAGCGGCACGGTGCGGTAATCGATGCCGTACAGGCCGCAGTAAACCGGATAGAAGCTGTAGGTCACGTCCGGGAACAGCAGCGGCAGGTCGTGCTTGAGCAGGCCGACGAACACATGGGCCAGTACCTCGTCCGAACTGTTGCCGACGAAGACATGATCGACCGGCACGCCGTGGAAACGCGCCACCGCCGCCTTGAACACGTTGGCGTCGGGGTCGGGATAGCGCCGCAGCGCCTCGTTGGTGGCCTGGCGTATGGCTTCCAGGGCGCGCGGCGAGGGCGGGTACGGGTTCTCGTTCGTGTTGAGTTTGACGAGTCCGTCTATCTGCGGTTGTTCGCCGGGGACATAGGGCGTCAGTTGCTGAGTGACGCGGCTCCAGTACCTGTTCATGAATCGTGTCGTCGAAAGCGCAAAGCGCGGCAACGGGCCGCGCACGCATCCAGCATAGCAGGGCCGGCGTCCCGGCGCACGCCGCGGCTGGCGCGGCGTGGCGCGGGTGCGCCGTCAGCGTGGGTTGGCGGTCGCCGCGACGGCGGCGTCCAGCGTCGCGGCCGCCGCGTCGATCACGCGCGCGGTGCTGTCCGGCGCCAGGCAGTCCACCGCCAGCCGGTCCGGCAGCGCGCGCAGCCAGGTGATCTGGCGCTTGGCCAGTTGCCGGGTGGCGGCGATGGCCTGGCCCCGCATCTCGGCGCCGTGGATGTCCCCGGCCAGGTAGCTCCATACCTGGCGATAGCCCACGCATCGTATGGACGGCAGCTCGGGGCCCAGGTCGCCGCGCGCCCGCAGGCGGCGTACCTCGTCCACCAGGCCGGCTTCGAGCATGGCGTCGAAGCGCTGTTCGATCCTGGCATGCAGGCCGGCCCGTTCCGATGGTTCCAGGCTGAGATTGACGTAGCGCTGCTCGGTGGCGTCCGGCGCGACCTGGCCCGTCAGCAGGGCCGACAGCGGCTGTCCGGTCAGCGCGTGGACTTCCAGTGCCCGCTGGATGCGCTGGCTGTCGTTGGGCGAGAGCCGCGCGGCGGTGGCCGGATCGACGCGCGCCAGTTCGGCATGCATGGCGGGCCAGCCGATGTCGGCCGCGCGGGCGTTCAATTGCGCGCGCAGGACGGCGTCCGCCTGCGGCAGGTTGTCCAGACCTTCGCGCAGCGCCTTGAAATACATCATGGTGCCGCCGGCCAGCAGCGGGATGCGGCCGCGGCCGCGGATGTCGGCGATCAGGCGCAGCGTCTCGGCGCGGAACTGGCCGGCCGAAAAGCTTTCGGCGGGATCGCGGATGTCCAGCAGGTGTTGCGGCACGCGCAGGCGTTCCTCCTGGCTGGGCTTGGCCGTGCCGATGTCCATGCCACGATAGATGGTGGCGGAATCGACGTTGACGATCTCGAGCGGCCAACGGTCGGCCAGCGCCAGCGTGGCCGCGCTCTTGCCGGCGGCGGTGGGGCCCATCAGGCACAGGACGGGAGGGGAGCTGCGGTCGGCCATCTTCGGTGCGGACTCAGCGCCCGCGCAGGAACAGGCGGTCGAGGTCGCCCACGCTCAGCTGTACCCAGGTCGGCCTGCCGTGGTTGCACTGGTCGGCGCGTTCGGTCGCTTCCATCTGCCGCAGCAGGCCATTCATCTCGTCGTGGTTGAGCCGGCGATTGGCGCGGACCGCGCCATGGCAGGCCATGGTCGCCAGCAGTTCGTTGCGTTGCTCGGTCAGCAGGCGCGACGCGCCCACCTCGGCGAAGTCGCGCAGTACCTCCCGCGCCAGGGTCTCGATGTCGGCCTGGGCGAGCGGCGCGGGAACGGCGCGCACGGCGATCGACGCCGGTCCGGCCGGCCGCAGCTCGAAGCCGAGGTCGGACAGGGCTTCCTGCTGCTCCTCGACCAGCGCGACGTCGCTTTCCGAGGCCCGGAACACCACCGGCACCAGCAGGTTCTGCCGCGGCATCTCGCGCGCATCCAGCGCATTCTTGAGCTGTTCGTACACGATGCGTTCATGGGCCGCGTGCATGTCGATCACGACCAGTCCGTGCGCGTTCTGCGCCAGCACGTAGATCCCGTGCAACTGGGCGATCGCCATGCCCAGCGGCAGCTCGGTGCCGTCCGGCAGAGGGCGGGGGCGGCCGCCGGCCAGGGCCTGGGCCACGCCGGCGGCGCCGGGCGGGGCGGCGGGCGAGGGGGCCAGGGGCTCGTGCAGGGCCAGGATGCGCGCGCCCAGCTCGGGGCGATAGGCGGGCGCGGCATCTTGCAGCCGGAACGGCAATTGCGAGGACGAGGCCAGCGCGGGCGCCACGGGGCGCGCGAAGGCCGGCTCGGACGAGGAGGGTACCGGCGCGGCGCCCGGGCCGATGGCATGGGGAACGGCCGGGGCGGGCATGCCGCCGGCCAGGACCGCCTCGGACGGCGGCGCCTCGGCGGCCGTGTCCATGCCGGGCGCGGCGCCGGCGGCGTGAGCCAGGGTCTGGCCAATGATCTGCGTCACGAAGCGGTGCACCGCGCCGCTTTCGCGGAAGCGCACCTCGTGCTTGGCCGGATGGACGTTGACGTCCACCGCAGCGGGGTCCAGGTCCAGGAACAGCACGTAGGCCGGCTGGCGGTCGCCGTGCAGCACGTCCGCATAGGAGGCGCGCATGGCGTGGCTGACCGTGCGGTCGCGCACGAAGCGGCCGTTGACGTACAGGTACTGGCGGTCGGCGCGGGCGCGCGAGGCGGTGGGGCGCGAGACGACGCCGCGCAGGCGGATCGCGCCGGCGTCGGCCTGCACCGGCAGGCCGCCCTGGCCGAACTCCGCGCCCAGCACGTCATGGATGCGGCGCACCGGGTCGGCGGGCAGGTGCTGCTGGTAGGCACGGTCGTGGTGGAACAGGCGGAAGGCGATATGGCAGTGCGCGAGCGCGATGCGCTGGAACGCCTCCACGCAATGGCCGAATTCCGTCGCTTCCGATTTCAGGAACTTGCGCCTGGCCGGCACCAGGTCGAACAACTGGCGCACGTCCACCGTCGTGCCCGGAGGGCCGGAGGCCGGGGAAACCTGCCCGTCTTCCCATTGCCAGGCATGGTCCGCGCTGGCCGTGCGTGAAATCAGGGTGAGCCGGGCAACGGAGGCGATCGAGGCCAGCGCCTCGCCGCGGAATCCCATCGAGGCCACCGATTCGAGCTCGTTCAGCGACCGGATCTTGCTGGTGGCATGGCGGGCCACGGCCAGCGGCAGTTCGTCGGGAGGAATGCCGCCGCCGTCGTCGCTGACGGCGATCCGCCGGATGCCGCCACCCTCGAGTCGCACGTCGATCGCGCGCGCGCCGGCGTCGATGGCGTTCTCCATCAATTCCTTCAGGACCGAGGCAGGGCGCTCGATGACTTCACCCGCCGCGATCTGGCTGATCAGGAGGTCGGGAAGCTGGGCGATGGGGCGACGTTCGGACATGGGCGGATTATAGTGGCCCCTCCCGGGCGCAGGGATCCTGTCATGCTTTGACATGCGCGGAAACGCGTGCGTCGGCTATAGTGCCCGCTCGCCTTTTCTCTCGTCCCTCACCGCCGGTTTCCCATGCTCGAATTCCTTCAGATGTTGATCCATATCGACCAGACCCTGGGCGTATGGGTCGCGCAATATGGCGCCTGGATCTACCTTATCCTGTTCCTGATCGTCTTCGCCGAGACCGGTCTGGTCGTCCTGCCCTTCCTGCCTGGCGACTCGCTGCTGTTCATCGCCGGCGCCTTCGCCGCCACCGGCAGCATGCACCCCGGGCTGCTGATCGTGCTGCTACTGATCGCGGCGGTCTCGGGCAACACCGTCAACTACTACGTCGGCCGCTACATCGGCCCCCGCGTCTTCTCGCAGAACATCCGCTTCCTGGACCGCGCGGCGCTGATCAAGACCCACGCCTTCTACGAGAAGCACGGCGGCAAGACCCTGATCATCGCCCGCTTCCTGCCCGTGGTCCGGACCTTCGCTCCCTTCGTCGCCGGCGTCGGCTACATGACCGTCGCCCGCTTCCAGTTCTTCAACGTCATCGGCGCGCTGCTGTGGGTGCTCCTGCTCGTCCTGGCCGGCTACTTCTTCGGCAACCTGCCCCTGGTGCGCGAACACCTGAACACCATCGTCCTGATAGGCCTGGCCGCCGCCATCGTCCCGGTCGTACTGGGCGGCCTATGGAAGTTGATAGGCGGGCTGCGATCGAAACGCGCCTGAAAAACGAAACGGCCTCGTGTGAGGCCGTTTTTTTGTAAAGCCCCCACCCCTCCACCAACCGGTAGGTTGCCAGGGCGCCGCGGATCCGGCTCCGCCGGTCCGCCAGCGCCGCCCCCTGGGGGGCGCGCGAAGCGCGTAGGGGGGGACCCCTACGTCAGTTTGTTCTTCGACAGCGGCGGGTTCTTCGCGAAATAGCGCTGGATGCCCTGCATGATGGCGGTCGCCATGCTGCTCTGGTAGGACACGTCCGACAGGCGCTTTTCCTCTTCCGGATTGCTGATGAAGGCGGTCTCGACCAGGATGGACGGGATGTCGGGCGCCTTCAGCACGGCGAAGCCGGCCTGCTCGACCCGCGGCTTGTGCAGGCGGTTGATGTTGGACAGTTCGTCCAGCACCGCGCGGCCGAGCTTGAGCGAATCGTTGATCTGGGCCGTGGTGGATAGGTCCAGCAACACCCGGGCGATCTGCTTGTCGTGCGAGCCGATGTTGACGCCGCCGATCAGGTCGGAAGCATTTTCCTTGGCCGCCAGCCAGCGCGCCGCGCTGCTGCTGGCCCCGCTTTCCGACAGCGCGAACACCGACGAGCCGCGCGCATCCGGCTTGATCCAGGCGTCGGCGTGCACCGACACGAACAGGTCGGCCTGCACCCGGCGCGCCTTCGCCACGCGCACGTGCAGCGGCACGAAGTAGTCGCCGTCGCGGGTCAGCATGGCGCGCATGTTGGGCTGCTGGTCGATCATGGCCTTGAGCCCGCGGGCGATCCGCAGCACGACGTCCTTTTCCCGCGTGCCGCCGCGGCCGATGGCGCCGGGGTCCTCGCCGCCGTGGCCGGGGTCCAGCGCGACGGTGATCATGCGCGCGACCGCGGGATCGGAGCGCCGGCGGATGGACGGCGGCGCCTCGGGCACCGCTTCCGGGATGGGTGCGCCGTTGGCGGCCGAGCCCGTACCGGGCGCGGGAATGGCGTCGCGCTCGGACTGCAGGTTGTCCAGCATCTGCGCCATCGGGTCGCTGCTACCCTTGTTCGCCAGCGCGACCAGGGGATCCTGGGCCGCCTTCGGATACAGGTCGAGCACGAGGCGGTGCTTGTATTCGCCCACGGGCTTGAGGCTGAAGACCTGGGGAATGGTTTCCTGCTTCAGGTCCAGCACCAGCCGTACCACGTTGGGGCGGTTCTGCCCGACGCGTACGCTGGCGATGTAGGGGTCGTCCGGCCGGACCTTGGACACCAGGTCGCGCAGCGCGGCGTTCATTTCCACGCCTTCGATATCCAGGACCACGCGGTCCGGATTGTCCAGCACGAAGTGCTCGGTCTTGAGCTCGGCGTCCAGCTCCAGCGTGAGCCGGGTGTAGTCGGGGGCGGGCCACAGGCGCACCGCGACCAGTTCGGCGGCCCGGGTGGCCGTTGGGACCAGGGGCACCACCAGGGTGGCGGCCAGGCCGGCCACCAGCCGGCGGCGCGAGACGCCGCGGGGCGCGAGCACCCCTTGGGCCTGGGCGTAGGACAGGGCCGGTGTGCCGGCCGGAAGGTCGGGGTCGGGTTCTAGCCCGTCGTGTCGGGAAAAAGTGTGTTCAGCCATGCCTGCCCTTTTGCGGTGTGGGCGTCGAGCGTCACCCCGCGTCCTGCGCCTTCATAAGACAGCGCGATGTCCAGGTCCGGGACCGGAAGCGCACCGCCTGCGCGTTCCGCCCATTCGATGAGCACGAGGGCGTCATCGCGCAGGGCGTCCCGGAATCCGGCGTCGATCCACTCGCGTGGATCGGTAAAACGATAAAAATCAAAGTGATAGCAGTATAAGTTCGAAACTTTGTAAGGTTCAACTAGCGTGAACGTCGGACTTTTGATTCGACCTGTAACGCCGACTCCGCGCAACAGTGCCCGGGCGAAGCTGGTCTTGCCCGCTCCGAGGTCGCCGTGGAGGTGGATGCGGCCTCCGTGGGCCACCAGCGGAGCCATCCGGGCGGCCAGGGCTTCGGTGGCGGATTCGTCGGGCAGATGGGCGTGGCGGGAGTCGGGCATGGCGGGATGAAGGGCAGGGTTCATGGGCATGGGCTACCATGACAGTATGTCAGCGTCGCCCCCGTTTGCCCCCGTTTCCACCCACGACGGCCCCGACCTGGCCGCGCTGGCCGAGACCATACGCGGCTGGGGCCGAGAGCTGGGTTTTTCCGCGGTGGGATTCGCCGACCTCGACCTGGAAGAGGCGGGCCGGCGGCTGGCCGCCTGGGTGGCCGAGGGCATGCATGGCGAGATGGATTATATGGAGCGCCACCTGCCGCTGCGGCAGGATCCGACCCGATTGGTCTCGGGGGCGCGCTCGGCCATCATGGTACGCATGGACTATGCCCCGCTGGACGGGCCCGCGCTGGCGGCGCGCCAGCGCCAGGCCCTCGAGGACGGCGGCCGGGCGGTCGTCGCCACCTATGCCCTGGGCCGCGACTACCACAAGGTCCTGCGCCAGCGCCTGCAACGGCTGGCCGACCGCATCGCCGAGCACGTCGGCCCCTTCGGCTACCGGGTCTTCACCGATTCGGCGCCGGTCATGGAAGTGGAGCTGGCGCGCAAGGCCGGCCTGGGGTGGCGCGGCAAGCATACGTTGTTGCTGTCACGCGACGGAAGCTGGTTCTTCCTGGGCGAGATCCTGACCGACCTGCCCCTGCCGGCAGACAGCCTGGAGACGCCGCATTGCGGGCAATGCCGCCGCTGCATCGACGCCTGTCCGACCGGCGCCATCGTGGCGCCCTACGTGGTGGACGCCCGGCGCTGCATTTCCTACCTGACCATCGAGCTCAAGGGCAGCATCCCCGAGGCGCTGCGGCCGGCCATCGGCACGCGCGTCTACGGCTGCGACGACTGCCAGACCGCCTGTCCCTGGAACAAATACGCGCGCGCCTGCGCCGAGGGGGATTTCGCGCCGCGCCATGGACTGGACACGGCTTCGCTGCTGGACCTGTTCGCCTGGAGCGAGCGGGATTTCGACGAACGTACCCAGGGCAGCGCGATCCGCCGCATCGGCTACGAGCGCTGGCTGCGGAACCTGGCGGTGGCGCTGGGCAACGCGCCGGCCTCGGACCAGGCGCGCGCGGCGCTGCGCGAGCGCGCCGACCACCCCAGCGGACTGGTCCGGGAACACGTGCGCTGGGCGCTGGAGCGCCAGAGTCGGGGAAAACGAGAGGTGTGACATGTACAGCGTGTCAAACCTGTTTGCTATTCTTTTGGCCAGGCCCACTTGAGCCCATGAGGTCAAGACAGCATTAGAAACGCGCAGCATCGAGACCGGCGCGCAGACGCCTCCGCATCGTTGCGGCACGGGCCGATTCCGTGAAGGACCATCCACAAGAGGAGTACGCATGAAAGCAGCAAGAATCGCCGCTTCGCTGGCGGGGCTGACCGTTTCCGCCGCCATGCTCGCCGTGCCTGGCACGGCCGCCGCCCAGTCCTATCCCAACAAGCCCGTACGCGTCATCGTGCCGTTCGCGCCGGGCGGCTCGACGGACATCATCGCCCGGCTCGTGGGCGAGCGCATGGGCCGCGAACTCGGCCAGCCCTTCGTGATCGAGAACCGCGGCGGCGGCGGCGGGGCCATCGGCGCCAGCGAAGCCGCGCGCGCCGCGCCGGACGGCTATACCCTGAGCATCGCCACCGTCTCGACGATGGCCATCAACCCTGCCTGCAACCCCAAGCTGGGCTACGACCCGCTCAAGGACTTCCAGCCGGTCACCAACTTCGCCCACACGGCCAACGTGCTGGCCGTCAATCCCAAGGTCCCGGCCAACGACTTCAAGTCGTTCCTGGAACTGGCCAAGAAAGAGCCCGGCAAGTTCTCGTTCGCCACCTCGGGCACTTGCAGCATCAATCACTTCCTGGGTGAACTCTTCCAGCTGGGCACGGGCGCCAAGATCGTCCACATTCCCTATCGCGGTTCGGGACCGGCCATCGCCGACGTGGTGGGCGGCCAGGTGCAGATGCTGTTCGACAACCTGCCTTCGTCCATGCCCAACATCCAGGCCGGCAAGCTCAAGGCACTGGCGGTCGCGTGGGACAAGCGGGTGGATGGCCTGCCCGACGTGCCCACGTTCAAGGAACTCGGCCTGCCGCTGATGAACGACCCGGCCTGGTACGGCCTGCTGGCTCCCGCCGGTACGCCCGCCGACATCATCAACAAGCTGCGCGACGCTGCGGTGAAGGTGCTGTCCGATCCGCAGGTGAAGGACACCCTGGCCAAGCAGGGCGCCGCCGCCGTCGGCAACACGCCCGCCGAGTTCCGCACCGAGATCGAGAAGGAACTGAACAAGGCGAAGGAAGTCGTGAAGAAGCAAAACATCAAATTGGAGTAAGGCCCCCCCTACGCGCTTCGCGCGCCCCCCAGGGGGCGGCACTGGCGGACCGGCAGAGCCGGATCCGCTGTGCCCTGGGTCTGGGACCACCGCGAATACGGGAACGGCCTTGCATCATGATGCAAGGCCGTTCGCATTTGTGCTGACAAGAGGCAAGAACGCCTGTCCTCCGCCAGCCTGTTGGTACCCCAGGATGCGGTGGATCCGGCTTTGCCGGTTCACTCGCATCGCCCCGGGACCCGGCGCCGGGCCGCCCCAAGGCGGGTCCCCGCCCCCTCGGGGGGCTGCCGCGTAGCGGCTGGGGGCTCACCATGCCGGGCGCGCGAAGCGCGTAGGGGGGGTTAAACCCCCCGAGCCATGGCGGCGGCCAGGATGGGGAGGGCTAGCCAGCCCAGGAACTGGAGGCGGATGGCCTTGCGGACTTTGCTTACGTCGGCGGCTGCTGGCTGGAAGTCCGCGTCGTGGCGGGCTTGCTGGCGCCAGCGCAGGTAGTTGATGGTGGGCAGGGCCGAGATGGCGCCGACGGCCAGGAAGACCGCGATCTTGGCCCAGAAGACGGGGTTGTCCAGGTAGAAGGCCGCGCCCTTGGGGGCCCAGGCGACGCGTGCCGCGCCGATGGCCAGGATCAGCATGGCCAGGCTGCCGTACCAGGCGTCGGTCCTGCCGAGCAGGGCCAGGGGGATGCTCGGACGGGCAGGGTTGAGGAGCGTCCATTGCATGGCCAGTGCCGCGGCCATGCCCAGGAAACAGAGATGGTGCATCCACGCGAGAATGAAATCGGCAATCATGGTCTTGACGCTGTCTAGATGAGAAAGCGCCACGATAGCTTCCGATGTTTACACTGTCAAGAATAATCCGGGAAGGCTGTCCGTCAATTTGACGGCGTAAAGATTTCTTTGCGAAGATGGGGCATGCGAGCTGATCTTCCCCCGGGTGGCAAGAGCCCCCGTCGCACCGTTGCCCGCCAGGCGGGTTCTTATCACCACGGCGACCTGCGCCAGGCATTGCTCGACGCGGCCCGATCCCTGCTCGACGAGCGCGGCCTGGAAGGCTTTACGCTGCGCGAATGCGCGCGGCGCGCGGGGGTTTCCCATGCGGCGCCCGCGCATCACTTCGGCGATGCCGCCGGGCTGCTGACGGCGTTCGCCGCTGCCGGCTTCCGGCAGTTGTCGGCCATGATGCGGGCCTATCGCGACAAGGCCGCCGCCTCGCCGCAGGCCCAGCTGCGGGCGGTGGGGCTGGCCTACATCGATTTCGCGATCGGCCATCGCGCCCAGTTCCAGCTGATGTTCCGCTACGACCGCTTGTCTCCCGGCGATCCGGGATTGGAGCAGGCGGGCAGCGAGGCCGCCGGCCATTTGTCCAGCACGCTGGCCGGCGCGCTGGCCGAACGGGGGCTGGACGGGCAGGGCGAGGATTTCGAGCGCCGGCTGTTGCTGGCATGGTCCGCGGTCCATGGTTTCGCGACCCTGCTGCTCGAAGGCCGGCTCGACGGCTGGCGCGGCCGGCAGTCGGTTCCCGCCTTCGCATCCCGTACCGGCGACGACGTGCTGGCTGTCCTGGAGGTGGCGCTGCTTGCGCCACCGGGCGCCGGCACGCGGCGGCGGAGCCGGGGACGCGCGGCATGAATGCGGCGCGGGATGGCCGGGCCAGGTCCAGGCAGGGGGTGGTCCGTCCGGGAGACGATCCCGGCATCGCGGCGTTCCTCGAAGCCATGTGGCTGGAGGACGGACTGTCCGGCAACACCCTGCGCGCCTACCGCCAGGACTTGTCGGCCTTCGACGCCTGGCTGAAAGACAAGCGCGCCTCGGCCCTGGACCGTGCCCAGGCGCACGACATCGAGGCGTGGTTCGCGGCGGTCCACCACCAGAGCAAGGCCACCACGGCCAACCGGCGGCTGGCGACGCTGCGCCGCTATTTCCAATGGGCCCTGCGCCTGCACCGCGTGCAGGCCGATCCTTGCCTGACCCTGCGTGCCGCCAAGCAGCCGCCGCGCTTGCCCAAGACGCTGTCCGAGGCCCAGGTCGAAGCCCTGCTGAGCGCGCCGGACCTCGACACCGACCTGGGGCTGCGTGACCGCGCCATGCTGGAGACGCTGTACGCCACGGGCCTGCGCGTGTCCGAACTCGTCGACCTGAAGTCCCTGGACGTCGGCTTGAACGAGGGGGTGGTGCGCGTGGTTATGGGCAAGGGCGGCAAGGACCGCCTCGTGCCGCTGGGCGCCGAGGCGGCGCACTGGATCACGCGTTATCTGGAAGAAGCGCGTCCCGCGCTGCTGGGCGGCAAGGTCAGCGACGCGCTGTTCGTGACCGCCCGCGCCGCTCCCATGACCCGGCAGAGCTTCTGGCTCATCGTCAAGAAGTACGCGGTCCGGGCAGGCGTGCGCGCCGCCTTGTCGCCGCACGTGCTGCGGCACGCCTTCGCCACGCACCTGCTCAATCACGGCGCGGACCTGAGAGTGGTGCAGATGCTGCTCGGGCATGCCGACATCTCCACCACGCAGATCTACACGCACATCGCGCGCGAGCGGCTTAAACTGCTGCACGCGCGGCATCACCCGCGCGGCTGAGGCCGCCCTTCACCATGAGCAAAGCCAGACACGTTTCAGAAACACCCGCCACGCAGTTCCTGCGCAAGCACGGCGTCGCCTTCACCGAACATGCCTACGACTACGTCGAGCACGGCGGCACCTCCGAATCGGCGCGCCAATTGGGCGAGGACGAGCACATCGTGGTCAAGACCCTGGTCATGGAGGACGAGGCCACCCGGCCGCTGGTCATCCTGATGCACGGGGACAAGGAAGTATCGACCAAGAACCTGGCGCGGCAGATCGGCGTCAAGAAAGTGGCCCCCTGCAAGCCCGAGGTGGCCCAGCGGCATTCGGGCTACCAGGTGGGCGGCACCTCGCCCTTCGGGACCCGCAAGGCCATGCCGGTGTACGTGGAAGGCAGCGTGCTCGAACTGCCGCGCATCCTGATCAACGGTGGGCGCCGGGGATATCTCGTCGGCATCGATCCGGCCGAACTCGTCCGCCTGCTGAAGGCCGTCCCGGTCGCCGCCGCGCTGTGACGCGGACGCGCGGCGGCTTTCGTGCGCTTGCAGCGGGACAGTGCCCTGCCCAACCGGTAGAATCGCCGCCTGTCATGCCACCGTCACCGTGACGTGGCCACATAGGCCCAAGGGTTTTCCATCCATGATCTCCGTCGCCGCCGCCGTCATCGCTTATCTGATCGGTTCCATCTCGTTCGCTGTGGTCGTGAGCCGGGTAATGGGGCTCGACGACCCGCGCACCTACGGCTCCGGAAATCCGGGCGCCACCAACGTGCTGCGCTCCGGCAGCAAGGCCGCCGCGATCCTGACGCTGATCGGCGATGCCTTCAAGGGCTGGGTGGCGGTTTGGCTGGCCCAGGTCTATGCGTATCGCCTTGGCTTTGGCGACACCACGATCGCGGTGGTGGCGCTGGCGGTATTCCTGGGCCACCTCTACCCGGTGTTCTTCCGGTTCAAGGGGGGCAAGGGCGTGGCGACCGCGCTGGGCGTGCTGCTGGGCCTGCAACCCTGGCTGGGCGTCGCGACGCTGGCGACCTGGCTGATCGTGGCGGTGTTCTTCCGCTATTCGTCGCTGGCCGCCATCGTCGCGGCCATCTTCGCACCCATCTATTACGTGTTCGGCCACGGCGTCGCCTGGACCGCCGACTCCCGTATCGGCACCGCCATCGGCCTGATGGCGCTGATGCTGCTCTACCGCCACCGGCAGAATATCTCCAAGCTGATGGCCGGCAAGGAAAGCAAGCTCGGCAAGAGGAGTCCCCCCCCTACGCGCTGAGGGAAAGCTCACCCCCTACGCCCTTCGGGCGCCGCCTCAAGGGGGCGGCGCTGGCGGACCGGCAAAGCCGGATCCGCTGCGCCCTCGATCTAGCGCCCGTTTCTTGGCACGCCACGCACTTGCCATCGCTGGCAGCCAGCGGTGGCAACCGTGCCACGACCCAAGATGATCCCACTAGACCCAGGATGCGGCGGATCTGGCTTTGCCAGTCCGCCCGCATCGCCCCCTGGGGGGCGCGCATCAGCGCGTAGGGGGGGGCTCCAGTGGCCAACGCGGTTGGACCGTGAAGCTCATGTGGCGCTCGGTGGGGTCGGCCAGGCCGGCCTGCAGGCGCAGGGCGGCGGCGAAGGCGATCATGGCGCCGTTGTCGGTGCACAATTCCAGCGGCGGGAAGAAGGCCTGCGCGCGCAGGCGCGCGAGGTGGGCGGCCAGGCGTTCGCGCAGCAGCCGGTTGGCGCCCACGCCCCCGGCCACCACCAGGCGTTTCAGGCCCGTGGCCTCGAGGGCCTTGGCGGCCTTGGCGACCAGTACCGAGACGATGGCATCCTGGGTGGCCGCGGCCAGGTCGGCGCGGGCCTGGGCGTCGTCGGGGTCCAGGGACTTCATGCGGGTCAGCACGGCGGTCTTCAGGCCGCTGAAGCTGAAATCCAGGTCCGGGCTGTGCAGCTTCGGGCGCGGCAGGTCGAAGCGGCCGGCGTCGCCGGATTCGGCCAGCCGGGACAGCGCCGGTCCCCCGGGATATCCCAGGCCCAGCAGCTTCGCGGTCTTGTCGAAGGCTTCGCCGGCGGCATCGTCCAGGGTCTCGCCCAGCAATTCGTAGCGGGCCACGCCGTCCACCCGCATGAGCTGGGTGTGCCCGCCGGAGACCAGCAGCGCGACGAAGGGGAATTCGGGCCGGGGCGTTGCCAGCAGCGGCGACAGCAGGTGCCCTTCCAGATGGTGGATGGCGATGGAGGGCAGGTCGCGGGCCCAGGCGATGGCCTGCGCCACGCTGGCGCCCACCAGCAGGGCGCCGGCCAGGCCCGGCCCGGCGGTGTAGGCGATGGCGTCCACGTCGTCCAGGGTCAGGCCGGCGTCGTCCAGGGCCTGCCGGGTCAGGGGCAGCACCCGCCGCACGTGGTCGCGCGAGGCCAGCTCCGGCACCACGCCGCCATAGGCCTGATGCATGTCGACCTGCGAGTACAGCGCGTGGGCCAGCAAGCCGCGTTCGGCGCTGACGACGGCGACGCCGGTTTCGTCGCAGGAGCTTTCGAAGCCGAGGACAATCATTGAAAAATACGCGTGGACGCGATTATGATCAGAGTTAACCCTAGCGGCAGTGTAGCACCGAGGCTGCGGAAGGGTTGGCAATGTGGAAAAGGATCTGCTATATTGGCAGGCTTGATCAACCCCTAGCAACCCCGAGGCAATCGTTACATGCCGACAATTCGCGTTAAAGAAAATGAGCCGTTTGAGGTCGCCCTGCGTCGTTTCAAGCGCACCATTGAAAAGACTGGCTTGCTGACCGAACTGCGCTCGCGCGAGTTTTACGAAAAGCCCACGGCTGAGCGCAAACGCAAGCATGCCGCCGCCGTCAAGCGCCACTACAAGCGCATCCGCAGCCAGCAGCTGCCCAAGCGCCTGTACTGATTGCTGCCGCGCCCTTGGCGCGAAGTAAGCTTTCCGGTAGTTTCGCAAAGTAGTTGTCAGAGCCGCTACGGCACGAGCCGGGCGGCTTTTGGCGTTTTTGCCGTTATCCTCTGTCCTGGCTCGCGTCCGTCGTGGCGCCCGGCTTTTCTTCTTATCGCGGAATCCCTCATGAGCGCAGATACCCTCAAAGCCCGCCTGTCCGATGAAATCAAGAGCGCGATGCGCGCCAAGGCGACCGAGCGTCTCGGGACCCTGCGGCTGCTGTCGGCCGCGGTCAAGCAGAAGGAAGTGGACGAGCGCCGCGAACTGGCGGATGCCGACATCGTTGCCATCGTCGAGAAGCAGGTCAAGCAGCGCCGCGAGTCGATCGCCTCGTTCGAGCAGGCCGGCCGGACCGAGTCGGCCGAGCAGGAGCGTGCGGAAATGGCGGTCCTGCAGGAGTTCCTGCCGCAGGCCGCTCCCCAGGAAGAGATCGAGGCGGTGGTCGCGGCCGCGGTGGCCGAGGTCTCGGCTCAGGGCGTCACCGGCGGCGCGGCCATGGGCAAGGTGATGGGACTGGTCAAGCCTAAACTGGCCGGCCGTGCGGACATGGCCGAAGTGTCCAAGCTGATCAAGGCCCGCCTGGGTTGAGCCGGCAGGCCGTGCGTTCTTCCTTCGTGCCGCGCGCATGATCCCCGAGTCATTCATCCAGGATCTGCTGGCCCGTGTCGACATCGTCGATGTCGTGGGCCAGCACGTGCAGTTGCGCAAGGCGGGTGCCAACCTGCTGGGTTTGTGCCCCTTCCACGGCGAAAAATCGCCATCTTTCACGGTCAGCCCCACCAAGCAGTTCTATCACTGCTTCGGGTGCGGTGCCCATGGCACGGCCATCCGCTTCCTGATGGAGCACACCGGCGCCGGCTTTCCCGAGGCGGTGCGCTCGCTGGCGGGCATGGTGGGCATGTCGGTGCCCGAAGAAGAGCGCAGCCCGCGGCAGCGGGCCGCGCGCCAGCAGCGCGAAGCCATGGTGTCGCGCCACAGCCAGGTGCTG
Source organism: Pigmentiphaga sp. CHJ604 (assembly GCF_036972535.1). NCBI lineage: Bacteria > Pseudomonadati > Pseudomonadota > Betaproteobacteria > Burkholderiales > Alcaligenaceae > Pigmentiphaga > Pigmentiphaga sp. CHJ604. The sequence goes on along the minus strand of NZ_CP136998.1, from coordinate 4,202,006 downwards.
GAAACCGCCAATACCTGGTACCGCCAGCAATTGCGTGGTGCCAGCGCGGCCGTGGCCTACCTGAAGGGGCGCGGCGTGTCCGGCGAGATCGCGGCCCGGTTCGGGCTGGGCTGGGCCGGCGGCGAGCGCCAGGGCTTGTCGGCGGTCCTGCCCAATTACGACGATCCGCTGCTGGTCGAGGCCGGACTGGTCATCCTGAGCGAAGACGGCCGACGTTACGACCGGTTCCGCGAGCGCGTCACCTTTCCCATCCGGAATGCCCGGGGCCACCTGATCGGCTTCGGCGGCCGCATCATCGGCAAGGGCGAGCCCAAATACCTCAATTCCCCCGAAACACCCATCTTCTCGAAGGGATCCGAGCTGTACGGACTCTGGGAAGCACGGCAGGCCATCCGCAAGGAAGGAATGGTGGTGGTGGTCGAGGGCTATATGGACGTGGTGGCGCTGGCGCAGCTCGGCATCGAATGCGCGGTGGCCACCCTGGGCACGGCAACCACGCCGGTGCACGTGCAGAAGCTGCTGCGCGCCAGCGACAGCGTGATTTTCAGCTTCGACGGCGACAAGGCCGGACGCAAGGCCGCCTGGCGCGCGCTGGAGGCCTGCCTGCCGCTGCTGCGCGACGATATATCGATCCGCTTTCTTTTCCTGCCGGACGAGCACGATCCTGATTCGTACGTGCGCGAATTCGGCGCCGAACGCTTCCGCAAGGCCTTGCGCGAGGCGATGCCCTTGTCCCAGTTCATGCTGGGCGAGCTGGTCGAGCGGCACCAGATGGACGAGGCCGAAGGCAGGGCGCGCTGCGTGCATGACGCGAAGCCCCTGCTGCAGGCCATGCCGGCCGGCGCGCTGCGCATGCAGGTGCAGCGGGAATTGGCGCAACTGACCCGCCTGACCACCGAAGAGCTGGCCCAGTTGGTTCCGTTGCAGGACGTGCCCAGCGGGCCACTGGTACAGACCCCCGCCCAGATGCGGGGAACTTCCCCGGTGCCGGCCCGCTCAGAGTCTAATAATGGCGTGCAGGACAGTGCCGACGCCCCGGATTGGGGGCCCGACCACGAACCGCCTGACGACCATTTCTACGAACCTGCCCCGGATTTCCATGATCGGCCCGCCGGGCCGGCCGCGGGTGGCGGGTTCCGGCCGGGGCGCTTCAAGAGCGGGCGCTTCCGGGACCGCGACGGTCGCTATGGCGACGAGCGGCCGCAGGGCTATACGGGCCCGCGGGCCAAGGTGATTCCGATAGCGGGGCGTTTGCTTCAGCTGCTGCTGACGCATCCAGGCCTGGTCCGGCACATGGACGAAGATGCCGAACGTTTGCTGGAGGCCAACCAAGGATACGAATCGGTCAAGGCGCTGCTGGCGCTGGTGCGCGAGACCGGCGCCCAGCATGCGGGCGCGCTGTTGCAGGCGGCCGAGGGCAGCAAGCTGTCGCAGACTCTTGTGATGGCGTCGACGGCCACCATCTATGAAGAAGAGTTGCCCAATCCCGACGCGGAACTGCACGACGCGCTACGCATGGTGGCCTTGCACGCCGCCGTCGCGGAACAGCAGCAATTGGCCGCCTCGGGCCTGAAGGATGAGCAGGACAAGGCCCGCTATCTTGCCCTGACCGAAAGAATCCTAGAGTTGAAGAAGCCGAGGGTGTTAGAATAGAGGGTTTACCGTAGGTTAGATCGGGAGAATTTTTTCCCGTTTTCTGGTATGGATTTTGCTATGCGCAATCTTTGCCAGAGACCCTTGCCGGATGCGTGGGGCGCAGCGGTTGCCAGGCGCCTTGTCCGATATCCGGCCGGGATGTATCCAAGCAGTAGCAGGCCGAGTGTTGTATGCCGCGTGTACCCGGCGGCGGCCGAGATCGGTGCACGAGTGCCGACCCGCGGGTTGGGGGCTGGAGCGATCCAGCCACCGGATGAAATATTAGGAGTGGTTGACCGACCATGGCGAAAACGACAGGCAAGACGCTGACTGTGAACAAATCCAAAGCCGAAGGGCAAGACAAGGCCAAGGAGAAGGCTGCGTCCAAGACGGCGGCCGCCAGCGGCGTCAAGGTGACGGTCAAGTCGGCTGGCAGGGCCCGCACCAAGCTGCTGGACCCGCAAGCCGCCGCCCCGACGGTCGACGCCGACTTCGACGCCGTGGCCGAGCCCGCCGAGAAGGCCAAGCCCGCCGCCAAGGCGGCCAAGAAGGCCACCAAGACGGCGGCCAAGACCGCGACCGCCGCCGACAAGAAGAACGCCGAGAAGAAGCTGGCTGAACTGCTGGCCAAGCCGGCGGGCCGGCGGCCGGGCCGTCCGCCCAAGGACGCCAAGCAGGCCGAGTCCTCCGGCAGCGATTTCGACGATGTGGGCGATGGCGACGTCGACGCCGAACCGATTCCCGAAATCAAGATCCCCAAGGGACGGGGCAAGCGCGGCAAGGCGGATCCCAAGGACCTGATCGCCCGCGGACCCGTGACGCCCGAGGAATACGAGGCGCGCCGCAATCGCCTGAAGCTGCTGATCAAGCTCGGCAAGGACCGCGGCTACCTGACCTATGGCGAGATCAACGACCATCTGCCCGATGACTTGGTCGATGCCGAAGCCATCGACGGCATCATCAGCACGTTCAACGACATGGGCATCTCGGTCTACGACCAGGCGCCCGATGCCGAAACCCTGCTGCTGAACGAGAACGCTCCGGTCGCCTCGTCCGACGACGATGCCGAGGAAGAGGCGGAAGCCGCCCTGTCCACGGTCGATTCCGATTTCGGCCGCACCACCGACCCCGTGCGCATGTACATGCGCGAGATGGGCTCGGTCGAGCTGCTGACCCGCGAAGGGGAAATCGAAATCGCCAAGCGCATCGAGGACGGCCTCAAGCACATGGTGATGGCGATCTCCGCCTGCCCGACCACGATCAACGAGATCCTGGAGCACGCAGACCGCGTCCGCGCCTCCGAGATCCAGATCGACGAGATCGTCGACGGCCTGATCGATCCGAACGATGGCGAGGAATATGCCGGTTCGGGCGTCACCTCGTCGTCCGACGATGACGACGAAGAGGGCGACGACGCTCCCGCCGGCGGCATGAGCAGCAAGCAGGTCGAAGAGCTGCGCGTGAAGTCGCTGGAGAAGTTCGAAAGCGTCAAGCGCTGGTTCGACAAGATGCGCCAGGCCTACGAGCGCGAGGGCTACAAGTCGGAAGCCTACATCACCGCCCAGGAAACCATCCTGGAGGAAATGATGGGCATCCGCTTCACCGCGAAGATGGTCGAGCGGCTGGCCGACACGCTGCGCGCGCAGGTCGAGGAAGTCCGCAAGCTCGAGCGGGCGATCATGCAGATCTGTGTGGACCGCGCCGGCATGCCGCGCACGCACTTCATCAAGGCCTTCCCCGGGCACGAGACCGACCTGGAATGGGTGCTTGGCGAAGTCAACGCCGGCCACGATTATTCCGAGACGCTGTCGCGCCAGATCCCGGCCATCCAGGAACTGCAGCAGAAGCTGATCGACCTGCAGGCCCGCGTGGTGCTGCCGCTGAAGGACCTCAAGGACGTCAACAAGCAGATGGCCACCGGCGAGGCCAAGGCCCGCAAGGCCAAGCGCGAGATGACCGAGGCCAACCTGCGCCTGGTGATCTCGATCGCCAAGAAGTACACGAACCGCGGCCTGCAGTTCCTGGACCTGATCCAGGAAGGCAACATCGGCCTGATGAAGGCGGTGGACAAGTTCGAATACCGTCGCGGCTACAAGTTCTCGACCTACGCCACGTGGTGGATCCGGCAGGCCATCACCCGTTCGATCGCCGATCAGGCGCGCACCATCCGCATTCCGGTGCACATGATCGAGACGATCAACAAGATGAACCGGATCAGCCGCCAGATCCTGCAGGAAACGGGCGCCGAGCCCGATCCCGCCACCCTGGCGCAGAAGATGGACATGCCGGAGGACAAGATCCGCAAGATCCTGAAGATCGCCAAGGAGCCGATCTCGATGGAGACCCCCATCGGCGACGACGACGATTCGCACCTGGGCGACTTCATCGAGGACACCGCCACGCTGGCGCCCTCGGACGCGGCCTTGCACGGTTCGATGCGCAACGTCGTCAAGGAAGTGCTGGATTCGCTGACGCCGCGCGAGGCCAAGGTGCTGCGCATGCGTTTCGGTATCGAGATGAGCACCGACCAGACCCTGGAAGAGGTGGGCAAGCAGTTCGACGTGACGCGCGAGCGCATCCGCCAGATAGAAGCCAAGGCGCTGCGCAAGCTGCGCCATCCGAGCCGGGCCGACAAGCTCAAGAGCTTCCTGGAAGGGCAGTAGAGGGGTCCCCCCCCTACGCCCTTACGGGCGCCCCCCAGGGGGCGATGCGGGTGGACCGGCGGAGCCGGATCCACCGCATCCTGTGCCTAGTTCCTTTATCTCGGGTTGTGGCGCCGGTGCTTCGCTGGCTGCCCAGTGATATCAACGGTGCGGAGCACCGCATGGCTGCTTTGATCCAGGGCGCCGCGGATCCGGCTTTGCCGGTCCGCCAGCGCCGCCCCCTTGAGGGGGCGCCCGAAGGGCGTAGGGGGTGGGGTTTTTTATAGCCCATGCTGCGCCCGGTACTGGGCCGCCTGGGCGGCCAGCCACTGCGTGAACAGGTGCAGGGGTTCGTGGTCGGCCTTCCACTCGGGCAGGACCAGGTAGTAGTTCTTGTCCCGCACCGATTCGCGTTCGCAGGCGACGATCAGCCGGCCCGATGCGAGTTCTTCTTCCACGATCAGCCGTGGCACGAGGGCGATGCCCTGGCCGTGCACGGCAGCTTCCACCAGCATCGAGAACAGTTCGTAGCGCGGCCCGCCCAGGTCGTGCGGATGGCTGACGTTTTGCGCGGCGAACCATTGCCGCCAGGCGTAGGGGCGGGTGCTTTGCTGCAGCAGCCGGTAGGCCGAGAACTGCCCGGGCATGATGCGCTTGCGCACGCCCAGCAGCTTGGGCGAGCACACGGGGACCAGCTTCTCCGGCATCAGGAAGACCGCCTCGGTGCCCGGCCAGGGGCCGTCGCCGGCGTAGATGGCGGCGTCGAAGGGGGTGCCCTCGAACAGGAAGGGCCGGCTTTGCGGAGTGATGTTCAGGACGATGTTGGGGGCGTGGCGTTCGAAGTCGGCCAGGCGCGGCAGCAGCCAGCGGGTGGCGAAGGTGGGCACGGACGCCAGTTCCAGCACGCCGCCTTCGCCGCGCCGGGCCATCAGGTCCAGGGTGTCGCGCTCGACCTCGTCCAGGCGGCGCGCCACGGTCTCGCCGTAGGTCTGGCCGGCCTGGGTCAGGGTGACGCCGCGCCGGGTGCGGCGGAACAGCTTCAGGCCCAGGAAGGATTCCAGGCCGGCGATCTGGCGGCAGACGGCGCTCTGGGTCAGGGCCAGTTCGGCCGCGGCCTTGGTGAAGCTCTGGTGGCGCGCGGCTGCCTCGAAGGCGGCCAGGGCGGCGGTGCTGGGCAACTTGCGGCGCATGAGGGGGGGCCCGGAATCGTCAGTCTCTACTTTACCAAGTGCGGAAAACGCACAGATAAGTGAAAAGAACTCGTTTGGCGTGGTGCTCGAATCCGTATATCTTGCAGGAAATTCGCCGGGAGGACACGGTGTCTCCTGTTTCCCCAACTACTTGCGAGACATGAATCTTATGCACAAGCCTGCACAATTCAACTGGGCCGACCCCTTGCTGCTCGATCAGCAGCTGACCGACGACGAGCGCATGGTGCGGGAAGCGGCGGCGGCATACTGCCAGGACAAGCTGATGCCGCGCGTGCTGGAGTCGTTCCGCAACGAGCGCACCGATGCCGCCATCTTCCGCGAGATGGGCGAGCTGGGCCTGTTGGGGCCCACCATTCCCGAACAATACGGCGGCCCCGGCCTGAACTACGTCAGCTACGGCCTGATCGCGCGCGAGGTCGAGCGCGTCGATTCCGGCTACCGGTCGATGATGAGCGTGCAGTCCTCGCTGGTCATGGTCCCCATCCATGAGTTCGGTACCGAGGCGCAAAAGCAGAAATACCTGCCCAAGCTGGCCACCGGCGAGCTGATCGGCTGCTTCGGCCTGACCGAGCCCAACCACGGTTCGGATCCCGGCTCCATGGTCACCCGCGCCACCAAGGTGGACGGCGGCTACCGCCTGAGCGGCGCCAAGATGTGGATCACCAACTCGCCGATTGCCGACGTGTTCGTGGTCTGGGCCAAACTCAAGGACGAGGACGGTAAGGACAACATCCGCGGCTTCATCCTGGAGAAGGGCTGGAAGGGTCTGTCGGCCCCCGCCATCCACGGCAAGGTCGGCCTGCGCACGTCCATTACCGGCGAGATCGTCATGGACGAGGTCTTCGTGCCGGAAGAGAACTACATGCCCAACGTGGCCGGCCTGAAGGGGCCGTTCACCTGCCTGAACTCCGCACGCTACGGCATCGCCTGGGGCGCGCTGGGGGCCGCCGAGTACTGCTGGCACACCGCCCGCCAGTATGTGCTGGACCGCAAGCAGTTCGGCCGTCCGCTGGCCGCCAACCAACTGGTGCAGAAGAAACTGGCCGACATGCAGACCGAGATCACGCTGGGCCTGCAAGGCTGCCTGCGCCTGGGACGGATGAAAGACGAAGGGACGGCTGCGGTGGAGATCACCTCCATCATGAAGCGCAACTCCTGCGGCAAGTCGCTGGACATCGCCCGCGTCGCGCGCGACATGCTGGGTGGCAACGGGATTTCCGACGAGTTCGGCGTGATCCGCCACGTCGTCAACCTCGAGGTGGTCAACACCTACGAAGGCACGCACGACATCCATGCGCTGATCCTGGGCCGCGCCCAGACGGGCATCCAGGCCTTCTGCTAGGCCTTACGAGGCGCCGGGCGGCGCCTCTTTCAGCTTGCGCCACAGCGTGGCGGGGCTGATGCCCAGTATCCGGCACGCCGCCGCGCGGTCGCCATGGCAGGCGTCCAGCACCCGGCGTGCGTGGGCGGCCTGGCTGGTCCGGGCGATCTCGTCCAGCGGCGCGAAGGCGGCCTCGCCTCCGGCGGCGGGCGCCTCGTCCCCGCCGCCGTACAGCTCGGGCACGGTGATCTCCAGTTCCAGCTCCAGTTCCTTGCGGCCGATCTTGCGGCCCGCATGCGATACCGCCACCCGTTCCAGCACGTTTTCCATCTCCCGCAGGTTGCCGGGCCAGGCGTATTGCGCGCACCGTGATCGGACGAAGGCCGGCAGGCGCACGGGCCGGGCCATGCCCAGCCGCCGCTGCGCGCGGGCGTAGAGTTCCTCGGCCAGTTCGTCGATGTCGCCTTCGCGCTCGCGCAGCGGCGGCATGGCGATGCGCAGGATGTTCAAGCGGTAGAACAGGTCCTGCCGGAAGTCGCCGGCGCGCACCATGGCTTGCAGGTCGCGGTGGGTGGCCGCGATCACCCGTACGTTGACCGCCACCGGCTCCAGCGCCCCTACCGGCAGCACCTGCCGCTCCTGCAGCACGCGCAGCAGGCGCACCTGCAGCGCCAGGGGCATGTCGCCGATCTCGTCCAGGAACAGCGTGCCGTTGTGGGCGGCCTCGAACAGGCCGGTCTTGCCGCCCTTGCGCGCGCCGGTGAAGGCTCCTTCTTCGTAGCCGAACAGTTCGCTTTCCAGCAGGGGTTCGGGGAAGGCCGCGCAGTTGATGGCGACGAAGGGAAAGTCGCGGCGGGGGCTGGCGCGGTGCATGCCCTGCGCCAGCACCTCCTTGCCGGTACCGCTCTCGCCCTCGATCAGTACCGTGGAGCTGACGCCGGCGTACAGCCGGGCCAGCTCGCGCACCCGCTGCATGGGTCCCGAGCTGCCGAGCAGGTCGTCCAGGTCGTAGCGCGTGCCCGACGGCCGCGCCGGCGCGCCGGTACGCAGGTTGCGGTCCACCCGCTGGATGGCCTGGGCATCCTGGGCCGTGACCACCGCGCCCAGCAGTTCGCCGCCGCTCAGGATGGGGATGCGGTTGAGGATCAGCACCTTGTCGCGCACCTTCTGGATGGTCTCCAGTTCTTTCTGCCCGTGGCGCAGGGGGCCGTCGAGCGAGATGGCCGGCGCGGCTTCCTCCAGCGGCTGGCCGATGGCCTGTTCGCGCCGCAGGCCCAGCAGCCGCTCCATGGGCGGATTGAGCGACTGGATGCGGCCTTCGGCGTCCACCGCGGCCACGCCTTCGTTCAGGTGGGACAGCACCGTGTTCAGGTATTCGCGGCGGCGCTGTTCGATGCGCGCGAGCCGGGCCGCCTCGATGGCGTCTTCCATTGCGACGCGGATCGAATTGCTGGAGTAAAGGAAGACGCCGGCCAGGCCCTGTTGCTCGGCCAGGTCCGAAACCAGCCCGGGGCCGACGATGACCTCCAGTCCGGCGCGCTTGAGCGCCTTGACCTGCGCGGCGGCGTCCTCGGTCGTGACGTAGCTGTGGCTGGGGAAGTCCAGCCCGAAGGCCTGCTTGAAGGCTTCGGTCTCGGGAAAGGTGGAGGCGTGCGTGACCAGGGCCAGGCGGCTGGACAACTGCCTGGCGGTAGTCAGGGCGTGCATGACGTCGAAGCCCGTGACCTTGATCAGGATGACCGGCACGTCCACGTGCTGGCGCAGGTAGGCGCCGTTCGAGCCGCCCGCGACCACCGCATCGACCAGGCCCTGGCGCGCCGCCTCGTTGATCGAGCGGGCCGCCGTCTCGAAGCCTTCGTCGACGATGCGGAAATCGGCTTGTCCGGCATATGCCGGAGCCAGTTCGGCGAAGGCGCGGGAGACGCGGCTGATGCCCATGGTCCAGATGACGGGCCGGGATTGCGAGCGGGGGGGAAGCGCGGCAGGGAGGTCCATGGCAAGATCCGTATTGCAGATTTGATTATATAGATTTCAAATGTGAAATGAATCTGCCGTCAAAGGCGGGCGGGCGAGTCCGTCGACGCCTGGGACGCCGCGGGCAAAGCCTGTGGCCATGCGGCCTGGCGCGGGGAAGGGGCGGCCCTGGCCCACGCATGGCACGGTCTTTGCAGTAAGCTGAGTTTTCCCTAGTCCGAGTCATCGCCATGACCTCCTCACGACCCGCCTCGCCCGGCGCCCGCTTCCGCCAGGCGCTGCGCGAAGAACATCCCCTGCAGATCATCGGCGCCATCAACGCCAACCACGCCTTGCTGGCCAAGCGCGCGGGCTTTCGCGCCGTCTACGTATCGGGCGGCGGCGTGGCCGCCGGCTCGCTGGGCATGCCCGACCTGGGCATCAACACGCTGGACGACGTGCTGATCGATGTGCGCCGCATCACCGACGTGTGCGACCTGCCCCTGATGGTGGACATCGATACCGGCTTCGGCCCCTCGGCCTTCAACATCGCGCGTTCGGTCAAGAGCCTGATCAAGGCCGGCGCCGCTGCCTGCCACATCGAGGACCAGGTCGGCGCCAAGCGCTGTGGCCACCGTCCGGGCAAGGAAATCGTCTCGGCCGCGGAAATGGTGGACCGCGTCAAGGCGGCGGCCGATGCCAAGACCGATCCCGACTTCTTCCTGGTGGCGCGCACCGACGCGATCGCGGTGGAGGGGCTGGACGCCGCCATCGAGCGCGGCCAGGCCTGCGTGGAAGCGGGCGCCGACGGCATCTTCGCCGAGGCCGCCTACGACCTGCCCACCTACCGCAAGTTCGTCGACGCCGTGAAGGTGCCGGTGCTGGCCAACATCACCGAGTTCGGGCAGACGCCGCTGTTCACGGTGGAGGAACTGCGCAGCGCCGACGTGTCCATGGTGCTCTACCCGCTGTCCGCCTTCCGCGCCATGAACAAGGCCGCGGAAACCGTCTACACGGCCATCCGCCGCGACGGGCACCAGAAGAACGTGATCGACATGATGCAGACGCGCGAGGAGTTGTACGATCGCATTGGCTATCACGCGTTCGAACAGCATTTGGATGCGTTATTCAAAAAAGGGGGCCCTAAGAAGTAGTACCTCCTACGCGCTGACGCGTCCCCCCAGGGCGCCGCGGATCCGGCTTTGCCGGTCCGCCAGCGCCGCCCCCTTGAGGGGGAGCGGCCGAAGGCCGCCAGGGGGTGGACCTCAACAGTAGTAACAACTGCCAAATGGAGCGAGTGAGACGATGAGCGCAACGGTATCGAATCAGAAAGACCAGCCGGCCGCGGGGCCGAAGCCGAAGAAGTCGGTGGCCCTGTCGGGCGTGATGGCGGGCAATACCGCCTTGTGCACGGTGGGCCGCAGCGGCAACGACCTGCACTATCGCGGCTATGACATCCTGGACATCGCCGATGAGTGCGAGTTCGAGGAGATCGCCTATCTGCTGGTGCACGGCAAGCTGCCCAACCGCAACGAACTGGCGGCCTACAAGACCAAGCTGAAGGCGTTGCGCGGCCTGCCCGCGAACGTGAAGGCGGCGCTGGAATGGCTGCCCGCGGCCAGCCATCCCATGGACGTGATGCGCACCGGCGTGTCGGCCCTGGGCTGCGTGCTGCCCGAGAAGGACGACCACAACCTGCCCGGCGCGCGCGACATCGCGGATCGGCTCATGGCCTCGCTGGGGTCGATGCTGCTGTACTGGTACCACTACAGCCATCGCGGCGAGCGCATCGACGTCGATACCGACGACGACAGCATCGGCGGGCACTTCCTGCACCTGCTGCACGGCAAGCCGGCGCCCGCCTCGTGGGTGCGGGCCATGCACACCTCGCTGAACCTGTACGCCGAACACGAATTCAACGCCTCCACCTTCACCGCCCGCGTCATCGCCGGCACGGGCTCGGACATGTACTCGGCCCTGACCGGCGCCATCGGCGCGCTGCGCGGACCCAAGCACGGCGGCGCCAACGAAGTCGCCTTCGAGGTCCAGAGCCGCTACGAGACGGCCGACGAGGCCGAGGCCGACATCCGTCGCCGCGTCGAGAACAAGGAAGTGGTGATCGGCTTCGGCCACCCCGTCTACACCGTGTCCGACCCGCGCAACCAGGTCATCAAGGGCGTGGCGCACCGCCTGTCCAAGGAGTCCGGCAACATGCGGCTGTACGAGATCGCCGAGCGCCTGGAATCGGTGATGTGGAGCGTCAAGAAGATGTTCCCCAACCTCGACTGGTTCAGCGCCGTCAGCTACCACGAGATGGGTGTTCCCACCGCCATGTTCACCCCGTTGTTCGTGATCGCCCGCACCGCCGGCTGGTCGGCCCACATCATCGAACAACGCATCGACAACAAGATCATCCGCCCCAGCGCCAACTACACCGGCCCCGAAGACCGCAAGTTCGTGCCGCTGGCCAAGCGCAAGTAAGCAGTATCGAACAACCACCTTTCATCAACCAAACCCAGTTCGTGCCAAGCCGCCCGACCCAGGGCACAGTGGATCCGGCTCCGCCGGTCCGCCAGTGCCGCCCCCTGGGGGGCGCGCGAAGCGCGTAGGGGGGAGCCCCATGTCTTCCGCTATCTCTACCGTTCGTCCGAAGCCCGACCAGGTCCTGGTCGACATCGTCGACTACGTCCTGAAAAAACGCATCACCAGCAAGCTGGCCTACGAGACCGCCCGCAACTGCCTGATCGACACCCTGGGCTGCGGCCTGGAGGCGCTGGAATACCCGGCCTGCACCAAGCTGCTCGGACCCATCGTTCCCGGCACCGTCGTGCCCAACGGCGCCAAGGTGCCCGGCACCCAGTTCCAGCTCGATCCCGTGCAGGCGGCCTTCAACATCGGCGCCATGATCCGCTGGCTGGACTTCAACGACACCTGGCTGGCCGCCGAATGGGGCCATCCCTCGGACAACCTGGGCGGCATCCTGGCCACGGCCGACTGGCTGTCGCGCCAGGCCGTTGCCGCGGGCAAGAAACCGCTGACCATGCGCGACGTCCTGACCGCCATGATCAAGGCCCACGAAATCCAGGGCTGCATCGCGCTGGAGAACTCCTTCAACCGCGTCGGCCTGGACCACGTGGTGCTGGTCAAGGTCGCCTCCACCGCCGTGGTCGGCCAGATGATGGGCCTGACCCGCGATGAACTGATCAACGCCGTGTCGCTGGCCTGGGTCGACGGCCAGAGCCTGCGCACCTATCGCCACGCACCCAACACCGGCTCGAGGAAGAGCTGGGCCGCCGGCGACGCCACCAGCCGCGCCGTGCGCCTGGCGCTGATCGCGCGTACCGGCGAAATGGGCTATCCCTCGGTGCTGAGCGCCAAGACCTGGGGCTTCTACGACGTCCTGTTCAAGGGCCAGCCCTTCAAGTTCCAGCGCCCCTACGGCAGCTACGTGATGGAGAACGTGCTGTTCAAGATCTCCTTCCCGGCCGAGTTCCACTCGCAGACCGCCGTCGAATGCGCGATGGACATCCACAAGCAGTTGCAGAAGCAGGGCCGCAGCGCGGACGACATCAAGAAGATCACCATCCGCACCCACGAGGCCTGCATCCGCATCATCGACAAGAAGGGCCCGCTGGACAACCCGGCCGACCGCGACCACTGCATCCAGTACATGGTGGCCGTGCCCATCCTGTTCGGCCGCCTGACCGCCGGCGACTACGAGGACGAGGTGGCGAAGGACCCGCGCATCGACCAGTTGCGCGACAAGATCGTCTGCGTCGAAGATCCCGCCTTCACCAAGGACTACCACGACCCCGAGAAGCGCTCCATCGCCAACGCGCTGACCGTGGAATTCAAGGACGGCAAGAAGCTCAAGGAAATCGTCTGCGAATACCCCATCGGCCACAAGCGTCGCCGCAAGGACGGCATCCCGCTGCTGGAAGCCAAGTTCCGGACCAACCTGGCCCGCCGCTTCCCGACGAAGCAGCAGGACACCATCCTGGGCGTGTCGCTGGACCAGCAGGCGCTGGAGGCCATGCCGGTGCATGAGTACGTGGATCTGTACGTGATCTGACCGGGGCCGGGCCCGGGGGCGCGAGTCGGTGTAGAATTGCGCCCTCGGGCCTCTAGCTCATGCCTGGTTAGAGCAGCGGACTCATAATCCGTTGGTGCTGGGTTCGACTCCCAGGGGGCCCACCAAAGAATTACTCAGGTATCAAGCATTTAGCGCCACCGTGATAGGTGGCGTTTCTTTTTGCGCGATGCCGCTTGACCAAAATTCGACATTTTCCGCGTGCGCGGCGAGGTGCGAAGTGGCAGGTGCGTGTACTTCTGCACCATCTCGATCCATTCCCCGCCGCCCAGCTCTTTGAGCACCATGAGCGGCGTGCCGCGCTGAACGTGCCAACTCGCCCAGGTGTGCCGCAGGTCGTGAATGTGGAAGTCCTCGAACCTGGTCGGGCTGGCCGGGGATGGAGCCCCGGGCCATGCAAGCGATTACCGAGGTGCTGGATGCGGCCGGGCTGCTCGGATCGATTGGCCCGAAGTGATGTCGAAACCTGATATCCGGCACGATTATGGCGAACTCCAGGGAGGTGAAGGCTTATGCCGAAGCTTAAGAAAGGGCTCATCATGCCCACCCCAGAAGAGGATGCGGCGATCAACGCCGGCATCGCCGCGGACCCTGACACCTACGAGCTGGGCGCACAGGAGTTCAAGCAACTGCGGAAAGTTGGGCGCCCGCGCGCGGCCCAAGCGAAAGTCCAGCTCACTGTCCGCTACGACCAGGAGGTCGTGGACGCGTTCAAATCCAGCGGGCCAGGTTGGCAGTCTAGGATGAATGACGCGCTGCGGGACTGGCTCCGGGATCACCGGGCACGGCACCTTGTGCAAAAGACGTAAAAAAACGTGGCATTTTTCGCCAAGCTCGCAAGCGTTGCGGCCAGACAAAGCCCGCCTGTCTCACGACGGCGGGCTTTTTCTTTTCAGGTAAAAAAGACCCGCCATTACTGACAGGCCCCCAACGCTACTTCGGTGCCATCAGGAGCCGTCAAAAATCCGTCCATCTTTCATAGGTCTTGGAGCCATCGACGTTCCTGTACCGTGCGCGTTCCCGAGTGGCGGCGAGGATTCCCGCACATCCAGCAGCTACATGGCGTTGGGGTATCGATGACCTTGCTCCGCTCAGCTTCTCCGGTCAGTTTGTGACCCCACCAATAGGCCCGCTTTCGCAGCAGCCTGGCGCGAGCGGCGCGCCGTTCCGCTTTTCCTGACATGGTTTTCCTCGCACATTTTCATACGTTGAATGTGCGAAAGCCCGCTCAGGGGCGGGCTATGCCAGATACCGTGCCACCAGCGCATTGGCATGCCCGTGACCCAGTTGATGTTCCGACTTCAAATGCGCCACCAGCTCCATGTACTTGAGCGGACCGGCCTTCTTGAGCTTATAGGGCCGATTCCGCGTCCTGGCTCCTGTAGTCTCGCGCCAACCACCCCGCGGCCAGCTCATCCGCGCTCAGCGCAGGCGAAAAATAAAACCCCTGTCCCAAGGTAAACCCGATCTCCCGCAACTGGTTGCGCTGGGCCTCGGTTTCGATGCCTTCGGCCACCATCTCCAGATGCATCGCGCACCCCAGTCCGTAGATCGCCCGGCAGACGATTTCCGCGTCATTGCTGGTGCCCAGGTCGTCGATGACGCTCTTGTCGATCTTGATGCAGTCGAAGGGCAGGGATTTCAGGTGGCCGATGTTCGAGGCGCCGCTGCCGAAATCGTCCAGGGACAGCGGGAAGCCCAGGGCCTTGATGCGATTGAGTACGTTGATGGACAGGCTCGGATCCGTCATCACGGAAGATTCCGTCAGCTCGAATTCGATCTGCGACGGGCTCAGGCCGTGGCCCAGCACGCAGCGCAATGCCCGCTCGGGAAATTCGCTGTCGAGCAGCTGTTTGGCGGACAGGTTGACGGACGTTACCGGCGGAGTGAAGCCATGCCGGCGCCACGCGACGAGTTGGCGACAGGTTTCCTGGAGCACCCATTCCCCCAGCGGGACGATCAGGCCCGAGGTTTCTGCCACGGGAATGAATTCGTCGGGAGCCACCTTGCCGAGGGCGGGTGAATGCCAGCGGCATAGTGCCTCGACGCCGTGGAGCTTGCCGGTGTCCAGGTGGACCTTGGGCTGGTATTGCAGGAGGAATTCGTTGCCGGTCTCGACCGCGCGCCGCAGTTCCACCTCCAGTTTCATGGGGCGGACGGCTTGTACGACGGTGTTTTCGTCGTAGACCTGCAGCCGGTTTTCTCCCAGCGTGATGGAGCGCGCCAGGGCCTGGTTGCCGTGCGCGATGAGGGTTTCGAGGGCATCGTGGTCGCCCGAGGACGAGCTGATGCCGATGTTCAGGCTCAGGTGCAGGTCGCGGCCATGGGAGTGGAAGGGGCGGCGAAAGGCGGCGAAGACGTCGTCGACCAGCGCGACGGTCTCGTCCAGGGGATCGGCCATGACGAACAGGCCGAAGGTGCCGTCGTCGAAGCGCGCCAGGGTGGGGTTCTTCACCACGGCCTCGAGCCGGCGGGCCGCCTCGGTCAGCAGGGACTCGGACAGGCGCGGTCCCAGCGTCACGCTGACGTTGCGCAGCCTGCGGATGGATATCAGCAGCACGACGATCTTGTCGTCGGAGCCGGCGAGTTTTCGAAGCGCGGCATCCAGTTCGAGCCAGAAGCCGGCCCGGTTCAGGAGGCCGGAGGCGCGATCCCGGACCAGCAGCGTCCTGACCAGGTCCTGCTGTTCGTTGAGTTTGCGGCCCAGGTTGGTCTTCTGCTGGATGAGTATCAGCATGCCTCCTGCGATCATGGTCACGCAGAACTGGGTGAGCGGCATGACGATGAGCAGCGCTCCGGCCGCATGGGCCAGCCATAGCGCGGCGGCCTGGTTCAGCGAGGCCCAGGCGCCCATCGTGGCGAGGGCGCGCGCCGAGACCGCGCCGGGCTCGGGCACGAGCCGGTCGGGCCAGCGCGCCAGGAGGAGGATGCCGAGAAAGATGGTGGCCAGGACCGCCACGCCTATGGGGGCCACGGGGCCGCCTATCCAGCTGCGCGTGATGGCGCCGATGACCAGGGACACGAGCGCGGGTATGGGGCCGCCGAACAGGTAGGCCAGCACCAGGATGGCGCCTCGCATGTCGGCGATCGTGTATGGGCCGTGGTGGACCGAGGACATCATGGCCAGCCACATCGCGGCGCCGAACAGCACCGACATGTGGAGGTTCCCCTGCCTGCCGCCGGGCAGCCATGCCCTGAGCGCGACATAGACCGAAGTCAGCGCGATCGGAGTCAAGGCGGACAAAAGGAGGGGGAACAGGGTGTTCATACGTTCCCGCGCGGAAGGTGCGACTCCTCACCTGCGGCGCGGCGGATTACGGTCTGGCTTCAAAAGTGTAATCGCATCATCGATCCTGGACGTGGTGGAACGGTATTGTCAGGAACCCTTATCTTGGCCCCCCCTGGACGCCGGTTTCCTTCCGCCACACATCGTCCCGCGGCATGCTGGGGTTGGCCGGCCGCCGGTCGTAGTACGGAATCAGGGGCACATACAGGCCGTAAAGGCGGCGCAGCTCGCCGATGGGTTCGTCGTGTTCGTCCACCCGCAGGTCCACCCAGGCATAGGATTTCCTGTTGTGCACCAGCAGCGCGGCGGAGTGCTGGCCGGCCACCTGGCCGCCGGCGTCGCGCGCCGCTTCCAGCACGCGCACCAGGCGGTCGGCCAGTTCCAGATCGGTGTGCCGCTCGAAGGCCTCGGACATGGCGGTAAGCGTGCGTTCGCTGGTCAGGCGGTTGCCCAGCACGACATAGTCCTGTTTGGCGATGTGCCCTTTCCAGTCCTCGTTGTCCTTGCCGGTCACGGCGGCGGTCCGGCCGTCCTTGTCGATGACGGCGATCTGCCGCCAGGCGATGTTGTCTTCCCCGTCGCTTTCGATGATGTCGTTCAGCACCTTGCGGGCGGAATAACCCTGTTCCAGCAGCGACAGGCCCAGCGGCCCCAGGCGGGGGTCGCCGTTGGCCTGTACGACTAGCCCCCCTGTGCCGGGCCGCAGGAACGGGCACTTGGCGCCGATGGCCATGGGACGCGTGGCGATGGCGATGCCAAACATGCCCGTGCGCGGGCAGCGGGCGATCACGGAAAACGTCATGGATACCTCCTTGGGGCGGGGTGGTGGCTAGTCGACCTTGACGTTGGCCGCCTTGATGATGGCGGCCCACTTGGGGATCTCGGCGCGCAGGTAGGCATCGAACTGTCCGGGGCCGGCGCCGATGATCTCGGCGCCGAAGCCGTCCATGCGCGTCTTGATGTCGGGCGAGGCAAGCGCCGCGGCGATGTCCTTGTGCAGCCGTTCGACGATGGGCCTGGGCGTGCCGGCCGGCGCGAAGATGCCGAACCAGACGGCCACGTCGTAGCCGGGCAGGCCCGCCTCGGCCACCGTGGGCAGGTCGGGCAGCGACGCCGACCGCTTGGTGCCCGCCACCGCCAGCGCGCGCAGGCGGCCGGCCTGGATGTGGGGCAGCAGGGCGGGCGGGTTCTCGAAGGCCATCTGCACCTGGCCGGACAGGAGGTCGTTCAGCGCCGGGCCCGTGCCCTTGTAGGGGACGTGGACGATGTCGACGCGGGCCAGGTACTTGAAGAGTTCGCCGAACAGGTGCTGCGAGGAGCCGTTGCCGGTGGACGAGAAGTTGAGCTGGCGGGGGTGGGCCTTGGCATAGTCGATCAGCTCGGGCACCGACCGGATCGGCAGCGAGGGATGGACCACGAGGATGTTGGGCACCACGGCGGCCAGCGTAACGGGCGCGAAGTCGCGCATGGGATCGTAGGGCAGCCGGGGATACAGGCCGGGCGCGATGGAGTGGGTGGGCGAGCTGCCCATGACCAGGGTGTAGCCGTCGGCCGGCGCCTTGGCCACGTAGTCCGAGCCTATGCTGCCGGCCGCGCCGGGGCGGTTTTCCACGACCACGGGCTGGCCCAGCGATTCGGTCAGCTTCTGCGCCAGCGCCCGGCAGAAGATGTCGTTGGCGCCGCCGGGCGCCCACGGACTGACCAGCTTGACCGGTCGCGCCGGATAGTCCTGCGCGGCCGCCTGGCTGCTTCCTATGGCTACCCCCAGCAACAGGTAGCGTGACCACTTCGACAACTTGCCGTTCCATCTGCTCGAGCGCATGGCGTGTCCTTGGAAAGACGACGAGGAATCAGTTGCCGGCTCCCGTCTTGGGATAGAGGGTGGCCGTGTATCGGTAGCGTTCGGGGTGATAGACCGCATCGACGATCTCCACCGGCCGGTTCTGTATGTCGTAGTAGATGCGGGTGGCGCGCAGCACCGGCGTGTTCCGGGGGATGCCCAGACGGGCGGCGATCTCTCGGGTGGCGGCCAGGGGCTCGACGAGCTGGTCGGCGTGGTCGATGCGGACGTTCAGGCGGGTCTGCAGGTATTTGACCGGCGGCAGCGGACCGGCCACCTCGGCGGCGCCTATGCCGTCGGCCACGTGTTCGGCGAAGTAGAAGTGGGCGTAGTCCAGCGGTTCGGCGGGCGCCACGTGGTTGACCGCGCGCACGCATTTCCATTGCTGCGTGCCCAGGCCGAAGAGTTCGCGCAGCCTGGCCGGCAGGGGCGTCCAGGCCTCGTCCACGACGGTGACCTGGTTGCGCGGCAGGACCTCGTCGATCACGCCTACCAAGGTCACGTCCTTGGTGGCCCGGCGCGGATCGTTGACGAAGGTGCCGACGCCGCGGCGGCGGACGATCAGGTGGCGGGCCAGCAGTTCCTCGACGGCCTTGCGGACGGTGATGCGGCTGACGCCGAACTCGCGGCACAGGCTGTCTTCCGGGGGCAGGGCATCCCCGGGGGCGAGCTGGCCGCTGGCGATGCGCTGGATGAGGTGCTCGGCCACCTGCCGGTACAGCGGTGCGCCGCCTTCGGCAAGCAGCGGATTGGGAAGGTTCATGCGTGAGTCATGCCGTCATGATGTCCAGAGATCATGACGGCATGACATCATGATGTCAAGGGAGTGGCGGGCAGCCGCCGCCGGCGCGCGGGATGCTTTCATACCGTGAGCCGGGCATGGAAAAATATCCGCGCAGGTCTCCGTTCAGACCCACGCATGGACTTTTTGGATACCCTTTCATCATGAACAAGGTTTGCATCTTCGGCGCCGGGGCGGTGGGCGGATACATGGCCGCTCATCTTGCGCGAGCCGGTGTCGACGTGTCGGTCGTCGCCCGCGGTGCGCATCTGGCGGCCATCCGCCGCGACGGTCTCCGGTTCATCGGCCCCGACGGCGAGTTCACGGTACGCGTTCCGGCCAGCGACCATCCTGCGGACCTGGGGCCGCAGGACGTGGTCATCTCCACGCTCAAGGCCCACGGGCTGCCTCCGGCGGCATCCTCGATACGGACCTTGCTGGCGCCGGGCACGCCGGTGGTCTTCGCGGTGAACGGCATTCCGTGGTGGTACCTGGCCAGATTGAATGGCGGCACATCGGTCGGATCGCGGCTCGACCCGGAGGACACGCTGGCGCGAGAGGTGGGACTGGCCCGGACGCTGGGCTGCGTGATCCGCTCGCCCAACGAGGTCGTCGCGCCCGGCGTGGTACGCAACAATTCGCGCACCAGCAGTTTCATGGTGGGCGAGCCCGACGGCGCGTTGTCGCCGCGGCTGGAGCAGGTGGTGGCGCTGCTGCGGCGCGGGCTGCCGGGCGCGGTGGCTACCCGGGATATCGGCCGTGAGATCTGGGGCAAATTGCTGCTCAACGTGCCTAGTTCGCTGCTGTCGAGCCTGACCCAGTCGCCTTCATCGGCCTTGTTCGCGGATGCTTCCACGCGTGAACTGTATGCGCGCCTGGCCCGCGAAACCTGCGCGGTGGCGGCGCGCTACGGCGCCACACTGGAGTTCGATCTGGATGGCCAGATCGCGGCGACCGGATCGAACCCGCATCCTCCGTCCATGCTGCAGGATCTCTTGGCCGGACGGCCGCTGGAGTTGGATGCCCAGCTTTTCGCGGTGCAGGATCTGGCGCGGTCGGCCGGCGTGGAAACGCCCATGCTGGACGTGATGCTGCCGTTGCTGGCGCACCGGGCACGCGCGAGGTCTTCCGCCGTAGGCGAAGAAAGGGTGCCGCTATAGGTACGCAACCCCCAGGGGCGGGAAGAAGCCGCTGAACTCGCCTCGGCCTATCTGTTTTCCGCCCGGCGGTAGAGCCGCCCCACCAGTTCCGCCACCTTCGCGATGACCTGGTCCTTGACCTCGTCCGCTGCGCGGGTGCTGGCGACGTAGACCGACATCAGGATGGCGGGCCGCCCGGGCGGCCAGGCGAGCCCGATGTCGTTGGCGCCCACCTTGGAATAGGTGCCGGTCTTCTCGCCGATGCGCCAGCCGGCCGGTACCCCGGCGCGCAGCCGCTTGTCGCCCGTCGTGTTGCCGACCAGCCAGGACTGCAGGCGTTCGCGCGAGGCGGGCGACAGGGCCTCGCCCACCGTCAGCTTGCCCATCGTGCGGGTGATGGCGTGGGGCGTGGTCGTGTCGAGCAGGCCGGTGGCATGGGGTACGTTCAACTCGGGTTCGTAGCGATCGCAGCGGGTGACGTTGTCGCCCAGGCTGCGTATGAAACGCGTCAGCGCCTCCGGACCGCCGAAACTGCGCAGGATGAGATTGGCGGCGGTATTGTCGCTGGTGGTCAGTGTGGCATGGCAGAGTTCGGCCAGGCTCATGCCGTGGCCGCCGACATGTTTTTCGGTAACGGGCGACCACCTGACGAGGTCGTCCCGCTCGTAGCGGATCCGCCGGTCCAGGGAGTCTTCGCCGCGGTCGTGCCGGGCCAGCACGAAGCTCGCGGCCAGCAGCTTGAAGGTGCTCAGCATCTGGAAGCGTTCATCGGCGCGGCGGCCGAATTCCTCGCCGGTGGCGGTGTCGACCACGGACACGCCCAGCCGTCCCTGGGCAAGCCGCTCCAGGCGCGCCAGTTCGTCCAGGGCGGCGTTGCGCGCCGAGATGGGCAGGCTGCCCGCCGGCTGGCCGGCCCAGGCGCCGCGCGCGCCGAACGCGAGGCTGGAAAGAACGAGGGCATGGAACGATCGGCGTGTGGTCAAGGCGGTTTCCTCCAAGGCACGGTAATGGCTGCACGCGTGGCGGCGGGCCCGTATTCTAGCCCCGGTGCCGGGGCCTTCCGGGCGTTAAGCTATTCGACATCCCGAATCCGTAATATGACGGTACTTTCCGCGATAGGCCCGCCATGCCCCAGACCTTGCCGCCCGTTTCCGTCGACAGTGGTTCCCCGCCTCCTTCCGTGCTCCAGATCTTCCTTGCCTTCGCCAAGATCGGCCTGACCAGCTTCGGCGGCGGGCTGAGCGGCTGGATGCTGCGGGAGTTCGTGCAGCGCCGGAACTGGCTGTCGGAGGCCGAGTTCCTGAGCGGCCTCGCGCTGGCCCAGGCGTTTCCGGGCGTCAACGTGGTCAACCTGGCGATCTGGGTCGGTTTCCGGCTGCGGGGCGGCGTGGGCGCGCTGGCCGGCGCGCTGGGGCTGGTGGTGCCCGCCATGGTGCTGGCGCTGGTCGTGGTGGCCGCGTTCGCGACGATGGCGAAGTCCGACTCGGTGCACCTCGCGCTGGCGGGCGTGGCGGCCGCGGCCGTGGGGCTGTCGCTGCAGACGGGACTGCGGGCGGCGCGCCGGGCCGCGCGGGGTCTGCCCGCCCTGGCCGTGATGGTCGTCACCTTCGTGGCGATCTTACTTTTGAAGCTGCCCCTGCTGTGGGTGGTCGGCGCGATGGCGCCGCTGTCCATCGGGCTGGCCTATCTGCGCCTGCGCGCGGGCGGGCAGGCATGAGGTTCGCGCAACTGGTGGAAGTGGTCCTGGTCTTCGCTCCGCTGTCCTTCCTGACGGTGGGCGGCGGGCAGAGCATCGTGGCCGACATCCACCGCCAGTCGGTGGACGTCTATGGCTGGGTGACGAATCCGCAGTTCATGGACCTGTATGCCCTGTCGCGCATCATTCCCGGTCCCGGCGCGCTGCTGGTGACGCTGGTGGGCTGGCAGGCGGCGGGGCTGGCGGGCGCGCTGGTGGCGTCGGCCGCGATCTTCATTCCGAGTTCGCTGCTGGTGTACGCCCTGGCGCATCTGTGGACCCGGTTCAAGGGCACGCGGTGCATACGCGCGATCGAGGCGGGCCTGGTGCCGGTGGCGGCGGGCATGGTTCTGGCTGCTTCGTGCACCGTGCTGCGCGCCGCCGAGGGCGGCGCATGGGCCTGGGGCGTGGCGGCCGCCTCGACGCTGGCGCTGATGTACACGCGGCTCAGTCCGTTCCTGATGCTGGGGATAGGCGCCGCGGTGTTCCTGGTGGCGCTGGGGTGAGGTGCGATGAGGGCGGCGGGCGCGGCGGCGCTCCTGGAGCGGCCGTTCCAGGCTTCGGTCGAGCCGGAATGAATCAGCCGGGATAGGCCTGCCGGGCCGATCGGATGAAATCGCGCACGGCGTCGTCGTAAGCGGCGCCGCTGCGGCTGGCGCCCGAATGCGAGGCTCCCTCCAGCCGGACCAGCCGCTTGCGGGGCGACTGCCGCGCCGCCGCCAGCAGCGCGTCGCTCATGGCGGGCGGGACCACACGGTCCTCGGTTCCGTGCAGCAGCAGAAGCGGAGTGCGCAGCGAGCCGATGGCGCTGCGCGAATCGAAGGGCTGGGTCACCAGCAGGCCGAAGCCGGGGATGCCGGCCCAGCGCGTGGTGGCGATCATGTCGCGGATGCTGGTGAAGGTGGCTTCGGCGATCAGTCCGGCCACCGGTATCGCCAGGGCGTCGCGGGACACCAGGTCGATTGCTATCGCGCCGCCCAGGCTGTGGCCGTAGACGAAGCGGCGGGCGGGGTCCGGTTGGAGCCGGGCCAGTTCGCGCAGGGCGGCCTGGGCATCCTGCCTGACGCTGGCCTGGGATGGCAGCCTGGGGGACGAGGCGCCGAAGCCGCGGTAGTCGATGGCCAGCATCGAATACCCCAGGCCGGCCCAGTGGTCCATGCGGAACGCGCTGCCGTTCAGGTTCCAGCGCGAGCCGTGCAGGTACAGCACCGTCGGGGCGCCGGGATCCGGATGCCGCCAGTACCAGGCGCGGAGCGTATCGCCGCCGGGCATGGGCAGGTCGTAGACCTCGGTGCCGGCCGGCGGGTCGCGCCACCACGAGCGCTCGCCCAGCTCGACCGAGAAGATCATTCCGCGCTGCCAGCGGTCGAGCGCGGCATAGCCCGCGCCGGCAAGGGCGAGCACACAGGCAAGGGCGGCCAGGCGGCGGATCCACATGCTCATTCCGAGCGCCGGATCCGCCGGAGGTTCCCGCATGGGGCGGGGAAACCGGTCAATCGGCCTGGATGCCGAATTCCTTGACCACCTTGCCGAAGAACTCGTATTCGTCGGACGTCAGCTTGCCCAGGGCTTCGGGCGTGCTGGGCTTGGCGAAGGCGCCGAAGACGCGCATCTTGGCGACCACGTCGGGCATCTTCAGGATCTCGGCCATGTGCCCGTTCAGCGTGCGCACGACGTCGGCGGGCGTGCCCTTGGGCGCGTACAGGCCCTGCCAGGCGGCGATGTTGATGTTCTTGTATCCCAGTTCCGCCATCGAGGGCGCGTCCGGGGCGAGCGGGGTGCGCTCCGCCGCGCCGTTGGCCAGGATGTGGATCTTGCCGGAGGCAAGATACGGTTCGACCGGGCCGTAGGTCATCCAGCTCAGCGCCACGTGCCCGCCCAGCAGGTCGTTCACGGCGGGGGCGACGCCCTTGTAGGGAACGTGGGTGATCTTGACGCCGGCGGCCTGGTTGAAGAGCTCGCCCAGGATGTGCATGGGCGAGCCCGAGCCGGGGCTGGCGTAGGTCAGCGCCTTGCCCGCCTTGGCATCCTTCAGGACCTGGGCGACCGAGGTATAGCCCGAGGCCTGGCCGGCCACCAGCAGCAGGGGCTGGGATGCGGTCTGGGTGATGGGAGCGAAGTCGCGGGCGGGATTGTACGTGTCGGCCGAATTCGTCTTGACCACGTGGGTGGCCATGGAGAAGGTGCTGGGAGCCAGCAGCAGCGTGTAGCCGTCCGGCTTGGCGCGCGCGACGTAGTTGCTGCCGATGATGCCGCTCGCGCCGGCGCGGTTCTCGACGATCACGGGCTGGCCCAGGCGCTGCGTCAGTTTTTCGCCGAACAGGCGGGCCATGGCGTCGGTGTCGCCGCCGGCGCCGTAGGCGACGACGATGGTGATGGGCTTGGCCGGGTAATTGGCCGCCATGGCCGGAAAGGAGGTGGAGAGCGCGCCGGCGGTCGCCAGCGCGGCAGCCAGCGCGAGCGTGGCGCGCCGGCTGGATTGGAGTTGCGTAAACATCATGATGACCATCTGTGTAGAAAGGAGAGTGGCCGACGGGCGGGGACGGGGCTCGTGGCCCAGCCGGGGGGCCGGCCGGCGGCGCATGCGCGTGCATGCGTGGCGAGGTTATACCGCAGCCGTCCGCGGCGCGGCTCCCGGCTTTGTATCTTCCAGGGAAAGCGATAGGTTGGGCGGGAGCAACATGCCAGGGGTGAAACGGCGCTGAAACGCGCGGACCCGGCGCAAGGGCAAAAAGAAGGCGGTCCAGCCATGAAGGCGAGGACCGCCAAGCTGCCGGAAGGCTCGTCCTGGGGGGGAGGCGCGGGCCTGTGTCCGTCCGGCAGCGACCCCGTGGATCAGACCGGGGACGGGGGAATCTCCGCCGCACCCGCTTCCAGGTAGCGCTTGAGCTCGCGCAGGTCCTCGGCCATCTGGCGCGCGGGCTCCTCGCGCGACAGGCGCGCCAGGAGCCGCCCCGCCTGGCCCAGCGGCGGCTGGTAGGCGATCGTCGCGGTCACCACCGTGCCGGTGCTATCGGGCGCGTCGTGGAATTCGACCTGGCCGTGATTGGGCACGTCGGCGGTGGCTTCGGCTTCCCAGGCGATGCGTTCGCCCGGAACGTCGTCGACCACGTGGGCGATCCATTCGACCAGCCGGCCCAGCGGCGCCTTGACGGTCCAGCGCGACCGGCGGTCGTTGATGACGTCGATGGAGACGATGTGGCGCATGAAGCGGGGCAGGTTCGAGAAGTCCCGCCAGAAGCGGTAGATTTCCTGGCGCGGGCGGTCGATGACGATGGCGTGGGTGGCCGCCGCGGCGGACAGCCATCCCTGTTCGCGCGCGATGCGCCGTTCCAGGGGCGAGGGGGCGACCGCGCGCTTGACGGGACAGTCGCCCGTGGCGGCGCGCCACAGCAGTCCGGCGGCGACGGCGCTGGCCAGGTCGCCGGCCAGCCCGCCGCGGCGCAGGCCCCAGAGTAGAAGCAATGATCCGCCGGCCGCCGAGCCCAGCCGCTCGGCGGATCCGAGGTTGCGGTCCGGATCGCGTTGCGCGGCAAGGGAAGAAGAGGCGGGGGGCAGGCTCGTCTGGTCGTCCATGCGGTCCTCCATGGCAGCGTGCTGCCGACCCAGCAAGCGGCGTGCCTCGGCGGTCCGGCCCGCGTCCGCGAGAAGCGGCCGCGCAACGTGTAAAAGTTGCCGCTCCACATCGGTAAAAAGGGGGCGCTCCGGTCCGGGCGTGCCGATGGCGTAGACTGGCTGCTCCGCGTGGCCGCAGGAGGCAAGATGGAGACAGGCATGGGTACGGGGTATCGGCGCTACGTGACGTCGCTGGCGCTGGCGTTCGCGGTGATCTGGGTGGCGCTGGCCATCGATCCGCTCGACCGTTCCGACTGGGCGCTGGAAAACGTGCTGGTGATCGGATTCTGCGCCGGGTTGGCCGCGAGCTGGCGGCATTTCCGGTTCTCGCGCCTGTCGTACACGCTGATTTTCGTTTTCCTGTGCCTGCATGCGATCGGTGCGCACTACACCTATGCGAAAGTGCCCTACGACGCATGGTGGCAGGCGCTGGCCGGCCGCAGCTTCAACAGCCTGTGGGGCTGGGAGCGCAACAATTTCGACCGCGTGGTGCATTTTTCATACGGGCTGCTGCTGGCCTACCCGATACGCGAAGTGTTCCTGCGGGTGGCCGACGCCCGGGGGTTCTGGGGCTACTTCCTGCCGCTGGAGTTCACGCTGGCGACCTCCGCCATGTTCGAGCTGTTCGAGTGGATCGCGGCCGAGGTCTTCGGCGGCGACCTGGGCGTGGCTTACCTGGGCACGCAGGGCGACGTCTGGGATGCGCACAAGGACATGGCCCTGGCCGCCTGCGGCGCCGTGGTGGCGATGATCGCCACGGCCGCCGTGAACCGCTGGCTGCAGCGGGATTTCTCGCGGGAATGGTCGGACAGCCTGCGGGTCAAGGACCCGCGTCCCTATGGCGAGGAGGAAATCGCCCGCATGATCCGGCAGGGGCAGGACTAGCGGCGCCGCCGCGGGTCTGGGCCCGCGGCGGCCGGACTCAGGCTTCGCGCTTGAGGCGGCGCAGCAGCAGGGGCAGCACCAGCGCGGCCGCGGCCAGGGCGAGCAGCGTGGCCGAGGTCGGGGTCGACACCAGGATCATCGGATTGCCCTCGCCCACGGCCAGGGCGCGCCGCAGCTGGGTTTCCGCCATGGGCCCGAGGATCAGCCCGATCAGGACCGGCGCGATGGGGAAGTCATAGACCCGCATGACGTAGCCCACCAGGCCGATGCCGAACATCAGCGCCATGTCGGTCCACGAGGTCGCCACGCCCCAGATCCCCACCATGGCGAAGATCAGGATGCCCGCGTACAGATAGGGCCGGGGAATC
This sequence comes from Pigmentiphaga sp. CHJ604, assembly GCF_036972535.1. Classification (NCBI taxonomy): domain Bacteria; kingdom Pseudomonadati; phylum Pseudomonadota; class Betaproteobacteria; order Burkholderiales; family Alcaligenaceae; genus Pigmentiphaga; species Pigmentiphaga sp. CHJ604. Next base: position 4,175,505 of record NZ_CP136998.1, on the reverse strand, counting down.
AGCAGCAGCCGCACCCACAGGCCGACCAGCGGCAGGTTCAGCACCAGCAGCATCAGGTTGCCGATGTACAGCGAGGCGATCAGGCCCCAGACCAGTTCGCCGCTGTTGGTGAAGAGGAAGGGGCCGGGCTGCAGGCCATAGCTCTGGAACGCGGCCAGCAGCACCGCCGCCGTGGCCGAGGTGGGCAGCCCCAGGGTCAGCAGCGGCACCAGCACGCCGGCGGCCGCGGCGTTGTTGGCGGCTTCGGGGCCGGCCACGCCTTCGATGGCGCCCTTGCCGAATTCCTCGGGATGCTTGCAGAGCTTGCGCTCGATCGTATAGGACAGGAAGGTCGGGATCTCGGTGCCGCCGGTGGGCAGCGCGCCGATGGGAAAGCCCAGCGCGGTGCCGCGCACCCAGGGTTTCCATGACCGCTTCCAGTCCTGGCGCGTCATCCAGGTGCCGCCCGCGAGCGGGTTGATGCGCGGCGGGGCCTTGCTGTAGCGGCTGGCGACATACAGGATCTCGCCCACCGCGAACAGCGACACCAGCACCACCGTCAGTTCGATGCCGTCGAGCAGGTCGGCCGAACCGAAGGCCAGCCGGGCCTGCCCGGTCTGGCCGTCGATGCCCACCACGCCCATGGCCAGGCCCAGGAACAGCGCGATGAAGCCGCGCACGCGCGAGGTGCCCAGCACCACCGAGACGGAGGTGAAGGACAGCACCATCAAGGCGAAGTAGTCGGCCGGGCCGAACACGAAGGCCAGTTCGGCGATGGCCGGCGCCACGAAGCTCAGGGCCAGCGTGGCGATGGTGCCGGCCACGAAGGAGCCGATGGCCGCGGTGGCGAGCGCGGCGGCGCCGCGTCCGGAGCGGGCCATCTTGTTGCCTTCGAGCGCGGTCATCATGGAGCCGCTCTCTCCGGGCGCGTTGAGCAGGATGGAGGTGGTCGAGCCGCCGTACATGGCGCCGTACAGGACGCCGGCGAACATGATGAAGGCGGCGGTGGGGGCGATCTGCACGGTAACCGGCAGCAGCAGCGCGATGGTCAGGGCCGGGCCGATGCCGGGCAGCACGCCGATGGCGGTTCCCAGCACGGAGCCCAGGAAGGCCCAGAACAGGTTCATCGGCTGCAGCGCGACGCCGAAGCCGGACAGCAGGGCGTTGAAGGTATCCATGGATCACCACCCCGCCGGAGGAAAGGCCGGGCCGAGGCCGACGCCCAGCCGGGAGAAGCCGAGCCAGCAGATCACGCCCAGCGCGAGGCCGATGGCACAGTCGAACACCAGGCGCCGCGAGCCGAAGGCCCGGGTGACCAGGGCGAAGGACCCCATGGCGGTCAGGGGAAAGCCGAGCGGCTGCATGGTCAGCAGGGGCAGGGCGGCGCCGGCGGCGGCCCACAGCAGGGCCGGCCAGGAGGCGCCGGCATCGGCCTCGGCGTTTTCCACTTCCTGGGGCGAGAAGGTCTCGCCGCGGGCGATCTGCACCAGCAGCAGGATGCCCAGGACGATCAGCGCCGCGCCGATGGCGCTGACGAAGAAGCCCGGGCCCAGCGCGGCATAGCCGCCGATCTGGGGCAGGGTGCCGCCTTCATAGAGCCAGACCGCGCCTATGGCCATGACGGCCAGGCCCAGCCACCAGGGGCGCCTTGAGGGTGTTGTCATCGTGTCGTCTCCGATGGGCGCCGGCGGCGGCGCCGGTGCCTTCTCGCTGATGTCGGCCTGGGCCTTACTTGACCAGTCCGACGTCCTTGAGCACTTCGGCCTGGCGCGCCTTCTCCTTGGTCAGGAAGGCGGCGAAGTCGTCACCGGCCAGGTAGGCGTCGTCCCAGCCGCGATCGGCCAGCGCCTTCTTCCATTCGGGCGAGGCGTGCAGCTTGGCATAGCGCTGCAGCCACATGTCGCGGCCGGCCTTGCTCATGCCGGGCGCGCCGATGATGCCGCGCCAGTTGCCGATGACGACGTCGTAGCCGCTTTCCTTGAGCGTGGGGGCGTCGATGCCGGGCAGGCGCTTCTCGGAGGAGACCGCGATGATGCGGATGCGGCCCTGGTCGACGAAGGTCTTCAGCTCGGACAGGCCCGAGATGCCGATCTTGGCTTGCCCGCTGGCCAGCGAGGTGACGACTTCCGCGCCGCTGGTGTAGGGCAGGTAGTTGACCTTGGTCGGGTCGAACTTGGCCGCCTTGGCGAGCAGCGCCGCGGTGACGTGGTCGGTGCCGCCTATCGAACCGCCGGCCACGGCGGTGCCGCCAGGGTTGGCCTTCATCGCCTGGACCGCGTCGGCGATGGTCTTGATGGGCGAGTTGGGCGCGACCACGATCGCGCCGGCGTCGTCGGTCAGCCGCACCAGCGGCACGGTCTGGTCCAGCGTTACGGGAGACTTGTTGGTGATGATGGCGCCGACCAGGATGGCGCCCATGGACATGATGGCGTTGTCGTCGCCCTTGCCGGTGCGTACGAACTCGGCCAGGCCGATGGTGCCGCCCGCGCCGCCCTTGTTGGTGACCTGGAAACCGTCGGTGAAGATGCCGGTCTGCTGCATGACCTGCAACGGCACGCGCGCGGCGCCGTCATAGCCGCCGCCGGGGCCGCCGGGGGCCATGACCTTGGCGGGGGCCGCGATGCCGGCCAGCGGCGCGACGGCGATGGCGAGGGCTGCAACCGTTTTCTTGACGAACTTCATGCATGTCTCCTTGCTGCGAGGGGCGGCGGGCAGGCCGCCTGATAAGAGGGAACGGCAAGGGGCCGTTCCGCTACGAAGACAGTATCCGTCCAAACGCGCGCGGGCGGAAAGTCATTCCCATGGCGGCAACAGCACCACGCCGTCCATCAGCCGGCGCGCCGTGCGGCTCATGGCCACCAGCGCGACGCTCCAGCGCCCGTCCTGGCTGCGTGCCTGGGCGCCCACTTTCAGCGTGCCCGACGGGTGGCCGAAGCGCAGTTCGCCGCGTGGGCCGCCCAGCACGTCGGCCAGCACCGTGCCGGGCACGGCGGCGGTGGCGGCGATCGCGACGGCACCGGTGCCCGTCATGGCGTGGTGCAGCTTGCCCATGGAAAAGATGCGCACGTTCAGGTCGATGTCGCCGGCGGCGACGGCGCGGCCGCTTGAAGCGGTATAGGCCGCGGGCGGGGCGGCGAAGGCGAGCTTGGGCGTGTGCTGGCGGTGCGCGGTGGCATGGGCGGCGTCGGGCGCCAGCCCCATGGCCACGGCGGCATGGGCGCGGATGGCCTCGGCCCGTGCCAGCAGGTCGGCGCGGCTGTTCACATCGGGTTGCAATTCCGTGCCGGCCAGTCCCAGGGACGAGGCGGCGACGAAGACGGTGGGGTTGCCGGCGTTGACCAGCGTCGCGCGGATTTCCCCCACTCCTGGAATGGTCAACACGTCGGCCGTGCGGCCGGTGGGGAACATCGCGCCTTCAGGCCCGTCGCCACCGCCCGGATCCAGGAATTCCAGCCGGACTTCGGCCGCCGGGAAGGTCACGCCGTCCAGTTCGAAGTCGCCCAGTTCCTGGACCTGCCCGCCCCGCACCGGCACGTGGGCGATGATGCGCTTGCCCAGGTTGGCCTGCCAGATGCGGACCACGGCGATGCCGTCGCCGGCCGGCCGTACCAGTGCGCGGTGGATGGCGAAGGGGCCGACGGCGGCGCTGAGGTTGCCGCAGTTGCCGCTCCAGTCGATGACGGGCTGGCCGATGGCGACCTGGCCGAACCAGTAGTCGACGTCGCAGTCGGGGCGGGTGCTGGGGCCGACGATGACCACCTTGCTGGTGCTGGAGGTGGCGCCGCCCATGCCGTCTATCTGCTTCTCGTAGGGGTCGGGGCTGCCGACCACCCGCATCAGGACGCGGTCGCGGGCGGCGGGATCGGCGGGAAGGTCCGAGGGCAGGAAGAACACGCCCTTGCTGGTGCCCCCGCGCATGTAGAGGGCGGGAATGGCACGTTGTCTGTCGAGGGTGGTCATGGCGGATCGGATTGCCAATTTCAGATTGTTTTCAGGAAACGCGCCCATATTTACGAGGTTACTACGAGGCGCGCGGGAATGCCCGGGCTGCCGGCAGGGGTGTGGCGCGTTGGCCCTCCCGGCCCGGCCCGAATCGGTGCAAACTAGCTTCCTTTGCCGTTTCCCCCGGGAACCGGCGCGGCTCGCGTTTCGTTCCCTCAACCTTTCGACGAGATAGCCATGACCCGCAAGACCCCCATCGAGCGCTACCGGAACATCGGCATCAGCGCGCATATCGACGCCGGCAAGACCACGACTACCGAGCGCATCCTGTTCTACACCGGGGTCAATCACAAGATAGGGGAAGTCCATGACGGCAATGCCACCATGGACTGGATGGAGCAGGAGCAGGAGCGCGGCATCACCATCACCTCCGCCGCCACGACGGCGTTCTGGAAGGGGATGGCGGGCAATTATCCCGAGCATCGCATCAACATCATCGACACGCCGGGGCACGTGGACTTCACGATCGAGGTCGAGCGCTCCATGCGCGTGCTCGACGGCGCCTGCATGGTGTACGACTCGGTCGGCGGCGTGCAGCCGCAATCCGAGACGGTCTGGCGCCAGGCCAACAAGTACGGCGTGCCGCGCATCGCGTTCGTCAATAAGATGGACCGCGTCGGCGCGGATTTCTTCCGCGTGCAGCGGCAGATCGTGGATCGCCTGAAAGGGCGGGCCGTCCCCATTCAGATCCCGGTGGGCGCCGAGGACCATTTCGAGGGCGTGGTGGACCTGGTCAAGATGAAGGCGATCATCTGGGACGAGGCCAGCCAGGGCGTGCGCTTCGAATACCGCGACATCCCGGCCGCGCTGCAGGCCACGGCCGCCGAGTGGCACGACAAGATGGTGGCCGAGGCGGCCGAGGCCGACGACGAGCTGATGGACAAGTACCTGAACGGCGACACGCTGACCGAGGACGAGATCAAGCGCGGACTGCGCAAGCGCACCGTGGCGGGCGAGATCGTACCCATGCTGTGCGGCAGCGCGTTCAAGAACAAGGGCGTGCAGGCCATGCTCGATGCCGTCATCGACTACCTGCCGTCGCCGGTGGACGTCCCGGCCATCAAGGGCGTGGATCAGCACGACCGCGAGATCGAGCGCCACCCCTCGGACGACGAGCCTTTCTCGGCGCTGGCCTTCAAGATCATGACGGATCCCTTCGTGGGCCAGCTCATCTTCTTCCGGGTGTATTCGGGCATCGTGCGCTCGGGCGACACGGTCTTCAACCCGCTCAAGGGCAAGCGCGAGCGGCTGGGCCGCATCGTGCAGATGCACGCCAACGAGCGCCGCGAGATCAAGGAAGTCTACGCGGGCGACATCGCCGCCGCCGTGGGGCTGAAGGAGGCCACCACGGGCGATACGCTGTGCGAGCCCGACCACCCCATCATCCTCGAGCGCATGGTGTTTCCCGAGCCGGTCATTTCGCAGGCGGTGGAGCCCAAGACCCAGGCCGACCAGGAAAAGATGGGCCTGGCGCTGAACCGGCTGGCCCAGGAAGATCCGTCCTTCCGCGTGCGCACCGACGAGGAATCGGGCCAGACCATCATCTCCGGCATGGGCGAACTGCACCTGGAGATCCTGGTCGACCGCATGAAGCGCGAGTTCGGCGTCGAGGCCACGGTGGGCAAGCCGCAGGTCGCCTACCGGGAAACGGTGCGTTCCTCGGTGCGCGACGTCGAGGGCAAGTTCATCAAGCAGTCCGGCGGCCGGGGGCAGTACGGCCACGTGGTGATCTCGCTGGAGCCGCAGCCGGCCGGCTCGGGCTACGAGTTCGTCGACGCCATCAAGGGCGGCGTGGTGCCGCGCGAGTTCATTCCCGCGGTCGACAAGGGCATCCAGGACACGCTGGGTTCGGGCGTGCTGGCGGGCTATCCGGTGGTGGACGTGAAGGTCACGCTGACCTTCGGCTCCTATCACGACGTGGACTCGAACGAGAACGCGTTCCGCATGGCCGGCTCGATGGCCTTCAAGGAGGCCATGCGGCGCGCGAATCCGGTGCTGCTGGAGCCCATGATGAGCGTCGAGGTCGAGACCCCCGAGGACTTCATGGGCAACGTGATGGGCGACCTGTCGTCGCGGCGGGGCATGGTGCAGGGCATGGAGGACATCGCCGGCGGAGGCGGCAAGCTGGTGCGCGCCGAGGTGCCGCTGGCCGAGATGTTCGGCTATTCCACCACGCTGCGTTCGCTCACGCAGGGGCGTGCCACGTACACCATGGAGTTCAAGCACTACGCCGAGGTGCCGCGCCAGGTAGCCGAGGCCGTGATCGGCGCCCGCAAGCAAGGAGGCTAGGGCTAGGCAGCCAGTTCGACGCCGCAGCCCGGCGTGCCGGGAAGCGTCAGGATGCCGTTTGCGATGCTCAGTCCCGTGCAGGGATCGTCCAGCAATTGCTCGTGTTCGGACAGTTCGCAGGCGTAGGGCAGGGCGCCGATCGTGCTGGCGGCCTGGGCGTTCATGGCCTGCATGAGCGCCGGGCCGAACGCGGCGCCCACGCGGCATGTCACGCCGCCGGCTTCGCAGATGTGGACCGCTTCCATGAAGTGGCGAAAGCCGCCCAGTTTGGTGACCTTGAGGTTGACCGCGTCGACGACCCGGTCGGCGACGAGCCTGTGGATGTCCTGGACGGTGACGGCGCTTTCGTCGGCTTCGATGACCGTGGGCAGGCTGCGCGCGAGCAGCGAGAGGCCTGCCCAGTCATGCGCCGGAACAGGCTGTTCGATCAGCGCGATGTCGTACCGCTCCATGCGCGCGAACGCGGCCATCATCTGCTTGGCGTGGTATGACTGGTTGGGGTCCAGCGTCAGCACGACCTCGGGCCCGACCGCCCCGCGGACGGCGGCGACGCGCGCGATGTCGAGTTCGGTATCGCCGGACAGCTTGAGCTTGAGTTGCCGGTATCCGCCCGCCACCAATGCGGCGGCGTTGGCCGCCATCTCCGAAGGCGGCTTGATGGAAAGAATGCGGGACAGCCGCAGCTCGGCACGGACCTGCCCGCCGAGCAGGGCGCTGATCGGCACCCCCAGGCGCCTGGCCAGCAGGTCGTGCAGCGCCATGTCGATGGCGGCCTTGGCGCTGTACTGGAAGGCCAGTTTGCGATCGACGTCGCTCATGATCGCGGCGATCTCGCCCAGCCCCCTCCCCGTTACTACGGGTGCCAGCAGTTCGAGCGCGGTACGTACGCCTTCGCCATGGGTGGTGATGGCCGGAATGGCATGGGCGTAGCCCAGTCCGGTCGTGCCGATGTCGTCGGTCAGCGCCAGTAGATAACCCTCTATCGACGGTACCGAGGCGCGGGCGAACTTCCAGGAGGCGTCACGCATGCGCTGGGGGCAGGGTATGACGGATACGTGGGCGACGTGCATGGCTTACTCGGAATGTACGGTTGGCGTTGCAAGGGCGTCGAATACCGCAGCGACGTCATCGATCGCATCGAGCCGCATCAAGCGGTGGATGGCCTCGTCGATTCTGCCGGGAGCGATGACCCCGTCGGCATTCGAGCGGAATTTCCGGATGTAGTCTTCTTCCGAGATGGGGTTGGCGCGCGTGCCGCGCACACTCTCGATGACCTGCTCGAGGCATGAGCCGTCGTTCAGCCGGATGCGGACGTGGGCGCCCGCCTTCTTCGGGTCGGCGCTTTGGGAGGCATGGGCTTCGTACACCACCTTGTCGGCCAGGGCGTTGATGACCGGGTCCGCAAGCGCCTCCGGACTGTAGGCGTGCTTGTCCATGCCGCCGCGCACCAGGGCCTCGGCCAGCGAGTGCTGCAAGCTGATGCGGCCATGCCAGGAGGTCAACGGCCGCAGCTTCTCGGCAGCCGGTTCGCAAAGCGTCGCCACGGAGCTGGGGGCGATCCGGCACCGGATCTCGGCAATGTCGGCGGGCGCTATCGCATGCGCCGCCTTGAGGGCGAGCACCGCGTCGACATAGGGATGAATGGTGAATGCACTGGGGTAGGGCTTGGAGGCGACGTTGAGCAGTTCCCACCGGCTGCCGAGGCCGTCTGTCGCCAGGGCGTAGCGGAAGGCCGACGGGTCGGCTTTCTGGACGTGCGTCTGGAACCAGCCGAAGCGCCCTTCGAATACCAGGCGCGGACCGCTGATCCCCTCCCGGCCCAGCGCGACCGCGCGCGCGGCCTGGCTCGCCGCGATCCCGACGTGGAGCGTCTTGGTCGACGCGCCGTCTTCCCATGACGCCATCAGGCCGCCGCACATGCTGGCGCAATGGCCGATGGCATCGACGACTTGCCTGCCATCGAGATGTTCCAGCCAGGCGAGCGCGTATACGGCGCCGAACGCACCCATGATCGCGGTCGGGTGTATGCCTACGCTATGAAGGCGCATGGGAGGGACCAGGCCGAGCCGGCAACTGAGTTCGCTGCCGATGATCACCGCCTGCATCAGCCGCGCGCCGGACAGATGCGATGACTGGCAGTAGGGAAGCGCGATCGAGAAGGGAGCCACGGTCGGGTGGACGAAAGACTCGATGTGCGTATCGTCGAATTCCAGCAGCGAAGACATGACGCCATTGACGAACGCGGCGCCCGAGAGCGACAGTGATTGATCGAAACCGAGGCTCTTGGCCTGCGAGCCGGCGTCGGTCCGCGCCATGGCGCGGACCGCGGCATGGACGGGCTCCAGCGGCCTGGCCGCGAGCATGACGCCGACCGCATCGAGGATCTGCAGCCGGGCGAGATCCTTGACGTCGCGGGGAATGTCGGCCCATGACAGGTTCGTGGCCCAGTCCGCGAGCCGTTCGCTCATTCCATGCATGGCTCTAGTCCATTTTGATGGTGATGGATTGGCCCAGCCGCGACCATTGGCCGTACTCGGCGCGCAGGAATTCGACGAACTTCGCCCCGCCCAGCGCACTGGGCGTCGAGCCCTGGTTTTCCAGGGTCTGCTTGAAGGCCGTGTCCCGGAATACGCCGTCCACGGCCCGGTCCAGCGCGGACAGGATCGCCGCCGGCGTGCCCCGCGGCGCGAAGATGCCGTACCACCCGGCCAGCTTGACCTTGCCGAGTCCGCTCTCGGCGAGCGTCGGTACGTTGGGCAGCATGGACGAGCGTTGGGGCGAGGTGACGGCGAGCGCCGTCGCCTGGCCGGACTGGACGTAGGGAAGTCCCACCTGGAGGTCGGAGAACAGCAGATCGATATGCCCGGCGTGAAGATCGATCAGCGCGGGGCCCGCACCCTTGTACGGTACATGGACCAGATTCGCGCCGGTCTCGTGTTTGATGAGTTCGGCCGCAACGTGAGGGAGCGTACCCGTGCCCGACGACCCGATGTTCAGGCCGGCGGAGCCGGCTTTCGCGCGCGTGGAGATGTCGCCCAGCGTCCCGATGCCCGATTTCTTGCTGGCCATCAATATCATCGGAGAGGTGGCGATCATCCGTACCGCGATCAGGTCGCGGAACGGATCGTAGGGCACTTTGGTCAGTGCCGGATTGATGGTGATCGGGCCCTGCAGGCCCAACAGCAGGGTATATCCGTCCGGCGCTGCGTTCACGACCGAACTGGCGCCGATGACGCCGCCGGCGCCGGCCTTGTTCTCGACCACGACAGGCTGGCCGAGCTGCCGCGCAAGCGCTGCCGCCAGGGAGCGCCCTACCAGATCGGTGGGGCCGCCAGGCGCGTAGGGAACGACCAGCTTGATCGGCTTGGCAGGGTACCGGGTATCTTCGGCATGGACGCCGGGCGCGCAGCACAGGCCGGCAAACGCCAGGCAGAGCGCGCGGATGCGATAGGTCAACGCCATGAGTCTCCTCGTTTTTTTCGTGCTCTTGAAGCGTGGCACCGGGTGCGAGGATTACATCACAGCGCTGTTTCGCTGGGCGAAAAGTCCGGAAATAAGTGCCGGCTACCGCGCCGCGATGCCTGGCACGCCGCGCCGTATGGCCTGGGAGAAGTCCGGGTCCGCGTCGGCATCCCGCGCCCGCTGGGTGATACGGCCCAGCCGTTTCAGGTCCGCCAGCGTGTGCGAGGTGTCCAGCCCGCGCACATCGTAGATGTAGCCGGGCAGGTAGCCGGCCAGGACCAGTCGGTAGTCCATGGGCAGGCCCGGAATGATCCGGGTCATCATGTGGTAGACGATGGTCGTGCAGTTGGCCGTGATGGTGTGGTAGAAACGCGGCTTCGACACGAGCTTGTTGGCCTCGTCCACGTAGGCCAGGAACAGGGACATCATGGCCTCGCGAGGCATGGACACCCGGTACAGGTAGTCGTCTTCGCCCCGGATGTTGGTGCGTACCCGGACGATGTCGCGCTCGTCCGCCGCCACGACGCTGGTCTCGAACTCCTTGAAGAAACCGCCGATGGACGAGAATTTCTCGTGCCGTTCCTTGCGGATCTCGACCGAGAACACCAGTTGCCGGCCATCCTCGAAGCCGAACGAAACCAGGGTGTGGGCGATGGCCTCGATGGTCCAGTAGGACAGGATCAGGTCCACGCTGGCCAGCCTGGTCAGGTCGTAGCTGCGTGTCTCCCAGCGCGGGGTGTAGTCGTTCGGGCCGCGCCAGTCGAAGTTGCGCACGTTGCGCAGCGTGACCACGTGGCCGTCGACCTGGCCCGTGGTCATCTGCGCGACGTCGTCCGCCCAGACCCTGTCGTTCGACGGCGCGATGCTGTGCCACCAGGCCAGCAGCAGGCCGAAGGCCACGACGTACAGGCCCACGCCCCAGGCGGGGCGACCCGCCAGCGCCAGCCACAGCATGCCCAGGCCGAAGGCCGCGCCGGCCACGGCCGCCGCGATCTTGACGGGCAGCGGACCGGGCACCTGATAGCGCAGGGCGAAGGCCGCCCAGAGCGTGGTGGGAAGAAAGACCAGGACGGCCAGGGCCGACAGTAGAAATGTGCGCATGGGCCGGAACATACCACCGCCGGCCATCCGGCGGCAGTCCCCCGCAATGCGCCTGCCAACTGGTACAGTTGTCGGCGACGTTCCTCGGCTCACCGCTCGCGACCATTCATGACGCTTCCTGTCTTTTCCGCCCGCCTCGTGGCCCGCTGGCTGCTGATCCTGATGCTGCTGGCCGGCGCCTACTTCTTCAGCGGGTTCCTCGTTCCCGGCCTGGCGGCGCTGATCATCGGCCTGGCCAGCTGGCCCCTGTACCGGCGCTGGGTCCGCGTCTGCGGCGGGCGCACGACGCTGGCGGCCTCCGGCGCGCTGCTGGTCATCGTGGTCGGGCTGATCGTGCCCTTCGCCTACGGGCTGTCCTATGCCATCCAGGAGGCCAGCAACCTCATCCGCTGGCTGCTCGAGGCCAATCGCGAAGGCCTGGCCGTTCCGCACTGGGTGACGGGGCTGCCGCTGATCGGCGAGCGCCTGGCGGGATACTGGGAAGAACACCTGTCGCGGCCGCATGCGCTGGGCGCCTGGGTACAACTGATCAGCGGCGAGCACCTGGGCAACATCTACCGCGTGGTGCTGTCCACCACGGGCAATGTCTTCCACCTGGCGCTGACGGTGGTGTTCATGCTGATCATCCTGTTCTTCGTCTACAAGGACGGCGAGCGCATGGTCGGCCAGCTCGATACCGTGGGCGAACGGGTACTGCCGGTGCGCTGGACCCGGCTTTCGCGCGTGGTGCCGGCCACCATCAGCGCGACCGTGACCGGCATGGGCCTGATCGCCATCGGCGAAGCCGTCGTGCTGGGCACGGCCTACTGGATAGCCGGCGTGCCGTCGCCGGCCCTGCTGGGGCTGATCACCGGCTTCATGGCCCTGGTGCCCGGCGGCGCTCCGCTGGCCTTCACCATGGTCTCGCTGTACCTGGTCGGCTCGGGCAAGCTCATCGCCGGCATCGGGTTGTTCGCCTGGGGCACGCTGGAACTCTTCATCGTCGACAAGACCCTGCGCCCCCGCCTGGTGGGCGGCCCCGTCAAGCTTCCCTTCCTGCCCACCTTCATCGGCCTGGTGGGCGGCGTACAAACCATGGGTCTGGTCGGCCTTTTCGTCGGCCCGGTCCTGATGGCCCTGCTGGTCGCGATCTGGCGCGAATGGCTACGAGAGGAGGTCCCCCCTAGAGGAAGCCCCCCCCTACGCGCTTACGCGCGCCCCCCAGGGGGCGGCACAGGCGGACCGGAAGGAAAGCCCACCCCCATGCGGCCTCCGGCCGCTCCCCCTCAAGGGGGCGGCACTGGCGGACCGGCGAAGCCGGATCCGCGGCGCCCTGGGTAGGGGGCAAAACAAAATGGCCTCGCTTTCACAAAGCGAGGCCATTTTTTCTTCATTTCCAACTGCTGGCAGCCAGCGAAGCATCACTGCTCCAAACCAGGATAACCGTACTAGACCCAGGATGCGGAGGATCCGGCTCCGCCGGTCCTCGCGCATCGCCCCCTGGGGGGCGCCCGTAAGGGCGTAGGGGGGGACTGAATTAATACACCCCTTGCGCCAGCATCGCGTCGGCCACCTTCACGAAGCCGGCGATGTTCGCGCCGTCTACGTAGTTGATGGAGCCGTCGGCGCGGCTGCCGTGGCGCACGCAGTTCTCGTGGATGTCCTTCATGATGGCGCGCAGGCGCTCGTCGACTTCGGCGTGGTGCCACGACAGGCGTTGCGAGTTCTGCGCCATTTCCAGGCCCGACACGGCCACGCCGCCGGCGTTGCTGGCCTTGCCGGGGGCGTACAGGGTGCCGGCCCGGGTGAAGACGTCCACGGCTTCCAGCGTCGAGGGCATGTTCGCGCCTTCGGCCACGCACAGGACGCCGTTGCGGACCAGGGTCTCGGCGTCGTTGTGGTCGAGTTCGTTCTGGGTGGCGCAGGGCAGGGCGATGTCGACCGGGATGTGCCAGGGGCGCTTGCCGGCTTCGAACGACAGCTTGTTGCGCGAGGCGAAGTCGGCCAGGCGGCCGCGTTGGACGTTCTTGAGGTCCATGATCTCCTTGAGCATGTCGACGCCGATGCCGTCCTTCACGTACAGCGTGCCGTCGGAGTCGGACAGGCTCACGACCTTCGCGCCCAGGTCCAGCGCTTTTTCGGCGGCGTACTGCGCGACGTTGCCCGAGCCGGAGATCGACACGGACTTGCCGTCGAAGCTCTGGTTCTTGCGATACAGCATCTGCTCGGCGAAATAGATGGTGCCGTAGCCGGTGGCCTCGGGACGCATCAGGCTGCCGCCGAAGGCCAGGCCCTTGCCGGTGAACACCGCCGACGCGCTGTTGGACAGCTTCTTCATCATGCCGGCCATGAAGCCCACTTCGCGCGCACCCACGCCGATGTCGCCGGCGGGCACGTCGGTGTCGGGGCCGAGGTGGCGGTACAGTTCCGCCATCAGGGCCTGGCAGAAGCGCATGACTTCGCCGTCGCTCTTGCCCTTAGGGTCGAAGTCGGAGCCGCCCTTGCCGCCGCCCATGGGCAGGGTGGTCAGCGAGTTCTTGAAGGTCTGTTCGAATGCCAGGAAGCGCAGGATCGACAGGTTGACCGACGGGTGCAGCCGCATGCCGCCCTTGAACGGGCCGATGGCCGAGTTGTGCTGGATGCGGAAGCCGCGGTTGACCTGGGTCTGGCCCCGGTCATCGACCCAGCAGACGCGGAACTGGATGATGCGCTCGGATTCCACCAACCGCTCCAGCAGGCCATGTTCGGCGTAGCGCGGGTGTTTCTGCAGGAAAGGCCAGAGGCTGGTCATGACCTCCTTGACGGCTTGCAGGAACTCCGGCTGGTGAGGATCGCGCAGGGCGACCTGCGAGAGAAAGCTGTCTAGGCTGGCGTGTTTCAATATCGGCTCCGTTGAATGTCCGGGCGCTTGGGGTCGTCCTGCCGCAGCGAGCTGCGAGCGGCATCGAGGGCTGCACCTTTTGCGTGCGGCAATTGCTCTGATGTGGTGCGTTGCACCGAAAAAACGCGGCATTGTAATCGCGTTTTTCCGTCATCATGTCGGTAAACGACGACTTTATGCACGTATTTAGTGCGATTTTTAAAAAGGGACGGAGCATGGTGCGGAAGCGTTTCCCGGCGTTTAAATAGGGACGGAGCGACGCGGGGACGACCCCGCTGGTCATGACGAATGGGGACGGCCCCGCAACCAGGAAGAAAATGATGGCTTGGACCCTTTTGATCATCGCCGGACTGATGGAGGTCGGCTGGGCGATCGGCTTGAAGTACACGCATGGATTCACGCGGCTGTGGCCGTCGGTGGGCACTGTCACCGCCATCGTCGTCAGCATGGGATTGCTGGGCGTGGCGATGCGCACGCTGCCCGTGGGAACCGCCTATGCCATCTGGGTGGGGGTTGGCGCCGTGGGGACTGCCGCCCTGGGCATCCTGCTGTTCGGCGAGGCTGCCAGCCCGGCGCGCCTGGTCAGCCTGGGGCTGATCGTCGCAGGTATCATAGGGCTGAAACTGGCTTCCTAGCGTGCATTTCATCCCATGACCCTCGCCGTTCACGACGGACCCCTGGGCATCTTCGACTCCGGCGTGGGCGGCATCAGCGTGCTGAGCGCCATCCGGCAGGCGTTGCCCCATGAAGACCTGCTGTACGTGGCCGATAGCGGCCACCTGCCCTATGGAGAGAAGACGCCGGCCTACATCGTGGCGCGCGCCTTGCGCCTGGCGGAGTTCTTCCTTTCGAATGGGGCCAGGGCGGTGGCCATCCCCTGCAACACCGCCACGGCGGTCGCGGTGGATGCCCTGCGCGACCGCTACCCGGAACTGCCCATCGTCGGCATCGAGCCCGCTGTCAAGCCGGCCGCGCGGTTGACCCGTTCCGGGGTGATAGGGGTGCTGGCCACCACGGGCACCCTCCTGAGCGACCGCTTCCACGCGCTGGTCCGGCGCGAGGCGCCCGGCGTGGATGTGCTGCTCAAGCCTTGTCCCGGCTGGGTGTCGCTGGCCGAAGAAGGCTGGACGCCGGACCGCGACCATCTGGTGGCCGAGCCGCTGGCCGAACTGGTCGAGCGCGGCGCCGACGTCCTGGTGCTGGGCTGCACGCACTTTCCCTTCCTGATCGAGCCGATCCGGCGCCACGTGGGGCCGGACGTGGCGGTGCTGGAGACGGGCGTGCCGTTCGCCCGCCAGTTGCAGCGGCAATTGCTGGCCCATGGGTTGGCGCGCGAGGCGGGCGAGGGCGGCGTGGCCTTCATGACCAGCGGGGATCCGGCGGAGGTCGCGCGGCGCATCGCCCGCCTGACCGGGCGGGAGACCACGGTCGAGCGCCTTCCCCTGCAATATTGCTGAGACCGCACGGCGGCCCCGACTCGGGAGCGGGGTAGGGCCTTTCCGGCTCCGCCGCAGGCGATGGGGTATCCTCACGCCTTCCGCGGGCCTTCGCGCCGCGCCCGGCCGGTCCCAGCGCCGCCGTCTTCACGGATACCTCGGGAGCCTTCATGTCGCTCGAACAGCACTACACGTCCATACTCGAACAGCTCGGCGAGGATCCGCGCCGGGAGGGCCTGCGCGATACGCCCAAGCGCGCCGCCAAGGCCATGAAATACCTGTGCCAGGGCTATACGCAGAACCTCGACGAGATCGTCAACGGCGCCCTGTTCTCGTCCGACACCAATGAAATGGTGCTGGTCAAGAACATCGAACTGTATTCCCTGTGCGAGCACCACTTGCTGCCCTTCATCGGCAAGGCCCACGTGGCCTACCTGCCCAACGGCAAGGTGCTGGGGCTGTCCAAGGTCGCGCGCATCGTCGACATGTACGCCCGCCGCCTCCAGATCCAGGAAAATCTCTGTCTGCAGATCGCCGAGGCCGTCCAGCAGGTGACCGATGCCCTGGGCGTGGCCGTGGTCATCGAGGCCCAGCACATGTGCATGATGATGCGTGGCGTCGAGAAGCAGAACTCTTCCATGGTCAGTTCGGTCATGCTGGGCGCATTCCGCGAAAACCCCTCGACGCGCGCCGAATTCCTCGAACTGATCCGCTGACCGGGTCGGCCGGTCCGCCATGGCCGCGCACCGGACGGGTGCGCCCCCACTGTTTCTCTGACCATGGATGGTGCAAGGCCGCACCGCCATGGCGCGTCCTGCTCGGTACAGGGGCCGGTCTTGGACCTGGCCCGGTGTTTGCTAGGCCTTAGGTAGTGGTTTACCCCAGTCGCGCCTCCAAAATCGAGGCGCTATATTTTTGCCACTGTTCCGTATATGAGATGAGGTTTCGTATTTAAGACGACGAACGATGCCGGCCCAGCGATGGAATAACACTATCGCAGTGTCCGGCCCCCCGCAACCGCGGGGGCGGGGCGGTTCCGTTCCCGTTCGCCGCTGAATCGAGACCCGGTTCCTACAGGCCCGCAACATGAATGAAATCGAGTTCCGCAAGGTTGGCAAGCGCTTCATGGACCGCCAGACGGGACAGCCCCGTACCGCGGTCACGGACGTCAATCTCAGCATACGCAGCGGCGAGGTGGTGTCCATCATCGGTCCGTCCGGCTGCGGCAAGAGCACGTTGCTGAACATGGGCGCGGGCCTTTACCTGCCCAGCGAGGGCGAGGTCTACGTGGGCGGCGAGCGCGTCACCAAGCCCGTGCGCAAGGTGGCGTTCATGCTGCAGAAAGACCTGCTGATGCCGTGGCGCACCATACGGGCCAACGTCGAGCTGGGGCTGGAGATCGACGGCGCCCCCGCCCGCGAGCGCAGGGTGATCGCGGACGAACTGCTGGCCAAGTGCCATCTGAAGGGATTCGAGGAACACTTCCCCTACCAGTTGTCGGGCGGCATGCGCCAACGCGCCGCCCTGGCCCGGACGCTGGCCGTCGACCCGCAGGTGCTGCTGCTGGACGAACCTTTCTCGGCGCTGGATGCGCAGACCAAGATGGTGCTGCAGCAGGACCTGGCCAAGATGGTGTACGAGAAACGCAAGACGGCGCTGTTCATTACCCACGACCTGGTGGAGGCCATCGCGCTGTCCGATCGCCTGCTGGTGATGAGCGAGCGCCCCGGCACCATCATCGAGGAAATCATCGTCGACCTGCCCATGCGGGACAACCCGCTGGAGCGGCGCAAGCTGCCGGAAATCGGCCCGCTGCAGGGGCGGTTGATGGAACTGCTGAAAGTGGGCAAGGAAACCGCCGAACTGCATTGAACCGCCCGTCCCCCCGATCTCGCACGTCGCGCCCGTGGGCGCCCATTCTTACAGGAAGCCCTATGAAAAACGCTCTGGTCTCGTTCAGCTTCAAACTGGCCGCCGTCGCCGTGGTTGCCGCGTCGCCCTTCGCCGTCCACGCCGCGCCCGAGGAAGTGAACTATCTGTTGCCCGCCCCGCCCACGCTGCCGGCCTTCGCCCCGTGGATGATCGCGCAGCAGCGCGGCTACTACGCCGATGAGAACATCAAGGTCAATTTCGTGCTCGGCAAGGGCGGCGTCGACGTCGCCAAGCAGATCGGCGCCGGCAACGCCGTGATCGGCGGCGCCATCGGCGACACGCCCATCATCGTCCGCGCCAACGGCGTGCCGGTGAAGGCCGTCGCCGTGCTTGGCGCCGGTTCGCTGTCGGCGCTGGCGGTCAAGAAGGACGGCCCGATCAAGTCGGTGGCCGACCTCAAGGGCAAGACCCTGACCGTGATTTCTTACAGCGACACGACCTACTATGCGCTGCTGGGCACGCTCAAGAAGTACAACCTGAGCAAGAACGATGTGTCCATCCAGGCAGCCGGCCCGGCCGGCGTCTGGCAGTTGTTCGCCGCCGGCAAGTCCGAGGGCATGGCCGCCACGCCCGACTGGCTGGTCGATGCCGACGAGGCCACCAACGGCAACGTCGAATACCTGAAGATCGACAAGCCTTTCAACAGCATGGCGCAGGCCATCATCGCCTCGGACGAGACGATCAAGAAGAATCCGGACCTGATCAAGCGCCTGGTGCGCGCGACCCTGCGCGGCATGCAGGACGTGATGAAGGATCCCAAGAGCGCCGCCGCCACCTACGCGCAGGCCGCGCCGGCCTTCAAGGGCAAGGAAGAGAAGCTCGAGCGCATCCTGCGCCTGTACAACAAGTACGTGTACGCCGACCAGAAGGTGCTGGGCCAGATGGATACCGCCCGCCTGGCGGAGGTGCAGAAGTTCTACGTGTCGGAAGGCATCGTGTCCAAGGCCGCGCCCTTGACCGATCTTTATACGAACCAGTTCGTCGGGGTTGAGCGGTAATGTCTGTATCCGTATCCAATGAAAACGCGCCCGCCGTGGCGGGCGCCGCCAAGCCGGCGGCCCGGCCGTTCTTCTCGGGCAAGGTCGCCACGGCCAGCGGCAGCGTGCTGGTCCTGCTGGTGTTCCTGGCCGCCTGGGAATGGGGCCCCGGCCTGCTCAACATGCCGGAATTCATCCTGCCCCGCTTCAGCCGGGTCGTCCAGGAGTTCGGCCACATGTGGCAGAACAGCGAGCTGCTCATGCACAGCGGCATCACCGCCTTCGAGGTGATCGTCGGCTTCATCCTGGGCGCCCTGCTGGGCCTGGTGGTGGGCGTGGTGCTGGGCCTGTCGCCCACCACGGAATCGATCCTGTCGCCGTACATCCTGGCGCTGCAGATCGCGCCCAAGGTGGCGTTCGCGCCGCTGTTCGTGATGTGGCTGGGCTATACCATCTATCCGAAGATCCTGGTGGCGATCCTGATCGTGTTCTTCCCGGTCATGATCAACGTGCTGTCGGCCGTGCGCACCGTGGATCCCGACATGGTCAACCTGGTCCGCACGCTCAATGCCAGCCGTTGGCAGATCTTCCGCCTGGTCGAGTTCCCGTCGGCGCTGCCGGCGCTGTTCTCGGGACTGCGCATCGCCTCGACGCTGGCCGTCATCGGCGTGACCGTGGGCGAACTGGTCGGGGGCAATCTGGGCCTGGGCTTCCTGCTGGTCGACGGCGAGGGGCAGGGCAACACTTCGGCCGTGTTCGTCACGATCGCGGTGCTCACGCTGATCGGCATCGTCGCCTACGCGGGCGTCGTCTGGGCCGAGAAGCGGGTACTTCACTATCTGCCGCGCGCGGCCACCACCACGGTCTGAGCGCGGGTAATGGGAGCAAAGTTGGATTCAAGCACTATCGGTAATCTTCTGCGGGGCCGCCGCGTCCTGGTGACGGGCGCGGCGCGCGGGCTGGGCTACGAGTTCGCGGTGGCGTTGTGCCAGGCCGGCGCGCAGGTGGCCATGGCGGACATCCTGGCCGACACGCTGAAGCAGGCGGTGGAGTCGCTGCAGGCGCGCGGTTTCCCGGTGCACGGCATCGAGGTCGACCTGGGCGACAAGGCGTCCGTCGAGCGGTGCGCGGCGCGCGCCGTCGAACTGCTGGGCGGGCTGGACGGGCTGGTGAACAACGCTGCCATCACCAACTCGGGCGGGCGCACCGCGCACCAGCTCGATGTCGAGGTGTGGGACAAGGTCATGCAGGTCAACGTGCGCGGCACCTGGCTGATGTCCGTCGCCTGCCATGCGGCGCTGAAGGCGTCGGGGCGCGGCGCCATCGTCAACCTGGCGTCCGACACCGCGCTGTGGGGCGCGCCCAACCTGCTGGCCTACGTCGCCAGCAAGGGCGCGGTCACGGCGATGACGCGGTCGCTGGCGCGCGAGTTCGGCGCCGACGACATCACCGTCAACGCCATCGCGCCCGGACTGACCCTGGTCGAGGCGACGGAGTACGTGCCCGAGGCCCGGCACCGGCTCTACCATGACCAGCGCGCGATCAGCCGCGAGCAGGTGCCCGAGGACGTGAGCGGTTCGGTCCTTTTCGCCCTGTCCGACCTCGCGCGCTTCGTGACTGGACAACTGCTTCCGGTCAACGGTGGATTCGTGATGAATTGAAAAAAGGCCAGCGGTGTGGCCGGCGCCGCTTGTCGGGACCGGTATCATTCCGTCCGCGAGCCATACAGACAGTCGGTCACACCATGAGCAAAGGGAACATTTCGGAGGTCGCGCAGGACAAGTATCTGGTTCCGGCGCTGGAGCGCGGCCTGTTGCTGCTGGGACAATTCAGCCATGTCGACCGCAAGCTGTCGGCGCCCGAGCTGGCGCGCCGCCTCAGCCTGCCGCGGTCCACGGTCTTTCGGTTGCTGATGACCCTGGAATCCATGGGCTTCGTCCAGCGCGCCGAGGGCGGGCACGATTACCGGCTCGGGCTGGCGGTGCTGCGCCTGGGCTTCGAATACCTGGCCTCGCTCGAATTGACCGAGCTGGGGGCGCCGCTGCTGGAGCGCCTGCGCGGCGAGATCGGATTCTCGTGCAACCTGGTCGTGCGCGACGGCCGCTCCATCGTCTATGTCGCCAAGTCGTCGGCGCCCACGCCCTTCACCAGTTCGGTCCACGTCGGCACGCGGCTGCCGGCGCATGCCACGGTGCTGGGCCGCGTCCTGCTGGAAGACCTCACGCTGGACGAACTGCGCGAGCTGTTTCCCGAGAAGCACCTGGAAAGCTATTCCTCCAGCACGCCCACGACCGTGATGGAACTCTACGAGCTGGTGCAGAAGGATCGCCAGCGCGGCTATGTCCTGCAGGAGGCCTTCTTCGAGGCCCGGGTCTCGACGATCGCCGCGCCGGTGCGCGACGCCACCGGCCGCATCGTCGCCGCGCTCGGGGCAACGATTCCCTCGTCGCGCTTCGAGCCCGAGCGCATCGACGACCTGGTGGCGCGGGTGCGCAGCACCGCCATGGAGTTGTCGCGCCTCCTGAATTATTCGCCCGAGAAAATGCAGGCCATGGGCCGGGTCGCCAACCTGTGACCGGGGCGGAATGCCGGGCATGGCGGCGCCGTTGACCGTGTCTGCCCGCGCCGCGGTGGTGGGGGCCGGGCCCGCCGGCCTGATGGCGGCCGAGGTGCTGGCCGGGGCCGGCATCGCCGTGGACGTCTACGACGCCATGCCGTCGGCGGGCCGCAAGTTCCTGCTGGCCGGCATAGGCGGCCTGAACATCACCCATTCCGAACCCCACGCGGCGTTCCTGTCCCGCTACGGCGACCGGGCCCGCGTGCTAGCTCCCATGCTCGAGGCGTTCGGCGCCCAGGCCGTACGCGATTGGACCGAAGGCCTGGGCATAGATACGTTCGTCGGATCCTCGGGCAGGGTCTTTCCGAAAGAGATGAAGGCCGCGCCGCTGTTGCGCGCGTGGCTGCATCGCCTGCGGGAACGGGGCGTGCGCCTGCACATGCGGCATCGGTGGCTGGGATGGGAGGCGGACGGCGCGCTGGCCTTCGATACGCCCGGTGGCCGCACGGCCCATCGCCATGACGCGGTGGTGCTGGCCCTGGGCGGGGCCAGTTGGCCGAGGCTGGGCTCGGATGCGGCCTGGGTGCCGTGGCTGGCCGGGCGCGGCGTGCGCGTCGAGCCGCTGGTGCCGGCCAACTGCGGTTTCGAGATCGATTGGAGCCCGCACTTGCGCGAGCGCTACGCTGGGCAGCCCGTGCGCGCCGTCACGCTCTCCATGTCCGATGACCAGGGCGACTGGTGCCGAAGCGGCGAGTTCGTCGTGTCCGACTATGGCGTCGAAGGCAGCCTCATCTACGCCGCGTCCGCCCGCCTGCGAGAGGCCATTGCCCGGCACGGCCGCGCCGAGCTGAGGCTGGACCTGGCGCCCGGGCTTGGCCTCGAGCGCGTCGCGCGGGAACTGGCGTGGCCGCGCGGCAGCAAGTCCATGGCCAACCATCTGCGCGCGCGCATCAAGGTGGATGGCGTGAAGGCGGGCCTGCTGCGCGAAATCGTGCCGGCCGCCGATTTCCAGGATCCCGTCCGGCTGGCCGCCTGGGTGAAATCGCTGCCGTTGACGCTGCGCGCGCCGCGCCCGATCGACGAGGCCATCAGCAGCGCGGGCGGCGTGGCGTTCGAAGGCATGGACGAGCACGGCATGCTGCGTGCGCTGCCCGGTGTCTTCTGCGCCGGCGAAATGCTGGACTGGGAGGCGCCCACCGGGGGCTATCTGCTCACGGCCTGCCTGGCCAGCGGCCGTTGGTCGGGGCTGGGCGCGGCCCGTTGGTTGGCGCGGCGCAACGGCGCTTGACCTTGCCATCGTGGGAAGGGAAATACTGGCTACACCATCACGAAAGGAGTCATGCCATGTTTGAATTCCAGGTGCAGGGAATGAGCTGCGGACACTGCGTCAAGTCCGTTACCCAGGCGGTGCAGTCCGCCTATCCCCAGGCCCATGTCGAGGTCGACCTGGGTGCCGGGAAGGTGCGCGTCGACCAGGCCGGCGATGCCGCGCGCATCGCCAAGCTGATCGAAGAGGCCGGCTATACGGTGTCGGGTTCCGAAACCGTAGGCTGATCGCCGAACAGCGCGAGCTGTCCGCCGGGCGTGCCCAGGCGCACGCCCAGTCCCATCAGCCGCACGGCGCGGGGGTTGCGGCGAAAGGCCGTGGCCAGCAGGATGCGAAACTGTTCCTCGTCCAGCGCCGCGCCCACGCCCTCGGCGGTGGTGCGGTTGAAGTCCGAGAAGCGCAGCTTCACGAACAGCTTCTGGATGTGGTTCTGGGCGTCGGCGCGGCGCACGCGCGCGTCGAGCTGGTCCAGCATCTCGCGCAGGAGTTCCTGGCACGCCTCCAGGGTGTGCAGGTCCGTGACGAAGGTCTGTTCCACGCTTACCGACTTGCGCTCGCGGGTGGGCGAGACCTCGCGGTGGTCGATGCCGCGGCACAGGTCGTACAGGCGTTCGCCGAACGCGCCGAATTCCTCGCGCAGCCGGTCGTGTTCCCACGCTCTCAGGTCGGCGCAGGTTTCCACGCCCAGCGTCTTGAGCCGCGCGCCGGTCACCTTGCCCACGCCGTGCAGCTTGGACACGGGCAGGGCCGCCACGAAGGCGTCCACGTCCTGGGGGCGTACCACGAACAGGCCGTCCGGCTTGTTCCAGTCGCTGGCGATCTTGGCCACGAACTTGCTGGGCGCGACGCCCGCCGAGACCGTGATGCCGACGGTCTGCGCCACGCGTTGCCGGATCTCGCTGGCGATCAGCGTGGCGCTGCCCCGCAGCCGGTTGCTGCCGGTCACGTCCAGGTAGGCCTCGTCCAGCGACAGCGGCTCGACCAGTTCGGTGTAGTCGCGGTAGATGTCCATGATCTGCGCCGAGGCCACGCGATACATCTCCATCCTGGGCGGAATGATGAGCAGGTCCGGGCACAGCCGTACCGCGCGTGCCGACGACATCGCGGAATGGATACCGTACTTGCGCGCCTCGTAGTTGCAGGTGGCCACCACGCCGCGGGTCTCGGGGCGCCCGCCCACGGCCAGCGGCCGGCCGCGCAGGCTGGGGTCGTCGCGCATTTCTATCGACGCGTAGAAGCAATCGCAATCGCAGTGGATGATCTTGCGCATGGCCGCTCGCCGGTTTTGCCTCCGCGCCTACTTCAGGCTGAGCTTCGCGTAGCGATAGAAACTGCCGGCGGCCGCGGTGGCCGCGAGCAGGAACCCATGGCGGCCGTCCAGGAAGCCGCGCTTGAAGAGGTACAGCCGCACGAAGGTCCAGGCGCCATGGCCGATCGCCGCGCCCATGCCGGCGCGCCGGCCGCGCGCGTGTAAAGCCTGCGCGCTGTCGGTGGAATAGCGGTTCATCTTCGCGATGGCGCTGTCCAGGTCGGGATAGGTGTAGTGCAGCAGATGCGGCGCCAGGTGCCCCACCTCGCCGTCGGCGACCACCTTCTCGTGCACCAGGTCGTCGCTGAAGCGCGCCGTG
This sequence comes from Pigmentiphaga sp. CHJ604, assembly GCF_036972535.1. NCBI lineage: Bacteria > Pseudomonadati > Pseudomonadota > Betaproteobacteria > Burkholderiales > Alcaligenaceae > Pigmentiphaga > Pigmentiphaga sp. CHJ604. The sequence goes on along the minus strand of NZ_CP136998.1, from coordinate 4,151,955 downwards.
CCGCGCCGGAACAGGCGCAGCACGCGATCGGGCCACCAGCCGCTGTGCCGGATGAAGCGGCCGCAGAAGCTGGACAGCCGCGGCATGTCGTACGCATCGTGGCGCGGAGCGCGCAGGGTGTCGGCGATGGCGGCGGCCAGTTCGGGCGTCACCCGCTCGTCGGCGTCCAGCGACAATACCCAGTCGCCGGTGGCCAGGGCCAGCGCGCGGTTCTTCTGCGGGCCGAAGCCCGGCCAGTCCGAGGTGACCTCGACCCGGGCGCCAAGGCTGCGCGCGATGTCCACCGTCTCGTCGGTGCTGCCCGAGTCGACCACGACGATTTCGTCGGCGAAGCGGACCGATTCCAGGCAGTCGGCCAGATTGCGGGCCTCGTTGCGGGCGATGATGATGACGGACAGGCGCATGGCGCATGCGGAGCAGGGTGGCGATGCCGCCATTACAGCATGGTGGGGCGAGGCGGCGGGCCAGGTCGCCGCCGTTTTTCTTCCTGGCTGACAGGGCGGCTTTTGGGGTAAAATCTAAGTCTTTGATTTTTCTGGACTATTGATACGCATCATCGTGTTGCGGCATTGGTGGTCCGCCCACCATGACAGATACAGCGGCATCAGGGCCCAGTTCTTTTGCCGATTTCGGCCTGCACCCCGACATACTCAAGGCGGTCGTCGCCACCGGGTACACCATTCCGACGCCTATCCAGGCGCAAGCGATTCCGGTCGTCACCAGCGGCCGCGACGTAATGGGCGCAGCGCAAACCGGAACCGGAAAGACCGCGGCTTTCACCCTTCCCATCCTCCATCGGCTCATGCCCTTGGCCAACCACAGCGCCTCGCCGGCACGGCATCCCGTCCGCGCGCTGATCCTTACGCCCACGCGCGAGCTGGCCGACCAGGTGGCCGACAACGTCAAGCGCTACAGCCAGTTCACGCCCCTGCGCGCGGCCGTGGTCTTCGGCGGGGTCGACATCGGCCCGCAGAAGGAAGAAGTGCGGCGCGGCTGCGAGGTGTTGATCGCGACGCCGGGGCGCCTGCTCGACCACGTCGAGCAAAAGACCATCAACCTGGGCCAGGTCGGCATGCTGGTGCTGGACGAGGCCGACCGGATGCTCGACATGGGCTTCCTGCCGGATCTCGAGCGCATCATCCGCCTGCTGCCCCAGCAGCGCCAGACGCTGCTGTTCTCGGCCACCTTCAGCAACGAGATCCGCAAGCTGGCGCGCTCGTACCTGACGCAGCCGGTCGAGATCGAGGTCGCGGCGCGCAACGCCACCGCCGACACCGTCAGCCAGATCGCCTACAAGCTCAGCGGCGACGCCAAGCGTGCAGCGGTCGTGCACCTGGTCAAGTCGCGCGGCCTGAAGCAGGTCATCGTGTTCTCCAACACGAAGATCGGCACCGCCCGCCTGGCGCGGCAGCTCGAGCGCGACGGCGTGCGCGCCGAATCCATCCACGGCGACAAGACCCAGGCCGATCGCATGAAGGCGCTCGAGGCCTTCAAGGCCGGCGAGCTGGAAGTGCTGGTGGCGACCGACGTCGCGGCCCGGGGCCTGGACGTGGCCGGCGTGCCCTGCGTGATCAACTACGACCTGCCCTATAACGCCGAGGACTACGTGCACCGCATCGGGCGCACCGGCCGCGCCGGCGCCACGGGCGAGGCCATCGCGCTGTTCACGCCCGAGGAAGAGAAGTTCCTGCTCGACGTCGAGAAGCTGATCAAGCGCCAGATCCCGCGCGGCCAGCTGGACCTGCCCGCCTCGCTGCTGGCCTCGTCGCGCGGCGAGCGTCCGGTCCGTAGCCATGGCGGACGCGGCGAGCGCGGCGAACGCCATCGCTACGAGCCGCCGTCCAAGCCCGTCGACGATTTCTTCTTCCGTCCCTACGTGCCCGCGGCCGGCGCCGAGCCTGCCCGCACCGAGGCGCCTCCCGTGCCGGCGCGCACCTCCGCCAAGCGGCCGCTGGCCGTGCTGCTGGGCGGCGGCAAGAAGGACTGAGTTTCTCGCCGCGCATGATCGGGGCGCCGGCCGCGCCCCGGCCTCACCCCCCGCGTATTTCCCATCGCCGCGCCCAGCGGTCCGTCGCCTTGGCCAGGAAGGCCGGAGCGTCCGCCGCCGGCAGCGGCTCGAATTGCAGGTGGCGCCATGCCTCCTGCAGCGCGGCCAGCGGCCGGCGCGTATCGATCGCCGCGGCGCCGGTCTGCTTCGACAGTTTCTGCCCGTCGGCATTGACCACCACCGGTACGTGCATCCAGCGGGGAACCGGCAGGGACAGCAGCGTCTGCAGGACTTTCTGCCTGGGCGTCGATCCGAGCAGGTCCTCGCCGCGGACGACGTCGGTGACGCCTTGCCAGGCATCGTCCACCACCACGGCCAATTGGTAGGCCCACATCCCGTCCGCGCGAAAAAGCACGAAGTCGCCCACGTCGGCCGCCACGTCCTGCTCGATCACCCCCATCCAGCGATCTTCGATGCGCACGTCGCCCGGCGGCACGCGCAGCCGCCAGGCGCGCGCCGGCTTGCCGTGCAGCCCGTCGCGGCAGGTGCCCGGATAGGGCAGCTCGCCGGGCGGGAGGTAGCCGCGCGAGTTCAGGATGGAGTCGGCGATTTCCTTGCGCGTGCAGCCGCAGGCGTAGACCATGCCCTGCCGCCGCAGCGCATCGAAGGCGTCGCGGTAGGCCTGGTGGCGCGAGGACTGGTGGAGGACCTCGCCGTCCCAGTGCAGGCCCAGCGCGCGCAGTTGCTCGAGGATGACGCGGTCGGCGCCTTCCACGACCCGGGGAGCGTCCAGGTCCTCGATGCGCACCAGCCAGCGCCCGCCGTGGGCGCGGGCGTCCAGGTAGCTGGCCAGCGCGGCCACCAGCGAGCCCTGGTGCAGGGGGCCGGTGGGGCTGGGGGCGAAGCGGCCGACGTAGTCCGATGGCGCGTGCATGAGGGACGCCGTTCCTTGAGTTCGAATGAAGTCCTCGAAGGATACGGCACAAATCAACGAGGTTCTGCTGTCCGGCCCGCCCTGATAGACTGGAAACGGACGAAGGCCGGTCTTCGCCCCCGACGATTGAAATCGGTCGGCGTGTCCCACATATAAGACAGTAACTGGCCGGCCCGGCGGTGTGCCGGGCCGGCGTCTTCGGCCGCCGGGTCCATCCCACGGCAGGGGGCGCACTTTACTTTGCGAGACCGCGGCTATGGAGTTCAAGGACTACTACGCTACTTTGGGCGTCGAGCAGGGGGCGTCGGACGACGATATCCGGCAGGCCTACCGCAAGCTGGCCCGCAAGTACCATCCGGACGTCAGCAAGGAGGCCGACGCCGAGCAGCGCATGCGCGACGTCAACGAGGCCTACCAGGTGTTGAAGGATCCCGAGAAACGGGCCGCCTACGACAACCTGGCGGCCGGCGTCTCGCCCGGCGGCGATTTCCGGCCTCCGCCCGACTGGGACAGCGGATTCGAGTTCCGCGGGGCCAGTCCTCGCGACGACGCCGCGTTCAGCGAGTTCTTCTCGTCGCTGTTCGGCGCGCGCCATCGTCCGGGCGGCGCGCAGATGCGCGCCCGGGGCGAGGATCATCACGCCGCCATCGAGATCGACCTCGACGACGCCCTGCACGGCGCGACCCGCGACATCTCGCTGCGCTCCATCGGCCACGACGAGAACGGCCAGCCCCGGCTGCAGACGCGCACGCTGAGCGTCCGCATCCCGGCCGGGATTCGCGAGGGACAGTTCATCCGGCTGGCGGGGCAGGGCATGCCCGGCCTGGGTGGCGGCGAGAATGGCGACCTCTATCTCGAGGTCCGGATCAAGCCCCACCCGCGCTATCGGGCCGAGGGCCGCGACCTGTACATGGACCTGCCGGTGGCCCCGTGGGAAGCCGCGCTGGGCGCCACGGTGCGGGCGCCCACGCCGCACGGCCCGGTCGAGGTCGGCGTGCCGGCGAACTCGCGCAACGGCCGCAAGCTGCGCCTGAAGGGCAGGGGCATCCCGGGCGACCCGGCCGGCGACCTCTATCTGGTGCTGGAGATCGCCTGGCCGCCCGCCGATACCGAAAAGGCGAAGGCCGCCTATAGACACCTGGCGCAGGAAATACCCTTCGACCCGCGCCGGAACCTGGGAGACTGACGATGAAGACGGTGGCCGTCACCGCCACATTGGTGGGCAAGGACCAGCCGCTCAGCACCGGGGACCTGGCCCGGGCCTGCGGCGCCGAGGAAGCCTGGGTGCTGCAATTGGTCAAGGTCGGCATCATCGAGGCCAGCGGCCGTCCGGCCGACTGGTGCTTCGACAGCGCCGCGCTGCGGCGGGCGCTGGCTGCCCGCGACCTGCAGCGCGATTTCGATGCCAGCCTGGACGCGGCGGCGCTGATCCTCGACATGAGCAACGAGATACGGCGGCTGCGCGCGCGGCTGCGTGTGCTGGGCCTGGACGCCGAAGCCCGCTGAATACCACGATTTCGGGTTTACCCTAGTGCCGACGAAGGGGCGGAGCGGCTATATTTCGTTCTGTTCCGTGTATGGATTGTCAGTTCATATTTGAAACGATATCCATGCGCATCCCTTAGCCACTCGTCCGAACCCCAGCGCGCGCCGTGAACCCGCTTTCCCCCCAGGAAACCCCGCAGGACAAGTACGTCGTTCCCGGCCTCGAGCGCGGCCTGCGGGTGCTGTGCGAGGTCGGCCAGGCCCAGGGCGCCATGAACGCGCCCGAACTGGCGCGTCGGCTGGGCGTGCCCCGCACCACGGTATTCCGGTTGCTGGCCACGCTCGAGCGCATGGGCTTCATCCATCGCGCGGACAACGGCCGCGACTATTCGCTGGGCATGGCCGTGCTGCGCCTGGGCTTCGAGTACCTCGCCTCGCTCGAGCTGACCCAGTTGGGGGCGCCCCTGCTGGAGCGGGTGCGCAACGAATTCAATCTCTCCTGCCATCTGGTGGTGCGCGACGGCGCGGACATCGTCTACGTCGCCAAGGCCGCCGCCAACACGCCCCTCGCCAGCTCGGTGAACGTCGGCACGCGCCTGCCGGCCCATGCCACGGTGCTGGGCCGGGTGCTGATGGCCGACATGTCCCTGGAAGCGCTGCGCGAGCTGTACCCGCAGGGGACGCTGCCCGTCGTCAACGCGTTCACGCCCCGCTCGGTGGAACAATTGCACGCGCTGCTGGTGCAGGACCGCCGGCGGCCCTATCTGTTGCACGAAGGCTTCTTCGAGTCGGGCATCTCCACCCTGGCCGCGCCGGTGCGCGAGCAGGGCGGCGCCATCGCCGCCGCGCTGGGCGTGGCGATGCCCGCCGTGCCGCTCGAGGCCGGACGCCTGGAGCGCCTGGCGCGCAGCGTCTGCGAAAGCGCCGCCGAACTTTCTTCTTTGCTCAACTACCGTGGGCAGGATGCCGCCTACGGTCTCGATGAAAAACTGAACGGAATGGTTGCCTGATGACTATGTATAAGCTTGACGGGAAGGTCGCCGTCGTCACGGGGGGAACCTCGGGCATCGGACTCGCGACGGTCGGCTTGCTGCTGGAAGCCGGCGCTGCAGTCGCCTTCTGCGGCCGCAACGAGGACAAGCTCGACCAGGCCAGGGAAGGCCTGCTGGCGCGCTTTCCCGGCGCCCGCATCCTCGCGGCCCGGTGCGACGTGCTGGTGCCCGAGCAGGTCGAGGCTTTCGCCGCCCAGGTGCAGAAAGAACTGGGAACGGCGTCCATCCTGGTCAACAACGCCGGCCAGGGCCGCGTGTCCACGTTCGCCAGCACCGAGAACTCGGCGTGGCTGGACGAAGTCCAACTGAAGTTCTTCTCGGTCATCAACCCGACCCGCAGCTTCATCCCGCAGCTTTCACTGAGCGAGGACGCCGCGATCGTGTGCGTGAACTCGCTCCTGGCGATCCAGCCCGAACCGCACATGGTGGCCACGTCGGCCGCGCGCGCCGGCATCCATAACCTGGTGCGCTCGCTGGCCTTCGAACTGGCCCCCAAGAAGATCCGCGTGAACGGCATCCTGCTGGGACTGGTGGAATCGGGCCAATGGCGCCGCCGCTACGAAGAGCGCAAGGATCGCTCCTTGACCTGGGAACAATGGACGGGCCGCATCGCCGCCGAGAAACAGATCCCGCTGGGCCGCCTGGGCCGCCCCGAAGAGCCCGCGCGGGCCATTTTCTTCCTTGCCACGCCCTTGTCTTCCTACACGACGGGCAGCCATATCGATATTTCCGGAGGGGTTTGCCGTCATGCCTAATGTCAACCGTATCACCGTCGGCGCAGCCATTGCGCAGTTCCTGGAGAACTGCGGCGTCAAGGCGGCATTCGGGGTCATCTCGATCCACAACATGCCCATCCTGGACGCCTTCGGCGAACGCGGCAACATCCGCTTCGTCATGGCCCGGGGCGAGGCGGGCGCGACCAACATGGCCGACGCCTATGCCCGCACCACCGGCGGCCTGGGCGTGACCGTGACCAGCACCGGCACCGCCGCCGGCAATGCCGCGGGCTCGATGGTCGAAGCCATCACCGCCGGCACGCCGCTGCTGCACCTGACCGGCCAGATCGACAGCCCCTACCTGGACCAGAACCTGGGCTTCATCCACGAAGCCAACCATCAGCTCGACATGCTGCAGGCCGTCTCCAAGGCCGCGTTCCGCATCCGTACGCCCGAGACCGCCATCGGCATCGTCAAGCGCGCCGTGCAGATCGCCATGACCGCGCCCACCGGCCCGGTCAGCATCGAGATTCCCATCGACGTGCAGGCCGCGCTGATCGACGAACCCGCCGACCTGAATCCGCTGCCCGTGGTGCCCCTGGCGCCGTCCGAGGCCGCGCTGGACGAACTGGCCAACCGCCTGGCCCAGGCCAAGCGCCCGCTGCTGTGGCTGGGCGGTGGCGCCCGCCAGGCCGGCGAACAGGTGCGCCGTCTGGTCAAGATGGGCTTCGGCGTGATCACCAGCACGCAGGGCCGCGGCGTGATCCCGGAAAACGACCCGGCCTGCCTGGGTTCGTTCACGGTCGCCAAGCCGGTCGAGAACCTCTACCAGACGGTGGACGCCCTGCTGGTGGTCGGCTCGCGCCTGCGCAGCAACGAGACGCTGAAGTACGCGATCAAGCTGCCCGCGACCCGGTACCGCATCGACGCCGATTCGCAGGCGGACGGCCGCGCCTATACCACCGATTTCTTCGTCAACGGCGACGCGACGCTGGCGCTCAAGGGCCTGGCCGACCGCCTGGAAGGCAAGATGTCGGTCGATCCCAAGTTCCTGGACGACATCCGGTCCGCCAAGCAGGCCGCGATGGCCAAGCTGCGCGATGACGTCGGCCCGTACACCCGGCTGATCGACACCTTGCAGTCGGTGGTGGGCGAGTCCTTCAACTGGGTCCGCGACGTCACGTTGTCCAACAGCATCTGGGGCAACCGCCTGCCCTGCCTGCACGAGCCCAAGGCCGGCGTGCATGCCCTGGGCGGCGGCATCGGGCTGGGCCTGGCCATGGGCGTGGGCGCCGCCGTCGGCGCGGCCGTGACCGGCTCGGGCAAGAAGACCTTCACGCTGGCCGGCGACGGCGGCTTCATCCTGAACCTGGGCGAGTTGGCGACGGCCGTGCAGGAACAGGCCGACATGCTCATCGTCCTGATGAACGACCAGTCGTACGGCGTCATCAAGAACATCCAGGACGCGGTCTATGGCGGGCGCAAGCATTACGTGCAACTGCATACCCCCGACTATGCGCTGCTGACGCAGTCCATGGGCCTGGGCCATGCCCGCGTCAAGAACCTGGACGAGCTGGAAGGCGCGCTCAGGCAGGGCCTGGCCGCCAAGGGCCCGTTCATCGTCGAGATCGACATGTTGTCGGTCGGCGGCTTCAACACCAAGTTCGCGGGTCCCCCGGTCAAGGCCGCGACCGACAAGGCGGGAGCCTGAACCATGCTGATTTCCGACAAGAATCTTCCCATCTGCGTCGCCGGCGTCTGGCGCGAGGGCGGCGGCGACCGCTACGCGACCGTGTATCCGGCCACCGGCGAGCCCGTGGCCTACCTGAACGCGGCCAGCCTGGACGACGTCGAAGAGGCGATCCAGGGCGCGCACAAGGCTTTCCGCACCAGCGGCTGGGCCCAGCGCAAGCCGCACGAGCGCGCCGCCGTGCTGTACCGGATCGCGCAATTGATCCGCGAGCGCGCCGAGGACCTGGCCCAGCGCCAGCGCCTGGACAACGGCAAGCCCATCAGCGAGACGCGCGCGCTGGTGGCCAGCGCCGCGGGTACCTTCCAGTTCTTCGCGGCCGCCTGCGAGACGCTGGAGGAAGTGATCACGCCGTCGCGCGGCGACTACGTTTCCATGAGCGTGTACGACCCCATGGGCGTGGTGGCCGCCATCACCCCCTGGAACTCGCCCATCGCCAGCGAGGCCCAGAAAATGGCCCCGGCGCTGGCCGCCGGCAACGCCCTGGTGGTCAAGCCCGCCGAAGTTACGCCGCTGATGGCCCTGGACCTGGCCGCCATCTGTGAAGAGGCCGGCGTGCCCAAGGGCATCATCAGCGTGCTGCCGGGCAAGGGCTCGGTCATCGGCGACGCCATCACCAAGCACCCGCTGGTCAAGCGCGTGTCCTTCACCGGCGGCACGACCACCGGCCGGCACATCGCCCACATCGCGGCCGACAAGATGATGCCGGTGTCTCTGGAACTGGGCGGCAAGTCGCCCACCATGGTGTTCGAGGACGCCGACCTGGACCATGCCGTCAACGGCGTGCTGTACGGCATCTTCAGTTCGTCGGGCGAATCCTGCATCGCCGGGTCGCGCCTGTTCGTCGCCTCGTCCATCTACGAGCAGTTCCTGGACCGCCTGACCAAGGGCGCCGCGGCGCTGCGCGTGGGCGACCCTGCCGACGAGCGTACCCAGATGGGCCCGCTCATCACCGGCCGCCATCGCGAATCGATCGAGCGCTACGTCGAGCTGGGCGTGTCCGAGGGCGGCCGCATCCGCACCGGCGGACATCGTCCGGAAGGCGGCATCTACGACAAGGGCTATTTCTATCGCCCCACCATCATCGAGGGCCTGGACAACCGGGCGCGCATCAGCCAGGAGGAGATCTTCGGGCCGGTGCTGGTGGCGATGCCGTTCGACAACGAAGAGAACCTGATCGAGCAGGCCAACGACAGCGTGTACGCGCTGGCCGCCGGCATCTGGACGCGCGACTACAAGCGCGCCTGGCGCGTGGGCCGCGCCGTGCAGGCCGGCACGGTGTGGATCAACACCTACAAGTTCTTCTCGATCTCCACGCCGTTCGGCGGCTGGCGCGACAGCGGCCTGGGTCGCGAGAAGGGCCGACTCGGCATCCTGCAGTACATGGAACAGAAAGGCATGTACTGGGGCATGAACCAGAATCCTTTGCCTTGGGCAGTGTAGGGCTCCCCCCTACGCGCTTACGCGCGCCCCCCAGGGGGCGGGCGGCGAAGGACCGGCGGAGCCGGATCCTTCGTGCCCTGGTCTAGGTGGGGCGTCTTGGTGCGGAGCACCAAGTTTTGGAGAGATATGATGGACGTATTGGGTATAGACGAAATCACCTACGGCGCCGACGATCTGGCCGCGTGCAAACAGTTCTTGTCCGACTGGGGCCTGACGCTGGCCGAGGAAACCGACAAGTCGCTGGTGTTCGAGTCGATGAACAAGTGCCGGGTGATCGTGAAGACCACCGATTTCCCGGGCCTGCCGCCGGCGATCGAGGATGGCCCGACGCTGCGTGAAGTGGTGTGGGGCGTGTCCAGCGACGAAGTGCTGGAGCGCTTCGCCGCTCGCCTGAAGGACAAGCCGGGCTACGTGAACGAAGGCGGGCGGGTCGGTTGTACCGACCCCAACGGCCTGGCGGTACGTTTCCAGACCACTCGCAAGATCGACATCGACCTCGACAGCCCGGGCATGAACACCTGGGGCACCAAGGCCCGTCGCAACCAGCGCAGCCCGATCTACGAGCGCGCCACGCCCATCGAGGTCGGCCACGTGGTGTTCTTCGTGAAGGATGTGAAGGCCTGCGAGCAGTTCTACACCGAGAACTTCGGTTTCGTGGCTTCCGACCGCTATCCGGGCAAGGGCGCCTTCCTGCGCTGCGCGCCCGAGGGCGGCCACCATGACCTGTTCCTGTTGCAGCCGCCGCAGCCGCGCGCCGGCCTGAACCACGTGGCGTTCGCCGTGCGCGACATCCACGAGGTGTTCGGCGGCGGCATGGCGATGGCCCGCCATGGCTGGAGCACGCAGCTCGGCCCGGGCCGCCATCCGATATCGTCGGCCTACTTCTGGTATTTCAATTTCCCGGGCGGCGGCCTGATCGAGTACTACGCCGACGACGACTACCTGGACGCCGAGTGGGAAGCCCGCGTTTTCGAGCCCGGTCCCACGGTGTTCGCCGAATGGGCGATCGACGGCGGCCTGGACGGCAACACCCGCCGCCAGAAGAACGCCAAGGCGCCCGACGGCAAGTTTCTTACCGAGAAGAAATAGGGGCGACGTATGGCCGAGCCGGCGAATGTGATGTTGACCGTGCTGCTCAAGCACGATCAGTCGAACAATCTGGACGCGGTCCAGACCAAGCTGAAAGAAGCCGACTGGTGGGAACGGTTCCCGCCCGAGGGCGTGAAGATCGTGTCCTGGACCGTGGCGATGGGGCTGGGGCAGATCGTGACGCTCGAGGTGCCGCCGCATCTGCTGGCCACGGTCAATGTCGAGCTCGAGCGCTCGGCCTGGGGCGTGTTCCGCACCGAGTGCTATCCCACTTATGACTTTGTTCCCGTTCGCGAACGCATCCGCGAACGCGTACGCAACGGAGGTAAATGATGCAAGAAGACCGTTATCTGGAACCGCATCAGGCGCGGCGCCGTACTCCCACGGAATGGGAAAGCCTGCTGGGCGATTCGCTCGAGCGCGCGTTCGCGGCGGGCAAGCATGAACTGGCTCCCATCGTCGACTACCTGAACCATGCCGGCCCCCCGGCCCCCAACGGCGTGCCCTGGACCGAGGAACTGCTGCAATCCGAACTGGCCCGCCTGGCCGAGACCGCCTGAGGAGTCCGCCATGATCAAGATCGATAGCCCCGACACCCTGCTCGCGAACGGCCTGAAAGACACCTGGTACGCGATCTGTCCGTCCAATTTCATTACCGACAAGCCCGTGTCGCTGCGCCGCCTGGGCATGAAGCTGGTGTTCTGGCGCGACGAAGCCGGCAAGCTGTACGCGCTGGAAGACCACTGCCCGCACCGTGGCGCGCCGCTGTCGCGCGGCATCCTGCTGGGCGACCGCATCGCCTGCGGCTACCACGGCGTGCAGGTGCGCGCCGACGGCGTGGTGACCAACGTGCCGGGCAGCCCCGGCTGCAGCCTGGAAGGCAAGCGCGCCGCGCGTTCCTTCCACGTGGTCGAGCGCAACGGCGCGGTGTTCCTGTACAACTCGGCCAACAACGTGGACGAGGCTCCCGATTTCACGCTGCCGGAAGAACTGGTCTCGGACGAGTTCGCCTCTTTCCTGTGCTACACCGAGTGGCGCGGCGACTATCGCTACGTCATCGACAACGTCATGGACCCGATGCACGGGACCTACCTGCACAAGCAGTCGCACTCGATGGCCGAAGGTTCCTCGGTGGCGGAGTTCGGCGTGCGCGACACCGAGCACGGCTTCGTGTTCGAGAAGAAGGGCCAGCGCGGCGTGAACTTCGACTGGACCGAGTGGGCCAATACCGGCCTGCACTGGCTGCGGCTCGAGATCCCGTATCCCGCCACCGGCGGCCCCGGCGGCAGCTTCGCCATCGTCGGCACCTACACGCCCATTTCCGAGAACCTGGCCGCCGTGTTCCACTGGCGCTGCCGCAAGGTCTCGGGCTGGCAGCGCCATGCGTGGCAGTTCCTGTACCGCAACCGACTGGAAGCGCGCCACTGGGCGGTGCTGGAGCAGGACCGCGAAGTGCTGGAAGTCATGGAGCCGGACGCCAACCAGCGCGAGAACCTGTACCAGCACGACATCGGGCTGGTCCGCCTGCGCCGCCACCTGCGCAACCTGGCGACCGAGCAGTTCGAGCAACTGAAAGGAAAGACGGCGTGAGCCGCCGTGCCGGGCATGGATTCCCCGTCCGGGGAATCCGCGGCGCCTGGAGGCGGCGATGAGCGGCGGCGCGGCGGCGCGCCGCGTCATCGCGCCGTCGGTGCCCGAGCGCGAGACGGCCACCTGGTCCAATTGCCTGGTCCTGGGCAATGAAATCTCGATGTCGGGCATGACGGCCAACCCTGAATCCACGGCCGCCGCACCGCTGGGCACCTACGAACAAACCCTGATTGTGCTAGGCAAAATCCGCGCTTTGGTCGAGGCCGCTGGCGGAGGGGTGCAAAATATTTATAAACTGGTGATTTACGTGACGAACATCCAGGACAAGGATGAAGTCGGAAGGGCCCGCAAGGAGTTCTTCCGGGCGCCTTATCCGTGTTCCACGTTGGTCGAGGTGCGTGGCCTCGTTTTTCCCGGTCTGACCGTGGAGATCGATGCGTTTGCGCGGCTCGACATCGCCCTGCGTGCCGACGCATAACCGTTTTTTCCGACCTTTTCATGAACAGCAGCTCACTCCTTACGGTACTGGTTCACGCCATCCGCCTTGAAGCGCAGGGCATCATCAGTGTCGAGTTCCGCTCGCCCACGGGCGAAGAACTGCCTGCCTTCGCCGCGGGCTCCCACATCGACCTGCATCTGCCCAACGGCCTGGTGCGCAGCTATTCGCTGTTCAACTCGCCCGAAGAGCGGCATCGCTACGTGGTGGGCGTGCTGAACGACCGTAACAGCCGCGGCGGTTCGCGCTTCGTGCACGAGCAGCTGCGCGTGGGCTCGACCATCAAGATCGCGCCGCCGCGCAACAACTTCGAGCTGGACGAGTCGGCGGCCAAGTCGGTGCTGCTGGCCGGCGGCATCGGCGTGACGCCCATCTTCTGCATGTACAACCGCCTGCGCGCCATTGGCAAGCCGGTGGAACTGGTCTATTGCGCGCGCACCAAGAGCGAGGCGGCGTTCGTCGACGAGCTGGTGGCCTCGGGCGGCAAGGTGACGACGCGCTTCGACGACCAGGCCGGCGGCCCGCCCAACCTGCGCGAGCTGCTGGGCTCGCAGCCGGCGGACACCCATTTCTACTGCTGTGGCCCCACGCCCATGCTGGACGCCTTCGAGGCCACCTGCAAGGAACTGGGCTACCAGAACGTGCACATCGAACGCTTCGCCGCCGCCGGCGAAGTCACGGCCTCGCAGGAGGGCAGCTACCAGGTCGAGCTGGCCAAGTCGGGCAAGACCATCGACGTGCCGGCCGGGATGTCGCTGCTCGATGCGCTGCTGGAAGCCGGCGTCGACGCCGACTACAGCTGCCGCGAAGGCGTGTGCGGCGCGTGCGAGACCGCCGTGCTGGAAGGCACGCCCGAGCATCGCGACTCGGTGCTGACCGAGCGCGAGCGCGAGTCGAACAAGACCATGATGGTCTGCGTGTCGGGCTGCAAGGGCGCCAAGCTGGTGTTGGATATTTGACCCCCCCTACGCGCTGACGCGCGCCCCCCAGGGGGCGATGCGGGTGGACCGGCGGAGCCGGATCCACCGCATCCTGGGTCTAGTACCCGTTTCTTGGGTTGTGGCAGCCGTGCTTCGCTGGCTGCCAGCGGTAGTAACGGTGTGGCGTACCAAAAAACCGGTACTAGATCCAGGGCGCCGCGGATCCGGCTTTGCCGGTCCGCTAGTGCCGCCCCTTGAGGGGCGCGGCCATAGGCCGCGTGGGGTGGGCTCTCCTGCCGGTCCGCTAGTGCCGCCCCTTGAGGGGCGCGGCCGAAGGCCGCTTGGGGGTGGGTTTCCCCGACCGGCGGAGCCGGATCCACCGCATCCTGGGGCCGAGGGGGGCGGGAGTCGGGCGGTGTCTTTGGGCACCGCCTTTTTTATGTCCGTTTGATAGGCAGGCGTAATACGGGGGAGGGCAAAGTCCCCGGGCGGAGCCCTACGGCGCCGCCGCGCCGTCGGCGATGGGCGTGACGTTCGTGAACAGGTCCGCCGGCAGGTGCTTGACCGCCTCGTAGGTCGTGCTGATGTGCTCGGACAGCAATTGGCCGGCGCGTTCGCCGTCCCGCGCCAGCGAGGCCTCCAGGATGTTGCGGTGCTCGTCGTGCACGTCGCGCGGAATGGGCTTGCGCGTGACGACCAGCCGCCGGTAGCGCTCCGCCTGCTGGTACAGGATGCCCAGGAAGTGGTGCATCCAGCGTGACGTACAGGCGCTGATCAGCGCCTGGTGGAACTCGCGGTTGCGGTCTTCCCACTCGTCGAAGCGGTTGACCGGATTCGTGGCAAGGCGTTCCTCGGCCCGGCTCAGGCGGTGGAAGGCGGCGATGATGCGGCTTTCCCAGACGTCGTCGCCGGCCTGGATGGCCTGCCGCAGCGCTTCGCACTCCAGCAGGATGCGATTGCGGGTGATGTCCAGGAAATCTTCCATGGAGATGGGCGTGACATGGAAGCCGCGCTGGCCGTGGGAGACCACCAGCGCATCGGACACCAGCAGCGACAGCGCCTCGCGCAGCGTGCCGGCGCCGACTCCATAGGAATCCTTCAGGTGTTCCACGCGCAGGCGCGAGCCCGGCGCAAGCTTGCCTTCGATGATGTCGCGCCGCAGGGCGGCATAGGCCGTGCCCACGAGCGTGGTGGGGGCGGCTGCGTGGGCCAGGGGCGGTAGTTCCAATGGGATTCCAGGCATGCGTCTCGGGCGGCTGGGTGCCCCCTCTCATGAGCGATGGCTAGATTCTAGTCGATTCTCGATGAAATCCCCGGGCATTAGGGAAATCCATAAAATCTCGATAAAAATATTTCCAACCGATATTTTGTGGCGTATCGTGTCCGCCTACGAAAAGTGCAGGGGGCTTTCACGGCCCCCAGCTGGAGACACCGGTGATTCATCTACACGACATCCGCTACGTGCGGCTGGGCACGCCCGACCTGGAAGGTTCGGTGCGCTATGCAACCGAAGTCCTGGGTCTGGAAGTGGCCCGCCGCGTCGGCAAGGCGGTCTACCTGAAGTCCGACAGCCGCGATCACACGCTCTGCTATTTCGAAGGTGATCCGCGTGACCACACCTCGGCCTTCGAGGTCGACACGCCCGAAGAACTCGACCAGGCCATGGTGCTGCTGGAGCAGTCGGGCTACGCGGCCACCCGCGGCAGCGTCGAGGAAGCCGAGAAGCGCCACGTGCGCGACTTCATCAACTTCAAGGACCCGTCGGGCAACAGCGTCGACCTGGTCCATGCGCCGCACCATAGCGGCCGCCGCTATTTCCCGTCGCGCGACGCGGGCATCACGGGATTCAGCCACATCGGCCTGCGCACCCTGAATCCCCGCCGCGACGAAGCCTTCTGGACCCAGCTGCTCAGCGCCAAGGTCAGCGACCGCATCGGCGAAGCGCCCCTGCTGCGCATCGACGAAGTGCATCACAAGATCGCGCTGTTCCCGTCCAGCTACCCCGGCGTGCAGCACATCAATCATCAGGTCGAGAGCATCGACGACGTGATGCGGGCCTATTACATCCTGCTGGAGAAGCGCATCCCCATCCGCTTCGGCCCGGGCCGCCATCCGACCTCGGGCGCGATGTTCCTGTATTTCGAGGGACCGGACGGCATGATCTACGAATACTCGACGGGCGTGCGCCTGATCACGGAAGAGGACGAGAAGACCTACCGTCCCCGCACTTTCCCTGCCATCCCGTCGTCGTTCTGCATGTGGGGATCCAAACCCGATATTCCGGAGTTCAAGACTTGAGCCAGCACGACAACGCACCGACCGCCCGGCAGCAGAGCCTGGTGCGGGCGGCCGCCCGCGCCCTGGCGCGCGCCAACCTGGTCCATGCCTACGGCCATTGCAGCCTGCGGCTGGATGCCGACCGTTTCCTGGTGTGCGCCGCCAAGCCCATGGGCATGATCGGTCCGCACGAGGACGGCACCGTGGTCCCGGTTCGCGGCGAACTGCCCGAAGGCGTGCTGGGGGAAGTCCGCATCCACCAGCACATCTATCGCTTGCGGCCCGAGGTCGGAGCGGTGATCCGCAGCATGCCGCGCGACGTGATGACCCTGTCGTCCGCGCGCGTGACGCCGGCGCCGCGCCATGGCATGGGCTCGTATTTCTCGCCGGCCGTCCCGCTCTGGGACGATCCGCAACTGATCCGCACCGACGAGCAGGCCGCCGGCGTGGCCGCGAAGCTGGGCACCGCCGCGGCCGTGGTCATGCGCGGCAACGGCGCGGTGGTAGCCGCGCCCAATATCGAGCAGGCGGTGGTGCTGAACTGGTACCTGGAAGACGCCGCGCGCATCGAGCTGCAACTGCGCGCGGCCGGACTGGCCGACGGCCCGACGCTGTCGCCGGAAGAGGCGGCCCGCCGTGCCACCGGCGCAGGCCGCATCTTCGAACGCATGTGGGAATACCTGTGCGACGGCGATCCCGAATTTGCAAACGTCATCTGAGAATACAGCCATGAACGAATTCAAGAATTTCATCAACGGCCAGTGGGTCGCCACCGGCAAGACCTTCGAGAACCGCAACCCCGTCGACAACAGCCTGATCGGTCCCGTGCACGAGGCCGGCCGTGCCGAAGTCGATGCCGCCGTCAAGGCCGCGCGCGCCGCCCTGTCGGGCCCGTGGGCGACCATGAAGGTGCAGCAGCGGGTGGAAATGCTGCACGCCATCGCCGACGGCATCAACCGCCGGTTCGATGATTTCCTGGCGGCCGAGATGGCCGATACCGGCAAGCCCCACGTGCTCGCCAGCCATGTCGACATCCCCCGCGGCGCCGCCAACTTCAAGGTCTTCGCCGACCTGATCCGCAATGTGCCGGGCGAAAGCTTCGACATGGAGACCCCTGACAACGGCTTCGCGCTGAACTACGCGGTACGCGTGCCGCGCGGCGTCATCGGCGTGGTCTGCCCGTGGAACCTGCCGCTGCTCCTGATGACCTGGAAGGTCGGCCCGGCCCTGGCCTGCGGCAACACCGTCGTGGTCAAGCCGTCCGAGGAAACCCCGGCCACCGCCACGCTGCTGGGCGAGGTGATGAACGAGGTCGGCGTGCCGCCCGGCGTCTACAACGTCGTCCACGGTTTCGGCCCGGACTCCGCCGGCGAATTCCTGACCCAGCATCCCGACGTGGACGGCATTACCTTCACCGGCGAGACCCGTACCGGCGAAGCCATCATGAAGGCCGCCGCCAAGGGCGTGCGCCCGGTGTCGTTCGAACTGGGCGGCAAGAACCCCGGCATCGTGTTCGCCGACGCCGATTTCGACAAGGCTGTCGCCGGCATCGCCCGTTCCGCGTTCGAGAACAGCGGCCAGGTGTGCCTGGGTACCGAGCGCGTCTACGTGCAGCGCCCCATCTTCGAGAAGTTCGTTGCCGCGCTCAAGGCCAAGGCCGAGTCGTTCAAGCTGGGCGATCCGCACGACCACGCCACCAATTTCGGTCCGCTGGTCTCGCAGGTGCATCGCGAGAAGGTCCTGAGCTATTACGCCAAGGCCCGCGAGGAAGGCGCCACCATCGTCACCGGCGGCGGCGTGCCCGACATGCCCGGCAAGATGTCCGAGGGCGCCTGGGTGCAGCCCACGATCTGGACCGGCCTGCCCGAGACGGCCGCCGTGATCCGCGAGGAGATCTTCGGACCCTGCTGCCACATCACGCCCTTCGACACCGAGGAAGAAGTCATCAAGATGGCCAACGACACGCCGTACGGCCTGGCCGCCACGGTGTGGACGCAGAACGTGGGGACCGCCCATCGCCTGGGCAAGGCCTTGAACGTCGGTATCTGCTGGGTCAACTCGTGGTTCCTGCGCGACCTGCGCACGTCGTTCGGCGGCGCCAAGCAGTCGGGCATCGGCCGCGAGGGCGGGGTGCACTCGCTGGAGTTCTACACCGAACTGCGCAACGTCTGCGTGAAACTGTAAGGAGCTCGCCATGCCCCTCATCCAGGTGCAAATGATGGAGGGCCGCACCGACGAACAGCGCGCGGCCCTGATCGAGGAGTTGACCGAAGCGACCCACCGCGCCATCGGCGCTCCCCGCGAGTCCGTGCGCGTGGTGCTGGTCGAAGTGCCCAAGACGAATTTCGGGATAGGCGGCAAGACCGCCAAGGCGCTGGGGCGCTGATTTCCCGCTATTTCCCGACGAAGGAGACATAGTCGATGATGAAGAAGCAAACCGCCGTACTGGTCGCGGCGGCCCTGATGGTTGCCGGCGCCGCGCACGCCGAGGTCAAGATCGGTTTTTCCGGGGTGCTGTCGGGCCCCATGGCGGCGCTGGGCCAGGACCAGTACGACGGCTTCATGCTGGCCGTCGAGCAACTGGGCGGCAAGCTGGGCGGCCAGCCCGTGACCGTGCTGCGCGAGGATGACCAGCTCAAGCCGGACGTCGGCGCACAGATCGTCCAGAAGTTCATCGAGCGCGACAAGGTCGACGCCATCGTCGGGCTGGGCTTCTCGAACGTGCTGATGGCCGAGACCCGCCGCATCAAGGATTCGGGCGTCGTCGCGCTGTCGACCAACGCCGGTCCGGCCCCGATCGCCGGCAAGGGCTGCATGGCCAACCTGTTCGTGATGGGGTGGCAGAACGACGGCATGTCCGAAGCCATGGGCAAGTACGCCAAGGAACAGGGCTACAAGAACGTCTACCTGATGACGTCGAACTACCAGGCCGGCAAGGACAAGCTGGCCGGCTTCAAGCGCTTCTACGGCGGCGCGATCCAGAACGAGGTCTACACCCCGCTGGGCCAGCTCGACTACGCGGCCGAGATCGCCGCCGTCCAGAGCGCCAAGCCGGATGCCCTGTTCGTGTTCTATCCCGGCGGCGTGGGCGTGAACTTCGTGCGCCAGTTGAACCAGGCCGGCCTGATGGGCAAGCTGCCGTTCCTGTCCGAGAGCCTGATCGATTCCAACTCGCTGGCCGCGCTCAAGCAGCAGGCGGTCGGTTCGATCTACGGCACGCCGTGGGCGCCGGTGCTCGACAATCCGCAGAACAAGAAATTCGTGTCGGGCTACGAAGCCAAGTACAAGCGTCCCCCCACCGAGTACGCGGTGGCCGCCTATGACGCCGCCTACCTGCTGGATGCCGCCATCACCAAGCTGGGCGGCAAGGTGTCGAACAAGAAGGCCTTCGCGGCCGCCGTCAAGGAAGCCGGCTCCAAGTTCCCCACGGCCCGTGGCAAGTTCGCCTTCAACACCAACAACATGCCCATCCAGCACTACTACGCCTACGAGATCGTCAAGAACGGCGACGGCGTGGGCTACAAGCAACTGTCGCAGGTCCTGACGGACCACAAGGACGCGTACGCGGCTGAATGCAAGATGTAGACCCCCCCCCCTACGCGCTTACGCGCGCAAGGAAAGCCCACCCCCTACGCCCTTCGGGCGCCCCCTCAAGGGGGCGATGCGGGTGGACCGGCGGAGCCGGATCCACCGCATCCTGGGTCTAGGTCCCTTATCCTGGGTTGGGGCTTCCCTTTCAGGGGTGGCACCGATGGATGATGGGGGCGGGCGCCGGTATGCTGGGTGGCGATCGCCGCCACGGGATCGGGGAGTGCATGGGCACTAAGAACGAAAGAACCGGGTATGCGGGGAAGACCCGGGTTTTGACACGGAAGTCTGTCAATGAATAGTTCGCTGTTTTTGTCGCAGTTGCTCAATGGTGTGCAGCTCGGCGTCTTGTTGTTCCTGCTGTCATCAGGGTTGACCCTGATCTTCGGCATCATGAATTTCATCAATCTCGCGCACGGTTCGCTGTACATGGTCGGCGCGTTCATCGGCGCCGCCACCTACAACGCGAGCGGGTCCTTCATCTTCGCCATCGCCGCGGCCATCATCTCGGCCGGGCTGGTGGGGCTGCTGCTGGAGCACCTGGTCGCCAAGCCGCTGTACCGGCACGACCACCTGTACCAGGTGCTCGCGACCTTCGGCCTGATGATGTTCTTCAACGAGCTGGCCATCGTCATCTTCGGCAACCGTCCCTACTACGCGGCCATTCCGTCGGCGCTGGACGGCGCCGTGACGCTGTTCGGGTCGCAGTATCCCGTCTACCGGATCCTGATCATCGCGGTCGGCGTGCTGGTGGCGCTGGGTGCCTGGTACCTGATCCAGAAGACGCGCTTCGGCATGCTGATCCGCGCCGGCGCCAGCAATTCGCCCATGGTCAGCGTGCTGGGCGTGAACATCGACCTGCTCAAGAAACTGCTGTTCATGCTCGGGGCGGGGCTGGCGGGACTGGCTGGCGCGCTGGCCGGGCCCATCCTGTCGGTGCAGTCCGGCATGGGCGAACCGGTCCTGATCCTTGCGCTGGTGGTCATCGTGGTGGGCGGTATCGGGTCCATCCGCGGCGCATTGGTGGCGGCGATGATCATCGCCGTGATCGATACGCTGGGGCGCGCCTACATTCCGCACCTGCTCGGCTCGTTCATGCAGCCCGCCTCGGCCAACGCCGTCGGCCCGGCCATGGCCTCCATGCTGATTTATGTGCTGATGGCGCTGGTGCTGGCTTTCCGCCCCAATGGCATCCTGAACAAGAAGTAGGCCCCCCCCTACGCGCTTCGCGCGCCCCCCAGGGGGCGGCACTGGCGGACCGGCGGAGCCGGATCCGCGGTGCCCTGGGTCTGGTTGCGGCGGTAACTGATATTCCTGCAAGGTAGACGATATGAATCGCGTCAAATTCGGGGCCTGGATGATCCCGGTCCTGTTCATAATCCTGGCGGCCGTGCCGTTCGTCGCGCAGGCGATAGGCGAGCCGTTCTACGTGACGTTCTTCGCCCGCGTGCTGATCTATGCGCTGGCCGCCTGCGCGCTGAACCTCGTGCTGGGATTCGCCGGCCTGGTCAGCTTCGGCCATGCCATGTTCATCGGCCTGGGCTGCTATGCCGTGGGCATACTCAGCTACTACGGCATCAGCGATGGCTGGCTGCAACTGCTGACCGCCGTGGTCGTGTGCGCGCTGGTCGGCCTGGTCGTGGGCACCGTATGCCTGCGCACCTCGGGCATCGGCTTCATCATGATCACGCTGGCCTTTGCCCAGATGTTCTACTTCCTGATGGTCAGCATGACCACCTTCGGCGGCGACGATGGCCTGAACATCAATGAGCCGAGCAACTTCGGGCTGTTCGAGCTGTCGGGCAGTTCCGAGGTCTACTGGGCGGCCTGGGCCGTGCTGCTGGCGGTCACGGTGTTCCTGGCGCGGCTCAAGAAGTCGCCGTTCGGCATGGTGCTGCAGGCCACCCACATCAACCCCCGCCGCGTCAACGCCTTCGGCTACTCGGTCTTCCGCGTGCAGCTGGCCGCCTACGTCCTGTCCGGCGTGCTGACCGGGCTGGCGGGCCTCCTGCTGGCGAACCTGACGGCCTTCGCCTCGCCCAGCTACATGTCGTGGCCGGTGTCGGGCGAACTGATCGTCATGCTGGTCATCGGCGGGCTGGGCACGATCACCGGTCCCATCGTGGGCGCGATCGCCTTCCTGGTCATGGAAGAGTTCTTCAAGGGCCTGACCCAGCACTGGATGCTGATCATGGGGCCGGTCATCGTCGTGATCGCTCTGCTGACCAGGAACGGCTTCGCGTGGCTGATCCGCCCGCGCGAAGCGTCCGCCCCGGCGCCGTCCGCGGCGCCTGCCGCGGCGCCCAAGGTCGCCGCCGTTTCCGCGGGAGAATCGCAATGAACGCCATCGGACTGCGTACCCAGGACCTGGTCAAGCGCTTCGGCGGCTTGCGCGCCACCGACGGCGTGACGCTGGAGATCGAGCCGGGCGAACTGCACGCCATCATCGGCCCCAACGGTGCCGGCAAGACCACGCTCATCAACCTGCTGACCGGCGAGCTGCGCTCGGACGAAGGCAGCATCGTGCTGGGCGGCGAAGAAGTCAGCGGCACGCCCGTGCAGCACCGCGTGGGCATGGGCCTGCTGCGGTCCTACCAGATCACGTCCATCTTCGACGCCTTCACCGTGGTCGAGAACGTGTGCCTGGCGGCGCTGCGCAAGAAAGGCGTGCGCTGGGCCGTCTGGAAGCCCATGTCGTCCTACGGGGATGTCATGGAAAAGGCCCGCGCGATCATCGAGCAGTGCCACCTGTCCGACGTGGCCGACACCGTGGTGTCCAACCTGGCCTACGGCCAGCGGCGCCAGCTCGAGGTCGCCATGGCGCTGGCGGCGGATCCGCGCATCCTGCTGCTGGATGAGCCCATGGCCGGCATGAGCGCGGCCGAAGGCGCCGCGGCCATCGAGCTGCTGCGTTCCCTGAAGGGCCGCTACACCATCCTCCTGATCGAGCACGACATGAACGCGGTCTTCTCGCTGGCCGACCGCATCAGCGTGCTGGTCTACGGCAAGATCGTCGCGACCGGCTCGATCGAGGAAATCCGCAACCATCCCGAAGTGCGCCGCGCCTATCTGGGCGACGACGCCGATGCCTGAGGCAGGAGTTCACGCATGCTTTCCATACAAGGACTGGCGGCCAAGTACGGTTCCTGCCAGGCACTGTTCGACATCGACATGGAGGTCAAGCGCGGCGAGGTCGTGGGCCTGATCGGCCGTAACGGCATGGGGCGCACGACGGTGATCAACTGCCTGTTCGGCCTGCTCAAGCCGGCGGCCGGCAGCATCACTTTCGACGGGCAGACGCTGAACGGCATGGCGCCGTACCGCGTGGGCCGGCTGGGACTGTCGCTGGTGCCGGAAGGGCGCCAGATATTCCCCACGCTGACCGTGGAGGAAAACCTGATCGCCACGTCCAAGCGCACCGACGCCTCGGCCTGGACGCTGGACAAGATCTACGGCCTGTTCCCGCGCCTGAAGGAGCGGCGCTCCAACCTCGGCACGCAGTTGTCGGGTGGCGAGCAGCAGATGCTGGCCATCGGCCGCGCGCTGATGACCAACCCCCGCCTGCTGGTGCTGGACGAGGCCACCGAGGGCCTGGCCCCCATCGTGCGCGCCGAGATCTGGAGCGTGCTGGCCCAGCTCAAGCAGGAAGGCCTGACCATGATCGTGGTGGACAAGAACACCAAGGCCCTGCTGCGCTTGTCCGACCGCAACTTCATCCTGGACAAGGGCGTGACGGTCTGGCGCGGCACGTCGCCGGAACTCTCGGCACGTCCCGAGCTGATCGCCCAGTACGTCGGCGTCTAGGACCCACCCCCTACGCCCCCTCAAGGGGGCGGCACTGACGGACCGGCAAAGCCGGATCCGCCGTGCCCCCGGGGCACCATCCGGCTGACGATGGCCGGCGTTTTTCCCGCTTGTAGTCATGGGATCGATTGGAGTAGCAATGAGGTTGAAGGACAAGACGGCGCTGGTGACCGGCGCCGCGGGCGGTATCGGGCTGGCGATCGCCAAGCGGTATAGCCAGGAAGGCGCCAACGTGGTGCTGGTGGATCGCGCCGAGAAGGTCGAGGGCGAGGCCTTGGCGGCCATGCCCGGCCCGGCGCGCGCGATGCGCGGTGACGTCACCGATCCGGCCCAGGTGGCCGAGATGGTGGCGCTGTGCGAGCGCGAGTTCGGCGGGCTGGACATCTGCGTCTGCAATGCCGGCGTGATCCGCGCCGCCGAGTTCCTGGACGTGACGCTGGAGGACCTGGACTTCGTGATGAACGTCAACGTCCGCGGGACCTTCCTCGTGGCCCAGGCCGCCGCCAAGGCCATGGTGCGGGGTGGACGCGGCGGCAGCATCATCACGCTGTCGTCGATGACGGCCGAGCTGGCGATGTCCAACCAGCTGGCCTACGGCGCCAGCAAGGGCGCGGTGCGGCAGATGACCAAGGCCATGGCGCTGGCGATGGCGCCGCACGGCGTACGCGTCAATGCGCTGGGGCCGGGCAGCATCGATACCGACATCATGTCGACCATCACCGACAATCCCAAGGCGCTGCACACGGTGTTGTCGCGCATCCCGATGACGCGGCTGGGGCGGCCGGAAGAAGTGGCCGGCGCTGCGGTGTTCCTGGCCAGCGAGGACGCCAGCTACGTGACCGGGCAGACGGTATTCGTCGACGGCGGCCGCCTGGCGCTGAACTATACGGTGGAAGTCCCGGGCGCGGCCCGGGAGTAGGCATCGCGCGGTGATCGACAAGGGCCTCGGGGCATGCGCCGCCGGGGCCTTTGCATTTCAGCGCGGGATTTCCGCTTGGCCGGTCAGTCGAGTGAAATGTTCGCCTTCCTGATCACCGGCCCCCACAGCGCATGATCGGCCTTGATGCGCGCGGCGAACTCCTCCGGGCTGGAGGTGTAGACCACCGAGCCGTGCGCGTCGTAGAGCTTCTTCATGTCCTCGGCCCGGACCGCCTTGGCGATCTCGCGATTCAGCCGCTGGACGATGTCGGCGGGCACGCCGGCCTGGGCCACGACTCCCAGCCAGACGGTGTCTTCCAGGCCCTGGTAGCCCTGCTCGGCGAAGGTGGGGACGCCGGGCAGGCCGGGCAGGCGTTCCCGGGTGTTCACGGCCAGGGCCTTGAGCCGGCCGTCCTTGACCTGCGGCTCGATCAGGGCGGAGCCGGCCAGGTAGAGCTGGGTCCGGTCGCTGATGGTGGAGTTGAGCGCGTCGGGGCCGGACTTGAACGGGACGTGGAGGATGTCGGCCCCGGTCTGCAGCTTGAACATCTCGAACAGGACGTGAGGCGGCGAGCCGGTGCTGGAGGAGGCGTAGTTCAGCACCCCGGGCCTGGCCTTGGCCAGCGCGACCAGTTCCTTGAGCGAGCCGGCGGGCAGGGCGGGGCTGGCGGTCAGCACCATGGGAATGACGGCGATGGGGCTGACGGCCTGGAGGTCGGCCTGCGGGTGGTAGGGCAGCTTGCTGAACAGATACTGGTTCCAGACGGCATGCGCGTTGGTGACCACCGCCAGCGTGTAGCCGTCGGCGGCGCTGTTCTTCAGGTTCGTCATGGCGAGCAGGCCGCCCGCGCCGGGGCGGTTGTCGATCACCACGGCCTGTCCCAGGGATGTCCGCATCTTCTCGGCGATGGGGCGGGCGAACAGGTCGGGCAGGCTGCCCGGCGCACCGTTGACGATCAGGTGGATGGGGCGCGTGGGGTAGGCGGTCTGGGCCTGCGCCGGCGCGGCGGCAAGCATGAGGAGCCCCAGGACGGGGGCGGCAAGGTAGCGGGATGCGTGCATGGCGGAGTCCTCGGTTTGGGGTCAGGCCACCAGACGGCGGCGCGCGATCTCGATCATCATCGACATGCCGACGGGCAGCACGTCGTCGTTGAAATCGAACTTGGGGTGGTGGCACATGTGGCCGCCATTGCCCAGGAAGAAGTAGCAGCCGGGTTTTTCCTGCAGCATGTAGGCGAAGTCCTCGGAGGCCATCAGCGGCGGAATGTCGGGCTCCAGGCCGTCCGGGCCGACGACGGCCAGCGCGGCCTCGCGTACGACCTGCGCCTGTTCGGCGTTGTTGATGGTGGCGGGGGAGGTCTGCAGATGCTCGAACTCGATGCGGCAGCGGTGGGCCTGTTCGGCGCCGGCGCAGATTTCCTTCAGTCGCTTGAGGACCTCCGCCTGCACGCCGTGGTCCAGCGTGCGCACCGTGCCCTCCAGCACGGCCTGGTCGGCGATGACGTTGATGGCGGTACCGGCGTGGAACTGGCAGACGCTGACCACCGCGGTCTGCAGCGGATCCACCGAGCGGCTGACGATGGTCTGCAGCGACTGCACCAGCGCGCTGCCGACCACCACGGGATCCACCGTGCGGTGCGGGCTGGCGGCATGGCCGCCGACGCCGTGGATGCGGATGCGGAACAGGTCGCAGGCCGACAGCGTGGCGCCGTTGCGCACGCCGACGCGGCCGGGCTCCAGCGGGGGGTGGTTGTGCAGGCCGTAGAGTTCGTCGCACGGAAAGCGTTCGAACAGGCCGTCCTGGATCATGGTCGAGCCGCCGCGCAGCGTTTCCTCGGCAGGCTGGAAGATCAGGTTCAGCGTGCCGCGGAAGTCGCGGTTCGACGCGAAATGGCGAGCCACGCCCAGCAGGATGGCGGTATGGCCGTCGTGGCCGCAGCCATGGAAGCGGTTGGGACGCACCGACTGGTAGGGCAGCCCGGTCTGTTCCTGCATGGGCAGCGCGTCCATGTCGGCGCGCAGGCCGAGGTTGCGGCCGGGACCCTGCGCGCCGTGGATGACGCCGACCACGCCCGTTCCGCCGATGCCGGCATGGGTTTCGATGCCCCATTCACGCAGGCGTTCGGCGACGAAGGCCGCCGTCTCGTGTTCCTCGAAGCCGAGTTCGGGGTTGCGGTGGAGCGTGCGCCGCCATGTGGTCATGTCCTGGGCGTGCGTGTCCGAGACCTCGATTTTCATTGCAATCCTATCGTCTGAAGCGAAAAATAGGATGCTATTTCAACTATTGAAAATTGCACTCAGTATTTACCCCGCTGGCGAGGCGCGGCATACAATGCCGCGATGCCCCGCCGCCCGCACGAGACCGCCGTGACCAAGAAACTCGAGACCTACTTCACCTACAAGCTCGATCTCATCAAGAGCGAGGCGGTGCGGCAGGTCAACGAGCTCTATCGGAAGGAACTCGGGCTGGTGGTGCGCGACCTGCGGGTGTTGCGCCAGATCGGCGATGCGCCCGGCATCAGCGTGTCGGCCCTGCAGGCCGCGACCTTCATAGAAAAGACCGTGTTGTCCAAGGTCGTGTCGCGGCTGATCGAACTCGGCCTGGCCGAGCGCAGCATCAGCGCGCGCGATGCGCGGGCGTTCGAGCTGACCCTGACCGCCCGTGGACGCCGCGTGCGCGAGCAGGCCGACCGCATCGGCGGCGGCCATGAGCGCGAGGTGATGTTCGGCGATTTCAGCGAACAGGAATTGCACCAGCTCGACGCGCTGCTGGACAAGCTCATGCGGTCGCTGCGGGCTGCGCGCGACGGCGGGACGGGAGAAGCGGCCTGACCGGTCAGGCGGGAGCAGGCGCGGACGGCGGGGCCGTGATGCTGCGCGCCAGTTCGTCCCACAGCGCACGCGCGGGCCGGCTCAGCGTCGTGTCGCGCCGCCGCACGAGGCAGATGCGGCGCGCGATGGTCGGGGCCGTCAAGGGGATGGTGGCGACCCGGGTCGTCGCCGCCAGCGCCAGGCGGGGCAGCACCGCCATCCACCCGCCGTGTTCCAGGAATCCGATCATGGACGACAGGTGCTCCACCTCGTCGAACCAGGGCGCGGGCACGCCCGCCACGGCCAGGGCGGCGTCGATCTGCTGGCGGTTGGCGCTGCTGCGGCGCAGGGCCAGCACCCGCTGCCCCGCCAGGTCGGCCCAGGCCGCCTGGGCGCGCGCGGCCATCGGGTGGCCGGGAGCGCATGCCAGCACGTAGGGGTCGTCGCGCAGCGACTGGCAGGCCAGCTCGGGTTCGTCTTCCCACAGAACCGTGATGCCGAACTCGGCTTCCCGCCGCAGCACGGCATCGCGCACGCGCGCCCCCGTGTCGTCGCGCAGATCCACGCGCACGTCGGGATGCCGCTGCCGCAGGCGCGACAGGGCTGCGGGGAACAAGGAATACGCCACGGTGGTGATGCAGGCCACGGTCATCTGGCCGCCTTCGCCGCGCGCCATGCGTGCGGTTCCGGCCAGGCAGTCGTCCAGGCTGTCCAGCAGCGGCGCCAGGCGCTCGTGCAGGGCCAGGCCCAGCGGCGTCAGCACCATGGTGCGCGTGGTGCGTTCGACCAGGCGTCCCCCCAGGGCTTCCTCCAGTTTGCTGATGCGCCGGCTCAACGCCGAGGGCGAGAGCGCCAGCAGATCGGCGGTCTTGTTGAAGCCGCCGCAGCGCACGAGGGCGCAGAAGGCCTGGAGGTCGGGAAGGTCGCAATTGGTGCGCATAACGCAATAATATCGCAATAATTTGCACTGGATTTCATTATTGGCCGTCGGCATCATGGTCGTCACCTTTCGTTCGTGATCGCCATGCCCGTCATCAAAGTTTTCGTTTCCAGTCCCTTGCTGGCCGGCGCGCCGCTCGATCCGCTGGGCAGCGCCACCGAGCGCGCCTGCGTGGACTTGTTGGGCGCGCAGGCCGCCCAGGTGCAACTGGTGGTGGTGGCGGCGCACGCCGTCCCGCGCGGCTGCCCCGTCTACCTGGAGGTCCAGTTCCGCCGCAACGAACGCCGCGACGCCCAGGTCGTCGCGCGTTTCATGGCGGCCATGGAGGACGCCCTGGGCGCCTGCTTCGGCGCCGTGCCCCGCATACGCTGCTTTTCCGAGGACCAGGATTTTCTCCATGCCCGCAACTGAACCGGCCCCGGACGAGATCTGCCTGCGCGCGATCGAAAGCTTCCACGTGGGGGGCGAGGTGCGCACGCTGCGCGGCCTGCCCACCGAGGCCAGGCGCCTGGCGCAGGGGGCCGAGCCCAGGCCGGTCGATCCCAACGGCGACCATGTCGTCGGCCAGATGTACGTGCAGGCCTACCGGCTGGCGCGGCCACGGCACGCGCTGCCCGTGCTGTTCTGGCACGGCGGTGGCATGACGGGCGTCAACTGGGAGACGACTCCCGACGGCCGTCCGGGCTGGCTGTGGCGCTTCCTGGGCGCGGGATACGACGTCTATGTGTCCGACGCCGTGGAGCGCGGCCGCGCTTCCTGGGCGCGCTTTCCCGAGTTGTATGCCGGTGCGCCGCTGTTCCGCACCATGGACGAGGCCTGGGACATGTTCCGGATGGGGCCGGCCCATGGCTACCGCACGGATCCGGCCGCCCGCCTGGCCCACGCCGCGCAGCAGTTCCCGGTCGGCGCCTTCGACCAGTTCGCGCGTCAATGGGTGCCGCGCTGGGCCGGCCACGAGGCCGTCACCAGCGCCGCCTACCGCGCGCTGCTGGATCGGGTGGGGCCTTGCATCGTCGTCGGGCACAGCCAGGGCGGCGGGTTTGCACTGCTGGCGGCCCAGGAGCGGCCCGAGTCCGTGCGCGCCGTGGTTGCGCTCGAACCTTCCGGTGCGCCTGCCGCCCCGCCGGCGGCGATCCCGCCGCACCTGATCGTGTGGGGCGACCATATCGGCGACCACCCTGTCTGGCGCCGATATCGCGCCACGGTGGACGCGTACGCCGCCGTGCTGGCGCGCAGTGGCGCGGCGGTCGAGTCCCTGGACCTGCCCGCAGAAGGCGTGCGCGGCAATTCCCATTTCCTGATGATGGACCGCAACAGCGGTCTCATCGCCGACCGGGTGCTGCGCTGGCTGGACGCGCTCGACCCGCGGCACCCTTGAACCATAAACCGGAGACAACATGACCAAGAGCATCCGCATGGGCGCGTACGCCCTGGCTTCCCTGGCCGCGCTCGGCGCGGCGGGCGCCATGGCGGCCGATTCCTATCCCCATCGTCCCGTGACCGTGCTGGTGCCGTTCGGACCCGGCAGCGGCGTGGACACGACCGCCCGCATCGTCGGCGAGGCGCTGTCGCGCGAACTGGGCCAGCCGCTGGTGATCGAGAACCGCGCCGGCGCGCAGGGCGCCATCGCGGCCCAGGCGGCGGCGCGGGCCGCTGCCGACGGGTACACCCTGTTCTTCACCACGCAGACCACCCAGGCGGCCAATCCCGCCCTGATGAAGACGCCGGGCTACGACCCCGTCAAGGACTTCGCGCCGGTGGGGCGCGTGGCCTACACGCCGGCCTTGCTGGTCGCCAATCCCGCGCTGCCGGTCAGGACCCTGGCCGATCTGGTCAAGCTGGCCAAGGCACAGCCCGGCAAGCTGTCCTATGCCTCGGGCAGTGCCGGCACCCTGGTGCCGGGCGCGATGCTCACGACCGCCGCTGGCATCCAGATGCTGCACGTGCCCTACAAGAGCATTCCGCTGGGTTTGAACGACGTCATGGCCGGCCACGTCTCGGTCATGTTCACCGACATCGTGACGGGCACCCAGCAGGTCAAGGCCGGCAAGGTCCGCGCGCTGGGCATCAGTTCCGCCAGGCCGTGGCCGCTGCTGCCCGAGGTGCCGCCCATCGCCGAGCAGTATCCCGGATTCGAGCTGCTGGCCTGGTATGCGCTGTATGCGCCGGCGGGTACCCCCGCGCCGGTGATCGAGCGGCTCAGCCGTGCGCTGGAGAAGACCACGCGCGATCCGGCCGTGCGCGAACGCCTGGTCGGCCTGGGGCTGGAGATGTCCTACAGCACGCCCGCGGAACTGGCGGCTTTCGGCCGCTCCGAACTGGACAAATGGAGCCGGGTCATCCAGGCCGCGGGCATCGAGAAGGAGTAGGGCCTGCCCGCGGGGAAAGGGGGCGCAGGGGGTGTCCCGGACCCTGCGCCGAGAGGCTAAAATGCCGGCATGTCCCAGTCGCCTACCCCCCCATTCGTCCACCTGCGCGTCCACTCCGAGTTCTCGGTGTCGGACGGCATCGTCCGCATCCCCGACCTGGTCAAGAAAGTCGCCGCGCTGGAACAGCCGGCCATCGCGCTGACCGATCTTTCCAACCTGTTCGGGTTGATCAAGTTCTACAAGGCGGCGCGGGGCAAGGGCATCAAGGCCATCGCCGGCTGCGACGTCTGGGTGTCCAACGACGCCGACCGCGACAAGCCCTACCGGATGCTGCTGCTGGTGCGCGATCGCGCCGGCTACCTGAACCTGTGCGAACTGCTGACGCAGGCCTTCCTGACCAACCAGCATCGCGGCCGCGGCGAGATCCGGCCCGAATGGCTCGAGACCTACGGCGCGGGGCTCATCGCCCTGTCCGGCGGACGCCAGGGCGACGTGGGCCAGGCGCTGGAGGCCGGCAACCACGACGCGGCGCTGGCGTTCGCGCGGCACTGGCTGAAGGTGTTTCCGGGCGGCTACTACATCGAGCTGCAGCGCGCCGGCCGCGAAGGCGACGAGACCTACGTGCAGGCCGCGATGCGGCTGGCGGCCGAATGCGGCGCGCCGGTGGTCGCCACGCACCCGGTACAGTTCCTCGAACGCGACGACTTCCGCGCCCACGAGGCCCGCGTCTGCATCGCCGAAGGCGAGATCCTGGCCAATCCGCGCCGCCAACGGCTCTACACGGAAGAGCAGTACCTGCTGTCCTCGCAGGAAATGGCCGAACGCTTCGCTGACGTGCCCTCGGCGCTGGCCAATACGGTGGCGATCGCCACGCGCTGCAACCTGACGCTGGAACTGGGCAATCCCAAGCTGCCCAATTTCCCCACGCCCGAGGGCGTGACGCTGGCCGAATACCTGGTGCAGCTGTCCAAGGAGGGCCTGGCGCGCCGCATGGCGCAGCTCTTCCCGGACGAGAAGGAACGCGCCGCGCACCAGGAGGAATACGACCAGCGGCTGGACAAGGAATGCCAGACCATCATCGACATGGGCTTTCCTGGCTACTTCCTGATCGTTCAGGACTTCATCAACTGGGGCAAGAACAATGGCGTGCCGGTGGGGCCGGGCCGGGGATCGGGCGCAGGCTCGCTGGTCGCGTTCAGCCTGGGCATCACCGATATCGATCCGATCCGCTACGACTTGCTGTTCGAGCGCTTCCTGAACCCGGAGCGGGTCTCCATGCCCGACTTCGATATCGATTTCTGCCAGGACAACCGCGACAAGGTCATCGAGTACGTCAAGCAGAAATACGGGCGCGACGCGGTCAGCCAGATCGCCACCTTCGGTACGCTGGGCGCCAAGGCGGTCATCCGCGACGCGGGGCGGGTGCTGGACCTGCCTTACCTGTTCTGCGACGGCCTGTCCAAGATCATCCCGCACTCGCCTGCCGACCCCTGGAGCCTGGAGCGGGCGCTGAACGAAGAGCCCGCCTTCAGGGAGCGCTACGACAACGACGAGGAAGCGCACGCGCTGATCGACCTGGCCCAGCCGCTCGAGGGACTGACGCGGAACATCGGCATGCACGCCGGCGGCGTGCTGATCGCCCCGGGCAAGCTGACCGATTTCTGCCCGCTGTACTGCCAGCCTGGCCAAAGCCACATCGCGGTGTCGCAGTTCGACAAGGACGACGTGGAAGCCGTGGGCCTGGTGAAGTTCGACTTCCTGGGCCTGCGCAACCTGACCATTCTCGACTGGGCCGTGCGCTACGTGCGCGAGTTCAACGAGGGCATGCGCGACTTCGACGTCATGGCGCTGCCGCTGGACGACCTCGATTCCTACAAGCTGCTGAGCGACGGCAACACCACCGCCGTGTTCCAGTTGGAATCGCGCGGCATGAAGGAACTGCTCAAGAAGCTGCGCCCCAGCAACTTCGAAGACATCATCGCCGTGCTGGCCCTGTACCGGCCGGGCCCGCTGGGCTCGGGCATGGTGGACGACTTCGTCAACCGCAAGCACGGCCGCGCCAAGGCCGAATACTTCCACCCGGACCTGGAACCGGTCCTCAAGAGCACGTACGGGGTCATCGTCTACCAGGAACAGGTGATGCTGATCTCGCAGATCATCGGCGGCTACACGCTGGGCGGCGCCGACATGCTGCGCCGGGCCATGGGCAAGAAGAAGCCCGAGGAAATGGCCAAGCACCGCGAGATCTTCCAGTCGGGCGCGGAAAAGAAGGGCTATGACCCCGAGATCGCGGTCACGCTGTTCAACCTGATGGAGAAGTTCGCGGAATACGGCTTCAACAAGTCGCATACCGCGGCCTACGCGCTGATCGCCTACCAGACGGCCTGGCTCAAGGCTCACCATCCGGCCGAGTTCATGGCCGCCACCATGTTGTCCGACATGGACGACACCGACAAGGTCCAGATATTCTGGGCCGACACGGTAGCCAACAAGGTCAAGGTGCTGCCCCCCGACATCAACCTGTCCAATTACCGCTTCGAGCCGGTGCTGGACGAATATTCGGCGCGCGGGCAGCCGCCGCGCACCATCCGCTACGGGCTGGGGGCGGTCAAGGGCACCGGGCAGAGCGCGGTCGAGGAAATCCTGCGCGCGCGGGCCGAGAAGGGGCCGTTCACCGACCTGTTCGATTTCTGCCGGCGCATCGATCGCCACGTGGTGAACCGCCGCGCCATCGAAGCCCTGATCAAGGCCGGCGCATTCGACACGCTGTCGCCCAACCGCGCCGCGGTCCTGGCGACCCTGGGCACGGCGATGGACGCCGCGGAACAGGCCGCCCGCGCGGCCAGCCAGGTGTCGCTGTTCGGCGGCGACGACCACGCCGACCTGGCGGGCGAGCTGGCCGATGTCGAGCCCTGGGACGAGCGCGAGCGCCTCGGCCAGGAAAAGACCGCGCTGGGTTTCTACTTCAGCGGCCACCTGTTCGACGCCTATCGCACCGAAGTCCGCCGGTTCGTGCGAACCCCCCTGTCCAACCTGCAGCCCAGCCGCGACCTGCAATGGATGGCGGGCATCCTGTCGGCCGTGCGCACGCAGATGACACGGCGCGGGAAGATGGTGTTCGCCGTGCTTGACGATGGCACGGCGCAGGTCGAGATCTCGGTGTTCAACGAGCTGTACGAGCGGCACCGCAGCCGGCTGCGCGAAGACCAGTTGCTGATCGTCTCCGGCAAGGTCAGCAACGACGAGTACTCCGGCGGCATGCGTATCGTGGCCGACGAACTGTTCGACCTGCAGATGGCGCGCGAGGCCAAGGCCCGCGCGCTGTCCATCCGCCTGAACGGCAACGCGCACGCGGACTCCCTGCGTGAAGTCCTCAACCCGCATCGCGCCGACCCCGAGAACGGCTTCCCGGGTACGCCGGTCGAGATCGTCTACAACCGCGGCGATGCCAAGTGCGTGGTGCGCCTGAGCGAGGACTGGCGGGTACGGGTGCCCGACGTGCTGATCCAGCAACTGGGCAAGCTGACGGGGCAGCCGGCCGACGTCGGGCTGGAGTACTAGCGGCGTGGTTGGTCTGTCGAGGGCTGTTCGTTCGGCGATGGGGTTCGCGGGTCTGCAGGGGCTGCTCGCGGTATTGCTGGCGCTGTTCCCGGTGTTCCTGCTGCCGAAGATGTCGGTTTCCAACGCGCTGTTCACCGTGCTGGCTTGTTGGGGGCTTGGATGCCTGCTCATGCCCGGACGCGACCGGGAGCGCTGGGGCACTTACTGGCGCAGCGCCGGTGGCCTGAGCCTGGCATTTCTGCTGTGGCCGCTGGCGGTGGCCATCCAGCAGGCAGTGGCCGGGCAGCCGATCAACATTCCTTACCTGTTCACACGCTTTGTCCTGCTGTTCGTGCTGGCCTGGGGCCTGACCAGGCTGGGGGCGAAACGACTGGAGTGGATGGCCTGGGGGTGTGCCGCGGCGGCTTGCTATGCCGCGGTGTGGATTCATTTCGCCACCCTCGAGATGCGACCGGACCACGTGGGAATCTACAACATCATCCCTTTTTCCAACCTGGCTTTGTTGATGGGGGCGCTGGCGGCCATCTCCATCGGATGGGACGAGCCTCGGCAGTATGCGATCCATGGGGTGAAGCTGCTGGCGATGTTGGCCGGCATGTATGTCGCGTATTCGGGGCAGACCCGCGGTAGCTGGCTGGCCGTCCCGGTGCTGGTCTGTGTCGTATGTGCCTCATATCGTCATGGTTCCCGCAAGCTGCGGGTAATGGCGCTGAGCGCGCTGGTGGTCGTCGGCGTATCGATTGCGGGTACCAGCGACATGGTGCGGGAGCGGGTGGCCGAAAGCGTGGCGGCACTGGCGGGCGGCAAGAACACGCTGGATAGTTCGAGCGGTGGTCGCATCCAGGTGTGGCACGCATCGCTGAGGCTTTTTGCAGAACATCCCTGGACCGGGGTGGGAAGGGAGCATTTCAGAGATGCGCTCAGGGAACAGGCCAAGGCGGGGCTGATCACACGAGAAGCCGCAGAACTTGCCCATTCCCATAACGATATTCTGTATGCGATGGCCGCCTACGGCGTTCCCGGTCTCATCGCGGTACTGACGCTTTATCTGGCTCCCGCGGTTTTCTTCGGCAGGAGGTTGCGCCGTGCGGACCCTCGTGTTGCGTGTGCGGCGGCAATGGGACTGACCACGGCTGTGAGTTTCTTCATTTTCGGGCTGACCGAGGCCATGTTCAGTATTTCGATCACCAATGCCTTCTACGTTCTGATCATGGCGTGGCTGGTGGCATTCATCGTTTGCCGGGAGCCGGCCCCGAGAGGCGCGATGAACCAGGAGGCCGTTCACTCATGATGCCGATATACGTCATCAATCTCGAGCGTGCCGCCGAGCGTCGACGGAAAATCGGGACGCAGTTGGATCGTTTGGGGCTGTCCTACGTGCTTTGCCAGGCCGTGGACGGAGCGCAACTTGACGCGCAGGCCGTCTCCGCCCTGTACGATGAGGCTACCGCTACACGCGATTACCGGCCGCTGTCGCGTGGCGAGCTCGGTTGCGCCCTGAGCCATCTGGCCGTCTATCGGCGGATGCTGGACGAAGGCGCCGACCGGGCTCTGGTGCTGGAGGACGATGCCGCGCCGGGCGTCGACGTGCCGCGAGTCCTGCGGGAGTTAGAGCGCGTACTGGACCCGGCGAGTCCGACGGTGGTGCTGTTGTCCCATGTCGACAAGTACACGCGCTGGGGCCGCCAGTCGCTGGACGGCCAGAGGCATCTGGTAAGGCGATACGGACATTGGTGGCTTGCCCATGGTTACATCGTGACGCGTGGAGCCGCCGAGCGCATGCTGGCGGCCTTGCAGCCGGTCTGGAGCGCAGCCGATTTCTGGGCGGGATTCGAGCGCCGGGGCATCGTTCGGGTCCGGGCCGTCGTGCCCAGCTGCATAGGGTTGACCGAACTCGCGCAGACCTCGTACCTGGAGGGCGGGCGGGTCGACCTGGACACTGCCGAGAAATCCCGGCGCAGCATCGGCTATTACCTCAAACGCTATTTGTATCAGCGTTTCCTGCATCAGATCCTGGTGCGGCCCTTCCTGCGGGTCGCACGGCAGCGTCCGCCATCTCAGCCGCCGGCCTGAGCGGTGGCCAGGTCGAGAACGATGCGCGCATGGGCCAGGACGTCAGTGGCATAGGACAGGTGGGCGGACGGCGACGATAGCCGTGCGCGACCCTCGTGGACCCGTGCCACGCAGCCGGCGATGGCGTCAGCCAGCGACGCCGGGCTATCCAGGTCGAACGTGACGCATGCTTCGCGCGACAGCACCTCGGCGCAGCCGGTGTCGCGCGGTAGCACGGCCGGAGTGCCGCATAGCACGGACTCCGGACCGACCAGGCCGAAGGGTTCGTAGCGCGAGGCCAGAATCGTAAAATCGGCGGCGCGATAGCAGTCCTCGATGTCCTGCCGGTAGCCGATGTAGCGGATCCGGGGCGACTGCGCGTCGACCGGCCGGCCGGCGACGAGCAGGCACACCGGCAGCGCCGTGTCCTGGAAGAACGAGGCGAGTTGCTCGTATCCCTTGCGGCCATGGCCGGTGGAGGGGAACAGGAACGCGACTTGCCCGTCGGAGATGCCCAGCGCCCGCCGCAATTCGAGGCGGCGCTCGGGTGTCACGGGTACGAATCGGGTAGCGTCGACCGGCGGATAGGCGACATGGAGTTTGCCGGCGGGGAGGTCGTAATACCGTTCCAACTCTTGCGCCATGAAGCCGGAGTGCGCGACCACCTTGCGGGCATGGGCATAGTGGCGCGTTTCGAGCCGGATCTGCCAGCGATCCGACCATTTGGGCGAGCGTTGGGCATGGGCGAGGAATCCCTGGTGCGTGCCGCCGCAAATGGCGATGTCGGACACGGCGGTGCGGCTGCATCCGATCAGGACGTCCACCCCGTGGCTGTCCTTGAGCGCGCGGACCCGCGCCGAAAAATAGTGATCGCGCAGTTTCGAGGGCAGGGCCCGGACGTTGATCCGTACCGGTTCCACGTAGGCATGTTCGGGAATGGCCGTGTCGAATTCGCGGGCGAAGACCAGGGGACGCACTCCCAGCCGATGCAGCCCACGCACCAGGTCCATGGTGTAGCGTTCCATGCCGCCGCCGTAGCCGAAACGGTGGCAGGCGATAGCGAGTTTCATGGCTGGGTTTCCGCTGGTGGGGCAGGGACAGCATCCCCGCCGCCGGGTTGCCGGCGCAGTATGGCGACCGCTTCCTGGCATACGCGTTCCGGAGCCATGCGGTCCAGGCATTCGGAGTGGCTTTCGCGGTGCCGCTCACAGCCTTCCTGCTGGCACGGCACGCATGCGCGGAAGGGTTCCTGCAGCAGGACGACGTTGCCGCGTACTTGGCTGGATGCGCGCTGGTCCCAGGGCGGCTCCAGCCCGTCGGGCGGGCTGGGGCCCCATTGGCGGGGCTCGGTTGGGCCGAACAGTGCCAGGGTAGGAGTGCCACAGGCGGCGGCCAGATGGGTCGTGGCGGTGTCCGGTCCCACGTACAGCCGGGCCAGATGCAGGAGATCGGCCAGTTCGCCCAGGCCCAGGCAGCCCTGGATGCGGATGACGGCCGCGCGGGTCGGGGCGTCCAGCGCGGCCAGGATCTCGTCCAGGTACCGGCTTTCCGCTTCGCCCGGACCGCCGCTCAACAGTAGGCGTAAGCCTTGCTGCCGCAGTTCGCCCATGAGGCTGGCCCAACCTGCCGTATGCCACCGCTTGTAGCGCCAGCGTGGCGAGGGATGGATCACCGCGAAGGGCTGGCGTGGATCGAAAGGAGCGGTGCCGTGCAGGTACGGCGAGAGTTTTCCCGCCCACGCCTCAGGAGCTATCTGGCCCGTCGGGGGGATGACGGTGCGGGCGGACGGCACGCCCAGCATCTGCACTACCTGTTCGTTTTCGCGAACGCGGTGGGTGATCCCGTCGACCGACAGAGCGTGTCGCAGCAACAGCCTTTTCCACCAGGAATGGCTGCGTTCGGTCGAGACCAGTCCAATCCGCCGAGGTGCCGCCACGAAACCGAACAGGTGGGGTTTGTCGCCGGGTTGCGGCACCACGGCGAGGTCGTAACGGCGCCAGAGCTGGCGGGCGAGTGCAAGGATTTCCTCGCGTGCCGGGCGTTCGGGGATGGTGTAGACCCGGCGGATGTCCGGGTTGTTCTGCAACATGCTTTCGGTGCCCTTGAACACCAGCATGTCGACCTCGCAGCCAGGATAGTGCTGGCGCAGCGCATGGGGCAGGGGGGTGGTCAGCAGCACGTCGCCCAGGTAGCGCAGGGCGACGACCAGGATCCGCGGTGTCTTCGCGGCAGTCCTGCGGCTCATGCGGTGTCCCCTTGGGCCAGCCGTTCGACGGCGGCGACGACTTCGGGCACGGCCGGCCATTGCCCCTCGGCGCCCAGGCAGACTGCATCGGGCGACCATGGGCCGGTGCGCTCCCGGCGAGTGACGCCGAATAGGGTGACTTGGCGGGCGCCCGCGGCGGCGGCAACATGCGACGTACCCGAGTCGTTGCATACCACCGCGGCAGCGTGCGTGGTCAGGGCGGCAAAGGCACCCAGGGACAGCGGCGGCAGTACCGTGGCGGACGGGACGGCCGCGCGCGAGACGGCCACCTCGTGCGGGGGCGGACAGATCGCGCAAGTCCATCCGCGTTGCCCGAGCGCCTCGGCCAGGGCGCCGAACCCCGGCCATGCCTTGGGCCGGCCGTGGTGCAGCCCGGCGGCGATGGGCGCCAGCAGGACGAAGGGGCCCGTGATGCCTGCCTGCGCCAATGTTTGCGTGGCGTGTTCGTGGTGGGCCGCCGTCAGGGGCAGCGCGAGGCGCTTGCCGGGCTCCGGAGGCCGGCTGGCCGGACCGGGGTGCCAGCGCCGTAGCGTCTCGTAGGCCAGCCGGTAAAACACCTCCACCTCGTGCAGGCCATGCGGCTTGGGCAATGCCCAGCTCAGCAGCAGCGACCGGCCATCGCCGCGATAGCCTGCGGATCGGATGCCGGCCAGGCGAAACAGTGCGGCGCTGGACAGTGAATTGGGGAATATCAGGCCACGCACCGAGCCGTGACCGGCCAGCGAGCGGCGCAGCGTCTGCCTGTTTTCGCCGAACGAGCGGCCCAGCGCGATGAATCCATCATGGCCCGTCAGGCCGGAGAACAGGTCCTGGGCCCAGGCGCGTCCGCAAAGCACCAGCGGGTGGCCTTCCCGCCGCAGCAACTCGAGGGCGGGCAGGCACATGCAGGCATCGCCAACCCAGTTAGGCAGGCGTACGTAGATGGAGTCGGCGCGTGGCATCAAGAGGCAGGGGCGGGCAGTCCGGCGGATGGCCGCCTGCGCGTACAATGTGAAGCTTCGTATTGTAAGCGGGCCTGCCGCCGCGGGAAGGTCGAAGCGGCATTCGGTCTGGCTCCGGAAAACTCCCTCGTGAACTCCCATCCCGTCAAAGCCGATTTGTGGCGCCGCGTCTATACGCGGGTCCTGAAGTATTGGAAAGCGCTCGCGCTCGGCATGTTGTTCCTGACAGGGGTGGCGGCATCGCAGCCTGTCCTGGCGATGCTGATGAAACCGCTGCTGGACGGCGGTTTCAATGGTCAGAATCCGGACTATGTCTGGAAGATCCCGCTGGCCATCGTCGGTATTTTCCTGGTCCGCGGTGTATTGAACTTCCTGAGTGACTATCTCCTGGCGTGGTCGGCCAACCATGTGCTGGCGGACCTGCGCGGGGAAATGTTCGATCGCCTGTTGCGCCTGCCCGATACCTATTTCAAGCGCATGGGGTCGTCGTTGTTGCTCAACCGCTTCGTGGTGGATGCAGCGGGCGTGATGCAGTTGGCCACCGAAGTCATCACCGTGCTGGTGCGCGAGACGCTGATCGTGGTGTCGCTGGTGTGCGTGCTGTTGTATCTGTCCTGGCAGCTCACGCTGATCGCGCTGGTGGCTTTTCCCTTGTCCACCTTCATCATGCGGGCCATCTCCCGCCGCATCCGCAGGATCAACCGCGAGACCATCGCCATGAATGGCGAGTTGACCCGCATTGTCAGCGAAGCCATTGACGGGCAGAGGGTGATCAAGTTGTTCAGCGGCTACGAGCACGAAGAGGCCCGGTTCCTCCAGGTCAATGGCCGGTTGCGCCGTTTTGCCATGCGCAATGCCGTGGCCACGGCGGCGTCGGCGCCCATCACTCAAGCCATTTCCGCGGTTGCCTTGGCCATCGTGGTAGCGACCGCGCTGGGGCAGTCGGGTGCCAACCAGATCACGGTAGGAGGTTTCGCCGCTTTCGTGACGGCCATGCTGCAGATACTGGATCCGCTCAAGCGGCTGGCCAATGTCGCCAGCCCCATGCAACGCATGCTGGTGGCGGCCGAGAGTGTATTCGCCCTGGTGGACGAGATGCCCGAGCCGGATGCCGGTACGCGCACCTTGGCCCAGCCGGTGCGCGGCCGCATTGAGTTCGAGAACGTGTCGCATAGGTTTCCCGAGGCTGCCCGGGATACCTTGGCCGATATTTCGTTCAAGGTGGAGCCGGGGCAGACAGTGGCATTCATCGGCCGGTCAGGGAGCGGCAAGACGACCTTGGTATCGATGCTGCCGCGCTTTGCGCTGCCATCTTCGGGCTTGATACGGGTGGACGGGGTGCCGATCGAGGAGCTGACATTGACCAGCTTGCGCGACGCGATTTCGCTGGTCAGCCAGGACGTGGTGCTGTTCGACGAGACCATCGCTGCGAATGTCAGCTACGGCGCCCGCAGCGAACCCTCCGAGCAGGTCATTCGGCAGGCCCTGGCCGATGCGAATCTGTTGGAGTTCGTCGATTCCCTGCCGCAAGGCATGCATAGCAGGGTAGGGGAGAACGCCGCCAGGCTATCGGGCGGACAGCGGCAGCGCCTGGCCATTGCCCGCGCGCTGATCAAGGATGCGCCCATCCTGATCCTGGACGAGGCCACCTCGGCCCTGGACAACGAATCCGAGCGGCAGGTGCAGGCTTCGCTGGAACGGCTCATGAAAGGCCGCACCACCCTGGTCATCGCCCACCGGTTGTCGACTGTGCAGAATGCCGATCGCATTGTCGTGCTGGACAAGGGCCGTATCGTGGAACAAGGCGGGCACTCGGATCTGCTGGCGGCCGGCGGGCTGTACGCCGCGCTCTACAAGATGCAGTTCAGTGAGACGGCCTGAATCAGGATTCCGTATCGTCGGCCGCAGCCGGCAGGAACCTGGCTGGGGGCATGATGGCGCGAGTCGCGTTTCCGCTGGGCCGGGCCGTGTTTTCTTGGGCCTTGTCCCAGGGGAGATCGGTCTGTTTCGCGGAAACCTGCGACTGCAACTGGTTGAAGGCACGCTCCACTCGTCCTGACGTCAGCGCGTATTTCCAGAGCTTTTCTTTGAGCTTGCCCATGGGAATGCCGTCGCTGCCGATCAGAATGCGACCGGGGCCCCAGTCGGGGCGCCATGTCCGGGCGCTTCCCCGGCGCATGAACAGCGACAAGGCAGGGACATGCAGATTCGAGGCCAGGTGGCCGATGCCGGAATCGTTGCCGATGAACCATCCCGACTCGAACAGCCAGGCGGTGACATTCTCCAGCGCGCCAAGCCGGGGCAGGCCTATACCCAGTTCCTGGACGTGCTCCCACTGCGGCCGCTCGGAGGGACCTACGATGAATTGCGGGTCCAGGCCCCGGCGCTTGAGCCGAACGGCCAGAGCGACGAAGCGGGACGCCAGCCAGCGCTTGTCGGGCGTGCTGGCCATGGGATGGATGGCGACACGGGAGGCATGCTTGCGGTAGACGAGTCCGGGAGGCGGGACAAGGCCGTTGTATTTGTCAGCCTGGGCCAGGCCCAACGAATCACGGCTGAAGTTGGCCAGCCTTTGGGCCAGCGAGGCCGGTACCTTCAGCCTGCGTAGATTTTCCAGCGCCACGATGCGCCGCTGCGGCGCATCCGTGCCCGGTTCGTGCAATTGGATGACGGTCCGGAATTCCGCCGGGCATTCCGCTGCATCACCAGGCAACTCTTCGCGAATATCGAAACCGGGAAACCAGGCGCGTAGCCGGTGGATATGTGGCCCGAAGACCGTGACCGCAATCCCGTGCCGTCTCAGGTTCTGGGCGACGATCATCAGCAGCAGCGAATCGCCGATGGCCAGAGATGTCAATAACGCGGTGTTTTCCCGAGGAATGGAGGAAGTCTGCACGGTGCCGGAAGTCGAAGCTTGCCCGCGCATGATAGCTCAATCGGCCATTCGCATTGCCGGCACGCGGACATGCTCATGAATGGGGCCCCTGAGGCCCCCATTCACACGTCACTTCATCTGGCATTCGCCCGCATACGAGTCCTTGCTGTGCTCGTAGATCACCCCCTTGGTCACGAACGCCGGCTTGCCGTTGGCGTCCTTGGCCACGTCGACCCGGTAGAACGGCGCGATCGGGAACTGGTTGGTGTTGAACGCGAAGGAGCCGCGCACGGAATCGAACTTGGCTTCCCGCAGCGCCGCGCGGAACGCGGCCTTGTCGGACACGTTGCCCTTGGTCTTGGCCAGGGCCGAGGCGATCAGGCTGGCGGCGTCGTAGGATTGCGCCGCATACATCGAGGGTTCGCGGTTGTACTTCTTGCGGAAGGCCTCGGCGAATTTCTTGTTGGCCGGATTGTCGAGGTCGGGCGAATACGGAGCGGCCGTGACCGCGCCCAGCGCGGCGTCCTGCAGGGCGGGCAGGGTGGAGCCGTCGATGGTCGAGGTCGACAGCATGCGGACCTTGTCGAACATGCCGGCCTGCCGGTACTGCTTGACGAAGTTCACGCCCATGCTGCCCGGATAGAAGGTGTAGATGGCCTCGGGCTTGCTGGAGGCCAGGGCGGAGATCTCGACCGAGTAGTCGGGCTGGTTGACCTGGGTGAAGGTCTCGCCCACCACCTGGCCCTTGAAGGTTCGCTTGAACCCTTCCATGGCGTCCTTGCCGGCCTGGTAGTTGGCGGCCAGCAACTGGATCTTCTTGATGCCCATCTTGTTGGCGAGCTCGCCGCCGGCCTCGTGCAACTGGTCGTTGTTCCACGAGGTGGAGAAGAAGTAGGGCGAGCAGCCCTTGCCCGTGATCGGGGTGGGGCCGGCGTTCGAGCCGACCAGGAAGACCTCCGCGCTGGTGATGGGACGGTGGACCGCCATCATGACGTTCGAGTAGATCAGGCCGGTGATGAGGGGGACCTTCTCGCGCTCGAGCAACTGGCGCACGACCTGCAGGCCGACCTCGGGCTTCATCTGGTCGTCTTCCTTCAGGACCTGGACGTCGACCCCGCCCAGCTTGCCCTGGCCCTGTTCCACGGCCAGCATGAAGCCGTCGTACTGGTCCTGCCCCAGCACCGAACCCGGACCGGACAGCGTGGAGACGAAGCCGATCTTGACGGCGGCGAAGGAGGGGGCGGCGAAGGCCGCTTGCAGTATCGATGCGATGGCTATCAGTTTGGCGGTTTTCATGCGGACTCCTGGCTTGCCTGCGGGGTGGATGAGGCCGGATGCCCGGCCCCCGGGATACTGCGGTCGGCGGCGCGACGCCGGTGCCGGACGGTTATTTCAGCTTGCATTCCCCATGGTAGGGGTCCTGGTGGTCCGGGAACACGGTTTCCCGCGTGGCCAGCGTCACGCCGCCCGCGGGGTCGCGCACCACTTCGAATGCGTAGTAGTTCGATACGGGGAAGTGATTATTGTTAAATTTGAAGTTGCCCCGCACTGAGGGGAAATTCGCCTTGACCATTGCCTGTTCGAAGGCTTTCTTGTCGTCCAGGCGGCCGCCGGTGGCCTTGAGCGCGGCATTCAGGGCCTGCGCGGAGTCGTAGCCATAGGCCGCGTAGTGCGAGGGGATGCGCCCGTATTTCTTGCGGAACTGCTCGACGAAGCTGCGGTTGGCCGCATTGGGCAGGTCGGGTGACCATGGCCCGCCCGACATCACGCCCAGCGCCAGGTCCTGCAGCGCCGGCAAGGTCGTGCCGTCCACCGTGGAACCCGACAGCAGCGGGACCTTGCCCAGCAGGCCGGCCTGGTGGTATTGCTTGACGAAATTTACGCCCATGCCGCCGGGATAGAAGATGAACACGGCGTCGGGGCTGGCGGTGCGCAGCTGGGTGATTTCCACCGAGTAGTCGGGCTGGTTGACCTGGGTGTAGGTCTCGCTCAGGACTTCGCCCTTGAAGTAGCGCTTGAAGCCCGTCAGCGCCTCGCGGCCGGCCTGGTAGTTCGGCGCCATCAGGGCGACGCG
This sequence comes from Pigmentiphaga sp. CHJ604, assembly GCF_036972535.1. Classification (NCBI taxonomy): domain Bacteria; kingdom Pseudomonadati; phylum Pseudomonadota; class Betaproteobacteria; order Burkholderiales; family Alcaligenaceae; genus Pigmentiphaga; species Pigmentiphaga sp. CHJ604. The sequence continues at coordinate 4,108,017 of NZ_CP136998.1, read as the reverse complement.
CTTGTAGCCTTTCTGCTGGGCGTACTTGCCCATGGCCTCGTGCTGCTGGTCGTTCTGCCAGGACGTGGAGAAATACAGCGGCGAGCACATCGAACCGGCGATCTGGCTGGGGCCGGCGTTGTTCACCAGCAGGAAGGTGCCGCTGTTGATGACGTCGCGATAGACCGCCATCAGCACGTTCGAGAAGCTCAGGCCGGTGATGAGCTGCACGCGGTCGCGCTCGATCAGCTTCTTGGCGGCCTGGCGGCCCACCTCGGGCTTGAGCTGGTCGTCTTCCTGGATGATCTTGACTGCCTGCCCGCCCAGTTTGCCGCCGGCGGCTTCCACGCCCAGCATGAAACCGTCGTACTGGTCTTGGCCCAGCGTGCCGCCGGGTCCGGACATCGTGGCCAGGAAGCCGATCTTGATGTCGGCGTGCGCGGCGGCGGTGACGCCGAACGCGAGGCAAAGGCTGGCCACCAGGGCCGGGACCGGGCGCTGCAAAGTCATGGGCGGTTCCTTGGACTTACGTTTTAAGTTTAAAGTAATTTTTGGAATTCGAAACGAAATTCGTGTTCGTCTTCCGGTGCCGCGCGGCGGATGTGGCCGGCGGTGGGGGCGGGGAAGTGGGCTGGCAGGACCAGCGTGCCGTCGCGGGCGCAGGCTTCCAGCAGCGATTGCCGGGTGCGGCGGGCGTGGTCGGGGTCGGCGCAGAAGCGCGTGCTCCACTGGGGGTAGCAGCACTGCAGCGGGTGGTGGAAGGCATCGCCGGTCAGCAGGACGCGCTGGTGCTCGCCCTGGATCTCGACGGCCACGTGGCCGGGCGTGTGCCCGGGCGCGGGAACGAGGCGGATGGCTTCGTCGATGCGGTGGTCCATGTCGACCAGGTCGGCCAGGCCGGCTTCGAACACGGGCAGGACCGAGTCGCCCACGTAGTCGCCGGTGCGCACGAGCCCCGAGTGGCCCTCGTGCTCCTTCCAATAGGCCCATTCCTCGTGGGTGAAGAGATAGCGCGCGTTGGGGAAGGTGGGCACCCATGCGCCGCCGACCAGCCGCGTGTGCCAGCCGACGTGGTCGACGTGCAGGTGGGTGGAGACGACGATGTCGATGTCCTCGGGGCGCACGCCGGTCGCTTGCAGGCGATCCAGCCAGCCCCAGTGCTGCCGGTCGAAGTCGGGGCGTACCCGCGCCTTGCAGTCGCCCACGCAGGTGTCCACCAGGATCAGGCGGCCGCGGCTTTTCAGCAGGAAGGACTGGATGGAGATGACCAGCCGGTCGGAGGCCGGGTCGTAGAACCGCGGGGCCAGCCAGTCCAGGTTGGCCTGGATGGCCTCGGGGGTCGAATCGGGGAAGATTTCCGCGGGGCGCAGCAGCGGGCCCTCGGCCTCGACGATGCGGGTGAGTTCGACCCCGCCGAAGTCGAACCGTGCCGTCATGCGGTGCCCGGAACGTGCTTGCCGGGATGCACCGTGCCGCACGAGGGGCAGCGGCGCTTGTCCTCGCTGGCGTAGAAGGCCTCGAACAGCGGCGGCAGGTCGGTCACGATGCTCTTGAGCTGGACTTCGACGCGGTGCACCAGGTGTCCGCAATGCAGGCAGTACCACTCGAAGCCGTCCACCAGGCCTTCGGGGCGCTGGCGTTCGATGACGAGACAGGCACTGCCGGTCTCGGGGCGCTGGGGAGAGTGGCGCAGGTGCGGAGGCAAGAGGAAGATGTCGCCTTCCTTCAGGTCCACGCGCTCTTCCTTGCCTTCCACCCAGAGTTTCAGGTAGGCATTGCCGCGGATCTGGTAGAAGAATTCTTCCAGCGGGTCGTCATGGTAGTCGGTGCGGTGGTTGGGGCCGCCGACCACGGTGACGATGAAATCGGAGTCCTGCCAGATCTGCTGGTTGCCGACCGGGGGCTTGAGCAGGTGGGCGTTGTCGTCTATCCATTTCTGGAAATTGAGCGGAAGACCGTATTTGTACATGGTGCTCTCGTCCTGTCTTCGGTGAGCGCGCCATGGCCGAGCCCGGCGACATCGGCCGGGGCCGTCGATGGCGGCTGGCTTGTGGGTGCTGCGCGGCTTGCGCGAGCCAGAGAATTCCGATCCTGACCGGCAGTCTATGTGAGATGCGAGGCGGGGCGAAATAGAAAGTACCGACGGGGGTATGCGGAATGGCTATGGCGAGCCGGCCCGCCATGGCGATGGACGAGGCGCCAGGCGGTTCAGGCCACGGCCGAGGGGTAAGGGCTGGTCTCCGAACACGCGATCATTTCCTGGGCGAGCCGGTGCAGCAATCCGGTCCGGATGTCGGCGTAGGCCGGGTCGTTCCAGCAATTGCGCATTTCGTGCGGGTCGCGGCCGCGGTCGTAGAGTTCGGCCCAGCCCACGCCTTCGTACACGCTCAGCCGGTAGGGCGGCGAGATCAGCGTGCGCATGCGTATCCGGTCGGGAAAGCCGCAATAGGTGCGCTGGCCTTCTTCCTCGATCAGCAGCGCGTCGCGCCAGTCCGGCCGCTCGCCTTGAAGCAGCGGCAGCAGGGACCGGCCCTGCATGCCGTGGTAGGCGGGGACGCCGGCGCGGGCGAGTATCGTCGGTGCCAGGTCCACGGTGCTGGCGAGTTCGGTCCGCGTGGCCGTGCCGGATCCGGCCGGGTCGCACCAGAGGAGCGGCACCCGGATCAGGCCTTCATAGTGCAGGGGGCCCTTGAGCAGGAGCTGGTGGTCGCCCATGTAGTCGCCATGGTCGGCGGTCAGGACGACCACGGTATCGCGCTCCAGCCCATGGGCCCGGAGCGCGCCGAGAATGCGGCCGATGGCGTCGTCGATGAAGGAGATCGAGCCGTAGTTGAGCGCGATCGCCTCTCGCGCCTCGCGCTCGGTGCAGCCGAACATCACCTGGGTGTGCTTGACCGCGGCGCCTTCGTCGCGCCGGGCGAGCAGCCAGGCCAGGTGGGGCGGAGGCGCGTCGTGCGGCGCGAAGGAGGCAGGCAGGGGCATGTCGTCCGGGTCGTACATGGACCAGTAGCGCCCCGGCGGCGTGAACGGGTGGTGCGGGTCGGGAAAGGAGCATTTCAGGAAGAACGGGCGGCCTGCGCGGGCGAACTCGCCCAGGCGCTCCTCGGCCCGCCGGGCGATATAGGCGGTCGAGTACAGGTCTTCCGGGACCCGTGTGCGCCAGGCCTGGCCGCAGTCCGCCAGGGCGTAGCCGGGCGCCGGCTCGGCATGTTCCGGGCCGATCAGCGCGTCGATGTCGGAGCGTTGTTCGCGGGCCCAGCGGCGATAGTGGCCCCATATGTCGTCGCCGTGCTCGATGGTCAGGTCGACGTGGTCGAAACCGTAGAAGGGCAGGGCCGTGTCCTGGGCCGGGTCGTCGCGCCAGGACGGCATCCATTCCTGGTCATAGCGTCCGTCGCCGGGCTCGAATGCCTCGCGTTCGAATCGCGCTTCGGGGGGCGGATAGAACGCCGGGCGGCCGGTCATGTTCTGCAGGTGCGACTTGCCTATCATCGCGGTGGCGTAGCCGGCGCGTCGCAGCGCGTCGACGAAGGTCGCGGCGCGCATGTCGAGCGGGATCCCGTTGTGGCGGACGCCATGGGTCAGGGGCATGCGCCCGGTCATCAGGCTGGCCCGGTTGGGCATGCAGATGGGAGAAGCGACGTAGCAGGCGTCCCACCGCGTTCCGCCGCGCGCCAGCGTGTCGATGTGCGGGGTGCGGACGACCGTGTTGCCGTAGGCGCCCAGGTGGTCGGCGCGCAACTGGTCGGCGATCAGGAAGACGAAATTGGGTTGCATGGATTTCCCTTCAGGACAGGCCGTAGCGGGCGGGGGAAAGGACGTGGCGCGGATCGAACAGATCCTTGATGCCGGCCTGGAGAGCGCGTACCTCGGGCGACAACTGGCCGAAATGCAGGGCCTGGTAGTCGATGGGCGAGCGTCCCACGGAGTAGCCGGCCTCGGCGAACGAGCGGGCCAGCTCCAGGTAGGCGTCGTCCGCTCGTTGACGTTCCTCGGGGTTCTCGCGGTTGAAGACGATCTGGTGCAGGCCGCGGGCGAAGCGCGCCGCGCATACCCACATCGAGATGTACTCCAGGCCGTGGCGGGCCAGGATGGCGCGGGCCAGGTCCTGCAGGCGCAGGGCTTGTTCGCCGACGAGCGGCGTGCCGGGCGTGAAGGTGGTCAGCCCGCCTCCCGGACGCCATTTGCACTGCCTGAGTTCCTGCGAAGACGGGATGCCGTAGAACACCGATTTCGCCGTCGACAGGCCGGGTAGCGCGTCCGCCTCCTCGTCGCTGATGTAGCGTGCCCGGCCGGATTTGCAGAAATGCCTGCGTATCCTGTCGACGACGGGGTCGAGCGCCTGGGCCGAGGCGCCGTAGACCGCGCCGGAGGCAACCCAGGCGCCCAGCCCGTGCCGTGCCTGGAGCTCGCGGCGCGCGCTGTCCGACAGCGCGGTCCTGCCCTGGGTCCGGGCATATTCCGGATGGGTTTCGTGTTCGGCGATCAGCCACAGGTCATTGGCGACCCGGAACAGGCTGGGGACGAGATTGGTCAGTTTCAGCGGCCGCACCAGGTCCAGGATGTCGCCCAGGTCGGCGTCGTCGGGAAAGCTGAAGTGGAAAGTCTTCATGGCGGGAGGGCGCATCTGCAGCCAGATGCCCGCCCGCGTCACGATGCCGAAGTTCGATTGCACGAACAGGCCGTCCAGCGCGGGGCCGAACGAATATTTGGAGACATGCCACATCCGGCTGCTGTCCATGCCGCCGTCGCCGGTGCGGATGACCTCGCCGTTGCCCAGCACGATCTCCATGCCGCAAATGGCGCCGAAATGATCGAAGGACGGGGTGTAGCCCGCGCCGCGGTCCATGGCGTTGCCGAGTACGGAGCCCTGGGGCGGGCCCGAGGTGCAATCGCTCATCAGGTGATTGCCCCGCCGCACGAGTTCGTCATGGAGCGCCTGGTAGGACACGCCCGGCTCGATCTCGGCATAGCAGAGCGTGTCGTTGACCTCCAGGATGCGATTCATGCGGCGTCCGAGATCGACGACGACCTGGCCCGCCTGCATGGCCGAGCGGGTACCCAGGCCGATGTTGTTGCCCGAGCTGATGGGGTGGAGGGCGACGCCGTGGCGGTTGGCGGCCTTGACGATGGCCTGGACCTCGGCCGTCGAGGAAGGATAGAGCACCGCGGCGGGCGGACGGTTGCCGCCGGGCAGGGTGTTCTCTCCGTAGCGATACAGCGTGTCGGGTGCCGTGTTCACCCAGTCGGGGCCCAGCAGGTCGTGCATCGCGGAAAGGAAATCGGTCAGGGAGTCGGTCATCGTCGGATTCCGTCTGGGTCGAAACGGGTAGGGGGCGTCGTGGCGACGGTCACCACAGCGTGTCTTCGTCGGCCGTCGCCATGTTGGCCTCGGTCGCCTCGGGGGCGGCCGCGGGCGGGATGGCACCAAGGGTTTCCAGGGAGGCTGGGACGGGACCCCCGGTGGCCCAGTCCAGCAGTTCCACGGTGTGGAGCAGCGGCAAAGAGGCATGCCGCTGCAACTGCTCGAGGCAGCCCAGGTTGCCGGCGCAGGCCACGTGCGCGCCCGTGCTGGCGATATGGCCGGCCTTGCGGCGGCCCAGTTCGGCGGCGGTGTCCGGTTGCAGCATGTTGTAGGTGCCGGCCGAGCCGCAGCAGAAATGGCGCTCCGGAATGTCGAGCACCTCGAATCCGGCCTGTCGGAGCAATTGGCGCGGCGGCTGGACCACCTTCTGCCCATGCTGCAGCGAGCATGCGTCGTGATAAGCGACCCGCAAGCCGGTGCGGCGCACCGGAGGATTCAGGCCCAGGTCCAGCAGGACCTCGGTGATGTCCCGGACTCGCCCTCCGATGGCGGCGGCCTCATCGGCCTGCGGCTCGCCGGCCATCAGGTGCGCGTAATCCTTCATGGTCGTGCCGCAGCCCGAGGCGTTGACGATGATTGCGTCCAGGTCGAATTCGCGCTGGAGGCGGCCCAGTGTGGACAGGGTCTGGGCGGCCGCGCGGCGGGCGGGCCCGGTCTTGCCCATGTGCAAGGTCAGGGCGCCGCAGCATGACATGGCGGGAACCACGACGTCGCAGCCATGCCGGCGCAGCAGGCGGATGCTCGCTTCGTTCAGGTGAGGCGCCAGGGCCTGTTGCGCGCAACCGGGAATGAGCGCCACCCGCCGCCGCGCCTGGCCTTCGGCGGGCAGCAACCGACCCGTGGGGATGGCTGGCGCCGCGGCGCGGCGGGCTGGGGCAAGCTCGACCATGCCCCGCAGCCGTCCGGGCAGCAGCGGTGCGATGGGTCCGGCAAGGCGGGCGGCCCGGAGCGCGAGCCGCATGAGGGCGGGGCGCGGAATGACCGCCGCCACCAGGCCGCGCATGAGCCGGTCGGCCAGGGGGCGGCGGTAGTGTTCCTCGATGTGGCTGCGCGCGGTGTCCACCAGGTGCGCGTAGTCCACGCTGGCTGCGCAGGTGGACATGCACGACAGGCAGGACAGGCATCCGTCGATGTGCCTGACGGTGGCGGGCCGGGGCGGCTGGTCCGATTCGAGCATCTCCTTGATCAGGTCGATGCGGCCTCGGGGGGATTCGTTCTCGTCCCGCGTCAGGACGTAAGTCGGACAGACGGAGACACAGAAACCGTAGTGCACGCAGTCCTGGAGGATGCGGTCCGCCTCGGCGATCCCGGGGTCTTCCAACTGGCGAATCGTGAACGCGGTTTTCATGGTGGCAACGCCGAGGGTATTGGTGAAAGCCATTGTTGCCCCGGTCGTTCCAGATATCTAATATATATTTCATCGGTTTTGATATCGAATGGATATGGTATGGAGTTCCGGCACCTGCGCTACTTCGTCGCCGTGGCAGAGGAAAGGCATTTCAGCAAGGCCGCGGAACGCCTGCACATTTCCCAGCCGCCCCTGAGCCAGCAGATCCAGGTGCTGGAAGCCAGGCTGGGCTTCGATCTGTTCGACCGGCGGTTCCGCAAGGTGACGCTGACCGAGGCGGGGGAGGCTTTCCTGATACGGGCGCGTGTCATCCTGAAGGCCGTCGAGCAGGCGGTGGATGAAGCCCAGCGCCTCGCGCGGGGCGCCCAGGGCAGGCTGGCCATCGGTTTCATGAGCGCGGCCATGCTGCCGCTCATCACGCCCTTCCTGGGCCGGTTTCGCGAGGGCTATCCGGGAGTGGAGCTGGATCTGCGCCAGATGTCCTCGGCCGAGCAGACGCATGCGGTGGCCAATGGCGCGCTGGACGTGGCGCTGGTCGACGTGCCGGGGCGCTGGGGGCCGCTCAGGGTCGATGGCAGCGAACTGCAGTTGCGCACCTTGCGGGAGGATCCCATGGAGATCGCGCTGCCGAACGGCCACCGGCTGGCGCGTCGCCGTCGCCTGGCGCTGCGCGACCTGGACGGCGAGACGCTCATCACGCTGTCGCGGTATCCGGCGCGCGGTTATTACGACCAGGTGCTGGAGCTGTGCCACGGCGCCGGCTACGTGCCGGAACACATCCGCGAAGCCGCGCAGATTCCGGTGATGCTTTCGCTCGTGGCCGCGGGCACGGGCGTGGCGTTGGCGCCTGCCTGTTGCGTGGCGGGATGGCAGGACCAACTGCTGTTCATCCCGTGCGCCGAGCCCGGGGTCATGGAGATTTCCGCGGCCTGGCGGGTGGACAACAATTCCCGTGTGCTGGAAGCGTTTCTCGGGATGTTGCCCGCCTGAGGGCCGCGTGGCCGGTCAGTCGACCTGCAGATCCAGTTTCGCCGCCATGCCGCCCCAGAGCGCACGGTAGCGTGCCAGATAGGCGCCGGCCTGCGCGGGCGAGCCTCCGCCGGGCGCGATGTCCAGGGCCGAGAGCCTGGCCCGCACGTCGTCGGCCCGCAGTGCCCGGTCGATGGCGCGGTTCAGGGTATCGATCACCTCGGGCGGTGTGCCGGCCGGCGCCATGTACAGCATCGCGAACATGGCTTCGAAGCCCGGCAGGCCGGCCTCGGAGAACGTGGGCGTAGCGGGCGACAGCGGCGAGCGGTTGGCGCTGGAGACGGCAATGGCTTTCAGCTTGCCCGCCTTGATGTGAGGCAGGACGCCCGGTGTCGCCAGGAAGCCGGCGTCGACCTGGCCGCCCAGCAGATCGCCCACGGCCTGCGAGTTGCCCTTGTACGGAACATGGGTGAGCGGGATGCCCGACTTGTCCGCGAAATACATGCCGGTCAGGTGGCCGGGGCTGCCGTTGCCGCCGGATGCGAACGTCACGGGCCGCTGCCTGGCCAGCGCCATGAACTGCTCCAGCGTGGTTGCCGGCATGGCGGGATTCACCACCAGCATCTGGGCGAAGGTGGCCGCCAGCGATACCGGTGTCAGGTCGCGTGCGGCGGAAAACGTCAAGCGTTTGTAGATGAACGGGTTGACGGTCATGGGCGTGTCCGTTGCGCACAGGATGGTGTAGCCATCGGGACGGGCGCGTGCAACCTGTTCTGCGCCGATGTTGCCGCCGCCCCCCGGTCTGTTCTCGACGATGACCGGTTGCTTGAATTCCGCCGCCATCTTTTCGGCCACCAGCCGGGCCAGGATGTCGACCGGGCCGCCCGCGGTCAGGGGAACGACGATGGTGATCGGCTTGGCGGGAAAGGGCGGCGCGGTGGAGACTGCCTGGGCCGGGCAGACGAAGAGGATGGATGCAGCCAGGGCAAACGTGATCGGCGCTCGCATGAGGACTCCTTCGTGAGGATCTGGGTGAGGGAGATTCTGCGCAGGGCTCGCGCGCCTGGCCAATACAAAATTGGAAGCGATTGATATCCGTTCGATATCGTGGCGCGGGATCCGCCGCTTCAGTCCGCCTGGGCCCCGGTCCGGCGCAGGTCGCAGATGCGATGCAGGTATTCGATCAGGTGCTGGCTGGCGGGCGTGAGCTGCCGATTCGCCCGCACCGAGTAGCCCACGCGTCCGAACAGGCCGAATTCGGCCAGCGGCAGGAGCTTGAGCAGTCCGTGGTCCAGAAACTGCGCGGCGGCGTCCTGCGGCATCAGGGCGATGGCCTCGCCGCGCAGCAGGATGCCCAGGTTGGTCAGCAGCGACAGGGATTCAATGTGGCGGGGCGGGATGCCCAGCCCGGTGCGGTGGAAGGTCTGCTCCACCGCGGAGCGCAGCGGCGATTCGGCGGAGGGCAGGATCCAGGGCAGATCCATCAACTGGCCCAGTTCCAGGTTTTCCGCGTGCGCCAGCGGGTGATGGGCGCCGACGACGGCATGCAGTTTTTCTTCGTACAGCGTGTGGTGGGTGAGCGGATAGGCATAGCCCAGCGCGATGTCGCGCTCGGGCAGGCGTCCCACCACGATGTCGAGGTCGCCCGTGGCCAGCGCGGGGAAGAGCTGCGACGAGGGGCCTTCGGAGACCGTGACGCGGATCCCCGGGTGCTCCTGCATCAGCATCGAGATCGCCTCGGGCAGCAGCTTGGCCGACGCGGCGATCAGGGTGCCGACGATGACGTGCCCGCTTTCCCCCGTCAGCGCGGCATTGAGTTCGTCCGTCATGTAGCGCAGCTCGGCCATCAGCGTCTTGACCCGCCGGCCCAGGAGATGCGCCAGCTCGGTCGGGACCACGCCGCGGTTGGACCGCTCGAACAGCGGCGCGCCCACGAACTTCTCCAGCTCGTAGATGGCCTTGGTGACGCTGGGCTGCGTCAGGTTCAGTTCATTGGCCGCGCGCGACAGCGACCGGCGCTCGAGCACCCGCTCGAAGATCTGGAGTTGGTGCAGCTTGAGCTTGTGCCCCAGCGCGTTGGGAGTCAGACGGAAGTTGGACATGGCGGCCGCAGGGGACATTCCCCTGCGATTATCGCCCATTCGCGCGCCTACAGCTTCACGCAGACGTTGGTCGGCTCGGTATAGAAATGCAGCGAGTGGCGGCCGCCTTCACGCCCTATGCCCGACAGGCCGCTGCCGCCGAAGGGCGTGCGCAGGTCGCGCAGGAACCAGCAGTTCACCCACGCCAGGCCCACCTGCATGGCCTGGGCCACGCGATGGCCGCGGGTCAGGTTGGTGGTCCAGACGGCCGCCGCCAGCCCGTAGTGGGTGTCGTTGGCCAGCCGGATGGCTTCTTCCTCGGTATCGAAGGGGGCGATGTGGCAGACCGGGCCGAACACCTCTTCCTTGATGCAGCGGGCGGTCTCGGGCAGGCCGGTCCAGATGGTCGGCTGGATGTAGGCGCCCTGGTCGCGCTCGTCGCCGAAGGTCGGCACGCCGCCGCCGGTGACCACGGTGGCGCCTTCCTCGACCGCCAGGCGCAGGTAGGACAGCACCTTCTCGCGGTGCTCGTGCGACACCAGCGGGCCCATGGTGGTGGCGCTGTCCATGGGGCGGCCCAGCACCAGTTTCTCGGCTTCGAGCTTCAGGGCGGCGACGAAGCGGTCGTAGATCGGCCGCTGGACGTAGACGCGCTCGGTGCACAGGCAGACCTGGCCGCAGTTGGCGAAGACCGAGCGGGCCACGCCGGCGACGGCCGCGTCGAAGTCGGCGTCCTCGAACACCAGCGCGGCGTTCTTGCCGCCCAGTTCGAACGATACCGGCTTCACGCCCGGCGCGACCGCCTTCATGATGGTGCTGCCGGTGGCCGATTCGCCGGTGAAGGTGATGCCGTCGATGTCAGGGTGGGTAGTGATGAATTCGCCGGCCGAATTCGGGCCGAAGCCGTGGACCACGTTGAACACGCCGGCGGGCAGGCCGACCTCGGCCGCCACTTCGGCCAGCAGGGTGGCGGTGGAAGGCGTGACCTCGGAAGGCTTGGCCACCACGGTGTTGCCGAAGGCCAGCGCGGGCGCGACCTTCCAGGTGAACAGCAGCAGCGGCAGGTTCCACGGCGAGATGACGCCCACCACGCCCAGCGGCTTGCGGTAGGCGTAGTTCAGCGCCTGCCGGCCGTCCGGCGTATCGGTCATGAAGCTTTCCATGTCCAGCGTGCGGGCGATCTCGGCGAAGGCGCGGAAGTTGGCCGCGCCGCGCGGGATGTCGATCTGGCTGGCCCAGCCCACGGGCTTGCCGGTGTCGCCGATCTCCGCCGCCAGGAAATCGTCGAAGCGGCGTTCGATGCCGTCGGCCAGCGCGTACAGGTAGTCCGTGCGCTGGTTGACCGGCAGCGCCGCCCAGGCCGGCAAGGCCTGGCGGGCCGCCGCCACCGCGGCGTTCACCTGGTCGCGGCTGGCTTCGTGCACGCGCGCCACCAGTTCGCCGTTGGCGGGGTTGAGTTTGTCGAAGGTGCGGATGCCGTCTTCGAAGCGGCCGCCGATGAAGTTGCGCAGGGATTTGACCGACATGGTGCTGGGTTCCGTTGAGGTATAGTACGTATACGTCATAATATAGTGGAATTTCGCGCGACCGGTCCATCCCCGGGGGCATAACAACTTCGGTGCCAGCCATAGCCGGTTCGAAGAAACGCCAGGGCGCCGCTGGCCGGGCGCGCGACATCAGTTAAGATCTCAAGTCCGCTCCGGCTCGCCACCATGACCCGATCCTCCGCCTTGCGACGCCCGCCCGCCGCGCCGTCTCCCGAACCGGAAACCGTGCCTTGCACGGATGCCGTGCGGGCGTTCGAGCTCACGGACGTCGTGTCGCACCTGCTGCGGCGCGCGCATTTTCGCGCCGAGGCCCTGTTCATGCAGACCTTCCACGACGAGGACCTGACGCCGCGCCAGAAGGCGCTGCTGATCACCGTCTGCAAGCATCCGGGCGCCACGCAGAATCAGCTGGCCGAGGACATCGCGCTGGACCGCAATTCGCTGGCCGACATGATCAACCGCCTGGTGCGCAAGGGGTACCTGCGGCGCCGGCGCTCGGCGGACGACAAGCGTGCGTATGCCGTCACCATCACCCAGGCGGGCGTGGACGTGCTCGAGCGCGTGCTGCCCCGCGACCGGGAGGTCGAGGAAGCCATCATCGCGGCCCTCCCGCCCGAATATCGGGCGTTGTTCGTCAAATGCCTCAAATTGATGGCCGGAGTGGGGCCATGAACCGCCGGCATTGTCCGCGCGCAGGTTTCTCCCGTATATTCGTACGTATACGGCATAAAGGTGTTTTTCTCTTTTCTCCAACTTCCAAACAGGACTACCCATGGGGCAGATAGGACAGGGGGGCGTCGCCGCCGAGGCGATCGCCGGGCTTGCGCAACGCCTGCGCAGTGCTCATGAAAGCCGCGTCGCGATCGATCCGATCCGGGATCAATTGCCGGCCGGCGACCTGGACGCCGCGTACGCGGTGCAGCAGGCCAATACCGACCACTGGATCAAGCAGGGCCGCCGCCTGGTCGGCCGCAAGATCGGCCTGACCTCCAAGGCGGTGCAGGCGCAGCTGGGCGTGGACCAGCCCGACTACGGCATGCTGTTCGCCGACATGTCGGTGTGCGACGGCGAGGAAGTGCCGCTGTCGACCCTGATCCAGCCCAAGGTCGAAGCCGAGATCGCCTTCGTCATGGAGCGCGACCTGGCCCAGCCCATGGCCACCATGGCCGAACTGATCTCGGCAGTGGCCTATGCCGTGCCGGCCATCGAGATCGTCGACAGCCGCATCGCCAACTGGAAGATCAGCATCGTCGACACCATCGCCGACAACGCCTCGTCCGGCCTGTTCGTGCTGGGCAACCGGCCGGTCAAGCTGGGCGACTTCGACGCCCGCCTGTGCGGCATGGTCATGGAGCGCAATGGCGACCAGGTATCGATCGGCGCCGGCGCCGCGTGCCTGGGCCACCCGCTGAACGCGGCCCTGTGGCTGGCGCGCAAGATGGCCGAGCGTGGCAATCCGCTGCGTGCCGGCGACGTGGTGCTGAGTGGTGCGCTGGGCCCCATGGTCGCGGTGCAGGGAGAGGAGATTCTGGAAGCGCGCATCGCCGGACTGGGTTCGGTGCGCGCGGTGTTTGGCGCGAAGGAGCAAGCATGAGCGGTCCGCTGTTGTCCCTACCCGAAGTGGCCCGCGAGCTGGACGAAGCCGCCAGCACGCCGCGCGCCGCCGAGCAGTTCGTCGAACGCCGTCCGCTGACGCTGGCCGAGGCCTACGAAGTGCAGCGCATGCTGATCCAGCGCCGCATCGACCGCGGCCATCGACGCATCGGCATGAAGATGGGCTTCACCAGCCGCGCCAAGATGGTCCAGATGGGCGTGCACGACATGATCTGGGGCCGCCTGACGCATGACATGCGCGTGGACGAGGGCGGCGAACTGAAGCTGTCGACCCGCGTGCATCCGCGCGTCGAGCCCGAGATCGCCTTCCTGCTGCGCAAGCCGCTGTCGGGCATGGTGTCGCCCATCGAGGCCCTGGACGCCGTCGAGGCGATCGCCCCGGCGCTGGAGATCATCGACTCGCGCTACAAGGCCTTCAAGTTCTCGCTGGAAGACGTGGTGGCGGACAACGCCTCGTCGTCGGGTGTGGTGCTGGGAGCCTGGCACAAGCCCAGCATCGACTTCTCCAACCTGGGCCTGATCATGTCGTGCAATGGCAAGGCCCAGCAGGTCGGCACCACCGCCGCCATCCTGGGCCATCCCGTGCGCTCGCTGGTCGCGGCCGCGCGCCTGGTGGCGCAGGCGGGCGAGATCCTGCCCGAGGGGTCGATCGTGATGGCCGGCGGCGCCAGCGCCGCCGAGGCGCTCGTGGCCGGTACCTGGGTCGAGCTCGAGATGCAGAATCTCGGCCGCGTGGGCTTCCACGTCACGGCCTGAGGCGGTTCACGGCCGTTACGGGCAGCCCCGGCCGGGGTTGCCCGATGCCCTGGCCCGCGCCCTCCGGGCGTATGGCCAGGAGCTATATTCACAGCGCTTTCATATAATTTAATGTTATATGAATATGGGGACTTGGTCTGAGCCATCCCCTGGCCAGGTCTTAAAATTCTCAGGATGCCCATTCCCTGCGCGCCGCGCGCAATCATCATGAGAATCCTTGCCATTCTTTCCGCCTGGCTGATCGCCTTCGCCGCGCAGGCCGGCGCCCAGGCCGCCCCGTCCCCCATCCTGTCGCCCGACGAACTGAAGGCGGTGCTGTCCTCGCCCTCGGTCACGGTCATCGACATCCGGCCGCCCGCCGATTACCTGCAAGGCCACATCCCCGGCGCCTTGTCCGCTCCCTACGGCTCCTGGCGCGGACCGGCCAACAGCCCCGGCACGCTGCCGCCGCTGGACAAGCTGACCGCGCAAGTGCGCAAGCTCGGGCTGGCGCCCGAGCGCCATGCCGTGGTGGTGTCCTCGGGCGCGGACGTGACCGACTTCGGCGCCGCCGCCCGCGTCTACTGGACGCTCAAATACCTGGGCCTGACCCAGTTGTCCATCCTGAACGGCGGCATGCAGGCCTGGCAGCAGGCGCAGCAGCCCCTGAGCCAGGACGCGCCGGCCCAGCCGGCCCCCAGCCGCTACGAGCCCAGGCTGAACACCGCCATCAAGGCTACCCAGGCCGACGTGCTGGCAGGCACGACCGGCGGCGGCACCCGCTTGATCGACGCGAGGCCCAAGAATTTCTTCGAAGGCCTGGTCAAGGCCCCGACGGCCTCGGTGCCCGGCACCATCCACGGCGCCACCAACGTTCCGCACAGCGTCTGGTTCGCCCCCGGCAGCACGCAGATCGTCTCGGCCGCCGAGGCCCGCGCCATCGCCGCCCGGGAATTCCCGGACGCGGGCGGCGACAACATCGCGTTCTGCAACACCGGACACTGGGCGGCGACCGACTGGTTCGCGCTGTCCGAACTGGCGGGGCTGCCGCACGTGCGCATGTATCCGGAATCCCTGGCCGACTGGACCAACGCGGACCAGGCCTTGCCCATGGACAACGTGCCGGGCCGGGCCAGCCAGATCTCGGAAAAATTCAAGAAGTTGTTCGGCAACTCCTGAGGCGCCAGCACGAAAGGAATCCCCCTGATGCAAACGACGCTTTCCCAGGCGGGCTCGCCCGCCATCGCTTCTCCCGCGTCCTCCGCGCTTGGCCATGCACGCTGGCCGCTGACGGCCGCGATCCTGCTTGCCGTGCTGGCGCTGGCCTGGTTCGTGACCGTGCGCCAGTCGGTGCTGTTCGTCATCGGCATCGGCATGGGCGGCCTGCTGGCCGGCGCGCGCTTCGGCTTCACCACCGGCTGGCGCCGGTTGATCGAGGCCCGGGACGCCAGCGGCGTGTTCGCCCAGATTGCGCTGCTGGCGGTGGCGGCAGCCATTTCCATTCCGCTCCTGGCGAAGTTTCCCGGCGACCTGGCCGCGGCCCTGGGCCCTCCCAGCATCAGCCTGCTGATCGGCGCCTTCGTGTTCGGCATCACGATGCAGATCGCCGATGGCTGCGGGTCGGGCACGCTGTACAAGGCCGGACTGGGCATTCCGCTGAACATGGGCGTGCTGCCCTTGTTCGCGCTGGGCAGTTTCTTGGGATCGGTGCACCTGCACGGCTGGCTGTCGCTGGGCGCCATCGCGCCGGTCAGCCTGGTCCGCGACTGGGGAGCGGGCGGCGCGTTGGCGCTGACCTTCGCCGGCCTGGCCGTTTTCGGCCTGGCGGCCTGGGTCTGGAGCCGCAAGGGCGGGGCGGCCGCATCTTCTCCCTGGAACCGCAAGCTGCTGCTGGCCGGCGTCGGCCTGGCCCTGCTGGCGGTGGCGAACCTGGTGGTGGCCGGCCAGCCCTGGGGCGTGGTCTACGGTTTCGGCCTGTGGGCGGCCAAGGTGGCGACGGCGGCCGGCGTGTTCGATCCCGCCGCCAACGCCTTCTGGAGCCAGGCGGGCAACCTGCGCACGCTGGACCAGAGCGTGTTCCTGGACGTCACCTCGATCACCAACATCGGCATCATGGCCGGCGCGCTGTGGATCGCCGCCCGCAAGCCGTCCAGCGGCAAGCCGCTGACCGGCCGCCAGTGGGCGGCCGTGCTGGTCGCGGGTTTCCTCCTGGGCTACAGCTCGCGGCTGGCGTTCGGCTGCAACGTTGGCGCCATGGTCAGCGGCATTTCCACGGGTAGCCTGCACGGCTGGATCTGGGTCGTGCTGGCCTTCGCCGGCTCGCTGATCGGCGTGCGCCTGCGCCGCCGGCTGGGCGTGTGAACGGGGGACATGGACATGACTTCCCGTACTTCCGCCGTCGTGCTGCTCTGGGCCGTGCTGATCGCCTTCTTCGCCTGGGACTGGACCCACTCCAGTCCCGTCAACCATCGGAAGGAACCCGCCATCCTGGCCATAGGCTCGGGGCAGGCTCCCAGCGGGGGGCATTGCTCGGCGTTCTGATCCGCACCCGCCAGGGTTCCTCAGGTGCAACCATCATGCATATGCAATAGAGTTGCATTAACTTCGGTTTTGAGCAAGAATGCCGCTCGCGGCCGGCAAGGATCTGCCTTGCCGGCGGCCTGCGGCATTTTTGCGCCATCCATGAAGAAGGAACCGTGATGTTGGGAAGGCTGAACCCCCTCGTATTGGCATTGATGAGTGTTTCCTGGGGCCTGCCCGCGGCCGCCTGGGCACAGGCGGAAACGCCTACCGCGCCCGCGCCGCAGACCCTGAAGGAAGTCACCGTATCCGCCACGCCCCTGTCGCGCAGCGAACAGGACCTGGCGGCGCCGGTTACGGTGCTGGACGAGAACGACTTGCTGACCAAGCGCGCCGCCACGCTGGGCGAGACGCTGGAGCAGGAGCCGGGTATCACTTCATCGCATTTCGGCGCGGGCGCCAGCCGCCCCATCATCCGGGGCATGGACGGCGCGCGGGTCAAGATCGTGTCCGACGGCGCCGAGGTCCAGGACGCCTCCACCATCAGCCCCGATCATGCGGTGGGCCTGGAGCCCATGCTGTCCCAGCGCGTGGAAGTGCTGCGCGGGCCGGCGGCGCTGCTGTATGGCGGCGGGGCGATGGGCGGGGTGGTCAACGTGCTCGACAACAAGATTCCCACCGAAATGCCGGAGAACGCCGTGGAAGGCAGCGTGGAGCTGCGCGGCGCGACCGGGCCGCGCGAGACGTCGGGCGCGTTCGAGCTGACCATCGGCGGCAAGGGGCTGGTCCTGCATGCCGAGGGGCTCAAGCGCAACGCCAACGACTACAAGGTAGGCCGGGGCTGGGCCGGCGGCAACCGCGTGGACGGTTCGTACAACCACACCGAGACCGGCAGCGTGGGACTGTCGTGGGTGGGCGATCGCGGCTACATCGGGCTGGCCTACACCAGCCAGCGCAACCGCTACGGCCTGCCGGGCCATGACCACGCCTACGAGGGCTGCCATGTGCATGGCACGCACCTGCACTGCCCCGACGACGGACATGGCCACGATCACGGCGACGAGGACGGCCACGACCATGGCCACGACGAGGACGGCGACAGCCACGGCATACCTTTCGTGAAGCTGCGCAGCCAGCGGTGGGACGTGCGCGGCGAACTGCGCGATCCTTTCGCCGGCTTCACCCGGCTGCGCGTGCGCGCCGGCTTCACCGACTACCAGCATGACGAGATCGAGGGCGACACGGTCGCCACCACGTTCAAGAACAAGGCGCACGACGGCCGCGTCGAACTGGAGCACGCGCCCATAGGCGGACTGCGGGGCGTGATCGGCGCGCAGACGACGCGCCGCGCCTTCAGCGCCCTGGGCGAGGAAGCCTACGTGCAGCCCACCGTCACGCGCAACAACGGTTTGTTCATGCTCGAGGAATACACGGTGGGCGATTGGCGCTTCGAGGGCGGGCTGCGGCACGAATGGCAGCGCATCGACGTGCAGGGTGGCGCGCCCGACACGCGCCACCGCGGCACTTCGGTGTCGGCCGGAGCCGTCTGGAAGTTCGCGCCGCAGTATTCGCTGGGCGTGTCGGCGTCGCGCTCGCACCGCCTGCCGACCGCCGAGGAACTCTATGCCAACGGCCTGCATCTGGCTACGTCCACCTACGAGATCGGCAACGCCAGCCTGAAGAAGGAAACGTCCAACAACATCGACCTCACGCTGCGCAAGTTCGCCGGGCCCACCACGTTCTCGGTCTCGGTGTTCCACAACAAGATGGACAACTTCATCTATGGACGCACGCTGGACGTCTACCAGAACCTGCAATTGCTGGAATACACGCAGCACGATGCCACCTTCACCGGGCTGGAGGCCAAGGTGCGCCACCAGATCGACCGCATCTTCGCCGTCTCGCTGATGGGCGACTACGTGCGCGCCAAGCTGGACGGCGGCGGCAATCTTCCGCGCATCCCGGCCTACCGGATCGGCACGCGGCTCGATGCGCGCTGGCAGGCCTGGAGCGGCGACGTCGAGCTGTCGTACGTGGGTCGCCAGGACAAGGTGGCCGAGTTCGAGACCGAGACGGCCGGCTACACGATGCTCAACCTTGGCGCGGCCTACGAGGGCCGCATGAGCGGGACCCGTTACCAGATCTACGTCCGCGCCAACAATCTCACGAACAAGCTCGCCTACCGGCATACGTCGTTCATCAAGAATGCCGCGCCGCTGATGGGGCGGAACATCGTCATGGGCGTGCGGCTGACGTTCTGATTGTTACAGCGGTGACCGGGGGCGCGGCCTATCCTGGATGGAGTTTTCACTCGAGACAGGAGAGCAATATGGAGCAGGCAGTCAAGCCGCAGGCCCCCAGTGCCGAGAAGTTTTCCATCGATGTGGAGGCCATGCGCGCCCGGGCGCGCAAGCATCTGGACGAGGGCGCGGTGACCCAGGACTACGGCGCCGACCGCGACGTCGTGCTCAAGATGCTGAACGAGGCCCTTGCCACCGAGCTGGTCTGTGTGCTGCGCTACAAGCGCCACTATTTCATGGCGCGCGGCATCCATGCCGATCCGGTCGCGGCCGAGTTCGCCGAGCATGCCGCGCAGGAACAGCAGCACGCCGACCAGATCGCCCAGCGCATCGTGCAGCTCGGCGGCGAGCCGGACTTTTCGCCCGACAGCCTGTCCCGGCGCAGCCATTCCCAGTACGTGGAGGCCGACACGCTGGAAAGCATGATCAAGGAGAACCTGGTGGCCGAGCGCATCGCCATCGACAGCTACCGGGCCATGGTCCGCTACCTGGGGGACAAGGACCCGACCACGCGCCGCATGCTGGAGGAAATCCTGGCGGTCGAGGAAGAGCACGCGGACGACATGTCCGACCTGCTCGCGCGCGGCTAGCCCCGAGGCCGGCCTCTAGGCGGCGGGCGGCTCGGGAGCCGCTGCCGCCTGCGGGGACGGCGACGCCAGCGAAGCCGATGGCGCGCCGAACAGATAGCCCTGGGCGTATTGCGCGCCCAGCGTCGCGAGGCGGGCCAGGCTGGCCTCGTCCTCGACACGCTTGAACACCACCTGGCACGAAAGTCCCGCGGCTGTTTCCAGCAGCGGGGGCAGTTCGCGTTCGGGATCGGCCACCGTGCGCAGGTCCAGCTTGATGACCTCCGGCGCATGCAGGTGCAGCAGCGACTGCGCCTCGCCCACGTTGTTGGCATGCACGCCTGACTGGAAGCCGGCCTTCTTGTAGTTGCCCAGTATCATGCCGGCCAGCAGGACGTCCTGCGCGGCCTCGGCCGGCAACTGCAACACGATGCGCGCGGGCGGGATGCCCAGCGCCTCGACCATGCGGCGGAACGCCTGCCCGTGGTCATGCGTGATGGCGGCCAGCAGCCGGCCGTGGACGCGCAGATACAAGGGGTGGAGGGCGTCGGCCTTCGAGAAATAATTCAGCGTATGGACCAGGCGGCACAGCCGGTCCAGCCGTACCAGCGTCGCGTCGTCCGCGGCCCGCGAGAACAGGCCCCAGGGGCTGATGACGTCGCCGTCGGTCGCGTGCGAACGGGCATAGGCGTCATAGCCGGCCACCGCCCGCGTATCTATCCTGACCACCGGCTGGAAGCCGCTGGCCAGTTCGAATTCGTAGAACCTGCCCAGGACGGTGCCGTCGGGGGCCAGGCGCAGCGCAGCGTGCAGGTCGGGCTGGCTGGAGAGCTTTTCTATCAGTGTCCGGATCGCCGCGTATGCCACGGAATGCTCCTGAAGGGACGCTTGGAGGATTCCCCCGAGCGTACCGCCGAACACCATAACGCCAAACGATTGTTTCGCCGATCGGATATTTCTTCAGGTTCTGAAGGCTCAATAGCGTTGGCCGAGCTGCAGTTCGTCCAGCAGCCGGCCGTAGAGCGCATGGCGCTGGGGCGCGATCCGGCCCGCCTCCAGGGCTTCCAGCACGGCGCATCCCGGTTCGTGGATATGGGTGCAGTTGTAGAAGCGGCAGTGTCCCAGGTAGGGCGAGAATTCCGGAAAGCCCTTGACGATCTGCGCGCCGTCCAGGTGCTGCAGGCCGAAGGCCTGGAATCCCGGCGAGTCGATCAGGTCGGCCCCGGCGGCCAGCGTGGCGGGCAGGTGATACAGGCGCGTGCTGGTGGTCGTATGCTTGCCGGCGCCCAGCGCCTGAGAGTGCTCCTGGGTGGCGGCCAGGGCATCCGGGACCAGGGCGTTGAGCAGCGTGGACTTGCCCATGCCGCTCTGGCCCAGCAACAGGCTCGTGCGCCCGGCCAGCCTGGGCGCCAGGGCGGCCCGCGTGGCGGTGGCGTCGTGGGCGCTGAGTTCCAGCACCGGTACGCCGAGTGCCTGGATGGGCGCCAGCTTGCGGCGCGCGGCCGCCAGGCCGGCCGTGCGGTCGACCTTGTTCAGGATGACGATGGGAGCGATGTCGGCATTGAAGGCCCCGACCAGGGCTCGTCCCACCAGTTCGTCGGAGAAATCGGGCTCGGTGGCCACGACGATGAGCAACTGGTCGACGTTGGCGGCGAACTGCTTGGTCCGCATTTCATCCGAGCGGTAGAGCAGGTTGCGGCGTGGCAGCACCGACTGGATGGCGCCTTCTGCCGGGCCCTCGGGCGCCACCTCGACCCGGTCGCCCACGGCGGCGGTGCCTTTCTTGCCGCGCGGGTAGCACTGGCGGGTCGAGCCGTCGTCGCACTCGACCGTGAAATGGCGTCCGAAAGCGGCCACGACACGGCCCTGCAGGCCGGTCCCCGGAGTGCGCCGCTGGGGCTTCATGGTTCGTAGCGCGCGTCGATCTTGGCCGCACAGATGAAGTCGTTGATGGAAATGCCGCCTATTTCGTGCGTGGTGTAGTGCACGCGTACCCGCCCGTGACCCACCAGCATCTCGGGGTGGTGGTTCTCCTGCCCGGCGATCTCGGCCACGGCGTTCACGAAGGCGATGGTGCGGGCATAGTCCGCGAATTCGTAGTCGCGCTCCAGGACGTCGCCGCGCCGCGCCCAGATGGGCAGGACGTGGATCTGCTCGTCGATGTGGGCCGGGCTCATCGGCGCCCGGTTCTTCATGGGCACGCAGCGGCCCGAGCGCAGCTGTTCGATACTCAATACGCGGTTCATGCCGGTTCCTGGAGACGGTCGAGCGGGGCGGCATGCGGCGCGGCGGCTCGCAGCCTGCCGATGCGTATGCCGGCGGGCGGGTGCGAGTCGTAGAAGGCCGAATGCACGGGGTCGGGGGTAAGGGTGGCGGCGTTGTCGTCGTAGAGCTTGACCAGCGCCGAGACCAGGTTCGCGGGATCGGTCTGCTCGCTGGCGAAGCGATCGGCCTCGAACTCGTGCTTGCGCGAGTACCAGCTCGCGAGCGGGATGAAGGCGAAGGTGAAGACCGGCGCCACGAGGAAGAACAGGATCAGGGCCAGGCCGTCGTTGTGTCCGCCCAGCAGGGGCATGGTACCGAGCCCGGTGTAGAACCACACCTGCCTGGACAGCCAGCCCAGCAGGGCGAAGAACACCAGCGACACGCCGAAGCTGAACGCCAGGCGCTTGAGAATGTGCCGGTGCTTGAAGTGGCCGAGCTCGTGCGCCAGCACGGCCTCGATTTCCTCGGGGGCCAGGCGGGCCAGCAGCGTATCGAAGAAGACGATGCGCTTGCTCTTGCCGAAGCCGGTGAAATAGGCGTTGCCGTGCGCCGACCGCTTCGAGCCGTCCATGACGAAAAGCCCGTTCAGCGCGAAGCCGGTGCGGCGGGCCAGCGCCTGGATGCGCTCGGCCAGCGCCTGGTCGGCCAGCGGCGTGAACTTGTTGAACAAGGGCGCGATGACGGTGGGGAAAAGCAGCATGACCGAAAGGTTGAAGACGATCCACAGGCCCCAGCCCCACAGCCACCAGTAGGTTCCGGCACCCGCCATGAGCCAGAGCAGGGCCGAGAGCAGCGGCAACCCGAACACCACCGCCAGCGCGAGGCCCTTCATGGTATCGGCAGCGAACAGCCGCAAGGTCATCCGGTTGAACCCGAACCGGGCCTCGAGCACGAACTGCCGCCACAGGGTGAAGGGAAGGTCCAGCAGCGACAGCAGGGCTGCGGCCATCGCCACCAGCAGCAGCTGGCGGATGAAATCGGACGAGGCCAGCGAGGCGGCCAGCTCGTTCAGGGCCTGCAGTCCACCCAGCAGGGTCAGGCCGATCAGCACCGCCGTATCGAACAGCAGCGCCACGATGTCGAAGCGGATGCGGGCGATGGTGTAGTCGGCCGCCCGCCTGTGGCTGGTTTCCCCGATGCGGTCGGCGAACTCGGGCGGTACGCGGTCGCGGTGCAGCGCGACGTGGCGGGTCTGGCGGGTGGAGAGCCACAGCCGGGTAGCGACGCCGGCCAGCAGCATCAGGACGAACAGCAGGGTAAACACAATGACGGCTCGTAGTCAGGGGGGGCGTACGCACAAGCCCCGACGGACCCCGGTGCGGGTTCGGAAAGAGGAGGCGCCAGCCTGTGAGAAAATTGCCATTTGTGCCCGCGCCGCCGTCCTGGCGCCGCGCGCGCGATCATGCATGGTTCCGGAGCACCGATTATATGGCGTTGAACGAAAATCACCTGGTTTGGCTCGACATGGAAATGACGGGCCTGGATCCGGAAAAGGAACGGATCATCGAAGTCGCGG
This sequence comes from Pigmentiphaga sp. CHJ604, assembly GCF_036972535.1. Classification (NCBI taxonomy): domain Bacteria; kingdom Pseudomonadati; phylum Pseudomonadota; class Betaproteobacteria; order Burkholderiales; family Alcaligenaceae; genus Pigmentiphaga; species Pigmentiphaga sp. CHJ604. Next base: position 4,085,212 of record NZ_CP136998.1, on the reverse strand, counting down.
TGGTCGTGACCGACGCCCAGCTCGAAGTGGTGGCCGAAGGGCCGGTCCTGGTCCTGCACCAGTCCGACGAACTGCTCGACGGCATGGACAACTGGAACAAGGCCACCCATGGGCGTAGCGGGCTGATCGACAAAGTAAGGGCTTCCTCGTTGACCGAAGCCCAGGCCGAGGACGAGCTACTGGCGTTCCTGGGCCAGTACGTGCCGGCCGGCAAGTCGCCCCTGTGCGGCAACACCATCAGCCAGGACCGCCGCTTCATGGTCCGCTACATGCCGCGGCTCGAGGCCTTCTTCCACTATCGCAACCTGGACGTCAGCACGCTGAAAGAGCTCTGCCGCCGCTGGAAGCCCGAGATCTACAAGGGGTTCGAGAAGAAAAGCCGGCATGAGGCGCTGGCCGACATCTATGAGTCCATCGACGAACTCAAGTACTACCGCGAGCACTTCCTGCGCGCCTAGGCCCTGGGCTGCGGCACCGCGGGAGCGGCCGGACGCCGGGCGGCCACCCGCCAGTAGACGTACTGCAGCATGAGCGACGAAACCGCCATGCTGAAGGTCGCCATCAACCACATGGTCCCGGCGCCCGTGGGCGCGCCGGGCATCAGCATCCCGACCACGCCGCGCAGCGCGCCGGCGCCCGGACCGAATGCCAGCCACCATCCTCCCAGCAGGCCGATGCCCCACAGCGCGCCGGCCTGGATCAGCATGGGGCCGACCGCCATCTTGTAGGCGCGCAGCAGGTAGCTGGTCATGCACTGCAGCGAATCGAACAGGTGGAAGAAGGCCAGCATGCCCAGCAACCCCAGCGCCACCACGGCGACCTGCGCATCGCTGGTGTAGGCCTGGACGATGGGGCCGCGCGCCAGCATCACGGCCGCGATCGTCAGCAGCGCGCCCGTGGTGCTGATCATCAGTCCGGCCGCGCCCGTGCGCCGTGCGCGCAGCGGATCTCCCGAGCCGATGGCCTGCGCCGTGAGCGCGCCGGTCGACACCCCCAGCGCCAGCGGCATCATGAAGCACAGGGCGACCAGGTTGGCCATGATCTGGTGTCCGCCGGTGGCGTAGACGCCCTCGCGCGCCACCAGCAGCGCCATGAACGTGAAGGACGTGACCTCGATCAGGTACGAGCCGCCCATAGGCAGGCCCAGCCGCAGGAGCTCTCCCAGCGTCTTTCTGTCCGGACGGCCGATGCGCAGGCCGAATTGCCGGTAGAACGGGTCGCGGCGCAGGACGAGGGCGCTCAGGCCCACGCTTATCCAGAAGACGAGGGCGGTGGACAGTCCCGCCCCCACCGCGCCCAGCGCGGGCAGGCCGAACTTGCCGTAGATGAAGAGCCAGTTGAACAGCGCCTTGAACCCGATGCCGGCAATGTTGATCATCATCACGACCTTGGGCCGCGATACCGCGGTGTTCAGGGCGTAGACGGTGCGGAAGACCAGCGCGGCGGGCAGGGCGACGATCAGCATGGCCAGGTAGCCGCGCACCTGGGCGCGCACGGCAGGGTCCACGTCTCCGGACATCGCCAGCCAGGTGTCGGGAAACAGCATCGCCAGTCCGCCCACCACCGACAGGCCCAGCGACAGCCAGACCGCCTGCCCCCAGGCGCGGCCGATCTCGGCCAGCCTGCGGCCACCGAAGTGCTGGGCGGCGATGGGAATCAGCGCGTGCAGCACGCCGGTCAGGCCGATGAACACAGTGACGTAGATGGACACCGCCAGCGCCATGGCGGCCAGTGCCACGGGCGAGGCATGGCCCGTCATCGCGGTATCGAGCACGCCGAAGGCCATGCTGGCCCACTGGCCGACCAGGACCGGCCAGCCCTGTTGCAGGATGCGGCGCAGGGTCGCGTTCCAGCCGGATGGGAGCGCGAGCCCGGCTTCGCTCACGAGGCGGGACGCCCGGCCGGGGCCGGGCGCAGCAGGATGAAATACTCGCGGAACTGGGGCGCGCGGCGGAATTCCGCCGCCCGGGTGCCTTCCCACAGCACGCGGCTGCCGGCGTACTCGCCGCGCTGGAGCACGTTGCGCAGTACGCTGGCGTTGCCTTGCAGCAGGACGAGGGGGCAGTCGCCGGACAGCTCGAAGCGCAGGTTGTCGAAGACCGCGAACGAGGCGCGCTGCGACAGCCCCAGGCCCGAGCTGCGCACGCATTCCTGCCGGCCCGTGCGGACCCGCTCGGCGGCCAGGGCATGCGCCATGCCGTTCGAGACCTCGCGGTAGCTCTTGTTGTAGTTGATCGAGGGCAGCCACAACGTCATGATCAGCAGCCAGCACGCGACCACGCCGCCCGCCGACAGCACCGTTCCGCGCCACAGCCCGGTGGGGCGCGAGCGGAAGCGCCAGATGATCAGCGCGATCCAGGCCAGGCTGGCCGCGACCGCGGCGGTGAAGGCGAACAGCGAGAAATCGGCGTCGAAGCCCGGGGTCTGGCGGGCGATGTTGCGGGCGATCTTGGGAGGTACGCCGGTCATGATGGCGATCCATCCCATCCAGACCACGCAGGCGGTTGCCGAGAACACCATGACGGCAAACCAGTCCAGGGCGTTGATCAGGCCCCGCCGCAGCGTGGGCAGCGCGAGTGCGCCCAGCATCGCGCAGGGGATGACCAGCGCCAGGTATTCCGCATCGACCGGCTCGCGGGTGGCGAGCAGCATGGCCAGGCCCGCCAGCATCAGCGCTGCCGGGATCTGCACGTGGGGCGAGAGCAGGTATCCACGCCACCGCCAGAGCGCGAGCAGCGCGAGCGGTCCGGTGGGCCACAGGAACCACGGCATGTTGCGCAGCGCGTCCGACAGTCCGCGCGGGGTCAGCATCCCGAACACGCTGGCGTTCCAGTGCCACCAGCCGCTCATCCAATAGGGGTGGAGCTGCGCGGTGGCGATCCACCAGGCCAGCGACAGCGCCAGGCCCAGCGGCAGGCTCAGCAGCGCGATCCAGCGCACGGCGGGCCGCAGCGCCGGGCTGGTGCCGGCCAGGACCGCGACGGCCAGCAATTGCGGCATGACGGCGGGGAAGCCTCGCGCCAGGAATGCGCCGCCCAGCGCAAGCCCCAGCGTCAGCGCGCCGGAGCGGGGATGGTCGAGCATCCGCGCGAGGGAATAGAAGGCGAGCGCGTGGAAGGCGAGCGCGGCCGGCTCGGCGGAGGTCTCGTGGGACCGCCACAATATGCCCAGGGTGGCCAGCAGCAGGAGCAGCGCGGCGTCGGCCAGCATGCGGCCGTAGTCGCGCGGTTCGGGCTGGCCGCCAAAGGGCAGCGCCAGCGGCTGGGCCTCGGCTCGCCGGCCCAGCAGGTAGGCGCCGTACCAGAGGCTGGTGCTGGCGATGCCGAACCAGATGAGGTTGGGGACGCGCGCCGCCAGGATGTGCCCCAGCAGCGGCGAGAAGACGGCCATGCACAGCGCGCCCACCCACGTCGCCAGGGGGCCTTCCTGCGACACCGCCACGCCGGCCGCCTCGGGCGCCAGCCATTGCGCCCAGCCGCCATCGTAGGCGGACCACATCTGCGCCAGGCCGATGACGTCTTCGCTCTTCCAGGGTTCGCGCATGACCAGGCCGGTCACGATGTACAACAGGCACAGGGCCAGCAGGCCCCAGCGCGGCAGCTTGGTTGCCGCGAGCGCGGTCAGCCGAGCGGGGGTGGGCGGCAGGATGGACGTATGGAAGGGCGACGGGAATCGGTGAGGCATCGAACCGCTGGGATTACCTAACAGGCGACAAGACGGATTCTAGTGTCCCGGCAGGCCGCGACACGCAAAAAATGGCGGAATGCGAAGCCGGATTGCAAGCAATTGCAGCGGCGGGCGGATTCCCGCGCCATGAACCCCGGCCGGGCGAGCGCAAGCAGGGCGCAGAAAAAAGGCAGCCCGCAGGCTGCCTTCTGGGTGCGCGGACGGTGCCGTCAGGCGGACGTCTTGCCGGCGCCGGTGGTGCGGGCGAAACGGGCGCGGAACTTCTCGACGCGGCCGGTTTCCACGATGCGGGTTTGCGCGCCGGTGTAGAAGGGGTGCGATTCCGAGGTCACGTCGCACTTGAACAGCGGGTAGGTCTTGCCATCGAGTTCGATGGTTTCGCGCGTGTTCAGGGTCGAGCGGGTAATGAACTTGTTGCCGGTCTGCAGATCCTGGAACACGACGTCGCGGTATTCGGGGTGGATGCCTTCTTTCATGGTCTTCCTTGGGAGTATGCGGGTCGCCAGCCGGACAAAGGTTTGCGCCTTGGGGGCGGTTTTCCCCAGGGGGGGTCCTTTATGGCGGCTTCCGTGTGTTTACTGCTGGACGGAGCGCCGGCCCGACAACGTGCCCAATTTCTAGAGCTAAGCCGTAAATTATCGCGGGATTCCAGGATTTGTGCAATCAGTGTGATGTTTCGGCGCATTTTGCACTTCAAAAGCATCGCTTGGCAGAGCAACCGAGACAAGATAACGACACGAAGAACACCACCCCCCGCCAGCCCGGTAGTTGCCAGGATGCGGTGGTTCCGGCTCCGCCGGTCCACCCGCATCGCCCCCCAGGGACCCGGCGCCGGGCCGCCCCAAGGCGGGGCCCGGCCCCCTTGGGGGGCTGCCGCGTAGCGGCTGGGGGCTCACCATACTGGGCGCGCGAAGCGCGTAGGGGGGACCTATTTTTTCATCATGTCGAAGAACTCGGCGTTGTTCTTCGTCGAGCGCATCTTGTCCAGGATGAATTCCATGGACTGGATCTCGTCCATGTCGAAGATGAACTTGCGCAGCACCCACACCTTCTGCAGCACGTCCGGCTTGATCAGCAGCTCTTCGCGGCGCGTGCCGGACTTGTTCAGGTTGATGGCAGGGTAGACGCGTTTCTCGGCCAGGCGGCGTTCCAGGTGGACTTCGCTGTTGCCGGTGCCCTTGAATTCTTCGTAGATCACGTCGTCCATGCGGCTGCCGGTCTCGATCAGCGCGGTGCCGATGATGGTGAGCGAGCCGCCTTCCTCGATGTTGCGGGCCGCGCCGAAGAAGCGCTTGGGCCGCTGCAGGGCGTTGGCGTCGACGCCGCCGGTCAGGACCTTGCCGGAGGCGGGCACCACGGTGTTGTAGGCGCGGGCCAGGCGGGTGATGGAGTCGAGCAGGATGACGACGTCGTGCTTGAGCTCGACCAGGCGCTTGGCCTTCTCGATGACCATCTCGGCCACCTGCACGTGGCGGGTGGCGGGTTCGTCGAAGGTGGAGGCGACCACTTCGCCGCGCACCGAGCGCTGCATTTCGGTCACTTCTTCCGGACGTTCGTCGATCATCAGGACGATCATCGTGACGTCGGGATGGTTGGCGGTGATGGCATGCGCGATGTGCTGCATCATCACCGTCTTGCCCGATTTCGGGCTTGCCACCAGCAGGCCGCGCTGGCCCTTGCCGATGGGGGCGAAGATGTCCATGATCCGGCCGGTCAGGTTTTCTTCGCTCTTGATGTCGCGTTCGAGGCGCAGCGGCTTGTTCGGGTGCAGCGGCGTCAGGTTCTCGAACATGATGCGGTGCTTCATGGTCTCGGGCGCCTGGCCGTTGACCTTGTCCACCTTCACCAGGGCGAAGTAGCGTTCGCCGTCCTTGGGAGTGCGGACCTCGCCCTCGATGGAGTCGCCGGTATGCAGGTTGAAGCGCCGGATCTGGGAAGGCGATATGTAGATATCGTCGGTGCTGGCGAGGTAGGACGTTTCGGGCGAACGCAGGAAGCCGAAACCGTCGGGCAGCACTTCCAGCACGCCATCGCCGAAGATCGGCTCGCCCTGCTTGGCGCGCCGCTTCATGATGGCAAACATCAGCTCCTGCTTGCGCAGGCGGCTGGCATTCTCGATCTCGAGCGTGGCGGCCATTTCCAGCAGTTGCGAAACGTGCAGCGCCTTCAGTTCATTGAGATGCATCTCGGGTAAAGCTCCGGGGGGAGTTCTTGGTGGTGACACGTCCTCGTGGGAGGACTTTGCGCAGGGAGTCTGGTGCTCTTGGGGCGGAGGGCTGGATCCCGAGGCCGGGGCGCGCCGCCGGTGCGCAAGGAGAGGGCGTGGTAAAGGTTGATCGGAAAGGACCGGCTCGGGGCCGGTCCGTGTCGTGCTACCTGCTTACAGCGAGCTGTCCAGGAAGGCGGTGAGCTGCGACTTGGACAGCGCGCCCACCTTGGTGGCCACGACCTGGCCGTTCTTGAACAGCATCAGGGTCGGAATGCCGCGGATGCCGTACTTGGCGGCCGTGGCGTTGTTGTCGTCGACGTTCAGCTTGGCGACCGTCAGCTTGCCCTTGTACTGGGAGGCGGCCTCTTCCAGGATGGGGGCGATCATCTTGCAGGGACCGCACCATTCTGCCCAGTAATCGACCAGGACAGGCTCATTGGCTTGAAGTACGTCGGCATCGAAGCTGGAGTCGCTCACGTGCTTGATCGCGTCGCTCATGGTTTTCCTTCTGGAGGTGTGCGCAAAGCGCGGGAAGAGTGGTGCAGTGCGCGGTAAACGGGTATGTGATTCGATAGATATATGTGGGCGCGTGTGCTTGGATTCCAGACCCCTGAGGGGAATTTTTTTATATGCGCGAATCCTGACGGGAGTACCCCTGGGCGATGCGTGGGAAGCGCGAAACGCGAGGGGAGCGGGGCAGGTAGGCGCCGGAATCGGTCGGCGTAGAGCCCGAGATGGATCAATGGTAACCGCAAAAAAGCGGTTTTTCCAAGTGCCTGCCCCGGGGAGTGTGGTTTTTAGGGCCCAGGACAAGGGAATTGGGTGGCGAGCCTGACTTCGGCACTGACGGTTTACAGCTATGGCTGCTTCGTTCCCGACCTGACCAGGTTCACCGCTCCGCCATGCGAAGGGGCCCGCCAATAAGAATTATAGCACCCCCCCTACGCCCTTCGGGCGCCCCCCAGGGGGCGGCACTGGCGGACCGGCAAAGCCGGATCCGCTGTGCCCTGGGTCTAGGGCCGGTTTCTTGGGTTGGGGCACCGGTGCTTCGCTGGCAGCAGCGGTAAATGGGTGCCCCAAAATCAGGGCAAAGGGGTTAGGCCCAGGATGCGGTGGATCCGGCTTTGCCGGTCCACCCGCATCGCCCCCTTGAGGGGGCGCGCGTCAGCGCGTAGGGGGTGGGTTTCCCCATCGCCCGAAGGGCGTAGGGGGGTACAATATCCTTCATGACATATCTGGTGCTGGCTCGTAAATGGCGGCCGCGTTCATTCGATACGCTGGTCGGACAAGAACACGTGGTGCGTGCGCTGACGCACGCGCTTTCCACGCAGCGCCTGCATCACGCCTGGCTGTTCACGGGCACGCGCGGGGTGGGCAAGACCACGCTGTCGCGCATCCTGGCCAAATCGCTCAATTGCGAGACCGGGATCACGGCCACGCCGTGCGGCCAGTGCCGGGCGTGCACCGAGATCGATGCCGGCCGCTTCGTCGACTACCTCGAGCTCGACGCCGCGTCGAATCGGGGCGTGGACGAGATGACGCAGCTGCTCGAGCAGGCGGTCTATTCGCCCACCTCCGGCCGCTTCAAGGTCTACATGATCGACGAAGTGCACATGCTGACCGGGCATGCGTTCAACGCCATGCTCAAGACGCTGGAAGAGCCGCCGCCCCACGTCAAGTTCATCCTGGCCACCACCGATCCGCAGAAGATCCCCGTCACGGTGCTGAGCCGCTGCCTGCAGTTCAACCTCAAGCAGATGCCGCCGGAGGCCATCGTCGGCCACCTCGAGCACGTGCTGGCGCATGAACAATTGCCGTTCGAGATCCCGGCCCTGCGCCTGATCGGCCAGGCGGCGCGCGGTTCCATGCGGGATGCCTTGTCGCTGACCGACCAGGCCATCGCCTACAGCGCCGGCAACCTGTCGGAAGAGGCCGTGCGCGGCATGCTGGGCACGATCGACCAGCGCCACCTGGTGCGCCTGCTCGACGCGATCCGCGCGGCGGACGGCGCCGGGGTGGTGGGCGTGGCCGACGAGCTGGCGGCGCGCAGCCTGTCGTATGCCGGGGCGCTGGCCGACCTGGCCGTGATGCTGTCGCGCATGGGCATGGCCCAGCGCGTGCCGGGCGCGGTGTCGGAAGAGGATCCGCTGGCGCCGGACATCCAGCGGCTGGCCGGGGAATTTTCCGCCGACGAGATCCAGCTGTTCTATTCCATCGCCGTGCACAGCCGCGCAGAGCTTGCGTTGGCGCCCGACGAATACGCCGGGTTCGTGATGGCGTGCCTGCGCATGCTGGCATTCACGGCCGAACCGCAGGGCGCTTCCCAGGAAGCGTCCGCGCCGGCACCGCGATCCGCCGCCTTGAAGGCGGCGCCCGCGGTGGCCGCGTCGATGCCGGCGCCGGCTCCAGCCCCGGTGCCGCCGGCCGCGCGTGCGCCAGCTCCCGCGCCCGCGGCGCCCGCGCCGGCCCGCGCGTCGGCGGCGGCCGAGGCGCTGGCCGCGGCCCGCAACATGTCGATGGCCGGCAACAAGCGTGCGCCGGCCTCGGCGCCTGCCCGGCCGGCCGGCAATACGGCGCGGACCGCGCCGGCGGCTGCTCCGGCCTCGCCCCCGGAAGGGGCGGGGGCCGACGAAGACGGGCCGCCTGCCTGGCACTCGGAGATCGAGGCCGGGCTGCAGGAAGAGGCGCCGCCGGTGGAGCGGGAAGCTCCCGCCGCGCCGGTTCCCACCGTGGCCCGGGCCGAGCCCCCGCGCGGCGAAGACGCCGCGGGCGCGGCCGGCGGCCCGATTGCATTGAACGAGCCGTGGCCCGTGCTGGCGGCTCGGCTGCCCATCAAGGGCATCGCCGCCCAGCTCGCGCAGCAAAGCGAGTGGGTGGGCGTCGAAGGCGGCACCGTCGTGTTGAAGGTCGCGACCCGCGGGTTGGCCGAAGGCGCGGGGGTCGAACGCCTACGCACAGTGCTCGAGCAGCATTTCGGCGTGCCCGTGCGGCTGCGCTTCGAGATCGGCCAGACCGGCGACGCCACCGCGTTCGCGGTGGCCGAGTCCGAGCGCCAGGCGCGCCAGGCCGAGGCCGAGCGCGCGATCATGGCCGATCCCTTCGTACGCGAATTGCTCGACAGTTTCGGCGGCCAGATCGTACCCGACTCGATCCGCCCGGTATCTTCCGAATCCAAACAAGGAACCCAGCCATGATGAAAGGACAGCTTGCCGGTCTGATGCGCCAGGCGCAGCAGATGCAGGAAAACATGAAGAAGGCCCAGGAAGCGCTGGCCGACATGCTCGTCGAGGGCGCCTCGGGCGGCGGCCTGGTCAAGGTGACCATGTCCTGCCGCAACGACGTCAAGCGCGTCGCCATCGATCCCAGCCTGCTGGCCGACGACAAGGACATGCTGGAGGACCTCGTGGCCGCCGCGTTCAACGACGCGCTGCGCAAGGCCGAGGCCACGAGCCAGGAAAAGATGTCCGCGCTGACCGCCGGCCTGCCCCTGCCTCCGGGCATGAAGCTGCCCTTTTAAGCGGGACGGGAATGGCAGGCGATCGATTCGTCGGGCCGGCGCCGCTGTCGGTGCTGGTCGATGCCCTCAAGCGCCTGCCGGGAGTGGGCGCCAAGTCGGCGCAGCGCATGGCCTACCACCTGCTGCAGCACGACCCGCACGGCGCCCGCATGCTGGGCCAGGCCCTGGGCGACGCCGTCGACCGGCTGCGCCATTGCGCGCGCTGCAATACCTTCACCGAATCCGAGATCTGCGAGACCTGCGCCAGTCCCCGCCGCGATGCCAGCCTGTTGTGCGTGGTCGAGACGCCGGCCGACCAGAACATGATCGAGGCCAGCCACAGCTACAACGGGCTGTATTTCGTCCTGATGGGCAGGCTGTCCCCGCTCGAGGGCGTGGGGCCGCACGAGATCGGCTTCGACCGCCTGCTCGAGCGCGCCGCCGACGGCCAGGTCAAGGAGGTCATCCTGGCCACCAATTTCACGACCGAAGGCGAGACCACCGCCCACTATCTTGCCGAGCTGCTGCGCGCGCAAGGGCTGGGCGTGACCCGGCTGGCGCGCGGGGTGCCCGCCGGCAGCGAGCTGGAATACGTCGATGCCGGCACCATTGCCTGGGCCCTGATGGACCGCCGCGCGCCATAGGCGCGCTTTTCCGTTCCTTTCAGTAGTGCGGAGGGATTTCGTCGCGCAGCGAGGCCGGCGCGGCCGGCCCCTGCGCGCTCTGTTCCCGGACCCTGGCCAGCTCGCGCGCCAGCGCATCGATCTGCTGCTGCTGCCGGAAGACGAGTTCGTTCAACTGCTCCACCAGGTCTTCCATGAAGGCGAGCTTGATCTCGACTTCCATCAGTCGCTGGGTGGCGGGGGTATCGGGCATGGAGGCTGTCGTCAGTAGGCCTTGCTGTCATGGACGACCAGGCGCAAGGTCATGAAAAGAATACGGATGTCCAGCCAGGGCGACCAGTGCTGGATGTAGTAGCGATCGTACTCCACCCGCTTCATCATCTTGTCCAGCGTGTCGGTCTCGCCGCGCAGGCCGTTGACCTGCGCCCAGCCGGTAATGCCCGGCTTGACGGTGTGGCGCAGCATGTAGCCGCGTATCTGCTGCCGGTAGAACTCGTTGTGTTCCGCGGCGTGCGGCCGCGGACCGACCAGGCTCATGCTGCCGTTGAAGACGTTGAACAACTGGGGCAGCTCGTCCAGCGACGTGCGGCGCAGGATCCTCCCCACGGGAGTGATGCGGGGATCGCCGCGCGTGGCCTGGCGGATCTTGCCCGGGTCGGGCTGGTGGGTGTACATGGATCGGAACTTCATGACCTGGATCGGCTCGCCGGCCAGGCCGTAGCGCGTCTGGCGGAACAGCACGGGGCCGGGTGAACTCAGCCGCACGAGGGCCGCGATCGCCAGCATGGGGATGCCCGCCGCGAGCAGCATCAGGCTGGCGAACAGCAGGTCCATGCTGCGCTTGATGCCGCGCGCGATGCCCAGGATCTGCGTGTCGTGCAGGCGCAGCAGCGGCACGCCGGCCATGTTGCTGACGCTGACCTCGAAGTCGCCCAGCGCGGGAGATTCCGGGACCAGATAGATGGCCGACGTCGAGTCGCCCAACTGGTTCAGGATGGGCTGCGCGTACGGGGTCTTCATCAGCGTCATGCTGATGAAGGCGACGTTGGATTTCTGTTCCTTCAGGTGTTCGACGGCCTGGGGCAGGTCGCCCAGGTAGGGAAGCGACTCCAGCGGCTCGGGCCGCTCTGTGTCGTCGAAGTATCCATCCACCAGGATGCCCATGGCCGGCGAGCGGCGCAGCCGGATCGCCAGGGTCTGGGCCTGGAAGCCGGGCATGATGAAGATGGCGCGGCGCACGTACTGGCTCGCGCCGTAGAGGTGCTGCGCGCTGAGCCGCATCAGCGCCAGGCCCGGCAGCAGCGCCACCGGGGTCAGGAAGGCCCAGGCCTGCAGGATTTCCCGGCCCAGGTTGCGGTGCTCGATGGGCAGCAGGATGAAGGCGAGCAGCGTCACCATGACCACCTGCGACCAGGTCAGGATGGCGCGCCACAGCATGAAGGCCATGGTGCGGGTACTGAGCAGTTGCTCGAAGCGGTAGTAGGCGATGCCGGTGGCTATCGCGATGACGAGCAGCAGCGCCCCGTCCTCGTTCGAGGGCTGGCGCCCGAAATAGAGGCTGGTGGCGGCATGGCAGAGCAGCGCGATCGCGGCTGCTCCGATGGCGGCCATGCTGTAGAACATGCGCTGGTGGGAGGGAAGGCGGCTGGTGGCCATGGGGGTTTCCTGTCAGCGTCCGCGAACGCCGGAGCGATATTCCCGCCAGCAGATGGCGAAGAACCGGGGGTCTTCCTTCAGATAGCGTCGCCACAGCCGTCCGGGATTGCTGAGCAGCCGCCAAAGCCATTCCATGCCCATCCGCTGGACCAACCGGGGCGCGCGCCGCTGCAGGCCGATGGCGAACTCCATGGCGGCGCCCACGCACAGCACCAGTCCGTGAGGCAGGGTGGCGGCATAGCGGCCGGCCCAGATTTCCTGCTTGGGCATGCCCAGGCAGACGAAGACGAGGTCGGGCGCCAGGGCGCGGATACGGTCCGCGGCTTCGCGGCCTTCGTCGCCCAGCGGGTCGAACCGCATCGACGGCGTCATCACCGTGACGTCGATGCCGGGGTAGGTGGCCGCGAACCGGCTTTCCAGCATGGGACCGTCCCCCGGCATGCCGCCCAGTATCGCGATCTTCCAGCCATGGGCGACCGCCTGCCGGCAGAGCGCCACGAACAGGTCCGAGCCCGTCACGCGCTCGGGCAGCGGCCGGCCCAGCAGTCGGCTGGCCCAGACGATGGGCATGCCGTCGGCGAACAGGTAGTCGGCCTGGCGGTAGATGGGCTGGAGATCGGGTTGCTTGTCCAGGCGCACCACGTGATCGACGTTGGGAGTCGACACGATGCCCGCCGGTCCGCGCCGGCTGGCGACGGCGTCGGTCAGGATCGCCACGGCCTCGGAAAACGACGCCGCGATGATGTCCAGGTCGAAAAGCCGCTTCCGGACGATATCGGGCTGGGCAGGGTGTGTAGGCATGTCGAGAGGAAATTGACTTGAAGGTGCCGCAGATTTACCGATATCGATGGCTACGGGGCCGTCGCCGGTCAGTCGGGTAGGATGCTACAAAAAATTTCCCGTAAGTTCATCGCTTGGTATTGTTTGCTGTTGGTTTGTCGCCTGATTCTGCGAGAATGTGGCATCTACGCTCCATCTCGAGCCCCTCCTCGTATAATCATTTTGATGATTTTAGCGGCACATTCGCTACTTCAATGGAGTCGTTTTGAGGCAAATACTTAAGCGCCTGGCATGGATATGCGGGGTGATTTTGGCTTTCATGGCTCTCCAGGCAGCATCGGCTGCCGATGAGTTGCCGCATCCCGGCCGTTTAGCGCCAGCATCCATTATTCCCTCAGCGGTCGAAGGTGGGGCCATTGCTTCGGTGGGGCCGGGCGACACGCTTTATCTCACCGTCTATGGGCAGCCAGAGTTGGCGGCCCAGGTTACGATCGACGTTCAGGGCCGTATCGTGGTGCCGTTTCTGGGCGAGATGGCCGTGGGCGGGGAAGCTCCGTCGGCTATCGCGAAGCGAATCGCCGACAGCTTGCGGCAGCGTGGTTACCTGAATGACCCGCAAGTGGCTATCGAGGTCATTCGTGTGCGCAGCCGTATGGCTTCGATTCTTGGGTACGTCTCGAAACCGGGGCGCTACCCCATCGAGGGGAGCCTGACGCTGTTGGAGTTGGTTGCCCAGGCTGGCGGTCTGAAGGATGGGGCGGATGACGTGGCTGTCGTTCTGCGCAAGGACCTCCAGGCGCCGGGAGGTCAGCGCCGCCTGGAGCGAACAATAGGTAACAGGTATCTCCCTAGCCGCCCTATCGAAGACCTAGAGCTTCGGGCCGGCGACGTCGTGTATGTGTCGCAGGCCAAGGTTTTCTATATATACGGGGAGGTCACGCGTGCCGGAGCCTATCCGATGGAGCCCGAGCTCAATGTGATGCGTGCGTTATCGCTGGCCGGTGGCCTGACCCAGCGGGCTTCCGAGCGCCGTATTAGCGTCAGCCGCCCGGATCCGCAGACGGGCGAGCAACGCAAGCACCGCGTCAACCTTGACGATCCGGTCTCTCCCGGCGACGTCATTTACGTCGACGAGCGCTTCTTCTAGCCGGAGCGGGAGTGCGTGCGCACCAGCGTCCCCTTTTCTGGCAACCGGCGACACATTTGACGGCGGTTGCCCTGCTGCTTGCCGTGCCGCCGGCCGTGAGGGCTCAAACCGGTGTCGATTCGATGATCGACGGGGTCATCGCCAAGACTGTGGGCGCGGCGGCACCGCGGCAGGCGGTGCGCTCCGGGTCGGCTGGTGAGGGTGAAGGGGCACGGGCCGAGACTGTCCAGGCACCGTCGGCCCGGTACGGTATCGGCGCGGGTTCGCCGGTTTTCCCCGAGGGCATCGAATATTCGGTACAGATTTCCCGCATGATCCAGCAGATCAGCAATCCCTATCGTTTGCCGGATACGGCTGGTGATCAGCGGCGCAGCGATCTTGCCGTAGCCGACGAAGTGCGGGCCGCCGCGATCATTCCGCTGGCATCCGAACGTACGAGATTGCTGGCCTCGGCGGCGTTCGGCAATGTCGATTACCGTGATCAGAGTCGACTCGACTACCGTCCGCACTCGTTCAAGGCGACGCTGCAATGGCGTGCCGGCGACCTGTTTCAGGGCAGCGTGTCGGCCTCTGATCGCGTTCGGCTCAACCGTTATATGGCTACCAGTTGGCCAGAGCGCGATCTCCTCAAGCAACGGGCATTTAGCGCCGACGCGGGGCTGCGGATAACGGAGTCGTTGATCTTGCCCGTCGTCAGCCTTTCCCAGGCGTCTACCCGCAACGAGTTTACGTTCAACCAGCAGTTGTACAACCGCGACGACAGCAAGGTACAGATCAGCGGAGTGTACATGGGGAGAGATGATTCCTACGTGACGGTAGGAATATCGCGGGTCCGCAGCAGCTATCCGGATAGGACTCCTTTGCAGATACAGCAATTGGACCGCGCTTACACCGACACGGAGTATTTTGTGAACGGCATGTGGCAATACAGTCCAAAGACCGCGCTGGAAGCCTATGCAGGGTGGCGCCAGCGTCGCTATGCCACATTGGCAGATCGAAGCATTGATTTTATCACTGCCGATCTTCGTGCCCATTGGGACTACTCGGTCAAGACGGCATTCCTCGCCCACCTTTGGCATCAGCCGTTCGGCAATGAGGAAGATCCGGCCATCCTATATTCGACCTTGACCGGGGGCCGGCTTACCTTGCGCTGGAGCGCGAGCGAAAAAACCTGGTTGTCGCTGAACGTCGTGCGCGAGCGGCAGCGGAATTACCGAACCGCGGCTGGTGGTGTCAGCGAGACCATGAGCTGGAGGTTTGGGCCTCGCCTGGAGTGGAGGGTACATCGCAATATTCTTCTGACGTTGGATGGCTGGCGCGAACATGTCACCGGCGCAGGATATCCCGGCTACGGCAGCACGGTGATCCGAGCGGGCGTCACCTTCGATCTTGGCAACGGTTCGAAGCAGGCTGCCCGTCTTCATATTCGTGAAGAGTGCGACCCTCCCCGTTTCCTGGATACGCTGCTCTGCCGCTAGCCTGTCGATTTCAACCTTACGGACGTCACTCATGATTCTCGACGCCAACGATGTAGCGAATGGCGCACGCGTCACGGCCGATATATGTGTGGTCGGAGCCGGAGCAGCCGGGATCGCGATCGCGTTGTCCCTGCTGGATAGCGGAGTGGATGTATTGGTGCTTGAGTCTGGGGGACTGGAGGACGAGCGAGAAACGCAGTCGCTCTATGCGGGGACGGTCGAGGATCCGGCGATGCATAGCCCGCTAGATCGGTATCGACAGCGCAGGCTGGGTGGTTCGACCACCATTTGGGGGGGACGCTGCATGCCTTTCGACCCCATCGATTTCGATGTGCGGGACTACGAAGCCTTCAGTGGCTGGCCGATCGGCCTTGCCGAACTGGCTCCGTTCTATCCAGAGGCGAACGCGCTGTGCGAGGCCGGCCGGTTTGCCTATACAGCCGGCGAAGCGTTCCCCGATGGAGGGCGTCCGATGATTTCCGGTTTCGAGGGGAGAGCGTTCACCACGAATACGCTGGAGCGTTTCAGTTGTCCAACGGACTTCGGCCAACGTTACCGAGCGCGGCTTGCGTCCGGCCGGAACGTGCGCGTGATGTGCCATGCGAATGTCACCACCATGACACTGGACGCGGTCGGCCGGAGTCTCGAGAGCCTGGAGGTCAGGACGCTGCTCGGCAAAAGCTTTCAGGTGCACGCTCGGCGCTTTGTCATGGCTGTGGGGGGGCTGGAGGCGGTACGACTGCTCCTGAACAGCCCCGGGGCCAGTGGCCGGGGACTCGGCAACAGGCATGATGTGGTTGGGCGCTACTACATGTGTCACCTGGCTGGCACGATCGGCACCCTGAGTTTCCGCGAGGACGTGACCGTCAACCACGGCTACGAGCTTTCGCCTGATGGCGTCTATTGCCGGCGTCGGTTCGCCTTGCGGGAGCCGGTGCAGAAGGCCCTGCGGTCCGGCAATTTCGTAGCGCGGCTGCACCATCCCAGGATGACGGACCCTGCGCATCGCACGGGCATTCTGTCGTTGCTATACCTGTTTCGGTTCATGATTCCCTACGAGTACGGCAAGCGCCTGCATGGCGGCGAACCGATCCAGTTGCGAAGCGCCATCGCGCATCTGCGCAATGTCGTCGCTGACGCAGGAGGCATCGTGGTTTTTCTTTGGCATTGGCTCAGGGAACGGACGTTGGCTGCTCGCAAATTCCCCTCGGTCATCATCCACCCCCGGCGGCCGCGCTACAGCCTGGACTTTCACGCGGAGCAGGAGCCTAATCCGGAAAGCCGGGTGGTGCTGGGCTCGGAGCGGGATTCTTTGGGATTGCG
Source organism: Pigmentiphaga sp. CHJ604 (assembly GCF_036972535.1). NCBI lineage: Bacteria > Pseudomonadati > Pseudomonadota > Betaproteobacteria > Burkholderiales > Alcaligenaceae > Pigmentiphaga > Pigmentiphaga sp. CHJ604. The sequence continues at coordinate 4,068,813 of NZ_CP136998.1, read as the reverse complement.
GCGTCTGCATGTGGACTGGCGATATTCGTCGCAGGATGTCCATACGGTGCAGGCGTCCCTGACTGCCCTCGCCGACGATATCCGGACTTCGGGGGTCGGCTCCTTCCATTTCGAGCCGAGCGAGGTCGAGCGGGAGATGCTGCGTTATGGCGCTTATGGGGGGCACCACATCGGAACCGTCCGAATGGGGCGGGACCCACGCACCAGCGTGGTCGATTCCGATTGCCGCGTTCATGAAGTGGATAATCTTTATGTGGCCGGTTCCGCGGTTTTTCCCACCTCCAGCCAGGCCAATCCCACCTTGACGATCGTCGCCTTGGCCCTTCGCCTGGCACGGCATCTGCGGACCGTCACGGTCGATTGTGCGGGGAAGACGGCGGAAGTTCCAGCTAAGAAGGAGGCATGAAATGAAATCTCGCATCCTGATCCTTGGTGCCACGGGCTATGTAGGCCGGTCGCTGGTGACAAGGCTAGCGCGCTCTGGCTGGGCGCAGCCAGTGGCGGGGGTACGCCGGGCCGTTGACTTTGGCGATGTCCCCACGGTTCAGTGCGAGGCGACCGATGTCACTGCGCTTACTGCTGCCCTGCGTGATGCAAGCGCCGTGGTGAGCTGCGTGGCGGGTTCTGCGGGCGTGATGACGGCACATGCCGAGGCTCTGGCCCGCGCGTTAATGGCGGCTCCGGCTGCTCCCCGGTTAGTATTTCTCAGCTCCATGGCGGTGTATGGCGATGCGGTCGGCTTGGTCGACGAGGCATGGCCCCTGTCCGGCACGGGAGAATATGGGCAGGCGAAAGTGACCGCCGAGAAAACGCTGGCTCGTGTGAGTGACGCCGTTGTGCTGCGTCCCGGCTGCATCTTCGGGCCGGGAAGCCCGCAATGGACTGAGCGGGTTGGGCGCCTTCTGATGGCACGCCGCCTGGGGGATCTGGGGGCGATGGGAGACGGTTATAGCAATCTGGTCTTCATTGATGATGTGACGGCCGCTATCGAGGCCGCGCTGCGGCGACCGAGCAACGTGTCTTCAAGCGTATTCAATCTGGCGATGCCTGGTGCGCCCAGGTGGAATGACTATTTCATCGCATTCGGCGAGCGGCTCGGAGCGGTGCCAGTGCCACGCATTCCGGAGTGGCGCATGCGCATCGAGACTCGCCTGCTGGCGCCTCCCTTGAAGGTGCTGGAGATCGTGTCCGCCCGTCTGGGTAGGCGAGAAGGCGTGCCCCCGCCGATCCCCCCCTCGCTGTTGCGACTGTGGGGCCAGGACATCCGCCTCGACGTTTCAAAAGCCACGCACGGGCTGGGCGTTCAGTGGACGCCGCTGGATGAGGGATTGCGGCAGGCCACTGCTTGATGCCGTGGCGGCGAGCCGGTCAGGCGCGGATGTCTTCGATTAGGAACCAGCGGATGAAGTTGATCCAGCGCCACACCTGCCAACTGAACGGGGTCTTGCCGCTCATGATCGATTCGAGATCGGCCTGCAGCGCCGGTGTGTTGAAGAAGGGAATCCGGTCTGCCTCGCCTATCCATGTCCTGACCTGTGGCAAGATGTCGCGCAGCCAGTTCTGTTCGGGCGTTTCGAAGCCAATCTTGTCCCGGCGGGCCAGGACTGCCTCGGGCACGATGCCCCGCAAGGCGATCCGCAGTACGTGCTTAGTCTCGCCTTGCGGCGAAACAAGGTAGTTTTCGGGCAAGGACAGTAGCAATTCCGCGAAGTCGCGTGTTAGGAAGGGCACGCGGTTCTCGATCGAGAACCGCATGGCATTACGGTCTCCCTGCCGTAGCAGCGCGGGCAGGCCGCGGCGGGAGATTTCGGTGCCCAATTGCTGAATCACCCTGCGGCCCGGTGGGGCGGAGCCGGGGACGATTCGAGGGTAGTCGGATCGAATGCCCGCCTCATCGAGCAAGGGGTTGCGCAGCCAGGATGGTGAAATCGTCTTGCCGATGCGTGCACGCAGCGCATGGTAGGTGCGGTCGCCCATCCAAAGCGACGCGGTGTGCCGGAGCAGGTGCATGCCATCGCGGCCCGGCCAGTTTTTCCAGCGCCGGAAGAAATCCAACGCGCCCCCGAATCTGCCCGTCTCCAGCAGGCTCATCATCCGGTAAGCGGGATATCCCTGGTATCCCGCCAGAAGCTCGTCGGCCCCCTGTCCTTCGAGCATGACGGTCAGGCCGTGCTCCCGGGCGGTGCGAAAGACGCGGTACTGGGCATAGATGCTGGTGCTGCCGAACGGTTCGCCTTGGGTTCGAATCAGGTCATCCAGATCCCTTGACAGATCCTGGGGGTTGGGGGAAACCGTATGTACGTTGGCGCCGACGTGTTTATTGACGTACTCCATCCAGCGCGCTTCGGATTTCGGCGAATTGCTGGCGACGAAGCCTACGGTGTGTATGGGCAGATCGGGTTCGATGAAACGCATCCCACATACGATCGCAGACGAGTCGATACCACCCGACAGCGCCGCGCCGACCGGGACATCACTGCGAAGATGCAGGCGGATATTGTCGAGGAATGCCTCGCGGACACAGTCGACCGCATCGTCGAATGACAGCGTGGAGGAAGGCGCGAGGGGGGGGGACCACCAGGCAGAGACGGAAGGGGCCTGGCCGGTGCCCGGCCGCCATTGCAGCAGGTGGCCCGGGGGCAGCCTCTTCGCGCCGGCGATGAAGGTCGTATCAGCGTCATCGTACACGCCGTGGACCAGATAGTCGCTGGCGCTTTGCCAGTCGAGGCGGGCAGACTCGTCGGCCAGAACGCGCAAGGTGCGTTGTTCCGAGGCGAAGAGCAGGCGTTCGGGATCATGGCGCCAGAAAAGCGGTTTGATGGCGAACGGGTCGACTGCAAGGGTCAGCAGCGAGGCTTCGCGATCGAACACCGCGAAAGCGAACATGCCTGTGAGCCGCGGCAGCGCCGCTACCCCCCAGGCTTCCCAGGCCGTCAGCAGAACCTCGGTATCGGTATCGGTGGAGAAGGTGTGGCCGCGCTGCGCCAATTCCTCGCGCAGTTCCCGGTAGTTGTAGATTTCGCCGTTGAAAGACAGTACGTATCGGCCATTGCCGGAGATGCGAGGCTGATGCCCCGCCGGCGAGAGGTCGAGGATGGACAACCGGGTATGGCCCAGCGCGAGTCGGCCGTCTGCGATGGTATCCAGATTCAGACCGCAGTCATTGGGGCCTCGGTGGTGCAGGGAACGGACCGCTTGACCCAGGATATCGTCCAGCTTCGCGGGCGGACGTTGCCACCAGCCTCCCAATATGCCGCACATCGTAATTTTCCGGTCTGTATTGATCTGCTGGATGGTACGCGATTTTCTTCGATATTCGGCATTCTGTCTGCGTTGCATCCTCAGGGCGGTAAACTTGCGCTGGCGTTGCTGGACGCCTTTTCCTTTTGGTGTTTCTTACCAGGATCCCATGTCTCCCTCGTCGCATTACATTCCCGCCCTGGATGGCCTGAGGGCAGGTTCGATATTGTTAGTCTGGCTGTCTCACGCCTGGTTGGGGCATCTGGTTCCAGGGGGGCTCGGGGTCACAGTCTTCTTTTTCATCAGCGGCTACATCATCACTCGCCTCATGCTGCGAGAGTATGGCGAAACGGGGAGGTTGGACATTCGCGCGTTCTACACTCGTCGATTCCTGAGGCTGATGCCCGCGTTGAGTGTCTTCGTGCTGGCAGGCAGCGTGGTCCTTGCGTGCGTCGATGGCCGAGTCCCGTTGCTCGATCTTGCCGCCGCCTTGTTTTATTTCAGCAATTACTGGACCATCGGCGGCTATTTCATGGACGGAATCCTGATTTCGCCATTCTCGATCACCTGGTCGCTGGCGGTGGAGGAGCACTACTACCTTGTCTTTCCCTGGCTGTTCGTGATGCTGGCCCCTCGCGGCGCGTGGCTGGTGCGCTGCATCCTCGCGCTGATCGGGGCGGTGCTGCTATGGCGTTTTGCGCTTGTCGCCCTCAACGGGTCCGATATCCTGGTATCGCGGCGGTTGTACATGGGAACCGATACCCGGGTGGATTCCATTCTCTACGGAGCTGCCTTTGCCTTACTGGCCCACGCCCGTCCCGGTCTGATCGATCGATTGGCCAAGCCCGTGCCTTTCCTCGTGGGCTTCGGCCTGCTGTTGTTCACCCTGATCTATCGAGATGTTTTCTTTCGCGAGGTTATTCGATATTCGGTTCAGGGAATAGCGCTGGCCTGCATGTTCGCGTATCTCGTGTTTGGCCGCGGAATGCTGACCCGTTTTCTATCGTCCGGGACGATGACGTATATCGGCCGTATCAGCTATTCGTTGTATTTGTATCATTGGCTGGTTTTTGTGATGGTCGATGCCTGGATGGCAGGCAGCCCGCTTTGGGTCCGGATGGCCGTCATGGCTACGGGGTCTTGGATAGCGGCTCATTTGTCGTGGCGGTACGTGGAGAGAGCGGGGACACGGTTGCGCGGCATGCTGCTCGGCTAACGCGGATTTGGACCGACTTCATTGCTGGTCTCGGTCGGTTCGGATCCAGTCCCGGTTGCCGCGCTGCCGAATCAAGGTGACAATTTTCCAGGTGATGAAAAGGGGCGCATAGGCTAGGGACAGCAGTGCGCGCCAGCCCAGTGGGCACAGTTGCCATCCTCTCAGGACATGCGTGGCAAGGACCGCGCCAAACAGGGCGGCCACGAGCAGCCAATTCGGGGAAAGGCCCAGGGCGAGGCCTGCACAGCCCAGAACGGCCAAGATCACGGTTCCTGCCCCGAGATATCCGATGGGGGGCGTGAGGAGATCCAGGGCCAGTTCGAGCGCGCCGGGATCCCGGCGGTCGATGGCGCGTTTCAGCAATGGACCGGCGTACCGCTTCGCCACCGCAAAGCGTCCACTTTCCCATCGCTGGCGCTGCGAGCGTGCGCTGCGCTCGGCACTGACAAGTTCCGCATCGGCGCTGGCTTCGTCCACATAGTGCACGCGGATGCCGGCCAAGCCCAGCCGTACTCCATATTCGAGATCTTCTGCCATCGAATACACGTTGAAGGGATGGTCATCCAGCAATGCGCGTGTCAGGCAGATGCCGTTTCCACGTAGTCCGCAAGACAGACCAAGCCGCTCCCGGCTGCGGGAACGCACGGCGTGGAACGCACCATAGGCGATGGTCACGATGCGGGTGCGCCAAGAGTCATCAGGGTTCAGAACGCCATAGTTGGCTTGCAGGGCTTGTGCGCCCGTTTCGATACGGGCGGCGAAGGCCGCGAGCAGATTGGGAGAGACGACTGTGTCGGCATCGACGACGACCGCCGCGTCTGCCCCGCCGAGTGGCATCTGGGCGAAGCCGAATGCGAGCGCGTAGCCCTTTCCGCGGCGGGTGATGTCCTGGCGTTCGATGACTTCAGAGCCGGCCCGACGCGCGACTGCGGCGGTATCGTCGCTGCAATTATCAGCAATCACAATGATGCGATAATTGGGCCAGTCTAGTTGGCGCAGACTGGCGATTGTTCGTGCGATGACCTTGGCTTCGTTGTGGGCTGGGACGAACACATCGAAGCGCAGATTCCTGTGCATTGGTTGAGGTCTCCGCAATCGTGCCGAGCAGAGCGTCAGCAGCGCCAGGTAGGCGACAGGAAGAACAAGGAGGATCGTCAGCAGGAACAGCAAGAGAGAAAGGGGAGCGGTCATGGAAGCACTGCCGGGAAAAGGTTGGCGCAGCTATGGGGTAGCGACGATTTCGTACCAGGGCGCCGTTTCAACGGCAGTGTGTTGCAGATCGACGATGGCTCGCCCGCCTTCGACGCGTATACGCGCAGGTGGCAGCGTCGAATAGCGCCGGCCTTCGCCGTCCAGCGGGAAGACCTCGATCCAGCTGGCATTCGATGGCCAACTGACTTGCATCCGATGGGCTGCGAGCCACGCTGGCGGCTGAGCATTGCGTGATCCCGATACGGAGCCAGGTTGTTGTGGGTCGGGTTCCAGCGTCCAGGAGTCCGAGCCGCTGGGGTGGCGAATCTGTTCTTTGGGGCGGGCCGGTATGGAGCCCGGCTGGGTTCCAACGGTGGCGGTGCCCAGGGTCAACAACCATCGACGGGAGGTGGCGACCGGCTCGTTATCAAGGGTACTGAGTGTGACGGCAGCGGCAAAGGAAGGCGCTGGGGGCGCGTGGACGACTCGCAGGCCGTCGGCCTGGTTGCCTGGAGCATCCGTCGGTCCATAGAAACCCATTAGGCTAGGTGCGCGAAGCGTCAGCACCTTGCGCCTGGGGTCGTAGTCCGCGGTGGGCGGAGAGGCCTGCTTCGGCGCGGTTGTCAGGGGAGAGGCCAGCCCCGGCGAGACAGCGATTCGACGTTGCCAGATGTCGACGGTGGAAAGGTGGTACAGGCCGGCCAGGTAACCGTCAGTGGGGTCGGTGCCGTCCGTTGCCACGCCGCGTGCGGTAAGAAGGGCCTGCATCGCTACCGGCATGGGCAGGGTCGTGGATGCGGCGAGCGGGGGGAGCTGGTTCTCCCGGAACAGGCGCGCGCTTTGGCCGACATTGACATATTTGCCCCAATCGCCGCTTAGTCCGAAATTGGAAGGGGCCAGACTGCCGCTGGGGTTCTCCCCATAATCGAAGAAGAAGAGTCCGTCCCAATCTTGGAGCGAGGCATAGGCGGCAACCAGGGGAACGACTTCTCCCGCGGGGCCGCTGGGGAAAGGTTGGTTGAACTCGCTTACCACGAAGGGCTTGCCGGCCTGACGCCTGAACGACGACAGGCGCAGCATGTCCATGTGTTTGCCGGTCAGCGATACGTTCCAGATTCGCCAGTTGCGGATGTTGCTGCTGCCCTGGAGGAAGTGGGGATGATCCACGTAGAAGTGGTCGTCCAGATAGTCCATTCCTTCGTGCGAAGTCAGATTCAATTGACCACCATAGCCCATCTGGGTGCCCGTCACCGGTACGTCGAAGCCGGCGCTGCGGCGTATGGTCCGACGTATCCGGTCCAGATACTGGCGGTCTTGTTCGGCAAGGAACTGAACGAAATCGAGTATGCGTAGCGGGGGAGGCATGACGGCGGACGCGGGTGCCGGATTGCTGATTAATGCACGAGCACGGCGGCCGGCTTTCTCGAGCAAGACATCGAGAGCACTAGATGCGTGTTGTACGTTGGCTTGCGAAGGCAGTTCGACCGGTTCGGCGATATTGCTGCAATCCCGCCAGGCCGAGCATGCAGCCTGCGTTGAACCGTAGCGTCGGACGACCCAACTGCGCCAGGCCTCGAGCAGAAGATCGCGATACGCTTCGGGCACTGCGTCTCGCCATTCGTGGCGTTGCCATGCCGCCAGCAGCGACGACTCGTTGTTGATCTCGACCATACCCAGCGATGGACTGTTGCGTAGGCCTAGTCTACTGATGACCTCTTCGGCGAATCGCTCCTGAAGCGCGACCATTCGGGGATGATAGACCACGATCGGGCTGGCGATGGGGCGTTGCATGCGGTCCGCCGCATAGGCTGGCACGGCGTCCGTGTCGTGGCGAAAGCGATACCCCACGCGCAGATTCAGGTTGACGTAGATGCCTTCCTGGGCGAGAGCTCGAATGAAGTTGCGCAGACGCTCAACCGCTGCTTCGTTGAACGTAGGGTAGGGACCGGGTGTAAGCAGGCTCGCCGGCGCATCTGTGGACGTGCCAGGTGATGTGTCCAGGTGGTGGAGCCGCACGGCATTGAAGCCGAGTTTTCGCAGCCTCCGGGCCAGCTTGGGCGCTTCTTCTGCCCGTGGGAAATTGGCGCCGAAACTCAGGTTGATGCCGAACAGGCGGACGCGCTCGTCATCGTCCGTGTCCCAGCGGCCGTCCGCGCCGGCGCGATAAAAGTGGCCGTTGCGCGCGGACAGGCGCGCGCGCGCATCCAGTGGAGCATTGAGTGCGGACTGGTCTGGAGGGCCGCTCAGTGCGTTCTCGTCGATGGTGAAGGGGTAGAGGGCGGGCGGGGGCGCGTCGGCGCCGCGTACCTCCCACGCCAGGAACAACCCCAGATAGAGCAGCGATCGGGCGAAGCGAGGGAGATGCATCAGCGTAGTCCCTGCCGGGCACCGGGCATCGCGCGGCGCATTCGATTGCGCGCGGACAACAAGAGCGACGAGTAAATGAGCAGGCAGTTCTGGAACAGGACACCGCTTAGGAACTGCGACTCTGACAGGTTCGAGACTAGGATCAGCAGGAAAAAAGCACCATGTAAGGCGGCGAGATCGCGGTCGTGGCGTCCGAGCTGGATCAGGCTGGCAAGATGCCAGAGCAGCATGGCGCCGAACAGGCTGACGCCGATCCAGCCCAGTTCATTGAGGAGATCGATATAGCCGTTGTGGGATTGCAGCGGAATCCAGTTCAACGCATCGATGACATACTGCGAGGGGCTGCCGATATTCAACCAGAAGGCGCCGTATCCGATGCCCTGGATGGGATGGCGGGCGATCTCCTGTTGTACGAGGACCCAGAGTTCGGTCCGGCCTGTCAGGTCGGGGCTCTTGTTGAGAAGAGCAAGCAGAGGGGCGGCAAAGTCGTCCCAGCCGGGCAGGCGGCCCAGGGCAAGGAATGCCAGTAGCAGGACCAGTGCTGCCATCATTCCCAAAACCAGCAGGATCTGGGGTAATGCGTACCGGCCACCGAGATAGGGCCTGCGCAGGAACAAGAAGAAACCGCTGCCAAGCAGGCCGGACAGGAGCGCGGTCGAACTGCGAGACATGACGAGCATGAACAGGGCAAACATTAGAAGGACGAACAGGCGTCGTGGGCTTCCGTCCTTTCGCGCAATGCGGTAGACGCCGAGCACAGTGGCGAAGCAGGCGACGACGCCCAGCGTATTCTTGTGCCAGAGGATGCCGTGCCAGCCACCTTCGCGCAGCTGATCGATTCCAACCGAAGGAAACAGCATCACGACGATGAACGATACGATCAATAAGGCGAGGAGAGCCCGGTGAAGGATACGCGCGAAAAAATCGTGCGCTACGAACGGCAGGGTCAGAGAGAGGCCGATCAGCACCAGTCCCATCTGCTGGACCGAACGCTTGACCGTGACTTCCGGATAGGGAGACCACAAGACTGTCAATGCCGCCCAGGCGATCACGGCAAGCAGGAAGGGATTGGCCGTGCGCAGTACGCGGAATGTCCAGCGGCTGTGCAGCCAGACCTGGACCGCGGCCAGCAGGAACAGCGGACCGAATACGGCCTGCAGCCAGATCGAACCCTCGGAGAAACTTGCATCGGCCAGGGTGTTATTGGCGAGGAAGTCGATGGTCCGTATGAATGGAAAAGCCAGGCTGACGACGATGAAGGCGGCGATCAACCCCTTGTCCCAGGGCAGGGGGACTGCGGCGCGGAGGGGAGGAGAGGCGAGCATGGCAGGCGGGCCTTACACCGCGTACTCGAGATATCTGTGGCCGGCCAGCGCCCCCAATTTGCCCAGTTGCGCGCATGCCGTGCGTAGCCAACGGATGCCGCGCGCCCTGGAGAGCGGCAGGCACGCCACCGCCAGCACGCCCGAGATTAGCAACTGCGTCGATGCGCGCAAGCCGAGCCAGACGGTCCTGCCAGCGCGGTCCAGCCCCCGGCGTCGTGCAAGATCGGAACGGATGAAGCTCTGTCCGCCACGATAACCTCGGCGCAGGATCCATTGCAGGTTGGCGCGATTGGGAGGAACTTCTTCGCTAACGCGAGCCTCTTCGCTCCAGACGATCATCGCACCCGCCAATTCCGCGTCCCGGAACAGCATGGTGTCCGAGCCGCCGGTGACGCCAAAGGCTGGATCGAACGGGCCTTGGAGCTTCGCCAGCATCGCCGCGCGCAGCAAGCAATTGCCCGAATAGGCCTGGGTGTATCGCAGGCGCGTACCGGTGGGCATCGACGGCGCGGCGAAGAAACCCCCCCGTATCATCCAGTCGGGGGCGTCCGGAGGGAGCCGGCCCTCGACCGGACCGATTACGACATCTGCCTGGGAGCTGCGTTGAGCGCGGATCAATTCCGCTAGCCAGGTGTCCGAAGGCTGCTCGTCGTCATCGATGAAGACAATGAATTCCCCCAGCGCCGCTTGCACGGCCGCATTGCGGGCCAGCGCGATGTTGGGTTCGGGAACGTGCAGCGGGCGTAGTTCAAACGGAAACGCGGTGCGCCAGGCATCCAGAACTGGGGCGGCGGATCGTTGGGGATCGTTGTCGACGACGATGAGTTCGCAGGTCAGCCCGAGCCGGTCCTGCTGGGCTAGGTCGGCAAGCAGCGTATCAAGTAGAGCTGGGCGCCTGAATGTGCAAAGACAGAGGCTGATGTCCATGGATGTCATGCTCCTGTGTGCTGCCGATGCCGTCCGAGATAAACGGCTCCAAGATAGGCGGCGCCAAGTATTTCCACTAACGTTACCGAAAAAATCGCTCCTACCATACCCAGGCTGGGCAAGCTCGCAGCAAGCGCAGCCAGCATGATGATCAAACCTCCTAGCGAAGTTTGCAGCAAGGGTAGATAGTTGTCTGCACTGATCAGCAGTGTCGTGCAGATGGAGCGAAGTGCGAATGCCGCAAAATAACAAGCCCAGCCCAGGACGAGGTGTTCGAGGCCAGCGTAGTGGGGGCCGAGTACATGTGCTGTCAGCCAGGGCAGCCCCAGTGACAGTAGGCTGACATAGCCGCCGATGGAGATCAGCATGGACAGCATCGATCCCATGGCCAGCTTGCGCGTGGCGGAGTGGTCGTGGTTTGCGTGCTGCCGGCTAAATAAGGGCAAGGCAATGCGTTGCCAGGCCACGACTCCCAGCATGATGGGCATCAGGAGGAGGCGCGACGCGTTCAGTTCGGCCGTGGCGACGACTCCCAGCCATAGGGCGGCCGCGTAGAGATAGCTGTAGTTGACGACCCAGGAGGCCAGGGCTCCTGCCAATCCCAGGCGACCGCGTCTCCAGATGTCCTGGAAGAGAAGGCGAAGGGCCTCGCCTTGGGGAGGCGAGGGCAGGCGGCTTCGTCCTGCTTGTGCCGCGATGCACGCCAACGTGAGCGCTGTCATGACGGAGGGCAGGGTGACGTAGTCGGCAAGGACGAGCGCCGCGACGAGGGCGGCCAGGACGAAGCCGTAGACCAGATCGGTTTTCAGAACCAGATCCGGCCGATGGTCCAGGAATCGCAGTCCGCGCCGGAACTCCCGCACGGCGTTGACGTAGACATACGCGCCGAATGCCACGCCAGTCGCCAGCGCATCGGTTTGCTGGTGAGAGATCCCTATCGCCAGCGCTCCCAACCCGGCCAGCGTCGACAGTGCCAGTGCCAAGCGGCCTTGCAATGCGGACGATGCACTGATCATGGGGAGGCGGTTGGCGGAATCTCCGTTGTTGAGCCTGGTCGTTAGCGGGTTGATGATGAGCGAGTCGCTCACTGATACGACAAACAATGCGCCTACGTAGAGCTGAGCATAGATGCCATAGGCCTCCTTGGTGGCCAAACGGATCAGGACGAGGCCGAGGGCGAGGTTCAATGCACTGAGCCAGGCCTGGTCGATCACGGAGGTCGCCAAGCTGAGGAGAAGGCGCTTGCGGGGCACAGCGGTTAACCTCAGGATGCCGTGCGGCGCGGGGGCAAGCGTCGGCGCTGATCAGTCGGGGCGTGGGGATAGGCGTTGTATACCGAACCCAAGGAGCGAGCGCCGGTGTGTGCGAGTTCGCTGTTCATGGAGAGCAGGGCGTCGAGCGAGGTCAGGTCGCGCCGAGCGACAGATACGTAGCCGTCAGTCTGCCGCGTGATGATCTGAGCGTCGGAATACTGGCCGGCGGCAGGCGAATCGATGATGAAAAGTTCGAATTGGTCAGAGAAAGACTGCAGCAGGCGTTTGAGCGCTGGCTCGAGCAGGAGTTCGGCCGGATTGGGGGGGAGGGGGCCGGCATCGAGTACCGTTAGGGCCGGGAAGTCGGGCAAGGGCGCATTGAGAGCCGCGGGTGAGCGGCCCGCCAGGATGGTCGATAGACCGGCCTGAGTCCGGTGCCGGGAGGCCAGCAATCCGGCCTGGCCCGATTCCCGCAGGTTCCCGTTGACCAGCAGCGTGCGCTTGCCTGCCTGGGAAAAGGCGACTGCCAGGCTGGCAGCCAGGTAGCTCTTACCCTCGCCCGGTCCAGGGCTCACGACGGTGATCGCATAGGAGGAAACGCCAGCAGGGATTTGCGAGGCGATCCTCGCCCGGATTTGCCTGATGGCCTCCGCTTCGTTGCCATAAGGCGAACGCGCGATCGCGAGGTTTGCGAAGAGCGCGGATCCATCAGCTTGCGAGTGAGCGTAGTTGAACTGGTTTGCCAGGATCTCCTGTACTTCGCGTTCGGATAAAAACCCCAACTGGATGGCAGCTTCGCCAAAGCGAATGTTCTCGGTGGATTGCAGGCTGATGATGCGCTCGACCTGGTCTTCGCTCAAACGGCCCGTTCGGACCAGGAGTTCTCCCATGGTCTCCAGGGACAGCGGAGGCATCGAAATGTCCGAGGTCATGCGCTTTCCTTGCCCAGGTGGTTGCCGATCTGACCCAAAAGCGGATCCGGAATGGAGCGGCGCAGGTCGTCCAGGCAACGAACCTTGCGGTGTCGTAGTTCCTGCAGGAACGCGAAGCTCAGGGCGATGAACAGGCCCGCGAGAATACTGGCGACGAGATTGGAGGCAAGCCGCGGACGCGACGGAGAAGTGGGGAGTGTAGCTTCTCGGAGGACCGCCAGGTTCGGCGCGGTAATGTTGCTGGCCATCAATAGACTGTCGTATTTCTGCAGGGCAGAACGGTAGACCTGCTCGACGCTGGCCTGTTGTCGTTGATACGACGCAATGCGGTCGCGGTGCTGCAATTGTTCAAGAACCTTATCCCGCTGTTGCTCGATCTGGCGTTGCAGATCACGCTCCTGCGCCGCCAATTGGTCTGCCTCTGCGCCGGTGCTTTGGTACGCCAGGCGTGCGGCGGTCTGGATCCGTCGCTGAAGTTCGTCGCGTTCGGCCTCCAGTCCCAGCAGGGTGGGATGTCGATTTCCAAGCGTCGGGCGGAGTTCGTTGAGGCGTCGGTCGATTTCGTTCAGGCGGCTACGCATATCGTTCAGCGGGGTGATCTGGGATGTGATCGGAAGCTGCTCGACGGGAGTGCCAGTACGAACGGAGCTTTGCAACGAGGCGAACCGCGTCTGGGCTTCGAGGCGGCGAGTCTGGATCATGCTCAAAGTATTGGTCAACTGATCCAGCAACTGAGCATCGCGATCGGTGTTTTCCGTGTCGCCGATCAACCCTGTCTGCTGTCGATACTGCGTCAATTTCTCCTGAATCGCATCGGCTTCTGCGCGCAAGGCATCGAGCTGGGCACTGTATTGCTCACGCAGGGAACGTGCCGATGAGGAGACGACACGCAGGGTGACATCAATATAGGCGCGTACGACGGCATTCGTCATTCGTTGCGCATCTTCGGCGTTCGGGGCATCGTAGGACACGGAAAGAACACGGCTGTTTCGTGCCTTCTCGACCTGCGTGTTGCGCACGAGCTGCTCGACGAGCTGGTCTTTGGCCCGGGCTTCTCCGTGTTTTTGCGCCAATTCCCGGTATTGGGCAGTTTCCCCCAGGCTCTGGGCTCGAATGACTTCCTCCGCCACGACATGGCTGCGAATCATGTCGATCTGTGTTTGCATATAACTGTCATCGAGCATCGCGGACAGGCCGCGGCCGCTGATCGGATCATTTTCCTTATAGTCGATATATAAGTCGGATGAGGCTGTCCACACCGTTGGCAGCAGCAGAGTGACGGCTGTACCCAGCAGCAAGAACCCCAGCGTGATGGCAAGAATTTGCCTTTGCCGCGCGCGAAGCATGGCGGCGAGCTGCTGGAGGGTAAAGAGCGTAGATGTATCAGGATTCGGATTCACAGTGCCTGGGTGTTCTTGCCTGGATTGAAGGGCGAAATGCTAGCGGGTATTTTGCCCGAGGATCAATTGATCCAGTTTCTTGGCATCGGCAACGAACACCCGGATTCCTTCGGCCAGTTTTTCGGTCGCCATCGCATTTTCGTTAAGTCGGAAGCGGAACGCGGCTTCGCCCATGTCGATCCGGTCCGGCGGGGACTCCTTTCCTGGGGCGAGCTCCCGTGGCGCGTCTCCCTCTGTCGCCTGCAAGGTGGCGAGCAGTTCTGGACTGATAGTCAGAAGATCGCAGCCTGCCAGCGCGAGGATTTGTCCGATGTTACGGAAACTGGCGCCCATGATCTCAGTTGGAATGTCGTGGGACTTAAAATAATGGTAAACACGTGCCACCGACTGCACGCCCGGATCGGCGCTGCCGGCGTTGGCCGCCTCGTCCCAGGCCGCGCCCTGGTTCTTCTTGTGCCAGTCGTAGATGCGGCCGACGAAGGGCGAGATCAACTGCACCCGGGCCTCGGCGCAGGCGATGGCCTGCTCCAGCGAGAACAGCAGGGTCATGTTGCAGCGCACCCCCTCGCTTTGCAGCACGCGCGCGGCCTGGATGCCTTCCCAGGTCGAGGCGATCTTGATCAGCACCCGTTCCCTGGGGATGCCCGCGGCGGCGTACAGCGCCATGATGGCGCGGGCGCGCTCGACCGTGGCGCGGGTGTCGAAGGACAGGCGGGCATCCACCTCGGTGGAGACCCGGCCCGGCACGATGTCCAGGATGGCCTGGCCGAAGGCCACCAGCAGGCGGTCCATCCGCTCGGCCGTGGAAGCGCCCGCGTGGTCCCGCACCACCCGGTCCAGCAGGGGCCGGTATTCGCTCTTCTGCACCGCCTTCAGGATCAGGGAAGGGTTGGTCGTGGCGTCGGTGGGACGGAACGCCCGCATGGCTTCGAAGTCGCCCGTGTCGGCGACGACGGCGGAATGCTGGCGCAGGGCTTCGAGCTGGTTGGACACGGTTCCTCCGTATAACAGGTTCTATAAGCTATAATTGTAAGGTTTGACGTTCAAATTCCACGTCCTCCCCTTAGCGCGTACCCCGATCCCCGCTGCTGATTCGTACAACCGCGTGCTGCAGATCATCTGTTGCAGCCGTAGCCGTCGAAGGCCTGGTGCCGCCATGCGATTCGCCGTCCCGTGCCCGTTTCCGGTGCCGCAGGACGGCGGCGAGTGGCGAGTTGGCACCGCGCCAGGCCCGCGCAGGAAGCTGCGCAAGAATGGCTGAGCCGGGTTGTGCCGCCCGACACCTTGCGGCGCCTGTTGGCGTACCCTCGGGAGGAGGACTCCATTCGGAGATTCTCTCTTGTTGCCGTCTCTCTTTCCCGAGACTACCCCCGCAATACTGGCGCTTGCCGACGGCACGATCTTTCGTGGCACGTCCATCGGGGCGCCTGGCCATGCAGTGGGCGAGGTCGTGTTCAATACCGCCATCACAGGGTACCAGGAGATCGTTACCGATCCCAGCTACAGCCGCCAGATCGTAACGCTCACCTATCCCCACATCGGCAATACCGGCATCAACGACGAGGACCGCGAGGCCGCCAAGGTCCACGTGGCGGGCCTGGTCGTGCGCGACTACTCGCTGGTCGTGTCGAATTTCCGCTCGCAGCGTTCGCTGTCCGACTATCTCGTCCAGCAGAACGTCGTGGGCATCGCCGGCATCGACACCCGCAAGCTTACCCGGATCCTGCGCGACAAGGGCGCCCAGAACGGCTGCGTGTACGCCGGCAGCGACGAACAGGAAGCCCTGCGCCTGGCGCGCGAATTCCCCGGCATGTCGGGCCTGGACCTGGCCAAGGTCGTGTCCGTGGACAAGGCCGCCGAGTGGACCGAAGGCATCTGGCGCCTGGGCGCCGGCCACGCGCCCAAGGGCGATGGCCGCTTCCACGTCGTCGCCTATGATTTCGGCGTGAAGTGGAACATCCTGCGCCTGCTGGTGGACCGCGGCTGCCGCGTCACCCTGGTGCCGGCGCAGACCCCGGCGGCCGAGGTGCTGGCCCTGAATCCCGACGGCGTGTTCCTGTCGAACGGCCCTGGCGATCCCGAGCCCTGCGACTACGCCATCGAGGCCACCCGCGCCTTCTTCGAGCGCCGGATCCCGGTGTTCGGCATCTGCCTGGGACACCAGATCATGGGCCTGGCGCTGAACGCCAAGACGCTGAAGATGAAGCTGGGCCACCACGGCGCCAACCATCCGGTCAAGGACGTCGCCACCGGCCGGGTCTTCATCACCAGCCAGAACCACGGCTTCGCCGTCGACCCCGAGACCCTGCCGGCCAATACGCGCGTCACGCACGTGTCGCTGTTCGACGGCTCGCTGCAGGGCTTCGAGCTGACCGACCGGCCGGCGTTCTGCTTCCAAGGCCATCCCGAGGCCAGCCCGGGACCCCACGACATCGTCGTCCTGTTCGATCGGTTCACCCAACTGATGCAACAGAGCAAGCAACAAGGTTAAGCCGCGTCATGCCCAAGCGTACAGATATCCAAAGCATCCTCATCATCGGCGCCGGCCCGATCGTCATCGGCCAGGCGTGCGAGTTCGACTACTCGGGCGCGCAGGCCTGCAAGGCGCTGAAGGCCGAGGGTTACAAGGTGATCCTGGTCAACAGCAACCCCGCCACGATCATGACGGACCCGGAAACGGCCGACGTCACCTACATCGAGCCCATCACCTGGCAGGTGGTCGAGAAGATCATCGAGAAAGAGCGCCCCGACGCGCTGCTGCCCACCATGGGCGGGCAGACCGCGCTGAATTGCGCGCTGGACCTCGACAAGCAGGGCGTGCTGGCCAAGTACGGCGTGGAGCTGATCGGCGCCAACGCCCATGCGATCGAGAAGGCCGAGGACCGCCAGAAGTTCAAGGACGCGATGACCAGCATCGGCCTGGAGTCGGCCAAGTCGGGCGTCGCCCACTCCATGGACGAAGCCTGGGACATGCAGCGCCGCATCGCCGAGCAGACCGGCACCAGCGGTTTCCCGGTCGTGATCCGGCCCAGCTTCACGCTGGGCGGCACGGGCGGCGGCATCGCCTACAACGCCGAGGAATTCGAGACCATCTGCCGCCGCGGCCTGGAGGCCTCGCCCACCAGCGAACTGCTGATCGAGGAATCGCTGGTCGGATGGAAGGAATTCGAGATGGAAGTCGTGCGCGACAAGGCCGACAACTGCATCATCGTCTGCTCCATCGAGAACCTGGATCCCATGGGCATCCACACCGGCGACTCGATCACGGTCGCCCCGGCGCAGACGCTGACCGACAAGGAATACCAGCTGATGCGCAACGCCTCGATCGCGGTGCTGCGCGAGATCGGCGTGGACACCGGCGGTTCGAACGTGCAGTTCGCGGTCAACCCGGCCAACGGCCGCATGATCGTGATCGAGATGAACCCGCGCGTGTCGCGGTCGTCGGCGCTGGCCTCGAAGGCCACGGGCTTCCCCATCGCCAAGGTGGCGGCCCGGCTGGCGGTCGGCTACACGCTGGATGAACTGCGCAACGACATCACCGGCGGCGCGACGCCCGCCTCGTTCGAGCCCACCATCGATTACGTGGTCACCAAGGTGCCGCGTTTCGCGTTCGAGAAGTTCCCGCAGACCGACGCCCACCTGACCACGCAGATGAAGTCCGTGGGCGAGGTGATGGCCATCGGCCGTACCTTCCAGGAGTCGTTCCAGAAGGCGCTGCGCGGCCTGGAAGTGGGCGTGGACGGCTTGAACCAGAAGACCACCGATCGCGAGCGCATCGAGGTCGAGCTGGGCGAGCCCGGTCCCGAGCGCATCTGGTTCGTGGGCGACGCCTTCGCGCAGGGCTTTTCGCTCGAGGAAGTGCACCAGCTGACCCACATCGATCCGTGGTTCCTGGCGCAGATCAAGGAAATCGTCGATATCGAGCTGGCGCTCGAGAAGAAGACGCTGGCCGATCTCGACCGCAACACTTTCTGGCAGCTCAAGCGCAAGGGTTTCTCCGATCGCCGCCTGGCCTATCTGCTGGACACCACCGAGACCGAGGTGCGCAAGCTGCGCCACCAGTACGACGTGCGTCCGGTCTACAAGCGCGTCGACACCTGCGCGGCCGAGTTCGCCACGCATACCGCCTACATGTACTCGACCTACGAGGAAGAGTGCGAGGCCAACCCCACCGACAAGAAGAAGATCATCGTGCTGGGCGGCGGACCGAACCGCATCGGCCAGGGCATCGAGTTCGACTATTGCTGCGTGCATGCCGCCATGGCGCTGCGCGAGGACGGGTTCGAGACCATCATGGTCAATTGCAACCCGGAAACCGTCTCGACCGACTACGACACTTCCGACCGGCTGTATTTCGAGCCGCTCACGCTGGAGGACGTGCTCGAGATCGTCGACAAGGAAAAGCCGGTCGGCATGATCGTCCAGTACGGCGGCCAGACTCCGCTGAAGCTGGCCAAGGCGCTGGAAGCCAACGGCGTGCCCATCATCGGCACCAGCCCGGAATCCATCGACATCGCCGAGGACCGCGAGCGCTTCCAGAAGCTGCTGCACAAGCTCGGCCTGCGCCAGCCGCCCAACCGCACGGCGCGCACCGAAGCCGAGGCCCTGGCGCATGCCCAGGACATCGGCTATCCGCTGGTGGTGCGCCCCAGCTACGTGCTGGGCGGCCGCGCGATGGAAATCGTGCACGAGCAGAAGGACCTCGAGCGCTACATGCGCGAGGCGGTCAAGGTCAGCAATGACTCGCCCGTGCTGCTGGACCGCTTCCTGAACGACGCCATCGAAGTCGACGTGGACTGCCTGTCCGACGGCAAGCGCGTCTTCATCGGCGGCGTGATGGAACACATCGAGCAGGCCGGCGTGCACTCGGGCGATTCGGCCTGCTGCCTGCCGCCGTACTCGCTGTCGGCCGAGCTGATCGAGGAAATCAAGCGCCAGACCGGCCTGATGGCGCGCGCGCTGAACGTGGTCGGCCTGATGAACGTGCAGTTCGCGATCCAGCAGGGCACCGTCTACGTGCTGGAAGTGAATCCGCGCGCCTCGCGCACCGCGCCGTACGTGTCCAAGGCGACCTCGCTGCCGCTGGCCAAGATCGGCGCCCGCGCCATGGCCGGCCGTTCGCTCGACGACCAGGGCCTGGGCGAGGAAATCGTGCCCAGGTATTTCTCGGTCAAGGAAGCAGTGTTCCCGTTCGTGAAGTTCCCGGGCGTGGACACCATCCTCGGACCCGAGATGAAGTCCACCGGCGAAGTGATGGGCGTGGGCGAGAGCTTCGGCGAGGCCTTCGTGAAGTCGCAGCTCGCGGCCAGCGTGCGCCTGCCTGAAAGCGGCACCGCCTTCATCAGCGTCAAGAACGAGGACAAGGGCAAGGTCATCGCGGTTGCGCGCGGCTTGCACGGCCTGGGCTTCTCGCTGGTCGCCACGCGCGGCACGGCGGCCGCCATCGAGGCCGCGGGCATCCCGGTGAAGGTCGTCAACAAGGTCACCGAGGGCCGGCCCAACATCGTCGACATGGTCAAGAACGGCGAGATCGCGCTGGTGATCAACACCGTGGAAGAGCGCCGCAACGCGATCGCCGATTCGCGGGCCATCCGGACCTCGGCGCTGGCCTCGCGCGTCACCTACTACACGACGGTGGCGGGCGCCTGGGCGGCGGTCGAGGGCATGCAGTACATGCGCCAGGGCGCCGGCCTGCAGGTGTATTCGCTGCAGGAACTGCACCGCTCGGTGGCCTGACGGCTTCCCGCCGGAACGTTCCCGGCGAGGGCGCTTCCCCGCAAGGGGGAGCGCCCTTTGTCTTGGCGCGCCGCCAGATGCGAAGGCAAGGGAAGGGCGCCGTCAGGCGTCCTTGCGCAGCTTGCTCAGGATGCCGACCAGCGCCGCCAATTCGTCCCGTGACAGGCGTGACATCTCCGCGGGCGGGCGCTGATAGGCGGCCATCAGGTCCTGCAGGGTCTCCGTACCCCTGCGCGTCACACGCACCAGCTTGACCCGCCGGTCGTCGGGCGAGGGTACCCGCTCGGCCAGCCCTGCGCGTTCGAGGCGGTCCACCAGCCAGGTCGCCGTGGATGGATCGCACCCCCACTCACGCGCCAGCGTGCCCACCGGCTTCCCCGCCTTGTCCAGCGAGAAGAGCGCGCGCGAATCGTTGGGCGTGAGGCCATGCTTCTGCTGGCTCTCCAGGCGCTGGGGGGCCGACTTCATCAGGAAATCGAACATCAGTTTCCAGGCGTCGGCGGCGCTGGAAGCCATGAATGCCTTACGCAACGAGACGAGCATCCGCCCGAAAGTCGCCCGTTTCCTGGCGGCCGAGGCCGCGCTGTTCGCCGCCGCCAGCCTGGTCCATGCCGGCGTCCTGGGCCATGCCTACGGGCATGCGAGGGCGGCCACGGCCGAAGGGATCATCGCCGGGGTGCTGATTCTGGGTTTGCTTGCGGGGCGGCGGTGGGCCGGCGCGGCCCGCCGCATTGCGCTGGGGGTCCAGGCATTCGCCCTGCTGGGGACGCTGGTGGGCGTTTTCACCATCGTGATCGGAGTGGGGCCGCAGACCTGGCCGGACCTCGTGTTCCACATCGTCCTGCTGGGGGTGCTGGTGCTGGGAATAGCCATGGCGGCGCGGCCGGCCGGTCGTTCCAAGGGTTAACCCTTGGTTTTCAAACGGTAAAGTTTGCCCGAGGGCGCTTGCGCGTTCTCGCCAGTTTTCGGACAATCTACATTGATCGCCCCGGTTCCTGATCGAGCCGGGGTTTTATTTTTCACCATCGCCATTCCCGGCCGCGCCCGTAGCGCGGCAGGCGCCAGCTTGCGCCTTCGCGGGGATGCGAAATCCACAGACGTAAAGGAAGTACACATGGCTGCCATTCCGCTGACCTTGCGCGGGGCCGAGCGCCTGAAGCAGGAACTGCATCGACTCAAGACGGTGGAGCGACCCGCCGTGATCACCGCGATCGCCGATGCCCGCGCCCAAGGAGACCTGTCCGAGAACGCCGAATACGATGCCGCCAAGGAAAAACAGGGCTTCATCGAAGGGCGCATCCAGGAGCTCGAGGCCAAGCTGTCGAATGCGCAGATCATCGATCCGGTCGAACTGGACGCGGGCGGCCGCATCGTGTTCGGCGCCACGGTCGACCTGGAGGACCTGGAGTCCAGCGAGCGTGTCACCTACCAGGTGGTGGGCGACGACGAGGCGGACATCCGGTCCAACCTGATCTCGGTATCCAGCCCCATCGCGCGCGCGCTGATCGGCAAATCGGTCGGCGACGTGGCCGAGGTGCAGGCGCCGTCCGGCATCCGGGAGTACGAGGTTCTGGACGTCCGGTATATATAGTCCCCCCTGATCTGGTACCCCCCTACGCGCTGACGCGCGCCCAGAATGGTGAGCCCCCAGCCGCTACGCGGCAGCCCCCCAAGGGGGCCGGGACCCGCCTTGGGGCGGCCCGGCGCCGGGTCCCGTGGGGCGATGCGGGTGGACCGGCGGAGCCGGATCCACCGCATCCTGGACTTGAGGGGTGGGGTTCTTTTGCCCTATTTTTGTCCTGATTCAATGTGTTGGTCTGCCCTGGAGGCTGATTGATGGCTACGGTGGTGCGGCTGTTGGCGGCGCTGTGGTGTGGGGCGCTCTGGACGATCGGGCTGGTGGTGGCGCCGTTGTTGTTTTCCCAGCTCGAGCCCATGCGCGCGGCGGCGACGGCGGGATCGCTGTTCCGGTTGCTGGCGTATGGCGGGCTGGTGGTGGCGTTGTCGATGCTGCTGCTGGACCGGCTGGGGCGCGGGCTGCCGCTGGGGGCGGCGGGGCGCCGCGCCGTGCTGCTCATGGCGGTGGGAGTGGGGTTGGGGTATTTCGGCACCCGGCCCGTGCTGGACTACGGACGAGCCCTGATCGCCGCCGGCCAGGCCGTTCCCGCCTGGGCGGATTTCGGGACCTGGCACGGGGTGTCGAGCGTGCTTTACTTCTTGGTGGCGGTCCTGGGCTTGCGGCTGGTGGCGGTCGTGCGTTGACCGCCTTCGGCCGGCCGGCCACGGGCGCCGGCGCGCAACGACAGCGCGCTGCCCGCCCGCTTGGCCGCGGGCTTGCCGGCTGCGGTCTTGCGGGCGGCGCCCAGCGTCGAACCAAGGCCCGAGGGCCGGCGGGCCGGCGTGGTGCGCGCGGCGCCCCGGCGCGAACCGGTTTCCTCGTGGATGGACGGCCGTTGGCGCTTGTCCGTGCCCAGGTAGCGTTCCCGCGCGGTCATGGCGCCGCCGTCGCGCTCGGCCCGGTCCGGGCGTTCCGCCCTGGTGCGGGCCGGTGCGGCGGGCTTGCCGGCCACCGCCAGCTTCTTGGGCAGGTGGGCTTCGTTGGCCTTGCGCGCGCCGGTACCCAGCGTGGACACGTCCGGCTTGGGCTTGCGGGCGCCCAGCAGGTCGGCCGCGTCGGGATCGCGTTCGGTGGGACGGTACAGGATGAAGATCTTGCCCAGGTGATGGACGGGCGCGCAGGACAGCTCGCCGCAGATCTTGTAGAGCAGTTCGTCTCGCGTGGCGCGGTCCTCGCCGCCGGCGCGGACCTTGATCAGGCCGTGCGCCGAGAGGTTGCGGTCGATTTCCTGCAGGACGGCGTCGCTCAGGCCCTTGTCGCCGATGAGGACGACCGGCTTGAGCGGGTGGGCAGCGGCCCGGAGGGCGCTGCGCAATGTCGAATTGATGTCTAGGACTGGCATGACGAGATTGTACGGGAGCCGGGCCAACGGCGCGATGGCCAGTCCGCAGTATGCTCCCGATAGCGCGGCGATGCCGCATTGATTTGAATCGATACCGACCCGGGCGACCGGGCAGATATGGCCAAGAACAAGTTTTCGAAGAACTGGTTGCACCAGCACATCAACGACCCCTATGTGAAGCTCGCGCAGCAGAAGGGATACCGTGCCCGGGCCGCCTTCAAACTGACCGAGATCCTGGATACCGAGAAGCTCATGAGGCCCGGCGACGTGGTGATCGACCTCGGTTCGGCGCCCGGCAGCTGGTCCCAGGTCGCCCGCGAGCGCCTGGCCGGCCCGCAGGGTACCATACGGGGACGGATCATCGCCCTGGACCTGCTTCCCATGGAGCCGGTGGCCGGCGTGGAATTCATCCAGGGCGATTTTCGCGAGGAAGCCGTGTTGCATCAGCTCGAGGCCCTGCTGGGAAGCCAGCCGGTGGACCTTGTGATTTCCGACATGGCCCCCAATCTATCGGGAGTCGGGGCTGCGGACTCGGCGCGTATCCAGCACGTGTGCGATCTGGCACGGGAGTTCGCGCAGGAGCACCTCAAGCCCGACGGGGCGCTGATCGTGAAGGCTTTTCACGGCAGCGGCTTTTCCCAGATCGTGCAGAGTTTCAAGCAGACTTTCCGCCGAGTGGTGGAACGCAAGCCCAAGGCGTCGCGGGACAAATCCTCCGAGACCTTTCTCGTGGGGGTGGGGCTGAAGAATCCCGGCGGCCGACAATAGTAGAATCGGACTTAGTGTCCGATCGGGCCGGATATTTTCCGGCAGGTCGACCGATCGGCAATCAAGTAGGAGATCGACCTTGAACAACATGTTCTCCAAAGTCGCGGTCTGGATGGTGATCGCATTCGTCCTGTTTACGGTCTTCAAGCAGTTCGAGGGCCGTACCCGTCCGCAGGACACCGTGTCCTACTCCCAGTTCATGGAAGAGGCCAAGGCCGGGCGCATCCAGAAAGTCGACATCCAGGGCGATGTGCTGAGCGTCACGCCCACCGACGGCCGTCCCTACAGCATCACGTCCCCCGGCGATCTCTGGCTGGTCAGCGACCTGATGAAGTACGGCGTCCAGGTATCGGGCAAGGCCAAGGAAGAGCCCTCGCTCTTCATGAGCATCTTCGTCTCGTGGTTCCCGATGCTGCTGCTGATCGGCGTCTGGATATTCTTCATGCGCCAGATGCAGGGCGGCGGACGCGGCGGCGCGTTCAACTTCGGCAAGTCGCGTGCGCGCATGCTGGACGAGAATTCGAACACGGTCACCTTCGCCGACGTCGCGGGCTGCGACGAGGCCAAGGAAGACGTCCAGGAACTGGTCGACTTCCTGCGCGACCCCTCGAAATTCCAGAAGCTGGGCGGCCGCATTCCGCGCGGCGTGCTGATGGTGGGCTCGCCGGGTACCGGCAAGACCCTGCTGGCGCGCGCCATCGCCGGCGAGGCCAAGGTGCCGTTCTTCAGCATCTCCGGCTCGGACTTCGTCGAGATGTTCGTCGGCGTGGGCGCGGCCCGCGTGCGCGACATGTTCGAGAACGCCAAGAAGCATGCCCCCTGCATCATCTTCATCGATGAAATCGACGCCGTCGGCCGCCAGCGCGGCGCCGGCCTGGGCGGCGGCAACGACGAGCGCGAGCAGACCCTGAACCAGATGCTGGTGGAAATGGACGGCTTCGAGACCGGCCAGGGCATCATCGTGATCGCCGCCACCAACCGGCCCGACGTGCTCGACCCGGCGCTGCTGCGCCCGGGCCGCTTCGACCGCCAGGTCGTGGTGCCGCTGCCCGACATCCGCGGCCGCGAGCAGATCCTGAAGGTCCACATGCGCAAGGTGCCGGTGTCGTCCGACGTCGACGCCACCATCCTGGCCCGCGGCACGCCCGGTTTCTCGGGCGCGGACCTCGCCAACCTCGTGAACGAGGCCGCGCTGTTCGCCGCCCGCCGCAACGGCCGCACGGTGGACATGCTGGACTTCGAGAAGGCCAAGGACAAGATCATCATGGGCGCCGAGCGCCGCTCCATCGTCATGCCCGAGGAAGAGCGCCGCAACACCGCGTACCACGAGTCCGGCCACGCCATCGTCGCCAAGATGCTGCCCAAGACCGACCCGGTGCACAAGGTCACCATCATCCCGCGCGGCCGCGCGCTGGGCGTGACCATGCAGTTGCCCGAGGGCGATCGCTACAGCATGGACAAGGACCGCATGCTGAACACCATCGCGGTGCTGTTCGGCGGCCGTATCGCCGAAGAGGTCTTCATGAACCAGATGACCACCGGCGCCTCGAACGACTTCGAGCGGGCGACCCAGATCGCGCGCGACATGGTCACCCGCTACGGCATGACCGACTCGCTGGGCCCCATGGTCTATGCCGAGAACGAAGGCGAGGTGTTCCTGGGCCGCAGCATCACCAAGACGACCCAGGTGTCCGAGGCGACCATGCAGAAGGTCGATGGCGAGATCCGCCGCATCATCGATGAGCAGTACGCGGTGGCGCGCAAGATCCTGGAGGACAACCGCGACAAGGTCGAATCCATGACCCGCGCGCTGCTCGAGTGGGAAACCATCGACGCGGACCAGATCAACGACATCATCGACGGACGTCCGCCGCGGCCGCCCAAGGCCTCGGATTCGGCCGGCGCGCCGCCCAACACGCCGCCCAGCACCGGCGGCGTCGCGCAGAACGCAACAGCGGTGGCTTAGCGGTCCCCCTACGCGCTTGGCGCGGCCCCCAGGGGCGGCACTGGCGGACCGGCGGAGCCGGATCCGCCGTGCCCTGGGAGGGCAACTGGCTGGTGGAGGGCGGCGTTTTTGCCGCCCTTTGTTGTTTCGTGGCGTAAGCATGCATGCAGGGTTCCGTGCCAATTCATTCTGATACTCCGCTTCGGCTTCAGTGCGGTCGCTTTTCTCTTGAGTTTTCCCGGCCGCTGGTCATGGGGGTCATCAACGTCACGCCGGATTCGTTTTCCGATGGGGGGAAGAGTCTGGCGCTGGATGCGGGGATCGCGCATGCGCGGCAACTGGTCGCCGAAGGGGCCGACATGCTGGATATCGGCGGCGAGTCGACGCGGCCGGGGGCCGCGCCGGTGTCGTTGGAGGACGAGCTGGCAAGGCTGTTGCCGTTGATCGAGGCGCTGCGGGATTGCGGGGTGCCGTTGTCGGTGGACACCTTCAAGCCGGCGGTGATGCGGGCGGCGCTGGATGCGGGCGCCGACATGATCAACGATATCTACGGATTCCGGCAGCCGGGGGCCATCGAGGCGGTGGCGCGGGGGGCGAGCGGTTTGTGCGTGATGCACATGCAGGGCGAACCGCGCACCATGCAGCAGGCGCCGGTCTACGGTAACGTGGCCGGCGAGGTGGCCGCCTTCCTGCGCCAGCAGGCGCAGCGCCTGCTGGCGGCAGGCGTGGCACGCGAGCGGATCTGCCTGGACCCGGGATTCGGGTTCGGCAAGACTACCGCCCACAACTACCAGCTCATGCGTAGTTTGCCCACTATCGGTGCGCTGGGATATCCGCTACTAATCGGAGTGTCCCGCAAGACCATGATCGGGGCGGTGACCGGCAAGCCCGTGGGGGAACGGGTGGCGGGCAGCGTCGCGGCGGCCCTGGCCGCGGTGGATCGCGGGGCGGCCATCGTCCGCGTCCACGACGTCGCGGCCACCGTGGACGCCCTGAAGGTCTGGCAAGCGGTGCAGGCCTGGGACGAATGATGGCCGCGCGCTCTCGCGCGGACAAGAACAACAAGCAGGGGGCCATCCAAGATGGTTGGACGACGCAAGTATTTCGGAACCGACGGCATTCGGGGCAAGGTCGGATCAAAGGTCATCAACGCGGAATTCGCGCTGCGCCTGGGGTATGCGGCCGGTCGGGTCCTGACGGCCGAACATCGCGAGGGAGGGAAGCCGGTCGTCCTGATCGGCAAGGACACGCGCATCTCCGGCTACATGCTGGAATCGGCGCTCGAGGCCGGGCTGTCCGCGGCGGGCATCGACGTGCTGCTGGCCGGTCCCATGCCCACGCCGGCCATCGCATACCTGACCAGGGCGCTGCGCCTGTCGGCCGGCATCGTGATCAGCGCTTCGCACAATCCCTATTTCGACAACGGCATCAAATTCTTCTCGGCCACGGGCATGAAGCTGGCCGACGAGGTCGAGCTGCGCATCGAGGCGGCGCTGGGCGAACCGGTCGGATGCGTGCCGTCCGGCAAGCTGGGCCGCGCCAAGCGCCTGACGGATGCCGCGGGCCGCTACATCGAATTCTGCAAGAGCGGATTCCCCAACGATCTCGACCTGACCGACATGCGGCTGGTGATCGACGCGGCCCATGGCGCGGCCTATCACGTGGCGCCTGCCGTGTTCGAGGAGCTGGGGGCCACCGTCAGCTGTATAGGCTGCGCGCCCAACGGCATGAACATCAACGACGGCGTCGGCGCCACGCACCTGGATGCGCTGGCCGAGGCGGTGGGAGCGCAGAAGGCCGACCTGGGCATCGCGCTCGACGGCGATGCCGACCGCGTGTTGATGGTCGATGGCGACGGCAGGCGCTACAACGGCGACGAGCTGCTGTATGCCATCGTGACCGACCGCCTGCTGGCCGGACCGGTCGCGGGCGTGGTCGGCACGCAGATGACCAATCTTGCCTTCGAGCACCGGATGCGCGACCTGAACGTGCCGTTCGCGCGCGCCGCCGTGGGCGACCGCTACGTGCTGGCGATGCTGCGCAAGAAAGGCTGGCTGTATGGTGGCGAGAGTTCCGGCCACGTGCTGTGCCTGGACCGGCATACGACCGGGGACGGCACCATGGCCGGGCTCCAGGTCCTGGCGGCGATGCGCCGCCAGGGCAAGTCGCTGGCCGAGCTGTTGGAGCCGCTGCGGCTGTATCCTCAGAAGCTGGTGAACGTTCCGCTCGCGCCGGGCCTGGACTGGCACGAGCACGCCGGGCTGGCCCATGCCAGGGAAGAGGTCGAGCGGCGCCTGGACGGCCAGGGACGGGTACTGATCCGTGCCTCGGGTACGGAGCCCAAGCTGCGCCTGATGGTCGAGGCGGCCGAGGAGGCCCTGGTCGACGAGTGCCTGGGACTCCTGTCCGCCAGCCTGGCCTAGGGTCTGTCAAGCCTCAGTCATGCCCGGCAGGCAAAATCGGGAGCTTCGATCATGAC
Organism: Pigmentiphaga sp. CHJ604; assembly: GCF_036972535.1. Taxonomy (NCBI): domain Bacteria; kingdom Pseudomonadati; phylum Pseudomonadota; class Betaproteobacteria; order Burkholderiales; family Alcaligenaceae; genus Pigmentiphaga; species Pigmentiphaga sp. CHJ604. Next base: position 4,041,074 of record NZ_CP136998.1, on the reverse strand, counting down.
CATGCAAGCAGCATCCATGAACCTGATTCTCTGGCGCCACGCCGAGGCTGAAGACGGCCCGAACGACCTGCAGCGCGCCCTGACGCGGCGCGGGCACAAGCAGGCCGAGGCCGTCGCCGCGTGGCTCCGGGCCCATGGCCCTTCCGACCTGATGGTCATGGCCAGCCCCGCGGTGCGCACGCGCCAGACCGCCGACGCCCTGGGCTGCGACTACACCGTCGTGCCGGAACTGGCGCCCGAGGCCGCGCCCGCCCACGTCCTGGCCGCCTCCGGCTGGCCCCTGTCGCCGCGATCGGTGCTGGTGGTGGGCCACCAGCCCACGCTGGGGCGTGTGGCCAGCACCCTGCTGGCCGGCGAAGACCTGCCCTGGAGCCTGAAGAAGGGCGGCCTGTGGTGGCTGGCCCGCCGCCAGCGCGACGAAGACTTCCAGGTCGTCGTCCGCGCGGTCATCAATCCCGAGTTTGTCTAGGGAAGCCCACCCTCTACCCGCTTCCGCGGGCCCCCTCAAGGGGGCGATGCGGGTGGACCGGCGGAGCCGGATCCACCGCATCCTGGGTCTAGTACCCGTTTCTCGGGTTGTGGCGCCGGTGCTTCGCTGGCTGCCAGCGAAGCACCGGTGCTTCAGTCCAAGACAGTTTCCCTAGACCCAGGAAACCGCGGATCCGGCTTTGCCGGTCCGCCGGTTTCGCCCCCTGGGGGGCGCGCGTAAGCGCGTAGGGGGGGGCTCCATTCGTAAGCAGGCGTTTCAACAAGGGCACGAATTGTGACCGATTCATGGTACCGTCATTATTCTGTCAATGACGTGAAACGCTAAGCACCGACACTCGACTTACCTGTCAAGGAGTGTGCATATGCTCGAATTCACCCGCATCGAAGCGCGTCGCGGCCTGGCCGACGAACTTCAAGGCGGTGTCCAGACCCCCGGCCTGGCTGTGGGGCTGGCGCGTTCCTGGGAAGAGGTCCGGCAAGCCCAGCGCCTGCGCTACGAGGTGTTCACCGAAGACATGGGGGCCGTGTTCCCGACCGCCATCGACGGCATCGACGAGGACCGGTTCGATGCATGGTGCGAACACCTCATCGTGCGCGAACTGGATACCGGCCGGGTCGTGGGCACCTACCGCATCCTGGGGCCCGATCAGGCCCGCCAGGCCGGCGGCTACTATTCCGAATCCGAGTTCGACCTGTCCGGCCTGGGCGCCATCCGCAGCGAGCTGGTCGAGTTCGGACGTTCCTGCACCCATCGCGACTACCGCAGCGGCGCCGTCATCATGCTGCTGTGGTCGGGGCTGGCCGAGTTCCTGCGCCGCACCGGAAAGCGCTACGTGTTCGGTTGCGCCAGCGTCAGCCTGCGCGACGACGGCGCGACCGCGGCCGGGGTGTACCGCTCGGTGGCGGCCGACATCGAACAGGCCCGCGACCTGCGCGTGCAGCCGCTGCACCGCCTTCCCGTCGAGCGCCTGGACTGCAACCTGCCGACCCGCGTGCCGCCGCTGATCAAGGGCTACCTGAAGGTGGGGGCCCGCGTCTGCGGCGAACCGGCCTGGGACGCCGATTTCAACACGGCCGATTTCCCCATGCTGCTGTCCATCGACGCGCTGGACGATCGCTATCGCCGGCACTTCGGGCTGGAATCCCAGGTCTCGAGGCGTTCGTGAGGTCCGTGGCGTCGCCTGGCCGCCGCCTGGCGGCCGCGTTCCCGCGTCCGTCGGCAACGCGGCGCAGGCGCTTGCGGTTGACGCGGCGGCTGCGCCGCACCGGGGTGAAGGTATTGCGCCGGCTGACCCGGCGCCTGCGTTCAGAGCTCAAGCAGCTCGAACGTGAATCCCACCTTGCGCCATTCTGATTCCTCGGCGCGCAGCGTGAAGTCGGTCAGCGGGTGCGCACTCATCCAGGCCGCGTCGGTCTTGACGATGATGGACGATCCCTTGACCGAGACCTTGATGGGCGGCGCGGCGATGTCCTCGCGCCGGCGGTAGAGAATGGCCGCCAGGCGCAGGCACAGGATGGCGATCCATTGCTCGTGGTGGTTGACCAGGTGCTGGAGCTTGGCCAGCTTGCCCTGGTGGCCCAGCGCCAGGAGCGCGAGCAGCGCCTGGTCCTGGCGCGAGAAGCCCGGCATGTCGGCGTGTTCGAGGATGTAGGCCGAGTGCCGGTGATAGGTGTTGTGGGCGATGGACAGGCCGATCTCGTGCAGGTCGGCGGCCCAGCCCAGCACCCGGGTCAATTCCTGGTGCTCGTCGGCGGGCATGGGCACCAGTTGCTTGAACAGTTCCAGCGCCGTCTGGCGCACGCGCGTGGCCTGGGCGCGGTCCACCTTGTAGCGGCTCATGAACTGGCGCACCGTGTCGTCGCGCTTGTCCAGCGAGGCGTCGCGGCCGGCCAGGTCGTACAGCACCCCCACGCGCAGCGCGCCGTCGGCCGTGCGCATCACGTCCAGGCCCAGCTCGTCGAAGATCGCGCTCATGATGGCCAGGCCCCCGGGCAGCACCGAGATGCGGTCCGGCTTGATGCCCGCCAGCTGCGCGCGTTCGACCGTACCGGCCTTGATCAGCTTGTCCTTGAGCTTGTCCATGCCGCGGCGCGTGATGCCGGATTCCGAAAAGCCGGACTCGGTCAGGATCGCGCCCAGCGCCTTGCTCGTTCCCGACGAGCCGTAGGCTTCCTGCCATCCCGCCTTGCGATACTGCTTGGCGATGACCTCGATCTCGCGGCGGGCGGCCATTTCGGCCTGCTTCATGGCGTGGGCGTCGATGATGCCGTCGGGGAAGTAGGCGCGGCTGAAGCTCACGCATCCCATGTACAGCGATTCCATCAGCTCGGGCTCGAAGCGCCGTCCGACGATGAACTCGGTCGAGCCGCCGCCGATGTCGACCACGAGCCGCTTGGCGGGGGAAGGGGGCAGGGAGTGCGAGACGCCCGAGAAAATGAGGCGCGCTTCCTCGCGCCCGGCGATGACCTCGATGGGAAAGCCCAGGGCCTCTTCCGCCAGCGGCAGGAACTCGGCGACGTTGCGCGCCACGCGGAACGTGTTGGTGGCCACTGCCCGCACGCGTTCCGGATGGAAGCTGCGCAGGCGTTCGCCGAAACGGCGCAGCACCTGCAGCGCGAAATCGGTGGTCGAGGTATCCAGCGTCTTGTCCGCCCGCAGGCCCGCCGCCAGCCGCACGGTTTCCTTGAGCCGGTCGACCGGGTAGATCTGGATGGTCCCGCCTTCGTCGACCACGCGGCCGATCACCAGGCGGAAACTGTTGGAGCCGAGATCGACGGCGGCGAGCAATTGGTTCATGGAATGGAAAGAAGGAATGCGAACTGCAAGAATAAGGCGCTTCGATGACAGAATGGTTGCACTGTCATAAGGTAGTCATCATTTTGACGCAAAAATAACCGTCTCAGCTTCGTCGCCCATTTTTGCGGATATTCCATGGTTGCCAGATTGCCTGCCAAAGACCTGTTCCTGAATCGCGAGCTTGCCTTGCTCAAGTTCAACGAACGAGTGCTGGCCCTGGCCGAGGACGACCGGGCGCCCCTGCTCGAGAGATTGCGGTTCCTGTGCATCGTCGCATCGAACCTGGACGAGTTCTTCGAGATCCGCGTGGCCAGCCTGCATGAACAGGTGCGGCAGAATCCCGGTGCGCGCGGGTTGGATGGCCGCACGCCGGCCGAGGTCGTGCAGCGTGTATCCGAGGCCGCCCATGCGCTGGTCGAGCGCCAATATGCCTTGCTGAACCGCGAGGTGCTGCCGCGGCTGCAGGCCGAGGGCATCGTGCTGCACATGGCGCAGAGCTGGACCCCGGCGCAGCGGGCGTGGGCGCACGAGGTCTTCCGGCTGGACGTCATGCCGCTGTTGACGCCCATCGGCCTCGACCCGGCCCATCCTTTCCCGCGGGTATTCAACAAGAGCCTGAACTTCGCCGTCCAGCTGTCGGGACGCGACGCCTTCGGCCGCAATGCCGCCATCGCCATCGTGCAGGCGCCCCGCGCCTTGCCGCGCCTGACGCAGATGCCGCCCGAGCTGTCCGGCCACCCTCACGGCTACGTCATGCTGACCTCGTTCATGCAGGCCTTCGTGGGCGACCTGTTCCCCGGCATGACGGTGGACGGCTGCTACCAGTGGCGCTTGACGCGCAACAGCGACCTGTTCGTCGATGACGAGGAAATCACCAACCTGCGCCAGGCCCTGCAAGGCGAGCTGACGCAGCGGCATTTCGGCGACGGCGTCCGGCTGGAGCTGGCCGACTCCAGCCCGGTGGAGCTCGAGAACTTCCTGCTCAAGGAATTCTCCCTGACGCCCGCCGACGCCTACCGGGTGGACGGGCCGGTCAACCTGGCGCGGCTGATGCAGCTGGTGAACGGCATCAACCGGCCGGAGCTGAAATTCCCGCCGTTCCGCGCGGCCATTCCGTCCCCCTTCGACCGCAACAACCTGACGCCGGACGAGCTGTTCAAGGCCATCGCCACGCAGGACCGGCTGCTGCACCATCCCTACCAGTCGTTCCAGCCCGTCATCGATTTCCTGACCGCGGCGGCGGCCGATCCCGGCGTGGTCGCCATCAAGCAGACCATCTACCGCACCGGCGAGGACTCCGAGCTGATGCGCCTGCTGCTGGCGGCCGCCCGTTCGGGCAAGGAAGTGACCGTGGTGGTGGAACTGATGGCACGCTTCGACGAGCAGACCAACATCAACTGGGCCGCCCGCCTGGAAGAGGTGGGCGCGCACGTGGTCTACGGCGTGGTGGGGCACAAGACCCACGCCAAGATGGCCCTGGTGCTGCGTCATGAGCGCGGCCGCATCCGCCGCTACGGCCACCTGGGCACCGGCAACTACCATCCCAGCACCGCGCGCCTCTACACCGACTTCGGCCTGTTCACCGCCGATGCGCGCATGTGCGAGGACATGGAGCAAATCTTCTCGCAACTGACCGGACTGGGCGCGCGCCGCCACCTGAAATGCCTGCTGCAGGCGCCGTTCTCGCTGCACGAGACCATGGTGGCGCTGGTCCGCCGCGAGGCACGCCATGCGCGGGCGGGCAAGCCGGCGCGGATCATGGCCAAGATGAACTCGCTGCTCGAGCCCTCGGTAATCGAGGAGTTGTACAAGGCCAGCCGCGCCGGCGTGCGCATCGATCTGGTGGTGCGGGGCGTATGCACCCTGCGCGCGGGCGTCCCCGGGCTGTCGGAGAACATCACCGTGCGGTCCATCGTCGGCCGCTTCCTGGAGCATTCGCGGGTGTTCTACTTCCTGAACGGCGGCCAGGAGATGGTCTACCTGGCGTCCGCCGACTGGATGGACCGCAATTTCTTCCGCCGGGTCGAGGTCGCTTTCCCCATATTCGACCCGGCCCTGAAGAAGCGGGTGATCGATGAATCCTTCACCTTCGCCCTGCGCGACAACCAGCTGGCCTGGCAGCAGCAGCCCTCGGGGGATTACGTCCGGGTGCGATCGCGCCGCCGGCCGTTCAACCTCCATGCGCACCTGATGAAGGCGCTGGGCGGTTTCGACGAAACAGCCGGTTAGGCCCGGCGCGACCGCAGCAGCGCCGGCGTCAGTACCAGCGTGGCCAGCGCCAGCCCGACGCCAACCATGAAGCTGCCGCCGTAGCCCGCCAGCGCGGCCAGGGCCATCAGCGACGAGGACGCGGCCATCTCGCCCAGGTCACGCATGCTCTGCACGGCGGTCATGTCGGTGCCGGCCTGGTCGCGCGCGTGGGCGAAGCGCATGGCGGCGGTCATCATCGCGACGGATGCGCTGCCGGCGCCGAAGCTGGTCAGCAGCGTCGCCACCCAGACCGCGTAGGCGGGCAGCGCGGGCGAGGTCCACGCCAGCGCGGTCCAGACCGCGGCCGCCACGCCCGCCGAGGCGATGCCGGTGAAAAACACCGCCCAGGTGCCCAGCCGCGACACCAGCCAGGCGCCGCCTCCGCATCCCAGGACGATGGTGACTGCGCCGCCGACCATGCCCACCTGACCGATCTTCTCGAGCGCCCAGCCGGCATCGACCAGCAGCAGCTTGGACAGGCCGTGGCAGGCCACCACGGTCACGGCGGACAGGAAGGCGGCGGCGACCAGGGCCCAGGCATGCCGACCTGACCGCAGGAAGCGCCACAGGCTGGCCTGCCGCGGGCGCGGCCATCGATCGGAGAGGGACGCGGGCTCGCGCCAGGCGGCGACCAGCGCCAGGCTGAGCGCGATGGGCAGGGCCAGGAGCAGCAGCGCGCCCGTCAGGCCGACGCGCGCATAGGCCATCAGGAACACCGGGCCGCCGTAGAAGAAGCCGATCATGGTGCCGGCGACCTGGACCGCGTTGGCGGTGCCGAGCACATGAGGTTCGAACCGTTCGGCGACCAGGCCGTCGGTGGCGATGTCCTGCGTGGCGCTGGCCAGCGACGCGGCCACCGACAGCGCCAGCAGATAGGGCAGGGTGGCCTGCGTGACACCGATCGCCATGACGCCCAGCAGCAGCGCCAGGACCAGCGCCTGCATGGGCAGGATCCAGCTGCGCCGGCGCCCCAGGCGTGGCGACCAGTGGTTGTCCACGATGGGTGCCCAGCCGCATTTCAGTACCCAGGGCAGGCTTACCAGGGGTAGGTAGGCCAGGGCCCCGAGGCTGGCGCCCTGGCCGCGCAGGATGGCCGGCAGCGCTTCCATCGCGAGCCCGAAGGGGATGCCCTGGGAAGCGTACAGGCAGGCGATCATGGGCCATTGCAGCAGCGTGGCGCCGCGCCGTGCCGTGGAGGCGGGGGAATGGGTGTGCATGTCAGTCTTCCTGGTCGTGGGGGCGGTGCAGGCGGTGCTCGCTGTCGGTGGCGGGAGTGACGAACATCAGGCGGCCCGGCTGGCCTACCTCCAGCCGGTGCCACCATCCCTGGGGAACGACGAGGGATTCGCCCGCGACGACTTTCAGTTCGCATTCGGCGCCCGCGTCCGCGGCCAGGACGACACGCAGCGATCCTTCCAGCAGCGTCAGGATTTCGTCGCCGCGCGGATGCCGCTCCCAGTGGTTGCCGTGGACCGAGGCGGTATCGGAAATGGGTTTGATGCCCATGATCCAGCCGGCCCGCGGCAGGCCATTCCGCTGGAAGGGCATCAGATGGACGGTCGCGTCGGCCTGGAGGACGGCCAGCGAAGAGGACAGCGCGAAAAGCCGGGGCTGGCGCGAGGCGTCGCCGGCGGGGGCGGGGAGTTTGTGTCGGGTCATGATGGATGGCGAAAGGAAAAACGGGCGAGCCGCCACGTCAGGGTGCCCGCCAGGATCAGCAGGAGGTCGAAGGCCAGCGCCGGCAGTTGGGCGGCCAGCGGGTGGCCGGCCTGGCGCGCCAGATCGGCGATGGCCGCCAGCCAGAGCAGCAGGCCGGCAAGCCGCAGCGCGGCCGTGGTGCGCCGGCCGCCGTGTCCGGGCCAGGCGAAGCCGGCGGCCGACGCCAGCCAGGAGCCCCAGAAGGCCCACGCTTGCAGCGCCGGCCGGTCCGGCATGGCGTCCGGCGTCAGGCAGGTCATGGCCAGGAGCACGCTGCACGAGAGCGTCAACCCCAGGCAGACGCCTTGTGCGATCCGCCTCGGCCAGGCCAGCGGACGGTCCGGCGTTGCCCGCCGCCGCAGCCAGAGCCAGGTGCCGGAGGCGGCCAGCAGCGCGGCGGCCATGCCGCCCGCCGCATGCAGCCAGCGGCTGGCCGTGCCGCCGTACTGCGCGAAGTGCAGGGGCTGGATGGCGATGAACGCCTGGGTCCAGGGCCCACGCTGCGCCGCGCTATCGTGGCGCAGCAGCGCGCCGTCGCGCAGACGGTAGTGGAAGCGCTCGAACACGCCGGTGCTCAACTGGCCGGCGCCGTGGCCGCGCAGAGTGGCGTAGGCCTGTGCATCGCCCCAATGCAGGATGGCGACGCTTTCCACCTGGAATCCGGGATGGGCCTGCCGGTGCCTGTCGACCAGGGCGTTCAGGCTGGACATGGCGGCGGGCTGCCCCAGCGCGGGGAAGGAAGCATTGTCCATCAGCGCCTGCATGGCCCGGCGCGGGTCGTCGGGGAAGGCGTGGGGCGCCAGGTTGACGGTCGCCAGCGCGCCCAGGCCCGAGAAGATGCCCGTCACCGCGATCAGCAGCAGGAGCGGCGACAGCCAGAGCCCCAGCAGCTTGTGGACGTCCAGCGCCAGCGTCCGGGCATCCGCGCCGATGCGCAGGCGCAGCAGTCCGGGGGACCGGCGGGGATGGTTGGCTACGCCGCCCACGACGAGGAAGGCCAGCGCGAAGCCGAACAGGCTGACGACCACCCGCCCCGGAAAGCCCGCGTGCAGGGTGTTGTGCAGCGTGACCAGCAGCTCCGCCGCGCCGCCACGGGTGGCGGGCATGGGACGGGCATCGTCGGCGCGCAGGACCAGCGCGGCCTGGCCGGCGGCCGGCCGGCCGCCGGCGGAGGCCACGATGGCATGGCGCCGCAGGCCGTCCGGCAACTGGATCATCAGCGACGCGGCATCGCCGAATCGCGCCTGGCCCGCATGCAGCAGGGCGTCCAGGTCGGGTCGCGGGGCGGGGGCCTGCCGCTCGGATGGCATCTCCCAATAGCGGACTTCCTGCTTGAGCACGGCGAACACGCCGGTCAGGCAGACCACGAACAGCACGAGGCCCACGATCATGCCGGCCCACGCGTGGGTGACGGCCACGGCGCGGCGCATGGGCACGGCTGCGCGTGTGCCCAGGAGCAGGCTGCCGCCCAGCAACAGCAACTGCGCCAGCACGCCGATGAACATGCCGGCATACAGCCGGTCCAGCGCATCGTCCAGCGGCGCCCGGCGCGCGATGGCGATCGCCAGCCCGATGGCGGCCGCGGGGGCGCCCAGGACGGCCAGGCCGGTGCGCAGGGGCCAGTGCGGAGCCGGCACCCTAGTACTCCATGCGCAGCGTCAGCGCCACGCTGCGGGGTTCGCCGTAGCGGTTGTTCCAACTGGTGCCGGACAGGCTCTGGTAGTAGCGCCGGTCGAATAGGTTGTTGACGTGCAGCGCCGCGCTCATGTGTTTGTTGATGCGGTAGCCGATCCGCAGGCTGGCCAGGGCATAGCCGCCCTGGCGCAGGGTCACGCCGCCGGACTGCACGGTGTAGGCGCTTTGCGCCTGGATGCCCACGCCCGCGCTGAGCCGGCCATCGTTTCCGGGCAGTACGGTATTCGTCCAGAGCCTGAAGATGTGCTTGGGCGTGAAGCGGGCGAAGGGCTGTCCCTGCGACTGAGCATCCTTCAGGTACTCCGTGGCGTTGTAGGTATAGCCCAGCGACAGGTCCAGCCCCGGCATGACCCGGCCGTTGACTTCCGCCTCGATCCCGCGGCTCTCGACTTCGCCGCCAGCGATGTAGTAGCAGACCGCGCCCGCGCAAGGATGCGCGGGGTCGGTCTGCGCGCGGTTGCGCTGCCGGATGTTGAAGAGGGCCAGGCTGGCATCCAGCCGCCCTTCCAGCAGGCCGCCCTTGATGCCGACTTCCCGGTTGCTTCCCTGGACCGGATCCAGCATGCCGCCCTCCCACGTGGTCTGTGTCTGGGGCTGGAAGACCTGTGCGTAGCTGGCGTAGAGCGCCCACTGCGGCGTGATGTCCAGGACCAGGCCGCCATAGGGCGTGAACTCGCTGCTGAGCCGGGAACTGGCGGAGGCGGTGTCCTGCTTCCATCGGCTCACCCGTCCCCCCAGGATCAGCTTGAGAGGATCGGCCAGCGAAAACCGGCCCATCGCATAGATGCCCGACTGGACCATGCGCGTCGGCCCGCGCGACGCGTAGGGACCGACCGCCGGTTCGGGCACGCTGCGCGGATCCCATTTCCATACGTCCACCGGCACGCCGATCGGCGCCAGGAAACTGGCGGAGAACTGCTCGGTGCTGGTGCGCAGGTGGTTGATCCCGACCAGCGCCTCGTGCCGCCGGCCGAACAAGGTGAAGGGGCCGTTCAGGTAACCGTCGGCGCTGGTCTGGCGGTTCTCGAATTCATAGGCGCCGCCGGTCAGGCGCGGACCGGTGCCCGTTGCGGGATCGACCGCGCCATTGGCGCCGGCATATTTCAGGTCGGCGTCGCCCGTCAGGTGGTTGACGTTGAGCCTGGCGGTCCAGCCGTTGTCGAACGCATGCTCCAGGCCGGCGAACAGCCGCGTGTTGTCCCAGTCGAAGCGGTCCCAGGCGACATCCAGGTAGGTCGAGCGCGGCAGGCCGATATCGCGGCCGTCGCGATAGAAGGGAACCCCGGCCATGTTGGTGATGGAACGGATGCGCTGGTGATGGACACCCACCGACAGCACGGTGGCGGGGCCCAGGTCGAGTTCAGCCGTGCCGTACAGATTGGTGGACTTCTGGCCTGCCACGTCGTAGAAGAAATCGCGGTCCTCATGGCTGGCCACCAGCCTTGCGCGCAGGCTGCCGCTTTCGTTCACCGGGCCGCCCACGTCCGCTTCGGCGCGGTAGCGGTTCCAACTGCCGGCGGTCAGCGCGCCGCGCGCCTCGAACCGCCGCGGCGCCCGCCTGGGCACGAGGTTGACGGTGGCGGCCGGGTTGCCCGTGCCCTGGAGCAGGCCGTTGGCGCCGCGCACGATTTCCACCCGTTCGTACATGCCCATGTCTTCCGGCGCACTGGCCGTCTGGCCCATGAGCACGGGCACGCCGTCCTGCTGGAAGGAGTCGATCTTGAAGCCACGGGCGTAGTAGCCCGTGGTGAGCTGCTGATAGGGCTGGACGGTGATCCCGGGCGCCTGCTGCAGCACTTCCTCCAGCGTCTGCAGGTTCTGCTGCTGCATGCGCTCGCGGTCGATGACGGTGATCGACTGCGGCGTTTCCTTGGCGGACTGCGACGTCTTGAGCAAGGACGACGGCGTGTCCGCGCCGCCGGTGACGGTCACCGCGGGCAGCATGCTGGCCGGCGGCTCGGGGACGGCCTGGGCATGGACACCGGCGCCCAGCAGCATGATGGCCGAGGCCAGCGCGGTGCGGGCCGGGCCGGGTCGGAAGGCGCCAGGCCGGGAATGAAATGGCTTGCGGATATCCACGGAGACCCTCTCCCTTTCTTGAATTGAGAATCAATCTCAACAATTCTAGGGAGGGCGCCGGGGACGAATTGGCGGTTGCCGGTATCAATCTGGCGATCGGGCGTATCCGCGGGCTAGCGGCGCAGTCCGCGCGGCGCGATGCCGAAACGTTTCTGGAAAGCCTTGGAGAAATGCGAATCGCTGTAGCCGGCGGCAAACGCGGCCTGGGCCACGGTGCATCGGCCGGCGGCCAGCATGCGATAGGCGAGTTCGAGACGCTGGTCGCGCACGAATTGATAGACGCTGCAGCCGAACACGGCCCGGAACCCCCGCGTCAGCGTCGTGACGTTCAGGCCGACCTGGCGACCCAGGGCCGCCAGGCCGGGCGGATCGGAAAGCTGTTCGAGCAGCCGCGCGCGGGCCTCGTGCAGCGCGTCGAGCTGGCGCGGCGACAGCATGAGCGCATCGGCCTGGGCCGGGCTGGCGGCGGGAATCAGTTCCAGGCCGGCCAGCACGGTGGCGGTCAATTCCAGCGCCTTGCCGGCCAGGTAGAGATCACGCAGGTTCCCGCGCAGGGGGCAGGCCAGCAATTGCCGGCCCAGGGCCTGCAGGATCCGGTTGGCCTGCCGGTCGAGGAAAAACGGGGTGTCGGTGCCGTTGCGCTGGCGGGCATGCCGTCCGATGTCGAGGTCCAGGCCTTCCTGCAGCGCTTCCTCGGGCATGCGCACGGCCACGTAGTGCAGCGGCGAGGCGGCATGGAAGGCATGGCTGACCATGAACGGGCTGCGGCTCAGGCTGAGGTGGACCGCGGGGCCCTTGAGGCCTATCTGGCGGTGTTTTTGCATCGAATAACGCAGCTCCCCGCCCAGCAGCAGGACCAGCTTCAAGCCGGCGTCGTTCTGCTCGGTAATGGCCTGGTCTTGATCCATGCGCAATATGCCACCGCTGATGGACAGCGAGGCGGTCATCGCGGGGACATGCCATTGTTCGGGCACGGGAGCAGGCATCATTTTTTTTATGAATGAGAATCGTTAATGATTCTACATGTCCAGTTCCATGGCCGTCATGTGTGCTGTCATGGTCATGTCATATTTGCTACGTAATCTGACGCCGTCGTGAGTTTTACCTCCCACAAAGCAGAGGACCTGCAAATGTTCAAACTCGTATTCAAGCAAGTGTCGGTGGGCGTCGTGCTGGGCGTTGCCGCGTTGTCTGCGCACGCTGCCGACATCACCGGTGCCGGCGCGTCGTTCCCCTATCCCATCTATGCCAAGTGGGCCTCGGACTACAAGGCTGCCACGGGCAACACGGTGAACTACCAGTCCATCGGTTCGGGCGGCGGCCAGAAGCAGATCATCGCCAAGACCGTGGATTTCGGCGCGTCGGATGATCCGATGAGCGGTGAAGACCTGGCCAAGAACGGCCTGGTCCAGTTCCCGGCCGTGATCGGCGGCATCGTCCCTGTGGTCAACCTGCAAGGCATCCAGCCCGGCCAACTGAAGTTCACCGGCGCGCTGCTGGCCGACATCTACCTGGGCAAGGTCAAGAAGTGGAACGACGAGGCCATCGCCAAGCTGAACCCCGGCGTGAACCTGCCTGCTGCCGACATCATCGTCGTCCACCGCTCGGACGGTTCGGGCACGACCTTCGGCTGGACCAACTACCTGTCCAAGGTTTCCGCCGACTGGAAGTCGTCCGTGGGTGAAGGCAAGGCCGTCAAGTGGCCCGCCGGCCAGGGCGGCAAGGGCAACGAAGGCGTCGCCAACTACGTCAAGCAGTTCCCCGGCGCCATCGGCTACGTCGAATACGCCTACGCCAAGCAGAACAAGCTGGCGCACGGCCAGGTCCAGAACAAGGACGGCAAGTTCGTCCAGCCGGAAGAGGCCGCCTTCGCCGCCGCCGCCGCGAATGCCGACTGGAAGAGCGCGCCGGGCATGGGCGTGATCCTGAACAACGAGCCGGGCGAGAAGAGCTGGCCCATCACCAGCGCCACCTTCATCCTGATGCACAAGGCTCAGGACAAGCCGACGCAAGGCGCCGAAGTCCTGAAGTTCTTCGACTGGGCCTTCAAGAACGGCAAGAAGTCCGCTTCGGAACTGGACTACGTGGCGCTGCCCGACGCGGTGACGACGCAGATCCGTTCGCTGTGGAAGTCCGACATCAAGGACGCCAGCGGCAAGTCGCTGTACTGATCCGCCGAGGTGCCATAGTGGCGTGAAACGGGGCCGGGCGGAGTCGTCCGCCCCGTTTTTCGCGTCTCCTGGCCCCCGGGGTCGACCTGTCTCCCTTTCCGGAAACTCCCATGAGCGCGGTCCTTGATAACATTTCGGGCGAGATTCGAGGAAATTCTTCCTCCGAGCCGACTACTACCGGGAATACGCCCCCGATGAAGAAAAACCGTAACGCGGCCATGGACGCGTTGTTCAAGAACCTGACCCGGTTCTTCGCCTTTGCCGTGCTGAGCCTGCTGGCCGCCATCCTGGTGTCGCTGGTCTTGGGCAGCCAGATCACGCTCGAGAAATACGGCGTCTCGTTCCTGTGGTCCTCCGAATGGGACCCGGTCAACAATGAATACGGCGCGCTGGTGCCCATCGTCGGCACGCTCGTCACCTCGGCCATCGCGCTGCTGATCGCGGTGCCGGTGTCGTTCGGCATCGCGCTCTTCCTGACGGAGCTGTCGCCCACCTGGCTGCGCCGGCCGCTGGGCACCGCCGTCGAAATGCTGGCGGCGATTCCCTCCATCATCTACGGCATGTGGGGCCTGTTCATCTTCGCCCCGCTGTTCAAGCAGTACGTGCAGCCCTTCCTGATCGCCACGCTGGGCAACATTCCGGGGGCCGGCATCCTGTTCCAGGGGCCGGCCTTCGGCATAGGCGTCTTCACCGCCGGCATCATCCTGGCGGTGATGATCATTCCCTTCATCACCGCCGTGATGCGCGACGTGTTCGAACTCGTGCCGGCCATGCTGAAGGAGTCGGCCTACGGGCTGGGCGCGACCACCTGGGAAGTCGTTTCCCGCGTGGTGCTGCCGTTCACCAAGGTCGGCGTGGTCGGCGGCATCATGCTGGGGCTGGGCCGCGCGCTGGGCGAGACCATGGCCGTGACCTTCGTCATCGGCAACGCCTACCGGCTGTCCGGCTCGCTGTTCGCGCCGGGCAACTCGATCGCCTCGTCCCTGGCCAACGAATTCGCCGAAGCCTCCGACGACGTGCACCTGTCGGCGCTGATCGAGCTGGGCCTGATCCTCTTCCTCATCACCACCATCGTGCTCGCCTGCTCGAAGCTCCTGCTGCTGCGCCTGGCGAAGAGCGAAGGCGCCCGGTCCTAAGGAGCCGCGATGTCCGTCATCACCATGCAGAACTCCGTCTACCGCCGCCGCCGGCTGACCAACAAGGTCATGCTGACCCTGTCGGCGGTCGCCCTGGTGTTCGGTCTCTTCTGGCTGTTCTGGATCATCCTGACCTTGCTGTCCAAGGGCGCCGCGGCGATATCGCCCGCGCTGTTCACCGAGATCACGCCTCCTCCGGGGCAGAACGGCGGCCTGCTCAACGCGCTGCTGGGCAGCGTCATGATGGCCGGCATGGGCACGCTGATCGGCACGCCCATCGGCATCCTGGCCGGCACCTACCTGGCCGAGTACGGCCAGCGCGGCTGGCTGGCCCCGGCCACGCGCTTCATCAACGACGTGCTGCTGTCCGCGCCGTCGATCGTGATCGGCCTGTTCATCTATACCGTGTTCGTCGCGCGCATCCAGCACTTCTCGGGCTGGGCGGGCACGCTGGCCCTGGCCGTGATCGTGATCCCGGTCGTGGTCCGCACCACCGACGACATGCTCAAGCTGGTGCCCAACAGCCTGCGCGAGGCTTGCATCGCGCTGGGCTGCCCGCACTGGAAGATGATCACCATGGTGTGCTATCGCGCCGCGCGTTCGGGTATCGTCACCGGCATCCTGCTGGCCGTGGCCCGCATCGCCGGCGAGACCGCGCCGCTGCTGTTCACCGCGCTGAACAACCAGTTCCTGTCGTTCAACATGAACGCTCCCATGGCCAACCTGCCCGTCACGATCTTCCAGTTCGCGATGAGCCCCTTCGCCGACTGGCAGCGCCTGGCCTGGGCCGGCGCGACGCTGATCACGCTGCTGGTCCTGGCCATCAACATCATTGCTCGCATCATGTTCCGCAAACAGGCCGCCTGACGCCCGCGACAAACCGGACACGCCATGGAAAACATCGTCAACATTTCGAATCCCAAGCTGGAAGTCAAGAACCTGAACTTCTACTACGGGAAATTCCACGCCCTGCGAAACGTCAGCATGCAGATTCCCGAGAAGCAGGTCACGGCCTTCATCGGTCCGTCGGGCTGCGGCAAGTCGACGCTGCTGCGCACCTTCAACCGCATGTTCGAGCTCTATCCCGAGCAACGCGCGGAAGGCCAGATCAACATGGACGGCGAGAACCTGCTGACCTCGAAGATGGACATCTCGCTGATCCGCGCCAAGGTCGGCATGGTGTTCCAGAAGCCCACGCCGTTCCCGATGAGCATCTACGACAACATCGCCTTCGGCGTGCGCCTGTTCGAGAACCTGAGCAAGGGCGAGATGGACGAGCGGGTGGAATGGGCCCTGACCAAGGCCGCGCTGTGGGAAGAAGCCAAGAACAAGCTGCACCAGAGCGGCCACAGCCTGTCGGGCGGGCAGCAGCAGCGCCTGTGCATCGCGCGCGGCATCGCCATCAAGCCCGAGGTCCTGCTGCTGGACGAACCGTGCTCGGCCCTGGACCCGATCTCCACGGCCAAGATCGAGGAACTGATCGCCGAACTGAAGAACGACTACACGGTGGTCATCGTTACCCACAACATGCAGCAGGCGGCGCGCTGTTCCGACTACACCGCCTACATGTACCTGGGCGAACTGGTCGAATTCGGCGTGACGGACCAGATCTTCATCAAGCCGACCAAGAAGGCGACGGAAGACTACATCACCGGCCGTTTCGGCTGAGCCTTCCGGCTCCGCGCGCCGGTATCCGCCCAAGGAACCGGTCGCGCCGCGCGGGCGGCCGGTGGCAGCCGCCTTCCCACCCGGGCTGCCCCCCGAGCGTCGCCACGTTCAATAGATAAGCGGATTCAGGCTGATCCAGCCCCGCACGTCCACGATGCCCAGGCGAGCCTTGGCACCCGCGGGCAGCGGCTCGCGCGTTCCACGGGAGATCCGCTGGCCCGGGGTGATGGGCACGAACGGCACGTCGGCGGCGGCTGGCGGCGCGATCCAGTGGCCGAGGTCGTTCTCGTCCTGCACCAGCCAGAGGGGTTGCGCGCGGGCATTCTCCGGCAGGCCTTGGGGGCGTGCCACCCCGGCGGAGTTGTTGTTCGCCAGTGCGCTCAGGAACCCGGTGATGCGCAGGACGCCTGGTTCGGCGGCGTCCGATACGATCAGGAGGCCCCGCTGCAGGTTGTCGTCATCATCGGCGTCGCTGGGCGGGGGAATGTGCAGCGTGACGGGAATCAGGAAGTTCTCGGGAGCGTCGACCGCAAAGCGCATGCCGTCGGGAAGCGCGGAAAAATAGATGGGCGTGCCGGCGTCGTCCAGGTTGAACCAGCCTTGCATGAAAGACGGATCGACAAGCTTGTCGACGGTGCTGTCCGTCAGCGGCTTGATGGCGGTGATCCAGCCGGAAGCGTCCTGGACCGCGGCGAAATCGCGGGCCACGAGCGCCCGGTCCACGGCATTCAAGGGCGCGTCGACCGAGGTCGGGGCGGTCGGCGAGCCATCGTGCCAGTCGATGGCGCCGATGGTGGGCAGCGGCAGCTTGGTATTGTCGGTGCCGACGTCGGAATGCTGCCGGATGAAGCCGCGCTGCGCCTCGGGCAGGAAGGCCAGCGAGGCGTAGGTCTTCGTGTCGGCCGATGTCTCGGCGACGCGCTGCGGCAGGTAGAACGTCAGGCCGGCCAGGTTGGAGAAGGCCGCGGTGTGCTTCTGGTGGACCACCGCGCGCTCCAGGGCTTGCGTCAGTCTTTCCCGCTGTCCGTCGGCCAGCCTGATGCCGTTCCAGTCGAACATGCGCAGGTCGACCAGTTCCGCGGGGCCGGGGGACAGCAGGACCGAGCCGAAGATGAATGCCTTGGCGCGGGCCTCGGCGATGTCCAGCCAGGTCTGCACCGGGTCGGCGGCCAGTTGCCCGTTCAGCGTGGCGCCGATGTCGGCCAGCGCGGCGCCAACTTCGCCTATCCGGCTCAGGTCCACCAGCGACAGCGTGGCTTCGGCCGCGGGATCTTCCTTCAGCTGCTTGGCGATGAAAGCGTCGACGATGGTGCGGCCGAAGGCTTCGGTGCTGTCCGTGGGGGACCGGGTCAGGTGCGACACCAGCGCGGCCCAGTCCTGGCCGGTGCCGGGCTCGAGCTCCTGCGACGCGATCATGTAGTCCGCATAGGGAGCCAGGGCCTGCCCGACTTCCACCGAGCCCATCAGGCAGGCATCGAAGCCTACCAGGGCGAGCTTGCGCCCGGAAGCCTGGGTGGCGGGGGCCAGCGCGCCGCGTATGTCGTCCAGCGACAGCGCGTTGTTGGTGAACGGGTCGGAACCTATGCCCCGGTTGGGGCCGCCGCCGTGGTCCCATAGCACGAGCATGGTTCGTTCGGCCGGGTAGGTCTTCATGCCCCAGGCGAGGAAGTCCCGCAAGGTCTGGGCGCTGCCCATGTCCACGGCGCCCAGGTCGTCCAGCAATTCAACCTGCTGGCCGCGTACGCGCTTGCGCTGTACGGTGCGCCAGCCATCCTTGTCGGCGGCGCCGGTGGTCAGCACGACGTTCACCCGGTCACTGGGCGCGACGCTCTGCATCTCGGCGATGTTGCCGGTGGCCGCGCCGTTTTCGCTTTCGAGGTTGGTGCCCATCATGTAGACGAGCAGGGTGATGTCCGCCTTGGCGGCCGGCTGGCTGCCGGACCCCCCGCAACTGACGACGAGCAAGGCCAGTGCCGCGACGGTTAATGCCGATCGCAGGCGAGCCGCGAAGATGCGGAAAGCCGGGAGATTGGGGGCGGGCATGCGACTGTCCTCTTGTTGATTATTTCGGAAGCATCTTGTAACACTTTCCGGTCCAGTCGGCGATACCGCCCCGCCGTCGCGATCAGCGTCGCGGACGCGGCGCCTGCGCCATCGACCCCCGCGCGTAGGCCACGAACGAAGCCAGGTAGTCGATGGCGGCGTCGGCCTCGCGCGTGCCCAGGAAGATCTGCTTGGCGATGCCGTCCTTGCCCAGCTTCACGCTCGCCACGGGCATGCGGTCGGCGTATTCCTCGGCCAGCCAGCGCGGCAAGGCCGCCACTCCGCGGTTGCTGGCCACCATCTGCAGCATGATGTCCGTCGTCTCGATGGTCTTGTGCCGGCGCGGCGCGACGCCGGCGGGGCGCAGGAACTGGTTGTAGATGTCGAGGCGGTCGGTCTCGACCGGGTAGGTGATCAGCGTCTCGTCCGCGAGCTGGTCGGGCTTGATGTAGCGCAGCGTGGCGAAGGGATGGTTCTCCGCCACGACCAGCACCTGCTCGTAATCGAACACCGGATCGAAGCGCAGGCCAGGGCGCCTGAGCGGGTCGGGCGTGACGAGGATGTCGATGTCGTAGCCGAACAGGGCGCCGATGCCGCCGAACTGGAAGCGTTGCTTGACGTCCACGTCCACGTCGGGCCAGCGCGCCAGATAGGGCGACACCACCTTGAGCAGCCACTGGTAGCACGGATGGCATTCCATGCCGATGCGCAGGGTGCCGCGCTCGCCCGCCGCGTACTGCTTCATGCGCGACTCGGCGTGCTCGAACTGCGGCAGCAGCCGCTCGGCCAGCGCGAGCAGGTACTGGCCGGCCTGGGTCAGCCGCAGGCTGCGGCCTTCGCGGTCCCAGATCGGCGTGCCCAGTTGTTGCTCGATCTTCTTGACGGTGTGGCTGAGCGCGGATTGCGTCAGATGCAGCGTGCCGGCGGCGGCGGTCAACGATCCCTGGCGGTCGACTTCCCGGATGATGACGAGGTGTATGCGTTCGAGCATGGGGGTACCCGGCAATGAATGAATAAATATAATGGATAGATGAAATAATGCCATTTTATTTCATCGATCGATGTCCCTATCATGACTGCCTTCCCGCGTCGTTTCGCGCACTCATTCATTGGATGGCAGTTCACATGGTCACCACTCACAACCTAGGTTTTCCGCGCATCGGCGCCAAGCGCGAACTCAAGTTCGGGCTCGAGCGCTACTGGAGGGGCGAGTCCTCGCGCGACGAGCTGAAGGCGCTCGGCGCGAGGCTGCGCCAGTTGAACTGGGCCAGCCAGAAGGGCCTGGACCTGGCGCCGGTAGGCGATTTCGCGTTCTACGACCAGGTGCTGGACATGAGCTTCACGCTGGGCAACCTGCCGGCGCGCGTGCAAGGCTTTCATGGCGATGCGCTGGACAATTACTTTCGCGTCGCGCGCGGCCGCTCGGCCGGGGCCGCGGAAGAACATGCCGCGTGCTGCGGCGGGGTTGCCGCCGGCGAAATGACGAAGTGGTTCGATACGAACTACCACTACATCGTCCCCGAGTTCACGGCCGACACGACGTTCAAGCTGGACGCCTCGCGCTACGTCGAACAACTGGCCGAGGCCCGCGCGCAAGGCGTCAAGGGTAAGCCGGTCGTCATCGGCCCGGTCACCTACCTGTGGCTGGGCAAGGCCAAGGACGACTCCGACAAGCTCGCGCTGTTGCCGCGCCTGTTGCCCGCGTACGTCGAACTGCTGGCCACGCTGGCCGCTCAGGGAGCCGAATGGGTGCAGATCGACGAGCCGGTGCTGGTCACCGAACTGGCTCCCGCCTGGCGCGAGGCCTTCCGCACCGCCTATGCCGCGTTCGCCGGCGGCCCGGTGAAGCTGCTGCTGGCCACGTATTTCGGCCAGCTCCAGGAGAACCTGCCGTTGGTGTGCGAACTGCCCGTGCAGGGCGTGCACCTGGACACGGTCAACGCGCGCGGGGAAGTCGAGCCGCTGATCGCCGGCCTGCCGGCCGATCGCGTGGTGTCGCTGGGCGTGATCAACGGCCGCAACATCTGGAAGACCGACCTGGATGGCGTGCTGGACTGGCTGGTGCCGGTGGCCGCGCAGCTGGGCGAGCGCCTGTGGATCGCGCCGTCCTGCTCGCTGCTGCACGTGCCGGTGGACCTGGACAGCGAACAGAAGCTGGATGCCGAGGTCAAGCAGTGGCTGGCTTTCGCGCTGCAGAAACTCGACGAACTCAACGTGCTGGCGATAGCGCTGCGCGAGGGGCGTGCCGCGGCGCAGGCGGCGTTATCCGCCAATCATGCCGCGATCGAGGCGCGGCGGGCATCGCCGCGCGTGAATAATCCGGCCGTCAAGAAAGCCGTCGCGAGCCTGACGGCCGACATGGGACGGCGACAGCATGCCTACGCCGAACGGGCCGCGAAGCAGTCCGCCCTGCTGAAGCTGCCGGCCTTCCCGACCACCACCATCGGTTCATTCCCGCAGACCGCCGAGATCCGCCAGGCGCGCAGCCAGTACAAGGCCGGCGCGCTGGACGAGGCCGGCTACCTGGCCGCCATGCGGGCCGAGATCGGCCGCAGCGTGCGCGAGCAGGAAGCCCTGGGCCTGGACGTGCTGGTGCATGGCGAAGCCGAACGCAACGACATGGTCGAGTACTTCGGCGAACAGCTCGAAGGATATGTGTTCAGCCAGTTCGGCTGGGTGCAGTCCTACGGGTCCCGCTGCGTGAAGCCCCCCATCCTGTTCGGCGACATCAGCCGTCCCCGGGCGATGACCGTCGAATGGATCAGGTACGCGCAGTCGCTGACCGACAAGCCGATGAAGGGCATGCTGACCGGCCCGGTCACCATCCTGAACTGGTCCTTCGTGCGCGACGACCAGCCGCGCTCGGTGTCGTGCCGCCAGCTTGCGCTGGCCATCCGCGCCGAAGTGCAGGACCTGGAGCGTGCCGGCATCCGCGTGATCCAGATCGACGAGGCCGCGCTGCGCGAGGGGCTGCCGCTGCGCCGCGCGCAATGGCGGGAATACCTGGACTGGGCGGTTGAATCGTTCCGCATCGCCGCCAACGGCGTGGGCGACGAGACCCAGATCCATACCCACATGTGCTATTCGGAGTTCAACGACATCATCCACGCCATCGCCGACATGGACGCCGACGTGATCACCATCGAGACTTCGCGCTCGGACATGGAGCTGCTGGATGCCTTCGACGACTTCAAGTACCCGAACGAGATCGGGCCCGGCGTCTACGACATCCATTCGCCCAACATCCCGACCGAGGCGCATATCGTGCAACTGATGCGCAAGGCGGCCGAGCGCGTGCCGGCCGAACGCCTGTGGGTCAACCCGGACTGCGGCCTGAAGACCCGCCAGTGGGCCGAGGTCATCCCCGCGCTGACCAACATGGTGGCCGCCGCCCGGACCCTGCGCCAGCAAGCGAGGTAAGAACATGAGCCTGCCCCTGAACCCCCCGTTCCGCGCCGACCACGTCGGCAGCTTTCTGCGCCCCGTTTACCTGATCCAGGCGCGCGACCGCCATGCCAAGGGCGAGATCACGGCCGAGGAACTGCGGCGCGTCGAAGACCGCGCCATCGCCGAAATCGTCAGGTTCCAGGAAGACGTCGGCCTGAAAAGCATCACCGACGGCGAGTTCCGCCGGACCTATTTCCACGTCGACTTCCTGCGCCGGCTGGGCGGCGTGTCCAGCGGCGAGCCGGTCGCGGTGCAGCGCGCCGACGGCAAGACCGAACTCGCGCCGCCCGTCATCAGCGTGGTCGACAAGGTGCGCCACGTGGCCGACATCCAGCGCGCCGACTTCGAATACCTGCAAGGCCAGTTGTCGCCCGGTAGCGTCGGCAAGGTGGCGATCCCATCGCCGACCATGCTGCACTTCCGCGGCGGCCGCGCCGGCATCAGCGCGAAGCACTATCCCGAACTCGATCCCGACTTCTACGACGACGTCGCCCGCGCCTACGGCGACGAACTGAAATCGCTCGCGGCCGCCGGATGCCGCTACGTGCAGCTCGACGACACCAACCTGGCCTATCTGTGCGACGCCCGCATGCGCGCCGCCGCCTCCGGCCGGGGCGACGATCCCGACGAACTGCCGCACCGCTACGCCCGGTTCATCAACAAGGTCGCGGCCTACAAGCCCGAAGGCATGGTCCTGGCCATCCACCTGTGCCGGGGCAATTTCAAGAGCACCTTCGCCGCCAGCGGCGGCTACGAGCCGGTGGCCGAGGCCCTGCTGGCCGAGATGAACGTCGACGCCTACTTCCTGGAATACGACGACGACCGCAGCGGCGACTTCCGGCCGTTGCGCTTCCTGCCCAAGGGCAAGATCGCCGTGCTTGGCCTGGTCAGCACGAAGTTCGGCGCACTGGAGTCCAAGGACGACTTGAAACGCCGCATCGACGAGGCCGCGCGCCATGCACCACTGGAACAGCTCGCGCTGTCGCCGCAGTGCGGCTTTGCCAGTACGGTGCACGGCAATGACATCGCCGTGGCGGCCCAGCGCGACAAGCTGAAGCTGGTGCTGGAGACGGCACGGGAGGTGTGGGGAGACCGTTGACGACTCAGTCTGCGAACCGGGCGTGCGCCTCTGGACTTCCTTTGCGGCGGTCCGCCAGCCAGCCCATGTTTTCGCGGCGATGTACCCATTGGTGTACCCACCAGCCGGACAAGACAAAGGCCTTAGACGCGTGAAAGCGTCTAAGGCCTTGATTTCATTGGTCGGGGCGGCGGGATTCGAACTCGCGACCCTCTGCTCCCAAAGCAGATGCGCTACCAGGCTGCGCTACGCCCCGACGGACCCGCATTGTACCCGATGCCAGGCCCCCTTACGGCCCGGCCGGCCATTTCTTGAACGCGGGCACCCAATGAATAGGTGGGCCAAAGGGATCGGCAGCAAGGCCCTCCACCCCGGAATGGCCGGTGCGCCGGGGTAATATCTTTCCATGCGGGCCGAGCCGCGTCCATCCGCCGGATGGGGCGCGGCGGCGGAATGGCCAAGGAGAGCTTCATGAACGAACAAGGGACCCTGGATCGCCTGGAACCGGGGATGGTGATTCCTTACGGCGGTAACCGGTATACCCGTGTGGATGCGGAGCTGGCGCGCGCCTTCCAGGCGGGTGACCGGCTGCTGGTGGTGCAGGAAAGCGGGGCGCTGCTGCGGATTCCCGGGCAGGTGGATGAGGTGGTCCGGGCACGGGTGGGCGAGGCGCGCGCGGCCTTCGAGGCGCTGGCGCAGGCACGGCCGGGCGCGGTGGACCGGTTCTACGAGACCTTCGCCGACGCGCTGGAGCGCGACGAGGTCTGGGCGCAGGTGGTGGCGGCCAACGAGGAGGACGTGCGGCGCGCGCAGCAGCGGGGCCGTTCGACGACGCGGTTGAAGGTGTCGGACAAGATGCGCGCCGCGATGATCGAGGGGCTGCGGGTCTGGCCGGGCCTGGCGGCGCAGGATGACCGGGTGCTGGGCCGGGTGGACCATGGCGACTGGCAGGTCGACGTGCTGCGGGTGCCGCTGGGCGTGGTGGCTTTCGTGTTCGAGGGCCGGCCGAACGTGCTGGTGGACGCCTGCGGGGTGTTGGCCAGCGGCAATACGGCGGTGCTGCGGATAGGCAGCGATGCGCTGGGCACGGCCAGCGCGCTCTTGCGCCATGCGCTGCGGCCGTCGCTGGAGGCGGCGGGGCTGCCGCAGGGGGCGGTCAGCTTGGTCGAGGTCGAGGACCGCGCGGCGGGCTGGGCGATGTTCAGCGACAACCGGCTGGCGCTGGCGGTGGCGCGGGGGTCGGGTACGGCGGTGATGCAGCTGAGCAGCGTGGCGCGGCAGGCGGGTGTGCCGGTCAGCGCGCATGGCACGGGCGGCGCCTGGCTGGTGGCGGATCCCAGCGCGGACGGCGAGCGTTTCGAGCGGGCGGTGCGGCATTCGCTGGACCGCAAGGTCTGCAATACGCTGAACGTGTGCTGCATCGTGCGCGAGGGGGTGGCGGACCTGATGCCGCGCTTCCTGCGCGCCATCGACGAGGCCGGGGCTGCCTTGAGCGGGGCACCGCGCCTGCATGTCACGCCTTCGGCGCAGCCTTTCGTGCCGGCGGAGCTGTTCGGGCGCCGCACCTTGGTGCGGCGTGCCGAGGGGGACGTGGACGAGCCCTATGCCAGCCCGTTGCCCGAGGCGCGGCTGGGGCAGGAGTGGGAATGGGAAGAGACGCCGGAACTGTCGCTGGTGGTGGTGGAGTCGGTGGACGAGGCGGTGGCGCTGTTCAATCGCTACAGCCCCCGTTTCGTGGCCAGCCTGATCGCCAGCGATCCGCAGGCGCACCAGCGTTTCCGGTTGCGTATCGATGCGCCGTTCGTGGGCGACGGTTTCACGCGATGGGTGGATGGCCAGTATGCGCTGGGCAAGCCGGAATTGGGGTTGTCCAACTGGGAGCATGGCCGCTTGCTGGGCCGCGGAGGCGTGCTGACGGGCGCCGATCTGGCCGCTGTGCGGCTGGTGGCCACCACGGCGCAGGAACAGCATCGCTAGATCGCCGTGTCCAAACGTTCCCTGGATATCGCCGCCATCGCGATGCTCGTGCTGCTTTGCGCGAGCTGGGGCGGGCAGCAGGTCGCGGTCAAGATCGCTCTGCCCGATTTCCCGCCTTTTCTGCAGATGGGCATACGCTCGGCCGGGGCCGGGCTGCTGGTGCTGTTCTATTGCCTGGCCACCGGGCGGGGCAGGCTGTTCGTGCGGGACGGCTCGCTGTGGCTGGGCCTGTTCTCGGGGCTGCTATTCTCCGGCGAGTTCGTGCTGATCTACCTGGGCCTGCAGTGGACCGACGCCAGCCGCACTTCGCTCTTTCTTTATACGGCGCCGTTTTTCGTGGCGCTGGGGGCGACCTGGCTGCTGCCGGCGGAGCGCCTGCGCTGGCCGCAGTGGGTGGGGCTGGGCCTGTCTTTCTGCGGGACCGCCATCGTGATGGGTGTCCCGCGCGGGGCCACGTCGCCGCATGCGTGGCTGGGCGATCTGATGATCATCGGGGCGGCGGTGTTCTGGGCGGCGACGACGCTGGGCATCAAGGCCACGCGCCTGGCCACGGCACCTCCCGAGAAGGTGCTGCTGTACCAGCTGGCGATGTCGGCCGTGATCGGACTGGGCGCCGGCATGGCCACCGGCGAATCGGTGCGCGGGGTCAGCCTGGCGCCCGTGCTGGCGCTGACCTACCAGACGGTGTGGATCGCCGCCACGACCTTCCTGCTCTGGCTGCGGCTGTTGACGCTGTACCCGGCCAGCACGCTGCAGGCGGGCACGTCGATGTCGCCGCTGTTCGGCGTGGCCGCCGCGGCGCTGATCCTGCATGAACCGGTCGGGCCGATGTTCCTGCTGGCCGTGGCGCTGGTGGTGTCGGGGCTGGTGCTGGTGAACAGGCGCTAGCCGCCGGCGGCGCCCTGTGTGTTGACGTACAGCGCGTAGATGGACGTGCTGGCGGCCATGAACAGGCGGTTGCGGTGCCGGCCGCCGAAGCACAGGTTGGCACAGCGCTCCGGCAGCGCGATGTGGCCGATGGCCTCGCCGTCCGGCGCGAACACGCGCACGCCGTCCAGTTCGTCGCTGCCCATGCCCCAGCCGCACCACAGGTTGCCGTCCACGTCCACGCGCAGGCCGTCCGGGGTGCCCGGTCCGGCATCGATGACGACGCGTCGGTTGGACAGTTTCTTGCCCGCCGCGACGTCGAAGGCCAGGATGCGGCGCGGCTTGGCGCGCGACTCCACCACGTACAGCACGGATTCGTCCGGCGAGAAGGCTAGGCCGTTGGGGCTGGCGATGTCGCCGGCGACGACCTCGGCCATGCCGGTGGCGGGATCGAGCCGGTAGAGGTTGGACGGCAGCTCCTGCCTGGCCGGAAGGCCCTGGTAGTAGCCGGCTATGCCGAAGGGCGGATCGGAGAACCAGACCGTGCCGTCGGACTTGACGACGACGTCGTTGGGCGAGTTCAGCGGCTTGCCGTCATGGCGGTCCATCAGCACGGTGACGGCGCCATCGTGCTCGGTGCGGGTCACCCGGCGGCCGCTGTGTTCGCAGGTGACGAGGCGCCCCTGCCGGTCGCGCGTCATGCCGTTGGCGTGGCCGGACGGCGAACGGAAGACGCTGACCGCGCCGCTGATCTCGTCCCAGCGCATGACGCGGTCATTGGGGATGTCGCTCCAGAGCAGGTAGCGGCCGTCGCCGAACCAGACCGGCCCTTCGTTCCAGCGGCAGCCGGTGGCCAGGCGCTCGACCGCGGCCGACGGCAGCCGGTATTGCTCGAACCGGGCGTCGAACGCGCGGATGGCGGGGTCGGGATAGCGCTGCGATGCCTGCCACATGGTGCCTCCTGGAGCGGGGCGCTGGTGGGTGCGCCCGGAGCTTCGATTGTCGGCGATCGGCGCGCCTGCCGCCAGTCCGCGCGATGGCAGCTTCTGCGTCGTGGGCGAGTAGATTTTTCACTTCCACCAGGAATCGCGGCAGGGGAAAGCCCGTGCCGGCCGCCTGGCACGAAGCCTGCTCGACCCGTGCCATGGACTTCACCCATGCATCTTCCTCCGCCTTGACCGCGCTGGCCGGCGACGGGGCCGCCCCGGAACTGGTCTATGTGGACGACACCCGGCCCGGGTATGGCCGCAAGCTGTTCCGGGGCCGGTTCGTGTACGTGGACCAGCGGGGCGAGCGTATCCGCGACCCCAAGGAGATCGCCCGCATCAATGCCCTGGCCATCCCGCCGGCCTATGGCGAGGTGTGGATATGCCCCGACCCGGCAGGGCACATCCAGGCCACCGGCCGCGATGCGCGCGGACGCAAGCAGTATCGCTACCACCCGCAATGGCAGGCGGTGCGCGACGCCGACAAGTATGCGCAATTGTCGGAATTCGGCCGGGCCCTGCCGCGCATCCGGCGCCGGGTGCAGCGGGCGCTCGATGCGCCGGGGCTGGGGGAGGAAAAAGTGCTGGCCGCGGTGGTGCGCCTGCTGGAGGCGACGCTGGTGCGGGTGGGCAACCGCGCCTACGCCAGGCAGAACCGTTCGTTCGGCCTGACCACGCTGCGGCCGCGCCATGCGTCGCTGTCGGGCACGCGCCTGCGGCTGCGCTTCCGCGGCAAGAGCGGGATCGAACACGACGTCACCATTGCCGATCGCCGGGTGGCGCGGGTGGTGCGCCGCTGCATGGAGATTCCCGGGCAGACGCTGTTCCACTACCTGGACGAGGCGGGGCAGCCGCGCGGCATCGATTCGTCGGCCGTGAACGCCTATCTGCGCGAGGCGGGGCAGGGGGATTTCACGGCCAAGCACTACCGGACCTGGGCCGGCTCGGTGCTGGCGCTGGAGTGGCTGCGGCGCATGCCGCGCGAGGAAGGCGCGGCCGCGCGCCAGGCCGTGGTCGAGGCGGTGAAGGCGGTGGCGCAGCGGCTGGCCAATACGCCGGCGGTGTGCCGGGCCTGCTACATCCATCCGGCCATCATCGATGCCTATCTGCGGGGGGAACTGCCGGCGACCTGGCCCGCTTCCGGTCCGCGCGGGCTGAGCGCGGCCGAGCGGCGGTTGCTGGCGTTCCTGGACGGCCTGGGCTGATCGCCCTACGAGCGCGCCGGCCGCGCCCGCCGCCGCTCCAGCCAGGCACCCAGTTCGCCCACGATGCCGCGCCGGAAGGCCAGCACGCAGACGACGAAGATCAGGCCCGTGACGATGGTGACGGCGTCGCCCAGGCTGCCGAACCACGCGATGCCGGTCGCATTCGCCAGCGCGTTGCCCCATTCGCCGATCTTGTTCTCGACCAGGACGATGATGAGCGCGCCCACCATGGGGCCGGTCAGGGTGCCCATGCCGCCCACCAGGGTCATGAGGATGACCAGGCCGGACATCTGCCAGACCACGTCGCTGAGCGTGGCCGAGATGAACACCACCGATTTCGTCGCCCCCGCCAGCCCGGTCAGCGCGGCGGACAGCACGAAGGCCAGCAGCTTGTAGCGGTTGACGTCGTAGCCCAGCGAAGTGGCGCGCGCCTCGTTCTCGCGTATGGCTTTCAGGACCTGCCCGAACGGCGACTGCACCGTGCGGTAGATCAGGAACACGCCGAACAGGAATATCGCCAGCACGACGTAGTACAGCGCCATGTCGTTGCCCAGGTCGATGTGGCCCAGCAGCGTGCCGCGCGGAATGGCCTGCAGGCCGTCCTCACCGCCGGTAAAGGGTGCCTGCAGGTAGAAGAAGTAGAGCATCTGCGCGACGGCCAGCGTGATCATCGCGAAATAGATGCCGCTGCGCCGGATGGCGAGCCCGCCCATGACCAGCCCGATCGCCGCCGCGACGGCCACGCCGAACAGGATGCCCAGTTCGGTGGGCAGCCCCCAGGTCTTGAGCGCATAGCCGGTGGCGTAGGCCGCGCTGCCCAGGAAGGCGGCGTGCCCGAACGACAGCAGCCCGGTGTAGCCCAGCAGCAGGTTGAACGCGCAGGCGAACAGCGCATAGCACATCAGCTTCATCGCGAAGATGGGATAGACGCCGAGGTAGGGCAGTACGCCCAGCCCCAGCACCAGCGCCAGGCAGCCGGCAAGG
This sequence comes from Pigmentiphaga sp. CHJ604, assembly GCF_036972535.1. Taxonomy (NCBI): domain Bacteria; kingdom Pseudomonadati; phylum Pseudomonadota; class Betaproteobacteria; order Burkholderiales; family Alcaligenaceae; genus Pigmentiphaga; species Pigmentiphaga sp. CHJ604. The sequence continues at coordinate 4,012,504 of NZ_CP136998.1, read as the reverse complement.
TGTCGGTTCATGTGGCTTTTCCAAACAGGCCGGCGGGCCGCGCGAGCAGCACCAGGGCCATCAGCACGAAGACGACGGTGTTCGATGCCTCGGGATAGAACACCTTGGTGAAGCCCTCGATCACGCCCAGGCCCAGGCCGGTCAGGATGGAGCCCATGATGGACCCCATGCCGCCGATGACCACCACGGCGAAGACGACGATGATCAGGTTCGACCCCATCAGCGGCGAGACCTGCTGCACGGGGGCCGCCAGCACCCCCGCGAAGGCCGCCAGCGCCACGCCGAAGGCGTAGGTCAGCGTCACCATGAGCGGGACGTTGACGCCGAAGGCCTCCACCAGCCGGGGATTCTCGGTACCGGCGCGCAGGTAGGCGCCCAGGCGCGTGCGCTCGATCACGTACCAGGTCGCCAGGCACACGGCCAGGGAGGCCAGCACGACCCAGGCCCGGTAGTTGGGCAGGACCATGAAACCCAGGTCGGTGGCGCCCTGGAGCAGTTCCGGCACGGGGTAGGACTGGCCCGAGACCCCGTAGAAGCTGCGGAACACTCCCTCGATCAGCAGCGTCAGGCCGAAGGTCAGCAGCAGGCCGTAGACATGGTCGAGCTTGTACAGCCAGCGCAGCATCGTGCGTTCGATCACGACACCCAGCAGGGCGACCGCCAGCGGCGCCAGCACCAGCATCCACCAATAGCCCAGCCCCAGGTACTGCAGGCCCAGCCAGGCCAGGAAGGCGCCGACCATGTACAAGGCGCCGTGCGCGAAGTTGATGACGTTGAGCAGGCCGAAGATGACGGCCAGCCCCAGCGACAGCACCGCATAGAAGGAGCCGTTGACGAGCCCGAGCAGCAATTGCCCGAGCATCGCCTGCAGCGGGACGCCGAAGATCGTCATGACTTCTTCAGCAGCGGGCACTTGGATTCGGCGGGCGTGGTGTAGACCTTGTCGCCGGGCAGCTTCTGCGCCACCTTGTAGTAGTCCCAGGGACCCTTGGATTCCTTGGGCGTCTTCACCTGGAACAGGTACATGTCGTAGATCATGCGGCCGTCCGCGCGCACGTAGCCGTCATGGGCGAACATGTCGTTGATCTTGTTCGACTTGAACCATTTCATGATGGTGTCGGGATCGTCGGTGCCCGTGGCCTTGACCGCCTTCAGGTAGAAGGACGCGGCCGAGTAGTCGGCCGCCTGCAGCGACGAGGGCTTGCGCTTGAGCTTCTGTTCGAACTTGGCGGCCCAGGCGCGCGACTCGTTGCTCTGGTCCCAGTACCAGCCATCGGTCAGATACAGGCCCTGCGTGGCGTTCAGCCCCAGCGTGTGGATGTCGTTGATGAACACCAGCAGGCCGGCGATCTTCATGGTCTTGGTGACGCCGAACTCCGCCGCCGCCTTGGTGGCGTTGATGAAGTCGCCGCCGGCGTTCGCCATGCCCAGGATCTGCGCCTTGGAGGCCTGGGCCTGCAGCAGGAAGGACGAGAAGTCGGAAGCCGCCAGGGGATGGCGGATGGACCCCACCACCGTGCCGCCCGCGGCCTTGACCACCGCGCTGGTGTCGGCTTCGAGCGAGTGGCCGAAGGCGTAGTCGGCGGTCAGGAAGAACCAGCTCTTGCCGCCCTGGGCCACCACGGCCGATCCGGTGCCGCGCGCCAGCGCGACCGTGTCGTAGGCGTAGTGGACGATGTAGGGCGAGCAGTCCTCGTTGGTCAGGCGCGACGAGCCGGCGCCGATGACGATGTAGGGAATCTTTTTCTCGGTGGCCACCTTGGCCATGGCCAGGGCGGTGGAGGAGTTGGTGCCGCCTATCAGGAGGTCCAGCCCCTGCTGGTCTATCCATTCGCGGGCGCGGGCCGAGGCGATGTCGGGCTTGTTCTGGTGGTCGGCGTACAGGACTTCGATCTTCTTGCCGTTGACCTGGCCGCCGGCGTCGGCCACGGCCATGCGGATGGCATCGGCCCCGGCCGGGCCGTCGATATCGGCATAGACGCTCGAGCCGTCGGTGATGAAGCCTATCTTGATGACGTCGCCGGAAATCTTCGGCGCCTGCGCCAGCGTCGGCGCGGTGGATCCCAGGACCAAACCGGCCGTGATGGCCGCTGCAAGGGCTTGCTTCTTCATGCGCGTCTCCTAAGAGGTACTCCTCATACGCCAAGCAGTTCGTGCAGGGTGTCCTGCTTGGCGGCCAGGTCCGACGATGCGAAGGCTTCGATCACGCGGCCGTGTTCCATCACGTAGAAACGGTCGGCCAGCGGCGCAGCGAAGCGGAAATTCTGTTCCACCATGACGATGGTGTAGTTGCGCGCTTTCAGGGCCCGGATCATGCGTGCCAGGGCCTGCACGATGACGGGCGCCAGCCCCTCCGAGATCTCGTCCAGCAGCAGGAGGTCGGCGCCCGTGCGCAGTATCCGGGCCACCGCCAGCATCTGCTGCTCGCCGCCGGACAGCCGTGTGCCGGGGGAATGCCGGCGCTCGCGCAGGTTGGGGAACATCTCGTAGATTTCCTCGACCGACATGGCCCGTTCGCCGGTGCCGCGCAGGGGAGGGGGCAGCATCAGGTTTTCCTCGCAGGACAGCGAGGCGAAGATGCCGCGCTCCTCGGGGCAGTAGCCCACGCCCAGGTGGGCGATGCGGTGGGTGGGCATGCCTATGGCCTCCACGCCGCCTATGCGCACCGATCCGCGGCGCGCGCCGGTCAGGCCCAGGATGGCGCGCAGCGTGGTGGTGCGGCCCGCGCCGTTGCGGCCCAGCAGCGTGACGACTTCGCCGCGCGCCACGTCCAGGTCCACGCCATGCAGGATGTGCGATTCTCCGTACCAGGCATGCAGGTTCCGGATTTCCAGCGCCGGACCGTTCATGCGTGGGCTCCCTGCAGTTCGCCGTCCACCGTGCCCATGTAGGCCTGCATCACTTCGGGGTTGCGGGACACGGCGTCGTAGGGGCCCTCGGCCAGCACCATGCCGCGCGCCAGGACCGTGATGGTGCTGGCGATGGAAGACACGACCTTCATGTTGTGTTCCACCATCAGGATGGTGCGGCCCGCCCCGACCTTCCTGATCAGCTGGGTGACGCGGTCCACGTCCTCGTGGCCCATGCCCTGCGTGGGTTCGTCCAGCAGCATCAGTTCGGGCTCCATGGCCAGGGTGGTGGCGATTTCCAGGGCGCGCTTGCGCCCGTAGGGCAGTTCCACCGCCGGCGTGCCGGCGAATTCGGCCAGCCCCACCTCGTCCAGCAGTTCCATGGCGCGGGGATTCAGGCGGTCCAGCAGCGAGACGCTGCGCCAGAACCGGAAGGTGCCGCCTTCGCGCCGCTGCAGCCCGATGCGGACGTTCTCCAGGGCGGTCAGGTGCGGGAAGATGGCGGAGATCTGGAACGACCGGATGATGCCGCGCCGTGCGACCTGGGCCGGCGCCTCGCCGGTGATGTCGGTGCCGTTGAAAAAAATACGCCCGGAGGTGGGCGTCAGGAACTTCGTGAGCAGGTTGAAGCAGGTGGTCTTGCCGGCGCCGTTGGGGCCGATGAGGGCATGGATGCTGCCCCGCGCCACCCGCAGGTTCACATCCTTGACCGCGACGAATCCCTTGAAGGCCTTGCTGAGGTCCCGGGTTTCGAGGATGAGGTCGCTCATGGTTTCCTGTGTCAGGCTATGCCGCATGCGCCTGCTGCATTGTGTCGCAAATCCTTCTCTTGGGGGCCTAGGTGTTTGCCCGGAACCGCCGGACGGCGGAGGGGCGGCCTGGTGGTAAACTTGCGCGCTCCGGGGCGGCGGTAGCTCAATTGGATAGAGCACAGGCCTTCTAAGCCTGGGGTTACGGGTTCGATTCCTGTCCGCCGCGCCAATCCACGCATCTTTCCGTTCCCTCCGTCAGGCCCGCTTCTTGCGAACCGCTTCCCGTCACGACTACGGGAGACGCGCCTTGGACTGGCCTGGAATCTTCGCCTTTTCCATTCCACCGCTCGAGACCCTGGTCCGCGGCACGGTCATGTATTGGCTGTTGTTCCTGTTGTTCCGGTTCGTCGTCCGCCGCGACGTCGGTTCGATGGGCATCGCGGACATCCTGCTGATCGTGATCGTGGCCGACGCGGCGCAGAACGGCATGGCCGGCGACGGCAAGAGCGTGACCGACGCGGCGCTGCTCGTGATCACGCTGGTCGCCTGGAACATGGCCCTGGACCGCCTGGCGTTCCATTTTCCGCCGGTGCGCCGGTTCGTCGATCCGGAGAAGGTCATGCTGATACGCAACGGCAGGAAGCTGCGCGACAACATGCGGCGGCAGTCGATCACCGACGAGGAGCTCGAGGCGAAGTACCGGCAGCAGGGCATCGAATCGATCGACGACGTGAAGGCCCTGTATCTGGAGGCCGACGGCAACGTCAGTGTCATCAAGCGGAAATGACGGGCGTCAGTCCGCGCCGTAGGCCATCGTCGTCATCAGGGCGAGGGCGGCCTGGCGGGAATCCAGGCGGGTGTGCTGCACCACGATGGGCACGTCCGATTCGATGACGCTGGCGTAGTCGGTGTCCAGCGGTATCGGTTCGGGGTCGCGCAGGTCGTTGAACCGAAGATGCAGCGTGCGCCGCGCAGGCACGAGGACGCGGTAGGGGCCGGCAGGCTCGCGGTCCGAAAAATACACCGTCAGGCGCACCTGGGCGGGAGCGTCGCCCGTGTTCAGGATGCAGGCGGTTTCATGGCTGGCGGTCTGGCGAGTGCGGTCGTCCCCGGAGGGCGGCAGGTAGCCTTCGGCGATGATCCAGCGGCGTTTGCCCAGGGCTTGCATGTGCAGGTCTCCGAAACGGGGATTACAGCGAAACGCGCGGCCGCAGCCAGCGATATCCGTAGCCTCGCAGTCGCAACCGTACCGGGTGGCCCGATGGGGCGTCGTAGGGGCCGTCGGCCATGACGTCCGTCATGTGCTGGCAGTCGGCGTCGTGCAGGGTGAACTGCACCTCCTCCGGCCCGAGGTTGGCCAGCGTCAGGACCGCCACGCCGTCGAGTTCGTGCCGCAGCGCCAGCACCTGGGGACATTCGATGGAGGCAGGGCGGCAGTGGCCGGCGCCTATTTCCCGCATGCCCAGGCGGGCGCGGATCATCTTGCCGGTACGGGTCAGCAGCGAGTCCTCGTCCAGCGATTGCGCGTAGACATTGACGTGCCGGTAGCCGTAGGGGCCCGAGTCGATCAGCGGCACCGCCAGCCGCTCGGGGCGCGCGGCGGAAAAGCCGGCACCGGGTTCGTCCGACCATTGCATGGCGGTGCGCACCGCCAGCCGCTCGGGCAGCGACAGGTCGTCGCCCATGCCGATCTCCTCGCCATAGCGCAGGATGGGCGTGCCCGGCAGCGAGAACAGCAGCGCGTGCACCAGCGCCAGCCGCCGCTTGTCGCCGCCCAGCATGGGGGGAAGCCGCCGCCGGATGCCGCGATGATAGATGCGCATGTCGGGATCGGGGGCGAAGCAGTCCATGACTTCCCGCCGTTCGTCCTCGCTCAGGCGTTCCAGGTCCAGTTCATCGTGATTGCGCAGCCAGAGCGCGTATTGCGCGCCTTCGGGCGGGACGGGCTGTCCGGCCAGGGCTCGCACCAGCGGCTCGGCCTTCCCGCGCGCCAGTGCCAGGTAGAGGTAATTGTTGAGCCAGAAATTGAGCACCAGCGTCAGCCGGTCGCCCCGGCCGAAGTAGTCGACGTACTGCCGGGGAGGCACGTCCACTTCTCCCAGCAGCACGGCATCGGCCCGCCGCCGGGAGACGAAGCGGCGCATGTCGTCCAGCAGCCAGAAGCCGTCGTCGGCGGGGTCGGGCGAGCGGGCGCTGTCTATCATGTGCGAGGCGGCGTCCACGCGGAAGCCCGAGACGCCAAGCCGCAGCCAGAAATCCATGATCCGCTCGACTTCGTGCCGCACGTCGGGATTGCCGAGGTCGAGGTCCGGTTCGTGCGAATAGAAGATGTGCTTGTAGTACTGGCCCGCCTGTTCGTCCCAGGTCCAGACGCTGTCCTCGACGGTGGGGAAGATGGGTTTCTCTTCGGTGGGCTCGGGGGTATCGGCCCAGACGTAGTAGCCGCGATAGCGCGACGTCCGGTCCCGGCGGGCAGCCTGGAACCAGGGGTGGCGGTCGGACGTGTGGTGCACCACCAGGTCGATGATCACGCGCAGTCCCAGCTCCTCGGCCTTGGCCATCAGGGCGACGAAGTCGGGTAGCGCGCCGAAGCGCGGGTCGACCGCCAGATGGTCGATGACGTCGTAGCCGCCGTCGCGGAACGGCGAGGCATAGAAGGGGGTCAGCCACAGGCAGGTCACGCCCAGGCCGCGCAGGTACTCCAGCCGCTCCGAGATGCCTTCGAGGTCGCCACGGCCATCGCCGTTGGCGTCGCGGAACAGGCTGGGATCGACCTGGTAGATGATGGCGTTTCGATACCAGAGCGGCATCATGTCTCAGCTCCCGGTTCCAGCACCACGGCGTGTTCGCCCGCCAACTCCCCGCGAAAGCGCGAGCCCGGCGCCTGGCCGTCGCTGCACAGCGCGATGCGCCAGTCCCCCGGGGGATGGAAGCGCCTCGGCTGTGCGGCGAAGTTCACGCAGACCAGGCGGACGTCGTCGCCCCGGCGGCGCCGGAATGCCAGGACCTCCGGCGGGGAGTCGATTTCTTCCCAGTCGCCCAGCCGCAGTGCGGGGCTGGCCTTGCGCACCGCCAGCGCCTGCCGGTAAAGATGGAGAATGGAGCCGGGGTCGGCCCATTGCCGTTGCGCCGAGTGCGACGCGGGGTCGGGCGGGAAGGGCAGCCACGGAGGAGCGCCTTCCCAGCCATGGGGCGGCGCCGCCGTCCAGGGGATGGGCGCGCGGCAGCCGTCCCTGCCGCCCGGGTCGACCTGCCGCTGCGGATCGACGAGGGCGTCTTCCAGGCCAAGTTCCTCGCCCTGGAACAGGAATGGAGTGCCGCGCAGCGACAGCAGCAGAATCGCCGCCGCGCGCGCCCGGCGCAGCGAGCCGCCGTAGCGGCTGCGATGGCGGACGTTGTCATGGTTGGACAGCACCCAGGTCGGCCAGGCATCGGCCGGCCGCAGCAGGGCATCGACCTCGCGGATGCAGGTACGGAAGACGACCGGATCCCAGGGCGCATCCAGCGGCGGGAAGTTGAACGACATGTGCAGTTCGTCCCCGGCACCGTAGTACTGGACGACGCTGGCGGTCGAGCGGATGTTCACCTCGCCGACCAGGATGCGCTCGCCGGGATAGCTGTCCACCAGCCGCCGTATGCCGCGCAGCACCTCGTGGCTGTAGGGCTGGTCGTTGAAATCCGCCAGCGGCTCGCCGGCCAGGCAGCGTGGATGGTCGGCGAAGGTCGGATCCTTGCCGGTGCAATGGGCCACGTCTATGCGAAAGCCATCGACGCCGCGGTCCAGCCAGAAGCGCAGCACCCCGTGCATGGCTTCCACCACTTCGGGATTGCGCCAATTCAGGTCGGGCTGCTGGGGCAGGAAGAAATGCAGGTAGTACTGGCCGCTTTTCTCGTCCCAGGTCCAGGCGCTGCCCGCGCCCAGCGCCGCCCGCCAGTCGTTCGGTTCGTCGCGCCAGATGTACCAGTCGCGCCGCGGGCTGGCCCGTGACGAGCGGGAGTCCAGAAACCAGGGATGCTGGTCGGAGGTATGGTTGGGCACGAAATCGAGCAGCAGGCGCAGGCCCCGCGCGTGGGCTTCGTCGATCAGCCGCTGCGCATCGCCCAGCGTGCCGAACAAGGGATCGATGTCGCAGTAGTCGCTGATGTCGTAGCCGGCATCCGCCATGGGCGAGCGGAATATCGGCGACACCCATACCGCGTCGGCGCCCAGGTCGCGGACGTGGTCCAGGTGGGCAAGCATGCCGGGAATGTCTCCCACGCCGTCGCCGTTGGCATCGGCGAACGAACGGGGATATATCTGGTACACGACTGCATTTTTCCACCAGGCTTCATCGGAGCGCGTGCCATTCATGCGGTTTGCCGGCCTTGTCCTTGTCGGGGCGAGTGGTCCAGCAAGTGATATTCCCAAGGGAAATCCGGAAGGCAGGTGGGTACCCTAGGCGGGCGGCGGTTGAACTTTCTCCGCCGTGGCATTGCCTCATGGGTGTACCGTCTGCAGGAGACTTCTATGTCAGAAGGCGCAGGAGAGCACTACAAGGGTTATTACATCCGTACCGTTGCGCGCGCGGTCAATCATCCCCGGGAAGGCATGACGTCGCTGTTCGAGGGTGTCGCCACGATATCGCTGGACCCGGGATCGCAATACCACCCCGTTCCTCCCGACCAGCACCTGGGCGACGACCAGGTGTTCGGCACCGAATTCGAAGCCCATCGATATGCCGAAAAGGCCGCCAGGCGCTACATCGACAAGCTCGAAAAAGGAAAGTAGCGCCACGGCCGCTGCCTGCGGCTTCTTCCGGCTCGTTCCATGGACGCGCCGGCCAGGGCTGGGCCCTGGCCGGCCACGACGCCTCGTCTGATCGTATTGCCTCTCATTGGCCGGATTTCTGTTGCTGACCGGGCTTTTGCTGCTGGCCGGTCTGCGACCGCTGCTGTTGTTGCTGTTGCTGCTGCTGGCCCTGTCCGCGCTGCTGGCCCTGCTGCATGTCGGGGTGTGGCGAGGACGTCCCCTTCTGTCCTTGCTGGTTGCCCGTCTGCTGCTGGCTTTGCTGCGGATTCTGGCTACGCTGGCCGGCCTGTGTCTGTTGGCCGGAGGACGGTTGCTTCTGCTGATTCATGGGCCTACTCCTTGATTATGGATGCGGGGTGGCGGAATGCCCGCCGGCGGTGGGTTCGATACACCGCCCCGGTTTAACCGCAATTCCTGTTCCGCGTTGGAAGGTCCGCGGCAAGGATTATGGGAGAGGCGCTTGCATGTAATTATTGGGTGCTGCGCTTGTAATTTTTTCTCGTGCGCAAATGCACGCCGCCATTTTTGTTGTAGGTATTTACCTCATTCGGGAAAACGATAGGTTTGGGGGATTGATTTCGTGAAATCTAAGCGTTAACCCTGGCAAATTTAGTTGATTTTGTCCACTTTGTTGCCGATGTGCCGCGCTATTCCTAGGAATCCGCCACGAGAGGGGTATATCCCCGCATTTAAGCAGGGATATATGGGCAAAGAAAAAATTCATATAAACGCCACATGCCCGGCAATATGCTTGTATCCGAAGGAAACGAAAACGAGTTGACTAAGCCGACGATGCCCCGCATAGTCATTTTCGAGGTGTCAGGCTAGGGTTCTACTCGGTTGGGTCGGCAAGTCGGCTTTCCATTTGGGCACGCCCCCGTTCTTGATTCCGGTTAAGTGATTATCGCGGTACGCACATATTCAAAGAAGGAAATGCATCATGGCGACAGGCATCGTTAAATGGTTCAACGACGACAAGGGGTACGGGTTCATCATGCCGGATGATGGGGGGAAGGACTTGTTCGCCCACTTTTCGGAAATCCAGGCCGAAGGCCGCAAGACGCTGTACGAAAACCAGAAGGTGAGCTTCGAGGCCGTGCAGGGTCCGAAGGGCCCCCAGGCTTCCAAGATCCGGGTCCTGTAAGCCGTCTTCCCTGGCCAGCCAGACGAAACGCCCCTGCCATGCAGGGGCGTTTTGTTTATGCTGCCGAAGCCGCGGCGGTTGACGGACCATGGCGCGCGGGCAATAAAAAATCCCCGAAGGCGCTGGCCTGGGGATCGATGCCGCGCCTTGGCGCGCGGGGTACCTGCTGGTACTGAATGCGGGTGGGGTGGCTGATGGGACTCGAACCCACGACAACCGGAATCACAATCCGGGACTCTACCAACTGAGCTACAGCCACCACTTGAAACGCTGCGCTGATCGAGGCCGATCAAGCGAGACCGCTATTCTAGCGAATTTCTGGCGATTACGCGAATCGCCCAGGCCGCTAGCGTTCCAGCCGGACTTCGAAGTAGGCGGAGTCGGTTTCGCCCAAGGCCGAGAAGCCTTCCTGGGCCGCCTTGACGGCCGCGCGCTGCCAGCGCAGCGCCAGCGAGCGTTCCTCTTCCGAGATGTCGTCCGCAGATTCCTCGGCCCAACTCCAGGCCTTGTAGGCGGCGGCGAGGCCTTCGATGCCGCCCAGTGCCTTTTCCAGCGTGCGGGCGTAGCGGCGTTCGGCCTGGAGCCGGAGTTCCTCGGGCAGTTGGGGGTAGTCTTGCAAGGTGACGGTATACATGGTTCTCGCACACGTTACTGTATGTATGTACAGTATCCGCTGAAAATCGTGGCGAAATCAAGAGGTCCGCGCAGGGGCCGTCGTGGCCGTCATGGGAACGGGGGTTGCTCGCCCAGGGTACGCCGCACCCGCGGCATTTTTTTCAGGAGAGCAACCATGCAGATCGCAGAAATCATGACCCGCGACGTCGCCTTTTTGTCCGCCGATGAACCCATCCAGCGCGCAGCGCAATTGATGGCCGACCTGGACATCGGCTCGGTGCCCGTATGCGACGGCCGCCGCCTGGTGGGCGTCGTGACCGACCGGGACATCGCGGTGCGTTGCATCGCGGCCGGCGCGCCGGTATCGACACGGGTCAGGGAGGCCATGACGCCGCACGTGAGCTGGTGCTATGCGGACGAGGACGCCGAGACGGTCAAGGCCAAGATGCGGGATGAACAGATACGCCGCCTGCCTATCCTGGGATCGAACAACGAACTGGTGGGCGTGGTCTCGCTGGGGGACCTGGCCACGCGGGCGGGAGGGACGGACGATACGCTGGCGGGAATCTCCGAGCCCGCGCGTGCGACGGGGGAGTTGTTTCGCTAGGAACGAGCAGGGGAAGCCCCGGCCGGACGGCCGGGGCGGGGAGTCACGAGCTTCCGGGGCTCGTCTGTACCGCATCCTCCTTTGAAGGGCTTTGAGCCTGGGCCTGCGCTTCCGCCGCGCGGCGCCGCCTGTGAGCGTGGCTCAAGGCTCCCGCGGCTCGGGCTTCTTCCGAATTGAATTCGTGCGCATTGCCAGACTGGTGGGCGGCGCGTCCCCCTTCGGCGGAAATGGCCCGCTGTTTCTGTGGGTCCATGGCGGCAAAGCCTCGAGGGCGCTTGGGGCTCGTAAGCGTAGGCATGAGGTTCTCCAAGATTAGGGAATGGTTCGGCTGACGAGACCGCGAGGTCGCAAGCCTCGTGCCAGCTTGGCGGGGCAGCGCAGGAGGCCCGTGGCGGGCCGGGGCGGGGGAGGCACGGCGCAGGTTCGCAGGATTTACATGTGGCGCTGGAGTTTTATGCATGCGGCCATCGGGGCCGGCGTGACGGGCGCGCCCGGGTACGCCACGTGCTGGAGCGTGGCATCGGAATGCCGGAGAGCCGCATGCGGACCATCGAAGACATCGCGCGCGAGATGCGTGAGCGCAAGCTGCTGCTTGCCACGGCCGAATCCTGCACGGCGGGGCTGATCGCCGCGATGCTGGCCGACGTGGAGGGGGCCGGTGCGCTGCTCGATTGCGCCTTCGTGGTGTATTCGCCCGATGCCAAGCGGCATGCCCTGGGGGTGCCCGAACGTATCCTGCGGACGTACAACCTGACCAGCGAGCACGTGGCGCGGGCCATGGGCAGGGGCGCGCTGGCGCGCAGCCGGGCCAACGTGGCGATCGCCAACACGGGCGTGGCCGATGGCGGGGGCGATGGGGTGGCCGCCGGTACCCAGTGCTACGCGTGGGTGTTCCGGGGAGGGGAAGGGAAGATCGCGGTGTACAGCGAAACGCGCCGTTTTCCGGGGGGGCGCAACGCCGTCCGGGAACGGGCGGCCCGCCACGCGCTGGAGCGCCTGCCCTACTATGCGGACCTCGCGGCGCGCACCTGAGGTGGCGCGGCCGCCGTGGCGCCGGTCAGTGCTGTCCGGTCGTATCGGATCCGGTTTCCTCGGTCTGGCAAAGCGTGGCGATGACGTTCTGCCAGCCTTTCTTGAACGAGGGGTGCGCTTCGTTCAGTGTGGGTTCCACCTGTTGCGCGATGGCCTGCATCACTTGGCGCAACTGCTCGGCATTCGGATGGGCCGAAATCAGCATGCTTACGACGTTCTGCAAGGCGGTGAGTTGTCCCTTCATGAATTCAGGGTCGGTCACGATGGCTCCTTTTGCGGCATGTTCTGGGGAATTTGCAAGGCTCGGGTCGAGTCCAACCGGCATGTTAACGGTTCCCCGATCCGGGTGTTTCAACAAGGGTTTTCGCCAACCTCGGGATAGGTAGATATCCCAGTATGGTGGCGCTGACATCGAGGCCCGGTTGGTCTACGATGGGCGCACGCTGGAGGGCCGTATTCATGGCAACAATGGTGATTGATCGTAAGAAGCTGGTGTGTTTTGTCGTAGCGGCCACTGACCCGGCCGGCGAACCGCGTTGGTGTGCGCTCAACGAAGACCGCGAGTGGCTGACCAACCTGGGCGCCGAACCCGCGGCCGCGGCCGAAAAGGCCGGCGTCTATTGCTGCAACCCCAGCCCCGAAGTGCGGCGTGCCGCCGCCGAAGCCCTAGGGGTCGACCCCGGTGCCGAGTTTGTCGTCCATCGACTGTTCCAATCGTCGGACAGCGACGAGTGCGCCGAGGTCATCTCCCGCAAGGTGGTGCGACTGCACTGACCCGCTCAGGCATGCCGGTTGGCCGCCCGGGTGCGGGCGGCCTTCTTGGCGGCCGCCGAGCGTCCGGCCGCGCCCTTGGTGCGTGCCGCTTTCTTGGCAGCGGCCGACCTGTCCGCCGCGCTGCGGCGCTTGGCTGCCGTCTTGGCGTGAGCGGCCAGGGCGCTCTTCGACGCCCCCGACTTGCCTTCCCGTTTCAGCGCGGTCTTGGTCGCCCGTGAGCGCGTGGCCGACTTCTTGTGCGGCGTTTCGTCGCCCTTGCGCACGTCCTGTTCGGCCTTGGCGCGGGTCTTTGCGCTGGCGCGGCCGGGCTTGGGCGCGGGCAGGTCCACGCCGGAGCGGCGGGCTTCCGACAGGCCGATGGCGATGGCCTGCTTGGTCGACCGCACGCCGTGCCGACCTTCGCGCACGTGATGGATCTGTTCCTTGACGAATTCGCCGGCCTGGGTCGATGCGGATTTGCCCTGGCGCTTGTCCTGCTTCGCTTTCTCGATCGTCTTGCGTTCAGGCATGATGGCTCTCCTTGCGGAAAGCCTTCGGGCAGCAACCCCCGTGCCTACGGAGCCCGCCTGGGGGCCATGCCCGGCCTGTGCGAGCCTCCTTTTAGCGGGAACAGGCCCTAGCCCATGCGGCCCGGCGCTCCCGTCAACACGCATCCGGCCACGGTGGGCGTGCCGTTTTCCAGCGTGGCCCGCTCGCATTCCAGGTAGACCTTGAAACCGCGCGGCAGCGTGTCCAGCGCCACCTGCTCCGGACAGTCGCGCCCGCCGTCGCAGGCGGGGTCGGACTTCAGCAGGACCCGCACCGGATGGGCCGGGTCGGCCGCCTTCAGATCGAGTTGCAGTTCGCCGGTGCCGACGATGTGGACCTTCTGCAGCCGTCCCGTCACGATGAAGGGGCCCTTGCTGTATTTTTCCAGGGCGCGCGGATCCCGGGCGGCGAAGTCGACGTAGACCAGTTCGGCGTCGTAGCGAGGCGGTCCGTCGGCCGTGGCCGACGGCACGGCGGAGGGCAGGGGGTCCGGAGGGGACTTGGAGCAGGCGTGCAGGGTGACCAGCGCAAGGACGAGAAGCGACAAGCGGCGATACATGAAATGTCCTGTGGACGGGAAATGAGGCGTTTCCCGGAAGGCGCTCGTCCGCGTCGGGACGGCCTTAGGGCGTAGTGTAAACGGTCGCGCGTGCCGCCGGCTTGCCGGGCGGGCTGGCCATGGGAGTGCCCGCCGGTGCCGCGTCGGCCCTGGCGCGGCCGGCGGGCAGCACCGGCGCGACCTCGGGGCGGACTTCCGTCAGACTGTTCTGCAGCATGTAGTCGTTCATTTCCTTCCAGCCGGTGAAGATCGCGGCCTTGGACATGTGCGGATTGAACGTGTAGCAGTCTTCCAGCGCGCGGCCGGCCTGGCGGCAGGCCCCGCCGATGGCGCGCCCCTCGGAGTCCTTCCTGGCCTCGATCTGCGAGACGGGCTGCAGGCCCAGGTAGTCGCAGCCGGCCGCCGCCAGCAGGACCCACGCGGCCAGCAGCCGGCATCCTGCGCGCAGCGCGCGGCGGGTCGGCGGGGGGGCGAAAGGACGGGAAAGGAAGGTTCGCGGGCTCATGGAATCTCTTATCGGACGCAGGCCGGCGGAACTGTAGGGCGAACTCAATTTGCCCGCCTCGATGCCGATAAACGGGGGATGACCGGCCATATTCCCTCCCATCTTCCTCCAGACGGCTCGCCCGGCGACCTGACCGCCGAGGACCTGGATGCCCTGGCCCGCTCGCCGCTGTTCGCCGGCTGCACGCCGGACCAGCGCGACCGGGTCCGGGAGTTCGCCTTCGCCACCCACCTCGCCCACGGCGCGATCCTGTTGCAGCCGGGCGAGCCCAATCACCATGTCTATGTGCTGGTGGAAGGGCAACTGGCCGCCTTCCTGGACGCCGACCTGCAGAAGCGGGTGGCGCGCTTCGTTCCCGGCGACGGCCTGGGCGAGCATGCGCTGGTCGGTCCCGAAGGCGGTACCGTGTACGTGGCCGCGCAGTGGCCCGCCCGGCTGGTGGCGCTGGAGGCAACGCGGCTGCGCGCGGTGATGGAAACGGTGCCGCGCATCGCGCTGAACGCGCTGGACATGCTGAGCGCGCGGCTGCGGGCGGCCAATCTGCGCCACGATCCGCGCGAGGCTTCTGCCGGCATCGACTTCATGGCCAGTCACGATGCCGTCACCGGGCTCTACAACCGTCGATGGATGGCCACGGCCTACCCCGCCGAGATGGCACGCGCCGAGCGCGATGGCGAACCCCTGTGCCTGGCGCTGATCGACATCGACCGTTTCGACCGCCTGAACCAGGCGTTGGGCCGCGCCGCGGGCGATGCTATCCTGCGCCAGTTGGCCGATCTGACAAGGAATCTGCTGCCCTCGCTCGACATGCTGGCGCGGGTGGCCGGCGACCGCTTCGCCGTGCTGGTTCCGGCTTCGCTGGCGGAAACGCTCGCCATGTGCGAACGCCTGCGCCTGCACGTCGGCGGACGCCAGTTCGCGCTGCGGGGCAGCCTGGGCACGCAGATCACCCTGTCGGCCGGCGTGGTCCGGGCACAGGGGGATTTCGAGGCGACGTTTTCCAGGGCGCAGGCGGCACTGGAGCGCGCCAAGGAACGGGGCCGAAACACGGTCGAACCTCCGCCGGGCTGAATCGTTTCTTCGTCAACCGCCGTGTCCCCAAGGAGGGTTCCATGGACAGCCCGGGTACCGAATTCGACAGTCTCCTGCCGCCGCTCAGCCTGAACCGGCGCGGCTTCCTCACCACCACGCTGGCCGGCGGTTTCACGTTGGCCGCGGGGCCGGTCATGGCGCAGACGGCAATCCGCACCGGCACGGACGGACTGGTCGCGGGCGAGGTCAGGATTCCCGTGCGCGGCGGCGAGATCCCCGCCTACCGGGCGGCGCCGGCTGGCAAGAAGAATGCGCCGGTGGTGCTCGTGGTGCAGGAAATCTTCGGTGTGCATGAATACATCCGCGACGTCTGCCGCCGCTGGGCCAAGGCCGGCTACCTGGCGGTCGCGCCCGAGCTGTACGCGCGCCAGGGCGATCCGTCCAAGTACACCGAGATCGCCAGGTTGTCCGCCGAAGTGGTCAGCAAGGTGCCCGACGACCAGGTCCTGGCCGATCTCGACGCCACCGCGCGCTGGGCCGCCACGCATGGCGGCAGCCGTACGCGGCTGGGCGTGACCGGTTTCTGCTGGGGCGGCCGCATCGTCTGGCTGTATGCCGCCCACAATCCGGCGGTGAAGGCCGGCGTGGCCTGGTACGGAAAGCTCGTCGGCGATCCCACGGCCTTGCAGCCGCTCAATCCCGTCGACATCGCCGCGCAGGTGAAGGCACCGGTGCTGGGCCTGTATGGAGGCCAGGATGCGGGCATTCCGCCGACTTCCATCAATGCCATGAAGGATGCCCTGGCCAAGGGCGGTCCGGCCGCTCGCGAGTCGAGTTTCGTGCTGTTCCGCGACGCGCCCCACGGATTCCACGCCGATTACCGGCCAAGTTACCGCGAGGCCGATGCCAAGGAAGGATGGCGGCTGGCCCAGGACTGGTTCGCGCGGCATCTGTGAACGCGTTTCCCCCGATACCCGGGCCGGCCGCGGACCACCCGCCGCTGTGGCTGGTCCTGGATGCCTGCGTGCTGATGTCCAGCATCCTGCGGCCGTTGTTGCTGGACCTGGCCCAGATCGGCTGGTTCCGGCCGGTCTGGAGCGAGCGCATCGGGCAGGAGTGGCGGCGCAACGCGGCCCGGATCTGGGAGGTCGAGCCGGCGGTGCTGGAAGAAGAATGGGCGTCCATGGGGCGCCGCTTTCCCGAGGCGAACGCCGGCGATGTCTCGGCCTACGAGGTGGGCCTGCACTACAGCGATCCGAAAGACCGGCACGTGGTCGCGGCGGGGCTGGCGAGCCGTGCCCGGAGCGCCCGGCTCGTGCGCCCCGAGGTGTGCGTGCTGACCTGGAACCTGAAGGATTTCAATCGCTCGGAACTGCGCCGCCTGGATGTGTCCGTCAGGGATCCGGACCGGCAATTGGCGGCCTGGGTGGACCAGGACAGGGTTTCCTTGGCGGCCGCGCTGCGGCGCCTGCCGGAGTATGCCCGGACCTTGGGCCGGGACGAGTCTCCGGCCGCCATCCTGAGGCGCGAACGCCTGTTCCGCACCGCGCGGCTGCTGGCTGACGACATCGATTCGTAAAACTCCGGAAGTTACGTATACTTCTGTTTCTGCAACTGAGTTTCACGAGCATCCCGTGACCCTAACCTTCATCCTGCTCGCCACCCTGGCGAGCGGAGTCCTGTCGGTGGTCGTCGCCGGCTGGCTGGCCTTCCGGTATTTCGCCCGCTTTCTTCACCAGATGATCAGCTTTTCGGTCGGCGTCATGCTGTCGGTGGCGCTGCTCCACACGCTGCCCGAGGCTTTCGATTCCGAGGCCGACACGCGCGTGCTGTTCGCGCTGCTGCTGGCGGGGTTGCTGGGTTTCTTCATGCTCGAGAAGCTGGCGGTGCTGCGCCACAACCACCACCACGAGCACGACGGGCACGGGCATCCTCCCGGGCACGATGCCCACGAGGCCGGACGCGGCGGGATGGCCGTGCTGGTGGGCGACGGGCTGCACAATTTCTGCGACGGCATCGTCATCGCCGCCGCCTTCCTGGCCGATCCCATGCTGGGGGTGCTGACCACGCTGACCATCGCCGCGCACGAGATTCCGCAGGAGCTGGGCGATTTCATCGTGCTGGTCAACGCCGGTTTCACGCGCAAGAAAGCCTTGCTGTTCAACGTGCTGTCGAGCATGACCGCCATCGCCGGCGGATTGGTCGGCTACTACCTGCTGGCCGATTCCCGGCAATGGGTCCCCTACGTGCTGACGCTTGCGGCCAGCAGTTTCCTATATATCGCGGTGGCGGACCTGATGCCGCAGATGCAGCGCCGCACCACAGTGCGCGAGAGCCTGCCGCAATTCGTGCTGATCGCGGCCGGCGTACTGGCGATCTATGCCGTCAACTCGGTGTTCCACCGCCATGCCCACGGGCCGGAGCACGGGCAGGCCGCTCCGGCGGTCACCGCGGCCGATCCCGTTTCTCCGCCCCCGCCGTCCGCCCACTGAGGTTCATTCCGGCGTGCCGGCGGTCTCGGGGGTGCCGGTTGCAATGGGGCCGGTGCCTGACGCGCTCAGGACCTCGGGCGCGGCATAGGCGGCCGATGCCACGAGATGGCTGTTGATGCGGCGCAGGTCGCGCAGCACGTCCAGGTGCAGGGCGCTGGTTTCCGTGGTGTCGATCCGGCCGCTGCGCAGGCGTTCGAAATGGGTTTGCGTTGCCTGGCCTTCCATGCCGCGGAAGGTCTCCTTCTCGGCGGCCAGCAGCCGCGCGGCGCGGGCGTCGGCCGTCACGAACAGCGAGGCGGCCAGGCGCAGGTTCGCCTCCAATCGTCCATGCATGTCGTCGAGCTCGCGCCGCCCCTCGGGCGAGAAGGCAAGTCCCCGCTTGGTCAGCTTGCTGATGTCGTTGAGCAGGTTCTTGTCCACGACGTCGCCGGCATGTTCCAGGTTGATGATGAAGGTCAGGATCTCGTCGGCCCGGCGCCGGTCTTCGCGCGTCAGTTCGTCGGGGTCCAGGCCCGCGACGTAGGTCTTGATCGCGCCGTTCAGGCGATCGAGCACGTCGTCCAGGCGCCGCGCCTCGGCGATGCGCTTGCGATCGCCCGTGGCAAGCGCCTGGCGCGAGTGGTGCAGCATGGTCTGCAGGGTGTCCGCCATGCGCAGCGCTTCCCGCGCCGCGTTGCCCAGCGCGACCACGGGCAGGTCGCGCGCGGCGGCGTCCAGGTACCGGGGCTGCCCCGGGTCGGCGGCGGGGTTGGACGGCAGCCACCGGCGCAGCAGCGCGGCGTAAGGGGTGAGCAGCGGCAGGAATAGGACTGCCAGCGCCAGGTTGAAGACCGTGTGGAAGTTGGCCACGGCGCGCGCGTTGTCGCCCGCCAGCTGGGTCATCCAGGGATGGATGTGGTGCAGCATGGCCAGGCCGATCAGCACCCCCACCACGCGGTTCAGCAGGTTGCCCAGCGGCAGCCGGCGGGCCTGGGGGTCGTCCTTGGCGGAGCCTTCCAGCAGCGGGTTGATGGCCGTGCCCAGGTTGGCGCCCAGCACCAGCGCGAAGGCGACGTCCACCGGCAGGAGCCGCTGGGCCGAGAAGGACATGACCAGCACCACGATGGCCACGCTGGAGTGCGCGGCCCAGGCCAGCACGGCGGCCAGCAGGATCGCCATCCCGGGCTGGCCCGACAGCGCCTTCAAGGCCGAGCGCAAGGCGGGCAGGTCGCGATAGGGTTCGAGCTGCGCAAGCAGCAGGTGCAGGGACAGCAGCAGCAGGCCCAGGCCGATGAAGACCCGTCCCAGGTCGCGCACGTGCGTGGCGTTGCCGCGGCGGAACATGGCCACGCCTATCAGCACCAGGATGGGAGCGATGCGGGAGATGTCGAACGACAGCACCTGCACGATGAGGGTGGTGCCGACGTTGGCGCCCAGCATGGCGGCCAGCGCGGGCACCAGGCCCACCAGGCCGTTGGCGGCGAAACCCGCCACGATCAGGCCGGTGGCCGTGCTGCTTTGCAGGATGGCCGTCACGCCAAGTCCGGCGAAGAAGGCGTATATGCGATTGCCCAGCGCCACGCCCAGCGTGGTGCGCAGGCGCGGACCGAAGGCCCGCTGGATGCCGGTCTGCACCATGTGCACGCCCCACAGCAGCAGGGCGACGAAACCGGCGATGTCGAAGAGCGTGAGATAGGCGTTCATGACGTTCAACGGCCGTCCGCGGGCCGGTGCACGTCGTGCGTGACGAACGGATGTTCGGCGCTGGGTACCTCGAGCCAGGACGGATGTTCAAGTGTACGGCGTATGTCGGCCAGGCCTCCGGTCCATCGTTCTTCCATGCCCAGCCGGCCGAACTGGTAGTCCTTGTACGGCGCTTCGCATTTCTCGCCGCGGTAGATCAGGTGCAGCACGTTGATGCGTCGGTCGCTGGCCAGTTCGCGCGCCCGCTTCATCCAGGGCTCGCGGCCGTGCCCGGCCGGCACGTGCTTGAGCAGTTCGCGCAGCAGGCCGCGGTATTCCTGCACTTCGCGCATGTAGTCGGTCACCAGGCGCGTGCGGCTGGAATACTGGATGTCCTTCTGGCGGATGGGCACTTCGCTCAGGTTGCCGGGTACCTGGCCGTGCGCGCTCCAGAGGTCGACCTGGAAGACCAGCGAATAGCGGCGCGGACTCGATTGCAGGATCTGGTAGAGCGGCGTGTTCGAGACGACGCCGCCGTCCCAGTAGTATTCGCCGTCGATCTCGACCGGCGCGAATCCGGGGGGCAGGGCGGCCGAAGCCATGATGTGGTCGGCCGTCAGCACCCGGGTGGTGTTGTCGAAATAGGCGAAGTTGCCGGTCCGCACGTTGACGGCGCCCACCGATATGCGGGTGCCGCCATGATTGAGCCGGTCGAAATCGACGAATTCTTCCAGCGTGCGCTTGAGCGGCGTGCTGTCGTAGACGCTGGCGGTGCCCGGGTCGTGCTGCGCGGGCCATGACGGCACCGGCCGCGGCACGAAGAAGCCGTTCTGTCCTTCCAGGACGGCGCGCCAGGCTTCCCAGGCGCTGAGCGCCGCGCCGGCCGGACCGGGAAGATGGGCGAGCGCATCGCGCAACGCGTCCACCGGCGTGGGCGGCAGCAGCGGCGGACGGCAGATGTGGTCCCAGAACCGCTGCAATTGTTCGACCCGCCGCTCGGGCGCGTTGCCGGCAATGATGGCGGCGTTGATCGCGCCGATCGAAATGCCGGCTATCCAGTCCGGATGCAGGCCGGCCTCGGCCAGGCCTTCATAGACGCCGCCCTGGTAGGAGCCCAGCGCGCCGCCGCCCTGCAGGACGAGCGCGACGGTGTCGTAGCCGAGTTCGCCGCGCCGCGATTGGATGGAACGAGTCATTTCAGTCACCCATGGCGCACGTAGCGGATGTCTCCGGACCCAGGGCACCGCGGATCCGGCTCCGCCGGTCCGCCAGTGCCGCCCGACGGGGGCCGGCGCCGGGCCGTCCCAAGGCGGGCCCCGGCTCCCTCGGGGGGCTGCCACGCAGCGGCTGGGGGCTCACCATGCTGGGCGCGCGTAAGCGCGTAGGGGGGGCTCCCATCTCTAGTGCATATACCAGCCGTGGCTGACGACGAACGATTGTCCGGTGAAGGCGGCCGTGGGGAAGGTCGCCAGGAACAGGACGGTTTGCGCGACGTCCTGCAGGGTGGTGAACTCGCCGTCCACGGTGTTGCCCAGCATGACCTTCTTGACCACTTCCTCTTCCGGGATGCCGAGCTCGCGGGCTTGCTCGGGAATCTGCTTTTCCACCAGCGGCGTGCGCACGAAGCCGGGGCAGACCACGTGCGAGCGCACGTTGTGCTTGGCGCCTTCCTTGGCCAGCACGCGGGCGAGGCCGAGCAGGCCGTGCTTGGCGGTGACGTAGGCCGACTTCAGCGGCGAGGCTTCGTGCGAATGCACCGATCCCGTGTAGATGACGATGCCGCCGCGATCGTCGCGGTACATGTGCTTGAGGGCCGCCTTGGTGGTCAGGAAGGCGCCGTCGACGTGGATGGCCATGACCTTCTTCCAGTCGGCGTACGCGAACTGGTCGATGGGGTTGACGACCTGGATGCCGGCGTTGGACACGAGGATGTCCACGCTGCCGAAGGTGTCGACCACCTGTTGGGTGCCGCGTTCGACAGCCGCCTCGTCGGTCACGTCGAAGTCCACCGCCATCGCCTGGCAGCCCTTGAGCCTGAGTTCGTCGGCCACCGCCTGGGCGGCCGTCAGGTTGATGTCCGCGATGGCGACGGCGGCGCCCGCGGCGGCCAGCGTGTCGGCGATTTCCTTGCCGATGCCGCTGGCGGCGCCGGTGACGAGAGCGACTTTTCCTTGGAGCTGCATGTTGATCCCTTGGTATGCGCGTGGGTGGGAAGCGGTCAGGCCATCAGCGCCGAGGCCAGCAACTGGTAGCTGCGGACCCGGTATTCGTGGCTGTGGATCTGGGAGTTGATCATGACCTCGTCGGCCTGCGTGGCACGGGCCAGCGCGCCGATCGAGCCGGCCAGCGCCTCGGGCGTGCCGATGTGGATGCGGGTGCGGTTGTACTGGCGCAGCGCCTCTTCGTCGGGCTGATAGACGTAGGCCAGCGCTTCCTCGACGCTGGGCAGCGGGGTGCGGGTGCGGCCGCTGCGCGTGCGCATCATGCTGAGGTCGGCGGTGGAGGCCAGGCGCTCGGCTTCGTCGGCGGTGGGCGCGCAGACGGCCGACACCGCCAGGATGGCGCGCGGCTCGTGGCCGAACGGCGAGGCGCGGAATTCCTCGCGATAAAGCCGCATCGCCGCATGGGCGTTCTCGGGGACGATATGGTGCGCGTAGGCGAAGCCGAAGCCGTTGGCGGCGGCCACGCGCGCGCCGAACAGGCTCGAGCCCAGTATCCAGATGGGCGGGCACGGCACCCCCACCGGCGTGGCGCGCACCCGCGCATGGGGATGGTCGGACGGCATGACGTCCTTCAGGTAGCCGACCAGGTCGGCCAGTTGCTGCGGGAATTCATCGGCATCGGCGTGGCCCCGGCGCAGCGCGCTGGCGGTTACCGGATCGGTGCCCGGCGCGCGCCCCAGGCCCAGGTCGATCCGGCCCGGGAACATCGCCTCCAGCACGCGGAACGTCTCGGCCACCTTCAGCGGACTGTGATTGGGCAGCATGATGCCGCCCGATCCCACGCGCAGCCGGGTGGTGGCGCCGGCGATCCGGCAGATCAGCAGTTCCGGCGCGGAGCACGCCAGCATGCCCGTGTTGTGGTGTTCCGCCAGCCAGTAGCGGTGGTAGCCCGCGGCCTCGGCCTGGCGCGCGAGGTCCACGCTGTTGGACAGGGCGTCGGTGGGCGTGTAGCCGGCGGGAATGGGGCTCAGGTCGAGGACGGACAGCTTCAGGGACATGGGAAGGGAGGACGGCCGTTAACGCATCAAGTGTGAACCCGACGGCGTTTTGCTGCAACCCAGCATGGCCGGCGGGGCGAGGGCGGCGCGGCCGGCGACGGACTCAGGCCCGCCGCGCCAGCACCAGCGTGCGCCAGGTCGAGACCAGGCCCGCCGCCGCGATCAGCATCATGCCGGCCCAGCCCAGCATGTCGGGATGGTCGTCCCAGAACACGTAGCCGAGCAGGACCGAGAACGGGATGGTGCTGTACTGGAGCACCGACGACAGGGCGGCCGACCCGCGGCTGAAGGCGCGCGTCATCGCGAACTGGCCCAGCAGCCCGCTGATGCCGACGCCCAGCAGCGTGAACCAGCCATAGAGCGAGGGCGGCTGCCAGCCGGTGACGGAGGTGGCGATGCCGCCGGTCAGGCAGGACGACAATGCGAAGAACAGCACGATGCGCCATTCGGGTTCGCCGGACTGGCCCAGCGAGCGCACCTGCATCACGGCGATCGCCGTCAGGCTGCCGGCGGCCAGGCCCAGCAGCGCCGCCAGCCATTGCGAATGGTCCAGAGTGGGGCGCAGGATCGCGATCACGCCGATGAAGCCGATGACGACCGCCAGGGTGCGCAGCCGGTCGGTCAGGTCGTGCTGGCGCCAGATCATCCAGCCGGCGATGAACAGCGGCGAGGTGTAGTTCAAGGTGATCGCGGTGGCCAGCGGCAGCCGGCCCATGGCGAAGAACGACAGCCAGATCGACCCGACCCCGGCGACGTTGCGCATGATGTGCAGCCGCCAGGTCGGCGGGATCACGATGCGCCGGGTGGCCCAGGCCCAGGCCAGGATGCCCGCCGCCGTGGGCAGTCCCCGGAACAGGATGATCTGCCCCAGGCTGGCCTGTTCGGAGGCGAATTTCACGAACATGGCCATGATCGCGAACATCAGCGAAGCGAAGAGCATCCAGAGGGCTTGCATGGAGGGCGGGCGGCGATGAGGTGGCCTCGATTGTAGCTTCTGGGGTAAACCCCAGTATTCGCCTTGAAATCATCGTCCCGGCTACCATATAGCCCCAACCGGGAAACGGGTATCGCCCCTCTTGCCGTTCTGCGGCGGCCGGAGGGAACTTCCGATGCCTGTTGCCGTCACATTCGGCGCCGCGCGGGGCGGTTCCCGGTGGCCGAGGGGAAAAACCACCCCCGGACAAGACATCAAAAGGTTTTCGGAGCTTCCTGCCCTCATGAAACGCATCGTGTTATTTCTGGCGACCAACATCGCGGTCATGCTGGTCCTGACGGCGACGCTGAGCATCCTCGGCGTCAACCGTTTCCTGACCGCGAACGGCCTGGACATCCAGGCGCTGGCCATCTTCTCGCTCGTCGTCGGTTTCACCGGCTCCATCATCTCGCTCCTCATGAGCAAGCCGATGGCCAAGTGGAGCACCGGCGCACGGGTCATCGATCCCAACGCGCCCAACGGCGCCGAGGAACAGTGGCTGGTGGACACCGTGCATCAACTGGCCGACCGCGCCGGCATCGGCCGCCCCGAGGTCGCCATCTACGAGGGCGAGCCCAATGCCTTTGCCACCGGCGCCTTCAAGAACGACGCGCTGGTCGCGGTATCCACCGGCCTCTTGCGGGGGATGACCGAGGAAGAAGTCAGCGCGGTGCTGGGGCACGAAGTGGCCCACATCGCCAACGGCGACATGGTGACTCTGACCCTGATCCAGGGCGTGGTCAACACCTTCGTGGTGTTCCTGGCGCGGGTCGTGGGCTACGTGGTCGACCAGATGGTGCTCAAGAACGAACGCAGCGGCGGCATCGGCTACTTCGCCACCGTCATCGTCTGTGAACTCGTGTTCGGCATCCTGGCCTCCATCATCGTCGCCTGGTTCTCGCGCCTGCGCGAATACCGTGCCGACGCCGGCTCGGCCTACCTGCTGGGCTCGCGCGAACCCATGATCCGCGCGCTGGCCCGCCTGGGCGGCATGGAGCCGGGCGACTTGCCCAAGAGCTTCGAGGCGTCCGGCATCGCCGGCGCCGCGAAGGGCTTCGGCGCCCTGTTCGCCTCCCACCCGCCCATCGAGCAGCGCATCCGCGCCCTGATGAACGCAAAAGGGTAGAGGTTAGCCCCCCCTACGCGCTGACGCGCGCCCCCCAGGGGGCGATGCGGGTGGACCGGCGGAGCCGGATCCACCGCATCCTGGGGTACCAAGCGGCTGGCGGGGTCTGGGGTTTTGGCTGGTTGCTGGTTGGAATGAGAAAACGGCTTCGCTTTTTTGGGCGAAGCCGTTTTTTGTCGCGTGCGCGTCAGCGCATGGGGACTTTACCGAGGGTTGTTCTTCACCCGCAGGTCGTTGCGGACGCTTTGGACGCCCTCGACGCCGCGGGCCACTTCCACGGCGCGGGAGGCTTCGGCCTGGGAGTTGACGAAGCCGGAGAGCTGGACGGTGCGGCGGAAGGTTTCGACGTTGACGTCGGCGGCGCTGACGTCCTTGGCCGAGACCAGGGCCGCCTTGACCTTGGCGGTAATGGCGGCGTCGCTGGCATATTCGCCCGCGGATTGATGGGTGCGGGTCGACGTGCAACCGCCCATGACCGTGGCGGTACCGATGATGCCGGCGACGAGCAGGGTACGAACGTTCATGATTTTTCTCCTTGGACGTGAATCATTTTCGGAACAGGCCGCTCAGCAGCGACAGGACCGCAAGCACGATGAAAATGAAGAACAATATCTTCGCGATCGACGCGGCACCGGCGGCAATGCCGCCGAAACCCAGAACCGCCGCGATGATGGCGATGACGAAAAATACGACTGCATAATGCAGCATGCTTTTCTCCCGTCTTTTTTTGCCTATGGCGAAAATCCGGCCGTATATGCATCCAAGCCTGAATTTCGATTTGAAAGTTACGCGCCGCCTCTATGGTTGACAAGGCGGCAGTGTGTGTATTTGTAATGGTGCGCATGCCGCCGGGGTACCGTGTATTTATTACAGATCAGTGGGCATTGCCTTCAAAATCGTCATGACCGGCCTGGGCCCGCCGCGATTGAAAAAAAGAAAAGCGCCCGTGAAGGGCGCTTTGATGGGCAGTCAGACAAAAGTTACGTCTTTACATATCTTCCGGCTCGTCCATGGCCTTCCGATACCATTCATGGAAGTGCTGCATGCCGTCTTCCATGGGGGATTGGTAGGGGCCGGCTTCGTTGGCACCGCGTTCCATTAATGCCTTGCGGCCGGCATCCATGCGTTCGGCAATCTCGTCGTCCTCGACCGCGGTTTCCATATAGGCCGCCTGCTGGGCCTCGACAAAATCGCGTTCGAAATGGACGATTTCCTCGGGATAATAAAACTCGACGATATTGACCGTTTCCTGCGGGCTCTTGGGATAGAGCGTCGACAATACCAGCGTGTGCGGATACAGCTCGATCATGTGGGTCGGGAAATGCGTGACCCAGATCGCCCCGAATTCGGGCGCGCTGCCGTTGCGGTAGGCCAAGAGGGCGTCGTGCCAGCGCTGGTAGACGCCCGAGCCGGGATGCGCCAGCGCATTGTGCACGCCCACCCGCTGCAGGCTGTAGTAGTCGCCGAATTCCCAGCTCAGGTCGTCGCATGTGACGAAGCGGCCCAGGCCGGGGTGGAACGGGCCGACGTGGTAGTCCTCGAGATAGACCTCGATGAACGTCTTCCAGTTGTAGTTGCACTGGTGCACCTGCACCCGGTCCAGGACGTAGTCGCTGAAGTCGAATTCGGGCCTGCCGTCCAGCGCGGCAAGCTCGGCGGCGATCTGGCGGCCGCCGGCGCGGGGCGACTCGAACAGCGAGCCGTTCCATTCCTGCAGCGGGAAACGCTGCAGGTCCAGGCCCGGCGTTTCGCTGAACAGCGGGGCGCCGATCAGCTTGCCGCGGGCATCGTAGGTCCAGCGGTGCAGCGGGCAGACGATGTTGCCCGGGCGCCCCAGGTTGCCGCTGCAATGCGCGGCCTGCCGTTCGCCGCCGGCCGGGTGCTTGCCCAGCATCAGCGCCTGCCGGTGACGGCATACGTTGGACAGCAGTTCGACGCCGGTCTGGTTGCGCACCAGCACCCGGCCGTCGTTTTCCTGTATCAGGGTACGGTAGTCCCCGACTTCGGGGACGCCTTTCTGGTGCCCCACATAAATCGGGGCCTGGCCAAAGATGTTCTGCATTTCGCGCGCGAAGCGCGCTTCATCGAAATAGGCACTGACTGGGAGCTGCGCTCGGCTCGCCGCCACGTGTGCCACGCGACCGATATCGGTCATGACTTCCCTCCGCGAGAGTTGTGAAGCCAGTCCCCCTCGCTGCGAAACCACCCCTTACGCGACCTGGAGCGGTGTTTGGACTTCGCAGATGGTGCTGGCGCGAAGAAAATGATCTGCCCGATCAAGCCCGCTATTGTACCCCGGACGGCCGTAGAAGTCCCCGCCGCCGCGCCGGCCCGACCCGGCCGGTGGCGGGGGCGGTATCCCGTCATCCCGTACAATTCCGGGTTCGATGCCGTGACGAGATCCAGGAGGCTTGATTGGCCGACAAATTCGTGAATGTCCACCCTGCGCAGGGCGACGCCCCCGAGCAGGCCCTGCCTCAGGACTTCGAGGCCGCGCTGGGCGAGCTCGAGGCGCTGGTGGCGATGATGGAGGATGGTTCCATGCCGCTGGAGTCCTCGCTGGCCGCCTATCGCCGCGGCGTCGACCTCGTGCGGGTCTGCCAGGACAGGCTGGCGCGCGCCGAGCAGCAGGTCAAGGTCCTCGAGGGAGAATTGCTGCGCCCGTTCGAAGAGGCCGGGGACTGACTTGATGGCTGGCAGTCGCGAAGATTTTTCCGTCTGGATGGCGGCGTGCGGGGTGCGCGCCGAACAGGCGCTTGCGCGTTTGTTGCCTGCCCAGGATACCGATCCGCGCGCGTTGCACGACGCCATGCGCTATGCGGTGCTGGGCGGCGGCAAGCGCGTACGCCCCATGTTGACCTATGCCGCGGGCGAGGCCTGCGCGGCATCCGGCGCCGGGAGCGACGCGGCGCTGGACGCCGCCGCTGCCGCGGTCGAGCTGATCCATGCCTATTCGCTGGTGCATGACGACATGCCGTGCATGGACGACGATGTCCTGCGCCGCGGCCGCCCGACCGTGCACGTGGAATTCGGCCAGGCCACGGCGCTGCTGGTGGGGGACGCCCTGCAGGCCCTGGCCTTCGAGGCCCTGGCGGGCATGCCGATTGCCCCCGGCCTGACCGTGCAGGCGGTGCAGGTGCTCGCGGCGGCGGCCGGCAGCCTGGGAATGGCTGGCGGCCAGGCCATCGACCTGGCCAGCGTCGGCAAGCCTCTCGACCGGAACGAACTGGAGGCCATGCATCGGCTCAAGACCGGTGCGCTGCTGCGTGCCAGCGCCGCGCTGGGCGGCATCGTGGCGGGGGCGAGTTCGGTCCAGCGCGCGGCGCTCGACGGCTACGCGCAAGCCGTGGGACTGGCGTTCCAGGTGGTCGACGACATCCTCGACGTCACCGCCGACTCGGCCAGCCTGGGCAAGACCGCCGGCAAGGACGCGGCCGCCGACAAGCCCACCTATGTATCCATACTGGGCCTGGACGAGGCCCGGACCCTGGCGGAGCAACTGCGCCAAGCCGCGCACGAGGCCATCGCTCCGCTGGGCGCGGGCGGTGCGCGCCTGGCCGCGCTGGCCGATTTCATCGTGCTGCGCGATCGCTGAACGGAGACTCCGAAACATGCCCACCGATATGCTCGACCGCATCGAATCTCCGGCCGACCTGAAAAAACTGGACCGCTGCCAACTCTCGGCGCTGGCCGACGAGTTGCGTGCCTTCGTGCTGGAGTCGGTATCCCGCACCGGCGGCCACCTGTCTTCCAACCTGGGCACGGTCGAACTGACCCTGGCGCTGCACTACGTCTTCGATACGCCCGACGATCGCATCGTCTGGGACGTGGGGCACCAGACCTATCCGCACAAGATCCTGACGGGTCGGCGCGCCGGCATGGCGACCCTGCGGCAGCAGGGCGGCATCTCCGGCTTTCCCCGGCGCAGCGAGTCCGAGTACGACGCCTTCGGCACCGCCCATTCTTCCACCTCCATCTCGGCCGCGCTGGGCATGGCCGTGGCGGCGCGCAACGCCGGCATCGAGCGCAAGCACATCGCCGTGATCGGCGACGGCGCGATGTCGGCCGGCATGGCCTTCGAGGCCTTGAACAACGGCGGCGTCCTGCCCGACGTCGACCTGCTGGTGATCCTGAACGACAACGACATGTCGATCTCGCCGCCGGTCGGCGCGCTGAACCGCTATCTCGCGCGCCTGATGTCGGGCAGGTTCTACGCCGCCGCGCGCAACGTGGGCAAGGCCGTGCTGTCGCACGTGCCGCCCGTGTTCGAACTGGCCCGGCGCATCGAGGAGCACGCCAAGGGCATGGTCACGCCCGCCACGATGTTCGAGGAACTGGGCTTCAACTATGTCGGCCCCATCGACGGACACGATCTGGATTCGCTGATTCCCACGCTGCAGAACATGCGCAAGCTCTCCGGGCCGCGCTTCCTGCACGTCGTCACTCGCAAGGGGCAGGGGTACAAGCTGGCCGAGGCCGATCCCGTCCTGTACCACGGACCGGGCAAGTTCGACCCCGCCGTGGGCATCAGCAAGCCGTCCACGCCGCCCAGGAAGACGTTCACCCAGGTGTTCGGCGACTGGCTGTGCGACATGGCGGCCGAGGACACGCGCCTGATCGGCATCACGCCGGCCATGCGCGAGGGCAGCGGTCTCGTCGAGTTCGAGCGGCGCTTTCCGGAGCGCTATTTCGACGTCGGCATCGCCGAACAGCATGCCGTGACCTTCGCCGGCGGCCTGGCCTGCGAGGGGCTCAAGCCGGTGGTGGCCATCTACTCCACCTTCCTGCAGCGAGGCTATGACCAGTTGATCCACGACGTCGCGCTCCAGGACCTGGACGTGACCTTCGCGCTCGATCGAGCCGGCCTCGTGGGCGCGGATGGCGCGACGCACGCCGGCAACTACGACATCGCCTTCGTGCGCTGCATTCCCAACATGGTGGTGGCAACCCCTTCGGACGAGGCCGAATGCAGGCTGTTGCTATCGACCTGTTATCGGCATCCGGGGCCCGCCACGGTCCGATATCCGCGCGGCGCGGGGGCCGGCGCGACGCCGGCGGCCAGCCTGGACACCGTGCCCCTGGGCAAGGGCGTCGTGCGGCGCCAGAGCGGCCGCGCGCAGCCCGGCGACAAGGCCGGCATTGCGATACTCGCGTTCGGCACGCTGGCCATCCCCGCGTTGCGGGCGGGGCAGGCGCTGGATGCGACGGTGGTGGACATGCGCTTCGTCAAGCCCATCGACCGCGAACTCATACTCGACCTGGCGTCGCGGCATGCCGCGCTGGTCACGGTGGAAGAGGGCAGCATCATGGGAGGCGCGGGCAGCGCCGTTTGCGAGGTGCTGAACGAGGCCGGCACGACCGTGCCCGTGATGCAGCTCGGCCTGCCCGATCGTTTCATCGACCATGGCGAGCAGGGCGCGCTGCTGGCGGGGCTGGGGCTCGACGCGGCGGGCATCGAGCGTTCGGTGCGCGAGCGTTTTCCCGATCAGGTGAGTTGATCCCCCGAACGCGGGAAGCGCGCGCTTCCCGCGTCGGGCGCGGCCCGCATGACCGAGGGTTAGCCCCGTATGTGTGTCGCCCTCCGACAGGCGCAGAATTACTTTTGCTGAAGCGCTTTGCGAAGCGTTGCAATCGCGTCCAGTAAAAGTGATGTAAAAGCGGTAGATATAACGCGCTGTCGTGGGGAGTATGCGTCAATGCCCGCACCTCTGAGATCCCCCAATCCGTCGGCGTCCTTGACGACGCTGCGCGAGATCCTCGGCTACAACGTACGAGCGTTCCGGGTCGCGCAGAAGATGTCGCAGGAGCAGCTCGGGTTTGCCGCCCATCTCGACCGGACCTTTGTCAGTCAGGTCGAGCGGGCGCGCGTCAACATCTCGGTCGACAACATCGAGAAACTGGCCAAGGCGCTCGAACTCGACCCCGCCATGCTGTTCAAACGCCCCGTGCTCTGAGTCCCGGCGGGGCATTCATGATCGTTCCGCGAGCCGGACCGTTCAGTCCCTGAAGTTCTCGAAGCCCAGAGGCAGGTCGGTCACGTCCTTCTTCAGCAGCGCGATGGCGCTTTGCAGGTCGTCGCGCTTGGCGCCCTGCACGCGCACGGTGTCTCCCTGGATGCTGGACTGGACCTTCATCTTGCTGTTCTTGATCAGGGCCACGATCTTCTTGGCCGCGTCCTGGGGCACGCCGTTGCGCACGGTCAGGACCTGCTTGACCTTGTCGCCGCCTATCTTCTCGACCTTGCCCTGGTCGAGGAAACGCACGTCCACGCTGCGCTTGGTCATCTTGTTCAACAGCACGTCCCGCACCTGGTTCAGCTGGAAATCGCTGTCGGCATAGGCCGTGAGTTCCTTGTCGGTCTGTTCGACGCGGGCATCCGAGCCCTTGAAGTCGAAGCGGGTGGAGATTTCCTTGTTGGCCTGTTCGACGGCATTGCGCAGTTCGACCAGGTTGGGCTTGCAGACGACATCGAATGTAGGCATGAGTGAGCTCCTTGCGTGCGGCTTGCGGCCTGTCTTGGAATAGGGGAATTGTAGTCAAGTAAGATGGCGGGGCCGCGGGAAATCCCTCCCGCCGCATTCGTTCGTCCTGCCTGGTGTCCAGATTGGCTGTCGCTCCCGATTCCAGCGCTCGCGCGGGCCTCGTGCCCGGTGCCTGCGATCTTTCGTCTCTCAACACCCTGGGGCTGGCCAGTTCGGCGCCGGCCTGCGTCACGCTGCGCAGCCGCGACGAGCTGCCGGCGCTGGCCTGCCTGGCGCGTTCCGACGGTGCGGGGCTCCTGGTGCTGGGCGGCGGCAGCAACCTGGTTCTGCCGCCCCGGGTGCGCGGCCTGGTGGCGCGGATGGCGCTGCGCGGCATCCGGCTGTTGGCCCAGGACGACGAGTCCCGCGTGGTCGAAGCCGCGGCGGGCGAAATCTGGCACGACTTCGTTACCCATTGTGTCGAACAGGGCTGGGGCGGGCTGGAAAACCTCGCGCTCATTCCCGGCACGGTCGGCGCGGCGCCGGTGCAGAACATAGGTGCCTATGGTGTCGAACTGCGCGACCGCTTCGCGGGCCTGACGGCCTACGACCTGCTGCGCGACGCCTGGACGGAGATGGACGCGGCGCAATGCGCCTTCGCCTATCGGGACAGCGTCTTCAAGCGCGAACCCGGACGTTGGGTCATCACCGCCGTGCGGTTGCGACTGCCCCGGCAATGGACGCCCGTGCTGGACTATCCCGATCTGCGGCGGCACGAGAGCCTGGCGGGCTCGCCTACGGCACGCGACGTATTCGAGGCGGTCTGTGCGATCCGGCGCGCGAAGCTGCCGGACCCGGCCGTGCTGGGCAATGCCGGCAGTTTTTTCAAGAATCCAGTGGTGCCGGCCGCGCAATACGAGCGGCTGCATACCCGCTTTCCCGGCCTGGTGGCGTATCCGCAAGAGGACGGCAGCTACAAGCTGGCCGCGGGGTGGCTGATCGACCAATGCGGCTGGAAGGGGCGCCGCATGGGGCCGGTGGGGGTGCACGAGCGCCAGGCGCTGGTGCTGGTCAATCATGGGGGTGCGCAATCGGGCGACGTGCTTGCGCTGGCGCGGGCCGTGCAGCACGACGTGCGCGAACGCTACGGCCTGGAACTGGAGATCGAGCCGGTCGTGGTGCCGGGTATCGATCCCTAGGCCGCTTCCTGCAGTGCCGCGTGCTGCCGCACGAAGCGCAGCAGCAGCTCGCGGGCCTCGGGGGCGGGGCGCAGCCGGGCGTTCAGCGCCTGGACGTCGAAGCCTTCCTCGCCCAGCCTGGGGCCGAAGTGCGCGAGGTAGGTCCCCATGATGCGGGGGCAGAACTCGGGATGGTACTGGCTGGAAATCACGCGATCGCCGTATTGCACGATCTGGTGCGCGTCGTGTTCCGAGCGTGCCAGCACGGTGGCGCCGGCCGGCAGCTCCATCACGCTTTGCTGGTGGATCAGGTGCGCGGGAAAGCGCGAGGGCAGTCCCGCGAGCAGGGGAACGTCGCTGGCGGCAGGCAGCAGTTCGACCGTCTGCGTGCCCACCTCGCGGCCGCGGGGATGAAAGTCGACCCTGCCGCCCAGCGCATGGGCCAGCAACTGGTGTCCGTAGCAGATGCCCAGGATGGGCAGTCCCTGGTCCACCGCGCGCCGTATCCAGGCGGCCGTGCGTTCGCTCCAGTCGGCCAGGTCGGTGACCATGGCGGGCGAGCCGGTGATGATGGCGGCGCGGTAGCTGGAGGGCGGCCGCAGCTCGGCCCCCTGGTGCACGGCCACGACTTCCACGTCGTCGGCGCGCAGCCCGGCCGCTTCGCGGATCATGCAACTGAAGGTGCCGTGCCGGTTGGACACCGGTTCGGGCGGGAGCCCGGTCTGGATGATGACTAGAGGCGGATGGGCGTTCTCGTTCATGGCGCTCGAAAAACAAATCGGCGGCCCGAGGGCCGCCGACGGCGGGTCAACGCCAGCCCGTCTCCGGGCTGGTGGTAGGCACAGGTTCGGACGGTTGGCTCATCCGCGCTTGCGACGGGCGTTTTCCGCGATGCGCATGCGCAGGGCGTTCAGTTTGATGAAGCCGCCGGCATCGGCCTGGTCATAGGCGCCGCCGTCGTCGTCGAAGGTCGCGATGGTCTGGTCGAACAGCGTGTTCTTCGAATCGCGGGCGACGGTGTAGACGTTGCCCTTGTACAGCTTCAGGCGCACCCATCCGTTCACGGCCTGCTGGGTGTGGTCGATCAGCACCTGCAGCGCCTTGCGCTCGGGGCTCCACCAGTAGCCGTTGTAGATCAGGCTGGCGTAGCGCGGCATCAGGTCGTCCTTGAGGTGGGCGACTTCGCGGTCCAGCGTGATGGATTCCATCGCGCGGTGGGCGCGCAGCATGATCGTGCCCCCCGGGGTCTCGTAGCAGCCGCGCGACTTCATGCCGACGTAGCGGTTTTCCACCAGGTCCAGGCGTCCGATGCCGTGCTTGCCGCCCAGCTTGTTCAGCTCGGTCAGCACTTCGGCGGGCGTCATGCGCTTGCCGTTCAGGGCGACGATGTCGCCGTGCTCGAACTCGACGTCGAGGTATTCGGGGGCGTCGGGCGCGGCTTCAGGCGCCACGGTCCAGCGCCACATCGATTCCTCGGCCTCGGCCTTCGGGTCTTCCAGGTGACGGCCTTCGTAGCTGATGTGCAGCAGGTTCGCGTCCATCGAGTACGGCGCGCCGCCCTGCTTGTGCTTCATTTCGATGGGGATGCCGGCTTTTTCGGCGTAGGCCAGCAGCTTCTCGCGCGAGAGCAGGTCCCACTCGCGCCACGGGGCGACGACCTTGATGCCCGGCTCCAGCGCGTAGTAGCCCAGTTCGAAGCGGACCTGGTCGTTGCCCTTGCCGGTGGCGCCGTGGGAGACGGCGTCGGCCTTGACCGCGCGCGCGATCTCGATCTGGCGCTTGGCGATCAGCGGGCGGGCGATGGAGGTGCCCAGCAGGTACTCGCCTTCGTAGATGGTGTTGGCGCGGAACATCGGGAAGACGAAGTCGCGGACGAATTCCTCGCGCAGGTCGTCGATGTAGATGTGTTCCGGCTTGATGCCGAACTTCAGGGCCTTGGCGCGTGCCGGCTCGAGCTCTTCACCTTGGCCGATGTCGGCGGTGAAGGTGACGATTTCGCACTGATACGTGTCCTGGAGCCATTTCAGGATCACGGATGTGTCAAGACCGCCCGAGTAGGCAAGTACGACCTTCTTTACTTCGCTCATTGATGTTCCCAGGGCATGGACGGCCCGCGCTTGGGCGGTGCAGCTTTCTGGCCGGTCAGGTCACCGGGATATGGGGGCGCACCCAAGGGGCGCTCCGTGCCATATGCGCGGGATCGTGCAATCGCCCCCCGGCCTCACAAGGGCGATCCGGGATTGTACCACCCCCTACCCGCTTCGCGGGCCCCCTCCAGGGGGCGGCTTTGCCGGTCCGCCCGCATCGCCCCTGGGGGCGCGCGTAAGCGCGTAGGGGGGGTCATAGTTTGCCCAGAAGCAGAAATTCCATCAGGGCTTTCTGGACGTGCATGCGGTTTTCGGCTTCGTCCCACACCACGCTCTGGGGGCCGTCGATGACTTCGGCGGTGACTTCCTCGCCGCGGTGGGCGGGCAGGCAGTGCATGAAGACCGCGCCGGGGTCGGCCACGGCCATCATGTCGCTGTCGACGCACCAGTCGGCGAAGGCGGCGCGGCGCTCCTCGTTCTCGGCTTCGAAGCCCATGCTGGTCCAGACGTCGGTGGTGACCAGGTGCGCGCCCTTGCAGGCTTCCATGGGGTCGGCGAACTGCTTGAGCCGCTCGGCGTCGACGACGCCCGCGCGTTCGGGCTCGAGCTCGTATCCGGGCGGGGTCGAGACGTGGAGGTTGAAATCCAGCAGCTCGGCGGCCTGCAGCCAGGTGTTGCACATGTTGTTGGAGTCGCCCACCCAGGCCACGGTCTTGCCCTGGATCGAGCCGCAATGCTCGATGTAGGTGAAGATGTCGGCCAGGATCTGGCAGGGGTGGAACTCGTTGGTCAGGCCGTTGATGACCGGCACGCGCGAGTAGGCGGCGAAACGCTCGATCTTGGTCTGCTCGAAGGTGCGGATCATGACCAGGTCGACCATGCGGGAGATGACCTGGGCGGAGTCCTCGACCGGCTCGGAGCGGCCGAGCTGGGAGTCGCCCGTGGTCAGGTGGATGACCGAGCCGCCCATTTGGTACATGCCGGCTTCGAACGACACGCGGGTGCGGGTGCTGGCTTTCTCGAACACCATGGCGAGGGTGCGGTCGCTCAGGGTGAAGTGCGGTTCGTAGTTCTTGAACTTGCGCTTGATCAGCGCGGCGCGGCTGAACAGATATTCGATTTCCTCGCGCGTGAAGTCGTTGAACTGGAGGAAATGGCGCAGCGGAGGAGAGGTCTTCGGGTTTTGCTGGAGATTTGCGTTCATACGACGCCTCTGACAGGGAGTTGCCGAATCGGCGGGCGGTGCCGTGGCGCCGCGGGCCATCGACTCATCGGCTCGTTTCGCGGAAAGGGTCAATGATACCCGAGGCATTGTTACAGGCGGCGGGGGCGGTATCGGCCGCGCCAAGATTGTGCGCGTCGCGCCGGCGACCTGGTCCGCGTGGCGCCGGAAGCGGTCGTGCCGCGCTGCCCGCCGTTGAGCATGCGGGTGGAGGGCGAGGGGGACGATACGCTACAATGGCGAGCTTCCCTGGCGGGGCGTGCACCCGCCCGCTGCGAGCCTGGCGGGACCCTATCGGGCCTTGCCGGGTCCGCGTCGAGCCCCGCCGTCGCGCGGGGCGGCCCGGTCGGCGCATGCAACGCCGGTGTGCAACAGACCGGGCTCAGGATCCATCGGGTTCACGAGACCCCTCACCGCGGACTCCTTCCGCAGACAACGACGATGGCTGAAAGCGTCAGGCAGTTCATTATCCAGGGTATCACTTCCAACGGCAGCAAGTTCCGCCCCAGCGATTGGGCCGAACGCCTGGCCGGCGTGATGTCGCCTTTTCGGCCCAAGGGGAGCGTGGCGAGTCCTTTCACCTATTCGCCCTATGTCGTGCCCACCTTCATCGACGGCGTCAAGTGCGTGGTGGTCGACGAACGGCTGCGGGCGCTCGAGCCCCTGGCCTGGCAGTTCGTGAACGATTTCGCGCGCGACAACGATTTGCGCACGGTCGAGGCCTGCCTGATTCCCGACGCCCAGGGCAAGCCCCGGCAGCCCTGAGGGGCGGCGGGGCGTCTCCCTGCGCGAGCGGGGTATCTGCTTGCGATATGTATGGACGAACGAACGCCAGCTTGGCAGGAGGATATCCTGCCAGGCTGGCGTCTTGCGCGCGCGGCGCCGGGCCGCGCAGCGGAGTCAGATCAGGCCAGGGCCTTGACGGCGGCGGCCAGGCGGCTCTTGTGGCGAGCGGCCTTGTTCTTGTGAATGATCTTCTTGTCCGCGACGCGGTCGATGACGCTGGTGGCTTTCTGCAGCACTTCCGTGGCGGCGGCCTTGTCGCCGGCTTCCACGGCCTGGCGCACGCGCTTGATGGACGTGCGCAGCATCGAACGCAGGCTGGAGTTGTGCTTGTTGCGGACCACTGCTTGGCGGGCGCGCTTGCGTGCTTGGGCGGTATTAGCCATGAAAATTCCGTATCTGGTAGGGCGAAGTCACGACTTGCTATATGTGCTATACGCGGCGGCAGGAGCTTCGCAAAGCCAAAGACTATAGCCCCAAATGGCCGTAAAATCAAATGCTTCGTGGCGAAGTCCCCGCAAAACCACGAGCAAGGCAACCATACTCGCGCGGCGCGCCGCGTACAAGACAAGGTCATCCATGAATTTGCTGCGCGCCGCGGCCACGATCAGTAGTTATACCCTGTTGTCCCGCATCACCGGCCTCGTGCGCGACGTGCTGATCGCCCGGGCGTTCGGCGCGGGCAGCCTGACCGACGCGTTCTGGGTCGCCTTCCGCATTCCCAACCTGCTGCGGCGGCTGTTCGCCGAGGGAGCGTTCTCGCAGGCTTTCGTGCCGATCCTGGGCGAGGTCCGGAACCGCCATGCGCCCGAGGACACCCGCCGCCTCCTGGATCACGTGGCATCGCTGCTGACCTTCGCGCTGATGGCGGTGACGGCAGTGGGCGTGATCGCCGCGCCCTGGGTGGTCAGCGCAATGGGCAGCGGGCTGCGGGGCGCGGAGCGCGCGGCCGACTTCCAGGCGGCGGTCTGGATGACCCGCGTCATGTTCCCCTACATATTGTGCATGTCGCTGGTGGCCTTTGCCTCGGGCGTGCTCAATACCTGGCGGCATTTCGGCGTGCCGGCGTTCACCCCGGTGCTGCTGAACCTGTCGATGATCGCCGCCAGCCTCTGGCTCGCGCCGCATCTGGACGTCCCCCTCTATGCCCTGGCGCTGGGGGTGATGGCCGGCGGCGTGGCGCAGCTGGCGATGCAGTTCGCCGCCCTGGCGCGGCTGGGCCTGTGTCCCCGCATCGGCACGGGGCTGCGCGCGGCCTGGGCGGACCCTTATGTGCGGCGCATCCTGAGACAGATGCTGCCGGCCATCGTGGGTGTCTCGGTGGCCCAGGTGTCGCTGCTGATCAACACCAACATCGCCACCTGGCTGGCCCCGGGCAGCGTCACCTGGCTGTCCTTCGCCGACCGGCTGATGGAGTTCCCCACCGCGCTGCTGGGCATCGCGCTCAGCACCGTGCTGCTGCCCAACCTGTCGCAGGCGCATGCCGCCGGCCATGCCGAGGAATACAGCGCGTTGCTGGACTGGGGGTTGCGCCTGACGCTGCTGCTGGGCCTGCCCGCCTGCCTGGGCATGGCGCTGATGTCCAAGGCCCTGGTCAGCACGCTGTTCCACTACGGCGCCTTCACCGCCGCCGACGTCGCCCAGACCCGCATGGCGGTGGTCGCCTACGCGGTGGGCCTGATCGGACTCCTGTCCGTGAAAATCCTGGCGCCCGGTTTCTACGCCAGGCAAGATATCCGTACGCCGGTCAAGATCGCGCTGGTGGTGCTGGTGGCCACGCAGTGCCTGAACCTGGTGTTCGTGCCGTGGCTGCATCACGCCGGGCTCGCGCTGTCCATCGGGCTGGGCGCCTGCATCAATGCGCTCGCTCTTCTTGCGGGCCTGCGCCGGCGCGGCGTCTATCGGCCGGCGGCCGGGTGGGGCGGTTTCCTGGCGCGGGTGGCGGTGGCGCTGGCGGCCATGGGCGCCGCATTGTGGCTGGCCGAACAGCGTGTGGACTGGCTGGGCCTGCAGGCTCACGCCTGGCTGCGTGTGGCCCTGCTGCTGGGCGCGGTGGCCGGCGCCGCCGTGATCTATTTCGGCGCGCTGTTCGCGCTGGGTTTCCGGCTGCGCGATTTCCGGCGCCGCGCGGCTCCGCCCAGGGAATAGGAAGCGCCGGCAACCGGGAGCACCGAAGCGATGCCTGACGCGCCGATCAACCGCACGAGCGAATTCCTTCCGCATACCGCGTTCTGGATCCGCGATCAGGCCACCGCGGTCGGGCAGCCGCCGCTGCACAAGCACGAGTACTTCCAGGTCTACGTGAACCTGGCGGGCCGCACCGAGCACGTGCTGGGCGCGACAGTGCGGCCCATCCTGCCGGGCACGCTCAGCTTCATCATGCCGCTGCGCGTGCATTGCATCCGGCATGTCGAGCCGGCCGAATTCTTCGTCATCAACTTCCGCCGCGATTTCCTGCGGCCGGAGTCGCGCATCGACCTGCTGGAGCTGGAGGATGTCTCCGTCGACGAGATGCCCGAACTCGCGCCCTTCCTGTATCAGGAACACCTGGATTTCGAACTCGGCGCCGACGAACTGGCCGAGGTGCGCCGCTTGTGCCTGCGCATGCAGGCCGAGCACGACCGGGGTGGCTTCTATGCCATCGAATTCATCCGCGCCGACCTGTTCCGCCTGATCGGCCTGGTGTGCCGCCGGTACCAGGACGACCTCCAGGCACTGGCCCGAACCTCGATGCTCCAGGGCAGCCGCCGCGCATCGCTGGCCCGCGTGAGCCGCTTCATGCGCGAGCACCTGTCCGAGCCCATCACGCTGGCGGACGCGGCGGCCGCCGCCTACCTGTCGACCCACTATCTTGCGCATCTGCTCAAGCGGGAGACCGGCCGCACCTTCACCGAGATCCTGGCCGACCAGCGCATGGACCTCGCGTGCCGGATGTTGACGGGATCGTCGCGGCCGATCGCCGAGATCGCGGCCAGCGTGGGCTTTCCCGACGAGGCCTACTTCGCCCGGCGTTTCCGGCAGCTGCGCGGCGTGACGCCCAGCGCCTATCGCGGCCAGGCCGCGGGCCGCGATAGCCCGGCCGAACGGGGCGAGGCCTGGCAGGCGCCGTCCTGATTTTGTCCAAATAGTCGCCAATCCCGTCCATGGCCGGCGGCGGCCGCGCTTCCTATACTTTTTCGCATGCGCGGGGCGTGCGGGGCATGCCGTCCGCGCCACCGGAAAAGGGAGGGCGCCATGTATCGACCGTTACGCCGGCTGGGACTTGCCGCATGCCTGTGGGCAAGCGCGATGGGAGCGGCCGCCGCGGCCGAGGCGGACTACCCGTCCCGTGCGGTCCGCATGGTGGTGCCCTATGTCGTGGGCGGCAGCACCGACCTGCTGGGCCGCCAACTGGCGCAGCGGCTGGGCGCCGCGCTGGGCCAGCAGGTCTTCGTCGAGAACCAGGGCGGCGCCGGCAGCACGATAGGCACGGCCACGGTGGCGCGGGCGCAGCCCGACGGCTACACCATAGGACTGCTGGATACGGCCTTCGCCATCAATCCCAGCCTGTACGCCAACCTGCCCTACGACAGCCTGAAGGATTTCGATTTCCTGTCGGTGGTCGCCACCGCGACCGGCGTGCTGGTGGTCAACAGCAAGCGCATCAAGGCGCGGACGGTGCGGGAACTGGTGGCCGAGGCCAAGGCCAGGCCCGACCAGCTCAGCTTCGCGTCCGCCGGCGCGGGCACCGTCGTCCACCTCCATGGCGAGACCTTCAAGACCGCCGCCGGGATCAAGCTGCTGCACGTCCCCTACAAGGGTGCGGGGCCGGCGATCGCGGACCTCCTGGGAGGGCAGGTGGACATGATGTTCAACCTGCCGGCGCTGGTCGTGCAGCAGGTCAAGAGCGGCGTGCTGGCTCCGATCGCGGTGACCGGCGACAAGCGTTCGCCGCTGTTCCCCGACACCGCGTCCTTCGCCGAGGCGGGCTATCCGGGCGTCGATGCCGTGTCGCTGTGGGTGGTGGCCGCGCCCAAGGGCCTGCCCGCCGCCGTCCACGACAAGCTGGTGGCCGCCATCGAACAGGCCATGGCGGGGCCGGACATGCAGGCCAAGCTGGCCGAGAGTTCGTTCGAGCGCACCGTCGTGCCGTATCCGCGCAGCGTGGATTTCGTGCGCGAGCAGATGGCCAAGTTCGCCGCCGCGGTGAAGGCTTCCGGCGCGACGGTGAACTGATGCGCATCGTCGACGTCATCGAGAAGACGGTCGCGCTGGAGTCGCGCCTGTCCAACGCCCGCTCCGATTTCAGCCAGATGACCGCCACCGTGGTGGCGGTGGTCTCGGACGTGATCCGCGACGGGCGGCCGCTGGTGGGATTCGCGTTCAACTCCTTCGGCCGCTATGCCTGCGGCGAGCAGATCCGCGACCGGATCGCGCCGCGCATCCTGGGGGCCGATCCCGACAGCCTGCTGGATGCGACGGGACGCAACTTCGATCCGGCGGCGATCCTGGCCTGCGGGCAGCGGCGGGAGCGGCGCGGCGGCTACGCGGAACGCGCCATTCCCATGGGCACGGTGGACGTGGCCGTATGGGACCTGGTGGCCAAGGTCGAGGACAAGCCGCTGCACGCCGTGCTGGCCGAGCGCCACGGCGGCGGGCGGGCACGGACGCATGCCCCGGTGTATGTCGGTGGCGGCTGGTATTTCCCGGGCCAGGCCGCGCGCGACCTGAAGGACGAGATGATCCGTTACCGCGACGCCGGCTACCGGATGGTGAAGATGAAGATAGGCGGTTTGTCCGTGGACGAGGACTGCCGGCGCATCGAGGCGGTGCTGAGCGAGATGGGCGACGGCCGGGCCCTGGCCGTGGACGCGAGCTGCGCGTTCGGCCGCGACACCGCGCTGGACTATGCCCGGGCCATCGCGCCCTACGGCCTGCGCTGGTTTGAAGAGCCCTGCGATTTCCTGGAGTACGACATCTATGCCGAACTGGCCCGCGCCTACGAGGGGCCCCTAGCCACCGGCGAGAACATGGCCTGCGGCAAGGAGCTGGACCATTTCCTGTCCTACGCGGGCTTTCGTCCGGATCGCGACATCATCCAGCTCGATCCTCCGCTGTCCTTCGGCATCACCGAATACCTGAACGTGCTGGAGGTGGCCGGCAGGCACGGCTTCGCCCGTTCCGCGATGTATCCGCACGGCGGCAACCTGATGTGCCTGCACCTGGTCGGCGGCCTGGGGCTGGGAGGATGCGAGTCCTACCCGGACACGTTCGGGATCTTCAGCGGCTTCGGCGAGGAAGTCGCCATCGCAGACGGGCAGGCCATCCTGCCGCAGTCGCCGGGCATCGGCTTCGAGCGCCAGCCCGGCCTGTACGCCGTGATGAAGGACATGGCGGGACGTTGACACAAGAAAGGAGCAAGGATGAAGATCGGACGCATGGCCACCGTGGCCGGAGCGCACGTGTGCGCGATCGAGGGAGATCGCGTCGTCGACCTGGCGCTGGCCGCCTGCGCGGCGGACCGAGAATGGATGGCGCCGTTGTTTCGCGACCTGCGGCTGTTCCTGGCAGCGGGCGACATGGCCCGCGAGGCGGCCGCCGGCCTGGCCGCGTCCGGGCCGGCCGTCCCGCTGGAGTCGGTGCGCCTCCTGGCGCCCATCGAGGCGGGATCGAAGATCCTCGCGCACGTCGTCAACTACTTCGACCATGGCGCCGAGGGCAAGCTGACGCCGCCCGAGCAGCCTTTCTTCTTCACCAAGCTGCCCGGCACGGTGGTGGCTCCCGGCGACCCCATCGGCGGCCACGACTTCTCGAGCAAGATGGACTACGAGGCGGAACTGGCGGTCGTGATCGGCAGGGAAGGGCGCGACATCGCCGAAGAGGACGCCTACGACCACGTGGCGGGCTACACCGTCTGCAATGACGTGAGCTACCGCGAGCTGCAGGCCAACGAGGCGGCGCCGACGCTGACCGGCCGCTACGGACAGAACTGGCTGCAGGGCAAGAGCCTGGACCGCTCCTGCCCGCTGGGGCCGGCCATCGCGCTGGCGCGGGACATTCCCCGGCCGTATCCGCTGCGCATCATGTGCCGGGTCAACGGCGAGACCCGCCAGGATGCGTCCACCGAGCAGATGATCTTCAAGATCCCGGCGCTGGTCGCGCACATTTCGCGTGCGATGACCCTGCGGCCGGGCGACGTCATCGCCACCGGCACGCCCGCGGGCTGTGGCGTGGCCGACGGCCGCTACCTGCGGCCGGGCGATGTCGTCGAATGCGAGATCGAGAGGGTGGGAAGCCTGCGCAACACGGTGATGGCGGCGGTCCGGGCCTGAGCGGCCCGGACCCCGCCGCCGCGCCCGGCCGCTAGAGCAGCGGCACCAGCAGCAGCGCGACGATGTTGACGATCTTGATCAGCGGGTTCACCGCCGGTCCGGCCGTGTCCTTGTAGGGGTCGCCCACGGTGTCGCCGGTGACGGCGGCCTTGTGGGCCTCGGAGCCCTTGCCGCCGTGGTGGCCTTCCTCGATGTATTTCTTGGCGTTGTCCCAGGCGCCGCCGC
This sequence comes from Pigmentiphaga sp. CHJ604, assembly GCF_036972535.1. NCBI lineage: Bacteria > Pseudomonadati > Pseudomonadota > Betaproteobacteria > Burkholderiales > Alcaligenaceae > Pigmentiphaga > Pigmentiphaga sp. CHJ604. The sequence continues at coordinate 3,969,578 of NZ_CP136998.1, read as the reverse complement.
CGGTGCACATGGAAATGGCGACGAACAGCCCGGTCACGATGGCGCCCATCAGCATGCCGCCCACCGCCATGCGCGCCGACTCGCCGCCCATCAGCACGCCGATGACCAGGGCCAGAACGATGGGCACCACCACGGGCAGCGCCGAGGGCACCATCATTTCCTTGATGGCAGCCTTGGTCAGCATGTCCACCGCCTTGCCATATTCTGGCTTGCCGGTGCCTTCCATGATGCCGGGGATCTCGGTGAACTGGCGCCGGACCTCGACCACCACCGATCCCGCGGCGCGGCCCACGGCTTCCATCGCCATCGCCGCGAACAGGAAGGGAATGAGGCCGCCCACGAACAGGCCGATGATGACGGCCGGCTCGGCCAGCGAGAAATCGACGTTCTTGCCGAGATGGTCGAGCGCGTGGGTGAAGTCGGCGAACAGCACCAGCGCGGCCAGGCCGGCCGAGCCGATGGCGTAGCCCTTGGTGACCGCCTTGGTGGTGTTGCCCACCGCGTCCAGCGGATCGGTGATGTTGCGCACCGATTCGGGCATCTGCGCCATCTCGGCGATGCCGCCGGCGTTGTCGGTGATGGGGCCGTAGGCATCCAGCGCGACGATGATGCCGGCCATGGACAGCATGGCGGTGGCCGCGACGGCGATGCCGTACAGGCCCGCCAGCGTATAGGCGGCGTAGATGGCCAGGCAGACCAGGATCACGGGCGCGGCGGTGGACTTCATCGAGACCGCCAGGCCGGCGATGATGTTGGTGCCGTGTCCGGTGGTCGAGGCCTGCGCCACGTAGCGCACCGGCTTGTATTCGGTGCCGGTGTAGTACTCGGTGATCCAGACGATCAGGCCGGTCAGCACCAGGCCCACCACCGTGCAGCCGTAGAGCCGGCCCAGGCTGTTGCCGTCGTCCAGCGGGGTGCCGGCGAACACCCAGGCCGTCAGCGGGTAGAACACCACCAGCGCCAGGATGCCCGCCACCGCCAGGCCCCGGTACAGTGCGCTCATGATGCGCTTGCCGGGGCTGGCCTTGACCGCCATGCAGCCCAGGATCGAGGCGATGATGGAGAAACCGCCCAGGACCAGCGGGTAGATCACCGCCTGCAGCGGCGCCACCTCGATCACCAGCGAGCCCAGCAGCATGGTGGCCACGATGGTGACGGCATAGGTCTCGAACAGGTCCGCCGCCATGCCGGCGCAGTCGCCCACGTTGTCGCCGACGTTGTCGGCGATGACGGCGGGATTGCGCGGGTCGTCCTCGGGGATGCCGGCCTCGACCTTGCCCACCAGGTCGGCGCCCACGTCGGCGCCCTTGGTGAAGATGCCGCCACCCAGCCGGGCGAAGATGGAAATCAGCGAGGAGCCGAACGCCAGGCCGATCAGGGGCTGCAACTGCTCGTGCAGCCCGGCGCCTTCGGCGCCCGACAGGTTGGTGCCCAGCAATACCCACAGCAGCACGGTGATGCCGGTCAGCCCCAGGCCCACCACCAGCATGCCTGTGATGGCGCCGCCGCGGAAGGCGACGGTCAGGGCTTCGTTCAAGCCCCGGGTGGCAGCCTGGGCGGTACGCACGTTGGCGCGCACCGAGACGTTCATGCCTATGAAGCCCGCGGCGCCGGAAAGCACGGCGCCCACTGCGAAGCCCAGCGCGCACGGCCAGCCCAGGCCGGGCACGAGGCCGATGACGATGAACAGCACCACGCCGACGATGGCGATGGTCGTGTACTGACGGGCGAGATAGGCTTGAGCGCCCTGCTGCACGGCCGTCGCGATTTCCACCATGCGGGTATTCCCGCTTTCCTGCTTGAGGATCCAGAAGGTGGAAATCGCGCCGAACGCCACGGCCAGAAGGCCGCATACGAGCGCGAATGACAGACCGGTTGCCATGCAACTCCTCCTTTTGTTCAACTACGAAAGTTTCAAAAACTACCGAGCAAACAAAAAACAGTGCAAGACATCCCCGATCCAGGGCACAGCGGATCCGGCTTTGCCGGTCCGCTAGTGCCGCCCCTGGGGGCGCGCGTAAGCGCGTAGGGGGGGCTTTATTTCAGCGCATCGAACAGGCGGGTCTTGATCTCGTCGACCGAGCCGACGCCGGAGATCTTGCGGTAGCGGGGCGCCTTCGCGTCGCCTTCGGCGGCCCACTGAGAGTAATAGTCGACCAGCGGCCGGGTCTGCTGCCGATAGACCTCGAGACGCTTGCGCACCGTCTCTTCCTTGTCGTCGTCGCGCTGGACGAGCGGTTCGCCCGTGACGTCGTCGACACCGGCGTTCTTGGGCGGGTTGAAGCGCAGGTGGTAGGTGCGGCCGCTGGCCAGGTGCACCCGGCGGCCGCTCATGCGTTCGATGATCTCTTCCTCGGGGACGTCCACCTCGATCACGAAATCCAGCGGCACGCCGGCCGACCGCAGCGCCTCGGCCTGGGGGATGGTGCGGGGGAATCCGTCGAACAGATAGCCATTGGCGCAGTCCGGCTCTTTCAGCCTGTCCTGGACGAGGCCGATGATGATGTCGTCGGACACGAGTCCGCCGGCATCCATGACTTTCTTGGCTTCGATGCCCAGGGGCGTGCCGGCCTTGACCGCGGCCCGCAGCATGTCGCCGGTGGAAATCTGGGGAATGCCGTAACGGTCCTTGAGGAACGCGGCCTGAGTGCCTTTGCCGGCGCCGGGCGCTCCGAGCAAGATTAGACGCATTGATGCTTCCTGATTGAGTTGGTGTTCTTGGCCTGCGGCGTTACCGGCGCACACACCGCTGGCCCGGCCCATCAGGGTCCAGGCCGCGAACTTGTCGCCGGGATGGTGATGAAGGCCGATGCGCTGCGGCATGCGGTCGATGTCGGTATGCCGACCCCCCTATGGCCGCGTGTTTCAGGCACGAGTGTCCCCAAACTTACCTCAAGCGCGCGGCGCCGGTCAAATCAGCTTTGGGCCGCCACCAGCCGCCGCACGAATTCGAGATCGGCGGCCGTGTCGACGCCCGGCGCGGGGGCCTGCGGCGTGACGTGGACCTGGATGGCATAGCCGTGCTCGAGCGCGCGCAACTGTTCCAGCGACTCCCATCGTTCGAGCCGGCCCTGGGGCAGGGTGGGGAAACGGCGCAGGAAGCCCACGCGATAGGCGTAGAGGCCGATGTGGCGCAACGCGGGCAGGCCGGGCGCGAAGACGCGCTCGCCGCCGGCCAGGGCATCGCGGGCCCAGGGGATGGGGGCGCGCGAGAAATACAGGGCATGGCCGTCGGCGCCGCAGACGACCTTGACGAAGTTGGGGTTGAACAACTCTTCGGGGGTGTCGATGGGATGCGCCGCCGTGGCGATGGCCGCCGCGCTGTGGCGGTCCAGCGTCTGGGCCACGTGGGCCACCAGCGCGGGATCGATCAGGGGTTCGTCGCCCTGGATGTTGACCACGATGTGCGTGTCGTCCAGCTCGAGCGCGTCGCAGGCCTCGGCCAGCCGGTCGGTGCCGGTCGGATGGTCGGCGCGGGTCATCAGGCTGTCGAAGCCGTGCGCGCGAACCGCGTCGCGGATGGCGGCGTCGTCGGTGGCCACCAGGATGCGGGATGCGCCGCTGGCCTCGGCCTGCCGCGCGACGCGGACGATCATGGGGACGCCGCCGATGTCCGCCAGCATCTTGCCGGGCAGGCGCGTGGAAGCGGCGCGGGCCGGGATGATGGCGGTGAAGTCGGCCTGATCAGGCATGGGGTGCCTCGGCGGCCGGGGCATCGGTCTCGTCCTGCCAGGGCTGGGCCTCGGATTCGAGCATGACCGGAATGCCGTCGCGGATCGGGAAGCTCAGGCGGTCGGCGCGGCAGCCCAGGAGGCGAGCGGCGCGGTCGTGGCGCAGGGGCCCCTTGCAGAGCGGGCAGACCAGGATGTCAAGCAGGCGTATGTCCATGGAGTCGGGTTTCCAGCCAGTCGAAGAACGCGGGGTCGGACAAATGCGCCGAAACGGTGACGGCCCACACGCGCGGGTCGTCCACCGCCGGACATTTTACGGCGTCCTTGTCGGTGACGAGTATGAGATCGGCTTCGATCGCGGCAAACGGCGGGCGCGCGTAATCGTAGTGGTCGGGCAGGCCCAGCGTGACGTCCAGCCGGACGCCGGCGCGGCGCAGCGTGGCGAAGAAGCGGCCGGGGTTGCCGATGCCCGCCACCGCGGCGATGCGGCGCATCGAGGCCAGCTCCGCCAGCGGCCGCCGTTCGCCGTCGGCCAGGCGCCAGGCGCCGTCGACGACGAGGTCCATGTCCACGGCGCGGACGCCGGCCGGCGCGGCGGGCAAGGGGGCGCCGGCGCCGCCGCTGCGATTCGTGACGATCGCGTCGACATCGCGCAGGCGAGACGCGGGCTCGCGCAGCGGACCGGCGGGCAGCAGCCGGCCGTTGCCGATGCCTCGTTCGTCCTGCACCACGATCTCGAGGTCGCGGGCCAGCGCAAGATGCTGCAGTCCATCGTCGGACAGGATCACGTCGACATGGGGGTGTGCTGCCAGCAGTGCGCGCGCGGCGTCGGCGCGGCGGGGGTGGACCGCCACCGGGACGTCGGCCTGGCGTGCGATCAGGGCCGGCTCGTCGCCGAAGTCCGCGGGGTCCAGCTGGCCGCAGCCCACGCGGGGAGCGGGGCCGACCCGCACCCCGTAGCCCCGGCTGATCACGCCCGGTTGGCGGCCGCGCGCCCGCAGGGCGCGAGCCGCGGCCACGATGAAGGGAGTCTTGCCGGTGCCGCCGACATAGACGTTGCCGACCACGACGACCGGCACGCCCACCCGCTCGGCCCGCCGCCAGCCTGCCCGGTAGCCGAGGCGCTTGGCGGCGACCACGGCCGAGGCCAGCAGGGACAGGGGGGAAAGCAGCCACGACAGCCATCCGCCCGTCTGCCACTGGCGTTGCAGCACCGAGCGCAGGGCGGGGTCCGGCATCATCTGCCCGATGCCGCCGGCGCGGCCTGTGTGGTGAATCCTATGCGCGAGATGCCGGCCCGCCCCGCCGCTTCCATGGCCCGCACCACGGCCTGGTGGGTGGCCGCGGCGTCCGCGTCGATCACCAGCGAGGGATCGTCCCGTCCGGCCGCCGCCTTGCGCAGCGCCTCGGACAACTGGTCGGCATCGGCAATGGGCAGCGCCTTGCCGTTGAGCGCGTAGCGGCCGTCGGCCGCGACCGTGACGGTCAGGCCGGCGGAGGCTTCGGCGGACTGCGCGGTCGCGTCGGGCAGGCGCACGGACAACTGGCTGAAGCGCGAGAAGGACGTGCTGGCGGCCAGGAAGATCAGGATGACCAGCAGGACGTCGATCAGCGGGATCAGGTTGATGTCGGGCTCGTCGGTATCGAGGTGGCGGCGGAAGTTCATGGGCGGGCGCCGGGCCGCATCACTCGGCTTGCAGGCTGTCGGCCAGGCGGGCGGCGGCCCGTTCCAGGTCGTGCAGGCTGTCGTTGATGCGGGCGCGGAAATAGCGGTAGAAGATCATGGCGGGGATGGCGATGAAGATGCCCAGTCCCGTGTTGTACAGTGCCACCGAGATGCCGTGCGCCAGTTGCGCGGGATCGCTGCCGGCCGGCGCGTACGAGCCGAAGATCTCGATCATGCCGACCACGGTGCCGAACAGGCCCATCAGCGGCGCCACCGCGGCGATGGTGCCGATCGCGCCGACGTAGCGGTTCAGGTTATGGGCGACCGTCTCGCCCGATTGCTCGAGCGCGTCCTTGAGCGCGGGGCGCGAGCGATGGGCGTTGCGCAGTCCCGCGGCCAGGACGCGGCCCAGCGGCGAGTCGGCTTCGAGCCGGGTCACGATTTCGGGAGTGATGCGCCGCTTTTGTACCAGGGCCAGGACGTCCTCCAGTAGCCTGGGCGGGGCGATCCTGCTTCGACGCAGGGCGAGCAGGCGTTCGACGATGAGCGTCAGCGCGATGAACGAAGTGGCGATCAGCGGCCAGATGGGCCAGCCGGCCTCGCGGACGATGGCGAGCAAGAAACCTCTCCTTTTCGATGAAGGCGAGAATGTACGGGCGTGGGCGGGCGAGGGCAAGTCGCCGGCTCGAAAGTATCCACAGAATCTGTGGATAATTATGTGTGTAACTTGGCCCCGGGCCACGAAATATGCGGTTCTTGCTAGGATGCCCGCTTTTGATTCAGTGATCGGTGAAGTTAAAAAACCAATCAAATCAATGGCTTATAAGAAAATAATGCTGTCTGTGACAGAGAAATTACTTGACAACCATAGTTTTCAAGCCTGTGGAAAGCTTCTTGCCTGGAAACCCTCATGAATTCTGGTTTTGCGTCCGCACATGACGATTTTTCGCGGGGGATCCTGACTATCTCCCAGCTAAACCGCGCGGTGGCGGGCTTGTTGGAGCGCAACATCCCTCTGGTGTGGGTGCGGGGCGAAGTGTCGAATTTCACCGCGGCGGCTTCCGGCCATTGGTATTTCACGCTCAAGGACGGAGGCGCCGCCGCGCGCGGCGTCATGTTTCGCGGACGGGCCATGCTGGTGGGCTTCACGCCCCGGGAAGGCGACCGCATCGAGGTCAGGGCGCGCGTGTCGCTGTACGAGCCGCGCGGCGATTATCAATTGCAGGTCGAGGCCATGCGCCGGGCCGGCCAGGGCGATCTGTTCGAAGCCTTCCTGCGGCTCAAGGAGAAGCTGTCGGCCGAAGGGCTGTTCGACCCGGCCCGCAAGCGCCCGACCGCGGCCGTGCCGCGCGCGCTGGGCATCGTCACGTCCCTGCAGGCGGCGGCGCTGCGCGACGTGCTGACAGCGCTGGCGCGGCGGGTGCCGCATGTCCGGGTGGTGATCTATCCGGCTCCGGTCCAGGGGGACGAGGCCGGGCCGAGGCTGGCGCAGGCCATCGCGCTCGCGAACCGGCGCGCGGAGGTCGATACGCTGCTGCTGGTGCGGGGCGGTGGCAGCATCGAGGACTTGTGGGCGTTCAACCATGAAGGGCTGGCGCGGGCCATCGTCGCCAGCGCGATCCCGGTCATCAGCGGCGTCGGCCACGAGACCGACTTCACCATCGCCGATTTCGCCGCCGACCTGCGGGCGCCCACGCCCACGGCGGCCGCCGAGATGGCGGGCCTGCCGCGCGAGCAGTGGCTGGCACGCCTGCGCCAGGCGGCCCAGGACCTGAGACGGGCGCAGCGGCGCCGTCTCGAGCAGGCCGGGCAGCGGCTCGACCGCGCGGCGGCGCAACTGATATCCCCGCGCGAGCGCCTGGCGCGGCAGCAGGAACGGCTGGCTGCGCTGGTGCGCGGCCTGGGCGCGGCCTGGGCCGGCGCCCAGCGCGACCGCGAGGCCGAGGCCGGCCTGCTGCGGCAGCGGCTGATCGCCCAGTTGCCGGACCCCGCGCGGCTGTCGGCGCGGGTGGACGACCTGGCGCGCCGCGTGCGGCAGTGCCAGGCGTACCAGCTCGCCCGCCTGCAGCAGCGGCTGGCCTCGCATGCCGCGCACCTGCGCGCGCTGGGGCCCGAGCAGACGCTGGCGCGCGGCTACGCCATCGTGCGCGACGAGCAGGGGGGCATCGTGCGCCAGGCACGCAGCTTGCAAGCCGGCGCGCGGCTCGACCTGAGCTTCGCCGAAGGCGCCGCCCAGGCCTCGGTGACGGCGGTCGAGCCCGACCGCGGGCTGGTGTGAAGGCCTCGATCCGCGCGGCCGCCAGGGCGTGACATGACTGCGTCGCCCTGGCGCGTTAACCTTGCGTGACGCGGGGACTTCCGAGCCAAGCGGCATACTTGCCGATAAAATGCCCCCGCAAACCTCCCAACCAGAAGCAGGAGCTCAGATGGAACACACTCTTCCGCAATTGCCGTATCCCCAGGACGCCTTGGCTCCGACCATCTCCAAGGAAACGCTGGAGTACCACCACGGCAAGCACCACCAGACCTACGTCACCAATCTGAACAACCTCATCAAGGGCACGGAGTTCGAGAACGCCTCGCTCGAGGACATCGTCAAGAAGTCGTCCGGCGGCATCTACAACAACGCCGCGCAGCACTGGAACCACTCCTTCTACTGGAACTGCCTGACGCCCAAAAGCACCCCGCCCGCCGGCAAGCTGGCCGATGCCATCAACGCCAAGTGGGGCAGCTTCGATGCGTTCAAGGACGCCTTCAACAAGCAGGCCGCCGCCAACTTCGGTTCGGGCTGGACCTGGCTGGTCAAGAAGGCCGACGGCTCGGTCGACATCGTCAACACCGGCGCCGCGGGCAATCCGCTGACCACCGGCGACACGCCGCTGCTGACCTGTGACGTGTGGGAACACGCCTACTACATCGACTACCGCAATGCCCGCGTGAAGTACCTCGAGAACTTCTGGGGCATCGTCAACTGGGAATTCGTGGCCAAGAACCTCGGCTGATTCCCGTCGCGGCCCCGCGGGGCCGCCGCATGACGCGCGCTGTCGCAAGCTTAGGCTTGAATGCACAGCGCGCGTTTTTCATTGTTTCAACATGAAAGCTCGACGCTCAGTGCCCTGGCGCGACCAGGCCTCCATCACCGTGCGGCGCAAGGGACGGCAGGTCCTGCGTGTATCGCGCAAGACCTTCCGCTACGCGCTGGTCCTGTGCGGGGCGGCGGTCGTGGCCTTGCTGTCGCTGGCCTTCGCCTGGCTGGCCGAGATCGCGCTGGAGTGGAACCGCCACTGGACCTCGGCCGCGCCGTGGGCCGCGCTGGTGGTCGTTCCCCTGGCGATGGCGGGCCTGCGCTGGCTGACCTTGCGGCTCGCGCCTATGGCGCGGGGCAGCGGCATTCCGCAGGTCATCGCGGCCACCTCGATCCCGGCATCCATCGCCTCCTCGGGGCTGGTGTCGCTGCGGCAGGCGCTCTGGAAGATTCCGCTGACCGCCATGGCGCTGCTGGCCGGCGCCTCGGTGGGGCGCGAGGGGCCTTCGGTACAGGTAGGCGCGGCGGCCATGCTGGCCTGGGGCAGGTTCTGGCAGGAGCGGATAGGCGTCAAGCTGGAATTCCGGGCGAACGAACTGATCGCCGCGGGCGCGGCCGGCGGCCTGGCGGCGGCATTCAATACGCCGTTGGCAGGCGTGGTGTTCGCCATCGAGGAGCTGGGACGGGGCGCGGCCGTGCGCTGGAACCGCCTGGCGTTGTCGGGCGTGCTGGCGTCGGGTTTCATCGCGCTGGCCATCGCCGGCAACAATCCTTATTTCCATGCCGCGGCGGCGGCCGGGTTCGCCCAGGGGGCGTGGGGCTGGACCCTGGCCAGCGGCGTGTTGAACGGCGCCGTGGGCGGGCTGTTCGCCGCCACGATGGTGCGCGGCGTGACGGGGCTGGTTCCGGCGCGGTGGCGCCCCTGGCTGCAGCAGCATCCGGTGCGGGTGGCCTTCCTGTGCGGCCTGGTCGTGGCGGTGCTGGGCTGCCTGACGGGCGGTGCCACCTACGGCACCGGCTATGAGCAGACCGCAGCGCTGCTGAACGGGCACCCCGTCGAGAGCGCCTGGTTCGGAATCGCCAAGTGGGCGGCGACCATCGCCTCGTACGTCTGCGGCATTCCCGGCGGCATCTTCACGCCGTCGCTGGCCATAGGCGCGGGCATGGGCGAACACATCGTGCAACTGGCCGGTCCCGCCGCCGATCCGCGCACGCTGGCGCTGGTGTCGATGGCGGCCTTCCTGGCGGCGGCGACCCAGGCCCCCATCACGGCCAGCGTGATCGTCATGGAGATGACGCGCAGCCAGGACCTGATGTTCCACCTGCTGATGGCCACGCTCGTCGCGTCGCTGGTGTCCCGGCAATTCTGCCCGCGGCCGTTCTATCACGCGATGGCGCTGCGTTTTCACAAGGAAGTCATGCATCCCCACCACCGGCCATCCGCCGGGCCTGCAAACGCCGCGCCGCCAAGTGGTGCCCAAATGTAATTTTGTGAAGTCCATGCTTCACAATAGGGGGCTCTCACCCTCTAATAGCGGCTACGGAAAGCACGCACGAAGGCGTGTCCGGGGGATTTCATGGCAGACAAGAAGAAGGCGGCCGCCTGGGCCGCGGGCGTGGTATTGCTGGCCGCGGTGGCGGTCGGCGCATGGTGGGCGGGCAAGCAGTCCGGGGGAGGGGGCGGCGAGCCGCCCGCCTCCGAGCTGGTCGGCAGTGCCGATCCCTTCACATTGCTCGAGTGCAGGACGCGGTTGTTCGACGAGTCGCTGGCGCTGGCCGTGACGTTCTCGCAGCCGCTCGACCGCCGCCAGTCGCTGGGCAAGCTGCTGCAGGTGGTCGACCTGGGAGCGGCCTCGGGCGACGACGAGGCCGCCAAGACCCAGGGCAAGCCGCAGCCCGGCCAGGCGCTGCCGGAAGGCAAGCCGGTGGCGGGCGAATGGTCGCTGGGCGACAACCCGCGCGTCGCCTATTTTCCCTACATCCAGCCGAACCGCCGCTATGCGATCGCCGTACCCGAGTCCGTCAAGGGCGCGGGCGGCCAGGCGCTGCCCGAGGCCTTCGGCTGCGAGGTGGCCAGCGAAGCCATGCCGCCGTCCTTCTATTTCGCCAGCCGCGGGGTGGTGCTGCCCGCGGGCCAGAACGGCGGGCTGCCGGTGGTCACGGTCAATACGCCCGAGGTCGACGTCCAGTTCCTGCGCATCGACCCGGCGCAGTTCCCCCGGTTCTTCGAGCAGGTGCTGGGCGTGCGCCGGCCCGTCGCCAAGACCGACCCGGACGCCGAGGACGAGAGCGACGAAGACGACGAGTGGCGCTACAGCGGCAACCGCAGCCTGAAGGGCACGGTGGGAAGCTGGGACCTGGACCGCCTGAAGGACGTGACGCGCAGCGTCTATGCCGGCCGCTTCCTGACCGACGACAAGGCCAACCGCCGCCACGTCACCTTCCTGCCGGTCGAGGGCATCAAGGAACTGAAGGACCCCGGGATCTACGTGGCCGTGATGAGCCAGCCCGGACGTTTCCGCGACGAATACCAGGTCACCTACTTCTACGTCAGCGATATCGGCCTGCATACGCGGCGTTATGCCGGCCAGCTCGACGCGTTCGCGACCTCGCTCAAGAGCGGCAAGGCGATGGACGACGTCGAGTTCGAACTGTTGGACGCGAACGCGAAGTCGCTCGGCCGCGCCAAGGCCGACGGGCAAGGGCGGGCCGTGTTCACCGGCAGCTTCGAGGCCGCGCGCATCCTGCTGGCGCGCCGGGGCGCGGAGCTGTCCGTGGTGGCGTTGGCCGAGCCCGCGCTGGACCTGTCCGAGTTCGACGTGGGCGGCTATCCGTCCCGCGACAACAAGCTGTTCGTCTATGCCGGCCGCGATCTCTACCGGCCGGGCGAGCGCTTCGACGTATCCGTGCTGGTGCGCGACGCCGACGGACGGGCCGTGCAGGCCGCGCCCATCACCGCCACGCTGAAGCGGCCGGACGGCCGTACCGTGCGCACCGCCCTGTGGCGGCCCGACGCGCAGGTGCCGGGCTACGTGCGGGAGGCCATCGAACTGCCAGCCGACGCGCAGACGGGTACCTGGCTGCTGGAGACGCGGCTGGATCCGGCGGCCCGCGCGGCGGATGCCTCGTGGAAGTTCCAGGTGGAAGAGTTCCTGCCCGAGCGCATGAAGCTGGACCTGAAGTCGCGCGAAGGCGTGCTGGAGGCCGGCCGGCCCCTGAACGTGAAGGTGCAGGGCGACTACCTGTACGGCGCGCCCGCGGCCGGCAACCGGCTGTTGGGGACGGTATCCATCGAGCGCGACCGCTATGCGCTGCCACGGCAATGGCCGGGCTTCCTGTTCGGCGACTTCGCCGACGACGATCGCAAGCAGCGGCGCGACCTGGAGGAGACCACGCTGGACGACAAGGGCGCGGCGGCCGTCGCCGTGCCGGTGGACGTGTCCGGCACCGCCTCGCCCATGAAGGTGAAGGCCAGCTTCAGCCTGCTGGAATCGGGCGGCCGCCCCGTGGTGCGTTCCATCGAGCGCAGCGTCTGGCCGGCGCCGTCCCTGATCGGCGTGCGCCCGCTGTTCGATCGCGACGTCGCGCGCGAGGGCACGATGGCCGAGTTCGAGGCGGTGCGCGTGGATCCGCAGGGCAAGGTCGTGCCGCTCAAGCAGGCCCAGTTGCGCGTATATCGCGAAGAACGGGTGTACTACTGGCGCTTCGACGATCAGCGCGGATGGAACAGCGGATTCACCGAAACCGAGGAACTGGTCGAGTCGCGCGTGCTGGCGCTGCCCGACCGCGTGAAGTTCGGCGTGCCGGTCAAGTGGGGCCGCTACCGGCTGGAGCTGAGCGATCCGGAGCACGGCGATACGCTGCGCTACCGCTTCTATGCCGGCTGGGGAGCCCAGGATGCGGAAGAAATGGGCAACCGCCCGGACCGGGTGCAGCTCAAGCTGGACCACGCGCCCGTGCGCGAGGGCGAGACGGTCAAGCTGTCTATCACGCCGCCCCACGACGGCGAGGCGCTGATCGCGGTCGAGGGCGGCACCATGCTGTGGAGCCAGCGCACCAGCGTGAAGGCGTCGGGGTCCACGGTCGAGATCCCGGTTGGCAAGGACTGGAGCCGCCACGACCTGTACGTGTCGGTCACCGTGTTCCGTCCGGGCAGCCAGGGAGACCGCGTCACGCCGGCGCGCGCGCTGGGCCTGGCCTATCTGCCGCTGTCCCGCGACGATCGCAGGCTGGCCGTGGAACTGGCCGCGCCGGCCAAGGTGCTGCCCGAGAAGCGGACCACCGTGAAGGTCAAGGTCGGCAACGCGGGGCAGGGCCAGCAGGCGTACGTGACGCTGTCCGCGGTCGACGTGGGCATCCTGAACATCACGCGCTATGCGACGCCCGACCCCTTCGACTTCTTCTTCGGCAAGCACCGCTATGCGCCCGAGCTGCTGGACCTGTACGGCAAGCTGATCGAGAAGATGGAAGGCACGCAGGGCAAGCTGAAATGGGGCGGGGACGCCGCGATGCGCGACACCCGCAGCATGCCGGTGAAGGTGCGGCTGGTGGACCTGTTCAGCGGGCCGGTGCGGCTGGACGAGCAGGGCGAGGCGCAGATTCCGCTCGACCTGCCCGACTTCAACGGCACGCTGCGCCTGATGGCCTCGGCCTTCACGCCCGACCGCTTCGGCAACGCGCAGGCCGAGATGGTGGTGGCGGCGCCGGTGGTGGCCGAGTTGTCGACGCCGCGCTTCATCAGCCCGGGCGACGAGGCAGCGATCGCGCTGGACGTGACCAACCTGAGCGGCGCGCCGCAGACGCTGACGGTGAACCTCGAGGGCCTGGACCCGGTACGGATACGGGGCGGGTCGCAAAGCGTGAGCCTGGCCAACCAGCAGCGCACCACGCTGCGCTTCGTGGCCGAGGCCACGGGCGCCTACGGGCTGGGGCGGCTGCGATTGACGGTCGACGGCCAGGGAGGCGCGAACCCCATCCGCATCGTGCGCGAGTCGCTGTTGCAGGTCCAGCCGCCGGTCGCGGCGACGCGCGACGTGCGCCGCGTCCGGCTGGGACAGGGCGAGAGCCTGAAGCTGGAGTCCAGCTGGATCGCGAAGCTGTATCCGGATTCGGCCAGCGCCAGCGTGGCGATCTCCAACAAGCCGCCGTTCAACGTCAAGCGCCTGGTTCAGGGGCTGCTGGACTATCCCTATGGATGCCTGGAGCAGACCGCCAGCGCGGCCTATCCCCATGTATTCATCGGCGAGGACGAAGCCCGTGCCTGGGGGCTGACGCCGCGCACGCGGGCCGAGCGCGAACGCATGATCGAAGGCGCGGTCGGCCGTATCGCCGGCATGCAGAAGGCAGGCGGCGGCTTCGCGCTGTGGGGCGACGGTGCCCAGGAGATCTGGCTGTCGGCCTATGTGACAGGCTTCCTGCAGGATGCCCGCACGGCGGGTTTCAACGTGCCCGACCTGGTGTCGCGCCGCGCCTCCGACTGGTTGCTGAGCCAGTTGCAGCAATCCTCGGCCAACTTCCCCAGCCTGCCGCAGAACCTGCTGGCCCAGCTTGCCGCCGGCCCCGGCCAGCGGCTGCGTGACAACGACTACAACCTGCTGCGCGACAGCCATCGCCGCTTCGCCGAGCTGGCCAACGCGGCCTACGTGCTGGCCCGCGAGCAGAAGGCGCCGTTGTCCACCCTGCGGGTGCTGTACGACAACTACCGCGACCGCTCGCGCTCGCCGTTGCCGCTGGTGCACCTGGGCATCGCCCTGAAGCTGATGGGCGACGAGACGCGCGCGCGTTCGGCCTTCGACGAGGCGATGACGCGCGGCTACGGCATCGACGTCAATCGCTACGGCGGCTATGGCGAATGGCTGGGCGACTACGGTTCGGCGCTGCGCGACTACGCGATGTCCTATGCGTTGATGATGCAGCACCAGATCGATCATCCGCGGCGCGAGGCCCTGCTGGGCGACGTGGCCGGCCGCCTGGGCAGCCGCAGCTATCTGTCCACCCAGGAGCAACTGGCGCTGTTCCTGGCCGCGCGGGCGGCGGGCGGCGTTGCCGGGGCGCAATGGACGGCGAGGCTGCGCACGGCCCAGGGCGAGCAACAGCTCAGTTCGCGCGACACCGAGGCACGCAGCTTCACGGCCGCGCAGCTGGCCGGCGGCGTGGACATCGTCAATACGCAGGCCGATCCGCTGTTCGTCGAGGTGGACGTGCAGGGCTACCCGCGCCAGGCCGAGGCGCCGCGCGCCTCCGGCGTCACGATCGCGCGCAGCTGGTACGAGTCGGACGGACGTCCCTGGAACGGCCGTCCGCTGCAGACCGGCGAGATGCTGATCGTCAAGCTGGACGTCGCCTCCGACCGCCGCATCGAGGACGCGCTGGTGGTGGACCGCGTGCCCGCGGGGCTCGAGGTCGAGAACATGAACCTGAGCCAGGGACCGGACATGGCGGACTGGAAGGTGGGCGGCGTGCAGGTGTCCGAGGCGTTGAACGACACGCGCATCAAGCACCGCGAGTACCGTGACGATCGTTATGTCGCGGCCGTGGCCATACAGGGGCCGGTCACCGTTTTCTATCGCGTGCGGGTGGTCACGCCGGGCCGCTTCGTCGTGCCCGCGCCGGTGGTCGAGGACATGTACCGTCCCGAGATCCGCGCCGTGGGTGCGTCTTCCGGCCCGCTGGTGATCAGCGACCCGCGCGGAGGCGCGCGCTGAGGCGGCGCTGGTTCGCCGCCGCGGCGGCGGGAGCGGTCGCGCTGGGGGCGCTGTGGGCGGCGGACCGGATGCATCCGCTACCGGCCCAGGCCTTCCGGCCGGCCGATGGTGGCCTGGTGGTCACGTCGGCCGACGGCAGCCCCCTGCGTGCCTATCCGGGCGAGGACGGCATCTGGCGCTACCCCGTTTCGCCCGAGGACGTGTCCCCGCTGTATCTCCAGGCGCTGCTGACCTACGAGGACCGCTGGTTCTACTGGCATGGTGGCATCAATCCCTACGCCATGGCGCGCGCGGCCTGGCAGTGGGCGGCTTCGGGCCGCATCGTCTCGGGCGGTTCGACCCTGACCATGCAGGTCGCGCGCATGATCGACCCGACGCTGCGCGGCGCACCGCGCAGCATGGGTGCCAAGCTGCGCCAGATGGCGCGGGCGGTGCAACTGGAATGGCACCTGTCCAAGCGCGACATCCTGGCCCTGTACCTGAATCATGCGCCCATGGGCGGCATCGTCGAAGGCGTCGAGATGGCCAGCCGCGCCTACCTGGGCAAGCCGTCGCGCCAGCTGAGCCATGCCGAGGCCGCGCTGCTGACGGCGTTGCCGCAGGCGCCGTCCCGGCTGCGGCCCGACCGCGCGCCCGAGGCGGCCCGGGCGGCGCGCGACAAGGTGCTCGCCCGGATGGTCGAGCGCGGCCGCTGGACCGCCGAGGTGGCCGGGGATGCGCGCATCGAGCGCGTGATCGTGCAGCCGCTGCGCGGCCACTGGCTGGCGCCGCTGGCCGCCGAACGCCTGCGCCAGCGGCCGCGGGGGACCGCCGCGGCCCGCCGCGTGGTCCGGTCCACCCTGGACGCCGAATGGCAGTCCATCGTCGAGGACATGCTGCTGGATCGCGTGGATACGCTGCCGCCCAAGGTGTCGATGGCCGTGCTGGTGATGGACAACGACAGCATGGAGGCGCGTGTCTACGCGGGATCGGCCGATTTTTCCGACGCCCGCCGGGCGGCCCACGTGGACATGGTCCGGGGCGTGCGTTCGCCGGGCTCGACGCTCAAGCCCTTCCTGTACGCGATGGCGCTGGACGAGGGCATGATCCATTCCGAGAGCCTGCTGGTCGACGCGCCGCAGACCTTCGGCGGCTACCGGCCGGGCAATTTCCAGGCGTCCTTCTCGGGGGCGGTCAGCGTGTCCGAGGCCTTGCAGCGTTCGCTCAACGTGCCCGCGGTCGACCTGCTCGATCGCATCGGCCCAGCGCGCTTCGCATCGGCGCTGCGCGCGGGCGGGCTGCGCCTGCGCATCCCGGCGGGCGCGGCCCCCAACCTGAGCCTGATCCTGGGCGGGGCGGGTACCACGCTGGAAGAGCTGGTGGGCGCCTACCGCGCCTTGGCGCGCGGCGGCATCGCCGGCCGCGTGCGGCTGACCGCCGACGAGCCGCGCGTCGAGTCCCGCATCATGAGCGAGGGCGCGGCCTTCATCGTGCGCGACATCCTGGAGAGCGGCGGCCGGCCCGACCGGCCGTTCTATGCCGGCGGCCGGGGGCTGGCCTGGAAGACCGGCACGAGCTTCGGCTTTCGCGATGCCTGGGCCGTGGGCGTGACCGATGCCTGGACGCTGGGCGTCTGGGTGGGCCGGCCCG
Organism: Pigmentiphaga sp. CHJ604; assembly: GCF_036972535.1. NCBI lineage: Bacteria > Pseudomonadati > Pseudomonadota > Betaproteobacteria > Burkholderiales > Alcaligenaceae > Pigmentiphaga > Pigmentiphaga sp. CHJ604. The sequence continues at coordinate 3,952,883 of NZ_CP136998.1, read as the reverse complement.
ACGGCACGCCCAATCCCGGTTTTTTCGGCGCCAACGTCGCCGCGCCGCTGCTGCAGGACCTGGTGGCAGCGCTGCCGGCGGCCGCGCCCGTTCCCCGCGTGCCGCCCGCCTCGGTACGCGCGCAGTCGATCTGCTGGCCGCTGGGCCTGCGGACCGACAGCACGCCCGAAGGCATGTGCCTGCAACGCCGCCAGGCCTGGGCGCTGGACGATGCCGTGCCGCCCACGCTGCCCGAGCGCGGAACGCAGGGCGGACTGGTGGAGACGATCTGGGTCGATCCCCGCTCGGGAATGCGCACCGATCCGGGATGCCGCGTGCCGGGCACGCCCAGGCAGGTCGCGCGCTGGCCGTTGGCCCTGCAGCCGTGGGCGGAGGCGGGAATGCTGCCCGGAACCGGCGCGGCGCGCTGGCATCCGGCGTGCGGGGCAGTCTCGCACGCGGGCGCGGGCGTGCGGCTCGAAGGCCTGGACACGGGGGCGATCCTGCGCCCGGTGCCGGGACGCGACCGGATCGACGTGCAACTGCGGGCGCTGGGCGGCGACGGGACGCTGTGGTGGATGCTGGATGGCAAGCCGGTCCGCCGCACCGATGGCGCGAGTCCGGTCTCGCTGCGTTTCACCTCGAACGGCGCGCATACCGTCACCGTGATGGACGAGGGCGGTCGCTACGACAGCGTGCGCTTCGCCGTGCGCGGACTGCCGGAACACGTTCGGAATGACGGCTCGGGAGGCTTATGATGATTCTGGCCTCTTGCCCCTCGTGCGTAATCGATGTTTAATATTCGAACAATAGTTCGCGTATAGAACTTTTCCGTTTTGCAATCAGGTACGCCACCTGCGTCCCCCCGGACGGCAGGCATCGTGCGGAGACATAGATGATCAACAAAATCGTGGCTTCGGTGGCCGAAGCGCTGGCCGGCGTCAAGGACGGCTCCACCATATTGGTAGGCGGGTTCGGCACGGCCGGCCTGCCCAACGCGCTGATCGACGGGCTGATCGAGCAGGGCGCCAAGGATCTCGTGGTGGTGAACAACAACGCCGGCAACGGCTATACGGGCCTGGCCGCGCTGCTGCAGACCGGGCGCGTGCGCAAGGTGATCTGCTCCTTCCCGCGGCAGACCGACTCCTACGTGTTCGACGAGCTCTATCGCGCCAAGAAGATCGAGCTCGAGCTCGTGCCCCAGGGCAACCTGGCCGAGCGCATCCGCGCCGCCGGCGCGGGCGTGGGCGCCTTCTACACGCCCACCGGCTTCGGCACGCTGCTGGCCGAGGGCAAGGAAACGCGGCACATCAACGGCCGCGACTACGTGCTGGAATACCCCATCCACGGCGACGTGGCGCTGATCTCGGCCTACAAGGGCGATCGCTGGGGCAACCTGACCTATCGCAAGACCGCGCGCAACTTCGGGCCCATCATGGCGACCGCCGCCAGGATGGCCATCGCCCAGGTGCACGAAACCGTCGAACTGGGCGAGCTCGATCCGGAAGCGGTCGTGACGCCCGGCATTTTCGTCAAGCGCGTGGTGGCCGTCGGGGCCCAAGCCAACGCCCAACAGGCCGCCTGAGGAACATGCACATGAACAAGATGAATCGAGACCAGATGGCCCAGCGCGTGGCGCGCGACATTCCCGAGGGCGCCTACGTGAACCTGGGCATCGGCCTGCCCACGCTGGTGGCCAACCACCTGCCGGCCGATCGCGAGGTCCTGCTGCACACCGAGAACGGCCTCCTGGGCATGGGCCCCGCGCCCGAGAAGGGCCAGGAGGACTGGGACCTGATCAACGCCGGCAAGCAGCCAGTCACCGCGCTGCCCGGTGCCGCCTATTTCCACCACGCCGATTCCTTCGCGATGATGCGCGGCGGCCACCTGGACATCTGCGTGCTGGGTGCCTTCCAGGTGTCGGTCAAGGGCGACCTGGCCAACTGGCACACCGGCGCGCCGGACGCCATCCCCGCCGTGGGCGGCGCGATGGACCTGGCCATCGGCGCCAAGCAGGTATTCGTGATGATGGACCTGCTGACCAAGACGGGGTCCAGCAAGCTGGTGGAAACCTGCTCCTATCCGCTGACCGGCGTCGGCTGCGTGAGCCGGGTCTATTCCGACCTGGCCGTGTTCGACATCAAGAAGGACGGGGTCTACGTCAGCGATGTGGTCGACGGACTGTCGTTCGACGAGTTGCAGCGCCTGTGCGGCGTGCCGCTGCGCAAGGCCTGACGCCATGGACGCCTTCGTCTACAACGCCCATGCCGCCCGCGTGGTGTTCGGCGCGGGTTCGCTGCAGCACCTGGAACGGGAGATCGGGCTGCTGGGCGCGCAGCGGGCGCTGGTGTTGTCCACGCCCGGCCAGCGCAAGCTGGCCGAGCGCGTGGCGGCCCTGCTGGGGGCGAAGGCGGCGGGTATCTTCGACGGCGCGGTCATGCATGTGCCGATCGAGGCGGCCCGCCAGGCGCGCGACGAGGCGCGCCGGCTGGAGGCCGACTGCGCCGTCGCCATCGGCGGCGGCTCCACGGTGGGCCTGGGCAAGGCCATCGCGCTCGAGTCGGGGCTGCCGATCCTGGCCATTCCCACGACCTACGCCGGTTCCGAGATGACGCCCATCTACGGCATCACCGAAGGCGGGCTGAAAAAGACGGGCAAGGACGCGCGCGTGCTGCCGCGTACCGTGATCTACGATCCCGACCTGTCGACGGGGCTGCCGGTGGGGCTGTCGGTCACCAGCGCCATGAATGCCATGGCGCATGCCGCCGAAGGCCTCTACGCGCAGGACAGCAATCCCATCATGTCGCTGATGGCCGAAGAAGGCCTGACGGCCATGTCCCGCGCCTTGCCGGGCATCGTGCGCCGGTCCGGCGACATCGAGGCCCGCTCGCAGGCGCTGTATGGCGCCTGGCTGTGCGGCACCGTGCTGGGCAACGTCGGCATGGCCCTGCACCACAAGCTTTGCCACACGCTGGGCGGCAGCTTCAACCTGCCGCACGCCGAATGCCATACCATCGTGCTGCCGCATGCGATGGCCTACAACGCCCCGGCCGCGCCGGAGGCCATGGCCCGCATCGCGCGTGCCATCGGCACCCAGGACGCGGCGGCGGGGCTCTACGATCTTGCCCGCGACAACGGCGCCCCCGTTGCCCTGCGGGATCTCGGCATGCCGGAGGCCGATCTCGATCGCGCCGCCGACATCGCGGTGTCCAATCCCTATTGGAACCCGCGTCCCATCGAGCGCACGGCCATCCGCGCGCTGCTGCAGAACGCCTGGGCGGGTGTACGCCCGGTCACCAACGTCAGTCGCAACCCCTAGAACAGTTTTACCCAATCCGAGACAGAACATGACTACACACGCCTTCATCTGCGACGCGATCCGCACCCCCATCGGCCGCTACGGCGGCGCCCTGGCGTCGGTGCGCACCGACGACCTCGCGGCGATCCCGCTCAAGGCCCTGATGGAACGCAACCCCCGGCTGGACTGGGCCGCCGTCACCGACATCATCTTCGGCTGCGCCAACCAGGCAGGCGAGGACAACCGCAACGTCGCCCACATGGCCTCGCTGCTGGCCGGCCTGCCGCTGGAGCTGCCGGGGTCGACCGTCAACCGCCTGTGCGGTTCGGGCCTGGACGCGGTCGGCACCGCCGCGCGCGCGATCAAGTCGGGCGAGGCCGGTCTGATGCTGGCCGGCGGCGTCGAGAGCATGAGCCGCGCCCCGTTCGTGATGGGCAAGGCCGAGACCGCGTTCTCGCGCAACGCGCAGATCTATGACACGACCATCGGCTGGCGCTTCGTCAACAAGCTGATGAAGCAGATGTACGGCGTGGACTCCATGCCCGAGACGGCCGAGAACGTCGCCACCGACTACAAGATCGAGCGCGAGGCCCAGGACCGCATGGCACTGGCCAGCCAGGCCAAGGCCGCCGCGGCCCAGAAGTCCGGTTTCTTCGACGCCGAGATCACTCCCGTGACGATTCCCCAGAGGAAGGGCGACCCCATCGTCGTGACCAGGGACGAGCATCCGCGCGAGACCAGCATGGAAGCGCTGGGCCGCCTGAAGGGCGTGGTCCGCCCCGACGGCACGGTCACCGCCGGCAATGCCTCGGGCGTGAACGACGGCGCTTGCGCGCTGCTGCTGGCCAGCGAGGCCGAGGCGGCCCGCCACGGCCTGACGCCGCGCGCCCGCGTGGTGGGCATGGCGACCGCCGGCGTGCCGCCCCGCATCATGGGCATGGGGCCCGCGCCCGCCACCCGCAAGGTGCTGGCGCTGACCGGCCTGACCCTGGACCAGATCGACGTGATCGAGCTGAACGAGGCGTTTGCCGCGCAGGGCCTGGCGGTGTTGCGCGACCTGGGCCTGGCCGACGACGACGCACGCGTGAATCCCAACGGCGGCGCGATCGCGCTGGGCCACCCGCTGGGCGCCAGCGGCGCGCGGCTGGCCACGACGGCCATCAACCAGCTGCACCGCACCGGCGGCCGCTATGCGCTGTGCACGATGTGCATCGGCGTGGGCCAGGGGATCGCCGTCATCCTCGAGCGGGTCTGATCCCGGCCACGGGCGCCGCCGACGCGGCGTCCGGCACCGATGCCCCGCGGCAGGCGCCCCGGGGCATCGTCGTTTCCGGGCTGGCGAGGCGCTCAGCCCAGCATGCCCACGATCGCGCGTCCGACGTAGCCGTGGCCCGGACTGCCTTTCATCACCACGGTCTGCGCGGCGATCTCGGCCGGCGAGTTGTCGCTTAAGATCCCGTCCTTCTCCAGGCTGATGCGCGCATACGCCTGGAGGCTGGATTCGTAGCCGCGCGTCTCGCCATAGACGGCGCCGCAGGCATCCTGCGGCAGCGCCAGCTGCGAGGTCAGGTACTTGCGGTCGTAGCGCGGGGCGCCGTCAGCGGTGGGGTAGACCTCCAGGTGCAGGTGCGGATAGCGCCCGGGGTAGCAGCCCGGGAAGATGGTCTGGAAGCTGACCTGGCCGTGGGCATCGGCCACCTGGACCCCGCGCAGGAAGTTCTCGTCGCGCAGCTCCCGGGTGTACAGCGAATAGCCGCCGTCGCGCGTGCAATGCCACAGATAGACCGCCCGGCCGGGCAGCGGCGCGCAGCCGGCGCTGACGTCGACCAGCTTGATGGTCAGCTGCAGCGGCACGCCCTGAGCCGTGCCGCCGGCACCGCCGAAGCTGCTGCGCAGGTCGCTGCGCACGACGCCGGACGAGGCCAGGACGTTGGCCGCGTTGCTGGTGGGGCCGCCGCCGTTGGCGGGGTAGGGGCCGGCGGTTTCCTCGGGCAGCGCGATGCAGGTGCCCACGGCCGCGGCATCGCCGGCTCGGGCGAGGCCGGGCAGGCCCAGCGCCGCGGCGCTCGCGCCCAGCATGCGGGTCAGCGCGAGGCGCCGGGCCATCCGGCGCAGGTCGCGTTCCAGTTCGGTCGGGGCAAGCGCCGGTTGCGGTTCTGTCATGTGTCTTCCATCGCGGGTCGCCGTGCCGGGCGAAGGGAGGGGCAGGGGCCGCACGCGGCGCCGCCGCTATGGTACTTCGGCGCGCCGGACCGCGGCATGATCGTTTCGCAAGCATACGAAACCGGGATATGCCGCCGGGCTCAACTGGCCCATTTGCGGTCGAAGTCCATCTTGCGGAAGTGTTCCACCATGAAGTCGATGAAGGTGCGCGTCTTGGCCGGCAGGTACTGCCGGTGCGGGTAGGCCAGGTTGATGGTCAGGCGCGGCAGGTCCCAGTCGTCCAGCACCGGCACCAGCCGCCCCGCCACGATATCGTCGTAGACGATGTACTTGGGCTGGACCAGGATGCCCAGGCCTTCGCGCGCAGCGGCGCACAGGACCTGGCCGTCGTTGGCTTCCAGCACGCCCTTCACCGGCAGCACGCGGACTTCGCCCGCGCGCGAGAAGCGCAATTCGTCGTAGCGGTTGGAATACGTGTAGAGCAGCAGCCTGTGGTTCGCCAGTTCGTCGATGGTGCGCGGCGTGCCATGGCGGTGCAGGTAGCCGGGCGAAGCAGCCAGGATGCGCCGTGTCTCGGCCAGCCGGCGGATGGTCAGGTTGGAGTCGGATTCGTATTCGCGCGTGCGCACCGCCAGGTCGATGCCGTTGTCGATCAGGTCGTAGTAGCGGTTGGCGGTGATCACATGGACGTTGACGTTGGGAAAACGCCGGTTGTATTCGGGCAGCAGCGGCGCGATGTGGCGCATCGCGAACGACAGCGACGAGGTCACGCGCAGATCGCCCACCGGGTTGAGCACCGTGGCGTTGACGGCCGACTCGGCCTCCTGCATCTCGCCCAGGATGTTCTTGCTGCGCCGGTAGAACTCCTGCCCGACCTCGGTCAGGTACAGGCGCCTGGTGTTGCGCTCGACCAGCCGGGCCGACAGGCGTTGTTCCAGCGTGGCCAGATGGCGGCTGGCAGCGGCGGTCGACAGGCCGGCGGCCTCGGCGGCGCGCGTCAGGCTGCCCAGTTCCGCGATGTGGACGAACAGCTCCAGTTCGCGCCAGCGGTCCATGCTTGTCCCTCGATTATTAGCAGAATTGCAAAAGTGATTTCCGTTTGCCGGAGCTATGCCGGCGTTTTCGTCCGGGCTGCGCACTTATAATCCGGAACCTCACGACTATTCCGCCCAATCGGAGCTCTTCATGGCCATCATTTCGCAGGAAGCCCTAGACCAGTTGTTCATGTCCGCCCGCACGCAGAACGGCTGGCTGGACAAGCCCGTGTCCGACGAGCAGCTCAAGCAAGTCTACGACATTGCGAAAATGGGGCCGACCTCGATGAACTGCCAGCCGATGCGCGTGGTGTTCCTGCGCACCCAGGAAGCCAGGGAACGGCTCCTGCCCGCGCTCAGCCCGGGCAACGTGGACAAGGTCAAGGCCGCGCCGGTCACCGCCATCATCGCCACCGACACCCGCTTCTACGAGTTCATGCCGCAGCTCTGGTTCCGCGAGGGCGCCAAGGAAATGTTCGAGGGCAACGCCGCGTTGGCCGCCGCCACGGCCGCCCGCAACGGCACCCTGCAGGGCGCCTATTTCATCATCGCCGCCCGCGCCATCGGCCTGGATTGCGGTCCGATGAGCGGCTTCGACATCGCCAAGGTCAACGCCGAGTTCTTCCCCGACGGCCGCCTGACCGCCAACTTCATCTGCTCGCTGGGCTACGGCGACACGTCCAAGCTGTTCGATCGCCAGCCGCGCCTGTCCTTCGAGCAGGCCGCCACGCTGCTCTGATCCCCGCGACCCGCGGTCCGGCCCCGGCGGCGGCCGGGGCCGGACCGCATCGGGACCGGCTCATTGCTGCTCGATGCCGGCCTTCTGCATGACCGTGCGCCACCGCTCGATCTCGGCGCCGACATGGCTGGCCATCGCCTGAGGCGTGGAGGCCTCCGGCAGGCAGGCCGCCGCCAGCGCCTGTTTGCGGACGTTTTCGTCGGCAAGCACCCGGCGCACCGCCTGGTTCATCTTGTCGACGACGGCGGCGGGGGTGCCGGCCGGGAAGGCCAGCCCGTACCAGGTCGTCACGTCGTAGCCGGCCACGCCCGACTCCAGCGCCGTGGGCGTCTGGGGCAGGCCTTCATAGCGCCGCGGCGACGTCACCGCCAGGGGCTTGAGCTCCCCGGCGCGAATGTGGCCCAGCAGGGGCGAGGCCACGTCCACCAGCAGTTCCACCTCGCCGCTCAGCACGGCGGCCACCGTGTTCGGCGTGCCCTTGTAGGGGACGTGGACGATGTCGATGCCGGTGACCTGGCGCAGCAGTTCGCCGGCGAAATGCTGGGTGCTGCCGATGCCGACGCTCGCGTAGTTCAGCTTGCCGGGCTGCGCCCTGGCCATCTTCACCAGGCCGGCGATATCGGTGGCCGGGAAGTTCTTGCCGGCTGCCACCACCAATGGCTGGGCGCACAGCATGGAGACCGGCGTGAAGTCCTTGACCGAATCGAAGGGCAGCTTGCGGTAGATGGCCGCCGAGACCGCGTGTCCATTGTTCATGACGAACACCGTGTGGCCGTCCGCGGCGGCGCGCGCCACCGTGCCCGCGGCCAGCGTGCCGCCGGCGCCGGGCTTGTTCTCCACCACGATGGGCTGGCCCAGGATTTCCGCCAGGGGCTGGGCCACCATCCGGGCGATGATGTCGGTGCCCCCGCCGGGAGCAAAGCCCACCACCATGCGCACGGGCCGGCTGGGCCAGTCCTGGGCGGCCGCAGGCAGGGCCAGGGTCAAGGCGAGCGCGCACAGCAACGCGCCCGGCCGTTTCGGGTCGGTATGGAACATCGGTAGTCTCCTGTGTGCTTCTTATTGTGGTTTGCCGCCGGCCCGGAGCCGGCGGCAGGCTTTCCCGCGAGGCGTCAGGGCCGCGCGGATCCCGCCAGCCAGGCCTTGCCGCGAGCGTACAGCGCCTGGACTTCCTGGCCGTGCAGGCCGGGCATGGTGGTCTTGACGTCCATGCCTATCTTGACCTGCAGATAGGCCAGGTGGCGATAGCCCTCGGGGAAGCGCGCCAGCAGCGCCGCGTCCAGTTCCGGGCGGGCGGCCGGGTCCACCGGGTCCATCCTGTCTTTTTCGTAGATGGGCTGGCGTTCGACCATGCCCCAGCGGCCGCCGCGCTTTTCCAGGAAATCGTAGAAGCGGCCGGTGCACACCACGTCGCACAGCACGCCGTCCACGGTGGCGCGCTGGGAAATGGTCATCTTGGTCTGGGCGACGGCCCGGTCGCCTTCGCGGTCGATGGTCATGCCACCCAGGAAGTGCAGGATGTTGACCCCGCGCTCCATGCCTTCCCGGCTTTGCCGGATGAATTCGGTGGCCGGGGCCTGGCACCAGGTCGCGTTCATGCGGCCGTCCTCGTGCCAGACGGTGGCGAAGCGTTCCCAGTCGCCGGCGTCGCGCCACAGCGCCCAGTTCTCCACCAATTCGCGTATGGCGAGTTTTTCTTGGTCGTACATGAGTCCTCCAGTCGGGAAAATCAGGGGGTGGACCCGGAGACCGGGTTCAGCACGAAGTCGAAGTCCAGCGTATGGAAGGGCTGCGCGCTGGTGCCGCCGTCGGGCGTGGGGCCGGGCTCGTGCCGGACCCATTGCGCGATCAGCGACGAGCGCACGCCGAATACCGCGTCGGAGTCCAGGTATTGGTCGCCGTCGCGGAAGACGTGGGTGACCAGGGTCTCGTAGCCCTCGGCGCGGATCATGAAATGCAGGTGGGCGGGCCGCCAGGGATGGCGGCCCAGCGCGGCCAGCATGCGGCCGACGGGGCCGTCGTGGGGAATGGGATAGGCTTCGGCCAGGATGGAGCGGAAATGGAAGCTGCCGTCCGGCGCGGAATGGATGCGGCCGCGGCCCCGGTGGGTGGGATCGTCGGGATTCTGCACGTCGTAGAAGCCTTCCGCGTCCGCCTGCCAGACCTCCATTTCCGCGCCGCCGATGGGCGTGCCGTCCACGCTCCTGACCGTGCCGTGCACGAAGCACGGGTCGCCCTTGGCGCCGTTGGCGATGTCGTCTCCCAGCGCGTACTCGGGCGCGCCTTCGACGAAGAACGGACCGAAGACCGTGGCTTCCGTACAGGCGGGTGGCTTGCGGTGGTTCATCGCGGTCACCAGCGTCGACAGTCCGAGCGTGTCGGACAGCAGGATGAACTCCTGCCGCTTGTCGTCGGTGATGTGTCCCGTGGCGGTCAGGAACTCGATGCCCGCGGCCCATTCCGCTTCCGTCAGTTTCACCTCGCGGGCGAATTCGTGCAGGTGCTGCACGAGGCTGGTCATGATCTGCTTCAGGCGGGCGTCGGGCGCCTGGGCGTGCCGGGCCAGCACGGCCTGGGTGATGGTGTCTTCGTTCAGGTTGCGCAAGGCGTGGTCTCCTGGATGCTTGTTTCTTCCGCCTGCCACGGGCGTGCTCAGGTCGGCTACTGTAGACGTGGCCGGGGACGATTTGAATGGAAAAACCGGAAAAGAGTTTTACGCCAGGCGCAAGGGTGGCCCGGGGCGGCACGCTGAAGGTGCAAGGATGGCGGCGGGAAGGAGAGTCGGAGGCGGGCCCGTCCCGGCATGGGCCGGGACGGGCGCCGGCCGGCAGCAGGTCCTAGCGGACGCCGGGGATGCCTTCCAGGCGCGAGCCGGCCTTCAGCCCGCGCTTGGCGAACCAGCCGCGTTCCATTTCCAGTGCGTAGCGCACGGGCTGGGCGGCGCAGTGGCTGTCTTCCGTCCTGGGCGCCATGTCCTCGATGTTGGCGATGGTGCCGTCATCGGCGATGAAGGCCACCGACAGCGGAATCAGCGTGTTGCGCATCCACATGCATTGGGTGCCGGGCATCTCGAAAATGAACAGCATGCCCTGGTTGGGCCCCAGGCGTTCGCGGAACATCAGGCCGCGCTCGCGCGTGGGCGGGGTACTGGCGACCTCGGCGTGGATCAGGTGCATGCCGGCCCGCAACGTTTGCACGGGCAGCGTGGCCTGGGCCGAGGCGGTCGAGGCCAGGAGGGCGGTGGCGATGCAGGCGCCTGCGCCGGCAGCCAGGCGCGGCAGGAAGGAACGTATGCGGGTCATGACGTCGGCAGGGGAGCGGAAAAGGGTAGGGGCGAGCGTCCACGGGGCGGCGCCGCCGCGGAAGGCTCCCGGCGAGGGTAGCATGACCAGGCCCACGACAAGGTTAAAGGCGCGATGGGCCGGCGCTGGGGGGAAAATGTAGGGGCCCGCCGGAGCAGGTGGCTCTGGCGGGCCCGGGCAGTTCAGGCCGCCGGACCGGAGCCGGTCAGGCCGCTTCGCTGATGTTCAGCGCCTGCTTGCCCTTCGGACCCTGGGCCGCCTCGAAGGTGACCTTCTGGCCTTCTTTCAGGGTCTTGAAGCCGTTCATCTGGATGGAGGAGAAATGGGCGAACAGGTCGTCGCCGCCGTCGTCGGGCGTGATGAATCCGAAGCCCTTGGCATCATTGAACCATTTGACGGTGCCGCTACCCCTCTTGCCTTGGCTGATATCGCTGGACATGACGTAATGCCTTCTTGTAGTCGGTTACAACATATGCGAGGCGCGCTCCCCCGGTGCCGTAGGCAGTCGATCGTGCGCTTCGCCGGTGCGAGTTTTGGTGGGTTTGCTACTCCGGGGCTTGATAAACCTGGCCCCAGGCATCAAATAATGGGAAAGATGTCCGGCTGCGTCAAGCTCGGGATGGCCCGGGCATATAGGAGTATGCTGATGGCTTGCGGGGCACTTTCAAGTGGATAGAATAGGCGCATGGGCACCGGGTTCGATTCTCAACCGGATCAGACAACGCTGCTTGAGCGGGAACCGTCGAAGACCAAACCACCTCCAATGTTCACGGTGGTGTTGTTGAACGATGATTTCACGCCGATGGAGTTCGTTGTGCTGGTATTGGAGAAATTTTTCAGCAAGGGGCGCGAGCAGGCCACCCAGATCATGCTCAAGGTGCATCACGAGGGTCGCGGCGTCTGCGGAATCTATCCGCGGGACATCGCCAGGACCAAGATCGACCAGGTAAGCCGTTTCTCACGGCAGAACCAGCATCCGCTTCAGTGCATCATGGAGGAAGCGTGATTTCTCAAGAATTGGAAGTTAGCCTTCACATGGCGTTCGTCGAGGCCCGTCAGGCTCGGCACGAATTCATCACGGTAGAGCATCTGCTGCTCTCGCTGCTCGACAATCCGTCGGCGGCCGAGGTGCTGCGCGCTTGCGCCGCCAACCTGGACGACCTGCGCCGCAACCTGCGCAATTTCGTCAACGACAACACGCCCGTGATCCCGGGCACGGAAGAGGCCGATACCCAGCCCACGCTGGGTTTCCAGCGCGTCATCCAGCGCGCGATCATGCACGTGCAGTCCACGGGCAACGGCAAGAAGGAAGTGGCCGGCTCCAACGTGCTGGTCGCCATCTTCGGCGAAAAGGATTCCCACGCGGTCTATTACCTGCACCAGCAGGGCATCACCCGCCTGGACGTGGTCAACTTCATGTCCCACGGCATCACCAAGCAGCCCCAGCTGGAGTCCTCCAGCACGCCCAAGGAACCCGAGGCGGAAGCCGAGGCCGAGGCCAAGCAGTCGCCGCTGGACCAGTACACCCAGAACCTGAACGTGGCCGCCAAGGCCGGCAAGATCGATCCGCTGATCGGCCGCGACAGCGAGGTCGAGCGGGTCATCCAGGTGCTGTGCCGCCGCCGCAAGAACAATCCGCTGCTGGTGGGCGAGGCCGGCGTGGGCAAGACCGCCATCGCCGAGGGCCTGGCCTGGCGCATCACCGAAGGCGCCGTGCCCGACGTGCTGGCGGATGCCTGCGTCTATTCCCTGGACATGGGCGCGCTGCTGGCGGGCACCAAGTACCGCGGCGACTTCGAGCAGCGCCTGAAGGCGGTGCTCAAGCAGCTCAAGGAAAGCCCCAAGGCGGTGCTGTTCATCGACGAGATCCACACCCTCATCGGCGCCGGCGCCGCGTCGGGCGGTACGCTGGATGCCTCCAACCTGCTCAAGCCGGCCCTGTCCTCGGGCCAGCTCAAGTGCATAGGCGCGACCACGTACACCGAATACCGCGGCATCTTCGAGAAGGATCATGCCCTGTCGCGGCGCTTCCAGAAGATCGACGTCAACGAGCCCAGCGTCGAGCAGACCGTGCAGATCCTGCGCGGCCTCAAGCAGCGGTTCGAGGACCACCACAGCGTCAAGTACTCGTCGGCGGCGCTGTCGGCGGCCGCCGAACTGTCGGCCAAATTCATCAACGACCGCCACCTGCCGGACAAGGCCATCGACGTCATCGACGAGGCCGGCGCGGCCCAGCGCATCCTGCCCAAGTCGCGGCAGAAGAAGGTCATCGGCAAGGCCGAGATCGAGGACATCGTGTCCAAGATCGCCCGGATTCCGCCGCAATCGGTCTCCAGCGACGACCGCAGCAAGCTGGCCACGCTCGAGCGCGACCTGAAGGCCGTGGTGTTCGGCCAGGACGCCGCCATCGACGCGCTGTCCGCGTCCATCAAGATGGCGCGCTCGGGGCTGGGCAAGCCCGACAAGCCCATCGGCGCGTTCCTGTTCTCCGGTCCCACCGGCGTCGGCAAGACCGAGGTGGCCAAGCAGCTCGCCTTCATCCTGGGCATCGAGCTGCTGCGCTTCGACATGTCCGAGTACATGGAGCGCCATGCCGTCTCGCGCCTGATCGGCGCGCCGCCGGGATACGTCGGCTTCGACCAGGGCGGCCTCCTGACCGAGGCCATCACCAAGAAGCCGCACTGCGTGCTGCTGCTGGACGAGATCGAGAAGGCCCACCCCGAGGTCTTCAACATCCTTCTGCAGGTCATGGACCACGGAACGCTGACGGACAACAACGGCCGGAAGGCGGATTTCCGCAACGTCATCATCATCATGACGACCAACGCCGGTGCCGAAACCCTGCAGAAGAACGTGATCGGCTTCTCCGGCGCGCGCGAGCAGGGCGACGAGATGGCGGAAATCAAGCGCATGTTCACGCCGGAGTTCCGCAACCGCCTGGACTCGATCATTTCGTTCAAGGCCCTGAACGAAGAGATCATCCTGCGCGTGGTCGACAAGTTCCTGATGCAGCTGGAAGAGCAACTGCACGAGAAGCGCGTCGAGGTCATCTTCACCGATGCCCTGCGCGCCTACCTGGGCAAGAAGGGCTTCGATCCGCTGATGGGCGCGCGTCCCATGCAGCGCCTGATCCAGGACACCATCCGCCGCGCGCTGGCCGACGAACTGCTGTTCGGCAAGCTGGTCAGCGGCGGCCGGGTGACCGTGGACATGGTCGACGACGAGATCAAGCTCAACTTCGACGATACGCCACCCAAGGCCGCGCCGCAGCCGGAGGTGGAACTGGCTGATTAGGCCCCCCCGTACGCGCTTACGCGCGCCCCCCAGGGGGCGGCACTGGCGGACCGGCGGAGCCGGATCCGCTGTGCCCTGGGTCTGTGTGGGGCCGTCGACGGTTGTTGGCGGCCTGTTTTTTTGCCGCCGGGCCGCCCCCAAGGCAAAAAGCGCCCCCTCGGGGGGCAGCGCCGCCGCGTAGCGGCAAGCGTGGGGGTATTTTTTTGAGGTGTGTGGTTTTGTGGGGTATCTATTAGGGTAAATCTGGGGTAATATTGCTGTACTGCACAAATCACGCCATCGCCCTGTCGGGCACCGGTGTGGCCTTCATGCAGACGATCGGTAACCAAGTGGGTTGACCGAAAACTGCATCGTCTCTGACCTCGTTTTTCCCTTTGCGTTGCGCGCACGGTGATATCGGTCGGCGCCGATGATCCGTCCGGAGCGGCCGTGTCCGTCTCCGCAGCGTAGCGCCAGCTTTCCAGGCTCGATGAATCCGGCCCCGTCCTTGGCGGGGCCATGGCCGCGTTTTTCGCGCGTCCGGGTATGTCCGGTGGGGAAAGGCTTGCGTTGCGCCATACGTAACGTAAGGAATGAATATGTCTTTCACTGAACTCGGCCTTGCTCCCGCCATCGTCGGCGCGCTGACCGAAGCCGGCTTTACCGAGCCGACGCCGGTCCAGGCCCGGGCCATCCCGCTGGCGCTGGAGGGGCACGACCTCATGGTGTCGTCCCAGACCGGTAGCGGCAAGACCGCGGCCTTCATGCTGCCGGCCCTGAACCGGCAGGTCCAGGCTTCGCCGCTGCGCACGCCCGGCGTGCGCGTGCTGGTGCTGACCCCCACGCGCGAGCTGGCCCAGCAGGTGTCGGAAGCCACCCGCACCTATGGCAAGGCGCTGAACTGGCTGCGCACGGCCACGGTCGTCGGCGGCATGCCCTATGGTGCCCAGTTGAAGGCGCTGTCGCGCCGGGTCGACGTGCTGGTCGCGACCCCGGGCCGTCTGCTGGACCACGTCCAGTCCGGCAAGGTGAACCTGTCCGAAGTCGAGGTCCTGGTGCTGGACGAGGCCGACCGCATGCTGGACATGGGTTTCATCGACGACATCGAGGCCATCGTGGCGCGCACGCCCGCCACCCGGCAGACGCTGCTGTTCTCGGCCACGCTGGACGGCTCGGTGGCCCGGATGGCTGCCAAGATGATGCGCGACCCCCAGCGCATCGAGATCGCCAGCCAGAAGGAAAAGCACGCCAACATCACCCAGTCGCTGCTGTACGCGGATGACATGGAGCACAAGATGCGCCTGCTGGACCACCTGCTGCGCGACGTCAACATCCAGCAGGCCATCGTCTTCACCTCGACCAAGCGCGCGGCCGACGATCTGGCCGACACGCTGGCCGACCAGGGCTTCGCCGCCGAGGCGTTGCATGGCGACATGAACCAGCGCCAGCGTACCCGTACCCTGGGCAACATGCAGCGCGGCCGGGTGCAGATCCTTGTCGCCACCGACGTGGCGGCGCGGGGTATCGACGTGCAAGGCATCAGCCACGTCGTCAACTTCGACCTGCCCATGCAGGCCGAGGACTACGTGCACCGCATCGGCCGTACCGGCCGCGCGGGCCGCGACGGCCTGGCGTTCACGCTGGCCGCGCATGGCGAGCGTCACAAGATCCGCACCATCGAGCGTTATACGGACCAGAGCATCCCCGTCCAGGTGATCCCCGGACTCGAGCCGCAGCGCGCGCCGCGGCCCGGCTCCGACCGTCCGCGCCGCGGCGGCCCCGGCGGCAAGCCGGGCTGGCGCCAGGGCGGCCGTGGCGGCTACCAGAATCGTGAAGGCGGGCAGCGGCAGTACGAAGGCCGTGGCCATTTCGACCGCAACCGCGACGAGCGTCCGGCTTTCGGCGACCGTCCGCGCGGCGAGCGCCGCCATGGCGAACCGTCCCAGGGCGAACGCCAGGGCTACGGTGAGCGCCGGTACGAGCCGCGCTTCCAGGACGATCGCCGCGAGCGTTCGCCCGAAGGCCAGGGCTACGCCGCCCGGCCGCGTGGCGACCGTCCGCAGGGCGAGCGCACCTGGGGCGATCGTCCCCGCGCGGCCCGTCCGGAAGGCGATCGCCGCGATGCGCCCGTGCGCCGCTTCGATTCCCGTCGTCGCGCCGCCTGACGGCATCCTGCAAGGCCAACCCGGCGCGGCGGCCAGCCGCCGCGCCCGACGCCCCCGACCCGCGGCCCCAGGCCGCGCGCGGGGGCGTTTTCACGTCCGGCCATCGCGCATCGTCCAGATCATTCGCCTTCAATTGATTTGAACTGAAATATTATTAGGAGATATGATTTGCCTTGGTATTGCCCGGGCGACTCATGACTCGTTTTCTTCTTGCGACGTGGACGGCGGTATGGCTGGCAGGCATCGCGCCTTCGGCGGGAGCGGCCGACGCTGGCGCCACTCCCGGGGCCGCGGCCCAGCCCGACAGCCTGCAGCGCGCCGTCCAGGCCGGCCGGTTGCGCATCGGCTATGCGAACGAGGCGCCGTTCGCCTACATGGACAGCCGGGCGGGCCGATTGACGGGCGAAGCCCCGGAAATCGCCCGTGTGATCCTGGGGCGGCTGGGCATAGGCGAGGTCGAAGGCGTGCTGACCGAGTTCGGCGCGCTGATCCCGGGCCTCCTGGCCGGCCGTTTTGACATGATCGCCGCCGGCATGTACGTGCTGCCCGACCGGTGCCGCCAGATCGCCTTCTCCAATCCCACCTACGGCGTGGGCGACGGGTTCCTCCAGCGTACGGACAATCCGCGCCGATTGCATGGCTATGCCGACGTGGCCGCCGACCCCGGCGCCCGCGTGGGCGTGGTGGTCGGGGCGGTGCAGAACGACTACGCCGCGCGCGCGGGCGTGCCGCCGTCGCAGGTCGTGGTGTTTCCCGACGTGGTCAGCGCGGTCGAGGGCGTGGTGGCGGGGCGGGCGGACGTCTATGCCGCGACGGCGCTGACTTTGAACTACGTGCTGACCAAGGTGCCGGACTGGCAGATCGACAAGGTGGCCCGGTTCGTCCAGCCTATCGAGAACGGCGAAGCGGTGCGCGGGTACGGCGCGTTCGGCTTCCGCCAGGGGGACGTGGCGCTGCGCGAAGCCTTCGACCGCGAGCTGGCGCATTTCATCGGGACGCCCGAGCACCAGCGCCTGGTCGAGCCTTTCGGCTTCACCGCGAACGAACTGCCGGGCGACGCGACGTCGGCGCAGCTGTGCGGGCAGTCTCCCGCCGCCGCGCCCGCCCCGGCCTCCGATCCGTCATGACTGACCTTCCCGAGCTGTTGCCGCCCTTGCTGCGCGGCCTGTGGGTCACCTTGCAGCTCACCGCGGGCGCGGCGGCGCTGGCCATCCCGGCGGCGCTGCTGTCCGGCCTGGGGCGCATGTCGCGGCGGCCCTACCTGTCGTGGCCCGCGGCCTGCTACGTGGAGGTGTTCCGCGGAACGTCCGCGCTGGTGCAGCTTTTCTGGGTCTACTACGTGCTGCCTCTGCTGGGCCTGCGGCTGCCGGCGGTCTGGGCGGGCATCCTGGTGCTGGGCCTGCATACCGGGGCCTACGGAGCCGAGATCGTGCGCGGCGCGATCGCCAACGTGCCCAAGGGGCAGGCCGAGGCCGCGGTGGCGCTGAACATGACGCCGACGGCCACGCTGTGGCGCATCCTGGTGCCGCAGGCCGTGCCGCTGATGCTGCCGCCGGCCGGCAACCTCCTGATCGAACTGCTCAAGAACACCGCCCTGGTGTCGCTGATCACCATCACCGACCTGACCTTCAGCGCGCAACTGCTGCGCAGCGAGACTTTCCGCACCGTGGAGGTGTTCAGCATCGCGCTGCTCATGTATTTCGCCGCCGCCCAGGTCCTGAACGGCGGCATGCGGCTGCTGGAGCGGCGTGCGGCCCGCCACCGGGGGCGGACATGAGCGCGGCCGCCAGCCAGCCGCTGTTCGACTGGGGCTATGCCCGCGCCGTGCTGCCCACCTTGCTGGACGGCCTGGCGATCACCGTGCAGGCCACGCTGCTGGGCATGGTGCTGGCCGTGACGCTGGGGCTGGTGCTGGCGCTGATGCGAAGGGCGCCGCTGCGGCCGCTGGCCTGGGGCGCGGCGCTGGTCATCGAGTTCGTGCGCAGCACGCCGCTGCTGATGCAACTGTTCTTCCTGTTCTACGTGCTGCCGGTCACGGGCGTGCAGTTCTCGCCGCTGGCCACCGGCGTACTGGGACTAGGCGTGCACTACGCCGCCTACTGCGCCGAGGTGTACCGGGCCGGCCTGGAAAGCGTGCCGCGCGGGCAGTCGGACGCGGCGCTGGCGCTCAATCTCGGTCGCTGGCGGACGCTGCGGGACGTCATCCTGCCGCAGGCGATCCCGCCCATCGTGCCGGCGCTGGGAAACTACTTCGTCGCCATGTTCAAGGATACGCCGCTGCTGTCGGCCATCACCGTGGTGGAACTGCTCCAGGCCAGCAAGATCGCCGGTTCGGCCACGTTCCGCTATACCGAGCCGCTCACGCTGGTGGGGCTGATCTTCCTGGCGCTGAGCCTGGCCGCGGCCTGGGGAGTGAGGCGCGTGGGAGCCAGGCTGCGCTGAGCCGGACGACGACATGAAGGAGGACGCATGAGCGCCAGTGTCACGCTGGAGAATGTCTGCAAGCGCTACGGCGAGGTCGAGGTGCTGCGGGGCCTGGACCTGCACATTCCGGCCGGCCAGACGGTCGCGCTGATCGGTCCGTCGGGGTCCGGCAAGTCGACGCTGCTGCGCCTGCTGATGACGCTGGAGCGGCCCGATGCCGGCCGCATCCTGATCGATGGCGAATCCATGTGGACCGAACGGCGGGGCAGCCGGGAAGTCCCGGCCCGGCCGGCGCATCTGCGCAGGGTGCGGGGACGGATAGGCATGGTGTTCCAGCACTTCAACCTGTTCCCCCATATGACGGCATTGCGCAATGTGGCCGAGGCGCCCAGGCACGTGCTGGGGCTGGGCCGGGACGAGGCCGAGCAGCGGGCGCGCGAATACCTGGATATGGTGGGGCTGGGAGACAAGCTGGATCGGTATCCCGCCAATCTTTCCGGCGGCCAGAAGCAACGGGTCGGCATTGCCCGCGCGCTGGCCATGCGGCCGGAAGTCATGCTGTTCGACGAGGTGACCTCGGCGCTGGACCCGGAACTGGTGGGCGGCGTGCTGGAGATCATGCGGGAGCTGTCGGCGCGGCGCACCATGACGATGATCGTCGTGACGCACCAGATGAAGTTCGCCGAGCGCAGCTCGGACCGCACCCTGTTCTTCGACGGCGGCCGCATCGTCGAGGACGGACCGTCCGCCCAGGTCTTCGGTCATCCGGCCCGCGCGCGCACGCGCCAGTTCCTGGAAGCCGTCATCGAGGCCTGAGGCGGCCGTCCTGGTCGCGGCAACGAGGGTAGACTATTAGGAGCCCGGCGCCATCCACGCGCGCCGGATCTTCATCAGTCGGGAATCGTTAGCCGCCATGCGCTGCCTGGTCATCGAAGACGAAGTCGATACTTCGCGCTATATCTGCAACGGTCTGAAGGAGGCCGGCCACGAGGTGGCGGCCTGCCGCGACAGCGCCGACGGGCTCAATCGCGCCATGACCGAGGCCTGGGACGTCATCATCCTGGACCGCATGCTGCCCAACGACGTGGACGGCCTGTCCATCCTGACCACGCTGCGAGGCATAGGCAAGACGACGCCCGTGCTGATCCTGAGCGCGCTGGCGGGGCTGGACGAGCGGGTCAGGGGGCTGCGCGGCGGCTGCGACGACTACCTCACCAAGCCGTTCGCGTTCTCCGAGCTGGCGGCGCGGGTCGAGGCCCTGTACCGCAGGGCCCGTGCCCGCGACGATGTGCGCGAACTGCGCATCGCCAATCTCCGGGCCGACCTGACCAAGCGCACCGTCGAGCGCGACGGCAAGACCATCACGCTGCAGCCGCGCGAGTTCCGCCTGCTGGTCTACCTGCTGTTGAACCAGGAACAGGTCGTGACCCGCACCATGCTGCTCGAGGCGGTCTGGGACTATCGCTTCGATCCGCAGACCAACGTGATCGATGTGCAGATCAGCCGCCTGCGCAACAAGATCGACAACGGCTTCGCGCCTCCCCTGATCCATACGGTGCGCGGGGTGGGGTACATGATCTCGGCGGCGCCGCGTTGAGCACGGCCTACGACGATTATCCCGGCCGCCAGACCGGGCCGCTGGCCTTCGTCCGGCGCCTGTGGCAGTCGGTCGCGTTCCGGCTCGCGCTGGGCTATGGCGTGTCGGTGGTGCTGTTCATGATGGTGCTGCTGTCGGTGCTGTACGTGCAGACCATCGGCGTGCTGCAGAATCGCATCGACCGGCAACTGGTGTCGGCCAGCCACCGGATGGTCAGCCATTTCGAGGCCTACGGGCCCGAGCGGCTGGCCGACGACATCACCGAGACCCTGACCGACGGCGTCAACTCCGATACCGAGGTCTACCTGCTGGCCACAGCGGCGGGCAAGAAAATGGCGGGCAACATCGCCGTTTCCCGCGACCTGCTCAAGCCCACCTTCGGGATCGTCGAAAAGCAGGTGCTGCGGGACGGGCGCATCTCCTACAGCCGGTTCCGCACGGAACTGCTGGCCGACGGGTCCGTCCTGCTGGTCGGCCGCGACATGCGCGACCAGAAGGACCTCGAGCAACTGGTCGGCAACGCGCTGATGGCGGCGGCGGTGGTCTCGGTGCTGCTGGCCATCATCGGCGCCATCGTGTTCCGCGACCAGCTCGAGAGCCGGGTCGGCGCGATCCGCCGCACCGCCGCCCAGATCGAGGCCGGCGACCTGACGCAGCGCATCCCGGTTTCCGGCAAGGACGACGAGTTCGCGCGCCTGAGCCACGACATCAACCTGATGCTGGACCGGATCGAGATCCTGATGGACGGCGTGCGGCACGTCTCCAACACCATCGCCCACAATCTGCGCACGCCGCTGTCGCGGATCCGCGCCAAGCTGGAAGTGGCCAGCCGTCCGGGCACGGACCCGGCGCAGGTGGCGCAGGCCACGACCTTCGCCATCCGCGAGATCGAGGAACTCACCATCGTCTTCGACAAGCTGCTGCAGATCGCCGAGGCGGAGTCGGGCGCTCGGCGCCAGGCTTTCCAACCGGTATCGCTGAACGACATCGTGGCCGACGTGGTGGAACTGTACGAGCCGGTGGCCGAGGAAAAGGGCGTGGAGCTGCGCGTGCGCATGGACGAAGACGTCATGGCGGCGGGCGACAAGGACCTGCTGGCCAGCGCCGTGGCCAACCTGCTGGACAACGCGATCAAATACGCCGGCAGCCCCGCCCGCGTCACGGTCAGCACGCAGCGAGAAAGCGACACGGTGTCGCTGGTGGTGCAGGACAACGGGCCCGGCATCCAGGCCATCGAGCGCTCCAAGGTCGGGACCCGGTTCTTCCGGCTCAACCGCCGCGTACCGGGCTACGGCCTGGGCCTGGCCAGCGTGACGGCCATCGCCAGCCTCCACAACGCTTCGTTGGACCTGGACGACGCCGGCCCCGGCCTGGTGGCCCGTATCACGCTGCCCAGGCTGGGAAAAATGACAAAACGGTAATGTTTCGGCCATGCTTTCCCTTTCAGCCGGTCGCTAACATCACGCGATCCGGATCAGGAGTGCCTCGCGCCGTGGGACGCGTCGACGACCGATCCGAGCCGTAAAATCGTCAAAGGTCGCTCATGCCGCGTTTTGCCCATTTTGTCGTCGTCACCTGTCTGCTTGCCCTGGCGGCCTGCTCGGACAAGCAAGAGGCTCCTCCGGCTCCCACCGAAAACGCCGCGCCGCTCGCGCCCGGGCAGGTCCGCGTCAAGCCGGCCTCGCTCAAGTACATGGAAATCCAGGAAATGGGGACCCAGGGCGCGGTGCACGTGGTGTGGGCGCCGGCCCGGGTGGCTTTCCGCGAGGAACAGGTGGCCGAGGTGGTGGCGCCGGCATCCGGCCGCATCCTCCAGGTCCAGGCCCAGGTGGGCGACGTGGTCAAGGCCGGAACGCCGCTGGCGACGCTGTCCAGCCCCGACGCCTCGCGCGTGCGGGCCGACTACGCCAATGCCCAGGTCGAACTGCGGGTGGCCCAGGCCGAGGCCAAGCGCCAGCGCCTGATGATGGAGAAGGGCATCGGCATCGAGGCCGAACTGGTCGTGGCCGAGGCCAAGCTGCAGGAGGCCCAGCACAACGCCGACGTGGCGTCGCGGGCCGCCAGCTTCCTGGGCGGCGGCGGCAGCGACACGCTGCTGCTGCGCGCGCCGCGCGCCGGCGTGGTTATCAACCGCAACACCACGCCCGGCGCGTCGGTGGGACCCGATTCCGGATCGCTGTTCACCGTGGGCGATCCGACCGCGCTGTGGATCAACGCCGACGTCTTCGAAAGCGACCTCAGCACGATCGCCCAGGGGGCGCCGGTGCAGATCGTGGTGGCCTCGCTGGACCGGCCCCTGACGGGCAAGGTGCTGCGCGTGGGCTCGGCCCTGAACGCCCAGACCCGCCGCGGGCAGGTGTTCATCACGCTGGACGACTCCAATCCCAACCTGCGCGCGGGCATGCTGGCCCGGGCCGGCATCCAGAGCCGCGCCGCCGAGGGGTTGTCGGTGCCCGTCACCTCGGTGCTGATCAAGGACGGCCAGCGCTCCATCGTATTCGTCCAGGTCTCGGACAACGTGTTCGAGGCGCGTACCGTGTCGCTGGGCCAACCGTCCAACGGCTACATCCCCGTATTGTCGGGCATCGAGCCGGGCGACAAGGTGGTCACCAAGGGCGGCTTGCTGCTCGACGGCGCCGCCAACCAACTGCTGTAAGGATCCGCCATGCGTTCACTCATTGCGCTGGTGGTCCATCGCCGCCTGGTGGCGCTGACCGCGACGCTGATCGTCGCCATCTACGGCGTCTACGCCTTCCTGAACACCGCCATCGAGGCCTATCCCGACGTCACCAACGTCCAGGTGGGCGTCATCTCGCTCGCCCCCGGCCTGGCGCCGGAAGAGGTCGAGCGGCAGGTGACGTTTCCCCTCGAGCGGGCGCTGAACGGCACGCCCGGGCTGGTGTCGCTGCGGTCCGAGAGCTATTTCGGCCTGTCGATGATCACCATGGTCTTCGACGACAAGACCAAGAGCTTCGACGCGCGGGTGCAGGTCACCCAGCGGCTGCCGTCGGCCGACCTGCCCGACGGCGTGACGCCGGAGATGGCGCCCGACAACACGCCGCTGGGCAAGATCTTCTATTACCGGCTCAACAGCGACCGCCATACGCTGGCCCAGCTGCGCTCCGAGCAGGAATGGACCGTGGCCCGGGTCCTCAAGCAGATCCAGGGCGTGGCCGATGTGGTCAGCATGGGCGGCTTCGTCAAGGAGTTCCACATCGAGGTGGATCCGGCCAAGCTGATGGCGCACAACCTGACGCTGGACCAGGTGGTCGAGGCCGTCTCGAAGTCCAACCAGAACGTGGGCGGCGGGCTGCTGCGCCGCGGCGAGCAATCGCTGATCATCCGCGGCATCGGCCTCTTGCGCACGCCGCGCGACATCGAGACCATCGTGCTGGACGTGCACAACAACACCCCCGTGCGCGTCAAGGACGTGGCCCGCGTGGTGCAGTCCTACACGCCGCGCCAGGGCTCGGTGGGGATGAACGACGAGGACGACATCGTCGAAGGCATCGTGCTGCTCAAGCGCGACGAGAATCCCAGCAAGGTGCTGGACCAGGTCCACGCCAAGGTGGACGACATCAACGCGCACATGCTGCCCACGGGCATGCGCATCGAGCCCAGCTATGACCGCTCGCACCTGGTCGGCCATACGCTGCATACCGTCTATCACAACCTGCTGTTCGGCGCGACGCTGATCGTGGGCGTGCTGTGGCTGTTCCTGCGCAGCCTGCGCGGTTCGCTGATCGTCGCGGTGGTCATCCCGCTGTCGCTGCTGGTGGCGTTCGTCGGCCTGCATTTCCTGGGCATGCCGGCCAACCTCATCTCCATGGGCGCCATCGACTTCGGCATCATCGTCGACGGCGCGGTGGTGCTGACCGAGGCCATCATCCACAAGGCCAGGCTGCGAAAACCCGCCTCGCGCCGCGACATGTTCGAGTTGATCATCGAGGCCGCCATGTCGGTGGCCAAGCCGACGCTGTTCGCGATGGCCATCGTGATCGCGGCCCTGATCCCCGTGTTTTCGCTGGAAAGCATCGAAGGCCGCATCTTCCGCCCGCTGGCCATGACCTACACTTTCGCGCTGGTCGGCGCGCTGGTGTTCGCGCTGACGCTGGTGCCCGCGCTGTGCGCGCTGCTGCTGCGTCCCAAGGACGTGGTGGCGCCCGAGCCGGCGGTGTTCCTGCGCATGCACCATGCCTATTCGGGATGGATCGCGCGCGTGCTGGAAAGCCGCCGCAACCGGCGCAACGTGTTCGCCGTGGCCGTCGTGGCGCTGTTGCTGGCGCTGTACGCGGGTTCGCAACTGGGGACCGAGTTCCTGCCCGAACTGGACGAGGGCGACGCCTACGTGCTGGTGCAGATGCCGCCGTCGATCTCGCTGGAGAAGGGGCAGGAGCTGCTGCGCACCATACGCATGCGGCTCAAGGAGGTGCCCGAGGCGATCTCCGTCACCAGCGAGCAGGGGCGGCCGGAAGACGGCACCGACAACGAGACCATCAACGTCGCCAAGGTGCTGGTGCGCCTGAAGGAACGCGCCCAGTGGCGCAAGGGCCTGACCAAGGACGAACTGGTGGCCCAGATGCGCCAGTCCCTGGCGGACATCCCTGGCGTGCAGTTCAACTTCGCCCAGCCCATCCGCGACAGCGTCGAGGAATCGACCTCGGGCGCGCGCGGCCACGTGGTGCTGAAGGTGTTCGGCAGCGAGATCGAGACCATGCGCGGCATCCTGCAGCAGACCAAGGAGGCCGTCAGCCACATCGATGGCGTGGTCGACCTGGACCTGTACCGCGACGCGCCGGCCCCGCAACTGCACATCGAGTTCAACCGCGACGCGCTGGCGCGCTACGGCATTTCCATGGAAGTGGCCGACACCGCCGTCGAGACCGCGCTGGCGGGCAAGGTGGTCACCACCGCCTGGGAAGGCGAGCGCAGCGTGCCCGTGCGGGTGCGCCTGCCCTACGTGGACCGGATGGACGAGGCACGCATACGCGAGATCCAGGTCTCGGCGCCCGACGGCACCTACGTGCCGCTGCACGCCCTGGCCAGCATCAGCTTCAAGGTGGGCAACTCCTCGATCTTCCGCGAGGGCAACGCCCGCTACATGGCGCTGAAGTTCAACGTCCAGGGGCGCGACATGGGCTCGGTCGTGAAAGAGGCCATCGCCG
The DNA here is from genome assembly GCF_036972535.1 of Pigmentiphaga sp. CHJ604. Lineage (NCBI taxonomy): Bacteria > Pseudomonadati > Pseudomonadota > Betaproteobacteria > Burkholderiales > Alcaligenaceae > Pigmentiphaga > Pigmentiphaga sp. CHJ604. The sequence goes on along the minus strand of NZ_CP136998.1, from coordinate 3,927,744 downwards.
CCTTCAAGAAGGACGTGAAGATGCCCGAGGGCTACATCGCCCAGTGGGGCGGCCAGTGGGAGAACCAGCAGCGCGCCTCGGCCCGCCTGAAGATCGTCGTGCCGCTGTCGCTGCTGGTGGTGTTCGTCCTGCTCTTCAGCGCGCTGGGCAGCGCGCGCAGCGCGTCCATCATCCTGCTGACCGCGCCGTTCGCCATGATAGGCGGCATCGTCGCGCTGCACCTGACCGGCATCGACCTGTCCATCAGCGCGGCGATCGGCTTCATCGCCCTCTTGGGGCAGGTGGCGCTGGCCGGCCTGCTGGTCCTGAGCGCGGTCGAGAACCTGCGGCGCGAGGGCGTGGCGCTGGTTCCCGCGCTGATCGAGGGGGCCGCCGAGCGCATGCGCTCCATCCTGATGGTGGCGCTGCTGGGCCTGATCGGCCTGTTGCCCATGGCCTTGTCCACCGGCGTGGGCAGCGAGACGCAGCGTCCGTTCGCTTCCGTGGTGGTGGGAGGCATGGCGGTGCTGCCGCTGGTGGCGCTGTTCGTGCTGCCCGTGCTGTATGCCTGGCTGGGACCCAGGCGCATGCTGACCGCCGAGGAGCGCGACGCGGCATCTATGGACAACGAAAATGCGTAAGTATCTAGGTATCCTGCTGGTCGCGCTGTGCCTGCCGGCGGCGCGCGCGGCCGATCTGCCCCCGGCGCTGGGCACCGAAGTGTCGCTGCCCCAGCTGCTGGAACTGGTCAAGACCTCCAGCCCCGCGCTGCAGGCCGAGCGCACGCAGGTGGCGATGGCCGAGGCCGACCTGATGACGGCCCAGACCTTCTCCAACCCCAGCGTGGCCTATACCCACAAGCGGGGCGAGAAGGAAACCACCATCTCGCAGGACATTCCGATCTTCGGCCAGCGCGGCGCCCGCATCGAGAGCGCCAAGAGCGGCGTCGAGGCGGCCCGGGCACAACTGCGGCTGGTCTATGCCCAGGCCCTGCAGGATGCGGCCCGGGACTTCATGTCGCTGCTGGTATCGCAGGAGCGCGAGAAGCGCTGGCTGGACGCCAAGGACGACCTGGAAGGCGCCTTCCGCATCGTGCAAGGCCAGGTCCAGGCGGGGGCGCGCAGCCGCTACGATCTGACCCGGCTCGAGGTGGAACGCGCCTCGCTGGATGCGCAACTGGCCCAGGCCCAGGCCGAGACGCTGCAGGCGTCCGCCCGGGTGGCGGCCAGTGTCGGCGCGCCGGCGTGGCGGCCGCGCGCGGCCGGTTCCATCGTCTCGCACTGGAATGCCCTGAGTTTCGACGCCATCTGGCCGCAGGCGCAGAACCGCCTGCCCGCGGTGCGCGCGGCGCTGGCCCAGCAAGCCTTCGCCGAGAAGCAGCTGGAGGCCGAGCGGCGCCAGGCCTATCCCACGCCCACTTTCATGGTCGGCCGGCTGAACAACAACGAGGGCCGCAGCACCGAGTACGGCGTGTCGGTGGCCATTCCGCTGTTCGACCGCAACCAGGGGCCCATCGCGCGTGCGGCCGCCGAGGCCGACGGCATGCGCCTGCGCAGCCGGGCCATTGTCGTGGCCGCGGAAAGCGAACTGCGCCGCGCCACCGAGCAGCTCAACCGTCGCCAGCAGCTGGCCGACCGCTTCGAGAAGGAAGGCCTGTCCATGATCCCGCGCCTGCGGCAGATGGCGCAGGATTCCTACACGCTGGGCCGGGGCAGCATCCTCGACCTGGTCGATGCGATCCAGGCCGTGGCCGAGAAAAAGAACACCTACCTGGACTTGCTCGAGGCGGTGATGCAGGCCGAGGTGGATGTGCGCATCGCCTCGGGGGAACTGGGGGCCGACCTGCTCGAATGACCCGGAAGCGGCCGCCCGCCGGCCCCCCGGCGGCGTAAACTAGCGGACATGGCCGGCCCCATCGCGGGGGTTTTTTCCGGCCGGTTCTCATTCCGGGGGTTCAAATGAAATCATGGGCATTGCGCGGCTTCCTGCTGGCCGGGCTGGCGCTGGCAACGGCCGCGAAAGCGGACATCACCGTCGGCATCGATCTCGCCACCACCGGCCCGGCGGCGGCGATCGGCATTCCCTCCAAGAACGTGGTCATGATGTGGCCGCCCACGCTGGGCGGCGAGAAGGCCAACTACATCATCCTGGACGACGGGTCCGACCCGACCAACACCGTCACCAACGTGCGCAAGCTCACTTCCGAGCAGCGCATCGACGTCCTGGTCGGCCCCAACACCACGCCGGCCGCGCTGGCGGTGCTGGACGTGATCGCCGAAAGCAGGACGCCCATGGTGGCCCTGGCGGCCAATGCCTCCATCATCGAGCCCCATGCCGACGCCAAGCGCAGATGGGCCTTCAAGATGCCCCAGAACGATTCGCTCATGGCCAGCGCCATCGTCGGACACATGGCCCGCGCCGGGGTGAAGACGGTCGGCTTCATCGGCTTCAACGATTCCTATGGCGAGAGCTGGTGGAACGAGTTTTCGCCGCTGGCGCAGAAGGCCGGCATCAAGGTCGTCGCCAACGAGCGCTACAACCGTACCGATACCTCGGTGACCGGACAGGTGCTCAAGCTGATGGTGGCCAAGCCCGACGCCATCCTGGTGGCCGCCTCGTCCACCCCGGCGCTGCTGCCGCAGAAGACGCTGGTGGACCGCGGCTACCGGGGCAAGCTCTACCAGACCCACGGCATCGCCACGCCCGAGTTCCTGCGCCTGGGCGGCAAGGCGGTGGAAGGCACGCTGTTCCCGACCGGCCCCGGCGTGGTGGCGCACGGCCTGCCGGCCTCGCACCCGGTCAAGAAGGTGGCCACCGAGTTCGTCGACCGCTATGAGGCCAAGTTCGGCGCCGGTTCGGTCACCCAGTTCGCGGGCGACGCCTGGGGAGCCTGGATGCTGCTGGACGATGCGGTGGGACGCGCGCTGAAGAAGGGCGCCAAGCCCGGCACGCCGGAGTTCCGCGCCGCGCTGCGCGACGCGATCGAATCGACCACCAACCTGACCGTACCCAACGGAGTATTGAACATCTCGGCCAGCGACCACCAGGGGTTCGACGAACGCTCGCGCGTCATGGGCGTCGTGCGCGACGGCAAGTTCGCCTACGAGGGCGAAGGCAAGAGCAGGTAAGCACGGTACGGGGCGCCCCAGGGGGGCGCCCTTTTTGTTGTGCAATAAAATTGTCGACAATAATAAAGAAGGCAATTATAGTGGGCCGACATTCACCGGTCCGAGGAGACGGCATGAGCTGGCGGGCGGAAGCGGACGAGATCCGGCGCAGGCGGGAACTGGCGCGGGCATGCGGCGGCGAAACATCGGTGGCGCGCCAGCACGCGGCCGGCAAGCTGACGGTGCGCGAACGCATCGACAAGCTGCTGGACGCCGGGTCGTTCCAGGAGGTCGGGCAACTGGCCGGCCGGGCCGTCTATACGGAGGGCAAGCTGACCGGTTTCGAGCCCGCGCCCTATGTGATGGGACTGGGCCGCATCTCCGACCGGCCCGTGGCGGTGGGGGGCGAGGACTACACCATCCGCGCCGGCACCGGCTTCGGCAGCGACCGCCGCAAGGGCGGGCAGGGCGGCTTCGTCGAGGACCTGGCCTTCCACTACCGCATTCCGCTGGTCAACCTGATCGACGGCACCGGCGGCACCGTCAACACGGTCAAGCGCAAGGGCTACTCGGTCACGCCAGGCTACGGCCAGGACGGCTTCGAGCGTTCGGTGTCGCTGATGGGCATGGTGCCCGTGGTGAGCGCGGTCATGGGAACGGTGGCGGGCGGCCCGGCGGGGCGCGCCATGCTGGCCCACTGGACCGTCATGGTGCGCGACAGCAGCCAGATCTTCGCCGCCGGCCCGCCGGTGGTCGAGCGCGCCTTCGGCGTCAAGCTGCACAAGAACGACCTGGGCGGCGCCAAGATCGCCGCCGACACCGCCGGCACGATCGACAACGTGGCGCCGGACGAGGAAACCTGCCTGGCGCAGATCCGGCGCTTCCTGTCGTACATGCCGCAGAACGCCTGGGAGCTGCCGCCCGTGCTCATGTCGGGCGACCCCGTGGACCGCTGCGAGGACGCGCTGGTGGACATCGTGCCCCGGTCCGAGCGGCAGGCCTACAACATGAAGAAGCTGGTGGGCATGGTCGTTGACCGCGGGTCGGAGTTCGAGATCCAGCCGGGCTTCGGCCGGGCCGTCATCACGATGCTGGCGCGCATGAACGGCAAGGTCGTGGGGGTGGTGGCGAACAACCCCATGTTCGGCGGCATCGTCGACGTGAAGGCGGCGCGCAAGCAGACGCATTTCATCGATCTGTGCGATGCCTTCAACATCCCGCTGATCTTCTTCGTCGACGTGCCCGGTCTCCTGATCGGGGTCGAGTCCGAATCCGAGGCCATCATGCGCTTCGGCATCCAGCAGCGCTACGTGCTGGCGCAGGCCACGGTGCCGATCTACACGGTGCTGGTGCGCAAGTGCTTCGGGGTCGCGGGCGGCAGCGTGATCGACCGCTCGGGGTTGAACTTCAAGATCGCCTGGCCGTCCGCCAGCTGGGGTTCGCTGCCCATCGAAGGGGGCGTCAAGGCGGCCTACCGCGCCGACATCCAGGGCGCCGCGGACCCGGCCGCGCGCGAAGCCGAGATCGAGGCCGAGCTGCGGGCGCTGTCCTCGCCATTCCGCACCGCCGAGGCCTTCGCGGTGGAGGACCTGATCGACCCCCGCGAGACGCGGCCCTACCTGTGCCAGTTCATCGATGCGGCGCAGGGCCGGCTGCGGACCACGCTGGGCCCCAAGCTGCGCGCGGGAGTGCGCCCGTGACACCGGCACGGCCCGCGCCGCCCGACACCAGCCGCGCCGCGGCGTTCCTGCAGGCCTTCGAAGAGGACCGCGGCACGCCCATCGCGTTCTGGTGGGTGTTCGCCGGGCCGTCCAATACGCTGACGCTGCCCGAGCAGATCGCGGCCAGCGTCGGCGACCGCATCATCTCGCATGCCATCGCACCGGGCGAATGGATACGCGAACAGGAGATCGGCCAGCAGTTCGGCGTCAGCCGCAGTCCGGTACGCGAGGCCATGCGCCTGCTGGAGCGCGAGGGCGTGGTGCGCATACACGCCAGGCGGGGCGCCCGCGCGACCTTCCTGGCGCAGAAGGAAATCCAGGACCTGTTCGAGGTGCGCGCCAGCCTGGTGCGCCTGGTCGGGCGCCGTGCCGCCGAGCACCGCCCCGAGCGGCTGCTCGAACTGCTGGAGATCGGTTTCTGCACCCTGGGCGAGACGGCCGACGACCCGGCCACCGCGCGCCGCTACGGCGAGACCGCGGCGCAGATGACCCTGCTGTGCGCGGCGCTGTGCGGCAACGACCGCCTGTTCCCGCTGATCGCCTCGCTGTCCATGCAGATGCTGCGCTACACCAGCCTGGGGCTGCGGTCGTGTGAGCGGCGCCGCCGTTCCCTCGTCCTGTGGCGCGGCGCCATCGATGCCATCCGGCGCGGCGATGCCGACGCCGCCGAACAGTTTTTCGCCAGTCGCCTGGAAGAGAACTGGCGGGAGATCCGCCGTTTGTTGGAGACCGAAGTGCCAGCGTAGAACACATTCCCGTCAGGAGGGAAGCATGGAGACTATCTATCAAGGCCGCCGCCGCGCGATCGCCGCGCTGGGGACGGGCATGGGAGGATTGCTGCTGGGCGCGGCCGCACGGCCCGCGTGGGGTGCGTGGCGGCCCGACCAGAACGTGGAGTTCGTCGTGCCGGCCGGGCCGGGCGGCGCGCTGGACCAGACCGGCCGCGCGATGAAGCAGTTCTACGACGAGAGCCACGTGCCGGGCGGCAAGACCTTCCTGGTCACCAACAAGCCGGGAGCGAACGGCAAGATCGCCTTCGAGGTGCTGTTGCAGAAACGGGCCGATCCGCACTATCTGTCGATCAATTCCCACGGCTACATCTCGAGCTACCTGACGGGCAACCTCGACATCCTGCCGCATCGGGACCTGACCCCCATCGCCGTGATCCAGGACGAGTTCGTGGTGGCGGCGGTGCGCACGGAGTCGCCCATACAGTCCGCCGCCGACCTGGCCGAGCGGCTGCGCAGGGATCCCGCCAGCCAGCGCATAGGCGTGGCCACCAGCATCGGCAACCACATCCACATCGGCACCGCCAAGGCCCTGGGCGCGGCAGGCGTGGACGTGCGCAAGCTCGTGGTGGCGCCGTTCAAGTCCTCGGCCGAGTCCATGGTCGCGCTGGTCGGCGGCCACCTGGACGTGGTGGCCGCGACCACGCCCAACGTGATCGCGCTGAAGAAGGCCGGCAAGATCCGCGTGCTCGCGGTCAGTGCCGGCCAGCGGCTGGGCGGCCAGTTCGCCGACGTGCCGACCTGGAAGGAGCAGGGCATCGATTCGACCTTCAGCTCGGCCATGGGCATCGTCGCCGCCAAGGGCATCTCTGAGGACCAGATCCAGTTTTGGGAAGACATGTGCCGGCGCATGAGCCAGTCGCCGATGTGGGAGCAACTGGCCGAGACCAACCAGAGCCGGCCCAATTTCATGGGACACCGCGACGCGGCGCGGTTCTACGAAGAGGAGTACCAGAGCATGCGCGAGATCGTCGCCAAGCTGGGATTGCTGGGGGCGGGCAAATGAGCAATGCCAGGCTGACCGGGCATCCCGGCCCGCTGAGCGGCTACAAGGCGATCGAGATCTGCTCCACGGTGGCCGGCCCCGCGTGCGGGCGCATCCTGGCGGATTTCGGCGCGGACGTCATCAAGATCGAACCGCCCAGCGGCGATCCGCTGCGCAACATGGGCAAGCACGTGGGCGACGTGTCGCTGTACGCCGCCACGGCACTGCGCAACAAGCGCGCGATGGTCATCGACCTGAAGACCGCGGAAGGCCGGGACCTGGTGCGCCGGCTGGCGGCCAAGACCGACGTGCTGGTCGAGAACTACCGGCCCGGTGTGATGGAGCGGCTGGGCCTGGGCTACGAGGACCTGTCGCGCGACAACCCGGGCCTGGTCATGGTGCGCATCAGCGGCTATGGCCAGACCGGTCCCTACCGGATGCGGCCCGGCTACGGCGCGATCTGCGAGGCCATGGCCGGCGTGCGCCACCTGACCGGCGATCCCGACCGGCCGCCGGCGCGCGTGGCGGTGGCCACGACCGACTATCTGTCGGCGGTCTATGCCGCGTTCGGCACGGTGTCGGCGCTGTTGAACCGGACCCGCACCGGCAAGGGGCAGGTGGTGGACGTGGCCCTGTACGAGACGGCCTTCACGCAGATGGAAGTCTACGTGCCCGCCTTCAAGACCCTGAACCTGATCCCCAAGCGGGTGGGGCCCAACCTGCCCAACATGGCACCCAACAGCCTGTATCCCACCCGCGACGGCGGCTATGTACTGATCGCGGCCAACAGCAATCCCACCTTCGAGCGGCTGATCGCGGTCATGGGCCGGCCGGAACTGATCGAGGACCCGCGCATGAGCTCGATCCGCGCGCGCGGATCGAACATCCCCTATTGCAACAGCGTCGTCAGCGAATGGACGCTGCAGCACGACGGCAGCGAGATCGAGCGCATGCTGCTCGAGGCGGAAGTGCCCGTGTCGCGGGTCTACACGATGGCCGACATCTTCGAGGATCCGCAGTTCGCCGCGCGCGGCATGCTGCCGGAAATCCCGCACCCCGAACTGGGCTCGCTGCATCATCCCGGCATCGTGCCCAGGCTGAGCGACACCCCCGGGCGGATCATGCACACCGGGCCGGACCTGGGCCAGGATACGCGGCAGGTGTTGGCCGATGAACTGCAACTGTCGCCCGACGAGATCGACGCGCTGGTCGAGCGCGGCATCGTGGCCTGCGGCGAACCCAAGGAGGCGGCATGAGGAGCGAGCGCCATGTTCCATAAGGTGCTGGTGGCCAATCGCGGCGCGGTCGCGGCCCGCGTGCTGCGCGCGCTTAAGCAGCTCGGCATCCGTACCGTTGCCGTGTATTCCGAGGCGGACCGCGATCTGCCTTACCTGGCGTGGGCCGACGAGACCCGAGCGATCGGTCCGGCCGATGCGCGCGCCAGCTACCTGAACCAGGATGCGCTGCTCGCGGTGCTGGCCGAGACGGGGGCCGACGGCCTGCATCCCGGCTATGGATTCCTGTCCGAGAATGCCGGCTTCGCGCGCCGCGTGGCGGCCCAGGGGGCGACCTTCATCGGGCCCGGCGCGGACTGGATCGAGGCCATGGGCCACAAGACCCGGGCCCGCGACCTGATGGCCGCGCGCGGCATGCCGCTGGGGCCCAGTTCCGGGCTGCTGGACGAGGATGCCGAAGCGACCCTCGCGGCCGCGCGGCGCATCGGCTATCCGGTATTGGTCAAGCCCGCCGGCGGCGGGGGCGGCATAGGGATGCTGGCCGCGCACGACGACGCGCAACTGCTGGCCGCCGTCGCGCAGGCGCGTTCGCTGTCCCAGCGCAGCTTCGGCTGCGCAGACCTCTACCTGGAGCGGCTGGTCGAGCGGCCTAGGCACATCGAGTTCCAGGTGCTGGCCGACCGGCACGGCAACGTGCGGCATCTGTACGAACGGGAATGCTCGGTCCAGCGGCGCCACCAGAAGGTCGTGGAAGAAGCGTCGGCGCCCGGCCTGCCGCGCGCCGCGCTGGCCGCCGCGGCCGATCGCCTCACCCGCATCCTGGCCGACATGCGCTATGACGTGATCGGCACGGTCGAGACCCTGTACGACGGCGAGGGCGGCTTCAATTTCCTGGAGATGAACACGCGGCTGCAGGTGGAGCACGCGGTCACCGAGGAGGTCACCGGCATCGATCTCGTGCAGGCCCAGGTGCGGCTGGCCTTCGGCGAGCGGCTGGATGCGGTGCTGCCGCCCTCGATCGGCCTGAACGGCCACGCGATCGAGGCGCGCATCTATGCCGAGGACCCGCTGCGCTTCCTGCCTTCGCCAGGACCGCTGGCCAGGCTGGAATGGCCGTCCGGTGCCGGCATACGGGTGGAGACCGGCTACACCCAGGGCTGCCGCGTCACGCCGTACTACGACCCCATGATCGCCAAGCTCATCGTGCATGCGGAGGATCGCCCGCGCGCGCTCGCCGCGTTGGAAGAGGCCCTGCGCGCCACGGTGGTCGAAGGGGTCAAGACCAATATTCCGTTCGTGCTCGCGCTGCTGCGCAACGAACGGTTCGTCAACGCGGATATCGACACCGGCCTGGCGGCCGAGGTCGTGCGGGACATGAAGGCGGCTGCCGCGGCGAACGCCGCGTGAGCCCGCGGAACATCGACAGGGGAGGGCGCCATGGCGCGTATCGAAGTGCAATCCGAGATCACCGGCACCGTATGGAAGGTGGAGACTTCCGTGGGGGCGAACGTGGATGCGGAAGCGGCGCTGCTGATCGTCGAATCCATGAAGATGGAGATCCCCGTCCCGGCGCCTGTCGCCGGGACGGTGCTGGAGCTGCGCGTGGGCGAGGGCGACCCGGTCGAGGAAGGCCAGGTCGTGGCCGTCATCGAGGGGTAGCGTCCGCCGCCAGGCGCAGCGCGTAGTCGCGCACGTCCGCCGGCCAGTCGCGCAGCAGCGCCGCGAAGCGCTCGCCGTCGCCCGCGAAGAGGGCGCGGGCGGCTTCCTCGAAGCCGGGCAGGTCGCCCGCCATGGCGGACATGAAATGGTAGGCCGCTTCACGCGCGCGCCTCTGCTCGTCCTGGCCCGCGTGGGCGCGGCGTGCTTCCTCCACCAGCTTGCGCAGCGCCACCGAGGCGCCGCCGGGCTGGGCATTCAACCATTCCCAGTGGCGGGGCAGCAAGGTGATCTCGCGCGCGACCACGCCAAGTTTGGGGCGGCCCTTGCCGCGCGGGGCCGCGGGCTCGCCGGCGGCGCTGGCTTCGTCGGGGGCGGCCGACGGCGGCGGGCCCAGGCGCGCCAGCACCTCGCGTTCCGAGCCGCGCGTGTCGATGTCGAAGGCTTTGCCGGTCGCGTCGTCGAAGATGAGAATCGGCGCGTGGTCCGGCGCGCGCGCGGCACGCCGCACGGCCAGCGCGACGTCGCGCAAGGGGCCGCTCGCGAGCAGGCGGTGGCCGCCGAAGGCGGTGCAGGTAAGGGCAGGCATGGCATTCACCACAAGAAAGAATGTGGCGATAATTTACCCGGGTAAAAATGAAATTGCAATATCACCCGGGTAAATTTATTGGCATGTCGACGATCCGCAACGATCGCTTCAGGTATAGCCCGATGCCGCGGGATTGGCCGCGTCGCCGCGCGCCCGCGCCAGTTCCTGCCGCGTGCCGGCCTGGAGCAGCGCGCTGTCCTTGGCGATGGTGACGAAGCCGAATCCCTGGTCGGCATACCGGCGTCCCGAGGCGCCTCCCGAGCACTGGATGCCGGCCACGCGGCCATGGCGGCGGCAGGCCTCGAGAATGGCCGCCACCGCGTCGGCGTGTTCCTTTTCCGGCTTGTCCAGGTCAGGCTCCAGTCCCAGGCCCAGCGCCAGGTCGGCGGGACCGACATAGATGCCGTCCAGGCCCGGCGTGGCGACGATTGCCTCCAGGTTGTCGAGCCCCCGGCGGCTTTCGATCATTACGAAGCACATGGGCTCGTCGCCCAGCGTGGCCGTATCGCGCGCCTGCCGCACCAGGGCCGAGCGGATGGGGCCGTAGGAACGGATGCCGGCGGGCGGATAGCGGCAGGCCGCGACGGCCGCGGCCGACTGCGCAGGCGTCTCGCACATCGGCACGATCACGGCTTGCGCGCCGGCGTCCAGCGCCTTGGCGATCATCCAGTCCGTCGCGGCCGGCACGCGCGTCACGGGAATGCCGCCGGCGCGTTCGATGGCGGTGAACATGGGCGTGACCTCGGCATAGTCGATCAGGCCGTGCTGCTGGTCCACGCAGACGTAGTCCAGTCCTTCCGCGGCCAGGAGTTCCGCGCCGAACGCGCAAGGTAGGGCACACCATCCGCCGAACACGGTTCGCTTCTCGGCGATCGCTAGGCGCAGGACTTTCGACATGACTGCCTCCCGTTGGGGGTTTTCACGCATGGGCGTGGATTCGTACGAAAAGTGATTGACAAAGATTCTGGCTGCCAACAGACTAAAAGTGTATCCACTTTTTCACGACAGAGATAGTGTCAAAGGCAAGCATGAGCAGGACACCAGAGATCGATGTTGGGGACTACGTCCGCGAGATACCCGGGCAGCAATTCCTCGTTCGCACCGAGGCGTACACGGACGAGGAAGTCTTCGAGCTGGAGATGAAGCACATCTTCGAGCGGACCTGGATCTACGTCGGACACGAGACCGAGTTTCCATCGGCCGGCAGTTTCAAGACGGCATACGTCGGCCGCCAGCCCATCGTCGTGATCCGCGACAAGGAAGGAAAGATCGGCGCCTTCTTCAACCGCTGCGTGCATCGCGGCGCGACGCTGCTGCGCGAGCACCAGGGGACCGTGCAGGAAATGCGGTGCCCGTACCACGGCTGGATCTTCGACCTCGCGGGCAGGACGCGGCTGGTGTCCGAACGGGGGGACCCGGGCGGCTATGGCGCCAACTTCATCGAACCGGAAGGCCTGCTGCGCGTGCCGCGGCTGGAAAGCTATCGCGGCCTCTTGTTCGTGTCGCTCGATGCGGACATCCAGCCGCTGGCTTCCTACCTGGGCGAACTCAAGACCGTCATCGACGCCAAGCTCGACCTCTCGCCCGTGGGCCGCATCGCGATCGCCTCCAAGCCCTATGTCTGCCGATACCGGGGCAACTGGAAGCTGCAGACCGAGAACATCGTCGATGCCTATCACTTCATGCACACCCACGGCGCCTTCGTGAAGCTGCAGGCGAAATACGGCGACAGTACCGGCGACTTCGGCGTGCACAAGGGACGCAGTTCGCGCGAGATGCGGGAGCAGCGCTTTCGCGGCGAGACCTGGTCCTGCCGGCAAGGGCATGGCTTCGCGCGCGTGCCGGCGGCCGATCCCGGCTATCTGCTGGACGGCGAGTTCGGACGCATGTATCGCGAGCTGCTGGATAGGCATGGCGAAGCGGCCTTCGCGGGCATCACCTCCAAGGCGACCTCCACCGTATTCCCCAGCATGGGCATGATCCACCAGCAGATCCGGGTCTGGCGCCCGATCTCGGTCGACGAGACCGAGGTGCTGATCTACCCGTACGAGATCGAAGGCGCGCCCGAGGCATTCAACGCCGGCATGCTGCGCAGCCAGGAGCGGTTCTATGGGCCGTCGGGGTTCGGCATGACCGACGACACCGAGATATTCGCGCGCGTGACGCAGGGCCTGCGCGCCAGCAGCGTGGAATGGCTGGTGTTCGACCGCGGCATGGACAGCGATGAGCGGACCGAGAGCGGCGACTACCGGGGCCTGCCGTCCAGCGAAGCGCCGCAGCGCGCTCTCTGGCGGGCCTGGAAAAAAATGATGCAGCAGGCATCGAAGCACGCTTGAGGCGGGAACCGAGCATGGAAAGCGCAATGTTGCAAGACATCACCCAGTTCATTTATCGCGAAGCCCGATTGCTGGACGACAGGCAGTTCGACGACTGGCTCGGCTTGTTCGACGACGACGGGCTCTACATCGTGCCGCTGGTGGACCAGGCGCAGCCCGGCCGGCAGGCCGCCATCGTCAATGACGACAGGATGGCCCGCGAAGAGCGCGTGTATCACCTGGTCAATCACTGGTTTCCGGCGCAGCAGCCGCCGTCGCGCACGCTGCACTTCGTCTCGAACGTCGTGGCCGACGAACGCGGCGGTCTCTGGTCCGTATCGAGCAGCCAGTTGATCCACGAGATCCGCGGCGGCGACTGGACCCAGGTCGGCCTGGGCGAGAAGAACGCCATCGCGGCCCGCGTCGACTATCTGCTGCGCCGGGCCGACGGCGGATTCCGGATCCACGAGAAACGCGTCCACCTGCTCGACCGCGCCGGATGGCAAGGCAATCTCGCCTTCATTTATTGATACTCAGGGAGCACAGCACATGAAGCTGGTCAGGTACGGCGCCGAAGGATGCGAGCGGCCGGGCATGCTGGACGGGCAGGGCGGGCTGAGGGACTTGTCCGGGCTGCTGCGGGACATCGATCCGCAGGCCATGGCGCGCGGCCTCCAGGACAGCCTGGGCGCGGTCGATGCCGAGAGGCTGCCGCGGATCGATGGAACGCCTCGCCTGGGACCGCCGCTGGCGCGGCCGGGAAAGATCATCGCCATCGGCCTGAACTACGTCGACCATGCCAAGGAATCCGGCATGGCGATTCCGGCCGAACCCGTGGTGTTCATGAAAGCGCCGTCGACCTTGTCGGGACCGTATGACGACGTACCGAAGCCGGCGAAGGCCGAGAAGATGGACTGGGAGGTCGAGCTGGGCATCGTCATCGGCAAGTCCTGCCGCGACGTGTCCGAGCGTGATGCGGCCGGCAACATCTTCGGCTACGTGCTGGCGAACGACCTGTCCGACCGGGCCTTCCAGCTCGATCGCGGCGGCCAGTGGGACAAGGGCAAGAGCTTCGACCGTTTCTGTCCCGTCGGTCCCTATCTCGTGACCCGGGACGAGATCGCCGACGTGCACGCGCTCGACATCTGGCTCTCGGTGAACGGCGAGCGCGTGCAGCAAAGCAACACCCGCCAGATGATTTTCAACTGCCCGGCCATCGTCAGCTACCTGAGCCAGTGCATGACGCTGGAGCCCGGCGACCTGGTCATCACCGGCACGCCGGCGGGCGTCGGCCTGGGCATGAAGCCTCCGCGCTACCTGCGGGGCGGCGAGCTGATCGAACTGGGCATCGCCGGCCTGGGCACGCAGAAGTACCGCATCACCCGCTGATCCCCGGTCAACCGTTTTCCACAGGAATCCCGCATGCACGCCGTCTCTCCCAACGATGCATTTCTTGATCGCCTGGCCGCGTTCTGCATCCGTTCCCGCCGCTTCGAGATCGATGCCGCCTGTCGCGAGGCCGTCAGGAAGATCGTGCTGGACTCGTTCGGCGTGGTGCTGGGTGCGCTGGACCATCGCGCCGCCCGGTGCGCGCGCAAGTTTGCCGCCTGCTTTCCGGTGCCCGCGGGCGGGGCCCGGCTGTGGGGAACCGGCGAGCGCGTCGGCATCGAGCATGCGGCCCTGCTCAACAGTCCGCCGCTGCGCGCCTACGACTTCAACGATTTCTATCTCGGCCGCCTGGGCGGCGCCCATCCCAGCGACATCCTGACGGGCGTGATCGCGGTGGCCGAGTCGGCCGGCGCGGGGGGCCGGGAGGTGACGCGGGCCTTGTGCCTGGGCTACGAGATGATCGTCGCCATGAGCGACTACATCGATCCCGACCGTGCCGGCTGGGACTATCCGTGCCTGACCGCGCTGGGCGCCACGGCCGCGGTCGGCGACATGCTGGAGCTCGATCATGCGCAGTTCCGGCAGGCGTTCTCGATCACCGTGAATGCGAACTATCCGTCGCTGGAAGCGGAGTCTTCCGAGTTCGACGCGCATGGCGAGCTGACCATGTGGAAACGCTTCAACGGCGGCGACGGGGTCCGGCACTCGATCTACGCCTGCCACCTGGCCAAGTGCGGCGTGGAGGGCGTGGTTCGCCCCTTCGAAGGGAAGTTCGGCTATCTCGCCAAGCTGCAGGTTACCCCCGACGAGGCGGAACAGGCCATGCGGCGCTTCGAAGGCATCGAGCGCTTCGAAGGCATCGACCGCGGAAGCTTCAAGCGCTGGCCGGTCGGATCGCGCGCGCAGAGCGCCATCCAGTCGGCCCTGCGCGCGCGTGCCGCATGGCAGGAAGCCGGCCGGTCGTCCGGCACGATCGCCAAGGTGACCGTGCATGCCGACCCCGGGGTATATCGCCACCTGTACGAGATCCGCGTCGATCCGTTCGCGCCCCGCACGCGCGAGGCCGCCGACCATTCCCTGCCCTACATCGTCGCGGCCGCGCTGGTGCAGGGCGGCATCGGCCCCGCCAGCTTCGAGGCGCCGCTGCGCGAATCGCCCGAGCTGCGCCGGCTGCTGGATGGCCGCGTCCGGTTGGTGCAGGCCGAGCAGGCTTCGCCGTCCAACCTGTTGTCGGAAGTGGTGATCGAGGACGAGGCCGGCAATCGCTGGAGCGGCGGCCGGGAGGCCGCGCCCGGGTCGGCCGGCGTGCCGATCTCGTTCGACACCCTGGTCGAGAAGTTCAAGGAAAACCTGGGCGCAGGCCGGGCCGCGCAGGCCGAGGCATTGATCTCGGCCGTGGCGAATCTCGATGCTTGCGTCGACGTACGGAAACTGGTGGACGAGACGGTGGCCTGAAAGCCATCGCCTCTGGATGCCGCGCAGGCAGCGTGCTTGGCGGTGGATGTGCCGTGTAGAGCTTCTATGAGAGGGCCTTGCCATGCTTACCCGTTCAGTCTGGAAATTCCTGCTTGTCCTGTGCTGTGCCGCGAGTTCGTCCCTGGCGCTGGCCGACGACTTCCCCAACAAGGCCGTGCGCTTCATCGTGCCCTTCTCGCAAGGTACCGGACCTGACCGCCTGGCCCGCCTGGTCGGGGAAGAGCTGGCGAAGGTCTGGAAGGTCCCGGTGGTGGTGGAGAACCGGCTCGGGGCGTCGGGCCACGTCGGCGCCCAGGTCCTGGCCCAGTCGCAGCCCGACGGCTATACCGTCGGCGTCATGGGCAGCAACATCTCGGTCACCGCGCACCTGATGAAGTCCGATACCTTCGTGCCCATGCGCGACCTGCAGCCGCTGATCATCGCGGGCTATGGCGACATGACGCTAGTGGTCTCGGGCAAGTCGCGCTTCAACACGCTGACGGAGTTCCTGGACTACGCCAAGGCCAATCGCGGCAAGGTGGCGTTCGCCAGCGCCGGCATAGGCTCGCCTTCGCACATCTTCATCGCCCAGTTGCAGCAGAAGACGGGCACCGAATTCCTGCACGTGCCGTACAAGGGCACGGCCCCGGCCGTGACCGATCTGATCGGCGGCCAGGTCGAGGCGTTCTTCATCGCCACTCATACCGTCAAGCCCTATCTCGCCTCGGGCCAGTTGAAGGCGCTGGGCGTGGGGGCCGAGCAGCGCAACTCCCATGCGCCCGACATTCCTTCCTTCGCCGAACTGGGCGTGAAGGATTTCTCGACCGAAGCGTGGTACGGCTTCATGCTGCCGACCGGCGTGCCCGCGCCGGTTGCCGAGAAGCTGTACCGCGACATCCATGCGATCGTGAGCAACGAACCCGTCCGCGGCCAGCTCGACAAGTTCGGGCTGACCATGCGGCCATCCACGACCGCCGAGATGCGAGAGTTCGTCGGCAAGGAATTCCGGCGCTACGGCGAAGTCATCGCGCAATACAACATCAAGGCCGAGGAGTAGGGCGATGCGGACAGGGGCGCAGCAATTTCCCGCGGTGATCGACGTCACCGGCATGTCGGTGCTCGTGGTGGGGGCGGAAGGCGGCGTAGGGCCCGCCGTGGTGGACGGCTTCGATGCGCATGGGGCCAGGGTCCATGCAGGATACCTGTCGCCCGGCGGCGTCGCGGACATGCCCGGCGACCGCGTGCCGGTGCATGCGGAGCCGGCCGCGATCGGCGATTTCCTGGATCGGGTGGAAGCCGCCAATGGGCCGCTCGATGCCCTGGTCTTCGTCTCGCCGCCGGTCTCGGTGGGCAAGGCGCTGGACATCGATCCGGCGCTGTATGCCCAGGTCGCGCGTGACGAACTGGTGCTGCCCGTGCTGTTGCTGCGCGATGCCGCGGCCCGGATGGCGCAGCGCGGCTTCGGGCGCCTGCTGTCGTTCTGCTCGATGTCGGGCAAGACCGGCGCCCACCCGGGGGTCAGCCCCTATGCCGCGGCCAAGGGCGGCCTGATCGCGTTCACCCGCTCGCTGGCGGCGGAACTGGCGCCGCAGGGCGTCACGGTCAACGCCATCGCCACGGCGCTGTTCGACGTCCAGGTGACCAAGACGGGGGAGGACCTGGAGCACGTGCTCAAGGGCATTCCGGTCGGACGCGTGGGACGCTCGCAGGAGGCCGCCGCGGCCGCCCTGTTCCTTGCCTCGCGCCTGTCCGGCTACATCACGGGGGAAACGCTGAACATGTCCGGCGGGCGCTTCATGGATTGAACCTCGCCCCGGACTACAGGCGCACGCGCAGGACCGCCACCGCGTTCTGCATGAATACCGGCGTGTAGTCGGGGTCGATCAGCTTGATCGAAGCGGTGGCCGAGCGCACGAGCTGCAGGGTCTGGATGCGCTGCGCCGCCTGGAGGTCTTCGGTTTCGTAGGCGTGCAGCAGGCCGGCATGGTCGCCGTGGTCGTCGGCGAAAAGCGAGGGCGAGGTCTGTTCGAGCGAGTAGCGCGCGCGCTCGGTCCGGTGCCAGTACTCGTCCATCTTGTCGATGTACATCCTGCCCGCCGGCCGGTTCAGGCGACGGTGGAAATCCAGGTGCAGGTCGCGCCAGTGGCTGGACTGCTCGTCGCCCTGGCGCGACATCCTGTCCACCACCTTCTTGCAGGCGGCCAGTTCGGCGCGGCTCAGCCGCCCCATGGAAACCTGGGTGGCGATGGCCTGGCAGGCGATCCACAGGCCGTAGATCTGGTCGACTTCCTCGGCCGTGAGCTGGGTGACCGTCATCCGGTACTTGAACCGCGCCTCGGCCAGCCCGTCGGCCTGGAGCATGCGCAGCGCCTCGCGCACCGGCGTGCGGCTGACGCCATATTTCTGGGAAATATGGACCTGGTTCAGCTCGTGGCCGGGTTGGAACTCGCCCTGGAAAATGCATTTGCGCAGCGCTTCGTAGATGCGCACTGCCTCGAGGTCGGTCTCGGCGCCCGCGCCGTCGGTCTTCGCCATGGACGCGCGGTCAATGCTTGCCGGTGCTTCCGAACCCGCCCGCGCCGCGGTCGGATTCCGTGAAATCGTCCACCACGTTGAAGCTCACCTGGGCCACCGGCACAATGATCATCTGCGCCAGGCGCTCCATGGGCTGGAGCACGAACGCTTCCTGGCCACGGTTCCAGGTGGACACCATCAACTGCCCCTGGTAGTCGGAATCGATCAGACCGACCAGGTTGCCCAGCACGATGCCGTGCTTGTGGCCCAGGCCCGAGCGCGGCAGGATCATCGCGGCGTAGCCGGGATCGGCGATGTGGACGGCCAGGCCCGTCGGCACCAGCACGGTCTGGCCGGGCTGGATCGTCTGCGGCGCATCCAGGCAGGCGCGCAGGTCCAGGCCGGCGGAACCGGGGGTGGCGTAGGCGGGCAGGTAGTCGCGCATGCGCGCGTCGAGGATCTTCAGGTCTACGGATTTCATGCGTTGCGATGGGAGGAGCGTTGATTGCGGTTGGGAGGCACGAAGGGCGGCAGCGTCGTGCCGGGTATGCCCTGAGCGCCGCGCAGCGTCTGGCGGCCCCGGCGGAACAGCGAGCGCGCGACGAAGAACAGGATGAGGGTGCGGACGATGTTGAAGGGTTCGAGCGGGTCGTGGTCCATGAGCGCCGCGGCGATGCTGCCCATGGTCAGGAAGCCGAACAGCACGCCCAGCAGGATCTGGACGGTGCCCTTGACCGCGCTGTTGCCCTGGGCCGCCAGCGTGGCGCGCGAGGCCGGCTCGCTGACGCCGGCCGGCATGTTGGCCGAGGGTGCAGAGGGCGCCGTGGGCGCGGACGGGATGCCGGTGCCCGCGGTGTATTGCTGGCCGGGGCTGCGCGTGTCCTTCTGCGCGCCCGGCAGCCGCAGCGCCGGCCGGAAGCCGCCCGTGCCGGTCTTGAGCAGGCCCTGCGCGCCCGGCGTGCCGGCACCGCGATTGACCATCTTGTCGATATAGGCGGCGTAGTCGCCGTTGGGGGGTTCCGCGTCGAAGGGCATGACGGTCCTCCTCGGATCGTTCACGAGCCGGCGCGCCGGCCGATTTCTGCCACCAGCTGCCGCGCGGCCGCGAGCTTGGACAGGCGGGCCAGCGGATGTTCGCCGGCGTCGTCGTACAGTACCAGGGTGGTGTCGTCGCGGCCCAGCACGTCCTGGGCCAGGTTGCCCACCAGCAGCGGCACGCGCTTGCGCGCGCGCTTCTCGGCGGCATGGCGGGCCAGGTCCTCGGTCTCGGCGGCGAAGCCCACGCAATAGGGCGGGCGTGGCAGGGCCGCCACGGTGCCCAGGATGTCGGGGTTCTGCACGAACTCCAGGGCCGGCGGCCGGCCGTCGGTTTTCTTCAGCTTGCTGGCGCTGACCTCCTTGACCCGCCAGTCGGCCACCGCCGCGACGGCCACGAAGATGTCGGCATCCGGCACGCCAGCCATCACGGCATCGAGCATGTCGCGCGCGGTCGTCACGTCCACCCGGCGCACCCCGCGTGGCGCGGCCAGTGCGGTGGGGCCGGACACCAGCGTGACCTCGGCGCCCGCCTCGCGTGCCGCGCGCGCGATGGCATAGCCCATCTTGCCCGAGGAAACATTGGTCAGCACTCGTACCGGGTCGATGGGTTCGGACGTGGGGCCGGCCGTGACCAGCACCCGCTTGCCGGCCAGCACCTTGGGCTGGAAGTGGGCGATCAGGTCCTCGAGGATCTCGTGCGGTTCCAGCATGCGGCCGGAACCGACTTCGCCGCAGGCCTGATCGCCTTCGGCCGGGCCCAGCAGCGTGACGCCGTCCGCGCGCAGCTGCGCGGCGTTGCGCTGGGTGGCCGGATTGGCCCACATCTCGCGGTTCATCGCCGGCACCACCAGCAGCGGGCAGGCGCGGGCCACGCACAGCGTGGACAACAGGTCGTCCGCCATGCCGTGCGCCAGCTTGGCCAGGAAATCGGTGCTGGCAGGCGCGATCAATACCGCGTCCGCCCCGCGCGTCAGGTTGATGTGCGCCATGTTGTTGGGCATGCGCGCATCCCACTGGTCCACGTAGACCGGCCGGCCCGACAGCGCCTGCATCGTGACCGGCGTGACGAAGTGCGTCGCGGCCTCGGTCATGACCACGTCCACCGTCGCGCCGCGCTCGGTCAGGCGCCGCACCAGCTCGCAGATCTTGTAGCAGGCGATGCCGCCGGTCATACCGAGGACGAAGCGCTTGTTGGCGAGGTCGGACATGAGGCCGGGCCGGGGAAATTGGAATGGTTCATTATACGGCGCCACTTCGCCGCGCCTTCCCCTGCGCGCAGGAGCCTGCGAGGTTCCTTTTAGCGTGAACGGGCTCTTTACTTGAACCTGGACACTACACGCCTCCCCTGGCAAAATAGGGCTAAATTTAGCCCTATTTAGGAGGCTGCATGGAAGAGATCCATAGCTTGCTGACCGTCAGCATCTCCGAGTTCAAGCAGAACCCTGGCAAGGTGGTCGAGGAGGCCCATGGGCAGCCGGTAGCCGTGCTCAACCATAATCGCCCTGCCTTCTACACCGTCTCCCCGGAGCTCATGGCGCAAATGGCCGAGTTGTACGACGAACGCCAACTCGAACCATTGGTGCGCTCGCGCCTGAAGTCCCTCGACCAGGCCGTCGAAGTCAGCCTCGACGACCTGTAAATGTCGTACAAACTATTCTTCCTGCCTGAGGCTCGGCAAGAGTGGGATGGGTTGGATGGTTCTCTCAGGACCCTGTTCAAAGCCGCGTTGAAAAAACGGCTGGAGACTCCACGGCTACCAGGCTCACAACTTCGCCCGCCCTTGGTCGATTGCTACAAGATCAAGCTACGCGGCGTCGGCTACAGATTGGTCTATTT
The DNA here is from genome assembly GCF_036972535.1 of Pigmentiphaga sp. CHJ604. Classification (NCBI taxonomy): domain Bacteria; kingdom Pseudomonadati; phylum Pseudomonadota; class Betaproteobacteria; order Burkholderiales; family Alcaligenaceae; genus Pigmentiphaga; species Pigmentiphaga sp. CHJ604. The sequence continues at coordinate 3,907,137 of NZ_CP136998.1, read as the reverse complement.
GGTGCGGGACGAGGCGACCCCACCAGACATTGTCGTTCTGGTTGTGGGGCGCCGAGATGGTGGGATCTACGAAGCCGCGGCCGAAATGCTGGAGTCCGGCCGCAACGTGGACAAGTAGCTGCTCTATTATGCAGAGGAAGGTTTCTTCCTTACTTCATCGATGATCAACAGCACCGCGCCCACCGTGATGGCCGAATCCGCCAGGTTGAACGCGGGGAAGAACCAGTCGCCGTAGTGCACCAGCACGAAGTCGATGACGTGGCCGTGGATGAAGCGGTCGATCACGTTGCCCAGGGCACCGCCCAGGATCAGGGTCAGTGCCCACGAGAACAGCCGCTGGTGGCCGTGGCGGGACAGCATCCAGACGATGAAGCCGGACACCGCCAGCGCCAGGATGGTGAAGAACCAGCGTTGCCAGCCGTCGGCGCCGGCCAGGAAGCTGAAGGCCGCGCCGCGGTTGTACAGCAGTGTGAGGTCCAGCACCGGCAGCAGCGGCAGCCGCTCGCCGTAGGCGAACAGCTTGTCCACCGCGACCTTGGTGACCTGGTCGGCGACGATGATGAGCGCGGCGATGGCCAGCCAGGCGGCCAGCCGGGAACGCGGGACGGGCGCGCCCATCAGGCGAACTCGCGCGGTTCGCCCGTGCCCTCGAGATTGGCGACGCAGCGGCCGCAGATCTCGGGCTGTTCGGGATCGACGCCCACGTCCTCGCGCCAGTGCCAGCAACGCTCGCACTTCTTGTGGCCGGACGGCGCGACGTCGATCCGCAGTTCACCCTCGGCGGCATGCACGCCCACGCGCGAGACGATCAGCACGAAGCGCAGGTCCTCGCCCAGGCTGGAAAGCAGCGCGTAGTCGGATGCCGGCGCGTGGATGTCGATCTCGGCCTGCAACGAGGAGCCGATGCCGCCCGCCGCACGAACTTCCTCCAGCTTCTTGGTGACTTCCCCGCGCAAGTGGCGCAGGCGGCCCCATTTCTCGAGCAGGGCCCCGGCGTCCGGCTGGGCCGGCACCGCATGGAAGGTTTCCGTGAAGATGGTGAGCGATCCCTGCTTGACCAGCGCCCAGGCTTCCTCGGCGGTGAACGAGAGGATGGGCGCCATCAGCTTGAGCAGCGCCTGCGTGACGTGCCAGAGCGCCGTCTGCGCCGACCGCCGCGCCACGCTGGCAGGGGCGGTGGTGTAGAGGCGGTCCTTCAGGATGTCGAGGTAGAACGCGCCCAGGTCTTCCGAGCAGAAGGTCTGCAGCCGCGCCGTGGCCGGGTGGAATTCATAGCGGTCGTACAGCGCCGTGATTTCTTCCTGCAGGCGGGCCGTCATGGCCAGCGCGTAGCGGTCGATCTCGAACATCTGCGCGTCGGGCACGGCCTGGGTGGCGATATCGAAGTCGCTCAGGTTGGCCAGCAGGAAGCGCAGCGTGTTGCGGATGCGGCGATACGATTCCACCACACGCTTGAGGATCTCGTCCGAGATCGACAGCTCGCCCGAGTAGTCGGTGCTGGCGATCCACAGGCGCAGGATCTCGGCGCCCAGCGTGTCGGAGATCTTCTGCGGCGCCAGCGTGTTGCCCAGCGACTTGCTCATCTTGCGGCCTTGTCCGTCCACGGTGAAGCCGTGGGTGAGCAGGGCTTTGTAGGGCGGCGTGCCGTTCAGCATGCAGCTGGTCAGCAGCGACGAGTGGAACCAGCCGCGGTGCTGGTCCGAACCTTCCAGGTACAGGTCGGCCGGCCAGGCGCCGTCGGCGGCATGCGAGCCGCGCAGCACGGTCTGGTGGGTGGTGCCGGAATCGAACCACACGTCCAGCGTGTCGCGATTCTTCTCGTACAGGTTGGCCTCGTCGCCCAGCAGTTCGCGCGGATCCAGCGATTGCCAGGCCTCGATGCCGCCCTGCTCGATGCGTTGTGCGACCTGTTCGATGAGCTCGGGCGTGCGGGGGTGCAGCTCGCCCGTTTCGCGGTGCACGAAGAAGGCCATGGGAACGCCCCATTGGCGCTGGCGCGACAGCGTCCAGTCGGGCCGGTTGGCGATCATGGCATGCAGCCGGGCCTTGCCCCAGGACGGATAGAAGCGGGTGGCCTCGATGCCCTCCAGCGCGCGTTCGCGCAGCGTGCCGCCGCCTTCGGCGGGCAGGATGTCCATGCCCGCGAACCATTGGCTGGTGGCGCGGTAGATGATGGGCGTCTTGTGGCGCCAGCAGTGCATGTAGCTGTGGCGCAGCTTCTCGACCTTGAGCAGCGTGCCGGCTTCCTCCAGCGCGGCGACGATCTTCGGGTTGGCATCCCAGATGGTCAGGCCGCCGAACAGCGGCAACGTCGAGGCATAGCGGCCATCGCCCATGACGGGGCTGATGATGTCGGCATCGGGCATGCCGTTGTTCTTGCAGGAGATGAAGTCCTCGATGCCGTAGGCCGGCGCCGAATGCACGATGCCGGTACCGGTGTCCAGGGTCACGTAGTCGCCCAGGTAGATGGGCGAGAGCCGGTCGTAGCCCGGGTCCTTGCGGGCCAGCGGATGGTGGAAGGCGATGTGGTCCAGGGCCAGGCCCTTGCAGGTGGCGACGATCTCGCCTTCCAGGTTCCAGGCCTGCAGGCAGGTCTCGACGCGCTCGCGGGCGAGGACCAGCAGCGTGCCCCACGCCTGCGGCGTCTTCACGCGCACCAGCGCGTAGTCGATCTCGGGGTGGACGTTCAGCGCCTGGTTGGAGGGGATGGTCCACGGCGTCGTGGTCCAGATGACGATGGCGCCTTCCTCGTCGATCGCGGGCAGCCCGAAGGCCTTGGCCAGCGCGGGGCGATCGGCGAAGGGAAAGGCCACGTCGATGGCGGGGTCGGTGCGGTCGGCGTACTCGACCTCGGCCTCGGCCAGCGCCGAGCCGCAGTCGAAACACCAGTTCACCGGCTTCAGGCCGCGGAAGACGAAGCCTTTTTCAAGGATGGTGCCCAGCGCGCGCAGCTCGTCGGCTTCGTTGCGCGGGTTCATGGTCAGGTAGGGGTGATCCCAGTCGCCCAGCACGCCCAGGCGCTTGAAGTCCTTGCGCTGGCGGTCGATCTGCTCGGTCGCGTAGGCGCGCGCCTTGGACTGCACCTCGGCCACCGGCAGCCCCTTGCCGTATTTCTTCTCGATCTGGATCTCGATGGGCATGCCGTGGCAATCCCAGCCCGGCACGTAGGGCGCATCGAAGCCGGCCAGCGTGCGGCTCTTGACGATGATGTCCTTCAGGATCTTGTTGACCGCGTGTCCCAGGTGGATGTCGCCGTTGGCGTAGGGCGGGCCGTCATGCAGAACGAAACGCGGCCGTCCGGCGCTGGCCGCGCGGATGGCCTGGTACAGATGCTTCTCTTCCCAGGCCGCGACCCAGCCGGGCTCGCGCTTGGCGAGATCGCCGCGCATGGGGAACGGAGTGTCGGGAAGGTTGAGAGTTTTCTTATAGTCCATGGAAAAACAGGATTTTGCACATCGGCCCCGTCCGCGGGGCAGGCAAGCTTCACAAATATCGTGGGCCGCGCCGCCAGCTTGGCAGCGCCCAGGATGCGGTGGATCCGGCTCCGCCGGTCCACCCGCATCGCCCCCTGGGGGGCGCGCGTCAGCGCGTAGGGGGGGGCCTAACTACTAATTCGATCGGTCGCGGAAGTGGCCAGATCGGCCTGGCCCAGGTGGCTGGACGCGAAATAGGCCCGGGCCTGGCGCGCGTCGTCCTCGATCGCCGCTTTCAGCGTCGGCAGATCGACGAATTTTTCTTCGTCGCGCAGCTTTTTCAGGAATTCCACCTGCACGAGTTTACCGTAAGCGTTGCCGCTGAAATCGAACACGTGGACTTCCAGCAGGACACGCCCGCTGTCGTCGACCGTGGGGCGCACCCCCAGGCTGGCCACGCCGGGCAACGGCCGGGAGGCCAGCCCGTGCACCTGCACGACGAAGATGCCGGACAAGGCCGGGCAGCGGCGCGAGACGCGCAGGTTCAGCGTGGGAAAGCCCAGTGTGCGGCCCAGTTTCTGGCCGTGGATGACGTGGCCGCTGACGCTGTAGGGGTGGCCCAGCAGCTCGGCGGCGCGGTCCAGGTCGCCGACCGCCAGCGCCGTGCGGATGGCGGAACTGGAAATGCGCTGGCCCTGGTCGGTGACCGACTCCATGGACTCGACCTCGAAGCCATGGCGCGTGGCGTTGGCGCGCAGCAGCGCGATGTCGCCGGTGCGGTGGGCGCCGAAGCGGAAGTCGTCCCCCACCAGCAGCCATTTCACGTGCAGGCCCTCGATCAGCAGCCGGTCGATGAAGGCCTGGGCGGGCATGGAGGCCAGGCGTTCATTGAAGCGTTCCACCACCACGTGCCGCATGCCGTAGCGGGCCAGGGCACACAGTTCGTCGCGCAATCCGGCGATGCGGGTGGGTGCCAGTTCGGGGCGCTTGTGCAGTTCGGCGAAGAATTCCCGGGGGTGGGGCTCGAAGGTCATGACCGTCGGCACGAGGTCCCGGGCCTGGGCCGCCTCGCGCACCCGGGCCAGGATGGCCTGGTGGCCACGGTGCACGCCGTCGAAGTTGCCGATCGCCAGCGCGCACGGACGGCGCAGCGAAGGCGGCGGCAGGCCCCGGAATATACGCAGGGCGGACGGCGAAGCGGATGGGGCGGACGGATTCAAGCCGGTGACAAAGCGGTAGCTGGGAGTCGAATTCTAGCTGCCGGGGGGCAGGTCCTTGATTATAGGCGCGTCGCCATCGGGCCGCTGGAGACGCCGGGTCGAGTCGGCCCCGATGCTACAATCCTCCGGTGAAAGCCTCTCATTTTTCCCCGGCCCGCCGGTGCCGTTTCGTCATCCTGATTTCCGGCCGCGGCAGCAACATGCAATCCATCACGCAGGCCTGCCGCGACCAGGGCTGGCCCGCCGAGGTGGCCGCCGTGATCGCCAACCGCGAACAGGCCTCCGGTCTTGAATGGGCCGCCGCAATGGGCATCCCCACGCGGGTGGTGCCCCATCGCGACCATCCCGATCGTGCCTCGTTCGATGCCGCGTTGGCCCGCGAGATCGACGCCTTCGAGCCCGACTACGTGCTGCTGGCCGGTTTCATGCGCATACTCACCGATGATTTCGTGCGGCATTATGCCGGCAGGCTGGTCAACATCCACCCGTCGCTGCTGCCGCTGTTTCCGGGCCTGGCCACCCACCGTCAGGCCCTGGAAGCGGGGGTGCGGGTCCACGGCTGCACCGTGCATTTCGTCACGCCGGTGCTGGACCATGGCCCCATGATCGCGCAGGGCGTGGTACCGGTGTGCGAGGGCGATACCGAAGACGCCCTGGCCGAGCGCGTGCTGTCCATCGAGCACGTGGTCTATCCGGCCGTGGCGTCCTGGCTGGCGCATGGGCGGGTGGAGCTGCAAGACGGCAAGGTCACGGTGGACGGCGTGGCCGACCGCGCGTTCGGCCTGGCGCCGCGGGCGGCGGCAGTTTCGCGGGGAGACGAGGCATGACATCCGAGCGTTCGAGTTCTTCAGCACGGCAGGCCCAGGGCGGGCGGCGCCCCGGTGGCCAGCAGGCACGGCCCGGCGCGCGGCGCGCCGCCACGGCGGGCGCCAATCCCGTCGCGCAGCGCATCGAGCAGGTGCGCTCCGCGCTGGGCGAGATCCTGCAATGGTCCGGCCCGGCCGACCAGGTGCTGTCCCGCTGGTTCCGCGACCACCCCAAGCTGGGCGGGCGCGATCGCGGCACGGTGGCCGAGGCGGTCTACGACGTGCTGCGCCACCTGCGGCGCTACCGCCACGTGGCCGAGGGCGGGCGGGGCGCGGCCACGCGCCGCCTGGCCATCCTGGGGCTGGCGTCCACGCTGGGCCGCGACGGAATCCTGCCGGCCCTCGATGCCGATGAGGCCGATTGGCTGCGCCGCGTGTCCGCCATCGACCAGGCGGCACTGCCGCGCGAGATCCGCCTGAGCATTCCCGACTGGCTGTCCGAGGCGCTGGCCATCGAACCGGACAGCGACAGCCTGCTGGCCGCGCTCAATCGCGCCGCGCCGCTGGACATCCGCGTCAATCCGATGAAGGCCGATCGCGAAACCATCCTGGCCGAACTGCGGGCGGGCGTGGCTGCCGACATGGCCGAACCGACGCCGTATTCGCCGTTCGGCATCCGGCTGCAGGGCCGGCCGGCACTGACCCGATGGGCGCGCTTCGAGGATGGCAGCATCGAGGTCCAGGACGAGGGCAGCCAGTTGCTCGCGCTGCTGGTCGCTCCCCGGCGCGGGGAAATGGTGATCGACTTCTGCGCCGGCGCCGGCGGCAAGACGCTGTTGCTGGGGGCGCTGATGCGTTCGACCGGGCGGCTGTATGCCCTGGACGTCTCGCACACCCGGCTGGCGCGCTTCAAGCCTCGCCTGGCGCGCAGCGGGTTGTCCAACGTCGTGCCGGTGGTGATCGCCAACGAGAACGACGCCCGCGTCAAGCGCCTGGCGCGCAAGGCGCACCGGGTGCTGGTGGATGCACCGTGCAGCGGCACCGGGACGCTGCGGCGCAATCCCGACCTGAAATGGCGCCAGAGCCCCGAGAGCGTGTCCGACCTGTGCGCGCTCCAGCGCAGCATCCTGGCGTCGGCCGCGCGCTGCGTGGCCCCCGGCGGCCGGCTGGTCTATGCGACCTGCAGCATCCTGCGCGTCGAGAACGAAGGGCAGGTCGAGGCGTTCCTGGCCGCCCACCCCGAATTCGAGCTGCTGTCGGCCCCCGAGCTGCTGGCCGATCGGGCAGGGGCGCTGTCGCTGCCCGGGCCCTATCTGAAACTGCGTCCCGACGTGCACGGCACCGATGGCTTCTTTGCCGCGGTGTTTCAACGGCGCCACGGTCCGGCAGCCGTCCAGGTTGCAGCGGCGCAGGCCGAACTGCCCGAGCCGGATGCGGAAGTGGCGGGCCTGGGCGATGAAATCGAGGGCCCGGACGGCCAGCCTACCCAGGACGCGGCGACCGGATCGGCGCCGAGCCCTGGCCAAGAGGATCTATAACCCTGTTTGAATTAGGGTTATCCCCCTCTTTGAAAGGGGTCGTCCCGCCCCAAGATTCGCGTTATCGTGTCGGGCGCATGGCGGCGCGCGGGATTCCGGCCTTTCCGCCGTCCGGCCGCGGGTTTCCCCTGGGGAACCGCCGCCGCCGTCCGCTTTCCAAGACCTTGGTCCCGCCATCGGTGACCAGGGTCGACGAGTTGAGTTCTTCGAGGCGCGAGGCGCCTCCCGCGCCGGCACTGCCGCCGGCCTGTCTGTGAGGTGATATGGATTTTGTGCTTTCGTTCTTGTCCGATGGTCTGCTTGGCGCGTCATGGTGGCAGATCGTCGCCTTCACCCTGGTAGTCACCCATATCACCATTCTCGGCGTCACGATCTACCTGCATCGCAGCCAGGCGCACCGCGGGCTGGACCTGCATCCGGCCATCGCGCATTTCTTCCGGTTCTGGCTGTGGCTGACCACCGGCATGGTCACCAAGGAGTGGGTGGCGATCCACCGCAAGCACCACGCCCGCTGCGAGCGTGAAGGGGATCCCCATTCGCCCATGGTGTACGGCATCGGCAAGGTGTTCTTCCAGGGCGCCGAACTGTATCGCGACGAGGCGACCAACCGCGAGACGCTGGACAAGTTCGGCCACGGCACGCCCGATGACTGGGTCGAGCGCAATGTCTATTCGCGCTTCGGCTGGCAGGGCGTGGGGCTGATGATGGTGATCGACGTCGCGCTGTTCGGCGCGATCGGCCTGACCGTCTGGGCGGTACAGATGATCTGGATCCCGTTCTGGGCGGCCGGCGTGGTCAACGGCATCGGCCATTTCTGGGGCTACCGCAACTACGCCAGCCCGGATGCCAGCCGCAACGTCTTCCCGTGGGGCATCGTCATCGGCGGCGAGGAACTGCACAACAACCACCACGCCTATGCCTCGTCGGCGCGGTTCTCCACCAAGTGGTACGAGTTCGACATCGGCTGGGGCTATATCCGTGCCCTGGAGATCCTGCGCCTGGCCAAGGTCAAGAAGGTCGCGCCCAAGGTGCGGCTGGCGCACGGCAAGCCGGTCGACCTGGAGACCCTGCAGGCCGTGATCACGCATCGCTACGAAATCATGGCGCGCTATGCCGACCTGCTCAAGCATGCCTGCCGCGACGAGATCGCCCGGCTGAAGGCCGCCAAGGAATCCCATCTGCAGTGGAAGCTGCTGCGGCGGGCGAAGGCCCTGCTGCACCGCGCCGACGACGAGTCGCTTCCCGATTCGCACCGTTCCGCGATCAATACCGTGCTGGCGGACCACCGCTCGCTGGCCATCCTGGTCGAGATGCGGCGCGAACTGGCCGCCATCTGGGAGCGGTCCAGCGCCTCCAGCGAACAGCTGCTGCGCGATCTGCAGGATTGGTGCAACCGCGCCCAGCAAAGCGGCATCGCGCGGCTCGAGGAGTTCTCGGCCAGGCTGCGCAGCTACGCGACCTGAGCCTGCTGGTCGGAAACAAGAAAAAAGGAGCCTCGGCTCCTTTTTTCTTTTGGGGCCGCGCGGCGATAGGGGTCAGCCGCGCGCCGGTTCACCGTCCCGCCGGCGGTGGCCGCTCAGTTCGGCGCCGGCGTTGGCCGGCAGTTCGCGGCACTGGGTGACGGCCAGCACGCCCAGGAGACCCATGGCGGCGAAGGCCAGGGTGAAGTCCGTCAGTTGCACGGCCGCATGGCCCAGCGCATGCCTCGAGGTGTCGAGCACCAGCGCGGCCAGGCCGATGCCCAGCGCCGCCGTCATCTGCTGGTTGGTGCTGGCCAGGCTCGTCGCCGCGCTCATGCGGGGCTGCGGCACGTCGGCGTAGACGATGGTGCCGTAGGCGTTGAATTGCAACGAGCGCGCCAGGCCGCCCAGGAGCAGCAGCAGGTAGATCGCCGCCAGCGGCCATTCCGGCCGGAACGCACCGCACAGGCCCAGCAACACCGCAGACAGCAGGCCGTTCCAGATCATGACCCGGCGATAGCCGAAGGCCCGCAAAAAGCGCACCGAGATCGCCTTCATGACCAGGCCGCCCACGGCCCCGGCGAAGGTGATGGCGCCGCTTTCGGCGGCCGACAGGCCGAAGCCCAGTTGCAGCATCAGCGGCATCAGGAAGGGGAAGGAGCCGTAGGCCACCCGATACAGGAAGCCGCCGCGCATCGCCACGCGAAAGGTGGGGATGCGCATCAGGCTGAAGTCCAGCACGGGGTCGGCATGCCGGCGGCTGTGCCAGGCGTAGGCCAGCGCGCAGGCGGCCGCGGTGCCCAGCAGGAGCAGCGCGGTCGGGGACAGGCCGCCGTGGCCCAGTCCTTCCAGCCCGACGATCAGGCTGGCCAGCGTGGCGGCCGCCAGGGCGAAGCCCACGTAGTCGAACGACGAGGGCGGCGCGTCGCTGCGGATATCGGGGATGTAGGTGGTGGCGAGCGCGATGCCGGCCAGCCCGATCGGCACGTTGATGAAGAAGATCCAGTGCCAGGACAGGTAGGTGGTCAGGAAGCCGCCGATCAGGGGCCCGACGGCCGGGCCTATCATCGCGGGAAACAGCACCCAGGACATGGCCGAGACCAGTTGGGACTTTTCCACCGTGCGCAGCAGCACCAGCCGGCCCACCGGCACCATCATGGCGCCGCTCGCCCCCTGGAGCAGCCGCGCGCCGATCAGCCACGGCAGGTTCTGCGCCAGGCCGCACAGCACGGAACTGACGACGAACAGCGTGATCGCGCCGCGGAAGGTGTTGCGCGTGCCGAAGCGGTCGGCGATCTTGCCGCTGATCGGGATGAAGGCCGCCAGGCTGAGCAGGTACGCCGTCATGGCGAAGTTCATGCGGACCGGGTCGGTGCCCAGGGACTGCGCCATGGCCGGCAGCGCGGTCGAGATGATGGTGGAGTCCAGTTGCTCCATGAAGAACGCGCTGGCGACGATCAGCGCGATGATCCGGTAGCTGCCCTGGCGGGACGTGGCATGACCCATGAAGCCGTGGTCTCTTGTGCGATGGGTGGAACGCCCGCGCGGCGGGCCGGCGGGGAAGGACGCGGCCGTGGCCGTGCAAGCCCGCGATTTTAGTCCTTCGCGGGCGAGGCCGCGCCGCCTGCCGCGTGCGCGGCGGTCTGTTCCCCGTAGGCCCGGACCGCGTCGACCAGCGCCCGCACGCAGGCGGGCAGGGCCTCGAGCTCGCGCACCAGCAGGTCGCGTTCGCGCACGGCCCACGGCTCGTCCAGCTCCACGATGGACAGCTCCATCGTGCGCCGGTGGCGGCGCGCCGCCGACTCGGGGATCACGCCTATGCCGACGCCCGCCTCCACCATCCGGCAGATGGCCTCGAAGCTCGAGACCTGGATGCGCAGGATGAGCCCCGCGCCCCGGTTTTCGACCTGTTCACGCAGGAAGGTCAGCATGGTGCTGCCCTCGTGCAGGCTGATGTGGGGATAGCGCAAGGTGTCGTCCAGGGTAACCCGGCCCCGCGCGGCCAGCGGATGGACGGTCGGGACGGCCAGTACCAGCCGGTCGGTGCTGAAGTGCAGGCGCTCCAGGCCGGGGGCGTTGATGGGGCCGGCGGTGATGCCCAGGTCGGTCGAGCCATCCATCACCCCGCGGATGATGTCGCGGGTCAGCCGTTCCTGCAGGTCCACCGTCACGCCGGGCCGCCCGGCCAGGAAACGCGCCAGGATCTCGGGCATGAACTCGGTGACGGCGGTGGTGTTGGCGAAGATGCGGATATGGCCCGTGGTGCCGGTGCTGCCATCGGCGAAATCGTTCTTGAGCGAATCGACCTGCCGCATGACCTGCCGGGCGTGCTCCAGCAGCCGCCGGCCGGCGGGCGTCAGCTCTACCCCGCGGCTGTTCCGGTACAGCAGGCGGGCGTCGAGCCGGGTTTCCAGCGACTTGATGCGGGTGCTGGCGGCGGTCAGCGAAAGGTGGGCGCGCCGCGCGCCCTGCGTCAGGCTGGGCGCTTCGGCCACGTGGATGAAAAGCCTGAGGTCGGCCAGGTCGAGATGCATGGCGGCACGTGTGGGGAAAGCATTCACCTTACCTGATCCCTTCCGTTTTGGCGAAGACTGGATGAGGAAAATCAAAATTTACAGAAGGCTGGCGCGGGTGCATGCTGGCGGCATTTCACGCAAGGCGGCGCCCATGGGCGGCCCGCAAGGAGCAAGCATGAGCCAGGACCAGGCTCCATCCCCGCGCGACTGGATCGGGCGCACAGAAACCTCGTCCGACCAGATCACCGGCAACCTGGCGCGGCGCATCGCCGCCACCCTGGGGCAGGCGGCGCCCGAGCCGGGCAGCGCGTTGCCCGAGCTGTGGCATTGGGCGTATTTCCAGGAGCCGGTGGACGCGGCCGGACTGGGCGCCGACGGTCATCCCGCCCGCGGCGGCTTCCTGCCGCCGGCCGACCGGCGCAATCGCATGTGGGCCGGTGGCCGGCTGGCGTTCCATCGGCCGCTGGTGGTGGGCGAGGACGCCACGCGCCATTCGACCATCCTGTCGGTGCAGGAGAAGGCGGGGCGCACCGGTTCCCTGCTGTTCGTGACCGTGCGCCACGACTACGAACAGCGCGGCGGCCTGGCCGTGCGCGAGGAACAGGACATCGTCTACCGCGAGCCGTCCCCGCCGCGTACCGCCGATCCGGAGCCCGTGCCGCAAGCCGGATGGTCGGAGACCATCGTGCCGACCTCCACCATGCTGTTCCGCTATTCGGCGGTCACCTTCAACGGCCACCGCATCCACTACGACTGGCCCTATGCCACGGACGAGGAAGGCTATGCCGGCCTGGTGGTGCACGGCCCGCTGATCGCGACATTGCTGGTGGGGGCCTTCGTGCGTGCTCATCCGTCGCTGCGGCCGACGCATTTCTCGTATCGGGGTGTACGGCCGCTGATCGCGCCCACGCCCTTCGAGGCGGCGGGGCGGATGGCGGACGACGGCGTGGCCCGGGTCTGGGCCGGCAATGCGCAGGGCGCGATCCAGCGCGGCGAGCTGCGCTACGAGCAGAGATAGCAACGGCGGCCCGCGCGGGCGCGAACGGCTGTTTGTCACCGGAGATGGCATGGAAGAGTACGACGACATCCGCCAGGGCGTGCGCGCCCTGTGCACCCACTATGACGCCGCCTATTGGCGCGGGGTGGACGAGGCCCGGGGATTCCCCGAGGCGTTCGTGCGCGCGCTGACCGAGGCCGGATGGCTGGGGGCGATGATTCCCGCCGAGTACGGCGGATCGGGCCTGGGGCTGTCCGAGGCATCGGTGATCCTGGAGGAGGTCAACCGCTGCGGCGGCAATTCGGGCGCCGTGCACGGGCAGATGTACAACCTGTTCACGCTGGTGCGCCACGGGTCGCAGGCGCAGAAGGATCATTTCCTGCCGCGCCTGGCCAGCGGCGAGCTGCGCCTGCAGTCCATGGGCGTGACGGAGCCGACCACGGGCACCGACACGACCCGGATCAAGACCACCGCCGTGCGGCGCGGCGACCGCTATGTGGTCAACGGACAGAAGGTCTGGATCTCGCGCGTGCAGCACTCCGACCTGATGATCCTGCTGGCCCGCACCACGCCCCTGGCCGAGGTCGCCAGGAAGACCGAGGGCATGTCCATCTTCCTGGTCGACCTGCGCGAGGCGATCGGCCATGGCATGGAGGTGCGCCCCATCGCCAACATGGTCAACCATGAGACCAACGAACTTTTCTTCGACAACCTGGAGCTGCCGGCCGACAGCCTGATCGGCGAGGAAGGCAAGGGCTTTCGCTACATCCTGGACGGGCTGAACGCCGAACGCACGCTGATCGCCGCCGAGTGCATCGGCGATGGCCGCTGGTTCGTCGAGCGCGCGCGCAGCTACGCCGGCGAGCGGCAGGTGTTCGGTCGTCCGATCGGGCAGAACCAGGGCGTGCAGTTTCCCATCGCCGAGGCCCACATCGAGGTCGAGGCCGCGGACCTGATGCGCTGGCGCGCCTGCCGCGAATACGACGCCGGCGTCGCGGCGGGCGCCAGCGCCAACATGGCCAAGTACCTGGCCGCCAAGGCCTCGTGGGAAGCGGCCAACGTCTGCTTGCAGACGCACGGCGGCTTCGGCTTCGCCTGCGAATACGACGTCGAGCGCAAGTTCCGCGAAACGCGCCTCTACCAGGTGGCGCCGATCTCGACCAACCTCATCCTTTCCTACGTGGCCGAGCACCTGCTGGGGCTGCCGCGTTCCTTCTGAGGCGCGTCCATGGACAAGACCAGCCTGGCGCGGGACGGCGCCACCGCCTCCCTGTGCGAATTCCTGGCGGCACTGCGTTTCAAGGACCTGCCCGCGCCGGTGGCGGACCGGATCGAAGACCTGTTCCTGGACTGGGTGGCATCGGCCCTGGCCGGGAAGGGCGGGCATCCGGTGCCGCTGTTCGAGCGCTATGCCGCGGCGATGGGGCCCGAAGCGGGGCGCTGCGCGATCCTGACCAACCGGCGGACCACGTCGGCGCATTTCGCCGCGCTGGTCAACGGCGCCGCCTCGCACCTGGTCGAGCAGGACGACCTGCACAACAGCTCGGTGCTGCATCCGGCCACGGTGGTGTTTCCGGCCGTGTTCGCCGCGGCGCAGGACCTGGGCAAGTCGGGTAGCGAGATGCTCGTGGCGGCGGTGGCCGGCTACGAGGCCGGCGTGCGCATCGGCGAATTCCTGGGTCGGTCGCACTACCGCATCTTCCATACGACCGGCACCGTGGGCACGCTGGCGGCCGCGGCCGGCGTGGCCAGGCTGATGGGGCAGGATGCGCGGACGCTGGCGCACACGCTGGGGTCGGCCGGCACGCAAGCCTCGGGCCTGTGGGAATTCCTGCGCGAGGCCGCCGATTCCAAGCAGCTCCATACCGGCCAGGCGGCCGCGAACGGGCTCCTGGCCGCCTACCTGGCACAGGATGGCCTGACCGGCGCGCACGGCGTGCTCGAAGGCCGGCAGGGCATGGCGGCGGGCATGTCCTCGGACGCGGATCCGGCCCGGCTGAACGATCGCCTGGGCCGGCGCTGGGCCACGCTGGAGACATCGTTCAAGTTCCATGCCTCGTGCCGCCATACCCATCCGGCCGCCGATGCGCTGTTGCAGCTGATGCGTACCGAAGGCATCGCCCACGGCGACATCGCTTCGATCCGCGCCCGGGTGCACCGCGCCGCGATCGATGTGCTGGGCAACGTGGACGAACCCAGCACCGTGCACCAGGCGAAGTTCTCGATGGGGACGGTGCTGGGCCTGATCGCGGTCCACGGCCGCGCCGGCCTGGAGGAATTCCGCGACCATGCGCTGACCGATCCCGCGGTGGCGGACGTCCGCCGGCGCACGACCATGGTGATGGACGACGAGGTCGACCGCGCCTATCCCGCCCGCTGGCTGGGACGGGTCGAGGTGGAGACGCGCGATGGCCGGCGCTTGTCCGCCGCCATCGACAGCCCCAAGGGCGACCCGGACAACACCTTGTCGCGCCCCGAGCTGGAATCCAAGCTGAGGCGCCTGGCGGCTTTCTCCGGCGCGGCGACGCCGGCGGAGATCGATGCCTGGATTCCCCGCCTGTGGAGCCTGCGGCACGCGCGCGAGCTGTCCGATTTCATGCCGGAGCTTGCATGAGCGCGCCCGCCCGGCCGCCCGAAGGGCGCGCGACCTCCCTCGGGGAGGATGTCGCGCAGCGACAGGAGGGTAGTCCAGTGAGCACGCCGGTGACCGCCTCCCTTCTACCGACCCCGCCGCGTCCGCTGGACGGCGTCACCGTGCTGAGCCTCGAGCACGCCATCGCGGCGCCGTTCTGCACCCGGCAACTGGCCGACCTGGGCGCCCGCGTGATCAAGATCGAACGCCCGGGGACGGGGGACTTCGCGCGCGGCTACGACGAGCGCGTCCGCGGGCTGTCGTCCCACTTCGTCTGGACCAACCGGTCGAAGGAAAGCCTGGCGCTGGACCTGAAGCAGGACGGCGCGCGCGAGGTGCTGGAGCGGCTGCTGCCGCGCGTCGACGTCCTGGTGCAAAACCTGGCGCCCGGCGCCGCCGATCGGCTGGGGCTGTCGTTCGAGGCGCTGCACGCGCGCCATCCCAGGCTGATCGTCTGCGACATCTCCGGCTACGGCGACAGCGGCCCGTATCGCGACAAGAAGGCCTACGACCTGCTGATCCAAAGCGAAGGAGGTTTCCTGTCGGTCACGGGCACGCCCGAAGAACCGTCCAAGGCCGGGGCCTCGGTGGCCGACATCGCCGCCGGCATGTACGCCTATTCCAACATCCTGGCCGCGCTGCTGCTGCGGGCCACGACGGGGAAGGGCAGCCGCATCGACGTTTCCATGCTCGAGAGCATGGTCGAGTGGATGGGCTACCCCATGTACTACGCGTTCGACGGTGCGCCCCCGCCGCCGCGCTCGGGCGCCTCGCACGCGACCATCTACCCCTACGGCCCGTTTCCCGCCGGCGATGGCGGCACCGTGATGCTCGGCCTGCAGAACGAGCGCGAATGGCGCGTGTTCTGCGAACGGGTGCTGGCGCGGCCGGAACTGGCCGGCGACCCCCGTTTCGATGCCAATTCGCGGCGCACCGAAAACCGGGCGGCGCTGCGCGACATCATCGTGGAGGTCTTCGCCGGCATGAGCACCGAACAGGTCATGGCGGCGCTGGACGACGCCCAGATCGCCAACGCCCGCGTCAACGACATGGCAGGCGTCTGGTCCCACCCGCAGCTGGCGGCCCGCCAGCGCTGGACCGAGGTGGCAAGCCCGGCCGGCATGTTGCCCGTGTTGCTGCCGCCAGGAGCGGGCGGCGCCTATGCGGCCCGCATGGACCGGATACCGGCCCTGGGTGAAGATACCTTGTCCATCCTGGCCGAACTCGGCTATGGCGAAGCCGAGATCGCCGCGCTGCGTGCGCGGCATGTAGTAGCGTCATGATGCGGGCGAGTCGGCTGCGAGAATCGTGCCTGGTGCCCTGATATTTTCGATCAGAGGATCTCCGGTGCGCGGCAGGAAATGCCGGGCCGTCGGCTGGCAGAGGGGCGTCTTCGGCAGAAAAAATCGTGCCACGCGTGATAGTGTAGGCACTGCGTGGCCGCCAGCGGCACGCGCCAAAACGAAAGCAAAAAACGACTCAGGAGACTACCAATGAATCGAGGCCTTGCGTGCTTCGCCGTCGCTTTATTGTGTCCACTCGCCGCGCTCGCGGCGGACAACTACCCTTCCCGTCCCATTACGTTGGTCGTGCCGTTCTCGCCGGGTGGCGTGTCGGACACCACGGCGCGTCCGCTGGCGCCTGTCATGGCCAAGCGTCTGGGGCAACCGGTCATCGTCGAGAACCGGCCAGGAGCAGGGGGTGGAGTGGGAATGGCTCATGTGGCCAAGGCGGCTCCAGATGGCTATACGCTCATGATGGCGTTGGCCAGTATTTCGGCAATTCCCCCCGCCGACAAGCTGACGGGCAAGACACCTTCATATTCCACCTCGCAATTTGCCGCCATCGCTCGCATATCGGCCGATCCCACCGTGCTGGTGGTGCGCGACGATGCGCCCTGGAAGTCCGTGCGTGAGCTGGTGGAGGCGGCCAAGGTCAAGCCCGGCACGATCAGCTTCAGTTCATCCGGAATCTACGGCACTACGCATGTAGCGATGGAGCGTTTTGCCCACGCCGCGGGAATCAAGCTGCTGCACGTGCCGTATGGCGGCGGCGGCGAACAAGTGACGGCGCTGTTAGGTGGACATGTCCAGGCCTCGACGCAGACCTATGGCAACATTTCCGGCCATATCAAGAGCGGCAAGTTCAAGCCGCTGGCGGTTCAGAGCGCCGAGCGCCTGGCCAGCCTGCCCGATGTGCCGACGCTGAAAGAGCTCGGCTACGACGCTGAATACTATCTTTGGGCCGGACTATTCGCGCCGACGGGCCTGCCCGAGCCCGTCATGGCGAAGCTGCGCACCGTCGTCAAGGAAGCAGCGGCCGATCCGGCTTTCGTCAAGGCCATGACAGGAATGGGGACGCCCGTCCAGTATCTGGATGCGCCGGAATTCGAGGCCTTCTGGCGAGCCGACGAGCGGCATCAGACGCAGATCATCAACAGCATCGGCAAACTCGAATAAAAAGGGAATCCATGAAATATGCAATGTATCGCCGTGACGGCGTCAAGCGCGTGGCCATCCTCGACGGCGCGTACCTGGTTGATCCGCAAGCGCTCGAACAAGCCGTTGGCGGGCTGGGGCCGCAAGTGAGCTGGTTTGCCGACATGACCGAGGTGATCCGCCATGCCCCGCAGTCCCGGGAACTCGGTGCGCGGGCGGTGGCGCTCGCCGCCGAGCGGGGTGTGGGACGCGTGGCGCTAGATGACGTGCAGCTCTGCGCCCCCATGCTGCCTTCCACCATCCTGTGCGCGGGCAGCAACTACCTGAGCCACAACGCCGAAAAGGCCGGCTCCGACACAAGCGGCAAAGAGCCGGAGTTCTTCCTCAAGACCGCCGACTGCGTCGTCGGCCCGCACGACGAGATCGTCCACGATCCGGTGCTGACGCGCAAACTGGACGGCGAGGTCGAGCTGGGCGTGGTCATCGGCAAGCCGGGGCGGCACATTCCACGCGAACGGGCGCTGGAGCATGTGTTCGGCTATACCATCGTCAACGACGTCACGGCTCGCGATCGCCAGGTGCGCTTTCGGCCGGACGGCAGTAGCTGGTACGAGCTGGGCCGCGGTAAGGTATTCGATACCAGCGCTCCGCTGGGCCCGTACATTGTCGGCGCCGAAGAGATCCCCGATCCGCAAGGCCTGGGCATCCGTTCCTGGGTCAATGGCGAGCTGCGGCAGAATAGCAATACCGCACAGATGATCTGGAGCGTGGCCGAACTTGTCCATGTGTTTTCGATCAACCTGACGCTGCGGCCGGGCATGGTGATCATCACGGGCACGCCCAGCGGTACGGCCTGGTCCACCGACAAGGAGCTCGGCGGCAAATGGTCGGGAGGCAACGGCATCGTTCCCGCCTCGGGCTATTTGAGGCCTGGCGATCTGATCGAATGCGAAGTCGATGGCATCGGCAGGCTGCGCAATCGGGTGGCGGGCGCATGAAGCGCGTGCGCTCCGCCCTGTTCGTGCCGGGGGACCGGCCCGAGCGGCTGCCCAAGGCGCTGGCCAGCGGCGCCGATGCCGTCATCGTGGACCTGGAGGACGCGGTCGAACCCGGCGCCAAGGCGGCCGCGCGCGTGGCCGTGGCGGCATCCCTGAAAGCTTGCGCGGACCGATCGGTGGTGGTGCGCGTCAATGCGATCCAGACGATCTATTTCGACGAGGACATTGCGCTGTGCGCCGCCAGTCCCGCGGTGGCCGCGGTGATGCTGCCCAAGTCGGAGTCGGCGGCGGATATGGCGCGCGCGGCGTCGGCTGGCCGGCCCGTGTGGCCGCTGATCGAAAGCGCGCGCGGCGTGCTGGCGCTGGCGGCCATCGCCGATGCGCCGGGGGTGGAGCGGCTGGTGTTCGGGAGCCTGGATTTCGCGCTGGACCTCGACCTGGACCCGGTGTCGGGGGCGGGCCGGGCGGTCCTGGACGATGCCCGGCACCGCATGCTGCTTCACGCGCGCGGCGCGGACCTGCCCGCGCCGCTCGACGGCGTACACCCGCAACTGGACGACATCGACGGCCTGCGCGCCGAAGCCGCGCGGGCGCGCGGGTCGGGCATGGGCGGCATGCTGTGCGTGCACCCCGTGCAGGTCGCCGCCATCAACGAGGCCTTCAGTCCTTCGGACGCGGAACTGGCTTGGGCCCGCCGCGTCGTCGAGGCGGCGGCGGGGCAGCGGGGCGCGTTCCGGCTGGAAGGGCGGATGGTGGATGCGCCGGTGCTGGCGCGCGCCCGGCGGATGATGGAAGCCGCGGGCAGGGCATAGCGGCGGATGTTTGCCGCGGGCAAAGAAAAACCCCGCCTGGGCGGGGTTTGTTCGCAAACCGAGCCGATTACTTCAGCTTGGTTTCCTTGTAGTCCACGTGCTTGCGCGCGACCGGATCGAACTTCTTGATCAGCATCTTTTCCGGGGTGGTGCGCTTGTTCTTGGTCGTGGTGTAGAAATGCCCGGTTCCGGCGGTGGACTCGAGCTTGATCTTTTCGCGAATACCCTTGGCGGCCATGGTGTGCTCCTGTGGATCCGGTGATTAAACGGCTTCGCCGCGAGCGCGCAGATCGGCCAGGACGGCTTCGATGCCGTTCTTGTCGATGGTGCGCAGGGCGTTGGTGCTGACGCGCAGGCGAACCCAGCGGTTTTCGCTTTCCACCCAGAACTTGCGGTATTGCAGGTTCGGCAGGAAACGGCGCTTGGTCTTGTTGTTGGCGTGAGAAACGTTGTTGCCCGTGATCGGACCCTTACCGGTTACTTGACATACTCGTGCCATGGCGACACCTCTTCTGCTATTTCGTGAATTCGGGAGACGGATCCGGGGGCCGGCGATACCGGACTGTGCCCCGAATTTCTGGCGCGGTTTGGCAGGATGGATGCCGACCCGGTTCGCACGGGTTCTCAAGGCATCCCGGCGCAAAATCCAGAATGCGTTGAAAACGTGCGCCGAAAGCCAGCTTCATCCGCGCCCGGAAAGCGCGCTTGCGAAGGGCTTTCCCCGGGGCGAGAGCTCTCGCGGGCCAAAGACAACGCCGTAAAGCTCGCAAGAATAGCACGAAACCCGCCGTTTTTTCAACTCGTTGTTTGCGACGCAGCTTGTTTCCCCACGGGACGGGTACGGGATTCTACGGCATCGGGCTGCCAGGCACCGGAGCCGGCTGCTCGCTAACCCTATGTTGACTGATCGATCAGTCAGGGCCTAGGCTAGCGCATCCTTATCCAGGAAGCGCGCCTTGACCGACCAGAACGCCCGGACCGCCATCCTCGACGCCGCCGAAGGGGTTTTCGCCGCCCACGGCTTCGATGGCACCAGCATGCGGCAGATCGCCAACGAAGCCGGCGTGGCCCAGGCATTGCTGCACTACCACTTCGGCACCAAGGAAAAACTGTACGAGGCCATGTTCGCCCGCCGCTCCGACGCCATCAACGCCGTCCGCGCGGCCGCGCTGGACCGGCTGTTCGGACCGGACGGGCAGGGGCGGCCCACCCTGGGCGACCTGCTGGAAGCCTTGTTCCGGCCAACGGTGGAGTTCGGCCACGAGGGGCCGGCGGGCAATCTGTTCTCGCGGGTGCTGGCCGCCACCGCCAACGCCGAGGACGAGCGTTCGCGCACGCTGATCGGCGCCCACTACGACGCGATCGCCCGCCGTTTCATCGCCGCCTTCCGCCGTGTCCTGCCGCAGTTGGAGCAGGACGATGCCGTGTGGTCCTACATGTTCGCCATCGGCGTGGGCATGACCATGATGGCCGCCACCGGGCGGGCAGGACGCCTGTCGGACGGCGCCTGCGACGACAGTGACGTCGATGCCGTCATGGCCCGCCTGGTGCCTTTCATCAGCGCCGGCATCGAGGCGCTGGCGGCCGACCGTGCCGCCGGCCGCACGGGCCGTCCCCACGTTCTTTCCCCGCGCTCCGGTTCCGGAGCCGGTTGATTCCCCGGGGCCATGCCCCGGCCGCAAGAACCGGGCCGCCACGAGCCCGGCCCCCTGACAAGGAGACATGCATGCGTATTCTGCCGGCCGCATTGGCGGCCTTGCTGGCCACCGCCACGATGGCGGCACAGGCCAAGACCATCACCGTGACGCTGGTCAACGGCCATCCGCCGGTGTTCCGCTGGGTCAAGCATCTGCAGGAGTCCTTCGTGCCGGCAGTGAACAAGGCGCTGGAGGGGACGGACATCAAGCTCGAATGGAAGCAGCAGTACGGCGGCTCGCTGGCCAAGGTGGGCGAGGAGCTGGAAGCGGCCCAGGACGGCGTGGCCGACATCGCGCTGGTTCCCACGATCTTCGAGCCGGCCAAGTTGCCGCTGCAGAACGTCACCTATTACACGCCCTTCGTATCGGACGATCCCGGCCTGGTGACGCAGGCGGTACAGGACGTGCAGCGCAAGATCCCGGCGATGATGAAGGCCTGGGAGGCGAACGACGTCGTCTACATCGGCGGTGGTTTCGGGCTGGACGACTACCTGTTGTTCACGAAGTTTCCGGTCAAGGGCATGGCCGACCTCAAGGGCCGCAAGATCGGCACGCCGGGCACGTCGATCAACTGGATGAAGGGCACGGGCGCGGTGGGCGTCGCGGGCAACCTGACCGAGTACTACAACTCGCTGCAGACCGGCCTGTACGACGGCGTGGTCACCTTCGCCACCGCGGCCCTGCCGGCCAAGATCCAGGAGGTCGCGCCCTACATCACGCAGATCGGCTACGGCGCTCAGTACTCGGGCGGCATCGCGGCCAACAAGGACTGGTACGACGCCCAGCCGGAAGCCTTGAAGAAGGCATTGAAGGCCGGCGCCGACGCCTTCGAGAAGGCGTATACCGACGACCTGCGCAAGGCCACCCGCGCCGCGCTGGACGAACTGGTCGCCAAGGGCGGCAAGCTCAATCCGGATTCGGCCAGCCTGCGGGGCGCCTATGCCAAGGCGCTCGAGGACCCGACCAAGGGCTGGGTCGCCGAGCTGCAAAAGCAGAAGCTGCCGGCCAAGCAGGTGCTGGACGCCTACATGAAGGAAGTGCGGGCGGCCGGCGCCAAGCCGGTGCGCGACTGGGATCGGAACTGAACCGGGCGGCGAGGTCATCCATGTCTGAAGTCCCCATCACCGGCGAGGGAGATTTCCTCCCTCCGTCCGACCATCCCTTGCTGCGCATCCTGGATGCCTGCACCGCGGCCCTGAACGCGGTCGGCACGCTGCTGATCGTGGGCGTGATGGTCGCCATCAACTCCGACATCGTCGGCCGCGCGTTCTTCGGCCATCCCATCTCGGGCGTGCCCGAGATGGTCAGCATGTCCATCGTCGCTATCGTCTTCCTGCAGGTGGCCCATTCGCTGCGGCTAGGCGGGCTGACGCGGGCGGAGGTGCTGCTGGACAAGCTTGCGCCGCGCGGGCGGGCCGGGCTGGAGGCCTTGTACTGCCTGATCGGCGCCGCGTTCTGCGCGGTGCTGTTCAACGGCCTCGTGCCGCTGTTCGAGCGCGCCTGGACCCGGGATCTGTTCGTAGGCGCGATCGGCGACTTCACCGCGCCGATCTGGCCGGTGCGGCTGATCATGCTGGTGGGGACGGTGGCGCTGGGCCTGCAGTTCCTGGCCAGGGCGGTGCGCGCGCTGTGCGCGGCCGCGACGACGCACGGCCGGGCCGTGCAGGCGGGGGCATGATGAGCGATCTGGTCATCGGCGCGCTGGCGCTGTTCGGAATGGTGGGGCTGATCTATGCCGGCATGCACGTCGCCATCGCGCTGGCCGTCTGTTCCTTCCTGGGCGTGCTGGCGATCAAGGGCAGCTTCCTGATCACCGGCCGCATGCTGGCGCTGGCCGCCACCGAGTCCATCGACTCCTATATCTTCGGCGTGGTGCCGCTGTTCGTGCTGATGGGGTTCGTCGTATCGCAGGCCGACATCGGCCGCGACGCGTTCGATGTCGCCAACCGCATGCTGGGCCGCATCAAGGGCGGACTGGGCATCGCCACCGTGGGCGCCAACGCGATCTTCGCCGCCATCACCGGCATTTCGATCGCCTCGGCCGCCGTGTTCACGCGGGTGGCCGTGCCCGAGATGCTGCGGCACGGCTACACCAAGCGCTTCGCCTACGGCATCGTGGCGGGCAGTTCGGTGCTGGGCATGCTGATCCCGCCCAGCCTGCTGCTCATCCTGTACGGCATCCTGACCGAGCAGTCGGTGGGCGACCTGTTCCTGGCCGGCGTGGTGCCGGGCATCGTGCTGGCCATCGCCTTCGGCCTGGGCGTCTACTGGCTGGCCCGCAACCGTCCGGATTTCGCCGGCGCCAGCATTTCCGAGGACGTCGCGCCCCTGTCGGCCGCCGCGATGGGACGCAAGGCGCTGCCCATCGTGCTGCTGATCGGCCTGGTGCTGGGCGGCATCTATGGCGGCTTCTTCACGCCCACCGAGGCCGGCGCAGTCGGCGCGCTGGGCGCGATCGTGATCGGCCTGTTCCGCCGCGCGCTGCCGCCCGGGCGCATCTGGCGGGTATTGACCGACACCGGCCAGGTCACCGCCGCCATCTGCTTCCTGATCATCGCGGCCAGCATGTACTCGCGCATGCTGTCGCTGAGCGGCCTGCCGGAGTTCCTGACCGCGGCGCTCGCGGCCAGCGACATCGGCTACTGGGGCATCATCATCGCCTACGTGCTGCTGATCGTCGCGATGGGAACCATCCTGGACAGCTCGTCCATCCTGCTGATCGTGGTGCCGTTGTTCTATCCGATCATGAAGGCCTTCGGCATCGATCCCATCTGGTTCGGCATCGTCACCGTGATCGCCGTCGAGGTCGGCCTGCTGACGCCGCCGTTCGGCCTGTCCGTCTACGTGATCAAGGGAACCTCGCCCGATCGCACACTGAAACTGGGCGAGATCTTCCGCGGCGCCTTGCCGTTCGCCGCCATCATGCTGGCGGTGCTCGCCCTGATCCTGGTATTTCCGTGGCTGGCCACCGGCCTGCTCGGACGCTGAACGAAGGAGCCCTTCATGCCTCGACGTTTCGTCGATCTTTCCGTCGCACTGGACGACCGCATCGCCTCCGATCCCCCCGGCCACCTGCCGCAGATCGCCTATCTCGACCACCGCTCGACCGCCGCCGACATGGCGTCCTTCTTCCCCGGGCTGGACGTGGCGGACCTGCCGGGGGGCGAGGGGTGGGCCATCGAGCGGCTGAATGTCTCGACCCACAACGGCACCCACCTGGATGCGCCCTACCATTTCCACTCGACCATGGATGGCGGCGAGCGCGCCATCACCATCGACGAGGTGCCGCTGGAGTGGTGCTTCAGCCGGGGCGTGAAGCTGGACTTCCGCCACTTGCCCGACGGCCACGTGGTGACGCCCGAGGAGGTGGAGGCCGAACTGGCCCGCATCGGCCACGTGCTCGAGCCCTACGACATCGTGCTGGTGAACACGTCGGCCGGAGCGCGCTACGGGCAGCCCGACTACGTGTCCGCGGGCTGCGGCATGGGCATGGAGGCGACGCTCTACCTGACCGAGCGCGGCGTGCGCGTGACCGGCACCGACGGCTGGAGCTGGGACGCGCCTTTCGTGCACACCGCCAAGCGCTTCGCCGAGAGCCCGGATCCTTCCATCATCTGGGAAGGGCACCGCGCCGGCATGGCGCGCGCCTATTGCCACCTGGAGAAGCTCGGCAACCTGGAAAGCCTGCCGCCGCACGGATTCACCGTCTCGTGCTTTCCCTACAAGATCCGTGGCGCCTCGGCCGGTTTCACCCGCGCCGTGGCCATCTTCGAAGACTGAACCGGAGCCCGCGATGAACGACACCCAAGCCAAGCCCGCCAAGAAAGCCGCGCCCAAGATCATCATCACCTGCGCCGTCACCGGCGGCATCCATACGCCCACCATGTCCGAGGCGCTGCCCTACCGCCCCGAGGACATCGCCGAGCAGTCCATCGCCGCCGCCAGGGCCGGCGCGGCCATCCTTCACCTGCATGCGCGCGATCCCAAGGACGGCCGGCCCACGCCCGATCCGGCGGTGTTCATGCAGTTCCTGCCGAAGATCAAGGAAGCCACCGACGCCGTCATCAACGTCACCACCGGCGGCGGTCTGAACATGACGGTGGAACAGCGCCTGGCCGCGCCGCTGCTGGCCAGGCCCGAGATGTGCTCGCTCAACATGGGGTCGATGAACTTCGGCATCTACCCCATGGCCGATCGCTACAAGCAGTGGAAGTTCGATTGGGAAGAGAGCTACCTGCGCAATACCGACGATTTCATCTTCCGCAACACTTTCCGCGACATCGAACGCATCCTGAAGATGCTGGGCGAGGAGCACGGCACCCGCTTCGAGCACGAGTGCTACGACGTCGGCCACCTGTACAACGTTGCCCATTTCGTGGACCGCGGCCTGCTCAAGCCGCCATTTTTCATCCAGATGATCTTCGGCATCCTGGGCGGCATCGGCGCCGAGCTGGACAACCTGCTGTTCATGAAGCGCACGGCCGACCGGTTGTTCGGCAACGACTACCGCTGGTCGGTGCTGGCCGCCGGCCGCCACCAGATGAACTTCGCCACGCAGGCGGCCTTGCTGGGAGGCAGCGTGCGGGTCGGGCTGGAGGACAGCCTGTACATCGGCAAGGGCCAATTGGCGGCTTCCAATGCCGAGCAGGTCGCCAAGGTGCGCCGCATCCTGGAGGAAATGGGGCACGAGATCGCGACGCCGGACGAGGCCCGCGCCATGCTGGCGCTCAAGGGCGCGGACCGGGTCGGCTTCTGAGCGCGGCCATGGCGGGCGCTCCCAATCCGCTGGACGGCTTCGTCGTCGATCCGGCCGCCATGGCCTATGTGGGGCAGGGGCTGCAACGCCCCGAATGCATCCTGGCCGAACGCGATGGTTCCCTGTGGGCCGCCGATGCGCGCGGCGGCGTGGTCCACATCCGGCCCGACGGCAGCCAGCGGCTGGTCACGCAGCAGGCCGACACGCATTTCAGCCAGGCCACCGACGACGCCACCCGCTTTGTCGCGGGCACCTTGCCTAACGGCCTGGCCTTCGCGCGCAACGGCGACATCGTCATCTCCAACTTCGGCACCGACCGGCTGGAACTGATGACGCGCGAGGGGCAGACCCGCGTGCTGGCCGACACCGTGGACGGCCAGCCCATCGGCAAGGTCAATTTCGTGCTGCGCGACAGCCGCGATCGGCTGTGGCTGACCATCTCCACCCGCATCAGGAACTGGATGCAGGCCATGGATCCCACGGTGGCCGATGGCTATATCGCGCTGTACGAGCACGGCCGGTTGCGCATCGTGGCCGACGGCTTCCATTTCACCAACGAGATCCGGCTCGATGCCCGCGAGGAGTGGCTGTACGTGGCCGAGACCTGCGCGCGGCGCGTCTCGCGCCTGAGGGTGGGGCCGGACGGCAGCCTGTCGGGCCGGGAGGTGTTCGGTCCCGCCGATCATGGCGCGTTCATCGACGGCATCGCGTTCGATGCCCATGGCAACCTGTGGGGCACGCACGTGATGACAGACCGGGTCTTCGCGATCACGCCGGAAGGGGAGCTGCGGATCGTGCTGGACGACGATGGCGGCAGTGCCGCGGGGAAGGCGTTGATGGCGGCGTTCGAGCGGAGCGAGGCGACGCCGGAGATGATGCTGGCCTGCGGCGGGAAGATCGCGCCGTGGTTCGCCAGCCTGACGTTCGGGGGGCCGGATCTGCGGACGGTTTACATCGGCAGTCTGAGGGGGGAGCGGATTCCGTATTTCCGTGCGCCCGTGGCGGGGCTGCCCATGGCGCACTGGTAGGCCCTACATCACCCCGCGTTCCGCCAGCGAGGTGGTCCGCCCGCCTGCCACGATGATGTGGTCGAGCAGGCGCACGTCCACCAGCGCGAGCGCGGCGCGGACGTGGCGGGTGAGGTGTTCGTCGGCCTGGCTGGGTTCGGCGTTGCCCGAGGGGTGGTTGTGGGCGAGGATGACCGAGGCGGCATGGTGGCGCAGCGCGGCGCGGACGATCTCGCGCGGGTAGATGGTGGCCTGGGACAGGGTGCCCTGGGACAGGATTTCGCTGGTGATGAGGCAGTTGCGCGCGTCCAGGTACAGCGCCATGCAGCACTCGATGCGGCGGTGGGCCAGGGTGGCGGCGCAATAGCGGCGTACGTGATCGGGGCGGGACAGGGCGTCGCCGCGGTGGATTTCCTCGGCCAGTTCGCGCCGGGCCAGCTCCAGGATGGCCTGCAGTTGGGCCGCCTTGACTTCCCCCATGCCAGGCATGCCCCGGAGTTCGTCGCGCGAGGCGCCGAACAGTCCGCGCAGGCCGCCGAATTGCGCCAGCAGGCGCCGGCCCAGTTCGAGCGCGTTGCAGCCGCGCGTGCCGGTGCGCAGCAGCACGGCCAGCAGTTCGGCGTCGGTCAGCACCGTGGGGCCGTGGCGCAGCAGGCGCTCGCGGGGGCGTTCTTCGGGGGGCAGGGAGGCCTGTAGGGTCGGAAGGGCGGTCGGCATGGCGGCGGGACGGGTAAAATCGGTTCTTTGGCGCACAGCATCGACACGGTGACACACTTTGGCTGCATCTTCTTCCTCCACGCCCCTCGTTGTCCGTGAGGACTCCTACGTAACCCTCCACTACCGCATTTCGCTGGCCTCGGGCGAAGGCGCGGGAGGCGTTTTCGTCGATACCTTCACCGGCCGTCCCGCCACGCTGCAACTGGGCATCGGCCAGTGGGCGCCGGGCATGGAGGCGGCGCTGGTCGGCCGCGGCGAAGGCGAGCGCTTCAGTTTCACCCTCGCTCCGGCGCAGGCGTACGGCGATCGCAATCCGGAGCTGATCCAGCGCGTGACCCTGGCGATGCTGCGCGAGCACGCGGGCGACGAGACCTTCCAGCCCGGCGACCTGGTCGAATTCGCCGCGCCCAATGGCGGCCGGTATTCGGGCGTATTCAAGGAACAGGGCGAGGACTATGCGCTGTTCGATTTCAACCATCCGCTGGCCGGCTCGGCGCTGAAGGTGGATGTGTCCATACTCGGGGTGATGTGATGGCGCAGGCGCCCATGGAAGTGGTCCTGGCCCAGCCGCGCGGCTTCTGCGCCGGCGTCGACCGGGCCATCGAGATCGTCGAGCGCGCCTTGCAGATCTACGGCGCGCCCATCTACGTGCGGCACGAGATCGTCCACAACCGCTACGTGGTCGAGGACCTGCGCGCCAAGGGCGCCATCTTCATCCAGGAACTGGACGAGGCGCCGGCCGGTTCGACGGTGGTCTTCTCGGCCCACGGCGTGTCCAGGGCGGTGCGCCGCGAGGCCGAGCAGCGCGGCCTGCAGGTGTACGACGCCACCTGTCCCCTGGTGACCAAGGTCCACGTCGAGGTGGCCAAGATGCGCGCCGCCGGCAACGAGATCGTCATGATCGGCCACAAGGGGCACCCCGAGGTGGAAGGCACGCTGGGGCAGTCCGAAGCGGGCATGTACCTGGTCGAGACGGTCGAGGACGTGGCGGCGCTGGCCGTGGCCGATCCGGACCGGCTGGCCTATGTGACCCAGACCACGCTGTCGGTGGACGACGCGGCGCAGGTCGCGGCGGCGCTCAAGGCCCGCTTCCCGAACATCGCCGAGCCCAAGAAAAGCGACATCTGCTACGCCACGCAGAACCGCCAGGACGCCGTCAAGGTCATGGCGCCCGAATGCGACCTGGTGCTGGTGGTGGGCAGCGTCAACAGCTCCAATTCCAACCGCTTGCGCGAGGTGGCCGAGCGCAAGGGCGTGGCCGCCTACCTGATCGACGGCGCCGGCGACATCGATCCGGCCTGGCTGGAAGGGCGCAGCCGGGTGGGCGTCACGGCCGGCGCCTCGGCGCCCGACGTGCTGGTGCAGCAGGTCATCGCCCGCCTGAAGGAGCTGGGCGCGGCCTCGGTGCGCACGCTGGCCGGCGCCGAGGAAGGTATCGCCTTCCCGCTGCCCAAGGGCTTGTCCAAGAACGTCCGCCTGTAGTCCTACGGAGCCTCCATGCGCCTCTACAGTTATTTCCGCAGTTCCGCCGCCTATCGCGTGCGCATCGCGCTGGCCCTGAAAGGGCTGCCGTACGACTATCTCGCGGTGCATCTGCTCAAGGACGGCGGCCAGCAGCTGAAGCCGGATTTTCGCCGGCTGAGCCCGGCCGCCCTGGTGCCGGTGCTGGAGGATGGCGGCCATGTCCTGACCCAGTCGCTGGCCATCATCGAATACCTGGAAGAGACGCATCCCCAGCCGGCGCTGCTGCCGGCCACCCCGGCGGAGCGTGCCCGCGTCCGCGCGCTGGCGCTGGACATCGCCTGCGACATCCATCCGCTGAACAACCTGCGCGTGCTGAAGTATCTGAAGAGCCCCCTGGGCATCGACCAGCAGGGGCGCGACGAGTGGTACCGACATTGGGTGGAGGGCGGCCTGGCCGCGCTCGAGCGCATGCTGGCCGACTCGCCCGCGACGGGGCTGTGCTGCCACGGCGACCAGCCGACGCTGGCCGACCTGTGCCTGGTGCCGCAGGTCTACAACGCCCGCCGCCTGAAGTCGGACCTGACGGCCATGCCGACGGTAGTGCGGATTGCCGATCATTGCGCCGCGCTGCCTGCCTTCCAGGCAGCCCACCCCGACGCGCAGCCGGATGCGGAATAGGATTTGAATACGCCAGCAAAGTTTTGCTAGAATAGCGGGCTAGCTTGAAGCACATGCCTTTTAGACGCGGCGTAAGTGGCGTCGGGAAGGCGGGCGTCGGAAAGACAGGCTTCGGGAAGATTTCGCCGGCATAGCTCAGTTGGTAGAGCAGCGCATTCGTAATGCGAAGGTCGTAGGTTCGACTCCTATTGCCGGCACCATCAAAAAAAGGGGCAGCCCATCGGGCTGCCCCTTTTTCTTTGCCGTCCGGGTGGCGTTCATGGGGCGGGTTCCTCGTCGTCGTGATCGTTCATGGTCCGCAGGTCGCGGGCCAGTTGCCCCACCTTGTCCGCGATGGCGCGCAGCTCCGCCGGCGACAGGACCATGTGGGCAGCCAGTCGAAACAGATAGAGGTGCGCGAACAGGGCGGGAATCGTCTCGTCCGTCCAACCTGGCCAGACATCCTGGAGCCTGTCGTCCTCGGTCGGATCGCCGGAGGCGGGCACCGTCCGCGCCGGGTGGGGTCTTTTTTTCATTGTCGCGCCGTGGCCATTTGTACCGGGGTCAGGCAGTGCCGGCAGGCCTGGGCGCCGGGAGATACGTAGCGCCCGCAACGCGGGCAAAGCGAGCCGCCGCGCCGCGCGATTTCCGCCAGGCGCCGCGCCCGGCGGCGATTCCTGATGACGAAAGTGACGCAAATAGCACATATCAGGACAATCAAAGCCACAAAAAGCATATCCATTTGCCCCTCAAATTCCGAATTTCCCGTGAGCGTGGATGATATCCACATTTTGTTACGATGGGTTTCATTTTGGGGTCGGATCAACTTCTTGATAGGGGAATACCCTTGTTTCGAGCCGTGCCCGTGACGCGAGGTTGATCCAGGTCAAGCCCGGCCAAACTCGGATGGTTCGTGCGGGCCGGCTTCATGGCACGATGGGTTTCCCCAACATTGGAATGCCAGCATGGGTATCGATACTTGCAGCATCTTGCTTGCCACCGACTTGAGCGCGCGCGGCGACCGCGCACTGGACCGCGCGATCGACATCGCCCGCCAGCGGCGCTGCAAGCTGGTCGTGCTCCACGTCATCGAAGAGTCGCCGCTGATCGAGCGGCTGATGGCGCGCAACCGCGAAGCGGACATGGAAGCGGCCGAGCGCGCCCTGCGCGACATCGTGGGCGAAGTGGACGTGCCGATGGAATTGGTGCTGGAGACCGGCAATCCGGTCGAGGTGATCCAGCGTACCGCCCGCAGCCGGCAATGCGACCTGATCGTGACCGGGGTGGCGCGCGACGAGACGCTGGGCCGGCTGCTGCTGGGCTCCACGGTCGAGAAGCTGGCGCGCGAGTCGACCTTGCCCATCCTGATCGTGAAGAAGCGTCCCCATCGCCCCTACCGGCAGGTCGTCGCGGCCACGGATTTCTCCGAGGGCGCCCGGCAGGCGATGAACGCGGCGCGGGCATTCTTTCCCGACGCCCAGATGACCTTGTTCCACGCCTATCCCACGCTGAAGGCCGACCCGGACCAGGACGAGATCGAGGCGGCGAAGCGGGCGGCCGAGCGCCTGGCCGACGGCTTCATCGCGAACAATCTGCCGCAGGCGGGGCAGCCCGGCACGCGGCTGGTGCTGCAGCACGGGATGCCCGAGGGCGCGGTGCCGGATTATGTGCGCCATCATCCGGCCGACCTGCTGGTGGTGGGGACGCATGGCCTGACGGGACTGCTGCGGACCGCGATAGGCAGCGTGGCGGAAAGGCTGATCTATCTGACGCCTTGCGACGCCCTGATCGTGCGGACGATGGAGCATTGAAGCCGGGGCGGTGCGTGCGGCTGGCGAGCCGGCGCACCGCTGTTGTTACTCGTTGTTGTTACCTAACTGCGAATAAGTCGCATTTGTGATATCGTAGCGACCTTCACGGTCTGCTACGCGATTCATTCGAATGAGTGCCACCTTGCATTGGAATACGCCAGCCCCCGTCGGGCTGCGCGTCGGCGCTGGCATCGCGGTGGTGCTTCTGCATGTGGCAGTGGTCGGCGCGATGCTGGTGGCCAAGGCCGAGCCGCAGGTGGCCAAGCCGGTCGAGACGGTCGAGGTGCGGTTCGTCGAGATCGCGCCCCAGGTCCAGGTGGCGGCCGCGCCGCCGGCCCCCACGCCTCCCGCTCCGAAGCCCGAGCCCAAGCCCGTTCCTCCCAAGCCCACTCCCAAGCCCGTTCCCAAACCGCCGCCCCCCAAGCCGGCGCCACCGCCGCCCGAACCGGCTCCTCCTTCCGAAACCGCCTTGTCGCAGCCCGCCCCGGAACCGGCGCCCGCACCCGCGCCGGCGCCCGCCGTGTCGCAGCCTCCCAGCGGCAAGCCCGAGCCTGCCGACCGGACGGCCGCGCCGCAGGCGCCTGTGTCCACCGAGCCCAAGCTGGTCGGCCGCATCGAATACCTCGGGGCGCCGCCCATGCCCGAGTATCCGCGCACGTCCAAACGACTGGGCGAAGAAGGCAAGGTACTGGTGCGCCTGCTGATCAATACCCGCGGACTGGTGGACAAGGCCACGCTGGAGAAATCCTCGGGATTCAACCGGCTGGACGAGGCGGCGCTGGACGCCGCCCGGCGCGGCCGCTTCAAACCGTATACCGAAAACGGCATGGCGATCGCCGCGATCGCCATCGTGCCGTTCGATTTCACTCTCAGGAACTGACATGACCGAGACCCCGAGCCTGGGCTTTGCGCACTTCGTCTCTCAGACCGACGGTCTGGGCAAGGCGCTGTTCTTCATCCTGGTACTGATGTCGCTCGCGACCTGGTACCTGATCGTCGTCAAGGCCATCGCGAACATGCGTTCGCGGCGGCAGGGCGAGACCTTCCTGCAGCATTTCTGGAATGCGACCTCGCTCGAGGCCGTGGACCGCGAAATCACCACGCACGGCGCCAACGATCCGTTCTCGCACCTGACCAGCCACGCCTTGTACGCCCGCCTGCACCACGCGAAGTTCGGCGCGGCCAAGCTGGAAGAGGCGGGCTCGCAGTCCGATTTCGTCACGCGCACCATGCGCAAGGTCATCGACGAGGAAACCGCCAAGCTCGAGAACGGCCTGACGCTGCTGGCCTCGGTGGGGTCGACGGCTCCCTTCGTCGGGCTGTTCGGCACGGTGTGGGGCGTCTACCATGCGCTGGTGTCCATCGGCCAGGGCGGCGCGGCCACCATCGACCGCATCGCCGGCCCGGTGGGCGAGGCGCTGATCATGACGGGCCTGGGCCTGGCGGTCGCCATTCCGGCGGTGCTGGCCTACAACTTCTTCACGCGCAGCAATCGCGTGCTGCTGGCGCGCCTGGACGCCTTCGCCCACGACCTGTTCGCGTTCCTGACCACCGGCCAGCAGATCGTCACGGACAACAACGTGCGCGCCCTGAAGGCCAAGGCGGGCGAATAAGACTAGGAGTCTTCGATGGCTTTCGGCAGTTTCAATGGCGGTGCGGGATCGGGCGCGCCGCAATCCGAGATCAACATGGTGCCGCTCATCGACGTGATGCTGGTGCTGCTGGTCATCTTCATCATCACGGCGCCGCTGCTGTCCCACGCGGTGCGCATCGACGTGCCGCAGGCGACTTCGGCGCCGGTCGATTCCGACCCGGCCAAGATAGACCTGGCGATCGACGCCAGCGGCAAGGTGTTCTGGAACGACGCCGAAGTGTCGCTGGAGGACCTTCCCGCCCGTTTCGCCAGCGTGTCCAAGGACACGCCGCAGCCCGAGCTGCACCTGCGCGCCGACAAGAACACCCGCTACGAGGTCCTGGCGCAGGTCATGGCCGATGCCTCCCGCTCGGGGATGAAGCGCATCGGCTTCGTCAGTACGCCCGAGCCGCCGCCGGCGGCCAAATAGGGGGCGCCGCGAACAGGCCCTAGCTTTCGGCGGCGCCTGGGTTTACCCTAGCGGCTTTCCCCTTTCTCGCTGCGCCGGTTCGCCGGCGCTTTGTCATATGCGTGTATTGGTCATCGAAGACGACGCCACCCTGGGGGGCGCCCTGGCGGAGTTCCTGGGCGACCAGGGC
The DNA here is from genome assembly GCF_036972535.1 of Pigmentiphaga sp. CHJ604. Taxonomy (NCBI): domain Bacteria; kingdom Pseudomonadati; phylum Pseudomonadota; class Betaproteobacteria; order Burkholderiales; family Alcaligenaceae; genus Pigmentiphaga; species Pigmentiphaga sp. CHJ604. Next base: position 3,873,966 of record NZ_CP136998.1, on the reverse strand, counting down.
TACGCCGTCGATCTCGTCTCCAGCGGCGAGCGCGCCTCGGCCGCGCTTGCCAGCCAGGGCTACGACCTGGTGCTGCTGGACCTGAACCTGCCGGGTGAAGACGGCCTGACCGTGCTGCGGCGACTGCGGGCCAACGAAAATCCGGTGCCGGTCGTGATCCTGACCGCGCGGGATGCGCTGGAAGACCGGGTCGCCGGCCTGGATGCCGGCGCCGATGACTACGTCACCAAGCCTTTCGAGCTGCCCGAGCTGGCGGCGCGCGTGCGGGCCCAGATACGGCGCCGCGCCGGCCAGGTCAATCCGATCATGGAGGTCGGCGCCCTGAGCTTCGATACGATCGGGCGCGAACTGCGGGTCGGCGGCGAGCGCGTCGCGCTGTCGGTGCGCGAATTGTCGGTGCTCGAGATGCTGATGGCGCGCGCCGGCCGCGTCGTCACTAAGCGTCAGATCGTCAATTCGCTGTCGGCCTGGGATGCCGATTTCAGCGAAAACGCCGTCGAGGTCTACGTCTATCGCCTGCGCAAGCGGCTCGAGAAAGCGGGGGTCAGCATCCAGACGGTACGCGGGTTCGGCTATCTGCTGGAGTCCGATGCCGTCGCGCAGTGACGTCCGGCCCGCTCCCGAGAACCGGGTCCTGCACCGGCGCTCGCTGGCCTGGCATCTGCTGGTGCGGCTGCTGCCCGCCGTGCTGCTGCTGGCCACGATGGACAGCGTCATCACCTATGTCCTGACGCGCAAGCTCAATACCCAGTCCCACGACCGAGCGCTGGTCGACACCACCCGCGCGCTGGCGCGCCAGGTCGTCATGACTCCCCAGGGGCCGCAGCTCGATCCGGCCTGGAACACCACGCGTTTCCTGACCACGGACCCCGACGAGCGGACCTATTTCCGCATCAGCGTCGACGGCGAGATCATCGCCGGCACGGCCGTCCTGCCTTCGCCGCCGGTGGTGGACGACCCGGACGGTGCCGACGAGGACGGCGCCGAGCCGCCCACGCTGCTCGACCGCATCAACAAGGCCGTGCCGACGATCTACGACTCGCTGGTGGAAGGCTTGCCGGTGCGCGCGGTGGCGCTGGATTTCAGCTTCGACGACTATCTGGTCGAAGTGGCGATGGCCGAGACCCTCAACACCCGCAGCCGCTTCATCGAAGAGATCCTGTCGGTACTTGTGGCGGGCCAGTTGCTGTTGATCGCGCTGCTGGGCTTCGTCATCGTCACCGCCGTGCGCTCGGGGCTGGAGTCGGTCAGCAAGCTGTCGGACGAGATCGAGAGCCGCAGCATCGACGATCTGCAGCCCATAGGCGGCGACGACGTGCCGAGCGAACTGACGCCGTTGATCGCCAAGACCAATTCCCTGCTGGGCCGGCTGGACGAGGCGGTGGCCGCGCAGCGCCGCTTCATCGGCCACGCGGCGCATCAATTGCGCACGCCGCTCAGCGGGCTCAAGCTGGAATCCGAGCTGATGCTGGCGCGTCCGGTGCCGGACGACGTGCGCCAGCGGGCCGAGCGGATCAAGGCCGCCGCCGACCGCATGATCCGGGTCGGCGAGCAATTGCTGGTGCTGGCACGCATCGATGCCAACGTGCGTCCGCGCGACACGTTCAGGCGCATCGACCTGACGGAGCTGACGCGCGAATGCGGGGCACGCTGGGTGCCGGCGGCGCGCCAGGCCCATGTCGAGATCGTGCTGGTCGCGCCGGACGAACCGGTCTGGGTCGACGGCGACGAGGTGCTGCTGGACCAGTTGCTGGGCAACCTGGTGGACAATGCCATCCGCTACCACGGGGGGCCGGGGCAGATCGTGCTGCGCGTGAACGACTCGCCGCCCAGCCTGGTGGTGGAGGACGACGGGCCGGGCATCGCGCCCGAGGACAGGGCGCGGGTCTTCGATGCCTTCTACCGGGCGAAGAACTCGCAGGCCGGAGGATCCGGGCTGGGACTGGCCATCGTCAAGGAAATCGCCGAGGCGCATGGTGCGCACTGGGACCTGCGCAGCCGTCCCGAGTTCGCCGGTACCCGCATCAGCCTGGTGTTTCCCGGGCCGCGCATCGGCGCCCATCTGAGCCGGGTACGGATCGAGCCGCGGCAGCCGGACTGGTAGGCCGCGGCGGGTCGAGCGCCTCAGCGTATGACGGCGGTCTTGAAATAGGGCACGGCGATGCCCACGATGCGTTCCATGGGGCCGGCCAGCACGCCGAAGGTCAGCCACAGCAGCAGCAGGCCCGCCAGCAGCGTGACCGCGAAGCCGAGGTTGAAGATGTTGAGTTGCGGCGCGCTGCGCGAGACGAAACCCAGCGCGATGTTGATGGACAGGACCGCCGCCAGCACCGGCAGCGCGATCTGCAGGCCGCCTGCGAAGACGAGGGAACCCAGGTTGGCCAGCCGCAGCCAGTCCAGGTTGTCCAGCGGATGCGGCGAAACGGGAATGATGCGGAAGCTGTCGCCCAGGGTCAGCAGCAGCGTCAGGTGGCCGTCGGTCGCCAGGAAGGCCAGCAGGGCCGACAGCATCAGGAAGTTGGCCAGCAGCGGCGAAGGCGCGCCGCGCTGCGGGTCCAGGAAGGACGCGAAGCCCAGGCCCATCTGCAATCCGACCAGGTCGCCCGCCAGTTCGAAGGCGGCGAAGACCGCGCGCAGGCCGAAACCCATGGCCGCGCCGACGATGATCTGCTGCAGGAGCAGCAGCAGGCCGGTGCCGGAGAAGGCGTCCACGGGCGCGGCCGGTATGGCGGGGGCGACCAGGAAGGAGATCAGGAGCGCCAGGCCGATCTTGACCCGCTGGGGCACGGCCCGGTGGCCGAACACCGGTGCGGTCTGCACCAGCGCCAGGGTGCGCACGAAGGGCCACAGCAGCGCCGCGATCGCGGCATGGATGTCCGCGTCGGTGAAGCTCAGCACGCGCCTAGCCCAGCATGAACGGAATGTTCTCGAACAGCCGCCGGATGTAATCGGTCATCATCGACAGCATCCAGGGACCCGCGATCAGCGCGGCGGCGAAGATGGCGACCAGCTTGGGCACGAATGACAGGGTCATTTCGTTGATCTGGGTCGCGGCTTGCAGCACGCTGATGATCAGGCCCACGACCAGCGCCGACAACAGCAGCGGAGCGGCAAGATAGATGGCGATCTGCACCGCCTCTTGCGCCAGGGTCAGGATGCCGGCGGTACTGTTCATGGGAGTCCCTTGAAAAGGCGCGCGGGATGCGGCGAGGGGAGGTTCATCGGAAGCTGGCGACCAGGCTGCCGATCAGCAGGTTCCAGCCGTCGGCCAGGACGAACAGCATGAGCTTGAAAGGCAGGGATATCAGCACCGGCGACAGCATCATCATGCCCATGGACATCAGCACGCTGGAGACGACCAGGTCGATGACCAGGAAGGGCAGGAAGACCATGAAACCGATCTGGAACGCCGTCTTCAGTTCGCTGGTCACGAAGGCCGGAACCACCACGCGCAGCGGCAACTGGGCCGCCTCGGACACCGGCGGCGTGCCGGCCAGGCGCATGAACAGCGCCAGGTCGGATTCGCGGGTCTGCCTGAGCATGAAGTCCTTCATCGGCACCTGGGCCTTGTCCACGGCCTCCCGGAAGTCGATCTGCTTGCTGTCGAAGGGCTGGTAGGCCTCGGTATAGACCTTGTCGAACGTGGGCGTCATGATGAACAGCGTCATGAACAGCGCCAGCCCGACCAGCACCATGTTGGGCGGCGACCCCTGCAGGCCCAGCGCGCTGCGCAGCAGCGAGAGCACGATGATGATGCGCGTGAAGCTGGTCATCATCAGCAGCACGGCGGGCAGGAAGCTCAGCGCCGACAGCACCAGCAGCGTCTGCAGGGACAGCGACCAGGTGGTGCCGCCACCCGGGGCCGGGCTGCTGGTCAGGGCCGGGATGCCGGCTTCCTGCGCGTGGACGCCGCCGGCGGCCAGCAGCAGGAGCAGGGCGAGGGGAAACAGGAGCGTACGCATCATTGCTTGCCGAAGCGGGCCAGGAGCGCACGGAAGTCGGGCAGCGGGGCGGCCGGGACGGAGTCGGCAGGGGGCGCGTCGCCGGGGCGCGGCAGCACGGCCAGCGGCCGGACGTTGCCTGCCGAGACGCCGGCAACGATCCACTGGTCCGCGACCTCGACCAGGATCACGCGTTCGCGCGGACCGACCGTCAGCTGGCCGCGCAGCCGCAGCGGATGGTCGCCGCCGCCCTGGGGGCGCTGGACGCGCCGCAGCAGCCATGCGCAAGCCATGATCAACGCCAGGACGGCGATCAGCGCCAGCACGGTCTGCAGGGTCGAGCCGGGGGAAATCATGGGAACCTAGCGGTTGAGGCGGCGCAGCCGCTCGGACGGCGTGACGATGTCCGTCAGCCGGATGCCGAATTTGTCGTTGACCACGACCACCTCGCCCTGGGCGATCAGGCAGCCGTTGACCATCACGTCCATGGGCTCGCCGGCCAGGCCGTCGAGCTCCACCACCGACCCCTGCGCCAGTTGCAGGATCTGCTTGATGGGGATGCGGGTGCGGCCCAGCTCCACGGTCAGCGTGACCGGGATGTCCATGATGATCTCGATGTCGTTGACCGTCCTGGACGTCTCGCCGCCGGGGGTGAACTGCTCGAACAGCTCGTCGGCGGGTCGCGCCGCGGCGCTGGCCTGAGACTGCTCGGCCAGCGCCGCGGCCCAGTCGTCGTCGGCCGTGGCGCCGGGCGGCTCGGGCAGGTGTTCAGGATCCGCTTCCATTCTCATCTCCTAACTGGTTTTCCGATTGCAGGGTGGCCAGCACCTTGCCGATACGGATCGCGTACTGCCCGTTGCTGACGCCGATCTTGCAGTCGAATATGGGCACGCCGTCCACGTAGGCGGGCAGCGTGGGGGCGATGTCGATCGGGATGACGTCGCCCTTCTGCATGTTCAGCAAGTCGCGCAACACCAGTTCGCTCTGGGCCAGGTTGACCACCATCTCGACGTCGGCCAGCTGGATCTGCTTGGACAGCATGCGCAGCCAGCGCTTGTCGGGTTCCATCTGGTCGCCCTGGACGGGGCTGTACAGCGCATCGCGGATGGGCTCGACCGATGCGTACGGAAAGCAGATGTGCAAGTCGCCGCCGGACGAGCCGAATTCTATGGAGAACGTCGAGCAGACGACGATCTCGGACGGCGTGGCGATGTTGGCGAACTGCGTATGCATTTCGGCACGCTGGTATTCGAAGTGCATGGGGTGGACCGCGGCCCACGCCTTGGCGTACTCGTCCAGTACGACCGCCAGCATGCGCTGGATGATGCGCTGCTCGGTGGCGGTGAAGTCGCGCCCCTCGACGCGGGTGTGGTAGCGGCCGTCGCCGCCGAACAGGTTGTCGATGACCGAGAACACCAGCCGCGGTTCGAAGATGAACAGGGCATTGCCGCGCAAGGGTTTGAGCGAGACGATGTTCAGGTTGGTCGGGACGACGATGTTGCGCAGGAACTCGCTGTACTTGACCAGCCGCACCGGGCCGACCGAGACCTCGGGGTTGCGCCGCAGGAAGTTGAACAGTCCCACGCGCAGCAGGCGGCCGAAGCGGTCGTGGATGATCTCGAGCGACGGCATGCGGCCGCGCACGATGCGTTCCTGCTTGGCCAGGTTGTAGGGGCGTATGCCGCCGACGGGCACTTCGTCCTTGGGCTGGTCGTCGTGCTCGCCCGTGACGCCCCGCAGCAGGGCATCGACTTCGTCTTGCGACAGGAATTCACCGGCCATCGTGGGCGCTCCGGGCGGCGTCGTGGGGATGCGTCATCGGCGTCACGGCGCAACGGGACCTACTGGATCACGAAACTGGAGAAGTGCGCGGCATAGACGCTGGTGCGGAACTCCGGCGCGATGTACTTCCGGGCGATGTCGACGACCTGCGCGGCTAGCGTCTGCTTGCCCTTCAGGCTGAGCAGTTCGTCGGCGGTCTTGGAGCTCAGCAGCAGCAGGATCTCGCTGCGGATGGGCGGCACGACCGCGGTCAGGGCGGCCCCCGCCTTGGCGTCGGCCACTTCGATCACGACACCCACCTGCGCGAAGCGGTCATTGTCGCGCTCGGCCAGGTTGGCGGTGAACAGGTCCAGGGCCGTGAAGACGTGCTTGCCGGAATTCGCCGGCGCGGCCGGCGTGCCCGAGGATCCCGGCTGGGCAGCGTCGTCCGACTGCTGCGATCCGGCGTAGCTGTAAGTCTCGAAGCTGGCCAGTTGCTTGTTGTGGATGAGCAGCAGGGCGGCCATGGCCGCGATCACGACCAGCAGCACGAGTCCGCCCAGCACGAAGATCCAGGTGCGGGCGCGTTTCACGGGAACAATAGCCTCGGCCATGAACAACATCTCCGGAGTCGATGGGAAAGGGCAGCGAACTGCCCCCAGGTTGCATTATCCAGAAGCGGATGGGGGACGATCCGTGGAACAGCAGGGGAAATCCTGCAGTTGGCCGGCGGGCCGCCCGGCCGCGCCTCACGCGTACAGATCGACCATGCCGTTGCCCGCCGCCCGGCCGCGCGCGACGGGGGCGGCCGGACCGTCGGCGGGGCCCGAGGCAGCGGCGCCGGCGGCCGGCGCGCGGCCAGGCTGCGCCTCGCGTTCCGCGAACTGTCGCGCGGCAAGGAAGCCGCTCTGCTGTTCGCTGCCGACCGAGGCCTGGCCCAGGCTCAGGCCGTTGGCCGCCAGCACGTCCTTGAGGCCGGCCAGCGAGCTTTCCAGCGCCTGGCGCGTCGATTCGTGATTGCTGCCGAACACCACGCTGGCGGCATCGCCGTCCAGGCGCAGATGGATGGTGATGGGACCCAGGGCCTCGGGGTCGACGCGCAACTGCGCGGTTTGCAGGTGGCCGCCGGCCATCCAGCGCAAGGCCGTGTCGATGCGATCCTGCAAGGCGCCGGCGTGCAACGGTACCGGGGCGCCGGGCACGGACGGGACCTCGTTGCGGGCCGCGGACGCGGGCGCGTGGTGGGGGGCCGGGGTGTTGGCCGGGACCGTGGCGGATGCCTGCAGCACTCCGGCCGGGCCGGTGGAGGTCTCGGGGGGCGCGGTGTCCGCCACGGCTGGCCGCGAGGCCGCCGGCGGCGGGGTGCGGGGTGCGGACGCCGTCCTGTCCACGCGCCGGCCGGCGGGGTCCGGAGCGGCGCCGGAGGCGGCCGTCGCGGCCGCGGGGCGCGCGGTCACGCCGGAAGCCGGGGCCGCCGCCAGGGAGACGGTTTCCTGTTCGGCCGCGGCGGGACGCGGAGCGGCGGGATCCGCCTGCGCCGCGGAGGGCGGCACGGCAGCCAGGGCATCGCCGGCGTCGGTGGCGGCGGCCGGCGTCATGGCCGGGTCCACGGGCGGCGCGGCCGCGGGAGCGAGGTAGCTCGCCCACTGCGACAGCCAGGGCAGGTCCGGCGCGATCGCCGGATCGGCATCGTCCTGGCCGCTGGCGGCATCGGCGTCCGCCGCCTCGGGCTGGGCCGGGGGTTCCGTCCGGGCGGGGGCCGGGGCCTCGGACGCCGTCGCCAGCACGTCCTCGAAGGGAAGGCCGGCGGGCGTGCCGTCGCCGGACCCCGCCGAGGCGGGGGCGGGCGCCGCGGCGGGCTGGACGAAGGAGACGGGCAGCGCGCTCACAGCGCGTATCCCGTCGCGGCGCCGAAATGCCGGCGATGGGCGAATTCGTCGATCTGCTTCTGCACGCGCCGGGCCTCGGTCGACTCCTGGCGCTGGGTTTCCCGCTGGGCCAGGATCTCCAGGGACTTGAGCTTGCGCTCTTCGTCGAAGAACGCCGCCCGGGTGGCGTTCATATGGCCGGCGCAGCGCTCGACTTCCTGCGCCTGTTGTTCGACGGCGTCGGTCAGTTGCTGGATGAAGCGGGCGTAATTGCCGACCAGCGTGCCGTCCAGGCCTATGCCTGTCTGGTTGCGCATGCGCGATTCGTAGTCCGAGCGGTAGTTCTCGATCAGCACCAGGCGTTCCCGGGCGCGCGAATGTGCCGCGGCGGCCTGGGCGAATTCCTGGGCGGCCTTGTTCTTGCGTGCTTCCGCAAGTTCGATCAGCGTGGCGAGCGTGGTGGTGGACGTCATGGCGGGCCTCTGGAGGCGGGTCAAGTGCCGGCGCCGAAGTGTTCGGCGATGGCGGTCATCAGGGTCAGGCTGTCGGCATAGGGCGCGCGCGCCTGCATGTCCTGCTGCAGGAAATTGCCGATGGTGGCGTGCGCGGCGATGGCCTGGTCGAGTTCGGGATCGGTTCCCGGCACGTAGGCGCCCACCTGGATCAGGTCGCGCGAGCGCTGGTAGCGCGAGAACAGCTTTTTCAGGGTGCGCGCATGGCGCTGCTGCTCGGCGCCCACGATGTTGTGCATGGCCCGCGAGATCGATTGTTCGATGTCGATCGCGGGATAGTGGCCGGTGTCGGCCAGTGCCCGGTTGAGCACGATATGGCCGTCCAGGATGGCCCGGGCCGAGTCGGCGATGGGGTCCTGCTGGTCGTCGCCTTCGGTCAGCACCGTATAGAAGGCGGTGATCGAGCCGGCGCCGTGCGTGCCGTTGCCGGCGCGTTCCACCAGCGCGGGAAGCTTGGCGAATACCGATGGCGGATAGCCCTTGGTGGCGGGCGGTTCGCCGATGGCCAGCGCGATCTCCCGCTGGGCCATCGCGTAGCGGGTAAGCGAATCCATGATCAGCAGCACGTTCTTGCCCTGGTCGCGGAAGTGCTCGGCCAGCACGGTGGCGTAGGCCGCGCCTTGCAGGCGCATCAGCGGCGCGGCATCGGCGGGCGCCGCGACCACGACTGACCGCGCCAGTCCTTCCGGGCCCAGGATGTGGTCGATGAATTCCTTGACTTCGCGGCCGCGTTCGCCGATCAGGCCCACCACGGTCACGTCGGCCTCGGTGTAGCGCGCCATCATGCCCAGCAGCACGCTCTTGCCGACGCCGGAGCCGGCGAACAGGCCCATGCGCTGTCCGCGTCCCACCGTCAGCATGGCGTTGATGGCGCGCACGCCGACGTCCAGCGGGCGCTCGATGGGCTGGCGTTCGATGGGATTGATGGGCCGCGCGGCCAGCGGCGCGCGCTGGGCGGAAGTGATGGGGCCCAGCCGGTCCAGGGGGCGCCCGGCGCCATCCACCACGCGCCCCAGCAATGCATCGCCCACGGGCAGGTGCTTGGTGATTTCCTCGGCCGGGAGTTCCGCGTCGGCTGCCTGGTCGGCCGGCGGGTAGGAAGGGGGCGACCGCTGCGGCTCCAGCGGCATCACCAGCGACCCCGCCGTCAGTCCATGGACTTCGCTGGATGGCATCAGGAACAGGCGCTCGCCGTTGAAGCCCACTACTTCGGCCTCGGCGGCGCGATCGTGGGCCTGCACGATCCGGCAGGTGCTGCCCACCGGCAGCTTCAGCCCCACGGCTTCCATGACCAGTCCGGCCACGCGCGTCAGGCGGCCCGATGCGGCCACGGGCGACGCGGTCCGCACGCGGGCGGTGCAGCCTTCGAGGAAACGGGCCAGGCTGGCGGGGGCGTCATGCACGTTCGTCGCTCCAGGCGCTGTCCTGTCCCAGCGTGGCCAGGGTCCGTTTCCAGCGCGTGCCCAGGGTGGCATCGATGTCGGACTGCTGGGTGGAGATCCGGCAGCCGCCGGCCTCGACGCCGGCGTCCTCGACGATCTTCCATTGGCCCAGCTCCAGTTCCTCGCCCAGGTGGGCGCGCACCAGTTGCACGTCGGACGGGTGCAGCAGCAACTGCTTGCCGGTTTCGCCGCCCATGAGCTGGTTGAAGGCGTCGCGCACGACCGCCAGGATCACATTGTTGTCCAGCGCCAGTTCGCGCTGGATGACCTGGCGCGCGATCTCGGCGGCAAGTTCCAGCAGCCGGGGAGCCAGGTCGGTCTCGAAGCGGTCGAACACGCCCGAGGCGGCGCGCGCCATCGCCTGCAGTTGCTCGGCCTCGCGCCGGGCCGCGGCGCTGCCATGGTCGTAGCCCGCGGCATAGCCTTCGTCGAAGGCCGCCGTCTTGATGCGTTCGACCTCGGCCGGATCGACGGCCGGTGCCGGGGCAACGGGCGGCTGGGTCGCTTCGGCCACGGCAGGTTCCGGCGCCGTGGTTTCCTGCCGCGCGGCCTGTTCGCGCGCGCGGCGGTCGGCTTCTTGCCGGGCGGCGGCCAGCGCCGCCTCGATGGCGCGTTTTTCGTCGGGGGTCTGTGGCCGGCGCCGGGTCTCGCCCTGCATGGACGCATCGCCGAAGGTATCCAGGCGCCAGACGGGCAGGTTGCGGCCCTCGTCGGCGCGCAGGATGCGGCGGGCGCCCAGCAGCGGCTCAGACATACTGTTCCTCGCCCATGCCGTTGATGGCCAGGTCGCCGGACTCGGTCAAACGGCGCGCGATCTTCAGGATTTCCTTCTGCTGCGCCTCGACCTCGGATATCTTGACCGGGCCGCGCACGTCCAGGTCCTCGCGCAGTTGCTGCGCGGCGCGGGCCGGCATGCAGCGGAACACCTTGGCGCGCATCTCGGCGCTGGCGCCCTTGAGCGCGAGGATGAGCGAGTCGGGCGTGACCTCGCGCAGCAGGAGCTGCATGCCGCGGTCGTCGGCGTCGATGAGATTCTCGAAGGTGAACATCTCGTCGATGATGCGTTGCGCCAGCTCCGTGTCGACCTGCTTGACGATGGACAGGATCTGGTGCTCGGACGACGAACCCACGTAATTGAGGATGTCGGCGGCGGTCTTGACGCCGCCCAGCTTGCGGCGCTTGATCTGCTCGTTGCCCGACAGCATCTTCAGCAGCACGTCGTTCAGCTCGCGCAGCGCGGCCGGCTGGATGCCGTCCAGCGTCGCGATGCGCAGCAGGACGTCGCCGCGAACGCGTTCCGCCAGGTGATTGATCACCCCGGCCGACTGGTCGGCCTCCAGGTGTACCAGGATGGAGGCGATGATCTGCGGATGCTCGTGGCGGATCAGTTCGGCCACGCTGGCCGGATCCATCCACTTTAGGCTCTCGATGCCCGAGGTGTCGCCAGTGTGCAGGATGCGGTCCAGCAGGAACCCCGCCTTGTCCGCGCCCAGCGCCTTGGTCAGCACGCTGCGCAGATAGGCGTCGGCATCGGCGCCCAGGCCGGTGTGTGCGCCGATGTCCGTCTCGAAGCGCTGGATCACCTGGTCCATCGCCTCGCGCGGGATGCCTTGCATCCCGGCCATTGCCGTGCCCAGCTTCTGCACCTCGCGCGGCGACAGATACTTCAGCACCTCGGCCGCTTCTTCCTCCCCCAGCGACAACAACAGGATCGCCCCATCGGCCACCCCCTGGTCGGGTTCGGCATTGACTACGTTCATCATCGGCTTACCACTTCGTCGTACCCGCCGGCAGCCAGCGACAGCACCGACGCAACAATCCAAGAAACGGGTACTAGACCCAGGATGCGGTGGATCCGGCTCCGCCGGTCCACCCGCATCGCCCCCTGGGGGGCGCGCGAAGCGCGTAGGGGGAGTCTAAACATCGTTCACCCACTGCCGGATCACCGTGGCCACGACCTGCGGGTTCTCGCGTGCGAAGCGGCGGACCTTCTCCAGCGGATCTTCCGGTTGTTCCCCGGCGGCATCGGCGGCCTGGGCCTCGGCCATCATCGTGGGGCCGTCGGCCGCGAAGACGGGCTCGGGCGGCGGCGGAGGAGCGGTCATCTGCTTGATGGCCGGACGGATCACCCCGATGATCAGGTACAGCACCGCCAGCGCAAGGACCAGCGCCACGCCTATGTCGCGTGCCAGGTTGACGAACTCCGGCTGCTGCCAGAACGCCGGCTCGGAAGCGGCTTCGGCGGTGGCTTCGTTGAACGGGATGCTGATGACCGATACCGAATCGCGGCGCTGCGCGTCGAAGCCGACGGCCTCGTTGACCAGGGCCTTGATCTGGGCCAGTTCGGCATCGCTCAGCGGCGTGCTGACCGTCTCGCCCTTGACCACGCTGGTGCGGTGGTTGACCACCACGGCGGCTGACAGGCGCTTGATGCGGCCCACAGGCTCGCGCACGTAGCGCACGGTCTTGTCCAGCTCGTAGTTGGTGGTGTCGGCCCGCTTCACGTTCTGCGCGGGTAGCTGGGCCTGCGCGCCGGGAGCGGGCGGATTGGTGGCCGCGCCTCCGGTCGTCGGGGCGACGGCGACGCCCGGCGGCGTGTTGCTCAACGTGCCCGGTACGCCTCCGTCCATGCCCTGCGCCGGTTCGCGCGACTCCGAGCTCTGCCGGCTGCGGATCGCGGCCTGGTCGGGCGAGGCGCCGTTGGGACGGTAGATCTCGTCGGTCTGCTCGTGCCGGCTGAAGTCCAGGTCGATCGCGACCTGCGCGCGCAGGTTCTGGGCGCCGACGATGGGCGAGATCAGTTCGGAGATGCGGCGGGTGTATTGGCGCTCCAGCGTGCGCAGGTATTCCAGCTGCGTGGCGTCCAGGCCGTTCGGATCGGTATCGTTGGCCGACAGCAGGGTGCCGGTCTGGTCCACCACGCTGACCGCGCCGGGCGCGAGTTCGGGAACGGAGGACGAGACCAGGTGGACGATCCCGGCGACCTGGCCGCGTTCCAGCACGCGGCCGGGTAGCATCTGCACCAGCACCGACGCCGTGGGCCGGTTTTGCTCTCGCATGAAGATGCTGGGCTTGGGAATGGCCAGGTGGACCCGGGCGCTCTTGACGGTGCCCAGGCTCTGGATCGAACGGGCCAGTTCGCCCTCCAGCGCGCGCTGGTAGTTGACCTGCTCCTGGAACTGGGTGAGGCCCAGGCGGCTGTTGTCCATCAGCTCGAAGCCGACGTTGCCGGCGCGCGGCAGGCCCTGCGAGGCCAGGCGCAGCCGGACTTCGTGGACCTGGTCGGGCGCCACCAGGATGACGCTGCCACCGTCGGCGACCCGGTAGGGCACTTTCTGCTGTTGCAGCGCGGCGACGATGGTCCCGCCGTCCTGGTCGGACAGGCCGCTGAACAGGACGCGGTACTCCGGGTCGCGGCTCCACAGCAACGCGGCCACCACGATGGCCACGAGCAGGGGGATGCCGATCAGCAAGGCGAGCCGGTGGCGCGTGGGCAGCCTGCCGAACGACTCCAGGAGCTTGTTGCCCCGTGATGCCCCGGCGGCGGGTTGGTTCTGCGTGTCGTCGGCCATGTAATGAAGCGGGGCGTTGAATGCCAGATAAGAAAGAAGGGGCGCCGGAGCGTCCCATTTCCCAGGACTTGTATTATTTGATGCAGAATGTCACAGCCAAGGAAGGAATAGACGGGTTTTGCCCCGGTACTTCCCGGTCTGGATCCTTCCCGCCGCGGCTACCATCGCAGTCTCCAAAGAATTGCCCCATGGGAAACCGCATATGGACCGCATCCAGGACGTGCTCGCATCCTCCACCGGGCAAGCCGGCTCCACCGGCATGGCGCGCGCGGCGCAGATGCTGGCGCGGCCCGATGCCCTGATGGGCGGTGGCGCGGCCGCCGGCGCGGCGCCGGCATCCTTCGCCAACGTCCTGGTCGACGCGATCCAGGGCGTGCAGCGCGCCCAGTCCGAGGCCAGCGCCGTCCAGAAGGCCTACCAGCAAGGCGATCCCGAGGTCGGCCTGGAAACCACGATGATCGCGATGAACAAGGCCAGCCTGTCGTTCCAGATGCTGGCACAGGCGCGCAACCGCGTGATCGCGGCCTACAACGAAGTCATGAACATGCAGGTCTGAGCCCGGCCCGGGCGCCCGGCCTCTACGGGACCTAGCGTCCGTCCGGACCGGCGCCCGCGGCGGCGCCGGCTTCCTCGTCCTGCCTGTACACCCAGGCCAGCACCTCCGCCACCGCCACGTACAGCGAGGGCGGGATGCGGGCATCCAGGTCCACCTTCATCAGCAGATCGATCAGCTCGCGCGAGCTGTGCACGAACACGCCCGCTTCCTTGGCGCGGCGCAGGATTTCCTCGGCGATCGCGCCGCTGCCCTTGGCCACCACAATGGGCGTCTTGCGCTCCTTTTCATAGCGCAGCGCCACCGCCTGGATGCGCTTGGGGTCGAGCGGGTCGTCGGCGGGCGATTCGGCGGCGGGGTGGGTCATGTGCGGGCCGGCGAGCGGGACGCCGTGGCGATCTTGAGGTCGGACATGCGCAGGCCCCGGCCATCCAGCGCCTGCTGCAGGTCCAGGCCGCTGGCGGCAAGGCGGGCCTGCAGGTCGCGCAGGCGCTGGCCGCGCAGTGTACGGGTGTCGGGCTGGATGGCGATGCGGGTATCGGTGCCGTCGAGCGCGATGTCTACCTGCATCGTGCCCAGGTTGCGTGTCTGGACCGAGATGCGGACGCGCCAGGCCAGCGGCAGGTCGGGGTCGGCGCCCCTGCCTTCGTCGGGCTCGATTTCCAGCGTGAAGGGTTGTTCCGCCCAGGCGCCTTGCAGGAACAGGCGGCCGCTGGCCAGCGCCGCAATCTGGTCGTGCACGACCTGGCGCACGTCGGGCGGGATGGCGGCCAGGGCCGCTTGCAGGCCCTTGGCCGCGCTTTGCTCGGGCGTGGCGGGCTCGGCCGCGGGCGTGGGAGTGCCGGGCTGGGGAGCCGGGTCGCGGGCCTGCGGCGCGGGCGAGAGCGCCGCCTGCGGTTCGGCGCGCAGCGCTTCGATGGGCAGGCGCCCTTCGCGCCACTCCTGCAGGTGGGCTTCGTAGAACAGTCCGGACTGCTGCACGGCCTGCCGGATCTGGCGCGCGGCTTCGTCCGGCAGCGTGCCCGCCGGGATGCGCAGGGCGTCCAGGGGCACGCTGCGCTGCGTCCCGCCGGTCTCGTCGACCAGCGCGAGCAGCAGGCGGGCCGAGCCGCTCAGCATCACCTTGGTGTCGCCGGTCTCGAGCTTGAGTTCTGCCAGCGACGGCATGGGCACCGGCGAGACCCCGCGCACCGCGCGCGCGGCCATCTCCGGTGAAGCCGCCTCGGTGTCGGCCGTGGCGGCAGGCAGGGGGCTTTGTCCCCGGCCGCCGCCATCGCCCGGCGATCGCGGGCCGCCGATACGGCCGCCGTCCTCGCCGTGCAGGAAGGTGCGGTCGTCCAGCAGCCGCAGCACCACGGTCATGCCCGGACTCAGTGCCTGGCGTGTATTGATCAGGTAGGGCTTGCCCGCGATGTTGACCAGCGCTTCGGTATCGCTGTTGGCCTGCAGCACCGTGGCCCGGACCAGCCCGTGCGGCAGTCCCGGCGAGCCGGGAGGGCGCGTGCCGCCTGCCGCGCTGCCGCCGGACACGTTCAGCAGCCGCGCGAGCACCGCCTCGCGGGCGTCTTCGCGATAACGTTCCCAGCTCTGCGCGGGGGAGACGCCGCTGATCGGCTGCGTCTGGCGAGTGTCCGCTACCAAGCGCCGTCTCCAGATATGTCGGGGCTATGCATGTCGTTCCGTCCCATGGACGCCCGGCCTGGCGGGCTGCGGCCCGCCAGGCGCGGCGTCGGCCCGTTCAGCGGTACATCTGCACGCCGAAGGCATGACGCCGGGGCCGGAGTATCTGCTCCAGTTCCCGCATCCACGGCTCGGCGATGTTCCGGGTGGCGGCGTCGTTGGCAAGGATCTCGCGTATCAAGTGCATGCAGGTTTCGCGTTCGGCGGGCGGGCAGGTCTCGATGGGGCATCGGCGCAATTGTCCCACGAGCCCGGCACAGGCCGATTCGCTGGCCGTGACGGCATCCCAGTCGCCCCGTTGCGCCGCGGCCAGCATCGCGCGGCTGATCTCGGCCAGCTGACCGTAGAGCACCGCCAGCTGGGCGGGATCGGGCACCATGCCGTTGTCCTTGTGCATCGTCATCAGGCGGCCGCCTGGCTGTCGGGCTGGATCGAGGCCCAGGCCTCGCGCAGGCCGTCCAGCAGGCGCACGCTTTCCAGGATGGGGGCGGGGTCGTTGTCGATGCCGGCCTGCATCGTGCGCCGAAGCATGTAGTCGTAGAGGGCGTTCAACTGCCCGGCCAGGTCGCCGCCAGCCTTGTGGTCCAGGCTCGCGCGCAGGCCTTCGTCCAGGATGCGCGTGGCGCGGCTGAGCGCCCGGGTCTTACCGAGCGGGTCGTTGGCCTCGATGCAGCCGATGGCCTTGCGCAGCGATTCCAGCGCGCCATCGTAGAGCATCAGGATCAGCGCATGGGGACTGGAACTGGATACCCCGGTCTCCACCCCGACGCTGGCATAGGCTCTTGCCCCGAAATTTCCGAATCCCGACACGTGCGACTCCTGCTGAACGCATAGGGGCATGCCGCGTGCGCGGCAGCCCTGACGGATTTAACGGCCTGGCGCGCCGGGCTTAAAGCGGGAATTGGCGTGGCAAAACCGCCGAGTTCCCATTGGCGCGCCCGCCACGTTACTTGTTGAGGTTCTTCAACGCCTCGATCTGCTGGGTCAGGAAGCTGCCGGTGTTGTTGAGCTGGGTCAGCAGCGAATCGAGTGCCGTGAACTGCTGGCGGTAGCGCGCCTCGATCTGTTCCAGGCGATTGCTCATCTGGTTCTGCTGGGTCTCCAGGGTCTTGATCGTGCTTTTCAGGCCGTCGGTGCGGCTGTCGATCACGCCCTTGCTGTCGGTGTAAGGCGACAGCTGGGCGGTGAAGCGCTCGACCAGGCTTTGCGAGCCTTCGCCAAAAGGCTTGGGGGTGAACAGCCTGGACACGGCGCTGGGATCCGCCGCCATGGCCTTGTTGAACTTGTCGGTGTCCAGCGTCAGCGCCCCGTCCTGGTCGAAACCCACGCCCAGCGAGGCCAGCGTCGTGTAGGGGCCGGTGGCGCCCTGCATCGGCGAGAAGACTTCATTGCGCATGCGGGCGGTCAGGTCGCGCACCAGTCCGTCGCCGGCCAGCGGCCCGGTGGTGCCGGCCTGGCCCCGGGTCTCGCTGGGCGCGTTGGCCGATAGCGCCGCCGCCACGTTCAGGAAGGAGTTGTAGGCGGTGACCAGCGATTGCAGCGCCGCCGCGCCGCCGCTGGGTGACGGATTGGTGGCGATCGTGGTGGTGCCGGACTTCTGCAGGGTGATGGTGACGCCGTCGAGCACCGATGTGACGGTGTTGGTGGCGCTTGTCACTTCCATGCCGTCCAGCTTGAATTGGGCGTCGGCGCCGGCTTGAAGCCGGCTCATGCCGGCTGGCGAGCCGCCGCTGGAATAGGACGGGGCGGTGGCCGGGTCGTAATCGAAGAAGTCCAGCGAACGGGTACCGCCCGCACCCGAGTCCGAACTGGTCACCTGGAAGGCATTGGCCGCGCCGGTGGTGGTGGACGTCAATACCAGCCGCGATCCGGAGCCGTCGGTGACCAGCGAGGCCGTGACGCCCATTTCCGCCTTGTTGATGGCATCGCGCAGGCCGGACAGGGTGTTGTTGGTGGCATCGATGACGATGGACTTGGCCTCGGCCTCGCCGGCGACGAAGCTGCCGTTCTCGACCTTGCCGAGCTTGAAGGTAAGGGTGCCCGCGTTCAATTGCGCATCGTTGGCCAGCGCGCCGCTGACGGCTTTCTCGGCCTGGGCCAGCGACGTGACGTCGAGCTTGTGGCTGATCTTGCCGGCCTTGTTGTCGGCCGTGATGAAGGCGACCGACGAGTCCGACGAGCTGCCGACCAGGCCCGTGAATTTTTCCGGCGTCAGGCCGGAGGCCGCCGTCAGCAACGAAGACAGCGAGCTCTTGAGCTGGCCCAGCGCAGAGATCTTGGTCTGGGCCGAGGTGGCCTGGGCCTGCAGCTTGGTCAGCGGCACCTTTTCGGCCGCCATCAGGTTGGTCAGGAGGGTGGACAGTTCGAGGCCGGAGCCCACGCCAAGGGCGGATCCTACGCTAGCCATGGAGTATTCCTGGTATCGGGTTGGCGGGCGGTTCAGGCCTTGCGGCTGAACAGGGCGCCCTTGATCTGGTCCAGCGAACGGCTGAGCGCCAGCGCTTCCTCGGACGGGATCTGCCGGATCACGTCCTGGGTGTCGCTGTCGATCACCTTGACCACGACCTTGCCGCTGTCGTCGTCGATGCTGAAAGTCAGGTTGTGCGCCGCCAGCGGAACGAAGCGGTTGAAGGCGTCGACCGCGGCCCGCAGTTCCCCCACGTCCGGCACTTGAGCCGTGGCCGGCAGCGACGGGTCGAGCAGGTTGGTCGAGCCCGCGGGCGCGATGGGCCTGGCGGCCGACGCGGCGGCCGTTGCCAGGCTGCGCAGGTCGGCGGCGGTATCGATGGCGTTGATGCTCATGAAGGTTCCGTGGCGGTAGGGGTGGGGCGATACGTGGATTAACGGGCCCGGGAGGGGAAACTTGAGAAGCCGGCCGAGCGAAAAAAATCCCCACCCTACGCGAGGCGGGGTGGGGACGATCCGCCGGAAGGGGTCCGGCGGAAATGCCGCAATGCTTAGCCGCGGAGCAGCGTCAGCACGTTGTTGGGCAGCGAGTTGGCTTGCGCCAGCATCGCGGTGCCGGCCTGCTGCAGGATCTGGCCGCGGGTGAGCGAGGCGGTTTCCGAGGCGAAGTCGGCGTCCTGGATGCGGCTGCGCGAGGCGGCCAGGTTCTCCGAGGTGGTTTCTAGGCTGGAAACTACAGAGGTAAAGCGGTTCTGAATCGCGCCCAGGGATGCGCGAGCGTCGCTGACAGTAGAAAGAGCAGCATCGAGAGAGGCCAGGGCCTTGGTTGCGCCATCGACGGTGGAGATATCAATGGCGTTCAGTGCCGTGCCGGTCTGGGCTATATTCTTTCCGTCGAATGTTGCAGCAGAAAAAGCTCCAACACCCGTAGAAACCGAGCCAGTCACGTTGGTCGGAGCTTTGTACGAGATGTCTAGTTTTGCACCGGTAACCGCGGCGTCCGCCAAGCCGAAGTCGGCAAGTGCGACGTTGGTGGCGGTGCCGCCCGTTATTGCGGTAACAGAAATATTGCGGCCGTCGGCGGCTTCGAGAGCAATGCCGGTGCCTGTGTCGATGGCTCGGACGCCCGTGGTGGCCGATTGGAGGTTGATCTTATTGAGAGCCTCTGCGCGATTGGTCGCCGCGTCGGTCGTGGCGTTGAGATCAATCGTCTGTCCATTCAGGGTGAAGCTCGTGGTGCCGGCGGTGGCGCCCGTGGTGATCGCCGATGTGCCAGCGTTGACCTTGGTCGCGGTGGCGGTAACCGTCAAGCCAGCGATGTTCTTGCTGTTGAGGGCTGCGGCCAGAGCTTTAGCATCGGTAGCGACAGAACCGAGGTCGACGTTGCCGTAGCTGCCGAGGGTAAAGGATTGTGCGGCAGCAGTATTGTTGGCGGTCGTTGCAAGATCAATGGTGGAGTTGAAACCGTTGTATACCCCCAGGTTGGAGGCCCGAGCATTGGCGATTGAGTCGATGGTGATCGTCTGACCGGCGTTCGCGCCAACCTGGAAGGTTTGGGCTGAGAACGAGCCGTCGATCAGCTTGGTGCCGTTGAAATCCGTATCCTTCGCAACGCGATCTATTTCTGCGGTCAACTGGGCAACTTCCTTCTGCAGCGAGGCGCGGTCATCGGCCGAGTTGGTCGAGTTGGCCGATTGCACGGCCAGCGTGCGGATGCGTTGCAGGTTGTTGCCGATCTGGCTCAGCGCGCCTTCGGCGGTCTGTGCCAGCGAGATGCCGTCGTTGGCGTTGCGCACGGCCTGGTTCAGGCCGTTGATCTGCGTGCTCATGCGCTCGGAAATGGCCAGGCCGGCGGCGTCGTCCTTGGCACTGTTGATGCGCAGGCCGGTCGACAGGCGCTGCAGGGCGGTGTTGACGGCGCTCTGCGAGCTGTTCAGGTTGCGCTGCGCGTTCAGCGAAGCGATGTTGGTGTTGATGACTTGTGCCATGACCTATCTCCGTGAGGGTGAGTCATATGGTGTTTCAGGGAGGGGCCCTGGGGGCCCGACGATGCATCCGCGGCTGGAGGTCCTTCCGCAATTGCGCCAGGGCCATCGCTGGCTGCATGCAATGCCGGCGTGGCCGCGTTGAGGCAATTAACGGGGCGGCGATTTGAAAACTTTAGGAGGGGAAGGGGGCGGGATGGAAAAAAATACCGCTAAAGTTTCGCCGCCGCGGTCCGATTGCGGGCGGCGCCGGAGCGGGCTTCAGGCCGGCGTTTCCAGCGTGAAGTAGAAGGTCGCGCCTTGTCCGGGCGCGCTTTCGGCCCAGATCTGCCCGCCGTGGCGGTTGATGATGCGGCGGACGGTGGCCAGGCCGATGCCGGTGCCGGGAAAGTCGCAGGTGCGGTGGAAGCGCTGGAAGGCGCCGAACATGCGTTCGGCGTTCTGCGCATCGAAGCCGGCGCCGTTGTCGCGTACGAAATAGATGGTGCTGTTGCCACGCAGGAGGCTGCCGAACTGGATGTGGGCCTCGGCCCGCTTGCCGGTGAATTTCCAGGCATTGCCCAGCAGGTTGTCCAGCACGATGCGCATGAGCCCGGCATCGCACTCGGCCAGCGCCGAGGCGGGCAGTTCGTACTCGACCTGGCGGTCGGGCTGGCTGCGGCGCAAGCTGGCCAGGACCTCGCGAGCGATGGCCGCCAGGTCGACCCGGGCCTTGAGCAGGCTGCTCTGGTTGATGCGGGCGAGCTGAAGCAGGTCGCCGATCAGGTCCTCCATGCGCTGTGCGTTGTCCACGATGTGCCGCAGGTGCTTGGCGTCGGTTTCGTTGGCCTGGCCGGCCAGCCCGCGCTCGAGCAGCCCGGCGAAGCCGGCGATCTGGCGCAGCGGCGCGCGCAGGTCATGGGAGACGGAGTACGAGAAGGCTTCCAGTTCCTCGTTGATCACGCTCAGCAGGTGGGTGCGCTGGGCCACCCGCTTTTCGAGTTCGTTCTGGATGCGGCGGGCGGCTTCCTGCTGTTCCATGTGCTGCGTGATGTCCTGCGCGTAGCCGGACACGGCGATCGACTCGCCCTCGTCGTTGCACAGGCAACTCATCTGGATCTCGAACCAGCGCGGCTCGCCCTTTACCGTCCAGATCTGCTCGAAGCGCTTGCGCGTGCGGGATTCCAGCAGTTGCCGATGGCGTAGCGCGTGGACGCGGGCGATCGAGGCAGGCATGAGCTCTTCCATGGCCTTGCCCAGGCAGTCTGCCGCCCGGGCGATGCCGAGCATGTCGGCGTAGGCCTGGGAGACGTACCGGTAGCGGCCTTCCCGGTCCACGACCCAGGTGGCGACCGGGAGCGATTCCAGCGCGGCTTCCAGCAGGGCATGGTCGTTCCCGGCCAAGCTCGCTACCTGCTGGATGGGTGGAACCGCATTTCGCATTTACGTGTTCAAATGAAACAAGTGATACAGAATCTGTAAGAAAAATTCTTACATGCGGAGTTTACCTAAGCAGACGCGAATTCCAGCGGGGTTCCAATGCCAATTTGGTAACAAGTGTCCAATAATTTACATATTGAATTGGTCCCTGCGCCGGCGGAAATAGCCGGCCAGGATACTTGTTTTTTCTTTCCCGTTTGCGGGATTACCCTGAAAGGAATCGCGATGACTCAAGTTTGCGACGTGGTCGATGTGGACGTATCGGCTCCCCAGGCCGCGACTTCCCCCATGTCCCGGCTGAGCGAAGAGATCCGCGATGCCAATCTGACCTATCTCATGCTGGCGCAGCAGATGCTGCGGGTCGATCGCAGCGAGGCGCTCTATCGCCTGGGCATCACGAGCGAGGTGGCCGATATCCTTTCTTCGCTGACCACGGCCCAGTTGCTCAAGATCGCCGGCTCCAGCATGCTGCTCGCCCGATTCCGCTTCGACGACTCGCTGGTCTGGAACCTGCTGTCCTCGCCCAAGCGCGACGATGTTTCCCCCCGTATCCATGCCGCCATTCTGATGGCCGGACGTACCGCCGCGATGGCCGCATCCTGAGCCACGCCATGTCTTGCAGCAGTATCCGGAGGCAGCATGGCTCGCGCTAAGAGCGTGCTGTCCGAGGCGCGCCAGATCGAGATCGCGTCCGAACTCATCCGCCTCGATGCCCGGTTGCAGGTGCTCGAGGCGGAGGTGCAGCTGTCGCGCGAGCGCCTGCTGCGCCTGTACCGCGAGATCCGCGGAAAATCTCCCCCCAAGGGCATGCTGCCGTTCTCCACGGACTGGTTCATGACCTGGCAGCCCAACATCCACGCTTCGCTGTTCATGAACATCCACCGCCACCAGGTGGGCCTGGACGACGCGACGGCGGTCGAGGCGCTGATCCGTGCCTATCGCCTGTACCGGGAGCAGATCGGGCAACTGGGCCTGCCCGAGGTCCTGTCGATCACGCGGGCCTGGCGCCTGACCCGGTTCTTCGACGCCGGCATGCTGGGCATGACGGCCTGCACCTGCTGCGGCGGCGAATTCGTCACCCATACCTTCGAGCTGGCCCACCAGTACGTCTGCGGGCTTTGCCACATGCCGTCCCGCGCCGGCAAGACCCGGCGCACGGCCACCGCCGCGCAGGCCGCCAAGGCGGCCCCCCGCTGATGCCGGCCACGGGAGCTTCCGCTCTCAAGTTTTGTTTTTGCCGGCCGAAAACCCGTTCATGGCTTCGCGCAATGTGCCACCGAAGCCTGATTGCCCCACGCACGGCAGTTCCCCAGGATCCTGGCTGGCAAAGACCCGATGCCCCGCATCGAGTCTCCTTGTCCAGACCGACGATGCGGAGGATCCGGCTCCGCCGGTCCTCTCGCATCGCCCCCTGGGGGGCGCGCGAAGCGCGTAGGGGGGGACCTCATCCACATGCTCGTCATCATCGGCTACATCATCGTTGGGGCGTCTGTGCTGGGCGGATATGCCATGCATGGCGGCTCGCTGGGCGCGCTGTTCCAGCCGTTCGAACTCGTCATCATCGCCGGCGCGGCCCTGGGCGCGTTCGTGTGCGGCAACTCCAGCAAGGTGGTGCGGGCGACGCTGAAGGCGCTGCCGACCACGCTGCACGGCTCGCGCTTCACCAAGCAGCGCTACCTCGACCTGCTGGCGCTGCTGTACGAGATCCTGAACCGGGTGCGGCGCGAAGGCCTGATGTCCATCGAGGCCGACGTCGAGGAGCCCCACAACAGTCCGTTGTTCCAGAAATACCCCGCGCTGGTGGCCGACGAGCACCTGGTCGAGTTCGTGACCGACTACCTGCGGCTGATGGTAAGCGGCAACCTGAATCCGCTGGAGCTGGAAGCCCTGATGGACCAGGAAATCGACACCCATCACCAGGAGGCCAGCGTGCCGGCGCATGCCATCCAGCGTATCGCCGACGGGCTGCCGGCCTTCGGCATCGTCGCCGCGGTCATGGGCGTGGTCAACGTGATGGGATCGGTGGGCGAGCCGCCGGCCGTGCTGGGCGCCAAGATCGGGGCGGCGCTGGTCGGCACCTTCGTCGGCATCCTGCTGGCCTACGGCATCGTCGGTCCGCTGGCCTCGGTGCTGGAGCAGAAGGTAAGCGAAAGCAGCAAGCAGCTCGAATGCATCAAGGTCGCCCTGCTGGCGAGCCTGAACGGCTATGCGCCGGCGCTGGCCGTGGAGTTCGGCCGCAAGGTGCTGTTCTCGACCGAGCGTCCCACGTTCGGCGAGCTGGAGGACACGGTGCGGGGCAAGTCCGCGGCATGACGGCACGGTAGGGAGTCGCGATCATGGCAGGCAAGGACGGCGCAGCGCCGATCATCATCAGGCGGTCCCGCAAGCGGGCCGGCAAGGCCCATGGCGCGGGCATGTGGAAGATCGCCTATGCGGACTTCGTCACCGCCATGATGGCCTTCTTCCTGCTGATGTGGCTGCTGACGACGTCGGCCCAGGCCGACCTGGAGGGCATCTCCGAATATTTCCGTACGCCCCTGCGCGTGGCGGTCACGTCCGGGAGCGTGGCGGGCGATCCGGTCAGCGTGCTGACGGGCGGCCAGCATGTGAGTCCCCGCATCACGCCCCAGCGCCGGGCCAGCGACGAAGAGCAGGAGGCCCGCGAGCGCCGCAAGCTGGAGGGCCTGAAATCCGAACTCGAGAGCCTGATCTTCACGCAGCCCACGCTGACCCAGTTCAAGGACCAGATCCTGCTGGACTTCACCGACGAGGGACTGCGGATCCAGATCGTGGACGAGAAGAACCGGCCCATGTTCGATACCGGCAAGACCGTGCTGAAGGACTACAGCCGCGTCATCCTGGACGAGCTGGCCCGCGTGCTGAACGGCGTCGAGAACAAGATCTCGATTTCGGGCCATACCGATTCGACGCCCTATGCCGGCGGCAATGGCGGCTACAGCAATTGGGAACTCTCGGCCGACCGCGCCAATGCGGCACGACGCGAAATGCTGACCGCCGGGATGCAGGAGGACAAGGCGTTGCGCGTGGTCGGGCTGTCCGACTCCGTGCCCTTCAACCGCGCCGACATGAAGGCGGCCGAGAACCGGCGCATCAGCATCGTGGTGCTGAACAAGCGCAGCGAGGAATTTCTCAAGAAAGGCGGCGTTTATGTCGATGTACCCGCCATTCCCGGCAGGTTGAACGACGGGACGCCGTTGCGGGTGTCCGCTCTGGAATCGCAATGATCACTGGGCCGGCTTGGGCCGGCCGGTATGGAGGATGCTATGGGTGCCGGTGACAATCGGTTGATGGAAATGGTGGACGAGAAGGCCCGGCTCGCCGGTTCCAACAAGATGGAGCTGCTGCTGTTCTCGCTGGGGGGCAGCGAGGTCTTCGGCATCAACGTGTTCAAGGTGCGCGAGGTGTGCGAGACGATTCCGATCACCCGCACGCCGAACGTGCCGCGCGGGGTGGAGGGCATCATTTCGCTGCGCGGCGCGATCCTGCCGGTCATCGACCTGGCCACCACGATCAACATGAAGGTCGACGCGCCGCGCACCAAGCTGCTGATCACCGAGTTCTCCAGCCATACGCAGGCCTTTCTCGTGGCGGACGTGGACCGCATCGTGCGCATCGACTGGGACAAGGTCAAGTCGCCGCAGTCCATGCCATCGAACAACACGTCGTTCATGACGGCGCTGACCGAGCTGGCCGATGGCAAGCTGGTGTCCATCCTGGACGTCGAGCAGATCCTGGCCTCGGTCATCGGCGAGGACAAGATCCCGTCCGAGATCCAGCAGGTCGATGCCGACATCAAGGCGAACGTGTTCTTCGCCGACGATTCCTCGCTGGCGCGCAAGAAGATCACGGAAGTGCTGGACCGGATGGGGCTGCCGCACCAGCATGCCACCAACGGCGCGGACGCCTGGGACAAGCTCAAGGGCATCGCGGCCCGGGCCGAGGCCGAGAAGCTGCCGCTCGACCTGATGCTGGGGCTGATCCTGGTCGATGCCGAGATGCCCGAGATGGACGGCTACGTGCTGACCCGCCACATCAAGTCCGATCCCCGCTTCGCGAAGATTCCCGTCGTGATGCATTCGTCGCTGTCGTCGGTCGCCAACAAGAAGCTCGGGCAGCAGGTGGGCGTCGATGCCTATGTCGCGAAATTCCACCCCTCGGAACTGGCTAGTATGATCGCCGCTCAACTCACACACATCAAGGCCAGAAAGGGAGCAAATGAAGCCTGACGATTTGAAGTTCCTTATCGTCGACGATTTTTCGACGATGCGGCGCATCGTCCGCAATCTCTTGAAGGAACTCGGCTACAACAACGCCGACGAGGCCGAGGACGGCCAGATCGCATTGAGCAAGCTGCGCAGCGGCCTGTTCAATTTCGTGGTCAGCGACATCAACATGCCGAACATGAACGGCTTCGAGCTGCTGCGCGAGATCCGCGCCGACGACCAGCTCAAGAAGCTGCCCGTGCTGCTGGTGACCGCCGAGGCCAAGAAGGAAGACATCGTGCTGGCCGCCCAGATCGGGGCGAACGGCTACATCGTCAAGCCCTTCACCAAGGCGACGCTGGAAGAGAAGCTGACCAAGATCGTGCAGAAAATGAGCGGGAGCACGTAATGGCCCATACCGGCGATACCGAAGACCTCGAAGCGTTGTTCGACCAGATTTCGTCCGAGACCCTGGCTCGGCTCGACGCCGAACCGGCGGCCGGCGCGGCCCCGGCCGCGGATCCCGCCGCGAGCGCGGGCGAGGCGGCGGCCGAGCAGTCGCCGGAGTTCTACCAGCGGGTCGGCATGCTGACCCGGCAGTTGCACGACGCGTTGCGCGAGCTGGGCTACCACCAGAAGGTGGAGCAGGCCGTCCACTCGCTGCCCGACACGCGCCAGCGCCTGGACTACATCGCGCGGCTGACCGGACAGGCCGCCGAACGCGCCCTGTCCAACGTCGAGAAAGGCCAGGAGATCCAGGAGGGCGTGGAGCGGGAAGGCGCTCGCCTGAGCGGGCGGTGGCGCGAGCTGTACGAGCGCCGGCTGGGCGTCGACGACTTCAAGCAGGTGGCGGCCGACACCAGTGCCTTCCTGGACCGTACCCAGGAGGATGCCCGAGCCACCCAGGCGCTGCTGACCGACATCATGATGGCGCAGGATTTCCATGACCTGACGGGCCAGGTCATCCAGAAGGTGCTCAAGCTCGCCCAGGACTTCGAGGACGAGCTGGTCAAGCTGCTGATCGAGAGCACGCCTCCGGAGAAGCGCAATGCCGCGCACAGCGAATGGATGAACGGCCCCGTCATCGACGCCTCCAGCCGCGACGACGTGGTGACCAACCAGGCGCAGGTCGACGACCTGCTGGAAAGCCTGGGATTTTGAGCGAGTAAACGAGTGTCAGCCTTCTCCGACATGCAGGACCTGCTTGCCGATTTTCTGACCGAGGCTTCGGACCTGCTCGACGACGTCGACATCGGCCTGGTCGAGCTGGAGCAGCGTCCCGACGACGCCGGCCTGCTCAACCAGGTGTTCCGGGGTTTCCACACGGTCAAGGGCGGGGCCGGGTTCCTCGAGGCGACGCCGCTGGTGGAGTTGTGCCACCGGGGCGAGAACCTGCTGGACCTGCTGCGCGGCGGTTCGCTGCGCATCACGCCGGAAATCATGGACGTGATCCTGGCCGCGACGGGGGAAGTGCGGCGCATGTTCTCGGAAATGGAGCGCGGGGCGATGCCCGAGCCGGCGCCCGCCGGGTTGCTGCTCGCGCTCGAGGCTGCCGCCATGGGCGAGACGGTCGACACCAGCACGCTGCGGACGGATTCCCTGCCGGCCGCGGCCGCGGCCGAGGCCTCGCGCGTGCCGGCCCACGCCGCCGCGCCGGCCCCGCGGGCGGACAGCGAGCCGGACTGGCTGGGCTACTACCGCGCCGCATTCGGCGACCCCCCGGGGATGCAGGTCGAGGCCCAGGCGGCCGCCGAGGCAGGCGCGCCGGCATCGTCGCGGCCCTATCGCCCCGAAATGCTGGCCCCCGCGGGCGGCGCGCAGGCCGTGGCCAAGGACGCGACGATACGCGTGGATACGGCGCGCTTCGACCAGATCCTGAACCTGTCGGGCGAGATCGGCCTGACCAAGAACCGGCTGTCGTGCCTGCGCGACGCGCTCCTGGGCACCAGTCGCCGGGACGACGCGGCGGCCGAGACGCTGGATGCGGTCTTCAGCCAGCTGGATACGCTGGTTTCCGACCTGCAGTCGGCCGTCATGATGGCGCGCATGCAGCCGGTCGGCCGGGTGTTCCAGAAGTATTCGCGCCTGGCGCGCGACCTGGCCCGCCAACTGGGCAAGGACGTGGAGCTGAACATCACCGGCGGCGAGACCGAGGTCGACAAGACCATCCTGGACGAGCTGAACGACCCGCTGGTGCACCTGATCCGCAACGCCGTCGATCATGGCATCGAGACCATGGTCGAGCGCCGTTCGGTCGGCAAGCCCGCGCGCGGCACGGTCCACCTGTCGGCCCGCCAGACGGGCGATTCCATCGTGATCGAGGTATCGGACGACGGCCGCGGCATGGATCCCGACGTCATCCGCCGCAAGGCCATCGAGAAAGGCGTCATCAGCGCGGAAGACGCCGCCGTGCTGGACAACGCCCATTGCCTGCAGCTGATCTTCCTGCCGGGGTTCTCCACCCGCAGCGAGGTCAGCGACCTGTCGGGGCGCGGCGTCGGCATGGACGTGGTCAAGACCAACATCGAGAAGCTCAAGGGGCAGATCGACATCCAGTCCGCGCCGGGCATGGGGTCGCACATCGTGATCTCGCTGCCGCTGACGCTGGCCATCCTGCCCGTGCTGATGCTCAAGCTGGTGGACCAGCCCTACGCCATTCCGCTGTCCGTCGTGCGCGAGATCATTCCGCTGCGCCAGGAGGAAATGCACACGGTGGGCAGCAACCAGGCCTTGACCATACGCGGCGAGATCCTGCCGGTCATCGACCTGGCCGTCCTGCTCGGGCGCCAGCGCGAAGAGCCGCCGTCGCTGGCGGTCGTGCTGGCCTACGGCGAACGCCAGCTGGTCCTGGGCGTGGACGGCTTCATCGGCCAGGACGAGGTCATGATCAAGCCGCTGGAAGGCATCCACCCCAAGGGCGTGGCCGGCGCGACCCTGTCGGGCGACGGCACGCTGGTGCTGGTCCTGGAGATGAAGCAACTGCTGGAAGGGGTGTTTTGACCCCCGGGCGCCGGCAGGCCTGCCGCGGGCGCGAGTAGCGGCGCTTTCCGGGGTCTGTTTCGGGCTTTGTCCGCGCAGGCCATCGCGAATAATCCATACGCCTACATGGCTGGGGCGGCGCGCGTTCGCCTGGCCGGTGTGAGGCCGCCGGGGGCGCGGATAGCGCGCCGGCGTTCGTCGATATCCGGAATACCGTGGCAGATAACCAGGAAAGCGGCCAGGAAAAAACCCTGGCACCGTCCCAGCGGCGGCTGGACCAGGCCCGCGAGGAAGGGCGCGTCGCGCGTTCGCGCGACCTGTCGGGCGCCGTCGCGACCTTCGCCTGCGTGGCGGCGCTGGCCTTGGCGGGGGCGGGCATCGCCGATCGCGCCATGACCTGGATGAAGACTGCTTTCGCCACGGCGGCGGGAACGGCCGCCGTCACGCGCGACGATGCGATGCTGCTGAAGTCGTTGAACGAAGTGCTGGCCGATGCGCTGCTGGCGATCGCCCCCATCCTGGCGGCCGGCATGGCGGCGGGTATCCTGGGTTCGATCGGGTTGGGCGGGCTGGTGCTGTCCGGCAAGGCGCTGGGCCCCGATTTCAGCCGGCTGTCGCCGCTCAAGGGCTTCGGCCGTATCTTTTCCCTGGCCGGGCTGGGCGAACTGGGCAAGTCCATCCTGAAGGTCCTGGTGCTGGGCGGCGTGGCCGGGCTGCTGGTCTGGCATGGCTCCCAGGGCTGGCTGGCACTGGTCCTGCCGTCGCCTCCACGGGCCCTGGCCGAGCTGGGCGGGATGCTGTCGAATCATGCGCTGGTGCTGGCTGGCGCGCTGTTCGTCATCGCGGCGGCCGACGTGCCGCTGCAATGGTGGAACCACCACAAGAACCTGCGCATGACCTTCGAGGAAGCCAGGCAGGAGAACAAGGAAACCGAGGGCGACCCTCACGTGAAGGGGCGCATCCGCCAGTTGCAGCGCGATCGGGCGCGCTCGCGCATGATGCAAGCGGTGCCCACGGCCGACGTGGTGGTGACCAATCCGACCCACTATGCGGTCGCGCTCAAGTACGACGACAAGCGAATGGGGGCGCCGCGCGTGGTGGCCAAGGGGACGGACGGCGTCGCCGCGCGCATCCGCGAGCTGGCCGGGCAGCACAAGGTGGCGGTGCTGGAGAGCCCCAGGCTGGCCCGCGCCCTGTATCGCCACGCCGACATCGACCAGGAAGTCCCGGTGGCGCTGTACCGAGCGGTCGCGCAGGTGCTGGCGCACGTCTACCAATTGCGGGACTACGTGTCCGGACCGCCGCCCGAGCTGCAGCCGGTCGAGATCCCCGCGGGTTGGGATCCGCTGGATGACGCGCCGCTGCGTCGCGGAGGGCGGGCATGAGCGGCCGCAGCCTCAAGCTGGGCGGGTTGGAGTTCAATTCGGCGCAGCTGCGCGAACTGGGCATGCCGGCCTTCATCCTGCTGGTGCTGGGGATGATGCTGCTGCCCCTGCCGCCGCTGATGCTGGACCTGCTGTTCACCTTCAACATCGCGATCTCGCTGCTGGTGCTGATGGTGGCCACCTATACGAAGCGGCCGCTGGATTTCGCGGTATTCCCCAGCGTGATCCTGGTCACCACGCTGCTGCGCCTGTCGCTGAACGTGGCGTCCACGCGCGTGGTGCTGCTGCACGGCCACAGCGGCCCCGATGCCGCGGGCAAGGTGATCGAGGCCTTCGGACAGTTCCTGGTAGGCGGCAACTTCGCCGTGGGCGTGGTCGTGTTCCTGGTGCTGGTCATCATCAACTTCGTCGTGATCACCAAGGGCGCGGGCCGGATCGCCGAGGTGTCGGCGCGGTTCACGCTGGACGCCATGCCGGGCAAGCAGATGGCGATCGACGCCGACCTGAATGCCGGGCTGATCGACGAAGCCACCGCCCGCAAGCGCCGTAGCGACGTGGCCCAGGAAGCCGACTTCTACGGCGCGATGGACGGCGCGTCCAAGTTCGTGCGCGGGGACGCCATCGCCGGCATCCTGATCCTGTTCGTGAACATCATCGGCGGCCTCCTGATCGGCGTGGGCCAGCACGGCCTGAGCTTCGCGGAGGCCGGACGTGCCTACGTGCTGCTGTCCATCGGCGACGGCCTGGTCGCGCAGGTGCCGGCGCTGCTGGTGTCCATTGCCGCCGGCCTGATCGTGTCCCGCGTGGGCGAGGGCGAGGACATCGGCACCGAGGTGGGCAAGCAGTTGCTGGGCACGCCGCAGGCGATCGCCCTGTCGGCCGCGATCATCGGCATGCTGGGCCTGGTGCCGGGCATGCCCAACCTGGCATTCCTGACGCTGGCGGCGGGCCTGGGCGGGCTGTCCTGGCGCATGGCGCGGCTGCGCAGGCGCCAGGCCGAGACGGCGGCCGCGCCGCCCGTGGTCGACGAGCCGGCGGAGGCGCAGGAGGCCAGCTGGGACGACGTCACCCAGGTCGATACGGTGGGGCTGGAGGTCGGCTACCGGTTGATCCCGCTGGTGGACAAGACCGGCGACGGCGACCTGTTGAAACGCATCAAGGCCCTGCGCAAGAAATTCGCCCAGGACGTCGGCTTCCTGCCAGCGGCCGTGCACATCCGCGACAATCTCGAATTGCGCCCTGGCGGCTATCGCATCACGCTCAAGGGCGTGGCGATCGGCGAGGGCGAGGTGCAGACCGGCGGTTTCCTGGCCATCAACCCGGGCCGCGTGACCCGCGAGATCCCGGGTTCTCCCACGCGGGACCCGGCGTTCGGGCTGCCGGCGCTGTGGATCGAGGCCACCGCGCGGGAGGCGGCGCAGGCCGCCGGCTATACCGTGGTCGACATCGGCACCGTCATCGCGACCCACCTGTCCCATCTGCTGCACAACCACGCCGCCGACCTGCTGGGCCGCGCCGAGCTGCAGGCGTTGTGCGACCACTTCACGCGCGGCACGCCCAAGCTGCTGGAAGACCTGGTGCCCAAGCTGATCTCGATGGCTACGCTGCAACGGGTCCTGCAATCGCTGCTGGAC
This sequence comes from Pigmentiphaga sp. CHJ604, assembly GCF_036972535.1. NCBI lineage: Bacteria > Pseudomonadati > Pseudomonadota > Betaproteobacteria > Burkholderiales > Alcaligenaceae > Pigmentiphaga > Pigmentiphaga sp. CHJ604. Next base: position 3,842,606 of record NZ_CP136998.1, on the reverse strand, counting down.
GAGGGGGTCCACATCCGCGACTTCGGCACCATCGTCGAGACGCTGTCCGAGCACGCGGTCCATACCCAGGATCCGGTCGAACTGGTCGGGGCGGTGCGGGTCGCGCTGGGGCGGGCCATCACCCAGGGGATTTTCGGCGCCAACGGCGAAGTCGACGTGCTGGCGCTGGACCCCGAGCTGGAGCGCATACTCCAGACCATCAGTTCCAAGGCCGGCGAGATCGGCGCCATCGAGCCCGGCCTGGCCGAACGCCTGTTGAGCGAAGCCGCCGCCGCGGTCGAGAAGATGGATGCCGTGGGCAAACCCGCCGCGCTGCTCGTGCCCGACCGCCTGCGCCTGGCCCTGGCTCGTTTCTTCCGCCGTTCCGTGCCGCGCCTGAAGGTGCTGGCGCATTCCGAGATTCCCGAATCCCGCCTGATCCGCGTCGCATTGACGCTGGGAGGGCGCTGAGCATGTCCATCCTCTCTAGCTTCCAGGTATCCGCTCCATGAAGTTCCGCAAATTCATTGCTGCCTCCACGCGGGATTGCCTGCGCATGATGCGCGAAGCCCTGGGCGCCGATGCCATGATCGTGTCGACCCGGCGTACCACGGCAGGGGTCGAGGTGGTCGGCATCCGCGCGCAGGACATGCCCACGGCAGACGAGGTCGCGGGCGAGGTGGCCCACGTGGCCGTCGCCTCGGCGCCGGCAGTCGATCCTTCCCGGGAGGAACAGGCTGCCCGGCCGGCCCTGTGGGACGACATGGAGGACGAATCGGTGCGCCTTTCGCCGGCGGCCCGGGTGCTGGCGCAGCATGACGAGACGCCCGGGCGCGCGGCACCGGCCACCCAGGCGCAGCCGGACGCCGCCGCGGCCGAGCCGCCGCGCGTCGAATGGCCGCGCCTGCAGGAAGGCCAGATTCCGCACCTGGTACGCGCGGGCGGCGACTATGCCGATCCGGCGCACGCCATGGCGGTGGCCGCCGCCGACGGCGGCGCGGACAAGCCCGTGCTGCGCCTGGGCGTGAGCCGTCCGGCCGCGGACCGGCGCGCGGCGCCCCGCGCCAACGGGACTGCCGATCGTCCGGCGCGGCCCACGGGGCAGGCTGCGCCCGCCAAGCCGGCGGCTCCCGCGACGGTGACCGCCAGGCTGGATGAACAGGATCGCGCCGAACTGGCGAGCCGGGTAGCCGATCCCATCGTCAGCGAGATGCGCTCGATGCGCGGCTGGCTGGCGCACCAGATGGACGCGATGGCCTGGCGCGACAGCACCCAGCGCCACCCGCTGCGCCGCGAGCTGTGGCGGCGCATGGTCGACTGCGGTTTCACGCCGGAGCTGGCACGCAGCGTCGCGTCGCGCCTGCCGGCCTCCCAGGGCGTGGACGACGTCGAGCGCTGGCTGGCCGAAGTGCTGGTCCGCAATCTTGCCTGCGTCGACGCCGAAGCCAGCATCGTCGCCCAGGGCGGGCGCTACGCCATCGTCGGCCCCACGGGGGTGGGCAAGACCACCACCACCGCCAAGATCGCGGCCCACTGCGTGGTCAGGTACGGCGCTGGCGCGCTGGGATTGATCTCGACCGACCAGAACCGGATCGGCGCGGTGGACCAGCTCCACACCTTCGGCCGCATTCTCGGCGTCGAGGTCTATGCGGCCAAGGGCGCCAGCGATCTCGACGTCCTCCTGGCCAGCATGGCGGACCGCAAGCTGGTCCTGATCGACACGGCAGGCATGAGCCAGCGCGATACGCAGATCGCGCGCCACCTGCAGGCCATCTCCGGCGAAGGAGTCAAGCGGCTGCTGGTGATGCCCGGTGGCTCGCATGCCGAGCAGGCGGAGGACATCGTGAACGGCTATTCGGCCGGCGGGCTGGCGGGCATGGTGGTGTCCAAGCTGGACGAAGCCGTGCGCCTGGGCGGCGTGCTGGACGCGGCCATCCGCCATCGCGTGCCGTTGCACTACATGACCAACGGCCAGCGCGTGCCCGAGGACATCCATGTCGCCAACGCGCGGCTGCTGGTGCACCGGGCGCTGCGCGTGCGCAACGCGCCGGTGTTCGCGCTGGAGGCCGAGGAGCTCGACTGGGCGTGCGCGGCCGCGGTGCCGCCGGTGGAGTCCGCATCGTCGCAGCCGGCGCAGGCCTGACCATGGGACACCCCCGTCCCGAATTTTCCCCGCGAGAGATGAATGTATACGCGTGAAGGAACCCTGGCGCGCGAGACCAACGTCGAACAGTACGTGCCCATGGTGCGCCGGATGGCCCATCACATGGTGGCACGGTTGCCCGCCAGCGTGCAGATCGAGGACCTGATACAGGCCGGCATGCTGGGCCTGCTGGATGCGCTGGGCCGCTTCGAGGAAGGGCTGGGCGCGCAGTTCGAAACCTACGCGACCCAGCGCATACGCGGCGCCATGCTCGATGAGCTGCGCCGGGGCGACTGGCTGCCGCGCAGCGTCCGACAGGTCCAGCGCAAGATCGAGGCGGCCATGCATCGCAGCGAGCAGAAGCTCGGCCGCTCGCCCACCGACACCGAGATGGCGGCCGAGCTGGAGGTGGGGCTGGCCGAGTACCAGCAGATGCTGGTCGATGCCCGCGGCGTGCAGTTGTTCCACTACGAGGATCTGGAGAGCGGCGAGGATGCCGACGACTACCTGGATCGGCATATGTCCGCCGACGGTTCGGGCGATCCTCAATCGAGGCTGTCGGACCGCCGTTTCCGCGAGGCGGTGGTGAACGGCATTGAGCGCCTGCCCGAGCGCGAAAAGCTGGTGATGGGTATGTACTACGAGCAGGAAATGAACTTCAAGGAGATCGCCGCGGTGCTGGGCGTGACCGAGTCGCGGATCTGCCAGTTGCATTCGCAGGCGGTTTCGCGTTTGCGCACGCGCCTGAAGGAATGGGGGCGCTGAGGCCCGTGTTCAGCGCGACAACTGGCCGGAGGCGGAGTAGGACAGCTCGGCCCCGCTGATGCGCGCCAGTGCCGCGTAGCGGGCCGAGGCCGACACGGTATTGAGCGTGGACAGTTCGGCGCCTATTTTCAACGGGAGCGCTGCTTCGGCCAGGCGTTCGCGCCAGGCCTGCCGTACTTGCGGCTCGGCCGCCTGCAGGCCGGGCAGGGCACGCGGGATGGCGCGCTGCACTTCCAGCACGCGTAGGCTGAGGTCCTGGGTGGCGGCGTCGATGCGCTGGGTGTCCGCGCCGGCGACGGCCTGGGCCAGCGACTTGCCGGCGGCGCAGCAGCGTTCGACGATCTGGGAGAATTCCTCGGGGGTCATGATTGGCGCGCCAGGCCGCTTTCGATTTCCAGCAGGCGGTCGGCGACGACCTCGGCGTTCACGGTGAATTCGCCGTTGCGAATGGCCTGCTTGATGCGCTCGACGTTCTCGGCGTTGAAGGGAGCTTCGCCCGCCGGCACCTGGCTGGTGGCCAGCGCCGACAGCTGGACCTGGTCGAGCTCCGATCCGCCGGCGGGCGCCGGGGCGGGCGTCGCGGGACGGGCTTCCGTGCCTGGGGCGGACCGGGAAACCTTGATTGAATCGGGACCCTTTGGGGTGATCTTCACGTTGACTCCATCTTGCTGCCGCTGTGGAGTGGTCGCGCCAACCCCGGCAGATGAGGCAATTATCGGCGCCTGCGTCCCGAACTTTAGCATCGGCGCGCCGGGCGCGGGCGTATTGCGCTACAGGATGTAAGCACTGCGTGGGCGGCTTCAAGAGCCGGCGCCGCCCGGGAACATGCCCTAGAGATTGACTTCGATTTCCCGGTCCTCGCGCAGGATGCCCGCCACGGTGCGGCCCGAATCGAGCTGGACGCGCGCCGTCTGGCCCGGGCTGGCCGGGTGCAGCATCCGGCCGGTGGCCTTGATGACGAAGCCCGCTCCAGTCAGCACCACCTGCACGGGGTCTCCCGGTCCGAGATGGGCACGCGACTGCACGGCGGATGGCGGAATGGGTTCGCCCGCCTTCAGCGGACGCGTGACGGTCGAGCCCTCGAGCTGGCGTGGATCGGTGGCGACGCCGCGGGGCCAGGCCGCCACGTTCACCTCGGCCAGCGACCAGTCGCTTTCGCGCAGCACGGTCCCGGCGGGCAGGGGGCGGCTGGGAACGGGCACGGGCACGAGCAGCGCGACCTCGGCCGGGATGCGGATCTGCCAGGGCTGGTGCGCGCAGCGCAGGCCGATCGAGGTCTTGCCGGTGGGCCTGCCGCCGGCGGGCAGGAACACCTGGGGCGCGCAGGGGGCCTGGGCGATGCGTTCAGCGGCCTGCTCCTGGATGTGGATGTCCAGGCGGCCGCCCAGCGTGGCGGCCGCGGCGGCGGCGCGCGCTTCGAGCAACTGGCGGCCGCGCTCGAGCAGGTCGGCGGCGGACGGCGAGGTGCCGGGCGTATCCGCCCAGGCGGGAAGCTGCGCCAGGCAGGCCAGCAGGAGCGCCGCGGCGGTCGCGCGGCCGGACCGTTTCATGGAGCGGCTCTCCGGGATTTTCGAGGGACGCGACACTCTATCGCGCCCCGGGCGGCCGGAAGGTGAAAACAAGGATGAAAAAGATGCCTTACTCCGCCTTTGTTCATGGCAGGGAATCCGAATAATGGCGATACCTGCGAAAGGGCCCGGTACCGCACGCAAGGACAGGAGGTCATGTGATCAGCCGCATAGGCGACGAACTGATGTTCAACGCGCAAGCCCTGGAGCTGCGTGCCCGCCGCCAGGAGGTCCTGGCGGCCAACCTGGCCAATGCCGAGACGCCCAACTACAAGTCGCGGGACTTCGATTTCGGCGCTGCGCTGCGGGCCGCCACGGGCACGCCGGAGCCGGATGCCGCGCAGGCGCCGCTGCGGATGGCCGCCACCGATGCCCGGCACCTGCGGGGCGACGCCGGGGACGGCCTGCCGGTGGCATTGAAGTACCGCACGCCCACGCAGGCCTCGATCGACGGCAATACCGTCGATCCGGACCTGGAGCGCACGCGCTTCGCCGACAACGCGCTGCGCTACGACGCCGCGCTGCGCATGTTGAACGGGCAGGTCCAGACGCTCCAGCGTGCGATCCAGAACAACTGAACGAGGCACTATCCCCATGTCCATGAGCAAGGCATTCGAGATCGCCGGTTCGGCACTGACCGCCAACAGCCAGCGCCTGAACGCGGTGGCCAGCAATCTCGCCAACGCCGAAAGCGTGAGCGGGCCGGACGGCCAGGTCTACCGTGGCCGCAAGGTGGTGTTCGAGTCCTATCTCGTCCCGGGCGCCGTGGCCGGCGGCAACGGCGTGCGCGTAAGGGAAGTGCTGACCGATCCCTCGCCGCCCAAGCGCATCTACGATCCGAAGCATCCCATGGCCGACGCCGAGGGCTACATCAGCATGCCCAACGTCGAGGTCGTCGATGAAATGGTCGACATGATCGCCGCCTCGCGCGCCTACCAGACCAACGTCGAGGTCATGAACACCGCCAAGACCTTGATGCAGAAAACACTGACGCTGGGCACCTAGCCCCAGACGCCGGGCCGCCCGCGGAACGGGCGCCCTTTAGCAAGGAATCCGCATGGCCGTTTCCAACGTCAACAGCAACACCGGGGCCGGAGCCTCGGGCAACTCCCTGGCCGCGTCGTCCGCGGAGGAGCTGTCCAACCGCTTCCTGACCATGCTGACCGCGCAGATGCGCAACCAGGACCCGCTCAACCCGCTCGACAACGCCGAGCTGACGTCGCAGCTGGCCCAGATCAGCACGGTCACCGGCATCAGCCAGCTCAACACGACCATGCAGTGGCTGGGCTACAGCATGGGAAGCCTGCAGGCCACCCAGGCGGCATCGTTGATCGGCCGCAAGGTCATGCTGGCCGGCGACGGCCTGACCCTGGCCGACGGCAAGGCCGAAGGCGGCTATGTGCTCAGCATCCCGGTCGAGAGCGCCGAGCTGGTCGTGAAGAACGCCGACGGCATCGAGGTCGCGCGCAAGAAGCTGGCCGACGTCGATGCCGGCGTGCATGCCTTCACCTGGGACGGCAAGAATGCGAAGGGCGACACGCTGCCCGACGGCGACTACAAGTTCGAAGTGCAGGTCGGAGAAGGCACCAAGGTGGGGGCGGCGCCGCCGCTGAGCGTGACCCAGATCACCTCGGTGCGTCCGTCCTCGGGCTCGACCACGGTGGTCGATGCCAAGGGCAATCTCGTCAACCTGTCTGACGTCTACCAGGTCTGGTAGTACGGCGCGTCCTGCCCCGCTTCCGGATACAAATCAGATAGTGCAAGGAATCCAGCGATGAGCTTCCAACAGGCATTGAGCGGCCTGAACGCCGCCGGCAAGAACCTCGACGTGATCGGCAACAACGTCGCCAACGCCAACACCGTGGGCTTCAAAGCCGCGCGCGCCGAGTTCGCCGACGTCTACGCGTCGACGGTGCTCGGCACCTACTCGAACAACATCGGTATCGGTACGAAGCTCAACTCCGTCACCCAGATGTTCACCCAGGGGGCGATCTCGGTCACGTCCAATCCGTTCGACGTCGCCATCTCGGGCGAAGGCTTCTTCCGCATGGACAACGCCGGGTCCATCGTGTATTCGCGCAACGGCCAGTTCCACCTGGATGCCAACGGCTATGTCGTCAACGCCAACGGCCTGCGCCTGACGGGCTATGTCGCCGATGCCAACGGCAACATCAATGCTGCCCAGCCCCAGCCGTTGCGGCTGACGGTCAGCTCCATCGAGGCCCGCGGCACCTCCGGGGTCACGCAAGGCTCGGTGCTCGATTCCCGCGCCGACGCGATCGACCGCACCGTCAAGCCGTTCAATCCCGAGGACTCGACCACCTACACCCATGCCACGTCCATCGCGGTCTATGACTCGCTGGGCAATACGCACACGCTGTCCACGTTCTACGTGAAGCGTGAACCGGGCCAGTGGGAGGTCTATACCGCGTTGAACGGCAAGGTGACCAACACCGACACGGACGGCGACGGATTGCCGAACGGCGCGCCGCTGGTGTTCGACGCATCGGGCAAGATCGACCTGGCTGCCTCGAACAACGGCGTGTTCCAGGTCAACGTCGACGCCGCCACGCTGGGCACCGGCGCGACCGGGCTGAGCATCAACTACAACATGGCGTCCACTTCGCAGACCGGCCAGGCCTTCAGCAACGAGCTGCAGCGCCAGGACGGCTACACCTCGGGCCGCCTGACCAGCTTCACGATCGACGAGAACGGCATCCTGAAGGCCAACTACTCCAACCAGCAATCGCGGGCGCAGGGCCAGATCACGCTGGTGTCCTTCGTCAATCCCCAGGGCCTGGTCTCGGCCGGCAGCAATAATTTCCTGGAAACGATCCTGTCCGGCGGCCCGCGCATCGGCGTCCCGGGTTCGAGCAACTTCGGCACCGTGACTTCCGGCGCGCTGGAGGATGCCAACGTCGACCTGACCGGCGAGCTGGTGAACATGATCACCGCCCAGCGGGTCTACCAGGCCAACGCGCAAACGATCAAGACCCAGGATTCGCTGATGCAGACCCTGGTCAACATGCGCTGATGGACAGGGCCCTCTACATTGCCGCGACCGGCGCCCGCGAACTGATGCGGCGCCAGGACGTGCAGACCAACAACCTGTCGAACGCGCTGACGCCGGGGTTCCGCGCCGAGATCGCGGCCCAGCGGACGGCGCCGGTGGTCGGCGGCCCGGGCCTGCGGACGCGGGCCTATGCGGTGGAATCGACACCCGGCGCAGACCTGTCGGCCGGCGCGATGATGGCGACCGGGCGCGAACTAGACGTCGCGATCCAGGGCGACGGCTGGTTCGCCGTGCGCACGGCGGATGGCGGCGAGGCCTATACCCGCGCGGGCGGCTTCCAGACCACGGCGGACGGCATGCTGGTCGACGCGGCCGGGCGCCCGGTGCTGGATCCGAACGGCGAGCCCATTCTGATTCCGCCCGATACCAAGGTGCAGGTCAATACCGACGGCTCGATCTCCTCCGTCCCCGAGGTCGACCGGGTGCAGGCCGCCCAGATCGCCAACCTCAAGCTGGTGAACCCGCCGGGGAATATGCTGGCGCGCGGCGCGGACGGCCTTTTCCGCCTGCGCCAGGGCGGCATCGCGCCGGCGGCCGACGGGGTGCGCGTGGCGGGCGGCATGCTCGAGGGCAGCAACGTCAACGCGGTGGAGACCATGGTGGGCATGATCGCGGCGGCGCGTCACTACGACGTGCAGATACAGCTCATGCAGAACACCGACCAGAACCAGCGCTCGGCCACACAGATATTGAGCATGACCTGACCGCGGGGCCTCCCCGCGCGGTGAAGGAATTTTGCGTAGTGCGGCGCACGCCGCGATAAGGATCGAACATCATGATGCGTTCCCTCTGGATCGCCAAGACCGGCCTGGATGCGCAGCAGACCCAGCTGGACGTCATCTCGAACAACCTCGCCAACGTCAGCACCAATGGCTACAAGCGTTCGCGCGCCGTGTTCGAGGACCTGCTCTACCAGACCATGCGGCCGGCCGGCACGCAGACCACGCAGCAGAACCAGGTGCCCGCGGGGCTGACGCTGGGAACCGGATCGCGGCCCGTGGCCACGGTGCGCAACTATGCGCAGGGTGCCCTGCAGCAGACCAGCAGCAGCTTCGACCTGTCGGTCAACGGCGCCGGCTTCTTCCAGGTGCAACTGCCCGACGGCACGCTGGCCTACACGCGCGACGGCAGCTTCCAGATCGACAGCCAGGGCCAGCTCGTGACCAACAACGGCCTGGTCATCGATCCGGGCATCGTGGTGCCGGAGGGCGTCAAGGAAGTCGCCATCGGCCAGGACGGGGTGGTGACCGCGACGGTGGCGGGCCAGACCCAGCCGGTCCAGCTGGGCCAGCTGCAACTGGCCACCTTCATCAATCCGCCGGGCCTGCAGCCGCTGGGCCAGAATCTTTTCGGCGAGACCGCGGCCTCGGGCGTGCCGGTGGTCAACGTGCCGGGGTTGAACGGGGCGGGCCTGATCAACCAGGGATATGTCGAGGCGTCCAACGTCAACGTGGTCGAGGAACTGGTCGGCATGATCCAGACCCAGCGCGCGTACGAGATCAACTCGCGGGCCATCACCACCGCCGACCAGATGCTCCAGCGCATCTCGCAGCTCTGAGGAAGGCGGGATGAAGCAAGCGTTCAGGCCCCGTCGTGTCCGTGGCGCCAGGGCCCTTGCCGGGATGACGATCCTGGCGGGGCTGGCCGCGTGCGCCACGCCCAAGGTAGACATCGACGGGCCGACCACCGCCCGGCCGCTGGACCCGGTGGCCTACAACGCGAATCGCCGGCCCACCGGCGGCATATTCGGTTCCGCACCCGGCTATCGCCCGCTGTTCGAGGATGTGCGGGCGCGCAACATCGGCGATACGCTGGTCGTGCGGCTGGAAGAGCACATCAATTCGTCCCAGCGCAACAATACCTCGGCGCAGCGCTCGGCTTCGGCATCGGCCGGAATCCCTTCCATCAACAAACTGCCAGGGTCCGGCATCCTGCGCGGCCTGGGCGTGGAAGGCGAGAGCGAGAACCGCTTCAACGCCCGGGGCGAGACCGGCGCGTCCAACATCCTGTCGGGCACGATCACCGTGACCGTGGTCGAGGTGCTGTCCAACGGCAACATGCGCGTCTCGGGCGAAAAGCAGATCGGCACCAATCGCGAGACCGAACGCGTGCGCTTCTCCGGCGTGGTGAATCCGGCCCACATCGTGGGCGGCAATTCGGTCAGTTCGACCCAGGTCGCCGACGCACGCATCGAATACCGAGGGCAGGGCGCGATCGACGAGGCCCAGACGGTGGGCTGGCTGTCGCGTTTCTTCTACTCGTTCCTGCCGTTCTGAGCGCGCGCATCATGAATCGTCATCCGTTCACCGCCGCCTGCCTGCGTCTGGCCGTGGCGCTGCTGTGCGCGTTCCTCGTGCCGGCGGCCCAGGCGGCGCGGGTCAAGGACCTGGCCAATGTCCAGGGAGTACGCAACAACCAGCTGGTGGGATACGGCCTGGTCGTGGGCCTGGATGGCACGGGCGACCAGACCACGCAGACGCCGTTCACCACCCAGTCCCTGATGTCCATGTTGTCCAACCTGGGCATCAACGTTCCTCCCGGCACGCGGCTCCAGCTCAAGAACGTGGCGGCGGTGATGGTGACCGCCATGCTGCCGCCGTTTTCCCAGCCCGGCCAGCAGGTCGACGTGACGGTCAGCTCCATGGGCAACGCCAAGTCCCTGCGCGGCGGCACGCTGCTGCTGACGCCGCTCAAGGGACTGGACGGACAGGTCTATGCCATGGCCCAGGGCAGCGTGTCGGTGGGCGGAGCGGGCGCGTCGGCGGCGGGCAGCCGCGCCCAGATCAATCATTTGAGCGCGGGCCGCATTCCGGCCGGCGCCACGGTGGAGCGCGACGTGCCGACGCCGTTCTCCGACGACGGCGCCCTGCGGCTGGAATTGACCACGGCCGATTTCTCGACGGCACGCGCGATGGTGGAGACCATCAACCGCCGCATCGGTCCGGGCACCGCGACCGCGCTCGACGGCCGGGTCATCGAGTTGCGCGCGCCTTCGTCTCCCGACGCCCGGGTCGCCTTCATGGCGCAGGTCGAGGACCTGGAAGTGGCGGGCAGCCGCGCGCCGGCGCGCGTCGTCATCAATGCGCGTACCGGTTCGGTGGTGATGAACCAGAGCGTGCGCCTGGCGCCGGTGGCCGTCGCGCACGGCAACCTGAGCGTCACGGTCAGCGCGGCGCCGGTGGTCAGCCAGCCAGCGCCTTTCTCGGGCGGACAGACGGTGGTGACCGAGCGTGCCGACATCGAGATCAAGCAGAGCGGCGGCGCCATCGTGCACCTGGATGGCGGCGCCCAGCTGGCGGAGGTGGTCAAGGCGTTGAACCTGCTGGGCGCCACGCCGCAGGACCTGATCTCCATCCTCCAGGCGCTCAAGACCGCGGGTGCGCTGACCGCTGAACTGGAGATCATCTGATGACCAAGATGGACAGCGCGATGCAGCGGGGCGGCATGGCGATCGACGCCCGCTCGCTGGAAAACCTGAAGCTGCAGGCGCGGCGCGACCAGGCGGGTACCGTCAGGCAGGCCGCCCGCCAGTTCGAGGCCCAGTTCGCCCAGATGCTGCTGTCGCAGATGCGCCAGTCGTCGATGGCGGGCGATGGTCCGCTGGCCCAGGCGCTGAACAGTCCCGCCTCGCAGACCTGGCGGGAAATGCTGGACCAGCAGCTGGCGCAGAAGCTGGCCGGCGTGGCCGAGGCGGGCAGCGGTCCCGCGCCGGCGCGCAGCGGCCTGGGGCTGGCCGACATGCTGGAGAAACAACTGACGCGTCCTGTCGTGTCGCCGGAGTCCCTGCGCCGCACCGGACTGCCGCTGTCGATGTCCACCCTGGAGCTGGCGCGGGGCCGCGCCACGGGCACCCCTGCCACGGCGACCAGCGGCATGATAGGCGGGATGGAAGCCGCGGCGCTGGCGGGGGGATCGGCCTCCCCGCGGCGCATCCAGAACGGCCGGTTCGGCACCCAGGCCGTCTATGCGCCGCCCCCGGCGGCGGCCGCCAGGCCCGCGGCCGAAACGCGTGCCGCGCCCGGGTCGGCGGAAGAGGTGCGCGCCGAGTTCCTGGGGAAGTTCCTGCCCGCGGCCAGGCGCGCGGAAGCGGCGACGGGGATCCCCGCCGCCTACATCCTGGGCCAGGCCGCCCTGGAATCCGGCTGGGGACGACGGGAGATCCGTGGCGCCCAGGGAGAGGCCAGCCATAACCTGTTCGGCATCAAGGCGACGGGCTGGGACGGCCGCACCGTGCGCACGCGCACGACCGAATACCGCAACGGCACGCCGGAGCGCGTGACGGCGGAGTTCCGCGCCTACGACTCCTACGAGCAGGCGTTCGAGGACTACGCGCGCCTGCTGGCGTCGAATCCCCGCTACGCCAAGGTGCTGCAATCGGCCGGCAGCGCGGAGCAGTTCGCGCAGGGCCTGCAGCGGGCCGGCTACGCGACCGACCCCAGGTATGCCGAAAAGCTGGGCAGCACCATCCGGCGGGCCATGCAGATCGTCGTCTAGCGGCGGATCCGTTCCCGACCGGGCAGAAGGCCGCCGGCATGCTCAAGCTTGGACGCCGGCGTCCGTTAAGAGAGACATCAGCCGTGCATGGCGCCGCCGCGCACGCCAGGCAGCCCGCATGAAACCATGACCACGAACATCGCCAACATCGCATTGACCGGATTGCGCGCCGCCCAGGCCGGGCTGGCCGTGACCGCCAACAACATCTCCAACCAGGGGACGCCCGGGTACTCGCGCCAGCAGGTGATGCTGCAGTCGGCCATGTCGAACTTCAGCGGCGCCGGCTATTTCGGGCAGGGAGTGGACGTCGTCACGGTCCAGCGCGCCTACAGCGATTTCCTGTCCAGCCAGGCCAGCCAGTCGGCATCGACGCTCAGCTATCTCTCCACCTATTCGGACCAGATGAGCGGCCTGATCAACCGGCTCGGGTCGGTGGACACCGGGATCAACCAGAGCCTGAACGCGCTGTATTCGGCCTTGGGCCGCTTCAGCCAGAATCCCGCCGAGACCGCGTCGCGGCAGGCCGCGCTGGCGGCGGCGCAGTCGACGGCGGCGCGTTTTCGCGCCATCAGCGAGGATCTCTCCACCCTGAGCCGGGGCATCGACAACCAGGCCAGCGCCACGGTGGGACAGATCAACCAGCTGGTGCAGAGCATCGCCGCCTACAACGCCAAGATCGGCGACGCCTATGGCACCGGCCAGGGCCAGGCGCCCAACGGCCTCCTGGACCAGCGCGACGTGCTGGTGCGCGAGCTGGGCAGGCTGACGGGCATCACCACCAGCACCCAGGGCACGAGCATCAACGTCTATCTGACCAACGGCCAGCCGCTGGTCATGGAGCAGGTGGCCGCGCAGTTGCGGATCGACACCCGCGACCCGGCGTCGCCCACGGGTACCAGCCTGTCGCTGACCGTCGGCAGCCACACCATGCAGCTCAAGCAGGACGACATCGACGGCGGCCAATTGGGCGCACTGCTGCAATTCCGCGACAACGAGCTGGCCCAGGCCCAGTCCGAACTGGGGCGCCTGGCCATTGCCATGGCGGCGGCCTACAACCAGCAACAGCAATTCGGCATGGACAGCAACGGCCAGCCGGGCCAGGCCCTGTTCCGCATCGGCAACCCCGTTGCCGTGGGACAGCGCGGCAACACCGGCGATGCGCGGCTGGCGGTGGGCATCGCCGACACGCGCTCGCTGACCGGCAGCGACTATCAGCTGACCCGGGTGGGTAGCGAGTACGTCGTGACCCGGCTCGACGACGGTACCGAACTGGGCCCGTTCTCGTCGCTGCCGCAGAACGTGGACGGCCTGAGCATCGGCCTGGCCGACGGCGACCTGGCCGACGGGGACACCTTCACCATCAAGGTCGCCAGCCAGGCCGCGGCGGGCGTCGAAGTGACCTTGGCCGATCCCGGCAAGCTGGCCGCCGCCGCCCCCATGGGCCTGGTGACGGCGGACACCAATACCGGCACGGCGCAGGCGTCGCGCCTGCGCTCGGTCGAGTCGGGCAGCCCCGACTACGGCACTTCGGTCACCGTCCGCTTCACGTCCGCCACGGGCTACGAGCTGCTGGGCGAGGACGGCAGCGTCCTGTCGACGGGTTCCTTGCAGCCGCCGCAGCAGACCATTTCGTACAACGGCTGGGCCTTCGACGTGTCCGGCATCCCGGCCGCCGGGGACCGGATCACCGTCAAGGCCGACCCGGGGGCCCCCGCGGGCGACAACCGCAACGCGCTGGCCATGGCCGGGCTGGGGACCACCAAGATCGCCGGCGGCAGTACGCTGACCGATTCCTATGCCGGGCTCATCTCCAGCGTCGGCACGCGCGCGGCTTCGCTGAACATCAGCAAGGCCGCGCAGCAGACCGCCTTCGACCAGGCGGTGGCCAGCGAACAGTCGCTGTCGGGCGTGAACCTGGACGAAGAAGGAGCCAACCTGCTGCGCTACCAGCAGGCCTATGCCGCCGCCGGCAAGGTGCTCGGCATGTCTTCCGAGCTCTTCGACCAGTTGCTCGCCGCCATCCATTAACGATACGCCTACGGACCGCCATGAGAGTCAGCACCAACCAGTTCTACGACAACAGCATCCGGGCCATCACCAGCCAGCAGAGCGCACTGCTGCAGGTCTCGCAGCAGCTCTCCGCCCAGCGCAAGCTGCTCAGTCCGTCCGACGATCCGGTCGCGGCCGGCCGCGAAGTGGCGCTGGACGCCACGCTCAAGGCCAACGAACAGATGCTGAAGAACCAGGCGGACGCCAAGGGCCTGCTCGAGGGCACCGAGAACTATCTGGTGGAGGCGGGCGGCACCCTGCAACTGGCGCTGACCCGCGTCGTGCAGGCGGGCGGCGGCGGGCTGAACGAGGAAAACCGGCAATCCATCCTGGCCGATCTCAAAGAATTGCGCGACCAGCTGATGAGCGTGGCCAATACCCAGGACGAGAACGGCAACTACATCTTCGCCGGCTACAAGCGCGACAGCCAGCCTTTCGTGCGCAACGCCTCGGGCGTGGTCTACCAAGGCGATGCCGGCGTGCGCCAGAGCCAGATCGGCCCCAACCGCGTGATCGACGTCAGCTTCAGCGGCAATTACCTGTTCGGCGACATCCCCACCGGCCGCAACGGATTGGATGTCGGCGCCGGCAGCGGCAATACCGGCAGCGCGACGCTGACCGCCAGCACGGTCACCGACCGCCAGGCCTGGTCGGCCGCGGCGGCCTACGGTCCGTACACCATCGAGTTCGGCGCCGACGGCGCCTATACCGTTTCGGACAAGGACGGGGCCGAGGTGGGCACCGGCACCCTGGGCGAGGACGGCCAGGCGATAGATATCGCCGGTGTGCAGATCGGCATCAGCGGCCGGCCGGCCGAAGGCGACACGCTGAGCTTCGGCCCGTCGCGTTCGCAAAGCGTATTCGATACGCTGGACCAGGCCATCGCCGCCCTGAGCCAGCCGGCTTCCGCGACCGAATCCGTCTCGCGGGCCAACGCGCTGTACGAGGTCAACCTGAACCTGAACTCGGCCATGAACCGGCTGCTCGAGGCTCGCTCGTCCATCGGCAGCCGCCTGACCGAGATCGAGGCGGCCACCACCGCGGGCGAAACCCGCGGCGACCAGATCACCGGCGAGATCTCCCGCGTGGTGGGGTCCGACCTGGAGACCATGACGGAACTGACCGGCGAACTGGCCAAACGCACGTACACTGTGCAGGCCGCGCAGCAGACCTATACGCAGATCGCCCGGATGTCCATTTTCAATTTCCTGTAAGCAGGCAGGATCCGGCGGCGGATGGACGCGATGGCGCTGCCGGCGCGTTCACCTGGCCACACCGGATGCTTCATGTCGCAGGAACCGTTCAACATCCTCGTCGTCGACGACGAGCCGCTCAACCTGGAAATCATTTCCGAGCACCTGTCCGATCCTCGCTATCGGCTCCGGTGCGTGCAGGACGGCATCCAGGCCTGGGACGTGCTGCAGGACCCGGGCATCGACCATGACCTGATCGTGCTCGACCGGATGATGCCGGGACTGGACGGCATCGAGCTCCTGACCCGCATACGCGCGGACCGCCGCCTGGCCGATGTCCCGGTCATCATGCAGACTGCGGCCGCGCGCCCCGCCGACGTGCTCGAGGGCATACACCGGGGCGCCTACTACTACCTGACCAAGCCGTACGAGCACGACATGCTGATCGCGGTCGTCAGCGCGGCCATCGAGTTCCGCGCGCGGCAGAAGGGCCTGCGCCGGCGCCTGTCCGACGTGCACGATGTGTTCGCCCACATGCGGCAGGCCAGCTTCGGCTTCGTGTCCCTGGCCGAGGCCCGGCAACTGGCCTTCTTCCTGGCCAAGCTGTGTCCCGCGCCCGAAGTGGCGGTAATAGGCCTGGCCGAACTGATGGTCAATGCGGTCGAACACGGCAACCTGGAAATCGGCTTCGCCGACAAGGGGCGCCTGAGCATGGAAGGCCGCTGGGCGGCGGAGATCCAGCGGCGGCTGTCCCTGGTCCCGTACCGGGACCGCATCGCCAGCGTCAGCTTCGAACGCGAACCCGACCGCATCCGCTTCCGCGTCAGGGACCAGGGCCCCGGCTTCGACTGGCGAACCTACCTGGAAATCTCTCCCGACCGCGCCTTCGACATGCACGGCCGAGGCATCGCCATGGCCCGCGCCCTGACTTTCAAGGACCTGGCCTACACCGACGACGGCCGGGAGGCCATCGGAAGTATAGAAACCCCCTAGGGAAGCCCACCCCCTACCCGCTACGCGGGCCCCCTCAAGGGGGCGATGCGGGTGGACCGGCGGAGCCGGATCCACCGCATCCTGGGTCTAGTGGGGTTGTCTTGGGTTGTTGCACCGGTGCTATCGCTGGCTGCCAGCGATAGCAACTGTGCTTCAGTCCAAGATGGTTTCCCTAGACCCAGGAAACCGCGGATCTGGCTTTGCCAGTCCGCCGGTTTCGCCCCCTGGGGGGCGCCCGAAGGGCGTAGGGGGGGGCCTCTACTCCACCAGTTTGTGTTTCAGCGCGTAGTGGGTCAGCTCGGCGTTGTTCTTGAGCTTCATCTTCTCGAGCAGGCGTGCGCGGTAGACCGAGACGGTCTTGGGCGAGAGGGAGATTTCCTCGGCGATCTGGGTCAGTGTGCGGCCCGAGGCGATCATCACCATGGTCTGGTATTCGCGGTCGGACAACAATTCGTGCGGCGGGCGCTCGTCGCCCTGGCTGAGGTGGGTGGCCAGTTGTTCGGCCAGTTCGGGCGTGATGTATTTCTTGCCGCGCGCGACGGTCCGGATGGCCTCGATCACGGTTTCGGGCGGGGAGTTCTTGTGCAGGTAGCCGGCCGCGCCGGCCTTGACGCTGCGTACCGCGTACTGGTCCTCGGGATACATGCTGAGCATGAGCACGGCGATGCGCGGCCAGCGTTCGCGCACCTGCTTGAGCCCTTCGAGCCCGTTCTTGCCGGGCATGGATATGTCCATCAGCACGACGTCGGCCTCGGTCTTGCGCAGCACGTCGAGCAGGTCGCCGCAATCGGCCGCTTCTCCGACCACCGATATGCCTTCCTCGGCCTGCGCGATCTGCCGCAGGCCGGAGCGCACGATGGCGTGGTCGTCGGCGAGCACCAGACGGATCATTCCTGGTCCTCCGGCTCGTGGTGGGGGGATTTTCCGCCAGGCAGGGAGAGCGTAGGGGGATTCAACGGGATCGAAATCATGAGTGTGGTTCCTCGGAAAGGCGGCGTGCCCGTCTGGGGCGCGCCGCCTATGTCCATCCAGCCGCCCAGGCCGTGGACGCGTTCCATCATGCCGCGCAGGCCGAACGACGTTCCCTTGCGCAGCGCGTCGGACGACAGGCCGATGCCGTTGTCGCGGACTTCCAGGCTGAGGGTGCTGTCGTCGGCGAAGAGGTCGACGTCCACGCGCGTGGCCTGCGCATGCTTGAACACGTTGGTCAGGGCTTCCTGGAAGATGCGGAAGACGGCGATGGATTGCTCCAGTTCGAGCGCCAGGTCGTCCTGGTTGGTGTGGACGTTGACGGTGATGCCCGTATGCTGCGCGAAATCGCGCGCTTGCCACTCGATCGCGGCAACGATGCCGAAGTCGAGCACGGGCGGCCGCATGGCCCGGGCGATACGGGAGATGGCCTCGCCCAGCGAAGCGACCATCTGTTCGGCTTCGTCCAGCAACTGCGCCGTTTCCTTTTCGCGGGAGCGGCGGCGGGCCAGCGCGAGGTCGGCGCGTATCCGGGTGACCAGGGCGCCCAGATCGTCGTGGATCTCGCGCGCGAGTTCGGCCCGTTCGTTCTCCCGCACGCGTTCGGTGTGGCGGGAGAGTTCGCGCAGCTGGCTTTCGGAGCGGCTGAGTTCCGCCTGCGCATGGGCCAGGTGAGTGACGTCGGACAGCGCGACCACGCATCCCGAAGGCGGAGAACCGCTGAGCGGACTGGCCGATACCAGCAACTCGCGCTTTTCGCCCCGGGTTTCTATGCTGAACGGCAGCCCGCGTACCTCGGAACCGTCCAGCGCCGGGGCGATCAGGGTCAGCAGCTTCCAGGTGTCGGGCTGCGAGGGCAGGGCGAACGAGCGGGACAGCGTGTCGGCCGAGCCCAGTCCGGTCAGGTCTTCGCAGGCCGGGCTCCACATGGTGACGGTACGCTCGCGCGAGATGGCGAACAGGGCGACCGGCGTGGCCGAGAAGACCGCGTTCAGCTGATCGTGGGCCGAGGCCAGCGCGGTTTCCGCCCGTTGCCGCTGGTCGCGGGTCTGCACTTCGCGCAGGCCGCGTTCCAGCGCGGGAGGGAGCCTGCGCAGGTTGTTCTTCATGACATAGTCGTCGGCGCCGGCCCGCATAGCCTCGACCGCGGTTTCCTCGCCGATGGCGCCGGACACGATGAGGAAGGGGCCGCGGAAGCCGGCTTCCTTGGCCACCTTCAGCGCGCGCAGGCCGCTGAAGGTCGGCAGGGAATGATCGCTGATGATGGCGTCCCAGGCTCGTTCGGCCAAGGCCTGCCGCATGGTCGTTTCGGTGTCCACGCACTGGGCCGTGACGTTCAGCCCCGCGTCGACCAGCACGGCGCGCATCAGCGTGAAGTCGGCGAGCGAGTCCTCGATGAAGAGGATGGCGAGTTGCGAGGCTTCGCGGGCGTCGGGGCCCAGCGCGGCCGGGGCCTGGCCGGGCGCGGCCGTCATGAAGCGAGGCAGGCCGGCCTGCGGGGGGCTGGCGTTCTGCACGGAGACGGGGCCGCGATTGAACATTGCTTAATGAATCAGTAAGTGTTGCCGATAATCCCGTCAATGATAGCGTGGGGGCTTTTCCTTTAGGGCCAAGCGTGACTTCCAGAACCAGCCTCCTGGCCATGACCGACGCCATGCCGGGCACGGCCGACTCTCTCGTCGGCACCGAATTCGCCTTCAGCGGCCAGGATTTCGACCGGATACGGACCCTGTTGCGGCAGCACACCGGCATTTCGCTGTCGGACGCCAAGCGCAGCATGGTCTACAGCCGGCTGGCCCGGCGGCTGCGCGCGACCGGCCGTCCGTCCTTCAGCGCCTACCTGGAGGGCCTGCGCGCCGGCGCGCCCGAATGGGAATACTTCGTCAACGCGCTGACCACGAATCTCACGTATTTCTACCGCGAGAACCACCATTTCCAGATCCTGGCCGCCTACCTGAAGCGGCTGGCCGCCGAGCGCCCGGGCCAGACCCTGCAACTCTGGTGCGCGGCCGCTTCCACGGGCGAAGAGGCCTGGACCCTGGCCATCACGGCCGCCGAGGTGTTCGGGACCCTGGCGCCGCCGGTGCGCATCCTGGCGACCGACCTGGACACCCATGTGCTGGCCACCGCGCGCCAGGCCGTGTACCGGCGGGATCAACTGGCCAAGGTGCCCGACCAGCAGGCGCGGCGCTACTTCATCGAGGAAGCCGAGGGCTTGTACGCAGTGCGGCCCGAACTGCGCGCGCTGGTGAATTTCCGCCAGCTGAACCTGCTGGATCCCGCCTGGCCGGTGCGCGGGCCGCTCGATGCGGTGTTCTGCCGCAACGTCCTCATCTATTTCGACCGCCCCACGCAATTGCGGGTGGTCGAGCGCATGGCCGGGTTGATGCCGGCCGGAGCCCTGCTGTTCGTCGGGCATTCCGAAAGCTTTTCCCAGGGGCAGCAGCGCTTCGTGCTCCAGGGGCGTACCGTCTACGCCAGGCAGCCGGGCTGAGCGCATCCATGACCGACGAGCACCACCGGCCCGCGGACGGCCGCGCGCCTCCGCCATCCCGATACGACCACAGGCTGCTGGTCGCCATCGGCGCCTCGACGGGCGGCACCGAAGCGCTGCGCGACCTGCTGGAAGCGCTGCCCGCCGATCTGCCGCCCATCGTCATCACCCAGCACATGCCGCCCGGGTTCACGCGCAGCTTCGCCGAGCGCCTGGACAAGCACACGCCGCTGCGCGTCAAGGAAGCCGAGCACAACGAACGGCTGCATCCAGGGCACGTCTATGTGGCTCCCGGCCACGCGCACCTGGCGGTGCGGCCGCTGCCGCTGCTGGGCTATCACGCGCAGTTGTCCGAGGGCGAGCCGGTCAATCGCCACCGTCCCTCGGTCGAAGTCCTGTTCCTGTCGGCCGCCCGCGCGGCGGGGGCGTGCACCGTGGCCGTCATGCTGACCGGCATGGGCAAGGACGGCGCGCGGGCCATGCTGACGCTGCGCGAGGCCGGCGCCTACAACCTTGCCCAGGACGAAGCGTCGAGCGTGGTCTTCGGCATGCCTCGCGAAGCCATCGCCCTGGGCGCCGTCCACGAGATCGTCCCGCTGCCCCAGATGGCCCAGCGCCTGGTCATCGCCGTAGAAGCCAAGAACAAGGCCATCAATGGACCCTGAAAAGCAAAACGGCCCCATAGGAGGCCGTTCTAGCCGTTGCCAGGGCACAGCGGATCCGGCTTTGCCGGTCCGCCAGCACCGTTGAGGGGATGCGGCGCTCCGCCCCGAGACGTCCGCACCCAGACCCAGGATGCGGTGGATCCGGCTTTGCCGGTCCACCCGCATCGCCCCCTGCGGGGCGCGCGTTAGCGCGTAGGGGGGGACCTCAGACCCAGGACGTCCTGCATGTCATACAGGCCGGCCGACTTGTCCGCCAGATAGCGGGCGGCGCGCAGGCTGCCTTCGGCGTAGTTGACGCGGCTGCTCGAGCGGTGGGTGATCTCGATGCGTTCGCCCGGGCCGCAGAAGAAGACCGTGTGGTCTCCCACCACGTCGCCGCCGCGGGCGGAGGAAAAGCCGATGGTGCCGTGCTTGCGGGCTCCGGTGTCGCCATGGCGGGCCCACTCGGCCACCTCGGACAGCGGCTTGCCCCAGGCCTGCGCCACGGTTTCACCCATTTTCAGCGCCGTGCCGGATGGAGCATCCACCTTGTGCTTGTGGTGGACCTCGAACACTTCCACGTCGTAATCGTCCTTCAGGATGCGGGCGGCGATGTCCAGCAGCTTGAGGGTGACGTTCACGCCCACGCTCATGTTGGGCGCGAAGACCACGCCGACCTTGTCGGCGGCCGCCGCGATCGCGGCCTTGCCGGCTTCGTCGAAGCCCGTGGTGCCGATGACCAGCTTGACGCCGTGGCGGCGGCAGGCTTCCAGGTGGGCCAGCGTGGCCTCGGGTCGGGTGAAGTCGATCAGGCAGTCGGCCTGGGCAAGAGCGTCCAGGTCGTCGGTGATGATGACCTTGCTTTGTTTGCCCAGGAACTCGGCGGCATCGTGGCCGATGGCGGGGCTGCCTGCGCGGTCCAGCGCGACGGCCAGTTCCAGGTCGGGGGCGGCGAGCACGGCTTCGATCAGCATGTGGCCCATGCGGCCGGTAGCCCCGGCAATGGCGATACGCATCGAGGTCATTCCTTGGTATTCGTGGCGGGTTGAGCGGGGGCCGCGTCGCCGGAGGGCGGTGCGGCGGGAGGCGCGAGCGGAGCGACCGGCGTGGCGACGGCGGGCGCGGAACCGGGGTCCAGGCTGGGAGAGGCGGCGTTGCCCTCGACCGTCAGGGGCGCCGCGTTCGGGGCCTGCTGGGCCGGCTGCGTGATGGCGCCCAGGGCCTTGCGCGTGTCCTTCTGCTGGAACGGCTGGCGGGCGGGCTGTTCATCGCCGGTCCAGCGCTCGAGCCGGTCGTTGACGAAATAGACGGTGAAGCGCCGTTCCTCGGTCTGCCCGTGGCCCGGCGTGAACAGGTACGGATAGTCCCAACGGTCGGAATGGAAAATGCTGGTCAGGGTAGGGCTGCCCAGGGCGAAACGCACCTGTTCGCGGGTCATGCCGGGGCGCAGCAGCTCCACTTGTTGCTGGGTCAGCCAGTTGCCCTGCTGGACGTCGGCCCGGTAGGGTTTGACGAAGTTCGGGACGTAGTTGTTGACCGAGCTGCATGCCGCCAGGCCCAGCAGCGCGGCCGGGGCCAGCCGCCGCAAGGTGCCGGCTTGGCCGTGGATGAAGGAAATCAGAGCGTTTGGCACAGATCCGCACTCGTCTTGATTGGGGAAACCGTTATCATAAAGCCCTCGGGGATTGCCTGGGCTTTTCCGGGGCTTTCCCGGCACTTCAGGACGGCTGCCGCGGGACGGGTAACAGGGCGCTTCGTGCGCCGAGCCGGGCCGTCCCGCCGCCTTCCATGCCGGAGCGCCGCGCCATGCGCGTGTCGCGCGCCCGATGGCTGACTGGGCTCGAAGACCCAGCACCCACGCCGGTTCCCGCCGTCCAGCGGGGACCGACACACGAAACCGCTTTCAGAAGGGATCATCATGACAGATCAAAGCGAACTCAAAAGTATAGGCCTGAAAGCGACCTTTCCCCGGCTCAAGATCCTGGATGTCTTCCGCAAGGCCGAAGTGCGCCACATGAGCGCCGAAGACGTCTATCGGGCCCTGATCGGCGAAAGCGTCGAGATCGGGCTGGCCACGGTCTATCGCGTGCTGACGCAGTTCGAGCAGGCCGGGCTGCTGGTCCGCAGCCAGTTCGACAGCGGCAAGGCCGTGTTCGAGCTGAACGAGGGCGACCACCATGACCATCTGGTCTGCACCAATTGCGGCAAGGTCGAGGAGTTCTTCGACGCGGAAATCGAAAAACGCCAGCAGAAGATCGCCAAGGATCACAACTTCGTGCTGACCGGGCACGCGCTGTCGCTCTACGGCATCTGCCAGAACTGCGCCAAGAGCCGCTGAAGGCAGGCAAGGGGCGGGCGCTGGCCCGCCTCAGTTGTTGCCTATCATTTCCCGCGCATGCTTGCGCGTCGTGGCGGTGATCTCTATGCCGCCCAGCATCCGGGCGATCTCGTCCACCCGTCCCCCCCTGTCCAGCCGATTGACCGTGGAGATCGCCGCGCCTTTCTCCTGGCGCTTGTCGACCCGCAGGTGCGTATTGCCGCAAGCGGCGACCTGGGGCAGGTGGGTGACGCACAATACTTGATGCAAACTGCCTAGTTCGCGCAGCAGCCTGCCCACCACCTCGGCCACCGCGCCGCCTATGCCCGTGTCGACTTCGTCGAAGATCAGGGTCGGAACCCGCGCTGCGCGGCTGGCGATGACGGACAGGGCCAGCGAGATCCGCGCCAGTTCGCCCCCGGACGCCACCTTGGCCAGCGGACGGGGCGTGGTGCCCGCATGTCCGGCGACGCGGAATTCGATGGCCTCCGACCCGTGGATACCGGGGTCGGCCGGCTCGACCGCGACCTCGAAGCGGCCGCCGGTCATGGCCAGCGTCTGCATGGCCTGGGTCACCGCCTTGGACAACGAGCCGGCCGCCTTCTTGCGGGCCCGGCCGAGCTTGGCGGCGGCGGCGTCGTAGGCGGCCTTGGCGGCTTCGGCCCTGGCGCGCAGCGCCTGGACGTCCTCGGCTTCTTTCAGGGTCTCGAGCTGGGCCAGCAGCGTGGCATGCCGTTCGGGCAATTCCTCCGGTTGCAGGCGGAACTTCCTGGCGGTGTCGAACACCGCCTGCAGGCGCGCCTCGACTTCGCCCAGGCGCTGGGGGTCGAGCTCCAGGCGCCCCAGATAGCTGTTCAGGTCGGAGACGGCTTCCTGCAACGCGATACGGGCCGATTCCAGCGCCTCGGACACCGGTGCCAGCGCGGCGTCGTGCACCGCCAGCTGGCCGATGCGCTGGGCCGCGGCGGCCAGGCGGGCATGGGCGGCGTCATCGTCTTCTTCCAGGGCGGCGATGGTCTGGCTGGCGCCGTCGATCAGCGACTGGGCATGGGCCAGCCTGCCGTGCTCGGCCTGCAGGTGCTCCCATTCGCCGTCCTTCAGCGCCAGCCGGTCGAGCTCGTCGGCCTGCCATTGCAGGTGCTCGCGCTCCTGCTGCAGCGAGGCCGCGTCGCGTTCCACGGCTTCGAGCCTGCGCGCCAGCTCGCGCCAGGCCTTCCAGGCCTGGGCCACCTCGCGCCGCAAGGCGCCGTGGTCCCCGTGGTCGTCCAGCATGTCGCGCTGGGAATCGGTCTTGAGCAGGCTCTGGTGCGCGTGCTGGCCATGGATGTCGACCAGGTGCTCGCCCAGTTCGCGCAGCTGGGTCAGGGTGGCGGGTACGCCGTTGATGTAGCCGCGGCTGCGGCCCTGGGCATCGATGACTCGCCGCAGCACCAGGCTGTCGGTGTCCAGCTCGCGTTCGGCCAGCCAGTCCAGCAGGGCCGGCGGAACGTCGAACACCGCGCTGACCTCGGCCCGGCTGGCGCCTTCCCGCAGCACCGACGCATCGGCGCGTTCGCCCAGGGCCAGCGCCAGCGCATCGATCAGGATCGACTTGCCGGCGCCCGTTTCGCCGGAGAAAACGGTGAAGCCGGGGCCGAATTCGACCTCGGTCTGGTCGACGATCACGAAATCGTTGATGTGCAGGGCGCGCAGCATACGAATGGGGCCGGTGGAAGGGGCGGGAAAGACTAGTCGATCGCGGTGCCGGAAATCTGGTTCCAGTGCAGCTTGCGCCGCAGGGTGGAAAAATAACTGTATCCGGCCGGGTGCAGGAAGCGGATGGTATGTTCGGCGCGTTTCACCAGGACGCGGTCGCCTTCCTGCAGCGACGACCAGCTTTGCATGTCGAAGTGCACGCTGGCGCTTTCGTCGCGGCCCCCCGGAGAGCGGGTGAGGGTGATGTCTATCGTGCAGTCGTCCGGGATCGCGATCGGCCGGTTCGACAGCGCCTGCGGCGCCACCGGCACCAGCACCAGCCCGCGCAGCGACGGATGCAGGATGGGGCCGTTGGCCGACAGCGCGTAGGCCGTCGATCCCGTGGGCGTGGCGATGATCAGGCCGTCGGCGCGTTGCTTGGACATGTACAGGCCATCCACCTGCACCGTGACTTCCAGCATGCCGCCCAGGCCGGCCCGGCTCAGCACCACGTCGTTCAAGGCCAGCGCCGAGACCAGCGTGGTTTCGCCCCGGATGACGCTGCAGGCCAGCAGGGTGCGGGTTTCCGACTCGAACTGGCCGTCGAGGATGCCGGCGATGGCGGTGCCGGCATCCTCGATGGGGACGTCGGTGATGAATCCCAGCCGGCCGTGGTTGATTCCCACCACCGGCACGTCCCAGGGCGCCAGCTGCCGCGCCACCCCCAGCATCGTGCCGTCGCCCCCCATGACGATGGCCAGCGACGCGCGCTGCCCGATCTCCTCGACGGTGGCGGAGGGGTAGTCCAGGACGCCGATATTGGTGGCGGTGTCCTTCTCGAACACGACCTCGCGTCCGGCATCGCGCAGCATCTGCGCGACCGCGCGCAACGGCGCGGCGATGCCGGTATCGTGGTATTTGCCGACGAGGGCGACGATGGGAAAATGCATGCAGGCATTATATGAGGGGAGACCCCCCAACGGGGCCCCATGTGGTCCTTTTTGCCATTCCCAATACTCAATCCGTTCACCCACCTTGAACGCCGTTCCTCTAAAGAACCCCGGCCCCCATCAGCCTGGCAGTTGCCAGGGCACCGCGGATCCGGCTCCGCCGGTCCGCCAGTGCCGCCCCCCCGGGGGGGCGCGCGTAAGCGCGTAGGGGGGGTACAATCCCTTTATGGACGATCGCGCACGTACATTGTTGAAAGCTCTCATCGAGCGTTACATCACCGACGGACAGCCTGTCGGTTCGCGCACGCTCTCCAAGGTCTTCGACCTGTCGCCGGCCACGATCCGCAACGTCATGGCCGACCTCGAGGACCATGGCCTGATCCACAGCCCCCATACTTCCGCCGGGCGCGTCCCCACTCCCCGGGGCTACCGGATGTTCGTCGACTCGCTGTTGACGGTGCAGCCCTACGAAGTCTCCGAGGCCACCCACATCCAGACCCTGCTGCCTTCGGCCGAACCCCAGCGCGTCATCGCGGCCGCGGCTTCGCTGCTGTCCAAGCTGACCCAGTTCGCCGGCGTGGTGATGTCGCCCAAGCGCAGCCAGATGTTCCGCCAGATCGAGTTCATCCGGCTGTCCGACACCAGGGTGCTCCTGATCATCGTGACGCCCGAGGGCGACGTGCAGAACCGCATGCTGATGGTCCAGCGGGATTATTCCTCGGCCGAGCTGACCGAGGCGGCCAATTTCTTCAACCAGCATTTCAGCGGCAAGTCGTTCGAGGACGTGCGCCAGATCCTCCAGCGGGAACTGAGCCAGTTGCGCGAGGACATCTCCCGGCTGATGGAGCTGGCGGTGGATGCCAGCGCCGAGGCGGCCACCGAGGACGACAGCGTCGTCATCTCGGGTGAATTGAACCTGTTGGGCGTGTCCGACATCACCGCCGACATGGACAAGCTGCGGAGGATGTTCGAGCTGTTCGAGAAAAAGACCGACCTGATGCAGTTGCTGGACGTCTCGAGCCGGGCGCAGGGCGTCCAGATCTACATCGGCGGCGACTCGCAGCTTGTGCCGATGGAAGAGGTCAGCGTCATCACGGCGCCCTACGGGGTGGACGGCAAGGTCGTGGGGACCCTGGGCGTGATCGGCCCCACCCGGATGTCGTACGAGCGGGTGATTCCCATCGTCGACATCACCGCGCGGCTGTTGTCCAACGCGTTGAGCCATCATTGAGCCGGCGTCCGCCGGCAACGGCCGGGGGCATCTCCGCCCCGCGCCGTTCCTCCCGCCATTCCTGAGACCCGCACACGCCACGCATGCGTTTCCTTCCCGAGCCGCCGCCGTCTTCCCTCCATCCCACCCGCACCGGCCTGCTGCTGGTCAACCTGGGCACGCCCGACGCGCCTACTGCCTCCGCGGTCCGCCGCTACCTGGCCGAGTTCCTGTCCGATCCCCGGGTAGTCGAGATTCCGCGCCTGGTCTGGCTGCCCATCCTGTACGGCCTGGTCCTGACCCTGCGGCCGCGCGACGCGGCGGCGCGCTACGCCTCGGTGTGGACGTCCGAGGGCTCCCCGCTCCTGGCCTGGAGCCGCCGCCAGGCCGAGGGGCTGTCGCGCGAACTGTCCGACCGCGGGCTGGGCGTGGAAGTGGCGCTGGCCATGCGCTATGGCAATCCGTCGCTCGAGGCGGGCATCGCCGCGTTGCGCGAGAACGGCTGCGAGCGCATCCTGGTCCTGCCGCTCTATCCGCAGTACGCGGCCAGCACGACCGCCGCGGTATCCGACGCCGTGGGCGCCTGCCTGGCGCGGCTGCGCAACGTGCCCGAGATCCGGTACGTGCGCGATTTCCACGCCGACCCGGGCTATATCGAGGCGATGGCCGTCCGCATCCTGGATTTCTGGCGCGACAAGGGCCGGGGCCGGAAACTGGTGCTGAGCTTCCATGGCCTGCCCAAGCGTTCCATCGCGCTGGGGGATCCGTATCACCAGCAATGCCTGGAAACCGGCCGCCTGCTGGCCGAGCGGCTGGGCCTGTATGCCGAACAGGTCGAGATTACGTTCCAGAGCCGTTTCGGCGCCGCCGAGTGGCTCCAGCCATATACTGAACCCCGGCTGAAGGAACTGGCGAAAAGCGGCGTGTCCGACGTGGACGTGTTCTGCCCGGGCTTCGTCGCCGATTGCATCGAAACCCTGGAAGAGATCGCGATGCAGGGCAAGGAAGCCTTCCTGCTGGCGGGGGGCCGGCAACTACGCTACATCGACGCGTTGAACGACTCGCCGGCGTGGATAGGGGCCTTGGCAGACCTGGCCGAGCGCCACATGCAAGGCTGGACCACCCGCTCCGAGGCCCGCCAGCCCGCCGACGCGGCGCATGCAGCCGTCTTGCTGCAGCGCAAGAACGACAAGACGCCGGCGACCGACCGGTAATGTGATGGAAGAACTACGTATCGACAAATGGCTGTGGGCGGCACGGTTCTACAAGACCCGTACGCTGGCCCAGGAAGCGGTCGAGGCAGGGCAGGTGAAGGTGTCCGGCGAACGGGTCAAGCCCTCGCGCGCCGTGCGTCCCGGCGACATCCTGCAAATCCGCGCCGGAGACCAGGATTGGGAGGTCCTGGTCCGAGCCCTGTCCACCCAGCGCGGCCCGGCGGTCTTCGCGCGCACCCTGTACGACGAGACCCAGCAAGGCATGAAACGCCGCCTGGAAGCCATCGAACTGCGCCGCCAGAACGCCGACCCCGCCGCGACCCTGAAAGGCCGCCCCACCAAGCAAGACCGCCGCAAGATCGAGAGGTTTAGAACCCCCAATTGAGGACCCCCCCTACGCGCTAACGCGCGCCCCCCAGGGGGCGAAACCGGCGGACCGGCAAAGCCGGATCCGCGGTTTCCTGGGTCTAGTACCCGTTTCTTGGATTCAAGCACCGTTGCTACCGCTGGCAGCCAGCGAAGCACGGGTGCCACAACCCAAGAAACGGGCACTAGACCGAGGATGCGGTGGATCCGGCTCCGCCGGTCCACCCGCATCGCCCCCTGGGGGGCGCGCGTCAGCGCGTAGGGGGGGGATATACTTGAAAGCGCAGATTTCACCCCCATCTCGCGCATAGAGTTCAAGCAAGTCACTGATTTTTCTGGTTTTTCATGGAGGCACCAATGTCGGCTGAGCACAAGCCTGGCGACCAACCCAATTTGGATCCCGAAAACGTGAACCCCGCTCCGGCGGCGGAAACGCCCGAAACCGAGGGCGGCGAGGATCCCATCGTCGCGCTGCAGGCCCAGCTGGCCGCGGCCCAGGCCGAGGCCAAGGACAACTACGATGCCATGCTGCGCGCCCGTGCCGAGGCGGACAATATCCGTCGTCGCGCCCAGGAGGAAGTCTCCAAGGCCCAGAAGTTCGGCATCGAGGCATTCGCGGAAAACCTGTTGCCGGTCAAGGACAGCCTGGAGGCTGCCCTGGCCCAGGAAAACCAGTCCATCGACACCCTGCGCGAGGGCGTGGATGTGACCCTCAAGCAGCTGATCGGCGCCTTCGAGCGCAACAAACTGGTCGAGATCGCCCCGGTGCCCGGGGACAAGTTCAATCCGCACCACCATCAGGCCATCGCGTCGGTTCCGTCGGACGAGCCGGCCAACACGGTCCTGCAGACCCTGCAGAAGGGCTACATGATCGTCGATCGAGTACTGCGTCCGGCACTGGTGACGGTCGCGGCCGCCAAATAAGGCCCGCCGCGATCGAAAGAAGCTATCGCAGGCATTGAAATAACGAAATTCCCACCTATTTATTGATTCAAGCGAAATTTTCTGATTTCTTTCAGGAACAAGGATTATGGGCAAAATCATAGGCATCGACCTGGGCACCACCAATAGCTGCGTCGCAGTGATGGAAGGCCAGCAGGTCAAGATCATCGAAAACGCCGAAGGCGCCCGCACCACCCCCTCGATCGTCGCCTACATGGAAGACGGCGAGATCCTGGTCGGCGCGCCGGCCAAGCGCCAGGCGGTTACCAACCCCAAGAACACCCTGTACGCCGTCAAGCGCCTGATCGGCCGCAAGTTCGACGAACAGGCGGTGCAGAAGGACATCGACCTGATGCCCTACGCCATCGTCAAGGCCGACAACGGCGACGCCTGGGTGCAGGTGCGCGACAAGAAGCTGGCCCCGCCGCAGGTGTCGGCCGAAGTGCTGCGCAAGATGAAGAAGACCGCCGAGGACTACCTGGGCGAGGAAGTGACCGAGGCCGTGATCACGGTGCCGGCCTACTTCAACGACAGCCAGCGCCAGGCGACCAAGGACGCCGGCCGCATCGCCGGCCTGGACGTCAAGCGCATCATCAACGAGCCCACCGCGGCCGCGCTGGCGTTCGGCCTGGACAAGTCGGAAAAGGGCGACCGCAAGATCGCCGTCTATGACCTGGGCGGCGGCACGTTCGACGTGTCCATCATCGAGATCGCCGACGTCGACGGCGAGAAGCAGTTCGAGGTGCTGTCCACCAACGGCGACACCTTCCTGGGCGGCGAAGACTTCGACCAGGTGCTGATCAACTACATCATCGCCGAGTTCAAGAAGGAACAGGGCGTGGACCTGTCCAAGGACGTCCTGGCCCTGCAGCGCCTGAAGGAAGCCGCTGAAAAGGCCAAGATCGAACTGTCGTCGGCCACGCAGACCGAGATCAACCTGCCGTACATCACGGCCGACGCCTCCGGTCCCAAGCACCTGAACCTGAAGGTCACCCGCGCCAAGCTGGAAGCGCTGGTCGAGGACCTGATCAACCGCACGATCGAGCCCTGCCGCATCGCCATCAAGGATGCCGGCGTCAAGGTCTCGGACATCGACGACGTGATCCTGGTCGGCGGCATGACGCGCATGCCCAAGGTGCAGGAGAAGGTCAAGGAGTTCTTCGGCAAGGATCCGCGCAAGGACGTGAACCCCGACGAGGCCGTCGCCGCCGGCGCCGCGATCCAGGGCTCCGTGCTGTCGGGCGACCGCAAGGACGTGCTGCTGCTGGACGTGACGCCCCTGTCCCTGGGTATCGAGACCCTGGGTGGCGTCATGACCAAGATGATCAAGAAGAACACCACGATTCCGACCAAGTTCTCGCAGGTGTTCTCTACCGCCGACGACAACCAGCCGGCCGTGACCATCAAGGTGTTCCAGGGCGAGCGCGAAATCGCCGCCGGCAACAAGGCGCTGGGCGAATTCAACCTCGAAGGCATCCCGCCCTCGCCGCGCGGCACGCCGCAGATCGAGGTCACCTTCGACATCGACGCCAACGGCATCCTGCACGTGTCGGCCAAGGACAAGGGCACCGGCAAGGAAAACAAGATCACGATCAAGGCCAACTCCGGCCTGACCGAGGATGAAGTCGAACGCATGGTGCGCGACGCCGAGGCGAACGCCGACGAGGACAAGCGCGTGGCCGAGCTGGCGCAGTCGCGCAACCAGGCCGACGCCCTGGTCCACGCCACCCGCAAGTCGCTGGAGGAATACGGCGACAAGCTCGAGGCGTCCGAGAAGGAATCCATCGAGGCCGCCATCAAGGATCTCGAGGACGTCCTGAAGGAAGGCGACAAGGCCACCATCGACGCCAAGGTCGAGGCGCTGTCCAAGGCTTCGCAGAAGCTCGGCGAAAAGATGTACGCCGACATGCAAGCCCAGGCCCAGGCCGCCGGCGCGGGTGCGGCTCCTGGCGGTGACGCCGGCGGAGCGAAGGCCGACGACAACGTGGTCGACGCCGACTTCAAGGAAGTCAAAAGAGACGACAAGTAAGCGGTACCCGCGGAGCGGCCTACAATGTGGGCCGTTCCGCTTTTCGTTTTGACTGCGCTGGTGCAGGCACCGGTGCAGGATTTGGGTAGGCCCCCTGGCTGCCCCGCGACGTCAGGGGGCCTACCCAAATCCGTCAATAGCACGCAACCGCTATTCACCAGAGATATTGCCGGCCTTCTGAAAACGGGCCACCGAAGAAAGAACCATGTCCACCAAACGCGATCTGTATGAAGTCCTCGGCGTTGCCCGCACCGCCACCGAGGAAGAAATCAAGAAGGCCTACCGCAAGCTGGCTATGAAGTACCACCCCGACCGCAACCCCGGCTCCAAGGAAGCGGAAGAGAAGTTCAAAGAGGTCAAGTACGCCTACGAGATCCTCTGCGAAGCCGAGAAGCGCGATGCCTACGACCGCTACGGCCATGCCGGCGTCGATGCGGCGGCCGCGGGCGGCATGGGCGGCGGGGCGGGGGGCTTCGCCGACGCGTTCGGCGACATCTTCGGCGAGATATTCGGCGGCGGCCGCCAGCGCGGCGGCGCCCAGATGTACCGCGGCGCCGACCTGAAATACAGCATGGAAATCACGCTGGAGCAGGCCGCCACCGGCTTCGACACCGAGATCCGCGTCCCCAGCTGGGACAACTGCGACACCTGCCACGGCTCCGGCGCCAAGCCCGGCACCCAGCCCAAGACCTGCCACACCTGCGGCGGTACCGGCGCGGTGCGCATGCAGCAGGGCTTCTTCAGCGTCCAGCAGACCTGCCCGACCTGCCACGGCACGGGCAAGGTCATCCCCGATCCGTGCACGGCCTGCGACGGCGTCGGCAAGGTCCGCCGCAACAAGACCCTGCAGGTCAAGATCCCGGCCGGCATCGACGACGGCATGCGCATCCGCTCCTCCGGCAACGGCGAGCCCGGCGTCAACGGCGGTCCTTCGGGCGACCTCTACGTCGAGATCCACATCAAGCCGCACGGCATCTTCCAGCGCGACGGCGACGACCTGCACTGCGAGCTGACCATTCCGTTCACCACCGCGGCGCTGGGCGGGGACCTGGAAGTGCCCACGCTGGGCGGCCGCGGCGAGATCAGCATCCCGGAAGGCACGCAGTCGGGCAAGGTCTTCCGCCTGCGCGGCAAGGGCATACGCGGCGTGCGCTCCAGCTATCCGGGCGACCTCTATTGCCACGTCGTGCTCGAGACCCCGGTGCGCCTGAACGACAGGCAGAAGCAGATGCTGCGCGACTTCGAGGCTTCGCTAAGCGAAGGCGGCGACAAGCATTCTCCGCAGAGCAAGTCGTGGACGGACAGGGTGAAGGAGTTCTTCAGCTGATATCGGACCGGACGACCGGACGTTCAGCGCACCCGGTTGCGCAGGCCGGCCCGGTCGCCGCTGGCCCAGGCACGCGCGTTGTGCGCGATGAGCGGCAGCACCTGGTCGGCATAACGGTCCGACTCGCCGCCGATGTGCGGCGTGATCAACAGCCTGGGTACCGACCACAAGGGATCGTCTTCAGGCAGGGGCTCGCGTTCGAATACGTCCAGCGCGGCGCCTGCCAGCCTGTCGCCGCGAAGTGCGTCCACGAGCGCGGCGGTATCGCATAGCGCCGCGCGCGCCAGGTTGATGAGGAAGGCGCCGGGTTTCATCGCCGCCAGCACGGCGGCGTCCACCAATCCCCGCGTTGCCTGGGTCAGGGGGGCCAGGAGCACCAGGAAGTCCGCTTGCGCAGCCACGTCGCGCAGCGTGCCATGGGCGTGCACCCGGTCGAAGCCCGCCACCTGGCGAGGGCTCGCCGATACCGCCAGCGTATGCATGCCCAGCGCCTGGCACTTGATTGCCAGTTCGCTGGCTATCAAGCCCGTTCCCACTACCGCGAGCGTCTTGCCGTGCAGCAGCGGCTGGCGTCGGCGCTGCCAGCGGCGTGCGCGTTGGTCCGCCAGGATGGACGGGAGATCGCGCGCCAGGGCGAGCATCAGCGTCAAGGCCATTTCCGAGACGGCCGGGCCGTGGATGCCGTGTGCCGACGTCAACGCCACGTCCGGCGGCAGGTCCGGATGGTCCGCGATGCCATCCACGCCGGAGGACAAGGCCTGCAGCCACTGCAACCGGGGCAAGGCACGCAGCAAGCCATGGTTCAACGCGCTGGCGAAACACGCCAGTGCCGTGGCCTGCCGAGCCGAATCGGGTATCGGCTGGTTCGGGCCAATCCAGTCGAACGCGAGATCAGGCAGGCGCCGGGTCAGTTCCCGCGCATAGTATTGGCCATCGGCGTTGACGATGAGCAGCCGGAAATCATCCGTGGATGCAGGGGACGTCCGCATGGCATCAGTCCGTGCTGATCTTCGCCGCCGAGATCAGCGGCCCGTAGGACTGCTGTTCGCTTTCGATGCGGGTCCGTACCGCGCTGGCGGTGGACGGCGCGGCTTCCTGGCCGAGCGCGTTCAGTGCCTGCCGGGCTTCCGGTGTCGCCAGCCACGCCCGGATTTCATCGCCAAGCTTGTCGATGATCGCGCTCGGCGTGCGCGCCGGGGCGTAGAGCGCGAACCACGTTTCCAGCTCATAGCCGGGGAAGCCCAGTTCGGCCAGGGTCGGCACGTCCGGATACATGCTGGAGCGTTGCAGCGACGTGGCAGCCAGTACCTTGATGCGGCCCGACTTGCCGAATCCTCCCAACGCGGCCTGGTCCAGCATGGCCAGCGGCGTGCGTCCCGACACCACGTCGGCGATCGCGGGGGCAAAGCCCTTGTAGGGCACGTGGTTGAGCCGCACGTCGGCCCGCTGGGCAAGCAGTTCCATGCCAAGGTGGGCGGAGCCGCCAATGGCATTGGACGCATACGACAGCGCGCCGGGCTTGGCCCGCGCCATGGCGAGCACTTCGTCCAGCGTATTGGCGCCGAGTTCGGCCGACACGCAAAGAAGGTACGGACCCTTGGACAGCATGCTGATGGGGGCGAAGTCGGCCCGGACATCGTAGGGTACCTGCTTGCTGGTGAGCGGGATCAGGGACATGGTCGAACCGCCCGTCATCAACAGCGTGTAGCCGTCGGGGGTGGCCCGCGCGACCGCTTGCGCGGCGATCACGGTATTGCCACCGGAGCGCGATTCGACCAGCACGGGCTGGCCCAGGGTTTTTTCCAGGCGCTGGGCAAGCAGGCGGGACAAGCCGTCCGCACCGCCTCCCGGCGCGTACGGAATGATGATGCGTATCGGCCTGTCGGGATAGGCGTGGGCGGGCGTGGCCGCCAGGGCCAGCGCGGCGGCCAGGCCGGCGAACAGATAGCGGCAACGATGAAACATGCCTGTCTCCTTGCGCGCGGCTCTTGCCGCGCTGCGTTTTTGTCGTGAGGCCGGCGCGCGCCGGTGGCGGGCCGGATGCGATGGGGTGAATCAAGTGCGATAGGACGGATCCTTGCGGTCCAGCATGCGCAAGAGCGCGGGCCATTCGAGGTTGCCCAGGGGACTGACGGTTCCGTCCGAGCGGACCGTGCCGGGCGGACGGAAGCCGGCCGCGGAGATCTTGTCGGCCAGGGCGGAGTCGGGAAGAGTCAATTCCTGGCCGCTGGCCAGTGCATCGACCTGGGCCTGCATCGCCATTTCCAGGTGCCACATCATCGCGAAGGCCTGGCCGATGCTTGCTCCGGCCACCAGCGTGCCGTGGTTGCGCAGGATCATGACCGGCTTGTCGCCCAGGTCGGCGATCAGGCGTTCGCGTTCGGAGATCTGGTTGGCCAGTCCTTCGCTGTCATGGTAGGCAACCTTGCCGTGGAACAGCATGGCGTGCTGGGTCAACGGCAGCAGTCCGCACTTCATCGCCGACACGGCCATGCCGGCCCGGGTATGGGCGTGGATGACGCAGCGCGCATCCGGACGCGCGGCATGGACGGCACTGTGGATGACGAATCCGGCACGATGGACGGGATGCTGCGTGGGTTCGACGACGTTGCCGTCGATGTCGATCTTGACGAGGTTCGAGGCGCAGACCTCGTCGAACATCAGTCCGAAGGGGTTGAGCAGGAAGTGTTCCTCGGCACCCGGCACGCGCGCCGAGATGTGCGTATAGATGAGATCGGTCCACCCGTAGTGGGCATGGAGCCGGTAGCAGGCGGCCAGGTCCACGCGCATCTGCCATTCTTCGGCGTGGGGCACGGGGCGGGAGGAGGAGGGGGTATCGGTCCGCATGAATTCCTGAGCGTGTTCAATATGGCGAGGCGCTCCGGCCGCGCTTGGGATAGAGTATTGAATCGCCTGGTCGCGCCAAAGCCAATCAAAACATTTTGTTCGAATCTTGAGAAAAATCTGAATGAGCATCGAGACCCAGTTGAGCCTGCGGCAACTGCGGGCTTTCGTCGCCGTCTACAGGTTCGGCAAGCTCGCGACCGCCGCGAGCCGCCTTTCCGTGACCGAATCGGCGGTCAGCACCATGCTCAGACAGATGGAGTCCACGTTGAACCTGCGGTTGTTCGACCGCACCTCGCGGTCGCTGGTGCCGACCCAGGCCGCGCAGGAGATCATCGCCACCGCCGAACGCATACTGGGCGACGTGGCCTGGCTGGGCACGCGGATGGAAGACCTGGGCGACCGCCGTATCGGCCGCGTCCACGTGGCGGTCACCGCCACCGTGGGCAGCGTCCTGATGCCGGGCGTGGTGCGGCGTTTTCGCGACGCCTATCCCGGCGTGCAACTGGTACTGGACGATTGCGCGCCGGACCAGTTCCTGGCCAGGGTGCTGTCCGAGCCCGTGGATTTCGGCATCGGCACGCCGGAGCGCGAGGACGCCCTGCTGATATCCCGGGTGCTGCTGCGCGATCACCTGTGCCTGGTATGCGCGACGGACCATCCGTTGGCGGGCCGCCGCCAGGTGCGCTGGCGTGACCTCGCCCGGGAGCCGGTCATAGCCGTGCGGCAGGGGTTGGCCTATGGCATGCGCGGCCGGATGGAGGCGGCCGCGGCCAGTGCCGGCATCGCGCTCAACGTCGTGCACGAGGTCAATTTCCTGTCCTCGGCATTCTGGATGGCGGCCAGCGGGCTGGGGGTGTCGATCTGGGCATCGGCGCTGGCGGGAGGCATGCGCTACGAGAATCTGACGCGCTGCCGGCTGGTGGGCCCGCGGGTACCGATGGATTTTTCGCTGGTGCATAAACGGGGCCGGAGCCTGTCGCCGGCCGCCGAAGCCTTCGTGGAAATCGCGCGCGACGAACTCGCGGGCATGGATACCCTCTAGGGCCTGTGCGAGCCTCCTTTTGGCGTGAACAGGTTCTAGGCAGCGCTTCCGCCGCGCAGGTCCAGCGGCCGCAAGGTGGACTTCAGCCCGTCGTAGACCTGGCGCAGCACCGGGTTCAGCGAGTCCGGGCGCATCCAGAGGTAGTAGCTCACGTCGGGCAGCCGGGGCAGGCCGTCCTTCTCGCCCAGCACCCGCATATCGGGCCCCAGCAGTTCCACCGAGCGGGCGGTCACGCCCAGGCCGGCCCGTATCGCAGCCTTGATGCCTATCATGTGCGGCGCGAGGTAGGCCGTGCGCCATGACATCCTGGCCGCATCGAGCGCAGTCAGCGCGATGCGGCGGTACAGGCTGTGTTCGTCCGCGATGATCAGCGGCACCGGCTTGCCGGGTTCGAAGACGTAGTCCGCCGAGCATAGCCAGACCGTGGGCGAGGTGCGCAGCACCATGCCTTCCAGCGCCGGATCCTCGCGCGTCGAGACCGTCAGGTCCAGTTCGCCCATGCGCAGCGACTCCATCAGGAAAGGGCTGCGGCCCACGTGGATCTCCATCTGCAGCCTGGGGGAGAGCCGCGCGATGTTCGCCAGCAGCGGCGGCAGGATGCTGTCGGCCACATCCTGCGGCGAGCCCACGCGCAGCGAGCCGGTCAGCTCACGGTCTTTCAGGGCTCGCCACGCTTCGTCGTTGATGGCGATCATGTGCTTGGCGTAGTCCAGCAGCCTGCGCCCGTGCGCCGTCAGGCGCTTGTAGCGTCCGGCCTTCTCGAACAGCGGCACGCCCGCCTGCGCTTCCAGGCGCTGCATCTGCTGGGTCAGCGCCGCCTGCGTGCGGTGCGTCTTCTCGGCGGCCGCGAGGTAGGTCTCGTGTTCCGCGATCGCCACCAGGGTGCGCAACTGCGTCAGGTCGAAATTCTTCATATAAGAAATGCTTATATTTTAGGGTCGATTTCTAAATTGTGCTGGGTGTGCTCGCTGCATAGACTGTGGGTAGGTCAAAAGAATTATAAGTTTCCAAGATAGTTTTATCGAGGTCACCCAGGCCGGATGCGGGATCGACCGGCTTCATCCACAGATATCTCCCATGAGCAAAACCATCACCGCAGGGCAAGCGAAACAATGGCTGGACGAAGGCGGAGAGATCGCCTTCCTGGACGTGCGCGAGCACGGGCAGTACGGCGAAGAGCATCCTTTCTTCGTCGTGTCGGTTCCCTACAGCAGGCTGGAGCTGGACGTCGAGCGCCTGGTGCCGCGCAAGACCGTTCCCGTCGTGCTGCTGGACGACGGCGATGGCGTGGCCGAACGCGCCGCCGCGCGGCTGGAGGCGGTGGGCTATGGCCACATGCACGTGCTGCGCGGCGGCGCGGCCGCCTGGAAGGCCGCCGGCTACGGGATGTTCCAGGGCGTGCACCTGCCGTCCAAGACCTTCGGCGAACTGGTGGAGCACGCCTATCACACGCCCCGGCTCCAGGCCCCGGAACTGGCCGCCATGCAGGCGCGGGGGGAAGCGGTGGTGGTCCTGGACGGCCGTCCCGTGGACGAATTCCGCAAGATGAACATCCCGGGCGCGGTCTGCTGCCCCAACGGCGAACTGGCGCTGCGCATCCACGCGCTGGTGCCGGATGACCGCACGCCCGTGGTGATCAATTGCGCCGGCCGTACGCGCAGCATCATCGGCGCGCAGACCCTGATCAACATCGGCATTCCCAATCCCGTCTATGCCCTGGAGAACGGTACGCAGGGCTGGTATCTGAACGACCTGGCGCTGGAGCACGGCAACGACAGGCGCTATCCGCAGGTGGACGCGGCGGCGCCGGACTTGAAGGCGCGGCGGGACAGGGCCCGGGAGTTGGCCGGCCGGCACGGCGTCGCCGAGGTCGACGCGGCGACGCTGGCCGGCTGGATGCGCCAGGAGGATCGCACCACGTTCCTGCTGGACGTGCGCACCGGCGAGGAGTTCGCCGCCGGTTCGCTGCCTGGCGCCCAGCACGCGCCGGGCGGCCAGCTCCTGCAGGGCACCGATCTGTACGTGGGAGTCAAGGGCGCCCGGCTGGTGGTGACGGACGACGACGGCATCCGCGCGCGGGTGGTGGCGAGCTGGCTGGCCCAGATGGGGCGTGAAATCCATGTGCTGCCCCCCGAAGAATGGACCCGCGCGGGCGCGGCGCTGCCGCCGCCGGCGCCGGCGGTCGCCGTGCAGGGCCTGCCGCTGGTGGGCCCGGCGGAACTGGCCGCCCTGGTGGCCGCGGGCCAGGTGCAGATCCTGGACGTCCGCGCCAGCATGGCCTACCGCCAGGCGCATATCGCGGGGGCGCGCTGGGCCATCCGTCCGCGCATGGCGGGCCTGGCAGGCACGGGGGCGGGCGCGCTGGTGCTGGTGGCGGCCAGCGCCGAGCTGGCCGCGCTGGCCGCGGGCGAGCTGCCCGAAGCGCTCCGCGCCGGGGCGCGCGCGCTGGTCGCGCCGGTTGCGCAGTGGCGGGAGGCGGGGCTGGCGGTCGAGGCCACGCCCGATACGCCGCGCGATGCAGACTGCATCGATTTTCTTTTCTTCGTCCACGACAGGCACGACGGCAACAAGGAGGCCGCCCGGCGCTATCTCGCCTGGGAAACGGGCCTGATCGGACAGCTCGACGCACAAGAGCGGGGCGCATATCGCATCTCGCCATGACACCTGAGGAGGAAAGCATGAAGACCAAGAACACGAAGCGAGGCGGCAGGGCGCCGGCGTCCGGCCTGCTCCTGGTCGCGGCGCTGGCCGTGGCGTGGGCGGGACCGGGGCGGGCGGCCGATCCGGGCGCCTTCCCGGCCAAGACGGTCCGGATGGTGGTGCCGGTATCGGCCGGCGGCAGCACCGACAAGATCGCCCGCCTGCTGGCGGAAAAACTGAATGCCAGGTGGGGCCAGGCGGTGGTGGTGGAGAACGTCACCGGGGCGGGCGGCTCGATCGGGG
Source organism: Pigmentiphaga sp. CHJ604 (assembly GCF_036972535.1). Classification (NCBI taxonomy): domain Bacteria; kingdom Pseudomonadati; phylum Pseudomonadota; class Betaproteobacteria; order Burkholderiales; family Alcaligenaceae; genus Pigmentiphaga; species Pigmentiphaga sp. CHJ604. The sequence goes on along the minus strand of NZ_CP136998.1, from coordinate 3,803,381 downwards.
CGGCGCAGGTGGCCAAGGCGGCGCCCGATGGCTACACCCTGCTGCTGCACAGCGACGCCGTGGTGCTGAACACCGCGCTGCTCAAGAAGCCGCCCTATGCGCTCAAGGATTTCTCGGGGGTGGTGCGGGCCATCGCCAATCCGCAGATCCTGGTGGTCCGGCCCACGCTGGGAGTCAAGACCTTCCAGCAATACCTGGCGCTGGCGAAGAAGTCGCCGGGCCAGGTGACGGTCGGCCTGCCCACCAGCGGTGGAATCGCTCACATCGCTCACGAAATGATCCAGGCGCAGACCGGCATCGACGTCAACTACATCCCGTACCCCGGGGGCGGGCCGGCCGCGGTCGATGTCATGGGCGGGCACATCGACGCCACCATGATCACCATGGCCGCGGTCACCGAATTCATCAAGGCCGGGCGCCTCGTGCCGCTGGCCGTCACGACTTCCTACCGCTCGCCGGCGCTGCCCGACGTGCCGACCGTGGCGGAGTCCGGGGTGCCGGGATTCGACGTCGAGTCCTGGCAGGGCATCCTGGCGCCGGCCAAGACGCCCGCGGCCGTGATCGAGAAGATCAATCGCGACGTGATGGAGATCCTGCGCCAGCCAGACATCAAGGCGCAGGTCGAGAGCATGGGGTATGGCGTCGCGGGCGGCACGCCGGCCGAGTTCGACCAGTCGCTCAGGCAGGACCTGGAGCGCTATTCCAAGGTCATCAAGGCCGCGCGCATTACCTTGCAGTAACCGGGTGCGGGCCATCGCGCCCGCGGCTCCGGCCGACAAGACCAAGAAGAGGGGACCATGTATCCGCGTAGTGAAAAAAGGCTGGCCACGGGCCTGCTGTATCTATTGCTCGGGGCCGGCACGTCGCTGCTCGCCTTGGGCTATCCCATGGGCACGCCCGCGCGCATCGGGCCCGGCTATTTCCCGTTCTGGCTGGGCCTGCTGCTCGCGGCGCTGGGCCTGTCCATCACCGTGCGGGCGTATGTGGCGGGAGCGCCGCGGGAAAAACTGGCGCGCTGGGACTTCCGGTCGCTGTCCTGGATGACCGGATCGGTGGTGCTGTTCGGCGTCATGCTCAAACCCCTCGGGCTGGTGCTCGCGATCGCCACGCTGGTCGTCGTGGCCAGCCGCGCCAGCCACGAATTCACGTGGCGCGGCGCGCTGGCCAACGCGGCCGTCATGGTGGCGCTGATCGTCGGCGCATTCGTCCACGGGTTGGGGCTGCCGTTCAACCTGTGGCCGGCCTTCCTGGACTGAGGAGCCTCGCATGGAATTGCTGGACCATCTGGCGCTGGGCTTCGCCACCGCGCTGTCGTGGCAGAACCTTGCCTATGCCTTCGCCGGCTGCCTGCTGGGCACCCTGATCGGCGTCCTGCCCGGGCTGGGGCCGGTGCCGACCATCGCGATGCTGCTGCCCATCACCTATGCGCTGCCGCCCACGTCGGCGCTCATCATGCTCGCCAGCATCTACTACGGCGCCCAGTACGGCGGGTCGACCACCGCCATCCTGGTGAAGCTGCCGGGCGAGTCCTCGTCGGCAGTCACGCTGATCGATGGACATGCCATGGCCACGCAGGGCAGGGCGGGCCCGGCGCTCGCCACGGCGGCCATCGCCTCCTTCTTCGCCGGCTGCGTCGGCGTGCTGCTGCTGGCGGCGTTCGCCGCGCCGCTGGCCGAGATGGCGTTCAAGTTCGGGCCGGCGGAGTATTTCTCGCTGATGCTGCTGGGGCTGGTCGGCGCCGTGGCGCTGTCTTCCGAGTCGCTGGACGTGTCGCTGGGCATGATCGCCATCGGCATCATCCTCGGCCTGGTCGGGACCGACGTGAACAGCGGCACGGTGCGGCTGGCCTTCGAGATTCCACAGTTGATGGAGGGCATCGAGTTCACCTGCCTCGCCATGGGCCTGTTCGGCGTGGCCGAGATCGTGGCGAACCTGGAAATGCAGAAGGCCTCCGGAACGACAGCCGTGGCGCCCATCGCCAGCCTGATGCCCACCCGGGACGACATCCGGAGGATGGCGCCCTCGATCGTCCGGGGTACCGCGCTCGGGTCGGCCCTCGGCATCCTGCCCGGAGCGGGCGTGACCATTTCCGCCTTCTCGGCCTACACGCTGGAGAAAAAACTGTCGTCCAGGTCGGCGGAAATGGGGCATGGCGCCATCGAAGGCGTCGCCGCGCCCGAAGCCGCCAACAACGCCGCCGCGCAGACCAACTTCATCCCGCTGCTGACGCTGGGCGTTCCCGGCAGCGCCGTCATGGCCCTGATGCTGGGCGCGATGACCATCCACAACATCCAGCCGGGACCGCAGGTCATGACCAGCCATCCCGCGCTGTTCTGGGGCCTGATCGCGTCGATGTGGATAGGCAACCTGATCCTGGTGGTCCTGAACCTGCCGCTGATCGGACTGTGGGTGCGGCTGCTCAAGGTGCCGTACCGGCTGCTGTATCCAGCCATCCTGGTGTTCTGCTGCGTCGGGGTCTATTCGATCCAGAATTCGGTGGCGGACGTGTTCCTGGTCGCCTGCTTCGGCGCGGCCGGCTACCTGTTCGGCAAGCTGTCGATATCGCCGGTGCCGTTGCTGCTGGGCTTCGTGCTGGGGCCCATGATGGAGACGAGCTTCCGGCGCACGCTCATGGTGGCGCGCGGCGATTTCTCGGTGTTCGTCACGCGGCCCATCTCGCTGGGGCTGCTGATCGCCACGGCGCTGTTGATCGTGCTGGCGCTTGCGCCGGCCATCCGGCGCAAGCGGGCCGTGGTGCTGGCCGAGGCGCAAGCCTAGCGTTGCTGGCATGGAGGCCGGGCCCGCCGATTCGATCGCGCGGGCCGGTGCCTCTACAATGGCTGGGCGCCAGCCAGGAAGCCTGCCATCATGCCTCTACCGGAACCCTCCGCCCGCCGCTCCGTCCATCACCGCGTCATCGACATGCAGACCTACGCCCGCGAAGACGGTCTGTACGACGTGGAAGCCCGGCTGGTCGACCGCAAGCCCTTTCCCTTCCAACTCATGAGTTCGGACGACCCGCTGCCCGCGGGAGAAGCGCTCCACGACCTGTGGATACGCCTGACGGTGGACGACGCGTATGTGATCCGGGACATCGTGGCGGCGTCGGATTCGACGCCCTGGCCGCTATGCAAGGAAGCCACGGACACGCTGCGCGTGCTGGTCGGCGAGCGCATCGCCCGGGGCTGGACGGCCATGGTCAAGGACCGGTTGCGAGGCGCGGCCAGCTGTACCCACTTGATGGAAATGCTGGTGCCGATGGCGACCACGGCCTTGCAAGGCATACGCGGGCTGCAGCGCGACATGCCCCTGCTGATGGGCGAGGAGCGGGCACGGGAGAAGATCGATTCCTGTTTTGCCTTCGGCCGCGACCGGGAAGTGGTGAAGATGCTGTGGCCGCAGCATGCGGCCGGGAGGCCCGACGGCGACGGGCCTCCCGACGGGGGGCGGACTACGGCTTGAAGGTCCCCGCCACCGCGGTGCTGAAGTCTTCGGGCTTGAAGTACTTGCGCAGCGCCGCGTTGACCTGCTCCGCGGTCAGGGCCTTGAGCTTGCGGTCGGATTCCGCCGCGAAGGCGAAGGTGCGGTCCAGGTCCAGGTAGTCCGACCAGGCACCCGCCAGCCGCCGATCCTGCGCGCGGGCCAGGTGGCGCAGGTTCATCAGCGAGTCGATGCCGTCCTTGACCTCTTGCGCGCTGAAGCCTTCGCGCAGGACGCGCTCGGATTCCTCCTTGATGGCCGTCTCCAGCCGCGCCCGGTTGCTGGGCGCGTAGATGGCGTACAGCGTCCACTGGCCCGAGGGTTCGTAGGACGAGGCCGACAGCTGGCTGCGCACGTTGTACGACAGGCCTTCGCGTTCGCGCACCCGCATCCACAGCCGCGAGGTCTCGGAACTGCCCAGCAGGTAGTTCGCCAGCATGGCCGCGGGATAGTCCGGATCGGTGTCCTGCAGCCTGATCGGCATGGTGGACAGGTAGAAGGCGTTGGCCTTGTCGGGCAGCGAGATGTCGAAGCGCTTGGCCGGCACCGCATGGTAGGGATCGTCCACGCGCGTGTAGGCCGGAGCCTTCTTCCATCCTTGCAGGCCCTTGGTCAGCGACTGCTCGACCGCCGCCGGGTCGAAGTCGCCCACGGCGGCCAGCCGCACGCGGCCCGCGCCGTAGAAGCGGTCATGGAACTGCACCAGTGCATCGCGGGTCAGCGCCTTGTAGGCGGCCTCCTGCTCGTCGAAGCTGGGGGTGTAGCGCAGGTCGTCGGCAGGCCATGGGTTGTCGTGCCGCGCCAAGGCCTGTTGCGCGACGGCCGTGGGCTCCTGGCGGGCGCTTTCCACCGAGGCCAGGCCGCGGCGGCGGTACTCGTCCAACTGGTCCTCGGGGAAGTTGGCGTTGCGCAGCACGTCCAGCACCAGTTCCAGCGTGGCGGGCAGGTTGTCGCGGGTGGTCGAGATGTCGACCGCCGCGCTGGTGCCGCCCCCGGCGAAGCCGACGTCCGCCCGCAGCGCGTCGAAACGGTCCTCGATCTGCTGCCGCGTCATCGTGGCCGTGCCGTTGTCGAGCAGGGCGCCCACGGCGCGCGAGATCTCGCGCTGGCCGCGCAGCGTCTCGGCATCGCCGAACTGCACCACCAGGCGGGCGTTGACCAGGTGGCCGCGGGTCGACTTGGGCAGCAGCGCCAGCTTGACCGGCCCGTTGGGCAGGTCCAGCGTCTTGCGCTGGGTGCGGGCGTCGATGTTGGCCGGCGTGGCGTCGAAGGCCTCGGCCTGCACGAAGTCGGTGTCGCCCTTGTAGCCTTTCAGCTCGGCCTGCAGGTCCAGGGGCTGCGGCGCGGGAGCGCGCTGGGGACCGTCGGTCGGGATGTAGGTGCCCAGCGTGCGGTTCGATTGCAGCAGGTAGCTTTCCGCCACGCGCTGCACGTCGGCCAGCTTCAGGTCGCGGATACGGTCCCGGGTCACGAAGAACAGTCGCCAGTCGCCCTGGGCGATGCTCTCGGACAGCGACACGCCCACCTTCTGCGGATCGCTGTAGGCCATGTCCCAGTCCTTGAGCCAGCGGGTGCGCGCGCGCTCCAGCTCTTCGCTGGTGATCGGCTGCGCCTTGATGGACTCGATGGTCTCCAGCATCTTGTCGCGCGCGGCATCCAGGCTGGCGCCGGGCTGCAGCTGGGCGCCCATCATGATCATGCCCGGATCGTACATGCCGAAGGTGAAGCCGAAGGTGGAGGCGGCCAGCTTGGTTTCCACCAGCGACTTGTACAACCGGCCCGAGGGCGCGTCGCCCAGGATGCCGGCCAGCATTTCCATGGCCGCGGAATCGGCCGCGCCGCCCTGCGGCGTGTGGTACATGGCCGCGACCATGGGCGAGCCGCCGGCGCGGCGCAGCGTGACGCTACGCTCGCCGTCCTGGACCGGTTCCTCGGTGTACAGGCGCGGCAGGGTGCGCTTGGGCTTGGGTATCTTGCCGAAGGTGCGGGCGATGACGGCCAGCGTCTTGGCCTCGTCGAACTGGCCCGAGACGATCAGCACGGCGTTGTCCGGCTGGTAGTAGGTACGGTAGAAGGCCTGCAGGCGGCCGATGTCGACGTTCTCGACGTCCGAGCGCGCGCCTATCGTGGTCTTGCCGTAGTTGTGCCACTGGTAGGCCGCGGCCATCATCTTGCTCATCAGCACACGGAACGGATTGTTCTCGCCGCTTTCCATCTCGTTGCGCACGACGGTCATTTCCGAGTCCAGGTCCTTGCGCGCGATCAGCGAGTTGACCATGGCGTCGGCCTGCCAGCCCAGGTACCAGTCCAGGTTGGCCTCGTTGGCGGCGAAGCTGGCGAAATAGTTCGTGCGGTCGGTCCAGGTGCTGCCGTTGGCCTGCAGGCCGCGGCGCGAAAACTCGGCCAGCGCGTTGCGCATCGTGGGCGTGCCCTTGAACAGCATGTGTTCCAGCAGGTGCGCCATGCCGGTTTCGCCGTAGTTCTCCTGGCGGGAACCCACGAGATAGGTCATGTTGACCGTAGTGGTCGGCTTGGACTGGTCGGGTGCCAGCAGGATGCGCAACCCGTTGTTCAGCCGGTATTCGTTGATGCCTTCGACCGAGGTGACCTTCTGTACGCCGGCAGGGACGGCTGCCTGCGTCCGGGCCTGGGCGGCGTGGGTGGACGGCGGCAGCAGGGCGGCCGCGGACAGGGCCACGCAGGCGAAGGCCCGGCCCAGGAGACCGGAGCGGTTGGCGGTGAGCGATGATGGCATAGGCGGACTCGAACCGTTCAGGAAGTGGATTGGAGTGCCGGGCCGCGACAACGTTCCCGCCGCGCGGCCCGGGATGCTACTTGGACAGCAGCCGCATGGCCTGTTCCAGGCCGCTCAGCGTGACGGGATACATGCGGCCCTGCATCAGTTTCCGGATGATGTCGGTGGATTGGCGGTAGGGCCACAGGCCCTCCGGCTCGGGATTGAGCCAGACGAAACGGGGATAGGCCGCGGCCATGCGCTGCAGCCAGACCGCGCCGGCCTCGGTGTTGTGGTATTCCACCGAACCGCCCGGCTGCAGGATCTCGTACGGGCTCATGGTGGCGTCGCCGACGAAGATCAGGCGCCAGTCCGGGTTGTACTTGCGCAGCACGTCCCAGGTGTGGGCGCGCTCGGCGTGGCGCCGGCGGTTGCTTTGCCAGACCCAGTCGTACAGGCAGTTGTGGAAATAATAGACTTCCAGGTGCTTGAACTCGCTGCGCGCGGCCGAGAACAGTTCCTCGATCCGCTGGATGTGGCTGTCCATCGTGCCGCCCACGTCCAGCATCATCAGCACCTTCACCGTATTGTGCCGCTCGGGCACCATGCGGATGTCCAGGTGCCCGGCATTGCGCGCCGTGCTGCGTATGGTGTCGTCCAGGTCCAGTTCCAGGTCGGCGCCTTCGCGGGCGAAGCGGCGCAGCCGCCGCAGGGCCACCTTGATGTTGCGCGTGCCCAGTTCCACCTGATCGTCGTAGTCGCGGAAGCTGCGCATGTCCCAGGCCTTGACCGCGCTGTGGTTGCCGGCGCTGTCCTGGCCGATGCGGATGCCCTCGGGGTGGTAGCCGCCGCTGCCGAAGGGCGAAGTGCCGCCGGTACCTATCCACTTGCTGCCGCCCTCGTGGCGTTCCTTCTGCTCCTCCAGCCGCTGGCGGAACAGTTCCATCAGCTTGTCCCAGCCCAGCTTCTCGATCGCGGCCTTGTCCTCGGGCGACAGCTCGCGCATGAAGCGCTGCACCAGCCATTCGGCCGGGATCTCCTTGCCCGGCGGGACGGCCGCCTCGATGCCCTTGTAGTAGCTGGCGAAGGCCCGGTCATAGCGGTCGAACTGGCTTTCGTCCTTGACCAGCGTCATCCGGGCCAGCAGATAGAACTCGTCCACCGACGGCGCGATCACCCGGCGCGACAGCGCTTCCAGCAGCGTCAGGTACTCGTTGATGGAGACCGGCAACTGGTGCTTGCGCAGATGGTAAAAAAAATCAATGAGCATGAGGCCCCCCCTACGCGCTTCGCGCGCCCCGAACGGTGAGCCCCCCGCCGCTGCGCGGCAGCCCCCCGAGGGAGCCTGGGCCCGCCTTGGGGCGGCCCGGCGCCGGGCCCAGGGGGCGGCGCTGGCGGACCGGCGAAGCCGGATCCGCGGCACCCTGAATGACGCGCGGGGTGGATCGATGCGATTTCATGCCCGTCTGCCGCTTCTAGCCATGAGGATCAGGCGTTCGAACAGGTGGACGTCTTGTTCGTTTTTCAGCAGCGCGCCATGCAGCGGAGGCACGGCGGCTTCGCGGTCGGTGCTTTTCAAGGCTTCAGGCGGGATGTCCTCGGCCAGCAGGACCTTGAGCCAGTCCAGCAGTTCGGACGTGGACGGTTTCTTCTTCAGGCCCGGGGTCTCGCGCAGCTGGAAGAAGCTGTCCAGCGCCGCCGACAACAGTTCCTTCTTCAGGCCGGGGTAGTGGACTTCGACGATGCGTTCCATGGTCTCCTTCTCGGGAAACCGGATGTAGTGGAAGAAGCAGCGCCGCAGGAAGGCGTCCGGCAGGTCCTTCTCGTTGTTGGAGGTGATGATGACCAGCGGCCGGTGCACGGCACGCACGGTTTCACGCGTTTCGTACACGTGGAATTCCATGCGGTCCAGCTCGCGCAGCAGGTCGTTGGGGAATTCGATGTCGGCCTTGTCGATCTCGTCGATCAGCAGCACCACCGGCTCGGGCGAGGCGAAGGCCTGCCACAGCACCCCGCGCACGATGTAGTTCGTGATGTCGCGCACCTTCTCGTCGCCCAACTGCGAATCGCGCAGGCGCGAGACCGCGTCGTATTCGTACAGCCCCTGGTGCGCCTTGGTGGTGGACTTGATGTGCCATTGCAGCAGCGGCCGCCCCAGCGCCCGGGCCACTTCCTCGGCCAGCATGGTCTTGCCGGTGCCGGGTTCGCCCTTGATCAGGAGCGGGCGCTCGAGCGTGAGCGCGGCATTGACGGCCAGCGTCAGGTCGTCGGTGGCGACGTAGGTGTCGGTGCCCTGGAAGCGGGCGGCGGACGGCGAGACGGACTGGGGCATGGTCGGGCTGGCGGTAGGGCCCCGCGGGGGCGAAGCACCCAGTATAAGAAAACTCCGGACGGGCAGGGTGAACCGGCGCCCGTCCCGCAAAAGGGGCGGCGGACGGAGGTTGTTCCTGATGTATCATTAGGGGTTAAATAAAGACGGAAACCGGACCTGAGTACAACAATACGGTTTCTCGATGGAATAAAACGGAGACGCTTCGTTGGCCTGTGGGGGCCGGGCGTTGCCGCTCAGTCGTTTCGCCGCCCGGTATCGGGATTTCCTTGATTCTGATAGAGCGTTCTAATGAAGTTGAGCATAACGAAGCGGGCGCTGCCCGCGTTGGCCGCCCTGGCCGCCTGTGCGGTCGTCGGCTCGGCCGTGGCCCAATCGGCCCCGCCGGCTACCATCACCGGCAACGCCGATGCCGCCCGTGACAAGAATTCCATGTGCATAGGCTGCCATGGCATCCCGGGCTACAAAGCCAGCTTTCCCGAGGTCTATCACGTTCCGATGATTGCTGGGCAGAACGCCAAGTACATCGAGGCGGCGCTGAAGGAGTACGCCAGCGGCGCGCGGACGCATCCTTCCATGGTTGGCATCGCCAAGAGCCTGTCCGAGCAGGACATCGCCGATCTGGCCGCCTATTACTCCAGCCTGAAGTGAGCCGTCCGACCATGAAGACCATCCAGCGCCTTTCCTTCCTCGTCGGCAGCGCCTTGCTCTCGCTGTCGGCCGCCCAGGCCGCCGGCGACATCGCCGCCGGCAAGGCGGTGTTCGATCGCATCAACTGTGCCTCCTGCCACGGTGCCGATGCCAAGACCTCCATCGATCCCAGCTATCCCCAACTGGCGGGCCAGCATCCCGACTACCTCGCGCATGCGCTGAAGGCGTATCGCCGGGGCCAGTCCAATGCCGCGCCGTCGGCCAACATCCGCAAGAACGCCATCATGGGTGCGTTCGCCGTCCAACTGTCCGACAAGGACATCGAGGATGTGGCGGCGTACCTGTCCAGCCTGCCTGGCAACCTGGCCGTACGTAAGTAGTAGGGTCCTCCTACGCGCTGACGCGCGCCCAGAATGGTGGGCCCCAGCCGCTATGCGGCAGCCCCAAGGGGCCGGGACCCGCCTTGGGGCGGCCCGGCGCCGGGTCCCGAGGGGCGATGCGGATGGACCGGCAAAGCCGGATCCACCGCATCCTCAGTCTTCCATTTCGCTCCTGTGTGGAGCCTTGCTTATTCGGGGAGCAGGCCGGTCTGCCGGGTGATGCGTTGCCAGGTGGCGTGTTCCTGTTGCAGGAACCGGCGGTTCTGGTCGGCGGTGGACAGGGCCGGATCGGTGTCCAGGCCCAGGGAGGCCAGGTGTCGGGCGATTTCCGGCTTGGCCAGCAGCGTGTCGAGTTCCCGGTTCAGGCGCGCCACGACGGAAGCGGGCGTGCCGGCGGGGGCCGCGAGCATGTGCCAACCGGCCAGTCCGAAGCCGGGAAAAGTTTCTCCCAGGGCCGGAACGTCCGGCATCGACGGCAGCCGCGATGCGGTGCTGACCGCCAGGGCCTTCAGCCGGCCTTGCCCGACATGATTCATCACCACGATGGCAGGCAGGACGACGAGGTCGGTCCGGCCGGCTATGGTGTCCTGCAGCGCTTCCGAGGACTTCGAATAAGGCACCGTGGTCCAGCGGGCTCCTGACATCGATTCCAATGTGTTGGCCAGTATGCCCGAGAAGGTCTTGGCGCCTTCGGTCGCGACGCGAGGGCCCGTGCCGTCCTTGCCGGGGGCCGACAAGGCCTCCTTCAGCGTGGATGCCTTCAGCCCCGCGGTGGCTGCGATCATGAACGGGCTGTAGCCGATGAACCGGATGGGGACGAAGTCCTTGACGGGATCGTAGGGCAGTCCCTTGATCGTATAAAGATTACTGACCAGGGCGCTGGTGGTGCCGTAGAACAGCGTGTAGCCATCAGGCGAGGCGCGGGTGACGGCCTGGGCGCCGATGATGTTTTGCCCGCCGGGCTTGTTTTCTATCACGATCGGCTGGGCCCAGCCGCGGGCAAGCTGGGTTGCGATGTATCGCGCCACGATGTCGGTGCTCGAGCCGGGCGCGTGCGAGACGACCAGCTTGACCGGCCGCGTCGGCCAGTCGTCGCCCAGGGCGGGTGATTGCCAGGCGAGCGGGGCAAGGCCTGCGCAAAGCAGCCAGGATGTTGCGAAGCGGGGCATGTTGTCTCCTTGTGAGTATCTTTTCCGTCACGCAACGGCCAGCGGCGACAGGGCGGTGTCCGGGTGCGCCATGGCCTGGCGCAGCAACTGCTGGATCAGGGCGTCGCGGATGCCGCGGTGGGCGGCGCTGTCCCAGAGGTTGGCGCACTCGAGCGGATCGTCCAGGCGGTCGTACAGTTCGCCCCATTCCACGCCGTCATACACGCTGAGCCGGTAGCGGGGATGGACCAGGGTTCGCATCCGGACGGGGGCGTCGAAGCCGAAATAGGTCCGTTGGCCTTCCTCTTCGATCAGTACCGCGTCGCGGGCCTGGAACGGCCGCGCCTGGATCGAGGGCAGGAAGGACATGCCTTGCATGCCGTTGCAGGCTTCGACGCCGGCAGCTTCCAGAATCGTGGGCGCGATGTCGATGGTCGAAAGCAGGCCGTTTTCCCGCACGCGCCGGGCGTCCGGCGCGGCCCATATGAGCGGTGTACGTATCAGGCTGCGGTAATGCAGGGAGCCCTTGAACAGCAACTGATGATCGCCGCCGTATTCTCCATGATCGGCCGTGAAGATCACGATCGTGTTGTCGGCCAGCCCGCATTCTTCCAGGGTTTGCAGTACACGGCCGATGTTTGCGTCGATGAAGCTGATGGCCCCGTAGTTGAGCGCGATTGCCTCTCGTACTTCTCGTTCCGTGGCGGCAAAGCAGGCCATGGAGGTCTTGTGGGCGCGCCCCGCGTCGCGCTGGCGGCGCAGCCACGCCAGGTGGGGCGGCGGGGTGTCCGAGCGGTAGGACGCGGGCAGCGCCATGTCCTCCGGACGGTACATGTCCCAGTATCGGCCCGGCGGCGTATAGGGATGGTGCGGGTCCGGAAACGAGGCATACAGGAAGAACGGCGCATCGTTCCGCGCATAGGCGCGCAGACGGTCGCAGGTCCGCTCGGCTACCCACGCGCTGGGGTGCAAGGCTTCGGGTACGCGCGTGCGCCAGGCCTGGCCGACCGCCGCCAGCTCGTAGTCGCTGGGCAGGGCATTGGACCGGCCGATCCATGTTTCCGCGTCGGCGCACTTGCCGCGCAGCCATTGCCGGTAGTGGCCGTTGATGTCGTCGCCATGTTCGATGCCGATCTCCGCATGGCCGAAGCCGTAGTAGGGCAGGCTCATGGGGTATTCGTGGCCGCGCCAGCTGGCGACGCTTTCCTGCAGGTAGTCCCCGGGGTAATGCCGGGCGCCGTCGCGGGCCCGGCGGGGTGTCCTGGGATCGGGAAGCGGCGCATGGTCCGTCATGGTCTGGAGATGCGACTTGCCTATCAGTGCCGTGGCGTAGCCCGCCTCGCGCAGCAGCTCCGGGAAGGTCACGGCTTCCAGCCCCAGCGGCAGGCCGTTGTGGCGGACGCCGTGGGCCGACGGCATGCGGCCGGTCATCAGGCTGGAGCGGTTGGGCATGCAGATCGGCGTGGCGACGTAGGTGTTCGAGCTGGTCCAGCCCCGCTCGGCGAGCCGGTCGATATTCGGGGTCCGCACCGTGGTGTTGCCGTAGCAGCCGAGGTGATCGGCGCACAGCTGGTCGACGATGAACATCAGGAAATTGGGCCGCATGCTTTGCTTCGTGGAAGGAAGGGTCTCGGAGCCGAGATCCTAGCGGCTGGGGCCGGCTGACCGGTAATAGGAAGTTTTGAGAGCGCCATCACCCCGCGTGATGGCGGGCAGTCAAACCTGGCTTGCCAGCGTGGCCTTCATGATGCGCTCGGCCGCGATGACGGCATGGGACTTGGGCAGGTCGGGGCAGGCGCGTACGACCACGCGGCGGGAAAAGGCGGGGTGGGCGATGCGTCGGACGACCAGCGACGTGCCTCGCGTCAGCGTGCCCGCCAGTCCTTCGGGCAGCAGGGTGGAGAATTGGCCAGTCTCGCACAAGAGGAGGAGCGAGGAAATGTCCTCCACGCCGCCCATGATGTTCAGCCGGAGCTTCTGCGCCTGGGCCAGGGCAAGCAGCGACTGGTGCAGGGGCTGTGCCATGGACAGCAGCAGGGGAAAGTCCTGGAGGCTCGGCAGTTCCACCGGCGGCGTTCCGCCGGCATGGCTGGCCGGCGTCACCAGGCAGATGTTTTCCTCGTATAGATGCGCGTCGGATTCCCCCCGCTCGTCACTGGCCAGCACCAACATGGCCAGGTCCAGTTCGCCGCGGCGCAGCCGCTGCGCCAGGGCGTCGGAATAGCCCACCACCAACTGGGGCTGGATGCCGGGGGCCTCCTGGCGCAGGCGGGTGAACAGCGGGGCGCAGGCGACCGGCGCGGCGCTGTGCAGGATGCCTATGCGCACCGGGCCGCTGGCGGTGTCCAGGGTGGACTGGATGGCGGCCCTGGCCCGGTCGATCTGCCTGAGGATGGCCAGCGCATGGTGCAGCAGTTCCGTCCCCGACGTGGTCGGGACCACGCCCGTGGGGCCGCGGGTGAATAAAGGCGTGCCGAGTTCGGTTTCCAGGGCGGCCAGGGCCTGGCTCAAGGCCGGTTGGACCACGTGCAGGCGCCGCGCCGCCGCGGAAAGGCTGCCCTGCTGGGCAATGGCGACGAAGTATCGGAGCTGCTTGACGTCCATGTCGTGGCCGGCCTGCTGAAGGACCGCGTGGCGGGAATGCGGCGGCCTACGAGCCGGCGCGCTGGCGGATCAGCTCGATATAGGCATCGGTATCGAGCGGGGTGCCCAGGCGCTGGGCTTCCCATACGACGCGGCCCAGGCATTCCATGATTTCGTGCGCCGCTTCGTGGGCGCCCTTGCGCTGGGCCAGCCGCTGGTAGGCGTCGCGGATGCCGGGCGGGTGGTCGATCGAGAGCTGTTCGGCGATCGCCAGGTGCATGGACAGGTGCAGGAAGGGGTTGGTGCGGCCGGCCTCGACGCTGTAGTCGGCCTGGGCGGCCTCGGGGTTCTCGAGGTCGCCGTGGTATTCGGGGTGTTCCAGGATCCAGTCCAGCGCGGTGGCTTCCAGCGGCGTCAGGACTTCGCCGGCGCGATGCTTGCGCCAGGTCTCGGTGAAGAACTGGCGGACCTGGTCTCGGGTAGGATTGAACATCATCCGGGCATTGTACCCGCCGCGCCGGGCCCGCCCCGCCGCCGGCCGCGTGCGCCGCCCGGCCGAATACGGGATAATCCACGGGATGTGACAGGGCCGCGCCGCGGCTTGCTTCAACGATCGTTCGGAAACGCCGCATGTCTTCCTACAAGCATATCCAGGTGCCCGCCCAGGGCAGCCGCATCACCGTCAACGCGGATTTCTCCCTCAACGTGCCCGACCAGCCCATCGTCGCCTACATCGAGGGCGACGGCACCGGGCGCGACATCACGCCGGTGGCGCTGAAGGTGATCGATGCGGCCGTGGCCAGGGCCTATGGCGAGGCCCGCCGCATCCACTGGATGGAAATCTACGCCGGTCGCAAGGCGACCACGCTGTATGGCGAGGGGGGCTGGCTGCCCGACGAGACCGTGGCCGCATTGCGCGAGTTCGTCGTCGCGATCAAGGGCCCGCTGGGCACGCCGCCGGGCGGCGGTTTCCGTTCGCTGAACGTGATGATGCGGCAGGCGCTGGACCTGTACGTCTGCTTGCGGCCCATCCAGTACCTGCGCGGGGTGCCGTCGCCGCTGAAGCAGCCGGAGAAGACCAACATGGTCATCTTCCGCGAGAACTCCGAGGACATCTACGCCGGGATCGAGTACGCCGCGGGTTCGCCCGAGGCCGTGGAGCTGATCACCGTGCTGGAGGAGAAACTCGGGGCCAAGCACCTGCGCTTCCCGGCCACCTCCGGCATCGGCATCAAGCCGGTCTCGCGCGAGGGCACCGAGCGCCTGGTGCGCAAGGCCATCCAGTATGCCCTGGACCACGACCGCCGCTCGGTCACGCTGGTGCACAAGGGCAACATCATGAAGTACACCGAGGGCGCGTTCCGGGACTGGGGCTACGAGATCGCCCGCCGCGAATTCGCCGCCGAGACCATAGACGCGGGGCCGTTCTGCCGCATCCGCAACCCGCGCACCGGCCGGGACGTCCTGATCAAGGACTGCCTGATCGACACGTTCTCGCAGACCATGCTGCTGCGCCCGGTCGAGTTCGACGTGATCGCCACACCCAACCTGAACGGCGACTATCTTTCATCGGCGCTGGCCGCGCAGGTCGGGGGCGCCGGCATCGCCCCGGGCGCGAACATGAGCGATTCGGTGGCCGTATTCGAAGCCACCCACGGGACGTCCGCCAAGTACGCCGGCAAGGATTACGTCAATCCCAGTTCCGAGATCCTGTCGGGCCGCATGATGCTGCAGCACATGGGCTGGCACGAGGCGGCCGACCTGATCCTGCCGGCCATGGAGCGAACCATCCAGTCCAAGCGCGTGACCTACGATTTCGCGCGCCAGATGGAGGGCGCGACCCAGGTGTCGTGCTCGGGATTCGGGGAATCGGTCATCGCCAACATGTAGGCTGCGAGTCCGCGCCCCCCGCGCCGCGCCCCCAAGGGGGGCGGCGCGGTCACGCGGACGCCGTGGCCTGCTTGCGCCGCGCCGCCGTGGCGGGTTGCCGCTTCCTGAGCCAGAGGTACAGGCCGCTGCCAAGCACAATGATGGTCGCGATGTCCAGCAGCGCCCAGATGATCTGCATGGGCAGGCCGCCGTAGTCGCCGAAGTGCAAGGGCTGAGAGACCAGGAGCGCCGTCAGGTACCAGGGCAGCCTGGGCGCTGCGGTGACCTCGGCGGTCTTGGCGTCGACCAGCACCGGCTGCAGCAGCTTGGAGGTGAGCGGTTCGTTGCCGGCCAGGAAGAAGGTGTTGTGGTGGGGGCTGGAGAACGCCGTGCCGGGGAAGGCGATGAACGACAGGCGGGTGCCGGGGGCGGCCGCCTTGGCTGCTTCCATGGACCGCTGCAGCGAGGCCCGCTCGGGCGCCGGCGTGAGGGGCTGGCCCTGATAGGGCGCGAGCAGGGTGCTGAGCTGATCGTACTGCCAATACTTGATCATCAGGTCGGCCCAGGTATTGATCATGCCCGTGCCACCGACGACGAAGGCCCAGACCAGGGTCACGATGCCCAGCAGATTGTGCAGGTCCAGCCATTTCACGCGCTTGGTGCGATGGCGCCGGACCTCGCCGAAGTCCAGCTTCTTCGTGAAGGGACCGTACAGGACGGTGCCGCTGACGATGGCGATGAGCAGCAGCAGCCCCATGAAACCCAGGAACAGCTTGCCGGCCAGGCCCGCGAACAGGTCGACGTGCAGCTTGAGCATCACGTACATGAAGCCTTCGTCGAAGCGCGGCTCGGCCAGGATCTCGCCGGTGCGCGCATCCACCGCCACGGAACGGAAATCGTCGGTGGGGGCGGGCGTGGGGGTAAGCGTGACGAACCAGATGCGCTCGTCATCCTCGTCTTGCGAGGCGAACTGGATGACCCGTTCGGGGTAGCGCGCATGCGCGACTTCCAGGATGCGGTCCAGGCTGACCCGGGCACTGTCGTCCTGCATCGCGGGCGCTTCGACCTCGGTTCCCAGCAGGTGGCCGATTTCATGGTGGAAGATCAGCGGCAGGCCCGTCAGGCACAGCAGCAGCATGAACACCGTGCAGACCAGGCTGCTCCATTTGTGCAGCCAGGCCCAGGTCTTGAGCGAGCGGGCGGACATGCGTCAGTCCTTCGTGAAGGTGGTGGGGCCGCGGGTGCCGGCGGAGTGGGTCGAGACGTTCATGAGCGGTGGGGCGATCCATGGGCGCGGGCCCGGACGGGACGGCGGCGCAAGCCGAACCAGAGCATGACTGCGACCGGGGTGCCCAGGCCGACCCAGGACCAGGCGTCGCCCCAGGTATCGGACACGAGGGCGCTGAGCAGTCCGGTGATGGTGAGGATGCCAAGCGCGAGCGGCCAGGCCCAGATGCGAAGCGTCAGGGTCGACATCGGTCCTCCATGGGAACCGAGAAAAAGAAGAATAATAATGATTTTTATTTAAAAAATAAACCGTGCGCGTGGGGCGCAATGGCGGTCCGGGGGAGGGGGAGGCAGGGGCGGAGGGCGGCGCGCGACCGCTCTCCGGTCGGCGGGGCCGCTACTTGCTGCGCTTGTCCAGCAGCGGGTCGATCTTGTTCCGTTCCTCCGTGAGGAACTTGGCGAAGCTGGCCGCACCGGGCTCCATGGCGCTGGCGCCGGCATCGACGAAGATCTTGTCCACTTTGGGGTCGGCCAGCGCCTTGCCGGCGGCTTGTTCGAGGCGGGCGATGATCGCGGGTGGCGTTCCCCTGGGCGCGAACAGGCCGAACCAGCCGTTGAAGTCGAAGTCCGGCAGGTTCAGGGCTTCGGCCACGGTCGGCACGTCAGGCAGTAGCGGCGATCGGGTCTTTGACGTAACGGCCAGCGCGCGCAGGCGGCCTTCCTTAAGGAAGGGGGCGGCCACGGGCGTGTTGACGAATCCCATCTGCAGCGTGCCACCCAGCAGGTCGGTCATGGCTTGGGCGTTGCCGCGATAGGGCGTGTGGGTGAATCGGGCGCCGGTCCGGGCGGACAGCATTTCGCCCGCGATGTGGCTGGAGGTGCCTTCGCCGGGCGAGCCGTACACGAACCGGTCCGGCGATTTCCTGGCCTCGGCTACCAGTTCGGGCAGCGACTTGACCGGGACCGACGCGTTGACGGTGATGACGTTGGTCATCTTGGCGACTCCCGAGATCGGCACCAGGTCGGTCGCGGGGTTGAAGCCCAGGTTGGAGAAAAGATGGGGGTTGGCCACGATGGGCAAGCCGTTGATGAGGATGGTGTAGCCGTCCGGCTTGGCGCGTACGACGTATTCGGTGCCGATGTTCGTACCTGCTCCGGGCTTGTATTCGACGATGACGGGTTGTCCGAGCGTCGATGCCATGTGGTCGCCGATGGCGCGCGCAAAGACATCCGAGGATCCTCCCGCCGCGCCGCCGATGATCATCCTGATCGGCCGGGTGGGGTAGGCGTCCTCCGGTTGAGCCGCGTGGGCGCCACCCGAGATGGCAACCATGAGTGCGAAGCAGCTGGCCTTGAGTCGCGTGTTACGCATGGTACGTGCTCCCTGCGTTGTCGGTCGGTCCATCGTCGAGGTCCGGGCACGAGGCGTGCCACGGACCCCTGCTCGAGCATCCTGGCTTTCCCGGGACGGGCTATTTGTTGACGGAGGCGCCCGATTGCTTGACCAGCTCCGTCAGGCGCTCGGTGTCCACGCGCAGTGTGCGCGCGAAGTCGGCGCTCGATCCGCCAACCACTTCGGCGCCCGCGTTCATGATCGTCTCGCGCGAGGAGGGGTCGGCCAGGGCCTGGGCCGAGGCCTTGTGCAGCTTGGCGATGATGTCGCCGGGCGTGCCGGCCGGGGCCAGCAGGCCGAACCAGCCCGTGAGTTCATAGTCGATGTTCAGGGCCTCGGCCACCGTGGGCACGTCGGGCAACAGCGACGAACGGGTCGAGGATGTGACCGCCAGCGGTCTCAGCTTGCCGGATTTCACGAACGGCAATGCCACGGGCAGGTTGACGAAGCCGACCTCCAGCAGCCCCGCGAGGTGATCGTTCGTCGCCTGGGCGTTGCCCTGGTAGGCCACGTGCGTCAGCTTGGCGCCCGTCTTCATCTCGAGCAGTTGGCCGGACAGGCTGGCGGAGCTGCCGAAACCGGGCGAGCCGTAGTTGTACTTGCCGGGGTTCTTCTTCGCCAGCGCGATGAGTTCCTTCAGGTTGTGGACCGGCAACTGGGGATTGACCGTGATCACGTTGGACATGGCGGCGGCTTCGATGATCGGTGTCAGGTCTTTCAGCGGGTTATACGGCAGGTCGGGATATAGCACCTGGCTCGTCGCCATCGAGATGCCATTGAGCAGCAGCGTGTAGCCGTCCGGTGCCGCCTTGGCCACGTAGTCGCTGCCGAGGTTGGTGCCGGCACCGGCCTTGTATTCCACGATGAAAGGCTTGCCCATGGACTCTTGCAGCTTCATCGCAAGCAGCCGGGCAACGATGTCCGAAGTGCCGCCCGCGGCTGCGGGGACGATGATCCGTACCGGCTTGCTGGGGTAGGACTGTGCGTTGGCCGTTGCGGGAAGGATCGCGACGGCGGCCGCGATGTGCAGGGAGGCTAGAAGCGGTCGAAGCATGGTGGTTCCTCGGTTGTGTTCGGGAGGGGCGGCGACTGCCACGATGGCATCCTGAGGATGTCTTGTTTTGTACACAATCCAATCCTAATCCTTATTTGCTCGATTGGTTCGATGTTTTGGTGAAAACCCCGAGAAAATCTTCGAATTCACCATTTTGGCGTTTGTTTTAGCCAGTTTGCGCTTGATTGGTGCATGGGCGGGAAAGTTTGAAAAGGAACTAAGCGCTGGACTGGCGGTTTTCTTTGGCTCATAATTTTTCTCAGATTGTGTACAAAGCGAGAAAGAGATGCCCAAAGCAAGAGTTCTGGTGGCCGGGGCCGGCCCGGTGGGCCTGGTCAGTGCCATGGTGCTGGCCGATGCCGGGATCGAAGTCGAGTTGTTCGAGCGCAATGCCAGCGTGATGGAGGACCTGCGTGCCTCGACCTTTCATCCGCCCACGCTCGATATGCTCGATCGCTACGGTATTGCCGACCCCCTGGTCGAGGCCGGCCTGAAGGCGCGCTATACCCAGCAGCGGGACCGTCGCAAGGGACTGATCGCCGAGTTCGATCTGGCTCGGCTGGCCGGCAGCACCAAGTATCCCTTCCGGTTGCAATGCGAGCAGTGGAAGCTCAACGACGAGCTGGTCAAGAAACTGGCCAGTTATCCGAATGCCAGAGTGCGGTTCGGCTGCGCGGTCGAGTCGGTGCAGCAGGACGAAGGCGGCGTCACGGTGCAATTGCGCACGGCCGACGGCATCGAGACCGCCCGCGGCGACTTTCTCATCGGCGCGGATGGCGCCTGGAGCGCGGTGCGCAACAGCGTCGGCATCGAATTCGAGGGCTACACCTATCCCGAGCGTTTCCTGGTGGTGTCGACGCAGTTCCCGTTCGAGCAGCACTTCGAGAACCTGTCGCTGGTGAACTACATCTCGGATCCGGAGGAATGGTGCGTGCTGCTCAAGGTGCCGTCGCTGTGGCGCGTGCTGTTTCCCACGCCCGAGCACGAGTCCGACGAGCGGGTCCTCTCGGATGCCGTCATCGAGCGACGCCTGCAAGGCCTGCTGCCCCAGCCGCGGCCCTACCAGATCGTTCATCGCACGCTGTACAAGGTGCACCAGCGCGTGGCCGCGCAGTTTCGCAAGGGCCGGGTACTGCTGGCGGGAGACTCCGCGCACATCAACAACCCGCTGGGCGGCATGGGCATGAATGGCGGCGTGCATGACGCCTTCAACCTGACCGGCAAGCTGATCGAGGTCCTGGCCGGACGCGCGCCCATCGAACTGCTCGACCTGTATGAACGCCAGCGCCGCACCGTCGCCATCGAATACATCAACGCCAACACCGCGCGCAACAAGAAGATGATCGAAGAACGCGACGAGGCCGTGCGCTCCCGCATCCACGATGAGCTGCGCGCCACCGCGACCGACCCGGTCGCGTCGCTGGACTATATCCGCAAGACCTCGATGTTCGACGCGCTGGATCGCGCGGCGGAAATTGCGTGACCTGAAGGGGAAGGACATGGATGAACTGGATGTCTACCAGCGCCAGGGCCTGGGACATGCAAGCGGCGTGGGACGCCAGTGCGGGCTGGTGCTGGTCGATTTCATCAATGGTTTCGTCGATCCGGCGCTGTTGGGAGGCGCGCATGTGAGCGAGGCGGCGCAACGCACGCAAGGCCTGCTGCATGCCTTCCGTCAGCGCAACTGGCCAATCGCGCATGCGCGCATGGTGTATGCCGAGGATGGCAGCGATCACAACGTTTTCTGCCGCAAGACACCGAGCCTGACCCGATTCACCGAAACAGCCGAGTGTTCGCAGATCGTCCCGGGGCTCGCGCCAACCGCCGGCGAGTACATCGTGCGCAAGCAGGGCGCCTCGGCTTTCTTCGCGACAGGCCTGGCCGACTGGCTGCGCGGCAAGGGCGTGGACACCGCGGTGGTGGTGGGTTGCACCACCAGCGGCTGCGTACGCGCAACTGCGCTTGACGCCATGCAGCACAACTTCCTGACCGTGGTGGTGGCCGATTGCGTGGGCGACCGCGCGATGGGTCCGCACCAGGCCAGCCTGTTCGACATGGGGCAGAAGTATGCGGACGTGATGGATCGCGACGAACTGATTTCACTTTTTTCTTGAGGAGCAAGCCATGGATCACCTGGGTTATCGGATGAAGTTCGGCGTGATTGGACCGTCGACCAATACCATCGTGCAACCGGATTTCGACGACATGCGCCCGGTAGGCGTCACCAACCACTACAGCCGCATCGAGATTCCCGACTTCAAGGTCGATAGTGACGAGAGCTTCGTGCACATGATGGAGTCGATTTCGGGCAACACCATGCAGGCGGCCAGTGTGCTCAAGACCTGCGAGATGCAATACCTGATCATGGGCATGTCGGCGGTAATGTTCTGGGGGGGCAAGAAAGGGGCTCAGGCGTATCTGGAAAAGATGCGCGAGCACGTGGGCGTGGATGTGAGCTGCGGTTCGTTCGCGCTGGAGGCAGCGTTGAATGCCTACGGCGCGCGCAGGATTGCCTTTCTTTCTCCCTACTACCCCGTGGCGAATGCGGAAGCGCGGCAGTTTTTCGAGGACTGCGGCTTCACGGTCGTGCGCGACATCTGCCTGCGCCGCCCGAGCCCGGTCCAGATCGCGCATACCACCGACCAGATGTGCCGCGACGCGATAAACGAGCTCAATGGCGATGACGTCGACGCCATCGTGCAACTCGGTACCAATCTCTCCATGGTCCGGCTGGCCGCCGCCGCCGAACTCTTCCTGGACAAGCCCGTCATCGCGATCAACACGGCCACGTACTGGCACGCGCTGCGCCAGTGCGGCATCCAGGACAAGGTCCAGGGGCTGGGGCGCCTGTTGTCGCACTACTGAACACGATCAGGAGACGCCATGATTCGCTATCTCAAGCGCGGCCGTGATGTCCAGGCCCGTGCCAACGACGACGTCGCCGTCCGCAACACCGTCGAGGGCATCATCCGCGACATCGAGGCTCGCGGCGACGAGGCCGTCCGCGAGTACAGCAGGAAATTCGACAACTGGGATCCGCAGGACTTCCGCCTGTCGCGGCCGGCCATCGAGCGGGCGATGAAGAGCCTCTCGTCCGGCGAACTGGACGACATTCGCTTCGCCCAGGCGCAGGTGCGCAACTTCGCCCGGATCCAGCGCGAATCCATGCTGGACGTGGAGGTCGAGACTCGTCCCGGCGTTTTCCTGGGGCACCGCCATATTCCCCTCAACGCGGTCGGCTGCTACATCCCCGGGGGCAAGTATCCGCTGCTGGCGTCGGCGCACATGAGCGTGCTGACCGCGAAGGTGGCGGGCGTGAAGCGGGTGGTGGCTACCGCGCCTCCTTTCCACGGGGAACCCCACCCGGCCATCGTCGCCGCGATGCACATGGCGGGCGCGGACGAGATCCTGGTCCTGGGCGGCGTGCAGGCCGTGGTGGCGATGGCGGTCGGCACGTCTTCGATCGCACCGGTGGACATGCTGGTCGGTCCGGGCAACATGTTCGTGGCGGAAGCCAAGCGCCAGCTGTTCGGCCGCGTGGGAATCGACCTGTTTGCCGGCCCTACCGAAACGCTGGTCATCGCGGACGAGTCGGTGGATGGCGAAATCTGCGCGGTCGACCTGCTTGGACAGGCGGAACATGGGCCGACTTCGCCGGCCGTGCTGCTGACCGACAGCGAAGCGCTGGCGCACGCCACCATGGCCGAAGTGGAACGGCAGCTCAAGATCCTGCCCACCGCCGAGATCGCGGCTCGTTCGTGGGCGGAGTTCGGCGAGGTCATCGTCTGCGATACGCGGGAAGAAATGCTGCAGAAGGCGGATGAGCTGGCCTCGGAGCACGTGCAGGTGATGACCCGCGATCCGGACTGGTTCCTGCAAAACATGACCAACTACGGCGCGCTGTTCCTGGGGCCGCGCACGAACGTCGCCTTCGGCGACAAGGTGATCGGCACCAACCACACGTTGCCCACCAACAAGGCGGCGCGCTACACCGGCGGCTTGTGGGTCGGCAAGTTCCTGAAGACCTGCACCTTCCAGCACGTGACGACCGACGCGGCCAGTGCCGAGATCGGCGAATACTGCTCGCGCCTGTGCCATATGGAGAATTTCGCGGGGCATGGCGAGCAGGCCAACATCCGCGTGCGTCGCTACGGCAACCGGCCGGAACTGCCGTGGTACGAGCCAGTGGCGGCCTCGCAGCCATGACCACGCTATTCGACAAGATCTGGGCGGAACACTCGGTCGCCCGCAATGATTCCGGCGAAGACCTGATCTATATCGACCGGCATCTGGTGCAGGAGGTATCCAGCCCGCAAGCCTTCGCCAGCATGGCCGAGGCCGGCCGCTCGCTGCGTTCGCCGCGGCGGCACATCGCGGTGCAGGACCACAATGTACCCACCACGGCCGACCGGCTGTCGAACATTCCCAATGCGGAAAGCCGGGAGCAGATCGCCACGCTGCGGCGCAATACCCGGCGCACGGGCATGCGCCTGTTCGACCTCGACCATCCGCTGCAAGGCATCGTGCACGTCATCGCGCCGGAGCTGGGCTACGTGCTGCCGGGCAGCACCGTGGTCTGCGGCGATTCGCACAGTGCCACGCTGGGCGCGCTGGGGGCGCTGGCCTGGGGCATAGGCACCTCGGAAGTGGGCCATGTGATGAGCACCCAGAGCCTCTGGATGCGCAAGCCGAAGACGATGGGTGTCCGGATCTCGGGGCAGTTGTCCGCGGGAGTCTATGCCAAGGATCTCGCGCTGGCCCTGATCCACCACATCGGCACCAGCGGCGGGACCGGCCATGGCATCGAATACCTGGGCCCGCTGGTGCAGGCGCTCTCGATGGAGGCGCGGCTCACGCTGTGCAACATGACCATCGAGGCCGGCTCGCGCTTCGGCCTGATTGCGCCCGACGCCATCACGCTGGCCTACCTGCGCGAACGGGTCCAGGGGGCGGCGCGCGAACATTTCGAACAGGCGGCACAGGCCTGGGCCGCGCTGCGCACCGACGAGACGGCCGACTATGACCGTTACGTCGAGTTCGACGCCGACGGGATCATGCCGCTCGTGACCTGGGGCACGACGCCGGCCGACAGCGCCCCGTTCTCGGGCCGCGTGGGCGACGGGATCGTG
Organism: Pigmentiphaga sp. CHJ604; assembly: GCF_036972535.1. Classification (NCBI taxonomy): domain Bacteria; kingdom Pseudomonadati; phylum Pseudomonadota; class Betaproteobacteria; order Burkholderiales; family Alcaligenaceae; genus Pigmentiphaga; species Pigmentiphaga sp. CHJ604. The sequence goes on along the minus strand of NZ_CP136998.1, from coordinate 3,779,404 downwards.
CCCAGGGACGACGCCGACCGCGACCGCCTGCGGGAGAGCCTGGCCTATATGGGTCTCGAACACGGCCAGCCGCTCGCTTCGGTGCCCATCGACGTGGCTTTCATCGGCTCGTGCACCAACGGCCGCCTGGAAGACCTGCGCGCCGCCGCGCAAGTGGTGCGCGGCCGTCGTGTCGCCGCGGGCGTGCGCGCGCTGGTGGTGCCGGGCTCGACCAGCGTCAAGCGCGCGGCCGAGACCGAAGGCCTGGCGCAGGTTTTCGTCGACGCCGGCTTCGAGTGGCGAGAGTCCGGCTGTTCCATGTGCATAGGCATGAACGGCGACAGCCTGATGCCGGGCCAGCGCTGCGCATCCACCTCCAACCGCAATTTCGAGAACCGGCAGGGGCAGGGGGGGCGCACCCACCTGATGAGTCCCGCCGCGGTGGCGGCATCCGCCCTTCGGGGCCGCCTGGCCGATCCCCGGGAGTACCTGGCATGAAAGCAGTCATTGCGGAAGTCCACGGCCGCGCCGTCCTGCTGCCGCGCGACGATATCGATACCGACGCCCTGTTTCCCGGCCGCTTCCTGCGCGCGGTGCACCGCACGGGCCTGGGGGCGCACCTTTTCGCCGACTGGCGGGCCGAAGGCCGGCCCGAGGTGGCCTTCATGGAACAGGCCGAGCCGCCCAGCGTGCTGGTGGCGCTTTCCAACTTCGGCTGCGGATCGTCGCGCGAACATGCGGTGTGGGCGTTGGCGGACTATGGCGTACGGGCGGTCGTGGCCCTTTCCTTCGGCGATATCTTCCGCAACAACTGCGTGAAGAACGGCCTGGTGCCTGCCACGGTGACGCCGGCCGACCACGAACGCCTGGTACGGGCATGGGCGGGGCCGGCCCAGCCCATGCTGCGCCTGCGGGTGGCGCAGCGGACTCTCACGCTCCCGGATGGCGGCGCCATCCCGATCACACTGGCCGACGGCCATGCGGAACAACTGCTTTCGGCCGAGGACGAGATAGACCGCACATTGCGTCACGACGCGGCGCTGCGCGCCTATGAAGGGCGTATCCAGCGCGACCGGCCCTGGCTGGCGTCCATGGACTGAATGGTTCCCTTTTCTTCGCTTAGTGGAGGCCGCATGGCCAACCCGATTCTCAGACAAAAACTCTCCAGCGGCGAATTCATCGTCATCCCGGGCGTGCAGGACATGATCGCCACCATCATGACCACCAAGGTCGGTTTCGACATCGTCTACGGTTCGGGCTATTGGCTCACGGCCTCCAACCTGGGGTTGCCGGACGCCGGCATCGCCACCTATACCCAGATGGTGGATCGCATGCGCACCATCACGCGCACGACCTCGGCGGCACTGATCGCCGACGCGGATACGGGCTATGGCGGCTTGCTCAATGTGCACCACACCGTACGCGGCTACGAGGAAGCCGGCGTCACCGCCATCCAGCTGGAAGACCAGGAGTTTCCCAAGAAGTGCGGCCATACGCCCAACAAGCGTTGCGTACCGATCGAGGACATGGTCGACAAGATCAAGGTTGCCTGCGATGCCCGGCAAGACAAGGAAAACTTCCTCATCATCGCCCGCACCGATGCGCGCGCCAGCCTGGGCGTGGATGACGCCATGCGCCGCATGGAAGCCTATGCGAAAGCCGGCGCCGATATCCTGTTCTTCGAGGCCCCCCAGAGCGAAGAGGAAATGCGCCGCGTTTGCGAGGCCTTCGACCTGCCCATGATCGCCAACATGGCCGACGGCGGCAAGACCCCGATCCTGCCGGCTCATGTGCTCAAGGAAATTGGTTTCTCGCTCGCGATCTTTCCGGCCATGACCAGCCTGGTCGCGGCCGCGGCGATGGAAAAGGCGCTGCGCCACCTCAAGGAGACGGGCACCAGTCTGTCGCCCGACATTCCCATGGCCGATTTCAGGGAGTTCTGCGAACTGATCGGCTTCGGGGATGTGTGGGATTTCGAGAAGCGCTGGGCGCGTTGACGTATTCGGGAGCCCGAACGTGGACAGGTTCGAATTTTCCACCGTACCGCAGCTGATCGTGGAGCGGGGCGCCGCGCGTCGCTTGGGCCGGCTGCTGCGGGACCGTCATTCCGCCATGCGCCTGTGCCTGGTCACGGACCGGTTCCTGCATGCCAGCGGACTGCTGGCGCCCGCGCTGGCCGATTTGCGGGACCACGGCTGGGAGGTCACCGTCATCGACGACGTGGTGGCGGATCCACCCGATCATGTGGTGGCGAAAGCGGCCGATCGCGCGCGCGATGCCAGGGCGCAAGTCGTGCTGGGCATGGGCGGCGGGTCTTCGATGGACGTGGCCAAGCTCATCGCCGTGCTTTGCGGCTCGGCCCAGCCTCTGGCCGAGATGTATGGCATAGGCAAGGTCGCCGGTCCGCGCCTGCCGTTGATCCTGATGCCCACCACGGCGGGCACGGGTTCCGAGGTGACGGCGATCTCGATCGTGACGACGGGCGAGACCAGCAAGAGCGGGGTCGTCTCGCCGTTGCTGATGGCAGACCTGGCCATCCTGGATGCCGAACTGACCGTGGCACTTCCGGCCGCCGCCACGGCAGCGACGGGCATAGACGCCATGGTCCATGCGATCGAGGCCTATACGTCGGCGCGATTGAAGAACCCCTTGTCCGACATGCTGGCCCGGCGCGCCATGCAATGGCTGTCGAGGAATCTGCTGCAGGCCTGCCGCGAACCCTCGAATCTGGATGCGCGCGAGGCCATGCTGCTCGGGGCCATGCTGGCCGGGCAGGCGTTTTCCAATGCGCCCGTCGCGGCGGTTCATGCATTGGCCTATCCCCTGGGTGGGCATTTTCACGTGCCGCATGGACTGTCCAATGCCCTGGTCCTGAACCACGTGCTGCGTTTCAATCTCCCTGCCGCGCGGCCGCTGTACGCCGACTTGGCACGCGTGGTGCAGGCAGAGTATGCCGGCGCCGATGATCTGGCGGCGGCGGATGGCTTCATCCGCTACATGGAAGAGCTGGTGCGCGCAACCGGCATTCCCCGTTCGTTGCGCGAAGTGGGCGTGGCGCAGGCCGATCTTCCCATGCTCGCGCGCGATGCCATGATGCAGCAGCGATTGTTGGTCAACAATCCGCGGCCGGTGTCGGAAGAGGACGCGTTGGCGATCTATCGAGCGGCGTTCTGATCCACGGGGGACGAGGCGCGTTCGAGCAGCGCGAACTGGGCCGACCGCAGGTGGCCATGCATGACCGCGCGTGCCCATTCGGGGTCGCGCGCGGTGAATGCATCGATCAGTTCACGATGATGCTGGAAGGTACGCGCCAGGCGCGAGCGGTCGTAGCTGCGCCGCGTCAGCAGGATGATCTTGATGTCCACGCCCTTGGTGCGCATGGCCAGCAGCCGCGGGTTGCCGGCGGATTCGGAGATGCGCGCGTGGAAGTTCCGGTTCAGCGGGGCGATGCGGTCGAGGTTGGCGGGACTGATGTCCGGGCCGCGTGATTCCATCTCGTCCTGGATCTCGTGCAGCTCGGCCAGCGTGGCCGGGCTCATGCGGGTCGCGGCCAGGGCGGCCAGTTCCGATTCGATCAGGATGCGCACCGCGTAGAGATCCCGGATTTCCTGGGTGGTCCAGGTTCGCACGGTGGCCCCCGCGTTGGCGCGCAAGATCAGCAGGCCATCGGCCACGAGCAGCCTGAGCCCTTCGCGTACCGGCGTGCGCGATAACCCCAGTGCTTCCGAAACTTCCTTTTCCGTGATGCGCGCGCCCTCGGGAAACCGGCCCGAGATGATGCCGTCCCGCACGTAAGCGTAGGCTTGCTGGACGGACGGGGCCCGCGTGGTCAGATCGGAGGACAGCGAATACGTATCGGACGAGAGCGTCGGTACGGACGAAGATTTCGAAGTAGGGGACATGCGCGCGGCAGCCAGGCTTGGTGCAACAACTATAGCGGATATGCCGCCAGGCATGGGGCGGCTGGCATGGGCCGGCGTGCCGCAGGCTAGGCCGCGCGCCGGCCCACGTAGCGGGTAACGAAGGCCGGCCCGCGGTGCCCGTCTCCTTCGTCCAGTTCCACCTCGCCTTCCCAGCCGTGCACTTCCTCGAGCAGGCCGGCGAAGTCCGCGCGTATCGTGGCCAGGTCGCTCAGCATGTCGACGTCACGGGGACCGCCGCTCCGGTAGGCCAGCTGGCGCGGGTGGAAGGATTCCAGGACCAGCCAGCCGCCGGGAGCCAGCGCGCCCGCCAGGCGACGGTGGGCGTCGGCCCGGAAGCCGCTGGGCAGGTGGACATAGATCAGCACGACCGCTGCACAGGTGGCCGGCGGCGGTGTCCAGGCGGCCAGGTCCGCGTTCAGCGTGGTGATGGTGACGCCGCGGTTCGACGCCAGGGCCAGCGCCTTGTCCAGTCCGACCTGCGAATTGTCGACCGCCAGCACTTGGTGTCCGCGCTCGGCCAGCCACACGCTGTTGCGGCCCTCGCCATCGCCGGGCAGCAGCACCCGGCTACCGGCCGGCAGGCGGGGTTCCTGCTCGGCCAGGAAGCGGTTGGGCGCGGTTCCGTACTTGTAGCCAGGTTCGGAAAAGCGTTGATCCCAAGTCTTCATACCGCTCGATATCTCCGATAGGGGGACTTACTCGTCTTGTTCCCTGAGTTCGTACCACATGGCGTTCAGGACGGCGAAGGTCGCCGCCAGGCCCAACCCCAGTATCCAGGAAAAGTACCACATGCTCGTTCCTCCCAGGTGTGTCAGTAGGCGTGGTTGCCGGGTTCTTTCAGGGACGCTTCGTCGACCTTGCCCCACAGGACCCGGTAGACCCAGGACGTGTAGGCGACGATGATCGGGACGAAGATGGCCGATGCCACCAGCATGATGAACAGCGTCAGGTGGCTGGAGGAGGCATCCCAGACGGTCAGGCTGGCCCGCGGGTCGGCGGACGACGGCAGCAGGAACGGGAAGATCGAGACGCCCACGGTCAGGATGATGCCCAGTATGGCCAGCGAGCTGGCCAGCAGCGCACCGACCTCGCTGCGCACCCGGAGCAGCAGCAGGGCCAGCGCGGAGCCGGCCAGGCCGGCGGCCGGTGCGAGCATCAGCCACGGATGGGCCGCATAGTTGTCGAACCAGGCGCCCGTCGCGGTTTCCGCCGTCTTGCGCAGCGGATTGGAGGCGCCCAGGGGATCGATGGCGCTCGTGATCCGGTACCCGTCCACCCATGCCCACAGCGCGATGCCGCCCAGCGCGAACAGCAGCAGCGTCAGGAACGCCGCCGCGCTGCCGTAGCGGCGCGCGCGCTCGGCCACCTCGCCGCTGGTCTTCAGGACCAGCCAGCACGCGCCTTGCGTGGCCAGCATGGCCACCGATACCAGGCCGCACAGCAGGGCGAAGGGCGACAGCAGTCCGAAAAAGCTGCCGTCGTAGAAGATGCGCAGATCGCCGTCGAGCCTGAAGGGCACGCCCAGCAGCACGTTGCCCACCGCCACGCCCAGGATCAGCGAGGGCACCAGGCCGCCGGCGAACAGCGCCCAGTCCCAGACCGCGCGCCAGCGCGTGCCTTCGCGCTTGCTGCGGTACTTGAAGCCCACCGGCCGCAGGATCAGCGCGAACAGGATGGCGAACATCGCGAGATAGAAGCTCGAGAAGGACACCGCATACAGCGGCGGCCAGGCGGCGAAGATGGCGCCGCCTCCCAGGATCAGCCACACCTGGTTGCCTTCCCACACGGGGCCGATGGTATTGATGACCACGCGGCGCTCGATGTCGGTGCGGCCAACGAAGGGCAGCAGCATGCCCGTGCCCAGGTCGAAGCCGTCGGTCAGCGCGAATGCGATCAGCAGGATGCCCAGCAGCGCCCACCAGATCAGGCGCAGCACGTCGTAGTCGATGAGTGTGTGCAGAATCATGGCTTACTCCTGGGCGGTAAGGCGTTGGGACAGGTGCGGGGCCACGAGCCGGACTTCCGGATCGGGGTCGGGTTCCACGCCCTTGCGAATGGCGCGCAGCATCAGGCTCATCTCGACGATGAACAGCACGGTATAGAGCGCGGTGAAACCCAGGATGGTCAGCAGTACCGTCTCCACGCCCAGGTCGGAGACGGCGGCGGCGGTGGGCAGCACGCCTTCGATGACCCACGGCTGACGGCCGAACTCGGCCACGATCCAGCCCATCTCGGCGGCGATCCAGGGCAGCGGGATCGAGAACACCGCGACCTTGAGCAGCCAGCGGTGCGCGTCGAGCCGGCGGCGGGCCGACAGGATGAAGAACGTGGCCGTCAGCAGGATGAAGAAGAAACCCAGGCCGACCATGATGCGGAAGGACCAGAACAGCGGCAGGACCATGGGCACGGTGTCCCAGGCGGCCTGGTCGATCTGCGCGGCCGTGGCCTGGCGCGGGTCGTCCAGGTAGCGCTTGAGCAGCAGGGCGTAGCCGAGGTCGCGGCCGTGCTCCTCGAACGCGTCGCGGTCGGCAGGCGCGATGGCGGCGGAGCTTCCCGCCGCGCGTATGCGCTGCAAGGCGTCGAAGGCCACGATGCCGCTGCGTATGCGGTCCCGTGCGTGGTCGACCAGCGTGGTGATGCCGGGGATCTCGGTGGTGAGCGAGCGCGTGCCGATCAGGCCCATGACGGCCGGGATGCGGATGGCGTAGTGGGTCTCGCGCGCCTGCTGGTCCGGGATGCCGACGATGGTGAAGGGAGCGGGCGCGGGCTCGGTTTCCCACATGCCTTCGATGGCGGCCAGCTTCATCTTCTGGTGCTCGGTCGACAGGTAGCCGCTTTCGTCGCCCAGGACCACCACCGACAGCGCCGAGGCCAGCCCGAACGAGGCGGCCACCGTCATCGAGCGCTTGGCCACGTCGATGTGCCGGCCCTTCAGCAGGTACCAGGCCGATACGCCCAGCACGAACACCGAGGCGGTCACGTAGCCGGCCGATACCGTGTGGACGAACTTGGCCTGTGCCACCGGGTTCGTCAGGACGGCGAAGAAGTCGCTGACTTCCATGCGCATGGTCTCGGGATTGAAGGCCGAGCCGACGGGGTTCTGCATCCACCCGTTGGCGATCAGGATCCACAGCGCCGAGAAGTTCGATCCCAGCGCCACGCACCAGGTCGCCACCAGGTGGCCGACGCGCGACAGCTTGTTCCAGCCGAAGAAGAACAGGCCGACGAAGGTCGCTTCCAGGAAGAAGGCCATCAGGCCTTCCAGCGCCAGCGGCGCGCCGAAGATGTCGCCAACGTAGTGGCTGTAGTAGCTCCAGTTCATGCCGAACTGGAACTCCATCACCAGGCCGGTGGCCACGCCCAGCACGAAGTTGATGCCGAACAGCGTGCCCCAGAATTTGGTCATCTGCCGCCAGATCTTGCGCCCGGTCATGACGTAGACCGTCTCCATGATGGCGATGACGACCGACAGGCCCAGCGTGAGCGGGACGAAAAGGAAGTGGTAGAGCGCCGTCAATGCGAACTGCAGGCGCGAGAGTGAAACGATGTCGAGGTCCATGGTGCCAGCTTCCTCCTCAGTCCGGGCGCAGGGTGTGAAGTTGATGATCGAAGGCGGGAGTGCCGCGGCGCAGGTCGGCGGCCACGATGCCGGCGGCCAGCACGACGATGCGGTCCGCCAGGGCGGCCTCCCGCCTGATATGGGTGGCGATGAGAAGGGTCCGGCCATGGGCCTGTCCGGCCAATCGGTCGACCACGTCGCGCGCGGTCGGCGCGTCCAGCCCTTCCGTGGGTTCGTCCAGCAGCCACAGCCGCGTGGGGCGCAGGAACAGCCGCGCCAGCGCGAGCCGGCGTGCCTGTCCGGCGGACAGCCCCAGGCCGCCTTCGCCCAGCCGCGTATCCAGGCCGGCGGGCAGGGCGGCGATGGCCTGGTCCAGGCCCGCGGCCCGCAGCGCGGCCCACAGCTCGTCGTCGCTGGCATCGGGGCGGGCCAGGCGCAGGTTGTCGCGCACGCTGTCCTGGAACAGCTCGGTGCGCTGGGTCAGCAGACAGGAGGCGGGGGCCTGGACCCGCCCGCCGGAGGGCAGCCGTTCGCCCGCCACCAGGGCTAGCAGCGTCGACTTGCCCGCGCCGCTGGGGCCGACCACCGCGACTCGCTCGCCGGGCCGGACCACGAGCGTGACGTCCGCCAGTGCCAGGCCGGCGGGCAGGCCGGGCCGGCTTTCGTGGCCCAGGCTGGCGTGTTCGAGCCGGATGTCGCCGGAGGCGGCGCGGGGCGGGGGCGCGGCGGGTGCGTCCAGTCTTGGCGCCAGGCGGCGGATGGCCAAGAGGGTGCGGCCCAGCTCCAGGATTCCCCGCCGCAGCGGCGTGAGCGGTTCGGCGCTTGCCAGCACGAGCAGCAGCGCCAGCGCCGCCACGGGGGCGCCGATGGCCGAGCCGGCCACCAGCAGGACACAGGCCGCCAGCGTGGCGCCCATGGCAAGCGTGCCCGCCATGGCCTGCAGGAATCCGCCTTGCGTGTCGGCGCGGTTGATGGTGTCGTCGGCGGCGGCCAGCCGGTGTTCGGTCCGTGCCAGCAGCCGGCATCGCTGCGCCAATTGGCCGGCCATGGCCAGTTCGGTCTGGCCGGAGACGAGGTCGATGGCCTGCGCACGCAGGGCTTCGAGCGCATGGGCGCGGCGGCAGGCGGCGCGGCGGCTGCGGCGCATGGTCCAGGCCAGTATGCCGGCGCCGGCGGCCAGCAGCCAGCCGGCCATTGCCAGGCCCAGCGGCAGGCTGATCACGCCCAGCGCGACGCCGGCCAGCGCGATGGCGGCACAGGCGGCCCCGGCGGGAACCAGCACGCGCAGGTACAGCGCGTCCAGCGCGTCGGCGTCGGCGGTCAGGCGGAACAGCAGCCGGGCCGGCCGGGCGAGCAGCTTGCGCGCGGCCTCGGGCCGGGCCCAGCCCGCGAACAGCCGGGGACGCAGCGCGGCGATGACCGCCAGCGCCGCATCGTGGGTGACGACCCGCTCGCCATAGCGGGCCGCCGTGCGGACCAGGGCCAGCAGCCGTATGCCGGCGCCGGGAGTGAACACGTCGAACGCCAGGGCGGTGCCGGCGGCCAGTCCTGCCAGCGCGGTGGCGGTGATGAACCATCCGGACAGGCCCAGCAGCCCCATGCCGGCGAAGACCGTCAGCGCGGCCAGCGCGATGCCGCTCCACAACAGGCGCCGCCGACCGGCGAAGAACAGCCGCAAGACGGCGCCAATGGAGGCCTTCATGACGCGGCCTCCATGACGTCCTGCGCGGCCAGGTCCGTGCCGGCCGGCGCCGCGCGCGGGGGGGCCAGGTCGATCACCCGGTCCATGCGCGAGGCCAGTTCGGGGTCGTGCGTGGCGACGATCAGGGTCTTGCCCGCGGACTGCGCCAGCAGCCGGCGGGTCAGCTCCCGGGCCGTGGCGGCGTCCAGGTGGGCGGTGGGTTCGTCGGCCAGCCACAGGTCGCTGCCGGGCGCGGCGACTGCCCTGGCCATTGCCAGGCGCAGGCATTCTCCTCCGGACAGGCCGGTGCCGGCTTCGCCCAGCGGGCGTCCGGCTTCGCGTCCCGCGAGCAGCTCCAGGGTCGCGGCCCGCAGGGCGCGGTCCACCGCCCGCGGGTCCACGTCCGGGCGGCCCAGGGCGACGTTGGCGGCCAGCGTACCGGCAAAGACATGCGGCTTCTGCCCTATCCAGGCCATGCGTGCCCGCAGACGCGGCGCGTTCTGGTCATCCAGCGCCACGCCGTCGATGAGGACGGCGCCGGACTGGGCCGGCACGAGGCCGGCGATCAACGCCAGCAGCGTCGACTTGCCCGCGCCGCTCGGTCCGACGATGGCTACCCGCTCGCCCGGGGCCACGCGCAGGTCCAGGCCGTCGATGACCGGTGGCGCCGAATCGGCGTGCGCGAAGCGCAATTGGACGAGTTCGACGGCGGGGGGAGGGCGACGGGCGGGCGCGTCGTCCGGCGAGGGCAAGGGGAGGATGCCGCCCACCAGCTTCGTGGGCGCGGCGGCGAGCGCCCGCAGCGCCTCCAGCGCCGCCCGGCCCGCGGCCCGGTCATGCCAGGCCGTGGAAAGGTCGCGCAGCGGTTCGAAGAAACTGGGGGCCAGCAGCAGGACGAAGAGCCCCTGGCCGAGGGAGAGCGGACTGCCCCAGGTGCCGAAGGGCAAGGTGCCCAGCAGGTGGAATCCTACGTAGACCGCGACCATGGCGACCCCGATGGCGGAAAACAATTCCAGCACCGCCGAGGACAGGAAGGCGATGCGCAGTACCGCCATGGTACGCGTATGCAGTGTTTGTGCAACGTATGCCAGCCGTCCGGTGGTGGCGTCGACGGCGTCAAGCGCCCGCAGCGTGGCCAGCCCGCGCAGGCGATCCAGCAGGAAGGCGTTCAGCGTGCCCATCTCCGCCAGGTGGGCCTGGCTGGCGCGCTGGGCGCGCCAGCCCACCAGCGCCATGAAGACCGGGATCAGCGGGGCCGAGGCCAGCAGGACCAGCGCCGCGACCCACGACAGCGGCGCGACGGCCGCCAGGATGGCCAGCGGCACGACCAGTATCTTCAACTGGATGGCGGGATAGCGGGCCAGGTAGGGCAGCGCGGCATCGGCCTGTTCGGCCAGCACGCTGGCCGCGTGGCCGGCGGCGGGGCGGCGCTTGTCCAGCGGGGAACCGCTTGCCAGCGCGTCGACCGCGGCGGCACGCAGCGCCGACAGGCGGCTCCTTGCGACCTGGAAGCTCAGGCGCGTTCCCCACGCATCGCACGCCGCGCGCAGGGCGCCGGCAAGCAGGAAGGCCGCGGCGGACACCAGGCCTGCGGCCACGTCGCCGGGATCCGCCGCCATGCGCTGCACCGCCGCGGCCAGGATGCCGGCCTGGGCCAGCCACGTCAGCGATCCGGCCAGTTGCAGCCAGTCGCCGGGGGAGGGGCGAAGCGCGTCGCCGGAGCGCGCGCAGGCAGGGCGGGACAGGGGCGTACTCCCGTTGTACGTTGGGCTACGCCTAAGGTATCAGTGCTCGGCCGTACGTGACAATGATCTACGTCAAGTCGCGACATTCGGTCGCGCCTTCGGGGGCGGCCGGCGGCAAAAAGAAACGGCCCCGTCTAGGGGCCGTCGTTCAATCGCGGTAGCCGTGGCGCCGGTAGTGGCGCTCTTCGCGGTAGCGCTCGCGCTCCCAGCGCCGCTCCTGTTCCCAGCGCCTTTCCCGCCAGTACGGGTCGTAGGGCACGTAGCCGACCGGCCCGGGGATCACCATGACGGGGGGAGGCGGGGGCACGTAGACCGGCGCGGGGGCCACGTAGACCGGTGGCGGGCCATAGACGATACCTGGTATGCCGATGCCTATGGATACGCTCACGCGGGCCTGGGCCGTCGCGCTGACGGCCAAGAGGGCCGCGGCCATCAGCCCTGCCATTGCCAGCCGTTTCATACAGATTCTCCGAAACTGCGATAGTCCGACTGTAGGGGCGATTTCCGGCCGGCGGTTTGTGCGGGCTGTTGCAATCGTCGCTACATGTAACGGCCCCGGGGCGGGCGTCGCGGTTCGCGTTGCCCCGCCGCGACGCCATCAGTATCCGACGGTGAAGCGCCGCCCCGTATGCGCGGGCTTTTCCACTTCGTCCAGCATCGCGATGGCGAAGTCTTCCATGGAGATCCAGCTGCGGCCGTCCGCCGCGGTCAGCAGCGTATCGCCGCCCAGGCGGAACGTGCCCGTGCGCTCGCCCGGCGTGAACAGCGCCGAGGGCGACAGGAACGTCCAATCCAGGTCCTTCTCGGTCCGCAGGGCGTTCAGCCAGTCACGCCCGGCCAGCGCCTCGGGCTTGTACTCGGCCGGGAACGTCGGCGTGTCCACCAGCGCGATTCCGGGAGCCACCTCCAGGCTGCCGGCGCCGCCCACTACCAGCAGTCGCCGCACGCCGGCCTGCCTGACGGGGCCGAGGACGGCGGCCAGAGGCGAGGTGGCGAAGCGCACACTGCTGATGACCGCGTCCTTGCCGCGCAGGGCGTCGGCCAGCTTCGCGCCGTCGGCCAGGTCGACGTCCAGGGTCTCCAGGCCGGGGCGTGCGGCGAGCTTCGAGGCGTGGCGGGCGAGGGCAGTGACGTGGTGGCCGCGGGCCAGGGCTTCGTTGACGAGGCGGCTGCCGACGTTGCCGGTGGCGCCGAGGATGGCGATGTTCATGGAAACTCCTTGATGGTGGGGGGACGGAGGGAAACCGTCGCGACAGCCATCAGCTTAGGGGCTGTTCCATGAGGGAAAAACAGGGGTGGCCGCCATAGTTTGTTTCGGTTTACGGTCAAATGCGGGCTCCTTTCGCAGCGTCGTAGGCAAGGGTTACATCCCATTCCTGTTCCCCGGGAAGCGACAAGCGTATAGATAGGGCCCATGTCCGACGGCCGCGGCCGGGCATTGCGCTTGCTACGGCCCGGGGCGGACACTCTGCCGCTGTCCCCCAAGGAGCCCATATTGACCACCATGCTTCGAGGTCCCGCGCACAGAATGGCCGGGAACGACACCGCCTTTTCGATGGAAGGCGCGCCGTCCCCCGGGCGGCGCGCCGATACGGCGCCGCTCGACAATCGCGCGGCGGAACTGGCCGCCGGCCTGCGGGATGCGCAGGCCCATATCGATCCGAAGTTTCTTTACGACGCGCAAGGGTGCGTCCTGTTCAACGCCATCTGCGAACTCGAGGAGTACTACCCGACCCGCACCGAGCGGGCCATCTTCGAGGCCCATCGTCCGGCCATCGCCCGGTCCCTGCCGCGCCGCATCCAGTGGGTGGACCTGGGCTGCGGAGATTGCGCGAAGTCCCGTTCCTGGCTGGCCCACGTGGACGCCTGCCGATATCTGGGCGTGGACATCGCCGCCGACTGCCTGCGGCACGAGGTGGCGGCGCTGGGGCGCAAATTCCCCCAGATCGCCTGCGTGGCCGTGGAGGCGGACTTCTCGGGCGACCTGGACCTGCGCCGCCACCTGGTCGATATCGAGGAGCATCCGCCGGTGTTTTTCTACCCCGGATCGTCCATCGGCAACTTCGATCCGGAGCGAGCCGTCGCGCTGATGGCCGCGATCTGCCGCCAGGCCGGTCCGCGCGGCAGTCTGTTGATCAGCGCCGACCTGCGCAAGGACAGGCGCGTGATGGAGCGCGCCTATGCCGACGACCTGGGCGTGACGGCGGCATTCAACCGCAACGTGCTGCGCGTATGCAACCGGGTGCTGGGCAGCGACTTCCAGCCGGCCGAGTTCGACCATGAGTCGCGCTTCGACGATGGCCACGGCCGTATCGAGATGCGGCTGCGGGCCCGGCAGCGGCAGCGCGTATGCTGGGGGACGTCGGAGCGGATATTCGAGGCAGGCGAGGACATCGTGACCGAGCATTCCTACAAGTACACGCCGGCGCAGTTCGATGCCATGCTGGCGCAGGCGGGTTTTTCGGTGCGCAACATGTGGACCGATCCCCGTTCGTGGTTCGGCGTTTTCCTGGCCCAGCGATGAACGCGCGCGACGATGTGTTCGTTCCCGAGTTGCTGGCCCGCCGCGTGGCGGCCGTGCGCGAGGCGACGCTGGCCCTCCTGGACGGGTTGACGCCCGAGGACTGCATGCTGCAGTCCATGCCCGAGGCCAGTCCGGTCAAGTGGCACGTCGGCCACGTCGCGTGGTTCTTCGAGACCTTCGTGCTCGAACCGTGGCAGCCGGGCTTCAGGCCCTTCGATCCCGCCTTCCGCGAGCTGTTCAACTCCTACTACGTGGGCGTCGGCGAGCGGCATCCGCGCGGCCAGCGGGGGCTGCTCTCGCGTCCGTCGCTGGACCGGGTCATGGCCTACCAGCAGTCGGTGCTGGAACGCCTGCTGGCCTGGATGGACGATGACGCGCCGCCGCGGGCGCTGGCGCTGGTCGAGCTCGGCCTGCATCACGAACAGCAGCACCAGGAACTGATCGCGACCGACCTGAAGCACCACTTCTGGCACAACCCTCTGCTGCCCGCGTGGCGGCCGGCCCGGGCCAAGGAACCGCCGTCGGAACCCGGGCCGGCGGCATTCCTGCGCTATGACGAGGGACTGGCGGACGTGGGGCATGCGGGCGAAGGCTTTGCCTTCGACAACGAGGCGCCGCGGCACCGCGTGTGGGTCGATGCGTTCGAACTGGCGCAGCGCCCGGTCTCGAATGCGGAATACCTGGCCTTCATCGAGGACGACGGCTATCGCCGGCCGGACTTGTGGTTGTCCGACGGCTGGGATGCGCGCGTGCGCGGTGGATGGGACATGCCGCTGTACTGGATGCGGCGCGACGGCCGATGGATGTGCCATACGGTGGCCGGGCCGCTCCCCATGGACCCGGCCGAGCCCGTCTGCCACTTGAGCTATTACGAGGCCGATGCCTATGCCCGGTGGGCGGGCGCCCGGCTGCCGACGGAACAGGAATGGGAAATCGCGGCCGCGCGGGCCATGGCCGAAGGCGCCGGCCTGCCGGCCGATGGGGACTTCGCCGAGTCGGGGCTGCTGCATCCAGCGCGGCTGCGCGCCGATGCGCCCGGTTTCCTGGGCGGTGTCTGGGAGTGGACGCAAAGCGCCTACCTGCCGTATCCGGGTTTTCGTCCCGCCGCCGGCGCGGTGGGGGAATACAACGGCAAGTTCATGATCAACCAGATGGTGCTGCGGGGCGGGTCCTGCGCCACGCCTCGCAGTCACATCCGTGTCACGTACCGCAATTTCTTTGCGCCTGGCTCGCGCTGGCAGTACGCCGGCCTGCGGCTGGCGCGATAAGGAGCCGAGCATGAAGGAACCCGAGAAGCGGCGGCCGGAACGGACCCGGGCCCAGGACGACATGGGCCGGGGCGAGCCGCGGCTGCCCCACGAGCACGACGAATCGCACGACAGCCAGGAAAGCGCGCCGCGCAAGGTGATCGAGCAGGCCTACGAGGATGTGCAATCGGGCCAGGAAGACACCGACCTGCGCTCCAGCGGAGGCCGGCGCGAGCCGAGCGTGCCGCGCAACGAACGCTGAAGCGGGCGGGGCCGTTTAGCGCGCCTTGCCCTTGGGGGCGGCGGTATCGGCGTTGCGGCGGGCCTCGCGCAGGTTGGCCAGCAGGCCCTGGCAGTCGGCGTCGGTGCCGGGGCCGGTCTCGATCAGCGGGATCAGCGCGGCCAGC
The DNA here is from genome assembly GCF_036972535.1 of Pigmentiphaga sp. CHJ604. Lineage (NCBI taxonomy): Bacteria > Pseudomonadati > Pseudomonadota > Betaproteobacteria > Burkholderiales > Alcaligenaceae > Pigmentiphaga > Pigmentiphaga sp. CHJ604. The sequence goes on along the minus strand of NZ_CP136998.1, from coordinate 3,764,339 downwards.
GGATTGATGAATGCCAGCGCGACGGAAGCGCCCGCGCGCGCGAACAGCGAGGCTTTGTCGATCTTGAAGTCGGGGGCGCCGAAAGTGCCGACGATGTCGATGGGCGAGCGGGCCACCAGTATGCTCTTGTCCTTGGGCCGGGGTTCGAAGCGCAGCCCCAGGCGTTCGTTGCGCAGGTCTATGGTCCCATGGCCGTCGATGCGCGTGTCGTCGGTGTCGACGACCAGGGCCTGCGAAGTGGCGATGCCGTCCTTGACCCCGAAGGTGGCGACCGCGCAGCGCAGCCGCGTGTCCTTGTCTCCGCCGATCAGGAATCCCAGCGCCTGGGAGGCGTCCAGGCCGATGGCCTCGACCAGCAGGTTGGAGATCTCGCCGCCGGTCACGGCCACGCCCACGGTGCCGTCGGCACGCCCCAGCATGGCCCGTATCGAGTTGCCGGCGGTCTTGAGCTTCACGTCGGCGCCCAGCGTACCCTCGCTTTTCTGCATCAGTTTCACGTCGGGGAACAGCCGGTTCAGCCGGGCCCGCCGCACGCCGATATGGGCGTCGGTGCGTATCACCGGCTGGCGTGCGTCCAGCGTGATGTCCGAGCGCAGCTCGCCGCCCGCATAGCCGAAATTCAGCGGCACCAGCTTGAGCACGCCGTCCTGCAGCACGAGGTGGGCCGAGAAATCGTCGAAGGCCCAGGGGCCTCGCACGCGCACGTCGCCCGCGTCCAGCGTGACGTCGGCGTCGATGGCGTTGAGCCGCTCCAGCCTGAACTCGGCGTCGGGCAGGATGCGGCGGTCGGCCGCCGGCCGGGGCGCGGCCTGCTCCTTCTGCGCCGTGGCATCGTCGCGCACGCCGATCAGGGGGCCGAGATCCTTCATGTCCAGCACGCGGCTCTTGAGCTTGGCGCGCAGCATGGGCTTGTCGCGGCGCATCTCGTAGCTGGCGTCGCCGGAGATGTCGGTCGAGCCTATCCTGCCGTCCATGCCCGTCAGGCCGAAGTTCATGCCGTCGCGCTTCAATCGGCCCTTGATGCGGTAGGGCGGGGTGGTGGGCAGGGGCAGGTTGATGTACGGATACAGCGTGGACAGGGTCGGCCCGGCGATGTCCAGCGCCACGTCCACGGAGGCATCGCCGAACGGATCGCCCACCTGGCCCTCGGCCCGGATGCGGGTGGGGCCGCCCTTGGCATCGATGAAGAACGGAAAGGGCGTACCCGAATCGCGCAGCGTCAGGATGCCGCCGGTGCGCGCCACGCCGCCGAAGGCGGCGTCATGGTAGTGGCCGCCGAATTCCAGCTTCATCCCGTAGGCCGGCCCGGAGGCGGGCGTCTCCATGCTGTCGGCCTGCAAGTAGGCATCGGCCTTCAGCACGCGGTCGTCGTAGTTCACCTTCACGCGGTTCAAGGACAGCGCGCGCACCACCACGTCGGGGGGCGGTCCGCCATCGTCCTGCCGGGCCAGGGTCCAGTTGTTGGCGCCCGACGCATCGCGGGCCAGATGGGCCTGGGCGCCGTCCACCGACAGCAGGTCCAGCACGACGGCGTGCCGCAGCAGGGGCAGCAGCCGGACCTGGACCTCGATGGATTCGGCCTGCAGCATGCGCTCGGGCTTGGCGCCGGGAATGTTGTTCACGGCCAGCCCGTGCAGGCGGATGCGGGTGACGGGCCGCAGCCGCATGCGGAAGTCCTCGAGCACCACTTGCCGCCCCAGCCTTTCGGTGGCCAGTCTTTCCACCGGCCCCCGCAGGAAGCGCCAGTCGGTCAGCAAGGCGGCGACAACCAGAAGGACGACGACTCCAGCAACGGCGGCAAGGATTCCTTTTGTTCGCATCGGCAGGTTCCGCGAGTGGGGGATACCCCTGTCCCCGCGTTTTAACGGCTCACGGCTGTTTGCGCAATTCCGCGGGCGGCAGCTTCATCAGGTCGCGGTACTTGGTGACGGTGCGCCGTGCCACCACCACGCCCTGTTCGGCCAGCATCCTGGTCAACGAGACGTCGGACAGGGGGTCGCGGCGATCCTCGGCGGCGATCATGTCGCGGATCAGCGCCCGCACGGCGGCGGCCGAACATCGGCCGCCGGTTTCGGTGGCCAGTTCGCGCGAGAAGAAATGCTTGAACTCGAACACGCCGCGCGGCGTGGCCATGTACTTGTTGTTCGTCGCCCGCGACACCGTGGATTCATGCAGGTCCAGTTCTTCGGCCACCTTGCGCAGCACCAGCGGCTTGAGCGCGATCTCGCCATAATCGAAGAAGGTGCGCTGGTGCGCGACGATGGCCTCGGCCACGCGCTGGATGGTGGTGAAGCGCTGTTCGACGTTGCGTATCAGCCAGCGTGCTTCCTGCAGTTCCTGCGCGAGCGGGGCGCGGTCGTCGCAGCGCGCCTTGCGGAACAGGTTGGCATAGGCGTGGTGCAGGCGAGCCTTGGGCATGACCGCGGGATTGGTGGAGATCACCCATTTGTTCCGGACCTTGCGCACGATCACGTCCGGCACGATATGGTCGGTGCCTTCTTCCGAGAACGCCAGGCCCGGCCGGGGCGTCAGGCTGCGAATAAGGCGGCAGGCCACCGCCAGGTCTTCGTCGTTGCATCCCAGCCGGCGGCGCAGTTCGGCCGTCTCGCGGCGCGCCATCAGGTCCAGGTAGCGGTCGGCGATCGCCATCGCCAGCGCGCGCCCCGGCGTCGTCTCGGCCAGCGCTGCCAGCTGCAGGCGCAGGCATTCTCCCAGGTTGCGCGCGGCAAGCCCCGGAGCGTCCAGGTGCTGGACCAGGGTCAGGGCGACCATCCATTCGTCGTGCGTGGGGGCGGGTTGTACGGCGAGCGTGGCCGCCAGATCGTCGAAGTCCTGGCGCAGATAGCCGTCCTCGTCCAGCGCCTCGATGATGATCTCGGCCAGCAGCCGGTCGCGGTCCCCGAGCCGGTAGCCGCACAACTGCTGGTGCAGGTGGTCGTGCAGCCCCATGGAACTGTGCGTCCACTGCCCGATGTCGGGACGATTCTCGCCATCGTCGTCGCGCGTCCGGGTGCCGGCGTAGCTGCCGCCATAGGGTTCCGGGTCGAACGTGGGCGGTGGGGGTTCCTGGGCATCGTCGGCCTCGGCGGAGCCGGTGGTGTTGCGGTCCACGGAAAGGATCGAATCGCCGGCTTGCGCCCCCGAAGAGGCTTCCTGGTCGTCTTCCTCCAGGAAGGGATTGTTCGCGATGGCTTGCTGCAGCTCCTGTGTGAACTCGAGCGCGGACATCTGCAACAACTTGACGGACTGCTGGAGCCTGGGCGTCAAGGACAGTTGCTGCCGCACACGCATGTCGTAAGTAGCTTGAACCAATGCTGTCTCCCATGCTTGGCCGGAGGGTCGGCCGTTGATGTCGCAATCCCCCTACTTGCAAGCTTCGTGCCAATGCGAAGACGTAGGCACGGCGCGCCGGACGGTGGAAAATAGCGTGCAGCTCTTGCCGGTCCGGTAAGTTTTACCGGTGCGGTCGCCGGCGGCCAGGGTCCATGCTCGACGAAACGGGTCTGTCTCGTAACAGAATGAGAAGAACATGCGAAGCTTCCTGCGCGTCCTCCTGTACGGCCTGTGCGCGGCGCTGTTGTGCCACTGCGCCAGTCCGCTTCCCGATCCGGCCAGCGGCGTGGAGCCGCGCCGCAAGGTACGCATCTCCAGCGACGCGGGGCTGCTGACCTACCGCGAGAGCCGCCGCATCATCCAGCAACTGGACGCGCGGGCCCAGGCGGGTGATTTCCTGGCGCGGCACCTGCAGGTCGAGGAAGCCGTGGCCGATGCGCCGCTGGTCGTCGGCAACGAAGTGCGGCTCTTCGGCGACGGGCCCAGCACCTACCGCGCCATGGAAGAGGCCATAGGCGCCGCTCGCCGCTTCATACACCTGGAAAGCTACATCTTCGAGGACGACCAGATCGGCAACCGCATCGCCGAGATGCTCATCGCCAAGCGTGCGCAGGGGGTCGCCGTGGCCGTCATGGTCGATGACATCGGCACCTTGTCCGTGCCGCCCGATCTTTTCGACCGCATGCGGCAGGCCGGCGTCCAGGTGGTCTTCTTCAATCCCGTCAACCCGCTCAAGAGCCGGGGCGGATGGTCCATCAACGAGCGCAGCCATCGCAAGATCCTGGTGGTTGATGGCGAGATCGCCTTCGTGGGCGGCATCAACCTGAGCGACGTGTACGCGTCCCGGCCGGTGGCCGGTTCGGCCCGGGCCCACGACGCCGGCAGCCAGCAGGACGCGCCCTGGCGGGACACGCACATCAGCATCCGCGGTCCCGCCGTGCCCGACGTGGAGCGGGTGTTCCTGGAGGGGTGGCGCAGCCAGGGCGGGCCGCCGCTGGGCGATCTCGATTTTCTGCCGCAGCAGCCCCGGCGCGGGCCGCACGTGGTCCGTATCCTGGTCAACCGCCCGGGTTCGGCGGACAACCACGCCATCTACCTGACGCTGCTGTCCGCCATCAACAGCTCGCAACGGTCCGTGCACATCACCATGGCCTATTTCGTGCCCGATCCGGGCTTCATCGAGGCCCTGGCCGATGCCGCGCGCCGTGGTGTCGACGTGACGCTGCTGCTGCCGGGATTCAGCGATTTCTCGATCGTGCTGCATGCCGGCAGATCCCACTACGAAGAACTGCTCGAGGCCGGCGTGAAGATCTACGAGCGCAAGGATGCGCTGCTGCACGCCAAGACCGCCGTGGTGGACGGCGTCTGGTCCACGGCCGGATCCAGCAATCTCGATTGGCGCAGCTTCACCTTGAACCACGAGATCAACGCGGTGATCCTGGGCGCCGATTTCGGCGCCCAGATGGAAGCCCTGTTCGAGCGCGACAGGCAGGCGTCCGAACCGGTGTCACTGGAGCAGTGGAAGCGGCGGCCGCTGACGGACAGGCTCAAGGAATTCATGTCGCGCCTGCTGGAGCGGTGGCTGTAGCGGCGGTTCTAGGCGTCGCCGCCGTGCTTGTAGGTGTCCAGCCGGTTGTAGAGCGTCTTGAGGCTGATGCCCAGCGTGCTGGCAGCCTGGCGCTTGTCGCCGCCGAAGTGGGCCAGCGTCGCGAGGATCAGCTCCCGCTGCGCGTCGGGCAGCGGTATCCCCACCGCCAGTTCCAGGCTGCCCTCGCGCCGGACCACCCGGCGATTGCGCGGAGCGGGTTCGGGATTCTGCACCTCGACCTCGTCGTCGGCCAGAATGAACGCCCGGTGCACGGCGTTCTTCAGTTCCCGGACGTTGCCCGGCCAGTGGTACTGGCGCAGGCCGTCCAGGGTGCCGCGGGCGAAACGCTTGCGGGTCTTCTCGGTTGCGTTGAGCTGGTCGAGGAAGCGCTGGGCCAGCAGTTCGATGTCGGCGGGACGCTCGCGCAGCGGCGGGACCCGCAGCGGGAACACCGCCAGCCGATAGAGCAGGTCTTCGCGGAAGCGTCCTTCCCGCACCGCCACCTGGGGATCGCGGTTGGTCGCGGCGATGACCCGGACGTCCGCGGAAATCTGTTCCGTTCCGCCGACACGGTGGAAGGCCGAGGTCTCCAGCACGCGCAGCAGCTTGATCTGCATCTCCGGGGCCATTTCCGTGATCTCGTCCAGGAAGATGGTGCCGCCGGCCGCACGTTCGAAATATCCCACGTGCTGCTGGATGGCGCCGGTGAAGCTGCCTTTCTCGTGTCCGAACAGTTCTCCCTCGATCAGCGTCGAGGGGATGGCACCGCAGTTGACCGGGATGAAGGGGCCGGTATCGCGCGGGCTCTTCTCGTGCAGGGTGCGCGCGACCAATTCCTTGCCCGTGCCGCTTTCGCCCACGATAAGCACCGTCAGCGCGGTGGGCGCCACTTTGTCGATCTGCTGGTACAGCTCCCGCATGGGTATCGAGGCGCCGTACAGCAGCCCGTAGTGCTGGGGCGGCGGAGCCGGGCGCACGGGTTCGGCCGCGATCGGGGCGGCGGGGCCGGACGCCTCGTAGGGCGTATCGGTGTCCAGGATCGGTGCCAAGGCTTCGTCAGGGCGCATCGCCTGTTCCTTCCGCATGAGTCTCCAGGGTGGGGCCGGGGCGGGAGTGCCCACGGCAGGGCGGGAGTCCCATTCTAAGCAAGGCGTCCCCCGTCCAGGAAGCCGGTCGCGGGGGGTATGGTAACGGGCTGTCGCAAGCCCCGCGCGGGTCGGGGGAATTTACAAGTTTTCATGTAATTCTTACCTATTGCTTGCACTTGGGCCAGGGGAGCGCGGGGCGGAACGGAAACTGCGGCGGCATGGGGCCGAACACCGCGCCGGATCCGTCCCCGCGGCCCCTGGGGCAGTCTATACAAGGAGTAAGCAATGTTGCGATGGGCAGCCATTTTCTTCGTAATTGCCTTGATTGCCGCATTATTCGGGTTTGGCGGGATCGCCTCCGGAGCGGCGGAGATCGCGAAGATCCTGTTTTATATTTTCGTCATCGTCTTCGTGGTCACGCTCCTGCTTGGAGCGTTCCGACGATAGGGATGGCGTCTGGAACGTCAAAAGGAGCGAATATGGGCAAGTATCGGGTTGCGGGACTGCGCGACGTGGAGGGCGCCATCGGCCAGGTTCGGAGCCTGGTCGAGGATGCCGAGGCGCTCCTGCGGAACACCGCCGGCCACGCGGGCGGCGAACTCGAGGCGGCGCGGGCGCGGCTGCGCGACCAGTTGGACCGGGCCCAGGACCTGTTCCAGGACGCGCGCCGCAGCGCCGCCGAGTCCTACCGGCAGGCGTCCGCCCAGACCGATGCCTATGTCCATGACAATCCCTGGCGGGCGGTGGGCATCGCCATCGCGGTGGGCGTCGTCATAGGCCTGCTCGCGCCCAGGCGCTAGCCGCCGTTTCCGTCCCCCCGTTTCCAACCTCATCGTATCGAGGAGCCTGACTGCATGCCGCATGTCCTGATCGTGGACGACGAACCGAATACCCGGGCAGCCCTGGCGGAAATCGTCAGCGCCGAGGGGTTCACCAACGCCGTTGCGGGCGACCTCCGGGAGGCCCGCATTCAGATCGTGCGCCAGAGTCCCGACGTCGTGCTGACCGACCTGAAGCTGCCGGACGGCAGCGGGATGGACCTGTTCAAGGAGCTGGACCCGTCCATCCCCGTGGAGGTCATCCTGATCACCGGCCACGCCAGCGTGGAGAGCGCGGTCGACGCCCTTCGCCTGGGCGCGGCCGACTATCTCATCAAGCCGATCAACATGCAGCGCCTCAAGGCCATCCTGGACCGCATTCCGCGGGCGGGCGACCTGAAGGCCGAGATCGGTTCGCTGCGCGGCGAGCTGCGCCGCTTCGGCCGCTTCGGCCGCATGCTGGGCGGTTCTCCCGCCATGCAGGACCTGTACGACCAGATCGGCAAGGTCGCGCCCACCGAGGCGACCGTGCTGCTGATCGGCGAAAGCGGCACGGGCAAGGAGCTGGCGGCCCAGACGCTGCACGACCTGAGCCTGAGGCGCAAGCGCCCGTTCCTGGCGGTGAACTGCGGCGCGATTTCGCCCAACCTGATCGAGAGCGAGATGTTCGGCCACGAGCGCGGCAGCTTCACCGGCGCCGAGCGCCAGCACAAGGGCTATTTCGAACGTTCGCACGGCGGCACGCTGTTCCTGGACGAGATCACGGAGATGCCCATCGAGCTCCAGGTCAAGCTGCTGCGCGTGCTCGAGACCGGATTGTTCATGCGCGTCGGTACCAACCAGGAAACCGAATGCGACGTGCGCATCATTGCCGCCACCAACCGCAACCCGCAGGAAGCGGTGGCCGACGGCAAGCTGCGGGAAGATCTCTATCACCGCCTGAACGTCTTTCCCATCCATCTTCCGCCCTTGCGCGAGCGGGCCAAGGACGTCGAACTCCTGGCCCAGAGTTTCCTCGACATGCTCAACGAGACGCACAAGTCGGCCAAGGCCTTCTCGCCCGCCATGCTGGCCGACATGGCCTCGCATGCCTGGCCCGGCAACGTGCGCGAACTGAAGAACTACGTGCATCGTGCCTTCATCATGACCGATGGCGGCCTGATCGACACGGTGGCGGCGCCCATTCAACTGGCGCCTGCCGGCAAGACGGAAAGCGAGCCCATCGTCACCATACCCGTGGGTACATCGCTTGCTGAGGCGGACCGGCGGCTGATCTTCGCCACCCTGCAGCACTGCGGGGGAGTCAAGAAGCACGCGGCCGAAGTGTTGGGCATCAGCCTGAAGACGCTCTACAACCGGCTGGAGGATTACGCCGCAGACGACGCCCGCGAGGCGGACATGCAGGACGTGCCGGTTTCTTGAGCGCGCCTGCTGCCGTCGCGAAAGGCGCCAAGCGCCATGGAGCCCTGATATGTCCCCGTCGTACGCGCATTCCGTTCCCCCGGATCCTCCCGTCAAGGATCCGCCACCGGTCGGCGATCCCCCCAACCAGCCGGTGGGGGATCCGCCGGTGCCGCCGGCCCAGCAGCCCGATCCCATCGATCCCGAGCTGCCTCCTCCGCCTCCCGCGCCGCCGGGCGAATAAGGCGCGGCACGCTACGTGCTGGCAACTCCTCATCCGTGATTCGAGGAGATTGCCGTGTCGCTCATCGTCGCTGCCCGTTTCGACTCCTTTCCCGAGGCCGAGGAGGCCGGCCGCAAACTGTTCGCCGCCGGCTTTGCCCATGAGGACGTCTCCATCTTCTTCGTCAATCCCGCCGGCCAGCATGACCGCTATCCCCTGGGCGGAGACCAGGCCGCCGACCCGGGCGCGCGCAAGACCCGGCGCGGCGCCGTGGCGGGCGCTGCCCTGCTGGGCCTGCTCGGAGCCGTCATCGGCTCCATCGTCTGGCTGTATGCCGCCGGCTCCGTGCTCGCGCTGATCATCGCGGTGGGTGTCGGCGCCTACATCGGCTCGCTGGGCGGCGCACTGGTGGCCACCCGCAGCGCTTCGCGCGCCTACCGGGCCGGCCACAGCACGGGAATGCGGCGCGCCGGCGTCCTGACGGCCGTCCACGTCACCGTTGCCACCGAAGCCGCCGCCGCGCAGGTGCTCAGGGACTGCGGCGGCAAGGACGTGGAGCAGGCCGAGGGCCGGTGGCGCGACGGCGACTGGGTGGACTTCGACCCCGTGGCCGCTCCCGTCCTGAGCGACAAGGTGCAGGCCAGGCCGTCCGATGCCATGGATTCCCGGGAATCCCGCGCCATGCAGCACTGACCCCGAGCGCTACCCGGGATGTCAACGGGCGCGGGTCGCGTCGTCTTCGTCGTCGCCGGGGTGCGAGCGGGCCAGGCGTTCCTCGTCCACCACCTCGTCGGGCAGCACGTCGGCGCCGGTACGTTCTTCCTCGTCGGGGTCGACGGAGAGCCGTTCTCCCGTCCTGCTCGAATCCGTGCCGGCCTCGTCCTCGGGCAGCCCGGCCAGATCGCTGCCGGAGTCGGAGGTATCGCTGGGACCGAGTTTGCCGTTCTTGCTGCTGTCTTCCGGCAGGCTTTCGCCCGTGCCTAGCAAGGTACTGTTGGACATGGTGTGCTCCTTTTCACAAGCTTGGCAGGGGAATTGTCGCGCCGCGCGACATCCCCGCTCAAGCCTGCCGACGCAAACCGCGTACCCGGCCGCGAGCCGCCCTAGGCGGTGGCCGGCGTCTTGTCCTTGTATTCGCACAGGTCGGCGATGCCGCATTGCGGACATTTGGGCTTGCGCGCGACGCAGATGTAGCGTCCATGCAGAATCAGCCAGTGGTGGGCGTCCAGCAGGAACTCCTTGGGCACGACCTTGAGCAGCTTGTCCTCGACCTGGCGCACGGTCTTGCCCGGCGCGATGCCGGTGCGGTTGGAGACCCGGAAGATGTGCGTATCGACCGCCATGGCCACCTGCCGGAAGGCGGTGTTGAGCACCACGTTGGCGGTCTTGCGGCCCACGCCCGGCAGGGCCTCCAGCGCGTCGCGGTCGGCGGGTACTTCCCCGCCGTGCTGTTCCAGCAGGATGCGACAGGTGGCGATCACGTTCTTGGCCTTGGTCTTGTACAGGCCTATGGTGCGTATGTACTGGCTCAGCCCCTCTTCGCCCAGGGCCAGCAGCCGCTCGGGCGTGCCGTGTTCGGGGAAGAAGCGCCGCGTGGCCAGGTTGACCGACTTGTCCGTGGCCTGCGCCGACAGCATGACGGCGATCAGCAACTGGAAGGTCGACCCGTATTCGAGTTCGGTCTGGGGGGAGGGATTGGCGGCGCGCAGGCGCTCGAAGATCGCTAGTCGTTTGGCGGTGTTCATGCGGACACGGCTTGGGCCGTTGTTGTGATGAAGGACGAGGTCAGTGCGCGCGCCGGGAACGGGCCCGGGCGAGAGCGGCCTCCAGTATGGCACGCTTGCGCTCGGCCGCCTGATCGCCGGCCTGCGCTTCGGCCGGCAGGGCGGGGGACGCAGGCTCTGCCACGGCCGAACGGGCGCGCAGCCGCTCCTGGTCCTCGCGGCTCTCGCGGTCCAGCCGCGCCTGGCGACGCTGGTGGCGGGCGCGGGCCGCGGCGGCGTCGCCGTCGGTCCAGGCGCGCGCCGGTTCGACGGGCTCCATGCTGATGCAATCGACGGGACAGGGGGCCACGCACAAGTCGCAGCCCGTGCACAGGGCCGCCAGCACGGTATGCATGGCCTTGTTGGCGCCCACGATGGCATCCACCGGGCAGGCCTGGATGCACAGCGTGCAGCCTATGCAATGCTGCTCGTCGATACGGGCTACCTGCAGGGGAAGATGCCGGCCCCGCGTCTCGTCCAGGGGCAGGATGGGCTTGCCGAGCACCGCCGCCAGCCTGGCGATGCCGACATCGCCTCCGGGCGGACAGCGGTTGATGGGTACCTCGTCATCGACCAGCGCCTGCGCATAGGGCCGGCAGCCGTCATAGCCGCACTTGGTACACTGGGTCTGCGGCAGTTGCGCATCGACGAGATCGACCCGATTCACGGCTGGCTTCCGGTCAAGCCGCGTCCCGGTGCTGGCGGATGAACTCGGCGATCTGGGGACAGATGACTTCGCGCCAGCGCCGGCCCGAGAAAATGCCGTAGTGCCCGCAGCGCGGGGCGGTGAAATGGCGCTTGCGATCCGCCGGGATGCCGCTGCACAGGTCCTGCGCGGCCTGGGTCTGGCCCGACCCCGAGATGTCGTCCAGCTCGCCTTCGATCGTGAACAGCGCCACCGAGCGGATGTCGGAAGGCTTGACCAGGTGGCCGTTCACCTTCCAGACGCCGCGCGGCAGCTCGAAGTCCTGGAACACGGTGCGTATCGTGTCCAGGTAGTATTCGGCGGGCATGTCCAGGACCGCGTTGTACTCGTCGTAGAAGCGGCGGTGGGCCTCGGCATCATCATCGTCGCCGCGCACCAGGTCCAGATAGAAGTCGTAGTGCGATTTGAGGTGGCGGTCGGGATTCATGCTGACGAAGCCCGCGTGCTGCAGGAAGCCGGGATAGACCTTGCGCCCCGAGCCGGGGAAGCGCGGCGGCACCCGGTGGATGAGGGTGTTCTCGAACCAGGAGTAAGGCTTGGTCTTGGCGAGGTTGTTGACCTGCGTGGGGGACTTGCGCGGGTCGATGGGGCCGCCCATCATGATCATGCTGCGCGGCAGCTTGGGGTCGTTGTCCGAAGCCATCAGCGATACCGCCGCCAGCACCGGCACCGTGGGCTGGCACACCGAGATGACATGGACGTCCGGGCCCAGCTGGCCGATGAAGTCGCGGATGTAGTCGACGTAGTCGGCCAGGTGGAAGGGGCCGGCCGACTGCGGCACCATGCGGGCGTCGATCCAGTCGGTGACGTAGACGTCGTGTTCGGGCAGCAGGGCGCGCACGGTATCGCGCAGCAGCGTGGCGTGGTGGCCGGACAGCGGCGCCACCAGCAGCACCGTGGGGTCGGGCTTGCGCCGGGCCGCGGCCTTGCGGGGCGACACCGGGGTGCGCACGAAATGCACCAGGTTACAGAAGGGCCGGGCCGCCGCGATCTGTTCCGTGACGGTGGCCTCGGCGCCGTCGAGCGTGGTGGTGGGCAGATCCCAGGCCGGTTTCTCGTAGTCCTTGCCCAGCCGGTACAGCAGCTCGTAGCCGGCCGCCAGCCGCCGCGACAGCGGGGTGTAGGCAAGCGGGCTATAGGGATTCGAGAACAACTGGGCCGACGCATCGGCGAAGTGGGCAAAGGGCGTCAACAGGGCGCGCTGCCATTCATGTAATTGGTACAGCATCCTTGCTCCAGACCACGGGGTGGGCAATCGATTCACCAGTAAACCGATTATATTGCATTGCACAATCGGTGTGTCACGCCGGCCGCGCAACTCGGTGTCACCAATAGTTTTCCACGGCCAGATTGCCTGGTTTACCCCGCCGGGAGGCCCCGAAACCGCGTTCCGCCAGCAATTTGCGCAAATCAGACACCATTTCGGGGTTGCCGCACAACATGATGCGCGAACGCGACGGATCCAGCGTGACGCCGGCCCGGCGTTCCAGCTCGCCGCTGGCGATCAGCGCCGTGATGCGGGCATCCATGGCGCCCTCGACCCGCTCGCGCGTGACCGAGGGCAGGTAGATCAGCTTGCCCGGCTGTTCCCGGCAGAATTCGCCGAAGACCTCGTGGTCGCGCAGCCCTTCTATGGTGTCCCGGTAGACCAGTTCCTCGGCCGTGCGCACGCTGTGGACCACGATCAGATGATCGTAGGTCTCCCACACCTCCAGGTCCTGCAGGACGGAAACGAACGGGGCGAGCCCCGTGCCGGAGGCCAGCATCCACAGATCCTTGCCGCTGGGGAACGCGGCGGTGGTCAGGAAGCCGAAATTGGTCTTGTCGACGTAAAGCTTGTCGCCTTCGCGCAGGTGCTCGAGCGCGCTGGTGAACTCGCCGTCGGGCACGACGATGGAGAAGAACTCCAGGAAATCGTCGTAGGGCGCCGACACGATCGAATAGGCCCGCCAGACGATGCGGCGGCCCGACCCGTCCTCGGCGTCCGGATCCGGGCGCTCGATGCCCAGCCGCGCGAACTGCCCCGGCACGAACCGGAAGCCGGGCGAGCGCGTGGTGCGGAACGAGAAGAGCTTGTGCGGCACCCAGGTCTTGACCCAGGTAACCGTCTCGACGGTGTACTTGTCCGACATCAATCCATTAATTCCGGGCGGCGGGTTACCCCAGGGCACAGCGGATCCGGCTCCGCCGGTCCGCCAGTGCCGCCCCCTGGGGGGCGCGCGTCAGCGCGTAGGGGGGGGCCTACCTCTCTAGGAGATCCAGCTTGCCTTCCTTGTCCTTCCACTCGTCGGCGTCGGGCAGGGGCGGCTTGGTGCGCGTGATGCTGGGCCAGCTTTGCGACAGGTCGGCGTTGATCTGGATGAAATGCATCTGGTTGGCGGGGACGTCTTCCTCGGCCAGGATGGCATTGGCCGGGCATTCGGGGATACAGACGGCGCAGTCGATGCACTCGTCGGGATCGATCACCAGGAAGTTCGGGCCTTCGCGAAAGCAGTCGACCGGGCAGACATCCACGCAATCGGTGTATTTGCACTTGATGCAGTTCTCGGTCACGACGTGAGTCATAGGCGGCTCCAGGACGATGCTGGATAAAAGTTCAGGTCAGCCCATGATTTTACCGGACTCGGGCGGTTCGGCCGGCCATTCCCCTTGAAGGGCCATGGGAGTGGGCGGTGGAGGGGCGGTCTTGGGCGGGGGTAAGTCCTCTCTTGTGCTATTTTCTTCGGTTACACAACAGGCATCCCCGGAGACCGTACGATGCGATCCACCCTGAACGTCCTGCGCAAGAAGCTTGCCGCGGGGCGGAAGATTTCCATGCTGACGTGCTACGACGCCGGTTTCGCCAAGGTCATGGAGGACGCGGAGGTCGATTGCATCCTGGTGGGCGACACGCTGGGCATGCTCGTGCAGGGCAGGGATTCGACGCTGCCGGTCCTGTTGCAGGACATCGCCTATCACGTCTCCTGCGTCGCGCGTGGCACCCGGCGTCCGTTCCTGCTGGCGGACATGCCCTTCGGCACCTACCAGGAAAGCCCGCAGCAGGCCCTGCGCAACGCCGTGACGCTGATGCAGGCCGGCGCGCAGATGGTCAAGATCGAGGGCGGGGCCGAACTGGCGCCCACCATCGAACTGCTGACCCGCAGCGGCATTCCCGTCTGCGGCCACATCGGCCTCCTGCCATCCCACGTGCATGCCCTGGGCGGCTACCGCGTGCAGGGCAAGGAAGACGCCGAGGCGCGCCGCATCGTCGCCGATGCCCGCGCGGTCGAGGCGGCTGGCGCGGCCATGATGGTGATCGAGGCGGTTCCCGACCCCGTCGCCCGCCAGGTATGCGAGGCGGTGCAACTGATCACCATCGGCATCGGCGCCTCGGTGGCGTGTTCCGGCCAGGTGCTCGTCCTGCACGACATGCTGGGCCTCACGGCCACGCCCGCCAAGTTCGTCAAGAACTACATGGTGGGGGCGCCCGCCGGCGGCGATGCGGTCCTGCAGGCTTTCCGGCGCTATGCCCAGGAAGTGGAGACCGGCGCGTTTCCCGGCGTGGAGCACGTCTACGGCATGACCGCCGGCAACATCGGCACCCCCTACGGCAACCAGAGCGGTTCTTAGCCATGATCATCACGTCTTTGCTGGATACCGACCTCTACAAGTTCACGATGATGCAGGTCGTCCTGCATCAGTTCCCCGCGGCGCAGGTCGAGTACAAGTACAAGTGCCGTACCCCGGGGATAGACTTGCATCCCTATGTGGACGAGATCCGCGAAGAAATCGAGGCGCTGTGCGAACTGCGCTTCACCCAGGAGGAGCTGGACTACCTTGGCGGCATGCGCTTCATCAAGAGCGATTTCGTCGACTTCCTGAGGCTGTTCCACCTGCCCCGGCGGTGCATCTCGGTGTCCAGGTCGCAGTCGCCGGGCGAGCTCGACATCATCGTGCAGGGGCCCTGGCTTCACACCATCCTGTTCGAGATCCCGGTGCTGGCCATCGTCAACGAGGTCTATTTCCGCAACAACCACCTGGTGCCGGCCTATGCCGAGGGCCGCCAGCGCCTGATGAGCAAGGTGGAACTGGTGCGCGGCGACCCCGACCTGCGCGACTTCCATATCGCCGACTACGGCACGCGCCGCCGCTTCTCCAAGGCCTGGCACGAGGAAGTCATCATCACGCTCAAGGACCAGATGCGCGAGCATTTCGCGGGCACCAGCAACGTGTATTTCGCGATGAAGCACGGGTTGACGCCGCTGGGCACCATGGCGCACGAATACCTGCAGGCTTGCCAGGGCCTGGGGCCGCGCCTGCGCGACTCGCAGATCTACGGCTTCGAGGTGTGGGCGCGCGAATACCGCGGCGACCTGGGCATCGCGCTGTCCGACGTCTACGGCATGAGCGCCTTCCTGCGCGATTTCGACATGTATTTCTGCAAGCTGTTCGACGGCGCGCGGCACGACTCGGGCGATCCCTTCAACTGGGGCGAGCGGCTGCTGGAGCACTACAAGCAGAACCGGGTGGATCCCCGCACCAAGACGCTGGTGTTCTCGGACGGCCTGACTTTCCCGCTGGCGATCAGCCTGGCCAAGCACTTCGCGGGGCGTTGCATCACCGCCTTCGGCATCGGCACCAACCTGACCAACGACCTGAGCTACCAGCCCCTGCAGGTGGTGATGAAGATGGTCAAGTGCAACGGCCAGCCGGTGGCCAAGGTGTCCGACACGCCCGAGAAGACCATGTGCGAGGACAAGGCCTACCTGGCCTACCTGCGCCAGGTGTTCGAGATCCCGCCGGAGCAGGTGGGCGAGACCGCCGACGATTGAGCGGGGCGGCTCGCCCGGGGCTACACCCCCAGGTAGCGGCTGAGCGCCTCGGGCCGGTGGGCGAGATCCCCGGCCTGGCCTTCCAGCACCATGCGGCCCTTCTCCATCACGACCAGCCGGTCGGAATTGGCCATGACCATCCGGTAGTTGCGGTCCACCACCAGGGTGGCCAGGCCGCTGCGCCGGATGTCGCCGATCACCCGCCAGATCTCGGCCACGATCAGCGGCGCCAGTCCTTCGGTGGCTTCGTCCAGGATGACGGCGCTGGGATTGGTCATCAGCGCGCGGCCGATGGACAGCATCTGCTGTTCGCCGCCCGAGAGCTGCCAGCCCAGGTTGCCCATGCGTTCGGTCAGCCGGGGAAAGGTAGTCAGCACGCGTTCCAGCGTCCAGTCGGCCTGGCCGTCGACGCCGCGGCGCGCGGCCATGACGAGGTTTTCCTTCACGGTCAGGTTGGGGAAGATGCCCCGCCCCTCGGGCACGTAGGCGATGCCGGCCTTGGCGGCTTCGTAGGGCTTGCCGCGCGACAGGTCGCGGCCGCCTATCGAAATGCGTCCGTCGCGCTGCTTGACGTGGCCCAGCAGGGTGCGGATAAGGGTGGATTTCCCCATGCCGTTGCGGCCCAGCAGGCCGACGGTTTCCCCGCGTCCCAGGCGGAAATCCACCCCGTGCAGGATATGGCTGCTGCCGTACCAGGCGTGCACCTGGCTGGCGTCGATGAGCGCTTCCATCTGTCTTCCTTTTCTCCGGCCGCCGGGGTCAGTGGGCCGCGCCCAGGTAGGCTTCCTGGACGTCCGGGTTGTTGCGCACGTCGGCCGGCAGCCCGCTGGCGATGGGGCTGCCGTTGACCATCACGGTGATGTCGTCCGCCACCGCGAATACCGCGTCCATGTCGTGCTCGACCAGCAGGATGGCATGGCCCTGCCGCAGCCGCCGCAGCAGCTCCAGCATGCGTTCGGACTCTTCCGCGCCCATGCCGGCCAGCGGCTCGTCCAGCAATAGCACCGTGGGCGAGGTAGCCAGGCACATCGCCACTTCCAACTGGCGCTTCTGGCCGTGCGACAGGCTGGCGGCCATCTTGCCCGCCACCGCGGCCAGCCCGGCACGCTCCATGACTTCATCGGCGCGGTCCAGACTGGCGCGGCAGGCTTGGGCCGATTGCCAGAAATGCCAGGGACGCTGCGTCCGAGCCTGCGCGGCCAGCCGGCAGTTCTCGCGCACCGTCAGCGGCAGGAAGATCGTGTTGCGCTGATAGCTGCGCCCGATGCCCGCCTGCGCGCGGCGGGGTTGCGACCAGTTGGTGATTTCCCGTCCATGCAGGCGGACGTGGCCGGCCGTGGGCGGCAACTCGCCGGACAGCAGGTGGATGAGGGTCGACTTGCCCGCGCCGTTGGTGCCGATTACGGCATGGATGCGGTCGGGGGCGAGCGACAGCGAGACGTTGTCGATGGCCCTGAGCGCGCCGAAGTGGCGGCTCAGGCCCTGGGCTTGGAGCACTGCCGTCATGTCCTCTGCTCCGTAGCGGGGGTCGGGGTGGGGGAAGCCTTGTCGCCGGCTGCCGTGGCGGCGGGGGGCAGGGCGCGGGGCCGTCCCCGGCGCGGCATGCGCAGGCGCGAGAAACCTCCCGCCAGGCCCTGCGGCATCCAGGCGACGGCGAGGATGATGAAGCCGCCCATGAGCAATTGCCAGTGCTTGGTCAGATCCTGGAACCACTCCGCCAGCAGGACGAAGGCGAAGGCTCCGATCACCGCGCCCGCCAGACTGCCCAGCCCACCCAGGATGATCATCAGCAGCGCGTTGCCGGACTGGTGCCAGGACACCAGTTCGGGATTGACGTAGCCGTGCTGGGTGGCATACAGGAAGCCCGCCAGCCCCGCCAGCGCGCCGCCCAGGGTGAAGCTGGCGAGTTTGTAGGCCAGGGTGTTGTAGCCGGCCGCCCGCATGCGAGGCTCGTTGTGCTTGATGCCCACCAGCGCGTGGCCCAGGCGCGACCGCAGCACCAGTCCCAGCACGGCCAGTGTCAGGGCCAGCCCGGCCAGCGTGAACCAGTAGAACTGCGGTGCCTGGTCCAGGTCCACCAGGCTGCGCCCGGCCAGCGTGAAGGCCGGCTTGTTGTAGATGTAGGTGCCGTCGCTGCCGCCGAAGGCCTCGACGTCGTGGAACACGAAGTACACCAGTTGCCCGAAGGCCAGCGTGACCATGATGAAATAGATGCCGCGCGTGCGCATCACCAGCAGGCCGATCAGGAGCGCCAGCAAGGCGGCGCATCCGACGGCGGCCAGGAGCAGCAGCCAGCCGTTGCCCGCCTCGTAACGCGGCGTCAACATCGCGACCGCATACGCCGCGGCGCCGAAGTAGGCGGCGTGCCCCAGGCTGACCAGTCCCGTGTAGCCCACCAGCAGCTGCAGGCTCAGCGCGAAGATCGCCATGATCAGCACCTTGGCGCCGAGCTCGACGTGGAACGGCGTGCCGACCGGCTCGGGCAGCACCGGCAGCAAGGCCAGCACCGCCAGCGCCACGATCCAGGCAAGAAGAGAAGAAGCTTTCATTCCATATCCACCGTTGCTCCCGTTGGCAGCCAGCGAAGCGCCGCTGCCACAACCCAAAATAAAAGCACTAGACCCAGGATGCGGAGGATCCGGCTCTGCCGGTCCTCTCGCATCGCCCCCTGGGGGGCGCGCGAAGCGCGTAGGGGGGGGCCTCTAAGTCCCTTGTTTGAAGAGGCCTTCCGGTTTCCACAGCAGGATGGCGGCCATCAGCACATAGATCAGCGCCCCGGCGGCCTGCTGCCAGAACACCTTGCCGAAGGTGTCGACGAAGCCGATCAGCAGCGAGGCCACCAGCGCGCCCTTGATCGAGCCGATGCCGCCGATGACCACGACGACGAAACAGATGATCAGCACCGATCCGCCCATGCCCGGATACACCGAGGACACCGGCGCCGCGATCATGCCGGCCAGCACCGCGATGGCCACGCCCACGGCGAAGACGATGCGATACAGCAGCGAGATGTTGATGCCGAGCGACTGCACCATTTCGCGGTTGGTCGCCCCGGCGCGTACCATCATGCCGAGCCGCGTCTTCTTGAGCGCGGCGTACATGGCCACGGCCAGCAGCACGCACATGCCGGAAATGAACAGCCGGTAGATCGGGTACGTCATATCGTTGCCGATGGCGATGCCGCCGGCCAGCCAGTCGGGCACCGGCACCCCGTGGACGTCGTCGCCCACCAGGATGCTGCGCATTTCCTCGAACACCAGGATCAGCCCGTAGGTCATCAATACCTGCTGCAGGTGCTCGCGTTCATACAGGAAACTGAAGAAACACCACTCCAGCACATACCCGAACGCCACCGCCAGCACCACGCCCAGCACCAGCGCCGCCACGAAATTGCCCGTCAGCGACGACAGCGAGAACGCCATGTAGGCGCCGATCATGTAGAAACTGCCATGCGCCAGGTTGATCACGCCCATGATCCCGAAGATCAGCGTCAGCCCGCTGGCGATCAGGAACAGCAGCAATCCATACTGCACGCTGTTCAGGCACTGAATAAGAAACGTCGTCAAATCCATCCCACACTCCGCCATCTAGATACGACAACCAGGCCAGCGTCGAACGGCATGCTCGGCTTTCCCACATGGAACCAAAACACGCCACCCCCCGCTAGCCTGGTTTTTCCCCAGGGCACAGCGGATCCGGCTCCGCCGGTCCGCCAGTGCCGCCCCCTGGGGGGCGCGCGTAAGCGCGTAGGGGGGGCATCCCCTTGGGTTACATCCTGCAGCCCCGCGCCGGATCGGCCAGCGCTTTCACCGCCACGCCCACCAGCTGGTTGGTCTTGTTCTCGACCTTGCGCAGGTAGATGTCCTGGATGGGGTTGTGGGCCTTGGACATCGTGAACGGGCCGCGCGGGCTGTCGATCTTGGCCTGTTCCATGCCCTTGACGACGGCGTCGCGCTTGCTGATGTCGCCGCCCGCGGCCTTCAGCCCGGCATCCAGCAACTGGGCGGCGTCATAGCCCTGCACGGCGTAGACGTCCGGCTGCAGCTTGTAGGTCTTGGCGTAGTCGGTGCGGAAGGCCTTGTCCTTGGGCAGGGTCAGGCCGTCGGCGTAGTGCAGCGTGGTCAGCAGGCCGTCGGCCGCCGCGCCCTGGGCCTCCAGCGTGCCGTCGGTCAGGAAGCCGGCACCGTACAGGGGGATCTTGTCCTTCAGACCCGCCGCGGCGTAGTCCTTGACGAACTTGACCGCGCCGCCGCCCGCGAAGAACACATAGACCGCGTCGGGCTTGAGCGCGGCGATCTCGGTCAGCAGCGCCTGGAATTCCACGTTGGGGAAGGGCAGGTTCAATTGCTTGATGACCTTGCCCCCCTTGGACTCGAACCCCTCCTTGAAACCGTTGGTGGATTCGTCGCCGGCCGCGTATTTCCAGCTGAGCGTGACGGCGGTCTTGTGCTTGAGCTGGGTGGCGGCGACCAGGCCCATGGCGTAGGCCGGCTGCCAGTTGCTGAACGACGAGCGGAAGATGTTGGGCGCGCACAGCGGGCCGGTGACGTCGTCGGCGCCGGCGTTCGGGATGATGAGCAGCGTCTTGTTGTCCTTGGCGACCTTGGCCATGGCCATCGCGACGCCGGAGTGGACGGTGCCCACCAGCACGTCGACCTGGTCGCGCTTGACCAGCTTGTTGGCGTTGTCAGAGCCCTTGGCCGGATCGGATTCGTCGTCCACCTTGAAGTACTCGATCTCGCGCCCGGCCAGCTTGCCGCCCTGTTCCTGCACGTACAGCCGGAAGCCGTTCTCGATGGCGGTACCCAGGGCGGAATAGGTGCCGGTGTAGGGCAGCATGAGGCCGACCTTGACCTTGCCGGGCGCCTGGGCGCCGGCAGGCACCGCCAGGCACGAGGCAGCCATCATGGCGGCGGCGAGGACGGTGAATTTGCGTTTGGAAGCGTTCATCGCGAGTCTCCTGGTGGGCGGCCATACTGCGTGGTCGGCTGCCCTGTTCTTGGTGGAAAAGGCCGATGCGCCATGCGGATGCGCATCGTTGCGGCGTCCGGCAAGCCGGACAGGGTGCTACGTGCGGTGGCGCCGCATGAACGCCACGCTTGCTTCGATCAATCGGGCGGGCTGGTCGCGGTGCGGCGAGTGGCCGCAGTCGTCCAGCTTGAGCAGTTCGGCATGGGGAACCTCCTGGGCGATGCCGTCTATCTGGGCCATGGAGCCGTATTCGTCGTCATGGCCCTGCACCGCCAGTACGGGACAGCGTATGGCGGACAGCAGCGCCTGGATGTTCCAGTGCTTGAATTCCGGGTTCAGCCAGACGTCGTTCCAGCCCCAGAAGGCCGAGTCCGGGTCGGCGTGGTAGCGCGCGAGCTTGCTGCGCAGGTCCGTCGTGACGTAGCCGTCGCGTGCCTGCTGGATGCTGGCCAGCGTGACGGGTTCGACGAACAGGTGGGGCGCGGCCACGATCAATCCGCCCACGCGGTCCGGCCAGGCCGCCGCGTGCAGCAGCGCGATCGATCCGCCGTCGCTGTGCCCGTACAGCCAGGGCGGATCGGCCCGGGTGTCGTGGCCGACGGCTTCGAAGAAGGCCGGCAGGAAGCCGCGCGCCTGGCGGTGCATGAAATCGACCGGCCATTTTTCGTGCGCGGGACGCGGGCTGGAGCGGCCGTAGCCCCAGCGCGATAGGACCAATCCCCGGCAGCCGGCGGCCTCGCACAGCGCATAGGGAAAGTCCTTCCACATCGTGACCGATCCGAGTCCTTCGTGCAGGAACACGAGCAGGGGCTGCCGGGTCCGCTGGGGGGCGATGAGCACGTACTCGATGTCGTGCCGCATGCCGTCCCAGGAGACGTCGGCGAACCGTACGGGCAGATCCTCGGCGATGCCCGAGACGGCGGCGTTCAACGGGGCGCGCGAGTTCATGCGTGGACTCCCTGCGACGCGGCCTCCTGCTCGCGCAGGCGGAAGCGCTGGATCTTGCCGGTGGCGGTCTTGGGCAGGTCGCCGACGAATTCGATCTGGCGGGGATACTTGTGCGGCGCCAGCCGCGACTTCACGAACGCCTTCAGGTCGGCGGCCAGCGCATCGCTCGCCTGCTGACCGGGCTTGAGCACCACGTAGGCCTTGGTCTTGGTCAGGCCTTCGGCGTCGGCCACGCCGATGACGGCGGCCTCCAGCACGGCCGGATGCTGCACCAGCGTGGCCTCGACCTCGAAGGGCGAGACGTACTGGCCGCTGACCTTGAGCATGTCGTCGCTGCGGCCCGCGTAGGTGTAGTAGCCGTCGGCATCGCAGCTGTACTTGTCGCCGCTCCTGGTCCAGGCGCCCAGGAAGGTCTCGCGGCTCTTGTCGCGATTGTTCCAGTACATCAGCGCCGAGCTCGGACCGCGTATGTAGAGGTCGCCGATCTCGCCGACCGCCACCGGCTTGCCGTCCTCGCCCCGCAGCTCGACCTCGTAGCCGTCGACCGGCTTGCCCGTGGTGCCGTAGCGCACGTCGCCCACGCGGTTGGAAATGAAGATGTGCAGCATTTCGGTCGAGCCGATGCCGTCGATGATCTCGCAGCCGAAATGCGAGGTGAAGCGTTCGCCGATGTCCTGGGGCAGGGCTTCGCCGGCAGACGAGCACAGGCGCAGGGCGACCTGGTCGCGCGGCGGCAGCGCGGGACTGGCGAGCATGCCGGCATAGCCGGTGGGCGCGCCGCAGAAGATGGTGGGCCGCAGGCGGGTGAGGCGCTCGAAACAGGCTTCGGGGGTGGGGCGCTCGGCCATCAGGACCACCGAGGCGCCCACGCTGAGAGGAAAGGTCAAGGCATTGCCCAGGCCGTACGCGAAGAACAGCTTGGCGGCCGAGAACACGGTATCGTCTTCGCGCATGCCCAGCACGGGCTTGGCGTAGAGCTCTGCCGTCCAGTAGGGGTTGCCGTGAGTGTGCACCGTGCCCTTGGGCTTGCCGGTGGATCCGGACGAATACAGCCAGAACGCGGGTTCGTCGGCAAGCGTGGGGGCGGGCGCCGCGAGCGGCTCGTGCCCGGCCAGCAGGTCGTCGAAGTCCAGCGTGCCGCCCGCTTCGCCGTCTGAGCCATCGCGCGAGACGACGACATGGCGCACGCCGTGCCGGCACGCGCCCAGCGCCGCGGAAAGCTTGGGCAGCAGGGCGCGGGAGACCAGCGCGGCGCGGGCGCGGCTGTGTTCCAGCATGTAGGCGTAGTCGGCCGGAGTGAGCAGCGTGTTGACCGCCACCGGCACGATGCCGGCATAGAGCGCGCCCAGGAAGGTGACGGGCCAGTCCGTGCAGTCGTTCATCAGCAGCAGGACGCGGTCCTCGGGCCGGATGCCCAGGCCAAGCAAGGCGCCGGCCGCGCGGCGCACTTTTTCGTCCAGTTCGCCGTATGTCAGCCGGCCGCGATCGTCGATGTAGGCGGTCTTGGCGGCGCGCTCGGCATTGATCGCCAGCAGGTGGCCGGCGAAATTGAATTCCGGCGGTGGGGCGGAGCAATCGGCAGGCATGATGGTCTCCTCGTTCATGCAATAAGGCGCGAAATCGCCGGCGGCCTCTGGTCGGGCCTGCGCCGGCGGGCTCTCGTGTCAATGTCCTGGGACGCCCTCCGGCGCGGTGCCGTCCAGAAGGTCCGTCACGGCGGCGGCGGCCTGGACGGCGGCGCGGCGGTGGTAGAAGCCGAGGGCCCGCAAGCCGCCCAGTTCTTCGCCGCCGCCGGCCCGGCCAGGGCCCCCGTGCAGCGACATGGGCATGACGTTGCCGTGGCCGGTGTGGACGGCTGCCACCTCGGGAGTCACGACGTGCACGCGTCCATGGCTGTCGGCCAGCGCCAGCGCCGCATCGGCGGCCTGCGCGGCATCGGCCGTGTATATAGAGGCCACCAGCGATCCCTGCCCCAGGCGTATCTGGGCCAGCGCGTCGGACCATCCGTCATAAGGCAGCAGCGTGGCGACCGGACCGAACACCTCGGTGTCGTGCACGATGCAGGCGGCCTCGCGGCGGCCGGCTCCCAGCAGCGTCGGGCCGACACAGGCGGCCACGGCCGGGTCGGCATCCACCAGCGGGGCCGCCGACCCGTCGTGCAGGACGTCCGTGTGCCGGCGCAGGGCCGCGGTGCCCGCCCGCACGTTCTCCCATTGCTGGCGGCTGGCCAGCGCGCCCATGCGGACCGCTTCGTTGCGCGGATTGCCCACGGTGATGCGCGACAGTTTCGCGGCGATGGCCTCGCCCGCGGCCGCGTAACAGGACGCGGGCACGAAGACGCGCCGGATGGCCGTGCATTTCTGCCCCGACTTGACCGTCATTTCACGAACCACTTCGCGTACCAGCAGGTCGAAGGCCTCGGAACCGGGCTGCGCGTCGGGCAGCAGCAGGGCGCTGTTCAGGCTGTCGGCCTCGATGTTGACTCGCACCGAGCGGCGCACGATGGCGTCGTGCGAGCGTATCGCCGAGGCGGTCTCGGCCGAGCCGGTGAACGACACCACGTCGAACGGCTGCAGGGGCGACAGCAGCCCTTGCGCGCTGCCGCAGACGACGGACAAGGCGCCGGCTGGCAGAATGCCCGCGGCGATCACGTCGGCGACCATCGCCTGCGTCAGCCACGCGGTGGCGGTGGCCGGCTTGGCAACGACGGGTACTCCCGAGAGCAGCGCCGGCGCGGCTTTCTCCCACAGGCCCCACGCGGGGAAATTGAAGGCATTGATGAACAGGGCGAGGCCGCGCGTCGGCACCTGCACGTGGCGGCTGCGGAACGCGCCGTCCTTGGCCAGGGGAACGGTCTCGCCATCCGGCAACCAGTGCGTGCCCCCCAGCGACGCGCCCCAGCGGGCGTATTGGCCCAGCGTGAAGATGGCGCCGTCGATGTCGACGGCGGAGTCCTGCCTCGTGGTGCCGGAGTTGGCCAGCGCGATGTCGAAGTAGCGATCCCGGTTGGCCTTGAGCACGTCCACGATGCCGGACAGCAGGCCCGCGCGCTGCGCATAGGTCAGGGCGCGCAGCGCGGCGCCGCCTTCGTCGCGGGCGTAGGCGTAGGCTGCTTCCAGGTCCAGTCCGGCGTTCGAGACGCGGACCAGCTCGGTGCCCAGCACCGGATCGAAGAGCGGCGTGCCGGGGCCGCCGCCGGTCTGCCAGCGGCCCGCCAGGTGGTTGGGAAGAAGTTCGCTCATGATCGGGTGAATTCGATGGCGCCGTCGGGCAGCAGATACAGGACCAGCGCGCGGCCGCCCGCGACGGTGGGGCGGTGGGCGCTGCCGGGCGGATAGACCTTCCAGCCCGCCGGCGTGCCGTCGAAGCGGGCGCCGGCCGTCTGGGGCATGACCATGTCTATTTCGCCGTTGGGATGGACGTGGTGGGGGCCGGCCAGGTCGGTCATGTCGACCACGTCCACCGAGAAGCCGGCGGAGCCGGGCCCGGGCTTGACCACGCGGCCGTAGCGCACGCCGCCGGCCTCCCGGTTGCACAGCCAGCCCTCGTCCACGCCGGCTTCACAGGCGCGGGTCATGTCGCGGAACCAGTCCGAACCGGGGCCGTGCTGGCGATTGAGGTAGGCCTCGAGCGCGGCGTCCACGGGGCGGCCGGCAATGGACTGGGTTATCGTCTTTACCAGGGATTCAAATGAATCACGCATGAACTCGTCTCCTCAGGCATACTGAACTTCATGTCGCCACATTCTTGATCATGAAGTATCGTGCATGTCCATGTGTCGAGACAATACGCGGCATGCTTGGGTCGTGTCAAAAAGAATCTGCATCCTGCGGGTAAATCCCAGGGGTGCGCATCATCTTGCGGGTGAGGTCCGATGAAAGAAGAGGCAGTTTCCGAAGCGGGGCAGGCCGCGGCCAACGACGCGCCGGCCAAGGAGCCTTTTCTGGTGACGCTGGGAGAACGAATACGGACGCTGCGGGCCAGGCGAGGCCTGACCCGCAAGGCCACGGCCTCGGCCGCCGGGATTTCCGAGAGGCATCTCGCCAACCTGGAACTGGGCACGGGCAACGCCTCCATCCTGATCCTGCTGCAGGTTTCCCAGGCCTTGCAGTGCTCGCTGGCCGAAATCCTGGGCGATGTCACCACCACCAGTCCGGAATGGCTGTTGATCCGCGAGTTGCTGGAAGGCCGCTCCGAGGCGGACCTGCATCGCGCCCGCAATACCTTGACGGAAATGTTCGGCTCGCGCGGGGACAATCATTCCCGCCTGTCCCGCATCGCCCTGGTCGGCCTGCGGGGGGCGGGCAAGTCCACGCTGGGGCGGATGCTGGCCGAGGACCTGGGCTACACCTTCATCGAGCTGAGCCGGGAAATCGAGAAAGTGGCCGGCTGCAGCATCGTCGAGATCCATTCGCTGTACGGCGCCAACGCCTATCGCCGCTACGAGCGGCGGGCGCTGGAGGAGACCGTGCAGATCCATCCCGAGGTCGTGATCGCCACGCCGGGCGGCCTGGTGTCGGACGTCTCGACCTTCAATCTGCTGCTGTCGCACTGCTATACGGTCTGGCTGCAGGCCGACCCCGAGGACCACATGCGCCGGGTCGTCGCCCAGGGCGATTTCCGCCCGATGTCGGGCAGCCGCGAGGCCATGGACGACCTCAAGCGCATCCTGGCGGGGCGGGCGGCGTTCTATGCCAAGGCCGACGCCCGCTACAACACCAGCGGCCATTCGCTTGAAGAGGCTTTTGCCGGCCTGCGTTCGCTGGTGCGCAATGCGGCGGGCATGGTGGACTGGAGTATGTAGTAGGGCCCCCCTACGCGCTGACGCGCGCCCGGCATGGTGAGCCCCCAGCCGCTATGCGGCAAGCCCCCCGAGGGGGCCGGGGCCCGCCTTGGGGCGGCCCGGCGCCGGGCCCCGTAGGGGCGAAACCGGCGGACCGGCGGAGCCGGATCCGCGGTTTCCTGGGTCTGGGGCGGTTGTCTGGGTTTGGGAGGTTCGGTTTTCTGAATCGTCAGGGTTGATCCTAGTTGGCGGAGGCTTGACGCGCTTGGGTTCATGAACTATCTTTCATTCATCAGCTGGTTGATGCACTAAGATGCATAAACGTCGAGGAGATGTCATGAGCAACGTCGTTCAGGCCGATCAGGCTGCCGGGAAGGTGGACTACCGCACGGATCCGTCCCAGTACCGGCATTGGAAGCTGAGTTTCGAGGGGCCGGTGGCGACGCTGGGCCTGGATATCGCCGAGGATGGCGGGTTGCGGCCGGGGTATCGGCTCAAGCTCAATTCCTACGACCTGGGCGTGGACATCGAGCTGCATGACGCCCTGAACCGTATCCGTTTCGAGCATCCCGAAGTGCGCACGGTGGTGGTTACCAGCATGAAGGACCGGATTTTCTGTTCGGGCGCCAACATCTTCATGCTGGGCCTGTCGAGCCACGCCTGGAAGGTGAATTTCTGCAAGTTCACCAACGAGACCCGCAACGGCATCGAGGACTCCAGCCGCCATTCCGGGTTGAAGTTCCTGGCCGCCATCAACGGCGCCTGCGCCGGCGGCGGTTATGAACTGGCGCTGGCCTGCGACGACCTGGTGCTGATCGACGACAAGTCCTCGTCGGTGTCGCTGCCCGAGGTGCCGCTGCTGGGCGTGCTGCCCGGTACGGGCGGCCTGACCCGCGTCACCGACAAGCGCCACGTGCGCCATGACCTGGCGGACATTTTCTGCACGACCAGCGAAGGCGTGCGGGGCCAGCGCGCGGTGGAATGGCGGCTGGTCGATTGCGCGCCCAAGCCTTCGCAGTTCGCCCAGGTGGTACAGGAGCGCGCGCAACGGCTGGCCGAGTCCAGCGATCGCCCTGCGGGCGCCCGCGGCGTGCCCCTGGCCCGCATCGAGCGCACCGAGGAGGCCGATGCGCTGGGCTATCGCTACGTGGACGTGCGCATCGACCGCGCCAACCGCAGCGCCGTGTTCACCGTGAAGGCGCCGGATGCCGCGCAGCCCGAGGACGTGGACGTGGACGGCATCGTGGCGGCCGGCGCGGATTGGTGGCCGATGGCGATGGCGCGCGAACTGGATGACGCCATCCTGCACATGCGCACCAACGAACTGGACATCGGCACCTGGCTGCTCAAGACCCAGGGCGATGCCGACCGGGTGCTGGCCTGCGACGCCACGCTCCAGCGGCATGCCGGGAACTGGTTCGTGCGCGAGGTCACGGGCCTGCTGCGGCGTACGCTGGCTCGGCTGGACGTTTCGTCCCGCTCGCTGTTCGCGCTGATCGAACCCGGTTCATGCTTTGCCGGCACGCTGGCCGAACTGGCCTTCGCCGCCGACCGCGCCTACATGCTGGCGCTGCCCGACGAACCCGGCCGCGCGCCGCGGCTGACGCTGTCGGAACTGAATTTCGGCACCTACCCGATGGTCAACGGCCAGTCGCGCCTGGCCCGCCGGTTCTACGAAGAGGCCGAGCCGCTCGCCGCCGCGCGCGCCCGGGCCGGCCAGGCGCTGGACGCGGACGCGGCCTACGCGCTGGGCCTGGTGACGGCGGCGCCGGACGACATCGACTGGGCCGACGAGATCCGCATCGCCATCGAGGAGCGCGCCGCCATGTCGCCGGATGCCCTGACCGGGCTGGAGGCCAACCTGCGCTTCGCCAGCCAGGAAACCATGGAAACCCGGATTTTCGGCCGTTTGAGCGCGTGGCAGAACTGGATCTTCAACCGTCCGAACGCGGTGGGGGAAAAGGGCGCCCTGAAGGTGTACGGCAAGGGCGAGAAAGCGGCCTTCGATCTGAATCGAGTGTAACCATCCCGCAGTCCGGACCAACGGAGTCGAGACATGTCCAGCATCAACTACAGCGAGAAGATTCCCAACAACGTCAATCTGTCGGAGGACCGCACGCTGCAACGCGCGCTGGAACAATGGCAGCCGAACTTCCTGAGCTGGTGGGGCGACGTGGGTCCGGAAGGAAGCACGAACTACGACGTCTACCTGCGCACCGCCATCAGCGTCGATCCGCAGGGCTGGGCCCAGTTCGGCCACGTGAAGATGCCCGACTACCGCTGGGGCATCTTCCTGAACCCGGCCGAGAAGGACCGCAAGATCCATTTCGGCGATCACATGGGCGAGGCCGCGTGGCAGGACGTTCCGGGCGAGCACCGCGCCAACCTGCGCCGCATCATCGTCACGCAGGGGGATACCGAGCCGGCGTCGGTGGAGCAGCAGCGCCACCTGGGGCTGACCGCCCCGTCCATGTACGACCTGCGCAACCTGTTCCAGGTCAACGTCGAGGAAGGCCGCCACCTGTGGGCCATGGTCTACCTGCTGCACCGCTATTTCGGCCGCGACGGCCGCGAGGAAGCCGAGGCGCTGCTGGATCGCCGCTCGGGCGACCAGGACAACCCCCGCATACTGGGGGCCTTCAACGAGCGCACCCCGGACTGGCTGTCCTTCTTCATGTTCACGTATTTCACCGACCGCGACGGCAAGTTCCAGTTGAGCGCGCTGGCCGAATCGGGCTTCGATCCGCTGGCCCGCACGACCAAGTTCATGCTGACCGAGGAAGCGCACCACATGTTCGTGGGCGAGTCGGGCGTCTCGCGCGTGATCCAGCGCACCTGCGAGGTGATGAACCAGCTCAAGACCGACGACCCCGCCCGCATCCGCGCGGCCGGCGTGATCGATTTCGGCACCATCCAGCGCTACCTGAATTTCCACTACAGTGTCACGATCGACCTGTTCGGCGCCGACGAGTCTTCCAACGCCGCGGCCTTCTACAGCTCCGGCCTGAAGGGGCGCTACGAGGAGGGCAAGCGCACCGACGACCACAAGCTGCGCAACGAGAGCTACAAGGTGCTGGAAGTGCGCGACGGCAAGCTGGTCGAGAAGGACGTCCCCATGCTGAACGGCCTGAACGAAGTCCTGCGCGACGACTACATCAAGGATTCGATGGCGGGCGTGGCGCGCTGGAACAAGGTGATCGAGAAGGCCGGCATCCCCGTGCGGCTGACCGTGCCGCACAAGGCGTTCAACCGCCAGATCGGTTCGTTGTCCGGCGTGCGCGTCTCGCCCGAGGGCCAGGTCGTGTCGCAGGCCGAGTGGGACGCCAAGAAGGACCAGTGGCTGGCCACGCCGGAAGACCGCGCCTTCGTCGCCTCGTTGATGGGGCGCGTGGTCGAGCCGGGCAAGTTCGCCAACTGGATCGCGCCTCCGGTCATGGGCATCAATCGCCAGCCGGTGGATTTCGAGTACATCCGGTTCAACTGAGCAAGCCTCCATCATGGATACGCCAGTCCAG
Source organism: Pigmentiphaga sp. CHJ604 (assembly GCF_036972535.1). Taxonomy (NCBI): domain Bacteria; kingdom Pseudomonadati; phylum Pseudomonadota; class Betaproteobacteria; order Burkholderiales; family Alcaligenaceae; genus Pigmentiphaga; species Pigmentiphaga sp. CHJ604. The sequence continues at coordinate 3,734,391 of NZ_CP136998.1, read as the reverse complement.
ACGGTCGTCATCAAGCAGCACCTGATCGACCCGGAAATCTGCATACGCTGCAACACGTGCGAAGCGACGTGTCCCGTCGGGGCCATCACGCACGACGACAACAACTACGTCGTGCGGGCCGACGTGTGCAACAGTTGCATGGCCTGTGTGCCGCCGTGCCCCACGGGGGCGATCGACAACTGGCGTTCCGTTCCGAAATCCGCCGCCTACAGCATCGAGGACCAGTTCACGTGGGACGAGCTGCCCGGCGAACTTACCCCCGATCAACTGGCGGCGGCGGGCGCGGAAGCGATCGAGGAAGAGGCCGTCCAGGAAGCGGCGCCGCTTCCCGTTGCGCCTGGCGCCGACGAGGCGTTCAATTCGGGCGCCTATGGCGCCACCACGCCTCCGTGGTCGGCCGCCCATGCCTATACGAACCTTTATGGCCCGCGCAATCCGATCACGGCCACCGTGGTCGGCAACGTGCGCGTCAACGAGCCCGGCACGCAGAACGAGACCCATCACATCGTGCTGGATTTCGGCTCGCTGCCGTTTCCGGTGCTGGAAGGGCAGTCCATCGGCATCGTGCCGCCGGGGACCGACGGCCAGGGCAAGGCGCACCACGCGCGCCAGTACTCCATCGCCAGTCCCCGCAACGGCGAGCGGCCCGGCTACAACAACATTTCCCTGACGGTCAAGCGCGTGACGGCCGATCATCAAGGCAATCCGGTGCAGGGCCTCTGTTCGAATTACGTGTGCGACCTGAAGGTGGGGGACAAGGTCCAGGTCATCGGCCCCTTCGGCGCGTCGTTCCTGATGCCCAACCATCCGCGTTCGCACATCGTGATGATCTGTACCGGGACCGGCAGCGCGCCCATGCGGGCCATGACCGAGTGGCGCCGCCGCCTGCGCGGAAAGGGGCGGTTCGAGAGCGGCAAGCTGATGCTGTTCTTCGGCGCCCGCACCAAGGAAGAACTGCCTTATTTCGGTCCCCTGATGAGCCTGCCCAAGGATTTCATCGACATCAACCTGGCGTTCTCTCGCGCGCCGGGCGCGCCCAAGCGCTATGTCCAGGATCTGATGCGCGAGCGCGCCGCCGACCTGGCGGGGCTGCTGCAGGATGCCAATACGCATTTCTATGTCTGTGGACTCAAGAGCATGGAAGAGGGCGTCGTCCTCGCATTGCGCGACGTGGCCTTGCAGGCCGGGCTGAACTGGGAGGCCATCTCGGGTTCGCTCAAGCGCGAAGGCCGCCTGCATCTCGAAACCTACTAAAGGGAAGCCCACCCCCCGCGCGCTTCGCGCGCCCGGTATGGCGAGCCCCCAGCCGCGACGCGGTACCCTGGATCAAGAGACGATCAAGGGGTAAGACACCATGGAATCCGACATGGAAACATTGCAGATAGCCAGGAACGAATCGGGCGTGGTCGACGTGCGCATGGCGCGGCCCGAAGTCTTCAACGCCTTCGACGAACGGATGATCGAAGAACTGGCGCAGGCCTTCGCCGAGCTGGGTGGCGACCCGTCCACGCGCGCGATCGTGCTTTCCGGGGAAGGCAAGGCGTTCAGCGCGGGCGCGGACCTGCAGTGGATGCAGCGCGCCAGCCAGGCCAGCGAGGAATGGAACCTGGAGGACGCGCGGCGCTTCGCCGCCATGCTCGATGCCATCGCCTCCTGTCCCAAGCCGACGATCGCCCGCGTCCATGGCGTGGCGCTGGGCGGCGGCGTGGGGCTGGCCTGCGCGTGCGACATGGCGGTGGCCAGCAGCGATGCCCGTTTCGCCGCCAGCGAGGCGCGCTTCGGCATCCTGCCCGCGGTTATCAGTCCCTACCTCGTCAATGCGGTGGGCAAGCGCCATGCCCTGCGCCTGGCGCTGACCGCCGCGCGCATCGACGCGCAGACGGCGCTGCACATGGGCATGGTGCAGCAGGTGGTCGACGCCGCCGGCCTGGATGCCGCGGTGCAGGCAATCGTGGCCGAACTGCTGGCCAATGGTCCGCATGCGCTGGCCGAGATCAAGGCCTTGTTCGGACGGCTGGAGGTCGGTCCCGTCACCCCCGAGGTGCGCGAGCTGACGGCTCGCACGATCAGCCGGGTGCGGGGCACGGACGAGGCGCGCGAGGGCTTCGCCGCCTTCCTGGCCAAACGGCCCGCGGCCTGGATCCGGCAATAGTCCGGCAGGGCCGCCAGCTTCCGCGCACGGCGGTCCGCCGGACCGCCGTTCTTGCATGTCCACGATCCCACCGTCTCCAAGGAGAGCCGCGATGCCTCGTTCCCTAGCCGTAGAAACCCAGGATTTCCGCATCGACCTCGCCGACGACGGCGTGGCCGAACTCGTGCTGGGGCCGGCGGGCGGCATGCCGGCGCTGGGCGCCGACGGCCACGCCGAACTCGCCGCCGTCTGGCCGCGCCTGGCGCGCGAACCGGGCGTGCGCTGTGTCCTGGTACGCAGCGAGGGCAAGGGGTTCTGCGCCGGCGGACACATGGAACTGGTGCAGGGCATGCTGGAACACGAGAGCGACCGGCTGCGCGTCATGCGCGAGGCGCGCGACATCGTCCAGGGCATGATCGACTGCGACCTGCCCGTGGTGTCCGCCATCAACGGCGCGGCGGTGGGGGCCGGCGCGGTGCTGGCCCTGCTGGCCGACGTGTCCGTCGCAGCCAGAAGAGCCAAGCTGATCGACGGCCACACCAAGCTGGGCGTGGCGGCGGGCGATCACGCGGCCATCATCTGGCCGCTGCTTTGCGGCATGGCCAAGGCCAAGTACCATCTGCTGACCTGCGCGCCCCTGGACGGCGAAGCGGCCGAACGCATCGGGCTGGTCAGCCTGTGCGTGGACGATGCCGAGCTGCTGTCCACGGCGCGGGGCATCGCCGCGCAACTCGCCGCTGGCAGCCCTACCGCGCTGGCCTGGACCAAGCGCAGCCTGAATCACTGGCTGCGCGCCGCCTGGCCGGCCTTCGAGCATTCCCTGGCGATGGAGATCATGGGATTCGCGGGGGCCGACGCGCGCGAGGGGCTCGCGGCATTGAGCGAAAAGCGGCCGCCGCGTTTCGGCGCGTCCACGACCAGGAGAACGACCCAATGAAGTTTGCCGATTTCCAGCCCGGCATGATCATCGAAGCCGGCCCCCGGCGGATCGAGGAAACGGAGATGCTGGCGTTCGCGCGCAGCTACGATCCGCAGTGGTTCCATGTGGACGGCAAGGCGGCGGGCAAGGGCCGGTTCGGGGCGCTGATCGCCAGCGGATGGCAGACCTGCGGCATCGCGATGGAGCTGGCGGTCAGGGCCGTGCTGCACGACTCCGAGTCGTTCGCGTCGCCGGGCGTGGAGGAGGTCCGCTGGCCCCATCCGGTCATGTCGGGAGACGAATTGCGACTGCGCGCCGAGGTGCTGGAAGTGCGGACTTCGCGCAGCCGGCCCGAACTGGGCGTGCTGCGGTGGCGCTGGCATCTGTTGAACCAGGACGGCAAGGAGGTCCTGGAGTTGACGGCCACGAGCCTGTTCGACCTGAAGCCCGAGGCGCCGCGAGGCTGACGCCCGGCTTCGTCGCGGCCTTATTTCCTGGCGTGGACCTGGATGGTCTTGGTTTCGCCGGGGCCGCAGGTTCCGCATGTTCCGCAGCCGCTGCCGCATCCCGCATCGGGCGTCGCGGCGCCCAGGCTCCTGCCCAGCTTCCGCACCCAGGCGGCCTGGCCCGGACGGTCCATGCGGCGCGCGAGCCAGGACTGCATGCGCATGCGCGTCTTGGGCGCGAACCGGCCGAAGGCCTTGATCACGCAGGCGGCGACGATCAGCGCCACCAGCGTCATTTCGAACAGGGAATAGGCGCTCACGGAAGCCTCCCGGAAATCAGGTCAGCAGCCTCGTCACCTGGTAGGTGATGAAGGATGCGATGTAAGCCAGCCCGAACAGGTAGCCCGCGGTCAGCGCGACCACCTTCCAGGAATTCGTTTCGCGCCGGATCACGGCCAGCGTCGACAGGCATTGCGGCGCGAAGATGAACCAGGCCAGCAGCGAGAACGCGGTCGCCAGCGGCCATTGGGCGGCGATCAGCGGCGTCAGCATGGTCGAGGCCGCGTCGTCGTCGGCGGCCGACAGCGCGTACACCGTGGCCAGCGCGCCCACCGCGACTTCCCGCGCGGCCAGGCCGGGGATCAGCGCGATCGATATCTGCCAGTTGAAGCCGATGGGCGCGAACACGGTCTGCAGGGCTTCCCCGATGCGGCCGGCGAAGCTGTACTCGATGGCCGGGCCGGTGGCGCCCTCGGGCGGGCCGGGGAAGCTGGACAGGAACCAGATCAGCACGGTCAGCGCCATGATGATGCCGCCCACGCGCGCCAGGAAGATGCGTGCCCGCTCGACCAGCCCGGTGGCCACGTCGCGCAGGTTGGGGATGCGGTAGGAGGGCAGTTCCAGCAGCAGCGAATGTTCCGTGGCGTCGCGGCGCAGCAGCTTCATGACCCAGGACACCACCAGGGCGCTGACGATGCCGGCCACGTACAGCGCGAACAGCGTGACGCCCTGGAGGTTGAAGATGCCGAGCACCGTCCGGCTGGGAATGAAGGCGCCGATCAGCAGCGTGTAGACCGGCAGGCGCGCCGAGCAGGTCATCAGCGGCGCGACCAGGATGGTGGCCAGCCGGTCGCGCGGGTCCTGGATGGTGCGCGTGGCCATGATGCCCGGAATCGCGCAGGCGAAGCTCGACAGCAGCGGGATGAAGGAGCGGCCGGTCAGGCCGGCGCCCACCATCATGCGGTCCAGCAGGAAGGCGGCGCGCGGCAGATAGCCCGACTCTTCCAGCAGCAGGATGAAGAAGAACAGGAACAGGATCTGCGGCAGGAACACCAGCACGCTGCCGGCGCCGGCGATGATGCCGTCCACCAGCAGGCTGTTGAGCATGCCTTCGGGCAGCGTCTGGCCCACCCAGGCGCCCAGGGACGAGACCGACGTCTCGATCAGGTCCATGAGCGGCTCGGCCCACGAGAACACGGCCTGGAACATCAGGAACATGACGATGGCCAGCGTGACCAGCCCCAGCACGGGGTGCAGGACCCAGCGGTCGATGGCGTCGTCGATGGCGGCGGTGCGCCGCGGCATCGACACGGCCTCGCTCAGCAGCCCGTTGACCGCCTGGTGCAGGTCGGTGCCGGCGGGCAGCGCGGGCGGCGCGGCGGGCATGTCGCCGTCGATGCGCGCCAGCAGCTGCGCCGCGCCGTCGCGCTTGATCGCGATGGTTTCGACGATGGGGATGCCCAGCGCCTGCTGGAGCTTGTCGCGGTCGATCCGGATGCCGCGCTTGGCGGCGGCGTCCACCATGTTGAGCGCCAGGACCATGGGCAGCCCGAGCCGCTGCAGTTCCAGCACGAAGTGCAGGTGCAGGCGCAGGTTGGTCGCGTCCACCACGGCCACCAGCAGGTCCGGACGGCGCTCGCCGGCGAAGTTGCCCATGCAGACGTCGCGGGTGATGGCTTCGTCCGGGCTCGTGGCATGCAGGCTGTAGGCGCCGGGCAGGTCCAGCACGCTGACCTGCAGGCCCGAGGGCGTGACCAGCCGGCCCTCCTTGCGCTCGACGGTGACGCCGGCGTAGTTGGCCACCTTCTGGCGGCTGCCCGTCAGCAGGTTGAACAGGGCGGTCTTTCCGCAGTTCGGGTTGCCGACCAGGGCAACGCGCAGATTGGACAAGGTAGTGGTGGACATCGGGATTCAGGAGGCGAGCGGTTCGACCAGGACCCGCGCGGCTTCGGAGCGGCGCAGGGCGAAACGGGTGAAACCGATCTGGATCAGCAGGGGGTCGGCTCCGATCGGGCCGCGCGCCACGATGCGCACGCGCTCGCCCGCCACGAAGCCCAGGTCGCGCAGGCGCACGGCGATGGGGTCCGCCGGGGCGGCGTCTTCGACGGCGTTGACGGCGGCGTCATGGCCATAAGGTAGCTCGGAGAGGCGGATAGCCATGTGCTCGGTTGGTAGAAGAAAATGAAAACGATTACTAATTATAAAAGTTTTGCACCGATCCGGGGCGAATAGCCGCCATATCGACAAGGGCAGGGGAAGCGGGCGGCCAGAGGTAAGGAATTGCTAGCCGCTCCACCGTGGCGGCCGGGCATCGGTTATCTTGATGCCGTCACATCACCGAAGGGGGAGATATGAAGGCATCCGTCATCATCGGCCTGCTGCTGATCGTGCTGGGCGTGGTCGCGCTGGGCTACAAGAGTTTTTCGTACACGTCGGAAGAAACGCTGCTCAAGGTCGGTCCGGTCGAGGCCACGGCCGATACCCGTAAGACGGTTCCCATTCCCACCTGGGCCGGCGTGGCCGCCATCGTGGTCGGCGCCGCGGTGATCGTGCTGGGACGCCGGCGCTAGCCGCCGCGCCCGGGCGGCTCAGACGTCGGCCGTCTCGGTCTGCGAGCTTTCGCGCGCCGGCTGGGAAGCGGGCCGGGGCGCCAGCGCCGAAGGAAGCGCAGGCAGCTCCAGCGGCCGGCGCCGCTTGGACTTCACCGCCGCCGGCTCGCCCGCGTCGGTCAGGTGGGTCCAGTACACGAGCCGCAACTGGCCGTGCTCGTCCTCGACCAGGGCCGACAGGCTTTCCACCCAATCCCCGTCATTGCAGTACAGCACCCCGTCCACATGCCGGATCTCCGGCTTGTGGATGTGGCCGCACACGACGCCATCGTAGCCCTGGCGCCTGGCCTCGTTGACCAGCACGTCCTCGAAGTTGGTGATGAAGGACACGGCGTTCTTCACCTTGTGCTTCAGGTATTGCGACAGCGACCAGTAGTGCAGCCCCAGCCGGCGGCGCACGCGGTTGAAGTGCAGGTTGAGCCATAGCGCGAAGGTGTAGAGCGTATCGCCCAGGTGGGCCAGCCACTTGCTGTGCTGGATCACGCCGTCGAACTGGTCGCCGTGGGTGACCCACAGGCGCTTGCCGTCGGCCGTGACGTGGACCGCGTCTTCCTGGACCTGGATGTCGCCGAAGGCGTAGCCGATGAACTGGCGGGCGAATTCATCGTGGTTGCCGGGAATGAAGATGACCCGCGTGCCCTTGCGCGCCTTGCGCAATACTTTCTGCACCACGTCGTTGTGGGCCTGCGGCCAGGTCCAGCTTTTGCGAAGCTGCCAGCCGTCGATGATGTCGCCGACCAGGTAGAGGGTCTCGGCCTCGTTGTGCTTGAGGAAGTCCAGCAAGTGGCTGGCGTTGCAGCCGGCGGTTCCCAGATGCAGATCCGAGATCCAGATGGTGCGCCATTGGGTGGGGGGCGATGTCGTCACGCTGGCCGGGAGGATGTTTCCATGGAATGAATGGAAACATGCCGCGATGACGTGTTTGTGACGGTGCGGGACCGTTGTCAGGCCGCGTCGCTTTTCGCCGTGTCCGAAGCGTGCAGGGCGTCCAGGCGCTCTTCGACGAAGGCCCGCACACCGGCGTCATGGGCAAGGGCCATGTGCCCGACGCGGGCGACCACGAGACAGGCCGCTGCACCCGGCAGCAGGGCGCGGTCGACCGGGCAGACGATGTTGTCGTGGTGCGAGGCGATGCAGGTGCAGCGGCTGGCCACGGCCGGTGTCTCGGCGGTCTGCAGGTCGCACAGCCACGGGCTGTCGGGCAGCATCTGGGCCGCGCACAAGCCGCGTCCGAAGCGCGCGTGCCAGGTACCCCGGTGCGGCGTGCCCAGCGTGATGACGTGGCCGATGGGCGCGTCGGGCGCGATGCGCAGCGCGGCCCGCGCCGCGAGGCCGCCCATGCTGTGGGCGATCACGGTCACGCGCTCGTGGCCCGCGCGCAGCGCCAGCGCGGCGGCCTCGGCGGCCACCTGCGCGCCGAATCCGTCTATGCCGGCCCGCGGAGGTTCCAGGTCCAGCGCGGCGACGATCCAGCCGCGCGCGGCCAGCCAGGTATCGAAGTCGCGCCAGATGCCCCGATTGCAGCCGTAGCCGTGCACCAGCAGCACGGCGCCCCGGGGGCGGGCCGGCACGCGGATGGGCCAGCGGTGCCGCCACGGGATGTCGAGGTACATGTTGCGCAGGGACAGGTAGATTTCCTCGGGCATGGCGGCCAGCCAGCCGGGCGGGCCGGCGGGGCCGGTGCGATCGGTCAGCAGCCGGGCCAGCGCGAAGCCCAGGGCGACGATCGCCGCGTGGATGACGACGGCCAGCAGGAGCGCGGTCAGCAGGGCCGCGGGCCAGGGCAGCCATGCCGACAGCGCCCAGGAGGTCAGGGCCACCAGGATCGCCACGCCGAGCGTGAACCCGCGCATGGCCCATGCCATCATGCGGCCGGACCTCGCGTGGCCGCGCGCGCGGCCAGTTCGGCGGCCTTGGCGCGTACCCGCGCATCGGCCGCCTGTTCCAGGAAAGCGCAGGCCTTGGCGAGAAAGGCCGCCGTGGCGGTCTCGGGCACACGATCCAGCCAGGGCAGCGCGGCGTCGATCTGGCCACGCTCGATCAGCAGGCGCGCATAGTTGAACTGTCCGCGGAAGTCGCCGCCCTCGGCCGCGCGTCGGTAGTGTTCGAACGCCTGTTGCCTGTCGACGGGCACTTCCCAGCCGTCCTCGTGGAAGCCGCCGATGATATTGATCGACTTGGCATGGCCCAAGGCCGCCGCCTTTTCGAACCACGCCAGCGCCTGCGCCCGGTCCGCGGCAACACCCTCGCCCAGCGCCAGGGCGGTCGCATAGTTGTACATGCCCCAGTCCAACCCCTGTTGCGCGGCCAGCCGGTACCAGTAGGCCGCCAGCACGAGGTTGACGGGCACGCCCCAGCCGTGGTGGTGGCATTGGCCGAGCATGTTCATGGCCATGGGGTGGTCGGCGTCGGCGGCACGCTTGAACCAGTACACGGCCTGTTTCCGATCGACGGGTAGGCCCTGGCCGTCCAGCAGCATCTGTCCGAACACCGCCTGCGCCTCGACGACACCGCCTTCAGCCGCCGCCCGCACCCAGGCCGCGGCGCGCTCGCGCGGGCCGCGCAGGATCTCGGCCAGGTCGTCGGCGGTGGCGGCGTTCAGTTGCTGTGGAGAGATGGGCTCCATGTTTTTTAGGGTGTTGATGGGACTCATGGGATTGTGCATCAAGAACTTGGGTTCCAAACACGGCCGTGTCCGGAGGCGCGGGGCCGCATGGGGCGCAACGGAGCCGGTCCTGGCCTTTGGCCAGGACTTCCCGGCGTTCAGGTGCTTGGCGGGGCGGGCGCAGAACTCGGGCGGGCACAGTCCCCCGGACTGTGCCTACTGCCGCGCTCAGACAGCTGCGCCCTTGCTTCCCCGCCAAGCACCTGAACGCCGGCGGCTCCAATGCGCCCCATCCGGCCCCGCGCCCCCGGACACGGCCTGCAACGTCGCGAAGCGTGGCTCACATGGAGCGGGGTAGGGCGGAAAAGAAAAGAGGCGCCTTACTCACGCAAGGCACCTCCCACAGGCCAACCAGGACACGCAGAATAGCCGCCCCCCGCCAGCCTATTAGTCCCCCAGGGCACAGCGGATCCGGCTCTGCCGGTCCGCCAGTGCCGCCCCCTGGGGGGCGCGCGTAAGCGCGTAGGGGGGGGTCAATACTTCAAGTTGAGGTTCAGGATCGCGGCGCGGCCGGCGCCGACCGACGCGTAGTGGGTCGAGTAGGTCGTGGTGAAGTAGCGCTTGTCGGTCAGGTTCATCAGGTTCAGCTGCAGGCTGACGTTGCGGTTGATCCGGTAGGCCGCCATCGCGTCGAAGCGGGTGTAGCCGGGGATGTAGCGACGCACCGCCGCGTTAGAACCGTATTGCTTGCTGGAGATGAACACGCCGCCGCCGATCGAGAAGTCGCTGTTGATGGCATACGTGGTCCACAGCGTGGCCGTGTGCTTGGGCGTGTTGGGGAACGCCTGGCCGCTGGCGGCGGCGGTGTCCCGGCCCAGGTCGCGGACTTCGCTGTCCAGGAACGTGTAGCCGCCGAACACTTGCCAGGCCTTGGTGATGTTGCCCGAGGCACCGATTTCGAAGCCGTTGATGCGGCGGTTGCCGGCCATGGCGTAGGTGCCGTCGGGCTGGGTCACGCGGGCGTTGGTGGTGTCGATGCGGAAGATCGCCCCGGACAGCGCCAGGCGGTTGTCCAGCACGTTCCACTTGGTGCCGACTTCCAGCGAACGGTTCTTCTCCGGAGCCATGTCCTTGGCGTTGACGCCCACGCCGTTGCGTCCCGGGACGATGCCCTGGGATTCCGAGCCCTGGCCCAGGGTGGAGTTCGCCGGCGTCGACGACGTGCCGTACGAGACGTAGACGCTGCCGTTCTTGGCCGGCTTGTAGATCAGGCCCAGCTGGTAGTTGAACAGCGTGTCGCTGCGGCCCACGTCGGCGGTCGGGCTGACCAGGCCGGTCTTGTAGTTGTCCACGCGCGCGCCGAGGTTGGTCAGCCACTTCTCGCTCAACTTGATGGTGTCGAAGCCGTAGACCGAGAAGGTGGTGGCCTTGAAGTGATTGTTGCGCTGGCCTTCGACCGTCGAGCCGTTCCACGGATCGTTGGGGTTGGGGTTGTAGAGGTCCGTGCAGTTGTAGCCGGACGGCGCGCCCACGCCCGCAGCGCAAGTCGCGGCTCCGGTATTGTTGGGGCTCGGCAGCGTGCGCGCGACGGTGTACGAGCCGGTGTCCGATTTCTCGCGCGAGATCTCGATGCCGGTGTTGAAGCTGTGCTCGTAGCCGCCCAGGTTGGCCTTGCCGAACAGTTCGGTCTGGTTGGCGATGGTGTGCACGCCGCCGGTGCGGGACTTCGCGTTGCGCCAGACGCGGCCGTCGTTCACGTTGCCCTGGCTGTCATCGGGGTTGGTCCACACGTAGCGCTGGTCCACGGACGTGTAGCGCAGCGTGTTGCGTACCGTGAGGTTGCTGCTGATGTCGTGTTCGACGCGGGCGGTGGCAACGTCCGAGCGGGTCTTGTAGAAGTCGCTTTTCAGGCCGTAGAAGTTGTCCATGTTGACGGTGACGGGGCGGATCGCCGTCACGCCGGCCGGGACCCGGTTGCCGTACATGAACGGGATGCCGGAGTCCGGCGTATCGTCGGTCTGGATGTGCGAATAGCTGAGGGTGACGCGGGTGGGGGTGTTCAAGCCCCAGGTAAACGACGGCGCGATACCCCAGCGGGATACGTCCACGCCGTTGCGGCCTGCGACGTCGGCGTCGTGCGCCATGGCATTCAGGCGGAAGGCCATGCTGTCGCCCAGCAACCAGTTGCCGTCGACCGTGGCGCGCTTGTAGTTGTCCGTGCCCAGGCCCAGCGTGGCATTGGTGAACTTCTCGGCCTTGGGGGTCTTGGTGATCAGGTTGATGCTGCCGCCCGCGCCGCCGCGGCCGCCGTAGGCGCCGTCCGGTCCCTTGATGACCTCGATCTGTTCGAGGTTGAAGACTTCACGCGTCACGGCGCCGATATCGCGCATGCCGTCGATGTACGTGCTCGATTGCGCGTCGTAGCCGCGGATGAAAGGCCGGTCGCCCAGCGGGTTGCCGCCTTCACCGGCCCCGAACGAGATGCCCGGTGTCAGGCGCAGCGCTTCGGTCAGCGTGGTGGACGCGGTGTTCTCGATGATTTCCTGAGGGATGACGGTGACGCTCTTGGGCGTGTCCAGCAGCGGCGCGGTGAATTTCTGCGAGGCGGACTGGTCGGCCTTGTACGCCGATTCGGCCTCGCCGCGCACCGTGATGGGCGCGAGCTGGCCGCTGGTGCGGGGCGCGTCGGCCGAGTTGGTGCTCTGCGCCTGGGCCTGGGCGGCGGGCACGAACGTGAGCGCGCTGATGGCGGCCGCCAGGGTATTGAACCGGAACTGGTTCGTAGATATCACCGTGAAATCCCCCGAAGGTGGGCGCGAGGCCCGTCATGGATGCGGGGCGGGGTGTCTGGCCCCCGCCCTCGTGAGATGAGATGAAACTCTAACGAAGAATGATTCGCATTCTTCGTTGACCAGGGAAGATAGGCGCCGTAAGCTTACAGATAGCTGAACAGTGGCCGGCAAGCCGGGGATTTCGTGAAAAATGCAACACCAGGCGCCGGATTTCCGGCGCCTGGCCGGGGACGGATCACCGCGTGGAGACGAGCCGGGTGCCGACGATGCGATCGTGGGGGAACTGGCGGTCGCGGTCGAAGAAGGTCCAGACGAAACCCAGTCCGGTCAGCGTGAAGGGCCAGGCCAGGACGTAGCGCAGCACGGCTTTCCAGACCGGCGGGCGGCCGCCGCCGGCGTCGATCAGCCGGATGTGCCAGGTCTTCATGGGCAGGGTCTGTCCACCCAGCCGCCAGCACAGCACGAAATAGACGCCGATGACGCAGAACAGCCACGCCTGCCGCTCGTGCCGCAGCATGAGCGCATGCCGGCTCTGGGTCAGGGTATCGAACAGATAGTCGGCCACGAACACCACCCCGAACAGCAGGATGGCTTCATACATCATGCAGGCGAACCGGCGCCAGCGGCCCGGCGCGGCCTGGAGGGCGGGAGAGGCGGAAGGGGTGTCGTTCATGGGGCGCTACGATAACCGAGCATGGCCGGCTCCGTCCGCCCGTGGCCGCGACCCGGGGGAAAATCCCAGTCGCTGCGGTGAGCCTTGACCGCATCGCAACATTCCTGATAGCCTAGCGGGCTCGCCGAAAGCGTTACAAAAGTCGACGGCAGAGAGCTTCATCTGACGCCAGGCACCCTTCGGCGTCATGCAGTGCAGTCAACCAAGCCTGGCCCGCGCCAAAAGCGTTGTGGCGGCCTTAGCCCCAGGGCGAAGGCAGTCCGGTCCCGGCCTTCCGTTTCAACCTTCAGTGCTCGTTCCGGTGAACGTGCGCGAGGTCGGCAAGGTGGGCGAGTGGAACGGTTCCGTGAACCGTGAAGCGTCGCCGCATGTTGCCGGTGCCCGCGCAGGTTTGGTTTCCCTGCCTGAGGCAGTACCGCCCGGGGCGTCAGCGCGAACTTGAATGGACGAAAATCCAATGGAACTCACAGGCGCAGAGATCGTCGTGCGCGCCCTGGCCGACGAAGGGGTCGAACATGTGTTCGGCTATCCGGGCGGCTCGGTCTTGTACATCTACGACGAGATCTTCAAGCAAGACAGATTCAAGCACATCCTGGTGCGTCACGAGCAGGCAGCCGTGCACGCCGCGGACGCGTATTCGCGCGTATCGAACCGCGTCGGCGTGGCGCTGGTCACCAGCGGTCCCGGCGTGACCAACGCGGTCACCGGCATCGCCACCGCCTACATGGACTCCATCCCCATGGTGGTGCTGACCGGCCAGGTGCCCACCTCGGCCATCGGCCAGGATGCCTTCCAGGAAGCCGACACGGTCGGCATCACCCGGCCGTGCGTCAAGCACAACTTCCTGGTCAAGGACGTCAAGGACCTCGCGGACGTCATCCGCAAGGCCTTCTACATCGCCCGCACCGGCCGTCCCGGCCCCGTGCTGGTCGACATCCCCAAGGACATCACGATCGCCCGCGGGAAGTACACCCCGCCGGCGGGCGAGATCAAGATGCGTTCCTACTCGCCCGTCGTGAAGGGGCACCAGGGCCAGATCAAGAAGGCGGTCCAGCTGCTGCTGCAGGCCGAGCGCCCCATGATCTACACCGGCGGCGGCGTGATCCTGTCCGACGCCGCGCCCGAGCTGACCAAGCTCGTGCAGATGCTGGACATGCCCTGCACCAACACGCTGATGGGCCTGGGCGCGTTCCCGGCGGACGACCGGCGCTTCGTGGGGATGCCCGGCATGCACGGCACCTACGAAGCCAACATGGCGATGCAGCACTGCGACGTGCTGGTGGCCATCGGCGCCCGCTTCGACGACCGCGTCATCGGCAATCCCAAGCATTTCGCGCAGAATGCCCGCAAGATCGTCCACATCGACATCGACCCCTCGTCGATTTCCAAGCGCGTCAAGGTCGACGTGCCCATCGTGGGCGACGTCAAGGACGTGCTGGTGGACTTCCTGGCGCAGGTCGAGGCCTCGCTCAAGGAAACCCGGCGCAATCCCGAGCAGATCGCGGGATGGTGGAAGCAGATCGGCGCCTGGCGCGAACGCGAGTGCCTGAAGTACAAGTCCTCCAATGACGTCATCAAGCCGCAGTTCGTGATCGAGAAGCTGTGCGAGATCACCCGCGGCGAGGCCTTCGTGACCTCGGACGTGGGCCAGCACCAGATGTGGGCCGCGCAGTACTACCGCTTCAACAAGCCGCGCCGCTGGGTCAATTCCGGCGGCCTGGGCACCATGGGCGTGGGCCTGCCGTACGCCATGGGCGTGCAGATGATGCATCCGGATGCCGACATCGCCGTCATCACCGGCGAAGGCTCGATCCAGATGAACATCCAGGAGCTGTCGACCTGCCAGCAGTACCACCTCAGCCCCAAGATCCTGTGCCTGAACAACCGGTACCTGGGCATGGTGCGCCAGTGGCAGCAGATCGACTACGGCTCGCGCTATGCCGAGTCGTACATGGATTCGCTGCCTGACTTCGTCAAGCTGGTCGAGGCCTACGGCCACGTCGGCATGCGCATCGAAAGCCCCCGCGACGTCGAGGGCGCGCTGCGCGAAGCCTTCACCACGCACAAGAAACGCCTGGTGTTCCTGGACATCATCACGGACCGCACGGAAAACGTGTGGCCCATGGTGAAGGCCGGCAAGGGCCTGACCGAGATGCTGCTCGGTTCCGAAGACCTGTAAGGAGCGCACATGAGACACGCCATATCCGTGCTCCTGGAGAACGAAGCCGGTGCACTTTCCCGGGTGGTCGGGCTTTTCTCGGCCCGCGGCTACAACATCGAGACCCTGACCGTCGCCCCGACCGAGGATGCCACGCTTTCGCGCATGACCATCGTCACCTCGGGCTCCGACGACGTCATCGAGCAGATCACCAAGCACCTGAACCGCCTGGTCGAGGTGGTCAAGGTGGTGGACCTGACCGAGGCGCCCCACATCGAACGCGAACTGATGCTGATCAAGGTTCGCGCGGTAGGCAAGGAGCGCGAGGAAATGAAGCGGATGGTCGATATCTTCCGCGGCCATATCGTCGACGTGACCGACAAGAGCTACACCGTCGAGCTGACCGGCGACAAGGGCAAGCTCGACGCGTTCATCGAAGCGCTCGATCGCGCCAGCATCCTTGAAACGGTGCGCACCGGCAGTTGCGGCGTCGGCCGTGGCGAACGGGTATTGAAGATCTAACCCCCCTGATTGGTAGTCCCCCCCTACGCGCTGACGCGCGCCCCCCAGGGGGCGGCACTGGCGGACCGGCAAAGCCGGATCCGCGGTGCCCTTGGTCTCTCGGGTTCACCCGCGGGGCCGAGGTGGGGGTGGTACGTGTTTGATTGAATTTGAATTGATTCTGGATTGAATTTTGGAGAGCATCCATGAAAGTTTTCTACGATAAAGATTGTGATCTGTCGCTGATCAAGGGCAAGACCGTCGCCATCATCGGCTACGGCTCGCAAGGCCATGCCCATGCCCAGAACCTGAACGACTCCGGCGTCAAGGTCGTGGTCGGCCTGCGCAAGGGCGGGGCTTCGTGGGACAAGGCCGCCAACGCCGGCCTGACGGTCAAGGAAGTGAACGAGGCGGTGAAGGAAGCCGACGTCGTCATGATCCTGCTGCCCGACGAGAACATCGCCAAGGTCTACGCCGAGAACGTCGGCCCCAACATGAAGAAGGGCGCCGTGCTGGCCTTCGCCCACGGCTTCAACGTCCACTACGGCGCCGTCGTGCCCCGTGAGGACGTGGACGTCATCATGGTCGCTCCCAAGGCCCCCGGCCACACCGTGCGCTCCACCTACAGCCAGGGCGGCGGCGTGCCCCACCTGGTGGCCGTGTACCAGGACAAGTCCGGCGCCGCCCGCGACATCGCCCTGTCGTACGCCATGGCCAACGGCGGCGGCCGTGCCGGCATCATCGAGACCAACTTCCGCGAAGAAACCGAAACCGACCTGTTCGGCGAGCAGGCCGTGCTGTGCGGCGGTACCGTCGAACTGATCAAGGCCGGCTTCGAGACGCTGGTGGAAGCCGGCTACGCGCCCGAGATGGCCTACTTCGAGTGCCTGCACGAGCTCAAGCTGATCGTCGACCTGATCTACGAAGGCGGCATCGCGAACATGAACTACTCGATCTCGAACAACGCGGAATACGGCGAGTACGTCACCGGCCCGCGCATCGTGACCGAGGACACCAAGAACGCCATGCGCGCCGTCCTGAAGGACATCCAGACCGGCGAATACGCCAAGAGCTTCCTGCTGGAGAACATGGCCGGCGCCCCGACGCTGAAGTCGCGCCGCCGCCTGACGGCCGAGCACGACATCGAGCAGGTCGGTGGCAAGCTGCGCGAAATGATGCCCTGGATCCGCAAGAACAAGCTGGTCGACCAGAGCAAGAACTAGACCCCCCCTACGCGCTTACGCGCGCCCCCCAGGGGGCGATGCGGGTGGACCGGCGGAGCTGGATCCACCGCATCCTGGGTCTGGAACCCTCACGCTTGCGTGGGGGTTTTTCTTTTGCCGGTCAGGAGAGGAGTTCGCCGCCTTTGTCGGCGGCGAGTTCGCGCATCAGGTCGACCAGCAGGTCGTGCATGTGGCGGGCGGCGGGGGAGAGGCTTTGGCCGGGGCGGGTGACGAGGCCGACGGTGCGGGCGATGACGGGGCGGTGCAGGCGGACGAAGGCCAGTTTGTGGCGGCGTGCCGGGCGGGCCAGGGTGGGAAGGATGGTGATGCCCAGGCCCGAGCGCACGCTGGCGATGAGCGAGGTCCGGTTGGTGACGGTCATGCCGGGCGTGGCCACCCATGGCGGGATGTCGGGGTGGCGCAAGGCTTCGAAGGTGGCATTGGCGATCAGGCGTTCGCCCTGCAGTTCGTTCCAGTCCACCGGCTTGCGCCGTCCGGCCAGGCGATGCGAGGGCGGGCAGATGATGCCGAATTCGTCGCGCGCGATGGGCAGGAAGTCCAGCCGGGGTTCGTCGGCCAGGAGGCCGGCGATGCCGATGTCGACTTCGCCGCTCAGCACGAGTTGGCGCACGGCCTGTGAAGGCATGTCGATGGCGCGCAGGCGGACCTGGGGGAACTGGCGGGTGTAGCGGGCCAGGATGTCGGGCAGCCATTCGTCCGCCAGCGAGGGCATGACCGCCAGCGAGACCGAGCCGTGGCGTGCTTGCGCCAGTTCGTTGGCTTCCAGCCGGACACGGTCGTGTATCGCCAGCAGTTCGCGGAACAGGGGCAGGAGGCTCCAGCCGAGCGGCGTGGGCCGGGCCCGCTTGCCGGGTTCGAACAGCGGGGCGCCTACCTGCCGTTCCAGATCGTCCATGGCGGCGGAGACGGCGGCCTGGGAGCGGAAGGTAGCCTGCGCCGCCGCGAGAAAGCTGCCGCTGTCGACGGCGGCCACGAATTGCCTCAGGTGCTGGATCTTGAAGGGGTCCATGGCAGTCCGTAAATTCAGGTTTTCCGAATTTTATTTCCACAAATTTGGCTTGGCAAAAATCAGGGCCATGGCGACCATATCCGCAGGACAAGAAGGAGGTCGCATGACGCTGGAAGTGCGCAAAGTCGTTTCGTATGTCGAGGAAACGCGGGTGGAGGGCGGCAGGAAGGCCGAACGGCCCCTGCTGATGGTGCTGAGCGCCGCGGTCCTGAAGAATCCGTGGGCGGGGCGGCCATACACCGAGGACCTGCAACCCGAGATCCTGCGCATCGCGCCGCCGCTGGGCGATCTGCTGGTGGGGGAGATCCTGAAGTACACGGGCTCCGGCGAGCGGGTCGAGGGCTACGGCAAGGCCGCCGTGGTCGGTGCCGACGGCGAGGTCGAGCATGCCTCGGCGCTCATCCATACGCTGCGGTTCGGGAACAAGTACCGGAACGCGGTGGGAGGCACGAGCTATCTGAGTTTCACCAACTCGCGCGGACCGATGGGGTGTCCCATCGTCGTGCCGATGATGCACAAGAACGACGAGGGGATGCGGTCCCACTACCTGACGGTGCAGGCCACCATTGCCGATGCGCCCGCGGCGGACGAGGTCGTCGTCGCGCTGGGCGCCAGCGTGGGAGGGCGGCCGCACCATCGCATCGGCGACCGCTACCAGGACATGCGCGAGATGGGGTTGGCCCCGGCCGGGAAGGAGGCCTCGTGACCTGGCCGACCCGAGTAGTCCGCAGCGGCTCGGGGGCGCCCGTCGTCCTGGTCCACGGCGTCGGCCTGGATCTGGGCATGTGGGATGAACTGGCGCGCGAGCTGGGGAACGAGTTCGAGCTGATCCGCTATGACATGCTGGGGCATGGCGGCACACCGCTGCCGGCGGGCGAAGCCGGGCTGGACCGGTACGTGGCGCAGCTGGGCGACGTGCTGCGCGAGCAAGGGTTGCGCCAGCCCGCCGTGGTGGGGTATTCGATGGGCGGGCTGGTTGCCGGGCGGTTCGCCGCGCGCCATCCCGGCGAAGTGGGGAAACTGGTGCTGATGAGTACCGTCTTTCGCCGTACCGAGGCCGAGCGCCTGGCGGTACGGGCGCGGCTGGAGCAGGCCGAGGGCGGGGACGGGGCGGCGAGCGCGCAGGCATCCGTGGCGCGCTGGTTCTCGCCGGCGTTCGTCGAGGCCGCGCCGGGCCGCGTCGAAACGATCCGGCAGCGGCTGCTGGCAAACCGGCGCGAGGATTTCCTGGCGGCCTATCGCATCTTCGCGGGCGCCGACGGCGTCCTGCCCGAGGCGGCGCCGCAGATCCTCTGTCCGACGCTGGTGATGACGGGCGACCAGGACACCGGGTCCACGCCCCGCATGGCGGAGGAGCTGGCGCGGTCCATCCCTCACGCCGCGCTGCGGATCGTGCCGGGACAGAAGCACATGTTGCCCGTAGAGGGCGTGACGGCTGCCGCGGCGGCCCTCAGGGAATTCCTGGGGTCGGGTGGCACGCGGCGGGCCGCCTGAACGGCGGCACCATACCAAGCAAGGAGACAAGACATGCAACGCAGACACATGCTGGGCGCGATGGCCGCGCTCGCGTCCTCGGCATACCTGGGGAAGGGATACGCGCAAGGTGCGGGAAGCAGCGTACCGCTGCACGTGGTCGTGCCATTCCCGCCCGGAGGCGGCACGGACGTGCTGGGGCGGGCCATCGGCTACCGGCTGGAAAAGCTGCTGGGCCGCCCGGTCGTGGTCGAGAACAAGCCCGGGGCCAGCGGCATCGTCGGCGCCGAATACGTGGCGAAGTCCGACCGCGACGGCAACACCCTGCTGTTCTCGGGACTGGTGCCTTCCGTGCGCTACTACAGCCGCCCGATCTCGCAGATCGGCGCCGAACTGGCGCCGGTGTGCATGATCGCCCGGTCGCCCTATCTGGTCGCGGTCAATCCCGGCGTGCCGGCGAAGACGCTGGGCGAGTTCGTGCAACTGGCCAGGAGCAAGCCCGGCACGCTGACCTTCGGGTCGCCGGGCAATGCCACGCCGCAGCACCTGGCGACCGAGCGTTTTCGTTCCCAGGTCGGCATCGACATCCTGCACGTGCCGTATCGCGGCACGGGCCCGATGATGACCGACCTGCTGGGCGGCCAGATCCAGCTGGTGTTCGCGACGGTGGCGGCGGCCGAGCAGCACGTGAAGTCCGGGCGCCTGCGCGCGCTGGCGGTGACCAGCGCCGAGCGGCTGGATCGCCTGTCCGACGTGCCCACCGTGGCGGAGGCGGGCATCGCGGACTTCGTGGCCGAGATCGCCTTCGGCACCTATGTCGCTGCAGGCACGCCGGCGGCGGCGATAGGCGGGCTCAACCGCGCGATCAACCAGGCGCTGGCCGACGGCGACGTGCGCGGCAAGCTGGTGGAGCAAGGCTTCATTCCCGTCGGCGGCGCCCCCGCGGAGCTCGAGAAAAGCCTGTTGGCGGAGGTCAAGGCGGTGTCCGAGCTGGTCCGCTCGGGCAAGGTGCGCATCGACGCCGCCTGAGCCGGCTGCCAGCGGCGGGGGCGTGCATCCATCCGCCGCGGAGCAGCGTCCACTGCCCACCCAGGCGATGGGGCCAGCCCGCTGGCGATAGAGTAGGCCGTCCTGTGACATGCTCGCTTGTTCGAGCGGTGGACGCGCGGCCACGCGGTGGCGTTCTCCCAACTGGAAGCCGCGCGGTCAATCGATCCGGATTTCCAGTCCGCGGATGACGTCGCCCCACATGGCGTTCTCCTGCGCCATGTATTGCGCCAGTTCTTCCGGCGTGGACACCGCCACGTCCACGCCCGCCCCGGCCAGGGCTTCCCGCGCCTCGGGCCTGGACAGCCCGGTTCGCACCGCCTCGTTCAGGCGCGAGACGATGTCCTTGGGCATTCCCGCCGGTCCCAGCAGCGCCAGCCATACCACTGCGTCGTAGTCCGGGACGCCCGCTTCAGCCAGGCTGGGTACGTCCGGCAACTGGGCGTTGCGGCGCGTGCTGGTGACGCCCAATGCCCTGATCTTGCCGCTCTTGACGTGGGGCAGGCCGTTGGACACGGCGGCAAAGCTGGTTTCCACGAAACCCGCGGCCAGGTCCTTCATGGCGCCGCCGCTGCCACGGTAGGGAACGTGTTCCAGCTTGGCGCCGGACTTGGCCAGGAACAGCGCTCCCATCAGGTGCTGCGTGCTGCCGTTGCCGGACGAGGCGTAGCGCAGGTGCGCACCGTTGGACTTGGACAGTGCAATGAGTTCCTGTACCGACTGGACGGGCAGCTTGGTGTTGACGAAAAGCACGTACGGGCTGTCCGCCAGCTTGGAGATAGGCGTGAAGCTCTTGATCGGGTCGTAGTCCAGGTTCTTGTACAGCCGATGGCTGGTGACGTGGTTGGTCGAGACGATCTCGAGGGTGTAGCCGTCGGGAGCCGCCTTGGCCACGAAGTCCGTGCCTATGGTCGATCCCGCGCCGGGCTTGTTCTCGACGATGAAGGATTGGCCCAGCGCGCTGCCGAGCTGCTGGGCGACGACGCGCGCCACGACGTCGGTGAAACCGCCGGGCTCGAAGGGAACGATGACCTTGACCGGGCGTTCCGGATAGGTCTCGGCGGCCCCTGCATGCAGCGAAAGTGCGAGCAGCGGCGCTGCCCATGCCATGCCGTGGATGCGCTTCATGGAGTCAACCTCCGTATCGGGCTTCGGGGAGCGTGAGGAAAGCGTGCAGGATGTGATAGACGCGCAGGTAGTTCTTCTGCTGGAAGCTGGCGTGCGAGATGCCCGACATGACGGTGAACTGCTTGTCCATGTTGGGGAGCTGCTCGAAGAAACGCATCAGGTCGTCGAAGCTGGCGATGCCGTCGTACTCGCCGCGCATGACCAGGGTCGGTACATGCAGGCGACGCGGGTCGATCAGCGGCAGCTTCGAGCACATGTCCACATAGGTGCCCGTGGGCATGGAGTCGTCCAGGGTCAGGATGGCATCGGCGAAGGCCTCGACGGTGGCGTCGTCGGCGGTGCCGGGGTGGTCGCGGTTGAAGATGCTGTGGACGAAGGCACGGTCGATGGGGCGGCGCGTCTTGGCCAGGAACTCGGGCAGCTTCTTGGCCCGTTCCTTCAGGGTCGGGCTGCCTTCGCCGGTCCAGACGAAGGCATCGAGCGCGAGGCGGGCGACGCGCTCGGGATGTCGCTGGGCGAAAAGCGCCGCTTTCAGCGCGCCCGACGATATGCCATAGACGAACAACGGCTTGCCGCCGTTGCGAGCCAGGATGTATTGCGATCCCGCGTCGAGGTCGTCGGCGCCGTTGGCGATGTCGAAGTTGATGGGACGATGCTTGTCGGAACGGCCGTAGCCTTCGTTGTCCATGCACCAGGTATCGAAGCCCCGGCGCGCGAACCAGTCCATGACGGAGGAGTCCGGCCGGCCGGGGACGGACAGGTCGAAGGTGGGCTGCGACGCCATGGACGAACCGTGTACGAAAAGGATGGTGCCGGCGAACGGCACGTTCGCGGCGGCCGGCTTCTGCCAGAGGAAGAGGCGGATGTCGTCCTTGGTCGTCCAGTGTTCGGTACCGCCTTGCCATTCGACGTGGGCCATGTTGTCTCCAATTGGTACATTTATGGTTTTTATATTTGTACCAATCTTGCAGCGTGGCATTTTGCAAGTCAATAGAAGCGGGGGCGGAACGTAACCCGAAGAGTCAGGGATATCCAGGATTTAATGACGTTTCAACATGTCCCGGCATTGCGGCAGGGAGTGGACCAATTTGGTTCATTTCATGAAAATTGGTCTTGGTGGGCGGCTCCCCAGCCAGTCCCGCGCAATTGGCCTGCCGGCACGGCATCGGTTAACCTTCATCCCATGCTCAAAACCACTCTTTCTCCTTATTCCATGGGGGGCATTGCAACGTGGGTGCACCTCGACCATCCCTCTTCCGGCGGAGTCCAGTCGTGAAAGATCTGGAGCATCGCCATCGCGGCATCTACCTGCTGCCCAACGCATTCACGACGGCGGCGCTGTTCGCCGGCTTCTATGCCATCGTGCAGGCCATGAACGACCGCTTCGAGGCGGCGGCCATCGCCATCTTCGTCGCGATGGTGCTCGACGGCATGGACGGCCGCGTCGCGCGCCTGACCAATACCCAATCGGCATTCGGCGAACAGTACGATTCGCTGTCCGACATGACCTCGTTCGGCGTCGCGCCGGCCCTGGTCATGTATGAATGGATCCTGACCGGCCTGGGGCGGTGGGGCTGGCTGGCGGCCTTCATCTACGTGGCCGGCGCGGCATTGCGGCTGGCCCGTTTCAACATCAATGTCGGCGTGGTCGACAAGCGCTTCTTCCAGGGGCTTCCCAGCCCGGCGGCGGCGGCGCTGGTGGCGGGATTCGTCTGGCTCGCGGTCGACAACAAGCTGCCCATCCGCGAACTGTGGATGCCCTGGGTGGCCTTCGGCCTGACCGTCTATGCGGGCGTCAGCATGGTGTCGAACGCGCCCTTCTTCAGCGGCAAGTCGTTCGCGCTGGGGCGCAGCGTGCCGTTCTGGACCATCCTGCTGGTGGTGCTGGCCTTCGTCTTCATCTCCAGCGATCCGCCCATCGTGCTGTTCGCGCTGTTCGTGATCTACGGCCTGTCCGGCTATGTGCTGTGGGGCATGAAGTGGAGGAAGAGCCGGCGGCCCCTTCCCAGGCCTTGAGCGGCGTCCTTCGGAAAACAGGAACGGCCTTGCCTGCAAGCAAGGCCGTTTCTGTTTCCGGTCGGATCACTTCACCGACGATACTTCCATCGAGCGCTTGAACGTCAGCGTCTTTCCCGGGGGGCAGAAGGAGAAAGACGGGGCCGAGGAATCCGGCTATCCGGCGTAGCAGGCCAGAGGAAGGGCGGGATGTCATGCGTGTCTCCATCGTCGAGGGGCGGCTTGGATTGCCTCGTGATGTTGCGTCAGGCGTCCGCCGCCCATCATCACGCATTTGTGGGTTGCGCAAATTAGCCACATCGTGCCGTGCGGCACCGCATCGAACCGGGCGAAGCGGCATGGGGAAGATGGGAGGGGGGTAGAATCTTCTGTCAGAAGGAGAGATACCCATGAGCGACAAACTGATCGTTTTCGATACCACGCTGCGCGACGGCGAGCAGAGCCCCGGCGCGTCGATGACGCACGAGGAAAAGGTCCGCATCGCCAAGCAGCTCGAGAAGCTGCGCGTGGACATCATCGAGGCGGGGTTCGCCGCGGCCAGCAACGGCGATTTCGACTCGGTCCGGGCCATCGCGCTGGCCATCAAGGATTCCACCGTCTGTTCGCTGGCGCGCGCCAACGACCGCGACATCGCCCGCGCGGGCGATGCGCTGCGGGGCGCGAACAGCGCGCGCATCCACACCTTCATCGCGACCAGCGCGCTCCACATGGAGAAGAAGCTGCGCATGACGCCCGACCAGGTCTTCGAGCAGGCCCGGCTGGCGGTGCGCTTCGCGCGCCAGTACACGGACAACATCGAGTTCTCGCCCGAGGACGGCAGCCGCTCGGATCCGGATTTCCTGTGCCGGGTCCTGGAAGCGGTGATCGCCGAAGGCGCCACCACCATCAACGTGGCCGACACCGTCGGCTACGCGGTGCCCGAGCAATACGGCGAGTTCATCCGCAAGCTGCGCGAGCGCATTCCCAATTCCGACAAGGCGGTCTGGTCGGTCCACTGCCACGACGACCTGGGCCTGGCCGTGGCCAACTCGCTGGCCGGCATCAAGATCGGCGGCGCCCGCCAGGTGGAGTGCACGATCAACGCCCTGGGCGAGCGCGCCGGCAACTGTTCGCTGGAAGAAGTGGTGATGGCGGTGAAGACCCGCAAGGATTACTTCGGCCTGGACGTGGGCATCGACACCACGCAGATCATGCCGGCCTCGCGCCTGGTGTCGGGCATCACGGGCTTCGTCGTGCAGCCGAACAAGGCCATCGTCGGCGCCAATGCCTTCGCGCACGCCTCGGGCATCCACCAGGACGGCGTGCTCAAGGCGCGCCAGACCTACGAGATCATGCGTGCCGAGGACGTCGGCTGGGCGGCCAACAAGATCGTGCTGGGCAAGCTGTCCGGGCGCAACGCGTTCAAGCAGCGCTTGCAGGAACTCGGCATCGAGCTCGATTCCGAGCAGGCGGTGAACGAGGCCTTCGCGCGTTTCAAGGACCTGGCGGACCGCAAGTCCGAGATCTTCGACGAAGACATCCATGCGCTGGTGTCGGGCGAGCAGGGCGAAGCCGGGGAGGGCGCCTACCGCTTCGTCGCGCTCGCGCAGCGGTCGGAAACGGGCGAGCGGCCCCACGCCCGCGTGGTGTTCTCTGAAAATGGCAAGGAAGTGGTGGCCGAGGCGCAGGGCAACGGTCCCGTCGATGCCACGGTGAACGCCATCGAAAGCCATGTCCGCAGCGACGCCGAGCTGCTGCTGTTCTCGGTCAACGCCATCACCACCGGCACCGAGTCGCAGGGCGAGGTCACCATGCGGCTGTCCCGCTCCGGCCGCATCGTCAACGGCGTGGGGGCCGATCCCGACATCGTCGTGGCGGCGGCCAAGGCCTATCTGTCGGCGCTGAACAAGCTGCAATCGCCGGTGGAGAAGGTGCACGCGCAGGGGATCTGATGTCCGGCTCCCCCCGTTTTCCGGCCGGATTCGCCGTCCAGGCGATGCAGCCGGCCGACGTCGAGGCCGTGCTGGTGGTGCAGGCCCAGGCCTATGCCGGCTTCGACCTGCTCGAGGATGCGGGCTTCTTCCTGAACCGCATCGAACTGTCGCCGCGCACCTGCTGGATCGCGCGTGGCGACGGCGAGTTGCTGGGCTACCTGGTGTCCTATCCCTGGACGCTGGGCGAGCCGCCGCAGCTCAATGTCCCGCTGCGCGCCTTGCCCGCGGGCGCGCATAGCTGGTTCCTGCACGATTGCGCCGTGGCGCCCGCCGCCTCCGGCCGGGGCGTGGGCCGCGCCCTGGTCAGTGCAGGACTGCGCCATGCGAGTGCGTCGGGCCTGGCCTGCGCGACGCTGGTATCGCTGGGGCCCGCCAGGTCGTACTGGGCCGCGCTGGGCTTCGAGCCGGTGGCGACGGATCCCGGCCTGCTCGACGGCTATGGCGCCGATGCCTGCTACATGCGCCGCCTGCTGAGCGCGGAACGCTGACGCCTCGCTTTCCTCTTCGTCGTGTGAAATTTTCGTGACAGCGGGGGGCGCCGGCAGGTTTCCGTCTGGATAGAAGGCGCGGCACGGCCGACATATTCCGGCAATCGTCCAGAGGTAGCTTGTGCGGTTGACGCTGTTTTCCCATTCTTGTGCGTAGTCGACATGGCACGGTCTTTTTCTTCGAATCGATCCCGCTCTCCCGGACGCGGCAGCCCGTTTGCCCGCGTCCGGGAGCGCCTCGCCCGCCTTGCCGGCGCGCTGGGGCTGGGGCTGACCACGGCGGCGGGCGGTCCCGCCACGGCCCAGGCGCCGGCGCAACCCGTGCCGCAGCACTGGATCAGCTACGCGCAGATGACCGGCAACCAGTTCCAGGCCTGGCTGAGCGACCCCGACAGCCAGGCGGTCCAGCGGCTGCATGCCTGGATGCAGGAGCGCATGTTGCAGGAGGGGCCGGCCGGGCCGCCGGCGCCCTTGATCGTGCGCGTCTGGGTGGGGCAGGCGGGCAAGGTCGAACGGCTGGAGTTCGCGTCGCTGGGACAGCCCCAGGCGGACGAGGACCTGCGCGCGCTGCTGACTGCTCAGCCTTTGTCCGAGCCGCCTCCGCCGGACATGCGCCAGCCCATGGTGCTGCAACTGGAACTCGGCTTTGTGGCCAAGGGCTAGGCGGCCTTCGCGTTGCCCGGCCGTTGCCCGCGCGGTAACGCGAATGTAATCCGGTTGTCACGCCTGCCCGCTACGATGCGGCGGCCTTGCCGCATGTCCGGTCCGGCCGTGCGGCCCCTGAAGAACTGCCGCGTTTGGGGTGGAATGTCCTGCCTGCCGTTGCCTGCCTCTCAGCCCGTCGCCTGCACGTCCGTGTGTGCATGATGTTGCTTGCCTGGATCCTGGGGCCGTTCTGCTGCGGCTTCGTCAATCTCGCCGCTGCGGCGCCGGCAGCCGGACGAGACGCCGGCGCGTTCGTCATCGACAGCCAGCCTTTGCACGATGCGTTGCAGGCCTATAGCCGGGCGACCGGGCGGTCGGTGCTTTACGACGCCGGCCAGGTGGCCCACCTGCGGTCGACGGCCATCGATGGAAGCCTGGATCCCGACGCCGCCTTGGCCGCCCTGTTGCAGGGAACCGGGATGCAGGCCAGGTTCGCCTCGACCGGGGCGTTCGTGATCGTGCCGGTCGAGCCGACGGCGCCAACCGCGACGCAGGGCGAAGCAGCAGCCGCGCTTCACGCCGCTTTCTACGGCAGGGTGCAGCGCGTGGCCACCAGTATTCTTTGCGCCGACGCCGGCCTGGCGATCGGCCGGTACCGGCTGGCGATCAGCGCCTACGTCAGCCGATCCGGCGAACTGCAACGGGTCAAGGCCGCGGCCCAGGGACATGCCGAACTCGAGCCCCGCATCGAAGCCAGCCTGGAGGGGGCGCGGCTGGACATCGAGCCGCCGCCGGCGCTGGTCCAGCCCATCGTGCTGCTGGTGACGCAGCAGGCCGGCCGCTTGAAGGCTTGCGCATCATGACCGGCGGCGGCCTGGCCGAATTGAAGCGGCTGTTTATCGAACGCTACGAAACGCTCAAGGCGCAGTTGGCCAGGCGCCTGGGGTCGGCGGAGCTGGCGAGCGATGCGCTGCACGATGCCTATGTGCAGTTGGCGGACCGCGAGGGCTTGAACGAGGTCAGGCACCCCCAGGCCTATCTGCTGCATACCGCCTTCAATGCCGCGATCGACAGGCTGCGCGGCACCCAGCGTTATCTGAGCGCCGACGAAGTGGCCGATCTGTACGAACTGGCAGACCCCGCGCCCGGTCCGTCGCGCGTGGCGCAGGCCCGCTTCGACCTGGGGCGTGCGGCTGATGCCCTGGCCGCCCTGCCTGCCAGGCAGCGCGACGTGCTCTACGCTGCGCGGGTCGACGGTCTGACGCTGAAGGAACTGGCCCAGCGCTGGGGCGTATCCACGCGGCTGATCAGCCGGGAATTGCAGGCGGCGCACGAATTCTGCGCGCGTCATATGGAAATGGCGGAGGAAACGCCGACGGCCGTCCCGGACCGTTCCGGCAGAGATGGCAACAAATTGTCAGATCCCGCAGAAAGGCGTGCGCATATCCGTGTCTCCAAACGTCTATAAGAAGAAGGAAAAACGAACATGGACACCAGGCTCCACGGCATGATGGCAGGAGACCCTATGAACGATCCCGGCGCGGACGGCGTCGACGTCGTGTTGCAGCAGGCGCGTGCATGGGCGCGGCGGCTGGCCGTCGGCCGTCCGACCACCGCCGATGCCGAGGCCCTGCGCCGCTGGTGCGCGCAAAGCGCCATGCATGCGCAGATGTGGCGGCGGGCGAGCGCGGAATGGCGCGAAATGGGCGACGTCCTGCAGACGGTCCGGTGCCGGATCCCGGCGGCGCGGATCGCGCGGCCAGCCTCGCCGGGCCGCCGATGGTTCGTCGGCGCCGCGGTCGCCACGGCCGCGGGCGTGGTGGGCATGGTGAATCCCCCTCTGGGCCTGTGGCCGTCGTGGTCCGAGATGGGGGCGGACTATCGCACGGCCGTGGGCGAGCAGCGCAGCGTGGCCCTGAGCGCGCACATACAGCTGCTGTTGAATACCCAGACCAGCGTCTCGGTGCGGCAGGCCGATCCCCTGCGGGTCGAGCTGATCGCCGGCGAAGCCGAGATCCGCAGCGATGGCCAGGCCGCGCTCGAAATCCAGGCCGGCTCGGGACGCATCCAGCTCGCGGCGGGATGCGTGGAGGTCAGGCATCTGGCCAACGAGGAAACCCGGGTGTTGTGCACCGAGGGCCGGGCCGAGGTGCGCCACGCCCACGGCGTCCTGACCCTGAACGCTCGCGAGTCGGCTTCGTACGGCGCCGGCCGTACGCTTGCCGCCATGCGCGACCAGCCCGCCGCGCCCTCGGGGTGGCGCCAGGGATACATCGTCTTCCACGATACGCCGCTGACCGACGCCGTGGCCGAGATCAACCGCTACCGCAGCGGCCGCGTGATCCTGATGAACGACGAACTGGCCCGCCAGCGCATCAGTGGCCGCTTCACCATCCAGGACACCGACCAGGCCATCGCGCTTATCCAGCAACTCTATGCCGCCCACGTTCGCCGTGTGGCGAACGTCGTGATGCTGGGGTGACCTGTCACCAAAAATTCATGCGGGTTTCTGTTCCATCTTTTTCCCAGGGGGCGTCTATACGGACATAGGGGCGTGCGGCTCGCGCGCCCGAGTTGATTCATCTGTCTAGGATCCGACCCGATATGTCCGTGCCCGTCCAGCCTGTCGCTTTGCCCCGTGTGGCGTTCCCAATCCGATCCGCGCGCCGCACCGCATGGCGGCGTACCCCGACGGCGGCGGCGATCGCGGCGCTGGCGCTGGCCGGGGCGTTCACCGAACCGGCACACGCGCAGCAGGCGTTCAGTCCGGCGTGGTTCGCGGCCAAGGGGGCGGCGCAGGGCACGGCGACGGCGACGGGGCGCTTGCCCAACGGCCTGCCGGCTTCGTCGCTGACGGCGCCCGAGCAGCAGTCGGCGGCGGCGCGGCAGAAGCTGCAGACCTCGATCAACAACCTGAACCTGGCGGCGCAGGCGATCGCGGCGCAGCAGGCACTGCAGAAGGCGGCGCGGGAAGCGGCGCAGGCGAGCGGATCGGTACCTGATGGCCTGGGCGAGGGGGGCCTGAAGGTCGACACCAACAGCCTGACGGCGGGTTGGCTCAACGCCAGGGATCCGGTGCAGACGGCCGCGGGCGGCCAGACCAGGGTGACGATCGAGCAGACGGCGGACAAGGCGATCCTGAACTGGGAGACGTTCAACGTTGGCCATAACACGACGGTGGCGTTCGACCAGCAGGCCAACTGGTCGGTGCTGAACCGGGTGAACGATCCGCAGGCGCGTCCGAGCCAGATCCAGGGACGGATCGAAGCGCCCGGGACGGTGATGATCGTGAACCGCAACGGGATCGTGTTCAGCGGGTCGAGCCAGGTGAACGTGCGCAACCTGGCGGCTGCCGCGGCGGGGATGACCGACAGCCAGTTCAAGAAGGGGCTGTACAGCGAGGCGCAGGGCAGCGGGCACATCCCGACCTTCGCCAATGACTTGCAGACGACGGCCAGCGGCAATAGCTACGGCGCGGCGACAGGGCAAGTGGTGGTGGAGCGGGGGGCGCGGATCGCCACGCATGTACCGCAGACGGTGACCGAGGGCGGCGGCTATGTGCTGCTGCTGGGCGGCGAGGTGCACAACGCGGGCCAGATCACCACCGATGGCGGGCAGACGGTGATGGCCGCGGGCGATGCCTTCGTGATCAAGAAGGGCATGGGCACCGATGCGAACCAGAGTTCGACCACGCGCGGTAACGTGGTCGGCACGCAGCACCTGGACGGTGGCGCCAGCGGCCTGGCGAGCAACACCGGCCTGATCCAGGCATCGACCGGCGACATCACGCTGGCCGGCCACGACGTGCGCCAGGGGGGCGTCGCGGTGGCGACGACCTCGGTGCACACGCGCGGCACCATCCACCTGACGGCGAGCGGAGGCGACACCGCGCAGGTCGGTCTGGAAGAGGGCGGCGTCACCGCCATCGTGCTCGATGCAAGCGCCTCGACAGCGCTGGACGTGCAGCGCGAGACCCTGGTCCAGGATAGCGACAAGGCGGGCGACGGCATCGCCCACCGGCGCGACCAGTCGCTGGTGCAGATCGCCAGCAGCGGCGACGTGCGCTTCGAAGGCGATAGCCTGACCCTGGCCACCAGCGGCCAGGTCTACGTCGACGCGTCGGGCACCAGCGAGGTCAAGGACGGCGCCGCGATCGACGTCTCCGGCTACGTCGGCGTGCGCATCGCGATGGAAGCGAACAATGTCCTGGTCAACGTGCAGGGCTTCGAACAGCGCGACGCCTCGGTCAACCGCGACGGCGACAAGCTGCGCAACAGCGATATCTGGCTCGATCGCCGCGACCTGGTCCTGGTGCCGGCCGGCACCAATGGCTATGAAACGGATCGCTGGTACACGGCGGGCGGCCTGCTGGAGGTCGGCGGCTATCTTGGCATCACGGGCCATGGCATCGGTGAATGGTCGGCGCAGGGCGGCACCGTGCAATTCAGTGGCGGCAACCTTTTGACGCGCCAGGGTTCGCTGATCAATCTCTCGGGCGGCGCGCTGGACGTGCAGACCGGCTATGTGGCCCAGACCTGGCTCAAGGGTTCGGACGGCAACCTGTATAACGCCTCGACGGCGCCGGGCGATCTGCTATATGCCGGTTTGTACCGAGGTTTCGAGACCGACGCTTCGCGCTGGGGCGATACGGCGAAAGAGAGTTTCTACAACCCGATCATCGCGCCGCTGAGGCGCCTGGAGAATGGTTATACGGTGGGCCGCGACGGCGGCCGACTGGTGGTGGCGACGGCTGCGGCGACGCTGCAGGGCGACGTCGAAACCAGCACTTATCAAGGCGAGCGGCAGCAACGCCCGCGCGAGGCGGGCCTGGACGGCTACCGGCAGGCGCAGACGGCCGCCGCGCGCAACGGCGAGCTGGTCATCGGCACCTGGACGCCGGCCTACGACGCCGACAGCGGCGACCTGCGCCACAGTCCGGGCGCAGTGGTCGACTCCGTCAAGATAGGCGGCACGGGCGGCGACATCGCGCTCGAGGCGGCCTGGCTCAACGCGCTGGAACTGGGCGGACTGCGGGTCTACGCCAAGGGCGGCATCGAGGTGGACGCATCGGTGGCGGTCGCGCCGGGCGGAGAAATCGCCCTGCATGCGACGCAGGTCGATGTCGATGCCGATCTGACGGCGCGCGGCGGCGCCATTGTCCTGGGCAACATGGTCGACCGGCACGTCAGTGCCAGCACGGGCTGGCAGCGGCTTCCGCTGGTGACGGCCGTGCCGGCGGGCTACGTGGCGGGCGTTTCCATTGGCGATGGCGTGACGCTGGACGCGCGCGGCCTGTGGAGCAACCTGCTGCAGGACGGTGTCGGCATCGACAGTCTGCCGTTCGTCAACGGCGGCCGCATCGACGTGCGCAGCAGCGGCGACGTACGGGTGGGCGCGGGCGCGCTGCTCGACGTGTCGTCGGGCGCGGCGCTCATGGCCGACGACAGCCTGCGCGGAGGCAAGGGCGGCGACATCGCGCTGGTTGCCGACGCCTACTCGGCGGCCGCAGGAGCCAAGGGCAGGCTCGTGCTGGAAGGCGAACTGCGCGGCCACGGCGTCAAGGGAGGTGGCACGCTGACCTTGCAAACCGGCAATGCCGTGGTCGTCGGCGGACAGGTCGCAGGCAGCGACGGAGTCCTGAAGGCGGGCGAGACTTCGCTAGTCGACCTGATCACCAGCGAGGCGTTCACCGTCGCCGAGGGCGCGGTGCTGCCGGTGGATTATCACTATGTCCGCACGCACGCCAAGCCGGGCGAGGCGATCGGCGGTGCACCGCAGATCGTTGCCGGCAATCCGGCAAGCTGGGTCACGCTGGGCGCGGCCTGGACGCTGCCGAAGGCGGCCAACCAGAACGTCAGCTACGGCGTGACGCTTTCCAACGGCCAGTACCTGACGGTCGACGGCTATAGCTGGAGCACGCCGCCGACGCTGCCGGCGGGCACGGTCATCACGTCGGTGGTGAGTCCGATGAATTTTCCCATCAACTATGTCGTGGATGCCGCCATCCTGCCGAACGGTATCCCGATCGCGCCAACGCCCGGTGTGATCAAGGCCGGCACCGTCGCCGCCAGCGAGGTGACCTATGCCGCGGGCACCGTGATCCGCGCGGGCTCTTCCCTGCCGCAGGCGGTGGCGGTCGGGGCCTTGTTGCATCTGGAAGCCGCGCGCTTCCGGCAGGGTTTTTCGCGTTACGAGGTGACGGGCGGCGATGGCCTGGCCGTGGCCGAAGGCGCCGACCTGCGCGCGACGATGCCGGTCCTGCACGCGGATCTTTCCGCGGCGCGCGGGGTGGCCACCGGCGCTGATCCGCAAGAGGCGCTGGAGCGGCGACTCGCACCGCTGTTCGCCGAGGATGCCGGCAAGGGGCGGATGACGCAGCGCGGTGGCGCGGATCTCGTGCTGACCGCCGGGAACGCGCGCAGCATGGTCGAAGGGGGAGAGAGGCCCACCCTCGCTATTGGCGAGGGCGCTCGCATCGAAGTGGATCCGGGGCGCAGCATCGTCCTGAAGGGCAACGGCCAGATCAATATCGACGGCGGACTGCGCGCCGCCGGCGGCCGCATCGGCGTGTATGGCCTGGGGTTTGGCACCGAGGATGTCGGTAACCTGAAGGGCCACGACGGTTCGGTGTGGATAGGAAGCAAGGCCGTGCTCGACGTGGCGGGCCTTGCCCGGACCGCGGTGGATGCGCAGGGGCGCCGTTACGGCGTGGTGCTGGACGGGGGCCGGATAGAAATCGGCGGCAAGTACCAAGCCTACGCCACTCAGGCCGATGCCATCGACAATTTTATCGTCATCCGGCCCGGCGCGCGCCTGGACGCCTCGGGCGCCGCGGCGAAGCTGGACCTGCCGGGGCTGGGCGAGACCCTGCTGGCTTCCGGCGGCGGCGTGATCCATCTGGCCAGCTTCAACGGCCTGTATCTCGACGGCGATATGCAAGCGGCGGCGGGGGGCGCGGGCGCCGCCGGCGGTACGCTGTCCCTGGCGCTGGAAGCGCCCGCCTACCGGGATGCGGGCAATCCGGCCGATCGCGTACTGGTGCATCGCGAACTGCAATTGGTGAAGGAGCAGGCGCCCGAGAGCCTGGCGGCCGGGCTGCGTCCGGGTCAGGCCGATCCGGGACTGGTCTACGGCCATGGCCGTCTCGGCGCGGATCGCGTCGAGGCGGGTGGCTTCGGCAACCTGTCCATGCTGGTCAACGGCGTGCTTTCCCTGGACGATGGCGTGGATCTTGCGCTGGGTCAGAGCCTGCACCTGGCATCGCGCGCGATCGTTCTGGCGGAGGGGGCGCCGGTCGGTGCCAACGTGGACCTGGCTGCGCCTTACGTGCGCCTGGCGGGCACTTCCCGCCCGGGCAAGGACAAGTACACCATACCGTTCCTGAACGATCCCAGTTCCTACCAAGGCGGCATGGTTGCGTTGCAGGACGACACGCGGATGCGCGTGGAGGCCGGCGTGCTGGACGTGATCAACGGAGTGCGGTTCGGTGCCCATGGCTACTCGGTGCAGAGCGGCAAGGCCCTGGTTGCGCGCCACGGCTTCGAGCAGGTGGAGCTGCGCAGCCAGGACGATCTGAGATTCCTCAAGCATACGGTCGGCGACCGTACTTCCCTGACGACCGAAGGCGACCTGCTTCTGGCCGGTAGCCAGATCTATCCGGCCACCGGCTCGGTGGTCGACGTGATCGCGGGGCGCAAAGGGATTTTCGACCAGTGGGGGACCTATCAGATCACCTACGATCCCGAGCGCAGCCTGCGCATCGAGCGCAGCGGCGATGGCGCGGCGCCGCCGGTGCCGTACTCGGCCTTCGGTACCTTGCGCCTGCGGTCGGCCAACATCGACCAGGGCGGCGTGGTCCGCGCGCCGCTGGGCATGCTGGACCTTGGCGTCGCCGTGGGGAACTACCAGGAACCGGGCAGAATCGTGCTGCGCCCGGGCAGTGTCACGTCCGTCAGCGCCGCGGGACTGGTCATGCCCTACGGCGGCACGGTCGACGGCCTGAGCTACAACTATGCTGGAGCGGAAGCCTGGTTCTCCGGGCTGGGCGGCGGCCTGGGCAATGTGCAGCTGACGGCGGACAGCATCGAAGTGCAGGACGGCGCGCGGATCGACCTGTCCGGCGGTGGCGAACTGAAGGGGGCGGGCTTCTTGACCGGGCGCGGCGGATCCACCGATGCGCGCCTGCATCCGCTGGTGCAGATGGCCAGCGACGGTTTCGTGCTGCCAGGGCTGTCGACCAATCCGGTCTACGCCATCGTTCCTGGCGCGCAACCCGCCGTGGCGCCGATCGCGGCCGAGAAGGGCGCGGGCGATCCGATGATCGGCCGCCAGATCACGGTGGGCGACGGTGTGCCGGGCCTGGCGGCGGGCACCTATACCCTGTTGCCGTCCACCTATGCGCTGCTGCCGGGTGCCTTCCGCGTGGAATTGAACGGACTGGCTTCGAGCCAGGCCGCTTTCGGCAGCGGCACCGCCATGCGCAACGGATCCTACGCCACGGCCGCGCGCCTGGGTATCGCCAACACCGGCATTGCCGACGCGCAAACCACGCAGGCGGTGCTGACGCCGGCGGACACCTTGCGTAGCTATGCGCAGTACAACGAGACCAGCTACGCGCAGTTCGGCCTGGATTGGGCGGCGCGGGACGGCGCGCCGCGGCCGCAGCTGGAGCGCGATGCGCGGCAACTGGGTCTTTCGCCGGGCAGCCGTCTGGATATCGCCGCCGGCACGACGGATTTCACCCCGGCAGCGGGCGGGCGCGGCGGTACCGTGGTGTTGAACGGCAGCCGCATCGAGATCCTTGCCGATGGCGCGGCGCCCACCGAAGGCTTCGACGGCACATCGGTCTACGCCAGCACGCTCAATGGCCTGGGCGCCGCCGGCATCAGCATCGGCGGATCGCCGGTGTCCACGTTCGCCGTGCAGAACGACAGCGGTTCGTCGACCCAGAATGCCTGGCAGGTCGGCCTGGGCAACGGCAGGACCGGCGAACTCGTCCTGCGCCAGGGCGCCGTGCTGGAAGCGGCATCGGTCTTCCTGGCGGTCAACGACAAGAACCAAGGCCTGACCATCGAGCAGGGCGCGGGCATCAATACCTTGGGGCGGGGCAAGGCGCCCTGGGATGCGAACGACGGTTATGTGCTGATGCCGGGCCAGACCGGGGTCTTGGCGGTGACCAACGGCTGGCTGGACGTGACCTCGCCTACTGCCGATGACGCTTCCGGTGTACTCGGCGCGGGCTATCTGCACGTCGGCGCGTGCGCCGCGGGGGCGAGCTGCGTCGGCGAAACGGTGCTGTACTCGGAAGGCACGATCACCGCTGCCACCAACAAGTCGTTCGAGCTGGGCGAGTCGGTGCGCTATGGAACCCGCAACCTGGTGCTGGCCATGGGCGGCATCAACGTGGGCAGCGCCGAGGCGCTGGCGCAGGCCGGGGCCGCGGGCATCCTGCCCTCGGGCCTGACACTGAACCAGGGCGTGCTCGACCGCCTGTTGCGCGGCGATACGCGCACCGGCGCGCCGGCCCTGGAAAACCTCGTTCTGACCGCCGGCGATTCGGTCAATTTCTACGGCAACGTGAATTTGAGCACCATCGATCCGGTCACCGGCAAGTCCGCCCTGGAGCGTCTGGTGCTGGGCACGCCGGCCATCTACGGCCATGGCGGCGCGGGCGACGTCGCCCGCATCGAAACCGGTACCCTGGCCTGGAACGGCGCGACCACGCCGGCGGGCAATGTCATCGCCGGCGGCGCCGGCTCCGGCAGCGGAAAACTGGTCATCGATGCGGACATCATCGAGTTCGGCTACGGCCCCCGAAGCCAGCCCGATACCGTAGGCACGCACGAACGCCTGGCGCTGGGCTTTGCCAGCGTGGATCTCAACGCGGCCGAACGCATCACGGCCAACCACAAGGGCGCGCTGGCGGTATACCAGTCCCGGGGCGCCTGGGACGACACGGCCAAGGCATGGACCTACAGCGGCGGCGACCTGAACCTCAACACGCCGCTGCTGACCGGCCAAGCCGGTTCGGTGAACCGGATCAAGGCAGGTGGCGCCATCACGGTCGCGGCCCCGGCAGGCGCCGCCGCGCCGCTGGCAGACAACGCCACCTTGGCCGATGCCCTGGGCGCCGAGCTTGCGCTGGACGCTGGCTCGCATCTCGTGCTGGACACCGCGGTGCTGCTGCCCAGCGGCAAGCTCAAGCTGTCGGCGCAGGGCGACGTGACGCTGGCGGAAGGCGCGCAGCTGGACCTGGCCGGCCGCAAGATCGACTTCTTCGACGTCAGCAAATACAGCTGGGGCGGCGACGTGATGCTGTCGAGCCGACAAGGCAGCGTCGTCCAGCATGCCGGATCGACGATAGACCTGGCCGCCGAAAACAATCGTGCCGGCAAGCTCACGGTGCTGGCGCTGGAAGGGACGGCCGATCTCGCTGGCGCTGTCCTGGGCGGCAGCGCCGGGCACTACGATGCGGGTGGCACCCGGGTCCCGTTCGCGGCGGGCCACATCGACGTGCGCGCGCAGCACATCGCGGATTTTGCCGGCCTGAACGAACGATTGACCCAGGGCGAAGTCTTCGGCGGCCGCAGCTTCCAGCTGAAACAAGGCGACCTGGTCATCGGCGACGAACTCAAGGCCCGCGAGATCAACGTCTCGGTCGATAACGGCAGCCTGACGGTAACGGGCCGGGTCGATGCCAGCGGCGAGCAGGCCGGCAGCATCCGCCTGGCCGCCAACGGGGGCGTCACCCTGGCCGGCAGCGCCATGCTCGATGCCAGCGCCAGCGTGCTGCGCAAGGACAGCTACGGGCAGGCGATCGACGCGCCCAACCGCGCCGTCATCGAGATCGACTCGGGCAGCGGCCGATTGGTGCTGGCCGACGGCGTGCGCTTGGACCTGGGCGTGGCCGGCGCGAGCGCGAACTACGGTACGGTGGCGTTGAACGCCCCACGCCTGGGCGGTGCCAGGGGCAACGACGTCGACATCGAGGCCAGCGGCGCCATCGTGATCGCCGGCGCCAAGTCCGTCGCCGTCAATGCCTTCCACACCTATGACGACGCGGCCGCCGGCACCGAGACCACGGTGGACGGCCGAAGCTACCAGACCATCGACCAGGCCTACCTGGACGGCAAGAACGCCGACAGCCTCGCCTTCATCGACAACGCGCTGGCCAATAGCGCGCTGATGAACGGCAAGCTTGCAGGCTTGCGCGCCCATGCCGGCGCGTTCCGCCTGCGTCCCGGCGTGGAGATCGTCAGCAACGCGGCGGTCAATCCCGACGGCAACCTGCACGTGGACGGCGATATCGACCTGTCCGGCCACCGCTACGCCAGCGTCAATCCGCGCACGCAGAAGACGTCCGCCCATGGTTCTGGCGAAGCCGGCGCGCTGGTGCTGCGCGCCCAGGGCGATCTGGCGATCTTCGGCAGCATCACCGACGGTTTCGACACGAGCAAGCTGGGGGTGACGGCAGACGACAATGGCTGGGTGCTACCCGCGGGACGCATGCCTTTCGGCGGGGATCTCGTCATCCCGCACGGCGGTATGGCGACGCTGGACGCCGGCACCCAGTTCGCCGGCGGCCGCACGCTGAACTATGAGCTGCCGGTATCGAGCCTGACCTTGCCGGCCGGCACGCTCCTGCCCGCCGCCATGCCGCTGGCGCAGAGCCTGACGCTGCCGGCCGGCACGGTGCTGGGGGCGGCGGTGCTCGATGGCCAGGGCAACGTGGTGCACGCGGCCGGTACCGTACTGCAAGCGCCGGCGACGCTGGACGCCGGCATGCAGCTGGCCGCGGGCTTCCGATTGCCGGCGCAGGCGCAGATCGGGGCCACGACATGGCCCAAGGGCGTTGTGCTGCCGGTGGCAATGAAGCTGGCCCGGCCGCTGGCGCTGGCCAAGGGTGCCATCGTGCCGTCGGAAACCGACGTGGTGCTGCCGGGCGGCGTGGAGATGGTGGACCTGCGTCCCAAGGGGGCCGACGGCAACCAGGGTCGCACCTTGGCGCTGGCGCCGATGCTGGAGGCCGGTTCGCAATCGTGGGACATCCGGCTGGTGGCCGGCGCCGACACGACGGCGGCCGACGCACGCCTGACATTGCCGGACAGCATGGCGCGCTTGCGCCTGTCCGACACGCATTTCGGCATGGGACACGTGCTCACGCCGATTCCCGGCACCGGTACGCCGGCCACGTACGGGGCCGCCACGTCGCCAGAAGCCGAGGCCTTCTTCGCGGATCTCGCGGCGTGGTACGGCATCGTGCTGACACCAGGCCAGGCGATCACCCCAAGCGACGTGCAGAACCTCAAGGACAACTGGATCATTTCCGAGAGCGTTACCGAACTCAACGACTGGGGCTATGGTGAAGTGGTCCATGTCGTAGATGCCGGGACGCCGCCGGACCTGGAGTTCGTGCCCAAGCTAGCGCGGCAGCAATTGTTCAGCGCGTTGCGCACCGGCACCGGCGACCTGGACCTGGTTTCGGGCGGGGATGTCGAAATGACCTCGCTCTACGGCGTCTACACGGCGGGCACCTCCTCGGCGCCGCCGGGCAGCGGCTATAACCAGGCGCGCGGCCGTTTGACCGACGGTACGGTGCTGCGTCCCGAAGGGGCGATTTTCGAAGCGCTGGTCGATGGCGGCGCCGAAAGCCTGTACGCGGCCTGGTACCCGGAGCAGGGCGGTAATGTGTTGTTGCGTGCCGGCGGCGATCTCAAGGGCGACCTGGTCGGCAACAACGAGAACCGCAGCGACGTTGACGCCTATACCTTCTACAACACGCGCCAGCAGATCGCGACCGCGGCGGTTGGCAACTGGCTGTGGCGGCAGGGTACCGGTAGCGTCGAGGCGGGCACCGACGCGGTGCCGACGGCGTGGTGGATCAACTTCGGCACTTATGTCGCGGGTGGCGCCACCGGCCAGACCGATCCTTACGGTACGAGGCTATTCGGCAATGCCCCTTTCCTGGTGGGCTTCACCGGCATCGGCACGCTCGGTGGCGGCAATCTGGTCGTGGAGGCCGGCGGCGATGCCGGCATGATCGATGCGCGCGGCCTTCAGGCGACCTGGAACGAGACGCGCCATACTCCGCGCAGCCAGGGTCTGCATCTGGCCGTGGCCAGTACCGGTCGCATCACGCCGAGCGGCGAACTGGTGCAGACGGGCGGCGGCGACCTCTCGCTGCGCCTGGGCGGTACCTTGAATCCGAATCCGGAACTGCGAGTCAACGAGCACGACCTGAACAGTACCTTCGTCAATCTGCGCGGCGCCACGATGATCGATGCCGGCGCCA
This sequence comes from Pigmentiphaga sp. CHJ604, assembly GCF_036972535.1. Lineage (NCBI taxonomy): Bacteria > Pseudomonadati > Pseudomonadota > Betaproteobacteria > Burkholderiales > Alcaligenaceae > Pigmentiphaga > Pigmentiphaga sp. CHJ604. The sequence continues at coordinate 3,694,964 of NZ_CP136998.1, read as the reverse complement.
TGGGCGGAGTGAAGCTCGGCTATGGCGGGCGGGATCAGATGGATTCCCGCCGGGGCGACGTGTACGCGGCCGGGGGCGGCCAAGCCACCGGCGGGCCTATCCTGGTGCTGGGCGATTCCGCTGTCCGCATCGAGACCCGCGGCGATCTGGTGTTGGGCGGTACGGCCGACCCCGGCCGGACCCTGCTGCTCAATGCAACCCCTTTCACCTACCAGGGCGCGGATTACGCCGGTAACGGCTGGACCTGGTTCTCGCTGTGGACGCCGGCTACCGCCATCGATCTGTTCAGCGCCGGCGGCAACCTGACTCCCGTCACGACCTGGGACGAAAGGGATATCAACGAAAACGTGCGCGGAGGCGGCAAGGGCCGCAACCAGTCGGCCAACGGTGACGGCTCTTTCTACCCGTCCGTCCTGCGAGCGGCCGCCGCCAATGGCAGCCTGTACTACGGCGCCAGCGCCAGCAGCGCGCGCCATTTTTCCACCGGAATCATGCGCTATGCCCACGGCACTGTGCTGGCGCCTTCGCCGGTCGGCGCACAGTTCGTCAATGCCATCGGCAAGGGCGAACTTCAACTGCTGGCGCAGGAGTCGATTCATGGCGCAGGTTATGTGTTCTCGACCTCTAGGGCCGACCCGTCGGGGATGGCCAGCCCGTTCCGTCCCGGTTTTGTCGGCATGCTGGCCCAAACAGGTGGCGGCCAGTACGGCACCGATCCGCTTCTGGTCCACAACGCGTCGGCCGAAGCGGCGCTGTACAACGATTGGCTGGGGGGCCAAACCTTGGGACGCATGAATACTGCCGCGTTGTTTACCTTCGGTGGCACGGCGACCGTCGCGGGGGCGGCGGTGGGACGGGAGCCGGCGCGCTATTACGCGGTGCAAGGCGACATCGTCGGCCTGCGCGTCGGCCAGGAAGTGTTGCTGGGCTATCCGGCGGGCTCGGCAGGGTCGCGCTACGAGGCGTCGGGTCCGGTGGCGATACGCGCCGGCCGCGACATTGCGGATTCCGGTACGCCGCTGGGTCAGAAGGATCCGACGGCAGGGCGCCTGGACTCGACCGCCTCGACCCGCGGCAACCTGATCGCTCATGCCTATGCCGACGAGATATCGGTGGTGCAGGCCGGCCGCGATCTGCGCAGCAGCAGCTTCTATATCCTCGGCCCGGGCCTGCTCGATGTATCGGCTGGCCGCCACGTCTATCTGGGCAACAAGGGCGAGATCAAGAGCCTGGGGCCGCTCGGCGGTGTCGAGGCGTCGGGCGGCCGCAGCGGCGGCGCCAGTATCTCGGTGTCGGCGGGAATGGGCGAGGGCGCTTACTGGGATGCCTTTGCCAGGCGTTATCTGGACCCGTCCAACCAGGCCGATCCGGGCCGGCCCTTCGCTGACCAGCCAGGCAAGGCCTTGATCGTCTACAGCGGCAAGCTCACGCTGGCGCAATGGCTGCAAAGCGAGTTCGGCTACACCGGCGACGAGGCCGGCGCGCAAGACTTCCTGGCGCAGCAGCAGGCGCAGCTGGATGAGGCGCGCGCCGCCGCGCTGGCCCAGGGCCGCACCGCCAGCAACCGTTCGCTGGCGCGCGAGTTCCAGCAGCAAAGCCAGCTGCATCTGGTGAACTGGCTGAGCGACCGCTTCGGCGGCGCCAATGGCCTGGGCCTGCATTTCGATGCCGCGACTACAGACGCGCGCGCCTTCTTCGATGCACTGCCGCCGGAGCAGCGGCACGCCTACTTGCGCAATGTCTATTATGCCGAGTTGCGCGAGTCCGGCCGCGAGTACAACGATGCCGACGGCAAGCGCTTCAGCAGCTACCTGCGCGGCCGTGAAGCCATCGCGACCTTGTTTCCCGAGCAGGACGCGCAGGGCAGGGCACTGACGTACGAAGGCGACCTGACCATGTTCAGCAGCGCGCTCTACTACAACGCCGACTATGTAAACAACACCGTCGGCCAGGCGCGTCCGACGCCGGGCACGACCTACATCACCAAGGCGCAGTGGGAGGCGCTGGGCAGCCCCGGCTACAACGTGTCGTTCTACGACGTGCTCGATGCCGGCATCCATACCAACTTCGGCGGCGACATCAGCATCTTGGCGCCGGGGGGGCGCACGCTGGTCGGCATCGACGGCGGCTTCAACCCGGGCCCGGGCTCGGGCGTGATGACGCAGGGAGAGGGCGACATCAATATTTACGCTCTCGGCAGCATCCTGATGGGGCAGAGCCGCGTCTTCACCACCTTCGGCGGCAATATTCTGGGTTGGTCGGCCGCTGGCGACATCAATGCCGGCAGGGGCTCCAAGACGACAGTGGTCTATACGCCCTCGCGGCGCACGTACGACAGCGTCGGCAACGTCACCTTGTCGCCGCAGGCGCCGAGCACGGGCGCCGGCATCGCCACGCTGAACCCGATCCCGGAGGTGCCTCCCGGCGACATCGACCTGATCGCGCCCTTGGGAACGATCGACGCGGGCGAAGCGGGGATCCGGGTGTCGGGCAACGTGAACCTGGCGGCGCTGCGCGTGGTGAACGCGGAGAACATCCAGGTGCAGGGCAAGGCGGTGGGGATTCCGGTCGTGGCGGCGGTGAACGTGGCGGCGCTGAGCAATGCGAGCGCGGCGGCCTCGCAGGCGGCGACGGCGGCGCAGGACGTAATGCAGCGCGAGCGGGCGGCGTCGCGCCAGGCCTTGCCGTCGGTCTTTACCGTGCGGGTGCTGGGTTTCGGCAACGAGACCGCGCCTGCTTCGCAGGAACCGGTGGCGCCGCGTGCCGTGGAACCTTCGGCTTATCGGCCGGAGGGGTTGGTGAAGGTGGTGGATGCGTCGGCGCTGACGGCGCGGGAGCGGGCGCGGCTGGGGTTGTAAGCGAGACCGCCGTGTCCGGGCGGCGCGCGGGTCGGGTTTTCCGGACCGCGCGCCGCTTTTTTATCAGGGCGCGCCGAAGATCGGGCTGCCGTATTGCGGGGTGGGTGGCCGTTGCGGATAGACCGAGGTGCCGAAGGTGTTGCCCATCCGGTTGGCCATGGCCGCGCGGTTGAACAGGCCCAGTTGGTTGGAAGAGCGTTGGACGATGGCTTCGGACGCGAGTTCGGGGCCGCCCTCCATCTTTCCCGGCGCGGGCTTGGGCTGCAGCTTCTGCGTCAGGCATCCATAGGAAGGCGCGCGCTGGCCGTTGACTTCGACATCGAAGCACGACGGTTCGGCGGTGTCGGGAGCGGCCGAGGCGGCGGCGCCCGACACGAGGGCGCAGGCGAGGGTGGCGAGGGACAGGATCAGGGGGCGGTTCAGGTTCATGGCGTTCTCCTGGTAGCCAGCGTAGCACCCAGCATCGATTCCCTCTACCTCGCCGCGGCGCCATTCGCGGGAGATCGCCGGCCGCCGATTTTCTTCATGAACTTTTCATGACAAACGACAGTCCGGGGCCGCCCCGTCCGTCTAAGCAAAAGAACGACCCGGACCCCGTGCCGCTTCCGGCATGACGCCGGGAGGGGATGCCGCGAAGGCTACTACTTGAGAAACGAATTCGACACATGCATGAGCTGAGAAAGAACGGACCGTCGGCGGCATGGCGGGCCCTTTGCGTGGTGGCTCTCTCGCTGGGCACGCCTGCCCTGGCGCCGGCCCAGGAGCAGGGCGCGGCGCCGTCGGCCGACACGCCCAGCGGGGCTGAGCGCCGCGTGGACATCAACGAGTACATCGTGCGTGGCAACACGGTGCTGGACGTACGATCCATCGAGAAGGCGGTGACGCCTTTCCTCGGGCCGGGCCGTACGCTCAAGGACATGGAAGGCGCGCGCGACGCGCTGTTGTCCGCCTACCAGTCCAAGGGCTACCAATCCGTCTATGTCGACCTGCCGGAGCAGCAGGTCGTGGCCGGCATCGTCTATCTGCAGGTTTCCGAGACCAAGGTGGGGCGCGTCCGCGTCGTGGGCGCCGAGTATTCGTCGCCGCTCGAGGTGCGGGACCAGGTGCCGGCGCTGGCCGAAGGCCAGGTCCCCGATTTCAACAAGGCGCAAGCCCAGTTGACCGAATTGAACCGGGCCGGCCGCCGGCAGGTGATGCCCCTGGTCCGGCAGGGCAAGCTGCCCGGGACGATGGACGTGGACCTGAAGGTGGAGGACAACAGCCCGTGGCGCGCCAGCGCGGGCCTGAACAACGACCGCAGCCCGGACACCAAGTCGCTGCGGGCCACGGCCTCCATCGGGCACGACAATTTGTGGCAGATGGGGCACAGCGCGTCGCTCAGCTTCTTCGGCGCGCCGCAGGACCTGGACCAGACCAAGGTGTGGTCCGGTTCGTACGTCGCGCCGCTGCGCGATACGAACTGGAGCCTCGAGGCGTCGGGCTACGTCTCGGACAGCAACGTCTCGACCGTGGGCGGTACCTCGGTGCTGGGCAAGGGCCATGCCATCGGCCTGAAGGCCACCTACACCGTTCCCAACGCGGGCGAGTGGTGGCACGCCTTCAGCGCGGGCATCGACTTCAAGAGCAACAAGGAACAATTGCGCCTGGGTGCCACCGGCGACGAGGTCCCGCTCAAGTACGCGCCGGTCACGCTGTCGTATTCGGGGTTCCGCCAGACCGAGCGTGGCCAGTACGCGCTGGGCATGTCGTTCGTGACCGGCACCCGCAGCCTGTTCGGCTACGGCAGCAATTGGCAGGAATTCAACTACAAGCGCTACAAGGCCAAGCCTGGCTTCATGGTGCTGAAGGCCGACGTCAACGCGACCTACAACTTCGCAGGCGAATCCCAGCTGGGATTCAGGCTGGCCGGACAGATGACCGATTCGCCGCTGGTGTCGGGCGAGCAGATCGCCGCCGGCGGCATGAACTCCGTGCGCGGCTACATGTCGGCCGAATCCACCGGCGACTACGGCCTGGTCGGTTCGGTCGAGTGGCGCACCAAACCCCTGCAGTGGGCCGGAACCTGGGTCGAGAACTGGCGCGCGTACGCGTTCCTGGATGCCGCCCAGCTTCGCCTGCAGGACCCGCTGCCGGAGCAGCAGTCGCGCTTCACGCTGGCCTCGGTGGGGATCGGAACCAGTTTCCGCATCGGCCAGCGCGTGTCCGGCCGGCTGGATTTCGGCTATCCGCTCAGGGACGGCCCCCGCACGGAAAAGCACGATCCGCGCGTGACCTTCAGCATCAACGCCAGTTATTGATCATCGCCACTCGCTTCCATTCATGTCTTTCAGAAAAGATCCCGGAGAGTTTTCCATGCGACGCATTCTGCTTCTCGCGCTCACGATGCTGAGCGCGGTCCTGCCCGGCCTGGCGCAGGCCTGGTGGCAGCCCGACTGGGCCTACCGCAAGCCCATCACCATCGACGCCACGCCGCAGGGCGCCGCCCTGGGCGGCGAGGCCGGCCGCACCCCCGTGCTGGTCCGCCTGCATACCGGCAACTTCAGTTTCGAGGGCGTGGGCGAGAACGGCGCCGACCTGCGCTTCGTCGCGGGCGACGACAAGACCGTGCTCAACCACCAGGTCGAGCAATTCGATCCCTTGCTGGGTATCGCGCTGATCTGGGTCGACGTACCCAACGTCTCGGCCGGCGCCGCGCAGCAGCTGTGGATGTACTACGGCAATCCGAAGGCGCCGGCCTCGGCCAATGGCCAACTGACTTTCGATCCGGACTACACGCTGGTCTACCACTTCGCCGAGGCCAACGTGCCGGCGCGCGATACCACCGCCTACGGCAACCATGCGCAGACCGCCGTGGTCAGTGTCGACGGCACCGTCATCGGCAAGGGTGCCCAGCTAGGCGTCGCGCCGCTCATGTTGCCGGCTTCGCCGTCGCTGTCGCTGCAGGCCGGCGCGCCTTTCACGTTCTCCGCCTGGGTGCGTCCCGACCAGCTCGGCGCCGAGCAGGCTCTTTACGTCCGCCGCGAAGGCGCCAGCGAATTCATCGTGGGCGTGGATCAGGGCGTGCCGTTCGTACAGGTCAATGGCCGGCGTAGCGCCCCCGGCCAGCCGATCCAGGCAGGCCAGTGGTCGCACATCGCGGTCAAGGCCGATGCCGGCAATGTCGTGCTGTTCGTCGCGGGCCGACAGGCGGCGGCTATCGCCGCCAGCCTGCCCGCGTTCAACGCCTCGGCCGCGGTCGGCGGCGATATCGCCCGCTCCGCGGCGCCCGGCCAGGCGGCTTCCGGCCCGGCGCTGGCGCCGTTCACCGGTGCCATCGATGAACTGCGCCTGTCCAAGGCTGCCCGTCCCGACGCGCTGATCCTGGCCGACGCGATCTCGCAGGGCGCCGATTCGCGCCTGACGGCGTTCGGCGCCGACGAGCAGCAGGCAGGCAAGAGCCACTTCGGTTTCATCCTGGCCGCCATGCCGCTGGATGCCTGGGTGGTCGTGGCCATCCTGGGCCTGATGATGCTGGTCTCTTGGGCCATCATGATCGGCAAGGGTCGCAGCTATGGCGCCATGTCGCGCGCCAACGGCTCGTTCATGGCTTTCTTCCGCGAGGCGGCCGGCGCGCCGCTCGACAGCCTGGCCAACAGCAATCGCGTGCCGGAAGACGTCAAGCAGGATTCGTCGCTGTGGCGCCTGTATGAAGTGGCGATCGAGGAAATGCGTCGCCGCCAGGAACGCGGCTACGACATCAACGCCGTGTCGGATGCCACCATCGGCGCCATCCGCGCCGCGATGGACGGCGTGATGGTGCGCGAGAACGAACGCATGTCCAAGCGCATGAACTGGCTCTCGACCACCATCGAAGGCGCGCCTTACGTGGGCCTGTTCGGCACGGTGATCGGGATCATGCTGGTGTTCGTGGTCGCGGCCATGGCGGGCGCGGTCGACATCAACTCCGTCGCGCCGGGCATGGCGGCCGCGCTCTTGTGTACCGCGGCCGGCCTGGGCGTCGCGATCCCCGCGCTGTTCGGCTACAACTGGCTGGCCTCGCGTTCGGAAGCCATCGGCGCCGACATGGCCGTGTTCGTGGATGAGTTCTCCACGCGCCTGGCCGAAGAGCAGGGCGCGGGCCGCCAGGTCCGCCCCGCCTTGCAGCGCGCTTGACGGAGCGGGCGACCATGGCAACCGCAGTCAAGCTCGGCACCAAGAAGCGTGCCAACGGCATCAACATCACGCCCTTCGTCGACGTGCTGCTGGTGGTGCTGGTCATCTTCATCCTGACCAGCAACGCCAGCATCCCGGGCATCCGCGTGGACCTGCCCAAGGCGAGCGCCTCGGTCCCGCTGGAAAAGCCCAAGACCAAGGCCATCACCATCGACAACGCCGGCCAGGTGTTCCTGGATGCCTATCCGGTCACGCTGCCCGAACTGGAAGAGCGGTTGCGCACGGAGAAGGCGCTGTCGCCCGACTTCCCGGTGATCGTCCGCGGCGATGCCTCGGTCCAGTACGCGAAGGTGGTCGAAGTGCTCGACCTGCTGCGCCGGATCGAGCTCAACCAGGTCGGCCTGGTGACGGGCAAGCCGGCCTGAGGAGAGCAATGTGACCAGTCGTGATCCCGTCTCTCGCCCGGCCTCGCCAGGCAGCCGCCTGTGGCGGCGCTGGGGCGGGCTCGTCATCGGGTTGGGCGTGGCGGCCATTCTTGCCGGGTTGCTGTGGTATCTGCTTGCCGATACCGCCAGTACCAAGCGCGAAGTGGCGGCAACCCCGATGCTGATGCTGCCCCCGCCGCCTCCGCCGCCACCCGAGCCGGAAAAATTGCCCGAGCCTGAACCGGAGATCAAGCCGGAAGTCGTCGAGCCCGAGCCCACGCCCATCGAACCGCTGGATGCGCCGCCGGAAGACGCGCCGCCGAGCCCGTCGCAGGACCTGGGCGATCCCGTCACCATCGACGGCGCCGCCCAGGCCGGCTCGGATGCTTTCGGCGTGGCGGCCGGCCGCGGTGGCGGATCCTCGGGAGCGGGGCGCGGAGGGCTCGGCAATGCCGCCTATTCCTCCTACTACTCGAATGCCTTGCAGCGGTTGCTGGGGCGTGACCCGCGTACGCGCAACCTGGCGTTCCAGGATATACGCATTGACTTCTGGTTGACCGCGGATGGCCAGGTGGCGAAGGTCCAACTGGTGAAGAGCAGCGGCGATCCCGAGGTCGACAAGGCTGTTCTGGACGTCGTGCGCGAAGGAGACATCTCCGACGAGCGGCCCCCCGCCTCGATGCGTTATCCGATGCGGCTCACCATGAAGGGACAGCGTCCGTCATGAGTGCGTCGCCACAACCCCATCCGTTTCCACCCCATTCCGTGAATTCGCTCATGAATCAATCGACAGCATCCGATCGCCGCGCGACCCGCGGCAGCCACAGCCGGGCGCAGCGGCCGGCCGCGCAAGCGACGCACGGCCGCCCCGGCCTCCGAGCCATCGCCGCCGCCGTCGCCTCGGTCGTCGGGCTGCTGGGAACCGTCCCGGCCCAGGCCCAGGCCGCAGCGCCCAATGAAAGCGCGATGGTCCGCCTGATCCGCGGCCTGATCCAGAGCGGCGCCCTGGCCAAGGACGTGGGCGAGGCGCTGCTGGCGCAGGCCCAGACCGAGGCGCTTGCCGCGCAGCAGGCGCAGCGCCAGGCGGCGACCGCCGCCACGGCCGGCGCCGCCGGCGGCGCGCTGCGTCCCGAGCCGGGCGACGTACGCGTCCCGTACATTCCCGAGACCGTGCGCGACCAGATCCGCGACGAGATCAAGGGCCAGGTCATGGCCCAGGCCAAGTCCGAGGGCTGGGCGGCCCCGAACGAGACGCCCGAGTGGACCAAGCGCATCCGCATTGAGGGCGACATGCGCGTGCGCAACGAATCGCGCTTCTATTCGGACGGCAACAGCAACATCGAGGTGGACTGGGCCGCGATCAACAGGGGCAGCGGCTATGACGTCAACGGCAACACCAATCTGTCGCTGCCCAACACCATCAACACCCGCGAGAACCGCAAGAACGTGTTCCGCGCCCGAGCCCGGCTGGGCGTCTACGCCGACCTCTCGGACCGGACCGAAGTGGGCGTGAGGCTGGCCACCGGTAGCGACGAAAGCCCGGTGTCGACCACCCAGACACTGGGGGGCGGCCTGGGCAAGAAGAACGTCTGGCTGGACCAGGCCTACCTGGCGCACAAGCCGCTCGACTGGCTGACGGTGGTGGGCGGCCGTTTCGGCAATCCCTTCTTTTCGTCCGATACCCTGTTCTCGTCGGACCTGAATTTCGATGGCCTGGCCGTGAAGGCCGAGCGGCCGTTCGCGGCGAATCCGGACGTGTCGCTGTTCGGCAGCCTGGGCCTGATTCCGCTGGAGTATTCATCGGACAGCTTCCCGGGCACCAGCCAGGACAAGGCGCGCAGCCACAACAAGTGGCTGATCGGCGCGCAGATCGGTTCGAACTGGAAGGTGAACGAGGACAACCGCCTGCGCGGCGCGGTGGCGTACTACGACTTCCGCAACATCAGCGGCAAAGTGTCGCAGCCCTGCGCCCTGTATGCCGGCGCCGACCATTGCAGCACCGACTGGTCGCGTCCCGCCTTCATGCAGAAGGGCAACACGCTGATGCTGTTGCGCAATATCTCGCTCGATCCGCTGGATCCCGCCAACACGAAGATGCCGCAATACGTCGGACTGGCGTCCAAGTTCCAGTTGCTGGACCTGAACTTGCGCTGGGACACCAAGGTCGCCGGCGGCTACGGACTCAGGCTGGATGCGAACTACATCCGCAACCTGGCCTATGACGCCGACGAAATGTGGACCCGCTCGGGCGGCGGCATCGTCAACAACTTCGGCGGCACGGGCGGCACCGGGCGTTCGGACTTCAGGAGCGGCGCCAACGCCTACATGCTGCAGGTCACGTTCGGCAAGCCCGCGCCGGTCGCGCGCGGCGACTGGAACCTGCTGGCCGGCTACAAGCGCATCGAGCCCGATGCCCTGCCGGACGCCTACAACGATTCGTCCTTCCACCTGGGGGGAACGAACGCCAAGGGCTACTACGTGGGCGGTTCGTACGCCATCGACAAGAACACCTGGTTCACCGGCCGCTGGATGTCGACCAAGGAAGTCTACGGCGCGCCGTTCTCCGTCGACATGCTGCAGGTCGAGTTCAACGCCCGCTTCTAAGGAGAACGACGTGCATTTCGCATCCATAGTGCCGTCGGCGGCCGCAGGGCGCCGCGCCGCCTGCGCGGCGGCGCTGCTGCTCGCCGCCGCCGGCGGCGTCCAGGCCCAGCAGGCACCAAGCATGGAGGAACGTTTGCGGGCCCAGCTGCGCATCACGACCTCCCAGCTCCAGCAGGCGCAGAACGAACTGGCTGCGCTCAAGGCCGGCCAGGGGCCCGCCGCGGCGCCGGCCAAGTCCGACGAACTGGCGGCGATGAAGGAGGAACTGTCGCGCGCCAAGGCCCAACTGGCGGCCGAGCGCGAGTCGCGGCAGAAGACTCGCGATGACAGCGTGCAGCTCAAGGAACAGGCCGAGGCCGCCCTGGAGAAGGCGGGGGCCCAGGTCGCCCAGTACCGCAACGCCTACGACGAACTGCTGAAGATGGCCCGGGCATCGGAGGCCGAACGCCAGCGCCTGGCGTCGGAGACGTCGGCGCAGCGCACCGCGATCGGCCAGTGCGAGGCGAAGAACGCCCAGCTGTATGCCGTGGGCAAGGAGATCCTCCATGCCTACGAAACCATGGATGTCGGCACCGTGCTGGCCGCGCGCCAGCCGTTCGCGGGCGCCGCGCGGGTCAGGCTGGACGAGACGGCCCAGCAGTTCGGCGACAAGCTGTACGAGGGCCGGTTCGACGCCCGTGGCGCGGCATCCGCCGCGGCGCAGTAGCCCGGGCGCGGTGCGGGTGCTGGTGTCGGCCGAGGTGGTCTTGTCACATTGTTTCGCTGCAATAGGGCACACCGGCCGCCACGGCACCGTCATCACCGCGTAGCAGTCACGATCAGAGAAGGAAGTCGAAGTCATGAAACTCAAGCAGAACCCCTCCACGCACTCCATGCCGGCCGTCCTGGCGGCCTTGTTCGCCGCCTGGCTGGGCGTCGCCGCCACGGCTCACGCAGCGGACAGCGGCGCTGCGGTCGCCAGCGTGGGCAGCGTCTCGATCAGGCAACAGGAGGTCGAGCAGCTCCTGCGCGGCATGCCCGATGCCGAGCGCGATGCCGTCAAGGGCAATCGCGCCGGTCTCGAGAACTGGCTGCGCCAGCGCCTGGCCAGCGAGGCGCTGCTCAAGGAGGCCCAGGCCAAGGGCTGGGACAAGCGCACGGAAATCAAGACGCGCGTGGACGCGGCAGTACGCGAGGTCACGGATCGCATCGTCGCCACCTCGTACCTGGATTCGGTCGCGCAGCTTCCCGAAGGCTATCCCTCGGAGGCCGACGTGCGCGCCGCCTACGAACGCGCCAAGGAGGGCTTCCAGCTTCCCGCCGCCTATCACGTAGCCCAGATCTTCCTGGCGGCGCCGGCCGACGACGGCGCTGCGGTGGCCAAGGCCCGCGCACAGGCGCAGGATCTGGCGGCCCAGGCCCGCCGCGGCGATTTCGCCGAACTGGCGCGCAAGCATTCGCAGGACGAGCGCTCGGCGGCGCGCGGCGGCGACGTCGGAACCCTGCCCCTGGCGCAGTTGCTGCCCGAGGTGCGAGAACCCGTTTCCCGGCTGCAGCCCGGCCAGGTGAGCGAGCCGGTCCAGTCCCAGGCAGGAATACATGTACTCAAGCTGCTCGACTCGCAGGCGTCGCGCACCGCGACCCTGGACGAGGTCAGGCCGCGCTTGCAACAGGTGCTGCGGCAGCAGCGCAAGCAGGAACTGATCGAGGCCTACATGGCCAGGCTGGCACCGGCCGGCTCGGTCAAGATCGACAGCGCGGCGCTGGATGCCGCGATGAGCAAGGCCAACTGAACATCATTCATCATCAGGACAGAACATGAGCAAGAACGATAACCAAGCCGCCGTGGAAACCACCGCAGCCCCGGTGCTGACTGTCGTCGGCGCGGACCAGGTGGCCGAAGCCATCAAGGCCGCCGGCTGCGCCGTGACCCCGATCGAACAGGATGGCGTGGTCCGCCTGCACAGCGCCAGTCACGGTGTCGGCTTCCAGGTGCTCTGGGGCAACGCCCAGGCCAAGGGCCAGTACGCCGATTTCACCTTCAGCTGCCCGCTGCGGGTACAGGGCGGCGAACTGCCGGCCGGCCTGCTGACCGAATGGCACCGCACCAAGCGCTTCGCACGCGTTTCCCAGCATGGCGATTTCGTCGTGCTGGAGATGGACGTGGTGGCGGCCGGCGGCGTGTCGCCCAACCACCTGGCCGTCGCGGCGCAGATCTGGACGCAGATGATGGGCCAGTTCTTCCTCTACCTGCGCAATTTCCGCGCCGAAGAGGGACAGCAGGCCGGAACCGGCGAGGCCGAGAACGCGCCCGCCATCGCGACGGCTTGACGCAGCGCAGCCGCCGGATCGCTGGGTGACACGGGAGAAGCACATGCAGGAGACGATCGCTGTCCGCCATGACGCCGAAGGCGCGGCGCAGGAAGCCATCCAGCGGCGATTGAATGCGACGGCGCGTCAGCTGGAGCGGACGCGGCGTGTGGAGACCGCTCGCATCCGGCAGCGCGAGCGGCTGCTGCGCATGCTGGCGGAGTCCATGGCGGAGCTCGGTATCTCGGGCGCGGAGCTCCAGGCCGCGCGCCGCGCCTACAAGCAGGCGACGGACAAGAAGTAGCAGGAGCGGGCCGGTCGGGCCCGCTTTCACGGATCCGGCCTTGATACAAAGTAAGGTGACTTGATTATTTACTTTGTTAATCAATTGAGGCATCTTTGCCGGACGCGCGCCATGGCTCGTGTCCGGGCTGGTGGGTGCGCGAGAACGACAAGAAACTCGCATCCGGAGGAGATCCATGAAGATCCGTCACGTCCCGCTCTCCGCATTCCTGTTCGCCGCCCTGGCGGCCTGCGGCGGCAGCGATGACCCCGCACCCACGCCATCCGACCCCGGTCCGGGGCCGTCCGCCGCCCAGTCGTGCAGCGACCTGAACGGCAGGATGATCGCCAAGGCCGAGATCGGCAAGCCGACCTCGGGCGCCGTGGTGCAGTCGGCCACGCTGGTCAAGGCCGATGCCGAGGGCAACGCCAACGGCGAATACTGCGCCGTGCGCGGCATCGTCATGCCGGTCGATCCGGCCGCGCCCAACCTGGAGTTCCAGGTGAACCTTCCCACGGCCTGGAACAAGCGCGCGCTGCAACTGGGCGGCGGGGCGTTCAACGGTTCGCTGGTGACGGGACTGGGCAAGTATCCGCTGCAGCCGGCCGATTCCAAGGCGCCGCTGGCGCAGGGCTACGTGACCCTGGGCAGCGACGGCGGTCACAAGTCCAGCGCGGGCTTCGATGCCTCGTTCGCGCTGAACGCCGAGTCGCTGATGAACTTCGGCCAGTTGTCCATCAAGAAGACGCACGACGTGGCGATGGCGCTGATCAAGGCCCGCTACGGCGCCGCGCCCGAGCGCTTCTATTTCATCGGCGCTTCGCAGGGTGGCCACGAGGCGCTGGACGCCGCGGCGCGCTATCCCGACGACTATGACGGCGTGGTGTCGAACTACCCGGCCTACAACGTGACCATGCTGCACCTGGGGTCCCTGAACGCGGGCCGCGCCATGTACGGCAACGGCGGCGCCAACTGGATGAACGCGGCCAAGGTCAAGCTCCTGACCGATGCCGTCTATGCCGCCTGCGATCCGCTGGACGGCCTGAAGGACGGCGTCATCAGCAACGTGGCCGGTTGCGACGCGGCGTTCGGCATCGCCGGCGTGCGCGCCACGCTGCGCTGCGCGGGGGGCGGCGACACGGGCGACACCTGCCTGTCCGACGCGCAGATAGCGGGCGTGGAGACGATCGCTTCGCCCTACAAGCCAGGCGTGGAAATCGCCGGCATGACCCAGTTCGAACGCTGGCCGATACTGGAAGGCGCGCTGTTCAACGTGTCGTCCTATGGCACCGTTCCCCAGCCCTCCAACCCGCTGTCGGGCAAGGAGGCGCTGCTGTACTCGGTCGGCGCGGCCACGACCAAGTACATCATCACCCGCGACGTCAACTTCGATCCCATGACGCTCGATCCCAAGACCTACGAGACGCGCATCAAGGAGGTGGGCGGCATCATGGACGTGTCCGACGTCGACCTGGGGCCGTTCATCCAGAAGGGCGGCAAGCTGATCATGATCCACGGCACCGCCGACGACTTCATCACGCCGCACAATTCCATCGTCTATTGGAACAAGCTGGTGGCGGGCAAGGGCCAGTCCACGGTCGACGGGTTCGCGCGCTTCTACGTGGTGCCCGGCCTGGGACATGGCTTCGGGCCGTTCAATGCGACCTACGACGCGCTGGGGGCATTGACCGGCTGGGTCGAGCGGGGAGCCGCGCCGGGCGTGTTGACCGCCATCGATGCCAACCCGGGCGCGGCCCGGACGCGGCCGATGTGCCGGTTCCCGGGATGGCCTAAGTACAAGGGCGAAGGGCCGGTCGGCGACGCGGCAAGCTTCGCCTGCGTGACGGAGTAGGAGAGGGCGCGGGCCGGGGCGCCTTGTGGGCGACCCTGCCCGCCCGCTTACTTCGACGGATTCAGCGTGTTGTAGCTGGTGATCAGGTTGCGCCGGCGATGATGAGCTGCTTTTTGCCGGGGGCAAGCGAAGGCTGCCCCGCGGGCAGGGGCCGGGAGCGGCGCTCCCGGGAAGTCAGGCCGCGGCGCGCTCGAAGCGCCCGGCGTTGTAGTCGTCGATGGCCTGCTGGATCTCGGCCTGCGTGTTCATGACGAAGGGACCATAGCCCACGACCGGTTCGTCGATGGGTTCGCCCGCCAGCCACAGCACGACGGCATCATTGTTGGCCTCCAGCGTGACACCGGTGCCATCGCGCTCGAAGTGGACGAGCTGTCCTTCGCGCGCCACGGTCTCGCCGTTCACCAGCACCGTCCCGCGCAGCACGACCAGCGCCAAGGTGTGGCCAGGCGTGCCGTCGAAGCGGGCGTGGCCGCCCTGCGCCAGGCGGATGTCCCACATGTCGATGGGCGTATGGGTCCGGGCCGGGCCCTTGCCGCCGCCGTATTCCCCGGCAATCACCCGCACGCGGCCGGCGCCGTCGGGCAGGTCGATCGAGGGAATCTGCGCGTCGAGCAGGGTCTGGTAGCCCGGTTCGCTCATCTTGTCCCGCGCGGGCAGGTTGACCCACAGCTGCACCATTTCCATGGTGCCGCCGCGCTCGGTGAAAGCGCGCGAGTGGAATTCCTCGTGCAGGATACCGCCGGCCGCGGTCATCCACTGCACGTCGCCCGGGCCGATCAGGCCGCCGGCGCCGGTGGAGTCGCGATGCTCGACCTCGCCCTGGTAGACGACCGTGACGGTCTCGAACCCCCGGTGCGGATGGCGGCCCACCCCGCGCGGACGGGCGGCGGGCGGAAAGGATGTGGGGGCGGCATGGTCCAGCAGCAGGAACGGGCTGAGGTGGCGGCCGAGGCCGTCGTAGCCGAACAGCGAGCGCACGGGAAACCCGTCGCCCACCCAATGGGGCCGGGGAGCGCTGTAGACGCCGAGGATTTTCTTCATGCCGATCTCCTGGTAGGAACCGTGGTAACGGTCGATGTAGACATGATATGGACGGGACGAAACGCCCGGTAGGTGGCAGAATTCGCATGGAGCGTTCTATTTAAGGAACGATGGACATGCAGGATCTCAACGATCTCTATTACTACGTGCAGGTGGTGGACCACGGCGGTTTCGCACCGGCCGGGCGCGCCCTGGGCATACCCAAGTCCAAGCTCAGCCGCCGCATCGCGCTGCTGGAGGAACGCCTGGGGGTCCGGCTCATCCAGCGCTCGACCCGCCGCTTCGCGGTGACGGAGATCGGCCAGACCTACTACGGCCATTGCAAGGCCATGCTGGTGGAGGCCGAGGCCGCCGACGAGGCCATCGCCGTGATGCATGCCGAGCCGCGAGGCACCGTGCGCATGTCATGCCCGGTAGCGCTGCTGGATGCGCGGGTGGCCGACATGGTGGCCGAATTCATGGTTGCCCATCCCCGCGTGGAAGTTCATCTGGAGGAGACCAACCGGCGGGTGGACGTGGTGGGAGAGGGCCTGGACATCGCCTTGCGGGTGCGGCCGCCGCCGCTCGAGGACAGCGGGCTGGTCATGCGGGTGCTGGCGAACCGCGGGCAGTACCTGGTGGCCTGCCCGGAGCTGCTCAGGAACGGCATCCCTCGCGTGCCGGCGGATCTCGCGGACCTGCCCAGCATGGCGCTGGGCGTGCCGCAGCAGGAGTATGTCTGGAACCTGATCGGACCCGACGGCGCGCATGCCGCCGTGCGTCACCACCCGCGGCTGATCACGCGCGGCATGCCGGCGCTGCGCGCGGCCGCCGTGGCGGGCGTCGGCGTGGTGCAATTGCCGGCGATGATGGTACGCGACGAGCTGGTCAGCGGCGAACTGGTGCACGTCATTCCCGGCTGGGCGCCGCCGCGCGAGATCATCCATGCGGTATTCGCATCGCGGCGCGGCCTGTTGCCTGCCGTGCGGGCCCTGGTCGAGCACCTGGCCGACCGGTTCGCGGAACTGGACGAAGACTGAGGCCCCCCGACATGGACGACGATCGCAAGGGCGCGGACGCCAGGAGTTTCCCCGACTACCGCCAGATCAGCATATTCACCGCCTTGTACGAGGTCGCGAGCATCGCGCGCGTGGCCGCGCGCCTGGGGATGAATCCTTCCACCGTCAGCATGGCGCTGGCCCGGCTGCGCGAGATCTACCAGGACGACCTGTTCGTGCGCAGCGCCGTCGGCATGATACCGACCATCAAGGCGGAATCCATCTATCCGGGCCTGAAGCAGGCCCAGCAGCTGTTGCAGGCCAGCGCACTGGAGGGCGATGCCTTCGATCCCGCGGTGGCGACCCGCCACTTCCGGGTGGCGATGAGCGAAATCGGCGTCTATGTGCTGATGCCCGGGCTACGCTCGTTGCTGGCGGGCGAGGCGCCGGGCGTCAGCCTGGAACAGATCGAGATCACCGCCGATACCCCCTGGCACCTGGAGTCAGGCACACTGGACCTGGTGCTGGGCCATGTGCCGACCATGGGCAAATCGGTCATCCGCCAGCGGCTGTATCGCGAGCACTATGTCTGCCTGGGGCGCGCCAGCCATCCGGCGCTCCGGGCCGGCATGCCGGTGGAGGACTTCCTGCGGCTGCCGCACCTGTCGGTGGCCAGCCGGGGCCGCAACCGGCGGCGCTGGGAGGATCATGCGGCCGAGAAGCTGGGCGCGCGGCCCAACATCCGGTTGGAGCAATCGAGTTTCGCCGGCATCGAGCACCTGCTGGCCGACAGCGACCTGGTGGCCGTGGTGCCGGCCCGCCTGAGCCGTGCATTGATGCGCTTCGCGCCGCTGATGGCGGTGGACCTGCCGTTCGAGTCGCCCAGCTACGTGGTCCACCAGCATTGGCATTCCCGGCACAGGAAGGATGCCGGGGCGACCTGGCTCAGGAAGGCGCTGGCCCGCATCGCGCAGGGCTGAGCGCCGGCGGGCCGTTTATTCGACCGTGATGTGGTTGCGCTCGATCAGCGATTTCCACATCGCGCGTTCTTCCTTCAACTGCTGGCTGAACCTGGCCGGCGTGTCCGAGACCGGGAGATAGCCTTGCTCGATCAGGCGCTGCTTGACCGACGGCTCCTGCATGGCCTTGACCACGGTCTGGCTCATCTTCTGGATGACGGCGTCGGGCGTGCCGGCGGGCGCCATCACGCTGAAGGACTGCGGCACGTCGGGCAGGCCCTTGTCGGTCCAGACCGGCACCTTGGGGAACAGCGGCGACTTGCTGCTGATGGCGAGCGGGACGGCCTTGCCGGACTTGATGTGGGGCAGCACGGATGCCACGTCCGATTGCAGGAAGTCGAGCCGTCCGCCCAGGAAGTCCTGCATGGTCGGCGCCATGCCCTTGTACGGCACGTGCGTGAACGCGGCGCCGGTTTTTTCTTCCATGACCTTCACGCCCAGGAAGGTGGGCGAACCGTGGCCGGCCGATCCGAAGGCCAGCTTGCCGGGTTCGCTCTTGCCGGCGGCCAGCAGGTCGTCCAGCGTCTTGAAGCGCGAGCCGGGCGGCACGACGTAGACCAGGGGCGCGTCCACGCCGCGGGCCACCGGCACGAGATCCTTCTCGGCGTCGTAGGGCAGGTTCTTGTACAGATAGGGATTGACCGCGATCGCCGGCGTGGCCGAGACCAGGAAGGTGTAGCCGTCGGGCGTGGCGCGCGCCGCCGCCGCCGCGCCGATGTTGCCGCTGGCACCGGGTTTGTTCTCGACCACGACGGTCTGCCTGAGCGCCTTGCCCACGCCTTCGGCCAGCAGCCGGGCGTAGATGTCGGTGCCGCCGCCGGGCGACGAGGGCACGACGAAGGTGATGGGACGGGTGGGCCAGTTGTCGGCCGCGGTGGCGGCCAGGGCGAACGAAAGCGCCAGGCCGCCGCCGATCAGGGCCAGCCCGCGCGCGAGGGGAGTTGGGGTCATGCGTGTCCTCCGGATGTTCTCTTGTTGGGGCCGAGTATTTCACAGGCTGGCCGCCAAGTCGGTCAGCCGGATTGATGTCGAAGATCAAGAAAATTGATGCACGCTTCGGGTGCACAATATGCGATCGATACTACGAGCGGAAACGGGGAGCATGCTCATGAACGAAATCG
Organism: Pigmentiphaga sp. CHJ604; assembly: GCF_036972535.1. Classification (NCBI taxonomy): domain Bacteria; kingdom Pseudomonadati; phylum Pseudomonadota; class Betaproteobacteria; order Burkholderiales; family Alcaligenaceae; genus Pigmentiphaga; species Pigmentiphaga sp. CHJ604. The sequence continues at coordinate 3,676,343 of NZ_CP136998.1, read as the reverse complement.
TGCTGGAGGCGCGCCGCAACCTGGCGCGGGCCAACCGCATCCTCTACCTGAAAGGCATCGTCGACGGGTTCGGACACGTCAGTTGCCGGCACCCCGAGATCGCCGGCCACTACCTGATCTCGTGCAACCGGGCGCCCAACCTGGTCAAGGAAGCGGATATCGTCGAGCTGGACGAGGATTCGAACCCGGTGGGCGGCGATACCCGGCGCCTGTACCTGGAACGCTTCATCCACGGCGAGATCTACCGTACCCGTCCCGACGTCCGCGCCGTGGTCCACAGCCACTCGGCGGCCATGATCACCATCGCCGCCACCGACGTATCCGTCAAGCCCATGTTCCACATGGCCGGGTTCCTGACGCGCACCGCGAAGTTCGACATCCGCGAGGCGACCGGCCGCGAGACCGACATGCTGATACGCGACCACGACCTGGGCCGCCACCTGGCCGACACCCTGGGACCCGCCAGCGCGGTGCTGATGGTCGGCCATGGATCGACCATGGTGGGGACCAGCCTGGAAGAAGCCATCTACCGGGCGGTGTACGCCGAGGTCAACGCGGGCATGCAACTGGGGGCGATGCGGATCTCGGACAATGTGCGCTACCTGTCCGAGACCGAGTCCGACCTGGCCACCGAGACCAACCGCGGCCAGCTCAAGCGGTGCTGGGACCTGTGGTGCGAGGAAGTGGACATCGACGCCTGATCCGCGCGCGGCGCTACGCCGGCGCCGCCACCGGTGGTATCGTGCGATCCGGACGGCACATGGGCCGCCGCATAATAATCAAGGCAAGGGGACATCGCCATGAAACGGATCGTGGGGGGACTGGCCGCGCTGGCATTGGCGCTGGCCGGGGGCACGGGCATGGCGGCGGAATCGCCCGGCGTGCAGGTCGAGAAGCTGATGGAGAGCGGCGCGTCGTGGGACGGCCGTCCCTACGTGGCCTATCCGTCCGGCGCGCCGATGTTGACGGTGCTTCGGATCACGATTCCCGCCCACAGCGCGCTGCCCTGGCATACCCATCCCATTCCGAACGCGGCCTATGTCCTGTCGGGCGAACTGACGGTCGAGAAAAAGGAAACGGGCGAGACGCGCCTGCTCAAGCAGGGCGACGTCCTGCCGGAAATGGTGGGCGAATACCACCGCGGCGTGACCGGCGACCAGGGCGTGGTGCTGATCGTGTTCTATGCCGGCAGCCGCGGCTTGCCGCTGTCGCAGCAATAGGGGCGTCAGCCCGCCTGCACCGGGTTGCTGAGCTTGCCTATCCCCGCCACGGTAACGCTGACGGGGCCGCCGATCTTGTTCAGGTCGGCGTTCTGGACCGCCCGGCCGGGCTTGCCGCCCGAGGCCAGCGCCGTGCCCATCGACACCACGTCGCCCGGCACCAGCGTCATGTAGCTGGAGACGAAGGCCAGGACCTCGGGCAGCTTGTGGAAGAGGTTCGCCGTGTTGTCGCTGGCGTATTGTTCGTCGCGGACGTGGCACGAGATGTCCAGCGCGTGCGGGTTGGGAATCTCGTCGCGGGTGACGATCCACGGGCCCAGCGGCGAGAACGTGTCCGAACCCTTGTAGCGGCCGCTGTACGAGACGTGGCTTTCGACGTAGCGGATGCCTTCGCCTTCCAGCGCCGGATGGATGGCGCGGTAGTGGAAGCTGTCCTCGTCGCGCATGGTGGGGGAGGTCAGGTCGTTGTGGATGGTGTAGCCGAACACATGGTCATAGGCGTCGGCCGCGTCGATGTCGCGCGCCAGCTTGCCGATCACGACCGCCAGTTCGGGTTCGGGGTGCACGCGGCCGTAGTGGGGCTTCAGGCGTATCGGTTCGCCGTGGCCGGCCAGTGCCGACCAGGGCTTGGTGAAGACCGCCGGGTGCTTGGGGCCCTTGACGATGCGGTCGGTGTTGGCGCTGTTGTTCAGGGCCAGGCAGCACAGTTTCGAGGGGCGCGGCACGGCGGGAAGGAAGCGGACCGTGTCCATGGGCAGGCGCGGCAGCCCGGCCTGGCCCAGCGCGGCATGTACCTGCCGGAGCTGGTCCCAGAAATCGGGGCCGGCTTCGATCAGCCGATGCATGTCCAGGGGGCCCTGGAAGTCGGGTGCGAATTGGCGGCATGCGGTTTCGGCGTCGATCAGTTCGGAATCGGAGATCACGAATCCGACGCGCGCGGTGTCGGGCCGGTCGAAGGTGGCGTAGCTGGCGAGTTTCAAGCGAGGCTCCAGTCCTGACGAGAGTGGGAACGGGGCGGCGCACGGGCCGCCTCGCGGCACGACAGCTTAATTCCGCGCGGCGGCGGCGCAGAATCTCGCCGCCGCTTCTTTCCGTGTCGCGGAACGCGTCAGCCGAGCGCGAGCCGCTCGTCGACGGCGGCGCAGATTTCCTGGCGCGTCCGATCGAGCTGGTCCACGCATTCACGCAGGCGCTCCGGGGTCAGCAATGCGCTGAAGGTGGTCAGCGACAGGACGCCCAGCACGCGGTCGCCGTGGGCGAGCGGCACGGCCAGCGTGGTGCTGGAACCGCGGCCCTGGCCCTTGCGCAGGCCGTACCCGCGCCGGCGCGTGGTGGCCAGTTGATGCTGGATGTCTTGTTCGACCGGCGGCCACAGGGCCGGTTCGGGTAGCGAGGCCTGCATCCACTGCAGCAGGCGGTCGCGTTCGGCCTGGCCGCAATAGGCCAGGTAGGCCTGCCCCATGCCGGAATGCACGAGGTCGTGGACGTGGCCGACCGTGGTGTGCTCGGACCCGATGGGGCTGTAGGGCATGGAGCTGTAGCGCACGACGATGTGGCCGCGGTCCAGGGTGCCCAGGGCCAGCGGCAGGCCGGTGGCGCGCGTGTTCCTGAGCACGATGGGCGCGCCGACTTCCACCACCAGTTCGGGCTCGGAGAAGCCTTCGCTCAGGCACAGGACCTTCTCGGTCAGCGTGTACGTGCCCTTGACCACGTCGGCGCGCACGTAGCCCTCGCTCTTGAGCGTGGCCAGCAGGCGGTGGATGGTGGACTTGGGCAGTCCGGTGGCCTGGTGCAGGGACTGGAGCGAACTCTGCGGCTGGTGGTTCAGCGCCCGCAGGATGTTCAGCGCCCGGACCACCGGCCCGATGGCGTTCGTTTCGGACATGCCTGCCGTTTCCTCCATGTGCTGGCGCCCCGATGATAGCGCCGGGCCGGCTCTTTCCGGAATCGCCGCGTTCCGTGACACGGAATGCTCGCGTGCGGAGTGGCAGCGGCGGCGGAGGGCGCTCCTATACTGCGCCCCGGCGACCCCCGCAGAGGGGCGCGACCATGAAGAATGAATGAAGGAGACCCCGATGGGGACTGGCAACTTATCCCGTCGTGCCATGCTGGCGCTCGCGGCCGGCTCGATGCTGCGTCCGGTTGCAGCCGCCTCCGGCGCGTCCTCCGCCTATCCGAGCCGTCCTGTCCGGCTGATCTCGTCGTTCGCGGCGGGCGGCACCACCGACATCCTCGCGCGCCTGGTGGGCAAGCAGCTCTTTCCGTCCGCGGGGCAGGTCGTCGTGGTCGAGAACCTTCCCGGGGCGGGCGGAACGATAGGGGCGGCGGCCGTCGCCCGCGCGCCCGCCGACGGCTACACGCTGGAGATGGGCGGCGTGTCCACGCATGCGATGGCCGGCGCGCTGTACAAGCAACTGCCGTTCGACCCGGTGGCGTCCTTCGAGCCGGTATGCATGCTGGTCTACGCGACCACCGCGATCGCCGTGCCCGCCTCGTCGCCGTTCCGCAGCCTGGCTGACCTGATCGCGCATGCGCGCGCGAACCCCGGCAAGATCACCTACGGCTCGGGCGGCATAGGCAGCATCAACCACCTGGCCCTGGCCTCGCTGGCGAGCACGGTCGGCATCGACCTGCTGCACGTGCCGTACAAGGGCGGCGGCCCGGCGGTGACCTCGCTCCTGCAGGGCGAGACCCAGTTGTTCGCGGGCGGCAGCTCGCTGCTGCTGCCCCATGTGCGGGCCGGCAAGCTGCGGATACTGGCGGTGACCGAGGACAAGCGCGCCCGCGTGCTGCCGGACATTCCCACGGTGGGCGAGACGGTGCGTGGATTCCGCGTGGTCAACTGGTACGGCGTGCTCGGGCCCGCTGGCCTCGCGCTCGGGATCCGGGAGGCGCTATGGAAGGAACTCGACCGCGTCATGCGCCTGCCCGAGGTCGAACGCCAGCTCGATGCGATGGGCCTGGAGTATCCGGGCATGTCGTCGGCCGCTTTCAAGGCCTCCCTGGCCGAGGATAAGGAACGCTGGGGACGCGCCATCCGGGAACTGGGCATCCTGCCCGAATAGGAGATCGATATGCGGACCTTCCTGCTTGCCGTCCTGGGGACGGCCATGTTGTCCACCTCGCCCGCGCTGCAGGCGCAGGAACCGGCGTATCCGTCGCGGCCGATCCGGCTCATCGTGGCGTTCGGGCCGGGCAGCGTGAACGACGCGATGGCCAGGGAACTGGCCAAGACCCTGTACGGCGAACTGGGCCAGCCGGTGATCGTCGAGAACAAGCCCGGCGCAGGCGGCGTGGTCGGTACCGACTATGTCGCCAAGGCGGCGCCCGACGGCTACACCCTGGGCTTCGGGACCAGCTCGCAACTGGTGATGAACGTCGGCCTGCAGAAGTCGCTGCCGTTCGACGTGGAGCGCGACCTGGCGCCCATCGGCCTGGTTTCGCGCACCCCGTTGGCGCTGGCGGTGCCGGCGGGCGGGCCGGGCTCGCTGGCCGACCTGGTCAAGGCGGCCAAGGGGCGCTCGCAGTCGATGACGTATTCGTCCAGCGGCGTGGGCTCGATCAACCACATCGCCGGCGCCGCGTTCGCGCGCGCCGCGGGCATCGACCTGATGCACGTGCCCTACAAGGGCGCGGCCGTGGCGGCCGCCGACCTGGCCGCGGGCCGGGTCGACATGATGCTGGTGACGCTGCCCAGCATGGCCGGCCTGGTGGAGCAGGGGAAGGTCAAGGTGCTGGCCAACGGCGTCGATCGCCGCGGTGCCTCGACGCCCGACGTCCCGACGTTCGCGCAGGCCGGCCTGCCGGCTTTCAAGGGCTACACCTGGAACAACGTGTTCGCCCCCGCGGGCACGCCGGCCGCGATCGTCGCCCGGCTCAACGCCGCGCTGAACCGTGTCCTGGCCGACCCGCAGGTGGTCCAGTTCGCCCAGCGCCAGACGGCCGAGATCATGGCGCCATCCACGCCGGCCCAGGCCCTGGCGTTCGAGAAGAACGAGCGCGCGACCTGGGTGCCGTTCATCCGCAGCCTGGGCATCGAGCCTTAGCGCGGCGGGACCCGCGAGGACAGCGGCGGCGGCTGGTAGCCGACCTGGATGCGGCAGGTCTGTTTGCCGCCGTGGCCGTAGTCCCGTTCATAGCCCTTGCACAGCCGCGCCACTTTCTCGGGCGTCGGTTTTTCCCCCTTGTCCACCCAGTCCATCAGCGCGGTGAACAAGGCGGGGTACTGGGGTTCGCTCAGGTAGCTGTGTTCGGCCTCGTCCGAGAACGTCTGCACCAGCTTGTCGCCGCTGCCCGCCCGGTCGACCCGTTCGCGGTAGGCCGATTCCAGTTCGACGAAGGCCGTCGGGTCATGGATGGCATGCAGGGTCAGCACGGGCATGGCAAGCCTGCCGCCCGGCGTGCTGTCCACCATCAGCCGTCCCACCGCCAGCGGATCCGCGCGATAGCGGGCCACCCCGGCGTTCAGCGCGGCATCGTCCGGCGAGCCGCCGTACACCACCTTCTCGTTGCCGAAGGGATTGCGGCCGTCCAGCCGTTCCTGCGTAAGATCCCGGAACAGCCAGGTGGCCCAGTTCATGTTGGACACGAAGGTGCGTTCGGGAATCTTCACCACCGACAGGATGGTCTTGAGCCTGGCCGCCTGCTCGGCGCTGCGCTGCGCGGCCGGCTGGCCGACGCCCGTGCATTCCCGGATGCGCGCGGCCAGGTCCGCCCGGGTCAGCGTGGAATCCTTGGGCAGCCCCATCCACAGCGGGTACTGGGGTTCGTCGGGGCGCGGATGGTTGCGGCAGACGTACTGGTACACGACGCGCAGGTCCAGGCGGAAATCGTAGGCGGTGTTGCCGCCGCCCAGCACGCCGCTGGTCAGCAGTACGGCGTCGTAGGGGCCGGGCCGGCCTTCGACGGTGCCATACAGCTCCGCCGCCTTGGAGGCCACGCCGCCGCCGTAGCTCTGGCCGTGCAGCAAGGTGCGCCGGGGCTGGCCGAACTGCCGGACGAACAGGCGGCGCAGGCGCTCGGTGTCCTCGGCGGCCATGGTGACCCCATAGCCGCCCCGGCGGTAGGACGAGCCGGCCCAGGCATAGCCCGCCTTCACGGTCACGGCCCAGCGGGTCAGGTCTTCCTGGCTGCGTTTCAGGGTGGAGGGGCCCAGGTCGGGACCGCCGTGGGCGTGCATGACCAGCACCCGGTTCCAGTCGCGGGGGATCGCGATCCAGTAATAGGCGCCTTCGCTGTCCTGTCCGTTATAGCAACGCGCGTCGGCGGGAACGTCCTTGGGGCAGGGCGCGGGCCGGGCGCGGTCGGTGGCGGCGTGGGCCGTGGCCGCGCCGAAGGCCAGCGCGGCCAGCAGGGAGAGTCGGGGCAGGGTTTTCAATGGCGGACTCCGGTGGCGAAGATGGCGGTGGATCCCGTGCCCGAGGCGTAACCCAGGATCCCGTGGGTGAAGAGGAAATGGTCGTTGCCCGAGGTGCCCGCTTGGGCGACGCCCGGCACCGGGGTGTCGTAGGCCACGGCCATCGTGCCGCCGTCCAGGTCCAGCGTGGCGCCGGACAGGGTGGCTTCCAGATTGCGCGCGCCGGTGCCGGCAACGGCGTAGACCCCGTCGGCCGCGCCGGAGGCCAGCGACTGCTGCGGCGCATACAGGCGCATGCCGTAGCTGGTGGCCGACTCCCGTACCAGTTGCAGCGGGACGGCATTGCCGTTGACCAGCCCGATCACCATGGAGCCTGCGGGCGTGCCGCCGGTGGTGCTGGCCGGATCGGCGGGCGCAGTGGCCAGCAGGTCGAAGGCCCCGCGTGCGGCGTTGTAGGTGATGTATCCCTTGGCGGTGGACGTGCATGCGGCGTCGTAGGTCATGAAGCCGCCGGTGACGGGATCCCGGCACAACTGGAAGGTGCCGGCGTTGCGCAGCCGGCCCGCCGCCTTGTAGGCCGCTGCCGTGCCGCCCGCGCCATGGTGGACGCCGATCAGGTCGTAGATGGCGGCGACCGGATTGAAGACGGTGGGCGAACCGGTGTTCTCGAACGTGGTGGCAAAGGCCAGCAGCGGTTCGAAGCCGCCGCCGGATGCCGGCAGCACGCCGCCCTGCAGGACACCGCCCGCGCCGAACATGTAGACCGCGCCGCCTTCGTCGCTCGCATAGGCGCAAGTCGTCTGGGCGCGCAGGCTGCCCTCGCGCACGGTGCCGGCCGCGCGTTGCAGGCTGGCGTCTATCGTGACGGTGTAGCGCAGCGAAGCGGGGTCCACGGTCACCGTCAGTTCCTCGCCCAGCGTGTTGCCGCCCTTGTAGCGGGTCACCGCGGCGGGCAGGTTGGGGCAGGCCAGCGGGTCGCCCGTTTCCTGCACGCAGCTGTAGTTGACGGCGGCGTCCAGGCTGCCGCTGCCGCGGTACTTGGGCCAGGCGGGGTATTGGCACAGGGGCCGCGTGCGGCCATAAGTGGCGGCCACCGCGTCGGCCGCCACCGGCGTGCCCGGAGGCAGGCCTTGCTCCACCCAGCCTTCCAGCGAGGCCAGCGAATCCCAGTTGGGAATGAACACGCCGGTGCCGTGGCCCATGCCGGGCACGGTGTAGAAGCGTATGCCCTTGTCCACGGCCTCCTGCCCCACGGTGGCGACCACGCGCTGGTAGTAGTCGATGGTGGAGTTGGGACTGATGACCTCGTCGGCCAGGCCGTGCAGCATGATGAGCTTGCCGCCGCGGGACAGGAAGGGGCGCAGGTCCGGATCGGTGGCGTCGGTGATCGCGGACACGGCCTGCACCCGCGCGGTGTAGGCGCCGGGGTTCTGCGGGTCGAAGCCCAGCGTGTCGAAGGTGGCAGAGCGGGTGACGAAATACTTGACCCACTGGTCGCCCGTCACGTACATGTTGGCATCGGCCGAGGTTGCCGGGTTGCCCGGCACGCGCCGCGTGCCCAGGTCCCGCGAGGTGTAGGGGCCGGCCACCAGCGCGCCTTCCAGGATGTTGTAGCCGCCCGCGCGTTCGACGCCGTTGGCGAGCCGGTAGGAGGAGAACTCCAGCGGCGCCTCGAGCGTGCGGATCGTGGCCAGTTGCGCGGCGGACAGGCAGTGATCGCCTTCGTCTGCGCCCGAGGGGCAGCGCATGGCCGCCAGGTTGGACGCGTTCAGCAGCCGGCAGCTCTCCACGTTGCTGACGATGCCGTCGACCGCGCCGTCCAGCTTGTCGCAGGCCTGCTTGACCGTGTTCTGCACCATCAGCGTCTTGGCCACGTTGAGCCAGCCGGCTCCGCCATTGGCGTACAGGGCGCGGCCGAGCGCGACGTTGGACAGGCGCGTGCCGGAGTAGTTGAGCGCGGGCTCGTTGGCGATGACGCCGTCGTAGTCCGTCGGCCAGCGCTGGATGTGCGCCAGCGCGTCGCGGCCGCCCGTGGAAGTGCCCAGGAAATAGGCGTGCCTGGGCGCCATGTCGTAGTAGGCCCGCACCAGTTGCGCGGCGACGTCGCGGGTCTTCTTCAGCGACTGGCCGCCGTAGTTGGACAGGGCCTCGTCGTCGGCGGCGAACTTGCCGTCGGTGATGCTGCCGCTCTGGTGGCCGGAGTCGTCGCCGTAGGTGGCGTAGCCCAGGGCCAGCGGGGCGGGCTTGTCGGCGGGGCCGAAGCGTATGGTCTCGGTGCCGTCGATGAGCCGGCCGTTGAAGCCGCCGCCGCCGAAGTGGATGGTCTTGCCGTTCCAGCGCAGCGGCAGGTTCAGCGCGAAGTTGATGTCGGGCGAACCGGCGTTCACGGGCTTGATGACGCCGCGGACCCGGCAATAGGCGCCCAGGGCGTTGCCCTCGGCATCGGCGGCGACGTCCACCGCCTCGGACACCGTTGCGCCGCCCGAGGGCAGCGTCAGCTGGGCGGGAGAAAAGCCGCGCGCGGCCAGCGAGGCGCAGGCCAGGGCGGGGGTATAGGGCGGGCCCGAGGCGGCCGGAGGGTCTTCGGGCGGGTGGCCGGCGGGCGAGTCGCCATCGCCGCCGCCGCAGCCGGCCAGCGCCGCGACGGCGGCAAGCAGCAGGGGCAGGGCGGGGTGGGAGCGGGGTGCGGTCATCGTATCGTCTCCAGGGCCGGCCCTCTCGAGGCGGGGGCGCGTGCACGGCGGATGATGCGAGCGCGCCGATCGGTACGTCAAATACAATAAAAGCGGAGACTCGATATATAAAAAATATGGACCTGCGCCATCTGCGTTACTTCGTCACCGTCGCCGAAACCGGGCACATGACGCGCGCCGCCGAGCGGCTCGGCATCCAGCAACCCCCGCTCAGCCAGCAGATCAAGGCGCTGGAGCGGGAACTGGGCGTCGAACTGCTGCGCCGTCATCCGCGGGGCGTGGCCTTGACCGACGCCGGCCGGCACTTCCTGCGCGAGGCCGAGAGCCTGCTGGAAGGCTACGCGCAGATGCGCCAGCGGATGGCGCGGGTGGCCAACGGCCAGGAAGGGCTGCTGGCGGTGGGCTTCACCAGCTCGGCCGCGGCGCACGCCTTCACGCCCGAGGCCCTGCGCCTGTACCGGCGGGACTATCCGGGCGTGGAGCTGGACATCCACGAGGACAACGCCGCGGGGCTGACCGCGGCCATCGCCGCCGGACGGCTGCATTGCGGCTTGCTGCGCGTGCCGGTGTCGCGGCCTGACGGGCTGGTGTTCGAAACCCTGCTGACCGAGCCCGCGGTGGCCGCCGTGCCATGCGACCATCCCCTCGCGCGGGGCAGGCAGGCCAGCCGGCCTCGCGCGATCTCGCTGGCCGAGCTGTGCCAGGAGAAGATCATCCTGGTGCGCCAGCCGGGCGCGCCTGGCCTGTACGCCAACCTGCTCGCGCTGTGCGAAAGCCAGGGGTTGCGGCCACGCATCGCCGCCGAGGTCGACCGCATGATGACCAATCTGAACCTGGTGGCGGCGGGCGCGGGCGTGTCGGTCGTGCCCAAGTCCATCAGCGGCGCGCATGCGCACGCCGTGACCTATCTGCCGCTGGCGCGGGCCGAACGGCTGGATGCGCCGCTGACGCTGGTGTCCCGCGACGGCGAGGACAACCTGCCGGCCCGGCATTTCGCCGCGCTGGCGCGGCGGCTGGCGGCGGGGCGATGACGGCCGCGCGCTTCCGGGCGTCGCGCCGCCGCGTCCTGCAGGCCGTGGCCGCGCTGCCCCTGGCTGGCGTGGGGCAGCGTGCCGCTTCGGCGGACGGGGACGGACGGGCCTGGCCGACGCGCGCCATACGGATGGTGGTCGTCTATCCGCCCGGGGGCGTGAGCGACACCATCGCCCGCATCCTGGCCGAGGCGTTGTCGCGCGACCTGGGCGTGCCGGCCTGGGTCGAGAACAAGGGCGGGGCGGGCGGAGGCGTGGGAATGGAGGCCGTGGCGCGCGCGGCGCCCGACGGCCATACGCTGGCCTTCTCCGCCTTGACGCCGCTCACGCTCAATCCGCTGCTGAGCCGCCCGTCGGCCGACCATGATCCCCTGCGGGACATCGCCCCCGTGGCCGCCGTCATGCGCACGCCGGTACTGGTGGCCGGCACGCCGGCCTTCACCGGCCGCGGTTTCGCCGATCTGGTGGACGAGGCGCGCCGCAGGCCGGGGGCGATCCGCTGGGCCAGTTCGGGCATCGCCACGACGGGGCACATGGTGATGGCGCAGGTGGCCGCGGCGAGCGGCGCGCGCATCACCCACATTCCCTATCACGGCGGCGGTCCGCAATTGAACGATGCCTTGAGCGGGCGTTTCGAGGTGCTGTCGACCAACGTCGCGGCGCTGCAATTGGACTATGTGCGGACGGGGCGGCTGAAGGCGCTGGCGGTGGGCGCGCCCGCCAGGCTGGGCGCGCTGCCGGAGGTGCCGACGCTGTCGGAGCTGAGCTATCCCCAGGCCAACCTGATGTCGCTGTTCGGGCTGTTCGTGCCCGCGGCCACGCCCAGGCCCGTGCAGGAACGCATCAACGCCGCGGTCAACCGCGTGCTGGTGGGCGGACCGCTGGCCGGGCGGCTGGAGCGGGCCTACAACCTGCCGGCCGCGGGTGGCATCGATGATTTTCGCGCGGCGGTGCGGGACGACTACGAGGCGAATCGCCGGCTGGTCGCGGCGGGCGCGCTGCGCGGCGACCGGACGCCCTGACCGGCGGCTTCAGCGCGCGAGTTGGCGCCGCGCCGCGTTTCCTGCGCGCAGAATGCACAACCAGGCCGCGCCATAGGCTGTGGCCACCACGGCCAGGCCTGCAGGCAGGCTGTCCGACCAGTCGGGCAGCCCGTGCAGCAGGCTACCCATGACGGCGACCCCCAGCAGCGTGCCGATCTGCCGGTTCGCGTTCAGGATGGCCGCGGCGCTGTTGGCATGCTCCTTCCCGCCGGACTGCATCACCGTGGCGGTCATGGCCGGAATGGCGATGGCGGCGCCCAGGTTGCCGCATACCAGCAGCGCCATCATCAGCCAGTAGGGCAGCGCCAGGCCGTCGAACGCGGCCGCCGCGGTGACCAGCGCGGCGAGGCCGGTGCCGGCCAGCATCGGGAAGCGCGTGCCGCGCTGGCTGGAAAGCCGGCCAGACAGCAGGTTGCCCACGACCAGGATGAGCATCAGCGGCATCAACTGGAAACCGGTGTCGAGCGGCCCGGCGCCCCGTGCGCGCTGCAGGTAGAGGCTGAGCAGGAACAACTGGCCGTACACCGCGAAGCTGGCCAGGGCGCCCAGGGCGTTGGCCGGCAGGAAGCGCGGCTCGGCCAGGAGCTGCCGGGGTACCAGCGGCGATGCGGCCCGTCGTTCCAGCCAGGCCAGCACGGCGCCGGCCGCGAGGGCCAGGACTGCCGCCAGCAGGATGGAGGGCGCGGTCCAGCCCCGCTCCGGACCCTGGATGAGCGCATAGCACAGGGCCGCCAGCCCCGTGATGCCCAACGCATGGCTGGCGGGGTTCAGGGCGCGTGGCCGGCGGGGGGCGGGGCGGACCAGCTTCAGGGTAAGCAGCGCGCCGGCGATGCCGATGGGGACGTTGATCAGGAAGACGCTGCGCCAGCCGAAATGCGCGATCAGCAGGCCGCCCACCAGCGGTCCCGCCGCCACCGACAAGGTGACGATGGCCGACCACAGCGCCACCATCCGAGCCCGGACGCGTTCGTCGGCATAGGTGTGGACCAGCAGGCTGAGCGAGCTGGGAACGAACAGGGAAGCACCCACGCCCTGTGCCAGGCGGGCGCCGGCCAGCGCCATGCCGTCCTGGGCCAGGCCGCACGCCACGGAGGCCAGCGTGAAGATGGCCAGTCCCGCCAGATACACGGCGCGCGCGCCCAGGCGGTCGGCCAGCGCGCCGCCGACCAGCAGCATGGCGGCGAAGGCCAGCGTATAGCCGTCGACCACCCATACCAGGCCCGACAGGGAGACCTCCAGGCTGCGGGCGATGTCGCTCAGCGCCACGTTGACGACGGTGACGTCGAGCATGGCCATGATGAAGCCCACCGCCAGCGCGGCCAGCGGCATGGGATCGGCCGATGCCTGCCGCGCGGGGGCCGGGGAGAGGGGAATATCGGGGCAGGGGTAGCGCACGGTCGTCGTCCGGAAAACGGTAGAAGGCGTTATCCTAGGCGCCGGAGTGATGCAGAAAAAGTGGTGAAAATGCAGTTCGATGATGCAAAAATGCATTCCGCCGAAGGGCCTTCGGCCAGCGTGGGACGGCCATGAACTGGGACGATGCCCGGGTCTTCCTGGCCATCCGGCGCGCCGGCACGCTGCGGGGGGCCGCGGCGCTGCTGGAGGTGGACCAGGCCACGGCCGGCCGCCGGCTGGCCGCCCTGGAGGCCGCGCTGGGCGCGCGCCTGTTCCTGCGCACGCCCAACGGCTACGTGCCCACGCCGGCCGGAGAACTGGCCGGCACCGCCGCCGAACGGATGGAGCAGGCGGCCGATCAATTGCAGCGGCAGATGCAGGGCCTGGACGACAAGCTGTGCGGCGTGGTGCGCGTGGCCACCTCCGACACCATGGCGAGCTTCTATGTGATCCCGGCGCTGCGGGCGCTGCGCGAGGCCCACCCGGACATCAGGGTGGTGCTGGGCACGTCCACCCAGCTCACCAACCTGACCCGCCGCGAGGCCGACATCGCCGTGCGCACGGTCAAGCCCACGAGTCCGGACCTGATCGCGCGGCGGCTGGCGCGCAGGCAGATAGGCGTCTATGCCTCGCGCGACTACCTGCGCCGTCGCGGAGAGCCCGCGGTGGACGCGGCGCTCAAGGGCCACGACGTGATCCGGTACGATCGTCCGCTCGGGCCGCTGGATGGCGGCAGGCTGGGCGGGGTGTCGATCGGCAATGCCCGGGTGGCGCTGGAAGTGAATTCAGGGATGATGATGCTGGAGGCGGTCAGGGCGGGTCTGGGACTGGGCGAGCTGGCCGTGTCGACGGCGCAGGGCGATCCGGAGCTCGTGCGCATCTGGCCCGAGCGGACCGAGCGCCTGGATGTCTGGCTGGTGCTGCACGCCGACCTGAACCGCACGGCCCGCGTGCGGGCCGTGGCCGATGCCATCATCGCCGCATTCAAGGGCGAAGACTGAGGCTACATACCCAGCTGGAAGCGGGGCTCCATCAGCGGGTCGGGTCCCGGGTGGTAGCGCGTGACCACGCCCTGGTCATTGACGTAGACGTACATCAGCGAATTCCACACGCCGTCCTCGCGGAAGCGGTAGCCCCAGACGATCTGCTCGCCCTTCAGGCCGACGCGGGTGATCTCGGCCGGGGGGCCGAACTCGAACAGCAGCCGCTCGGTATCCCAGTGTCCGGAGTCCAGCATGCGGAAGCGTTCGCTGGTCAAGGCCTGGGTGGTGCCGATGACCTTGCCGTCGGGACCGACGTCGGTGATCCAGGCGTACTGCCCCATGGGCTGGCTGGAATAGATCAGGCGCTGGCCGCCGCCCGGCAGGGGGCGTTCGAGCGTGGGCCGGCCCAGGCGGGCCGTGACGGCCGAGCCGGATTCGCCCGGCTGGATGCCGGCCGGGCTGGCACAGGCCGCAAGCAGCGCCGCCATGCCCAGCAGGCAGGCGCCACGGCGCAGGAGGAGGGCGATGCTCATACAATTCACCTTGTTCTTGGATTGACGACCGGAGATGACCGTGTTTCTGTCACGCAGGCGTGGCTATGGTTCGCTGATTGTAGGACTTGCGCTGGCTTGCGCAGGTTCCATGCCGGCCCGGGCCCAGGGAGAGGCGGCCGCGCCGGTTCGCATCGCCGTGATCGAGGCCATGTCCGGGCCCTTCGCCAATACCGGCGAGGCCATCATGCGCAACCTGCGCTTCGCGGTCGAGCGCATCAACGCCCGGGGCGGCGTGAAGCTGGCCGACGGCGCGCACCGGCTCGAGCTCGTTCCCTTCGACAGCAAGAACCAGATGGACGAAGCCTTGCTGCTGCTGCGCGGCGCGGCCGACCAGTCCATACGCATCGTCATGCAAGGCAACAGCTCGGCCGTGGCGGCGGGCCTGATCGAGGGCGTCAATCGCCACAACCAGCGCAATCCCGGCCAGCGCATGGTGTTCCTGAACTACTCGGCCGTCGATCCCGCGCTGACCAACGAGAAGTGCAGCCCGTGGCACTTCCGCTTCGATGCCAGTTCCGACATGCGGATGGCGGCCCTGACCGAGGTCATGCGGCGCGACCGCGAGGTGCGCAAGGTCTACCTGATCAACCAGGACTACAGCTTCGGCCAGGAAGTGTCGCGCAGCGCCCGGGCGATGCTGGCCGAGAAGCGGCCCGACGTCGAGGTCGTGGCCGACGAGTTCCATGCCATCGGCAAGGTCAAGGATTTCTCGCCCTATGCGGCCAAGATCCTGTCCAGCGGCGCCGATACCGTCATCACCGGCAATTGGGGCAACGACCTGACGCTGCTGGTGAAGGCCGCCCGCGAAGCGGGATTCAAAGGCAGCTTCTACACCTTCTACGGCAATGCGCTGGGCGCGCCGGCCGCGCTGGGGGACGCCGGCGTGGGCAAGGTGCGCGCGGTGGCCGAATGGCATTACAACGCCGGCGAGCCCGGCATGGACCGCGCCTACGACGACTACCGGCGCATGTTCCCGCGGCCGGCCGACGACTACCTGAACGCCCGGATGCTGCACATGACCGACATGCTCGCGGCGGCGCTGGAGCGGGCCGGGAAGGTGGACGCCGCGGCCATCGCGCGCCAGCTGTCGGGCATGCGATGGACTTCCGAGGGGGCGGACCTGTGGATGCGGCCCGACGACCACCAGGCCATCAAGCCCCTGTATGTGTTCACCATGCAGAAGGCGGGCATCGGCCCGGTCAGGCGCGACGTGGAAGGCAGCGGCTATGGCTTCGAGACCACGCTGAAGGTTTCCGCGGCCGACCTGACGCTGCCTACGCGTTGCAAAATGGCAAAGCTCCCCGAATAAGGCTATACTTCCTGGCTAACTTTCAGTTTTTGCCTATTTTCAGGCGGCGCTGATCGTTAACCTTCCGGCCGCGACCAGATATGTCGTGGCCGGGTCGTCAACTTTCACGGCAGGGCGCCTCGGCCTTGCCGCCAGTCCGAGAGGAAAAAAATGTCCGTCGCCGACATCAACAAGGCCAATATCGTCTCCGAATTCCAACGCGCCCAGGGTGATACCGGATCCCCCGAAGTGCAGGTCGCTCTCCTGACCGCCCGGATCAACGAATTGACCAGCCATTTCAAAGAGCACACCAAAGACCACCATTCCCGTCGCGGGCTGCTGCGCATGGTCAGCCGTCGCCGCAAGCTGCTCGACTACCTGAAGGGCCGCAACGCCGACGCGTACCGCGCCCTGATCGAGAAGCTCGGTCTGCGTAAGTGAATTTCCAGGGGATCGGGAACCCGGCGGGCGCTGCCCTCGCAGCGCCGCTCCGCGTTTCCGGTGGTTGCCGGTTTCGTCGCTTCCTGTTCGGGCGCGACGCAGCCGGCACTCTAGCAACCCCCTCCTGAAATATGAGAGTGCCTGTGTCAGGGACCGCCTGTCACAGGCATTTTCGTTTCAGAAGGGCAATCGCAAAGGATGCCTGTCATGTTCAATAAAGTCACAAAAACCTTCCAATATGGCCAGCATACCGTCACGCTCGAAACCGGCGAGGTTGCTCGCCAGGCTTCGGGCGCGGTAATGGTGTCCATCGAGGACACCGTCGTGCTGGCAACCGTGGTCGGGGCCAAGAAAGCCAAGCCCGGCCAGGATTTCTTCCCGCTCACCGTCGACTACATCGAGAAGACCTACGCCGCCGGGCGCATCCCGGGCGGGTTCTTCAAGCGCGAGGGCAAGCCCTCCGAGAAGGAAACGCTGACCTCGCGTCTGATCGATCGGCCGCTGCGTCCGCTGTTCCCCGAGGGCTTCTACAACGACGTGCACGTGGTCATCCACACGCTGTCGGTCAATCCCGAGATCGATCCCGACATCGCCGCGATGATCGGTTCGTCGGCCGCCCTGGCCATCTCCGGCATCCCGTTCAACGGCCCGATCGGCGCCGCGCGCGTGGGCTGGATCGATGACCAGTACGTGCTCAACCCCACCGCCTCGCAGCTCAAGACCTCCAAGCTGGACCTGGTGGTGGCCGGTACCGATGCCGCCGTGCTCATGGTCGAATCCGAAGCCCAGCAACTGTCCGAAGAGGTCATGCTGGGTGGCGTGGTCTACGGCCACGAGCAGATGCAGACCGTCATCAATGCGATCAACGACCTGGTGCGCGAAGCCGGCAAGCCCGAATGGGACTGGAAGCCCGCCGCCAAGAACGAGGAACTGATCGCCTCGGTGCGCGCCGTGGCCGAGGAAGGCCTGAAGGCCGCCTACCAGATCCGCTCCAAGCAGGAGCGCACCACCAAGCTGCGCGAAGTCTATGCCGACGTGCACGCCAAGCTGGCCGCCCAGGCCGAGGCCTCGGGTACCGCGGTCGACGGCGTCGAAGTGGACAACATCCTGTTCGACTTCGAAGCGCAGATCGTGCGCGGCCAGATCCTGAACGGCGAGCCCCGCATCGACGGCCGCGATACCCGCACGGTGCGTCCGATCAGCATCCGCCTGGGCGTGCTGCCCCGCGCGCACGGCAGCGCGCTGTTCACCCGCGGCGAAACCCAGGCCCTGGTGATTGCCACGCTGGGCACCAAGCAGGACGAGCAGATCATCGACGCGCTGATGGGCGAGTATCGCGATCGCTTCATGCTCCACTACAACATGCCTCCGTTCGCCACCGGCGAAACCGGCCGCATCGGCACGCCCAAGCGCCGCGAAGTCGGCCACGGCCGCCTGGCCAAGCGCGCCCTGGTGTCGCTGCTGCCCGCGCCGCAGGACTTCCAGTACACCATCCGCGTGGTGTCGGAAATCACCGAGTCGAACGGTTCGTCGTCGATGGCGTCCGTGTGTGGCGGCTCGCTGGCCATGATGGACGCCGGCGTGCCGATCAAGGATCACGTGGCCGGCGTGGCCATGGGCCTGATCAAGGACGGCGGCAAGTTCGCCGTGCTGACCGACATCCTGGGCGACGAAGACCACCTGGGCGACATGGACTTCAAGGTGGCCGGTACCGTCAATGGCGTGACCGCGCTGCAGATGGACATCAAGATCCAGGGCATCACCAAGGAAATCATGCAGGTGGCGCTGGCCCAGGCCCGCGAAGGCCGCCTGCACATCCTGGAAAAGATGCGCGAGGCCCTGGAAGGTTCGCGCGGCGAGCTGTCGGCGTTCGCGCCGCGCATGCTGTCCATGAAGATCAACCCCGAGAAGATCCGCGACGTGATCGGCAAGGGCGGCGCCACCATCCGTGCGCTGACCGAGGAAACCGGCACGCAGATCGACATCTCGGACGACGGCACCATCGTCATCTCCAGCGCCGACCTGGACCGCGCCAAGGAAGCACAGCGTCGCATCGCCGACCTGACCGCCGACGTGGAAGTGGGCCAGATCTACGAGGGCGCCGTGCTGCGCCTGCTGGATTTCGGTGCCATCGTCCAGGTGCTGCCGGGCCGCGACGGCCTGCTGCACATCTCGGAAATCGCCAACCATCGCATCGCCAACATCAACGATGTGCTGAAGGTCGGCCAGCAGGTCCGCGTCAAGGTCATCGAGGCCGATGACAAGGGCCGCCTGCGTCTGTCGATGAAGGCGATTGCGGCTGAATAGGCGGTCCCCCCCTACGCCCTTCGGGCGCCCAGCATGGCGAGCCCCCAGCCGCTACGCGGCAGCCCCCCGAGGGGGCGGGGACCCGCCTTGGGGCGGCCCAGCGGCGGGTCCCCCGGGCGGCACTGGCGGACCGGCGGAGCCGGATCCGCTGTGCCCTGGGTCGGGGGGAGGGGTGTAGTGCTGACGGCGTCCTGTGGGGCGCCGTTTTTTATTTTGTGGGATGTTTCCATCCTATGAGGAGACGACACATGACGACGAGCAAGCCTGGCCGCTTGGCCAGTGAACTTCTGGAAATGGCCGACTCCCAGCACCGCTTGGGGATCATGGACAAGGCGACGCATCAGAAAATCACTGCCGCCACCTGGGAGCGGATGCGCTGCCTACCTCGGAGCCTATTACCGCGGCTCAAGTGCGGGAAGTGCGCGAGAAGGCTCACCTCAGTCAAGCCGCGCTTGCCCGGTATCTCAATATGACGCCGGGCTATGTCTCGCAGCTCGAGCGCGGCGCGACGCATGCGAAAGGCCCTGCGCTGGCACTGTTGAACGTTATCCGGCGCAAGGGAATCGAGGCGCTTCTCTAAGTGTGAGGATCCGGAGCGAGCGGTGGGATCGTGTTGCGATTTTCTTCGCAGGCCACCGTGGTCCTACCGGGAGATCAGGAGTTCGACGGGGGTTTGACCAGGCTTTCGGCGGGGATGCCTAGCCCTTTGTGCAGATTCCAGATCATTTGCAGTGTCAGGCTGCGCTTGCGGTTCAGGATTTCGTAGACGCGGTTGCGGCGGCCGATCATGGGCTCGAGGTCTTTGGCGGTCAGGCCGGCTTGCTCCATGCGGAATTTGATCGCTTCGACGGGGTCGGGCAGGTCGATGGGAAAGTGTCTGGCTTCGTAGGCTTGTACCAGCGTAGCCAGGATGTCCAGGCGATCGCCATCCGGCGTTCCGGGTTCAGGATCGCTTTCCATGAGGCGTGAGATGTCTTTCAGGGCCATCTTGTAGTCCGCTTCGCTACGGATGGGGCGAATCTCCATGTCTTACTCCATTTCTATGGTCTCGGCATCGATCGCGTCATATTCCCAGTGTGTCCCCACGAACTTCACATAGACGATGCGCAAGCGGTAGGCGACCGCGACGATCAATCGATAGTCATTGCCTTTGATGTTGAAAACCACGCGACGATTCTTGAGGATGCTGGCGCTGCGGTAATGAGCCTTGATATCCGAAGGTTGCGTCCATGTGGCTTGGCTTGCTTCATCCACCCAAGCCTTGAGGGGTTGCTCTGCGTCCGGATGGGTTTTCCAGAACTGGCGCAATGTGCTGACGGCAATGACCCGCATGAGTTAAGATTAGTCCCAAATTGGGACTTTCGCAAGTGGTTGTTCGAAGCACCGCCGGGAGCTTTAGCTATCTCTCGTGGAGGCGGGCCGTTGCACCGAGGAATGTATCAACATCCTCGCGATATGGCCGAGTGCACTCGGACACGAATATCGCAGCGGTACCCTAAGGCAGCAGCGGCACGCCGGCATCGCCGGCCAGGTGGCTCAGCAGGTCCCGGACCGGGGCCGACAGGCCGGCCCAGTCGCGCAGGCACAGGCACAGGCGGCGGTGGGCCCAGGCGTCCGCCAGCGCGATGCGCTGGTAGGGATGGCGGCGGCGATGGCTCTGGGCGATGCTGTCGGGAATGACGGCCACGCCTACGCCGTGCGAGACCATTTCGCACAGCCCGCCGAAGGTGTTCATCCTGATCCGCAGGGCCAGTGCGTGGCCGGCGCGCCGCGCATGTTCGTCGATGTGGTCCTGCAGCGCGCTGCCGGGGGCCAGTCCCACGAAGGGCTCGCGCACGATCTCGGCGAACGGGACCACGCGCCGCTGCGCCAGGGGGTGGCCGCGGGCGGTGATCAGGACGAGGTGGTCGGTGGCGACGGGGTGCAGTTGCAGCCCGGCGGCATCGACCTGGTCCGAAGTGATGCCGGCTTCGACCAGTCCGGCGGAGACCGCCTTGACGATTTCCTTGCTGGTGCGCTCGCGGATGTCGACGTTCAGGTGCGGGCGGGCGGCCATCCACGGGGCCAGCTTGCGCGGCAGGAAGGCCGTCAGGGCCGCGGTGTTGGCGTGGATGCGGATGGTCCCGCGGGCGCCGGAGGCGAAGTCCAGCAGCTCGCCCTGCATCAGTTCCCGCTGGCGCAGGATCAGCCGGGCATGATGGGCCAGCGCCTCGCCGGCCTCGGTGGCGACCACGCCGCGATGGCGGCGCTCCAGCAGCCGCACGCCGGCATCGGCCTCGATGTTGCGCAGGCGTTCGCTGGCCGAGGCCAGCGCCAGGTTCGCGCGCGTGGCGCCCTGCGTGATGCTGCCGGCGTCGACGATGGCGAGGAACAGGCGCAGGTCCGCGAGATCGAGGCGCATGGAAATGCTCCGTGGTGGAGTGCCTTCGGGACAGCCGAAGGCACGAGGCATAGAACCGCATTGTGCCAAAGCGCGCCGACAGGCCCAATAGGCATGTCAAAGGAGACGGCCGTGAAGCGCTCGCACATTATTTCCCGTTGGGTTCGTATCTCGGCGCCGTGGCTGTTTGCCGCGGCGGTCGTGGCTCCCGCTGCGTCGGCGGCACCGCCGCTTTCGGAAATCGCGACCTCCGAGCAGTTCTATCAGATGGCGCTGGAGGCTCGCTCGGAAGGGGACTACGGCACGATGCTGGCGCGGTTGCGGCAGGCCGCGACGCGGGGCGACCTGGAGGCCCAGGAGATGCTGGCCTCGGTCCTGCTGGCCGGTCCGGCCCTGTACGGACCGAAGGTGAAGGCCGATCCGTGCGAGGCGATGCACTGGGCCCACCTGGCCCTGGAGCGGGGCAGCGCGACGGGGCGGCATCAATGGATGGTGCTGAACGGTTTGCGCGACGTGCCCCGCATACGGAAAGACTGCCGGCCTCCGCCCGTGTATCGATGAAGCCCCGAGGCGGGCGGCGCGAAAAGGGGCGGTCTACAATGAGCGCCTCCTGTCCACCCGCTTCGTTCTCATGGCCGTTCCTCGACTCGAACTGCGCGGGATCACCAAACGGTATCCCGGCGTTCTCGCGAACGACGAGGTCTCGCTGGCCATCGCGCCGGGCGAGATCCACGCCGTGCTGGGCGAGAACGGGGCGGGCAAGTCGACCCTGATGAAGATCGCGTACGGCGCGCTGGCGCCGGATGCGGGACAGATCCTGTGGGACGGCCGTCCGGTGGCGCCACGCGCGCCGGACGATGCGCGCGCGTTGGGCGTGGGCATGGTGTTCCAGCACTTCGTGCTGTTCGACACGTTGACGGTGGCGCAGAACGTGCTGCTGGGGTTGCCGGCCGCACTGGCGCGCGAGCTGTCCCGGGGTGCCTCGGCGAGCGCCTGGCTGGCGCCGCTGATCGAACGCTATCGCCTGGACCTGGATCCCGATGCCCATGTGGGCGACCTGTCGGTGGGCGAACACCAGCGCGTCGAGCTGCTGCGCGCCCTGGCCGCGCGGCCGCGCCTGCTGATCCTGGACGAGCCGACCTCGGTGCTGTCGCCCGAGGCCAGGACCGCCTTGTTCGCCACCTTGCGGCAACTGGCGGCCGAGGGGTGCAGCGTGGCCTACATCAGCCACAAGCTGGCGGAGATCCGCGAGTTGTGCGATCGCTGCACGGTGCTGCGGGCGGGTCGTGCGGTGGCCGTGGTCGATCCGCGCGCAATGGCGCAGGACGAACTGGCCACCCTGATGCTGGGAAGCGCGGTGGACGAGGTCCGGAGCGCTTCGCCGCGGCCGGCGGGCGATCCGGTCTTGCGCGTGAAGCATCTGTCGATGCCCGCGCCGCCCGGCCAGCGCGTGGGCTTGCACGAGGTCTCGTTCGAGCTGCGGGCCGGCGAGATACTGGGCGTGGCGGGTGTGTCCGGCAACGGCCAGTCGCTGCTGCTGTCGGTGTTGTCGGGCGAGGAGATCCACGTGCCGCACGATGCCGTGCATCTGCTGGGACATCCCATCGGCCGGCTTCGGCCGGCCGCGCGGCGCGGGCTGGGATTGCGCGCGATTCCCGAGGAACGCCTGGGACGCGGATGCGTGCCCGAGATGGGGCTGGACGAGAACATGCTGCTGACCATGGCATCCGGTCAAGCGTCATCCGGAGGCTGGATACGGCGGCGCGGGCTGGCCGAGGCCGCCTCCCGCGTCATCGCGCGCCACGGCGTGCGGGCGGCATCGCCGCGCGCACCGGCACGCAGCCTGTCCGGCGGCAATCTGCAGAAATTCATGGTGGGCCGCGAGCTCGACGGTGCGCCGCGCGTGCTGCTGGCGGCGCAGCCGACCTGGGGGGTGGACGTCGGCGCCGCCGCGCGCATCCACCAGGCGCTGATCGATCTGCGCGACGCCGGCGGCGCGGTCCTGGTCATTTCCGAGGACCTGGACGAGCTGCTCGCGCTGTGCGACAGGCTGGCGGTCATGGCAGGCGGGCGGCTGTCGCCGGCGGTGGCGCGCGCCCAGGTCACGGCCGACATGCTGGGCCGCTGGATGGAAGGGCGGTGGACCCATGATCCAGCTTGAGCCGCGTGCCTCCGCCTCGCGGCTGGCGGCCTGGCTGTCGCCGCTGGCCGCGCTGGCGCTGACCATGCTGGGCGGCGCCGCGCTGTTCGCGACGCTGGGCATCGATGCCTGGCAAGGGTTGCGGCTGTTCCTGGTCGAGCCTTTCAACGGCGTCTACGCGTGGGGCGAACTCGCGGTCAAGGCGGTGCCGCTGGTCCTGTGCGCGGTGGGCCTGTCGCTGTGCTTTCGCGCCAACGTCTGGAACATCGGCGCCGAAGGGCAACTGATCGCCGGCGCCATCGCCGGCGGCGGCGTGGCGCTGCTGGCCGGGCCGGACACGTGGCAGGGCTACGTGGTGCTGGTCATGGCCGCGGGCATGCTGGGGGGCATGCTGTGGGCCGCGCTGACGGCCTGGCTCAAGGACCGGTTCGGCGCCAATGAAATGCTGGTCAGCCTGATGCTGACCTATGTGGCGCAGCTCCTGCTCGGCTATCTGGTGTTCGGACCCTGGCGCGATCCCTACGGCTACAACTTCCCGCAGTCCCGATCGTTCGACGAGGCGGCCGTCCTGCCCGTGCTCTGGGAGGGCACACGCGCCCACGCCGGGCTGTGGCTGGCGCTCGCGGCCACCGGCGCGGCCTGGCTGTTCCTGGCGCGTTCCCATCCGGGCTTCCGCCTGCGCGTGACGGGCGCCGCGCCCGCCGCCGCGCGCTATGCGGGGTATTCGCCGCGCCAGGCCTTGTGGACTTCCATGCTGGCATGCGGCGCGCTGGCCGGGCTGGCCGGCATAGGCGAAGTCGCGGGGCCGATGCAGCGGCTCACGACTTCGGTGTCGCCGGGCTATGGTTTCGCGGCGGTGATCGCGGCCTTCCTGGGGCGCCTGCATCCGGCCGGCGCGCTGCTGGCCGGCCTGGTCATGGCGGCGTTCTACATAGGCGGGGAGCTGGCGCAGTCGCGCCTCGGCCTGCCGGCTTCCATCGTCGGCGTGTTCCAGGGGCTGGCGCTGGCGTTGCTGCTGCTGGGCGATACGCTGGTGCGCTATCGCATCCGCCGGCGCCGCCCGGCGGCCGTGGCAAGGTGAGCGGCATGGAAAGCCTGCTGCAACTCCTGGCCGCGACGCTGAACGCCGGCACGCCGCTGGCGCTGGCGGCGCTGGGGCTGGCCATCCACGAGCGCGCCGGCGTGATCAATCTCGGAGCCGAGGGCATGATGCTGCTGGCCGCCGCCGCCGGTTTCGCCGTGGCCTTCCACACCGGGAGCCCGGTATGGGGGCTGGCGGCGGGGGCGGGAGCAGGGGCTGCGCTGGCCGCCGTGTTCGCGCTGCTGGTGGTCGTCTTCAACGCCAGCCAGTACGGCAGCGGCCTGGCGGTGATGCTGCTGGGGTCGGGGCTATCGGCCTTCGCCGGCGTGTCCTACGCCGGCCGTTCGCTCGGGCAGGGCCAGGCAGGCCTACCGTGGCTGCGCGGCATTCCCGGCCTGGGAAGCACCGTGTTCGCGCTGCATCCGCTGGTGTACGCGACGATGGCGCTGGCCGGCCTGCTGGCGGTATTCCTGTACCGCACGAGGGCCGGCATGCTGCTGCGGGCGGTGGGGGAGTCGCCGGAGTCGGCGCACGCGCTCGGCTATCCGGTGGGCCGCATACGCGTGCTCGCGATCCTCGCGGGGGGGCTGTGCTGCGGGCTCGCGGGTGCGTATCTGTCGGTGGTCTATACGCAATTGTGGAGCGAGGGCATGGTGGCCGGCCGGGGCTGGATGGCCCTGGCGTTGATCGCCTTCGGCATGTGGCATCCCGTGCGCATCCTGCTGGGCGCGTATCTGTTCGGCGGGCTGACCATGTTGCAGTTCCAGCTGCAAGGCATGGGCGTTCAGGTGCCCTCGCAGTTCCTGGCGATGCTGCCCTACGTCTGCACCGTCGCGGTGCTGGCCTTGCGCGGCGGCAACCCCGGCTGGATGCGCCGGAACATGCCGCGCGCGCTGGGCAGGCCCTTCCTGCCCGAACGCTAGGCCGCGCTACGCCTTGCGTCAGTGGCCGGATCCCGCCGGGAGCAGCGTCAGTCGATGGACGTCGGGGCCGGGCAGGAAGGGCGTGGCCTTGCCATCCGTCCATGCCGAGTGGCCGGCCAGGAAAAAGGGCGACAGCGGATGGCCCGAGGCGCCGCCCGGCATTTCCATCAGTCCGTGTTCCTCATGTCCCGGCGACACCACGAAACGCTCGGACGCGCCGAACGACGGGCCCTGGATGCGCGGCATGTGGATGTCGCCCGGCATGGGGCGGGCAGGCGCCGACAGCCAGGGCCTGACGGCCGCCGGCAGCACCCGGGCCAGGGGATGCTCCATGGCGAGGCGGTTGCGGTCGCCCCAGCGGATCTCGTCCAGGGGGCGGCCGTCGGCGCTGACCGAGGCGATGGCCGTGTCGATGCGTTCGAGCATGAAGGCGTGCCAATCCGCGGCATAGGCCGGTTTCCAGGCACGGACACGCATCAGGCTTTCCATGGTGGCCAGCACGCGCGACGAGGCGCGGCGCATCGACAGTCCACCGTCGATGGCGGCCAGTCGCTCGTCCAACGCGCCGAACCACGCGTCGTACAACGCGTCGTGGTAGGCGCGCAGCAGCGCGTAGCCGGCACTGCCGGTGTCGGCGCGTCCGCTCCAGGATTGCACGATGCGCCGGAAGGCGGCCCGCCGCGGATGGCTGGCGACGGCGGCGTCGTCCAGCTCGGCCAGGGCCTGCTCGCGCAGGAATGCGATCCACGAGGCCCGGTCGTCCAGCTGGATGGCGAGCAGGTCGCGCTCGCTGAAGCGTTCGCCGGCGAACAGCGCATCGCGTATCTGAGTTCCGCGGGCACCGACATCGGCGCCGCCGTCCCCGATCCTGCGTTGCGTGGCTTCGTTCGCGAGTTGCGTGCTGTTGGCCGTCCAGAGCCGCCCGTAGGCCGGGGCGACGATCGCGGGATAGTCCGCCGGAGCGAGGCGGGCGAGTGCTGCCGCGGCATGGTCCGCCTCGACCGGAAAGCCCAGCGGATCGAGCGTGGCGGTGGGCAAGGGACCGGCCAGCGTCCAGCCTATGTCGCCGCGGCGATCCGCCACCACCAGATTCTGCGTGGGAATCCCGGCCGTCTGCGCGACGTGCATCGCCTGTTCGACGTCGCGCGCCTCTTCCATGTCGGCCAGCCCCACGTTGGCGGCATCCGGCAGGTAGGCGATCCAGCGTATCGCGTAGACCTTGCCGTTGGCCTGCCGCAGCGGACCCCATGGGGTCTCGCGCACGGGCAGCATGACGGGCCCGGCCCCTTTCACGTCGATGCGCTCCATCGTTTCCGGCGCGGTTTCCCACGTGCCGGCCGGGCCCCGGTAGCGCGACGGATCGGCCGCATCGGGCTCCAGCCGCACCAGGTCGATGAAATGGCCGTAGCTGTTGGTGAAACCCCAGGCGACGTCGCCGTTGCTGCCCGCCACCACGATGGGGGCGCCGGGCAGGCTGACGCCGCTGATACGCCGTGGGCCCGAGGCCGAGGGAAACTCCAGCGTCAGCCGATACCAGACGTTGGGCAGGCGCAGGCCCAGGTGCATGTCGTTGGCCACCAGCGCGCGGCCGCCGGCGCCATGGCGCGCGTCCACGGCCCAGCCGTTGCTGCCCAGCGCCGACGAAGTGGTACCGGCATCCACCATCAGTTCGGCGGGAATCGCACCGCGCGTGCGTGGCGCGCGGGGCGCGTCGATCCAGTCGGGATGCGCATCCACCAGCGCGGTGTCCGGCGCGGCCGGCTGCGCGGGGAAAGGGGGGCGGTCCAGCGGCGCGTCCCAGTGGCTGCGCGTGGGCAGCAGCGCCGCGAGCAGCGGAGCGGGCAGGAGGTCGCGCAGCGCCTCGCGCGAGCGCACCCGCAGCAGTTCGCCGCCTTGCAGGTCCAGGTACATCGCATAGATGGCCAGCAGCGTGTCCACGGGCCGCCAGGGTTGTGGCGGCGCGCCCAGCAAAAAGTATTCGAACGGCCGTGCGCCCAGCGCGGCCAGGCCGGCATTGACGCCATCCGCGTAGCGTTCCAGCAAGGCGCGGTGGGCGGGCGGGAGCGCGGCGTAGGCCCGCTCCGCGCGGGCGCGGAAACGGTGCACGCGCACGCGCCGGTCCAGCGGCACGGCGGCCTCGCCCACCAGCGCGGCCAGTTCGCCGGCGGCCGAGCGCCGTACCAGGTCCATCTGGAAATAGCGGTCCTGCGCATGGGCGAAGCCGGTGGCGTAGGCGGCGTCGGCGCGGTTGGCCGCACGGATGGTGACGCTGCCCTGGGCATCGCGCGCGATCGTGGCGGGCTGGGCCGTGCCGGATGCGCCGAGTTCTCCGTCGACCCGGGGCAGGCTGGCGCGCAGGGTGAGCCAGGCGGCCGCGATGGTGGCGATGCCCAGGACGAGCACCGCCGCCACCGTGAGCAGGGCAAGACGGGCGGGGCGTTGGGGGCTACGGAATTTCATGGTGCGCGGATTGCCGTCCAATGTGTTTGCCGGGCACATTGTGCCCGTTCTGTTTCAAACGCACGACATTCCGGGCTGTCGATGAAAAATTCTTGGTTGTCCGCGGACATGGACAGTGGCGCGTTCATGAACGGGTCTTCTTCCAGGCCGAGGTGGGCCTGTGCCGTTCATCCGCAGCGTCAGGCTGCATCGTGGAACAGCAGTTCCAAGCCGATGCGTTCGCCCTTGCGGACACGGCTGATGGCGTGTTTGAGGTTGACCCGGTAATAGCCCTGGCTTCCCTTGACGGGGCGTTCCGCCGTGGCTATGACGGCCACGTCTCCAAGCTTGAGCGGCAACACCGCCGGCCGCGACTGCATGCGCGGGCGTTGCTCGGTCATCACGAATTCGCCTCCCTGGAAATCGACGCCCGGCTCGGACAGCACGGCGACGATCTGCATGGGGAAGACCTGCTCGCCGTCATTGCGCTGGTGCAGCGATACATGGCCTTCGCCGCCGAGCCGGCTCAGATGGGACTGCGCCCGCGTCTGGCCTGCCTCCCGGTTGCGCCGCAAGAAGTCCCCCAGTTCCGCCGGATAGCGAAGAGCGACGCCCAGGGTTTCGTTCCAGCGATTGGCGATGGCGACAAGGCGGCGATAAAGCGCCGTGCGCCACAGTTCCAGAGGTGCCGGCATACCGGCGTCGAAGTAGAACAACTCACCGCGCCCAAGATCACCGGCTTCCAAAGCCACTCGGCGGGCGCCTGCCGCCGTGGCCTGTTGGGCCAGATCGCGCGCCACGTCCACACCCAACAGACCGGGCAGCACGACATAGCCCTCGGCATCGAGCTGCAGGCCGATGTCCGTCCAGTTCAGGCGATCGAGGGGCGCGTCAAGCGAGGTCATGAGAACTCCTCCCATCCTTTAAGGTTCGAGCGTTTCCATGGTCACTTCGCGTCGTGGAAGATCAGGCCCACGGTATGGCGGTGACCGCTTCGGATGCGACTGACGCCATGCCGCATGGCCACCTTGCGGGTGCCGCGCCGACCCATTGCCGGTCGCTGGTTGACGGTGAACACCACCGCGTCGCCTTTGCGCAGCGCGACGACATCCGCGCGGTGGCCCTTGTTCGACAGCTCCGTCATGATGAACTCGCCGCCGGTGAAGTCCCTGCCGGGTTCCGACAGCAGGATGGCAACCTGCAAAGGAAAGACGTGATCGCCGTAGAGATCCCGGTGCAGGCAGTTGTAGTCGCCCTCGCCGTACTGGAGGATCAGCGGCGTCGGCCGGGTCTGGCCGGCCTCATGGCACCGGCGCAGATAGGCGTCCAGGTCATGAGGGTACTGCGCGCCGATCTGCAGCTGTCGATTCCAACGATTGGCGATCGGCGCCAGGCGGGGATACAGCGCGTGGCGCAACTGGTCGAGCAGCGGTGGCAAGGGGTAGGCGAAGTATTTGTACTCGCCTCGCCCGAAGCCGTGGCGAGCCATGACGATCCGCGCGCGATAGCCTTCTTCTCGCGCATAGAGTGCTGCGAGGTCATCGCATTGCCCCGCCGTCAGCAGGTTGGGCAGCACGGCATGTCCCTGTGCATCGAGCGACTGTTCGATGCCCGGCCAGTCGTACGTCTCGGGCGCCATGGCAAGTCCCTGGCTTGCCACGGCGTTCATGCCGCGAACCCTGCAGCCACCTTGCCGGCTTCCTTGGCCAGCAGCGTGCGCTTGCGCTCGACGCCCCAGCGATAGCCGGAGATCGAGCCATCCCTGCGCACCACGCGATGACAGGGAATGGCGATGGCCAGGACGTTGGCCGCGCAGGCACCCGCTACGGCACGGACGGCTTCCGGTACGCCGAGATCACGCGCGACGTCGCTGTAGCTGCGGATCTTGCCTGCCGGGATGCCGCACAATACCTGCCAGACCTTCTGCTGGAACGCGGTGCCGCCGATGTCGAGATTGATAACGCCCTGGGACGCGTCTTGGTCGATGAAGCCAATGATTTGTCCCAGCTCGTGTCGCAGAGAAGGCTGATCAGGCTGCAACTCGATATTCGGAAAGGCAGCCGTGAGCTGGTCGCTCAATGCCCGCGCCTCCTCGCCAAGGAAGATGGCGCAGATGCCGCGCCGGCTCCGGGCGACAAGCACTTCGCCCAGCGCTGCTTGACCGACGGCGAAGCGAATAGGGCCTTCCACCTGGCTGCCAGGGGCGCGAAAGTCGTACTTGAACATAGAAACGGAACGGGGCTTCATGGCAATGTTCCTCGGTGGTGACAAGGTGGGATCAGTCTAGGCGTCCATTCCCTTCTTGAAACTCCGCTCTTTGCGGTTGAATTCTTTTTCCCGCCTCGCCATTCAAGAAGTCGCATCTTGCCGTCGATCCCCCTTCGCACCGTGGTGCCGGTGAAGGGCCTCTAGGCGGCCAGTCCCAATCCCTTCGCCACGCCTTCCCCATACCGCGGATCCGCCTTGGCGAAGTGCGCGATCTGGCGTTCCTGGATCTCGCGCGGCACCGTCTTCATCGCGTTGACGATGTTCTCGATCAACAGGGCCAGCTGGCCGGCGCTCATGAGGCGGAACAGGTCGCCGGCCTGCGTGTAGTCGTCATTGCCGGCGCGATGGTCGTAGCGGTCGGCATCGCCCGAGAGCGGCAGCGGCGGTTCGCGGTGCGCCGCATCGTGGCGGGGCGCGTCGGCCACGCTGTTGGGCTCGTAGTTGGCGGCGCCGCCGAAGTTGCCATCGAAGCGCATGGCGCCGTCGCGCTGGTAGGTCCGCACCGGCGCATGGGGCCGGTTGACCGGCAGCGCCTGGTAGTTCGTGCCGACGCGGTACAGGTGCGCGTCATGGTAGGCGAACAGGCGGGCCTGCAGCATCCTGTCGGGGCTGAAGCCCAGTCCACGCACGATCGCCGACGGCGAGAACGCGGCCTGCTCGACCTCGGCGAAATAGTTCTCCGGATTGCGGTTCAGCGTGATGACGCCCACTTCGATGAGCGGGAAGTCCGCGTGGGGCCAGACCTTGGTCAAGTCGAAGGGGTCGTAGGGCGTGGCGCGCGCCTGATCCTCGGTCATGACCTGGATGCAGAAGCGCCACTTGGGGTAGTCGCCCCGCTCGATCGCCTCGAACAGGTCGCGCTGGGCGTAGTCGGGATCCTCGCCGGCAAGCCGGGCGGCGTCGCGCGGATGCAGGTTGCGTATGCCCTGCAGGCTGAGTACGTGGTACTTGACCCAGACGCGCCGGCCCTGGGCATCGAGCATGCTGAACGTGTGGCTGCCGAATCCGTGCATGGCGCGATAGCCGTCGGGCGTGCCGCGGTCGGAGAACAGCGTGGTGACCTGGTGCAGCGATTCGGGCGACAGTGACCAGAAGTCCCACATCGCGGTGGGGTTCTTCATGTTGGTGCGCGGGTCTCGCTTCTGGGTGTGGATGAAGTCGGGGAACTTGATGCCGTCGCGGATGAAGAAGACCGGCGTGTTGTTGCCCACCAGGTCCCAGTTGCCTTCGTTGGTGTAGAACTTGATGGCGAAGCCGCGCGGGTCGCGCTCGGTGTCGGCCGAGCCCTTCTCGCCGCCCACGGTGGAGAAGCGGATGAAGACGTCGGTCTTGCGGCCTACTTGCGCGAACAGGTCGGCGCAGGTGTAGCGGGTGATGTCGTTGGTCACCTCGAAGACGCCGTAGGCGCCCGAGCCCTTGGCATGCACCACGCGCTCGGGGATGCGTTCGCGGTTGAAGTGCTGCAGCTTCTCGACCAGGTGGAAATCCTCGATCAGGACGGGGCCGCGCGGGCCGGCGGTCTTCGAGTTCTGGTTGTCGGCGACAGGCGCGCCCGTTGCGGTGGTGAGAGTCGTCATGCCTAGCTCCGAATTGTCGAGGCCCCACGATAGGCCGCCCTGGGTTATTGGTAAATTGAATTGAATAAATCATCGCAATAGGCCGATTCAATGAATGATAAAATGGCGCGTTCGTTCGTGTCCGCCCCGGCGCAGCTTCCCGCCGGCCGGATCTTTTTCCGGGAAGCCGTGTTCGAGGAGAACCAGCGTGAAAAACCTCGTTTCGGTGCCGCTTGCGCACCGTGAACAACCTTGTCCCCACGAAATGGAAACCATGGCCGGCCTTGCCAGCGCGGGGCGCCGCCGCGTCCTGGGCTGGCTGGCGGCGGGCGCGCCCATCGCCGGCGCGGCCCTGGGCATGCCGCGCCTGGCCCGGGCGGCCGATCCGCTGTCCGTGGGGTTCGTGTACATGTCGCCCATCACCGATGCGGGCTGGACGCGCCAGCACGAGGATGGCCGCCTGGCCATGGTCGCCGCGCTGGGGTCGCGGGTGGCCACCCGGGTCGTCGAGAACGTGCCCGAGAACGCCGACGCCGAGCGGGTGATACGCGATCTCGCGCGCCAGGGCTGCAAGCTCGTCTTCACCACGTCCTTCGGCTACATGGACGCGGTGATGCGGGTTGCCCGCGAGTTCCCGGGCGTGGTGTTCGACCAGGCCTCGGGCTACCGCCTCGCGCGCAACCTGGGCGCCTACAACATCCGCTTCTACGAGGGCCGCTATCTGGCCGGACTGGTGGCGGGGGCGATGACGCGCAGCCACGTCCTGGGCTATGTCGCGGCCCTGCCTATCCCGGAGGTGATCCAGGGCATCAACGCCTTCACGCTGGCAGCACGCAGCGTCAACCCCAAGGTCCAGGTGCGGGTGGTCTGGACGCAGAACTGGTTCGATCCCCCGCGCGAGCGCGACGCGGCCCAGGCTGTGCTGCGCCAGGGCGCCGACGTGCTGACCAACCACTCGGGGTCGTCCGCGGTGGCGCAGGCAGCCGAGGCGGCGGGGGCGTGGATGCTGGGCTATACGTCCGACATGAGCCGCTATGCGCCGACGCGCCAGCTCGGCGCCGTCGTGCATCGCTGGGGCGACCATTACATCCAGGCCGCGCGCGAAGTGCT
This sequence comes from Pigmentiphaga sp. CHJ604, assembly GCF_036972535.1. Classification (NCBI taxonomy): domain Bacteria; kingdom Pseudomonadati; phylum Pseudomonadota; class Betaproteobacteria; order Burkholderiales; family Alcaligenaceae; genus Pigmentiphaga; species Pigmentiphaga sp. CHJ604. The sequence goes on along the minus strand of NZ_CP136998.1, from coordinate 3,644,135 downwards.
GGACGGCACCTGGACCTCGCGGGCCATCATGGGCGGCCTCAAGGACGGGATGATCGCGCTCGAGGCGCTGTCGCCCAAGGTGCCCCAGGCGGTGCGCGCGTCGGTGGACGAGGCGCGCGGCAAGATCGCGGCGGGCGCGCTCCATCCCTTCGGCGGCCGGCTGGTGGACAACCAGGGCAAGGTGCGCCAGCAATCCGGCGTGCCGAGCCAGAAGGACGTCGACCACATGGACTGGTTCGTCGAGGGCGTGGTGGGCAAGGCAGTGGCCTGACGGCGCTCCGGTAAAGTAGCGGGGCCGCGTGAACCGCGGGCGGCCGGCGTGGTCCTATCGGGGCTGCCCGGCACGCCACGCGTAGCGCGGCATGCATCGCCCGGGCGTTCGCCTTCGATCCACTTCCTTTCCCGCCGGCCATGACCACCGACATCCGTTCGTTCTCACCGCTGTCCCTCCTGGCCCAGGCCTGGCGCATGACCGTGCGCGACTGGCGCGCCGGGGAACTCAGGCTGCTGGCGATGGCGCTGGTCATTGCCGTGGCCTCGGTTTCCAGCGTGGGCTTCCTGGCCGACCGCATCCGCCAGGCGCTGGAACGGGATGCCGCCCAATTGCTGGGCGGCGACGTGGTGCTGATTTCCGATAACCCGATCGACCAGGGGCCGCGCGAAGAGGCGCGCCGGCTGGGGCTGACGGTGACCCAGAACCTGCAGTTTCCCTCCATGGCCAGCGTCGGGACGGGCGATGCCGCGCGTTCGCAACTGGCGGCCTTGAAGGCGGTGCGGCCGGGCTATCCGCTGCGCGGCAGCCTGCGCGTGGCCGAAGGCCCCACCGCGCCCGACCAACCGACGCGCGAGATCCCCGCGCCCGGGACCGCCTGGGTGGACCCGCAACTGCTGTCGCTGCTGGAGGTGCGCGTGGGAGACGACCTGCAACTGGGCGACCGGCATTTCCGCATCGCACGCGTGATCACGGTGGAACCCGATCGCGGCATGAATTTCATCAACGTCGCGCCGCGGGTCATGATCCGCGAGGACGACCTGGCGTCCACCGGCTTGGTGACCTTCGGCAGCCGTATCACCTACCGCCTGCTCGCCGCCGGACAACCGGCGGCGGCACGCGAGTACGCGGCCTGGCTGCAGGCCCATCCGCAGCGCGGGCAGCGCGTGGAGACGCTGGATTCGGGCCGGCCCGAGATGCGGCGGACCATCGACCGGGCGCAGCAGTTCCTGTCTCTGGTGGCCCTGCTGGCGGCCCTGATCGCGGCGGTGGCCGTGGCGCTGGCCGCACGGCGCTTCACGCTGCGCCATTTCGACAGCGTGGCGGTGATGCGCTGCCTGGGCGCGACGCAGACCACGCTGACCTGGCTGTTCGCCGCCGAGTTCCTGATCATCGCCCTGGGGGCGGCCGCCGTCGGCAGCGCGCTCGGCTATGCCGCGCACGAAGGCCTGATCGCCGCGCTGGGCGGCCTGATCACGGCCGATCTGCCGCGTGCCGGGCCGCTGCCCGCGATACAGGGTTTTCTTGCCGGCGTCTGGCTGCTGATGGGCTTCGCGTTGCCGCCGCTGGCCCAGTTGCGCCATGTCGCGCCCGCCCGGGTATTGCGCCGCGACACCGGCGTCGCGCCGGCGCGCACCGCGCTCGGCTACGGCATGGGCGCGGTGGGCTTCGCGCTGCTGCTGCTATGGTTCGCGCGCGACCTGAAGCTGGGCCTGATGGTAGCCGGGGGATTCCTGGGCGGCTTCCTGCTGTTTTCCGGCATCTCGTGGCTGGGGCTGCGTTGGCTGGAGCCGCTGCGGCAATGGCAGCGCGGGCCGGTGGCCCTGCGTTTCGCGCTGGCGGGCGTGGTCCGCCGCCGTGGCGCCACGGTGGCGCAGATATGCGCCCTGGCGGTGGGGCTGATGGCGATCCTGCTGCTGTCCATCACCCGCGGCGACCTGGTCGAGGGCTGGCGCAGCGCCGCGCCGCCCGACGCGCCCAACCGTTTCCTGATCAACATCCAGCCGGACCAGCGCGAGGCGGTCACGCAGCGCCTGGCGCAGGCGGGACTGGGCCACGTGCAGCTGTACCCCATGATCCGTGGGCGCCTGGTCGAGATCAACGGCCGCGCGGTGGGGCCGGCCGACTACCAGGACGATCGCGCGCAGCGGCTGGTGGACCGGGAGTTCAACCTGTCCTACATGGACCAGTTGCCGGGCCACAACCGCGACGTGGCCGGCCGCTGGCTGGACCCGGATGCCGCCGAGGTGTCGATGGAGCAGGGCATCGCGAAGACCCTGGGCGTGAACCTGGGCGACACGCTCCGGTTCGACATCGCCGGCAACGCGGTCGACGTGAAGGTGACCGGCCTGCGGGCGGTGGACTGGGATTCCATGCAGGTGAACTTCTTCGCCATCCTGTCGCCGGCGGCGCTGCGCGACATGCCGCAGAGCTGGATCACCGCGCTGCACCTGCCGCCCGAGCAGGCCGACCTGTCCAACGCGCTGATCCGCGAGTTTCCCAACCTGACCATCTTCGATACCAGCGCCATCCTGCGACAGGTGCAGGACGTGCTGGAGCAGGTGGTGGCGGCGGTGCAGTTCCTGTTCCTGTTCACGCTGGCCGCCGGCTGCCTGGTCCTGTATGCGGCGCTGGCCTCCACCCGCGACGAGCGGGTGCGCGAGGCCGGGCTGCTGCGCGCGCTGGGGGCCACGCGCCGGCAGCTGTCGCTGGCGCAGTGGCTGGAGCTGGCCGCCATAGGCGGCGCGGCGGGCGTGCTGGCCGCGGCCGGCGCGTCGGTGATCGCGTGGTTGCTGGCCCGCCATGTGTTCAACTTCGCGCTGACGCCGAACCCGTGGGTTTGGGTGGCCGGGCTGCTGGTGGGCGTGGCGTGCGCCTGGGCGGGGGGATGGATGGGGCTGCGCGGCGTGCTGCGCCAGCCGCCGCTGGCGACCCTCAGGGAAACCTAGCGCTTTTCGATGATACCGAGATGAACGACAAGACGATATTGATACGCGAGCCCGAGGAACCGGCTCCGGCCGGCCAGACCCTGTTCGACGCGATAGGCGGCGAAGCGCGCGTGCGTGAACTGGTCGACCGGTTCTACGACCTGATGGACCTGGACGCCGACCTGGCCGAGCTGCGTGCCGCGCACGGCCCGTCGCTGGACCAGGCCAGGGAGAAGTTGTTCTGGTTCCTGTGCGGCTGGATGGGCGGCCCCGATTACTACATTCGCCGCTTCGGCCATCCCCGCCTGCGGGCACGCCATCTGCCGTTCTCGATCGGCACCACGGAGCGCGACCAGTGGGTGGTCTGCATGGGCCGGGCGATGCAGCAGGTCGGCGTCGAGCCGGCGCTGGCCGACAAGCTGCTGGCCTCGTTCTACAACACGGCGGACTGGATGCGGAACCGGCCGGAGTAGGCCGGACTCATGCGCCGTCGCCGGATCTCTCCCAGGGGGGCGTGCCGCCCAGGTGGTCGCGCAGCCAGGCCAGCAGCAGTTCCATGCGCGGCAAGGCGCGCTTGCGGGCCGGGATCAGGGCCTTGAGCCATACGTCCTGTAAGGGGTGGTCCTCCAGCAGCGCCACCAGGCTGCCGTCCGCGAGCGCGCGCCGCGCAACATAGGTGGGCAGGACGGCGATGCCGTTGCCGGCGCGGGCCGAGGCATAGAGCACATAGTTGTCGTTGGCGCCCAGGCGCGCGGGCACGTCGACGCTGATGGGCCCGCTCGCGCTGTTGAAGTGCCAGCTGTGGCCGGTGGGATTGAACACCAGGCAGTCGTGGTCGGCCAGGTCGCGCGGATGGCGCGGGGCGGGCCGGCGCGCCAGGTAGCCGGGCGCGGCGCAGACGACCTGGCGCAGCGGGCACAGCGGCTCGTCCACCACGCCCTCATAGCTGTCGGCGCGGCCGCTGACCGAGATGTCGAAGCCTTCCTCGGCGGGATTGGCCGACCGGTCCAGCAGCGCGACCTCCAGGGTCAGCCGTTCATGGCGCCGCTGGAAGGCCGCGAGGATGTCGGCCAGGTACAGCACCGTGAGCGAGGTCGGGGCCCGCAGCCGGATGTGGCCGTCCAGCGCATCCTGGTCGCGCTTGAGTTCCGAGGCGATGTCATCGAAATCGCTGACCAGCGCGCGCGCCCGCGCGTGGAACTTGTGGCCGGCCTCGGTCAGCGTCACGCGGCGGCTGGAGCGTTCGAACAGGCGCGCGCCCAAGGTCCATTCGAGATGGCCGACGCGCTTGGCCACGACCGAGGGCACGGTATCGAGCTGGCGCGCGGCCTCCGAGAAATTGCCGCCGCGCACCGTGGCAAGAAAGGCGCGCAGGTTGGCCAGGGTATCCATTTTCTATTCCAAAACGCGAAAACTGGTGCTTCGAATTAGACCAGATAATCCGTTTTGAAATAGATAACATGTCCGCTTCCCTGAATGACAAGGTGGAGCAATGACAACGGCACATCCGGCCAGCGTGACCGAACCCGCGCGGCAGACCCCCATCCTGGGCGAATTCGACGTGGTGGTGCTGGGCGGCGGCCCCGCCGGCATGACGGCCGCCGCCGCGGCGGCGCGCCACGGCTGCCGTACCTTGCTGATCGAGCGCTACGGATTCCTGGGCGGCATGGGCACGGCGGCCGGCGTGACCAATTTCTGCGGCCTGCACGCCAATGTATTCGGCGACAACCGGCGCGTGGTGCACGGCCTGGCGGACGAACTGCTGGCCACGCTGGAGAAGCTGGGCGGTTTGTGCGAGCCGCATCGCATGTTCCAGGACAAGATCATGGCGCAGGCCTACGACAACGCGGCCTACAAACTGGCCGCCGACGATCTGGTCGTCGCCAGCGGCAGCCAGCTTCTGTTCCACGCGCAGGCGGCCGGGGTGCTGATGCGCTCGCCGGCCGAGATTGCCGCGCTGCTGGTCGAGACCAAGTCCGGCCGTGCCGCGGTGGTCGGCAGGATCTACATCGATTGCTCGGGCGACGGCGACATGGCGGCCGCGGCGGGCGTGCCCTATGAAAAGGGCGATGGCCACGGCGGCATGCTGTATCCGTCGACCATGTTCCGCGTCAACAACGTCGATCCGGCCCGTGCCGGCAGGGCCTGGGAACACTTCGGCCGCCTGATGGAGGAGGCCGCCCGCGACGGCCGCCGGTTCGCCCGCAAGACGCCCATCGTGCGGCCGCAGAAGAATCCGGTCGAATGGCGCGCCAACGTGACCCAGCTCAGCAACCCGGACGGGACCGCGATCGACGGCACCGATGCCTGGCAACTGAGCGAGGGCGAGTTGCAGGGACGGCGCCAGGCCCGCGACTTCTTCGAGTTCCTGCGCGAGTACGCGCCGGGTTTCGATGCCTCGTACATCCTGGAGATCGCGCCGCAGGTCGGCATACGCGAGACGCGCCGCATCGTCGGCGAATACCAGTTGACCGAGGGCGACGTGCTGGGCTGCGCGAGCTTCGAGGACACCATAGGCGTGAACGGCTGGCCGGTCGAGGCCCACGTCGCCGGCGACATCGTATTCAAGTTCGTCGACGTGCCCAACGTCAGGGGCTTCAACCACCTGCCGTACCGCATGCTGCTGCCGCTGGGCGTGGACAACCTCCTGGTCGCGGGGCGCTGCGCCTCGATGACCCACATGGGCCAGTCGGCCGCGCGCGTGACCGGCCCGTGCTTCGCCATGGGCCAGGCGGCCGGCACGGCGGCGGCCCTGTCGCTGCGCGCCGGCGTGGCGCCGCGCCGACTCGACGTGGCCGCCCTGCAGCAAGTGCTGGAGCGGGACGGCGCCTACCTGGGCCGGGACATGTAGGCCTGGCGGCAGTAGGTAATTTTCTTCATCACAAGGAGACAATATCGTGATCAGACGCCTGGCTGCGGCCATGTTTTTCGCCCCTTTGCTGGCCGTTCCCGCCCATGCGCAATGGCCCGAGAGGCCGGTGCGCATCATCGCTCCCTTCGCTCCGGCTTCCACGCCGGATACCCTGGCCAGAGTGCTGTCCGAACGCCTGTCCAAGCGGCTCAAGCAGACTTTCGTCGTCGAGAACAAGGCCGGCGCCGGTGGCATGATAGGCACCGACCACGTCGCCAAGGCGGCGCCCGACGGCCTGACGCTGGGCGTAAGCATCACCGGTCCGCTGGTGAACAACAAGCTGCTCTACAAGAAGATGCCGTATGACCCGGACCGCGACCTGACGCCCATCACCATCGCCGTGATGCAGCCCAGCGTGATCGTCGCACGTGCCGGACTGCCTGCTGCCAACCTGGAGCAACTGGTCGCGCTGCTCAGGCAGTCGCCCGGCAAGTTCAACTACGCCTCCATCGGCAATGGCTCGCTGTCGCACCTGACGATGGAACTGGTCGCCTCGCGCAGCGGCACCAGCATCGTCCATGTGCCGTACGGCGGTTCGAGCCAGGCTGTGACCGCCTTGCTCGCCGGCGATGTCGACATGGCGTGCCTGCCCGCCGCCGCGGTGCAGTCCTTCGTGAAGGCCGGCAAGCTGCGCGCCATCGCCGTCACCACCGGCGCCCGCACCCGCTTCATGCCCGAGGTCCCGACCCTGGCCGAACAGGGCATGAAGGGCGTGGACACCGGTGCCTGGATGGGGATCGTCGCGCCGGCCGGCCTGGATCCGGCCTTGAAGTCCCGCATCCACGACGAGGTCGTCCGGGCGCTGGAGGAACCCGAGGCGCGCAAGGCGTTCGACAGCCAGATGATGGAAGTCGTGGCGGGTACGCCCGAGGCGTTTTCCGCCTACCTGAAGGAAGAGGCGGATCGCTGGTTTCCCATCATCCGCAAGAACGGGATCGAGCTGGATTGAGCGCGCACGGCCCCCCGGCTTGGGGCCCGCGGCGCCTGAGCCTAAAATCCCTGGTTTTGGGGGCCGAGTCTTGACCGAATACCTGTTGTGGGGCAGCGCCGTCGCTGCCGTGCTCGCGGCATTGTTCGCACTGTTGGCGCTGCTGCGCAAGCCGGGGGCGGATCCGCGCCTGGACCAGATCCTGACCGAGCAGGAGCGCCTGGAGCGCACGCTGCGGGCCGACATCACCGAGAGCCAGCGTGGCCTGCGGTCGGAACTGGCCGAGTCCACGCGCGGGCTGCGCACCGAACTGGGCCAGACGCTGGCCCAGGGCATGCAGGCGCTGGGCGGCCAGCAGGCGCAGCAGGCCCAGGTGCTGAACCAGCAGCTCGACGCTTTCGCCCAGAACCTGACCACGCTGACGGCGCAATTGCAGGAACGCTTCGAGGCGCTGCGCATTTCGCTGACCCGCGACGCCGCGGCCAACCGCGACGAGAGCGCGCAGGCCCTGCAGCGCTTCGCCGATCGTTTCTCCGAACAATTGCGCGTGCTGACCGAGGCCAACGAGCGCCGCATGGTCGAGGTCCGCACGACCGTGGAGCAGCGCCTCAAGGACATGCAGGCCGACAACTCCGTGAAGCTCGAGGAGATGCGCCGCACCGTGGACGAGAAACTGCACGCCACGCTGGAACAGCGGCTGGGCGAGTCCTTCAAGCTGGTCTCCGACCGGCTGGAGGCCGTGCACAAGGGGCTGGGCGAAATGCAATCGCTGGCGGCCGGCGTGGGCGACCTCAAGCGCGTGCTGACCAACGTGAAGACGCGCGGGACCTGGGGCGAAGTGCAGCTCGGCATGCTGATCGAGCAGACCATGACGCCGGCGCAGTATGCCCGCAACATCAAGCCGGTGCCCGGCAGCGACGAACTGGTGGAGTTCGCCATCCGCCTGCCGGGACGCGGTGACGATGCCGTACCGGTGTGGCTGCCGATCGACGCCAAGTTCCCCAAGGAGGAATACGAGCGGCTGGTGGACGCGCAGGAGCGCGCCGACCTCGATGCCGTGCGCGCCGCCGGGCAGGCCTTCGAGCGCGGCGTGGAGCTGGAGGGCCGCCGCATCGGCTCCAAGTACATCGCGCCGCCGCACACCACCGATTTCGCCATCATGTTCCTGCCCACCGAGGGGCTGTACGCCGAGGTCCTGCGGCGGGCCGGCCTGATGGACAAGCTGCATGCGCTGCGCATCAACGTGGCCGGCCCCAGCACCCTGGCCGCGCTGCTGAACAGCCTGCAGATGGGGTTCCGGACGCTGGCCATCGAGCAGCGTTCGTCCGAGGTCTGGAAGGTACTGGGCGCGGTCAAGTCGGAATTCGGCAAGTTCGGCGACGCGTTGGCCAGCGTGAAGAAGACGCTGGAAACCGCCAGCAACAAGATCGGACAGACCGAGGTGCGCACCCGCGCCATGCTGCGCAACCTGAAAACCGTCGAAGCCCTGCCGGAAGGCGAGACACGCCAGTTGCTGGGGACCGAGGACGACAACCTCGCGGCCGACGAGGCCGACGGGGAAGCGGACAACTAGGACACGCGGGGCCAGGCCCCCGGGGAGGCTGGCATGACCATCGCATTCTGGTGTGTGTTCGTCGCGGTACTGATGCCCTACGTCTGCTTCGGTATCGCCCGGAACAGGGCGCGGCCGTTGCGCGACAACCGCGATCCGCGCGATTTCCCGAACCGCATACAAGGCATCGCCAAGCGCGCCTGGAGCGCGCACCTGAACGCATTCGAGACCCTGCCGGGTTTCGCCGCAGCGGTGATCATCGCGCACCTGGCCGGTACCCCGCAGCACCTGGCGGATGGCTGGGCGCTGGCCTGGGTCGCGGCGCGGCTGCTGTTCATCGGTTGGTACCTGGGCGACAAGCCGGGCCTGCGCTCGGCCGCGCACGTCGCCAGCATGATGTGCGTGCTGGGGCTGTTCGTGTCCGCGGCCGTGGCGGCGGCATGAGGCCGTAAAAATGTGCAACAGAATGGTTGCACGTATCCCGGGCCTCGATATACTGCAACCGAAACGTTGCAGAAGGGGTCTCCCATGAAGACGTACGACCGCATCGAAAAGCAGGTCGTGTTGCGCGCGCCGGTCGAGCGCGTGTGGCACGCCCTGACCAATATCCAGGAGTTCGCGCAGTGGTTCGGTGTCAAGCTGGACCAGCCCTTCGCCCCCGGCCGCGCCATCACCGGCAGCTTCGAGGGCGGCTTCGACCAGGACGAGATCGAGCGCTACCAGGCCTCGCTGGGCCTGCAGCCGGCGGCGATACGGCAGCCGCTGCCGCATGAGGTGTTCTGCACCGTCGAGCGCATGGAAGCGCCGCGTCTCTTCAGCTTCCGCTGGGTGCCGTTCGGCATCGACGCGGACTGCGATCCCGGGCAGGAGCCGACGACCCTGGTCGAGTTCCAGTTGGAACCCATCCCCGAGGGCACGCGGTTGACCATTACCGAGTCGGGCTTCGAGCGCGTGCCGGCACACCGGCGCGAACGGGCCTTCATGATGAACGATGGTGGCTGGAGTGCCCAGGCCGACAACATCCGGCGCCATGTCGAAGGTGCGTGAGCATGAACTGGCGCGGGTGTTCGCCGCGCTGGGCGATGCGACCCGGCTGGCCCTGGTCGCCCATCTGCTGGCCGGCGGAGCCCTGTCGGCCACCGCGCTGGCCGAGGGCAGGGACATTTCGCGGCAGGCCATCGTCAAGCATCTCCAGGTGCTGGAGGCGGCGGATCTCGTCGTACGCGAGCGCCATGGCCGCGAGGTGCTGTACGCCCTGGATCCGCGCCGCGTGGACGAGGCCAGGGCGTTCCTGGACGCGATCTCGGCCGGGTGGGACCGCGCCATCGGCCGCTTGAGGAAACTCGTCGAGTCGCCGTGACGCCGCTGGCCTGGCCCGGCGTTTGCAGGATCAGGCAAAACACACGCAGGAATCGGTATTGTCCCCGGGCTATCGCCTTACGTAACCTCTGTTCCGGGCCGGATAGGGATCCGGCATCTTTTCCGCAGGGGACGTGGCAATGGCGATTCAGCTCGAGATCAATGGCAAACAGACTGCGCTGGACGCGCCCGGCGAGATGCCGCTGCTATGGGCCCTGCGCGATCTGGCAAACCTGACCGGCACGAAATACGGGTGCGGGATGGCGCTGTGCGGCGCCTGTACGGTGCATGTGGGCGGCGAGCCGGTGCGTGCCTGCGTGACGCCGGTGTCGTCCATCGAAGGCAAGCCCGTCACGACCATCGAAGGCGTGGGGAGCGACGCCGTGGGCCGTGCGGTGCAGGCCGCGTGGCAGGAACTGGACGTCGCGCAATGCGGGTACTGCCAGTCGGGCCAGATCATGTCGGCCGCCGCGCTGCTGCGCACGAACCCGCGTCCCACGGACGAGGACATCGACGGAGCGATGAGCGGCAATGCCTGCCGCTGCGCGACCTATGTCCGTATCCGGGCCGCAATCCATCGCGCCGCCCAGGCGCTGGCTTGAGGGGGAAGGCATCATGGCATTCACCCTCGACAACCATGCGGACCGCCATCAAGCCTCCCTGGTCAACGTCAGCCGCCGCCGGTTCGTGCAAGGCGCGGGCGTGCTCGTGCTGGGCTGGCAGCTGCCCGGCGTCCTGGCGGCGCAACCGGCGGACAAGGCGGACCCCTTCGTTCCCAATGCCTTTCTGTCCATCGATACCCAGGGCCGCGTGACGGTGTACGCCAAGCACGTGGAGATGGGGCAGGGGGCCTATACGGGCCTGGCGACCCTGGTGGCCGATGAGCTGGACGCGGACTGGGCGCAGGTACGGGTCGAAGGCGCGCCCGCCGACACGGCGCGCTACAAGAACCTGGCCATGGGCATACAAGGTACCGGCGGCAGCACGGCCATGGCCAACTCCTTCAAGCAGATGCGCGAGGCGGGCGCCGCCGCGCGCGCGATGCTGGTCGGGGCGGCGGCGCAGGCGTGGAAGGTCGACCCGGCCACGATCACGGTGCGCGAAGGCGTCGTCCGCCACGCCGCGTCGGGCCGGCAGGCCGGGTTCGGCGAACTGGCCGCGGCCGCCGCGGCGCAGCCTGTGCCCGCCAGGCCCAGGCTGAAGTCGCCCAAGGATTTCCGCCTGATCGGCAAGGCGTCGCTGCGGCGAACGGATTCGGCCGACAAGGTGCACGGCCGTGCCCGTTTCACGCAGGACGTCAAGCTGCCTGGCATGCTGGTCGCCATCGCGGCCCACGCGCCGCGTTTCGGTGCGACCGTGGCCGGCTACGACGCCAGCGCCGCCCTGGCCGTCCCCGGCGTGGTGGCGGCGATTCCTTTCGAGGGTTCGGCGCATCGCTCGGCCGGCGTCGCGGTGCTGGCGCGCAATACCTGGGCCGCACGCACCGGGCGCGATGCCCTGAAGGTGCGGTGGGATGAAAGCCGCGCCTACACCGAGGGCAGCGACGAACTCCTGGCCCGGTATCGCCAGGCCGCGTCGCGCCCGGGTTTGCCCGCCGCCACGCGCGGCAACGTCGAGACCGCGTTCGCCAAGGCCGCCAAGGTGATCGAGGCGGACTACGAGTTCCCGTTTCTGGCCCATGCCAGCATGGAGCCGCTGAACTGTGTCGTGCAACTGGGCGACGGCCGGTGCGAGATCTGGAACGGCGAGCAGTTCCAGACCATGGACCAGAAGGCCGTGGCCGACTATCTCGGCATCGCGCCCGGGCACGTCACGATCAATCAGCTGTATGCCGGCGGCAGCTTCGGCCGGCGTGCCAGCCCGCACGCCGACTACGTGGTCGAGGCCGTCGCCATCGCGCAGGGTGCGCGCAAGGCGGGATTCGACGTTCCGGTCAAGATGGTGTGGACGCGCGAGGATGACATGCGAGGCGGCTACTACCGGCCCGCCTACCTGCACCGCGCCAGGCTCGCGCTGGACGAGCGGGGCAGGCTGCAGGGATGGCAGGTGCGGGTGGTCGGGCAATCGCTGATCAAGGGTTCCGTGTTCGAGGAATTCATGGTCAAGAACGGCATCGACGCGACCTCGGTCGAGGGCCTGTCCGACCTGCCTTACGGCATCCCCAACCTGAGCGTGGAGCTGCATACTCCCGACGACGTGCGGGTACCCGTGCAGTGGTACCGGTCGGTCGGGCATACGCACACCGCGTTCACCGCCGAGACGCTGGTCGACGAGGCGGCGCATGCCGCGCGCCGCGATCCGGTGGCTTTGCGGCGCGAGCTGCTCAAGGGCCATCCGCGCCACCTGGCGGCGCTGGAGACGGCGGTGCGCGCCGCGCAATGGGACCGTCCGCTGGCGGCGGGGAAAAGCGGCGTGCGCCGGGGCCGGGGCGTGGCGGTGCACGAGTCCTTCAACAGCGTGGTCGCGCAGGTGGTCGAGGTGAGCGTGGATGCCGGGGGCGAACTGAAGGTGGATCGCGTCGTGTGTGCCGTGGCGTGCGGGCTGGCGATCAATCCGGACGTGGTCAAGGCGCAGATGGAGGGCGGCATAGGCTTCGCGCTGTCGACGGCCCTGCACGGCGCCATCACGCTCGACAAGGGAGCCGTGGTGCAGAGCAACTTCCACGATTATCCCGTGCTGCGCATCAACGAGATGCCGCGTGTCGAGGTGCACATCGTGCCGTCCCAGGACGACCCCACCGGCGTGGGCGAGCCCGGCGTACCGCCGCTGGCGCCGGCCCTGGCCAATGCGATCTTCGAGGCGACCGGGGAACGCGTGCGTACCCTGCCGATCCGCACGCCTTTGCGCAAGGCGGTCTGAGCATGGCAATATCGTCGCTCCGCGCCTGCTTCCCGCGATGACCATGTCCCAGCCGGCTCTTCCCCTCGATACCGTTGCATCGGACGAAGCCCCAGGGCGGCTGGCCGCCGCGCGGCGCGAGCTGGCCAGCTGCATCGCGCGGCACGCGCCGGTCGACGGGACGCATCCCAGCGCGTATCCGGGGCTGTCGTTCGTGCGCTTCTCCGGTCCCTCGGGATCGAACTGCGGCTTCTATCGTCCTTCGCTCACGATCGCCGCGCAGGGCGCCAAGCGCGTCGAACTGGGCGAAGCCGTCTACGAGTACGACGAGCGCCACTTCCTGCTGTCCTCGTTCGACCTGCCGGTGCAGGCCCGCATCACCTGCGCGTCGCGGGCCGAACCGTATCTGTGCGTGGCGCTGGACATCGACCCGCAGCGCCTGGGCGAACTGGTGGGCGAGCACGGCCTGCCATCTGCTCCCGAGGCTCCCGGCATGCGTGGGCTGGCGGTCGGGACGACGCCGCTGGCCCTGATCGAGCCCATGCTGCGCCTGGTGCGCCTGCTGGATACGCCCGAGCACCTGCCGGTGCTCGGGCCGCTGGCCGAGCGCGAGATCCTGTACCGGGTGCTGACCGGCGAACTGGGGCGGCGGCTGCGCCAGGCGGCCCTGTCGGCCGGGGCTTCCAGCCAGATCGCCCGCGCCATTGCCTGGATCAAGGAAAACTACACCGAGCCGCTGCGCATCGAGGCGCTCGCCCAGGCGGTGAACATGAGCCCGTCCTCGCTGCATCATCATTTCAAGGCCGTCACGGCCATGAGCCCGCTGCAGTTCCAGAAGCAGCTGCGCCTGCGCGAGGCCCGCATGCTGATGCTGTCCGAGTTGCTGGACGCCGGCAGCGCGGCGCGCCGGGTCGGCTATGAAAGTGCTTCCCAGTTCAGCCGCGAATACAGCCGCCTGTTCGGCTCGCCGCCCCTGCGCGACGTGGCCAGGCTGCGCGACGGCGATCCGGCCGAGACCGTGGCGGCCTGAGTCCGCGGCGGTCGGCGCTACACTGCGGGCATGGCGGCCAAGCCGCCGCGACGGCGGGGAGCGATCATGACGGACAGCGACCGGGACGACGCGTTCAACGTGGTGGAGCCGCGCAGCGGCTACAACCTGTACGACACCGACCCCGCGCTGCGGGAAGCGGTCCGGCGCGAAGGGGCCGGCCATGCCGAGGCATCCCTGCGCGAGCAGGGCCGCTGGCTGGGCAGCCGCGAGGCCATGGACGCCGGGCGCGACGCCAACGAGCACCCGCCGCGCTTCGTGCCCCTGGATCCGGTCGGGCGCCGCATCGACGAGGTGCGCTTCCATCCCGCCTGGCATGTCCTGATGACAGACATCGTCGCGCGCGGCCTGCATTCCGCGCCATGGGCGGCGCCCGCGCCGGGCGCCATGGTCGAGCGCGCGGCAGGCTACCTCATGCAGGGCCAGGTCGAGGCAGGCACGCTCTGCCCGACCACCATGACCTTCGGCGCGATTCCCGTGCTGGCGGGCGAACCGGCCGGAGAGGTCGACTTCGCCCGTGACTGGCTGCCGCGCCTTCATGCCCGCCACTACGACGCGTCGGATGCCCCGGTGGCCGGCAAGCGCGGCGTGCTGATCGGCATGGGGATGACCGAGAAGCAGGGCGGTTCGGACGTGCGGACCAATACGACACGGGCCGTGCCATGCGGAGCTTCCGGCCGGGGGCGGGGCTATCTGCTCGAGGGCCACAAGTGGTTCTATTCGGTGCCCCAGTCCGACGCCCACCTGGTGCTGGCCCAGGCCGATGAAGGGCTGTCGTGCTTCTTCGTGCCGCGCTACGCGCCCGACGGCCGCCGCAACGGCGTGCGCATCCAGCGCCTGAAGGACAAGCTGGGCAATCGCAGCAACGCCAGCGCCGAGGTCGAATTCCACGGCGCATGGGGCGCCATGCTGGGCGAGCCGGGGCGTGGCGTGGCCACCATCGTGGAGATGGCCACCTACACGCGGCTGGACTGCGTGCTGGGCAGCGCCGCGCTGCTGCGGCAGGCCACGGTCCAGGCGCTGCACTTCTGCTCGCGGCGCCAGGCGTTCGGCCGGCCGCTACGCGAGCAGCCCCTGATGCGCCACGTCCTGGCTGATCTCGCCCTGGAAAGCGAGGCCGCGACCGCGCTGGGGCTGCGGCTGGCGCGCGCCTTCGAGTCCGATGCGCCGCTGGAGCGGGCCATACGGCGCATCGTCACGCCGGCGGCCAAGTACTGGGTCTGCAAACGCGCCGTGTCGGCCATTGCCGAATGCATGGAGGCCTGCGGCGGCAACGGCTACGTCGAGGACGGTCCGATGCCCAGGCTCTACCGCGAGGCGCCCGTCAACGCGATCTGGGAAGGATCGGGCAACGTCATGTGCCTGGACGTGCTGCGCGCGATCCGCCGGGATCCCCAGGCGTTCGAGGCACTGGGCGAGCACCTGCGCGAGCGCGGCGGCGGCAGCCCGGAGTTCCGCTCGGCCTGGCAGACCTGGATGGACCTGTGCGCGGGCGACGGCCAGGCCGAGTTCAAGGCGCGCCGCATCGCCGGCCTGTTGGCCGGACTGATGCAGGCAGCGCAGTTGCTGGAGGCGCCGGGCGGCCTGGTGGGAGAAGCCTTCGTGGCGGCCCGGCTGGCGCAGGCCAGCTGGCTGTACGGCGACAGCGACACCGGCCACGGCGACGCCGTGTGCGCGGAACTGCTGGCCCGCGCGTGGCCGCCGGGGGATTGACGCGATCTAGCGCGGCGCCGGGGCCGCCTGGAAATAGCGGTCGGCGGCCTCGTGCATGGGGATGGTCACGCCTTCGCGGGCGGTCGCGCGCGTGATCTGTCCGCCGGCCGGGCTGCCAGCCGCCACGAAGTCGGCCTGTTCGAACACCGCCTGCAATACGCTGCGCACTTCGTCCGCGGGCGTGTCGGCGCCGGTGACCAGCAACGCGGTGACGCCCACCGTGGCGATGGGCGCGCCCTGGCCCGGATAGGTGCCGGGCGCGAGCACGAGGCGCACGAAGGCGGGATCGTCCCGCGCGAGCTGCGCGATCGCGGGCGGGGACAATGGCAGGATGCGCACCCGGTGGTCGGCGGCCAGGCGCTGCAGTTGCCGCGCGGGCGCATGGATCACGCTGGCGATCGCGTCGACGCGCCTGTCGAGCAGGGCTTGCACCGCCTGGTCGAAGTCGGCGCTGGCGACGAGTTCCACGCTGTTTTCCGGCACTCCGTGCGCGGCCAGTACCTGCAGCGTCGAGGCGCGGCTGCCGGACGCGGCCAGGCCGGCATCGAGCCGTCGTCCACGCAGATCGGCGATGGACTGGACCGGGCCGTCGGCCAGCACGGCGATGTGGAAGGCTTCCGGGTACAGGCTGGCGATGGCGCGCAGGCTGGGGTTGTGGGCCGTGCCGCCGAAGGCGTCCTGTCCCAGGTAGGCCTGCCTGGCGATGTCGCCCTGCGCGAGCGCGATGTTGGCCGCGCCTCGCTGGAGCAACTGGAGGTTCTCGATGCTGCCCTGGGTGGACGAGCCGCTGGCGCTGAAACCTTGCGCCGTCAGGCGCGCCGCGATGGTGCGGGCGACCAGGTCGTACTCGCCGGCTTGCGGTCCGCCCGCGACCACGAAGGCGCGGCGCAGCCGGTCCAGGCGACGCGTGATCTGCCGGTCGGCCGCCGCCAGTTCCTCGGTGATGATGGCGCGGGCGCGCGGGCTGTTGGGGGGCAGCGTGTTGAACAGGTTCTGGATGCGTTCGATGGTGGCACGGGCCGGCGAACCGGCGGCGGCCTGGCTGGCCGTGGCCTGCGGTGGCGGCACGAAATCCACCGGCTGCCATCCGTCGGGCCCTTCGCGGAACGTGACCGAACCGCGTACCAGCAGGATGTCGCCGGCGCGGTTGCCGTCGCGCGCGATACCTTCGACGCCGCGTTCGGTCGCGCCCAGCAGCGTGGCCAGCGCGGCCGGATTGAGCGATTGCCAGTCGCCGAAGGCATAGTCGCGGGCCAGGCGGAAGCGCCCGTTGAAATAGATGATGCGGCGGGCCGCGCCATCGGGCGCATCGGCCAGCGGGCCGCTGCCCAGGCGCCGCAGGGATTCCACGTCCAGCACCGGTTTGGCGAAGACCGCCTGCAGGCGGTTCTCCACGGCGGCCCGGACCTGAGACTGGTCGGGCCCGCGGCTGCAGCCCGACAGCAGCAGGGCGGCCAGGACGAGAAGAAGCAATCGTCGGATCATGGTTGCGCTCGCTGTCAGAAGCCGAAAAGAGGCAGGCCGAGATAACCCTGGATGACCAGCGCGTTGGTGATGTCGATCAGGAATGCGCCGACGATGGGCAGGATCAGGAAGGCCTGGGGCGAGGGGCCGTACTTGTTCGTGACCGCCTGCATGTTGGCGATGGCGGTGGGCGTGGCGCCCAGGCCGATGCCGCAGGCGCCGGCGGCCAGCACCGCCGCGTCGTAGTTGGCGCCCATGATGCGGAAGGTGACCAGACTGGTATAGGCCGCGACGAAGGCCGTCTGCACCGCCAGGATCGCCAGGATGGGCAGCGCCAGCGACACGAGCTCCCACAGCCGCAGCGAGATCAGCGCCATGGTCAGGAACAGCGATAGCGCCACGCCGCCGAACAGTTGCACCGCGTCGTCGTCGACTTCGCGGATGCGGGCCAGCCCCAGTACGTTACGCAGCACGACGCCGGTGAACAGGGTCCAGACGAAGGGAGGCAGGGTCAGCAGCCTGCCTTTCATGAGCTCCCCCAGCGTGCTGCCGACCACCACGCACGCCACGATCAGCAGCAGGGTCTCGAGAAAGAGCGGCAGGGTCAGCGGCCGGGGCGCCTGGGAAGGCGCGTCGGCGCCGGCCTGGCCGGATGGCGCCGAGCTGCCGTCGCCCGGCGTCAGGCCGTGGCGCGTGATGAGGCGCTGGGCCACGGGTCCGCCTATGATGCCGCCCAGCACCAGGCCGAACGTCGCGCAGGCCATGGCCAGCTCCATGGCGCCCTGCAGGTTGTCGACGTCGGAGAACTGGGTGGCATAGGCCGCGCCGGTCCCGTGGCCGCCCAGCATCGTGATCGAGCCGGCCAGCAGCCCGTTCAGGGGATGAAGGTCCATGCTGAAGGCGCCGGCCAGGCCGATGGCGTTCTGCAGCACGAGCATGATGGCGATGGCGACCAGGAACAGGACCACCCCACGGCCGCCGCGCACCAGCGTCCTGACGTCGGCGCCCAGGCCCACCGTGGCGAAGAAGGCCAGCATGAAGGGAGTCTGCAGCGCCATGTCGAACGACAGCTCGGTGCCGGCGGCGACCTTGGCGATCGTGATGGCGATGGCCGCCAGCATCCCGCCCACCACCGGCTCGGGGATGTTGTAGCGTTGCAGCGGGGGGATGCGGCCGATCAGCCAGCGCCCGATCAACAGCACCACGATGGCGACCAGGAGTGTGGTGGTGACGTCTATTTCTATCAGCATAATGCCCCTTCACTGCGCGCGTGCCCGCGCCTCGACCGGAACGCCGGTGGCGTTCGCGCGTCCAAGTGCTAAAGTGTCTGCTGGCAACCCTTAGCACCGACTTTGCACCACCTATTATGCTTTCTCAACAGGAACTGAAACAGCAGGCGGCCGACGCGGCGCTTGCCTTCGTCGCCGAAATGGCGGCGCCCGACGTGGTCATCGGAGTCGGCACGGGGTCGACGGCCGACCTGTTCATCGACGGACTGGCCGCCTACAAGGGGCGCATCCGCGGCACGGTCGCCAGTTCCGAGCGCAGCGCGGCGCGCCTGGCCGGCCACGGGCTGCCGGTGTTCGACCTGAACGACGTGGCGTTCATGCCCATCTACGTCGACGGCGCGGACGAGATCGACGACCACCTGCACATGATCAAGGGCGGCGGCGGCGCGCTGACCCGCGAGAAGATCGTCGCCTCGGTGGCCGAGCGCTTCATCTGCATCGCCGACGAATCCAAGCTGGTCGGGCAACTGGGGGCCTTTCCGCTTCCGGTCGAGGTGATACCCATGGCCCGCGAGGCGGTAGCCCGGGCGCTGCGCCTGCTGGGCGGGCAGCCCCGGCTGCGCGAAGGGTTCGTCACCGACAACGGCAACGTCATCCTGGACGTGCACGGCATGCAGATCGCCGAGGCCCAGGGCATGGAAAAGGTGATCAACGACCTGCCTGGCGTGGTGACCTGCGGCCTGTTCGCGCTGCGCGGCGCGGACGTGGCCCTGCTGGCCACGCAGTCCGGCGTGCGCCGGCTGGACAAGCCGCGCCACGCCTAGCCTACATTGACCGCGCGGCCGACGTCGGAGACATATTCCTGTCACATGACGTTCATAAACTGCGCGGTGCATTGCCCATGCGGCCGGGGCACAAACGGCCAGGCCCATTGTTCTTCCGCTGGGAGCCGGCATGACTGAACATACCCACAAACAATACGACGCCGAACTCGAGGAGGTCCGGTCGCGCTTCCTGCAGATGGGAGGCCTGGTCGAATCCCAGATCACCGGCGCCATCGATGGCCTGGCCAACGGCGATCTCGCCGCGCTGGAGCGCGTGATCGTGCGCGATACCGAGGTCAACCGCTTCGAGGTGGACCTGGACGAGGCGTGCAGCCACATCCTGGCCCGCCGCCAGCCCACCGCGGGCGACCTGCGCATGATCATCACGGTCATCAAGATGATCACCGACATGGAGCGCGCCGGCGACGAGGCCGAGAAGATCGCCCGCATGGCCAAGCTCATCCACGAGGCCGGCCGCGTCAACATGCCCGCCGTCGAGCTCTGGCACATGGCCAACACCGTCGTCACGATGCTGCGCAAGGCCCTGGACGCCTTCGCCCGCCTGGACGCCCAGGCCGCGGCCCAGGTCGTCCGCCAGGACAAGTCGGTGGACTCGGAGTGGCAGGGGGTGATCCGCCAGTTGATCACCTACATGATCGAAGACCCGCGCAAGATCTCGCGTTCCATCGAACTGCTGTTCATCGCCAAGGCGCTCGAGCGCATCGGCGACCACGCCAAGAACATGTGCGAGCTCGTGGTCTACATGGTCAAGGGCCGCGACGTGCGCCACACGGGCGTGGACAACGTCGAGCGGGAAGCCGCGGCGGGGTAGTGGACCCCCCCTACGCCCTTCGGGCGCCCCCCAGGGGGCGATTCGGGTGGACCGGCGGAGCCGGATCCACCGCATCCTGGGGTAACAACGGGCTGGCGGGGACTGGCGATACTGCCTGGCAGCTGGTTCGGTTGAAAATGAAAACGGCCTTGCGTACAAGCAAGGCCGTCTTTCTTCCGTGAGCGTCCCCAGACCCAGGGCGCAGCGGATCCGGCTTTGCCGGTCCGCCAGCGCCGCCCCCTGGGGGGCGCCCGAAGGGCGTAGGGGGGGGCTTAGTACGGGGGGGCTTAATTCGGCGGGACGTAGCCTTGTGCTTCGACGTTGCCGTCTTCGAATAGATAGCGCTGCATCTGCTGTTGCAGGTACTTGCGGGCGCGGGCGTCGGCGAGGTTCAGGCGGTTTTCGTTGACGAGGCGGGTCTGGGTCTGGACCCACTCCTGCCAGGCCTGCTTGGAAATGTTCTGCCAGATCTTGGTGCCGAGTTCGCCCGGGTAGGGAGGGAAGTCCAGACCTTCGGCTTCTTTCTTGAGCTTGACGCAATAAATCATGCGAGCCATGTGACCACCTGTTCCGCGATAGTTTGCAATGGCCCTATTGTAGCGGCCGCGCCATGTCCTTACCTGGCCGGACGGCGCAGGGCATCGATGCGGAGCTGGTAGATGCGGCGCTTGTTGTCGCGGCTGCGGCGCACGTGTTCGCGCATCAGGTTTTCGGCGCGTGCGCCTTCGCCCAGTTCGATGGCCGCGACGATGTCGTCGTGGTCCTGCTGGGCGCGATGGATGTAGGCGTATTCGGGTTGCGGCATGGTGTCGTCCAGGCCCAGGCCCAGCACGGCCGCGCCCACCAGCGGGATCTGCGAGACGTGCGCCAGCGCGCTGGCCAGCGGCGGGTTGCCCGCGGCCTGGATCAGCACGGCATGGAATTTCTCGTTCATGGCGGACCAGCGAGGCGTTTCCACGCGATAGCCGTTGCCGGCCGCATCCTCGAGCAGGCTCCAGCCTTCCTCCACGCAATCGCGCAGGGCCTGCGTCACCTCCGGCCGCGCGCCTTGCTCGGCCACCAGCCGCGCCGCCATGCCTTCCAGCGTGCCGCGTACGTCCAGGGCGTTGGCAAGGTCGTCCAGGTCCACCGCCTTGACCCGGAAGCCACGGGTCGGTAGCCGCTCCAGCAGGCCTTCCTTGACCAGTTCCTCGAACGCGAGGCGGATGGGCGTGCGCGAGACGCCCAGGTCCGCCGCGAGCTGCAGTTCGACCAGCCGTTCGCCGGGCGGATAGGTGCCGGACATGATGCGTCGGCGCAGTTCGCCTGCGACGGTGTGTATTTGAGTGGCCATCTGCCGGGGACGAGCGTCGTAGTCCTTGGTGCGGGGGATAGTAACCGCTATGTCGGGATCATACTGATTTGCATGCAAAATTAGATTGATATTGAATAAAAAAGAAAATTACCCAATAATTTGCATGCAATTTAATTATAGATCTAAGAAAGAGGAAGCCATGATCCCATCTTCCGCCTTCGTGGGCCTGCCGCCTGCGCTGGCCGACTCCGTCGTGCAGACCAAGCACTTCTTCCAGGCGCTGGATAACTTCGCCAAGGTGTTCGCCATCCGGCCGGGCGAGCGCGTGTTGATGCTGACCGATCAATTGCTCGATACCCGGGTGGTCGATGCGGTGGTGGGGCTGGCCAAGGCGCGCGGCGCGCAGGTGCGCGTCTATACCGAACCCAATTCGCGCGTGACCGAGGTGCCGGAGCCCGTGAAAGGCCTGCTCGAGCAGGCGGACTTCGTGGTGTCCACCTGGTTCTGTTCGATCGAGGACCCGTTCTGCATCGCGATGCGCAAGCAGGGGCAGCGCTGGGTGAAGATCACCTACTTCCGCAATCTCGACCTGCTGCACACGCCGCAGGCGCGCTTTCCGAGCGAGATCGTGGGGGCGCTGTGCCGGGCCACGGCCGGCCGCTATCCCAAGGGAGAGGATTTCGACCTGCATTTCACCGACGCGCGCGGGACCGATTTCCGCATCGGCTTCACGCCGGAAACGCGCGACACGATGCTGTCGTCCAATCGTTGGCGCGGCGTGACGACGGCCGAGGAGCCCGGCTGCTACGTGCACTACCTGCCGACCCACGGTCCCAACCTCTGGGACCGGACGGCGGTGCGCAACGACCACGCCGTCAAGACACCGATGTCGGGCGTGATCTACCCGCAGTGGGCAGTGGGCTTCGCCCGGCCTTTCGAAGAACGGATCGCCGTGCGTTTCGAAGGCGAATACGTCAGCGCGGTCGAGGGCAATTCAGAGGAGGCGAAGATCCTGCGCGACATGCTGGTGGGCGGCCGCATGATCGAAGGCGGCGGCTGCGGCTTCAATCCCAAGGCGCCGCGCCACACCATCTATCCCGCCGGTTCGAACGCCCCGGGGGCGCTGCATTTCGGCATCGACCTGGCCAAGCCGAACGACTACATCCGCCGCGTGCTGCCCGACTGGGAAGAGCCGCCCGTGCACATGGACCTGGTGTGCCTGGACGCCACCGTCACGGCAGGGCGCAACACCCTGATCGACCAGGGTTTCCTGTGCGCGCTGCGCGATCCCGAGGTGGTCGCGATTGCCGCCCGCTACGGCGACCCGGTCGAGCTGCTGGAAGCCGGCCCGCATCCTCGGCACCCTGGCCCTGCTGGCCGCGATGGCGTCGGGTGCCGCCGCGGCCGGCGCCGCCGAGTGGCCCCAGCGTCCGCTGACCATGATCGTCCCTTTCGTCGCGGGCGGCGGCGGCGACACGCTGGCCAGGCTGTATGCGCGTGAAATGGAAAAGCAATTGCGCCAGCCCATCATCATCGACAACCGGGCTGGGGCTGGGGGCAACATCGGCACCGCCGCCGGCGCCCGCGCCGCCCCGGACGGACAGACGGTGGTGTTCGGCACGAACGGCACGATGGCGACCAACCACTGGTTGTACAAGGCGGTGGGCTACGCGCCGGACGATTTCGAGCCGGTCGCGCGTTTTTCGGTCATCTCGATGGTGATGTTCGTCAGTCCCGACTCGCCGTTCAATTCCGCGCAGGAACTGATCGGCTATGCGAAGAAGCACCCGGGCGAACTGACCTGCGCCTCGGCCGGCAACGGCACGGCGTCGCACATGGCCTGTGGCCTGCTCCAGCAGATGGCGAAGATCGACCTTACGCACGTGCCCTACAAGGGCGGCGCGCCGGCCTCGACCGACGTACGGTCGGGCCGCGTGTCCTTCATGATCGACGTCGCGCCCTATCTCGTGCCGCTGGCCAAGAGCAAGCAGATCAAGGTGCTGGCCGTTTCCACGCCGCAGCGCATTCCCACGCTGCCGGACGCGCCCACGCTGTCCGAAAGCGGGGTGCCGGGGTATGAGCTGTTTGCCTGGGACGGTCTGTTCGTGCCCAAGGGAACGCCGCCCGAGCGGCTGGATCGCCTGCACCAGGCGGTGAACGCCGTGCTGAGCGATCCGGCGTTCGAGCGTTCCATGGAAGAGCGTGGTTCGATCAATTCGCCGATGAGCCGCCGCGAGTTCGCCGATTTCGTCCACAAGGAGTATCGGCGCCAGGGCGAGATCGCGAAGATGATAGGCGTGCAGGTGGATTGAGCGTTGCGCGGCCGGCCGGGCATGGCGCCCGGCCGGTGCGCGGGATGGCGGCGCGGACGCGCCGCCCGGGACCGGGCTATTGCGCGGTACCGCCGGAGCGGGTTTCCTGCGCCGGCAGCACGACGAAGTCGCCCTGGTCGGGCGCGGACTGCTTGCGGTTCCGGGTGGCCGCCTGGCCGGCGTCCAGGCGCACCGAGAAGGCACTGTGCCGTCCGTTGGCCGTGACGTAGACGTTCAGGTAGTGCACCCCGGTGCCCAACACCGTGACGGGCACCTCGACGACGGCGCGCCGCTGGGCATCCAGCGGGACGACCGTGGGCGACGCCGCATCCACGCGCAGCGCGCCTTCGACGCCGTACTTCAGTTCCACCTGGGTCACCCCCGGCGATCCGCGCAGCGACAGACCAACGGAAGCGGGGCCCGTGGCCAGCGGCGCCGACGGCGCCCGGACCGAGACGGCGACGAGGTCGCCGGGCTTGCCTGGACGCGCCACGAAGGCGTTGGCGCCGGTGGCCGGAGCCGTCGCCGCGGGCGCTTGCCGGGCTTCATGGGCGCAGGCGGGAAGAATGGGAAGAGCGGCCGCCAGCAGGATGGCCAGGCGGGCGGCGGCGATGTTCAGAGGCGGGCGCATTACAGGGCTCCTGCGGAAGTACGTTCGAGACTCACCTGGTAGCAGACACGGGTGTTGGCGGGGACCGGGGCGGGGCCGGGGTCGGGGGCGGCGCTGTCCTCGTCGTCGTCGCCACCGTTGGTCAGCGCGGTATCCACCAGGAAGGCGGTGTAGGTGCCGGCTTCGAGCGTGCTTTCGACCGCGTCGTCGTCCTCCTGGATCTTCACACCCTGGCGGGACAGCCACAAGTGGGCCTTGGTTACCAAAGCCGGGGGCGAGACGAGGGTCGCGCTCAGCCGGTAGGTGCCCGCGCTGGGCACTTCGAGCCGCAGGAAGCGACCCTGGTCCAGCTTGTTGTATTCCCCGCCCAGCAGGTTGGATACGCATACCTGCTGCGTGGCCGCGGGGGCGCCGGCGGCGGGCGCATCGAAGCGGACATAGGGTTTGGCGACTTCCGGCGGCACGGTCGGAATCGTGTAGGACGCGGGGCCGCCCCAATCGTCCAACTCGTGCAGCGTGGGCGTGCCGACCGAGGTCAGCAGCGCGTTCACCTTGCCGATCACGGTGCTGTCGGTGAGGTGTTTGGCCAGGGCGGTGCCGAACGGGAAGATGCTGGTGAAGGCCGGCGTGCGCTTCTGCTCGTTGCGGAGGATGGAGATCGTGGTCTCGAAGCCGCCGGGCTGCTGCGCGAGCTGGTAGATGAAGTACTGCATTGCCGATTCGTTGTACCAGGCGGCATCGTCGGGCGGAGCCGGCGGTGCGCTGACGTCGAGGTAGAAGCTGTCCTGCTGCTTCTTGCCCGAGGTGTCGACGTAGAAGGGATCGTTGCGCACGATGCCGGCCAGCCCGTTGCCCCAGCCTTCGCCCCAGGCCACGCGCATGTCGAGCTTGTCGCCGGCGCCGTGCGAGCCGCCCACGGAGTCCGAGCGCGAGATCCGGCCTTCGAAGTAGTGGCCCCATTCATGGACCAGCACGCCGGTGTCGTACTCGTCGGTGTCGACGTCTTCCTTGCCCAGGATGTAGAGGCCGGGAGCGGGGCCTTCGGAATTGAAGTGGCTGGTGCCGATGTCGCCGTTCTTCGGCTCGCCCTCGGCAGGCCCGTTGTTCTCGCTCCAGTAGATGTTCAGGTGGGGGAAGTTGATATCCGGCGCGATGGCCAGGAAGCGCTGCATGGCGCCGTAGGCCTGGTCCAGCACGGAGAAGGGCGCGGCCGCGCGGGCGCCGGCGTAGCTGCCCGCGGTGTTGCTGCCGCTCCAGCCCGACGCCGCGTGCAGGTCGAGGACCATGCTTTCCTGGGGCACGGACAGCGCCTTGCTTTCCATGGCATAGATGGGCGCGTTGGTGGGAACCGCCGTGTAGCCCGGCT
The DNA here is from genome assembly GCF_036972535.1 of Pigmentiphaga sp. CHJ604. NCBI lineage: Bacteria > Pseudomonadati > Pseudomonadota > Betaproteobacteria > Burkholderiales > Alcaligenaceae > Pigmentiphaga > Pigmentiphaga sp. CHJ604. The sequence continues at coordinate 3,618,936 of NZ_CP136998.1, read as the reverse complement.
TGGTGTTGTCGCGTATCGCCACGCTCCAGGCGCCTTCCTTGCTTTCGCGCAACAGGCGCGCCTGCACCCGGATCTTGACCTCGCGGCCCGGAGGCAGCACGAGGGAATACCTGCCCTGGGCGTCGGTCACGGTGCTGCCCAGGATCTCGGCTCCGCTGAAGGCTTCCACCACGGCGCCGCGCACCGGCAGCGCACGGGTCTTGGCGTAGTCCAGTCCCTGGGACTTGACCGCCGGCACGAAGTCGTAGGTGACCATGCCGGATACCTTGCCGGCCTCGGGAGCCGGCTTGGCGCCGCTGCCGCCACCGCAGGCGGCCAGCATGGCCGACAACAGCATCACGGCCACTGCCGCCCGGCCCCGGCGCATGCCATGATTGCCGGACCGGACCGAGGGCATGGTCGCTTGCCCCTTTTCGGCGAGTATTCTCATCGGTGTGATTCCCCCACGGGATGGATGTTTGGTTACACGATGATACACGGGGGATCGCAAGAAAGGCGCTACCCAGTCATGGGTATTTGCGGGAGGACGGGACATGCGCGAAGCCGCGCGGCGTTATCGCAATTTCGATGAGTTCTACGGGTTTTACCTGGGGGAACACGCGCATCCCGTATCCCGGCGCCTGCACGTCGCGGGTACGGGCCTGGCCCTGCTGCTGGTATTGCTGGCGGCCGGGCTGCGCCAGCCCTGGCTGCTCGTGGCCGCGCTGGCCTGCGGGTACGGCCTGGCCTGGACCGGGCATTTCTTCTTCGAGAAGAACCGCCCCGCCACGTTCACCCATCCCTGGTGGTCGCTGCGGGGCGATTTCCGGCTGCTGGCCGAGACGTTGGCCGGCCGCCGGAAGTGGTGAGGCGAGCCCCTTTGGGCGTGAACAGGTCCTAGGCCGCCAATTCGCGCTCGACGGCAAGGCCGAGCGCCAGCAGGGCTTCGTCGCGGCCGGTCGCCATCGCCAGGCTCATGCCGGCGGGCAGGCCGGCGCCGTCGGTGCCGCAGGGCAGGGCGAGCGTGGGCATGTCCAGATAGCTGCCTATCATGGTGTTGCGCAGCACGCGCGCATTGCATTGCGCGAACCAGGCCGGATCGGCCGCCAGCGCCGCGATGGGCGGGGCCGCCATGGGCACGGTGGGAAACAGCAGCGCCTCGCCGGGAGCGAGGGCCGTGGCCAAGGCCGACACCAGCAGCGGCCGGTTGTCGCGCAGGGCCTGCCGGCTTGGCGCCGGGATGGCCTGGCCCAGCCGCAGCCGCTGCACGATGCGGGCGTCGACCCGCGCGAGCGCCGCCGGATCGTCCAGCAGTTCGCGGTGTACGGCGGCCGCCTCGATGCCCACCAGCGTGCCGAACGTGGCGAACAGGTAATGGGTCAGGTCCAGCGCGGGGACCGACCGGCGTTCGACGGTGAAGCCGCGCCGGGACAGGCGCTCGGCCGCGGCCTCGAACGCGGCGGCCACGCCCGGTTCGAGCTCGCTCATGACGATGCCCGAGGGAATCACCAGCCGCGCGGCGGGGCGGTCGGCGCTCGCCCGCAGTACGGGCGCGCGGCCCAGCAGGGCGTCGTCGATCAGGCAGGCATCGGCCACGGTCTGGACCAGTGGGCCGATGCTGTCGAGCGAGGGCGCCAGCGGAAAGACGCCGCGCTGATCGTAGCGGGCCGAACTGGGCTTCCACCCGACCAGACCGTTCAGGGCGGCCGGCACCCGGATCGAGCCCGAGGTGTCGGTGCCCATGGCGCACGGCACGACCTGCCGGGCGACGGCCACCGCCGATCCCGACGACGAGCCGCCGGGGATGCGCGGGACCGCGGCATCGTGCGGGTTGGGCGGCGTGCCGAAATGCAGATTGATGCCCAGCCCGGAGAAGGCGAATTCGCTCAGGTTGGTCTTGCCCACGCTGACCATGCCGGCGGCGGCCAGCGCGCGCACGGCGGGCGCATCGGCGGCGGCGGGCACGGCCTGCCGCCGCGTGTCCGACGCGCAGGTGGTGACGGTGCCCGCCATGTCGAACAGATCCTTCCAGGCCAGCGGCACGCCGTCCAGCGGCCCGAGCGGCCGGTTTTCGCGCCAGCGCGCCTGGCTGGCGCGGGCCTCGTCCAGGGCGCGCGCTTCCAGCAGCGTGATGAAGACCGCGTCCATGCCGGGCGCCCGGGCCTGGTCCAGCGCCCGGCGCGCGACATCCACCGGATCCAGGCTGCCCTGGGCGTAGCCCTGGGCCAGCGCGGCGATTCCCCGTGCCTCAGTCATGGTGTTCCCTTGTATCCCGGACGTGTCCGGCCAGCCAGTTGGCGATGACGGCGGCGGCCTCGATCTCGTGGCCGGCGTACCAATGATTGCCGCCCAGCACCGCGGACGAGAACGATAGCGCGGATGTCGCGTGGCCGCGCAGCAGTTCGATCGCGCCGCGCACGCCGGCGGTGCCGACGATCTCCCCTTCGGATCCGTACAGCGACAGGATCGGCGCCGTTATCGCCGAGAGATCCCGGAAGGCCTGGGGCGAGCGGCGGCCGTGGAAGTCGAAGGTGTCGGCGGGCCGGCCTTCCTCGAAGCGGTCCAGCAGGGTCTGCGCCGAAATGCGCTGTCGCAGCAGGCCCAGGACACAGTCTTCCCCCATCAGCACGCGGCCCTGGCCGGCATCCACCAGTTGCCGGGCCTGGGCCAGGAAGGCCGCGGCCTTCTCCTCGCCATGCAGGGCGAAGAAGGCGCCGCGCAGGTCGGCGGCCGAGGCCAGCACCAGACCGCGCACGCGCGTATCTCCGGTGGCGGCGGTATAGCGCAGGATTTTCGAGGCGCCCAGGGAATGGCCCATCAGCACGATGGGGCCGCCGTGCAACTGCGCGGCGAAATCCATCCACGCGGCCAGGTCGGCAATGCAGTCGTCGAAGTACTCGAACGCCGAGCCGGTCAACCTGTAGGCCGGTTCGGCGCCGACCCGCGACATGGCGATGTTGCCGTGGCCGCTGCAGCCGATGGACAGCAGGTGGACACCGGCCAGGTCGGGGCTTTGCAGGAAGTCGAAGGTGAAGCTGGTGTCGAAGTTGCCGCTCAGGCCGTGCAGGCTGATCAGCAGGGGCGCGTCCACCGAGGGGGCGGGCGCGAGGAATCCGGTCAGTTCGACGTGCTGGGTGGTGCGCACGCGCACCAGTCGGCCGCTGCGCGGCTCAATCTTCATGGTCATGGATACGTCTAGTACGCGCTCAGCGCGCCATGTCGGGAAGGAACAGCACCAGGCTGGGGAAGGCGATCAACAGGCCGATCCGCAGCAGGTCCACGATGATGAAGGGCGTGACACCCTTGTAGATGGTCCAGATGTCGGTGCGCTTGGACAGGCCCTTGATCACGAACACGTTCAGCCCGAAGGGGGGCGTGATCAGGCCCAGCTCCACGCACATGGTCACGATCACGCCGAACCAGATCGGGTCGAAGCCCAGTTGCATCACGATGGGATAGACCAGCGGCACGATCAGGATCACCACCGCCAGCGCATCGATCAGGCAGCCCAGCACCAGCATGATGCCGATGATCACGAGCAGCGTGCCGTAGCGGCCCAGGTCGGCGTCGATGAGCAGTTGCGCCGCCTTCTGCGGGGTTTCGGTCACGGCCAGGAAATAGCCGAACAGCACGGCGCCCGCCATGATCAGCAGGATGGCCGCGCCCATGCGGACGCTTTCCGCCAGCGACGAGAACAAAGTCTTCCAGGACAGGCGCTTGCCCAGCGCAACGATGGCGATGGCGCCGGCCGCGCCCACGGCGCCGGCCTCGGTGGGCGTGAACAGGCCGCCGTAGATGCCGCCGATGACGAACAGGATGAGCAGCATGATGGGGCCGAGCCGCGTCAGGCTGGACAGGCGTTCGCGCATCGCGGCCTGCTGGCCCACGGGCGCATCCTGCGGGCGCACGGCCAGCCAGACCTTGACCACCAGCATGTACATGGCGATGGCGATGATGCCCGGCACGACGCCGGCCATGAATAGCAGGCCCACGCTTTGCTGGGTCAGCAAGCCGTAGACGGCCAGCGCGATCGAGGGCGGGATCAGCACGCCCAGCGTGCCGCCGGCGGCGATCACGCCGGTGGCCAGCCGTTCGGAATAGCCGTGCCTTTTCATCTCGGGCAGGGCGACCCGGGTCATGGTGGCGGCGGTGGCGGCCGACGAGCCGCAGATGGCGGCGAAACCGCCGCACGAGGCCACCGTGGCCACGGCCAGCCCGCCGCGGAAATTGCCCAGCCAGAGCTGGGCGGCGCGGAACAGTTCTCCGCTCATGCCCGAGGCCACGGCCACCGTGCCCATCAGGATGAACAGCGGCACCAGCCCCATGGTGTAGTCGGAGAAGGTGGAAATGACGGAGTGCGACAGCAGTTTGAAGGCGGGCTCGAAGCCGGTCATCAGGCCGAAGCCCAGGATGCCGGAGGTGCCCATGGCCAGGCCGATGGGGACGCGCAGCAGGCAGAGCAGCAGCAGGGAGCCGAAGCCGATGAGGATGGCGAGATTGGGGCCGATCATGGTGTGCGTCCGTTCAGACCGTGGCGTCCGGATGGCCGTCGTGGGCCTCCGGCTCGGAGGGAGCGATGACCTGCTGGAGCAGGATGAAGAAGCAGGCCAGGGTGCCGAGCCAGGCGGCGGTGTAGAAGCCCCAGACCGGCAGTTCCAGGTCCACGGTCAGCAGCCCCGCTTCGAAGACGTCGACGACCTTGGTGCCCAGGGCGTAGGAGAAGCCGCCGACGATGCACAGGCACAGCGCGGCGCCGATGCGGGTCAGTACGCGCTTGGCGCGCGGCCCCAGCGCGCTCCAGAAGATGTCGAGCTGGATGTGGTCGTCATGGCGGAAGGCCGCCGCGATGCCCCAGCACACCACCACGCTCAGGAGCAGGCGCGAGATCTCGTACTCGTCCGGAAGCGGGTAGGCGAAGAGGTAGCGCGTGGCCACCGATGCGGACGTGAGTATCGCCATGCACAGCAGCAGGACCGACGGCACGAACTCGAGGAAGGCAAGCAGACGTTGTTTCATGGCGATGCCCGTCGGACGGTCAGTAGGCGGCGTTGTATTTCTTCAGCGTGTCCTGCAGTTCGCCGAACACCTTGGCGCCGTCGACGCGGTTCTTCTTGACGCTGTTTTCCCATTCGCCGCGGACCTTGGCGGCCATGGCCTTCCATTCGCCGACCTTGGCGTCCGAGATCGTATAGACCGTGTGGCCCGGCTTCTTCAGCAGCGCGGCCCGGCCTTCCTGTTCCCAGTTGTACCAGGGCATGGGCAGGCGCTCGGCCCAGTCGGCGTTGCAGTGGTTGTCGATGACCTTCTTCTGGTCGGCCGACAGCTTGCCGTACGACGACTTGTTCATCAGGATCGCCGTGCCCAGCGAATAGAAGTTCATGTCGAGGTGATAGGTCAACGCGCGGTCCGCGCCCAGGGCCTGCAGCAGGTTCCAGGGGAACGAGATCGCGTCCACCACGCCGCGTTCGACGGCTTCGGCCGCGTCGGACGCCGACAGCTGGACGGGCGAGGCGCCGGACAGGCGGTAGAAGTTGGCCGCCATGACGTTCGGGGAACGGATCTTCAGGCCGGCCAGGTCGGTGGGGCTTTCGATGCGCTTCTTGGAATGGATGGTGCCGCCGCCGTCATAGAACATGGTGCAGACCTTGACGTCGGCCATCTCTTTCTTGGCGTAGGGCTGGTACCACTCGTACAGCGCCCGCGAGCCCTTGGCGGTGTCGGACACCAGGAAGGGCATCTCGGCGGCGGTGACGATGGGGAAGCGGCCCGGCTCGATACCCACCAGGTAGAAGGCCAGGTCGGCGATGCCGTCGCGGGCCAGGTTGTAGTGGTCCTTGGCGGGGCCCAGTTGCTGCGCGGGGAATACCTGGATCGCGATGCTGCCGCCCGAGTCCTTTTCGATCGACTGCGCCCAGGGAACCAGCACGCCGTAGTGCAGGGGGTTGGTGGTGGGCAGGTTGTGCGACAGCCGCAGGCTGACTTTCTTGTCGGCGGCGTGGGCCGGACCGGCCAGGACGGCGGCTGCCATGGCGGCGGCCACGAGCGGCTTCAAAGCATGGTTCTTACGCATGGAGTTCCCCCTTGCACTGGGTCGATGAAAGGAAGCCGGCCCGGGTCCGGCAAAAAAAGTTCCGTTTTTCGGAACTAATCTATCGTTGTATGGAACATAATGCAGGTTGGCACGTAATTTCGTCAAGGCGTTTTCATTGCGGGCAAAATTTCGCCTGGCTCACGTTGGGAGGAGATGTGGAAGAAGAGTCGTCGAAGAACCGGTTCCTGCTGGAACGGCAGATGCAGGTGATCGAACTGGTCGCGCGCCATCCCGCCGGGCTGGCGTTCGGCGAGATACAGGCGGCGCTGGACATGCCCAAGGGCACGCTGCACCGGATGCTGGCCGGTTTGTGCCGCGCCGGCTGCCTGGACGCCGAACCGCCGTTCGAGGCGGAGGCGGGCAACGCGCGCCGCACCTATCTCCTGGGCGGGCGCATGCGCCGGCTGCTGGGAACGGCGATTTCGCCCGACCAGATGGCGGCGGTCGCCCATACCGTGCTCTACGGCCTGGTCGAGCAGTTCCAGGAGACGGCTTTCCTGAGCATGCTGCGCGGCAATCGCATCGAGAGCATCGTCATGGCCACGCCGCCCAAGGACTGGCACGGCTACGTCAACCCGGGCCACGTCATGCCGCCCCATGCGGCGGCCTCGGCCAAGGCCATCCTGGCGTTTCGCGACGAACGGGAATGGGAGGCGCTGCTGGACGAGCCGCTGCCCGCTCTGACGGATCGCACGATCACTTCGCCGCAGCAGTTGCGGGACGAATTGCGGCGGGTTCGCAAGACCGGCATCGCCTATTGCCGGGAGGAGATAGACCGCGGGCTGGTGGCGGTGGCCGCGCCCATACCGCTTTCCCAGGTCGGCGTGATGTTCTCGGTGTCCATCGTCGGGCCTTCGCAGCGCATGCAGGGCTACGACGACGAGAAAATGAAGCGCGCCCTGCTCGATGCCGCCAGCAAGCTCGCGGCGATTTTTTCCAAACAGATGAACGCGGACCTCAAATGACCCGACCCACCATAGCCGTGATCGGACTGGGCGGGATTGCCCGCGGCCTGCTGGATGCCCTGGCCGGCGATGCCTGCGCCGACGTGCGCAATGTCGTCGTGCGCGCGGGCAAGGAAGGCGAGGCGGCGGCATCGTTGCCGCCTTCGATCGAACCGGTTGGCGACATCGCGTCGCTGGCAAGGGAAGTCGACCTGGTGATCGAGGCGGCGGGCCAGGGCGCCGTGGCGCAATACGGCGCCGACGTGCTGCGCAGCGGCCGCCATTTCGCGCTGGTCTCGGCCGGTGCGCTGGCCGACGACGGCCTGCTGCGGACGTTGAAGGAGGAAGCGGCCAGGACCGGCCGCCGGCTGCACCTGATCAGCGGCGCCATCGGCGGCCTGGACGCGCTGGCCACGGCCCGCGCCGCCGGCCCGGTCGAGGTCCGCTATACCGGTATCAAGCCGCCGCGCGCCTGGCTGGGCACCCCGGCGGAACAGGCCTGCGATCTACATGCCTTGGCCGGACCGGCCGTCGTGTTCGAAGGCAGCGCCCGCGAGGTGGCGCGGCGCTATCCGCGGAATGCCAACGTGGCGGCCACGGTCGCCCTCGCGGGAGCCGGGCTGGACGCCACCCGGGTCACGCTGGTCGCGGATCCCGCCGCCACGCGCAACAGCCACCGGATCGAGGCGCGCGGCGTGCTGGGCGAGTTCCGCTTCGATACGCAGGCCGAACCGTCCGCCGCCAATCCGAAGACCTCGGCCAGCACTGCCTGCAGCATCCTGGCCTACCTGAAGGGCGGCCCCAACGCGCTCGCGCTGCAAGGCTGAGGGCGGCTGGCCGTCCGCCTCGCGGGCCGCCAGCGCCTGGTTCGCGAACCGCGGATCAGGCCTCGCGGTAGAAGCAGAACTCGATTTCCACCGTGGCGTTCAGCGGCAGGGCCACGACGCCCATGGCGGTGCGCGCGGGCGGGGTCGTGCCTTCGGGGAAATAGCCTTCCCAGACGCGGTTGATCTCGGCGAACTGGTCGAAGCGGGTGGTGAAGATGCGCGCGATGACGAGCTGGTCCAGGGCCAGTCCGTATTCGGGCAGGGCGCCCAGCATGTTGCGCATGATCTTGTCCGTTTCCGCGGCGACGCCGCCGCTTTCCAGCTGGCCGCTCTGGGCATCGAGCGCGATCATGCCGGCCAGCTGGTAATAGGGGCCGGCCTGGATGCAGGGGGTGTAGCGGAAGCGTGGCTTGGGCAGCGTCTTGGCGTAGTGGGCTTGCAAGGGCATGGTGGCGGGCCTCGAAGGAAAGGCCCGTAGTCTACTCCGCGTAGGGCCGGCCGAGTTCGGGATGCGCGCGCAGATGGGCCTGCAGGGCGCCGCGCATGCCGCCGTTGCCGATCATGGCGCGTATCTCGGGTGCCAGCGGCGGGTAGCGGTGGACCTGGCCGGTGGCGCATCGCGTGACGGTGCCGTTGGCGTAGTCCACTTCGATCTCTTCCCCGTCGGACAGCACGTCCACGATGCCGCTGCAGGACGCGAGCGCGGGCACGGCCAGCGCCACCACGCCCTGGAAGGCGCGCACCGACATGGACTCGCACAGGATGCCCAGGCCCAGCGCCTTCATGGCGATGATGCCGGTGTTGTGCGCCTTGCCGGCCAGGAAGTTGCGGCCGGCGACGATCAGGTCGCCGGGACGGATGCGGCCGGCCAGGCCCGGATCGAGTTCGGCGAAGAGATGCGGGATCAGTTCGCCGGGATTGGCGTTGCGCGAGAGCACGATGTCGAACGCCATGACCGCGCCGTCGTGGGGAACGTCATGGCCCAGCACATGGGCGGTGCCGCGTTGTATCCAGTTCATCGATGGGAACTCCTCAATGCGCCGGGCGCGGATCGGCGATCCGGCCGGCGATGGCGGACGCCGCCACGGTAAGCGGGCTGCCCAGGTAGCAATAGGCGTCCTTCGCGCCCATGCGGCCCTGGCCATTGGTGGCTGCGGTCGAGATCGATACTTCCCCGGAAGCCAGGGGACCGCCGGCGCCGCCGGCACAGGGGCCGCAGCCGGGGGGGAGCAGGATGGCCCCGGCGTCCAGGAAGCGTTGGGTCAGGCCGTCGCGCGCCATGCGCTTGGCCGTTTCGACGGTGCCCGGCACGACGATGAAGCGCACCCCGTTCGCCACCCGGTGGCCGGCAAGCACCTCGGCGGCGGCCTGGAAGTCCTCGTACATGCCCGATCCGCAGGATCCCAGGTAGGCCTGATCGATCGCGACACCCACGGTATCCCCGACCGGGACCGCTCGATCGGGCGAGCCCGGCAGCGCCACCTGCGGCGCCAGGCGCGAGACGTCCAGCGCGAGCGTATGTTCGAAGCGGGCGTCGGCATCGCTTTCCAGCCAGCTGCCGTCGCGGGGCGCGCCCAGCGGCGACATGGGCGGAAACACGATGTTGAGCACGCCGATCTCGGTCAAGGTATTGCACAGCGCGACCCGTCCCGACAGCGGCAAGCGATCGCAGTACGAACCGCCGAACTCCACCACGCGATAGTCGAATTCGACACCCAGTTCTCCCGAGGCCAGCCGATGGGCCAGCCAGAAACCGACGTCGCGGGGATGCACGCCGGGCGGCGGCTGGCCTTCCAGCGTGACGCGCAGCGTGTGCGGCACGACGGTCCAGGTCGTGCCCGTGGCCAGCACCGATACCACGTTGGGCCCGGCGCGCATCGCGAATGCGCCGATGGCGCCGAAGTTCGTGCAGTGCATGTCGTAGGCGAAGAGGAACATGCCGGGCCTGACCAGGCCGTTTTCCATGGGAAAGAGGTGGCCGTGCCCGCCCTGGCCGGCATCGTGGAAGTGGCCGATGCGCCATTCCCCGGCAATGCGCCGATTGGAGCGACCGCGCAGGATCGAGGCCGGAGTGGTGTAGACGACCTGGTGGTCGGTGACGAAGACCACCCGCTCCGGATGCGTGACGCGGCGATAGCCGATGTCGTGCAACTGCTTGTAGGCGGTTTCGACATAGCCATCGTGCAGGATGACCAGTTCCGGCTCGGGCAGCACGATGTCGCCCGGCCGGACCGAAGTCTTGCCGCTGGCGCGGGCCAGCATCTTTTCAACGAGAGTCATGCCCATGTGGGAGCTTCCATGCTTGGGGCCGGTCACGGACGGCCGCTGACGGCCTGCGCGTACGGGATACCGGCCCGAACCCGCGCATCGGCATCGCGTTCGAAGGCCAGGCGGGCGGCCAGGCGTTCGGCGAAGATATCGAAATATTGCTGCCCGATGACGACGACACCGTCATCATCGGCGCAGACGAGATCGCCCGGGCGCACGATCTGGCCGCCGATCGCCACGGGGACCTGGAGTTCGGCCGTTCCGTCCTTGCGGCTGCTGCGCACGGTGCCGCCGCGTGCGAACACCGGGAATCGCAATGCCCGGATCTCGGCCAGGTCGCGCACGCGGCCGTTGGTGACGCAGCCGGCGATGCCCCGCATCTGCGCGGCCAGCGAACCGGTGCCGCCGAGCGCGCAAGTATCCGGATCGCCGCCGGTGTCGATGACCAGTACGGAACCGGGCGGAGCCAGGTCGAGCGCCTGGTTCGCCGATCCGCTGCGGTGCGGTGGTGCGCTCACGGTGTATGCCGGGCCGATGCAGACCGTGCCCGGCACTTGCGTGCCGATGACCGGGTCCAGGTCGCCGCGGCGGCCCAGGGCTTCATAGGCCGCGGCCGCGGAGGCGCCGGCCAGCAGGCTCGCGAGTTGTTCCACGCTCATTCCCATGGCCTTCCTCAGTCGAGTTGGATCTTCACTTCCTTGGCGACGCGCGCCCACTTGCCTCGCTCCGCATCGATGAAGCGGGCGAACTGCTCGGGCGTGTTGGCCATGGGCAGGAGCCCCTGTCCGCGCAATTGGCGCACCACGCCCGGCTCGGCAAGAATGGCCGCGATGGCCGTGTGCAGCGTGTCGATGATGGCGACAGGCGTGCCCGCGGGCGCCATGAAGCCGTTCCAGTCGAACATCTCGTAGCCCGGCAGCGTCTCGGCCACCACGGGCGTGTCGGGGAATTCCGCCACCCGTTGGTCGCTGGTGAGCGCCAGCGCCCGCAGCTTGCCGGCCTTGACCATGGGCCAGGCCGGAGGCTGTCCGCCGAACGTTAGGGTGACGGCGCCGCTGGCGACGCCGGTCAGGGCTTCGGGCGCCGTCTTGAACGGCACGTGGGTGATGGAGATGCCCGCGAGTGCCTTGAAATATTCCCCCGACATGTGCGAGGCGGTGCCGTTGCCGGCCGATGAGAACGTCAGCTTGCCGGGGGCGGCCTTGGCGGCGGCGATGACGTCGGCGATCGACTTGTAGGGCGACTCGGCGGAAACGACGACCAGCAGGGGCGTGCGGGCCGACAGCATGATGGGCGCGAAGTCCTTGACCGGGTCGTAAGGCAGCTTGCTGTAGACGTTCGGATTGATGGTGAGCGTGCCGATGTGGCCCACCGTCAGCGTGTAGCCGTCCGCGGGGGCCCGGGCGGCGGCGCCCAGGCCTATGGTCCCGCCGGCGCCGGCGCGGTTCTCGACCACGAATGGCTGCCCGAGGCGCTCGCCCAGGTGTTGCGCGACGAGGCGCGTGATGGTGTCGGGCGACGAGCCGGCGCCATGCGGAACGATGATGCGCACGGGGCGGGTCGGATAGGACTGGGCGCTGGCGCCCTGGGGGGCGCAAGCGATGGCGGCGGCCAGGGCCAGCGCCGTGGCCAGGAGCCGGGAGTGCAGCGGCATGGTGTGTCTCCTCGAGGGTTGCAAGGCTGGTTTGCCTTTTTGTATGACAAATTTTGTTATTGTTGGCGAAAATATGCCATGAAACGGGCGTTATTTTCAATAATGTAAGACAATTTAGGTGGATGGCGAGAAAAAAGCCCGGTGCGATAGGCTTGCCTTTGCGTCGCTACAATGCAGATTCCTGCCGCGACCGATCCATGGACCAAAAAATCGTTGCCTTGAACGAGACCGCCGTGCCGGCCGGCGATCCGGCCCGGCAGCAACTGGCCGACCGCCTGCGCGATGCCATCACCGAAGGGGTCTATCTCCCGGGCGACAAGCTGACCGAACGGGAGCTGTGTGAACGTTTTGCCGCCAGCCGCCCATCGATGCGCGAAGCCATCCGGCAACTCGACGGCGAAGGCTTGCTGGAAGTGGCGCCGCATCGCGGGCCTGCCGTGCGGGCGATCGACGAAGCGCAATTCCACGAGCTGCACGAAGTGCGGGTGGCCCTGCAGAAACTGGCGGCGGCATGTTTCGCGACGCGCGGCACGCCCGAGCAGATGGACGCCTTCGCCGTGCGCATCGACGAGTTCGAGCAGGCATTGGTTTCGCGCGACGTGCCGCGCATACGCGCGACCAAGCATCAATTGTTCGAAGCCTTCGTCGCGGGAGCCAGGAACGAACCGCTCGCGGCCTTCATTCGCAAGATCAATGCACGCCTGGGTTTCCTGTGGGCGTCATCGATGAATCATCCGAACCGGCCGGCGGAAAGCGTGGATGAGTTCCACCGTCTTCTGGACGCGATACGCGAACGCGACCCCGAAGCCGCGCAGGCGGCCATCGTGCTTCAGAACCAGCGTGCCCGCGCGGTTGGATTGCATGCGCTCGAGCTGTTCCAGAAGCGTCGCCGCGCATCATCGTGACCGCTGGCGCAGCGGCGCCAGCAGCGGCGACAGCCCGTTGTGATCGATTTCGTGCATCAGCGCCAGCAGGCGCCCCAGTTCGCCGGGCGGGAATCCCTTGCGGGCGAACCAGGCCAGGTAGGGACCGGGCAGGTCGGCGATCAGCCTGTCCTTGTACTTGCCGTAGGGCATGGCGACCGTTACCAGGCGTTGCAGATCTTCGGGGTTCATGAATGAGAGGGGGGGTGTCCTGGTGGACCACGCCCGCATTGTGCACGAAGCGCGGGCTCTGTGACATGCGCCGCCATGGCGGATAAGTATTTGACATTTAAAGATTATCGGGATCACACTGGCGCCTTCCGACGACGAGGGAGGGCGGGCCATGGAAGCGATGGTTGGCGGGACTTGGGGACGGGGCGTGGTCGTGGCGGCGGCGGTGGGGCTGCTGGCCGCATGCGCGGCACGCGGACCGGGCGGCGCAGCGCCGGCGGAGGCCGCGGATGCGGTCTTCGTCAACGGCAAGGTCGCCACGGTGGATGCCGGCTCTTCCATTGTCCAGGCTTTCGCCGTGCGCCAAGGGCGATTCGTCGCGGTGGGGGCGAACGAGCGCATCATGGCCTACGCGGGGCCCGCCACGCAGGTGATCGACCTGCGCGGCCGCACGGTCGTTCCGGGCCTGGCGGATTCCCATCTGCACGCCGTGGGCGGCGGTCCCGGCATCGATCTGTCCGCCACGCGTTCGATCGCCGAGCTGTGCGCCAAGGTGGCCGAGGCGGCCAAGGGCGCCAAGCCGGGCGAGGTGCTGGTGTCCAACAGCGACTGGCACGAAGCGCAACTCAAGGAGCAGCGCCTGCCTACCGCGGACGAGCTGGAGGCAGCGGCGCCCGGCGTGCCGGTGATCCTGGTGCGCGGCGGCCACAGCTATTTCCTCAACAACACGGCGCTGGCCAGGTACGGCATCACGCCCGCGACCCCGGTGCCGCCGGGCGGCGCGATTCCGCGCAACGCCGCCGGGCGGCTGACCGGCGAGCTGACCGATACGGCCAAGCGTCTCGCGCCGCTGCCGCCTCCGCCGCCGATGACGCTGGCCGTGCTCGAGGCACAGCAGAAGAAGCTGAACGAATACGGCCTGACCAGCATACGGATACCGGGCACGAACGTGGCGGCGTATCGCCAGTTCCAGCAACTGCGCGACAGCGGCAAGGCCACGGTCCGCTACAGCATTCTGTTCCGCCCGAAGGACCTGGCCGATTTCCGGTCCAGTATCGTCGGGGCCGGCATCCGGCAGGGGGAAGGCGACGAGTGGGTCAAGGTCTGGGGCATCAAGATCAGCGTGGACGGCGGATTCGAGGGCGGCTACATGACCCGGCCCTACGAAGGGGAGATGGGCAAGGGTGGCACCTACTACGGCTTGCAGACCATTCCGCAGGCGACGTTCAACGAATACGTGGCCGGCATCAACCAGGCCGGCTGGCGCGTGGCGGTGCACGCGGTGGGCGATGCCGCCGTGGACGAGGTGCTGCAAGGCTACGAACGGGCCCATGTCCAGCGCGACATCCGCGCGCAGGGCTGGACCATCGAGCACGCCTTCATCACCCGCCCCGACCAGTATCCGCGCATCCGGGCGATGAATCTCAGGATGTCGGTGCAGGACCATCTCTATCTGGCCGCGCCCGTGCTCAGGCGGTATTGGGGCATGGACCGCGCCTCGCAGGTCACGCCGCTCAAGACCTACATGGAGCAGGGCTTCATGCTGGCGGGTGGCACCGATTCGCCGGTGATTCCGGTCAATCCGTTCTGGGCCATGTACCACTTCCTGACGCGGGACACGATCTCCGACGGCGTCTACGGCGCCGACCAGGCCGTGCCTTCGCGCGACGCCGTGCTCAGGCTGATGACGATCAACAACGCGCGCCTGACCGACGAACAGGACATCAAGGGGTCGATCGAACCCGGCAAGCTGGCCGACTTCGTCGTGCTGTCGGCCGACTATCTCAGCATCCCGGCGGCCGAGGTGCAGCGGTTGAAGGCGCTGGCGACCTACGTGGGCGGCAGGCAGGTGTACCGGGCCGAGTCGTTCTGAAGCGGGGTGATCACGGTTTCAGGACCACCTTCACGCAGCCGTCCTCCTTGTCGCGGAAGATCTCGTACATGTCCGGCCCGTCCTCCAGCGCCTCGCTGTGGGTGATGACGAAAGAGGGGTCGATCCGGCCCTCGGCGATGAGTTCGAGCAGGGCCTGGCTCCAGCGCTGGACGTGGGTCTGGCCCATGCGCCAGGTCAGTCCCTTGTTCATCGAGGCGCCGAACGGAATCTTGTCGATCAGCCCGCCGTAGACGCCGGGAATGGACAGCACGCCGGCCGGGCGGCAGACGTAGATCATTTCCCGCAGCACGTGGGGGCGGTCGCTTTCCAGCATCACCGCCTGCTTGGCCCGGTCGTACATGGCGTCCAGCGACCGGGCGGCGTGCGATTCCAGGCCCACCGCGTCTATGCACTTCTCCGGCCCCTTGCCGCCGGTCAGGTCGCGCAGGCGTTCGACCACGCTTTCCTGGTCGAAGTCGATGGGGATGGCGCCGGCCTGGGCCACCATGGCCAGGCGCTCGGGCACGTGATCGATGACCACCACCTGGCGGGCGCCTTGCAGCTGGGCGCTGCGCATGGCCATCAGTCCCACCGGGCCGGCTCCCCAGATGGCGACCGTGTCGGTGGGCTGGATGTCGCACTGGGCCGCCGCCTGCCAGCCGGTGGGAAGAATGTCGCCCAGGAACAGCACCTGTTCGTCCGGCAGGCCGGCGGGCACCTTGATGTGGGTGGAATCGGCGTGCGGCACGCGCACGTATTCGGCCTGCCCGCCGGCGTAGCCGCCCGTCAGGTGGGTGTAGCCGAACAGGCCCGCCGTGGAATGGCCGAAGGCCTTGTCGGCCAGCTCCTTGTTGCGATTGGTTCGTTCACACACCGAATAGTTGCCGCGCCGGCATTGCTCGCAGGCGCCGCAGGCAATGGTGAAGGGCACGACCACGCGATCGCCCACCTTCAGGTCGTGTGTGTCCGGTCCCGCCTCGACCACTTCGCCCATGAACTCGTGTCCCATGATGTCGCCGGATTTCATGCCGGGGATGAAGCCGTCGAACAAGTGCAGGTCGGAGCCGCAGATGGCGCAGGCGGAGACCTTGACGATGGCATCGCCCGGTTGCTCGATGCGGGGATCGGGCACGGTCTCGTACCGGATGTCCTTCTTGCCATGCCAGCACAGTGCTTTCATGACGTTCTCCTTCGTCATACGCGCCGGTTGCGCGGGCCTGGGCACGCAGCAAGCGCCGTGCCGCGCGCGTCGCGCACTAAAATCCACGCATGAGCAGCCATTTCCGCGTCCGCCGCATCGATATCGTCGTCTATCCCGGGTTCAAGTCGCTGGAGGCCATCGGTCCGCTGTGCGTGTTCGACTACGCCAACGTGCACCTGCGCAAGCGCGACCTGCCGCCGGCCTATCAGGTCGAGATCGCCGCGCCGCAACCGGGGGCGGTGCAGTCGGACACGCTGATGTCGCTGCACGCCGGCAAGGGACTGGACAGCCGCGATCTGCCCGATACCGCCATCCTGGTGGGGGCGCGCAACATCCAGGAAGCCATGCGGCATTCGTCGGCCATCGTCGACTGGGCGGCGGCGGTCGCGCCCCGCATCGCGCGGTTGGCCGCCCTGTGCTCGGGCAGTTTCTTTCTTGCTGAAGCAGGCCTGCTGGACGGCCGGCGCGCCACCACGCACTGGAGCGTGTCGCGCCTGCTCCAGCAGCGCTATCCGCGTATCGACGTACAGGCCGATGCGATCTATATCCGGCAGGGCAACATCTGGACCTCTGCCGGCGTCACGGCCGGCATAGACCTGGCGCTGGCCCTGGTGGAAGAGGATTGCGGCCGCGATCTCGCCCTGGAGGTCGCGCGCGACATGGTGGTCTACCTGAAGCGCCCGGGCGGGCAATCGCAGTTCAGCATGCACCTGGATAGCCAGACCACCAGCCATCCGGGCATACGCAAGACCCAGGACTGGATCCTGTCCAACCTGCACCAGCCGCTGGCCGTGCCGGAACTGGCCGCTCATGCGGCCATGAGCGTGCGCAATTTCACGCGCGTGTTCGTGCGCGAGACCGGCACCACGCCGCAGGCCTTCGTCGAGACGGCCAGGGTGGACCTGGTACGCCGGCTGCTCGAGGACGCGGCCCTGCCGCTCAAGACCGTGGCCGCGCGGGCCGGCTTCGGCTCGGATGCCCAGTTGCGCAAGGTGTTCCAGCGCCACCTGGGCGTGACGCCCCGCGCCTATCGCGAGCGTTTCGCCAGCGCGGGCGGCAGCAGGGGCGACTAGGCCTCGATCGGCAACCCGGTGAAGTTCTCCGAGAAGGCCCGCCGGCCCGGTTCGGATCCCGTCATGTAGTCCAGGTCGGCCCGCTGCAGGCGCCGGGCGAAGTCGCTCTGCCCCGGAAAGCTGTGCACCATGGTGCACAGGCCCGCCGAGAAGCGATGCACCAGCCACATGCGCCGCAGGCAGGTTTCCGAATAGCTGTCCAGGAGCCGGGCCGAACCTTGCCGGTAATACTCGACCAAGGCGCGGCCCAGTACCCGGATGTCGGCCACGGCGGAGTTCAGCCCCTTGGCGCCGGTGGGCGGAACGATGTGCGCCGCGTCGCCGGCCAGGAACAGGGCGCCGTGGCGCAGCGGCTCGACCTGGAAACTGCGCATGGCGGTCACGCCCTTTTGCACGATGGGGCCTTCGATCAGCGGCGGCATGCCGGGAACGTCCAGGCGTTCGTGCAGCGCGCTCCAGATGCGGTCGTCGGACCAGTTGTCCGGGTCGTCGTCCGGTTCGCATTGCAGGTAGAGGCGGCTGCGCGTGGGAGAGCGGAAGCTCAGCATGGCGAAGCCGGTCTCGTGGCAGCCCCAGGTCACGTCCGGCGCGGCCGGCGGAACCTCGGCCAGGATGCCCAGCCAGCCGAAGGGGTAGACGCGGTCGTAGGTCTTCATCACCGAGGCGGGAATGGCGTCGCGGCAGATGCCGTGAAAGCCGTCGCAGCCGGCGATGAAGTCGCAGCGCACCGGCCTGCCTTCGGGGCCGGCCAGGATCGTGGGGGCGGGGCCTTCCAGGCCCCGGACGGCGGTGACCGGGGTGTCGAAGCGCAGGTCGCCGCCGGCGGCCAGCCGCGCCTCGATCAGGTCGTGGACCACCTCGTGCTGCGGATAGACCATGACCGTGCGGCCGATTTCCCGGGCGAAGTCGATGCGGTGGGAGGCCTGGGCGTAGCGGAAGTCCAGGCTGGTCTGCGGCATGCCCAGGCGCCGCATGCGCTCGCCCAGTCCGACCTGCGCCAAGAGGTCGACGGTTCCTTGTTCCAGCACGCCGGCCCGCAGGCGCCCCTGCACGTGCTCGCGGCTGCGGTTGTCGAACACGATGGACTCGATGCCTTCCCGATGCAACAGGTGGGAGAGCAGGAGTCCTGCGGGGCCGGCGCCGACGATGCCGACCTGGGTGCGTTCGATCATGCCGGCTCCTCGAGGGTGATCAGTCCCATGCCGGTGGTCATGGGAGCGTAGTAGTTGCGATGCACGCGCCGCGCCTGGTTCGACAGCGCGCCGCGCATGACCAGCCACATGATCAGCTCGATGCCTTCGGCGCCATGGCGTTCCATCAGCGTCTGGTGGGTCAGCTCGCACAGGCTGCCGGGGTCGTGTTCGATCCGGTCCAGGAAGTCCTGGTCCCAGTCCTTGTCCATCCTGCCGAAGTGCGGGCCCGTCAATTGATGGGACATGCCGCCGGTGCCCAGGATGACGACGCGCAGGTCGCCGGGATAGGACTCCACGGCCCGCCGTATGGCCTGTCCGAGCCGGTAGCATCGGCGCGCGGTGGGTAGCGGATGCTGCAGGACATTGACGGCCAGCGGCACGGCCGCCACGTTCCACCCGGGGGTGTGCTCGAAGCACAGGTGCATGGGCACCAGGAAGCCGTGCTCGACCCGCATTTCCTGGCAGACCGTCAGGTCGAATTCGTCGTAGACCAGCGATTCGCACAGGTGCTGCGAGAATTCCAGGTGGCCGTCTATGGGCGGGAGCGGGCGCACGCCGAAGCCTTCGTCGGCGATGTCGTAGCGGTCGGCCGCGCCCACGGCGAAGGTGGGATACTTGTCGAAGAAGAAATCGGCGCCGTGGTCGTTGTAGACCATGATGGCCACGTCGGGCTTGAGTTCCTCCAGCCACTCGCGCACCGGGACATAGGCGTCGAACAGGGGACGCCAGGCCGGCGTGGCCTGCTTGCCGCGGTCGTAGGCCGCGCCGATGGAGGGCACGTGAGAGGTGCCTATGCCTGCGATGATGCGTCCCATGTCAGACCGCTCCCTTGTCGTTGCGGGTGGTCAGGAAGTCCTCGTAGCTTTCCCCGCGCATCCGCGCGCCCATGACATACAGGCCGTTGCCGGTGACCACGCCCAGCTTGAGCAGGAAATAGATGTTGGCGCCGGCGTCGAGCAGGCCGGTGAAATCGCGCGCACGTATCAGCGCCTTCTGCTCGTCGGACAGGCCGAAGCGCGTCATGTACGCCTCTTCATCCGCCCGGTAGGCGTCGCGGTTGGCGGCTTCGCTGAGCGAGTTGCAAAGCTTGTTGATGCGGTATCCCTTCCATGAAAGCCGCAGGTCGAAGACGTGCGAGTCGGCGATCGGCCGTGTCCGGTCGCGTTGGGGAAGTGCCATGGGCGATGCTCCTTGGGTAGAGGGAAAACGGCCAGGGCCGCGCCGGCGCGCGGCGTTGCGGCTGCTGTGCTTTTTGTGGAGAATGACTCTAGCTTTCATGTCCTTGATTGTTCTAATCAACCGCCGTCGGCGCAGGAGCGGCCATGTCCTTCGAGCAGCCCGCCAATTGCGAGGAACTCCTGAATTACCGGATCGCCAGGCTGCTGTCGGTCAGCGGGGCGCTGGTGATCCGGTTGTGCGAGGGCCGCTACGGCATCAGCCGGCGGGAATGGCGCCTGATCGCGATGCTGGCCGACTACGGCACGATGGCGCCTTCCGAGCTGGCCGAGCGCGCGCATACCGACCGGCCCCTGGTGTCCCGCGCCATCAGCGACCTGGTCGCCAAGGGGCTGGTGTCGCGGATCGGCCGCAGCAGCGACAGGCATCGCGTCGCCATCGAACTGACCGACAAGGGCAGGGCCCTGCATGCCGAACTTTTTCCCATCACCGCCGACATCAACGGCCGTATCCTCAAGGCGCTGCCACCGGAGGCAATCCAGGCGCTCGATGGCATGCTGGACGTCCTGACCGACACGGCCACGCGGCTCAACCAGGACTATCCGCTGAAGGAAAAGGCCGACCGCCGCAACGGCGGGAGCCGCCAGTTGGCTTCGTCCAGGCCGGACCTGGCGGACATCTGGTAGGCGGATGTTCCCGCGCGCCGGCGTCAATTGTTCGACGTCGCGCCCGACGCCTTGATCAGGCGTGCCCACTTCGCGATCTCGGCCTGCTGGAAGCGGCCCAACTGCTCCGGCGACGAAGCCGAGACCGTGAGGCCGTCCTGCACGAATGCGGCCCGCGTGGCGGGCTTGCCCATGGCGCGCGCGATTTCCTGGTTCAGCTTGAGCACGATGTCGGCCGGCGTGCCCTTGGGCGCGAACACCGAGAACCACAGCACGATCTCGTAGTCGGGCACGCCGGCCTCGATCATGGTCGGCAGTTCGGGCGCGGCGGGCGAGCGTTCGCGGCTGGTCACGGCCAGCGCCCGCAGCTTGCCCGAGCGCACGATGGGCATGCCGATGGCGACCGAGTCGAACAGGATGTCGGCATGGCCGCCCATGACGTCGCTGACCGCCTGCGCCGGACCGCGCGCGGGGATGTGGACCATGTCTATGCCCGCCAGCGACTTGAACAGGTCGCCCGACATGTGCCCGGAGGTGCCGATGCCCTGGGAGACGAAGTTGAGCGAACCGGGCTTGCGCCTGGCCAGCTGTATCAGTTCCTGCACGCTGTGCGCCGGCACCGAGGGATGCACCATGAGGACATTGGGCACCGTCGCCAGCAGGCTGACGGGCTCGAAGTCGCGCACCGCGTCGTAGGGCAGGTTGGCGAGCAGGGTGACGTTGATGGCGTGGGTCGCATGGGTGCCCAGCAGGATCGTGTAGCCGTCGGCCGGCGCCTTGGCCACCAGGTCGGCGCCTATGGTGCCTCCCGCGCCGGGCTTGTTCTCGACGATGACCGGCTGCTGCCAGGCCTCCTGCAGGTCGTGCGCCACGCTGCGCGCCAGCTTGTCGGTCAGTCCGCCGGGCGTGAAGGGGACGATGAAGCGGATGGGCCGGCTGGGATAGCCGTCGGCGGCGCCGGCACAGGCCTGCGTCGCCGCCAGGGCGAGCGCCAGGCCCGCCAGCAGTGACGAGGCACGAAGGAAACGAGGGTGCGGACGGTGGGACATGGTGGCCTCCTTGGCGGCACGCAAGCGGGTGGACGGGCAGGGGATGGGCTGGCGTCAGGACGCCGTCGAAGTGGCCGGGGCGGCGGCCGCCGAGTCGGCGGCTGCCATCTTCTCGATCATGCGGCGGGCACGGCTGGGGCCCGCGTCGATGCGCAGCCACGCCAGCTGCCGCACGCCGGTGGCATCCTGTTCGCGCTGCATGGCGGACACGATGACGTTGTCTTCTTCGAAGGTGCGGCCCATGTCGCGTATCAAGCGCTGGTCGAGTTCCTTGTCGTCCACGCCGAAGTTGCGCACGTGCAGCCAGAAGAAATGCGTGGCCGCATCCGTTTCGGGCGTCAGGAACTTGTAGCTGAACGCGCGCAGGCCGCGGTCCATGTTGGCTTCCGTGTGTTCCTGGCCGGCCTGCATCGTCACCACGTCCACGCGCGAGGTGCAGGGCGGGAAGAAGTGGTAGTACTGGCAGCGATCGGCCGGTCCGCTGAAGCTGGCGTTCCTGCGGTCGAGAGGGGGCGGCTCGGCATCGAGTGTCCAGCGGTAGGTCACGATGTGGCCCTCGCTTTCCTCGATGACGGGAAGTATGTCGCTCGATGCCGGATTGCCGATGGTGCCTGGATGGACGTAGGTCGTGTGCGCGGGGTCCTGGAGGTTCTCGACGATGTTCAGGTAGTGCGAGCGATGGTATTGGGGCTCGCCCCGGATGACCGTCCAGCCCGGCGTGCCATAGCGCTCGATGACGGGGATGAGCCGGGGGTCGGCGCGTTGCGCGTCTCCCATCCAGATCCAGGCGGCGCCGTATCTTTCCGTGATGGGAAAACTGCGGACCCGCGCGGCGGGCGGCACGTTCTCCTGGCCCGGGACGTGCACGCAAGCTCCGGTGCCGTCATAGCGCAGGCCGTGATAGCCGCATTGCAGCGTGTCGTCCACCACGCTGCCCAGCGACAGGGGGACGAGGCGGTGCGCGCAGCGGTCCAGCAGGGCGGCGAGCCGGCCGTCGCGCCGGCGGAAGGCCACGACGGGTTCGTCCAGTACCCGCCGGGCGAAGGGCCCGGTGCCGATTTCTGCGGTCCAGCCCAGTACGTACCAGGCATTGCGAACGACGTGCTCCACGGACGAATCTCCTTGAACCGGACCGCCACGGCGTGGCGGCTTCGATGCGGGAGACTCTATCGGCGGGGAAGTGAATTGTTCTATACAACGACGGGCGGGGGTTTTCCCGCCCGTCGCCGCGCCGGGCCGAGGGCCTGGGTCAGTACAGCACGACCGAGCGTATCGACTGTCCGCTCTTCATGAGGTCGAATCCCTCGTTGATGCGTTCGAGGGGCAGGGTGTGGGTGATGAGCTCGTCGATCCTGATCTTGCCGTCCATGTACCAGTCGACGATGGTAGGCACGTCGGTGCGTCCGCGGGCGCCGCCGAAGGCCGAGCCTTTCCATTCCCGGCCGGTGACCAGCTGGAAGGGCCGGGTGGCGATCTCGGCGCCGGCGGCGGCCACGCCGATGATGAAGGACTGGCCCCAGCCCTTGTGGCAGCACTCGAGCGCCTGGCGCATGGTGGTGGTGTTGCCGATGCACTCGAAGCTGTAGTCGGCCCCGCCGTCGGTGAGCTGGACGATGTGGTCGACGACGTTGGCGACGTCCTTGGGGTTGACGAAGTGGGTCATGCCGAACTGGCGGCCCAGGGCCTCGCGCTGGGGATTCAGGTCGATGCCGATGATCTTGTCGGCGCCCACCATCCTGGCGCCCTGGATGACGTTCAGGCCGATGCCGCCCAGCCCGAAGACCACGACGTTGGCGCCGGCCTCGACCTTGGCGCTGAAGACCACGGCGCCCACGCCGGTGGTCACGCCGCAGCCGATGTAGCAGGCCTTGTCGAAGGGAGCGTCCTCGCGGATCTTGGCCACGGCGATCTCGGGCACCACGATGTAGTTCGAGAAGGTCGAGGTGCCCATGTAGTGGTGGATGGGCTTGCCGTCCAGCGAGAAGCGGCTGGTGCCGTCGGGCATCAGGCCCTTGCCCTGGGTGGTGCGGATGGCCTGGCACAGGTTGGTCTTGCGCGACAGGCAGAACTTGCACTGGCGGCACTCGGGCGTGTAGAGCGGGATGACGTGGTCGCCCTTCTTCAGGGTCGAGACGCCGGGCCCGGCATCGACCACGATGCCCGCGCCCTCGTGGCCGAGGATGGCCGGGAACAGGCCCTCGGGGTCGGCGCCCGACAGGGTGTAGTAATCGGTGTGGCAGATGCCGGTGGCCTTGACTTCGATCAGCACCTCGCCGGCGCGCGGACCTTCCAGGTCCACTTCTTCGATGGTCAGGGGCGCGCCTGCCTTCCAGGCGATCGCGGCTTTGGTCTTCATGGGCTGCTCCTTTGGCGGCGTATGCGGCGGCAATATAGCCGCGCGTGCGCGGACAGCGGGCGCCCCGCCCCCAGGATGGCCGCCGGCCGCCGCAAATTGGCCGAAATGGGCTCCTCGGCCGTTTGCGGACGTCCGGTCAGTCGGCGCGGATGCCGAGCTGGCCGATGATGCCGCCCAGCCGGCGATGGTCGGCCGCCACCAGTTCCTTGAGCCGGGCGGGAGGGCCTCCCACCGGTTCGGCCGCGAAGTGCTTCAGCGTCTCGACCACGTCCGGCATGCGCAGGATCTCGTTCAGGTGCCGGTTGAGCAGCGCCACCACGTGGTCGGGCGTGCCCTTGGGCGCGAAGAAGCCGTGCCAGGCGCCCACCACGACCTCGGGGTAGCCGGACTCGGCGATGGTGGGCACGGTGGGCAGGAAGGACGAGCGCGCCGGATCGGTGACGGCGAGCGCGGTGACCTTGCCTGCCTGCAGGTATTGCGCGACGGTGCCCAGGGTGACGTAGCCCAGCGGCACGTGCCCGCCTATGATCTGGGCCGCGACGTTGGCGCGGTAGGGCACGTGCTGGATGCCGATGCCGGCGGCGCGGTTCAGCCATTCGCCGGCGATGTGCATGGGGGAGCCCGGGCCGGGCGTGCCGAAGGACAGTTGCCGCCCGCCGCGCGCGGCGTCCACCACGTCGGCCAGGGTCTTGAAGCCGGTGGCGGGATTGGCCACCAGGATCAGCGGGCAGATCGACGTCTGGACGATGGGGGCGAAGTCGTTCAGCACGTCGTAGGTCAGGGCCTCGGGTTTCATGACCAGGGGTGCGGTGGCCACGGTGTTGGGCGCGAACAGCAAGGTGTGGCCGTCCGGCGCGGCCTGGCTGACGTAGCGGCTGCCTATGGTGCCGGCCGCGCCGGGGCGGTTCAGGACCACCACGGGTTGCTTGAGCCGGGCCGACAGCTTGGCCGCGTAAAGACGCGCCATGGCGTCCGTGTCGCCGGTGGGGGCGTAGGCCACCACCAGGGTAATGGCTCGCGAGGGATAGGTTTCCTGCGCGCCGGCGGTCCAGGCCGCGGCCATGGCCAGCGCCGCCGCGCCGAATTGCCTGCGATGCATGTCCATGCTTGCTCCTTGGCTTGCGGACGCCGGTACGCGGCGCGGGGTGGTTTCAGCCTAAGGTAATGCCGAGCATGAAATATGTAAATACATTAAATATCAGAGTTTGTTCTGATATCGGCGTTGTAAAAATACATGTAAATGCATTTTTACGGGCTACAGCCGCTTGATGAACACCTGGCTGTTGCGGCTGCGGTCGTAGTGCGCCTGTTTGTCCTTGGGCAGGTCGGCCACGCTGCCCTGTGAGAAGCCGCGCTTGATGAACCAGTGCGCGGTGCGCGTGGTCAGTACGAACAGCCGCGTGATGCCCGCCGCCCGGGCACGGCTTTCGATGTGGCGCAGCAGCTTGTCGCCTTCGCCGGCGCCTTGCCACTGCGGATTGACCGTCAGCGCGGCCATCTCGGCCATTTTTTCCTCGGGATAGGTATACAGCGCCGCACAGCCGTAGATGACGCCGTCGTGTTCGCTGACCGAGAATTTCTCGACGTCGCGCTCGATGCTGCCGCGGCCGCGGCGTACCAGCGTGCCGTCGACCTCGAGCGGCTCGATCAGGTGGAGGATCGCGCCCACGTCGTCGATGGTGGCGGGGCGCAGGTCGTCCAGCGTGTCTTCCACGACCATGGTGCCCACGCCGTCGTGGGTGAATACTTCCAGCAGCACGCCGCCGTCCAGGTCGTAGGGCACCAGGTGCGCGCGCGCCACGCCCAGCTTGACCGCCCGCGAAGCGTGCTTGAGCACCACGGCCGTGCCTGCGTCCAGGTCGCCCTGGGCGATCAGCGCGTCGGCGTCCTCGCGTGCCAGCTCGGTGTCGACGTTGCCTTCCTTGTCGTGGAGGACAGGCGCGTCGGTCAGGAAGATCAGCTTTTCGGCGCGCAGCGCCACCGCCACGGCGGTGCCGACGTCTTCCATGGAAAGATTGAAGGCCTCGCCCGTGGGCGAGAAGCCCAGCGGCGACAGCAGCGCGATGGACCCCTGGCCCAGCGCCATGTTCAATGCCTCGGCGTCCACCTTGCGCACCTGGCCGGTGTGGCGGTAGTCGACGCCGTCGATGACGCCGACCGGCCGGGCGGTGATGAAGTTGCCCGAGATGACCCGGATATGGGAGTGGGACATGGGCGTATTGGGCAGGCCCTGGCTGAACGCCGCCTCGATGTCCAGGCGGATCTCGCCGGCCGCTTCTTTGGCGCATTCGAGCGCGGCCGTGTCGGTCATCTGCAGGCCGCGGCCGAACTGGAAGGGGATGCCCTTGAGCCGGAGCTGCTCGTTGACCTGGGGGCGCGAGCCGTGGACCAGCACCAGGCGTATGCCCAGGGCGCTGAGCAGCGAGAGGTCCTGGATCAGGACGTTCAGGGCGCCCGCCTGGACGAGTTCGCCGCCGAAAGCCACCACGAAGATCTTGCCGCGGAAGGCATGTACGTAGGGCGCCACTTCGCGGAACCACTGCACGAACCGGGCGTGCAGGTCGGAGGGGGCAGGATCGGGGTCGGGAGGTTGTGCGGCTGCGTTCATCCCAAAATTATAATGACGGGTTAATCCAAGTTCTTCTCATGGTCGCACAATCCCGCAAGAATGTGCCTTTGGCACGACGGCGCAACCCGGTTCCGCCCATTACCTACCCCGAAGACCTGCCCGTCAGCGGCCGGCGAGACGAGATCGCGCGCGCCCTGGCGGCGCACCAGGTCATCATCGTCAGCGGCGAGACCGGGTCGGGCAAGACCACCCAGCTGCCCAAGATATGCCTGGATGCCGGCCGCGGCGTGGCCGGCATGATCGGCCATACCCAGCCGCGGCGCCTGGCGGCGACCTCGGTGGCGCGCCGGATCGCCGAGGAGCTGGGCACGCCGCTGGGCGAGGTGGTGGGCTACCAGGTCCGTTTCAACGACCGCACGGCCCCGGGAGCCTCGGTCAAGCTCATGACCGACGGCATCCTGCTGGCCGAGTCGCAGCGCGATCCCTGGTTGCGCGCCTACGACACGCTCATCATCGACGAGGCGCACGAACGCAGCCTGAATATCGATTTCCTGCTGGGCTACCTGCGCCAGTTGCTGGCGCGGCGGCCCGATTTGAAACTGATCATTACGTCGGCAACCATAGACGCGGAGCGCTTCGCCCGGCATTTCAGCCTGCCCGGCCAGCCCGAGGTGCCCGTCATCAACGTCTCGGGACGCCTGTACCCGGTGGAGGTCCGCTACCGGCCGGTGGATACCCGCGGCATGCAGGCCAGCGACACCGACGAGCAGCCGGCCAGGAAAGCCGAACGGCCGCGCGAGAAGGAGAACCTGTCGCGCGACGAGGAACGCGACCTGATCGACGCCATCGTCGATGCCGTGGACGAGTGCGCCCGCCACGGCCCCGGCGACGTGCTGGTTTTCCTGCCCGGCGAGCGCGAGATCCGCGAGGCGGCCGAGGCCCTGCGCAAGCACCATCCGCCCGGTACCGAGGTGCTGCCGCTGTTTGCCCGGCTGTCGCAGGCCGAACAGGAGCGGGTCTTCCATCCCAAGGGCAGCGGCCGCCGCGTCGTCCTGGCCACCAACGTGGCCGAGACGTCGCTGACGGTGCCCGGCATACGCTTCGTGGTCGATACCGGCCTGGTCCGGATGAAGCGCTATTCGTGGCGCAACAAGGTCGAACAACTGCGCATCGAGCCGGTCAGCCAGGCTTCGGCCAACCAGCGGGCGGGCCGTTGCGGCCGTATCGGACCCGGCGTGTGCATCCGCCTGTACGAGGAGACCGACTACGCGGCGCGCCAGCCTTTCACCGACCCGGAGATCCTGCGCTCGTCGCTGGCCAGCGTCATCCTGCGCATGAAGTCCCTGAAGCTGGACGACATCGAGCAGTTCCCGTTCGTCGAGGCGCCGCCGGGGCGGGCCGTCGCCGACGGCTACCACCTCCTGCAGGAACTGGGCGCCATCGACGAGGACAACGCCTTGACGCCGGTGGGGCGCGAACTGGCGCGGCTGCCGGTCGACCCGCGCATCGGCCGCATGATCCTGGCCGCGCGCGACCAGTCCTGCCTGAGCGAGGTGCTGATCATCGCGGCGGCGCTGTCGGTGCAGGACCCGCGCGACCGCCCCATGGACGCGCAGGAGGCGGCCGACCAGGCCCATGCCAAGTTCGCCGACGAACGGTCCGAGTTCATGGCCTTCCTGAAGCTGTGGAAGTGGTTCAACGAAGCGGTCGAGCACAAGCAGTCGCAGCGCAAGCTGGTGGAGAACCTGCGCCAGAACTTCCTGTCGCCGGTGCGCATGCGTGAATGGCGCGACGTGCATTCGCAACTGGCGGCGGTGGTGGGCGAGCACGGCTGGCGCCTGAACCAGACCGAGGCCACGCTGGAGCAGATCCACCTGGCGCTGCTGTCCGGGCTGCTGGGCAACATCGGCTACAAGTCCGACGAAGAGGCCCAGTACCTGGGCGCGCGCGGCATACGCTTCTTCATCCATCCGGGCTCCCGCCTGGCGAAGAAGGCGGGGCGGTGGGTCGTGGCGGCCGAACTGGTCGAGACCTCGCGGCTGTTCGCGCGCTGTATCGCGCGCATTGACCCCACGTGGGTGGAGCGCGTGGGCGGCCACCTGCTGCGCAAGAACTGGTCCGATCCGCGTTGGGAAAAGAAGGAGGGGAGGGTGGTCGCCAACGAGCGCGCGACCCTCTACGGGCTGACCGTCTACGCCGGCCGCCGCGTCGATTATGGCCGCATCGATGCCCGCCAGGCGCGCGAGCTGTTCATCCGCGAGGCCCTGGTCACCGGCGAACTCGACAGCCGGCTGCCTTTCATCGCGCACAACCGCAAGCTGGTCGCCGAAATCGAGAAGCTCGAGCACAAGTCGCGCCGGCCCGACATCCTGGTCGACGAAGACCTGATCTACGCGTTCTACGACCGGCAGGTGCCGGCCGACGTGAACCGGGTGGTGACGCTGGAGAAATGGTACCAGGACGAGGCGCGCAAGCCCGGGGGCGACAAGCTGCTGTTCCTGTCGCGCGACGAACTGATGCGGCACGAGGCCGCGGGCGTCACGACCGAGGTGTTTCCCAAGAAGCTGTCGCTGCACGGCATCGACATGGCGCTCGATTATCACTTCGAGCCGGGCTCGCCGCGCGACGGGGTGACGCTGTCGGTACCGCTGTTCGCGCTGAACCAGCTCGATCCGGCACGCTGCGAGTGGCTGGTGCCGGGCCTGCTGAAGGAGAAGGTCCATCTGCTGCTGAAGTCGCTGCCGCAGAAGCTGCGCCGGCACTGCGTGCCGCTGCCCGAATACGCGGCGGGTTTCTACGACCGCTGGTTCGAGCGGGCGCAGAAGCCGGACCGCGGGCTGGTCGAGGCGCTGATCGCCGACGTGCGCGAGCAGACCACGGTGCAGCTGGCGCCGTCGGATTTCAAGCAGGAGACGCTGCCGGCGCATTTGTCGATGAATTTCCGCGTGGTGGACGAGCACGGCCGCATGCTGGACATGAGCCGCAACCTGTCGCACCTGAAGGCGCAACTGGGGCGCGAGGCGCAGGCCACGTTCCAGCAGGTGGCCGCGCGCGACAAGGAGGTGGCGCAGGCGTTGGCGCACGAGAACCTGACGGACTGGACCTTCGGGCCCCTGCCCGAGCTGATGGAGATCAGGCGCGGCGGCCTGTCGGTGATCGGCTATCCGGCGCTGGTGGATCGCGTCACGCACTGCGACCTGGACGTGTTCGACGATCCCGACGAGGCCGCGCGCCATCATCGCGCGGGGCTGTTGCGCCTGTTCCGGCTGCAGTTGAAGGAGCAGGTCAAGTTCCTGGAGAAGAACCTGACCGGCATGACGCAGATGAGCATGCTCTACATGCCGCTGGGCACGCAGGAGGAACTGCGCGACCAGATCGTGGATGCGGCGCTGGCGCAGGCCTGCCTGGCGGATCCCTGGCCGGCGGACGCGGAGTCATTCGCGCAGCGGCGCGCCGAGGGCAAGGGCAGGGTAGGACTGTTGGCGCAGGAAATCGCGCGCCTGGTGGCGGCGGTGCTGACCGAATGGGCCGCCGCGCAGCGCAAGCTGCCGCAGGCCAAGCCGCATGCCGCGGCCCATGCGGACATGGAGCAGCAGATGCGCGGGCTGATGGGGAAGTGGTTCGTGCGCGATACGCCGTTCTCGCAGTTGTCGCATTTCCCGCGGTATTTCAAGGCGGTCCAGGCGCGCATCGACAAGCTGCGCGCGGATCCGGCGCGCGATGCGCGCCTGCTGGCGGACCTGAACCAGTTGCTGGCGCCCTATCAGCGGGCGCGGGCGGCGCGCAAGGGCGTGCCGGACGCGAAGTTGGACGAGTTCCGGTGGATGCTGGAGGAATTGCGGGTGGCGTTGTTCGCGCAGGAGTTGAGGACGCCCATGCCGGTTTCGGTCAAGCGCTTGCAAAAGCTGTGGGAGTCCGTGACGCGATAGGCGTCAGAGGCGTATGTAGGCGCGGATGAAGTCGGCGAAGGTCTGGGCGGCAGGGGAGAGCGACCGCTGGCGGTGACGCAGCAGCGAGATCGGACGCACGATGGTCTGCGGTTCGAACAGCCGCATGTCGACGTTTTCGTATTTCTCGACGATGGGGCGGGTGTGGCCGGGGATAAGCGCCACGCCCAGCCCGGCATCGACCAGGCCGATGGCGGTCCAGACGAACGAGACCTCGTAGGCGGGCTTGAGGCGCACGTTCGCCAATGCCGCGTGGTAGTCGACGAAATGACGGGTGGGGTTCTGCGCCTGTAGCGCGATATAGGGATGGGTGGTGACGTCCGCCCAGGATACGCGTCGCCGCTTGGTCCAGCCGTAGGTGCGGGGATGGATCAGGGCCAGGTGGTCGGTCAGGAAGGGCTCCTCTTCGACGAACGGCGACTCCGAAGGCGGGACGCTGAGCGCCAGGTCCGCTTCGCCGTCGGCGACCAGGTCCACGATCCCGCTGCCTACGCTATCCCGCAGGATCACGGTGATGTGGGGGTGGCGCGCCGTGAACGCGCCGATCACGCGCGGCAACAGCAGCGACGATAGTACCGGCGAGCAGGCGAATCTCACTCGTCCCCGGCGACGCGCCACCAGGTCGCGCGAACCGCTTATCGCCGCGCCCAGGTCCTGCAGTACGCGCGCCGCGGTCGGCTGCAGTTCCTCGCCCGCGTCAGTCAGCCTTACCGTGCGGGTCGTGCGGTCGAACAGCTTGAGTTCCAGTTCCGATTCCAATTCCCGCACCAGCTGGCTGACGGCCGATTGCGAGAGGCTGAGCCGCGCGGCCGCCTCGGTGAAGCTCCTGGCTTCGGCCACGCAGACGAAGGCGCGCAGTTGCTTGAGAGAGAGATTGCCCAGCGACGGATGAACATTGCTCATTAGGCCACCTACTTAATCGATCAAAATAAATTGTTGGGATAATCAATAGGCCTGGAGTGTAATCGTCGCCACTACAACGAGAGTGGACGGAGACAACGATGGCACTGGCGATATCCGCTGACTTGAAGAGGCGTTCGAGGCGCCGCTCACTGGTGGCCTGGCTGTCCTGTTGCATGTTGCTGCCGTCGGTCGCGCTGGCGGCGGGCTATCCGCAACACATGGTCAAGATCATCATTCCTGCCTCGGCCGGCACAACGGGCGATCTGATCGCGCGCCTGATGGCGCCCAAGTTGGCGCAGCGCTGGGGGGTGCCGGTGGTGGTCGACAACAAGGTCGGCGCAGGCGGTTCCATAGGCATGGACTTCGTCGCGAAGGAGTTGCCCGACGGCCATACCTTGCTGATGTCGATCACCGCCTTCAGCACGCTGGCGGCCGTGCGCTCGAACCTGCCCTACGATCCCGCCACCGCCTTCGCGCCCGTGGCCTTGGTAGGCAAGAGCCCGCTGGCGCTGATCGTGAGCAATGACGTGCCGGCCGCGAGCGTGGGCGAATTCCTGGGCTACCTGAGGAAACTGCCCCCCGGCAAATTCAACTACGCCTCGCCGGGTGTGGGCAGCGTGCACCACCTGACCATGGAACTGTTCCAGCAGGAGAACGGCGTCAAGATGACGCACGTCCCGTACAGGGCCACCAGCAGCGTGCTGAACGACCTGGCAGCCGGCCAGGTGCAGGCCAGTTTCGTCGTGCTGCAGACGGCGGCCTCGCTGGTACGGTCGGGAAAAATGCGCATGCTGGCGGTGGTCGCCGATGATCGCGTCCCCCAGTTTCCGAATGTGCCGACGTTGAGCGAGCTGGGTATGAAGAAGATGGTGCTCGAGACGTGGGTGGGCGTGCATGCCCCGGCGGGCACGCCGCCGGCGATCATCGACAAGGTCAATGCCGACGTCAACGACCTGCTCCGGCTACCCGACGTGCAGGCGGCGTTCGATCAGATGGGCGTGGCGAGCGTGGGAGGTTCGCCCGCGATCCTGAACGACTGGGTACGGCGCGAGATCGCGACCTGGCGCGATGTGGCGGCACGAGCCGGCCTGGCGCTCGACTGAGCATCGCCCGGACTTTCAATTTCTGACGAAGACGACATGGTTACGAAAGCACAAAACACGCAACTGGTGCAGACCGGCCCCGGCACGCCCATGGGCAGCCTGTTCCGCCGTTATTGGATCCCGGCCTTGCTGTCCGAGGAACTGCGCGAGCCCGACGGGCCGCCGGTGCGCGTCAAGCTCTTGTCCGAGAATCTGCTGGCATTCCGCGACACGCAGGGGCGGGTGGCGCTGATCGACGAGTTCTGCGCGCACCGACGGGTCTCGCTATGGTTCGGCCGCATCGAAATGGACGGCATTCGCTGCCCCTATCACGGCTGGAAATACGACTTCCGGGGCCAGTGCACGGAAGTACCGTCGGAGCCCGCCGGCAGCCATTTCAGCAAGAGCGTGAAGCTGACTTCCTATCCCTGCGTGGAGCGAGGGGGAGTGGTGTGGACCTATATGGGGCCGCCGGAGCTGCAGCCGGCATTCCCGGAGTTCGAATGGGCGATGGTGCCCGACTCGCATCGCTACGTCTGCAAGCGGATACAGGAAAACAATTACCTGCAGGCAATGGAGGGGGGCATCGATTCCAGCCACGTTTCGTTCCTGCATAGCGGCGAACTGCATACCGATCCGCTGCACAAGGGGACGAAAGGAGCGCAGTACCAGCAGGACACGGCCCCCAAGCTCGAGGTCATGGAGTCCGATGGCGGGCTGGTCATCGGTGCGCGCCGCCGTGCCGACGAGGGCCATAGCTACTGGCGGGTGACCCAGTGGATCATGCCGTGGTACACGATGATTCCGCCGTATGGCGACCATGCCTTGCATGGCCATGCCTGGGTGCCGATGGACGACGAGAATTGCTATGCCTGGAGCATGACCCACCATCCTTCCCGGGCGCTGAAGCCGGAGGAACTGGAGGCCATGCAGAACGGGCAGGGGATCTATGCCGAGCTGATTCCGGGCACCTATCGCACGGTGGCGAACAAGCGAAACGATTATCTGATCGACCGCGAAGCCCAGAAGAAGGGAACGCTGTACAGCGGGGTCAGGGGCATCGCCATGCAGGATGCGTCGCTGCAGGAAAGCATGGGTCCCATCGTCGACCGGAGCCTGGAGCGGCTGGCGGCTACCGACATCGCCATCGTCAGGGCACGCCGGCGTCTGCTGGCGGCGGCCGGCAACCTGGGTACGGACGCGCCGTTGCCCGGGCTGGACCCGGCCACGCACAGGGTGCGCTCGGCCTCGTTCGTGCTGCCGGAGGACGTGCCGCTGGAACAAGTGCTGAAGGATGCGACGGCCAAGACCGATACCGAACACACCTCCATCTAGGATGCACGCGATGTCTGAAACCATTTGCGCCGCTGTCGCCCTGGACGGCAAGCAGACCGAGGTCCGGATGTTTCCCCGTCCCGACATCCCGGTGGACGGCGGCCTGCTGGAAGTGGAGATGACCGGTGTCTGCGGAAGCGACTGGCCCTATTTCCTGAACTATCCCAAGAGCAAGGGGCCGCTGATCCTGGGCCACGAGACTGTGGGCCGCGTTTCGGCGCTGGGGGCATCGGCCGCCGCCCGGTGGGGCCTGAAGGAAGGTGACCGGGTGGCCCTGGAGGAATACCTGCCTTGCGGCCATTGCGACTACTGCCGGACCGGGAATTTCCGGCTGTGCGATGCCACGGATTCGTTGCTGGGCAGCGGCATCCGGTACGGCTCGACGCCCATTTCCGTCGCGCCGTCCCTCTGGGGCGGCTATGGGCAGTACCAGTTCCTGCACCCCAATTCGGTGTTTCACCGAGTGCCGGACGCCATGTCGGCAACGCTGGCAACGCTGGCGCTGCCGTTGGGCAATGGCTTCGAATGGGTGCATTTCCAGGGGGAAGCGAGGCTGGGGCAGGTGGTGCTCATCCAGGGGCCGGGGCAGCAGGGGCTGGCCTGCGTGGTGGCGGCGCGCGAGGCCGGGGTCGGCTGCATCATCGTGACGGGCCTGGGCGCCGATCGCCACAGGCTGGCGCTGGCGCGCGAACTGGGTGCGCATCACACCATCGATATCGAAGCGCACGACCTGCTGGAATCGGTGGCCGAGATGACCGGTGGATTGATGGCGGACCTGGTCATCGATTGCGCTTCGGGCGGACCGGACACCATCGTGGCGGCAATCCAGCTGGCGCGCAAGAACGGCAGGGTGCTGCTGGGAGGGCGCAAGGGGCAACCCGTGCCCCGGTTCGACAGCGACATGCTGTTCCGCAAGTGCCTGACGGTCAAGGGGGTGCGCGGCCACAGCTACCAGGCCGTGGAACTCGCGCTGGCAACCATCGCGTCGGGCCGCTATCCGCTGCACAAGCTGTGTACGCACGTGTTCGGCCTGGACCGCGTCGATGTCGCGCTGCGCACCGTGGGCGGGGAAGCCGGCACGGCCGCCATCCACTGCTGCGTCGACCCCTGGGGGCAGGGCCGGCCGGCGTGACCGGAGCCGGGAATGTCGCCGTCGCCCGCCCATCGCGGGCGACGTCATTTCAGGTCAGCGCCCGGCGCAACTCCGGCGCTCCCGGCAGGTTGGGTGGGGGGCTGTCCGTCTGGAGGCTTTCCAGCAGGCGTTCCAGGTGGCCGATGTGCGGCAGCATGGGGCCGTAGAACAGGGTCTGGGTACCGTTCTGGATCAGCAGGGTGGGGAAGTCCTCGATGTCTTCGTCGTCGAGAAGGTCGGGATGTTCCTCGACGTCCACCCACAGGAAGACGTGGTCCTTGAAGCGGCCCGACAGTTCCTCGAACTTGGGCAGGTATTCGCGGCACGTGCCGCACCACGCCGCGCACAGGCATGCCACCAGTATGGTCTGCGGATCGTCGAGGCGCCGCGAGAGATCGCTGGCGCCGGTGTCGGGAAGATAGACGGCCATGATGCGAGGGAAGTAGGGATCCGGTAGCCATTATGCCTGCGCCATGCGTCATACTTGCAACCATGGCTGAATTCCCGGAGATCCGATGACTTCCTCTCCTGTCGAACGCGGTGATCCCAGCGCCGGCCTGCAAGGCGTGGGGCTGGCCTTCGGGCGCGCGGTGGTGTCGCAGTTCCGTGGGCCCATGCTGCTGGCGCTGTTGTTGCCCTTCCTGGTCGCGCTGGTGGGCGCCGTCGTGTTGATCTGGCTGTTCTGGACGCCGCTGACCGAGTGGCTGCAGGGCACGCTGTTCTCGTTGCCGCTGATGGGGCAGATCGACGGCATGCTGGTCGCGATCGGCATCGCGTCGCTGAAGCTGTGGCTGATTCCGGTCGTGGCGACGCTGATCCTGTTGCCGTTGTCGGGCATCTTGGGGCTGGTCGTTGCGGCGGTGCTGATCATGCCGCTGGTGCTGCGCAACCTGGAGCAGAACGACTATCCAGGCCTGCAGCGGCGTGGCCGCCATGCCACGGTGGCCAGCGTCTGGAACGCGGTGTGGGTGACCACGCTGTTCGTGCTGGGGTGGCTGTTCACCATGCCGCTGTGGCTGCTGCCGCCGCTGGCGGTGCTGCTGCCCATCGCGTGGTGGGCCTTTGCCTTTACCCGCATGCTGCGGCTCGACGCCATGATCGAGCATGCCTCGCCGGAAGAACGGCGCATCCTGATGGCGCGGCATAATCGCGGCTTCTGGACGCTGGGGCTGATCTGCTCGCTGCTGAACCTGCTGCCGCCGGCCTGGTTCCTGCTGCCGGTGTTTTCCGCGCTCCTGTTCTCGCACTTCGCACTCGAGGCGCTGCGCCGCTTGCGCAGCGAAACCACGCCATGAACGACACAGCCGTTTCCCATCGCCGCATCGGCCTGATCATCATCGGCGACGAGATCCTTTCGGGCCGTCGCCAGGACAAGCATTTTTCCAAGATCGTGGAGCTGCTGGGCGCGCGCGGCCTGCGGCTGTCGTGGGCGGAATTCCTGGGCGACGATCGCGAGGCCCTGGTCGCCGCGCTGCGGCGCAGTTTCGCGAGCGGCGACGTGGTGTTCTCGTGTGGCGGCATAGGCGCCACGCCCGACGACCACACCCGCCAGGCGGCCGCGGCCGCGCTGGGCCTGCCGCTGGCGCTGCACGACGAGGCCCGTGAGCTGATCACGCAGCGCTGTGCGGAAACGGCCGCGCAGGGCTCGGGCACGGCCGACATGACGGCGCCGGACAACCTGCGGCGCCTGCAGATGGGCGAGTTCCCGGTGGGCAGCGAGATCGTGCCCAATCCATACAACAAGATCCCGGGGTTCTTCATCCGCGATCACACTTTCGTGCCGGGTTTTCCGGTCATGGCGTGGCCGATGATCGAATGGACGCTGGACCACCGCTACGCGGGGCTGCACCACGCCGTGCCGCACGTGGAGCACTCGTTCATGGTGTTCGAACTGGCCGAGTCCAGCATCGCCCCCGTGATGGAGGCCATCGAGCGCCGCTGGCCGGGCGTGAAAGTGTTCAGCCTGCCCAGCATGGGCGAGGGCAAGCGGCGCCACATCGAACTAGGCGTCAAGGGCGATCCCGACAGCGCCGCCGAAGCCCTGGCGATGCTACGCGACGAAGCCCGCCGCCTGGGCGGCGTCTTCGCCGCCGCATCCACCTAAAAACAAAAAAGCGGAGAACGAACATCGTTCTCCGCTTTTTTACCCAGGATGCGGTGGATCCGGCTCTGCCGGTCCACCCGCATCGCCCCCTTGAGGGGGCGCGCGAAGCGCGTAGGGGGTGGGCCTATGCGGTCTTACGAGCGCGGGTCGTCTTGCCGTTTTCGGCGGCGGCCTTGAACGTCGCGTTGGCGGCGGCGGTCAGGTTGGATTCGGCCAGTTCGGCAGCCTGCTTGGCAGCCTTGTTCACCGATTCGTAGGCCGAGGTGGCGGTGGCCAGCGACGACTTCAGCAGGGCCAGGGCGCTTTCCGAGCCGGCCGGGGCGTTCTTGGCCAGTTGCTCGACCACGTCCGACAGCTGGCGCTGTTGTTCGGCGATCTGGGCTTCGCCCAGGCGGGTGAATTCGCTCTGCACGCCGGAGACGATGTCATACACGTGCTTGCTGTAGGCCAGGGCCTTCTCGGCGTTGGGCTGGGCCAGCGCGGAGACGAACGCCAGCGCTTCCTGGCCGTCCTTCAGCGTGAAGGCTTCCTGGGCCTTCAGCGAAGCCTCTTCGAACGTGGCCTTGGTGACCTTGAGGTGCAGGTCGACCAGCTTCTCGAAGCCGGCGAAGGCGGTGTTCTGCGCGGCGAGCAGGGCGTCGAAGGCGGCTTTTTGGGTGGCCAGGGCGCGTTCGGGGGTGGCAAACATAGGGGGCTCCTTGAGGGCTGTCTACACGGGGCGACCGGGAAACCAGGGGAGTACGCCCCAAAAAGCCCGATCCTGGTGCACGCACCGTATCGCGGTAAGCGACTTTGCTGCGATGCACAAAACGTATTTTAAGGACGTGCCGCCGAAAGTCAAGATGCCCGCGGAAAAAATCGCACTTTGTTGGCAAAACCCATAAGTGACTGATTAAAGACATTTTTTTAAGACAGGAGGAGGAAACGGCGGAAAAAGCGGAACGCCCGATCCGCGCCTTTGCGGACCCGGCGGATGTGTTGCATTGCGCCACGTTGTTTTGGTGCGATGCGCCATACCCGGGCGTTCTACTGTGCCCAGGCATGGTGCGGGGCACCGCCCGGCGGCTACACTTCTCGGCCTGACACCCTCCGAAAGGCCGCCGTCGTGGGTTCATCGCTGCCATCCCGCCTGATTTCCCCGTTTTTCGTCCTGATCTGGAGCACCGGTTTCGTCGTCGCCCGCTACGGCCTGCCCTACGCCGAACCCCTGACTTTCCTGTCGATGCGCTTCGCCGGCGTGCTGGTGGTGCTGGCGCCGTTCAGCGCCGGCATCGCCTGGCCGGGCCGGCGGCAGGGTGTCCACATGGCGGTGGCCGGCGTGCTGCTGCAGGCCGGTTACCTGGGAGGCGTCTGGATCGCCATCCACCTGGGCATGGGGGCGGGCCTGGCGGCGCTGGTGGTGGGGCTGCAGCCGCTGCTGACCGCGGTGGCCGGACGCTGGATGGGCGAGCCTCCTTCCGCGCGGCAGTGGGCCGGGCTGGTCCTGGGGTTCGTGGGCGTGGCCCTGGTCGTGGGGAACCGTATCGGCACGATGGGCCTGACCTCGCAGGCCCTGGCCTTTGCCGTGGCGGCGCTGCTGTCCATCACGGCGGGCACCGTTTATCAGAGACGCTTCTGTCCCGGGGTGGACCTGCGGGCCGGGTTGCTGCTGCAGTTCGGTGCTTCGCTGATCGTCGTGCTGCCGGCGGCGTGGATGTTCGAGACCATGGCGGTGCAGTGGACCTGGCCGCTGGCGGGCGCCTGGGCATGGTCGGTCTTCGCCTTGTCGATAGGCGCCATCTGCCTGCTGTTCCTGTTGATCCGGCGCGGGGCGGCCACGCGCGTGGCCAGCCTGATGTATCTGACTCCGGCGGTGACGGCGCTGATGGCCTGGGCCGCCTTCGACGAGCCGCTGACCGCGACCATGGTCGCGGGCATGGCGCTGTCGGCGTTCGCGGTGGCCTGGGCTCAGGGGAAACGATAGGCGAAACCGTCACGGCTTCGTGGTTTCCATCCCTTAAACTCGTCTCACCGCCGCGGGAGTTGTCGGCTCGCGGCGCAACTATTTAACGAGGCAGGAGATAAAAGAATGGCTATCCACAAGAAAGCTGTGTCCGCGACGATCGGGGCCGCGGCCCTGGCCAGCGCGGCCGTCCTCGCACCTACGCAGGCGATGGCGCAGGGCTATCCCACTCGACCGGTCACGATGATCGTCCCGTTTGCCGCCGGCGGTCCCACCGACGTGGTGGCGCGCTCGCTGGCCGAGGCCATGCGCAAGTCGCTGGGCCAGACCGTGGTGGTCGAGAACGTCGGCGGTGCCGGCGGCACCATCGGTACCGCCCGCGTGGCCAAGGCGCCGAACGACGGCTATACCGTGCTGCTCATGCACATCGGCTTCTCGACCGCGCCCGCGCTGTACCGCAAGCTGAGCTACGACCAGGCCCATGACTTCCAGCCCATCGGGCTGACCGTCGACGTGCCGATGACGCTGATCGCGCGCGAAAACTTCCCGGCCGCCAACATCAAGGAATTCCTGACCTATGTGAAGGCCAACGCCGGCAAGCTGTCGATGGCCAATGCCGGCATCGGCTCGGCCTCGCACCTGTGCGGCCTGATGTTCATGAGCACGATAGGCTCGGAATTCCAGACCATTCCCTACAAGGGTACCGCGCCGGCCATGAACGACCTGCTGGGCAAGCAGGTGGACTTCATGTGCGACCAGACCACCAACACCACCGGGCAGATCAAGGCCGGCAAGGTCAAGGCCTACGCCGTCACCAGCAAGACCCGCGTGCCCAGCCTGCCTGACCTGCCCACGCTGGACGAGTCGGGCCTGAAGGACTTCTCGGTGGGCATCTGGCACGGCCTGTGGGCGCCCAAGGGCA
Organism: Pigmentiphaga sp. CHJ604; assembly: GCF_036972535.1. Classification (NCBI taxonomy): domain Bacteria; kingdom Pseudomonadati; phylum Pseudomonadota; class Betaproteobacteria; order Burkholderiales; family Alcaligenaceae; genus Pigmentiphaga; species Pigmentiphaga sp. CHJ604. The sequence continues at coordinate 3,579,557 of NZ_CP136998.1, read as the reverse complement.
CCTCGCCCGAGATCGTCGCCAAGCTCCAGGCCTCGCTGCAGGCCGGCCTGGACGATCCCGCGTTCAAGCAGCGCATGACCGAACTGGGGGCCATCGTGCTGAACGACAAGGCCACGCCGGCGGCGCTCGACACGCTGGTGAAGTCCGAGACCGCCAAGTGGGGCGCGGTCATCAAAAAGGCCGGCGTCTACGCCGACTGACCTCGCCGTTTGCCGGCGTGCGGGGGGGGCGGCTGTCCTGGGGATGCCGCCCCCCTCGTTGCATTTTTTGTAATTTTTGCCGTGGCATTTAAATAACGACTTAAAAAGTGCGCGCTAAGTCGTTCATTTAATGGAGATTTTTATCCAAAAATCTGATATGCTGCGGCGCCTGGGCTGAGTCGTTACCGGAGGAAACATGGCGCGCATCAGAAAGAGCATTCTGTCGGTTTCATTGATGTGCGCGCTAACCGCCGGGCTGGTCCTGCCCGCGGCTGCTCCCGTTGCCTACGCGGCCACCCCCACGACGTCCAAGAGCGCCAAGGCGAAGCCGGCGAAAAAAGCCACCGCGACCAAGACCAAGTCCGCCAAGGCGTCCAGAACGGCTTCCGTTCCCGCCAAGAAAAAGCGCGTCGCCAAGGCCGCCCCCAGGAAGGCGGTCGCCTCGGCCGGCATCCGGCACGCTTCCTATGCGCCTTCCGCCCCGCTCGAGGATGCCGATGGCAATCTGTCGCTGCGTTCCAGCGTGGCCTTCGTGCAGGACCTGAATTCCTCGGATGTGCTGTTCGCCAAGAACGAGGGCGCGGTGGCGCCCATCGCCTCCATCACCAAGCTGATGACCGCGCTGGTCGTGGTCGACGCCGGCCTGCCGCTGGACGAGATGATCGAGGTCACCACCGACGACATCGATACGCACAAGTTCACGCATTCCCGCCTGTCGGTCGGTACGCGCCTGTCGCGTGCCGACATGCTGCACCTGGCGCTGATGTCTTCCGAGAACCGCGCCGCCAACGCGCTGGGGCGCAACTACCCCGGCGGCCTGCCGGCGTTCGTGCAGGCCATGAACGCCAAGGCCGCGGCACTGGGCATGCACGATACGCACTACGTCGAGCCTACCGGCCTGTCGAGCGAGAACGTCTCCAGCGCCCGCGATCTCGTGCGCCTGATGCGCGAAGGTTCACAACGCCCGCTGATCCGCCAGTACACGACCGATACCGAATATTCCGTCGATATCGGCGGCCGGCACCAGACCTTCCGCAACACGAATCGCCTGGTGGCCCGTTCCGACTGGAACATCATCGTGTCCAAGACCGGTTTCATCAACGAAGCCGGACGCTGCCTGGTCATGCTGGCCAATATCGGCGGCCGCGACATGGCCATCGTGCTGCTGGATTCGGTCGGCTCGCTCACGCGCACCGCCGACGCCCAGCGCATCCGCCAGTGGGTCCAGCGCGAGATCGGCTCGCTGTAGGCCACCCCGCCTTCCGGCCATGACGACGCCGCGCTTGCGCGGCGTTTTGTCTTTCCGGCGGCTTCAGGGCGCGTCGGGCGGGAATCTTTCCTCGTACAGGGCCCGCAGCCAATCGATGAACACCCGCACCCGCGGGGACAATTGGCGGTGCGAGGGGTAGAGCACCGACAGCGGCAGGCCCGGGCTGCGCCATCCGGGCAGCACTTCCACCAGCCGCCCGTCGCGCAGTTCGTCCTGGACGTGGAAGCGCGGCAACTGGATCAGCCCGCAGCCCCGCAGTGCGCAAGTCACGTAATTCTCGGCATCGTTCACCGACATCCAGCCACCCAGCGCATAGCTGCGGACCTGGCCGTCGACCACCAGCTCCAGCGGATAGTCGGACGTGCCCTGGCTGGCGAAAAAGCGTACGACCTGGTGCCCCGCCAGATCGTCGGGATGGCCAGGCGTGCCGAAGCGGGCCAGGTATCCGGGGCTCGCGCAGAGGACCTGGGGCATGACCGCCAGCGGACGTGCCACCAGGGACGAGTCGCGCGGATGGCCAGCCCGTATCACGCAATCGACGCCTTCGCGTACGAGGTCGACCAGCCTGTCGCCGCTGCTGACGACGAGGTCGATGCCCGGATAGCGGTCGTGGAACCGGTCTATGCTGGGCAGGACGATCCGGGTCGCGTGCGTGCCGTGCATGTCCACGCGCAGGACGCCGCGCGGATTCGACGCCACATGCTGCAGCGAGGATTCGGCCTCGTCCAGCTCGCTCAGCACGTGTACGCAGCGTTCGTAGAAGGCCTGTCCGTCCAGCGTCGGGCGGACATGGCGCGTAGTGCGCTCGAGCAGGCGTGTCGCCAGCCTGGCCTCGAGCTCCTTGATGGCGTGGGTGGCGGTAGCCCGGGGGATGTCCAGCGCCATCGCGGCCCGGCTGAAGCTGCCCAGTTCCACGATGCGGGTGAACAATTGGAGCGATTCGAAGCGGTCCACGGGGATTGTTGTCTGTCATTGAATTGAGATGCCAATTTAGCAGGGTTTATCTCAACAACATAAACAAGAAGAATGCTCGCCATCCTTTCTTCTTTCCAGGATTCAGCATGAGCACGGACATCACGAAGGCCGCCATCGTCACCGGGGGATCGCGGGGCATCGGGCAGGCCATTTCTCGCCGGCTGGCGGCCGACGGCTATGCGGTGGTCGTCAACTACGCGGGCAATGCCGCCAAGGCCGGGGAAACCGTGGCCGCGATCGAGGCCGCCGGGGGCCGGGCGCTGGCGGTCCAGGGCGACGTGGGCCGCGAGGACGACGTGGCCGCGCTGTTCGCCAGGGCGCGGCAGGCCTATGGCCGGATCGACGTGGTGGTCAATAGCGCGGGCGTCATGCCGATGGTGCCTGTCGCCCCGGACAGCCTGGCCGACTTCGATCAGGTGATCGCCACGAACCTGCGCGGCGCCTTCCTCGTCCTGGCACAAGCCGCCGCGAGCATGGGCGAGGGCGGGCGGATCATCGCGCTTTCCACCAGCGTCATCGCGCGCGCCTTCCCGTCCTACGGCCCCTACATCGCTTCCAAGGCGGGGGTCGAGGGACTGGTGCGGGTGCTGGCGAACGAACTGCGCGGACGAGGCGTGACCGTCAACGCCGTCGCGCCCGGGCCGGTCGGCACCGAGCTGTTCTTCAATGGCAAGACGGCCGAGCAGATCGACCAGATCGCGCGGCTGGCGCCGTTGGAGCGCCTGGGCACGCCGGAGGAGATCGCCGCCGCGGTGTCATTTCTGGCGGGCCCGGACGGCGGTTGGGTCAACGGACAGGTATTGCGGGTCAACGGCGGCTTCGCCTGAGGCGGACCGGGCCGACGCCCGCGCGGGGTCAGGCCGCCGATACCGCGTGCGACGGTTCGTAGCCCAGGGCTTCGGAGATCTGGCTGGCGGTATCCACCAGCGCGTCGATCCAGCCGTCCTGCATGCGGTCGGCCGGCGCCGAGATCGACAGGCCGGCAATCAGCTTGCCCGTGTCGTCGTGGATCCCGGCAGCGATGCAGCGCACGCCCATTTCCAGTTCTTCATTGTCGCGGGCATAGCCCTTCGCGCGCACCTGGTCCAGCTCGCGCTCGAGCTTGGCCAGGTCGGTCAGGCTGTTGGAGGTGTGGCCTTGCAGGCCCGTGCGCAGCGCATAGGCGCGGATCAGGCGGGCATCGTCGGCCGACAGGAACAGCTTGCCCGTGGAGGTCAGGTGCAGCGGGGCGCGGCCGCCGATGGCGCGCACCACCTGCATGCCCGAACGTTCGCTGTAGGCGCGATCGATGTAGACGATCTCGTCGCCCTGGCGCACGGAAAGATTGACGGTCTGGCCCGTCAGGCGATGCAGCATGCGCATGGGCGTGATGGCGGCGTCGCGCACGTTCAGCCGGCCCTTGACCAGGTGGCCCAGCTCCAGCAGCCGCATGCCCAGGCTGTACATGCCGCTGTCGACGCGGTCGACGTAGCGGCCGGCGACCAGGTCGTTCAAGATGCGGTGGGCGGTGGAAGGGTGCAGGCCGGTGGCCTGGGCCAGCTCTTTCAGGCTGACCGGATCGGGGTGCCGGGCCAGGGCGTCGAGCAGGTGCATGGTGCGTTCGAGCACCTGGATGGCGATCTGCGGCGCGGGGGCCGCGGACGGGGCGATCATGGCCGCGTCGGGGGTCGTGACTCTTGGCATTGTCGTGGGTGAGTCTCTACGCGATGAAGCTAGTTTATCCCATATGGTGAAATTTCATAGCTTTATTACACCGCAGATGGGTGGCCTTTCTGCGTTGCAGCAGGCCATTTCTTATTGGATCAGTATAACGCCTGTGCACAGAATTTCCGCGACGCAGCATCCCCGTTGTCATACAAGGCACACGGGGATATCCCCAGTGCCTAGCTCCGAAGCCGCGAGACGGCCGACAGGCATTCCCCGACCAGCGCGGGGCCGCGATAGATGAGACCGGTGTAGAGCTGGACCGCGTCCGCGCCCGCCGCGATCTTCTCGGCCGCGTGGCGGCCTTCCAGGATGCCCCCCACGCCGACGATGGCAAGCGCGTTGCCGGCCTGGCGCCGCAGGCGTTCGACCACCCGCAGCGACATTTCCCGTACCGGCGTGCCGGACAGACCGCCGGCCTCGCCCGCATGAGGCAAGCCGCGGACGGCATCGCGCGACAGCGTGGTGTTGGTGGCGATGACGCCGTCGATGCCATGGCGCGGCAGCAGGTCGGCGATGGCATCGATCTGGCTCTCGTCCAGGTCCGGCGCGATCTTGACCGCCAGCGGCACGCGGCGGCCGTGCCGGGCCGCCAGGGTGTCCCGCGCCTGGTCGAGCTGGCGCAGCAGGACGGACAGTTCGTCGGCGCCTTGCAGGCTGCGCAGGTTCTGGGTGTTGGGCGATGAGATGTTGATGGTGACGTAGTCGGCGTGGGGATAGACCGCCTCGAGCCCGGCCAGGTAGTCGTCGGCCGCCTTGTCGATGGGCGTGTCGGCGTTCTTGCCTATGTTCAGCCCCAGGATGCCGCCGCGCGCCCGGTAGCCGCTGCGCTGGACGTTGGCCAGGAACACGGCCAGCCCGTCGTTGTTGAAGCCCATGCGGTTGATCAGCGCCTCGGCGCGGGGCAGGCGGAACAGGCGGGGCAGCGGGTTGCCGGGCTGCGGCCGGGGCGTGACCGTGCCGATTTCCATGAAGCCGAAGCCCAGGCTGCCCAGCGCGTCGATGTGCCCGCCGTTCTTGTCCAGGCCGGCGGCCAGGCCGACCGCGTTGGGCAGCGTCAGGCCCATGAGGGCGACCGGACGGTCCGGGGCGCGGGAGGGGCGTGTCCATCCCATGTCGTACACGCGCTGCAGCGTGGACAGGGTCAGGGCATGGGCGGTTTCGGGTTCCAGGGCGAACAGGGCTGGACGCAACAGCGGATAGGCTTGAAAAAACGCGGACATCAGGCGGATGGGGATCAGGAGGTGGAGGACGGCGCATCGTCGGGATGGCCGTGGCGAGAGGAGGCGTGCAGGCGGCTGGTATCGATGACGGCCGGCCCGGCTGGCCTGGCGGCCGGCGGGCCGGCGTATTCGCGCCATTCGCCGTTGACCAGCATTTCCAGGGGCCGGAAGTTCACCTTGTAGGCCATCTTCGGGCTTTGTTCTATCCAGTATCCCAGATAGAGATGGGGCAGTTCCAGCAGCCGGCATTGCTCGAGCTGCCAGAGTATGTTCCAGGTACCGAGGCTGCCCTTCATGTCGGGGTCGAAAAAGGTGTAGACCGACGACAGGCCGTCGGACAGCACGTCCATGATGGACACCATGCGCAGTTGTCCCTGCCGGTCGCGGAACTCGACCAGGCGCGTGTTGACGCGGCTCTGGAGCAGGAATTGCGCGTATTGCTCGCGGCTGTCCTGGTCCATGCCGCCGCCGCGGTGCCGGGTCGACTGGTAGCGCTGATAGAGCGAGTAGTGCTCGGACGAATAGGCCAGTTCGGCCACGAACACCTGCAGATCGGCATGACGCTTCCAGGTGCGGGACTGGGTGCGGTTGGGCCGGAAGCGGTTCACCGGCACCCGCACCGGCACACAGGCGCGGCAGCCGTCGCAGTGGGGCCGGTAGGTGAATACGCCGCTGCGGCGAAATCCCATGCGCACCAGTTCGGAATAGACGTCGGCGTTGATCAGGTGGCTGGGCGTGGCCACTTGCGAGCGCGCCATCCGGTCTCCCAGGTAGCTGCACGGGTAGGGAGCGGTCGCATAGAACTGCAGCGCGGCGAAGGGGAGTTCTCGAAGGTGGGTCATGCGCGGTTCAGCCGGGGTCGGCCGCAGCGTGGGGCGCGTCCAGGTCGACGATCTCGCCGTCGTGGCGCAGCCTGCCCGAGCGCCACGGAAGCTCGGGCATCCGGGTGAATTTTACAATCAGGCGCTCGAATTCCGCGCGGGCAATCGTGGCGCCACCCAGCGAGGCCAGATGGCGCGTGTCCTGCTGGCAGTCGATCATCTCCACGCCATGGCGACGCAAGAAACGCACCAGGTAGGCCAGCGCGATCTTGGATCCGTCGGCCACCCGGGTGAACATGGATTCCCCATAGAACATCCGGCCCAGGCAGACGCCGTACAGCCCGCCGGCAAGTTCGCCGTCGATCCAGGTTTCCACCGAATGCACCTGGCCTTGCCGGTGCCACAGCCGGTAGGCCCGCTGCATGGGCAGCGTGATCCAGGTGGCCGGACGCTCGTCGCTGCGTGGCGCCGCGCAGGCACGCATGACGTCGTCGAAAGCCGTGTCGACCCTGACCTCGATGGCGGGATCGCGTTCGACCTGCCGCAGCTTCTTGCGCAGCGAATGCGAGGGCGAGAAGCGGTCGGTGAACAGCACCATGCGGGGGTCCGGGCTCCACCACAGGATGGGCTCGCCCGGCAGGTACCAGGGGAAGATGCCGTGCGCGTACGCGGCGCGCAGCCGTTCGATGGACAGGTCGGCCCCCACGGCCAGCAGGCCCGGGGGATCCTCGAGCGCCTGCTCGAGCGGCGGGAAGGGCGTGTCCGGCTCCAGCAGGGCCGGCATGCGCGGGCGCGAGGGACTCAAGGGGCGGGCGTGGAGAACGCGGGAACCGGCTCGGGACCGCGCAGCAGGGTGTCGCTGTGGATCTGGAACGTGCCGCGCGCCCGGTCGGCGAAGAACAGCCTGAGCGCGGTGGAGACCGAACGGAAGGCCAGGTCGTCCCAGGGAATCTCGTCCTCGTCGAACAATCGGGCTTCCAGGCTTTCGGGGCCCGGCTCGAACTCGACGTCGGTCAGGCGCGCAAGATAGAAGATGTGGACCTGGTCCACGTGCGGAATGTCCAGCATGGCGAACAGCGGCCCCATCTCGATGCGGGCGCCGGCCTCTTCCTGGGTCTCGCGGGCCGCGCCCTGGGCCGTGGTCTCGCCCAGCTCCATGAAGCCGGCGGGCAGGGTCCAGTAGCCATGGCGCGGCTCGATTGCCCGGCGGCACAGCAGCACCTGCTTTTCCCAGACGGGAATCGTCCCGAGCACCATGCGGGGATTCTGGTAGTGGATCGCGCCGCAGTGGTCGCAGAGATCGCGTTCGCGGTTGTCGTCGTCGGGAATGCGGCGGGTCAGCAGGTTGCCGCATTGCGAGCAGTAGCGCTGGGAGCGCGGAGCCGGGAAATACGTGAGGGCGCGTTCGGAAGCGGTCATGGCGTGTCCAGGGGGCGGAAGCGGCGCTGCGCCCCGGCGGTTGCGGAGATCCGGGAGGTGCGTCAAGTATACGAGAGGTCGCCGGGCGAAGCGGGCTGGCGTTCGCAGCCCACCTCGTAGACCACCGAGCGGAAGAACTGGTTCGCCGGATCGCCGGCCACGCGCGAGTGCCAGTACTGGTGCACGTCGATGGACGGAATGCGCAGCGGCAGCCGCACTTTCTTGATCGGCGCGATGGGCTGGAACAGGTGGTAGACCTCGTCCGGAATGATGGCGATCAGGTCGCTGGCGGCCACGATGAAAGGAATCGCGGCCACGTGTTCGGTGGTGAGCCGCACCTGGCTCTGCGCGCCGTGCTTGCGCAACTGGTCGTTGATCCAGGCGAAGGTGATGGGCACGGACGGCGACTGGACCTGCGGCGTGCGGCCGAATTCGCGCAGGGTCATCGTATCGCCGATGCGCGGATGGTCGCGGCGCGCCACGCAGACGTAGGCGCGGCGATAGAGATGCTGGCGCAGCAGGGCGTCGTGCGGTCGCGGGACGTGTCCGGCGACGACGTCCAGTTCGCCCGATTCCAGCGCGGCGGCCATGGTGTCGGCCGAGACCTGCGTGGGGGCGAGGCGGGCGTGCGGGGCGACCTCGGCCAGGCGCTTCATCAGCTTGGGCACCAGCACGATGGCGCCGATCTCGTTGACGCCGATGCGGAACTCCCGGTTGGTCTGGGCGGGATCGAAACGCGCCAGCCCGGCGATCTCGGTTTCCACGATGCGCAGCACCCGCGAGGCCGGCTCGGCCAGACGCTGGGCGAACGGCGTGGGCGCCATGCGGTTGCCCACGCGGACGAACAGCGGATCGGCGAAACGCTTGCGCATGCGGTCGAGGTGGTAGCTGAGCGCCGACTGGGTCAGCCCCAGGCGCCGGGCGGCGCGGGTGACGGTGCCGTCCTCGATCAGTGCCAGCACCGCCCGCAAATCGGCGATCTGCGGGTCCTGGTTATCTGAATTGTTCATAACCTATATCAAGGTAATGATCTTTCCAGAGCATCGCCGAATGCCTAAGCTGCTGTCAATTCAAGAACACAGGAAGGAGACGGCATGGCGGGCGAGACGCTGCTGGAGACCGACGTGCTGGTGATCGGGGCGGGCCCCGTTGGGCTTGCGCTGGCCATCGAGCTGGGCATGCAGGGGCGGCGCTGCCTGGTGGTGGAGCAGCACGACCGGGTGGGACTCGCGCCCCGCGCCAAGACGACCAACGTGCGTTCGCGCGAGCTGATGCGGCGCTGGGGCGTGGCGGGCAAGCTGGCGCAGGCGGCCCCCTTCGGTGTCGACTATCCGTCCAACGTGGTGTTCGCGACCAGGCTGGCCGGCCGGGAACTGGCGCGGTTCACCAACGCGTTCTATTGCTCGCCCAGGCGCGACGAGCGCTTTCCCGAGCACGCGCAGTGGGTGCCCCAATACAAGGTGGAAGAGGTGCTGCGCGACCACGCGCAGAGCCTGCCGGGCGTGCAGGTGCGCTTTTCGACCCGGCTGGAGGATTTTTCGCAGTCGGGGCAGGGGGTCGAGGCCGTGCTGGCAGGACCGGATGGACCGCTGCGCGTGCGGGCCGCGTACATGGCCGGCGCGGATGGCGCCCGCAGCACCGTGCGCGCCCGGCTGGACATCCGGATGGAGGGGGTCTCGCCGCTCTCGCATCACCGCAACATCATCTTCCACGCCCCGGGCCTGGCCGGCATGCACGGGCTGGGGCCGGCGGTCATGTACTGGCTCGTCAATCCGGAGGCGCCGGCGGTCGTCGCGCCGCTGGACGCCAACGACATGTGGACCTTCGGCTATGCCCGCCGCGACGGCGAGGAGCCGGCCATCGAAGGCCTGATGCGTGCCGCGCTGGGCCTGGACATCCCGATCGACATCCGCCATCGCGACGAATGGACCGCGCATCGCCTGATCGCCACGCGCTATCGCGACGGCAGGGTGTTCCTGGCCGGCGATGCCTGCCACCTGCACCCGCCCTTCGGCGGCCATGGCATGAACATGGGCATCGGCGATGCCGTGGACCTGGGATGGAAGCTGGCGGCGGCGCTGGACGGCTGGGGCGGTCCCGCGCTGCTGGACAGCTACGAAGTGGAACGCCGCCAGGTGCATCGCCGGGTGGTGGACGAGGCCGTGCACAACCTGTCGCACAGCTCGGGCAGCCTGTGGCGCGATGGCCTGGAGGACGACGGGCCGGCGGGGGACGCCGCCCGCCGGGAAGCGGAGCGAGCCATCCTTGCCTCCAAGCGCCAGGAATTCGATTCGCTGGGCGTGGTGCTGGGCAGCCGTTACGAGCAGTCGCCAGTGCTGGCGCACGGACCGGAGGCGGGCGGCGAGGCCTGGGACTCCACACGCTACGTGCAGAGCGCTCGCCCGGGCTGCCGCGCGCCGCATGCCTGGCTGGCGCCGGGCCGGGAGCGCGGGGCGTCGTTGTTCGACCATTTCGCCTTCCGCGGGATGACGCTGCTCGCCACCCGCCCGGCCGCGCGGGACGCGGCCCAGGCGCTGGCCGCGCAGGCGGGCACGGACGTTCCGCTGACGGTGGTCGCGCCTCCCATCGACGGCCTGCGCGAGCTCTATGGCGCCGACCTGGTCCTGATCCGGCCGGACCAGTACGTGGCATGGCGCGGCCACGATCCGCAAGAAGGCGCCATGGCACTGGAACTCGCGGCCGGGCGTGCCGCGGTCCACGCCTGAACCGGCATCGCACCACCACACAAGACAAGACCATCCAGGAGACAGACACATGAACGCATCACGACGCAAATGGATCGCCGCCGGCCTCGCGCTGGCGGCCTGCCTGGCCGGCACGGCCCAAGCGGCCACCTGGCCATCCCGGCCGGTGCGGCTGGTCCTGCCGGCTGCGGCCGGGACGGCGCCCGACATCATGGCCCGGCTCCTGGGCGACAAGCTGTCCAGGATCTGGGGCCAGCCGGTCATCGTCGAGAACAAGCCCGGGGCCGGCGGCCTGGTCGGGCTGGCGGCGGTGAAATCGGCCGAGCGCGACGAGCACATGTTCGTGTTCACCCCCGCTTCGGTACTGACGCTCACGCCCTACATGTACAAGAGCTCGCAGGTCGACATCGTCCGCGACTTCCAGCCGGTGGCCATGGTGGGCATCAGCCCGATGATGGCGGCGGTCAGCGCCTCGTCGCCCGCCAACACGCTGGCCGACGTGCTGGCCATGGCCCGTCGCCAGCCCGACACCTTCGTGGTATCGACCACCTTCCTGTACTCGGTGCCCAACCTGGCGGTGGACATGCTGTCGCGCGCCGCCGGCGTGCCGCTGCGCGCCGTGCCGTTCTCCAGCAGTTCCCAGAGCATATCGGCCGTGGTCGGGGGCGATGCCCAGATGCTGATCGACGGCGTGCCGCCCATCGAGCCCATGATCAAGGGCGGTCGGCTCAAGCCCATCGTGATGTTCTCCGAGGGACGGGTACCCAATCGTCCCGACCTGCCCGCGGCGTCCGAGTCCTATCCCTCGCTGGTCATCAACGGCTGGTTCGCGGTCGTCGCGCCGCAAGGCACGGGCAAGCCGGCCATCGAGCGCGTCAACCGGGACCTGGCCACGGTGCTGGCCGAGCGTGACGTGATCGACAAGCTCGACACCCTGGGCGTCTACCCCAAGCCCATGTCGGTGGATGAGTTCGGCAACTACTGGCGGGCCGAGCGCACGCGCTGGGAAAAGGTGCTGCGCGACGTGAACGCCCAGCCGGTGCAGCAATAGGAGGCTGGTGTGAGGACAGGACTGGAAGCGGCCTACATCGGCCTGGACAGCACCGCGCCGGCGGACCTGGGGCGCTACCTGACCGACGTCGTGGGCCTGATGCCCGGCGAACCCGCCGCCGATGGGGCGGCGACCTGGCGCGTCGATGGCAAGGCCCAGCGGGTATGGGTGCGCGAGGGCGCGCGCAACGATGCTGCCTGCATCGCCTTCGAGGCGGTCGATGCGCAGGTATATGACCGCGTGCTGGGGCGCTTGTCGGCCCAGGGGTGGCGCATGCGCGCCGGCACGGCGGACGAGCGCGCAGCCCGGCGCGTGCGGGACCTGACGGTGATCCAGACTCCCTGGGACGTTCCGCTGGAGCTGGTGACGGGGCTGGAGGACGCGGCAACGCCTTTCGCGAGCCCGCACTTTCCCGAAGGCTTCGTCACGCAGGGGCAGGGCTTCGGCCACTTCGTCTTCGCCGTGGGCGACGCCGGCGAATACGACGCGGCGCGCCGCTTCGCCATCGACGGCCTGGGCCTCGTCCTGTCGGACTGGCTGCGGCTGCCGATGGGGGAGATCGAGATGCACGTCTCCTTCTTCCATTGCAATCCGCGCCACCATTCGCTGGCCATCGCCTACCTGCCGCGGCCCGAAGTCCCGCAGCGCCTGCACCACATCAACTTCGAAGTCGCGCACGTGCGCAGCGTGGGCCTGGCCTACGACCGCGCGCTGTGCGCCGGCACGCCGCTCGCCAACACGCTGGGCCAGCACGCCAACGACGGCATGGTCAGTTTCTACAGCCTGGGCCCCGACGGCTGGCGCGTCGAGATCGGCGCCACCGGCCGCACCGTGGGCGAGGACTGGAACGACGTGCGCGAATACGACCGCATCAGCGACTGGGGCCACCTGCCGCCCGACGCACTGGCGCAGGCCCTGGCCGGACCACCTTCTTCTTCCGCTTGAACAAGGAACCCATGAAACTCGTCACTTTCTCCCATCGCGGCAGGACCTCCGTCGGCAAGGTCGAGGGCGCGCGCGTGATCGACCTCGCGGCCGCCGACCCGGCGCTGCCCGCCACCATGCGTGGCCTGCTCGCCGGCGGGCGCGCGCTGCTGCAACGCGCGCGCGACGTCGATCCCGAACAGGCGCCGGCCTATCCGCTGGCCGACGTCAGGCTGGAGGCGCCCGTGCCCGATCCCGGCAAGTACCTCGCCATCGGCATGAACTACGGCAAGCACGTGATCGAGGCCAAGCGCGCCGGCGTGGACGTGCCCGACAGCCAGGTCTGGTTCAACAAACAGGTCAGCTGCATCAACGGTCCCTACGATCCGGTGCACATGCCGCGCGTCTCGGACAAGCTCGACTACGAAGCCGAACTGGGCGTGGTCATCGGCACCCGCTGCCGCCACGTCCCGGCCGAGCGGGCCCGGGAGGTCATCGCCGGCTACCTCGTGTGCAACGACGTCTCGGTGCGCGACTGGCAGCGGCGCTCGGCCACTATGACCCTGGGCAAGTCGTTCAACACCACCGGCCCCATCGGCCCATGGATCGTCACCGACGACGAAGTGCCCGATCCGCTGGCGCTGACGCTGCGCATGCGGGTCAACGGCGAAGTGCGCCAGGAAGCCCGGACCGGCGAGATGATCTACAACATCTATGACCAGATCGCCTACCTGTCCACCGTCATGACGCTCGAGCCCGGCGACATCCTGGCCACCGGCACGCCCTCGGGCGTGGGCGCCGCCATGGATCCGCCTTCCTTCCTCAAGATCGGCGACGTGATGCGCGTCGAGATCGACGGCATCGGCCACATCGAAAACCGCGTCGTCCCCGAGCCGGCATAACGCCAGACCAGGAGCCTCTTCGTGCCCAGAAAAGTCATCATCACCTGCGCCGTCACCGGATCGGTGCACACCCCCAGCATGTCGCCGCACCTGCCCATCACGCCCGACCAGATCGCCGAACAGGCGGTGGACGCGGCACGGGCCGGCGCCGCCATCCTGCATCTGCATGCCCGCCACGCGGCCGACGGCAGGCCGGCCTTCGAGCCCGAGGTCTACCGCCAATTCCTGCCGCGCATCCATGCCCAGACCGACGCCGTCATCAACATCACCACCGGCGGCTCGCACACCATGACGCTCGATCAGCGCCTGGCCGGCGCCATCGATGCCTCGGCGGAAATGGCCTCGTGCAACATGGGATCGATGAACTTCGCCTTGTTCCCCGTGCTGGACAAGATGAAGGACTTCGACTTTCCCTGGGAGCGCGAGCACCTGGAGAAGACCCGCAACGCCATCTTCCGCAACACCTTCGGCGACATCGAAACCATCTTCGAGCGCCTGGGCCGCGCGCACGGTACGCGCTTCGAGTTCGAATGCTACGACGTCGGCCACCTGTACAACCTCAAGCACTTCGTCGACCGGGGCCTGGTGCAGGGGCCGATCTTCCTGCAATTCGTGCTGGGGGTGCTGGGCGGCATAGGCGCCGATCCCGAGAACCTCGTGCACATGAAACGCATCGCCGACAAGCTGTTCGGCGATAGTTACCAATGGTCCGTCCTGGCCGCCGGCCGCCACCAGATGCCGCTGGTCACCCAGGCCGCGCTGATGGGCGGCAACGTGCGGGTCGGGCTGGAGGATTCGCTGTCCATCGGACCCGGCGAAATGGCCACTTCCAATGCCCAGCAGGTGGGCAAGATACGCGGCATCCTGGAGTCCTTCGGCTTCGGCATCGCGACGCCCGACGAGGCGCGCGAGATGCTGGGATTGAAGGGCAGGGAGAAGGTGGCGCTGGCGGCGTGAGGCATGGCCGCGCGAGTACGTGTATAATCTTTTTCTTCAGACGCGGGGTGGAGCAGTCTGGCAGCTCGTCGGGCTCATAACCCGAAGGTCACAGGTTCAAATCCTGTCCCCGCAACCAAACAAGAAACGGCCTCGATCGCAATGCGACGAGGCCGTTTTGCTTTGTGTCTGCCTTGGTGCTCTCGTTCGAGATCACTCACGAAATAAACCGAGGAAATGATCCTAGCCGCCCCACTATCAATGGCTCTTGAATCATCGCGTATTGGTCTGCGCTCTTCCCTTCACTTCCAAGCCCCTATCGAGGTCGTGGCAACCTGAACGGCATTGGACACGCATGCGCCTTCGAAGCACCCATACCGAGGAATGGGCCGCGCAAATGCAAACGGCCTCGATGCGTAAAGCGATCGAGGCCGTTTCTTGTTTGGTTGCGGGGACAGGATTTGAACCTGTGACCTTCGGGTTATGAGCCCGACGAGCTGCCAGACTGCTCCACCCCGCGTCTGAGAAAAAGATTATATCCCTGTCATGTTCCCAATGCAAACTGGAGCATGGGAAGCTGCCTTCATGCGCGTTCCCTGCCTTGCCTTGCGCGGGAAGAAGAAAGATCGGCAACCTGCGGCGCCCATGCTTTCCTTGCCGGCTGCGTGCGGAAGAATGCCGTGTGTTCGGTCAGGTGCTCCGCGGCTTCCTCCAGCCAGCGGACGGCGGGCATGGTGGCGGAGGCGCCCGCCGCGCGGGCCCGGGTGGCGTAGTTCTGCAGCGTTGCACCGGCGTCGTGCGGCATGGCCAGCGGCTTGCTCATCGTGTGCAGGGCCTGGCCTATCCACGGCGCTTCCGGCGCGTCGGGGCGCCGGTCGAGCATGTGGCCCATGCGGGCAAGCGCGTGCCCCAGGGACAGCGCCGCCAGCGCGCCGTCGGCGGTGGCCGCCTCCGTGCCCGAGCGCGCGATCAGCGCCAGGATCAGGAAGCGCAGGCGAGCCAGGTGGCGCACCGCGCGCGCGGGCGTGCCGGCCTGCTGGGCGATGGCGGCGATCTCGGCGCGTATGGCGCGGTGGAGGTGCCGGCGGCGGCGCTGGGTGGTCATCGGGATCAGCCAGCGGTAGGCGGCGTAGCTGCATGCGATGCCTGTCAGCAGCATGAGCTCGACCGTGAGCAACGCCATCGGTTCGGCGGGTCCGATATTGACCGGCTGCGCCAGCACCGCGAACAGCATGTTGAAGGCCAGGCCGATGAATGCCGTGCCGCGGTGTGCCTGCGCCGTGGCAGCAGCCAGGATGAGCGGCGAGGCCAGGGCCAGCGACAGCCAGGGGTGGGACACGACGGGCGCGATGCCGACGCGCCACGCAAAGGCCGCGACCGCCGCGGCGGTCGCGCCGGCCAGCACGCGCCGCATCAGCGGCACGGGTTCGTCGACCGAGGCGAACAGGGCGGTGAAGATGCAGGCGCCCAGCATGAGGTAGCGCAGAGGTTCCCACCCTGACGCCAGCCACGCTCCTGCCGCCAGGGCCGGGATGGCCACGCCGCGCCAGGCGGCGATGCGCACGCCGGCGATATCAGGATGGTGGACGCTGGCCGAGGCTGCGGGTTCCGGCAGGGTCGCCGCCATGTTCCGGTAGCTGGCCGCGATGGCTGCCAGCGCCTGTTCGAATTCGTCCAGGCAGGTGTCGAACAGGGGATCGGCGCCGCGCAGGCGGCGGGTCGCGGTGCGGACGATGGCCAGCGAGGTTCCGCGTCCCGCCTGGATGGTCTCGGCCAGGTCGTCCAGGCTGGCACGCAACTGGTCCAGGTCTTCCGCGTGGGCCGGGGCCAGCGCCGTCGCGTGCTGGCGCAGCGCCGGCATGACGGCGACCAGGTCGAGCAATCCCGCCAGCAGTCCGCGCAGGGGTTTGAGGCGGCGCCGTTGGGACAGGGACCCGGCGGTCGCGTCCTCGGCCGTGGTTTCCAGTTCCGCCAGGGCGGCCACGAGCCGGCGTGCACGCGGCACGAGGTCCGTCGGCAGCTCCGGCCCCAATTGCAGGGCGGCATGGGCAAGGGTGGCGCAAAGCAGGTCGCGGGTCTTCTCCAGCAAGGCGGCCGCGGGAGAGGGCGGATTCCATAGCGCGATGACGAGCAGCGAGGCGGCGATGCCTATCATGTTGTCGAGCATGCGCGCCGTGGCGAAGGTGGCCGTGTCGAGCGGCGTGCCGACGGTCAGCACGACGATGACGGCCGTGGTCAGCCCGCACAAGGCCGCGCCGTAGGCGCGCTGGTGCCGCAGCAGGTTGCTGGCGCCACAGCACAGGCCCAGCCACACGCAAAGCGCGGTCAGCAGCAACGCCGGGGCGCCGTCCGTCAGCGCGGCCAGTCCTACCGCGGCAAGGCCGCCGGCCAGGGTGCCGAGCAATTGCATCAGGCTGCGCTCGAGCAGCAGTCCGCGCGTGGGCTGGCCGATCATCCAGACGGCCATGGCGGCCCACCACGGGTTGGCGATGGAGAAAGCGGTGGCGGCCGCCATGGCCAGTATCGAGGCGGCGGCCAACCTCAGCGCGTAGCTGCGCGAGGCGGGATGGCGTAGAGCCGGGAACAGGAGGAAAGGCTGGATGTGCATCGATGGCCCGTTGAAACTGAGCCTCCTCCAGCTCCGCCGGATCATGGCGTCCGGCTTTGCGGTGCCGTCCAGGCGGACCGCGGGAAGATTATAGAGGCTCGGGCCCCATCGTCGTATTTCGGCGTTCGGCGCCGTCGGGCAAGGCCGTCAGACCTCGGACAGTACGATGCAGTCGCGGCCCCGGCGCTTGGCCTCGAGCAGGGCCGCGTCGGCCCGCTCGACGGTGTCGGAATAGTGCTCGCCATGGCGATAGGCGCTGATGCCCACGCTGGCGCTGATGGATTGGCCGACGTCCGGCGCGCCGGCGTGTTCGCGGATGCGTTTGCAGACCCGCTGCGCCAGCGTCTGGGCCGACACCAGGGTCGTCCCGGGCATGATCATCATGAATTCCTCGCCGCCCCAGCGCCCGCACAGGTCGTATTCGCGCAGCGAGCTTTGCAGGATGCGGCCCACCTCGATCAGGGCGCGGTCGCCGGCCGCATGGCCGAGCGTGTCGTTGATGCGCTTGAAGTGGTCGATGTCCAGCATGGCGATCGTGTAGGGCTGGCCCGAGCGCGAGGCGCGCTCGCTTTCTTCCTTCAATCGCTGCATCAGGTGCCGGCGGTTGGCCAGGCCGGTCAGGACGTCGCGGTTGGAGGCATCGCTCAGGGCGACGTTCAGGTCCTGCATCATGCGCTGGTAGTGGTCCGAGATGCGGGCCAGCTTCTCCAGCTTGCGCAACTGTTTCTGGAACCGCTCGTCCAGGTCGTTCTCGCGCTCCTTGGCCAGGGTCTGATAGCCGTCGGAGATGTGGGTGACGCGCTCCAGCCGGGTGGTCTGGTCGAGGAAGGCGCGCCAGAGTTCGTCCAGGGCCACGCGCAGCGGGTGGTCCTGGTACTCCGGCTGGGCCAGCAACTGCTCGATGCGCCGGCCTAGGTCCTCGATGTCGCGTTTCATGGTCGTCAGGTCAGTCGTGAGCGAGGATGGCGAAAGGAAAGCTGCAGTCTTCCTTGAATTCCTCGGCCAGCTCGGCCACCCGTTCGTTGCGCCTATCGTAATGCCAGTTGACCGCGACAGGGTGGCCGCGGCCATGCGCGTCCTCCAGCAGGTCGAATACGTCCATGATGGCGCGGACGCTGCTGGTGTTCAGGTAGAGCAGGTGCAGCTCCAGGGACAGGGGGCGCCTGGTTTCGGCCAGGAAGCGTTCGACCCAGTCGATGACCTGGTTGAACAGGTCGAAGGAATTTTCGGGATAGGAATCGCCGGCCATGGTCAGGACGCCGGCTTCCCAATCGCCCGAGATGGCGGGAGTGGACTGGCTGCCTGTAATCGTGAGGTTGCTCATGGTGCTGGTACTCGTTTGCTAGATGACGGCGCTCAGGCTGAAGAAAGCCCGGCCGGCGTCGATTTCCCGCAGCGAGGCGCTGAGCGGCTCGCTGGCCTTGCGGGCGATATCGATCAGGCCCAGTCCGGAGCCGCTGCTGGCGCCGGCTTCGCGCGGCTTGCGCAATTGTTCCTTGTAGCTGGCCTTGAGCTGGGCCTTGTCCTGCCGGGCCAGGGCGTTGATCCGTTCCAGCAGCGAGTGGCCATCGGCGATCTCCACCACGTTCCCGGCCGACACCACGTGGCGGCCGTCTTCCTTGTTGGCGACGATGACCGTGGCCGTCGCCTCGTGCTCGGCGTAGCCCTGGGCGCTGGCATAGTGCCGGATGTTCTGCGTCATTTCGATGTATGCGCCGAAAACATCCATGGCCGCCGAGGGCTGCACCTGCTCCGCCTGGAGATAGTTGCGCAGCGCGTTCCCGATTTCCTCGATCAGGCTGCGCGATATGGGGCCGTTGAAACACAGCATGATGCGGTCGCGGGTGAAGCTTTCGCGCATGGCGAAGAGGTCGATCGAATCCATCATGACTCCGCGCTAAGGTTGGCCTGCTCGAACTTGAATGACAAGACGGTAATATCGTCGCGCTGCGGTTGGCGGCCCTGGTAGTCTACCAATGCCTGGGTAACGGCGCGGGCCTGCTGGTCGAGCGGCAGCCCGGCCACCGATTGCAGCAGGCCGACCAGGCGCCTGTTTCCGAAACTGAAACCATGCTCGCCTCCGGATTGGTCCAGCAGGCCATCGGTGACGAGGTAGAACGTGCGGTCGGCCAGGGGCAGGGTGACATTGGCATATTCGCCGACGCGCTTTTCCCCCAGGGCGCGGCGGGCGCCCTTGTATTCCTCGACAGCGTCGCCGCTGCTGGCGTAGAGCGCCATTTTCGCGCCGGCGAAGCGCAACTGTCCAGCATGCCGGTCGACGTAGACCAGGGCCGCGTCCATGTTGGTGGCCAGCGCGCGCGGCAGTTCCGCATCGCTCAGCATGGCGCGCATGGCCGCGTCCGTGCGGGTCAGGATGGCTGCGGGGTCGCCCGGTCCGGCCTCGGCGATGGCGTGGTCGATGGCGGCGCGGGCCAGCATGGTCATCAGCGCGCCGGCGACGCCGTGGCCGGCGCAATCGACCACGCCCAGCAGGCAGTTGTCGCCATCGGCGCGGAATACGTAGAAATCGCCGCCCACCACGTCGCGGGGCTTCCACAGCACGAAATGGTGTCGTCCCAGGGACTGCACCAGCTGGCGGTCGGGCAGGATCGCGCGCTGTATCAGGCTGGCGTAGTCGATGGAGTCGTCGATGGTCTTGTGGGTGGCGGCCATGCGCTCGTTGGCTTCTTCCAGCGCCTGGGTGCGCTCGCGCACGCGCTGTTCCAGCTCGGCGGTATGCGAGCGGACCTTCTCGGCCATGACGCCGAAGGCCCGGCTGAGTTCGCCGATCTCGTCGCTGCCGCCTTCGGGCAGGGTGACGTCGTAGCGGCCGGCCGAGATCGCCTGCGCCGTGTGCTGCAGCCGGCGCAGGGGCGCCAGCATCAGCCGGTCCACGGCGTAGCCGAAACCCAGGAGCAGCAGGAACAGCACGGCGGCCAGAGCCAGCAGCGCCGGTACCAGCCACTGGTAGTTGACGATGCGCGCGATGCCCAGGTCCACCGACGTCAGGACGTACCACCGCAGTTCGGGCAGGTAGACCAGCGCGACGGCCGATTTCGCGCCGTTCAGCGTGGCGAACAGCGGAACGGCGTGGCCGGGGTTCGCCAGGGCGTCGGCCATGGCCTTCTGCAACTGGTTGCGCTCGGTATCGCGGCCCACCAGTCCCTGGACCGTGCGCTGGGCGGTTTCCTCGGCCGTCATGGACTTGTAGGCGATGCGGTCGGCGTCGGGATGGACCTGGATGTTGCCCTGGCGGTCGAAGATGATGGTGGTCACGCCCGGCTCCACTCCCTCCATGAAGCCCTTCAGGAAGGTGGTCAGGTCCAGGCCGGTGCCTATCATGCCCAGCCGCTGCTCGCCGTCGCGCACCTGCACGTTGAACCAGAACTTGGTCACGCCCAGGACGTGGTTCACGTCGATCTGCAGGTCGTAGGGCGAGCTGTCCTGCATGGTCGAGAAGAACCAGGCGTCCTTGGGTTCGGAACGTTTCAGTGTGTAGCGGGGCGTTTCGATCGTGGGCCCCTTGTCGTCGTTGTAGTAGTAGGAAGGCGTGCCGTCGATGACGAAATAGGAGTGGTCGCGGAAGTCGCGCTGGTAGCCCCGGGCCTCGCGGAAGAAGCGGCGGCGTTTTTCGGGGTCGGCCGGATCGCGCATCCAGTCCAGCGTCAGCGTCGAGTTGGCCATGCGCTGGGCCAGCGCCAGTTCGCGCATGACCGGCGCCAGCAGCTTCTGCTCGCTCAGCAGCGTATGGTTGCGGGCGTAGGCGACGCCGAAGTATTCCCGGACGGCGTTGATGCCCTGCCAGGCCAGCAGCGCCGCCGGCACCAGCGCCACGGCGCAGGCGAACAACAGTGCCAGCAGCGATTTTCCCCTCAGACCCAGCATGGCCATGCGGATTTCCTTGACAAGCGCGACATGCCGATCCGGCAAAGCCGCGATTGTGCCGGGCGCGCGCGGCGCATGCAACGAAACGTTGCACCGCCGCAAGCCGGATGGGTTGGGGCTTATGCATCGCATTACCCCGGGTGCAGTGGACGCGCGCGGCCATTGGGCCTAGAGTCAAGGATCGCGATGCGCGAATCGGTCGTCGCTAGGCCCTAGGGACGGCCGCTGGTTCAGACTATCGGAGACAGGCTTATGACCACGGAGCTTGCCAGAGAAGTCCGGCCCGCCGTGCTTGACGGCGCCGTTCGCTTCACCGCCCGATTCGAGGGCCGCAAATCCCAGGAGTTCGAGATTTCCGCCGATGTGCTGCGCGAGCACTTCGGCGCCTCGGATGCGTCCGCCGACGCGTTGCTGGCCGCGTTCCACCGGGGCCGGCACGAAATCCTCAGCGCGGCGGCGGAAACCCTCGGCACGCCCACCAGCGGAATCGTCCAGCTGGGAACGGGCGACTTCCGCCCCTAGCCGCGCCGGCCAGGCGCCGGTCTTTCCTCGTCACGATGACGGCCGCCGCCCGGCGGCCCGCCTGCGTGCGGCCGTCGCCAGCGCGATACCCGTCGCGATGAGGCCGATGCCGGCCAGATGGAAAAGGTGGACCCGCTCGCCCAGGAACACGACCGCCAGCAGGGTGCCGAACACCGGCATCAGGTGGATGAACAGGCTGGCGGGTCCCGCGCCTATCAGTTCCACGCCGCGGTTGTAGAAGAAGTTGGCGACGATGCCGGGCAGCAGGATCACGTAGGCGATGGCCAGTGCCCCCGGCAGGCCGGCTTCGATGCGCGCGCCTTGCGCGTGCTCGTACAGGTACAGGGGCAGGAGCATCAGCGTGCCCATCAGGAAGGTGACGGTCAGCAGGCTGAGGGGATGGATGGCGGGCCGGCGGGCGAGCAGGGTGGTGTACAGGCCCCAGACGGCGACCGCCGCGACGATCCAGGCGTCGCCCGGATTGAGCGCGAGGGCGAGCAGGTCCTGCGGGCGGCCGCGGGTCGCGATGGCGGCGATGCCCGCCAGGGAGATCGCCACGCCGGCGATCTGCGGCAGCGACGCGCGCTGGCCCAATAGCAGGAACGAGAACAGCAGCGTCACCATGGGGATCGCCGACTGCATCAACAGCGCGTTGACCGCGGACGTCTGCCGCAATCCGATGTAGACCAGCGTGTTGAAGCCGGCGATGCCCAGCAGCGACAGCAGGAGCAGGATCGGCACGTGCCGCCTAATGGCCGGCAGGTCGTTCAGCCAATGCCGGCGGGCCAGCACCAGCAGGATCAGCGTGCCGCCGGCCCAGCGCCAGAAGGCCAGCGCAATGGGCGGCACGGTGCCGCCGGCCGCGCGTCCCACGATGAAGTTGCCCGACCAGAACAGCACGGTGGTGATGAGCAGGAAATAGGCGGAGTTCCAGAGTCGGGAGGCAGGCATGGAGAGGCAGGAATGGGTTGGGGCCCGTCAACCGCGCGGGACCGGTTTGCCCGGAGGCTTGTGACAAGCGCGTGCAGACGCTACACTAAGAACCGCTGCAGGGGCTTGCGCCCGCGCCGACAAGGCGCGGCCGGTCTTGCCGGTGGTCACGAACCCGGCTCCCAAAACGCTCCCGCATCATCACAGGCCGGTTCAGCATAACGTAGAACTCCGCCAGCTCGCCTGAAGGTCGGTCGAGCCGGTCGTCCAGGCCACATGCTCTAAGAATCAGAACCCGTATTGGGAACCATACGGATTACGCCCGTTTGATCACACGCTCATGAACACCAGCGAGGCAAGGCTCGTGCTGGAGACTGCGCTCTTGTGCGCGCAGGAACCGTTGCAATTGTCGGAACTGCGCAAGCTGTTCGCCGACGAGGTCGGCAACGACACGATACGCGGCCTGTTGCAGGACATTCACCAGTCATGGGCCGAGCGAGGCATCGAGCTCGTGGCGCTGGCCAGCGGCTGGCGGTTCCAGAGCCGGCCCTCCATGCGGCCCTATCTCGAACGGCTCAATCCCGAGCGGCCGCCGAAGTATTCGCGGGCCGTCATGGAGACGCTGGCGATCGTGGCCTACAGGCAACCGGTCACGCGCGGCGACATCGAGGAAATCCGCGGCGTGACCGTGTCCTCGCAGGTCATCAAGACCCTCGAGGACCGCGGCTGGATCGAGGTGATCGGCCATCGCGACGCGCCCGGCCGTCCGGCGCTGTTCGGCACGACGCGACATTTCCTGGACGACCTGGGGCTGAAGGCGCTGGACGAGCTGCCGCCCCTGGAGTCCGCCGAATCCGTGGCCGCGTTGAGCGGGCTGGACGGATCCGGAGACCTGTCCCTGGCGGTGGACGGGGCCGAGCAGGACATCCCGGGCGAGGCCTCGGCGGCTGCCAATGATGACGCGGCCGCGGAGGCCGCCGGAGCCGGCGAAACGCGCGAGGCCGCCGTTGAAGAAGTGGCCGTCGCCGAGGGCGCGGCCACCGTCGAGGAAGCGGCCGCAGCGGATGAATGGACTGCCGTTGACGAGGTGGTCGCCGCGGAGGATGTGGCCGTCGCCGATGAGGTGACTGTCGCCGATGAAGTAGCCGTCGTCGAAGGCGCCGACTCCGGCGGCGCCGGGGCGGACGAGGCTTCTGCCCAGGCGGCGCAGGCCCGGGAGCCGGTGGGCGAGGAAATCGCCGCCGGCGATGCGGCGGACGAGTCCGCCAGCCAGCAGGAAACCGAAATGCAAGCGCCCGACGCCGAGCCGGCGCCGAGTGTCGAGGACGAGGAGTCCTCGGTTACGAAGACAAGCAACCAAGACCATACATGAACGAAACCACGCACGATATGCCCCCCGCCGAAAGCGTGGAGGCGTCCGCTCCATTGGAGGCAGGTGCGCCCACGCAGGAAAAGGCCCGGGGCCGGCGGAATTTGCGTACGCCTTTCCGTCGGCGCCGTCCGGCCGATGAGGCTGCTCCGGAAGCGGGGGCCCCGGCCGAGGCGCCTGCCGCCGAAGACGGCCAGGCTACGCTGTTTCCCGCCGAAGCCAAGCCGCCGCGCCGCAAGCCGCGCGAGGCGAAGGGTGCCCAGGATGCCAAGGGCCCCAGGGGCGCCAAGGGTCCGAAGCCACCGCAGCAGCGGCGCGCGGGGCAGAAGCGCCGCGAGGCGGGTGTCCAGGCCGATGACGGCGCCCAGATGGCGCTGCCCGAACTGAGTCCCGAGGAACTGCGCGCGGCCGAGAAAGAGGCCGAACAGGCGCTGTCCTTCCTCGACAAGGCCCCCGACCTCAAGCGCCGCCTGGGCAAGTACCTGTCCAGCGAGGCCGTCATGCCCAAGCTGCACAAGGTGCTGGCCGATGCCGGCATCGGGTCGCGGCGCGAAATGGAAGAGCTGATCGTGGCCGGCCGGGTGTCGGTCAATGGCGAGCCCGCCCACATCGGGCAGCGCGTGGCGCCCAATGACCAGGTGCGCGTGAACGGCAAGCTGGTGCAGCGGCGCCATACCTCGCGTCCGCCGCGGGTCGTGCTCTACCACAAGCCCGCGGGCGAGATCGTCACCCAGGACGACCCCGAGGGCCGTGCCACGGTGTTCTCGCGGCTGCCCAAGATCAAGAACGGCAAATGGCTGTCGGTCGGCCGGCTGGACCTGAACACCGAGGGCCTGCTGATCTTCACGACCTCCGGCGACCTGGCCAACCGCCTCAGCCATCCCCGCTATGGGCAGGAGCGCGAATATGCGGTGCGCGTGCTGGGCGAGATGACCGACGAGCAGCGCCGGGCGCTGGTCGAGGGCGTGCAGCTGGATGACGGCATGGCCGCGTTCGGTTCCCTGGACTACCTGGGCGGCGACGGCAGCAACCGCTGGTACCGCGTCACGCTGCAGGAAGGCCGCAATCGCGAAGTGCGGCGCATGTTCGAGTCGCAGGGCGTGGTGGTAAGCCGCCTGCTGCGTACCCGCTTCGGTGACGTGTCCCTGCCGCGCAACCTGCGCCGCGGACGGTGGGAGGAGCTCGATCCTTCGCTGGTGACGGCGTTGCAGGTCCAGCTGGGCCTGGTCCGCGCGGACGACGAGGAAGGCGGGCGCCGGGGACGGCGCAGCACGCAGCCCGTATCGCACGAGGCTGCGCTGCCCCCGGGGTTCGGTACGCTGGAGCAGAACGGCATGCATGGCGCCCGGGTCGGCCGCAAGGGGCGCATCCAGGGCGGCAAGGCCGCCATGCCGGGAGTGGGGCAGAGTTTCCCCTCCGACCCCTATGGCACGGGCCAGAGTTTCGCGGGCGGCCTGCCCAATGGGCACCCCCACGGTGGTGCCGAGCGCGCCGGCGGACCCGGCGGCCGCAAGCACGGCAAGAAAGGCCCGGCCCGTCCGGGGGCGCGGCCCGACGGCCGCAAGCCCGAGGCCGGGGCGGCGGCCGGCGGCCGCGCCCAGCGCGGCCGGGGCAAGGGCGGCAACGGTCCCAAGGCGGGGAAGGGCGCCGGTCGTGGCGCCGGCGAAGATCGCCAGCCTCGCAGCGCTTCGGCGCACGAGTCCCACCTGGGATTCCTGGGCGGAGCGAACGGACGGGCACGCCGGGGCCGCGGCTAGGCCTCTCCTGTGGCGCGGTGGTCATTGGCTTGAAAAAAAGGCCGATTTGGCTTAACATCTACAGGCTAGACACCGCGTTTAGGGTTCAGTGCGCGAACAGGGCACTTTTCGAGCCGGTCTCCACCTTGCGCGATGGCTGTCCGACGTTTTGCGTGGGCGGCTGGTGTGTTGTAGGGCAGGAGGGTTCTCCGGTTGAAAGGCGGCTTGCGGCATTCGTGCCCGAAGGCTGGTCCCCGGTTGAGTCCTCCGACAACAGAACAGGCGGTCGTTCGGACCTCGCGGCGCGTAAGCGCGCGATCCGGGCGATGTCGCAAAATGGGCTGGGCCGTGCAGCCCATTTTTTTTTGGTTTTCCGGTTCGTGTCCGTCGGATCCCTGGCCAGCGCCGGGCGACGGGCCACGGCCGATACACGGCGGCATGCCAGGCATGCCGTTCACGAACGAGGGCGCATAACGAGGCATGGCAGATCTTTTTCAGCTTACCGAACAATCCCTGGCGGGCCTGGGGGTTGAACTGGTCGACGTGGAACGCGCCGGGCAGGGGCTGCTGCGTGTCACGATAGATCGCGAAGGCGGGGTGCGCATCGAGGACTGCGAGGCGGTCTCCCGGCAGTTGTCGCGCGTCTACGAGGTCGAGAACATCGACTACGCGCGGCTGGAAGTCGGTTCCCCCGGCACCGACCGGCCGCTGCGCACCGCCAGGGACTTCATCCGGTTCGCCGGCGAGCGCGCGCAGGTCAAGCTGCGCCTGCCGTTCGAGGGACGCAAGGTTTTCGCCGGCACGCTGGTCGTTCCGGAAGCCGATCCGGCCGCGCAGGCGGATGGGGCAGACAAGGGCGCCGAACCCGAGACGTTCGGCATCGAATTCGAAGCAAAGGAAGGGGATATCCAGGTATTGCGGTTCACGCTCGACGAGATCGAGCGGGCCAAGCTGGATCCGGTTCTGAATTTCAGGGGCAAAAAGCGATGAGCCGCGAGATTCTGTTGTTGGTGGACGCGCTGGCGCGCGAGAAGAACGTCACGCGCGACGTGGTGTTCGGTGCTCTCGAGAGCGCGCTGGCCTCCGCCATGAAGAAGCTCTACAAAGAGGATGTCGACATTCGTGTCGCGATCGACCGCGAGACGGGCGACCATGAGGCGTTCCGCCGCTGGCTGGTCGTGCCCGACGAGGCCGGCCTGCAGATGCCCGACCAGCAGACGCTGCTGTCGGAAGCGCGCGAGGTCGTGCCCAACATCGAGCTGGACGAATACATCGAAGAGCCGCTCGAGCCCATCGAGTTCGGCCGCATCGGCGCGCAGGCCGCCAAGCAGGTCATCCTGCAGCGAATCCGCGACGCCGAGCGCGAGCAACTGCTGAACGATTTCCTGGAGCGCGGCGAGTCGATCGTGTCCGGCACCATCAAGCGCATGGACAAGGGCGACGCCATCGTCGAGATCGGCAAGGTCGAGGCGCGCCTGCCGCGTTCGGAAATGATCCCCAAGGAAAACCTGCGCGTGGGCGACCGCGTGCGTGCCTACCTGAAGGGCATCGACCGCCAGGCCCGCGGCCAGCAGATCATCCTGTCGCGCGCCACGCCGCTGTTCATCGCCCAGCTGTTCGAGAACGAAGTGCCCGAGATCGAGCAGGGCCTGCTCGAGCTCAAGGGCGCGGCCCGGGATCCCGGCGTGCGCGCCAAGATCGCCGTGGTCGCCCACGACCGCCGCATCGACCCGATCGGCACCTGCGTCGGCATGCGCGGTTCGCGCGTGCAGGCGGTGCGCAACGAGCTGGGCGGTGAGCAGGTCGATATCGTGCTATGGTCCGAGGATCCTGCGCAGTTCGTGATCGGCGCGCTGGCGCCGGCCAACGTCCAGTCCATCGTGGTCGACGAAGACCGCCATGCCATGGACGTGGTGGTCGACGAGGACAACCTGGCGATCGCCATCGGCCGCAGCGGCCAGAACGTACGCCTGGCGTCCGAGCTGACCGGCTGGCAGATCAACATCATGACGCCTGACGAAAGCCAGGCCAAGCAGGAGCAGGAGCACAGCTCCCTGCGCCAAACCTTCATGTCCAAGCTGGACGTCGACCAGGAAGTGGCCGACATCCTGATCGAGGAAGGCTTCACGGGCCTGGAGGAAATCGCCTACGTGCCGATCCAGGAACTGCTGGAAATCGAAGCCTTCGACGAGGACACGATCAACGAACTGCGCAATCGTGCCCGCAACGCCTTGCTGACCGAGGCCATCGCGCAGGAAGAGCGGGTCGAGACCGCGCAGGATCTGCTGAGTCTGGAAGGCGTGACGCCCGAACTGGCCGCCAAGCTGGCGGAGGGGCAGGTGCTCACGCGCGACGACCTGGCGGACCTGTCCGTCGACGAACTGATCGAGTTGACCGGCATCGATGAAGAGCAGGCCAAGCAGCTCATCGTCCGTGCGCGCGCGCACTGGTTCGAGCAGGCTTGAGTTTGCCCATACCGTCGATCAGCCACACCGGGGAAGAGAAACGAATGTCGAGTAACACTGTCGCCCAGTTCGCAACCGAGCTGAAATTGCCCGCCAACGTACTGCTGGAGCAGCTGCGCGCCGCGGGAGTAAGCATCAAGTCGGTCGACGATACCGTCACCGAAAGCGACAAGGCACAACTGCTCGAATCGTTGCGCCGTGCCCATGGTGCGTCCGAAGACCGCAAGAAGATCACGGTCACCCGCAAGCAGACGTCCGAGATCAAGCAGGCCGATGCGACCGGCAAGGCCCGCACGATCCAGGTCGAGGTGCGCAAGAAGCGCGTCTTCATCAAGCGCGACGCGGGCGACGGCGCCGAACTGGAAACCAGCCAGGCGCGCCCCGAGGACGAGGCGCGCGCCAGCCAGGCGGAAGCCGAGGCCCAGGAAGCCGCGCGTCTCGAGCGCGAGCAGCAGGAGGCGCAGGCGCGCGAGCGTGCCGAAGCCGAGGAACGCGAGCGCCGCGAGGCCGAGGCGCGCCTGCGCGAAGTCGAGGAACAGGCCCGCCTGGCCGCCGAGCGCGCGGCCAAGGAAGCCGAGGAAGCCGCGGCCGAAGCCGAGAAAGCCAAGCGTGCCGCCGCCGAGGCAGCCGCTGCCCAATCTACCCACCCTGCCGTGCCCGAGGGAGGGGCTGCAGTGAGCGATGTCGTAGCAAACCAGGCTGCGTCGAGCGCCGAGGCGGCGCGCGTCAAGGCCGAAGAGGCCCGCAAGAAGGCGGAAGAAATGCGCAAGGCCGACGCCAAGGCCGCCGAGGCGCGCGACAAGGCGCGCCGCGCCGCCGAAGCCGAGGCCGCCGCGTTGCGCGAGATGCTGAGCCGTCCGCGCAACAAGGTCCTGCACGCTCCGCAACCGGCGCCCGCGCCGGCTGCCGCCCCGACGGCGCCGATCGCCGGTACGCTGCACAAGCCGGCCGCGAAGGCCGCTGCCGGCCAGGACAACAAGGCAGCCGCCGCGCCGACCGCCAAGAAGGACGACAACAAGGCCGCGCCGGGCAAGAAGGTCCTGAAGGCCGGGGCCGTCGCCTCGACCTGGTCCGACGATGCCTCGCGCAAGAAGGGCCTGAAGACCCGCGGCGACGCGACCGCCGGCGCGAGCCGCGACGGCTGGCGCGGCGGTGGCCGCGGTGGCCGCAACCGTCACCAGGACCAGAAGGCGCAGCAGGTGGTCGAGAACATCGTGCGCGAAGTGCACGTGCCCGAGACCATTTCGGTGGCCGACCTGGCCCACAAGATGGCGGTCAAGGCGGCCGAGGTCATCAAGGTCCTGATGAAGATGGGCCAGATGGTCACCATCAACCAGGTGCTGGACCAGGAAACGGCGATGATCGTGGTCGAGGAACTCGGCCACACCGCGATCGCGGCCAAGCTGGACGATCCCGAGGCCTTCCTGGACCAGGCGCCGGCCACCGATGCCGTGGAGATGCCGCGTGCGCCGGTGGTGACCGTCATGGGCCACGTCGACCACGGCAAGACCTCGCTGCTGGACTACATCCGCCGCGCCAAGGTCGCCTCGGGCGAAGCGGGCGGGATCACGCAGCACATCGGCGCCTACCACGTGGAAACCGAGCGTGGCGTGGTGACCTTCCTGGATACCCCGGGCCACGAGGCGTTCACCGCCATGCGGGCGCGCGGCGCCCAGGCCACGGACATCGTGATCCTGGTGGTGGCGGCCGATGACGGCGTCATGCCCCAGACCAAGGAAGCGATCCACCATGCCAAGGCGGCGGGCGTGCCCATCGTGGTGGCGATCAACAAGATCGACAAGCCCGAGAGCAACCCCGATCGCGTCAAGCAGGAACTGGTGGCCGAGGAAGTCGTGCCGGAAGAGTACGGCGGCGATTCGCCCTTCGTGCCCGTGTCGGCCAAGACCGGCGCCGGCATCGACGAACTGCTCGAACAGGTGCTGCTGCAGGCCGAAGTCCTGGAACTGAAGGCGCCCGTCGATGCGCCGGCCAAGGGCCTGGTCATCGAAGCCAAGCTGGACAAGGGCCGCGGCCCGGTCGCCACCATCCTGGTCCAGAGCGGCACGCTCAAGCGCGGCGACGCCGTGCTGGCCGGCGCGAGCTTCGGCCGGGTGCGCGCGATGCTGGACGAAGTGGGCAAGCCGATCGCCGAGGCCGGCCCGTCCATTCCCGTCGAGATCCAGGGCCTGACCGAGGTCCCGGCCGCCGGCGACGAATTGATGGTGCTGAGCGACGAGCGCAAGGCGCGCGAGATCGCGCTGTTCCGCCAGGGCAAGTTCCGCGATGTGAAGCTGGCCCGCCAGCAGGCCGCGAAGCTGGAATCGCTGTTCGACAACATGGGCGAGGGCGTGCAGACGCTGGCGCTCATCGTCAAGACCGACGTCCAGGGTTCGCAGGAAGCGCTGGTGCAGGCGCTGACCAAGCTGTCCACCGACGAGGTGCGCGTGCAGGTCGTGCACGCGGCGGTCGGCGGCGTGTCGGAAAGCGACATCAACCTGGCCATCGCCTCGAAGGCGGTCGTCATCGGCTTCAACGTGCGGGCGGATGCCAGCGCCAAGAAGCTGGCCGAGAACAACGGCATCGACGTGCGCTACTACAACATCATCTACGACGCCGTGGATGACGTGAAGTCGGCCATGTCGGGCATGCTGGCCCCCGAGAAGCGCGAGGAGGTCATCGGCCTGGTCGAAATCCGCGAGGTCTACAACGTGTCCCGCATCGGCAACATCGCCGGCTGCATGGTGCTCGATGGCGTGGTCCGCCGCAATTCGCAGGTCCGCCTGCTGCGCAACAACGTGGTCCAGTGGACCGGCGAGGTCGATTCGCTGCGCCGCTTCAAGGACGACGTGCGCGAGGTCAAGTCCGGCTTCGATTGCGGTATCACGCTGCGCAACAACAACGACATCGCGATCGGCGACCAGCTCGAGGTGTTCGAGGTGAAGGAAGTGGCGCGTACCCTGTAAAGGGGCACGTGCAGGCAGATGAGTCGTCACAGGCAGAAGAAGCTCCCCGGCGGCCGCAACCAGCGGCTGGCCGACCAGATCCAGAAGGACCTGGCAGAGATGATCCAGCGCGAGGTCGATACGGCCCGCGCCGGACTGGTCACGCTCACGGGCGTGGACCTGACGCCGGACTACGCCCATGCCAAGGTGTATTTCACCGTCATGGGCGCCGAGCCGGCCGCGGCCGAAACCGCGCTGAACGAAAAGGCGGGCTGGCTGCATTCGCTGTTGTTCAAGCGGCTGCATATCCACACCGTCCCCACGCTGCATTTCTTCCACGACCGCCAGATGTCGCGCGGCATGGAAATGAACCGGCTGATCGCCCAGGCCAACACGCCGGGCGTCAAGGCCGACGAACTGACCGAATCCGGCCAGACCGGCCAGGACGAGCGCGAGGGCATCGCGCCGGCAGAACCGTCCGCTCCTGACGACGACCGCGCGTAAGCCGCGCCGCGTCCTTTTTTTCCGACGATTGCGATGGCTTCCCGACGCGGGCGTGCGCTGGATGGTGTGTTGCTGCTGGACAAACCCGAGGGCTTGTCCAGCAATCATGCCTTGCAGCGCGCGCGCCGCATCCTGGATGCGCGCAAGGCGGGACACACGGGGACGCTGGATCCGTTCGCGACCGGCCTGATGGTGCTGTGCTTCGGCGAAGCGACCAAGTTCTCCGGCGGGATGTTCGATGCCGACAAGAGCTATACCGCGACGCTGGCGCTGGGCGAGGAAACGGACAGCGGCGACCGTACGGGCATGCCGGTCGGTTTTCCCGGACAGGATCCCGCCCTGGCCGTGGACGAGGCGAGGATGCGCGACGTGTTGTCACGCTTCGTCGGCAGGATTTCGCAGGTGCCGCCCATGTATTCGGCGCTCAAGCGCGACGGCAAGCCCTTGTACGAATACGCGCGCGAGGGCGTCGAGCTGGAGCGGGAGCCGAGGCAGGTCACGGTCCATGGGTTGCGGCTGCTGTCGCTGTCCGGACGATCGGCGACGGTCGACGTCTCGTGCAGCAAGGGCACCTACGTCCGTACGCTGGCGCAGGACGTCGGCCGGGCACTGGGATGCGGCGCGCACCTGACGGCGCTGCGGCGCACGCGTACGGCGGGGTTCGACCTGGCACAGGCCTGGACCCTGGAACGGCTGGAGGCGCTGGCCGATCCGGCCGGCGCGCTGCTGCCGATGGAGTCGCTGCTGGCCGACCTGCCGGTCGTACGGCTGGAGGCGGCGGCGGCCCAGCGCTTCATGCAGGGGCGCAAGGAAAGAATGGCCGCCGGCGAGGCAACCGGCACGGCGGTCGCCGAGACAGAAGCAGGCAAGGTCCGGGTTGCCGGGCCGGACGGTGGATTCCTGGGAACGGCTCGCTGCGAGGACGGCTGGCTGCAGCCCGACAGATTGATTTCATTCAAGGAAACGACATGACACGCGCATTGCGCAACGTGGCGATCATCGCCCACGTGGACCATGGCAAGACGACCCTGGTGGACCAGCTGCTGCGGCAGGCGGGCACCTTCCGCGAGAACGAACAGGTGGCCGAACGGGTCATGGACTCGAACGACATCGAAAAGGAACGTGGCATCACGATCCTGGCCAAGAACTGTGCGGTCGAATACGAAGGCACGCACATCAACATCGTGGACACCCCGGGGCACGCCGACTTCGGCGGCGAGGTCGAGCGGGTGCTGTCCATGGTGGACGGCGTGCTGCTGCTGGTCGACGCGGTCGAGGGGCCGATGCCCCAGACCCGCTTCGTCACCCGCAAGGCGCTGGCCCTGGGCCTCAAGCCCATCGTCGTGATCAACAAGATCGACCGCCCGGGCGCGCGTCCGGACTGGGTGATCAACCAGACCTTCGACCTGTTCGACAAGCTGGGCGCAAGCGAGGAACAACTCGACTTCCCGGTCGTCTACGCGTCGGGCCTGAACGGCTACGCGGGCCTGACCGAGGACGTGCGCAGCGGCGACATGAAGCCGCTGTTCGACGTGATCCTGGACAAGGTGCCCGTGCGCAACGACGATGCCGACGGTCCGCTGCAACTGCAGATCGTGTCGCTGGACTATTCCAGCTACGTCGGCAAGATCGGCGTGGGCCGCATCACGCGCGGGCGCGTGCGTCCGTTGCAGGACGTGGTGATCAAGTTCGGCCCCGAGGGCAACCCCATCAAGGGCCGGGTCAACCAGGTGCTGAAGTTCCGTGGCCTGGAGCGCGAGATCGTTCCCGAGGCGCAGGCCGGCGACATCGTCCTGATCAACGGTATCGATGAACTGGGCATCGGCTGCACGGTGTGCGCACCGGAGGCGCCCGAGGCCCTGCCCATGATCAAGGTCGACGAGCCGACGCTGACCATGAATTTCTGCGTGAACACGTCACCGCTGGCCGGCCGCGAAGGCAAGTTCGTGACCAGCCGCCAGCTGCGCGACCGCCTGGACCGCGAGCTCAAGTCCAACGTGGCGCTGCGCGTGCGCGAAACCGGCGACGATACCGTGTTCGAGGTGTCGGGCCGTGGCGAACTGCACCTGACCATCCTGCTGGAGAACATGCGCCGCGAGGGCTACGAACTGGCCGTCTCGCGTCCGCGCGTGGTCTTCAAGGAGATCGACGGCGTCAAGTGCGAGCCGTTCGAGCTGCTGACGGTGGACGTCGAGGACGGCCACCAGGGCTCGGTGATGGAAGAACTGGGCCGCCGCAAGGGCGAACTGCTGGACATGGCGTCGGACGGCAAGGGCCGTACCCGCCTGGAATACCGCATTCCCGCGCGCGGCCTGATCGGCTTCCAGGGCGAGTTCATGACGCTGACGCGCGGCACCGGCCTGATCAGCCACGTGTTCGACGAATATGCCCCGGTTCGCGACGGCACCCTGGGCGAACGCCACAACGGCGTGCTGATCAGCCAGGAGGACGGCGATGCCGTGGCCTACGCGCTGTGGAAGCTGCAGGATCGCGGCCGCATGTTCGTCTCGCCCGGCGAGGCGCTGTACGAAGGCATGATCATCGGCATCCACAGCCGCGACAACGATCTGGTGGTCAACCCGATCAAGGGCAAGCAGCTCACCAACGTACGCGCCTCGGGCACGGACGAGGCCGTGCGCCTGGTCCCGCCCATCCAGCTGACGCTGGAGTACGCGGTGGAATTCATCGCCGACGACGAACTGGTCGAGATCACGCCCAAGAACATCCGCCTGCGCAAGCTGCACCTGAAGGAGCACGACCGCAAGCGCGCCAGCCGCGAAGCCGCCTGACGGGCGGTTGGCAAAGCCAGGAAAAAGGGGAGCGAAAGCTCCCCTTTTTCTTTTCATGTTTGCCGGCTGGCCCGGTCCCGTGTTCCGCCATACAGATCCCGCCGGGCATGCCGTTAATGGCTTGAGTGAGTTTTCGTCGCCGCGCCGGTGCGCCATGCCCCGGCGGGTCGCGTGCAAGGGGATCGAATGAGCGCGGTAATGCATGATACGAGTGGTTTTTCCGGCGGCGAGACACGTCCCGCCCCGGCGTCCTTGACGGCCAGGTCGTCGCTGAAGGGCCGGCTGGCGGCGCTGGTGGCCCTGGCGGTGGTCCTGCTGCTGGCGGTGCAGGGATGGTCCATCTACAGCGAGCGGCAATTGCTGCTCGAAGCCAAGAAATCGGAGATCCTGGCCGTCGCCCAGGGCGCCTGGGGCGTCGTCAACCACTACCAGGAACTGCAGCAGAAGGGCCAGATGACCCAGCAGCAGGCCCAGGAGGCCGCCAAGGCGGCGTTGCAGGGCTTCCGTTATGGCGGCAGCAACGGCAAGACCGAATACATCTTCGTCACCGACGAGCAGGGCCTCATCGTGATGAACGGGGGCAATCCGGCGCTGGCGGGCTCCAATGCCATCACCCGCTCGGGCGACAAGCGCGATCCGGGCGTGGCCATGCAGGAGCGCCTGGCGGCGATGCGCGAGGGGGGCGGGCAGAGCACCATGCGCATCCTGTTCGCCCGGCCCGGCGAGACGGAGCCCGTGCCCAAGCTGAACATCTACAAGCATTTCCAGCCCTGGGACTGGGTGATCGGCACCGGCGTCTACATCGACGACCTGGACGAGGCCATCTCGCGCCAGCTCGTCACGGGCATCGGCACGGCGCTCGTACTGGCGGTGGTCCTGCTGCTGGCCAGCGGCCTCATCGCCCGCGGCGTCATCCGCCAGATCGGCGGCGAGCCCCGCGCCGTGCTCGAGATCATGCGCCGCGCCGCCGGCGGCGATCTCAGCCAGAAGCTGCCGGATGCCGAACCGGGCAGCCTGCTGGACGGCTTCGCCAGGATGTCGGAGTCCGTGCGCAACCTGATCTCGCGGGTTCGCGAGGAAGCGGCCACCATGAAGCGCGACGCCCATCGCATCGCCGAGTCGGTGAACCAGGTCTCCACGGCCGCGGTGCAGCAGAGCGACGCGACGTCCTCGATGGCCGCGGCGGTCGAGGAATTGACCGTGTCGGTGGCCCATATTTCGGATGCGGCCAGCCAGACCCAGCACAACTCCGAGGGCGTGGCCGAGAAATGCCGCGACGGCGAGACCCGCGTCATGAGCGCCGCCGAAAGCATGAAGCGCATCGCCAGTGCGGTGGGCGAGGCCTCGCACAAGATCCGGGGCCTGGAGGAAAGGGCGGTGCAGATCAACTCCATCGCCGCTTCCATCAAGGAGATCGCCGGCCAGACCAACCTGCTGGCCCTGAACGCGGCCATCGAGGCCGCCCGGGCCGGCGAGCAGGGCCGAGGCTTCAGCGTGGTGGCGGACGAGGTCCGCAAACTGGCCGAGCGTACGTCGTCGGCCACGGTCGAGATCGAGGAAATGGTCAGCGCGGTTCAGCGCGAGACGGCCGAGTCCACCGTGACGATGGAGCACATCCTGCCCATGGTGGC
This sequence comes from Pigmentiphaga sp. CHJ604, assembly GCF_036972535.1. Taxonomy (NCBI): domain Bacteria; kingdom Pseudomonadati; phylum Pseudomonadota; class Betaproteobacteria; order Burkholderiales; family Alcaligenaceae; genus Pigmentiphaga; species Pigmentiphaga sp. CHJ604. The sequence continues at coordinate 3,544,046 of NZ_CP136998.1, read as the reverse complement.
CGAGGGCACCAGCCTGGCCGACGAAGTGGCCGTGTCGCTGCGCGAGATCAGTTCCAGCGCGGACACCTCGCTCGAGCGCGTGCGCGAAGTGGCGCATGCGACCAAGGAGCAGTCGGCGGCCAGTACCTCGATCGCCCAGCAGGTGGAGAGCATCGCCCAGATGGTCGAAGAAACCACCGCGGCCATGGGCGAGACGGCCCGCTCGGCCGAGGAAATGCGCGAGATGGCCGAGCGGCTGGACCGGATGGTGGGAATGTTCCGGGTCTAGGCCCGGGGGAGGGGGCTCCCCCGGCGGCCCGGCTCAACCGGCCGCCGACCCCAGCCGCGCCAGGGCCTCGCCCGTGACGCGCACGATGCGCCAATCGGGCAGCACCTCGGCGCCCATGGCTTCGTAGAAGTCGATGGCGGGCTGGTTCCAGTCCAGCACGCTCCACTCGAAGCGGCCGCAGCGGCGCTCCACCGCCAGGGCGGCCAGGGCGCGCAGCAGGCGCTTGCCCAGCCCGCGGCCCCGCTGGTCGGGGTGTACGTAGAGATCCTCCAGGTACAGGCCACGGCGGCCGAGGAAGGTGGAGTAGTTGTGGAAGAAGAGGGCATAGCCCACCACTTCGCCTGTCACGTCCGCCACCAGGCATTCGGCCGCCGGATGCGGCCCGAACAAGGCGTCCCGCAGGTCCTCGTCGCGGGCCAGGAACAGGTGGGTCAGGTTCTCGTATTCCGCCAGTCCGCGCATCAGGGCGAGGATGGGCGCGACGTCCTGCGGCCGCGCCGGCCTGACCGAAGCGTGCCCGCTCACTGGGCTACCCTCCTGTCGCTGCGCGACATCCTCCCCGAGGGAGGTCGCGCGCCCTTCGGGCGGCCGGGCGGGCACGCTCATATCCCGCCCAGGCACACGTACTTCATCTCGAGGTAGTCGTCGATGCCGTAGACCGAGCCCTCGCGGCCCAGGCCCGACTGCTTGACGCCGCCGAAAGGTGCGACCTCGTTCGAGATCAGGCCGGTGTTGACGCCGACCATGCCGTATTCCAGCGCCTCGGCCACGCGGAAGATGCGGCCGATGTCGCGGCTGTAGAAGTACGAGGCGAGCCCGAACTCCGTGTCGTTGGCCAGGCGGATGACGTCGGCCTCGTCGCGGAAACGGACCACGGGGGCGACCGGCCCGAAGGTTTCCTCGCGCATGCACAGCATGTCCTCGGACACGTCGGCCAGTACCGTGGGTTCGTAGAAGCGGCCGCCCAGCGCATGCCGCTTGCCGCCCGCCAGGATCCGCGCGCCCTTGCCCACGGCGTCCTGCACGTGCTGGTCGACCTTGGCGATGGCGGCCTCGTCGATCAGCGGGCCCTGGGCGACGCCGGCGTCGAAGCCGCTGCCCACCTTCAGGCCGCCGGTGCGCTCGGCCAGCTTCTGGACGAAGGCATCGTAGATGCTGTCGTGTACGTAGAAGCGGTTGGTGCAGACGCAGGTCTGCCCGGCGTTGCGGTACTTGGAAGCGATGGCGCCGTCCACGGCGGCGTCCAGGTCGGCGTCTTCAAAGACGATGAAGGGAGCCAGGCCGCCCAGCTCCAGCGACAGCTTCTTGATGGTGGGTGCGCTTTGCTGCATCAGGATGCGGCCCACCGGCGTGGAGCCGGTGAAGGTGAGCTTGCGCACCACCGGGCTCGCGCACAGCGCCTTGCCGGCGGCGATGGAGCGTTCGCTGTCTGCCGTCACGATGTTCAGCACGCCGGCGGGCAGGCCGGCGCGGTGCGCCAGTTCAGCCAGCGCCAGCGCGGACAGCGGGGTCTGCTCGGCGGGCTTGAGCACCATGGTGCAGCCCGCGGCCAGCGCGGGGCCCGCCTTGCGGGTGATCATGGCCAGCGGGAAATTCCACGGCGTGATGGCCGCGCACACGCCTATGGGCTCGCGCAGCACCAGCATGCGCGTGCCGGCGGCCACGGGCGTCAGCGTATCGCCGGCGATGCGCTTGCCTTGTTCGGCGAACCACTCGACGAACGAGGCGGCATAGGCGACCTCGCCCTTGGCCTCGGCCAGGGGCTTGCCCTGTTCCAGCGTCATCAGCGCGGCCAGGTCGTCGGCATGCGCCAGGATCAGCTCGAACCAGCGCCGCAGGATGGCGGCCCGGTCCTTCGCCGTGCGCGCCCGCCAGGGGCCGAACGCCGCCTGGGCCGCGGCGATGGCTTCCTCGGTCTGCGAGGCGTCCAGGTCGGCGACGCGGGCCAGCGTCCCGCCGTCGGCCGGATTGTCGACCGCGAAGGTGGCGCCATCCCGGGCATCCACCCATGCGCCGCCTATGTAGGCCTGGTTTCTGAAAAGACGGGAATCCGCCAGTTGGGGCGGGGCGACAGGGCGATCCATGGACTCGTCTCCGGGCGTGGGGCTCCGTTCTGGAGCATCCCGTCCATTCTAGCGGATGGCTGCCCGCCGCTAGGGCGACTTGGGGGCCGGCGCAGCGGCGTCGCCCTGCGGCGTCGGCGAGGCGGACGGCATGTACTGTTCCAGCAACGCGAAGAAACGGCTGTAGAAATCATCCGAGGCGATGGTCTCGCTGCCGGTCTTGACCATGGAGTCGTCCGACGAGGTGAAGGGCATGGACACCGAGCCCAGCAGCCCGACGCCGACGCTGGCCGAGTTGTTGGTCTTCTTCAGCGCGAAGGTCGATTCGACCGCGTTGACGAAGGCGATCGACCGGGTGGTTCCGGCATGGTCGGGTTCGCAGACCAGGCGGAAGGTGATCTCCTTGTAGTTGTCGCCGCTCTGGAACTGTTTGTGCCCCTCGATCGAGCGCGCGCCGGCGTCGGCCAGCGTGTAGCCCTGGCTGAGCAGCGAACGCTTGCCGGCCTCGCACACCATTTCGGGCGCCTTCGGATAGGCGCGCGAGTAGGTGTCGGTGCGGGCGAATTCGTTGCGGGTATAGGCCAGCGGATCGCTCGGGTGGGAACAGCCCGCGGCCATGGCGCCGGCCGTGGCCGCGCATACGGCGAACAGCCGAAGGCGGGGAACGAACATCATCGCGTACCTCCTGTACAAGCCCGGCGCGCGTAGCTCGCAAGTTCCGTTCCCAGGAGCGGCGGGGTGCCGGCGGACGATATTGACAAGCCGCGGGGCGTCGGGTGAAGATGCAAACCGTCACAAGCGGGGGCCGCCAGGCCCCCGTTGATTGTACGGTCGCCGCGGCGCTTCGCATCTGGCGCGACCCGTCCTGCTCACAGCGCCCGCAGTGGTGAGCATTGCTCTGGCAGGAAGGGCATGGAAGCCTACATCCTTGATTGGGCCAATCTGCTGCTGCGTTGGCTGCACATCATCACGGGCATCGCCTGGATCGGATCCTCGTTCTACTTCGTCTGGCTCGACAACAGCCTGATGAAGCCGCAAGACCCGGAACTGATCGACAAGGGCGTCTCCGGCGAACTCTGGGCCGTGCACGGCGGCGGGTTCTACAACCCGCAGAAGTATCTCGTCGCCCCCAAGCGCCTACCCGAACACCTGCACTGGTTCTACTGGGAAAGCTATTCCACCTGGATGTCGGGCTTCGCGCTGCTGGTGGTGCTGTACCTGTTCAACGCCCAGACCTACCTGATCGACCGCAACGTGTTCGACTGGGGGCCGGTGGCGGCGGTGGTGGCGGTGCTGTGCTTCCTGGTGGTGGGCTGGCTGGTGTACGACATCATCTGCCGTGTCGCGGGCACCGACGAGCGCGCGGACCGCAAGGTCGGCATCGCGGTGGCGCTGTTCGTGGCGGCGGCGGCCTGGCTGGCCTGCCACCTGTTCGCGGGGCGCGCCGCCTTCCTGATCGTGGGGGCCATGATCGCCACCATCATGAGCGCCAACGTGCTCATGGTGATCATCCCGGGGCAGCGCAAGGTCGTGGCCGCCATGCGCGCGGGCGAGCCGGTCGATCCCATCCACGGCAAGCTGGGCAAGCAGCGCAGCGTCCACAACACCTACTTCACGCTGCCGGTGCTGTTCGCCATGCTGTCGAACCACTACAGCATGGTCTATTCCGCCCCCCACAACTGGCTGGTGCTGATCGCCCTGATGCTGGCGGGCGCCCTGATCCGCCAGTTCTTCGTGCTGCGCCACAAGGGCGTCACCAACCCCTGGTATCCGGCGGCGGGCATCGCGCTGCTGCTGGGGGTGGCCGTGGCGATCGCGCCGCCCGGCCTGGACAAGGCCGCCGCACCGTCGGCGCCGCTGGGCGCCCAGGACATCGGGCAGGTCCGGCAGGTGGTGGCGCAGCGGTGCGTGGTGTGCCACAACGCCCAGCTCGCGAACAAGGGCATACAGCTGCAAACCCCCGAGCTGTTGAAATCGCATGCGCAGGTGGTCTACCAGCAGGCCGTGGTGCAGAAGACCATGCCGCTGAACAACGCCACCGGCATGACCGACGACGAGCGGGCCCTGCTGGCGCGCTGGTTCCAGGATGGGGCGCCGGTACACTGACGTGGCCGGGGGAGTCGGGAAGGGGAAGAAGGGGGCTGCGGCGCAGCCCCTTTTCTATTTTGGCGTCGGTGCTAAAATTGTATGCGGTAGATTGTTTTTGTAGACAATTTTCGAATCGCAACCGCCCTCGCACAAGGTTCCCAGATGACGGACAAAGGACCCGGCAAGACGCTCTCGCAGACCGTGGCGGATCAACTGGCCGAGGAAATCGTGCGCGGCCGCTTCCAGCCCGGCGAACGCCTGGACGAACAATCCATCGCCACCCGCTTCAATGTCTCGCGCAGCCCGGTCCGGGATGCGCTGCGCCAGCTGGCATCGACCCGCCTGGTCGAGTATCTGCCGCGGCGCGGATTTTCCGTCGCGGTCATGGCCGAGTCCGACCTGGATGGGCTGTTCGAGGCCTCGGGCGAGGTCGAGGCGCTGTGCGCCAAGCTGTGTGCGTTGCGGGCCGCCCCCAGCGACCGCAAGCGGATCGAATTCATCCACCAGCAGGCGACCGACGCGGTGGCGCGCGGGGATTCCCAGGCCTATGCCGCCCTGAACGAGGAGTTCCATGCGCTCATCTATGCGGGCGCGCGCAACAAGACCTTGCAGGAAATCGCGCTGGGGCTGCGCCAGCGGCTGGCGCCTTTCCGCGCGCAAGGTTTTTTCGTGGCCGAGAACCGGCTGCAGCATTCCCACGTCGAGCACGAGGCCCTGGTCAAGGCCTTGCTGGAGCACGACGGCGAGGCGGCCGCCCAGGCCATGCACAGCCATGCGGCGAATTCCGCCATGAACGTCCTGCAGCATTTCGGCCGCGAGCGCCATCCATCGGCCTCCGCCGCCTGAACCTTCCCTCCGGCCGTTCGTCCTGAACGCCACTCCTTCATTCCCGCGCCTGGCGGGCCGGCTCCGTACCGGAGTTGGCCTCGTCCTGCCGCCGCCTCCCATTTCCTTCCTCTTGCCTGGCATCGTTTCTTCGCGTTTCCCCCTATGCATATTTTCTTGACCAATTTGCGTGCTGGAAAATAATATTGCACACAATTTATGGAAAGTGAATGCAAAGCCGTACCGGATGTCATCAACAGAGGAGTTGTCGAATGTCCTGGATTGCCCTTGCCACTTACCGCCGGTCTGACCGGCTGGCCCCCGCCCTGGTCCTGGACCAGCGCCTGTACGACCTGGACGCGGCCCTGGCGGCAGGATTGCCGGCCTTGCCCGAGGCCTGCCGCGGCGGCATCGCCCGCATGCTGGAAGCCTGGCCGCAGACCGCCCCATGGCTGCGCGAGGCAGGTCCGGCGGCCGAACGCCTGGCTGCCTCGGGCGCCATCCGGCCGGTGCCCGCCGGTGAACGCACGGTCGCCGCTCCCTACGTGCCGCAGCGCATCTTCTGCGCCGCCTCCAACTACGCGGCCCATGCCAACGAGATGGGCACCGTCCTGGCTGCCAAATCCCAAAGCAAGCCCTACATGTTCCTGAAGCTGTCGAACACCGTGGTGGGCGATGGCGACGTGGTCCAGCTTCCGCCGGAAACGGCCATGCTGGACTGGGAAGTGGAACTGGCGGCCGTCATCGGCACGCGGTGCCGGCGCGTGTCGGCCGAGCGGGCGCTGGACCACGTCGCCTGCTACACCATCCTGAACGACGTGTCGGCACGCGACCTGAACGTGCGGTCCGACTACCCCTTCAAGCACGACTGGTTCCAGGGCAAATGCCACGATACGTTCGCGCCGCTGGGGCCCTGGCTGGTGCCGTCCTGGCAGATTCCCGATCCCCAGGCCGTGCAGCTCAGGCTGGACGTCAATGGCGAGCCGATGCAGCAGGACAGCACCGCCAACATGATCTGGACGGTGCGCGAGCAGATCGCCTACCTGTCCACCATCGTCACGCTGGAACCGGGCGACGTCGTCGCCACCGGCACGCCCACCGGCGTGGGCATGGGACGGGGCATCTACCTGAAGGCCGGCGACACCATGGTCGCCACCGTCGACGGCATCGGCCGTCTGTCCAACCAGGTGCAAGCCGAGAAGGTCTGAGCGCGCCGGGTAGTCGTGGTCATTCGCTGTACGTCGTATGGAGAAGAAGACATGCAACCCTGCAAGCAAGGTTTTGCGGCGTGGGGCCGGGCACTGGGCCTGGCGGCGCTGATCGGTTGGGCCGGCGCGGCGCACGCCCAGGAGAAGGTCGCATACAACATGGCCTGGCTGCCCCAGGGCAGCTCCGTGGGCGTGATCGTCGCGCAGGAACTCGGGTATTTCAAGGAAGCGGGCCTGGACGTCAACATCCAGCGCGGCTACGGCGGCAACCGTACCGCGAACGAACTGGACCAGGGGCAGTACGAGTTCGGCTACGTCGACCCGATCAGCCTGGTCCTGAACCGGTCCAACGGCGGCAAGATCCGCATGGTGGGCGCGCTCAACACGCGCTGGCCGGCCGGCATCTGCTTCGATACCCGGCGGCACAAGCCCAAGTCGCCTGCCGACATGAAGGGGCTGACGCTGGGGGGCGGCTCGGCCTCGCCGGTCCACAACGTGGTGCCGGCGTGGCTGGAACTCAACGGCCAGCCGCGCGACGGCATCCGGCTGCTGCGCATGGACCCGGCCGTCGTGGACGCCTCGCTGATCGAGGGACGCATCGATCTGGCCGAATGCTGGCGCGCGAGCAACCGCGCGGTCACGCAGAAGCAGGCCGATGCGGCGGGCGTGCCGCTGGGCTGGGTCGAATACAGCGATTTCGGCCTGGATGCCTACGGCAGCGGCTTCGCCGCCAGCGAGGACACCCTCCGCAAGCGGCCCGACATGGTGCGCAAGTTCCTGAAGGCTTCCTATCGCGGCTATGCATACGCATTCGCCAATCCCGAGCGGGCGGCCGACCTCATGGTCAAGATGTTCCCCGTCACCGACCGGAGCGTGGCGCTGGCCCAGATCCGCGACATGGCGGACCTGCTGGTCGACCCGCAGGCCAAGGACCAGGGTTGGGCTATCTGCGCGACGACCGCATGCGCTCGACGGTGCAGTTCGTCGACAAGGCCTTCGGCCTGAACGGCAAGGTCAAGCCGCAGGACACCTATACCAACGATCTGCTGAAGTAGGAGGCAAGCATGGCGACTCGACCCTGCCCCCGCAGGCTGGGGCACGTCGTATTGAACGTGCGCGACCTGGCGGCCTCGGTGCGCTTCTATACCGACATCGTCGGGCTGGAGGTGTCGGACTACATCGAGGACCAGATGGCGTTCCTGCGTTGCGGCCGCGACCACCACGATCTGGCGCTGGCGCAGATGCCGGCGGTCCCTTGCGCGAAGCCACCTATGCGCCCGGGCGCCCGGGCATGGAACATTTCTCGTACGAGCTCGGCTCCCTGGCCGAGATAGAGGATGCGGCGCGCTACCTGCAGGACCGCGGCGTGGAGATCGTGCGCGGCATAGGCAAGCACGGGCCGGGCGAGAACCTGTTCCTGGTGTTCAAGGATCCCGACGGCAACTACTGCGAGTTCTATGCGGAAATGGTGCAGGTCACACCCGAGCAGCCGCATACGGCGCGGGTCTGGCGGAACGATCTCGCGGCCTTCGACCAATGGCATTTTTCCCGCTTCGTCGTGCCGGCTCCCGACTGGGGGCCCCGCGGCGGTGGGCAGGAGGGGCAGGCATGAACGCGCACGTACAACCCACCCCGCTGCCCGCGGCCGGACGGCGCGCGCTGCGGCTGCTGCCATCCGGCGATGCCTGGCGCCGCGTGATCGATCCCGCCGTGCTCTGCCTGATGCTGGCGCTACTGTGGGAGCGGGCCGTCGACATGTTCGGCATCAAGCCCTACCTGTTGCCGCCGCTTTCCAAGGTGCTGGAAAGCCTGTGGGCCAATCGCGCCGCGCTGGTCCTGCAATCCTGGGTCACGACCCAGGAAGTGCTGGCCGGCTTCGCGATGGCGGTCATCGGCGGCATCGCGCTGGGGCTGGCCATCCATGCGATGCCGCTGCTGCGGCGGGCGCTGTATCCGCTGGTCGTGGTGTTCCAGGGGCTGCCCAAGATCGCGCTGGCGCCGCTGATGGTGATCTGGTTCGGCTACGGGTCGGCGTCCAAGATCCTGATGGCCTTCCTGTTCGCTTTCTTCCCGGTCGTGATCGCGACCATGGGGGGACTGGCCGGCACGCCCGCCCACCTGATCGAGCACTTCAAGGCCATACGCGCGCCGGCCTGGACCACGTTCCGCCGCCTGTACGTGCCGGCGGCGCTGCCCTCCATCATGGACGGGTGCCGCTCGGCCATGCCGCTGGCGGTCATCGGCGCCATCGTGGGCGAGTTCGTGGGCTCGGACAGCGGCCTGGGCCACCTGATACTCGAGGCCAACGCCAATGGCCGCACCGACTATCTGTTCGCCGCGCTCATCGTCGTCTCGGCCGTGGCCGGCCTGCTGTATCTCTTGGTCGAACTGGCGGCCAAGCGCATCTGGTGGCGAGGCTTCTGAGCCTCGCGTCCATCTCACATCTTTCAGGAGCATTTCGCATGGCCAAGCTACGTCACATCGCCCTTGCCGTTCCCGATCCCGAGAAGGCCGCCAAGTTCTACAGCGAGGTATTCGGGCTGGAGATCGTCGAACCCACGCATTCGCCGCTGGCCGATGGCGTGTACCTGTCGGACGGCACGATCTGCCTCGCGCTGCTCAACTACAAGACCGACGATGCCGCCGGCCGCGACCGGGGCAAGGATTGGGTGGGCACCCATCACTTCGGCTTCTGGGTCGACGACCTGGACGGCGTCGTGTTCGACATCTCGGAAGGGGGTTGGGTCGGGGCGCGCAAGTGAGAGCCGCGGCCATGACGGGCGGGGATGCGGGAGCGGTGCGGATCGAGACCGCCGTCCAGGTCGAGCGGACCGCCAAGACCTTTCGTTCGCGCAACGCCGTGCGGGCGCTCGACCAGGTCGATTTCTCCATCGCGCGCGGGGAGTTCGTGTCCATCCTGGGGCCGAGCGGCTGCGGCAAGAGCACGCTGCTGCGCATCGTCGCGGGCCTGATCCAGCCCGACGCGGGAGGCGAGATCCGGGTGTTCGGGCATTCCCAGACGCGCATGTCCAGCGACGTGGGCGTGGTGTTCCAGACCCACAACATGCTGCCGTGGGAAACGGTGGAGGCCAACATCCGGCTGGCGGCCGAGGTGGCGGGCGTGGCGCCCGCCGAGATCGACCGCCGTGTGGAGCAGATCCTGCCGGTGCTCAAGCTGGAGCGGTTCCGCCGCAACCATCCGCACGAACTGTCGGGCGGCATGCGCCAGCGCGCGGCGCTGGGGCAGATCCTGATCACGCATCCCAAGGTGCTGCTGCTGGATGAACCCTTCGGCGCGCTGGACGCGCTCACGCGCGACCAGTTGAACGTCGAGCTGCTGCGGCTCTGGCAGGAGATGCGGCAGACGGTGCTGCTGATCACGCACAGCATCGCGGAGGCCGTCTTCCTGTCCGACCGGGTGCTGGTCATGAGCGAGAGTCCGGGGCGCATCGTCGAGGACATGCGGATAGACCTGCCGCGTCCGCGCGACCCGCGCACCACCAAGGAACAAGCCGCTTTCGGGCAATACGTCGGCCGCCTGGGCCGGCTCATGGGCGTCGGCGACTGACATCGTCCTATACGGGAGTACACATGCAGATTTCGAAATTCCACGGCGTCGTGCCGGCCATGGCCACGCCCTTCACCCGCGACCACCGCCTGGACGAGGCGAGGGTGGGCGAACTGATCGACGGGTATATCCGGGCCGGGGTGCATGGCATCTCGGTGGCCGGCAGCCAGGGCGAGTTCTTCGCGCTGGACACCGACGAGCACATCCGGCTGCTGGAGCTGTCGATGCAGGCCATCGACGGCCGCGTGCCGCTGTATGCCGGCACGGGCGGCGCGACCACGCGCAAGTCCATCGAACTGACCAAGGCCGCCGAAGCCCTGGGCGTGGACCTGGCGCTGGTCATCACGCCGTATTTCGCGCAGCCGTCGCAGGACGAGCTGGTCGAGCACTACACCGCGGTCGCGCGCGCCACCCGGCTGCCGGTCATGCTGTACAACAATCCGCCGCGCACCAGCGTGAACGTGCTGCCGGCGACGCTGGCGCGCTGCATGCGCGCCGCGGAGAACATCGTGGGCATGAAGGACTCCAGCGGCGACCTGACGCAGTCGGTGGAGTACCTGTTGACCGCGCCGCGCCCCGCGCTGCTGTTCTCCGGGCGCGATACCGTGGCGCTGGCCATGATGTTCCATGGCGGGCAGGGCACGATCTCGCCGGCGGCCAACGTCTTTCCCGAGCTGATGGTGCGCATGTACGACGCGCTGCGGGCCGGCAACCACGACGAGGCGGTGCGCATCTCCAACGTGTTCGCGCCGCTGCGCGCCGCCTGGGCCTGGGGATCGTTTCCGGTGGTGATCAAGGAGGCCATGGCGCTGGCCGGCCGCGATGCCGGTCCGGCGCGTCCGCCCATCGCCGGCCTGAGCGAGAAGGTCCGCGCGGACCTGGCCGCGGTGGTGGAACGGATCGGGGCGGCGGCCTAGGCGGCCGCCCAAATGAATGGCCCCGGGGCGCGAAGTCCGCACGTCCGGGGCCGGGGGTAAAGCGTCGTCAGCCAGTGCGCGGCGGTCAGGCCAGCGGCTTGAAGCGGTAGAGTTTCTCGGGATTCTCGACCAGCAGCTTGCGGCGCAGGGCGGGATCCGGGCAGAAGTCCAGCATCAGGTCGACCAGCTCGCCGTCGTTGGGCATGTCCTTCGAGATGTTCGGGTGCGGCCAGTCGGTGCCCCACAGCACGCGGTCCGGCGCGGCTTCGATCAGCCGGGCGGCGAAGGGCGCGGCATCGGCGAAGGGGCGCTTGCCCACGGACACGCGCTCGCCGCCGCAGACCTTGACCCAGGCCAGCGGGTTCTTCATCAGTTCCAGCAGCGCGCGGAAGGGCTCCTGGTCCAGGCCCTTGGCGGCCTGCACGCGGCCCATGTGGTCGATCACGAAGGGCACGTTGATGCGGTTGATGCGATCGCTGTAGGTCAGGATGTCCTGAGCGTCCAGGTGCAGCACGACGTGCCAGCCCAGGCCGTCCAGGCGCTCGATGGTCTTGTCGAAGATTTCCAGGTCGGGCGCGCCGCCCAGGTGCTGCACGAAATTGAAGCGCACCGCGCGCACGCCGCCGGCGTCCATGTCGGCCAGTTGTTCGTCGGTCTCGGAGCCGTTGACGATGGCCACGCCCAGGTAGCGGCCTTCGCTGCGGGCGATGGCGTCGAGCATGGCGCTGTTGTCGTCGCCGTGGCAGCTGGCCTGAACGATCACCGCGCGGTCCAGGCCCAGGAAGTCATGCAACTGGCGCAGGCGCTCGAAGGGCGCGTCGGGCGGCGTGTAGCTGCGGTCGGGCGCGTACGGGAACTTGTCGGCGGGGCCGAAGACGTGGCAGTGGGCATCGCACGCGCCGGCCGGCAGGGCCTCGCGCGGTTTGACGGGATTCGGATCGGGTGCGGCGCAGGTTTTCATGGTTCAGCTTCAGGTTCGGGGACTGCCGCGGCAGGCCGCGGCGAGGTCCGTTGGAGACGGGTCTCCCCCAGGGGGCGGTCTCAGCCGTTCAGTTCGTCCAGCGAGTCGACATAGCGCAGGCCGGCCTCGGCCAGCCTGGGTCGCATGTTGTAGATGTCCAGGCCGAGCTCGCCGGCGGCCAGGCGGGCGCGCTTGCCTTCTTCTTCCTGCACGCGCTTGTCGGCCTTCTGGATGACGGTGGCGACCTGGGCGTTGGGCACGATGGCCACGCCGTCGTCGTCGGCCACGATGGCATCGCCGGGATGGACCAGCGCGCCGCCGCAGACAATGGGCACGTTGACCGAGCCGATGGTGGCCTTGACGGTGCCGCGGGCATTGATGGCCTTGGACCAGACGGGGAAGCCCATCGCGGTCAGGGTGGCCACGTCGCGCACGCCGGCGTCGATCACCAGGCCGCGCACGCCGCGCGCCTTGAGCGAGGTGGCGAGCAGGTCGCCGAACATGCCGTCGGCGTTCTCGGTGGTGCAGGCCACGACCAGGATGTCGCCCGGCGAGCACTGCTCGACCGCGACGTGCAGCATCCAGTTGTCGCCCGGTTGCGCCAGCACCGTCACCGCCGGCCCGGCAATCGACGCGCCCGCGTAGATCGGACGCATATAAGGCCGCATCAGGCCGACGCTGCGCCCCTGGGCCTCATGCACCGTGGCCACGCCCTGCGCAGCCAGCTTCTCCGCCGCGCCCTCGGGCAGCGCCGGCTTCTTTCGTACGACTACACCCAGCATTCTTTTCTCCAACCGTTAAGCAACACGTCGCATCGTGTCCACCACTACCAGCCAGCCCTGCCAACAAAACGCCAGTCATCGCCAGCCCATTGGTACCCCAGGAAACCGCGGATCCGGCTCCGCCGGTCCGCCAGTTTCGCCCCCTGGGGGGCGCGCGTAAGCGCGTAGGGGGGGACTACTGCTTTTCTATTTTTGCCGTATCGATCACCTTGCTCCACTTCGCGATCTCGGCCACCAGGAAGTCCTGGAATTCCTTGGGCGTGTTCGTCTGCGGAATCATGCCGACCTCGACCAGCTTCTTGTTGATGGCCGGATCCTTGACCACTTCGCGCACGGCGGCGTTCAGCTTGTCGACGATGGCGGGCGGCGTGCCGGCGGGCGCGGCGAAGCCGTTCCACGATACGGCCGTGTAGCCCGGCACGGTTTCGGCGATGGTCGGGGTGTCGGGGAACAACTGGCCGCGCTTGACCGAGCCCACGCCCAGCACGCGCAGGCTGCCGCCCTTGATGTTGCCGATGACGGCAGGCACCGTCTCGAACATGACCTGCACGCTCTTGCCCTTGACGGCGCTCAGGACCTCGCCGCTGGACTTGAACGGAATGGTGGGGACATCCAGGCCGGCCATGGAGCGGAACATCTCGGCCGACAGGTGCTGGGTGCTGCCGACGCCGATGGTGCCCAGGTTGAAGTGCTGCGGGTCCTTCTTGGCCGCGGCGATGGCGTCGGCGACGGTGTGCAGCGGGCTGCTCTGGTCCACGGCCATGACGATGTCGAACGAGCCGACCATGGAGACCATGGCGAGCTGCTTGACCGGATCGTAGGGCAGCGACTTGAACAGCGACGGGCTGACGGCTTGCTGGTTGCTGACCAGGAAGAGCGTGTGTCCGTCGGGCGTCGCGCGCGTCACGGTGACGGCGCCGGTGATGCCGCCGGCGCTGGGCATGTTCTCGACCACGACCGGCTTGCCGAACTTCTCGGCCAGGCCCTGGGCGACGATGCGGGCGGTGACGTCGGCCACGCCGCCGGGCCCGAAGGGCACGATCAGGCGCAGCGGCTTGGTGGGGAATTCCTGGGCCTGGGCGCCGGCGGCGACCAGGGTGGCGGTGGCGCCGAGACACAGGCGCGCGAGCAGGGTACGGATCATTGTCGTCCTCAAATCGTTGGAGGGGGTGGCGACGGGTCGCCTGCCCGCCTTCTGGTCATGGATGGCGCCACGGACGCCATCCAGTCAGCTCGCCATTTTGACCCGGAAATCCCCATTGGAAACCACAAATCAGAACTAGCTGTTATGCTTAAAAAACATGAATCGGGGCTTTCCATGGACTTGAAACAACTCGAGTGCTTCGTCCGGGTCGTCGAGTTCGGCAGCGTCACCCGGGCCGCGATCACCCTCAATCTATCGCAACCCGTGGTCAGCCGCCACGTCCGGCAGCTCGAGGTCGAACTCAAGGAGCACCTGCTCGAACGCAATGGCCGGGGCGTCATACCCACCGACGCCGGCAAGCGGCTGCTGGAGCGGGGCCGCGGCATCCTGCACCAGGTGCGCCTGGCCAGGCAGGAGATCGAGGACCTGCGCGGCTCGCCGGCCGGCAAGGTCGTGGTCGGCATGCCCCCCAGCGTCGGCAAGTCGCTGACGGTGGACCTGGTCAGCGATTTCCGTGCCGAGTTCCCGCGGGCCTCGCTGGGCGTGGTCGAGGCCCTGACGGTGTCCATGTACGAGTGGCTGCTGCTGGGCCGCCTGGATTTCGCGCTGTTGTACAACCCGCCCGTCACGCAGCAGGCGGCCTACGAGCATGTGTGGTCCGAGGACCTCTATCTGATCGGCAGCCGGGGGCTGGACGGCAAACCCATGCCGGCCAGCGTCAAGATGCGCGAGCTGGCGAATTACCCGTTGATCACGCCGGGGCAGCCCAACGCCATCCGCAATCTGCTGGACGTGCAGTGCGCGCGCCTGGGCGTGCCCTTGTCGGTCTCGCTGGAGGTGGATGCGATCGAATCCCTGCTGGACCTGGTGGACCGGGGCATGGGCTACGCGGTCCTGTCGCGCAACGCCATCTACGGCCGCGCCCATCGTCCGAACCTGCACGCGTCCCGCATCGTCTCGCCGTCGCTGACCAGCCAGCTGGTGATCGCGACGGTGTCGCAGCGGCCGCTGACGCGCCTGGCCCAGGCCACCATCGACCTGATCCGCAAGCGCATCCAGGGCGGCATCCTGGCGGGCGACGGGCAACGCGACGCGGCCCGGGGCAGGGCGTGACCAGATGTGAGCGCGCGGCCCGGCCGTGTTGCGACGCCGCATCGCCGCCGCCATAATCGGGCCATGTCCTGGAGGCGGCAAGCGATGGATTCCCCGATGAACAGGCAGGCGCCGATGGCGTTGCAGCCTGCCCCGCGTTGTACCCTGGTCATCTTCGGCGCGACCGGCGACATGACCGGCCGCCTGCTGGTGCCGGCGCTGTACAACCTGGCGCGCTTCAACCTGCTGAATTCCGATTTCCGCGTGATCGGCGTCGGCCACCGCAAGCTGGACGACGACGAGTTCCGGCGCGGATTGAAGCATTCCATGGACCAGGTCGTCGCCTCGCGGGGCGGGCAGGCCTCGGCCAGCTTCGACGTCCAGGCCTGGGACTGGCTGATGGGCCGCACGTCCTTCCTGATGGGCGATTTCGAGGGCGAGCAGACCTACGCCCAGCTCGCCACGATGCTGGCGCCCGAGCCGGGCGGCGTCATCTTCTATTTCGCCACCGCGCCCACGTTCTTCCAGTCCATCGCGCGCCACCTGCACGATGCCGGACTGTTGAAGCAGGGACACGGCCGCTGGCGCCGCGTGGTGATCGAGAAGCCGTTCGGCCGCGACCTGCCCTCGGCGCGCGAGCTGAACAAGCAGCTGACGCGGGTCGTGCACGAGAACCAGATCTTCCGCATCGACCATTTCCTGGGCAAGGAGACGGTGCAGAACATCCTGGTTTCCCGCTTTGCCAACAGCGTGTTCGAAAGCAACTGGAACCGGCTGTACATCGATCATGTCCAGATCACGGCGGCCGAGGCGATAGGCGTGGAGCGGCGGTCGCAGTTCTACGAGCAGACCGGAGCACTGCGCGACATGGTGCCCAACCACCTGTTCCAGCTGCTGGCCATGGTGGCGATGGAGCCGCCCAACTCCTTCGATGCCGACGCCGTGCGCACCGAAAAGGAAAAGCTGCTGGACGCCATCCGTATCCAGACGCCGGCCGAGGCGCTGCAGAACAGCGTGCGCGGACAGTACCGCGCGGGCCTGGTGGGCGGCCAGCCCATGCGCGGCTATCGCGAGGAAGAGGGCGTCGCTCCGGATAGCCGGACCGAGACCTACGTGGCCCTCAAACTGGGTATCGACAACTGGCGCTGGGGAGGCGTGCCGTTCTACCTGCGCACCGGCAAGGCGCTGGCGCGGCGCCAGACGCAGATCGTCATTGCCTTCAAGGATGCCGGCCATGCGCTGTTCCGCCAGAACGCGCAGGAAAAGCCGCCCTCCAACTCCCTGGTGCTGCAGATCCAGCCCGACGAAGGGCTGTTCTTCCACATGAAGGCCAAGGTGCCGGGATCGAAGATACGCATCGCGCCCGTCAGCATGGATTTCCGCTACGCGGATCATTTCATGACGGGGCACAGCTCGGGCTACGAGACCCTGATCTACGACTGCATGGTGGGCGACGCGACCCTGTTCCAGCGCGCCGCCGACATCGAACTGGGCTGGGAGGCGGTCATGCCGTTCCTGCAGGCCTGGGAGGACGGCGGCGAGATCCATCCCTACCGCGCCGGCAGCCAGGGGCCCGTGCAGGCCGACGTGCTGCTGGCCCGCGACGGGCGGCAATGGCTGTCGCTGGACTAGGGTCCGCTAAAAAGAGGCTCGCACGGGGCGGGAACGCTTCTTGCGGCAGCGGGCCGCATGAACACCGAGATCGATGGCAAGAGGCAAGGCGGCCCGGACGGGCTGACGTTCCGCGTCCTGACCGTGAATGTCCACAAGGGATTCAATTTTTTCAATCGCCGCTTCATCCTGCATGACCTGCGGGAGGCGGTGCGCAGCGTGTCGGCCGACATGGTGTTCCTGCAGGAAGTGCTGGGCACGCATGCCCGCCATTCGCTGCGGTTCGCCGATTGGCCCGCGACCCCCCAGTACGAATTCCTGGCGGACACCATCTGGACGGACTTCGCCTATGGACGCAACGCCGTTTATCCGGACGGCCACCATGGCAACGCGGTGCTGTCCAAGTTTCCCATCGTCCACTACGAGAACCGCGACGTTTCCATCAGCGGGCCGGAGCGGCGCGGCCTCTTGCATTGCGTGGTCCGGGCGCCCGGCACGACAGCAGACATCCACGCGATATGCGTCCATCTCGGGTTGCAGGAGCGCCATCGCGTGCGCCAGTTGCAACTGCTGTGCCACCTGGTGGAGAAGGAGATTCCCGCCGACGCGCCGCTGGTGGTGGCCGGCGATTTCAATGACTGGCGCCGCCGCGCAGGCAGGGTGCTGAACGGCTGCGCAGGTTTGCGCGAGGTGCACGCCCACGCGAGCGGGCGGCTGGTGCCCACCTTTCCCGCGTGGTATCCGGTGCTGCCGCTCGATCGGATCTACGTGCGCGGCGCGCGCGACCACTGGCCCATGCCCCTGGGGCGCCGGCCCTGGACGTCGCTGTCGGACCACGCGCCACTGGCGGCGGAGATCGTGCTATGAGCGGGCCGGCCCGTGGCAGCGGCGGCCGCCAGCGCGGCCCGCGCCGGCCCCCCGCCAGCACGCAATGGATGCCGGGCAACGCGGTGTCGCTGCTGGAGAACGGCGAAGCCTTCTTTCCCCGCGTGTTCGAGGTCATCCGAGGGGCCCGCCGCGAGGTGCTGCTCGAGACCTTCATCCTGTTCGAGGACAAGGTCGGACTGGCGCTGCGCGAGGTGCTGCTGGATGCCGCCAGGCGCGGCGTCTTCGTATCCGTGCTGGTGGACGGCTACGGTTCGGTGGACCTGTCGGAGGCGTTCCTGGCGGACCTGATCGCAGCCGGCGTGCATTTCCGCGTGTTCGACCCGCGTCCCAAGCTGCTGGGCATGCGCACCAATGTCTTCCGGCGCATGCATCGCAAGCTGCTGATCGTCGACGGCGAGACGGCCTTCGTCGGCGGCATCAATTTCTCGGCCGATCATCTGGCGGATTTCGGCCCGAGCGCCAAACAGGACTATGCCATCGAGGTGCGTGGCCCCATCGTCGCGCGCCTGCGCAGCTTCGTGCGCACGGGAGAGGTCAGGCGCGGCCACCCGGACGCCCGGCCGGGCACGGATGCCGAACGCGCCGGCGACGCGGAATGCCTGTTCGTGGTGCGCGACAACGATGCGCACCGGACGGACATCGAGCAGCACTACCGCATCGCCATCCGTGCGGCCCGCCGCGACCTGACGATCGCCAACGCGTATTTCTTTCCCGGCTACCGCCTGCTGCGCGACCTGCGCCATGCCGCGCGCCGCGGCGTGCGCGTGCGGTTGATCCTGCAAGGAGAGCCCGACATGCCCATCGTCAAGGTGGGCGCGCGCATGCTGCACGACTACCTGCTGGATGCCGGCGTGAAGATCTATGAGTATTGCGAGCGGCCGCTGCATGGCAAGGTGGCCGTGGCCGATGACGACTGGTCCACCGTGGGGTCGAGCAATCTCGATCCGCTGAGCCTGTCGTTGAACCTCGAAGCCAATCTCGTCATCCGCGACCAGCGGTTCAACCAGGTGTTGCGCGAGCGGCTGGATACGCTGGTCAGCAGGCATTGCCGCGAAGTGAAGGCCGTTGCGTCGCACCGGCGGCCGATATGGCGGGCGGCGGCGTCGTTCCTGGCCTTCCATTTCCTGCGGCGCTTTCCCGCCTGGGCGGGTTGGCTGCCCGCGCACACCCCCAAACTGGAGAAGGTCGAGGCGCCCCCGCGGGGCCAGGCCGAGCCACCCGATGCCCACTCTCGCCAAACCGGATAGAAGCTGCACACCGTCCCGCACCCGAAGCCGCCGCCGCTCGTGGTGGTGGTGGGGCCGGCACGCGCTCACGCTGCTCTTCATCGCCGTGGTGGTGCTGCTGCTGGCCGAACAGGTCACCAAGATCGACTGGAGCAAGGTGCTGCAAGCGCTCAAGGCCTACACGGGGTGGACCCTGGCCGCGGCGGCTGGCCTGACCATGGTCAGCCATCTCCTGTTCGGCGGTTTCGACCAGCTCGGCAGGCGCTACGTGGGCAGCCCGTTGCGTCCGGCCCAGGTCGCGGTGGTGGCGGGAATCTGCTATGCCTTCACCCTGAACATGGGAGCGCTGATCGGCGGCATCGCCTTTCGCTACCGGCTGTATTCCCGCCTGGGGCTGGCGGCGCCCGACATCACCAAGATCTATGCGCTGAGCGTATTGAGCAACTGGCTGGGCTACCTGATCCTGCTGGGAGCCCTGCTGCTTGCAGGCGCGGTGCATGTGCCGCCGCGCTGGGGGATACCGGCGGGCCTGCTGCCCGTGCTGGGCGTGGCATGCTGGGCGCTGGTGGCCGGGTATGCGGCGATGTGCGCCGGGGTGGGACGCCGCCGTTTCACGCTGAAGGGAGTGCCCATCGAGTGGCCGGGATGGCGGATGGCGCTCGTGCAGGGCGGAATGTCGATCGCCAACTGGCTGATCATGGGATGGATCATCCATCTCTTCATCGGGGGGCGGGTCGACTATCCCACCATCCTGGGCGTGATGTTGCTGAGCGCGGTGGCCGGGGCGCTGACGCATGTGCCGGCGGGACTGGGCGTGCTGGAGGCCGTGTTCCTGACGCTGCTGGCAGGCGCGCTGCCTCCCTACGAGATCCTGGCCGCGCTGCTGGCGTATCGCGCGATCTACTACCTGTGCCCGCTGGTGCCAGCGGTGGCCGCATACGCCGTGCTGGAAGCCCGGGCGCGCCGGTAGCTGCCGCCAGGGCTAGGCGCGCGCGCCGCGCACGATCTTGGCCAGCAGTTCGCCCAGTATCTGCCGTTCCCCTTGGGACAGCGGCGCCAGGACGGTTTCTTCCATGCCGTGCGACAGTCGCTCGGCCTCGAGCGCCAGCCGGCGGCCTTCCGGAGTCAGCACCACGTGATGGGCACGCCGGTCGGTGTCGCTACGCTCGCGCGACAGCAGTCCGCGCTCTTGGAGCCGGTCCAGGACCAGCGCCAGGCGCGGCGCGGACAGCGACAGGCTGCGGCACAGGTTCTGCTGGTTGGCCTTGTCGTTGTGGGCCAGCAGCACCAGGATGGCGAACTCCACGGGTCGCAGGTCCAGGTCCTTCATGTGCGAGAAGAAGGCCTTTTGCAGCTTGACGTGCGCGAGCGAGGTCTGGAAGCCCAGCAGGTGGGAGAGTCGGGATTGGTCCAGGTCGGATTTGGCCGGTCGCGGCGTGGTGGTGGTGCGCGGCGAGGTCTTGGGCATGTGGTGGCGAGTGCGAGTCGATGCGGGGGCGCGGGGGCTTTCCTCGGGGCGGCCCGGCGGCAAGAAATGCCCCCACGCTTGCCGCTACGCGGCGGCGCTGCCCTCCGAGGGGGCGCTTTTTGCTTGGGGGGCGGCCCGGCGGCAAAAAAAAGGCCGCCGCGAGGGCGGCCCGGTCCAGTGCCACAACATACCACACGGGGCGGCTGCGCGCCGCCCGGACTTCAGAAGCTGTGCCGCATGCCCAGCATGACGCCGGTCTGGTTCAGGCCGTTGGGAAGACCAGCCAAGGCCTGACCGCCGCTGACCGAGAGGTTGGCGTTTTTGTTGTTGTCCATGTAGCCCACCAGGCCGTAGACCGCCGTGCGCTTGGAGAGCGAATAGGTTGCGCGCACCGTGGCCAGCGTGGAGCGGGCGTCGGTGGTCTTGTTCTTCAGGCGGGCCACCTGGCCGTCCAGGGTCCACGCCGACGACAGGGCATACGTGACGCCCAGGTAGTACAGGTTGGCCTCCGAGCGGGTGGCCGCGCGCGTGATGCGGCCGATCCAGCCGCCGCCGATCTTCAGGTCGCCGAAGCGGTAGTAGCCGTTGAGCAGGGTGCGGGTGTCGGACGTGTCGCTGCTGGAGAGGCCGCCGGCGGCGCCGGTGCCGCCGCGCATCTGGTCGTAGGCGGCGGCGATGCCGCCCGGACCCATGTCGTACTTGAGCAGCGCGGTGACCTGGCGGCAGGCCTTGCGGTCGCCGGGAACCTCGCCCGCGCAATTGGTGGCGGCCGGACCGCCGGTGGCCGCGGCATCGCGGCCGAAGCTGTAGGTGGCGCCGACGGTCAGGCCCGAGAACGTGCCGCGATAGCCGATCGCGTTGTCCGACCGCGTGTTGGGGATGTAGTTGTCGAGCGACCCCAGGCCGTACACCGCGGGCCCCATGACGTCGGAGTCGAGCAGGGCGTAGAAGGTCATGTTGGACTGGCGGCCCAGCGTGACCGTGCCCCAGTTGCCCGACAGCCCGACCCACGCCGCGCGGCCGAACAGGCGGCCGCCCTGGCCCGATACCCCGGTATCCACGCCGAAGCCGCTCTCCAGGGTGAAGAGCGCCTTCAGGCCGTTGCCCAGGTCTTCCGTGCCGCGCAGGCCCCAGCGCGAGGGCATGAGCCCGCCGGTGTTGCTCGGCATGCGCCAGGTCGCGTCGCCTTGCGCGTTGGCGTGGTTCACGTATTCGATGCCCGTGTCGAGAATGCCGTACAGCGTGACGTTCTGCGCGTGCGCGCCGGTGGCGGCCAGTCCGAGGGCGCTGGCCAGCAGGATGCGTTTCATGTGTCTCCTTCCCTGTTTCCGGGTTTGATTTGTTTAACAATGATAAATATTAATTTTGTTAAGTAATTAGGGCTTACCCGTATCGGATTGCAACAAGCACGAATTGTTCGCATTCCATGTTGTCCATGCACACTCGACCCAGATTGCGTCCGCCTCGCCCGTGTCCACCACTTCCAACTTCGCTCCCGCTCCGCCGCCCGTTTCGTCCCGCCGTTGGGAACTGGACGCGCTGCGCGGATTGATGCTGGTCCTGATGACTTCCACGCATCTGCCTACCTGGTTCGCGATACCCGCGGGCCAGCCTTTCGGCTTTGTCTCGGCCGCGGAAGGCTTCGTCTTCCTGTCTGCCTACATGGCCGGGCTGGTGTACACCCAGCGCGCCGTGCGCGACGGCATTCCCGCGATGCGCCGCGCGTTCCTGCGGCGCGCATTGGTCATCTACGCGTGCCAGGCGGCGTGCCTGCTCTTCCTGTTCACGGTCATTGCCGCGCTGGGCATGAAATTCCACCAGCCGGCCGCGAACAACCTCATGTCGTTCTATCTGCATGCGCCGCTGACCGGCCTATGGACCGGACTGTTGATGATCTACAACCCGCCGCTGCTGGATATCCTGCCGGTCTACATCGTCTTCATGCTGGCGAGCCCGTGGATCCTGAGCCATGTCCTGCAAGGGGGATGGAAAACCGTGATGGCGGCCAGCATCGCG
Source organism: Pigmentiphaga sp. CHJ604 (assembly GCF_036972535.1). Classification (NCBI taxonomy): domain Bacteria; kingdom Pseudomonadati; phylum Pseudomonadota; class Betaproteobacteria; order Burkholderiales; family Alcaligenaceae; genus Pigmentiphaga; species Pigmentiphaga sp. CHJ604. Next base: position 3,521,921 of record NZ_CP136998.1, on the reverse strand, counting down.
CTGTGGGGCGCCGCCCAGTTCGGCCTGTCGCGCGTGCTGTACGACGCGCTGGTGGCGGCGACCGGCCTGCCGGTGCCGTTCCGCGAGACCGGCTCCTTCGAGACCTTCGCCTGGCAACTGCTGTGGGTGCTGGGCCTGTGCCTGGGGGCCTACCATGCGCGGGTGCCGTCCGAGCGCCGCATCGTCTTCCCGTCATGGCTGGTCAAGGCAGCGGTGGGTATCGCGATACTGTTCTTCGTCTGGCGCCACATGACCGGGCTGGAACCTTTTCCCCAGAACGATCCGCTCAACCTGTGGTTCGACAAGTGGCACGTCGGGCCGCTGCGGCTGCTCGACTTCCTGGCGCTGGTCGTGGTGCTGCTGCACTACGGCGGCTGGCTGACCCGTCATCTGCCCCGCCTGCGGCTGCTGGAAACGCTGGGCGCCGCGTCGCTGCCGGTCTTCTGCGCCCATCTGGTCATCGTCCTGGTGGCGCTGGCCGTGGTGGGCGAAAGCCATCCGGGCAGGCCGCCGTGGTTCGATCCGCTGATGTTCGCGCTCAGCATCGCCGCCATGTACGCCGTGGCCCGGCTGGTGCGCATGTTCGGCTCCGGACCGGGGTCCGGGCAGGGCCGGCGGGCGGCGCCGGCGGCGCGTACGGGCGGCTCAGGGACGACGCTGAGCGTGGAGGCGGGGCAGGGCTAGGGACGCGCCTAGCGCACGTGGCTCGCGATGACTGACGTCCAGAGCGCGTAGCCGGCGTCGTTCAGATGCAAGGCGTCGTCGCGGAACAGCTCGGCCCTGGGCATGCCCTCGGACGTCAGCATGGGGGTGAAGACATCGATGTAGTCGGCGTTGGGCACGCTTTGCGTGTAGGCCTTGATGAGCGCGTTGGTGGCGCGTGCCTGCGGAATCAGCGAGTAGCGCGCCGGGCTCGGCTTGATCGAGATGTAGGCGATCCGGGTATCGGGCAGGGCATGGCGCACGCCTTCGACGAAGACATTGAAGCTGTCCAGGATCTGGCCGGGCGACCGGCCCTCGGCCAGGTCGTTGTCGCCGGCGTAGACGAGGACGATGCGGGGCTGGTAGGGAACGACCAGCCTTGTCAGGTGGCGGGCGCAGTCGATCATGCGCGAACCGCCGAAGCCGCGCTTGAGGACGGGGAGATCCTTGAACCGGGTTTCCAGATCGTTCCACAGGCGTATGGACGAACTGCCTATGAACAGGATGCCGCCGGGAGCCGGCGCATGCAGGCGGTCGGCCTGATCGAACGCGGCGAAGCTGGCCGCCCACTGCGTATCGGGCACGGCCGGCGCGCTGTCCGCCGGATCGGCCGCGCAGGCGCTGCCCGCCGCGAGCAGCAGGGCGAAAACGGCAAGGCGGGACCTCATGGGGCGTGCGGGAACAACGCGGCGACGAAACATCCATCATACCGGCAGCCGCGCGCCTGCGGCTTCGAATTTGTTGCCGATGTGGTGCCAGTCGCCACAAGAATGGCACGAATGTAAACTTTTGATAGCGCGGCGGACCTCTTCGTAAATCCTGCACTCCAATGGTCTAGGATCGAAAGACGGACTCTCGGAGGCCAGCCATGAACCAAGTCGTCGAACACGCCGCCGTTCAATATTTCCTGAAGTCCCGGGTGCACGATCTGCCGGAGGGACAGTTCCGGGGCTATGTCGAGGTGAAGGCCCGCTCCGGCAAGGACATGCTCGACAGCCGGCTCAAATACTGCCCGTTGATACGCGGTACCTGGAACGAGGCCATCGAGGACGCCGAGCGCCTGGCCGAGAGCATGCGCGCCTCGGAGTACCACGACGGGGAGTGCTTCGTCTTTTCCACCCGCGGCGCCAGCAGCTTCGACGCGCTGATGAACATGTTCGCCAGCGCGCGCTGATACGGTCTAGCCGTTGATGATTTCCCCACCGTTGGGGTGCAGCACCTGGCCGGTCATGTAGCTGGCGTCGTCCGACGCGAGGAATACGTAGCAGGGAGCCACTTCCTCCGGCTGGCCGGGCCGCTTCATGGGAACCTTGGACCCGAAGGTCGAGACCTCCTCGGCACTGAACGAGGCGGGGATCAGCGGGGTCCAGATCGGCCCGGGCGCCACCGCGTTGACGCGGATGCCACGCTCGACCACGGCCGACGACAGTGAACGGGTGAAGGCGACGATCGCTCCCTTGGTGGCGGCGTAGTCGATCAGATGCGAACTGCCGCGATAGGCGGTGACGGACGTGGTGTTGATGATGGCACCGCCGGACGTCATGTGCGCGAGGGCTTCCCGGGTCAGGTTGAACATGCCGAAGAAATTCGTGCGGAAGGTCCGTTCCAGCTGGGCGCTGTCGATGTCTTCCAAGGCCCTGCGCGGATGTTGTTCGCCGGCATTGTTCACGAGGACGTCGATGCGGCCGAGCTCTTCCATTGCGCGCCGCACGACTTCCCGGCAGTGCGATTCGCTGCCGATGTCCCCCGCCATTCCCACGCAACGGCGTCCGGCCTGGGTCACCAGCCGGCGGGTTTCCTCGGCGTCGGCGGTCTCGTCCAGGTAGGTGAAGAGGATGTCCGCGCCTTCCTTGGCGAAGGCCACCGCCACGGCGCGCCCGATGCCGCTGTCGCCACCGGTGACGATGGCGCAGCGGCCCTCCAGCTTGCCCGAGGCCCGGTAGTCCGGCCGTGTCGTCCTGGGCTCCGGATGCATGTCTTCCTGCATGCCGGGTTGCCGGGGTTGCTGCTGAGGGGGCAGGGTCTGCGGATTGGATTTGCCTGGCATCGTCGTTCTCCCATGAAAAAGAAACGGGCCGACGAGTCCAGCAACTTGCGTGCCGCGGCTTCTACCGCGGCGCGGCGAAGGCCTCCGGACTTTCGTACTGAATGTCCAGCAGTTCGAACACCTGCATGGCCAGCTCCACGCAGGCATTGGTGAGCTGCCAGGGAAGCGTGGCCGGGATGCGGTCCTGCAGCAACAGCTTGGTTGCCGCGAGGTGGGGGATAGGGTCCAGCAGCCGATGGCCGAAGACGCCCAGCAGCTCGTCGGTAGCGGCCTGCGCCATGCGATGGGCCGCCGGGTCCGCCGGCCATTGCGAGGGCAGCCCCCAGGCGCGCGGCATCCACTCCAGGTCGCGCAGCACGGTGCGCATGTCTTCGTGAGAGTCGCGGAAGGGCAGCAGGACCAGATCGGCCAGGTTCGCGAGATGGCTGTCGGTGTCCGAACGGTTGCCGCCACCGTCGATGACGCCGAACCAGTCGCCCACGTCGTTCAGCGTGGCGACGACCTTGGCCAGGTTGCCGGCGTCGCGCGCGTCGAAAGGCAGGTAGAGCCGGTTTTCCTTGGACAGGCGTTCACGCTCGAGATCGGTCAGCACGCACACCACGCGCTTGCCCAGCAGCGCCATGCCGTGCGAGATCATGTGCGACAGCGTGGTCTTGCCGGTACCTCCCTTGTTTCCCAGCACGCATACGATCTGGGCCATGACCTCCCCTGGGCGGGCACGGACGCGGGCCGTACCTGTCCAGCAGTATGGACGGGGCACGGCCGCGCCGAAAGCGCGAATAACGGGGGATAGCGGCGGTTGTTCGGCGCCGGATGCTCAGGCGGCGCGGCGTTCGGCCGCGTTGGCCACGACCTGCCAGGCGGCGTCGATCAGGGCGGGATCATTGGCGGCCAGCAGGCGGTTGTCGGAAAGCATCTGGCGCCAGCGGCGGGCCCCGCCCTGCGTATTGAACAGGCCCAGCATGTGGCGGACCACCGAGCGCAGCGGCACTCCGTCGGCCACCTGCCGGCCGGCGTAGTCCATCATCGCCCGCACCACGGCTTCGTCGCCGGGAATGGGGGTTTCCGGCCACAGCCGGCGGGACAGCTCGGACAGCACGCGAGGCCGGTGATAGGCCTCGCGCCCGAGCATGACGCCGTCCAGCTCGCCGCCGCCTTGGCCGACGTGCGCCAGCGTGTCGCCGGGGTCCGTCAGGCCGCCGTTGAGCACGATCAGGGTCCGCGGGAAGTCGCGCTTGAGCTGGCGCGCCACGTCGTAGCGCAGCGGCGGAATTTCGCGGTTTTCCTTGGGCGACAGGCCCTTGAGCACGGCGTTGCGGGCGTGGACGATGAAGACCTCGCAGCCCGCCTCGTGCACGGTGCCGACGAAGTCGCGCACGAAGCCGTAGGACTCGTCGTAGTCCAGGCCGATGCGGTGCTTGACCGTGACCGGGATATCGACCGCGTCGCGCATGGCCTTGACGCAATCGGCCACCAGCGCCGGCGTGGACATCAGGCAGGCGCCGAACGCGCCTTTCTGCACCCGGTCCGACGGACAGCCGCAGTTCAGGTTGATTTCGTCGTAGCCCCAGTCCTGGCCGGCCCGGGCCGCGCGCGCCAGGGCCTCCGGTTCGTTGCCGCCCAATTGCAGCGCGACCGGATGTTCGCTGTGGTCGAAATCCAGGTGCCGGGCCGCGTCCCCGTAGAGAATCGCGCCGGTGGCGATCATCTCGGTGTACAGGCGGGCATGCGGGGACAGCAGCCGGTGGAAGTAGCGGCAATGGCGGTCGGTCCAGTCGATCATGGGGGCAACGCATAATGCCCAAGCCGTTGATTCTATTGATTTTTCCTTGATATTCATGGGCTTGGACGCACCCGGAAAGCGTCCGATTCAATCTCGTTTTCGGCGGTTTCGGTCGATTTCTACGCGGTTTTGCTACGATGTAGCACCTCATTTTTCCGTGTAGCAATGCCGCCATGGGCACCATAAACGACCGCAAGAGGAAGGATGGCAGTATAGGGTACACCGCCCAGATACGCCTGATGCGCGAGGGTAAGACCTACACCGAATCCAAAACGTTCGACCGGCGCCAAGCCGCGGCGGCGTGGCTCGCGAAGCGCGAAAAGGAGCTGGCCGACCCCGGCACCTTCGAGGCGGCGCGCGTGGAGGATCCGCCGCTGGCCGACGTGATCCGCCAGTACGTCAAGGAAGACAAGAAGGGGGTGGGGCGCACCAAGGCCCAGGTGCTGGCGACAATTGCAGCCTCCGACCTTGCCACCATGCCGTGCTCGGCGATCAAGAGCCCCGATTACGTGCAGTTCGCCAAGAGCCTGAACGTGGCCCCCCAGACGGTGGGTAACTACATGTCGCATCTGGCCTCGGTCGTGCGCATCGCCCGCCCGGCCTGGGGGTATCCGCTGGTGGAAAAGGAGTTTGACGACGCCCTGGTCGTCGCCAATCGCCTGGGGCTCGTCTCCCGATCCCAGCAGCGGGACCGCCGGCCGACCATCGCAGAGATGGACCGGATCATGGCCTACTACACCGAAATGGAGGAGCGCGAGCGCGCCGAAATCCCCATGCGGGAGGTGATCGTGTTCGCGCTGTTCTCGACCAGGCGCCAGGAAGAAATCACCCTGATCACGGTTGAGGACTATGACGGGGACCGGGTGCTGGTGCGCGACATGAAGCACCCAGGCCAGAAGAAGGGCAATGACACCTGGTGCGACCTGCCGGAGCCGGCCCGGCGAATCATCGAGAAAGTGAAGCCGGCCAAGGGGCGAATCTTCCCCTACAACCACAAGTCAATCGGCGCGAGTTTTACGAGGGCCTGCGCTTTCCTGGGGATCGAGGACCTGCACTTTCATGACCTGCGGCACGAGGGCACCAGCCGACTGTTCGAGATGGGGCTGAACATTCCCCACGCGGCGGCGGTGACGGGGCATCGAAGTTGGGCCAGCCTGAAGCGGTATACGCACCTGCGGCATTCTGGGGACCGTTGGGAGGGATGGGCCTGGCTGGATCGGCTGGCACCGCCTGCTACCTCCGCTTGACCTGCAGCGCATACCCCACTGCACGACCGGCGACCGCTGGATATACTGTATGACCATACAGTATCGGAGGCGATGTCTATGCCTCGCAAATCCTGGAACGACCCCCTCTACAAGCGCGACTTGCGAGCGGCCTGGGAAGAATGCCCGACACCCCAGGTCCGCATGCTGCTCTGGGAGATTGACCGCATGCAGCAGCTGCTGGTCGAGGCTGAGCGCGTGCTCGGCCAGCTCCGTAAGCAGACCTGGGCCATCGACCAACTGGTGACGCCCCTGTGGGCAGTGCTAGATCAAGAGCCAGCCGTTCGCTGGCGGCGCCAGGCCGAAGCGGCTATGGTCGCCGCCCAACCCAAGGGAGGCCCGAACCCATTCGAGCACTATCGATACCGGGAGACTGCTGCGGCGACGCCGGTGCCTCCCTACCGCCGGCCGCGGCGCCGGCGCAAGGGTGAGTTGAACGACATGGCGAAAGAGGCGGCCGCGTCAGATGCTCAGGGCGCTGGCGACAGCGAATCGTAGGCCCGCTCGCAAGCCATGCCAGCTATTCGGGCGCGGTCAGCCGTTGCCGCGTACGATTCCGCCAGGCCGTCAAGCTCTCCAAGCAGGTCGGCGAGCATACCGAGGGGATCTCCGGCTGGCGAGCCTGCTGGGGCAGCGCCGGGACCCGCGGCGGGTCGATGATGGGCGGCGTAGGCGTTAACGGCGTCGCGCACGCGGACATCAGCAGCAGCGCGCTCGCGGCGCACGGCAGCATCCAGGTCTTTCTGGGCATCTTGGGTCACCTCATCTATTGCCGCCTGCCGGCGGCTCTCTTCGGCCCTGGTTGCGGCCTCCGCCTCGCGCGCGCGGTTCGCCAGCGCGAGTCTTTCCTCGCTCCGTTCCCACTCCAGCGCCGCGATACGCTCGCCGTAGCGCCATCCCTGGGCGACACCTACGGCGATGCCGGCAAGGGCCGCCACGGCCCCGTATCGCAGCCAGGCGGGGATCATGTCGCACCCCGCAGGCAGGTATCGCGCGCGACGCCGCGCCGCTTCGTCAGCCCAGGCAGTTCCACCAGGACGCCCGCCACGCGAGCTTTGTTCCAGCGCGGGAGCTGGTTGCAAGCGCCGACCAGGTCGCCGGCCCGGAGCATGCGCGCCGCGGTGGACTGTCCTGGGTTGCAGGCGATGGCCGGCCCGAGGTTGTAGACCGCATCGGAGAACGCGGCCAGGACCTCGACCGGCAGGCCGGGCACACACCGCTCCACCTGGTCCACGGCCGCCAGCATTTCGCTGGTGAGCAGGCTGCGGCATTCGGCCGTGTCCTTGTAGTCGCCCATCTGCACGCCGCGCGTGTAGCCGAAACAGATGGTAGGGATGCCCACCGGATCGCGGTAGGCCCAATTGCGCAGGCCCTCGGCGGGCGCGGCGATGGCGACGGCCAGGGCGGCCGCTGCTGCACGGCGTTGGAGTGCGTTCATTTCCGGGCCTCCCGACGCCACTTCCAGATCAGATACCCGGCCTGCAGCAGGATGTACCCAATAGTGGCCAGGGCCACGCCATGATTCAGGTTCCAGTCCGACAGCCAGGAGATCGCCACCACGCTGGTGGGCGGAGTGGCCTTTGCCGCTTCAACCGCGACTTCGTTCATGCGAACAATCCTTTGGGCATAGGGCCTCCATGCTCAGCAATCCACCGCGCCCGCGAACTCCGGCAACGTCTTCAGGTACAGATACGCCTGCCGCACCGGGTTGTCAGCGTACAGTTCGAACGGCTCCACGAAATACGACTCGTCGTAGAGCGGTTCGGCGTCGGCACCCGCCTTGTAGTCCACGACGACGCTCAACGACGATTTCGTGCCGACGTAGCGGGCCACCTTGATGTAGCAATCGGGGACTTCCACGCCACGGTGCGTGACGGTCTTTTTCAATGCCATGTCGATTCTCCCATCAGGGTGCGATGGCCTCGGCGCCCCACACGCCGCTGCCGATGGTGATACTGCCGCCGCTGACATTCGTGCAGCGGATCGTGACCAGCCCATCGGTCAGGATGAATGCGTTCCAGACGATCCCGGCCGGGATGGCAAAGCGCGGAGTGACGATCACATTCATGCCGGTCGTCGCACCGGTCAGTGAGATGTTCTGGTCAACGGATTGGGCGGCCGACAGCGAGCCGAAATTCAGCGTCATCGTGCGCCGATAGAGCGCGCTGACCGTCGCACCATCGTTCAACTTCAGCGCCATGCGGCCTGCGCCGGCGCTGAGCATCCGCAGTTCCCGGCTGGCGCTCGTGCCGCGCAGCGTCAGCGAATAACCCCCATCGCTATCCGCGCCGACATCGAGATAGCCCGCCACCCCGGTTGCCGTCAGGTAGGCATGAATGAGGGCCAGGGGCGTGCGGACAATGGACTCCCCGGTTTTGGTGTCACGACCCATCACGTAGTTGCCGGTGCCCTGATTCACCACGAGGTCGCTGGAGGTGGCGGCGTTGGTGGTGGTCAGGACCGAATTGCGGCGCGAGCCGGTGGACAACAGCACCTCGTTCGTCGTGTTGCCCTCGACGTAATAGGTCACCAGGACGTTGCCCTTCGAACTGTCATCGAAAACGATGCCCTTGTCGTTGAACTGGGCGGACACTTGAATCAGCGTGTTGTCGCTGGCTTTTCCCAGGTGCAGGCCGGAGCCGGAGGCTGAACGGCGAGTGTCCAGGCCAAGCAGCAGCCCGTTGTTGACATCGGTATGGTTCGGGTCCGCCGACTCGTGGTTGATGAACACGCCATGGCGACCGGCCCCGCGGCTGATGATATTGATCGCCCGCCACATGTTGGTGTTGTCAGTAGAGTTGTCGCCACCGATGCGGATGTTGTCTCGCCCCTGGGCGAACACAGAGACGTTCTGCATCCACGACCGGGTGCCGATCATGTAGATGCCATCATCACCGTTCCCGGCGGCGCCGTTAACGGTGCAGTCCACCATGCCCGAGCAGTTGCCCAGCGTGATACCTCGGAAGTCACCGTCCTTCAGATAGACGGTGGCCTGGGTGAATGAGGTCGGATCATCGCTGGTATAGCCGCACCCGGCCAGGGTGCAGTGGTCAGGGACCGTCAACGCTGCGGTAAATCGATACGTGCGTCCGGGGCGTCCACGCAAAATGCCGCCGCCGATGCTGCCGATGTAGTCCAAGCCTTTTTGCAAAGCAGCGGTGTCGTCGGCAATGCCGTTGCCGATAGCCCCAAAGTCTTCCGGCTCGACCAGGATAGACCGCAGCTTATCCAGCAGATTCGTGGCAACGGCGCCAGGCGCCCCCATACTGAACCCGATGATGCCAGACCCGGACGGCTGTGCCAGTTCGTTGGCCAGCTCCAGCGAACTATCGACCGCCGGCACCATGACCCATGGATTACCGTACTCGTCGAAGGCGATCAGCTTGCGGGCCCGCTCCGTAGGGCCTGGGAGCGGTGGGGGGGATTCCGGCGCGGGCAAGCGAATTGCTCCAGCCTGGTCAAGGGTTCGTCCTTGAAGAGCTAGCCATATGCGGTCTAGATCATCGTTCACCACACTGGAAGGCCAAGGGACTCCGCGCTGGTAGGATGTTGTTCGCCTTGTCAGAACAGCCAGACGGACCATGATCTTCATTCCCATCGATGGGATCGGCGAGATGGTCACGTCGCCGCCGCCTTCCTGGCCAAGCCCTGTCACCGTGTAGGTGTTCGGATCCAGCGTCACGCCGTTGGCCAGCACGAGCAAATCCTCTTTCAAGAGGCACTTGAACTCGTAGGTGAATGTGCCCGACACGCCGTTAGCGACGTGCTCGGTATACGGGGTTTGCTCTGGTACGGTCACGGCGCCCTCTACAGTCTCAGGGCGCCGGCTGGGTCAGCCTTCCAAGGTCACTTCATGGACGCCCCCTTGTGGACGCCAATCGTGCCCCGGAGCCTCGGTCAGAATCCTGGACATTTTCCCGATGCGCACCGGCGCGTGGAGCAGCGCGCCCGCGCCGCTGTCCAGGTGGCCGTCCGGCTGTTCCTTCACCTTGGGGTTCCAGTCGCGCATTTCGTCCCATAGCGGGCCGTCCAGCACGTCCACGTGGGCCCACAGCACGCCCGAATCCATGGGGGGCTCGAGGCCGGCCAGGATGCGGGCGTTCTTGTTGCCCGTGGCCGGCACATCGCGCACGCCCGACTGGATGCCTTCCTGCTTGAGGGCGCGCTGGAGCAGCCGGTGGACGAAGGCGCCCACGCCATTGGTTTCCACGTAGGTGATGGGGATGTGGAAGCGGCGCACCAGCTCGGCCACCTGCATGACCTGGCCGCCCTTGATGACGGTGTTCCGCTCGTCGGAGAATTCGGCGAACTCGCCCACCAGGCGCTCGCACACGTGCCAGTAGTGGTTGCCGGCCGAGTCGTCCAGGATCAGCGACAGCACGGAGTCGTCGCTGCCCGCCTTGCCGGTGGCGCAGTCCCAGTAGGCGCGGGCGCTGACGATGATGGCATTGCCCAGGGTCATGCGCAGCGCGCCGTTGGCCGTGGCCAGCAGTGGATGGACGGCGTAGGGGCGCAGGCGGTCCGGATCCAGGCGGGATTCGGTGATGGGTTTGGCTTCGAGCATATATTGCGAGTCCCAGTAGTTGAGCGTGCGCGTCTTGCTCCGGCGCAGCGCGATTTCCTCCCGGGTGAACCGCTCGGGCCACGCGCAGTGCGCGTAGATATCGACCACGCCACCCGGGGGCTTGGCCGTCACCACCACGCCGCGCTGCACCGTGTAATCGGTGCCCTCGACCAGTAGGCGGGAATGCTTGTGGATGCCGACGAACACGTACAGGCCATCGTCCCCAGGCGTGAACGGCACGGCGAATCGCGTGCGCGTGTCCACCTCCTGCTCGTAGCGGATGGCGTTCTCGAACAGGGGAATCTTGAGGGAGGCCGCGCCAGCCTCGATCTGCTCGGGGTAGATGGAGTCGTGCGTGTGGGGCGTGCCGATGTAGGTTTCTTGCCCGCCCGGCACCAGGATGAAGGTGGCCTCCTGGATCTTGTTGCGCAGCGCCTCGCGTGCCTCGGCCGTCTTGATGTTCTTCGGGACCTCGACGTCGTCGTAGTCGATGGAGCGGGCGCGCGCGCTGGTGACGTTCTGGTTGACGCCCACGGCGGTCATGCTGGCGTTACGGGCATCGTTCGAGCCGGACACCCAGAACATCTGGGCACCGGGCTTGGTGGGCAGCATGCCGCCGCACAGGGGGTGCCGACGCAGCACGTTGATGGTATCGCGCGTGAGCTTCTTGGCCAGCGGGCCGTCCGCCGCCCAGATGAGCGAGACCCACGTGCCATCGTTGTACAGCTGCCACGCCTTGAACACGGCGTAGAGGGTGGATTTCGCCGCACCCCGGAAGACCTGGAGCACGCGCACGGGGTCCTTGCAGTGCTCGAGCCAGTGGCACATACGCACGTGCAGGTCGGGAACCGTCCAGCCCTGGACCCTGGCCCACATCAGGAAGAAGGCCAGGAACGAAATGCGGGGCTTCATCCGCGCTGATCCAGCCTCTTCTGGACGCGGTCCAACACCGCCGCGGCTTCGCGCTCGGCGGCAGCGATCTCGGCGTCCAGGCCGCCGGTATCGTCATCATCCGACGGATCGGCACTGCCGTCGGTGGGCGGCGCCGATGGCGGGAGCCCGCCCGCACCGCCCGCCGCGGTGCCGCGCTGGATCATGCCCACCATGCTGGTGACCTTCATGATGAGCACGGCCGTGCCCGCGGCGTCCTTCTTGACCCATACCCGGTCGCCGCGCGTAGCCTTGTCCATGGCGTTGGGCTTGATGCCGGCGCCTGGCCAGGCAGTCGGGTCCGCCTCGAGCAGGAAGACGTCGGTCAACTGCTCAGCCAGGGCCTGGAGCTTTTCGTACTGGTCTTGTCGCATGTCATTGCCCCGCCGCGGTGGAGAGATCAGGGGCGCGGTCCGGGCCGCCGGTGCCTGGCTCCCACCAGTAGCCTTGCCCCCATTCGTCGCGCGCCCGCGCCTTCATTCTGGACAGGTAGCCCGGGCTCAAGTTCTCTTGCAGCGCGTGCATGCCCATGTGGTCGATGGCGGCCTTCGCGTACCAGAGGTTGACGTACGGCAGGTGCGAGCGCAGTACACGCAGGCTTTCGGCACCGAGGTGGGTCTCGTCGCCCGCGGCGGCCTGGTAGATGTTCTCGAGGCCAAGTTTCAGCACGACATCCGAGCCGCTGCCGATGGCCGGGCCGGCGATGTTCTTGATCGCATTGGCGGCCGAGTCCCCGAAGTTTTCGGTGGGGTCGGTCAGGAAGAGATCCCCGACGATGCCCAGGCCGCCGCCCTGGGCCATGGCACGCGCCCAGAATTTCCCGCTCGTCATGTCGGCCGGATCCTTGCCCTGCACAAGCTGCTTGGTCTGGAAGGCGATGGCGCCCAGGGCGGTCAGCGACACGCCCAGGGCCATGCCGTAGGCGAGTCGGTTGCCCAGGGCTGGTGCGCCGTCCAGGCCCGGGGGCGCCTCCATCATCCGGCGCCAGTGGCGCGAGAGCATGGCGATGGGAAAGGACTTGAACTGCATGACCGAGCGGGCCAGCTCGCCGACGCCGGTGCCGCGCTGCTGCCCGCCCCAGCTTTGCCAAGCGCGGGTGGCCAGGTCGGGATTGATGACGGCGTATTCGGACTCGTCGCGGATCAGGCCCAACACCTTGGCCACAACCTGCGGCGCCGCGGGGTCGCCGGTGGCATAGATGGCCTCTGGCGTCAGGAAGTCCGAATTGCGGAAGCGCGTGGGGGCCGCCTGGGTGACGACGTCCCAGTCAGCCTCCGTCAGGCCCTTGCGCTGGAGGTGGCTGCGGTCCCATTCGGTCAGGTCGGCCCACTTCGTGCGCGAGAGCTTGGCCAGGCCGCCCATCATCGTCATCTGGAACGAGCGCCGTAGGGTATCCGTCCAGGCGTTCATGAGCGAGAGTTTCATCGTGCTGTTGGCCAGGCGCCCGGACCAGCCCTGGCGCACATTGTCGCCGGCCCATCGGTTGAGGTCCGAAATCATGGATTCGGCGATGGCGCCGTGCATGTCCAGGAAGTCGCGGGTGCCGCTGTCGAACTGCCGCCCGATGTTGCGCAGGGAGTCCCAGTAGGAAAGCTTGTTGTAGCCCGTGGTCACGAAGTACGTGGCCATGTCGGTGATGGACGAGAGCACGGCGCCGGCCAGCTTGCCGGCGGTCTCGATGTTGCGGACACCCTGGGCGACGGCAGCCAGACTCTGGGAGGCCGCGATACCTGATTCGCCGCTGATCACGCGCCAGTAGGCCTGCGGGGATTGGCCAGCGGTAAGGGGCAGGTTATCCACCTTGCGGCCGTCGGCACGCGCGGCCAGGTCGAACTGCAGGCGCATCTGCTGGGCGGGGTTGGGGCCATAGCGTTCGACCAAGGCGATATTCCTGGCCATTCCGCTTACGTGCGCGATGACACCGTCATACATGCTGCCGGCGCCGAACCGGGCCATGTACTCGAGGTACGCATCCGCATCCCGGAAGTGGATCTCGCGCGAAGCGCTGCCGCGGTTGGCCAGCGCGCCGGTTCCTTGGAATTGCCCGGGCGTCTGCTTGTTCATGCCGTCGGTGGCAATCGTCTGCCAGGACGCGCGCAGCAAGTCCAGCACTTCGGCATCGCTTTGCAGGCTCCCATCGTCCCGCACGTAGCGGCGCCGATTAAGCATCGGCAGCACCTGGGCCGCCCAATCATCGGCGCCCGCGGCCAGGACGCGGCCCTGATCGTGCGGCTGGGGCAAGTATCCGTACTCGAGCTGGCCGACGTCGCCGCCGGCGGCGTTGAAGCGCTGGCGCATCGATTCGATGGTGTCGAGCCAAGCGCGGGCGCCTTGCTGCGCCAAGCGGTTGCCGGTGGCGCCGTTCGCCCCGTCGAAGATCTCGCGGGCCAGGTCGCGCGACATGGTCGGATTCTGGGCGTCGAACAGGAACATCAGGGCGCGCCGCCCGGCGCCGGTGCCCTCCGTGCTGCTCGCGGCATCGATGAGGTCCGTCAACCGGCGTAGGTAGTCATCCTTAACGCCCTTGATATAGGCCTCGGTCTGATCCATATGGCGGACCAAGGCGTTGCTGCGGCTGGCTCCGTACTCCTGACGCAAAACATTGACCTGCTGTTCCACCTCGGCGGTGCGAACGAGCTGCAGCTGGCCGTTGCGTGCCTTGCGGGCGGCCTGCGCCTGGAGTTCCTGCATGGCCTGGGTGGCGCCCGCCAGGACCCGCTGGTCCTGTGGCATGGCCGCCCACCGCTGCGGGTCCTGGCGGGCCAGGAAGCGCATGGAGGCGCTGATGCGGTCATCGATGGCGCGGATCCCCGCATCCGTGAGGGTCCGTCCGGCGGCGGCATTGACCGCCATTCTGCACTGTGGTGTCATCCGTGCATGCTCCTAATCCTGAAAACCGTGGCCGCCTTGCTGGGCATGTCGCTGATCATGCCGCTGGCGGTGCTCGCCTGTACCCAGAGCCGGCGCCAGGCGCTGCAATCCTGGTACGCCATCCTGGCCATCATCGGCGGGGGCGCGGTGTTAGCCGGCCTCGGCGCCGTTATCGGCCTGCTCACGATCCGCTGAGAAAGCAATTGGCCGCGACCTGGAGCAGCGGCACGTCCGCCAGGTCCTGGGCTGCCTCCCGCTGGATCGTCTCCAGCGCATCCGCCAGCCGCATGGGCTGGTCCATCCCCTCGAGCTGCACCATCAGGTCCGGCGATTCGGCCGCCAAGGACGCCGCGCGCGCGGCGATGTAGGCGTCGCCCGGGTCGCCCGGGGCCTGCCCGCCTGCCTGGCGCGCCCCTCCGGGCGTCCCGGTTTCCCGTGCTGGCGTTGCGGCGGCGGGATTCTGCGCGCTGCCTTCCCGGGGCCGTGCGCCGGCTTCCGGCCCATTCGTTTCAGGCGCAGAGCGCGTGCGCGCGGTGTCCAGCGTGCTGCGCACCGCGGCGGCCACTGGACGCAGGTCGGTGGCCGGTTCGTTGATCATGGCGCGGGTCTCGCGCGCACGCGCCAGCTGCTCATCGATAACGCCCACGGCCTGCTGAGCTCGATTGGCCTGGGCATTGCGCTCCAGGGCTTCCTCTAGGCGCGCTATCCGCGCGTCTGCCTCGGTAGCGGCGCGCTCGGCCTGCCGGCGCGCCTCGGACAGCGCTCGCTTGTAGCTGATGCCCTCCTGCGCCTGGATTGCCTTGGCCAGATCGCGCAGGCCGGCTTCGGACAAGTCCGGCCTGGACTGGCGCAGGGTCTCGAGCTCGGCGCGCATGGTGCGCACCACACCCGGGTCGGCGATCTCGGCGGCCTGTGCCACCAGCTCGGTGCGGGCGGTCTCGAAGCGGGCGATCATCTCGTCCATGGCCCGCGTGGTGGCGCTCCGCTCGAGCGGCACCAGGTCCGTGACCGTCACCCGATCCCCGTAGGCCAGCTGATCGCTGGCGCGCGTGAAGGCCATCAGGCTGCGCGTGGCGGCCTCCACGTCGGTCTTGCTGCCCAGGTTCCAGGATTCCACGATCTCGCGGACCTGCTGCACACGAGCGGCGTCCACAAGTTCCGGATCGTGGGCGGCCGTGGCCAAGTCGGGGCGGGGGGCGGGTTCGCCCTCGGCGCGCGGTTCGCCAGTGCGGCCGGCGCGGATGCGGCCGCGCATCGCCCAGGCACCGAAGCCGGCCGGCACCAGGGTGGAGACGATCAGGCCCACCGGGTCGAACGGGTCGTACTGGTCGGCGATCTTGTCGTAGCCGGCGTTGGCCAGGATCTCGCGCGTGGCGGCCTGTTGGGCAATGAAAGCGCCGGGGCCGCCGGCAGCCGTCAAGCCCACCGTGCCGGCAACCGTGCGGCCAGCCACCGGCAGCAATACCCCAGCTGCCGCCGACGTACCCGCCAGGATCCCGACATTCGTCCGCGTGTTGCGGTCCACCCCCTGGCGCAGCAGGTCGTCGGACGTCGCCATACCCTCGTCCAGTCCGGTAAGGACGGCTCCGCCCAAAGGGCCAGTGAGCAAGGAATACCCCACGGCCTTGGCGCCATAGCGTGTGAAGCCATACAGCATCTGCTCGGCGGTGGAGCTGCTGGCCGGGTCCGGCATAAGGTAGTCGCGGGTGGCCTGGCGCACGGTGCGGCCCACGGGGTTCGAGAATGACTCCCCCGATTCGACGCGATCACGGGCTTGGCGCCGGGCGTCCAGGTCCAGGCCTATGCTATCGACGCCCTCGAGCATCAGCGCGCTGCCCGCGGTGCCGTAGGCCTTGGTCATGTCGCCCAGCGCGCCGGTGACTTCGGCGCCGAACGCCAAGGGGTCGGTGACTGCGCCAGCGACCAGGCCACGCACGGGCGCCGTGACCGTGCGCCACCAACTGAAATTGGCCGTCGGCTGCGGCGAGAGTGGCGGCCGGCGCGCCAGCTCGTTCAGCGCGCCCATAGCGCTGGCTTCGTATACCTCATCGAGCATTGCGGCCTCCGTACTGTTTGGCCTGGTCTTCGTGCAAGCGCTTGGCATAAGCCGTGGCGTTGCTGGGAGTGTCGAACACGCCAAGGTGTCGGCCAGTGCGCCGGTACAGCGCAATCGCGTCTTCCTCGCTCAGCACCCGGCCATCGTCGGATACGGTGGGGATCAAGACCTCCCGTCCGTCTTCCTCGAACGACATGGAGCGCACGGTGCTGATGGAGCCATCCTTGTTGCGGACCACCGGGCGGGCGTTGAGGTCAATGTTTCCCGGCTCCAACAGGCCCCTGGCTTGAGGGCGCGCGCTGGGAGCCGGCGCCGTGGGGTTCATCAAATCGATAATGACCGGTCGGCCCTGACCGTTCGTCACGACGCCCGAGCCGGCCGTGACTGCATACTTGCCCCGGCCGCCTGCGGCGCGCAACGTGGCATCCGGAAGGCGCTGTACGAACTCTTCGACCGGCACGGCCGCGCCGTTCACATAGACCTTGCCGTCCACCGTCTGTCCCGCGATGCTGGCCGCCGGGTAGGCCCGCAGCGCCTGGTCGAACTGCTGCTCCTTCCAGCCAGGAGGTAGCGGAATCTTGCCTCCCTTGCGCTCGACGATGCCGCCGGTGGCCAGGCTGATGGCCGTCTCGATGTCGCTGCCGCTGGTAAACCCCGGCGCGCGGCCGTTGGCCAGGCTGGCGTACATCAGGTAGGCGGCATCCTTCACCGCGTTCTCGGTGTTCTGGTCCGAGTAGGTGCCGGCGATGCGCTGGGCGATCTGGGCCTTGATGCCGGTTTCCTTGGCGGTGTCGATCTTCACGCGGCCGTCCGCAATGACCTGCTGGCCGTCCAGAACCAGCTCGGCGGTGTACCGGTCAGCCGTCGTCCGAGTAGTGCCGTATCCGAAGGCGATACCCAGGGCGCGGTCATTCTTGCTGATCTGGCCGGCCAGGGCCGTGGCGGCGCGCGTGCCGATGGCGCCCGACAGCGCTGCGATGGCGTCGGCCCGCTGCTTGACCGGCATGGCGTTGATGACCGTGCCAACCTGGCGCGCCTCGTCGGCGGTGAAGGGCGACACCGCACCGCTTACGCGCGTCTCGACCTGGCGGGCCTGGGTCAAGCGGTCGGACACGGACTTGGTGATGCCGTCGATGCTGGACATGTCGAGCGGCGCCAGCTCGGCGATGACGCCCCGATCCAGCGCCGCGCGCAGCGGATCGTCGGCGTATTCCCGCTCGGCGGCTTTGACGCCCGCGTCCATGCGGTCGAAGCGCTTGACGAGGGCCGGCGTCCAGCCTTCCTTGTTGCCCTTGACTGCCACGGCGTCGCGCATGGCACGCTGCACGTCCAGCGGCTGCATGGCGAAGGCCGTACCCTGCTGGGCCTCCTGGAGCAGCGCGGGTAGCGCCTCGGCATAGGGCGTGCCCGCCGTTTGCCTCGCCACCTGGGCGGCATACTCCGGGCTGATCAGCTTGCCTTCGAGGGACAGCTTGCTGATGGCGTCGAAGGCGCTGGCGGCCTGGCGCTCCCGGCGCTGCGCGGCGATCTCCGCCCGCTGGGCCGCCATGACCGCCTTCTGCTCGAGGCTGGCGCGCGCGCCGGCGATGGTGTTGTTCAGCACGGCGCGGCGCTGCGGGTCCAGGTCGGCGAAGGCATCTCCGTTGATGCGCTTCTCGGCCTCGGCCAGGGCCTGCATGCTGGTCTTGGCGCCGTTGACGATGCCGTAGGCCTCGGTCTCGGCCGTACTCTCCCGGAAGCGCTGCTTGTCGGCGGCGATCTGCTGGGGCGTATAGCCCGCGAGCGGGCCCTGGCTGTCCAGGATCTGCGCCCAGTTTGCATTAGCCGTCGCCCGGTCATTGGCTGCATCTCGCTGCAGCGCTTCCCGCGTGGCGACCAGTTCCCCGGCGAACTCCTGCTGGGTGCGCTTGGTGACGCTGTCGCGCACCCTGGACCCGAGCGTGAACTGGGTGTCCAGCAGGCCGGCGCGCACGCTTTCCTGGTATCGCGGGTCGAGGTCCATCGTGCTGTCCTGCACGATCTTGGCGGACTGCTCGTCCCACATCTTGCCCGCATCGGCCCGGGAGATCGACCCGTCCAGTACGCCGCGGGAGATGCTGTCCTCGAGGGTGTAGAGGCCGTTCTTGGTCGTGGCTA
Source organism: Pigmentiphaga sp. CHJ604 (assembly GCF_036972535.1). Lineage (NCBI taxonomy): Bacteria > Pseudomonadati > Pseudomonadota > Betaproteobacteria > Burkholderiales > Alcaligenaceae > Pigmentiphaga > Pigmentiphaga sp. CHJ604. The sequence goes on along the minus strand of NZ_CP136998.1, from coordinate 3,503,567 downwards.
CGGCGCGCACCGACTGGATGCGGCGCAGTTCCTCGTCGGCCTTTTCCTGCTCGCGGCGTTGCTGGTCCAGCGCTTGGCTGGCGACCTGCATGCCGACGGCGCCCGTCCTGGCCAGCGCATCGCCCACCTGGGCGGCCGCCTGCGGCGACACCCGGACCTGTTCCTGCGGCGCGGCAATGGCATTGCCGGCGTTTCCCATCGGAATTCTCATGGATCAGCCTCCCCAGCTGCTGCGTTCAACGATGGGCGTATTGGCCGCCTTGATCCAGTTGCTGCCGCCTTTGGCGCGCCCGTAGCCGCCCAGCGCGGTGCTGATCCCCGATATCACGCCGGCGGTGGCGGCGTTCGAGCCCTGCCACTCGGACACCGCGGCCTGGTCGCGGGCCGTCGTGGCTTGCCGCTTGCCGGACAAGATGGTGGCGTAGGCGTCGGATTCCGCGTTGCGCGTGATCTCTTCGCCTATGCGGATGGCGGTGGTGGACCCGAGATCCACGCCCGAGGCCGCCAGCGCGGCTGTGGCCTCGCCGACCTGGGCACGGCCGGCGCGGCGGATTCGCTGGGCCTGCGTGGCCGCCGTGGCTTCCGCCGAGGCCGCCTCGCGGCGCGCCAGCTCGGCATTGGTGTCCGCGGCCTCCTGCTGCTGGATGCCGGAATAGACGGCCCCGCCCGCCGCCAGCGCAGTCGCCGCGATCAGCGCTACTTCAACGCCCATACATCACCTCCAATCCAATCGTGCACCGGGTAAACCCCAGCGCCTCGTACAGCCCGGCGGTCCGCTCGGGATCGAGCCCCGTGGACGTGCCGGCGTGCAGCCATACAGCACCCTTGAGGCGCCCCCATTCGGTCAGCGCCACGATCAGCTTCGTGGCCAGGTACCCGCCGCGCGCACCCGGCTCGATGAACAGGCTCACCTCGTGGGCGACCAGGTCATCGCTGGACCAGTGCTGCTCGACCACCCCGGCGATACCGCCCACCACCACGCCGGCGCGCTCGGCGACGAACACCACACTCGAGGTCGAACCGATCAGGCGCGCGAGCATGGCCTGGGCGCGGTCGCGGTTGAACGAAAGCCGCGACCAGCGCGGGCTTTCCTGGTGCAGTTGGCGGCCCAGCTCGAGCAGTCTGGGAATGTCGTCCATCGTTGCTACGCGTATGCCCATGCATCACCCGTTGTGTGTGAAATCCCGAACCAGCCCCAGCACGTGGCAGGGGTACGGCTGGTCCTGAACGATCTCTAGCGGCAGGCTGCCGTCGTACCAGCCGCTCACGGACGCTTTGACCCAGCCACTGCGGATCTCCGGCGGCATGTCCAGCAGCGCCGCATCGAAATCGCGGAACTCGACCGGCTGGCCGTTGATGACGAGTCCCTGCGTGCCCATGACCAGCACCGCCACCTTGTGCGCGCCCAGGCGGTCGCCCTGGATCGTGCCGGCCTGGGTCAGCACCTCCGGGCGCAGCGTGCGCACCCGGCTGGAGAACATCAGGCCGATTTCGACGAATTTGACGGCCAGCGGCAGCGTCACGGCGCCGGCCAGGACCGTGAACCGACCCAGGTAGCCTCCATCGCCACGCACGCCCACCTCCATGCCCTCCAGGTGGTCCAGGCCGGCCCAGGTCGCCACCGGATCCTGCGAACTGCCGGTGATGGCGCAGTCCAGGTACTGGCCATCCACGAACCGCTCGACATAGGTGCGCGCGGCTCCGTCGATGACGCGCTCGACCACCGCCCAGACCTCGTCACCCGTCGGCGTCGGAATGCTGCAAAAGGACAGGAACTTGCCTTGCGTGCTGATGGGCGTCCAGGCCACCACGCCCTCGTCGCGGTCGATGGTCATGACGGCGCCGGCACCATTGCTGCGGGCGACCCAGACCAGCGAGCGCGGCTCGGGCTGGTAGGCCATGCTGACGATGGCGGGCGCCGTGATGTGCTCGGACATGACCGTGACGTCGGGCGCGGAGTACCGGTAGGTGTCTGGGTCGTAGGACAGCGCCCGGATCTTGCGGCCCGCGCGCTGGACGAACAGGATTTCCGTGCCCACGCGCACGGGCTTGATCTGGCTGCTGCCGAACGCGGTGCGGGGCTTGACCTGCACATTCGTGGGCGCCAGGGGCTTTTCCACGCCGCCAGCCATGGTGTACTCCCCGCCGTAGGTCAGCGGCACCAGCACGGCGCTTGAAACCAGTTGGCTGATGGGGTTGATCTGGCCCGTGGACGGCAGCGCGAACGAGAACGCATCGTCGTCGTTCGTGCCGAGCGTGAAATCGAAGAACAGGCCCGAGCGGCTGCCCCAGACGGTCTGAGGGTATTTCTTCGTGCCCGCCACGGCCAGGCGCTGCTCGTAGAAGCACCCCGTGCGCGGGTAGCCGTCCTGGGCGTTCCAGACCGGGGATTCCAGCGTCCAGGCGCTGGCGGGCGCTGCGACGTCCGATTCCAGTTCCTGGCGGATCACGCCGCGCACCTCGTTGCCGTTGATGAACTCGGTGATCTTGACCAGGCCGCGGTTGATCCGGACGAACTTTCCGACATCCTCGGGCCGCCAGCCGTCCACCGCGGTGGTGCTGCTGTCCACCCAGCGCGCCGTACCCAGTGTCGAGACGGAGCCCGGATCCACTGCAAGGGCATAGCGCAGAGATGTCGAGTTCGGCACCCAGAGGACGCGGTGCGTGCCGTTGTACCCGGCAGGCACGCAGTCCTGGATGAGGATATTCCCATCCACCCAGGCATCGTGATCGGCGTCGGTGGCGATATCCACCGCGCCACCGGTCCACGACATGCTGGTGATGCCCACCAGCGGCCCGTACACGGGCACGGTATTGCTGTCGAAGGTCAGCGCGATGGTAGCGCCCACCGTACCCTTCTCGGACGGCTTGATGGTCCCCTGGGGGCTGTCCTCGAGGGTCCAGCCGGCCGGGATGATCAACCCGGGAAAGGCACTTTCGATGGTGACTGTGACCTGCGAGGGGCTGACGAAGGCCGTGATGAGGGCCACGCCCGAGCCGTAGGTGATGCGGCGGCCCACGTCCGGCGCCAGGAACACCGAGGCGCTGGCGCTGACCGATACCCCCGTGCCGGGCGCCGTCGAGCTGAGCGTCAGCGCGGCGGCTGGCTGGCTGCCGATCTCATCGAAGGGAATGGTGGTAAACGGCGCATCCTGGAGCGTCCAGGAATCGTCCGCCAGGCGGCGCAGCACCTGCGTGAACTGGCCCTGGTGGAACAGAAACATCGTATCCGCGCCCTGGGTGTAGTCCATCTCGGCCAGCATGGCGGCCGTGTACGGCGTGGCGATCTCGTACGGCACGCCGTCCTTGTAGATCTGGCCACCCCCACTGCGGAAGAAGCGCACGTAGTGCTCGCCGAACTCCAGCGCGTAGGATTCGGTCGTGCTGTAGACGAACGGGATGGCATAGGCCGGCATGCCGTCGTGCTTGGCCGGTGCTTCCATGACCGTGCCCGGCCGGCGCTCGGCGCCGCCGTGGATGTTGACGACGCAGTTCTCCAGGGACTCGGCGCCGTTCATGTAGCGCTGCACGTCCACCCTGGCATAGGCCTTGGGCGAGATCTCGCCGGCCGTGAAATTGGTTTGCAGCAGCTTGGGCATCAGCGCAGCCCCCGCCAGCCGCGCCGGGCTTCCAGCAGGTCGGTTTCCTGCGCGAACTCTTCGGGCGGATCGTCCTGGCCATCGATGGCCTTGGCCTGCTTGAGCCGCTGCTGGTATTCGTTGAGCGCCACCTCGCGCTCCGTCGAGGACTTCGTGATGGCGTAGGCGATGCGGGCCTTGATGGCCAGCTCCATGAGTTCCACCAGCAGGCTGTCCCAACTGCTCTCGTCCTCGTTGCGCCAGATATAGACCAGCGGCAGCGCATCCACGTGGGCCAGGATCCGGCGCCCCTCGGAGCGGTACGGGATCGGGCAATGCTGGTGGCCCACCTGGATCGTCCGCAACCAGTCGGCAGGCCGGGAAAACTGGTATTTGAAATCGAAGGCGGGCTCCTCCGCCAGCGGCGAGAGGATCACGCGCCGAGTACAACAGTTCCAGGGGTGTGCCCGCAGCAGCGCATCGCGCACGGTGTCGTAGACGGCGGCGCAGGTGATGGCCCGGTCCTGCTGTTCCTCCAGGCTGTGGATGGGCTTGTCCCCCAGCGCTACCAACGCGCTCGAGCAGATTTCGGCGGAAAGGGCCATGCGGGCGTCCTCAAAGAAAAACCGGGGACACGAGGCCCCCGGCAAATACCCCTGAACGTGGGCAGTACGGCGATCAGTCGGTGACGTAGGCGAGCTGGATGCTCATCGCCTGGTTGGCGGCCAGCACCGCGCCGGCAATGGTCCCGTACACCTCGACCTCCTCGGCGGTGACGTAGCTGGCGCCGTTGGCGATCAGCGCGCCGGTGTTGATCGCCTTCGAACCGGCAGCCGCGATGTTGACGGCCGTGGCCAGGCCATCGGCGTCGATCACGGTGCCGTCCTTGACGCGGCGCAGCCCGATATCCAGCGTGGAGCTGGCGGTACCGGCCGCGCACGACAGCGTGCCGGTGGGCAGGATGCGGGCGCCGGCCGGAATGCGGCCGAAGGCGACGGTATCGGCAATGGCGCCTTGCACGTGGTCCGCGGCAAGCGCCGCGAACATGATGCGCACTCGGCCATGCGATTCGGTCGTGGCCAGCTTCTGGGCCGGCACCGCCGCGAGCTTGGCCATCTGCACGGATTTGATTTCAGCCATTGAGGGCTCCTAAAGTCTTGGGGGATTGGGTGGGCCGGGTCAGGCGTCGAACTCGATGGTGACCACCTCGTCTTCCGCCACGCGAACGCCGCCGTAGGATTCCTGGGCGTAGATCTGGGTGGCGTTCTTCTTGTCCCGGCGCGGACCGACGTCGATGGTGCGGTTCATGCCGATGCCGAAGTGCAGCGCATCCTTGGTATAGGCGGCCGTCGTGCGGGTGTTGCCCACGGTCAGCAGCGCTTCATACGGGATCCACGTGAAGCCCAGCCACTTGCCCGAAATGTCGCCGGACTGGAGCATCTTCACGGCCATAAAGTCGGCCGAGGTCAGCGTGGTGTCCGACAACAGGTCTTCGAGCATTTCGCCGTCGAAGAGCATGTAGAGCTGCTTGCCGTTGTGCTCGTCGGCCTCGTTCTGGCGGAAGCGCTTCTTTGCGATCAGCAGCTTCGCCTTGGTCATGCCCTGGCCACCGGAAAGGATCTTCTGCGAGCTGGGCAGCACGACAGTGGTGTACGGGCCTTCTTCCTCGGTCCGGGCGAGAGCAGCACCGATCAACCCGGCGTAGATCACCGAATCCTTCTTGCGGTTCAGCGCGGCGATGCCGTTTTGCATGTAGGCGCCGTTGGGCTGGGCCAGCAGCTTGGGCACGTCGAAGGAATCGACCGGGGTGGACCAGTCCTTGTCCTGCATCAACGCGATCCGGGTGCTGTGGTCCTGGTTGGTCCAGACGGTATCACCCAGGCGGTTGGTGACGTCATTGGCCTCGGTCGCGCCCAGCTTGTTGGCTGTGAAGCTCGAACCAGTGATGCTTCCGCTGTCATGCACGGTGGCCTGCAGGCGCGATTCCCTCTGCTGGGCATCGAGGATCCAGCTGTCGTGGAACTGCCGCACAAAGGCGGCGGTGATGGTGTCGTTCATAAACACTCCGAAAGGTAGAAATCGCCTTTCAGGTTGTCCGGAGGCCCGGGCCTGGGTACGGGCGAAGCGGCGGCGCCGGTCGCTTCACTGCGGGCTCGTCTGATTGTCCGCGTGCCACCGCGGGTCAGGGTTGAGCGCAATGTTGCTGCTGGGGAGCGGTCGGAATCTCGGACAAATGAAAAGGACCGCGCGAGGCGGCCCTGGGGTGGCGGTTCTGATGTGTCAGGCGACGGCCTGGGTGCCGTATTCCTTCTCGTAGGACCGTCGCACCTGCTCCTGCACCTTCGTGTAGTCGGCGTGCTTGGGGTTGCGGTAGGCCTCGGATTTCATCAGGCTCTCGCGGTCGGTGGGAGATACCACAGTCTCGCCGCGCTGGCCGCGGTCTTCGGCCATTTCCGGGCCGATCGAGGCCATCAGGCGGATGAATTCGGGGCTATTCCCCAGCGGCCCTTCCATGATCGATGCGACGGGAATGCCTGCTTTCTCGGCCAGGGCGGACGCGGCGGCGTACGCGTGCCCCATGTTTTCCTTGTAAGCCTTGGGGTCGGTCCAGACCTTGCCCAGGGCTTCGGTGGTACCGGCGGCATCGAGCTGCTGCGCACCCTGGACCAGGCCGGGGGCGATGTCGAAGTACTTGCCCATGACGTAATCCAGTTGCTTCTGGGTCAGGCCGGCCTCGTGGGCGCCCTTGAGAAAGTCCTGCATGCCCTGGTCCGTGGCGGGGTCGAACGCCTCTTTCAGTGTGTCGGGCACGGTGACGGTGTAGTCGGAAACTGCCGTCGGGCGCACATCACCAGTGCCAAGGCGCGTTTCCAGGGTGGAATATGCTTCGGCCAGCTTGCGCGAACTGGCGTCCACGTCCAGCGTGCCGTCTTCCTTCATCGCCCGCAGCTTCTCGGGGATGTAGTCGTAGTTGGGCGCAGCCGGTGCGCCGCCCGCCAGCGCCGATCCTGCGGCCGCGCCACCTTGGCCAGTGGCAGCCGCCCCGGCCGGTGCGCCGCCCTCGCCACCGCCGCCGGCAGCGCTTCCACCTTCCGCCGCGTTCATCAGCGCAGCACGCATCCATCGTTTCCACATTGCGATTACTCCTCGTCAGGCTCCAGGTATGGCACCTGGTTGGCTTGGTTGATCCGCAGGGCGATGAAGTCGATAACGCTGCGCTGGCCCATGCGGAGGTACGTTTCAAGCACAGCGTCAATGCCGCCGGTGGTTACCGGCTTGAGGGAAAACTTGCGTTCGAGCTCGGCCAGGATTTCGGCGCCCAGCGGTGTGTGCTCGAAGAGAGCGCGGTAATCCTCGGCGGGCAGTAGGGGAGCTTGGTTCATGCGTTCGCTGTTCTCTGGATGGCGGCTTCACCGGCCGCAAGGGATAGTTGCTGTTGCTGGGCCTGCTGCGCGGCCGCTTGGTCGGCCTGGGCCTTCTGCTCGCGGTACGCCGCCACCTGGTCGGCACCTCGGATAAGGTTCATCGGCACGCCCAGGCCCTCGGCCGCCGTCGTGACCGCCTGGTCGAGGTCGATGATGTCGAATACCGACGTATTGCCGGTGGCCTGCGCCACGCGGCCGGCGAACTGGATGCCCTGGTCGATGGCCGAGACTTCCTCGAACTGCTGCGCGCGGGCCAGCGGCGAGCGGTACGTGACGCGCGCCATGCGGCCGCCCACGGACTGCGGTGCCGGCGGGATGATGCCGGCGCGGATGGCCAGGCCCAGGCACCGAAACACGACGATGCGCAGGTATTCGGACTGGAACCGGCCGAACGCCGGGCCCAGCAGCTGGCGGATCATCTGCACCCGCACCGACACCTCGTAGGCCGTCATCTGCGGGCCTTCCTGGGGCTGGAGCTGGTCCGCCATCAGCGCCTTGCGGATCGAGGCCTGCAACTGCTCGGCCTTCGTGAACGAGACTCGCAGGTCCCCGGCGGCGGTCAGCGGCTTGATGCTGTCCACCGAGTTGGCCACGATCACCTTCTTCGGCCCGATCTTGATATTCCGGGTGTTCAGGACACCGTCATCCTCGGCGATGAATGTGCCGGCAATGGCCATGTCGATGTTGAGCTGTTCCTTGCGCTTGAGCTCGTTGAGCTCGCGCGTATCGGGCAGCGCGTTCATGAATGGACCGGTACCGTAGACGCTGCGCGGGATGACGTGCCAGCGCGGTGCGACGAACGGCTGTTCCTGGTAGCCGCTTTCCTCTACCACGCGCGTGTCGCGGCACTCGATATGCACCGAGGCAAACAGCATGTTGCGCGCCAGCACGGCGTCCGGCCGGCCCTCGGCCCGGGGGTAGATGGCGTGCAGGAAGTCGAACGTGCGGTCCGGCTCTTTCTCCGCGGCCTCGCGGATACCCTGGCTCACCTTGTCCGTGCCGAACTCGGCCACCGCCTGCTCGGCGGTCAGCTTGTACCAGCGGAACAGCGTATCGATGGCGCCCCCGGGCTTGCTGGCGGCGCAATAGCAGGTGGTCAGCGGGAACTGCTCGAACACGTAGCCGCCGTTCTCGCGGTCCACGTCCACGAACAGCACGAACCAGCCGGCCACGGTCAGGTCCAGGCAGCACTCGAACCCGGCGGCATCGAAATTGGACGCGTGAATGTTGGACCAGACCACCTCGGCGGCATTGTCCAGCCATTGCTTGCCGGCGTGGTCGGCGCCTTCCACGTCCAGGCCAAACCATCGGGAGTTGGCCGGCGTCAGGCCCGACATGATCGAGCTGGCCAGGATCGTGAGCGCATCGGGCGCCGTGCCGTCGTACAGCCGGGCGATCCGCGCCGCGGCGTCGGACGCCGTGATGACCTGACCATCGAACCCATCCGCACGGATCGGGAACGTGTAGTCGTAGGCGTCGCGCCAGACAGGTTCGTGCACCTGGCGCGACGCCTTGAGCGCTTCGGCGCGCGTGGTCAGCTTTTTGCCGAGATCGGGAGTGGTCATCAGCTACCCAGGGTCGGTTTGCCGGTGGCCAGGGCCGTCGAGGTCGCGGCTGTACCGGACGTGCTGCTCGCGCCGGTGGCCAGGGCCGATTGCTGGCGCCGGGCGCGGCGCGTGGCCGCCGCTTCCGTGTTCGCCTTGCGGGCGGCGTCGGCGTCGGCCTTGGCCTGCTGCTCGGCTGGATCGACTGCCGGCGCTATGGAGGGTGCACCGCCACACATGGCCTACCCCTTACAGCCGGCGCAGGTCGGTGGTGGGCGGCGGGGGGGGCACGACCCAGCCGTCGCGGCTCAGCACGGGCGCCGAGAGCGTGGACGGGTCGATCTCCCTGGCGGGCACGTCGCGGTACGAGCGGCCTGCAGCGGGTTCAGCCGCCGCCGCGCCCTTGCCGCCCTTGGCCTTGCGCAGCTGCTCGGCTTCGGCCTGGGCCTTGGCGGCAGCCTCGTTGGCGGCCGCGAGCTGGGCGCGCAGCTGCTCGAGCTCGACGCTGTTGTCGCTGCTCTGGGTGCCGTCGTCGGTCTTGGCCGCCGCCGCGCCCTGGGCGGTCTGGGCCGCTTCGAGATCAGCGGGTGCGCCGGCCGGGATCTGGTCGGTAGCTTCGTTGGAGCCGCCGGGCATCTGCACCGGCTTGGTGGTGTTGCGGGACATAGCGCCTCCGTTGGGGATCAACGTGGCGAGTGTCGGCGTGGATGCCGGTCGGAATCTCGGACAAATCAGGCGCGGTAGCTGTAGGGATTCACCATGGGCACCGAGGCCGCATCGCGTGAGGTGGCCTGGGCCCAGAACATCACGAGCTTCTGGCCCGTGGAATAGCCGGGCTCGCTGCCGGCGCGATAGGTCAACAGCGTGCTGCGAGGAATGCCGGTGAAGTGCGTAATGTCCCGCAGCCCGTAGCCCTCGCGCTTGAGGTCATCCAGGATGCGGAACCAGTCTACGCGGGTGGGCGCTGCCGGCAAGTTCACTCCCTCCAGCGTTCGTCAAACCGGTCCTCGCGCGGCTGTCCGGCCCGGCCCGCCAGCGGCGACATGGGCGGCTGCGCGGCGCGTGCGCGGTCGAGCGCCTGCTGCATGGCGCGGTCGTACGAGAGCGGCTTGAACTCGCGGGGCGGCCGCGCTGGCGCGGGCTTCGCGTTGGGGTCAATGGCGGAATAGCCGCGGCGCTTGGTCATTGGTAGATCTCTCCCATCGGAATGTGCTGGGCGATGCCCTTATCGTCGTAGACCACCACGCCGGTGCCGTAGATGGCGGAGTCGGCGTAGGCATTGGCGTGCTCGCGGCGGGCGATCCGCAGTAAGCGGTAGTAGGTGCGCCACCACTCCCGGCCGGTCATAGCAGGGATCCTTGCGGTTTAACGGCCACCAGCGGCGTGATCCGCACAGCCACGCGCGCGCCGCCGCCATCGGGCTGCATGCGCTCGCTGGTCATGCGGCGCACCCACTTGTCGTCATCGAGCGCGATGCCCTTGAGGGCGTCGAGCAGGACCTTGTTGGCGTTATCGAGGTCCAGGCAGCGCACGGTGTCATCCCACGTGAACGGGTCCCGCGCATACCGTTTTGCCCAGTCCTGGGGGCGCGCTGGCCACAGGCGAATGTCGATCTGCACGCGGCCGGAGATCGGCTTGCTAATGCCGGCTGCCTGGGCCAGCTTGGCCACCTGGCGCTTGTAGGCGTTGGCTTCGTTCGACCGACCGACCGCGATACGGTTGCCGAGGTGGAACGACGTCCAGTACCGGTTCGCGCTGATCGGGTAGGGCAGGACCAGGGTGATGGGCGCCGGGCCAGTTTGCGAAATTGCGCAATTCGGCAATTCGTCCGCTTCAGCACCACCTTGCCCACCTGCATCCACGCAGATTTCCGGGCGGGTGCGGGCGACTTCAGCACCAGCCAGCACGAGCTCGTCCGGGGCGGAAAACGCGCGCGCGGGCGCGAGACGTTGCGTGTCCTGTCCGCTTTTGTCCGTGGCCAGCGTCATGCCCCGATCTCCTCGGATTCGGCGATCAGCTCGCCCATGCTGCGAAAGCCGGACGCCATGGCCGCCTTCACGGTTTCGAGCGCCTGCTGCTGGCCAGGCGTGCGGATTTCCTTCTCCAGGACGCCCATGGCGTGGCGCCCGGCGGTGCGCGCCGGCACGCGCTTGCCATCGACCAGCAGCATGGCGCCGCGGCCAGAGGCCTCGAATGCCTGAACGATCGCCGAGGGCACGGCGGTGCGCGGCGGCAGGTTCGAGAGCCGGCGGGCGGCCTCGAGCAGCGGTAGGCGGTTGCTGACCCGCGCCGTGATGTCGGCCCAGGACGTCGCTGGCGCGCCGTGGTGCATGTGGCAGAACCACTGCGAGCTGCCGTTCGTGCTGGTGGCCATGCTGCCGGGCAGCGGGCACCCGGCGACGAAACAGCCGGTGCGGTCGTAGGTCGTGCTCTCGTCGCTCATGCTGCCCCCTGGGAGGTTGCGGTTTCACGGCGTTTGATCTCCGCCCAGATGCGCTGGCGGAACGCGTCGTAGCTCTCGCCCCCGTGGGCGAACATGCCGAGTTCTCGGGCCTTGCGGTCGGTGCCGGCGTCGGAGCGGTGCCAGTCGTCGCGGGGCGGCGCCTTGGGGCGAGCCGGCGCGCGCAGCTTGGCGAGGAACGTGGCGACGAACCCAGCGTTCACGGGGCTGGGGTCCTGGGCCTTGTCGCGGTCGGCCACGGCCAGGTCGTAGGCCTCGCGCAGCTCGGCGTCCGTGGGCTGCATGGCGGCCAGGTCCGCGCAGTTCGTGCTGGTGACGCTGGCGAACTTGCCGCGGGCTTTCTCCCAGACCCGCAGGGAGCTGGCGATGCGCACGGCGATGTCCGTGGGGTCGCCCTGGCTTTGCCGGACAGGCGGCGGCGGGGGGCGGTCATCCTCGCGATGCTGGCCCAAGGTGTCGCCGCCGCTTGTTTGTTTTTCTTTTGGTTCTTGGCTATTGGCTATTGGCTTATGGCTTGGGTTATTTTCAGAAACCGTTTGGGTTTTTTCTTGGAAACCGTCTGGGTTTTTTTCTGGATCCGCTTGGGTTTCTTTTTTCGGACGCCCGCCGCGCTTTCCAATCTCCCGGTTGACCTCCGCCTTGGCCTGCTTCTTCCCGATTTCCTCATCGCACCGGGTCTGGTGCCAGCCGTCGGCCTCGAGCGTGAAGAACTCCTGCAGGATCACGCTGACGGCCTCGCGCTCGTCCTTGCTCCGTGCACCGACCAGGCGCCAGATGGCGCGCTCGTCATTCGGCAGGGGCTTCTCGCCGATGTAGTAGACGTCCAGCAGCAGCGTGTAGGCGCCGTGCTCGATCATCGAGAGGTGGCGCGTGGCGGCGGCGTAGTCGCCCAGGTGGCGTCTGTAGTAGTTCATGCGCCCACCTTGCCGCGACGCCGCGCGGGCGTCTTGTGGACGCGGGAAATAGACAAGGGGCGGCCTGCTGTGCTAGTCACGCTGCCCCCGGCTTCATGAAGGTCATCCAGTGCGTCTTCTCGCGCTTGCCTGAACGGTGCCCGAACAGGGGTTTCTGGTCGGTCAGCGCCAGCACCTCGCGCACTGGCACCTGGATGTCAGCCCACTTGAAGATCAGCACGCCATGCGGCGCCAGGACACGGAAGCATTCCGCAAAGCCCTGGCGCAAGTCCTCGCGCCAGTTCTCGCCGAGCACGCCGTACTTGGCCCGCATCCAGCTATCGCGACCGGCGCGAACCAAGTGGGGCGGATCGAACACCACCAGGCGGAAATGGCCGTCGGGAAACGGCATGGACCGCCAGTCCATGTTGATGTCGGGGGTGATGTTGAACACCCGGCCGTCGCACAGGGTATGGTCTTCGCTGCGGATGTCGCCAAACAGGACGCGCTGGTCCTGGCGATCGAACCACATCATGCGGCCGCCGCAGCAGGGATCGAGTACGGTGACGGTCACGGCGTCCCTCCATAAGCGAACGCCTTGCGCACGGCATGAAACCGCTCGGCAGCCGCGGGATTCGCATCGAGCTCCCGCCGGCTGGCCACCTGGCAGCGCTCGCGCAGGACCTGGGCGGCCTCGTCGGCATCGGACGCGCCGAGCCAGGACTGGAAACGTGGGTTCGCGCAGAGCTGGCCGGCTACGCGGGCGAGGTGGTGAGTCATCGTGTCTGGCTCCGCAAGTCGCGTTCGAGGTCGGCCTGGAGCCACTGCATGGCCATGCGCTTGAGCGCGCGCAGGTCTTCCTGGTTGGTCACCACGGCATCGACAGGTGCGAGCTGGAAGCCCAGGGCCGCCAGCATCTGGCAGAACTTGTCCAGGTCTTCCTTCGCGCGGCTGATCGTGCTGGCGCTCACGCCCATGCAATCGGCTGCACGCTCCTGCGTCACCTCGGCAAGCCGCTGCAAAACCTCGCTCTGAAGCCTTGCACCAGTCTTGCGGGTAATTTCGACCTGGTCGGCGGATGATTGCTGCATGACCTTCACCTACTTCCTCGGGTACGTAGACCCCACAACTGGCGCCGGGCCTGCCTGGCAGCGACACTCCAACGATGCAAACCGAAACCGAACGACTGCTGGCCGAGGCCAGAGAGATATGCCTGCGCGTGCACGGCACGGCGCCCGACGAGCTGGTGGCCGTGGTGTTCCAGCGCCGATGCCTGGAGGCGGACATGGCGCGGTACGAGGGGGACAGGGGCGAAGCGCTGCATTAGCGGGCCTCCCTGGGAAATGGCGAGGGCGCCGCGGCGCGGCTACGATCGAAGCTCTCACACACCGATCGATACCCCTGGGGGACCCTCATGAACGTGAACGACATAGCAGAGCGCGCGCTCGCGCAGTCCATGGTGAACAATCTGGTGTTGAACGCCATCATCGCGGCTCATCCCCCTGGGAGCCAGTTGCTGCGGGACATTGCCGATGCATTCGAGCAGATGAAAGAACATCAAGCAGCTCAACTGCTGCCCTCACTTCTGCCCGAATCAGGCCGACTACTTTTCGATCAGATTGCGCAGGGTTGGGCCGAACATCTAAGAGCCCGGGCCGAAGCAAAGAGCCCTCCGCCGATGAGATAAACGCGCCGACGGCGGCCACGCCGGCGACGGTGCAGTGGAAATCCACCAGTGCGTGGTATCGGCCCAGCATTGAAATGGCGCGGTCGAGATGGGTTACCGCAGCGGCGACTCGGTCCATCTCACGCAGCCTCCCCGCTGTGGGGGGACTCGGCGGTGGCGTCCGCAGCGGCTTCGGCCTGGCGCAGGACTTCGCCATGCTTCAAGAGGACCTTGGCGGGGATGCCGCGCCGCTTCCAGTTGCTGATCCGCTGGACAACGCCAGGCTCGCCCGCCATGTCGAGCAGTTCAGCTACGCGTGTGGGGCCGCCCAGCTTGTCGATGAGGTGTTGATCGGCGTCCATGTATCGCTCCTTGCAGCGATTAAACACCATGTTTATTTATCGGTCAACGTGATGTGTATCAACGCTCCGTTTAGTCGAGCCACAATCGAGCGATGAAATCGATGCACGAACAGATGGAGCGGCTATACGAAGCTGCCCGCTCAACGGGAAAGCTGGACGCCGGCGCGGTCCAGACGTCGCTCGCTCATTTGCTGAATGTGGCACCACAGAATGTCAACAACTGGGAGAGCCGCGGGCCATCCAAGGAGGCGCTTTTGGTCGCCCAGCGGGAACTCAACATCAATGCGACGTGGGTCCTCTACAACGAAGGGCCGATGATCATCGGAGAGAGCGGCGAGGCGTCAGGCGCCAAGTGGCCGTTCGATCGGATTGATGAGAGGAAGGTGCACCGGCTTACTGCGGCGGATCGACAGCGCCTCGAGGGCGCATTCCTTGCCGCAGCAGGATTTAATGGCCTTGATGTGCTGAAGGACGGGAAAAGCACGGCCACCGCCGCCTGAGGCATGGCAGCAGGGGCTTAAAAAAGTGGGGAATGTCGTCTACGGCGCATTCCCCAAAAAAATGCTGAAGGAGTAACGGAATGTGGCTTCGGCTACAAAGCGTGATTGTGGCTGCGTTGTTTGTGTCTCCAGCTATGCCTGCCGCCGCACTGGATGACAGCCAAACCGGCAACTATTGGCATCGGATATGCTCGACAAATGATGACTTTGGCAGACTTGGCTGCCTCTCTTTTGTCGTGGGACTGGAGGGTGGGGTCACCGTGGGGACGCTCGCCGCCCGTGGCATGGAGCCCTACTGCCAGCCTCCAACTGTGAATAACCAACAGCGTGTAGACATCTTCAAGGAATACTTGGCCAAGCATCCAAAAGACAGGCATCAATATGCCCCTCTTTTGTATTTTCTGGCAATGAGAGAAGCGTACCCGTGCGAGAAATGACGAACGCGGACGCGCCTCGTCATCGATCCCCATAGCCCTCTTCGGAGGGCTTTTTTGCGCCCACCTATCAACGCCACGAAGAAAAAATAAACATGGTGTTGACTAAATAATAAACACAGTGTTTAATTGTTCCCATCAACCGCCCGCCAGGGCAAGGAGGATGGGAAATGAACAAGGCTACGATCCGCTACACCGTCACCACGTCGAGCATGGGGGGCGCCACCAGCCAGGATGCCGACCGCTACGCCGCGGCGCTCGATGCCGCGCTGCGCGACCGGTTCCCGGGCGCTGACGTGGAGATCCGCCGCAACGATCGCCAGAGCTCCAGCAGCCTGGATATGGCCGACGGCGTGGATGCCGGCGAGGTTGAACAGGTTGCGAAGGAGGTCTGGGACCGGGCCGACTTCTGGGACCTGGAAACCGTCTGAGGCGACCATGCTCCACGCTCTCGCCAATTTCGTCCTGCGCCGCCGAACGGTGGCGGCTTGGGCGATTGACTACGACCAGATCATTGCGGCGCGGCCGCTGGGCGCGAAAACGCTTCAGAACCGGCGCAAGAACGTTGCCCACCTGCAGGCCAGTCTCGGCGGCCGGCTGCTGCGTGACGTGCGGCCCCTGGATGTCTCGCGGGTCGTGCGCCAGCTGTGGGACGCGGGCCTGCATTTCACGGCGCGCCGCGTGCTGATCGAGGCCCGCGACATGTTCAACGAGGCCGTGTTGGCGGGCGAGCTCGATGCGAATCCAGCCGCCGCGATCAGGTCGCTGTCGGCACCGGTACAGCGCTCCCGGCTCTCGCTAGAACACTGGCAGCAGATTCACGCCTGGGTGGCGCAGCACGGCCGGCCCTGGTTTGCCTATGCGCTGCGCCTCGCGCTGGTCTGCGGCCAGCGGCGGGCCGACCTGGTGGCGATGAGCACCGACGACGTGTGGGACGAACACCTGCATGTCGTGCAGCAGAAAACCGGCGCGCGCATCGCGCTGCCGCTGGCACTGCACTTGGATGCGCTGGGAGTCACGCTGGGCCAGGTCATCGCCGAGGCGCAGGACTACCGAGCGCCCGGGTCGATGTTGCTGCGCCAACGCGCGAACAAACCGTTCGGCACGGCCGCACTGTCCGCATCGTTCGCCCGAGCGCGCGACGCCGTGTTCTCGCGCGAGACCTGGGGCGATCGCACGCCGCCCACGTTCCACGAGATCCGCTCCCTGTCCGAGCGCCTGTATCGCGCCCAGGGCATCGATACGAAAACGCTGCTCGGGCACAAGCGCCAGAGCATGACGGACGCCTACAACGATGACCGCGGGCTGAGCCGCGGCGCTTGGAAAACCTTGGTCATTTAATCACCTGAGGCCCACCATGCACACCACGAACCCCATGGCGCAGGCCGACCAGGCCGAGATAGCCGCCGCGGCTGCGCGCCAACGCGACGCCTTCAACGCTGCCGCGACCTCCGCCGAACGCGACTACCTGCTGCTGGCGCTCAAGACGAAGGGCCAGGGCGTCCAGGCCTCGGGCCGCGAGCAGCCGGCGGCACTGGCCATCATCGAGGAACTGGCCTTTCGTCCCTCCTGCACACCCGAGGTTCGGGCCCTGGTGGATCTGTTCTGGTCCGTCGCGCGCCAGCGCAATGACATCGCCATCGCCGAAGCCGCGCGCCATTTTGTACGCACGGGCATGGCCATGATGGTGGTGATGAATATCCAGGACCGTGCGGACGGGGTAGCACCTCGCGTGTCGTTTGTGCCGGGGGTGCGCCATGGCTGACCCGATCAAGGACGGCGGCCAGGCGTTCCCCGTGCCCGGTCTAAGCCAGTTGCCGAACGGCGGTTTCATCAACCCCGAGGCTGGCATGACCCTGCGCGACTACTTCGCGGGGCAGGCGCTCATCTCGATAGCAGCCATGGCTGTTACCAAGCAAGGCGCCGCAACCTTACTTCAGATCCAGAAGGAGACAGGCAAGCATCCCAATGAGGCCGTGGGCGAACTGGCCTACGAGATCGCCGATGCCGCGCTGCGCGCCCGGGAGAACGGCAATGGCTGACACCCCGCGCGAACAAACCCTCGTTCGCCTGCTGACCCGCGCGTGCGACGAACTGAACGCGATGATCACCGGCGACAGCAAGGCGGGCGACGCCGAGGAACTGGTGTGCGACATCGAGGACGCCCTCGGCCTGGAGCGCAGCGAATGAAAGCCCTCGCCATCCTGCTGCTGATCGCGGCGGTACCGTCCGCCGTCCTTCTGTACGGCATGCACCTCGGCCGCACCGACGCCGAGAACCTGTACGCCGACGAGGCCCGCGCCGACAAGATCGCGGCCATCCAATGCGGCCGGCATGCCCTGGTCGCCAAGCGCCGCGACGGCGCCCGCTTCTGCGTTTTCGCTAACCCCGACGGCCAGGCCATCGCGCGCCCGGTTTTCGACAACCCCATAGGTGCCATGTGATTCGTTCGATAACCATCCGCTTCGATTCGGAGCGCAACACGTACCAGGTTGAAGAGGGCGGGCGACTCTGCCCCGAACTGACGTGGGAGGAAATGCTTGGCCAGCTGGTGGAAATCACGCATCCCCGGCTGGGAGCTGGCCGTTTCCCCATGCTGACCCCGGAAGAGCACGACGCGCGCCGCGCTCGCATGGTGAATCGCGCATGCGGGACCGACGAAGGTGTGGTTAATGCGGAGTTCCGGGCATGAATACCCCCAACGAAGCCGCCGCCGTCGAGGTCCTGGATCCCGAGCGCTTTCTGGTCGCCTACAAGCCGTACAAGGCCGCGATCGCCGAACTGACACAGAAGTACCAGGGCGTGCAGTTCGACGTCGAGACGTCCAAGGGCCTGGAGGCGGCCAAGGCCGCCCGGCGCGAGATCCTGGAGCCGGTCTATGCCACCGAGAAACTGCGCAAGCAGCTCAAGGCCCCGGCCCTGGAGTTCAGCCGCCGGATCGACGGCGACGCCAAGGAAATCGATACGGCGCTGCGCAAGCTGGCCGATCCCATCGACGCGCAGATCAAGGCCCGCGAGGCGGCCATCGAGGCCGAGAAAGAGGCCAAGCGGCAGGCCGAGATCCGCCGCCAGGAGGAGCTGACGCGCAAGATCTCCGGCATCCGGCAGACGGTAGCGGAAGCCGCCGGCCAGCCGTCCACGTACATCGCGCAGATCATCAGCGACCTCGCTCTGTGGGGCACAGAGGTCTCGCTGGAAATTTTCGGCGACCGCGCCGGCGAGGCCCAACTGGCCTTGGATGAGACCCGCAAGCGCCTGGCCGACATGAAGGCCCAGGCCGAGGAGCGGGAAGCCGAGGCCGCGCGCCTCGAGGCTGAACGCAAGATCGAGGCCGAACGCCTGGCCGCCGAGCGCGCGGAGCTCGAACGCCTGCGGGCCGAGCAGGCCGAACGCGACCGCATTGCCCGCGAGCAGCGCGAGGCCGAAGAGAAAGCCGCGGCGCAGGCCCGGGCCGCCGAGGAAGCGAAGCTCCAGGCCGAGCGCGAAGCCCTGGCCGCGGAACGCCGCGCCGCTGAGCAGCGCCAGGCCGAAGCCGCGGCCCGTGCCAAGGCCGAACAGGAAGCCGCCCAGCGCAAGCTGGACGAGGAACGCGAGGCGTTCGAGCGTCAGAAGCGGGAGGCCGCCGAGGCCGAGCAGCGCCGCATCCAGGCCGAGGAAGAAGCCCGCGCCCGCGCCGCGCTGGAAGAGGCCCGCCAGAAACGCGAACGGGAAGAGGCGGAGCGCCGCGAGCGCGAGGCCGAGCTCGACCGTCTGCACCGCGCGGCCCCAACCATGCTTGATGCCCTGTGGCAATGGCAGCGCGCCGAGCGCACCGGCGACGAGGAGGAGCTCGAGAACGCCCGCAGTGCGCGCGACGCTGCCATCGCTGCCGCCACCCAGCCCGAACCCGCCACCGTTTAACCACGTCGCCCGGCGCGGCCGGGCAGGAGATCCGCATGTCCAACGAACTGACCGCCACCATCACGCAGACTGCGGTGGCCACCTTCGACCTGTCGCCCAAGAGCCTGGACCAGGCGATGGAACTGGCCAAGTTCATGTCCGACAGCGACCTGGTACCCAAGGACTTCAAGGGCAAGCCGGGTAACTGCCTGATCGCCATCCAGTGGGGCCTGGAAATCGGCCTCAAGCCCATGCAGGCCATGCAGAACATCGCCGTCATCAACGGCCGGCCGGCGCTGTGGGGTGATGCCCTGATCGCGCTGGTGCGCTCGTCGCCCATCTGCGAATACGTGGTCGAGGAAGACGACGGCACTGTGGCCTATTGCCGCGTGAAGCGCCGCGGCGAGCCCGAGCAGGTGCGCACGTTCTCGGTTGAGGATGCGCGCATCGCCGGCCTGGTGGGCAAGGGCGGCCCCTGGACGCAGTACCCGGCCCGCATGCGCCAGATGCGCGCCCGCGCCTTTGCGCTGCGTGACGTGTTCCCCGACGTGCTCAAGGGCATCCCGGTGGCCGAAGAGATCATGGACATTCCCCGCGAAGTCGATATCACGCCCCAGCGCAACGCTACGCCCACGCAGCTGGCCCAGGCCCAGGCAGCGGCGACCCCGGAACTGAACGAGCACCAGAAACAGCTCATCGTGGACCTGGAAGAGGTCGCGCGCATGAAGGGCCTCAAGCTGCTCGGCGAGGTGTGGGCCACCCTGACCAAGGAAGACCGCAAGGCTATTGGCGAAGAAGAGCTCAAGCGCCTCAAGAACATCGCGCAGAACGCGGACGATGACCGCGCGATCGCGGCCGAGGAGGCGCAGCACGAAGCCCAGGCCGCCGGCGGCGGACAAGGCACCCAGCAATGATCGAGCAGCGCACCGACGAGTGGTACGCCGCCCGCTCTGGCCGCATCACCGCGTCCGATTTCATCGACGTGGTGGCGGTCAAGCGGGACGGCAAACCGACGGAGGCGCGCGGCCGCCTGCTGCGCCGCAAGGCGTTCGAGCGCCTGGCCGGCGTGCCGACGAAGGGCATCAGCGCCAAGGCGCTGGAGTGGGGCATCGAGGCAGAGCCGCATGCCGTCGCGGCCTACGAGGTCGAGACCGGCAACGTAGTACGCCCGGGCGGATTCTTCACGCACCCCTCGTATCCGTTCATCGGTGCATCGCCGGACAGCCTGATCGGCGAC
Source organism: Pigmentiphaga sp. CHJ604 (assembly GCF_036972535.1). Classification (NCBI taxonomy): domain Bacteria; kingdom Pseudomonadati; phylum Pseudomonadota; class Betaproteobacteria; order Burkholderiales; family Alcaligenaceae; genus Pigmentiphaga; species Pigmentiphaga sp. CHJ604. The sequence continues at coordinate 3,483,588 of NZ_CP136998.1, read as the reverse complement.
GAGGGTGGCCTCGAGTGCAAATGCCCGCACGACGAAACCGTCCACATCCAGACGTTGCTGGAGGGCATGCCCGCCGAGCACATGCCGCAGGTGCAGGGAAACCTGCTGGTGACCGGCCGCGCCTGGTGGGACTTCATCAGCTATGACCCTCGCCAGCGCGAGCCCTACCGGCTCTACGTGCAGCGGATCCCGCGAGACGAGGCGTATTGCCAGACGCTGCTGGCGGCCCTGTTGCAGTTCGAAATCGAGTTGAAGGCCCTGATCGAGCGCATTGAGCGGCGGGCCGCTTGAACCCTGGAGACATCATGCACGCTCTGTTCTACGACACCGAAACCACCGGCCTGCCGCTGTTCCGCGAGCCGTCCGAGGACCCCAGGCAGCCCCACATCGTGCAGCTGGCTGCCGCGCTGGTGGACCTGCAAACCCGCGCCACCGTGGCAAGCATCGACGTGATCATACGGCCTGATGGCTGGACGATCCCCGACGAGGTGGCCGCCATCCACGGCATCACGACCGAAATGGCCAGCGACGTGGGCGTGCCCGAAGAGGACGCGGTCATCATGCTGCTGGAAATGTGGGGCGGCCAGCGTCAGCTGGTAGCTCACAACGAGCAATTCGACCGGCGTATCACGCGGATCGCCCTGCATCGGCATCTGCCCCCGTACCTGGAGGACTGGAAGAACGCCTCGGCCGAATGCACCGCCACCCTGGCCACGCCCATCATGAAGCTGCCGCCCACGCCCAAGATGCTGGCCGCCGGCCGCCACCATCCCAAGACGCCGAACCTGGGCGAAGCGCACCAGTTTTTCCTCGAGCGCCCGCTGGTGAACGCGCACAGCGCGATGGCCGACGTGCAGGGCTGCATCGACGTGTACTTCGCGATCAAGGATTGGCAGGCCCAGCAGGCCGCGTGATTTCCCCCAGGGCAGCCGCACAACCGAACGGAGGGAAGTACCGCGGCTGCCCACCAATACCCCCGAGAGAGGGCTTGAGCGTGCGCCGAAAGGCGGAGCACGTGTCCGAGGTGTCCCGTGGCGGGAGTTGCAGGAAGCCACCGAGGCCAGAGGGCGGGTAAGTGCAACCGGACAGCCCTACATGCGAGCAGTACCGAGCCATCGGCAAATGGTCGTAACCCGGGCCGCGTAAGTGCCCGGGACCCATCAATCCAATGGAGCAACCATGTTCGCGATCTTCCAGCAAAACGGGACTGTCCACTGGACCCCGCATACGATCAAGCAAGGCAAGAAGAAAAGGGTGCCGGCCAGCTCATTCACGCTGGAGTTTGACGCGCCCAATGACATCCTGAACCGCATCGAGCCCGGGCTCAAGGAATCGCTGTATCGCAAGCCACTGCCGAACGAGGGCGATGCGGCCGACCAGGCGGACCCGCGCTTGCAGGAATCCGACTATCTGCCCAAGCTGCGGCACCCCGGCATCACGAACGACCTCGAGCTGCGCGGCGAGTTGATCGGCGCCGCGGTGACCTTCCACCAGGCCACGGGCAAGCGCTCGGATGTCGAGCTGGACGACTGCAAGGTGGACAACTACCGGGTCACCCCGAAAGAGAACGGCATCGTGCGCTGCAAGGTGCGCGTGAATTGCGTGCCGTCCACCAACGGCAAGATGCTCGAGTTCTTCTACGACCATCAGGACCAGGAAGTCACCTTCACCATCACGCCGCCGTCAGCTGACAACCCGGCCCAGGGCAAGCTGGTGGATTTCAACGGCGAGGCAGGCGAGCAGGCGCCGCAAGCGGACCAGCCCAAGGAAGACCCGTTTGCGGGCAGCGACCTCGCCGCCGACCCGACCCAGCGCCCCGAGGGCTGGCCGTTCCCGCCGCAGCCAGGCGAATACCAGGAGGGCGACGAGCCGCCGGTGGATGAGGATGACGACGAGCCCGAGGACGAATCGGAAACCGAGGACGCCGAGGACTGACCATGCAAGCCTACCCGCTCACGTGGCCACACGGCGTCCCGCGCGCCAAGCACCGAGAGGTCGGCGCCTTCAAGACCTCCCTGGCCGGCGCGCTCAAGAACGTGCAGGACGCACTACGCCGGTTCGGCGCCGACAGCCGTATTCCGGTCAAGGACGTCATCCTGTCCTCGAATGTCACGCTCGGCATCGACAGGCCCGAGGACCCGGGCGTGGCTGTGTGGTTCACGTGGGATGGCAATCAGGTCTGCATCCCCGTGGACCGCTATCGGACGCCGGCCGCGAACCTGCAGGCCATTTTCCACATCATCGAGGCGCGGCGCGTGGAGCTGCGGCACGGCACGCTCACGCTGGTGCGCGCGACGTTCCAGGGATTCCGCGCGCTGCCGCCGCCGGCAGAGCATCGGGAATGGTGGGACGTGCTCGAGGTCAAGCGCGACGCCAGCGAAACGGCGATCAAGGCGGCGTACCGCACACTGAGCAGCCGGCATCACCCAGACAGGCCCGGCGGCAGCCACGAGCGCATGGCGGAACTGAACGCGGCGTATCAAGCCGCCTTAGAGGCGACGAAGCCATGACCGAACGACCCATCCTATTCCAGGCTGCCATGGTCCGCGCCATCCTGGACGGCAGGAAGCGCCAGACGCGACGGATCGTGAAGCCGTGCAAGGACCGTGATTTTGGCTGCGAGCTGGCTCCGCACGAGATCGCCGGCGAGGTGAACGCGGGCAACTACCGCAACAGCCGGCACGGTGCGCCTGGCGACCGGTTGTGGGTGCGCGAGTCGTTCTCGCGCCTCGAATCGTTCGACTTCTTCAACCCAGCATGCCCCGACGACGTGCCCGACTTCTGGTACTGGGCCGACGGCGACCCCGAATGGGGCAACTGGACGAAGCCCAAGCCCAGTATCCATATGCCGCGCGAGGCCTGCCGCATCGTGCTCGAGATCACAGGCCTGCGGGTCGAGAAATTGCAGGACATCAGCCAGGACGATGCCGTGGCCGAGGGATGCGACGACATCCGCGACATGCAGCCTAGGCCTGGTCGGATCATGTACGAAGGCGGTCCGCGCGCTGCATATCAGGTGTTGTGGGAGTCGATCAACGGCTCCGGCAGCTGGGCGGCCAATCCATGGGTGTGGGTGGTGGAGTTCTGGAGGATCGAAGGATGATCGAACCCAAGCGCCTAACCCCCGAGGAACTCGCCAGGTTGAACGCCATCGTCGCCAAGGCGCAGGAACAGCGCACCCAGAACGAACACGGCCCGAACTATGGCGAGGTGGTCGAAACGCCTCAAGGCGTGGCCTTCGTCACGCTGGACCCGATGCCCTGCGACGGCCACGACATCGACGACGAGTGGATGTGCTGCCGCAAGTGCGGGCTGAGCATCTGGCGGATGGGCGATGAATAGCCGCCCCGTAGCCGCGCTCTTCGTCCGCGCCGACAGCATCTACAAGACCATGCCGGGCGTGGACTGCTACGACATCGAGCGGGATGCACTCACGTGGCCGGGTGGGTGTCCGGTGGTGGCGCATCCGCCATGTCGCGGCTGGGGGAAGCTTTTCTACTTCGCCAAGCCCGCGCCGGGCGAGCTGGACCTGGGGCCCTGGGCGGCGCAACAGGTCCGCACCTATGGCGGCGTCTTGGAGCACCCGAAGGATTCGAAGCTATGGGAGGCCGCTGGCCTGCCGCGGCCTGGCCAAGTTGATGCCTGGGGCGGCTGGACGCTGCCCATCTCGCAGCACTGGTGGGGGCATCGCGCGGAGAAGCTGACGTGGCTGTACATCGTCGGTTGCACGCCAGCGGATATGCCGCTCATCCCGTTGCACCTGGGACGCGCCACGCATGTCATTGCCCAATCGCGCGCGCGGCGCAAAGACGGCGTGCGGTTGCGCAAAGGCATGGAGGGATGGCGGCCAGAGGTAACCCGTGCCGAGCGCGAAGCCACGCCCCCCCCATTGGCCGAATGGCTGGTCGAGGTCGCCCGCCGCTGCATCGTCCCCGTGAGGCAGGCTGCATGACCGACGACACCTACATCCCCACCGCCTGCTTAGCCGACGCCCGCAAGGTGCTGGCCGCGCAGGATCCCGAGATATCGCGGCTGGCCAGCAAGTGGCCGGCTGCCCAATGGCGCGCCGCGGTGAAGCAGGCGCAGCAGGAGGCCGAGAATGTCCACCACAGCCTGTGACGATCAGTTCAACGATCCGCCCATCGAGACCAGCGAGGCCGAGGCGCGGCCGTATGTGCCCGGTCCCGTGCAGGAGTTCATTGAGGCCGCTGGCGGCAAGGTCATCGACGGCGGTGTGCTACCGGACGGTTCGGGCTTCGCGGTGGCATCCATGCCGCTGCCCAAGGACCACTGGCTGACGCAACCGGGCTTCAACACACCACCCATGCCCATGAGGATGGGGGCCGGCGCGGAGCGTGAGCGCTTGGCAGAAATGCTGCGTGCCGCCGGTCGCTACGCCGTACGCTGCGCCACCATGAACGGCCAGGACGAAGACTTTGACCCAGACGCCCTGGTGCAGAACCTTGTTGTCGGGGCGCTCGGCTACTGGACCGACGATGGGCTTAGCGGCGACTCGTGGGCGAACCCCGACCCGGTGCCGCCGCTGTTTTGTCCGGGGGCCCATCTTGCCGCTGCAGCGGTGGCGGCGGCGCCGCTGGCCGGATCGCCGCAAAGGAGGGGAGAATGAACACCGCGTTCCTGCTCATGGCGCAATACGGGGCCAAGGCCATCATTCCGCTCGACGTGGTGGCCCGCGACTATTTCGACCTCGCGCCGGAAAAGCTTCAGCGCAAAATCAACGCGGGCGATATCGCGTTGCCGCTGGTGCGGATGGAGGGCACATCGCAGAAGACAGCCCGGGGCGTGCATATAGACGATCTGGCCCGCTACATCGACGCTCGGGCGGAGGCTGCACGCAAGGAGTGCCAGCAGCTCAATGAGTAGCCGGCGTGCTTCATTTTTGCTACATGGGAAGGCCCGCCATCGCGCGGGCCTTATTTCATCAGGGTTTTCGGCCCGCGATGCTTCCAATCGATCATGGGCGCGACACACAGCGCCCAGCCGCCAAGTCGTTGATTTGAAAGCATAATGCCGCAATCATAACCCGCCGTGCGGCTTAACCGATATCATTGCCGTCACGTCCAGACCCGGAGATCTCCTTCATGCGCAAGCAATTCCTTGCCGCCACGCTGTTGCTGGCCGCCTCGGCGGGCACGGCCTACGCCGCCAATCTCAGCTTCCTGAACCAGTCCATCCTGGTGCGTATTCCCAAGGCCCAGGCCCCCGCGTTCTCGACCGAGGTGGGACGCGTCCTGAACGACGTGGCCGATGGCCAGCAGGCGACCTGGACCAGCAAGGCCGAGCGGTCGCGCCAGGTGCCCGTCAGCGTCACGCTGGCGCCGAAGAACACCACTCGCACCAGCAAGGGCCAGACCTGCCGCTTCCTGGCGGCCGACGTCGCGCAGGGAACGGCGAAGGAGAACTGGGGGTTCTGGTTCTGCAAGCAGGAGAACGGCGCCTGGCGCGCGAGCGGGATGTAGGCCGGCAAAGCGAATGCCGCGGCGCCTGCGCGCCGCTATTCCAGCTTGAGTCCCAGCCGCTTGATCACCCCGCCCCAGCGGCGCGTGTCGGTCTCGATGCGCGCCGCCATCTCGGCTGGCGAGCCGCCCGTGGCGTCCCAGCCCTGCGCCGCCAGCTTGGCCCGCACCGGGGCCGACCGCAGGATGGCGTTGATCTCTTTCGCCAGCATGGCCGCCACCGGCGCCGGCGTGGCGCGCGGCGCGTAGGCGCCTATCCACAGCTCCGCGGCAAAGCCCGGCAGGCCCGCGGCCTGGGCGACGGTCGGCACCCCCGGCGCCAGCGGCGAAGGCTGCGCCGACGTGACGCCCAGTACGCGCACCTTGCCCGCCTTGGCCTGTTCGATGGCCCCCGAGGGCGCCATGAACCCCGCCTGGATCTGTCCGCTCATCACGGCCATGGTGACCTGCGGGAAGCCCTGGTAGGGGACGTGCATCATCCGGATGCCGGTTTCCTGCGCGAACAGTTCGCCCGTCAGGTGCGAGCCCGAACCCACACCCACCGACCCGTACGAGATCTCCTTGTGGTGGGCGCGCGCGTCGTCCACCAGCTCGCGCAGCGTGGCATAGGGCAGCTTGGGATCGATGACCAGGATCTGCGGGCTGACCGCGGCCAGGGACAGCGGCTGCAGGTCCCGGGCGACGTCGTAGGGCAGGTTGGGATAGAGCAGGGCCGAGGTGGTCAGCGGACCGTGGGCGGTCACGCCGAAGGTATGGCCGTCGGTGGCGCGCGCCACCAGGTCGACGCCGATGTTGCCGGCGGCGCCGGGTTTGTTCTCGACGATGACCGGCTTGCCCAGCTTCTGCGACAGCGGCTCGGCGATCAGTCGGGCCACGGTGTCGGGCGAGGTCCCGGCGGGAAAGCCCACGATGAGCTTGACCGGCTGGGTGGGCCAGGGGGCGTCGGCGCCGCGCGCCATTCCCGTGGCGGGCAGGCCCCCCGACAGGACGGCGAAGGCGAACAGCGTGCGCCGACGCGGCGCGGAACGGTGCGAAAGGCAGGGCATGGGGTGTCTCCTGTTCTTGGATGGATGAAGGACGGGCGGGGATCTCAGGTTTCCAGGGCCACGGCGGGGGGCAGGACCTGGGCCATGCGGCGTATGCCCGCTTCGGCGGCCTCGCCCAGTTCGAACTCGAAATTGCCGAGCAGCGCGCGCAGCGCCGCGGGCGCCGAGGCCACGCCGTGGCGCGCGCAATGGCGTTCGATGGCCAGGTCCGGTTGGCTGGCATATCGGGACAAGGAGGCCGCCAGGCCGGCGCGCAGCGGTTCCAGCGCGTCGTCCGCCAGGTCCCGGCGGCGTACCCACACCGCCGAGACCACCGGGGTGCCTTGCCACTCCCACCATTCCCGCCCGAGGTCGTGGACGTGTGGGAAACGTCCACGCGCCGCTTCCTCGACAGCCTGGTCCTGGATCAGCAATCGGGGCATGGATGGGTCGGCGGGCAGACCGCGCCGCCAGCGGCCGATGCGCAGCCCGTACTTGTCGGCCAGGATGGCATGCAGCACCCGCAGCGACGTGGCAGTCTCGTCGCAGATCGCGATGTCCGCGCCGTCCAGCTCATGGATGGGGCGCGGCGAGAACAGCAGCACGCTGCCCGCGCGCTCGCGGTAGGCCAGGCCCAGCCCGCCCAGGCGCGGCCATTGGTCGCCGCGCGCCAGCCAGTCCACGGTGGCCATGGGCGTGGCGTCCAGCAGGCCGGCATCCGCCATGGCCAGGACCGTGCTGGAGACGCACGGAACGCGCCGGACGGGCCAGTCCTCGCTGCCGACGTAGAACGGGATCCAGGGCACCGACTGGAAATGCCCGACGCGCAGGCCGGCCTCACGCATAGTGGACGTAGGCGTAGCCGCGATGCATCAGCCGCTGGCCGCCCTGATAGTCCGCGGGCGAGGCCGAGTGCAGCGAGGCGCGGTTGTCCCAGAAGACCAGGTCGCCGACCTGCCATTTGTGGCGGTAGACCGCCTCGGGGCGGGTCGCGTGGGCGACCAGTTCGGCGGACAGCCGCTGCGCTTCCTCGTCGGAATAGCCGCTGATGCCCCGGACCAGGGTCGGGCTGATGAAATACAGCGGGCGGCCGGTTACCGGATGGCGCTGCACCAGGTCGTGTTCCCGATCGGGCCACTTGGCGCGGTCGGCTGCCGACAGGGGCCGGGCCGAGCCGGGGTTGCGGGCCAAGAGATAGTCGTTGTGCTGGTTGAAGTTGTGGACCACGGTCCTGCCGTCGATGCGGGCCTTCAGGTCCGCCGGCAGCGTGTCGTAGGCCCTGCCCATGCTGGCGAACAGAGTGTCGCCGCCGATTTGCGGCGTCATCACGCAGTACAGCATCGTGACCCCGTCGACGTGCTGGTCGCTGGCCGTGTCGCTGTGCCACAGGTTGCCGTAGCGGTCCAGGAAGGCCGACGGCGTGCCGTCGGGATGCCGGGTGTTGCCCACGCGGCCGATCTCGGGCGTGCCCGGCACGTGGAACTCCTTGCGCTGCGAGATCTTGGGCGTGCCGAAGCGGCGCAGCAGCCCGGCCTGCGCGGGCGCGGCCAGCGATTGCCCGCGCACGACGACGACGGAATGGCGGTGATAAGCGTCCAGCAGCGACTGGAACTGCTCGTCGTCCAGGGGTTGGCTGAGGTCGCAACCCAGGACTTCCACTCCCACGTCGGGGTGGAGGGGGCGCAAGGCAAGCGGCATGGCGGGGTCTCCGGAAAAGTTCTTGACGTGCCGCCACCTTAATCCTCATTCTATTTCTATAGAATCCACCAAAAAGCGCGATCATTGTTCGCGAAAACAGAGAGGTCATGGACACCATCGTCAATTTCCGGACCTTCATCGCCGTGGCGCAGGCCGGCAGCTTCTCCAAGGCGGCGCGCCAGTTGGGCATCGCCGCCTCCGTGGTGACCAAGCGCATCGACCAGCTCGAATGGCGCGCCCGAACCCGGTTGTTCGAGCGCAGCACCCGCCGCCTGGCCCTGACCGACGAAGGCCAGCGCCTGCTACCCGTGGCCCGGCGTATCGTCCACGACGTCGAAGACGCGTTCGGCAGCGCGCTGGGCCATGCGCACGAACTGGAGGGCCACCTGCGCATCAAGGTGCCGACGTCGTTGACCGCCACGTGCCTGGGCGATGCGCTGGGGCGTTTCCTGGAGGTCCATCCCAAGCTCAGCATGGACGTGGTGGTGATCGACCGGCCCGTGAACCCTATCCAGGAAGGCTTCGACATCGTGGTCGGCATGCTGCCGGCCTCGTACGACGGCGTGCTCGAGGCCGGACTGTGCCCGCTGCCGCGCATGGCGGTGGCGGCGCCGTCCTATCTGGCCGCGCGCGGCCGTCCCGCCCATCCCACGGATCTGGCGCGGCACGCACTATTGAATTTCCAGCCCACGGGGCCGGTCTGGACTTTCCAGGGGCCGAACGGGCCGATCGCGGTCGAGGTGACGCCGCGCCTGAGCACCAACGACGGACACGTGTTGCTCAATTCGGTGCTGCGGGGCAATGGCATCACGATCCTGTCGGCCTACATCGTCGACGGCGCGCTGGGCCGGGGCGAACTGGTCCGGGTGCTGGAGGACTTCGCCATTCCCGAATACTGGATCCGGGCCCTGGTGCCCCACAGCCGGGCCCACCTGGGCCGGGTGCAGGCCCTGCTGTCCTGGCTCAGGAATGAATTCACGCCGCTGCCGCCCTGGGCGCGGCACGAAAGTTGCGGCTTGCCGGCCTTCTCGTGAAGGAGTTCGCCATGCCGAATCATCCCGCTTCCCCGCCCAGTCCCCGCCAGGCGGACGACCAGCCGCGCGAGCAGCAGCGCAGCCATGGCGATACGCAGAATCGCACCAAGAAGGACGGGCATACCGACCAGATCGGGACCGGCGGCAACCAGACCTCGCAGCGCCAGCGCGGCGGCGGCGCCAGGCGCACCGGGCCGTAGGCTTAGGGCAGGACCTTGCCCGGGTTCATCAGGCCGTCGGGATCCAGCGCCTGCTTGATCCGGCGCATCAGGTCCAGGGCCACCGCGCTCTTGTAGCGGGCCAGTTCGCCGCGCTTGAGCTGGCCGATGCCGTGTTCCGCGCTGATCGACCCGCCGTGCGCGTGCACGCTGTCGTGCACCAGGCGATAGATCTCGTCCTGGCGCAGCAGGAAGTCGGGCTCGGCCATGGCGGGCGGCCGGCTGACGTTGTAGTGCAGGTTGCCGTCGCCCAGGTGGCCGAAGGTGATGTGGCGCACGCCGGGGATGGCCGCCTGCAGCAGCGCGTCGGTCGCGGCCACGAAGGCGGGGATGCGAGAGGCCGGGACCGAGATGTCGTGCTTGATGTTCTTGCCCTCCCAGGACTGGGCGGCCGAGATGCTTTCGCGCAGGTGCCACAGCGCACGGCTTTGCGCGAGGCTGGCCGCAACCGCGGCGTCCTGGGCCAGGCCCTGCTCCAGCGCCCGCTGCAGGACCGCGTGAAAGCGTTCCTGGGCGTGTTCGGCGCTTTCGCTGTCGGATACCTCTAGCAGCGCGTACCAGGGCGTGGGGCCGAGCGGCAGTTTCTGGTCGGGGAAGGCGCGCGTCACCACGTCCAGGCTGGCATGCGACATGACTTCGAAGCCGGTCAGCGCCGCGCCGAATCCCGAGCGGGCCAGGGCCAGCAGCGCGACCGCGGTTTCCAGCGAGGGCAGGGCGACCAGGGCCGTGCATTGCGCCACGGGCAGGGGATAGAGCCGCAGGGTGGCGGCGGTGATGATGCCGAGCGTGCCTTCGCTGCCTATGTACAGGTCGCGCAGGTCGTAGCCGGTGTTGTCCTTGCGCAGGCCGCGCAGGCCGTCCCAGATCTCGCCCTGGGCGGTGACCACTTCCAGCCCCAGGGCCAGTTCGCGTGCGTTGCCGTAGCGCAGGACCTGGGTGCCGCCGGCATTGGTGGCCAGGTTGCCTCCCACCGTGCAGCTGCCTTCCGAGGCCAGGCTGAGCGGGTAGAGACGGCCGGCCTCGCGCGCCCAGTCCTGTACCGCCTGGAGCACGCAGCCGGCTTCGACGGTGATGGTGTCGTCGTCGATGTCGAGGGCGCGCAGCCGGTCCAGGCGCCGCGTCGACACGACCACCGCGCGGCCTCCGGCGTCGGGCGTGGCGCCACCCGCCAGACCGGTGTTGCCGCCTTGAGGGACGATGGGAACGGCGTGGCGGCGGCACAGGCGCACGACGCGCGCGACCTCGTCGGTCGTGCCGGGGCGGACGACCGCCAGCGCGGCGCCGGTATAGCGGCCGCGCCAGTCGGTCAGGAAGGGCGCGGCGTCCGGCCCGGTCAAGACCTGGCCGGCCCCCAGCAGGTTCGTGAGCTCGGTCAGCAGGTCCATGCCGGTGTCTCCTTGGCGGCGGTCAGCCCGCCTGTTTGTCCGCCGCCTTGGCGGCCTTGCGGGCGGCCTGCGCGGCGCGCTTGGCCGGGCGCACGTACAGGATGGCGCACCAGAAGAAGACCGTGGTCAGCGCGACCTCGGCCCAGGCCACGTGCGCGGACGGAGCTGGATCGGTGGTCGCGCGCACCACGCCTTCCATGAAATACAGCAGGATCAGCATCGATGCCCATTGGTAGGTGTACAGGTTGCCGCGCAGCACGCCGCGCAGCGGCAGCAGCAGCGGCAATGCCTTGAGCGCCAGCAGCGAGCCGGGCCGCAGGGGCGCCAGCACGGTTTCCCAGGCGATGCACAGCACGATCAGGGCCAGCAGCGAGATCGAGGCGACCAGGCGCAGCCGCGGGTTGAGGTCGACGGAGGGAGCGTTCATCGGGTGCGGGCCTGCCGGCCGGTGTGGAGTTCGAGGGCGGTGCGGGCCAGGCGCGTGCCCAGGGCTTCGGCCAGTTGGGTTTCGTCGCGCTGCATGGGCAGGCTGTTGTCGACCCCGGCCACGTGCGAGGCGCCATAGGGCGAGCCGCCATGGCGCGTGGCCATCAGCGCGGGCTCGGTGAAGGGCAGGCCCACCAGCAGCATGCCGTGATGAAGCAGCGGCAGCATCATGCTGAGCAGCGTGCTTTCCTGGCCGCCGTGCATGGAGCCGGTGGACGTGAAGACCGCTGCCGGCTTGCCCGCCAGGCTTCCCGCCAGCCACTGCTGGGTGGTATGGTCGATGAAGTGCTTCATGGGCGCGGCCATGTTGCCGAAGCGGGTGGGCGATCCCAGCGCCAGGCCCGCGCATTCTTCCAGGTCCGCCGGTTCGACGTAGGGAGGACCGCTGTCGGGAATGGCGGGGGCCGTGGCCTCGCACACGGCCGAGACCGGCGGAACCGTGCGCAGCCGTGCCCGCGCGCCGGGTACGCGTTCCACGCCCAGCGCGATGTGCTCGGCCAACTGGCGTGTCGCGCCGTGCCGGCTGTAGTACAAGATCAGAATATCCATAGGTCCGTATTATCTCTCGACATGGTCCAGAAAGCTCCCGCGCCCGCTACTTCTTCCACGCCGCCACCGCCTTCGGGCGCCGCTTCCATCCAGGCGCGCGCGATCGCGCTGCGCCGCAGCCTGCTCGCCAACGAATCCTGGCCCGTGCGCGTGGGGCGGCTCCTGCGGTTCGCATTGCAGCGCGCGGCCGACGAGCGCATCACCCAGGTCGCCTCCAGCCTGACCTTCACCTCGGTGCTGTCGATGGTGCCGCTGCTGGCGGTGGCGCTGGCCCTGTTTACCGCGTTTCCGCTGTTCCGCGAGTTCCAGGGCGCGCTGGAGGCGTTCCTGATCAGCAACCTGATGCCGCCGGCGGTGGCGGACAACATCATGGAATACCTGAACCAGTTCGCGCAGAAGGCGAGCCGGCTGACCGCCGTGGGCGGCATCTTCCTGATGATCACGGCCGTCTCGCTGATGCTGACCATCGACAAGGCGCTGAACGAGATCTGGCACGTGCGCAAGGGCAGGCCGCTGCCGCAGCGGGTGCTGATCTACTGGGCCACGCTCACGCTGGGGCCGGTGCTGATCGGCGCCAGCCTGTGGGCCACGTCCTTCCTGGCGCGCGAATCCATGGGCCTGGTGGGCGACGTGCCGGCGCCCATCGGCGTGCTGCTGTCCTTCATTCCGCTGATATTGACGGGCCTGGCCTTCGGCGCGCTGTTCATGGTGGTGCCCAACCGGCACGTCGAGGCACGCGACGCGATGACGGGCGGTTTCGCGGCGGCCATCGTGCTGGAAATCATGAAGTCCGGCTTCGCGTTCTACCTGACGCGCTTTCCCACCTACACCGTGCTGTACGGCGCCTTCGCCACGCTGCCTATCTTCCTGATGTGGATCTACCTGTCGTGGCTGGTGACCTTGTTCGGCGCCACGCTGGCGGCCAGCCTGCCGCTGATCCGGATGGGACGCTGGGAGACCGTCCGGCGCCCGGGGCGGCCGTTCGTGGATGCCTTGTCCATCCTGCGCGCGTTGTCCTCGGTGCGCGACCGCAATCCACCGGGCCTGAGCACCTTGGCGCTGCGCAGCAGGCTGAACCTGCATCACGACGAATTGATGGTGGTGCTCGACACCTTGTCCAGCATCGGCTACATCGCCCGCATCGGCGATGCCGGCGCCGCCCGCGAACGCTGGGCCATGGTCTGCGATCCCACCGTGGCCACCCTGGCGCCCGTGGTGGACCGGCTGCTGCTGGACCGGGCGCCGCTGGCCGACGACCCGATGTTGCTGCACGCGGTGAACGCCGCCTGGGAAAGCGGCTCGGTCACCATCGCCGAGGCCCTGAAACAGCGCCCCGAGGATGTCGAGGCGGAACTGGCCCTGGATCGAGAGCTGGAACTGGAGCCGGACCGGGAGGAACAGGAAGCCGAGGCCGGCGAAGAGGCGGCCGAGGGCGTCCAGGAGGAGCGGCTGCGCCGCCTGCGCGCGTCCTGACCCGGTGCGGCCTGCGCCCGCCGCGCCGTCATTCCAGCCGCCAGTACACGCCGCCCATGCCGCAGCGCATGGGTACCGACGGCACGTAGAACACCGTTTCCGCCCGGGCGTTGCCGCATACCGCGGCCGCGCCCATGGCGACCACCCAGGCCAGCAGTTCCCCCGCGCCGCCATCCCCGCCCGTCAGCAGTTTCTCGAAGGTCAGCTCGCGCTTGACCCGGTCGGCGTTGCCTTCCTCCATCAGCGCCAGGAACCAGCGGTCGAATTCCTCGTGCACCGTGAAGTAGTCCTTGCCGCCGGGATCGTGCGAGAGACCGCCCGTGCCCATGATCACCACTCGTTCGTCGGACGGGAAGGCCTGGACGATGCGCGCGATGGTTTCGCCCACGGCATAGCAGTGCGCCGCGGTCGGCACCGGCGGCACGATGGGGTTCATGTGGATGGGGACGAAACGCACGTCGTAGCGCGGGAACAGGAACTTGAGCGGCACCGACCAGTTGTCGTCGAACAACAGTTTGTCGGCGAACGCGTGGTTGATGCCCGCCTTGGCCGATTCGCGCACCAGTGCGCGGCCCAGGTCGCGGTGGCCGCGCACCGTGTAGTCCGGTACGTTCAGCCAGTCGCGGAACCAGGGCGCGGGGCCGGCCCATTGTTCGCCTATGCCCACGCAGAAGTCGGGAATGTTGTCGAGCGAGAAATTCAACAGGTGGTCGTTGGCGATGCCTATGACCACGTCGGGCCGCACTTCGTCCATCAGTTTCTGGAACTGCGCGTAGCCGGCCAGGACGCCGTCCTGCTCGTGCTGGGGCGCCTTGTCTATCCAGCCGGTGACGCCGGGGGCGTGGGCCACGCCCAGGGTTGCGACGATCTTTGCCATGTTCTTCTCCGGATCAGTCCTGCGACGCGATGCCCATCTTCTCGGCGTACAGGCGCGCCGCGTCGCTGTCGTTGTGGTTGCGCGAGCCGCCCTTGAAAAGCCGCGATATCTGCGGCAGGAAATAGGGATGCACGCCCATGGCGCCCAGCGCCTCGATGTCCATGTCGCGCCAGGCGCGCTTTTCTTCTTCCGAAAGGGCGTATGCGGTCATGGATGCCTCGATGTCCTGCTTGAACGCGAGGTATTTCTGCTCGTCGCGCCGCAGTTCGAACACCATGCGGTTCGATGGCAGGGTCTTGTCGGTGTCTCGGATTCCCATGTCGGCTCCTTGTTCGTTGGAAACGATAAGTCGTTCATTCGGCCGCGGCAACGTTGAGCCAGCGGTCGAGCGTCTCGGGCGATGCCCGCAGCGCCGCGCTCGAGGACTGATGCACGATGCGGCCGCGGTCCAGGATGATGGCGGTCGAGGCCATGGCCAGGGCGATGACCGGATGCTGCTCGACCACGATCGTGGTCATGCCTTCCTGCGTGTGCAGCGCGATGATGGCGGCGCCAAGCTCCTCGACGACGATGGGCGCCAGGCCCTCCATGGGTTCGTCCAGCAGGAGCAGGCGCGGGTTGGTCATGAGCGCGCGGCCCACGGCCAGCATCTGTTGTTCTCCGCCGGACAGCTCGTTGCCCAGGTTGGCGCGCCGCTCGCGCAGCCGCGGGAACAGGCCGTAGACCCGGTCCAGCGTCCATGGGCCGCGGCATGCGACCACGGTCAGGTTCTCCTCGACGGTCAGCGACGCGAACACCTCGCGCTCCTGCGGCACCCAGCCCAGGCCGGCGCGAGACCGCTGGCAGGCGTCCAGCCTGGCGATGTCGCGGCCCTGCCAGAGAATGCGCCCGCCCGTCAGGCGCGTGTTGCCCATCAGGGTTTCGAGCAGGGTGGTCTTGCCCACGCCATTGCGTCCGAGCACCGCCAGGCTGTCGCCGGCGCCCAGGCAGAACGAGAGATCGTCCAGCACCATCGCGTCGCCGTAGCCGGCGCGCACGTGCTCCAGTTGCAGCAGGCTGTCCGTCGCATTCATGCGGATGCCGCCTCCAGGGGGGCCGCCTGGCCGAGATAGGCCTCGCGCACGCGGGGGTCGCGGGCGATGTCGCCGGGTAGCCCGGTGGCGATGAGGCGGCCGGCGACGAGCACCGAAATGCGCTGCGCGAAGCGGAAGACGAGGTTCATGTCGTGTTCGATCAGAAGGATGGCGATGTCCTGGGGCAGTCGATCCAGGACCGCGAAGACATGGCGGCTGTCGGCCGCCGAGACGCCGGCAGCCGGTTCGTCCAGCAGCAGCACCTTGGGCTTGCGCGCCAGCGCGAGCGCGATTTCCACCAGCCGCTGCCTGCCGTAGGCGAGCTGCCGGGTGGGCCGATGCGCGTCCTGCGCCAGGCCGATGCGCTCGAGCAGTTCCCAGGCCTCGCCGGCCGCCGGCTCATGCCGGCGCAGCGACCCGAACAGCGAGCGGACGGCTCCGGTGCGCGCCAGCACGACCAGCGTGACCGCCTCCAGCACGGTCATGTCCAGGAACAGCGTATTGATCTGGAAGGTGCGCACCAGCCCCAGGTCCACCCGTTTGTCGGGCGGCGCCGCGGTCACGTCCGCGCCGTCCAGCAGGACGCGGCCCGAGGTCGGGCGCAGCATGCCGGTCAGCAGGTTGATGAAGGTCGTCTTGCCCGCGCCGTTCGGGCCGATCAGCGCATGCCGGTCGCCGGGAGCGAGCGACAGGTTCACATGGTCGGTCGCCACCAGCGCGCCGAAGCGCTTGCACAGGTCGACGGTCTGTATCATTGTTGCGCCTCCTTGTGCGCCAGGCGCCGGGCCAGCCGCGCGGCGGTGCCCATGATGCCGCCGCGGGCAAAGAAGATGGTGAGCACCAGCAGCAGGCCCAGCCAGAAATGCCAGTAGGCGGGGCTGATGCCGGACAGCAGGTCGCGGCCCACGACGAATACCAGCGCGCCGATGAAGCCGCCGTACAGGTAGCCCACGCCGCCCAGCGCGGCGATGATCAGGATGTCGGCCGACCGCCCGAAACCGAGCGCATCGATGGTGATGAACTGCGTGATCTGCGTCGTCAGCGCGCCCGCGACGCCCGCCACCGCCGCCGAGGCGACGTAGGAGATCGCCAGGGTGCGGCCGTCGTCGATGCCCACGGCCAGCGCGCGCCGGCGGTTCATGCGCGTGGCATGCAGGGACAGGCCATAGGGCGAATTGACCAGCCTGCGCACGAGGTAGAGCGTGACGAAGGCTACGATGGCCGCGTATGCGTAGGCGGTCGATCCCATGAGGTCGAACGGGAAGAGGCCGAGCAGCGGCGCGAACTCGATGCCTTGCAGGCCATCGATGCCGCCGGTGATCGCGGTGGCCTTGTTGGCGGCCTCGTACAGCACGAGGCCGATGGCCAGCGTCACCATGAGCCGGCTCAGGTCGGTGCCCCGCACGACCAGCCGGCTGCCGAGCGCGCCCGCGCATGCCGTGACGGCGGCGGCGATGGCCAGCGCCGAGACCGGTTCGTGCCAGCCGTACTTGCCGAGCCAGCCGGCGGTGAACGCGCCCACGCCGAAGAACGCGGCATGTCCCAGGGTGACGATGCCCGCGTAGCCCAGCAGCATGTCGAGCGACAGCGCGAAGATGCCGGTTACCAGTACTTGCGCGCCCAGGCTGCGGTGATCGGGAAAGACGAAGAAGGCCGCGACGACGAGCGTCCAGAACACGAGCTCGGGCACGCGCCAGCGCGAGCGGTCCAGCAGGGGGCGCAGCGGGCTGCCGTTCATGCGGCCCTCCTGCGCGCGAAGAGGCTGTAGAGGCCTTGCGGCCGGTACAGCAGGACCAGCGCCATGAGCACGTAGATCATGAAGGCCCCGAACTCGGGGACGTAGTATTTGCTGCCGATGTCGCAGATGCCCAGCAGCATGGCGGCGAAGAAGGTGCCGTTGACCGAGCCGGCGCCGCCCAGTACCACCACGAGCAGGCACAGCACCAGCGTGCGCGTGGCGAAGGCCGGATCCAGGCCCAGCACCTCGGCCCCGAGCGCGCCGCCCAGCGCCGCGAGCCCGCTGCCGATCGCGAAGGCGATCATGAATACGCGCTTGACCGGTATGCCCATCGCGGCCGCGATGCGCTGGTTGTCGACCGAGGCGCGGATCATCGCGCCCAGGCGGGTCGAGTCGAGTCCCCAGTTCAGCAGGGCGAGCAGGGCCAGGCCCGTGCCGAGCAGCATCAGCCGGTACTTGGAGACGCTGAGATCGCCCAGGTACCAGCGGCCGTCCAGGTACTCGGGCACCCGCACCGCCTGTTGCGACGGCCCCCAGAAATAGTGGACGATGCCGCCGGCCATCAGCATCAGGCCGAAGGTCAGGAGGCTCTGGTCGAGCGCCGTGGCGCGATAAAAGGGCGCATAGACCACGCGTTCCAGCACCAGGCTGGCCAGGGCGATCGCCGCCACGACCACCGCCACCGACGCGAAGAACGGCCAGGCCAACTGGTTGACCAGCGTGACGAGGAAATAGCCGCCGAACATGGCGACGGCGGTGTGCGCGAGGTTGACGAAACCCATCAACCCCAGCGTGATGGACAATCCGAGCGCGATCACGAACAGCATGGCGCCGTACGACGTTCCATCGATGATCACGCCGACGAAGTCGGTCAGCATGCGGACTCCTTTGGCTAGCGGGCCTTGACGGCCTCGATCTTGTCGAACTCGACGTTGTAGAGCTCGCCTCCGACCTTCTGGACTTTGCGGATGTAGATGTCTTGCACGATGTCGCGCGTGGCGGGGTCGATCGAGATCGGGCCGCGCGGGCTGTCGAGCTTGAGTCCTTTCATCGCCGCGACGAGCTTGTCGCCGTCGGTATCGCCGCCGGTTTTCTTGACCGCGGCGTAGATGACGGCCATGGCGTCATAGGCGCCCACTCCGATGAAGTTGGGCCGCTTGCGTCCCTGATCCTGGACCGCCTTGACGAAGCCGCGGTTCAGGTCGGAGTCGTGCGCGGCCGAGTAGTGGTGGGCGGTGACGGTATCCAGCGCGACGTCGCCGATGGCCGGCAGCGAGTCGTCGTCGACCAGGTCGCCCGTGCCGATCAGGCGAATGCCCGCTTGCTTGAAACCGCGTTCGTTGTACGCCTTCATGAAGGCGATGGCGGCTTCGCTGCCCGGCACGAACACGAAGATGGCGTCGGCGCGCGCGTCGCGGGCCCGTTGCAGGAAGGGCGCGAATTCCATGCTGCTGACGGGCATGCGTATTTCGCCCGCCATCTGGCCGCCGGCGGCGGTGAACGCATCCTTGAAGGCCTGCGCGGCGTCGTGCCCGGGGCCGTAGTCGGACACCAGCGAGAATACGCGCTTGATGCCGTTCCTGGCCGCCCAGGTGGCCATGGGCGCCGACGTCTGTCCGAGCGTGAACGCGGTGCGCACGATATAGGGGGATTTCTCGGTGACGATGGCCGTGGCCGCGAGCGCGATCATCGGCGTCTTGGCCGCGGTGGCGATGGGCGCGGCGGCCAGCGCGTTGGGGGTGAAGTTGAAGCCCACCAGCGCGTCGACCTTGTCGCGGGTGACCAGTTCCTGCGCGTAGCGGCGCGCGTTCTCGGGCGAGATGCCGCCGGTGTCGCGCAGGATGAGCTCGACCTTGCGGCCAGCCACGGTGTCGCCGTTGAGCTTCATGTAGGCGCGCATCGCGCTTTCGATGGACTGCCCGGCGGAGGCATAGGTGCCGGAGAACTCGGTGACGACGCCGATCTTCAAGGGCTTGTCGGCGGCATGCGCAGGGCCGTGCGCGGCCGCGGCGGCCAGGGCGCATGATGCGAGGCAAGAGCGAAGACGCAGTTTCATGATTCGGGCTACTCCTTTATTCAGGTGTGGGCGCGGGAAGCGGCGCCGCGGTTGCGAAGGCCGATCTGTTCGAACATCGCCGCCAGCAGCGGGCCGTCGGGCCGGTTGAGCTCGTCGATGATGGAAAAATGGTCATGGCCCGGCATGGGCATGAAGCGCGAGGGGTAGCCCGCGGCGGCCCATGCCCGCGCATAGCCGGCGGACTGCTCGACGAATTCGGGCAACTCCTTTTCCCCCACGGCGCAGACCAGGGGACAGGCCACGCGAGGCAGGTGCAGGAGAGGGCTGTTGCGCGCGGCGCTTTCCGCATCCAGGCGCAACCACTCGTTCATCAGCGATCGGGCCATGGGCCGCATGTCGAAGATACCGCTTACCGTCGTGATGCCCTTGACGAGGTCGGCCGGCAGGCCGTGCGCCGCCCAGTCGGTGGCCGCCGCCATGCCGGCCAGATGGCCGCCCGCGGAGTTGCCGCAAAGGAAGATGCGGCCGGGATCGCCGCCGAAGGAGGCCGCGTGGCGATGGACCCAGGCCACGCCCTTGCGTACCGCCGCGACCATGTCGTCCACGCTCGCGGCGGGCGCCAGGGGATATTCCATGGAGACCCAGATGGCGCCCGCCGGCCCGAAGGTATCGGCGGGAAAGCCGCGGTCCGATTTGCTCGATCCTTTCCAGGCGCCGCCGTGCAGGTAGATCACCACGGGCGCGTGGGGAGCGTCCGCCAGATAGACGTCCAGCGTGTGCGCGACTCCTTCGCCGTAGGCAAGGTCGAGCCGGGTCGGCCGTCGCTCGCGCGTGAGCCGGCTGGCTTCGGCGTAGCGCTGCAGGTGGGTGCGGAAATCGGGGACCGTGGCCTCGATGTCGTAGAGTGCGGGGCGTTCGTTCATGCGGATCTCGTGGTGACGCGGTTCGAAGAAAAATTCGCGGGGGCGAGCCAATCGCCGGGGCTGTGCAGCCGGGCGGACAAGCCCTGCTGGAAGTGGTAGCGCGCGAAGGCCTGCAGCACCTCCCGGTTGGCATCCAGGCCGTACGGCCAGTAGTCCTCGCCCATCAGGTCCACCGTGCGCTGGTATTCCGCCACGACCCAGGGCAGGGTGGCGGCCAGCTGGCAGACGTCCCGGAGGTCCTGGAGCGCCATGCGCCGGGCGGCCTCGAAGCCTTGGCAGATCGCCTGGGCCAGCCAGGGATGGCGCTCGTGCAGGTCGCGCCGCAGTCCCAGCACATGCATGATGGGAAAGAAGCCGGTGCGCCGGTAGTAGTCCTGCTCGACCCGTTGATGATCGGGGAACAACCGGGCCACGTCGTCCTGCCCGGGGCCGAAGCAGGACGGCACTTTGGCGCCGACGACCGCGTCGATCTCTCCACGGGCCAGCATGCCGGACAAGTCCTGGTCCGGCAGGGCCAGGATGGAGACGCCCGGGACGGCGGTGGTGGTGGCCGGCCCCGGTTCGCCCGCTTCCATGGCGGCCTCCATCCACTGCATCTCGTGGGGCTGGACGCCGTGGTCGTGGGCCAGAAAAGCCCGGATCCAGACGTTGGCCGTCGTCTTGTAGTCCGGCGTTCCGATGGTCCTGCCGCGCAGCTCGGCCGGCGAGCGGATGCCGCGGCCCGCATGGACATAGATGCCGCTGTGGCGAAAGGCGCGCGAGGGAAAGATCGGCAGCGCGACATAGGCCGGGTTCCCGGCATCCAGCGAGCGCAGGTAGCCGCTCAAGGACAGCTCGGTCAGGTCGAACTCGGCCGCCTTCGCGCGCGCGAAGGCGGCCTCGGGGTGCAGCGTCGTCGCCCGCAGGTCGACGCCTTCGATGGCGACCCGCCCGTCGATCAGCGGCCGCGTCCGGTCATAGGCGGCGCAGGCAAGCGTCAGCGTCAGCATGGTCTGAGCCTGCCCAGGATCATTTCGCGATCCCCGCGTCGGCGATCACTTTCTTCCACCGGGTCGCCTCGGCGTCGATCAGCGACGAGAACTGCGCGCGGCTGGTATTGCCGGTCAGCATGCCCATCTCCGCATAGCGCTTGCGCACCTCCGGGTCGGCCAGCGCCTGCCGGACGGCCGCGTTGAGCTTGTCCAGCACGGCGGGATCCGTGCCCTTGGGCGCGGCCAGCCCTATCCAGCTGCCCGTCTGCAGGGCGCCGAAGCCCGCTTCCGCGGTGGTCGGCACGTTGGGCAGGATGTCGAGCCGTTCGCTGGCCGCGACCGCGATGGGCTGGATCGTGCCGGCCTTGAGCGGGCCCGCGATGGGGCCGGCGGTGTAGAACGCCACGTTGACATCGTTGCGCAGCAAGGCCAGTACGACGGGGGGCGAGCCATTGAACGGGACATGGGTCATCGAGACGTTGGCCAGGTTCGCGAAGAACTCGGCCGCGAGATGGGGCGGGGTGCCGATGCCCGGCGAGCCGAAGTTCACCTTGCCCGGCCGCTCCTTCGCGTAGGCGGCCAGTTCGCGCAGGCTGCGGGCCGGCACGGCGGGATTGACGACGACGATCGTGGGCGCGTTGCTGATCAGGGCGATGGGGTCGAACGCCGTCAGCGGATCGAAGGTCATGTCGCGGTAGAGATACTGGTTCGTCGCGAAATTGTTCACGGCACCCAGCAGCAGCGTATAGCCGTCCGGGGCGGCGCGCGCCACGTCCGCGGCGCCCAGGTTGCCGGAGGCGCCGGGCTTGTTCTCGATGACGAGCGGCTGCCCGAGCTGCTTTTCCATCAGCGGCGCGATCAGGCGGAAGCTGACGTCTCCCAGCCCACCTGCCCCGTAGGGATTCACGATACGTATGGGCCGGGACGGATAGGCATTGTTTTGCGCCCAGGCCGCGCCATGGGCGGCCAGGGGCAGCAGCACGAGGGAATATCGGGCAAGGCGATGGTGGAACGGCTTCATGGAATCTCTCCTGGAGTGACGTTTCTCCTTACCGGTGGGCGCGCCGCAGGCCGGATGCCTGGCGGCGCGCCGCGCCTTTCGCTCCGTGTATCAGGGCTCCCCGTAGAAGTTGGCGGCGTTGTCGTACAGGAACTTGCGCTTCTGCTCCTTGGTGAGGTCCTGGCGCTCGATGATCTCCATCGCGGCGTTGTCCCGCCCTTCGCCATGGGGGAAATCCGAGGAATAGAGAAGCTGGCCATCGCCCAGCAGCTTGAGCTCGTGCGCCAGCATGGCGTCGCTGGATTCGGGGCCGAGGTAGATGCGGCCCGACTTGACCAGGTCGTCCACTTCGCTCTTGGGCAGCATGCTGGGGTCGGCCATCCGGCCCTTGTTGACCTCGGCGTACTGCTTCATGCGCCCCACCGAATAGAAGATCCATTCGCCGCCGAACTCCAGGAACGCGACCTTCAGGCTGGGATACTTGTCCAGCATGCCGTGGCCGGCCATGGCCATGAAGGCCAGTTGCGCGGGCATGGCCTTGCCGATCATGTTGGCGTCCTGGATCGACTCGCACAACTGGGCCAGCGGCGGGAAGCTCATGGCCATGTGCACGCACAGGGGCAGCCCGGTGCGCGAGAACTCGTTCCAGATCGGCTCGAAGCTCGGGTGCGACAGCATGCGGTCGCCCACGGTCCCGAACACCACGGCGGCGGCCGCGCCCATGGCGACCATTTCTTTCATGGCCAGCCGGGCCTGCTCGGCGTCCCGCATGGGCAGCAGGCCGACCCAGCGCAGACGCTTGGCCGCGTCGCGGCAGCGCGTGCCGATGTAGCGGTTGTAGGCCCGGAAGAGTTCGCCTTCCAGCGTCGCGTCCGCGGCGATGGTGGCGTATATCGTGCTGGGGAACAGGACCTGGACGTCGATGCCCAGTTTGTCCATCGCGGTGAGCCGGTCGGCGACGTCGCCCAGCGTGACACAGCCGACGGGCAGGGAGAAGGCGGTGAAGTCGCCGGCCCGGGCGCGGTTGGCGCCGTATTCCTCCAGCACCATGCCGGGGGTGTTGGCGGCGTGGGTGCCGGGTCCGAACGGGTGCGGCTCGATGCGGCCGTCCACCAGCCATGCCGTGCCCCAGTTGCCGAGCTCGTGGCCGTCGCCGAACTTGACTGGCCGCGGACGCCGCAGCCAGTACTGTTTGGGAAGGGTTTCCCACATTTCCGGGGTCATTAGAACGTGGGCATCTGCATCATAAATCTTGAATCCTTCAAGCATGTTCAGTCCTTTCACGTAATGATGGGGAAAGCAGCAGGGCTACTGGGTCAGTGGGTGGGCAAGTTCCTCCTTCGCGGTGGCGGCATTCAACCCGACAGGCCCATCAGCCGCAGCGCGGCCTGGGAAAGGGCGGAGTCGGGGGCGTTCAGGTGGGTCACGATTTCGTAGTGATTCGTGGCGGGCAACTGCATCAATTCCACCTGCCTGTCCTGTTCCTGCGCGGCGCGGACGAAGTCGCGCGCCTGCCGCTGGAATTCGGGACTTTCGCGGTCGCCGATCGCGACGACCGCCGGGCAGTTCAGGCGGGACAGGTGCCGGATCGGGCTGTAGCGCTCGATCTCGTCCGGCTGGAGTTTGACGTAGCCGCTGCGGGCGCTGAGCATCACGGGATGCAGGTCGTACATGCCGCTGATCAGCAGCGCGCTCTTGACCAGGTCGGCGGGCAGGTGCAGGGATTCCCAGTCGGTGGTGGCCAGGACCGCGGCCATGTGCGCGCCGGACGAGTGGCCCGACAGGTGGATGCGGTCCGGGTCGCCGCCGAAGCGGGCGGCCTTGGCCCGGACCCAGGCCAGCGCGCGGCGGGTCTGGGCGATCATCTCGGGCAGGCGCACCTCGGGTATCAGCGAAAAGTCCAGCACCACCAGCACGCCGCCCGCGGGAACCACGGTGCGGGCCAGGAAGGACTCGTCGTCCTTGCTCAGATTGCGCCAGCCGCCGCCGTGCACATGGACGTGGATGGGCGCGCCTTGCCGCTGCGCCGGAAAGATGTCCAGGGTCTCGTGGGGGCCCGGGCCATAGGGAACGTGCCGGTGGTGCGGATATTCCTCGCGGGCGCCGGCGCTGGCCTGCGCGTACCAGGCCAGCATGGCGTCCCGGTTGTCGGCCCAGGCGCGCTGGTCATAGGCGCGATCCAGTTCTTCCTGCGTGTAGTCCAGGTAGACGCGCGCGGACGGCGTCTTCCAATGCGGCGTGAGGTCGTCCAGCCGGGTCACGTCGCCCAGCAGGAAACGGACGTTGTTCAGCGTGGCATCGTGCGCGGGCTGCGTGTGCGAGGCCACGCAGTCCTCGGGCACGACGCAATGGAACCCCAGGGCGTTCGCGTGCCGCAGCGTGGCTTCGACGCAGATGTTGGTCTGGACGCCCGCGAAGACCAGGGTGCGGATGCCGCGGGCGCGCAGCTCGTGTTCGAGCGTGGTGCCGACGAAGCCGTCGTAGCTGTGTTTTTCCAGTACCGGTTCGCCGGACAGGGGTTGGACGCCGTACCAGTCGTAGCCCCAGGTGTCGCGGTCGCAGCAGACTTCGGTGATGCCTTGCTCGGCCAGCTTGGTGCGCATGGATGCGGGCAGCAGGTCAGGCCGGTAGCAGGCGCGCAGCCAGAAGACCGGGACGCCGCGTTCCCGGGCGGTGTCGACCAGCGACCGGAGCCGGGGCACGATGGCCCCGCAGGCGGCGATGTCCTTGCCGATGACTCGCTCGACGTAGCCGCCGGGGGCGCAGAAGTCGTTCTGCATATCGATCACGAGCAGCGCGGTGTGGGAAACGTCCACCCGGGCCGCCAGGGAAAGGAGGGGCTGCGCATCCGATAAATCGCGATAGGCGTCGGCTTTCAATTCCTTCTCCATAATCGATGATTTTTTTATTTTCGATTTTTTTGTGATTTTTAGGAATAATCGATTATATGTCAATAGAAAGATGATTTGGGCCGCGTGTTACGATGAATCAAAAGACGAGGGGCATGATGAAACTGGCATCGGTCTTGCCGGCTGGGCAGCCGGCTCCGAGCACGGGACAGAATTTCGCAAGCACGATTGCGACCCGGTTACGCAACGACATCGTTTCCGGCAGGCGTCCTCCAGGTGCCAGGCTTTCCATCGAAGAACTCAAGGGGGACTTCGGCGTCAGCCTTTCCCCGCTGCGCGAGGCCCTGGCCAGGCTGGCCACCGAGGGCTTCGTGGTCAACGAAGACAAGAAAGGGTTCAAGGTCGCGCCGGTGTCGCGCGAGAACCTGCTCGAGGTCGCGAAGCTGCAGTCCACGCTCGAACCCATGGCCTTGCGCGAATCGATCCGGCACGGCAACCGGGACTGGGAGGACGGCATCGTCCTGACCCACCACCGGCTGTCGCGCTACGAGCGTCCCGAACAGAAGGACGGCGGGGGCGTCGACGAGTGGGAGGCGCATCACCGCGAATTCCACCTGGCGCTGCTGGCGGCCTGCCGCATGCCGCTGGCCCTGATGGTGTGCGATTCGCTCCAGCATTTCAGCGCGCGCTACCGGCGCCTGTTCCTGGCGTACAAGCCCTTCGATCGCGACGTTGCCCAGGAGCACCGTTCGCTGGTGGACGCGACGCTGGACCGCAAGGAGGACCTGGCCGCGGAGATCCTGGCCGAGCACATCGAGCGAACAGCTCGAAACATCCTGGCGGCGCTGGATGCGGGCGGCGTGGCGGCGGCGAGTTGAAGCGCTTTTCGAGGCGCGCTAGGATAGCTGCATGGCCATGCACGAGCCGATATATTTTCAGTTCCGCCCCATAAACAGAACCGGCGTGCGTGGCTCAGGAGGCCGTCATGATCAAAGTCAGTGAAATCCTGCGCGTCAAGGGCGACGCGCTTTATACCGCCAGCCCCGATACCCCCGTCGCGCAGGTCGTCGATACGATGGCCCTGCAGGACATCGGCTCGCTGGTCATCATGGAGTTCGGCGAACTGGTGGGCATGCTCACCTTCCGCGAAATCATCCGGCACCTGCAGGCCAACGGCGGCTCCCTGGGCACTACCACCATCCGGTCGATCATGGACGACGCGCCGGTCACGGTATCGCCCAACACCGAAGTCAACGAGGTGCGGCGCCTGATGCTCGACAAGCACGCCCGCTACATCCCCGTCATGGACGGCCGCATGCTGCTGGGGGTGATCTCGTTCTACGACGTCGCCAAGGCCGTGCTCGAGGCCCAGGGCTTCGAGAACCGCATGCTCAAGGCCTACATCCGCGACTGGCCCGGCGAGCAGCGCGAGACCGAAGGAACGCTGTAGGGAAGAATCCCCCCCCTACGCGCTTACGCGCGCCCCCCAGGGGGCGAAACCGGCGGACTGGCGGAGCCAGATCCGCGGTTTCCTGGGTCTAGCGCTAGCTTCTTGGACTGGAGCACCGTTGCTACCGCTGGCAGCCAGCGAAGCACGGTTGCTGCAATCCAAGAAGCTAGCGCTAGACCCAGGATGTGGTGGATCCGGCTTTGCCGGTCCACCCGCATCGCCCCCTCGAGGGGGCCCGCGCAAGCGGGTAGGGGGTGGGCTTCCCTTCAGGGTGGGCTTCCCTTCAGGGTGGGCTTCCCTTCAGGGTGGGCTTCCCTTCAGGGCTACAATCGAGGGGTACAATACGGCGTCCCTATCGGAGTCCAGATTTCATGCCTGGCAGCACCCTCGGAGAGCTTTTTTGCGTCACCAATTTCGGTGAATCCCACGGACCTGCCGTCGGCTGTGTGATCGACGGCTGCCCGCCCGGGATGGCGCTGGCCGAGGCCGATATCCAGGTCGAGCTGGACCGCCGGCGTCCCGGCACGTCGCGCCACGTCACCCAGCGGCAGGAACCCGACCAGGTCGAGATCCTGTCCGGCGTGTACGAGGGCAAGACCACCGGCACCCCGATCGCGCTGCTGATCCGCAACCAGGACGCGCGCAGCAAGGACTACAGCAACATCGCGGAAACCTTCCGCCCCGGGCATGCCGACTACACCTATTGGCACAAGTTCGGCATCCGCGATCCCCGTGGTGGCGGCCGTTCATCGGCCCGCCTGACGGCACCCACGGTAGCCGCCGGGGCGGTGGCCAAGAAGTGGCTGGCCGAACGCTACGGCGTGCGGGTGCGCGGCTACATGAGCCAACTGGGCGACATCCAGATCCCGTTCGAGGACTGGGACGCGGTCCACACCAATCCCTTCTATGCGGCCGGCAACAGCCGCGTGGCCGAGCTCGAGGCCTACATGGACCAGTTGCGGCGCGACGGCGACTCGGTGGGCGCGCGCATCGAGGTGGTGGCCGAGAACGTGCCGGTGGGCCTGGGCGAGCCCGTGTACGGCCGCCTGGATGCCGACATCGCCTATGCCATGATGGGCCTGAACGCGGTGAAGGCGGTCGAGATCGGAGCCGGTTTCCACAGCGTCGAGCAGCGCGGCACCGAGCATGGCGACGAACTGGCGCCGGAGGGTTTCCTGTCGAACAACGCCGGCGGCATCCTGGGCGGCATCTCCACCGGCCAGCCGATCACGGTGTCGCTGGGCATCAAGCCCACCTCCAGCATCCGCAGCCCCCGCCGGTCCATCGACAAGCTGGGCGCGCCCACCGTGGTCGAGACCCACGGGCGCCACGACCCCTGCGTGGGCATCCGCGCCACGCCCATCGCCGAGGCGCTGCTGGCCCTGGTGCTGGCCGACCATGCGCTGCGCCACCGCGCGCAATGCGCCGACGTGTCGGTCGAAACCCCCCGGCTGGGCCTGGCGCGCGGATAAAGAAAGTAACAGGGGTTTTGGGGCAAAATTGCCGCCTTGGCGTTCTTGTCTCGGGGGCAGCATGAAAAAAACCCAACGTTCTCCTGTCTTGCGCCGCGCCGCGATGGCCGCGGCGGCCCTGGCGCTGGTGGCGGCGGCCGGCTGCGAGTCGGTCAACACCACCCAGGGCGGTACGATAGGCATCGACCGCACGCAGCGCATGTCCAGCCTGGTGTCCGAGCAGCAGCTCGACCAGCAGGCCGTCCAGCTCTACCAGCAGACGCTGTCGGGGGCGCGCAGCAAGGGGCAGCTCAACACGAACGCCTCTCAACTCGCCCGGGTGCGGACGATTTCCCAGCGGCTGATCGCACAGGTGGGCGTGTTCCGGCCCGATGCGACCAAGTGGAAGTGGGAAGTCAACGTCATCGACGACAAGGAAGTGAACGCCTGGTGCATGCCGGGCGGGAAGATCGCCGTCTATACCGGGCTGATCAATACGGTGAAACCGACGGACGATGAACTGGCGGCGGTGCTGGGCCACGAGATCGCGCACGCGCTGCGTGAGCACGCGCGCGAGCGGGCGTCGGAGCAGATGGCGACGAGCATGGGCTTGAGCGTGCTGGCGGCGATCACCGGATCGCAGGCGAGTTCTGACCTGGGCGGGGCGCTGGCCAATGTGATGTTCGGGCTGCCGAACAGCCGGTTGCACGAGACGGAGGCGGACCGGATGGGGGTGGAGCTGGCGGCCCGGGCGGGGTATGACCCGCGGGCGGCGGTGACACTGTGGACGAAGATGGGGCAGGTGGGCGGCTCCGCGCCGCCCGAGATCCTGTCCACCCACCCGTCGGCCGAATCCCGCATCGCGGACCTGCGGCAGGCTTCCGAGAAGGTGTTGCCGCTGTACCAGCAGGCCCGACGCTAGCGTCCTCAAGGCGGCCGTGGCGGGGCGCGCAAGCGCGCAGGGGGGGCTTAATATACAATCAAGAGTTCCCTATCCCTGAGCGGGTCCGTCGAGGCTGGTCCTCGCGCCTGGGCGACGCCGAGAGGCGCCGAGCCGCGCGGCTGTTCATGAGCCCGTTCACTTTTTGGCCGGAATCTCATGCCTCAGACCCTTTACGACAAGCTGTGGGACGCCCACGTCGTCCATCAGGAAGAAGACGGTACCTGTCTGATCTACATCGATCGCCACCTGGTCCACGAAGTGACCAGCCCGCAGGCGTTCGAAGGGCTGAAGCTGGCCGGTCGTCCGGTCTGGCGCATCAGCGCCAACCTGGCGGTGGCCGACCACAACGTGCCCACGCACAATCGTGACAAGGGCATTGCCGATCCGGTCTCGCGCCTGCAGGTGGACACGCTGGATGCCAACTGCCAGGACTACGGCATCGTCGAGTTCGACATGGGCGACCGTCGCCAGGGCATCGTGCACGTGATCGGGCCGGAGCAGGGCGCGACGCTGCCGGGCATGACCGTCGTCTGCGGCGATTCGCACACCAGCACGCACGGCGCCGTGGCCGCGATGGCCTTCGGCATCGGCACGTCCGAGGTCGAACACGCGCTGGCCACGCAGACGCTGCTGGTCAAGAAGAACAAGAACATGCAGGTGCGCGTCGAAGGCAAGCTGCCCGCGGGCTGCACCGCCAAGGACCTGGTCCTGCACGTGATCGGCAAGATCGGCACGGCGGGCGGCACGGGGCATGCCATCGAGTTCGCCGGCAGCACGATCCGCGACCTGTCCGTGGAAGGGCGCATGACCATCTGCAACATGGCCATCGAGGCCGGCGCGCGCGTCGGGCTGGTGGCGGTGGACGAGAAGACCATCGAGTATTTCCGCGGCCGTCCCTACGCGCCCAAGGGCGAGGCCTGGGACCAGGCCGTGGCGTACTGGAACACGCTGCATTCGGACGAAGGCGCGCATTTCGATCGCGTGGTCGAGATCGACGCGGCCGAGATCCAGCCGCAGGTGACCTGGGGCACGTCGCCCGAGATGGTGCTGCCGGTGGGCGCGAACGTGCCGGATCCGGCCAGCGAGAAGGACGAAACCCGCCGTTCCGGCGTGGCCCGCGCGCTGGAGTACATGGGCCTGACGGCCAACATGCCGATCACCGATATCAAGATCGACAAGGTCTTCATCGGCTCGTGCACCAACTCGCGCATCGAGGACTTCCGTGCCGCCGCGGCGGTGCTGCGTGGCAAGCGCATCGCGTCCAACGTCAAGCTGGCGCTGGCGGTGCCCGGTTCGGGCTTGGTCAAGGCGCAGGCCGAGCAGGAAGGCCTGGACAAGATCTTCATCGAGGCCGGCTTCGAATGGCGCGATCCCGGCTGCTCGATGTGCCTGGCCATGAACGACGACCGGCTCGAGCCGGGCGAGCGCTGCGCCTCGACCTCGAACCGCAATTTCGAGGGCCGGCAGGGCGCGGGCGGCCGCACCCACCTGGTGAGCCCCGCGATGGCGGCGGCCGCCGCCGTGGCCGGTCATTTCGTCGACGTCCGCAAGGTCAACTGAGGTAGAACATCATGCAAGCATTCACCACTCATGAAGGCCTGGTGGCGCCGCTGGACCGCGAGAACGTCGACACGGACCAGATCATCCCCAAGCAGTTCCTGAAGTCCATCCATCGCAGCGGCTTCGGTCCCAACCTGTTCGACGCCTGGCGCTACCTGGACGAAGGCCAGCCCGGCATGGACAACAGCAAGCGGCCGCTGAACCCGGACTTCGTGCTGAACCAGCCGCGCTACCAGGGCGCTTCCATCCTGCTGTCGCGCAAGAACTTCGGCTGCGGCTCGAGCCGCGAGCATGCGCCGTGGGCGCTGGACCAGTACGGTTTCCGCGCGGTGATCGCGCCGTCGTTCGCCGACATCTTCTTCAACAACTGCTTCAAGAACGGCGTGCTGCCCATCGTGCTGTCGGAAGAGGACGTGGACAGCCTGTTCAAGGAAGTGGAGGCCAAGGAAGGCTACCGGTTGACCATCGACCTGGAGCGCCAGGTGGTGGCGACGCCGTCGGGACGCGAACTGTCGTTCTCGATCGATACGTTCCGCAAGTACTGCATGCTCAACGGCCTGGACGAGATCGGCCTGACGCTGCGCCATGCGGACAAGATCAAGGCCTTCGAGCAGAAACGCCTGGCCGCCCAGCCCTGGCTGGACGTTCCGGCCCTGCGCGGCACCCAGGCCGGCCGCTGACACCGCACTCCGCCGGCCCCGCCGGGCCGGCCCCGACCCTGAATCAAGAGCCACAATGACACAACATATCGCAGTGCTGCCGGGCGACGGCATCGGTCCCGAGATCATCGAACAGGCCGTGCGCGTGCTGACTTCGCTGGGCGAATCGTTCAAACTCGAAGAACAGCCGGTGGGCGGCGCCGCCTATGAAGCGTCCGGCCATCCGTTGCCGCCGGCCACGCTCGAACTGGCCAAGAAGGCCGATGCGGTGCTGTTCGGCTCGGTGGGCGACTGGAAATACGACAAGCTCGAGCGCGCGCTGCGTCCCGAGCAGGCCATCCTGGGCCTGCGCAAGAACCTGGGCCTGTTCGCCAACCTGCGCCCGGCCATCCTGTATCCCGAGCTGGCCAATGCCTCGTCGCTCAAGCCCGAGGTGGTGTCGGGCCTGGACATCCTGATCATCCGCGAACTGACCGGCGATATCTATTTCGGCCAGCCGCGCGGCGTGCGCACGGCCCCGGACGGCGCGTTCGCGGGCCAGCGCGAAGGCTTCGACACGATGCGCTACGCCGAGCCGGAAATCCGCCGGATCGCGCACGTGGCCTTCCAGACCGCCCGCAAGCGCCGCGGGAAGTTGTGCAGCGTCGACAAATCCAACGTGCTGGAGACCTTCCAGTTCTGGAAGGATATCGTCACCGAGGTCGGCAAGGAGTATCCTGACGTGGAGCTCAGCCACATGTACGTGGACAACGCCGCCATGCAACTGGTGCGCGCGCCCAAGCAATTCGACGTGATCGTGACCGGCAACATGTTCGGCGACATCCTTTCCGACCAGGCTTCCATGCTGACGGGTTCCATCGGCATGCTGCCGTCCGCCTCGCTGAACGAGACGGGCAAGGGCCTGTACGAGCCCAGCCACGGCTCGGCGCCCGACATCGCGGGCAAGGACATCGCCAATCCACTGGCGACCATCCTCTCGGCGGCGATGATGCTGCGCTATTCGCTCGACAAGGCGGCCCAGGCCGACCGGATCGAGGCAGCCGTCAAGAAAGTGCTGGAGCAGGGCCTGCGCACGGCCGACATCTACGAAGAAGGCACGACTAAGGTCGGCACTGCCGAGATGGGCAGTGCCGTGATCAAAGCTCTGTAACCAGCCTGCGTGTCGCGCCCCCCGGGTGTGATGCGCCCGGCAAACAGTTTCAATCTGGACTACTTGTTAGGGGTGTGTAAATGAAAGCAGTTGGTCTGGTCGGCTGGCGTGGCATGGTCGGTTCCGTGCTCATGCAGCGCATGCGCGACGAAAACGATTTCTCGCTGATCGAGCCGGTGTTCTTCTCCACCAGCAACGCCGGCGGCGCGGCGCCCTCGTGGGCGCAGGGCGCCGGCCCGCTGCAGAACGCGTTCGACATCGAGGCGCTGAAGAAGCTGCCCATCATCGTCACGGCGCAGGGCGGCGACTACACCTCCGAGGTCTATCCCAAGCTGCGCGCCGCCGGCTGGGACGGCATCTGGATCGACGCGGCCAGCACGCTGCGGATGAAGGACGACGCCGTCATCGTGCTCGATCCCGTCAACCGCAACGTGATCGACCAGGCGTTGAAGAAGGGCGTCAGGAACTACATCGGCGGCAACTGCACGGTCAGTTGCATGCTGATGGGCCTGGGCGGCCTGTTCGAGCACGACCTGATCGACTGGATGACCAGCATGACCTACCAGGCCGCTTCCGGCGGCGGCGCGCAGCACATGCGCGAGCTGCTGACCCAGTTCGGCCTGCTCAACGCCACGGTGTCCGGCCTCCTGGCGGATCCGGCCTCGGCCATCCTGGAAATCGACCGCACGGTGCTGGCCAAGCAGCAGGACGGGTCGCTGCCGCAGGAACACTTCGGCGTGCCGCTGGCGGGCAACCTGATCCCCTGGATCGACAAGGACCTGGGCAACGGTACCTCGCGCGAGGAATGGAAGGGCGGCGCCGAGACCAACAAGATCCTGGGCCGGGGCGAGGGCTTCGGCTCGTCGCCCATTCCCATCGACGGCCTGTGCGTGCGCATCGGCGCCATGCGCTGCCACAGCCAGGCGCTGACCATCAAGCTCAAGAAGGACGTGCCGCTGGACGAGATCGAGGGCATGCTGCGCGAGAACAACCAGTGGGCCAAGGTCGTTCCCAACACGCGCGAGGCGTCGATGCAGTCGCTCACGCCCGTGGCCGTCACGGGCACGCTGGACATCCCGGTCGGCCGCATGCGCAAGCTGGCGATGGGCCCCGAGTACCTGAGCGCCTTCACCGTGGGCGACCAGCTGCTGTGGGGCGCGGCCGAGCCGCTGCGCCGCATGCTGCGCATCGCCCTGGGCGAACTCTGATCCCCGGGCTTGCATCAGAACGTACCTGAGCTTGCGACGGTAAGTCTCTGATGCTACAAGGAGGCCCGGCAGGCGCCGACCTGCCGGGATGACCAACCGCCAGACTGTTCGCGGGGGCTTTTGCGCATGGGATTAGGATGAACGGACTTTCCGACCGAGAGACAGGCCGTCCGGCCTTGACACACAAGCGTCCGCGCGCGGGCGGTCCATCGGCGGGGCTGCTGGCGCTGGGATTGGCGGCCGGGGCCCTATCGGCGGCGCAGGCCGCCGACCTGGGGGCGTTGAAGGTCCTGTCCGCATCCGGCGAACCGCTGCGTGCCGAGATCGCGGTCAATGCCGCGACACCCCAGGAAGCCGGCACGCTGAAGGCGGCCATCGCGCCGCGGGACGTCTACCGCCAGACCCAGTTGGAATACAGCGAGGCGCTGGCCAACCTGACGCTGCGCATCGAAGACCGTCCGGACGGACGCAAGGTGGTCAGCATCGCGTCGGCGGCGCCGCTGGACGTTCATGTCCTGGACCTGCTGGTGGAGCTGACCTGGAACATGGGCCGCTTCATCCGCCAGTACACCTTCATCCTGGATGCGCCGGCGCCCAAGGCGCAGGCGGCCGAGACGCAGTCCGCGCCCGCGGCCCTGGAGGTCAAGCCCGGCGATACCTTGTTCGGCATCGCGGGCCGCCTCAAGCCCGAAGGCGCGTCCATCTACCAGACCCTGGCGGCGCTGCTGCGCGCCAACCCCCAGGCCTTCGTCGACGGCAACATGAATCGGCTGCGCGCCGGCGCATCGCTGTCCGTGCCCGGCGCGGACGACGTGGAGGCGATCGACGCGGCGCAGGCGGCGGCCTTGTTCTCCAGCCAGGCCGAGGCCTTCGAGGCTTATCGCCAGCGGGTGGCGGGCGGCGCGAGGCAGGTGCCAGCCGGCGCGTCCACGGGCGGCGCCGAGTCGCGGGGCGATATCGCGTCTTCGGCCGGATCGCAGGCGGAGTCCGGCTCGAAGGAGGGCGATGCCCTCAAGCTTTCCAGTGGCGGCCAGGAGACGGCCGCCGGCGGCGAGCAGACCACGCGCGACCGCCTGGAGGAAGAGCGCGACGCCACCGCCAAGGCCATGCGCGAGGCGCAAGAGCGGGTCGAGGCCTTGCAGGGCAATGTCGAGGCCATGCGCGGCCTGCTCGAGGCGCAGAACGAAACCCTGGCGAAGATGGAGCAGCAGGCCCGCGACCGCGCGGCCGATGCCACGGGTCCCGCGGAAGCCGCGCCAACCGCGCCAACCGCGCCAACCGCAGATCCCGAGGCACGGCCTTCTCTGGCCGCCTCGGTGGCCGACAAGGTCCGCGACCACAGCGTGGCGGTGCTGGGCGCCATCGTCGCCGTGCTGGCGGCCCTGCTGGGGGCCTTCGCGCTGCGCCGCCGTTCGGCCCGCGCCGAGGCGGAAGAGGCGCGCGAGGCGGCGCGCATCGAGGCCGAGAACGCCAATGAGGAGGCCGACGCGTTGCCGCCGGCCGGGAGTACCGCACCCGTCAACCACCTGCGCGACTGGGATGACATCCCGCCGTTTCCCATTCCCGATGATCTGCCGCCACGCGTGGAAGGCGAGCCCGACGACTATCCGGACGACGACGAGCCCGAGGACGCCGGCCGTCCCGTGGCGGTGCCGCCGGCCGCCGCGGCGGCCTTCGGCCTGGACCTGAACCTGGATGCCCCCGCGCCGGCCTTGCCTGCCCAGGACGCGTCCAGGCCGCCTCCCGCGCCGGGCATCGACCTGAATACGGACCTGGATGCGCCGGCCGGCATGGCCGCCAAGCTGGACCTGGCCAAGGCCTACGCCGACATGGGCGACCGCGCCGGCGCGCGCGAGCTGCTGGAAGAGGTCCTGCGCGACGGCGACGCGGACCAGCGCGAACGGGCGCGGGCGCTGCTCGCCTCCTGGTAGGGCCGCCCGCATGCCGCGCATCGCGCTGGGGCTGAGCTACGACGGCGCCCCCTGGCTGGGCTGGCAGACCCAGCCGCACCGGCGAACCGTGCAGGACCGGCTGGAGTCGGCCCTGGCCGACTTCGTCGGCCAGCCGGTGGCCACCACCTGCGCGGGCCGCACCGATACCGGCGTGCATGCCGCCCAGCAGATCGTGCATCTGGATACCGGGGTATTGCGTCCCGAACAGGCCTGGGTGCGCGGCGTGAACGCGCACCTGCCGCCCAGCATCGCGGTGCGCTGGGCCCGCGAGGTGCCGGCCGACTTCCACGCCCGTTTCTCCGCGCGTTCGCGTTCCTATGTCTACCTGCTGCTGGACGATCCCGTGCGCTCGCCGCTGTGGACGGGCCGCGCGGGCTGGAGCTTCCGGCCACTGGACCTGGAGGCGATGCGGTCGGGGGCTGCCCATCTGCTGGGCGAACACGACTTCAGCAGTTTCCGCTCGTCCGAGTGCCAGGCCGCCTCGCCGGTGCGTACGATGCACGAACTCGGCATCGAACGGCGCGGCCGGCTGGTGGTCTTCACCCTGCGCGCCAATGCCTTCCTGCACCACATGGTTCGCAACATCGTGGGGGCGCTGGTGTACGTGGGGCAGGGCAGGCAGCCCGCCGACTGGATGCCCGCGCTGCTGGCCGAGCGCAACCGGACCAAGGCCGCGCCCACGTTCTCGCCCGACGGCCTGTACCTGACGGCCGTGGGCTATCCCGGCGACTACGGCCTGCCGTCCACCGACGCGACCGACGAGATCCGCCTGGGGTGCTGATCCGCCGGCCGCCTGGCCGGCTTCCTAGCGGCAGCTGTAGTTCGCGCCGTCGGTGGCGGAACCGCTGCCCTTGTAGGTGGCCTTTTGCGGGTGGACGCAGATCGGCATGCTGACGCTGGCATCGGCCGACTTCAACATCAGCGGTCCGGGCTGCGTGCCTTTCTCGACCCAGGCGACCAGGGCGTCGAAGAACTGGTTGGCGGCGGGCAGCGGCACGGTGTCGGCCGTGGCTGCCGGCCCCGCGCTGCCGCTGACGGAGCCCACGCCGGCGCAGTGGCCCATGCCGGGGACCAGGTACAGCCGGTTGAAGGCCTGGACCGCCTCGATGCCGCCCATCTTGTCCGCCACGCGGCTCAGGTAGTTCAGCGAGCCGGCGGGCGTGATCAACTGATCGGCCAACCCGTGATAGCTGATGACCTTGCCGCCGCCGTCGCGCAGCCGCGTCAGGTCGGGATTGTCGGTGTTGATATGGCCGAAGGCCGCTTGCAGCGCGATGCCGCGGTCATAGGCGTTGGCCAGGTCGGCGTAGCTCATGTCCTTCCACTTGTCGGCGCCGTTGCCGGTCGCGTTGATGAAGGACGAGGTCGCATAGGCCGGGTTCTGCAATTCCAGCGCGACCATGTCGGTGGCGATGGTGAACGGGCGGGCGACCGGGGGCGTGCCCGAGGATCCGGCCAGGCCGCTGAGGTCGGTACCGCGCGTCAGGCCCCACCAGAGCTGCCTGCTGGCCAGCGTGGTGCCGCTGGCGTTGTCCGCCTGCGGGTCGGGGGCGCTGCCGTCGGCGGTCTGGCCGTACCAGATCTTGTTGATGGTACGGGCTTCGGCCAGCGAGACGCAGGCGGCGTCGGTGCTGGTGCCGACCACGCCGTTGCCGGCGACGCCCGCGCACAGCGCCGAGGCGTCGCGCGTCGGGTCGTATCGGCATTGGCCGGGATCGGCGATGAAGCCCAGGTGCTGGCCGCCCACCGTGTCGCAGGCGCTGACCGCGGCCGCGCTGACGCGGCGCAGCTTGTCGGCGGCGATCGGGCCGCCCAGGTCGCGCTGCATGGCCACCTGCGGATACAGCTCGTTGGTGATGAACCGGGTCCAGTTGAAGGCGGGCGCGCCGTTCAGGTAGCCGTCGTAGTCGTCCGGGTGTTCCTGGGCGATCTTGTAGCCCTGGCGGCCGCCGGTCGAGCAACCCTCCCAGTACGCGTACTGCTGCGGCTTGCCGTAGTACGCCTCGACCAGGGCCTTGGTCTTGACCGCGAGCTCGTGCAGGCTGCGTTCGGCGAAATCTCCCCACAGCGCGCTATTGATCGTGCCGTCCTCCTTCATCGCGAACGAGCCGTTGCCCGCGATGGCGTGGCCGGTGTCGGTGGTGCCGACCGCATAGCCCAGCGCCGCGGTGGCGGCGGCCCCGGCGTTGCCGATCTGCGTGGCCGAGGCCTGGCTGCCGCCGGCCCAGCCACCGCCGCCCAGGTTGCGGATACGCTGGTTCCAGTTGGCGGGCGTGGGCAGCCAGACCTCGAGGCCGATGCCGGGCGAGGTCGACGGTGCGCCCGCGGTGCCCGCATTGCCCGGACCGACCACCATCTTGACCAGGCACATGTCCTGGCTGGCCTTCGCCGGCGCGGGCGTGGCGGGAGTGTCCGCCAGCGCCAGGGCATCGCCCTGCCTGAACGCCTTCGCCAGGATGACCCGGGTATTCGCATCGGGTTTGAACGCCGTCTTCATGCTGTCGTCGCAGCTGAGCGTGGCCGAGGGCGAGGGAGGGGGCGGGGCGGGCGGATCGTCGCTGCCGCCACAGGCGCCCAGGGCGGCCAGCAGGCCCGCGGCCCAGGCGCGCGGTGGCAGGGTCGGGAGGGGGCGAAGGAGGGGGGAGGGATGCTGCTTCGGGCGTGCCATGATGATCTCCTCGGTAGGCAGCCGGGCTGCCGTCTTTCTTATGGGTGGAACCGCAGGCAGATGAACGCTTTCATGCAGGATAGTTCTTGTTTTTGTGATCGAATCATGCATATTGATGCATGATTGCTCAATCTAGGGCTTGTACCTAGCCTGCCCGACAGGCCGGCGACGGACGAAAGCCGCGGGGCGGTATGATGGCGGGATGTCCCGTACCCGTATCAAGATCTGCGGCCTGACCCGCGAGGAAGACGTCGCCGCCGCCGTCGGCGCGGGCGCCGATGCCATCGGCCTGGTCTTCTATCCCCCCAGCCGGCGGGCGCTGTCCCCGGCGCGCGCGGCCGAACTGCGGCGCCTCGTTCCGCCGTTCGTCGACGTGGTGGCCCTGTTCGTCAATGCCTCCGACGCGCAGGTCCGGGAGGTGCTGGACGTGGTCCGGCCCGACCTGCTCCAGTTCCATGGCGACGAGACGCCGCAGCAATGCGAGCGCCACGGCCACCGCTACCTGCGCGCCTTCCGGGTGGGCGGGCCGGGCATGGAAACGTCGCAGGCTTTGCTAAAATCGTGCCTACAGTACGGTTCCGCCGCAGGCTGGCTGTTCGACAGCCATTCCGACGGCTACGGCGGTAGCGGGAGAGTGTTCGATTGGTCTTTGGTCAGCAGCGAAAGCGCGCGTCCGGTCGTTTTGTCTGGTGGGTTGCATGCCGCAAATGTGGCGGCAGCCATTGAGTCCGTGCGCCCGTTCGCTGTCGACGTAAGCAGCGGCGTGGAAGAATCGCCAGGCATCAAATCCGCCGCCAAGATTGCCCAGTTCGTGGCGCAGGTGCGGCAAGCCGACGGCTATTGACGCCGCATTCCCCAATCCTTCCGGCGCGCGCCAGGCGCGCGGGCCGGGCTTCATAGCCGGGACCATCCCAGTGAAAACCTACGATTTCCCCGATGCGAGGGGCCATTTCGGCCCATATGGCGGCGTGTTCGTGGCCGAGACGCTCATGCACGCCCTGGACGAACTGCGCCAGAACTATGCGCACTACCAGCACGATCCCGATTTCATCGCCGAATTCAACTATGAGCTCGAGCACTTCGTGGGCCGCCCCAGCCCGGTCTACCACGCCAGGCGCTGGTCCGAGGAACTGGGCGGCGCGCAGATCTGGTTCAAGCGGGAAGACCTGAACCACACCGGCGCCCACAAGGTGAACAACTGCATCGGGCAGGCGCTGCTGGCCCGCCGCATGGGCAAGCGCCGGGTGATCGCCGAGACCGGCGCCGGCCAGCACGGCGTGGCGACCGCCACGGTCGCGGCCCGCTACGGCATGGAGTGCGTGGTCTACATGGGCAGCGAGGACGTCAGGCGGCAGGCCGCCAACGTCTACCGGATGAAGCTGCTGGGCGCGACCGTCGTGCCCGTGGAATCGGGCTCGCGCACGCTGAAGGATGCGCTGAACGAAGCCATGCGCGACTGGGTGACCAACGTCGAGGACACCTTCTACATCATCGGCACGGTGGCCGGTCCGCACCCGTATCCGATGATGGTGCGCGACTTCCAGACCGTCATCGGCAACGAGTGCCTGGTGCAGATGCCCAAGGCCGCCGGGCGCCAGCCCGACGTCGTGATCGCGGCGGTGGGCGGCGGCTCGAACGCCATGGGCATCTTCCATCCCTACCTGCCGTACGACGACGTTGCGCTGGTGGGCGTGGAAGCCGCCGGAGAAGGCATGGAGACCGGGCGCCACGCGGCCTCGCTGGCCGGCGGCGCGCCGGGCGTGCTGCACGGCAACCGCACCTACGTGCTGCAGGACGCGAACGGACAGGTGATCGACACCCATTCCATCTCGGCCGGCCTGGACTATCCGGGCGTGGGCCCCGAGCATGCATGGCTGATGGACAGCGGCCGGGCGACCTACGTGGGCGTCACGGACGAGGAGGCCCTGGCGGCCTTCCATCACTGCTGCCGGATCGAGGGCATCATCCCGGCGCTGGAGTCGTCCCATGCCATCGCGCATGCGGTCCGGCTGGCGCCCACGCTGCCCAAGGACAAGATCCTGCTGGTCAACCTTTCCGGACGTGGCGACAAGGACATGCATACCGTCGCCGAACGTTCGGGCATCGTGCTCTGAGGGCGGTCTCCATGTCGTCATCCTCCCGTATCGCGGCCGCGTTCGCGCGCCGCGCCGCCGCTCCGGGCGCCTGCGCCCTGATTCCCTACGTCACCGCCGGCTACCCCACGCCGGCCAGCACGGTACCCATCATGCACGAACTGGTGGCCGCCGGCGCCGACGTGCTGGAACTGGGCGTGCCGTTCTCCGATCCCATGGCCGACGGGCCGGTCATCCAGCGCTCCAGCCAGCACGCGCTGGAACAGGGCGTGGGCCTGCGCGACGTGCTGGCCATGGTCAAGGAATTCCGCCGCACCGACAGCCAGACGCCGGTGGTGCTGATGGGCTATGCCAACCCCGTCGAGCGCATGGGGCAGGCCGCCTTCGCCGCCGCCGCCCGGCAAGCCGGCGTGGACGGCTGCCTGGTGGTGGACTATCCGCCCGAGGAAGCCGGCGAATTCGGCGCATTGCTGGAAGAACATGGCGTCGACCCCATCTTCCTGCTGGCGCCGACCACCACCGACGAGCGCATCCAGGCCGTGGCCCGGGTCGCCCGAGGCTACGTGTACTACGTGTCGCTCAAGGGCGTGACGGGCGCCGGCCACCTGGACGTCCGGGACGTCTCGCGCAGGCTGGCGCACATCCGGCAGTTCGTCTCGCTGCCGGTGGGCGTGGGCTTTGGCATCCGCGACGGCGACAGCGCCCGGGCGCTGGGCGCCGAGGCCGACGCCGTGGTCATCGGCACCCGGCTGATCCAGGAAATCGACGCCGCCGCCCAGGGCACTCCCCCGGAACGACAGCCCGAAATCTGCGCTCGCGCAGCGGGGGCATGGTTGCGTACAATCCGGGGGGCGCTAGATGCCCCGCCTCCGGGCGGGGCCTCCCAAGAATCAAGGAAATCCGCATGAGCTGGATAGAAAAACTGCTCCCTCCCCGCATCAAGACCACCGACGGCTCTCCGCGCCGCGTGCCGGAAGGCCTGTGGGTCAAGTGCCCGTCGTGCGAGTCGGTGCTGTACCGCGACGACCTGGTCAAGAACCTGAACGTCTGCCCCAAGTGCGAGCATCACATGCGCATCGGCGCGCGCCAGCGCATCGACGCGCTGCTGGACGCCGAGGGCCGCTACGAGATCGGCATCGGCACGCTGCCGGTGGACAGCCTCAAGTTCAAGGACACCAAGAAGTATCCCGACCGCCTGCAGGACGCCATGGCGCAGACCGGCGAGACCGACGCGCTGGTGGTCATGGGCGGCGCCATGCACACCCTGCCCGTGGTGGTGGCCTGCTTCGAGTTCGAGTTCATGGGCGGTTCGATGGGCTCGGTCGTGGGCGAGCGCTTCGTGCGTGGCGCGCAGGCCGCCATCGAGCAGAAGGTGCCGTTCATCTGCGTGACCGCTTCGGGCGGCGCGCGCATGCAGGAAGGCCTGCTGTCGCTGATGCAGATGGCCAAGACCACCGCCGCGCTGACGCTGCTGTCCTCGCGCAAGCTGCCGTTCATCAGCGTGCTGTCCGATCCCACCATGGGCGGCGTGTCGGCCAGCTTCGCGTTCATGGGCGACGTCGTGATCGCCGAGCCCAAGGCGCTGGTCGGCTTCGCCGGTCCGCGCGTGATCGAGCAGACCGTGCGCGAGAAATTGCCCGAGGGCTTCCAGCGCGCCGAGTTCCTGCTGGAGAAGGGCGCCATCGACATGATCGTCGATCGCCGCAAGATGCGCGAGGAGATCGCGCGCCTCCTGGCGCTGCTGACGCAGCAGCCTGCGGACGCGGTGGCCTGAGGCAGGAAAGAAACTGCGGCTAGTCTGCAACGCGACCGGTCATCGGTCGTATGCAGATGTAACGGGTTTGTTATAGTCGGAGTTTCCTTTCCCTCTTTCCGCGGGGGACCGCATCCTGCCCCCGCGGGGCAGGCGATCTTGGCGGTGCCCGCGCGAAGCTTCACAGGCAGCCGATCCGATGAAAAAAACCGCCCTAGCAGCCGCGCTTCTCGCTCTTGCTTCCTTCTCGGCCCACGGGGCCGATCCCACCGGCGGTTTCGCCAACGGCGGCTGGAGCGCACAGTACGGCGTGATCGACGGCAACCATCGCGCCACGCTCAACTACGAAACCTCGCCGCTCTGGCACATGAAGCTCGGCTCGACCCGCCTGGAACTCGTGGGAGAACTGGGCGGCTCGTACTGGTGGACCTCGAGCGCGCTGCCGGGCTACGCCCGCCACATGTGGCAACTCAACGCCATCCCGATGTTCCGCTGGTGGCCCACCGAACGCTTCTACATCGAAGGCGGCATCGGCGCCACGGCCGTCAGCGAGACCAAGTTCCACGACAAGGACATCAGCTCCACCTTCCAATTCGGCGACCACATCGGCGCCGGCTTCAAGCTGGCCGACAACATGCGCCTGGGCCTGCGCGTGTCGCACTTCTCCAATGGCGGCATGAAGAAACCCAACCAGGGCCTGAACCAGGTCCAGCTGAACTTCGCCATGGGTTTTTAGCCCCTCCTACGCGCTTCGCGCGCCCCCCAGGGGGCGATGCGCGTGGACCGGAAGGGAAGCCCACCCCACGCGGCCCATGGCCGCGCCCCTCAAGGGGCGGCGCTGGCGGACCGGCAAAGCCGGATCCGCTGCGCCCTGGGTCAGGGGCGGTCGCGGATACAAGAATGGCCTTGCATCATATGCAGGGCCGTTTTTATTGAGCCCAAGCGGCTGCCAGGTAGTATCGCCGTTCTCAGCCAGCCCGTTGGTACCCCAGGATGCGGTGGATCCGGCTCCGCCGGTCCACCCGCATCGCCCCCTGGGGGGCGCGCGTCAGCGCGTAGGGGGGGGGCCTCGATCACCCGCCGATGTAGCTCATTTCTATGCGGCCGGAGCGGGGCGTGTCGGCGGAGCGGCGTTCGGAGTAGTTGTCGGTGCGGGCCCGCCAGATGCGGGCGATGGCGGTGGCCAGTTGTTCGTCGCTGGCGCCGCCGCGCAACAGGGTGCGCAGGTCGTAGCCCTGGTCGGCGAACAGGCACAGGTAGAGCTGGCCCTCGGTGGACAGGCGGGCGCGGGTACAAGATGAACAGAAGGCCTGGGTGACGCTGGAGATGACGCCCACTTCGCCGCCGCCGTCGCGATAGCGCCAGCGCTGGGCGACTTCGCCAGCATAGTGCGGCTCCAGGGTTTCGAGCGGCCAGCGGGCGCCCAGGCGGCGCAGGATGTCGGCAGAGGGCACGACTTCATCCATCTTCCAGCCGTTGGAGGCGCCCACGTCCATGTACTCGATGAAGCGCAGGGTGTGGCCGGAGTGGCGGAAGTGCTCGGCCATGGGTTCGATCTGGTCGTCGTTGAGGCCCTTCTTGACCACCATGTTGACCTTGATGGGCCCCAGGCCCGCCTCGGCCGCGGCATCGATGCCCTGCAGCACGTCGGCAACGGCGAAGTCGACGTCGTTCATGCGGCGAAAGACCGTGTCGTCCAGCGCGTCCAGGCTGACGGTGACCCGGTTCAGGCCGGCGTCGGCCAGGGCGCGAGCCTTGCGCGCCAGCAGCGACGCGTTGGTGGTCAGGGTCAGGTCGAGCGGCTTGCCCGATGGCGTGCGCAGCTCGGCCAGCCGGGCAACCAGGGTCTCGATATTCTTGCGCAGCAGCGGTTCGCCGCCGGTCAGGCGGACCTTCTCGACGCCGTGGGCCACGAACAGCCGCGCCAGCCGCACGATTTCCTCGAAGCTGAGCAGGGCGTCGTGCGGCAGGTAAGGGTAGTCCTTGCCGAAGACTTCCTTGGGCATGCAGTACACGCAGCGGAAGTTGCAGCGGTCGGTGACGGAGATGCGCAGGTCGTGCAGCATCCTGCCGCGCGTGTCCGCCAGTTGGCCGGAGGGCGCGATGAGGTCACTGGCGTCGACGGGAACAGGGCGGCGCGCGCGGTAATCGGTCAGCAGGATGGTTTTTTCGGTCACGGTGCGAAGGACGGCAACAGGGGCGGGACTGGCCCGCCATGTTCTGTAATACTACCCCATGGCACGGGTGGAGCCTGCATCGCTACAATGGCCGGCATCGCCGGAACGCGGTTCTTGCAAGGGAATGGGATGAGACGTGGACGGGGCCTGCTCGGGGCGGGCATGATGGTGGCGCTTGGCGCCTGCGGAGGCGGGGATTCGGGCGATGGCGGCGGCCCGGCCGCGGTGCAGCAGTATCCGGCGGGCATCTATACCGGCAAGGCCGGGCCGCTCGCCACACAGCGCGATTTCATCGGCATCGTCGACGGCGGCCGCAATGGCACCGGCGGCAATTTCTATTTTGCCCTGGATACCGGAACCAGCCGCGGGTACGACGGCCTGTACGGTGGCCTGAGCGTCACGCTGGCCACGTTGCGCGCAACCAATGCCACCTACTATTCCACGGTCGATGGAAAATTCGTCGCCAATGGGGTGACGGTGTCGGGCATCGTGACCGGCGCGGCCTCCGCCGAGAACCCCGGAGCCCGTATCAGCGGGAACTACAGCAACCCCGCGGGCACGGCCGCGGCCACGTCGTCGCCCCTGGTGCCGTTTACGCTGGATTACCGCGAGGATCTGTACGTGCGGGCGTCGTCGCTGGCGACGATGGCGGGTACGTACCAGGGGGGAGGCCCGTTCGGCGGAGCCTGGAACATGACGGTGGACACCGCGGGCCGCCTGACCGGCAGCAACAGCGGATGCGCCCTGACCGGCTCGGTGTCCACGCCGAATCCGGCACGGGGCGTCTACGGCATCGTGCTGAATCTCGCCGGTACCGGCTGCTCGCGTCCGGGTTCCACGCAAACGGGATGGGCGGTCCTGACCTACGACGCCAAGGGCGCCAAGAGCGGCATCTGGGTGTTCACCACCGATGCCGACTCCAAGGCGCTGAACACGTTCATCCTGAACGGCCTGGCCGACAACAGCGTCGAGCCGCCGGACCCCGCCACGCCGCAGTTCGCCGAAGGGTACTGGACGCCCACCAGCGGCGCTTTCGAG
Source organism: Pigmentiphaga sp. CHJ604 (assembly GCF_036972535.1). NCBI lineage: Bacteria > Pseudomonadati > Pseudomonadota > Betaproteobacteria > Burkholderiales > Alcaligenaceae > Pigmentiphaga > Pigmentiphaga sp. CHJ604. The sequence continues at coordinate 3,438,693 of NZ_CP136998.1, read as the reverse complement.
GGTGTCGTCACGCCCGACAGCTACTATTTCCTGTATCGACGCAACGGAGCGGGCTATGACGTCCTAAGCGGACGGCTGACGCGGGTCGCGGGCAGCAACAGCAAGATGACGGACGAGGCGGCGACGTTCTACAGCGCGCAGGGCACGACCGCGGCCACCTCGCTGAACGGGACCGTCATCGGCGATGCATTCACGGGCAGTTTCGCGGATCCGGCGGCGGGCAATGCCGCCACGCAATTCGCGATGGCGAAGGACGGCATCTATCAGGCCGCGCCCGCCAGGCTGGCGGCCGTGGCGGGCAAGTCCTACCAGACCCCGTCGCTGGAGCCGCTTTCCATGACCGTGAACGTGGCCGCCGACGGCGTGCTGAGCGGTTCGCGCGAGGCATGCCGGATCGTCGACAGTTCGACCGATGGCGGACCGATCAGCCGCATCGGGCCTTATCCGGGGATCACCACGCAGAACCTGTTCCAGGTGAAGCTGATATTCACCGGCGCGGCGTGCGCGGGGAGCGAGGACGGCATCGCGGTGGCCGTATATGATCCGGGCGCCCAGACTGCCAAGGGATTGCGGATCTTCACCCTGGGCACGCTGACCAGCAGCACGCAGCGCGTTGCCAAGGTGGCGCAGTTGGCGACCCCGGCCCCCTAGCGCTAGTTGCCCGGATACAGCGACCGGTACGGCGTAAGCGGATACGCCACCGGTCCGCTGTATGGATGGAAGGCATAGCGCAGGTACACGCCGCCCATCAACTGGCGGTAGTCGCGCGCGTTGTCCATCGCCAGTTGCCCTCCCAGCGTCAATTGCGGCGCGATCTGGTATTCCATGGCCGCGGCCAGGCTGTAGCCCAGGCCGGTCTTGGTCTGCCCCGGATAGAAGGCGCCATTGGCGTTGGAGGTCAGGCCGAAGGCCGCGGCATCGATGGCGGCCTGCTGGGCGGCCGATTGCAGCGAGCCGTTGGTCGGGAAGTAGGGCGCCGAATCTTCCTTGAAGCGCTGCACGCCCAGCGATCCCTTGACCAGGTAGGAAAGGCGGCCGCTGCGCTGCGTCCACGAGACGGGCACACTGGCGGCGAAGAATTGCTGCGGGCTGAAGTAGCCGCCGTGGCCGTAGGTGAAGTAGCGCAGGTTCTTGTCGTAGCCGATGCCGGTGAAGTTGACGCCCGCCGTCAGTTCCGAGTCGGGCGTGCGGACCAGCCGCCAGTACAGGCCGCCGCCGCCTTCCAGGCGGGTGTTGGAGGCGACGTTCTCGCCGGTCAGCGCATGGAAGGCGCCGTAGCCGTAGACGCCGTAGTCGCCGTTGTCCCAGGTCAGTTCCAGGCGGCCGCCGGTGGCTGAGACGCCGCCCCAGGTCTGGCCGGTGCGCGCGTCGCGCGCGCCGGCGAAGGACAGCAGGCTGTCGGTGACGGGGCGGCGGGAGACGTCGGCCGAGTACGAGACTTCGCTGTTGATCGGGCCCTTGAATTTGAGGCCGGCGTTGATGTCCGTGTGGCGAAAGCCGAGCGGCGTGGTGCCCACGTCGGCCTGCAGGCGCTCGGATTCGTAGGCCACGGCCAGGCCGACGCCCGACTGGCTTTGCGAACCGGCGCCGCCGGTCGAACCCGCGGCCTGCTGAAGCGCGGCGACGGGGCCGCCGCCGAAGCGGCTGGACGCATCGTAGGAACTGCCCGGGGTGCCCGCATCGAGCGAGACGGGCGTGGCGCGCAGGGCCATCCTGCCGTCTCCCACCGGGAAGCGGTATTCGATCGGGGCCTGGATGTCGGTCAACTTGCCCAGGCCTTCTTCGCCCTGGCGCGTGCGCACGGTGCCGCCCACCGTCAGCGCGGGGCTGCGGGCTTGCTGGATGTCGTTGAGTTCGTCCATGGCCGTGCGGGGCCGGTCGGCCTGGGCCGCGGCCGGATCCCAGGGCCGGGCCTGGGCCGGCTGCACGGCGTAGCCGCCATAGCCGGGCGGCGGCGTCTGGGCGGCCACGGGCGGGGCATAGTAGGGCAAGGCGGCCTGGGGCGCGGTCTGCAACGGCATGGGCACGTAGGCGGGCGCCGCCGCTTGCGCGGGATAGGGCGGATAGGCGGGCGCCGGGGCGGCATTGCGCGCGGCCGGTTGTGTGCCGGGTTTGCGGCTGCCGGCCGTCGTCCGCGCGGCCGGCGCGGCGGGCTGGGCGGCGGCCGGTGCCAGGTACTCGGCCGGCGTGGGCGGAGCGCTGGGCGCCGGCGTGCCGTAGGGCGTGTAGCCCGATGCCGCGGCAAGCTGCACGGGCTGGGCTGCGAATCGCGAGGCGCCCGCCGGCGGCGGGATGTAGGGTTGCGGCGCGCCGGCATAGGCGGGTTGCGGCGCGGCCTGGGCCGGCAGCATGGCCGTTTGCGCCGCCGCGTAGGCCGGAGCGGGGGCGTAGCCGCCCGCCATCGGCACCGGGGCCGCGCCCCCATAGGGGGCGGGCGCGAAGGGACGTGGCGCCAGGGTCGAGCTGGAGCGCTGGCCCGGCAGCCCGACGAAGGGATTGCCGGAGCGCCCGGGGGCGGCGCCGGGCTGGCCGTTGGCCGCATAGGCCGGCGCGATGCCGCGCTGCCGGTTCTCGGCCTGGACGGCCGCGGCGAAATACTGTTCGGCCTTGCTGGACTTGCCCTGCGCGCGGTAGAGCCGGCCGGCGGCGGTCAGCACTTCCGGATTCTGGGGCGCCTGCCGCAGCGCGTTGTCGAGCACGTTCTCGGCATAGCCGTATTCCTTGGCCGAGGTCGCCATCGACGCGGCGGCCAGCATGGTCTCGAGATTGCGCGGGTCCTTCTGCAGCAACTGGTTGTACAGGCCCAGCGCCTGCTGGTAGTCGCGCGCGTCGGCGTACATGCGGGCCAGGGCGCCGACCACCTGCGGGTCGTCGGGCCGTTCGGCCAGCAGCGGCGCGAGGGTGTCGTAGGCCATGACGAGATCGCCCGACGTGCGCAGGCCGTCGGCCTGCCGCACGATGTAGGCCACGCGGATGTCCTCGTAGCTCCTGCGCTGGGTCGGGTTCATGGTCTCGGACTGGAGCTGACGCAGGATGCCCGCCAGTTCGACGTCCTGCCGGGTGCGCAGCAGGATCGCGGCGTATTGCAGCCGCAGGCCGATGTCGGGCCGCGTGGTGCGCGACAGCAACTGGCGCATCATGTTGAGCGCGCGTCCAGTGTCGCCGGCGTCGGTGTAGCCCAGCGCGATGGCGCCCAGCAGTTCCGGATCCTTGCCGGCCTGGGGCTCGGCCTGGGCCAGCAGCGCGATCGCTTCCTGCGCGCGTCCCTGCCTGGCCAGCTCGGCGGCATCGGCGGCCTGGACGTGCACCCAGGCGCGCTTTTGCAGCGCGGCCATGTCGCGGGTGCGGCTTTGCGCGGGAATGTTGTCGAGCGTGTTCAGCGCGCCGCGCCAGTCCTGCATCTCGGTGGCCAGCAGCGCGCTCGCGTACTGTGCCTCGGGCAGGTCGGGGTTGGAGACGAGCAGACCGTCCATGACGCCGCGGGCATCGTTGTAGGCGCCCATCTTCATGTACAGGCGCGCCAGGTCCAGCCTTATCCAGGGGCTGGTGGGATCGTTCAGCAGGGCGTCCTCCAGGGCCACCCGCGCGCCGGCATCGTCGCCGCGCTGCGCGGCCGCCTTGGCCGCTCCCACCGCCTGGGCGGCGCGCAGCCGCCCCAGTTCGCCGATCCGTTCCTGCTGCTGCGGGGTCAGCTTCTCGACCAGGGCCAAGGCCTGGTCGGGCTTGTTGTTCTGCGCCATTACTCCCACCAGGCCGCGCAGCGCGTCGGGATTGTCGGGCTGGCGCGCCAGTACGCGGCGGTAGGCCGCTTCGGCGGCATCGAGCTGTCCGCTTTCGGCCAGCACGTCGCCCAGGCTGTTCTGGCCGGTCGGTTCGGCCGGATCGAGTTTGATCGCCTGTTCCAGCGTGCGCCGGGCGCCGTCCAGGTCGCCGTTGGCGCGCTGGGCGCCGGCCTGGCCGATCTGACTCCAGTAGGCGGCGCTGTTCAGGGCCGAGCGCCAGCGGGACGCGGAACCCTGCCGCGAGGCGCGTTCCAGCAGGTCGCGCGCCTGGGTGAAGTTTTCCTGCCGCAGGCGGATCAGGCCCATCCCGCCCAGCGCGTCGCCGTCAGCCGGCCGTGCCGCCAGCACGGCCTGGAAATCGCTTTCGGCCTTGACCAGGTCGCCGTTGTCCAGCGCCTGGAAGCCTTCCATCACGCGGCGGCGCTGCGGATCCGCCGACACCGCGGCGGCCTGGCGGGTCTGCTGCTGTTGCCGCTCGATCTCGTCGAGCTTGGTCTTGACGCCCGTGTCGTCGGGATAGACGTCCAGATAGGCCCGGTACAGCGGGGCATCGGCCGGCCGCGTGCCGGCCCAGGCCAGCGCCTTGCGCCAACTGTCGGCGGCGGCCTTGCCCACATCCTGGCGCCGGGCCAGCGCGGCCAGTTGCTGGATGCCTTCGCGCCGAGTCGATTCGCGGTAGGTCAGGTGCTGGGCCAGCGCCAGTGCGATCTGCGGATCGTTGGGGGATTCGCCGGCCAGCTTCTGCAGGCCGCGGCGGGCTTCCTCCCAGCCTTGCGGGGTGCCGCCCAGGGTCTGGTAGTACTCCAGCGCCAGCGGGCCTTCCGGGGCCTTGCCGCCCAGCGCCGTCTGGTAGGTGGCCAGCGCCTGGTCGGTCTGGCCGCTGCGCGCCTGCTGGCGGGCCTGTTGCAGCACCTGGGCCTTGCCGCCCAGGTCGATGGCCTGCTCCAGGCGGCCGATCAGCGGGCTGCCGGGATGGCTGCGCCGGAGTTGGGCCAGGTAGGCGCGGGCCTGCTCCGGGCGGCCGCCATCGAGTTCGATCTGGGCCAGGCCGTACAGCGCGTCGGGATGGTTGGGCGCGAGCCGCAGCAGCTTCTGCCACGCTTCGGCGGCGCGTTCGCCGTTGCCGCGCGACTGCCAGTACTGGCCCTGCTCGACCAGGACCTTCACGGGGTCGCTCTGGGCCAGCGCGCCGCCGTGCAGGGCCGCGGCCAACAGGCCCAGGATTACCGTGTTGTGGCGTGCTGACATGCCTTCTCCCAGCTCAGCTTGAGTGTCCCCGAGGACAGGAATCGATACCGTTGTTGGTCCCAGCCGATCCCGAACAGTCCCAGCACATGATCGTAATAGCGTGGCGCCTGTTCGGGCGGGGCCCGGGGATCCGCGGGCAGGCTGGCCTGGACGCGGGTCCGCTGGCGCTTGAGCTCGTCGCTCGCGCCGCGCGCCGCGAGATAGGGTAGCAGCGCCGCCGAAAAACCTACAGGGGCCTCGCCCTTGGCGGCGCCGGTGGCGGCGTCGACCGATTCGGGCGGCAGGCCGGTGGCGGCCGTGGCCTCCTGCATGCCGGAGAGGGCCTGCAGCAGTGTCTTGCGCGCGGGATCGCCGGCCGGGGTCATGCCCGCCCACAGGTAGTTGCGGATGGCGTCGTAGCTGCCGACGGCACCCTTCTCGGGGTCGGCCACGAAGCCCGCGGCCTTCCCCTCGGGGGCCTGGTAGGCGACCCAGTCGGCCACGAAGCCGCGCGGCGCGGTGGCCTGGATCATGCGGACGGTGTTGGCGGCGATGGCCTGCCAGGGACCGTCGCGGTCGATCAGGGCGAACCGCCGCAGCAGGGGCACGGGCAGGTAGCTGGGGTTGAGCCGCCACAGCGGGCCGGACAGCGCGAAGCCGGTGGGGCCGGGCAGCAGCATCCTGCCCAGGCCGGGCAGGTCGGCCACTTCGTCGGCGGCCACCCGCGCCAGCAGGGCGCGCGCATCGCGGGCGTAGTCGGCGCGGTTCCACAGGCGGCCGGCCTCGGCCAGCGCGTACACGAACCACAGGTCGGCGTCCGAGGCCGCGTTGGCGTCGATCACGCCCCAGCTTCCATCCTGGCGCTGGCCCCATTGCCAGGCGGGCAGGCGGCCGCCGATGTCGCCCGCGGCCAGGTTGTCGATGCTCCAGCGCCAGACGCGGTCGAAGACCGCGCGGTCGTTGGCGACCAGCGCGAAGAACATGGCGTAGGACTGGCCTTCGGACGTGGAGGGGCGCTGGGCGACGCTATGGTCGATGACACGGCCGTCGGCTTGGACGAAGCGGCGCTGGAAATCGCTCCACAGCGGCCAGTCTGCCGGTTGGCAGGCCTGGGCCCAGGCGCCCGCCGGCAGTATCGCGGCGAGCGCCGACAGCGCCGCCAACCGGCGCCGCCATCGCGCCGCCAGGCCGCGGCTCGGAGCCTGGCGCGGAGGCGGCAGGATCCCGGCCATGGCCTCAAAGCGCGAGCCGGCGCCTGGCCCGGGCTCGCAGCGACAGGTACAGCACGACGGCCAGCAGCAGTGCGGCCACGATGCCAAGCAGGGCCAGCAGCAGCGGGTGGTTGGCAAGGTACCACTGGACGTGGAGCAGCGGGTTGAGCGAACCGACGAAGTAGGTCTGGTCGGCCGCCAGGCTGTCCACCTGCTTCTCGCGGATCACGACCGCGCTGCCTTGGATGGATTTGACCAGGTCCGGGTCGAGCATGGCCCGCATGGCCTCGTGCAGGCCGGCGGGCTGGTTGGCCGAGATGACGACCACGCTGCGCCCGCCGGACAGCGGCGACTCGAAGCCGGCGATGATCGCGTCGGAGCTGGCGCTGTTGAACGCCAGCGTCTGGCGGGTCGGCTTGGCGTTGGTGCGCGAGTCGCTGTCGCGCCACGAGAACAACTGGTAGACCTTGTCGGACAGCGAGAAGCGCTTGGCGTTGCCGTCCAGGCTGACGGGCATGTATTGCGCCCACTGTTGCAGCAACGGCTGGCGCCCGCCCGACGAGATCACCAGCAGGTCCTTGCCGCCCAGCGTTTCCGCCTGCCGCGCCGCCGCCACGGTGACGCCGGTGGCGGGGTAGCCGGTGGCATCGCCCAACCGGCCCAGCACCGTCAGGTAGGTGGAGTAGTCGGCCGGGGTCGGCGAGTCGGGCAGCACCACGGCGGTGTCGGACAGGTCGGCCATGCGGGTGAAGGGGAAGCCGCTGTTGCTGAACGCGGCCAGGTCAGGCATGGCGATGAAGTGCGAGAAGTGCGAGATGTCGATGGTCGAATCGGGCTCTATCGTGCCGCGCACGTTGTCCAGCACCACGTCCTTGCATTCGCCCTGCTTGATGTAGTCGTAGTAGTAATGGAACTGCATCTGCGTCTGCGCGGGCAGCATGAACAGCGGGATCTGGAACTTCGCGCGGGCCGGCACCGTGCCGTCGGGCATGACCTTGTCCAGCAGCCGGTCGACGCGGCTGGTGGCGTCGTGGCGGATGGCCAGCAGCGGCTCGGAGCGCAGGAAGCGCTGGTTGATGTTGATGTTCAGCGTGGACTTGTCGGGTTCGGCGCGCGGCGTGTAGCGGTAGCGCAGGTCGACCGGGATGCCTTTTTCGCGCCAGGCGAACAGGTCGGGCGGCATGCGGAAATTGACCCGGATCAGGTCGGGGGAATAGCCCGAGACATTCAGCGCGGCGGCGTCGGCCAGTTCGCCGAACTTGACCGCGCGGTCGGCGCGCAGCCAGTTGGGCGCATCGTAGGGCTTGCGCGGCTTCTGCTGCACGATCCCGGTGATGGTGGCGGCCTGGCCCGACAGCGTGGGCGCGCCCACGGCAAGCGCGGTGGCCGCCGTCTTGAGTTCGGCCGCGTCGCGTCCCAGCACGAGCAGCAGCTTGCCGTAGGGATCGTTGGGGTTGGTCGCGACGGCCACGGTCGGCCCCTGGACCTGGGGCCAGGTCACCCCGGCGACGCGTTCGTTGGCCGTGGCCAGGATGACGGCGTTGCCGTGGTCGGGAATGGCGTTCTGCGTGACCGGGAAGGTGGCGCCGCGGTAGCTGGCCAGCGCGCCGAACCACGAGGACAGCACGCCCGCCGCTTCCAGCGCGGCGCCGCCCGGCGCCGAGGCGAAGACGAACGGCAGGTTCAACGGCCGGATGTCGCGCCGGTCGAAGAAGGGCTGGGGCAGCAGCGCGAGGTCGTTCTCCAGCGCGATGCGGGTGACTGTCAGTTCCAGCACGCTGTTGTTGCTGATGTTGGCCCACAGGCTGGAATGCGCCGGGTCCTCGCACTCCATCGTGTAGTGTCCGATCAGTTGCAGGTTCAGCCGGTTGAACTCGGTGATCAGGCGCGGAGGGATGGCGATGTCGCGCGTCAGGTTCACGCCGCCCTGTTCGCGCGGGACGGGGATGGACGAGGACACCTCGCCGTTGACCAGCACGTTGATGTGCGACAGGTCGGGCAGCAGGGCGGGGGAATAGGCATAGGCCAGGCGCAGCGTGGCGCCCGTGACGACTTCGTCCGCCCGCACGCTGAACGGGACGCCGTACACGCCGTCGATGCCGCGCAGTTGCAGCGGGAACAGCGCCCCCAGTTGCTTGAGCGTATAGGTATGGGTACGGGTGGCGCCCGGCACGGCGGATGTCACCTTGACCGGCGTGGCGCTGGCCGCGTTGGGAGCCGCCGCGGCCGCCATGGCGGATGCGTGCGGGAGGCAGGCGATCAGCCCGGCCGCCAGGGCGGGCAGGGCGCGCAGCCTCGTGGCCGCGAGGCTGCCCAGCGTCGATCTCGTTGTCATTGATCCCCCGTCTCGGGTATGGATGGAATGGCGCGCCGGTCGCGGCGCCAGAACAAGGCGAGCCGGCCCGTGCTGCGGGCGAGGTCCCAGAAGCCTTTCACGGCGATGCGCAATATCTCGGCGAAGGCGGTGGGCAGGGAGTCCCGCTCGTGGCTGCCCCAGGCCTGGGCCCAGGTGTCGGCGCGCGCGAAGGTCATCTGGGCGAGCTCGACTTCCTGCTGCACGTTCAGGTCCTTGAACTGGAGCCCCAGGTGATCGCCGCGGCGGAACGCCGCCGTGGCCGGGAAGATGCCTTCCTCGGTGCCGCGATAGAGCGAGACGTGCAGGAGTTCGTCCATCGGGACGTCGGCGTCGGCCGGCACGCGCAGCCCCAGGCCGGTCTGCGAGAAATCGATGGTCTGGCAGGCCAGGGTCTTGCCGTTGCCGAACATGAGGCTGGCGGGCAGGGCGGTGGCGACGCGGGGGGAACGCCGCACCTGGCGCGTCTCGCCCGCCACCGCGACCGCCGCGCTGGTCATGATCAGGTTATAGACCGTCCACGCGAGATTGATCAGCACCGTCGCCACGTCGGGCGACTCCTGGAAGACCAGCCGGCCCGCGCCGACGAGGAAGCCGGCCAGGTTCAGGACCAGCAGCACGATGTAGGGCCGCGCCATGTCCCAGTCGAAATAGCCTTCCTCGGTCACGCCGCCCTTGTCGGTGACGTTGAACTTGCCGGCCTTGGGGTTGACGAAGGCCACCAGCGCGGGGCGCAGGATGTACCAGGCCAGCACCGACTCGTAGACCTCGTTCCAGAACGAATGCCGGAAGCGGCCCTGCATGCGGGAGTTCGTCAGCGAGGCGTGGAAGATGTGCGGCACGGCATAGGCCGTGATCATCAGCGCCGTTGCCTGGAAGACGTGGGCGCCCAGCAGCAGGTAGGCCAGCGGCGCGGTCAGGAAGATCAGGCGCGGCAGGCCGTAGAAAAAATGCAGCATCGCGTTCAGGTAGCACAGCCGCTGGCCCAGGGTCAGGCCGGGCCCGAGCAGCGGGTTGTCGACGCGGCATATCTGCGCCATGCCGCGCGCCCACCGGATGCGCTGGCCGACGTGGCGCGCCAGGCTTTCGGTCGCGAGGCCCGCGGCCTGGGGAATCGCCAGGTAGGCGGTGTTGTAGCCGCGCCGGTTGAGCTTGAGCGCGGTATGGGCGTCCTCGGTGACGGTCTCCACCGCCACGCCGCCGATCTCCATGAGAGGGCCGCGCCGTATCATCGCGCACGAGCCGCAGAAGAACGTGGCGTTCCAGAGGTCGTTGCCATCCTGGACCAGTCCGTAGAAAAGCTCGCCTTCGTTGGGGACGACGCGGAAGGTGTCCAGGTTCTTCTCGAAGGGGTCGGGCGAGAAGAAGAAGTGCGGCGTCTGCAGCATGGCCAGCTTGGGGTCGCGCAGGAACCAGCCCATGCAGATCTGCAGGAAGGAGCGCGTGGGTACGTGGTCGCAGTCGAAGATGGCGACGTATTCGCCGCTGGTCAGTTCCAGCGCGTGGTTGATGTTGCCGGCCTTGGCGTGGGCATTGTTGTCGCGCGTGACGTAGCCGACCCCCAGTTCCTCGCAGAAGGCCCTGAACTCGGGCCGCTTGCCGTCGTCCAGCACGAACACCTTGAGCTTGTCGGCGGGCCAGTCCAGGCCGATGGCGGTGTAGACCGTCTGGCGCACGACGTCCAGCGGTTCGTTGTAGGTCGGGATGAAGACGTCCACCGTCGGCCACATGGCCGGATCGGGCGGCATGGGCGCGGGCTTGCGTTCAAGCGGCCAGGCGGTCTGGAAATAGCCCAGCAGCAGGACCACCAGCGCGTACAGTTCGGCCGCGACCAGGCCGAAGCCGAAGAAGGCATCGAGGAGGTTCTCGAATCCCACCGTCGAGGTCAGCCGCCAGTACATGTATCGAAGCGACGCGGTTACCGACAGCACGATCATCGCCAGGGGGGCCAGCCGGCCCACGGTGGTGCTGAGCACCAGCGCCAGCCCGAAGCATGCGGCCGCGAAGACGGCCTGCTGCCCGAGCTCCAGGGGCACCGTCACGGCCAGCGCGAACAGCAGGGCGGCCAGGACCACCGTGATCACCCGCACCACCGGACGGTGCCAGCCGGACCATCGAAGCAGAACAGCACTCCAATCGTCCAGGCGGGCGGACATCGGGCGGCGCGGGCGCGAGGTCAAGGCGAGGATCCGAAGGTGGACAGCATGGCCTCGATGTTCCGGGCGCACGCCAGGTAGTCCTGCGTGGCCTGGCACCGCGGATCGTAGTCGAGCACGCTCTGGTTGAAGGCAAGGGCTTCGCTGACCGATTGGTCCTGGTGGATGACGCCGACCACGCGTTCGCCGAAGTCGGCGCGCATGACCTGCAGCACGTCGCGCGCAAGCAGCCGCGAGTTGTCCACCTGGTTGACCACGAAGACGTGGTTGATGAAGTCGGGCCGCGTGACGCAGTAGGTCTGGACCAGGCCTTCCATCATGGGAAGCGTGGCATAGGAAGCGGCGTCGGGCAGCGTCACGATGACGGTCAATTGCGCCGCCGACAGGGCGGTGCGCATGTAGATCGAGGGGCCGGGGGGCGTGTCCAGCACGACCACGTCCTCGGTGCCCAGGCCCAGGGCCTGGACGTTGCGGGGCAGCCAGTCGGCGTGTGTTTCCAGATGGCGCTCGAATGCCTGCCGGTCGTCTTCGTTGACGGCGCCATAGGGCAGGACGACGACGCCGGACGGACTGGCGAAGCCGACGTCGCGCCAATCCTGCCCGGCCAGCGTCGCGCGGGACGTGCCCGCGATGCGCTGGGGATCGTCGCCGAAATGCAGGTGCAGGGCGTTCTGGGGGTCGAGGTCGACGGCGAGCACGTTGCGGCCGCCCTGCCGCAGGGCCGTGCAGAGATTGGCGGTGGCCGTGGTCTTGCCGACGCCGCCCTTGGCGGAAACAACAGCAATGATCTTCACAGTCGATTCAATCGCTCGAGGAGGGACGCGCTGCTCTTGTCGGCCGTAGGCCGCGAGGCGGGCCGGGCCAGGCGGGTGAAGAGCGCTTGCAGTTGCGGTGCCGGTTCCTGCTCCGGACCCGCATACGTATCGGCGGCGGTGCGCGGCGCGGGGGCAGGCCGGGGAGCCGGCTCACCGACCTGGGCTGGCTGCTGGGCCGCCAGGGCGGCGGCAGGCCGCATCCTGTCGCTCAGCGCACCGGCCCGGGGCGGAATGAATTCGGCTGCCCGCGGCGGGTTGGGCGCTTCCTGGGGGGGAGGCGGCGAGGCCGTGGCGGGGGACAGGCGAGGCTCGATGCGGCCCGCCGGCGGGGCGGCAGGCTGGAGGGCGGAGTCGGCCGCAGGTGGCGCGGCGGCGGGCTGCGGTGCCTGCGGAACGCTGGGGACGGGCGCTTCCACGGGGGGAAACTGCGCGGCCTGGTCCGCTTCGATCGAGGCCAGCAGCGGCCAGCGCTCGCGCGACTGGCGCGCTTCGTTGGCGCGGCTGATTTCCTGGTACTGGCCAGGCTGGCCGCCGAAGTGACGGAACAGGTTGGCGATGTCGTCGGATTCTTTCATGTGCTTCCCGTTGATCCGTTTCACATGGGCTTGGAGGAGGTTACCTGCCCAGCCGGAATTCGACGCAGCCGACGGCATCCGGCTCGCCGGCCTGCTTGACGCTCAGGCTCTTGCCGGCGCCCAGCTGCTCGAACCACCGCTGGTAGGCGCCTTCGAGGAAGGCGGCCATCCACGGGGATGCCTGCTGGCCGAAGGTGGCGGACAGGGGGGAGCAGTGATGGCTGATATGCAACGAGTCGTCGTGTTCATGGACGGTGACCCAGCCCCAATCCTGCGCCATCCAGATCTTGCTCATCGCGAACTGGACATCGTCCAGGCTCTGGCAATCGGCCAAGGCCGATTCGCTGGCAAAACGCGCCCCGACGCGATGCATCAAGGCGCGCAGATCGGCTTCGGGCAACTGGTCGGAGAATTCCCGGGCCAGGGCGCCGAGAAACCCGGTCCATTGCCGTGATGCCAGCCGGCTGCCGAGATATTCGAGAGTCGTTGGATCCACGATGGTTTCCCTGAGTGAGAGCATAGGGTATTGCCGGGGGGTGTTCGTACCGGAGGCAACAGTTGTTAACATTGTAACGGGCGAACCCGTTCCTGCCGCGTGTGCCTCCCGTAATGTTCCCCACGCCAATTATCGGGTGAAGTCCAATGTTGGCGTTTACTAACTTGCCGCGAAAGGCACGTGTCCGGCGCCGGGTGGCAGGGCCGGCAGCATGGGGCGCGGTTTCGCTTTTGCGATGATCGCCTGTGTGCGATGATCATGTATCACGGCTCCGTGTGCCTGGCGCCGATGACGGACTAGCGGTATATCGATTAAAAGAAGCTTGATGGTTGTTCGATTTTTCCATGTCGCCGATGCCTAGAAGGTCCAAGTCCGCCGAGGCCGTACGACAGTTCGCCAATGTCAGCGAACGGGCCATGCTGTTGCGCGAATTGGGCGTGCTGATCGGCGAGCGCCGGCGAGCCGCCGTCATGGCGCTGGCCCTGCCTTCCGATGCCGCTCCCCACCAGCGCGACGAAATCCTCGGCAAGATCCGCCGTTTCATCCGCGCGGACGACCTGCTGTGCATGCTGGACGACACCAGCCTGATCATCGTGCTGCGCGACGTCAACGACAAGTCGGGCGCGATAGGCGCCGCCCAGCGGCTGTTCCAGCGCTCCTCGTTGCTGCAGATACTGGGTGCCAGCCAGGGGTCGTCGCTGGCCGCCTTCGGCATCGTCATGCTGCCCAGCGACCTGCCCCAGCCTTCGAACGTGCTGCTGCGCGCCCAGCAGGCGGCCCGCTACGCGCTGCGCACGCGGGCGCGGTGGGTATGCTGGAACGACGGTCCCGAGGACCTGGACGGCAGGCTGATGTCGCGCGAGGACACGCTGGTCACCGAGGTCATGCAGGGCCTGGATCGCGGCGAGTTCGAACTGTTCTACCAGCCCCAGCTGGAAATGCGAACCGGCCGGGTACGGGGCGTCGAGGCCCTGGTACGCTGGCATCGCAAGGGAACCATGGTCATGCCCAACGACTTCGTGCCCGAGGTCGAGGCGGCGGGGCTCAGTTCCGCGCTGGGCATGTGGGTGCTCAGGCGCGCTTGCCAGCAACTGGCCGAATGGCGCGAGGAAGGCGTGTTCTGTGCCCAGGTGGCCGTCAACCTCAGCGCCGCCCAGTTGCAGGGGGACCTGGCCGCCAGCGTGGGCCAGGTACTGGAGGAGTACGGCATCGAGCCGGGCCGGCTGGAAATCGAGCTGACCGAGTCGGCCGAGATTCCCGATCCGGAAGAGGCAGGCGCCATCACCCGGCGGCTGGGGGAAATGGGGGTGGGCTTCAGCCTGGACGACTTCGGCAGCGGATATTCCAACTTCCTGCGGCTGCGCTCGGCGCAGTTCGCGGCGGTCAAGCTGGACCGCCAGTTCGTGGCCGGGATGCTGGACAACACCTACGACAAGGAAATGCTGCGCACCGTCATACAGTTCTGCCGGTCCGTCGATATCCAGACCATCGCCGAAGGCGTCGAGACGCCGCAGCAACTGGAGGAGCTCAGGCACCTGGGCTGCGATGCCTGGCAGGGGTTCCTCTGTTCGCCCCCCATGGGCGCCGATGCCGTCACCGATTTCCTGCGCCATGCCGACGCCCGCCAGGGCGTCGCGGTTACCCTGTAGCGCGAGCGGTCACAGCAGCGTGGTGGCCAGTCTCGCCTGGTTCTTGCCGCTGCGCTTGGCTTCGTACATCGCGTTGTCGGCCGCCTGCACCAGGCTGTCGCGGCTGGTGCCGTGTTGCATGGCGATCGCGGCGCCGATGCTTGCGCCCACGTGGGCCGTGAACGCCTGGCCATTGGTGGTCAGGCGATAGGGCGCGCGCAGGATCTCGCACAGGTCGACGCATTTTTGCCGGATCGCGCCGCCGTCGGCGGCCTTGCACAGCAGGACGCCGAATTCGTCGCCGCCCAGGCGGGCCACGACGTCCTCGGCGCGCAGGGCGGACCGCAGCCGCAGCGAGAAGGCCTGCAACAGCATGTCGCCGGCCTGGTGGCCATGGCCGTCGTTGACCTGCTTGAAGCCGTCGATGTCCACGTACAGCAGGGCGAACAGTTCATCGTGTCGCTGGGCACGGCTCAGGAAGCGGTCCAGCGTCTCGATGAACAAGGCCCGGTTCGGCAGGCCCGTCAACTGGTCGTGCGTGGCCTGGTGCCGCATCTGTTCCTCGATGCGCCGGCGTTCGGCGATCTCCACCTGCAGTTGCTGGTTGCGCTGTTCCAGCGTGGACAGCGCCTGCGCGAGCCGCTGGCGGCTGGTTTCCAGCTCCAGGAACACCTTGACCTTGGACAGCAGTATCGAGTCGTTGACCGGCTTGGCGATGTAGTCCACCGCGCCGCTGCGATAGCCTTTCAACTGATTCAGGTCGTCGGCGAAGGCGGCGGTGACGAAGATGATGGGCGTGTCGCGATTGAGCGGTTCGTTGGCCAGCAGGGCGGCGACTTCGTAGCCGTCCATCTCGGGCATGTTGACATCGAGCAGGATCAGCGCGAAGCGCTCGTCCAGGCAAAGCGCCAGCGCTTCGTTGCCCGAGGCGACCGTGACCAGTTCGGCATCGATCTGCGCCAGCAGCTTGCGCATGGCGAACAGATTGGCCGGCGTGTCGTCCACGATCAGGATCTTGGGTGTGGGCAGGTCGGTCTTCAAGATAGGCACATCCGGTTGAGTTCGCTCGCAATGTCGGCGAGCCCGAGGCAATGGTCGGCGCCCGCCAGGGAAAGCGCGGCTTCCGGCATGCCGGAGGCTTCCGCTTCCTCCGGGTCCTGCACCAGCGCGATACCCCCGGCCTGCCGGACGCAGCGCAATCCGCGGGCGCCGTCGTCGTTGGCGCCGGTCAGGATCACGCCGGCCATGCGGTGGCGGTACGCATCGGCGGCCGATTCGAACAGCACGTCGATGCTGGGTCGCACGAAGCAGACCTTGGGGTCGACATTCAGATAGAAATAGTGATCGGCCCCAATCAGCAAATGATAGCCCGGCGGGGCGACATACAGCACGCCGGGCAGCACGGGCGCGCGCTCCTGCGCTTCCTGCACGGGCATCGGCGTGTCGCGGGCGAGCAACCTGCGCAGGGAGTCGGCATCGGCGGACGCCGTGTGGATGACGACGACGAACGCGGTCCGGGGGCAGGGGGCCAGGCCGCGCAGCAGGATTTGCAGGGCCTTCAGTCCGCCGGTGGAACAGCCGATGGCCACCAGTTCCATCGCATCTCTCCGTCAGGTCGCCCGTATCGACCGGAAGATCCGCGCCGGACCGTCCACCGTGGCGAAGCTGGAGGAGGCCGATGCCAGCGCGAGATTTTCCTTGGTGCCCAGGCACAGGAAGCCGCCGCGCACGAGGCTGTCGGCGAACAGGGCCAGCGTGCGGTCCTGCAAGACGTTGTTGAAGTAGATCAGCACGTTGCGGCACAGGATCAGGTGCGCTTCGCAAAACACACCGTCGGTGGCGAGATTGTGGTTGGCGAAGACCACGTTCCGGCACAGCGATTCGTCCAGCTTCACCAGGTTGTAGCGCGCGTGGTAGTAATCGGCCAGGGTACGGGTGCCGCCCGCCTGCTGGTAGCGCAGCGAGGCCGCCCGCGCCTCGCGTACGGGGAAGATGCCTTCCCGGGCTCGCGCCAGCGCGGCATCGGAAAAGTCGGTGGCGTAGATCTGGCTGCGATCGTAGAGCCCGGCTTCCTGCAGCAGGATGGCGAGCGAATAGACTTCCTCGCCGTGGGCGCAGCCCGCCTGCCAGATGTTGATGCTGGGATACGAGGCCAGGACAGGGAACACCTTGGTGCGCAGCGCCTCGAACACGAAAGGGTCGCGGAACATTTCCGAGACGGGCACCGACAGCCCTTCGATCACCTGCGGCAGGAAGGAGGCGTCGCGCAGCATGCGCGAAGTGAGCTCGCCGATGTGCGCCAGGCCGTGCTGGCGGACCAGCCCCTGCACGCGCCGCTTGAGCGAGGGGCGCGCGTACTGGCTCAGGTCGTAGCCGTGGCGCCGCCGCAGGGCTTCCACGAACAGGTCCAGCTCGATTTCGTCCAGGTCGGGTTCCATGGCGTTCCAGGCCGCCCTAGCGGTGCAGCCATACTCGCATCATAGACAGCAGCTTGGGAATGTCCACCGGTTTCGGCAGGTAGTCGTTGGCGCCCGAGGCGAGGCTCTTCTCGCGGTCGCCCTGCATGGCCTTGGCCGTGAGCGAAATGATGGGCAGATGCGCATGGCGCGGATTCTTGCGGATCTCCTGCGTGGCCTCGTAGCCGTCCATGACCGGCATCATGACGTCCATCAGCACCAGCTCGATGTCGGGGTTTTCTTCCAGCTGACGCAGGGCCTTGCTGCCGTCCTGCGCCATCAGGACCTCCATGCCGCGGCCGCGCAGCGCCTTGGACAGGGCGAACAGGTTGCGCATGTCGTCGTCCACCATCAGGACCTTGCGCCCCTTCAGGTCGTCGTCGCTGCCCGAGGCCGGCGCGGCGGGGCGCAGCCGCACGCTGTGCAGGAAGAGGCTGACTTCGTCCAGTAGCCGTTCCGACGAGTGCGCGCCCTTGATCACCACGCTGTCGGTGTGGGAGCGTATCCGCAACTGGTCTTCGCGCGACAGCTCGCGGGCGGAATACACCACGATCGGCGGGCGCGGTTCGACGGTGGACAGTTGTTCGAGGAAGTCGAAGCCTGAGATGCCCGGCAGGCCCAGGTCCAGCACGACGCAATCGAAGGTTTCGCCGCGCAGCATGGCCAGCGCCTCCTCGGCCGAGCCTGCTTCCGAGATCTCGACGGGCTGGGAGGACAGCAGGGTCCGCACCGAGGTGCGGGAAGCCGGATCGTCATCGATGATCAGCAGCCGCCGGACCTGTCCTTCGGTCGGCAGCATCAGGCGGTCGATGGCGCCGTTGAGCGCGTCGGCCGATACCGGCTTGGTCAGGTAGCCGGCGATGCCGGAGTCCCGCGTGCGCGCGGGTTCGTCCAGCGCCGAGACGATATGCACCGGGACGTGGCGCAGGCCGGGCTCGGCCTTGAGCCGTTCCAGGACGGTCCAGCCGTCCATGTCGGGCAGCATCAGGTCCAGGATGATGCCGGTGGGGTGGTGCTGGCGGGCGAGCTGCAGGCCGGCTTCGCCGCCGTGGGCCACCAGGGCCGTACAGCCCTTGCGCCGGATCATGTCGGCCAGGACGCGGGCGAAGGCCGGATCGTCCTCGATCACGAGGATGGTGGTGTCGCGCGAGGACGCGGGGGCGGCGGGCGGTGTATCCGGCAGCGTCGCCGTGGCGTCGCCGGCCGCGGGGGGCGCCTCGGCAAGGGGTGCCGGTTCGGCCGCGCCGGGCTGGGCCTGCGGCAGCAGCACCGTGAAGACGCTGCCTTGCCCGGGCTCGCTGCGCAACTGGATGTCGCCATGGTGCAGCCGCGCGAGGCGGCGGGAGATCGCCAACCCCAGGCCCGTGCCGCCGAACTGGCGGCTGGTGCCGGCATCGAGCTGTTCAAACGCGCCGAAGACCTGCGCGAATTTTTCGGGCGGGATGCCGATGCCGGTATCGTGCACTTCGATCGAGACGGACCGGTCCGCCGGAAAGCCGGGAAGATCGGCGGCCGGGCGCCGCAGCACCAGCCGGACCTCGCCCGACTGGGTGAACTTGAAGGCATTGCCGAGCAGGTTGGTCACGATCTGCTCGAGCTTGCCGCCGTCGGCCTGCACCGCGGACGGCAGCGCATCGGCGATCTCGACCGCGAAACGCAGTCCCTTGCCGCGCGCCACGTGATCGAACTGACGCTTGAGCCGGGCCGCGAAAACGCGCAGGTCCACCTGTTCGAGCGACAGTTCCATCTTCCCGGCCTCGATCTTGGACAGGTCCAGGATGTCGTTGATCAGGCGCAGCAGATTGGTGCCGCCTTCGTGGATGATGCGGGCCGACTCGACCTGCTCTTCGCTCAGGTTGCCTTCGCGGTTCTCGGCCAGGTCGTTGGACAGGATCAGCAGGCTGTTGAGCGGCGTGCGCAGCTCGTGCGACATGTTGGCCAGGAAGTCGGACTTGTACTGGCTGGCGCGGGCCAGCGCGTCCGCCTTGTCGGCCGTCTCCCGCTGCAGGGCTTCCAGCAGCGTCTTCTGCTGGTTCAGGATCTCGGATTGCTGGCGCAGCTCTTCGTTCGAGGCCTGCAGCTCCTCTTGCTGCGTGCGCAGTTCTTCCTCGGAGGTGCGCAGCTCGGCGGCCTGGCTTTGCGTGCGTTCCAGGAGCTCCCGGGTACGCACCGAGCGCGTGATGTTCTCCAGCGACAGGGCGACGACGGGCAGCAGGGTTTCCAGCAGGCGGCGGCGGCGGACGTCCAGGGGCCCCATCAGGCCCAGCTCGATGACGGCAAGGACGTGCTCCATCGACAGGACGGGGATCAGCATCAGGCGGGGAGGCACGGCCTCGCCCAGGCCGGACCGCATGCGCAGGTAATGGTCCGGCACCGCGTCGAGCTCGATGACCCGGGCTTCGCGGGCACATTGGCCGACCAGGCCTTCGCCCATCCTGAACGGCTGGATCCGGTCCGCGGGATCGGGCTGGTATCCGTAGTGTCCGACCGGATGCAGGACGTCGTCCTCCGCGCGCAGGTGGAACAGCGCCACGCCCGCGCCCAGCTCCGTGCCCAGTTGCGACAGCAGCGCCTGGGCGAACTCGGCATGGGACGACGCGCGCTGCAGGCGGTCGGCGATCCGTCCCACGCAGTGGCCCACCCAATTCTGGTCCGAGATGTCGATGGCCATCTGCTTGAACTCGGTCAAGGCCCTGGAGATGGTGCCGATCTCGTCGCGCCGGTCGAGCCGGGGCGTTTCGATGGCGTGGTCGTGCCGGGCCAGGCGCTCCATGCGCTCGCTCATCAGGCGCAAGGGCCGGGTCACGAGCGTGGCCGACAGCCGCAAGGCCGCCACGCCGCACAGCGCGGCCAGCAGCAGCGTGCCCCACAGCAGCCACTCGCGCTGGGATTCAGACTGCTCCAGGGCACTCTCGCGCTCTTCCAACTGCCGCCGCGCATAGGTGCCGAACCCGTCGAGGGCCGCGACGATGGCCGGTGTGGCGACCGGGGTGCTGGCGGTGAACTTCGGGAAGAGCCGCTCGCGCTGGCTGGCGGCCTCGGCCGGCGATTCCTTGGCCAGGCGCCGCAGCTCGGGCAGCACCTGTTGTTCGACATTGTTGCGCCAACTGGCGTCCAGGCCGCGTATGGTGTCCAGCCGGGTGCTTTGCGCGGCGTCGTTCCGGACCTGCTGTTCCAGGTGGTCCAGGTGCTGCGTGATCGCGGCGTTGGCCGTCTGCAGCGTCTTGGTGTCGGGCTCGCCCGGGCTCAGCAGCAACTGCCGCAGTTCGGACTGCCGCTGATACAGCACGCGATTGGTCTGCTCGATCTCGCGCAGCAGGTCGACCGTGGCGCGGAAGGCGGCCCGGTTCTGCTTCTCCTGTTCCAGGACCAGCGACGTGCCGATGCTGGAGACGATGAACAGGGTCAGCAGCGAGCCCACCAGCAGCGATACCTTGCCGGTCAGCGGGATATTCCCCAGCCATGAGTTCTCGAGGGTCTTCTTGCTGGACATGGGGGGATATCCCGTAGGGCAGGCCAAGCCGCCATTCTAGGCGTTGCGGCCGGGCTCGGGCAGCCTTGTGGTGATTTTGCGGCACCGCTTCGGCGGCCGCCCGTGCAACATGATGCCGTGGGCTGGCAGGCCGGACTCCGGGCAAAAAAAATGCCGCACGCGAACGTGCGGCATTCGTGACGGCCCGGCTGCGTGATCAGTGACGCAGCTCGGGACGGGTTTCCACCTGGACCAGCGCCTCGGCGGCCGCCGGCGGCCGGACACGCGGCTCGCGGCCCAGGCGGACCGGCGCGGCGGCGGGAGCGGCCTGGCGGGCAGCCGCCAGCTTGGCGCTGTCCGTTTCCACCCACTGCATGCCGGCCTGCTCGACCACGCGCACGAGTTCGTCGTGGGACGCGGCGGCCTGGGGAACGACGATCTGGGCCGGCGTATCCAGGATGGAGGACGGTTGCGGAGCAGGCGTCTCGGCCACGGGCGCGGGCACCTCGGCCTGGGCCTCCGCGGCAACCGGTTCAGGCTGCGCGGCGGGAGCCTCGGCCTGGGGCGCGGGCTCGCCTGCGGGCTCGGCCGGCTGGACCGGAGCTTCGGCGGCCTGCTGCACAGGGGCCTCGGCGGCAATGGCGGGCGCGGGTTCCTCGACCGCCTGCGGAGCCGCCACGGGGGCGGTTTCCTCGGCCTGGGGAGCGGCCTCTTGCGACGGCTGGGCTTCCTGGGCGGGCTGGGCCGGCGCGTGCACGACTTCCGCCACCACGGGGGCGGGCGTGTCGATGGGCAGGGCCTCGGCCGTGATCAGGATGGGCTCGGATACCGTGGCCAGCGGCTGGGCCGGGGCGGCGTCTTCGTCATCGGCTGCCTCGTCGTCCTGCAGGCCATCTTCGCCCAGTTGGGCGCCGGCTTCGCCCTGGCGGCGGCCACGGCGGCCACGACGGCGGCGGCGCTTGCGTTCCGGTTCGCCATCGGCGCCATCGGCGGCGGCGAGCGGTTCCTCTTCCTGGAGACCTTGCGGCTCGGCGGTCAGGGGCGCGTCGGGGACGATCGGGGCCTCGGGGGCGGCGACGGGTGCGACGGCCTCGCCAGCCACGACGGCGGCCGCGGCAACGGTCGAGCCGGCGGCTTCATCGGCCGGCAGGTCCTCGCGGCGTCCTCCGCGGCGGCCGCGGCGGTTGCGGTTGCGAGCCTCGCCCGACTGTTGCTCGGCGTCATCGGCGACGGGCGCGACGGCCACGGGGCGCTGCTCTTCCTGCCTGGACGCGCGGGCACGGTCGTCCCGGCGGCCATCGCGGCGCTGTCCGCGCGAATCGCGGGCTTCCTTGCGGCCTTCCTCGCCTTCCTGGCGCTCGCGGTCATCGGGGCGCGCCTCGCGGTTGTCGCGGCGGCCGCGGTTGCCGCCCTGGGGCGGGCGGCGGCGGTTGCGATGAGCGTCTCGTTCCTCGCGCGATTCTTCCTTGCGCGGGCGGGCGGCCGGCTCGGCCGGCTGGGCGGGGCTGCCCTTCAGCCAGCCGAACAGGCGCGACACCAGGGCCGAGAAGCCGCCGGCGGATGGCGCCGCGGCGGGCTCGGCCTTGGCTCGCGAGCCATTCGCGCCGGACGGGGGCGTGGAGGAGACGGGCGCCGGCTGGGCGGGGGTGATGCCCTTGACGAGCGCCTCGGGGCGGGCCTTGACCTCGTGTTCCTGCGCGGAATAGGCAAGGTTGGTCTCGGGCGCCTCGGCCAGCTCGAAGCTGGCCTTGGTGCTTTCCAGCCTGGGGTCGTCGTGCCGCAGGCGCTCGATGCGATGGTGCGGCGTATCCAGGTGCTTGTTGGGGATGAGGATGACGTTGACCTTCAGGCGCGCTTCCATCTTGGCGATGTCGGTGCGCTTCTCGTTCAGCAGGAAGGTGGCCACTTCCACCGGCACCTGGGCGTGCACGGCGGCGGTGTTTTCCTTCATGGACTCTTCCTGGATCAGGCGCAGCACCTGCAGGGCGCTGGACTCGGTGTCGCGGATGACGCCGGTGCCGTTGCAGCGCGGGCAGGTGATGTGCGAGCCCTCGTTCAGCGCCGGGCGCAGCCGCTGGCGCGACAGCTCCATCAGGCCGAAGCGCGAGATCTTGCCCATCTGCACGCGGGCGCGGTCGAAATGGAGGGCTTCGCGCAGGCGCTGCTCGACGGCGCGCTGGTTCTTGCCGTCTTCCATGTCGATGAAGTCGATGACGATCAGGCCGCCCAGGTCGCGCAGGCGCAACTGGCGGGCCACTTCGTCGGCCGCTTCCAGGTTGGTGCGCAGCGCGGTTTCCTCGATGTCGCTGCCCTTGGTGGCGCGCGCCGAGTTGACGTCCACCGCGACCAGGGCCTCGGTGTGGTCGATCACCACCGCGCCGCCCGAGGGCAGGGGCACCGTGCGGGCGTAGGCGGTCTCGATCTGGTGTTCGATCTGGAAGCGCGAGAACAGGGGCACGTCGTCGCGGTAGCGTTTCACCCGCTGGACGTTGTCCGGCATGACCACGCTCATGAAGGCGCAGGCCTGGTCGGCGATGTCGTCGGTGTCGATCAGGATCTCGCCGATGTCGGGCGAGAAATAGTCGCGGATGGCCCGGATGACCAGGCTCGATTCCAGGTAGATCAGGATGGGGCCGGCATTCTCGCGGGCGGCGCCGTCGATGGCGGTCCACAGCTGCATCAGGTAGGACAGGTCCCATTGCAGCTCTTCGACGTTGCGGCCGATGCCGGCGGTGCGGGCGATGATGCTCATGCCCTGCGGAACCTGGAGCTGCTCCATGGTTTCACGCAGCTCCTGGCGGTCTTCGCCCTCGACGCGGCGCGACACGCCGCCGCCGCGGGGGTTGTTGGGCATCAGCACCAGGTAGCGGCCGGCCAGCGAGATGAACGTGGTCAGGGCCGCGCCCTTGTTGCCGCGCTCTTCCTTCTCGACCTGGACGATGAGTTCCTGGCCTTCGCGCAGCACGTCCTGGATGCGGGCGCTGCGCACGTCCACGCCTTCCTTGAAGTAGGTGCGGGCGATTTCCTTGAAGGGAAGGAAGCCGTGGCGTTCCTCGCCGTAGTTGACGAAGCAGGCTTCCAGGCTGGGTTCGATGCGGGTGACGACGCCCTTGTAGATGTTGCCTTTGCGTTGTTCGCGGCCGGCGGTTTCGATGTCGAGGTCGATGAGCTTCTGCCCGTCGACGATGGCAACGCGCAGTTCTTCCTGGTGCGTTGCGTTGAACAGCATGCGCTTCATGTATGAAGTTCTCCGTGGTCGTGTCGCGCCGAAAACCGGCGCGCAGCCTCGGGCCGTCGGGAAGATGCGCGGTGCGCGGAGCGAGTGGAGGAAACCGGTGCGCGAAAAGCCGCACCCCGCGGACTCAGGTCACGATGACCGGCCGGGTGGGAATGCGCAAGGTCGGGAGAGAGCGCAGGCACCGTGGATGCCGCGGCCGTCGCCCACTGACCGCGGCTTGCGGTGGGGGCGAGGGACGGTTGCGGTATCGAAAGCAGTGGTGTTCACGGTATTTGCGAGCCAGACAGACTCGCCTCTTGGGCGAGCCTTTGCGTATACGACGGTTTCTTTGTACTTGCGTCCGCGGGCGCATATCCGTCGTCGCGCGGTTGGGCTTCGGGTTCGAAGCCATTGCGGCGCGACGGGCGGGCGACCATGACGGCCCGGAAGAATCCGGCGGGCGGGACGGGTACAATTCCGGCACACTTTGCGACCTGTCCTGACCCGGCGGCGTGCTGCAAAGGCTGCACGGCTTGCCGCGAAACATTCAGCGGCAGGCGGCAGCCCGATTGGGACGCGGCCTGGATTCGGAAAGGTGTCTCGCGCACATCTGGCGGAAACGCCGCATGAAAGCGCGTCTCGACGCCGGAAGCGCGGTTCAGGGACACAACGTGTACGTCAACCCTGTGCTCCAACCCGCCTGATTCGATCAGGCTTCAGGATTATATGTCGCTACCATTGTTGCGCAAAGCGAAATCCACGCCCGGCCAGGGCCGCCCGCCCCGGAACCCCGAACCGGCCGCGGCCCCCGCCGTGCGCCTGGTCGAAGTGGACGAGGCGCACGATGGCCAGCGGCTGGACAATTTCCTGCTGCGCCTGTGCAAGGGCGTGCCCAAGAGCCACCTGTACAAGGCCATCCGGGGCGGCCAGGTGCGGGTCAACCGTGGCCGGGTGCCGGTGGACCACCGGATCGCCGCCGGCGACGTCGTCCGGGTGCCGCCGTTCCGGCTGCCCGAGGCGCCGGTGCGCTTCGTGCCTCCCGGCGAATTCCCCATCGTGTTCGAGGACGACGCGCTGCTGGCGATCGACAAGCCGGCAGGCGTGGCGGTGCACGGCGGCAGCGGGGTGGATTTCGGCGTCATCGAACAGTTGCGGCGGGCGCGGCCCGAGGCGCGCTTCCTGGAACTGGTGCACCGGCTCGACCGCGACACGTCGGGGCTGCTGCTGGTGGCCAAGAAGCGCAGCGCCCTGGTCGGCCTGCACGAATCGCTGCGCAACGGCCTCTGGAACAAGCATTACCTGGTCCTGGTCGTGGGGGACTGGGTCAACGACCGGCAGCATGTACGCAAGCCGCTCACCAAGTGGTCCACCCAGTCGGGCGAACGCCGCGTGAAGGTCGATCCCGATGGTCAGGCGGCCCACACCATCTTCACCCTCAAGCGGCGCTACGGCCTGTATTCCCTGCTGGACGCCGAGCTCAAGACCGGGCGGACCCACCAGATCCGGGTGCACGTGACCAGTTGCGGATTTCCCATCGTGGGCGACGACAAGTACGGCGACGACCACGCCAACGCGGCTGCGGCCGGGCGCGGGTTCCGCCGGATGTTCCTGCACGCCCACACCCTGGCCGTCCCGCATCCGCTGACCGGCGAGTCCCTGGCGCTGGAAGCCCGTCTGCCCGAAGATTGCGTCGAATTCCTACAGCAACTGGAACATCCATGACTTCACCCCTCCCGGGCTATTCGCTGATCGTGTTCGACTGGGACGGCACCCTGATGGACTCGACGCCGACCATCATCGCCGCCATCCAGTCCGCCTGTCGCGACCTCGGGCTGCCGGTGCCGCCCGACGAGGCCGCCGCCTGGGTCATCGGCCTGAGCCTGCAGGACGCGCTGATGGCGGCCGTTCCCACGCTGGCGCAGGACCAGGTCCAGGCCTTCGTCGCGCGCTACCGCTTCCATTACCTGACCCGCGATCCGCAGCTGCGTCTTTTCGCCGGCGCCGAGCAGATGCTGGCGCGCCTGGCCGAGCGCGGCGCGCGGCTGGCGGTGGCCACGGGCAAGAGCCGCGTCGGCCTGGAGCGGGCGCTGGACGCCACCGGCATCCGGCGGTATTTCGACACCACCCGCTGCGCCGACGAGACCTTCTCCAAGCCCAACCCGGCCATGTTGTTCGAGATCATGCGCGAGCTGGGCGCCGATCCGGCATCCGCCGTCATGGTGGGCGATACGTCGCACGACCTGCAGATGGCCCGCAACGCCGGGATCCATGGCGTGGGCGTGACCTATGGGGCGCACGCCGTGGACGAGCTGGCCGGATGCGCGCCGCAGACACTGGCCGGCAGCATCGCCGAACTGGGCGACTGGCTGCACGGCCGCATCGCGGCCCGGGCGGCCTAGGACCCGCGCAAGGTGCGCGGTGTGAACCGGCCCTGGCCGCGAGGGCCGCTGTCGCCGCGCCGCGACTTGCCCTATCCTAGCGATTGCTTACCTTCGACCTTTCATAGCGAGTTGTCTTCATGTCCCAGGATGCCTATTCCTCCCCGCCCGATGCTTCGTCCCGCGCCCCGGGGGAATGGGAGCGCGACGTGCTGGAGAAGCTGGTCTTTGCTTCGCTCAAGGAGCAGCGCGCCAGGCGGCGCTGGACCATCTTCTTCCGGCTGCTGATGCTCGCCATCGTGGTCCTGCTGGTGCTCGCCGCCACCGGCGTGCTGTTCAGGGGTTCGGGTTCGGGCACGCCCGACCCGCATACCGCGCTGATCGAACTGGACGGCGTCATCGATGCCCAGGGCGAGGCCAGCGCCGACAAGATCAACGCAGCGCTGCAGGCCGCCTTCGACGACGACAACGCCAAGGGAGTGGTCCTGCGCATCAACAGCCCGGGCGGCAGCCCGGTCCAGGCCGGCATGATCTTCGACGAGATCCGCCGCCTGCGCGCCCAGAATCCCGACAAGCCCGTGTATGCCGTGGTCGAGGAAATCTGCGCCTCCGGCGGCTACTACGTTGCCGCCGCGGCCGACAAGATCTACGTCAACAAGGCCAGCGTGGTCGGCTCCATCGGCGTCATCATGGAAGGCTTCGGTTTCACCGGCCTGATGGACAAGGTGGGAATCGAACGGCGCCTGGTCGTGTCCGGAGAGAACAAGGCGCTGCTGGATCCGTTCTCGCCCGCCAATCCCGGGCAGCAGGCCCACGCCCAGGCGCTGGTCCAGGAAATCTTCCAGCAGTTCGTCGGCGCGGTGCGGGAAGGGCGCGGCGAGCGGCTGCATGAAACGCCGGACATGTTCACCGGCCTGATCTGGACGGGCGCCAAGAGCGTCGAACTGGGCCTGGCCGACGAACTGGGCACGGTGGACAGCGTCGCGCGCGACGTCATCCAGGCCGACACGGTGGTGGATTACACGGTCCGGGAGAACTTCGCCGAGCGGGTCGCCAAGCGCGTGGGCGTGTCCTTCGGCGCCGGGCTGGCCAAGACCGGCCTGGGCGGTGCCGGCGGCTTCTGGCACTGGAAGTGACGGACCGCCCCGGGGGGCCCCGGGGCGCGATGCGCGGCGGCCTCAGCGCCGCAACTGTCCCAGGATGGCGCGCCGGATGTCGCCGAAGCGCGGATCGGCGCGATCGCGAGGGCGCGGCAGGTCGATCCGGGTCGCGCCGACGACGCGGCCGGGGCGGGGCGCCATGACCGCCACCGTGTCGCTCAGGTAGACGGCTTCCTCCACGTCGTGGGTCACCACGATCACCGTCACCCGCCGCTGCGACCAGATGCGCAGCAACTCCTCCTGCAGGTGGACACGCGTCAGCGAGTCCAGGGCGCCGAAGGGCTCGTCCATCAGCAGTATCTCCGGTTCCGACACCAATGCGCGGGCGATTGCCGCACGCTGGGCCATGCCGCCCGAAAGCTGGTGGGGATGGGCCTTGGCGAAGGCGGACAGCCCCACCAGTTCCAGCATCGCCGCCACGCGCCGGTCGCGGTCGCGCGGATCGAGATCCAGGCTGTCGAGTCCCAGCGCGACGTTGTCCGCGATGCTCAGCCAGGGGAAGAGACGGTGGTCCTGGAACACCATGCCGCGTTCGATGCCCGGTCCGGCGATGGGCCGGCCGTCGATCAGGATCTCGCCCTCGAATGCCGCGTCCAGGCCGGCCACCAGGCGCAGCAGCGTCGACTTGCCGCAGCCGGACGCACCCACGATGCTCAGGAATTCGCCGTGCCGCAGGTCCAGGTTGATGCGCTCCAGGACCGGCAGCGGCTGGTCGTCCACGGTGTATTGCTTGCCCACCCGGCGCAGGGACAGCGCGTAGGATCCGGGCCGGGCCAGGGAAGGGGAAGACGTCGTCATTAGCGGTCCCGCCAGGTGATGATGCGTGAAAAGACATGGCGCGAGGCCCGGTTGCAGGCATAGCCCACCAGCGCCAGCGCGACGACCCCGGCCAGCACCAGGTCCATGCGGAACAGTTCCCGCGCCGCCACCAGGAACGAACCCAGGCCGCGGCCGACGCCGATCGCGTACTCGGCTCCCACCGTGCCTATCCAGGCAGTCAGCAGCGCGATTTCCAGGCCGATCAGGATGGCGGGCAGCGCGGCGGGCAGGACCATCTTCGTCACTCGGCGCCACGGCCGCAGCCGCAGCACCGCCGCGGTTTCCCAGTAGGCGGGCGCGATCGCCCGCACGCCCTGCTCGGTGTTCAGGAAGGCGGGAAAGAAGGCCGACAGCGAGATGAAGACCACCTTGGCGATCTCGCCCGTGCCGAACCAGGCGGTCAGCAGCGGAATCCATGCGAACAGGGCGATCTGGCGCAGCCCGTGCAGCGTGGGAGCGATTCCGCGCTGGAGCGGGCGCGACAGTCCCAGGGCGACACCCAGCGCGACGCCGGCGGACGCGCCCAGCGCGATGCCGGCCGTGGCCCGCGCCAGGCTGGCGGCCAGCGCGGTCCAGATCTGCCGGCCGTCCGGATCCACGAACGGCGCCGACAGCACCTGGTGCAGCGGAACCAGCAGCGGAGTCCTCGCGAAGCCGGTATCGACCACGGCCAGCCACGCCAGCACCAGGGCGGCGGGCAGGACGGCGCCGCGCCGCACGCGGGGTGGAATGCGCGAGAGGGCGGCCAGCGGCCCTTGCCAGGCGGTATCAGCCATGGGGCGGCACCTTGCGGTTCAGGATCTGCTCGATGGCCAGCAGGGCGCGATCCAGCGCGAAGCCCGCCAGCCCCACCACGATCATGCCGACGATCACGATGTCGGTCTGGAACTGCTTGCGGCCCCACACCATCATGTAGCCGATGCCCTCGGTGGCGGCCAGCATCTCGACGACGATCAGGGCGATGAACGCGTGGCCCAGACCCAGCCGCACGCCGCTGAAGACCGGGCCCAGGCTGGCGGGCGCGATCACCCGGATGAAGCGGGTCCAGGGCCGCAGGCGCAGCACCCGCGCGGTTTCGAGGTGGGTCTTGGGGATGTCGCGTATGCCCTGGGCGGTATGGATGACGATGGGCACGAAGACCGCCTTGGCGATGATCAGGATCTTCAGCGTCTCGGCGATGCCGAAGACCAGGATCAGGATGGGTATCCAGCCGATGGACGGAATGGCGAACAGCGCGCGCAGCAGCGGGTCGAGATAGTCGCGCGCGGTGTTCGAGACCCCCAGCGCGATGCCGGTGGCCAGGCCCAGCGCGGCGCCCAGCAGGAAACCCATGCCGATGCGGTGCAGGCTGACGGCGAAGTTCGCGGCGATGTCGCCGTTCTCCAGCAGTTCCACGAAGCTGGCCCATACCTGTTCCGGCGCCGGCAGGATCTGTGGTGCCATCCAGCCCTGCGAGGCGGCCAGTTGCCAGGCGCACAGCGCCAAGGCCGGCAGCAGCAGGGGAAGCAGCGCGGCGCGCCAGGCCCGCGAAGGGCGAGGGCGAGGCGTGGAGGCGGGGACGGCGATAGCGTCCAGGCGGGCGTCGGTATGGGAAGCCATGGCCGTCGCTCCGCTCAGCCTTCCAGCGGCTTGCCGCTGGCGTCACGCCGTGGCCAGGTTCGCTGCAGGCCGAGTTGGTCGAGCGCCTGGTCGACGTACCGGGGCAGGAACCATTGCTGCAGGTCGATGCCCGAGCGGATCAGTTTCTGTTCCCGGCTGAAGGCGATGGCGTCGCGGTACTGGGAGATGAAGAACTCGTCGATGCGCGGATTGAATACATCCTTGAGCGCCACGCCCGCATATTCGTCGCGCAGTGCCGGGTAGGGCACGCCGGAGCGGGTCCAGATCTGCAGGGCTTCCTCGCGGTTCTCCTCATGGCCCAGCCACTCCGCCGCGCGCACCAGCCCGCGCACCACGCGCTGCGTGGCCTCGGGGTAGCGCTGCGCGAACGATTCCGTCACCGTGATCGCGCCGAAGCCGGCTGCCTTGGGGCCGATGTCGTGCGAGCTGTAGAACACCTTGGCCAGTCCCTTGTCGCGCAGCGACAGCAGCACGCTCGAACCGATCACCGCGTCCACGCTGCCTGCCGTGAGCGCCGCCAGCTGGTCTGCGGTGGCCAGGTCGAGCAGGGTCACGTCCTTGAGGGTCAGGCCGTTTCCCTCCAGGGCCTTCAGGAAGGCCCAGTGGAGCACCGTGCCCTTGGCCACGGCCACCCGCTTGCCCTTGAGGTCCTTGAACGACCTGACCGGCAGGTCGGGCCGGGCCACGCCGAAGATGGTGGTGTAGCCGTACGAGGCCACGATGCGTGTGGGTAGCCCGTTGGCGCGGCCGACGATGTTGGGCAGCGAGCCGTACTGGGCGAAATCCAGCCGCTTGTTGGCGATGGCCTCGTTGATCGCCGGCCCCGTGCCCGTGAAGTACTCGAAGCTCAGCTTGACCGGCGTGCCCTTGAATTCATCGGCGATGAATCCCTTGCCCTGGGCGATCGCCAGCACCGCCAGCCCATAGGGCTTGCCGAATCCCTGTCCGAACCCGCCGAACCGCACCTGCTCCGGCCAGCCCTGCGCCTGCGCGCCCGCCGCCACCAATCCCGACACCACCACCGCCGCCGCATAACGAATGAACCGCATATTCCTATCCTTGTTGAAAATGACGATGCCCCCAGCCGTTGCCAGGGCACAGCGGATCCGGCTCCGCCGGTCCGCCGGTGCCGCCCCCACGGGGCGCGGGCCGCCCCAGGGCGGGCCCCGGCCCCCTGTGGGGGGGGCTGCCGCGTAGCGACTGGGGGCTCACCCGTGCAGGGCGCGCGCAAGCGCGTAGGGGGGCTCTATCAATGCGCGCGAATCAACAGCTCGAAGCTGCTGTCGCGCCGTGCCGTCGCCGTGCGCCCGGCGCCCCAGCCGACCGCGGCACGGTAGCTGCCCATCAAGGGTTGCGCCGCGGCTTCCTCGACCGCCTGCGCGGCGTCGGCCGACGGCGCCACGTACAGCGCGTCCACCGGGCAGTAGAGCTCGCACATGAAGCAGGTCTGGCAATCGGATTGCCGCGCGATGCGCGGCGGGCCGCCGGGAACGAGATCGAAGACGTTCGTGGGGCAGGCGTGCACGCAGATGTTGCAGGCGGTGCAGCGTTCGGCGCTGACGATCTCGATCATGCCGCCACCTTGCCCGTGTAGGCGCCCGGGGTCGCGGGCGTCGAGACGGCCTGCGTGCGCACCCAGACCTCGTCCAATCCGCCGCTGACCAGCCGATGGTGCTGGGCGGGGTCGACGGCCGCGTGCTCGGCGCGGCGGTGCATGCCGCGCGTTTCGGTGCGTCGCAGGGCGCTGCGATACATCCAGCGCGAGGTTGCCAGCATGGCCGCCGCCTCGCGGGCGCGCACCCACTGCGTGCCCGTGCCCGCGGGGCGTCCGTGGCGCACGCGGGCCCATAGTGCATCCAGCCGTCGCAGCGAGTCCTCCAGCAGCGGTCCGCTGCGCGTCCAGTTGCGTTCGGTGGGAAACACCTCGGCCTGCACCGCGCGGATGACCGCGTCCGCGTCCCACGGGGCGGACGGGTTGCCGCCCAGCCCGGCGACGCCGGCGCGATGGACGTTGCGATGGCCGAAGGCGCGCGCCTCGCGGGCGAACCGGGCGGCGCCGGCACCGGCCCAGAAACCCGAGGACATGGCCCATGCGGCGTTGTGGCTGCCTCCGCCGGTGAAGGCTCCGCAGATCAGCTCGCGCGTGGCGGCGTCGCCCGCGGCATACAGCCCGGCCACCGTCGTGGCGCAGTCATCGTCGACCACATGCAGGCCGCCGGTGCCGCGCACCGTGCCTTCCAGGCGCAGCGTGACCGGGAAGTGCTGGGTGAAGGGATCGATGCCCTGCCGGTCGAAGGGGACGAAGAAGTTGGGCTGGGCGGTGCGCATCCAGGCGCGGATGGATGCGTCGGCGCGGTCCAGGCAGGCGTAGACGGGCTGGGTCGCCAGCGTCCTGGCGATGACGCCGCGTCCGCGCGACGAGCCCGCCCCCTCGATGCGTTGTCCATCGCGGTCGTAGAAGGTCGCCCAGTTGTAGAACAGGGACTTGGTGACCGACGCGAAGGCCGGGCCCAGTCCATAGGCGTTGGAGAACTCCATGCCCGACAGCTCGGCCCCGGCTTCGGCTCCGAGCAGGTAGCCGTCGCCGGTCAGGACGTTGCAGCCCAGCGCGCGGCTCAGGAAGGCGCAGCCGCCCGTGGCCAGCACCACCGCGCCGGCGCGGGCCATCCACGTCGAACCCGTCTGGCGGTTGATGCCGAAGGCGCCGCAGACCGTGCCGTGCTCGTCCACCAGCAGCTCCAGCACCGGGCTGTGGTCGAGGATGCGCGCGCCCGCCTGCTTGGCCGCCTTGCGCATCAGCCGCATGTAGTCCGGGCCCTGCAGCGAGGTCCGGTGCAACTGGCCGTGTTCGTCCTGCGGAAAGGGGTAGCCCCATTCCGTCAGTGTCTCGATGTTGTTCCACGTCTGTTCCAGCACGCGGTCCATCCAGGCGTGCTCGGCCAGGAAGCCGCCCATTTCCAGTCGGCTGGCCTTGGCCTTCTCGCGCGCGGCGGTGTCGCGCGGGACGTGCCATACCCCGGTGCCGGAGGGCGCGGTCGCGCCGGAGGTGCCGCAGTATCCCTTGTCCGCCAGCAGCACGCGCGCGCCGCGTGCTGCCGCGCTCACGGCGGCCCACGTGCCGGCCGGGCCGCCTCCTATGATCAGCACATCGGCATCGTGCCGGACCGAGGCTTCGATGCCGGGCAGGGGGTGCAAATCGCGTACCGCCATGTTCGTCTCTCCTGGAACCGGCCGTGGGCCGGAGTGCGGGGGACCGCAGCGGGAGAGGAGCGCCTTCTCCCGCATGCCGGTCGTTCATGTCCAGGGATGCTAGAGATGGAAGGCTGGCCGCCCAACGATTTCTTTCGTGCTTGGTTATCCGTTTATCGCATGTGATGCAGTGCCTGGTCAGCCCTTGGCCAGGAACAGGAACAGCGTGGGCTGCTTGTCCAGGTCGGGCGGCGGCAGGCGCTTCCAGTCCGCGACGCTGTTCGTGCGCACCCATTCGCGATCCGTGGTGAGCGAGCGGGCGACGCACAGCAGGGTCGCCGGCCGCAGCGTGGCCAGCATCGTCGCGAACATGGCGCCGTTGCGATAGGGCGTCTCGATCAGGAGCTGGGTCTGGTTGTGCCGCGCCGAGGTTTGCTCCCACTCCCGCAACTGGCGAGCACGCTCGCCCGCGTCGACCGGCGCGTAGCCGTGGAAGGCGAAGCGTTGGCCGTCCAGGCCGCTGGCCATCAGGCCGAGCAGGATGGAGGAGGGGCCCACCCACGGCTGCACGCGTATGCCCATGGCATGCGCGGCGCGGGCCACGCGCGCGCCGGGGTCGGCCACCGCCGGGCAGCCGGCCTCGGAGACCAGTCCGATTTCGCCGCCCGCCGCGATGGGCTTGAGCCAGGCGGCGATGTCGCGGTCGTCGGTACGGGCATCCAGGGTGTGGATGGTGATTTCCTGGATGGGCCGCACGGTGCCGATGGCCTTCAGGAAAGCGCGCGCGGTCTTGGCATTCTCGGCGATGTAGGTGTCCAGCCGGCCGGCCAGGGCACGGGCCTCGGCGGGCAGCCAGCGCTCGGGCGGCGCGTCGCCCAGCGAGACGGGGACCAGGTGCAGGATGCCGGAGGATTTCATGCCCGGGGCTCCTCGAGCGCGTCCAGCGGGTCCATGCCGAAGCCGGCCAGCAGCCGGGTCAGGGCGATCAGCGGCAGGCCGATCAGGGCGGTGGGGTCGTCGCATTCTATGCGTTCCATGAGCGCGATGCCCAGCGCCTCGGCCTTGGCGCTGCCGGCCGTGTCGTAGGGGCGCTCGGCGTGCAGGTAGGCGCGCAGCGCCCGGTCGGACAGTTCGCGCAACATGCATCGCGTGCTTACGACGGCGGTCGCCGGCCGCCGGCCATCATCCACGGCCACGGCGGTGTGGAAGAAAACCGTGCGGCCGCGCATGGCCTGCAATTGCGCGAGCGCCTGCTCGAAGCCGCCGGGCTTGCCGATGGGGGCCCCGTCCACCGTCGCGACCTGGTCCGAACCGATCACCAGGGCGCCCGGACGGGCCTGGCTCACGGCGCGGGCCTTGGCCAGGGCCAGTCGCAGGGCCAGGTCCTCGGGCGCTTCGCCCGGAACCGGTGTTTCGTCCACGCCGGGCGCGGCTACGGAGAAGGGAAGCCTCAGCCGTTCGAGCAGCTCGCGGCGGTAGGGGGAGGTCGAGGCGAGGATCAGGGACCGCGCCGTGGTTTCGGAGCTTGCCATGGTGGGATAAGTGTTTGACTTGTTTGACTCTTTTCGGGTTTTCACGCTATTATCCAACGTTTTCCCGAGCTTCTTTTCCACCAAGGGAAAAACATGCAAGGCGGCAGGTCGTGAAAGAGTCCAGCGAACCCGGCGCGGTGCGCCACATCGATGCGTTCGAGTTCGTTCGGCTCGGGCGGTCGCTCGAAGGCAGCGCGCCGCTCGCGCGTTTCGTCCGGTTGCTGGACGGCTTGCCCGAGCAGGATCCTTCCGCGGTAGTGCGCTGGTCGGCCCAGGCCGACCGCGGTCCGCTGGGCGAACCCCTGATCCGGCTCGCTGTCGAAACGGTCCTGACCGTGCAGTGCCAGCGTTGCCTGGGGCCGCTGGCGATGCCCATCGAATCCGAGGTCGCGCTGCAGCTGGTCGAAACCGAGGCCGAGCTCGACGACCCGGACTCGTTCGACGAGTCCGACCTGGAAGAGCTCGGTTCGGGGCAGGATTTCGAGAAAGTGCTGGGGTCGCGTCGCTTCGATCTGTTCGAGCAGGTCGAGGACGAGCTGATCCTGAGCGTGCCGTACGTCCCTCGGCACGACGTCTGTCCCGACGGCGGGGGCGGATCCTCGGGCGATGCGCCCGAGAAAAAGCCGTCGCCGTTCGCGGTGCTGGCCGGGCTGAAAGGCTCGACGGGCGATGTCGGCAAATAAGCGACATATTTTGTGTATAGTCGCAGCGAACCGGATTGGGGCCTCGGGCTTCGCGTCCGGCGCGATGCGGACAAGTAAGCGATCGTTGTAAGCGTTTTCGTAGTAGTTTGGGTTTTTGGACGGCGTTTCGGGCAAGCCTGCGCAGACCGCCGTCATCATTCGAGAAAGCAGGTTTTAGAACTCGCGGCGGTCACGCGTAGGCATCTGGCTTACAATGCGCGCCGTTCCTAGGAGTCCAGTCACATGGCCGTTCAGCAAAACAAAAAGTCGCCTTCCAAGCGTGGCATGCACCGCGCCCACGATTTCCTGACCAATCCCCCCGTTGCGGTCGAACCGACCACGGGCGAGACGCACCTGCGTCACCACATCAGCCCCAACGGCATCTATCGCGGTCGCAAAGTCCTCAAGACCAAGAACGACGAGTGATACCGAACGGCCCTGGGCAGTCCCTTGCACTGGGGTCGTTTACTCAGGGGTGGAATGCGGACGCCGCGAGGCCGCAAGGTCGGCGTTCCTCCCCTGGGCACTTGCGGAATGGTTTTTCCGGTCTTGTCTGTCCCGCCGAACCAGGTTTGCCGATGACCGATACAGCTTGCGTCTGTAGCGGTCCGGGCAGCCGCCGCGCGCGCGGGCAGGCGTTTCTGCGTCCATGGCTATGATCCGTATCGCGATCGATTGCATGGGAGGCGATTTCGGCCTGCCCGTGACGATTCCTGCTGCCCTGGCGTTCGCCGACCGCCATCCCGGTGTCGAGCTGCTGCTGGTCGGCCTGGCCGACCAGGTCGAAGCCCGCCTGGCGCAGGCCAAGGCCTCTTCCACCCAGCGGGAGAGGCTGCGCATCGTGCCTGCTACCGAAGTCGTCACCATGGACGACAAGGTCGAGGTCGCGCTGCGCCGCAAGAAAGATTCCTCCATGCGCATCGCCGCCGAACTCGTGCGCGACGGCCAGGCCGACGCCTGCGTCTCGGCGGGCAATACCGGCGCATGGATGGCCATTTCCCGCTATGTGCTCAAGACGCTCGATGGCATCGATCGTCCCGCCATCGCCAAGGCCATACCCAACCAGTCGGGCGGCATGACCGTCATCCTGGACCTGGGCGCCAACGTCGATTGCACGGCCGAGCACCTGCTGCAGTTCGCCATCATGGGTTCGGCGCTGGTTTCCAGCGTCGGCCATCGCGAGCGGCCCACCGTGGGCCTGCTCAACATCGGCGAGGAAGCGATCAAGGGCAACGACGTGGTCAAGCAGGCCGCCGAGCTGCTGCGCGGCAGCGCGCTGAACTTCCACGGCAACGTCGAGGGCAACGATATCTTCAAGGGCACCGTGGACGTGGTTGTCTGCGATGGCTTTGTTGGTAACATCGTGCTCAAGTCTTCCGAGGGCCTGGCCAAGATGCTGGGCGTCTTCATCAAGGAAGAGTTCAAGAGAAACCTGTTCACGCTGTTGATGGGCGCCATCGCCACGCCGGTGCTGAACCGCTTCCGCCAGCGCGTGGATCCGCGCCGCTACAACGGAGCGGCACTGCTGGGGCTGCGCGGCGTCGTCATCAAGAGCCATGGTTCCGCCGACACCTACGCGTTCGAATGGGCCCTGCAGGACGCCTACGACGCGGTCGAAAGCGGCTTGCTCGGCCGGACTGCGCAAACCATCGCGCAGATCACGAGCGTGCCGGCCGGCGGGGCCGAGCATGAGGCCGGCCTCGAGCCGTCCTCGCACGGAGATATTGCATGAGTGCAACAGCGGCGCATCCGTCCAGCAGCCCGGCTCCCGCGGCATGGTCGAGAATCGTCGGTTCGGGCAGTTGCCTGCCCGAGCGCGTGGTCAGCAATGACGAACTGGCGGCCGAACTGGCCCAGCGCGGCGTCGAGACGTCCGACGCCTGGATCGTCGAGCGCACCGGCATCCGCCAGCGCCACATCGCCGAGCGCGGCGTCACGTCCAGCGACCTCGGTACCGAGGCCGCGCGGCGCGCGCTGCAGGATGCCGGGGTCGACGCCGCGGAGCTCGACCTCATCGTCGTCGCCACCTCGACACCCGACTTCGTCTTTCCCAGCACGGCCTGCCTGATCCAGGCCAGGCTCGGCGCCTCGCGCGCCGCCGCCTTCGACGTCCAGGCCGTCTGCACAGGCTTCATCTACGCGCTGACCACCGCCGACAGCTTCGTGCGCGCCGGCCGGGCCCGCAAGGCCCTGGTCATCGGCACCGAGGTCTTTTCGCGCATCCTCGACTGGAACGACCGGTCGACCTGCGTGCTGTTCGGCGACGGTGCCGGCGCCGTGGTGCTCGAGGCCTCGCCCGAGCCGGGCGTGATGGCCGCCAGGCTGCATGCCGACGGCAGCCAGACCAAGATCCTGTGCGCCGCCGGGAACGTGGCCTATGGCGAGGTGACCGGCGATCCCTTCCTGCGGATGGAGGGGCAGGCGGTCTTCAAGCAGGCCGTCACGGTGCTCGACCGCGTGGCGCAGGAAGTGATGGAGGAAGCGGGCGTGCCGCTGTCCGAGCTGGACTGGCTCATTCCCCACCAGGCCAACGTACGCATCATCAACGCCACCGCCAAGCGCCTCGGCATCCCGCTCGAACGCGTGGTGTCCACGGTGGACCTGCACGCCAACACCTCGGCGGCCAGCGTGCCGCTGGCCCTGGACGCCGCCCGCCGCGACGGCCGCGTCAAGCGGGGCGACCTGGTGATGCTGCAGGGCGTGGGCGGCGGATTCACATGGGGCGCCGTGCTGGCGCGCATGTGAGTCCGGTAGGAAAACAGAACAAGCGGGGCTTTACCCATGACTAAAATCGCATTCGTCTTTCCCGGCCAGGGTTCGCAGTCGGTCGGCATGCTCGACGGCTTCGCGGGCAACGCCTCGGTGGCGGACGTCGTGGCCCGTGCCGGCGCCGCCCTGGGCGAGGACCTGGGCGGCCTGATGGCCAACGGCCCGGCCGAACAACTGAACCTGACCACCTACACCCAGCCGGTCATGCTGACCGCCGGCGTGGCTGCCTATGCTGCCTGGCAGGCGGCGGGCGGGCCGGCTCCCGCCGTGGTCGCCGGGCACAGCCTGGGCGAGTACGCGGCGTTGGTCGCCGCCGGCTCGCTGACGCTGGAAGATGCCGTGCGGCTGGTCCGCATCCGTGCCGACGCCATGCAGTCCGCGGTCCCCGTGGGGCAGGGCGGCATGGCGGCCATCCTGGGCCTGACCGACGACCAGGTGCGTGCCGCCTGCGCCGCCGCGGCCCAGGGCGAAGTGGTCGAGCCCGTGAACTTCAATGCGCCGGCGCAGGTCGTGATCGCCGGCAGCAGGGCCGCCGTGGAGCGCGCCTGCGAGGCCGCCAAGCAGGCGGGCGCCAAGCGCGCGCTGCCCTTGCCGGTCTCGGCGCCTTTCCACTCCAGTCTGATGCAGCCGGCCGCCCAGACCCTGGCCAAGGCGCTGGAGGCCATCGACATCCAGTCCCCCCATATCCTGGTGCTCAACAACGTGGACGTGGCCGCGCCGACCGAGCCGGCGGCGATCGCCGACGCGCTGGTCCGCCAGGCCTGGCATCCGGTACGATGGGTGGAAACCATACAACTGATGCAGTCACAGGGGATTACCCACGTCGTCGAGTGTGGCCCGGGCAAGGTGTTGACCGGCCTGACCAAGCGCATCGCCCCCGAACTGACGGCGCTGGCCGTGACGGACCAGGCGTCGCTGCAAGCCGCCCTGGAGGCGGTGGCCTCCAATTAGGGCTCCCCCTAAGCGCTGACGCGCGCCCCCCAGGGGGCGATGCAGGTGGACCGGCGGAGCCGGATCCACCGCATCCTGGCAAGAGCGGGAGAAGGGGCGAGGTTGGATGGATAAGTCCGGGGCGCTGGGGCGCGCCGGGGTGAGATAAGGAAAAATCATGGAATTGCAAGGCAAGGTCGCCCTGGTGACGGGCGCGTCGCGGGGGATAGGCAAGGCGATCGCGGCGGAATTGGCCGCGCGGGGGGCGACGGTGGTCGGGACCGCCACGACCCAGGCCGGCGCCGACACCATCACCGAGGCGCTGAGCGGGTTTCCCGCCAAGGGGCGCGGCGTGGTGTTGCAGGTGAACGACGCCGCGGCGGTGGACGCCCTGGTGGACGAGATCGGCAAGGCCGACGGCGGTCTGCACATTTTGGTCAACAACGCCGGCATCACCCGAGATACACTCGCGATGCGCATGAAGGACGAGGATTGGTCGGCGGTGATCGACACCAATCTGACGGCGGTGTTCCGCCTGTCCCGCGCCGTCATGAGGGGGATGATGAAGGCCAAATGGGGCCGGATCATCAACGTGACCTCGGTGGTGGGGGCCAGCGGCAACGCCGGCCAGGCAAACTACGCCGCCGCCAAGGCCGGGGTGGCCGGAATGACCCGTGCGCTGGCGCGGGAGCTGGGCAGTCGCAACATCACCGTCAACTGCGTGGCGCCGGGTTTCATCGACACCGACATGACCCGCGCCCTGGGGGACGAGCAGACCGGTGCCTTGCTGGGACAGATCCCGCTGGGCCGGCTGGGCCGTCCCGAGGACATCGCCCACAGCGTCGCCTTCCTGGCTTCGCCGGGGGCCGGATATGTAACCGGTGCCACCTTGCACGTCAACGGCGGCATGTACATGAATTGATTTCCGCGTATTGCAACCGCGATATGCATTCGTCCGGCCGGGCCGCTTTAGACAGGCGAGCTTGGCTATAATTCAGTTAGATATAGACCCTTTTGGAGGATCTCCATGGATAGCATCGAACAGCGCGTCAAGAAGATCGTCGCTGAGCAACTCGGCGTCAACGAAGCCGAGATCAAGAACGAATCTTCTTTTGTCGACGACCTCGGTGCCGATTCGCTCGATATGGTGGAACTCGTCATGGCGCTCGAAGACGAGTTCGAGACCGAGATTCCCGACGAGGAAGCCGAGAAGATCACGACCGTGCAGCAAGCCATCGACTACGTTGGCGCGCACATCAAGAAGTAAATCGTTTTCGTGCGATGACGCGGGCGGCTCATCGGCCGCCTTCGTTTTTTAAGTTCGGCGCGGCCATGCGCGACCTTGCCGGAGCCAACGGCGGGAGGGCAGCTGCCGGATTCGCTTTTTCTCCGCGCACTTGAGGAGTAGTCAGTGAAGCGACGCGTCGTCATCACCGGTCTCGGTATCGTTTCCCCTGTGGGCAATGACATCGCCTCCGCATGGGACAACATCGTCAACGGCCGTTCAGGCATAGACCGCATCACCCGCTTCGACCCCACCGATTTCAACTGCCATATCGCCGGTGAAGTCAAAGGATTCGACGCAAGCCAGTTCGTGCCCGCCAAGGAAGTGCGCCAGATGGATACCTTCATCCATTATGGCATCGCGGCCGGCGTGCAGGCCTTGAAGGACAGCGGGCTTGAAATCACCGATGCCAACGCCGAACGCGTCGGCGTCATCGTCGGCTCGGGTATCGGCGGCCTGCCCCGCATCGAGGAAACCGAGGCCGATTACCTGCAGCGCGGCGCGCGCCGCATTTCGCCTTATTTCGTCCCGGCGTCGCTGATCAACCTGATCTCGGGCCAGCTGTCGATACGCTATGGCATGAAGGGACCCAGCTACGCCGTGGTGTCGGCGTGCACCACCGGCCTGCACAGCATCGGTGACGCCGCGCGCCTGATCGAGTACGGCGATGCCGACGTCATGCTGGCCGGCGGCGCCGAGTCCACCGTGTCGCCGCTGGGTATCGGCGGCTTTGCCGCCATGCGGGCGCTGTCCACCCGCAACGACGATCCCAAGACGGCGTCGCGTCCCTGGGACCGCGATCGCGACGGCTTCGTGCTGGGCGAGGGCGCGGGCGTGCTCGTGCTCGAGGAATACGAACATGCCAAGAAGCGCGGCGCGCGCATCTATGGCGAATTCGCCGGCTACGGCATGAGCTCCGACGCCCACCACATCACGGCGCCCGACCGCGAAGGACCTTGCCGCGGCATGGTCAACGCGCTGCGCAACGGCGGGATCAACAAGGAAGAGGTCCACTACGTCAATGCCCACGGCACCTCGACGCCGCTGGGAGACAAGAACGAGACCGAGGCCCTGAAGCTGGCCTTCGGCGACCACGCCAAGCAGATCGTGGTCAGCTCGACCAAGTCCATGACGGGCCACCTGCTGGGCGCCGCCGGCGGCATCGAAGCCGTGTTCACGACGCTGGCCGTCTATAACCAGGTTGCTCCGCCCACCATCAACATCTTCAATCAGGACCCCGAGTGCGATCTGGACTACTGCGCCAACCAGGCGCGGCAGATGAAGATCGACGTCGCGCTGTCGAACTCCTTCGGGTTCGGCGGTACCAACGGCACGATGATCGTGCGCAAGGTCTGATTTGAGCGATATCGGGACGGCACCCTCCGGTCTGTCCATGCTGGCGCATCTGCGGCCTTCGCGCCGCGCCGGCCTGCTGGGGCATTGCATCGCCCTGGCAGCGGGATGGGCCGCGGCCGCCGGGACCTGGTTCGCGCTGGCCGGTTCGCCGTTGGCCTGGGCGGCAGCCCCGGCTGCCGGCCTGGGGCTGGCGCTGGGCGCCATCGTCTGCCAACGCCGGGCGCGCCAGCCGTTTCGGGCGCTTGCCGTCGATGCCGGCGGCAACTGGGCGCTGGCCGACCACCAGGGCTGGCGGCGTTTCCGTCCCCGCCACATCTGGCATTCCCCGCTGGGCTGGCTGACGCTGCAGGGCGACCTCGCGCCGCCGCCCGGACGGCCCCGGGCCCCCGCGCGTGCGACGCTCACCGTGTGGGCCGACAGCCTGGAGGCCAGGGAATGGCGGCAACTGCGCATGGCCGTCGCCTGGACCGAGCAGCGGGGCGAAGGCCTGCTGGTCGCGCCCCAGGCTCGTGATCCCCGCCTGGGGGCCTCGGCATGACGAGCGAGCGCGAGATCGACGCCGAGCTGGTCGCCCGCGTGCAGCGGGGCGACAAGAAGGCGTTCGAACTGCTGATGCTGAAGTACCAGCGCAAGATCCTGCGCCTGCTGTCGCGTTTCATCCGCGATCCCAGCGAAATCGAAGACGTCGCCCAGGAGGCCTTCATCAAGGCCTATCGCGCGCTCCCGCAGTTCCGCGGGGAAAGCGCCTTCTATACCTGGCTCTACCGCATCGCCATCAATACCGCCAAGAACCACCTGGTGGCTTCGGGCAGGCGTCCCAGCTCGCCGTCCGAATACGAGAACGAGGATGGTGAAACTTTCGACGAAACCGACAACCTAAGCGATATCAACACGCCAGAATCCATGATGGCGACCCGCGAAATTGCTGAAACGGTCAATTTGGCGATCGAAGCTCTTCCCGAGGAGCTGCGAACGGCTATCGTGTTGCGCGAGATTGAAGGAATGAGCTATGAGGACATCGCCCAGTCGATGGGATGTCCCATAGGCACCGTGCGATCCCGGATCTTCCGGGCGCGCGAGGCAATTGCGGCCCGATTGCGGCCCCTGCTGGATACCCAGGACGACAAGCGTTGGTAGCCAGGGGAGCAGGGCGGCATGAATTTTGGGCAAAATGGCAGGTAACCGGGCAATCGGCAGCCCCGGAGGTTATGGAAATGCAGGTGACATCGCATCGGAATGAGTCCGTCGGTTTCGGCCGGGAAGCGGCCGCGTCTGCGCAGGACGATCTGGACGGGTTGAATCAGGCCCGCGTCGAGGAATGGCTGTCGGCCTACATGGACGGCGAACTCGCCGACGAGGCCGATGAAGCGGAAGCGGCAGTGTCCGCCTACCTGGCGACGGGCGCAGGCCGCGCCGACTGGGACCTCTACCATCTGGTCGGCGACGTGGTGCGCACGCCCGAACTGGCGCTGCCCGTGTCGTCCGGCTTCCACCGGCGCTTCCTCGAGGCGCTGGAACACGAGGCGCCCATCGTCGCGGCGCCCCGGCGGACGATTTCCCGCCGGTTCATGACGCGCTATGGTTTTCCCGGTCTGGCTGCGGCGGCCGCCGTCGCCTCGGTCACCTGGATCGCCCAGCCCTATTTCGGCGGGCAGGGCGCACCGGTCGAATTTTCCGCCAGCGCCCAGCCCGCCGCCACGCCGGCCGTCGTCCAGGTCGCCGCGCCGGCCGCGGCGCGCCGGGCCGAGCCGGCGGTCGATGTTTCGCTGGGCGAATACCTCGAGGCCCACCGGCAGATCGCCGGCCGGAGCGCCATCCGGCAGGTGTCGGCCACCTCTTTCGAATCCGCCGCAGGGCAACGTTGAAGGAAGGTCTCGTGTCGGAGGTTAGTCGTTCGGCCGTGGTGTGGTCCACACGTTCCCTGGCGTTCGCCATGCTGTGCCTGGTGACGATCGCGTCCCAGGCCCAGCCCCCGGCCCCCGCGGCCCCGGCCGATGGCACCGGGTTGTTGCAGCGCATCCAGGCCTCGGCCCGGGAACTCAATTATTCCGGCGTCTTCGCGTATCAGCAGGGCGCCTCGATGCAGTCCTCCCGCATCACCCATATCTACGACGGCAAGAGCGAGCACGAGCGCCTCGAGCTGCTGGACGGCCAGCCGCTGGAGTTTCTGCGCAAGGACGACGAGATCCAGTGCCTGCTGCCGCAGAAGCGCGCCGTGCTGGTCGAGACCCGAACCGCGCGCGATCGTTTCCCCGGCCTGATGATAGGCGGCCCGGATCAACTGGGCGAGCACTACGACGTCAGCGTCGAGCCCCAGCCGGAACGGGTGGCCGACCGGGACTGCCAGGTCATCACCCTGCGCCCCCGGGATGCCGATCGCTACGGCTACCGGCTGTGCGCCGACAGCAGCTCCGGGCTGCTGCTGCGGGCCCAGACCCTGTCGCCCGAGGACGACGTGGTCGAGCAGGTCGCCTTCATTGCGCTGCAGGTGGGGGCGGATGTCGATCGCAAGCAACTCAAGCCGCGCTGGAAGACCGAGGGCTGGCGCGTCGTGCGCACG
Source organism: Pigmentiphaga sp. CHJ604 (assembly GCF_036972535.1). Classification (NCBI taxonomy): domain Bacteria; kingdom Pseudomonadati; phylum Pseudomonadota; class Betaproteobacteria; order Burkholderiales; family Alcaligenaceae; genus Pigmentiphaga; species Pigmentiphaga sp. CHJ604. The sequence goes on along the minus strand of NZ_CP136998.1, from coordinate 3,395,024 downwards.
CAATTGAAGCCGGTCAAGCTGGCCGATCTCGGCTGGAAGGTGGGCGAACCGGTGGGTTTCCACAGGATGATGGAAGTCCAGCGTTCGATGGGCGGCAAGCCCGACGTCAAGCAGGTCATGTTGTCGGATGGCCTGGCGGCGATTTCCGTCTTCATCGAGCCCTATAGCGAATCGCATCCGCGGCAGGTCGGGCCGGGCGCCCGCGGCGCCATCAATGTGGTGGGGCGCCGCCTGGGCGACCATTGGATCACCGTGCTGGGCGAAGCGCCGCTCGGTACGATTCAACAGATCGCCGATTCGATAAGCTATACGCCGGTGGCCGCGCGCAAGCCTTGAGCGCCGCCGGTTCGAGCCTTTTCTTTACCCGGAGCTTACATGTCAGTTTTCCATGGTGCTGCGTGCTATCCGCATCCGATGAAACGGGTGTGCTCGACCCTGGGCACCGCGTTCCTGCTCGTCCTGTTCGCCGCGCTGCTGCTGGCCGCCGGCCAGCCGGCCGCGCAGGCGCAGACCCGTGCCTTGCCGGATTTCACCGATCTCGTGGCCAAGGCCGATCCTGCCGTGGTCAACATCCGAACCACCGCACGGGCCGTGGCACGCGGCCCCTATGGCGGCGGGGGCGGCCAGGACCCCTACGAGCTTTTCCGCTGGTTCTTCGGTCCTGATTTCGTGCCTCCCGGCCGGGGGCCCCGGCAGCCGACCCCGCCGGGCAACAACGACGAGGGCCAGGAGGTTCCGCGCGGCGTGGGATCGGGGTTCTTCATCTCGGCCGACGGCTACATCCTGACCAACCACCACGTGGTCAACGGCGCCGACGACATCTACGTCACCCTGACCGACCGGCGCGAGTTCAAGGCCAAGGTCATCGGCTCGGATGAGCGCACCGACGTGGCCTTGATCAAGATCGAGGCCACCGGCATGACGCCGCTCAAGCCGGGCGATCCCACCCAGCTGCGCAAGGGCGAGTGGGTCCTGGCCATCGGCTCGCCATTCGGGCTCGACTCCACCGTCACCGCGGGCATCGTCAGCGCCACGGGCCGGGACACGGGCGACTACCTGCCGTTCATCCAGACCGACGTGGCGGTCAACCCCGGCAACTCCGGCGGTCCGCTGCTGAACATGCGCGGCGAGGTGGTGGGCATCAATTCGCAGATCATTTCCCGCAGCGGCGGGTTCATGGGCATCTCGCTGGCCATTCCCATCGACGAAGCCATGCGCGTGGCCGACCAGTTGCGTTCCAGCGGCCGGGTCATCCGTGGCCGCATCGGCGTGCAGATCGGCGAAGTCAGCAAGGAAGTCGCCGACGCCATCGGGCTGGGCCGGACCGCCGGCGCTTCGGTGGGCATGGTCGAGCCGGGCAGCCCCGCCGAGAAGGCCGGGATCGAGCCGGGCGACGTCATCCTGAAATTCAACGGCAAGACGATCGAACGTTCGTCCGACCTGCCGCGCACGGTGGGCGAGACCAAGCCGGGCACCAAGGCCACGATCCAGGTCTGGCGGCGCGGCGGTACCCGCGACCTGTCCATCACCGTGGGCGAGCTCGAGCCGGACAAGGCCGCCGCGGCCCGCCAGGACGAAGGGGGCAGCCAGGCCCAGAAGACCAACGTGCTGGGGCTGGTGGTTTCCGACCTGCCCGCCGCCCGGCGCCGCGAGCTGCGGGTCCGGGGCGGGGTGCAGGTGGACGCCGCCGACGGCCCTGCCGCGCGGGCCGGCATCCGCCAGGGAGACGTCATCCTGGCCCTGGACAATACCGAAATCACCGGCGCGTCGCAGTTCAACGGGCTGGTGGCCAAGATTGACCGGAGCAAGGTCCACGGCGTGCTGGTCCGGCGCGACGACCTGACCCAGTGGGTGCCGATACGGCCCACGCGGTAGTCGGGCAGACATTCGCGCTCGGCGGTAAAATGCCGGGTCGCGACATATCTATCAGGCAAGCCGTGCGGGAACGTCCCGCACGGCCGATACAGGCGGGGCGCGTTGCGCCCCCTTTTTTTGCAAATCCCCAAGGGCACCGCGGACCCGCTTCGCCGGTCCGCCAGTGCCGCCCCCTCGAGGGGGCGCGCGCAGCGCGTAGGGGGTGGGCTCATCATTTGGATCGCATGCAGCACATTCGCAATTTCTCCATCATCGCCCACATCGATCACGGCAAATCGACGCTTGCCGACCGCATCATCCACCGCTGCGGGGGCTTGTCGGACCGGGAAATGGAGGCCCAGGTACTCGACTCGATGGACATCGAGCGCGAGCGCGGCATCACGATCAAGGCCCAGACCGCCGCGTTGCGCTACCAGGCGCGGGACGGCAAGACCTACAACCTGAACCTGATCGATACCCCGGGGCACGTGGACTTCTCGTATGAAGTCAGCCGCTCGCTGTCGGCCTGCGAAGGGGCGCTGCTGGTGGTCGACGCCTCGCAGGGCGTGGAGGCCCAGACCGTGGCCAATTGCTACACGGCCATCGAGCTGGGCGTCGAGGTCGTGCCGGTGCTGAACAAGATGGACCTGCCGCAGGCCGACCCGGAAACGGCCAAGCAGGAAATCGAGGAAGTCATCGGCATCCCGGCGGATGACGCCATCCCGGCCAGCGCCAAGACCGGCATGGGGATCGACGACATCCTGGAGGCGGTCATCGCCCGCATCCCGCCGCCCGAGGGCGATGCCGCCGAGCCGCTGCAGGCGCTCATCATCGACTCCTGGTTCGACAACTACGTGGGCGTGGTGATGCTGGTGCGCGTGGTCAACGGCGTGCTCAAGCCCAAGGAAAAGCTGCTGCTGATGGCCACGGGCGCCGCGCACCTGTGCGAACAGGTCGGCGTGTTCACGCCCAAGTCCGAAGCCCGCACGCACCTGTCGGCGGGGGAAGTGGGCTTCGTCATCGCCGGCATCAAGGAACTCAAGCACGCCAAGGTGGGCGACACCATCACCCACGCCTCCAAGCCGGCCGCCGCGCCGCTGCCGGGCTTCAAGGAGATCAAGCCGCAGGTATTCGCCGGCCTGTATCCGGTCGAATCCAGCGAGTACGACTCGCTGCGCGACTCGCTGGAAAAGCTCAAGCTCAACGATGCCGCATTGATGTACGACCCGGAAGTCTCGCAGGCGCTGGGTTTCGGCTTCCGCTGCGGCTTCCTGGGGCTGCTGCACATGGAAATCGTGCAGGAGCGGCTGGAGCGCGAGTTCGACATGGACCTCATCACCACCGCGCCATCGGTGGTCTACGAGGTCGAACTGCGCGACGGTTCGGTGGTCATGGTCGACAGCCCGTCCAAGATGCCCGAGGTGGGCAAGATCGCCGACGTGCGCGAGCCCATCGTCACGGTCACGCTGTTCATGCCTCAGGAGTACGTGGGGCCGGTCATCACCCTGTGCACGGCCAAGCGCGGCATCCAGATCAACATGGCCTACCACGGCCGCCAGGTCCACCTGACCTACGAGATCCCGCTGGCCGAGATCGTCCTGGACTTCTTCGACAAGCTCAAGTCCGTGTCGCGGGGCTATGCCTCGATGGACTACGAGTTCAAGGAATACCGCAGCGCCGACGTGGTGCGGGTCGACCTGCTGATCAACGGCGACAAGGTCGACGCGCTGTCGCTCATCGTGCACCGTGCCAACGCCCGTGCCCGCGGGCGGGACGTGACCGCCCGCATGCGCGAGCTCATTCCCCGGCAGATGTACGACGTGGCCATCCAGGCCGCGATCGGCGCCGAGGTCATCGCGCGCGAGAACGTCAAGGCCTTGCGCAAGAACGTGCTGGCCAAGTGCTATGGCGGCGACATTTCCCGCAAGAAGAAGCTGCTCGAAAAGCAGAAGGCCGGCAAGAAGCGCATGAAGCAGGTCGGCAGCGTCGAGATTCCGCAAGAAGCTTTCCTGGCCATTCTGCAGGTGGAGGACAAATGAACCGCGGTGTTGTGAACCATATCGAGGGGAAGGGGGCATGAGCCTGAATTTCGCGCTGATCCTGTTCGTGCTGCTGGTGGTGACCGGCATCGTCTGGGCATTCGACCGCGTGTCCCTGCGTCCGCAGCGTACCGCCCGCATGGCCCGCGCCGCGGCCGAGTTCGACGCCGGGCGCGCCCAGTCGGTGCGCGCCGCCAGCGGCGAGGCCGAGGTCGAACGCCAGCGCCAGGAAGCGGTGGACCGCGCCGGCAAGATGCCCTGGTGGGTGGAGTACTCCGTCAGTTTCTTCCCGGTCATCCTGTTCGTGTTCGTGCTGCGCTCGTTCGTGGTCGAGCCGTTTCGCATCCCCTCGGGCTCGATGATGCCCACGCTGCAGATCGGCGACCTGATCCTGGTCAACAAGTTTTCGTACGGCTTGCGCTTGCCCATCGTGGACAAGAAGGTCGTCCCGCTGGGCGACCCGCAGCGCGGTGACGTCGTCGTCTTCCGCTATCCGGTCGATCCGCAGGTCGACTACATCAAGCGCGTGGTCGGCGTGCCGGGCGACGAGGTGGCCTACCTGAACAAGCGGCTGACCATCAACGGGCAGGAAATACCCATGAAAAAGGTAGGGGAATATTTCGACCCAGACCGGGTTTCCTACGCCGCGCTATATGATGAAAACCTCAAGGGCGTAAATCATCAGATATTGATAGATGAGCGACGTTCGCCGGAAATCGATCCTTTTGGGGGCTATCCGAACCGCGACGCCTGCGAATACTCCCGCGAGGGCGTGCGTTGCAAAGTGCCCGCAGGCAATTATTTCGTCATGGGCGATAATCGGGATAACAGCGCGGACAGCCGGTATTGGGGTTTCGTGCCGGATTCGAATATCGTGGGCAAGGCGTTTTTCGTCTGGATGAACTTCGGGGACCTGAAACGGATTGGCCGCTTCCATTGATGTCTTGCGCCATGCGCCGCACCGCATGAATTCGTCGCCTACCTCCGCCTGTCGCACCCGGCCGCAAGCGCCCCCCGCGCCTGGCGGCGCGGCCGCGCATGCGCATTGCCCCGCCACGCAGCTTCCCCATCCGTCATCAGCCGGGTCGTACCCATGGGCACATCGGATCCGGCTCCGCCGGTCCGCCAGTGCCGCCCCGGGGGACTCGGCGCCGGGCCGCCCCAAGGCGGGGCCCCGCCCCCTCGGGGGGCTGCCGCGTAGCGGCTGGGGGCTCACCATGTCGGGCGCGCGCAGCGCGTAGGGGGGGCCATGAATCTCGAGACCAGCCTCGCCTACACCTTCAGGAACAAGAGCCTCCTGGAGCAGGCGCTGACGCATCGCAGCCATAGCAGCAAGCACAACGAACGCCTGGAGTTCCTGGGCGACAGCGTCCTGAACTGCGCGATCGCCTCCCTGTTGTATGACCGCTTCGCCCGCATCGACGAGGGCGACCTGTCGCGCCTGCGCGCGAACCTGGTCAAGCAGGCGTCGCTGGCCGACATCGCCCAACGGGTGGAACTGTCCCGCTTCCTGCGGCTGGGCGAAGGCGAACTCAAGAGCGGTGGCTTTCGCCGGCCGTCGATCCTGGCCGACACGCTCGAGGCCATCTTCGGCGCCATCTTCATGGATGGCGGCTTCGACGCGGCCAGCGCCGTGATCGCCCGGCTCTACAAGCCCGTGCTCGAGACCGTCGATCCCAAGACGCTGGGCAAGGACGCCAAGACGCTGCTGCAGGAATACCTGCAGGGCCGCAAGATCGCGTTGCCGGTCTATACGGTGGTGGCCACGCACGGCGCGGCGCATAGCCAGGAATTCGAGGTCGAGTGCGCCATCCCCAAGCTGGACGTGCAGGTGGTCGGCATAGGCGGCAGCCGCCGCGCCGCCGAGCAGGCGGCCGCCAAGCAGGCGCTGGAAGCCGCGCTGGCCGCCAATCCGACGCCGGCCAAGCGTTCGCCCCGCGCGCGCAAGACGGCCCAGTTGTCGCTGCCGGTTGCGGTGGCGCAGGAAGTGCCGGACGAACCCGCCAACGCCGCCAAGGTAGAGGCGGCCGCCGTTTCGGCTCCGGCCAGGGCCGCCGTGATCGAGGCGCCCGTCGCCAAGATCACCTCGACCCAGGCCGCCGAGGGCAAGGCGCCCGTCCCGGCGGCCGCGCCCCGGAAAGAACCCCAGGCAGCGCCTCCGGCGCCGCAGCCTCCCGGCGAAACCCTGTCCGCCTCGGGGCAGCCCGCCGGCAAGAAATGACCATGTCTTCTGATTCCTCCACCGCCAGCCGCTGCGGTTTCGTCGCCATCGTCGGCCGGCCCAACGTCGGCAAGTCGACCCTCCTGAACGCGCTGATCGGCGCCAAGGTCAGCATCGTCTCGCGCAAGGCGCAGACCACGCGCCACCGTATCCACGGCGTCTTCACGCGTGGCGCCGAGCAGTTCGTGTTCGTCGACACGCCCGGTTTCCAGACCCGCCACGGCGGCGCGATGAACCGCATGATGAACCGCGTGGTGACCCAGGCGCTGGCCGACGTGGACGTGGTGGTCCACGTGGTCGAGGCCGGCAAATGGTCCGAGGGCGATGCCAACCTGCTGCCGCTGTTGCCGGCGCGGGCGCGGCGCATCCTGGCCGTGAACAAGACCGACCTGCTCAAGGACCGCGACGCGTTGTTTCCCTACGTGTCGCGCATCATGGGGCTGCATCCCTACGATGCCGTCGTGCCGGTCAGCGCCGCCAAGTCGCGCCAGCTCGATCACCTGCTGGACGAGATCGCCAAGGGGCTGCCGGAAGGCGAGCCCATGTTCGAGGAAGACACCCTGACCGACCGGCCGGTGCGCTTCATCGCCAGCGAGCTCATACGCGAGAAGATCTTCCGCCTGGTCGGCGACGAGCTGCCCTACGGGTCCACCGTGGTGATCGAGCAATGGGAAGAGCTGCCCCGCGTGACCCGCATCGCGGCCTGCGTGATCGTCGACCGGGACAGCCATCGGCCTATCCTCTTGGGAACCGGGGGCGAACGCATGAAGCGCATCGCCACCGAGGCCAGGCAGGACATCGCCAAGCTGATCGACAAGCCGGTGCACCTGGAAATCTATGTGAAGGTGCGCAAGGGCTGGGCCGAGCGCGAAAGCGCGCTGCGCGACCTGGGTTATGAGTAATTCCCGGGATCCCGTGGCGCCGGACGAGATCTTGCCCGACGCCGCAGGATCGCTGTTCCGGCGGACGCCCCTGGCGGCCGCTCCGGCGCCCGCCAGGCAGGCGCGTCCGCGTGGCCGTGGGCACCGGGTGGACGATGTCCCCGCCTTCCTGATCCATAGTTATCCCTATCGCGAGACCTCGCTGATCCTGGACGTGTTCACGCGTTCCCACGGACGGCTGGCCCTGGTGGCCAAGGGCGCGAAGCGGCCCCATTCGGCGCTGCGGCCGGTACTGATCGCCTTCCAGCGGCTGAGCCTGTCCTGGAGCGGCGCGGGCGAGATCAAGACCCTGGTGCGGGCCGAGTGGTCCGGGGCACCCCAGCGCCTGCAAGGGGCCGCAGCCATGTCGGGCTGGTACCTGAACGAGCTGCTGCTGCGCCTGCTGGGACGCGACGATCCGCACGAATCTTTGTACGACGCCTATGTCGACGCCTTGTCCAGGCTGGCCGCGCAGCCCCGGTTGTCGGCTGCCTTGAGGGAGTTCGAATGGCGGCTGCTGTGCGAGATCGGCTATGGCTTCGACCCGGCCGCAACGGGCAACGACGAGCCCGTGCAAGCCGGCATGCGCTACCGTGTGCCGCTGGAAGCCGGGCCGGAGCCCGAGGAGCTCGAAGCGCCGCAACTGGGCACGCCCATTACCGGTGAGTCGCTGTTGGCGCTGGCCGCGGGCCGCTTCGACGATGTCGCCGCCGAGCCCGAGCTGCGCCGCTTGCTGCGGGAACGGCTGGACTATCATATGAATGGCCGGCCGATGGCGACGCGGCAGGTATTGCGAGACCTGAGGAGTTTTCCCCCCCTGCGCGCTGACGCGCGCCCCCCCGGGGGTGATGCGGGCGGACCGGCGGAGCCGGATCCACCGCATCCTGGAAAAACCGCCGATTGACCGGCGAGAGGGGCTGAATGGATGGAATTGTTGGATATCTATGATTGATCTGGGCGTCAATATCGACCACGTGGCGACGCTGCGGCAGCAGCGACACGTTTCCTATCCGGATCCGGTCCGGGCCGCGCTGGTGGCAGAGGAGGCGGGCGCGGACCTGATTACCTTGCATCTGCGCGAGGATCGCCGGCATATCCAGGACGCGGATGTCGAGAGCCTGCGGGGCAAGCTGCGCACGCGCATGAACCTGGAATGCGCCATCACGCAGGAAATGCTGGAGATCGCCTGCCGGATCCGGCCACAGGACGTCTGCCTGGTGCCCGAGAAACGCCAGGAGCTCACCACCGAAGGCGGACTGGACGTGCTGGGGCATTTCGACGATGTGAAGGCCGCCGTGTCGCGGTTGCACGATGCCGGCGTGCGGGTGTCGCTGTTCATCGATCCGCAGGCGGACCAGATCGAGGCCGCCGCCCGCACGGGCGCGACCGTGATCGAACTGCATACCGGCGCGTATGCCGAGGCCGTGGCGGATGCGGCGCAGCGGGAACTGGCGCGCATCCGGGACGCCGTGGCGGTCGGGTTGCGGCAGGGCTTGCGCGTCAACGCCGGCCATGGATTGCACTACGAGAACGTGCAGCCGGTCGCGGCCCTGGACGGCATCGCCGAGCTCAACATCGGCCACGCCATCATCGCCCAGTCCGTGTTCTGCGGCCTGGAGACGGCGGTGCGCGAGATGAAGGCCCTGATGATCACCGCGCGCAGCGGTGCCCTGCCGAGGCCGGCGCATTGATGCCCGAGCCGCTGCGCGACGGTGCGCTTCCCGCCCTGGCCGGCATCGGCATCGACCTGCTGCGGGTCGAACGCATCGAGCAGGCCCTGGCGCGCCGGGGCGACCGCTTCGCGCAGAAGATCCTGGGCGCCGAGGAATTCGCGAAATTCACCGCGCGCCGCAGCCGCGACCCGCAGCGCGGCGTGCGTTTCCTGGCCACGCGCTTCGCCGCCAAGGAGGCCTTTTCCAAGGCCGTGGGACTGGGCATGCGCATGCCCATGACCTGGCGCCGCATGCAAACGCTCAACGCGCCGGGCGGGCGGCCCGTCGTGGTCCTGGCCGAGCCGCTCAAGACCTGGTACGAGGCGCGCTTCGGCGCCGCCCACGTATCGCTGACCGACGAACACGACATGGTCGCCGCCTACGTCATCGTGGAGACGCGGCGCCCGTGACGGATCCGATCATGACTGCATCTCTTTCTTCCTTGCCTGCACCCGGCCCCGTGATGGTGGACGTGGCGGGTTTCGAACTGACCGCGGCCGAGGCCGAGCGGTTGCGCCACCCGCTGGTGGGCGGAGTGATCCTGTTCGCCCGCAATTTCCGCGACCGGGCGCAACTGACCAGGTTGACCGCCGACATCCACGCCGCTCGCGGCGAGCCGCTGTTGATCGCGGTCGACCACGAGGGCGGACGGGTCCAGCGTTTCCGCAGCGATGGCTTCACGGCGCTGCCGCCCATGCGGGCCCTGGGCCGCCTGTGGGAAAGCGACCCGCTCGAAGCCATGCGCATGGCGACCGATACCGGCCGGGTGCTGGCCGCCGAGCTGCGTGCCTGCGGCGTGGACCTGAGTTTCACGCCGGTGCTGGATCTGGATTTCGGCGAAAGCCGCGTCATCCGCGACCGGTCCTTCCATCGCGATCCGCGCGTGGTGGCCATGCTGGCCCGGGCCTTGATCCAGGGGCTGGCGCTGGCCGGCATGTCGGCCTGCGGCAAGCATTTCCCCGGCCACGGCTTTGCCGCCGCCGATTCCCACTACGAGATCCCGGTGGACGACCGGTCGCTGGACGAGGTGCTGGGCGAGGACGCGCAGCCCTATCGCTGGCTGGGCGATGCCATCCTGGGCGCCGTGATGCCGGCCCACGTCATCTATCCGCGGGTCGACAAGTCGCCCGCCGGGTTCTCGCGCAAGTGGGTGACGACCGTGTTGCGCAAGCGCCTCCAGTATGGCGGCGTGGTGTTCTCCGACGATCTCACCATGGAAGGCGCCTCGGTGGCGGGCGACATCCATGGCCGGGCGATGGCCGCGTTGCGCGCGGGCTGCGACATGGTGCTGGTCTGCAACCGGCCCGACATGGCGGACGACCTGCTGGGCCGGCTCGACTGGGTCCAGGATCCGGCCTCGGTGGCGCGCATCCGGTCGCTCAAGCCGAGGTTCGCCGCGCAGGACTGGCAGGCGCTGACGGCCGATCCGGCCTATCGCAAGGCCCGCAAGGCGGTCCGGGCCCTGGCGCGGGCCGGCGCCTGAGGAGGGCGACATGGCCGGCCGCAAGAAGGACGAGAACCAGGCCCCGGAGACGACGGCGCAGCCGGACGCGCCCGTGGCGCCCCCGGCGTCGCCCGCTCCGGCCGCCGCGGAAGAGCCCGGGCAGGCCTTCGGCATCAAATCCTTCCTGGCGCAGCTTCCGCACCTGCCGGGCGTGTACCGGCACATCAACGCGGAAGGCGAGGTGATGTACGTCGGCAAGGCGCGGGACCTGAAGAAGCGCGTTTCCTCGTATTTCCAGAAGCAGGTGGGCAGCCCGCGCATCGCGCATATGCTGGCCCGCGTGGCGCGGGTCGAGGTCACCGTGACGCGCTCCGAGGCCGAGGCGCTGCTGCTGGAAAACAACCTGATCAAGTCGCTGGCGCCGCGCTACAACATCCTGTTCCGCGACGACAAGTCCTATCCCTACCTGAAGGTCAGCGGCCATGCGTTCCCCCGCATCGCGTACTATCGCGGGACCACCGACCGCGCCAACCAGTACTTCGGCCCTTTCCCCAACGTGTGGGCGGTACGCGAAAGCATACAGATCCTGCAGAAGGTCTTTCGCCTGCGCACCTGCGAGGACACGGTCTTCGCCAACCGGTCGCGGCCGTGCCTGCTGTACCAGATCCACCGCTGTTCCGGGCCCTGCGTGGGCCTGGTCTCGCAAGAGGACTACGCCCTGGACGTGGACCGGGCCACGCAGTTCCTGCGCGGCCAGACCCAGGCCGTGCTCACGGACATCGAGACGCGGATGTTCGCCGCCTCGCAGGAGATGCGCTTCGAGGAAGCCGCCGCCCTGCGCGACCAGTTGTCGGCCCTGTCGCGCGTGCTGCACCAGCAGACCATGGAGGGGGGCAGCGGCGATACCGACGTGATCGCGGTCGACATGCAGGGGGGCAAGGCCTGCGTGAACCTGGCGATGGTGCGGGGCGGGCGCCACCTGGGCGACAAGGCCTTCTTCCCTTCGCATACCGATGGCGATTCGCCCGCCGAGGTGCTGGAGGCCTTCATGTCCCAGCACTACATTGACCGTGCCTTGCCCGGCACCATCGTCGTGTCGCACCCCTTGCCCGACGCCGACTTGGTCGCGATGCTGGCGGAGCAGGCCGGATCGAAGGTCAATCTCGTCAAGCAACCGCAGGGCGTGCGCAAGAGCTGGCTCGAGCAGGCCAGGAAGAACGCCGAACTGGCGCTGGCGCGAGTGCTGGCCGAGGCCGGGTCGCAGCAGGCGCGCACCGCGGCCCTGGCCCAGGTGTTGGGCATAGACGCCGACGAGGCCGCGCTGGAAACCCTGCGCATGGAGTGCTTCGACATCAGCCACACCGCCGGCGAGGCGACGCAGGCCTCGTGCGTGGTCTACCACCACCATGCCATGCAGCCCAAGGAGTATCGTCGCTACAATATCGACGACATCACCGGCGGCGACGACTATGCGGCCATGCGGCAGGTGCTGACGCGCCGCTACGAGAAAATCGCCGATGGGGGAGGGATCATGCCCGACGTCGTGCTGATCGACGGCGGCAAGGGGCAGGTCGAGATCGCCCGCCAGGTGTTCGCCGAACTGGGGCTGGACATCGGGCTGCTGGTCGGCGTCGCCAAGGGGGAAGGGCGCAAGGTGGGCTTGGAGACGCTGGTTTTCGCCGACGGCCGCGAGCCGCTGGCGTTGGGGGGCGAGTCGGCCGCGCTGATGCTGGTCGCGCAGATCCGCGACGAGGCGCACCGGTTCGCCATCACCGGCATGCGGGCGAGGCGGGCCAAGGCCCGCAACGTGTCGCGGCTGGAGGAAATCGAGGGTGTCGGCGCCAAGCGCCGGCAGCGCCTGCTGGCGCGCTTCGGCGGCCTGCGCGGGGTGGTCTCGGCCAGCGTGGAGGACCTGGCGTCCGTCGAGGGCATCTCCCTGGAACTGGCCGAGCGCATCCATCGCCAACTGCACTGACCCCTGCCGAGAACTTTTCCCCGTAGCCTGTTAGCATTCGACCATGCCTCTGAACCTGCCGATTATCCTGACCTGGGTGCGGATCGCCATGATCCCGCTGGTCGTCAGCGTGTACTACGTACCGGAGCATGTGCTGCCCACGGCCGTGCGCGATGCGGTGGCCACGGGCATGTTCATCTTCGCCGCGCTGACGGACTGGCTCGATGGCTGGCTGGCGCGGCGGCTGAACCAGACATCCTCGTTCGGCGCCTTCCTGGACCCCGTGGCCGACAAGCTCATGGTCAGCGCGGCGCTGCTCGTGCTGCTGAACCTGGGGCGGGTCGACGCCATGATCGCGCTGGTCATCATCGGCCGCGAGATCACCATTTCGGCCCTGCGCGAATGGATGGCCAAGATCGGCGCCAGCACCAGCGTCGCCGTGCACTGGCTGGGCAAGTTCAAGACCGCGGCGCAGATGACCGCGATCCCGTGCCTGCTGTACGGCGGACGCGTGGCCGGCATCGACACGCTTTGGTGGGGGTCGAGGCTGATCGAGATCGCCGCCGTGCTGACCGTGTGGTCGATGATGTATTACCTGCAGCGGGCCTGGCCGGTCATCCGGCGATCTGCCTAGGGCCGGCACGGCGGGATTCGCGGCGCAGTCCGCAGAGCAATGAAGCAGGAGACGACGTGCAGCAAGCATTGGCCGCCCCCGGGATGAGGTTCGCCCGGCGCAGGCTCGACTGGAAAGTCATCGGACTGGTGGGGATCGCCCATGCGAGCTCCCATTTCTTCCAACTGGTGATTCCTTCGTTGTTCGCGCCGCTGGCGACGGAGTTCGGACTGGGATTTGCCGAACTGGGGGTCCTGGTCGCGGTGTTCTATGCGATCTCGGGCGTGGGCCAGGCCAGTTCCGGCTTCGTGGTGGACCGGGCGGGCGCGCGTCCGGTCCTGTGGTTCGGGCTCGCCTGCTTCGTCGTGGCGGGCCTGCTGCTCGGGCTGGCCAGCAACTATGGCTGGCTGATGGCCGCGGCCGTGGTGGCCGGCATCGGCAATTCGGTGTTCCATCCGGTCGACTTCTCCATCCTGAACCGCCGCGTCAGCAGTCCCCGCCTGGGACACGCCTTCAGCGCGCACGGCATCACCGGGAATCTGGGCTGGGCCACCACGCCCATATTCATCACGACGCTCACCCATCTGTTCAACTGGCGGGTTGCCGCCTTCGGCGCGGGCCTGCTGGTGGCGGTCATCCTGACCATGACGGTGGTGGGCCGGCGCCTGCTGGCGGTGGAGGCGGCGCGCCGCCCCGCCCGCGGGCGCCGCCTGGACGCGGCCCCGGCGGGTACCTCGCTGGGCGCGCTGCTGATCAACCCCGTGGTCTGGGGGGCCTTCCTGTTCTTCATGTTCTCGTCCGTCGCGATCTCGGCGGTCCAGAACTACACCATTCCCATCCTGGGTTCCATCTACGGCATCTCCAGCGTGACCGCCAGTACCGCGCTGTCCGGCTACATGGTGGCCGGCGCCTGCGGAATGGTGCTGGGCGGATTCCTGGTCTCCAGCGGTCCCTACAGCGAGCGCATCGTCGGCATGTCCTTCGTGGCGGCCGGCGCGCTGTTGGCCCTGCTGGCCACCGGCTGGCTGCCGGTGGCGGCGGCGGTACCCTGCGTCGCCCTGGCGGGGTTGTGCGCGGGCGTCGCGGGGCCGTCCCGCGACATGCTGGTACGCCGGGTCACGCCGCGCGGCGCCACGGGCTCGGTCTACGGATTGGTGTACTCCGGCATGGACACGGGTTCGGCGTTGGCACCGCTTGCCTTTGGCGTGATGCTGGATGCGGGCCTGCGGCAGGGGCCCTACCTGGGCGCATTTCTTGCGTTCGTACTCGCGGCCTTCTTCGCCGCGCTGATCGCCGCCAAGGCGCGGCGCGTGCACTGAGCTGCCCGGCCCGCCGAGCGCGGGCCTGCCTTCGCTGCGGCGATTCATGTCTTGTCTTTTTGTCAGCGTAAAACCGACTGAAACATGTTGCACATGCCAAGTTCGCATGATTGTGACATTCTTTTCAATTGGAAAAGATTCGCGGAACGACAACCTCTAGCAAGCGGTCTATAAATGATGTATTTAAGTCACCCAAACGCAAAATAAGGGGCCACGAAAAGGCTTCGGCGCGCGGCTTGAAACAGCCGTCACGCATGAACCGTAAGCTTGGGACTCGGCCGCGGCGGTAAGCCTGGCGGGCTCGCTCCCGGCACGGTTCTCTTCAGACATCTATTGCGCGGAATCCACGAGGCTATGCGATCTTCGCTCTCTTTGTACCTGTTGGGGCCCCTGGCCATGGAAAGCGCGGATGGACCGCTTTCCATTCGTTACAACAAGGCAAGAGCGTTGCTGGCGTACCTGGCACTCGAGGGCGGCTTCCATACGCGCGAGGCGCTGGCCTTCATGCTGTGGCCCGACGCCAGCGTGCAGGCCGGCCGGGAAAACCTGCGGCGCATGCTGTTCCTGCTGAAGGACGCCCTCAAGCCCGATGCGATCGAAAGCAGCCGCGACGTGCTCAGGCTGCGCGCCGAGGCCGGCTTGTGGACCGATGTCGGAGCCTTCACTTCCGTGCTGGATGGGGAGCAGCGCGCGCTGGCCATGGGTGCGGTGATCGACTCCGAGCGCATCGCGCATGCGGTGGCGCTGTATCGCGGCGAATTCCTGCAGGGGCTGGAGCTGGACGATGCGCCCGACTTCGGTAATTGGGTGCAGATGCGCCGGGAGCAATATCATCAGCGCTATCTCCAGGCACTGGGGATGCTGGTCGAGAGCCACGAGCGGGAAGGGAACCTGCAGGCCGGTATCGAATGCGCCGAGCAATGGGTGACCGTCGCGCCGCTGGACGACACGGCCTGGCATCAGATGCTGCGTCTGCTGGTGAAGGCCGGCCAGCTGGATCGGGCAAGGCGCGAGTTCCAGCGTTATCGCCATCTGCTCGACATGGAGCTGGGAACCACGCCGGATGCCTCGGTGGCGGCGCTGCTCGAGGCGCCTGGCGCGGGCCGCGAGGCCGGAGCGCGCCGGCAGGCGCCGATGGGCGAGCGCCGCCAGCTGACCGTGCTTTCCTGCGAATTCGAGGTGACCGGCGAACCCGAGGACATCGCCGAGGTCCAGCATCAGCTGATGGCCTGCTGCGAACCGACGCTGCGGGCCGCGGGTGCCCACGTCGTGCGCATGCCCAGCGGGCTGCTGGCCTATTTCGGTTATCCCTTCGCGCAAGAGGATTCCGCGCGGCGCGCCGTGACGGCGGCGCTGGTGTGCCACAACAGCATCTGGTCGCGGCATTGGGGCGACGAGGAAAGCAGCCTGCCGGTGCGCGTCGCCTTGGGCGTGCATACCGGCATCGCCATCAGTTCCGCCGAGAACGACGTTCCCGACGCGGGCGGGATGGTGTCGCGCCTGGCGCTCCAGCTTGGCGCCATGGCCGGCGGGGCCGGCGTGGCCGTCAGCGACGTCACCCTGCACCTGCTGGGCGACGAGTACGGCATCGAGCCGGCGGGACAGCTGACCGACTGGTCCCGCGGTGTCGAGGTGCAGGTTTTCCTGGTCAGCGGCAAGCATTCCCCGGAACGGCAGGACGCTGCGCGCGCGTTCTGCGGGCGGGACGAGGAAATGGCGCGGCTCGTCGACGCCTACCACCGGGGAGGGTGCTACGTCGGCCTGGTGCGCGGCGAGGCGGGGCTCGGGAAGTCCTTTCTCGTGGAGCATTTCTGCGACACCCTGCAGGTCGAGCGCGTCGTCCTGCAATGCTCGTCCGAGCTCAGGCAGATGCCCTATCACCCCTTCGTGCGATGGATGCGCGCCTGCGAGCGCCTTGCCGCCGAACCGTCATCCCTGCCCGAAAGCGCGCAGCGCATACTCGAGACGATCGGCCAGCGCATGATGGTCGGGGCACAGGCGGGTACACCCGGCCCGGGCATGCCCGGCGCGGTGGACGAGATCGGCGCCTTGTGCCACGAATTGCTGCGGGTCATGGTGCCCGAAGGCGGTGTCATCTGCTTCGACGACGTGCATTGGGCCGATCCTTCCACGCGCGACGTCCTGGCCCTGCTCGTGGAGCATCCTTTGCCCGACCGGATGCTGCTCATTACCGCCCGGCCCGAGTTCGTGCCGCCGTGGAAGCACACGGTCGCGGTCGATCATCTGGACCTGGGGCCCATGGACGATTTCGCCGTGGTGGACCTGGTGCACGCGGTGGCCGATGGCGAGGACATCGACGCGGAGCTGTTGCGCGACATCATCAAGCGTTCGGAAGGGATTCCGCTGTATGCCGAGGAACTGACCCGCGACGTGCTGGCGGACCGGCGGGATCCGTCCGCGCCGTGGTCGCTGCCCGCTTCGCTGCAGGACTTGCTGATGGCTCGCATCGACAGCGTGGGCCGCGCGCGCCCCGTCGCGCAATTCGCCTCGGTAGTGGGCGGCGAGTTCACGCTGGACCTGCTGGCCGACGCCACGGGCGAGCCTCGCGCCGAGCTGGCCGAGGCGCTGGCCATCATGCTGCGCCAGAACATCATCGTGCGCTGCGACGAAAAGGCCTACGCCTTCCGCCATACCCTGCTGCGCGAGGCGGCCTACCAGTCGCAGACGCGCGTGGCGCGGGGCCAGGCGCACGCGCGCCTGGCCCGGCGGCTCGAATCCAGCCTGGCCGAGGGCAACCCGGAGGTGCTGGCCTGGCATTACTCCGGCGCCGGCAGCCGCGCGCCCGCCGTCAAGTACCTGCTGGAGGCCGCGCGCAAGGCGGCCGCGCAATGCGCATATCGCGAGGCGGTCAGCTACTATCGCAGCGCGCTGGAATGGTTCGAGCGGCAGGGCGAGGGCATCGACGCCATCATGGAGGAGTTGCGCATCCGGATGGAGTTCGGCATCCAATTGTGCGCGCTCTACGGTTTCGGTTCCGAGCAGGCGGTGGAGACCTTCCGCTCGGCGCTGACCCTGGCGCAGCCGCTGGGCGACGACCCCCGGCTGTTCCCGATCTATTGGGGGCTGTGGACCAGCGCCAGCTCATGGGCCAATTTCTCGATGACGCTGACGCTGGCGGAAACGCTGCTGCGGATGGCGGGCACCGCCGGGGATCCCAACCTGCTGTCCCACGCCTACTATGCGCGGGGCTACAGCCATTTCTTCCTGGGGCGCTTTGCCGAGGCGGTGGCGGATCTCGAACACGGCGCCAAGGCCTACCAGCCCCAGCATGCCAACCTGGCCCTGGGCGAGGACGCCCGCGTCACCAACCTGGCCGTCCTGTCCATCGCCTGCTGGCATACCGGCAGGGTCGAGGACGCCTTGCAGGCCTCTCGTGAATCGGTGGCGCATGCGCGGCGCATCGGCCACCGCTATTCGCTGCTGTACGCGCTGGTGTCGGCCACCGAGCTGCACCGGCTGAACCGCGAGGTCGACGAGGTCGCCACCCTGTCGTCCGAAGCCTTGCAGATCGCGCGCGAGATGGGAACGCCGCTGTGGGCCGTCTGCGCCGAGACCAGCGAGGCCTGGGTCAAGGCCGTGCGCGGAGACGCCACGGCGCTGGCGGAGATGGCCTCGTGCGTGCAGCGGATTCCCGCCATCATGAAGGGGATCGCGCCCCTGCTGGTCGCGCGGTGGACCGATGCATGCGACCTGGTGGAGGACGTCGGCGCCGGGCTGGACGCCACCACGCATGGGCTGCGCGAAGTCACGCAGACCCAGGCCCGCTACCTCCAGTCCGAGTTCGAGCGCATCAAGGGCAAGCAGTTGTTCCGCCAGGGACAGCCGGCCAGCGTGTTCCGGCCATGGTTGGAGCGGGCGCTGGAAACCGCCTGCGCGCTGGATTCTCCGCTGCTGGCGCTGCGTGCGCTGACCAACCTGGTGCGCTACGCCTGTCCCGTCCCCGACGCCGGGCACTTGGCCCTGATGGCCCGCATGATGGCGCGCGTGCAGGGCGGCGACGGGCTGTGGGAAGTCCGGGCCGCGCGGGGCCTGCTGTCCCGCTACGGCGCGCAAATGGTCCTGCGCTGAGGACGCCCCGCCACGCGGGCGCGGGGCCGATATTCACGTCAGCCATACCCGGTATGGCTGGGGCTGCGTAGACACCCGAAGGCCTCGCCTCTACCTTTGACACATGTCCGGCAGGACGCCGGCGCGCCATCCGGCCGCGCCCGCATTCCAGCCGCCGTTCACGCATTCCGGAGAACGATACATGAGTCGGAAGTGGTCCCCGCAGCAACTGGTCGATGCCGAGCAGGGCACGGTCAGCCGCGAAGTCTACGTCAACCAAGACATCTTCCAAGAAGAACTGGAGCGCATCTTCTCCCGGGCCTGGCTGTTCGTCGGGCACGAGAGCATGGTGCCCAATCCCGACGATTACTTCGTCAGCCGGATGGGCAATGATTCGGTCATCCTGACCCGGGACCGGCAGGGGCAGCTCCAGGTCCTGCTCAACAGCTGCCTGCATCGCGGCATGCGGCTGTGCCGCTACGACCAGGGCAACAATCGCACCTTCACCTGTCCCTACCACGGCTGGAGCTATTCCACCGACGGCAAGCTGGTGGAGCGGGCTGGCGAGCTGGTGGGCGTGCCGGGCTTCAAGACCCATTACTACGGCGAGCTGGACAAGAAGAACTGGGGCCTGAAGTCGGTGGCCAAGCTGGTCAACTACAAGGGCACGATCTGGGCCACCTGGGACGAGAACGCGCCGTCGTTCGAAGAGTACCTGGGCGACATGAAGCTGTACCTGGATTTCGCCCTGGACCATCGTGATGGCAGTCCCGGCGGATCGGAGATGATAGGCGGCGTGCAGAAGTGGCGCATTCCCTGCAACTGGAAGACCGCGGCCGAGAACTTCAACGCCGATCTCTACCACGACATCAGCCACCGCTCGGTGGACGTCGTGGGCATCGGACCGGGCGGCAAGGGCCGGCGCGATCCCACGCCCCATCGCGTGTCGATCTCCTTCAAGGACCTGGGGCACGGGCTGGTCGGCCGCGCGCCGTACTACGAAGAGAACCCGTACACGCCGATCTTCGCGAACTATCCCGAGGTGGAGCAGTACTACCGCAAGGTATACGAGGAGCGCGAGAAGAACCTGGCCGGCACCATGCGCGTGCTGCACAGCGTGGGCACCATATTTCCCAACATGGCGGTGCACGGCCGCCAGCCGCGCACCATCGCGGTATTCCACCCGGTCAGCGCGACCGAGACCGAGATGTGGCGCATCTATCTCGTGGACAAGGACGCCCCGCAGGAGGTGAAGGACGCGGCGCGCGCCTACTACCTGCGCTATTCGGGGCCGGGCGGCATGACCGAGTCCGACGACATGGAGAACTGGTGCTACGCCACCGAGTCGAGCACCGGGACCATCGCCCGCACGCTGCACTACAACTACCAGATGGGCATCGGACACGCCAAGCCCGTGCCCGGCCTGCGCGGCGCGGTGACGACGGGCGAGTTCACCGAAGAGAACAACCGGAACTATTACGCGAGATGGGCGCAGTTCATGGAAGGGCGCTCGTGGGACGAACTCATGCCCACCTACGACGAATAAGCGGAGCGCGCCATGACCGACACTCACCTGAATACCGACCATGCCTTCCTGTTGCGCGAGATCGAGCAGTTCTTCTACCGCGAGGCCGACCTGCTGGACGAGCGCCGCTTCGACGAATGGCTGACGTTGCTGCACGAGGACATCCGCTATTGGATGCCCATCGCGCGCAACGTCAGGCGTGACAACCGCGAGCGCGAACGCACCCGCGAGGGCGTGGAAGCGGCGTGGTTCGACGAAGGCATCCAGACGCTGCGCCAGCGCGTGGAGCAGATCAACACTGGCATGCACTGGGCCGAGGAGCCGGCCTCGCGCACCTCGCACCTCCTGACCAACGTGCGCATCCTGGAGACCTCCGGCGCCGGGCTGGAGGAGGAAGTCCGGACCCGGTCGCGCTTCATCGTCTACCAGAACCGCCTGGATACCGAGGTCGCCTGGTTCGTCGGCAAGCGCAACGACACGCTGCGCCGCACCGACTCGGGCTGGAAGGTCCTGCGGCGCGAGATCCTGCTGGACCAGACCGTGCTGCTGGGCAAGGCGCTGACCGTCTTCTTCTGACTGGGGGTAACGAAACATGGATCGTCGAGATGTGCTGAAGATGCTGGCCGGCGCCGCGGCGCTGGGCGGCTGTCCCGCGTGGGCCCAGGACGGCTTTCCGTCGCGCATGATGAAGGTCGTGGTCGCTTATCCGCCGGGGGGCGTGACCGACATCGCCGGCCGGCTGATGGCGGAAATCCTGAGCAAGGAATTCGGCAAGCCCGCCATCGTCGAGAACAAGGGCGGCGGCACGGGCACCATCGCCCAGCAATACGTGCTGCAACAGCCGCACGACGGCCACGTGCTGCTGTCGGGCGGGCTGGGGGGCCTGATCCTGCCGGTCATCCTGAATCCCAACCTGCCGGTGGACCCGCAGGCGAGCTTCACGCCGGTGGCGCAGGTGGCGGAGTTCGTCAATGTGCTGCTGGTGGGGCGCGACGTGAAAGCGCGCAACGTGAGCGAACTGATCGCGTACGCCAAGGCCAATCCCGGCAAGCTGAACTACGCCACGAACGGCGTAGGCACCTCGGCCCACTTCACCTCGGAGCTGTTCAACCTCCAGGCCGGCACGAAGGTGATCCACATTCCCTACCGGTCCAGCGGCGAGGTCATCTCGGGCCTGCGCAACGGCGACGTCCACATGGCATTCGCCAACGCGCCCGCGGTCAACGCGCTGGTCAAGGCAGGCACGCTGCGCGCCATCGCGGTGACCAGCGCCAACCGCACCAAGGAACTGCCCGACGTGCCGACCATGGTGGAGTCGGGCATGCCGGACTTCGTCGTGACCAGCTGGCTGGGCGCCTACGCGGCCGCCGGCACGCCGGCCGACGTCGTCAGGAAGCTGGGCGAGGTCATCGTGCGCGGCGCGCAGCAGCCCGAGAACGTGCAGCGTTTCGAGACCGTGGGATTCCAGGTCTCGACCAAGGATGCGGCCGCCTATGCCGCCTTCAACCGCGCCGAGCTGGCGCGGTGGAAAGAGGTGGCGCGGCTGGCCAACATCCGCGCCGAAGGGTGAAGCATGAGCGGACACAATGCGCTGAATCTGATCCACATCAAGCCGGGAGCCCGGCTGCGTACCAACGAAGGGGCGGTCGTGGAGCTGGTCGAGAACCCGCAGGACGGCGTCTGGCTGATCTGCCGCTACGTGGAGCATCCGTCCGAGCCGGAACTGGTCGGCGATGCCGAACAGACCGTGTTCGCGCAGGACATCGTCGGCCTGGCCGACGCCAACCAACAGGGAGAAGGGTCGTGACCGCGAGCTGGACCGACAGGAAGAATGCGGCCTGCCCGCGAGGCGTGGGCCTGGTGACGGAAATCTACGCCGCGCAGGCGGCGGGCAGCGAACTGACCGACGAGACGGGGCGCCGCTACATCGACTTCGCCGGCGGCATCGGCGTGCTGAACGTCGGCCACAGGCATCCCCGGGTGGAGGCCGCCATCGTCGAGCAGGCGCGGCGTTTCACGCACACCTGCTATCAGGTCGTGCCCTACGCATCCTACGTGAGGCTGGCCGAGCGCCTGAACGCGCTGGTGCCGGGCGATTTCGACAAGAAGACGGTGTTCTTCACCACCGGGGCGGAAGCCGTGGAGAACGCGGTCAAGATCGCGCGCGCGGCCACGGGCAGGACCGCCGTCATCGGCTTCACCGGCGCCTTCCATGGACGCACGATGATGGGGCTGGCGCTGACCGGGAAGGTCGCGCCCTACAAGACGGGTTTCGGTCCATTCCCGGGAGACGTCTATCGCGTGCCGTTTCCGTCCGCCGACACGTCCGAGGCGGTGGCCCGGTCCCTGGCCGCGCTCGAGGACCTGCTGCGCTACGACGTCGAAGCCGCCCGCGTGGCCGCCATCGTGATCGAGCCCGTGCAGGGGGAGGGTGGCTTCCATCCGGCGCCCCAGGCGTTGATGCGCGGGCTGCGCGCGCTGTGCGACCGGCACGGCATGCTGCTTATCGCCGACGAGATCCAGTGCGGCATGGGGCGTACCGGGAAGATGTTCGCGATGGAACACTTCGGCGTGGCGGCGGACCTGACGACGGTGGCCAAGAGCCTGGCCGGCGGCATGCCGCTGTCGGCCGTGGTCGGGCGTGCCGAGGTCATGGATGCCGTGGCGCCCGGCGGCCTGGGCAGCACCTACGCGGGCGCGCCGCTGGCGATCGCCGCCGCGCATGCCGTCCTGGATGTGTTCGAGCAGGAAAACCTGCTCGAGTCCGGCAACGAGCTGGCCCGCGTGATGCGTGGGCGCCTGGAGGCGGCGCGGGCCCGGCATGGCTGCATCGGCCAGGTACGCGGCCTCGGTCCCATGCTGGCCATGGAACTGCTGGACGAACAGGGGCGGCCCTCGGCCGCGCTGGCCCAGGCCGTGCGCGAGCACGCGCTGGCGCGCGGGTTGATCCTGCTGGTATGCGGCAGCTACGGCAACGTGATCCGTTTCCTGTTCCCGCTCAACACGCCCATGCCCCTGTTCGAACGGGGCATGGACATCATCGACGCCGCGCTGGTCGAGGCGACCCGGCAGGAGCTGGTGGCATGAACGTTCCCACCCGGCAGACCGGTGCCGAATGGCTGCTGCGCAGCGCCGCCGCCTCCGGCATCGAGGTCTGTTTCGCCAATCCCGGCACGACCGAACTGCCCTTCGTCGGCGCGATGGATGCCGTGCCGCAGGTGCGGCCCATCCTGTGCGCCTTCGAAGGCGTATGTTCCGGCGCCGCCGACGGCTATTACCGCATGCGCGGCACGCCGGCGATGACGCTGACCCACCTGGGACCCGGGTTCGCCAACGCCATCGCCAACCTGCACAACGCCCGGCGCGCCGGCTCGTCGGTCTACAACGTGATCGGCGAGCACATGTCCTGGCACGTCGAGGCCGATCCGCCGCTGGCCAGCGATATCGAGTCGCTGGCGCGGCCGGTATCGGCCGGCGTCTACCGGGCCGATTCGCCGGCGTCGCTGGTGATGTCGGTACGCCAGTCCCTGGCCAATGCGATGGCGCCGCAAGGAGGCATCCATACCCTGATCCTGCCCATGGACCTGCAGGCGGCGGCGATGGACGAGCCCGTGTTCGCCGCCCGCGTGCCGGACTCTCCGGCGGTGCTGGAAGCCAGCCTGGTCGAACAGGTGGCGGCACATGTCGCCGCGGGCAGGAAGACCCTGTTGCTGCTGGGCGGCGACGCCCTGCACGAGCCGGCGCTGATGGAAGCATTGCGGTTCCAGGGCCTGGCCAACGTCGAGGTCGTGGGCGAGACTTTTCCCGCGCGCAGCGAACACGGCGGCGGCCTGCCGGCCATCCGCCGCTTCAATCCCGCTGCCGAGCAGGCCCACGCCTATCTGCTGGGCTTCGAGCTCGTGGCGCTGGTCGGCGCCAGGCGGCCGGTGGCCTTCTTCGGCGTGGAGGGCTATCCCAGCTACCTGGGCGATCCGGCGCGCATGGTCGAGCTGTGCCAGGAAGGGCGGGGCGGCGCCGCCACGCTGGCGGCCCTGGCCGACGACCTGAAGCTGGCCCGGCGCGGCCTGGCGCCGGCCGAGCGCGTGAGCGACCAGGACCTGGGCGAGGACCTGACGCCCGAAAGCGCCGCGCGGGTGGTGGCCGCCTGGCTGCCGGAGCAGGCCATCATCTCGGCCGAGGGCAAGACCCTGGCCTTCCCCTTCAACGCCATTGCCGCGCGGACCGCGCGCCATGCCAGCATCGTGCTGACCGGCGGCGCGATCGGCCAGGGCATACCGGCCGCGTTCGGCGCCGCCATCGCCGCGCCGGACCGCAAGGTCGTGGGCCTGCAGTCGGACGGCAGCGCGCTTTACACGGTACAGGCCCTGTGGTCGATGGCGCGCGAGAACGCCGACGTGACCATCCTCATCGCGTCCAACCGCCGCTACAACATCCTGATCGACGAGATGCGCCGCAACGGCTATGAACTCGCTTCGCCGCCGGTGCGGGACCTGCTGCAGCTCTCGCGCCCCGACCTGGACTGGCTGGGCATGGCCGCGGGTTTCGGCGTCCATGCCGAACGCGCCACGACGGTAAGCGAATTGCGGCGCTCGTTCCGGCGCGCCATGGCCGAACGCGGACCGCGACTGATCGAGGTCATGCTGCCCTGAGCGGCGCCAGCCACGGAAGAATCGAAGACATGCATGCGAACTACATAGCGGGACAATGGCTGGAAGGCGAGGGCGCCACGCGCGACATCAATCCTTCCGACGTGGCCGACCTGGTCGGCGAATACGCGCACGCCACCCCGGCGCAGGTGGACCTGGCGATCGCCGCGGCGCGCGACGCGGCCCACCGATGGGGCCTGGCCAGCGCCACGCAGCGCGCCGAATGCCTGGATGCGATCGGCATCGAGCTCCTGCGGCGCAAGGACGAACTGGGGCGGCTGCTGGCCCGCGAGGAGGGCAAGACCCTGCCCGAGGCCGTGGGCGAGACGGTGCGCGCGGCCGCCATCTTCCGCTTCTTCGCCGGCGAGGCGCTGCGGGTGCGGGGCGACCGGCTGCCCCAGGCCAGGACCGGCGTGGACGTGGAGGTCACGCGCGAACCCGTGGGCGTCGTGGGGCTGATCACGCCATGGAATTTTCCGCTGGCCATCCCCGCCTGGAAGATCGCCCCGGCACTGGCGTACGGCAACACGGTGGTCTTCAAGCCGGCTGACCTGGTGCCCGGCAGCGCGTGGGCGCTGGCGGAGATCATCAGCCGCGCCGGCCTGCCCGAGGGGGTCTTCAATCTCGTCATGGGACGCGGCGCCGTGGTCGGACAGGCCATGCTGGACGACGCGCGCATCGACGCGCTGAGCTTCACCGGGTCGGTGGCGACCGGCAGGCAGGTGGCGCAGGCCGCCACGCGGCGGCTGGCCAAGGTGCAGATGGAAATGGGCGGCAAGAATCCGCTGGTCGTGCTGGACGATGCCGATCTGGGCCAGGCCGTCGAGTGCGCCGTCCAGGGGTCTTTTTTCTCGACCGGACAGCGCTGCACCGCGTCGAGCCGGCTGATCGTCCAGCGCGGCATTCACGAGCGCTTCGTGCGGGCGATGAAGGAGCGCATGGCCGCGCTGCGCGTGGACGACGCGCTGGCGCCCGGCACCGACATCGGGCCGGTGGTGGATGCGCGCCAGTTGCAGCAGGACGAGGAATACCTGCGCATCGGCCGCGACGAAGGCGCCACGCTGGCCCAGGGCGGCCGGCGGGTGGCGCGCGCCAGGGAGGGCTACTACCTGGAGCCGGCGCTGTTCACCGATTGTTCCAACGACATGCGCATCTGCCGCGAGGAAATCTTCGGACCGGTCGCGGCGGTGATTCCCGTGGCGGACTATGACGAGGCGCTGGCCCTGGCCAACGATACCGAGTTCGGCCTGTCGGCAGGGATCTGCACGACCTCGCTCAAGCATGCCACGCACTTCAAGCGGCATGCCCAGGCCGGCATGGTGATGGTGAACTGCCCGACGGCCGGGGTGGATCCGCATGCGCCGTTCGGCGGCCGCAAGGGATCGAGCTATGGACCGCGCGAGCAGGGGACCTATGCGGCCGAGTTCTACACCACCGTGAAGACGGCCTACACCCTGGCCTGAGCGGCCCGCGATGGCCGGCCTACCGGCCGGCCACGCGCTCAGCGGGCGACCATGGCCTCGATTTCCAGCAGCCATCCGGGATTCACCAGTCCAGCCACCTGGTACACCATGCGCGCCGGATGCCCGTCCGGCTGGCTGGCGAAGAAGTCGGCATAGCCGGCGTTGAAACCCTCGAAGTCCATCCGGTTGCCCTTGTCGGGATCGGCGACCAGGCAGGCGCGGACGTGGACCACGTTGCGCATGGACATGCCCAGGTCGCGCAGGATGCCGTCGAGCCGTTCGAGCGTGGTGCGCGTCTGCGTGCGCGTATCGCCATAGGCCTGGCGGCTGTCGGCGGGAGCGGCGGGATCCACCACGGTGGGCATCTGCCCGCTGAGGTAGTAGGTGATGGCGCCGGGCGGAACGCCAACCGCGCGGCTGATGGGGGACTTGCCCTGGGGCACGGGAATGTGGATGAAATCGGCATGCGGCATGGCGGAACGGCTCCTGAAGAAAAACATCGGTGGCGAGATTAAATATGATTATACTATAATCATATCCATGGAGAACACCATGAATCCCGTGCTGGAACATCTTTGCGCGCACCGGAGCGAGCGCGATTTTTCCGACCGCCCGGTGGGCGACGACACGTTGGCCGCCGTGTTCGAGGCCACCCGCCGGGCACCCACCTGGAACAATGCGCAGAACGTGTCCTGGGTCGCGGTGCGGGACCCGCGGACCAAGGCAGCGCTGGCGCGCTGCAGCGGCAACCAGGCCTGGATAGCGCGCGCGCCGGTGTTCGTCGTGCTGCTGATGGATTTCTACAAGACCGAGCTGGCGGCCGGCCGCCATGGCCGCCGCCAGGCCGTCCTGGACAACGTCAACAGCGTGCTGATCGGCGCGCTGGACACGGGCATCCTGATGGGCACGATGATGGCGGCCGCGCGCGCCGCCGGGCTGGGGGTCTGCCCGATCGGCGGCGTGCGCCGCGGCATGCTCGAAGTCATCGAACTGCTGCGCCTGCCGCGCCTGGTCGCGCCGCTGGCCGGGGTGTGCCTGGGATACCTGAACACGGCGTCCGAGGTCCGCAAGCCCCGCATGGCGCTGGAAGCGAGCTGGCATGCGGAAGCCTATGACCGCGACCGGGTGGCGGGGGCCATCGATGCCTTGGACGCAGATATGGACGCCTATTCGCGCGGCCTGGGGCGCGAAGGCGCGCAGAGCTGGTCGGATGCGGTATCCAGCCGCTACGCCGCCGATGCCTATGGCGGCGTTGGCCCGGCATTGCGCCGCCAGGGGTTCTGCTTCGAATGGGAGGAGGGAGTCTAATGCTATTATCGTACAAAGGAGACTCCCATGGCCCTGCTCAAAGACACGCCAGAGCCCGCGCGCGCCGAACCCAACCTGACCGAGCGCATCACACGGATGCTGATGGACGAGATCACCGGCGGGCAATACCAGCTTGGCGAAGTCCTGCCGCCCGAGCAGGTGATCGCCGACCGGCTGGGCGTATCCCGCACCGTGCTGCGAGAGGCCGTCTCGCGCCTGAAGGCCGAAGGCATCGTCAGCAGCAAGCAAGGCCGTGGCCTGGCGGTGATCGCGAATACGCCCCTGTCGGTGCTGCGCATGCATGCGGCCAGCGAGGAGGACGTCGAGCAGACCCTGGGCATCGTCGAGTTGCGCCGGGGGTTCGAGATCGAAGCGGCGGCGCTGGCCGCCGAGCGCCGCACGTCCGAGGACCTGGCCGAGATGCGTGCCGCGCTGTCGGAGATGGGCAAGGCCATCGACAGCGGCGAGATCGCGCGCGGGGTGGACGCGGACCTGCGTTTTCACCGGGCGGTGGCGCGTGCGACCCGCAATCGCAACTACATCATGTTCTTCGATTTCCTGGCGGTCCTGCTGCGCAAGAACCTGGAGGTCTCGCGCAGCCGGTCGGCCAAGGTATCGGGGCGCGGCGCCCTGGCGCAGAAAGAGCATGCCCGGTTGCTGGCCGCCATCGAGAAGGGCGATCCGGAAGCGGCGCGGCAATGCGCGCGGGTCCACGTCGAGAACACCGAAACGCGCCTGCGCAGCGCCATCCAGGAAAAGCCCGCGCGTTGACCCGGGCCGGCTACGCCCGCTCGTTCCATCCCTGCCGTTCCATTTTCACTCGTGTCCGCGCGTGCGCGCGCGAGCACGGCATTCGTTCGTCCGTCTGATCCGGAGAAGTGCCATGCCGCAATCCCTACCTACTGTCATCGTCAGCGCACCCGTGCCGCCCGACCTGCGTTCGGCCATCGAGGCGGCCTGCCGGATCGTCGACGTCCCCATCGGCCAGCGCCTGGACCAGGCCGTGTCCGCCGCCGACCGCGAGGCGGCGCGCGGTGTGCTGTGCACGGTACGCACCCCGATGGACGCCGATGCGCTGGACGCGTTGCCGGCCGTATCGGTGGTGTCCAACTTCGCCGTGGGCTACGACAACATCGACGTGCCACGCGCCACGCGCGGCGGCGTGCTGGTCTGCAATACGCCAGGCGTGCTCGATCGCGCGGTAGCCGATCTCACCATGGGGTTCGTGATCTGCCTGGCGCGGGATATGGTGCAGGGGGATGCCTACGTGCGCCGGGGCGATTGGCTGAAGGGACCCGCGCCGCTGACCGCTGACCTGGCGGGCAAGACGTTGGGGCTGCTGGGCATGGGGCGCATCGGCCGCATGGTGGCGCGGCGCGCGCAGGCCTTCGACATGCGGGTGGTCTATCACAATCGCAACCGCGACACGCCATCCGAGGAACTGGGGCTGGCGGCCTACCGTTCGCGCGATGAACTGCTGGCCGAGGCCGATTTCCTGAGCGTGCATGTCCCCCTGTCCGCCGAGACGCGCGGCTCGGTAGGCATGCGCGAATTCGCGGCGATGAAGCGTTCGGCCTATCTGGTCAATACGTCGCGTGGACCGGTGGTGGACGAGGCCGCGCTGATCCGCGCGCTGCAGGAAGGCCGCATCGCGGGCGCGGGACTGGACGTGATGGAGCGCGAACCGCTGGACCCGGCCAGTCCGCTGTGCGCGATGCCCAATGTGGTGCTGCAGGCGCATGCGGGCAGCGCCACGGTGGAGACGCGGCGCGCGATGATGGAACTGGCGGTGGCCAACCTGCTCGATGCCCTGGCGGGACGACAGCCGCGCGCCATGGTGAACCCGGCCGTGCGCGATGGCATGGGAGCGGCCCATGCATGACGATCCGCCCAGGGGCCTGGACCGGGGCCTGACCCACTACGGCGACACCGAATTCGCGCGCTTCCTGCGTCGCTCGTTCGCCCTGTCCATGGGGCACACGCGCGAGGCGCTGGCACGGCCCGTCATCGGCATCGCGCATCCGGGCGGCGATTTCAACAACTGCCACCGGCATTTTCCCGAGCTGGTCCAGGCGGTCAGGCGGGGCGTGCTGGCGGCGGGCGGGCTGCCCATGGAATTCCCCAGCATCTCGCTGGGCGAGCCGTTCCTGCATCCGACCAGCATGATGTTCCGCAACCTGATGTCGATGGACGTCGAGGAGATGATCCGCGCCCAGCCCATGGATGCGGTGGTGCTGGTGGGGGGCTGCGACAAGACGGTACCCGCGCAGCTGATGGGGGCGCTGTCGGCCGGATGTCCCGCCATCCAACTGGTGGGGGGGCCCATGATGACCGGGCGCCACCGGGGCGAGCGCCTGGGCGCCTGTACCGACTGCCGGCGCCACTGGGGCCGCTATCGCGCGGGTGCCATCGACGCGCACGAGATCGGCGCGATCGAAGGCAATCTGGCGACCACGGCAGGGACTTGCGCGGTCATGGGTACGGCCAGCACCATGGCCTGCGTGGCCGAGGCGCTGGGCATGATGCTGCCGCATACGGCGGCGATCCCGGCGGTCCACGCCGACCGCTTGCGGGCCGCCGAGGCCACGGGCGCGCAGGCGGTCCGCCTGGCGCGGGAAGGCCTGAGGCCCGATGCCATCGTGACCGGCAAGTCGGTGGACAACGCGCTGCGCGTGCTGCTGGCGATCAGCGGTTCGACCAATGCGGTCCTGCACCTGACGGCGATCGCCGGGAGGCTCGGGCTGCCGGTGGACGCCGCGCGGCTGAACCGGTTGTCGGAAGAGACGCCGGTACTGGTCGACCTCAAGCCCACGGGCTCGCACTACATGGAAGACCTGTACGCGGCCGGCGGCGTGCAGGCCATCCTGCGCGAGTTGCGCGACCTGCTGCACCTGGACTGCCTGACCGTGACCGGCCGCACGGTAGGCGAACTGCTGGACGAGCAGGGCGACGCCTGGGTGGACCGCGCGGTGATCCGGCCGCGCGCCGAACCGCTCAAGCCCGAGGGCGGGCTGCTGGCCCTGTCCGGCTCGCTCGCGCCCAATGGCGCGCTGATCAAGCGCGCCGCGGCGGACGAGGCGCTGTTCGAGCACACCGGCAGGGCGGTGGTGTTCGATACGCTGGAAGACATGGCCGAGCGGCTCGATGCCGAGGACCTGGACGTGCGGCCCGACGACGTGCTGGTGCTGCGCAACGCCGGACCGCTGGCGGCGGCCATGCCCGAAGCGGGCTACATCCCCATCCCGGCCAAGCTGGCGCGACAGGGCGTGCGCGACATGGTGCGCATCTCGGACGCGCGGATGAGCGGTACCGCGTACGGCACGGTGGTGCTGCACGTTTCGCCGGAAGCCGCGGCAGGCGGTCCGCTGGCCCTGGTCAGGAACGGCGACCTGATCCGCCTGTCGGTTGCGCGCCGCGCGATCGACCTGCTGGTGGACGAGGCCGAGCTGGAACGCCGCCGCGCCGCATGGACGTCCGCGCGGCCGGCCGCGCAGCGCGGCTACCGATGGCTGTACCAGCGGCACGTGATGCAGGCCGAGCACGGCTGCGACTTCGACTTCCTGCGCGCGCCGGCGCGCCCCGACGATGCCGGCGGCGGCCGGCAAGGAGACCCCGCATGACCGGAACCGTGTTTGCCCAACCCCTGGCCCAGTTGCCCGGCATCCTGCCCGAGATCGCGATCGACGCCATCCCCGACGACGAGCGCGTATGGGTGCCGCAGGCGCCCAACGTCTGGTTCCGTCCGCTGTTCTTCAACACCCTGGGGGGCGGCTGGTGCAACCTGCTGCGGGTGCGGCGCTCGGGCGTCCTGAGCCGGCACATCCATCCCGCGCCGGTGTTCGGCTACGTCATCAAGGGATCCTGGCGCTACCTGGAACACGATTGGGTGGCCTCGGCCGGCCGCTTCGTGTTCGAGCCGCCGGGCGAGATCCATACCTTGACGGTGGACGCGGATGGCAAGGACGACGAAATGATCACCTTCTTCAACGTCAGCGGCGCCATGGTCTACCTGGACGAGCGCGGCATGCAAATCGGCTACGAGGATGTGTTCAGCAAGATCGAGATGTGCAGGCGCCACTATCGGGAAGTCGGACTGGGCGAGGACTACGTGCGGCAGTTCATCCGCTAGCCGTCCTAGGGTTTGCATGAATTCCTGTCCGGGGCGTCAATAAGTAGTATTTATTTGTAGTATAAATAGCGGCGGAAAATCCATCCCGCGCCGCGTCGTTCTCTTCGTATCGTATCGAGGCACTATGGATCGTCGAACAGCATTGAAGGCGGCGGGCGGCGTGGTGGCCCTGCCGTGGGCGCGGGCGCTGCACGCCCAGGACAAATATCCTTCCCGTCCCGTGCGCATCGTGGTGCAGTATCCGCCGGGGGGCGTGACCGACGTCGCCGCCCGCCTGGTGGGCGAGGTGCTGACCCGCAAGTACGGCCAGCCCGTGGTCATCGAGAACCGCGCCGGGGCCAGCGGCATCATCGGCCAGCAGTACGTCGCCGGCCTGCCACCCGACGGCTACACGCTCATCACCGGCGGCCTGGGCGGCAACGTGATTCCGCCCGTCACGGTGCGCAACCTGCCCCTGGACGTGGTGCGGTCCTTCGTGCCCATTGCCCAGGTCGCGGAATTCGTCAACATCCTGGTCGTGCCGCAGCAACATCCCGCCACCTCGGTGCGCGAGCTGATCGCGTATGCCAAGCGTTCGTCCAAGCCGCTCAGCTACGGTTCGAACGGACTGGGCACCTCGGTGCACCTGACCAGCGAACTGTTCGCCTCGACCGCGGGAATCGACCTCATGCACGTCCCCTACAAGGGCAGCAACGAAGCGCTGGTCGATACGGTGAACGGCAATCTCGATTTCTGCTTCTCCAACCTGCCGCCGGTGATGCCCCTGCTCAAGAGCGGCAAGCTGCGCGCGCTGGCGGTGACCAGTTCGTATCGCATCAAGCAGTTGCCCGACGTGCCCACCATGGCCGAGGCGGGCGTGCAGGACTTCGTCGTCACCAGCTGGCTGGGCATCTATGGCCCGGCGAAGATGCCGGCGGCCATCGTCGAGCAATTGGGGCGGGACATCGCCGAAGGGCTGCGCCAACCCGACATGACGGCCAGGCTGGAAGCGGCCGCGTTCGAGCCGCGGCCGCTGGATTCGGTGGAATTCGCGCGGGTGAACCAGTCCGAACTGGCGCGCTGGGACGCCATCGCCAAGCGCTCCAAGGTGGCGCTGGAGTTCGGCCAGTAGGGCCGCCTGGCCGTGCATTGTCTATTCGGGACCCGGCGGATATAGTCATGCTGCCATGGACATCAACAAGCTCGACCTGAATCTCCTGCTGGTATTCGAGGCGCTCTATCTCGAGCGCAACGTGACTCGCGCGGGGGAACGCGTCGGACTGTCCCAGCCGTCCATGAGCAATGCCCTGCTGCGCTTGCGCAACCAATGCAACGACCCGCTGTTCGTTCGCACGCAGGGCGGCATGGAGCCCACTTCGTACGCGTCCGAGCTGGCGGGCAGCGTGCTGCGGGCGTTGGAACTGGTGCGCAATGGCTTCGAGCAGGCCAGCGGATTCGATCCGGGCTCCAGCCAGCGCAGCTTCACGCTCCTGATGTCCGATTTTTCCCAGTTCCTGGTGTTGCCGCAGCTCGTGGCGCGCTTCAAGTCGTCCGCGCCGGGCATCAGCCTGGAGGTCAGCAGCCTGAGCAGGGAACACTACCGGGCGGCCCTGGAAAGCGGCGACGCCGATCTCGCCGTCGGCAACCTGCAGGAGCTGCAAAGCGGTTTCTACCAGCAGGGCCTGTTCGTCGACCAGCACGTCTGCGTGATGGGCAGCGGTTTCCTCAAGGCGGGCGAGGCGATCACGCTGGACGAGTACCTCGCGGCGCGGCACCTGGTGGTCACGGCCAACAAGACCGACCTGCAGATAGAGAAGGAGCTGGGCAAGCAGGGGCACCGGCGCGAAGTGGCGCTGCGCGTGCCCAACTACCTGGTGCTGCCCAAGATCCTGGCGCAGACGGACCTGATCGTCACGGTGCCCGAGGTCATCGCCCAGGCCATTACCGACGATGCCGCCGGAGCGACCTGGTCGCGGCTGCCCTTCCAGACCCCGCATACCCACATCCGCCAGTTCTGGCATGCGCGCTACCACCACGACAGCGCCAATACCTGGCTGCGCCGGCAGATCGCCGACCTGCACATAGGCGCCAGCCTGCGCAAGGTGGGGGCCGGCCCGACGCCGCCGGCGTGTCCCGAGGCGGCATGAACGGCCGCGCGGCTATTGCGCCAGCGCGACCAGGTGGCCCCAGTTCAGCCGCGATTGCAGATGGAAGTAGGTCATGGCCAGCCAGCCCTTGCGCATCCACGCGGTGACCGTGGCGTCGGGCAACTGGTCGAAGCGGGTCTCGTCCACCACCAGGAAGCCGTCCAGCGTGACGCGCTCGCCGCCTTGCAGGTCCACGGCCACCTGGCGCGGGATCAGCAGGTTCTCGGCCCGCAGGGCCGCGACGTAGTCGCGGGTCATCGCGAGCCCGGCCTGGAGTTCCCCCAGGAATTGCAGCATTTCCCCGACGACAGGAGAGGGTTGGCCATCCTCGAACAGGGGCTGGGCGTCGTCGGCGGCACTGCGCAGGTGGGCGGCATCCTCGTCCACGCACAGCGCGTAGCGCTGGCTGGCCGGGTCTTCCTGCAGGATGAACGGATAGCGCCGCAAATGGGCGGGAATGTAGCGGTTGGGCCGCCACCGCCCGGCGGCATCCACCAGGAGGTTCTGCGCGCTGCGCAGGCCCAGTACCGCCATGGGCATCTGTTCTTCGCCGGCGAACACGATGGGCAGGTCCCGCGCCGCCATCGCGAACTCCGTCGCCACCAGCGGCACGGCGGTCTGGCCGCGCGAGAAGGCGTAGCCGGCCTGGCGGTCGAGCCGCAGGTGGGCATGCCGTTGCGGGTCCAGCGCGCGGGCCTGGGCGAACATGGGGGCGTTGGCGCCCGCCTGGGGAGAGGTGGTCATCGGTATCCTGCTAGCAATGGGGGCCGGCCAGGCGCCGCAGCGCCGCCATGTCCACGATCTCGACCTGCTTCTGCTGGATGCGCAGCACGCCGGACTTGGCGAAACGCGAGAACAGACGGCTGACGGTCTCGAGGGTCAGTCCCAGGAAGTTGCCGATTTCCTCGCGGCTCATACGCAGCACGAACGCGGACGAGGAATAGCCGCGCGCGGCCAGGCGCTCCGACAGGCTGACCAGGAAGACGGCCAGCCGTTCCTCGGCGCGCATGGTACCCAGGGACAGCAGCATCTGCTGGTCTTGTTCGATCTCGCGACTCATCAGCCGCATGAGCTGGCGTTGCAGCGAGGGCAGGTGGTTGGCCAGCGAGGACAGGTCGCGCACCGGGATCACGCAGACCTCGCTGTCTTCCAGCGCGATGGCGGTCGAAGCATGGCTGTTGCGGCCCAGTCCGTCCAGCCCGACGATTTCGCCGGGCAGGTGAAAGCCGGTGATCTGCTGGCGGCCGTCCGCCAGTTCCAGATAGGTTTTCAGGGTGCCGAAGCGGATGCCATAGACGGCGTCCAGGCCGTCCTCGAAGCGAAAGAGGGATTCGCCCCGGGCGAGCCGCACGCGCTGCTGCACCAGTTCGTCCATTCGCCCGGCATCCTCGGCGGCCATGCCGACGGGCAGGCAGAACTGCCCCAGCCCGCAGGTCGAGCAGCGTATGGAGTCGAGGGTAAGCGGAATGCGTTTGGTCATGGCTGGTCTTTGTTCTGGGCCGGCCGCAGCGGCCTGGGCGGCGTCTGCCCTAAGGCAGGCGCTTGGCGTAGCTCTGCCGCAGCATGTCGATGAATACCCGGACGCGCAGCGGCAGGTGCTTGCGCTGAGGATACACGGCATAGATGGCGTTGGGGGGCGCGGCGAACTGGTCCAGCACCGTCACCAGGCGGCCTTCCTTCAGGTCGTCCTCGATTTCCCACAGCGATCGCCATGCCAGTCCCCGCCCGTCCAGAGTCCAGGCATGGAGCACGGCGCCGTCGGTGCATTCCAGCGTACCCGATATGCGCTGCGGCGTCGTCTTGCCATCGATGGTGAAGAGCCAGCCGCGTGCCTGGTTGACGCCGGTGCCGAAGGACAGGCAGTTGTGGCGCGCCAGGTCGGCGGGGTGTTCGGGCGTGCCGTGCCGGCGCAGGTAGGCGGGCGAGGCGACCACCATCCGGCGGTTGTCGGCCAGGCGCACGCTGACCATGCTGGAGTCGGCCAGATCGCCGATCCGGATGGCGCAGTCATAGCCTTCGTTGACCAGGTCCACCAGCCGGTCGCTCAGGTCCAGCGTCACCGTGATGCCGGGATAGGCGTCCAGCAGCCGGGGCAGCAGGGGCGCCACGTGGCGCCGGCCGAATCCGCCCGGGGCCGTGACGCGGAAGTGCCCCTTGGGATGTTCGCCGCCCGCCGCCACGCTGTTTTCGGCGTTCTCGAGCGACTGCAGGATCTGCTGG
Organism: Pigmentiphaga sp. CHJ604; assembly: GCF_036972535.1. Taxonomy (NCBI): domain Bacteria; kingdom Pseudomonadati; phylum Pseudomonadota; class Betaproteobacteria; order Burkholderiales; family Alcaligenaceae; genus Pigmentiphaga; species Pigmentiphaga sp. CHJ604. The sequence continues at coordinate 3,359,463 of NZ_CP136998.1, read as the reverse complement.
CATTCCTCGAAGAATTCCGTGCCCTCGGCGCTGAGCGAGATCTTGCGCGTGGTACGGATCAGCAGCTTGACCCCCAGCCTGGCTTCCAGCGCGTCGATGCGCCGGCCGATGACGGCGGGAGCGACTCCTTCGCTGCGTGCCGCGGCCGACAGGCTTCCGCGCACGACGGCCGAGACGAAGGATTCGATCTGCTTGAAGCGGTCCATGGGAGGCCGGGCGATTTATGCAAATTAGTAAATAATTTGCGCCCGATTTTAGCCTATTCTTAAAAACCGGAGGGGCCGGCGCATCAACCCTGAGGTTCGCGTTGCAGGACGCGGATCAACTGATCGATATCCAGCGGCTTGGTCAGGTGAAAGGCGAACCCGGCATCCAGGCAGCGGCGCACGTCGGACTCCATGCCGTAGCCCGTGAGCGCGACCGCGATCTGGTCGGCCTGAGGGGCATAGTGCCGCAGCACGTCGATGCCATCGCCATCGGGCAGCCCCATGTCGCTGACCAGGACGTCGTAGCGCTTGGCGTCGACGCAGCGGCAGGCTGCCGCCACGTTTTCCGCGACCTCGACCTCGTAGCCGTATTCGCTCAGCAGGAACTGCATGGCTTCGGCGGTATCGACGTTGTCCTCCACCAGCAGGATGCTGGCGGGGCGGACCAGGGGCGCGGAGACGGACTGCGCCTGCTCGACCGGGGCGTCCGGGGCCCCGCTGGCCGGATCGTCCAGCGCCAGCGTGAAGGTCGTGCCCTTGCCCTGGCCGTCGCTGCGCACGCTCAGGGTGCCGCCATGGCGCTGCGCCAGGGAGCTGGCGATGGCCAGTCCCAGCCCCAGGCCGCCGCGCGACTGGGCGGCGTCTTCCTCGCCCTGGTCGAAGGCGTTGAAGATGCGCTTGAGCGCCTGCGGGGGAATCCCGATGCCGGTGTCCGAGACGTCGACGGCGATCTTGCCGGGCATCGGCTGGTACACGGTCACGCGTATCTCGCCGCCGCGCGGCGTGAACTTGATGGCGTTCTTCAGCAGGTTCCAGACGATCTGCTGCAGGCGGGCCGGGTCGGCCTGCACGATGACCGGATAGGGCAGCGGCGTGTAGTGCAGCTCGATGTGCCGCGCGGCCGCTTCCTCGCGGAAGATCTCGGCGATCCCGTTCAGGATGCCGACCAGGTCGGTGGGTTCGAGGCGCAGGCTGAGCTTGTCGTTGACGATCTTGGAGATGTCGAGCAGGTCGTCGATCAGGCGTGCCTCGACCTCGACGTTGCGCTTGATGAGCTCGACGCTGCGGCGGCATTCGGGGGGAAGGTCCTGGCGCAGGTCCAGCGCCTGCGCCGCCGCGTAGATCGGGCCCAGCGGCGTGCGCAGCTCGTGCGACAGCACGGCCAGGAAGCGGTCCTTGGCACGGTTGGCGGCCTCGGCCTGTTCCTTGGCCACCTGCAGCAGATCGGCCGCGACCCGGCTGTCGGTCATGTCGCGCACGATGCGCGAGAAGCCGCGCACGGCGCCGCCGTTGCCGAAAATGGCGGTCGTCACGACCGAGGCATAGAAGGTGGCGCCGTTCTTGCGCATCAGCCATCGTTCCTCGGCCAGGCTGTTGCCGGTGCCGATGTCGGCGAGCTGTTGGCGCAGCGGCACGGGCTCGGGCTGGCCGGGTTCGGGCGGGAGATTGAACATGTCGCCCGGGCGCCCGATCACTTCCTCGGCCGGATAGCCGAACAGCCACTCCGATGCGCGGTTCCAGCTTTCTATCGTGCCTTCCAGCGACAGCGTGGCCACCGAGTAGTCCCGCAGCGCGTCTATCAACTGGCCGAAATAGGTTTCGCTCTCGCGCAGCCGGCGCTCGGCATCGTGCCGGGACCGCCGCTCGCGGGCCTCGTCCAGCGCCCGCCTCACGACGATGGGCAGGCGCTCCAGGCGCTGCTTGAGCACGTAGTCGGTCGCGCCTTCCTTGAGCATGTCGACCGCGTGTTCCTCTCCCAGGACGCCCGAGACGAAGATGAAGGGCAGGGCGGTGGGGTGGCTGCGCGCGATCCGCAGCGCCTCGCTGCCGGGGAAGCCCGGCATGTGGAAGTCGGACAGCACGAGATCGAAGTTGCCGGCGTCCAGGGCCCGGGTGAAGTCGGCTTCGTTGTTGACGATGACGCCTTCTACATCGAGCCCCGAGATCGACAGGCGTTCCAGTGTCAGTTCCGCGTCGTGGGGATCGTCCTCGGCAAGCAGGACGCGCATGGTGGGCGGGTTCACGTTGGCTGGCTCCGGGAATCGCGGTTGCTGCGGGCGGCGGTGCCTCGCAGAGAGCCTGGAGGGGGCTCGTTCAACACTGCCCAGAATACGCCCAGTTCCCCGATTGCGCGCACGAATTCCGGAAAATCCACCGGTTTGACCACGTAGGCGTTGACGCCCAGGTCATAGGCGCGCACGAGGTCGCTTTCCTCGCTGGACGAGGTCAGCATGACCACGGGCACGTTCTGCAGCCCACGGTCCTCGCGTATGAGCTGGAGCAGCTCCAGTCCATCCATCTTGGGCAGCTTCAGGTCCAGCAGGATGACCGCGGGGTTGCCGGCCGGCCTGCCCTGATGGTGCCCGCGGCGGCACAGGTAATCGGCCGCCTCCTCGCCGTCGCGCGCCACCACCACGTCGTTGGCGAGCTGGCTTCTCTCGAGCGCGATCAGGGTCAATTCGAGGTCCTGGGGACTGTCTTCGACCAGCAGAATGGGCTTGAGCATGACGGGGGTCTCACTCCTTCATGGCGGCCGCGGTCGCGGCAGGGGGATGGGCGCCGGGCAGGAACACGTAGAAGGTCGCCCCCTGGCCGGGGGTGCCTTCGGCCCACACGCGGCCGCCGTGGCGTTCGACGATGCGGCGGACATTGGCCAGGCCTATGCCCGTGCCCTCGAATTCTTCCATACGATGCAGCCGCTGGAATACGCCGAATAGTTTGCCGACGTATTTCATGTCGAAACCCACGCCATTGTCGCGCACGTAGATGACGTGGCCGCCGTGCCGAGGCCAGGCGCCGATCTCGATCACCGCGGGATCCCGGCCGCGCGTGTACTTGATGGCGTTGGACAATAGATTGCGCAGCGCCAGGTGCATATAGGCGGCGTCGGCATGGACGGACGGCAGCTCGCCCATGATCCAGACCACCTGTCGGCCGTCCAGGTCGGGGGCGAGTTCCCGGCGTATCTGCTCGAGCGCCTGCGACAGATCGATTTGCGAGGGCCGCAGGGCCGAGCGGCCCATCTGCGAGAAGGTCAGCAGCGCGTCGACCAGCCTGCCGGCGAAGCGGGCCGAATCGCCGATGTTGTCGAGATAACGCGCGCCCCGGTCAGACAGGCGAGGCCCTTCGTATTCGCGCAGCAGGTCGGCGTAGCCGGCGATATGGCGCAGCGGCGCGCGCAGGTCGTGCGACACGCTGTACGAGAAGGCTTCGAGTTCCTGGTTGATGCGGCCCAGTTCATCGGCCAGGTCCGCCAGTTCCTCGGCCTTGCGCAGCACGACGCCGGTGATGGCGGTGTGCAGTTCCGCCGCGCTTTCCAGCTCGCAGGCCTGCCAGGGACGGGCGCGGCCGCGCATCCATTCCGGCCTGAACCAGAGCACGTAGTTGGCATGCAGTTCCGAGATCGGCAGGGCCAGCACGCCGCAGGCCACGCCTTGCAGCGAGGCGAACGCGGGGGCTTCGTCGGGCAGGCTGGCCGTATGGAAGACCCCCGTGCCGTCCTTGCGCGCAAGCCGGGCCGCCAGGGCCTGCACGGCCCGGCGGCTGGGCGCCCGGCCGAAGGTCTGGCATTCGTCGCCATGCACGATGGCCGCGCCGGTGGCGTCCGCGAACTCGAGCAGCGCTCCCGGTACGCTGGCCAGCCCGGCCGGCACGCTGTCGTGCCGCGACATCGCGGCCAGCAGCATGCCCGTCAGGCGCTGCAATTCGTGCCGCCGGTCCGCTTCCGCCTGAGCCTGGCGAGCCTCGATCTGCAGCGCGACGACCTGCGCGAGCAGGTCGCATTGGGAGCGTACGGCCTGCGGCATGATCCGGGGCTGGGCATGATGGCACGCGATCATGCCCCAAAGCCGGCCCTGCGACATCAGCGGCAGCGACATCGCCGCGCGGGCCCCCACGTCTTCCAGGCAATGCAGCAGCGTGGGCGGTGCCGCGCGCAGGCTCGCCAGGCTCAGGTCCGTGCACGCGCCCGTGGCGGGGTGGCGGGCCGGTTCCAGCGGCGAAGGTTCGCTGCCGGTGTCGGGAATGTAGTTCAGGCCTTGGGCCCGGGCGTCGGCGCGAGCCTGGGGCGGCTGCCCGACGGCCGGAAAATGCCGGCCCAGCAGCGAGGCATAGCCGCGGCCGCGCCGTTCGGCATTGACGCGGCCGTGGCCGTCGGGGTCGAGTTCCAGGGAAACCACGCGCCCGAAGCCCGTCATCCTGCGGATCCGTTCGACCGCCAGTTCGCACAGCTCGTCGGCGGTCTGGCAGCGCTGCGCCTGGTCGACGAACCCCCCCAGGTCGGACGGCCGGGCCTGCGGCGCCGCGGGTTCGAACTCGGCCACGATGGACTCGCCGTACCGGTGGACCACCAGGTCGAAGCGGCCGCCCACGGCGATGAAAGCCACGGTGCCCAGATGGTGGGGAATGCGTTCGGCCTGGGTCGCCGCGCGCAGCCGTTCGTGGAAGCGGCCGTCGGCGGGGTGCACCAGGTAGGCCAGCCTCTGGCCCAGTAGCTCGGCGGGCGGTGCGTTCAGGTGTTGCCGTACGGATGCGCTGGCCTGCAGGATCGTGCCGCGGGCACGGTCGAGCACGAGCAGGAAGCCGTGGGGCTGGATGGCGTGCGGCGGGCGGGTGGACCCGCTCGCGCGCGCGGCCGGAATGTCCTTGCCGGACGCGGGACTCGGGAGGTGCACCTGGTTCGAGGTCGAAGGGAGCGAACTCTCATAGTATGCACGTCCGTGCGCGCGCCCTCCGCATCGGCCGGATTATGTAGCGATACTTACAGCACGTCTCAATTCGGAGACGGGGCCGCCGGCATGGCCTCAAGTGCCCTGGTTGCCCCGGTGGGCCCAGGCCGTGGTGCGTTTTTCCACCAGCGCGAACAGCTCGTACATGGCCATGGCCATCACGCCTATCACCATCAGGCCGGAGAAGGCCAGCGGCATTTTCATGGCCGAGCCGGCCGATACCAGCAGGTAGCCGATCCCCTCGTTCGAGGCGGCCATCTCGGACACCGTCGAGCCGACGAAGGCCAGCGTGATCGCGACCTTCAGCGACGCATAGAAATACGGCAGCGACCGGGGAAGTCCGACCTTGAGCAGCACGTCCATGCGCTTGGCGCCCAGCACCCGCAGCACGTCCTCGAGTTCGGGTTCGAGCGTGGCGAGCCCGGTGGCGATGTTGACCATGATGGGAAAGAACGAGATCAGGAAGGCCGTCAGCACGGCGGGGCCGATACCGATGCCGAACCACACCACCAGCACGGGCACGAACGCCGCCTTGGGCAACGCGTTGAAGGCCGTCATCAGGGGATAGACGGCCGTGTAGGCGAGCCGCGAGCTGCCGATGACGAAGCCCAGGACCACGCCCACCGCGATGGAGATGCCGAAGCCCGCCATCGTGACCCAGAAGGTGCGCCAGGCATGCATCGCGATCACGGGCGCGTAGTCGATGGTGGCCTGCAGGATCTGGGAGGGGCTGGGAAAGATGAATTCCGAGACCTCGAAGACCCGGCAGATGATTTCCCAGAGGATGATGACGGCGACCAGCAAGGCGATCGGGGCAAGACGTTCGGCGAATTTGTTGTTCATCGGGCGAGTCGGCGGGTGGAGGCTCAATGTCCGATCTGGGTGCGCAGTTCGAGCACCAGGGCGTTGAAGTCGTCGGAATAGGTGGTCTCGAGTTCCCGGGGGCGCGGCAGCTCGATGTCCCGGCGGGACAGGATGCGGCCAGGGCGCTTGCTCATCACGTACACCGTGTCGGCCAGGAACACGGCTTCGCGCAGGTCGTGGGTGACCAGCACCACGTTGAAGCGGCGGGCGCTCCAGAGATCGCGCAGCACGCACCACAACTCCTCGCGCGTGAACGCGTCCAGCGCGCCGAAGGGCTCGTCCAGCATGAGCATCTCGGGTTCGTGGATGAGCGCCCGGCACAGCGACGCGCGCTGCTGCATGCCGCCCGACAGCTCCCAGGGGAACTTGTGCTCGTAGCCGTCCAGCCCGACGGTCGCCAGCAGCGCCCGCGCGCGTTCGGTGTATTCGGCGCGGCGGGCCCGGAAGCTGGAACGATAGGGCTCGACGATCTCCAGCGGCAGCAGGATGTTGTCGAGCGTGGTGCGCCAGGGCAGCAGGTTGGGGGCCTGGAACGCCATGCCCACGATCTTGAGGGGCCCGGTGACCTTGGCGCCGCCCACGGTCACGGTGCCGCGGGTGGGCGATTTCAGGCCGGTCGTCAGCTTCATGAAGGTGGACTTGCCGCAACCCGAAGGGCCGACGATGGCGACGAACTCGCCCTTGTCCATCGAGAGGCTGATGTCCTCGACCGCGTATTCGCCCGCCCGCTCCAGCGCGGCGGTGTAGGCCAGCGAGACCCGCTGGAAATCGACGAAGGCCGCCATGTCACTTGCCGCGAAGCACGGAAGCCGTCAACGATTTCTCCGGCAGGAACGAACGGTCGAACGCCGCCTCGGGATTGACCGAGGTCTTGGTGCCGTAGGTGCGGGTGACCTGGGCGGCCATCAGCGCCATGCGGGCGGGGTCGATATCGCCGAATCCGTCGGCGCGCGCGTCGGGCGTGTCGATGGCGGTCTGGATCGCCAGCCGCAGGCGCTTGAGCTCCAGCGGCGCATCGATGATGCCGTCGCGTTCCTTGACGGTGGCGATCGAGGCGGCGGGGTCGGCCAGCACGTCGCGCGTGGCCTTGGCCACCGCGCGCAGGAAGCCCTTGACGGCCTCGGGGTGGTTCCTGGCGAAGTTGCGGTCGGCGATGATGGCGTTGCCGTACAGCTTCACGCCGTATTCGGGATAGGACATGATGGCGATGTCCTGGTCCTTGACGCCGCGCGCGTTCAGGTTCAGCAGCGAGGTGAAGTAGAAGCCGGTGATGGCGTCGACGTCGCCGCGCGCCAGCATGGTCTCGCGCAGGGCGGGGTCCATGCTGACCCAGGTGACCTTGGCGTCGTCGATCTTGTTGGCCTGGGCGAAGATGGGGAAGGAGCGGCGGCCGCCGTCGAACGAGGGGGAGCCGAGCTTCCTGCCTTCGAGGTCCTTGGGTGTCTTGATGCCGCTTTTCTTGAGCGAGAACACCGCCGCCGGCGTGTTGTTGTAGATCATCATGACGCCGGTGGGCTGGTTGGGAGCGCCGGGATTGTTACCCTGGAATTCCATCAGCGCCGCCAGGTCGGCGAAACCCATTTCGTACGAACCCGAGGCCACCCGGTTCACCGCCGCGCCCGAGCCGCTGCCGGCGTCGATGGTCACGTCCAGCTTCTCCTGCTTGAAATACCCCTTCTTGGCCGCGACCAGGAAAATCGCACTCGGCCCCTCGAACCGCCAGTCGAGCTGGAAGCGTATCTTGGTATCCTGGGCGTGGGCGGCGGGAGCGGCCCATGCCGTGGCCAGGGACAGCGCCAGGCCGGCGAGCACGGCACGGCGACCCGGAGTGCGAAGTGTCGTCTTCATGCTGGGGGTTTCCTCAGGTGAGTGGGGACGGTTGTGCCGTCCTGGGTTTTGTGGGGAGAATACATCCCGGTTTTGCGCCTCAACAATGCGAGGTAAACCCGCATTGGTGCGGCGTTTCCCCAGATTGGGGCGCATCGGTTTCCACTCGTATCAAAAGCAGGATCCATGCCTGCTTTCCTGCACCGCGAAGGTTCCCCATGTGCCAATTGCTAGGCATGAACGGCAACACGCCGACCGACATCGTGTTCAGCTTCACCGGCTTCGCCACACGGGCCGGCCGCACCGGCGAGCACGTCGACGGCTGGGGCATCGCCTTCTTCGAGGGAGCGGGAGTGCGCCACTTCGTGGACCACGAACCGGCTCTGCTGTCTCCGGTGGCGGACCTGATCCGGCACTATCCGATCAAGTCGCGGAACGTGATCGCGCACATCCGCAAGGCGACGGTGGGGCGCGTCGCGCTGGAGAACTGCCATCCGTTCGTACGCGAACTGTGGGGGCGCTACTGGGTGTTCGCGCACAACGGCGACCTGGTGAACTATCTTCCCACGCTGGACGGCCCCTACCGGCCGGTGGGCGACACGGACAGCGAGCGGGCCTTCTGCTGGATGCTGCAATCCCTGCGGGCGCGCTTCGCCTGCCACCCGGGCGTCGAGGCCCTGGCCGATGCGCTGGGCGAGCTGAGCGCCGGGGTCGCCCAGCACGGCACCTTCAATTTCATGCTGTCGGACGGCGAGGCGCTGTACGTCCATTGCTCCACGCGCCTGCACTACCTGGTGCGCCAGCACCCCTTCGCCACCGCCAGCCTGTCGGACGACGAGGTCAGCGTGGATTTCGCCCAGGTGACCACGCCTGACGACCGGGTCGCGGTCATCGTGACCGAGCCCCTGACCACGAACGAAGTCTGGCGCCGCTTCGAACCGGGCGAGCTGATGGTGTTCGTCGACGGTGCGCCGGTGTTGGCGCGCCTGGTCAGCGGCTGAGGGCCGCCGCCATCTGTTCCAGAAAGTCCAGCATCAGTTCGCCGGCCAGCTGGGCATCGTCGGCCGTCATGGTCTCCAGCGGGTTGTGGCTGATGCCGCCGTTGCCGCAGCGGGTGAACAGCATGGTGATGGACGTGGCCTCGGCCAGCTTCATCGCATCGTGGCCGGCGCCCGACGGCAGTTCGAAGGCGGGCAGGCCGCGTTCGGCGATGGCGCGCGACCACATGGCCATCTGCTCCCGGGCGCAGGGCGCGGCGGCGGCGCGCATCAGTTCCTCGGTCGTGACCGTGATGCCGCGCCGCGAGCAGATGGCCGATATCTCCCGCTCGATGTCGGCCAGCGCCGCGTCGCGCACGGCGTTGTCGGCGGCGCGCAGGTCCAGCGACAGGGTGCAGGCGCCGGGAATGACGTTTATCGAGCCGTGGGGCACGTTCAATATCCCCACCGTGCCGACCAGCGACGGCACCTGCGCGCAGCGCCGTTCCACCGCCAGCACGATCTCGGCCGCGGCGCAGGCGGCGTCGCGGCGCATGTCCATGGGTGTGGTGCCGGCGTGGCTGGCGACGCCGCCCAGGGTCATGAGCCGCCGCACGCTGCCGGCGATGGAGGTGACCACGCCCACCGGCAGGTTGCGTTCCAGCAGCACCGGCCCCTGTTCGATGTGGATCTCGAAGTAGTGCCGCAGGCGCGCCGCCTCGGCCGCCGCCTTGCCCAGTTGTTCCGGATCGAGGCCCGCGAGCTGCATGGCCTCGCGCATGCTGATGTCGGAGGCGTCCAGCGCATCCAGCACGCTGGGGTCGAAGCGGCCGATGTAGGCCGACGAACCCAGGAAGGTGCTGCCGTAGCGCACGCCTTCCTCCTCGGCGAAGGCCACCACGTCCAGGTCGAAGGGCAGGCGGCGGTTGCGCCGTTTCAGGTCGGCCACGACGGCGATGGGCAGCAGGACTCCCAGGCGGCCGTCGTATTTTCCGCCGTTGCGGACCGTGTCGTAATGGCTGCCGGTGGCCACCAGCTGCGGCTCGGCCACGGTGGGAGCGGCACGGTAGCGGCCCACGACGTTGCCGGCCGCGTCCTGGTAGACGGAGTCGAACCCGGCTTCTAGCATCCAGCTCTGGAGGCGGGCCGCCACCGCGCGGTGGGCGGCGGACAGGTAGGTGCAGGTCAGATGGTCGGGGGAATCGGAGTAGCTGGCCAGCGTCTCGGCCCAGTCCATGACGGCATCGCCATAGGGCCGGGCGAGCGAGAGCCGGTCCGCCAGACGGATCTCGGCGATCCGGTCGATTTGCCGCAGGGCTTCGGCGAACTCCTGGTCGGGCGCGTGGCGCAGCCGGCGTTCCAGGGCGGCGATGATGTCGTAGCGGCTCAGGCCGGCGCCGGTGGGCCCCCGCACGGCGATGATGAACGGGAATCCGAAGCGGCTGTTGTAGGCCGCGTTCAATTGCTGCAGCAGTTCGAACTCCTCGGGCGAACACTGGGTGAGTCCGGCGCGCGCCTGTTCGCCGGCCGAATCCTCGGTCAGCTGGCCCGCCACGGCGGCGCGGCCGGCCAGCTCGGGATGGGCACGGATCAGCGCCAGCTGTTCGTCCCGGCTGGCCTGCCGCACGGTCTGCGCCAGCGCGTACTTGAGTGCGGCGGCCGAGGCGAACGGCCGCCGCGCGGCGGTCCGCTCCAGCACCCAGGGGCTGTGCTCGTACAGCCCGTCCAGGAACTGGACGAAGCGGACGGGGTCGGCAGTATTCAGGACGTCGAGCGTGAGCGAGGAGGTCATGGCGGGATCAGGAGGCGGAGCCGGCAGCCGGCGTGTACGGATGTTCTTGCTTCCAGTGGCGGGCGATGTCGACGCGGCGGCACACCCAGACGTCCTGGTGCTTCTCGACGTGATCCAGGAAGCGCTGCAGGGCGGTGAAGCGGCCGGGCCGGCCCAGCAGCCGGCAATGCATGCCCACCGACATCATGCGCGGCTTGTCGGCGCCTTCCGTGTACAGCACGTCGAAGGTATCGCGCAGGTAGTCGAAGAAATGGCCGGCGGTGTTGAACCCCTGCGGCGTCGCGAAGCGCATGTCGTTGGCGTCCAGCGTGTAGGGGACGATCAGGTGGGGCTTGCGCGCGCCGGACGAGGTTTCGACTTCGGTCCAGAAGGGCAGGTCGTCGCCGTAGTAGTCGCTGTCGTACAGGTAGTCGCCTTGCTCGACCAGCAGGCGGCGCGTGTTGGGACTGTCGCGCCCCGTGTACCACCCCAGGGGCCAGGCGCCGTCGGTCAGCCTGCGCAGGATCTCCGTGCCGCGGTGCATGTGCTCGCGCTCGGTGGCTTCGTCCACGTTCTGGTAGTGGATCCAGCGCCAGCCGTGGCAGGCGATTTCGTGGCCATGTTCCAGGAACGCCGCCGTGGCCTCCAGGTTGCGCTCGAGCGCCATGGCGCAGCCGAATACCGTGAGCGGCAGGCGCCGCCGCTCGAACTCGTTCAGGATGCGCCAGACCCCCGCGCGCGAGCCGTATTCGTAGATGGAGTCCATGCTCATGTGCCGGGCCGGGTAGGCGGCCGCGCCCACGATCTCGGACAGGAACTGCTCGGAGGCGGGGTCGCCGTGCAGGACGTGGTTCTCGGCGCCTTCCTCGTAGTTCAGGACGAACTGCACGGCGACGCGGGCGCGATTGGGCCAGCGTGCGTCGGGAAGATGGCGGCCGTAGCCGATCATGTCGCGGGGGTATGCTGTCATGGCGCGGGCAACGAATCAGGAGTGGAAACGGAACGGACATGCATGGACATTCTCCCATGCCGGGCGGCGGGGCCGTGCGCGGGGATGTGGCCGCTAGCGAAACTATATACACTTTTGTCGGCGCGCCGGATGGCGCTTGCCGCGCCATCGCGTTCCACCAAAGGATCCCCATGGGAAAGCTGACCACCCACGTTCTCGATACCGCCCATGGCTGCCCGGCCGCGGGCATGAGGATAGAACTCTTCCGCATGGATGACGGCCAGGCGGTCCTGCTCCGGCAACTGTCCACCAATGCCGACGGGCGCGTCGACGGCGCCCTGCTCGAAGGCGACGAGCTCGTCGCCGCCGCCTATCGCCTGGTGTTCGAGGCCGGCGATTATTTCGCCGCGCGAGGCCTGGCGTTGCCCGAACCCCGCTTCGTCGACCGCGTCGCGCTCGACTTCGGCATCGCCCAGCCCGGCCAGCACTACCACGTGCCGCTGCTGGTCAGCCCCTGGAGCTGGAGTACGTATCGGGGGAGCTGACGGCCGGGGCGCGCACGCTGGCGGCGATCTGCTCGCGCAGCCAGCGCACGGGCCCGTCGCGACGGGCGCGCGGGTGCCACAGGAGGTAGTACTGCAATGACGGCAACGGGATGGGCAGCGGCATCACCGTGACCGGCAGCGAGCTGGCGAAGAAGTCGGTGAAGCGCCTGCCGGTGGTCAGCAGCAGGTCGGTCTGCGTCAGCACATAGGGAATCAGGCTGAACACGGGGCACTCGAGCGCGATGTGGCGCGCGTGCCCCTGCCGCGCGAGCATGGCGTCGACCGTGCTGCGCAGGCCTGGCCGCATCGCGGTCGGCGCCGCGTGGCGCGCCTGCAGGTAGGCCTGCGCGGTCAGGCTGCGGCGCGCCAGGGGATGGTGGCTGCCCATCATCACCACCAGTTCGTCCTCCATCAGCGGCAACCGGTGCAACTGCGCCGGCGGGTCGGGCCAGTTGGCGATCACCAGGTCCAGGCGGCCGTCGCCCAGTTTCTGCGCGTAGTCCAGGTCGTCCGTCAGCGGATGCACGCTCAGCGCCAGGGCGGGCGCGGCCGCGCGCAGCCGGCCCGCCAGCCGCGGCAACAGCATGGGATCGAGATAGTCCGGCGCGGCCAGGTGCAGGGTGCCGTGCGCCTTGCGCGGGTCGAACTCGTCGGGCGGCGCCAGGAAGTGCTCGGCCTGCGCCAGCATTTCCCGCGCGGGCGCTTCCAGCGACAGGGCGGTGGCGGTGGGCACGACGCCGCCCGGTCCGCGCACGAACAGCAGGTCGCCGGTCAGGCGGCGCAGCCGGGCCAGGCGGCCCGACAGCTGGGGCTGGCCCATGCCCAGCCGTATCGCGGCGCGCGAGACGTGCAGCGTATCCAGCAGCGTGACGAAGGCCTGGATGTCGGTCAGGCTGAGGCGGGACAGGCCGGTGCCGCCGGAGGCTGCGGCGGGCGGGGAGGCGGGCATGGCGGCTCCGGGAGTTCATTCACGATAATGAATAATGCTCATCTTCCACCGAAGATGACAACCCCGGCCAGGGCGCGTATGTTTCGGATATGGTCCCGGCGTCCCATGACGGGCGCGGCGGGCGTACTCCTGGCAGAGTGACATGGCTTCCGATCCTTCCTCCCCCGATACGCCGCCCGAGCTGCGGGTGCGCCCCGTGCGTTTCTGGCATGGCCGCAAGCTGGTCGAACTGGAAGGCCTGCCTCCCGCCTTCACGGTGCTGGAGTGGCTGAGGGAGGAGGCGGGCTGCCATGCCGCCAAGGAAGGCTGCGCCGAGGGCGACTGCGGCGCCTGCACCGTGGCGGTGACCGATCTGGACGGCGCCGGCAACCCTCGCGTGCGCGCCATCAACGCCTGCATCCAGCCGGTGGCGGCGCTGGACGGCAAGCTGCTGGCGACCGCCGGCGACATCGGCGAACCGGATGCGCTGCATCCCGTGCAGACGGCCATGGTGACGCACCATGGTTCGCAATGCGGCTTCTGCACCCCGGGCATCGTGATGTCGCTGTATGCGATGTACGAGGGCCGGCGCTTGGCGGACGATGCGGCAGTCGGCCGCGAGGACGCGGTGCGGGCCCTGTCGGGCAACCTGTGCCGGTGCACGGGGTACCGGCCCATCCTGGATGCGGCACAGGCGATGTGCGGGCCGGACTGGCAGGGCGAGACGGCCGACGCGATGCGCGAGCGGCTGGTCCGGGTGGCGCCCGGACCGCAGGCCTGGACGCCGGGGGAAGCAGCCGGAGGGTTCGACGGCCATGCGCGCGGGCGCTTCCTGGCGCCGCGCACGCTGGCGCAACTGGCGGCGCTGCGCGCGACACATCCGGACAGCCGCATCGTGGCCGGCGCGACCGACGTCGGTCTGTGGGTCACCAAGCATCATCGCGCCTTGGGCGACGTGTTGTGGATAGGCGGCGTGTCCGGGCTGGCCGCGATCGATCGCATCGGCCGGGATGCGCTGGCATCGTCGCGCTGGGGGCGCGAGCTCCCGTGCCTGGAGATCGGCGCGGCCGTCACCGTCGAGGACGCCTGGCGGGCGCTGGCGCCGCACTTTGCCGCCTGTATCGATTACTTCGACCGCTTCGCGTCGGTGCCGGTACGCAACAGCGCCACGCTGGTCGGCAACGTCGCGAACGGCTCGCCCATCGGCGACACCGCGCCGCTGCTGATCGCGCTGGGCGGCTCGGTCGTGCTGCACCGGCAGGGCCAGGAGCGGATCCTGCCGCTGACCGATTTCTATCACGGCTACCAGAAGAACGACCTGCGTCCGGGGGAGTTCATCCGTGCCGTGCGCGTGCCCCTGCTCGGCGCCGACGTCTCGGTCCATGCATGGAAGCTGTCCAAGCGGGTGGAGCAGGACATCAGCGCCGTGGCCGTGGCCACGGCGCTGCGCGTGGAACGGGGCCGCATCGTCGCCGCCGGCGTGGGCGTGGGCGGCATGGCCGCGGTATCCAGCCGTGCCGTGCGGACCGAGCAGGCGCTGCTGGGCCTGCGGGTGGACGTGCCCGCCGCGACCCTGCGGGACAGCGCCGGCATGCGGGCGGCCTGGCAGGCCATGCACGATGAATTCGATCCCCTGGACGACCTGCGCGCCAGCGCGGCCTACCGGCGCCAGGCCGCCGCCAACCTGCTGCTGCGGTCCTGCCTGCAACTGGCGCGGCAGGCGCCGGCCACGCGCCTGGGCGAACTTGCGGCGATACAACCATGAACGCACCCGACCATCCCGGCATCCTGAACATCGAGGCCGAGCCGCAGGCCTGCGGCGTCGCCGCGCCGCACGAGGCGGCGCACCTGCACGTCAGCGGCCGCGCGCTGTACGTGGATGACGTGCCCGAGCCGCGCGGCACCCTGTTCGTCGCCCCCGTGCTGTCCAAGGTCGCGCACGGGCGGCTGATGAACGTAGACGCCTCGGCCGCCCTGGCGATGCCCGGCGTGCGCCGCGTCGTGACCGCCGCCGACCTGCCCGCGGCCAACGTGGTGGGCGCGGGACACGACGAACCCATCCTGCCCGCGGACCTGATCGAATACCTGGGCCAGCCGGTGGCGCTGGTCATCGCCACGGGCGCCAAGGCGGCGCGCGTGGCCGCGCGAGCGGTACGGATGGAGGTCGAGCCGCTGCCGGCCATCCTGACGATAGCCCAGGCGCTGGAAGCCGAGTCCTGGGTGCTGCCTCCCGTGCACCTGGTCGAGGGCGACGTCGAGGCTGCGATGGCCGCCGCGCCGCACCGGCTGCACGGCGAGTTCGCGGTGGGCGGACAGGAGCAGTTCTACCTGGAAGGGCAGATCGCGCTGGCCATGCCGGGCGAGGACGGCACGATGAAGGTGCTGTCGTCGACCCAGCATCCGGGCGAGGTACAGCACTGGGTGGCCGACGCACTGGGCGTGCCGGCCCATTCGGTGCAGGTCGAATGCCGCCGCATGGGAGGCGGATTCGGCGGCAAGGAAACCCAGGCCGGCCACATCGCGGTGTGGGCGGCGGTGGCGGCGCGCATCGCCGGCGCGCCGTGCAAGATGCGGCTCGACCGCGACGATGACTTCCTGATCACCGGCAAGCGCCATCCCTTCCTCGGACGCTGGACGGTGGGCTTCGACGGCCAGGGGCGCGTCCTGGCCATCGACCTGACGCAGGCGGCGGCCTGCGGCTTCTCGGCCGACCTGTCGGGGCCGATCGCCGACCGGGCCATCTTCCATGCCGACAACGCCTACTACCTGCCGGCCGCCGCCATCCACAGCTATCGCTGCAAGACCCATACCCAGTCCCATACGGCGTTCCGCGGCTTCGGCGGCCCGCAGGGCGTGGGCATGATCGAGGCCGCCCTGGACGACATCGCGCGCCATCTCGGCCTGGACCCGCTGGCCGTGCGCCGGATCAACCTGTACGGCGATGCGCCGCGTGACCGCACGCCCTACGGCATGCGGGTCACCGACAACATCCTGCCCGAACTGATCGAGCGGCTGGCGGCCGATTGCGGCTACGCCAGGCGGCGCGAGGCCATCGCGCGCTGGAATGCCGCCAGCCCGGTGATCAAGCGCGGCCTGGCCCTGACGCCCGTGAAATTCGGCATCTCGTTCACGGCCACGATGTTCAATCAGGCCGGCGCGCTGGTGAACGTCTATACCGACGGCTCCGTCACGGTGAACCACGGCGGGACCGAGATGGGGCAGGGGCTGCATACCAAGGTGTGCCAGGTCGTGGCCGATACCCTGGGCGTGCCGCTGGCGTGGGTGCGGATCACCGCCACCGACACTGGCCGGGTGCCCAATGCCTCGGCCACCGCCGCCTCCAGCGGCACCGACCTGAACGGCAGGGCGGCCGAGTTCGCCGCGCGCGAAGTGCGCGACCGCCTGCGCGCCCATGTGGCCGGCACGCGCGGCCTGGACGTGGGCCAGGTATCGATACGCGGCGGCAAGGTGCTCGTGCCGGGCGCCGAGCTGGATTTCGCGGCCGTGGCCAAGGCGGCCTACGCCGCCCGCGTGTCGCTGTGGTCGGACGGCTACTACGCTACGCCCAAGATCCACTACGATCACAAGACCATGCGCGGCCGTCCGTTCTACTACTTCGCCTACGGCGCGGCGGCCACCGAGGTCGCGGTCGACACCCTGACCGGCGAGACGCGCGTGCTGCGCGTGGATATCCTGCACGACGTGGGCCGCTCCATCAACCCGGCGATCGACCTCGGCCAGATCGAAGGCGGGTTCGTGCAGGGCGTGGGCTGGCTGACTTCGGAGGAACTGGTCTGGAAGCCGGACGGCGCGCTGGCCACGCATGCGCCCTCCACCTACAAGATCCCGACTTCGGGCGACGTGCCCGCCGACTTCCATGTCGAACTCTGGCCCGAGCCCAACCGCGAGGACAATGTCTACGGCTCCAAGGCCGTGGGCGAGCCGCCTTTCATGCTGGGCTTCGCCGCCTTCTTCGCCATACGCGACGCGGTGGCGGCGGCCCGGCGGGAACAGGGGCGTGGTCCGCTCGTGCCCCTGTCGGCGCCCGCCACGCCCGAGGCCGTGCTGCGGGCCGTGGAGCAATGACTCCCGCCGCGCTGCTGCCCCAGGGGCTGGCCGACTTCGCCCGCGCGGCGCGCGGCCGGTCGGTGTGCCTGGTCCGCGTGCTGGAGGCGCGCGGCAGCGTTCCGCGCGGCACCGACGCGGCGCTGCTGGTCGGCGCCGAAGACTTCGCCGGCACCATAGGCGGCGGCCACCTGGAATACGAGGCCATCGCGCATGCGCGGTCGCTGCTGCGGGAGGCCGAGGAGGGCTCCGTGGCCGCGCGCACGCGCCGCTTCGCGCTCGGTCCCTCGCTGGGCCAATGCTGCGGCGGCAGCGTCGACCTGCGCTTCTCGGTGCTGGCGGACGCTGGCGATGTCCTGCCGCTGCTGCAAGGGCTGGAGGCACGGCCGCACCAGCTCTGGCTGTATGGAGCCGGACACGTGGCGCGGGCGCTGGTGCACGTGATGCTGCCGCTGCCGTTCCGGATCCGGTGGCTGGATACCCGCGAGAACGTCTTTCCCCTGCCGCTGCCAGGACAGGTCGAAACCGTGCATGCCGACGACCTCGCGGCCGAGGTCGCCGATGCCGCGCCCGGCGCCATGCACCTGGTCATGACCCACAGCCACGCGCTGGACTTCGACATCGTGCGCGCGGTGCTCGCGCGCGGCGATGCCGCTTATTGCGGGCTGATCGGCTCGGCCACCAAGCGCGTGACCTTCGAGCGGCGCCTGCGCGCGCGGGGCATGGCCGAGGCAAGCATCGAATCGCTGGTGTGTCCGGTCGGGCTGCCGGCGGTCGAGGGCAAGCTGCCGGGCATCATCGCGGTCTCGGTGGCGGCGCAACTGCTGCTGGCCGCCCAGGCGGCGGAGGTGCGGGCTTGAGGCCCTAGTCGCCCGCCTCGATGGCGAACAGCAGCGTGCCCAGCATGGCGGCCAGCTTGTCCGCCTCCTGGCGGCCGAGGGGCCGCAGCAGTTCCGCCATCGCCTCGAAGTGGCGGGCGATGGCCTCGTCGGCCAGCGCCTTGCCTTCGGGCGTGAGCCGCACGATCACGCCGCGGCGATCGTTGGGGTCCGGTTCGCGCACCACCAGGCCGCGCTCCTGTACGCGGTCGATGCGGTTGGTGACGGCGCCCGAGGTCAGCAGCGACACCTTGATCAGGTCCGAAGGCTTGAGCGCGTATTCCGGGCCGCAGCGGCGCAGGGTGACGATCAGGCTGAAGGTCTCCCAGCTCAGCCCCATGGGCGCCAGCCATTCCTCGGCATGCCGCACCATGTGCGTGGACAGGCGCGACAGGCGGCCGATGATGCCCAGTGGCCAGGGATCGAGATCGGGGCGTTCGCGCTTCCAGTCGTCCAGCAGTTGCTGGACGGAGTCGCGCCGCGGAGGAGGGGGGGACGCAGGGGGCAAGGGACTGATTCTCGACGCCGTTTCGATTGCGTCGAACTCTATCACGAGCCGCGCGGCCGGTTCACGCCGGCGGCAGGTAGCTCAGGTCCACATAGCGGGCGGGGTCGCTTAGCGCCGCGGCCTGGCCAGCGTGGCGGTTGCGCAGCGCCAGCACGGTGGCGATGCCGGTCATGCTGGGCCGCAGATCGCGGATGAGGCCGGTGGCGGGGGCCAGCAACACGTCCAGGGCGCGCTCGCTCAGGGTCGGATCGAGGCCGGGCGCGTGCCTGCGCAGCAGGGCGGCGGCGCGCGGGCCCGCGTCCGGCCTGGTCAGCCAGTCCAGCGAGGCGCGGTAGGCGCGCGTGAATGCCCGGAGCGTTTCGCCCGACGTGGCCGCCCAGGCGCGTTGGCAGAAGGCGGCCGATCCCATGTAGTCGTCCAGCCAGTGCGCGCCCGGCAGGATACGGCAGCCGGCTTCCTGCGCCAGCAATTCGTACGGGGTGCGCAGCAGCGTGGCCGCATGCCGGCCCGCCAGCAATGCCGCGTGGCGCTGGCTGGTGCCGCCGGCGGGCACGATCTCGACCTCGCCGGGCAAGATGCCGTGCGTGGCCAGCAGTTCGCGCAGCACGAAGGCGAATCCGGTGGAAAGGGCGTCCACCGACAAGGTATGGCCGCGCAGCTCGTCGTAGCTTCGGATGCCGGGCCCGGCGACCAGGCTCAGAAAGCCCCGGTCGCCGCCCAGGAAGGCCACCAGGTCGGGGCGGGTGCCGGGGATGCGGGCATGGCCCTCCTGGTAGGCCACGAGATTGTCGATGCCGGCGATGGCGACCTGGACTTCGTCGCGCAGCAGGCGCTCGACCAGTTCGGCCGAACCGCCGACATAACGCAGTTCGATGGGCACCCCATGGCTTGCGAAGAAGCCCTGGTCGATGCCGGCCCACAGGGGCAGGTTCCATCCGCCGTCGAACACGGCCACGCGCAGGGTATCGATCGCCATGGCGGCCTCAGTTGACGGCGGCGCCGGAGGCGCGTACCACCGGCCCCCAGCGGTCGATCTCGCTGCGTATCAGGCGCGCGAACTCCTCGGGCGTGCCGCCCAGGATTTCCATGCCCTGGCCCTCGAGTTTCTCGCGCACCGACGGCTCGCGCAGGGTTTCCTGCAACGCGCGGTTGAGCTGGTCGACCACGGGCTGCGGCGTGCCCGCCGGCGCCACGAGACCGAACCAGGCCGAGACGTCGAAGCCCGGCAGGCCTTGTTCGGCGATGGAGGGAACGTCAGGCAGGCTGGCCAGCCGCCGGGCCGAGGTCAGGCCCAACGCGCGCAATTGGCCGGCCTGGATCTGGCCGGCGGCGACGGGAACGCTCAGAAAGGTCATGGCCACGTCGCCCGCCAGCACCGCGTTCATGCTTTGTGGCGCGCTCTTGTAGGGCACGTGCATCAGCTTGATGCCGGCCCGCGACGCGAACATTTCGCCCGCCAGGTGCTGCGAGGTGCCGCTGCCGCCGGACGAGTACGCCAGGTCCGGTGTCTTGCGGGCCGCGGTGAGAAGATCGGGAATGGAGCGTATGGGCGACCTGGCCGCCACCACCAGCACGTTGGGATTGGAGGCCACCGTGCCGATGGGCTTGAAGTCCTTGACGGGATCGAAGGGCATGCGGGCATACAGCCAGGGGTTGATGCCGTGCGTGCTGATCGAGGCCAGCAGCAGCGTATGGCCGTCGGCGGGCGCCTTGGCGACCAGTTCGCCGGCGATGTTGCCGCCCGCGCCCGGCCGGTTGTCGACGACGACGGTGTGTCCCAGGCGGCGGGACAGATCCACGCCGATGATGCGGGACAGGATGTCGGCCGAGGAGCCGGGGCCGCTGGTGACGACCAGCGTGACGTTCCTGCTGGGATAGGTGTCCGCGTGAGCGGCGAGGCAAAGCGAGCTGATGCAGAAAGCGAGCAAGGCGCGGCGTGGCATGGAAGTCTCCTGGGTGGCGCAGGGGCGGGAGGGGGATCAGACCACGGCAATGGCCTGGATTTCGACCACGATGCCCGGACGGGCGAAATGCGACACCGTGATCAGGGTACTGGCGGGAAAGCCGGTGCTGCCGAGCAGCTCGGCGCGGATGTCGACGAAGCGGTCGCCGTGCCGGGGATCGTCGATGAACACGGTCATCCAGACCAGGTTGCGCAGGTCCGCGTCGCAGCGGGCCAGGGTTCCCTGGATCAGCGAGAAGCAGGCCCGCACCTGGGCTTCGAACTGGCCGGAGATGTCGCGGCCCTGCGCGTCCTCGGTGGTGGTCTGCCCCGCCAGCCAGATGGTGCGGCCGCCTTCCGAGACGACGGCGGGCGAAAAGGCGCGTTGCTGCTGGTAAGGGGTGCCTTCTAGGCGGGTGATCCTGGCTTGCACGATGCATGTCCTGTGGAAGGGTGGAACGTGCAGTTATCTTATCATTAAGAATCTTAATGTAAAGATATTTATGGCGCGTCGGACATTGCGCTTTATGCTTTGAAGGTACGCCTGCGTCCATCGGCGCAGGACGGCGGTATTGCCGCGACACGCAAAAGGAACCCATCGAGATGGCACAGGCTACGACGTATACGGATACCCAGCTCTTCATCGACGGCAAGTGGAGGGATGCCGCCGATGGCAAGACCCTTGCCGTGGTCAACCCCGCGACCGGCAGGGAAATCGGCCGCGTGGCCCACGCCAGCCGGGCCGACCTGGAGCAGGCCGTCGAGGCGGCGCAGCGCGGCTTCGCCACCTGGAACGGCATGACCGCCGCCAAGCGCAGCGAGATCATGCGCAAGGCCGCCGGGCTGATGCGCGAGCGCGCGGGCGAGATCGCGCCGCTGATGACCCAGGAGAACGGCAAGCCGCTGGCCGAAGCCAAGGGCGAGACGCTAGCTGCCGCCGACATCATCGAGTGGTTCGCCGAGGAGGGCTTCCGGGTGTACGGCCGCATCGTGCCCTCGCGCGGCAGCCTGGCGCAGCGCCAGATGGTGCTCAAGGACCCGGTCGGGCCGGTGGCGGCGTTCACGCCGTGGAACTTCCCGATCAACCAGGTGGTGCGCAAGCTGGCGCCGGCACTGGCCGCGGGCTGCTCGGTGGTGGTCAAGGCGCCCGAGGAAACCCCCGCCGCGCCGGCCGCCTTGATCCGCGCCTTCCAGGATGCCGGCCTGCCGCCTGGCGTCCTGGGGCTGGTGTATGGCGACCCGGCCGAGATCTCGGGTTTCCTGATCCCGCATCCGGCCATCCGCAAGATCACGTTCACGGGTTCGACCGCGGTCGGCAAGCAGCTCGCCGGGCTGGCGGGCCAGCACATGAAGCGCGTGACCATGGAGCTGGGCGGCCATGCGCCGGTCATCGTCTGCGAGGACGCGGACGTCGCCCTGGCGGTGAAGTCCGCGGGCGGCGCCAAGTTCCGCAATGCCGGCCAGGTCTGCATCTCGCCGACGCGTTTCCTGGTCCATGAAAGCGTGCGCGCCGAATTTGCCGCCGAGCTGGCGAAGTGGGCGAAGGGCCTGCGCGTCGCCGACGGCCTGGCCGAGGGCACGCAGATGGGTCCCTTGGCCAATCCCCGCCGCCTGGTCGCCATGTCCGGCTTCCTGGACGACGCGGTCCAGAGGGGCGCCCAGGTGCTGGCCGGCGGCAAGCGCATCGGCGAAGTCGGCAATTTCTGGGAGCCGACCGTCCTGGCCGACGTGCCGCTCGATGCCCGCATCTTCAACGACGAACCCTTCGGCCCTGTTGCCGCCATCCGCTCCTTCAACACGCTGGACGAGGCGATTGCCGAAGCCAACCGGCTGTCGTACGGCCTGGCCGGCTACGCTTTCACGAGCTCGCTGAAGAACGCCGACCTGATTGCCCGCAAGGTCGAGGTCGGCATGCTGTTCGTCAACATGCCGGCCGTTCCGACGGCCGAGATGCCGTTCGGCGGGATCAAGGATTCGGGCTTCGGCTCCGAAGGCGGTCCGGAAGCGGTCGAGGCGTACCTGAACACGCGCGCCGTCAGCGTGATGAACGTCTAGGGCCGTTCCGTTCAGGCGTCCGCGCGGACGCCTCAGGCCTGGATGGCGTCGAGTTCTTCCTGCACGCCCAGCCAGGCCTCCTCGATCTCGCCCAGCCGCTTCTGCAGGTCGCCGTGTTCGGCCAGCACGCGGCGACATTCGTCCCGGCGGGCATCCTCGTACAAGCCGGGATCGGCGATGAGCTGGTCCAGTTCGCGCTTGCGCGCCTCCAGCTTCTGCATGTCCTCTTCCAGCTTCCTGAGCCGGGTCTCCAACGGCTTGCGCAGGGTGGACAGGCGCTGCCGGCTCTCGGCTTCCAGCCGCCGCTGAGTCTTGCGGTCGACGCCGCCTTCGGCGGAGGCAGCGGTGGCGGACGAGGCGGACGCGTTGCCGCCCTGGCGGTTGGCCAGCCAGTCGCGGTAGTCTTCCAGGTCGCCGTCGAATTCGTGCACGCCGCCGTCGGCGACGATCCAGAAGCTGTCGACGGTGGTCCGCAACAGATGCCGGTCGTGCGAGACCAGCAGCATGGTGCCTTCGAACTCGGCCAGCGCCTCGGTCAGTGCCTCGCGCGTGTCGACGTCCAGGTGGTTGCTGGGTTCGTCCAGCAGCAACAGGTTGGGTTTTTTCCAGACCACCAGCGCCAGCGCCAGGCGGGCCTTCTCGCCGCCCGACATGGGGCCCACCTTGGCCAGCGCGAAGTCGCCCGAGAAGCCGAAGCCGCCCAGGTAGTTGCGCAGGTCCTGTTCGCGCGCCTCGGGGGCGAGGCGGGCCAGGTGCAGCAGCGGCGTCGCCTCGGCATCCAGCATGTCGAGCTGGTGCTGGGCGAAGTAGCCGACGGCCAGCCCGCGGGCTTCCTTGCGCTCGCCGCCCAGCGGCTCGATTTCGCCCGCCAGGGTCTTGACCAGCGTACTCTTGCCCGCGCCGTTGGCGCCCAGGATGCCCACCCGCGCGCCGGCGCGCACCGACAGCTTGACGCCGTCCAGGATGGGCGCGTCCGGATAGCCGGCGCGCACGCCGTCCAGCGACAGCAGCGGATCGGGCATGTGGTCGGGCGAGGGGATGCTGATGTCGATGCCCGCCGCCGCGCGCATGGGCGCCAATACCTGCATCCGCGCCAGCGCCTTGACCCGGCTCTGGGCCTGCTTGGCCTTGCTGGCCTTGGCCTTGAAGCGGTCGATGAAGCTTTGCAGGTGGGCAGCTTCGCGCTGTTGCTTGTCGTAGGCGATCTGGTTCTGCCGCAGGCGCTCGGCGCGCTGCGTCAGGAAGTCCTCGTAGCCGCCCTTATAGCGCACCAGCTTGCCCTGGTCGAAATGCAGGATGGTCCGGGCCACCGCGTCCAGGAACTCGGTGTCGTGCGAGATCACCAGTACGGTGCCGGGGTAGGCCGCCAGCCAGCGCTCCAGCCACAGCATGGCGTCCAGGTCCAGGTGGTTGGTGGGTTCGTCCAGCAGCAGCAGATCGGACGGCGCCATCAGCGCGCGCGCCAGGTTCAGGCGCATGCGCCAGCCGCCCGAGAAGCTCGCCACCGGCTGGCGGAATTCCTCTTGCGAGAAACCCAGGCCGACCAGCAGTTGCTCGGCGCGCGACTGCGCCGAGAACGCGCCGGCGTCGGCCAGTTCCGCTTCCAACTCGGCCAGGCGCAGGCCCTCGCGGTCGACGTCGACCGCGGCGCGCTCGGCCTGCAGGCGGCGCAGGCGCGTGTCGCCGTCGATGACGAAGTCCAGCGCCTCGCGGCCGGTGTCGTGGATTTCCTGCGCGATCGACGCGATGCGCCAACCGGCCGGGATGTCGAGGTTGCCCGCGTCAGGTTCCAGTTGGCCGTTCAACAGCGCGAACAGCGTGGACTTGCCCGCGCCGTTGGGGCCAACGATGCCGACGCGCTCGCCGGGATGGACCACGAAGTCGGCGCCGTCCAGCAGCACCTTGGTGCCGCGCCGAAGCGTAATGCCTGATGCTCGTATCACCGCGGGAACCGCCTTGTTTGCACGCTCTCCAGTGCAGCTCGGCAAAATCGCCGTTCTTCAGCCGTCGGGTTGTACCCCAGGAAACCGCGGATCTGGCTCCGCCAGTCCGCCGGTTTCGCCCCGGGGACCCGGCGCCGGGCCGCCCCAAGGCGGGTCCCAGCCCCCTTGGGGGGCTGCCGCGTAGCGGCTGGGGGTCTACCATCGGGGGCGCGCGTCAGCGCGTAGGGAGGGGCCTTCATACTAATTGGTCCTGCCTGAGCAGCAACACTTTGTCGTCGCCGCCGGAGGTGCTCAGCCATACGGGGTCGAGATGGGGAAAGGCCTGCTCGAAATAAGCTTTCTCGTGGCCCAGCTCCAGCACCAGGATCCCGTCGGGCTGCAGGAATTCAGCCGCCTGGGCCAGCAGCGGACGGATCAGATCCATCCCGTCCGCGCCCCCGGCCAGCGCCAGACTGGGCTCGTGCCGGTACTCCGCCGGCAGCGCATTCATGGAATCGGTGTTGACGTAGGGCGGGTTGCACAGGATCAGGTCGTACTGCGCGGGCGGCAGCGCCTCGAACAGATTCGACTGATGCAGCGCGATGCGATCCTGCAGGCCGTAGTCGTCGACGTTGATGCGGGCCACGTCCAGCGCGTCCTTCGAGATGTCCACCGCGTCCACCTGCGCGTGCGGGAACGTCTCCGCCGCCGCGATCGCCAGGCAGCCGGAACCGGTGCACATGTCCAGCGCCCATTCCACGGCGTAGGGGTCGTCGATCCAGGGCGCGAGGCCGTCGTCCAGCAGCTCGGCGATGTAGGAGCGCGGCACGATGACCCGCTCGTCGACGTAGAAACGGCGGCCGCGCAGCCACGCTTCGTTGGTCAGGTAGGGAGCGGGCAGGCGCTCGTCGATGCGGCGGTCGATGATGGCCAGCACGGCCTCGCGCTCGCCATCGAGCACGGCGGCATCGACGAAGGGCTCGAGCCGGTCGATGGGCAGATGCAGCGTGTGCAGGACCAGGTAGACGGCTTCGTCGTAGACGTCGAGCGTGCCGTGGCCCAGCGCGATGCCGGCGGCATTGAAGCGGCTCACGGCATAGCGGATCAGGTCGCGGACGGTGCGCAGGGAATGGAAATCGGCAGTGGGCATATCGGTATCCTGATTCAGGGCGCGGGGGATCCGGCCTTGCCGGTCCGCCGGCGCCGCCCGCGGGGGCGCGCGCGTAAGCGCCTAGGGCCTGTTAACACAACGCAGCCCATCTGCAATCAGGGCGAAATTGATGAACCCGGTAAACATGACGTCGAGTTTGTCGAAGCGGGAGAAGATTCTGCGGAAGCCTTTGAGTCGCCGAAACAGGCGCTCGACCTCGTTGCGCCGCTTATACATCTCCCGGTCGTACTGCCATGGCTGAACACGCGTCTTCAATGGCGGCACGACTGGGATGTATCCCAAATCCAAGGCCAGTTGCCGAGTCTCGTTGCCTTCGTAGGCTTTGTCCATCAGCAAGTGCAGTGGCCGATTCGGTCTGCCCAGGCGGCGCAACAGTGCCCGCCCCTGCGGGCCATCGCCGGCTTGGCCCGGCGACAGCGCGAAGATCACTGCCGTTCGAGCATCCGCGGCAACCAGATGAATCTTGGTGGTCCAGCCTCCTCGAGACTTGCCAATGCTTTGGCGGCCTTTTTTTTGAGGGCCCCCGTACCGTCCGGATGCACTTTGACTATCGTGCTGTCCAGCGACACCGCCTCGATGCGTATCCGGACAATCTGCGACTGCTGCAGTTGCTCGAACACCCGATCCAGAACGCCGCTCTTGGACCACCGGTTCATTCTCGTATAGATCGTGTGCCAGTTGCCAAAACGCTCCGGCAACCCTCTCCATTTGCAGCCGTGCTCGGCCACGTACAGGATCGCGTTCAGCACGTTCAGATTGCTCATGCTCACATTGCCCCGCTGGCGAGGAAGGCAATGCTCTATCTGCTTGAATTGGGCTTCGCTGATTTCCATCACCGAAGTATCTCTTAATTTTCATGATTAACACCATTAGTGTTAACACGACCTAGGAGGAAGCATCACCTCAGCAGCGCTTCCAGCGTCCGGCGGTAGACGTTCTTCAGCGGCTCCAGGCTATCCACGGCGATGTGTTCGTTGACCTTGTGGATGGTGGCGTTGACCGGGCCGAACTCCACGACCTGCGGGCAGATCCGGGCGATGAAGCGGCCGTCGGAGGTGCCGCCGGTGGTGGACAGCTCGGCCTCGATGCCGAGCTCGGCGGCGATGGCGTCGCCCAGCGCGCTGCACAGCGTTCCGCGCGGCGTCAGGAAAGGCAGGCCGCTCAGGGTCCAGTCCACCGTGTATTCGAGCTGGTGGCGATCAAGGACGGCGAGCACGCGGGTTTTCAGGTCGTCGGCGGTGCTGGCGGTGGAAAAGCGGAAATTGAAGTCGATGACCGCTTCGCCCGGCACGACGTTGGTGGCGCCCGTGCCGCTGTGGAAGTTGGAAATCTGGAAGGTGGTGGGCGGGAAGTATTCGTTGCCCCGGTCCCATTCGGTGGCTGCCAGCTCGGCCAGCGCGCCCGCGCACTGGTGGATGGGGTTGCGCGCTTTTTCCGGATAGGCGACGTGGCCCTGGATGCCCTTGACCACGAGCCGCCCGGACAGCGATCCGCGGCGGCCGTTCTTGATGGTGTCGCCCAGTTGCACGGACGACGTGGGTTCGCCCACGATGCAGTAGTCCAGGCGCTCGCCCCGGGCCACGAGCTGCTCGCAGACCTTGACGGTACCGTCGGTGGCCGGCCCTTCCTCGTCGGAGGTGATCAGGAGGCCGATCGAGCCGGGATGGTCGGGGTTGTGCGCGATGAATTCCTCGGCCGCAACCACGAAGGCGGCGATCGAGCTTTTCATGTCGGCCGCGCCGCGGCCGTACAGGTTCCCGTCGACCTGCGTGGGCACGAACGGGTCGGTATGCCATTGCTCGCGCGGGCCGGGCGGCACCACGTCGGTGTGGCCGGCGAAGACCACCAGCGGCCCTTCGGCGCCGCGCCGCGCCCACAGGTTGACCACCCCGCCGCCCGCGATGGTTTCGCAGGCGAAGCCGAGCGCCGCCAGGCGTTGGGCCAGCAAGGCCTGGCAGCCTTCGTCCTCGGGCGTGACCGAGGGACGGCGGATCAGTTCTTCAACCAGGGACAGGACGGAAGTGGTCATGGCGAGTGCGTTGGAAAGTCCGGGGTCAGGCGCGCAGCAGGTCGTTGATGCTGGTCTTGACGCGGGTTTGCGCATCGACGCGCTTGACGATCACGGCGCAGTTCAGGCTGTACTTGCCGTCGGCCGAGGGCAGGCTGCCGGGCACGACCACCGAGCCCGAGGGCACGCGGCCGTAGGTGATCTCACCGGTTTCGCGGTTGTAGATCTTGGTGCTCTGGCCGATGAACACACCCATGGACAGGACCGAGTTTTCCTCGATGATCACGCCTTCGACGACTTCCGAACGGGCGCCGATGAAGCAGTTGTCTTCGATGATGGTGGGGTTGGCCTGCAGCGGTTCGAGCACGCCGCCGATGCCCACGCCGCCCGACAGGTGCACGTTCTTGCCGATCTGCGCGCACGAGCCCACGGTGGCCCAGGTATCGACCATGGTGCCTTCGTCGACGTAGGCGCCGATGTTCACGTAAGAGGGCATCAGCACGGCGTTGCGGGCGATGAACGAGCCGCGGCGGGCGGCGGCGGGCGGCACGACGCGGAAGCCGCCTTGCTTGAAGTCCTCGGCGCTGTAGCCGGCGAACTTGCTGGGTACCTTGTCGTAGAACTGCAGGGCGCTGCCCGGGCCGGTGCCCATCACGACGTTGTCTTCCAGGCGGAAGGACAGCAGCACGGCCTTCTTGATCCACTGGTGGACGGTCCAGTCGCCGTTCTGCTTCTCGGCCACGCGCAGTTCGCCCTTGTCCAGCCCGGCAAGGACGTGCTCGACGGCTTCGCGGACGGCGGCGGGGGCAGAAGAGGGCGACAGCGAGGCGCGGTCTTCCCAGGCTTGTTCGATGACGGTCTTGAGGTCTTGGCTCATGGTCGGATATCCAATAGAAGGACCCCCCTACGCGCTTGCGCGCGTCCCCCGAGGGGGCGGCACTGGCGGACCGGCGGAACCGGATCCGCTGTGCCCTGGGTGGGGTGTGTTTACATGCGGTATGGGTGTTCTAGTCGTTCATGCGATGCGGCTGGTCGGCAGCGAGCGGGCGTAGCGGGCCAGGCGGTGGGCCGCCTCGACGCATTCGTCCAGCGGCGCCACCAGCGCCAGGCGTACGCGGTTGGCCCCGGGGTTGCCGGCGGGGGTCTCGCGCGCGAGGTAGCTGCCCGGCAGGGCCGTGACGTTTTCTTGCGCCAGCAGGCCGCGGGTGAACTCGGCGTCGTCGATGGGCGTGCGCGGCCAGAGGTAGAACGAGGCCTGCGGGCGCTGGATATCCATCGCCTCCTGCAGGATGGGCAGGACAGCGTCGAATTTCTCGCGGTACATGCGCCGGTTCTCGCGCACGTGTTCCTCGTCGTTCCAGGCCGCGATGCTGGCCGCCGAGACCACGTCGCTCATCGCGCTGCCATGGTAGGTGCGGTACAGCAGGAACCTGGCCAGCAGCCTGGCGTCGCCCGCCACGAAGCCGGAGCGCATGCCGGGCACGTTCGAGCGCTTGGACAGGCTGGAGAACACCACGATATTGTGGAAGTCGCCGCGGCCCAGGCGGTGGGCCGCCTCGAGCGCGCCCAGCGGCGGCTCGGCCTCGTCCAGGTAGATCTCGGAATAGCACTCGTCCGAGGCGATGATGAAGCCGTACTTGTCGGCCTGCTCGAACAGGTACTTCCATTCGTCCAGGTCCATGACGTTGCCCGCCGGATTGCCGGGCGAGCAGACGTAGACCAGCCGGGTCTCTCCCCATTCGGCGGGCGAGACCGAGGCCCAGTCGCAGCCGAAGTTGCGCGCCGGGTCGGCGTTGACGAAGGTGGGACGGGCGCCGGCCAGCAGCGCGGCGCCTTCGTAGATCTGGTAGAACGGGTTGGGACACAGCACGCGGGGCTGCCGCGCGCCGTCGATCACCACCTGCGCGAAGGCGAACAAGGCCTCGCGCGAGCCCAGCACGGGCAGCACCTGCGTGTCGGGATCGATCGCGGGCAGCCCGTAGCGCCGTTCCAGCCAGCCGGCGATGGCGGCGCGCAGCGCGGGCGAGCCCTTGGTGGGGGGGTAGCCCGACAGCCCGGACAGGTTCTGCCGGATGGCGTCCTCGATGAAAGCCGGCGTGGCGTGCTTGGGCTCGCCGATGGACAGGCTGACGGGACGCAGGCTGGCGGGCGGCACGACATCGGCATACAGCGCGCGCAGTTTTTCGAAGGGATAGGGCTGCAGCAGCCCGAGGCGTGGATTCATGGCCGCGATTGTAACCTCGGGGCGGGCATTTTGCCGTGGGGCCGCCCCAAGGCAACAAGCGCCCTCCGGGGGGGGCAGCGGTCGCGTAGCGGCTAGCCGGCCTGCCTGGTTCCCGACGCCAGGTCCCCGCAGGGCTGCGTGAAGGAGTAGCCCACGCCCCGGACGGCCTCCAGGGGCAGGGTGATGCCGTGCCGCTGGGCCTTGCGGCGCAGCCGGCTGACCAGGACCGCGACGTTGTGCAACTGGCGGGCGCCGTCCTTGGCCGAGACGGCCTGCCATTGGGCGAAGGTCAGGGTACGGTTGCGCTCGCCGAAAAGATGGCTGATGAACTGCCATTCGGTCAGGGTCAGCGGCAGGCTGCGGCCTTCGGGGCTCGTCAGGCGGCGCGGGGGCGTGGACAGGAGCCACAGCGCCGGCGTGGGCGTCTCGGGCGGCGGTTCGGCCAGGCGCGGCGCGGCCAGGGCGAGATGGCGCCGCATGGCGCGCAGGATGGGCAGCAGCTCGGCGCTCGGATCGGCGCCCAGCACGCGGACTTCCACATGGGGCTTGTCGGCGGCCTGGCCGGGATCGGGCGGGATGTAGACGAGCCGGGTCAGCGAATAGCTGTCGAACGCCGCCGCCCGCGCCGCGTCGGCAAGCACCACCGGGTTCTTGCCCGCTCGCAGCAGCGCATGCACTTCCTGCGAGCTGGTGCAGACGTAGACGCTGAAGCCGGCACGCATCAGCTCGTCCGCGATTTCGTAATCGCGGCCGGTCTCCCCGAGCAGGACGGCGACTTCTGGCGTATGGGTTTCTATCATTGCGGGTAAGAATGCGTTGCGGGATTGCAATGGCAATCTATCCCAACGTTTTGGTGAGGATGATCAATAACGGTAAACGGGCGCCCCGCCGGGGCCGCTACGTGCGCGCCGAGCGAAAACAATGGTTGGCGGGCCGGCGGGGCCGTCGCCCCCGGGCGGGAGGCGGGGGGCGCCGGGCCTTTTCGGAGACTCGGGTTACAATCCGGTTTCTGATGTGCGACCGTGGCGAAATTGGTAGACGCAACAGGTTTAGGTCCTGTCGGGAGAAATCCTGTGGAGGTTCGATTCCTCTCGGTCGCACCACAAGTTTGAACAACCCTGGTGGTGTCCGGCCGCAGCCGGCAAGGCGGCTTCCGGAGCCCCCGCGCGGCGCTGCGGCGCCGCACGGGGGCTGTGGCACAATTCGCGAATGCCCGGATCGATCTCTGGTTGCGGTGCCTCTCGCGGCGCGGGTGTCCGGTTCTGTCGATTACACATACTCAATATAGGTTTTTGCATGCAGCCTGTGGTTGAAACCCTGTCGGGGCTTGAGCGCCGCGTTGATCTTTCCGTGCCGGTGGCCGACATCGAAAAAGAAGTCGAGACGCGCCTCAAGCGCCTGGCCCGCACCGCCAAGATGCCGGGCTTCCGTCCCGGCAAGGTCCCGCTGCCCATGCTGGCCCGTACCTACGGTCCCGAAGTGCGCATGGAAGTGCTGAACGCCAAGATCGGCGACGCCCTGGAAAAGGTCGTGGCCGAGTCCAAGCTGCGC
Organism: Pigmentiphaga sp. CHJ604; assembly: GCF_036972535.1. Classification (NCBI taxonomy): domain Bacteria; kingdom Pseudomonadati; phylum Pseudomonadota; class Betaproteobacteria; order Burkholderiales; family Alcaligenaceae; genus Pigmentiphaga; species Pigmentiphaga sp. CHJ604. The sequence goes on along the minus strand of NZ_CP136998.1, from coordinate 3,328,345 downwards.
CTGGCGGGTTCGCCGTCCGTCGAGCCCAAGACCGAAGGCGTGGCCGACGACGTGGTGGCCTTCAGCGCCACGTTCGAGGTCTACCCGGAAGTCGCCATTCCCGACCTGACCGCCCTGGAAGTCACCAGCGCCAAGAGCGAAGTGGGTGATGCCGAGGTCGATCGCACGGTGGACATCCTGCGCAAGCAGCGCGTGACGTTCGAAGAGCGCGAAGGCCGGGCCGCGGGCGACGACGACCGCGTGACGCTGGACTTTGCCGGCACCATCGACGGCGTCGCGTTCCAGGGCGGTACCGCCGAGGACTTCCCGTTCGTGCTCGGCCAGGGCCGCATGCTGCCCGAGTTCGAAGCGGCCGCGCGCGGCATGAAGGCCGGCGAGACCAAGGTGTTCCCGCTGACGTTCCCCGCCGACTACGGTTCGGCCGAAGTCGCCGGCAAGACCGCCGAGTTCACCATCACCGTCAAGAAGGTGGAAGAGGGCGTGCTGCCCCAGGTCGATGCCGAGTTCGCCAAGCAACTGGGCCAGGCCGAAGGCGACGTCGAGAAGCTGCGTGCCGACATCCGCGCCAACCTCGAGCGCGAAGTGCGCAGCCGCACCCAGGCCCGCACCAAGTCGAGCGTGATGGATGCGCTGGCCAAGGCCGCGACCTTCGACATTCCCAAGGCCCTGGTCAACGACGACACCGAGCGCCGCATCGAAGCGGCCCGCGAGGACCTGCGCCAGCGCGGCGTGCCCAACGCCGACAAGCTGCCGATCCCGGCCGAGGCCTTCGCCTCGGAATCCGAGCGCCGCGTGCGCCTGGGCCTGCTGGTTTCGGAGCTGGTCAAGGCCGAGAACCTCAAGGCCAAGCCCGACCAGATCCGCGCCCGCATCGAGGACTTCGCCCAGAGCTACGAGAAGCCCGAGGAAGTCGTGCGCTACTATCTGACGGACAAGGCTCGCCTGGCCGAAATCGAGGCCATCGTGCTCGAGGACAACGTCGTCCAGCACGTGCTGTCCAAGGCCAAGGTCAAGGACGAGCAAGTCTCCTTCGATGAATTGATGGGAACTGCCTAATGCAACGCTTCGTAGATTTCTACGCATCCATGTACGGGGCCGAGTCTCTCGGCCCCAAGGCCCTCGGCTACGTGCCGATGGTGATCGAACAGTCCGGCCGGGGCGAGCGTGCGTACGACATCTACTCGCGTCTGCTGAAAGAGCGGATCATCTTCCTGGTGGGCCCGGTGGCCGATGCCACCGCCAACCTGATCGTGGCCCAGCTCCTGTTCCTGGAGTCGGAAAATCCCGAGAAGGACATCTCGCTGTACATCAACTCGCCCGGCGGGTCGGTGTACGCGGGCATGGCCATCTATGACACCATGCAGTTCGTCAAGCCCGACGTGGCCACGCTCTGCACCGGCCTGGCCGCCAGCATGGGCGCTTTCCTGCTGGCCGCCGGCGCCAAGGGCAAGCGGATCTCGCTGCCCAATTCCCGCATCATGATCCACCAGCCCTCGGGCGGCGCCCAGGGCCAGGCGACGGATATCGAAATCCACGCGCGCGAGATCCTGTACCTGCGCGAGCGCCTGAACCGGATCCTGGCCGAGAACACCGGCCAGCCGATCGAACGCATCGCGGTGGACACCGAGCGCGACAATTTCATGTCGGCGGCCGATGCGCTATCGTATGGCTTGATCGACAAAGTCTTCAGCAGTCGTACCGAACAGGGTTGAGCATGTCGGAAAAGAAAGGGTCGAACGAGAAGCTGCTCTATTGCTCGTTTTGCGGCAAGAGCCAGCATGAGGTTCGCAAGCTGATCGCCGGACCGTCGGTGTTCATTTGCGATGAGTGCATCGACCTGTGCAACGACATCATCCGTGACGAAGTGGCCGCCGACGTCAAGACCGGCGCCAAGTCCGAACTGCCCACGCCGGCCGAGATCAAGGAGATCCTCGACCAATACGTGATCGGCCAGACCCGGGCCAAGCGGATCCTGTCGGTGGCGGTGTACAACCACTACAAGCGCATCCGTCATGCCGGCGGCAAGACGGACGACGTCGAGTTGTCCAAGAGCAACATCCTGCTGATCGGCCCCACCGGTTCGGGCAAGACGCTGCTGGCCCAGACGCTGGCCCGCCTGCTGAACGTGCCGTTCGTGATCGCCGACGCCACCACGTTGACCGAGGCCGGCTACGTGGGCGAGGACGTCGAGAACATCATCCAGAAGCTGCTGCAGAACTGCAACTACGATGTGGAAAAGGCCCAGCGCGGCATCGTCTACATCGACGAGATCGACAAGATCTCGCGCAAGGCCGACAATCCGTCCATCACCCGCGACGTGTCGGGCGAAGGTGTGCAGCAGGCCCTGCTCAAGCTGATCGAGGGTACCGTCGCCTCCGTTCCCCCGCAGGGCGGCCGCAAGCACCCGAACCAGGATTTCGTGCAGATCGACACGACCAACATCCTGTTCATCTGCGGCGGCGCGTTCGACGGGCTGGAGAAAGTCATCCGCGGCCGCACCGAAAAGTCCGGCATCGGCTTCGGCGCCTCGGTCAAGGCGGAGTCGGAGCGCTCGGTCAGCGCGCTGTTCGGCGAAGTCGAGCCCGAGGACCTGATCAAGTTCGGCCTCATCCCCGAACTGGTCGGCCGCCTGCCCGTGGTGGCGACGCTGGACGAGCTGAACGAGGAGGCCCTGATCCAGATCCTGGTCGAGCCCAAGAACGCCCTGGTCAAGCAGTTCCAGAAGCTGCTGGCCATGGAAGGCGCCGAACTGGACGTGCGGCCCCAGGCTCTCCTGGCCATCGCCCAGAAGGCGCTCAAGCGCAAGACCGGCGCCCGCGGCCTGCGCTCCATCATCGAAGCCGCGCTGCTCGACACCATGTACGAACTGCCCACCCAGGGCAACGTCGTCAAGGTCGTCCTGGACGAAAACGCCATCACCGGCGAAGGCATCCCCCTCCTGATCTACGGCGACAAGCCCAAGGTCGCCAATAAGTAGGGCCCCCCCTACGCGCTGACGCGCGCCCCCCAGGGGGCGGCACTGGCGGACCGGCAAAGCCGGATCCGCTGTGCCCTGGGTCTGGGGAACGATCAGGAAAAGAAAACGGCCTTGTTTGCGCGCAAGGCCGTTGTTCTTTTCCAATCCAGCCAGGCGTTTGGCAGTATCGCCAGTCTCCGCCAGCCCGTTGTTACCCCAGGATGCGGTGGATCCGGCTTTGCCGGTCCACCCGCATCGCCCCCTGGGGGGCGCCCGAAGGGCGTAGGGGGGGACCCCACCTATGCTACATTGGGCCATGGCGTGTAAATCAATGGCCTGTGGGCGAATGATGACTCTGCGCCTCTCTTCGGGTTCATACGCTTTTCCCGGGCGTGCTGTGCGGGAAAAGGGCATGCGCCCGGCAGTTCCAGCAGACCACGTTGCCCGCCGACGCTTGAAATCCACGCTTACGCCCTCATCCTGATTGCATTCAAATTCGAGGACGAATCATGTCTGCGAGCCAGATACTCCCTCCCGAACCGATCGAGTTGCCGCTGCTTCCGCTGCGCGACGTGGTCGTATTTCCGCACATGGTCATCCCGCTGTTCGTGGGCCGGCCCAAGTCCATCAAGGCGCTGGAAGCCGCGATGGAAGCCGGCAAGAGCATCATGCTGGTGGCCCAGAAGTCGGCCGCCAAGGATGAGCCCTCGGCCGACGACATCTACGAGATCGGCTGCCTGGCCAGCATCCTGCAGATGCTCAAGCTGCCCGACGGCACCGTCAAGGTGCTGGTCGAGGGAGCCCAGCGCGCCCGTATCACGCGCATCGACGACCTGGGCGCGCATTTCGCCTGCGAACTGGTGCCCATCGATCCCGACCGGGGCCAGGGCTCGGAAACCGAGGCCCTGCGGCGCGCGATCGTGTCGCAGTTCGACCAGTACGTCAAACTGAACAAGAAGATCCCGCCGGAGATCCTGACTTCGCTGTCGGGCATCGACGAGCCTGGCCGGCTGGCCGACACCATCGCGGCGCACCTGCCGCTCAAGCTGGAACAGAAGCAGAAGATGCTCGAGGTGTTCTCCACCTCCGAGCGCCTGGAAGCGCTGCTGGCCCAGCTCGAGACCGAGATCGACATTCTCCAGGTCGAGAAGCGCATTCGCGGTCGCGTCAAGAAGCAGATGGAGAAAAGCCAGCGCGAGTACTACCTGAACGAGCAGGTCAAGGCCATCCAGAAGGAACTGGGCGAAGGCGAGGACGGTGCCGACTTCGAGGAACTCGAGAAGAAGATCATCGCCGCCCACATGCCCAAGGAGGCCAAGAAGAAGGCCGATGCCGAGCTCAAGAAGCTCAAGCTGATGTCGCCCATGTCGGCCGAGGCTACCGTGGTGCGCAACTACATCGACACGCTGGTCGGCCTGCCGTGGAAGAAGAAGAGCAAGGTCAACAATTCCCTGCCGCACGCGGAAGAGGTGCTCAACGACGACCACTACGGGCTCGAGAAGGTCAAGGAACGCATTCTTGAATACCTTGCGGTGCAACAGCGCGTGGACAAGGTCAAGGCGCCGATCCTGTGCCTGGTCGGCCCTCCGGGGGTCGGCAAGACCTCGCTCGGCCAGTCGATCGCCAAGGCGACCAACCGCAAGTTCGTGCGGATGGCGCTGGGCGGCGTGCGCGACGAGTCCGAGATCCGCGGCCACCGCCGTACCTATATCGGTTCGATGCCGGGCAAGATCCTGCAGAACCTCTCCAAGGTCGGCGCGCGCAATCCGCTTTTCCTGCTCGACGAAGTCGACAAGATGGGCATGGATTTCCGTGGCGATCCGGCGTCGGCGCTGCTCGAGGTGCTGGATCCGGAACAGAACCACACCTTCCAGGACCACTATGTCGAGGTCGATTTCGACCTGTCCGACGTGATGTTCGTGGCGACCAGCAACACGCTGAACATTCCGCCGGCGTTGCTGGACCGGATGGAGGTCATCCGCCTGTCGGGTTACACCGAAGACGAGAAGGTGCACATCGCCATGCAGCATCTGCTGCCCAAGCAGATGAAGAACAACGGGCTGAAGGCCGAAGAGCTCAAGGTCGAGGAATCGGCCCTGCGCGACATCGTGCGCTACTACACCCGGGAAGCGGGCGTGCGCGCGCTGGAGCGAGAGGTCAGCAAGATCTGCCGCAAGGTGGTCAAGGGCCTGCTGCTCAAGGGCGACAAGCGGCAAGTGGTCGTCACGGCGGACAACCTGAACGACTATCTGGGCGTGCGCCGTTACACCTTCGGCGTGGCCGAGAAGGAGAACCAGATCGGCCAGGTGACCGGTCTGGCATGGACCGAGGTGGGCGGCGACCTGCTGACGATCGAAGTGGCGGTCATGCCGGGCAAGGGCGCCATCCAGCGCACCGGTTCGCTGGGCGACGTCATGAAGGAGTCGGTCGAGGCCGCGCGCTCGGTGGTGCGTTCGCGCGCCCGCCGTCTGGGCATCGATCACGCCGTGTTCGAGAAGAAGGACATGCACGTGCACGTGCCCGAGGGCGCCACGCCCAAGGACGGTCCGTCCGCGGGCGCGGCGATCACCACGGCCATCGTTTCCTCGTTGACGGGCATTCCGGTGCGCGCCGACGTGGCGATGACCGGCGAGATCACGTTGCGCGGCGAAGTCCTGCCCATCGGCGGCCTGAAAGAGAAGCTGCTGGCGGCGCACCGCGGCGGTATCAAGACCGTGCTGATTCCGGAGGAGAACGCCAAGGACCTGGCGGAGATTCCGGATACGGTCAAGAACCACCTCGAGATCGTGCCGGTCCGCTGGATCGACCGGGTGCTCGAACTCGCGCTGGAGCGGCTGCCCGAGCCATTGCCCGAGGAAGAGGCCGCGAAGGCCGAGGGCAAGGTCGAGGCCCATGTGGCCGCCGAAGGCGGAGCGGCCACGGATCCCGTCATGAAGCACTGATCCCGAGGTCCGGGGCATGGAAGAGGGCACGCAAGTGCCCTCTTTTTTTCGTCACATGCGGAAACATGAGGTTTTACGCGGTTTTCCAGCGGGTTTCCCTTGACACGACTTTCTGCCCGAGGATTAAATAGCCGTCTGCGTTTCGTACCCGTAAGAGCAGTCCCGGCGGGGTACGTCGCTCTTCGGGGGTGCCCCTTGCGGACTCGCATCGGGACCAAAAATTTTTTCCACAGATAGACCTTGTGAGGGGCCTAATGAACAAGACCGAGCTTATCGACCACATCGCCAAGCAAGCCGACATTTCCAAGGCGGCTGCCGGCCGTTCGCTGGATGCGCTGGTGGGAGCGGTGAAAACGACGCTCAAGAAGGGCGGCACGGTGACGCTGGTCGGTTTCGGCACTTTCGCGGTGAGCGCTCGCGCGGCCCGCACCGGCCGTAACCCGCGCACCGGCGAAGCCATCAAGATCAAGAAGGCCAAGGTGCCGAAGTTCCGTCCGGGCAAGGCGCTGAAAGACGCCGTCAACTAAGGCGCACGCACTTCGTGACGAGAAACCCTGGTTTGGCGCCAGGGTTTTTTTTCGTCCCTAGGTTGCCGGTCCCAACGCGTGATACGTCCGCGAAAAATAGAACAGGCCGGCCGGCGCCTCTCCCGTGCGTAAGCCCTGGACCTCGCATAACATGACGGTGTGCGTGCCCTGCCGCGTCGTGTCGACGATGCGGCAGTCGAACGCGGCCATCGCGTCCTCCAGGACCGGCGAGCCCGTTTCCAGGCGGCTCCACGCGCCTTGCGCGAACCGGCCGTCCATGTCCCCGCCGCCGCTGAACCGGCGCGACAGGGGTTTGTGGCCGGCGGCCAACGTGTTGACGCACAGTACGCCGTTGGCCAGCGTCGCGTCGTGGGCCGACGAGCGCCGGTTCAGGCACACCAGCAGCATGGGCGGGTCGTCGGTCACGCTGCAGACGGCCGAGGCCGTCAGGCCCACGCGGCCCGCGGGGCCCGCGCTGGTGACGATGTGCACCGAGGCGCCCAGGCGGGCCATGGCGGCGCGATAGGCGCTGCCGTCGGGGTGGGGGGGAGCAACAGGATGCGAGGTCATGGCGGGCTTCTCCTGCGGTCTCAGTCCAGGTGGGCAACGACACGGCACGACAGTCCCGTCGAGCCCTGGAAGCCGGTCCATCCCGTGCAGACCAGGAACGTCCGGTCGCCGGCCTGGGCATGCAATCTGTCCACATTGGCCAGATTCTCGATGACGTAGCCGCCGCGGCTGCCCACGATGCGGTCCGCGGTGTTGTGCTCGGGGCCGGGCCGCATACCGGGAAAGTCCAGGCCGATGAAGCCGGTATCGCGCTCGGCCAGGTGCCGGACCAGGTCCCACGAGAATTTCGGCTGGTTCTGGTAGTACGGGCGGGAGCCGTAGACGTGGCGGGCGAGATGACCGGTATGGAAGATGAGGAAGTCGCCGGCCTGGAACTCGCGGCCGGCCAGGACCGTGAGGCCGATTTCGTCGCCGGCGTCCCGCGCGTCGATCAAGAGGCCTCGCCGCATGCAGTAGTGGGCGGGCGGGAAGGCCTGGCCGCCGTAGACGTCGAGATGGGTGCCGATGTGGCCGCGCGACATGTAGCTGTCGGGATCGGCGCTGGCTTTGGCGATAATGGGGTCCTGGATGTCGATGGAAAGCGTGAGGTCGATGTACATGAGGGGCTCCGGTTGATGACGCCTGCATCATCGACCGGCGCTGTTTCTCGCGCCGTCGCATCTCGGCCAGATTTCATTGAGGATCGGACATGTCCGGCATCGTCGCCCCGCAACGGTTTCCGTTGCGCATCGTGGTCAGGGAAGGGCGCGCGGCGCACGCCGCCATGCACAGCCATGAAGTGGGGCAACTGCTTTATCCCGAGCAGGGCTCGACGCTGCTGGAGACCCGGCAGCGGGTGATACGGCTCGCGCCCGACAGGGCGGCGTGGATACCGCGCGGCGTGCCGCACGCCGTGCTGATGGACCGCAGTTTTCGATATCACAGTGTCTACGTCGAGCCGGATTTCTACGACGCGGGACGCTGCGTGGTCGTCTGCGTGCGGCCGCTGCTGCGGGAACTGATCCTGGACGCGGCAAGCTGGAGTCCGGATGGCGGCGGGGGCGAACAGCGCCTGCGCAGGGCGCGCGTGCTGGCCGACGAACTGGCGTCGGCGCCCTGGACCGAGCCGGGCATACAGATCCCGGGCGATGCGCGCATCGCGCCCATCTGCCGCGCGCTGGAACAGGATCCGGCCGACAATCGTTCGCTGGGGGCGTGGGCGCGCGTGGCGGGAGCCAGCGAGAAGACCATCCAGCGCGCGTTCGTGGCCCATACCGGCATGTCCTTCCAGCAATGGCGCAACTATGCACGGATGACCCGGGCGGCCGAACTGCATGCGCAGGGTTGGCGGCAACTGGATATCGCGCTGGCGGTGGGCTATGCCACCGAGGGCGCGTATGCGCAGGCATTCAAAAAGTTCTACGGTTATCCGCCCAGCCGGCTGCCGCGGGGCGGCTGATGCAGGTGCCCGGGCAATCCGCTACAATACGCGCCGAGTCACGAGTCGTATCGCAGAGGGTGCTTAGCTCAGTTGGTAGAGCGGCGCCCTTACAAGGCGTAGGTCACAGGTTCGACCCCTGTAGCACCCACCACTCTGTCGAAGCGCATACGTGTCGGGATCAAGGGCTTGGAGTCATCCAGGCCCTTTTTCTTTTGGTGCTTGCTTTACGGCATGTCGCCATGCGTTTTCGGGTTTTCGCTATTGACATTCGTTATGCTCATATTTAGCATAAGTCCGGTCGATATTTTTTTACCCAAAAAATGCTCAGTATGAGCATAAATGGACGGATGACAGGATGAGCCAGACGCTGCTTCGCACTTTCGATTTCGATTCGCCCACGGCCGCCGGCGGCTCGTGCTCGGTAGGGCAGGCCTGGGCCAAGGTGCCCGAGGACTTGCCGGGGCAGCGGCGGGACGAACTGAAGGCGCGCATCCGGGCACTGCTCCAGCGCGAGAACGCGGTGCTGGTCGCGCATTACTACGTGGATGCCGAATTGCAGGAACTGGCCGACGAGACGGGCGGCTGCGTCGCGGATTCCCTGGAGATGGCGCGCTTCGGCCGCGACCACGCGGCCAGCACGCTGGTGGTGGCGGGGGTGCGGTTCATGGGGGAAACGGCCAAGATCCTCAGCCCCGAGAAGCGCGTGCTGATGCCGGACCTGGACGCCACCTGCTCGTTGGACCTGGGCTGTCCCCTGGACGAGTTCTCGGCCTTCTGCGATGCCCATCCCGACCGCACCGTGGTGGTCTACGCCAATACCAGCGCGGCCGTGAAGGCCCGGGCGGACTGGGCCGTGACCTCGGCCATCGCGCTGGACATCGTCGCGGACCTGCACGCCCGCGGGGAAAAGATCCTGTGGGCGCCCGACCGCCACCTGGGCGCCTACGTCCGGTCGCAGACCGGCGCCGATATGCTGATGTGGCAGGGCTCGTGCCTGGTGCACGACGAGTTCAAGGGCATCGAGCTCGAACTGCTGCGGGCGGAACATCCGCAGGCCAAGGTGCTGGTGCATCCGGAATCGCCGCCCGCCGTCGTGGACCAGGCCGACGTGGTGGGCTCGACCGCGCAGATGATCAAGGCCGCGCGCGAACTCGACGCCACGCATTTCATCGTGGCCACCGACCAGGGCCTGCTGCACAAGATGCGGCTTGCCGCTCCCGGCAAGATTTTCATCGCGGCGCCGACGGCGGGGGGAAGCGCGACCTGCAAGAGCTGCGCGCATTGTCCGTGGATGGCCATGAACGGACTGGAGAACCTGGCCGGATGCCTGGAGCGGGGCACGGGCGAAATCCTGCTGGATCCGGCGCTGGGGCGGCAGGCGCGCCGGCCGATCGACCGCATGCTGGACTTCGCCGCCCGCCGCGACCGCCGGGTCCAGGCCAGCGGCGACCTGGCGCGCGACGCAGCACTGTTTTCCGCGGTCGGTCCGGCGTAGTCCGCGCCGGTCGCGCAAGGCGTCCAGCCCCAGGCGCCATGCTAGAATCGGCTCCACACTAATGGGTGCCCATTGGCCTTGAGCCCGTGGGCATTTTGCTTGTATGGCCGTCGTGCCGCTGGCATCCGACCGGAGTATTCGCGCATGTTTGACCTCATCCGTAACCACCGCCGCTGGATGCAGTTCGTCCTGCTGCTGCTGATCCTGCCGTCGTTCGTCTTCGTCGGCATACAGGGCTACTCCAGCTTCATGGAAGGCGACAAGTCGCTGGCCAAGGTGGCGGGCGAAGCCGTTACGCAGCAGGAGTTCGACGCGGCGTCGCGCAACCGGCTCGACCAGCTGCGCGGCATGATGGGCGCGCAGTTCGATTCGCAGGCCTTCGATACGCCGGCCATGCGCCAGGCGGTGCTGGACGAGATCATCAACACCCGCCTGATCTCGGCCGAGGCTACCAAGAACCATTTCTCGGCGTCCGACGACCAGCTCCGCGCCACCATCCAGGCGATTCCGGCCGTGCAGGAAGACGGCAAATTCAGCAACGCCCGCTACCGCGACGCACTGGCCGCGCAAGGCATGACCCCGGTCATGTTCGAGGCCCAGTTGCGGCGCGACCTGGCCTTGCAGCAGGTGCTGGGGCCGGTGGCGCAGTCGACCATGATGCCGGACGCGGTCATGGACCGCCTGGTGGCCGCCGCCACCGAGCGTCGCAGCATCCAGACCCTGCGCGTGGCCGCCGCCGACTACCGCGCCAAGGTCAGCGTCAGCGACGACGAGGTCAAGGCCTACTACGAGGCCAACCGCGCCCGCTTCGAGGTCCCGGAACGGGTCGACGCGCAGTACGTGGTGCTGGACCAGGGGGCGTCGACGTCCGGCATCGCGGTATCCGAGGACGACATCAAGAGCTACTACGAGCAGAACAAGGGCCGCTATGGCCAGGAAGAACAGCGCCGGGCCAGCCACATCCTGATCACGGTCGACAGCGGCGCCAGCGAGTCCGCGCGCGAGGAAGCGCGCAAGAAGGCGCAGTCCCTGGCCGACCAGGCCAAGGCGCCCAAGGCCGATTTCGCCAGGCTGGCGCGCGAGAACTCGCAGGATCCCGGTTCGGCGGCCAAGGGCGGGGACCTGGACTGGTTCGGCCGCGGCATGATGGTCAAGCCTTTCGAGGATGCCGCCTTCGCGCTGAAGGACGGCGAAGTGTCGGGCGTCGTGGCGACCGACTACGGCTTCCATGTCATCAAGCTCATCGGCATCCGTCCGGCCGTGGTCAAGCCGTTGGCCGAGGTTCGCGCCCAGATCGTCGAGGAAATCAAGCAGCAGCAGGCTGCCCGCCGTTTCGCCGAGGCCGCCGAGCAGTTCACGAACCTGGTGTACGAGCAGAGCGATACGCTCGAACCCGCGGCGCAGAAATTCGGCCTGAAGATCCAGGAGGCCCAGGGCGTCACGCGCAGCGGTCTGCAGGGCAACGACGTCCTGGGCAATCCCAAGGTGGCGCAGGCCCTGTTCTCGGACGAGGTGCTGCGCGAGAAGCGCAACTCGGGGGTGATCGAGCTTGGCCCGAATCGCCTGGCCGCGGTGCGCGTGGTCAAGCACGTGCCGGCTTCGGTGCAGCCCCTGGCCGACGTGTCCAGCGGCATCCGCGCCCAGCTGACCCAGGACAAGGCGCTCGATCTGGCCCGCGCGGCGGGCGAGGAACGCCTGAAGGCCCTGCAGGCCAAGGATTCCAGCCAGGGCTTCGGCGCCGTCGTCACGGTGGCGCGCAATGCGCCCCAGGGCGTCGCCCCCGCGCTGCTGAACGCGGTCATGAAGGCGCCGGCCGGCAAGCTGCCGGCGTTTGTGGGCACGATCGCCGGCGACGACTATGTCATTGCCCGGATCTCCAAGGTCGAGGCCGCGCCCAAGCCCGACGCCGCCGCGATCGCCGGCGAGAAGTCGATGATGGAACGCCGCTGGGCCCAGGCCGAGCAGTTGGCCGTGCTGCAGACGCTGCGCGAGAAGTACAAGGTCACGATCTCGCCCGAAGGCACGGCCCTGACCACCGCCGCGCCGGCCGCCGAGCGCTGATCGCCCCGGCCGGCCCGCGGGCCGGCCGGGTCAGGACTTGCCGGTGCCCAGCAGCGGTTCCAGGCGCGACCAGACATTGTCCAGCAGGCGCGGCTGCGCCTGTGCCGTGGGGTGCAGGCGATCGGGCTGGAACAGTTCGATGTGCTGGGCGACGCCGTCCAGCAGGAAGGGCAGCAGCGCCGCCTGCTGCTCCTTGGCGACCTTGGCGAACAATTGCTGGAAGCGCTGCGTGTAGTCGCGGCCATAGTTGGGCGGGATCTGCATGCCCACCAGCAATACGCGCGCGCCAGCCTGGCGCGACGCCTGCACCATCTTGTTCAGGTTCTGCTCGGTCATCTGCAGGGACAGCCCGCGCAGCGCGTCGTTCGAGCCCAGCTCGATCACGACCACGCTCGGCCGATGGCGCGCGAGCAGCGCCGGCAGCCTGCTGACGCCGCCGCTGGTGGTGTCGCCGCTGATGCTGGCGTTGACCACGCGATAGTCGAGCTTGCGCTCGCGCAGGCGGGCCTCGAGCAGCGCCACCCATCCCGATCCGCGCGGCAGGCCGTACTCCGCCGACAGACTGTCGCCCAGCACCAGCAGGGCGGGCGAGGAACTCGCGGCGGGGGCGGCGGTCTGTGCCAGGGCGGCTGGCGCCAGGCCGCATAGCGCGGCCGCGCACAGCGTGCCCGCGAACAGGCGCCGGGCGGCGCCGTGCGCAGTACGGGCGGTGTCCCGGAGCGGCTGCGACGAGCGAGGCTTTATCATGTCTTTCCTTTCTTTCAGCGATCCAATCATGACGGGACCGACCCGATCCGCCGCGAGCCAGTCCGCGGCCACGCCTGCCGCGCAGCCCGCCATCGCCGTACGATCGTTGACCAGGCGGGTGGCCGATTCGAGCGGCGAGCTCGCCATTCTCGATGCGGTCGATTTTACGGTGGCCTTCGGAGAGACCGTGGCCATCACGGGGAGTTCGGGATCGGGCAAGTCCACGCTGCTCGGCCTGCTGGCCGGGCTGGACGTGCCGACCTCCGGATCGGTGCACCTGGCCGGCCGCGACCTGTTCGCGCTGGACGAGGACCAGCGCGCCAGCCTGCGGGCGCGCCACGTGGGCTTCGTGTTCCAGTCGTTCCAGCTGCTGCCCCACCTGACCGCCCTGGAGAACGTCATGCTGCCGCTGGAATTGGCGGGCCGCGATGCGCGCGCCGCCGCCACGGCCATGCTGGAACGCGTGGGGCTGGGCGCGCGCCTGCGCCACTATCCGCGCACCTTGTCGGGAGGAGAGCAGCAGCGGGTGTCCCTGGCGCGTGCCTTCGTGGTGGAGCCGGAGCTGCTGTTCGCCGACGAACCCACGGGCAGCCTGGATTCGGCCACCGGCGAGGCCGTCATCGACCTGATGTTCGAACTGCACCGCGAGCGGGGCACGACCCTGCTGCTGGTGACGCACGATGCCAAGCTGGCGCAGCGCTGCGCGCGCCAGCTGGTGGTGGCGGGCGGGCGCCTGGTGCACGATTCGGCCGGCGACGTTTCCTGAACCGGGCGCCCGCGGCGAGGGATCAGTGGCCGCCGCGATTGCGCAGGTCGCGCGCGGCCGGCGCGATCTCGCTGGCCGTCAGGCCGATGGGGCCGATGCCGCGGGCCACGAGGCTGTCGGCGGCGGCGCCGTGCAGCCACACGCCGGCCCGTGCCGCCTCGTCGGCTTCCAGCCCCTGCGCCAGCAGCGCGCCCAGCATGCCGGCCAGCACGTCGCCGGTACCGGCGGTGGCCAGCCCGGCATTGCCGCTGGCATTGACGCTCCAGGCGCCATGCGGCCCGCACACGATGCTGCCGGCCCCCTTCAGGACCACCCAGGCGCGGTAGCGCGCGGCCAGCTCGCGGGCGGCCTCGATGCGGTCCGCCTGCACCTCGTCGGTCGAGATGCCCAGCATGCGCGCCGCTTCGCGCGGATGAGGGGTCAGGATCGCGGGGCCGCCCCGGGCCGCCAGGCCGCGCGCCAGGTCGGGCAGCGTGCCCAGCAGGACCAGCGCGTCGGCGTCCAGCACCAGGGGGGCCGAGGCGGGCGCCTCGGCCAGCAGGCGGCCAAGCCAGCGCTCGGCGCCGGCATCGGTGCCCAGGCCGCAGCCCGCGACCCAGCCGCCGACGCCCAGTCGCGCCGCATGATCCAGCAGCCCGTCGGCGTCGCGCAGCATGAGCTCGGGATGCCATGGGTCGCAGGGCAGCGCGGGCGGTGCCGCCTCGGCCAGCCCGACCAGGATCTTGCCGGCCCCGCCGTACAAGGCCGCGCGGGCTGCCAGCAAGGCCGCCCCGGTCATGCCGGGCGCGCCGGCCAGGATGGCCAGCGTGCCGAAGCTGCCTTTGTGGCTGTCCTGCGGCCGGGGGCGGAACAGCGCCGGGCAGTCGGCTTGCCGCACGAGCAGGCCGCCATGGGGCAGCCCGGCATGGCGGCCGATGCCGCTTTCCAGTTCCAGGTCGGCGACGCTGACCGTGCCGGCATGGTCGCGGCCGGCACGCGTGTGGAGTCCGGGCTTGTCGGCGATGAAGGTCAGGGTATGGTGGGCGACGATGGCACCCGGCTGCGCGTCCCCGGTGTCGGTATCGAGCCCGCTGGGCGCATCCAGCGCCAGGATCGGCGATCCCTGCCGCGCCGCCCAGGCCGTCCACCGCTGCGCGGATTCGGGCAGGGGGCGTGAGAGGCCGATGCCGAACAGGGCGTCGACGATCAGCGTGCGCGATGGATCGGGCAGATCGCGGGCATCGGGTTCGCCGGCCTGCAACAGGCCGGCGGGCAATTCCTGCCAGGCTTGTTCGGCATCGGCCGGCCGCCTGCCGGCCGGCAGCGCCCAAACGCGGACCCGGCGGCCGGCCTGGTGCAGCAGCGCGGCCAGCATGAGGCCGTCGCCGCCGTTGTTGCCGGGACCGCACAGCAGGTCGACCGAATGGCCGGGCCAGCGCTCGGCGATGAGCGCGGCAGCCGCGCCGGCGGCCCGCCGCATCAGGGTGTGGGGCGGCAGCGCGGCCTGCGCCTCGCGTTCGATCAGCCTGATGGCGGGGGTGCGCAGCAGCCGGTGCGGGTGTGGGTCCATGCGCTAATTCTTGCGCGCGTAGCGGCCGATGTCCAACCCGTCCAGGTCTATCTCCGGCGTCCGGCCGGCGACCAGGTCGGCGACGATGCGCCCCGTGCCCGCCGCCATGCTCCATCCCTGCGAGCCGTGGCCGACGTTCAGGTACAGGCCGGGCAGCCGGGTCGGGCCGAGTATGGGCGGGCCGTCCGGCGTCATCGGCCGGGTGCCGGCCCACCAGGTCGCGCGCGAGAAATCCAGCATGCCGGGCATCCAGTCCTGGGCCGTCCTGACCAGGGTGCGCAAGGCCTTGTCGCGCAGGGCCGGACCGCGCGCGCCCAGCTCGGCCGTGCCGGCGATGCGCAGGCGCTGGCCGAGCGGCGTCACCGTCACGCGATAGGTCTCGTCCACGAAGGCGCGCCGCGGGCCGATGACGTCGTTGCGCAGGGGAAGGTTGGCGGCATAGCCTCGCACCGGGTAGATCGGCACGCGCACGCCCAGCCGGGCCAGCCAATCCCCGGCGTCGCTGCCCGAGGCCACGACGACCGCCTGCGCGGGCAGCGTGCGGCCGTCCTGCAGGCGCACGCCGGCGACGATGCCGCCGGCGTCCTGCACGGGCTGGGCGACGGTGTTGAACAGGAACTCGACGCCGCCCCGTTCGCATTCGGCCGCCAGCAGGCGGGCGAACAGCGGGCAGTTGCCCGATTCGTCGTCGGGATAGTGGATGGCGCCCGCCAGCGGCGTGCCGACGTGGACCGCGTCCTGCAGGTGGACGTCCATCGCGACGGCTTCTTCGGCGCCCAGCAACTGGTGGGCGATGCCGCTTTCCCGGAGGACCTGGAGGGTGGCCTGCGCCGCTTCCACGTCGCGCGGCGTGCGCAGCAGTTGCAGGTAGCCGATCCGGCGCTCGTATTCGAAGCCGTATTCCTCGCGCAGCGCGGCCAGCTGGACGCGGCTGTAGCGGGCCACGCGCTGCATGACGCGCTTGTTGGCGGCATAGCGCTCCGCCCGGCACTGGCCCAGCCACTTCACCAGCCACTTCCACAGGGCGGGGTCCAGCGAGGCGCGCAGCGCCACCGGCGCCTCGCTCTTGAACAGATGGGCCAGCACGCGGCCGGGCATGCCCGGGGCGGCCCATGGGGCCGCGTAGTCGGCGGCCAGGATGCCCGCGTTGCCGAAGCTCGATTCCTGGGCGACGCCGCTGCGGCGGTCCACCACGGTTACCTGCATGCCGTGCCGGTTGAGCCAATAGGCGGTGCACACACCGATGATGCCGGCACCGATCACAATCACACGCATGGGGTCTGGTCGCTTCTTCTGGTCGAGCCCGTTTTCCCGCCGGAGCGCGAGGGCATTCCGGGGAACGGGCACCGGATTTTAAGCGGGGAGGGCGGGTATTCGCTCGTGGTTTTTCCCGATCCCCCGGTACGAAGTAAAATCACGGCTAGTCACGCGCTTCCCTCGCGTTTTCCCCCTCATTTCCTCCGCTTCCAGCTCGCTTATCGTGGCCTCCATCCTGCGCCTCTCCGGCCCCCTTGCCCTTTCCTCGTTCCGCCGCGACCGGCTGTTGCGCCGACTCCAGGCCCTGAATGCCTCGGTGGCCGATGTCTCGGCCCGGTTCGTGCATTTCGTCGCCGTGGAGGGCGACCTGGCCGCGGACGACCGCCAGCGCCTGGAGGGCCTGCTGCGCTACGGCGATCCGGCCCCCGAGCCCCAGCAGGGGCTGGAACTGCTGGTCGTGCCGCGCCTGGGCACTGTCTCGCCCTGGGCCAGCAAGGCCACCGACATCGCGCACAATTGCGGGCTGGCGCAGGTCCGCAGGATAGAGCGCGCAGTCGCCTACACGGTGGTCCCTAAACGGGGCCTGCTGGGGGGCGCCAAATCGTTCTCGGCGGACGACCTGGCCGCGCTGGCCGGCGCCTTGCACGACCGCATGACCGAGACGGTGGTCGACGGCGCCTTCGACGGCGCGCCGCTGTTCGCTACCCTGGCCGGCAAGCCCATGCAGACCGTGCCCCTGCTGGCAGAAGGCGCTCCCGCCCTGGTGGCGGCCAACCGCAGCATGGGGCTGGCGCTGTCCGACGACGAGATCGATTACCTGGTCGAGGCCTTCAACGGCCTGGGACGGAATCCGACCGACGTGGAACTGATGATGTTCGCCCAGGCCAACAGCGAGCATTGCCGCCACAAGATCTTCAATGCCCAATGGATCATCGACGGCCAGCCGCAGTCCGAGACGCTGTTCGGCATGATCCGCGCCACGCACAAGGCGCAGCCGGAAGGCACCGTAGTGGCGTATTCCGACAACGCCGCCGTCATGGCCGGGGGCCGGGCGGAGCGCTTTCATGTGCAGCCTGGCACCGAAGGCCAGGTGTACGGACGCCGCGACGCGATCGTGCACACCCTGATGAAGGTCGAGACGCACAACCATCCCACGGCCATCTCGCCTTTCCCCGGCGCCTCGACCGGCGCGGGCGGCGAGATCCGCGACGAAGGCGCGACCGGCCGCGGCTCCAAGCCCAAGGCGGGCCTGACCGGTTTCACGGTATCGCACCTGCGTTTCGACGATGCCATCGAGCCCTGGGAACACGATGGCCACGGCGCGCCCGACCGCATCGCCTCGCCCCTGTCCATCATGATCGAAGGCCCCCTGGGCGGGGCGGCGTTCAACAACGAATTCGGCCGGCCCAACCTGCTGGGCTATTTCCGGACCTTCGAGCAGACCGCGGGCGGCGTGCGCTGGGGCTACCACAAGCCCATCATGATCGCCGGCGGCCTGGGCAGCATCGACGACGGCCTGACACACAAGAACGATCTGCCGCCCGGCTCGCTGCTGATCCAGCTGGGCGGACCCGGCATGCGCATAGGCATGGGCGGCGGCGCCGCCTCCAGCATGGGCGTGGGCAGCAACACCGCCGACCTCGATTTCGACTCCGTCCAGCGCGGCAATCCCGAGATCGAGCGCCGCGCGCAGGAAGTCATCGACCGCTGCTGGCAGCTCGGGACCGACAACCCCATCCAGTCCATCCACGACGTGGGCGCGGGCGGCCTCTCGAATGCCTTCCCCGAACTGGTTGACGGCGCCGGGCGCGGCGCCATATTCGACCTGCGCAACGTCCAGCTCGAGGAATCGGGCCTGTCGCCGGCCGAGATCTGGTGCAACGAATCGCAGGAGCGCTATGTGCTGGCCATCCTGCCGCAGGACCTCGAGCGCTTCGATGCGCTGGCGCGCCGCGAGCGCTGCCCCTACGCCGTCGTGGGCGTGGCCACCGAGCAGCGCCAGTTGCGCGTGGTCGACGGCGAGGGTTTCTCGGCGGGCGACGTGGCCGCGGCCGACTGGGCCCGGACTTCGCGCCCGGTGGACGTGCCGGTCGACGTCATCCTGGGCAAGCCGCCCCGCATGGAGCGCGACGTCGCGCGCCTGCCGGGCGCGGGCGAGCCGATGGACGTGGTCGGCCTGGACCTGGACGACGTGGCCCTGCGCGTGCTGCGCCACCCCACGGTCGCCAACAAGACCTTCCTGATCACCATCGGCGACCGGACCGTGGGCGGCCTGTCCTCGCGCGACCAGATGGTCGGCCCGTGGCAGGTGCCGGTGGCCGACTGCGCGGTCACGCTGGCCGACTACAGCGGCACGCGCGGCGAAGCCATGGCCATGGGCGAACGCACTCCGCTGGCCGTCATCGACGCCCCGGCCTCGGGCCGCATGGCCGTGGCCGAAGCCATCACCAACCTGGTGGCGGCCTCCGTGGTCCGCATCGAAGACGTCAAGATGTCCGCCAACTGGATGGCCGCCTGCGGCGAGCCCGGCCAGGACGCGGCGCTGTACGACACCGTCAGCGCGGTCAGCGAACTGTGCCGGCGCGTCGGGCTGTCCATCCCCGTGGGCAAGGATTCGCTGTCCATGCGCACGGCCTGGGACGAGAACGGCGAACCGCGCCGCGTGGTGGCGCCGGTGTCGCTCATCGTTACCGCCTTCGCGCCGGTGGACGACGTACGCAAGACCCTGACTCCGCAACTGCGCACCGACCAGGGCGACACGACCCTGATCCTGGTCGATCTGGGGCGCGGCAAGCACCGCCTGGGCGGTTCCGTGCTGGCCCAGGTCATCGGCCAGGTCGGCCAGCAGGCGCCCGACATCGATGCCCCCGACGACCTGCGCGCCTTCTTCGCCGCGATCCGCACCCTGGCCGACAGCGGCGTGATCCTGGCCTACCACGACCGTTCCGACGGCGGATTGTTCGCCACGCTGTGCGAAATGGCCTTTGCCGGCCATACCGGCCTGTCGATCAACCTGGACATGCTTACCCTGGATCCGTATGCGTCGGACTGGGGCGATTTCAAGATCCGGCCGGAACAGGTCGCCGTGCAGCGCGACGAACTGACGATCAAGGCGTTGTTCTCCGAAGAGGCGGGGGCCGTCATCCAGGTGCCCGCCGCCAGCCGCGACGCGGTGATGGAAGTACTGCGCGGCGCCGGACTGTCGGCCCACTCGCACGTGATCGGCGAACCCAACGGCCGCGACGAGATCGAGTTCTACCGCGACGCCCGCAGGATCTGGGGCAAGCCGCGCGCCGAACTCGGCAAGGCCTGGAGCGAGGTCAGCCGCCGCATCATGGCGCTGCGCGACAACCCCGACTGCGCGCAGGCCGAATTCGACCTGTGGGACGACGTCGCCAATCCCGGCCTGTCGCCCAAGGTCGATTTCGACCCGCAGGAAGACATCGCCGCCCCCATGATCGCCACCGGCGCGCGCCCGCGCATGGCCATCCTGCGCGAACAGGGCTGCAACAGCCAGGTCGAGATGGCCTATGCCTTCGACCGCGCCGGCTTCGAGTCCTGGGACGTGCACATGACCGACCTGCTGAGCGGACGCATCGACCTGTCCAGCTTCAAGGGGCTGGTCGCCGTCGGCGGCTTCAGCTACGGCGACGTGCTGGGCGCCGGCGAGGGCTGGGCCAAGACCATCCAGTACAACGCGGTGCTGGCCGACATGTTCGCGGCCTACTTCGGCCGCGGCGACACCTTCGCGCTGGGCGTGTGCAACGGCTGCCAGATGCTGGCTGCGCTGGCCCCCATGATCCCGGGCGCCCAGGACTGGCCGCGCTTCACGCGCAACCGCTCGGAAAAGTTCGAGGCCCGCTTCTCGCTGGTCGAGATCCCCGAGTCGCCGTCCATCTTCTTCGACGGGATGGCCGGCTCGCGCATGCCCATCGCCGTTTCCCACGGCGAAGGCTATGCCGACTTCTCGCAGCAGGGCAGGGCCGACGCGGCGCTGGCCGCCATGCGTTTCGTCGATCACGCCGGCAAGCCGACCGAGGTCTATCCCTACAACCCCAACGGCAGCGCCGGCGGCCTGGCCGGCGTCACCACGGCGGACGGCCGCTTCACCGCCCTGATGCCGCACCCCGAGCGGGTGTTCCGCAACGTGCAGATGTCGTGGAGTCCTGCCTCGTGGGGCGAACGCGACAGCGGCGGCGAGTTCTCGCCGTGGATGCGCATGTTCCGCAACGCGCGCCGTTGGACCGCTTGAGCCAACGAGGCAAATAAAAACCCCGGGCAGGGCCCGGGGTGCGAGGGCTGGCAGCCTGAGCTGCCGGCATGGGGGCCGCCTTGCGGCCCTTTTTCTTAGAAGCGGTGTTGCAGGCCGACGCCCAGTTGGCGATAGGTCATGTCGCGGTTCTGGTCGAAGTTGCGCACGTCGTTGTCGGCGAAGAACGCATACAGGTTGGTGCGCTTGGACAGGTCGTAGGTATAGCCAAGCGCCCAGCCGTCGACCTTGGACTTGGTGGCTTTCTGCCAAGCGGCGTAGAGCCTTCCGGGACCGATCGGGGCGCTCGCGCCGATGGTATAGGCACTGTCGCTGGAGAATTGGCCGCCCGTGGCGACGACGTTGTTGTACCCGTTCAGGTAGGCGCCGGTAATGTTATTGGCCTTGGCGTAGCCGGCGTGGATGGCCGCGACGCCGAAGTCGTACGATGCGCCCACGGTCAGGTTGCGGAAGGTCTTGGTGCCGGGCAGCGGCGATTCCACTTGCTGGTAGGTCAGCACGCCCTTGATCGGGCCGTTGTCGTATTTCAGGCCGGCGTCGATCAGGCGGTTGTTCTTGCCGCTTTCCGCAGCTTCCCCTTCGCCTGCAGGACCTGCGCCCGGAACTTGCGAGAATGCGTTGAAGCTGTAACCCACGGCGGCTTGGATGCCGTAGAACGACGGGCTGTAGTAGTAGACGGAGTTGTTGACCCGACCTCCGCCCATCACTGCGTCATTGTAGGCGAAGGTGCTGCCGATGCTGGCGGTGCTGAAGTTCAGGCCGAACGGGTTGGCGACGCCGGCGGCCCACATGAAGGCCAGGTTGGTCGTGCGGCCCAGAGTCAGGCGGCCCATGCTGTTGCTTTCGAGGCCGACGTAGGCATAGCGACCAAACAGGCGGTCGTGTGTCTGAGTGCCATTGTCAACGTTGAAACCGTTTTCCAGGGTGAAGATGGCCTTCAGGCCGTTACCCAAGTCTTCTGAACCACGCATCCCGAAGCGGGACTGGCTCATCAGGCCGCTGTCGATACCCTTGACGGTCTTGCCGTCCACCTTGCGGTAGTCGAAGCCTGCATCGACCAGGCCATACAGCGTCACGGAACTCTGTGCATGCGCGGCGCCTGCAAAACCGGCCAGCAGGGCAGTCGCGAGTAGGGTTTTCTTCATTACTTGGTCTCCAGCTGAAAAACATTTCGACAAGTTGGCTGGTGTTCCGGCGGCGCTGGCGGGGCCAGTGTCTTCGGCGTACAGCCGCCGTCTTGATCCCGATTTCCAGGCGGTGCTGCTTAGGCTGCGAAGAAATCTGAAGAAATTTCACCAGAAAGGATTAAGGGTGCCAACTGATAAATCTGGTGCGATATTCGGCGGTGTTGCGATTCTGTCTAAATCAATTGGACTTGTCGCTGTTCGCGCAACAAGAGGGGGAAGAGCGTTACATTTGGCAATATGAAAGGGTTCGAAAGGAACTGGTCAGAATCGGACAGGCAAAAAAGAACCCCGCACAAGGCGGGGTTCTTGCTTGTTCGCACGAGGGCGGAAGCCCCGTGATACCGGTCAGACCGGTATCACGTGCTTAGAAGCGGTGTTGCAGGCCCAGAGCGAACTGGCGGTTGCTCAGGTCCTTCTTGGCGGCGAAGTCACGCACGTTGCCGTCGACGAAGAAGGCGTACAGGTTGGTACGCTTCGACAGGTCGTAGGTGTAGCCGATGGCCCAGTTGTCGGTCTTCGACTTGGTGGCTTTCTGGTAGGCAGCGTAAGCCTTGCCGGGTCCCAGAGGAGCGCTCAGACCGATCGTGTAGGCGTTGTCCTTGGTGAAGTCCGCAGACGTAGCACCGATGGAGCCATTGTAGTTGGTCAGGGTACGGATGCCCTTGACGTTGTTATAGCCAGCGTAGACAGCTACGACGCCGAAGTCGTAGTTGGCACCCAGCGTCAGGTTCTTGAGCTTGCCGTTGTTGGCAGAGGCTTGCGACGGGTTCAGGTACTGATACGTGATCACAGCCTTCAGGGGGCCGTTGTCATATTTCAAACCCAGGTCGATCAGGCGGTCGTTGTTCTTGTTGCCAGCGACTTCGCCGTTGGCATTGGATTGGAAGCTGTAGCCGATCGCGCCTTGGAAGCCCGAGAAGCTAGGCGAGTAGTAGTAGGCCGAGTTGTTGACACGACCCAGGCCCAGATCCGCGTCGTTGTACGCGAAGGTGGAGCCGACGGTAGCGCTGCTGAAGCTCAGGCCGAAGGGGTTGACGATGCCGGCAGCCCACATGAAGGCCAGGTTGGTGGTACGGCCCAGAGTCAGGCGGCCAGCGGAGGCGCTTTCGAGGCCGACGAAGGCATAACGGCCGAACAGACGGCCGGCGCTTTCACCAGGAGCGGGGCCGCCGTTGAGTTGTTGACCGTTATCGATGCTGAAGCCGTTTTCCAGGGTGAAAATGGCCTTCAGACCACCGCCGATGTCTTCCGAACCACGGATACCCCAGCGCGACTGGCTCTGCAGGCCGCTGTCGATGCCGGTCTTGCTCTTGTTGCCTTCGAGCTTGGTGTAGTTGAAACCAGCGTCAACCAAACCGTACAGCGTGACGTTGCTTTGCGCTTGAGCGGCACCTGCGAAGCCAGCCAGCAGCGCGGCGGCAAGAAGGGTCTTCTTCATTTAAATAGGTCTCCAGCGGAGTGAGTAACTCGATAAGCCGAAGGGACGAGTCGGAAGACAGCATTGCTGCCGCTTTCCCCCAAGACAAGCCCCCCGTCTTGCTTACGATTTCTACGCGATGTACTTTGCTGTGAAGAAATCTCGAAGAATTTCACCAGAAAGCCCATGGAGTGCCAATAGTTAATTCCCTTGCAATAAAAATGTGTTGTGCTTTGCTCTAAGGTTTTGTTACCTAATTGCAACCCCAGGGCGGAGTGAACCCGCGAATCGCCAGTTCTGCTGGAGGGTTGAGCAAGAAAAACGCCCCGTAACTCAGGCCGGCAAGGGGCTGTTTTACGGGGCATCAGGTTCAACCCAGGGAAACCCTGATTGTTGAAAATTTAATTATCGGGACAACGTTTTTTGTTGGTTGAATCCAACAAGCTTATTGAATCTTGGCCTTTTCGCGCAGGCTGGTCTGGAAATCACGCAGCTTGGTCTGGCGCAGGGATTCCTCGATTTGGGGGCGGAGTTGCTCCAGCGGCGGGAATTGGACCGGGCGCACGTCGTCCAGGCGAATCACGTGCCAGCCGAACTGGGTCTGCACCGGCGCTTCCGTGGTCTGGCCCTTCTGCAGCGCGGCCAGCGCGTCGGCGAACGGCTTGACGTAGGTGCTGGAGGGCGCCCAGTCCAGGCTGCCGCCGTTGGCGGCCGAGCCGGGGTCCTTGGATTGCTTGGCGAGGTCCTCGAACTTCGCTCCCTTCTTCAGCTGGGAGATGATGTCCTTGGCCTGGGCCTCGCTTTCGACCAGGATGTGGCGGGCCTGGTATTCCTTGTCGCCCTGGGCGCTCTTGACGCGGTCGTACTCGGCCTGGATGTCCTGCGGCGAGACCGGGTTCTTGGCCAGGAAGTCGTTGAACAGGCCGCGGATCAGCACGCTCTGGCGGGTCAGGTCGATTTCGGCCTGGACTTCGGGCTGCTTGGCGACGCCGCGCTTGTCGGCTTCCTGCAGGAAGATTTCACGGTTGATCAGTTCTTCCCGGATCTGCTCGCGCAACTGGGGGGAGTCGGGCTGGCCCTGCTTGGTCAGCAGCTTGACGAATTGGTCCACGCGCGACGAGGGGATGGCCTTGCCGTTGACCACGGCGGCATTCTGCGCAAAAACCGGAGCGGCCAGGGTCAGCGCGGCAGCCATCATCAAAACACGCTTCATGTATGGAAGTCCTTGAAGGTAGAGGGGGAGTGAGGTCGGTTGAAAAGACCGGGCTCAAGAGGTTGGTGCGGAATCTTCTTCTGGTGTCAGCGCCTGGAGCGCCAGCGCGTGGATGTGCGCCGGCATCAAGTCTGCCAATCGATCATACACCAGCCTATGCCTGGCTACCCGGTTGAGCCCGGCGAAACGGGGCGAAACAATGCGTAGCCGGAAGTGTCCGGCGCCGCCGGCCGCGCCGGCATGCCCGGCATGCAGGTGGGATTCGTCCTGCACGTCCAGGGTGATGGGGTCGAGGGCCTGCAGGCGCTGCCGGATCCCCGCGATGCGGTCGGCGTTCATGAACGTTCGGCCCCGGCGTCGGTTTCGCGCTTGGCGATGTCCGCGGTGGAGGCTTCCTGGGCGGGCTTCATGTGGCGGCCGAGATAGAGCGATTGCAGAACGACGAACACCAGCAGCAGTCCGAAGATGCCGAAGACCTTGAAGCTGACCCAGGTTTCGGTGGGCCAGTTGTAGGCGACGTACAGGTTCAGGCCGCCTACCGCCGCGAAGAACGTCACCCAGGCAAGGTTGAGCCGGCTCCAGACCGCCTCGGGCAACTGGATCTGCGCGCCCAGCATGCTGCGAAGGAAATTGCGCTTGAACAGCCACTGGCCGCCACCCAGCACCGCCGCGAACAGCCAGTAGAGCACCGTGGGCTTCCACTTGATGAAGACCTCGTCGTGCAGGAACAGCGTCGCGCCGCCGAACACCACGATGATGGCCAGGTTGATCCAGTGCATGGGCTCGATCTTCCTGCGCCGCACCAGCAGCCAGACGATCTGCAGCACGCTGGCCGCCATGGCCACGCCCGTCGCGACATAGATGTCGGCGAACTTGTATGCGGCGAAGAAAAGAACCAGCGGGAAAAGATCAAAAAGTAATTTCATCGAATCGTCGAGAAAAAAATGCACCCGAGTGGGACAAGAAAACCACCCCACCGTTCACCCTACAGCCCCAGCTTAACCCGGCCTACCAAGATCCAGGATGCGGTGGATCCGGCTTTGCCGGTCCGCCCGCATCGCCCCCTTGAGGGGGCGCCCGAAGGGCGTGGGGGGCTACAGCGGTTCGAACTTCAGCGAGACCGAATTGATGCAATAACGCAGGCCTGTCGGCGGCGGGCCGTCCTCGAAGACGTGTCCCAGGTGGGCGTCGCAGACGTTGCACAGGATCTCGGTGCGGACCATGCCATGGGTGGTGTCGAGTTCCTCGCGCACGTTATCGGGGTCGAGCGGGGCGAAATAACTGGGCCAGCCGCAGGCCGAGTCGAACTTGGTGTCCGAGGCGAACAGCGGCGTGCCGCAGGCCACGCAGCGGTAGATGCCGGGCTCGCGATGATCCCAGTACTGGCCGGTGAA
Source organism: Pigmentiphaga sp. CHJ604 (assembly GCF_036972535.1). NCBI lineage: Bacteria > Pseudomonadati > Pseudomonadota > Betaproteobacteria > Burkholderiales > Alcaligenaceae > Pigmentiphaga > Pigmentiphaga sp. CHJ604. The sequence continues at coordinate 3,302,574 of NZ_CP136998.1, read as the reverse complement.
CGCGCGCTCGGTCGCCTTCTCGCGTGCCACGGCGTATTGCATGGGCGTGAGCAGGGTGCGCCATTCGGCATCGGATTTCGTGACTTTGGGCCGGTCGGACATGGTCTACCTCATGAAGAACAACTGACTTGCAGTGCGCCCGCCCAGTCGGGCGGCACGCGGGCATAGCTTTCATGGCCGGGGCGTTCGGTATAGGGATCGCGCAAGAGCCGCATCAGGCGGTCGATCTCGCCGGAGTCCCGTTCCTTCGCGGCGCGGATCGCCAGCTCGGCCAGGTGGTTGCGCAGCACGTACAGCGGATTGACGCGGTTCATGGCCGCCGCGCGTTCGGCATCGGCCCGCCCGTCCTGCGCGAGGCGGGCGCGATAGGTGGCGAGCCAGGCGCGGGCGGCTTCGCGGTCGGCATACAGGTCCTCGAAGGTCTCGATGCCCGGGGCCGGCGGGGTGTCGCCGGCGCTGGCCACGGCGGCCAGGCGCCGGAAGCTCAAGGTGAAGTCGGCGCGGTTCTGGTGCATGACGGACCACAGGCCGTTCAGCAGTTCCTCGTCGCCGGCCTGCCATTGCGCCAGGCCGAGCTTGGCGGCCATCCTGTCGTGGAAGGCGGCCAGGAAGGCGCCTTCGTAGCCGGCCAGCACGGCGCGCAGCGCGTCCTCGTCCTGCACCAGCGGCATCAGCGCGCCGGCCAGGCGGTACAGGTTCCAGTGCCCGACGGCGGGCTGGGCGTCCCACGCGTAGCGTCCGGCCGTGTCGGAATGATTGCAGACGTGGTGGGCGTCGAAGCCGTCCATGAATCCATAGGGGCCATAGTCCAGCGTCAGCCCCAGGATGGACATGTTGTCGGTGTTCATGACGCCATGGCAGAAGCCCACGGCCTGCCAGTCCGCCATCAGCGTGGCGGTCTTGCGCGTGACCGCGGCCAGCAGCCGCAGGTAGGGGCCGGCCTCCGTGTCGGCGACGCCGGTCGGGGCCGGCCGGCAGTCGGGATAGAAGCGGTCGATCACGTAGTCGGCCAGGACGCGCAGCAGGTCGGGCCGCTGACGGCTGGCCCAGTGTTCGAACGAGCCGAAGCGCACGAAGCTGGGCGACATGCGGGTGACGATGGCGGCCGTCTCGACGGTCTCGCGGATGACCGGATCGTCGGAGGCGACCAGCGCCAATGCGCGCGTGGTCGGGATGCCCAGGCCGTGCATGGCTTCCGAGGCGAGATACTCGCGCACGGATGAGCGCAGCACGGCCTTGCCGTCGCCCATGCGCGAATACGGGGTCAGGCCCGATCCCTTGAGCTGCAGTTCCCAGTTGCCGTCGGGGCCGGCCACTTCGCCCAGCAGCAGCGCGCGGCCGTCGCCCAGTTGTCCGGCCCATACGCCGAATTGATGGCCGCTGTAGACGGCGGCCAGCGGCGCTCCGCCAGGCAGCGGGCGGGCGCCCGCGAACACGGACAGGAACTCGGGCGTGGCCAGGGCCTCGGGAGCGAGGCCGATCAGGGCGGCGGCCTCGGGGTTGGCATGCACCAGCCAGGGGTCGTCCAGGGGCTGGGGCGACACCCGTGAATAGAACGCGTCCGGCAGGGCGGCGAACGAGTTGTCGGTACGCAGGGACTGGAGAGTGCTGGCGAGCTTCACGACGTTGGAACGGTGATTGGCGGTCCGGCCTCACGCCGGGTATCAATCAAGGTTAACCTATTTGCCGTCGTTTCCATGTTTCCCTTTCCCTCGCGCGCCGCTCGGAGTATTGCTTGGACGGGCTCATCGTTTCGCTGCTGAACGGTCTCAGTTATGGGCTGTTGCTTTTCATGCTTTCGTCCGGACTGACGCTGATCTTCAGCATGATGGGCATCATCAACTTCGCGCATGCGAGTTTCTACATGCTGGGGGCCTATGCGGCCCACGCCGTGGCCGGCGCGTTGTCGCCGGCGCTGGCCACGGGCGCGGCATTCTGGGTGGCCCTGTTCATCGCGCCCGTGCTGGTGGGGCTGGCGGGCGCGGCGGTCGAGCGGCTGGCGCTGCGCCGCTTGCGCGGCCGGGGGCACGTGGCGGAGTTGCTGTTCACCTTCGCGCTCGCCATGATCATCGCCGAACTGGTGCAACTGGCCTGGGGCCGCTCCGCCGTGCCCTACCGCATGCCGGCCGCCTGGGGCGAGCCCCTGTTCAGCCTGGGCGGGCACGCTTTTCCCGTGCATCGCCTGGTGGTCGCGCTGGCCGCGGGCCTGATGCTGGCGGGATTGTGGTGGGGCCTGACCCGTACCCGGACCGGCCTGGTCGTTCGCGCGGCGCTCAGTCATCCCGACATGGCGCAGGCGCTGGGGCACGACGTGCCCCGTGTGTTCATGCTGGTGTTCGGCGCCGGCTGCCTGCTGGCCGGCATGGCTGGCGCGATAGGCGGCAGCGTGTTCGTGACCGAACCGGGCATGGCGCAGGCGCTGGGGCCCATCGTGTTCGTCGTGACGGTGGTGGGCGGGCTGGGATCGCTGGCGGGCGCCTTCTGGGCCAGCCTGCTGATCGGCTTGCTGCAGACCCTGGCGGTGGGGTCCGCCTGGTCGCTGGCCGCGCCGGCATCGTGGCTGGGCGCGGCGGACGCCGCGCGGGCGCTGGCGGATTGGCCGCTGTCGCGCGTGGCGCCGGTATTGCCCTATCTGCTGATGGTGGCGGTGCTGGCATGGCGGCCGCGCGGGCTCATGGGCGTGCGCGAAACATGAGTCCGCGCCCTGACGGCAGGCCATTCCTGGCCTGCGTGGCCGTTGGACTGGCGGTGCTGGCGCTGGCGCCGCTGTGCTTCGGCAGCGGCTTCCAACTGGGCCTGATGTCGCAGATGTGCGCGATGGCGCTGTTCGCGCTGTCGTACAACCTGCTGCTGGGCCAGACCGGGATGCTGTCCTTCGGGCATGCCGTCTACGCGGGACTGGGAGGGTATGCCGTCATCCATCTCCTGCGCGGGATGGACGGCGGGTCGTTCGTCTACCCGACCGTGCTGCTGCCCGTGGCGGGCGGGCTGGCGGGCGCGGGTTTCGCCGCGCTGATCGGCTATCCGACCACGCGCCGGGGCGGGACGCCATTCGCGATGATTTCGCTGGCGATAGGCGAACTGGTGCATGCCGCCGCCGGCATGCTGCCGGCATGGTTCGGCGGGGAGGGCGGGCTGGCGGCCGATCGTACCGCCGGCCCCGCGTTCGTGGCGGGCCTGTGGCCGGGATGGACCCTGGGACCCGATGTCCACGTCTATTACCTGACCGCCGCATGGACGGCCGCCTGCACGCTGGCCATCCATGCGCTGGGCCGCACGCCGCTGCTCAAGCTTGCCAACGCCGTCCGCGACAATCCGCAGCGCGTGGCCTTCATCGGCTATGACCCGCATCGCGTCCGCTATCTCATGCTGATCCTGTCGGGCTTCTTCGCCGGCGTGGCGGGCGGGTTGATGGCGCTCAACCTGGAGATCGCCAGCGCCGACGGCCTGGGGGCGCTGCGCTCGGGCATGGTGCTGCTGGCGGTGGTGGTGGGGGGCAGCGGCCTGTTCCTGGGACCGGTGGCCGGCGCGGTGGTGGTGACGTTCTTCTCGGTGGAACTGTCGCGCCACACCGGCGCCTGGCAGTTGTACCTGGGGCTCGCCTTCGCCGCGGTCGTGCTGGTCTTGCCTGGCGGACTGGCCGGCGGGCTGCGCGATGCGGCGCGGCTGGTGGCGCGGGGCCAGTCGAGGGAATGGTTGGGCGCCAGGATCTGGACGATCCTCGGGGCGCTGGCGGCATGCGCGGGGCTGAGCCTGGCGATCGAACTGGCCTATGGCCGCGTCCACGACGCGGGCGGGCCGGCGGCGGTCCCGTGGTTCGGGTTGATGCTGGACCCGTTCGCGCCGCTGCCGTGGAGCGTTGCCGGCGCGCTGGCGGTGCTGGGCGCGGCGGGTGTGTTCCTGGGTCGGGGCCGAGGCCGCCCGGTGCCCTCGCCGGAGCGATGCGATGTCTAAGACGCGGGAGACGGGCGGCATCGACGCCTTGTCGCTGGAAGGCGTGGGCAAGCGCTACGGGGATGTCCAGGTGCTCGACGGCGTCAGCCTGCGTGTCCCCATGGGTGAATTCCACGCCTTGATCGGGCCCAACGGGGCGGGCAAGTCCAGCCTGTTCAACGTGATATCGGGCCTGACGCCGCCCTCGACGGGCAGAGTGCGCTTGCATGGCCGCGACGTCACCGGCTTGCCGGCGCATCGCATGGCCCGATTGGGCTTGTCGCGCAGCTTCCAGGTGGCCAACGTCTTCGGCCGCATGTCAGTGTTCGACAATCTGCGCTGCGCCGCCATGCGCAGGGGAGGCCTGGGTTATCAATGGTGGTGTGCGCTGGATCGCGGGCGCGGCGTGGCCCAGCGCGCGAACCAGATCATGGCGCAACTGGATCTGGCGCGGCGCGCGGAACTGCCCGCCGGCGAACTGAGCTACGCCGAGCAGCGCGCCCTGGAGTTGGGCATGGTGCTGGCCACCGATGCGCGCGTCGTCCTGCTGGACGAGCCGACGGCCGGGATGAGCCGGGCCGAGACGGCGCGCATGATGGAGCTGATACGCGGCACGTGCCAGGGGAGGACGGTGCTGATCGTCGAGCACGACATGCGGGTGGTGTTCGGCCTGTCCGATCGCATTTCGGTCATGGTCCAGGGCCGGTTGGTTGCCACGGGCGACCCGGAACACATCCGGGCGGATCCGGCGATCCGCCAGGCCTATCTGGGCGGCATCGTGCAGGAGCCGGAATGAACGGCCTTCTGGAACTTCGCGGCGTCCATGCCTGGTACGGCCGCGCCCACGTGCTGCAAGGCGTGGATCTGAGCGTGGCTCCGGGCGAGATCGTCGCGCTATTGGGCCGCAATGGCGCGGGACGTTCCACCCTGGCGCGCGCGGTCATGGGGCTGGTCGAGCGGCGCGGCCGCCTGCTCTGGAGAGGCCGGGAGACGGCCAGCTTGCGCACGTTCGAGATCGCGCGGCTGGGAGTCGGCTACGTGCCGGAGAGCCGGGACGTCTTTCCCGGCATGACGGTCGAGCAGAATCTGGTGCTGGGGCAGAAGGCCGCCAAGGCGGGGCGCTGGACGATCGCCGACGTATACCGGCTGTTCCCCGCGCTGGCGCAACGAGCCGGGGTGCAGGCGCAGCACCTGTCGGGAGGCGAGCAGCAGATGCTGGCCCTGGGCCGCACGCTGATGGGCGATCCGGCACTGATGCTGGTGGACGAACCCGCCGAGGGACTGGCGCCGATGGTGGTGGCGCAGCTGGCGGCCTGCCTGGACGAACTGCGCCGCCAGGGCATGGCCATCCTGCTGATCGAGCAGAAGCTGGATTTCGCCCTGGACATCGCCGATCGCGCATATGTACTGGGCCACGGCGCCGTGGTGTTCACCGGGACGCCGGCCGCCCTGCGCGCGGATGCCTCGACCAGGCGCGAGTGGATCGAACTCTAGGACCCATTCCCGGCCCGCGCCAGGCTGCTTTCGGCGGGAACGGGCCTTAGGCGCGCCACGACGCCGGCGAGGCGCCCAGCGGGCCGGCGGGTATGTCCCAGGCCATGGGCGCGCCGGCCACGGCAAGCGGCGACTTGACGCGCCGTGCCCGCCCCCAGGCCGTCATCTCCGAGGGCATGGTGCAATCGTCGCGGGCTTCAGGCGCAAGAGGCGCGGCGTCCGCGGGCGCCACGCCTTGTACCAGCAGGGCCGCCGTGCGCGCCAGGGAGGCTCGGGCTTCGCTGCCGCAGCCTGTGCGCGCGCGCTCGGTCAGTCCGCGTATCGCCGCGGTGGCGAGCAGGTAGCCCGTCGTGTGGTCCAGGGCCTGGACCGGCAGCGGAGTCGGCCTGTCCCGGCCCAGCTCGCGCATGCCGGCATCGGCGATGCCGCAGCTCATCTGCACCAGGCTGTCGAACCCGCGGCGGGCTCTCCAGGGGCCGGTCCATCCGTAGGCGTCCAGCGACACATCGACCAGCCCGGGGTTGATGCGGCGCCGTTGCTCCGCATCGAAACCCAACGCGCCCAGGGCATCCGAACGGTAGCCATGCACCAGCACGTCGGCATCGCGCAGCAACTGGCGGAACAGGCGCCTGCCTTCCGTGGAGCGAAGGTCGATGCGGCCGCAGCGCTTGCCCAGCGTCAGCTCGGGGGCAGCGACCGGTTCGTCCCAGGCGGGAGGATCCAGCCGCAGGACCTCGGCGCCGTAGCCCGCCAGGAAACGCGTGGCCACGGGCCCCGCGATGATGCGGGTCAGGTCCAGCACGCGTATGCCGCGCAGCGGGCGGGCGGGGGTGCCGGCCCAGGCGGGTGCCTCGGCGGCGGGTGCCGGCGTGCGCCAAAGCAGCGGCTCGACCGCCACGGCGGCACCTTGGGGATGGGTTGCCCAGGCTTCCCGGGTACGCATCTGCGCGGCGCAGCCCTTCGCCTCGACGATGGCGTTCTCGAGATCGAGGGCATTCCATGTCGCCACCGCGCGCGCCACCTCATCGTGACCGCCGTGGCAGCCGAGCACGCGCAGGATGGCATCGCGATGATGCGGCGCATTGGCGTGCAGCCGTATCCAGCCGTCGGCGGCCGCGTAGTCGCCGGTGACGGGATCGCGCGCCGGCGGCAGTTTCCAGCCCACCGGCCGCAGCGACGTGTCGAACCAGAACGAGGTCAGCCGCCGGTCGACCGCGACCGCGGGCAGGCTGCCGTGACGCTGCCCGACCAGCTCGGCAATGGCCAGGCCGGCCGCGCCCACCGAGGCGGCGGCCAGGTCCGTGACCGGGAAGATGGACGGCAGGCTGCCCGTCCCGAGCCAGGCGATGCCGGCGGGAAGCGTGGCGCTTCCCGTCGCGCTCCAGATGGCGCGCAGGTAGCCGTCGCTGACGCCGCCTGCTCCGCCGTCCAGGTCACGCCGCATGTCACAGCACCTCGGCCGCGTAGTCGGCCAGCCGCGAGCGCTCGCCCCGCTGCAAGGTCACGTGGCCCGAATGCGGCCAGCCCTTGAAGCGGTCCACCACGTAGGTCAGCCCTGAACTGCCTTCGGTCAGGTAGGGCGTGTCGATCTGCGCGATGTTGCCCAGGCAGACCACCTTGGTGCCGGGACCGGCACGGGTGATCAGGGTCTTCATCTGCTTGGGCGTGAGGTTCTGCGCCTCGTCGATGATCAGGAACTTGTTCAGGAAGGTGCGGCCGCGCATGAAGTTCAGCGACTTGACCTTCACCCGCGAACGGATGAGGTCCATGGTGGCGGCACGCCCCCAGTCCCCGCCATGGCCGCTTTCGCCGTCGCCCATGTTCAGCACGTCCAGGTTGTCTTCCAGCGCGCCCATCCAGGGCAGCATCTTTTCTTCCTCGGTGCCCGGCAGGAAGCCGATGTCTTCGCCCACCGGCACGGTGACGCGGGTCATGATGATCTCGGTGTAGCGCTTGGTCTCGAGCACCTGCGTCAGGCCCGCGGCCAGCGCCAGCAGCGTCTTGCCGGTGCCTGCCTGGCCCAGCAGCGAGATGAAGTCGCAGTCCGGGTTCATCAGCAGGTTGAGCGCGAAGTTCTGCTCGCGGTTGCGCGCGGTGATGCCCCAGACGCTGTTCTTGCTGTGGGTGTATTCGCGCAGGGTCTGGAGCACGGCGGTCTTGCCGTTGACTTCCTTGACCTGCGCGTACAGCGGCATGCTGCCTTCGAAATAGACGAACTGGTTGACGGCGAACTGCGCGCACAGGGGCCCGGTGATGCGGTAGAAGGTGCTGCCGCCCTGCTGCCAGGATTCCATGCCCTTGCTGTGCTTGTCCCAGAAGTCGTCGGGCAGTTGCAGCACGCCGGTATACAGCAGGTCGGAGTCTTCCAGGACCTGGTCGTTGAAGTAGTCCTCGGCCGGCAGTCCCAGGGCGCGAGCCTTGACGCGCATGTTGATGTCCTTGGACACCAGCACGACTTCGCGGTCGGGGTAGCGTTCCTGCAGGGCGCGCACCACGCCCAGGATCTGGTTGTCGGCCTTGCCTGCCGGAAGGCCGGACGGCAGCGAGGCCGACAGCAGGGTGGTCTGCAGGTACAGCCGGCCCATCGCGTCGCGGTTGCCGAGCTTGTCGAGCGGGATGCCGGCTTCCATGTCGCCGATGTCGCTGACCAGCTCGTCCAGCGAGCGGCTGACCTGGCGGGCGTTGCGCGCCACTTCGGACATGCCCTTCTTGTGGTTGTCCAGCTCTTCCAGCGTGATCATCGGCAGGAAGATGTCGTGTTCCTCGAAGCGGAACAGCGAGCTCGGGTCGTGCATCAGCACGTTCGTGTCCAGCACGAACAGCTTGGCGACTTCCGGTCCGGCCGATTTCGCCTTGCGCCTGGGCGTGGGCTTGGCCACGGCCTTGCCGGTGGCGGCGGGAGCCGGCGCGGGCGCGGGCTGCGGCGCACGCGCGACGATGGGCGCCCCGGCCTGCGGCGCGGGCGTCAGCAGGGTGCCTGCCTTGGATCTGGCGGCGGTCTTGCGGGCCGTCTTGGCCGGCGCGGCCTGGATGCCTTCCAGCTGGGGCTGGACGTCGGGAATGTCGGTGGAGGAGGGCGGTCGGGGTTCGGCTTCGGCTTCGGTACGTTTGCCGCGGGCTGCGGGGCGCGCTGGTTCACCCGAGGGGAAGGACAGGATTGCTGCGGGCCGGGTGGGCATCTTGGGAAGCGGCATGAGCGCGGATCTCCTCAGTAGGGAAGCTCAACGATACTGCATCCTCCATTGCATATATCGTACGCCTGCCGGCGTACGACACATGCGCAGGAAGAAAAACGGACTCATTCAGGCCAGCCCGCGCACGGCTTCGAGCACGGCGTCGACATGGCCGGGCACTTTCACGCCGCGCCATTCCTGGCGCAGCTTGCCTTGCGCGTCGATCAGGAAGGTGCTGCGCTCGATGCCGCGCACCTGCTTGCCATACATGTTCTTCATTTTCATGACACCGTACAGCTCGCACAGGGTTTCGTCCGGATCGGCAAGCAGCGGGAACGGGAAGCCCTGCTTTTCCTTGAACTTCTGGTGCGAGGCCAGCGTGTCGCGCGAGACCCCGAGGATCTCGGCGCCGGCGGCCTGGAAGTCGGCGTAGCGGTCGCGGAAGTTCTGTCCCTCGGTCGTGCAGCCCGGCGTGTTGTCGCGCGGGTAGAAATACATGACGACGACGCGGCCCTTCAGGTCCTTCAGCGAGATGTCGCCGTCGGTGCTGGGGGCGGTGAAGGCGGGGGCGGCCCGCCCGATGGCAGTGCTCATGCGTGGGTCTCCGGAAAATGGGGGGAAAGGCGGGAGGGGCGGCGCATCATTCAGGCCGGGATCAGCGCGGCCACGACGCGGCGCCCCTCGGCCATCAGGATGTTGTAGGTGCGCGAAGCCGCCAGGGTGTCCATCATCTCGATGCCCACGCCGGCCTTCAGCAGCGGGCGCAGCAGCGACGGCGCCAGGAAGCGCTGGCGGGCGCCGGTGCCGATCAGGACGACCTCGGGCAGCGAGGCCGCGCCCGGCCGGGCCACGTGTTCCATCGCGGCGGCATCGACGTCTTCGAAGGAGGAAACGGGCCAGGCGACGACATCGCCCTCGGGGCCGAACACGACGGCGTGCTCGAAACGGACGCGGTTGACTTCGACGTATCCATCGCCATAGGCGGTCACGGTGTTCAGCGCCGAGGCAGGGTCGGAATGCAACTTCAAAAGATCGGCTCCGGTTCGACGGGAGGATGGAAAAACTATACGCCTGCTGACGGCCGGCACGGATGCGCGAACGAGACAGTGCCTGCGCGGCAGTCGGATTATTATAAATGCCCTCTGCGCGAGGGCTCTCCCGGATGCCGCGAGGGGGGCGTGGCGGCCCCGGGGATCAGGCCCGGGCTTGCACCAGCTTCTGGTCCAGCGCGCCGAACACGCTTGCTCCGGCCGGCGTATTGACTTCCATCCGGACGCGGTCGCCGAATCTCAGGAAGGGGGTGGAGATCGTGCCTTGCGTGGCGTTCTCGATGGCACGCACCTCGGCCAGCGCCGCCGAGCCGGCTCCCTCGGCCGGATCGGACACCGTGCCCGAACCCACCAGCGTGCCGGCGCGCAGGCGCCGGGTCGCGGCGGCGTGGGCGACGAGGTCGCCGAAGCCCACGCTCATCTCGCGCGCGTTCGGATGGCCGATCCAGCGGCCATTGATGTCCACCCTTACCGGCAGATGCAGCCTGCCTTCGCGCCAGTGTCCGTCCAGTTCGTCCAGCGTGACCGCCACCGGACCGAACGAGGTCGAAGGCTTGGCATGGATGAAGCCGAAGCCGGTCTTCAGCTCGCGAGGCTGCAGCGCGCGCAGGCTCCAGTCATTGGCCAGCATGACCAGTTTCACGTGATCCAGGGCCGCGGCCGCGTCCACTCCCATGGGCACGTCGTCCAGCGCGACCACGATCTCGCCTTCGCAGTCGATGCCGTGGCTTTCGTCCGGCAGCGGCACGTCGTCGCGGCCGCCCAGGAAGTCGTCCGAGCCACCCTGGTACATCAGCGGCAGCGTCGTATCGATGGGCGGGACGCCGAACCCCCGCTGCATCCACAGGCCGTGGTTGGCGAAGGCGGAGCCGTCCAGCCATTGGTAGGCGCGCGGCAGCGGCGCCATGGCCAATGCGGGATCGAACGAGAACGCGCCCTGGGCGGCGCCGCGGTTCAACGCCTGGTAGAGCGCCTCCAGGCCGGGCCGCATGGCGTCCCAGTCGTCCAGCAGGGCCTGCATGGTGCATGGCCGGTCGGGGTAGGCGGCCAGGGCCAGGTCGGCGGACACCACGGCCAGGCGGCCGTCGCGGCCGCCGTTCTTCAAGGTTGCGAGTTTCATGGCGAGCCTTTGTGAAGGAGAGTCAATCGTTGAGCTGGATTTTCTTGTCGGCGATGATCCTGCCCCACTTCTCGCGCGACGCGGCCATGGTCCGTTCCAGTTGCCGGCGGTCGCCGGGCGTGACGGTCATGGCCAGGGTGGCGGCGGTATCGGCCATCGCGGGGCTGTCCAGCGTGCGGTTGATGGCCTGGTTCAGCCGCTCCAGCACGTCGCCGGGCACCTTGGCGGGCGCGAACACGCCGAACCACGTGGTGCCGTCGTAGCCGGCGAAGCCCTGCTCGGCCAGCGTGGGCACGTCCGGATATTGCGGCTGGCGGGTGGCGGAGGTGACGCCGAGGATCTTCAACCTGCCGTTCTTCGCATTGGCCAGCGCCAGCGTGGGCGGTCCGAACAGCAGGTCGATCTGGCTGCCCATCAACGCGTTCATGGCCGCCGGCGTGCCCTGGTAGGGCACGTGCATCAGCTGGATGCGCCCCGATTCCTCCAGCAGGCCGCCCCACAGGTGCGCCACGCTGCCCAGGCCCCACGAGCCATAGGTCAGCTTCCCGGGCGCGCGGGCCGCGGCCTGGATCAGGCCACGGGCGTCCTGGAAGGGCGCGTCGGGACGGGCGATCAGCATGGCGGTCAGGGTGCCGACCTGCGCCACGGGTGCGAAGTCGCGGGCCGGTTCGTAGCGGATGTGGCGGTACAGCAGCGGGTTGAGGGCATGGGTATCCATGTTGCCCAGCATGATGGTGTAGCCGTCGGGGGCCGCGCGGGCCACGAACTCGCTGCCTATCATGCCGTTGGCGCCGGCCTTGTTCTCGACGATGAAGGATTGCCCCAGTTGCTGTGCCAGGCCTTCTCCGAGCTTGCGGGCGACCATGTCGGCGGGAGACCCGGCCACGTAGGGAACGATGACGCGGACCGGCTTGTCGGGATAGCCGGCGGCGATGGCGGAAGTGGCGGCCAGCGCGGCGACGCTGGCGGCAAGGCGGGAAAGAAGGGAGGGCATGGCAGGCTCCGGGAGGAAAAAGGAAACGGGAAGGCGAGGCTCAGGCCGGGGCGAAGAGCCGGTCGTCGAAGATCGCCACGGCCCGGGTCCAGCCGGCCGAGGCGGCGCGTACCTTGTGCGGGAAGCAGCTCACGTAGAAGCCATCGGGAGGCAGGCATTCCAGGTTGTGGAGCTTCTCGATGTGGCAGTAGCCGATGTCGCGTCCGGCCTTGTGGCCTTCCCAGATCAGCGACTTGTCGCCGGTCTCGCGGTACTTGCGCGCGGTATGGGAAAACGGCGCATCCCAGCTCCATGCGTCGGTGCCGGTCAGGCGCACGCCGCGCTCCAGCAGGTACATGGTCGCCTCGTATCCCATGCCGCACCCGGTCTCGACATAGTCGGGATGGCCGTAGCGCGAGCCGGCGCGGGTATTGACCAGCACGATCTCCAGCGGCCGCAGCGTGTGTCCGATGCGCGCGAGTTCCGCTTCGACGTCGGCGGCGGTGACGACGTAGCCGTCGGGGAAATGGCGGAAATCCAGCTTGACGCCCGGCTGGAAGCACCAGTCCAGGTCGACCTCGTCGATGGTGATCGCGCGTTCGCCGCGGTTCATGGTCGAGTGGAAGTGGTAGGGGGCATCCAGGTGGGTGCCGCTGTGCGTGGTCAGCGTGACCCATTCGGCGGCCGCGGCTTCCCCGTCGGGAAGATCCTCGGCCTTCAGGCCGGGCAGCAGGCGCTGGAAGCCCGCCACGCCCTGCACGTGATTCTCGTAGGTGATGCGTGGCGCGAGCGCGGGCGGGTCCGACAGGATGTCGTTCTCGAGATAGATGGAAAGGTCGACGATGCGGCGTGGCATGATGCGTCCGGACAAGAGAAAGGGGTCAGTGGTGGGTGCGGGCCAGCCGTTCGGCCAGCGCGAGCAGGCTGTTGCTGAGGAGCCCGATGGCGCCCAGCAGGACGACGCCGGCATAGAGCTCCGGGGCGCGGAAAGAGCGGGCCGCCATCAGGATGGCCGAGCCCAGGCCCGTCTGCGAGGCCAGCATCTCGCCCACGATGGCCAGCACCAGCGAGATGGTCAGCGACAAGCGCATGCCCGTCAGCACGTCGGGCAAGGTGTGGGGAAGCGCGATTTTCGCGATGAAGGCGCTCCGGGACAGCCCCAGCACTCGCGCGACTTCGTGCAGGCGCGGGTCGACCGACGCGAACCCGTGCACGGTGGACAGCAGCACCGGCCAGATGGCGCCGAAGGCGATGACCGCCAGCACCATGCCGGGCGACAAGCCGAGCAGCGCGATGGCGACGGGCATGACGGCCGAGGCGGGGAGCGGGCGCACGAACTCCAGCGTGGGCTGCGTCCAGGCGCGCAGGGCGGGCGAGACGCCGATCAGCGTGCCCAGGACGAGGCCCAGGGCCGAGGCCAGCAGCCAGCCATAGAGCATGCGTTCGACGGTGGCCAGGCTGGCCGAGGCCAATTCGCCTTCGGCCAAGCCTTGCAGCAGGGCGTCCCAGGTGGCACCGGGCGAGGGCAGGAAAATGGGCGACACCCAGCCGGCCGCGGTGGCCCAGGCCCACGCTCCCACGATCACGAGCAGGACCAGCAGGCCGCCCGCGGCGTCGCCCAGGCGCCGGGCGGAAAGCAGGGAAACGGGCAGCGGCGTGTTCATGCGCGGACTCCGCGGCGGGCGAACAGGCGCGCCTGCAGCCACAGCAGGCCGGCATTGGCGGCCCAGCCCAGCACGCCTATCCAGATGACCAGCGCGAGCATCAGCGCCGGGTTCAGGCTTTGCTGCGCCATGGCCAGGCCGTAGCCCAGGCCCATGGGGTTGGCGATGATTTCGGTGGTGACGGCGATGGTCAGCGCGATGCCCAGCGACAGCCGCAGGCCGACGAAGATACGCGGCAGCGCGGCCGGCAGCACGATCTTCCAGGCGCGGCGGATGCCTCCCAGTCCCAGCACGCGGGCCACCTCGACGAGGCGGGGCTCCACCCGCGCCACGCCGTCCTGGGCGAACATCAGCATGGGCCAGACGCAGGTGAAGGCCACCACCGCGCTTTCCATGCGGTAGCCGAAGCCGAAGGCCAGCATGGCGATGGGCACCAGCGCGACCGAGGGCAGCGGGCGCAGCAGGTTGACCGTGAGCGCCGACCACCGGCCGGCGCGCGGGGAGGCGCCGAACCACAGGCCGAGAACCAGTCCTATGCCGCCGCCCGCGGCCAGGCCGAGCAGCGCATTGCCCAGGGTCTGCGCGGACGCGGCCGCCAGCGAGCCATCCTGCGCCGCCGTCCACATGGCCCGCAGGATCTCGGTGGGCCGGGCGAACGCGTCGCTTTGCGCGCCGCTGGCCCGCATGGCGGCCTCGGCGGCGGCCAGCGCCAGCAGGGGCAGGAGAAGGCCGCGCAGGCGCGGCCCGATGGCGCGGATCATGGACGCGGCTCCTGGATGAAATCGAACAGGAAGCGGCGCAGGCGCAGGAACTCGGGATGCTCGCGCGTGCTCAACTGGTCGCGCGGATGGGGCAGGCCGATGGCGATGTCCTGCGCGAGGCTGCTGGCGCCCGTGCCCGGATTGGCCCGCAGCGCGACGACGCGATCGCCCAGGTAGATCGCTTCCTCGAGATCATGGGTGATAAACAGCACGGTCGTGCCATGCCGCCGCACCAGGGTCAGCAGATCGTCCTGCAGCGACTGGCGCGTCATGGCGTCGAGCGCGCCAAAGGGTTCGTCCATCAGCAGCACCGCCGGACGCTGGGCCAGGCAGCGCGCGATCTGCAGGCGCTGCTGCATGCCGCCCGACAGTTCCGCCGGGTACTTGTCCGCGTGATTGCCCAGCCCGACCTGGGCCAGCAGCGGCGCGATGCGCGAAGCGCGTTCGGCCCGGGGGACGCGGGCGGCCTCGAGCGCGAGCGAGACATTGCCCGCCACCGATCGCCACGGCAACAGGGCGCGCCCATAGTCCTGGAAAACGATGGCGACATCCTGTGCCGGACCGTCGATGGGGCGGCCGTCGCGCAGGATGCTGCCGGCGCTGGGCTGCACCAGGCCCGACAGCAGCCGCAGCAACGTGGTCTTGCCGCAGCCCGACGGACCGACCACGCAGACGAACTCGCCCCGGCCCAGATCCAGATCCAGGCCATTGATGATGCGGCGGCCGCCCAGGTCCAGCGCCACCCCGCCCAGGCGAATCAGGGGAGCGGCGGCACCCGCGCGGGGCGCCGCGTCGACGACGCGCAGGCTGGCGGTCACTTGGCCACCATCGCGGCCAGGTCGGGCGCCTTGCGCAGCATGCCCTGCTGGCGCATGGTGTCCGCCCAGAACTGCAGCTCGCTGCCGGCCAGCGGCACCTTGTAGGCCGGCACCGTCAGAGAGGCCAGGACCGGGGCGGGCACCTTCAGGTACTTGCCCATGTCGGCCCGCGCCTCGTCGGGATGGGCGGCGGCGAAGTCCAGCGCGTCGGCCAGCGCGGCGCGGAAGCTTGCGATGGCCGGTCCATGCGCCTGCTGCCAGGCACGGGTCGACATGTACAGCATGTTGGAAAAGCCGGCCGGCAGGTCCGGCGCCAGCGGCGACAGCAGCGTGCCGGCGCCGCTTTGCAGGATGCGGCCCAGGAACGGGTCGGCCGTGACCGCGGCGTCGATCGATTCGCCCTTGAGCAGATCGCCCATCTGCGGAAAGGCGCCTTCCACGAAGGTCACCTTGCGTGGATCGACGCCCTGGTCGGCCAGCCATTTGCGGCCGATGATGTGCAGGGCGGCGTTCAGCCCGGGCACAGCGATCTTCTTGCCGACCAGGTCGGCCGCGCTTTTGGCGCCGCCGCTGCGCACGACCAGGCCAATGGCCTTGGACGAGGGATTGTGGACGCTCGTGCCGGCCAGCCCCACCAGGTCCATGCCGCTGTCGTTGGCCTGCAGCAGCACCGGGCTCGCCACGCCCGCGATCTGTACCGACCCGGATTGCAGCGCGGCGGGCATCACGCCGCTCAGGGCCAGTTGCTGCGGCGTCACTTCGAGCCCTCGCTTGGCGAAATAGCCGCGTTCCTTGGCCACGAACAGGGGCATGAACTCGGATACCGCCGTATAGGCCACGGTGATGCGGGTCTGCGCCGCGGCGCCCGCCGCCCATAAGGCGAGCGCGATTCCCAGCGCGGGAGCGAGTCTGGATGTCTTCATGGTGTCTCCTGGAAAAAGGGTGCCGGTTGCCGCGGGGACAGGTCCTAGACGGCGCAGGCGTGGCGGATGCCGGCGCTCAGGAAGCGGCAGAGCAGATCGGCGGAACGGTCGAACTCGCGCGCCTTGGCCTGGCCGTGGGACAGGTCCTCGATGCGCTGGTCGCTGATGTGGTGCATCAGCGCGCCCAGCGAGAACTGGTAGCACCAGGCGGCCTGGGCGCGGGAGATACCCGGCAGCGCCTTCATCAGCGCATCGATGTAGGCGTGCGCCACGGGGTCGAACAGTTCGGCGCGCGGCCCGCTGTTCTCCGGCCCCTGCTCGACCAGGTTGCGGGCGACGAGCTGCATGAACTGCCGGCCTTCGGGGTTGGCGGCGAGCTTGAGCGCCGGCCGTACGAAGGCGCGGACGATGCGGTCCAGCAATTCGTCGGGCGGACCGGCATGCCACAGCGTTTCCAGCGCGGCCAGCCGCTCCCTGATGTAGCCCGAGCGCTGCCGGAAGATCTCCTCGTACAGGGCCAGCTTGGGGCCGTAGTAGTAGCCGACCAGCGCCAGCGGCACGCCGGCTTTCTCGGCGATGTCGCGTATCGAGACGCCGTGATAGCCATGGCGCGCGAACAGCGCCTCGGCCGCCATGAGGATGTTGCGGCGGCGGTCGGGCGCCTCGTCGATCTCGGAGCGGGGGCGTGCGCGGCGGGGCGCTGGAGCGATTTTCGCGGCCATGGGTCTCGATTTAGATTTTTATACGATCGTACAGTTTGTTGTACGTTCGTACAAATCGGGAGAAACCAGAGGAAGCCGCACGCCGATGCGCGAAGACCGCCGGCGGCGCGCCGGGAGCTTTTCCTGCTGTCGTCCCAAGTCCGTTACACTGGAGGTTTGCCAGCCGGCGGCCGTGGCCGGCGATTCCCGCCCCTTCCGCAGCCCAGTGCCGCATCCCGCCTCGTCCGGCGGAGCCCATGCGGCGGGTCGGAGCGCGCCAAAGCAAGGGCGGGGAAGTTTTCGAAGAACCCTGTATTGCCCGGAAACACAATGGAACCCATCCGAGTAGGCCTCCTGGGCCTGGGCGTCGTAGGCGGCGGCACTTTCAAGGTCCTCGCCCGCAACGCCGAAGAAATCGCCCGCCGCGCCGGCCGCCACATCGTCGCGACCAAGGTCTCGGCCCGCGATGTCGCCAAGGCGAAGTCCCGCGTCGGCGAAGCCGCCGAAGTCGTCGCCGACCCGTTCCAGATCGTCCGCGATCCCGAGATCGACATCGTGGTCGAACTGATAGGCGGCGACACCCTGGCGCGCGAACTCGTCCTGGAAGCCATTGCCCACGGCAAGCACGTCGTCACCGCCAACAAGGCCCTGCTGGCCAAGCATGGCAACGAGATCTTCGCCCGCGCCAGCGAACAGGGCGTCATGGTCGCCTTCGAAGCCGCGGTGGCCGGCGGCATTCCCATCATCAAGGCCATCCGCGAGGGCCTGTCGGCCAACCAGATCGAATGGGTGGCCGGCATCATCAACGGCACCACCAATTTCATCCTGACCGAGATGCGGGCCCGCGGCCTGCCGTTCTCGGAGGTGCTGACCGAGGCGCAGCGCCTGGGCTATGCCGAGGCCGACCCGACCTTCGACATCGAGGGCGTGGATGCCGCGCACAAGCTCACGCTGCTGTCGTCCATCGCCTTCGGCGTGCCGATCCGTTTCGACAAGGCCCACATCGAGGGCATCTCCAGGCTGGCGCAGGAAGACATCCGGTATGCGGAGGAACTGGGCTACCGCATCAAGCTGCTGGGCATCACCAAGGCGCGTCCCGAGGGCATCGAGCTGCGGGTGCACCCGACCCTGATCGCCGCCCGGCGCGTGATGGCGAACGTGGAAGGCGCGATGAACGCGGTCATGGTCAAGGGCGACGCCGTGGGCGCGACCCTGTACTACGGCCAGGGCGCGGGCGAGGAGCCCACCGCCTCGGCGGTGGTCGCCGACCTGGTGGACGTGACCCGCCTGCACACGGCCGATCCCGAGCACCGCGTGCCGCACCTGGCCTTCCAGCCGGATGCCATCACCGACCGTCCCATGCTGTCGATCGAGGACATCACCACCTCGTACTACCTGCGGCTGGCGGTGACCGACCAGCCGGGCGTGCTGGCCGACATCACGCGCATCCTGGCCGACGCGTCGATCTCCATCGTTTCCATGATCCAGAAGCCGCGCGAGGACGCCACCCAGGCGGACATCATTTTCCTGACCCACGAGGCGCTGGAGCGCAACGTCAACGCCGCCATCGCCCGTATCGAGGCGCTGCCCACCGTGGTGTCGGCCGTCACGCGCCTGCGCATAGAGAACCTCGCCTAGGACGCAGCATGAAATACCTTTCGACCCGCGGCGGCATGGCGCCGCAATCGTTCACCGACGTCCTGCTGGAAGGGCTGGCGCCCGACGGCGGGCTGGCCGTGCCCGAGTCCATCCCGCAGGTCACGCCCGGGCAGCTCCAGGCGTGGCGTTCGCTGTCGTATGCCGACCTGGCGTACGAAGTCCTCAAGCTGTTCATCACCGACATTCCCGAGCAGGACCTGCGCGAACTGACGCGCAAGACCTACCGCCCCGAGGTATTCGGCGGCGAGGTCATCGTGCCGCTCAAGCCGCTCAAGCAGGGCATCTCGCTGCTGGGCCTGTCCGAAGGGCCGACGCTGGCCTTCAAGGACATGGCCATGCAGTTCCTGGGCCATCTGTTCGAATACGTGCTGGCGCGCCGGGGCACGACGCTGAACATCCTGGGCGCGACGTCGGGCGACACGGGTTCGGCCGCCGAATACGCCATGCGCGGCAAGAAGGGCGTGGCGGTGTTCATGCTGTCGCCCGCCGGCCGCATGAGCGCCTTCCAGCGCGCGCAAATGTATTCGCTGCAGGATGCCAACATCCACAACCTGGCGGTGCATGGCGTGTTCGATGACTGCCAGGATATCGTCAAGGCGGTCAGCGGCGACCTGGCGTTCAAGACCGCGCACCGCATCGGCGCGGTCAACTCCATCAACTGGGCGCGCATCGCCGCCCAGGTGGTGTACTACTTCCATGGCTGGCGGCTGGCCACCGAAGGCGCGGCCGATCCCATGGCCCAGGTGTCGTTCGCGGTGCCCTCGGGCAACTTCGGCAACATCCTGGCCGGCCACGTCGCCCGCAGCATGGGCCTGCCCATCCGCCGCCTGGTGCTGGCCACCAACGAGAACAACGTGCTGGAGGAATTCTTCCGCACCGGTATCTACCGCCCGCGCGTCTCGAGCGAAACCTACGAGACCTCCAGCCCCTCCATGGACATCTCGAAGGCATCCAACTTCGAGCGCTTCGTCTACGACCTGCTGGGCCGCGATCCCGCGCGCCTGAAGGCGCTGTGGGACGAACTGGCGGCGCAGGGTTCGTTCGACCTGTCGGCCTACAAGCCGCAGTTCGCGCAGTACGGCTTCGTCTCGGGCACCAGCACCCATGCCGACCGGCTGGCCACCATCCGCCGCGTCCATGCCGAAACCGGCGTGGTCATCGATCCGCATACCGCCGACGGCGTCAAGGTGGCGCTGCCTTATGTCGAGCCGGGCATACCCATGCTGGTGCTCGAGACCGCGCTGCCGGTGAAGTTCTCGGCCACCATCGAGGAGGCCCTGGGGCAGCCCGCGCCGCGGCCCGCGGGATTCGAGAACATCGAACAGCTGCCGCAGCGCGTGCAGACCGTGGACGGCGACGTGCAGACCATCAAGGACCTGATCGCCGCCGAGGCCGTCTGACGGCGGCGTCGAGTATGTGCGGCGCGCCGCGGGGCGGGCCGCGAAGGAGTCGATTGTGAAGCCTGGTTCGAACCTGCTTTCCCTGGACGAGGCCCTGGAGATCCTGCTGGCGGTCGAGCCCCTGGGCCGGGCCGCCGAACAGATCGAGCTGGCGCGGGCCGCGGGCCGTATCCTGGCCGCCGACGTGACGGCATCGATCAACGTGCCGGCCGCCGACAATTCGGCGATGGACGGCTACGCCGTGCGTACCGCCGACGCGGCGCTGTTCGCCGCGGGCATGCCCGTGTCGCAGCGCATCCCCGCGGGGGCCGTGCCGCAACCGCTGGCCGCCGGGACGGCCGCCCGCATTTTCACCGGCGCGGAGATCCCCGAGGGGGCCGATGCCGTCGTGATGCAGGAAGAGGCCGACGTCCGGGACGACCGCGTGGCATTCGCCAAGCCGGTCGAGGCGGGCGCCTGGATACGCGCCAAGGGCTGCGACATCGAGGCCGGCAGCCGCATCCTGCGGGCCGGAACGCGCCTGCGGGCGCAGGACGTGGGCCTGGCCGCCTCGGTCGGCGTGCCGCGCCTGCCCGTGCAGCCCAGGCTGCGCGTGGCCACGCTGTCCACCGGCGACGAACTGGTCGCGCCCGGCGAGCCGCTGCCCCCGGGCAAGATCTACAACTCCAACCGCTACCTGCTGCAGGGCATGCTGGCGGCGCTGCCGGTCGAGCACGCCGACCTGGGCGCCGTGCAGGACAGTTTCGAGGCGACGCGCGAGGCCTTGCGCAACGCCGCCCGCGAGAACGACCTGATCATCACCACCGGCGGCGTGTCGGTGGGCGAGGAAGACCACGTCAAGCCGGCGGTCGAGTCGCTGGGGCGGCTGGACATGTGGAGCCTGTCCATCAAGCCCGGCAAGCCGCTGGCTTTCGGCCGCCTGCGCCGCGACGACGGTACCGAGGCGGTCTTCATCGGGCTGCCGGGCAATCCCGTCTCGAGCTTCCTGACCTTCGGCCTGCTGGTCAAGCCGCTGCTGCTCAAGCTGGCCGGGGCCCACGCCACGACGCCGTCGAGGACCGCCATGCGCGCCGATTTCGATTGGCCCAAGGCCGACCGCCGGCGCGAGTTCCTGCGGGTGCGCCGCAACGAGCAGGGCGGGCTCGACCTGTTCCCCAACCAGTTGTCGGCGGTGCTGACCTCGACGGTCTGGGGAGACGGCGTGATCGACAATCCGGGTGGACAGACGATCCGGAAAGGCGATACGGTGTCATTCATCAGCTACGCCGAACTGCTGGGCTGAGCCATGAACGTCGACATCCTGTATTTCGCATCGCTGCGCGAAGCCCTGGGCCGGGAAAGGGAAGCGGCCGAACTGCCCGAGACGGTGCGTACCGTGGGCGAACTGCGGTCGTGGCTGGCCGGGCGCGGCGGCGCCTGGGCCGCGGCGCTGGCTCCCGAGCGCGCCGTGCGCGCCGCGCGCAACCACACGATGGTGCAGGCCTCCGAACGTCTGCAGGCCGGCGACGAGGTCGCTTTCTTTCCACCCGTCACCGGAGGGTGACATGTCCATCAGCGTCCAGACCGCCGACTTCGACGCCGGCGCGGAAATCGCCGCGCTGCGGGCCGACCCGTCGGTGGGGGCCGTCGTCACCTTCGTCGGCACCGTGCGCGACATCAACGAAGGCGACAGCGTCTCGTCGCTGACGCTCGAACACTATCCCGGCATGACCGAGAAGGCGCTGGCCGACATCGTCCGGCAGGCCCGGGAACGCTGGACGCTGAACGCCGTACGGGTCATTCATCGCGTCGGCACGCTGCGGGCGCTGGACCAGATCGTCTTCGTGGGCGTGGCGGGGCGGCATCGCGGCGCGTGCTTCGCCGCCTGCGAGTTCATCATGGACTACCTGAAGACGCAGGCGCCGTTCTGGAAGAAGGAGGCCACGGGCCGGGGCGATCGTTGGGTCGAGGCGCGCGATTCCGACGACGAGGCGGCCCGCCGCTGGGAGTCCGGGCAGGAGTGAGGGCGCGGCGCGGGTCAGCCGCGTGCGTCCGCAGCGTCTGCCAGCAGGCGGCCGGCCTCGAGCCCGCTGCGGACGGCGCCTTCCAGCGTGCCTGGGTAGCCCGTATCCGTCCAATCCCCGCACAGCGCCAGCCGCGGCCAGGCCGTGGCATTGCCCGGCCGCGCCAGGTCCGGCACGGCGGCGAAGGTCGCGCGCTTGTCGACCAGCAATTCCCAGTCTTGCACCGGCGGCATGCCGCCCGCGCCCTGGCCGGCCAATTGTTCCCGCAATTGATCGAGCAGGCCCGCCGCGCACGCGGCGCGGTCCCGCCCTTCGAAGTCCGATGCCGCGCTGACCACGACGGCGAGTTCCCCGTGTCCTTCATCGTGGCCCAGCAGGGCGCGCCGGTCGAATACCCATTGGCCCAGGTGCCCGCGCGCGGCGTCTTCCGTCAGCATCAACATGGGAAACGCAAGCCGGAACGGCGCCGCGAGCCGCACGGTCAGCGTGGCGATGGGCAGATGGCGGAAGGCGCGCAGCGCCTGCCGGACCGCCTGCATGGCGGGATGGGGGGGCAGCAGGCGGGCCGCGATGCCCGGCGGGACGGCCAGCACGGCGGCCGCATAGGGCTCGCCATCGACCAGCACGCGCTCGTCGCCAGGCACCAGTTCCCGCACCGCTTGTCCACGGCGCAATTGATGGCGGGCCGCGGCCGCGCGCGGCCACAGGCTGGACAGGTCGCAGCGCGGCAGCAGCAGGTCGCTGTGGCTGCGCGGCGCGTCCAGGCTATCGCGCAACACGGCGGCGAACAGACGGGCGCAGGCCTGTTCAGGAGGGGTATTGAGCGCGGCCAGGCACAGCGGGCGCCACAGGCGCGCGACGGCTTCCCGTGGCTGGTTCCAGGTGGCGAGCAGGCGCGCGACCGTGGGCGAGCCGCCGGCCTGTCCGGGCATCGGGTCCCGGCCCGCCGCCAGCCATCCCTGCGCGCGCAGTCCCAGCACGAAGCGCAGCGCCGCCCAGCGCGCGCCGGCGCTCAGGCCGCGCGCGCCCAGCAGCGCGGCCACGCCGTGCAGCGGCGAGGGCAGGCGGGGCGCGCGCAAGGCGAAGCGTCCATCGGCGGAGGCCAGCCGCAGCGGGGCGCGAAGCAGCAAGGCATCGGGGTCCTGGCCAAGCTCGCGCATCAGCGCAAGGGTTTCGGTGTAGGCGCCCAGCAGCAGATGCTGGCCATTGTCCAGCGGGGCGGAGAAGGCGGGGCCGCCGGGACGGGCGGCGACGGTGCGCGCGCGGCCGCCTACCTCGCGGGCCGCCTCGTACACCGTGACCGCGTAGCCGCGGCCGGCCAGGACGTGCGCGGCCGCCAGGCCCGCCCATCCGGCGCCGACCACCGCCGCGCGGCGCGGGCCGCTCAGCTTCCGATCTGGCGCCACAGGGCCCGGCCACCGGTCACGTAGGTCTTCCACGCCAGCCAGAACTTGCGCAGCGGCGTCAGCGAAATGCGCTGGTGCAGGACCTGGTAGCCGGACCGTTCGATCTCGTCCAGCAGCGCGTGGTAGATGGCGGCCATCATCAGGCCCGGGCGCTGGGGCCGCCGGTCCTCGGGCGGCAGCAGCGCCAGCGCCTCGCGATAGGCACGCCGCGCCCGCTCGCACTGGAAGCGCATCAGGGCCGAGAAATTGTCCGAATAACGGCCGTTCAGGATGTCGGCCGCCTTGACGTCGAACTGCTGCAATTCGTTGACCGGCAGGTAGATGCGGCCCTTGCGGGCGTCGTCGCCGACGTCGCGGATGATGTTGGTGAGCTGGAACGCCAGCCCCAGGCGGTCGGCGTAGTCCAGCGTCCGCGCATCGGCGTAGCCGAAGATGCCCGCCGACAGTTCGCCGACGACGCCGGCCGCCCGGCGGCAGTAGCGTTGCAGCGCGGGGTAGTCCAGGTAGCGCGTCTGGTCCAGGTCCATCTCCATGCCGTCCACGATCTCCAGCAGGCGGTCCCGGGTGATGCCGCAGGCGACCAGGTGGGGGGCGAGGGCACGGGTGACGGGATGCTCGGGCTTGCCGTCGAACAGACGTTCGATCTCGGTCCGCCACCAGGCCAGCTTCAGGCGGGCCACCGAGGCGTCGCTGGCTTCGTCCACCGTGTCGTCCAATTGGCGGCACAGCGCGTACAGCGCGGTGATGGCGCGCCGGCGCTCGGGTGGCAGGAACAGGAAGCTGTAGTAGAAACTGGAGCCGCTCTGCGCGGCCTTCTCCTGGCAGTACTGGTCAGGCGTCATGATGGGGAGGGGGTGCGGGCGTCGCTTGGGGCATGCGCAGCGCGCGCCAGGCAAGCTTCAGCCACTCGGTTTTCTTCAGTACCGGCCGGGCCCGGAAGACGTCGTACCCGCCGGCTTCGATGCGTTCCAGGATGCGCAGCCCGCCTTGGACGACCAGGCGCAGTTCCCAGCCGATGCGGCCCGGCAGGGCCCGCGCCAGCGGCGCTCCGGAGTGTAACAGCGCCCGTGCCCGGTCGACCTCGAACGCCATCAGCGCGCGCCACGCCGGCGAGCATCGGCCCGCCGCGATGTCGGCCTCGGCCACGCCGTGGCGGGCCAGGTCCTCCCGGGGAATATAGACCCGGTGCTTGCCCCAGTCCACGGCCACGTCCTGCCAGAAGTTGGTCAGCTGCAGCCCGGTGCAGATCGCGTCCGACCAGGCCAGGTTGCGCGGCGTGGCGGCCTCGTACAGGTGCAGCATCAACTCGCCCACGGGGTCGGCCGAGCGATGGCAATAGTCGCGCAGGGCCGCGAAGTCCTCGTAGCGCTTGACGGTCACGTCCTGGGCGAATGCCGACAGCAGGCGGCGGAAGGGGACGAGCGGCAGGCGATGCCGGGCGACGGTGGAGGCCAGCGGGACGAAGATGGCGGCCAGCTCGGGGGCGGGCGGTTGCGCCCGTGCGCCTTCCCCGATCCAGTCCAGCCCGGCGCCGAAGCGCGCCAGCGCGGCCAGGCGTTCCCGGTCGGATGCGTCTCCCTCGTCGGCGATGTCGTCGGCGGCGCGCGCGTAGCGGTAGATATCCAGCACCGCCGTCCGCAGGCGCGGGGGCAGCAGCAGCGAAGCGACGGGGAAGTTTTCGTAGTGACCGGCGGACATGGCTAGACCTGGGAATCCGGCGCCGATGATACCGGTTCGCCGCGACGACGGTGTGGACAGGGATGTCCTGCGCGGCCGGCGCTCAAGGGCTACACTTTCCTTTTGCCATCCCGGCGCGCCGCGCCGGTCCTCTTTTGCGCCATGCCCCGTCCCATCTTCGCCACCGTTTCACGCCACGCGTTTTCCCACAACCTGGATGTCGTCCGCCGCCGGCTCGATGCCGCCCGTCCCGATGGCGGCAGGGCCAGGATCTGGGCCGTCATCAAAGCCAATGCCTATGGGCATGGCATCGAACGCGCGGTGGCCGGATTCGCGCGGGCCGACGGCCTGGCCATGCTGGACCTGTCCGAGGCCGTGCGCTGCCGCGAAGCAGGATGGACCGGGCCCATCCTGCTCCTGGAAGGCATCTTCGAGGCCGCCGACCTGGACGCGGTCGGCCGGTACGGCCTGACCACGGCGGTGCATCATGCGGACCAGCTGGCGCTGCTGCGGCAGGCCCGGCTGCCGCGTGCCGTGGACGTCTTCCTCAAGCTCAACAGCGGCATGAACCGCCTGGGCTTCAGCCCGGACGCCTACGCCGGCGCGCATGCCGGACTCGCGGCCTTGCAGGCCGAGGGCCGGCTGGGCCAGGTCGGCCACATGACCCATTTCTCCACCGCCGATACGGCAGAGGGCATCGGGGCCCAGCTGGAGGTGTTCCGCCGGGCGACCGCGGGGCTGCCCGGACCGGTCAGCCTCTGCAATTCCGCCGCCAGCCTGCGCTACCCGGAGGTGGCGGGCGACTGGGCGCGGCCCGGCATCGCGCTCTACGGCGCGACGCCTTTCGCCGACGAAAGCGCCGAGTCGCTGGGGCTCGTGCCGGCCATGGCGCTGAAGTCGCGGCTCATCGGCACCCAGGAACTGCGGGCCGGCGACGCCGTCGGCTACGGCGGCATGTACCGGGCC
Organism: Pigmentiphaga sp. CHJ604; assembly: GCF_036972535.1. Lineage (NCBI taxonomy): Bacteria > Pseudomonadati > Pseudomonadota > Betaproteobacteria > Burkholderiales > Alcaligenaceae > Pigmentiphaga > Pigmentiphaga sp. CHJ604. The sequence goes on along the minus strand of NZ_CP136998.1, from coordinate 3,276,854 downwards.
GAGGGACCGATGCGCGTGGGCGTGGTGGCGTGCGGCTATGCCGACGGCTATCCGCGCCATGCGCCCACCGGTACGCCGGTGGTCGTCGACGGAGTGCGCACCCGGCTGCTGGGACGCGTCTCCATGGACATGCTGGCGGTCGACCTCGGTCCCGTGCCGCGGGCCCAGGCCGGCGCGCCGGTCACGCTGTGGGGCGACGAGGGCCTGTCGGTGGACGACGTGGCGACGGCCGCCGGCACCATCGGCTACGAGCTGCTGTGCGCGGTCGCCCCGCGCGTGCCCATGCATTTCGAGGAGTGACCATGGCCAAGGCCAAGACCGTCTATGTCTGCACCGAGTGCGGCGGCACCGCGCCCAAATGGCAGGGTAAGTGCCCCCATTGCGGCGGCTGGAACACGCTGGAGGAAACCGTGGCGGCGGCCAGCGCCGGCGCCGCGGCCGGCCACCGCTACGCGCCGCTGGCGGCCAGCACGCCGGTGCGCAAGCTGGCCGATATCGAGGCGCGCGAAATGCCGCGCTTTCCCACCGGCATCGACGAATTCGACCGCGTGCTGGGCGGCGGCATGGTGGCCGGCGCGGTGGTGCTGATCGGCGGCGATCCGGGCATAGGCAAGTCGACGCTGCTGCTGCAGGCGCTGGCGGCGTTGTCGGCCAGCCGCCGGGTCCTGTACGTGACGGGCGAGGAGTCCGGCGACCAGGTCGCGCTGCGGGCGCGCCGGCTGGGCCTGGATACGGGCAACGTCGACCTGCTGGCCGAGATACGCCTGGAAGCCATCCAGGCGGCGCTGGCCGAAACCGCGCCGGAAGTCGCCGTGATCGACTCCATCCAGACCCTGTATTCCGAGCAGCTCAGCTCGGCGCCGGGCTCGGTGGCCCAGGTGCGCGAGTGCGCGGCCCAGCTCACCCGCACGGCCAAGCAGACCGGCGTGACCATCGTCATGATCGGCCACGTCACCAAGGAAGGCGCGCTGGCGGGGCCCAGGGTGCTCGAGCACATCGTCGACACCGTGCTGTACTTCGAAGGCGACACCCATTCGTCCTTCCGGCTGGTGCGCGCGTTCAAGAACCGTTTCGGCGCGGTCAACGAACTGGGCGTCTTCGCCATGACCGACCGCGGGCTGAAGGGGGTCGCCAACCCGTCGGCGCTGTTCCTGTCCCAGCACCAGCAGCAGGTGTCCGGCTCGTGCGTCATGGTCACGCAGGAGGGCAGCCGTCCGCTGCTGGTCGAGATCCAGGCGCTGGTGGATTCGGCTAACGCCCCCAATCCGCGCCGCCTGTCGGTCGGGCTGGAAGGCAACCGGCTGGCCATGCTGCTGGCGGTGCTGCACCGGCACGCCGGCACCGCGGCCTTCGACCAGGACGTCTTCGTCAATGCCGTGGGCGGCGTTCGCATCACCGAACCCGCGGCGGACCTGCCGGTGCTGCTGGCCATCGTGTCCTCCATGCGCAACCGGCCCCTGCCGCGCGGCCTGGTGGCCTTCGGGGAAGTGGGCCTGGCCGGCGAGATCCGGCCCGCGCCGCGCGGCCAGGAACGCCTGCGCGAAGCGGCCAAGCTCGGCTTCAGCGTGGCGCTGATTCCCAAGGCCAACGCCCCACGCCAGCCCATCGAGGGCATGGAGGTCTGGGCAGTGGACAGGCTGGACGAGGCGCTGGACCGGCTGCGGGGGTAGTCTTCGGGGTGGTATAACCTTCTATCCCCCTGCGCAATGTAGGGGGATTGAAACCGTTCGAATCGACCTCACATCCAGAGTATCCGGGCCCGCGGCCCCCACTTATTGGCGTGAAAACAATGCGAATCGACCGACTCACCACCAAGTTCCAGCAGGCCCTGGCAGACGCGCAGAGCCTGGCTGCGCGCAACGACAACCCCTACATAGAACCCCTGCACGTCCTGGCGGCGCTGCTGGCCGATGCCGAAAGCGGCGCGGGCAGCCTGCTGGCGCGCGCGGGCGTGGCCGTCAGCAAGCTGACCCCCGAGGTCAATGCCGCCATCGGCCGCCTGTCGCAGGTTCAGGGCAGCGATGCCAACATCCAGATCAGCCGCGATCTCCAGTCCCTGTTCAACAAGGTCGACAAGGAAGCGGCCAACCGCGGCGACACCTATATCGCCAGCGAGCTCTTCCTGCTGGCCCTGGCCGACGACAAGGGCGAGGCCGGCCGCCTGCTGCGCGAGGCCGGGCTGCAGCGCAAGGCGCTCGAGACCGCCATCGACGCCGTGCGCGGCGGCGCGCCGGTCGATTCGCAGGAAGGCGAAAGCAATCGCGAGTCCCTGAAGAAATACACCCTGGACCTGACCGAGCGGGCCCGCCAGGGCAAGCTCGACCCGGTCATCGGCCGCGACGACGAGATCCGCCGCACCATCCAGATCCTGCAGCGCCGCACCAAGAACAACCCCGTGCTGATCGGCGAGCCCGGCGTGGGCAAGACCGCCATCGTCGAGGGCCTGGCCCAGCGCATCGTCAACGACGAGGTGCCCGAGTCCCTGAAGGGCAAGCGGGTGCTGTCGCTCGACATGGCGGGCCTCCTGGCCGGCGCCAAGTTCCGCGGCGAGTTCGAGGAACGGCTGAAGGCCGTGCTCAAGGAGCTTGCCCAGGACGAGGGCAAGAACATCGTCTTCATCGACGAGCTTCACACCATGGTCGGCGCGGGCAAGGCCGAGGGCGCCATGGATGCCGGCAACATGCTCAAGCCGGCGCTGGCGCGCGGCGAACTGCACTGCATAGGCGCGACCACGCTGGACGAGTACCGCAAGTACATCGAAAAGGACGCCGCGCTCGAGCGCCGCTTCCAGAAAGTGCTGGTGGGCGAGCCCTCGGTGGAGGCCACCATCGCCATCCTGCGGGGCTTGCAGGAGCGCTATGAGCTGCACCACGGCGTGGACATCACCGACCCGGCCATCGTCGCCGCGGCCGAGCTGTCCAATCGCTATATCACCGATCGCTTCCTGCCGGACAAGGCCATCGACCTCATCGACGAGGCGGCGGCGCGCATCCGCATGGAAATCGATTCCAAGCCGGAGGTCATGGACAAGCTCGACCGCCGCATGATCCAGCTCAAGATCGAGCGCGAGGCGGTCAAGAAGGAAACCGACGAGGCTTCCCAGCGCCGGCTGCAACTGCTCGAGGAAGAGCTGGGCAAGCTCGAGCGCGAGTACAACGACTACGAGGAAGTCTGGAAGGCCGAGAAGGCCGCCGTCCAGGGCGCCCAATCGATCAAGGAAGAGATCGAGAAAGTGCGCGCCGAGATGAGCGAGCTGCAGCGCAAGGGCCAGTTCGACAAGCTGGCCGAACTGCAGTACGGCAAGCTGCCCGAGCTGGAGGCCCGCCTGAAGTCCGCGGAAGGCAACGAGAAGGCGATCGAGGCGGACAAGCCCAAGCTCTTGCGCACGGAAGTCGGCGCCGAGGAAATCGCCGAGGTCGTCTCGCGCGCGACGGGCATTCCCGTCTCCAAGATGCTGCAGGGCGAACGCGCCAAGCTGCTGCACATGGAAGAGAAGCTGCACGAGCGCGTGATCGGCCAGGACGAGGCCGTGCGTCTCGTGTCCGACGCCATCCGCCGTTCGCGCGCCGGCCTGTCCGATCCGCAGCGGCCCTACGGCTCGTTCCTGTTCCTGGGGCCGACCGGTGTGGGCAAGACCGAGCTGACCAAGGCGCTGGCCGGATTCCTGTTCGACGCCGACGACCACATGGTGCGCATCGACATGAGCGAGTTCATGGAGAAGCACTCGGTGGCCCGCCTGATCGGCGCGCCGCCGGGATACGTCGGCTATGAAGAGGGCGGCTACCTGACAGAGGCCGTGCGGCGCAAGCCGTACAGCGTGATCCTGCTCGACGAGATCGAGAAGGCCCACCCGGACGTCTTCAACGTGCTGCTGCAGGTGCTGGACGACGGGCGGCTGACCGACGGGCAGGGGCGCACGGTCGACTTCCGCAATACGGTCATCGTCATGACGTCCAACCTGGCCTCGCAACAGATCCAGGCCATGGCCGGACAGCAGTACGACGTCATCAAGGCCGTGGTGTGGGACGAGATCAAGCAGCACTTCCGTCCGGAGTTCCTGAACCGGATCGACGAGGTCGTGGTGTTCCACGGGCTGGATGCCAAGCACATCGAATCCATCGCGCGGGTGCAGTTGCAGCGCCTGGGCGAGCGGCTGGCGAAGATGGACATGCGGCTGGAGGTCTCGGACGAGGCCATCGCCCAGATCGCGCGTGCCGGCTTCGATCCCGTGTTCGGCGCGCGGCCGTTGAAGCGCGCGATCCAGCAGGAGATCGAGAACCCCGTGGCCAAGCTGATCCTGGAGGGCAAGTTCGGCCCGAAGGACGTGGTGCCGGTGGACTGGAGCGAAGGACGCTTCGTCTTCACCCGCACCCTGCAGTAATCGCCTTGCCTCGAGCGCCGCACCGGATCGCCGGTGCGGCGTTTTTCTTAGGGTTCGCGGCGAGCGGTCGTACCGGGGGTGATTTGACACGATAATTTTTTATTTGCTATAGTTCTTTTCTCGCTGCACAAAATTGCAGCGTAGATGCGGGAATAGCTCAGTTGGTAGAGCGCAACCTTGCCAAGGTTGAGGTCGCGAGTTCGAGACTCGTTTCCCGCTCCAGATTTTGATTTGCAGGCTTGTCGACGCCTGCAAATCGTTGAAAAGGGGCTTTCGCCCCTTTTTTCATTCCGGCACGACTTCCGCTTGTCCAGAAACGGGCAAACTCCCCCAACGACCTCGTCATGCCCCGGCCTTCGCATGGACGCCGCGTTCTTCCTTTCCGCCATCTCAAGTTGAACGGGTCGATGCACGGACCACGCCCTTGTTGCGTACATGGATCAGCCAGCATTGCGCGGCAAATCCTACGATGAAAAGCCCGAACCAGAGCAGCAGCACGGCCAGCACCGCGGGGGACTGAGGACCATCGGCCAGCGGGTGCGAAGGGGGCAGGCGGGTGAGCGTTTCGTTGGTGCCTGGAACCAGCGACAGGAAAAAGCTGAAAGACAGTCCGAAGGCGGACAGATACGGGGCGAGCCTGCCCAGGAAAGTCAGCCTGGATGCGAAGAGGCCCCCGAACGCCACAAGAAGCACCAGCAGGCCAAACGCATGTCCGCGATTCAAGCCGCCCGTGCTGGATATGCCGAAGGATGTGATCACCGATAGCGTCAGGCCGACCAGATAGATCTTGCCGGAACGCGTAGCCGCGTCGATCTTGCCATAGCGGGCAAAGCCATGGATGCCTGCAACGACGGGCACCAGACTGATGGCGGTATGGATCGCGCCCAGGGGCGAGATGGAGTGAACCATGGAGAACCTCTCTCAAGCTACGGATGAAAGACCGGCGCCGGGTCGGGCGCCAATGATATTTACCTACTAGTTGGTAGACTGGTATGGCAAAAAAAGAGCGCACCTGTCCGTTCCCGCCCGGTTCAGACGGTTGAAGTCAGCCTGTTGACCGCCAGAGGGGCAAGTGCCTGGAAGATTTGTGGGTCGCCGAAGCCCCGGGCGGCAAGCATGGCCCCATGTACCGCCGACATGAAAGCTTTTGCTTCGACGGCCGGACTGCCTTGCAGGCGGAACTGTCCCTTGGCCACTCCCTTCTTGAGCAGCGATGTGAGCCACGCAGCCAGATCCTGGAAGTGTCCTTGGACTTCAGCCGCAATCTCTTTGGGGATCGTCGGCAATTCGACGGCCAGCAGCGCGCAAATGCAGAACGAGGAAGTGCCGCCGCGGATGCACGCGGACCAATAATCCACGTAGGCGTTGAGCTCCGCCAATGGATCCGCGAGCTGCCGATCGAGCGCAACCATGCCTTCCCGTGCTTCCTCGCGATACCGTGCCACTACGACCCGGACCAACTCCGCCTTGCTGGGGAAATGGTGATGGATGCTGGCTTTGCTGATATGCACCCGATCGGAAATGTCGGCATAGCTGAAGCTGTTGTAGCCGCCGGCTTCAATCAACGATCGCGCATGCGCGGCAATCTCGGCCGCCTTGGGGGAAAGGTCTTCGTTCATGGCAAGTTCCGTCAAACCGCTGGGGGGCGGGCTGGACATCTCCAAACCTCCGTGTCGACGCCCAATGTGTCGTCAATCTACTAGTAGGTAGGTTATCCGTCAAGCTGCGAAAAGAATTTCACATCGGCTCAGCCGCGAATGCGCGGAGGCGTCAGCCTGGTGTCCACCTCGCGCCGTCCACCGCCGGCACGCGCTCCCTTGGCCAGGGCCGCCTCGCCCCGGCCGACGCAGCTTGCGCAGGTCATGCCCTCGATAGGCAGGCTTATCGTGGCTGCTGCGGCGCCGGCATCGCTGGTACGTGGCGTGCTCATGATTTGCTTCCCATAGTGAAGTTCGACTTGAAGCCAGCTTAAGGCTTGACATCGTGGGAAGGTCAAGCCCCGGGAATGTGGTTTCGTTTCAACGGTAGCCTTACGGCCAAACCCATGCCGCATGGAGATTTTCCGCGGACGGCTTGACCTTCCCGCCGTGGCAACGCCTAGCCTTGCCGAAAATTTCTGCAGAGACGCTTCGGAAGGGCCGAAGCCCTGCTGCACGGAAAAGGGGCAAGACCATGCGTCGAAAATTCAAAATTGCCGTGGTGGCGAGTGCTATTGCGGTGGCTGGGGGGATAGCGTTCGCCGCCAGCGATGCTTCCAAGGACGGAGGCAAGGCGGCCGCTTCACCCAAGGAAGCGCCCGCCGGCGCGCCGGCGGCGCCGCAGGTGCCCGTGGCCGAGGTCATCAGGCGCAGCATCGCGCCATCCACCGAGTTCACCGGTTTCCTGGCCGCTCCCAAGACCGTCGAACTGCGCTCGCGTGTGGGCGGGACCGTCGATGCGGTCAGCGTTCCCGAAGGCAGCCTCGTGCGCAAGGGACAGCCGTTGTTCCAGATCGACCCGCGCCCGTTCCAGGTCGCGCTGGACACCGCCACGGCGCAATTGCGCCAGGCCGAGGTGCTGGCCAGCCAGGCCCAGGCGGATTTCGACCGCGCCGAGCGGCTGGTGACCACCGGCGCGGTCTCGCGCAAGGTCTATGACGACGCGGCCTCCGCGCGCAAGGCACGGCAAGCCGAGGTGCAGGTGGCCAACGCGGCGGTCGCCGCTGCGCGGCTCGACCTGTCCTACGCGCGCATCACGGCGCCCATTTCCGGGCGCGTCGACAGGGTGCTGGTGACCGAGGGCAATCTGGTCAGCGGCGGCGCAACCGGCACTGCCACGCTGCTGACCACGATCGTGTCGATCGACCCCATGTATGTCTATTTCGACATTGACGAGGCGACTTACCTCAATGCCGTGAGACGGGCCCGGCCTGACGCCGGCCGCGGCAAGGCATCGCTGCCTGTCGAGATGGGACTGACCACGGACAAAGGCTTTCCCTACAAGGGCGTGCTCGACTTCGTGGGCAACAGGATCGACCGCAGCACCGGCACGATCCGCGCACGCGCCGTCGTGCCGAACCCCGATGGCCAGCTGGCGCCGGGCCTGTTCGCCCGCGTCAGGCTGTCCACCGGCGACGAGCGCCAGACCATTCTCGTCAACGACCAGGCCGTGGGCACCGATCAGGGGAAGAACTATGTGCTGGTCGTGGGCAAAGACAATCAGGCCGAGTATCGCCCGGTCGAGCTGGGGCAGGTGGTGGACGGGCTGCGCATCGTCAACGGCGGTTTGCAGGCCGGCGAAAGGATCATCATCAAGGGCCTGGTGCGCCCCGGCATGACGGTCACGCCACGGCTGGTGCCCATGCAGCAGGCCGCCGTCGCGGTGGAGGCCCGTAAATGAAGTTTCCCCACTTCTTCATTGCCCGGCCGATCTTCGCCATCGTCCTGTCCTTGCTCATGCTGCTGGCCGGTGCGATTGCCTTCTGGCAATTGCCGCTGAGCGAATACCCCGCGGTCACGCCGCCCACGGTGCAGGTCACGGCGAGCTATCCGGGGGCCAATCCCGAGGTGATCGCGGACACCGTGGCCGCGCCCCTGGAGCAGGCGATCAATGGCGTCGAGGGAATGCTCTACATGAATTCCCAGATGGCCACCGACGGCAGGATGGTGCTGACCATTGCGTTCAAGCAGGGAACGGATCCCGACATGGCGCAGATCCAGGTGCAGAACCGGGTTTCGCGCGCCTTGCCGCGGCTGCCGCAGGAAGTGCAGCGCATCGGCGTCGTCACGCAGAAGACCTCGCCGGATGTGTTGATGGTCGTGCATCTCGTCTCGCCGGAAAAGCGGTACGACTCGCTCTATCTGTCGAACTTCGCCATCCGGCAGGTGCGCGACGAACTCGCGCGCCTGCCCGGCGTCGGCGATGTCCTGGTCTGGGGCGCCGGGGAGTACTCCATGCGGGTCTGGCTGGATCCGTCGGCGGTGGCCACGCGCGGGCTGACCGCCAGCGACGTGGTCGCCGCCCTCCGGGAACAGAACGTCCAGGTTGCCGCCGGATCGGTGGGGCAGCAGCCGGATACCTCGGCCGCGTTCCAGGTGACGGTCAATACGCTGGGGCGCCTGGCCAGCGAGGAACAGTTCGGCGATATCGTCGTGAAGACCGGCGCCGATGGCCAGGTTACCCGGCTGCGCGACGTCGCCCGAGTCTCCCTGGGCGCCGATGCCTACACTCTGCGCAGCCTGCTCGACGGCGAATCGGCGCCCGCCTTGCAGATCATTCAAAGTCCCGGCGCCAACGCCATCGACGTCTCCAATGCGGTCCGTGCCAAGATGCAAGCGCTGCAGCAAGGCTTCCCGCAGGACATCGAGTACCGGATCGCCTATGACCCCACGGTCTTCGTGCGCGCCTCGCTGCAATCCGTGGCCATTACGCTGCTGGAGGCCATCGTCCTGGTGGTCCTGGTGGTGGTGCTGTTCCTGCAAACCTGGCGCGCCTCCATCATTCCCCTCGTGGCCGTGCCCGTGTCGCTGGTGGGCACTTTCGCGCTGATGCACTGGTTCGGCTTTTCGCTGAACACCTTGTCTTTGTTCGGTCTGGTGCTATCGATAGGCATCGTGGTGGACGACGCCATCGTCGTGGTCGAGAACGTGGAACGCCACATGGCCTTGGGCGAATCGCCCAGGCAAGCCGCGCTCAAGGCTATGGATGAGGTGACCGGGCCCATTCTCGCCATTACTTCGGTGCTGGCGGCGGTGTTCATCCCTTCGGCCTTCCTGTCGGGACTGCAAGGCGAGTTCTATCGCCAGTTCGCTCTGACCATCGCCATCTCGACCATCCTGTCGGCCATCAATTCGCTCACGCTGTCGCCCGCGCTCGCGGCCATCCTGCTCAAGCCGCATCACGATGCGGCCAAGTCCGATTGGCTCACGCGCGTGATGGCCAGCGTGCTCGGCGGGTTCTTTCGGCGCTTCAACCGCTTCTTCGACGGCGCTTCGAACGTCTACGTCGGGGCCGTGCGCCGGGCGGTGCGCGGCAGCGCCATCGTGCTGCTGCTGTATGCGGGCTTCGTGGGGCTGACCTGGCTGGGCTTCCACCAGGTGCCCAATGGCTTCGTGCCGGCCCAGGACAAGTACTTCCTGGTCGGCATCGCTCAACTGCCGAGCGGCGCCTCGCTCGACCGCACCGAGGCCGTCGTCAAGCAGATGTCCGAGATCGCGCTGGCCGAGCCTGGCGTCGAGAGCGTGGTGGCTTTCCCCGGGCTGTCGGTCAATGGTCCGGTGAACGTGCCGAATTCGGCGCTGATGTTCGCCATGCTCAACCCCTTCGATGAGCGCAAGGACCCGTCGCTCTCGGCCAATGCCATCGCGGGAAAGCTGATGGGCAAGTTCAGCCAGATTCCGGACGGCTTCGTGGGCATCTTCCCGCCGCCGCCGGTGCCGGGCCTGGGCGCCATGGGCGGCTTCAAGCTGCAGATCGAGGACCGGGCCGGGCTGGGGTTCGAGGCGCTGGCAGAGGCGCAGGGACAGATCATGGGCAAGGCCATGCAGGCTCCCGAGCTGGCGAACATGCTGGCCAGCTTCCAGACCAACGCCCCGCAATTGCAGGTGGACATAGACCGAGTGAAGGCCAAGTCCCTGGGCGTGTCGCTGACCGACGTATTCGAAACCCTGCAAATCAACCTCGGGTCGCTCTACGTCAACGACTTCAACCGCTTCGGCCGCACCTACCGGGTCATGGCCCAGGCCGACGCGCCGTTCCGCATGCAGGCCGACGACATCGGCCTGCTCAAGGTGCGGAACGCGGCGGGAGACATGATCCCGCTCAGCGCGTTCGTGGCCATCACGCGCGGGTCCGGCCCCGATAGAGTCATCCACTACAACGGCTTCCCCTCGGCGGACATCAGCGGCGGTCCGGCTCCTGGCTATTCCTCCGGCCAGGCCATCGACGCAATCGAGAAGATCGTCCGCGAAACGCTGCCCGAAGGGATGGCGTACGAGTGGACGGACCTGGTCTACCAGGAAAAGCAGGCCGGCAATTCGGCGCTGTACATCTTCCCGCTGGCGGTGCTGCTGGCCTTCCTCATCCTGGCGGCCCAGTACAACAGTTGGTCGCTGCCGTTCGCGGTGCTGCTGATTGCGCCCATGGCGCTGCTCTCGGCCATCGCCGGCGTCTGGCTCTCCGGAGGGGACAACAACATCTTCACGCAGATCGGTTTCGTGGTGCTCGTCGGCCTGGCCGCCAAGAACGCCATCTTGATCGTGGAGTTCGCCCGTACCAAGGAAAACGAAGGCGCCGACCCGCTGGCAGCGGTGCTGGAAGCCGCGCGTTTGCGCCTGCGCCCGATTCTGATGACCTCGTTCGCCTTCATCGCCGGCGTGGTGCCGCTGGTGCTGGCTACCGGCGCCGGCGCCGAGATGCGCCACGCCATGGGCATCGCGGTGTTCGCCGGCATGCTGGGCGTGACGCTGTTCGGCTTGCTGCTCACACCGGTGTTCTATGTCGTCGTGCGCAAACTCGCCCTGTGTCGCCAAGCCCGTGCAACCCGTCAAGCCCGCGTCGGCGCAAGCGACCAGCACGCGTAACGGCCAGGAGGACCCTCGATATGAAGACACTTTCCGCAATCTCCCGGCCAGCCAGGACGCTGGCGCCGCTCGCCCTCGCGGCTGTATTGGCCGGATGTTCCATGGCGCCGAAGCATGAGCGCCCGGCGGCGCCCATCGGCGCGGCCTATCCCTCGGATGCGGCCTATGTCCAAGCCGCATCCGGGAAACCCGACGAGGCGGTCACCGCCGACATCGGCTGGCGGGATTTTTTCCGCGACCCGCTATTGCAGCAATTGATCGACATCTCGCTGAGCAACAACCGGGATCTGCGCAAGGCCGCGCTCAACGTCGAAGCGGCGCGGGCGCTATACCGCATCCAGCGCGCCGAGATGCTGCCGAACCTGGGCGTTTCCGCCAGCGGCGCCGCCGAGCGCGTGCCGTCGGACCTCAGCGCCACGGGTGGGGCCCATATCGCTCGGCGTTACGAGGTAGCCGGGGTGGCGGCCGCCTGGGAACTGGACCTCTGGGGCCGCATCCGCAGCCTCGGCGACCGGGCCTTGGCGTCCTATCTGGCCCTCGACGAAAACCGTATCGCCACGCAGATGAGCCTGGTGTCCGAAGTGGCCAATGCCTACCTCACGCTGCGCGCCGACCAGGAACTACTGCGCCTGACGAACGACACCCTGGCTACGCAGCAGCGTTCGTACGAGCTGACCGCCCAGCTCGTGGACGTCGGCAGCTCGACGCAACTGGACCTGCGCCTTGCGGAGATCGCGCTGCGCACCGCCGAGGCCAACCGTGTAGCCTATTCCCGGCAGGCGGCCAGGGACCGCAATGCCCTCGTGCTGCTGCTGGGTCAGCCCCTGACGCTGGAGCTATCGAGACAATTGGACGAGGCCGCCACGCTGCCCGACGGCATCGTGCCGACCGAGCTGCCGAGCGGGCTGCCATCGGAACTGCTCGTGCGCCGTCCGGACATACGCGCGGCCGAGCAGACCCTGCGTGGCGCAAACGCCAATATCGGCGCCGCGCGCGCCGCCTTCTTTCCCTCGATCAGCCTGACGGGATCGGCAGGCACCGCCAGTGCTTCGCTCGACGATCTCTTCGGTTCCGGCTCGCGGTCCTGGCGCTTCCTGCCGCAGATCACGCTGCCCATCTTCCGGGGCGGCGCGTTGCGGGCGAACCTGGACATGGCGCATATACAAAAGCGCATCGAGATCGCCAATTACGAAAAAGCCATCCAGGCGGCTTTCCGTGAAGTGGCCGATGGGCTGGCGGGCAAGCGCACGCTCGATGAGCAGATCCGTTCGGAGCAGCTATCGGTGGTCGCGAGCCGGAGCGCCTACGAGCTGGCCGAGCATCGTTTCAAGGAAGGCGTGGACGACTACCTCGCCTTGCTCGACGCCCATCGCACGCTGTATGGCACACAGCAGACCTTGGTGCGCACGCGCCTGGCGCGGCTCCACAACCTCGTCGATCTGTACAAGGCGCTGGGGGGAGGCTGGACAGAGCATACGGTGCACCCGAGCACCGGCGCGCAGCCGACCGCCGCCGGTACCGCCGTGGGCATGCTCAAGGCACAAGGCATTTCCCCGGAAAGGGCGGGCGGCGCGTTCAACGCCGGGAAAGACGATTGGCGGGCGACGAGGTAGCGCTGGACGGCCGTGGGGTGACCGCCTCGTTCGCCGATGCCGAGGTAGGCACCGGCAAACCGGTAACGCTGCAGGGCAGCTTCGGACTGGACGGGGCGGATGCCTCGAACTACACGCTGATTCAACCAACGGCAGGTCTGTCGGCCGATATCCGGCCCCCCGCCTCGCCGCGGCCCGCCGAGCTGGATCCGAAAGCCGCTGCGGCGATCACGAGCGCGATTGACGCCGCGCCGCCGGCGTGCCGGCATCGAACGCAAGGAGGGATTATGTGGAGACATCTTTTGGCGGGCTGTTGCCTCGCCGCGCTGGCGCATGCCGCCACTGCGCAAGGCGGGTATCCCGACCGGCCGATCCGTTTCGTCGTGCCGTATCCGCCCGGTGGATTCACCGATATTCTGGCTCGCCTCGTCGGCACGAAGCTCGGGCAGGACCTTGGCCAGCCTGTCATCGTGGACAACCGGGGAGGGGGCGGCAGCACCATAGGCACAGACATCGTCGCCAAGGCGGAACCCGATGGATACACCATCCTGATGGTGGCGCCGGATTTCGCCATCAACGAGAGCCTGCACGGCAAGCTTCCGTACCGGGCGCAGGCGGATTTCGCGCCCGTGACGCTGGCGGCGCAGAGTCCCATGGTTCTGGTGGCCCATGCCGGCTCGGGCATCCGGTCGGTACAGGACCTGATCTCGCTGGCCAAGAAGCGGCCCGGCAGCATCAATTACGCTTCAGGCGGCAACGGCACGGGCTCGCATCGCCGTGGCGGCTCCTCACGTGCGCGCAGGCAAGCTGCGCGCGCTGGCGCTGCCGGGTACACAACGTCTGGACGCCTTGCCCGGCGTGCCGACGCTGGCCGAATCGGTACTACCCGGCTTTGACGTGACGCCATGGTTCGGCATCGTTGCGCCTGCCGGCACGCCGGCCAGGATCATCGACAGGTTGAATGAGGCGATCGTCAAGGCATTGCGTCAGCCAGATGCGCAAGAGAGCCTTGCCAGCCAGGGTGCCAAGGTCGTGACGAGTACTCCGGAGGAATTCGGCGCTTTCCTGAACAGGGAAATTCCTCAATGGGCCCAGGTGGTCAAGAGCTCGGGGGCGCGTGTGGATTGAGGCGCGGCGGCGCGGCATCGCTGGTGCTTGGCATGCTCATAGTGAGCTTCCCTTGGCTGAAATTCGAAGCTGCCTTGGGGAGTTTGAGATCATCTGCAAATAAGGGTTACCATCATCCGATGGCTATAACCCCCTGGGACACAAATCCGTTGTTTCCGAGCCCGGCGGTGGTCACGCGTGGACCTCACGGAGCTTCCCGGAAGCAATGCACATCATCCCTCGCCATCTCATCATTGCCGCCGCGCTGCCGCTGGCGGCCTGCCTTGCCGCCGTCATGCCGGCCGCGTCCGTCCAAGCCCAGCAGGCGCCCGATGCGGGCCGGACCTTGCAAGAGCTGCGGCCACGCCTGCCGCAGCCGGGCACTCCTCCCGCATTCAGACTCGATGCGCCCGTGGTCCAGCCCACCGCGCCTGGCGGACCGCAGGTTGCCGTCAGCTCCATCATCATCGATGGCAATTCCGTAATCCCGTCCGCGCAACTCCAGGCGCTGGTGGCCGATGCGCCGGGCCGCCGCTACGATCTGGCCGGCCTGAAGGCCCTGGCGGATCGCATCACCGATCATTACCGTCGTGCCGGCTATCCGTTCGCCCGCGCCCTCGTTCCGGCCCAGGAGCTGGAGGGCGGCGTCTTGCGCATCCAGGTGCTGGAAGGGCGTTATGGCCGGGTCGCGGCCTCGGGTGAACTGGCCGGCCAGGCCCAGCCGTGGCTGTCGGCCTTGCGGCCCGGCCAGGTCATCGGCGGCCGCGAACTCGAGCGCAGCATCTACCTGCTGTCCGACCTGCCCGGCGTCGCGGTCGATCCGGTCATGGGGCCGGGCTCGGCTGTGGGCGAAGGCGATCTCGACGTCGGCGTGGCCATGGCCCGGAAATGGGGCGGCCAGGCCAGTGTCGACAACTACGGCAACCGCTACACCGGCGCCGGGCGCGCCGGCCTGGGCCTGTGGGGCAACAGCCTGTTCACCTTCGGCGACCGCGCCACCCTGGACGCCTTGCTCACCACCGAAACCATGTGGCTGGGTGCGCTTGGCTACGAGGCCCCGCTGGGCACCAGCGGCTTGCGGGCAGAAGCGCGTTTCGCCCACACCCGCTACGAGCTGGGCAAGGAGTTCTCGTCGCTCAATGCCACCGGGAGAGCCGACATCGCCGCGGTGGGGCTGTCATATCCGCTGTGGCGGGCGGCCTGGGGCGGGGTGACCGCCGGACTGCTCTATTAGCACAAGACCCTCAGGGACGACATCGAGGCCGCCGACAGCCGTACCAAGGCCTCCAGCGACAGCTTGCCGTTCAGCCTGCGCTTCGACGCGCGCGACAGCCTGCTGGCCGGCCTGGGCGGGCTGACCTATGGGCAGTTGAGCTGGACGCCGGGCAAGCTGCACCTGGGGCCGACCCTGATGGCGGTGGACCAGGCAACGGCGCGCAGCAACGGCCATTTCCACAAGTTGAACCTGGACGTGGCGCGGCTGCAGCAATTGCCGGCGAACCTCAACCTGTACGCGCGTTTCATGGCGCAGTGGGCGAACAAGAACCTGCATTCGTCAGAAAGCTTCGGGCTGGGGGGGCAGGGCGGGGTGCGGGCGTATCCGCTCGGCGAAGGCTACGGCGATTCGGGCTGGCTGCTGCAGACCGAGCTGCGCTATCCGATCGGCAACGTCACGCCCTACGGTTTCTTCGACATAGGCCGGGTCAAGGTCAACCAGGATCCTTGGGCGCCGGGCGAGAACACCCGGACGTTGTCGGGCGCGGGCTTCGGCTTGCGGGCGACCGTGCAGAAGGCGTGGACGGTGGACGTGAGCCTGGCCTGGCGCACGCACGGGGGCAAGCCGCGATCCGATACGCGTGACGCGCGGCCGCTGGCATGGGCCAGCCTGGTTTATCGCTTTTGAGAGAGACCTATGAAACGCGCAAGCCTGAACCATACGTATCGCCTGGCATGGAGCGAGGCCAGGGGTGTCTGGGTGGCGGTACCGGAGATCCAGAAGTCGCACGGCAAGCGCGGCGGGCAGCGGTTGCGGCGGCTGGCCGAGGCAAGCCTGATGGCGGGATTCCTCGGGGGCGGCTTGCTGGCAGGGGCCGCGCCGTCGTGGGCGGCGGGCCCGCTACCCACGGGCGGGCAGGTCACCTCGGGGGCCGGCGTCATCCACCAAAGCGGCCCGGACATGACCATCACCCAGTCCAGCGCCAGGCTGGGGATGGACTGGACGAGCTTCTCCATCGGCAGCGGCAATTCGGTCCGGTTCGTGCAGCCGGACGCGAGCTCGGTGGCCGTCAACCGGGTCACGGGCAGCGACGTCAGTTCGATCCAGGGGGCGCTCAAGGCCAATGGGCAGGTCTTCCTGTCCAACCCCAATGGCATCGTGTTCAGCCCCACCGCCCAGGTGGACGTGGGCGGGTTGATCGCCACCACGCACGCCATCGCCGAGCAGGACGGCAAATACGTCCTGCAAGGCCGCAGCGGCGCCGGCGTCGTCAACGAGGGCACGATCCGCGCCGCTGACGGCGGCACGGTGGCGCTGGTGGCGGCGCGCGTGGCCAACCGGGGCCGCATCGAGGCCGGCAAGGGCAACGTGCTGCTGGGCGCGGGAGACAAGGTCACGCTGGACCTGGGCGGGCCGGTCAAGATCAAGGTGGACGAAGGGGCGATCGACGCGCTGATCGAGCAGGGAGGCGCGATCCGCGCGGACGGCGGGCGGGTGTACATGACGGCGGCCTCGGCCGGCGCGCTGACGTCCACGGTCATCAACCACACGGGCGTGACCGAAGCGCGCACCCTGTCCACGGGGGAAGACGGCCGGATCGTGCTGCTGGGCGGCATGGAAAAGGATCGCATCGAGGTGGCCGGCACGCTCGACGCCAGCGCATCGGCCGGGGGCGATGGCGGCTTCATCGAAACCAGCGCGGCGCGGGTGGGTATCGCCGACGATGCCCGCATCACGACCAAGGCGGCCAGCGGCCGGAACGGCACCTGGCTGATCGATCCGGTGGATTTCACCATCGCCGCCAGCGGCGGCGACATGACGGGAGTCGCGCTGGGCACCCAACTGGGCAACGGCAATGTCACGATCGAATCCAGTACCGGAGCCGCTGCCGGCACCGGCAACCTCAACGTCAACGACACGGTCGCGTGGAGCGCCAATACCCTGACGCTGACCGCTGCCAATAGCATCAACATCAACGCGACGATGACCGCCGGCGGCACCGCCGGCCTGGCGCTGAATCCGGCTACCGCCAATGGTTCCGATACGGCCGTCGCCGCGGGCACGATGAACGTCATGCCGGGCCTCGGCCGGGTGGATTTCACCGGCACCGGCAACAGCCTGAGCATCAAGGGCACGCCCTACACCATCGTCGCCAGCCTGTCCCAGTTGCAGGGCATCGGCGGCGGCCTGGACGGCCACTACGCGCTGGGCCGCGACATCGACGCCAGCGCCACGGCGGGCTGGAACCCGGACGGCAGCGGCGGTTTCTCCGGCTTCTCTCCTATTGGAACCAATGACGGCAGCCTCGGTTTCAGTGGCGTTTTCGATGGGCTGGGCCACACGATCGACGGACTGACCATCAATCGTCCCGCTACCGACAACGTGGGTTTGTTCGGCTACATCATCAGGGACAGCATCGTCCGCAACGTGGGCCTGAGGGGCGGCTCGACGTATGGTCGCAACAATACGGGCGCCCTGGTGGGGTACTCCAGTGGCGGCCTGGTATCCCATGCCTATTCCACCGGCAACGTACGCGGCGTGGACAACGTCGGCGGGCTGATCGGTTACCTCTTTTACAGCGCCGATCATCTGTATGCCACCGGCGACGTCGAAGGCAGCGGCAATGTCGGCGGATTGATCGGGGCTGGCGCGAATTCGGCCCTTCGGTACGCCTATGCGAGCGGCAACGTCCGGGGCGGCAATGCCGGCGGACTGGTTGGGGCCTTCGAATCGTTCTCGTCGTGGTACAGCTACGCGACCGGCGACGTCACCGGGGCGTCCGCCGCGGGCGGGTTGGTGGGCAGCTATCAGCACGGCACCATATGGTATTCGTACGCCACCGGCAAGGTGACAGGCGGGGTCACCGGCGGCCTGAGCGGAGACACCAACTACCTGACCGTCATTGGCGGTTATTGGGACATGGACACCACCGGCCAGGCGCAGGCTTGCGGCGGAGCCGGTTGCTCCGGCTCCTCGGTCGGTACCGGACCCGTCGGCCTGCGCACGGCGGATGCCTTCAGCCAGGCCAGCTACGGGACCTTCCGCTTCGGCAACGACTGGTACATGGCGGAGGGTTCGACCCGTCCCTTCCTGATGTTCGAATACGCCACCACCATCGGCAACGCCCACCAGTTGCAGTTGGTGGACCTGGATTTGTCGGCCCGTTACACGCTGGCCGGCGACATCGATATGTCCGTGGCCGACGGCTCGCGCGCATCGGGCATGTGGAGCAGCCAGGGGTTCAATCCGATCGGCGCCCATGGCGGCGAAGGCCCCGCCGCGGCCTTCACCGGCACTTTCGACGGGCGGGGCTACGTCATCAGCGGCCTGCGGATCGATCGGACGGCCGACTACGTCGGCCTGTTCGGCCATCTGGGCAGCGGCAGCGCCGTGCGCAACCTGGGCCTGGCCGATGCCATCGTGGCGGGCGGCCGCCATACCGGCGCCTTGGCAGGCGTCAATCAGGGCGCCATCGCCAACGTCTATGCGACCGGGGCGGTGGCGGGCGGCGACGATACGGGCGGGCTGGTCGGCCATAACTTGAACGGCACGATCGCCAACGCCTATACGGCAAGCACCGTGACGGGCGGCGACAACACCGGCGGCCTGGTGGGCCGCAACTCGAACGGAGCGATCGCCGAGACCTATGCGACGGGCCAGGTAACGGGCACCGGCGCCCGCGGCGGTTTGGTGGGCATGAACGACGGCACGATCGTCCGCAGCTTCTACGCCACCACCGATGCCGGCGGCAACCCGATCAACAACGGACCGGGAGGGGGCAATCCCGAGGGCGCGACAGGCAAGCGGCTGGACGAACTTCGGCAGCTCTCCACGTTCACCGAGGCCGGCTGGAATATTTCCGACCGGGGCGGCGAGGACACGGCCTGGCGCATTTACGAGGGCAGCACCACGCCTTTGCTGCGAGCCTTCCTGACGTCGATCACGGTTGCCGTGGCCGATGGCGGCAGCAAGGTCTACGATGGCAATACATCGGCCAGCTGGTCCTATACCCAGTCGATCGACTCGGCGGTTCTGGATGGCACGGCGGTCTATGCGCTGGACGGCAAGAACGCGGGCAACCGCACGTTGGGCGTGTCCGGCCTGTATTCCGGCCAGCAGGGCTATGACATAAGTTTCGTGGGGGGCGATTACACGATAACGCCCAAGGCGCTGGCCGTTGCGGGCGTGGCGGCCGACGACAAGACCTACGACGGCACCACCACGGCCACGTGGACGGGCGCAACCTTGTCGGGGGTGGTGGCGGGCGACGACGTGGCGCTGGACGGGCGTGGAGTGACGGCCTCGTTCGCCGATGCCGAGCCGGGCGCCGGCAAGCCGGTGACGCTGCAGGGCAGCTTCGGACTGGGCGGCGCGGATGCCTCGAATTACACGCTGATTCAGCCAACGCCACGGCTGTCGGCCGATATCCGGCCCGCCTCGCCGCGGCCGACCGAGCTGGATCCGAAAGCCGCCGCGGCGATCACCAGCGCGCAGAGGTCGTGGCCGGACGTGCAAGCCAACGTCGAGCAGGGTAGGGAGTTCGGAGAGGTGGTGACGATAAGAGGCAGCGGCATCCGGTTGCCGTAGGACGCGGGCAACCCTTGGTGGCCCTAGGTGCGGCCCGGGTTCTCGAGTATCGCCGCCAGCCGCCCGACCGCCGCCGCGGCCTCCCCGGCCGTGGCGAAATTGGCGAACCCCATCAACAAGCCCCCTTGCGGGGACTTGCGCATCCGCCAATCGTTCAGCGCCTGGACGGCAAGCCCCTCGTCCTGGGCGGCCATGGCCAGCTTCCTGTCGCTTTGCCGGGGGAGCAGACGAGCCAGTATATGGATGCCGCCCGCCTGCTGCTGGACGTGCAGGCGGCCTCCCGCCAGCTCCGCCAGCGCATCGGCCAGATAGCCGCGCCTGGCCGCGTACAGGGGGCGCATCTTGCGCAGGTGCCGGGCGAAGTGGCCCTGTTCCATGAAATCGGCCACCATGGCCTGGGGCAGGACCGAACCCGGGTCGGGCAGGTGGTCCACCATGTCCCTGAACTTGTCTGCCTGGGACGCGGGCACGACCAGATAGGCCAGCCGCAGTCCGGGGAACAGCACTTTGCTGAAGGTGCCGGTATAAAGCACCCGCCCGTTGCGGTCCAGGCTCTTGAGCGCCGGCAGGGGCCGGCCGTGGTAGCGGAATTCGCTGTCGTAGTCGTCCTCGATGATCCACGCGCGACGGCGATGGGCCCATTCGAGCAGTTCCAGCCGGCGGGGCAGCGAAAGCGCCACGCCGGTCGGGCTTTGGTGGGTGGGCGTCACTACCGCGAACCGCGCATCGGCGGCGCGTTGCAGGCCGATGCGCACGTCCAGTCCTTCTTCGTCGACGGGCACCGGCGCCAGCCGCATGCCCGCGCGTTCCAGGAATTGCCGGGCGAAGATATATCCGGGGTCCTCGTACCAGCCCAGGTCTCCCGCCTGCAGCAGGGTGCGACGCACCAGTTCCAGCGCGCCCCGGTAGCCCGCCGTCACGAATACCTGCTCGGGCGCACAGGCGATGCCGCGCGAAATGCCCAGATAAGTGGCAATGGCGCGGCGTAGCGGGTCGTAGCCTGCCGGGTCGGGATGGGTCATCGCCACGGTTTCCAGGGTGCGCACGGTGCGCCCGGCCAGGCGCGTCCAGGTCTTGCGGGGAAACGCATCCAGCGCAGGCACGCCGAGCTGGAACGGCAGCATGCGATGGTCCAGGGCGCGCGGACGGGGGGAGGGAGCGTGTGACGGCGCCGACGCCTTGGCCCGGCCCGGATCGACCAGGTTTCCCAGCCGCGGGGAGACGACCGTGCCGGCGGCGCCGCGCGCCACGAAATAGCCTTCGCCGACCAGCATCTGGTAGGCCACTTCGACCGTGCCGCGCGCCAGGCCCAGCTCGCTGGCGAGGCTGCGCACCGACGGTACCCGGTCCCCTGGTTGCAGCCTGCCGCTTGCTATCGCCTCCTGGTAGCGCCGGTACAACTGGAGGTAGATCGGCGCACCCTGTTCCCGGCTCGGCTTGAGGTGCAGCAGGTCCATGTTCGATGTCCCACTCATTTATTCAATTCTTGCACCTATTCCATAGGACATGATTCTCCTAAATTGGTGGCTGTACGACAAGGACATCCCCATGAGCACGTTTCGATTGAGCCTCCTGGAAAGCGACCAGGACTACCAGGCCGGTTTTCCCGTCATGCGCGAACTGCGTCCGCACCTGGCCGATGCCGCCGCCTTCGCCGCGCAGGCGCGGCGCCAGGGCGAGCAGGGATATCGCCTGCTAGCCGCGTGGCAGGGCGGCGAGGTCAAGGGGCTGGCGGGCTATCGCATGCAGGAGAACCTGATCTATGGCCGTTTCCTCTATGTCGACGACCTGGTGGTGACGGCGGATGCCCGGCGCCACGGCGTGGGAGGCCAATTGATCGAGGCCGTGCGCGACGAAGCGCGGCGACAGGCGTGCGCGCATTTCGTGCTCGACACGGGGCTGGGCAACGCGCTGGGGCAGCGGTTCTATTTCCGCCATGGGCTCCTGTCCAAGGGCATGCACTTCTGCCAGCCGCTATAGGTCGCGCCAGGGCGGACGCCGCGCCGTCCTTCTTCCTTTTTCCCTATTGGAGATCTTCCATGAGCACTCTTCGCCTGTCCTATTGGACGCTTTCTCCCGAAGCCTACCAGGGGCTGATTGCCACCAAGAAGGCGCTGGAGAAAAGCAGCCTCGGCAAACCGTTGATCGACCTGGTCTGGCTGCGCATGTCCCAGATCAACGGCTGCGCCTTCTGCCTGGAAATGCACGCGAAAGCACTGCGCGCCGGCGGCATGCCCGAGGCCAGGCTGGATGCCCTGGCCGGCTGGCGCGTGAGCGGCCATTTCACCGAGCGCGAACGCGCGGTGCTAGCCTGGACGGAGTCGCTCACGCACGTGGACCGGACACATGCCCCGGACGAAGACTACGAGCCGCTCAAGCAGCACTTCAGCGACGCCGAGATCGCCGACCTTTGCTTTGCCATCGCCCTGATGAGCGCATTCAACCGGTTGGCGATCGGCATGCGGCAATAGAGGGCGGCAGGGCGGACCATGAAAAAAATACTGCATGTCGATTGCAGCCCGAGATCCGCGTCGCACAGCCGCCGGCTCTCGGCCGCCATCGTCGCTCGCATGCGCGCCAAGCATCCCAATGCGATCGTGGTGCGCCGCGATCTGGGCATGGAGCCACTGCCGCACGCCGAGCCCGGCTACGCGACCGCGCTGTCGTCCCCCGGAGCCATGGCGGCGGGGCTGGCGAATGGCGCGATGCGCCTGTCGGAGCAACTGATCCAGGAAGTGGAGGCGGCCGACATCCTGGTCATCGGCACGCCGATGAACAACTTCACGGTGCCATCGGTGCTCAAGGCGTGGATCGACCAGATCCTGCGCATCGGCCGTACGTTTTCGTCCTCGCGCACGGGAAAGGCGGGCCTGTTGCGAGACCGGCCCGTATTCATCGGCATTGCCTCCGGGGGCGTGTTCACGGGCGAGGGCGCCAACCAGCCGGATTTCCTTACTCCCTACCTGCGGGCCGCGCTCGGTTGCATAGGCTTGACCTCTCTGCATTTCCTGCCGCTGCAGGCGACGGCATTCCTTGACGACGAACGGCTCGCGGCAGCCAGGGAGACGCTGCTGGCGGCGATCTGAAGGGGGGGGCGCCGACGCCGTGTGACAACGAAGAAAAAAATAGTGTATAGTCTCGCTTCTTCGCTATGCGCGCCGGTTTTTGGGCGGCGCGAACGCGGCGAAAATGCGGGAATAGCTCAGTTGGTAGAGCGCAACCTTGCCAAGGTTGAGGTCGCGAGTTCGAGACTCGTTTCCCGCTCCAATTTATGATCTACAGACTTCCACTGACGTCTGTAAGTCATTGAAAAGAGGAGCTTCGGCTCCTTTTTTCATTCCAGCGAAAGCCACGGAAGTCCACTGACAGCCACCATTTTTGAGGCCAAAAACAAGGCCAAAGAATGCGGGTCGTGCCGGTTCCGGGTTGTTGCTGGGGTTGGATCGGGATGACAAGCAGCATCGGGCCTAAGTCCAAGACTTAGGAGCTTGATGATGACACTCTCTGATCTGACCGTGCGGCAAGCCAAGGCCGCCGAGAAAACCTACAGCATCCCCGACACCGATGGCCTCGGCCTGGTGGTCGCCCGCACCGGCGGCAAGTCGTGGCATTTGCGCTATTACTGGCTCGGCAAGCAAAAGCGCATCTCCCTGGGGAACTACCCCGAGATCGGTTTGCGCGAAGCGCGCACCTTGCGCGACGAAGCCCGGGCGCTTCTGGCAAAGGGCGTCAACCCCCATACCGATCGGAAACAGAAGCGACACGCGGTCAAGCTTGCGGCCGACTACACCTTCAAGGCCGTCTTCGATGCGTGGGTCGAGCATCGCCGCAAGGAAATCAAGGAGGGCAGGAACAGCACGCTGTCGCAGATCCTGCGGATCTTCAACAAGGACGTGCTGCCTAGCCTCAAGCAGATGTCGATCTACGACATTCGCCGGCCCCAACTCCTGGGCGTCCTGGCGAGGATCGAGGAGCGCAAGGCGTTCACCACTGCCGAGAAGGTCCGCACCTGGCTGGGGCAGTTGTTCCGCTATGCCCTCGTCATCGTGGAGGGGCTGGAAGCCAATCCGGCCTCCGACCTGGACGTGGTGGCCGAGCCCAAGCCCCCGGTGAACCACAACCCCTACCTGCATCTTCCGGAGCTTCCCGAGTTCCTGCACAAGCTCAGGCTCTACAACCCTCGTGGTTGGCAGACCCAACTCGGCATCCGGCTGCTGTTCCTGACCGGCGTGCGTACCGGCGAGCTGCGGCTGGCGACCCCGGACCAGTTCGATCTCGACCGTGGCCTGTGGATCATCCCGCCGCAGATCGTCAAGCAACTCCAGGACGAGATGCGCAAGGCCGGCAAGCGCCCGCAGGACGTTCCGCCCTACATCGTGCCGTTGTCCGTGCAGGCCATCGAGATCGTGCGCTACCTGTTGGGTGTGATGAGGCCGGCTCAGGTCCATCTGCTCACGCACCGCAGCGAACTCAAGAAGCGCATCAGCGAGAACACCCTCAACGCGGCCTTGAAACGAATGGGCTACAAGGATCAACTGACCGGTCACGGCATCCGCGGAACCATCTCGACGGCGCTCAACGAGATCGGCTATCCCAAGATTTGGGTGGACGCGCAACTTTCGCACTCGGACCCGAACAAGGTGAGTTCGGCCTACAACCACGCCAAGTATGTTGAGCCGCGCCGCCGGATGATGCAGGACTGGGCGGATCGTCTCGATCTGCTCGAACAGGGCCAAGTGGAAGCGGCCAGCGCGCATCTGACGATGCGTATCGACGGGGTGCCGGCGATGGCGGAAACTGAGGACGTGGTGGACGCGGTCCCCATGGTGGCCGAGCCCGCTTCCCCTGGCGTCCCGCCGATGGTGGCCACGCCCATCGTCGTGACCCCGAACAGTGGCGAGATCACGTTCCAGCGGCTGTCGCAGGTGCCGCCACCGCCGACGCATGCTCCGGAGCCGGAAGTCTCCGCAATCCAGCGGGAGCGCGAGGAAATGCTGGCCATGTACGAGTCGCCGAACAATCTGCCGGTGCCGCTGTTCGGCAAGCTGGCCGGAAAGTCCAAGGACCAGATCAACCGGGAGCTGAAAGCCGGCAAGCTACTGTCCATCAGCCTGGGCAATCGGGGGCAGCGGGTTCCCGACTGGCAACTGGTGCCGCTCAAGCACAAGCTGGCTCAGGTGCTCATGAATCAATGTCCGCGGGCGGACTCGTGGGATCTGTATCGCATGCTCACCCGGCCACATCCGGACCTGGGTGATCGTGCCGCCATCGACATCGTGACGCCAAGCAATCTGGGCATGGTCGTCCGGGTCATCGCGGCCACCCACCAGCAGACAGGTGCGTCTGAGGCTGGCTTGCCGCCGAGGCTCATCCCCGAGGACGTCCAGCAGAGCGTTCGTCGGCTGGTGGACAGCGCTGCGATGCTTGAGACGGCGTAATCCGAGGTTCGACGGTACCGTGGCCAGCGGCACCATTCCTGTCGCTGACCACTGCATTTCGCCTTATTGCAACGATGTGCCCGAGCGCACCACGACGGCGTACAGATCGGCAATCGTCGCCAACGCGCCCTCATGCAGCACCTCGGCCGACACATTCACCACGCCCCTTCGGATGGGCCGCGTCGCGCATGCATCGGCCACCACGGTGGGCTGGTTGCCGCGTAGAAACGCACCCTCGGCGGTGAACGTCACGCACATGTGAGTCATTAATCCCATGACGATGACCTGTTTGTTACCGGCCGCCTCAACGCGCTCGCCCAAATCGGTGCCGACGAATGCATTGGGCGCCGTCTTGACGACCACGGGCTCGTTGGACAGCGGCGCGACGGCGGGATGAATCTGCCGATCTTGGCGGCGAGGTCGTAGGGCGAGCCCTCTCCACCATCGTGAACGACATGGATGCTGTTGGTGCCGGCGGCGCGCGCCCGGGTCAACAGTTCAGATGCCGAAGCCAGCGCCGGCTGCCAGCCGGCCAGTTCCATGACGCCGCGCGTGTAGGTGTTCTGGTAGTCCACGAGGATCAAGGTGGCACCGTCTAACGTGGCCGGTGTGGGGTCCAGTCCGTTGAGCTGGCGCAGCGTGGTCGAGGAGTTCATGGTTGTACTTCCTTGAATGGGAAATGGAGGATCCGGCCATCAGAAATGACCGCCTCGTCATGCTAGAAGCGCAGCGGAATGTCGGCAATGTCATCTAACATGTAGATTCAGACATTGCGGTGCGCGGGCACCCACGGAGCTTGCAGCATGGCAAACATCAAGCGCCTCATCGTCATGGTGCTGTTCGAGCACGTCTATCTGCTGGACGTGACCGGTCCGGCCGAGGTGTTCTCACTTCTTCAGCGCGAGATGGACGAGCCGACGGGCTACGAGGTGGTGTTGGCGGCTGCGACGCTTGCGCCCGTCATGACTTCGGCCGGTGTGCGTGTACTGCCCGATACGACATTCGCCGACCTCGCCCCCCGTAGGATCGACACCCTCGTGGTGCCGGGCGCGGTCGAGGTCGATGCGCAGCGACGCGTGCGCGCCGTCGTAGCGCCTTCGGTGGTGGTATCTGTGAGGGCGCTTGCAGGCCATACCCGACGCCTCGCGTCCGTGTGCGTGGGCGCGCATGTCCTGGCTGCGGCAGGCCTGCTCGAAGGCCGTCGTGTCACCACACATTGGTCCACCGCGCAACAACTCGCTGACGAGCACCCGGAGGTCAAGGTGGATGCCGACCCGATCTTCATCCGCGACCGTGATGTCTGGACCGGCGCCGGCCTGACCGCCTGTCTGGACCTGGCGTTGGCTTTGGTCGCCGATGACTTCGGCGAGCGGTTGGCGCTGCGCGTGGCGCGCCAACTGGTGATGTTCCTAAAGCGCCCGAGTGGGCAAAGCCAATTCAGTGCCTCGCTGGAACCGGCGTCCAAGACCCGGCGCATGGATGCGCTGCGCCACTACATCATGCGCTGCATCGGTAAGCCCATGAGCATCGCGGAACTGGCCGAACAGGCACATGTAAGCGATCGGCAACTGACCCGCATCTTCAAGACGGAATTGAACATGACGCCGGCCGCTTACATTGAATCGGTGCGCGTGGAGATGGCGCGCAATCGGTTGGAAACCACCGACGAACCGCTTGAACGGATTGCCACAACCTGCGGCTTCAATACCACTGACGCGCTCAACCGCGCATTCCGCAGGACCCTGGGCACCACGCCGGCCGAGTACCGCAGCCGGTTCAGGACAGTGTGCTGATCGCGCCCGCCTCGCCTGTCACTATCAGATCGTAACTGCAACCTGCAGCGCTCTGCGCTCGAACCGCTCGGTCGCCGGAGTGGCTTGTACGTAGGGCCGCTGGAGGTACGTCACGACCTCGTAGGGGCCGTCGGCGAGCGATCGCATACTGAGTCCCCATCCGTGAGCGCGCTCGATGCGCGATTGCGTAGAGATTCCCACGCCATAGCCTGCGGCGACCTTGAGCGCCAGCATCTCGAAGGAAGCCACGTACTGCGTGCTCTGCTGCCTCACCGCAGGAAGTGAAGACAACCGCTGATCCAGCAAAGGGCAACTCTCTGCCTGCCAGCGGAAGACAGGGTGATCCAGCAAATCGGCGATCGCGAGCTTGGCGTGATCCATCAAAGAGGATCGCAACGGCATAGCAACTGCCATGTGCTCGATCCACAAGGGTTGTGTATGGAGAGCCGAATCGGTCGCTCCTTGAAGCGACATCGCTGCGTCGTAATGGCCATCCTTCAGTCCCGCAAGAATCTCGTCACCTCTGACCTCAAGGAGCGCTATGGTGACCTCTGGCTCTTCGGCGCGTTGGAGCGCAAGCAGGTCCGAAAGCCTCGATGACGTTACGCCTGGCGCTATCGCAAGCCTGAGATGGGGAGGTTGGCTGATGACGGTGGGCATGTGAGCCTATAAAAGCGAAAAAGCAGATCAGGTTCAGCCAACATGAATTAATAGAGTGAAGTTTAACGTCTATAACTTTAACGTGGTTAATTTTTGCGGATTATTCGACGCTTCTGCTGATGCAGAAGCCCACTATTCAGCCAGGTCGTCCCGCTGGCACATCTACGTATGAGTCCGCTCCAGCAATGGCGTTTGGGCAGGCCGTACGCGCAGCGCGTGTCGCTCAAGCAATCGCTCAAGACGAGTTCGCAGCCCTGGCAGGCATTTCGCGCTCGCACATGGGCAAGATCGAGCGTGGCGAGCATGTACCCACGCTCCCCCTCATACTTAAAATTTCCATGGCGCTCAAGATCAGTGCGGCCGAATTGATCGCGGCAACGGAAAGCAATCTTCGCAATCCAACCGAGGCCTGAGATCGAGCGTTCCGAAGGGCAGCACCTTCCCTCAGTCACCCGAGTGTTCGCGCAGGCGCACGATAAATCGCTCCAGCGCCTCCGGCAAGTCGTCGCTATCGGGCCGAAGCAGATAGGTGGTGATCACCGCCGAATCAACGGCCAGGGGACGGACTACGACATCAGGACGCTGGCTGACTGCGATCCTGGCCGCGGTTGTGAAGCCGACACCATAGCCTGCGCCAACCAAGGTGAGCATCATGTCGAGCGAAGACACCTGCTCAGCGACGTTGGGTTCACGTTCCAGCGGCCGCAAGAGCCGGGCCAGTTCACGGCAGTAGCCTTCGCATACCTGTGGGTTGCACAGCACCAGAGGATGGCAGGCGAGTTCGTGCAGGGGAATCTTCTTGTGCGACAACAGCGGGTGCCTAGGAGGCATCGCGACCACCAATGGATCCTGCCAGATTGTTTCGGCCACGATGCCTTCGCCCACATCGGCAGCGTGCGCAAATCCGATGGTGAAGTCGCCTGATCGGAGTCCTCGCACTTGCTCGGCCAAGGGCACTTCGGACAGGCGAATCTCGATCTCCGGCTCTTCCTCGCGACAATGGGCCAGGAACGCCGACAGCCGAGGATCAATCGCGCCGTCGGATACGGCGATGCGCAGGCTCCCTTGTGAGCCCGCTGCTACCGCTTTGACGTTCTCCCGTGCTTGTTCCAATACGGTAAACAATCTGCGAACGTCCTGCAGAAAGGCGACGCCCGCGGAGGTCAGCAGAGTTCCACGTCGATTTCGATCGAAGAGCACCACTCCTAACTCATCCTCAAGTTCCTTGATGGCTCGGGACAGCGGGGGTTGCTCGATATGCAGGCGCTCCGCCGCTCGGGTGAAATGCAACTCTTCTGCTAGGGCTACAAAACAACGAAGGTGTCGCAATTCCATGGATCAGTGCCCCAAGATTGAATGCATGAATTGCTTAACCATTGTTCAGGTCACCCCTGACAGAGTGATGAGCAGATGATTATTTTCTTGTAAAGATCAATGCAATAGGAAGTCCTTGCCAGAGAGAAATGCTCCCGGCTTCTGCGCGGGCGGCTTGATCCCTCGCGTCCAGCAGGGCCTCGTCGTGAGGCCCTGCCGCGTTGCAACGTTAGCGTGGCTTACGCATCAGCAGGTAGGCAGCCGGAATCACGAACAGCGACAGCAACGGTGCGGTCACCATCCCGCCGAGCATCGGGGCTGCTATGCGGCTCATGACTTCAGAGCCCGTGCCGCTGCTCCAAACAATGGGTACCAGGCCCGCCAGGATGACCGCAACGGTCATCGCTTTTGGGCGCACGCGCAGCACCGCCCCTTCCCGGATCGCATCGAGCAGTTCTTCTCGCGTCGGTTCGCGTCCATCGGGGCAACGTTCCGCCAAGGCCTGCTTCAGATAGATGAGCATCACCACGCCGAACTCCGCCGCCACACCTGCCAGCGCGATGAATCCCACGCCGGTGGCGATGGACAGGTTGTAATTCAGCAGGTACAGGAACCAGATGCCCCCCGTGAGCGCGAAGGGCAAAGTCGCCATGATCAAGCCCGCTTCGTCCACACGCGCGAAGGTCAGGTACAACAGAACGAAGATGATCAACAGGGTGGCAGGCACCACAACCTTCAGGCGTGCATTGGCCCGCTCCATGTATTCGAACTGCCCGGAGTAGGTGATGCTCACACCCGGCTCCAGCTTGACCTGCTGCCCGATGGCATCGCGCAGTTCATTGGCCACCGAGGCTAGATCACGGCCGCGCACATCGACATAGACCCAACCGGAGGGCCGTGCGTTCTCGCTCTTGAGCATGGGCGGCCCATCGGTGATCGCGATGCGTGCCACGGTCCCCAACGTAATCTGCTGACCCATCGGCGTGAAGATGGGGAGTTCTGCCAGCCGTTGTGGTGAATCACGCCATTCTCGCGCGTAGCGCAGATTGATCGGAAAGCGGGCAAGCCCCTCGACCGTCTCCGAGACGTTTTCGCCACCCACCGCGCCGGCGATGACCGCCTGGATATCGGCGATGTTCAGGCCGTAGCGACCGGCGGCTACGCGATCGATCTGAACATCCACGTAGCGCCCGCCCGTCAAGCGCTCCGCGAGTGATGACGTCACGCCGGGAATGCCCTTGGCGACCTGCTCGACCTCTGCAGCGATGCGATCGATCACGCCCAGGTCGTTGCCAGTCACCTTCACCCCGATCGGGCTCTTGATGCCGGTAGCCAGCATATCGATGCGATTGCGGATAGGGGGAATCCATATATTGGACAGGCCCGGGATCTTCACGGCACGATCCAGCTCTTCCACGAGCTTCTCGGGCGTCATGCCTGGACGCCATTGTTCCCTGGGCTTGAGCTTCACCGTGGTCTCGAACATCTCCAGGGGCGCCGGATCGGTCGCAGTTTCGGCCCGTCCTGCCTTGCCGAACACCTTGTCCACTTCAGGTACGGTCTTGATCATGCGGTTGCTCAGCTGCAGCAACTCCGTGGCGCGCTGCGCCGAGAGTCCCGGCAGGGCCGAGGGCATGTAGAGCAGGTCCCCTTCGTCCAACCTCGGCAGAAACTCACCGCCGAGCCGCGCCAAGGGCCAGGCCGTGGTCGCCAAGGCCAGCACGGCGATCAGCAGCGTCGCCTTGGGCCGGCGCAGTACCCACTCCAGTGCTGGCCGGTAGGCTGCAATCAGGATGCGGGTAATGGGGTTCTTCTGCTCATCTGGGATACGCCCGCGAATCCAGTAGCCCATGAGTACGGGAATCAGCGTCACCGACAGCCCTGCGGCCGCAGCCATCGCGTAGGTCTTGGTGAATGCCAGCGGGCCGAACAGCCGGCCTTCCTGCGCTTCTAGGGTGAAGACCGGGATGAACGAGAGCGTGATGATGAGCAGCGAGAAGAAGAGCGCAGGACCGACTTCCTCCGCGGCCTGTGTGATCACGTCCCACCGTTCCTTGCCCTGCAGTCGTTGATTCGGGTGCGCGTGCTGCCAAGCCTCCAGCTTCTTGTGGGCGTTCTCGATCATCACCACCGCTGCATCCACCATCGCCCCCACGGCGATGGCAATCCCCCCCAGCGACATGATGTTGGCGTTGATGCCCTGGTAGCGCATGACCAGGAACGCCGTCATCACGCCCAGAGGTAGCGAGATGATGGCCACCAGCGCAGAACGAAGATGCCAAAGGAACAGTGCGCAGACCAGCGCCACCACCAGAAACTCTTCGCCCAGCTTGGTCGTGAGATTGCGAATGGCCCGCTCGATCAGCGCGCTGCGGTCGTAGGTGGTGACGATCTCGACGCCCGGCGGCAGGCTGCCCTGCAGCTCCGCCAGCTTGGCCTTGACGGCAGCGATCGTCTCCTGGGCATTCTTGCCGGAGCGCAGCACCACCACGCCGCCGGCGACCTCGCCTTCTCCGTCGAGTTCCGCAATGCCACGCCGCATCTCCGGGCCTATCTGGAGCATCGCCACATCCCCCAGCCGCACCGGCACACCGCCGCGTGCCGTCAAGGGGATCTCCCGGAACTCGTCCAGGGTCTTGAGGTATCCGCTCGCGCGGACCATGTACTCCGCGCCTGACAATTCCAGGACGGAGCCGCCGGTCTCCTGGTTGGCCGCCATCAGGGCATCGCGGACTTGAGCCTGACTGAGGCCATAGGACGCCAACTTGATCGGGTCGAGCACGACCTGGTACTGCTTGACCATGCCCCCCACCGATGCCACCTCGGCCACGTTGGGCAGGCTCTTGAGTTCGAACTTCAGGAACCAGTCCTGCAACGCACGCAGTTGCGCCAGATCGTTCTTGCCCGTGCGATCCACGAGCGCGTACTGGAAGATCCAGCCGACGCCTGTGGCGTCCGGACCCAGGGCCGGCTTCGCCGTGGCGGGCAATCGGCCCTGGACCTGGTTCAGGTATTCCAGTACCCGTGAGCGGGCCCAGTACAGGTCGGTTCCGTCCTCGAACAAGACATAGACGAACGAGTCGCCAAAGAACGAGAAGCCGCGCACGGTCTTGGCCCCTGGCACCGACAGCATGGTGGTGGCCAACGGGTAGGTGACCTGGTTCTCGACGATCTGCGGCGCCTGTCCTGGGTAGTTGGTGCGAATGATGACCTGCACGTCTGACAAGTCCGGCAGCGCATCCACGGGCGTGCTGCGAACGCCCCACACGCCCCATGCCGTGAGCATGGCGGTGGCCAGCAGCACCAGGAAGCGATTGGCCACCGACCATCGAATCAGCTTGGCGATCATGGCTGCACCTTTTCGATGGCCGTGATCACGTAGTCCTCACCTTGCTTGGAGAAGGTGAATCGCACCTGCTGCCGAACCGAAAGACCCGCGGCGAGCTGCGGGCTGCTCAGCTTGAAGCCCATGGTCATGGCCGGCCATTGGAGGGCTGGCACGGCCTCGTGCGCCAGCGTCAGCTCGGTGGGCGACATCTCCTCGATCACGCCGCGCACCACGAAAGCGTTGGTGGCCGCGGCCGTTGGCGACGAGGTGCCGTGCCCGTTGTGCGGCGATGCAGGCGCGGACGCCGCGGCACCTGCAGGCAGCACGCCCCGCAGGCTGGCTTCCGAATCGATAAGGAACTGCGCCGAGGCCACCACCTGCTGTCCCGCCGCGAGCCCGCCGTTGACCACCAGTTGATCGCCTACCTCCGCGCCCACCTGGACCTCCACGGGATGGAACTTGCCGGGTCCATCGACCACATAGGCCAGTGCGCGCTTGCCGGTGCGGATGACCGCCTCGCTGGGAACAAGCAGCGCGGGCTGTTCGTTGCCTTTGAGCGCGATCTGGCCGGACATGCCGGCCTTCAGGCGCTGGCCGGGATTGGCCATTTCAAGCCGCACTCGCACCGTACGGGTGTCGCGGTTGGCTTCGGGCAGGATGCTCACGATGCGCGCCTGGAGCACTTCACCGGGAAACGCCGCCAGCCGGACCTGCGCCGTTTGGCCGACCTCCAATGGCCCGCTTTGTGCTTCGGGGACGGCCGCTTCGATCCACACCGTGGCCAAGCCATTCACCCGGGCCAAGCTTTCCCCGGCGGAAACCGTCATGCCCTGACGCACCATCAGTTCGGCCACCAAGCCGCCTTGAGGTGTTGTGACCGTGTACAGCCCCTTGGGCTCGCCTGTGCGCTCCACCTGGGCGATCAGGGCTTGCGGCATGCCGAGCAGCAGCAGCCGTTGGCTGGCAGCTGCGGTCAACGGTGCGTCGCCCATCGCGCGAACCGAGAGAAACTCGCGCTGTGCGGCGATCCACTCCGGCAGCAATAGGTCAGCCAGCGGTGCCCCTGCTGCGATCACGTCGCCCGCAGCCCGTGCATAGACACGCTCGACGAAGCCAGCGGTCCGCGCCTGCACGATGCTTACGTCGCGGTCGTTGAGCAGCACGGTGCCCACGACGTTCACATCTGCGCCGATCTTGCCCTGCACGACTTCGGCTATACGCAGGCCCAGGGCTTGCACCGCTTGCGCCGACACGCTCAGGCCCGTGCTGTCCTGAGTGTCTTCATCTGCGTACTTCGGCATCAACTCCATGTCCATGTAGGGCGATTTGCCGGGCTTGTCGAACTTCTGGGTCGGCACCATCGGGTCGTACCAATACAGCACCTTGCGCTCGGTCGGAGCACTTGCAATGGTGGCAGCGGCGGAGCCGCTGAGGTGGCCGGCGCGCCATTGGGCGACGCTCCATCCAACGGCAATACCGGCAGCAATCAGCGTCAAGCCGGCAAGGATGTTTCTCGAAGAGGTGTTCATGGCGAGGGTCTCCACTCAGTCCGCGATCAGGCTGTTCAGTCGGGCGACGAGGCTGTCGCGCTGCGCTCCGAGGTCGATCAGACGCATGCGCGTCTCCAGCACCTGGGCGCGTGCACTGAGCACAGCGCTCAGGTCCCCCTTGGCGGATCGGTAGTTGCTCAATGCAAGTGCCGCTCGGTTCCGTACCAGTTGCAAGCCGGCGGTCTGCAGGCGGTCGATCTGGCTGTTCAACGCTTGGAGTTCGGCGGCGCTGTCGTCCAGCTCCTGCAAATGCCGCCGCGCCACGTCTTCGCGTTCGGCGTCCAGACGTTCCAACTCGTGCCGTTTTGCCTCGATCATGGGCACTTGGCGTCGATCCTTCTGCCAAGGCAGATCGAATGTCACCTGAAATGACACCATGTCGCCCCATCGGCGATCACGCCGGCTATAGGCTATCTCCCAGGCCCAATCGCCGCGGGTCTCTGATTGGGCTTCGCGGGACTCGGCCCGGGCCATGCTTTGCATCGCCGGATAGAGTTCAAGCTCCGCGTGATTCGCCAGTTCTGTGCGCAGTTGCGCGACGGGGCGAGTGAGCGGGCCTGGATCGCCTTGCAGTGCTTCGTCGGCCCTGGAGCCCACCCAGCGCCGCAACGCGGCCCTGGCCTTGGCCCGGTCCCGCTGTAGATCGTCACGGCGGTCCGTGAGTGTCAGCGCCTCCTGTTGCGCGACCAACAGATCGCCAGCCTGGGCGGTGCCGCCGGCGACGCGAGCGGGGAGACTGTCTTGCAGGCGCTGGTTCTCCGCGAGCAGTTCCGTCAGCAGTATCTCCCGTTGCTCCACCGCCTGCGCGGCGATCCACGCCAGGCTGAGTTCCTGGCGGATCTGCAATCGCTGCAAAACCAGCGCCGCGCGTTCTCGATCCACACGCGCCTGCGCGCTGGCGACCTGGGCGTCGCGCTTGGCCCTGTTGGGCACTTCCTGCATGAGCGCCAAGCGCTGCATCGTCATGGATTCGCGCGTCATGCTCCAGCGATCCATGCCGCTGATGGGGTAGTTTTCGATGCCGAGCGAGAGCTTGGGGTCGGGCAGCGAGCCTGCTGCCTTCTGCACGGATTCGGCGACGTTAACCTGCAACTGCTGCGCGCTTATGCGTGGGCTCTGCTGCTCCGCGATAAGGCGTGCCTCAGCAAAATCGAGGGCGTAGGCTACAGGCGAGACAAGCGCACTGCCCGCCAACGCGATGCTGATAGCTTTCAGACGATGCACTCGCATCGAGGCCGGCGTTGTGCCTCGGCCGTACGCCGACGGGCGCCCCTCGGGGGCGCCAAAAAAGGGAGTAAACATGGTTGTCCTCGGAATTGGTGTTCACGAAATCACGTGGTCTGCCGCATCGGTGCGCGGCGAGCACGGATCGGCGTGTCAATTCCGCAGGACTTGGAGCGTGAGGTAGATCGGCGGAAAGCCCGCTCGATGGTCGGGCGGGACATAGGCGACGTGCTGCCCGGCTGCCGCGTGGGATTCGATCACGGCCGGAAGCATGTACGCGAACCAGACCGCCTGGGCAGCGAGACTCTGGACGTCCAAGCCTTGCAATGAAGGCACCGGCTTGCCATCGCCGCTGCAATGTGCTCGGCACAACTGCGGCGCCTCACCGTCCATGGTTCCCGGCATGGCGTGGCAGTCCGGCATACCGGACATGCTGGCGGCATCCTCCATGGCCATGCCTGCCATCTGCATTGATGCGACGTGCGTGTCCGAGTCCAGTTTGGGGCAGGCATACATCGCCAATGCGACCTGCGAAAAGAGCAAGGTCACGACGAGACCGCTGGCAATCCAGCGGCCCCATTGCGTGACGATGCGTCTAAAGCAGATCATGAGGATATGTTAGCCAGGTGATTGTGTTGTGAAATTGATGTCAATCAATCTAAAGACTTGATTTTCGAGTTGTTCGACTTGATAGCGGCTCCAAATCATCCTGGGCTACTTCACGCCGCGCAACCGAAGCGCATTGAAAATCACAGAAGCAGAACTCAGGCTCATCGCCAGCGCCGCGATCAATGGGGAGAGAAGCCAGCCCGTGAACGGATAGAACACGCCAGCCGCGATGGGTACACCGATGCCGTTGTAGACAAAGGCGAACAGCAGGTTCTGCCGCATGTTGCGTACCGTGTCGATGGAGATCTCGCGCGCCGACGCGATGCCGCGCAGGTCGCCCTTGATCAAGGTGATTTGCCCGCTGTTCATCGCCACGTCGGTGCCCGTTCCCATGGCCACGCCCACGTCGGCCTTCGCCAGCGCCGGTGCATCGTTGATACCGTCGCCAGCCATCGCCACCACATGGCCCTCGCGTTGCAGTTTTTCGACCAGGGCCAGCTTGTCAGCGGGTTTGACCTCGCCGTGCACTTCATCGATGCCGAGCTTGGCCCCCACGGCCTTGGCTGTGGTAAGTCCATCTCCAGTCGCCATTACGATGCGCAGACCGCTGGCGTGAAGGGTTCGGATGGCATCGGGCGTACTGACCTTGATGGGGTCGGTCACGGCCAGGATGCCCGCGAACACGCCGTCTACGGCCAAGTGCATGATGCTGGCGCCTTCACCGCGCAACCGTTCTCCGTCGGGACGCAGTGCAGAAACCGCCACTCCTTCCTGCTCCATCAGTGCCGTATTGCCCAATGCCAGGCGCCGTCCCTCCACCGTTCCGCGCACGCCGATGCCGCTGCCCGACTCGAAATCAGAGGGCTTGGCCAGTTGCAAGCCCTTGGCTCGCGCAGCGCTGACGATCGCGTCTGCCAGCGGGTGCTCGCTGCCCTGGTCCAGACTGGCTGCCAGCCTCAGCACTTCATCGGGCGTGAAGCCCGGAGCCGCAATGGCTGTATCGAACGCGGGTCTGCCTTCCGTGAGCGTGCCGGTCTTGTCCACGATCAGGGTGTCCACCTCGCGCATCTTCTCGATCGCGCCAGCATCGCGAAACAGCACGCCCTGCGTCGCGGCGCGGCCGGTGGCGACCATCACCGACATCGGCGTGGCCAAGCCCAACGCGCACGGGCAGGCAATGATCAGCACAGCCACCGCGTTGATCAGCCCGAACACCCAGCTAGGCTCCGGCCCGAACAGACCCCAGACAAAGAACGTGGCGATGGCGACCAGTACGACCACCATGACGAACTTGCCCGCCACCACGTCGGCCATGCGTTGCATGGGGGCCTTGGAGCGCTGGGCAGACGCGACCATCTGGACGATCTGCGACAGCATGGTGGCCGCGCCGACTTTCTCGGACTGCATGATCAGCGCACCGTTGGTGTTGAGGGTAGCTCCGATCAGCTTGTCGCCAACCCGCTTGGTCACAGGTACTGGTTCACCGGTCAGCATGGACTCATCGACCGCGCTGCTGCCTTCGGTGACCGTGCCATCGACCGGAATCTTCTCGCCGGGACGCACGCGCAGCAGATCGCCTACGTGTACGTGGTTGAGAGGCACATCTTCTTCACTGCCGTCCGCATTGATGCGCCGGGCGGTCTTCGGCGCCAACCCCAGCAGGGACTTGATCGCGGCCGATGTTTGGGAGCGGGCTTTCAGCTCGATGATCTGGCCCAGCATGGTCAGCGAAATAATGACCACCGCGGCCTCGAAGTACACGGCGACGCGACCCATCGCCATGAACGATTCGGGAAACACACCCGGGGTCACCGTGGCAACAACGCTGTAGACGAATGCCGCGGCCGTTCCCAGGCCGATCAAGGTCCACATGTTCGGGCTGCGGTGGACGATCGACTGCCAGCCCCGCACGAAGAATGGCCATCCGGTCCAGAGCACGACGGGGAGCGACAGCAACAATTCGACCCAGGTCTGCGTTGCCATGCTGAACAAGCCAAGGCGATGGCCCCACATCGCAAGAATCGTGACGATCACAGTAAGCGGCAGCGTCCACCAGAAGCGCCGCTGAAAATCCTTCAACTCGCTGTTGTCCTCTTCATCCAGCGGAATGATCGGCTCCAGCGTCATTCCGCATTTGGGACAGTTGCCGGGATGATCCTGCTGCACTTCGGGGTGCATGGGGCAGGTGTAGATGGTGCCGGCCGGCACTGCCGCTACCGGCTCGGCAGCGACCTCTGGCGGCGGATGGTCCAGGGCGCCCCCATGTCCATGCAAGTGATGGTGGCCCCCATGTACCTCGTCCTCGGGCACCAGGTTCATCTGGCATTTGGGGCAATGCCCTGGCTGGTCTTGCCGTACCTCCGGGTGCATGGGGCAGGTATAGATAATTCCCGCTGGAACCTGTGCGCCTGCAGTGAGGCCGTGGTGATGCGAGTGATGATTCATATCCATGCCCTTCTTTGAGTTGACTTGATTTTTGACCTTGCCATCATGGAAAGGTCAAGCACATTTCTTGGTGGACGCTTATGGCCCGTACGCGTCCCGCGTTAGGTTGGCTATTGAGACAAAGACTTGCGGTACTGGACATTGATCTCATCGTGACGCTGCCGTACCTCGGGCGGCCACTGCGCCTTGATCCATGACAGCACGGCCACGATCTCATCGTCACTCAGCACGCCGTCATAGGCCGGCATGGCCGTGCGGTAGTCGGGCTGATTGATGAGCCGTGCCAGTCCCTGCTTGGTGATGGCGAACAGCTGCTCGTCCGGGTGGTGCCAGGTGTGGCCGCTCGCGTCATGCGGCGGCGCTGGCAGAAGGCCATCGGGCCCGCGGTCCCGCCAGTCGGGTTGGCCCTCGCCCTTGGCACCATGGCAGGCCGCGCACTGCTGGGCGTAGATGCGGGCACCAACGTGCAGCACCTGGGGATCACCGGGACGCAGTCTGTGCGGCGCTGCCGCTTGCCGGTCGGTGGCGCGCAGGGAGAAGTAACCCGCCCCTGCGACCAACAGCGCGATCAGCAATCCTGCTACCCCCAGGGCCAGCGATTTCAACGTCATGGCTTTCCCCCCAGTTTCATGCTTGCAGCCATATTCCTGTCGTCGGATGCATTACTCAAGGCTGCGCCCTTGCGCTCCAACGCGGAATGAAACGCGGCACGCGCTGCGCATACTCCTCCCAGTCCTGTCCAAAACGGCGTGCACTTTCCTGCTCCTCGTTGTGCGCCAGGCGGGCATACATCAGCACCAACACCGGGAACATCAACAGCGTCAGCAAGGTCGGCCACTGCAGAAGGAATCCGAACATGATCAGGACGAAAGCGATGTACTGCGGATGCCGCACACGGGCGTAGACACCGGTGTGCGCCAGCCGCCCCTGCCGCTGGGCCTCATAGAGCACGGGCCAAGCCTCGGCCAGCAGCCAGAAGCCGCCGCCAATGAACAGGTAGCTGAGAAGATGGAAAGGTCCAAGGTGAGGATCGCCACCCCAGCCGAACTGCAGTTCCAGCAGATGGCCGGCGTTGTGGCTCAGCAGGTCCACGCCGGGGAACTTCTGGCCCAGCCAGCCCGACAGGAAGTAGATGGTCAGCGGGAAACCATACATCTCCACAAACAGCGCAACGATGAAGGCCGTGAACGCCCCGAAACTGCGCCAGTCACGCGCGCTGGCCGGCTTGAAGAAGCTGAAGGCAAACATGATGAAGATCGCCACGTTGACCACCACCAGAGTCCACAGGCCATACGACGGTTCTGTGTGCTCCATGGCCTCAGCTCCCGTTGGTGTCTTGACCTGTTCGCTGGTCGGGTGCGCCGGAGCCACCACCGTGCCCGCTATGGCTACCATGGCCTTTGTGCATGAAGACATGCATCAGCGGGCAGGCCAGCAGCAGGGCATAGGGCCACCATTGCTCCAGGTGGGCGCGGTGCTCGGTCCATAGGAAGTAGCCGGCGACGGCGCCGAACACGAGCAGGCCGATGGCATAGCGCGAGCGCCAGAACCCGCCGGTCTGCACACTCTGCGGATGGGATGCATGGTCATGGGTCATGACGGCCTCCTCACTTTGTGCCGGGAGTGGGGGTTTGCGGCATGGACATTCGATCCATCATCATCTGCATCATCGACTCCATCATGGCCATGCGCTTTTCCATCATCTGCGGGTCGTGCTGCATGCCAGCCATACCGGCGGGTGGGTTGCCCGATGCCATCTGGCCGTGCATCGACTTCATCATGCGCATGCCGTCCTGCATGGTCTTCATGTGTTCGGCCATCAACGCCTGGCGCTCCTGGGGCGTCTTGGCGGCTGCCATCTTCTCGTGCATGGCCTGCATGGCCCGCATGTGCCGATCCATGGCGGCCATGTCGCCCGAGCCCATGGCCTGGCCGGGCGATGGCAATGCCGCCGAAGGAGCCGGTGCCGCGGTAGCTGCTGGGGCGGCAGCGTCCGCCGGGTGGTGGTCCTTGTGCTCGTCGGAGCCTTGTGCCAGCACACCCATGGAGGCGGCGGCGACACAGAAACCGATCAGGGAATGGCGAATGTGAATCATGATGCTTCCTTCTGGCCGTGGATGGACTCGGGCAGCCGCGTCCGGCGGCATGGTGCGGTTGTGACCTTGCTCAGCGCACGGGCTGGATGTCGGTGACGATCATCTTCCCGCCTTCCTGGATGACCATGAATTTGACCTTGTCGCCGGGCTTAAGGTTGGTGAGCTGGCCCTTGTCACGAACGGTAAAGACCATGGTCATTCCCGGCATGTCCAGGTGCTTGATATCGCCATGCTTGATGGTGACCTTGCCGTTGTCCAGGTCCACCTTCCTGATCTCACCGTCGGTCAGCGACGCTTGTTGAGAGGCCTGTGCCTTGGGCGATTCGGATGTGGTCTGGGCCATCCCGCTCATGGGCAGGAAAATGCCGAGCGCGACGGCGGAAACGGAGAGAAATTGCTTGAAGCTGTTCATGACTACCTCACGGGCGCGAGTTGAAAAATGTCTGCTGATCCGCCTTGCGGATCAGCAGGACGTGGGAGAGCCGACACAGTCACCGTGCATCCCCTTGATGAAGCGGCGTGGTTCTACTTCTTGCTGACCTGAACGAGGCCCTTCATGCCAGCTTCGTAGTGGCCGGGAATCAGGCAGGCGAAGTTCACACCGCCAGCTTTGGTGAACTGCCAGACGATCTCGCCTTGCTTTCCAGGCTGCAGCGTGACCTTGCCGGGCTCGTCGTGCTCCATGTCCGGGAATTTCCGCATCTGCTCCAGATGCTCAAGCAGTTCCTTCTCGGTGCCCAAGCTGAGTTCATGCTTGACCTTGCCGGCGTTCTTGACGATGAAGCGAACGGTCTCGCCCTGCTTGACCTGAATGTTTGAGGGCGTGTAACGCATGTTGTCGCTCATTTCGATGGTGATGGTGCGACTGGCCTTGGTGGCGACACCAGGCTTGCCAATGGCCGTCTCGCCACCCTCATCATGGCCGTGACCGCCCGCATGGTTGCCGCTGGCGAAGGCCGCCCCCGATGTGGCCAGTGCAGCCATGGCGAAGAATTGCGAGATGGTGGTTCGTGTGAATTTCATGGGTGGTCTCTCGTTGAAAATGGAAGGGGAAACTCAATGCTCGCCATGCGAAGTGGGCTTGCGTACCTTGACTTCGGTCGGCGTTGCCGGCTTGCGCTCGCGCGGCATGGACTGACCGCCTTCTGCGCTGAAGCGGGCTGGCTCCGCCAATGGGCCGGTGTACTCATGCGCCACCGTGCCTGCCGGATGCTTGTACCAGCCCGGATCCTTGTAGTCGCCCGGCTTCTGGTCACGGCGTACCTTGAGCACGCTGAACATGCCGCCCATCTCCACCGAGCCGAACGGTCCTTGTCCCGTCATCATGGGCACGGTGTTGTCTGGAATGGGCATTTCCATCTCTGCCATGTCTGCCATTCCGCGCTCGCCCATGACCATGTAGTCGGGGATGAGCTTGTTGACCTTCCTGGCGAGGCCGGTGTGATCCACGCCGATGAGCGTGGGAACGTCGTGCCCCATCGCGTTCATCGTGTGATGGCTCTTGTGGCAGTGGAAGGCCCAGTCGCCTTCCTCGTCTGCCACGAACTCGATCTGGCGCATCTGTCCGACGGCCACGTCGGCGGTCACTTCATGCCAGCGCGTGCTCTTGGGTGTCGGCCCGCCGTCGGTGCCGGTGACCACGAACTCGTGCCCATGCAAGTGCATCGGGTGATTGGTCATCGTGAGATTGCCTATGCGAACGCGCACCTTGTCGTTGAGCCGAACGTTCAGGGAATCGATGCCAGGAAAGACGCGGCTGTTCCATGTCCACAGGTTGAAGTCCGTCATCTCGGCAACCTTGGGGGTCGCAGCGCCAGGCTCGATGTCGTAGGCGCTCAGCAGGAAGCAGAAGTCTCTCTGCACCACGTCGATCAAGGGATGCTTGTCCTTCGGGTGCGTGACCCAGAAGCCCATCATGCCCATGGCCATCTGCACCATCTCGTCCGCATGCGGGTGGTACATGAACGTGCCTGGCCGGCGTGCGACGAACTCGTACACGAAGGTCTTGCCGGACTCGATGGCGGGTTGCGTCAGCCCGGTCACACCGTCCATACCATTGGGCAGGCGCTGGCCATGCCAGTGGATGCTGGTGTGCTCGGGCAATTTGTTGGTGACGAATATGCGCACGCGGTCGCCTTCGACCACTTCGATCGTGGGGCCGGGGCTCTGACCGTTGTAGCCCCACAGATGGGCCTTCATGCCGGGCGCCATCTCGCGCACCACAGGCTCGGCCACGAGGTGGAACTCTTTGACGCCCTGGTTCATCCGCCACGGGAGCGTCCAGCCATTGAGCGTGACCACAGGGTTGTAGGGCCGGCCTGAGTTGGGTACCAGCGGTGCCATGGTGCTCGCACTGGTCTGGATGACAGGTTCAGGCAGGGCGGCCATCGCCACACGGCTGACCGAGCTCGCCGCAACAGCGCCACCT
The DNA here is from genome assembly GCF_036972535.1 of Pigmentiphaga sp. CHJ604. NCBI lineage: Bacteria > Pseudomonadati > Pseudomonadota > Betaproteobacteria > Burkholderiales > Alcaligenaceae > Pigmentiphaga > Pigmentiphaga sp. CHJ604. The sequence continues at coordinate 3,234,526 of NZ_CP136998.1, read as the reverse complement.
GCGATGCCGGCAAACTTAAAAAAATCTCGTCTGGATGTCATGATGATGTTCTTTGCTTCAATGGCCGGCGTCGCCGCCGCCGGGTGCACTGGATGCGACGGACAGGCTGGTGCTCGTGGGGCGTCCGATCACGGACGCCTGCATGGCGGCGTCGGCCAGCCAGAACTGCTGCTGTGCGTCGATGGCAGCGGAGACGGCGCTGACCTGATCGCGCGCATCGGCCAGCAGCTCGAAAACGCTGATCAGCATGCCGTTGTAGCGAAGCTGGTTTTCCTCCGAGATCACCTTGCGCAGCGGCACCACTTCATCGCGGTGGTGGCGGGCCACGTCGTAGGCCGTGCGGTAGGCCGAGTAGCTTTCCCGCAGGCTGGAGCCTGCTGCGCGCACGGTGGCTTCGAGCTGGTTGGCTGCGGCCAAGGTCCGTGCGTTCATCGCATCACGCTGTATCCCGCCCCAATCGAAGATCGGAAGGCGTACGGCGATTTCCCAACCACGCGCGGTCGAACGGGTGCCCTCGGCGCGATCCCAGCTGGTATTGCGACGCCCCTCCAACTCGATGTCAGTGAAGCTGGTCACCAGGTTCAGACCCTGGGCCTTGGCCGCACTATCCAACGAGGCCTGCGCCAGCCGAATGTCCAGGCGCGCTCTGGAGGCCTGCGTGGCAACAGCCTGCGGCTGCAGCGGCTCTTTGGGAAGGTCGGGGAGTCGCTCGGGCAGGCGAAGCGCTTGCGCCTGGGCCTCATCGAGCCCAAGCAGGCGCACGAGCTCTTCCCGGCTGGCCGTCGCCTGGTGCCCTGCGGTGCTGAGCCGGGTGGCGGCGTCAGCGTAGAAGGCCTGCTCGCGAGCACGTGTGATCCGGTTGAAGTTGCCAACGCCTTGCATGCGCTTGGCCAACTCGGCTCCGGCCTCCGCGCTTTCATAGACCTGCTTGGCATACTTGAGTGCTTGCTGGGCGGCCACGGCCCGCACCCATGCCTGACGTACCTGGGTGACCTGATCCACCACGTCGCTGCTCAAGCGCAACTGCGACTGCTCGATGCGCCGGGTCGCCACGTTGTACCGGGCTGGAAGCGTCAGCACGTCCAGCAGGCCGAATGCCAAGGCACGGCCCAGCTCCAGTTCGTCGCCCGCGACCATGCGCTCAAAGCTGAAGATCGGGTTGGCGATCCGGCCTCCTTGGGCCGCGTCGGCCGACTCCGCCCAACCCTGCGCCAGCAGAGCTTGCAAGGAGGGGCTGTTCACCAAGGCCAACTGAACGGCCTCTTTCTGTCCCACGGGCTGAGCGAGCAGGGCCTGAGCGGCTTGCGCGCGCTGGTCGCGGTCGTCCTGACTGCGTGCGAGCGAGAGCTTGCCTTCGGTGAACGCGCTGGCTTCGTCGTTCACGCGGCTGATGTTCTGATCCAAGCTGACGCTGGCGCATCCGGTCAGAACGGCGAAGCCAAGGCCGGACAGGGCCAATCTGGCATGAGTGGTACCCAATCCCATCATTGCTTGCCTCCACCGTGATGGCTCGAATGCGGATCACTGACGGGAGCAGCATCCTGGGATGGCGACGACGGCGCCTGCGTCTTGGCTTCCTTGGCGTAGGTGCGCCAACCCCCGATCTGCCCGACGCGATCATTGGCTGTTCGCCAGGACTGCACTGGCTGCTCCACGTAGCCTTGGTAAGCCTGGATTGGCGATGAGTACTGCAGCGTCGTCAGCAGTGTGGGCTGCGACGCTGCCTCCGGCGGTGAGGCTTGAGCGAAAGACGCCCCCGCGAACAGCGCCAAAACCCAGGGCAGGGACGCCCTGAAAGACGGCGAAAGATTAGAAGTGACCATGGTTTCCTCTGCAAGAATCTTTGATCTCACGATGTGAAGATTCTGGAGAGGGAACCCTGTCACCCAGATGTTCCGGACATTACATTGTTGTTATCTTCATGTCAGGACGCTTTGAGTTCGGCACACTCTCGTTCAATGCTGTGAACGGAGAGCGAACGTGAAGATATTGGTTGTTGAAGACGAGCCCAAGACGGGGGAGTACCTCCGGCAGGGATTGACCGAAGCGGGATACGTTTCGGACCTTGTGCCTAACGGCGCAGACGGGCTGCATCTGGCTTTGCAAGGTGAGTACGACCTGGTGATCCTGGACGTCATGCTGCCGGGGTTGAATGGCTGGCAGGTCTTGCAGTCCCTGCGCGACCGTGGCCTTGAGATGCCCGTCCTGTTCCTGACCGCCCGCGACCAAGTGGAGGATCGGGTCAAAGGGCTGGAGCTTGGGGCGGATGATTACCTTGTCAAGCCCTTCTCGTTCGCGGAGCTGCTGGCCAGGGTTCGGATCATTCTGCGGCGCGGTCATGCCGGCAACGAGGGCACCATGCTCAAGGTGGCCGATTTGGAGCTGGATCTGTTGCGTCGCCGTGTCTCCCGCAACGGCAAGCGTGTTGACTTGACAGCCAAGGAGTTTGGCTTGCTGGAGCTGCTGATGCGCCGCCATGGTGAAGTGCTGCCACGCTCCCTGATCGCCTCGCAGGTCTGGGACATGAACTTTGACAGCGACACCAATGTCATCGAAGTGGCGATGCGCCGCTTGCGCGTGAAGATAGATGAGGGGCATGCCGTCAAGCTCATCCAGACCGTGCGGGGCATGGGCTACGTGCTGGACGTACCAGAGGAGGAATAAAGGTGCAGCGACAACAGCGCCTGGGCAGGCTTTCGTTGACCCGCCGTTTAACCCTGTTTTTTACAGTGGTGGCGGCTATCGTCGTGCTCGGGCTGGGATTGTTGTTCCTGGCAGAGACTCAGCGTCATTTTGTCGTGCTCGATCAGATGGCTTTAGAGGACAAGAGGCAGTTGATCGAGGAAATTCTGGGTAATGCCAATTCTGTGAACGACGCGCGCTCCCGCTTGAGCGACGCTTTGGGATACCACCATGATCTCTATGTCTTGGTAAAAGATGCTCATCAGGAGACCGTTTTTCAGTCCTCACATTCCGAGCTTGGTGTGCAGCGTAGTAAAGCCATCCACACCGATGCGAAGGGGACATTTGGGGTGTGGCGCAACCACGATGCCGAGTTTCACACGCTGAGCTTCCAGTCGCTTTCGGGCTACTCTGCATCGGCGCTGCAGGTATTGATCGCGACAGATACCAAACACCACACCGAGTTCCTGGATGGTCTGCGTAGCAGCTTGGCCTTGTATGTCGCCGCAGCCATCGTTGTATGCGGCTTACTGTCCTGGCTGGCTGCGCGCCAGGGGTTGGCACCGCTGCGCGAGATGAAGTCACGCGCCGCAGTGGTGACAAGCCATAGGCTGTCCGAGCGCATGCCAGTAGGGGCTGTGCCGGTAGAAATGGCAGACCTTGCGCAGGAACTCAATCGCATGTTCGATCGGCTGCAGGATGACTTTCAGCGGCTGACAGACTTCTCATCCGATCTGGCTCATGAATTGCGCACGCCCATCAGCAATCTTCTGACCCAAACGCAAGTGGCGCTGGCGACCAAGCGCGACGCCGCGACGTATCGTGACACCCTGGCCTCCAACGCCGAGGAGTTTCAGCGGCTGGCTCGCATGGTGTCCGACATGCTGTTCCTGGCGAAGACTGAGCGCGGCGTCGATCTGCCGCACAAGGAGGTGTTCTCCGCGCGCAAGGAAGCCCAGGCATTGCTGGACTTCTACGAGGCGGTAGCGGAGGAGAAAGCCATCCAACTACAGCTACACGGCGATGGCCAAATTGATGGCGATCGCTTGATGTTCCGCCGCGCGCTGAGCAACCTGCTCTCCAACGCTTTGCGCTACACCCCGAATGCAGGCGCAATCACAATCGGCATTTCGAGCACTGGCCACGCTACCTCAGTAGCGGTGGAGAACACGGGGCAAGATATTGATCCCAAAGTCCTGCCCCGCTTGTTTGATCGCTTCTATCGCGCCGACCCCTCGCGTGCCCATCCTGACTCCGATGGAAGCGGCTTGGGCTTGGCCATCACGCGTGCCATTGCAGAGGCCCACGGCGGCAGCGTCGACGCAGCCTCATCCCGAGGACATACGTGCTTCACGCTGTGGTTTCCCCATCGCAACGCCCATCCACAATCCTGAGGTGCCAAGGGTGATCGGATCGGGCGAGGGCGATGCATAGCGCGGCTTGGCCCAATCATTCCACTGTGTCATGCGCCTTCATTGCTGGAGTATCCAACTCGGCGTTGTGTCTTGTCCTAGAGGCCGCTTCAACACCTGGTCGCTGAGCCTGATCTCGCCTTCCGAATCTTCGGAGCGGTGGCGCTATCACGCTCGGGAAAGCTGACAGAAATCTCACCGTGCTGTCCCGCTTCTGTTGGGTAGCGGTCTCTACGATGAACACATCTCCTCATCGCCTACCAAGCGGACGGGAGATGCAAGTTCATCGACTTTTACAAGGACTCCTATCATGACTCAACGTAGCCACTCCATCTCTTCCATGATTGCAGCCGTAGCCGCGGCTGCCGCCCTGGGGTTGCCGGGAATGGCCTCGGCTGAATACTTGCATCCGACTAGCGACGAAGTCGGCGTGGTCGTTCACGCGGACCACTTCAAGAGCGAGAAAACCCGTGCGCAGGTCCGAGCCGAGGCCGAGGCTGCGGTACAGCAGGGACTCCTCAATTTCGGCGAGGGCAGCTACCCGCCTCCGGTGCCCAGTGCCGGACCGGGCAAGACGCGCGAAGAAGTGGTTCGCGAGCTGCTGAGCGAGACGCCGGCGGAGCGGAACGCACGCATGCAGCTCTACAGTGGAGGCTGATTGTCGGTTAGGGCGAACGGCGGAGAGCCGAAGAGCATCCAACCTCGTACAAGATGAAGCCGCCGCGCAGCGCCGCGGCGGCTTCATCTTGTACGAGATGCTCGATGAGAAGCCCAGCGTCTGCTCCGCTTGGAGTGGGCCCTCGATGGGAGGCCAGAAACTGACACTTGACATTGCCACGATGGCAAGGTCTAGAGTCAGCAGCACCTAACCACTAACGGAGAGAACCAATGCTTGCATTCGAGGTGAACGATATGACCTGCGGCCATTGCGCCAGCACCATCACCAAGGCGGTCAAGACCATCGACCCAGGTGCAGATGTCCAGGTCGACCTGGGCCGCCATTTGGTGAGCGTGGCAACCGATGCGAATGCGGGCATCGTCCAGAAGGCGATTGCCGACGCTGGGTATTCGCCCGCTCAGGTGAACGCGCCGGCTGCTGCACCGGCATCCGCTGTCAAGCGAGGGGGCTGTTGCGGCTCCTGCCACTGATTGCGGGGCAAGAGCCCGCACGCTCACGTGAGCCCGTCTGGGAGGGCTACTATGGTCTGGCCGACCGTTCCTTCGGAGCAAGGCCCACGGTAGACCCGCGTGTCCCCGTCTGAAAGAGCGCGGGTGGAGCTGATGGCCGTGGCATTTCAGTCGATGTCGTCGACCAAGGTGGTGCAGCCGCGTGGATGTCTCTGAGCGCTCGGGCACGGAACAGCTCGGGCTGTACTACTTCGGTTGGCGTCACGCATGCAGAGCCCCGTCCGCGTGGCCGAAATCAGGTGCTTGATGTGCGAGTGGCCCAGGGCTCGTGTGCCACCGTCGCCCGGCTTGCTCGGTGAACACGCCTTGGATGGGCCATTTACTGCGAGCGGGAAGTCCTATGACGAGCCGGTGGTCCAAGGGCTTTCGGCGGGAGCATGCCGTTTCGGTGTGTTCGCTGCTTGCAGAGCCTATCTCTTTGGGGACGCCGCATTAACGCAATGTAATCATGGCGCAATCGCTTGGAAAGCGACACGCTCCTACAGTGATGACGCGACGCAAGTTGCCGTCGTTTCACAAAGGAGCTGATCATGAAGTCTTATATCGTCCTCGCCACTCTGTTGGGCGCGCTTTCCGCACCGGCATTCGCCGGTGATGCCGCAGTCCAGGCTGCCAAGGAGATGATTCCGTTGGCCGATGGAGGAACGCTCTACATCTTCAAAGACGGCCTCATGGCGCAGGAAGACCGTTTTGGCCGCGCGACATATCAGAAGATCGGTACGTCCGTGGTTGCGAAGGACGGCCGGAACATCGCCATCACCAGCAATGAAGTTGCACGCCTCTACTCTTTGCTTCGGAAGGGGCATCGCGGCTGACTCAGCGGCACTCGGCTGAGCTTGTGTCGCAGCCTTACAGTTCTACATATGGGCTGTGAGGCCACTGGCGTTGCACGCCGCGAGCATCCCGGCTGGTCACTGGGGCGAGAGGTCCGGTGGGCCCTGAAGACAAACACGTTTGTGGTGCCCGTACGAATGTTGCAGAGGGGGCAACAGAGGGCGCCGTCACAGACGCGCTGGACTCGTTTCTTGCTCATCGCTGTCTGGTGATCGCAGCAGGCCGCAGGCGCGCAAGGAGACAAGCGCGGCGTCGCGTGCTCGCACGGTGCGAGTGCCTCGACTCATTGCTTCTGCTCCTTGGAGGCTGCGGCACCTTCCTTACCCTGACGCGCGGCATGATCGTGTCCGCCGTGGCCGTGACCACGGTGCATGAACAGGTGCATCAGCGGACAAGCCGCCAGCAGCAGGAAGGGGAGATAGCCGGCAACATGTGCCGTGTGCTCCTTGAGCAGGAAATACGCGGCGACAGCGGCGATGATGAGGAACGCCACGCCGTAGCGCGATCGCCAGAACCGGGGGCGATCGCTGGGGGTCTGTGTGTGCTGATGCTGCATGGCATATCTCCACGGAGAAGGGTTGATGGATGGTCAGCGATGCGACTGATAGACCGTGCTGCTACCGTTTTTCCCAATCAGCAGCACGTCGTAGGCGTCCTTGCGTCCACCATAGGCCGGACCATCCATGCCGGGCGAACCGACCGGCATGCCGGGCGCCGCGAGGCCGATGGCCTGCGGGGCTTCGCGCAGCAAGCGTTGAATGTCCGAGGCAGGCACATGACCCTCGATGGCATAGCCGCCGATCTGCGCCGTGTGGCAAGAACCGTACTTCTGCGGGATGCCCAGCCGCGTGCGCGCTGCGGTGTTCCCGGTGTCGAGAACCTGCACATCGAAGCCTGCGCCTTGCAGGTGTGAGACCCAGTCCTTGCAGCATCCGCAGCTCGGGTCCTTCCAGACCTTGGCAATCGGTCGGCTCTGCGCCAGGCTCGGTCCTGCGAGTGCCATCACCAACAAGCCAGCGATCAATGCCTGGCGTCTCGGCACTTTGCCCTGGCTTCTGTCGTAGTGCATGTTCATGGATCGCCTCTCATCAGATGATCAAACCCGCTAGGTTCTAGAACCAGAATCGCACGCCAGCCACCCAGCGCGTCTGCTGCGCACGGCCGCCTTCGGCACGCACATAGTCCGCGGTGCGTCCGAAGCTGCCCGCCCGTTCCACGCCGATATAGGGGGCGAACTGGCGACTGAATTCATAGCGCAGGCGCAAGCCAGCAGACGCTTCGGCCAGGCCCTTGCCGATACCGCGTTCCGGGTCGTCCTTGCCATAAAACTGCAACTCGGCGCGAGGCTCCAGAATCAGTCGCTGGGTCAGCAGCAGCTCGTAGCTGCCTTCGACACGCAGCGCCGTACGTCCACCACTTCCCACGTAGCCCGTCGCCTCCAGCTCGAACCAGTAGGGGGCGAGGCCCTGGATGCCGAAAGCCAACCATTGACGGCTCGGGCCTTCCCCGTTATCCACCCGAACGCCGAGCTGGGTGTCCCAGTACGGTGCGACGGCGTGCCCCCAGAGAAGCTCGGTACGCGATTCTTCGAGCTTTCCTTTGGCGATATCGCCTTCGGCCTTCACGACGGCCTTGTTGTACGTCGTCCCATACCACGCCTGGAGGTCGTAGGCCGTGGAGTCGTCTCCTTTGCGCGTGAAGCGGCGTTCCAGAGTTTCGCCGCGCAACGAAAAGAACCTGTGTTCGTCGGCCAGCATCAGCCGCGGCACACCGGGTACGGCGTAGTCGCCCGATCCCAATGTCAGGCCATTGGAGTAGCCATGCGGATCGCGGGCGTCAGGAGGCGCCGACCCGCCCTGCATCTGCATGTTGCCGTGATCCATGGCCGGGGCCGCGGTCGAGCCGCTCGCCGACGTCGCGTGACCCGCGTGCGGGTCGGCGGCAGGAGCCACGGTCTGAGTGGATGGCGCGGCCGTTTGAGCGTCGGCCTGGCCGTGCGCTGCATGGTCGTTCTGTGCTTGTGCCTGGGCGGCGACGCTTACCAGGGCCAGAAGCGTCGTGGCCAGTGCGCGAGTGGGGAGTGCTTTGGACATTCTTGGTCTTCCTTGTGCGCTGGGTTCAAGACACCACGACTTCGCGGAACATGCCGGCATCCATGTGGAACATCAGGTGGCAGTGCCACGCCCAGCGGCCGAGCGCGTCGGCTGTCACCAGGAAGCTGATGCGTTGTGCCGGCTGCACCGGCAGGGTGTGGCGGCGCGCAAGGAAGCGACCGTCGGGGCTTTCCAGCTCGCTCCACATGCCGTGCAGGTGCATGGGATGGGTCATCATGGTGTCGTTGTGCAGAATGACCCGCAGCCGCTCGCCGTGTTTGAAGTGCACCGGCGTGGACTTTCCGAACTCCAGCCCGTCCAGGGACCATGCGTAGCGTTCCATGTTGCCCGTGAGGTGCAGTTCGACCTCCCGGCCGGGGCCTCTCTTGTCCAGCGGCCCCGACGGGGTATGCAGATCCGCGAGGGTCAACACGCGCCGACCGTTGTTGCGCAGTCCGATGCCGGGGTCATCGAGGTTGGTGCGCGCCATGTCAACGCGCATGTCCGTGCTGGCACCATACTCGGTGCGAGCGTGGCGAGCAGTAGTGCTGGGCACGGCCAGTCCCCCCGCCGCCGCGGCGTGTTGGCTGTGATCCATCGCCATGCCACCGTGGTTCATGGCGCCGTGATTCATGCCTGCCATCGCCCCATGATCCATCCCGGACATCGAACCCGAGCCCATCCCGGTCATCCCGGTCATGCCCGTCATCCCGGTCATCTCCATGGCCTGGCCGGACCCGCCATGGTCCATGCCCCCCATCATGCCGCCCATCATGTCGTTCATGGTCAGCCATTCGACCGGATCGAGGGCAGGCACGGGAGCTTGAAGACCTTCACGCACGGCCAGCGTGGCACGCGCGTAGCCTGTCCGGTCCATCGCCTGGGCGAAGATCGTGTAAGCGTCATCCCGTGGCTGGACGATCACGTCGACGGTTTCGCCAGGACCGAATCGGAACTCATCGACGGTCACCGGCTCCACGTCAACACCATCGACGTGCACCACCGTGAGTTTCAGTCCTGGAATGCGTACGTCGTAGAAGGTGTTGCCCGCACCGTTGACCATGCGCAGCCGCACGCGCTCACCCGGTCGGAACAGCGCCGTCCAATTGCCGGCGGGGGTGACGCCGTTGGCCAGATAGGTCAGCGTGGCGGCAGACAGATCTGCGAGATCCGTCGGATTCATCCGCATCTCGTTCCACATCTTGCGCTTGTCGATCGCAGCGGCCGTGCCTTCGCGCGAGGCGTCCCGGAAGAAGTCGAAGACGGTAGGTTGGTTGTAGTTGTAATAGTCGCTTTGGGACTTGAGCTTGGTGAACACCCGCATCGGGTCTTCGTCGGTCCAATCCGAGAACAGCAGCACGTGGTCACGGTCGGCGTGGATGGTCTCGGCGCCAGCGGGGTCGATGATGATCGCCCCGTACATGCCCGTGAGTTCCTGGAAGCCGGAGTGCGAGTGGTACCAGTAGGAGCCGCTCTGCTGAACCTTGAAGCGGTACGTGAAGGTCTCGCCGGGAGCGATGCCATTGAAGCTGATGCCCGGCACGCCATCCATCTGATACGGCAGGATGATCCCGTGCCAGTGAATGGATGTGGCTTCACGCAGCTTGTTGGTTACACGGATTGTGACGGTGTCACCCTCGCGCCAACGCAATGTCGGTGCCGGCAGCGAGCCGTTGATGGTCGTAGCCACGCCTGGCTTGCCCGTGAAGTTCACGGGCGATTCGGCGATCACCAAGTCGAACTCGGTGCCCTTCAGCACAGGGGCGGCACCGCGCGTCGCGGAGCCTTGCTGGGCAAATGCCTTGAACGCCGGCGTGGACAGCCCAGCGAGAACGCCGCCGGCGGCTAACCCTTGGACGAAACGCCGACGAGAAAGGCCCTGTGTGGGCACGATAAAAAAGGGTGAACGAGGCGGCATGGCCTGAAATCCTCCATAGATGACTCGGAAGTCGTTCTAAACGCCACCCCATCCTGAGCGGCACAGTTCGACGCAATGCAGGTCATGCTATGGGTTGGGCACTTTCCATCGAATGACCCCTGAATTACATTCATGTAATGTTCGTGGAAGCTGGCAACCAGTAAATTGCTGATTGAAAGTGGATGAATGCGTACATCGTGAGCGGCTATTTTTCCGCGCCGTAGCGATTTCATGGGACATGCGATGAAACTGCTGGTCGTTGAAGACGAGAACAAGACGGCGGATTACGTCCGCCAAGGTCTCATGGAGGCGGGATTCGTCGTGGATCTGGCGCGCAACGGATTGGACGGACACCACCTGGCCATGGGCGAGACATACGATCTGGTGGTCTTGGATGTCATGCTGCCGGATGTCGATGGCTGGCGCATCGTGCGTGCCCTTCGAGATGCCGGTAAACAGGTCCCTGTGCTCTTTCTGACGGCGCGTGGCGGTGTAGACGACCGTGTCAAGGGATTGGAACTGGGAGCGGACGACTACCTCGTCAAGCCATTCGCGTTCTCTGAGTTGCTGGCGCGGGTGCGGACGCTGCTGCGACGCGGAAGCGCTCCGAGCCAGCCTGATCGCATCCAGGTTGCCGATTTGGTGCTGGACTTGGCGCGCCGGCGCGCAACGCGCGCTGGCCAACGCATCAATCTCACCAGCAAGGAGTTCGCGTTGCTTGAGCTCCTGGCCCGTCGCCACGGGGAGGTCCTTCCACGTTCTCTGATCGCGTCGCAGGTATGGGACATGAATTTCGACAGCGATAGCAACGTCATCGATGTAGCCATCCGCCGTCTCCGCGCGAAGATAGACGATGCGTTCAATCCGAAGCTCATTCACACCGTGCGTGGAATGGGATACTGAGGTTGCCCCCGAATTTCGGAGTTCATAGCTCAACCCGGAGAATGCCGGTATGGAGCATGAGATGAATGAAGTGAAAAGCAGAGGGAAGTACACCCTGGAGTTCAAGCAGGAGGCCGTCAGGCAGGTGAAGGGTGGACGGGCAGCGTCGGTGGTGGCCAAGACGCTGAGGATGCCCAAGGCCAGTCTGACGAACTGGGTCAGGGCCGATGCCAAAGGCCAGTTGGGGATGTCCGCAGAAGGTAAACCCGTGGCGATGGTGACCCCCGAGCAGGGGGAGATCGCTCGGCTGCGAGCGGAACTGGCACGGGTAAAGATGGAGCGCGACATCGCAAAAAAAGCCGCGGCGTACTTTGCACAGGACGTGTTGCAAGGTACGCCTGGATCAGGTCGATGAAGAGACGTTGGCCGATCACGCTGATGTGCGAGGTTCTGGAGGTCAGCCCCAGCGGGTACTTCAGCTGGCAAGCATCTGGGCGCGGGCCTGGACAAGGCCCCAGGCGCAGTCTTGGCGATGAGGCAGTGCTGGCGCACATCCGGGCCATCCACGCGCAGTTGCGTGGCGAATACGGCTGGCCGCGCATGCGCAAGGAACTGCTGTCGCGAGGCCATCGGGTGGGCAAGGAGCGGGTTCGGCAGTTGATGCAGCGCCACGGTATCCGGGCCAAGGGGCGCAGGAAGTTCGTGGTGACCACGGACAGCAAACATCGCCTGGACGCCCTTGCCCGCCAACTTCGCATGCCAACAACTGCGGCTGCCTGAAAACGGAATTGTTCAGGGCGGACTAGGTAATGGGTCACGCTGTTTGGCGTGCCAGCTGGCACGCGACGGAATTGCATCATGGGAAGTGGACGTCAACGCGGAGAGCATCCTTGGGGTAATCAGTGCGATGGTTTCGAGCCCAACGATTCAGGAGCACCGAACATCACGCCGCCTGCGACCGGCGAGCAGTCTGGGCATTCAGCGCAAAACCGACCAATGCAATGATGAGGATCACGGCTTGCGCTAAGGTGGTCTCTGCCGACGGATAAATCCCAAGCACTTCGATGCGTGGCCAATGGATCGGGCTGGCGCTCAGCCAACCGGCTTCTTGAAGACCCGCAACTCCCTTGCCCGCAAGCACTACAGCGAGGACAGCGACCAGAATCGAGCTGAGGCTGAAGAACTTTCCAATCGGCATACGGGCGCTGGTGCGCAGCATGAGCCATGCGAGGATAGTCAGGGCGGCCACCCCGCTCAGCAGTCCGCCGAGCAATGCACCGTTATTGCCGTCACCGGCCAAGGCCGAGTAGAAGAGCACCGTCTCGAAAACCTCGCGGTAGACGGCGATGAACGCCAGCGCGAACAACGCCCATGCCGAGCGGCGCGCCATGGCTGCGGAGAGCTTCTCCTTCAGATATGCCTGCCATTTACCGGCGGTGCTCTTCTGGTGCATCCAGAGGCCGACACTCAGCAGAACAATAGCAGCGAAGAGTGATGACACCCCTTCGGTCACCTCGCGGCTGGCGCCGCTGATGCTCACGAAGTAGGTTGCCATGGCCCAGGTCAAGCCTCCGCACGCGAGCGCCGTAAGCCAACCTCCATGGACGTAGGCCAGAACATCGCGCCGTTCGGCTTTCTTCAGGAATGCGAGCATGCCGACGACGATCAACAGCGCCTCCACGCCTTCGCGCAGCAGGATGGTGATCGAGGCAATGAAGGTGGTCAGTGGCTCGGCTTTGTCCGCCCCCAATTCGGTATCGACTTGGGCAAAAAGGTAGTCCAGCTTTTGGGCCGTGGCGTCGGCTTGCTCCAGCTTGCCACTGGCAAGTGCGCCGCGGTAGGCCAGCATGGCGTTTTCCACTTCAGTGAGAAGCGCCTGGTTGCGCGCGCGCAATGCCGGTTCCAGTGGTTCAAAACCATCCAGGTAGGCGGACAAACCCAAGCGCGTCGCGTTGGCCTGGTCGCCTGCGCGCGCTGCGGCAAGGCTCTCCTGAAGCCGTGCGCGGGCCAACCCCAGCCCGCCCGTGCCGTTGGCGGTGACGGTCACTTCTGGATGGCTGCGGACGTAGGCGGTCAGGTCGCGCGCCGCGTCGGGTGGCATCCGTTCGGACAAGGCGGCCTCGGTCAATGTGGCAGCGGCCGCCAGGTCGGGAAAGACGGCTTTGGCGGTGGCGTCTCGGCCCCAGGATTCTTCACCGCGCGCCCGCATGGCGTCGTCGTGCGACAGCGTTCCGGCGAAAAATGCCAATGCCCACCGATCCTCGTCGGAGAGCGTGGCGAAACTGGGCATCGACGTGCCGGCGACGCCTTGAGAAATGACTTGGTAGAGCGCGAGCACGCTGCGCGAGCGTGCCCGGCCGCGATCGGTGAACGCGATCGGCGGCGGGGTCAGCTTTGCGCCGAGCGGGCCATCGCCCCGGCCAGTCGCCCCGTGGCATGCCGCGCAGTTGGCTTCAAACAGCACCTTGGCGCGCGTGAGATCCGGCGGCGTGGAGGGGGAAAGCGGGAACGGGTACGCCTTGACCAGTGCCGCCGCCAGTGAATGGGCACTGTCGGCCACTGTCTTCGCGTCGGCCTTGGCTGCGATGAGTTCGCTCAGTGCCGTGGCCTGGCGTTTCAGTTCGGGAAGTGCAGGCGTGCTCGGCAATGTGGCGATCTGCTGCCCCGCTGTCGCGGCGAACTCCTTCATTTCTTCGTATTCGCTGGCACTTTGAACCTTGCCATCCCGCACAGCGCCGCCGTAATCGACCGCTAGGTAGTCCAGCAATTGCCAGGTTTGCTTAGCCTTGTCTTGCGTAGCCAGAGGATCGGCATGCGCGACAGAGATGACCATGAACCAAGAGAACAGAACGGCTGAGAGTATGCGCAGGGCTTGCATGAGGGCCTTACCGGCAGAAAGTTCGCATCACAAATGCGAATGATTATAATTCATTGTTCTTGCGGGCCGCCAGCATCAGGGAGCTGGCGGGGCCTGTTGTTATGGCATGATCGGCTCGGCCCACTGGTCACTTGACGGGAGCAGTTGCTTCCTGCGCATCACATGCGCATCCCGACAGCCCTTGCAGAATTCCGCACGCTTCGACAGGTCTGGCACCGGAACATGCATCGCGCAAATCGGCCAGCTGGTGTTCCAGCTCGCGCAGCGCTTCAATCCGTGATTTCACCTCCCGGATGCGCTCATCGAGAAGAAGGTTGACTTCACCGCAATCCTGCGCAGGCCGATCCCGGTAGCTCAGCAAAGTTCGCACGTCGCTCAATGGCATGTCCAGCGAACGGCAGCGAAGTATGAATTGCAAGCGCTCCACATGCGCCTCTCCATACAAGCGGAAGTTCCCCTGGCTGCGGCGAGCCTGCGGCAGCAGCCCCTCTCGCTCGTAATAGCGGATCGTCACCACCGGACAGGCAGTGCGTTTGGCAAGTTCTCCGATCTGGAGGTTCATGGTGCGGATTGGGATAAAAGGAAAAAGGACTTGACTCTATAGTAACTATAGAGTGTTAAATCATCAACCTCAGATCTACACAAGAGGAGTTGCCATGAGTGAATGTGGCTCCAAGGGATGTGGCTGCTCTACCGTTGTGGTGCCCAACCCGAAACCGAACATCGTCGAAGCAGCGTTGCCGCAGGTGCGCTACCGCATCGAGAACATGGATTGCCCGACCGAGGAAGCGTTGATTCGCGACAAACTCGGAAAGGTGCAGGGCGTGAGCAGCCTTGAATTCAATCTGGTGCAGAGAACACTGGGAGTCAGCCATCAGCTTGCCTCGTTGCGCCCTATCGAAGACGCGTTATCGGCCATCGGGATGCGAGCGGTTCGGATGGATGAGAAGGCAGCCCAGCAAAGTACCTGGTTATCCATCCAGCAGATGGACTGCCCCACCGAGGAGGCATTGATCCGCGGCAAGCTTGCCGGCGTGCCAGGCGTTGCGAATCTTGAATTCAACCTCGTCCAGCGCAGGCTGCACGTCGCACATACACCCGACGCACTTCCCAATGTGCTTGCAGCCCTGAAATCGCTCGGCTTCGACGCCGAGGTGCGCACTTCTTCGGCCCCTTCGGCAGCCGAGGCGCAAGCGCCTGCACGCACAAACTGGTGGCCGCTGGCAGTGTCAGGCGTCACCGCAACGCTGGCCGAGGTTGTGTACTGGCTCAACGGCGGCAACCACTGGGTCGTGGTCGCGCTGGCCGTGGTGGCCATCCTCACTGGCGGCCTCACGACTTACAAGAAGGGCTGGATTGCGCTCAGGAACCGCAACCTGAACATGAATGCGTTGATGTCCATTGCGGTCACTGGGGCCATGCTCATAGGCCATTGGCCCGAGGCGGCTATGGTGATGGTGCTGTTCGCACTAGCCGAGGTGATCGAGGCCAAGTCCTTGGATCGGGCTCGCAATGCCATCCGTGGCTTGATGGACCTCGCGCCGGATACCGCATTGGTTCAACAAGCGGACGGCAGTTGGGCTGCGGTGGACGCCAACGCCGTGCCCGTGGGCAGCCGTGTTCGCGTCAAACCTGGTGAGCGCATTGCCCTCGATGGGCTGATCGTCGAAGGCCGCTCCTCCGTCAATCAGGCGCCGATCACTGGTGAGAGCCTTCCGGTAGACAAGGCTGAGGGCGATTCCGTGTTTGCAGGCACGATCAATGGGGAGGGTTCGTTTGAATTCCGCGTCACCGCTGCCGCCAGCGCATCGACATTGGCCCGCATCATTCATGCCGTTGAAGCGGCTCAGGGAAGCCGCGCGCCGACGCAGCGTTTCGTCGATCAGTTTGCGCGGCTGTATACGCCTATCGTATTTGCGGTAGCCCTTGCCGTGGCGCTTGTGCCTCCGCTGGTATTCGGCGTGCCGTGGCTGGACTGGATCTACAAGGCGCTGGTTCTATTGGTCATCGCTTGTCCTTGTGCTCTGGTGATCTCCACGCCGGTGAGCATTGTGAGCGGTCTGGCTGCTGCCGCACGGCACGGCATCCTGATCAAGGGTGGCGTCTATCTGGAAGAGGGGCACAAGCTCAAATGGCTGGCCCTGGACAAAACGGGCACGATCACACACGGCAAGCCAGCGCAGACTGATTTCGCTGCATGGGGCAACGCCGATCCTGATGCGTCCAGATTGCTGGCCGCCAGCCTCGCAGCCCGTTCAGACCACCCAGTGTCCTTGGCAGTGGCCCGTGCAGCCGTCAACGATGGGTTGACACCGCGTGATGTAGCCGATTTCGCAGCGCTGCCTGGGCGCGGGGTTCGTGGCGACATCAACGGGCAGATCTATCACCTGGGTAACCACCGCCTGGTCGAGGAACTGGGCATGTGTTCGCCAGATCTGGAGTCCAGGGTGTCTGCGCTTGAAGCCGAGGGCAAAACCGTAGTGATGTTGACGGGACAGGAAGGAGTGCGGGCGCTCTTCGCAGTGGCTGACACGGTGAAGGACAGCAGCCGCCAGGCCATTGCCGAACTGCACCGACTGGGCATCAAAGCCATTATGTTGACCGGTGACAACCCGCACACTGCCGCTGCCATTGCCAGTCAGGTCGGCATTGACCGCAGTCGTGGCAATCTGCTGCCCGAAGACAAACTGCATGAAGTGGAGCGACTGTCGGCGGACGGGAAAACTGGCATGGTGGGCGATGGCATCAACGATGCCCCGGCGCTCGCGCGTGCGGACATCGGCTTTGCAATGGGGGCGGCGGGAACCGATACGGCCATCGAAACCGCCGACGTTGCGTTGATGGATGACGACCTGCGCAAGCTGCCGACATTCGTGCGACTGTCCAGTGCAACAGCTAGCGTTTTGAAGCAGAACATCGCCCTCGCGCTGGGCATCAAGGCGGTGTTCCTGATTCTGACTTTCACCGGGCAAGCCACGATGTGGATGGCGGTGTTTGCCGACATGGGGGCCAGTCTGCTGGTGGTCGGCAACGGGTTGAGGCTGTTGCGCCGATGAACTGGAAAGCCATTCTTTACGATTGGGGTGGCTTGAATAGCGCTCTGTTTCAGCTCGTCTACGAGGCCACGCCGCCGATTTTGATACCGCTGGCCTGGATCTTCAGCAACGTCCTGGGCAACTACTGGACTGCGCCCCTAGTGATGCTCGGACTGTGGGCATGGTCAAGATCAACGGCAGCAGCCGATCACGCCTTGGCAATTCGGCGGCAGCTTCTTCAATTCGTGATCGGCTTCGGCATCGCGATTGCAATAGCCTCCATCTTGAAATTTTGGCTCGATTTTCCGCGACCGGCAGCGGTATTTGGCCATTTGAATCACGTGCTTGGCACAGTGGAGGAGCACTATAGCCTGCCGAGCGGTCATTCCACTTACGCCGCACTTGTTGCCGGGGCGTTGTGGCCGCTGACAGGTGTACGCCACCGATTGGCGTTAGTTGCTTATGTCGTTCTGGTCGGCTGGTCGCGCATTGCTGCGGGCATGCACTTTCCCGCCGACGTGCTGGCCGGCTGGGGCATCGCCTCCGGCAGCCTTGCGCTTGCTGGTTCGCTGTTGACGATGCTGGCGAGTGCCTGGAGGCTGACGAGGCTGCGGGCAATCGGAATCTGGTACGGCTTGGCTGCCGCAGTGCTATTTGGCGATCAGGTCGCAAAGGCCGCCGTCTCGCTTTTTTTCGGCTATGGCGATCAAGTCGCTGTAACCCCTTTCTTCAATCTCGTCCACTTGAAGAACAACGGCGCCGCATTCAGCCTGCTGGCTGGTGCTGGTAGCTGGGCGCGTTTCGGTTTTGCCGCGCTTGCGCTGGGAGTCTCAATCTGGCTGATCCGCCTATTGCGTCAAGGAGTATCTAAATGGGAAGGCGTGGGTTATAGCCTGATCTTAGGTGGCGCGCTGGGTAACGCAGTTGACCGCCTGTTGCGAGGGGCTGTAGTCGATTTCCTCGATTTCCATTGGCACGGAGCGCATTGGCCCGCTTTCAATTTGGCTGACGTTGCAATATCCCTTGGCGCGATCTGCTTGCTTTCGGCCACCATGCACCAAGGAAAACGGGATGTCGCCGTAAGCGGACAAATTCCTATGAAAACTCCATAGTCGGATACAAGTCAAGGAATATGAGGCGCGTATCGGGTGTGATCGACACATAACTCAGGAGCCAGAAAGACTGATTTGGAGAATGCCGCTGGTGACCTTTCGATGGGATCGCTTGCTGAGCCAACGTCGGAGCCAGCAGTTGGTCTCCATAAGAGGAGGGTGAGTATCCGCTACATTAAGGACTGTCCGCTCCTGCCGATTTCGAAGGGCGCTGACAGCTTTCGCCGCTACGTCTTCGATTCACTGCAGGAGGTGCGTGACATGACGGCCGACTGGCTACACCGATACAACCACCATCGACCCCATGAAGCCCTCGGCCGAATCCCACCGGTCGAGTACCGTGTCAAACTGTTCCCCAATCTCTACTTCTGAGTGGCTCAGGTATTTGAGGGGACTTCAATGTTGACCCTCATTGCTTTCATGAAGTCCGCTTCCTGTGGTCTCACACAACAGGGATAAGTAGGGATTATTCGGCGGCGTTTCTAAGAAAAGCAGGCTTGAATCTTCCAAAAGGTATCCGTGCAGGTGACGGGACTTTCTAGGCCCGGTGACTTTACAGGTCCAGATATTCAGGCCGTTCGGCTGCTTGCGATGCAGTTGCAGCCTCTCGAAGCGCTTTTGTATCCACTGCCAGTCTTGCTGGCTCTCCTGCTTAGCCTGCGCGCCGACTTGCGGGTGCTCTTGCGCATAGCGCTGGAAGACCCCGGGACTGACCAGGTAGGTCGTGCCGCTCACCGTATGCACGAGCGCTTTTGCGTCGTTGATGATGAGTCGGCGGGACAAGATGCCCTGTTTCAGCCACGCCATGAAGGTAAGCGGCCGGTAATCACGCCTTGACGACGGCAATCAGGTGGCCGGTGTCCACCGATGTGGCAGCAGTTCGGCGATCCGATTGTTCCTCTGCGTTGTCAGCCGCGTGAGCACGTCCTTCAAGTAGGCATACGGATCATGCCCGTTCAGGCGTGCCGACTGGATCAGGCTCATGATGGCGGCCGCGCGCTGGCCGCCGCGCAGCGACCCCGCGAACAACCAGTTCGCACGTCCGACCGCCCAGGGACGGATCTGGTTCTCGACCCAATTGTTGTCGATCGGCGCGTGGCCGTCGTCTAGATAGCGCGCGAGTGCCTCCCAGCGTTTGAGGCTGTAGTCGATGGCGCGAGCCGTGCCGGATCCGTCAGGCACGCGCTGGCGCTGCGCGATCAGCCACCGGTGCAGCGTCTCGGCGATCGGCCGCGCGCGTTCTTCTCGCATTCGCTGCCGCTCGTCGGCGGGCAGATCAGCCACGTCGCGCTCGACACCATACAGGGCGCCGAACAGTTCCAGCGCCTGGCCGGCAATCTGGCTTTGGTTGCTAGCATGCAGGTCATGGAATTTGCGACGGGCATGGGCCATGCAACCCAGCTCCGTGATGCCGGCCGCGAACCCGGCCTTGTAGCCGACGTAATCGTCAGTCACCAGCTTGCCGCGCCAGTCGTCAAGGAACGTGCGGCAGTGCTCACCGGCGCGGCTGGGGGTGAAGTCATAGACCACTGCGCGCAGGCTGTCATAGGAGGTCGGCGTGTAGGCCCACAGGTAAGCCTTGTGCGTCTTGCCCGCCCCGGGCTTGAGCATCTGCACCGGCGTCTCGTCGGCATGCAGCACTGCTCTGTCCAGGACTTCGGCCTTCAGCGCATCGACCAAGGGCTGCAGCCGCAACCCGCACACGCCGACCCATTCGCCCAGCGTCGAGCGCGGCAGCGCCAGCCCGGCGCGCGCAAAGATGCTTTCCTGGCGATACAGCGGCAGGTGATCGGCGAACTTCGCCACCAGCACCTGCGCCAAGAGCCCCGCCGTCGGGATGCCCTTGTCGATGACCTGCGCGGGCACGGGCGCCTGCGTGAGCGTCTCGCAGTGCTCGCACACCCACTTGCCGCGGATGTGGCGCTCGACCGTAAAGACGCCCGGCAGGTAATCCAGCTTCTCGCTGACGTCCTCGCCGATGCGCTTCAAACCGCAGCCGCAGCGGCACGTCGTGGACGCCGGTTCGTGGTGGATGTCGGTGCGCGGCAACTCGGCCGGCAGCCGCATGCGACGCGGCGCTTGCGACGGCGCAGGCTTTGTGGCGATCGCTTCGCGCAGCGCGTTCACTTCCGCTTCGATAGCCGCCATGTCGGCATCCATCGTCTCTTCCAGAAGGCTTGCCTGCGCCGGGTTCAGTTGCTCGCTGCGCTTGCCGTAGCGCCAGCGCTTGTACAGCGCCAGCTCCTGCATGAGCTGGTCGATGTGCGTCTGTTTGAAGTGCAGTACGCGATCCCGATCGGCAACCACCGCATCGTGCGCCGCTATCTGGGCGTCACGCGCGGCAACCTCGCCCATCAGGCGTTCTGCCAACGCGCGTAGCTGCTGCGCGTCGAGGTGGTCCAGGGATGCGGTACTCATGGCCACCAGTATGCCGCAGGGCTCCCCGCGGCGGTATTGGCGTCTTGCCGGATTGTCCGGCGCTACAACACCGAGATCGCGCCTGCCGCGCCCACATGCTGCCAGGGCAGGCCCAGCACCAGCGCCTGCCACTGCTCACTGTCGACCGCGATGTGGGGGCCACGCAGCGCATCGGCCCACACGAACTTGCCGCGGTTCAGCCGGCGCGCGGCCAGCCACACGCCGATCCCGTCGTGCACCAGCACCTTCATGCGGTTGGCGCGTCGGTTAGCGAAACAATAGGCGTGGTGCGGGCGTGCAATACCGAACACCGCCACCACCCGCGCCAGCGCTGTCTCGGTGCCGGCACGCATGTCCAGCGGCTCGGTCGCCAGCCAGATCGCATCGATGCGGATCACCGCAGCCACTCCCGCAGCCACGCCACGCAGGCACCGGCTTCGCTCACGGGCCATTGCACCGTCGCTTGCACCGGGCCGCGCGACAGCCGGATTTCAATATGCCGGCCCGGTGCCGGCAGCGGCGGTGCCACCACGGGCACAAACGCGGGCGTAGCGGCCGGCGCGCGGCAGGCAAGTCGGATCCATTTATGCACCAGGTTCGCGTTCACGCCGTGCGACAGCGCGACGCTGGCAATGGATGCCCCCGGCTGATTGCACTGCGCCACGATCTGGGCCTTCAGCGTCTTCGGATAAGACCGGCGCTTACGCAACGGCACTAATTCTGTCTTTGCCATGGTGTCCACCAAAAAATGGTGGACACTAATCGAGGACAACGCCGTGGCTCAAGACGGGATCACCGGGCGCTTACCCATGAAGTGCTCCCCGGATGGATGCGCTATCGAGGGCGCTGGCGCAGGCGACGACGGCAGTGACGCGGGCAAGGTTGGTATTTCGGGACGTGCGGCAGGCACCTGCTCTGAGAGCACTGCCGCGTCCTGCCCGATCGCGGGTAAGTCGCCGATACCCACCATCGAAAGCATGTCTTCCATCACGTCCGGCAAGGTTTGGAACTTGGACGAAGGAGCTGAAGATGAACGACCTCCTTCCCCTGGTGGATCTTCTTGGCCTTCCGGGGCGGCCAGCGGGCCGGCCGTCGAAATGGTGGTGAACACGTCAGCCTCTTTGTCCGTGGGCGCCACGTCGATCGCCACCGTGCCGGGGAACGGTGCCGGCCGCTCACGCGGCTCCCAGATCAGCGTGGGCGTTAGACGCAACAAGGTGAACGAGTGGGACCAGCCAGTCGTGCTGGTCACAGTCGCGCGCCAGACCGCCTTGCCGTCGGACGTCGGCTGCAACATGCCGTGATCCTGCAGGACGTTGAACACCGCGGTGTTGTTCGCTGGAATGCCGTCGATACCCTGAGACAGCAGGTGCGCACGCAGCTTGTCCGAGACTGTCTTGCTCACCAGCCACAGGGCATCCTCGGTGAGCCAGCCATCGGAGGCTTCCGGCTGGTTCAGTTTCAACTGTTCCTTGAGCAGGTAGCGCAACCCGTCGAGCAGCTTGCGCTGCAGCGCGTGCTTGGGCGCAGCCATGGCGCGGGCCGGATCGCCGCCCAGTTCCTGGGCCACCGAAGCCCGGTCGGCCTGCACGACAAGTTCGCCCAGCACGCCGGCGTGCTCGTACTGGCCGGCCAGGACGTAGAGCAGCGGTCCCCACAGGTCGGGATAGCCACTGAGCCAGTCCAGGGCATCACGGTCGAGGAGTTGGCGGTAGAGCAAACCTGTCGCGGCGCTGTGAAGCCGATATTCCCGATCGTCGCGGTAGCGGAAGCGGTATGGCTGGTGCAGCGGGCCGTGCCAGGGGTGCCACAGCGAGCCGTCGGCCAGTTCGACGTGCAGATCGACGGCGATCTTGCCGATGTCGTGCAGCAGCGCGGCATAGGCGACCGCGGCAGTCCAGGCTTCAGACTGCGCCGCCTGGTCTTCGGGACTGGCGCCAATCGGCAGCAGATGGGACTGCCGCAGTTTCAGGCTGTAGGCGACGATTTCCAGGCCGTGGTCCAGCATGCCGCCCGGGTAGGCATGGTGATGCGCCTCGGAGGCCGGGAAGGCCTGGACCAGCTCGGCGTAGCGCTCCAGGGGCGCCCGGTACAAGGTGGCGAACTGCTTACGTGAGAGCGACGTGCGCTGCCAGATGTGCTCCAGCAGCTTCTGCCGGCGCGGGGTGGCCAGCAGCGATGCGGCCGACTCGGGCCGCATCAACCCTTTCGGGAGGTCGGTGACCGATGGTGGCGTCGGAGCGGCAGCGACCGCGGGCCGTTTTCGCTGGAACAGAGAAAGCATGCGGGTGTCCTGTCGGGGGCCGAGCGGGAGGCCTTTTTGCCTTTTGGGGATAGAGCCTTTCCCCTTGCACTCCATTCCCTTGCCATTTCGACCCTTTGCGGCCTTTGGGTATAGAGCAACGGGTCCTGATCGTCCATCGCCAATGTGGGTTGCGGCAGGGCCGGATTGATGCAGGAAGGCTGGCTGTTCACGCCCTACGATGGGCCAATTCTTGGACCGGGAGAGCGCCATGAGGCTTCACATTGACAAAGTAAGGAAATTTCCTTACCATGCGGGTATCGCAATCAGGAGAGCCGCCATGCCTGCCATCCACGAAGTCGCCACGTTGACCTCCAAGGGCCAGGTCACGCTGCCCAAGCCTATCCGGCAGGCGCTGGGCGTTGATGCCGGCGGCAAGCTCGCGTTCGATCTGCGGGGCAGCGAAGTCGTCGTCACCCGTGTCGATGCCGAGCACGAGGACCCCGCCATCGGCGCGTTCCTGAGCCTGCTGGCCCGCGACATCGAAGCTGGCCGGAACGTCCAAGGCCTGCCCGAGGATCTGGCCCGCGCCATGCTGGAGCATGCTGGCCATGGCGTGAACCTGGACGAGGAGATCGACGGGGAAGTGGAACTCTGATGCAACGGCATGGCTGGACGCTGCTCTTCCACGACTGCGTGATTGAGCCGTTGCAGAAACTGCAAGCGGCCGCGAGGCGCGCGCAGGAGAACGACCCGAAAGGCTTCGAGTCCAATGCCAACGTCAAGCTGTTCCGGGCCTTGAGCCAGTTGATGTTGGAAGTAGTGCCAGGCGATCCGGCACGCGACGAGTACCGTCAGGGCAATACCTTGGGATCGGCCCACCGCCACTGGCGAAGGGCCAAAATCGGAAGGCGGTTCCGGCTGTTCTTCCGGTACGACTCGAAGGCGAAGGTCATCGTGTACGCCTGGGTCAACGATGAACAGACCCTGCGGTCTTCGGGTAGCAAGTCGGACCCGTATGTCGTCTTCGAGAAGATGCTCGGACGCGGGAACCCGCCAGACGACTGGCACGCGCTGATACAGGCAAGCAAGCAGGATTGGAGCAAACTGGAATAGGCATCCCTCAGTAGCAGGAGACGACCATGACCACCACGACCCGCATCAGTACCGCAGAACGACTCGGCCGCGCCTTGGGTCGCGGATGGCGTGCCTACGTGCGCGGCGAACGCCGGGTATCGAGCTGGTTGGTGTCCAAGGGGATGCCGGCGGCCGGTGCCACCGCGCTCGTGTGGGTGGTCAAGCTGGTTGCGCTCGGGGTGCTGCTGTACACCACCTTCTGGCTGGCGGTGTTACTACTGCTGGGCGTTGCGGCGGCATGGATGGCTGGCAATTCGGCTAGAGATGACGACCGCTGGGCGCAACAGGATGAACTGCGCAATGGCGAGGCGGGCTTTGGCCTGTATTCTTCCAATGGCCAGCGGCTCGACCCTCACGACCCGAACGATCCGTTCGATGACTGAGATTTGGCCTGTCCGTCACAGAACCTTGCCGGCTACCTTGTTTGCACCTGACCCGGCGCTATCACGCGCTTCCTTGGAGCCGACAGCAAGGTTCTGAGCAATCACCCCAGCCTTAACTCCGACCCACCCCAAGGCAGCGACCCAAAACGTCGGCAGGACCAGAAACATCGTGCCCGTGACGAACATCAGGAGCATGTCACCGAAGGCGTTGTTCAGTCCTACCAACGGGTCGAAATTGGTGTGCGGCCGGTTCCAGCCGAACCCCCAGCCATAAAGTGCGTCCAGGATCGTCGAATCGATCCAGCGCGCAAGCTGAAACCAGAAGTCCGTGAAGAACAGCGCGAACTGCACGACGCTGACCGTGACGACCGTCTTCAGGTCATAGGTGCCCACAACCAGCACGAGCGGGATGCAGATGACCAGCGCCATCTTGAGCAAGGCGAGCACCATGGGCAGGGCCTGTCTCACAACGTCCATGGCGGGAAATGCCGCAAGCGCGCCGACTGCCATCCCAACGTCTCCCGTGGCCCGCGTCACGATGTTCGGCAAGGTCTTGTCGATCTGGCCGCCGTAGTCCGTATAGACGCTGCCCTGGTTCAACTTCTGCTGCCTCGGCGACGCGATGGTGCGGATCACCGAGTCGTCCACCTCGGCCCGGCTCAGGAACCCGGCCCAGCCCGCCAGCCGATTGAGCAGGCTCGGGTCCACCTGTCCCAGCAGGCGTGCCCGCAGGCCATTGCTGCCATCAGCCCACCATTGCCTGCAGGTCGGGTAGCCACCGCCACTGGATACCTGAGCCAGCCCGGCGTCGCGGTTGCTGTCATAGGGCCAGTCATCGCGCGGCGTGCTGGAACGGTACGTGTCGTAGTAGCCGTTCGTGTCGGTGAAGAACCGCGATCCGATCCAGGTCACGTCGTGCATCTGCTGCTCATCGAGCTGAGGGCGCTGCATGAACAATTTGGCCCGTGCAGGCCCATAGCAATCCCGCGAGAAATCCGCTACTTCCTGAGCCAGCACCGGGTCATCGATGCGCGTGGCGTCGATCTCCATGCGCATCTGCCGCAGGTCCGTGCCACACGGGATCGCCGCCACCGAGGCGCTCGTGACGGCGCGCGAGAGTGCATGCATGAACGCCCACCAGACGGGCACCTTCGCCGACTGGTTGTTGATGGTGCTGAAGGACTGCGACCAGCCGGTATCCGTGGGCTGCGGCACGCTGACCTGGCACTGGGCCGAGCGCGAGCTGTCGTACTGGATGGTGTTCAGGTCCACGTCGATGAACGGAATGCCGGCGAACATCACCACCACGATGGCGACGAAGACCCGGTTCTCGATGCGGGCGGCGCTCAGCACGCCTTTATTGCCCTCGTCGGCACCTTCCGCACGGGCCTTCAACCACTCCTGCACGATGATGGCGACGAAAGGCAGCGCGAATACCCCGCTGGATACCAGCACCGCCCAGATGCCGTTGTTGACGATCCAGGACACCAGCGTCAGGTAGTACTCCAGGTAGTCGGTCGTGAAAAGCGTCATCGCGCCATCTCCCCTCAACCGGCCTGCATCAGCAGGCTGGCTTCCAGCGCCACGATGGCGACGACGCCCGCGACCTCGGTGCGCACCAGGCGGCGCCGCGCCTGGGCGTCGTCCTCACGTACCAGCAGCCGGCGCCGCATCCAGACCCAGCCATAGGCCGTCGCCCCGTACAGGCACAACCGCCACACGAAGAAGTAGCCCGATGCGGCCGCGAGCCACCGCTCCCAGCCGGCCACGCTCCCGACCAGGTAGATGCCGGCGACGTTGGCCCCCACCGCAGCGGCGACGATCACCACCGCCCACAGCAGTGCTTTCGCCGCGCGCCGGCTGAACAGCCAGCGCAAGGGGCGCCAGGTCATGCGCATTGCGCTCATGGCCGGACTCCCGGATTGCCCTTCTGCAACTGGTCGAGGCGGTCGGGCACCGGATCGCCCTCGTAGATGCCGCGCGAGCCGGCCGCGCGCGTACCATGGCGCTGGATGATCGCCATCGGCGAGTTGTTCGCCAGCTCGCGGCGCAGCTCCAGCTCCGTTTTCAGGTTGCGGATCTCCCGGTCGAGCGTGTCGCTCTCGTGGTTCACAGCCTCGACCGCCAACTCGTTGGCCGCCACGTTGGGCTCCTTCTTTCCCGTGAGCAGCGTGCGCTGGAGCAACAAGGCCTTCTCCAGCACCGACGACAGCGCCACCTCGGACGCAAGGCGCCGCGCCAGCAGGTCCTGGTCCGGCTCGTCGCGCAGCGCCTCGATGACGCCGCGCGTGATCGGCAGCGACGTGCTGCCGGCCTCGCGCAAGTTCTCGAAGGTGGTGTTGCGCACGCCGGAAACCAGTTCCTGCAAGACTTCCAGTTTGGCTTCGTACTCCTCCTGGATCAGCGGCGTCAGCCCGACGCCGGGCACCGTCTCGGTCTTGGTGCAGGAATCGCACGTGCGCTGCACCTGTTCCCCGAGGACCCGGGTGGCCCATTCGGTCGCCTGCTGCGGCGACGTCCAGGTCTGGCAGGACAGGCTCGCGCAACTGGCGGGCGCGATGGAGGATGTGTCCGTCACGCCGCGCCCGTTGACCAGGTTGTAGCCCGCGCGGGTGACGTCGCCGACCACCCGAATGGCGGACTGGCCTGCGCCACCGGCATTGCTGCCGCCCACCCAGGGAACGCCGTCGTTGCCGCGGCGCGTCTCAGCCTGCTCGACGGCCGAAACGGCATCGTTGCTGCCAACCGCGTCACGCAGGGCCATGCCTTCGGCCATCTGGCTCCAGCCAAGCTGGCCGCCCGCCGTCTCGGCCATCTTCTCGGCCATCGCGCGGCACGTCAGCTTGGAGCGGTCGAAGTCCAGCCGCGCCTGCAGCACGCCGTTGGTCAGCAGGTTGTACAGGCCGGGATCGGCGCGCTGAATGATCAGCGCCGGCAGGGACGCCACCGCGCTGGTGGCGCTCTGGATCACGTTGCTCATGATCTGCTGGAAGCCGTTCGTGATGCCGTTGAGCTGGTTGCGCAGCGTGGTCTGGATGCTCATGTCGCCGCAGATCAGGTTGCTGTTCCACCCCAAGCCGACCCCGATGGAGCGCATGCCAGCCGCGCGGCCCATGGACACCGCGCTGCCGCCTCCGATCGAGTACATGACGTCATCGCCAATGACGGGGCCGCTGTTCTGGTATCCGACCTGCGCCCACGCCAGGCCGCAGACCAGAGCGAGCGTGCCGGCCAGCGCCGTCGGGCGCAGCAAGTAGCACGCCTTGGCGGAAAGGTTCATCGGTTCAGGACGCTTCATCGTGGCACCTCAGAGGAAATCGACGCTGCCCAGGAACACCTGCCCGCGGCGTTCGCAGCAGGCATACGGCCGCCACAGCGCCCAGGCGTAGTCGCCTTGCTGGGCCTGGGTCAGCGTGCCGCTGTGGGGGAAGACCACGCAGGTGTTCGACAGACGAGGGGTCAGCTCCTGCCACTTCCCGGTGGAGGTATCGCCTTCGACCAGCGCCCCGGCCGGCCAGTAGCCGTCACGGGCGTTGGCGAGCAGTGGCTGGTACACGTGCAACTGCCCGCGGCGCGTGACGACATCGCCCGCGCGCTGGGCCACCACCGCCCCGGATTTGTGGTCGTCGGTCTGGTGCAGGAAGCCACCGCGTGGATAGACATTGCCCCAGAGGTTCATCGTGGTGCGCGCACCGACCTCACGCATGCCCGGAATCAACGCCTCCGGGTAGGCCATCTCGGGCACGTTGTAGCGCCAGGCCAGCGTGTCCAGGGTGCTGAGCAGATACGGCATGAAGGCCGTGCCCGCGCCTTGGCAGAAGTAGCCGGAGGACGAGGCGAACTGGTTGAACACCTCGCCGCCGGGATGGCCGATAACATCGCTGTTCTTGAATTTGGCGAGGTTGTTTTCATGATCCTCGTTCGTGGTGCCGTCCCCGCCGGCCTGGGCCGAAGGATTGGGCGTGCTCATGGCGCGCACTTCAACCCAGGGGTTCTCGCCGGTGTTCGAGTACGACGACACCACTGCATCGGGGATGTAGTGCCTGACCTTGACGGAGGTACGCACCGTGCAGCCGGTCCAGGTGCAATAGAGCCAGTAGCAGATACCCACCACCCGGTATTCCAGGCAATCGGGCGAAGCCACTGAACCCACGATGGTTGCCGTGTTCAGGGCGTAGCTGCCCGTGGCGCTAAGCAGCAGCACGGACGCGACAGCAGCTCGCATGCGGCGCAGAAGGTCGAATGGGGGGATCACGGTTCGGTCCTCCGGTGCTGTTCGATCCGCGCGATGGCGCGGGCCACGTCCGGCTCGCCATAGACCACATAGCGCTGGTCCACCACGACGGCCGGGACGGCGGTGATGCCCAGGCTCCATGCGTCCGTCACGCCCTGGTAGGCCGTCGCGATGCGCCGCTGAAGGTCAGTGCCTCCCTGGGTCAGCCGACGCTTGACCAGGGCTGTCGCCTGGTCGGGGTCGGTGGGCAGATTCGCCGAAAGCTCGGCCTCGATGCGCGGCGCTTCATCCAGCTCGATCAGCCGTTCGCCGCCCATGGTCTTGACCGGGTGGTGGCCGTCGGTGACGACCACCACGTCGGCGGCGAAGGTGACCGGGCTGAACACCGCCAGGGACGCCGGCAGCGCCACGGCCAGGCCAAGGGTTCGCCAGCCTGGTGCGAACCGGGTAAAAGCTGCTGGCATGTCATGCGCGCCGGAAGTTGATCAGGGCCATAGTCAAACGCCGAACCCCATGCGGTCCCAACAAACAATGCGCATCGCGGCCACCCCGCATACCTGCTTGTGTCGCCGCGAAGAAAAAGCGGAGGCCGAAGCCTCCGCGCTGATCAACGAAGCAGTGCAACACTTACAGCAGGCCGGACTCCGCAAAGGAGAACGGGGCACCCTGGCCGACGATGATGTGGTCCAGTACCCGCACATCGATGAGCGCCAGCGCGGCCTGCAGTTGCTGGGTCAGCACGCGATCCGCGATCGACGGCTCGGACATGCCCGAGGGGTGCTGATGTGCGAAGACCACCGCAGCGGCATTCAATTCCAGCACACGCTGTACGACGACACGCGGATAGACCGAAGTCGAGTTGATCGTGCCCCTGAACAACGGCTCGTAGGCCAGCACCTGATGCATGCTGTCAAGGAATACAGCGACGAATATTTCGTTGGGCTCGGCCACCAGCTTCACGTGCAGGTAGTCGCGCACGGCCGTGGGGTCGAGGAGTTTCGGACCCGCTTTGAAAACCCGCTTCTCCAGCAGTGCAATGGCTTGCTGGATGATCCAGTCCTCGTGCTGGGCAGCGATGGCGGAAAGCGACTCCAGGCAGGAGTCATTGACGACGAAAGACATGGCGAACCTCCAAATGGTGAGATCGGAGGGCGCGCGCCCGGGGAGGGCAAGCCCTCCTGGGGAACGAACAAGGTGCATCCATCACCGCGGGAGCGGTGATCGTTCGCGGCCAGGATGCGAGGCGAACGGGTTGCGGTCAGCGCAGCGGACTGCGCCGTAGCCTTGAAGACCGGGGCTACCTGGGCATGTCGCCGACGACGTCGGCAGGCATTTCCGATGTAGGTGTGGCGGCGGGATCGCGGGCCGCGAGCATGTCCATGGCCGACAGCAAGGCATCGCCCTCGATCGGACCCTGCAGCAGGATAGCCTTGCCGGTTTCGCGATCGTGTAGCCGCAGCGACGGCGTGGCGGTCACGCCGCTGTTCGTGGCTTCCGCAGTTTGGGCGCGAATCGCCGCGTCGGGCCGCTCGCTCGCGATGCACTGCTCGATGGGTGGCGTAAGGTCGGGGTAGCGCAGGTCCTCGGGCAAGCCCTGACCGTCGCTGCGCGTGTGGGCATATACCCACTCGACGGCCTGCCAGAAGGCGGCATGACCGCTGGCTTGGCCCGCGCATTCCGCCAGGCGCGCTTCCGCGGACGCGGCCGGCTCATGCGCGGCCAACGGGAGGTGGTGCCATTGCAAGGCCACGTCCGCGTTGCCGGCCACCCAACGCTTGAGCACTGGGAAATAGGATCGGCAGAACGGGCATTCGAGGTCCGCGTAGAGCGTCAGCGTGAAACGCCCTTCCGGATTTCCCATCTGCCACGGAGGCCCGGCCACCTGCGTCACGCTGACCGGCGTTGAAGTCTGGGGAGTGGACTTGCCAGAATAGCGGGACACGAGCCAGATCAGCAGCAGCGCTACCAGCACGGCGGCCAACACCCAGGGCCAGCTGAGCCTCCAGCGCCGACGGCGGAACGCCTGTACCTGCATCGGAATGGATGGGCGTTTCTGTTCCATGGCGTTCTCCGGTGTACGGCAGATTCAGGGCAGGTCCAGGGTCGGCGACTCGATGCCACGTGCCCGGTCGATCTTCTCAGCCACCTTGAAGGCGGCATCCAGCTCGCTGACGCCGTGCTGCTGCATGAGCTGGTAGCGTTCTGCCTTCTCCTCGGGCTCGGTTTGCGCGAGCGCGAGGTAGAGACTTGGCGGCACGGCGCGGAACAGCACTTCCATGCTCTTGGAGAGGATGACGCCCTCGGTGAACTTGCCCGCTTCCTTGCGTGCGGAGAGCATCAGCGCCTTCTGCGCCGGCGAGAGTTCGCGGAACCTGGCGATCTTCTCCACTTCGTCCGGCGGCATCGACAGGCACACCCACCACTCGATCATGTTGAGCATGGGCTCTGCGGCGCGCGGCAGATCGTCGATGTTTTGCGTCGCCAGCCAGAACCAGGCGCCCAACTTGCGCCACATTTTTGTAATTTTCACGACATAGGGCGCGAGCAGCGGGTTCTTGGTGATGATGTGACCTTCGTCGGTCACGTTGACGATCGGCCGGCCCAGGTACTGGTCGCGCTCGGCGATGTTGTTCACCGTGCTGATCAGGCTGATGTAGGCGATGGAGAGCTGCGCGTTGTAGCCCTCGCGGGCATAGGTCGCCAGATCGACCAGCGTGATGTC
This sequence comes from Pigmentiphaga sp. CHJ604, assembly GCF_036972535.1. Classification (NCBI taxonomy): domain Bacteria; kingdom Pseudomonadati; phylum Pseudomonadota; class Betaproteobacteria; order Burkholderiales; family Alcaligenaceae; genus Pigmentiphaga; species Pigmentiphaga sp. CHJ604. The sequence continues at coordinate 3,203,356 of NZ_CP136998.1, read as the reverse complement.
GGCCTCGGGCCACGGCGTGCCGTCACGGTCGAACATCTCGCCGTCCGTGCCTTGGCAGAACATGTCCATCGCGTCCGCCATCTCCAGCAGCCGCACGCGCCGCATCTCGGGCAGCGTCGGGTCCTGGCCACGGGCGCGCAGCGCGTTGCGCACGTCGCGCGTGAGCACGGTGCGCTTTTCGGCCACGCAATGTTCGGCGGCGTCGAGGATGCACTGGCGGATCAGCGAGCGGTCGGCCCGCGTCATCCGCGCTTCTTCCTTGTCTTCGCCGCCCGTGATCATCAGCCGCGCTGTGATCTCCAGTTCGCCCAGCACGTCGCGCTGCTCGTCCGCTTCCATGGCCGAGGCATCGGGGGGCAGGTCTTCGTCCAGCGCGTCGGCATCGAGCGTCTGTACGTCGCTGGGCGTTTCGATCAGCCGGCGTGCGTCGGCGAACGGCGCCAGGCTGATGCCCGATCCGGGGGCCAGCTTGACCCGGTTCACGGTCAGGCCCAGGCGCCTGGCGAAGTCGCTGAACAGGCCGAAGCTGTTGCCGGCTTCCACGATGAAAAGCCGCGGCCGGTAGATGGCCGTCACCTGGTTCAGCAGGTTGTTGAGCGTGGCGGACTTCCCCGAGCCGGTGGGGCCAAATAGAAACAGATGGGCATTCATCTGCCGATCCAACCTGTTCAAGGGGTCGAACGTAATCGGGCCGCCGCCGCGATTGAACATCGTGATGCCGGGATGCCCCGTGCCCTGGGCGCGGCCCCATACTGGCGACAGGTTCGCCGCGTGCTGGGCGAACATCAGTTGCGTGTACCACCGGCGCCGGTCCTTGCCGGGGTTGTAGCAGCACGGCAGCCAGCGCAGGTAGCTGTTGAGCGGCGCCACCTCGTCGTCCTCGCGCACCGGCTGCAGGCCGGCGTTGAGCATCACGTTCGCGAGGTCCAGGCCGCGCCGATCCAGTTCCGCCTCGTCGCGCCCGCGTAGGTAGAACGCCAGAGTGCCCCGGTAGAGCTTGTGCGCGCTGCCGATCAGGGAGCGGGCTTCATGCACGTCCTTGAGCGTCTGCTCCGACGCCAGCGTCTCGCCCACAGCTTTCTTCGCCAGATGGTTGAGGTCCGATTCGAGGACGTCCTGCGGCGTGGCCACCATGGTGAGACACATCAAGGTGTCCTCGGGCATCTGGTCGAACAGCGTGTTGATCGCGTCCCCCTTGCGGGTCTCGCCGGTCAGGTGCCCGGTGCCGGGCGGCATGCGCAGCCGGTCGGTGATCAGCACGCGGTGCGGCATGCCGTCGAAGTACCAGGCCCCTTGCGCCACGTCCGAGCGCGGCTGCCCAAAGAACAGCCGCTGGCTGAAATCCCGCCCGCTCGCCAGCTCGATCTCGCCGGCCTCGCTTTCCTCGGTACTGTCCGGATAGCGCGCCAACGCGTAGAAGCGCTCCCGGTCCTCCACCCCAGGCCCGAGCAGCGTGGGGCGCGGGTTGAACCACCGCAGCAGCCAGTCGTGGACGTCGGCCGCGACCATGCGCCGGGCCTGGATGCCGGCGTTCGCCAGGCCGCCGCACAGGCGGTCGCAGACGATGCCCAGCATCTGCTCGGGTGTCTGGCCGCGGCGGTTTGCCTGTCCCTGTCCGCTCGCGCGGCGGTACACCACCATGCGCACGCGCCGCGTCTGGCCGCGCCAGCGCAGCCGCGTGACCACCGTGTCCTCGAACAGGCCGCCGGGCTTGGCCACAGCGCGCAGGTGGTGGCCGAAGAAGCGCAGGTAGAACTCGGTGAACGCCGAGCCGCGCGCACGTGGCTGCACGTAATCGCGCAAGGTCTGCATGTACTGGTCGAAGCTCGGTTCGTCCTGGGCATAGAGCTGGAGCACCCACGGGTTCTCGTCCAGTTCATCGAAGCTGTCCTGAAGCGCGTTTTCCAGGGCGTCGCGGGCATGCGCGAGCCAGCCGGGTTCCCGGCCTTCGGTGCCCAGCGGCACCAGCTCGTAGAAGGCGGCCACCGATTGGCCGTCCTCCAGGAGCATCGATTTCGACTCGGGCAAGAACTCCACCCAGGGCAGCAGTTCCACGAAGGACGGTGCGACGTCGTACAGCGCCTGCTCGTCGGCCACGGTCGCCGGCTTGCGGCCCTGGACCGCGGCGCCGGGTTCGGGGATGCCGGCTTGCTGCAAGGCCTCGACGTGGCGCTGCCAGCCGTCCGGCTGCTCGTCGGCGGCGGTGTCTTCGGCGCTGACGGCAGCCAGCTTCGGCCATGGAAGTTTCCACCGCATCAGTAGTCCTCCGTCCTCTCGCCAGGCATCGCGTACTGCACGCGCTGGTACAAGGGGAAAACCGTCGTGTAGCCCGGCACGGGAACGGGGTCGGTGCCGGCCAGGTGCGGGTACACGTACATCACGAGATCGGGATTGGGCAGACGCTGGAACTGGCGGTGAACCTCATTGCGCGCGGTGCGCGTGTAGCGCATCTGCTCGACAGGTGCGGCCTGCACGTCGGCGTCGGTCAGGGGCCGACGCAGGCTCTGGCGCGCATCGAGCAACTGGCGGCCGGCGTTCCGTCCGGCTGCGCCACCGCCGTCGCCGGCCTCCTGCTGCCAGATGTCCATCATCGTGCGGTCACCGTGGGTCAACAGCTTTTCCTTGCTGGTGGCGCAGCCGGCGAGCACCGCGACGGCGAGGGCCAGTGCTAGGCCACGGGCCAGGTTAGTCAAGTTCAAGGGCATGGCTTTCTCCTGCGCGGTGATCGACCTTGCGGCCTTCGGGATCGAAGTCGATGGCGAGCGGCTTTTCGAGGTGGACGGCAACCTTGGCGCCGGGTTGGACATAGACGGCGGCGAAGGCTTGGCCGTAGAGCTTGTTGACCCAGGCCGACATGTCCCGGACACCGCCCGCGAGAATCTGGCCGACCGCTTCTTGGCCGGTGATGCCCACGGTGCCGATGGAGCCGTCCGAGCCGACATAGGACATGCGGCCGCTGCCACTCTCGATGAGCGAGGCCACACCGGCACCGGCCGCGGTGATCAGGGCCTGCGAGCCGAGGTATTGCTGGGCGTTGCTGCGCCGCTCGCCGCTGACGCAAGGAATGCCGTGGGGATCGCTGATCCAGCCCAAGCCGTCGCGCTGTTGGTTGTTCTGCTGGTTGCCCTCGCGGTCTTCGGGGATCGTGCGAATCGTGCCGTCGTTGAAGACGAACGTGATGCTGCGCACCTGACCTCGCACGCACGAGAGCGTCCAGTCGCCCGAGGCGGTGCCGCTGAACACGGCGCCGGCCACGTCGGGAATGTCGATGCCATTGGCGGTCAGGTTGTCCGGCCCGACCAGAACTTTGAACGGATAGGGATCGTTGACCGTGCCGTCGATCGGCACGCGGCCGATCAGGGCCGTCATCGCCACCGATCCCATTAGCGTCGAGTTGGTCGGCACGGTATAGACCGGCTTGGCATTCTTGACCCCGGCGGCGCGGGCGCCCGCGTTGGCCACGGTTTCAGCGGTGGTTTCGAGCGTGCTCTGCGCCGGGCCGAAGCTCGTGGGGAAGCTCATGCCGCCGCTCGCGCCACGCCCCCCGTTGCGCCCCTCGGCGGGCTTTGCGTCGTCCGGCTCGACCCACCGCACGCCGCCCTCCATGCCGGCCTCGTCGCCGCCCTGCAGCCCCAGGCCCACGGGCAGGTCCGCATGGCCGCCGCCGCGCCCGCCGATGCTGTCCAGGCGCCGCTGCAGGTCGGCGAGCAGCCCTTCGGTCTGCTGGCGCGCGCTGGCCGCCTGCTCTTGGTCGCGGCGCAGGTTGGACCGCTCGGATTCGAGCGCCGAGTTGATGCGCTGGTCGATGGAGTTCTCGCGCTGGCGCAGCCGCTGGTTCTCTTCACGCTGCGACTTGTTGTCCGAGAGCGCGGTCTGAAGCTCGGTGCGCAACTGCTTCACTTGGGCAACGAGCGTCGCCACGGTGTCGCGCGGGGTGTCGCCTTCGATGCCCAGCGCCTTCATTTCCTCGGGCGTGAGCTGGGCGCCGTTGTCCGCCGCGGGTGGCGCCGTGCCGCCTCCACCCGAGAACAGCCGGATACCGGCGAACAGCACCAGGATGGCGACAGGGATCATCAGCCACTTGAGCAGGCCGTTACTGCGCATGGCGGGCCTCCTTGGCGTTCTCGTCGCCGTCCGGCTGCGGCAGATGCACGGCAGGGTCGAAGCGGTGAATCGCCGGCAGCAGCGACTGCGCGAGGCCGCGGCCGCGCGTGACCAGGTACAGCACGGTCGTGTCCTCGGTCGTGCCGCGCGGGCCCAGCGCCTCGTGCTGGAAGGTGGCGGTGAGGAAATCGCCTTGCAGCACGCGCGGGTCGAGCGCGACCCAGTCGGCGCCGGTGTTGGTGAGGCGCACGGCAGTCACCCATTGGTCTTCCAGGCGCCACGACGCGAGCACGGCCGCGCGCACCGGCAGCGTTGGCATCAGTGTGTCCAGGTCGAGGTCGCGGGGAAGGTTGACCCGCATGACGCCCGGAAGCGGCTCGACGGTGCGCAGCGGTGCGTAGAGGTTCTGCGCGGCGAAGCGCGTCAGCACGACAGGGACCGGAGTTTCGCGCCGCGCGGTCCGCGCACCTGCCTGGCCCTGGGCGCGTGCCGGGGCCTCGGCACTGTCGGCCTGCTCGCCATAGCGTCCCGGTGCGCTGTCACCCTCGACGATGCGCACCGGCTCCAGCTCGGCTTCCCCGTCCTTGGGCGGTTCGGCTGCGATGTCCAGCAGGATCAGCGCGCCCGTGTCGGCGTCCTGCAGTTGCAACCGCGTGGGCTCGATCGGCTCGCTGGCACGCAGGTACACCGCGCCGCCCGCACTCTGCACGCGCAGGCGTTTGCCCACGCCTGCGGGCACGCCCACGCGCACGTTCCGGTCGATGAATACGATGCGTTCCTGACCGACCTTCAGCGGCACTGCCAGTGGCATGCGTTCCCAACGCAGGATCTCCACCGCCTGGGCGACGGGTGCCGCGGCCACGGCCAGTAGCCCCAGCAGCGCGAGTACAGGATGCTTCATGGGGTGTTTCCTCCTTGAGGCGCTTGCGGATTCAGGTCACTCGGCGCCGGGCGCGCCGGCTCCGGTGCACTGATGCGCTGGGGCGCGCCTTCGTAGCAGTCCAGCGCCAGGCCGAACGGGTTGCGGGCGGGATCGACGTCCACCCGCGTGACCTTGATCGGATAGCGCACCAGGGCGCGTTTGACCTGCTCGGCGCCGTAGTACTCGTCCGCCGTGATGTCCAGCGTCACCACCCAGTCGCGATCGGATACGGTGCGCACGCGCGCCGTGGGGTCGTCGCCATAGCCGCGGCCGGGAATCTCGTAGATGCCGCGCACGCGCTGACGCAGCTCGCCCGTGGAGCGGCGGTAGTCATAGTCCGCCCGCAGGAAGGCCTGGCAGGACGGGGTGAGGTACGGCGAGAGCGTATGGAGGTTGCGCGAGTAGTCTTCTTCGCCATTGGTCGGCCAGCGGTTCAGCGTCTGGAACACGTAGAACGTGAACGCATAGACCGATTCGGGCGGCACTTCCCACCACTTGCGGGTACTGCCAGAGCGCAGGTCGGGCGGGACGTGGATGGTCAGGTCGCGCGGCGCGCTCCACCAGCCGCCGCCCATGACCAGGGCGACAATGACCAGCGCGCCCGCGCCCAGGCGCAAGGTCTTGATGTGCGCCTGCAGGTGGGCGATCTCGTTCTTGAAGCGGCTCATCGCATGCTCCTGCGGGTGGACCAGAAGCCCGAGCGCGAGATCAGCACGTGGCCGCCCACCCAGCCGGCCATCAGCGGATGGCGCGTTGCGATGCGCCACTGCAACTGTCGATACAGCCAGGTGTCGGGGCGCCCACGCTTGAGGCGGCGCAGGATGCCGCCGCCGATGAACACGCCCAAGGCCACGCCCAGGACAACGAACGTCGGTGCGATGGCGATCGTGCGGAACACCCACGAAAGCGGCGCGCCGACCAGCAGGCCGGCCGCGCCGGACAGGCCGCAGCAGATCCACAGCTCGTCGGCGGTGAGGCCGCGCACGACCACGGGATGGCGGTTGAGCCGGTGCGGAAGGAACGTGACCGTCCCGTCCGCACGGACGTGCTGCTGCTCGGACATACCGGCCTCGCTTACAGGATGCCGGTGGCTTCGGTGAGCAGCCAGATGCCGATCACGAGCAGCACGGCGCCGATGGCGACCGTGAGGCCGAATTGGCCCCACGTCTTGCGGCCGGTGTGGATCTCCGCGTAGGTGCCGTAGGCGTGGTAGCAGACGCCGATGAACATCGACGCCACCACCAGCAGGGCCACGAGCATGATGATGTCGTAGCCGTAGTTGCGGATGGTCTCCATGATGCCGTTGCCGGTGCCGCGCGTCGGGTTCTCCAACTGCGGCAGACCTTGCGCGAACGACAGTGCGGGCAGCGCGGCGGCGCCCAGGGCCACGGCGGCGCGCTGGGCAAAACGGGAAGTGAGGTTGCGGTTGTGCATGGTCGGGCCTTTCATGTCAGGACAGGAGGAAGAAACTCAGGACGAGGTACATCGCGACGAAGCGGATGCAGACGCCGAGGAACTGGCGCTGGTTGAGGCGGCTCTCGGACCACCCCACATAGGCCGTTCGGATGGCCCAGACGCCCCACACGAGCAGGACCGCGAACACGACGCCGACCAGGACGGTCGCCATCGCGGAAGGCGCGATACCGCTGTTGGCTTGAAATGCCGAGACCTGGGCGCCGTTCATTGCTCGCCCTCCGCAGTCGTCTTCGGCGATGGCGAAGCGGCCCGCTCGGTGCGGTAGTCGCCGGCCAGTTCGGAGGGGTCGCGCGGCTGAGCGCGTGATGGCGTCAGGTGGAACTGGATGCCGGCGCGCACGCGCGCCAGGTCAGCCAGCAGCCGTGGGTAATCGAAGTGGTAGCGCTCGCCCGGCTGGATGGGGGCATGCGCGGCGCTGTCCGCGACGGTGCGTTCCAGCGCGTCGAGCTGGCGCAGCGCGGCGACCAACTCCTGGCGCTGCGCCGGGGACTCGGCCAATGCCATCGGGGACTGGCCCAGCACGAGGGCCGTCACGAAAAAAGTGGGCACGCCGCGATGCGCGGCGCGCAGCCAGATCGAAGCCACCATCGCGCCATTCCTGTGTGATCAGCAATGGGTTGATCGTGGAGATCAGGGCTGTTTCAGGCCGCAAACAATAGGAACTGGCGGACGACCGGATTGGGCATGCTGCGAGCGAACCTACAAAAGCACGGGTCGCGCTTCGATTATTGCGTTTTTCGAGTATTTCGAATATGATCGGCTCTGCAACCGTTTTCGCTTAGGAGCTACCCATGACCACCGCCACTGCCCAATCCAAGATGACCCTTCCCGCCGCGGGAGAGGTGAAGGCAGCCGTCCAGGGTCAACGTGCCTTGGCGGCTTACCTCGCAACCCAGTTCGAGACGCAGCACATCCAGATCTTTGATGACCACAAACAGGCTCATCAGGTGGAACTGCCTACCTCGGCTTTACGCCTGCTGGTCGACATCCTGGCCGAGTTGGCCGATGGCAATGCAGTAAAGGTGGTGCCCGTCCATGCAGAGCTGACGACCCAAGAGGCGGCGGACTTGCTCAACGTGTCCCGTCCCCATTTCGTCAAGCTGCTCGAAGATGGGGTGTTGGCATTTCATCGCACCGGCAAGCACCGCAGGGTGAGGTTCGCCGATCTGATGCAGTACAAGGAAGCGCGCGAGCGCGCCAGTGAGCAGGCGATGGCCGAACTCGCTCAGCAGTCGCAAGAGTTGGGAATGGGATACGAATGAGGCATTCCCCATTCACCGCCGTCTACGACGCGTGCGTTCTATATCCCGCGCCACTGCGGGATTTCCTGATGTGGCTCGGCCTGTCTGGCCGCTTCCGGGCGCGGTGGAGCCAAGCCATTCATGAGGAGTGCAAACGCAACCTGTTGATCAACCGCCCCGATCTCACCCGGGTTCAGGTCGACAGGACGTCGGATCTCATGGACCGGGCAATTCCGGACGGCTTGGTGGAGGGCTACGAAGCGCTCGTGGCAGGCCTGACATTGCCCGATCCGGACGACCGGCACGTCCTGGCTGCGGCGATTCGCTGCGGTGCGAGCGTGATTGTGACGTTCAACGAACGGGATTTCCCGAACGATCTGCTGGCTCCGTACGGCATCGAATCGCAGCACCCCGATGAGTTTGTGGACAACCTACTGGATCTGGACGCGGCCGCCGTGGTGTCGGCTGCGCAGCGCCAGCGTGCCCAACTCAAGCATCCGCCGATCGAGGTGGACCGCTATCTCGAAATCCTGCTGCGCCAGGGCCTTGTGCAAACGACCAAGGTGCTGGCGACCTATCGCACCATTCTCTGACCCGCCGAGAGCCACGGATGACCAAGAATCCTTCATCAGACGCCACTTTGCCGAAAGGCATCCATCGAAGCTGGAAGCTGCCGGACACGTCGCTGGGCGCCCTGTGGGATTCCATCGTCATGGACGAAGCTCTCAAGAAGCAGTTGCTGTCACAGGCGATCGTCAACTTCACGGTGCGCCCCAAGGTGGAGCGCACGGTACTCCCCCTGCACGGCGTGATCTTGTTGGTCGGCCCGCCGGGGACTGGGAAGACCTCCTTGGCACGGGGCTTGGCGCATCGTGTGGCCGAATCTTTTTCTTCTGCGAAGTTTCGATTGCTGGAAGTAGAGCCTCACACGCTGACGAGCTCTGCAATGGGAAAGACTCAACGCGCCGTGGCAGACCTGTTCTCGCAATCGATCGCAGAATCCGCAGCGGCGGGCCCGACGATCGTCCTTCTGGACGAGGTCGAAACGCTTGCGGCTGATCGAGCCAAGCTCAGCCTGGAAGCCAACCCGGTTGATGTGCACCGGGCCACCGACGCGGTGTTGGTGCAGTTGGACATGTTGGCCGAACGCAACCCGCATCTGCTGTTCGTGGCCACCAGCAACTTCCCACAGGCCGTCGACAGTGCCTTCCTATCTCGTTGCGACATGGTGATGGAGGTGCCACTGCCCGGCAAGGATGCCTGCAAGCAGATCCTGGTGGACTGCCTGAATGGCCTGGCAAAGACATTTCCGGGGATTGGCAAGCTTTCCTCGGCTCACCAGTTCGACGCGTGCGCTGGCGAGTGCGTCGGATTGGATGGTCGGGCCATTCGCAAGGTCGTAGCCAACGCCCTCGCGGCCGACCCGCAAGTGGCTATCGATCCGAACAAGCTTTCCGTAGAGCACCTGCGCAGTGCGATACGACAGGCAACGCAAATGCGCCTTCAAGGAGGGAAGCAAAAATGACCACCGTTGTCAGCCGGACGTTTCGCAGCTCGCCGCACCGCGATGCGTTGCAGACGTGGGATGCCATTGTCGAACTGCTCACTCAGGGCAAGGACGGCACGGCTCGCTCTGAACTCAGGGCCGTGGCGGGCGTGGCCGCCAGCTTGATCGCCGACCAGGCACCCAAGAGCGCGCCCATCGTTGCGACATGCGATGGACCACGGACCAGGATCTACTGCCTCTTCGACGAAGACGCGATCGATGGTGATGATGCCAACGAAGAAGTCTTGGGGTTCGAGCCGTTGAAGGGAGACTGGGGAGTCTCGCTGCCGTGTCCGAAGGAGCAGCTCGGCTGGGTGCAAACCGCGCTCAAAAAGCACAGTTCTCGCATCATTGCACGGGACTTGAGCCAAGGAATTGCCACGCAGGCGCAGGCCGATGCTGGACAAGCGCTGTCGCTCGACCTCGGAGGTTTCCTCAAGTCATGAGCACCGTCGCCACCTACTCGTACACGCACTCGGTTACCTATGTGACCGACAACATCCTCAAGAGCTTGAAAGACATCATCCTGCTCAGTGGGCTGGACCCCGAGCACTTCGCGGATCGCTGGGAGAGCAATACCCGAGCCATCAAGACGTGGCTCGGGACCGGTGATCTGCGCAAGGTGATTCTGGAGATCTACAACCCGGCAACCGACAAACTCGTGACCCGATGGGATATCGACATCGTGTATGGGTGGTCCGATGGCGACGGCAGCTTCTGGACAGATACCGAGCAGTTGAAGTACGCGATCAAGAAAGCTGGGCTGCTGCCATCGCAGGCCAAGTACAAGTTAATGCTCGATACAAAGCCAGGGCGGCCTGATGTGGAGGGGTGGAGCAAAGGAAGTTATCGCTCGACGGATGGAATGGTCAAGCAGAGCCTAGGCTCGACTGTCGAACACAGCGGCCTGGCGGGTCAGGCCGGATATTGGAGGCAACGCTGATGCTGTCGATCGATGAAGCTTTTCGCAAGTTCAAGTCGCGTCTGGAACTCAACGAACGCGAACAGAAGAATGCCTCGCAACGCCAGAACGAAGTGCGGGACTACCTGCAGACCAAGTTCGGCATTGCGCGCAGCTTCCTGACCGGGTCCTATGCTCGATACACGAAGACGAAGCCGCTCAAGGATATCGACATCTTCTTCGTGCTGAAGGACTCGGAGAAGCATTACCACGGCAAGGCCGCATCGGTAGTGCTGGATGATTTCCACTCTGCATTGGTGGAGAAATACGGTTCGGCGGCCGTGCGCAAACAGGCGCGCTCGATCAACGTGGATTTCGGTGTTCACATCGACGCGGAGGACAACACGGACTACCGGGTGGTCAGCGTGGATGCGGTGCCCGCATTCGACACCGGCGACCAGTATGAGATCCCCGATACGGCGTCCGGAAAGTGGATCAAGACGGACCCGGAGATCCATAAGGACAAGGCGACCGCAGCGCACCAAGCCTATGGCAATGAGTGGAAAGGTCTCGTGCGCATGGTGAAGTACTGGAACAACAATCCCAAGCACGGCGATCAGAAGCCGGTGAAGCCCTCGTTCCTGATCGAGGTAATGGCCCTTGAGTGTCTTTACGGCGGCTGGGGAGGATCGTTCGATCGCGAGATCCAGTCGTTCTTTGCCACGCTTGCCGATCGTGTTCATGACGAGTGGCCGGATCCCGCCGGACTTGGCCCGGCGATCAGCAACGATATGGATGCCGCGCGCAAGCAGCGCGCGCAGCAGCTGCTGTTCCAGGCGAGCCAGGACGCAAGCATCGCCATCGACCACGCGCGTCGTGGTCGCAATATCGAAGCGCTTCGCGCCTGGCGCGCACTGTTTGGCCCCAAGTTCCCACTGTCCTGATTCCATCGGCTTCCATACACGTCCCATCGAGGTACAGCATGTCCCAGTGGTCGCTTTCCCAGCTCCTGTCGTCCCTGCATGAAGACATCCAGCAGCGCTTGTCCGTAGTACGCAAGACCTTCGGTCACCCGGGTACGAAGGGGGATGCGAGCGAGAACGTCTGGATCGACATGCTGGATACCTATCTGCCCAAACGGTACCAGGCGGCGAAGGCGCATGTGGTGGACAGCCTGGGGAACTTCAGCCAGCAGATCGATGTGGTGGTGTTTGATCGGCAATATTCGCCTTTTATCTTCACCTACGAGAACGAGACGATCATTCCAGCCGAAAGCGTGTACGCCGTGTTCGAGGCCAAGCAGACGGCTGACGCGGGGCTTGTGGCCTATGCCCAGGAGAAGGTCGCCAGTGTGCGCAGGCTGCACCGCACGAGCCTGCCGATCCCGCACGCTGGCGGGACCTACCCAGCGAAGCCGTTGATTCCGATTCTGGGTGGCTTGCTCACCTTCGAGAGCGAATGGAGTCCTGCATTGGGCCCATCCATGGACAAGGCGCTGAACGCAAACCTCACCGAGGGGCGTCTGGACATCGGATGCGTTGCCGCCCACGGGCACTTTTTCTATGACCAAGCCAGCGGCGCGTACAGCTACACCAACGAAAACAAGCCGGCGACCGCGTTTCTTTTCAAGCTGATCGCGCAGCTTCAGTTCAGTGGAACGGTCCCCATGATCGATGTGGAGGCTTACGGTCAGTGGTTGACCAAGTGAGGGGTCGCTGTGGCAAGCATACGTTCGGAGTACCACCGGTTCCTGGCGCACTTGACGCAGCGGCACGTGCACGACGACGTGCGCCGGCTGGCGCACCTGGTGCTCGATCACCTGCAGCCACTGGCCGAGGTCGGTGCTGCACGCCGGGGGCGCTCCACGCGCTTGGCGCCGCTGGCCATCGCGCATCTGGCGCAGATGCCTGTCGCCTACGACGGGGACGCGCGCGGCCCCGAAAACGGGCCGGCGCTCGGGCGACTGCACCAGCTCGAAGTCGGGCCGTTTCGAGGATTCATGCGGCAGGAGACGTTCGACCTCAGCCATGACATCACCTTGGTCTACGGTGCCAACGGCACCGGCAAGAGCAGCTTCTGCGAAGCCTTGGAAGTGGCGATGCTCGGTTCGATCAGCGAAGCGCAGGCCAAGCGGGTCGACCAGCGGACGTACTGCAACAACGCTCGCCTGCGCCGCCACATCGCGCCAGTCCTGTCGTCTACGGCGGCGGGCGAGGCGCAGGCCGTCCAGCCCGACGAAGCTGAGTATCGCTTCTGCTTCATCGAGAAGAACCGCCTCGACGATTTCGCCCGAATCGCCGCGCGGACCCCGAGCGATCAGCGCCAGCTCATCGCCACCCTGTTCGGCGTGGACCAGTTCAGCGAGTTCGTGCGCGGCTTCAACCCCTCGCTCGATCAGGACCTGATGCTTGCCGGCGTGCAGGCGGCGCAGCTGGCGCAGCGTCGCCTGCAGTTGGCGAACTCCGAACAGACCATCGCCGCCTACCCGCAGAAGATCGCAGCGGTCGAGGGCCTGGAACAAGCTTTGGCGCAGCGCATGTCACCTGGCGCGACCTATCAAACCTGCGTGGACTGGCTGCTGGGTACGCCGCAGCAGCAAGGACGGCTACCGTATGTCCAGGCTCAGCTGGACGCCAACCCGCCTGCCATTCACGAGGTGACCCAGGCCCGCCTGCAAGCGTTGCTGGCAGAGGCCTACCGCGTCCAGGGACTGTGGCAAGCGTCTTCCGCGCAACTCGCGGCCCGCGCCGGCGAGGTGTCGTACGCGAAGCTCTACGAGGCCGTGCAAGCGTTGGCGGACGGGGCGACCGCGTGTCCGGCATGTGGAACCGAACTGGCCGCCGTGGCGCAGGACCCGTTCGCCAGGGCGCGAATGGGCCTGGAGCAGCTCGCGCAACTGGCCGTCCTGCAGCAGCAGGAGGCCGGGCATCGGACGCAGTTGAGCGAGGCGGTCCGAGCGCTGTGTGACGAAATGCGCCGCGTGGTGGCGGCGGCTGGGGTCGCTTGTCCTGCCGAATCGCAGGCCGCGGGCCTGCCACTGCTGCCTCCCACGTCGGCGGGCAATTGGCTCGGCGGCGGGGTGAATGGGGACCAGCGCGCCTGGCAAGCCCTCTTACGGATCGCACAGATCATCGAAGGCTTCGACGCGCAGGCGCGCGACGTGAATGCCCAGCGCGGCGCGATGGCCCAGGAGCGGGACCGCCTGCAACAGCATCAGCTGGAGATCGAACGGCTGCGGACCATGCGCACGACTGCGGATCAGGAGCTGGCGGCCGCCCGCCAAACCGTGGCCCAATTCGACGACGCGAACCGCGGCCTGATCCAGGCGGCCACGGACGAAATGCCGGTGGTGGTGCACCATCAGCGGGTCAAGGCCGCCTACGACGGCTTCCTGCCCGAGATTCAGGCATACCTGACCGCTCTGCCGGGGGTTCTGCTACAGGGGCTGGGAGACCAAGCCCGCCATCTCTACAACGCATTCAACCGGGCCGATCCGCCCGGCGATCTGCTGCACGCGCTGTGGTTGCCCGTGGCCGAGAACGGCAAGATCGAGGTGGAGTTCGCCGGCGAGCCGGGCGCGCGCTACGACGCGTTGATCGTCTTCAGCGAAGGGCACATCAAATGCCTGGGCCTGGCGATTCTGCTTGCCAAGAACCTCGCGCAGGGCTGCCCCGTGGTCATATTCGATGACGTCGTCAACGCGATCGACGACGACCATCGCGATGGCATCTGGCGTACCTTCTTCGAGGACGGTTTGCTCCACGGCAAGCAGGTTATCCTCACCTCGCACGCAGAGGAGTTCCTGCACCGCATCCAGCAGGAGTTGGGCGTGCGCCGCGCCGCGGCCATTAAGCGCTACAAGTTTCTCCCGCATCAGGGAGAGCACGAACTGCGGGTCGACAGCGACCCGCCAGCGAAGAACTATGTTCTTCTGGCCCAGCAGGCGTTGGCGGCTGACGAGAAACGCGAGGCACTGCGTCAGGCCCGGCCGGCGCTGGAGAGTCTGACGGACCGCCTGTGGACGTGGCTGGGTCGGCGGGCGGACGGCCGGATCGACATCAAGCTGAGCGGGCCCCGCGCGCCTTGGGAGCTGAACAATAAATGCACCAAGTTGCGGTCGGCCGTCGAGCGTATCGCGGCGCAACATGCGGGTGCGCCGGATGCCGTAGGGGCGTTGGTCCGGCTGCTCAATGTCAGCGGTACGAGTATTGAATGGGGTTACCTCAATAGCGGTGTGCACGACGCTCAGCGCGATCATGAGTTTGATCGGGCGACGGTAAGAACGGTCGTCGAGGCGGTTACGGCGTTGGATGCTGCTCTTGATACCCTGCAGAACCGATGAACGGCACACGGCTTTGCAGAGCCGTGCCGCCCGTGTCACCTCATAAGTACTTCTTGAAGCTGCCTGCGGTCAGGCTGACTGCCATCCCCAGCAACGCCGCGCTGGGCAGCAGGATGACCAGAGGATGCACCGATATGGGCAGAGCGAGATAGGTGACCCAAGGCAGCACGGCCAACGGCATCAGGCTGGCCTTCGCGCGGTGGTAGATGAAGCCGGATTCGCGGCCCGCGCCGAACCGGCGCACATCCCGTCGCACCAGGCCGTCAATCAGGCCGACGAATGCCGCCGTGAGGATCAGCGGCAGCGTGAGCACCAGGACCAGCAGGCGCACCAGGAAGGTGAGCGTCGTGAAGGCCGCAGCGATCAGGTAGCTTTCGGCCCAGACATAGACTTGGCTGATGTAGTAGCGGAAGTTGCGGCTCTGCCCGTGGCTGGGCGCGCGGACGCGCTCGGCGGTCTGGCTCATGCGCTCCAGCAACCCCGAGCGCACGAACACCCACTCGTACCCGGTATCCACCAACTCGTGCGCCGTGCGCCCGGGCTCCTGTACCACCACGCTGCGCGTGAAGTGGTTGGACAGGTGCCCGAGTTCGTACCGCAGCATCTGCTGGGAGTGGCGCCAGCCCTGGTCCTTCCAGAACAGGTGCATGCCGGCGCACTCCACCACGATCGAGAACAGCAGCGAGCCAATGAGCACCCCGAGCAGCCGGAACGGTAAGGTGATGGTGCCGACGATCAAGCCTTGGCGATGGTTCTGCTCCCGCTGCGCGGTCGAGGCGGCATCCTTCATGGCACGGCCTCGTTGCCCGCGCCATCGTCGGCGCCGGTGGCCACCGCGCCGGGCTCGGCCGCAGCGGCATCGTCCAGCAGGTCGTCGGGCAAGGCCGCATCCTGCAAGGCCGACGAGCTGGTGAACTCCCACCACTGCGTGGCCTCGCTGTAGCTCTGGCGCATGTACCCGGCCAGTTGCTGCAGGTCCGCCGGCATCACTTCATCCGGGTCCGGCGCCGGCAGCGGCATACGCACCTTCCAGAGCTGGCCGCCCTGCAGCAGCGCGAAGCACTGGCCCTTGGGCAGGCCGACGACGTGTGACGGCTCGATCATCGGCACGCTGGCCATGCTGATGCGGTCCTGGGTGTTCGACGTGAAATCCGTCGCGCCGCGGATGTCTGAGCTGTCCGTCGCGCCCGAGACGATGGTGGTTGTATAGACCTCGACCTTCGGCAACTGCCTCGTCAGCAGTTCCGCGGTGGCCGTCTCGCGCACGCGCAACATGAATAAATTGTTGAAATTCCCGATCACTTGGCCGGCCTTCGCGCGATTTCCGATGCGGGCCTCGATGTCCGAGAGCGTCTGCGTGTACGCCGTGACTTGCAGGCCGGCACCGCCGCCCTTGTTGATGAGCGGGATGAATTCATCGCCCATCAGTTCATTGAATTCGTCCGCGTGCACGTTGATCGGCACGCGAGCGCCAGCCACTGCGCCGGGCAGGCCATCGTCGATTCCGTGCTTGTAGATGTGTCCGGCCACCGAAACCAGGTCAGAGAACATCGAATTGCCGACCGCTGCGGCGACCTCGGCGTCAGACAACGCATCCAGACCCACATAGACGATGGCCCGCTTTCGGATGACCTGCATCCAGTCGAAGATCGGGCGCGGGTCGGCCAGGTCGGAGTAGTTCGGCGCCAGGAGCTGGGCGATCTTGCCGCTCGTGAGCTTTTCCAGCAGCGGCAGCAGCGATGCAACGATCTTGTCGAAGTAGGTCTTGTCGTAGCGCACCGCCGAGCGCAGGCCATCGAGCACAGGGTCGTAGTTGCGCGCCTGGGAGAGGTATTGCTCCAGCGCCACCACACGCTTCTCGCGCCCGATCATGTTCCTTGGGATGTTCTTCTCGTTGAGCTTGGCCTCGATCTGGACGATCACCTCCCAGGCCTTGGGCTCCGTCTTGGCAAAGTAGTGCTGGGCGTACTCAATGAACAGCGCGTCGATGTTGATGACGTGGCGCTGGATCAGCATGTAGTCCGGGCGCTGCCCCAGTTCCACCAGGGCGCGGGCGATGATGTTCACGAAGCGCCATGCGAACTCGCGGAACGCCGCGCTGTTGCCTTCGCCGGAGAGCTGCCCCGCGATGCGTGTCGCCACTTCCGAGATCCGACCGAAGCGGCCCACGGCGTTGTAGCGGGCGCTGATTTCCGGCCAGCCCAAGTGGAAGATGTAGAACTCGCCTTCGCGGCCAGCGCGCTGGGCTTCGACGTACATCCGTTTCAAGAGATCGGCATCCCCCTTGGGGTCGATGACGATGACGACCTCATGCTCGCCGGCAGCATTCCTGCGGCGGATGTCCTGCGTGACGAACAACTCGGCCAGGCGCGTCTTGCCCACCCGCGTGGTGCCCAGCACCAGCGAGTGCCCGACGCGCTCGCCCAGCGGCAGGCTGACGTCCACTTCGTCGGGCTCGATGCCGTGCAGCCTTGGCAGGCCGCCGACAGGCGGCAACGGGCGCACGGGGTTGAAAGGCGCGTCCCAGCCGGTGAGCTTCGGCAGGCGCGAGAGCGGCAATGGCGCGAACTCCAGCCGTTCCTCCAGGCGCCTGGTCAGCCGGTAGGCCGGCGTCGGCTCGACGTAGCGGCGGAACTCGGGCCGGTACGTCTGCATCAGCCGATGCGTGTGCTTCTGCTCCCAGAGAAAGCCGCGCCCCACGAATAGGCGCTGCTGGCTGACCGGCACGTCCTTGCTGGTCATCACGTAACGCGGCAGACGGCGGATGTTGCGCCGGTAGCGCAGGATGATGCGGGCATCGCGGTAGCGGATCGCGCCGTAGGCGCCGAACGCCAAGGCGCTGCCGATGCCCATGGCCGGGCTCAGCGCGAGCGACCATGGGGCCACCAGGCACAGAAACGCGGCGCCTGCACACGCCGCGACGGTGTATAGCTCCACCGCTGGGCGTAGCAGAACCTCGACCGGCTGTTTGCCCGACATGGCTTCATTGCTCGATGCCGGTGGCCGTGATCAGCGCCGGGTAGTGCCGCAGGCCCAGGCGATCGGCCAGGTCGTCGCCGGCCACGGGCGCGAGCGGCACGCCCGGCACCAGGGCGCGCAGCCGCGCCAGGCCCTGCGCGGTCTCGACGTTGACGACCAGGCCGACCGCGCCACGTTCGCGCAAAGCGGCGGCGCGGCGCTGCAACCAGGCCCGGGAAGCCTCGTCGTCGCCGATGACCACGAACGGCCGCAGGCCGGGCGCTTCGATCACCCGTCGCGCGACGGTGCCGGGCGTGAGCTTGGCGCTGCGCACCGGCAGCATCGCGGCTTCGTCCGCCCGTGTGGCAGGAACCTGGGGCGTCGGGATGGACGGCCGCGCCGGTGCGTTGGCGCGCGGCTGGAGATTCAGGGCTTCGTAGTACGGCAATGCCGACGTGCCGCCACGGTCCTCGACAACGATCAGTGGCTCGCCGGCACGCGAGGCCAGCGGCAGGCCTGACAGCAGCATGAGTAGGCCCGTGAACGCGAGATGGGCGGGATGGGGTTTCGTCATGGGGAGGTCTCCTGGCGCGCCGCGAGGACCGCGGCGGCTGGTCGCGTGCCCTGCACGCGGGCAAGGTGGCGCGACACGCTGCGCCGATAGCGGGCGGCGGGCTCGCCGCCTGCGGGGCGGTGGTAGCGGCCGATCGCCAGCAGCCAGTCCTCGCCGGGGGTGTGCTGCTCCTTCAGGATCTCGGCGGCAACGGCCAGGTTGCGATACGGATCCAGCAGGTCGCACGCGCCGGTAAAGCGGTGCTTGTGGTAGCCGAGGTTGATCTGGCCCAGGCCCGCATCAATGCGCGTGTGCGGCGTGGCGCGCATCGCCTGCTGCAGGCCAGCGCAGGCGTCGGCGCGCGTGGCGAAGCGGCGCGACTGGCCGGCGACGTTGAGGGACCACGGCCACGGCACCAGGCGCCCGTTGCGCCGGATGCCGCTCTCCTGCAAGGCCACGGCGTAGAGCACGGTCGAGGGGATGCCTGCGCGCTGGGCGGCAAGCTGGTAAGCCGGTGGCGGAACCTCCTGGGCCAGGGCGGCAACGGCATACAGGCCGGCAGTGAGCACCAGTGCGCGCAGGGGCATGGCTACGGCTGGCGCTGCCATTGGCCGTTCACTTCGCGCACGGCGGCGGGCAGATCGCCGGGCAGGCCCAGTGACAGCCAGCGGCCGCCGTCGTGGTTGAGCGTGATGCTGCCGGCGCGCACGCGCGCCGGGTCGATCTGCGCGCGCTTGGCCCAGTCGCGGATGCGCGCGTCATCCTGGCGGCTGCCCACCATGTACAGGTCGAACTCCGCGCCCGAGGATTGCAGGCGCTGCACGAGCTGTCCGCAGGCTGCGCAGCCGTCCTTGACGAACACCGCCGTGCGGCTACTGCCGCGCACGCCTGCGGCGGTCGGCAGATCATCGGGGAGGTTCACTCGCTGCATGCCGGGGTTCAGGCGCTGCCACGCTTCGTCGTAGGCGCGCTGGTAGGCAAGCAACTTCTCGACGCGCCTTGCCTCGGCTTTCACCTGCATTTCGGCGTAGCGGCGCCGCTCTTCATCGGAGCGAGCCTCGACGCCCAGCGCGGAAAGCGGGTCCAGGTTGGGCGAGTAGATGCCCAGCGGCCCCTCCATCAGTTCGCGGTAGCGCGCCCACTCCTGCGGTTGCAGTCCCCAGTCGCTCGCCACGCGGTCGTCCAGGATGCGGCCGATCACGGGACGCTCCTGGCTCTGGGCATTGCGGGACTGGGCCGTGGCGGGCTGCTGCGCCCAGACGGGCAACTGCGCTGCGGCCAGCAGGAACAGGGTGAGCAAGATCGAGGGCTTCATGGCGGGACGGTCTCCGTCAGGGAATCGCCAAACGGCGGGTCTGCTCGCCGGCCTGGAAGACGGCGGTGTTGCCCTCGATCGCCTGCAAGCGCCACGGGCCGACCGCATCGCCGGGCAGCAGCACGTGAACCTGGTCGGCAGTGAACTCGCCCGTCGCTGGTGCAACGGAAAGGCTGCGCTGGCCGGCTCGCAGTTCGGCACCCACGATGCGGAGCGGCAACGGGAAAGGCTCAGGTTTGGCGGCGGCCTTGCTTGGTGAGCGCGGCTGCGCAGGCACAGCGGCACGAACCGTCGCTTGGCGAGCCTTGGCCTGCTCGACCTCGGCGCGCAGGGCCTGAAGGTCGTCGTTGGAGGCATGGCCGCCCAGCGCCTGTTCAACCTGCGCGATGCGGGCTTCCAGCGCCTGCCGGATGTGCTGCAATTCCGCCGCGGTTGCGGTAGCCGGCCGCTGCTGTACGGTCTCGGTCAGCCCGACCACCTGTGCTTCGAGCTGCTGCAGGCCGGAATCCACCCGTTCCTGGTCGGCCAGGCCATTCATCGCCTGGTGGTTCAGGGCAACGAAGACGCTCAGGCCGATCAGCCAAAGCCAGAGCAGGCTCTGCACGATCACGGCGGCGGTCGAGCGCTGGGAAGGCCGTGGTGCGTTGTTCATGGCTGACCTCCCGCGAGCGGGAACGTCTGCACCGCCTCGGTGGCGAGTGGTTCGGGAACCGGATCGGCATCTGCATCGCGGCCGTGCCGCTCGAAGCAGACCTGTCGCGTCCGGTCATCGGCGTGCAGGTCCCAGGCCGGGCCGGCAAGGGTGAGTAGCGCATCGCGCAAGGTCATAGGGCCGAGGTGCAGATGTGCCGCAGGCAACGGCAGCGCGTACAGCTCGATCACGGCATGCGCGGTCTCGCAAAGGCCATAGCCGCTGCGCTTGAGCACATGCCGCAGCCCGTCGCCAACCGTGGCGCGGGCATCCTCGGGCATGGACACGTCGATGGTCTGCAACAGCAGGTCGCGCTGCGCCGCCGTGGGTGCCAACTCGACCAGGGTGTAGCGGCCGTAGCGCACGACCGGGATGTACTCGGGCGCCTCGGGTTCGGGCGCGGCCGAGACTTCCTCGATGGCATCGGGTGCGAGCGGCGCCGTGGTGGTCGCGCAGCCGCTGGCCAAGGCTGCGGCCAGGAGGCCGGCGCCGACCAGGTGCCGGGATACATGGATTGCGGGCATGGCATCGGCTCTTCTGTTGCGATGCCGATACCTTGGCCGCGCGCGGCGGCGCGGTCAGTCAGGAATGCGAACTCGGAGCTACCCGCTTTTGCAGTCCAACACATAGCGCAACCCGCAAACCCAACCGTGGTTTGCACATTGATTCAATACTTGTTGTATTATCGAATCATGCAAGAAGATCAAGCCATTTCCGCCTTAAACGCCCTGGCTCACACCCAGCGCCTGCGCGTGTTCCGCGCCTTGGTCGTTGCTGGGCCGGGCGGACTGACCCCGAGCACGCTAGCCGACCAGCTCGACGTGGCCCGCAACACCTTGTCGTTCCACTTGAAGGAGCTGGCCCATGCTGGCCTCGTCAGCATCGAGCAGCAGGGTCGCAACCTGATTTATCGCGCCGAGTACGGCCGCATGGACGGTCTGATCGGTTACCTGACCGAGCATTGCTGCCAAGGTGGCGTATGCGAGGTTTCTCCATCCAAGACCTGCTGCTGACCATGACCGATACCACTTACAACGCCTTGTTCATCTGTACGGGCAATTCGGCCCGCTCCATCCTCGCCGAAGGCATCCTCAACGACATAGGTCAGGGGCGGTTTCACGCCTGGTCGGCAGGCAGCCATCCGAAAGGCGAGGTTCACCCGCTGGCGCTCGCTACGCTAGAGCGGCTGCACCTGCCGACAACGGGCTACCGCAGCAAGAGCTGGGACGAATTCTTGAAGCCCGATGCGCCGGTGTTCGATTTCATCTTCACTGTCTGCGACAACGCCGCCGGCGAGGCCTGTCCGCTGTGGCCGGGCAAGCCGGTTTCGGCGCATTGGGGCGTGCCTGACCCGGCCGCGGTGGAAGGCACCCAGGAACGACAAAGCAAAGCATTCTTCGACACCGCCATGACGCTGCGCCGACGCATCGAGTTGTTCCTGTCGCTGCCGATCAAAAGTCTCGATGCCATGTCGTTGCAGCGCGAATTGCGCGACATCGGCCGTCAGTGAGGCCCGCGCGATGAGTGCAACCAATACCGCCGGCACCGCGCCCGCAAACTCCGCGATGAGCGGTTTTGAGCGTTACCTGACGCTATGGGTGGCGGTGTGCATCGTCGCCGGCATCGCGCTCGGCCAGTTCGCGCCCGCCGCATTCCAGGCCATCGGCCGCATGGAGATTGCCCAGGTCAACCTGCCGGTCGGCCTGCTGATCTGGGTAATGATCATCCCCATGCTGCTGAAGGTGGACTTCGCCGCGCTCGGCCAGGTGCGCCAGCATTGGCGGGGCATGGGGGTCACGCTGTTCATCAATTGGGCCGTCAAGCCGTTCTCAATGGCGCTGCTGGCGTGGATCTTCATCCGCCACGTCTTTGCCGACTGGCTGCCCGCCGATCAGCTCGACAGCTATATCGCCGGCCTGATCCTGTTGGCTGCTGCACCGTGTACCGCAATGGTTTTCGTTTGGAGTCGGCTGACTGGCGGTGATCCGGTATTTACGCTGTCGCAAGTGGCCTTGAACGACACCATCATGGTGTTCGCCTTCGCACCCATCGTCGGCCTGCTGCTGGGCCTGTCGTCGATCACGGTGCCGTGGGACACCTTGCTGGTGTCGGTGGGTTTGTACATCGTCATTCCGGTCATCCTGGCCCAGCTCTGGCGCCGGGCGCTGCTGAGCAAGGGGCAGGCCGTGTTCGATCGAACACTGGAACGCATCGGCCCGTTGTCCATCGCCGCGCTGTTGCTGACGCTGGTGCTGCTGTTCGCCTTCCAGGGCGAGGCCATCATCCGGCAGCCGCTGGTGATCGCCATGCTGGCGGTGCCGATCCTGATCCAGGTGTTCTTCAATTCCGGTCTGGCGTACTGGCTCAACCGCCAGGCGGGCGAAAAGCACTGCGTCGCGGGGCCATCCGCGTTGATTGGTGCCAGCAACTTCTTCGAGCTGGCCGTGGCCGCCGCCATCAGCCTGTTCGGCTTCCATTCCGGCGCAGCACTCGCAACAGTGGTCGGCGTGCTCATCGAGGTGCCGGTCATGCTGCTGGTGGTGCGCGTGGTCAATCGCTCACGCGGCTGGTACGAACGCCGCGCGACCACTTCGTAATCTCCAAGAGGCATCCATGAGCACCATCACGATCTACCACAACCCAGCCTGCGGCACCTCGCGCAACGTGCTGGGCCTGATCCGCAACAGCGGCGAGGAACCGACCATCATCGAGTACCTGAAAACGCCGCCCGACCGCGACACGCTCCAGGCGCTGATCGCGGCGATGGGCGTTCCGGTGCGAGACGTGCTGCGCGAGAAAGGCACGCCCTATGCCGAACTCGACCTGGGCAACCCGAAGTGGAGCGACGACGACCTGATCGGCTTCATGCTCCAGCATCCCATCCTCATCAACCGGCCTATCGTGGTCACGCCGCTAGGCACGCGCCTGTGCCGGCCTTCGGAAGCCGTGCTCGACCTGCTGCCGCAGCCGCAGCGCGGCGCGTTCAGCAAGGAAGACGGCGAACCGGTGGTCGATCAGGATGGCCGCCGTGTCTGAATCCCGTCTCGACCTGCCGAACATCGACGCGGCGCTGTTCCAGCAATCGGACACCGAACACCTGTTCGCGCCGGCACGGGTCACGCACGCGCCGCGCTTCCTGCTGCTCTACGGCTCGCTGCGAGAACGCTCGTTCAGCCGCCTCGCCGCCGAAGAAGCGGCGCGCATCCTGCGGGCGCTGGGCGGCGAGACCCGATTGTTCAATCCGTCCGGCCTGCCGCTGGTGGACGATGCGCCAGCCGATCACCCCAAGGTGAAGGAACTGCACGAACTGGTGCAATGGGCCGAAGGCATGGTGTGGAGTTCGCCGGAGCGCCACGGCGCGATGACCGGCCTGATGAAGACGCAAATCGACTGGATTCCGCTGTCGGTCGGCGCGGTGCGCCCGACCCAGGGCAAGACGCTGGCAGTGATGCAGGTATCGGGCGGCTCGCAGTCCTTCAACGCCGTCAACCAGATGCGCGTGCTGGGCCGCTGGATGCGGATGCTGACCATCCCGAACCAGTCCTCGGTCGCCAAGGCGTACCAGGAGTTCGACGAGGCCGGGCGCATGAAGCCCTCGGACTATTACGACCGCATCGTGGACGTAATGGAAGAACTGATGAAGTTCACGCTGCTCACGCGCGACGCGGTCCCCTATCTGGTGGATCGGTACAGCGAGCGCAAGGAGAGCGCTGAATCACTGTCCAGGCGTGTACGGCAAGGTGCAATTTGACGCTGCGAGGCGCTGAAAAAAAGCCGACGACCTCTCGGTCGTCGGCATTGCGTGAAGTTCAGGCGGCGACCAATTGCCGGGCCAGTGCGACCTCGACGGAATCACCGTCCTGGTTGAGTACATCCAGCCCGGATTCGGGCACGTCGCCCGAGGTGGACTGCGAGACCATGATCTTCTTGGCCATCAGCTCCAGGCAGGTCATCTGCGAGGAACCGGAGTAGCCGAGGTAGATCACGCGCACCGGCTGCTTCTGCCCGATGCGCCAGGAGCGGCGTGCCGCCTGCTGGAGCGAGTACACGTTGTAGCCCGACTGCATGAATACGATCGTCGGGAAGTCCAACAGGTCCAACCCCGTCTTGACCAATTCGGGATTGGTGATGAGCACGTCGATGCCACGATCCAGTTGCTCCGCAATCCAGTCTTCGCGACGGCTGGCATCCACGCTTGCGCGCAGCACCGCCACCCGAAAACCTTCCTGCTCCAGCAGCACCTTCAACCGGCTGGTCGTGTCGCGTGTGCCGGTATAGACCGTGTAGGCCAGGACCTTGCGGCCCTGGGCCTTCTCTTCCTTGCAGATCTCGATCAGCTCACGCTCCTTGGGGCTGATCTCGAACTCGTTGAACTGAGCCGGGACGAACGCCAAGGTGTTGCGCGTGCGCGGATGCACCACGGTTTCCGACCGGAAGCAGCAATCCGGCCAGGCCAGCAGCACGTTGAGCACCACCCCCAGCAAGGTCGTATCGCGTCGCGCCAGAGCCTGTTTCAACTCCGCGGTCAGCCGACCCGCCAGATCGCGGTAGGCCGCGGCTTGCGCCGTGTCCATTGCGACCTCACGGAACTCTTCGTCATACGGCGGAAGCACGTTGCCGCCGATGTCTCTGAGCTTCAGGAAGATCGTGAACGGCAGGATGCAGCGCAACACGCCCTTGGGGCCGAAGCCTGGGGCCTTGACCGTTCTGACACTGACTTTCGTGCCTTTCGCGGTCTTGTGCGCCGTGCCGGTGCTCTCGGAATAAATGTCCTTCAAGACACCGTGATCGCGCATGAACGCCATCGCGGCCGAGGTCATGCTGCCGCTCGTGGTCGGGCGGTAGCCGTCTTCGATCATCCGCCCGGGAAGGGCTCGGAACAGCAGGTAGAACAGATCGTCGCCGTAGCCGCCCATCAGCGTGCCGGTCAGCAGCAAGGTCTTGCGAGCCTTCGCTGCCAGCACGCCCATGGCCTGGCCTTGGGCACTGCCACCGTTCTTGTACTCGTGGGCCTCGTCGGCGATGAGCAGGTCGAACGTGCCTTGCGGCAGGTAGCGTTTGATGAACTCGGACGGCTGGTAGCCGCCCTCGCCAAAGCCAAACTCCATATTGGCCATAGCGCGTTCCATGCGCGTAGCCTGGCGGTCGGAAAACACCAGCTCGCCGTTGCCGTCCATGAGGTTGATGAACTCATGGATGTTGTCGCCCAGCATCGACGCCAGGAACCCGTCACCGAACTTCTGCATCAGCTTCTGCGCAGTGACTTGCCCGATGGTCGGGATGCGCTTCAAGGCTTTCAGCACGGCCGAGGACTGGTCGCTGCCGGACAGGCTGCGCGGGCGGATCAGCGTCCACAGGGGCGCGGCGCAATGGCTGCACTTCCTGCGGTACTCCTCGGCTTCGAGCGCGACCGGGTTGACCGGCTCGCCGTCGAGGTCGGTGATGACCGTGCCGCAGTCAGGGCACGCTGCCACGTCGCCATGGCGGGTGCGCCGCGTGGTGAAGACGGGCTTCCAGTGGAATCCCATCCGCATCCGCACGCGCCCCAGGACAAAGAACTCCTGGCCCGTGGGCTGCACACCCAACTGCTCGCGCAGCTTGATGAGTTTGACCAGCGTATCCGGGCCGTTGAGCACCCAGACCTTGGCGCCTGCCACCGTCTCCTGGATCTCACGCCGCCACTTGTAAACAAGGTGCGGCGGCGAAAGTACCAGGGTGCGGCAGTAGCCTTCGGCGTTGAGAACGGCGGCCGTGGCGATGCCAACGGTCGTCTTGCCGCAGCCCATTTCGCCATTGACGATCGCGGCGCGTTCGCCACGGTCGATCAGCAGCTCGGCGGCGGCATGGACGACTTCGGCCTGAGCCTGGAACAGCTTGCGCTTGAGGCTGGCGACGACGAGTTGGCGATGCGCCTGCGGTTGGCCGGTATAGACCGGCGGGTTGGCGCGGTTGAGCGAGTCGAGCAGTTCGTCGCCGAACTCACCGACGAAATCCTGAAGGCTCAGGGTCAGAGGGGATGATTCCGCGTCGAGCAGTTCGCCCTGTACGGGCGCGGCGTCAGCGGCAGTGGTTTCGAGATCGAGGGACATGGTGATGCTCCAATGAAAAATGGGGCATGCACCACCCCCAGCGGGGCAATGGCACGCCCCGTGGTGGGAAGTACATCGGCGCGCGGCCGAAGGTGGTTGAAGATGCTGGCCTGAGTGGCCTGCGGGTGAACCGTGCTCAGTCTTCGGACGGCAGCACGATGGCGGTGACACTGCGCCCCGCATCGGTGATGATGCGAATGGCGAGTCCCGGGTGGATCACATAGTGCGATTCCAGCGACGCGCCCGATTGAAGTGCAACGCCGTTGGCGTGCCATTGGTAGACGTTGACGTCACCCCAGTCGCCACGGGTGTGGCGCCTGAAGTACGGAATCGGGTCCAGGCGACCCGCGCGGACAAGGCGATCAATGCCTCGGCTGAAGATGAGCGCCCCGATGGGGAACGCCAGCCTCTGGCAGTAGGTTTCGATGCGATGCGATGCCATGGGCTCCTCCTTGAAAGGCTATTGAGCCACGACACCCCTGGCGGAGTGAAGTGGCTCCGTCAAGTGGATGGGATGACGAGGCGGCGCCTTCAGATCAGGTCGCGCTCTTCGGGAAGCTGGACCACCGTGGTCTGGTGGTCTTCGCTGGTCTTCACGAGCAACACCAGTTCCGGCGTGATCCGGTACTGGGAGATCATCAGGTTGTCCTGTTGGATTGCGACGTCGTTGGCTTGGCGGGTGGCCTCATCGATCTCGCCCCAGTCCCCGCGCACATGGCGCTGGACATAGGCCAAGGGGTCGATCAGGCCTCGCCGAGCCAGCCAATGCACCTTCTCGCTCAACTTCAACGTACTCGGTGCGAACAAGGGTTGCTTGCGCGGCGCAGGCCGCTTGAATGGATTGGGGAACATGGTGTTTCTCCTTCGAGGTGGTACAGCAGGACGGCAGCGCGTCCGGTGGATCAGCGGATGGTCAACACCTCGCCCCGTGTCGGGGAGCCAGGCGTCATGTCCCACGCGCGGATGACAGGCACGAACTTGTCGGTGAGGATGCGTGTCTCGGCGATGGAGCCGTCTTCGCGTTCGGTGAATTCCCGCTGGAGCGTCTTGTCCTTGTGGGTGTCACCTTTGACGACGAGCACGCGCCCCGTCTGGGAGCGCACGACGCCGGAGATCGCGCCCGCGGCCAGAGCCAGGGCGAGATGCCAGTGGGACAAGGCCCGCGCCGGTGGACGCAGCGACTGCTGCGCGGTCCCCAAGTGCGTGTCCAGCGACGGCCAAAGGCCTTGCAGCCGGCCAACCTCGTCGGCGAACTGTTCGGGCTCCATCGTCACGCGGAAGAAATGCTCCGGCTCGGCCGGACTGGCGGGGACGATGTACGGCAGGAACGGCCATTCGCTCGGCAGTTCCTCGGCTTCGACTTCGCCAAGCCCAACCTGCAGCAGCAGATTGCGCACGGCCTTGACGCCATCGGGTGCCAGCTCCCGCTGACGGACCCGGCGGCCGAAGATCACCACCTGCTTGAACTGCGTTTCCACCGCTCGGTAGATACGCAGATCGGTGTAGTGGCGCGTCAACCAGCCGACCAGCTCCGCGTCGAGCACGTAGCCGGGGACGATGAAGACCAGCACGCCGCCGTATTGCAACAGCGACAGCGAACGCTGATAGAACAGCTTTTCGAGGCGGGCACGGCCCTGGCCCTGATAGCCGATGTTGCCGTTGACGTCCTTGGACAGGTCGCCATACGGTGGATTCAGCCACAGTAGTCCGAAGGACTGCTTGGAGATCATCGTGTCCATCAGGTCCGCGTGCAGGCAGTGATCGACCAGGCCGCGGGCATGGCGCGCCCGCTCGGCGTCGAATTCGACGGCGAACGCCTTGGTCTGTTCGCGCCCGAGGGCATGAGAGGCTTCGGCGATTGCCACGCCTTCACCGGCGCAGGGATCGAGGATGCACATCGGCCCGTCGCTGGGCATCAGTGCGTTGAGGGCTCTTTCGAGCGTGGGTTCGTCGGTCGGGTAGTACCCATTTTTGGCGAAATTGCGGGCGAGCCGCGGGAACATGAGAGCCATGGAAGTCTCCTGGTTGGCGGGGATGAATGACGGAAGCACGCCAAGGCGTGCCTCCGAGGGTGGGTCAAGCCGCTACCGCTTCCGGCGTCCAAATCTTGGCCGGATAGGGATAGGCGGTGAGCGCGTCACTGCGGATCAGGGAGCCCAGCGCCAAGCTCAGCGCCGGCACGTCGATGGCGAGCCGATGGCCTTCCAGCGGCCCGAGGGCGAACGGAAGGCGGGCCAGCATCTCGCGGCTTTGCAGCAGTTCCAGCACGGTCTCGCGCCAGTGGTCGAGCAGCGGCAACGGGCAGGTGTCCCGCACCAGCATCCACAGGCGGTCAAGCCGGTGGGCGCTGTCACGTGGCAGCAGTGCCAATGCGCTGGCGTTGGCCTTGTCGGGCTTGACGCAGCGCCGGTCGAACAGCCACACGTTGGACAGCGAACCGAACAGCGTTCGCCGGTAGGCGCGCGTGATGCGCTTTTCCAGGCGATCGACGTTGCCGATGAATACCGGGACGCTGCCGCCCTGGTCGGTGATGACGTGGAACTGGTCCAGTCCCTGCTCGTCGCGCCCGAGGGTCAGGCGTGCAAGGAACTGCTGGACGGCGGTGTCCCGCGCCCAGATGGACAGGAAGATCAGGTTGCCCTGGTCATCGCCGACGCAGGCGTCGGCCATCACGTCCGGGCATTCGTCGA
The DNA here is from genome assembly GCF_036972535.1 of Pigmentiphaga sp. CHJ604. Lineage (NCBI taxonomy): Bacteria > Pseudomonadati > Pseudomonadota > Betaproteobacteria > Burkholderiales > Alcaligenaceae > Pigmentiphaga > Pigmentiphaga sp. CHJ604. The sequence goes on along the minus strand of NZ_CP136998.1, from coordinate 3,174,528 downwards.
TGCGGTACAGCGTGGAAGAAGTGTTTGCGGGCATGGTGGTGTCCTCGGATGAACGGGAACAGCACCGCCCGCTGGGGCAAGTACTGCCCCAGGGGGTGGAAGAAAACCGCTCAGTCCGGCTCGAACTGTTGGGTGTGCGGATTGAAGTGAAGCGCCTCGTCCACCGCGGTGATCGGCGTGAAGCCGTCCAGGTAGATGTTGTTGAGGTACTGGTCGCGGTAGGTCAGCGCCTGCCGTGCCTGCTCCTCGGTGAGGCCGTTGTCGATGAAGTACCCCAGCATTTCCTCGTCGGAGGAAACTTCGTCGTTGGACAAACTGCCTTCAACGAGCTTCAACAGCGAGAGCGGGAGTGCAGCCAGGATCGGGTCCATGTCGGTTCCTCCTGGCTCAGGCCAACAGCGCCGCGGCGGGTGCCGTGACAGCCGTGGGTGTGCGCCGCCGGGCGTGGTAGGCGCGAACGCCTGCACGCCAGTCGGCGGACTGCTCCGGTGCGAGGTCCAGATAGGACAGCGGGCACGAGTAATAGTACGGATGCATGGACTCTTCCAGCGGCTTGTAGCCCCACTGGTTGCCGCTGCGTTCCAGCAGATCGCAGCGGATGTAGCGCAGGGACTGGCCCGGCGCGAGATCACGATGCACACCTTCGACCTTGGCGGTCAGTTCGACCACGGACCACAGCACGTTGCCGCGCAATGCGTGAGCGATAACCTTCGCGCTGACGCGCTCGGTCTGCTGTGGTGCGATCAGTTCCGCGATCAGTTCAGACCGCGATTGGGGAGAGAAATACCAGCCCATGAGAGGCCTCCTCGAAAAGTTGAGCTGGAGGCCTCCCCGTGGGGAAGAACCCCCAGTGGGTGATGGAATGCCGCAGGTGCAGCGAAGGAAAACCTATGCCTTGGCCTTAGTCCCAGTCGTCATCGTCGCGATCACAACCGGCCGGGCAGCAGCCGAACTCGATCCCATGCGAGCAATAGCCATGCTCCGCATTCCAGTCCTGGGTTTCCTGCCGTTCGGCAGGTGTTGCGTAGTCCCATTCCTGGGCCGCGATTTCGAGAGCCTGAGCACGTTGCTCATCCGGCAAACGATTGGCCTGTGCGTCGATCGCCGAACTGAAGAGCGTCACGTAGTGGTCGTAGGACAAGCCGCAACCGCGCTGGGCGTGTGCGGCGGCCGCCTTGCAGAGTTCCCGCCACGCGGGTTCATCCAACGTTGAACGCGGGGTATCGCAAGCGATGGTGAACATAATGGGGACCTCCAGAAAATGGCCAGGGCCTCCCCCGCATGGGGAAGGAACCCCGGCAGGTGGATGAAGAACACCGCGCATGCGGCGTCTGCTCACGCAGCTTGTGGTTCGGCCTGGCGGCTCCACTCCTGCGTCTTGAAGTCCAGCGCGTAGCCCAGCTCGCCCAGGCGGGCGATCTGCGCGCGCAGGGTGCGGCGGTCGATGGTCGAATCCAGTTTCACGGACTCGCCCAGCGGCCACAGCAGGCCGAACAGCGCGGCGTCACCGTCTTCGGTGCTGCCGGGGGCAGCGGCCGCAGCAGGCGGTGGCGCATCCACGCCGAAGGGCGTGGTATCGACCAGCGGGTCCGCGGACGCCTGCACGGGTGCGGGCTTGGCAGGCCTGGATGCCTTGGCGGGCTTGGCCGGCGTTGCCGCAGGCTGCGCCCCTTGCTCTTCATCGAGCGGATCGACGTCCTGGGTGGCGAAGCTGCGGGCTTCGTCGCGGCTCAGTTTGTCGATGCCATTGAGCGTCATCCCGTCGAGGCTGGCGCGGATCTCGAACCGCATGCCGCCCCCGACCGGGTAGGACTTCGGAAAGATGTAGCGGATCACAAACTCCCCGTCGTATTTCCCTTCGGGGTACTGCTCCAGTTCCGGGTCTTTGACCTCGAACGTACCGAGGTGCGTCGCGAGGCGGCCGACCGTGAACGGGCCGTTCTTGCCGCGAATGGTGCGCAGCGTGAGCTGGCCGGGGACGACGATGGGCGCGACCGATTTCTCGGGTGCCGGTGTGGCTGCCATGATGGTTCTCCTTGAAGAATAGGAAAAAGCAAGGCCCCGTGAGGGGCCATGCCGGATCAGAACGAAGCAGCCAATGCCGGCTCCTGCTCCTCGACTTGCGCCTCGGGCTCGCGCTCGGCGGGCTCGGCAGGCTGGTCTGCAGCGGGGTCGGCAGCAGTGTCGATGGCTTCGTCGGCTTCGGACGCGGATGCGTCTTCGGCCGGCGACGCCTCGGCTTGCGCCTGGCTCGTCGGATAGACCTGGGTACCGTCGATCTTGATGAGACCGATGTGGACCAGCGTCGATTCCAGGCTTGCGGCCGGTTCCCCGGCGTGCTCGCCCTTGGTGCGGATGTACGGATCGATCTTCATGTCGTTCAGACGGAAGGCGATCAGGACCTTACGGTCCCCCTCGATGGCCTGGACGCACCGGCGAGCCAGATGCTCGGCTTCCGGGGTGGCGACGATGATGTCGAAGTACCGATACTCCGGTTCATCGACAGGCCCGGCCAGTGCTGCGACCGTGCAAGAGAGGAACGAGTCGCCAGCCTTCGGGGTGACGTCCTTCACACGATTGAGATAGCCGATGCCGCGGGTGATCAGCTCGTGCTGCTCGATCGAAGCCAGTTCGGCCCGGTCGATCAGTTCGGCCTTGAGCAGTCGCGCCTTGAGGGACGCGGCGGCCTGACCCTTCTGCTCACCCTTGTCGCGGATGTACGCATCGCCCCACAGGTCACCGAGGCGAAAGCGCACCAGCGGGCGCTGCTTGGGATCGTCAACGCCGATGTAGCGCTGAACGAGCTTCTTGGCCTCGGCTCCCGAGACCTTGACGTCGAAGTAGCGGTAGCTGGGGTCCCGGGCGGGGCCGACCAGCGCGGCGATGGTGCAAGCCAGGAAAGGCTGCGCACGGCGGCCGCCCCGGACGGGCACTTCACGGACACGCTGGATGTAGCCGATGCCCGAGGTGTGGAGGTCGAAATACGATTTCTCGTTGGACGTGGTGTTCATGGTGAATCTCCATTGGGATGAAGCGGAGACACACCGGCCCACGCATGCGGGGAAGGTGCGTGACCCCGCGGTGGGTTGATAAGGCGAAAGCATCCGCCACCAGAGGCTGGTGGCCGCTCGCGGAAGGATGCGGTGCGAGCTGGCTCGGTCACGCAGTGGGAACTGCGCCGCAACCTCGAAGACCGATGGTTGCCTGGCATGTCGCTGACGACGTCAGCAGGCATGGGGCCAGCATGGCGGGGCCTCGCGCGCGCGGCAGCAATCAATCGGCACCCGGGCGCTTCCCTTTGTCCGCGCCACCCGGCGCCTGTCACAGGCACTTGGCGCCGCGCAGGTGCTCGGGGGTATCGGCGCGCGGACGGCCGGGACGGCTCCAGGCGCCGCCACCGCGCGCGCCGATCAGCCGCCAGCCGGCGGCGCGCAGGCTGGCGCCACCTTCGTCGGGCATGGTGTAGGTGAGCAGGCGTATGTAGCCCAGCGCCCTTGCCGCCTGCCAGGCCGCGCCGTAGAGCTTGCTGCAGGCGCTGGGTGTGCCGTCGGTGCACAGCCGCGTGACTTCCAGCGTCCAGGTGCCGCGCGACCGGGCGGCCGACAATGGCCACGCCGTGGATCAGGTCGCTGTCGCTCAGCGTGACGGCCAGGGCGAACTTCGCGCCCTGGACCGGGCGGTGGTGGCGATGGTGCGACAGAACGAATGCATTGGCCGTGCGCAGCGACACCGGTAGGAGGTGCAGCCTCGGCGAGGTCGATGGCGTGTTCATGCGGTTGTCTCCGGTGGCATGCCGGCGTTGTGGCCGGCGGGGCGTGCCTCGGCGGCTGGAGACAAACGCGCACGCGCGGCGATGGCGGCGGTGCGAACAAAAGAAGGCCCCCGATGCGGGGGCTGCGAGGCGGTTGCCGCGTCAGGCGGGAGGCACCACTGCTAAGGACAGGTGCGTGGCGGTGGCGGAAAGCACGAGATCGTCCGCCGAGTGCTGGAGGCGCGTGAACAGGCCGTCCTTCGGGTCGAAATACTCCGCGAAGTCATCGCCGCCCAGCTCGCGGCCGGCGAGGTGCCACCAGTCATCGAACGGGTCGGTGTCCGGGTTGCATCCGACGGCGTAGGCGAGCAGTGCCTGGCGCCCATCCGGGCGACGCTCCTCACGCTCGGCGAGGAAGTACACGCCCTGATCCTTGACCAGGACAATGCGGCACTGATTGGGGACGTCTCAGAAAACGGAAAAAATCGTACGCTAAGCCGGTTGCAGCGGTCGTAGCGGCCTGAACTTGCCCGCGCCGATCTTGGCGCTGCTGCGCCAGAGGTAATCGCCGGTCAGGTTGATGTGCTCCCAGCCCAGCGGCGACAGGTACTGCAACAGGGCGTCATCGACAGTCTGGCCGTGACCGCGTAAGGCGTTTGAGGCCCGTTCCAGATAGACCGTGTTCCACAACACTATGGCCGCCGTCACCAGGTTGAGGCCGCTGGCCCGGTAGCGCTGCTGCTCGAAACTGCGGTCGCGGATTTCGCCCAGCCGGTTGAAGAACACGGCGCGGGCTAGCGCGTTGCGGGCTTCGCCCTTGTTCAGTCCGGCATGCACGCGGCGGCGCAGCTCGACGCTTTGCAGCCAGTCCAGGATGAACAGCGTTCGCTCGATGCGGCCCAGCTCGCGCAGCGCCACGGCCAGGCCGTTCTGGCGCGGGTAGCTGCCGAGTTTCCTGAGCATCAGCGAGGCCGTCACCGTGCCCTGCTTGATCGAGGTGGCCAGCCGCACCTTGGCGTTGATCGCCTTGCCGGACGCCTGGAACTGCTGCTGATGCTTGTGCTTGGCAGCGTTGAACAGCTTGCCCAGGATGCGGTCGTGCAGGTCGATGATTTCGTCGGTGACGGTGGCCATGCCCTCGATGGCGAGCGCACCAGGGTCGCGTAGCGGCGCTGTGCCTCGAACTTGGCCAGATCGGCGGGCGTCATCTGGCCGCCTTCGCGGGCGATCTTGAGCAGGCGGTTCTGGTGCACCGACCGCTCGATGCCGGAAGGCAGGTCGAGCGCCTGCCAGGCTTTGAGGCGCTCGATGTGTTCGAGTATGTGGCGCGAGTTCGGCTTGACGGGCGACTGGCGCAGCCAGGCCAGCCAGGTCGTCTTGCCGTTGTCGTGGCGCTTGAGCAGATCGTCGAGGCGGTGCCGGTGGGTGGCCGACAGGGGATCGGACAAGGCCGCGTAGATGCGGCGGTTGGCGCGGCTGTAGGCGTTCATCGAACACCTCCCTTTTCCTCATCCGGCGCAACAGGACAGTTGCTTCACGTCCTTGTTGAAGGTCTGCGCCGCGAGCTTCAGTCCCTCGACCATGGTCAGGTAGGGGAACAACTGGTCGGCCAGCTCCTGCACGGTCATCCGGTGGCGGATCGCCAGCGCGGCCGTCTGGATCAGTTCGCCCGCTTCCGGCGCGACCGCCTGTACGCCGATCAGCCGCCCTGAGCCAGCTTCCGCCACCAGCTTGATGAAGCCGCGCGTGTCGAAGTTGGCGAGCGCCCTCGGCACGTTGTCGAGCGTCAGCAGCCGGCTGTCGGTCTCGATGCCGTCGTGGTGCGCTTCCGCCTCGCTGTAGCCCACGGTCGCCACCTGCGGATCGGTGAACACCACCGCCGGCATCGCCGTCAGGTCCAGCGCCGCGTCGCCGCCGGTCATGTTGATCGCGGCGCGCGTGCCGGCCGCCGCCGCCACATAGACGAACTGCGGCTGGTCGGTGCAGTCGCCGGCAGCAAAGATGTGCGGTGCGCTCGTGCGCATGGCGCGGTCGATGACGATGGCTCCCTGCGCATTGACTTCGACGCCTGCCGCTTCAAGGTTCAGGCTGCGCGTGTTCGGCGCGCGACCGGTGGCGACCAGCAGCTTGTCGGCGCGCACTTCCCCCTGCCCGGTGGTGAGCACGAATTCCCCGCCCGCATAGGCAACGTGGCTCGCCTGGGTGTGGTCCAGCACCTCGATGCCCTCGGCGCGGAAGGCGTCTGTTACGGCTTCCCCGATGGCCGGGTCTTCTCGGAAGAACAGCGTGCTGCGCGCCAGGATCGTGACCTGGCTGCCCAGCCGGGCGAAGGCTTGCGCCAACTCGACCGCCACCACGGAGGAACCAATCACGGCCAGCCGCTCGGGGAGCGAGCTGCTTTCCAGCGCCTCGGTGGAGGTCCAGTGGGGTGTGTCCGCAAGGCCCGGGATTGGCGGAAGCGCCGGGCTCGCGCCGGTGGCAATCAGGCAGCGGTCGAAGTTCACCTCGTGCGTGCCGCCGTCAGCGGTCGCCACGGTCAGCGTGCGCGTGTCCCTGAACCGGGCCTCGCCGCGCAGCACGGTGATGGCCGGAGTGCTTGCCAGGATGCCTTCGTACTTGGCATGGCGCAGCTCCTCGACGCGGCCTTGTTGCTGGGCCAGCAGCCGCTCGCGCAGTACAGCGGGCGCTGCGGCCGGCAGGCCAGCATCGAACGGGCTTTCGCGGCGCAGGTGGACGATGTGCGCGGCGCGGATCATGATCTTGGACGGCACGCAGCCGACATTGACGCAGGTGCCGCCGATGGTGCCGCGCTCGATCAGCGTGACGCGGGCGCCTTGCTCCACGGCCTTCAAGGCAGCCGCCATCGCCGCGCCGCCGCTGCCTATCACAGCCACGTGCAGCGCTTGTTCACCGCCAACATGCTTCGTTTCGCCACCGAGCCAGCCCAGCGCCTTGTCTAGCAGGCCGGCAGGCTTGTTCGGCGTGTCGGTAAGCCGTGCGCGATAGCCGAGCGTGGCCACTGCGGCAACCAGCGGGGCCACGCTCACGCCTGCATCCGCCTCGATTTCGGCCTGCCGCTGCGGATAGGACACCGAGGCCGCGCGCACGCCGGGCACGTTCGTCAAAGCCTGCTGGACGTGCTCGGCGCACGACGTGCAGGTCATGCCTTCGATGTGGAGGGTGATCGCCTCGGCCATGATTACGCCCTCACTGCTTGACGCTGGACGGGTAACCCGCGTTTGCGGTGGCCTTGGTCAAGGCGTCGGCATTGGTCTTGGCCTCGTCGAAGGTGACGACGGCCTCCCGCTTCTCGAAGCTGACTTCGGCCTTCTCGACGCCGGCGACCTTGGACAGAGCCGTCTTGACCGTGATCGGGCACGCGGCGCAGGTCATGCCGGGCACCGACAGGGTGACGGTCTTGGTGGCAGCCCAGGCGGGCGCGCTTAGAGCGGCGGCCAGGGCGATGAGGGTGGTGAGGGTGGTGAGTTTCTTCATGGTGATCTCCTTTCAGTAGAACAGCGGCAGGACGTAGGGAAACGCGAGGGCAACCAGAACCAGGGCGGCCACGATCCAGAAGATCACCTTGTAGGCAGTCCGCACTTGGGGCACAGCGCAAACGTCGCCGGGCTTGCAGGCATGGGCTGGTCGGAAGATGCTGCGCCAGGCGAAGAACAGCGCGATGAGCGCTGCGCCGATGAAGATCGGCCGATACGGCTCCAGCACGGTCAGGTTGCCGATCCACGCGCCAGAGAAGCCGAGCGCGACCAGGACAAGGGGGCCGAGGCAGCAGGCCGAGGCGAGGACGGCCGCGACGCCGCCGGTCGCCAGTGCGCCGCGGCCGTTCTTGGGTTCCGACATAAGGTTCTCCTTCCGGGACTTCGCTTGATGCTGTAACGTTACTTCCGTAGTCAACTACGGAGTCAAGCGCCATGGAGAACGCTCAAGAGAATCTGACCATCGGGGCCTTCGCCAAGGCAGCCCGGGTCAACGTGGAGACGATCCGCTTCTATCAGCTCAAGGGCTTGCTACCCCAGCCGGAGCGGCCCTACGGTCGCATCCGCCGCTACGGGCAGGCGGACGTGGCGCGGGTGAAGTTCGTGAAGTCAGCCCAGCGCCTGGGATTCAGCCTGGATGAAGTCGGCCAGCTCCTGAAACTGGAGGACGGCACCCATTGCAGCGAGGCGGCCGAACTGGCTGCTCACCGGCTGGCCGATGTGCGCGCACGCATGGCGGACCTCACGCGGATGGAAGAGGCCCTGTCGACGCTAGTGAGAGAGTGCAACGCGCACCATGGCAATGTTTCCTGCCCGTTGATCGCAGCTTTGCATTGCTGCTAAAGGGCCCACTTCGGCTCTTAGCGTACGATTTTTTTCCGTTTTCTGAGACGACCCCTGATTGGCGATGGCTTCGGTCAGCACGGGGCGCAGGTCAGCGCCTTTGAATCGCAGTGACATGGATGAAATCTCCTGTGTGGAAGAATGAGAAAGGCCTCCATCCGATGGGATGAAGGGCCTGTAGTGCACGCGGCCGGAACGGCTGGAACGCCGTGGCGGATGCCTCGGGTCAGCCGCAGGACCGCCTGGTTTCGCTGCGGGGCGTCATGCCGGGACGGCCTGGCGCTTGCGGGCCGCTTTCGCGTCGAGGATGCTCACGTCGATCTGGCGCCAGCGCCCGTCGTCGATGAGCCTCTCCAGCACTTCGCCGAGCATGTCGAAATACACCTCGTCGTGCCGATCGACCAGTTCGACCGATTCACCGTTCTGACGGTGCAGTTCCACCACGTAGGTGTCTCCGCCGCGGTCGTAGAGGATCGTCACCCGGCCCTCGAACTTCGCGGTCGAGACCGTGAAGCTGATCGCCGGCGGGGTCTCGATGATCTTGGAGGGCGTGGGATCGACCCAGGTGAAGTCGCGGGCACCGGCATCCACCAGCATGTGGGTGATGCGCCGGAAGCGATCGGGGGCCGGCATCTCCTCCAACTGCTCGATGAGCTGGCCCAACTCCATGCACTGCGGCGTGGGAATGGGCAGCTTGGCCGGCGCCGAGCCGAGGATGTGCCTCGTGATGGTGTACGGCGTGCCGTCCGAAGTCTCCTCGGTGATGACCTCCGGCGTGTCCGCGCGCAGTCCGTCGAAGCGACGACGGGCATAGGGTTGGACATGCACCTTGGCGCCTTCGGCAGGAACCGTGGTCACCAGGCTGGGATCGAGCACCGCGAACTCGGAAGGCTTGAGCTTGACGACGATGGCATCGTCGGTCGCGGCGACCACCTTGCCGTCGAAGGGTTGGGGGTCGATGGCGAAGCCCAGCGTTGAGGACAGCGGCTGATCATCGAACACGCGGTACTTGAACGACCGCACGTTGCGGGGCACATGGCCTGCGACCAGCGAAGGCATCATGGATTTGATGAGGGAACGATCCATGGGGAAACTCCTTGAGGAAAAACAAGGGATTCCCCGCCCGCAAGGGAGAGGTCCCTTGTGGGTGGCGTGGATGGACGCGGTAGGTCCGTAGGAAGAAACGACCAGCACGGTTTCCCGCGCTTGCAGCCTCGAAGGTCTCGACTGCCTGGGCATGTGCCGGCAACGCCGACGAACATGGGGCAAGCATGGCCCTGGGGCGGTCTGCCTGCCCGCAGGAAACGGCACCGCACCACAACCGTTTTCCTGTGCTGCGGGCAAGAAAAAGCCCCTCGAAAGGGGCTGGAGGAATCAGGCTTGGTACACGAAGTAGTGCTCGCGCTGACGCGGAAAGAACACGTGTTTCCACGTGTCGCCGCTTGTGTTGCCACCGTCGAAGACGACCATTTCGTAGTCGTCCACGTCGGTGTCCACCAGGTCGGCGCTGGCGATATGGCGCATGTGCAGCGTGCCGCTCATGCGCTCGAATACCAGGATCTGGCCGATGGCATCTTCCTGGCTCATGGCGTTGACGCAGGCTCCGAGTTGGTGCTCGAAGTCGGATGCGGGTGTGATGAGGTCGGGGAACATGGGATCGCTCCTGTGAAAGTGCGCCGGCCCGGCTCTCTGGCGGGAGACCGGGCCGGCATGCGGTGAGGACAAGGAAGGCCGGGGATGTGTGTGGCAGCTATTCGCCGGCCAGCGATAGGCCCGGCAACACGGGTGCGTCGGCATCGAGGATGAGGATGCGCACGTCGGCCTGGCCGGCCAGTTCAAGGATCTGTGCCAGCTCGTCCGGCATGCCCTTGCTGCGGTGCTCCTGCCGAAGCTGCTCGGCGGCGATCCCCTCGACGTCCTGCAGGTGCTGGTCCGTCCAGGGCGTGGAGATCAGCTTGACGCCGATCGCCGGGCTGTAGGGAATCCGGAACGCGATGAACAAAAAGGCCTCCGGCGTCGCGAGGTCAGCCAGGTTGGCCAGGTACTGGCCGGTTTCGCGGCTGATGTGCGCGCTGCTGATTTCCCAGCACCGGCTGTAGTAGCCGGTCTCGAAGCTCAACCGCTGCACGACTTCCCGTGCGGCCTCGGCCGAATAGGTGTCGCCAATGTGGACGGGGCGGCCGTCGAAGTCGTCGCCGTGGATCGCGTACACCACGGCACCCACCATGCCTTCGCCGCTGCCCCCTTCAGCCGCGTCGCATTCGGCGATCAGTGCGGCGCCGACAGGTTCGGTGCCAGTCCTGACCACCGCGAAGTCGCTGGTGATGATGCAAGGAGAAGAAACCAGCGCCGCGTCGCAGAGGTGCTGCTGGCTCGGGTGGATGTTTCGCCAGACATGCGGGCTTCCGTCCTCGTAGCTGATGGACAGCGTGCGGACGATTTTCAGATTCCAGTAGCCGCGTAGAAAGGGATTGGGATTCTGGGACATGGGATTTCTCCAACAGAATAATGATGGAGCAAATCCCCGCCACCGGGAATTGACCCCGGTGGGTGGAAAGAAAGGAAACAGCGTCAGGTGACGCTGATCGTTGGCGTTTGGGCCAATCGCTCGGCGACGCGCCGGCGCAAATTCATGCGGAATGGCTCGTCGCTGACGCCCGCCAGCAGATTGATGGTCTCCAGCGCGATCAGGGCCGAAGCCTCTTCGATGTCGGCGGCCACAATGGTCTTGCGCAATTGGTCGCCGAGCTGGAGGGCCTGGGAGGAGGAGCTGATGAAGCGGACCTCGCGGCTCAGGTAGCAGCCGTTGCCGCCGAACTCGAACAGCCGCGGCTTGCTGCAGTACCAGCAGCCCTCGAACTGGATGGCGGTCAGGTGGTGCCCGTCATCGAACCGGGTGGCGATCAGAAACAATGCGTCGAGATCGGCGGTGTCCTCGAACGAATGACGGTCGATCAAGTTCCCCAGCTCTTCGTCCTCATCGGCACGGAAGTGCACGGCGAGCAGTTCGAGCAGCGGCGGGATCGACAGCCCTTCGTCGTCCGGCATCGGAATACCGAGTTGCGTGGCCAGGTCTTCCAGGCCATCGAGCACGTCCGGCCATTGCGGATTGGTGGTCTCGGCGATCTGGGCGATGTAGGCCTGCCCGTTGCCGGGGTGGCTCTCGTCCAGCGCGAAGGCGCCGAACAGCGCCTGGATGACGGGCGTCACACGGTCGAGCACGAGAACGCCGGTGGCTTCGTAGTAGTTGTTGGCCATGAAGGCTCCTTTCGATGAATGAACGGAGCCAGCCCTTGCGGACGATGGCATCCGCAGGGGAAACCGCCTGATGCCGGATGGCGCTGGGCGGGGAGAAAACGCGAGGGACATGGCCTCGAACGAGGCGCATGTCCCTCATGGGGTCCCGTGAACGCAGTGATGAAGGTGTGCCAGGGACCGGCTCACCAACCGCTGTAGTTCAGCAGCAGGTCGGCGATCACCTGGCGACGTGGCAGATCGAGGCCGTCGAAGTCCGACAACCCGTTGAAGTGGCAGCGCTTGAGCATGGCACCGCCCTCGCGCGCGTTGTAGAAGCTGACCATCGCGGACAGGAACATGCGTTCCCCGCTGCTCAGGACGCCGAGGGCGTCGTTGAGGCGCAGCATGTCGGGACGCAGATCCCACTTGCTCTTGGCCTGGTTCAGACCTTCACGGGTGCCATCGCCAAACCATTGCGGGCCGGCGATCTCGACACCACGCTTCCATGCCTCGAAAAAGGCTTGGGGCGCGGCGCTGAAATGCCGTTCTTCCCGAACGATCTGATCGACGACTTCCTGTGGCAGTAGCTGGTTCATGACGTGATTCCTCCAGTTGGATCAGGGAATGGCGAGCTGGGACCAGCCGCCTCTTTCGAGGGCACGTTGAGCCGCGGCATGGCTGCGGAAGTACTCACGAGATTCCCGCGAGACGGGACCTTCGGTATCGCGCGTGCCGATGTAGTGGCCGGCGGCGCTGTGCAGGACTTCGAGCGGCAGGAACTTGCCGCAGTAGGTCAAGGCCAATTGACCGAATCGGCCGAAAGAGGCTTGCTGGGACATGGATGGGCTCCTTGGAAAAGCGGGGCCCTGTCCCTCACGGGATGGCAGCTCCCGCACGCGGTTGAAAAAATGCATCAGCGTCTTGGGGACGCGCGTCCGCGCAATGGATGCGATGCGGACTGGTGGGTTGCGCGGAGAGAACCCCGCGGCAGCCTGAAACCCTGGCTGCTGGCATGTGCTGACGAATCAGCGAACATGCGGACAGCTTCGTGAGGGTGCCGCGCCACGTCAGTTGGAAATCGGCATCTGGTCCAGCCCCGATTGATGTGCGCAGGGACAAAGAAAAGCCCCGCAACGAGTGCGGGGCGGTCATGACGGTGCGGTGAGGCTGGATCAGCGGGGCTTGTCGCCCAGGACATGCTGCTTCCAGATGGCGAATGCCTCGTCCGCTGGCAGCTCGGCCAGGATGACGATGGGCTGGTCCTGTCGGCTGCGCAGCTTTGCGAAATATGCCGCGCGTTCGGCAATGGCCTTGAGCTTGATGCCCTTGAGGAACAGCAGCCGGCCGTCCTTGATGAACAGCACCTTGTTGCCGATGTCGCGGTTGAACGCGGTGCGCAGCTTGCGCTCTGCGTGCATGGCATCGGCCAACTGGTCCACGAGGAAGTCGAGCGTCATGTCGATGAGAAGTGGCTCGTCGTCCTCGCGCTCGACGTCGAGCGATGCCGGCGGCAGGCTCTTGGCAAATTCCTCGGCTTGGGCCAGCAGCGCGGCCTGGCCTTGCAACGCGCGCACGAACGTCGAGCCGCCGTGTCCGTCATTGCGGGCTTCGGCGATGGGCCTGCCGTCGAACATGACGGTGGCGGTGAAGCACAGCGTTTCCTCGCTCGCGAAATCCGCGACCTTGAGGTTCTTGAGCGTGATGCGGTCTTGTCGGGTGATGGTGTCCATGGAAAGTCCTGATATCGACCGGGTTGACGACACGCCCCTGACGGGACGCGGCATACATCCCGTGGGTTGGAGGAAGGTGGCATCGATGCCCGGTGGGCAGCGTTCGCCGGAGAGATGCCGGGGCGAACTGGCGGGTGGCGTGGGAGGAACCCACGGCAGCCTTGACACCCTGGCTGCTGGCTGTTGCCGATGCGTCGGCAATGCAGGAGGGAGGATCACGCGGCCCGCCGGCCGCGTCGTGCATCAATCCGAAGCGCTCGATCCCGTCTTGTGCAGGCACTGCACCAGCCGCTGGCCCAGCCACGCGACGCACGGCACGGCCATGGAGTTGCCGATCGCCTTGTAGCGCGGCGCGTCGGCGGAGGGCCTGCCGCGGTACGGCACCAGCGTGTAGTCGTCGGGCATGCCTTGAAGCCGCTCGCATTCGACCGGCATCAGCCGACGCACCCGCCACTGCGACCAGTCGCCCGGACCGGGGTTATTCCAGTCGTAGCGGAAATGTGCCTCGAAGTCCGGTGCCAGCACATGGGGCTTGTCGGCACCGCCGCTGCTGGTGCGCAGCGCGGTCGAGACGCCATCGCCCAGTTCAGCGGCCAGGCCTTCGGTGCGACCGCGCAGCGCCACGCCGATCACCATCGGCCGGCCTTGGCCCGGCTTGCCGCCACCCGTGGAGAGCGTCCCGGCAAGCTGGCCGTGGCCGGATTCCAGCCGCAGCTCGCCGCGCGAGTTCTGCGCGAACGCGATGGCCGGCACCACGCCGGCGTTCGCGTGGCTGAGGCGATGTCTGCCGGCACGCAGCGTCGGTGCATGGTTCGTCGTCGCATCCGCCCCGCAGCCCTGTGCGGTGAAGGCAATGATCGGCACACCCTTGCCGGTGCCGTCCTCGCTGCAGCCCTTGCCGCCGTTGGCGGTGCTGAGCGTGTGGCTGATGCTGCCCGCGATGGACTGCGCCACGAAGGTCTCGACCTCGAAGTCGTTCTTCGGGCCGGGCGCCGCGGTCAGGCAGGCCGCGACGTCGATGGGTCCTGCGGTGTTGCCCCCGCCGAATCCGAACGTCACCGTGGCCTTGCCGTAGGGCTGCTTCAGTCCTGCATATCCCGAGTACCAGCCTGCTGCCGCAGCGCCCGATCCAGCAGCGCCGGCAGCGTCTTGCCACGGCGCGAAGCCCGGCGAAGAATCCCCGCGCAGGCCTGGGCGCTCAAAAAGTACCTCGGCGGGATCGACGCCACCTCCACCACTTGCCACAAGAAACACGCGACGGCGCCGTTGGGCGACGCCGAAATATTGAGCATCGAGCAAGCGCCAGGCGATGCGGCGCCGGGGTCCAGACACACAACCTGCGTGCGCCCATTTTTGCCCTGGCGGTTCGAGCGCACGGCTTTCGCCGGCCAGTGCGCCCAGGAAGTGTCCGAAGGCGTTGCTGCAGTCGCTGAGGACGCCGGGGACGTTTTCCCAGACGAGCGTTGCCGGCGGGCGGCGGTCTTGGCGGCGGGTTTGGTCGATGGCATTTGCAAGCTCCACATAGGCAAGGGTCAGGGCGCCGCGCGGGTCAGCCAGGCCACGGCGGGCGCCGGCCACGCTGAACGACTGGCACGGCGTGCCGCCGACCAGGAGGTCTGGCGCGGGCACGGTGCCGGCGCGGACCTGGCGGGCGATCGTGGTCATGTCGCCCTGGTTGGGCACGAGGGGGTTACGGTGGGCGAGCACGGCGCTCGGGAACGGCTCGATCTCGGCGAACCACGCGGCTTCGAGGCCGAGCGGTTGCCAAGCGAGGCTCACGGCCTCGATGCCGCTGCAGACGCTGCCGTAGAGCAGCGGCGTGTTGCGTGGCGGTGCGCAAAGTTTCGGGTGCATGTCGGTCTCCTGTTCGTATGGCGCAGGGCCATCGCCCTGGCCGGGGCGTTGAAAGGCAGGAGAAAGGCGCCGAAGGCCCCAGGGGCCTTCGGCTCGGGAGGAAAGAAGAACCACCCGTGGGCTGATTGGCAGGCCCGGTCGTCGCTAGAACCGTCTGCTCATCCAGCAATCACACCCGGCCCATGTCGTGGCTGGGGCCGGCATCGTCTGGCGCACATCCGCGCACAAAGGGAGCCCGTTTTTGCGCCGGCGGGCACCGGCACCGAATACCGCTGACCACGAAGGGTCTCCGGGTGGCTCGCACAGGCAAGCCATCGGGGGACCCTTCGCAGCGTGCGGAAGAGATGCGGACGGGGAGAACGCGCGGGGTGCGGTTCGCGGAGAAGCTACCTTCAGGTCCCGCGGCCGGGGGCGGCTGAACGGGACGCGCACACGGACAAGAAGGCGTTGCGCGCTGGGCGTCCCGCAGGGCATGCGGAACACGGGCCACGCCGCCGATGGCGGGCACGGCTCACGGGGAACGGGGGTCGGTCAGGAGCCTTTGCGGCCGCTCTTGCGTGGGCGCGAGGCACCACGCTTGGACGTGCCGGTTTCGACCGGCAGCGTGCCTTTGCAGTCGGGATAGCGACTGCACGACCAGAACGGGCCGCTCTTGCCGGTGCGTTGGCGCGTGGGCGCGCCACACTGCGGACAAGCCGGTCCTTGGGGCACCTTGATGGACAGGGACGTGCTGCCGTACTGCGCGATCAACTGCGAAATCCATGCAGCCTGCTTGCCGATGAACACATCCAGGGTGAGTTGTCCGGCCTCGATCATGTCCAGCGCCTGTTCCCAGACGGCGGTGGTGCCGGGGTCGGCAATCGCCGCGGGCACGGCGTCTATCAGCGTGAGCGCCGCATCCGATGCGCGGATGGAGCGTCCCTTCTTCACGATGTAGCCGCGGGCGATCAGCCCGCTGATGATGTTGGCCCGGGTCGCCTCGGTGCCGATGCCCGTCGTGTCCTTGAGCTTCTGCTTCAGGCGCGGGTCGGTCACGAAACGCGCAACGCCCTTCATCGCCTTGACCAGTTCGCCCTGGGTATAGGGCTTGGGCGGCATCGTCTTGAGGGCCTTGATGTCGGCCCCGGCGACCTGACATGCCATCCCGTCGCGCAATGCGGGCAGCACCTGGCTGCGCGGGGCATCGCCGTCCTCGTCGGCGCTGCCTTCACGTTCTGGCTCGCCCAGCACCAGGAGCCAGCCCTTGACGACGACCTGCTTGCCCGTGGCCACCAGCTTCTGCTGGCCGCAGGAGAGGTCCGCCACGGTGCGGTCGAACTCGTGGTGCGGGAGGAACTGGGCCAGGTAATGCGCCCGGATCAGCCGGTACACCGCCTGCTCCTTCTCGCTCATGGCGGAGAGGTTCGCGGGTTCGAGCGTCGGGATGATGCCGTGGTGCGCCGTCACCTTGCTGTCGTTCCAGGCGCGCGAGCGCTGGGCGCGGTCGAGCTGGCCCATGATCGGGGCCAGCGTGGGATCGGTCTTGAGCAGGCTGTCCAGGACCGTGGGCACCTCGGCGAACATGCTTTCGGGCAGGTAGCCCGAATCCGAGCGCGGGTACGTCGTGGCCTTGTGCGTCTCGTACAGAGCCTGGGCGATCTCCAAGGTTTCCTGCACGTCCAGCCCAAGCTGCTTGGAACAGACTTCCTGCAAGGTGCCCAGGTCGAACAGCAGCGGCGGGCCTTCGCGCACGCGCTCGGTCTCGACCGACACCACCTGGGCACTGCCCGCGGCGCGGATCTGTTGCGCGGCCTGCTGTGCGACGGGCTGCTGCAGGCAGCGGCCGGCGTCGTCGGTGCTGGCGTCGGGTGCCACCCACTGCGCGGTGAACGTCTGACCGCCTGCGGACAGGGACACGTCGATGGCCCAGTACGGCACGGACACGAAGGCCGCGATCTCTCGGTCGCGGTCCACCACGAGTTTGAGCGTCGGGGTCTGTACACGCCCGACCGACAGCACGCCGTCGTAGCCGGCCTGCCGCCCGAGCACGGTGAACAGCCGGCTGAGGTTCATGCCGACGAGCCAGTCGGCGCGCGAGCGCGCCAGCGCCGAGTAATACATCGGCAGCGTCTCGGCCGAGGGCCGCAGCTTGGCGAGCGCGGTGCGGATGGACGCATCGTTGAGCGCCGACAGCCACAGGCGTGCTATGGGGCCGCGGTATCCGCACAGGTCGATGATCTCGCGGGCGATCAGTTCACCCTCGCGGTCGGCATCGGTGGCAATGACGAGATGGGTCGCCTTCGCCAGAAGCGTTTTGACGACCTTGAATTGCGTGGCGGTCTGCGGTTTGACCTCGACCCGCCACTGCTGAGGGATGATGGGCAACTGCTCCAACGACCAGCGCTTGAGCGCCGCGTCATAGACCTCGGGTGCTGCCGCTTCGACGAGATGGCCGATGCACCAGGTGACCGTGACGCCGGAGCCGTTGAGGCAGCCTTCACCGCGCTGCGTGGCGCCGAGAATCCGGCCGATGTCTTTGCCCTGGGAGGGCTTCTCGCACAGAAACAGCCGCATGTCCGTCCATCCGCTTCCCGTTGTTCATGGAGTTGCTGGGATCGAGGATGCCGAGCGCCTGTTGGGGCAGCAGCAAACAAGCTGCATGCGGCAGCGACCGCTTTCACGAGATGGGATGGCTGAGGCGGGGATGGCGTGCGGCCGGCGATGTGCGAGTCGGGAGCCGCGATGTTCGGGAGCGCGTGGAAGCCGGTGGACGCTGGTGGCGCTGTCCCCTGGGGATAGCTCGCGAGGACATGGGGGGCGGCAACGTACTGCGGCCGCCCCCCCGTCGGATCACTTCCTGCGCTTGGGCTCCTTCGGCGCAGCCGGTTCCTGGGCGGCCTGGGGCTTGGGCTGCGCGTCCTGTGCGGTCTCCTGCGATTTGGGGCTCAGGACGACGGACTCGATGCGGAACGGCAGGATGCCGACGCTGCGCGCGTTGATCTGCCAAGTCTCACGTGGCTGATCCTCGTTGTCGGTCCAGGGTTCGCGCTCCATGCGGCCGACGACCAGCACGCGCATGCCCTTCTGGTAGAGGTCCTTCCAGTGCGCGGCGTCGCGGTGCCAGATTTCCACCGGCGCCCAGAAGCCGCCGCGATCCTCATAGTCGCCGCCCTTGGTGGGAACGGGGTTGTCGAAATACACGTTCAGCCGCAACAAGCGCCGCGGTTCGTCGTTGCCGTTGGGGAACTCCCGGTACTCGGGGGGCGAGCCGATGTTGCCTTCGCCCGAAAAATGCGTGCTCATGTTGCAATCTCCTTGGTGGTTGAAATACCCGCACCTGGTCGGCGCCGGGCGCGTGCTGGGATGCCCGGCGCAATCACCGATCGCGCATTGCGGCGGGAAAGGACGTGAGCCGGCGCAGGTAGGCGTCTTCCGCCTCGGCGGCCTTGCTGGCGCACTCCTGCGCCTGCCTGCCCAGGGTGTGCAACAGGCTGATCTGCATGTTCAGCGTGATGCGCTGCAGCTCGATCGCGTGCAGGTCGGCCAGCAGGTTGACCGGCGTGCTGGTGCTCGCCATCAGCTCCTGCCACAGGGCCACGCCCATGGCCGAGCGGTCGTGCCTGCGCCAGCGCAGGAACGTCGTTCCCGCGCCAGTGGTCTGCTGGGCCAGTTCCACGGGCAGCAGGTGGAAGGGATGCCCACTGGCCTGTTGCAGCACTTGTCGCTGCGCCAAGCCGATCAACTCGTCGCGCATGGCGAAGCACTGGCCGGCCCAGGCCTCCAAGTCCCCTTTACCTTTAAAAGGCTTTAAAAGGCCTTTTAGAGAGGCCGCGTGTTCCAGGCGCATGAAGGCTCCCTGTTGCAGGCCCCGGAAGTAGCGGGTCGGCTGGTTCAGATCGCTCATGCGGATTCGTCCTCGCCGGCAGTGGCTGCGTTTTCGGACGGGTCGGCAGCAGCGGCCGCATCACCATCGACGCTGGTAGCGGCTGCGGCAGGACTCTCACCGCGCTGTTGCAGACCACGGCGCACGATGGGTGGCGCAAACTTCGAGCGGCGCGTGCCTTCGAGCACGTCCTGCGGCAACTCGCCGAACTTCTCCAGCGCGGCCCGCGCTGCCGCATTCTTCGCCGCGAAATCGTCGCGGGTGCAGCCCGAATAGCGATACTGCTGGGCCAGCGAGAACAGGCTGCGCAGCGCGTGCGCGCCCTCGTTGAGCCAGCGCTCTAAGGTGCTGCGGTCGATCAGCGCGGTGTGGTGGGCGAGGATCAGCTTGCGCGCGATGTCGTCGTAGTCGGCCAGGAGATAGACAGCGGCAAAGCCCAACTGCGCATTGACGAACAGCGGCAGCTTGACGGGCTGCACGTTGAGGTTCTCGCCCAGGGTCAACGCGGCGGGCACGCCGGCCAGGGCCTGGTCCACCTGTTCGCGCAGCGTCTGCAGCGTGGTCTTGGTCTGGTCGAGCTTGTCCTCGATGCGCAGCATCCACCAGTCGCTGTACGGGTCGTCCTGCTCCGAGCCGCGCTTCATTTTGTTCATGACGGCGATGTAGCCGTTCAGGCCGACGATGCCCGGTCGCCCCTCGGCGGCGGCGCGGCCATGCCAGATGCGCGAGGCGTGGTGGGTGTGCAGCGTCAGCGACATTGCGCTGCGCAGGGAGCCGAGGTTGAGTTGCAATGGTTCGTTGCTGGTTGCCATGGTGATCGCTCGCTGGTGGACAGGGAGCCGCCAGCATCCGCATGCGGCGGAAGGCAGTCAGTCAACAAACCGAAATGAGCCGGCCCCCGGTTCTGTGCGCGCTGGCGGCGCAGCGCGCAACGGTCCCCTGGGGACCGCTCCGCAGATGGGCATTCACGTTGGCGCTCCGGGCCTCGGTCGTCGACGGGTTGCGTGCTGCACCGCACGTCGCGCTGTCGTTCGACACCATCCTTCGCAGCACGGCCGTCCCCAGGGGACCGTTCCGCTGAGCGCCATGGAGGTTTGCTTCATGGCCTTGCCAGGCGCTTTGCCCAGGTTTCGCGCAGCAGGTCGCGCCGTCACCCGGCGCTTCACCGCACAGCCGTCCCCAGGGGACCGTTTCTGCCGACCGCCATGGAGATCTACTTCACGGCTTTGACGAGCCCTGTGCTCAGGTCTTGCGCAGCAGGTCGCGCAGGCGCTCGATGTGCTGCCGGGCCACCTCGGGCGGCACGACGTTGCGCGGCGGCTCGGATGGTGGCGCTCGCGCCGCCGATGGTGTTGGCGGTGCCGGGCCGGTCTGCTTGGCCCACGCATTGAACTCGCCGCGCATGGCGCGCTGGATGATGCCGAACAGATATCCGGCGGGGTTGCGGATGCCATGCTTGCCGCACCGTGCGGCCCATTCGTCCAGCACGGCCTGCCCCAGGGCAGCGTCCACCTGCTGCAACGCCATCCTGGCTCCGGCCTGCTGTTCCGCCTTCAGTTCCGCGAAGCGCTTGGGCCATTGCAGGTCGCCCAGCGCACGCGCCTGCGCGGTAGTACGTACTTCATTAATACGACTACTACGTACTGTACGGTCCTGCTTCGGATTCCGAAGAGCGCCGTCTGGCGCGGGTTTCGGCCCTGCTTCGGATTCCGAAGAGGGGCGTTCGCCATTCCGAAGAAGGCTCGCGGGCCCTTCTTCGGAATCGTGGATCGCATCCTCCTGTGGATAACTTTGAGTGGCGGTGATGCCCTGGTCGGCCAGGCGCTCGGCGAGCACTTGCAGCCGCGACGGCAAGGTGCGTCCGGACAACATCGGGTCGTCCGCGATCTCCTGGAGGGTGTTGAGTCCCACCACCTGAACGGCCTTGGCCGAATGCCCCAGCGACTGGCTGACCAGGGCCAGGTAGTCGGCGTCGAGCTGCATGGCCTCGAACGGTGTCAGGGGTTCGTCATGCAGGACGTAGAGGTTTCCGAGGATGCGGCCGGTCTTGGAGTCGCGCCGTCGTCGCACGAGGCTCAGCCAGCGCGTCAGGCGCAGCAGCGTCAGCGCCCGCGCGACGGTCTCGTGGGAGGCTTGTCCCGCGCAGGGCATGGACGCCAGCCAGGGGCGCAACTGCTCATAGGTCGGGAACGCCGTGACGCCGTCGTCGTTGAGCATCAGCCGGAACACCTGCCAGGCGTTGCGCTCCAGCGGTGTCAGGCGGCGGTCGAGGAACAGCCGCCGCGGCACGCTCTCGTGCCGATTGCCACTGAACAGGAAGGCGTCGCCGGACGCGGCAGGCGTGGGCACTGCCATGGGCGCTGGCGCGCTGGGATGTGGCTTGGGCGTGAGGTCCTTCAGCGCAGCGTCGAACAGGTCGGCGAGTGCGACGGGGCCTTGACGCGGGGCTCGTGGGGCGGTGTCGTCCACGGCCATGGCCTAGCCCAATCCCTGATCGACCCAGTTCCTGATCGCGGCCCAGACCACCGAGAGCGGCAGTGACATACCCTCGGCCAGGTCCATGGCCGCATCGAGAATCGAGGTCTCGTCCTCCAGATCGACGTTCCTGCTGCTGGTCACGGCTTTCCATTGCCGCCACAGTTCGGTGTCCTGGGTCTCGTCCAGGACGGGGTGGCGCCCCTTGCGCTTGGGCAGGCCGAGGATCTCCCGCCGCAGGGCGACTTCCTGATGGGTCAGGCCATAGAAGCGGCTGACCATCTCCGTGCTGGCCCCCAGCCGCAGCATGCGATCGACCGTGGCGATTTCCTTCTCCACGTCCTGTGCCTGGTTGAGCAGGCGCTGCAGCACTTCGCGGTTGACCGTGACCGAGCACCACGAGACGCTGGCGTTGGCCAGCACGCTGATCAGCGCGGGGTGCTTGAGCGCATCCAGCTCGGCCTCGCCGAAGCCCATGGCCTTGCAGCGGCGCAGTTGGCCGTTGCGAAGGTCATACAGCGCCTGGGCAATCACGGCCTGGTTGAGCGGATGCGATGTGGACATGCGACCTCCCTCGCTCACGTCCCGGGCGCCGTGGTGCCGGCTTCCAGGTCCAGCAGACGCCGGGCCAAGCGGAGCAGCCGAAAGAGCTTGACCAACGCGGTGTCGCTCAAGCGCCTTGCGCCGCTGCCATGGCCTTGGCTCTGGCCGTGCAACAGGGTCGGCAGGTCGGCGGCGAGCTGCGCGCCGTCCAGGCCCGCTTCGGCGACGGGCTGACCCGTCAGCGAAGTGAGGAGCGTCAGCACCGCGCGGCCGAGCGGCGACGGGGCTTGGCCGCGGGCGCGGCACGCAAACCCGATGCCATCGGCGCGATCCTCGATGTACTCGTCCAGGCCTGCCTCCCCGGCGATCTCGCGCGCGAACTGCGCGATGTGGATGCGCAGCCGATCGGGCGTGTCCAGGCCGGCGTCGATGTACCAGACATCGGAGATCGGATAGAGTCCGCCGGCTTGCACCGGGATGGACTGCAACACGCTCGCCGAGAAGTCGGGCGGCAGCGCATCGCCCAACTGGTCGGCGACCATGCGCTGGATCGACTGCAGCCGTTCGGTCGTCGGTGCCGGCGAGACGATGTGCTCACGAAGCAGATCGCTCGGTGCAGCCGCCGGGCTTCCCGTGGCCGCTTCGCCAGCCGCCGTGTCGTCGTGGCGCAAGGTGGGCTCGGACGCCGGAGGGCTGGCGGGTGGAGGACCGGCCGCCGCTGCAGGCGTGGCGATGGACGATGCTGCGCCCGGCGGAGTCGGCGTGCCGGCGGTGGGCGAAGGCAACGCCGGCTGCGCCGCAGGTGGCGTCGGGTCACTGACCAGCGCCCGGTGGCGGCTTTCCGATTCGGTCAGGTCCAGCGCCAGCACGTCGTAGCCGATGCCCAGCAGCTCGGACATCTGGCCGATCAGCTCGTCTTGCACGCGCTGCGGCGCGAACTCGTCGCCCTGCGTGTCGAACTGCGCCAGCACCTCCTGAAAAAAGCTGTCGAAGTCCAGCGGCAGCGAGCGGTCCTTGGCGTAGTGCTCCCAGGTGCGTTTGCAGGCCGTGCGCATGACCGACAGCCGCTCGACCTGGTGGCGCCCAAGGCCGCCATAAAGCACGGTGGGAATGGCGGGCAGCAGGTAGCGCACCGCGTCGGCCATGCGGGTGATGTGCGACCGCTGGACGGGGAAGCCATCGGCCGCCAGGCGGCGGGCCAGTTCCGACTGGCTCAGGGCGGCGCCGCTCTCCTGCTCGTAGAACTCCCGTGCTTTCTCGACGCCGAGCGCGCGCTCGATGAACGTGAGGCCGCCGCGCAGTTCGTTCTCGGCAAGATGCCCGGTCAGCGCGACGATTTCACCGCGCTCCGGCCATGGTCGGAACAGACACGATATGCGGAAGAAGCGTTCTTCCTTGGTCTCCGACCAGAGTTCGCGCAGGATCGCCAGCCGCGTGTTGCCGCCGTTGCGGATGATGTAGTGGTCCCCGCCGGGCCGGCGCGTGATAGCCGGCGCCGCGTCCAGGCCGCGCTCGCGGATGGACGCCTTGATTTCCTCGTAAGCCGGGTTGCGCTTCATGCGCGGGTCATGGTCGTAGGGCCGCAACTGGTCCAGCGTCACGACCATGGGCGTGTCCGCGATCGGGTCGCTCAACGCCGTAGCCGCTGGGCCGCTGCGCTCGAAGCCGGCCGCGAGCAGCTTGCCTGCCATGTCCTGCGAGGTCATGTCAGCCATGGCCGCACCCCTCGCAGTCCCCACGACCGCCGGCCGGCGCCATGCGGGCCTCTCGCTCGGCGCGGCGGATCTGCGCACGGGCGTTCAATTCGGCCCGGTGGTCACTCGCTGTCGAACTCGTGTAGATCGCCGCGCAGCCGGCCTTGGTGAACTTGAGGTGCCCGCCCGGCGTGCGCTTGACGTGCCAGCCCTCACCGACCGCGAACTCGATCAGGGCGCGCAGCCGCTTGTGGCCGCGGGCCAGCTCATGTGCGTTCGCCATGGGGCCTCCCAGGATCAAGAGGTCGCTGCGGGCGGCCGGATACTTGAGCCAGTCGGTCCTGCCATTGCGGGAACAACTCGCTGGCGAGCGCGCGCATCGTGTCGAGCGCGGCAGGGGCGACTCTGCCGGGCGGCTGGCGGTGCTCGACCCGATGCACCGGCAGGCCGCGCGTTGCGGCACGTGGATACGCTTCTATGGCCGGCACGTCGGTGGCGAGCACGCGGATGCCGGCGCTGTCCTGGAACAGGTCGCGCAGGGCCTGCTGGATCAGCCGTGCGTTGGCGGACACCGGGTGGACGCGGTTGATGAGCAAGTGCAGCGGCGGCGGTTCGATACCCAGGTGCCGGTACGGCGCAATGTCTTCGAGCAACTGCATGGTGCCGCGCCGCAGCTCGCGTGCCGCGAGGATTTCCGGCGTGACGGGCGACAGCGCGAGATCGGAGGCGAGCACCGCCATCTCCAGCAGCACGGAACGCGCGCCCTGGGTGTCGATCAGCACCAGGTCGTAGAGGGGAGCAAGTGCTGGCAGCAGATGCCGCAACCGCAGGCGGCCATCCGGCGCATGCAGCAACAACGTGTTCAGCTCGCCCCGGTGGTCGTTGGACAGCACCAGGTCCAGGCCCGCGATGATCGTGCGGGACACGAGCTGGCCAAGGTCGCGCTCGTTGAAGGCCAACAGCTCATAGATGCCGCCCGGCGCGCGCTGGGTCAGTTCGTAGTAGGAGGACAAGGTGGGCTGCACGTCGAGATCGAGCAGCAGCACGCGCAGGCCCGCGTCCGCGGCGAGCCCGCCCAGGTTGGCGGCCGTCGTGGTCTTGCCGACGCCGCCCTTCGTTGAAATGATGGACACGACCTGCATGGCGCTCTCCGGCTGGGAATGGGAAGTCCGCGGGAGAGCGGGTCAGGTCCGGTGGTTGAGGCGCTCGGCGATCCACTGGTCGATTTCGATCGAATCCCAGCCGACAGCGCGCACGCCCAGGCGCAGCGCCTGAGGGAACTGGCGCTTCTTCATCAGGTTGTAGATGTGGGCGCGTTTGAAGCCGGACTTCGCTTCGACTTCATCGAGCCGCAGGATGCGGCGCTCGTTCGGCGGGAGTACAGGGGTCTGCGACATGGCGGTCACTCCTGAACGCTCGGTGGCGTTTGTTGGCGTGACCTCTATTCAATAGACCTGGCTGCGGAAAGACATTGCAAATGCAATCTCCGCGATTGCACATACAAGCTGGATAACCTCATGCGCTTGCGCTACGAACGTACCTCTTAGCGTTGGCGAACTTTCCGTTTAAGGTGCGCTCAGTGATGCCCATGGTGCCGCCGTAGTGGGCGACCAATGCAGAGACAAGGGCCTCCTGCGTTTTGAAGCTGGAATAGGGCACGCCTGAAGGCGACTGGCTCAGCATCAGCGTCAACATCCCTCCAATGATGTTGAGATAGGTCGTTTCCGCCCGTTCGCTGATCTCGCATTGCTTGGATGCCAACAGCACCGAGGATTGCTTGAGTAGCGTGTCGTGCTGCTCCTGCAGTTCTCGCATCTCACGTCGGGCTTGTTCAAGCGCGGCCTGAAGGGCCAGCCGCTCCACGAGGATCGCCTGTCCTGTTTCCATGGTGATGAAAGGATGCGCCATGCGTTCGCCACGGCTGAACAGAAATCCTGGCCGGTGCTCGGGATAGTGGGTGCGCATCCAGCGTTTTAGATCGACATGGCGAACAGTCAGATCCAGAGAATTGAGCAGCTTCGGATCATTGAGCGTGATCCCGTTCTTGCCGTAGGGCAGCTCTCCGTTGAGGATGCCGTCATAGATACGTTCCGAGTGCAGCCGGCACTCATTCCATCGAGGGCAGTTCAGCGACCGAGGCAGGACACGCGGTGACGCGATCGTGGCCAGGATCATCGGGAGATACCGCAGCAACCCAGCCCATCGGATGGCCGCCTCGATGGGACGATAGAACACCTTTGATGTTGAAATGTCCTTGTGCATGTCTTCGTCTCCTTTCGGGTGCGCTACATCACCGGCTCCTTTCTTGCCCAAGGGCTGTTGTGTCGTTATGGCCTGCGACGGACGCTTGAGGCGATGCCCTAAGCGAAGGCGGAGGAGGCCATTGGCGTCCGCCGCAGGTGGCCTTGTCTTGCTTGATATGCAAGAATCGATCAGTTGCCGGCCCATCGAGCGATGAGGACGCAAGCTCGATATTGGCGCTCACGGTACCAGCGTCATAGGTGGCGCAAAGCCCATCAAGACCGATTTGGTATGGTCTGATATCCAGACGGTTCAAGACCAGCGAGTTGAAGCGTTCGACGCCCCTACGTCCAGTTGGTGACTGGAAATCAGCGGTTAGTGATGCATCGCTCCACATGCTGATATATCGACAAAGTATCTGCCGCAGTACCAGTGACCCTGCCAGGTTGCCCCAGCACATAGGAGACGGAGATGGCTGAACATTCCCATGAACATCAACATCACACATCCGGTCAGATGGGTAAGCACGGCCGACCATACGCCAAGTTCTGGGTGAACATGGTGTTGGGCCTCGTCGTCATGTACTTCGTAATGTTCAGCATGATCGACGGCGCCAGGGACTTCAGAAACAATCTCAACATGCTCTACATGGCGGTCACTATGTGGGCGCCAATGGGCATCTTCATGCTAGCGACAATGCCCGGCATGTTTCCAAACCGGCGGCTCAATCTCGTGCTGTACGGCTTGTTTGCCGTTCTCACACTCGGTTCTTTTGCCGCGACCCGTGCTCAAACCGGAATCGGCGATCGACAGTTCATCGCGTCTATGGTCCCGCACCATTCGGGAGCGATCCTCATGTGCCGCGAGGCGCAGCTCTCAGATCCGGAACTCGTCAACCTATGCCAAGCGATTTCCGATGGCCAGCGCGCGGAGATCGAGCAGATGAACCGGATTGCTGCACGCCTTCGTTGAGGCTGGCTGCCACTACACTGGCGCCGCGTTGCGCTCCGGCGAAGTTAGCCGCAGCGATGTAAAGATGAGTACTTGCGGTGTTCCGATGCCGGCGGTTGTGTCCTACAGCCGTCCAGGTGCCAGGCAGTCCACGCGACACCACCCCGCGCTGCCTGCGGAGCGAGCGCAAGTCATGATCGTCGCAAGTTGGAGTTCGATAGCGAACCCGCTCAGCAGCTGGACGCATCAGGCGTAACGACGGGTGGATGGATCATCCTTGGACGCTGGTGGAAGTGGTTGGATGAACTTTGTTGCCGAGGGCGAAAAACAAGGCTATAATTGAGTTCTTCGCTGATCACCACAGTGGAGAAAGTGATTGGGAAACAGAGACTTAGCGCTCTAGTGCATGACTCGTTTCCCGCTCCAATTCGAGATCCATGGAAAGCCCTTCCATGGAGTGTAAAAAAGGAGCCTTGCGGCTCCTTTTTTCGTTTCGGCACCCTCCCTGTCCATCCGGAGCAGGCCCTGGGGGCCTTATCGGCTGGCCGGCGACAGCGGGGCGAGGTAGTCGTCGCGGCCTTGGCGGAAGCGGCTGGTTTCCTGCTTCAACCAATGCGCCAGCGCATCCACGCGCGGCGGCGGCTGGGCGACGTGTACCAGGCGGTACGCGGCCGGCGAGCGTACCGCGCGCCCGAACAGCGGCACCAGACGACCTTCCCGCAAGTGATCGATGACCAGGGCCAGGCGTCCGATGGCGATGCCCTGGCCGTTCAGGGCGGCTTCCACGGCCAACTGCGCCATGTTGAAGCGCCTGCCCTGGGTGATGGACACCCTGTCGGCACCGACCGTGTCCAGCCAGTACCGCCATTCCGCATCGGCCGAGGCGCCTGGCCAGGCCACCGCGTCGTGCAGCAGCATGGAACCGTCCAGGTCGGAGGGGGTGCGCAGCGCCGGATGCGCTTCCACGAAATCCGGACTGGCGACGGGAAGCAGATATTCGTCCAGCAGATGGACGGATTCCAGGTCGCGATATTCGCCCAGGTCGTAGCGGATCGCGGCATCGATCTCCTCCCTGAGCACCGTCGCCATCTCCAGCACATGGAATTCGGCGGATACGCGCAGGTCGATCTCGGGGTACTCGCGGTAGAACGCGCCGATGCGCGGCATGAGCCAGAGCAGCGCGAAGGACGAATAGCAGCTCAGCACCAGCGAGCCGTCGGTGCGCCGGTCCTGCAGCCGCGACAGGGCCAGTTCGAGCTGGTCCAGGGCGGTCGTGACGGTTTCGCGGAGTTTCTCGCCTTCGCTGGTAAGCACCAGTTGGCGCGGCAGGCGGCGGAAAAGCACGACGCCCAGCCGGTCTTCCAGCTCGCGAACCTGCTGGCTGATCGCGCCCTGGGTAAGGGACAGTTCGGAAGCCGCCTGCGTGAAGCTGCCGGCGCGGGCGGCCGCCTCGAAGCAGCGCAGCCAGGCCATTACGGAGCTGTTGAGGTGTCTCCGCCGCACTCTTGGTTCCTTGCACGCACTCGGACTAATGGATGCCCCAGTATAGATCGTTTGACCACCCGGGTACCGGTTAGCAGAATGATTTGCTTTATCCGCCCCGGAGGTTCGCATGTCCATCCAGACCGATGCAGTCCGCTTCACGGAGGACCACGAATGGCTCCGGCCGGATGCGGACGGCGGCGTCGTCGTCGGTATCACGGATCACGCGCAATCGGCGCTCGGTGACCTGGTGTTCGTCCAGCTTCCAGCCGTCGGCTCGCACTACGATGCCGGCGACGAGCTTGCGGTGATCGAATCGGTCAAGGCGGCCGGCGACATCAAGGCGCCGCTGTCCGGCACCGTCGTCGCGGTCAACGAGGCAATCGTGCAGGATCCCGGCAAAGTCAACAGCGACCCGCTGGGCAGCGGCTGGTTCGTGAAGCTCGCGCCAGACGAAGCGCCGAGGCTGGACGGGCTGCTGACCGCGCAAGCCTATGCCCGGCTCATCGAGGGCTGAGGACGGACCGGCACGAACAGAGGAAGCTTCATGACCAAGCACGCAACCGACACCGCACGCCGTATCCCCTATGCCGCGCTGACCCAGGCGGACGATTTCATCGGCCGCCATATCGGACCTTCCGCAGCCGACCAGGCCGAGATGCTGGGCTCGCTCGGACTCGCATCGATGGGCGAGCTGATAGAGAAGGTGGTCCCCGCTTCGATCCTTGCGCGGTCGCCGCTGGCGCTCGGCCAGCCGCGCAGCGAACCCCGGGTGCTGGAAGACCTCAAGCGCATCGCGGCCGGGAACCGGGTGATGAAGTCCTGCATCGGCCAAGGCTACTACGACTGCCACACGCCGACGGTCATCCTGCGCAATCTGCTCGAGAATCCGTCGTGGTACACGGCCTATACGCCCTACCAGCCCGAGATCTCGCAGGGCAGGCTCGAAGTCCTGCTGAATTTCCAGACGATGGTGAGCGACCTCACGGGGATGGACATCGCCAACGCTTCGCTGCTGGACGAGGCGACGGCGGCGGCGGAGGCGATGACCTTCTGCCGGCGCCTGGCCAAGAACAAGGCCAACCGTTTCTTCGTATCCGGCGATTGCCATCCCCAGACGCTGGACGTCGTCCGCACGCGCGCCGAGCCGCTGGGTATCGAGGTGATCGTGGGCGACGAGCGCACGGACCTCGCGGCCGTGGACTGTTTCGGCGTCCTGCTTCAATACCCCGGAACCAGCGGCGAGGTCGGAGACCTGGCCAGCATCGCCGATCAGGCGCATGCGAAGGGCGCGCTGCTTGCGGTGGCCGCGGATCTGCTTGCCTTGACGCTGCTGCGCCCGCCCGGGGAGTGCGGGGCCGACGTCGTGGTCGGATCGGCGCAGCGGTTCGGCGTGCCGCTGGGCTTCGGCGGCCCGCACGCGGCGTACTTCGCCACGCGCGAAGCGTACAAGCGCGAGATGCCCGGCCGCCTCATCGGCGTGTCGGTGGACGCGCAGGGACGCAAGGCGTACAGGCTCGCCTTGCAGACGCGCGAGCAGCACATCCGGCGCGAGAAGGCGTCGAGCAACATCTGCACGGCGCAGGCCTTGCTGGCCATGATGGCCGCGATGTACGCCTCGTATCATGGGCCGAGCGGCCTGGCGACGATCGCGCGGCGCGTCCACCGACTTGCGGCCACGCTGGCCCGGGGCTTGCGCGAGCTGGACCTGGAGGTGCCGACGCACGTGTTCTTTGACACGATCACGGTAAGGACGGGCCGCCGCACGGACGAGATCCACCAGGCCGCGCGGGCGCGCGGGATCAACCTGCGCGAGATCGACGACGCCCACGTGGGCATTTCGCTGGATGAGACCAGCGGCGTGCCGGAAGTGGAAGCCCTGTGGGCGGCGTTCGCTCCCGCCGGACTGCGGGCGCCGGGGTTCGAGGCGATCGAGGCCGGCACCGACGACCGGTTCCCGGAAGCGTTGCAACGCACGTCGGCCTTCCTGACCCATCCCGTCTTCAACACCTATCACAGCGAGACGGATCTGCTGCGCTACCTGCGCAGCCTCGCCGACAAGGACCTCGCCCTGGACCGTACGATGATCCCGCTGGGATCATGCACGATGAAGCTGAACGCCACCACCGAAATGATTCCGGTGACGTGGAAAGAGTTCGGCGGCCTGCATCCCTTCGCTCCCATCGAGCAGGCCCGGGGCTATCTGCAACTGGTGACCGAACTGGAGCAGATGTTGTGCGCGTGCACCGGGTACGACGCCTTCAGCCTGCAGCCGAACTCCGGTGCGCAAGGCGAGTACGCCGGCCTGCTGGCGATACGCGGCTGGCACGCGAGCCGTGGGGAAGGGCACCGCAACGTGTGCCTGATCCCCTCGTCGGCGCACGGAACGAATCCGGCATCGGCGCAGATGGTCGGCATGAAGGTGGTGGTCGTCGCGTGCGACGAGAACGGCAACGTCGACCTCGAAGACCTGCGGAAAAAAGCGTCGCAGCATGCGGCCGACCTCGCGGCCATCATGATCACGTATCCGTCGACACATGGCGTGTTCGAAGAGGAGGTGGCCGAGGTCTGCGCCATCGTCCACGAGCATGGCGGCCAGGTCTATATCGACGGCGCCAACCTGAATGCCCAGGTCGGCCTGGCGCTGCCGGGGGCCTATGGCGGCGACGTGTCCCATCTCAACCTGCACAAGACCTTCTGCATTCCGCACGGCGGCGGCGGGCCCGGCGTCGGGCCGATAGGCGTCAAGGCCCACCTGGCGCCCTTCCTGCCGGGACACCGCCGGTTCGAGCGGCGCACGGAAGGCGCCGTCAGCGCTGCTCCGTGGGGCAGCGCGAGCGTCCTGCCGATCACCTGGGCCTATATTGCGCTGATGGGCGCGGACGGCTTGAAGCGCGCCACCGAGGTCGCCATCCTCAGCGCCAACTACATCGCCCGGCGGCTGGCGCCGCATTATCCGATCCTGTATACGGGCGTGCACGGCATGGTCGCCCACGAGTGCATCATCGATCTGCGTCCGATCAAGGACAGGACCGGCGTGTCGGCGGAAGACGTCGCCAAGCGGCTCATCGACTTCGGGTTCCATGCGCCGACCATGTCGTTCCCGGTGCCGGGCACCTTGATGATCGAGCCGACCGAAAGCGAACCCAAGGCCGAACTGGATCGTTTCTGCGATGCCATGATATGCATCCGCGAGGAAATCGACGCGGTGGAGCGCGGGGCCTTCGGCCGCGATGACAATCCGCTGAAGAACGCGCCGCACACGGCCCTGGACGTCGTTGCGAGCGAGTGGACCAGGCCCTACTCGCGCGAGCAGGCCGCGTACCCCGTGCCGTCGCTGCGGCAGTCCAAGTACTGGCCGCCGGTGGGCAGGGTAGACAACGTCTACGGAGACCGCAACCTGGTCTGCTCGTGCCCCCCGATGTCCGACTACGAAGGCGGCCAGGCAGGCGCCCCGGCCAGGCAATCGCTTGCCGACCGCGGTTAGCGCGACCGGGAGAGTTCCATGTCGGTGAGCGCCCTCGACATCTTCAAGATCGGAATCGGGCCGTCGAGTTCCCATACGGTGGGGCCGATGAAGGCTGGCCTGAAGTTCGCGGACGGCCTGCGAAGCTTGGGCCTGCTCGAGCGGGTGTGCCGTATCCGGGCCGAGCTGTACGGGTCGCTGGGGGCCACGGGCAGGGGACACGCCTCGGACGTGGCGGTCCTGCTCGGCATCGAAGGCGAGGAGCCCGAGCGGGTCGATACGGAAAGCATCCCGGACCGGCTGGCCGCCATCCGCGAGCACAGGCGCGTGAACGTGCTGGGCGTGCACCAGATCCGGTTCGACGAGAAGACCGATCTCGTCCTGCATCGGCGGGAAAGCCTGCCGTTCCATCCGAACGGCATGCGGTTCACGGCGTTCGACGAGGCGGGCGAAGTGTTGCGGTCGCGCGTGTACTACTCGGTGGGGGGCGGTTTCGTGCTCGACGAGTCGGTGGCCGAGGGTTCGCCGATCGTGGTGGACGACCGGCCGCTGGCATACCCGTTCGATACCGCCGACGCGCTGCTGGCGCACTGCCGGCAGACCGGACTGCCGATCAGCGCGTTGATGATGAAGAACGAGGAAGCCTGGCGGCCCGAGGAAGAAACACGCGCGGCCCTGCTGCGGATCTGGAGCACGATGGAGGAGTGCGTGCGGCGCGGTTGTCGCAAGGAAGGGGTGATGCCCGGCGGCTTGCGCGTCAAGCGTCGCGCCGCCGAGATGTACCGGAAACTGACGAGCCAGCCGGAAGCCGGCCTGCGCGATCCTCTGTCCGTGATCGACTGGGTCAATCTTTATGCCTTGGCCGTGAACGAAGAGAACGCCAGCGGCGGACGAGTCGTGACGGCGCCAACGAACGGCGCGGCCGGTATCGTGCCCGCGGTGCTGCACTACTACATGCGCTTTGTTCCGGGCGCCACGTCCGACGGCGTCGTCCGCTTCCTGCTCACTGCCGCGGCCATCGGCATGCTGTACAAGCAGAACGCCTCGATATCGGGCGCGGAGGTGGGCTGCCAGGGCGAGGTGGGCGTCGCATGCTCGATGGCCGCCGGCGGGCTGGCGGAAGTGCTGGGAGCCACGCCGCGGCAGGTCGAGAATGCGGCGGAAATCGGCATGGAGCACAACCTTGGCCTGACCTGCGATCCGGTCGGGGGACTGGTCCAGGTGCCTTGCATCGAGCGCAACGCGATGGGGGCGGTCAAGGCCATCAATGCCGCGCGTATCGCGCTCCAGGGCGATGGCAGCCACTGCGTGTCGCTGGACAGGGTCATCAAGACCATGCGCGAGACCGGCGCCGACATGAAGGTCAAGTACAAGGAGACGGCCCGCGGCGGGCTGGCCGTCAACGTGATCGAGTGCTGATTGGGAACCGATGAATGACTGAATCCGCTCTTGCGCCCCTGGCGCAGACGCCCCTGCATGACCTGCACCTCGAGCTCGGGGCACGCATGGTCCCCTTCGCGGGGTACGCGATGCCGCTCCAGTACCGCGACGGGATCCTGAAGGAACATCTTCATACGCGGGCCAGGGCGGGTTTGTTCGACGTATCGCACATGGGCCAGATCCGCCTGTCCGGGCCGCAGGCGGCCGCGGCGCTCGAGACCCTCGTGCCCGTCGACATCGTCGATCTGCCCGCAGGCCAGCAGCGCTACGCCATGTTCACCAACGAGCGCGGCGGAGTGATGGACGACCTGATGGTGGCCAACGCCGGCGATTCGCTGGTCCTCGTCGTCAACGCGGCCTGCAAGGAGCAGGACATCGAACACCTGCGCCACCGCATCGGCGAGCGCTGCGGCGTCGAGGTGCTGTCCGATCGCGCCTTGCTGGCGATCCAGGGACCGGCGGCCGCGCAGGTGATGGCCCGCCTGGCGCCCGAGCTCGCCTCGCTGCTCTTCATGTCGGTCGCCACCGTGGAATTGCTGGGCGTCGAGTGCCTGGTCAGCCGCTCCGGCTATACCGGCGAGGATGGCTACGAAATTTCGGTTCCCGCCGATGCCGCCGAGCCATTGGCCCGGGAACTGCTCGGGCACGAGGAAGTCAGGCCGGTGGGCCTGGGAGCCCGGGATTCGCTGCGGCTCGAGGCCGGCCTGTGCCTTTATGGCCATGATCTCGACGCCGCGACCACCCCCGTCGAGAGCAGCCTGCTCTGGGCGATCTCGAAGGCGCGCCGGGCCGCGGGCGCCCGGGCGGGCGGCTACCCGGGGGACGAGGCGATCCAGGCGCAGATCGAACAGGGCGTGGATCGCAAGCGCGTCGGGCTGCTGCCGCGCGAGCGCACGCCGGTGCGTGAAGGCGCCGTACTGCTTGACGAACATGGCCATCCGGCCGGTTCGGTGACCAGCGGCGGCTTCGGCCCGACGCTCAACGCACCCTGCGCGATGGGCTATGTGAACACCGGCCTGGCACAGCCGGGAACCGTCCTGCAAGCGATGGTGCGCGGCAAGGCCGTGCCGATCGAGGTGGTCCGCATGCCGTTCGTCCCGCAGCGGTATTACCGCGGTGGCTGAGCCCGCCGCCGCGGGCGGGCACGTTTACGGAAAATATACGGCGCTCCCCGGTTTTTGAACGAGGAATTTATACGCTTTTCGGAATACTGGTGGCCGGTCATGTCTATCACCCTTTTCAAGTGGAAAACATGCGGCTCATCCTTGTTTTTTCCCGCGGCAGCCTTGCCGTCCTGGGTTCCGCGGCCTTGCTGGCCGTCTTGCCGGGCGATGCCCGTGCGCAGTGGACGGGCAGCGCGGCCCTGACCTCCGACTATGTGTGGCGGGGGTCGTCGCAAACGCGGGAGCGCCCCGCCGTGCAGGCCGGCGTCCGATACGCCCACGAATCGGGGCTGTATGCCTCGGCGTGGGGGTCCACGGTGAAATTCAAGCCCGACAACGGCGCCTACGCCGAGTTCGACCTCGCCGCCGGCTGGGCAGGAAGGCTCGCGCCAGACTGGGCGCTCGATGCCTATTTCCTCCGTTACCAGTATCCGTCGACGCAGGGGCATCCGAACTGGAACGAAGTCAATTTCGCCGTGACGTGGCGCGATCGCTACTGGCTGGCCCTGGGGCATTCGAACAATGCCATGGCCAGCCGCACGGCCGGCACGTATGCGCTGCTGGGGGCGCGTCATCCCCTGGGCCATGCGTGGCGTGTCGAAACCGCGCTGGCCCGCTATTTCCTGGATGATGCGTATGCCGACAGCTACACCCACGCCTCGGTGGGCGCGGTGTGGGCGTTCAAGCCTCCCTTCGAGTTGCGGCTGACCCTGCATGGAACCGACGCGGCGGCCCGGCGGCTGTTTCCGGGCATGGCCGGCACGCGCGGCGAGATCGCGCTGCAGGCCGCGTTCTAGGACCTGCGTGGGGCTTCTTCCAAGGGGAAGGGCCTAGGCCAGGTCTCCACGTTTCTCGATGATGCGGGAGACCAGCCCATAGGCCACGGCTTCTGCCGCCGGCATCCAGTGGTCGCGTTCGATGTCCGCCAGCACCCGCTCCAGGGCCTGCCCGCTTTCGCGCGCGATGACGCGGGCGATGCGTTCGCGCGCCTTGACGATCTCGCGCGCGTGGATGGCGACGTCGCTGGCCGTGCCGCCCATGCCGCCGCTGGGCTGGTGGATCAGGAAGCGGGTCTGGGGCAGGCAGAAACGCCGCGCGCGGGGCGCGCCGAGGTAGAGATGGGTGGCGGCGCTGCCCACCCAGCCGGTGCCTATCATGTTGACCGGCGCGTCGATGAAGCGCACCACGTCGTGTATCGCGTCGCCCGACTCCAGGTGGCCGCCGGGAGACGAGACGATCATGTTGATGGGCGCGTCGGATTCCGAGTCCAGCGCCAGCAGGCGCCGCACCGTCTCGGACGCCGTGGTGTCGGTGATGGTGCCGAACACCAGCACCGTCCGTGTCCGGAACGCCTTTTCTTCCAGGAAGGCGCTGTTCTGTCCGGGCGCGGTTCCGGAAGCGTGATCGGGATCGTTGGCAAACATCGGAGGCTCCTTTTCGTGTTAGGTTCTGCTGGTAAACGAACGAGCCGCCCATAACGTGACATCCCTGATCTCCTCCCATCCCCTGGCAGACGACGAGGCGCTGCGCAAGCGATTGATCGCACTGGCCCGACGCTGGCTGGCGCACGGCGGCGAAGCGGAAGACCTGGTGCAGGACGCCTATCTGCGCACCGCCGGCGGCGCCTTGCCGCCGACCCAGGCAGGCCGGGAGGCGTGGCTGGTGACGGTGCTGCATCATCTGTGCATCGACCTCCTGCGCCGCCAGGGGCGGTACCAGGCCGTCCTCGCGCAGGCGGCCGAAGCGGCGCCGGGGGAGCCGGATGGAGACTGGCCGCAGCGGCTGGCCGATCAGGCCCAGCGCGTGGAGGCGGCCTTGCTTCACCTCTGCCGGACGCTGGCCCCCGGCGATGCGGCGGCTGTCCTGTTGTACGAGATATTCGGGTTCAGCCATGCCGAGCTCGGTTCGCTGGCCGGGCGCAGCGAGGAGGCTTCCCGCCAGCACCTGCATCGCCTGCTCAGGCGGGTGCGGTCCAGGCTGCCCATCGATCACGGCCCGGATGAGGACGGGCAGGAAGACACGGCGTACCTGTTCGCGCTGTGCCGCCATGCCCTGGCCCGGCGAGACCCCGGTGGGCTCATTGCGGTGCTGCGCGCCTGCAGGCCGCAGATGATGGCGGCGCTAGCGAACATCGGCGACGGCGAATGGAAGGATGTGGCGGGTTCCGGCGCAGCAAGGCAGGTTCATATGCGCAACCTGCTGGCCTGGGCGATCCCGGACGAAGCATTCGTGCACTGCGGTTGATCGGCGGGCGCTAGCGCATTTCCCGGATCTCGTCGACACGGTCCGGATAGAACGCCAGATACCCGGCGATCTGCGCCACGGCGGGGTGCGGCGACTCGTAGCTCCACACGGCATCCGTGGCGCGCTCGCCACCGGCAGGGATGCTGTAGTACGTGCAGTCCCCCTTGTAGGGGCAGTAGGTGGTGTGCGCGGTGCGCTCGAGCAGCGTCATGTCGGCGTCCTGGCGCGGTACGTAGTGCACCGGCGGATAGGCGGCTTCGCGCAGCGTCAGCGCACGGCGCGTATCGGCCACCGTGCGGCCGCCGGCCGTGACGACGATGCGCGCCGGGTTCGGCGTGATCGTGATCGGATGGTCCGGGCCGGGAATCTTGACGGGCTTGTCGGCCATGGCTTGCTCCAGATGGATG
The DNA here is from genome assembly GCF_036972535.1 of Pigmentiphaga sp. CHJ604. NCBI lineage: Bacteria > Pseudomonadati > Pseudomonadota > Betaproteobacteria > Burkholderiales > Alcaligenaceae > Pigmentiphaga > Pigmentiphaga sp. CHJ604. The sequence goes on along the minus strand of NZ_CP136998.1, from coordinate 3,137,651 downwards.
GTCGGTTATCGACGATGGCCGCCGGGCTCCAGCCGAGCCAGCAGTTCGGCCCGGTTGCCGGCGCCCAGGCGGTTGTAGAGCTGGCGGCGGTGATAGACCACGGTGTTGGCGCTGATGCCCAGGCGCCTGGCGATCTGCGACTCGGGCACGCCGCGCGCCAGCCAGTATGCCAGCTCGTGCTGGCGCGGCGGCAGCCGCAGCGCCCCCAAGGCCGACCATAGCCGCAGGCCGCGCGGCACGCGCTGCGTGATATGGATGCCGATGGCTTCCCCATCGCCCGAGGCCGCCGCCAGGTGCGTGGCCCGCAGCGAAAACCAGCCGTGGGCATTGTGCAGTTCGTGTCGCGGCGGGGCGCAGTCCGCGCCTGCCCGTGGCGCCAGCCGCTGCACCAGCGATTGCAGGGCAGGAGGCAGCGCGGCGCCTCGCCGCCAGCGCCAGCCGAACGCAAGCGGCATGAGGGCTTCGGCGTCGGGGGAAATCCACAAGGGCCGGCCTTGCGGGGTGGCGACCAGCAGGCCCTGGCGATGGATTTCGCTGTCCTGGGCGTCGAGCTCGCCCGGCTGCAAGGCATGCGCCAGATGGGGTTCCAGCCGGGCCAGCGTTGCGATTTCTTCCGGCCGGAAGGGGGGCGCGCCGGGCGGACGGAAAAGGAAAAGCATGCCTATGCCCTGGCCTTGCGGCGCGCGCAGCGCCAGGCACAGCCAGTCGGCCACCCGCGCGGGGCGCATCACGACGTTGTAATAGTCGCTGCGCCGCAGGTCCACATGGGACGCCCGGAGCATCTGGCCCATGGTGCGCGGGCCGTGGCCGTGGAGCACGATGTCGCGGGCCGCGCGCAGGCTGTTGTGGAACATCTCGTTCTCGCTGCGCAGGATGCGCGGATCGAAATGTTCAGGCACCGAGGCCTGCACGTCGGCATCCTCCATATGTGCTTCCAGCTCGCCATTGCCGTCCGGGTAGAAATAGCCGCCCGACTCGAATCCGATGAGCGGGTGCATGGCCTCCAGCAAGGGCTGGATCAACTGCGGGCCGCCCACGTCCAGGCAGGCCAGCTGGTGCAGGCGAGCGAGGGCTTGGCCGGTCGGGCGAGGCGATGACATGGCGGGTGGCGACAATGGGGATTCCTGATCGTACCCGAGCCGCGGCATCCCGGCATCCCCGTGCGTCGGTCACGACACCCTACCCGGGCGGGGTGGGGTAGAGGGGGACGGGTTTGGTTAGGCTGCCGGGGTTTTTCCCAAGGTATGTATCGCCATGTCGCCAAGCACCCGTTTCCTTTCCCTGGCGGCCGCCTCGGCCGTCATCGTCCTGAGCGCCTTGCTCGCCGCGGACCCCGCGCAGGCCGCCGACGGCACGGACCCGGCGCGTTTCCGCCTGACTCCCGCCTTGCTCGACCGCATGGACGCGGTGGCCGCCGAACTGAAGAACGTGAAAGCCGCCGACGACGATGACGACGACGCCGAGTCGGTCGAGGACATCGCGCGCAAGCTCGAGGCCCAGCCGCGCGTGCGCGCCGCCCTGGCCCGCCAGCGGCTGACCGGCAAGGAATACGCCACCGCGATGCTGGCGGCGCTGCACGCCGGCATGTACCTGGCCACCGAACGGGCCGCCGGCCCGCAGGGTCAAGCCTCTTTCACACCCGAGCAACGGGCGAATATCGAGGTGATGCGCGCCCGCCGGAAGAACTAGCGCAAGCCCGCAAGGGCGGGGCGGGCAAGCGCCTCGCACACAAGCGCAGCTTCGTGTAGAATAGCGGGCTCTTTCCAGCACAAGCCCCTTGCATGCGAAATCATGCAAGAACCATGGGGCGGAAAAGGAAAGATGAATGCGAACCTTGTTCGCCATGGCGCGTTAGCAAAGCGGTTATGCACCGGATTGCAAATCCGTTGAGGGCGGTTCGACTCCGCCACGCGCCTCCAGGTTCACCGACAATCGCCGTTCCCGCAAGGGGCGGCGATTTTCTTTTGTGCGTTCCCGTGTTCACGGGGCGATCGATCGAGAGACGCGGCTCCCGGGGATTCCTGTTTTTAAATGAAAACATTTATCATTATGATTCGTAAATTCTGTGACCCACCATTTCTACCCGAGAGCGATTTTGCACACTCCTTCTCATCAGGATCGCCACGCCGATCACGCCCGCCTCGCATGCCTGCGTCGTTCCGCCCTCGTCCTGGCGCTGTCCCTGGCTTTCGCGGCCCAGGCCGCTGCCGCCGATACCTCCGCCAGGGACCAGGACAAGACGCCGGAAACCGCCCAGCAGCTTCCCACCATCTCCGTCACCGCGACGGGCGAATCGGCCACGCTCCATGACCTGGAAGCGCCGGTCCATGCCGGTGCGCTGGGCAACCTGACGCAGCTCGAGACGCCGTTCTCGACCACCGTGGTCACGCGCAGCGACCTGGACGACCGGCCCATCGTCAAACTTGGGGACCCGCCGCAGCGAGTCGGTGCTGTTCCTGACGGACAGCGGCGGCAACTACCAGGACTACCGGTCGGACTACGCGGAGCGTTATGCCTACGACCAGTGGCAAGCCATGGTGCAGGGTGGTTTCGCGACGGGCGCGCTGGAACACCAGGTGGTGCTGGGCGCGTCCTGGCAGCAGCAGAAGAACGACTACAGCCTGAACAGCGTGTATCAGCAGATGGGCACGGGGTCGCTGGGGTCGCGGAACGTCATTGCCTACCATCCGCAGGGCGGGCTCGACTTGTACCGGGCCGGCGAGATCACGCAGAAGGCGCTGTTCGCCAGTGATACCGTCAAGCTGTCGGATCGCTGGTCGGTGCTGGCGGGCGTGCGCTACACCAGGTTCAGGCAGGAAGGCTACACGCCGGACGGCGCCACGTCGGCGCTGTATGACAAGAGCAGCGTGACGCCCACGGTGGCGGTGATGTTCAGGCCCGATGCGCAGACCATGGCCTATGCCAGCTATGTCGAGTCGCTGGAGCAGGGCGCGACGGTGGGCAATGCCTACGCCAACCGCGGCCAGACGCTGGGGCCGCTTACCAGCAAGCAGTACGAGGTGGGCATCAAGACCGAGCGCAGCGGCTGGGCCGCCACCGCCGCCTTGTTCCGCATCGAGCGCGGCGCCGAATATGCGAACGCCGGCAACGTGCTGGTGCAGGATGGCCTGTCGGTCTACCAGGGCCTGGAACTGGGGGCCTCGAAGCGGGCGGGGGCGTGGACCGTGGGCGGCAACCTGATGCTGCTGGATTCGGAATATCGCAAGGGCTCGGACTACAACGGCAAGCGCGTCGCCGGCGCGCCGCGCTTCGTCGCGGCGGGGCAGGTGGTCTACAGCGTGCCGCAGGTGCAGGGGCTCAAGCTGCGGGCCGATCTGAAGTACACCGGCAGCACGATGCTGCGTCCGGCCAACGACGTGAAGGTCTCGGGCTATACCATCGTCAATGTCGGCGCCAGCTACGAAACCCGCCTGGGCGGCTATGACACGATCTTCCGCGCGGCCATCACCAACCTGGCCGACAAGCGCTATTGGGAATTCCAGTACGCGGACTATGTGAAGCCGGGTTATCCGCGCGCGCTGGCCCTGGGGATGACGCTGAAATTCTGAACCGGCCGCTTATGCGTTTTTTGTCGAACGAACGCAATGATTAATAAGGAAATAGAATATACATAGGAAAAATGCGTCGTTCCCGGCGCCGGGCGTTTGCCCCATACTGCGATGTTACAGTGGCGGCCAAGGTGCTTCCGCCCCATGCCGGGCGGGGGCCAGCCGCCTCGTCTTTTTCTATGAATCCGAATTCTTCCTCTCCTTCCGCACCGCCGCTGATCCGGCTCGAAGCGGTCAGCAAGACGTTCAAGCTGCCCGACGGGCGGGTGTTCGAGGCCGTGAAGTCCGTGTCGCTGGACATGGCCGAAGGGCGCATCTTCGGCCTGATCGGCAAGAGCGGCGCCGGCAAGTCGACGCTGCTGCGCATGATCAACCTGCTGGAGCGCCCGGACACCGGCCGCGTGCTGGTGGACGGCCGCGACCTGACGCGGCTCTCCAAGCGCGAGCTGCGCGAGACCCGGCAGGGCATAGGCATGATCTTCCAGCAGTTCAACCTGCTGCAGAACGCCAGCGTCTACGAGAACGTGGCTTTTCCGCTGAAGCTGCATGGCAACCGCAGCCGGGCCGAGATCGAGGCCCGCGTCCAGGAGTGCCTGGCCGTGGTGGGCCTGACCGACAAGCTGCACAACCATCCCGCGCAGTTGTCCGGCGGGCAGAAGCAGCGCGTGGCGATCGCGCGCGCCTTGGCGCCGCATCCCAAGGTGCTGCTGTGCGACGAGCCGACGTCGGCGCTGGATACCGAGACCACGCGTTCGGTGCTGGACACGCTGCGCGAGATCAACCAGCGGCTGGGCGTGACCATCATCATCGTCACGCACGAACTGCACGTGGTCCATGCCTTGTGCGACCACGTCGCGGTGCTCGAGAACGGGCAACTGGTCGAACGCTTCGACGTGGGCGACCAGGCCACGCCGCGCCTGAGCGCGCTGGGCCGCGAACTGGCCCAGGAGCAGGTGCGTGAAGACATCCTCAAGGAACACGCCGCCCGCATCGCCCAGGCGGCGGAACCGACTACCCGGGCCGCATGACCATGTCCGACAATATCCTCGCCATTCTTCCCGAACTCTGGGTCGCCATCGGCCAGACCTTCATGATGCTGGGCATCGGCCTGGCCGCCGCGATCCTGATCGGGGGCCCGCTGGGCGTGCTGCTGTTCCTGCTGGGACCCGGGCAGTCGCTGGAAAACCGGCCCGCCTACCTGGTGCTGAGCTGGATCGTCAACACCGTGCGGTCCTTTCCTTTCATCATCCTGCTGGTCGCGCTGGTGCCGGTTACGCGCGTGGTGGTGGGCACGTCCATCGGCCCGCTGGCCGCGTCGGTACCGTTGTCGGTGGCCGCCATCCCGTACTTCGCGCGGCTGGTGGAGCAGAGTATCCGCGAAGTGCCGCGCGGCGTGATCGAGGCCGCGCACGCCATGGGCGCTTCCGAACTGCAGATCGTCTGGCGCGTGCTGGTACGCGAAGCCCGCTCCGGCCTGATCCTGGCGCTGACCGTGCTGGCGGTCAGCTTCCTGTCGTATTCGGCCATCGCCGGCGTGGTGGGCGGAGGCGGCATCGGCGACCTGGCCATCCGCTACGGCTACTACCGCTTCCAGACCGACGTCATGCTGCTGACCGTCGCGCTGCTGATCGTATTGGTGCAGATCATCCAGTTCGGCGGCAACGCGCTGGCCCACCGGCTGGACAAACGCTGATCCTTTCTTTCCGTCGAAGGCACGGCTGGCCGTGCCGCATTCATTTCCGGGAATTCCATCATGACCCTACGTCGCACTTTCATCCTCGGCACCGCCGCCGCCGTCCTGGCGCTGGGCGCCGCCGCCCATGCCGCCGATCCCGCCAAGAAGGACCTCGTGTTCGGCGCGACCGCCGGCTACAACTATGACGTGCTCAAGCTGGGCATCGTGCCCCAGCTCGAGAAGCAGGGCTACAAGGTCAAGCTGGTCGAGTTCAACGACTACGTGCAGCCCAACCTGGCCCTGGCGCAAGGTTCGCTGGACGCCAACCTGTTCCAGCACATCGCCTACCTGAACCGCTTCAAGGCGGACCAGAAGCTGGACCTGGTCGACCTGGTGCAAAGCACGACCGCGCCCATGGGCATCTATTCGAAGTCGCGCAAGAGCCTGGCCGACGTGAAGGAGGGCGACCGTTTCACGCTGCCCAACGATCCGAGCAACCTGGCACGCGCCCTGTTGCTGCTGCAGCAGAACCGGGTGATCACGGTGAAGGCCGACGTGGACCCGCTGCGCGTCACGGAAAAGGACCTGGCCACCAATCCCAGGAAGGTCAAGCTGCAGCCGGTCGAGGCCGCGCAACTGCCGCGTACCGTGGGCGACGTGGAGTTCGCCGTGGTGCCGGGCAATTTCGCGATTGCCTCGGGCCTGAAGCTGACCAGCGCGGTGGCGCTGGAGACGCCGCCCGTGCAATTCCAGCAGGTCGTGGCGATCCGCAGCGCCGACCAGGGCAAGCCCTGGGCCAAGGACCTGGCCGCCGCGTTCAAGTCGCCGTTCTTCAAGAACGTGCTGGACAAGGACTTCCCGGGCTACGTGCGTCCGGCCGGCCTGTGACGGGCGCGGCCGTTTTTCACGTCTTTGGAGTACGACCTTCCGGATATGGTGATTCGCGGCGGGGACGAATAGACTCTCGTCGCGGATTTTCGCAATCATGAGAGGTTCTGCAACCATGGAATACCACGGCGTGGAGTATCGGCCCCTGACGGTATTTCTCAAGCGCTTGCGCGATCTGGCCCTGCTGGCCGGTTTCTCGTGCGTCTTCATGTGGCTGGTCGCGAAGCTGGGCACCTTGTGTCCCACGGTGCTGGAGCATTTCGCCATCACGTCCATTTTCTGATCCGGCGCCACGCGCGGGGTGGCCGGCTGTCATGATCCGGTCATCGGGCGGACATAGTATTTACACGATCCTACGGCGCCGTGGCCGGGCTCTTGCGAGCCGGCGAACGGCGGCGTTTCCTGTTCGTGTTCGCCCGTGTCCGACTTCGCTTCCCATTCCGCATCTTCTTCCTCCGGCGCCGCCATCGACATCGAGGGCCTGGTGCAGCGCCTGTCCGGCAATACCATCCTGGACGGCATCGACATCCGGCTCGAACCGGGCAGGGTGCTGGCCTTGCTGGGGCCGTCCGGCTGCGGCAAGACCACGCTGCTCAAGCTGCTGGCCGGCCTGAGCCGTCCGGTGGCGGGGCGCATCTCCATCGGCGGCGCCACGGTCGTGGACGACCGGACTTTCGTTCCGCCCGAGCGGCGCGGCCTGGGCATGGTGTTCCAGGACTATGCGCTGTGGCCGCACATGACCGTGGGGGCCAACGTGGCCTTCCCGCTGGAGGTGCGCGGGGTGCCCAGGAGCGAACGGGCGGGGCGGGTGGCGGGCGCGCTCGACATGGTGGGGCTGGCGGGCTACGAAGCCCGCTCGCCGGGCAGCCTGTCGGGCGGCCAGCAGCAGCGCGTCGCACTGGCGCGGGCGGTGGTGGCGCGGCCCCGGGTGCTGCTGTTCGACGAGCCACTGTCGAATCTCGACCGGGACCTGCGCGAGACCCTGTGCGGCGAGATCGGGCTGCTGCTGCGTGAGTTGGGCACCACGGCGGTCTACGTGACCCATGACCACGAGGAGGCCTTCGCGCTGGCCGATACGGTGGCGGTCATGCGGGCCGGCAAGGTGTGCCAGATCGCGGCCCCCGAACTGCTGGTGAACGAGCCCGCCAGTCCCGACGTGGTGGAGTTCCTGAAGCTGGGGGCCCTGCGCAGCGGCGTGCGCACCGAGCGCGGCTGGCAACTGGCCGGCGGCCTCGAGCTGGTCTGCCCCGAACCCCTGGCCGGCGGGCCGGCGGGACCGGGCCATCTCTTCATTCCCCATGCCGCGCTGAAGGCGGGCGAACGCCATGCCCTGCGGGGCCACGTGGTCGCCCAGCGGTTCCGCGGCGGGCACTACGCGACCACGGTGCGCGTGGGCAGCGACCACCATGCCTTCGAGCTGGCGTGGCTGACCGATCAACGCATGCCTGTCCTGCATCCGGTAGGGCTGGATCTCGACTGGAGCCGGCTGCGCTGGTTCCCGCAGGCGGCGTGACCCTTCCCCCGGCGATATGCCGTTTCTCGACTCAGGAATCTCGATGATGAAAATCAAGCCTCTGATCGGCGCGCTGGCGTTCGGCGCGTTGCTGGCCGCCGGCCAGGCCCAGGCCCTGACGGTCTATACCGCCGGCCCGGCCGGACTGATCAAGCAACTGGCCGACGACTTCAAGAAGCAGACCGGCGTGTCGGTCGACGTGTTCCAGGCCGATACCGGCAAGGTGATGGCGCGGCTGGAAGCGGAAGCCTCGAACCCGAAGGCCGACGTGGTGATCTCGGCCTCGTGGGACAGCGCGCTGGACCTGCACAAGCGCGGCTGGCTGCTGGCCTACGCCAGCCCCAATGCCGCCAAGGTGCCGGCCGAGTACAAGGGGCCGAGCTACGTGGCGCAGGGCCTGTCGGCGCTGGCCATCGCCTGGAACACCAAGAGCGGCACGCCCCGCCCGGCGGACTGGGCGGACCTGGCCAAGCCCGAGTTCAAGGGGCTGGTCAACATGCCCGATCCGGCCCAGTCGGGGACCGCGCTGGAACTGCTGTCCGGCCTGCAGTCGGCGCGCGGCGCCGATGCGTGGCGCCTGTTCGCCGACCTGAAGCGCAATGACATGGCCATCGCCGGCGCCAACGCGCAGGCGATGAACCCCGTCCTGCAGGGTGCCAAGGCGGCGGTCTTCGGCGCGGTCGACTACGTCGCGCTGGAGAACCAGGCCAAGGGCGAGAGCATCGAGGTCATCTTCCCCGCCAGCGGCACGGTGATCGCCGGCCGGCCGATGATGATCCTGAAGTCCAGCCGCCAGCAGCAGGACGCCAAGCGCTTCATCGACTTCGTGCTGTCCGACGCGGGCCAGGCGCGAGTGGCCGCGACCTACCTGATCCCGGCCCGCCAGGACGTGCAGGCCAAGCGTCCGGTGATCAAGGACATCAAGGCGCTGCCGATGGAAAACGAAGCCCAGCGTGCCGGCCGCCAGGCCCTGCTGGAGCGCTTCACGACGTTGTTCGGCCGCAAGTGACCGACCCGGCCGGCGCCCGTCGCGGCGCCGGCCATGCATGACTTCACATATCTAGCAAGAGGCGGGCTCCATGCGCGCGAACACGTTGTTGGTGGGTGCCGCGGTGTCCGCCCTGGGCATCCTGGTGGCCATGCCGCTGGGTTTCGTCCTGCTGCAGGCCATCTTCCCCGAACTGGCCCAGGGCTCGCTGGCGCGGCCGCTGGCCCACCTGGCGGGTGTCCTGGCCGATCCCAAGCTGGTCGAGCTGACGATCAACACGCTGAAGCTGGGCGCCTGCGTGGTGCTGGCCGCGGCGGCCATCGGGATTCCGCTGGGCACGCTGCGCGGCCTGTTCGACCTGCCCGGCGCCAGGCTCTGGGACGTCCTGATGCTGGTGCCCTTCATGATCCCTCCCTACATCAGCGCGCTGGGCTGGATCATGCTGCTGCAGCCGCGCGGATACCTGCAACAGCTGCTGGGCGTCCATGCCGGGCCGGCGCTGTTCTCGTTCGGCGGCGTGGTGTTCGTGATGACGTTGAACGTGGTGCCGGTGGTCTATTTCGCCGTGTCCCGCACCATGGCCGCGTCGGGTTCCCGCCTGGCGCTGGTGGGGCGGGTGTGCGGCGCGGGGGCCTGGCGCTGCTTCTGGCGCATCACGCTGCCGCTGGCCCTGCCGGGCATCGCCGCGAGCCTGCTGCTGGTGTTCGCGATGGCGATCGAGGAGTACGGCACGCCGGCGGCGCTGGCGGCCAACGCCGGCTTCTTCGTGCTGGTGACGGGCATCGAGCGGCGGTTTTCCGAATGGCCGATCGACCTGCCCGGCGCCTCGGTGCTGTCGCTGATCCTGGTGGCGCTGGCCATGCTGGCCTTCGTCTGGCAGCGGCGGATGTTGACGGGCAGGGGATACGAGACCACCACGGGCAAGCCCGCGCGGGGCGAGAACCTGCCGTTGGGAGCCTGGCGCTGGCCCGCCGCCGCGCTGTTCGCCGTGATCGTGGCGGTGGCCACCTTCGCGCCGTTGTTCGCCATCGCCGCGACGGCATTCAGCCGCACGCTGTCGGGCGGCCTGGCCGTCGGCAACCTGTCGCTGACGCATTTCCAGGCCATCGCCGCGGGCGGCAGCGAAGCCTCGGGCGCGCTGGCGACGAGCCTCATGCTGGGCGCCGGCGCGGCCATCGTGACCGGACTGACGGGCGTGCTGGTGGCCTACTGCGTGGTCAAGACCCGCACGCGCGGCCGCGCGGTGCTCGACGCCCTGGCCGTGCTGCCCAACACCATGCCGGGCGTGGTGGTCGGGGTAGGCCTGATCCTGGCCTGGAACCAGGCCTTCTGGCCCGCCACGCCCTACAACACCTGGGGCATCCTGCTGCTGGCCTATTGCTGCCTGCTGTTGCCTTATCCGGTGCGCTATTCCCACGCCGCGCTCATGCAGATCGGCGACAACCTGGAGGCCGCGGCCCGGGTGCATGGCGCCGGTACGGTCACGGCGCTGGCGCGCATCCTGCTGCCGCTGCTGGCGCCCAGCCTGGCCGCCGCCATGCTGCTGGTGTTCGCGGTGGCCTCGCGCGAGCTGGTGGCCTCGCTGCTGCTCGCGCCCACGGGGGTGCAGACGGTATCGCTGTTCATCTGGAGGCAGTTCGAGCAGGGTTCGGTGGGGCAAGGCATGGCGATGAGCCTGGTCACGGTGGCTTTGACCACGACGGTGATGCTGCTGGCCACCCTGTGGCTGGAGCGGCGGCAGGCGCGTAGTGTGTAAGCAGACCCCTATTCTTGTGTATTTATAAAAATCTCTTGTATACAAGGACGGGATGGGGCAAGATGGCGCCATGTCATCCCGCCCCCCATCTCCCGGCAACGAGAAGAAGCGCTCCGAGACGCTGCGCGAGACCATCGAAGAGCTGATCGCCGTCGGCGAACTGTCGCCGGGCGATCCGCTGGACGAGACCGTGCTGGCCAACCGCTTCGGCGTTTCGCGCACGCCCATACGCGAGGCCCTGATCCAGCTGGCTTCCGCCGGCCTGGTGGAAATGCGGCCGCGCAAGGGCGCACTGGTGGCGCAGATCGGGCCCCAGCGCCTGATCGAGATGTTCGACGTGATGGGCGAGATCGAGGCCATGTGCGCGCGGTTGGCCGCGCGGCGCATGACGGCCGATGACCACCGCCGCCTGCTCGAGGCCCACCGGGCCTGCCAGGCCTCGCGCGATGCCGGCGACGCCAATGCCTACTACTACCTGAACGAAATTTTCCATCGCACCATCTACGGCCTGGGCTGCAACGGCTTCCTGAACGAGGAAGCCATCAAGCTGCATCGCCGGCTGGGGCCGTATCGCAGGCTGCAATTGCGCGTGCGCGACCGCATCGCCACGTCCTACGACGAGCACGAGGGCATCGTCGAGGCCCTGCTGGCCGGCGATGCCGGCCTGGCCGCCGAGCGCGCGCGCGACCACGTGGTGGTGCAGGGGCAGCGTTTCGCCGACCTGATGGCCTCGCTGTCCAGGCAATCGGGTTGAGTCTTTCAGAAGGGACATGAACGACATGTTGAACAGCGATCGTCACGATGCCGCCGATGCGCGGCCCGCCGCGCCGGCCCCCGATCCGCAGCCGACCCAGTCGCTGCTGGCCCGCTGGAGCAAATGGCTGGGAGGGCGGCCCCAGGCCGTTGCCGAGCCGGGCCGCGAGGCCGACGGCGTCGCCCTGTCCACGCGCGAGGCCAATCGCCAGCGGGCGATGCTGCTGCCGTGCTTCCAGGCGCGCCTGACCGATGTCGCGGCCAATCGCGCCGCGTCGGCCTGGCAGGAGACCTATCGCGCCGCCGACGCCCAGCGCCGCGGCGCCATGCTGGGGCTGCTGGGCGAGGTGGGGGCGTCGGCGGCGGGGCCGTCCGAGGCGGGCGGCAAGGAGACGCCTTCGGACTTGTCGCGCGCGCTCTCGCATGCCCGCGTCCGCTTCTTCAAGCGCCTGAACGCCTTGCCCGACGGCCTGCCTTTCCTGCTGGAACTGCGCACCGACATGCTGGCCTGGCGCTCGAAGATCCCGGCCTTGCAGGGGCTGGACGCGGATCTGGAGGGCCTGCTGTCGAACTGGTTCGACGTGGGCCTGCTGGAGATGCGGCGCATCACCTGGGATTCGCCGGCTTCGCTGCTCGAGAAGCTCATCATCTACGAGGCGGTGCACGAGATCGCCTCGTGGACCGACCTGCGCAACCGCCTGGATTCCGATCGCCGCTGCTACGCGTTCTTCCATCCGCGCATGCCGAACGAGCCGCTGATCTTCGTCGAGGTCGCGTTCTGCGCCGACATGGCCGGCAACGTGCAGAGCCTGCTGGACGAAGGCGCGCCCATGGAGAACCTGGACAAGGCGCGCTGGGCCATCTTCTATTCGATCTCCAACACGCAACAGGGCTTGCGCGGCGTCAGCTTCGGCAACTTCCTGCTCAAGCGCGTGATCGAGGAATTGAACGGCGAACTGCCCAAGATCAAGCGTTTCGCCACGCTCTCGCCCATACCGGGTTTTTGCGACTGGGTCAGGAAACGCGGCGCCGAGGATCTCGCCGCCGTCGTTCGCAAGGAGAAGGCCGGCCTGGAAGGCGCTACCGGCGCGCAGGTGCTGGCCGCCATCCAGCAGGCGGTGGACGACGAGGCCGCGCCGCCGGCCGTGCAGGCCGTGGCCATGAGGCTGGCGGCCCGCTACCTGGTCGAACGCAAGGGCTCGCTGCCGCTCGATTCGGTGGCGCGCTTCCACCTGGGCAACGGCGCCCGCATCGAACGGCTGAACTGGAAGGCGGACACGTCGCGCAAGGGCCGGGCCCAGTCCTGCGGCATGATGGTCAATTACGTGTACGAACTGGATGCGCTGGACGAGAACCTGGCGAGGCTGGGCGAAGGGAAGCCCGAGACCAGCAGGGGAGTGGCCCGGCTGCTTTGATCCGCGTACGCGCGCTCCGAAGGAATCCATCAGAACTGGCAAGAGCCAGCGTGTAGTACCTTCATACCAAAAGAAAGGAGACGGGAGATGAAACGCAGCATTGCCTTGATCGCCTGCATCGTGGGCGCGGCCGCGGGTGGCCATGCAGTGGGAGCGGAGGCCTGGCCGTCCAAGGCCGTCACCATCATCGTGCCGTTCCCGGCGGGGGGCGGCACCGACGCCTTCGTCCGGCCGCTGGCGCAGCAACTGGGCGCCCAGCTTGGACACAGCGTCGTGGTGGACAACCGCGGGGGAGCGGGCGGCACGGTGGGAGCGGCCATCGCGGCGCGCGCGCAGCCGGACGGCTACACCTTTTTCGTGGGCGGGGCGCACCACGCCATCGCGCCGTCGTTCTACAAGGGCCTGACCTATGACATCGAGAAGGATTTCATCCCCGTCACGCTGATCGCGCAGCCGCCGCAGATCGTCGTCGCGGCGCCCACCGAACCGTTCAGCGACCTGAAGGGGCTGATCGCCGCGGCACGCAGCCAGCCGGGCAAGCTGAACTTCGGTTCCGCGGGCAACGGCACCTCCCATCACCTGGCCGGCGAGCTGTTCAAGCTCCAGGCGGGTGTGGACATCGCGCACGTGCCGTACACCGGCGCCGGCCCCATGCTGCTCGCGCTGATGGGCAGCCAGGTCGACCTGGCCTTCGACGGACTGGGGTCGTCGGCCCAGCACATCCGCGCCGGCAAGATCAAGCCGCTGGCCGTGGCGGCGGCGCAGCGCTCGTCCGCCTTCCCGGACGTGCCCACCGCGGCCGAGGCCGGCCTGCCGGGCTACGAGGTGTCGACCTGGTATGCCATGTGGGCGCCCAAGGGCACGCCCCAGCCCATCGTCGAGCGCATGTACGCCGAGGTCCAGAAGGCGCTGGGCACGCCCGAGATCAAGAAGGTGTGGCTGAGCAATGGTTCCGAGGTCCCGCGCTATACCAGCGCCGAGTTCGGCAAATACCTGCATGATGAAGTGCAGCGCTGGGCCAAGGTCGCCAAGGACGCGGGCATCAAGGCCGACTGATGGACGGGGACCCAGCCATGGAGACGGCGTCCGCGCCGGGCCGGATCGAAGCGTCGACCGAGGGCGGCGCGCTGACGCTGACTCTCTCGCACGCGGGCAAGCTCAATGCGCTGACCGCCGCGATGTGGCGCGCGCTGGCCACGGCCATGCGCGACGCGGCCGGCCGGCCGGATCTGCGTGCCGTCGTCATCCGGGGCGCGGGCGGGCATTTCGCGGCCGGCGCCGACATCGGCGAGTTTCCGGTGGAGCGGGGCGGTCTCGCGGCGGTGCGCCGCTATCACGAGCAGGTCATCGCGCCGGCGCTGCACGCGATCGACGACTGCCCTTGGCCCACGGTGGCGCTGGTGCAGGGTGCCTGCGTGGGGGGCGGCCTGGAGATCGCCTGCTGCTGCGACCTGCGCATCGCCGGTCGCAGCACCCGCGTGGGCGCGCCCATCGCGCGGCTGGGGTTTCCCATGGCGCCGGCCGAGCTGGCCGGCCTGCTGGCCGTGGCCGGCCGCGCGGTGGCACTGGAGCTGCTGCTGGAAGGCCGCATCCTGGATGCCGCCGAGGCCCATGCCAAGGGCCTCCTGACCCGTGTGGTCGAGGATGCCGAACTCGAGGCCGAGCTGGCGCGCACCCTGTCCCGCCTGGCCGCCGGCGCGCCGCTGGCGGCCACCCTGAACAAGCGCATGGTACGGCGACTGCAGCGGCCCGAGCCGCTGGACGAGTCCGAACTGGCGGCATTTTTTTCCTACAGCGATACCCGCGATCATCGCGAAGGCGTGGCGGCGTTCCTAGAAGGACGCCCCCCGGTGTTCGGCGGCGACGCTTCACCTTTCCAGACCGAAGAAGATAGATGAAAGACGAGAATCTCTATTCCCTGCTGGCCTCGGGCTCCCCCGCCGATCGCGACACGGTGTGCATCGAGGCGCCCGGAGCCGGCGACTACACCTGGCGTGAGGTCGAGACGCAGACGGCGCGCATGGCGAATCTGCTGCGTTCGCTGGACCTGCCCGAAGGCGCCCGCGTGGCCGTCCATGTCGAGAAGTCGCCGGAGGCCTTGCTGCTGTACCTGGCCACCCTGCGCGCGGGCTATGTCTACCTGCCGCTGAACACCGCCTACCAGGAAGCCGAGATCGACTATTTCCTGGGCGATGCCGAGCCGTCGGTCGTGGTCTGCGCCAGCAAGAACCGGGAATGGGTGGACCGCTGCGCGCAGCGTGCCGGAACGCGCCACGTGTACACGCTGGACGACGATCGTACCGGCACGCTGCTGGACGCCGCTGCGCAGGCTGCGCCCGAGCATGCGGTGGCCGTGCGCGCCGCCGACGACCTGGCGGCCATCCTGTACACCTCGGGCACGACGGGGCGCAGCAAGGGGGCCATGCTGACCCACGGCAACCTGGCCTCGAACGCCCGCGTGCTGCATGAATACTGGGGCTGGCGCGCCGACGACGTGCTGCTCCACATGCTGCCCATCTTCCACGTGCACGGGCTGTTCGTGGCCGCGCACGGCGCGCTGCTGGCCGGCGCGAAGATGATCTGGCTGCCCAAGCTGGACGTGCCCGCCGCGCTGCGCCTGCTGCCGCGCTGCACCGTCATGATGGGCGTGCCGACCTATTATGTGCGGCTGCTGGCCGAACCGGCGTTCGGGCGCGACACATGCCGCAACATGCGGCTCTTCGTGTCGGGATCGGCGCCGCTGCTGATGGAAACCTTCAACGCCTTCCGCGAACGCACGGGCCACACCATTCTCGAGCGCTATGGCATGAGCGAGACCGTCATGCTGGTTTCCAATCCCTACGACCCGGCCCAGGGCGAGCGCCTGGGCGGTACCGTCGGCAAGCCGCTGCCGGGCGTATCGGCGCGGGTGGTGGACGATGCCGGCGTGCCGTGCCCCCCGGGCGAGATCGGCAACATCCAGGTCAAGGGACCCAACGTGTTCAAGGGCTATTGGCGCATGCCCGAGAAGACCAGGGAGGAATTCACCCAGGACGGCTGGTTCAAGACCGGCGACGTCGGGCGCTGGGGCGGCGAATCGGGCGGCGCCAGGGTGCCGGACGACTATCTGTCCATCGTCGGACGCAGCAAGGACCTCATCATCTCGGGCGGATTCAACGTCTACCCCAAGGAAATCGAGAGCTTCCTGGACGACATGCCGGGGGTGGAGGAAAGCGCCGTCATCGGCGTGCCGCACCCCGATTTCGGCGAGGCCGTGGTGGCCGTGGTCGTGCCCAAGCCGGGCGCCAGCCTGGACGAGGCGGCCATGATCGCCGAGCTCAAGGCCAGGATCGCCAACTTCAAGGTGCCCAAGCGCGTCCACGTGGTGCCCGAGCTGCCCCGCAACACCATGGGCAAGGTCCAGAAGAACGTGCTGCGCCAGGCTTATTCCTGATTCGGCGGGCGGCGGGGCAGGAGGGCGGGGCGCATCGGCTACAATACCGCCCGTGCGCCCGTGACGAAACTGGTAGACGTAGCGGACTTCCGTAAGAGTGGAGTGCCCTGGACGAAAGTCCGGGAGTAGAACCCGTCAAATTCGGCGAACCCCTGGCACGGGAACGCCGAGCCAAGCAGGCGGCCGATGTAGGCCGCCGGGCGTGTGTAGAGACTCGACGGCGGGGACCTAAGGCTGGGCGCGGCGATTCCGCCGCGCGACGCGATGGTCAAGGCAGAGTCCAGACCCCAAACGGCGTTGCCCCGTGCAATCCGGCTGCGCGAGCAGTAGCGGGTAAGAAAATCCGCCGCCGCAAGGCGTGCCGGTTCGATTCCGGCCGGGCGCACCATTTCTCCTTCCTCCGAATCGCGGGTACGCCGCTTGCTGGGCCATGTCGTCCTCATCCACGGGAGACGACGATGAACCAAGCCAGCACGCGGAGAAACGGCCGGGGGCGACTGTTCGACCGTTTCGCGACGGCGGTCACCCGCAGCACGGGATCGCCGCCGGCGTTCAGCGTGGCATGCGCGGCCATCCTGCTCTGGGCCGTGCTCGGGCCGATATTCCATTTTTCCGAAACCTGGCAACTGGTGGTCAATACCGGGACCACCATCGTGACCTTCCTGATGGTGTTCGTGATCCAGCGCAGCCAGAACAAGGACAGCGAGGCGCTGCACCTGAAGCTGGACGAGTTGCTCGGGGCGCTGGAAGGCGCCAACAGCAAGCTGGTCGCCATCGAGACCATGGATGAAGAGCATCTGCGCCGGCTGAGCGAACGCTACCACGCGATGGCGGAGAGGGCGGCGCGCGGCCGGACGGGGCCCGCTTCCGGCCCGGAGAATGCAAATCACCGTTAAGACGCGTACCGCCGGCCACCCAATGGATGTATAGTCCCGGTTAATTTTTGTAACCTATATCGTTCGGTCCATGCGCTGGCTAACGTTATGGGCCACCTTGGTGGTCGCGTGTTTCGGCCTGGTATGCGCGGCCGCGCTATACGACACCCGCCAGGATGCCAAGCGAGCGGCCAGGGAAGCCACGGTGAACCTGGGCCGGGTGGTCGCCGACGGCATCGGCCGCGACATCGAGCTGGTCGACCTTTCTCTGCAATCCATGCTGAATGGCCTGCGGCTTGCCGAAGCCGAGGGCCTGGACCCCTATCGCCGCCACCAACTGTTGTTCGGCAGCCTGCCGCAGATGCGCGGGGTGGGAACCATGGTGGTGCTGGATACCGAGGGCCGGATGCTGACCGACTCCAAGTCGGTACAGCCGCGCGGGGTCGAGTTTTCGCAGCGCGACTATTTCCGCGTGCACAAGGAGGCTTCCGACGTCGGCCTTTTCGTGAGCCGGCCTTTCTTCTCCCGGCTGACCAATATGTGGTCCATCGCCATCAGCCGCCGGGTCACCCGGTCCGATGGCAGTTTCGGCGGCGTGGTGGTCAGCACGCTGCGCATCTCCCACCTGGAAAACCAGTTCCGCCAGCTGGACCTGCGCCAGAACGGTTCCATCATGCTGCTGCGCGCCGACGGTTCGGTCATGGCGCGTTTTCCGGCGGTGCAGGGCTTGCTGGGCAAGCAATTGACCGACCTCGAACTGTTCAAGCGCTACCCGGCGTCCGATAGCGGCTCGTACGAGGCCGTGTCGGCCACGGACGGAGTGACCCGGCTTTATTCCTTCACGGCTGTCGAGCCTCCTCTGCCGCTGATCGTGCTCGTGGGCATGGCCGACAGCGACATCTACGCGGCCTGGCGCAACAAGGCCGGGATCATCGCCATCCTTACGCTGCTGCTGTGCATGGGCACCATGGTGCTGGTCTGGATGCTGCGCCGGGAATTCGCGCTGCGCCTGGCGGCCGAGCGCAGCGCGCTGCGCAGCGAGGCGCGCTACCGGGTGCTGGCCGAGAACTCCGCCGACATCATCGCGCTGTGCCGGGCCGACGGCACCGTCACCTATATCTCGCCGGCGATCAAGGACGTGCTGGGATGGGTGCCGGGAGACATCGAGGGGCGCAACATCGACGATTTCGTGCGCGCGGACTATGTGCCGCTCTTTTCCGGCGACGAGCAGTCCTGGCCGCGCATGCTGACCTTCCCGGCGCGGCATCGGGATTCCTCGTGGAGCTGGCTGGAGGCCAGCGTCAAGCGGCTGCCGCCCGAGATGGGCGACGAACGCTGCATCCTGAACATCCGCGACGTGTCGCGCCGCAAGAAGGCGGAAGAGGCGCTGGAGGCCGAGAACGCCCAACTGCTGGCCATGGCGGCCACCGACGGCCTGACCAACCTGTCGAATCGCCGTCGCTTCGACGAGGCGCTGGAGCGCGAATGGCGGCGGGCCGCGCGCGAGGAAAGCTCGCTGGCGCTATTGCTGATCGACGCCGACCATTTCAAGGCCCTGAACGACCATTACGGCCATCAGCATGGCGACCAGTATCTGCGCACCATCGCCCAGGTGATCCAGGCCAACATCCGGCGTCCGGCCGACATGGCGGCGCGCTACGGCGGCGAGGAATTCGCGGTGCTGCTGCCCAAGACGGACATCGACGGCGCCTACCTGATCGCCGAGAACATCCGCAAGGCCACGCTGGACGCGCGGATTCCCCACCTGAAGAGCGAGCAGGGCGTGATGACGGTCAGCATAGGCGTCGATGCCATGGTGCCGGGCCACGGCACGACGGCGGCGCTGCTGGTGCGCCAGGCCGACGCCGCGCTCTACGCCGCCAAGCGGCAGGGGCGCAACCGCACTTGCGTGTACGAGCCGCAGCAGGGGTCGATGTCGCGTTCGGTATGAACGCCGACACCCGGGCGGCTGCAAGCCCCTGGCTTGGGGTACGATAGGGTTATCTACAAGTACAGACCGCGCCAGGCGTCCCCCGGGGCGACAGGCGCATCATCCATGGCATTCAAGGTTTTCGATCTGCAATGCGAGCACGGCCACGTATTCGAAGGCTGGTTCAGCTCGCACTCCGATTTCGACACGCAACGCGAACGCGGCCTGATCAGCTGCCCGCTGTGCGACAGCAAGTCCATCGACAAGAAACTGTCGGCGCCCATGTTGAACGTATCCGGCAGCAAGGCGCCCGCCGTTCCCGCTGCCCGCGAGTCCGGCAGCGCGCCCATGTCTCCCGACATGCAGGCCGCCATGCTGCAGCAACTGCGCGAACTCCTGCGCAGGACCGAAAACGTCGGTGAACGCTTCGCCACCGAAGCCCGCCGCATCCACCACGGCGACGCCCCCGAGCGTCCCATCCGCGGCGTGGCCACCCAGGAAGAACGTCAATCCCTGGCCGAAGAAGGCATAGCCGTAGCCCCCATCCCCGCCCTGCTGGACGACGACCGCCTGCAATAAGGACGTTTGTTCGTCCCGCAAAGCGGGGCGAACCTGCGCCTGCCCTGCGTCAAAAAAGCGCAAGCCAACCAATAGACGAAACTATGGGGGAAAGGGGGCCAAAGGCCCCCAAGAAAGACGAGGCGAAGTGGATCCGGCTTCGCCGGTCCACTTCGACGCCCCACGGGGCCCGGCGCCGGGCCGCCCCAAGGCGGGCCCCGGCCCCCTCGGGGGGCTGCCGCGTAGCGGCTGGGGGCTCACCTGCTGGGCGCGCGTAAGCGCGTAGGGGGGGGGGGTTATTTCACCCTGCTACGGTATTCGCCCGTGCGGGTGTCGATTTCGATCTTGTCGCCGATTTCGCAGAACAGCGGCACCGGCAGTTCGTAGCCGGTGTTGATCTTGGCGGGCTTCATGACCTTGCCCGAGGTGTCGCCACGCACGGCGGGTTCGGTGTAGATGATCTCGCGCACGACGATGGTGGGCATTTCCACCGAGATCGCGCGGCCTTCGTAGAAGACCACCTCGACGGGCATGCCTTCTTCGAGGTAGTGCAGGGCGTCGCCCATGCTCTCGGCTTCGACTTCGTACTGGTTGTACTCGGCGTCCATGAAGACGTACATGGGATCGGCGAAGTACGAGTAGGTGCACTCGCGGCGCTCGAGCACCAGGACTTCGAACTTCTCGTCGGCCTTGTAGACGGATTCCGTGCCCGAACCGGTCAGCAGGTTCTTGAACTTCATCTTGACGACGGCGGCGTTGCGGCCGGACTTGTTGTATTCGGCCTTCTGGACGACCAGGGGATCCTTGCCGACCATGACGACGTTGCCGACGCGCAGTTCCTGAGCGATTTTCATGCTGGAGCAACCTTAGGGGAGGGAACGCTGGACAGCCGGCGCGTAAGCAACCGCGATGCCCAAAAGACGGCCATACGGCCTGTGCAGCCAATCAGTATAGCCTGGGACGGGGCACTCCGGCTAGTGCCGGCATCAGGCGTGGTTTTCCTGTCGTGCCCGGCAGAAACCGGTCAATTGGGTGGCCAGGTCGGGCTGTGCGGCCAGGCTGCCGCTCCAGGCGCGGGCGGCTTCCCGCCAAGGTCCGAATACCGCCGGCGACAAGGCCTCGGCCAGCAGCCCCGGAAAACGGGCGGCGCCGGCGTCGCCGTTCCAGGCGGTCTGCAGCGCGGAAGCGGGCGCGGGGGCGGGATAGCGCCGCAGCCAGGCCTCCAGCTTGTCGACATGGGCGGCCTCGGCCTGGGGGTAGATGTGCCAGACCATGGGGCGGGCGGCCCACTGGGCGCGGACGAAGGAGTCCTCGCCCCGGACGAAATTCAGGTCGGCGCTCCACAGCAGGCGGTCGTAGTCGGCCTGGGGCAGGAAGGGCGCCCGGGCGATGCGCAGGCGGCCCCGCGTACCGGCGGCCAGGTAGGGCGCGACACCGGGCGGGATGGCCAGCAGCGTGGGCGTGTCGCCGCCCGCCAGCACGTCGGCCAGCGCGGACGCGGGGGCGTCGGGATAGCAGAACAGGGTGACGAGGCGTTCGCCGGCCAGCGGCTCGGGCAGGCCGGCGCCGCGCAGGAAGGCGGCCCGGGCAGCGGGGTCGCCCTGCAGGGCATCGCGTTCGGCCAGCAGGCCGCGCTCGCGCAGCAGCCCGCCCGTCGCGGCCGTGAACCCGGGAAAGAAGAAGTACTTGCGCAGGCCGCCAGGCTGGGGCGAGGGCAGGGCATGGCAGGTCTCGACCCAGGGCTCGGCGCTCAGGTATTCCAGGTTGACCCAGACGGGCGGGCGGACCTGGTCCCGCATGCGCTGGACGAATTCGACGGGAGGATCGCACGCGAATGCTTCGATGACCACGTCGCCCGGGGCCAGCGGCGGCGCCGGGCGTGTCCAATGGACGATGTCCACGCCATCCGCCCGCTGCGAGGCCGCCTTGGGATCCACCTGCGGCGCGAGGCGCGTCATCACGGACAGGTCGTCCACCCACAGGCGCACCCGCCAGCCGTGTTCCCGGGCCAACTGGCGGGCCAGGCGCCAGCACACGCCGATGTCGCCGTAGTTGTCGATCACCCGGCAGAATATGTCGGCGCGCATCAGCGGTTTCCCTCTTCCCAAAGGACGCCATTATCGCCCGCGGCCCGGCCATCCCCGGGCAATGTGCGCCGGGCCAGGTCCAGCCAGGCGCGGGCGGCGAACGACAGATAGCGGCCGCGGCGCCAGGCGAAGGCCATGTGCCACCACAGCTGCGGATCGTCGAGCGGGACCACGGCCAGCCGGGAGCGGTCCAGTTGGCGGCTGAACAGCTCGGGCAGCAGGGCGAGCCCCACGCCGGCGGCCACCATGGAGGCCATGAAGTCCCATTGGCTGCTGCGGCCGGCGATCTTCGGCGTAAAGCCGGCCTGGACGCAGGCGGCGTGGACCACCTCGTTCAGCACGAAGCCTTCGCCGTAGAAGATGAAGGATTCGGCGGCCAGCTCGTCCAGCCGGACCCGTTCCCGCCCTGCCCAGCCGGACGAGGCGGGCGCAATCAGGCGCAGCGGGAAATTGCAGATGGGCAGGGTCTCGTATTCGTTCTCGTCCGTCGGCAGCAGCATGGCACCGATCTCGAGGGTGCCCGATTTCAGTTCGTCCTCGACCGAGCGCGAGCCCCGCTCGAACAGCCGCAGCTCTATACCCGGGTAGTCCTGGTGGAAGCGCGCGAGCAACGGGGCCAGCAGGTGGTGCGCCAGCGGCGGCGTGCCGACGACCAGCTCGCCCCGGGCGGCCTGGCGCACGTCGGACAGTTCGGCCTGCAACTGGGCGTGCAGGGCCAGCAGTTGCCGGCCGCGTTCCAGCACGATGCGGCCGGTGTCGGTCGGTTCGATGCGCCGGCCGAACTTGCGCAGCACCGGCGTGCCCAGTTCGTCCTCCAGTTGCCGGATCATCTTGCTGACCGTGGGCTGGGTGACGAACAGCGCCCGCGCCGCCGCGGTATAGCTCTGGCGCTGGACGACTTCGACGAAGTACCGCAGGGCGCGCAAATCCATTTCATTCCAATATGGAATTCCAAATATGGATTTTATTCATTTTATAAATGTATGGAAGTTGCCTAAAATTACGGGTATACCCTTGGTTCGCCATCATGCAGCATCGTCCCGTTCCTTCCTTCGCCGCCCGCATCCTGCAAGTCCTGGCCCTGGTCGCCGTCTGGTGGGCCGCCGATACCGCCGTGCGCTGGACCGGCCTGCCCATACCCGGCGGGGTGGTGGGGCTGTTCGCCGTGCTCGCGCTGCTGCTGAGCGGCCGCCTGCCGCTTCATCGCATTGACCAGGGCGCGCAATGGCTGCTGGCGGACATGCTGGTGTTCTTCATTCCCGCGGTGGTCGCGATGGTGCGCTACCAGGACCTGCTCAGGAGCGAGGGATTGAAGCTGGCGGCCGTCATCGTGCTCGGCAACGCCTGCGTGATGCTGACCACCGCCATGACCGTGGAATGGATCGCCCGGCGACGCCGCGCCCGCGTGCCGGCGAAGGCGGCATCATGATCATCGCCCTGTGCGTGGTGGCCACGGTCGCCCTGTATTACCTGAACAAGCTGCTCTATGCCTGCCATCCGCGGCTGTGGACGCATCCCATCCTGCTGACCCCGCTGGCGCTGCTGGCACTGCTGCTGGCCACCGGCATCTCGCTGGACGAATACACGGCCGACACGCGCGTGCTGCTGTGGTTCCTGGGCCCGGCCACGGTCGCGTTCGCGGTGCCGATCTACCAGTACCGGCGCCTGATACGGGAGTTGTGGCCGGCGCTGGCCGTAGGCACGGTGGCGGGCGTGACGGCGGCGGTGGCCAGCTCGTGGTGGCTGGCGCGGGCCTTCCACCTGGCGCCCGAGGTCGCGCGCAGCCTGCTGGTGCGCTCGGTGTCCACGCCATTCGCCATGGCCACGGCCGACCGCTTCGGCGGCAACGCCGACCTGGCCGCGATGTTCGTGGTCTTCACCGGACTGGCCGGCATGCTGACCGGGGAACTGATCCTGGCCTTGATGCCGCGCCGCTCCGGGCTGGCCAGCGGTGCGTCCTACGGCGCGGCGGCCCACGCGCTGGGCACGGCCAAGGCGCGGGAATTGGGGGAGGAGGCGGGTGTCATGGCGAGCCTGCTGATGATATTCAGCGGCCTGTCGATGGTGCTGCTGGCGCCGGTGCTGGGGGCCTGGCTGGCCTGAGGACCGCGGCGCGCCGGCAAGGCGCCGCCGCCCGGGTGTCAGCGCCGCTGGTACTGGGTGGCGCCGAACAGGTTTTCCTTCGCGGTGGCGTCCTGCGGCTTGCGCTGGTCGGCCAGGACCTGGATGCCGCGCTGCACGGCCGGACGCGCGTGGATCTCGTCGAACCAGCGCTTGACGTTGGGGAAGTCCGCCAGGTCCACGCCCTGGTTGGCATGCGAGCGCGTCCAGGGCCAGGTGGCCATGTCGGCGATGGTGTAGGCGCGGCCCGCCAGGAAGGCCTGGCGGGACAACTGCTTGTCCATGACGCCGTAAAGCCGCCGGGCTTCGTTGGTGTAGCGGTTGGTGGCGTATTCGATGCGTTCGGGCGCGTACAGGCGGAAATGGTGGGCCTGGCCGAACATCGGGCCGACGCCGCCCATCTGGAACATCAGCCATTGCAGCGTGTTGTAGCGCTCGCGGTCGGTCTTGCCCAGGAACTTGCCGGTCTTGCCGGCCAGGTAGACCAGGATGGCGCCCGACTCGAACAGCGAGATCGGCTTGCCGTCGGGCCCCTCGGGATCGACGATGGCGGGAATCTTGTTGTTGGGGCTGATGGCCAGGAACTCTTCCTTGAACTGGTCGCCAGCCCCGATGTTGATGCCCGTCACCTCGTACGGAAGCTTGCACTCCTCGAGCATGATGTGCACTTTGTGGCCATTGGGCGTCGGCCAGGAATAGACCTGGATGGGCTGCTGGGCCGGCTTGGCGATCTTGTCGGTCATGCGGGACTCCGGAAAGAGGTCGAGTTCGATGCGATTATGCGACAAAGACCATCGCTCGTGGCCGATAGGCCTCCCTTGCGGCAGGGATACGGGCGGCGATCTTTGACCTGGGAGCACAGCAGATGCAACGAATGCGGGCTGGGCAGGGGGCCGACAAAGGAAGATAATCCGTGTTTACCCTTGGCCGGATCCGCCTTCCGGCCGCTGGCCGCCAGCGCGCAACGTCCGCTGCGGCGGGACCAGCGACCGGTTCGTCCGGAGGCGCCGCGTGGCCTCGCGCCCGGTGCCAGGCGCAGTTTTCCTTTGTCTTTCGGCCCATTCCATGACTCGTCCGCGTTTCCTGCCCGACAATTTCACACTCAGCCTGATCGTCGTCGTCACCCTTGCCAGCTTCCTGCCATGTTCCGGGCAGACGGCCGTGGTATTCGACTGGGTCACCAATATCGCCATCGGCCTGCTGTTCTTCCTGCACGGCGCCAAGCTGTCGCGCGAGGCCATCGTCGCGGGCGCCACCCACTGGCGGCTGCATCTGCTGATCTTCGCCTTCACCTTCGTCATGTTCCCCATCCTGGGGATGGCGTTCAAGCCGCTCCTGGCGCCGCTGGTCACCCCCGACCTTTACCTGGGCATCCTGTTCCTCTGCGCGCTGCCGGCCACGGTGCAGTCGGCCATCGCGCTCACGTCCATCGCGCGCGGCAACATCCCGGCGGCCATCTGCAGCGCCTCCGCCTCCAGCCTGCTGGGCATCTTCCTGACGCCCGTGCTGGTCAAGCTGATGATGAGCACGGCCGGCGAGGCGGCGTTCTCGTTCGACGCGGTGGGCAAGATCCTGGTGCAACTGCTGCTGCCCTTCGTGGTGGGGCAGGTGATGCGCCGCTGGATAGGCGGCTGGGTCACGCGCCATCGCGCCGTGCTCAAGTACGTCGACCAGGGCTCGATCCTGCTGGTGGTCTACTCGGCCTTCAGCGAGGCCGTGGTGGGCGGCCTCTGGCACCAGACCTCCACCGCGACGCTGGCCGGCGTGCTGGTGGCGTGCGCGGTGATCCTGGCCGCGGCGCTGCTGGCCACGACCTACATCAGCCGGGCGCTGGGCTTCTCGAAAGAGGACGAGATCACCATCGTCTTCTGCGGTTCCAAGAAAAGCCTGGCGACGGGCATTCCCATGGCCAAGGTGCTGCTGTCCAGCAGCGCGGCGGGCGCCATCGTGCTGCCGCTGATGATCTTCCATCAGATGCAGCTGATGGTGTGCGCGGTGCTGGCGCGCCGCTACGCCAACCGTCCCGAGGAAGCGCCCGAAGCCAGCCCGCGCGCGGCCTGAGCGCCGGCGGCGTCCCGCTCAGTGGAAATGGGCGGGGCCGGCGTCGGCGTCGTCGGGCGGCTCGGCGTGCACCATTTCACCCAGGGGATTGGGGAAGTAGGGTGCGCCGCAGTCGTCGCAGAATTCCATGGGCAGCAGCCCCTGCAGCTTGCGCAGGTCGGTCACGCCCAGTTCCCGCAACTGGTCGGCGATCACGTCCATGGCCGGCATGTCGGGATTGTCGTCCTCGCGTCCGAACAGGGGCCAGGCCGAGCCATAGATGACGTCGTTGCTCTGGCGCTGGGTGAAGCCGATCCGGTATTCCTCGACCTCGGTCTCGCCGCAGGCGGCGATGACCGCGCGCAACTGGTCGGGCGCGACGCCCAGCGTGGCCTCCAGCCAGGCGACCGAGGCGCGCAGCGACAGCGGCCGCACCCGGCGGTCGGCCTCGCGGTTGTTGACGTAATAGGCGTCGGGCAGCAGGCATTCGAAACCGCACCCGGGCAGCAGGTCGGCGAACAGCGGCGCGGCCTGCGCCTCCCATTGCGCCAGGCAGCTTTCGCGCGTGTGCTCGGGCTTGCCGGGGTTCTCCTGCCAGCGGAATACCGGCGCGCCGCGCGGCACGGCTACGGCCGCGACCACGTAGCGCGTGTCGGCCAGCAGGTTCGCGACTTCGGTGTCGGTGGCGGGCATGCGCGGCAGCGTCAGCCCCAGCGCCTGGGCGCCCAGGCGGCTCAGCCACAGCCGGGTGGCGCTGAACGAACGCGGCATCTGGTCCACGCTGTAGAGCTCCGGGGCCAGCGCCAGGCGCGCGTCGGCCGCCAGGATGTGGCCATGCAGCTGGGCTTTCAGCGCGTCCAGCAGGCCGATGCGTATCGGCCCGTAGGGGATGCTGAAACGGGTCCAGGCCACCACCGGCGCGACCACCAGCAGCACGTCGTGGTCCACGCCTTCCTTCTGCAGCGTCAGCGATTCCGACAGGGTCTCGGCCTGCTCGACCAGGATCTCGTAGGCGCCGGCGTTGCGCTGGTACAGGACCTCGAGCGCGGCCTCGATGGTCGCGTCCTGGCCGCCATGCATGAGCTTTTCCAACAGCGCGCCCAGTTCTCCTTCCCAGTAGCGGTCCTCGACCCGGCTGCCCGAGCCGTTGAGCGACAGGGACAGCGAAACGAGTTTTTCGGCATCGCGATTGAGGCGGGACGAGGAGGTGCTGCGGGAACGGGGCATGGAGGGGTCGCGGCTGACGGAATGATTGTTCGAGTCCGCTAGTTTATCTCCCTGGCGCCGGGTGGGTACGCAGACGCGGTCCCGCGGCCAGCAATTGGCTGGGTACCTCGCGCGCCACCAGGCGGGGCAGGGTGGCCACGATGTCCATCAGGGGTGCCAGCGAGACGCCGGTGTCCACGCCCATGCAATCGAACATGTGGACGAGTTCCTCGGTACTGACGTTGCCGCTGGCGCCGGGCGCGTAGGGGCAGCCGCCCAGGCCGCCCACGGCGGCGTCGAAGCGCCGCATGCCCGCCTGCCAGGCCGCCAGCGCGTTGGCCAGGGCCATGCCGCGGGTGTTGTGCAGGTGCAGGGTCAACGGGGCCGAGGTGGGCAGGGCGGCGGCCAGTGATGCGGACAGGTCGGCCACCTGCGTGGGGTAGGCCATGCCGGTGGTGTCGCACAGCGTGATGCCGGCGGCGCCGGCCCCGGCGAAAAGCCGTGCCAGCCGCTCGACCTCGGATGGCGCGATGTCGCCTTCGAACGGACAGCCGAAGGTGGTGGACAGCGAGACGTTGCAGGGCACGCCGGCCTGGCCCGCGCGCTCGAGCATGGCCAGGAGCTGGGCCGTGGATTGCTCGCGCGTCATGCGCAGGTTGGCCTGGTTGTGGGTCTCGCTGACCGACATCACCAGGTTCAGCTCGTCGGCGCCGCTGTCCAGCGCGCGCTCCATGCCGCGCAGGTTGGGCACCAGGCAGGTGTAGACCACCCCGGGCCGGCGGCGGATGCGCTGCATGACCGCCTCGGCGTCGGCCAGCGCCGGAATGGCACGGGCCGAGGTGAAGCTGGTGACTTCGATGCGGGCGAAGCCACAGTCCGACAGCGCATCGACCAGCGCCACCTTGTCGTCGGTGGCGACGAAGGCCGGTTCGATCTGCAGCCCGTCGCGCGGCCCGAC
Source organism: Pigmentiphaga sp. CHJ604 (assembly GCF_036972535.1). Classification (NCBI taxonomy): domain Bacteria; kingdom Pseudomonadati; phylum Pseudomonadota; class Betaproteobacteria; order Burkholderiales; family Alcaligenaceae; genus Pigmentiphaga; species Pigmentiphaga sp. CHJ604. Next base: position 3,109,886 of record NZ_CP136998.1, on the reverse strand, counting down.
CTCGTTGATCTCGATCATGCGATCACTCCCTTGCCGCGCAGCGTCCGCAGCGTCTCGTCGTCCAGGCCCACGCCGCGCAGCACCGCGTCGGTGTGTTCGCCCAGGGTCGGCGCGCGGTGGCGGATGGCGCCCGGATTCGTGGACAGCTTGGGCACGATGCCGGGCATCTCGACCTTCAGGCCGTTGGCCGAGGTGACCTCGTGGATCATGTCGCGGGCGCGGTAGTGAGGGTCCTGGGCGATGTCGCGAGCGTTGTAGATGCGCCCGGCGGGCACGTCGGCCTCGCGCAGGGCCGCCAGCACGGCGCCGCTGTCCAGCGTGCGGGTCCAGGCGCCGATGGCTTCGTCCAGTTCCTCCGCGCGCTGCGCGCGGCCGTCGTTGCGGGCGAGGCCGGGATCGTCGGCCAGGTCGTCGCGTCCCATGCGCCGCATCAGGCGCACGAAAATACCGTCGCCGTTGCCGGCGATCAGCACGTATTCGCCGTCGGCGCACGGATAGGCGTTCGAGGGCGCGATGCCGGGCAGGGCGCCGCCGGCCGGCTGGCGCACGGCACCGAACACCGAATACTCGGGCAGCAGGCTTTCGCTCAGGTTGAACACGCTTTCGTACAACGCGGTGTCGATCATCTGTCCCTGGCCGCCGCGCGCGTCGCGGTCGTACAGCGCCAGCAGCACGCCCATCGCGCCGTGCAGGCCTGCGATGGTGTCGCCCAGCGACAGGCCCGCGCGTACCGGCGGGCGGCCAGGCTCGCCGGTCAGGTAGCGCAGGCCCGCCATGGCTTCGCCTATCGCGGCGAAACCCGGTTCGTCGCGCTTGGTGCCGGTCTGCCCGTAGCCCGAGACGCGCAGCATGATCAGGCGGGGATTCAAGGCGTGCAGGGCTTCCCAGGACAGGCCCCATTTTTCCATGGCGCCGGGGCGGAAGTTCTCGATCAGCACGTCGGCTTGCGCGGCCAGCTTGCGCACCAGTTCCTGCCCGTCGGGCTGGCGCAGGTCCACGCATACTGATTGCTTGTTGCGCGACTGGGCTTCCCACCAGACCGAGGTGCCCTCGTGGAGCATGCGCCACTTGCGCAGCGGATCGCCCTGGCCGGGCGGTTCGATCTTGATGATTTCGGCGCCGAAATCGGCCAGGGTCTTGGCGGCGAACGGGCCGGCGATCAGCTGGCCCAGTTCCAGGATGCGGATGCCTTCGAGGATTTGCCGTGGCATGGGAGTCTCGCGGGGAAATATCTTGGCGACAGTGTGACCCGAAACCCGCAACGGAGGAAATGGGCGATCGGGCAAGCGGGGTTTGCCGGAACGCGAAAGCCGGCCGGTGGCGTCAGGCCGGCGTGGCGGCGGCCCGCAGGTGCGACACCAGCAGCCGCGCCGGCGCCGCCAGCGCATCGGGCGCGCGCACGCCCAGCAGCAGGCTGCGCCTGGCCCAGTCGTCTTCCAGCGCGACCAGCTTCAGGTGCATGGATTTCGCGTGCGGAGCCGCCGCGAGGCGCGGCAGTATCCCCACGCCCATGCCGGTCGAGACCATCCTGCAGATGGCATCGAAGCTGCGCACCTGGATGCGCAGCCGGATGGGGCGGTCCAGCCGGCTGCTTTCCTCCCTTATCCGGCTGGCGAGCGAGGTCGCATCCGGCAGGCTGACGTAGTCGCAGTCCAGCGTGTCGCGAAAGGCCACCGCGCGCCGGGACGCCAGGGCGTGCGCGCGCGGCGCGATCAGCACCAGCTCGTCCTCGCGGTAGCGGTAGGTCGTCAGGCCCTGGGCGGGCGTGCGGTCGGCGAACACGCCGATGTCGGCGCGGTTCTCGTTCACCGCGGCCACGATGTCCGCGCTGTTCTGCTCCTCCAGCTCGATGCGGATGCCGGGATGGCCGGCCATGAATGCCGACAGGTCTTCCGGCAGGAACTGCGTGATGGACGAGGTGTTGGCGGCGATGCGGACCTGGCCCACGGCGCCGCTGGCGTAGTCGGACATACGGCCGGCCAGTTGCTCCACGTCCTGCAGGATGCGCAGCGCATGCCGCAGGCAGGCCCGTCCGGCCTCGGTCAGTTCGACGCCCGAGGCCCGCCGGTACAGCAAGGGCGTGCGGACCGCGTCTTCCAGGTCGGCGATGCGCCGGCTGGCCGCGCCCACGGCCAGCCGGGCCTGGCGGGCGCCGGCCGAGATGCTGCCGTGGCGGGCGACGGCCACGAATAGCGACAGCGTCACCAGGTCGAAGCGCGAAAGGTTGATCAAGCGTGGGCTCCGCGGATGTGGCAAGGCCTGCGCCAGATGCCGGGGGCACCGCAAGCGCAGGCCTTGGAGGCGGCCGCCGGGGCCGGCCGGCTTCAGGCCGCCAGCAACTGGCGCAGCACGAAGGGCAGGATGCCGCCGTGGTTGTAGTAGTCCACCTCGATGGGCGTGTCGATGCGCAGCAGCAGCGGAACCTGCTTGCTGGTGCCGTTCTCGTAGTGGATGGTCAGCGTCACGTCCTGCTGAGGCTTGATGCCGTTCTCCAGCCCGGTGATGTCATAGGTCTCGCGGCCCGTGATGTCCAGGGACTGGATGCTGTCGCCAGCCTTGAACTGCAGGGGCAGCACGCCCATGCCCACCAGGTTGCTGCGGTGGATGCGCTCGAAGCTGCGCGCGATGACTGCCTTCACGCCCAGGAGTTGCGTGCCCTTGGCGGCCCAGTCGCGCGACGAACCCGTGCCGTATTCCTCGCCGCCGAAGATCACCGTGGGCGTGCCCTCGGCGATGTACTTCATGGCTGCGTCGTAGATCGACAGCTGTTCGCCGCTGGGCTGGTGCAGCGTGATGCCGCCTTCCACGCGCGTGCCGTCGGCATTGGGCGGGATCATCAGGTTCTTGATGCGCACGTTGGCGAAGGTGCCGCGCATCATGACCTCGTGATTGCCCCGGCGCGAGCCGTAGCTGTTGAAGTCGGCCTTCATCACGCCGTTGGCCTGCAGGTACTTGCCCGCGGGCGAGCTTTCCTTGATCGAGCCGGCCGGCGAGATGTGGTCGGTGGTGATGGAGTCGCCGAACAGGCCCAGCGCCCGGGCTCCCTTGACCACGGCGTTGGCCGCGCCGGGTTCCATCGTGAAATCCTCGAAGAACGGGGGTTCGGCGATGTAGGTCGACTTGGGCCAGTCGTAGATCTGTCCGGATACGCCCTGGATGTCCTGCCACAGCTTGCCGGGATTGGTCTTGACCTGGGCGTAGTTGTTCTTGAACGCCTTGGGGTCCAGGGCGTACTTCATCAGCTTCTCGACCTCGGCCTGGGTCGGCCAGATGTCGCCCAGGTAGACGTCGCCCTTGGTGCCGCGGCCCACGGGCTCGGTCATCAGGTCCCGCTTCATGGTGCCGGCGATGGCATAGGCCACGACCAGGGGCGGCGAGGCCAGGAAGTTGGCCTTGATGTTCGGGTGGATGCGGGCCTCGAAGTTGCGGTTGCCCGACAGGACGGCCGCGCACACCAGGTCGTTCTTGGTGATGAGGTCGTTCAGTTCGGGGGCGAGGTCGCCGGCGTTGCCGATGCAGGTGGTGCAGCCGTAGGCCGCCACGTCGAAGCCCAGCTGTTCCAAGTAGGGCAGCAGGTCGGTCTTCTGGAGGTATTCGGTGACGACGCGCGATCCCGGGGCGAGCGAGGTCTTGATGTGCGGCTTGACCTTGAGCCCGGCCTTCACCGCCTTCTTGGCCAGCAGGCCCGCTGCCAGCAGCACGCTGGGGTTGGACGTGTTGGTGCAGGAGGTGATGGCGGCGATCAGGATGTCGCCGTTCTGGATAGGGATGCCGTTGTCGGTCGTGAAGACCTGGTCGAGTTTTTCCGCGGGCTGCGAGAAGCCGTTCTCGGCCACCGGCTTGCTGAACAGGTCGCTGAAGGTGGTCTTGACGTCGCCGATCTCGATGCGGTCCTGCGGACGCTTGGGGCCGGCCAGCGAGGGCGCGACCGTGGACAGGTCCAGCGTGAGCAGCTTGGTGTAGTCGATGTCCTTGGCGTTGGGGACGCCGAACATCTTCTGGGCGCGGTAATAGGCCTCGAAGGCTTCGATTTCTTCCTTGGTGCGGCCGGTGCCCTTGAAGAAGTCGATGGTGCGCTCGTCCACCGGGAAGAAGCCCATGGTGGCGCCGTATTCGGGCGCCATGTTGCCGATGGTGGCGCGCTCGGACACGGTCAGGCTGGCGGTGCCGGGGCCACAGAACTCGACGAACTTGCCCACGACCTTCTCGCGGCGCAGCATCTCGGTGATGGTCAGGACCAGGTCGGTGGCGGTGACGCCTTCGCGCAGCTTGCCCTTGAGTTCGACGCCGACGACGTCGGGGGTCAGGATGTAGACGGGCTGGCCCAGCATGGCGGCCTCGGCCTCGATGCCGCCCACGCCCCAGCCGACCACGCCGATGCCGTTGATCATGGTGGTGTGGCTGTCGGTGCCCACCAGCGAGTCAGGGTAGTAGACCTTGTCGCGCTTGTGCACGCCGCGCGCCAGGTATTCCAGGTTCACCTGGTGGACGATGCCGAAGCCCGGGGGCACCACGCCGAAGGTGTCGAAGGCCTGCATGCCCCATTTCATGAACTGGTAGCGCTCGTGGTTGCGCTTGAATTCCAGCTTCATGTTGATGTCCAGGGCGTTCTTGGTGCCGTAGGCGTCGATCATGACGGAGTGGTCGACGACGAGGTCCACCGGAACCAGGGGTTCGATGGCCTTGGGATTCTTGTCGAGCTTGGCGGCGACGTTGCGCATGGCGGCCAGGTCGGCCAGCAGGGGGACGCCGGTGAAGTCCTGGAGCACGACGCGGGCGACGACGAAGGGAATTTCCTCTTCGCGCTTGGCGTTGGGTTTCCAGTGGGCCAGTTGCTTGATGTGTTCTTCGGTGACTTTCTTGCCGTCGCAGTTGCGCAGGACGGATTCGAGCACGATGCGCAGGGAGACGGGCAATCGTTCTACCGCCACGCCCAGGGCCTTGCCGAGCGCCGGGAGCGAATAGTACTGGCCGGTTTTGCTGCCGATCTTGAACTCTTTCAGGGTTTTGAACGTGTTGTGCGGCATGATGGGCTCCGAAGGAAAACCGGTTAAATCTACCACTTATGTTGCGTCGTTGCGATGTAGGGGAGGATGACTTTCTATAAGGGTAGGTCCTATGTCTTATATAAGATATAAGACATAAAAATGCAAGTGATGATTTGGACTACCGGTGGAGGTTTGGTTCTTGAGGCGGCCGGGGGCCGCAAGCAGGCCTGCACCGAGGCCGCTCTCCGCTATGCTTGAGCATTCACTTCCACAACAATAATGAAGGGGGAAGTTCATGAAACGTCTGGGAATGGTGATTCTGGCCGGCGCGCTGGCAGGCTGTGCCACGAATCCTAGGGTGTCCGGGGGTGCGCTGGCGCCGCACCTGGAAAATTGCAAGGGCGTCAGCGAGCAGGAGATCGCCGGCTTGTTCGACCGGTGGAACCGCTCGCTGCAGACCGGCGATCCGCATCGGGTGGTGGCGAACTACGCACCGGATTCGGTGCTGCTGCCCACCCTGTCCAACCAGCCGCGCTATGGCGCAGAGGCCAAGGAAGACTACTTCCATCATTTCCTGGAAGACCGCCCGGCGGGCCGGATCGACGAGCGCCGCATCGCGCTGGGATGCAATACCGCGGTCGACTCGGGGCTGTACACCTTCACCTTCGCCCGGACGGGGGCCGCGGTCAAGGCGCGCTACACCTATACCTATCGCTGGGACGGGCGGCAATGGCTGATCACCAGCCATCACTCGTCGGCGATGCCGGAAGGGAAGTAATGGGCGCCGGGCGGCAGGGCCGCCCGGACGGGTGTTCTAGAATGGCTTCCATCAAGCCATTGCGAACGATCCATGAGCACTCCCATACGCCTGACGCAGTACAGCCACGGGGCCGGCTGCGGCTGCAAGATATCGCCCAAGGTCCTGGACGTGATCCTGGCCGGCAGCGGCGCGCAGAATCTCGACCCCCGTTTGTGGGTGGGCAACGCCTCGCGCGACGATGCGGCGGTCTACGCGCTGGATGACGAGCGCGGCGTGGTGTCGACCACGGATTTCTTCATGCCCATCGTCGACGACCCCTTCGATTTCGGCCGCATCGCCGCCACCAACGCCATCAGCGACATCTATGCGATGGGCGGCGATCCGTTGCTGGCCATCGCCATCCTGGGCTGGCCGGTCAATCTGTTGCCGCCCGAAGTGGCGCGCGAGGTGGTGCGCGGCGGCCGGGCGGCTTGCGACGCCGCGGGTATTCCGCTGGCGGGCGGGCATTCGATCGACGCTCCCGAGCCCATCTTCGGGCTGGCCGTGACCGGCGTGGTGGACAAGGCCCGGCTCAAGCGCAACGACACCGCCACGGTGGGCTGCAAGCTGTACCTGACGAAGCCGCTGGGCATCGGCATCCTGACCACGGCCGAGAAGAAGGCCAAGCTGCGCCCCGAAGATGTGAACCTGGCGCGGGACTGGATGTGCACGCTGAACCGGCCCGGCAGCCGTTTCGGCCGGCTGGCCGGCGTCAAGGCCATGACCGACGTCACCGGTTTCGGGCTGCTGGGCCATCTGGTGGAAATGGCCGACGGCAGCGGCGTCAGCGCCCGGGTCGAGTTCGCCAAGGTGCCGCGCCTGCCGGGCGTGGAGCACTATCTGGCCGAAGGCTGCGTACCGGGCGGCACGGGCCGCAATTTCGACAGCTATGGCCAGCGCATCGCGCCGCTGGGCCAGGATCGCATCGACCTGTTGTGCGATCCGCAGACCAGCGGCGGCCTGCTGGTGGCGGTCGCGCCCGATGGCGAGGAGGAGTTCCTGGCGGCGGCCGCCGAATCCGGACTGGCGCTCGAGCCCATCGGGGAACTGGTCGAGCGGCGGGACTACGCGGTCGAAGTGGTGTGATGCGCGGCGATATCGACGACTACCGCGCGCTGTTCCTGCGGGGCACGCCCCTGATGGATACGCGCGCGCCCATCGAATTCCGCAAGGGCGCCTTTCCCGGGGCCGTCAACCTGCCGCTGATGACCGACATCGAGCGGCAGAAGGTCGGCACCTGCTACAAGCAGCAGGGCCAGGAGGCCGCGATCGCGCTGGGCCACCAACTGGTCCGGGGCCGCACCAAGGCTGAACGGATCGAGGCCTGGGCGGCCTTCGCCCGCGTGCATCCCGAGGGCAGCCTGTATTGCTTCCGCGGCGGCCTTCGTTCGCAAATCGTCCAGCAGTGGCTGCGGGACGAGGCGGGCATCGCCTATCCGCGCGTGGTGGGCGGCTACAAGGCCATGCGCGGTTTCCTGATGGACACGCTGGAACGGGCCGTGGCCGAGTGCGGCTTCATCGTGCTGGGCGGCATGACGGGAACGGGCAAGACCGATGTGCTGCGGGCGCTGGACCATGCCCTGGACCTGGAGGGGCACGCCCATCACCGCGGATCGAGCTTCGGCAAGCATGCCACCGGGCAGCCGCCGCAGATTGGCTTCGAGAACGGCTTGGCGATCGACGTGCTCAGGAAGCGGGAAGCCGGCCATGCCCGTTTCGTGCTGGAGGACGAAAGCCATGCGATAGGCAGTTGCAGCGTGCCGTTCAGCCTTTTCCAGGGCATGCAGGAATATCCTGTGGTCTGGCTGGAGGACAGCCTGCAGAACCGTGTGGAGCGTATCCTGCGCGACTACGTGGTGGATCTGTGCGCCGAGTTCGTCGTCCTTCATGGCGAAGAAGCGGGCAGGGCGCTTTTCGGCCAGCGGCTGCGTGCAAGCCTGGACAATATCCGCAAGCGGCTGGGCGGCGAACGCCATCAGCGCCTGGCGGCGGTCATGGACGCCGCCCTGGCCGAGCAGGCGCGAGGGGGAAGTGTCGAACCGCACCGGGCCTGGATCGAGGAACTGCTGACCGGCTACTACGATCCCATGTACGTCTACCAGCGCAAGCTGAAGGCGGCACGTATCGTGTTCACGGGAGACCAGCGCGCGGTGCTGGACTATCTGCGGGAGCACGCGCGGAAGTAGTGGCCGTTGTCGTTCGGGAGCTGTGATGCACAAGAGCCGATTGGGAAACATCGTCATCGACTGCAAGACCGGCGATCTGCTGTCGGAAGCGCGCTTCTGGAGCGCGGCGCTGGGGTATCCCTTGCCCGGGGAAATCGATCCGGATGGCCGTTTCATCCAGCTCGTGACCAGGCCGGGGGAAGTTCAGGTCATCATCCAGAAGGTCGAGCACGAGGCGCGCCCATCTCGACATCGAGACCGATGCGATCGAGGCGGAGGTGGCGCGCCTGGAACGACTCGGCGCCGTCCTCGTGTCGCGCAAGGAGGCCTGGGTGGTCATGCAGGCGCCCAGCGGACACCGGTTCTGCGTGGGCAAGCCCTACCGGGACGGGTTCGAGCGGTCGGCCAACGTCTGGGAATGACAGGGTGTGATGCCTAGGGTTTTCACTGATGGGTCGTTCTGTCGATTTCCCGGTTTCCCGCTCGTCGTAGGCATGTAACCACCCTGACGAAAGGAGATTCACCATGGCTACCGGAACCGTTCGACTCCACCGCGTCCTGCGCGCCACCCCCGAGCGCGTCTATCGCGCCTTCGTCGAGCCCGACGCGCTGGCGAAGTGGCTGCCGCCGTATGGCTTCACCTGCCAGGTCCATCACCTGGAAGCGAAGGTGGGCGGGACCTTCAAGATGTCCTTCCGCAACTTCACGACCGGCAACGCGCACTCCTTCGGCGGCGAGTACCAGGAATTGGTCCCGTTCCAGAAGATCCGCTACACCGACAAGTTCGACGATCCCAACCTGCCGGGCGAAATGGCGGTCACGGTCGTGCTCAGGCAGGTGGCCTGCGGCACCGACCTGGACATCGAACAGGCCGGCATTCCCGAGGTCATTCCGACGGAGATGTGCTATCTCGGCTGGCAGGAGTCGCTGCTCCAGCTGGCCAAGCTGGTCGAACCGGAAATCCCGGACTGAACCCCTCCTTTTAGCGTGAACAGACCCCAGGCGCCGGCGGGCCCTCGGACCCACGCCCCGGTCAGCGCGAACCCATCAGGTGCAGCGCCAGCGCATGGTAGGCGGGCAGCGAGGTCGGGTCGTTGGCGGCGTTGCTCGCCACCGGATGCGAGGCGAAGCGCGCGATCACCATTTCCGCCTTGGGGTCGACATATATCGCCTGGCCATGCACGCCGCGCGCGGTGAAGGCGCCGTGCGCGTTGTGCGTGACCCACCACATGTCGCGGTAGGTCCAGCCCGCCAGCAGCGCGTAGCCGGCGCGGGCGAAGTCCGCCGGGTCGCCGCCGCGCCGGATGTCGGCTACCGCGGCGGGCGGCAGGATCTGCCGGCCGTTGAAGAAGCCATCGTTCCGGATCATCTCGCCGAAGCGAGCCAGGTCGCGCAGGCCCGTGTTCAGGCCTCCGCCGGCGAACGGCGTGCCGGTCGAGTCGACCGTCATGTAGGCATCCTGCTCGGCGCCCAGCCGGCTCCATATGCGTTCGGACAGCAGTTGCGCCACCGGCTTGCCGCTGGCACGGGCCAGCACCCAGCCCAGCGCGTCGGTGTTGGCCGTGCGGTAATGGAAGGCCTCGCCGTGCTTGCCTTCCGGCTTCACCGTTTGCAGGAATTCGTAGTAGCTGCGCGGCCCGGTGTAGTCACCGGGCTTGGGCAGCGGATTGCCGGCGGCCGCGTGGGCCCAGACCTCGGCGTCGGGATCGGCATAGTCTTCGCTGAAGCGGATGCCGGTCGTCATGTCCATGACCTGGCGCACCGTCGCATCGCCGAAGGCGGACGATGCGAGTTCCGGCACGTACTCGGCCACCCTGCGCGACGGATCCAGCGTGCCTTCGGCCGCCAGCATGGCGGCCAGCGTGCCGATGAAGGACTTGGTCACCGACATCGCGCCGTGCTGGCCTTGCTGGTCGAGCACGCCGAAGTAGCGTTCGTAGACGATGCGCCCCTTGTGCAGCACGACGATGCCGTCGGTATAGTTGGCCTTCAGCGAGGCCTGCCAGGTCATGGTCCGGTCCGACCCCAGAGGCTGGAAGACCAGGCCGTCGATGTCGTCGCGCAGCGCGCGCGGCAGAGGGGCGGCGGCGCCCAGACCGCGCGAGACGTTCACCGTGGGCATCAGCTGGCGGAAGTGGGAGACGCTCCAGCGCATCGCGGGGAAGCGAAAGTACGAGCCGTCGTCGAACCGCAGGATGCGGTCCGGTGGCGGCGGAGAGCCGACCATCCAGCCGAGTCTGGCGGGATCGCTGGCATCGGCGTCGGGATAGCCGGCGGGGTCCTGGGGTGCAGCCGCGAATGTGGCGCCGGCCAGGAACACCGACAGGAGAAAGGCCAGGTGACGCTGCGCGGGGACCATGGATACTCCTTGCGGTACGTTCAAGCGCCTCTTCCGGCGATCCTTCCGCTTTGCGGCGCATCCCTGCTCGATGGATCGGGGGGATCAGTCCTCGGGCCGCAGGTGCGGGAACAGGATCACGTCGCGGATGCTGGGGCTGTCGGTCAGCAGCATCACCAGGCGGTCGATCCCGATGCCGCAGCCGGCGGTCGGAGGCATGCCGTACTCCAGCGCGCGGATGTAGTCCGCGTCGTAGTACATGGCTTCCTCGTCGCCGGCATCCTTGGCTTCGACCTGCTTGCGGAACCGCTCCGCCTGGTCCTCGGCGTCGTTCAGCTCGGAGAATCCGTTGGCGATCTCGCGGCCGACCATGAACAGCTCGAAGCGTTCGGTGATGCCGGGGCGCGTGTCCGAGCCGCGCGCCAGGGGCGACACTTCCACCGGGTAGTCGATGATGTAGGTCGGCTGCCACAGCTTGGCTTCCGCCGTTTCCTCGAACAGCGCCAGTTGCAGCGCGCCCAGGCCGGCGCGCGCCAGTTGCGGGCCGTCCACGTGGGCACCCAGCCGCTTGAGTTCGGCGCGCACGAAGGCTTCGTCGTTCAGTTGCTCGTCGGTGTAGCCGGGATCGGCGTACTTGTGGATGGCCTCGGTGATGGTCAGCCGGTCGAAGGGCCTGGACAGGTCCACCTCGCGGCCCTGGTAGGTCACCTTGGCGCTGCCCGTGGCGTCGATGGCGGCCTGGCGGATGAGCTGCTCGGTGAAGTCCATCAGCCAGCGGTAGTCGCCGTAGGCCGCGTAGAACTCCATCATGGTGAATTCGGGATTGTGCCGGGGGCTGACGCCTTCGTTGCGGAAGTTGCGGTTCAGCTCGAACACGCGCTCGAAGCCGCCCACGATCAGGCGCTTCAGGTAGAGCTCGGGCGCGATGCGCAGGTACATGGGCATGTCCAGCGCATTGTGGTGGGTCGTGAAGGGCTTGGCCGCGGCGCCGCCCGGGATGGCGTGCAGCATGGGGGTTTCCACTTCCAGGAAACCGGCTTCGGTCATCAGGCGGCGAATGGAGGCGATGGCGCGGCTGCGTGCCACGAAGGTGTTGCGGGTCGACTCGGTCATGACGAGATCGACGTAGCGCTGGCGATAGCGCATCTCCTGGTCGGAGATGCCGTGGAACTTGTCGGGCAGGGGGCGCAGCGACTTGGTCAGCAGCCGCACCTCGGTGGCCTGGATCGACAGTTCGCCCTTGTTGGTCTTGAAGACCTTGCCGCGCACGCCCAGGATGTCGCCGATGTCCCAGTGCTTGAAGGCGTCGTAGACCTGGTCGCCGACCAGTTCCTTGCTCAGGTAGATCTGGATGCGGCCGGTCGAGTCCTGCAGGGTGGCGAAGCTGGCCTTGCCCATCACGCGCTTGAGCATCATGCGGCCGGCGACGCTGGCGGGAATGTCGGCCGCGTCCAGCGCTTCCTTCTCGGTGCCGTCGTGCGCCGCGTGCAGCGCGGCGGCGCGGTCGGCGGGCACGAAGTCGTTGGGGAAGGCCGGCCCGGCTTCGCGCAGGCGGGCGAGCTTGGCGCGCCGTTCGGCGATGATCTGGTTTTCGTCTTGCGCGGGTTCGTTGGCGGTGGGCCGGTTGTCGGTCATGATGGCTATCGGGTCAGTAATGTCGGATGTCGTCGATGTCGGCGTGGCCGAAGTCGTCGCGTTCCAGGTAGTCGAGGATGCGGGCCGCCACGTCGGCGGGGGCGGCCAGGCGGCCGCCGCGGTGGAGTTCCTTGAAGTCTTCCACGGCGGGGAAGGCGTCGGGCAGCGTGGCGCGGATGCGGGCCTGCATGGGCGTGTCGATCACGCCGGGGGCCAGCGCGGCGATGCGCAGTCCCGAGCCCCGCTGTTCCAGCTTCACCGTGCGCGTGTACATGTCCAGCGCGGCCTTGGTGGCGCAGTACACGCTCCAGCCCGGCATGGGCCGCTGCCCCGCGCCGGACGAGATGTTCAGCACGCGGCGGTCCGCCTGCGCGGGCGCGGCCGCCAGGAAGGCCGCCGTCAGCAGCATGGCGGCGGCCACGTTCACATGCAGCGCATGCGCGACCGATGCGGCGTCCAGCGTGGCGGCCTGGGCGATGGGTTCGACCGTGCCGGCGTTGTTGATCAGCCGGTAGCGGGCGGCGCCCGCCGGCAGGTCGGCGAACAGGCCCCGGGCCACGGTTTCCGTCTGTGCCGGATCGGACAGGTCCACCGCATAGTGCCGGTGCTGGCATCCGCTGCGGCGCGCCTGCTGCGCCAGCAACGGATGCGCGCCGCGCGACAGCGTGACCAGCAGCGTGCCCGGCCGGCAGGCGGCCAGGGCCAGCGCGGCCCCCAGGCCGCGCGAGGCACCGCTCAGTATCACGATGGCATCGCTCATGTCGCGTTCCGGCGCCGCTCAGACGCCCTGTTTCAGGCTGGCTTCGATGAAGGGATCGAGATCGCCGTCCAGCACCTTCTGGGTGTTGGAGATTTCGACGTTGGTGCGCAGGTCCTTGATGCGGCTCTGGTCCAGCACGTACGAACGGATCTGGTGGCCCCAGCCCACGTCGGTCTTGGAGTCCTCCAGCTTCTGCTGCTCGGCCATGCGCTTGCGCATTTCCAGTTCGAACAGCTTGGACTTCAGCATCTGCATCGCCTCGGCGCGGTTGCGGTGCTGCGAACGATCGTTCTGGCACTGCACGACGATGCCCGTGGGGATGTGGGTCATCCGCACCGCGGAGTCGGTCTTGTTGATGTGCTGGCCACCCGCGCCGGAGGCGCGGAAGGTGTCCACGCGGATGTCGGCCGGATTGACCTCGACCTCGAAGGAATCGTCGACTTCCGGGTAGACGAACACGCTGGCGAACGAGGTGTGGCGGCCGCCGGACGAATCGAAGGGGCTCTTGCGGACCAGGCGGTGCACGCCGGTTTCGGTGCGCAGGTAGCCGAAGGCGTATTCGCCCTCGATCTTGATGGTGGCGGACTTGATGCCGGCCACTTCACCCTCGGACTCTTCCATGAGCTCGGCCTTGAAGCCCTTGCGCTCGGCGTACTTCAGGTACTGCCGCAGCAGCATGGAGGCCCAGTCCTGCGCCTCGGTGCCGCCGGCGCCGGCCTGGATGTCCAGGAAGCAGTTGAGCGGATCGGCCGGGTTGGCGAACATGCGGCGGAATTCCAGCCCGCCCACTTTTTCCTCCAGGCCCTGGGCATCGCCGATGATGGATTCCAGCGTGGCGTCGTCGTTGTCGGCGGCGGCCATCTCGAACAGCTCGGTGGCGTCGCGCAGGCCCGAATCGATCTCGTTGATGGTCAATACGACCGTTTCCAGGGCCTTCTTCTCGCGGCCCAGGTCCTGGGCGTGCTTGGGGTCGTTCCAGACGTCGGGGTTTTCCAGCTCGGCGTTCACGACCTGCAGGCGTTCATCCTTGACATCGTAGTCAAAGATACCTCCGTAGATCCTGGGTGCGCGCAGCCAGGTCCTGCAGTTGGGCTTCGAGTTGGTTGAGGCGTTCTGCTTCCATGCTGAATTCCAGGTGATTTTTCGCGTAACCCGCTATTTTAGCGTAGGCCGGACGCCCTTCGGCGGGGTGCGCCCGGCGTTCAGCGCGCCGTGTCCTGGCCGTGCTCGATCACCAGTTGCACGGACACCATGCCGTTCCAGTTGTTCAGCGCCAGGCGGTAGGCCAGGTCCACGGCGGGCGGCAGGGCGTCGGCGTGGCCGAACCAGATCGCGTCGAAGCGCTGGCCACCGCGTTCCAGCGCCAGCTTCAGGTGCTTCTCGCCCACCACCCGCTGGTTGCGGACGATGAAGGCGTCGACGAAGACGGGCGCCGGGAACCCGGAGCCCCAGACCTGCTGGTCGAGCAGGGTGGCGACCTCGGCATTGGCGTAGTCGGCCTCCAGCGAACCGTCGGTTTCCAGCGCCGGCTCGAAACGGCTGCGGCCCGTCAGTTCGCGCACGGCGGCGTCGAAGGCCGGCGCGAATGCCGCGAAGTCGGCCTCGTGCAGGGTCAGGCCGGCGGCCATGGCATGGCCGCCGAACTTGCGGATCAGGCTGGGGTAGCGCTTGGAGACGAGATCCAGCGCGTCGCGCAGGTGCACGTCGGGCACCGACCGGCCCGAGCCGCGCAGTTCGCCGTCGCCCGCGGGAGCGAAGGCCAGCGTCGGGCACCAGAAACGGTCCTTCAGGCGCGACGCCACCAGGCCCACCACGCCCTGGTGCCACGAGGCATCGAACACGCACAGGCTGGCGGCCGAGGCCGCGGGCAGCGCGTCCAGCGAGGCCAGCGCCTGGTCGCGCATGCCGGCCTCGATCTCGCGGCGCTCGCGGTTCATGGCGTCCAGCTCGCGCGCCAGTTTCAGGGCTTCGTCCTCGTCGTCGGTGACCAGGCAGCGTATGCCCAGGCTCATGTCGGCCAGGCGGCCGGCGGCATTGATGCGGGGGCCCAGGGCGAAGCCCAGGTCGAAGGTGCTGGCCTCGCGGGCCTGGCGGCCGCTTACCGCGAACAACGCGCGCAGGCCCGGCTGCATGCGGCCGGCGCGTATGCGCTTCAGGCCCTGCGCCACCAGCAGGCGGTTGTTGGCGTCCAGCCGGACCACGTCGGCCACGGTGCCCAGGGCCACGAGGTCGGTCAGGGCATCCAGCCTGGGGCCGCTGTCGCCACCGAAGGCGCCGCGCTGGCGCAATTCCGCGCGCAGCGCCAGCAGCAGGTAGAAGATGACGCCGACCCCCGCCAGATGCTTGGACGGGAAGCCGCAGCCGGGCTGGTTGGGGTTGACGATGGCCAGGGCCTCGGGCAGGACGTCGCCGGGCAGGTGGTGGTCGGTGATCAACACCTGCATGCCGGCGTCGCGGGCCGCCGCCACGCCGTCGATGCTGGCGATGCCGTTGTCGACGGTGATCAGGATGTCGGGCTTGCCGCCCGGGTGGGCGCAGGCCAGGTCGACCACCGCGGGCGACAGGCCGTAGCCGGTCTCGAAGCGGTTGGGCACCAGGAAGTCCACCACGGCGCCCATGGCGCGCAGGCCGCGCAGGCCGACGGCGCAGGCGGTGGCGCCGTCGCAGTCGTAGTCGGCCACGATCAGCAGCCGCTTGCGCGCGGCGATGGCATCGGCCAGCAGCGCGGCGGCGCGGCCGGCGTGGGTCAGCAGCGAGGGGGCCAGCATGGCCTGCCAGTCGGGCGCGGTTTCCTGCGGCGCGGCCACGCCGCGCGCCGCCCACAGGCGGGCCAGGAGGGGATGGATGCCGGCCTGTTCCAGGCGGCGCCGGGCCGCCGGGTCGGGCTGACGGGTCAGGATTCTTGGGGCAACCACCAGCGTTTCCAATCGTGTCGGGAGGAGGGCAGCCAGCGCAGCAGGGCGGGCCGGCGTTCCAGGGTCAGGGTGACCAGCCGTTCGCGCGCCGGCAGCACCAGTATCAGGTGCCGCAGGGCGCCGGCGCGCAGCGCCGCGTCGGCCGGGACGAACCAGTCGCGCTCCAGCCGCGCGGCGGCGTCCAGCCAGCTGCGCCAGTCGTCGGTGCGCTCGGGCAGGGCCAGGTCGTCCAGTTCCACCAGCGCGCCGGGCCGGATCGCCGAGGCCGCATCGGCAGGGCGCTGCCAGGGCAGGCCGCCGCGTTCGGCCAGCGCGCGCAGCCAGGGCGCGCTGCCGGCCACCAGCGCGGGCCGGCCGGCGGGCCAGTCCGGTTGCCATGGCACCGCGCCTCCGTGCAGCCACAGGGTGTTGACCGGGACCTGCCCCCGCGCTTCGCGGGCGACGTTGACCGGCGACTCGTGCCAGTGCATCTGGATTTCGTTGACCAGCTTGCGCCAGGGCCGGGCCTCGGGCGTGCGCGGCCACCAGGCATCCAGCGCGGCGCCCGTCACGGCATCCGGCGTGCCGGTGTGCCGGGCCGCGCCCTGGGGCAGGTCCAGGCGCCAGCGGCGCGGATCGACGGCGCGGGCCGCCGCGCCATGCGCCTCCAGCGCGGGCTGCGCCGCGGCCAGCAGCGCGTCGCTCTCGGCCTGCGTCGTGCCCAGTTCGGTGGAGTCGGTCAGGACCAGGCCGTCGCGGCCGACCTGCACGTGGGCCAGGTCCGCCAGCCAGACGGGCCGGCCGTCTCGGGCATCGTCCACCAGCAAGGGCGCGAGCCCCGCGCCGATCCTGCCGTCCGCGGGCCGGTGGCCCGCGCGATGCAGCCACCAGTACTCGCGCGAGGTGCAGCCCGCCTCGAAGGGGTCGAAGCCCTGCTGGACGGGCCGCGCCGCGCCCAGCCACGAGACCAGCGTGCGCACGGCGGGCTGGTCCGCGAGCTGGCGCGCCAGTTCGGGCGCGATGGCGGCGTCGGTCAGCAGGCCGGGAAGCAGCAGGGTCAGGGCGGACGGCAAGGCGGGCACGGCGGCAGGATCCGGGTACGAGGGCCCGCGGGCGGCGGGCCGAATGGCCGGTATTGTAGGGGGTGGGGCGGAGGCGGTGCCGGCCGCCGCCTTCTGCCATAATACGCGCGTGCTCAAGATACCCTACGAATTCTGGATAGGCTGGCGCTATACGCGCGCCGGCCGCGGGCGGCGACGCGATCGCTTCATTTCCTTCATTGCCGCCAGTTCCATGGCGGGCATAGGCCTGGGCGTGGCGGCGCTGATCATCGTGCTGTCCGTCATGAACGGCTTCCAGAAGGAGGTGCGCGACCGCATGCTGTCGGTGCTGCCGCACATCGAACTCTATCCGGTGGGGGGCGAGCGCGGCGCGGCGCTGGCCAACTGGCGCGAACTGACGGCGCTGGCCAGGAAGAATCCCGAAGTGCAGGCGGGGGCGCCCTACGTGGCGGCCCAGGCCATGATCGCCCGCGACCAGGTGCTGCGCGGCGTGCAGGTGCGCGGCATCGACCCCGAGGCCGAGCGCGACGTGTCCGACGTGGCCAAGAACATGGTGGCCGGTTCGCTGGACGACTTGAAGCCCGGCAGCTACGGCGTGGTGCTGGGGCGCGCGCTGGCGCAGGGCCTGGGCGTGGGGCTGGGCGATCCGATCCTGATGCTGGCCCCGCAGGGCTCGGTCACGCCCGCCGGTTTCACGCCCCGCATGCGGCAGTTCACCGTGGTGGGCGTGTTCGAGGCCGGCCACTACGAATACGACTCCAGCCTGGCGTTCGTGAACGTGGACGACGCGGCGCGGCTGTTCCGCGACAGCGGCATAGGCGGGGTGCGGCTGCGCATCGCCGACATGCAGAAGGCGCCGCAGGTGGCCCGCGACCTGGCGCAACTGCTGCCGCCGAACATCGCCGCCGCGGACTGGTCGCGCAACAACCGCACCTGGTTCGCCGCGGTGCAGACCGAAAAACGCATGATGTTCCTGATCCTGGCGCTGATCATCGCCGTGGCGGCCTTCAACCTGCTGTCCTCGCTGGTCATGGCGGTCAACGACAAGCAGGCGGACATCGCCATCCTGCGCACGCTGGGCGCCACCCCGGCCGAGATCGCCCGCATCTTCGTGGTGCAGGGGGCGCTGATCGGCGTCATCGGTACGCTGCTGGGCGTGGCGGGCGGCACGCTGATCGCCTACAACATCGACGTCATCGTGCCCGCCATCGAACATGCGCTGGGCATCCAGTTCCTGCCGCGCGACATCTACCTGATCACCGAGCTGCCGTCCGACCCGCGCCTGTCCGACATCGTCACCATAGGCGTGACGTCGCTGGTGCTGTCGTTCCTGGCCACCCTGTATCCCAGCTGGCGCGCCTCGCGCCTGCAACCGGCGGAGGTGCTGCGCCATGACTGATCGCCGCGTGGTGCTGGAAGGGCGGGGCATATCCAAGGTCTATGCCGAGGGCGGCGAACGCGTCACCGTGCTGCGCGGCGTGGACCTGCGGGTGCGCCAGGGCGAGATGGTGGCCCTGGTGGGGGCCTCGGGCTCGGGCAAGAGCACGCTGCTGCACGTGCTGGGGCTGCTGGACCAGCCCAGCGCCGGCGAGGTCCTGCTGGACGGCCAGGCGGCGGCCAGCTTCAATGAAAAGCAGCGCAGCCTGGCGCGCAACCGCAGCCTGGGCTTCGTCTACCAGTTTCATCATCTGCTGGCCGAGTTCTCGGCGCTGGACAACGTCGCGATGCCGCTGATCGTGCGCCGCATGGAACGCGCGCAGGCCCGGCGGGCCGCCGCGGCGATGCTCGAGCAGGTGGGGCTGGGCCAGCGGGCCAGCCATCATCCCGGCCAGTTGTCGGGCGGCGAGCGCCAGCGCGTGGCGCTGGCCCGCGCGCTGGTGACGCGGCCGCTGTGCGTGCTGGCCGACGAACCCACCGGCAACCTCGACCGCCACACGGCGCGCGAGGTATTCGGCCTGCTCAAGCGGCTGAACCAGGAACTGGACATGGCCTTCGTCATCGTGACGCACGATGCCGAACTGGCGGCGCTGGCCGACCGGCAGTTGAAGATGGCCGACGGCCTGCTGGCAGAGGAAGCCGCCGGCTAGGGCCTGTGCGAGGTTCCTTTTAGGTTTTAGGGTGAACAGGCCCTGGCACGGCGAAGGCGGTAAAGTGGTCCGATGCTGATCGACACCCATTGTCATCTCGACGCGGCCGAGTTCGGCCGCGACCGTCCGGACGTTGCCATGCGGGCCCGCGCCGCCGGCGTGGCCGGCATCGTCATTCCGGCCGTGGCGCGCGACAATTTTTCCACCGTGCGCGACCTGGCCCATGCGATTCCGGGCGGCGCGTATGCGCTGGGAATCCATCCCATGTACGTGCGCCACGCCGCCGACGAGGACCTGGACCGCCTGCGCGACGCGGTGGCGCAGGCCATGGGCGATCCGCGCTTCGTCGCCGTGGGCGAGATCGGCCTGGACTTCTTCGTCCAGGACATCGCCCAGGGCGAACAGCGCGCGCGCCAGGAGCGCTTCTACCACGCGCAGCTCGCGCTGGCCGCCGAGTTCGGCCTGCCCGTGCTGCTGCACGTGCGCCGCTCGCAGGACGTGCTGCTGAAGTACCTGCGGCGCGTGGACGTGCCGGGAGGCATCGCCCATGCCTTCAACGGCAGCCGGCAGCAAGCCGACCTGTTCGTCGCGCGCGGCTTCGCGCTGGGCCTGGGCGGGGAAATGACCTATGAGCGTTCGCGCAACATCCGCCGGCTGGCGGCCGGGATGGACCTGGCCGCGCTGGTGCTGGAAACCGACGCGCCCGACATACCGCCCGCCTGGCTGCCGCGCGACGACCGTCGCAACGAGCCCGGAGAGCTGCCGCGCATCGCGGCGGTGCTGGGCGAACTGCGCGGCCTGCCGGTGGCCGAGATCGCCGCGGCCACGTCGACCAATGTGCGTCGCGTGCTGCCGCGCCTGAGCGGCGCGCTGGCGGCCTGAGCGCCGGCCGGGTGCGGCCCGGACAGATTCATCATGGACAGATTCATCCCGGCAGGGGCTGCGTGGCGGCCCCGGCATGCCTACCATGCTGGCCTTGGGCCGGAGGAAGGGCATGCTGCGTTTCGCGTTGGTGGCGTTCGTGCTGGGCACGGCCTGGGTGCATGGACTGCCGGCGGTGCCGCCGGCCTGGGCCTCGGCGCTGGCGGGCGTGGCCGTGCCGGCAGCGTGCGCGGCGTGGGGGCGGGCGCGGCCAGGATGCCGGCGGCATCGCCGCGCGGCTGTCCTGCTCGCGGTCGCCGCTTTTGCCGCGGGGTCCGCGCTGGCGCTGGCGCGCATCGACCTGCGCCTGCAGGACGGCTTGTCGCCGGCGCAAGAGAACGTGCCGCTGGAGTTGGAGTACCTCGTCACCAGCCTGTCCACGGCGACCGCGGCCGGGCAGCGTTTCGAGGCGACGGTGCTGGATCCGCCGGCCGGCGTGCCCGGCCAGGTGCAACTATCGTGGTGGGGCCGGGCCGCGGAGGTCGTGCCCGGCGAACGCTGGCGCGGGACCGTGCTGCTCAGGCGGCCCCACGGCACGCTGAATCCGCATGGTTTCGACTACGAGGCCTATCTGTTCGAACACGGTATCCGCGCGACGGGGTCGGTGCGCGGCCAGCCGAGCTGGCTGGCGGACGATGCCTACGCCAGTTTCGATGTAGCGGTGCAACGTGCCCGCCACGTGTGCCGCGAGGCCTTGCGCCGGGCGCTGGAGGGCAAGCGTTACGGCGCCGTGCTGGCCGCCCTGGCGATGGGCGACCAGGCCGGCGTGGACCGGCGTGACTGGGACATCTTCAACCGCACCGGCATCACCCATCTGGTCTCCATCAGCGGCCTGCACGTAACGATGCTGGCCGCCCTGGCGGGGTGGGCGGTGCTGCAGGCGTGGAAGCGCTGCCGCTGGGACGGCATCCGGCTGCCCGAGCGGCATCCCGCCCAGGTGGCGGCGGCCGGCGCGGCCCTGGTGGTGGCATGGCTGTACTGTCTGCTGGCGGGATGGGGCGTGCCGGCCCGCCGGACCTTTTTCATGCTGGCCGTGGTGGCGGGCGCGGCGGCCTGGCGAGTCCCGGTGTCCGGCTCGCGGGTGCTGGCGCTGGCGGCGGCCCTGGTCTGCGCGCTGGATCCTTGGGCGACGCTGGCGGCCGGGTTCTGGCTGTCGTTCGGCGCGGTGGCGCTGCTGATCCTGTGTGGCGGGGGGCGCTGGCGGCAGCGCGACGGGCCCGCGCCGGCCAGCGCATGGCCGGCGCGGGTGGCCGCTTCGGTACGGGAAGGCGCCCGCGCGCAGGCTGCGCTGACCGTGGGCCTGCTGCCCGCCCTGGCGCTGCTGTTCCAGCAGGTGTCGCTGGTATCGCCGCTGGCCAATGCCGTGGCCATCCCGGTGGTCAGCCTGCTGGTCACGCCGCTCGCGCTGGCGGCGCTGGCGTTGTCTGTCGTGCCGGGGCTGGAGGAGTGGGGCGCCGCCACGGCCGCCGTCGCTCATGCGGTGTTCGAGGGCCTGATGGTGCCGTTGCAGTGGCTGGCCGATACCGAACTGGCGGCCGTCTCGCTGGCCGCGCCGCCCTGGCCGCTGTTCGTGCTGGCGCTGGCCGGGGTGGTATGGACCTTGCAGCCGCGCGGCCTGCCCGGCCGCTGGCTGGGGCTCGTGCTGCTGGTGCCCATGCTGGCCTATCGGCCCGCGCGTCCCGCGCCGGGCGAATGGCGCCTGGCGATGCTGGACGTGGGGCAGGGCACCGCGATCGTGGTGGAGACGGCCAGCGCGACGTTGCTGTACGACACCGGTCCGCCCTATGGTGACAAGGCCGATGCCGGTGGCAGGGTGGTCTGGCCCTATCTGCGGGCGCGGGGCATACGGCGGCTGGACGACGTGGTGGTATCGCACGCGGATGCGGACCATGCGGGCGGGCTGCGTTCGGTGCTGGCGGCCTTGCCCGCGGCGCGGGTGCATGCGTCCTACGATCTTGCGTCCGCGGACATCGGGCAGGCGGTTTTCTCGCGCTGCGCCGCCGGGCAGCGGTGGACGGTGGATGGCGTGGCGTTCGAGTTCCTGCACCCGGCCTCGCCCAGGGGCGAGGTGCCGGCTCGCGCACGCAACGCGCACAGTTGCGTATTGCGGGTACGCGGTACCCACCACGCGGCTTTGCTGGCGGGGGACATCGGCGCGGCCGAGGAAGCTGGCCTCGCGGCCGTCGAGGACCTTGCCGCCGATGTGGTGGCCGCGCCCCACCACGGTTCGCGCGGATCGTCCAGCCCGGCGCTGGTCGCGGCCACGCGGGCCTCGCACGTCGTGGCCCAGGCGGGCTACCTGAACCGCTATCGCCATCCGCATCCCGACGCGGAACGGCGGTGGCGGCGCGCCGGCGCCGTGTTCCATCGCACCGACAGGCACGGCGCGCTCGTGTTCGTCTCGCGGCAGGAGGGGCTGCGGGTCGCGCGCGAGCGGGAATCCCGACGGCGCTATTGGCATACCGCACCGTGACGGCGGTGGCTACAATCCCGGGTCCGGCCCAGCAAGGAATGCCTTCATGAACCACGATGCCTCGCCCGATTCCCTCCAGCCCCGCCTGGAGTTCGTGACCTGCCTGAGCCCGGCGGGCCTGCATCGCATGGCGTACTGGGAATGGGGCGATCCGTCCAACGACCACGTGCTGGTCTGCGCGCACGGCCTGACCCGCTCGGGTCGCGATTTCGACGCGCTGGCGCGGCGCATGGCCGGCCGCTATCGCGTGGTCTGCCCGGACGTGGTGGGCCGTGGCCGCTCGGACTGGCTGTCCAACCCGGCCTATTACACCGTACCGCAATACGTGGCGGACATGATGCCGTTGCTGGCCCGCGTGCAGGCCGAGACCCTGCACTGGTTCGGAACCTCGCTGGGCGGCCTGATCGGCATGGCGCTGGCGGGCCTGGAGGCGTCCCCCATCGACAAGCTGGTGCTGAACGACGTGGGGCCGCACCTGGATCCCGCCGCGCTGGCGCGCATCGCGCAGTACGTGGGCAAGGCGCCGGCCTTTGGCAGCTTCGAGGAGGCGCGGGCCTACGTGAGCACGGTATCGGCCTCGTTCGGTCCGCATACCCAGGAACAGTGGGACGAACTGACCCGGCACGTGGTGCGGCAGGTCGACGGTCCGGCCGGGCCCTGGACCATGCACTACGATCCCGCCATCGCCGAGGCCTTCGCGGCCATGGATCCCGCCACGGCCATCGCGGCCGAGGCGGCGCTGTGGCACGTCTACACCAACATAGAATGTCCCATCCTGATCGTGCGCGGCGAACATTCCGACCTGCTCACCCAGGATACCGTGGCGGCGATGCTGGCCCGCAATCCCCATGCGCGGCGCGTCGACGTCGCCGGCGTCGGGCATGCGCCCACCTTCATGACGTCCGCCCAACTGGACCTGGTGGACGGTTTCCTGCGCGACTAGCGGCCATCGCCGCCTGCTATGCTTGCGGCTCCGAATCTGCTCCACAAAGAGGAAAACATCATGAGCATCGAGCGTTTCAGTGTCGGCAAGCGCATGTCCGAAATGGTCGTGCACGGCGGCGTGGCCTACCTGGCCGGCCAGGTGGCCGAGGATCCCTCGAAGGATCCGGCGGACCAGACCCGCCAGGTGCTGGCCGCCATCGACAAGCTGCTGGCCGCCGCCGGCACCGACAAGACCCGCATCCTGCGCGCACAGATCTTCCTGGCCGACATCGCCGACTTCGCCGCGATGAACTCGGTCTGGGACGCCTGGGTGCCTGCCGGCCACACGCCCGCCCGCGCCACGGTCGAGGCCAAGCTGGCCGCGCCTGAATACAAGGTCGAGATCGTCGTCACTGCCGCGGTCTGATCCCGGTCCGCCGGCCGCCCGCCGTCCGCTCAGCGGGGCAGCGCGGGCCCGGCGCCCAGCGGGTCCTGCCGGTAGTACTGCGACAGCAGCGCATACCATTCGGGCATCGCGCGCCACAGCGGCTCGGGATGCACGAAGAAGGCCTCGGAACTGACGGCGAAGAACTCGGCCTCGTCCGTGGCCGCGTACGGATCCAGCGGCAGCTGCGCATACCAGTGGTCCGCTTCCTCGGATTCCGGATCCACGTCGGCCGGGATGGCCGCCTCGATTTCCTCCAGCCGGGCCAGCAGCGCGTCGTAGCTGCGCTCCAGCACGCTGCGCCACAGCCTGGGCCGTATCCCGGCATGCGCGTGCAGGCTGGGCATGCCGTCGGCCTGGCCGTATTGCAGGTCGAGCTTGTGGGCGAATTCGTGGATGACCACGTTGAAGCCCGCCGGCCGTTCGAGGCCGGGACTGGCATCCTCCCAGGACAGCACGATGGGACCGCCGTCCCAGGCTTCGCCGGCGGCTTCCTCGACATATTCGTGCACCACGCCGTCCTCGTCCACGTCGGAGCGGGGGATCAGGAATCCGCCCGGATAGACGATGACCTCGGACCATCCCTCGTACAGGCCCGGATCCAGGTACAGGATGGGCAGGCAGGCCTGTACCGCGATGGACAGGCGGATCTCGTCGGTCAGGACCTGGCCGGCCGCGCCGGTCATGGTCTTGCTGGCCAGGAACCACGCGGCCCGCTCCCGCAGCGTGTCGCGTTCGTCCTCGGTCAGGCGCGCGAGGAATGCATGCGAGGCCAGCGTTTGGGTCCATAATTCCGGATTGATGCGAGCCTGCATCTGCGCCACGCGGTGCTTCGATGCGCCGCGGGCAAACAGCCATCCCAACATACAATGAACTTCCCTGGTGGATAAGCGACTAGAGTACCGTGCCGGCGGCCAGGAAGGGCCGGCATCGCCCCAAGTGTAAGACCATGAACTCATCCGCTCCCGAGACTTCCGCGAACCTGTCGGCGACCTTCGGCCCCGACTGGCAACAGGCGGCCAATGCCGGCCTGTCGGAGGCGGCGCGACTGGACTTGCGCAAGGCGCTCGAATGGTCGTTTCCCCGCTATGCGCGCGAGCCGGCCGTGCCCGAGGGCGAGGGCTGGGCCGAGCACGCGGCGGGCGTGGTCGCGATCCTGGCGGGACTCCAGGTGGATGGCCATACCCGCATGGCGGCGCTGCTGGCGATCGCCGTGGGCGACCGCGACGTCAGCGCCAATCCGCACAAGGATCCGGTCACGCTGCAGTTCGGTCCCGAGATCGGCAAGCTGGTGCATGGCTATCGCGCCCTGATCCGCCTGGGCCAGGTCACCCGCGACGCCAGCGATGCGTCGGCCGGCAGCGGCGCGCAGGCCGAGATGCTGCGCAAGATGCTGCTGGCCATGGCGGCCGACCTGCGCATCGTCCTGATGCGGCTGGCGTCGCGCCTGCAAACCCTGCGCTGGCACGCCCAGCACAAGGTGCCGCTGCCCGAGGCGCTGTCGCGCGAGACGCTGGAACTCTACGCGCCCCTGGCCAACCGCCTGGGCATCTGGCAGGTCAAGTGGGAAATGGAGGACCTGGCCTTCCGGTTCCTGGAGCCGGTCCGCTACAAGGAAATCGCCCACCTGCTCGAGGAAAAGCGCGCCGAACGCGAAGCCTTCATCGCCGACGCCATCGCCCGGGTGCGCCAGGCATTGGCAAGCGCGGGCATCGAGGCCGACGTCACCGGCCGGCCCAAGCACATCTACAGCATCTGGAACAAGATGCGCAACCGGCGCCTGGATTTCGCCGGTTTGTACGACCTGCGCGCGCTGCGCATCATCGTCGAGGACATCCGTACCTGCTACACGGTGCTGGGGCTGGTGCACCACCTGTGGACGCCCGTTCCCGACGAGTTCGACGACTACATCTCGCGGCCCAAGCCCAATGGCTACCGGTCGCTGCACACGGTGGTCTACGACCATGACGGACGGCCTTTCGAGGTGCAGATCCGCACGCGCGAGATGCACCAGTTCGCCGAATTCGGGATGGCGGCGCATTGGCGCTACAAGGAAGCGGGCGCCAAGGGCGGGCAGGTCAGCGCCGATTCGGAATACGATCGCAAGCTCAGCTGGATACGTCAATTGCTGGCCTGGAAGGCCGATGTCCAGGTCGACGACCAGATAGGCCAGGCCGCTCTCGACACGCTGGTCGACAACATCTACGTGTTGACGCCGCAGGCGCGGGTGATAGAGCTGCCGCCGGGCGCGACGCCGGTGGACTTCGCCTACCAGGTCCATACCGATCTCGGTCATCGCTGTCGCGGCGCGCGGGTGGACGGGGTCATGGTGCCGCTCAACACCCGCCTGGCCACCGGCCAGACGGTGGAGATCATCGCGACCAAGTCCGGCGGCCCGTCGCGCGACTGGCTCAATCCCCAGCTGAACTATCTGGCCAGCCAGCGTTCGCGTGCCAAGGTGCGCGCCTGGTTCAACGCCATCGACATCCAGGAGCGCATTGCCCAGGGCCAGGGCATGCTGGAAAAGGAATTGCAGCGCCTGGGCAAGACCGCGACCAACCTCGAATCGCTGGCCCAGCAACTGGGCTTCGCGTGCACCGAGGACCTGTACGTCGCGCTGGCCAAGGACGAATTCAGCCTGCGGCACGTCGCGGCTGCCTTCGAGGCGCCGCCGCCCGACGCCGGCCCCGACCTGTCCGCACTCACGCGCGACAGCCGGCCGGAAAGCGCGGTCCATGCGGGCAAGAGCGGCGTGCTGGTGGTGGGCGTGGATGCGCTGCTGACGCAGCTGGCCAAGTGCTGCAGGCCGGCGCCGCCCGACCTCATCTCGGGCTTCGTGACGCGCGGCAGGGGAGTCTCCATCCACCGCTGCGATTGCAAGAGCTTCCGCTCGCTGGCCGCGCGCGAGCCCGAGCGCGTCATCGACGTGACCTGGGGCGATACGCGCGACGCGGTGTATCCGGTTGACATCGTCGTGCTGGCGAACGACCGCCACGGACTCCTGCGCGATATCTCGGAAGTCTTCGCACGCCAGCGCATCAACGTCATCGGCGTCAACACGCAAAGCCGGCAGGGAATCGCCCGCATGGTCTTCACCGCCGAGGTCGGCAACGGCGAGCACCTGGTGCGGGCGCTGGCGGGCATACGCGAAGTCCCCGGCGTCCTGGAAGCCGACCGGCGCTGACCTTGGGGCCGGGGCTCAGCCCGCGGCCTGCCGGATCCTGTCCGCGCGCCCCGTGTCGCGCGCCAGGCGGTACGCGACCCAGTCGTCATGGTCGATGGGGACGGCGCCCCCCATCATGCGCGGTTCGATCGGATAGTAGTGGCAGCACAGCGCCTGTCCCGCCACCTGAAGATCCACCGGGCGGCGCACGAACAGCGAACCGCCGTCGGGGTCGTATTCCTCGACCGCGTCCATGGCCGCCAGCAGCGGGTCGTCCACCGTGTAGACCTCGCCCAGTATCCGCGCATCGCCGTCCTCGACCAGTCCCGGCCAGTCGCCGAAATCGACCAGGCGGCCGCGCACGCGCGCCTCGCCCAGCAGCAGGGGCGGGGACAGCAGCAATCGGCGCGCCAGGCACTCGATGTCGTTGATCTCGCCGCGACGCAGCGTGCCGTAGACGAATACGTGCGGCATGTTCAGGATTTTTTCGAGGGCGGGTCGCCGACGGGGCGGTTCGCGGGGCAGAACTGGCCGGTCAGCAGGGCGTCGAGCACCCGCAGCGTTTCTTCCGGGCAGCGGCCGACCTTGAGGTTGTTCACCGACACGTGCTGGATGGTGTTGTCCGGATCGACGATGAAGGTGGCGCGCAGCGCCACGCCCTCGTTGCGGTCCCGGATGCCCAGTTGATCCA
Source organism: Pigmentiphaga sp. CHJ604 (assembly GCF_036972535.1). Classification (NCBI taxonomy): domain Bacteria; kingdom Pseudomonadati; phylum Pseudomonadota; class Betaproteobacteria; order Burkholderiales; family Alcaligenaceae; genus Pigmentiphaga; species Pigmentiphaga sp. CHJ604. The sequence goes on along the minus strand of NZ_CP136998.1, from coordinate 3,082,542 downwards.
CCAGCGCGCCCGCGCTGTCGGCGAATTGGTAGTGGTTCAGGTTCGCCAGCGCGGGCACCGCGCGGCGCCACGCCAGCTTGGCGTACTCATTGTCGACGGATCCGCCCATCAGCACGGCGCCGCGTTGTGCCAGGGGCTCGGCCAGTGCCGCGTAGCCCTCGATCTCGGTGGCGCAGATGTCGGAGAAATCCTTGGGAGTGAAATAGATGACCTTCCACTTGCCTGGAAACGAGGTTTCGCTCAGGGTCTCGAAGGCCGAGGCGCCGTTTTCCTCGGCTTGGTTGAAGCCTGGCTTGACGCCATGCACCTTGAAAGGTTCGAGCTTGGCTCCGATGGTTTTCATGCACGCTCCTCGGACAGCGCCGGCTCCGCGCGCCGATGGCCGATGCCGCCTACTTGGCGTCGGCCGATTTCTGCGAGGAGGCCGGCAGGGTGATGCGGGCGGTCAGGCCCCCGCCATCCCGGTTCAGGAGGTTTAGGGTACCACCTGCGCGTTGCAGCAGCCGCTTGACGATGGCCAGGCCCAGTCCGGCGCCGCCGGCGTTGGTGCGTGCATCGGAGCCCCGGGTGAACGGGCGCGTGAGCCGGGGCACGTCCTCGGCCTTGACGCCGGGGCCGTGGTCGGACACGTCGATCAGGACGTTGGCGCCCTGGCTGCTGACGGTCAGGTCGATGTGGGGCGCTTCGCCCGGCTTGTGGCCGTAGCGCCGCGCGTTCTCGAGCAGGTTGCCCACGACCCGCTGCAGGTCGGCGGCGGCGATGCGAGCCCACAGGTTGGGCGTGATCGTGACCTGCAGCGAGCCGCCCAGCGTCTCGGTATGGCTGCATTCGCGCTCGACCATCTCGGAGACGAGCTCGGAAATGTTGGTGTTGCGGTCGGGGGCGCTGGCCGGGCGGGCGTATTCCATGAACTGCCCGATGGTGCGGTCGATCTGGGCAAGATCCTCGTCCACGGCGTCGCGGCTGGCTTCGGAGACCCCGCTCAGCTCGATTTCCAGCCGCAGCCGGGCCAGCGGGGTGCGCAGGTCGTGCGAGATGCCCGCCAGCATCAGCGCGCGATCCGCCTCGGCGCGGTCCAGTTCCTCGACCATGCGGTTGAAGTTGGTGTTGACCCGCCGGATTTCCTCGGGACCGCTCTCCGGCAGCGGCGGCGGGGTTTCGCCGCGCGACAGGGCCAGCGTGGCGCGCGACAGGCGCGACAGGGGCCGGTTGACGAAGCCGACGATGACCGCCGCGCCCAGCAGCGACAGCAGCAGGGCGGCCGCGCCCCAGCCCAGCCACTCGACCCCGGGCACGCGTTCGGCCCGGTCGCGTTCGACCACCATCCAGTAGTCGTCATCGTCTATGGAAAAACTGACCCAAAGGCCGGGGATGCGGTTGACTTCCCAGGCCACGACGGTTTCGGGCCCCAGGCGATCGATCACCTGTTCTTCGACCCGCTGCAGGACCTGGCGGTCGGGCAGGCGGACGGTGATGTCATCCTTTTCGTGCGGGTAGATCTGGATGCCTTCGTTGGTGGCCAGATCGAGCAGCAGGTAGCGGCGCTCCTGCGGCGCGGAGTGGATCAGCGCGGCGCGCGTGATGTTGACGACGGTGACGATCTGCTGGGCCACCTGCTGCGCGCGCGGCTCGACCTCCATGCTGCGGAAGGCCTGGAGCCACGCTGCCAGGCTTGCCGTCATCAGGACGGTGAGCAAAAGGAAGGTCCGGCTGAACAGACCCAGCCTGGACGCGACGCGCAGGGCGACCGACATGAATGCCTACGAGCGGATCAACTGCCCCCATCGGGTACGAATACGTAGCCGAGGCCCCATACCGTCTGGATGAATACAGGTTTGGCCGGATCGGGTTCGATCAGCTTGCGCAGTCGGGAGATCTGCACGTCCAGGCTGCGATCGAAGGCTTCGTATTCCCGGCCGCGCGCCAGTTCCATCAGCTTGTCCCGCGACAGCGGGATCTTGGGATGGCGGGCGAAGACCTTGAGCACGGAGAATTCGCCCGTGGTCAGCGCCACCGGCTCGTTGTCGCGCGTGAGGGTGCGGGTCGCCAGGTTCAGCACATAGGGGCCGAACGTAACCGATTCATTGTCCTGGCTGGGCGCGCCCGGATGCTCTTCGGGGCCCCGGCGGCGCAGCACCGCGTTGACGCGGGCCAGCAGTTCCCGGGGGTTGAAGGGCTTGGGCAGGTAGTCGTCCGCGCCCATCTCCAGCCCGACGATGCGGTCGACGTCCTCGGCCTTGGCCGTCAGCATGATGATGGGGGTGCTGTCGCGGGCGCCGCGCAGGCGGCGACAGATCGACAGGCCATCCTCGCCCGGCAGCATCAGGTCGAGCACGAGCAGGTCGAAACGCTCGCGCTGCCAGAGCTTGTTCATGGTCTGGGCGTTTTCCGCGACCCAGACGGAGAAACCTTGCTCGGCGAGGTAGCGGCGCAGCAGATCGCGCAGCCGCACGTCGTCGTCGACGACGAGGATTTTCTTGGGGGCGTTGGCTAGTGACATGGCGCGAATGTAACGGAGGAGTTTGTATCAATCCAGCGAGGGACATTGGTTGTTACATAAATGCCCGTTTGGTCACGCAGGCATCTATGACGCTGTCATGGGTACATCGTATGATTGAAACGTGAACAAAGTATTCGACTCCACTCGTACGGCAGGCTCCAGCGCAGCGATCATGCTGGGTGGGCTGTTCGTGATGATAACGGTATTGGCCGGTGGCGCGGCGATCGGCCAGGTCAGGGATCCTCGTGCACCGCTTTCCCGCGCCGAGGCCGCTCGCCCCGCGCCTCCCGTCGCCGGCGGGCTGGCTGTCCAGGTCGAAAGCGCGGTTTCACAGGCCGATGCGCAGGCCAACACGGCGGCCGCGCCGCAACCCGGGCATTCCGGCGTGATCCGCGCCGCCATGGACCCCTGGGCCGGGCCGGTCAGTCCGGACGAGCGGCGGGTGGGGCCGCGCAAACTCTCTTCCGAGGAACGCGTCCTGCTGCGGCAGGAAATCCGCCGCGCCAGCGAGGAAGTGTACGAGCCCTATCGCAAGCACAAGCACTGAAAACCGGGAGGTCATCCCGGTATTTCCTCCCGTCTGGTCTTACAATCGCAGCCCATGTCGCTGCATATCCTTTCTCTAGAAACTTCCTCCGCCTGGTGCGGCGTTGCCTTGTTGCGCGCCACGGACACGGGCGCCGCCGACCTGTTCGCGCGCGAGCACCAGGGCGTGCAGGAGCATTCGGCCCGGCTGCTGCCCATGGTGCAGGAAGTGCTGGACGAGGCCGGCATCGCCCGGACGCAACTCGACGCCATCGCCTTCGGGCAGGGGCCCGGAGGCTTCACCGGACTGCGGGTCGCCTGCGGCGTGGCGCAGGGGCTGGGGTTTGCCCTGGATCGTCCGGTGGTACCGGTGGTCTCGCATGCGGCCGTGGCGCAGCAGGTCCGGGATCCCGGATCCCGGACGCTGGTGGTCGCCATGGACGCGCGCATGCAGGAAATCTACCTGGCCGCCTATCGCCGCGAGCCGTCCGGCCGGCTTGCCTGCGTGATCGAACCGCAGCTGATGGCGGGCGAGGGGCTGGAGTCCTGGGTGCGCCGGCGCCTGGAAGACCTGGGCGATCCGGTGCCGCAGAGGCCCTTGCTGTGCGGTGATGCGGCGGCCGCCTATCCGGAGGTATTCGCGGGTTTCGGCGCGGACGAGCGGTCGGACATTGCGCGGCCCACGGCGGCCGCGGTCGCCCGCCTGGCTCACGACGCCTACCTGCGTGGCGAAGCCGTCGCGGCGGAACTCGCCGCGCCGTTGTACATCAGGGACAAGGTGGCGTTCACCACCGCGGAACGGGAAGCCGGCGCGGGGGGCAACCCGCGCGTCGCCACATCGGGAGCGCAATCATGACTGCGGTGCAGGGCCGGGCGCCGATCGACGCGGCGCGCATCCTGGCGACATGGGGGCAGGCCTGCCGTCCCATGACCGAACGGGATCTCGACCAGGTGGACGCGGTCGAGCGCCAGATCTATTCGTTTCCCTGGACGCGCGGCAATTTCGCCGATTCGCTGCGCTCTGGCTATGACGCCTGGGTGGTGAGCGACGGCGAGCGGCTGCTGGGATACTGCATTGTGATGGTGGCGCTGGACGAGGCGCACCTGCTGAACATCAGCGTGGCGCCCCAGGCGCAGGGCCTGGGGCTGGGCCGCAGGTTGCTGGCCTGGGTCGAGCAGTGCGCCGCCGCGCGCCAGGCGCAGAGCCTGCTGCTGGAGGTGCGTCCCTCGAACCTGGTGGCCAAGGGCCTGTACGAACGCTCGGGCTACGAGCGCATCGGCCTGCGCCGTGGCTACTATCCGTCGGTGCGCGGGCGGGAAGACGCGATCGTCATGCGCAAGATGCTGGCGGTCCATCCGATTCCCGGAGGCCTTCATGGCAACTGAACGCAACGGCGCCGAGGGCATGAGCGCGGTCCGGCGCGCCTGGCTGCGCGAACTGGGCGTGGAGCGGCTGTGGAACCTGCCCGGCGCGGTGGCGTCCGCGGCCCCACCCGCGGCACCCGAGTCCGATGCATCGCCGGCGGCGCAGGAAGAGCCCGTGGCGCCGTCCCCGGGTCCGGTGCCGGCACCCGTGGCCGCCGCGCCCGCCGCCGGGTCCGAGAGGATCGAATCCGTGGCCTTCGCGCAGGAAATCCCGGCGCAGGAGATTCCGGTGCCGGCCGCCACGCCCGCCGACCCCGGGCAGGCCTGGGCCGCCTTGCAGGACGAGGTGCGCGACTGCATGGCCTGTGGCTTGTGCAAGGGGCGTACCCAGACCGTGTTCGGCACCGGATCGCCCAAGGCGCGCTGGCTGCTGGTGGGCGAGGCGCCAGGCGAGCAGGAAGACAAGCAGGGCGCGCCCTTCGTCGGGCGGTCGGGCAAGCTGCTGGACAGCATGCTGGCTTCCATCGCGCGCTCGCGCCAGCAGGACGTCTTCATCGCCAACGTCATCAAGTGCCGTCCGCCCGGCAACCGGGACCCGCTGCCTGAGGAGGTGGCGCGGTGCAGCCCGTACCTGATGCGGCAGATCTCCCTCATCAATCCGGAAATGATCCTGGTGCTGGGGCGGTTCGCGGCGCAGACCCTGCTCGAGACCGATGCGCGCATAGGAAGCCTGCGGGGCAAGGTGCACAGCCTGTCGGTGGCGGGGAGGCCGGTGCCGGTCGTGGTGAGCTACCACCCGGCCTATCTGCTGCGCAGCCCGGCCGAGAAGGTCAAGGCCTGGCAGGACCTGCAGCTGGCCCTGTCGGTGGGGCGGGCCCGCAACTGAGCGCGGCCCCGCGCGGGGTCATTCCCCGCGCAGCGCCGTGCCGTGCGCGCGGCTGCCTATCACCAGGTCGAGATCCGGGTGGGTGCGGTGGTTGTGCCGGTTCCAGCCCATGATCAGCAGCATGAGGCAGGCGACCAGCGTGCCGAAGATGATGATGATGGTGTTGATGGGAATCTGCATGCCCAGCATCAGCGAATAGACCGCCACCATCAGCAGGATGTTGAGCTGCTCGTTGAAGTTCTGGACGGCGATCGAGTGGCCGGCCGACAGCAGCACGTGGCCCCGGTGCTGGAGCAGGGCGTTCATGGGTACGACGAAAAACCCCCCCAGGCCGCCGATGGCGATCAGCAGCGCATAGACGAACCAGGGTTCGTAGGCCAGCGGCATCAGCATCACGACCAGCCCCATCACCACGCCCATCGGAAGCACGGCCAGCGCGTGATGCAGGGGCACCTTGCCGGCCAGCGTGGCGCCCAGGATGGTGCCGACGGAGGCCACGCCCATCAGGATGGAGGCCTTGTTCAGCGGCAGTCCGAGCTGTACGCGCCCCCATTCGATCACGATCAGTTGCAGCGTCGCGCCGGCCCCCCAGAACAGGGTGGTCACCGCCAGCGAGATCTGGCCCAGCTTGTCGCGCCACAGCGTGGCCACGAAACAGCCGAACGTCCTCATCAGCCTGATGGGGTTGCGCTGCTGGCGCGGGTAGCACACGCCCGTGGACGGGATGAGCAGGTTGAAGAAGGCGGCCACCAGGTAGACCAGCGCGATGACCATGATGGCGGCCTCGGCCGGCGTCTGGATGTCGGGGCCGAAGCCCGGGCTGAGATCCAGGGACAGCAGCCAGGTCGACACCTTGGGGCTGATGAGCGCGCCGCCCAGGACCACGCCCAGGATGATGGATACCACCGTCAGTCCTTCGATCCAGCTGTTGCCCTTGACGAGCTGCTCGGGCGGCAGCAGTTCGGTGATGATGCCGTACTTGGCGGGCGAATAGGCCGCCGCGCCGATGCCCACCAGCGCATAGGCCGCGCACACCGTATAGACCTGGTGGTGGTCGGCCAGCCCGAAGCTGGCGTGGGCGAACATGGTCAGGCAGCCGATGATCTTCACCGCGTTGGTGGCGAACATCACGCGGCCCTTGGGAAAGGAGTCGGCGAAGGCACCCACGAAGGCGGCCAGCAGGACATAGGCCAGGGCGAACGACCACTTGATCATGGGCGTCATCCAGTCCGGACCGTCCAACTGCTGGATCAACGCGATCGCGGCGATGAAAAGCGCATTGTCGGCCAGCGAGGAAAAGAACTGCGCCGCCATGATCAGGTAAAAGCCGCGTTTCATCGGTAGGCGTGGACTCGTGTGCCTTTGAGTGGATCGGAAAGTGCCGCACTCGGGGCACTACGGCAGGAATGCGTGCCGCGCATCGTAGCGCAGGTTCCGAGGCCGCGTCCCGGCCGATCCGGTGGTAGTTACCCGCGGATATTGCTGCCGGGCGCGAATTCCTGCAGTTGCACGGCGGGCTGCGGCGTCCAGCCGGGCTGGCGGTGCTCGGCGACGACGTTGGTGAAGATGCCGCCGCGCACGTACCACTTGGCGGTGATCCGCATGAAGCGGGGGGACAGCGCGCGTACGAGATCGTCCAGGATCTCGTTGGTGACCGCTTCGTGGAACTTGCCTTCGTTGCGGAAGCTCCAGGCGTAGAGCTTGAGGCTCTTGAGCTCGACGCACAATTGGTCGGGGATGTAGTCGATGACCAGCAGGGCGAAGTCCGGCTGTCCGGTCATCGGGCACAGGCAGGTGAATTCCGGCACCTCGATGTGGATCTGGAAGTCGCGCCCCGGGCTGGGGTTGGCGAAGGTGTCTAGGCTCTTGCTGGGTTGAGAGGGCATGTCTCTTGCGATCTATACGTAACGAAAATGAAAAAACAGACTGGGCGGCGGCTCCTGGCGTAACCTTGCCGATGACCCTTTGGTATTATACGAAGCTGTGTTGGCCCCCCTCCCTCCGCGCTTCGCGCGACCCCTGAAGGGGGCGGCACCGGAGGACCGGCGGAGCCGGATCCCGGTGCCCTGGGTCGGGGGTGGGGAGTGTTCCGCCATATCGGACCGGCTTGGGTGCAGGTCGGTTCCTTTTCCAGCCTTTTTTAAGCGAAGCTTCGTTTCCGGTGCGACTTACCCAGATCAAACTCGCAGGTTTCAAGTCGTTCGTCGACCCCACTTCCATCCAGGTGCCGAGCCAGCTGGTCGGCGTGGTGGGACCCAATGGCTGCGGAAAGTCCAACATCATCGACGCCGTGCGCTGGGTCCTGGGCGAATCCAAGGCTTCCGAGCTGCGCGGCGAGTCCATGCAGGACGTGATCTTCAACGGATCGGTCAACCGCAAGCCGGCGGCGCGCTCGTCGGTCGAACTGGTGTTCGACAACTCCGAGGGCAGGGCGTCCGGGCAATGGAGCCAGTACGGCGAAATCGCCGTCAAGCGCGTGCTGACCCGCGACGGCACCAGCAGCTATTTCGTCAACAACCAGCAGGTCCGCCGCCGCGACATCCACGACATCTTCCTGGGTACCGGCCTGGGCGCGCGGGGCTACGCCATCATCGGGCAGGGCATGATCTCGCGCATCATCGAGGCCCGGCCCGATGAACTGCGCGTATTCCTGGAAGAGGCGGCGGGCGTGTCGCGCTACAAGGAGCGCCGCCGCGAGACCGAGAACCGCCTGGCCGACACGCGCGAGAACATGACGCGCGTGGAGGACATCCTGCGCGAGCTGGCCACCCAGCTCGAGAAGCTCGAGGCACAGGCCGAGGTCGCCCAGCGCTACCAGGGGTTCCAGGCGGAAAGCGAGCAGAAGCAGCGCTTCCTGTGGCTGCTGAAGAAACGCGAGGCCGACGCCGACCGCATGAAGCACGCGCTGGCCATCGAACAGGCCCAGACCGACCTCGAGGCCGCCATGGCGGGCCTGCGCAAGCTCGAGTCCGACCTGGAAGGCACGCGCCAGGCGCACTATGCCGCCAGCGATGCCGTCCATGCCGCGCAGGGCGGCCTGTACGAGGCCAATGCCGAGGTCAGCCGGCTCGAGGCCGAGATCAAGTACGTGGTCGAGGCGCGCAACCGGATGCAGGCCCAGCTGGCGCAACTGCAGCAGCAGATCGCCCAGTGGAACGAGCAGCACGAGACCGGCAGCGACCAGTTGGCGCAGGCCGAGGAAGACCTGGCCGTGGGCGAGGCCCGCGCCGAGGAAGCGCGCATCGTGGCCGAAGAAGCGCAGGCCCAGTTGCCGGACATCGAGGCCAAGGTGCGCGATGCCGCATCCGGCCTGTCCGAGCTGCGCGCCGCGCTGTCCCAGGTCGAACAGAACCTGGCCTTGACCGCCCAGGAGCAGCGCGAGGCCGACCGCCAGTTGCAGGCCCTGGCGCAGCGCCGCGAGCGCCTGGAACAGGAAGAACGGAACCTGCAGCGCCCCGACCCGGCCCGGCTCGAGCAGTTGACGGGCGACCTGGCCGACACCGAGCAGCGTGTCCAGCAAGCCCAGCAGGAGCTGTCCACGCTCGAGGCCCAGTTGCCGCAGGTCGACGCCGGCCGCCGGCAGGCCCAGGAACTGGTGCAGAAGGAGGCCGCCTCCGTTTCGCAGATCGAAGCCCGGCTCTCGGCCCTGACCCGCCTGCAGCAGGATGTGCAGAAGCAGGGCGCGCTGCATCCCTGGCTGGAGAAACACGAACTGACGCAGCTCGGCCGGCTGTGGCAGAAGCTGCATATCGAGCCAGGCTGGGAAACGGCGCTGGAGGCCGTGCTGCGCGAGCGGCTGGCCGCGCTGGAAGTCAGCAATCTCGAATGGGCCAAGGCCTTCTTCGGCGACGCGCCGCCCGCGCGGCTGGCCTTCTACCAGATGCCGCCGGCCACGGCGCCGGCTCCCGCGCCGGCCGCGCTGACGCCGCTGGTGTCGCTGCTGCGCATCACCGATCCGGGCCTGCGTTCGCTCATGGCCGACTGGCTGCGCGATGTCTATACGGCCACCGACGCCACCCAGGCGCTGGCCGCGCGCGCCCAGTTGCCCGAAGGCGGCCAGTTCGTGGTCAAGGAAGGGCACCTGATCGGGCACAACAGCGTCCGTTTCTACGCCCCCGATTCCGAACAGGCCGGCATGCTGGCGCGCCAGCAGGAAATCGAGAACCTGCAACGCCAGCTCAAGGCCCAGCAGCTCATCGCCGACGAGGCACGGTCCGCCGTGGCGCGCGCCGAGGCCGGCTACCAGCAGGTGGCGCAGGCCTTGCCCGCCTCGCGCCAGCGCCTGGCCGAGGTTACCCAGCGCCTGCACGCCATCCAGCTCGAGCATTCCAAGCTGTCGCAGCAGGCCGCGCAGTCCGAGGAGCGCGCCGCGCGCATCCGCGAAGAGCATGCCGAACTCGAGGCACAGGAAGAAGAGGCCCGCATCCGCAAGGAAGAGGCCGAGGGCCGCTTCGAGATCCTGGATGGCCAGCTGGGCGACAAGCAGTCCGCGTTCGAAGACGCGCAGATGGCCCAGGAGCAGCGTGAAGCGGACGTCCAGCGGGCGCGCGATCGCCTGCGTGAACTCGAGCGGTCGGCCCAGGAAGCCAGCTTCGCCGAGCGGGGCCTGCGCGCGCGCATCGACGAGCTGCGCCGCAGCCTGCAACTGGCGGGCGAGCAGAGCCAGCGCGCCGCCGCCGAGGCCGAACGGGTCCAGCAGGAATTGCGGGTCCTGGACGACGCCGCGGCCCAGGCCGGCCTGCAGTCGGCGCTCGAGCTGCGCAGCGAGCGCGAGCAGGTGCTGAACCGCGCCCGCATCGAAATGGATACCCTGGCCGCGCAACTGCGCGCCGCCGACGAGCAGCGCCTGGGCATCGAGCGTTCGCTCGAGCCGCTGCGCAGCCGCATCACCGAGCTGCAGCTGAAGGAACAGGCGGCCCGCCTGGCCCAGGAACAATATGCCGAGCAACTGGCCGGCCAGGAGCTGGACCTGGCGGCGCTGGGCGAGCAACTCGACGCGCTGCCCAAGGAGTGGCAGCGTCCCAACTGGCTGCAGGCCGAGGTGCAGCGCCTGGCTCGCGAGGTTGCCGCGCTGGGCGCGGTCAACCTGGCCGCGCTGGACGAACTCAACGCCTCGCGCGAGCGCAAGACCTACCTGGATGCCCAGCAGTCCGACCTGCAGGCCGCCATCGATACGCTCGAGGACGCCATCCGCAAGATCGACCGCGAGACTCGCCAGTTGCTGCAGGAGACCTTCGACACCGTCAACCGCAACTTCGGCGAACTCTTCCCGTCGCTGTTCGGTGGCGGCGAAGCGAAGCTCGTCATGACCGGCGAGGAAATCCTGGATGCCGGCGTGCAGGTCATGGCCCAGCCTCCGGGCAAGCGCAACAGCACCATCCATCTGCTGTCGGGCGGCGAGAAGGCACTGACGGCCACCGCGCTGGTGTTCGCCATGTTCAAGCTCAATCCGGCGCCGTTCTGCCTGCTGGACGAGGTCGACGCGCCGCTGGACGATGCCAACACCGAGCGCTACGCGAACCTGGTGCGCCGGATGAGCGAGCAGACACAGTTCCTGTTCATCTCGCACAACAAGATCGCGATGGAAATGGCACACCAGCTGGTCGGCGTGACCATGCAGGAGCAGGGCGTCTCCCGCATCGTGGCCGTCGACATCGACTCGGCCATGCAACTCGCCGTCGAGGCCGCCTGATGAGCCGGCAGTCCGCGAACCGGCACTCTTTCCACCATGCCCCGCCATCGGGAACACACCAATGAGTGATCTACAAACCGGGCTCATCGCCCTTGGCGTTCTGGCCATCGTCGTCGTGCTTGGACTGAACTGGTGGCAGGACCGCCGCGCTCGCAAGCAGATACAGGACGGCTTCCCGGACTCGGGCAAGGATCCCTTGCTGCATGGGGTCGAAACCGGCCTGCCCAAGGCGGACGGCGTACGCCGCGAGCCGGGGCTGGGCGCGGGCGAAATCGCCGAGCCCAACATCGTCGGAGGCATGGAGGCGCCGGCCGAAGGCGCGGCCGTGCCGCAGCAGCATGATGCGGACGAAGCCGACGAGGCCTGCGAGACCGTCATCGACGTCTCCTTTCTCGAACCCGTGCCGGGCGACGAGCTGGCGGCCTTCACCCAGGGCATCCGCCACGCCGGCCAGAAATCGCTGCGCGTGTTCGCCGAAACGGCCGAGGGGGTGCACCGCTCGGCCATCCGCAGCGGCGAGAACTATGCGTCCGTCCAGGTGGCCGTGCTGCTGGCCAATCGCAGCGGCCCGCTCAGCGCCGGCGAATGGGCCGAGGCACTGTCGCGCTCGCGCGTGCTGGCCGATCGGTTCGACGGCACGGTGGAGGCCAGCGATACGCAGGCGGTGCTGGATCGCGCCAACAAGCTCGATGCCGTCTGCGCCGCGCTCGACGCCCAGGTGGGCCTGACCCTGGTGGCCAGCAGCCGCCGCTGGTCATCCGGCGACGTGCTGACCGCCGCGCGCGAGGCCGGATTCTCGTCCATCCACGACGGCCGCCTGCCATGGGTGGATCAGGACGGCGCGGTCCGCTTCACGCTTGGGCGCAGCGATGGCGTATCGCTGGGCTCGGCGGGCCCGGCCACCATCGGCCAACTCAGCCTGATCCTGGACGTGCCCCGGGCGCCCGCCCACGAGCACGCCTTCGCCCAGATGGCCCAGGTCGCCCGTGGGCTGGCCACGCGGCTGGAAGCCACCGTGGTCGACGACAACGGCCGGCCCCTGGCGGATGGCGCCGAGGCCGCCATCGACAAGCAATTGCTGGCGCTGTATGCGCGTCTTGAGCAGTCCGGCCTGAAGGCCGGTTCGGTGCGTGCCCTGCGGGTATTCGGATAAGGCGCGCAGGCGGAGCGGATATGGTGTCGGGGGTCGATCGGGAAAACCAGGCCATGCAGAGGGCGGCGCAGCTGCGCCAGGAGCTGGCCTTGCACAACGCCCGCTACTACGTGATGGACGACCCGCTGATCAGCGACGCCGAGTACGACGCGCTGTTCGCGGAACTGGTCAAGCTGGAGCAGGAATTCCCGCTGCTGGCCACGCCCGATTCCCCCACCCAGCGGGTGGGCGGTGCGCCGCTGTCCGCCTTCGGTTCGGTGCGCCACGCGGTGCCCATGCTGTCCCTGAACAATGCCTTCGACGACGAGGACATCCAGGCCTTCGACAAACGGGTGCGCGACGGCCTGGAAACGGCGTCCGCCGTCAAGTACGCCTGTGAGCTGAAGCTGGACGGACTGGCCGTCAGCCTGCGCTACGAGGGCGGCAGGTTTGCGCGGGCCGCTACCCGCGGCGACGGCCAGACGGGCGAGGACATCACCGCCAACATCCGGACCATACGATCCATCCCGCTGACCTTGGCGGGACCCGTGCCCGAGGTGCTGGAGGTTCGCGGCGAGGTGCTGCTGTTCCGCAGGGATTTCGAGCGCCTGAACGACGCCCAGCGCGAAGCCGGCGAGAAAGTCTTCATCAATCCCCGCAATGCCGCGGCGGGCAGCCTGAGGCAGCTCGATCCGCGCATCACGGCCCGCCGTCCGCTGCGATTCTTCGCCTATGGCTGGGGCGAGATACGCGGCAGCCTGCCGGGCAAGGAATCCCGCGCCGACGCGCCGCCGTTCGATACCCACATGGGCATGCTGGACTGGCTGCAGGAACTGGGCATGCCGGTCAACCGCGAGCGCCAGCTGGCGTCGGACGCGGCCGGCCTGCTGGCGTTCTACCGGCGGGTCGAGGGGCTGCGGGCCTCGCTGCCCTATGACATCGACGGCGTGGTCTACAAGGTCAACGCGCTCGAGGCGCAGCGCACGCTGGGATACGTCTCGCGCGCGCCGCGCTTCGCCGTCGCGCACAAGTTCCCGGCCGAGGAAGCTACCACCGAGTTGCTCGGCATCGAAGTACAGGTCGGCCGCACCGGCGCCATCACGCCCGTTGCGCGGCTCAAGCCGGTGTTCGTGGGCGGCGTCACGGTCACCAACGCGACGCTGCACAACGAAGACGAGATCGAGCGCAAGGACGTGCGCATCGGCGACACCGTGGTGGTCCGCCGGGCCGGCGATGTCATTCCCGAGGTCGTGACACCCGTGCTGGACAAGCGCCCGGCCGATGCCCGCAAGTTCGTCATGCCCACCCAGTGTCCGGTGTGCGGATCGGCCATCGAGCGGCCCGAGGACGAGATCATCGCGCGCTGTACCGGGGGCCTGTTCTGCGCCGCGCAGCGCAAGCAGGCGTTGTGGCATGCCGCCCAGCGCCGCGCGCTGGACATCGAGGGGCTGGGCGAGAAGCTGATCGATCAACTGGTCGAGCGCGGCCGCGTGCACACGCTGGCGGATCTCTATACGCTGAACGAGGAAGAGCTGGCCGGCCTGGACCGCATGGGCGAGAAGTCGGCACGCAACCTGGTCGAGTCCATCGCCGCGACACGCACGCCGCCGTTGGGAAGATTTCTTTTCGCGCTGGGGATACGGCACGTGGGCGAGTCCACGGCCCGCGACCTGGCGCGCCATTTCGGCAACCTGGATGCGGTGATGAACGCCACCGAGGCCGAGCTGCTGGCGGTGCCCGACGTCGGGCCCGTGGTGGCCGCGTCCATCTTTCGCTTCTTCGCCGAACCGCACAACCGCGAGGTCGTGGCCGACCTGCTGCGCAACGGGGTGACCCCCGGCACGGAAACCGTGGTCGATCGCACCGCCGGCCCCATCGGCGGCAAGACTTTCGTGCTGACCGGCACGTTGTCCACGCTCACCCGCGAGGACGCGGCCGAGCTCATACGCGCCGCCGGCGGCAAGGTGACCGGCTCGGTGTCCAAGAAGACCCACTACGTCGTCGCCGGCGCCGACGCCGGCAGCAAGCTCGCCAAGGCCCAGGAGCTCGGCATCGCCGTGCTCGACGAGGACGGCCTGAAGGCCTTGCTGCAGTCTTGACAGGGCGAAGCGCCGCTTCGCAGGAAGGAAAACCATGCAGGCAATCATCGGAGGCACCGGCCTCTACCATTTGACCGGGCTCGTCGTGACGCGCCGCCAGGTCGTGCGCACGCCCTACGGCGAGCCTTCGGGCGCGCTGACCTACGGGCGCATCGGCGACGGCGCCGAAATCGTCTTCCTGGCCCGCCATGGATACGGCCACACGCTGGCCCCGCACCGCATCAACTATCGCGCCAACCTGTGGGCGCTGCATGAGGTGGGGGTGCGGCGCATCGTCTCGGTGGCGACGGTGGGCGGCATCGCGGGTCCCCTCGTGCCCGGGGTCATCGTCGTGCCCGATCAGATCATCGACTACACCACCGAACGGCCCCGCACCTTCTTCGAGGGAGGCGACCAGCCCGTCGCCCATGTGGACATGACCCAGCCCTATGGCGCCGCCATGCGGCACGATCTGCTGGAATCGGCGCGGACCTGCGGGATAGACGTCGTCGACGGCGGGGTCTATGGCTGCACACAGGGTCCGCGGCTGGAAACCGCCGCGGAAATCCGCCGGATGGGGCGGGACGGCTGCGACATGGTCGGCATGACCGGCATGCCCGAGGCCGCCCTGGCGCGGGAGCTCGACCTGGACTATGCGGCCCTGTGTCTCGTCACCAACGATGCCGCGGGCCAGCGCGCGAGCGTGGACGAGATTTCCATGCAGGGCATGCGCGTGGTGGTGGACGACAGCATGCAGAACGTCCACCGCATCCTGGGCCAACTGGTGGGCACCACCTGCGGCGACGGAGCCACCTGATTCGTCAGTGATCCAGGGCACAGCGGATCCGGCTTTGCCGGTCCGCCAGTGCCGCCCCTGGGGGCGCGCGTCAGCGCGTAGGGGGGGATTTACTGCAGGCCTTCGGCCTTGAGCGCCGCCTGCACGGCGGGGCGTTGCGCGATGCGTTCGCGGAAGGCCACGATGGCGGGCCAGCGCGACAGGTCGTAGTTCAGGCGCGCGGCCCAGCCGGTGGTCACGAACAGGTAGATATCGGCCACGGAAAAGCCACCGGGCATCAGGTATTCGCGCTGCGACAGCTCGCTTTGCACGTAGTCCAGGCGCGTGGCCAGGATCTGGCGGAAGACGTCCTTGCCTTCCTCGCTCAGCGTGGGCTTGAACATGGGCGAGAAGCCCTTGTGGATCTCGGTGGCGATGAACACCAGCCAGGTTTGCAGCGCGTAGCGCTCGGCGCTGTCGGGCGGGGGCGCCAGCTTGCGCGCCGGCACGAGATCGGCGATGTATTGCAGCAGCACGGCCAGCTCGGTCATCACCACGCCAGTGGACACTTCCAGCGCCGGCACGTAGCCCTTGGGATTGATCTTGCGGAAATCCTGCCCGGTCTCGGTGGTCTTGGCCTTGAGGTCGACCTTTTCCCAGGTGAAGTCGATGCCTGCCTCGCGCAGGACGATGTGGGGGGCCTGGGAGCAGGCGCCGGGGGAGTAGTAGAGCTTCATGGGGCCTCGATGAAGGGGGTGGAAAGCGCCTATTCTCTCACTGCTTGGCAAGCTTTCACCGCAGCGTGTGCTCCATCTCGGCCTCGTCATACAGTTCGACCGGCACCGGCTTGACGTTCCAGATCTGTTCGGCGTATTCGCGGATGCTGCGGTCCGACGAGAACTTGCCGGATCGGGCGGTATTGAGGATGGACATGCGCGTCCAGCCTTCATGGTCGCGATAGGCCTGGCTGACGAGATCCTGGCACTCGATGTAGGACTGGTAGTCCGCCAGCAGCAGATAGGGGTCGTGCCGCAGCAGGTTGTCGACCAGCGGCCGGAACAGTTCGGTGTCGCCGCGCGAGAAAAAACCGCTCTGGATCAGGTCGAGGCAGGTGCGCAGCTCGCTGTGGCTGTGGTAGTAGTCGCCGGGATGATAGCCGGCGGTCTTGATGTGGCGCACTTCCGCGGCGGTATGGCCGAACAGGAAGAAGTTCTCGGCCCCGACTTGGTCGCGCAGTTCGATGTTGGCGCCGTCCATGGTGCCTATGGTCAGCGCCCCGTTCATCGCGAATTTCATGTTGCCGGTTCCCGAGGCCTCCTTGCCCGCCAGCGATATCTGCTCGGACAGCTCGGCGGCCGGATAGATGCACTGGCCCTGCGTGACGTTGAAATTGGGGATGAACACCACCTTGAGCAGGTCGCGCACGTCGGGATCGTTGTTGACCACATCGCCTACCGAGGTGATGAGCTTGATCATCAGCTTGGCGGTGTGATAGCCGGGGGCGGCCTTGCCGCCGAAGATGAAGGTGCGGGGCAGGGGGTCGCGTGCCCGGCCGGACTTCAAGCGGTGGTACAGCGTGACGATATGCAGGACCGCCAGGTGCTGGCGCTTGTATTCGTGGATGCGCTTGACCAGCACGTCGAACATCGAATCGGGGTCGACCTTGACCCCCGTGCGCCGCAGGATCAGCGCCGCCAGGTCCACCTTGTTGGCGCGCTTGACCGCGCGCCATTCCTGCCGGAACGCCGCATCGTCGATGTAGTCCTCGATCAGGCGGATGCGGGGCAGGTCGGTCACCCAGGCGTCGCCGATGGCGTTGGTCACCAGCGAGGTCAGGCGCGGATTGCTCAGGACCAGCCAGCGGCGCGGCGTGACGCCGTTGGTGACGTTGGTGAACTTCTCGGGCCACATTTCGTAGAAGTCCTTCAGCAGCCCGTGCTTGAGCAGGTCCGAGTGCAGTTCGGCCACGCCGTTGATGGCGTGGCTGCCCACGCAGGCCAGGTGCGCCATGCGTACGTAGCGCTCGCCGCTTTCGTCGATCAGCGAGAGGCGGGAGATGCGGGATTCGTCTCCCAGGAAATGAATGCGCACGTCGTTCAGGAAGCGCGCGTTGATCTCATAGATGAGTTCCAGGTGGCGCGGCAGGATGCGCTGGAACAGGTCCAGCGGCCAGCGCTCCAGGGCTTCGGGCAGCAGCGTGTGGTTGGTGTACGAGAAGCTGCGCGTGGTGATGCCCCAGGCCTGGTCCCACGGCAACAGGTGTTCGTCCACCAGCAGCCGCATCAGTTCGGCGATGGCGATGGCCGGATGCGTGTCGTTGAGCTGGATCGCGAACTTCTTGTCGAAATCGCCGATGGCGCCGCCGCGGGCAAGATGGATGCGTATCATGTCCTGCAGCGAACACGACACGAAAAAGTATTGCTGCTCCAGCCGCAGTTCCTTGCCTTGGGTGGTTTCGTCGTTGGGGTAGAGCACCTTGGTCAGGTTCTCGGACGTCACCTTCTTGCTGACCGCGCCCAGGTAGTCACCCTGGTTGAAGACCGAGAAATCGAAGGACTCGGTGGCCTCCGCCCGCCACAGCCTCAGCGTGTTGGTGGTGTTGACGCGGTAGCCGGGGATGGGCGAATCGAACGGCACGCCCACCACGGTCTTCTCGGGGGCCCAGCGCACGCGCAGGTAGCCGGCATCGTCGGTGTACTGTTCGGTGTGGCCGCCCAGCTTGATCTCGACCGCCCATTCGGCGCGCTGGATTTCCCATGGATTGCCGTAGCGCAGCCACTTGTCGGTGTTCTCGACCTGCCAGCCATCGATGATGGTCTGGAAGAAGATACCGTACTCGTAGCGGATGCCGTAGCCGAAGGCCGGGATCTGCCCGGTGGCCAGGGAATCCAGGAAGCAGGCGGCCAGGCGGCCCAGGCCGCCGTTGCCCAGGCCCGGCTCTTCTTCCTGGCGCAGGATCTCGTTGAAGTCGAGTTTCAGCTCGGCCATGGCTTCGCGCACGCTGTCGGCGATGCCCAGGTTGATCAGGTGGTTGCCCAGGTGCGGGCCCATCAGGAATTCGGCCGACAGGTAGGCGACGGTGCGCGGCGCGGTCTGGTTGTACTGGGCGGTACTGCTGATCCAGCGCTGCAGGCTGCGGTCGCGTATCGCGTGGGCCAGGGCCAGGTAGAGATCGTTCTTGCCCGAGATCTTCGGAAACTTGCCTATCGTGTAGAACAGGTGGTCGAAAAAGGCGCGCTTCAGGCTTTCCTTGGAGAACGACGTGCGATCGTCGTCGTCATCGGCCGGCAGGGGAACAGGTGCGGACACGTGCGGAGCTCCCATCGGTACGCCGCCCCAGGGGCGGGGCAACCCGGCTATTGTTGCTTTTGGGATCCGTGCGGCGCAAGCCGCGTTTTCAATTGGTTAAGCATGCGACAGCGCCGTGAAAGGAACTGGCGCTGCTTACTGCAGGGCTTCCAGCAAGTCCTGTTCGAACTGGATCTGGCTGCGCGCATTGTTGAGCGCGTCGCCGTCGATCAGGAAGGTGTCCTCGACCCGTTCGCCCAGGGTCATGACCTTGGCGGTCTTGAGGTTGATGCCGTGCTTGACGAAGGTGCGCGCCAGCGCGTGCAGCAGGCCGGTCCGGTCGGAGGCGGTCACGCTCAGTATCCACGATTGTCCGCGCTCGTCGGGCCGCAGTTCGATCGCGGGGGTGATTGGGAACATGCGCGACTGCCGCGACTGCCGGGGCCCCAGCGGGACGGCGTCGCCCGCCGAGGCCGGTCCGGCGGCGTTGGGCGTGGCCAGCCGCTGGGTCAGTTCGTGTTCGACCAGGCTCAGCAGCGAACGCTGTTCGCTGGGCGTGCCCTGGGCCAGCACGATGAAGCTGTCCAGCGCCCAGCCATGGCGCGTAGTGTGGATGCGGGCGTCCTGGATGCTGAGGTGGCGCTCGTCGAAATAGCCGCAGATGCGGGCGAACAGGTCGGGCTGGTCCTTGACGTAGACGACGATCTGCAGGCCTTCGCCGATGGGCGCCAGGCGGGCGCGCACGATGGGCGCCTCGCTGTTGACCTTGTTGTACAGGTGCCGGGTCTGCCAGGCGATCTCGGGCGCCTCGTGGCGCAGGAAATAGGCCACGTCCAGCTGCTTCCACAGCGCTTCGTGGGCGTCCTCGGTCAGCCCTGCCAGCCGCAGCGCGCCCAGCGCTTCTTCCTTGCGATTTTCCAGGATGGCCTTGGAGTCGGGGATCTCTCCGCCCAGCGCCCGCCGCGTCTTGACGAACAGGTCTTCGAGCAGCTTGCCTTTCCAGGCGTTCCAGACCTTGGGGCTGGTGCCGCGTATGTCGGCCACGGTCAGCAGGTAGAGCGCGGTCAGGTGCCGCGTGTCGCCCACCAGCGCCGCGAACTCCTGGATGACCTGCGGATCGGACAGGTCCTTTTTCTGCGCGACCGAGGACAGCGTGAGGTGCTGGCGCACCAGGAATTCCAGCAGTGCCGCGTCGTCCTTGGCCAGCCCGTGCTCGCGCGCGAACTTGCGCGCTTCCACGGCGCCCAGCTCGGAGTGATCGCCGCCGCGGCCCTTGGCGATGTCGTGGAACAGGGCCGCCGCGTACAGGATCCAGTGGCCGTCGAAGTTCGCGATCAACTGGCTGCACAGGGGGTACTCGTGCGCGTGTTCCGGCATGGTGAAGCGGCGCAGGTTGCGCACCACCATCAGGATGTGCTGGTCCACTGTGTAGGCGTGGAACAGGTCGTGCTGCATCTGGCCGACGATGCGGCGAAAGGGCAGCAGGTAGCGCGGCAGGATGCTGAGTTCGTTCATCCGGCGCAGCTCGTGCACGATGCCGCGCTGCTGTTGCAGGATGGACAGGAACAGGTGGCGGTTGACCGGATTGCGCCGGAACTGGGCGTCGATGCGCCGGCGCGCGTGCCAGATGGCGCGCAGCATGCGGGCCGACATGCCCTTGAGCGAGGGTTGCTGCTGCATGACCAGGAAGGCGCGCAGCAACAGCGTGGGGTTGCGCTCGAACGCGTCGTCCCGGTACATGTCCAGCCGTTCGTGCAGGCTGCGGAAGTCCTCGTCGATGGGCTGGGCTTCTTCGCCCGGCCGCGCGAACAGGCGCTCTTCCAGGTTCTGGACCAGGATGGTGTTGAGCTGGGTCACCAGCTTGGCCGCCCAGTAGTAGCGCTGCATCAGCATTTCGCTGGGGCGGCGCGCGCCGCCGGCCTCGATGCCGTAGACCTTGGCCATCGCCGGCTGGATGTCGAACACCAGTCTGTCCTCGCGCCGGCCGGTCAGCAGGTGCAGCTCGATGCGCAGGCGCTTGAAGGCCTGTTCGGCGCGCCGCAGGTGGCGGGCCTCGTCGGCCGTCAGCAGTCCCGCGCGGGCGACCTGTGCCCAGGTCTTGCCGAAGCCTGCCGCCCGCGCCATCCACAGGATGACCTGCAGGTCGCGCAGGCCGCCCGGCGATTCCTTGCAATTGGGTTCCAGCGCGTACGGCGTGTAGTTGTACTTGGTGTGCCGCTGCTGCATCTCCAGCTGCTTGTCGTGGAAGAAGGCACGCTTGTCCAGCCGGCCGCGCATCGCGGTCTCGAACTGGCGCATCAGCGTCCGGCTGCCGGCCAGGTAGCGGGCCTCCAGCAGCGCCGTTTCCACGGTGATGTCCCGGGCCGCCTCGGCCATGCATTCGTCCACCGTGCGGACGCTGTGGCCGGGCTCCAGCCCGATGTCCCACAGCGCCGTGATCAGCGCGCCTATTCTGGCCTCGTCCTCGGCGCCGGGGGGCTGGTGCAGCAGCACCAGCACGTCCACGTCGGAATAGGGATACAGCTCGCCGCGGCCGTAGCCGCCCACGGCCGCCAGTGTCGCGCCCTCGGGCAGCGGATGGCGCTCGAGCAGCGCCACCAGCGTGCGGTCGACGATGCGCCGCAGCTCGGTCAGCAGTCCATCGGCGCGCAGGTTCTCGCGGTAGGTGGCGATCGCGCGCTCGCGCGCTGCTCGCATGGTGTTGCGCAGGCCCTGCAGTTCGTTCAGGCCGGGCGAGGCCAGCGTGGCGGTGGACATGGACATGGGAGCAGGATCAGGCGGCCTTGGCGGTGACGAAGCTGGGCGGGGCGGGCATGCCGGGCGAGACGGTCAGGGTCTCGTAGCCCGAGTCCGTCACCACCACCGTGTGTTCCCATTGGGCCGACAGGCTGTGGTCCCGGGTCACGATGGTCCATCCATCGGCCAGTTCACGGATTTCCCGGCGTCCGGCGTTGATCATGGGTTCCACGGTGAAGATCATGCCCGGCAGCAGTTCGATGCCGGTGCCGGGCTTGCCGTAGTGCAGCACCTGCGGGTCTTCGTGGAACACCTGGCCGATGCCGTGGCCGCAGAACTCCCGGACCACGCTGTAGCCGTGCGCCTCGGCGTGCTTCTGGATGGCGTGGCCGATGTCGCCCAGGTGGGCGCCGGGGCGGACCTGCTCGATGCCCAGCCACATGCACTCGTACGTGACCTGCGCCAGGCGGCGCGCCAGGATGGAGGGCTCGCCGGCGAAGAACATGCGGCTCGTGTCGCCGTGCCAGCCGTCCTTGATGATGGTGACGTCGATGTTGAGCGAGTCGCCGTTCTTCAGGACCTTGTCGCCGGGGATGCCGTGGCAGACCTGGTGGTTGACCGAGGTGCAGATGGCCCCGGTGAAGGGCGGGTAGCCCGGCGGCGCATAGCCGATGGTGGCCGACTTCACCTTCAGTTCGTCGGTCATGAATTCCAGGCACAGCCGGTCCAGTTCGCCGGTGGTCACGCCCGGCTTGACGTAGGGCGCGATGAAATCGAGCACGCTGGCCGCCGCCTGGCAGGCCTCGCGCATTTTCCCGATTTCCTCGGCCGACTTGATGGTGATGCTCATGATCTGCTTCCCGCGCTGTGTGCGCTCCACATTATGTTATGGCGCCGGACCGCCCGTCGCGCCCGCAGCCGGCCCGGACGGCGCCCGAAAGGGCAGGCGTCGAGGCTTTCTTGTAACAAGAAGCGACGAGTGCCGGCGCCGGGGCCGAGGGATCGCTTGAGCAGGTGGTCCGGAAAATAGTAGAATTATAGGCTTCCTGTGATTTCAGGAAGCCAAAGGCCGGATCGGATCAGGGCGATCCTGGGGTGGCGGGGCGCCGCGTGGCGCGTCCATCATGCCAGAAAGCCTGGAGTTTCTCCAGGGATGTCGCCCGTCTTCGGCCTGGATTTTTCAACCGCGCGCCGTGTCGTCCAGGGTGCCGGCCGGGCCTAGTGTGCCTGGCGGGTGCTGATGCGGTGCAAGACCCAACCCTCGGAGTCAATATGTCCGTTAGCATGCGCGAAATGCTGGAAGCCGGTGTCCACTTCGGCCACCAAACCCGCTTCTGGAACCCCAAGATGGCCCCCTATATCTTCGGCCATCGCAACAAGATCCACATCATCAACCTCGAGAAGACCCTGGCCCTGTACCAGGACGCTCTGAAGTTCGTGCGTCAACTGTCGGCCCGCGGCGGCACGATCCTGTTCGTCAGCACCAAGCGCGCGGCTCGCGAGATCATCGCCGAGGAAGCGCAGCGCTGCGGCATGCCCTACGTCGACAGCCGCTGGCTGGGCGGCATGCTGACCAACTTCAAGACGGTCAAGACCTCGATCAAGCGCCTGAAGGACATGGAAGCCATGCAGGCCGAGGGCGCGACCGAGCGCATGAGCAAGAAGGAAGCGCTGATGTTCCAGCGCGAGCTCGAGAAGCTGAACAAGTCCATCGGCGGCATCAAGGACATGAACGGCCTGCCGGACGCGATCTTCATCATCGACGTCGGGTATCACAAAATTACCGTCACCGAAGCCAAGGCGCTTAACATTCCGGTCGTCGCCGTGGTGGATACTAACCACTCGCCGGACGGCGTGGCCCACGTCATCCCGGGCAACGACGATTCGTCCAAGGCGATCGCCCTGTACGCCCGCGGCGTGGCCGATGCCGTGCTGGAAGGCCGCGAACAGGCCCTGCAGGGCGTGGTCGATGCCGTGACCGAAGGCGGCGACGAGTTCGTGGAAGTCGAAGGCGAGGAGTAAGGTCCCCCTACGCGCTTGCGCGCGCCCCCCAGGGGGCGATGCGGGTGGACCGGCGGAGCCGGATCCACCGCATCCTGGGTCTGGGTGGGGATGTCTCGGCGCGAAGCGCCGCATTCTTGCCTGGATGCGGGAGTGGGCTTCTCTGCCGCTAGTAATGCTTGAAGGGGCCTTGTGCCCCTTCTTTTTAGTCAAACTATATTTCCGCCTTTGTCAGGGGCGGAAGATGTCAGGAGTAATCATGGCCGAAATTACCGCAGCAATGGTCAAGGAACTGCGCGAGAAGACCGACGCGCCCATGATGGAGTGCAAGAAGGCGTTGACCGAAGCCGGTGGCGATCTGGCCAAGGCCGAGGAAATCCTGCGCGTCAAGCTGGGCAGCAAGGCCAGCAAGGCCGCCGCCCGCGTGACCGCCGAAGGCCTGGTGGCCCTGTATGTCTCGGCCGATGCCAAGACCGGCGTCGCCGTCGAGGTCAACAGCGAAACCGACTTCGTGGCCAAGAACGACGATTTCGTCCAGTTCGCCAACGAAATCGCCGAGCTGATCGCCAAGGCCAACCCGGCCGACGTCGCCGCCCTGTCCGAGCTGGCGTTCCGTGACGGCACCGTGGAAAGCGTGCGTACCGCCCTGATCGGCAAGATCGGCGAGAACATCTCCATCCGCCGCTTCACCCGCATCGCCACAGAGAACAAGCTGGCCCAGTACGTGCACGGCGGCCGCATCGGCGTGCTGGTCGAGTACTCCGGCGACGAAACGCTGGGCAAGGACATCGCCATGCACGTCGCGGCCACCAAGCCGAAGGCGCTGGACGCCGCCGGCGTGTCGCAGGACGACATCCAGCGCGAGCGTTCGGTTGCCGAGCAGAAGGCCGCCGAATCGGGCAAGCCCGCCGACATCGTCGCCAAGATGGTCGAAGGTTCGGTCCAGAAGTTCCTGAAAGAGGTTACGCTGTTGTCGCAACCGTTCGTCAAGGACGACAAGCAGACCGTCCAGCAGGTGCTCAAGGCCAAGAACTCCGCCGTCCAGCAATTCGTGCTGTACGTGGTGGGCGAAGGCATCGAGAAGAAGGTCACCGACTTCGCCGCAGAAGTCGCTGCCCAGGCTGCTGCTGCAAAGAGTTAGTCCCCCCCTACGCGCTTACGCGCGCCCCCCGGGGGCGGCCTCGAGGGACCGGCGGAGCCGGATCCCTCGTGCCTC
Source organism: Pigmentiphaga sp. CHJ604 (assembly GCF_036972535.1). Classification (NCBI taxonomy): domain Bacteria; kingdom Pseudomonadati; phylum Pseudomonadota; class Betaproteobacteria; order Burkholderiales; family Alcaligenaceae; genus Pigmentiphaga; species Pigmentiphaga sp. CHJ604. Next base: position 3,058,348 of record NZ_CP136998.1, on the reverse strand, counting down.
GTCTGGGGGAAGTGGGGCTGTTGTAAAGATGTAGACGTAACGCAGCGCAGAAGGGTGGGCCTCTGTGGGCGGAGATGGGCCGGATGTCGGCGATTGCGCGGGAGCATGTATGACGGTGGAAATGAACGCATCTGGAACGAAAACGGGGGCGTACAAGCGCGTCCTGCTCAAGCTGTCGGGCGAAGCCCTGATGGGTGACGATGCGTTCGGTATCAACCGGGCGACCATCGGCCGCATGGTCGAGGAAATTGCCGAGGTGGCCGAGCTGGGCGTCGAGCTGGCGCTGGTCATCGGCGGCGGCAACATCTTCCGCGGCGTGGCGCCGGGTGCCCAGGGCATGGACCGCGCCACCGCCGACTACATGGGCATGATGGCCACCATCATGAACTCCCTGGCGCTGCAGGACGCGCTCAAGCGCCGCGGCGTCGATGCGCGCGTGCAATCGGCGCTGACCATCGAGCAGGTGGTCGAGCCCTACATCCGCCCCAAGGCCCTGCGCTACCTGGAAGAGGGCAAGGTCGTGATCTTCGCGGCCGGCACGGGCAACCCGTTCTTCACCACCGACACCGCCGCCGCCCTGCGCGGCGCCGAGGTCGGTGCCGAAATCGTATTGAAGGCAACCAAGGTCGACGGCATCTATTCGGCCGATCCCAAGAAGGATCCCACGGCTACGCGCTACAGCCGCATCAGTTTCGACGAGGCCATCGTGCGCCGCCTGGAAGTGATGGATGCGACGGCGTTCGCGCTGTGCCGCGACCAGAAACTGCCGATCAAGGTTTTTTCGATCAACAAGCCTGGCGCCCTGAAGCGCGTCGTCTCGGGCGACGACGAAGGCACGCTGGTGCACGTTTGATCGATTGTTCAGCATTTAGGAGACCGCAATGAGCGCTTCCGACGTCAAGAAAAACGCCGAGACCAAGATGGGCAAGTCCATCGAGACCCTGAAGGGCAGTCTCGCGAAGATCCGTACGGGTCGTGCCCATGCCGGCATACTGGACCATGTCCAGGTCGAGTACTACGGTTCCATGGTTCCGCTGAGCCAGGTCGCCAACGTCAGCGTGCTGGATGCGCGTACCCTGAGCGTCCAGGCGTGGGAAAAGAAGATGGCCCAGGTGGTCGAGAAGGCCATCCGGGAATCCGACCTGGGTCTCAACCCCCAGTCCATGGGCGACCTGATCCGCGTGCCGATGCCGGCGCTGACCGAAGAGCGCCGCCGCGAGCTGACCAAGGTGGTCAAGAGCGAGGGCGAGGATGCCAAGGTCGCCGTGCGCAACCTGCGGCGCGACGCCAACGAGCAGCTCAAGCGCCTGGTCAAGGACAAGGAAATCTCCGAGGACGAAGAACGCCGCGCGCAGGACGACGTCCAGAAGCTGACCGATCGTTTCGTCGCCGAGATCGACAAGGTGGTCGCGCAGAAAGAAGCGGAGATCATGACGGTTTGAGTTCCGCCATGTACATTCGGTCCCAGCGGAGCTGACATGGTCCTGAGTTCAACCCTCGGCATTCCCCGTACCGACGCCGTGCCCAGGCACGTGGCGATCATCATGGACGGCAACGGCCGATGGGCCACGCAGCGCTTCCTGCCCCGCGTGGCGGGCCACAAGAAGGGCGTGGATGCCGTCAGGGCGGTGGTGGAGGCCTGCGCCGTCCGCGGCATCGAATACCTGACCCTGTTCGCCTTCAGTTCCGAGAACTGGCGCCGTCCGCCCGACGAGGTGTCCCTGCTGATGCGGCTGTTCGTCCACGCGCTGGAGCGCGAGGTCGCCAGGCTGGCCCGCAACGGCATCAAGCTCAAGGTCGTGGGGGACATCAGCGCGTTCGAGCCCCGGCTGCGCGAGCTGATCGCCGACGTGGAAGCCCGCACCCGCGACAACGACCGCCTGACGCTGACGATCGCCGCCAACTATGGCGGCCGCTGGGACATCCTGGAAGCGACGCGCCGCCTGCTGGCTGCGCGTCCGGACCTGGCTGCCCATCCCGAGCAACTGGACGAGGCCATGCTGACGCCGCATCTGTCGATGGCGTACGCGCCGGAGCCGGACCTGTTCATCCGCACGGGCGGCGAGCAGCGCATCTCCAACTTCCTGGTCTGGCAACTGGCCTATACCGAGCTGTATTTCACCGACTGCTTCTGGCCCGATTTCGACGCCGATCAACTGGATCTGGCGTGCAAGTCCTATCGCAGCCGCGAGCGCCGCTTCGGCCGCACCAGCGCCCAGCTGAAGGCGCCGGCGGCGGTTTCCTCGAACGGCGGCTAGACCCATGCTCGGGCAGCGCGTCGTCACCGCCATCGTCCTGCTGATCGTCCTGGTCGCCGTGCTGGCGGTGGCCGATCCGCGCCCCTTCGAGATCCTGATGGCGGTGTTCGTGGGCTGCGCGCTGTGGGAGTGGTGGCGCCTGACGCTTTCGCCCCGCGGCGGCACCGGCCGCGCCCATCTGCCCGCCATCGCGGCGGGCGTGGTACTGGGCGCCGCCCTGGTCGCCTGGCGCTGGAACAGCGGCGGCGCCGACCTCTCGGCCGGTCCCGCCGGCAACTTCTGGCGCGGCCTGTGGATCGCCGTCTCGGCGGTCTGGGTGGGCCTGCTGGTCCCCATGCTGTTTCGCGCCAGTCCGGATGCCGAGCCCCGCAACCCCTGGCTGACCGCGCTGGCGCCGTTCGCGCTGCTGGCCGCCTGGTCGGCGCTGACCGCGGCGTTCGGACGCGGCGTGCCCTTCCTGCTCACCCTGATGGCGGTGGTCTGGATCGCCGACATCTCGGCGTATTTCGTCGGCCGCGCGCTGGGGCGCAACAAGCTCGCACCCCACATCAGCCCGGGCAAGACCCGCGAGGGCGCGCTGGGCGGCGTCGTGTGCGTGGCCGTCTTCGTGCTGGCCTGCGGCTTCTTCCCCGGCACCTTCGGCGCCGCCCTGGTCGAGCGCTGGGGATGGGCCGGAGCCCTGGCCCTGGCCGTGGTGCTGGCGGCGCTGTCCATCGCGGGCGACCTGTTCGAATCGCTCATCAAGCGGCGCGCCGGCATCAAGGATTCCAGCAACCTGCTGCCGGGCCACGGCGGCGTGCTGGATCGCATCGATGCCCTGATTCCCGTCCTGCCGCTGGCCGTCCTGCTGTCATGACCTTCCGTACCGTCACCATACTGGGCGCCACCGGCTCCATCGGCGCCAGCACGCTGGACGTGATCGCGCGCCACCCGCAGCGCTACCGCGTTCATGCCCTGAGCGCCCACAGCCGCATGGAACAGCTCGCCGCCCAGGCGGAGGCCAGCCAGGCTGCCGTCGTGGTGGTGCCCGATGATGCGGCGCGCCAGCGTTTCGTCGATGCGTGGCGGGGCAGGGCACGGTTGCCGGAGATCCGCGTGGGCGCGCAGGCGCTGGCCGATACCGCCGCCGACGAGGCCAGCGACACGGTCATGGCCGCCATCGTGGGCGCCGCGGGCCTGCCTTCGGCGCTGGCGGCCGCCAGCGCCGGCAAGCGGGTGCTGCTGGCGAACAAAGAGGCCCTGGTGGTGGCGGGGCGCCTGTTCATGGACGCGGTGCGCGACAACGGCGCCGAACTCCTGCCTATCGACAGCGAACACAACGCCATCTTCCAGTGCCTGCCCCATGGCGCCCGGGCGTCGGCGGCCCAGGCGCCCGCGCCGGGCGTGCGCCGGCTGCTGTTGACCGCCTCGGGCGGACCATTCCGTACCCGGCCGCTGGACAGCCTGGCGGACGTCACCCCAGACCAGGCCTGTGCCCATCCCAATTGGTCCATGGGGCGCAAGATCTCGGTCGATTCGGCCACGATGCTGAACAAGGGGCTGGAGGTCATCGAGGCGCACTGGCTGTTCGCGATGCCGCCGGAGCGCATCGACGTCGTGGTGCATCCGCAAAGCGTGATCCACTCCATGGTCGAGTACGACGACGGGTCGGTGCTGGCGCAGCTCGGGCATCCCGACATGCGGACCCCCATCGCGTACGGCCTCGCATTCCCCGAGCGCATCGCCACGGGCGTCGGCCCGCTGGACCTGGCCCGGCTGGGCCGCCTGGACTTCGAGGCCCCCGACCTGGCCCGCTTTCCGTGCCTGCGCCTGGCGTTCGAGGCGTTGCGGGGCGGGCAGGGCGCCTGCGTGGCCCTGAACGCCGCCAACGAAGTGGCCGTCGAGGCCTTCCTGCGGGGCGCCGCCCCCTATCCGGCAATCGCGGCTATCATCGAGACCGTGCTGGATGGCGCCTGGGTCCGGGCCGCGGACCGGCTGGGCAGCCTGGAAGGCCTGCTCGACCTGGACCGCGAGGCGCGCGCCCGGGCTGGCGAGGCCCTGGCCCGGAACGCCGGGCCCTAGGAAGCGCGCTTGCCGCGCACCCGGGTTGGCGGCCACCGGCCTTTGGCCGATGATCCTGTCATGTTCGCTTACCGAGATTCCCCGTGTATTGCCGGAGCCGGCGTGCATTTCCGTGTTAAATCGTCGGTTCGGCATCCAGGCCAGGATGCCGGAGCAAGGAGATTTCCATGTTGTTGACGTTGGCGGCCTTCGCCGTCGCGCTGGGCGTGCTGGTGGTGATCCACGAACTGGGGCACTACCTCGTGGCCCGCGCGTGCGGGGTGCGCATCCTGAGGTTCTCGGTGGGATTCGGCAAGGTGCTGTGCAAGCGCACCGACCGCCACGGCACCGAATGGGCCCTGTCGGCGATCCCGCTGGGCGGTTACGTGAAGATGCTGGACGAGCGCGAGGGCGAGGTGCCCGCCGCCGAGCGGGGCCGCGCGTTCAATGCCCAGCCGGTGGGCAAGCGCATCGCCATCGTCGCGGCCGGGCCGGTGTTCAACCTGGTGCTCGCGGCGCTGCTGTACGCGGCGCTGAACATGGCCGGCGTCAAGGAACCGGCGGCCGTGCTGGGCGCGCCGGCGGCCGGCACGCCGGCCTTCGCGGCGGGCGTCCAGGCGGGCGACCGCATCCTCGCCATCGACGGCGCCCAGGTGGGTACCTGGGGCGACGCGCGGTGGATGCTGCTCAAGAGCCTGACCGACAAGGCCCGTCCCGCCGTCGAGGTGCAGACGGCCAGCGGCGAGCGCCGCGTGCGCACGGTCGACTTCTCCCGCGCCGCGCTGGGCCAGATGGAAGGCGACGTGCTGGGCCGCGAGGGCTTCGGCCTGGCCAGCCCGAAACCCGTGATCCGCAGCATCGTGCCCGAGAGCGCCGCCGCCCAGGCGGGCCTGCTGGCCGGCGACAGGGTGGTGGCGGCAGGCGACAAGAAGGATCCCTCGGCCACCGAACTGATCACGCTGATCCAGGCGCATGCCGGCCAGCCGCTGCGCCTGTCCGTGATACGCGACGGGGCGGCGCTGGCGATCGACGTCCTGCCGCGCGAGGAGCGCCAGGCGGACGGTACGCTGGTGGGCCGCATCGGCGCCCAGATCGGCGGCGACATCCAGCTCATCACCGTGCGCCATGGTCCGGTCGAAAGCCTGGCCATGGGCGCCCGCCGCACCGCCGAGGTGTCCTGGTTCTCGCTGCGGATGCTGGGCAAGATGCTGGTGGGGGACGTGGCCCTGAGCAACCTCAGCGGGCCGGTGACCATCGCCGACTACGCCGGCCAGACGGCCAGGATGGGCCTGGAGGCCTACATCGCCTTCCTGGCGCTGGTCAGCGTCAGCCTGGGCGTGCTGAATCTCCTGCCCATCCCCATGCTGGACGGGGGGCACCTGCTGTATTATCTCGTCGAGATCATCCGGGGCAGTCCGCCGCCGGAACGCTGGATGGAAGTGGGGCAGCGCGCCGGGTTCGGCATCCTGATGGTGCTGATGGCCGTTGCCTTGTTCAACGACTTTACGCGACTGCTGACCTAGAACCCATGCGCGCCGCCTTGCCCGCCGCCCCCGTGGACCGTGCCTCGACCGCCCGGGCCGGATCGAGCCGCACGCCGCGCTTTCGCATATCACTCAATTAAGAAAACTCCGGGATTACGCATGACCAATCGCACCCGGCGCATGCCGCGTCTGCTGTCCATTTTGCTGGCCATGGCGGTCACCCCCCTGGCCTACGCCTTCGATCCCTTCGTTGTCCGCGACATCCGGGTGGAAGGCATCCAGCGCACCGAGGCCGGCACGGTCTTCGGGTACCTGCCGGTCAAGGTGGGCGAGCGCTTCACCGAAGAGCAGGCCACGCAGGCGGTGCGGGCGCTGTACGGCACGGGCTTCTTCCGCGACGTGCGGATCGAGGTCGAGAATGACGTGGTGGTGGTCATCGTCGACGAACGCCCCGCGATCGCCGCGATCTCCTTCAACGGCATGCGTGAATTCGAGTCCGCCAACGTACTCAAGTCGCTGGCCGAAGTGGGCTTCGCCGAGGCCCGCATCTTCGACCGCGCCTTGCTCGACCGCGCCGTGCAGGAACTCAAGCGACAGTACCTGGCGCGCGGCAAGTACTCGGTCGAGATCGTGCCCACGATCACGCCGCTCGAACGCAACCGCGTCGGCATCACCTTCGACATCTTCGAAGGCGACGTGGCGCGCATCGCGGGCATCAAGATCATCGGCGCCAAGGCCATCCGCGAAAGCGAGCTGCTGGACCTGCTGCAGCTCACCACGCCGGGCTGGCTGACCTGGTATACCAAGGCCGACCAGTATTCCCGCCAGAAGCTGCAGGGCGACATCGAAACCCTGCGCTCCTACTACATGAACCGCGGCTACCTCGAGTTCAACGTCGATTCGCCGCAGGTCACGATCTCGCCCGACCGCAAGGACATCTTCATCACCCTGTCCATCACGGAAGGCGACAAATACTCGGTCAGCGACGTCAAGCTGGCGGGCGACCTGCTGGGCCTGGACGAAGACCTCAACAAGCTGATCACGGTCAAGCCGGGCGAGACCTTCTCGGCCGAGAAGGTCAACGCCTCCAGCAAGGCCATCACCGACTACCTGGGCAAGCTGGGCTATGCCTTCAGCAACGTCAACGCCACGCCCCAGGTCGATCGCGAGAAAAAAACGGCGGCCATCACCTTCTTCGTCGATCCCAACCGCCGCGTGTACGTGCGCCGCGTGAACATCGGCGGCAACACCCGCACCCGCGACGTCGTGATCCGCCGCGAGATGCGCCAGCTCGAGAGCGCCTGGTACGACGCCGGCAAGATCCAGCTGTCGCGCGACCGGATCGACCGCCTGGGCTACTTCCAGAACATCAACATCGAGACGCCGCCGGTGCCGGGCACGCCCGACCAGATCGACGTCAACGTGAACGTCCAGGAAAAGCCGACCGGCATGATCAACCTGGGCGCGGGCTTCAGCAGTACCGACAAGGTGGTGCTGTCGGCGGGCATCAGCCAGGACAACATCTTCGGCAGCGGCACCACCGCCGGCCTGGAGCTGAACACCGGCAAGACCTACCGCACGATCGCGATCAGCCAGACCAATCCGTACTTCACGCAGGATGGCATCAGCCGCTCGACCAGCCTGTACTACCGTACGCTGCGTCCGCTGTCGATCAACACCGGCGACTACCGCATCAAGACCATGGGGGCGAGCCTGACGTTCGGCGTGCCGTTCACGGAAACCCAGCGCGTGTTCTTCGGCACCGCGCTGGAAGCCAACGACATCGACATCTACGACAGCAGCCCCCAGCGCTTCATCGACTACGTCAATACCTTCGGGGCTCGCAGCAACGCCGTCATCTTCTCGGTGGGCTGGAGCAACGACCGGCGCGACAGCGCGCTGGCGCCCACGCGCGGCACCTACCAGCGCGCGGCCGGCGAAACCTCGCTGTTCGGCGACCTGCGCTACTACAAGGCCAGCTACCAGCACCAGTACTACTGGCCCATCACGCGCAGCATGACGCTGGCGCTGAACGGCCAGGTCGACTACGGCAAGGGCTTCGGCGGCCGGCCGTACCCGCTGCTCAAGAACGTGTACGCCGGCGGTATCGGATCGGTGCGCGGCTTCGACGGCGGTTCGCTGGGTCCGCGCGACAGCAAGAACGGCGACAGCCTGGGCGGCGCCAAGCGGGTCATCGCCAACGCCGAGCTGCTGCTGCCGTTCCCCGGCACCCAGCAGGACCGCACGCTGCGCTGGTTCCTGTTCGCCGACGCGGGTAACGTCTACGCCGACGAGGAGAACATCAACCTGGGCCAGCTGCGCTACTCGGCCGGTATCGGCCTGAGCTGGCAATCGCCCATCGGTCCTCTGAAGATCTCCTTCGGCAAGGCGCTCAACGCCAAGCCGCAGGACCGGACCCAGAGCTTCCAGTTCCAGATCGGCACGGGGTTCTGACGACGCGAGCCAGGCGGGCGGCAAGGCCTATGCCCGCCCGGGAATTTTTCTGCTACAACCAATTACCAGGGCGCGGCCCCGGGCGCTTGCCCGGCCCGGCGCCATTAGTGGCAAAATACACGACTACCTTCCTAGCGAGAAATAAATGATCCGCATGTTTTCGACATCTGCCACCAGTCTGACCGCCTCCTCTGCAGTCAAGGGTGCCGGCCGGGTGCTGGCGGCGCTGGTGCTTTCTAGTGCCGCTGTCGGCGCGGCTCATGCCCAGGCATCCCAGGCCCCGGTCAAGATCGGCTTCGTCAATACCGAGCGGATCTTCCGCGACGCCGCGCCGGCCAAGGCCGCCCAGGCCAAGATCGAAGCCGACTTCAAGAAGCGCGATGCCGAGCTGCAAGACATGGCCAATCGCCTGCGCACCCAGTCCGAGCAGCTGGACAAGGACAGCGCCGTACTGTCCGAATCCGATCGCACCCGCCGCCAGCGCGACCTGAGCGACCTCGACAAGGACTTCCAGCGCAAGCGCCGCGAGTTCCAGGAGGACCTGAACCAGCGCCGCAACGAGGAGCTCTCGCAGATCCTCGAGCGCGCCAACCGCGTGATCAAGCAGATCGCCGAGCAGGAAAACTACGACCTGATCTTCCAGGAAGCCGTCGTGGTCAGCCCGCGTGTCGACATCACCGACAAGGTCCTGAAGGCCCTGAACAGCGGCGCCAAGTAATTGCGCCGCTCTCGCATGTTCCTGTCGTCCGCGCGAGCTTCGCATGCCCATCCTGCTTGACACGACCAAGGCGCCGGTACTGCAAAGGCTGCTCGACGAAACCGATACCAGCGGGTTGACGTGGACGATCGAGCCGGGGGGGGCGCAAGCGCTCCCCAGCGCCGAAGTCGTGGTCGCGGGCATCGCGAATCTCGAGCACGCGGGGCCGCAGGAACTGAGTTTCGTCGCCAATCCCCGTTACCAGTCGCAACTGATCGATGCGCGCGCAGCGGTCGTGCTGGTCACGGCCGAGGTGGCGCAAGCCTATCGCGAAAGCCTCTCGCAGGCAGGCCGCGCCGAGCAGGCGCTGCCGCTGGTGGTCTGCAATTCGCCCTATCTGCTGTTCGCGCGGATCGGGCAATGGTTCGACCGGCAATTGCATCCCCAGCCCGCCGGCTCCATCCATCCGTCGGCCGTCGTCGCGCCCGACGCCAGCGTCGATCCCAGCGCCCACGTGGGGCCGCTCGCGGTCATCGAGGCCGGCGCGCAGATCGGGCCGCGCGCCCGCATCGGTGCGGGTTGCGTCGTGGGCGAGGGCTGCCGCGTCGGCGCCGATACGGTGCTGCATCCGCGTGTCACGCTGTACCGGGGGGTCAGCATGGGCGCGCGTTGCGTCGTCTTGTCGGGAGCGGTCATCGGCGATGACGGCTTCGGGTTCGCGCCCGATCCGTCCCGGGCCAAGGGAGCCTGGACCAAGATCCCGCAGTTCGGGGGCGTGCGCATCGGCGATGACGTCGAGATCGGCGCCAACACCACCATCGATCGCGGCGCGCTGGACGACACCGTGATCGGCAACGGCGTCAAGATCGACAACCAGATCATGATCGGCCACAACTGCCGCATCGGCGACCACACCGCGATGGCGGCCTGCGTGGGCATCGCCGGATCGACCACCATCGGCCAGCGCTGTTCCATCGGCGGGGCCGCGATGATAGGGGGCCACCTGAAGATCGGCGACGACGTCTTCATCTCGGCGGCAACCCCGGTGCACAGCAACATCGACAAGCCGGGGCAGTACACTGGTTTCTTCCCGATGACCGAGCACGCCCAGTGGGAGCGCAACGCGGTCGCTGTCAGGCACCTGGCCACCATGGCCAAGCGGATCAAGGCGCTGGAAAAGAAGTAAAAGGCGGGCGGGCGCCGCAGCGGCCCGCCGCGCATCAAATACTGGAATCTGTATGGAAATGGACATCAAGGGGATACTCGACCATTTGCCGCATCGCTATCCGATGCTGCTGATCGATCGGGTCATCGACGTCAAGCCCGGGGAATCCATCCTCGCGATCAAGAACGTGTCGATCAACGAACCGTTCTTCACCGGCCATTTCCCGCACCATCCCGTCATGCCGGGCGTGCTGATCCTCGAGGCCATGGCCCAGGCGGCCGCCATCACGTCGTTCACCGCGGCCGGCAAGAAGCCCGACGACAACACGGTGTACTACTTCGTCGGCATCGACGGCGCCCGCTTCAAGCGGCCCGTGGTCCCGGGGGACCAGCTGCGCCTGGAGGTCAACGTCGAGCGTTCGTCGCGCGGCATCTGGAAGTACAACGGCAAGGCGCTGGTGGACGGACAGGTCGCGGCCGAGGCGGACCTGATGTGCACCATGCGCATCCTTGAACCCTGACGGAAGGTTTTCGTGGCGAGGATACATCCCACCGCTATCGTCGATCCGGCCGCCCGGCTGGACGACAGCGTGACGGTCGGCCCCTTCAGCATGATCGGGCCGAACGTGCGCATCGGCGCCGACACCGAGATCGGACCGCATTGCGTCATCGACGGCCATACGACGATAGGGCGCGGCAACCGCTTCTTCCCGTCGTGCTCGATCGGTGCCGAGCCGCAGGACAAGAAGTACGCCGGCGAGCCCACCCGCCTGGAGATCGGCGACGGCAACACGATACGCGAATGCTGCACCATCAACACCGGCACGGTGCAGGACGCGGGTGCGACGCGCCTGGGCAACGACAACTGGATCATGGCCTACGTGCACGTGGCCCATGATTGCCAGCTGGGCAGCCACATCATCCTGGCCAACGGCACGCAGCTGGCCGGCCATGTGCACATCGGCGACCACGTATTCCTGGGCGGCATGACCGGCGTGCACCAGTTCGTCAAGATCGGCGCGCATGCCATGACCAGCGTCCATTCCACGCTGCTGCAGGACCTGCCGCCCTTCGTCACGTCCTCGGGCAGTCCGGCCAGGGCCGTCGGCATCAACGTCGAGGGCCTGAAGCGGCGCGGTTTCACGCCGGCGCAGATCTCCGGACTGCGGGCCGCCTACAAGACGCTGTACCGCCAGGGCCTGACGCTGGACGAGGCGCGCGCGGCGCTCCAGGCCAGGCGTGCCGAGGATCCCGAGCTCGATGCTCCGCTGTCCACCTTGCTGGCCTTCCTCGATACCGCCACGCGCGGTATCGTGCGCTGACGGAGGCCGGCGTGCCGGATGAGGGCAGGGCGTCCATCGGCATGGTGGCGGGAGAGCCTTCGGGCGACCTGCTGGCGGCCACGGTGGTCGAGGCCCTGCACGAGCGGGCGCCGCAACTGGCGCTGGCGGGCATAGGCGGCCCCAACATGCAGGCCCAGGGTTTCGATGCCTGGTATCCCATGCACAAGCTGGCCGTGAACGGCTACGCCGACGTCCTGATGCACCTGCCCGAGCTGCTCAACATCCGCCGCAGCCTGCGCGAGCGCTGGCTGGCCGAACGGCCGGCGGCCTTCGTCGGGGTCGACGCGCCCGATTTCAATTTCGGCCTGGAGCATGCCCTGCGCGAGGGCGGCATCCCCACCGTGCATTTCATCGGCCCCTCGCTGTGGGCCTGGCGGGGGGAACGCATCAACAAGATCCGCGACGCCGTCTCCCACATGCTGGTGGTGTTCCCGTTCGAGGAGCAGATCTATCGCGACGCCGGCGTTCCCGTGACCTACGTGGGCCACCCGCTGGCGCGCCTCGTCCAGCGCGTGCCCGACCGCGCCGCGGCCAGGGCCCGCCACGGCATAGCCGCCGGCGCGCGGGTGCTGGCGCTGATGCCCGGCAGCCGGGCCGGCGAGGTTCGACACCTGGCTCCGCGCTTCCTGGCCGCGGCCAAGCTGCTGCAGGCGCGCGATCCGGGCCTGCATCTGTGGGCGCCCATGGCCAACGCCGAGCGCGAGCGCGAGTTCCTGGCGCACGCCGCGGCCGTGGGGGGGCTGGCCAACCTGCATACCGTCATAGGCGGCACGCACGACATCCTGGCCGCCTGCAACGCCGTCCTGGTTGCCAGCGGCACCGCCACGCTGGAGGCCGCGCTGTTCAAGCGCCCCATGGTGATTTCCTACGTGCTGCCGCGCTTGTCATGGTGGATCATGCGGCGCCAGGCCTATCTGCCCTGGGTGGGACTGCCCAACGTGCTGTGCCGCGACACGGTCGTGCCCGAGCTGCTGCAGGACGAGGCCACGCCGCGCGCGCTGGCCGACGCGGCCTGGAAGGCGCTGACCGACGAGGCCGCCACCCGCCGGCTGGAAGAGCGCTTCACCGCCTTGCATGACGACCTCGTGCGCGACACGCCCGCCCTGGCCAGCCAGGCGATCCTGGAGGTGGCGGGCCATGGCTGAGAAGGGCTGGGTGCAGACCGAGCTGGGCTGGACCGCGGTGGAATCGCCGGGAGCGGACCTGTTGTCGGCCTTCGATGCCCAGACGCTGCTGACCCTGCGCGTGGCGGGCGTGGACGAAGCCGGCCGGGGGCCCTTGGCCGGGCCGGTCTACGCGGCGGCCGTCATCCTCGATCCGGCCCGTCCGGTCGACGGCCTGAACGATTCCAAGATGCTGAGCGAGCGCGCCCGCGACGAACTCGCCCCGCTGATCCAGGAGCGCGCGCTGGCCTGGTGCGTGGCCAGCGTCAGCGTGGCCGAGATCGACGCGCTGAACATCCTGAACGCCACCATGCTGGCCATGCGGCGGGCCGTCGAGGGGCTGGGCTGCGTGCCCGACCTGGTGCAGGTGGACGGCAACCGTGCGCCGGCGCTGGCCTGCCGGGTGCAGACCGTGATCGGCGGCGATGCGCAGGTACAGGCGATCTCGGCGGCGTCCATCCTGGCCAAGACCGCGCGCGATGCCGAACTGGTCCGGCTGCACGCCAGCTACCCCATGTACGGCTTCGACCGGCACAAGGGCTACGGCACGCCAGACCACCTGCGTTGCCTGCTGGAACACGGCCCGTGCCCGGAACACCGCCGCAGTTTCGAGCCCGTGCGCCGGGCCCTGGGCATACCCGAGCCGGAAACGCCGCTGGCCCGGGTAATGGACAGCCTGCTGCCCTGGGACGACCTGCCCGAACCCGAGGCGCCGGCCCCGCGCCGCCGCCATGCCAAGCGCGCCTAGCCGCGCGGATCGCCGCCTGGAAGACCGACCATGAAACGCATCGCCTCGCGCGACAATCCGCTATTCAAGTCGCTGCGCAAGCTGACGCAGGCCTCGCAGGCACGGCGCGAGGCCGGCCTGTCCGTGCTGGAAGGCGTGCACCTGTGCCAGGCCTACCTGCAATGGCGGGGCCTGCCCCGGCATGCGGTGTTCGACGCGCGGCGGCTGGAAGGCGAGCGGGCCAGCGCCGAAGTCATGGCCTTGCGCGACCAGGTGCCGGCCGACCGCCAGGTCTGGCTGGACGGCAACCTGATCGACGACCTGGAGCACGTGCAGGCCGGCCAGGGCGTGGTGTTCGTGGTCGAGACGCCGGCGCCGCCGCTGCCCGAGCGCGTCACGCAAGGCTGCGTGCTGCTCGACCGCGTCCAGGACCCCGGCAACGTCGGCGCCATCCTGCGCACCTGCGCGGCGGCCGGCGTGCGCCACGTCTTCCTGTCGGACGAGACCGCCTTCGCCTGGTCGCCCAAGGTGCTGCGTTCGGGGCAGGGGGCGCATTTCTCGCTGACCATCCATGAGCGGGTCGATCTGCGGGCCCTGCTGGCGCGCCTGGACCTGCCGCTGGTGGCCACCACGCTGGACGATGCCGTGGGCCTTTACCAGGCCGCGCTGCCGCGGCACTGCGCCTGGGTATTCGGCAATGAAGGGCAGGGCGTGCGCGCCGAACTTCAGGCCGCCGCGGCGCTGCGGGTGCGCATTCCGCAGGAGCCGGCGGCCGAGTCGCTGAACGTCGGGGCGGCGGTGGCGGTGTGCCTGTTCGAGCATCGGCGCCGGTTCGTTCCGGGTTAGGGCCCAGCCGCGGCTCCAAGGTTGCATGCGCGTTTCAACGCGGCATGCGGACCGCGTACTCCTGTCATGTTCCATCGCTACGCTGTGCGGCTTTCGTGGCATGGAAACAAGCAGGACATGAACAAGAAGGACAACATTCTCGCCCCGGACACGCTCCGCAAGCTGGAAGGACTGCCCGACCGGCAGCGCCGCTTGCTGATGAAGGCGGGCTTCGGATTGTCGCTGGGCGGCACGGCATTGCTGCTGTCGGCCTGCGGCGGCGATGACGCGCCGCCGCAGACGGGCAATCCCGGGGACGGCAACGGCGGAGACGGCGAGCAGCCATCCACCCTGGTGTCCAGCTTCGCGCTGGCGGTGCTGCCCGATACCCAGTTCTATGCGCGCTATGCGACCGAGGCCGAGAACACGCAGTTCCAGCGCAAGTACGGATCGACGCCGTTCCGCGCGCAGACGAACTGGATCGCGCAAAACGCCAAGAGCCTGAAGATCCCGTTCACCATCCATCTGGGCGACGTGGTGGACCAGCAGGGCAAGCCGGCCCAGTGGCAGGTCGCCGACGACGCGATGAAGGTGCTGGAGGAAGCCAGGCTGCCGTACTCCATCCTGGCGGGCAACCACGACGTGATCCGCGACGTGGACTATGTCGACGAGAGCAGCCAGGCCTCGAACACCGACGCCCAGCGCAACCTGGCCGCCGAGCCGTACCTGAAGTGGTTCCCGACCGAACGCGCGAAGCAGCAGGCGACGTTCGGCGGCCGCGATGCGTCCGGGTTCCACGAGTTCCACATCTTCGAGGCCGACGGCAACCGGTTCCTGGTGCTGTCGCTGTCGTGGCGCGCGTCGGACGCGGCCATCGCCTGGGCGCGCAAGGTGCTGGCGGATCATCCGACCCTGCCCGCCATCCTGGTCAACCACCAGTTGCTGAACATCGCCGCGGACGGCGCGAGCCCGCTGGAGGTTCCGTACGGCAAGATGCTGTGGGAGAAGCTGATCCGGGACAACGACCAGATCTTCATGACGCTGAACGGCCACTATCACGGCGCCTCGCGCCTGACCAAGACCAACGACTATGGCAACGCGGTCGAGGAAATGGTGGTCGACTACCAGATGGCCTACATGGGCGGCAACGGGCTGATGCGCCTGTACGAGTTCGACCTGACCCGCAACAAGATCAAGGTCCTGTCGTTCTCGCCGTGGGTGCCGCAGAAGCCCGCCGATACGCTGAACGACTTCGACGTGGCGGTGCTGACCGAGGCCAACCAGCAATTCGAGATCGACTTCGATTTCAAGAAGCGCTTCGCCCGCTTCAACCCCGGTTTCAAGACGCCCGAGGCGGGCAACGAGCCGATCAACGATCGTGCCAAGGCCGCCATCCTGGCGACCTATGAGGAACCGGAAACGGTGGAGAAGAAGCCCGCCGCCGACGAGAACGACTACCCGCTGGTGGCGTCCACGGTGGCGCACTGGCGCTTCTTCGGCGGAACGCCCGGCAGCGTGGTGCCGGTGGGCCAGGTGGTGGCGGACACGACCGGCAGGAATCCGGTGTATCGCGAGGCCCTGACCTTTAACGGCGCCACGATAGGGCAGGAGGGCGACCTGACCTGGACCGACGACCGTCATTACCTGTCCGCGGCGCCCGGCAGCGTGCGCTTCGCCAATACGACCACGAGTCCGCTGCGCATGAGCTATTTCACGACGCGCGCGGATGCCCAGGTCAACACGGCCACCCTGGATGCCGGCTACACCGTCGAGGCCTTCATCAAGGTCGACAGCAGCTGGACCGCCAGCCAGAACGCGTGGATGAACATCATGGAGCGCGACGGCCGGCGTGGCCAGATCCCCGGTTTCGCGGGCGGAGACGGCGACGAATGCCCCATCATCTTCTCGATCTCGAGCCTGCGGGAAGTGCAATGGGAAGTGCTGCCCAACAGCCCGGGCAGCAAGTCTCCCGCGGCCAACTGGTCGGGCGAGATCATCGCCGGCAAATGGGTGCACATCGCCATCGTCAACGATCCGGCCTTGAACGAGACCATCATGTACGTGGAAGGGGCGCCGGTGCTGCGCAACGCGGCCAACGCGCCGGGCATCGCCTACCGCAAGTCCACCGACCGCATGGTGATCGGCGGCGGCGCGTATGCCGGCGAGCGCACCAACGGCTTCCTGGGCAACATCGGCGAGATCCGCATCTGCGCCGAGCCGCTGCCCCCGGCCAAATGGCTGACGGCGCGCCGCGCCTGATCCTCAGGCGGCGTACACCGACTCGAAGGACTTGAACCCCTTCACCTCGATGGGGTTGCCGAACGGGTCGGTGAAGAACATGGTCCATTGTTCGCCGGGCTGGCCCTGGAAGCGGACCTGCGGCTCCAGCACGAATTCCGTGCCGGCCTCCCGCAGGCGCCGCGCCAGCGCCTGCCAGTCGTCCAGCAGCAGGATCACGCCCAGGTGCGGCATGGGCACGAGCTTGTCGCCCACGTGGCCGGTGCGCTCGGTCTTGAACGGCGTGCCCAGGTGCAGCGAGATCTGGTGTCCGAAGAAGTCGAAATCGACCCAGGTGTCGGTGCTGCGCCCCTCGGCGCAGCCCAGGACGTCGCCATAGAAGCGGCGCGCCTGGGCGAGGTCGGTGACGTTATAGGCCAGGTGGAAGATCGATTGCATGATGACGGTCGGTGCATGAAAGATGACGGGTCAGGCCGGAACGGGCAGGCGCCGGGTTTCCCAGACCTGCGGGTTGACCAGGTGGGCCGGCCGGCGTGCCGCCAGGACCTCGATGATCTGGTCGGCGCACTGTTCGGCGGCGGCGCGCAGGGCCTCGTCCGTGCTGCCGGCAGTGTGGGGCGTCAGCAGCGCGTTGTCCAGTCCGCACAGCGGATGGCCGGCGGGCAGGGGCTCCTGCTCGAATACGTCCAGCGCGGCGCCGGCGATGCGGCGGTCGCGCAGCGCCGCAGCCAGCGCGTCGGTGTCGATCAGGTCGGCGCGCGCGGTGTTGACCAGGATGGCCGTCGGCTTCATGCGCGCCAGCGCGCGCGCGTCGATCATGTGCCGGGTATCGGCCCGGGAAGGACGGTGCAGCGACACCACGTCGGCCTGCGCCAGCAGCTCGTCCAGCGCCGGGCAGGGCTGCGCCCCCTGGGCGGTGATCTCGCCGGCGGGCACGGCCGGCGAATACACGATGACCCGCATGCCCAGGCCATGCAGGGCAATGGCCGCGGTCAGCCGGCCGATGGTGCCGAAGCCGACGATGCCCAGGGTCTTGCCGTGCAGTTCCTGCAGGCCGGGCCGATAGCGGTAGTCCCAGTCGCCGGCGCGCACCGCGTGGTCGCAGGCGGCCAGCCGCTTGGCCACCGCCAGCATCTGCATGACGGCGTGCTCGGCCACCGAGCGGGCGTTCGCGGTGGGGGTGTAGACGATGGGTATCGACAGCGCCGTGGCGCGCGCCACGTCGATCTTGTTGGTGCCTATGCCGTGGTTGGCGATCACGGCCAGTTGCGCGCCGGCCTCGACGGCGGCGGTATCCAGTCCGGCGTTGCGCGTGATCACGGCCTGGCAGGGAGCGATCTCGCGGGCCACGGTGGCCATGTCGGCCGAACTGGCCATGCGGGCTTCGATACCGGCGGCCCGCAGGCGGGCGATGCCGGCGGGGTGGATGGGCTGGACAACCAGGCAGACGGGTGGCTTCATCGTGTTCCTAGGAAAAGAGAGTCAGGGAGCGGCCAGAACGTCGGCCAGCAGGCGCGTGCCCAGCGCGAAGTCGTCCATGTCCATGTGTTCGTCGGGATTGTGCGAACCGTGGTCGTTGCGCACGAACACCATGCCGGTGGGTACGCCGCGCTGGGCGAACACCGCCGCGTCGTGTCCCGCGCCGCTGGCCATGCGGCGCGCGGCGATGCCGTGGCGGGCGGCGGCGGCTTCCAGCGACCGCTGGATGCCCGCATCCATCAGCGCCGGTTCCGAGCCGGTGCGCGGGCCCAGTTCGATGCGCGTGCCGGTCGCCTGTTCCAGCCGGCGCGCATGGGCGTCCAGCAGGGCGTCGACCTCGTCCAGCACCGCGCGGTCCTGGCTGCGTACGTCCACGCACAGGTCCACTTCGCCGGCCACCTTGCTGAAGGCGTGCTGGGCGGGATTGGTGCAGAACTTGCCGAAGGTCACGACCAGGTCGCGGCCTTGCGCCTCCAGCCGTTCCCAGTCGTCGTCGATGGCGGCCACCAGCAGGGCGGCGGCGCGCACGGCATCGCGCCGTCCGGCGCGCGGTACGGCGCCCGAATGGGCATAGCTGCCCAGGACGCGGGCATCGCGATGGCGCAGGCTGCCCCGTATGCCGGTGACGATGCCCACCGGCAGCGCGTCGTCCACCAGCACGGGACCTTGCTCGATGTGCAGCTCGACGAAGCGGGCGATGCGCGCCGGATCCAGCCAGGCACTGCCGAACGCGGCCGGGTCGCCGCCGCATTCGGCCAGGTGCTCGGCCAGCGGGCGGCCGGTGTCGGCGCGCCGCAATTGCAGCGCGTCGCGGCCGACCAGGCCGAAGGCGGCCTTGCTGCCCAGGTAGGAATAGGGAAACCAGGTGCTTTCCTCGGCGCGCACGGCCATCACCGTCACGTCCGCCGGAGGCACGAATCCGGCCGCCCGCCAACCCGCCAGCACCGCCAGCCCGGCCACCACGCCGGCGGCGCCGTCGTAGTTGCCGCCGGCCGGCACCGAGTCCAGGTGCGACCCCGTCATGACGCGGGGTGCCTGCCGGTCCCGGCCGGGCAGCGTCAGGTACAGGTTCAGCGCGGCGTCGCGCGCGATCTCCAGGTCCAGCGCGCGGGCAAGGCGCGTGGCCTCGTCATGCGCGCGCTGTTCCCCCGGGCCGTAGGCATCGCGCGTGATGCCCACGCCGTCGTGGCCATCGCGGCGCAACTGCGCGAACAGCGTCTTGGCCAGCGCGAGGTCGGGCGGCGGGACGTTCATCGCGCGGACGGCAGCGCGTAGCTGGATTCGTCGATGGGATCGAGCTGGTGCTCCAGCAGCGTGCCGTGGCCGGTAATGGACGTGCGCAGGCCCAGCAGGCGCAGGCAGGCCCAGAAGCACGCCTGGTTGCTGGTCACGACCGGCTTGCCCAGCTCGCTTTCGATCTCGGCGATGACGTCGAAGGTGGCGAGGTTGGTGCACGAGATGAAGATGGCATCGGCCTCGGGCCGGTCGATCGCGCGGGCCAGGCGGAACACCATCTCGGGCGGCACGCGGCCGATGCCGCGGCGTTCCTCCTGGGTTTCGCCCAGGCGCAGGCCTTGCAGGGTCAGTACGTCGAAGCCGTAGTCGCGCAGGAATTTGTCCTCGCTCTCGTTGACGAAATCGACGTAGGGCGTGCCCACGGCGATCCTGCGGGCGCCCAGCGCGCGCAGCGCCGCCACGACGGCGCCGGCGGTGGCGATGGCGGGGGTGCCGGTGCGCTGGCTCATGTTGCGGATCAGTTCCGGCAGCGGGCAGATGATCGAGCCCGAGGTGCAGCCGTAGGCCACCACGTCGACCTCGGCCGTGGCCAGTTCGTCGGCGGCGCCGTTCACCGCCTCGGCCATCTTGTAGTAGGACTCCTCGGTGGCGGGGCCCAGCAGCATGGCGCGGGCGGTATGGATGGTCACGCCCTCGGGCGCGAGGCGCCAGAACTCGGGTTCGTTGACGGTGTTGGTGGACGGCACGATCAGGCCGATCTTGGCTTTCCAGCCGTAGGGGCTGTACATGGCGACTGCTTTCATCGAAGACTCCTGGTCTATGAAGGAATGGGGGGCTAGCGGCCCGCCGCGCGCTTGAGCTGCTGCGCGGCCGAGCTGAAGGTGTTGAACAGCGCCGCGGCGTCGTTGGCATAGGGCATCCACCGGATGCCGCGGCCTATCCATTCGGCGGCGCTGGCCGGGTCCTGGCAACTGAAGCCCCAGGGCACGTCGTGGCGCTGGCAGGTGGCGATGACGTGCTCGGTGGCCTCGACCATGCGCGCATGCTTCATGTCGCCGGGCACGCCCAGCGCCTGCGACAGGTCGTCGGGCCCGATCATGACGGCGTCCAGTCCCGGCACGCGGCAGATGGCGTCCAGGTTGTCCAGGCCGCGTTGCGACTCCATCATCGCCACCGTCAGGGTGTGCTCGTTCATGGCCTGGATCTGCTCCAGCGGCTGGGTCAGCCGGACGTAGTCGGTGTGCGGGCCGCGCATGTTCAGGATGCGTTCGCCGCGCGGGTGGTACTTGGTGGCGCGCAGGATGGATTCGAGCTGCCCGGCCGTCTCCACGTTGGGCAGCAGCAGGCCCATGGCGCCGGCGTCCAGCGGCCGCGTGTAGTCGTGCGGCTGCGTGCCCGCGGGCCGCACGATGGGCACGATGCCGGCTTCACGCGCGACCAGGCACAGCGTGCCGACCTCGGCGATGGTGAAGTCGCTGTGCTCCATCTCGATCAGCACGAAGTCCAGGCCCGTCACGGCCAGGAGCTTCATGAAGCGCGGATGGTGCACCAGCGTGGCCCAGGTGCCGAAGGCCGGCTTGCCGGCCCGCCAGAGCGCTTTCAGCGGATTGTTGCGCATGGCCGCTCCCTATGCCTGGAACGACATCTGGCTGAACTTCCTGGCGGCCTCGGCCAGGTAGTCCACCGCGGCGTTCCATACCTGGTGCCCCTGCTCGGCGGTGGCGCCGGTCGGGTCGCCCTGGGTGCCGATGGGAGCATAGTCGCTGATGTCGCTGAATACCGAGAAGCTGGACTTGCCCAGGCTGACCTTGCCGCTGGACACTGTCTTGACGCCGTCCACGAAGGGGCGCAGCGATTCGGTGGCCTGGGCGCGGTCCATGAAGACCAGCTCCGGGCACTTGGCCAGCGCCACCGAGGTCACCATTTCCGAGGCATGGCCCGAGGGCGATTTCCTGGTCTTGAATTCGACGCCGCCGACGTCGCGCATCACCGTGAAGACATCGATGGTGCCGCCCACCGCGCCATGGCGCCGGCGCAGATTGCGGCAGACGCTTTCGATCGGACCGAGCGAGCCGGCATGGATGTTGACGAACATGAAATGGCGAAAGCCCTGGCCGGCCAGGCCGTCGCACATCTCGTCCAGGTAGCGTTCCAGCGTGGCCATGGACACCGACAGCGTGCCGGGGTAATCCAGGAACATGGCGGAGTAGTTGACCGGGATGATGGGCGTCACGGCAAAGCCCGTCAGCGCACCGACCTCGGTGGCGATCATCTCGCACAGCCGCAGTTCCGTGCCCGTGGCCAGGTGCGAGCCGTATTGCTCGGTGGCGCCCACCGGGACCAGCAGGGTGTCGTGATTCTTCAGGTAGGCGCGGATGTCCGCATAGGTGCTGTGGTCGGTTCTCATGAAGCGTTCGTCTCGTTCAGGATGGCGGAAGGTCCGCCGTTGGGGTGAAGGGGTCATTGGTTCCAGGGCTTGGCCTTCCACAGCTCGCGCAGCGAGGTGTCCAGGCGCCGCAGGCTGTCCAGGTGTTCCTGCGGCGGCAGATAGCGCACGGGCAGGAAGGCTTTCTGCGCGCGGTCCAGGAACACCGGGTCGGCGGCGCAGGTGCGGATGGCGTCGGATAGTGTCTTGACCACCTCGCGCGGCATGCCCTTGGGGCCGGCGAAGCCGCGCATGGAGCCCGCCACGATGTCGTAGCCGGCTTCCTTGAACGTGGGCAGGTCGGCGGCCACGGGCGAGCGGGTATCGCTCATCACGCCCAGGATGCGCCACGGCGATCCGTTGCGGAAACCCACGGCCTCGTCCACGTTGGCCATGGTGGAGTCGATCACCTTGCCCAGCAGCGCGGTGCGCGCGGGCGCCGCACCCTGGAACGGCACCGGGGTCAGTTCGATGCCTGCCGACTGCTCCAGCAGCAGGAGCGCGATGTGGCCGGCCGAGCCCACGCCTTGCGTACCCACGGTGATCCCGCCCGGTTTCGCCTTGGCCGCGCGCACCAGGTCCTGGATGGAGTGGATGCCGCTGTCGGCGTGCACGCTGATCGTGCCCGGCGCATCGGCCACGGCGCCCAGGAAGTCGAAGCTGGCGACGGTGTAGCGCGTCTGGCGCTCGATCGGGATGCTGACCACGCCGGGCGTGTTGACGATGCCCAGGGTATAGCCGTCGGGCGCGGCCGTGGCCAGCGCCGCCAGGCCGATGTCGCCGCTGGCGCCGGGGCGGTTGGTGACGACGATGGTGGCACCCTTGATCTGGCCTTCCATGCACTGGGCGACGGTGCGCGCGGTCAGGTCGGTGCCGGCGCCCGCGCTGAACGGCACGATCATGGTGATGGGGCGGTCGGGATAGGCGGCGTGCGCGGCGCAGGCGCCGGCCAGCGCGAGGGCGGAAAGAAGGAAGCGAAGGGCGGTTTTCATGGTGGCGGTCCGGTGCGGGGGGAACGAGGGGCTCGGCATCATTGATTCCAGGGCGAGGCCGCCCACAGTTTCTCGAACTGGCCCTGCATGCCCGTCAGCAGGAGCGCGTAGTCGTCGCGCGGCAGGTAGCGGACGTTCTGCTCGGCCCCCCGGGCCGCCTGGCGGAAGTCGGGGTCGTTGATGGCCTTGTCCACCAGCGCCGAGAGCGCCCTGAGCGTTTCCGGCGGCGTGCCGCGCGGCGCGCCCAGCCCGCGCAGCGAACCGCTTTCGATGGGATAGCCGGCCTCGGCGAAGGTGGGCAGGTCCGTCGCCATGGGGGACCGGCTGGACGCCATCTGGCCCAGGATGCGCCACTGCTTGCCCTTGGAAAAACCCAGGGCCTCGCCCAGGTTGGCGGTGGCGATGTCGATGTGGCCGCCCAGCAAGGCCGTTGCCACGTCCGCCGTGCCCTTGAAGGGCACGTGGCGCAGCCGTATGCCGGCGGCCTGCTCCAGCAGCAGCATGGAAATATGGCCGGCCGAGCCGACGCCGGCCGTCCCGTAGGTCAGCGTTCCCGGTGCCTTGCGAGCCGCGTCCACCAGTTCCTGGATACCGCGCAGCGGACTGTCGCCGCGCACGCTCAGGGTGCCGGGGTCGTCCACGATATTGGCGATCACGTCGAAGCTGGACAGGCTGAACTGCGCCCGGCGTTCGATGGGAATGGTCAGCACGTTGGGCGTGTTCAGGATGGACAGCGTGTAACCGTCGGGCGCCGCGTTGGCCACCGACGCCATGCCGATCTCGCCGCCGGCGCCGGCGCGGTTCACCACCACGACGCTGCGGCCCGCGTGCTTCTCCATGGTGCGCGCGAGGAGGCGGGCGGTCAGATCGGTGCCGGCACCGGCCGAGAACGGCACCACGATGGTGATCGGCCGGTCCGGGTAGGCATGGGCCGGCAGGGCCAGGGTCAGGGCCAGCGCGGCGGCCGCTAGAAAGGAGGGGATCTTCATACCTGCTGTTCCATTCAAGAGAGAGGGGCGAACGCGGGATTGCGCGCCGTCTCCTGGGTTATCAAGCAAGTGCTGTGCCATGAAGTTGAAAGAAGTTTGATGTATTTATTTGGTTTTTAGTTGATTTAATTGTTTTTGGGCGAAGTTAGCCCCGCTGCGGGGAGGGCAGTGTCCAGGGGTTCGAAGTGCGAAGCGACGCCAAGGCAGGCATCCATGACAGCCATGGTATAAACAAAAATCCTTAAACGAAAACGCTTTGTTTTTCGTCTGAGGTCAAATTTTTTTGATCATTTGGAGGAGGCCGTCGTGCTGCGCGAGCTGAAGACGTTTCTTGCGGTCGTGCGCTGGGGCACGTTCGCCGCGGCGGGGGCCCGCATCGGCCTGACGCAGTCGGCCGTCAGCGCCCAGATGCAACGCCTGGAGGAGGCGCTGGGCGCGCCCCTGTTCACCCGGACCGGACGCTCGGCCACGCTGAACGAGGCGGGAGAGGAAGCGGTGGAAATGGCTCGCCAGATCGTCGGGTTGTTCGACGAGCTGGCCGTGCGGGTGACCAGCCGCGAACTGCGCGGCACGGTCAGGATGGGGGCGATCCAGACCGCCCAGGTGGGCATGCTGCCCACGGCGCTGGGCATCCTGCGGGGCCGCCATCCCCTGGTATCGGTGCGGCTGGTGCACGGTTCGTCGCTGTTCCTGATCGGCCAGGTCGACAGCGGCGAGCTGGACGCCGCGCTGATGATCGCGCCGCCCTTCATGCTGCCGCGCGAGCTGCTATGGCAGCCGCTGGTGCGCGAACCCTTCGTGCTGGCGGTGCCGGAGGGCGTCCCGGGCGAGGACTGGCGCCAGTTGCTGGCCGCCCACCCCTTCATCCGCTACGACCGTGCCTCGTTCGGCGGGCGGGGGGTCGAGCATTTCCTGCGCCGGCACGACCTGCATGTCGAGGCCATGCTGGACATCGAGGACGTGGATGCCATGGTGGCGATGGTGGCGGCCGGGCTGGGCGTGTCGCTGGTGCCCATCACGCGCAGCAACAGCCTGCCGCCGGGCGTCCGGGCGGTCTCGCTGGGCAAGGACGTCTTCCACCGCGAGCTGGGCCTGGTCATGCCCCGCGAACCCAGGCGGCGCGAACTGCTGAACGTGCTGCGCGAGTGCCTGGAGGTCGCGGCCCGGCCCCATGCGGCCGAAAGCGAGGCGCTGGCGCGCCCGCCGCGGCCTGCTTCCTGACTTAATAGAACCGGCCTTCCAGCCCGATCTTCTGCAGCACGGTGGTCGAGATTTCCTCTATCGACTTGGTGGTGGTCGACAGCCAGCGGATGCTTTCGCGGCGCATCAGCTTCTCGGCCTCGGCCACCTCGTAGCGGCACTGCTCCAGCGAGGCATAGCGGCTGTCGGGGCGGCGCTCGTTGCGGACCTCGGCCAGGCGCTCGGGCTGGATGGTCAGCCCGAACAGCTTGTTGCGGTGAGGCAGGATGGCCGAGGGCAGGGCGTCGCGCTCGAAGTCGTCGGGAATCAGCGGCACGTTGGCGGCCTTGATCCCGTACTGCATGGCCAGGTACAGGCTGGTGGGCGTCTTGCCGCAGCGCGACACGCCCACCAGGATCACGTCGGCCTGTTCCAGGCCCTTGATGAACTGTCCGTCGTCGTGCGCCAGGCTGAAGTTGATGGCCTCGATCCGGCTCTGGTACTGCTTGGTGTTGGCCATGTTGTGCGAGCGGCCGATCGAATGGCTGGACTTGATGTTCAGTTCCTGCTCGATGGGCTCGACGAAGGTCGAGAACAGGTCCAGGAACAGGCCGTTGGCCTGGCGCACGCGGGTATTGATCTCGGAATTGACCAGGGTGCTGAAGACGATGGGGCGCTGCCCGTCCGCCGTGAAGGCGGCGTCGATCCGCGCGGCCACGTCGGCGGCCTTGTCCACCGAATCAATGAAAGGAAGCCTGATATGGCGGAAGCGGGCGTTCTCGAACTGCGCCAGGACCGAGTGGGCGAAGGTCTCGGCGGTGATGCCGGTGCCGTCGGAGACCACGAATACGGTGCGCAGGTACGAATTCGCGGCGGGGGCGGGTTGAGGCATGGATATCTCGCAAAAACAGGGTTTCCGGGGATGGGAAAGGCAAACGAAGCAAGCAATGTGCAGAAAGGCCGGCGGCCGGCGTACAATCCGGGGATTACCCCGGTTACGCATGGCGCACGCCCAGGCTTACGGAGCCCTGGGCCGCGGCGGAGGCGGGTTTGGCCAGCACACCACGCATTGCGGCGCGGAATCGCCCGGCGCGTGTGCTCGCCAAACAAGCTTTCTTGCCATTGTAATAGGGGACTTTCATGTCTTATGTTGTGCCGTTCGAGCAACTCCGGATGACGGATGTTGACTCGGTAGGAGGAAAGAACGCCTCACTTGGAGAGATGATCAGCCAGCTCACCGGCGCCGGAGTCCGCGTGCCCGGGGGCTTTGCCACGACGGCAGAGGCTTTCCGCGATTTCCTGAAGGATTCGGGCCTGGATACCCGGATCAACGAACGCCTGTCTTCCCTGAATCCGGAAGACGTGCGCGCGCTCGCCGAAACCGGCGCGGAAATCCGGCAATGGATCGTCGATGCTCCGTTCTCGGCCAAGTTCGAGAAGGACATCCGTGAAGCGTTCGCCAAGCTCGACGCCGACGGCAAGGGTTCGTTCGCCGTCCGTTCGTCCGCCACCGCCGAAGACCTGCCCGACGCCTCGTTCGCCGGCCAGCAGGAAACCTTCCTGAACGTGGTCGGCATCGACGACGTGTTGGACAAGATCCGCCACGTGTTCGCGTCGCTGTACAACGACCGCGCCATCTCGTATCGCGTGCACAAGGGCTTCGCCCATGCCGACGTGGCCTTGTCCGCCGGCATCCAGCGCATGGTCCGCTCCGACACCGGCGCGGCCGGCGTCATGTTCACCATCGACACCGAATCGGGCTTCCCCGACGTCGTCTTCATCACCTCGTCCTACGGCCTGGGCGAGACGGTGGTGCAGGGCGCGGTCAACCCCGACGAGTTCTACGTCTTCAAGCCCACGCTGGAAGCCGGCAAGTATCCCATCGTCAGCCGCCGCATCGGCTCCAAGCTGATCAAGATGGAATTCGACCCGGCCCGCACCGAAGGCCGCGCCGTGCGCACGGTCGACGTCGCGCCCGAACAGCGCAACCGCTTCTCGCTGTCCGATAACGACGTGATCGAGCTGGCGCGCTACGCCGTCATCATCGAAAAGCACTACGGCCGTCCCATGGACATCGAATGGGGCCGCGACGGCAACGACGGCAAGATCTACATCCTGCAGGCCCGCCCGGAAACCGTGAAGTCGCAGCAGTCCGGCAACGACGTGCAGCAGCGCTACCGCCTGAAGGCCACCGGCAACGTGCTGGTCACGGGCCGCGCCATCGGCCAGAAGATCGGTTCGGGCCCGGTGCGCTTGGTGGCCGACATCGCCGACATGGACAAGGTCCAGCCCGGCGACGTGCTGGTCACCGACATGACCGATCCCAACTGGGAACCGGTCATGAAGCGCGCCTCGGCCATCGTCACCAACCGTGGCGGCCGGACCTGCCACGCGGCCATCATCGCGCGCGAACTGGGCATCCCGGCGGTCGTCGGTAGCGGCGACGCCACCAGCGTGCTGGCCGACGGCGCCATGGTCACCGTGTCCTGCGCCGAAGGCGACGAGGGCCGGATCTACGACGGCCTGCTGGAAACCGAGGTCGAGGAAGTCCGACGCGGCGAAATGCCCGCCATCGACGTCAAGATCATGATGAACGTGGGCAACCCGCAGCTCGCCTACGACTTCGCGCAGATCCCGAACGGCGGCGTGGGCCTGGCCCGCCTGGAATTCATCATCAACAACAACATCGGCATCCACCCCAAGGCCATCCTCGACTATCCGAATGTCGACGGCGACCTGAAGAAGGCGGTGGAATCGGTGGCCCGGGGCTACGCCAGCCCGCGCGCGTTCTTCGTCGACAAGCTGGCCGAGGGCATCGCCACGATCGCGGCGGCCTTCTATCCCAAGCCGGTCATCGTGCGCATGTCCGACTTCAAGTCGAACGAATACCGCAAGCTCATCGGCGGCTCGCGCTACGAGCCCGAGGAAGAGAACCCCATGCTGGGCTTCCGCGGCGCCTCGCGCTACATCGCTGAGGAGTTCGCCGAGTGCTTCCGCATGGAATGCGAGGCGCTGCGCCGCGTGCGCCAGGACATGGGCCTGACCAACGTCGAGATCATGGTTCCCTTCGTGCGCACGCTCAAGCAGGCCGAGCGCGTGGTCGGCCTCCTGGCCGACAACCAGCTCAAGCGCGGCGAGAACGGCCTGCGCCTGATCATGATGTGCGAAGTCCCGTCCAACGCCGTGCTGGCCGAGCAGTTCCTCGAATACTTCGACGGCTTCTCGATCGGTTCGAACGACCTGACCCAGCTCACCCTGGGCCTGGACCGCGACTCCGGCCTGGAACTCCTGGCCGCCGACTTCGACGAGCGCGATCCGGCCGTCCAGGCGCTGCTGCAGCGTGCCATCGAGGCTTGCCTGAAGGCGGGCAAGTACGTCGGCATCTGCGGCCAAGGTCCTTCGGATCATCCAGACTTCGCGGTCTGGCTGAAGGACCAGGGCATCAAGTCGATCTCGCTGAATCCGGATACGGTGGTCGATACTTGGAAGAAGTTGGCTGAATAGGATCCCCCCTACGCGCTGACGCGCGCCCCCCAGGGGGCGATGCGGGTGGACCGGCAAAGCCGGATCCACCGCATCCTGGGGTAAAACCGGGCTCGTGGAGAGCGGCGTTCCTTTTGGAGCGCCGTTTTTTTTTGCCGCCGGGCCGCCCCAAGGCAAAAACGCCCCCTCGGGGGGCAGCGACGGCCCGAAGGGCCTAGCGTGGGGGCATTTTTTCCGCCGGGCCGCCCCAAGGCAAAAACGCCCCCTCGGGGGGCAGCGACGGCCCGAAGGGCCTAGCGTGGGGGCATTTTTTGAGGTCAGCCCGTGGCTGCTTCGTAGGTCCAACTGCCTATGGTCAGCGTTTCCTTGCCGCCAGCCGTGGCGAAGTGCAGTTCGTACAGGTCGCGGCCGGCGTTGGCGGGGATCTTGACGGTCATGCCGGCGCGGTCGGCGGCCAGCGGGGCCAGGAGTCGGTATTCGGGCGAGCCGTCGTCGTAGCTGCTATTGCGCACCAGGATGTAGCCCGGCAGCTCGGGCAGGCTGCCCAGTGTGGCGTAGGGTGTGCCGCCCAGGGTGGACGGCATGGTCGTGGGGGATTCGTTGATGACCGTCCAGGTCTTGCCCAGCCGCGCCTGCCAGGCGGCACCCAGCGGCGCCAGCGGAAGCAGTTGCTGGCCCACGGGCAGCGTCGTTTCGCTGTAGCCGGCGCCGAACAGGGGGCCGCGCAGCATCAGGTAGCGATAGCGGTAGGGCTGGCCGTTCGCGTCGGTGCCGGACACGACCTCGAAGCGGTAGCTGATGGGGGCGTCGTTGCCCCACCACCACCCGTCGCTGCGATAACTGTATCTGGCACCGCCGTTCATCGGCTGCCAGGCGGTGCCGTTCCAGGACGACAGCGAGAAGCTGCCGTCCTGGTTGGCGGTGACCCGGGTGGGCTGGTTGTAGTTGGCGTACACGCCCACGGCGTCGGCCAGCCCGGGCGATGCCGCCGCGGGCGGCGCGGCATGGGCGACCAGCGGCGGCAGGGCGCGTATCGTGCCGTCCTCGACCAGGGCGCGCAGCAGCACGCCTTCGGCCAGCGCGCCGGCGCGATACGTATCGGGGCGTTGCGCGTTGCCCGTGTTGCCGGTCACCATCAGGGCCAGCCGCTGGTCCGGCAGGACGTAGAAGTCGCTCGAGAAAAAGGTCGTGCCGCCATTCTTCTGCCAGGCCCGGACGCCTGCCGCGGCCAGCCCGGGATGCCGCACGCTGTCCCAGCCCAGCCCCCATACCCATTCCGGCGAGGGATTGATGGCTAGGCCCGTGGTCTGGTCGGTGCCCATCTGCGCGATGCCGTCGGCCGACACGATGCGCCGCGACTGGTAGGTGCCGCGTTCGAGCAGCATGCGGGCGAGCTTCATCATGTCGCCGGGCGTGGCGGCCAGGCCGCCCGTGGCCAGCGGATTGACGAACTCCTGGGGATATTGCCTGCCGCCCGAATAAGGCAGCGCGAACGAGCCGCCCGTGGGCTTCTTCGTCAGGAAGCCGGAGTCGGCCATGCCCAGCGGCGTCAGGATGTTGGCCTGGACGAAGCTGGCGTAGTCCTGCCGGGCCAGGGCCGCCACCACCCGTTCGATCATCGTGAAGCCGTCGTTGCAATAGACCGCCAGTTCGCCCGGCAGGTGCTTCAGGTGCTGGTTGGCCAGAGCCGCTTCGGCATGGGCCGCGTAGCCCGGTATGGGTTCGAAGGCAAAGGCATCGCGCATGCTGGTGCCCGGCAGGCCCGAGGAATGCGAAAGCAGGTGCCGGGTCGTGATCAGCGCATACTCGGGCGACAGCATGGCGAAGCCCGGCAGGTAGCGCGCCACGGGTGCGTCCAGGTCCAGCAGTCCGCGGTCCCGCAGGATCATGGCGGCCAGCGCCGCCAGCACCTTGCTGACCGAACCGATGTTGAAGCGGGTCAGGACGGTGGCCGCCACGTTGTCCTGGACCGAGGCGCGGCCGAAGGCCTGCTGCCAGACCACGGTGCCGTTCTTGAGCAGGGCGATCGAGACCGCGGCCACGTTGCCGGGATCGCCGGACAGGGCGCGCGCGATTTCCTGGCGGCCCCATTCGATGGTCTGCGCGTAGGCGGCGGGCGTCGGGCCGTCGCCCCCACCGCAGCCGGGCAGGACCGCGGCCAGCATGCCGGCCCCGCCATAACCCAGGAATTGCCGCCGGCTGGCGGATGAAGGACAGGCGGGCCTGGGGGCGGGCGGTATGCGCATGGGGGTTCCTCCGGTGGCCGGGGGGCGGGGCCGGGCGGCATTTCCCCCAGGCAGGCATAATAGAGGCAGATACGTCACTGCGGCACGTTTCGTGCCGCGCGGCCGAGCCGGCGGGCCGCGTCCGCTCTCGCTCGAAGGAGGCAACTATGAATCCCGCCTGGGTATGGTTCGGTCTGATGGCCCTGGCCCTGATCGGCGAAGTCATGACCGGCACCTTCTATCTGCTGATGGTCGCCGTCGGCTTCGCCGTGGCCGGCATCGCGGCCTGGCTGGGCGTGGACATCGCCTGGCAACTGGTGCTGTGCGCGGCGGCGGTGGTGCTTTGCACGCTGCTGCTCAAGCGCCTGAACGTGCTGAAGAAACGGGGAGGGCCGCCGTCTTCCAACGCCAACGTCAACATGGACATCGGCCAGACCGTCAAGGTCGACGCCTGGAACGAAGACCGCACCGCACGTGTCTGGTATCGTGGGGCGCACTGGCAGGCCGAGCTCGCTCCCGGGGCCGAGCCGGTCGCCGGGCAGTTCGTGATTACCGAGATGCGCGGCAACAGCCTCGTTCTTTCGCCCACTCGCTAAGGCCGTTGCGGACGGCCTTCCCGTATCGCTGGCATCACTCATAAGGAAGCACCATGAGCGCATCCACCATCGTCCTGCTGGTCATCGTTTTCCTGGCCATCCTCATCGTCGTCAAGGCCATTGCCATCGTTCCGCAGCAGCATGCGTGGGTGGTCGAGCGCCTGGGCAAGTTCGACCGCGTGCTGTCGCCCGGCGCCGGCTTCGTCATCCCCTTCATCGAGCGCGTGGCCTACAAGCATTCGCTCAAGGAAATCCCGCTGGACGTGCCCAGCCAGGTCTGCATCACGCGCGACAACACCCAGCTGCAGGTGGACGGCATCCTGTATTTCCAGGTCACCGACGCGATGCGCGCCTCGTACGGTTCGTCCAACTACATCGTCGCCATCACCCAGCTGGCCCAGACCACGCTGCGCTCGGTCATCGGCAAGCTGGAACTGGACCGCACCTTCGAGGAGCGCGAGCAGATCAACAGCAGCATCGTCAGCGCGCTGGACGAGGCTGCGCTGAACTGGGGCGTGAAGGTGCTGCGCTACGAGATCAAGGACCTGACGCCGCCGGCCGAGATCCTGCGCGCCATGCAGGCCCAGATCACCGCCGAGCGCGAGAAGCGGGCCCTGATCGCGGCCTCCGAAGGCCGCCGCCAGGAACAGATCAACATCGCCACCGGCGAGCGCGAGGCCGCCATCGCGCGTTCCGAGGGCGAGAAGCAGGCCCAGATCAACCAGGCCCAGGGCGAGGCCACCGCCGTGGTGACCGTGGCGGATGCTACCGCCAAGGCCATCATCCAGGTGGCCGAGGCCATCAAGCACCCCGGCGGCATGGAAGCGGTCAACCTCAAGGTGGCCGAGCGCTACGTCGACGCCTTCGGCAACCTGGCCAAGACCAACAACACCCTGATCGTGCCCGCCAACGTCAGCGACATCAGCGGCCTGATCGCCTCGGCGCTGACCGTGGTCAAGGGCACCCAGGCCGGCCAGGGCTGAACGCCGCCGCCTTCAGCCCGAGGGCAGCTCCAGCACGGCCTTGGCCAGGATGTTGCGCTGGATCTCGTTGCTGCCGGCGAAGATCTTCGCGCCCAGCGCGTTGAACAGCGGCGCCACCACGTGCAGGTCGATCTCGTCGGTGCCGGCGTGGTCGCGCACCGCGCCGTATTCGCCGGCGGCCTCGATCAGCAGCAGGGCCAGCCGCTCGTAGGTCTCGGTGGACCAGATCTTCAGGATCGACACGGTGGGCGGAATGGCCGCCCCGCGCTTGGCCAGGTCGGCAAAGCCGCCGTACGCCGCCCCCAGGTCCAGCGTGTCGAGTTGCAAGGCGGTATGGCGCGCGACGAAGGCCGGGTCGTCGAACAGCCCGCGCTGGCGCGCCAGCTTTTCCACCTGCCGCAGTGTGTGCTGGGAATGCTTGGGGCTGCCGGTGAACAGGCGCTCGAAGCCCAGCAGCGCCTTGGCCACCGTCCAGCCCTCGTTCAGGCCTCCCACCAGGTTCTCGCGCGGCACGCGGACGTTGTCGAAGAACACCTCGCAGAATTCCCGCTCGTCGGCGATGTTGCGGATGGGGCGAACGGTGATGCCGGGTGTCTTCAGGTCCACCAGCAGGAAGCTGATGCCGGCCTGCTTCTTGGCCGTCTTGTCGGTGCGCACGAGCATGAACATGTGCGTGCCGTCCGAACCCCAGGTGGTCCAGGTTTTCTGGCCGTTGACGACGAAGTGGTCGCCGTCGGGCACGGCTTCCGTGCGCACGGCGGCCAGGTCCGAGCCGGCGTTGGGTTCCGAATAGCCCTGGATCCAGACGTGCTCGCCTTTCAGGATGGCCGGCAGGAAGCGGGCGCGCTGCGCATCGGTGCCGAAGCGCATCAGGATCGGCCCCACCATGTTCAGCCCCTGGTCGGGCGGCCGCGCGACGCCGTAGGCCTCGGCTTCTTCGATGTAGGCGATCAGCTTGTCGGGCGGCAGGCCCATGCCGCCATGCTCGCGGGGCCAGGCCGGCGCCAGCCAGCCCAGGCGGGCCAGCGTCAGGTACCAGTCGCGCGTCTCGGCCCAGGTCTGGCGGTAGGGCATGTGCCGCCGGTCCTGCGGGTAGTGCGTGTCGAACAGCGCGCGGACCAGGCGGCGGAATTCGGCTTCCGGCATCGCCCCCCAGTCCGCGTCGGCGGGAAACGCGGTGATGGGCGCGGGGGCCGGCCCGGCTTCGCGATCGTCCGCTTCCGGAGCGGCCAGCGTGGCGTAGCGCACGCGGTGCGCCTCGGCATTTCCCAGGTGCGCGGACAGCGCCATCGCGCGGCGGAAATACAGGCCGATGTCGTATTCGTAGGTCGTGCCGATGGCGCCGTGCAACTGGATCGCCATGCGGGTCATCTCCAGCGCCGCGTGGGCGCAGCGGGCCTTGGCCCGGCTGGCCAGGCGCCCCAGGCGCGTGGCGGGAGCATCCGGCGCCGCCTGCGCCAGCACCTCGCGCAGGCAGGCCTCGGCCAGTTCCACCTGTATCAGCCCGTCGACCATGCGGTGCTGCAAGGCCTGGAAGCTGCCGATCGGGCGGCCGAACTGCTCCCGCGTCGCCAGGTAGTCGCGCGTCAGTTCCAGCGCCCGCCGGGCGATGCCCGCCAGCTCCGCGCCCTGGGCCAGGCGCGCCACGTCGTTGGCGCGCGCCAGGGCCTCGCTGGCCGCCGGGCCGGTGGCCAGCACGTGCTCCGCATCCAGCACGGTACCGTCCAGGTCCAGGTCCGCCTGCGCGCTGCCGTCCACCAGGCGCCGGGTGATGGGAGCGCGGGCCAGACGTTCGCGGGGCAGCCACAGCAGCGCGGCTTCGTCGTCCAGCGTGGCGGCCAGCAGCCAGCCATCGACGTCGGCGCCGGGCTGGACGAAGCGCTTGCGGCCGGCCAGCCGCAGGCCGCCGGCCCCGCGCGTGGCGCATGAACCGGGCCGGGCGTCGGGATCGAGCTGGCCCGCGCGTTCCTGCCAGGCCACGCCCAGCAGCAGGGCGCCCGACATGGCCTTCTCCAGCAGCGATGCGCGCGGCAGCGTGGCGGGCAGGCCGGCCAGCAGCGCCATCGTATGCACGCCCGCCGCGGCCAGCGGTTCGGGCAGCAGATGGCGGCCGGCTTCCTGGGCGATCGCGCACAGCTCGGGCAGACCCAGGCCCAGTCCGCCGTCGTCCTCGGCCACCAGCACCGCCAGCCAGCCCAGTTCGGCGATGCGGCGCCATTCCTCGCGATCGTGTCCGCCCGCGCTGTCGTCCAGCGCACGCATGCGCTGCCGCTGGTCGTTCGCGCCCAGGTAGTCGGCGGCGCTGTCGCGAAATTCCCGCAGAGTATCGTCCATGAAGTTCCCTGGGGCATGCCCCGTCAAAGAATGCCTTGCTCGCGCAAGGCCCGCAGCCGCTCCACCGGCACTTGCAGCAGCTGCGCGCAGATTTCCTCGGTGTGCTCGCCCAGGGCCGGTGGCGGGCGCCGGTACTCGACCGGGGTCTCCGACAGGCGCACGGGATTGGCCACCATGGGCAGCGTGCCGGTGGGCGCGAAGGGCAGGTGCGTGACCACCTGCCGGTGCCGCACCTGCGGGTCGTCGAAGGCCTGCTGGAAGTCCTGGATGGGCGCGCACGGGACGCCGGCCCGGTCCAGCGCTTCCAGCCAATGGGCGCGCGGGCGGGCGCGCAGCGCATCTTCCAGCAGGGGCACCAGCGTGTCCTGGTGCCGCATGCGCTGGAGATTGGCGGCGTAGCGCGCATCGTCCGCCAGCCCCGGCAGTCCGAGCGCGGCGGCCAGGCGGCGGAACTGGTCGTCGTTGCCGCACATCACCACCAGCGGCTGGTCCGCGCAGTCGAAAGCCTGGTAGGGCACCATGAAGTGCGAACGCGTGCCTATGCGCGCCGGCTGCGAACCCGACAGCAGATAGCCCATCGCGACATGCGAGGCGGCGGCCAGCTGACAGTCCAGCAGCGCGATGTCGATGTGCTGCCCTTCGCACAGACCCGCCTGGCGCGCGTGCAGCGCCGACAGGATGCCGATCACCGCATGGTAGGCGGCGGTGATGTCCGACACCGAATAACCCACGCGCTGCGGCGGGCCGTCGGGTTCGCCCGTCATGCTCATGATGCCGCTCATGGCCTGGAACACCAGGTCATAGCCGGGCTGGCGGGCACGCGGCCCATCCTGGCCGAAACCCGTGATCGAGCAATAGACCAGGCGCGGATTGACCGCGCGCAGCGACGCGTAGTCCAGCCCGTGGCGGGCCAGGTCGCCGGCCTTGAAGTTCTCGATGAAGACGTCGCTTTGCCGCGCCAGGCCGCGCACCAGTGCCTGCCCCTCGGGATTGGCGACGTCGATGGCGATGGACCGCTTGCCGCGGTTCATCGCCAGGAAAGATGAGGTCCAGTCCAGCGGCCTGCCGTCGGCGTCCCGCAGGGGCGAACCCTGGTAGCGCGCTTCGTCGCCCATACCCGGCCGTTCGACCTTGATCACGTCCGCCCCCAGGTCCGCCAGCATCTGGGTGGCGAACGGGCCCGAGAACACCCGGCTCAGGTCCAGTACGCGGATGCCGTGCAGCGGGGCGGTCATGGGGCGGCCTGGATGATGCGGTCGCGCCGCAGAGCGTCAAGCTCGGCCGCCTCCAGGCCCAGCACCTCGCGCAGCACCTCGTCCGTGTGCTGGCCCAGGGCGGGCGGGGCGCGCCGGTATTCGACCGGCGTGTCCGAGAAGCGGACCGGATTGGCCACCTGGGGAATATCGCGCCCCGCGTCCGCGGGCATGCGCAGCAGCATCTCCCGATGGCGTATCTGCGGATCGTCGAACACCTGCGCGAAGTCGTTGATGGGTCCGCAGGGCACGCCGGCGGCGTCGAAGGCCGCGCGCAATTGCGCCACGGGATGCCGGGCGATGGCCTGTTCCAGCAGCAGCACCAGCTCCAGCCGGTGCCGCGCCCGCATGGGGTTGGTGGCATAGCGCGGATCGCCCGGCAGCCCGGGCAGCCCCAGCACCTCGCACATGGCGGCGAACTGCGTGTCGTTGCCTACCGCGACCACGATCTGGCCATCGGCGCAGTCGAAGGACTGCCAGGGGCAGGTGATGGGCGAGGCATTGCCCAGCCGCTCCGGCTGCCGTCCCGACACCAGGTACATCATGGCCACGTGCGAGATCGACGCCACCTGGGCATCCAGCAGGGCCAGGTCGATGTGCTGTCCCGTGCCGGACACCACGTCGCGGTGGCGCAGCGCGGCCAGGATGGCGCTGACGGCATAGAAGCCGGCGGTGATGTCCCCCACCGAATAGCCCACGCGCAGCGGCCCGCCGCCCGGCTCGCCGTCGGCGTGGCCGGTGATGCTCATCAGCCCGCTCATGGACTGGAACAGCGGGTCGTAGCCCGGCAGGTGGCTGTACGGACCGGTCTGCCCGAACCCGCTGATCGAGCAATACACCAGCCGGGGGTTCAGCGCCGACAGCGACGCGTAGTCCAGCCCGTAGCGCGCCAGGTCGCCGGCCTTGAAGTTCTCGATCAGGATGTCCGAGCGCATGGCCAGCTCGCGCACCAGCGCCTGGCCGGCCGGCCTGGACAGGTCGATGGCCACCGAACGCTTGCCGCGGTTCATGGACATGAAGGACGAGGTCTCGCCCACCTCGCCGCCGTCCTCGCCGCGCGCCCGCAGGCCCTGGTGGCGCACGTCGTCGCCGCGTCCGGGCCGCTCCACCTTGATCACGTCGGCCCCGAAATCGGCCAGCATCTGCGCGGCCCAGGGGCCCGAGAACACCCGGCTCAGGTCCAGGACCTTCACGCCCGCCAGGCTGCTCATGGCCGGCTCGCGCCGTGGGCGGGGCGGCAGGGGAGGTCAGTGGGGAAAGGGGCGATGCGGCGCGGCATGAGGCGTCTCCTGGCCGGATCCGGGTCCGGTCTCGTGCGATGGATGGCTGGCACGAGTATAGGTAGCCGCCGCGCGGCTGTTCATCACCGCGGCGCCAAAGCTGATATGCCTGAGGGATCAGGAGGAGTGCTTGCGCGTGTCGTGCTTCATGATCTGCGCCTTCTCGCGCAGCCAGTCGCGCTCGCGCTCGGTGTCGCGCTTGTCGAACTGCTTCTTGCCCCGCGCCAGCCCGAATTCCAGCTTGATCAGCGACTTCTTGAAATGCAGGTTCAGCGGCACCAGCGCGAAGCCGCGCTGTTCCACCTTGCCGATCAGCTTGTGGATCTCCTCGGCCTTGAGCAGCAGCTTGCGCGTGCGGGTCGGGTCGGGATGGACGTGGGTGGAGGCCGTCTCCAGGGGGCTGACGTGCATGCCCAGCAGGTACAGTTCGGCATCGCGGACGATGACGTAGCTTTCCTTGAGCTGGACACGCCCGGCACGAATCGCCTTCACCTCCCAGCCTTCGAGTACCAGGCCGGCCTCGAAACGCTCGTCGATGAAGTAGTCGTGGAATGCCTTGCGGTTCTCAATGATGCTCATTCGTCACGCCGTTAAAATGGGTCATTCTAGCAATTTGCCCAATCGGATCATCTACGCATGCATAAAGTGCAACGTTCGGTGTTGGTCCCCTATAGCGCCGCCCAGATGTTCGACCTGGTGGCCAAGGTCGAGGACTACCCCAAATTCATGCCCTGGTGCGGCGGAACCGAGGTGCACGAGCGCGACGAGAACGGCATGCGCGCCTCGGTCGTGATCCAGTTCGCGGGCCTGCGCCAGCGCTTCACCACCCGCAACACCCACCACTATCCCGACCGCATCCAGCTCGACCTGGTGGACGGGCCGTTCTCGCTGCTGGAAGGCGTCTGGGAATTCCACGCCCTGGCCGACGACGCCTGCAAGGTGGTCTTCACCATGCAGTACCAGTTCTCCAGCCGTGCGCTGGAAACCCTGGTCGGCCCCGTGTTCAACCGCATCGCCACCAGCTTCATCGACGCCTTCACCCAGCGGGCCGAAGCCTGCTATGGATAGCCAGGCGGGGCGGGGCGGCACCGTGGCCGTCAGCGTCTGTTATGCGGATGCGTCGGAAACCTGGATGCGGGAACTCGTCCTGCCCCGGGGCGCGACCCTGGCCGACGCCATCCTGGCCAGCGGTTTTCGCCAGGCCTACCCGGGGGTGGACCCCGCCCAGGCCGGCACCGGCGTCCATGGCCGCCGCCGGCCGCTGGACCATGTGCTGCACGACCACGACCGGGTCGAGATCTACCGCCCGCTGGTCTTCGACCCCAAGGAATCCCGCCGCCGGCGAGCCGCGCACAAGGCGGCGTCGGCAGGCGCCAGGCGGGGCGGACCGGGCCGCTAGACGGGCCCGGCGTGTGGACCGTGGGTTTTCCCGCATATAAACCCTCTTGACAGCAAGGCTGAACAGCGCAGCCCCCCGCTCTGATTTACAATACTAGGTTTATTGCGGCCAGGGGTTACTCGATGCGTCTCGTACAAAATGCGCTTACTTTCGATGACGTGTTGTTGGTGCCCGCATACTCTGCGGTGTTGCCCCGCGACACCAGTCTTCGAACCCGTCTGACCCGTGAAATCTCGCTGAACATTCCCCTGGTGTCCGCCGCCATGGACACCGTCACGGAATCGCGCCTGGCCATCGCCATGGCCAAGGAAGGCGGGATCGGGATCATCCACAAGAACCTCACCGCCGACGAGCAGGCGCGCGAAGTCGCCAAGGTCAAGCGCTACGAGGCCGGGGTCGTGCTCGATCCCATCACCATCGCGCCCCACATGAAGGTGCGCGAAGTCATCGAGCTGCAGCGCCAGCACGGCATCTCCGGCCTGCCCGTGGTCGAGGGCCGCCAGGTGGTCGGCATCGTCACCAACCGCGACCTGCGCTTCGAAGACCGCTACGACGAGCCCATCCGCACCGTCATGACGCCGCGCGAGCGCCTCATCACCGTGCGCGAAGGCGCCTCGCTGGACGAGGCCCAGGCCCTGATGCACAAGCACCGCCTGGAGCGCGTGCTGGTCGTCAACGACAGCTTCGAGCTGCGCGGCCTGATCACCGTCAAGGACATCATCAAGACCACCGAGAACCCCAACGCCAGCAAGGACGAGCACGGCAAGCTGCGCGTCGGCGCCGCCGTCGGGGTGGGCGAGGGCACCGACGAACGGGTCGAGAAGCTCGTCGCCGCCGGCGTCGACGTCCTCATCGTCGACACCGCCCACGGCCACACCGCCGGCGTGCTCGACCGCGTCCGCTGGATCAAGAAACACTACCCGCAACTGCAGGTCATCGGCGGCAACATCGCCACCGGCGCCGCGGCCCGCGCACTGGTCGAGGCCGGCGCCGACGGCGTCAAGGTCGGCATCGGCCCCGGCTCCATCTGCACCACCCGCATCGTGGCCGGCGTGGGCGTGCCCCAGATCACCGCCATCTCCAACGTGGCCGAGGCCCTGGAAGGCACCGGCGTCCCGCTGATCGCCGACGGCGGTGTGCGCTACTCCGGCGACATCGCCAAGGCCCTGTCGGCCGGCGCCTACACCGTCATGATGGGCGGCATGTTCGCCGGTACCGACGAAGCTCCGGGCGAAATCGTCCTGTACCAGGGCCGCTCGTACAAGTCCTACCGCGGCATGGGCAGCCTGGGCGCCATGGCCGACGGCTCGGCCGACCGCTACTTCCAGGACCCGGCCAACAACTCCGACAAGTTCGTGCCCGAAGGCATCGAAGGCCGCGTGCCCTACAAGGGCAGCGTCATCGCCATCATCTACCAACTGGTGGGCGGCGTGCGGGCCTCCATGGGCTACTGCGGCTGCGCCACCATCGACGAAATGCGCACCAAGAGCGAATTCGTCCAGATCACCGCCGCCGGCATCCGCGAATCGCACGTCCACGACGTGCAGATCACCAAAGAAGCTCCCAACTACCGGATGGACTGAAGCGTGCACGACCGCATCCTGATTCTCGACTTCGGCTCGCAAGTCACCCAGCTCATCGCCCGCCGCGTGCGCGAAGCGCAGGTCTACTGCGAAATCCACCCCTACGACGTCTCGGACGACTTCGTCCGCGGCGAGCTCGCCAAGGGCCTCAAAGGCGTCATCCTGTCCGGCAGCCACGCCTCGGCCTACGACGAAGCCTCCATGCGCGCCCCCCAGGCCGTGTTCGAATCCGGCGTGCCCGTGCTCGGCATCTGCTACGGCATGCAGACCATGGCCATGCAACTGGGCGGCAAGGTCAGCTTCAGCGACCACCGCGAATTCGGCTACGCCGAAGTCCGCGCCCACGGCCACACCCCGTTCCTGAACGGCATCCAGGACTTCGCCACCCCCGAAGGCCACGGCATGCTCAAGGTCTGGATGAGCCACGGCGACAAGGTCACCGAACTGCCGCCCGGCTTCAAGCTCATGGCCTCCACCGCCTCGTGTCCCATCGCCGGCATGGCCGACGTCGACCGCGGCTACTACGCCGTCCAGTTCCACCCCGAAGTCACCCACACCGTCCAGGGCCAGGCCCTGCTGTCGCGCTTCGTGCACGACATCTGCGGCTGCGGCACCGACTGGAACATGCCCGACTACGTCAGCGAAGCCGTCGAGGCCATCCGCAAACAGGTCGGCAGCGACGAAGTCATCCTGGGCCTGTCCGGCGGCGTCGATTCCTCCGTGGCGGCCGCACTGATCCACAAGGCCATCGGCGACCAGCTCACCTGCGTCTTCGTCGACCACGGCCTGCTGCGCCTGAACGAAGGCGAGCAGGTCATGCAGACCTTCGCCGAAAACATGGGCCTGAAGATCATCCACGTCGACGCCACCGACGACTTCATGGGCAAGCTGGCCGGCGAAACCGACCCCGAGGCCAAGCGCAAGATCATCGGCAAGGAATTCGTCGAAGTCTTCCAGCGCGAAGCCGCCAAGCTCAAGGGCGCCAAGTGGCTGGCGCAGGGCACCATCTACCCCGACGTGATCGAATCGGCCGGCGCCAAGACCGGCAAGGCCGTCACCATCAAGTCGCACCACAACGTCGGCGGCCTGCCCGATACCCTGCACCTGAAACTGCTCGAGCCGCTGCGCGAGCTGTTCAAGGACGAAGTGCGCAAGCTCGGCATCGCGCTCGGCCTGCCGCACGGCATGGTCTACCGGCATCCGTTCCCCGGGCCGGGCCTGGGCGTGCGGATCCTGGGCGAGGTGAAGAAGGAATACGCCGACCTGCTGCGCCGCGCGGACGCGATCTTCATCGAAGAACTGCGAGGCACCCGGGCAACCGAACAGGATGCCGCAGCGGGCCTGTGCGCGGCCGAGGAGGTCGGGAAGAACTGGTACGACCTGACCAGCCAGGCGTTCGCCGTATTCCTGCCCGTGAAGTCCGTGGGCGTGATGGGGGACGGGCGGACGTACGACTACGTCGTCGCGCTACGCGCGGTGCAGACCACCGACTTCATGACGGCGCATTGGGCGCATTTGCCGTATGCGTTGCTGGGAAGGGCTTCGAACCGGATCATCAATGAGGTTCGGGGGTTGAATCGGGTGGTTTATGACGTGTCGGGGAAGCCGCCGGCGACGATTGAGTGGGAATGATCCCGCGTCCGGCATAGTCCGGCACCAAAGAGCACGAAACCACCTCTAAGCCCGCGTAACTGCGGGCTTTTTCTATTCTGAGTCCGGCACTGTCTGGCAAATTTTCGCATCGCCAAGCACCCCGTTTGTATGGCATGGTAGGTGGTACTATCTGAACCTGATGCCATGTTTGGAGCTCGATACCATGCTGTCTATGACAGAGTTATCATGGTATTGAATTTATATAACGCATTGATCTATAAAGACTTTTTATGAGAAATGCGGGCGTCTCTGAGCATGGTATTTTGACATGGAGAAT
This sequence comes from Pigmentiphaga sp. CHJ604, assembly GCF_036972535.1. Classification (NCBI taxonomy): domain Bacteria; kingdom Pseudomonadati; phylum Pseudomonadota; class Betaproteobacteria; order Burkholderiales; family Alcaligenaceae; genus Pigmentiphaga; species Pigmentiphaga sp. CHJ604. Next base: position 3,016,589 of record NZ_CP136998.1, on the reverse strand, counting down.
TGCACGAACCATGCTGACTGATACCAAGCTGCGCAACCTCAAGCCGAAGGACAAGCTCTACAAAGTGAATGACCGTGACGGCCTCTATGTGGCTGTCACTTCTGCGGGTTCGATCTCGTTTCGCTACAACTACTCGATCCACGGCAGGCAAGAGACCATCACCTTCGGCCGCTACGGTGTCGGCGGCATCACCCTCGCGGAAGCCCGCGAGCGGTTGGGTGAGGCCAAGAAGATGATCGCCGCCGGAAAGTCGCCGGCCAAGGAGAAGGCGCGAGACAAGGCCCGTGTCAAGGACGCTGAAACGTTCGGGGCATGGGCAGAAAAGTGGCTGCGGGGCTACCAAATGGCGGACTCCACCCGCGATATGCGCCGTTCGGTCTTCGAGCGTGAGTTGAAGCCGAAATTCGGCAATCAGAAGCTGATCGAGATCACCCACGAGGATTTGAGGGCGCTGACCGATGCCATTGTCGAGCGAGGTGCACCAGCGACCGCGGTGCATTCCCGCGAGATCGTATTGCAGGTTTATCGCTGGGCCATTGAGCGTGGCCAGAAGGTACAGAACCCGGCAGAGCTGGTTCGACCGACGACCATTGCCAAATTTGAGCCGCGTGACCGTGCGCTGACACCCGATGAAATCGGCTTGATGTACCAGTACATGGAGCGAATCGGCACGACACCATCCATCCGGGCAGCCGCCAAACTGTTGCTTCTAACGATGGTGCGCAAAAGCGAGTTGACCAACGCAACCTGGAGCGAGATCAACTTCAGCGAGGCGCTTTGGACAATCCCAAAGGAGCGGATGAAGCGACGCAATCCGCACTTGGTTTTCCTATCCCGGCAGGCGCTGGACATCTTCATCGCCCTCAAGACTTTTGCCGGCGGATCGGACTATGTGCTTCCGTCGCGGTATGACTCGGACCTACCCATGAGCAGCGCCACACTCAACCAGGTGCTGACGTTGACTTACCGACTGGCGCAGAAGGAGGGGAAATCACTAGCCAAGTTTGGACCGCATGATTTGCGTCGTACGGCCAGCACGCTGCTGCATGAGGCCGGCTACAACACGGATTGGATCGAGAAGTGCCTGGCGCACGAGCAGAGAGGCGTCAGGGCCGTCTACAACAAAGCCGAGTACCGCGAGCAGCGGACGGCGATGCTACAGGACTGGGCGGACATGATTGACGAATGGACGCTCAGGAAGCCAGGTCCGAAGGAATGAGAGCATGGAGCACGTTCCTGCCTCATGCGATTTTAGCCGCTAAAAAAATCATGGCATGGCCCTCGGGCGAACGACACCCACCGGTTTCCTGCGCTTTCACCGATGCAAGCCGCTAGGGCCTGGCCGAGCGGTGGTCACCGGCCAGAGCGCTTCGGCTGTTTCAGGTTAAAGCTCTTGGGGATAGAGGCAATTGCCTTAGATACTGCTTGGCGCGTCAGTGGCCGTTGGCCCTTGCCTAGAAGCTGTTCTGCAATTTCCGATTGATTGAGTCCCGAATGCTGGAGCATCAGTATTCTCTTCTTGGTGTCTGACAGCTTGGAGTCCACCATCAGACGCGCCAGGTTGCGCAGCTCAGCTATGTCGGCAGACTGTAAGGTCTGACCTAGCATGTAGTGAAAAAAGTAGTCATCTACCAGCGGGTCACCGGATGCAGCGGCATGGGGCGTGGATCGCTTCGCGCATTGCCGGTTAAGCCTGGCCAATTCGAGATCGAACTGAGCGACTGATCGCCTCGCTTGCCGGTAGGCTGGGTTCCACGCGCCACTCGGCAATCTGGGCCGATGATCCAGGCAGTATTGGCTGCTCAGCCGAAGCTCTTCCTCTGGATCGTTGGCCTTCGGGGTGTCGCTCCCGTCAGCGTACAAAGTGAGTTCGGTAAGTGATCCGCAGAACCGGCAAAAACCCTGGCGGCGCTCGCCATTCAGACGTGTGGCGCGCACTCGGGACTTTGCCGGCCGTTTGCAGGCGCAGTCCTCCACCAGCTCAATCAATGTTTCCAGCGTCGCCACAAACCGCTGGTCCCTCGCAGATTGTCTGTCCGCAGTTTTGACGAACTGGCGCAGCAACTGACGCTGCACACGAACCATCGCGTCAAGCCCCACCAACCGAATGATACCGCTGAGGCTCACCCCTGTTCCTGCGCCAGGGACGTGACCCAAGTAGCGTTGTGGCAGCGTCGTCGTGTACGCGGCCACGGCGGGATCGATCAGCTCCTGTATCAGCCGAACGATGGGATAGCGCTTCGAATACTTGGAGTACGGGTGCCAGCGATCCTGAAGCTGACCAATGGCTTCCGAGACAGTGGGATCGCATCCGTCCCATATTGTTATGGTCGACTTATTTTTCATGTCAACCATTTTAGCCAATCATTAGGTCGATGCAATCCCGCATTGCAAGGCAAGATCAGGCACATATTCGAAAGTGCCTGACGGAGGTCAATGCATGCAAGCAACGACAAACAGAACGCTCATCAATAAGAAGAAGCTACTCGCCATGATCCCGCTGTGTGAGCGCACGATTTACAACTTGGAGCAGCGGGGAGAATTCCCGCGCCGCATTGCGCTTACCAGCCGAAATGTCGTGTGGGACTTGGCTGACGTTGAGGAGTGGATCGAGGCCCGCAAGTTGTCGGGTATCCAAGCTCGCCGCCCTGGATTGGGGGCTTAATCGTGGCGATTGATTTAAGGGCCGCGTTCGACAACGAGCCGCCTTTACTCGACTTTGTATGGCCAGGTTTTCTCGCAGGAACCGTGGGAGCGCTAGTAGCCCCAGGAGCCACGGGGAAGAGCTTTTGGGCATTGGAAGCTGCAATGTCCATCGCGTGCGCCGTTGCTGGTGGGGACCTGGTAGGGATCGCCCCTGAGCGTGCTGGGCGCGTGGTCTATTTCGCAGGGGAAGACCCGGAAGTCGCGTTGGTACGGCGAATTCATGCGATAGGCCTGCACCTGAATCAGCAGGCACGCGAAGCTATCGCGCAGAACCTCACCCTTGAGCCGATCATGGGCAAGCGCCTGAACGTGATGGATGATCGGCACCTTGCCCGTGTCATTGAATTTTGCGCGGGTGCTCGGTTGATCGTACTGGATACCCTGAGCCGAATTCACGACAAGGACGAGAACAGCAACGGTGACATGGCGAGGCTTGTCGCCACGCTTGAGCACGTCGCGGCCAGCACCGGCGCATCAGTTCTGTACTTACACCATGTGAGCAAGGGCAGCGCCCGCGAAGGGCAAACCGATCAGCAGCAGGCTGCGCGAGGCGCATCCGCTCTAATCGACAATGCCCGCTGGTGTGGCTTCGTCGCCAAGATGAGTGAAGACGAGGCGAAGCGTTTGAGCGACCGCAACTATGACCGACGGCCCATCGGCAACGACCGACGCGGCTTCTTTATCCGGTTTGGTGTCAGCAAGCAGAACTATGACGCGACCGCTCTCGACCGATGGTACCAACGTCACGATGGCGGCGTCCTGGTGCCGGTGGAACTGGTGGAGGTGAAGAAGGAGAACGTCCTGCACGTCGTAAACGGGAGTGACGATGAGCGGTGGTAATGCCGTGACCCCCACCAGTACCAGCGCGCAGGCACGAGTAATGCTCTATCAACCTAGCCAGCGCCCGCGGTTGCGGGAAGGCGACTGGATGGATACCTCTTTTGGTCGATGTCGCGTGACCGGCAGGTTAGGTCAGCGGCACGCCGATATTGTTGAGGCGATTCTGTACTGCGCCGAACGGCGGCGCGATGTTTCAGATGGTGGTGTCGAGCTGCTCGTAGACCCAGCCCGCGTGCGGAAAACGCTTTCCGACAGCCGGTACAGCTTTACTCAGATCGAAAAGCTGTTGGCCGAGCTGAGAGCTGCGACGATCACAATCGAGACGCCCCAGTTCGATTTCCCAATCATCGGCGGATTGATTGATCACGTTATCCCTTCACCCATGACACGCCCTGACCCTTTGACGGGAAGAGAGCGGAATCTGTGGAGGGTGCGGCTTGGGGTTGCGCTTGTGATGCTGCTCGAACATGACTTGAGTTTGTACTATGACCCGGCCCCCATTGCTCGCCTACAGCATGGCATCAGCCAGGCCGTCGCAAGGCACGTCTTAAGCCACAAAGTCGAGCCGACGGGTGGTTGGTATGTAGACACCGTTATCGTAGCCGTTGCTGGCACCGTACCAAGCAAGGCAATGCGCGATGCACGATTCAGGCTGAGGGAAGACGCCGACGAATTGAAGGCGCTCGGCCTGACTGTGGATGGCGACCGCGTGAGGAAAAAAGGTGCTGGTGACGCCTAAAGCGTCGCACACCCGCCCGATAGCGTCGCACATCCGCCCGATGGCGTCGCACAGGCGCCCGAAATGTCGCACACCCGCCCGGAGTTAGCAGGATATTCAGGATATTCAGATCCTGCGCGGCGCAGCCCGCGCTTGAAGCGCGACCTGGCCTTGCCAGTCGGCCGTGGGCCGACGGTTGAACACCAAGGAAAGTGCGGGTGGCCGTCAGACCGCCTACGACGACCGCTATGGCCTTCTAGGGCTCGTCTCACCCTTGGGCCACCGAATCGCACTTACAACGCCGCTACGGCTGCTATAGGCCCTCTGGGGGCTACTCCCCATTCTTGGCGTCCAACCATCGGCCGCAGGCCGATACTCGATTCTGCAATCGCCAGAGAAAGAACGCAGCGGATTGGACCAACAGCCTCTTTAGTCGGTAAGAATAATAAGAATAATATTCTTATTATCACTACCTCGCCCTTGCTGCCAAACGTCTGCGGCTTCGTGAACATGAGCGCGGTTCGACCAGTGCGGAACTCCTTGCGGCGACCTCAGAATTTCAGCGGCTAAATTTGCCGCCCCTCAAGTGTCAAAGAACACGGCACAAACCGGGAACGTGTGACCGGTAAACCTGGGAAAAACCGGGCGTTCTGCGTTTGGGTCTGATGGTTCTTTGACAGGGGCGGCGGCCCTCGCTGCGCGGTCGCAGGTCGCGACAGTCAAATGTTTGCAAGTTCCTGTATTTGCCTGTTTTTAATCAGTAGAACCTTGGCAAATGGCAGTTTATCGCCCTGAAAACACGGCCTTTCGCTGTATTCAGCCCATTTACCAGCGATTTCTGTCATTTCCATGCAATACACCGCCTTATGCAGAAGGGACTGCATTATTTTCCTTGGAGTTTGCAGGTGCGTGAGCGGGGCAGGATAGGTGAAGTTAGCTAACCGGCGAGCCGGTCATCTATCTTCACTGTCCCTTATTCGCACCTGATGGTGCTCAACGGGAATCCTGCTCTGCGAGGCCGACCGGCTACCGCCGAAGGCGTGAAACGCCAAAAGGAGGGGCGCAGCCGCCCCTTGCTTTGATGCTGTCAATTGCTTATAATTGCAGTCAATGAAGTCACAAATGAGGTTTTGACTATGGCAATCCTGACAGTGCGGAATGTGCCGGACGAGGTGCATCGCGCTCTGCGCTTACGGGCCGCCGAGCATGGCCGCAGTACAGAGGCGGAGGTGCGCGAGATTCTGGAAAGTGCAGTGAAGTCGGAAAAGCGCATCCGCATGGGCGACGCGTTGGCCGAGCTTGGCCGCCGCGTAGGGCTGACAAACGAAGACTTCGCAGTGTTGGACCAGGTGCGCGACAAGGTGCCGGCAGAACCGATGAGGTTTGAATGATTGTCTTGGATACGAATGTCGTCTCCGAGGCGATGAAGCCCGAACCCAACCCGGCCGTGCGAGCTTGGTTGAATGAACAGGTAGCGGAAACCCTCTACCTGTCCAGCGTGACGCTGGCCGAGCTGCTGTTCGGCATCGGCGCGCTGCCGAACGGGAAACGTAAGAAAGGCCTGGGCGAAGCCCTGGACGGCTTGCTCGAACTGTTCGGCGAGCGGGTGCTGATGTTCGACACCGAAGCAGCTCGCCATTATGCCGAGCTGGCGGTGAAGGCCCGCACAGCCGGGAAGGGGTTCCCAACACCCGACGGATATATCGGGGCTATTGCGGCCTCCAAGGGATTTATCGTAGCAACACGCGACACCAGCCCTTTTGAAGCGGCTGGGCTTACTGTTATCAATCCTTGGAACCATCAGTAAATCCAATCACTACTTGACACCGTGATCTGATCAAAAAGGCCGGGCTTCGGTGTCGCCCAGGTCAATTACCGGTAGCTCCGTGGCGCAGCTACGCGATGAACCCTTGAGCAAGCGCGCTTGCTCAAGGGTTCATCGCGAGGTAATGACCATGAAGCAGCACGTTTTAGCGGCTAAAATCGCTTTCTCCATAGCCCTCACCGTTGGCGTCGCCGCGATGCCTGCGCACGCAGGTATCCCGGTCCTTGACGGCACGAACCTGTCGCAGACCACCGTCACCGCGATTCAGCAGGTTGCGCAGGTTCAGAAGCAAATCGAGCAATACCGGACGCAGTTGCAGCAGTACGAAAACATGCTGCAAAACACCGTCGCGCCGGCGGCCTACATCTGGGACCAGGCGCAGACCACCATCAATGGGCTGATGCAGTCCATTGACACCCTGAACAACCTCACCAATCAGGCCGGTAGCCTGGATGCCTACCTGGGCAAGTTCCAGGACATTTCCTACTACAAGTCGTCGCCTTGCTTCACCTCGTCCGGCTGCTCTGACACCGAACGCGCAGCGTTCGAGAAAACCCGCGACCTGGCATCGCAGTCGCAAAAAGCGGCGAACGATGCGCTGTTCAAGGGCATCAAGGATCAACAGGACAACCTAAAGGCGGACGCGCGCCAGCTCGAACGGCTGCAATCGAAAGCGCAGGGCGCGCAAGGGCAGATGGAAGCCATCGGCTACGCCAACCAGCTCGCCAGCCAGCAGGCTAACCAGCTCCTGCAAATCCGTGGCCTGCTGCTCGCGCAGCAGAACGCCATCGGCGCACGGATGCAGGCACAAGCCGACCGCGAAGCGCAGCAGGAGGCCGCGCACAAGGCATCCACGGAATCCAGGATCGGGCAGACCGCCAACCCGAAAAACTGGCTGCAAGTGAAGCCGTAAGGAGGGGTGGGAAATGAGGAAATCAACGGTCGTTTTGACCGCCATCCTCGTCGCATTGGTTGCCGGCTGCGATAACAAGCAGCCCGCCCAAATGCCCGAGGTGAACGCGGAAAACTGCACGCTCGATCGCATCCAGAAAATCGAGGATCGGGCGACACGCGAGCAGTTCGCCGGCGCGTGCTCCCGCAGGTCGGGAGCGATTGCGCCGACCGAAAATCCTAAGAACTGGCTGGAGGTGAAACCATGAATAGAACGGCGGTCGTTCTTAGCCTCGGCCTGGCCTTCGCGCTCTATTCATCGGGCGCGGCCGCCGAGCTGACCAACCAGGGCATGCTTGACCAGGTGGTGACGGAGTTCGCCAGCAAGGCGGCGAACTGGAAAACCGCGATCATGGATGCCGCGACCTGGCTGTTCTGGACCTTGGGCACGATTTCCCTGGTCTGGACGGGCGGCACCCTGGTCATGAAAAGGGCCGACATTGGCGAGTTCTTTGCGGAGTTCGTGCGCTTCATCCTGTTTTTCGGCTTCTACCTTTGGCTGCTCCGCAACGGGCCAGACTTCGCGGATTCGATCATTCGGTCGATGCAGCAACTCGGATCGAAAGCAACCGGCATATCGTCGGTGACGCCATCCGGCATCGTCGACGTGGGCTTTATGATCTTCCAGCAGCACGTCAAGAATTCGTCCGTGTGGAGTCCGGTAGATACCGTCATCGGCGCAATTCTGAGCCTCGGAATCCTGCTGCTGCTCGCCACCATTGCCGTCAATATGCTGCTGGTCCTGGTGTCGTCGTGGTGCCTGATGTACCTGGGAATCTTCTTCCTGGGCTTCGGCGGCTCGCGCTGGACCTCGGACATGGCGATCAACTACTACAAGACCGTCCTCGGGGTGGGCGTCAACCTGCTCGTCATGGTGGCCCTGGTCGGGATCGGCAACGATCTGCTGGCCGGGTTCTACGCCAAGATGAGCAATGGCACGCTCAACTTTGAGGAAATGGGCGTGATGCTGGTTTTCTGCCTGGCGCTGCTGTTGCTCATCAACAGGGTGCCGCCCTTGGTCTCCGGCATCATCACCGGCGGCGGCGTTGGGGCTGCCGGCGGCCTCGGCAACTTCGGGGCCGGTGCTGTCGTCGGCGCAGGCATGGCGGCGGCCGGCATGGCAGCGCAAGCCGTGGCCGCTGCTGCGTCCGGCGGTGCCTCTCTGGCTGCGTCGGCCGCCGGCGGTGCGCAGGCGGTCATGGCGGTCATGGCGGTCATGGCGGTCATGGCGGTCATGGCGGCCGCGTCGGCCGCCGCAAAGGCCGCTGACGGTGGTGATATGCCCGGCACGAGTAGCGGCGGGGAAGCTGGCGGCGGTAGTAGTGGCGGTGCAAGCGGCGAGCCTATGGCCGCAGCATCCGGCGGCGGTGCAACGCCGATGGCCTCGGCCGCCGGCGACGGCAGCTCGGGCGGCGGTGGTTTCTCTGGCGCGGCCGGGAAAGCGGGCCGGGTTGCTAAAGGAACGGTCGCCAACCTTGCCAAAGGCATCGGCTCGATGGCGTCGGCCAAGGCCGGCAGCATGGCCGACGCGGCCAAGAGCCGGATTGCAGAGACAACCGGCGCCAAGCTCGCCGCGACGATTAAGGCGGCCAGCAGCTGGGCCGATGGCAACACCCTCTCCGGCTCGAATGATGACGCGACGGCAGCAGCCAGAAATGACGAGGTGGCCGCGTTCGTGAATCGCCCTGAGGCGACCTAAGGCGTGTCGGCCGACGATGCAACGCCGGCCGACACTTCCACATTCCCACCTGATGCAGAGGTGAAATCATGGCAACCATCAATCCTAATCAATTTTCTCAGGCAGTTCAGCAAGCGGCGGCGCAGTTGAACGCTATCGACTGGCTGGACCAGGACGCCGCACGCGAGCTGGGGCCGCTGGCCGAAGCGACGGCCAACCTGTTCATGGTGCTGTTCTACCAGGCGGAAACGGGTCTTGCGACGCGCGAGGACTTCTCCCAGGCCAGGACAGCTATTCAGCTCGCCTTGCATCAGCCTCACGGCCACAACTGACAGGAGGAGACATGGGAATTCTTCGGAAAAGTTTTGCGGCTGCGCGCGAGGAAGGACCGGCGGGCGTTGTCGGCTATCTGGCGGTGTTCATTCCGACCGCGTTGATTGTCCTGCCGGTCCTGCCCTTCGTATTGGCAATTATCTACGTGCGCGAACTGCTCCGGCCCGCGCGGGCACCTGCAATGCCGGTCAAGCCGGCAAAGCAGGTGCAACCTGTCGTGGAGCATATAGCGGGCGTGATCGATCTCGCCGCCGTTCGGCAACTTCGTGGCGAGAAGCCGTCCCACGAGGGCTGACGATGGAGACATACGAGGTAGACACTGCCCGAAAACGCCGCCGGCATCTACGGGTGCCGGTGTTCCCAGACGAAGCGCAAGCCATTGAAGAGAATGCGAAGCGCGCGGGCATGAGCGTCGCCCGTTATCTGCGCGAGGTCGGCCAGGGCTACAAGATCATTGGCGTCGTGGACTATGAGCACGTCCGCGAGCTGGCCCGCATCAATGGCGACCTTGGCCGCCTGGGCGGCCTGCTGAAACTCTGGCTCACCGATGACCCGCGCACGGCGCAGTTCGGCGATGCAACGATCCTCGCCTTGCTCGCGAAGATCGAGGAAAAGCAAGATGAGCTGGGCAAGGTCATGATGAGAGTTGTGCTGCCGAAAGCCTAGCAGCGGGAACCAGAAGGGCGGCCGGTGTGCCGCCCTTTCTATTCCGGTTTATCCCGCTCACGGCCGACGTCGGGGCCGGTGTTGATTTCAGGGTGTAGATTGTCTGGAGTGATGCTGGCGACGAGCTGAGCGAGTTCATCGTCAAGAATCTCGCTGACGCTCTTGGGGGACACCTGCCCCGCCAAGCCAGCATTAATCCGTTCGACCAGCAAAGCCTTAAGCTGCGCCCATGCTGAATCGTCGTTGTGCAGTCCCGCAACGATGGCCATGTTCACAAGCGTATCCATCCCGAATTCGTCGATCTTCCCGCGCATCAGGTCAGACACGCGAGATTGCGTCACGCCAAGACGGCGCGCGGCTTCGGTCGGCGTCCATCCGTGATCGTGGATCTGTTTTTCCAGGGCCATCATCAGCGCCGAACGCAGCTTCATGTTTTCAGCCTCGGCAGGGCCGTCTTCGATGGCATCCCACACACTGGTAAAGGTTTCTTTGCTCACTGGTTAGGCAGCTCCGCATCCTCGCCGGCTTCCAGCTTTGCGAGCCAGGCGTCGGCTTCTTCAAGTGTCAGGTGCAGGCCGGTGCGCCGATACTCTTTCCAGGCGCGGAGCGCATCCTGTTTGAACGTCTCGCGCTTGTCTTTGCGCTCGACGTGCGCGATGTCCTCTCGCATGATCCAGCCCTCCACCCGAGCGCCCGTCGCGCTGAAATTGTCTTGAAGTGTCGCATAAATCCTAAGTTTTGCGACAACGCTGTTTTGCCCATTTCACCTGGCGTTGAAACGTTGCAAAAGTCAGTCGCAAATGGTCTACCATATGCGACGATATTTGCAACGTGATGGGACGCCATGAGAGACAAACACGACCCAGGCACGCTCGACCTGGAAAGCGGTCGTCTGTTGATCGGCTACGCCAGGGTATCGACCGATGACCAGGACTTGAGGAATCAGCGCCACGAGCTGCACACGGCGGGCTGCTCGCGCATCTTTGCCGAGAAGATCACCGGAACCCACGCGAAGCGGCCGGAGCTGGCCCGTATGCTTGATCACCTTCGCTCCGGCGATGTGGTGACAGTCACGCGCCTGGACAGGCTGGCCCGCAGCACACGGGATCTGCTGGACATAGCCGAACAATTTCAGGCCCGAGGAGCGGGCCTGCGCAGCTTGGCCGAGCCGTGGGCCGACACAACCAGCCCGGCCGGGCGCATGGTACTCACCGTGTTCGCTGGTATTGCCGAGTTTGAGCGGTCCCTCATCATTGATCGCACCAGGCGCGGCCGCGATGCAGCGAAGGGCCGAGGCGTTCAGTTCGGCCGCCGTCCTACCCTAACCCCCGGCCAGGTCGAACATGCCCGCGAATTGCTCGCAGATGGCCGCTCAGCAAGCGAGACGGCCGAGCTATTGGGCGTGCATCGGGCGACCCTCTATCGCGCCCTACGTGGCCGGGAGACGAGCCAGGCCGACGCCACCAGGCGCGGTGCATTCATCGAGGACGCATTGACCGAGGGGGATGCCCTGGCGGCCGCCGGCCAAGGTGACGCACGACCATGACGAACGACCACGAACCGCGCGTGCGAGAGCTGTCGCCGGCCGAGATCGAGGCGCTACGCCGGGAGATGAGGGAGTCTATCGAATGGGCAAAAGCCGAGTTGGCACACCGGCGCGTTTTGAATGCGGGGGAATGAACGCGAATGACCTTGAACTTGTTGATTGATACTTCGGTGTGGCTCGACCTTACAAAGGACCACCGCCAACTTCCGCTGCTTGATGCCCTGTCCGCGATGACCGATGAAGGCGAGGTGGCTCTTATCATGCCTCAGATAATCATTGAGGAGTTTGCTCGAAATCGTGACCGAGTAATGGCTGCGAGCCGAGCTAGTCTTTCCAGTCACTTCAAACGCGTTAGGGAGGCGATTATGCAATTCGCCCCAGAAGATGGGCGGGACGCCACGCTGAAGCAGCTAAATGAAGTCGATCACCGGGTTGCCACTGGCGGAGAGGCTGTGAACGAGGCGGTGGACTTGATCGAAAAGTTGTTCGGGAAGACTACGCCTGTACCGGCCAGCGATAACATCAAGGTGCGCGCTGCGGATCGAGCCATTGCTAAGGTTGCCCCATTTCATCGGCAAATGAACGGGATTGGCGATGCCATCATTATCGAGACCTACATTGATGCGCTAGCCGCGCGTAAAGACGAGGACGTGTTCGCCTTCGTGACCCACAACATCCACGACTTCAGCCAAAAAGGGGCTGACACGCGTATCCCTCACCCCGATTTGGCACCGCTCTTTGATGGTGTGAGATCGCGATACGAAACCAACCTTAGTGCGCTGCTCAGCGAGTTCGCGAGCGACCTGATCGAAGAGACCAGATTTGAGCGCGAATACAGCCAAGACCCCAGGCAGCTTTCTGAGTTGCTTGAGGCGGAGAGCAAGCTGACAATGCAGGTTTGGTACAACAGAAAATGGAACATCATCGCTCGCGTCGAAGACGGTGAAGAAAAGCTGGTGCCTAAAGAAGTTTGGGACCAAGCCACTCCGGAAGAACGACGAAACCTAATGGTAGATACGATTTGGGAAGGAATGCTCGCCGCAATGAAGAGGGCCGAAGAAGAGTTCGACACCGAAGAGCTGGGGCCTTGGACCGACTTCGAGTGGGGGATGATCAATGGCAAGCTGTCTGCCATACGCTGGGTGCTCGGCGATGAGTGGGACATGCTCGACACATGAGTCCCGAGAGAGTCACCCCTTTATTCACCGGTAGACGGCAGCAGATGGACGATATAACAGCTAAAAGTATTGCCAGTGCTCTTGGACGTTTTGCTAACGCCATGAGGCTCTACGGCGAGGCCTTCATCAGATATCGAGACTTGGTTGCAATCGATCAAGAGGAAGCTATCCACAATCTCGATCGAGCATTTGAGCATAACCTTGAGGGATTTCATACCTTGTATGATGTGTCTCAGGGTTTATTCGATTTTCATGGTCATCCTGATAGCAGTTTACTAATTGCTCTACGCAATGCACTCCATCATCGTGACCATCCTTTGTTTCACAGCTTGCTCCAGACGATTTGGTTAGATGGGAAGCCGGAGCGTCTGCATGGAGCGGAGTATCTAATAGCCAGGCATCGAACAACAGGTGGTAATCCTCCGCCGATGATGCACTTGATAAAGTTAGAAGATATTTATGATCGCCTCGATCCACGCCGTGAATCTGTCTATCTTAATCAAATGGGTAGGGCCAATGCCTTGCCCAGATTCGTTGCGCTGGAAAATGGGCTTGCCTTCGAGAAAGTGTGGGGCAAAGCAATAAAAGATCGCTATCCTTTCAAGCAGGTGTATTTGGATATATTGCCGATCTTTAATTCTGCTGTTTCGCGTGTTTTTACTGCGTTGGATGGGGCAGGGGTGCCGTTTGAGGGGTTTGATGCAAATGCCTACAAATCCACGTTTATTGACGAGTTGAGAACAGACCTTCAGCATTTCGATTTCTTCGGTCTGCGCATGCATGAGCTACAGATAGAATTAGGCCCGAAGTTCACAATCCAAGAGGCTTCTATCAGCCGGGGCTGTACCTATGAAAAGGTGATGGAGGCCGAATAGACGCCTATTATCGGGGTAAGGATGGTGTAGACACCATGATCTTGGCTAGGAGAATGGCAACAAATGAAAGACAGACCACATAGAGAGGCCATGGCCGAGTACTTCAGAGCCGATCCGACCTATGCTGCGGAGTTGCTTGCTGAAGTCCGTCGCGACGGCAACCCGGACGAGCTGGCTATTCTGTTGCGGCAGATGGACGAGGCGTTTGGGAGCGACTGCAAACGTTCGGGCTCTGCGATGAGTCAACTATGACGCAAGCAGCTTGGACGCGCGACGGTCGGCCGGTGGATGCGGCTGCCATTCCCGGTGCCGAGTGGGAGGCGTTGAAACAGGTGGCGCAGCTAGGTGACTTCGTGATGCCGTGCTGCAAGGCACCGGCAGTACTCAAGACAAGCATCAATGGTTTGCCTTTCTTCGCCCATCTGTCGGACGAGTGCAGCACTGCGCCCGAGACAAAATGGCATAAGTCGGGCAAGGCCGCGGTGATGGCCGCCTTAACCGGCATGGGTATCGAGAACCGTGACGAGGTACCGGGCCGATCACCAAGCGGCGACAAGTGGGAGGCTGATGTTCTCTTCTCGGTTTCCGGTCGCACCATCGTCATCGAGCTGCAACGCTCCTACCAGCATCTACGCGACTTCACGCGTCGGCAGGAGCGCTACGCTACATCGGGCGTTGAGTGCTACTGGCTGGTCCGCAAAGAGACATTCATGACCTTAGGAAAGGCCACGTCGCGCCTACTGTTGAAGCGTGATTTCGGCAACGTGTTTCCGCCTGGTGGAATCGGTACTGGCATGCTGCCCGAGTTGCCGGTGGCGATGCTGGACACCGAGGGCGAGCAACTGGTTCAGTTCGGCGCGTTCAAGACTGCGACTGTGCCTGTGTGGTTGGCAGGCATCCTTGATGGCACATACCAATATCGCGGCGGCTCTTGGAATCTTGATTGACCTAACTGTGCGACATGGCATTTTTGATGGTATTGCGCGGCAACCATCTATCAACTGGTTGAAATAAAACAGATTTTTATTGTTGTTAATAATTGAGTGGGAGTGAGATCGGGTCCGGCATAAAACCGATACCAGATAGCACGAAACCATCCCTAAGCCCGCGTAACTGCGGGTTTTTTATTCTCGGCGCCGTTTTTACGGAGAACCGTTCGGATCGACCGCTGCTTCATGCAGGATGCCGTGGTCGTTGACGAAAGACACACATACCGAGTGACCTGCTCCCCGAGATTAGTACGGTAATGATGTAGAGTCTGCCTCCGTGGAGGTAGCATGAAGAAGCGTTTCACAGAAGAACAAATCATTGGCATCCTGAAGGAAGCCGAGGCGGGCACAAAGGTAGCAGACCTATGCCGCAAGCACGGCATCAGTGATGCGACGTACTACAACTGGAAGGCGAAGTTCGGCGGCATGACCGTGTCGGATGCGCAGCGGCTCAAGGCCCTGGAAGCGGAGAATGCGCGGCTCAAGCGATTGCTAGCCGAGAGCATGCTGGACAATGCGGCGCTCAAGGATGTCCTCGGCCGAAAGTGGTGAGCCCGCAGGCGAAGCGAGCAGCAGTGATGCACGTCATGCAAGTGCATGGCTTAGGCGTCACCCGCGCCTGTGGGCTATTCGGCATCTCCCGGTCCTTGTACCGCTATGAATCGCGCCGCCCGGATGACCAGGCCCTACGGGACCGGCTATGTGAGCTGGCAGCCGCCAAGCGGCGCTATGGCTATCGGCGGCTGCATGTGCTCGTCAAGCGCGAAGGGTGGGCCGTCAATCACAAACGGCTGTTCCGCGTCTATCAGCAGGCAGGTTTGGCAGTCAGAAGGCGCAAGAGGAAGAGAATTGCTGGCGTCGAGCGACAGGTCAAGGGTAAGCATCCGGGCAATACCGTCTTGACCGGATGCGTTACTGGGACCGTTTAAAGGCTAACGTTCCAGGGCAGCAGCGCCGCGACGTCGTTGACGGGATGGTCGGCGATCACGGTGAGCACGTGGCGCAGGTAGGCCTCGGGATCGATCCCATTGAGCTTGGCCGTTTCCATCAAGCTGTACATGGTGGCGGCCCGCTCGCCGCCGCGGTCCGACCCCATGAACAAGTAATTCTTGCGACCGACGGCGACGCCGCGCAGCGCGCGCTCGGCAGCGGTGTTGTCGATCTCCAGTTCGCCGTCATCCAGATAGCGTGTCAGTGCCTGCCACTGGTTCAAGGCATAGCCGATGGCATCGGCGAGGGTGGACTTGCGCGACACTGTAGGCAACTGTGCCTGCAGCCAGGCGTGCAGGGCTGCCGTGATGGGCGCGGCGCGCGCCTGGCGCTGCTCACGCCGGGTCGTGGGTGGACTGCCCCGGATATCGGCTTCGATCCGGTAGAGCTCGCCGATGCGCGCGAGCGCTTCGGTGGTGACCGGCGTGGGCCGGTCAGCATGGATGTCGTAGAACTTGCGCCGGGCGTGTGCCCAGCATCCTGCCTGGATGACGCGGCCTGTTTCGTAGACCGCGTTGTAGCCGGCGTACGCGTCGGCCTGCAGCGTGCCGCTGAAGTGCTTCAGATGCTGCTGCGGATGGATACCTTTGCGATCCGGCGAGTAGCGGAACCAGACGGCCGGCGCCACCGTGCTGCCGCTGGGGCGATCATCGCGCACATACGTCCACAGCCGTCCTTGGCGGGTCTTACCGTTGCCCGGCATCATCACCGCCACCGGCGTGTCGTCGGCGTGCAGCTTGGTGCCGGCGAACACGTGGTCGTGCAAGGCGTCGAGTAACGGCGCCATCAGGCGGTGACCGGCGCCGACCCAGTCGCCCAGCGTGCTGTCGGCCAGCTCGACGCCTTCGCGCGCGTAAATGCCGCTCTGGCGATACAACGGGATATGGTCCGCGTATTTGCTGACGAACACGTGCGCCAGCAGGCCGGGGCCCGGCAAGCCGCGCGCAATGGGTCGGCTCGGCGCCGGCGCCTGCGCGATCCGGTCACAGCAACTGCAAGCCAGGCGCGGCCGCACGTGGCGCACCACGCGCAAGCTCGACGGCACGTACTCGAGCATCTCGCTGACGTCTTCACCCAGCCGCTTCCAGGCTCCGCCGCAGTCCGGGCAATTGGCCATCGGCGGCAGGTGCTCATGCGTGTCCCGAGGCAGATGTTCAGGCAGCGGCCGGCGAACCGGCGTGGACCGCTCGGACGATTGGCGTTCGACCGCCGGCGTACGCTCGCCCTGATTGATGTGGAGTTCTTCCAACTCGAGTTCGAGTTGTTCGATCTGGCGCAGCAGCTTCTCGGACCTCTGGCCGAACAGCATGCGCTGCAGCTTGGCCAGCAGCAGCGTCAGCCGTTCGATCTCCCGCTTGTCGTCGTGCCGGGATTGTCGCAGCGTGGCCTGCTCTTCGCGCAGCGACATCACCAGCGCCTTGAGCGCGTCGATATCCTCGGGAAGCGGGGTGGCCGTTTGCATGCCGGCATTCTATCAGCGGCGATGCGCGGCATGCCGTTGATATCAACGGCGCGGCGTCAGGCCTGTGTGGGGCGGTTCGTGCGCGCAGGACGACGCCAGTCGATGCCTTCGAGCAGCATCGACAGCTGGGCTGGCGTCAGATGCACCGTGCCCGACTCGGCACCGGGCCACACGAAGTGCCCATGCTCGAGCCGCTTGGCCAGCAGGCACATGCCGTCGCCGCTGAACCACAACACCTTGATGCGATCACCCTTGCGGCCGCGGAAGACGAACACGTGGCCGCTGAACGGATCTTCCAACAGCTTGTGCTGCACGATCGAGGCCAGGCCGTCGAATCCGCGTCGCATGTCCGTCGACCCAGCCGCCAGCCAGACACGGGTTCCCGATGGCAGGCCGATCATGCGCGCAGTGCGTCGAACACGCTGCGCAGGCCGGCAGCATCTGGCCGTCCGAAGACCACCACGCGCACCGGCCCGATATGAACTTCGATCCGATCTGAGACGGGCGTTGCCACCGCAGCGCCTCGCCCCGACGGATCGCCGGCATGATCACGGTCGACCTCGACAGCCACCAGCCCAGTCTGCCGGGGCTCGATCGCCCCTTGATGCCGGAACTGCCATCGCCAGGTATGCAACAGGTTGGCATTGATGCCGTGGGCAAGAGCAACCTTTGCAATCGACGCGCCTGGCGCCATCGATTCGATCACTACCTCGCGCTTGAACTCGGCCGCGTAGCGGCGCCGGCTGCTCGCGCTGTTCTTCTCAACGTCAACAACAGAATCTCTCTTCATGATCGTGATGTCCATCAACGAATAAATGGACATCTAGATTGGAGAGATTTACGACAGAACGACAGACGGTACTGGCCGGAGTCTTACGGTCAAGGCACCTGCCACGGCGCCCAATCAGAGCTGGTCGATGGACTTCGTATCTGATGGTTTGGCTGACGGACGGAGGTTCCGCACCTTGAACATCGTCGATGATTTTACAAAGGAGTGCCTGGTCATTGAGGTTGATACGTCCCTGCCAGGTCGCCGCGTCGTGGCAGTGTTGGAACGACTTGCAGATGCCCGAGGGTTGCCGTTGTCGATTACGATTGATAACGGTCCTGAATTTGCAGGGAAAACGCTGGACGAATGGGCCTACAGGACAGGGCTGAAGCTGCACTTCATCGAACCAGGCAAGCCGCAGCAAAATGCCTATATCGAGAGCTTCAACGGCAAATTCCGTGACGAATGCCTGAACGAGCACTGGTTCGTCTCGATGCGTCACGCAAGGGAAACGATTGCGGATTGGTGCCAGGAATACAATAACGACCGGCCGCACAGTTCGCTCGGGTATCTGACGCCCAAGCAGTTTGCAGACAGTTTTTTAACCGCAGACTCTAATTTGGTTTCGTACTAAATTGGGGAGCAGGTCACGAGGACATGACGCTATCCAGTCCTGGAGACGTGAAGCACGGGAGAAATTCGAGTACACCGTCGAGCCTGTCAACGTTTCCCGGCAGGGGGATCGGATAACGGTTCTGGCGAATGTCGTCGGCAACTTCCCCGGTAGCCCCGTGCAACTCGACCATGTGTTTGAACTAGCGGGCGACAAGATCCAATCGCTGGAGATTCGCTAATGCCCCTGGACCTGGAACTACAAGGCAAGCGCGTCCTGCATGGACTCTCTGGGCGGCATTCCTTTGGGGCGGCCATCAAAGCCTGTCGAGGTTGCGAATCTCATCGCATTCCTGGTTTCGCCACTCGCGGCCACGATCACGGGTACCGAGTATGTGATCGACGGCGGCACGGTTGCGACTGCATAGCATTCGGGAAATGACATACAGCAAGCGGTAGCAAGAGTGCGGAGTCCCCTGGCTACCCCAGATCCGCAAGACGGCCCACCGCCTTGCGCTGTTTCAACCTTCCCGCCGCCGCAACCTTGAGCAGGCGCTGGAAGGTCGGACATTGCGCATGGTTGGCCGCAGGGCATTCCGCAGCATGGCGCAAGCCTTCGCTCATGGCGCGTAGGCGTTTGATGGTCGCATCAATTTCGTCGGCTTTGGCCGACAAGACTTTCCTATCGACCTTTGGCGCCCCGGCGGGGGAGAGCATGGCGCCGATTTCGTCCAACGACAGGCCGCCGGCCTGCCCCAGCGCGATCAGCGCCAACTGATCCAGCACGTCGGGCGCGAAGCGCCGGCGTTCGCCGGCGGGGCTGGTCGCGGTGATCAATCCTTTTTTCTCGTAAAACCGCAATGTCGAGGAAGGTACGCCGGTGCGCCGGGCGACTTCTGAAATGTCCACGCTGCACCCCTTGACTTGAAGTTGACTTCAACTTCTATCATGCCTTGGAACGACGATTTCATCAATTGAAAAGGAATGGCCATGGTATCGACGGGCGAAGCAGCAAGGGTGGTTCTGGTCGGGATCGGCGCGACAGTCGTGCTGGATGTCTGGTCCATGATCCTGAAGGGCTTGGGTATTCCCACGCTGGACTACGCGTTGGTTGGCAGGTGGGCGGGACATCTGTGCCGGGGCAGGTTCGCACATGCCAGCATAGCGAAGACCGAGTCCATACCCGGCGAATCGCCGCTGGGATGGGCGATTCATTACGCCGTGGGCATCGTGTTCGCGGCATTGCTGGTGGGCATTTGCGGTACGGCGTGGCTGCACGATCCCGCGTGGCTGCCCGCCCTGGCTGTGGGGGTAGCAACGGTCATGGTTCCCTGGTTCGTCATGCAGCCGGCTATGGGCGCGGGCGTTGCTTCATCCCACACGCCCACGCCGATGAAGAACCGCATGCGCAACTTGGCAACGCATGCGATATTCGGCTGCGGTCTTTACGTGTCGGCGGTCTTGCTCAAGCTGGTGTGGGCATGAGCAGGGGTTCCGCTATTTCATCCCGAACCAGGCGGGATCCGCCGCCAAGGCCACCGCCCCGATCAACGACACAACCGTGGCCAGCAGCACCGGCCCGTCGAACGATTCCAGCTCCGGATTGAGCACTCGCGCAAACCATACTCGCATGACGAGCGACGTCCGCTGTATCGGTATGACGACCGACGCGGGCGCGATGGCAAGCGCCATGTAGACAAAGATCTGCGAGGCCGCGGCGGTCACGCCCGCGACCGAATACCAACCGAGCGTAGGGCGCGACATGGTCAGCGACCGGCCCAGGCCGCCCTGGCAGATGACGATGGCCACCACGCCCACGGTCGCGGCGGTATAGGCCACGGCGGCGCCGGCCAGCCCGCCAGCCATCCCGTTCCCCTCCACCATGGCGTGCCGGACCAGGATGGGACTGGAGCCATACGCCAGCGCCGAGAAGGTGGCGAACAGATAGCCTTCGCCCAGCTTGGGTTGGAAACCCGCGGCGGATCTGGCCTCCACCTGGGTCGATTCTGCTTCGGACGCGCGCCTGAACGGACGGAAGGATGCCGGCGCATGGGCTCGCGCAGCCAGCATCGGCGCCGCAATGATGAGCGCAATGCCGACGATATGCAGCGTGGTCAGGCGCTCGCCCAGCAGGACTATGGCCAGCACCAGCGTGATCAGCACGCTGGTCTGCTGCACGGGCCCGACCAGCACGGTGCCCATGGCGCGCGTCGCGCGGTAGTTGCAATAGCGGCCGAAGCCGAAGTGCAGCAGGCCGGCAGCGGAGAAGAGCAGTGTGGAGCGCAGCGGAAACGCTTGCAGATGGCCGGTCCCGCCGACGGCCAGCACGGCGATCCAGACCATTGCCGTACCAAGCAGCAGCGTGACGACCATGGCCTGGGACAGCGTTCCGCCGACCACGCCGCGGCGCAGCGTGGCGTTGTTCGCGGCGAAGGTAACCGCCGCGAGGAGGGCGAGCACGGTCGGCAGGATCATGTCGTCCGCTGGGTCCGCCGTGCCTGTTTGTCGGCGTACATGAGCTGGTCGGCCACCTTGAGCACGGCTTGCAGCGAGCTGACCGAGGGGTCGACGCTGGCGATGCCGAAGCTGGCGCCGGGGTAGTCGAAGCTGCACTCGGTAAAGGTGTAGGTGCCGATCAGCAGTGGCGCGAGCCGGCCGCGCATGGCCTCGGCCGGGCCGTTCGGATCGTCGGGCGGGGGCGGGTCGACCAGGCCGATCACGACGAATTCGTCGCCGCCCAGCCGGCCCAGCATGTCGCTCTTGCGCAGGCCGGCGGACATGCGTTGGCCGACCTCGATCAGGAATTTGTCGCCGACGACGTGGCCGTAGGTGTCGTTGATGGTCTTGAAGCCATCCAGGTCGATGAAGGCGACCATCACCCACATCCGGGTTTCCTTCGCCAGGGTGAACAGGCGGTCCAGCTCGGCCAGGACGGAGCGGCGGTTGGGCAGGCCGGTCAGGGCATCGTAGTTGGCCGCGTATTGTTCTTCCTGGCGGCGCATCACCATTTGTCCGGCGGCCTGGCCGGACAGCAGGATCAGGACCAGGCCGAATGCCGCCACGAGTCCGGCCGTGTAAAGGTGGCGCTTGCGCATGGGAGCCACGTAGTCCAGCGTGGCCAGGGTGATCAGCTGGTATTGCGGATTGGTCAGCGGTTGGCGCCGCATCAGGTAGGGCTTGCCGTCGATCAGCCACTGGCCCGCATCGGGGCCGGCGTTCGCGATCGGGCGCGCGTCCATGGGGTCGCCGGGCGCTTCGCCGCCGGCCGGCGGCAGTACGGTGCCAGGCGGCAGGAGCGCCGCCAGGTTGCGCAGCATGAAGGGCTCGGACGAGGCGGTGATCACGCGGCCCTGGCGGTTCACGATCAGGGCGATGTGTCGTCCGGTCAGGTAGGCCGCCATCTCGGGCGCGTCGAATTTCACGGTGACCGAACCTTGCGGCACGTCGTTGGCGTCTTCGATGCGGCTGCTGACGAAATAGGAGGGGCTGTTGTTGAGACGCGCGATGCCGAACTGCTGGCCCGTGCCGTGGCGCAGGGCGTCGATCAGGTAGGTGCGGCCGGAGTAGATCATGCCCACGATGCTGTCGGACTCGGCCCAGTTGCTGGCGGTGACGGTGTCGTCCGACAGGTTGTTCATGTAAATGCGGGCATAGCGCAGGTCGCTGGCCAGCGCGTTCATGTAGTCGCCGACCCGGCGCACCAACGGGTCTTGCGTGAATTGCGCGGCGCGCTGCTGGCGCGTTAGCTCGGCGGCGCCGGGCGGGTCGGTGCGGTAGCGGGCGGCGAGCTGGATGACCTGGCCCTGGCGCGCCACCATGTTGGCTACGCTGACCATTTCGGTGAACAGGCGGTCGACGACGCGCGCGGTGGTCCTGGCTTCGTATTCGGCGCTGGCGGCTATGTTGTCCAGCCGCGCGGCCACGATCCGCTGCGAGGTCCACCAGCCCAGGGCGGCCACCAGCGCCATCCAGGCCAGGGCCAGGCCCAGGGTGACCCGCAGCACGATGGGGGGCATCCTGGGGCCGCGACGGCCTTGCTGCGGCAACGCGCCACCTGCGCCATGGCCGCCCAAAAGACGATGATCCAAAACAGCTTCATTCTGCATTCGTGATCTTCTCGCGCGGCAAGGGGTGGGCGACGTGTCAATCCGATTTCATCAAGGTATCGATTCTAGAAGAGTTGAGGTTTCAAGCAATCACGAAAAAGGGGGGTAAATGACGGCCCGAAGCCGGCTTTTTCCTTTGTTTACCCATGGGCCAGAAAGAAATCCCTGGTTTGGGCGTCGGCGGGAAAAAAACTTTCCAGGGTCAATTCCGCAAGGGTGACGTCGTGGGCGGTGCCGAATACCGTCGTGGTGGAAATCAGCGACAACACGGGGCCGCCGGGGATGCTCAGCATCAGGGGGACGGCGATACGCGCCGTTTGCGCCGGGGACGTCTTGCCGGCGGCCACGGGAATCGCGGCGAGTTCATCGTGCAGCGTCAGGAGCCCGGCGTTGCCGCTGGCGTTGAAATCGGCGCGCAGGCGGGCAAGCAGGTGGTGCCGCCATTCGGGCAGATTGGCGATGCGCGGCGCAAGGCCTTCGGGGTCCAGCGTCGCGCGCAGTACATTGACCGGCGGCGTGGTCAGACGGGTCGGCAGGCCCTCGAGCAGTTTCTGCGCGGGCCGGTTCGCGCGGACGAGATTCCAGGAGGGATCGACCACCAGGGCGGGGTAGGGGGCGCTGGCGTCGAGCACGGCCGAAATCGCCGTCAACGCGGGTTCCATGTCCGGATCGTCCAGCGTGCGCGCGTTGAAAACCGGCGCGTAGCCGCCGGCGATCAGCAGGCGATTGCGGTCGCGCAGCGGCATGGAAAGCCGTTCTCCAAGCCGCAGGAGAAGTTCGCGGCTGGCGCTGGCTCGACCGCTTTCGACGAAGCTCAGGTGGCGCGCGGACACGTCGGCATCCAGGGCGAGGTCGAGCTGGCTTTTGCCCCGGCGTTTGCGCCAGGCGCGGGTCAGGTCGCCGACAGTTTCGCTGCTCACGCATGACTCCTGTGATCGGGCTGCATCATATTGGCCTGTTGGCGAGAGATTACCTCGGAGGTAATCGACCGGTCTTTTTGTGCCGTCCATCATGCTTCCGGTCAACACCAGGAGAATGAAATCATGTCCGATCCGAAGATTGTCGCGCAGGCCTATCTGGAAACGTGGAACGGGGCGCCCAGCCACAGGCCCGCCGCCTTGTCCGCATGGCGTGCGGACGCGGTTTACACCGATCCGCTCATGTCGAGCAGGGGGCATGAGGCGTTGCGGACCATGATGGAGAGCGCCATGTCCCGGTTTCCTGGCCATCGTTTCGCGCTGGACGGCGAACCGGACGGGCATGGGCCTTTCGTCCGGTTCAGCTGGATCTTGCGCAATGGCGCCGAGGAAGCGATCGCCCGGGGAACCGACGTGGTCAGGCTGGACGAGAACGGCCGGATCGCAGAGGTAATCGGCTTCCTGGATGGCGCCGCCAAGCCATCGCAAGCCATGTGATCGCTTTCCGGCCACGCGGTCTGGGGGAGTTCAGAACTCCTCCAGAAACCGCATCCGGAACCGCCGCCCCTTGATATTGCCATTGGAAATCCGCGCAAATGCCTGTTTGGCAATTTGCCGGTCCAGCGCCACATAAGAACTGAATTCGGTGATATTGATTTTCCCGACCTGCTCGAAAGCCAGGCCGCCATCGCCGGTCAGTGCGCCCAGCAGGTCCCCGGGCCGCAGTTTGTCCTTTTTTCCCCCCTGGATGCACAAGGTGATCATGCGCGCCCGCAGCGGGCGATCGGCCTTGGCGCGCAGCGATTTGAGATCGCCCCATTTCAACGGCGAGCCCTGGTATTGCTCGATCAGATTGGCCCAGCGCATTTCCTCGGGCGAGCACAGGCTCAGCGCCAGCCCCTTCTGGTCGCCGCGGCCGCTGCGGCCGATGCGGTGGATGTGGACCTCGGTGTCCTTGGTCACGTCCACGTTGATCACGGCGCCCAGGTTCTGGATGTCCAGGCCGCGGGCGGCGACGTCGGTGGCGACCAGCACGGCGCAGCTCTGGTTGGCGAACTGGATCAGGATTTCATCGCGATCGCGCTGTTCCAGGTCGCCGTTCAGCGCCTGGGCGCTGATGCCCTCGGACCGCAGGCGTTCGACCAGTTCGTGGCTGCGGATCTTGGTATTGCAGAAGGCCAGGGTGGAGACGGGGCGAAAGTGCGCCAGCAGGGTGACGACGGCGTCCAGCCGTTCGCCTTCGTCGATTTCGTAGAAGACCTGCTCGATGCGGCTGGCGTCGTGCTGGGCCTCGACCTTGACTTCGGCCGGGTTGCGCAGGAAGCGGGCGCTGAGCTTGCGGATGTTGTCGGGGTAGGTGGCCGAGAACAGCAGGGTCTGGCGCTTGGCCGGGCAGTGCGAGGCGATGGCGACGATGTCGTCGTAGAAGCCCATGTCGACCATGCGGTCGGCCTCGTCCAGCACCAGGGTGTTCAGGGCGGACAGGTCCAGGCTGCCGCGCTCCAGGTGGTCCTGGATGCGGCCGGGCGTGCCCACGACCAGGTGGGCGCCGCGGGCCAGCGATTCGGCCTGGGGGCGGGCGGCTGCGCCGCCGCACAGGGTCAGGACCTTGACGTTGGGAATCAGGCGGGCCAGCCGGCGCAGTTCCTGGGCGACCTGGTCGGCCAGTTCGCGGGTGGGGCAGACGACCAGCGCTTGTGGAACCAGGCGGTCGACGTCCAGCTTCTGCAGTACGCCCAGGCCGAAGGCCGCGGTCTTGCCGCTGCCGGTCTTGGCCTGCGCGATCAGGTCGCGGCCTTCCAGGATGAGCGGCAGGCCCTGCGCCTGGATGGGCGTCATCTGTTGGAAGCCCAGGCCTTGCAGGTTGTCCAGCAAGGCGGGCAAAAGAGGCAGGGAGGTAAAGGACGTGTCGGTCACGGTAGGGCGGGCGCGGAAAGCGCTGGTAGCTTGGTCGACCGACAGTGTATGCCGCGCGGCTGCCGTTGCGGCCTGCATTCCCGTCGCCGGCCCCCGCCGCCATCGGGCGAGCGTTCAACGGCGGTAAGGGTGGGGATCATGGCGAGGTTCTCCAGGGATACTCGAGCTGCAGGGCGACGGCGCTCGCGGTAGGCGCGCCGTAGCGTCCGGCTATGGCGTGCAGCGTCTGGTCCAGCGCTTGCGCCGGCCGCCGGTCGGTGAAGGCGGCCATGGGCGCTGCCGAGGGGCGGTCGGCCGGCGATGCGTCAGGAATGACGCGAACCTTGTTGCGGGTTTCGACGGCCTGCGGTGTCCTGGCGAACGATAACGCCCGCGAGCGGTAGGTCCGGGACCACGCGTCGGCGACCAGGGCCAGCGACACCTCGTCCATGCCCGGCTGGAGTTCCACGCCTATCCGCTCCCGGTTCCAGAACGCGAGCACGTTGCCGAGCACCGTCGTCGCGAAGGGCCGGCTCAGCACGAAGGCCTGGCTGGCATGGCGCAGGTCCCACGAGGGCAGGCCCAGGTCGCGGGCCACGGCTTCGGCTTTCTGCCGTCCGGCCATGGCCTCGATCAGGGTCAGCATCATCGGCATGGATGCGGAAATGCCCGTGCTGGTCGCGACCCCCCGGTCCGCCACCACGCGCCGGTTGGCGACATAGGTGATGGAAGGATGCTTGTCCAGCATGTCCTGCAGATAGTACCAATGCGTGGTCGCGCGCTTGCCGTCCAGCAGGCCGGCCGCGGCCACGACCTTGGCGCCGGCGCACACGCCCAGGACGATCGCGCCCTTGCCGGACTGCTCCCGCAGCCACGCCAGCACCGCCGGATCGTCGTCGCGGCTCATGGCGGGCACGATGACGTAGTCGGCTCCCGCCGGATGCCGGGCGTCGAATTGCGCGATGGTGGCATCGGCCTGGACGGTCAGCGCCGGAAAAAGCTTGACCGGGCCTTGCCCGGCCGCCAGCGTCACGACTTCGGCCACGTCGGCGCGCCGCAGGATGCCGGTGGGCATCAGGTAATCGGTGGTTTCGGTGGCATCGTTCAGGCCGACCACGGCGACCAGCGGGCGTTTGTGCCCGGGCGGCTGCAGGGAGGCCAGCATGGCGTCCACGTCGCCTGCCGCGACCGGCTGGGCTTGGGCGGGCGCGGACGCCGGCGGGAGGCTGGACAGCCACGCGCCGAAGCCCGCCAGGCCCAGCAGAACGAGCGCCAGTCCACCCCGGACGATATGGCGGTTGAGCATGATCGGCATTCTCCAAGCGAAGGCATCGGCCGTTGGTCTTAGCTTAGCTGCTCGATGGTCTGGCGGAAATGTCAAAAATATACGTGCGCCGCCCGGGAGATAAACCCCGGTTCAGTCCGATGCTGCAGGCCTTGCGCCTCAAGGTCCGCCGCGTATCTGCAGCATGGCCAGTTTCCTTGCTTGCTCGACATACCATGCGTCCGCGCTGGCCTGGCCGTCCGCTTTTGCGCGCTGCAGGTACTCGGGCGCGAGATTCCTGACCCCGGCGCCCACCGCCTGCCCCATGGCGCGCATCCATGCGATGGTTGCCGCTTGACCGTCGCGCTTGCTGCGGCGGTCGAGCTCCGGCTCGAATACGGCAAAGGTCGCGTCTTCCGCGCGCTGGCGCGTCGCGGCCGGAATCCCACCCACCAGGGCTTCTTGGGCGTTGCCGCCATGGACATATTGCGTGGCGATCCGGGTTGCGCTGTCGACATACCACTTGTCGGCGCTGGTGCTGCCGTCCGTGTCCACGCGGCGCCGATACTCGGCGTTCAGCGCGGCGACCTGGCGGCCGGTGTCGCCCGCGGCCTTGTTCAGCCATTGATTGGCGTGCGCGGCTCCCTGAGCCTGCGCCCGGCGCCTGTGCTCGGTCTTGAGCACGGCCAGCACGGCATTTTCCGCCTGGCTGGCGGCGTTGGGGGCGATGCCCGTCGGCCTGGCCGTCGTCGCCTTGCCGCGGCATCCTTCAAAGCTGCGGTTGGCGTCGTAGCAGGTGCCGTTCCTGGCGTCGCGGCTGCGGGTCTGGTCGATCTGATCCTGGTTGATGTTGTACCAGATGTTGGTCGTCAGGGTGGCCTGGAACATCTGCTGCGCGCATTCCACGCATTGTGCCGGGGCGGGGCCGGACAGGCCGGCGGCGGACATGGCCAGCAGGAGGGAAACAAGGCGACGCGTTTTCATATCGGACCTTCCTCGGCAAGGGCGGGAGCGCAGTGCCAGGGAATTATGCCGCAACCATATCCTGCATCTGCGCCGCATTCTGGATGGCGAAGCCCTGTGCCGTGTTGTCGAATATCACCCAGGGGGCGTCGCCCTGGCCGCGTTCCCGGACGACGCGCTCGGCCAGGGCCCGCAGCGCGTCGCGATCGTACTCGCTGTAGTAGATCCGGGGCGCGCCATGCCAGCGCCAGTAGCTGTGCGAGCGGTCCGCGCCGGGATGGGCCGCGTCGGGAACGGGGGCGGGATCCACCGCGGCGCGGCCGATGCCGTGGCGCTCGAGCATGCCGGTGGCGTCGTCGGTGAACCAGCTGGCGTGCCGTGGCTCGCATACGATGGCGACGTCGGTCCGGCGGCGAAGCATGCGCAGGAAGGTGGAGGCCGTGCGCGCATCGTAGGCCAGGGAGGGCGGCAGTTGCAGCAGGAGTCTTCCCAGTTTTTCGCCCAGCTCGCGAACTTGGCTGAAAAAGGCGTCGAGCGCGGCGCCCGTGTCCTGCAGCCGGCGTTCATGCGACACGCTGCGCGGCAGCTTGACGCAGAACCGGAAGCCTTCGGGAACGGTTGCGGCCCAGCGCGCGTAGGTCTCGGGCTGGTGCGGCCGATAGAACGAAGAGTTGATCTCGACCACGGGGAAGCGCGTCGCATAGCGTGCCAGGGCGCTATCGCCCGGGCCGAACAAATGGGCATGGCGGCTGGGAATGGACCAGCCGGCGCATCCGACCTTGATCCGGTCGTGGCGCCAGGCTGGCGTCATTGTCGGCATGGCTGTCGTTCATGCGTGGAAGTCACGGCCTTACCTTGGCTCAGGCGCCTGGCGAAGTCAAGCCGCTCCGCACATCGGATCGATCGCCGGTTGCTCGTCGATCACACCTTCACGGCAAGCGGGATGCAATGCAGGAGGAGCACGGTGCCGTCCCGCCGCAGCCGATCCAGTTCCGAGGCCTCCTTGAGCAGGTTCGGGTTCACGGCAATAAACGAACGTTCACGCCGCCACAGCTTCCTCTTCTTTTTCCCGCGCCGCCTTCCGGTCCATCAGCAGACTATGCAGCATCTCCGTCGACAACCCGTGCAGCACCAGCCGGTACCCCGCCCGCAGAGTGGACATCGGCACCAGCGGATGCTTGTTGTTGACCAGGATGAGGTGCTCCGGCGCGCCCATCAGCTTGGCCGCGTAGATGCCTATGGTCTCGTCCAGCTGCAGCGAGTTGGCGGCGCGCCAGAAGTCGTTGTCGGTCAGCATGAGCTGGTACAGCGGGGTGAACAGCTCGATGGCGCTTTGCAGGTCCAGGAAGTTCAGACGCGTGCGGGGCATGTCCTCCAGGCGCAGGCCGGGATCGCGGATCATGGAGAAATCCACGCGGGCCGGCGGGTGCATCTCGATGCCCGCGTCGCGCAGGGCCTGGTTCAGGCGGATGACGAAGTTGAAGAGATTCAGGTCGTGCTTGACGAACAGATCGTCCTTCAGGTCGTCGATATTGCGCGGCTCCAGCGGCGTGGTCGTGATCGGCACCGGCGAGTTGGCCGCGATGAAGGTCAGGATCTGCGCCCCCAGATGGAAGTGCCGCAGGATCAGCCAATTGGCCTCGGGCGAGACGAAGCGCGTCAGTCCCCACGCCAGCACGCGGTGCAGCAGCCGGGAGTGCGACCAGTTGCGCGGCAGGAAGATCTTCAGCAGCTGGATCAGGATGATGAAGCCGCGCGCGATGGGGCGCAGCAGGGGCAGCAGGTACTGGCGCGAGTTGCTGCTGGAGTCGGTCAGCCAGCTTTTCTTGACCGCGTCGGGCAGGGGCGTGCTGCGGTCCAGGTACAGGGCCAGCCAGGGGTTGGGGTCGGCGGGGTCGTGCTTCTGGGCCAGGAAGTCGGGCGGGGATTTTTTCATGGGGCCTCGTTCTCCATGACGTGGTGGAATTGCATCAGGTACAGGGCCGCGGTGTGGCGGGCGGTGTCGATGATGCGTCGGGTGGCGCGGCCCGTCGGGTCGCAGTCCAGGGCCAGTTCGACGGCGGCCAGCCAGCGGGCCAGGTGGTTCTCGTCGTTGTGGCCGTGGTATTCCAGGAAGCGGTAGGTGTCCGGCGGCAGCGACAGGCTGGCCTTCAGCAGGGGCAGCAGGGCGGGAATGATGCGCTGGCCGGTACCTTCGATGATGTAGATGGCGCCCAGCAGGCCGATCGGGTCGCGGGTGGCGGCCAGGCCATGCAGGTAGGCGTTCAGGGCTTCGCCACCAGGGTTGCGGCGCAGGGCATCGAGATCGGCGATGGGCCCGCCGGCGTTCCGGTAGTCCTGGAACAGGATCCTGAAGTCATTCTGCTCTTCGCTCGCATGGGTCTCGATCAAGGCCGCCAGGGGCTGGTAGTCGGGGCCCAGCGAGGCCACGCCCTCGCGCATCCATTTGCTGCCTTCGCGGACCTGGGGGATCCAGTTTTCCATCCAGTTCAGGTAGTCGCCTGTCTGGAAGCGGCGGGTGCGCAGCTTGTGCACGAGGGGAGTGCGCCAGACGCGCGAGCGGTAGTCGTGCCAGATGGAGGCCAGTTCGGTCAGCAGCGGCCCCAGTTCGGGCGACGCGGTGGCCGGATCATGGGGCGGGGCGATGAGATCGTTGCCGGCCGTGTCGGCCACGCGCGCCGCGGGCGGGGCGGCGGCCGCGGCGCGCGCGGCATCCAGGCTTTCGACTTCCCACAGCATGTAGGCGGTGGTGAAGCGCCCGGACTCGGGGATGTAGCAAAGGATCTGCTGGCCGTGCTCGACGGCGCGCGTCTCCAGGAATTCGGCCAGCATGATCAGGATGGACGCGGCGCCGGTATTGCCGCGCCAGGCCAGGTTGCTGTACCAGCGTTCCTGCGGGATCTCCAGGCCGGCCTTCTCCAGCAGGTCCTTGACGACGGGGATGAATTTCTCGGACGAGTAGTGGCACAGGAAATGGTCGATCCGGTCGGACCGGACCCAGCCGTCCCGCGCGAGCCCGGCGTATTCGTGGATGCCGATGTCGAACAGGTGGGGCAGCAGGCGGATGTCCTGGCGCAGCGCCAGCGCGCCGTCGGCTTCCGCGTCGGTCCAGGAAGGATAGTCCAGGTGCACGCGCTCGCGGTCCGCGGACAGGCCCAGTTGCATGCACACCGGATAGTCGCCCGAGAACGAGCGCTGGTGCACCCATTTCAGTTTCAGGCGCACGCCTTGCGAGGCGCCGGGCAGCGCCGATCCCGCATTACCCAGCAGCAACGCGCCGGCGCCGTCGGACAGCATCCACCGCAGGAAGTGGGAATCGAAGTCGGCATCGTAGCCGCGCGCGGTGAAGCGCGACCGCTTGAACAGCCGCGAGGGCAGTTCGCTGGCCACGGCCAGGGCGCGGTCGTGGCCGCCCATTTCCACGGCCTGGGCCGCGGCCTGGATGGCCGAGACGCCGGCGGCGCAGATGCCGTGCACCGACAGGGTCTCCATGGGGTGGGCGGCCAGTTCGCCCTGGATCATGTTGGCGAAGCCGGGCATCAGGGCGTCGCCGCCCGAACTGCCGCTGGCCAGCAGCGATACGTCGTCCAGCCGGGCGTCGGCACGCCGCAGGCAGTCCCGGATGGCATGGGCGGCCATCCTGGCATTGCTGTACACGGTGCCGCCTTCGGCGTCGATGGCGTAGTAGCGCTGCTTGATGCCGTTCTCGGCCAGGATGCGCTGCTTGATGCGTCCGGAGATGCGGTTCAAGGGCGCGATGTAGCGGTCCAGTTCGTCGTTGGACACCGGCTGGCCAGGCATGAAGTAGCCGGCGCTTTGCAGGTAGACGCGGTCGAAGGCGATGGGCATGGGGTTCTCTCGAGGGAGCGCGGCGGCCTAGCGTGGGGTGGTCCGGGTCGTCAGGGAGCGCGTGCGAAAGCGCGCGCTGAAGCTTCCCAGGACGAAGACGCGGAACATGTAGGGCACGAGGCCGGGTTCGTTCAGCGCGGCCGGCACGCGATGCCGGTAGCGCCGGTAGTGCAGGCGGGTCAGTTCGGACCAGTGGGCGCGCGAGTGCTCGTGGTGGGCGGTGTGCAGGCCGATGTTGAACAGCAGCGGGTTGACCAGCCCTTCGAAATTGCGGGCATAGCCCAATGTATGGCTGCGCGTGGGGCCGCCGTCGGCGTGGGCATGTTGCAGGTAGTTGGTGGCCAGCAGCCAGTGCAGGCCGTGCAACTGCGGCACGATCACGAACAACAATGCCTTGGCCGGGTTCAGCGCCAGCAGCCCGGCCCACAAGCCCAGCCACGCGGCGTACTGGGCCATGCAGTAGCGCCAGGCGCCGGGCCAGTGCCGGTACAGGCGGCGCAGCCAGCGGACGAAGGCGGGGTAGAGGACCCATGCCGCCTGCACCGGATGGATCAGGTAGCCCCACAGGTGGTTGGTATCGCCCCCGAAGCGGTAGGTGCGAGCGATGTCCCGCGGACCGTGCCGGTGGCGATGATGGTTGGCGACGTGCGCGGGATAGAACACGAACGTGGGGTGCCCCTGCAGCAGGGTGATCCAGAAATCGGTGGCGCGGTTGGCCCTGCGGCCGCGCCACATCCGCACGTGGGTGTGGTTGTGGTGGATGACGCCTATGCCCAGGGTCAGGAACAGCATCAGCGCGTAGAGGGGCAGCGAAAAGCCGTGGTGCCACTGCCACGCGGCAAGTGCCGGCAAGGCGGCCAGATACAGCAGGCTCTGCCAGTCGCGGCGGTTGCGCAGCGTGGGCAGGAAAGCGCGCCCGCTATTCATGGCCCGCCGCGGTCCTGCGGTCGTGGGCCTGCAACAGGAGCGCCGCAGCGTCCGCCTGCAGGCGCGTGTGGAACAGCCGGTCCATGAAGGTGAACTGGAACCCGTAGTTTCCGTTGAAACAGGCATGGTGCAGGTGATGCCGGCGGCTGGCGGCGAACCAGTGGGCGTAGGACACGCGCGGAAAGAAGTCGTAGTTGGCGTGGCCGATGCAGTTGAAGAACAGGCTGAACAGCGGCACCGAGGCCAGCGACCAGAAGCTGAAGTCGTGCACCACCATGGGCAGCAGGATCACGTTGCCCAGCATCAGGGCCTCGACCGGGTGGAAGCTGTAGGTCGAGAACGGCGTGGTGACGATGGAGCGGTGGTGGGGCAGGTGGAAGCGGCGCAGCGGCTTCGTGTGCAGCAGGCGGTGATTGATCCAGAAGTGCACGTCGTTCCAGGCCACCAGGGCCAGGATTTCCAGCGCGATCTTCCAGCCGCCTGCGGCCGGATCCAGCCTGGCCCATCCGAGCTGCAGCAGGCCCCACGGAAAGATCATGCCGGTGCCGAACAGCAGGATGGACATGCCCGACTGGAGGAGTTCGCGGCGCAACTGGCCCGGCGCGAGCGGACGGGGGTCCAGCGGGCGCCCCACGCCCAGTGCGGGCAGGACGTGGCGGGTAAGCAGCCAGGTCGCGGCGCCGAACAGCAGGTAGATACCACCGAAAAACAGCAGGCCTGCCAGCATGACCTGCGATGCCGAAAGCTCCTGGAATGCTTGGCCCATGAGTTGTTGTCGTTGTGATGCCGGGAACGGCCTCTATGATAAGCAATTGGCCGGAATGGACGCGGTGCCTGGACGGGATGTCGATTGCACAACGCGGACGAATTCATTACAAAATGTTCGCTCCGGTGGCAGGCGTCGCGGTGCGCCATGCCTAGGTCACGATTCCGAGCAGCTTCTTGCCGATGCCCCGGTCCTCGTAGCCGGGCAGCAAGGCCAGGACGACGATGGGGGCGTCGTCCGGCGTGGCGGGCGCAAGTTCAGATGAGGCATGGATGTGCGTTCCGGGCGACCGGCGGCGCGGGCAGGGATTTCAACGGGATATATTAAAATCCCAAGACTCGCCGCGCGTCTGCGCGCCGTGAATATTCCATTGCGCGGCACCTTCCGGGCAACACAAGGAGCGCCCGGGGCTCTTGTCGTATACGGGTACGTGGAGCATTCCCACCATGTCAGCTGCAATCAGGATCCTGCAAGGCAAGTTCGGGCGTGTCGCGCTGCTCGACATGAACATGCTCCTGGTGTCGCATGCGCATCACCATTGCCACGTGCTGATCAAGGCCTTCGGCGCCGATACGTATTTTTCGGTGCGCGGCCAGCCGCAGCCGCTGACGGACGACAGCGCGGTCCTGGTCAATGCCTGGGAGCCCCATTCCTACAGCCATAACGGCGCGGAAGTGCAGCGCACGGTGATCCTGGCCCTGTACATCGAGCCCGGCTGGCTGGCCGGCATCCAGCAGGCCCTGACGGTCAGCGCGCACCCCCATTTCTTCCAGCAGCCCTGCGTCGCGTTGTCGCCGGCGGCGCGCAAGCTGGCCGATGCGCTGGCGCGGGACATGCTGCTGACGGCGGAACTGCCCGCCGGCCAATTGGAAGAGCGTCTTTTCCAGCTGATGATCGCCACGATCGAGCACCATTCCGAGTGGCGCAGCTACCAGTCGCTGCTGGGCAGTCTGCGGCAGCACCATGGCGACGTGCGCATCCGCAGGGCCATCGGCCGCATGCGCGAGAACATCGGGCAGTCGCTGGACATGGATGCGCTGGCGGCCGAATGCGGGCTGTCGCGCGCGCATTTCTTCGAGCTTTTCCGCAAGACCACCAAGCTGACGCCGCGCGTGTACGCCAACGTGCTGCGCATGGAAGCGGCCATCACCGCGTTGACCGCGGGCCAGACGCCGGTCGCCGACCTGGCCTACGACATGGGTTTTTCCGCTCCGGGCCATTTCACCCGTTTCTTCCGCGAGCACCTGGGCACCACGCCCACCGAGTACCGCCGCGTGGTGGACGTGTTCGACGCCGGCCGGGACGGGCGCTGACCACCGGCCCGTGGACCGATTTCCCGCCGGAAAACAGAAAAATCAGACTCTATGGTAAGTGAGCCGATGCGGCGGTAACGGCCGCGGGCAGGGCGCCGCTTATCTTTCTCCTCGCGCAGACCGCCTGAAGGCGGCATGCAGGGAACAGGAGGAAGAGACATGGGGTGCTTGCATGAGTGACGCGAGCGTTCTGGCCACGGCCGATGCGCCGTTCGTCGGGCGCCGGCAGGAACGGGTCGAGGACGCGGCGCTGCTGTCGGGGCGCGGCGCCTATGGCGACGATCTCCCGGTCAAGCCGGGCACGCTGCACGCGGCCATCCTGAGATCCCCCCACGCCCATGCCCGGGTGCTTGGCATGGACACGGGGGCCGCCGAAGCCCATCCGGGCGTCAGGGCGGTACTGACGGGCGCCGACGTGAAGCGCTGGTCGCAGCCCTTCGTCGTGGGCGTGAAGTCGCCCATGGAGCATTGGTCGCTGGCCCAGGACCGCGTGCGCTATGTTGGCGAGCCGGTCGCCGTCGTGGTGGCCGAGGACCGCTATGTCGCCGAGGATGCGCTGGAACTGATCCGCGTCGACTACGAGGTGCTGCCGGTGGCCGTGGAGATCGAGGCGGCCATCGCCGGGGATGCGCCGGTGCTGCATCCGGCGGTGGGCAGCAACATCGTCAGCGACCGCAGTTTCAGCTATGGCGAGCCGGACGCCGCCTTCGCCTCGGCCGAGCACCGCGTCCAGCTGACCGTCCACTACCCTCGCAATTCGTGTACGCCCATCGAAGGGGCGGTGGTGATCGCCGAGCACCTGGCGGGCGACGATGGCTACGAGGTCAGCTCCAACTTCATGGGGCCGTATTCGCTGCATTCGGTCATGGCGCTGGCGCTGAAGATCCCGGGCACGCGCCTGCGCCACAAGCTGCCTCGTGATTCGGGCGGCAGCTTCGGCGTCAAGCAAAGCGTGTTTCCCTACGTGGTGCTGATGTGCCTGGCGTCGCGCAAGGCGGGCGCGCCGGTGAAGTGGGTGGAGGACCGTCTGGAGCACCTGGTGGCCGCGACGTCCGCGACCTCCCGCCTGTGCACGATCGAGGCCGCCGTGGATGGCGAGGGGCGGATCAGCGCGCTGTCCTACGACCAGTTCGACGACGTGGGCGGTTATCTGCGCGCCCCCGAGCCAGCCACGTTCTATCGCATGCACGGCTGCCTGACGGGTGCCTATGCCATCCCCAACCTGAAGGTGCGCAACCGCGTGGTGCTGACCAACCGCACGCCCGCCGGGCTGGTGCGCGGCTTCGGCGGCCCCCAGGTGTATTTCGCGCTGGAGCGGCTGATGCAGCGCATCGCGCAGCAACTGGGAATCGATCCGCTGACGGTGTACCGGCGCAACTTCGTGCCGCCCGAGGCGTTTCCGTACCGCGCCGCGGCCGGCGCCTTGCTGGATTCCGGCAACTATCCGCTGGCCCTGGAGATGGCCGAACGGCAAGGCGGGCTGGAGGAACTCCTGCGGCGGCGCGACGTGGCCAGGGCCGAGGGGCGGCTGTATGGCATCGGCTATGCCGCGATCGTGGAGCCGTCCATTTCCAACATGGGCTACATCAGCACGGTCATGACGGCGGAGCAGCGCGCCAAGGCCGGACCCAAGAACGGCGCCATCGCCAGCGCCACCGTCGGCATCGATCCGCTGGGCGGGGTGACGGTGGTCGTGGCTTCGTCGCCTGCCGGGCAAGGGCACATGACCGTATGCGCCCAGGTCGTCGCGGACGTGTTCGGCCTCTTGCCGCAGCAGGTGGCCGTGAATGTGGATGTCGATACGCAGAAGGATGCCTGGTCGGTCGCCGCGGGCAATTACTCCAGCCGCTTTGCCGGCGCGGTGGCAGGCACCGTGCACCTGGCGGCCAGCCGGCTGCGCGACAAGGTGGCGCGCATCGTGGCGCATCAGCTCAGGTGCGATCCGGCCGACGTGGTGTTCGCGGGAGGCAAGGTGGGGCTGCCGGACGCGCCGGGCAAGATGCTGCCATTCGCACGCGCGGCCAGCAGCGCGCATTGGGCGCCGGGACAGTTGCCGGAAGGGGAGTCGCCCAGCCTGCGGGTGACCGAATTCTGGACCCCGCCCGAGTTGACCGCCCCGGACGAGCAGGACCGCGTCAATACGTCGGCGGCCTACGGGTTCGCCTTCGACATCTGCGCGGTCGAGATCGACCGCGATACCGGACGCGTACGCATCGACCGCTACGTCACCACGCACGATGCGGGCAAGCTGCTCAACCCGGCGCTGGCGGACGGCCAGATCCGCGGAGCCTTCGCCCAGGGGCTGGGCGCTGCGCTGATGGAGGAGTTCCGCTATGCGGGCGACGGCAGCTTCCAGTCCGGCACCTTCGCCGACTATCTGGTGCC
This sequence comes from Pigmentiphaga sp. CHJ604, assembly GCF_036972535.1. Classification (NCBI taxonomy): domain Bacteria; kingdom Pseudomonadati; phylum Pseudomonadota; class Betaproteobacteria; order Burkholderiales; family Alcaligenaceae; genus Pigmentiphaga; species Pigmentiphaga sp. CHJ604. Next base: position 2,980,065 of record NZ_CP136998.1, on the reverse strand, counting down.
GACGACCTGCGAGGTGCCCGACCCGGTCATCGTCCACCTGGAGACGCCGTCGCCGTTCACGCCGCTGGGGGCCAAGGGCCTGGGCGAGGGCAACAACATGAGTACGCCGGTATGCGTGGCCAATGCCGTCGCCGATGCCCTGGCGCCCATCCGGGGCGCCTGCGACGTCAGGCTGCCGCTGACACCGCTCAAGATCATGGAACTGATCGGGTTCGACGATCCGCCGCCCAGCGCCGGCGCGCAAGCGGCTTCGGCGCCGCCCGCGAGCGCCGCGGCGCCGGGCGGCGGATCGGGCAAGGCCTTGTCCGCCACGGGCAGCGTGCAGATCGCCGCGGCGCCCGAGGTCGTCTTCAACGTGCTGCTTGATCCGCAGGCATTGGCCAAGGTGGTACCCGGCTGCCATTCGCTGGAAGCGGTGGGCGAGAACCGCTATCGCGCCGACGTGACGGTGGGCGTGGGCATGATCAAGGCCCGCTACGCGGCACACATCGAGCTGTCGGAGCTGGATCCGCCGCATTCCCTGCGCCTGGCCGGTTCGGGCAGTTCGTCGCTGGGCGCCGCGCGTGGCAGCGGCAAGGTTCGGCTCGAGCCCAGCGAAGGCGGCACGCGCCTGGTCTACGACTACAGCGCCGAGGTCAGCGGCAAGGTGGCCGCGGTCGGCAGCCGCATGCTGGAAGGGGCGGCCAAGATCGTCCTGGCGCAATTGTTTGAACAACTCGGCCGGCAGGCCAGCGGGCAGCCTACGCCCGCCGCGCCGCGCCGCTGGTGGCGCAAGCTGCTGGCGCTGTTTGGATGGAGGGGGGCGGCATGAAGCCCGCGGCTTTCGATTACGTGCGCCTGGAGGACGAGGCGCAGGCCTGCGAGCTGCTCGCTCGCCATGGCGAGGAGGCCCGCATCCTGGCGGGAGGGCAGTCGCTGATCACGGTGCTGAACATGCGCCTGGCGCAGCCGTCGGTGCTATTGGATGTCTCGCGCTGCGAGGCGCTGGACTACGTGAAGGTGGCGGGCGGAATGCTGGAAGTGGGGGCCGCGGCCACCCAGGCCAGCGTGGAGTGGCGGCCGGGCCTGGCCGGCGAAGTGCCTCTGCTGGCCTGTGCGTTTCCCTATATCTCGCATTTCCAGGTGCGCAACCGGGGCACCGTGTGCGGCTCGGTGGCGCACGCCGACCCCAGTGCGGAGCTGCCGCTGTGCCTGGCGCTGCTGGGTGGCGAAGTGGTGCTGTCATCCAGGCGCGGCCGCCGCACCTTGCCGGCGCGGGATTTCTTCCAGGGCATGTTGACGACGGCCCGCGCCAGCGACGAATTGATTGCCTGCGTGCGCTATCCGCTGCGTGCGGCGGGCACGGGCTACGCGTTCGAGGAGTTTTCGCTGCGCCATGGGGATTTCGCCATCGCCGCCTGCGCGGCCGCCGTCGGCAAGGATGCGATACGGCTGGGCGTGGGCGGCGTGGCGGACCGGCCGACCGTCGTGCAATGGCCGCGCCTGCCGCAGCGGGAGCTGGAAACCGCCATCAATGACTTTGCCTGGACGCTGGGCGCGCAGGACGACGCGCACGCCAGTGCCGCGTACCGCCGGCGGCTGGTGCGGCAACTGGCGGCCCGGGCCATCGCCACGGCCGCTGCCCGGGCGCAAGGAGACACCGCATGAGCACGGAAAAGACCCATCGCATCCGCTGCACCTTGAACGGCCGGCAGCGCGAGGGCAGGGCCGAGAGCCGCATGCTGCTGTCGGACTTCCTGCGGCACGGGCTGGGCGCCACCGGCACCCACGTGGGATGCGAGCACGGGGTGTGCGGCGCCTGCACCGTGCGCATCGACGGGGTGGCCAGCCGCTCCTGCCTGACGCTGGCGGTCCAGGTGGACGGCCGCGGGGTGGAGACGGTCGAAGGCCTGGCGCGGGACGGCGAACTGGGCGATCTGCAACAGGCCTTCCGGCGGCACCACGCGCTGCAATGCGGTTTCTGTACGGCGGGAATCCTGATGTCGTGCGCAGATTTCCTGGAGCGCGTGCCCGATCCGACCGAGCAGCAGGTGCGGGACATGCTTTCGGGGCACCTGTGCCGGTGCACGGGCTACACCCCCATCGTGCAGGCCGTCCTGGACGTGGCCGCCTCGCGCAACAAGAACACATAGAAGGAGGCATCTGATGCTGGATTTGGGACGTACATTCTTGCAGAGCGTGGAGCGCAACCCGGAGGCGATCGCGGCCGTGGAAGGCGAGATCCGCCTGACCTACGCCGAGTGGCTGGGGCAGATCCTGCGCGTGGCGCAAGGGCTGGATGACCTGGGGCTCGGGCATGGCGACCATCTGCTCGTGGTCCTGCAGAACCGCCTGGAAATGGCGACGCTGCACTGGGCCTGCCAGTTCCTCGGGGTGATCGTCACGCCCCTGAACTGGCGCGCCAAGCCCGAGGAAATCGACTACTGCCTGGTCGACGCCTCGGCCAGGGCTATCGTCTACGAAGAGGCCAGCGCGCAAGCCGTGGCGCAGGCCGCCGAGGCGGCCGGCGTGCCGCGCATCGTGGTCGGCGCGGACGCCCACGCGACCCATGCATACGACGGCCTGCTTGCCGCCCGGCCCTGGACGGCCGGCCCGCGCGCCACGGCGGACGACATCTCGCTGATGCTCTACACGTCGGGGACGACCGGCAAGCCCAAGGGCGTGCCGCGCCGGCATCGCCAGGAGCGCGCGGCCGCGCTGGGCCACGTGGCGCAGAACCAGTACGGGATAGGCGAGCGCACGCTGGGCGTGATGCCGCTCTATCACACCATGGGAGTGCGGTCGTTGCTGGCCATGGCGCTGGTGGACGGGTGTTTCGTGTGCCTGCCGCGCTTCTCGCCGGCAACCGCGCTGGCGCTGATCCAGCGTGAGCGGGTCAGCAACCTGTACCTGGTGCCGACGCTCTACCACGACCTGCTGGCGCACGCCGATTTCGCAAGCACCGACATCTCCAGCGTCCGCAAGCTCGGCTTCGCCGGCGCGCCCATGCACGACGCGCTGCTGCTGCGCCTGGACGAGGCGTTCCGGCCCGAGCTGTTCGTCAATCACTACGGCAGCTCCGAGGTCTACACCATGGCGGTCAACCCCGATGCGCGCAGCAAGCCCGGCAGCGCCGGACGCGCGGGCATCAACACGCGCCTGCGCCTGGTGCGGCTGGAGACGACTGATCCCGACGATCTCGCGCCGCGTGGAACGGAGGGGCAGATCATCGCCGACCTGGCCGGGGACGAGGCGTTCGAAGGCTATTGGAACCGGCCCGACGCCAACGCCAAGTCGCTGCACGGCGGCTGGTATTTCACCGGCGACACGGGCTATCTGGACGAGGACGGCGAACTGCACGTGACCGGGCGGGTGGACGACATGATCATCAGCGGCGGCGAGAACATCTCGCCGGTCGACATCGAGTCGGTGTTGTCCCTGCATCCCGGCGTGGACGAGGTCGCCGTCGCGGGCCTGCGCGACGAGCGCTGGGGCCAACGCGTCGTCGCCTTCATCAAGCGCAAGGAGGCCGTCGACGGCGAGACGCTGGATGCGTATTGCCGCGGCACCGATCTCGCCAATTTCAAGCGTCCGCGGGAATACGTCTTCGTCAGCGAGATTCCCAAGTCCCCCGTGGGGAAGATCCTGCGCCGCAAGCTGACGGCCGGCGAATTCGAGCCGGACCGTTCCTGATTCCGAAATCCCGTGCATGACCCAATGAAGGATATCTCCATGCCCAAGCTCAATCATCCGGCCCACAGCCTGCTCGAACAACTCGATGGCTTCGACGTCATCGTCGACGCGGAGCGCGAGCGCGCCGACATTGTCCTGAAGCGTCCTCCGTTCAACATCATCACCATGCACGAGCGCGAACAACTGCGCCTGGTGTTCGAGGCGCTGGACGAGGACCCGCGCGTGCGCGTGATCGTGCTGCGCGCCGAAGGCGAGCACTTCTCCAGCGGCGGCGACATCCGCGGCTTCCTGGAGGCCAGTCCCGAACACGTTTCCAAGCTGGCCTGGAACATCGCCGCGCCGGCCCGCTGCTCCAAGCCGGTGATCGCCGCCAACCGGGGCTACTGCTTCGGCGTGGGATTCGAGATCTCGCTTGCCTGCGATTTCCGTATCGCCAGCGTCACGGCGCAGTACGCGCTGCCCGAGCAGAAGCTGGGGCAGATTCCCGGATCGGGGGGATCGGCGCGCCTGCAAAGCATGATCGGCATCGCCCGCACCAAGGACGTCGTGATGCGCTCGCGCCGCATTCCGGGCCAGCAGGCCTACGACTGGGGCTTCGTGGTCGAGTGCGTGGCCGATGACCAGCTCGAGGCCGCCACCGACAGGCTGGTGGACGAACTGCGTGGTTTCTCGCCGCTGGCCCAGCGCACGGTCAAGAAGCTGCTGAACGATTCGGAGGACTCGCCGGTGTCCATCGCCATCGAGCTCGAGGGGCACTGCTACAGCCGCCTGCGCACATCCGAGGATTTCCGCGAAGGCGTCGAGGCATTCCACGCCAAGCGTAAACCGCAGTGGACGGGCCGCTAAGCCGGAACGCTGCACGATTCCAATAACGGAGACATCATGAATACGACCACGGATACCGTTCCGGGCGCGGGACCGCGCGACTCGGCCGCCGACCCCGCGCAGTCGCGCAAGGCCTTCATGGCGGGCCTGGCGTCCACCTTCGGATGGGCGCTGGACCTGTTCGACCTGTTCATCCTGCTGTATGTGGCGCCCATCATCGGGCGGCTGTTCTTTCCTTCGGACAAGCCCACCCTGTCGCTGGCCGCGGTCTATGCCTCGTTCGCGGTGGCGCTGCTGGTGCGGCCCCTGGGGTCGGCCGTGTTCGGCGCCTATGCCGACAAGCACGGCCGCAAGCGTGCGCTGATGATCTCGATGGTGGGCGTGGGGCTGAGCACGGCGGCATTCGGCCTGCTGCCGACCATCCACCAGGCCGGGGTGATCGCTCCCATCGTCTTCCTGGTATTGCGCATCGTGCAGGGTTTGTTCGTGGGCGGCATCGTGGCCTCGACGCATACGATAGGCACGGAGTCGATCGCGCCGCGCCACCGTGGCCTGATGTCGGGACTGGTCGGCAGCGGCGGCGCAGGCATGGGCGCCCTGATGGCCTCCATCGTGTACTTCGCGCTGTCCTACGTCTTCCCCGGCGACCGTTTCGACCAGATCGGCTGGCGCGTCATGTTCTTCTCGGGCCTGATCAGCACCGTCTTCGGCCTGGTGATGTACAGGCTGCTGGACGAGACACCTTCCTTCAAGAAGATCCAGGCCGAGCGGGCCAGGCAGAAGGACGGGGCGGCCAGGCAGGCTTCGCCGCTCAAGACGCTGTTCGCGGGCGAGTATCGCAACGTGCTGCTGGTCAACCTGCTGATCACCTTCGGCGGCGGCGCGACCTACTACATCACCGCGGGCTATCTGCCGACGCTGCTGAAGCTGGTGGCGAACGTGCCGCACGAGAGCTCGGCGCTGATCCTGATGATCAGCTCGGTGGGAACGATCGTCGGCGCGCTGGCCTTCGGCGCCCTGAGCGACGTCATCGGCCGCAAGAAGACGTTCTATGCGCTGGGCGTCTTCTGCCTGGTACTGCTGCCGTACCTGTTCCTGCTCATCGCCAAGCCCGCGTCCCTGCTACAGATCACGATGATCGCCTCGGCCATCGCCCTGCTTGGCGGGGCCATCATCGCGCCGGTCATGATCTTCCTGAACGAACGCTTCCCGGCCAAGATGCGCGCCAGCGGCACGGGGTTGTCCTGGAACATCGGCTTCGCCGTCGGCGGCATGATGCCCACGGTGGTCTCGCTGCTGAGCGGCTCGCCGCAGGACATTCCCCACGTCCTGGCCATCACCTCGGCCTTGCTGGCGGTGGTCTACCTGGTGGGCGCCAAGGTCTCGCCCGAGACCCAGGGCCAGTTCGACTAGGCCCGGAGGCGCAGGAAGGGTGACGGGCTGCTGCGGGGCGGTGGCCATGGCGGAGATTCCTTCGGGTTGGAACCGGCATGGCTGTGTCCGGTACTCCCAAGACGAATCGGACAGGGGAAACGGATCGGTGGCGGAAAAAAATTCCGGCCCGGGTTCAGCGGGGTGTTTCCGTCATGAGTCTGGCCGCCGCATCTACCGCCGCCCGCAGGTCCAGCAGGTGACAGGACGCGGAGCCGACCTGCCCAGTCCTGGCCAGGCCCAGCCGGACGAGCGTCTCGCCCAGGGCCGGGAAACGGTCCGCATCGCCGGCGGGCAGGTCGAAGGCCACCCAGCGCCGCTGGCCGTCCACCCATAGCGGGGCGCCTTCGGCGATCCTGGGCGGCGGGGGCGAGGCCAGGGTCTCGGCCATGTGGAAGGCCGTGCATGCACCGAAGCCGGCGCCCAGCAGCAGGATGCCGGCGCGTTCCCGGTACAGGCGCCCCAGCGGCCCGCCGTGGCCGAAAGGATCTTCCAGGGCGTGGGTGGCGGTGATCGATCCGGCCAGCGGGCCCAGCGCGGCGAAGGAGCACAGGGGGTGGGGGCTGCGGCGGGCTCCGGGCCAGGTCCGGAACAGTTCCGCCACCGCGCCCATGCTGCGGGTCGGGGGGGGGGGCGCGGGTCGAACGGCGGCAGCGTGGCCCGGATCGTGGCTATCCAGGCGGGCGGGACGGCGGGCGCCCGCCAGTTGGCGGGATCGCTCAACTGCGATGATTGCGCGGGCATCACCAGCGTGCCGGCCGGGCCCACGGCATCGAGCAGGGCACGCACGACGGTCTCGGCTCCCCCCGAGACCCAGCCGAGCCGGCTCATGGCGCAATGTACGAGCAGGGTCATGCCGGGGGCGACTCCCAGCCGTGACAGGTCGGCGGCCAGGGTTTCCCGGGTGCGTGGCTGGGGCGTGGCGATGATGGCGGCGTGCTCGGTCATGGAAAGAACAATCGGGAAATATTTGAACTTCAGATAATTGACATATACCTGTACCGCAAATATTATGAATTTATTCGGATTTCAGGTATTTGCCATGTCCATGTCACCTCAAGTCCTGGCGACCGCCACGCAACTGGGCACGGTGCTGCAGGCCGCGCGCAAATCCCAGGGGATGACCCAGTCTGCCCTGGCCGGCCGCATCGGCCTGAGCCAGTCGCGGGTGTCCCACCTGGAACTGCACGCCCATGAGCTGAGCCTGGAGCAGCTGTTGGCCTGGTGCGCCGCGCTCGGGCTGGAATTGACCCTGGGGCCGCGCGGCGGCCAGGCGCCACCGTCCACTGTACACGCGGACTGGTGACATGGGTCGTCGATCGCATGGCCGCAGCCTGTTCATCTGGGCCAACGGCATCCGCGTCGGCCGCTGGACGATCCCCGCGAGAGGAGAAATGGAACTGCATTACGACCCGGATTGGACGGGGGCCGACATCGGCCGGCCGCTTTCGCTGTCGCTGCCGTTCAACCTGCACGGCCTGCCCCTGAAGGGCGAGAGGGTCGCCAACTATTTCGACAACCTCCTGCCCGACAGCGACGTGATCCGCAGGCGCGTGGCCGAGCGCTTCCGGACCGGTTCGACGGATCCCTTCGATCTCCTGAAGGCAGTCGGCAGCGACTGCGTGGGAGCGGTGCAGATACTGGACGAGCACGAGACGCCGGACGGCCACGACCGCATTGAAGGCGTGCCCTTGTCCGACGAGGACATCGAGCGGCATCTGATCGAGACGGTGTCGCCGCGCGCCTTCGGCGCCCAGGGGGATCCGGATGCCGACTTCCGCATTTCACTGGCGGGCGCGCAGGAGAAGACCGCTTTCCTGTGGTGGGACGGCCGATGGCACGCGCCGCGCGGCGCCACTCCCACCACCCACATCTTCAAGCTGCCGCTGGGACTGATGGGCGGCCGGCGGGCGGATTTCACCACCTCGGTCGACAACGAATGGCTGTGCCTGCGGCTGCTCAAGGCCTATGGGCTGGATGCCGCCCATGCCGACATCGCGACCTTCGGCAGGCAGCGCGTGCTGGTCGTCGAGCGTTTCGACCGGCGCGTCGCGCCGGACGGCCGGTGGATCATGCGGCTGCCGCAGGAGGATTTCTGCCAGGTGGCCGGATGCCCGCCGCTGCGCAAGTACGAAAACGAGGGCGGGCCGGGGCTCAAGACCCTGTTCGCCACGCTGCGGCAGTCGGTGAGCCCCGATGCCGACATGAAGACATTGATGGCCGCGCAAGTGCTGTTCTGGCTGTTGCGCGCGCCCGACGGCCACGCCAAGAATTTCAGCATTCATCTCCTGCCGCGCGGTCGCTTCCGGCTGACCAGGCTGTACGACGTGATGTCGGCCTACCCGGTGCTGGGCGAGGGGGCCAATCAATGGTCCAGCCGCGAAATCAAGCTGGCGATGGCGTTGCTGGGCAAGAACCGGCACTATGAGATGCACGGCATCCAGCGCCGGCATTTCGACAGTACGGCACGGAAGGTTGGCTATGCGCCGACGGCCGGGCCGATCATCGAAGAAATCCTGTCGCGTACCCCCGCGGCCATCGCCGAGGCCCACGCGGCGCTGCCCCGGGATTTTTCGCCGCGTGTCGCGGACACCATCCTGGGCGGGCTGCAACGGGCCGCCGATGCGCTGGCGGCAATGGTGTCCTGATTCCCATAGGAGCTGGCAATGTCTCGAATCTTCATCACGGGCTCGGCCGACGGGCTGGGCAAGGCCGCGGCCGGCACGCTGCTCGCGGACGGCCACGAGGTCGTGCTTCACGTGCGCGGTCGGCAGCGGCTCGATGCGGTGCAGGACCTGGTGAGCCGGGGCGCCCGGGTGGTGGCCGGCGATCTGTCGGACCCGGGGCAGGCCGAGGACGTCGCCGGCCAGGTCAACCGCCTGGGGCGGATGGATGCGGTCATCCACAACGCCGGGGTCTATACCGGGCGGCACATACTGCCGGTCAATGTGGTCGCGCCCTATGTGTTGACGGCGCTCATCGCCCGGCCGGATCGCCTGGTGTACCTGAGCAGCGGCATGCATTTCGACGGCCGTCCCCAACTGGACGGCCTGGATTGGCGCGGGCATGGCGAGTCGGCGTCCTACTCGGACAGCAAGCTGTTTGTGACGGCGCTGGCGATGGCGGTGGCCCGGCTGTGGCCGGGCGTTGTCAGCAGCGCGGTCGATCCGGGGTGGGTGCCGACCAAGATGGGAGGCCCCAATGCGCCCGGCGACCTGCGCCTGGGCCACCTGACCCAGGAGTGGCTGGCTGCCGGCACGGACCCGCGCGCCGGCGCGAGCGGCGGATACTGGCACCACCAGCAGCGGCTCGATCCGCATCCCGCCGCGCTCGACGCGGCTTTCCAGGACGAATTGCTGCGCGAGCTGGAACGGGCGACGGGCATCGCGCTGCCCGAGGCCTGACGATGGCGGAAAGCACGATGCGGCAACAATTGATCGATGCGAAGAAGCGCCTGTATCGATGGATGAAGTACCGCCTGACCCGGCCCGCGCCGCCGCCTTTGCCTTTCGACATCACGGGTCCGGTGGTCGTGGTCGGCTCCGCGCCGCAGGCCAACCGGCCGGAGGGCCTGGATGGGCGCTATACCGTCATCACCGTGAACGGATCCCAGTCCGTGGCCGCGCGCTGGGGCATCGAGGTGCCCGACATCACGATGATGATGTTCAACCAGATCGAGGGCACGACGCACAATGCGCGGGAGGTCCGGCGGGTCCTGAGCGGGCGGCGGACGCGCGCGCTCTACGTGCTGCTATGGCGCAAGAACGAACGCGAGCGGCTGGAGCGCGGGCTGGCGTCGTTCGATTACCGCTACGACCACCTCTACATCGTCGACCGCTATGAGCGCATGGCGCTGCTCGACAGGGTCGCGGGCCTGCATTCCCTGGAGATCGACGCCGAGTCGAAGTGCTCGAACGGCATCAACGCCGTGCTGTATGCGCTGCATCACGGCGCTCCTGCCGTCATCATCGCCGGCATCGATCCGGGTTCGGCCGGACACGCCTACAACGATGCGGGCCTGGCGCGGCTGCACGTGCGCATGGACCGGATCATCCTGCAACGCCTGCTCGATGCGGGGCGGCCGGTATTCACCGCCGATCCGCAGGTGTCGCGCGCCACGGGAATTCCCTTGTGGAACGCGGAGCGCGCGGCGTGCGTCACCGGCCGCGCTGCCTGACGTGCAGGAGACGCTCGCGGGTGGAGAACCACTCGTCCGCGTAGTCGTCGTTCCTGTGTTCGTCGAAGTAAGGGCCGCCGGTGGTGAAATGCACCAGTTTGGCGTCGGAACGGTAGTCGTATTCGGCGACCAGCCAGTTCCATGCGGCGGGGAGGTCGCCGATGAGGTCTTCCGATTCGAGCCACTTGAACTGGTGCAGGTCCAGCCCGGTCGCCGTGTTCACATAGTAGGGATCGAGCCTGCGGCATTTCGCATTGTTGAAGAGCAGGACGCTGGACCAGTTCTTCTTCTCGTACCTGGACTGGACCTGTCCCAGGAACTTGGTTTCGCTTCTGGGACGGTAGTCGTGCTTGACGCACATCGCGGCAAAGCGCTCGTCCCGCAAGGCCCAGAGTTCCGCGATGTCCGTGCGCACCAGCGTGTCGCAATCGATGAACAGGGACCAGCCCTGGAAACCGCTCAGGTAAGGCACCAGGAAGCGAGAGAACGAGAACTCGGTCGACTGGAGCGGATTGCGTTCCCGGGCGAAGACGCCTTCCAGGTGATCCAGGGCGACCGGGGTGACGGAAACGGGGATGGAGCTCTTTTCCAGGATGCTCTGACACAGCACGTGATAGGCGGCGACTTCCTTGCTGTCGAAACCTATGTAGATGCGGGCAGTTTCTATCATGGCCGGCCGGGTCGAGTTCTGCGGAACCCATGTTGTACCGGGCCGCGGCTCGGCCGGGCGTATCACAACGTTTCATAAGAAACAGACGCCGGCTCGACATTCGTGCGCGATGGGCAAACAATTGGCCGCATGCCCGTCGCCCGCCGATTCGCCAATACCGCGCTGAAGCTGCTGTACCGCTACACCCACGGTCCCGGCCAGCGCCACAACGAGCGCCTGTGGCCGCACGTGGCGGTGGAACGCGACGCCGACGGCCATGTGGTCGGCTATTCGTACCGGCGCCGGCCACTGCCATTGGCCAATGCGAGCGTGGCCCGGGCAAGCGCGTCCGGAACGGGGCACATCATCGCCAGCGGCCCGTCGATCAATGACATCGACTACGGCCGCCTGTCCTTGTCCGGCGTGATGGGGGTGAACGGCGCCATCGCGCTGCTCGACCGTCATGCCGTACGCTTCGATTACTACTGCTTCAACGACACGGGCTTCGTGCGGGCCCGTCCCGAACTGGTCCGCCGGGTCGTGGAGCAGGAGCTGCTGCTGTTCACCACGCCTTTGTGCCTGTGGCATGTCCTGCAACGGATGCCTCCCGAGGCGTTGCGCTGCCGGCTGTTCCTGGTCGAGAATCCCCAGCGGCGCGCGCTGTTGCCGGCGCGGACCATGGCGCAGGTACGGCGCGAACATCCGGAGCACGAACTGGCTATTTTCGATCTCGACCGCGCGCTGGGATTCAGCCGCGACATCCGCAAGGGCGTGTTCGACGTCGGCACCGTGGCCTACACCGCTCTCCAGATCATGGCCTGGCTGGGGTACGCCGAAATCGTGCTGCATGGCGTGGACCTGCGCAACGCGGCCGCCGCGGGCCGCTTCTACGAATCGCTCGCCGACCGCCTTCCCACCACGCTCGACCAGTACCTGTCCGGCCACATCCTGCCGTCGTTCAACAGGGCGGCGTCGCTGCTGCGCGAATCGGGCGTGCGTATCGTCAACCTGTCTCCGGATGGCGCGCTGTCGGGTGACCCGTTCCAGCAACGGGACTGGCGCGCGCTGGCCGGGAGTTGATGCCGAGGACCATATGGAAGACAGGATCAGGCTTTTCGTCGGATGCGATCCGAACGACTGCGATCTCGAGCAGATGATGGTGCTGGAATACAGCGCGCGCAAGCACTGCTCGCTGCCCATCGACATCGAGTGGATGCGGCTGTCGAGGGATCCGGCCAGTTTCTGGCATGCCGATCCCGGGCAGGGGCGGGGCTGGCGCACGCAGGCGTGGGCCACGCCGTTCTCGGGTTTCCGCTGGGGCGTGCCGGCGTTCTGCGGCTACGAGGGCCGGGCCATCTACCTGGACACCGACATGGTGGTGCTGTGCGACCTGGCCGAACTCTGGCGGATGCCGCTGGACGCCGGCAAGGTGCTTACCGGCAAGGGGCGCAAGACATCGTGGCGTTTTTGCGTGACGGTGTGGGATTGCGCCGCCGCGCGGCCCCACCTGCCATCCATCGAGCGCCTGCGCGCCGAGCCCGATTCGCACCAGCGCATGATGCGCTATTTCTCCGGACATCCCGAGTTGATCGAGTCGATGCACTCGGACTACAACAATATCGATGGCGAGGGAAAGCCGCTTCATGCGATTCGCATCCTGCACTATTCGGACATGGGGACGCAGTTCAGCCACAAATACGCATTCCCCAGGCTGGAGCGGGAAGGCCGCCGGCACTGGTTCGACGGCCGGGTGCTGCCGCACCCCAGGGCCGACCTGGCCGAGCTTTTCGATGCCTGCTATCGCGAAGCGCTGTCCGCGGGCTACGCGCTCGACGACTATCGGTCGCCGTCGCCATTCGGCGACATGATGAAAGCCACCCAACGCGACTATGCCGGCAACCACCGCACCCGCAAACGCTCGCTCTGGTCGCGCCTGGGACTGGGCGGCATGGCGGATTGATCGCTCTCTTGCGAATATCCCGTGACGATTTGGTTACGATAAAAAACAAGTCGTACGGGGCGGCAGAGTAGAGTCGATTGCATCGACCCGTACCACTGCACAAGGGGGCTGCCATCAACCATCCCCGTCATCCCATTCAGCAAGGCTGGTCTGTCGCCTTCGTGATGTCGCCGCGCATCGGCGACACGCTCATCTCGATGGTGGTCGCCAACAATCTCGTCCGCCATGGGATCGATGTCACGGTCTTCAGCCGCCACCTGCACGCCATGCGCAAGTGGTTTCCCGGTTTTCGCATCGAGCCCGAGCTGCATGCGGCGCAGGCGCGGAACCGGCTCGAGCATTTCGACGTCATGCTGCACGCCTACGAATCCGACGTGCTGGACGATGCGCGCGATTGGCATCCGCGAGTGTGGGTCATGGACAGGTGGCCCACGTATCGACAGGTCAAGCCCATGGTGGACATACAGCTGGACCTGTGCCGCCATTGCTTCGGGCTCGATGGCCTGACGCGCGACAACGGCCTGGTCGTGCCGGTCGACGTGGGCGTGACCGCCGTCGGCAATCGGGTGATCATCCATCCCACGGCCAGCGACATCCAGAAGCAATGGCTGCCCGGACGTTTCCTGAAACTGGCCCGCCGGCTGCGGGCCCGGGGCTACGATCCGAGTTTCGTGGTGGCTCCCCGCGAGCACGCGCAATGGGAATGGGTCGAGGCGCAGGGCTTTCGCCTGGTCTCGCACGAATCCCTGGACGATCTGGCTCGCTGGCTTGCAACGGCGCGCATTTTCGTCGGGAATGACTCGGGCCTGGCGCACCTGGCCTCCAACGTGGGCGTGCCCGCCGTGTCGCTCGCGATGCGGCCGCGCATCGCGGTGCGCTGGGCGCCCGGCTGGGCGCTGAGCCTGGCTGTCACCGCGCCGCCGCTGATGCCCGGTCGATGGCTGCGGGAACATTCGTGGAAGTATCTGCTGTCGGTTCGCAAGGTCGACGCAGCGGTCGAGCGGCTGCGCCGGCGGGTGTCGGAAGCCGTACTGGCATTCGATCAGGGGCCTGCGGGCGAGCGGATGACGAACAAGTCGATGATCAATGCCAACCCCATCGCGCAGGCCCCGATGACGAAAAGCCGGGCATAGTCGCCGCCGTCGTGGGCGAACAGGAAGGACAGTCCGTAGGCGGCCAGTGCCTGGAACAGGGCGAAGCCCACCGTGGCGGTCTGCCAGGCCGGGCCCTGCAGAGTAGGGTGGTGGACCAGCAACTCGTGCACACGGCCCAGCACCAGCGGCACGGTGCCGGTCACGAAAGCGCCCACGATCACGCTGGAAGCCGCCAGCCAGGCTGCCCCCAGGCCCAGTGCCGGGATGAGCACGGCCACTGCTTCCAGCGCAAACGAGGCCCGCAGCGCCGGGCCGAAGCCGATCCGGTCGGCCAGCATGCCGGCCAGGACCGGGCCCGCACTCGCGCCGATGCCGAACAGCACCCAGTAGTGCGCTCCCGCCTGCAGGCCGAGACCGAGACCTCGCGCCACGAAATCGACCAGGAAGATCATGTGCGGCACCCATCCCGCGGCGTTGAGCGCATACTCGACGTACAACGCACGTAGCGGGCGGGACGGTGCGGCGGGGCGGCGATGCGAGGGCTCGGCCGCGGCCGGTCTCGTCTGCGCGGGCCAGCCTTTCCACGCCAGGGCGGACAGCAACAGGGACAGGGCGGCCAGGCCCAGCCAGGTCTCGCGTATGCCTTGTCGCAGCCAGAGGGGGACCAGTGTTCCGGACAGCACGATGCCGACGCCGACCCCCATGAAGATGACGCCGCCGGCGAGTCCCCGGCGCGAAGGCGGCACCAGGGGCAGCACCGCGGGCGCGGCAAGCACCATGAGCGCGCCGCCGGCAAGTCCGGACAGAAAGCGCCAGGCGAAGAACCAGACGAAAGAGACCGGCACCGCGCAGGCCAGGCAGGCGATCGTCGCGAGCAACATCATGCCGCGCAGGACCGGGGCGGGCGACCATTTGGCGGCCAGCGGCCGGCCAGCCAGCGCGCCCGCCAGATAGCCGGCCAGGTTGGCCGCGCCCAGGTAGGCGGCCAGGGACGGCGCGAACCAACGGGCGCCGATGATGGCAGGCAGGAGAGGGGTGTAGGCGAAGCGGGCCAGGCCGATGCCGACCAGGCTGGCGCAGAAGCCGGCAAGCACGGCCCATGCCGCGCGATTGCCGCCAGCGACCTTCATCGTCAGGGTGGTGGCTTCCTCGTCCATGTCCTTTCCCGTAATGCAGACCGGAAAAGGCTACGCGCTATCATTTATCTGAAGAAGCGAATTTATAAGATCATGGCTATCTGGAATAAAGATATGTCTCGGCGGCCCCGGCGCGCTGGCATGACGCTGCATGCCGCCCTTCGGAATGGAAGCAAGCATGGACCTGGCTGATCTGAAAACCTTCGAGGCCGTGGCTCGGCATGGCAGCATGAACAAGGCCGCGGCCGAGCTGCATACCGTCCAGTCCAACGTCACGGCCAGGATCCGGGCGCTGGAGGAAGAACTGGGCGTACCCTTGTTCGAACGCCATGCCCGCGGCGTGGTGATCACGCCCGCCGGAGACCGCATCCTGCCCCTGGTCGGCAGGATGTCGCGGTTGACGGCCGAGATACGGGCGGCCGCCGGGGACGACGGCACGCCCGCCGGCAACCTGTCGCTGGGCGGACTGGAGACGACCACGGCGCTGCGCCTGGCGCCGGTGCTCAGTTCCTATGCGCAGGCCCATCCCGCGGTCCGGCTGTCGCTTCGCACGGGCACGACCGCGCGGCTGGTGCAGGACGTCGTCGAATACCGGCTGGAAGGCGCGTTCGTTGCCGGTCCGGTCACGCATCCCGACCTGTACCAGGAAGCCGTCTTCACCGAGGAACTGGCGCTGGTCGGCGGTCCGGCCCTGCGCACGATCAAGTCCTTGGCAAGCGTGCCCGACCTGAAGACCATCGTTTTCCAGCTGGGGTGTTCCTATCGGCAGCGACTCGAGTCGCTGCTGGCCGCAATGGGCATCGTCGTCGCCCGTCCGCTGGAGTTCGGTTCGCTCGACGCCATCGTGAGCTGCGTTGCGGCCGGGGTGGGCGTGACCTTGCTGCCGCGCGGAGTGGCCGCGCCGGCGGCGAAGGCCGGGCGCGTCTCCCTGCACCGCATTCCACGCGAACTCGCGCGGGTGGAGACCTTGTACATCCGGCGCCGGGACGGCTACGTCTCCAGCGCGTCCACGGTGTTCCTGGAGATGGTCCGGGCGTTCCACGGCCGGGGCAGGGGCGGGCGGTAGGACATCGGGCGGCACCGGCCGCGCGTTCTCCAGGCGATGCGATCCCGGAAGCTCCGCAGCTCGTGCTTGACGCCTTCGCCGGATAAAAATATAATGAAATTAGATAAAACAAAATGAAATTAGAAGGCGGAGGCAGATATGGGCCGCATCGTGCGGATGGGTGCCGGGTCGGGTTTCTGGGGCGATGCCCTGGACCCCGCCGAAGAATTGCTGGAACGGGCGAACCTGGACTACCTGTGCTTCGACTATCTGGCCGAACTGACCATGGCGCTGTTGCAGCGGCAGAAGCTGAAGCGGCCCGACGCCGGCTACGTGCCGGATGCGGTGCAGGCCATGATCGCGTTGTTGCCCAAGGCCCGGGCGGCCGGCACGCGCCTGGTCTCCAACGGCGGCGGCGTCAATCCGCGTGCCGCGGCCGGCAGGATTGCCGAGGGCGCGCGCCAGGCGGGCATGGCCGGCGCCCGCGTCGCACTGGTCGAGGGCGACGACATGCTGGGCAAGCTCGATGCATTGATCGCGCAAGGCGTGCCGCTGCGCAATCTGGATACCGGCGATGAGGATTTCGCGGCCATACGCGATCGCGTGGTCTGCGCCAACGTCTATACCGACAGTTCGGGGATAAGCGAGGGACTGGCCGGCGGGGCCGACGTCGTCATCGCCGGACGGGTGTCGGACAATGCGCTGTATGTCGGCCCGTTGGCGCACGAATTCGGCTGGCGTCGCGACGCGGCGCACGTGCATCGGTATGCCGCGGCGGTGACGCTGGGGCACATCGTCGAGTGCGCGGCGGGCTGCTCGGGCGGCATGTCGTCCCGGTTCCTGGAAATGCCGCACATGGGGCGGGTCGGATTCCCCATACTGGAAGTGGACGAAACCGGGAATGCCACCGTGACCAAGCTGGCGGGCAGCGGGGGCCGGGTCGATCAGTGGACAGTCAAGGAACACCTGGTCTACGAAATCGGCGATCCGCGGCGCTATCTGATGCCCGACGCGGTGGCCGACTTCACATCCCTCAGGCTGGATGACCAAGGCCAGGACCGCGTGCGCGTCAGCGGCATGCGGGGAGAGCCCGCGCCCGAGTTGTGGAAGATGGTGGTGGGCTACCAGGACGGCTGGATAGGAGAGACGATGGCCTTTTTCCCGTGGCCCAACGCCTACGACCGCGCGATGAAGGCCCGCGAGACCCTGCTCGAGCGTTTCGAGCGGATGGGCCTGGCGGCCGACCAGGTGCATTTCGATCTCGTCGGCCTGAACACCCTGCACGGGCCCGCGGCGGCGTTTCCCGGCCGGGAATGGGCCAACGAACTGCCCGAGGTGGGCCTGCGCTGCGCGGTGCGCACGCAGACCCAGGAGGAAGCCGACAAGGTGCGGCGCGCCGGGACGAATCTGTGGATCATGGGGCCGGGGGGCACTTCGTTCGGCACGCCGATGAAGCCGCGTCCCGTCATCGCGCTGTGGCCGACGCTCATCCCGCGCGACGCCGTCGAACAGAAGACCGAGATCCTGGTGGCTTGAGGAGCATGCCGATGACGCTGCAAGTGAAAGATATCGCCTACGTGCGCTCCGGGGACAAGGGAGATGTCTGCTCCGTGGGCCTGGTCGCCCGCGGCCCGAGGGAATATGCGTGGCTGCGCGCCAGCGTGACGCCGGCCGATGTGAAGCGGCTCTATGGCGACTGGGTGCAGGGCGAGGTGGAGTGCCATCCCATGGACAACATCGGCGCGGTGGTGGTGGTCATGCGCCATGCGCTCGGGGGTGGCGCCACGCGCACCCTGCGGCTGGACCAGACCGGCAAGTCGCTGGGCTATGCCTTGATGCGCCTGCCGGTGCGCGGCGCCGAGAACCTTTCCTGACGATCGTTCGCCATGGCCATCCTGTCTTCCCGTACACGCACAGACGGCAAGGAGTTCGCCGCCAACGCCGCGGCCTACGCCGAACTTCGCGCGCCGCTGGATGCCGCGCGCCGGCGCGCGATCGAGGGCGGCGGCGAACGCGCGCGCCAGACGCATCTTGCGCGCGGCAAGTTGCTGCCGCGCGAACGGATCAATACCCTGCTGGATCCCGGGACGCCGTTCCTGGAAATCGGGCAACTGGCGGCCGAGGGCCTGTACGACGGCCAGTCGCCGGGCGCGGGCATGATCACCGGGGTCGGGATGGTGGCCGGCCGCGCCTGCGTGATCATGGCCAACGATGCCACGGTCAAGGGCGGCACCTACTATCCGCTCACCATCAAGAAGCAGTTGCGGGCGCAGGCCATCGCCCGCGAGAACGGCCTGCCGTGCGTCTATCTGGTCGATTCCGGCGGCGCCTACCTGCCGCTGCAGGGGGACATCTTTCCCGACGAGCACCACTTCGGAAAGATCTTCCGCAACATCGCCGAGATGTCCGCCCTGGGCCTGAAGCAGGTCGCGGCCGTGCTGGGCGCGTGCACGGCGGGCGGCGCCTACATACCGGCGATGTGCGACGAGACCGTCATCGTCGATCAGGCCGGCACCATCTACCTGGGCGGGCCGCAACTGGTGCAGGCGGCCACCGGCGAACTGGTCGATGCGCAGGCGCTGGGTGGTGCCGACATCCATACGCGCCTGTCCGGCGTCGCCGATCATTTCGCCCATGACGAACTGCACGCGCTGACGCTGGTACGGGACATCATGGCGCGCGGCCAGGCCGCCTCCTTGCCGGCGCCGCCGCGTGTCCCGGTCCCGCCGCGCCATGATCCGGCCGAGCTGCCCGGGCTGATTCCCGCCAACCCCAAGCAGGCCATCCCTGTCCGCGACGTGCTGGCGCGGCTGCTGGACGGCAGCGAATTCGTCGCCTACCGGGAACGCTACGGCGCCAGCCTGGTGTGCGGCACGGGCGCGATAGGCGGGTATCCGGTCGGCGTCCTGGCCAATGACGGCGTGCTGTTCGGCCAGAGCGCGCAGAAGGCCGCCAACTTCATCGAACTGTGCTGCCAGGACAACATCCCGCTGGTGTTCCTGCACAACATCAGCGGCTTCATGGTTGGCGTGCAGTATGAGCAGGGAGGCATCGCCAAGGACGGCGC
This sequence comes from Pigmentiphaga sp. CHJ604, assembly GCF_036972535.1. NCBI lineage: Bacteria > Pseudomonadati > Pseudomonadota > Betaproteobacteria > Burkholderiales > Alcaligenaceae > Pigmentiphaga > Pigmentiphaga sp. CHJ604. Next base: position 2,961,009 of record NZ_CP136998.1, on the reverse strand, counting down.
CAAGATGGTCAACGCCGTCGCGACCGCCCGCGTGCCCAAGTTCAGCGTGGTCATAGGCGGAAGCTACGGCGCCGGCGCCTATGCGATGTGCGGGCGTGCCTTCGGCCCGCGCCTGATGGCGATGTGGCCGAACGCGAGGACGTCGGTGATGGGGGGCGAGCAGGCCGCCACCGTGCTGGCCCTGGTGCGGGCCGAGCAACTGGCGCGCCAGGGCAAGGCGTTTTCCGCCGAGGAGGCCGAGGCGTTCAAGGCGCCGGTACGGGCCGCCTACGACGCCGAGAGCACGGCCCTGTACGCGGCTTCCCGTCTGTGGGTGGACAGCGTGATCGAACCGGCCGACACCCGCGCGTGGTTGACGCTGGGCCTCGCGCTGGCGGCGGGCAGTCCCCGGGAATCGACACGCTTCGGCGTGTTCAGGATGTAGGCCATGTGGAAAAGAATCCTGATCGCGAACCGGGGCGAGATCGCCCGGCGCATCGCGCGCACGTGCCGGCGCCTGGGCATCGAGTACGTGGCCGTCCATTCCGAAGCCGATGCCGCCGCGGCCCACCTGGACGGCGCGGTGGAAACGGTCTGCCTGGGGCCGGGTCCGGCCGGCGACAGCTATCTGCACGGCGCCAGGCTGGTCGAGGCGGCCGTGCGCACGCAATGCCAGGCCGTGCATCCCGGCTACGGTTTCCTGTCCGAGAACAGCGAGTTCGCGGCCGCCGTCGAGCGCGCGGGACTGGTGTTCATCGGCCCCGCGCCCGAGACCATTGCCATGCTGGGAGACAAGGCGCGGGCCAAGGCGCTGATGCGCGCGGCCGGCGTTCCCGTGGTGCCGGGGACCGACGAGGCCAGCGACGACCCCGGGCAGATCGAGGCGCTGGTGCGCGCCATCGACCTGCCGGTATTGCTCAAGCCGTCGGCGGGGGGCGGCGGCAAGGGCATGCGGGTCATCGCGCGCCATGAAGGCTTGGCGCAGGCGATCGAGTCCGCGATCCGGGTGGCGCGCAGCAGCTTCGGCGATGGCCGCATGATCGTCGAGCGCTACATCGACGAGCCGCGCCACATCGAGGTGCAGATATTCGGCGACGGCCGGGGCGACGTGGTGCATCTTTTCGAGCGCGAGTGTTCGCTCCAGCGCCGCCACCAGAAAGTCGTGGAAGAGGCGCCCGCGCCGGGCCTGCCCGCCGAGGCGCGCCTGCGCCTGCTGGAGGCGGCGCTGCAGGGCGCGCGCAGCTTGAACTATCGCAATGCCGGGACCTTCGAGTTCATCGTCGGCCGCGATCTCCAGTGCTACTTCCTGGAGGTGAACACGCGCCTGCAGGTCGAGCATCCCGTCACGGAGGCCGTCACCGGCCTGGACCTGGTGGAGTGGCAACTGCGGGTGGCGGCGGGCGAGCCCTTGCCGCTGGCGCAATCCGCCATCGCATGCCGGGGCCATGCCATCGAGGCGCGTGTCTACGCCGAGGATCCCGCGCACGACTTCCGCCCGTCGCCGGGCACGGTGGCGCGCGCGCGATGGCCCGCGGGCCTGCGGGTGGACACGGCACTGGATGGCTCGGGAGAAGTGCCGCCTTTCTACGACCCCATGGTGGCCAAGATCATCGCCCACGCCGGCGACCGCCAGGCCGCGCTGCATGCGCTCAGGGCGGGGCTGGGCGACACCGTGCTGCTGGGCATCACCACCAACGTGGGTTACCTGGCGCGGGTCCTGGACGATCCGGCGGTCAGGTCCGGACACGTTCACACGCGCTACCTGGACGAGCGCAAGGACCTGCAGTCGCCGCGCAGCCGCGAGGCCGCGGTGGCGGTGGGCGCCGCGCTGCACTTTCCCGCGGCGGCCAGGCCAGGCTCGCCCTGGCTTCCAGGCGCCGGGCAGGGAACGATGGACCGGCATTGCCTGGATGCCGGAACGCCGCTGGGGAGGATGCATTTCGAGCTGGACCAGGAGCCGGTCGCGGCCGGCTTCGTGGCGGCCGACGGCCCGGGCGTGGACGTGGAGGCGGCCGGCAAGGCGTCGCGCGTCTTGCGCGACGCGTCGGGGTTGGGGGGGCGGGTAGGCCCGCACGGCTGGGAGGCCTGCCCGGCCGAATCCGGCTGGCATGTGCTGGTGGACGGCGACCACTACACCGTGCGCCCCCGCAGTACCCGCGAACAGGACGGCGCCAGGCCGGACCGCCTGGCCATCGCGCCGATGTCCGGCGTCATCGCGGCCCTGCCGCTGCGGCCGGGCGATCGGGTCTTGCCGGGCGACACGCTGGCCATCATCGAGGCGATGAAGATGGAACACGCCATCGCCGCCCACGGGGCCGGCACCGTTCGGGCCCTGCGCCATGCGCCGGGAGAGAGCGTCCGCGAGGGCGATCTCATCGTCGAGGTCGATTACGACGCCGCGCCATGACCTTCCATTCCGAGCCGGCGGGCGCCGGCAGCATCGAGACCACCATGAACAAGCCGTTGAGCCATCTTCGAGTCGTGGACCTTTCCCGCATCCTGGCAGGCCCCTGGGCCACGCAGAACCTGGCGGACCTGGGGGCGGAAGTCATCAAGATAGAAAAACCCGGCGCCGGCGACGATACGCGGCAGATGGGGCCGCCGTTCCTGACCGACGAGCATACGGGGGAAGAGGGCGATGCCGCTTATTTCATGAGTTGCAACCGCGGCAAGAAGTCCGTCGCCATCGATTTCTCCGACCCGCGCGGCCAGCGGATCGTCCGGGAGCTGGCGCGAGGCGCCGACGTGTTCGTGGAGAACTACAAGGTCGGCGCGCTGAAGAAATACGGGCTGGACTACGACTCGCTGCGCGAGATCAATCCGGGGCTGGTCTATTGCTCGGTGACCGGATTCGGCCAAACCGGGCCATACAAGGACCGCGCGGGCTACGACTACCTGATCCAGGGCATGGGCGGCCTCATGAGCGTGACGGGTGAGCGCGATGACCTGCCCGGCGGCGGGCCGCAGCGGGCAGGAGTGGCGGTGGCCGACCTGCTGGCCGGCATGTACGCCACCACCGCCATCCTGGCCGCGGTGCAGCACAGGGACCGGGGCCACGGCGGCCAGCACATCGACATCAGCCTGCTGGACTGCATGGTCGGCTCGCTGGTGAACCAGTCGATGAACTACCTGGTCAGCGGCCGCGTGCCGCAGCGCATGGGCAGCGGCCATCCCAACATCGCGCCGTATGCGGTCTATCCGGCGGCGGACGGCCATCTGGTGCTCGCCGTCGGCAACGACACGCAGTTCCGCCGCCTGTGCGAGGCGGTGGGGCAGGCCGAGGTCGGGACCGATTCCCGCTTCGCGACCATCGCGGACCGGGTGCGCAATCGTGCGGAGCTGGATGCGTGGCTGGTGCCGCTCACGCGTTCGCGCACCCTGTCCGACTGGACGTCGCTGCTCGAACGCGCGCAGGTCCCGGGCGGGCCCATCAACGGCATGGACCAGGTGTTCGCCGACGAGCACGTCGTCGCGCGCGGCATGCGCGCCGAGGTGCGGCATCCGCGCTATGGCATGGTGCCGACGGTGCGCAATCCCATGCGCTTCTCGGCCACGCCGCTGGAGCCGGGAAGCGCGCCGCCCATGCTGGGCCAGCATACCGACGAGGTACTGCGGTCGGTGGGCGTGACGCCCGAGCAGCTAGCGGCATTGCGGCAGGCCGGCGTGCTTTGACCAGGAAAACATTCAGGGAACGAGGAGGAGAAGGACATGCGCAAAGCCATCACGACCGACGCCAACGGGCTGGAGGTCCTGGGCATGGGTTTCTATTGGGACGACGTCGAGGTCGGTTATCGCTTCCGGACCCTGGGAAGGACCATCACCGAGGCGGACATCACCCTGTTCATCGGAACCGTGGGCATGGTGGAGGAAATGTTCACCAATCTGGACTACATCGCCTCGCAGTCCATCATCGGGTCGCGCCCGGCGCCCGGTTCGCTGGTCTTCTGCATGGCCGAAGGCCTGCTGATGCAGAGCACGATGCAGCGCACGGGCATGGCCTTCATGGAGGCGGACATCAAGGTGCACAAGCCCACCAATGCCGGCGACACCATCCATGTCGAATGCGAAGTGATCGAGGCCAGGGCGACCAGCAAGGCCGATCGCGGCCTGGTGCGCACCGCCAACCGCGTGGTCAACCAACGGGGCGAGACCGTGCTGACCTACTCGCCGCTGCGCATGGTCAAGACCCGGCCCAACGATTCCACCCTTGCGGGAGACAAATGATGAAAACCTTGCCTTCGATCGGCCTGTGCGTCCTGGTCCTTGCCGCGCAAGGGCTGCCGGCGGCCCGCGCCGCCTATCCCGACAAGCCGGTCACCATCGTGGTGCCGTTCGCCGCGGGCAGCCCGACCGACGCCGTGGCGCGTGTCGTGGCCGAGGCCCTGGGCAAGCGCCTGGGGCAGTCCATGGTGGTCCAGAACCGGCCGGGCGCCACCGGCATGATAGGCAGCGAGTACGTCGCGCGCGCGCAACCGGACGGCTATACCTTGCTGTTCGGCACCAACACGACCCAGGTGGCGAACCAGTATTTCTTCAAGAAGGTGTCCTATGACGGCCTGAAGGATTTCGCGCCGGTGGCCATCGTGGGCGGCGTGCCGCATGCGCTGGTGGTCAATCCGTCGGTACCGGTCAACTCGGTCGCCGAGTTGATCGAATATGCCAAGGCGCATCCCGGCAAGCTGTCCTTCCCCTACGCCAACAGCACCACGCGCATCACCGGCAGCACCTTTCGCGTGATGACGAAGACGCAGATCGAGGCCATCCCGTACAAGGCCTACGGCCAGGCCATCGCCGAGCTGCTGGGCGGGCAGACGCAGATGATGTTCATCGATTTCTCGACCGGTCTTTCCTACATGACCTCGGGCAAGCTCAAGGCGCTGGCCATCACGCCGGACCGCTCGGCCAAGCTGCCGGGCGTGCCTGCCATGAAGGAGGTGCTGCCGGGTTTCGAGATCGGGAACTGGAACGGCCTGTTCGCGCCCACGGGGACTTCGCCCGAGATCATCGACCGGCTCAATCGCGAGATCCGCGCCGTGCTCGAACAACCCGAACTGCGCAAGCAGGTGGACGGCGTGGGCTATGAACTGCTGCCGCCGATGGCGCCGGCCGAGTTCGGCAAGTACATCGCCAAGGAAAGCCGGCACTACGCCAGGCTAACCAAGGCCGCCGACATCCAGCCCGAGTGAGCGGCGGGTATGGCAGCACTCTTTCGAGCCGTCTTTTCGTGTCCAGGAGGCCTGACATGACGACATCCACCGAAGCCCCCGTGCAGTACACGCTGGCCTCAGGCATCGCCACGATCCGCATCAATCGGCCCGGCCAGCGCAATGCGCTGTCGATCGAGGTGTGCGAGCGGCTGCTGGATCTCTGGGACGAGGTCGACCGCGACGAGTCCGTCCGCGCGGTCGTGCTGACCTCGGCCGACTGCGGGACGTTCTCGGCCGGCATGGACCTGAAAGAAGCGGCGAGGGTGCGCGCGGAATCGGGCAAGGACATGCTGGAGCTGCTGCGCGATCCCTTCCACCAGCGCATGCGGCGGGTGTCCAAGCCCATCATCGCCGCCATGACCGGCCACTTCACCGCGGGCGGCATGGTGCTGGCGGCCAACAGCGACATCCGGGTCGGCTTGCAGGGAACGCGGGGAGGCATCTCCGAGGCCAAGGTGGGGCGGGGTTCGCCGTGGGGCGTGCCCATGCTGTGGATGCTGCCTCAGCCCTTCCTGCTGGAGATGATGATGACGGGCGACATGCATCCCATCGAACGTTTCCACCAATTGGGGTTCGTCAACTATGTAGAGGCGACGCCCGCCGCGGTGCGCGAGCGGGCACAGGCGGTGGCCCGCACCATCGCCGACAACGCGCCGCTGACCGTCTGGGCCGCCAAGAAAAGCGTGGGAGCGGCGATGGACCTGGGGTGCGACCGGGGCTTCGAGGCGGCCTGCAAATTCCACGAACGGGTCTATGCCAGCGCGGATGCCATCGAAGGCCCGCGCGCTTTCGCCGAGAAACGCCCGCCGCGCTGGATCGGAGCCTAGCCATGGCCGCGGGCGAGAGCTTCGTCCAGCGCGAGGAACGGGACGGTATCGTCACGCTGACGCTCAATCATCCCGAGACGCTGAACCGTTTTTCCAGCACGGACCAGTTCCTGGAGCTGGCCGGACAGATTCGTCGTGCCCAGGCCGATCCGGCCGCGCGCGTGCTCGTCATCACGGGGCAGGGCAGGGCATTCTGCGCGGGCGGGGACCTCAGGCAGATGGCGCGGCGCGAAATGTTCTCGGCCGGCTCCGTGGCCCAGATACAGGCGCGCTACCGGGACACGGTGCATCAGGTGCCGCTGGCCCTGAGCGAGACCGAGATCCCGGTCATCGCCGCGGTCAACGGGCCGGCCTATGGCGCGGGCTGCGATCTGGCCTGCTTCTGCGACGTGCGCATCGCGGCGCGAAGCGCGCGCTTCTCGGTCAGCTTCGCGCGGCTGGGCATCGTCGCGGGGGATGGCGGGGCGTGGATGCTGCCGCGCCTGGTCGGCCGGTCCAAGGCCATGGAGCTGGCATTCACGGCCGATCCCATCGATGCCGATGAAGCCTTGCGCATCGGCCTGGTGTCCGACGTCGTGCCCGACGACGAATTGCGCGCGCGGGCCGACGGCCTGGCTCGCCGCATCGCCCGGCATCCGCCGCAGGCCATGCGCATGAACAAGCGCCTGCTGCGCGACGCGGAGCGGCATACGCTGGCGACCCACCTGGACGTCGTGGCCGCGTTCCAGGCCATTGCCCACGTCTCCGAGGAACACCTCCAGGCGGTACGCGACGCGCTGGGTTCGCTGGACGAGGGGCGCCGGACGGGGCCCTAGCGGCCAGCGTCCTTGGTGAGCGCGATGCGCTGGGCGACGGCGAAGAGTTCGGGCGCCACTTGCTGGCGCAGGTCTTTTTCCGTCAGGCTGGCGCCCACCGCCATGGCCGCCAGGGCGAACTCCACGGCGGTACCGGCGTGCACCGGCGTGGCGATGGAAGCGGTCTGGTTGGCGACCGGCGAGGCCAGGTAGCACCAGCCGTTCCTGTCCAATTCCTGGAAGGCCGTGCGAGTGTCGGCGATCTGCCGCTGCGCGGCCGGGCCGGCCTCGTCCTCGATCTGGGCCAGCAGCATGCGGCGTTGCTCCTCGGGCTGGCCCCAGAGGTAGGCGCGTCCGGACGCGGACGAGATCATGGAGAAACGGGATCCGGTCGTCAGCCCCAGGCGGACCTTGCCCGAGGGGACGCAGTGCTCGACCACCAGCATGTGCAGCCGGTCGCGCGTGGTCAGGGTCACGTGGACCCCGTACCGCTGGGACAACTCGAGCATGAGCGGTCGCGCCGCCTGGGCGGTGGGCAGGCGGCGCTTGACCGCGCGTCCCAGCGACAGGCAGGCGATATGCGGCTGGTAGACGTCGTTGCCCAGCGATTGCAGGAAATGATGGTTCAGCAGGGTCTGGACGAGCTTGTCCGTGGTCGTTCGCGTCAGCCCGAGCCTGCTCGAGATATCGTCCAGCGACAGCCGGCGGTGGCGGACGTCGAACAGCCGGAGGATCTCCAGCCCCCGACGGAGCGAATCGACCTGGGTGTCGGCGGTCTGCGGCGATTCGAGGGCCGGCTGGCGGGTCCTGACCATGCCTACTCCGACTGGCCGGCGCTGAGCTCGGCCTCGAGCCTGGCCTTGAGCGCCAGCAGTCCTGGGGCGACTTCCTGCTTCAGCCGCGGCAGGGCCAGCGCGTTCGAGGGCGCGGCGCAGCCCAGCGCATAGGTGTGCGGTCCCTCGGGGGTGTCGATCACGAGCGCCACGCCGTTGGTTCCCGCCTCCAGCGTCCCCGCCGCCACGCAATATCCCTGGCTGGCCATCTGGGCGACGGCATGAGGCACTTCCCGGCTCAGGGATTCCCAGGCCGGGGGATCGGCAAGCCTCAACTTCTCGAGAAAGGCCAGACGCTCGGCGTCGCCCATGGCGCCTACCAGCGCCCTGCCCAGCGCCGAACGGTCGATGCGCAGGCGCGAGCCCGCGCGCACTCTCAAGGTGAACAGCATTTCCCGGCCATGGGTGACCTCGTTGCACACCATGCTGCTGGCATTGGCCGAGGCCAGGACCACCGAGACGCGGTGCTCGTCGGCGAACTGCTGCATCAGCGGCCTTGCCAGCACGACGAAATCGCTGTGAGTGGCCGCGGCGAAGCCCAGCGCGAGCACCGGCATTCCCAGGCGGTAGGCGGCCCGCTGCGCCGAATACTCCAGGTAGCCTGCGTCCAGCAGGTTGGAGGTCAGCCGCGAGACGGTGGGCTTGGGCAGGCCGGTAAGCGCGGCCAGTTCGGAATTGGTCAACCAGCCGTTCTCCGGCTCGAAGGCGGAGAGTATCGTGAGTCCGCGGGCCAGGACGCGGACGTCCCGGGTGCCCGGTTGTCGAGATGACGGGGTGGCGACGTTCTGCATGAGGCTGGGAAAGAAAATGGCCTCAATTGTATATGTGAACGTTCGCGCAATCGCGCCGGCAAGCCCCCCGCATGCGGGCCTTGCGGTCAGTCCCACTCGGGCGCGAGGCCCTGCGGATCGACCTCGCGGCCATTGCGCTCCAACGCGGCGATCTGCGCCATGTCGCCGGCATCGAGCTTCAGGTCGCGGGCAAGCAGATTGCTGGCCAGGTTCTCGCGCTTGGTGGAAGAGGGGATCACCGCATAGCCGAGTTGCAGCGCCCAGGCCAGCGCGACCTGCGCCACGGTGGCCTGGTGCCTGGCGGCGATCGCGGCCAGCACCGGATCCTTCAGCACCTTGCCGTAGGCCAGCGTCATGTACGAGGTCACGGTGATGCCTTGCTCCTTCAGGAACGCGGCCAGCTTGCGGTTCTGCAGGTAGGGGCTGAGCTCGATCTGGTTGGTGGCGATCTCGCCCTTGCCGAGCAGCTCGATGGCTTGCCTGGTCAGCGCGATGTTGAAGTTGGAGATGCCGATCTGGCGGGTCAGGCCCAGTGCCTTGGCCTCGGCCAGCGCCGCCAGCGTCTCGATCAACGCGATGCCGTTGCCCGGCGCCGGCCAGTGGATCAGGGTCAGGTCGACGTAGTCCGTGCGCAGCTTGTCCAGGCTGGCGCGCAGGCTGGGCACCAGCTTGTCCTTGGCGTAGTTGTCCGTCCAGATCTTGGTGGTCAGGAAGAGATCGCCGCGCTGGATGCCGCTCTGGGCCACGGCCTGGCCGACCTCGGCTTCGTTGCCGTAGATCTGCGCGGTGTCGATGGCGCGGTAACCCACGTCCAGGGCGTTGCGGACCGAGTCGATGACGGTCTGGCCGGTCAGGCGGAAGGTGCCGGCGCCGAAAGAAGGAATGCTCATGGAAGGTCTCCTGGATAGCGAGGGTATGGCTGGCATTCTGCCGGCTTTACCTTTGCGGATGAAGCGCGGTATAAGCCAAATACATTTGAATTAAAGTCAATAATGAGCGCGCGTTTCCTCGGGTGCTAGAATTCTCCCCGCAGTGTTCTCCCGGACGCGGCCGTAAGCGTTTACGTCAACCAACGCATCACCAGCGGCACCCGTGGCCGGCTGGCGGTGTGCGTTGGCGCCGCGTGGTCCATCGTTCTCCTCCATCCCTCCGCACCGTGCCGCCCTGACTCCCAAGGAGCGGCGGTCGATGTCGAACGTCCTGCAGTATTCCCCCTTGCGCCGCCTGGTCTGGATGACCGTGGCGCTGTTCCTGAGCTATCTCGCGGTGGCCATGGCGATGCCGGCCGTGGCCGTGCATGTCTCGCGCACGCTGGGCATGGGCAATGTCGCCTCCGGCCTGGCCGTGGGCATCGCGTTTCTTTCCACCATCCTGAGCCGCGGCTGGGCCGGCCGGCTGGCCGACGAACGAGGCGGCAAGTCCGGCATGTTCCGTGGCCTGGCCCTGTACGGGCTGGCCTCGCTGCTGTGCCTGGCCTCGTCGCTGCCGGTGCTGGGACATGGCATCGTGTCCTATGCGGTCCTGCTGGCGGGCCGGCTGATGCTGGGGTTGGGCGAGAGCCTGGCCCTGGTCGGCATGCTGGCGTGGAGCATGGCAATGATGGGGCCGGCGCGCTCCGGCCTGGTCATGGCCGTGTTCGGCATGGGCATGTACGGCGCGTTCGCGGCGGGCGGTCCACTGGGCCTGTGGCTGTTGCAGGACCTGGGGTTCGCCGGCCTGATGGCGATCTGCGTCGCGCTGCCGCTGCTGGGCGCGCTGATGCTGTGGCCGCTCGCGCCCGCCGTGCCGGCGCAGGCGGGCCGGCGTCCACCGTTCGCGCAGGTGCTGGGGCGCATCTGGGGGCCCGGGGTCGTGGTCGGCCTGCAAGGCATAGGCTTCGCCGCGCTGGGCGCGTTCTTCCCGCTGTATTTCCTGGCCAGGGGCTGGGACGGCGCAGGTTATGGGCTGACGTGCTTCGGCCTGGGTTTCGTCGCGGTGCGGGTGCTGTTCGGCTCCTTGCCCGATCGCGTCGGCGGCGTGCCGGTGGCGCTGGTGTCGCTGCTGGTGGAGGCCGTGGGGCAGGCGCTGCTGTGGCTGGCCCCCGGACCGGAGGTGGCCATGGCAGGCGCGCTGCTGACGGGCATGGGATGCTCGATGGTGTTCCCGGCGATGGGGCTCGAGGCGGTCCGGCGCGTGCCGGCGCACCTGCGCGGGACCGCGATAGGCGGTTTCGCCGCCTTCCAGGATCTTGCCTATGGCGTGACCGGCCCGTTGGCCGGTTGGATCGCCGACCATTTCAGCCATGCCCAGGTCTTCCTGGTCGGCGGCTTGGCGGCGGCCCTGGGGGCGGCGATCACCGCCAGGCTGCGCGATGCCGGATCGTCTGCCAGCCATTGCCGGGGTTGACGCACCCGGGCGGCTTTCCTAGAATGCTAGCAATCTAGCAATCAGGGTCGCCATGGCCGAGGAAGAGATCAAGCAGTTCAACGTCTATCTGCCGGTCGGCCTGATCCGGCAGGTCAAGCATCACGCCATCGAATCGGAGTCCTCGCTCTCGGCCCTGGTGGCCGAGGCGCTGCGCGCCTATCTCGACGCACAGCGGCCCGGGCGCCGATCTACCAAGAAGGAGAAGTGACATGAAGTCCGAGCGGATCGAAGCCGTGTTCCTGACTACCCACAACTGGGGCAAGGCGGCCAGGTTCTTCCAGGCACTGGGTTTCACGCTGGAGTTCGAGACCGACCACAACTCTGGCCAGTTGCGCAATGGCGACGGCCCTTACCTGTTCATCGCCGAGGTCCCTGAAAGCGAGAAACCCGAGTCGCAGATCGTGCTGAAGCTGCCCGATGCGGACGCGTTCCAGCCCGAGCCCATCGTCGAGGTGGTCACGCCGTTCGAGGACACGCACTGGGGCACGCGGGACATGACGGTCCGCGATCCCGATGGCCGCATCTGGCGGTTGCAGGCGCCGGCCCAGGCTGGAAAGTGAGCGACGGTCATGGTTGATGAACAGGATGTGGCACCCGACAGCACGGCGGCGCGGGTGGCCTTGTGGCGCGCCTTGCATGTCGAGGTCGATGCGCCGCCGCACGTGCTGGAGGACGAGATCGGCCTGCGCCTGCTGGCGCCGGAGCCGGGCTGGCAGCGCCGCGGGGACATGGACCAGGGGTTCACCCGGCCGTTTCGCGCGTCCATCGTGGGCCGGGCCCGTTTCATCGAGGACCTGGTCGTGGAGCAGGCCGGCCGTGGCCTGGAGCAGTACGTCATCCTGGGCGCCGGGCTGGACAGCTTCGCGCAGCGTCGGCCCGATGTGGCGTCGCGGCTGAGGGTGTTCGAAATCGATCGGCCGGGGCCGCAGGAGTGGAAGCGGCGGCGGCTGCTCGAACTGGGCTTGGGGATGCCCGATTGGCTGCGTTTCGTGCCGGTCGACTTCGAGGCCGGGGAGTCCTGGTGGGACCGCCTGCTGGCAGCGGGGTTCGATGGCCGCAAGCCGGCGGTCGTGGTGTCCACCGGCGTCAGCATGTACCTGACCAAGGAGGCGAACGCCGCCACGCTGCGCCAGATGGCGACGCTGGCGCCAGGATCCACGTTCGCGATGTCGTTCCTGCTGCCGCTGGAGATGGCGGATCCCGAGGTGCGTCCGGGCATGGAGATGGCCGAGAAGGGCGCGCGCGCCAGCGGGACGCCGTTCGTGAGCTTCTTCCTGCCATTGCAGATCCTTCAGCTGGCGCGCGAGCAGGGATTCAAGCAAGCGCGGCATGTCTCGGCCGACGAGCTCGCGCGGCGGTATTTCGCGGACCGCGCGGACGGCCTGCGGCCGCCGGCCAATGCGGAGGAACTGCTGGTGGCGGCTAACTAGGGCCTGTTCCCGCTAGCCGGCCGCCTTGCAAGATCCGTTCACCATTGTTGTGAAAACCTGTTTCACGGCGGCGCGGAAATCGCCGTGCATTGGGTTATCCTCGCGGCAACGCGAAGAACGGATCCCGCATGATCAGGTTGAGGACGGCGGGCGCGGCGGCCCTGGTTTGCTCCATCCTGGCCGGCTGCGCCCAGTACACCGCGCTGCCGCGCCCAGGCTACGAGTCGCGGGGGACCGAGGACATGTCCTCGGACCAGATGATGCAGACCGATTTCAATCGGACCCTGACCATCGCCATGCGCGACAACCTGTCGAGCCTGATGTCGCTGATGACCAAGCTCTACAAGCGCAATCCGCGCGAGTGGCGCAAGTCCGGCAAGCCCTCCATGGAGGCCGCCGCCGAGACGGTCAGGCTGTCCATCGACGCCCGTACGCCGCCCGCCGGGCTCCAGGGCCTGCACGACGTCGAGATCCTGGCCGTGTCGCTCGATCCCGCCTACCAGGGCGACCGCGTCGCAGCCTTCATCTACGGCATGGCCGATACCATCGTCGCGGCGCACGACGGCAAGACGCGTTTCTATGCCTTCGATCTGCTGGACGGCGACCGGGTCTACAACGCGGCCCGCAACGTCGAGGCCGCCGCCTGGCTGCTGGGCAGCCGGCGCGATGCCCGCGGCGAGCCGCTGCTGCTGGCCAACGAATGGACGGACAAGCAGGTGAACCTGAGTTTCGAGCGCGAGTTCGGCGCCATCATCGGGCGCCTGGACCTGATCGCCAATCTGCTGGGCGAGAACTCCCGCCGGCTGGGGATCAACTACGCGCAGAACCTGATGCTGTTTTCCTTCCTCCCGGTGCGCTAGAGCCGTCATTTGCGGTCGCGAGAGCCGCCTGCCTCGCGCCCGAGCAGCGCGCGCTTGCGCTCGACGCCCCAGCGATAGCCCGACAGATCGCCGTCGCGCCGGATGACCCGATGGCAGGGGATGGCCACGGCGATGTGATTGGCGCCGCAGGCCTGGGCCACGGCGCGCACGGCCCGGGGCGCGCCTATGCGCTGCGCGATTTCGGCGTAGCTGGCGGTCCGGCCGGGCGGGATCTCGCGCAGGGCCTGCCAGACGCGCTCCTGGAAGGCCGTGCCGCGCACGTCCAGCGGCAAGTTCAGCCCGACCGAGGGGGCCTCGACGAAGCCCACCACCTGGGCCACCAGCCGTTCGAAGCCGGTGTCGCCGCCGATCAGCCTGGCCCTGGGAAACTGGTCCTGCAGGTCGCGCACCAGCGCGTCCGGATCGTCGCCCAGCAGGATGGCGCAGATGCCGCGCTGGCTTTGCGCGACCAGGATGGCGCCCAGCGAGCACTGGCCCACGGCGAAGCGGATGACCGCGCCGGCGCCCCCCGCGCGGTAGTCGCGCGCACGCATGCCCAGCAACTGGTCGGAGGCTTCGTAGAACCGGCTGTTGGAGTTGAATCCGGCCTCGTAGATGGCATCGGTGACCGAGGCGTCGGGTGTTCCCAATTCCTCGCGCAGCCGGCGGGCGCGCCGGGCCGAGGCATAGGCCTTGGGCGTCAGGCCGGTCTCGGCCTTGAATACCCTATGGAAGTGGAAGGGGCTCATGCCTGCCTGCATGGCCAGGTCCGCAAGACTGGGCGGTGTCTCGGCGCTTTCGATCAAGCGGCAGGCGCGGGCGATCAGCGCGGTGCGTTCCCGGGCGGCATCGGGCCCGTCCTGCTGCCGCCGGCTGGCGCGATAGCCAGCCGCCTCGGCCTCGCGCGGCGAGTCGAAGAATTCGACGTTGGCGCGCCGGGGCAGCCGTGTCGGCGAACTGGGGCGGCAATACACGCCGGTGGTGCGCACGGCGTAGACGAAATGGCCATCGGCATCGGCGTCGCGCGCCTGCACCGCCCGCCAGCGGGCGTCATCGGTGGCGTAGTCGGACGGTGGGCGGGTACCCATGGCGGATGTCCGGGAGTTCGTGGTCATGGCATCAGGATAGCGAATGGTCCGGGCGCAAGCGCTCCGTTTCTTGCGCTCGAATCCGTGCCGCGCGCCGCCCCTTGGCCGTGGAACCCGCCACCAGGACGCATCCTTCTCTTGCGAAGCCAGGCCAGGATCATCCCGCCTTCCTGAACGTGAAGTTGATGCGCTGGCTGCCCAGGACCGGATGCGGGACGTCGGACAGCGGCATCACGCCGTGGTAGCGCAGGCGATCCGGGCCGCCCCAGACGGCGATGTCGCCGTGGTGGAGTCCGATCCGCGCCGGCTTGTCCGAACGACGGTGGCCGCCGAACAGGAAGATCGCCGGCATGCCCAGGGATACCGACACGATGGGGGCGTCGAGGTCGCGTTCGTTCTTGTCCTGGTGCAGCGACATCCGCGCGCCGGGCAGGTAACGGTTGATCAGGCAGGCATCGGGTTCGAAGCGGGGAAAGCCGGCCGCCTCGGCCGCCTCCCGCGCCAGCGCGGCGAAGGCCTCCGGCATGGCGGGCCAGGGCAGGCCGGTGGCGGGGTCGGTGCGCGAGTACCGGTAGCCGTGGCGGTCGGTCGTCCAGCCCAGCGTGCCGCAGTTGGTCAGCGCGACCGACATGGTGAAGCCGCCGGGCGTCACCATGTGGCGAAACGGCGCGGCGTCCGTGACGCGGGCGATGGCGGGCAGCAGCTCGTCCACGCGGGGCAGCGCGAAGCCGCGCAGCAGGAAGGCGCGCGGTCCCATGGGTTCGGGCTGGCCCGGGGTGGCGTCGGAGAAAAGATCGAATGTCTGCATGGTCCTGCGCTAGCGCGCGTCGTGGAAGATCAGGCCCACGGTGTACCGCCTGCCGCTGTGGACGCGGCTGACGCCGTGGCGCATCGCCACCTTGCGCACGCCGCCGCGCCGGCCCGGTGCGGGGCGCTGGTTGACGGCGAACACCACCGCGTCACCCCGTTCGCCGTAGAGATCCTGGTGCAGGCAATTGTAGTCGCCGGCACCGTACGCCACGATTTGTCTGCGGCACGCGTGTGTTTTACCCTGTGGCGTCATGAGCGGGCGCAGGCCCCGCCTTTCACCTTCCTTTTCCTCCAGGAGACCCCCTAGTGGTTCGACTCGCGACGACAGCATGCACACTTCCCCTGCAATCCCTCCGCGACGTCTCGTTGAGTCGCCGCAGGCTGTCCAAGCCCTGGTTGGCCCACTTCGCGTTCCTGATCCTGCTGCTGTTGGCGACACTGGGGTCCGCCCGTATCGCGATGGCTGCGCAAGCCGCCGTGGCGCCCACGCCAGCCGCGCTGGCGGACCTGCTCGAGAACCCCGACAGCCGCCAGGCGCTGATCGACCAGTTGCGGGCGCATGAACCCGGGACCGGCGCGAAGCAAGCCGGGGCGGCTGCCTCGGCTGCTGCGCCCGACCAGGCGTCCCCCACGCTGCGTGAGCGGCTGGCAGACGGCACGCAGCGTTTCCTGTCCGGCCTGGTGGCCGACCTGGGGCAGGGCGCCGCGGACCTGCGGGCGATGGCCGAAGGCGACGGTCCTTCCATGGACAGCGACGAGGCGCGGGCATTGCAACCGCTGGCCATCTCGGTCGCGACGGCCATCGTCGCCTTCGTGCTGTTGCGGCTGGTGGCGCTGTGGATCTACCGGCGGATCGATGATTGGGTGGCGAGGCTGGGTTGGGACGCCACGGCGTCGTGGCCGGCCGATGCGCCCATCGGCATGCCGGTCCTGTACCGGCGCGCGGGCGCGATCGTCGGCGCGGTCATCATCGATGCGCTGGTGGTGGTGCTGGCCGCCGCCGCGGCATACGCGGCCGGGGTCCGCGGCGGACCGGACGGTGTGGCGGTCGACCCGCTGGTGGCGGTGTTCCTGAAGGCCTTCCTGGCGGTCGAGATCACCAAGGTGCTCGTTCGCACCGTGTTCTCGACGCGCTATCCGCACCTGCGCCTGCTGCCGATGTCGAATGAGATGGCCCGCTACTGGAACCGGTGGCTGATCGTGCTGGTCATGGCGGCGGGCTACGGCACGATGCTGGTCGATCCGGTTCTGGCGGCCGCGCTGTCGCCCGCGCTGGGCCGGCTGGCCACCCTGGTGATCATGCTGGGTGTCTACGTGTACGCGGTGGGCGTGATCTGGCGCAACCGCCTGCGTGTGCGCGAACGGCTGGAGCACAGCGGTTCGCGCCGGACGACTTTCCTGGGCACCTCGCCGCGTCTGCTGGCGCGCGTCTGGCACTGGCTGGGCATCGGGTACTTCACCGTGCTGCTGGTGGTCAGCCAGATCGATCCGGCCAATGCGCTGCCTTTCATGGTGGGCGCCACGCTCCAGACCCTGCTGGCGACCGGCGTGGGCAGCCTGGCCATCGTGTTGCTGAACGCGTTGCTGGCCAAGCCCATACGCGTCTCCGACGAATTGCGCGCGCGCCTGCCCATGCTGGAGAGCCGACTGAACTCCTATGTGCCCGCGACCATCCGTTTCGTGGGATGGGCGGTCCGCATCGTCGTGGTGCTGCTGGTGCTGGATGCGTGGCGCGCTTTCAACCTGTCGCGCTGGATCGCCTCGGACGCCGGCGCGGCGGCCATAGGCGTGGCGGTGAACGTGGCCATCGTGCTGCTGGCGGCGGCGTTGGCGTGGACGGTGGTGGCCAGCGTCATCGAACACCGGCTGAACCTGCGCGAGGGCGGACGCATGCCCACCGCGCGCGAGAAGACCCTGTTGTCGCTGTTCCGCAATGCGGCGCTGATCGTGATCGTGACCATGACGGTCATGGTGGTGCTGTCGCAGATAGGCATAGACGTGGCGCCCCTGATCGCGGGCGCGGGCGTGGTGGGCCTGGCCGTGGGCTTCGGCGCGCAGAAGCTGGTGCAGGACATCATCACCGGCGTCTTCATCCAGCTCGAGAACGGCATGAACGAAAACGACGTCGTGCAGGTGGCCGGCGTTTTCGGCACGGTCGAGAAGATGACCATCCGCTCGGTGGGCATACGGACCCTGGACGGCGGCTACCACCTGGTGCCGTTCTCGTCGGTGGACGTGGTGTCCAACCACATGCGGGACTTTTCCTACCATCTGGGCGAGTACACGGTCGCCCACCGGGAAAGCGTCGACGATGCCATGCAACACCTGCGCAATGCCTTTGCGGAACTGATGACCGACGAGGCGCTGGCGCCGGAGATCCTGGAGGACATCAGCATCCCGGGCGTCACCGCCGTCAACGAGAAGGGCGTGACCATACGCGTGCTGATCAAGACCCGGCCGGGCATGCAGTGGGCGGTGCAGCGCGCCTACAACCGCTTGGTGAAGCAGCACTTCAACGCCGCCGGCATCGAGTTGCCTTACCCGCACATGGTGGTCTATTTCGGGCAGGACAAGCAGGGCGAGGCGCCGCCGGTGCGAGTGGCCATGGAAGAGGGGCGGGCCGTGGCCGGCTGATCCCGGCCTTCAACCCGCCAGCAGCCAGCCCCCCAGCGCCGCCAGCGCCACGACCATGACGGGCGGCACGCGGCCCAGGACCAGCAACCCGAAGGCGGCCAGCGCCAGCGCGAAGTCGGCGCGGCCGTGGATGGCGCTGGTCCATACCGGGTCGTACAGCGCCGCCAGCAGGATGCCGACCACGCCGGCGTTGACGCCGGCCAGCGCGGTCTGGATGCCGCGACGCTGGCGCAATTGTTCCCAGAAGGGCAAGGCGCCCGCCAATACCAGCAGCGCGGGCAGGAAGATCATGGCCAGCGCGGCCAGGCCGCCGGCCCAGCCGTGCAGCGGACCGCGGGCCACCGCGCCCAGGTAGGCGGCGAAAGTGAACAGCGGCCCGGGCACGGCCTGCGCCGCGCCATAGCCAGCCAGGAAGTCCGCGTTGTCGACGAGGCCCGTGGGCACGACCGTGGCCTGCAGGAGTGGCAGCACCACGTGTCCGCCGCCGAAGACCAGCGCGCCGGCGCGATAGATACCCTCGAAGAACGCAACGAGCGAGGAGCCGCTGGCCGCGGCCCAGGCCGGCAGCGCCGCCAGCGGCAGGGCGAACAGCGCCAGGGCCGTGATGCCGGCCCGGCGGGAGATGGGGTAGGGATGGGGGCGTGCCGGAGCGGGGGCGGGCAGGTCCAACAGCCATCGGCCAAGCAGTCCGCAGGCCACGATCGCGGCGACCTGTCCCGAGGCCGAGGGGACGGCCAGTGTCGCCAGCGCGGCCAGCATGGCCAGTCCCGCGCGTGTCCGGTCGGGACACAGCGACCTGGCCATGCCCCAGACCGCCTGCGCGACCACCGCCACGGCCACGACCTTCAGGCCGTGTACCCAGCCGGAGGCGGCCATGTCGCGGTATCCGGCCATGCCATAGGCGAATAGGATCAGGACCAGGGCCGACGGCAACGTGAAGCCCAGCCACGCGGCCAGCAGGCCGGGCCAGCCGGCGCGCCGCAATCCCACCGCCATGCCGACCTGGCTGCTGGCGGGCCCGGGCAGGAATTGGCACAGGGCCACGAGGTCCGAGTAGCTGCGATCGTCCAGCCAGCGGCGGCGCTCCACGAACTCGGCACGGAAGTAGCCCAGGTGCGCGATCGGCCCGCCGAAGGACGTCAGTCCCAGCCGCAGGAAGACCAGGAATACCCGCCATGCGCCCTCGCGCGTATCGTCGTGTCCTGCCGGAGGCGCGTCGGTGGGCATGGTGGTCAACGTGAGAAGGGTTTCCGGGAGGGCTTGGCGGCGCCTTCGTGCGCGCGAACGAAGTCGATGAAGGCCCGCAGGGGCGAGGGCAGGTGCCGGCGGCCGGAATAATAAAGGAACGGGCCGGAGAATGGGCGCCACCAGGACTTGAGCACGGGTTCCAGCGCGCCGCTGTCCAGGTCGGGCTGCAGCCAGTCCTCGAACAGGTGGATGATGCCCAGTCCGTCACGGGCGGCCTGGACCGCGAGTTCGATGCCGCTGCCCAGGCTGACCAGCAGCGGCCCGGCGGGGTCCACGCGCAGGACTTCCCCCTTGCGCTCGTATTCCCAGGCGGGCATGGCGCCGCTGGCGAACTGGCCACGCAGGCAGACGTGGCCGAGCAGGTCACGCGGATGCGCGGGGCGGCCGTGCGCGGCAAGATAGGCAGGCGAGGCGGCGGTGGCGAAGCGCTGCCAGCGCGGGCCGATGGGAATCGCGATCATGTCCTGTTCGAGCCGTTCGTCGTAGCGGATGCCGGCGTCGCAGCCGGCGGCCAAGAGATCGACGAAGCCGTCCTCGACCACGATTTCGAGCTTGATGTCGGGATAGGCTTGCAGGAAGGGCGTGACCAGGGGCGCGAGCACCAGCCGGGCGGCGCTGAGCGGAACGTTCAGCCGCAGGGTGCCGGCGGGCCGATCGCGGAATCCGTTGACGACGTCGAGTGCGGTTTCCACTTCGCCCAGCGCGGGCACCAGCCGTTCGACCAGGCGCGCGCCGGCCTCGGTCGGTGTCACGCTGCGAGTGGTGCGATGGAGCAGCCGGACGCCCAGCCGGCCCTCCAGTCTGCGTACCGCCTCGCTCAGGCTGGAAGCCGACGTGCCGCTGGCGCGCGCGCCTTCGCGAAAACCGCCGGCGCGAACCACGGCCAGAAAGGCGAACAGGTCTTGGAGCGGTGCTTGCATTGTGCAGAATTTCGTACAGCCTGTGCCGATTACACCAGATTATCGATCGAAGTGGCCATGTCTATAGTGTGATCCATCCATGTTTTTCCGGAGAAATACCGTGATCGATCTACAGCCAGCGGGCACTTTCGCCCTGGGAGACCGTACCGTGCGCCGCATGGGCTACGGCGCAATGCAACTGGCGGGGCCGGGCGTGTTCGGGCCGCCCAAGGATCGCGCCGCGGCGATTGCCGTGCTGCGCGCCGCGGTCGAGGCGGGCGTCGACCATCTCGATACCAGCGATTTCTACGGGCCCCACGTCACCAACCAGTTGATCCGCGAGGCCCTGCATCCCTATCGGGGCCTGACCATCGTGACCAAGGTCGGAGCCGTGCGCGGGCCGGACGCCTCATGGAATCCGGCGCAGAGTCCCGGACAACTGACGCAGGCCGTGCACGACAATCTGCGCAATCTGGGGCTGGACGTGCTGGACGTGGTGAACCTGCGCATCATGGGTGACGTGCATGCGCCGTCCGAGGGATCGATCGAGGCGCCGTTCACCGCGCTGGCGCAATTGCAGCGGCAGGGGCTCATCCGCCATCTCGGCCTGAGCAACGCCACGCCCGCGCAGGTGGTCCAGGCCCAGCGCATCGCCCCCATCGTGTGCGTGCAGAACCACTACAACCTGGCGCACCGTGCCGATGACGCGCTGATCGAGCAACTGGGCGCCCAGGGCATCGCCTACGTGCCGTTCTTTCCGCTGGGCGGCTTCTCGCCGCTGCAGTCGGAGATCCTGACCCGCGTGGCGACGCGGCTGGCGGCGACCCCCATGCAGGTGGCGCTGGCCTGGCTGCTGGCACGCGCACCCAACCTGTTGCTGATTCCGGGAACGTCGTCGCTGGCGCATCTGCGCGAGAACCTGGCGGCGGCCGCGCTGGCGCTGCCCGCCGACGCGATCGCCGAGCTGGACCGCATCGCCGCGGAGGGCCAGGCCAAGCCCTAGCCGTGCGGGCGCGGCGGCGAAGATGCGTTATCGTCGGGGTGGATCCATTCATGCCCCGACAAGCCCCCGCGTGAGAACCGATAGCCGCCTTTCCCGAATGCTGCACGTGCTGCTGCACATGGCCAGGGACGACCAGCCCGTGACGTCCGCCCAGATCGCCCGGATGCTGGGCACCAATGCCGCCGTGGTCCGCCGGACCATGGCGGGCCTGCGCAAGGCGGGCTATGTGCAGTCCGAGAAGGGCCACCATGGCGGTTGGCGGCTGGATTGCGACCTGGCCGAGGTCACGCTGCTGGACATCCATCGCGCGGTGGGCGGGCCCAGGATTTTTGCGATCGGCGCCGACCATGCCCATCCCGACTGCGCGGTCGAGCGCGTGGTCAACGCCGCGCTGGGCGACGCACTGGACGAGGCGCAAGCCTTGCTCGTCCGGCGCCTGGGAGCGGTGACGCTGGCGGACCTGGCCAGGGAGTTCGAGCAGATCTGCCGCACGGCGTCGTGGGGCCTGGCGGACCACCTCCAGCCTTGAACATGCAGCGGTAGGGAATGGCCTCGAGTGCCAAAGGGGTATCGGGGCCTTGCGGCGAATTGTTATGTATCATTTAAAGGTACATGAATTGGACGAAGCAAGGAGAGCGGTATGGACTACGACGTGATCATCATCGGCGGAAGCTACGCCGGGCTTTCGGCGGGCCTGCAACTGGCCCGCGCCCGGCGCCGCGTGCTCGTGATCGATGCCGGCGAGCGCCGCAACCGGTATGCGCCGCTGTCCCATGGTTTCCTGACGCGCGACGGCGAGGCGGGCGCCGACATCGCCGCCATCGCCAGGGACCAGTTGCTCAGGTACGAGACCGTGGAGTGGCTGGATGCCCGCGTGGACGCGGTGGCGCAGGCGGGCGCGGGGTTCGAGGTGTCGGTGGGGAAGCGGGTACGCACGGCGCAGCGCCTCGTGCTGGCGACGGGCGTGAAGGACGAACTGCCGGACCTGCCGGGCCTCGCGCAGCGTTGGGGTACCCATGTTTTCCATTGTCCGTACTGCCATGGCTACGAACTGCAGCAGGGCCGCGTCGGCGTGCTGGCCTTGTCCGAGATGTCGATGCACCAGGCGATGATGCTGCCGGATTGGGGCGCGACCACGCTGTTCCTGAACGAGGCCTTCGAGCCCGATGCGCAGCAGCTGGCGCTGCTGGCCGGGCGCGGCGTGGCCATCGTGCGGGGACGGGTGGCGCGGCTGGAAGGCGAAGGCGTGGCGGTGGCCATGGAGGACGGCGTGGTCCATGCGCTGAACGGCCTGTTCATCGCGGCCCGGGTCCGGTCGTCGGAGCTGGCCGAGCAACTGGGCTGCGTGATGGAAGAGGGGCCGTGGGGCAGCACGATCAAGACCGATGGCACCAAGGCCACCAGCGTGCCCGGCGTGTTCGCCTGCGGCGACACGGGCAGGCCCGCCGGCTCGGTGGCGGCGGCGGTGGGCGATGGCGCGATGGCGGGCGCCGCTGCCCACCGCTCGCTGATGTTCGGGTTGTAGAAGAACGATCGGGCGGTCGGGCCTTGTTGTCAAGCTTTCGAGCTATGCCAGGACACGCGCAGCCGGCGCCAGCCGATGACGAGGCCCGTGGCGCTCAACGCGAGACCGCCCAGGCTGAACAGGATCATCATCGCGTCCCATAGCGGGCGGCGCTCGAGCAGGGGTAGCCAGTCCCAGCTGTGCAGCATGGCGAACAGCCAGCGCGAGGCGCGGCGCGAGCGGTCGGTGCTGTTCAGGACGGAGCCCGTGTACGGGTCCAGGTGCACCCAGGTCGCCTCGGGATCGTCGAACTCGATGCGCCAGACCGGCAGCGGCTTGTCACCGCCGCCCGTCATGGTGTGCGGGGCGCGGTCGTAGTAGTGGAGGTCGTAGCGGTCGAGCACCTGGATGCGGGCCAGGGGAGCTGCCATGAGTCCCGCCGCCGCATGGCGCAGTTCCGCGGCGTCCAGGCGCACGGCCTGCGCGGTCCGGGGGTCGAGCAGCGCGGGGCAGCCGGCCGGGCCATAGGCCAGGACGACTTCGCGCCCCAGGCGGTGGACCCAGCGCAACTCGCGGATGTCGCCGCCGGCCAGCAGCGCCTGCACGGAGGCCGTGCCGGCGGGCATCGTACCCGTGTCGCCGTATACCGCGGCCACGGAGGGGCCGCCGCGGCCGCTGCTGAACAGGCCCCATGGATTCATGGACATCAAGCCGCTGAAGATCCAGGTAAGCGTGGTCAGCGCGAACGCCAGTCCCGCCAGGTGGTGCCAGCGCATCATGCCGGCCCGGTAAGGGGAACGCGAACCGCTGCGGTAGGGGCGCGAGAAGCGCCAGCGCAGCAGTCCGACGGCGGTGCCGGTGAGCGCGACGGCGATGCCCGCGATGGACAGGCCGTCGACGATGGCGGCCCAGTGGCGGTCGAAAAGATTGCCGCGGAAAGGATAGAGCCAATGGATCCACGCGCCCGCGTAGTTCCAGACGCGCTCGGTGCGCGTCGCGTCGCGCACCACTTCGCCGGTGCGGCTGGACACGTACAACAGCGTGCCCGCGTCGTCGTCCAGTTGCACACGGTGAAGCGGCCGGTGCGGGTCCAGGGCGCGCGAGTGCGTATGCGCATCCTCGTCCACCTGGCCGGCATAGTGGGCCTGGACGGTACCGCCGGCGTAGGCGGCGGCGCTGGCCACGGCATGCGCCGCATCGATTGGCCGCAGCATCGTCCCGGTCGCGGCGTCGATGGCCACGGGCGTGCCGGCCCGGGAGCCATCCGACAGCGTGGCCAGGTAGACCGGCCGGCCAGCGCTGGCCGCCGACAACCGCAAGTCTTTCGGCATCGAGGCGATGCCCGCCGCCGCGAGGGCCTGGGCGGGACCGAGCAAGGGCGCCGCGGGATCCAGCGCGGGTAGGTGGCGCAGGCGCTCGGCCGCGGTGAGCTTGGGGTAGCCGACATACATCATGACCACGCCCGAGGCGAACCACATCACGAAGAACGCGCACACCAGGATGCCCAGCCACCGGTGCAGCAGATAGAGCCAGCGCTTGAGGCGTGAACGCATGGCCGTCTCCTAGAACGCGATCCGCAGGCTGACGTCTGCGGTGCGCGGGGCGCCCAGGTAGGCCATGGTCGGCGTCATGCTGGCGGCATAGACCTTGTCGGTCAGGTTGCGGATGCGCGCCACGATCGCGGTGCGGCGATCGATGCGGTAGCTCATCCCAAGGTCCACCAGCAGATAGGCTGGCCAGGACACCGTATTGGCCGCATCGGCGTACACGCGGCCGACACGGCGCAGCCCGACGGTGGCCTTCAGCGCGGGCGTGACGGCGTAGGACACCCACAGGTTGGCGACCGTGGCCGGTGTGTTGGTCGGACGCTTGCCCGCCAGCGACACGCCGCCCTGGGTGTAGTCATCGTAGCGCGCGTCGACGTAGGCGACGTTGCCCTGGATGGACCAGCGCCGGTCGGGCTGCAGTCCCACGGCCAGTTCCAGCCCCCGGGAAGACTGCTCGCCCACGAGCACGGTCAGGCTGCTGTCGTTCGGGTCCTGGCTGGCGATGTTTCGGCGCGAGATGCGATAGGCGGCCAGCGTGGCGGTTCCCTTGCCTTCCCAGAAGTCCAGCTTGCCGCCGACCTCGGCCTGGCGGCCGGAGGTCAGTTCGCTGTTGTTGCGGACGTCCGCGAACGATGCGGTGGACAGCACGCCCGAGGGCGGATCCGCCGCCGTGGCGTACTGGACGTAGAGCGCCGCGTCCTGCGTGACGTCCCAGACCAGACCGACGCGGCCCGTGGTCGGGTGATAGCTGCGGCGGAACCCGGCCGGATTGGCGGCGTTGACCTCTCGCCGGTTGGTCAGGTCGAGCTCGATGCGTTCGTGGCGCAGCGCCGTGACCAGGTGCAGGCCGGGACGCAGAGCGGTTCGGTTTTCGGCATAGATGGCCAGAGTGCGGACCTTGTTGTCGCGGTCGGGCCGGAAGCCCGGCGACATGCCGGGTATGTCGAAGAAACGCTCGGTGCCGAAGCCGTATGGGTCGACCGTGCCGATGGTGCCGGACAGGCTGTTCGGGAAACGCGTCTGGCGATTCACGCTGACATCCATCCCGAAGGCCCAGTCGCTTTTCAGGCCGGCGATCCCGCCGCGGTAGATGCCGTCGACGCGGTTGCCCACCAGGTGCTGGTCGTGGCGCTGCAGCAGCGCGCTCGACCGTATCACCTGCGAGTTGTCGGCGTTGAAGCGATAGTTCTCGACGTTGCGATAGTCGCGCAGGGCGTCGTACACGTAGAAGGTGTTCCGCCATTGCAGTTTGTCGCTGGCCCGCCACTCGGCGATGGAGCGCAGCCACTGCACGCGCTGGATGTATACCCCGTCGGCGCTGTTGTAGTTCTTGAAGCGGGTGCCGTCGTCGATGCGCGCGGTGCCGGCGATCGGGTTCAGCAGGGGCGTGCCCCAGTAGGGGCGGTCGACGTGTTCGTGCTGGTACTCGTAGGCCAGGGTGTGGGTGAAGCCGTTGCCGAAGTCGGACAGCACCGATGCCGCGAGCTGCGTGGCGCGCGTGCCCGTGCCGTCCACCCAGCTGTCGCCGCCGCGATGGTTGAGGTCCAGGCGCAGGTAGTGCCCGGGGCCGTCGGCGTCGCCGGCGATGCGCCGGTTCAGTCCGGCCGAGGCTTCCTTGAGCCCGTTGCCGCCCAGCCGCAACTGGCCTTGCGTGATGTCTTCGCGCCTGGCGAGCTTGGTCACATAGTTGATCGATCCGCCCACCGCGCCTGCGCCGAACAGGAAGCTGGATGGTCCGCCGATGGCTTCGACGCGTTCATAGATCCAGCTGTCCACCGGGCGGGCGGCGATCGAGTACTGGACGTTGATGCCGTTGAACAACTGGCTGATGGAACCGGTGCCGAAGCCGCGGTAGCTCACGCCCACGTTGCCGGGGGCGTCGTGGGCGGTCACGCCGGGGATGGCGCGCAGGATCTCCTGGGTGTTCTGCGCGCCGCGCGCCTCGATCGTGGCACGATCGACCACGGTGATCGAGGCGGGGGTCTCGCGGGCGGTCAGGCCGAGATTGCTGGCGGCCGCGGCCGGCGTGTCGAGGTTGAGCTTGCCGTTGGGCGTGTCGGCGTCGTCGCTGACTTCGATCGTGGGCAGGGCATGTTCAGGAACCGCCTGGGCGTGGACGGGGACGGCAAACGTCTGCCAGGTGGCGAGCAGGCCGGCGCACAAGGAACCGGGCAGGGATGGACGCGTGGCGGCGCGATGCGCATCCGGGCGCATCGGGGAAACGGGAGGGAACACGAACGACTCCTGGTCGGCCGCGCGGGACGCGGCAGGACGAAACGGCACTGCCACGCGGGCAGGCCGGGCGGGTTCAGGAAGCGGACGTGAAGGGTGGAGCGCGAGAGGGAGGCGGGCGCGAGATCGGCGCCGTGCCCAGGAGCGGAGCGGGGGGAAGCGCCGGTGCCTCGGCCGCGACGACGAGGCCTGCCAGGACGGGCCCCCCGCTGGGGGTCGGCAGCGCGACGGCGGCATGGAGCCGGCAATAGGGGCAGTCGGCGGACGTCGTGGCCGAATCGTCCCGCGACGGACTGGAGCCGTCGTCCGACAGCTTGACCAGTTTCGGGCCGTAGACGCTGCAAAGCTCGACCCAGGTATCGGCGGGACGAGCCAGCGTCTTGGCGATGGCCGGCGCCAGCATTCCCCAGAGCAGCGCGAGCAGCACCAGCATCGCGATGCCGCGATGGCGGTCCTGCCTGGAGAATCGGAGGGATGGCCGATGCATGCTTGAGAGAAGGCTGGTGCCCGACGCCCGGGCGGACAGGCCGGATGGCCTGCGAAACGCCGGGAGTATGGGCAGGAAATCCGATCGCGTCAATCCGCGGTCCGCGATCAGAGGCGCGCCAGGACTGCCTCGGCGATGGCCAGCGACGCGGTCAATCCCGGCGATTCGATGCCGTACAGATTGACCAGGCCGGGCACGCCATGGTCGGCCGGTCCCTGGACCATGAAGTCCGCCGCGGGCGAGCCGGGGCCCGACAGCTTGGGCCGTATGCCGGCGTAGCCCGGTTGCAGCGCGCCGTCGGGCAAGGCCGGCCAATATTGGCGGATCGAGGCATAGAACGCATCGGCGCGGCGCGGATCGACCCGGTAGTCCACCCGGTCCACCCATTCGACGTCGGGGCCGAAACGGGCCTGCCCACCCAGGTCCAGGGTCAGGTGCACGCCCAGCCCGCCCGGTTCGGGCACGGGATAGATCAGGCGCGAAAAAGGGGAGCGTCCGGCCAGGCTGTAGTAGTTGCCCTTGGCCAGATGCGCGGACGGGATGCGCGAAGCGTGGGGTCCATGCAGGGCCGCGGCGATTTCCTGGGCATGCAGGCCGGCGGCGTTCACCACGATGCCGGCGCGCACTTCCATGGGCTGCGGGCCGCCGACCTGCAGCGTGATGCCGTCGGCGCCGCACTGCCCGCCGGCCACGGGCGAGCCGAAGGCCAGCATGCCGCCGGCCGCTTCGCAGTCGGCCTGGAATGACAGCATGAGGGCATGGCTATCGACGATGCCCGTGCTGCGGCTGTCCAGCGCGGCCACGCAGTGCAGCTGGGGCTCGGCCCGGCGCGCCGCGCCGGCGGCCATCATCTCGAGTTCGGCGACGCCGTTGGCGCGACCGGTCGCGCGCAACTGCTCCAACACCTCGACCTGGCCGGCCGAGGTGGCCACGATGAACTTGCCGCAGCGCCGGTGCGGGATGCTTCGCCGGGCACAGTATTCGTAGAGCAGGTGCTTGCCGCGCACGCACCACCCGGCCTTGAGCGAGCCCGGGGGGTAGTAGATGCCGGCATGGATGACCTCGCTGTTGCGTGAGCTGGTGCCGGTGCCTATCCCCAGCTCCTTCTCCAGGACGATGGTTTCCAGGCCCCGGGCGGCCAGCGCGCGGGCGATGGCAAGGCCCACCACGCCGGCCCCGATGACGATGCAATCGACTTGTTCCATCAGCGGGCGTCTCGTCTTCTTCCGGAAGCAGACATCGTAATTCACGGCCGTTATGTCGTCCGGATACCTTCTGTTACGATCGCCGTCGTTTCTTCAAGGACGCTCCATTGGCTTTGCTGATCATGAAACCGCGCCTGGCCCGGCTGGCGGCGCTGGCGACCGCGGTGCTGGCGCTTGCCAGCTGCGGCGGCGACGGCGCCGTCGCGCCCGAGACCGCCTGTGCGCGCCAGGTCAACGACACGGAAGACAAGCTGCTGGCCTGCATGACGCTCGACGGCGTCATGGCCCATCTGCGGGAGTTCGCGCGCATCGCAGAGGCGAACGCGGGACACCGCGCCTCGGGATCGCCCGGGTACGATGTCTCGGCGGCCTATGCCGAGCAAGTGCTGCGCGGCGCCGGCTATGCGGTCACGCGCGAGCCCTTCGATTTCGTCCGGTACGAGGACCTCGGCGGGAGTCTGCTGCGCCAGGTGGGGCCGCTACCGGCGATGGATATCGAGCACGGGGTAATGACCTATTCCGGATCGGGCGACGTCTCGGCCGGCGCGCACGCCGTGGGCAGCCGTGGCTGTGCCGCCCGGGACTATGCCGGATTCCCGGCGGGCGGTATCGCCCTGATCGAACGGGGCGATTGCAGCTTCGACCAGAAGATCGGCCTTGCCGTGGCGGCGGGGGCCGCGGGCGTCGTGGTCTACAACAATGCCGAAGGCATGGTCCACGGCGCGTTGGGACAGAGCCTGGGCATCGAGGTCCCGGTGCTTGAGACGACCCAGGCGCTGGGCCGGCAACTGATCGCCACGCCCGGCCTGGTGCTGCGGGTGGCCGCCTCGACCCGGCGCGAGCCCGCGACCACCTTCAACCTGATCGCCGAGGGCCGCGGCGGCGACGAGAACCACGTGGTCATGGTGGGCGCGCACCTGGATTCGGTATCGACAGGCCCGGGCATCAACGACAACGGCAGCGGATCGGCGGCCGTGCTCGAGACCGCGGTACAACTGGCGCGCACGCCGACCCGGTACCGGTTGCGCTTCGCCCTGTGGGGCGCCGAAGAGGACGGCGTGCTGGGTTCGGCCGACTACGTCGGCAAGCTGGCGCCCGAGGCGCTGGCGAAGATCGCCATGTACCTGAATTTCGACATGATCGGATCGCCCAATCCGGGGTATTTCATCTATGACGGCGACAACTCCGATGGCCGCAGCGACGGGCCGGGACCGGCCGGCTCCGAGGTGATCGAGCGGACCTTCGAGCGCTTCTACGCGATGCGGAACACGCCCTTCAAGGGAACGCCGTTCGACGGCCGTTCGGACTACGGCCCGTTCATCGCGCTGGGCATCCCCGCGGGCGGCATTTCCTCGGGCGTGGACGAGATCAAGACCGAGGCGGATGTGGCGCTGTGGGGCGGCACCGCCGGCATCACGTTCGATCCCTGCTACCACGCCGCCTGCGATGACCTGTCGAACCTGGACCCGGCCGCGCTGGCGTTGAACAGCCGGGCGGTGGCGGCGGCGACGCTGCACCATGCCAACGATCTGCAGGGCATCCTGCGGGCCGCGCCGGCGGACGGCGCCCGGCGTTCGACGCGCGCCGCCTACACGCCGCCGGCCGATATGCGGCCGCGGCACCTGCCCGCGCTGCGTTAGCCGCGCGTCAGCCTTCGGACGACGATCGGCCGGCGCCCCATAGAACGGCCACGCCGATCAGCGAGGACAGGATGGAGCCGATGAAGACCGCGACCTTGGCCGCGGCGAAGTCGGCTTCCACCGGGAAGGCCTGCCCGGAAATGAACAGGGACATGGTGAAGCCTATGCCGGCCAGCGCCCCGGCGCCCACCAACTGGCGCCAGGAATAATCGGCGGGCTTGCGCGCGATGCCCAGCCGGACGGCGATGACCGAGGCCGACACCAGCCCCAGCGGCTTGCCGAGGACCAGCCCGGCAATGATGGCCAGCGACAGCTGGCCATGGCTGGACAGCACGTCGGGTGCCAGCGCCACGCCGGCATTGGCCAGGGCGAACAGCGGCAGCACGACATAGCTGGAGCGCGCGCCGGTCGTGCG
This sequence comes from Pigmentiphaga sp. CHJ604, assembly GCF_036972535.1. Lineage (NCBI taxonomy): Bacteria > Pseudomonadati > Pseudomonadota > Betaproteobacteria > Burkholderiales > Alcaligenaceae > Pigmentiphaga > Pigmentiphaga sp. CHJ604. The sequence goes on along the minus strand of NZ_CP136998.1, from coordinate 2,931,170 downwards.
CAGCAGCCGGTCGGCGGGCGATTCCAGGCGGTCATGGATGGCATCGAACGCGGCCAGCGCGGGCAGCGACGGTCCCTGCCGCAGGACTTCCCCGCTGCGGCGTGCCTCGGCCGTCAGGATGGCATCGGCCTGCGCCACCAGCGTGGGCAGGTTGGGAGGCGGCCGCGTCGGGATGAACATGGCCAGCAGCACCCCGGCCATGGTGGCGTGCAGGCCGCTGGCATGGACGCAGGCCCACAGCAGGATGCCGGTCAGCGCATAGGGCGCGACGCGGTAGATGTGGGCCTTGTTGAGCAGGGCCAGCACGCCCACCAGGGCCGCGGCGGCGGCCAGGTAGCCCAGGTTCAGCGAACCGGAATAGAACAGCGCGACCACGACGATGGAGCCGATGTCGTCGACGATGGCCGCTGCGGTCAGGAACACCCGCAGCGCGGTAGGGACGCGGCTGCCCATCATCGCGATCAGGGCGATGGCGAAGGCCGTGTCGGTGGCCATGGGCACGCCCCAGCCGTGCGACCACGGCCCGGCGGGAACGATCAGGCTGTAGACCAGCGCCGGCACGAGCATGCCGCCCAGGGCCGCCGCCACCGGCAGCGCGGCCGAGCGCAGGTTGGCCAGGTGGCCGACGGTGAACTCGCGCTTGATCTCCAGCCCCACGACCAGGAAGAAGATCGTCAGCAGGCCGTCGTTGATCCAGTGCAGCAGCGACATGCCGAAGCCGGCCTGCCCGAACGAGATCGCCAGGGGAGTTTCCCACAGCGCGGCGAAGGACTCGCCCAGGCCGGAATTCGTCAGCAGGACTGCCAGCGCGGCCGCCAGCAGGAGCAGCACGCCGGCCGAGGGCGCCCAGCCGGCGAAGTCCTGCGCCACGCTGCGCAGGCGATGGCCCGGCGTGCGCAGCATGGCGTCGGTGAACGAGCTTTCGTCCCAGGGGCCGTCGTAGCGGCGGCCGTTGATGAAGAAGGTGGGCGTGACCATGACCCGGCTGGCCCGGGCGCCGGCGACGTCGGCATCGACCCGGGCCCGGGCCGCCTCGTCGTCGGCCGTTTGCCGCGCGCCGGCGGGCGGGATGCCGAGCTGGCCCGCGACCAGGGACAGGTCTTCCTCGGAGAGCGTGCGCGAATGCGTCATCAGCGTGACGTGGGCGTCCCAGAACTGGCGGGCGTCGCGCGCGTGTTCGGCCAGTTCCGCGGCGCGGCGCGCGATGTCGCTGCCCGGCAGCGGATAGTGGCGGAATACGTAGCGCAGCCGGTCGCCCAACTGGTGCCGGATTTCGGCGATGCGTTCGTTGGCGGCCCGGCAGTACGGGCAGGCGTAGCTGCCATATTCGACCAGGGTGATGGCGGCATCGGCAGGGCCGAGGACGTGGTCCCGGCTGTCGTCCACCGGTTGCTCCAGCCTGGCGGTCAAGCTCTCTTCGGACACGTGATTCCTTGGGTGGAGTGGCTCGGCCTGCTCAGTGGGCCTGCGGCGCGGGTTGCCGGGCGCGCCTCTGCTTGAGCCTGCGCGTCTCCCACAGGCCCACGGCCGTCAGGACCGCGGTGGTCAGCCAGCCCATGGCCAGCAACGTCGCGGCATAGCCCACGGGCACCAGCACGAGCAGCGCCACCGCGCCGGCCAGGTGCGACCCCGGGATGGAACCGTAGACGACTTTCTTGTAGATGGCGCTGCCCAGCAGGTAGATGGCCGGACCGGCCACCAGCACGACGACCTGTGCCGTCCCGAGGGCTTCATGCGGATGGGCCATGACGAGATCGTTGCCGACGGCGGTGACGATGATGCCGGCCACGAGGATGGCGTGGATGTAGTGGAAATAGGCGCCGATGCGGCCGGGGTCGTCCGAGCTCGTGATGGCCTCGGTGGCATCCTTGCTGGAGGTGCCGAAATACAGCCACCACATCGCCAGGGTGCCGAGGAAGGTGGCCAGGACGCCGGAGACGACGGCCGCGTTCCAGGCTTCGGTGTCCGCCAGCATGACGCCGGTGGCGAGCAGCGTCTCGCCCAGCGCCACGATCACGAACAACTGGCAGCGTTCGGCCAGGTGGCCGCCCTCGATGGTCCAGTCGCGGGTATGGGAGCGGCCCATGCCCGGCAGGGCGAAGCCGAACATGGGCGAGCCGTATTCGCACAGCACCGCGACCAGCCACAGCAGCGCGCGCAGCTCATGCCCTTCGGCCATCGCCCCGGCGATCCAGAAGACCGCGGCGATGACCAGCCACCCCAGCATGCGCCGGTAGTTGGCGGCCAGCGGATGGCCGGCGGGCAACTGGCAGACGATGAACGCGGTCCGGCCCACCTGCATCGCGGCATAGGACCCGGCGAACAGCAGCGCCCGGTCGCCGAAGGCCTCGGGCAGGCTGGCCGCCATGCACAGCGCCAGCAGCATCGTGGCGAAGAGCAGGCCGCGGATGCGCGGCGTTTCCGGGTCGAACCAGTTCGTCACCCAGCAGGTGTACTGCCAGCCCAGCCACACGGCCAGCCAGAGGATCAGCGACTCGATCACGCCGGTGAGCGTCAGGTGGTGCAGGAGTTGATGGCTGATCTGCGTGACGGCGAAGACGTAGATCAGGTCGAAGAACAATTCTTCGAAGGTGACGCGGGCATGGTGCCCGTCGCGGTGGCGCAGGAGAGGATGGCGATGGGGAGCGGATGACATGGCGGGGCGGGACGGCCGGTGCGGGAGGCCAGCCGGTCGGGGTCGGACACGCGGTTTAAGATAGCCGGAAACGCCCGCGCCGCGCCACGGGACCTGACTTCGCGCCCGAGGATCAGGCGGGGTTGTTGTCTTAGCACAACTTCCGTCGCGGCATGGGGGCCGCTTGCACCGGCCGCGCCAAGGAGCATCGCCCATGAGAATCCCCGTTCCGCTCAACGCCTTGCGAGCCTTCGAGGCCGCGGTCCGCCACCGCTCGATCAAGGAGGCCGCGGCGGAGCTGGGCGTGACGCCGTCGGCCGTCAGCCACCAGCTTCGGGCGCTGGAGGAACTGCTGGGGGTGCAACTGTTGAAGCGGATCGGTGCGCGGCTGGAGCCGACCGAGGCCGGCCGCAGGCTGGGGCCAGGGCTGAGCCAGGGGTTCGATCACATCGCGCAAGCGGTCGCCGCGGTACGCAGCGAGCGGCGGGAAGGACCGTTGCGAGTGGACATGCTGCCCTCGTTCGCCACGCAATGGCTGTCGCCCCGCCTGGCGCGCTATCCCTTCGAGCGCCATGGCTTTTCCTTGCAGATATCGACCACCCAGGAAGGCGTGGACCTTGCCGCCGGGGAGGCCGACGCCGGTATCTGGCTGGGGGCGGGGCAGTGGCCGGGGCTGGTGGCCGAGCGGTTGTTCCAGGCATCGGTGGATTTGTACGCCCGGCCCGGCCATGTCGGGGGAACGCCGCGCGAAAGGCTGCGGGCGCTGCGCGCGTCCAATCTGTTCGTGTCGCGGCATTGCCCTGGCTGGCGGGACTGGATGGACAGCTTGCCGGCCGGCCGCTTCGAACCCGCATGCGTCACGCTGGTGGACTCGGGCGGATTGACCCTGCAGGCGGCGGCCGATGGCGCGGGCGTGGCGATCGCGGTGGCGGAACTGGCCGATGCCGGCGTGCGCGCGGGGCGGCTGGAATCGGTGTTCGGGCACCGCATGCCCGTGGGCATGGGCTTCCATCTGGTCTATCCGCCGGCACTGCGGGAAGACCGCAGATTGGGGAACCTGAGTCGGTGGCTGCACGCCCAGGCGGCGGCCATGCGGGCAGAGCCGTCGGGGGAAGGCGAGACGGACGACAGCCTGGCCTGCGCGGGCGGATGAGTCAGGCGGAATCGGGAGCGCCGTACAGGGCCTCGCCGCGCACCTGGACGCCGTCCTGGAACTGCATGATTTCGCAGGCGCGCGTCCGCCTGCCGCCCTGGAGCGCCACGTAGTGCACCACCAGGACCTGGGCCGTCTCGTCGCAGATGGCGGTCACGAGTTCGAACCTCAACCCGGGGCGGTCGGCCAAGGCCGCTTCCCAGTAGCGGCGCAGCGCGGCCTTGCCTCGCACCCGGCTCGTGCCGGCGTAAGGCAGGGCGAGGGCGCTGGTGAACTCCGCGTCCTCGGCGAAGGTGGCCAGGACGCCATCCACGTCGGCCCGGTTCCAGGCCGAGATCCAGGCGTGCGCGTGGGCTTGCAATTGGCTGCGGGACAAGGTGGTCATGTCTGCTATATCCAGAACAGGATGATGGTGAGCCAGGTCAGGGCGGCCATGGCGCGGTTGATCCGCAGCGCCACGCCGGGGCGGCGCAGCCAGGGTTTGAGCGCGGCGCCGAAGCCGGCCCAGATCGCGATGCAGGGCAGGCCGACCGCGACGAACACGAGGCAGATCACCAGCAGGTGGGACAGGTAGCCGCCGCCCGGCGGCGTGAATGCCGCTATGGCGGTGGCCGCGGCCAGCCAGGCCTTGGGATTGACGAACTGGAAGGCCACGGCCTGGAGCAGCGTGATGGGCCGGCTCGCGCGGGCCTCCTCCATTTCGGCGGCGCGCCACAATCTGGCGGCCAGCCACAGCAGGTAAAGGCTGCCTGCTGCCTTCAGCGCCAGCTGCAACCCGGGCTCCATCGCGAACAGCACGCCCAGCCCGGCTGCCACCAGCCACAGTTGCGCGATCATGCCCAGCGGGATACCCAGCATGTGCGGACAGGTGCGGCGAAAGCCGAACAGGAGGCCCGAGGACATCAGCATCACGTTGTTGGGCCCCGGCGTGATGGACATCACGCAGACGTAGCTGACCAGGCCGAGCAAAAGGCTGTTCTCCATCGTGCTTCTTCGTGCCGGGATCGCGGGACGGATCCCCGTTGCGCATTCTGGCCCGCGGTGCCCGGCGCCGGCCAGCGAGATTTTTTCAGGCGGCGTTGAGTTTTGCGGCGCGCCGGGGTTCGCTCTCGCAGGGGCCGCGCGCCGGGCTGGTTTCGCTGGGCGGCGTGGCCCTGGGCTTCGTGTTCTACATGCTGTGCGCGGCACTGGGCATCACCGCCCTGGTCATGGCGGTGCCCTATGCCTACGATACGTTGCGCGCGGGCGGCGCGATCTACCTGCTCTACCTGGCATGGCAGGCGGTCAGGCCGGGCGGGCGTTCGCCGTTCCAGGTGCGCGAACTGCCACGCGACGGCCCCGGCAAGCTGTTCGCGATGGGTTTCCTGACCAATCTGCTGAACCCGAAGATCGCGGTGATGTATCTGTCGCTGCTGCCACAGTTCATCCGGCCCGAGCAGGGCAGCGTGCTGGCGCAGTCCTTCGCCTTCGGCGCCACGCAGATCGCGATCAGCATCAGCATCAACGCCACGGTGGCCATCATGGCTGGCTCGATCGCCACCTTCCTGGCGCGCCGCCCGCTGTGGCTGGTGGTGCAACGGTGGCTGATGGGCACGGTGCTGGCGGGGCTGGCCGTACGCATGGCCACCGAGGCACGCCGCTAGCGGGCAGCCCCGGCGGAAGGACTACCTGCCCGGAGGCATCGGCGCATCGGCCGGATCCTCGACCAGCGAGTCCGGATCGGCCAGCCAGTCCTCGTCGTCGGCGCGGCGCAACGCATTGCCGTCCAGCAACAGGCCCTTGGTCAGTTCCAGGGCCTGCTTCTCGAACAGCCGGCGATAGACGCCGTCCTCGATGCGGATCAGCGCCTCGTGCGTGCCTTCCTCGACGACGCGGCCCTTGTCCATCACCAGCAGGCGGTCGAGCGCGCGGACGGTGGACAGCCGGTGCGCCACGACCAGCGTGGTGCGGCCTTCCATCAGGCGTTCCATGGCCTGCTGGATCAGCACCTCGCTTTCGCTGTCCAGGCTGGAGGTGGCCTCGTCCAGGATCAGGATGGGCGCATCGGCCAGGAAGGCGCGAGCCAGCGCGACGCGCTGGCGCTCGCCGCCGGACAGCTTGACGCCGCGCTCGCCCACCAGGGTCTCGTAGCCGTGGGGCAGGGCCATGATGAAGTCATGGGCGCTGGCCAGTCGCGCGGCGCGCTCGATTTGAGCGCGCGTGGCGTCAGGCCGGGCATAGGCGATGTTCTCGGCCAGCGAGCGGTGGAACAGGATGGGTTCCTGCTGCACGATGGCGATCTGCTGGCGCAGCGAGGCCTGGCGCACGGCGGAGATATCCTGGCCGTCGATGGTGATGCGGCCGCCGCTGACGTCGTACAGGCGCTGGATCAGCTTGATGAACGTCGTCTTGCCCGAACCGGAGTGGCCGACCAGGCCAACCCGCTGGCCCGGCGCGATCCGTATCGAGAAGTCGCGGTAGAGCGGCGTGTCGTGGGTGCCGTAGCGGAAGTCCACGTGCTCGAAGCGGATCTCTCCGGGGCCGATGGCGATGTCCGGCGCCCCCGGGCGGTCCTCGATGCCCAGCGGCTGGCGTTCCAGCGCGACCAGCTCTTCCATGTCGTTGATGGAGCGTTGGAGGTTGCGGATGTCCATGCCCACGTCGCGCAGGTAGCCTTGCAACATGAAGAAGGTCGTCAGCGCGAAGGTGATGTCGCCCACGCTGGCCTGCCCGCGCGACCACAGCAGCAGCGCCGTGCCCAGGATGGCGGCCTGCATCAGCACGAGCATCGCGCCCTGGACGCCGCCGTTGATCGTGCCGCGCACCCAGGTGCGCCGGGTACGCATGCGCCACTTGCGGATCACCCGCGCCAGGCGGGTTTCCTCGCGGTCCTCGGCGCCGAAGGCCTTGACCACCGCGTTGCAGGTGATGGAGTCGGCCAGCGCGCCGCCCATGCGCGTGTCCCAGGCGTTGGCCAGGCGCGCGGCGGGCGCGACGAAGCCGAGCGACAACATGACCGTCAATGCCACGTACAGCAGCGATCCCAGGCCGATGACCGCGCCCATCAGCGGCCAGGTGGCGCCCAGCAGGACGGTCGCTCCCGCCAGCATGACCAGGGACGGCAGCAGGGCGACCAGCAGCGTGTCGTTCAGGAGGTCGAGCGCCCACATGCCGCGCGTGATCTTGCGCACGGTGGAGCCGGCGAAGCTGTTGGCATGCCAGTCGGTCGAGAAGCGCTGCACGCGATGGAAGGCGTTGCCCGCGATCTTGCTCATCATCTTGAGCGTGAGGAAGGTCAGGCTCAGGAATACCACCTGGCGCAGCAGCGTGGCGCCCACGCCCAGCGCGGCCAGTATCCAGAATGCGGTGATGGCGGCCTGCCAGGCCGCCGTGTCGCTGGCTGCGCCGGAGGCCACGGCATCGACCAGGCGGCCGGCGTACAGCGGCGTCACGACACTTGCCAGCGTGGACAGCAGGACCGCGACGATGATGGTCAGGATGCGCCAGGGCTGTTCGGCCCAGTGGCGAAAAGTGAAGCCAAGGACGTCCTTGTAGGACTGTCCGCGGAAGTCGAGTTTCTTCGATGCCATTTTCGACAGCCCCGGCTCGCGGTGGAGCGGGGTCTCCAAAGTCGGAACAGGAAACGGACGGGCCATCGCGCGCTTGTGGCGTGCGCAGGGCAGGAAACCGTCCGGGAGTGATTGCAGGCAGGAAAACCGCCCGCGGGGGCAACCTAGAGGTGCCGGGGAGCCGGTCCGGAGACGACGATGCGCGTATTGATCATTTTGCGTCTCCTGGATGGGTTGTGAAAGTGATGGCAAAAAGCCGAACATAAAGTCTAGCAGCCCGTGCCCGGGCGGGGCAATGGCGCAGGCGGGCGAATGTGGCCGCCGGCATACACTTGTGCTGCGGCATGGCCTGCCGGAACGAATGACTCCAGTTGCAGAGGTGGACATGAAGATAGCAGTGATGGGAGCCGGCGCGGTCGGCAGCTACTACGGCGCGATACTGGCCCGCGCCGGCCACGACGTGGTGCTGGTGGGCCGCGCCGCGCACGTGGAGGCGGTCCGGCGGCAAGGCCTCTTGCTGGAGACGAAGTCCTTTCAAGGGCACGTGCCGGCGCGGGCCAGCGAAGATCCCGCGGACGTCGCCGGCGCGAAACTCTTGCTGTTCTGCGTGAAGTCCACCGACACCGAGGACGCGGGCCGGCAGGTCGCCCCGCACCTGGATGCCGACGCCGTCGTGCTCAGCCTGCAGAACGGGGTCGACAACGCCGAGCGCCTGCAGGCCCTGCTGCCGCAGCCGGTGGTTCCGGCCGTGGTCTACGTGGCGGTGGAGATGGCGGGCGCGGGGCACGTGCGCCATCACGGGCGCGGCGAGCTCGTGCTGGGGCCGTCGCCCCGCAGCGACGAGGCGGCCGGTGTCCTGAGCGCCGCCGGCATCCCGGCCACGGTGTCAGGCAATGCCATGGGCGAGCTCTGGGCCAAGCTCATCCTGAACTGCGCCTACAACGCCTTGTCGGCCGCGACGCAATTGCCCTATGGCCGGCTGGTGGAGGGCGAAGGGGTGCTGGACGCCATGCGCGACGTGGTGGACGAGTGCCTGGCGGTGGCGGCCGCCGCCGGCGTGGCGGTGCCGGGGGATACCTGGGAGGCGGTGCTGCGCATCAGCCGCACGATGCCTACGCAACTGTCGTCCACCGCGCAGGACCTCGCGCGCGGCAAGCCGAGCGAGATCGATCACCTGAACGGCTACATCGTCCGCAAGGGCGGCCAGCTGCGGGTGCCCACGCCGGCCAACCGCATGCTCCACAGCCTGGTGAAGCTGCTGGAGTCGCGTAGGGGCTGAGATCGGCTCCGGGAACGGAACGTGCTGCCGGGCGGGGCTGCCCATGGACGTTATCCGGAGGTGAACGATGAATGCCGTACCCAAGGAAATGCAGGTGTGCGTGGACGCCTGCCTGCGCTGCTACCAGTCCTGCCTGGGTTCCGCCATGAACCATTGCCTGGAGCGGGGCGGGGCGCACGTCGCGCCGCCCCATTTCCGCCTGATGATGGCGTGCGCCGAGATATGCCGCATCGCCGCTCATTTCATGTTGATCGGCGTTCCGCAGCATCGCCACGTGTGCGCCGACTGCGCCTCGATCTGCCGGCAGTGCGCCGACAGCTGCGACGGCCTGGACGGCATGGACCAGTGCGCGGCCGACTGCCGTAGCTGCGCCGATGCCTGCGAGCGCATGGCGGCCTGAGCCGGCGGCCCCGGGCGCCTTGGCGGGTGCCCGGCGCTTATCCTATGATTCCCCATGCCAGAGCGTGCGGGCCGCCGGACCGCGCCTGGCGCGGGAGCGGGCGTGGTCCAGGACACTCCATCGACGAAGCGCGAGCACGACATCGCCGAAGCCTTCGGCAGGCCGGACAAGGGATGGAGGCGGTCGCTGTATGCGGTGATGTTCGAAACCGGCACGGCCGCCGGCAAGCGATTCGACCAGTTGCTGTTCGTGGCCATCCTGGCCAGCCTGGCCGTGATCATGGCCGACAGCGTGGCCTTCCTGTCGCAGCGCCTGGGCGGGCTGTTCGGCCCCCTCGAATGGGCCTTCACCGTCCTGTTCACGATCGAGTACGTGCTGCGGCTGCTGTGCGTGCGGCGCCCCTTGCGCTATGCGACCAGCTTCTACGGCGTGGTGGACCTGCTGGCCTTCCTGCCCACCTACGCGGCGCTGCTGGCCCCCAACCTGGCTTTCCTGATCGGTATACGCGTGCTGCGCCTATTGCGCATCTTCCGGGTGTTCAAGCTGCGCCTCTTCACCGAGGAGTACCTGATGATGGGTCGGGCGCTGCGCGCCTCGTCCCGCAAGATCATGGTCTTCCTGTCGGTGGTGCTGCTGATCGTGCTGGTCATGGGTACGATCATGTACGTGGTGGAAGGCCCACGGTACGGCTTCACCAGCATTCCCGTGGGCGTCTACTGGGCGATCTCCACCATCGCCACGGTGGGGTTCGGCGACATCACGCCGCATACGGCGCTGGGGCGGTTCATCGCCTCGGTCATGATGCTGCTGGGCTGGGGCATCCTGGCCGTGCCGACCGGTATCGTGACCATGGAGATGACGCTGGCCGAAAGCGCGCGGCGCCGGGCGGCGGCCCGTACCTGCCAGGCATGCCTGACGCCGGGCCTCGACCATGATGCGAACTATTGCAAGCACTGCGGCGCCGCGCTGGAGCCGGCGGGGCGCGAGCGCTGAGGCTCGGGCACCCCGGCGCTCATTTCGCGTCGGGCGCGATGCCGTAGTAGCCGTAGGTGTCGGTGTAGCGGTTGCGCTCGCGCCGGTTCAGCCACAGGCGCATCAGCCAGCGCTTGCGTTCGTCCTCTTCCCAGTCCAGGAATTCGGTGCGCGAGTGCAGCGTCATGTGATTGTTCAGCCACTGTATGTCGCCGGGCAGGAACTCCATGGACAGGCACAGTTCGGGTGATTCCGCGTAGTGATCGATCAGCTCCAGCAGCTTGCGGTGGCGCTCGGTCAGCGGCGGCGCGCCCTCGTAGCGCTGCGCCGATTCGATGAAGTTGCGCAGGTACATCATGGACAGCTTGCCGTTGGTCCAGCCGCAGATGGACGTGACCCAGTAGGGCTGGCCGGTGACCGCGTTGCGCTCGCCCCGGTGGTCGAACCACAGTGGCTCGTACAGCAGCGGAATCATGTCGGGGTGGTCGCGCAGCAGCGCGTTGTAGATGCTGGTGGAACTGACCACCAGGCTGGCGCCGCCGGCCTTGGCGGTGCGCACGCACATCAGGCCGACGATGTCGGCGCCGTCCACGTGGAACGGGGCCGCGCGGTTGGTGTGGTAGAAGCGCGTGTTGGCATTGGTCTGCGGGTCGGCGCCGGCCGTGGTGTCGCGCACGTGGCCGAACAGCTCGCCGCGCGCGTTCTGCACCACCGCGTCGCCCAGGTATTGTCCCAACCCCCAGTAGGCGATGCTGCGCTCCTCCAGGCTCCAGTCTTCCACCGGCAGGCCGCGCCACATCTCGAAGCCGCGACCGTTCTCCAGTTCCTCGCCCAGCGCCGCCAGCCGGTCCGACAGGCCGGCCAGCGGGAAGTCCGCGCGCGAGATGGATTCCAGCGGCTTGCCCGTGGCCCGGGCGGCGGCGACCGCGCCGCGGATCTCGTCGACCTCGGCCGGCGACAGCGTGTAGATCCAGCTCTTGTCGGCCTCCATCTGGGGGCGGGTCCAGGCGCTGGGGCCGGTATAGGGCTGTTGCAGCATTTCCGTCATGGGTGGCTCCTGTGTGGGGTGGACGGAGGGCTCATCCGGCGATGGAGCCGGCGCGGGCGCGGCCCCTGAGGATGGGCCAGCCTATGGTGGCGAGGACGAAGAGGCCGGTGACCAGCTTGAGGTCGGACGGCATCAGTCCGAAGGACAGCACCAGCGAACTGAGCTGGTAGTACAGCAGCGAGCCGACCACCGGCGCGCACAGCTGGCGCAGCAGCGTGCGGCGGCCGATGATGGCCTCGCCGATGATGAGCGCGGCCAGGCCGTTGATCAGCATGCCGAAGCCCATGTTGACGTCGCCGTAGCCCTGGCTCTGGGCCAGCAGCGCGCCCGCCGCGGCGGTGATGGCGTTGGCCAGCCCCAGGCCGAACACGATGTAGCGCGTGGAGTCGACCGCGAGCGCCGGCGCGAGCTGGCTGTTGGCGCCGACGCCGCGCAGGGCCAGGCCGACGTCGGTGTGCAGGCCCCACCACAGCAGCAGCACCAGCACGACCAGCGCCGCCAGCAGCAGTCCGCCCTGCAGCGCCAGGCTTTGCATGATGGCCGGGTCTATCCAGTCGTACAGGTTCGGCAGCCCGAACAGGGGGGTGTTGGGCTTGCCCATGACACGCAGGTCGACGCTCCACAGCATGGTGATGGTCAGGATGCCGGCCAACAGCGAATGGACGCGGAATTTCAGGTGGATCAGCGCGGTGACGGCGCCGGCCAGGAAGCCCGCGCCGGCCGCCGCCAGGGTGCCGAGGAGCGGGTGCAGTCCCGCCGTGATCAACGCCGCGACCAGGCAGCCGCCCAGCGGAAAGGCGCCCTCGGCGGTCAGGTCGGGCACGTTCAGCAGCCGGAAGGGGATCATCACGCCCATGGCGACGAAGGCATACAGCAATCCCTGGACGGCCGTGATGGGGACGAGGTGATAGAAGGTGTTCAGGACTTCCACGTTCAGCTCCGTAGGGCGGCGGGCATGCGGGAGGACGCGTTCATGCGCTGGCCTGCAGCAGGATCTGGTCGTCGGCCTGGCCGAAACGCTGGACCAGGTCGTTGATGGTCAGGCGCGGCTTCTCGTCGCGGCCGATGTCCAGCTTGATGCGTCCGCACTCCATCATCAGCAGGCGGTCGCCATAGTCCAGCGCATGCGCCATGTTGTGCGTGATCATCAGGGTCGTCAGCCGCTGCTCGGCCACGATGCGGCGGGTCGCCTGCATGACGAGCTGCGCCGTGCGCGGATCCAGCGCGGCGGTGTGCTCGTCCAGCAACAGGATGCGCGGACGGTTCAGCGCCGCCATCAGCAGCGCGAGCACCTGCCGCTGGCCGCCCGAGAGCAGCCCGGCGGGCGCGCCCATGCGGTTTTCCAGGCCCAGGCCGAAGCGCGCGAGTTCGTCGCGGAAATGGGCCCGGTTGCGCGGATTGAGCGCCATGCGCAGTCCGCGCCGGCGGCCGCGCATGGCGGCGAAGGCCAGGTTCTCCTCGATGGACAGCGCGGGCGCCGTGCCGACCATGGGGTCCTGGAATACGCGCGAGACCCATTGCGCGCGCCGATGCACGGGCCAGGACGAGACATCGGTACCGTCGATGACGGTACGGCCGGCGCGCGGCCGCACCGCGCCGGCCAGCACGTTCAGCAAGGTGCTCTTGCCGGCGCCGTTGGTGCCCACCACGACACAGAAGCTGCCGTTCTCCAGGGCCAGGTCCAGTCGGTCGAGCGCGATGCGTTCATCCGGAGTGCCCGGATAGAACACGACGTCGACGGCTGCAAGCTCGATCATGAGGAACTCCGGCGCGTCAGTCGACGACGCAGTTGCAGTTCTTCAGCGACTCCGGCAGCGCGATGCCGAGGTCCTTGAGCCGGCGCCCGCTGATCTTGACCGCATGGTCTTCCACGGCAGGGACCGATACGGGAATGTCCGAAGGCTTCTTGCCGCGCAGGATGTCGGCGGCGATGCGGCCCACGCTGGTTCCCAGGCTGCTGTACTCGACCGTCATCGCGGCCAGGAAATGGTGCTGGGCCACGTTATCGACATTGGGGCTGTAGGTGGGCAGCTTGATGCGGTTGGTGACCGAGGCGATGGCGGCGGCGGCCGGAATCAGCATGCTCGAGGCCGGCACCATCAACGCGTCGGCGCGCCCTTGCAGCGACGAGACGCGGGTAGGTATGTCGTTGGCGTTGTCCACGCCCACCTTCACCAGGGTGAGGTCGTACTTGCCGACGACCTTCTCGAGCGCGTTCAGGAAGCCGAGATCGGCATCGTCGCCGGGGTTGTAGATGAAGCCCAGCCGCTTGACCCCGGGCGTGAGCTGCTTGATGAAACCGACCGACGCCTCCATGTTGGGCAGGTTGGAACCGCCGGTCATCAGCGTGTCGCCCCGGTCCCAGGATGGCACCAGCTTGGCGGCGACGGGGTTGGCGACGGCGCCGAACACGATGGGGAAGCTGCGGCTGGCGAGCACCTGCTTGGCGGTCTGGGTGAGCGGCGTGGTGATGGTCAGCATGAGGTCGGGCTTGCCCGCGGCTTCGCGGTTCAGCAACTGGGGGGCGAGCGAGCGGTCGAAGTTCACGTGGCCTTCGTCGTAGACCACCTTCAGTCCCTGCCTGGCCAGTTCCTTCTTGAAGCTCGACACCAGCGTGTCCAGCGTATGGTCGGGACCGAACTGCGCGATGGCGACCTTGTAGGTCTGCTGGGCGTGGGCGATCGATGCGGCACAGGCCAGCGACACGCAGGCGGCGAGTCGCGCGGCTTGGAGGATCAGGACAGGCTTCATGGCAGCTCCGGGGCAGGACGGGTGGAGGAGGGTGGGCGGGACAGGCCGAAGACGCGGTCCCGGCCGAGCATGGCGCCGGGATCGAAGGCGAGTTTGATGCGGCGCATGGCGTCGAGCTCCGCGGCCGGGTAGAGCGACTGGAAGACCCGGTTCTTTTCGAGCCCGATGCCGTGTTCGGCCGAGATCGAGCCGCCGCAGCGCATCACCTCGTGGTAGACCAGATGCTCGACGTGTTCGGCGGCAGGGCCTTCGCAGCCGACCAGCAGGTGCACGTTGCCGTCGCCCAGGTGGCCGTAGGTCAGGCGCCGCAGGGCGGGATCGATGGCGTCCAGGCCCGCGTAGATGCGCGGCAGGCAGGCCTGGAGCTCGCCGGTCGGAATGCTGACGTCGAAGGACAGGTAGGCGCCGAGGTGGCGTGCCGCTTCGCCGGATGCGTCGCGCATGCGCCAGAGCTCGGCCGCCTCGGACAAGGACTTGGCGACGACGACGTGGGGGGTGCCCAGGCTGTCGGACAAGGCTTCCAGCGCGTCCATGATGCGTGCCTCGTCGCGCGCCGGCTGGCGGTCGTAGCAGGAGAGTTCGAGCAGCACGACATAGCCGCAGGCACCGTCGAAGGGATCGCGGCCCACGCCCAGTCCCCGCGCGACGAAGTCCACGAAATCCCGCCACATGACTTCGAACGAGGTCAGCATGGGGCCGAAATCGGCGCGGCAGCCCGCCAGCGCGCGCAATACCTGGTCCAGGTCCTGGAGGCCGAGCGCCACGGTTCCTATGTCCGCAACGGCTCGTCCCCCCGACCATGGCGAAAGATCCGAGCTCCTTCGTGCCCTTCTACCAGCCGCCGCAGGCCGAGCCGGCCCGTTCCGGCAGCGTGTCGGATTTCGTGCTGGCCGAGATCGCCCGCCGTATCGTCGATGGGGTCTACAAGCCGGGACAGCGCATCGTCGAGACCGATGTCACCCGGGACCTGGGCGTAAGCCGCAGTTCGGTCAGGGAGGCCTTCCGGCGCCTGGAGACCAATCGCTTCGTGCGCATCGAGCCCAATCGGGGCGCGACGGTGGCCACGCCCGGACGCGAGGACATCGTCGCCCAGTTCCGCATCCGCGAGGTCATCTCCGGCCTGGGCGCGCGTGCCGCGGCCGAGCACGCGGACGAACCGGGCAATCGCGAGATCGTCCTGGCGCTGCTGGACGACATCGAGACCCAGAGGCGCGCCGACGACCCGCGCAACCATCGCGCCGAGAACGGCCGCTTCCATCGGGCCATCAACAACATGTCGGGTATCCCGGACGTGGGCGAACTGCTGGACCAGTACAACTACCCGATCCTGCACACGATCTACTTCAGGGACCTGAGCCGCGAGAACTGGCTGCTGAACCTGTCGGACCACGTCGACATCGCCCGCGCGGTGCTGCACGGCGACCCGGTCGCGGCCGAGCATTTCGCCCGCCAGCACATGCGCCGGATGGTGGACATCGCGATCGAGATCGCGGAGCGGCTGTTGGAAGAAGCGCGCCAGCGCTGAACGGCGGCCTCAGGCGGCGACCGCGGGGGGCTCCAGGTCCGCCAGGAAGTGATCGCGCCACTGCTTGATGCTGTTGTCCTTGAGCAGTTGCATCATGTGTTCGTGGCGCTCGCGCCGCTCCTCCAGCGGCATGTCCAGGGCGCGGTCCAGGGCGCGGGCCATGGCGTCGATATCGTAGGGATTGACGATGATCGCGCCGTCGGCAAGTTCGTCGGCGGCACCCGCGAATTCGGACAGGACCAGCACGCCGGGATCCTCGGGCTCCTGGGCCGCCACGTATTCCTTGGCCACGAGGTTCATGCCGTCGCGCAGCGGCGTGACGAAGCCGACCTGCGAGGCACGGAAGAAGGACAGCAGCGCGGCGCGTTCGTAGGCGCGGTTCATGTAGCGGATGGGCGTCCACGACAGTTCCGTCCAGCGGCCGTTGATGTGGCCGGCCGTGCTTTCGAGCTGCCTGCGGATGTGGCGATAGCCCTCGACGTCCGAGCGCGAGGGCGGCGCGATCTGCAGGAAGCTGACCTGGCCGCGATAGGCGGGCCGGGACTCCAGCAGCCTTTCGAAGGCGTTGAAGCGTTCGACCATGCCCTTGCTATAGTCCAGCCGGTCCACGCTGATGATGAGCTTGCGCTCCTGCAGCCCCTGCTTGAGCGTGGCGACCAGCTTGGAGCGGCTGCGCGCCTTGGATTTGCTCTGGATGTCGTCGGGCAGGATGCCGATGGGATAGTGGCCGACGCGCACCGGTCCTGACGGCGCGCGCAGCGTGTCGCCTTGCATGGGCAGCCCGAGACGCCTGTGTGCGTAATCCAGGAAGGCCTGCGCATCGCCGCGTGTCTGGAAGCCCACCAGGTCGTACTCGCACATGGCCTCGATCAGGTCGCGGTGGGGCGGGACGGTGCGCAGGATGCCCTCGGACGGAAAGGGCGTATGAAGGAAGAAGCCGATACGGTTGCGCATGCCCAGGCGCCGGCATGCGCGGGCGAAGGGTATCAGGTGATAGTCGTGTATCCAGAGCCGGTCGTCCTCGCCGACCAGTTCCCTGAGCATGCCGGCCAGCCGCTCGTTGACGGCCAGGTAGCCCTCGTATTCGCGGGCATCGTAGCGGCTGAGGTCGATGCGGTAATGGAAAGTCGGCCAGAGCGTGCCGTTGGCGAACCCGCGATAGTAGAGGTCGTACTCGCTACGCGACAGGGCGGTGGTCGCGCAGTCGATACGGCCGATGCGATGGAAGGAGACCTCCGCGTCGGCGCTGTCCTCGATCTTGCCGTTCCATCCGAACCAGAGCCCGTCCTGCCGCTTGAGGGCATCGAGCACGCCGACGGCCAGTCCGCCGGCGCTGCTCTTTCCTTCGGCCGCGGACGCTACACGATTGGAAACGATCACGAGTCTGCTCATGTCCTGGTCCTTTATTCGTGGCGCGAAGCATCGTCCGGCCCGCGCGTGGACAGGCCGTCCAGCCAGCGGGCCAGGGAAGGGGGATCGGGCAGCCGCCACGATGCCGACGTGTCGCCATCGCCGATCTTGATCGAGACGCCGCCCAGGCGCGCCACGACGGCGAACGCCGCCTCGTCGGTCAGGTCGTCTCCCGCCATGACGGGCAGCCGGGACGCGAAGGGAGCGACGGCCATGAATCGCTCGACGGCGCTTCCCTTGTCCGCGCCGCGCGGCTTGACCTCGGCGACCATCTTGCCGAACTGCAGCACGTAGTCCGGCGCGAAGGCCGAGGCGGCCTGCGCGACGTCCCGGCGGATCCGGGCTTCCTGGTGCGGCGCATGCCGGTAGTGGACGGCGAACGAAATGCCCTTGTCCTCCATGTGTACGCCCGCCAGCCCGGCGGCGATGTCAAGCAGGCGCGCCTGCAAGCGGGCCGCCCGCTCCCGGTCCACGGGCAGCTCCCATACCTGGCCGTCGGGGCCGCGCCACTGGATGCCGTGCAGGCCTGCGACCGGCAGGCGCAACGGATGCAGCAGGCGGTCGACCACCTCTATCGAGCGGCCCGACACCACGGCCAGCGCGCCGCCGGTGGCCGGCGCCAGGCGCCGCAGCAGGGCCAGGGTGGCGCCGGGAATCCGCGCCGCATCCGGGCTGGGGGCGATGGGGGCCAGCGTGCCGTCCAGGTCGAGGAACAAGGCGCATCGCGCCAGGTCCAGCGGGGGAGGTCTGCCTGCTTCCGATCCGGTCATCGTTCGTTGACGCGTCATCCGCGTATCGTTTTGACAACAGTCACAGATGGAATGGTAGGGAAGGGTGTCGCAGGGAGGGTGTTCATTTTGCGCGTTTTTGTTTCCATTTATCTCCCCGTGCCATGCGGCGCGGGGCCTGGCGGGGGCGGGCGGCGAACGCGCGGTTTTACGGTACGCTATCGGGCAAACGACAAGAGCGGAGCGAGACGAGGACATCATGCAGCTGGTGCATCTCCATGAACCCCGTGCGGAAGACGGCTCGTGGCGCCATGCCCGGGAACGCGCGTCCTTCGCGATGGCGGGAGTCATCGGCTGCCTGGGCCACGAGGATTTCGACACCGCCGCGCTGCGGCAGCTCAATGCGGCGATCGCGCTGTGCTGGTGGTCGACCTACAGCCTGCACAAGCACCGCCCGCCGGAGCTGCATGCCACCGGCAGCTTCCAGGCTCCCGACCACACCCGGGACGCGTTCCGGTTCTACCGGCAAGGCGTGTACCGTTACGACCAGACGTTCGAGGCGGCCAGGGAGCGGGTGCTGCACGGCGGCGCGGTGGTCACGCACTGGCACGCGGCCGAGCTGCCGAGCGAGCATCGCGACGGCATCTACACGCGCCATGCGCTGCGGGAGCGGGTGTCGCTGGTCACGGCCTGGGAAGAGGACGACCTGATCGCCATCAATCTCTACCGCCGCGACGAACAGCCCGCGTTCAGCGACGCGGAGCTGGACCTGATATGCGGCCTCGCGCCGCCGCTCATCGCCTGCATAGAAAGCCACCTGCGCAGCCGCCGGGCCGCGGCCCGCCCGCCGGCGTGCCAGCCGGCCCCGCTCGCGGCCCTGCCGCGCCGCGAGCGCGAGGTATGCGAGCGGCTGCTGCGCGGCTGGACGCACGAAGGCATCGGCGCCGATCTGGGCATTTCGGCGGGCACGGTCAAGACCTATCGCGACCGGGCATTCGAGCGGCTGGGCATCCACCATCGCAACGAACTGTTCGCGCTCGCGCTGGACGGCCTGGCGCCTCCGTCCCAGGCCTAGGGTTGTCCCGGTCCCCAACGCAGGGGACAGCCGCGTCCGCGTCTTCTCTTTAGGCTTCTTCCTGCCGTTCCTGCGCGAGCGGCCCATGACAGGAAGGAGACCGCTTGAAGACGCCTGCCATCAGGTGCCTGGAGGACATCCGGGCGATCGAGTCGCAGCCCTATGCTGCATTCATGCCGCACCACAGCGTCCACGAGGCGCTGGAACACGCCGCCGCGACGCATGCGCAACGGCGGGCGCTGACCTTCATCGAGTCGGCCGATCCCGCGGTGCCCGCCGGCAGCTGGACCTATGCCGAGCTGCTGGCGAGGGTAAGGCGGGCGGCCCGGGCCTTCCGGCGGCTGGCGGGCGACACCCAGCCGCGCGTGGCGTTCCTGCTGCCGGCCATCCCCGCCGCATACGTGACGCTCTGGGGCGCCGAAGCCGCGGGCATTGCCTGTCCGGTCAACTACCTGCTCGGCGAAGAGCACATCGCCGATCTGCTGCAGCATGCCCGGGTGAACGTGCTGGTCGCGCTCGGGCCGCACCCTGAACTGGACATCTGGTCCAAGGTGGCGGGCGTCAGGCACCGCTGTCCCGGCCTTGCGCACGTCGTGTCCGTGGGCAGGGCGCAAGGCGCGCCCGACCTCGACGAACTGCTGGCCGGCGAAGAGGGAGGCCCGCTGGACGAGAGCTATCGGCGCGGGCCCGACGACATCGCCGCGCTGTTCCATACCGGCGGGACCACCGGGCGGCCCAAGCTCGCGCGCCACACTCACCGCAACCAGCTTCATGCGGCGTGGGGGGCGGCCTGCATGTATGGCGCCAGCGAAGCCGACGTGACGCTGAACGGTTTCCCTCTGTTCCATGTGGCCGGTTCCCTGGTCTACGGGCTCTCGAGCTTGCTGGCGGGCGGCGAGGTGGTCTTGCCCACGCTGCTGGGCATGCGCAACACGGCCTTCGTGCGGCGCTATTGGCAGTTCGTCCAGCGCGAGCGGGCGACGCTGCTGGCCGCCGTGCCCACGGTCATGGCCAGCCTGCTGGACGTACCCATTGGCGAGGCGGACCTGTCGCGCGTGCGCTGCCTGTTGACGGGCGGCTCGCCGCTGCCCACCGAGCTGGCCGATGCCTTCGAGCAGCGCACGGGGGTGGGCGTCCGCAACATCCTGGGCATGACCGAGTGCGCGGGCGTCATCGCCATCGAGCCGGTCGGCATGCCGCGCACCGCCGGAGCCGTGGGGCTGCCGCTGCCCTTCACGGAGGTCGGCATCGATCCCGACGGCGCGTCGCCGGACGGACGCGAAGGCATCCTGCGGGTCAGGGGGCCCAACGTCGGGCCGGGCTACACCGACGCCCGCAACGACGCCGGAGTCTTCGGCGAGGACGGCTGGCTGGTGACCGGCGACGTGGGACACATCGACGAGGCGGGCAGGATCTTCGTGACCGGCCGGGCCAAGGACCTGATCATCCGCAGCAGCCACAATATCGATCCGGTGGTGATCGAGGATGCGCTGCTCGGGCATCCCGAGGTGCAGATGGCCGCCGCCGTGGGCGCGCCCGACGAATATGCGGGAGAGATACCCGTGGCCTACGTGGCGCTGCGCCAGGGCTCCCGGCTGACCGCCGCCGATCTCGCTGATTTCGTGCGCGACCGCATTCCCGAGCGGCCCGCGGTGCCCAAGGCCATCTTCGTCGTGGATGCGCTGCCGATGACCGCGATCGGCAAGCTCTACAAGCCCGAGTTGCGGGCGCGGGCCGTGCGCTGGACGTTGCAGGAGCGCCTGGCGCGCGGCGGATTGGCGGCGCGCGTGACGGTGGACGTCAGCGCCCAGGCCAAGGGATGCGTGGCGCATTTCCGCGCGGACGGCGACGATGCGGCGCGCGTGCGTGCGCTGATGGCGCCGTTCGCCCTGGCCTATCGGATCGACGGCCCCGGGGCCGGGGAAGAGGGCGCATGAGCGTGCATGTCGAATACGAGAAGCGGGGGCCCGTTGCTCTGGTCCGCCTGGACCGGCCGGCCGCCCGCAACGCGTTGACGCCACGGATGCTGTGCGAGCTGGCCGATGCGTTCGTCGACGTGGCGCGGGACGACGCGATACGGGTGGCGGTACTGGCTGCAACCGGCGACGCGGCGTTCTGCGCGGGGGGAGACCTGGGTACGACCCTGCCGTTGCTGACCGGCGCGCGGCAGCCGGAGAATCCCTACGACCGCCGCCTGCTGGAAGATCCGACAGTGATGGCGGCCTCGTCGCTGCGCGGATTTCCGTTGCACAAACCGGTGGTGGCCGCCATCAACGGCGCATGCCTGGCAGCGGGCATGGAGTTGATGCTGGGGACCGACATACGCCTGGCCGCCGAACATGCGACCTTCGGCTTGCCGGAGGTGCGGCGCGGCCTCATCCCCTTTGCCGGGTCCATGGCCCGACTGCCCAGGCAGATCCCGCAGGCGGTCGCGATGCATATGCTGCTGACAGGCGAACCGCTGACGGCGACGCAGGCACTGCAATGGGGTTTGATCAACCGGATCGTGCCGCTGGCCGACTTGCCGGATGCCGCGATGGAGGTGGCCGAAGGAGTCGCCCGCAACGGGCCGCTGGCGGTCCAGGCCGTCAAGCGGACGGTGATCGAGGCCAGCGGCGTGCCGCTGGAGCTGGCCTATCGCCTGGAGGATCACGCGCGCGAGCGGGTCCTGGCCAGCGAGGACGCGCGCGAAGGCCCGCGGGCGTTCATGGAGAAACGCAGTCCGGTCTATACGGGAAGATGAAATGAATCAGGATGCAGCCATCAGGCTGGACGGCAAGGTCGCCATCGTGACCGGCAGCGGCCGCGGACTGGGCCTGGCGTTCGCGCGGGCGCTCGCGGATGCGGGCGCGGCGGTCGTGGTCAACGATGTGGATGCCGACGCGGCGGCCGAGGCCGTCGCGTCTATCCGCGGCCAGGGGGGCCAGGCCGTGGCCGAGGTGGTGCCCGTGGGCCAGGCCGAGGCGGCCGAGCGGCTCGTGGCCCGGGCGGTGG
The DNA here is from genome assembly GCF_036972535.1 of Pigmentiphaga sp. CHJ604. NCBI lineage: Bacteria > Pseudomonadati > Pseudomonadota > Betaproteobacteria > Burkholderiales > Alcaligenaceae > Pigmentiphaga > Pigmentiphaga sp. CHJ604. The sequence continues at coordinate 2,909,652 of NZ_CP136998.1, read as the reverse complement.
AAAGCTTCGGCCGCCTGGACGTGATGTGCGCCAACGCCGGCAACCTGCGCGATCGCATGATGTGGAATCTGAGCGACGAGGATTTCGATTCCGTCATCGCGACCCATCTGCGGGGCACCTTCACCTGTGCCCGCGCGGCCGTGAGACGCATGCGCGCGCAGGAAAGCCCGGGGCGGCTCATCCTGGTGGCTTCGCCGGCGGGGCAGCGCGGCAATCCTGGCCAGACCGCATACGCCGCGGCCAAGGCCGGCATCGCGTCGTTCGCACGGACGTGGTCGATGGAGTGCGCGAAGTCGGACATCACGGTCAACGCCATCGTGCCGGTCGCGCTGACCCGCATGGTCGCCACGATGCCCGCGTTCGCACCGATTGCCGAATCGATCTCGCGCGGCGAGCCGTTGCCCGACACGCTGCGCCAGGGCGCCGGGCTGGGGATGCCCGAGGACGTGGCACCGCTGGTGGTGTTCCTCGCCTCGGACCAGGCCGCTGGAATCAGCGGCCAGTGCATAGGATTGGGGGGAGACAAGCTCAGCCTGTGGTCCCACCCGCAGGAAATACACAGCGCCTTCCGCAGCGGCGGCTGGAGTGCCGAGGCGATCGCGCGGGCGTGGCCGGCCACGCTGGGAAACTGGCTGGAAAGCGTGGGGCTGCCCCCCTTTCCTTGAGGGCGGCCGGACCAGGAACGACAACCATGGAGACATCATGAAAACCGTCAAGCCATTCCGTCTGCTGCCGATCGCCTGCGCGGCGGCCTGCGTCGCGGCCGCCGCGCCGGCCACCGCCACCGATGCCTATCCTTCGCGTCCGATACGGCTGGCCGTGGGATTCGCGCCGGGCACCGGGCCCGATATCCTGGCGCGCACGCTGGGCCAGAAGCTGGGCGAGTTGATGGGGCAAGCGGTGGTGGTCGAGAACCGCGCCGGCGCGGGCGGGCAGATCGCGGCCCAGTTCGTCGCCAAGGCTCCGCCGGACGGCTATACCGTGCTGATCGCCGACGTCAGCGCCATCAGTATCGCGCCGGCGGCGTTCTCCAAGCTCGGCTACGATCCCGTCCGCGAACTGGCTCCGGTGTCGGAAGTGGTCAAGACCGATTTCATCCTGGTCGTGCCCAACACGTCCGCCGCGCGTTCGGTGGAAGACTTCGTCAAGCTCGGCCAGAGCCGTGACAAGGTCAACTTCGGTACTTTCGGCGCCGGAACCCCCGGCCATTTCGGCGCCGAGATGTTCGCGGAGCTGGGCCGGTTCCGCATCGAACCCATCCACTACCGCGCCACGGGCGACGCCGTATCGGCGGTCGTGAGCGGCGACGTCAACGGCGTGTTCATGTCCACGGCGCTGGCCACGGCCCAGGTCAAGGGAGGCAAGATGCGGGCCCTGGCGACCACCGCGCCCCGGCGTTCGCCCTTGCTGCCGGAAGTGCCGACATTCATCGAGGCCGGATATCCCAAGGCCGATTTCTCGGCCTGGTTCGCCCTGTTCGTGCCGGCGGGCACGCCCGAGCCGGTCATCGCCACGCTCAATGCCAAGGCAGTGGCCGCGGTGCAATCGCCCGAGGCGCGCCAGCGGCTGGAAGAGGCCGGCTTCAGCATTTCCGGCACGAGCGCGCAGGAGACGCGCCGGATGATCGAGGCCGAGACCGAACGATGGAAGAAGATCGTCGCGGCCACGGGGTTCAAGGGCGACTGAGACGGCGAACTTCACCCTTCCTGCATCAGCGAGCGCCGGTTGCGATTGCGCATCTCGCTGGCCACCTCTCGCATGACGTCGATGAAGAGCCGCGCCCCCTCGGGCAGTTCGCCCGTGCCGAGAGTGGTCAGGCCAACCGCCGCCGACGTGGGGCTGGTGTCCACGGGCAGGGTGCGGGCCAGGCCGTCGTCCAGGTCGAGTTCGATCACGCCGTAGGGTACGAACCAGATCGCATCGCCGGTCCGCATCAGGCTGCGCGCCATGGTCGAGGACAATGTCTCCACCAGTTGCTGAGGCATGCCTATGCCGCTCGATTGGAGGAAGGTCTCGGCCGCGGGCCGGATGTAGGTCCCCTTCATGGGCAGCACCATGGGATAGGCCCGGACGTCGGCCGGCTGCAGCGCGGGGGCGTCCAGCAGCGGGTGGCCGGGACGCACCGCCATGACCAGCGGCTCCATGTACAGATGCTCGAAGGAAATGCCCACCATCTCCGATGGATGGCTGATGCGGCCGATCACCAGGTCCAGCTCCCGCAGCTTCAGGCGCACCAGGAGGTCCGCGTTGGTACCGCCGTGCGCGGTGACCACGAGATGGGAATAGCGCGCCTGCATCTGGCGGATCGCGTTCGGCACCAGGGTGGCGGCGGCGGTGGGCAGGATGCCTATGCGCACGTGCTCGGGCGCCTTTTCGCCCGTCCCTAGCAACTCGAAGCCATCGCGCAGCGCGCCGATGGCCTGCGCGGCATGGCGCAGCAGGATGTGGCCGGCCGGCGTCAGCTCCAGCCCTTTGCGATGTCGTAGCGCCAGCGTCTCGCCGGTGATCGCCTCCAGCTCGGCCAGGCTCTTGGAGACCGCCGAGGGCGTCTGGGCCAGGGCGTCGGCGGCCTTCAGGACACTGCGGTGGCTGGCCAGGGCGACCAGGCATTGCAAGTGGCGCAGGCGCAGGCGTGGGTCGAGGGTGCGCAGCATGATTTCCTTTTGCTCAATCAATTTCCAAAAAGATCAACCAATATTAGCTCCTGCGCTTCTATGATGGCGCCGACAGGCCGGTGCCCCGGAGGGGGCATCCGCATAATCAGGAGGAGTGGGAAATGTCGAAATCCATGGTTCGCGCGCTGGGACTGGCGCTTGCATTGTCGGCCTCGGCGGGCGCGGCGGCGCAGGGCAGCTATCCGGACAAGCCCGTCCGGTTCGTCGTGAACTTCACCGCCGGAGGGCCCCTGGACATCATGGCGCGCATGATGGGCGAGCGGCTCAACGCGATCTTCAAGCAGCCCTTCGTGGTCGAGAACAAGACCGGCAGCGGCGGCAACATAGGCGCCGCCGCGGTGGCCAATGCCGCGCCCGACGGCTACACGGTGCTGATCGGCCTGGATTCGACCTTCACCGTCAATCCCAGCCTGTATTCCTCGCTGGGCTTCAGGCTGGATCAGCTCAAGCCGGTGATGCGCCTGGCATCCTCGGGGATGCTGATCGCCGCCCACCCGTCCGCCAAGGCCGACACGCTGAAGGGCCTGGTCGAGCGCGGCCACAAGGATCCGGTCACGTTCAGCTCGGCGGGCAACGGTTCGCCCGGCCACCTGAGCCTGAGCATGCTGCAGCAGGCCACCGGCATGAAGATCAACCATATCCCGTATCGCGGCAACGCGCCGGCCGTGCTGGCGCTGGTGTCGGGCGAGGTTCAGGCCGCCGCGCTGGCCACGCCTGGCCTCTTGCAGCACGTCAACGCCGGTACCCTGAAGGCATTGGCCGTGACCGGCAGCCAGCGTTCGCCGCTCCTGCCGTCGGTGCCGACCACGGCCGATCTGGGCTACCCCGAGGTTCGCCAGGATGTGTTGTATCTTGCGATGGTGCCGGCGCAGACGCCGGACGCCGTCGTCCAGACCCTGCGCAAGGCGATGGAGCAGGTGTTGGCGCAACCCGACGTGCAGCAGCGCCTGCGCGCGATGGACTTCACGCTGGGGACCCTGGACGGCGAGGCCGCCGCCAAGGAACTGGAGGGCGTGCGGGAACGCTATGCGAAGATCATCAAGTCGGCCGGTATGAAGGTCGATTGACAACGGAACCGGTACAGTTCGCATGACTAATTTCATCTTCATCCTGGCCGACGATCTCGGCTACGCCGACCTGGGCTGCTATGGCGGACGCAAGCCCGTGTCGCCCAACCTGGACCGCATGGCCGCGCGCGGGATCCGCTTCACGCAGGGCTATTCCAATTCGCCCGTGTGCTCGCCCACGCGTTTCGGCCTGATCACCGGCCGCTACCAGTACCGCCTGCGCGGCGCGGCCGAGGAGCCCATGACCGGCAGGTTCCGGGGCAGCACGGAGATCGGCCTGCCGCCGGCGCATCCCACCCTGCCGTCGCTGCTGCGCGAGCGGGGATACCGCACCGCCCTGATCGGCAAGTGGCACCTGGGCTATCCGCCGCATTTCGGTCCGCAGAAGAGCGGATACGAATACCACATCGGCCCCCTGTCGGGCGGCGTGAGCTATTTCAGCCACGTGGATCGCATGGGCAAGCACGACCTCGTGCGCGACGGCGAACCCGTCAACTACGACGGCCACTACCTGACGGATCTCTTGACCGACGAAGCCGAGAGCTATCTGCGCGCGCGCGCGGGCGATCGCCAGCCGTTCCTGCTGAGCCTGCACTACACCGCGCCGCACTGGCCGTGGGAGGCGCGCGAGCAGGGGCGTTCCAATCCGGAGACCGATCAGGACATCCGCCACCTGGACGGCGGTTCCATCCACGTCTACGGCGAGATGATCAAGGCGCTGGACGAGGGCTGCGGACGCGTGCTGAAGGCGCTGGACGACCTGGGCCTGGCCGACGACACGGTGGTCATCTTCACCAGCGACAACGGCGGCGAGCGTTTCTCGGACACCTGGCCGCTGGTGGGAGGCAAGATGGACCTGACCGAAGGGGGCATCCGCGTTCCCTACATCGTGCAGTGGGGCGACCGGATCGCGTCCGGCTCGGTATCGGCGCAGCACTGCATGACGATGGACTGGACCGCGACCATGCTGGACATCGCCGGCGTGCCCGCCCATCCCGATTATCCGTTCGACGGCGTGTCCATGTTGCCGGTGCTGCGGGACCCGACGCACGAGTTTCCGCGCGAGCTGTTCTGGCGCATGAATTATCGCAGCCAGCGCGCCTTGCGCGATGGGCCGTGGAAGTACCTGGCCATCGAGGGCAACGAGTATCTGTTCGACCTGTCGGTGGACGAGCGCGAGCGGGCCAACCTGGCGCGCCGCCAGCCCGAGCGCCTGGCGCGGATGCGTGGCCGCTGCGACGAGTGGGATGCCGTGTTCGGCGCGATTCCCGCCGATGCCCGCAGCGAGCTGGTCTATACGGACAAGGACATGCCCAGCCGGTGACGCCGGCACGCCGGCCGGGAACCGGAGACGGCGGCTCCCGGTCGAAGCAGCATGCGGCCCGGGAGCGGCGCCCGCATGCAGGCAGGCGTACATGGCCAAATGGTCATGGACGTGTCACCGTCCCGCGGATAGAATCGCGCCGTTCATCAACTGTGGAGACCCTGACGTGGGTACTTGTTCGAGTGGCAGTAGTCGGCCGGTCCTGGTGATCGGCGAACTCTCGGCGAGATAGCGCGCGGGTTTCCTTCGCCGCCGTCTCGCCGCAAGGCGGGAGGCGGCTCCGGCCGCGGCGTTCGCGCGCGGCCATCCCCTTCCTGATACTGTCTGCCGCCAGGCGCGGCGGCTCCGTCACGCCCGTGTCGTGTCTCCACCTCGATTCCCGAGGAGGAACCGTGCGCATCGACCATTTTCCATTCCATGGCCACCGCGCCGCCGGCCCGCCCCCCTGGAGGCTGGCGTTGGCTCTTGCCGCCTGCTGCGCGAGCGGCCCCGCCCAGGCGGCGCGCCCCATGATCACCGACGACGCCCGCATCGTCGACGCCAAGGCGTGCCAGGTGGAAAGCTGGATCCGTCGCGGTGGCGACGGCAACGAATACTGGGCGATGCCCGCCTGCAATCCTACCGGCAACCTGGAACTGACGCTGGGCGGCGCCCGCGGACCGGTGGACGGGCACGTGCGCACGACGGACGTGCAGTTCCAGGTCAAGACGCTGCTCAAGCCCCTGGAGACGGACAGCTGGGGCCTGGGCGTGGCGGCCGGGACGGTCCGCCATCCCCATGCGGCGGGGACGTCGCGCGATTGGTATGCCTACGTGCCGGCCAGCGTTTCCTTTGCCGCCGACCGGCTGGTCGTGCACGGCAACCTGGGATGGATGGACGCCGCCGATACGGGCAGCCGCCACGCGACCTGGGGCCTGGGGTTCGAGGCCCGCCTGGCCCAACGTACCTGGCTGATTGCCGAAACCTTCGGGCACGACCGGCGCCGGCCGTCCTACCAGTTCGGCCTGCGCCACTGGCTGGTGCCGGACCGCGTGCAGATCGACGTGACATACGGCAACCGCATGGGCATGGGCAGGGAAGAACGATGGATCTCCCTGGGCCTGCGCCTGTTGTCGCCGGCCTTCCTGCCCTGACGGACTTTTCATCGACACACGAGAACCATGCCCGACCCAGAACATCCACCGTCTGCCTGACCGCGCGACGCAGCGTGAAGCAGGCAGGCCGAACCGGAGAAGAAAAATGAACTTCATGCTGCTCAAGGCCTTTTTCGCGGGTTTTCTTCGCACCCGCCACATTTCCCGCCACTTCCGCCGGCTGGCGCTGCTGGACACGCTGGCCCGCACCGGCGTCAGCCGCGAGCTGCCGCCGGGCCTGACGAAAATCCTGGTTGCCGCGGCCAAGGCCGACGCCGGCGAACTGCTGAAGCGCCTGGACAGTCACGAGGACGGCTTGTCGGAGAGCCAGGCCGCGGCCATACGCGAGCGCGTGGGCCCGAACGAGGTCGAACACGAGAAGCCGCTGCCCTGGTGGAGGCATCTGTGGCATTGCTACAGAAATCCGTTCAACCTTCTGTTGACCCTGCTGGCGGCGATCTCCTATCTGACCGAGGACACCAAGGCCGCGCTCGTCATCGGCACGATGATCGTGCTGTCGACGCTGCTGCGCTTCTGGCAGGAAGGCAAGTCCAACCGCGCCGCCGATGCGCTCAAGGCCATGGTCGGCAATACCGCCACGGTGGTGCGGCGCGACGCTACCGAGGACGCCGCACGGCTTTTCGAGCAGTACTACGGCGTCCACCTGCGTGCCCGCGCGGCCCGGCGGGTGGAACTGCCGATCCGGCTGCTGGTGCCGGGCGACGTGATCGCGTTGGCGGCGGGCGACATGATTCCGGCCGATTGCCGCATCCTGTCGGCCAAGGACCTGTTCGTATCGCAGGCGGCGATGACGGGCGAGGCCATGCCGGTCGAGAAGTTCGCGCTGCATCGCGACGCCGGAACGGTGAACCCGCTGGAGCTGGAGAACATCCTGTTCATGGGGACCAACGTGGTCTCGGGCGCGGCCACGGCGGTAGTGGTGGGCACCGGCAACCAGACCTATTTCGGCATGCTGGCCGGCCGCGTCACCGCCGTCGACCGGGGCCAGACTTCGTTCCAGGCCGGCGTCAACAAGGTGAGCTGGCTGCTGATCCGCTTCATGTTCGTGATGGCGCCGCTGGTGCTGCTGATCAACGGCTTCACCAAGGGCGACTGGATGGAGGCGCTGCTGTTCGCGCTGTCCATCGCGGTCGGCCTGACGCCCGAGATGCTGCCGATGATCGTGACTTCCACGCTGGCCAAGGGCGCGGTGTTCCTGTCGCGCAAGAAGGTCATCGTCAAGCGGCTCGATGCCATCCAGAACTTCGGCGCGATGGACGTGCTGTGCACCGACAAGACCGGGACGCTGACGCAGGACCGCATTTTCCTGGCCCGGCACGTCGATGCCTGGGGCGAGGATTCCGATGCCGTACTGGAGCTGGCCTACTTGAACAGCTACTACCAGACGGGGCTGAAGAACCTGCTGGACGTGGCCGTGCTGGAACACGCCGAGATGCAGCGCGAACTGGAACCCGCCGCGAATTTCCGCAAGGTGGATGAGATTCCGTTCGACTTCGAGCGGCGCCGGATGTCGGTGGTGGTGGCCGAGTATGACGACCATCACCTGATCATCACCAAGGGCGCGGTCGAGGAAATCCTGTCGGTCTGCACCCGGGTGCGCCACGGCGAGGACACCGAGGCTCTGACGCCCGCCGTGCTGGCGGACATCCGCAGGGTGACGGCCGAGTTCAACGGGGAAGGGCTGCGGGTGGTCGCGGTGGCGGCCCGGGAACAGCCGCCGGCGCAGGAAACCTTCGGCGTGGCCGACGAGCGGGACCTGACCCTGATCGGCTACGTGGCGTTCCTGGATCCGCCCAAGGAGTCCACCGCGCCGGCGTTGGAGGCGCTGGCGCGGCACGGCGTGGCGGTCAAGGTGCTGACCGGCGACAACGAACTGGTCACGGCCAAGATCTGCCGCGAGGTGGGGCTGGCGCAGCAGGGCATGCTGTTGGGCGGCGACATCGAAGGCATGGGCGATCGCGAGCTGGCGCAGGCCGTCGAGCGCTACAACGTTTTCGCCCGCCTGACCCCCGCGCACAAGGAGCGCATCGTGCGTCTGCTCAAGGCCAACGGCCACGTGGTGGGATTCCTGGGCGACGGCATCAACGACGCACCGGCGCTGCGCGCCGCGGACATTGGCATCTCGGTGGACACGGCGGTGGACATCGCCAAGGAAGCCGCCGACATCATTCTGCTCGAAAAGAGCCTGATGGTGCTGGAGGAGGGCGTGCAGGAAGGGCGCCGCACCTTCGCCAACATGCTGAAGTACATCAAGATGACGGCCAGCTCGAATTTCGGCAACGTGTTCTCGGTGCTGGTGGCCTCGGCCTTCATCCCGTTCCTGCCCATGCTGCCCATGCACCTGCTGGTGCAGAACCTGCTGTACGACATCTCGCAGATCGCCATCCCGTTCGACAACGTGGACGACGAACTGCTGCTGAAGCCGCAGCGCTGGCAGCCCGGGGATATCGGTCGTTTCATGGTGTTCTTCGGGCCGATCAGCTCGGTGTTCGACATCACGACCTACGCGATGATGTGGTTCGTGTTCGGCGCCAACTCGCCCGCGCACCAGACGCTGTTCCAGTCGGGCTGGTTCGTGGTGGGGCTGCTGACCCAGACCCTGATCGTGCACATGATCCGCACGCCCAGGATCCCCTTCATCCAGAGCCGCGCCGCCGTGCCGCTGATGGCGATGACGGCCGCCATCATGGCGATCGGCATCTTCCTGCCCATGGGGCCGCTGGCGCACTACTTCAAGCTGCAGGCGCTGCCGCCGCTGTACTTCGCCTTCCTGCCGGCGATCTTGCTGGCCTACATGGGACTGACCCAGGCCATGAAGGGCATCTACGTGCGTCGCTACGGCTGGCAGTAACCCCCGCCAGCCTGTTTTGGGGGGCTGCCGCGTAGCGGCTGGGGGCCCACCATTCTGGGCGCGCGTAAGCGCGTAGGGGGGGACCTACATCGGCATCATGTTCGCGTTCATGTTGTGCAGCACCCATGCGGAGCCGCCGACGATGATCGCGATGATCAGCACGGTGAAGACGAAGGACGACAGATTCTCGCGCTGTTCGGGCGAGGTGCCCATGTGCAGGAAGAACACCAGCTGGACCAGCAGTTGCAGCACGCACAGCACGACGATGGCCGAGACGGCGGCAAAGCCGGTCAGTGCGCCGGTCATTACCACGCCGAAGGACAGCGCGGTCAGCACGATGCAGAGGACGAAGCCGACCAGATAGGACTTGACCGAGCCGTGGCTGGCGTGGGAATCGTGGCCTTCGGCGGTGGAGGAGTGTTGCGCCATTACAGGGCTCCCATCAGGTAGACGAAGGTGAACACGCAGATCCAGACCAGGTCCAGGAAGTGCCAGAACAGGCTCAGGCAGGCCATGCGCCGGCGCACGATGGCGTCCAGGCCATGGCGGCTGATCATGTGCATCATCACGGCCATCCAGATCAGGCCCGAAGTCACGTGCAGGCCGTGGGTGCCGACCAGGGTGAAGAAGGCCGACAGGTAGGCGCTGCGCTGCGGACCCGCGCCCTCGGCGATCAGGTGATGGAATTCATAGATTTCCATGCCGATGAAGCCGGCGCCGAACAGGAAGGTCACCGCCATCCAGGCCAGCACCTTGCCGCGCTGCCCGGCATGCATGGCCAGCATCGCCATGCCGAAGGTCACGCTGCTGACCAGCAGCAGCATGGTCTCGGTCAGCACGAACGACAGGTCGAACAGCTCGCTGCCATGCGGCCCGCCCGCGGTCGCGCCCGACAGCACGGCGAACGTCGCGAACAGCACCGAGAAGATGAGCAAGTCGCTCATCAGATAGATCCAGAACCCCAGTACGGTCTTGGACCCATCGTCGTGATGCTCATGCCCCCCATGGGCATGATGATCGCCACCATCCTGGCGATGCGTATGAAGAATTGCTGCGCTACTCATATCAGTCTTTCAAAAAGAATCGGCGCTCCGCACCAAGAAACCACCACACAGACGCAGGGCACAGCGGATCCGGCTCCGCCGGTCCGCCAGTGCCGCCCCCCTGGGGGGGCGCGCGAAGCGCGTAGGGGGGGTACCTCTACGCCGCCTGCTTCAGCGACTCGTAGTGGGCGTTCTCGATACGCGCCACTTCGTCGGCCTTGACGTAGTAGTCCACGTCGCGGTCGTAGGCGCGGGCGATGAAGGCGCCGATCATGCCGGCCAGGCCCAGGCCCGCCAGCCACCAGATGTGCCAGACCAGGGCGAAGCCGAGCAGGGTGCCCGCCACGCCGATGTAGACGCCGGCGCCGGTGTTGCGCGGCATGTGGATGTCTTCGTAGTGGGCGGGACGCTGGTAGGCGACGCCGGTTTCCTTGTCATGCCAGAACTGATCGAGGTGGGACACTTGGGGCACCTTTGCGAAGTTGTAGAACGGCGGAGGAGAGGGAATGGACCATTCCAACGTACGGCCACCCCACGGGTCGCCGTCGAAGTCGACGTTCTTCTTGCGGTCGCGGATGCTGACGAAGATCTGCAGCAGCAGGAAGAAGATGCCCAGCGCGATGATGACCGCGCCCACCCAGGCGACGATCAGGTACGGCTGCCAGGCCGGATTGTCGTAGTGGTTCAGGCGGCGCGTCATGCCCATGAAGCCGAGGATGTACAGCGGCATGAAGGCCATGAAGAAGCCGATGAACCAGCACCAGAACGAGTACTTGCCCAGGCGTTCGTTCAGCTTGAAGCCGAAGGCCTTGGGGAACCAGTACACCATGGCGGCGATACACCCGAACACGACACCGCCGATGATGGTGTTGTGGAAGTGGGCGATCAGGAACAGGCTGTTGTGCAGCACGAACGACACCGCGGGGATCGCCATCAGCACGCCGGTCATGCCGCCGATCACGAAGGTGATCATGAAGCCCAGTGTCCACAGCACGGGCGTGGTGATCTCGACCCGGCCGCGATACATCGTGAACAGCCAGTTGAAGATCTTCACGCCCGTGGGCACCGAGATGATCATCGTCGCGATGCCGAAGAAGGCATTGACGTTGGCCCCCGAGCCCATGGTGAAGAAATGGTGCAGCCAGACCAGGAACGACAGCACGCCGATCGCGGCCGTGGCGTAGACCATGGACTTGTAGCCGAACAGCGACTTGCGCGAGAAGGTGGCGATGATTTCCGAGAACGCGCCGAAGCAGGGCAGGATCAGGATGTAGACCTCGGGGTGGCCCCAGATCCAGATCAGGTTCACGTACATCATCACGTTGCCGCCCAGGTCATTCGTGAAGAAGTGCATGCCCAGGTAGCGGTCGACGGTCAGCAACGCCAGCGTGGCCGTCAGCACCGGGAAGGCGGCGACGATCAGGATGTTGGTGACCAGCGCAGTCCAGGTGAACACCGGCATCTTCATCATCGTCATGCCGGGTGCGCGCATGCGCAGGATGGTGACGATGAAGTTGATGCCGCTGAGCGTGGTCCCCAGCCCTGACAGCTGCAAGGCCCAGATGTAGTAGTCGACCCCCACGCCCGGGCTGTAGTCCAGGCCGGACAGCGGCGGATAGGCCAGCCAGCCGGTGGCGGCGAACTCGCCCACGAACAGCGACATCATGATCAGCACGACACCGCCGCCGAACAGCCAGAAGCTGAGCGAGTTCAGGAACGGGTAGGCCACGTCGCGGGCGCCGATCTGCAGCGGCACGACGATGTTCATCAGGCCCGTGATGAACGGCATGGCCATGAAGAAGATCATGATCACGCCGTGGGCGGTGAAGATCTGGTCGTAGTGGTGGGGAGGCAGGTAGCCGGCCGCGTCGCTCGAGGCGATGGCCAGCTGCGTGCGCATCATGATGGCATCGGCGAATCCGCGCAGCAGCATGATCAGCGCCACGATGATGTACATGATGCCGATGCGCTTGTGGTCCACCGTGGTCAGCCATTCCTTCCACAGGTAGGTCCACTTGCCGTAATAGGTGACGGCGCCAAGCATGGCGGCGCCCAGAATGACGACCGCGGCCAGCGTGACCATGACGATGGGTTCATGGTACGGAATGGCATCCAGGGTCAGTTTCCCGAACATCGATTTACTCCGACAAGGCAATCTTGGGGGTGTTGGCAGGCGTGCACATTCCGGTATCCATGCCTGCGGAGGCCATGTACTGGTAAATGATGCCGTCGAACATGTTGGGCTCGGCGCCCGAGTAGTAGGCCACGGGCTCGTGCTCGCTGGGCGAGACCAGCGCCTGGTAGGCCTCGGGCGTCATCTTGCTGGGCGACGCCTGCGCGTTGCGGACCCACTGCTCGAAGTCCGCCTGGCTGCTGGCGATGGCCTTGAAGCGCATGCCCGAGAAGCCCGAGCCGCTGTAGTTGGCCGAGATGCCCGCGTAGGTGCCGGCTTCGCGCGCGATCAGGTGAAGCTTCGTTTCCATGCCCGCCATGGAATAGATCTGGCTGCCCAGCTGCGGGATGAAGAAGGAGTTCATGACCGAGGCGGACGTGATGCGGAAGTTGACCGGCGTGTCCACCGGGAACTGGATCTCGTTGACGGTGGCGATCTTGTACTCGGGGTAGATGAACAGCCACTTCCAGTCCAGCGATACGACGTCGATCTCGATCGGCTTGACCTCGGACTGCAGGGGACGGTAGGGATCCAGCTCGTGCGAGCTCTTCCAGGTCAGCACCGCCAGGATGCCGACGATGATGCAGGGAATGGTCCAGACCACCACTTCGATGGCGGTGGAGTGCGACCACTTGGGGTCGTACTTGGCCTGGGTGTTCGAGGCGCGGTACTTCCAGGCGAACCACAGGGTCAGGATGATGACCGGCACGACCACCAGCAGCATCAACCCGGTCGCGGTCAGGAGCAGGGTTTTTTCCTGGGCGCCGATGTCGCCCTTGGGATTCAGGATGTCCATGTTGCAGCCAGCCAGCAGCAACATCATGGCGCCGACACACAATGTGCGTCCCGCGTTCGCGAAGAAGGATTTACTCACGTCCAGCCTTGGTGTGTAGAAACGTTGGCGAAATCCGCCAGTTCCGCATCCTACTGAACGTGCCTAGAGGGGGCCTGCGACAAATAGTCGCGCGCGGCGGGGGTTGGCAGCGGTCCCCCGGAACGGCGCGGCCGGGCGCGCCTTGCATCGCACCATTTGTGGCGAATTGTGACCGTGGGGCCTAGGGAATAGCCCTGCGACAATTTGTCGCACCGGTGTTCGCCTGGCGGGCGCTTATTCGGGTTCCGGACCCCGCTCCGGCCCGGGCCGCTTGGCCAGTTTGCGCTGCAGCGAGCGCCGGTGCATGTTGAGCAGGCGGGCGGCCGCCGAGACGTTGCCGCCGGTTTCGTGCAGCGCCTGCTGGATGTGCTCCCACTCCAGGCGGTGCAGGGGGATCATGGTCGATTCCACCGTGACGGCCTCGGCCTTCTCCAGGCCCAGCGCGCGCAGGATCATGTCGGCCGTGGCCGGCTTGGGCAGGTAGTCGTCGGCGCCGCGCTTGATGGCGTCGACGGCGGTCGCCACGCTGGCGTAGCCGGTCACGAGCAGGATGCGCATGTCGGCGCGCAGGGCGCGCAGCGGCTTGATCAGCGTGAGCCCGGAGTCGTCGCTGCTGAGCTTGAGGTCGACCAGCGCGAAGCCGGGGCGGATCTCGTCGGCGATGCGCAGGGCCTCGGCGATGGTGGTGGCGGTGCGGGTTTCGAGCCCGCGCCGCGCCAGGCTGCGCTGCAGCGTGCGCAGGTAGAGTTCGTCGTCGTCGACCAGCAGGCCGATATCCAGGTCAGTCATCATGAGGTCACAGTGGTTTCCACGGGCAATTGGAACTGGATGCGCACGCCGCCGCCCTCGGCGGCGGTCATGGTCATCTCGCCGCCCAGGCGTTCGACCGTGGCGTGCGACAGCGCCAGGCCCACGCCCAGGCCGCCGGGCTTGCCGCTGCGGAACAGCGTGGCGGGCAGGAGCGGCTGGTCGGGATTGAGGCCGCGTCCATAGTCGCGCACCACGCCGCGCACCATGCCCCCCTTGCATTCCAGGTGCAGGTCCACGTAGGGGGCGCCGGCCTGGACGCCGGCATCGGCGGCATTGTTCAGCAGGGCCTGGAGCAGGTGGGCGACCGAGGGCTCGACGCGCAGGCCGCGCGGCAGGACGCCGGTGCGGTGCAGTTCGACCGTGGGGCGGACCAGTTTCCACTGCTCCACCACGCGTTCCAGTTCCACCTCGGTTGGGACAGCGAGATTGCGCACGCGTTCCCGGCACAGGGCCAGCAGCTCGGTCAGCATCTCGGTGTCGGCGCGCAGGTCGTCGGTGTCGGCCTGGGCGGCGATCTCGTCGGCCAGCAGCGTCATGGTGGCCAGCGGCGTGTTCAGCTCGTGCGCCATCGAGGCGGCGTGGGTGGCCAGTGCCACGATGCCTTCGTTGCGGGCGAAGCGTTCGCGCAGGTCGGCCAGTTCCCGTTCACGGTTGCGCAGGTCGGCGGCCAGCCGGGTCGAGAAGATCAGGATGACGCTGACCGAGATCAGGAAGCTGGCTGCGATGCCCCACAGCAGCAGTTCGTAGGCGTCGCCGGGGGCGTGCAGCGGATGGCCGAAGATGGCCGCCGCGGCGTAGCCGACCACGCCCGCGCCCGCGGTGGCGTAGGCCCAGCGGTTGGGCAGCGCCATCGCCGCCAGGGCGATCAGCACCAGGAACAGCAGGCCGAAGGGATTGCTGATGCCGCCGCTCCAGGCCACCATCCACGCCAGCACGACGATGTCGACCAGCATGTGCAGGAAGGCCGTCGCGTGCGAGGGTTCGTCGCCGGTGCGCAGGCGCCAGCCGGCGTAGAGATTGAACAGCACGAGGGTGGCGACGCCGCTCCACAGCATGCCCAGGGGCAGGTCCACGCCCAGGGGGCCACTGGCGATGAAGATGGTGGCGGCCTGGCCGCCTATGGCAAGCCAGCGCAGGCTGGACAGCGTGCGGAGGAAGGAGATTTCTGTGCGGCTCATACGATGGGAGATGGCCGGCGGCGGACGCGCCGGCAAGCTCCATTATGACGCACGAGCAGTGGACGCCGCCGGGAGGCGGCGCGCGTTCAGGCCTGGGAGGCGGGCGGCTGGCCCCGGCGCAGCGCCAGGCCCAGCATGATGAGCGTGATGCCCTGGAAGAGCAGGTCCAGCGACAGCAGCAGGCCCAGTATCCACAGGCTGTTCTCGGGCCAGCCCATGGCCACCAGGAGTCCGGCCAGCAGCGTGACGGCGCCCGACAGCGCCAGCCAGCCCCAGCCCCGCTGGCCGCGATGCTGGAACCAGATCCACAGGCGCAGCGCGCCCGAGGCGATCAGGAAGGCTCCCAGCAGCAGCGTCAGCACCGCCGCGCCTGCCAGCGGGTTGTACAGGGCCACGCCGCCGGCGATGGCGTAGAGCAGGCCGCCCAGCGTCCAGAACAGGAAGCCGCGCCAGTCCTTCACGCGCCAGGCCTGCACCAGTTGCCCGATGCCCGCGACCAGCATCATGGCGCCGACGAACAGGACGCTGGCGACGGTGGCGGCCAGGACGTAGGCCCCGGCCACGAAGCCGAGGACCAGCATCAGCACGCCCAGCGCGACGAACCAGCCCCAGCGGGCGCCCAGCGCTTTCAAGGTTCCGGTCAAGTCGACGCCACCCGGCACAGGCGCGGGATTTGGAGCATCTGCCATGTCTGTTCCCTCCGTGGTTCGGCACGCCGCGCGTCCCCATACGCGGTGTATCCACCTCGTACGGTACCAGCGTCTAGCCGGGGGCGCCCAGCAAATCTTGTAACCGCTCGATCAGGGGGCGCTGCCCCTCGATCAGCTTTTCGCGCGCGGCATCCAGGCCGAACCACTCGGCGCGGTCCACCTCGGGGAAGGCCTGGAGGCGGCCGCTGCGCGGGGGCCATTCCAGTTCGAAGGTATTGCTGCGCAGCGTGGCGGGGTCGAAATCGCCTTGCAGGGCGAAGGCCACGACTTCCTTGCCGGCTTTCTGCCGGACCCGGCCCAGCGGCACGGGCGCGCCGGCCGGCAGGGTGCCCGTTTCTTCGTGGAATTCGCGCAGCGCGGCGGCCGCGTCGTCCTCGCCGGGTTCGGGCGCGCCCTTGGGGATGGACCAGGCGCCGGCGTCGCGCCTGCGCCAGAACGGGCCGCCGGGGTGGACGAGCAGGACTTCCCAGTCATGCGCGCCGCGGCGATACAACAGCAGGCCGGCGCTCGACGCGCGGGCCGGGGTGGATCGCGCGGTGCCGCTCATGAATGGCCGGTCCGGCCGGCGGGCAAGGGAGCGCGGCGCATGTCGGCGCAGGCCAGGCCGAAGATGGCCAGGCCGCCCGCGGCCAGCAGCAGGCCGACCCAGCCGGTGGAGGCCCAGCCCAGGCCGGCCGAGATCGTCAGGCCGCCCAGCCACGCGCCGAGCGCGTTGGCCAGGTTGAAGGCCGAATGGTTCAGGGCCGCGGCCAGCGTCTGCGCGTCGCCTGCGACGTCCATCAGGCGGATCTGCAAGGCCGGGCCGATGGCCACGACGGTGCCGATCAGGAAGACGTTGAACGCACCCAGCCAGATGCTGGAGGCGGTCAGGCAGAACAGCCCCAGCACCAGCCCCGACCAGACCAGCAGCCCGCCTATGGTGGGCATCAGCGCCTTGTCCGCCAGCCGGGAGCCGGCCAGGTTGCCGGTGACCATGCCCACGCCGAACAGCGCCAGAACGAAGGGGATCCCGTGCACCGGCAGGCCGGCCAGTTCCATCATCGTGGGCTTGATGTAGCTGAACACGGCGAACATGCCGCCGAAGCCGATCGCGCCTATGCCCAGCGTCAGCCAGACCTGCTTGCGGCGCAGCGCGCCGAGTTCGCGCCAGGGGCTGGCGCCTTCGCTGGCGGGGATGTCCGGAATCCAGCGCCAGACCAGCAGCGAGGCCAGGACGCCGATGACGCCCACCAGCGCGAAAGCGGCGCGCCATCCCAGCCATTGACCCAGGCCCGTGGCCAGCGGCACGCCGATCAGCGTGGCCACGGTCAGGCCCAGCATGACGTAGCCCACGGCACGCGCGCGCTGGCCCGCCGGCGCCAGGTGCGCGGCCACCAGGGCGGCTACGCCAAAGTAGGTGCCGTGTGGCAGGCCGGTCATCAGGCGCATCAGGATCATCGACAGGTAGCCGGGCGCCGCCGCGCTGGCGAAGTTGCCCAGCGCGAAGAAGACCATCAGCGCCACGAGCAGCGCGCGGCGCGGCATGCGGGCGCCCAGGACCGCCAGCACCGGCGCCCCCACGACGACGCCCAGCGCGTAGGCGCTGATCAGGTGCCCGGCGGTCGGGATGGAGATGCCGAGATCCTGGGCCGCGTCGGGAAGCAGCCCCATGATGACGAATTCGCCGGTGCCTATGCCGAACCCGCCCAATCCGAGCGCGAGCAGGGCGCGGCCGAAGGAGGGCGGCCGCGAGGAAGCGGCGGCGGAATCGGGAAGTGCTGCGGTCGGGGAGGCGGGGGCGTGCATGGAGGGGAGATATGGCCGCGGGGGCGCGAATGCGGGTCCGATAGCTTAGCAGGTGCAGGTTGCAGTGCACAAAAACATGGCCGCCGGACGCGGGCTATGATGCGGGGCTCGAACGCGGTTCCTTCCGGGGACCGCGGTGCAGGAATCACGACGGAGGCCCCATGAGCGACATCACCATCTATCACAATCCCGCCTGCGGCACCTCGCGCAAGGTCCTGGCCCTGCTGGAAGAGCGCGGCCTGGAGCCCACCGTGATCGAGTACCTGAAGACGCCGCCCAGCCGCGACACGCTCAAATCCCTGATCGCCGCGATGGGCCTGCCGATACGCGAGGCGATGCGGGTCAAGGGCAGTCCCTACGAGGAGCTCGGGCTGGGCGATCCGAAATGGAGCGACGACGAACTGCTCGACTTCATGATGCAGCATCCCATCCTGATCAACCGCCCCATCGTCGTGACGCCGCTCGGCACGCGGCTGTGCCGGCCGATGGAGACGGTGCTGGAGCTGCTGCCTGGGGCCAGTTCCCGCTAAAAAGAGGCTCGCTTGATCCACGCAAGGTACTGGCCTTAGAGCAGGATCCGGCCTTCGATGCAGTCGGCCACGTCGCCGCCCACCCAGATGTCATCTTCTTCCCGGCTGACGTGCACCCGGCCGGCGCGGCCCAGGGCGGTGCCCTGGCTGGCCACATAGCGGCCCGGGGCGAGCCCGGCGCCGATCAGCCATTGCGCGATGCCGGCGTTCAGGCTGCCGGTCACGGGATCCTCGGGCACGCCCAGGCCGGGGGCGAAGGCGCGTACCTCGAACTGCGCCTCGGTGCCATCCAGAGCGGGATCCCAGGGCGCGACGACGCCGATCTTGAGCGTGCCCATGGCTGCGTGGTCCGGCTTCAGCGCCAGGACCTGCGCGCGCGTGGCCAGCATGACCGCCATCCAGGCCGGTCCGTTGTCCACCCAGTTGGCGGCGCGTATGACATCGGGCGCGATGCCCAGGCCTCGCGCGGCCTGCGCGAGCGTGGCCGGATCGACGTCGCCCGCGCGGCGCAGCGGTGGCGCCGCGAATGCCAGGCGCCCCTGCGTGCGCCGTATCCGGACCAGGCCCACGCCGCATTCCTGCACGATGTCCGCTCCCCGCGGCTGGCCACCGGCCCGCAGCCAGGCATGGCAACTGCCCAGCGTGGGATGGCCGGCGAAAGGCAGTTCGCCGGCCGGCGTGAAGATGCGTACCCGGTAGTCCGCTCCGTCCTGGGTGGGGCGCAGCAGGAAGGTGGTCTCGCTCAACCCGGTCCAGCGGGCAAGCGCGGCCATGCGCGTTTCATCGAGATCGTCGGCGCCGTGCACCACGGCCAGGGGGTTGCCTTGCAGCGGGACGGCGGTGAACACGTCGACCTGGCTGAAATCGTGGAGAGAGGGGAGCGGTGTCGTCATGGATCGGGGTCAAACGTAGCTGGAAAGCAGGATATTGGTTTCGGTGTTGGCGATGCCGGGGATCAACCGGATGCGTTCCAGCGCGCGGTCGAAGTCCTCGAGGTTTCCGGCGCGCAACTCGGCCACGATGTCCCACCGGCCGTTGGTCGTGTGCAAGGCCTGGATGGCCGGTTCGCCCCGCAGCGACTGCAGGACCCGGCGGGCCGTGTTGCCCTCGATTTCTATGCTCATCCACGCGCGTATGCCGCGGGGTTCGGCGTCAGGCCGCAGGCGCACGGTGTAGCCGACGATGATGCCCTGTTCCTCGAGGCGGGCAAGCCGATTCTGGACCGTGCCGCGCGAGACGCGGAGCTTCTGGGCCAGCGTGGAGACCGGCGTGCGCGCGTTGTCGCGCAGCAGGGCGATCAGGCGATGGTCGACGTCGTCCATGATGGTGTCCCCCGGCGCGGGTGAGGATGGCAAAACGATAGCAGAGTCTGGCGTTATGGCAATCCGTCGGTAGAAATGCGCAGTTTCTTGCACTCCTTCTTGGCGGCACGGACGAGCAGAATAAGGCAAAGGCCAGTCCGGCCGCCCCAGGTTGAAAGGAGTGCGCGGTGAAGACCGAAGCCAGGATCCTGATGGTCGAACCCCGGTATTTCGACGTCAGCTATCGCATCAATCCATGGATGCAACCCGATGCGTGGGCGCGCGATCCCAAGGGATGCGCGGCCGCCGCGAACGAAGCGTCGCAAGCCCTGCGCCGCGCGCTGGCACGTGCCGGCTGCGAGGTGGTCGTGCGCGCGGGCAGCCCCGGCCTGCCCGACATGGTCTTTCCCGCCAATGCGGCCATCGTGCTCGATGGTCGTGCCCTGTTGGCCCGTTTCCGCTATCCGCAGCGCCAGGGCGAGGAAGCCGCTTTCCTGGCGATGTTCCGCGCGCTGCGCGACGAGGGCCTGCTGGCGGAGGTCGCGCAGTTTCCCGAAGGCTGTTTCCAGGAAGGGGCGGGCGACGCCATCTGGGATGCCCGCCGGCACTGGTTCTGGGCCGCGTACGGACCGCGGTCGTCGCGCGAGTCGCTGGCGCGCATCCGCGAATTCTTCGGCAAGGAAACGGTGGCGATGGAGCTGGTCTCCGATCGTTGCTACCACCTGGATGTGTGCTTCTGTCCGCTGGCCGGCGGCGAGATCCTGTACTTCCCGCCCGCGCTGACCGCGCAGGCCTTGCGCAACCTGCGCGAACGCGTGCCGGCGGAACTGCTGATCGAGGCCACGGAAGACGACCTGGCACGCTTCAGCGTGAATGCGGTCAGCGTGGGCCGGGAGATCGTCATGGCCACGCCCTCCGATCGCCTGCGGGCGGTGCTGGCCGAGCGTGGCTACCATGTGGCGCCGGTCGACCTCGCGCCCTTCATGATGTCCGGCGGGGGCGCCTATTGCATGACCTTGCGCCTGGATCGCGCGAGCCTGGCCGAGGGCGCCGAGCCCGCGCGCGCCAGGGAGGCCGCGGCGGCCTGAGGAGGGCGTATGAAGACTCTCTATCTGGATGCGGCCGCGGTGGCCCGCATGATCGCCGGATACGGGACGGTGCGCATGATCGAATTGCTGGCGCGGGACATCCGCGACGATTACGTGCGCTGGCCGGAGTTCGAGAAGTGCGCCCGGGTGGCGCACCATTCCAGCATGGGGGTGATCGAGCTGATGCCGGTGTCCGACGGCAGGCGCTATGCGTTCAAGTACGTCAACGGCCATCCCGGCAATGCGTTGAGCGGCCTGCCCACCGTGCTGGCCTTCGGCGTCCTGGCCGACGTCGCGACCGGGTACCCCTTGCTGCTGGCGGACCTGACCCTGGCGACGGCGCTGCGCACCGCGGCCACCTCGGCGCTGGCGGCGGGGGCCATGGCGCGCGCGGGCTCACGCACCATGGCGCTGATCGGCAACGGCGCGCAGAGCGAGTTCCAGGCGCTGGCCTTCCACGCGCTGGTCGGGATTACCGAGATCCGCGCCTACGACATCGACCGCCACGCCACCGACAAGCTCATGGCCAATCTGGCCGGGATCGAGGGGCTGCGCGTGACGGCCGCCGGATCGGCCGAGGAAGCGGCGAGGGGCGCGGACATCGTGACCACGGCGACCGCCGACAAACGTCGCGCCTCGGTGCTGCGGCCGCAATGGCTGGCGCCGGGCACGCATGTGAACGCGGTGGGCGGCGACAGCCCGGGCAAGACCGAACTGCATCCGGCCATCCTGCGCCAGGCCCGCATCGTGGTGGAGTACGAGGCGCAGACCCGTATCGAGGGCGAGATCCAGCAACTGCCGGCCGGCGCGCCGGTGGTGCCGCTGTGGCAGGTACTGTCCGGCGCCCGGCCGGGACGGGAAACGCCGGAGCAGACAACCGTGTTCGATTCGGTGGGTTTCGCGTTGGAGGACTTCTCGGCCCTGCGCTGCCTGCTGGACCTGGCCCGCGCCACCGGAGCCGGACAGGACCTGCAACTGGTGCCCGACCTTGCGGATCCGCGCAACCTGTATGCGCTGCTGGCGGCCCACGCCCGGGCCGCCGAGCCGGCGGCCGCTACATCCTGACCCAGCCGCGCGTCACCATCACGTGCAGCGCCAGGCCCAGCAGGAAGCCGGCGGCGACGTTCCACATGCACAGGGCGGCGGTGGCCAGCGCCACCAGGCGCTGGTTCCTGTCCGCCGGCAGGACGCTGCTGCCCAGGGCCAACTGGGCACCGGTCAGGAACAGGATCACGCCCAGGATGGACAGCGGGAACAGCTTGAACAGCAGCGAGATCCCCGCGCTGAAGAACAGCGCGAGCACCAGCAGGATGACCCCCAGGATGACCAGTGCGCCCCCCGTGCGGGCGCCGAAGGCCACATGGCCGGCCATGCCGCCGGCGCCGTGGCACATGGGCACCCCGCCGGCCACCGAGCTGAAGATGTTCATGATGCCGGTCGAGGTCGCGAGGCCGTTCTCGGACACGGGGCGCTGGGGGAACAGGCGGTTGTTCTCTTCCTTGACCGCGATGACGGCATTGCCCAGCGTGAGCGGGAGCTGGGGCAGGGCCAGCAGCGCCGCGCCGATCGCCAGTTCGTGCAAGCTGATGTCCGACAGGGCGAACGAGGGCGCGGGCAGCCCCAGCGGAACCTGCGCCAGTTCATGCAGCAGCGTGGGCTGGCGCCAGGCGCCCACCGCCGCGCCGAAGATCAGCAGCACGAACATCGCGGGCAGCGTGCGATTGCCCATCAGCAGCAATGTGCCCACGCCCGCCAGCGCCGCGATGGGCCAGTCGGTCTGCATCATTTTCACGCCTTCCAGCATGAAGCCGAAGCCCAGGCCCAGCATGATGCCCAGGACCACGGCTGGCGGAACCAGGCGCGTCACCCGGGCGGCCATGCCGCTCAGCCCCAGGAACAGCCAGGCAACGCCGGTCGCGAGCGCGGCGCCGTAGACCGCTCCCGGGGTGACCACCGCGGTCTGGGCGGCCTGGGTGACCGCCACCGCGCCTATGGCTTTCATGGGCTGCACGGGGATGGGCGTCTTGTAATGGAGGCCACAGGCCAGCATGCACAGGCCGAAGGCGAACAACACGCCGAAGGGATCGAGCTTGAGCACGCCGATGTAGGCGGCGACGAAGGGAATCAGGGTGCCGAGATCGCCGAAGGCGCCCGCCCATTCCATGCGGTCGTAGCGATTGCCCGTGGCGGACGGTTGCGGCACGGAGCGACTGGCGGGCTCTTGCACCCGGACCCCCTGGCTATGCGGACGAAGGAAAGGACGATTGTCGGCCACGCTGCGAGGCGTGTAAACACGCGGGCCGTATGGCGGCCCGGCTGGGCCTCAGGCGCAGGCCCGCGCGCGCAGCGCCCGGGACATGCCGTCCAGCATGCGTGCCCAGTCCTTGCGGACGCGTTCGGCATCCGAGGCGTGTTCGACGTCCAGTTGCTGGGTGACCTTGATCTTGCAGCCGGGATCGGCGTCGATCAGCGCGACGGTGACGACGTCCGCGCGCGCGGCGTTGGCCGCATGCCATTCGAAGGCCACGCAATACGGCCGGTCCACGATCAGGTACGCGCCCTGGTCCCGCTCCTGGCCGACGGCGCGCCGCTGGGCGATGGCGGCCAGGCAGGCGTCGAAGGCGTGCTCGGCGGGAACGGGAAGATGCCGGATAGTGGAGACGTCTATCGTTCGGCTCATGCTGGAGTTTCCTGGCTGCGGGACACCCGGCGGGCGGAATCGCCGGGCAGGGAGACGCGCAGCGTAGCGAATTTTGTGTACAGTGTCCACAATATCCCGGAAGCCATGTCGGGATAGGTGGCGTGGCGGGCGCGATCGCCTACAAAGTGTTTCGGCGCCGGCAGGGACGCGCGGTTCCGGCGCGGGCGCGGGCGGATGAGCGCGCGCGAAGGTTGCATCTTTAACCGCGCGAGATGCGCCATGCCGCCGGAGGCGCCAAGCTGGGGCCATGCCCACCACGGCAGGGGACCGGCATGGAAGAGACCGAATCGGCGCGCAGGCGCGCATGCATGGTCGAGCGGCAGCTCGCGGGACGCGGCGTGGAGGACGCGCGCGTGCTGGCCGCGATGGGAGCGGTGCCCCGCGAGGCATTCGTGCCCGCCGACATGCGCGAGTTCGCGTATGACGACACGCCCTTGCCCATAGGGGAAGGGCAGACGATCTCCCAACCCTACATCGTCGCGCTGATGGCGGCCGCCGCGCGCCTGGATCCGCGCGACCGGGTGCTGGAGATCGGTACCGGCTCGGGGTACGCGGCGGCGGTCCTGGCCGGTCTCGCGGCCCGCGTGGAAACGGTGGAACTGAGGCCTGAACTGGCAGCAAGGGCCCGCGAGAACCTGCGCGCCTACCCGAACGTGGACGTGCATGTCGGGGACGGCACGCTGGGGTGGCCGCAGGGCGCCCCGTACGACGCGATCCTGGCCGCGGCCGGCGGTCCGGAGGTGCCCCCGGCGCTGGTCGGGCAACTGGCGCCGGGCGGGCGGCTGATCATGCCGGTGGGCGCCAGCCGCGAGCGCCAGCGGCTGTTGCGCATGGTGCGCGGGGACCATGGCCGCCTGGCCAGGGAGGACCTGGGGCCGGTGCGCTTCGTGCCGCTGGTGGGGGAACAGGGGTGGGACGATACGCGCGCGGCAAGCAAGCACGCGGCTACGCCCCGCGCCGAAAGCCTTTCCGCGCGCATGGGGCGCAGGGCCGAGGCGTTTGCCGGGTTGGACGAGGCTGCCGCGCGGGGCCTGTTCGACCGTTGGGGCGACCGGCGTGTCGTGCTGCTGGGCGAGGCCAGCCACGGCACGTCCGAGTTCTACCAGGCGCGGGCGGCCATCACGCGGCGCCTGATCGAGCACCATGGCTTCAACATCGTCGCGGTGGAAGCGGATTGGCCAGACGCCGCGGCCGTGGACCGCCACGTCAGGCATCTGCCGCACCTGGCCGTGGCGATGCCGGCCTTCCAGCGCTTTCCGCGCTGGATGTGGCGCAACACCGACGTCGCCGCCTTCGTCGAATGGCTGCGGGCGCACAACGAAGGGCGGGCGATGTCGCGGCGGACCGGTTTCTTCGGCCTGGACCTGTACAGCCTGTCGGACTCCATCGGCGCGGTCCTGGCCTACCTGGACCGGGTCGATCCCGAGGCGGCCGGTGTGGCGCGCGAGCGCTATGGCTGCCTGACGCCGTGGCAGAAGGATCCGGCCGTATACGGCCGCGCCGTGCTGACCGATGGCTACCGGGGCTGCGAGCAACAAGTGGTGGCGCAACTGAAGGACCTGCTGGCCCGGCGCATGGAGTATGCGCAAGGCCAGGATGGCGCCTTCCTGGACGCGGCGCAGAACGCCAGGCTGGTGGCCGCGGCCGAGCGCTACTACCGGGCCATGTACTACGGGACGGCGGAGTCGTGGAACCTGCGCGACACCCATATGTACGAGACGCTGGCCCATCTGCTGGAGGCCCATGGGCCGACGGCCAGGGCGGTGGTCTGGGCGCACAACTCGCACATCGGCGATGCCGCCGCCACTGAGATGGGACAGTCGCGCGGGGAGCTGAACATCGGGCAGTTGTGCCGCGAACACCTGGGCGAGGCGGCCGCGCTGGTGGGCATGGACACGCACACGGGTACGGTGGCCGCCGCGCACGACTGGGGCGGGCGGATGGAGATCATGGAGGTCCGCCCGTCGCGCGAGGACAGCGTCGAGCGCCTGGCGCACGAGTGCGGCATTCCCCGCTTCCTGCTGGACTTCCAGGCGCCGGGCGGCGAGGCGCTGGCGCAGGAGCTGCGGCAGCCGCGCCTGGAGCGCTACATAGGCGTGATCTACCGGCCGGGAACGGAATTGATGAGCCACTACGCCGACGCCTCGCTGTCCCGGCAGTTCGACGCGTGGCTGTGGCTGGACACGACGCGCGCCGTGCAGCCGCTGGCCGGCGGGCCGGGCGCGGGCGCGCCCGAGACCTATCCCTTCGGCGTCTAGCGGCGCGGGTCAGCCCCAGGCGGCGCCCAGTTCGCGCGTGACCTGGGCGGCCGGCAGTTCGCGGCAGGCGCCGGGGTTCTGCCCGCACCAGAGCGGAGAGAAATCGCCCGAGCCCTGGGCTTCGGCCTTGGCACGCAGGGGGGCGATGGCCGAGGTCGCGAGCGGGAAGGCCGGCGCCGCCGGCGACATCGGGCCGAGTTCGCGCATCACGCGATTCACGATGCCGCGCGCCGGACGGCCGGAAAACAGGTTGGTGAGCGCGGTGTGCGCGGCGGGGTGTTTCAGCGCTGCGCGGTGTATGGCGCTGACGGTGGATTCGGGACACAGCAGATAGGCCGTCCCGGCCTGTATCCCGGCCGCGCCCAGCGCCCGCGCCGCCGCGACCGTACGCGCGTCGACGATGCCGCCGGCCGCGACCACGGGCACGCGCACCGCCGCCACGATCTGCGGCAGCAGCGCGAAGGTTCCCGATTGGGTATCCAGGTCGTCGGACAGGAACATGCCCCGGTGGCCGCCGGCCTCGTTGCCCTGGGCGATGATGATGTCGGCGCCGTGGTCTTCCAGCCAGCGCGCTTCGCCGACGGTGGTGGCGGACGACAGCACCTTGGATCCCCATGACTTCACGCGGGCCAGCAGGTCGGCCGAGGGCAGTCCGAAATGGAAGCTGACCACGGGCGGCCGGTAGGGTTCGACCAGGTCGGCGATCTCGGCCGTGAACGGCGCGCGTCCGGGGCCGGGCTGTATGCCGGCCGGATCGATGCCGAATTCGGCGTAGTACGGGCCGAGGGCCTGGCGCCATTGCGATTCGCGCGCGGCGTCGGGAACGGGCGGCGCATGGCAGAAGAAATTGACGTTGTAGGGCCGGTCGGTGCCGGCGCGCAGCTTGTCGAGTTCGGCGCGCAGCGCGTCGGGCCCCAGCATCGCGCAGGGCAGCGACCCGAGGCCGCCCGCGTTCGATACGGCGATCGCGAGCGCGCTGGCCTGCGAACCGGCCATGGGCGCCTGGATGACGGGAAGGGCGATGCCCAGCAGTTCTTGCAGATTCATGACGCGGCCTTGATGGGAAACGAGGAAAAGAGGGGAGGTCCGTCCGCCGGCAGCAGATCGGCCAGCGTGTAGTGATCCAGGTGCTGCAGGAAGCGCTGCAGCGCGGCATCCAGTATGCCCGTCAACCGGCAATGTCCGGTCAGCACACAGGCACTGCCGGTGGCGTGGCACTCGACCAGGTGGAAGTCCGGTTCCAGGTCGCGCAGCACCTGGGCGAGGCCGATACGCTCGGGCGGCCGGGCCAGCCGCATGCCGCCGCCCTTGCCGCGTACCGTCTCCAGATAGCCCAGCTGGCCCAGCCGGTGGGTGACCTTCATCAGGTGGGCAGCGGATATGCCGTGCACTTGCGCGACCTCGGCGATCGTGCACAACCTGTCGGCATGTGCGCCGACATGCATCAGCAGCCGCAGCGCGTAGTCGCTCTGGACCGTCAGGCGCATGGCATTTCGCGCGCGAGGCGATCGGGATGACGATGCATCTGATAGCCCAGCCACAGGCTTTGCGCGATGCGCCGGGCCATGACCTGGGCCCGCCTGGCCATGGCCTGGTTCTCCTGCTCTCCGGCCGTCAGGTCGAACAGCGCCAGCCAGCGCGAGAACAACGTCTCGTCCAGGTCGGGCAGGGCGGCGTGCCGCGTCATCGGCGTGCCGCCGTAGCGCCGCGTGCCGCGCAGGATGGAGGACCAGAAGTCGGTAAGCTTGGACAGGTGGCCGTCCCAGTCGTCCACATGGGCTTCGAAGATGGGGCCCAGCTTGTCGTCCCGCCGGACCCGGGCGTAGAAGGCGGCGACGAGGCGGGCGATTTCCTCGTCGGTGCACAGGTTGAGGTCGAGCATGGACATTACCCAATAAGATATATATGAGATGTATCTTATCATTGCCCCAGCCGGCCAGGCCAGTCCCGGCCGGCTGGGTGCTACAGTATGCGCAGCGTCGAATCCGATACCGATTTCCATGTCTTACCTGGCATCGCTCTGGACCCAGCTGATCGCCTGGGTCAGCACCCATCTCGTCGAACCGGCCGTGCTTTTCCTGCACATCGCCGATACCGCGGGCAATCCGCTGGAAATCTCCGAGGCGCTGCTGATCGCGCTGCTGCAGCTCTTCATCATAGGGTTCATCTTCCGTCCCCTGGAAACCCTGGCGCCGGCCGAGCGCTGGGAGGACAGGAAACTCACGCGCATCGACCGGCTGTACACGCTGCTGATGCTGCTGGGCCTGTTCCCGCTGTTCAGCTACCTGGTCCTGACGCCATTCGCCAACATGCTGGGCGGGCTCGGCGGCGAGGCCGAGGCCGGTCCCGCCGTCTCCTCCGGGCTCAAGCACTGGGTGCCCTGGTTCGAGGACCATCCCTACCTGCTGTTCCTGGTCTATTACCTGGTCTACGACTGCGTCTATTACTGGATGCACCGGGCCCAGCATGCCATTCCGTGGTGGTGGGCGCTGCACAGCATGCACCACAGCCAGCGCCAGATGAGCTGCTGGACCAACGATCGCGGCAGCTACATCGACGGGGTGCTGCAATCCTTCATCCTGGCCACCGTCGGCCTGGCCATGGGCGTGGAGCCTTCCGAGTTCGCGCTGCTGGGCCTATTGAGCGAGCTGGTGCAGAACCTGTCGCACACCAACGTGCGCTTCGGCTTCGGCCGCATCGGCGAACGCCTGCTGGTCGATCCCAAGTTCCATCGCCTGCACCACATGGTGCGGGATCCCGAACGCCCCTCGCTGCACAACTGCAACTTCGGACAGGTCCTGCCCGTCTGGGACATCCTGTTCGGCACGGCGCTGTACGGCGAGAAGATCCGCCCGACCGGCGTCAGCGATCCCATGGTCGATGCCGACAACGACCGTGGCCTGGTCGGCCAGCAGTGGCAGGCCGCCCGGCGTTTCTGGGGAGCGGTACGGCGGCCGGCGGGATGGAGACTGGGCGAGGTCTCGTTCGGCCCCGACTATGCCCCCATCCCCAGCGACAAGGCCGAGCACCTGCCCGTGCCTGCGGACGCGGGGCCGGCGGGCGGAGCGCCTGCGGCCTGAATCCGGCCGCGTCAGGGCCGGGCCAGGTGCCAGAGTCCGTTGACGCCGTCGCCCGTGCGGTCCCCCGGGGCCCGGTCCTTGGTCCAGAAATACAGCGGCTTGCCTCGATAGGCCCATTGCCGGACGCCGTCCTGGCGGGTGATGACCATCCAATCCCCGCTGCGGGTGGCGCCCGACGGGGCGGTCAGGGGAGGCCAGTTCTGCGCGCAGACGCCGTTGCAGGCGCTCTGGCCGACGGGGTCGCGATCGAAGGTGTACAGGCTCATGCCGTTGGGGGCCACCATCGCGCCGTCGCTGATCCTGGCGGGCTCGCTCACCATCAGCGATGAGCAGCCGGCCGCGAGCAGGGCGGCGGCGCAAGTGGCGTGGACGAAAGCTCGAACCATGATGCCTCCTTGAGTCGGTGCGTGGTCCATGGGAAGGATCAGCGGCCAGTATGGTGGCTTTCGGCGCGTCGCCACATGTCCGCGCCCACATGGGTTGTAAGGTTTTGCAACCGCCGCCTGCGCGATGTTTCCAAGGATGTCGGCGGGCTTGGCGGCGCGGCGCATGGGCCATAATGGCCGCGTGCCAACCACGTCGCCGCACATGAAAAGCGAATCCACTTTCGAATGGCTGGGGGCCATGCTGGGCGAGGCCATCCGCACCATCGTCGCCGCGCTGAAAACGGTATTCGGCGGTTTCGGCGAAGCCGTCGGCGCGTTTTCCTCCGGCCTGGCCGAGGCCCTGGGCATGAGCCCGACCCTGTTCAATTTCGCGCTGCTGGTCCTGGGCCTGCTGCTGCTCTACGCCGGCATACGCTCGCTGCTGAACCGCTCGGTGCTGGGCGCCATCTTCTGGTTCCTGCTGGCGGTGCTGCTCCTGGGCGGATTGATCGGCGAAGCGGGCACGCCCGCCTGAGGTTGCCGCGACGCGGGAAATAAGGTGTCATGGAAGGATGTCCATGGCAGAGGTGCCCCAGATGCTTCCCATCCTCATCCTTCAGACCGGCGGCCCGCCGCAGGCGGTCGGCGCGGCCTATGGCGGCTTCGATCGCATGGTGGGCGAGGTGGCCGGCCTGAATCCCGGGCGGCTGGCCCGCGTGGCCGCCTACAAGGGCGAGACGCCCGAGGCGCCGTCGCGCTACGCGGCCGCGCTGATCACCGGGTCGCGCGCCAACGTGACCGACCACGCGCCCTGGAGCGAAGCCTGTGCGGGCTGGGTGCGCGATGCCATGGACGCGTCGCTGCCCCTGTTCGGCATCTGCTATGGCCACCAACTGATGAGCTATGCGCTGGGGGGGCGTGTCGGCTACCTCGAGGGCGGGCGGGAGATCGGCACCCAGCAGGTCGAACTGACTCCGGCGGCGGCCGGCGATGCCCTGGTGGCGGGTATGCCGTCGATCTTCGCCGCCCATTTCATCCACGAGCAGACCGTGGCCGAGCCGCCAGCCGGCGCCGCCGTGCTGGCCCGCAACGGCAAGGACAGCCACCAGATGCTGCGCTATGGCCCCAATGCGGTCTCGGTGCAGTTCCATCCCGAGTTCACGGTGCCCGTCATGAGGGCGTATTTCGACGTGATGCGGGCCGGGCTGGCCGATGAAGGCCTGGACGTGCAGGCGCTGCGCGCGGGCGTGGCCGAGACGCCGGTGTCCCATGCCATCATGCGGCGCTTCTTCGAACGCATCGCCGCGCCGGCGGCATCGGCGGACGCTCGATGAGTGCTGCGACCTTCATCCACGATTCGACCAAGGAGACCGTCATTTCCACGCAGGTTCTCGCCCGCGCCAGGCTGCTGGCCGCAAGCCTGGCCATGCTCGCCGCCTCCCAGGCCCAGGCCCAACTCGATACCGGCGCCTGCCTGGCCCGGCTGCGGCCGGCAGCCCCGGCCAACGGCATCCAGGTGGCCGATTTCGATACCTACACCCAGGGCGCGACGCTGCTGGCTTCCACGGTGGCCTCGGCGCGGGCCCAGCCCGAAGGCAGGGAGACCTGGTGGGACTACCTGGCCAAGACCGTGGACGAGGAACGGGTGGTCGACGGGCGCAAGCTGATGGAGGCCGAGGCGGCGCCGCTATCGGAGATCGCCGCCCGCTACGAAGTGGATGGCGAAGTGATGGTGGCCATCTTCGGCATCGAGACCAACTTCGGCCGGGTCCTGGGCAAGACGCGGGTGCTGGATGCATGGCTGACCCGCGCGTGCACCGAGAACAAGCCGCTGTGGATCAAGAACGTCTATGCCTCGATACGGATGCTGCGCGACGGACTGGTGCAGCCGGATACCTTCGTCGGCTCGTGGAGCGGCGCCTTCGGCATGACCCAGTTCATTCCGACCTCCTACTACGAGCTCGCGGCCGACGGCGACGGCGACGGAAGGATAGACCTGTACGGATCGCTGCCCGACGCGCTGGCGTCCACGGCCAGCCATCTGCGCAAGCGGCGGGCGCGATGGACGCGGGGGCTCTTGCCGGTCATCGAGGTCAAGCTGCCGGCCGGCGTGGCGGCAGGCGTGCCCGCGGGCCAGGAGTTCGCGGGCTCGGAGCGCCGCACGCTGGCCGAATGGGCCGCCCGCGGCGTCACGCGGGTGGACGGCGGCAGGCCGGATCGGCTGCGCGGCGGCGAGCCGGCACCCGATTCGCCCGCCTATCTGTTCGCGCCAACCGGCGCGGAGGGCCCGGTATTCCTGGCCACGCGCAATTTCGACGCCATCCTGAGCTACAACGGCTCGCACAAGTACGCGCTGGCCGTCAGCCTGCTGATCGACCGGCTGCACGGTGAGCCGCCCATCGCCACTCCCTGGCCGACCGACGATCCCGGCCTGTCGCGCGCCGAGATCCGTGAGTTGCAGGCGTTGCTGCTGGCGCGAGGCCATGACGTCGGCACGCCGGACGGCATTCCGGGCACCCGCACGCGCGATGCCGTGGCCGCCGAACAGCAGCGGGCCGGCCTGGCCGTCGATGGGCGGGTGGGCCAGCGCATCCTGCGGACGCTGCGGCAGGATCCACTGCCGCGTACCGCGCCGGCACCGGAGCCGCAGCCGGGGGGCGGCGCATGAAGGCAGCGCCCGGACCGGGCATCCTGGCGGTCGACATCGGCGGCACGGGCTTGAAGGCCGCCGTCATCGACGATGCGGGCCGGCTGCTGGGCCGGCACCTGCGGGTATCCACGCCCAGGCCATGCCCGCCGGACCGGCTGCTGGACGAGGTCGCCGGCATGGCCGCCATGCTGGAAGGCTACGATCGGATCTCCATCGGTTTTCCGGGCGTCATCCGCCGGCAGCGCGTGCTGACCGCGGTCAACCTCGGTTCCCCCGCGTGGGTGGGGTTTCCGCTGGCGCAGGCGCTGGGCGACCGGCTGGGCTGCCCCGCGCGGATGGTCAACGATGCCGACATGCAGGGCTATGGCCTTGCGCTGGGAGACGGCCTGGAGTTCGTCATGACGCTGGGCACGGGTGTGGGCACGGCGCTGTTCCGCGATGGCGAGCTGATGCCGCACCTGGAACTGGCGCACCATCCCATGGAGGATGGCAAGACCTACGAGGAATGCCTGGGGGACGCGGCGCTGCGGGCCGAGGGCAGGCCGTGCTGGAACCGGCGCCTGGGGCGCGCGCTGGCATTGGTCGACGTCCTGCTCAAGCCGGACCGCATCCACCTGGGTGGCGGCAACGCGCGCGAGGTGGAGGCGGGCTTGCCGCCTCATGTCAGCGTGGGCTCGAACGATGCCGGGCTGGCCGGCGGGGCGGCGCTGTGGCGACGCTGGAATCCCGCCCACGCCTGACGGGCGCGATCCCTACGGCAGCTCGGCCGGATAGCTGTCCAGCGCCAGCGAGACCTGGCGCCTGATGTCCCAATCGGCCAGGGTCGCCTGCACCGCGCCGTAGTAGACGCCGTTCTTGACCACGAACATCGAGGGCAGGTGGAACACCTCGTAGCGTTCGACCAGCCCGCGGTTGCGGCCCGCATCGATCCAGCAGATGCGCGCCACCGGCAGGCTCATGTCGGGAAGCTGGGCGCGCGCCAGCCGGCAGTTGGGGCAGGTGTCGCTGGTGAATACCAGCAGCGAGGTGCCGGGGGCATCCAGCAGGAAGCGGTCGGCGGTGCCGTCGTCGATGTCGATCTGTTCCATGGGAAAAAAAGCGGGCGCCGGTGGGTTCCGCGCGGAGTTCATGGGCGAGAATATATCGGATTTCCTTTTTTCGTCCCCCAGCCATGCACGCCAATGAACCGAACCAGCCGCCGCGCCGCTGCGCGTGGGCCGGCAACGATGCCCTGTACGTGTCCTACCATGACGAGGAGTGGGGCCGCCCCCTGGACGGCGAGGCGGCGCTGTTCGAGCGCATCAGCCTGGAGGGCTTCCAGGCCGGCCTGAGCTGGCTCACCATCCTGCGCAAGCGGCCGGCCTTCCGGCAGGCTTTCGCAGGATTCGACGTCGACGAGGTCGCTGCCTTCGGCATCCGGGACGTCGAACGCCTGCTGGCCGACACGGGCATCGTGCGGCACCGGGGCAAGATCGAGGCGGTGATCAACAACGCGCGCCGGGCGCGCGAACTGCGTGCCGAGGAAGGCTCGCTCGCGGCCTTCCTGTGGCGCTACGAACCCGCCGGTACCTACGACGGGCCGCCGCGCGCCGAGTCGCCGGAATCCCGGGCCCTGTCCAAGGAGCTCAAGCGGCGCGGCTGGCGCTTCGTGGGGCCGACCACGATGTATTCGTTGATGCAGGCCGTCGGCATGGTCAACGACCACGGACCGGACTGCGTCTGCAGGAAGGAGGTGGAGGCGCTGCGCGCCGCCTTCCCGCGGCCGGGCGCGTTGGGCCGGCGCAAGCGGCCCTGAAAGCGGACGCCCCTTATGAAGCGGCGTGCACAGGTAGCACGTTGCGATGACTTCGGATAGAGTATCCGGGCTGGATGCAGTGCCTTGTCGCGTTACCGGTTGGTTTCCCTGTCCGATCCCCGGTGTCACGAGTGGTGTGCCGCGGGCGAAGGACCGCAGCATTCACACGGGGGCAGATCATGACGTGGGTACTCGAGGCCATCAGGCAGTCGCCGGAAATCCTGCTGTTTCTCTCGCTGGCGATCGGCTTCTGGATAGGCAAGTTCCAGTTCGGCAGGTTCCAGCTCGGCGGCGTGGCGGGTTCGCTGCTCGTGGCGGTGCTGTTCAGCCAGCTCGGCGTCTCCATCGACAACGGCGTCAAGGCGGTGCTCTTCGCGCTGTTCATCTATGCCGTCGGTTTCGAGAGCGGCCCCCAGTTCTTCAAGTCCCTCGGGCGCCAATCCCTGAAGGAAATCGCCATGGCCGCGGTGCTGGCCATCACCGGCCTGGTGACCGTGGTGGTGCTGGCGCGCATGTTCGGCCTGGACAAGGGCCTGGCCGCCGGGGTGGCGGCGGGGGGGCTGACGCAGTCGGCCATCATCGGCACCGCCGGCTCGGCACTGGCCAAGCTGGGCCTGCCGCCCGACGAGCTCCAGCGCCTGCAGGCCAACGTGGCCATCGGCTATGCCGTGACCTACATCTTCGGCTCGTTCGGGGCCATCATCATCTGCGTCAACGTACTGCCGAAGTTCATGGGCCGCGACATCCGCGAGGATGCGGTGAAGGCCGAGACTTCGATGAACGCGGGCATGATCGTGCCCGGCGCGGGTGAACAGCTCGCCGCGCCCGAGGTGGTGGGACGGCTTTACCGGGCCGGGCCGGCTGCGGGCACCACCGTGGGCGAAATCGAGGCGCTGGCGCCCGACGGCATGGCGGTGACGGTCGAACGCATCAAGCGCGACGGCCAGATCATTCCCGCGCAGGCCGACCTGAAGCTGCACGCCAGCGACATCGTGCTGCTGGCCGGCAGGCGGGCGGCGGTGATGGCCGCGCGCCAGGCGCTGGGAGACGAGGTGCTGTCGTCCAGCGGCATGGACATGGTCATGCTGACGCGCGACGTGCTGATCACCGGCCCCGCCTACCTGGGCAAGACCGTCGCGCAGATACGGGCGGGCATCGCCGCCGACATTCGCCACGGCATCGTGGTGCTGGGCCTCAAACGCGACGGCCGGCCGCTGCCGATGGAGCCGGACACGGTCATCCGGGCCGGCGACGTCGCGGTGCTGTTCGGCACGGGCAACGACATCCAGCGCGCGGCCCACAGCGTCGGCACGGTCATCGTGCCCAGCGACAAGACGGACTGGGTCTATCACGGCCTGGGGCTGGCCCTGGGCCTGGTCATCGGGCTGGCCGTGCTGCGCATCGGGTCCATTCCCCTGACGTTGGGCAGCGGAGGCGGGGCGCTGTTGTCCGGGCTGCTGTTCGGCTGGTACCGCACGCGCAGGATGAGCGTGGGCAACATGCCCACCGGCGCCTCGACGCTGCTGCGGGACCTGGGCCTGGCGGGGTTCGTCGCGGTGGTCGGGCTGCAATCCGGGCTGCAGGCCGTCGACACCATACGCACCAGCGGCCTGTCGCTGTTCCTGATCGGCGTGGCGGTCACCATCGTGCCGCTGCTCATCACCATGCTGTTCGGCCGCTACGTGCTGCGCTACGACAACGCGGCCGTGTTCGCCGGCGCGCTGTCCGGGTCCCGCAGCGCCAACCCGGCCTTCGGCGAGGTGCTGGACAAGGCGGGCAATTCGGTTCCCACGGTGCCTTTCGCCGTGACCTATGCCCTGGCCAATGTCTTCCTGACCCTGCTCGGCCCGCTGGTCGTCGCCTTTGCCTAGGGTCCCATCGCAAGCCATCCACGGAGGCCGTCATGTCGACAGCGGATTACAGTCGGTACGCCAAACTGAGTCCTTTCGAACTGAAGGACGCGCTCATCGAACTGGCATCGAGCAAGCAGAACCGGCTCATGCTCAACGCCGGACGGGGCAATCCCAACTTCCTGGCCATCGTGCCGCGGCGCGCATTCTTCCGGCTGGGGCTGTTCGCCGCGCTGGAATCCGAGCTGTCCTTTTCCTACATGCCGCACGGCATAGGGGGGCTGCCCCGGATCGAGGGCATCGAGAATCGCTTCAACGCCTACATCGCCGAGAACCGGGACCAGGAAGGCGTGGTGTTCCTGGGGCGCGCCCTGAGCTACGTGCGCGACCAGATGGGGCTGTCCGCGTCCGAGTTCCTGCACGAGATGGTGGAGGGCGTACTGGGCGACAACTATCCGGTGCCGCCGCGCATGCTGCGGATCACCGAGGAAATCGTCCGAACCTACCTGGTCAAGGAGATGATAGGCGGGTTCCTGAGCAACCAGCACATCGACGTGTTCGCCACCGAGGGCGGTACCGCCGCGATGACCTACGTCTTCGACACGATGAAGGAAAACGGGTTGATCAAGGCCGGGGACAAGGTGGCGATAGGCATGCCGGCCTTCACCCCTTACATGGAGATCCCGCGCCTGAACGGCTATCAGCTGGAGTCGGTCTACGTCAATGCCGATCCGGACCAGGGCTGGCAATATCCGGACGCCGAGATCGACAAGCTGCTCGATCCGGCGGTGAAAGTCTTCTTCTGCATCAACCCCAGCAATCCGCCGTCCTACAAGATCAACGCCCATGGGCTGGAGCGCATCCGGAACATCATCGAGACCCGGCGGCGCGACCTGATCGTGCTGACCGACGATGTCTACGGGACCTTCGCCGACGATTTCCAGTCGCTGTTCGCCACGTGCCCGCGCAACACCATCCTGGTCTATTCGTACTCGAAGTACTTCGGCGCGACCGGCTGGCGGCTGGGGGCCATCGCCGTGCACCAGGACAACGTCATGGACGAGATCCTGCGCGGCCTGCCGTCGTCGATGAAGAAGGCCCTGAACGAGCGCTATGCCTCGCTCACGCCGGACGTGCCGGGACTGAAATTCATCGATCGGCTGGTGGCCGACAGCCGCTCCGTGGCGTTGAACCACACGGCGGGACTGTCCACGCCGCAGCAGGTGCAGATGGCCCTGTTCTCGCTGTTCGCGCTGATGGACGAGCACGACGGCTACAAGGCCGAACTCAAGAAGCTGATCCGCCGGCGCCAGGCGGCGCTGTACCGCGAACTCGGCATCGCCAGGAGCCAGGACGAGAATGCGGTGGACTACTACACGCTGCTCGACCTGGGCGCCATCGCAAGGGACCTGCACGGCCCGGAGTTCGCGGCCTGGGTGCAGAAGAACGTGGCGCCCACCGATCTCCTGTTCCGCATCGCGGACGAGACCGGCATCGTGATGCTGCCGGGCAGCGGCTTCGGCACGCTGCGGCCGGCCGGGCGCGTATCGCTGGCCAACCTGAACGAATACGAATATGCCGCGATCGGCCGGGCCTTGCGGCAGATGGCCGAACAGTTCTACGACGATTACCGCAAGGGCCGGCCCGGACCCGCCGGCAAGCGCGCCGCCGGCAAGGACAAGGCGAAGAAGGGCGGCAAGAAGTAGCCGGAAGTTATTCCCAGCCGCCGCCCAACGCCAGGAACAAGGCTGCCTGGTCGGTGGCCAGTTGTCCCTGGGCGGCGGCCAGCGCGCTTTCCGAACCGGCCAGGGTGCGGTCGGCGTCCAGCGCCGTCAGGAAGTCGGTACGCCCCAGGCGGTACAGCGTGCGCGCCTGTTCGGCGGCCTCGCGGTTACGGTCGCGGGCGGCGCGCAGCGCGTCGGCCCGGTCCAGGTCCCGGGCATATACGGTCAGCGCGCTGGAGGTCTCGCGCAGCGCGTTCAGCACCGCTGCGTCGAAGCGGGCCAGGGCGGCCGCGCTGCCGGCCTCGGCCTGTTCGATATGGCTGCGGGCCAGGCCGGTGTTGGGCAGGCTCCAGGAGATGAGCGGGCCCAGGCTCCAGTGGAAGCTGTTGTCGGCGCCGAAGCGCGACAGCGTGCCGGTGCTGCCGGCCGACAGGCCCAGCGAGATGCTGGGATACAGTTCGGACGTGGCCACGCCTATGCGGGCGGTGGCGGCCGCCAGCGAGCGCTCGGCCTGCCGGATGTCGGGCCGCCGGCGCAGCAGCGCCGCGCCGTCGCCCACCGGGACGGGATCGCGCAACGTGGGCGGGACATGGCAGGCGGCCAGGGACGCGGGCAGCCTACCCGGTGCCTTGCCCACCAGGACGGCCAGCCGGTAGAGCGCGGTGGTGCGTTGCGCCTCCAGCGGCGGCACGGCCGCCCGCAGCTGCTCGAGCTGCCCCTGGGCGCGGCTGATGTCCAGCGAGGTGCCGCGGCCCATGTCGGCACGCCTGCGGGTGAGCTGGGCGAACCGTTCCTGCAGCGCGATGGAGTGCCGGGCCGTCTCCAGCTGCTGGCCGGCGGCGCAGACGTCGGCGTAGGCTCGCACCGTGCCCGCCGCGACGTTGACCCGAGCCAGGTCGTAGGCGGCCTGGGCCGCCTCCGCGTCGGCGTTCGCCGCCTCGAGCCCGCGCGATATCTTGCCGAACAGGTCGACCTGGTAGGACACGGCCGCGCCCGCGTCGTAGGTGCCGACGTCGGGCAGCGCGTAGGGCACGCCCTTGGCGGCGCCGGAGGCGCGCCCATAGGCGGGAGCGGCGCTGACCGAGACGTTCGGTCGCCGGCCGGCGCCAGCCTCGTCCACGATCGCGGCGGCGCGTCGCAGGTTGGCGGCGGCCACGCGCAGGTCGGTATTGGCGGCGAAGGCCTGGCCCACCAGGTCGTCCAGCACCGGATCGTCGTACAGGCGCCACCAATGGGCGGGCAGCGGCGCAGCCCGGGCGGACGAGGCCTCCAGTCCGGCCAATGGTCCGTTGGCGGCGTCGAGGTTGACGGCGGCCTGCTCC
This sequence comes from Pigmentiphaga sp. CHJ604, assembly GCF_036972535.1. Lineage (NCBI taxonomy): Bacteria > Pseudomonadati > Pseudomonadota > Betaproteobacteria > Burkholderiales > Alcaligenaceae > Pigmentiphaga > Pigmentiphaga sp. CHJ604. Next base: position 2,871,344 of record NZ_CP136998.1, on the reverse strand, counting down.
GGCACGTGGTAGTCGGGGCCCACGGTAGAACACGCAGCCATCGCGCCCAGCAGCGCGGCGGCCAGGCAGCGCAAGACGAGGGGTTTCATGAGGCCGCTCCTTGGGGATCGCGGGCCTTGGCCTGTTCGCGGACTTCGACCGTGGCCGTCTGGCCCGCCACCAGCCTGACCGAGTCCGGAACGCGGTCGATGGCCACGCGCACGGGAATGCGCTGGGCCAGCCGCACCCAGTTGAAGGTCGGGTTGACGTTGGGCAGCAGATTGGCGGCGGTACTGCGATCGCGGTCGGCGATGCCTTCGGAGAAGCTCTCGACGTGGCCTTCAAGCGGTTCGCCCGCGCCCATCAGCAGTACCGACGCCTGGTCGCCGACATGGATGCGCGGCAGCTTGTTTTCCTCGAAGTAGCCTTCGACATAGAACGAGTCGCGGTCGACCAGCGCCATGACGGCATGCCCGGCGGTGACGTAGGCGCCGCCTTGCAGATCCAGGTTGGTGACGTAGCCGTTGACGGGGGACACCACCGTGCTGCGGGTCAGGTTCAACCGGGCCAGGTCGAGATTGGCCTGCGCCTGCGCCAGCGCGGCGCGCAGTTGCTCGGCGCGCGACTGGGCCTGTTCGCGGCTTTCCTGGGCGACCAGTTCGCCCAGTTCGCCGTTGCGGCGGATCTCGCGCGTGGCCTGGGCCAGGGCGGCGCGCTGCGATTGCACGGCGGCCTGGGCCTGGCGCACGGCCAGTTCGTAGCGGGCCTTGTCGATCTCGAACAGCACCTGCCCGGCGCGGACGGCCTGGTTGTCGCGCACCAGCACCCTGGTGACGGGGCCGGTGACATCGGGGGCGACCTGGACGACATAGGCCTTCACGCGGCCGTCGCGCGTCCAGGGACGGACCTCGTAGCGCTGCCAAAGGGTCCAGCCGGCGCCGATGGCGATGGCCAGGACCAGCAGGGTCAATGCGAACCGGCCCAGCGCCGGCAATGAAATCTTGGGTATCACGTCAGAACTCGCGGGTAAAGAAAAACGACAGGCAGGCCAGGACTATGACGAACAGGCAGGCGTCGAACAGCGGGGGATGCCAGACCAGGCGGTAGAGGCCGAGGCGGGCCAGTCCGTGCCCAAGCAGCCTGGACACGACGATGGCCGCGAAGGCCAGCAACAACAGGGCTGGCACGTACAGGCCATAGACGTTGATTTCAGCGAACATGGTCGGACTCCGGCAGGGAAGGCGCCGGCTGGTAGTCGTCGGCATCGGGGTACAGGTCGCGGCGTATGCCGCACAGCGCGGCCACCGCGTCGGGCTGCACGTTCGATGCCGGCAGCGCGCACACCGCGCGCAGCAGGTCGTCGATCCGCGCGAGCAAGTCGGGGGCGGGGCGCTGGGTGGGCAGGCGCCGGCTGGCGAAGAACGAGGACAGCGCGGCCAGCAGCGGCCGCACGCGCACGTGGCCGCGGACCAGCTCGGGCTGCAGGCGCAGCAGTTGCGTCATGTTCAGGCCCACGCGCAGGTCCGCCAGTACGTCGGCGCCTTGCAGGTCGGCGTTGGCGCGGGCAGCCGCCATGCGGGGCGCAAGCAGCGCGAGGCGGTCCAGCATGCGGGCCGAGATCTCGGTTACGATGATGTTGCGGGCCGAGTCGGCGCGTCCCAGTTCGGCCAGTTCCCGCCAGTTCGCGCGCAACAGCCTGAGCGCGCTGTAGTCGGCGCTGATGGTGCGGAACAGCCGCGTGCAGACGGCGGCGGCCACGATGCCCGCCACCTGCGCCAGCATGCTGTTGGCGAAGGAGACGAGATCGGCGGTCTGGGTGTCGTGCATGGCCAGCGCCGAGGTCACGCCGAACAGGAAGGCCATCGCCCGGCCGGTGGTGGGCGGCCGGGCGATCAGTACACCCAGCAGGAGGAACAGCGGCGCGGTGGTCAGCACCAGCATTTCGAAACTGTGCACGGCCGGCAGCACGACCAGCAGGTAGAAGGCCGAGCACGGGATGGACAGCAGCGTGAACTTCAGGAACACCCGTATGGCCGGCACGGGGTTGTCCATGGTGGCGAACAGGCAGCAGAAGATGGCCGCCATCAGCGCCGCGCCCGAGCCGGCCTGCCACGCGGTGGCGATCCAGAACAGGCAGCAGGCCAGGATGGCGACCGTGGCCGCGAAGGCCGACAGCAGGGCCAGCCCGCGGTCGGTGTGCAGCACGCGCGGTGAACTGGGCTGCTCGCGGACGGACTCGGAACGGGCATCGTGCAGGCCCGCCTCGATGTGCGTGCGCAGCGCGCTGGAGTCGGCGTAGGCATTGATCAGTGCCTTCAGGCGCGAGCCCAGGCTGAGCTCGACCATCTCGCGCCACCCCATGTCCCGCGAGACCGCGGGATGGCTGGCGTCGATGGCCCGCACCAGCCCGGCCAGCCGGGCAGGGTCACGCGGTCCGGGATCGCCGGTCCATGCGGCCACGTCGCGCATCACGGCTTCCCAGCGGCGGGCCAGGCCGGCGGGCATCGACCGCAGCACCGCCAGGCGGTCCTCGATGGCGGACAGCAACGGCATCATCAGCGAGATGCGGTCCTGCACGGCGTGGATGGCGTTGGTGGTCCAGCGCAGGTGCGAGGTATCGAAGGGCAGGTGGGTCGCCATCAGCCGCAGGTCGGTGACGTCGGCGGCGAGCTTGCGCCGATCCAGCTGGCCGACGTCGGACTTGCCGCCCAGCGTGTCGGCGATCCAGCGCTGGGCATCGTCGTAGGCCCGCTGCACGCGCGCGACGAGAACCGGGCCGATGCCCTGCGGCATCACCAGGCTGTGGATCAGCGTGGCGCAGGTGATGCCCAGCAGGATCTCTTCGACGCGCGCCAGCGAGGTGTCGAAGATCTGCTCGGGCTGTGTGACGGCGGGAAAGCCGATCAGCGCGGCGGTGTAGCCCGCCAGCATGAAGAGATAGGACCGGGGCGTGCGATCCAGCAGCGAGATGTACAGGCACAGCCCTACCCACAACGCGAAGGCGAGCGAAAGCAGCTCCGGCGCGTTGGCCAGGAGCGGCACGGCGGCCAGGGCCATGGCCGACCCCAGCGTGGTGCCGGTGACGCGGTAGACCGCCTTCGAGCGCACCGCGCCGGCCAGCGGGCTGCTGACCACGTAGGCGGTGGTCATGGCCCAGAACGGACGCGGCAGGCCCATGCGCATCGCAAGATAGAGGGCGAGCACCGCGGCTGCATAGCTCTTGAGCGAGAACAGCGCCTCGGAAAGGGTGGGGGGCTTCATGAGGACGACGCGGGCCCGGATTCCCGGGCGAGTTGTTCGATCGCGGCCTGCAGGCCTTCGAGCGTGCGCAGGCAGGCTTCGATGTCGTCCTGGCTGCTGCCTGCGAACAGGGCGCGGCGAAAGGGGATGAGGGCGGCTTCGACCCGGTCGGCGCATTGCCGGCCGGAGGCCGTGAGATACAGGGACTTGGCGCGGCGGTCGGAGGCGTCTTCGCGGCGTTCGACCAGGCCCAGCTCGATCACGCGGTCGATGACGCGCACCACCGACGAGGGCTCGATGCCCAGCGCGTCCGCGACAGCCCCGGGGCGGGCGCCGTCGCCCAGGCGGCCGATCATGACCACCGGCCAGGCGGTGGCCTGGGACAGGCCGAAATCGGCGGTCAACGTGTCGGCCGCCGATTTGTAGGCGCGAGCCGTGCGGCCCAGGGCCATGGTCAGGGTGGCGAGTTGCTTGTCGATTTTGTCCATGCAAAATATTAGCATGCAAACTATTTGTTTGTGAAGTATTTGCCGATTCGACAAAAATTCGACAAGGCTTCGACGTTTCTTCGATGGCGCGCCCGATAACGTGGCGGCATTGCTTCATGGGAGCGCCAGTTTGTCTTCCGCACTACACGGGCATCGCTCGGGGACGTTCATTTGGGGCCTGGTCGCGGCCGGGCAGAACCGCGGCTGGGGGCTCCGGGGCAGTACGCGGCTGGCGCTCGCCATCGCCGCCGGGTTGGTGCTTTTCTACAACATCGCGGTCTGGCGCGAGATCGTGCGCATCGTTCCCTGGAACGGGGCGGGCTCGGTCGTCTTCTATCTATCGTTCGCCATCCTGATGTGGTCGGCGTTCGGGCTGCTGCTGACGCTGTGTTCGTTCAAGACGGTGTTCAAGCCGCTGTTGACGCTGCTGCTGCCGGTGTCTGCCCTGACGGCGTACTTCATGGGCACCTACGGTGTCGCAATCGACAACGTGATGGTGCAGAACCTGGCCGAGACCGACGTACGCGAGGCCGGCGCATTGCTGAGCCCGGGGCTGCTGGGCTACCTGCTGGTGCTGGGGGTGCTGCCCGTGGCGGGCCTGTGGCGCCTGCGGGTGGAGTACGCGGCTGGCGTGCGGGGCGTGATGGCTCGCCTGCTGGTGGCCTCGGCCTGCCTGGTGACCGGCCTGGCGATGCTGGGCGGTTTCTATTCCGTGTACGCGCCGTTGTTCCGCGAACACCGGCAGGTGACGCAGAAGATCAATCCGACGAGCTACCTGTACGCGCTGGGCAAGTATGCGCGGCAGCGCTGGGGGGCCAAGGAGGCCGCCCTGGTCGTGGCGCCCATCGGCCTGGATGCCGTCCGCTCGGCCGCGGCCGCGGCGCGGCCCCGCAAGTCCCTGGTGGTATTCGTGGTGGGCGAGACGGCGCGCGCGGACCACTTCGGGCTGAACGGCTATGCGCGCGATACGACGCCGGAACTGTCGCGCCTGGGGGTGCTCAATTTCTCCAACGTCGCCTCGTGCGGCACGTCCACGGCGGTATCGGTCCCGTGCATGTTCTCGGACCTGGGCCGGGCGGATTATTCGGACCGCGCCGCCAAGACGCGCGAGGGCTTGCTGGACGTGCTCCAGCGGGCGGGCGTGGCGGTCTACTGGCGCGAGAACAACAGCGATTGCAAGGGCACCTGCCTGCGCGTGCCCAACGACAGCATCATGGGCAACCCGCGCCTTCCCCACTGCGACGCCGAGGGGTGCCGCGACGAGGCGCTGCTGGAAGGCCTGTCCGCCTACATGGACGAGCATCCGGGCGACGCCTTCATCGTGCTGCACACCATGGGCAGCCACGGCCCCGCCTACTACCGGCGCTACCCGCCGGAATTCGAGCGATTCAAGCCCGTCTGCCGCACCAACCAACTGGGCGACTGCCCGCACGAGGCGCTGGTCAACGGCTACGACAATTCCATTCTCTACACCGACTACTTCCTGGCGCAGGTCGTCGGCCTGCTGCAGAAGCAGGCCGCCACGCGGGATACGGCCATGGTCTACGTATCCGACCATGGCGAGTCGCTGGGCGAGAACGGTCTCTACCTGCACGCCGCGCCGTATGCGATCGCGCCGCGGGCCCAGACCCACGTGCCCATGGTGATGTGGATGTCGCCCGGCGCGGCGCGCGACTGGGGCGTGGACACCGCCTGCCTGGCCGCCCGTCGCGACGCGCCCTACAGCCACGACAACCTGTTCCATTCCGTCCTGGGAATGTTCGAGGTAAGGACGAGCGTGTACAGGCAGCAGCTGGACATGCTCGCGCCGTGCCGTGCGGCGCTCGAGGCCCGGGCGGGAAAGGGCCGCGCCCGGGGCTAGCGCCTGTCCACGCTAAAAAGAGGCTCGCCAGGCCCTGGGGCCTCAGAAGACGCTTTCGGCCAGGTTGTGCTGTTCGATGACCGACCGGACCGTGTGGCCGCTGGGCTGGCAGGCGAACTCGCATTCCTGCGGCATGTCGTTCGCGTGGCATTCGCCGCCCAGCAGCGGACACCGGCCGAACAGTTCGCTTACCCAGTCCACGAATGCCCGCACCTTGGGCGACAGGTGCCGGTTGTGCAGGTAGACCACCGAGATCGGCATGGGCGAAGGCTTCCAGTCGGTCAGCACCTCGCGCAGCAGGCCGGACTCCAGATGGGGGCGCACCATGTACCGGGCCGGCTGGATCAGGCCGAAGCCTTGCAGGCCGCAGGCCACGTATGCGTCCGAGTCGTTGACCGAGACGATGCCCTTGACCTTGACCTCGGTAGCCACGCCGTCCACGACGAAGTCCCAGTCGATGGTGCGGCCGGTGCGGGCGGAGAAATAATGGACGGCGTGATGGCGCTCGAGGTCCTTGAGCGTGCGTGGCTCGCCATAGGCCTCCAGGTAGGAGGGCGCCGCGCAGGTCAGGCTTTCGAAGGTGCCGATGCGCCGGGCCACCATGGAAGAGTCCTGCAATTCGCCGACGCGGATGGCGCAGTCCACGGCTTCCTGGACCAGGTCGACCGGACGGTCGCTCATGCCTATCACCAGCTCGATGTCCGGATAGCGCTCATGGAATTCGCACAGCGACGGAATCAGGATGGAACGGCCGATCGAGGCCGGCGTGTCGATGCGCAGCCGGCCGCGCGGCCGGCGCGCGACGTCGCGGAAGGACGTCTCGGCTTCCTCCAGGTCCGCCAGCAGCCGCACGCAGCGCTCGTAGTAAGAGGCGCCGTCGGGCGTGAGACTGATCTTGCGGGTGGTACGGTTCAGCAGCCGGACCTGCAACGCACGTTCGAGATTACGGATGGTGGTGCTGACGGTGGCGCGCGGCAGTCCGAGGTTGTCGGCCGCCAGGGTGAAGCTGTTGGCTTCCACCACGCGTGTGAACACCTGCATGGCCTGGAATTTGTCCACGAGAGGCTCCTGCCGCCTGATGGGCGGCAATTGTTCGTTCTGGATGAATAGTGTTTGTAAAAACGCAGGATTTATCGGAAACACGATAACACTCAGAATCGGGCATCGCTGTATTCACCCATACGAGCCCGAGGTTTTTCATGTTTCGTTTTCGCAAACGCGCGCTGGCGGTCACGCTGGGCGTTGCCGTGCTTGGCGTTGCCGGGGGCATCGCCGTGCAGAGGATGCCGGCCCTGGCCGGCCAGGAAGAAGCCCCCGCCGCGCCGGCCCCGGCGGCTGCCGTGGACGTGGCCGAGGTCGTCAGCCGCACCATCACGGACTGGCGCGGCTATTCAGGCCGGCTGGAGGCGGTCGACCGCGTCGAGATCCGGCCCCTGGTGTCCGGAACGCTGACCGCGGTGCACTTCCAGGACGGCGCCCTGGTCAGGAAAGGCGACGTGCTGTTCACCATCGATCCGCGTCCCTATGCGGCCGAGGTCGCCCGGGTCCAGGGCCAGCTTGCCGCGGCCGAGGCCCGCGACGCCTACGCGGCCTCCGAACTGGCGCGCGGCCAGCGGTTGTTGTCGGACAACGCGATCGCCAAACGCGATTTCGAGGAGAAGCAGAACGCCGCGCGCGAGGCGGCCGCGAACCTGCAGGCCGCCCGGGCCGCCCTGGAGGCGGCTCGCCTGAACCTGGAATACACGCGCATCACGGCGCCGGTCACCGGCCGCATCTCGCGCGCGCAGGTGACGGTGGGCAACGTGGTCGCCGCCGGCGCGGCGTCGGCTCCGCTGACCACGCTGGTTTCGACGGCGCGCATGTACGCGGCCTTCGACGTGGACGAGCCTACCTACCTGAAGATGGCGCAGGCCAGCCGCGCCGGCTCGGGCGCCATCCCGGTCTACCTGGGCCTGGCCAACGAGGAGGGCCATCCCCGCAAGGGCACGGTCAGCTTCATCGACAACCGCCTGGACGTGGCTTCGGGCACCATCCGTGTGCGCGCGGTGTTCGATAACCCGGACGGACAACTGATCCCGGGGCTGTATGCGCGCGTGCAACTGGGGGGCGGCAAGCCGCGCGACGCGCTGCTGATCGACGAGCGCGCAGTGGGCACCGACCAGGACAAGCGTTTCGTGCTGGTGCTGGACGAGGGCAATCGCGCCCGCTATCGCGAGGTGCGGCTGGGTAGCGCCAGCGGCGGCCTGCGAGTGGTCGACGCCGGCCTGAAGGCGGGCGAGCGCATCGTGGTGAACGGTTTGCAACGCGTGCGGCCGGGCGAGCCCGTGACGCCGCGCGAAGTGCCCATGGCGGGGCAGCCGGGCCGGTTCGCGGGCGATGGTCCGCCGGCCGACGGCGGACCGTCCGGCACGCCTGCCGCGCGCCAGCCCAGGCAGGTCTGAGGCGGCCGGACACGATCATGAATATTTCCAAGTTCTTCATCGACCGGCCCATCTTCGCGGGCGTGCTGTCGGTCCTGATCCTGCTGGCGGGTGCGCTGGCGATGTTCCAGCTGCCCATCTCGGAGTATCCGGAAGTCGTCCCGCCCTCGGTCGTGGTGCGCGCGCAGTATCCCGGCGCCAACCCCAAGGTGATCGCCGAGACGGTGGCTTCGCCGCTGGAGGAATCCATCAACGGCGTCGAGGACATGCTGTACATGCAGTCCCAGGCCAACAGCGACGGCAACCTGGCCGTTACCGTCACCTTCCGCCTGGGCATGGACCCGGACAAGGCGCAGCAACTGGTGCAGAACCGGGTGTCGCAAGCCTTGCCGCGCCTGCCCGAGGACGTGCAGCGGCTGGGCGTCACGACCATCAAGAGTTCGCCCACGCTGACGATGGTGACCCACCTGATCTCGCCGGATGACCGCTACGACATCACCTACCTGCGCAACTACGCGCTGATCAACGTCAAGGACCGCCTGGCGCGCATACCGGGCGTGGGCGAGGTGCAGCTGTGGGGCGCCGGCAACTACTCGATGCGCGTCTGGCTGGATCCGCAGAAGGTCGCGCAGCGCGGGCTGACGGCCTCGGACGTGGTGGCGGCGATACGCGAGCAGAACGTGCAGGTCGCGGCCGGCGTGATCGGCGCCTCGCCCAGCGCGTCCGACGTGTCGCTGCAATTGTCGGTGAACACGCAAGGCCGCCTGCAGACCGAATCGGATTTCGCCAACATCGTGCTCAAGACCTCGCCCGACGGCGGCGTGACGCGCTTGTCGGACGTGGCGCGCATCGAACTGGCGGCGGCCGAGTACGGCCTGCGTTCGCTGCTGGACAACAAGCCGGCGGTGGCGCTGGCCATCATGCAGTCGCCGGGCGCCAACGCGCTGGCGGTGTCGGACCAGGTGAGGGCGGCCATGAAGGACATGGCCAAGGACTTCCCGCCCTCGGTGGACTATCGCATCGTCTACGACCCGACGCAGTTCGTGCGCGCCAGCATCAAGGCGGTGGTGGTCACGCTGCTGGAGGCGGTGGCGCTGGTCGTGCTGGTGGTGATCGTGTTCCTGCAGACCTGGCGGGCCTCCATCATTCCGCTGCTGGCGGTGCCGGTCTCCATCATCGGGACGTTCTCGCTGATGCTGGGCTTCGGCTATTCGATCAACGCGCTGTCGCTGTTCGGCATGGTGCTGGCGATAGGCATCGTGGTGGACGACGCCATCGTGGTGGTGGAGAACGTCGAGCGCAACATCGCGGCCGGGCTGACGCCGCGCGAGGCCACGTACCGCGCCATGCGAGAGGTCAGCGGTCCCATCATCGCCATCGCGCTGACGCTGGTCGCGGTATTCGTGCCGCTGGCTTTCATGACCGGGCTGAGCGGGCAGTTCTACAAGCAGTTCGCGATGACCATCGCCATCTCGACGGTGATCTCGGCCTTCAACTCGCTTACGCTGTCGCCGGCGCTGGCGGCCCTGCTGCTGAAGTCGCACGACGCCCGGCCCGATGGCCTGACGCGCGTGATGAACCGCCTGTTCGGCGGCTTCTTTCGCCGCTTCAACGACATGTTCGGCCGGGCGTCCGATCGCTACGGCGCCGGGGTCACGGGCGTCATCTCGCGCAAGGCCATGGTCATGGGCGTGTACGGCGTGCTGCTGGCGCTGACGCTGGGCGTCTCGTCCATCGTGCCGGGGGGCTTCGTGCCCGCGCAGGACAAGCAATATCTGGTGGCCTTTGCGCAGTTGCCCAACGGCGCCTCGCTAGACCGCACCGAGGAAGTGATCCGGCGCATGTCCGACATCGCGCTCAAGCAACCCGGCGTGGAAAGCGCCATCGCGTTTCCCGGGCTGTCGATCAATGGCTTCACCAACAGCTCGAGCGCCGGCATCGTCTTCGTGTCCCTGAAGGACTTCCATGAGCGCAAGGGCAAGGAGGTCTCGGCCGAGGCGATCTCGAACGCACTGAACCAGCAGTTCTCGGCCATCAAGGAGTCGTTCATCGCGGTGTTCCCGCCGCCGCCCGTCATGGGACTGGGCACGCTGGGAGGATTCAAGCTGCAGATCGAGGACCGGGGCGCGCTGGGCTACGCCGAGCTGGACGCGGCGGCGCAGGCCTTCGTGGCGGCGGCGCAGAAGGCGCCGGAGCTCGGGCCGACGTTCAGCAGCTACCAGATCAACGTGCCGCAACTGGACGTGCAACTGGACCGGGTCAAGGCCAAGCAGCTGGGTGTCGCGGTCACGGATGTGTTCGACACCATGCAGATCTACCTGGGTTCGCTGTACGTGAACGACTTCAACCGTTTCGGGCGGGTGTACCAGGTTCGCGCGCAGGCCGATGCGCCGTTCCGTGCGCATCCGGACGACATCCTGGCGCTGAAGACCCGCAACGCCGCCGGCGAGATGGTGCCGCTGTCGTCGCTGGTGGACGTGCGTCCGACCTTCGGACCGGAAATGGTGGTGCGCTACAACGGCTATACCGCCGCCGACATCAACGGCGGGCCGGCCCCGGGCTATTCCTCGGACCAGGCCCAGGCCGCCGCCGAACGCATCGCCGAGCAGGTCCTGCCGCGCGGCATGAAGCTGGCGTGGACGGACCTGACCTACCAGCAGATCCTGGCGGGCAACGCCGGCATCTGGGTGTTCCCGATCAGCGTGCTGCTGGTGTTCCTGGTGCTGGCGGCCCTGTACGAGAGCCTGACGCTGCCGCTGGCGGTGATCCTGATCGTGCCGATGAGCATCCTGGCCGCGCTCACGGGCGTCTGGCTGACACGGGGCGACAACAACATCTTCACCCAGATCGGCCTGATGGTGCTGGTCGGCCTGGCCTCGAAGAACGCCATCCTGATCGTCGAGTTCGCGCGCGAACTGGAACTGCAGGGCAGGTCGGTGGTCGAGGCGGCCATCGAGGCCAGCCGCCTGCGGCTGCGCCCCATCCTGATGACGTCCATCGCGTTCATCATGGGCGTGGTGCCGCTGGTGACCTCCACCGGCGCCGGTTCCGAGATGCGGCATGCCATGGGCGTGGCGGTGTTCTTCGGCATGCTGGGCGTGACCCTGTTCGGTTTGTTCCTGACGCCGGTCTTCTATGTACTGCTGAGGCTGGCCAGCGGTGCGCGCAAGCTGCACTCGGCCGCGCATCACGAGGCGCCCATCGTGGCGGCTCATCACGCGGGGCATTGATGTGAAAGAGAATCTGATGAAAAGCGGTTTGCGAAGCGCGGCATTGACGGCCTTGCTCGTGCTGGCGGGTTGCGCGGTGGCGCCGGCCTACGATCCCCCGCGGCCCGAGGTGCCGGCATCGTTCAAGGAAGCGGCCGGCGGGAACTGGAAGGCCGCCCAGCCGGCCGAGGCTGCCCATCGCGGACGCTGGTGGGCGGTGTTCGGCGACCCGGTACTGGACCGGTTGCAGGAGCGAGCGGCGGACGCGAACCAGGATCTCAAGGCCGCCGTGGCGCGCCTGGCGCAGGCCAGGGCGCGGCTGGGCGAGGCCCGGGCCGACCTGTACCCCCGCGTCGACGCGGGCGCGGGCCCCACGAGGCAGCGGCCGTCGCCGGCTTCAAGGGGCCTGCCCGCCGAGGCGAACACGTCGCCGTCGACGCTGTGGCGAGCCCAGGCTTCCGTGGCCTACGAAGTGGATCTGTTCGGCCGGGTGGCGGCCGGGGTCGAGGCGGCGTCGGCCCAGGCCGAACAGGGCGAGGCCCTGCTGCGTTCGGTGCAACTGGCCGTGCAGGCCGACGTCGCGCAGGCCTATTTCCTGGTGCGGGAACTGGATGCGGGCCAGGAACTGTACGGCGGCACCGTGGCGCTGCGCGAGCGTACGCTGGCGCTGATCCAGCGCCGCTACGACGAAGGGGACATCAGCGAACTGGACCTGGCGCGGGCCCGCACGGAACTCGCATCGGCGCGGTCCGAGGCCCTGGATATCGCCCGCCAGCGGGCGACGGCCGAACATGCGCTGGCGATCCTGCTGGGCGAGGCGCCGGCTTCCTTCAGCCTTCCCCCGAGTCCGCTGGCGAGGCTGGCCGTGTCCGTGCCGCCGGGCCTGCCATCCGATCTGCTGGAACGCCGGCCCGACATCGCCGCCGCCGAACGCGCCATGGCGGCCGCCAATGCCCGCGTCGGCGTCGCGCGCACGGCATTCTTCCCCAGGCTGGAGCTGACCGGCGCGCTAGGCTACGAGTCCGCGCAACTGGGCGACCTGTTCAACTGGTCCAGCCGCACGTTCCTGCTCGGCCCCCTGGTGGGCACGATGCTGACCCTGCCCATCTTCGACGGCGGGCGGCGCGAGGCGGGGCTGCAGGCGGCGCGGGCGGCCTACGAGGAAGAGGCCGCCCGTTACCGCCAGACGGTGCTGGCGGCCTTCAAGGAGGTGGAGGACAACCTGGCCAACCTGCGCATCCTGGCCGACCAGTACCGGGCGCAGGACGAAGCGGTGGCATCCGCCGCGCGCGCGGCCCGGCTGTCGCAGATCCAGTACCGCGAAGGATCGGTGAGCTACCTGGACGTGATCGATGCCGATCGCAGCGTGCTCCAGCAGCGCCGTGTGGCCACCCGGCTGGACGGGGAACTGGCTCGCTCCACGGTCAACCTGATCCGCGCGCTGGGCGGCGGCTGGGAAGGGCAGGCGCCGGCGCCCGCGGCGGCGCTGTTGCTTCCACGCCAGCCTTCGTAACAAGCCGTGGCCGCGGCCTCGCAGTCTTGGGGGCTGCGGTCTTTGCTGTACGGAACGCTTACATAGTCAGGCGCCGTGCCCGTTGCGGACAGACATGCCGAGCCTACACTGGATCGACGCGCAGGTCCCGCGCGCCGGGGCCTTTCCGCGCGAAAGGAGTCAGGCATGAATACGAAATCCAAGCGTGGCACCCTGGGACTGGCTGCGGTCGCCCTGGGCACCGTTCTGTTCACCTCGGCGCACGCCGCTTCCGCCGCCGACACCACCTACCAGGAGGAACTGGCTCGTTGCAACAGCGGCCAGTCGGGCCAGGACCGCGCGACATGCAGGCGGGAGGCCGGCGCTGCCTTGCAGGAAGCGCGGCGCGGCAATCTGCGCGGCGCCAGCGATTCGGCCTACGAGCAGAACCGCACCCAGCGCTGCAACGCCTTGCCGGAAGCCGACCGCGCGGCCTGCATGGCGCGGGTGGACGGAAGAGGGACGGTCAGCGGGAGCGTGGAAGGCGGAGGCGTGCTGCGGGAGTACCGGGAAGTGGTGACACCCGCGCCCGGCTCCCCGGCCATGCCCTCGGGCTCGCCCGGCCCGGCGATGCCAAGGCCCGACGGCCCGGGCATGCGCTGACACCCTCCCGAAGCATTTCCCCTTGATCCGCCGCGGAATTCCCCGGAAAGTGGCGCTTTCCGGGCGTCGCGGCGCGCCCCGTTATAAAATGCGCTGGCTTTACATCGATCTTTGGGGGGCCAGGTGCGCATCGCCATACTGGAAGACGATCCGGCACATGCCCGGATCATAGAAAAGACGCTGCTGCAGGCGGGGCACGACTGCCATCTGTTCGAGGACGGCAGGGCGATGTTGCGCGACCTCCATCGCCAGAGCTACGACATGTTCGTGCTGGATTGGCACGTGCCGCACATCGAAGGCCCCGAGATCCTGGGGTGGATCCGCCGCAACCTGCCGCCGCAGCTGCCGGTGCTGTTCGTCACCAGCCGCGACGAAGAGCAGGACGTGGTCGACGGGCTTCAGGCGGGTGCCGACGACTACATGGCCAAGCCCATCCGGCCCATCGAACTGCAGGCCCGGGTGGCCGCGCTGCTGCGCCGGGCCTATCCCGAGGCTTCGCGCCCGAGCCAGCCGGGCTTCGGAGTCTATACCTTCGACCTGCACCGCCGGGAAGCGCGGATCAAGGGCGAGCCGGTCGAACTCAAGCCCAAGGAATACGAGCTGGCGCTGTACCTGTTCCGCAACCTGGGGCGGCTGCTGACGCACGAGCACCTGCTCGAGGAGCTGTGGGGCACGAGCGCCATCGACACGCGCACCGTCACCACGCACATGTCGCAACTGCGACGCAAGCTCGACCTGCGGCCGCACAACGGCGTGCGGCTGGTGCCGGTCTACGGGCTGGGCTACCGCTTCGAGATACTGGCCGACCCGCCGGCAACGAACGAATCCAACGACGACCCTCTATGAAGAACCTACCCAGCATGGACGCCGGCATCCGGCTGTCCGCGTGGGCCATCGCCGCCGCTTGCGTGTTCGGCACGGCGCCGGCTCATGCCCAGCAGGCCGAGCCGGTGCGTCACCTGGTGCGCGACGGCGACACCTTGTATGACCTCGCCCAGGCCTACCTGGAAGACCCCGGCCAATGGCAGGCCCTGGCCCGCGAGAACGGCAATCCCAATCCGCTCAGGCTCAAGCCGGGTTCGGTCATCGTCGTGCCCGACGCGCTGCTGCGCAAGAAGCCCGGCGGCGCGCGCGTGGTCCACGTCTCGGGAGGCGTGCGCTATACGACGCGCAGCGGCTCGACCGGCGCGCTGGAACGCGACATGCGGCTGATCGACGGCGATCGCCTGAGCACCGATGCCGGCGGCTTTGCCACGCTGGAGATGGCGGACGGCTCGGTGGTGCGCGTGGCGGGCGACTCCGAACTGCGCCTGGAACGCCTGAAGTACAGCCTGACGAAGAAGCGCGCCGACACCTCGCTGGTGCTGGACAAGGGCCGTGTCGAATCGCGCGTCTCGCCGCAGCGGCCCACGGGCAGCCGTTTCCAGGTCGACACGCCGCTGATGGCCGCCGGCGTGCGAGGTACCGAGTTCGGCGTCTCGATGCGCGAGGGCAGCTCGGCCACCAGCGACGTGCTGGAGGGGGAAGTCGAACTGCGCGTGGCGCGTTCGGGCTCGACCGCGCGGGTCGCTGCGGGCCTGGGGGGCGCGGTCGCCACCGATGCGCCGACCGCCACGCTGTCGCCGTTGCTGGCGGCGCCGGACCTGTCCGGCGTCCAGGCATTGCAGCAGCGACCCATCATCGATCTGGCGTTTCCCGCGCTGGCCGGCGCGGCCTCGTACCGCGCCTTCATCTGGCCCGCCCATGCCGCCGAACAGGTGGTCAGCAACCTCGTGACCGCCACGCCGCGCGTGCGCTTCGCCGGCCTCGACGACGGCGACTACGTGGTGCGGATCAATGGCGTCGACGCGCAGGGCATCGAGGGCCGCCCGGTCACCTGGCCGATCAAGCTCAAGGCCCGGCCCGAGCCGCCGGTCACCATCGCGCCGCCCGACGGTGGCGTGGTCGAGCAGACCGAGGCCGTGCTCCGCTGGACGGGCGCGGACGGCACCATCGGCTACCGCCTGCAGGTGTCGCGCGACCAGGCCTTCGCCAACCCCTTCGTCGACGAAAGCATGCTGTCCACGGATTCCCACGCCGTGCGCGGGCTGGCCTCGGGCAACTACTTCTGGCGCGTGGGCAGTGTCGTCCAGGGCAAGGACGGCAGACCCGATGCCGGACCCTACAGCGATCCGCGCCGCTTCATGGTGCGCCTGCCCGTGGGCGGCAAGCTCGGCATGAGCCAGCAGGGCGACGAAGTCGTGCTGACCTGGGACGGCGAGGAAGGGCAGAACTACCTCGTCCAGGTCGCGCGCGACGCCGGCTTTGCCGGCATCGCCGCCGAGCGCCGCATCACGGAGCGCAAATGGGCGCTCGAGTCCTTGCCCGCCGGCGAGTATTTCGTCCGCATCCAGGCGACGGACAGCGACGGCTATGTGCGCGATTTCACGCGTCCGCAGCGCTTCCGCGTCAATCGCACGGTCCGCAGCGGGGACGGTGCGTTGCGATCGGGTGACGGCCAGGAAATCCAGCTTCCCTAGGGCCTGTTCACGCGCATGGACCGCCAGGCCGCATCCGCCACGCTGCGCCCGGGGCCCGGGCGGCCCCGGGCCGCGGTCCGCGGCATCGCGGTCGTCGCGGGCTTGCTGCTGGCTGCCTTGCTGGCCTGGCAGAACGGCCTGGGCCGTCTGGACGCGGCCCTGTACGACTTCCTCAGCCGGCTGGATCCCGCCGTGCCGAGCCAGGACATCGTGGTGGTGGCCATCGACGAGGCCAGCCTGGCGAAGGTGGGCCGCTGGCCGTGGAGCCGCGACCAGCAGATCGACCTGATCGAGCGCATCGCCCAACAGTCGCCGGCCGCGCTGGGCCTGGACCTGCTGCTGTCCGAGCCGTCGGCCGATCCGTCGGTGGACCTGCGCATGGCCGAAGCCATCCGCCGCAGCGGCAACGTCGTGCTTCCGGTCTTCACCGCCGACACGGGCGGCAGGGTGCAGGCCATGCTGCCGGTGCCGCCGCTTGCCGCCGCGGCCCGGTCACTGGGGCATGTCTCGGTCGAACCGGACGCCGACGGCGTGGTGCGCAGCGTCTTCCTGCGCGAAGGCACCCGGGACCGCCAGTGGAACCACTTCGCGCTGGCGCTGCTGCAGATCGCCGGCAGGGCCGTCGCCCGGCCGCTGCCGGGGAACCGGGCGCCGGCTGGCCCGGAGACGGCACCGGAGGCATGGTGGCGGGATTTCTGGATACATATCGACTATGCCGGGCCGGCCGGAACCTATCGCACTGTTTCCGCCGCCCAGGTGCTGGCGGGCGAGCTGCCCGACGGCGCGCTGGACGGACGCATCGTGCTGGTCGGATCCACCGCGGCGGGCCTGGGGGACGTCTATCCCACGCCCTTGTCGGCGCGCCACAGCTTCACCCCGGGGGTGGAGATTTCCGCCAACGTGATCGACAACCTGATGTCGGGAACGGCGCGCCGCGTCATCGCCCCGTGGGCGGGGGCGCTGCTGACGGTACTGCTGGTGGCGGCGATGCTGCCGGCGCTTTGGCTGTTCGCGCCGGGCTGGGCGCTGGCGGCATCGGTGGCGGGGATAGGCGTGGCGGCGGCAGCGAGCGGCGCCATGCTGCTGGCCGAGGGCGTCTGGTGGCCGCCCGGCGCGGCGGTGCTGGCCATCGCGGCTTTCTACCTGGGATGGAACTGGCGGCGCCTGGAACGCGCGGCCGGTTATCTGGTGGACGAACTGGGCCGGTTGAAGCGCCATGGCGCGGTGCTGCCGCAGGATGCGGCCGCGCCGGCCGGCGACCTCATCGACCGGCGGATCCACGACCTGGCCCGCGCCACGGGGCGCTTGCTGGACGTGCAGGCCTTCATGTCGTCCGTGATAGAAAGCCTGCCCGAGGCGGCGCTGGCGGTGGGCGAGGACGGCCGCGTCCTGCTTGCCAATCGCGAAGCCGTGCGGCAGTTCGGCGCGGCCGCCGCCAAGGGCGAGGAGATGGCCCGCCTGCTGGCGGATTTCACGCTGGTGGGCGGCGGCCCGCTCAGCTGGCCCGCGGCGGTGGCGCCGGGACATTTCGCCGAATGCCGCGATGCCGCCGGGCGGGCCTTCCTGTTCGAGTATGCGCGGTGCGCGGGAGAAGAGGGCGGCGAGACCGCCTGGATCGCCACGCTGGTCGACATCAATCCGCTGCGCGAGGCAGAGCGCAAGCGCGACCAGGCCCTGCGCTTCCTGTCGCACGACATCCGGTCGCCGCAGGGGGCCATCCTGGCCCTGCTGGACCTGCATCGCAGCGACCCCGGCGAACTTCCGCAGGACGAACTCCTGGACCGCATCCGGCGCTACGTGCTGCGCACGCAGGCCCTGGCGGAATCGTTCGTCGAGCTGGCACGGCTGGCGACGGCGCCGGTCCGCGACGACGTATTCGAGGGTACGGACGTGGTCCTGGACGCCGCCGACGAATGCTGGAGCCTGGCCCAGGCCAAGCACATCGAACTCGATGCCGACGTGCCGGACGACGGCGCGCCGCTGCGCGGCGACCGTGCGCAACTGACGCGCGCCCTGATCAACCTGATCGGCAACGCGATCAAGTACAGCCCGCCGCATACGCGGGTGGATTGCCGCATGGTGCGCCGGGAAGACCTGTGGTGCATCGCGGTGCGGGACCAGGGACGAGGCATCGCCGCCGAGGACCAGGCCCGCCTGTTCCAGGAGTTCTCGCGCGTGGGTGGCGCGGCGGACGGCGACGAACCGGGTTTCGGGCTGGGCCTGGCCTTCGTCAAGGCCGTAGTCGAGCGGCATGGCGGAAAGATAGAGTGCCAGAGCGCGCCGGGGCAGGGCAGCGAATTCCGGCTGTTCCTGCCTGCCACGGTAAACAACACTGAACCCCGGGCGAGTGGCCGCGGCGGACACGCGTAGACTGCAGGCTGTCTACGAAGTCAGTGGTACGAATGGCTGAACGATTATTGGTGATACTCATCCTGTGCGCGGCGATGGCTGCGCCGTTCGGCCTGATCTGGCTGAATGCGCGGCAGATCTGGACCGATCTGGTCGTCGTCTATCCGCCGCAGGCGGCGATATGCAAAGGGGCGCCCGGGTCGGAATGGTATGATGCCGTCCTGTCTTCCTGACCGCAGTCGTAAGCGTTAACGTCATCCAACGCGCTGAACGTCGCGCCAGCCCGCCGGGCCCGTGTGCGCCGCTTATCGACGTCCGATGATGAACAACGCCTCTCCTTCCGTCTCCTCTCCTTCCTCCCACGAATCCGCGCTGCGCCTGCTGCCGCTGGTCGCCATCGTCTTTTCCGGCTTCCTGGCCGTCGGCCTGCCGCTTCCAGCGCTGCCGCTCTACGTGAACGGCGTGCTCGACTTCAGCCCGCTGGTCGTGGGCTGGATCATCGGCCTGCAGCCGTTGACCACGATCCTGACCCGCAAGTTCGCCGGTACCTACGTCGACAGGCACGGGCCGCGCCAGTCGGTGATGATGGGATTGCCCATGGCCGCCATGGCGGGGCTGCTCTACGTGGCCTCGGCGCTGATTCCCCATCCGTCGCTTGCGCTTGCGGTGCTGGTCGTCGGCCGCGTGTTGATGGGGCCGGCCGAAAGCCTGTTCCTGACCGGCACCATGACCTGGGGCATCGGCCGGGTGGGGCCGCAGCGCACCGGCATCGTGATGTCCTGGCAGGGTATTGCGATGTTCGCGGCGCTCGGCCTGGGCGCGCCGCTGGGCGTCTGGGTCATGCAGCAGGTCGACTTCCTGGCCGTCGGGCTGGCCACCGTCGCCTTCCCGCTGCTGGGCCTGGCGATCGCCTGGCGCGTGCCGCCGGTGCCCGTGGTCGGCGGGGCCAGGAAGCAGGTGCCGTTCCTGCGCGTGATCGGCATGATCTGGCGGCAGGGCGGCGCGCTGTCGCTCGCCTCGGCGCCCTTCGCGGTGCTGACCGCCTTCGTGGTGCTGTACTTCGCAAGCCGTGGCTGGGATGGCGCCGGCCTGGCCCTGACGGGATTCGCCGCGGGCTACATCCTGGTCCGGCTGTTCTTCGGCAGGCTGCCCGACCAGCTGGGCGGACGCAAGGTCGCGGCCATCTCGCTGGTGATCGAGGCCCTGGGCCAGTTCCTGTTGTGGATGGCGCCCAGCCCCGGTTTCGCGCTGGCAGGCGCCACCTTGACGGGCGTGGGATTTTCGCTGGTGTTCCCGGCCATGGGCGTGGAGGCCATGCGCCGCGTGCCGCCCGAGAGCCGGGGCGTGGCCGTGGGCGGATTCCTGGCCTTCGTGGACATCACCTCGGGCGTGACCGGGCCGCTGGCGGGCCTGCTGATCGGTGCCTACGGCTATCGCGCGGCCTTCCTGGCCGGCCTGGCCGCCTGCGCCATCTCCTTCGCCGTCATCGTGTTCGGCATGGGCAGGGAACCGCAGCGGGGCGCCTGAGCCTGGCGCCCCGGCATGCCGGTCACTCCAGCACGCGCGATACTTCGTAGATGGCTGTCGTTCCGCTGACCTCGTTGCCGATGATCAGCAGCGGCTGGCCCGTGGGCGACTTCGCCGCGGGTACGAACTTCAGGCCTTCGGGACCGAGGTCGCCCATCTTGGCAAGGTTCTCGTTCGAAGGCTCGTCCGTCCAATTGGCGCGGGTGTTGAAGTAATCCATGAACACCGGCGCCTTGGGATCGGTGATGTCGTAGACCATCACGCCGCCCATGCGCTCCAGGCCGATGAAGGCGAAGGTCTTGTCGCCCATGACGCCGATTTCCACGCCTTCGGGTTCGGGGCCCTTGGCGTCGCTGCGGCTGTCGAAAGTGGCTTTCTCGTCATGGCCGGTGTTGAAGTAGGTGGCGCAGGGCACGTCGCGGTCGGGGCCGAGCTTGCACGAGTCGCTGGCCAGCATGCGCTCGAACTGCGCGCCCGAATCCCACACCAGCTTGCCGTCCTGGTCCCAGATGGAGAACGAACGGCCGCCGTAGGCGTACAGGTGGTCGTACATGATGCGATCGCCGGTCGGGTCCTCGATGCCCTGGGCGTTGAACTTGACCGGCTTGCCGCTGGCGTCCTGGCGATAACCCATGGTCCACGAGATCTGCAGGCGGCCCAGGACGTCGTCGTCGCGGCAGGCCCCCGGCTTGCCGGCCGTGGCGCCGCAGTAGGCGAAGGTCTCGGGGTTCAGCAGGGCGCCGGCGGCCAGCGCGTCCAGCTGCGGGGGCAGGTCATCGCCACGGCGGCGGGCGAAGCCGCTGGCATGGACCAGATGCTTGACGCGGAATTCCTCGACGAAGCCCTTGCCGGCGTCGCCAGCCCAGTAAGCATCATCGTCCTCGCCCCAGGCCCGGGCGTCGCCTTCGTTGGCCGTCACGAGATAGGTCTTGCCGCCCGCGGTGTAGGAGGCGATGGCGTCGGGCAGGTACATGCCGCGCATGCCGGGAAAGGTGCGGATGTCCAGCTTGGCGGGTTCGTCGCTGGCGTCCAGCGCGTTGGCTTCCAGGCCATGGTCCTTGTAGCCCAGCGGCAGGATGTCGGTCACGGTGGCCGTGGCGATGTCGATGCGCGCCAGGGCGTTGTTCTCCTGCAGCGTGGCCCATGCCGTCTTGCCGTCGGCGGACACGGCGATGTATTCGGGTTCGAAATCCTGGGAGGCGCTGGCCTTGGGCCCGAAGATGCGCACGCCCTTGGCGCGCAGTTCGGCTTCCTTGCCGTTCCAGGCGGTGAAGCCGGCCACCCTGGCCGACGGCGCGGCGGGGTTGGAGACGTCGATGACGCTGATCGAACCCGCCGGGTCGATCTGGTAGTCGTCGCTGGGCTCGCCCTCGTTGGCGACCAGCAGGGTCTTGCCGTCGGGGGTGAAGGCCAGCATGTCGGGCAGGGCGCCCACGCCCACCTTGCCCAGCAGGGCCAGCGTGTCGGCCTTGTACAGCGCGGCGAAGCCCGGATCCGTCTTCTTCGCGGCCTGGATGGCGACGGCGACGATGCCGTCGTGGACGGCGACGCTGTTGATCTCGGCGCCGGTCGAGATGGTCGAGGCATCGATGGTGCCGATGTGCTTGGGGCTGGCGGGCGTGCTCAGATCCAGCACGTCGACCACGCCGTTGCGGGCGTTGACGACGAAGCCGCGCTTGCTGGCCGCGTCGAAGGCGGGGATTTCGGCGGCGCTGACGCCGAACTGGCCGGCGGAATAGCGACCCAGCATCTTGAGGCTGATGCTCTTGGGCGTCGGCTCGGCGGCGGGAGGCGGGGTCACGGGCGGCGTGGTGGGCGCCGCGTCGTCGCCGCCATCGCCCAGGCATGCCGCCAAGGGGATGGCGACCGCCAGGGCGCACAAGCTGCGGGCAAGGATCGTCATGCGCGAGGGCTGGGTGGCGAATGTCATCGTTCGGTGGGGTGGGTTGGACAAGCGCCGCATCATGACGGAGTAACATGACAGTCATATGTAAGGATCCCCGGCCGAGCCCGGAACCGGCCGGAGCCGCCGCGCGCGGTAGAATGCGGCGGTTCATTCCTTCCCTCCCATGTCCGACTCTCCCGATGTCATCCTGATGCGGCGCGCGCTGGCGCTGGCCGAGCAAGCCTGGCGCGACGGCGAGGTGCCGGTCGGTGCCGTGGTCTGCGACGCCTCGGGCCGCATCCTGGGCGAGGGCGCCAACCGGCCGGTCGGCAGCCACGACCCCACCGCCCACGCCGAGATCCAGGCGCTGCGCGCGGCCTGCCTGGCGGCCGGCAACTACCGCCTGCCCGGCGCCACGCTATACGTCACCCTCGAACCCTGCGCCATGTGCATGGGCGCCATGCTGCACGCGCGGCTGGCGCGCGTGGTGTACGGCGCGCCCGACCCCAAGACCGGAGCCTGCGGCGGCGTGCTGGACCTGCCGTCCATCGCCGTGCTGAACCACCAGACCCGGGTCGAGGGCGGCGTGCTCGCCACCGAATGCGGCGAGCTGCTCCGCGCTTTCTTCCGCCAGAAACGCGAGGCCGCCCGCGGCGGCCCGCCACTTCCTTCCGAGTCCGCATGAACCGACGCCGTTCTTCTCCCGCCGACGCCCACCACGACCACGACGCGCATCATGGCCACCCGCATGACGAGGCCGGCGGCCACCATCATGGCCATGACCACGCCCATGGGCCCGGTCCGGGCTTCCCGTCCCTGGGAAGCCGGCCCGGCATCTACCTCGTCTCGCCCTCGGGCGCGGTGCCCGATCCCGAGGTCATCGCGCGCGCGCGGGAGCACCTGAAGGCGCAGGGCTTCCATCCGGTGGCGGACCGGGGTGCCCTGGTGCGCCACGAGCGCTTCGCCGGCACGGACGACCAGCGGCTGGCCGCGCTGGCGCGGGCAATCACCCAGAAGCATCCCATCGTGATGGCGACCCGGGGCGGCTACGGCCTGTCGCGCCTGCTGCCGCGCATCGACTGGAAGGCCATGGCCGACAGCGGCAAGCGCTTCGTCGGACACAGCGACTTCACCTTCTTCCAGCTTGCGCTGCTGGCCAGCACGGGCGCGGTCAGTTATGCCGGCCCGATGGCAGCCTTCGACTTCGGCGGCAAACGCGTGGACGACCTGACCGCGGCGATGTTCGGCGAGACCCTGCGCGGCGAACTGGAAATCCTGAGCTTCGAATCGGAAGGCTCCGACCCGGTCGACTGCCGAGGCATCCTGTGGGGCGGCAACCTGGCGGTGCTGGTCTCGCTGCTGGGCACCCCGTATTTCCCGCGCACCCGGGGCATCCTGTTCCTGGAGGACGTCAACGAACACCCGTACCGGGTCGAACGCATGCTGGTGCAACTGGCCCAGGCCGGCGTGCTGGCCCGCCAGAAGGCCATCGTGCTGGGCAGTTTCACCGACTACAAGCTGACCCCGCACGACGCCGGCTACGACCTGGGCTCGGTCGTGCGGTGGCTGCGCCGCGAAGTGAGGATTCCGGTCGTGACCGGCCTGCCGTTCGGCCACGTGAAGACCAAGGCCACGCTCCCGGTCGGAGCGAAGATCGGCCTGGCGACCGAAGCCGGCATGGCCTACCTGGTCTTTCCGCACGGACATTGAAGTTTGCCAGGGCGCCGCGGATCCGGCTTGGCCGGTCCGCCAGTGCCGCCCTCTCGAGGGGCGCCCGTCAGGGCGTAGGGGGAGGGCCTTTTTTCTCGTCCACGGAGTAATAGCGCTCGTCATCCAGCGTATCGGTACGGAACCGCGCAGCGGTCGCGTCCCCGTCCGGCAACGGCACGTCCTTTCCCGCACGCCTATGCCGATACAGCGCCGCCCGCGCCAGCATCAGCGTCGTCGCCGGCACCGTCATCGTCAGGAACACCGCGATCAGCACCTCATGCAACGCCGGCCCTTCGTCCGTCATCGTGAAGTACAGCATCGAGGCCAGCACGATGAACACCATCCCCATCGTCGCTCCCAGCGTGGGCCCGTGCATGCGCTGATAGAAGCTGTGGAAGCGCCACAGCCCCAGGCAACCGACCAGCGTCAGCAGGCCGCCCGCCACCAGCAGCAGCGAAGTCAGGATCTCCGCCCACAGCGGCAAGGTCATCCCGTCCGTCATTCGATCACCTCGCCGCGCAGCAGGAACTTGGCCAGCGCCACCGAGCTGACGAAGCCCAGCAGCGCGATGGTGACGGCGGCCTCGAAATACTCGGTGCTGCCGGTCCGTATGCCCAGCACCAGCAGCATCAGCATCGCGCAGATGTACATGGTGTCCAGCGCCAGCACCCGGTCCTGCGCGGCCGGGCCCTTCAGCAGCCGCAGCGTGGCCAGCAGCATGGCGATGGCGATGCACAGCAGCGAGCACAGGCTGGCCCATTCGAGCATGCCATTCATTCGAAGATCTCCATCAGCGGTTGTTCGTAGCGGCTATGGATCGTATCGATCCAGTACTGCTCGTCGTTCAGGTCCAGCACGTGGATCAGCAGCCAGCTCTTGTCGTCGGCGAGCTCGATGCAGACGGTGCCCGGGATCGCGGTCAGGATCAGCGCCAGGGTGGTCAGGCCGTGCGGGTCCCGCAGGACCAGCGGCATCCGGATGAACCCGGAATTGTCGCGCCTGGACTTCGAGCCCAGGATGACCCGCGCGACGTCGAAATTGGACTTGATGCTGTCCAGGATGACGACGCCCAGCAGCTTCAGGGCCACGCCGGGCCGGCGCAAGGTGGCTCTGACGGGCCGCAGCGGCGCGGTCCACAGCGGCACGGCAATGGCCAGCAGGGTGCCCAGCAGGATGTGGCCGAGCGAGAGCGTCTGGTTGAGCAGCAGCCACATCGCCAGCAGGAACAGCGAGGTGAGCGGCCAGGGAACGATGCGTCTGATCATGGGTTGGCGCCTCCGGGGCCGGCCTGCCGGGCCGACATGATGCCGCGCACGTAGTCGCCGGGATGGTGCAGGGCACGGGCGGTGTCGGTGAAATAGCGCATCGCGGGCTGGGCCTGGACCATCAGCACGATGCCCAGCACCAGCATGGCGGCGATGGGAAAGACCTCGATCACGCGCAGCCGGGGCTGGGCGCGGCTGGAGGGGACCCAGAAGGCGCGTATGCCGATGCGGGTCAGCGACACCACGGTCGTCAGGCCCGAGACCACCAGCAGGCCCAGCAGCACCCAGGCCAGCACCGGTTCGGGATTGCCGACCTCGGGGGTGAGGCCGTCGGGGTTCAGGATGGTGGTCAGCAGCGCGAACTTGGCGACGAAGCCCGACAGCGGCGGCAGCCCGGACAGCACCAGGGCGCACGCGATGAAGCTGAGCCCCAGGAAGGCCATGGCGGCGGGAATGGCCACGCCGATGTCGGTCGTGCTCATGTCTTCTTCCGCGTCGACCGAGCGGTCCAGGCCGAAGGCTTCCAGCGTGACCGCCAGCAGGTCGGCGCCGAAGGTCCGGCTGCGCTCCATCAGTTCCTGCAGCAGGAAGAAGGCCCCCAGCGCCAGGGTCGAGCTGACCAGGTAGAACAGGGCCGCGGCCGTCACGCTGTCGCGGCCGAAGCCTATGGCCGACAGCAGCGTGCCCGAGGAAATGATGACCGCGAAGCCCGCCAGGCGTCCGGTGTTCTGCGAGGCCAGCATGCCCAGCGTGCCGAAGGTCAGCGTCGCCAGCCCGATGTACAGGATCCATTGCTGGACGAAGCCGCTGGACTCGCCGGCCTGCTCGCCGAACATCAGCAGCGAGAGCCGCAGGATCACGTACACGCCCACCTTGGTCATGATGGAGAACAGGGCGGCGGCGGGCGGCGAGGCGGCGGCGTACGAGGGCGGCAGCCAGAAGTTCAGCGGCCAGGCGCCCGCCTTGATCAGGAAGGCCACGCCCAGGATGGCGGCGCCGGCCTCCATCAGCATGCGATCCGAGCCCGCGACCTGGCCGATGCGCACGGCCACGTCGGCCATGTTCAGCGTGCCGGTCACGCCGTAGATCAGCGCCACGCCGATCAGGAACAACGACGACCCGACCAGGTTGACGGCGATGTAGTGCAGGCCCGCCTTGACCCGCTGCGGCCCGGATCCGTGCAGCAGCAAGCCATAGGAGGCCGCCAGCAGGATTTCGAAGAACACGAACAGGTTGAACAGGTCCGCCGTCAGGAAGGCGCCGTTGAGGCCCATGAGCTGGAGCTGGAACAGCGGATGGAAATGAACCCCCGCGCGGTGCCACCTGGCCAGCGAGTACAGCAGGGAGCCCAGCGCCATGATGGCGGTCAGCAGCAGCATGATGGCCGACAGCCGGTCCAGCGCCAGCGCGATGCCGAAGGGCGCCGGCCAGTTGGCGGCCAGGTAGACCGCGACCCGCACCGGCCCGGCGTCCGCCTGCCGCAGTAGCGCGATCGCCACGGCCAGCAGCGCCACGGTGGCCACCACGTTGACCACGGCCTTGGCCGTGGCGCGGCCCTCGCCCAGCAGCAGCATCAGGCCGGCCACCAGCATGGGCAGGACGATGGGGACGATCATGAGATGGTCATGCCAGGACAGCATCATTCACCCTCCCTGCCGTCCACGTGGTCGGTGCCGCTCAGGCCGCGCGAGGCGAGCATGAGGACCAGGAAGAGCGCGGTCATCGCGAAGCCGATGACGATCGCGGTCAGGACCAGCGCCTGGGGCAGCGGATCGGCGTAGTCGGCGACCTCGCTGGCGCGGTTGGCGCGCAGGATGGGGATCTGGTCCAGCGACAGCTTGCCCATCGAGAAGATGAACAGGTTCACGGCATAGGACACCAGCGAGATGCCCATGATGACCTGGAAGGTCCGGGGCCGCAGCAGCAGCCAGATGCCCGAGCCGCCCAGCGCGCCGATGGCGATGGCGATGATCACTTCCACCGGGCACCTCCCCGGGGGAGCTCGGCCTCGGCCTGCTGCGCGGCGCGGTGGCTGCGTATGGACTGGTGGCCCAGGGCGGTAAGGATAAGCATCGTGGCTCCGACGACCAGGCTGAACACGCCCAGGTCGAAAAGAAAGGCGCTGGGCACGTGGATCTCGCCCACCAGGGGCAGGTGCAGGTGGGCACCGTGCGAGGTCAGGAAGGGATAGCCGAACAGCCAGGCCCCCATGCCGGTCAGCACGGCAAACAGCAGGCCCAGGCCTATCCAGCGCTGGGGATGCAGGCGCATCTTGGATTCGACCCAGGCGGTACCGCCCACCATGTACTGCAGGATGAAGGCCACCGACAGCGTCAACCCGGCGACGAAGCCGCCTCCGGGCAGGTTGTGCCCGCGCATGAACAGGAAGACGGCGAACAGCGCGATGATGGGCAGCGCGAGCCGGATCAGCACCGAGGGCATCAGCAGGTAGCCCACGGCCGGATCGTCGCCGGCGCGCGCGGCGGCGTCGGTCTTGCCCTGGTCGATCTGCTGGTGGGGCAGGGCGATGCTCTCGGGAGCCGGGCGGAAACGCCGCAGCAGCGCGTAGACGGTCAGCGCGACGATGCCCAGCACCGAGATCTCGCCCAGCGTGTCGAAGCCGCGGAAATCCACCAGCAGCACGTTGACGACGTTGGTGCCGCCGCCTTCGGTCAACGCCCGCTCCAGGAAATAGTTGGAGATGGTGTCGGGATAGGGGCGCGTCAGCACGGCGTAGGCCAGCAGCGCCATGCCGGCGCCGCCCGCCACGGCGATGGCCAGGTCGCGCACGCGGTGCACCCAGGCCATGGCCGGCACGCGTATGCCGAGTTCCCGGGGTTCCTTGCGGCGCGGCAGCCAGCGCAGGCCGAGCAGCAGCAGGATGGTGGTGACCACCTCGACCAGCAGCTGCGTCAGCGCCAGGTCGGGGGCGGAGAACCAGACGAAGGTGATGCAGGTGACCAGCCCGGCGCCGCCCATCATGATCAGCGAGGCCAGACGGTGATACTTGGCCTGGTAGGCGGTGCCGATGGCGCAGGCGATGCCGATCAGCCACAGGATGGCGAAGGTCGGGTCGATGGGCGAGGTCTGGACGGCGGGCAGCAGCAGCGGCTGGCCGTACAGCGTGACGGCGGCCACCAGGATGGCGAAGGCGACGATGCCCAGCAACTGGGATTGCAGTCCGCGTGCGCCCAGGCTGTTGGTCAGCCGGTCGGCCAGGCCGATGGCGAAGCTCATGACGCGCTCGAAGGCCCGCTTGCCGTTGAATTTGTAGAACAGCGGCAGGCGCTCGACCGTGCTCAGGCGCAAGGTCTTCTGCAGGATCAGGTACAGCGCCGATCCACCCACCAGCGCCACGAAGCTCATGACCAGCGGCAGGTTGAAGCCATGCCAGATGGCCAGGCTGTAGCTGGGCACCGCGTCGCCCAGGATGGCGCGTACCGCGGTGGCCAGGAAGGGGGCGATGGTGTAGCCGGGCGCCACGCCCACGGCCAGGCACAGGAAGGCCAGGACCTCGGCCGGAAAGCGCATCCAGCGGGGGGCCTCGTGCGGCGTGCGCGGCAGGTCGTGCGGCGGCGGCCCGAAGAACACGTCGTGCAGGAAGCGCCACGAATAGGCCACGCTGAAGGCGCCCGCCACGGTGGCGGCGATGGGCAGTGCATGGCTCATGCCCACGGCGTTGCCGACCACCACGGCCTCGGTGAAGAACATCTCCTTGGAAATGAAGCCGTTCAGCAGCGGCACGCCGGCCATCGCGGCCCCGGCCACCATGGCCAGCGTGGCGGTGATGGGCATGACCTGCGCCAGCCCGCTGAGCCGGCGGATGTCGCGGGTGCCGCATTCGTGGTCGATGATGCCGGCCGCCATGAACAGCGAGGCCTTGAAGGTCGCGTGGTTCATGATGTGGAAGACCGCCGCCACCAGCGCCAGCGGGCTGCCCAGGCCCAGCAGCAGCGTGATAAGCCCCAGGTGGCTGATGGTGGAGTAGGCCAGCAGCCCCTTCAGGTCCTGCTGGAATATCGCGGTATAGGCGCCCAGCAGCAGCGTGCACAGGCCCGCTCCCCCGATGATCCAGAACCATTCCTCGGTGCCGGCCAGCACCGGCCACAGCCGCGCGAGCAGGAAGACGCCGGCCTTGACCATGGTGGCCGAGTGCAGGTAGGCGGACACGGGCGTGGGCGCCGCCATGGCGTGGGGAAGCCAGAAGTGGAAGGGAAACTGGGCGCTCTTGGTGAGCGCGCCCAGCGCGATCAGGACCAGCGCCACTTCGTAGACGGGGTGGGAGCGGATCAGCTCGCCCGAGGACAGCACCGCTTCGAGGTCATAGCTGCCGACGATGTGCCCCAGCACCAGGATGCCGGCGAACAGGCACAGACCGCCGGCGGCCGTGACCGTGAGCGCCATGCGCGCCCCGCGCCGTGCGTCGGGCCGGTGGTGCCAGTAGCCGATCAGCAGGAAGGACACCAGGCTGGTCAGTTCCCAGAACAGGGCGAGCTGGATCAGGTTGCCGGACAGGACCACGCCCAGCATGGCGCCCATGAAGGCGAGGAAGAAAGAGAAGAAGCGCGGCACCGGATCTTCCGGCGACATGTAGTAGCGCGCGTACAGCACGACCAGCAGGCCGATGCCGCTGATCATCAGGGTGAATATCCAGGCCAGCCCGTCCATGCGCAGGACGAAATCGAGCCCCAGCGAAGGCAGCCAGGCAAATTCGTAGCGGACCACGCCGCCGTACGACACCTCGGGGTAGAGCAGGGCGGCCTGTACCGTTCCCGCCAATGCGACCAAACCGGCAAGCCAGGCTTCTCGGTTTCGCGCATTGGCGGGCAGCAAGGCCGCCAAGACACTGCCGGCGAAGGGAAGCGCTAGGAGAATCAGCAAGGACATGGGTGGCGGTCACTCTCTTTGATATAGGTATGGGTGGGGCAACGCAGATGCGAGCAACAAAGAACGCACCTAGCCGGGACACGGGGCGGGTATGGTCCCGCGCTCGGTCTTGCGCCATGGGCGTTCGCCGGAAGGCGTCCCGCGCCGGCCGCGGGGCGCCCGCTCCGGGGACGCCATCGTGTCCAGGAGAGGCGTGCGCACGTTGCCGGCCGCAGTTCCGGCTTCGTGGCTATGCGCCCAATGGTAACAAACGGCGGAGCCGTGCTGGGCGGCACGGGCTGCCCCGTCGCCGTTGGCGGGCATTGTGTAAATGTTCGGGTCAACCCGAATCCGGGCTGTTACACTAATAGGTTGATCTTCGCGCTTTCGTCATGCTTGCGCGCGACGTTTCTCTTTTTTGCGAGCCCGTTTCCGCCGTGATTTCCACCGCCAACCTCACCATCCAGTTCGGTCCCAAACCCCTGTTCGAGAATGTCTCGGTCAAGTTCGGGGAAGGCAACCGCTATGGCCTCATCGGTGCGAACGGCAGCGGCAAATCGACGCTGATGAAGATCATCGGCGGCGACCTCGAACCGTCGGCCGGCAACGTCTCGCTCGAGCCCAACACGCGCCTGGGCAAGCTGCGCCAGGACCAGTTCGCCTACGAAGACGTGCGCGTGCTGGACGTCGTGCTGATGGGCCACGCGGAAATGTGGCAGGCCATGAGCGAGCGGGACGCGATCTACGCCAATCCCGACGCCACCGACGAAGACTACATGCGGGCGGCCGACCTCGAGGCCAAGTTCGCCGAGTACGACGGCTACACGGCGGAGGCCCGAGCCGGCGAATTGCTGCTGGGCCTGGAAATCCCGGTCGAGCAGCACCAGCAGCCGATGCGCGAGATCGCGCCGGGCTGGAAGCTGCGGGTGCTGCTGGCGCAGGCGCTGTTCTCCAATCCCGACGTGCTGCTGCTGGACGAGCCGACCAACAACCTCGACATCAATACGATCCGCTGGCTGGAAACGGTGCTGAACCAGTACCAGTCGACGATGATCATCATCAGCCACGATCGCCACTTCCTGAACCAGGTCTGCACCCACATGGCCGACCTGGACTATCGCGAAGTGCGCATCTATCCCGGCAACTACGACGACTACATGCTGGCCTCGGCCCAGGCGCGCGAGCGCCTGATGAGCTCGAACGCCAAGGCCAAGGAGCGCATCACCGAATTGCAGGATTTCGTGCGCCGCTTCTCGGCCAACAAGTCCAAGGCCCGCCAGGCCACGTCGCGCCTGAAGCAGATCGACAAGCTCAAGGCCGAGACGGTCGAGGTCAAGCCGTCGTCGCGCCAGAACCCCTACATCCGCTTCGAGCTGGCCAAGGTCATGCACCGCCAGGCGGTCGAGATCGAGGGCATCGTCAAGGCCTACGACAAGCCCGTCATCCCGAAGTACTCGGCCATGGTCGAGGCTGGCGAGAAGATCGCCATCATCGGCGCCAACGGCGTGGGCAAGACCACGCTGCTGCGCATGCTGGCCGGCGACCTGGCGCCCGACCAGGGCACGATCAAGTGGTCCGAGAACGCCAACCTCGGCTACATGGCGCAGGACGTCTCCGACAATTTCCAGACCGAGGACAACGTCTTCGACTGGATGGGCCAGTGGCGCCAGCCGGGCGACGACGACCAGGCCATCCGCTCGGTGCTGGGGCGCCTCCTGTTCTCGAGCGACGACATCGGCAAGGCCGTGGGCGTGCTGTCGGGCGGCGAGAAGAACCGGATGATGTTCGGCAAGCTCATGCTGCGCAAGCACAACGTGCTGCTGCTGGACGAACCGACCAACCACCTGGACATGGAGTCGATCGAGTCGCTGCAACTGGCGCTCGAGAAATTCCAGGGTACGCTGTTCTTCGTGTCGCACGACCGCGAGTTCGTGTCGGGCCTGGCCAGTCGTATCATCGAGATACTGCCCGACGGCCAGCTCATCGACTACAAGGGCACGTACGACGAGTACCTGGCCTCGCGCGGCATCGAGGACTGACCGGGGCAGAACGGCACGAAGATTGCTTTGGTCTGCTTCGAGTCCGGTGGCATCCCGTCCACCGCCAAGGAGAAGACGATGCGGAAATCTTTGTCTATCGCCATCCTCACGGCGCCGGGGGTACCCGGCGCGGCGGGCTGAGCCATGCGGGTCAAGGTCCTGCTCTTCGGGTCCCCCGGCTATGGCAGCTTCAACCAGTGCGGCGTGGCGGGCGTGGAAATTGCCCGGCGCGCGGGACGCCAGGTCGAACTGATCTGGATCGAGTCCACGGGCCCGGCCATACGCGCGGCGCGCGTGATCGACGTCTGCCACCACGGCGCCGACCTGGTCGTGGCCTACGGCAGCGCCGGCGACTATCCGGTGGCCATGGCCGCCGAACGCTTCCCCCACATCCATTTCGTCGTCATCCAGGGGTCGCACCTGGCCGAGAACTGCGCGGTCTATGGCGTCAAGCAGGAGCAGTCGGCCTTCCTGGCCGGCGTCGCGGCGGCCGCCGAGAGCCGCACCGGCGGACTGGGCCACCTGTCGGCGGTCAAGACCGAGGCAGCGCTGTGGGCGCGGGCGGCCTATGTGGACGGGGCGATGCGGCAGTCGCCGGGCATGGGCATGATGACGTCCTTTTGCGGCAGCCAGGACGACGAGGGGTTGGCCTTCGAGACCTGCGAAGCCATGGCCAAGCGCGGCGTGGACGTGGTGTTCGCGGCCGTCGATGGTGGCCGGCCGGGTGCGGTGCTGGCCTGCCAGAAGTTCCGGCTGCGCCAGATTGGTGCAATCGTCGACTGGACCGAGACCGATCCGAAGCTGTTCGTGGGGTCGGCCATTTCCGATACCGGCCGCTGCATCGCGGCGGCCATCCAGGACCATGCCGAGGGCAGCCTGCCCTTCGGTACCCGTACCGACTACGGGGTGGAGCGCCCCGAATACGTCCGGCTGGCGCTCAGCCCGCTGGCCGGGGCGTCCACGCGGCAGGCCGTCGAGGAATGGAGCCAGGCCCTGGTGCGGGGCGAGGTCGTTCCCAGCCGCGAATATTCGGGACGGGAATTCGACCTGAGCGGGCTGCTCAGCCGGATATAGCGCGCGGCGTGACCGCCGACGAGACACGCTTGGCCTTGGCCCGGGCCTCGTCCACGGTGGCGGCCGAGGCCAGCCCGACGCCCATGCGGCGCTTGACGAAGGACTCCGGCTTGCCGAACAGCCGCAGGTCGGTGCCCGACTCGGCCAGCGCCTGGGCCACGCCGTCGAAGGCCACCGCGCCCGCCTCGATCCCGCCGTAGATCACGCTGCTCGCACCGGGCTGGCGCAGCGAGGTGTCCACCGGCAGCCCCAGGAAGGCCCGGGCATGCAGTTCGAACTCGTTCTGGACCTGCGAGATCATGGTGACCATGCCGGTGTCGTGCGGGCGCGGGCTGACTTCGGAGAACCAGACCTCGTCGCCCGCCACGAACAGCTCGACGCCGAAGATGCCGTAGCCGCCCAGCTCGCCCGTGACCTTGGCGGCGATCTCGCGGGAGCGGGCCAGGGCAGCGGGCGACATGGGGTGGGGTTGCCAGCTCTCGACGTAGTCGCCGTCCACCTGCACGTGGCCGATGGGCTCGCAGAAATCGGTGCGATCCTGGCCGTCGGCCCCGCGCGAGCGGACGGTCAGCAGGGTGATCTCGTAGTCGAAGCGCACGAAGCCCTCGACGATGACCCGGCCGGCGCCCACCCGGCCGCCTTCCTGCGCATAGCGCCAGGCGCGTTCCACGTCCTGAGGTCCGTCGAGCTTGGACTGGCCCTTGCCGGAAGAGGACATGACGGGCTTGACGATGCACGGGTAGCCGATGTGCTGGTCGATGGCGGCCTGCAATTCCTCGCGGGTCGCGGCGAAGCGGTAGGGCGAGGTGGGCAGGCCCAGGGTTTCGGCCGCCAGGCGCCGTATGCCCTCGCGGTTCATCGTCAACTGGGCGGCGCGGGCGGTGGGCGTGACGCGAGCCACGCCGGCGGCCTCCAGTTCGACCAGCAGGTCGGTGGCGATGGCCTCGATCTCGGGGACGATGATGTCCGGCCGCTCGGCCTCGATCAGCGCCTTCAGCGCATCCCGGTCGGTCATGGCGACGGTGCGGGCGTGATGCGCGACCTGGTGGCCAGGGGCGTCGGCATAGCGGTCGACGGCGATGACTTCCACGCCCAGCCGCTGGAGGGCGATGATGACCTCCTTGCCGAGCTCGCCGGAGCCCAGGAGCATGACGCGCACGGCTGCGGGGGAGAGCGGGGTGCCCAGGGTGGGGAAACGGGTGGCGGTCATCGCGGGGGTCGTCCAGAAGCGAAAACCGAAATGTAGCGCGAACCGGCGGGTCTTGCTGCGCCGCCCGCGCGGCCGACCTCAGGTCCGGCGGCCTCCGGCGGCGATCTTGCGCAACAGCTCGGCCAGCAGCAGCCGTTCGCCCTCGGTCAGCACCGACAGGGCCTCGGCCTCCATGGCCAGGGATCGCGCATGGGCGCGATCGGCCAATTGCCTGCCTTCGTCGGTCAGTTGCACATGCTGTTCGCGCCTATCCTCGTCGCTGCGTATGCGGCGCAGCAGCCCGCGCTCCTGCAGCCGGGTCAGGACGACGACGAGGTTGGGCGCCGGCGTGTCCAGCGCCAGGCAGAGCTTTTTCTGCGTGACCCGCTGGTTGACGGCCAGGAGCGCCAGGATGGAGAACTCGACCGGACGCAGTTTCAGGTCGCCCAGGTGCGCGACGAAGGCCTTGCGCAGGGTGGCGTCCGCCAGCGAGGTCATGAAGCCGAGCAGATGGTCCAGCCTGCGCCGGTCCAGGCCGCCCCGCCGATTCCGGCCGTCGTCCGGCCGTTCGAGGCCGGGCGGGGTTTCAATCGCAGTCATCGAGTTCGGGCAGCGCGCGCCGGGCGCACCGTATGCGATGTTCGACATGGGCTATCCCTGGCAACACGGTATCGAAGAAATGGCGGGCCGTTGCGGCCTTGCCGCGCGGCGCCGCGCCGCCTTCGCGGGACAGCGCCAGCACCTTGAGCCACCAGCGGCCCAGGCAGAGCAGGGCGGTGGCGCGCAGGAAATCGTCCGCGGCACGGTACGGGTAGCCGGGATCCCGGGCCGAGTCCTGGACGATATCGGCCAGCAGGCGGCGATGCGCGGCCAGCGCATCCAGCTGGACGGCCTGCTGTTCCAGCCCCTGGCCGTCGTGGCGGGCCGCCGCCTCCAGTTCGTCCAGCAGGCGGCCGTAGGCCGCGCCGCCGTCGGCGATTACCTTGCGCACCAGCAGGTCCACCGCCTGGATTTCGTTCGTGCCTTCGTAGATGGGCGGGATGCGGCTGTCCCGCAACGCCTGCGCGGCGCCGGTTTCCTCGATGTAGCCGTAGCCGCCGAACACCTGCAGGGCCTGGTCGGCGACCTCGAACCCCGCCCGCGTGGCCCAGGCCTTGACCATGGGAGTCAATAGCGCCAGGCGTTCGTGCGCGTGGCGGCGCTGGTCCGGAGAGGCCGCGTATTCGGATTCGTCCAGCAGTTGCGCCGTCCAGTAGGCCAGCATGCGCGCGCCTTCGACCGCGCAGCGCTGCGCCGCCAGGCTGGCGTGCACGGCCGGATGAAGGGCGATGGGCACGGGATCCGTGCCCGCTGCGATGCCGGGCACGGGGCGTCCCTGGATGCGCTCGCGGGCATAGCGCAGCGCGTGTTTGTAGGCGGCTTCGCCGTGGGCCACTCCTTGCAGGCCAACGCCCAGCCGCGCGGCGTTCATCATCACGAACATGGCCGCGAGGCCCTTGCAGGGCTCCCCCAGCAGCCAGCCGCGTGCGTTCTCGAAGCGCATGGAGCAGGTGGCGCTGCCGCGTATGCCGAGCTTGCTTTCCACGCCGTCGCAGTACACGCCGTTGCGCTGGCCGGTCTCGGGCAGGATCTTCGGCACCAGGAACAGCGACAGGCCCCGCGGCCCCGGCGGGCCGCCGGGATGGCGGGCCAGGACCAGGTGCACGATGTTGTCGGTCAGGTCATGCTCGCCCCCGGAGATGAAGAGCTTGCCGCCGTCGATGACATAGGCGCCGTCGCGCTCGGTGGCGCGGGTGCGGATGCGCCCCAGGTCCGAGCCGGCCTGCGGTTCGGTCAGGCACATGGTGCACAGCCATTCCCCGCTGGCCAGCCGGGGCAGGTAGCGCGCCTTCAAGGCGGCGTCGCCGTGGGCCGCCAGGCAGGCATAGGCGCCGTGCAGCAGGCCCGGATACATGGACCATGCATGGTTGGCCGACACCAGCATCTCCTGGATGACGGCCTCGAGCAGATGAGGCAGGCCCTGGCCGCCCCATTCGGGAGCGCAGCCCAGGCTGGCCCAGCCGGCATCGACATAGGCGCGGTAGGCGGCGGCGAAACCGGTGGGGGTCGCGACCCGTCCGTCCGCGTAGGCGCAGCCTTCGCGATCGCCCACCGCGTTCAGCGGCGCCAGCACTTCGGCGGCGAAGCGTCCAGCCTCGGCCAGCACGTGCCGGGCCGTCTCGATGCCGGGGTCGGCCAGCCCGGGCAGGGTCGCCCATTGACCCGGGGCATGCAGCACGCGCTCGATCACGAACAACATGTCTTCCAGCGGCGGCACGTAGCGGCGCACGGTTCGTCCTCTTACAGGGCGGGAGCCGGCGCGGCTCCCAGGTAGCTGTCGACCACGCGATCGTCGCCGGCCAGTTCGCGGGCCGGTCCATGCAGCGAGATCTCTCCCATTTCCAGCACGTAGCCGTAGTCGGCGACCTCGAGCGCGGCGCGCGCGTTCTGCTCGACCAGCAGGATGGTCACGCCGGTGCGGCGCAGGCGCTCGATCACTTCGAAAACCTCGGCGACGACGCGGGGCGCGAGCCCCAGGCTGGGTTCGTCCAGCATCAGCAGTTCGGGCCGGCTCATCAGCGCGCGGCCCACCGCCAGCATCTGGCGTTCGCCGCCCGACAGCGTGCCGGCCAACTGGTGGCGCCGTTCATGCAGCCGGCCGAACATGGCGTAGATCTCGTCCAGCGTTTCCATGCATGCGCGGTTGCGCAGCCGCACCTGGCGAAAAGCACCCAGCACGAGGTTGTCCTCGACCGTCATGCTGGAGAAGAGTTCGCGCTTCTCGGGCACCAGCGAGATCCCCAGCATGGCCCGGTCCTCCAGGCGCATGTGGGCGATGTCCCGGCCTTCATAGTGGATCCGGCCGCGCGCGCCCACGGCGCCGATCAGGGTGTTGAGCAGGGTCGACTTGCCGGCGCCGTTGGGGCCGATCACGGTCACGACCGAGCCTCGCTCGGCCCGCAGGCCGATGCCGTGCAGGACCTCGGCCCGGCCATAGCCCGCGTGCAGGTCCGAGACTTCCAGCAATGCCTGGTTCATGGGGCGCTCCATCAATATCAATGTTCCGTGCCGAGATAGGCCGCGCGCACCGCGGGGCTGGCGCGAACCTCGGCGGGCGTGCCTTCCATCAGGCGGGTGCCGAACTCCATCACGACGATGCGGTCGGCCACGTTCATCATCAGGTCCATGTCGTGCTCGACCAGCAGGATCCCCATGCCTTCTTCGCGCAACTGGCGCAGCACCTTGGCCAGGGCCTGTTTCTCGAAGTGGCGCAGGCCGGCCGCGGGTTCGTCGAGCAGCAGCACGGCGGGGTCGCTGCACAGCGCGCGGGCGATCTCCATCAGGCGTTGCAGGCCCATGGCCAGGTTGCCGGCCGGCTCGTGCAGGTGTTCGCCCAGCCCCACCCGCGCCAGTTGCGCTTCGGCCTCCCGCAGCAGACTGCGCTCCTGCGGGCGGTCCAGCCGCAGCATGGAACGCAAGGGGCCCGTGCCGCCGCGCAGGTGCGCGCCCAGCGCGACGTTCTCCAGCACGCTCATGTCGGGAATCATCTTGACGTGCTGGAAGGTACGGGCCAGGCCCCGGCTGGCGATCACGCGCGAGGGCAGCCCGTCCACGCGCCGGCCGTGCAGCAGGATCTCGCCCGCGCTCAGCGCCAGCACGCCGCTCAGCAGGTGGAAGGTGGTGGACTTGCCGGCGCCGTTGGGGCCGATCAGCCCGACGATGTCGCCGGCGCGCACCGCCAGGTCCACGTCGTTGACCGCCACCAGGCCGCCGAACTGGCGCCGCAGGCCCTTGCCCTCGAGTACGACGGCGCCGCGTTCGGGCTTGGGGCGTACCGGCAGCGCGGCGGCCTCGGCCCAGTCGCGCCGGCGGCGCGCGCGCGGCGCCAGGCCGTCAAGGAAGGACCAGATGCCTTGGCGGGCGTACTTGAGCACCAGCACCAGGATGATGCCGAAGGCGATGACCTCGAAGCTGCCGGTGCGGCCCAGCAAGGCGGGAATCAGCACCTGGAGCTGGTCCTCGATCAGCTTGACCGCCGCCGCGCCCGTCAGCGCGCCCCATACCGAACCCAAGCCGCCCAGCACGGCCATGAAAAGGTACTGGATGCCCATGTGGAGCCCGAAGGGCGAGGGGTTCACGCTGCGCTGGAAATGGGCGAACAGCCAGCCCGAGACCGAGGCGAACAGCGCGGCCAGGACGAACACGCCGATCTTGTAGCGCAGCGTGTTCACGCCCATGGCCTCCGCCAGCACGGTGCCGTCGCGCAGCGCGCGGATGGCTCGTCCGCTGCGTGAATCCAGCAGCCAGCCGGCGACCAGCATGGCGGCCAGCGCAAAGGCCCAGATCAGATAGAACTGCGAGCGACCGGTGTCGAAGACCAGGCTGCCGATGGACACCGGCGCGATGCCCATCAGGCCATCGTACTTGCCCAGCCAGTCGATGCTGCTGAGCAGGTAGAACACCGCGAGCCCCCACGCGATGGTGGCGACGGGCAGGTAGTGGCCCGACATGCGCAGGGTAAGCGGGCCGATCAGCAGCGCCGCGCAGGCCGTGACCGCCAGCCCCGCCAGCAGCCCCAGCCAGGGCGAGACGCCGTAGGTGACCGACAGCACGCCGGTGGCATAGGCGCCCAGACCGACGAAGGCCGCCTGCCCGAAGGACGTCAGGCCGGCCATGCCGGTCAGCAGGACGACGCCGACCACGACGATCGCATACAGGCCGATGTAGTTGAGCTGGGTGATCCAGAATTCGGGCACCGGCAGCAGCGGCAGCGCCAGCAGGGCCGCGACGAACAGCGCGAAGACCGCGGCGCGCACCGGGTAGCCGCCGGGCTGGCGGGCCATGTCGGGCGCGGCGGCCCGCAGGGTGTCGGAATGGTGCTTCATCAGTGTTCTTCGTGATGAGGGGTGTAGAGCGAGCGCCACAGCAGCACCGGCAGGATCAGCGTGAAGACGATGGCTTCCTTCAGCGAACTGGCCCAGAACGAGCCGAAGGATTCGGCCACGCCCAGCAGCAGCGCGCCCACGGCGGTGGCAGGGTAGCTGGCGAGTCCGCCGCCGACGGCGGCGATGAAGCCCTTCAGGCCGATCAGGAAGCCGGAATCGTAGAAGACCGTCGTGGTCGAGCCGATCAGCAGGCCGGACAAGGCGCCGATGAAGGCTGCCATCGCGAACGCCAGCTTGCCGGCGGCGTCGGCCGAAATCGCCAGGAGGCGCGCGCCCAGGCGGTTGACGGCGGTGGCGCGCAAGGCCTTGCCGTACAGCGTGCGGCCGAAGAAGAGCTTGAGCAGCACCATCAGCAGGACGAAGGCGATGAAGATGGCGACGACCTGCCCGGACAGGCTGAGCGGCCCCAGCGCATAGCGGGCATCGACGAAGGGAGGATTGCGGAACCCTTCGGCGCCGAAGAAGAACAGCGCCAGGCCCAGCAACACGAAATGGACGCCCACCGAGACGATGAGCAGCACCAGTACGCTGGCCTCGGCGATGGACTGGTAGGCGAGGCGATAGGTGAGGGGGCCCAGCGGCGTGACGATCAGCAGCGTCAGCAGGCCCTGGAGCAGGATGGGCAGGTCCCGTGGCGCTGCCCAGACCGAGACGGCGGCGATCACGGCCGGCAGGGCCAGCTGGCCCAGAGCCAGGCGCAGGACGGTGCGCGATCGGCCCGGCGCGGCGGGCGTGCGCAGCAGGATGCGCAGGTCGAGCAGGAAGGCCGCGGCCGAAGCCACCAGCAGCAGCCAGACCGTGCCGGGCACCTGGCCGGTCTGGAACAGGGCGAGGGTCAGCGCGCCGAAGGCGACGAATTCCCCCTGGGGAATGAACAGGATGCGCGTAACGGTGAAGATCAGGACAGTGGCGATGCCCAGCAGCGCGTAGATCGCGCCGTTGGTCAGGCCGTCCAGCGTCAAGACGCCGGCTATCGTCAAGTCCATGTGCAAACTCTTGGTATGGAGTGGGAGGGGCCGGCGCCCGCACGCCGGCCGTGGCGGCTTATTGCTCGACCTTCCAGTCGCCGTTGACGACCTTCATGATCAGCCCGGTTTCCTTGGTGAAGCCCCAATGGTCCTGCGGGGTGTAGTCGATGATGCCCTGCGAGACGGGCGTCACGCCGCCGCTCTCGAGCGCCTCCTTGAGCGCGGCGCGGAATTCCGGCGTGCCCGGCCGGGCCTTCTTCAGCGCGACGGGCACCGCCTTCTCGAGCAGGATGGCGGCATCGTACATGTGCGCGGCGAACTGGTTGCGCGAGCCGGCGCCATAGATCTTTTCATAGCGGGCGATGTAGTCCACGCCGAATTTCTTGGACGGATTGCTGTCGGGCAACTGGTCGGCCACCGTGGCCGGACCCGACACGACGAACGCGCCTTCGACGTCCTTGCCGCCCACTCGCATCAGGTCGCGCGAGGCGGCCGAGTGGGTCTGGTAGATCTTGCCGCGATAGCCGCGATCGACCACCGCCTTGTGCGGCATGGCGGCACCGCTGCCCGAGGCCGCGATCAGGATGGCGTCGGGATTGGCGGCCGTCAGTTTCAGCGCCTGCGCCGTCACGCTGGTATCGGTGCGCGCGAAGCGCTCGGCGCCGATCACCGTGATGCCCGCCGCCTTGGCTTCCTTGGTGAAATCGTTCAGCCAGCTTTCGCCGTAGGTGTCGGAGTAGCCCAGGAAGCCGACCGTCTTGACGCCGTGTTTCTTCATGTGGGCGACGACCGGGATGGCCATGACCGCGTTGGACTGGGCGAGCCGGAACGACCATTCGTCCTTGCCCGGCGCGGTCACGATGGGCGAGGCCGCCAGTTGCACCGTTTTCGCCTGGGCCGCGACGTCAGACATCGCCAGCGCGACCGGGGTCGCCGCCGAGCCGACGATCAGGTCCACCTTGTCCTCGGACACGAAGCGGCGCGCGTTCTTGACGCCCACCGTGGGATCGGAGGCATCGTCGAGCACGATGACACGCAGGGTTTCGCCGCCTATGGACTTGGGCCACAACGCCAGGCCGTTGTTGCAGGGAATGCCCAGGCCCGAGGCGGGGCCGGTCAGCGGCAGGCTGACGCCTATGGTGATCTCGGCCTGCGCGGCGGATTGGAACAGCAATGCGACGAGGGTGGGGACGATCAGCTTGCGTAAGGTCATGGTGTGTCTCCTCTGGGGCTTTTTCATGGGGCGGTGGGCGTGTCTGGGACGCCCTTGCGCCGGTTCGACTACAGGTACCCGGACGTCAACGCGGCGGCATGCGCAGCGCGCCGTCCAGGCGGATCACCTCGCCGTTCAGGTAGGCGTTCTCGACGATGTGCGCCACCAGAGCGGCGAACTCCGCGGGCTGGCCCAGCCGCCTGGGGAAGGGGACCGAGCCGCCCAGGCTGGTCTGGACTTCCGGCGGAAGTTCGTCCAGCAGCGGCGTCCGGAACAGGCCCGGGGCGATCGCCATGACGCGCACGCCGAACTGGGCCAGGTCGCGCGCCGCCGGCAGGGTCAGCGCGGCGATGCCGCCCTTCGAGGCGGCGTAGGCGGTCTGGCCCATCTGGCCATCGTAGGCGGCGATCGACGTCGTATTGACCATGACGCCGCGTTCGCCGTCGTCCAGGGGGTCGAGCGCGGTCATCTCGGCCGCGGCCAGGCGCATGACGTTGAAGGTGCCGACCAGGTTGATCTGTACGATGCGGCTGAAATCGGCCAGCGGCATCGGGCCCTGCCTGCCCGTGATCCGGTGCGCGCCGCCGACGCCGGCGCAGTTGACCAGGACGCGCGCGGGACCGTGCCGCTGGCGCGCCGCGTCCAGCGCCTGCTGCACGCTGTCGGCGTCGGTGACGTCGCAGGGCAGCGCGAGTCCTCCCATGTCGGCGGCGACGGCCTGGGCCTGCGCGGCGTTGCGGTCCAGTACCGCCACCCGCGCGCCGCGTGCCGCCAGCAGGCGCGCGGTCTGCGCGCCGAGCCCTGAGGCGCCGCCGGTCACCAGTGCGGCCAGTCCTTCGATCTTCATGATGCGCTCCCGGAAGGCGTGTGGGGAAGAATGACGCGCGGATCGGTGCCGGCATACATCAGCTCGACCGCATCGGCGCGATGCTTGAGCACGTTGCGCTGGTTGATGGAACCTTTGTCGGTGGCCTCGCCCAGGTCTATGGACGGCGGCGTGTCCAGGACCAGCGCGCGCGCCACGCGGGTCGCGCTACCGGTGCCCGAGGCCCATAGCCGGTCCACCAGTTCCTGGAACATCTCGCGCACCGCGGGCACGGCCAGCACTTGCGCCGCCGGCGCGTCGGCCGCGAGGCCCGCGAGCTGGCGGCACTCGGCCATGCGCGGGAAGATCAGGATGCCGACGTCGTTGCGGTTGAGGCCGGCGATGACCACGTCCTGCACATAGGGCTCGCCGGCGGCGATGATGCGTGCCCGCAGCGGTCCGGTCGACACGAAGGTGCCGGTGGAGAGCTTGAAGTCTTCCGAGATGCGGCCATCGAAGGCCAGGCCCAGTTCCAGCCGCTCAGGATCGATGGGGCGGGCCGCGTCGCCCGAACGGAAGTAGCCTTCCTCGTCGAAGGATTCGGCCGTCTGCTGCGGGGCGCGCCAGTAGCCGGGCGTGACCGTGGGGCCGCGGTAGCGGACTTCGAGCTTGCCTTGCACGGGTACGAGCTTGACCTCCAGGCCCGGAGCGGGCAGGCCGATGACGCCCGAGAAGACCAGGTCGGAATTGGCGCACAATGCGAACGGCGCGGTCTCGGTCATGCCCAGGCCGGTCAGCATGCGGATGCGTTCGCCGCACAGGCGCTGCGCCGCCAGATCCAGGCGTTCCCAGACCTGGGGCGACAGGCCGGCGCCGGAGAAGAAGAAGGCCTTGACCCGGGCCAGGAAGGTGCGTCCCAGGGTTTCGTCGCGTTCGATGGCGGAGACGATTTCCTCGAACCCCTTGGGCACGTTGAAATAGATCGTGGGCGAGATCTCGCGCAGGTTGCGCAGGGTCTCGGCCATGCCCTGGGGCGTGGGCTTGCCTTCGTCGATGTACAGCGTGCCCCCGTTGTAGAGGGCGATGCCGATGTTGTGGTTGCCGCCGAAGGTGTGGTTCCACGGCAGCCAGTCGACCAGCACGGGCGGTTCCTCGGCCAGGAAGCGCAGGCATTGGACCAGCATCTGCTGGTTGGCGCACAGCATGCGCTGGGTGTTGATGACGGCCTTGGGCAGCTGGGTCGAGCCCGAGGTGAACAGGAACTTGACGATGGTGTCGGGCGTCACGCGCGCATGGGCGGCGTCGACCGCCTCCGTGGCCTGCGTGGCCAGCAGGTCGCCGAAGGGCGTGAGCCGGCGGCCCGGGATCTCGCCGCGCACCGCCACCACTTCGACATCGGCGGGTACCTTGGCGGCGATCGCCCGCGCATACGCGGTGGCATCCGAGACGAACACCAGGCCCGGCGTGAGCACCTGCAGCGTGTGTTCCAGCTTGGCGAAATCCTGCGACACCAGCGAATAGGCGGCCGAGATGGGCGCGTAGGGCACGCCCGCCAGCATGGCGCCCAGTGCGATCTGCAGGTGCTCCAGGTCGTTGTCCGACAGCACGACGATGGGCCGGTCGACCGACAGGCCGCGGTCGATCAGCGCCTGGGCGATGGCGCGCGCCTTGTGCAATGCGTCGCCGTAGCGCATCTCGACCCACGGGCCGCCATCCTGGCGCTTGGCGGCGAACAGG
Organism: Pigmentiphaga sp. CHJ604; assembly: GCF_036972535.1. NCBI lineage: Bacteria > Pseudomonadati > Pseudomonadota > Betaproteobacteria > Burkholderiales > Alcaligenaceae > Pigmentiphaga > Pigmentiphaga sp. CHJ604. The sequence continues at coordinate 2,827,882 of NZ_CP136998.1, read as the reverse complement.
CGGTCCGGATACATGGCCGCCCAGTGCAGCAGGCAGTCCGTCAGGCGTCCGGGGTAGGGGCGCAGCGGCTCGGTCGAACGCAGGCGCAACGTGCCGTCTTCCCCGCGTTCTATGTGCGCCGACAGGGAGCCTCCCCGCGACGCCTGGCGGTACGGGATGTGCGAGGTCGTCATGGCTTGCCCACCTTGGCGGCCCGCCCTTGCAGGAAAGCCTCCAGCCTGGCCTTGGCATCGATGTCGCCCTGCGCGATGGCGGCCATGAGCGATTCGGTGAACAGGCCGTCGCTTTGCGACTGGTCGGCGATGCGGGGCAGGGCTTGCAGCACGGCGTAGTTGCTGAGCGGGGCATTGGCGGCGATGCGGGCGGCAAGCTCCTCGGCCTTGCGCAGCCCCTCGCCCTCGGGAACCAGGTATTGCGACAGGCCCGCCGCCAGGCCTTCCTGCGCGTCGTAGACGCGGCCCGTCAGCATCATGTCGCTCATGCGGGCGACACCGATCAGGCGGGAGATGCGGGCCGACCCGCCGCCACCCACGAACAGGCCGCGCTGGCCCTCGGGCAGCCCGTAGAACGCCGTCTGTTCGGCGATGCGGATGTGGCAGGCGCTGGCCAGCTCCAGGCCGCCGCCGACCACGGCGCCGTGCAGTACCGCCACGACGGGGACCTTGCCGAACTGAACCTGCTCGAACGCGGCATGCCAGCCCCGGGAATGGACGATGCCGTCGGCCACGCTGCGCTGGCGCAGCTCCGACAGGTCCAGGCCGGAACAGAAATGGTCGCCTTCGCCCGTGAGGATGACCACCCGCACGTGCTCGGGCATGTTGATGAAGGCAATGTGCAACTGGGCGATCAGGTCATCGTTCAGCGCATTGCGCTTGCCGGGGCGAGCGAGCGCAATGCGTCCGATCGGCCCGCTGGTATCGACGGACAACAAGCTGTCTTCTCCACTGGTATCCGCGGCGAGTGCCACGGATTTCTCTCTGTATTAGTTATTAGTATGAACTAATTTTGCGTACGAAACGCTGGGGCTTACCCTAGGTGGATTCAAGCCGTACAGAGGTTGGGAGAGAAGATGGAAGAACGGTGGAGTCCGGCCCGTACATGACAATATGATTAAGAAGAATAATTGTCTGTCGGGCCGGACGCCACGAGGGCTCAGCGCGGGCGGGCGGTTCCGGTATGGGCGATGACCGCGCCCTCGGGCAAGGGGCGCACGACCTGCTCGTACACCGACAGCCAGCCGCGCACCCGCCCCGGGGCGGGCGGGGCGAAGGCTTCGCGCCGGCGGGCCAGTTCCTGTTCCGCCACCTTCAGGTCCACGGTGCGCGCATCGATATCGATGGCGATGGGGTCGCCATCCTGGACCAGGCCCAGCGGCCCGCCGGCGGCCGCCTCGGGCGACACCTCGCCCACGACCAGCCCCTTGTTGACCAGGCCGGACAACTGGCCGTCCGTGACGACCGCGACGTGTTCGCCCAGGCCCGCACCGTCCAGGACGAACACGAAGCGCGAGGCCATGCCCATGCCCGGTCCGCCGCGCACGCCCAGGCCGCGCATCACGACCACGGTGCCGCGCTCGATTTCGCCCCGTTGCAGGGCCGCGATGGCATCTTCCTGGGACTCGAATACCCGCGCCGTTCCCTCGAAGCGCATGGCCTTGCCGGTGGCCAGGCCCAGCTTGACGATGCCGCCGTCGGGCGCGAGCGAACCGCGCAGGATGACGATGGAGGGGCGGGTGGACAGCGGCTGGTCGGCCGGGCGCAGGATGGCTTCGTCGCGCACCTGGGCCTGGTCCACGGCGTCGCCCAGCGGCCGCCCGGACACGGTCAGCGCCTCGGGGTGATAGAGGCCGGCCAGGCGCTTGAACACGGCCAGCGTCCCGCCCGCGCGCTCCAGGTCCTCGATGGAGTGGTCGCCGTTGGGGCGGATGGCGGCGATCAGGGGCGTGGTATCCGCCAGCCGCTCGAACAGCCCGTAGACATCCACGCCGGCCTGCGCTTCGTTGGCGATGGCTTGCAGATGCTTGATGGTATTGATGGAGCCGCCCAGCGCAAGCACCAGGCGGGCGGCGTTGGCAAAGGCCTCGGCGGTGAGGATGGCGCGCGGCCGCAGGTCCTCCCAGACCATCTGGACGATGCGGGCGCCGGCCTGCGCGACGGTGGCCATCATGCGCGGGCTGTTGGCGGCCACCGGCGCGCTGCCGGGCAGGGCCATGCCCAATGCCTCGCACACCATGTGCATGGAATTGGCGGTACCTATGCCGGCACAGACTCCCGGGCCACGCACCGCCTGTTCGCTCATCGCCGCCAGCTCGGCCGGATCCATGCGGCCGGCCGCGACGTGGCCCGCGGCCAGGAAAACTTCCTCGATGTCGACATGTTGCTGCTTGTGGTGGCCGCTGCGCTGGTAGCCGCACACCACGACCAGCGTCGGGAGGTCCAGCCGGGCGGCCGCCATGAGCTGGCCGGGCGTGGTCTTGTCGCACGAGGCCAGGCAGATCATGCCGTCCAGCAGCGCGCCTTCCACCGCCACTTCGATGTCGTTGGCGATGAGGTCGCGGCTGGGAAGGATATAGCCGCCGCGGGCGCCGGCGCTGGTGATGAAGTCGCTGGGAGCGGCGGTGCGTACCTCGAAGGGCAGGCCGCCGGCCTCGCGTATGGCTTGCTTGATGGCGGCGGCGACGCCGTCCAGGTGGCTGAAGCAGCTCGACAGTTCCGACGAGGTGTTGACCACGGCGATCTTGGGTTTCTCCATGTCGGCGTCGGTCAGGCCGAGCGCGCGCCATTGCGCCCGCCTGACCGCCCAGCGCGAGGTGCCGGGTTCGAAGTTGCTGCGCAGCGCACGGCGCGGCGCCGTCTTGCCTGGGTCGGACGATGACATGAGGTCTCCATGAAAATTTGAAACGTTATTTCAATTTATCATCCGGCATGTCTTTCGGGCAACGCCGATCCGTGGTTAAAATTAAAATGAAACGTCATTTCGAAAAATATTGACGCATGGCGGGCGACTGTCGGAGAATCTGCCGCGGATCCGCACTGGACCGAATTCGACACGGCATGGATGCCGGAACAGGAGACAAGATGAGCACGTACCCGCGAAGCCCGGCCGGTCCCCGCATGTCGTCCGGCCGCCGGCAATTGCTGCGCGGCCTTGCCGCCAGCATGCCCGCGGCGGCCCTGCCGCGCCTGGCCACGGCCGGCCAGGGCTTTCCCAGCCGGCCCATCACCATCATCGTGCCGGCCAGCGCGGGCGGGCTGCTGGATGTCTACCAGCGCTTCGTGGACAAGCTCGCGGCGCCGTTCCTGAACAACCAGCCGATCATCATCGAGAACCGCCCCGGCGCGAACCTGCTGCTGGGCGCCGACGCCATGGCGCGCCAGGACCGCGGCGACGGCTATCTGCTGACGCAGGCCCTGCAGATCCAGGTTCGCATGCCGCACCTGCAGAAGGTGCGCTACGACGCGCTGCGCGACCTGACCTGGATCATCTGCATGGTCACGAGTCCGTTCGGCATCGCGGTGCGCGCCGATTCCCCGCTGCGCAGCTTCGACGACCTGATCGCCGCCGCCCGCGCGCGGCCAGGAGAGATCAGCTACGGCACGGTGGGTTTCGCCAACGGCGGCCATCTCCTGATGGAGGAGGTCGCGCGGCTGAAGGGCGTGAAATTCAACGTCATTCCGATGAAGGGCAGCGCCGACGTCATCCAGGCGGCGCTGGGCGGACACGTGGACGCGATGTCCGATTCGGCCAGTTGGTCGCCCCAGGTACAGGCCGGCAAGATGCGGCTGCTGGTGACCTTCAGCGAATCGCGGCTGGAGAAGTTTCCCGACGTGCCGACGGCCACGGAGCTGGGCGTGCCCATCGTCTACACCTCGCCGATCGGCCTGGCCGGTCCGAAGAACATGGATCCGGCGGTCGTGCGCGTGCTGCACGACGCCTACAAGCGGGCCATCGACCAGCCCGCGCACAAGGACATCCTCGACAAGTTCGACCTCATTCCCGGTTACCGGGACACGGCCGGCTTCACCGAGGAGATGCGCGCTTCCTACGAGCGCGAGAAGGCCATGGTCGCACGCCTGGGCCTGAAGACCTGAACATCATTGCCGCATCAAGGAGAATCCGCATGGCAAATCAAGTACGAACCGTCCGGCGAACGGAAAACCGGCCCTGGCATGTCGATGCCGACCTGTGCGTGGTCGGCGCCGGCATCTCGGGGGTCTCGGCCGCGCTCGAGGCGGCCGCGCTGGGCCGCCGGGTCGTGCTTGTCGACAGCCTGCCCATGCTGGGCGGCCAGGCGGTGGGCTCCATCATCGGCACGTTCTGCGGGCTGTTCTCGAACGGCCCGAACCGCATCCAGCTCACCCACGGCATCGCCGACGGCATCCTGGAGGACCTGGGCAAGGCCGGCGCGCTGCATCATAACGTCGGTCCGCTGACGACGGTGGTGTACTACGACGAGGTGGCGCTGGGCCGCTGGATCGAACAGAAGATCCGCGACGCCGGCATCACGGTGGTGCTGGGCGCGGTGTTGCGCGAGGCCCGGCGCGAGGGCGGCCGGCTGCAGCGGCTGGAGCTGGCCACGCGCTACGGCGACGTGCACGTGGACGCGCGCGGCTATGTGGACGCCAGCGGCGACGCGGCGCTGGCGTGGCTGGCGGGCCTGGATTGCCGCGAGCCCGACGTGCCGATCTTCGGCACCCAGATGTTCGTGCTCGAGCACCTGGACGAAGCCCACCTGCCCACGCGCGAGGCCTTCACGGCGCGCATCAAGGAAAAGGCCGCGCAGTACGGCATCTCGCGCGACGACGGGCTCTTCTTCCGATTCCCCGGGCGAGGCGTGGCGGCGATGAACATGACCCACATGGAGACACCGCTCGATCCGCTGGCCGCCTCGGCCACGGCCCTGGCCGGCCGCGAGCAGGTGGACCGCGTCATCGAATTCCTGAAGGCGGAGTATCCGCAAGCCTTCGGCGCCGCCCGCATCCGCGCCTATGCCTTGCCGGGCATCCGGCAGACACGCTGGATCGCCGGCCTGCATCAGTTGACGACGGAGGAGGTGCGCGCCGCCACGCGTTTCCCGGATGCCGTCGCGCGGACTTCGTGGCCGGTGGAACTGCACGACCAGCCCGAGGGCTACGTGTGGGAGCCCTTCGGCGAGGACCACGTCCACACGGTGCCGCTGCGCAGCCTGATCCCGGCCGGCAGCGACAATCTCGTGGCCGCCGGGCGCTGCATCGACGCCGACGCGGCGGCGCTGTCCAGCGTGCGCGTCATGGGGCCGTGCATCGCCATGGGAGCGGCGGCTGCCCACGCCCTGGACCTGACCCTGGGCGGCAAGGTGCGGGACGTGGACGTGTCCGCCCTGCAGGAACGCATCCGCAACAACATCTGAACATAAGCGGGAACGCCGAGGTTCCCGCGCCATTCCTCAAGGAGACTCCATGAAAATCCTGTTCGCGTCCCTGCTGGGCGCGGCCTGCGCCGCGACCGTCACCCATGCCGTCGCGGCCGCCGGCCCCGCCTATCCGTCCAGGCCGGTCACGCTGATCGTGCCCAATGCCCCGGGCGGCGCCATCGACATCCTGAGCCGCCTCCTGTCCGAGCGCCTGCAGAAGACCTGGGGCCAGCCGGTGGTGGTGATGTACAAGCCGGGCGCCAACACGGTGGTCGGCACGGATCACGTCGCCAAGTCCGCGCCCGATGGCTACACGCTGGGCATCGTCGTGACCTCGCACGTCATCAACCCGACGTTGCGCAAGACCATGCCGTTCGACACGGTCAAGGACCTGGCGGGCGTCTCGATGCTGGTGACCTCGCAGATCGTCATCACCGCGACGCCGTCGCTGCCGGCCAACGACCTGGCCGGCGTGATCGCGATGGCCAGGAAGGATCCGGGCAAGATGAGCTACGCCTCGCCGGGCAGCGGCAGCTCCATGCACCTGACCGGCGAACTGTTCAAGAGCATGACCGGGGTGGACATGCTGCACATTCCGTACAAGGGCAGCGGCCCCGCCTACACGGAGGTGATGGCCGGCCGCGTGCCGCTGCTGATCGACCCGCTGTTCTCGTCCATGCCCTACATCAAGTCGGGCAAGCTCAAGCCCATCGCCGTCACCGGCAAGACGCGCGATCCCAGCGCGCCCGACATCCCCACGGTGGCCGAGACCATTCCGGGCTTCAACGTGCAGAGCATCTTCGGCCTGGTGGCGCCGGCGGCAACGCCGCGCGAGGTGATCAACAAGATCAGCGCCGACGTGGGCACCATCCTGCGCAGCGCGGATTTCAAGGCTCGCCTGGCCGAAGTGGGCCTGACCTCGGCGCCCAGCACGCCCGAGGAGTTCGACGCCCTGGTCAAGGCCGAGATCGAGAAGTGGGCCCCGGTGGTGAAGGCCTCGGGCGCCACCGCCGACTGAGGCGCTTCCATGGAAACCTGCCGGCTTCTCTATAAAATGGGCGATCCTTTTTTTCCGCCGCATCCGGAGTCCCGCCATGCCACGAAACGCCCCCCGAGCCCCATCCGCCGCCAAGACCAGGCGGGCGTCCGCCGCGGCCGAACCGAGTGGCACCGTGTCCGCCCTGGAGCGGGGGATCGCGGTGCTGCGCTGCTTTCGCGAGGACCTGCGCGTATTGAGCAATGCCGAACTGGCCGCGATGACCGGGATCCCCAAGCCCACGGTCACGCGGCTGGCCACCACGCTGGTTTCCCTGGGCCTGATGAAACAGGAACCCGAGACCGAGCGCTTCTCGCTGGCGGCGGGCGTGGTGTCGCTGGCCCAGGCGTTCCTGGGCGGGGTCGATACGCGCTCGATCGCGCGCCCGCACATGCTCGCGCTGGCCAACGAAACCGAAGGCTCGGTCTATCTGGCGATACGGGACGAGTTGCACATCGTGCTGATCGAGACGGCCTCGCCGCAATCGGCGCTGCTCCTGGCGCGGCTGCGGGTGGGGTCGCGCTTCTCGGTGGCCAGTTCGGCACTGGGGCGCGCCTACCTGAGCGCAATGACCGACCAGTACGAGAAGGATCGCCTGCTGCAAAGCATACGCAAGGAATGCGGCGAGGCGGAGTGGGCGCGGCTGGAGAAGGGGCTCGAGCGCTCGCAGCGGGATGCGCGCATGCACGGCTATTGCCTGTCGCTGGGCGAGTTCCACCGCGACATCAATTCGGTATCGGTGCCGCTGGTCGTGCCGGGCGGCGAGATCATGGCGCTGAACTGCGGCGGGCCGGCTTTCTCGTTCACCGAGAAGCGCCTGCGCAACGAGGTGGCGCCGCGCCTGATCGAGACCGCGCAGGCGATCGCGCGCGATACGGGCGGCAAGGTGCCGCTGCCGGACAAATTGCTCAAGGTTTCCTGACCCGCGCGGCGTCGCGGGCCGGCTGCCAGGAAGGAGGGCGGCAATGCGACTGACGGATCACGAGAAAGCCATGCTCGACGGCGCGCATGGCCCGGCCAAACAGAAGGCCATGGACCTGCTGCTGCGCTACGGCAACGCGCTGGGGGCCGAGCGCCTGGTCGAGACGCGCAACGTGGCGGGTACCATCGGCGCCACCACGCCGTTCATGCGCAAGTTCGCCGACGAGCGGGGCGGCCTGGACGCGGTGTTCTCCGAGTTCAACCTGGACAGCGCCGAGGTCGTGGCCATTCCGCCCGTCGAGGTCTACAGCAGCCACCTGCAACAGGGCATCGATCCCGAGCACGCCGCCCAGCAGGGGGTGGGCGAAGAGGTCGTGCGCATCTTCCGCAAGGGCGATGCCTACAGCGCGGGCCTGGGCGTGCAGCTCCTGAACACCTGCACGCCCTACCAGGTCGGCAACCTGCCGGCCCGAGGCGAGCACTGCGCATGGATGGAGTCTTCGGCCGTCATCTACATCAACGCCGTGCTGGGCGCGCGGTCGAACGCCGAAGGGCGCGAGAGCACGGGCGCGGCCATGCTGACGGGCCGCATTCCCTATTGGGGCTACCACATCGAGTCAGAACGGCGCGGCACCCACCTGGTGGAGCTGGACATGCCCATCGAGTCGATGTCGGACTGGGGCATGCTGGGCTACTACGTGGGAGACAAGGTGCAGGACAAGGTCCCGGTCATCACCGGCGCGGGACTGGCGCCCAGCACCCTCAAGCTCAAGCACTTCGGCGCGGCCGCGGCGTCGTCGGGCGGCGTGGAGATGTACCACATTCCCGGCTTCACCCCCGAGGCGCCGACGGTCGAGGCCGCCTTCGGTGGCAACCGCCCGCGCGAAGTGTTCCGCTTCGGGCCCAGGGAGCTGCGCGAGACCTACGAGAACCTCAACGCCACGGCGCGCGACCCCGACGTCGATTTCGTCATGCTGGGCTGCCCGCACTACAGCATCGAGCAGATCTGGGAAGTGTGCCGGCTGCTGCAGGGCAAGCGCGTGCATGAGAATACGCAGCTCTGGATCTTCACGCCCCGTGCCACCAAGCAGATCGCCGACCAGAACGGCTACACCCGCATCATCGAGGAGGCGGGCGGCTACCTGATGTCGGACACCTGTTCGGCGCTGGGGCGCGTCATTCCCCAGGGAACCAAGGTGGCGGCCGTTGATTCGGCCAAGCAGGTCCACTACCTGCCGGCCATCATGGGCATACAGGCATGGTTCGGTAGCACCGCCGACTGCATCGAGGCCGCGGTGACCGGCCGCTGGAAAGGAGGTTTGCGATGAGCGCGCAGGACAGTTCCACAGCCGTTTCCCGGGTCATCGTGCTGCAAGGCCGGGGCATCGTGGGCGGACGGGCCGAGGGCGAGGCGCTGGTCACGCGCGACCGGATCTCGGGGTGGGGCGGCATCGATCCCCGTACCGGCACCGTCATCGAGACCCGCCACGAGCTGCGCGGGGTGAGCTTCGCCGGCAAGGTGCTGGTGTTTCCCGGCGCGAAGGGGTCCTCGGGCTGGTCCGGCCAGTTCCACATCGCCCGCATCTCCGGCCTGGCGCCCGCGGCCATGCTGTTCAACGAGATGACGACCAAGATCGCGCTCGGGGCCGTGGTCACGCACGCGCCGTCGGTCACCGACTTCGACATCGACCCCTTGTCGGTGATCGAGACGGGAGACTGGGTCCTGGTGGACGGGGACCTGGGCCGGGTCGAAGTGGCCAAGCGGGCCAGGGGCTAGGCATTTCCCCGGTCGAGCACGATAATGGGCTGCCGCCCGGCAGTCAGCCGTGGGCGACCGGAGTCCCCGCAAACCAAGGTTCGGAGTTCACGATGAAAAAAACGCTAGCAGTGTCCCTGACCGCCCTGTTCATGGCCCTGACCGGCCCCGCCCTGGCCGCCGAAAACACCCAGCAGAACAAGATGACCACCTGTAACAAGGACGCCGGCGACCGCAAGGGCGACGACCGCAAGGCTTTCATGAAAGAGTGCCTGTCCGCCAAGAAGATGACCCAGCAGGAAAAAATGACCGCCTGCAACAAGGAAGCCACCGGCAAGAAAGGCGACGACCGCAAGGCCTTCATGAAGCAGTGCTTGAGTAGTTAATCTCCCCTACGCCCTTCGGGCGCCCCCCAGGGGGCGGCACTGGCGGACCGGCAAAGCCGGATCCGCGGCGCCCTGGATCAAAGCAAGAACGCGGTGCTTCGCACCGAGACAACCCCACTAGACCCAGGATGCGGTGGATCCGGCTCCGCCGGTCCACCCGCATCGCCCCCTGGGGGGCGCGCGAAGCGCGTAGGGGGGGCTACACCTGCAGGCTGTATTCCAGCGTGGCCATGCTGGCGGGCATGTCGACCTTGGCGCCCAGGTCGCGCATGGTCGAGCCCAGCGCGTGCAGCGTGCGGAACAGGTTGTGGGCCCGGCACTGTTCGCCCATCTGGCCGATGCGCACGATGGGCAGGCCGAACGAGCCCGAGATTTCCACCCGGTAGCGTTCGGAGATGTGCGCGCAGATCCCGGTGTTGGTCAGGCCGTCGGGCACCGTGATGCCGACCACCGAGTTCAGGCGCGAGGCCGGTGGCGCGAACAGGCGCAGGCCCATGGCCTCGATGCCGTTCTGCAAGGCGAAGGACGAACGCGAATGGCGCGCGAAACGCACCGGCAGGGTTTCGGCGCAGACCAGGCGCAGCGCCTCGTGCAGCGCCAGCACCCCGGACACCGGGGCGGTGTAGTGGTACGACCCCTTGTGCCAGAAGTTCTCGGCCAGCCTGGCGTCCAGCACCCAGTGGGTATTGGGCGTCTTGCGCCGGCTGATGTGTTCCCACGCATCGTTGGAGAACGCGATCAGCGAGACGCCGGGAATCGACGACAGGCCCTTCTGGCCACCGGTGATGACGGCGTCGATCTGCCAGTCGTCCATCTGCAGCGGCATGGTGCTGAGCGTGCAGACGGCATCGACCACGACCAGGCAGCCGCGCTTCTTGGCGGCCTTGGCGATGGCGGGCAGTTCGCGGTTGAAGACCGTGTTGGAGGTCTCGCCCTGGACGATGGTCAGGACGTCGGGGCGGTGCTGCTCGATCGCCTGCTCCACCAACTGGGCCGACGCGGCCTGGTGGCCGTCGATTTCCAGCGTGACGACGTCGGCGTCCAGGCGCCGGCTCATCTCGGCCATGCGGGCGCTGAAGAAACCGTTGACCACGCACAGCACCTTGCTGCGGGGCGACACCAGGTTGCAGATCGCCATCTCCATCGCAGCCGAACCCGGGCCGGCCACGCCCAGCACCCATTCCGACTTCGTCTGGAACACATAGCCCGCCATCTGCTTGACCTGGGAGATGATGGTCGACATGGTCGCGCCCAGGTGGTTGATGACCACCGAGTTGGCATGGGCCACCACGTCGGGAATGGGAACGGGGCCGGCGCCCATCATCAGCAGGGGATCGTCGGGCAGGATCTCGCTCAGCAGGCGCACACGGGGCGGCTGCGAGTAGACAAGCGGGGGATGGTCGGTCGAGGAAGCGGTGTCAGCGGTTTCTTCGGCGGCGCGAAGCGGGCGGGTTGGCATGTTGGATACGCGGCTGTGAGTGGAAAGCCCGGAGCCGGGCGGTCTGTCGGCCGCATGCCCGTTAGGGGCGGCGCTGGCGGACCGGCGGGGCCGGATCCGCGGCGCCAGGGGGGACGGGCGCCGTGGGGGTCGAGCATGCTCGACGATGTCGATTATAGATTCACTGCGCGTCCGAGCGCCTGGCCCATGCGCACGCCGACCAGCGGCCCCAGCGCATCGTTCCAATCCACCCGGCCGGCACCGAACAGCAGGACCACGGTCGAGCCGAGCTTGAAGCGGCCCATCTCGGCGCCTTTGTCCAGCCGCACGGCGCCGTCGTCGTAGCGCGTGGTCACGATGCGCGAGCCGTGCGGGTCGACCTGGCCGCCCCAGACGGTTTCCATGGCGCCCACGATCATGGCGCCCACCAGCACCACCGCCATGGGGCCGAGTTCGGTATCGAACAGGCATGCCAGGCGTTCGTTGCGCGCGAACAGGCGCGGCACGGTCCGGGCGGTGAGCGGATTGACCGAGAACAGGCGTCCGGGGATGTAGACCGTTTCGCGCAAGGTGCCGGCCACCGGCATGTGCACCCGGTGATAGTCGCGGGGGGACAGATAGATGGTGGCGAAGCCGCCATCCCGGTAGGGATCGGCGCGCCGCGCATCGCCGCCCAGCAGCTCGTCGGCGCTGAAGTCGTGCCCCTTGGCCTGGAAGATGCGGCCGGCGCGGATGGGGCCCAGCTGGCTGATGGCGCCGTCGGCGGGACACAGCACGGCGTCCGGGGCGGGATCCAGCGGACGCGCGCCGGGCTTGAGCGCGCGGGTGAAGAAGGCGTTGAAGTGTTCGTAGGCGGTGGGGTCGGGCTCCAGGGCCTCGCTCATGTCCACACCGTACTGGCGGATGAAACGGGCGATGGCGGGATTCTTCAGGCCGGCGACGCGGCAGTGCGCAAGGCGTCCGAACAGGCTGGAGACGAGCGCCTGGGGCGCGAGATATTGGCCGTAGATGAAAAGCTGGTCTTTGATGGACATGTCGGGGCCTCGCGCGGGCGAGGCAGTTTCGGGTTTGCGCCTGGATATTACAGCGGTGCGGAGGAGCCGCGCACGACCAGCTCGGGCCGCAGGACGACCGTGGACGTCGTGCCCGGCACGCCGCGCAGGCTGTCCAGCAACAAGCGGGCCGCCCGGAACCCCATCTCGTAGTGCAGGATGCGTACCGTGGTCAGGGGAGGCGACACCCTGTCCATCAAGGGCATGTCGTTATGTCCCACGACCGAGACGTCCTGCGGCACCGTGCGTCCGCGCTGCTGCAACGCCTGGATCGCCCCCAGCGCGATCAGGTCGTTGGCCGCGACGATGGCCGTGAACTCGGCTCCGGTGCCCAGCAGCGCGCGCGTGCCTTCCTCGCCGGCATCGCAGGAATAGGCGTCGCACTGGGCGAAGCCGGCCGGCTCCAGCCCGTGCGCGGCCATGGCCTGGATGAAGCCGGCCTGCCGCAGCGAACCAGTGGACAGCGCCAGCGGCCCGGACAGGTGGGCGATGCGGCGATGGCCGATGGACACGAGGTGATCGACGGCCAGTTTCATGCCCAGCATGTCGTCGCTGACGACGGCGGGCAGGCTGCCGTCTTCGTCGCGGCGGTTGACCAGCACGACCTTGACCTGGTCGCGCGCCAGGCGCTCGACCAGCGGATCGTGCAGGCTGGAGGTCGCGATGATGAGCCCTTCGACGCGCTGGGCCAGCATGCGGTCGGCGGCCTCGTCCGGCGCCTGTTCGTTGCCGGTATCGGCCACCAGCACGAAGAAGCCCTCGGCCGCCAGCGCCTGTTCGATGCCGCGCAGGATGGGCGGGAACACGGGATTGGTGATGTCTGGCAACAGCACGCCCACCGTGCCCGACCGCCCGGTGCGCAGCGCCGACGCCGCGCGGTTGACGCGGTAGTTCAGGGCGCGGGCGGCGGCCTCGACGCGGCCGACCACTTCGGGGCTGACCATGTGGCGTCGTTCGGGGTCCAGCGCGCGCGAAGCGGTGGTCTTGTGCACCTGGGCGTGCAGGGCGATGTCGGCAAGGGTGGCGGCGGAGGAACGCTTGGGCATGGGCGAGATGATAGCGAAGTGCCGGCGCATGGGGGCGGGAAATCTCCTTGTTGACAAGTGGAACGATCCGGCTAAACTGAATGCTATCGATAGCATGAGGTTATGCCAAATGTTGCCCAGCACGCCAGAGTCTCTTACCCCCATTGTTTTGCAATCGATGGCAAATACCGCCGATCCGCGCGTCAAGGAACTGCTATGCAGCCTGGTCCGGCATCTGCACGCCTTCGTACTGGAAACGCGGCTGACCGAGGCCGAGTTCGAATATGCGCTGGGCTATCTCAATGCCATCGGGCAGGCCACCTGCGACACCAAGAACGAGGCGGTGCTGGTGGCCGACCTGCTGGGCGTGTCGTCGCTGGTGGCGCTGCTGAACAACGCCGACCATCATGGCGAGTCGGACGCCGCGCTGCTCGGTCCGTTCTGGCGCGCCAATTCGCCCAGCCTGGAACCGGGGGCCTCGCTGGCGGCGCCGGGCACGCCCGGCATCCCGCTCGAGGGCAGCGGGCTGGTCCAGGACCGCGAGGGCCGGCCACTGGCCGGCGTCACGGTGGACATCTGGCATGCATCGCCCAGCGGGCTGTACGAGAACCAGGACGAGACCCAGCCCGACATGAACCTGCGCGGCCGCTTCACGACCGACGAGAACGGACGCTTCCGCTTCCGTTCGGTGCGGCCGGCGGGCTATCCCGTGCCGGTGGACGGGCCGGGCGGCGTGCTGCTGCGCGCCCAGGCGCGCCACGAGTTCCGGCCGGCACACCTGCATTTCATGTTCTCCAAGCCCGGCTACAAGGTCCTGATCACCCAGGTCTACGCCGACGACTCGGAGTTCCTGCACAGCGATCCCACTTTCGGCGTGACGCGCCGGCTGGTCGGCCAGTACCGGGTGGAATCGCGCCCGGGCGGCGACGTCGCGGTCTTCGATCATTGCTTCACGCTGCTGGAAGGCGAGATGGTCTTCCCGCATCCCCCGATTCCCTGAACTTCCCACGCATCACCAAAGGAACTCCCAATGACACAAGCATCCACATTCGCGCCGCAGGACCGCCTGGACGGCAAGGTGGCCGTGATAGCCGGCGGCACCGGCGCAATCGGCCATGCCAGCGCGCGGCGCCTGGCGGCCCGCGGGGCGCGTTGCGTGCTGCTGCATAACGGCGATCCCGCCGCCGCTTCCCGGGTGGGCGAACTGCCCGGGGAAGGACACGCCGAGGTCCGGGCCTCCATTACCGACAGCCCGGCCCTGAAGGCGGCGGCCGAGCGCGTCCGCGCCGACTTCGGCACCTGCCACATCCTGGTCAATAGCGCCGGCTACACCAAGCCCGTGCCCGCGGTCGACCTGGAGGGCCTGACCGACGAACTGATCGACGACATCCTGAAGGTCAACTTCCGGGGCGTCTTCTCGACCATCCGCGCCTTCGCGCCGCTGCTCAAGGAAAGCGGCGATGGCCTGATCGTGACGCTGTCCTCGATCGCGGCCTTCACGGGCGTCGGCAGCAACCTGGCCTACGTTGCGGCCAAGGCCAGCGTGGACGTGGTGGGCGAGGCCCTGGCCCGCGTGCTCGCGCCGCAGGTGCGCGTGTTGTCGGTCAGCCCGGGCGTGGTCGACTCCACCTTCGTGCCGGGCCGGGGCGCCGACTTCAACGCCAAGACGGCCGCCACCACGCCGCTGGGCCGCATCGGCACCACCGACGACATCGCCGCCGCCGTGGAAGCCTGCGCCACCTCGCTGCGTTTTGCCACCGGCACCCGCATCGTGGTCGATGGAGGACGCCACCTGTGAACCCGACCGTCATCACCTGCGCGATCACCGGCAACCTGACCAAGCCGGAGCAGACGCCGCACCTGCCCATCACGCCCGAGCAGATCGCCAATTCGGCGCTCGAGGCGGCCCGCGCCGGCGCGGCGCAGGTCCACATCCACGTGCGCGATCCCCAAACCGGCCACCCGTCGATGGACGTCGCGCTGTACGACGAGGTCATCCGCCGCATCCGGGCCGAGAACCGCGAAGTCATCATCAACCTGACCACCGGCCCGGGCGGCCGCTACGTGCCGAGCGAGGCCGAGCCCCGCGTGGCCGGCCCCGGCACCACGCTGCTGCCCCCGGAGAAAAGGGTCGAGCACATCGCGCGGCTGCGGCCCGACGTCTGCTCGCTGGACCTGAACACCATGAACTCGGGCGCGGAGGTGGTCATCAACACCCCGCGCAACGTGCGCATCATGGCCGGCGTCATCCGCGAGGCGGGCGTCAAGCCGGAACTGGAGATCTTCGACAGCGGCGACATCCACCTCGCGCGCGACCTGATCGCCGACGGCACGCTGGACGGGCCGGGCATGTGGACCTTCGTCACCGGCGTCAAGTACGGATTCGAGGCCACGCCCGAGACGCTGCTGTATGCGCGCGGCCTGCTGCCGGCGGGCGCCTTCTGGTCCGCCTTCGGGGTGGGCCGCCACGAGTTCCCCATGCTGGCGGCCGCTTTCGTGTCGGGCGGCCACGTCCGCGTGGGCCTGGAAGACAACATCTACCTGTCCCGGGGCGTCCTGGCGCCCAGCAACGCGGCGCTGGTGGAGCGTGCCGCGCGCATCGTGCAGGACCTGGGAGGAAGCGTGGCGAGCGCCGGCGAGGCGCGCGACATGCTGGGCCTGCCCATCAGGAATTGAAGGAACCGCTACCGATCATGTCCACCGTCATGCAAGAAACCCAACACGGGCCGGCCGTGCGCGTACAGGCCAAGGCCGAGTCCGCCGCCCACCTGGCCCCGGCCATCGAAACCCTGGCCATGCCCCGGCCGGATCCGGGCCACGCCGTCGTCAAGGTGGCCAGCGCGGCCGTCAATCCCAGCGACGTGAAGGCGGCGCTGGGCCTGATGCCGCAGGCCGTCTGGCCGCGCACGCCCGGGCGCGACTTCGCCGGCACGGTGGTGGCCGGCCCCACCGAATGGATAGGCCGCCGCGTCTGGGGCTCGGGCGGCGACCTGGGCATCACGCGGGACGGCTCCCATGCCGCCTGGCTCACGCTGCCGCTTGCCGCGCTGGAGGAAATGCCCGCGGGCCTGGACTTCGATGCCGCCGGCTCGATAGGCGTGCCGTTCGTGACGGCCTACGAAGGTTTCCAACGCAGCGGCATGCCGCAGCCGGGCCAGGTGGTCGCCGTCATGGGGGCCAACGGCAAGGTGGGGCAGGCCGCCGTCCAGCTCGCGGCGCAGGCGGGAGCCCGCGTCATCGCGGTCCAGCGCCGGCCGGGACCCTACGCCGGCTTTGCCTGCGCGCCGGTCGAGGTCGTGGACGCCAGCCGGGAAGACGTGGCCGCGCGGCTGCGCGAGCTCACCGACGGCCGCGGCGTGGACCTGGTCTACAACACCGTGGGCAGCCCGTACTTCCAGGCCGCCAACCAGGCCATGGCCAAGCGCGCCACGCAGATCTTCATCTCCACGGTCGAGCGCCCGGTGCCGTTCGACATCTTCACGTTCTACCGCGCCATGCACACCTACGTGGGCGTGGATTCGCTGGCCATGGACTGCACCGAGGCGGCCGCGCACCTGCGGGCGCTGCGGCCGGGGTTCGAGGCCGGCACGCTGCGGCCGTTCCCCGTCGGCGCCGATGCCGTCTATGCACTGACCGACGCGCTCGATGCCTACCGCACGGTAATCGGCGGATCGGACCAGCGCATCGTGCTGCGGCCGTGGGAAGGCCGGGCATGAACGTCACCCGCTATCCCGAGGCTCCCGTCTACGAGGCTCCCAACCACTTCGACATGCGCTGCGTGCGCCTGCAGGGCAGGGAAGCCGGCCCGGCCGAACAGCTGTGGCTGGGCGTCTCGACGCTGGAACCCGGCGGCCACACCTCGCTGGATGGCTCGCCCATGGAGAAGCACTACGTGGTCCTGGAAGGCGAGCTGACCGTCGTGAGCGAGCTGGACGGGGTGCGGCAGGAAGCCACGCTGGCGCGCCTGGATTCATGCCGCCTGGCGCCCGGCGAGAAACGCCAGTTGATCAACCGCAGCGGCCGGACGGCATCGGTGCTGCTGGCCATGCCATTCAGCCCGCCCGTCCCGGGCTAGGGCCGCCGTTCCATTCGATAAACCAGAGGAGACACACCATGCAACGACATTCCCACGCTCGCCGGACCTCGCTGCGCGTCCTCGCGGCCGCGACCATGCTGGCCGCGGGCGCGAGCGCTCAGGCCCAGGGCAACTGGCCGCAAGGCGGCCCCATCCGCTTCATCGTCCCGTTCACCGCCGGCAGCGGCACCGACGTGGTGGCGCGTTCGATCGCCGACAAGCTGGGCCCCATCCTGGGCGCACAGATCGTGGTCGAGAACAAGCCGGGCGCGGGCGGCACGCTGGGCGCCGCGCAGGTGGCCAAGGCGCCCGCCGATGGCTACACGCTGCTGATCCACAGTTCGGGCCACCTCGTCAATCCGTCCATTTACCCGAACCTGCCGTACGACACGCTCAAGGACTTCGAGGGCATCACGCCGCTGGCCAGCCTGCCCAACGTGCTGGTGGTCTCGCCCTCTGCAGGGTACAAGAACCTGGGCGACCTGGTCGCCAAGGCCAAGGCCGATCCCGGCAAGCTGTTCTATGCCTCCGCCGGCAACGGCTCGGCCACGCACATGAACGCGGAACAGTTCCGGGTGGCCGCCGGCATCGATGCCGTGCACGTGCCGTTCCGCGGGACGCCCGAGGCCATCACCGAGACCATCGCCGGCCGTACGACCTGGTTCTTCGCGCCCCTGGTATCGGCCCTGCCCATGATCAAGGACGGCAAGCTGCAGGCGCTGGCCGTCGGTACCGCCGCGCGTTCGGCCGCGCTGCCCGACGTGCCCTCCATGACCGACTCGGGCCTGCCGGCCGCGGCCTACACGTTCTGGGTGGGCCTGTTCGCGCCGGCCAAGACGCCCCAGCCCGTGGTCGACAAGATCCACGCCGGCGTGCTGAAGGTGCTGGAGATGCCCGACATCAAGACCCGCTTCGCCAACCTGGGCGCCGCCCCCATGCCCATGGACCAGAAGGCCTTCGAGAAGTACCTGGCCGACGAGACGAAGTCCGCGTCGCAGCTGGTGAAAGCCGCAGGCATCAAGATCGAGTAGGCGAGCGTCGCTCCCGCCGGTCGTCCCCAAGGAAAAACGGCCTCGCTTCTTTCGAAAGCGAGGCCGCTCCCGTTTCGGGGGGGAAGCGATCAGTCCAGCATCGGCAGCTTGGCCTCTTCGGCCAATTTCTTCAGCGAAGCCTGGCCGTCCAGCATGAACTTGGCGAAGTCCTTGCCGACGATCATGTTCAACTGCGAGCCCATCTGGTCGAACTGTTCGCTCATGCCGGGCTTGGACAGTTCGGTGGTCAGGATGTTGGTGATCTTGGCGATCACGTCGGGCGGGGTGTTCGCCGGCGCGTACAGGCCCAGCCAGGTGGAGAACTGCAGCTGGGGATAGCCCAGCTCCACCGTGGTGGGGACGTCCGGCAGGGTGGGCCAGCGCTTGGGTCCCATGACGGCCAGCGCGTGGACGCGGCCGCTCTTGGCGTTGGGCGCGACGCTGCCCGGGGAGTCGAACATGGACTGGACCTGTCCGCCCATCAGGTCGTTCATGGCCGGAGCCGCGCCGCGATAGGGAATGTGCAGCATGTTGGCGCCGACGCCGTGGGCGAACAGTTCACCCGCCAGGTGGTAGCCGGTGCCGTTGCCCGAGGACGCGAAGGTGGTGCCCGGGTGCGACTTCACGTAGGCCACGAAGTCCTTGAAGTCCTTGACCGGCAGCGAACGGGTGGCGACCACCACGTGCGGCGACACGGTCACCGTCATGATGGGCGTGAAGTCCTTGTTCGCGTCGTAGGGCACGTCCTTGCGCAGCACGGGGGCGACCAGGTGCGTGGACGAGGACGTCAGCAGCAGGGTGTAGCCGTCGGCCGGCGATTTGGCGACGAAGTTCGCGCCGATCGCGCCGCCCGCGCCGGTCTTGTTCTCGACGATGGTGGCCTGGCCCCAGTTCTGTTGCAGCTTCTGGGCGAGCAGGCGCGCGACCGTGTCGGTGTTCGTGCCGGGAGGGAACGGATTGATGATGCGGACGGGGCGGTCGGGGTAGGGTCCGGCATGAGCGGGAGCGACGGCCAGGGTGCCCAGCACGAGGGCGGCGGCGAGTGCGCGATACATAGATGAAACAACCTTGAAATGGTAAATGGGCTTTGTGGTCTTATCGTTGCCGCGAGCAACTATCCATTATACGTGCATGAGCCGGAAAGCCCCGTGCCACGCGGGCTTCGCGCTAGACTGTCGCTCCGTCCGAGCATCCGCCCCCTGGCGAATACGACCTTGACCGACACCTGTTCCTCCCTGATCGTGAATGGCCTGCACGGCCGTCTCGCCGGCCCTTTCGACCTGGGTATCGAAGGCGGGGAGTGCGTGGCCTTGTCCGGCCCGTCCGGCGTGGGCAAGAGCCTGCTGTTGCGCATGATCGCCGACCTTGAACCGGCCCGGGGCCGCGTCGAGCTGGACGGCGTGGACCGCGACCGCATGCCGGCCCCGGCCTTCAGGCGCCAGGTTACCTATGTCGCCGCCGACGCCGGATGGTGGGCGGACATCGTGGCCGATCACATGGCGTATCCGGAGCGGGCGCGGGCGCTGCTGCCCGGGCTGGGGCTGGCCGATGCACTGTTCGAGGCGCCCGTGGCCACGCTGTCGACCGGACAGCGCCAGCGGCTCGCGCTGGTGCGAGCCATCTCGCAGCACCCGCGTTTCCTGTTGCTGGACGAACCGACCTCGGCCCTGGATCCCGAAGCCACCGCCCAGGTCGAGGCCCTGTTGGCGCGGCTGCGCGAGCAGGGCACCGGGCTGCTGGTGGTCACGCATGACGCGGCCCAGGCCGTGCGCATCGCCACCCGGCGGTTGCGCATGACCCCCGGCGGATTGGAGGACGAAACGCCATGAGCCCCATTTCACTGACGCCGATGGAACTGGCCATGGCGGCCGTGCTGGTGCTGGCCAGCGCCGCGCTGTCGCTGCGGCTGGCGCTGGGGATCCAGCGTCCGCTGCTGGTGGCGGCGGCACGCATGGTCGTGCAACTGGTCCTGGTGGGCCTGTTCCTGCGGCAGGTGTTCGCGTTGACCTCGCCCTGGGTGACCGGCGCGGTCGTTGCGCTGATGATCGCCGCGGCCTGCCACGAAGTCGGCTCCAGGCAGGAGCGGCGCTTCCAGGGAGCATGGCGCTATGGGGTGGGCGGCGTGCCGGTGGGCGTCGCCACGCTGGGCATCGCGCTGCTGGCGCTGGCGACGGCGCTGCGTCCCGACCCCTGGTACGACCCGCGCCACGCAATCCCGCTGGCCGGCATCGTCCTGGGCACGGCCATGAACAGCGCCAGCCTGGCCTTGAACGGCGTGTTCACCTCGGTCTCGCGCGAACGCGCGGCCATCGAGGCCCGGCTGGCCCTGGGCGCCGACCGCTACACCGCGTTCCGGAACATCATCCGGGGCGCGGTGCGGGCGGGGGTGCTGCCGGTGATGAACCAGATGGCGGCGGCGGGCGTCATCACCATGCCCGGCATCATGACCGGCCAGATCCTGGCCGGCATGGACCCCATCGAATCGGCCAAGTACCAGATCCTGCTGATGTTCCTGCTGGCCGGCGGCGGCTTCGCGGCGTCGGCCGGTTCGGTCTACCTGGCGGTGTGGCGGCTGACCGACGCACGCGACCGCCTGAGGCTGGAGCGGCTGGTCTCGCGGCACGGCGGCTGAGGCTGCAGCCGCGCGGCCGATGCCGTTGCAACCGGCCGCTGCAACTGGATACCTTGTCGGGGCCGCCTGCCGCGGCCTTGCGCTATGCTTGGCTCGTTGCACACCTGTGCTCGAGGAGCCGATTGAAAATGATGCTCAAACCGCGACGCGAAATTTCCCTTGTCCTGCTGCTGGCAGGTTCGCTGGGCATGACGCCCGCATGGGCCGATCCGCCCGGCGGCAAAGGCAATGGCAATGCCCACGCCGGAGGCGGACACGGGGGCGGCAAGGGGCAGGGAAGCAAGGGCCACGGGCAAGGGCAGGGCGACAAGGTGTCGGGCAAGGGCAGGGCGACAAGGTGTCGGGCAAGGGCGGCGGCCCCAAGCAGGGCAAGCGCGCCGATGGCGGCGACGACCTGGTCCGCGCGGGCATCACGGTATCGCTGGCCAGGAACTATGCCTCCGACTACCAGGCGGTGGGCTATGGCCCCTTGCCCCCGGGCATACGCAAGAACCTGGCCCGGGGCAAGCCGCTGCCACCGGGCATCGCCAAGAAGGCCGTGCCGTCCGGCATGCTGTCGAGGTTGCCGGTCTATCCCGGCTACGAGTGGCGTGTGGCGGGCACGGACCTGATCCTGGTGTCGCTGGCCACCCTGGTCGTGGCCGACGTGCTCGCCGACGTATTCCGTTGACCGGACTGCGAAGCATCCATTCCAAGCACGCATTTCCAAGGAGAACAAGGTGCGAAGCCTGATCACTGCCTTTTTCGTCATGCTGGCGGCCACGCTGTCCGGCTGCGGCTACAACGACCTGCAACGCGCGGACGAACAGGTCAAGGCCAACTGGTCCGAGGTCCTGAACCAGTACCAGCGGCGCGCGGACCTCATCCCCAACCTGGTCAACACGGTCAAGGGCTATGCCAGCCACGAGCAGGATACGCTGACCGCCGTGGTCAACGCCCGCGCCCAGGCCACCGGCATCAACGCGACGCCCGAGCTGGTCAACGATCCCGAGGCCTTCGCCAAGTTCGATGCCGCCCAGCAGCAGCTGACCAGCGCGCTGTCGCGCCTGATGGTGGTGGTGGAGCGCTACCCGGACCTGAAGGCGAATGAGAACTTCCGCGACCTGCAGGCACAGCTCGAAGGCACCGAAAACCGGATCACCGTGGCCCGCAATCGCTACATCAAGTCGGTCCAGGACTACAACGTGATCGTGCGCTCGTTCCCGAGCAACCTGACCGCGAAGGCTTTCGGCTATCCGGTGAAGGCCAATTTCTCGGTGGCCAACGAAAGCGCCATTTCCACGCCGCCCACCGTCGACTTCGGCGGCAACAAGCCCGCGGGCGCCCGATGAGCGCATGGCGGGCCTGGGGACGCCGGGCGTCGGCATGGCTGGCTGCCGGGCTTGCCGTGCTGTGGCTGGCTGCCGCGCCGGCCCAGGCCGCCAGCGATGGCCTGGTGGCGATTCCGCCGTTCGGCGGGCTGGTCACCGACCTGACCTCGACGCTGACCGCCGAGCAGCGCTCCGGACTGGAACAGCAATTGCGGGCGTTCCAGGAGCGCAAGGGCAGCCAGGTCGCGATCCTGATCGTCCCCAGCACCGTGCCAGAGAGCATCGAGCAGTATTCGCTGCGGGTGGCCGAGGCCTGGAAGCCCGGCCGCAAGAACGTGGACGACGGCGTGCTGTTCCTGGTGGCCAAGGACGACCGGCGCATGCGGATCGAAGTGGGCTACGGACTGGAGGGGGTGCTGAACGATGCCACGGCGAACCGCATCCTGAACGAGATCGTCACGCCGCGATTCCGCGAGGGCGATTACTACGGTGGCATCTCCCAGGGAGCCGACCGCATCATGCGGCTCATCGACGGCGAACCGCTGCCGCCGCCGCCCCAGCGCGCCGCCCGGGAAGGCGGTGACCTGGAAGGCATCGCCCCCGTATTGCTGATCGTCGCGCTGGTGGCGGGCGGCATGCTGCGGCGTGCCCTGGGCAGGCTGCCGGGCGCGCTCGTGACCGGCGGTGTCGTGGGCGGCGCGGCCTGGCTGCTGTCCGGCGCGGTGGCCATCGCGATCCTGGGCGCCGTGCTGGCGTTCTTCTTCACCCTGGTGGGTGGCGGCTTCGCCGGCCTGCCGGGCGGCTACGGCGGCAGCCATCGCGGGGGCCGCGGAGGAGGGGGCTTTGGCGGCGGAGGATTCGGCGGGGGCGGCTTCGGTGGTGGTGGGGGCGGCGGCTTCGGTGGCGGCGGCGCTTCGGGACGGTGGTAGGCATGGCGATCAAACGATTCCTCAAGCATCTGGTGACGACCCGCCGCGCGGCGCACCGGGCTTTCCCGGCCCGGTCGCTGGACCGCATCGAGCGAACCATCCGCGAGGTCGAGTCGCGCCATGACGGCCAGATCCGTTTCGTGGTCGAGGCCGCGCTGGACATGGGCCCGCTGTGGCAGCAGCAGTCGCCGCGGGAACGGGCGCTGGAAGTCTTCGCGCTGCAAGGCGTATGGGACACGCCCGACAACAACGGCATCCTGCTGTACGTGCTGATGGCCGACCATGCGGTCGAGATCGTCTGCGACCGGGGCATCCACGCCTGCGAAACCGCCGGGACCTGGGAAGCCGTCTGCCGCGGCATCCAGGAGGCGTTCGCCCAGGGCCGCTACGAGCAGGGCGTGATCGAGGGCATCACCGCGCTGGGCGCCTCGCTGGCCCGGCACTACCCCGGCGCGTCCCGCGCCAACACGCTGCCCGATCGTCCGCGGATCATGTAGCGCTCAGGGGACGGCCGCGTCCCTTTCATGAAAGTGTCACCCATGCCTCCTAGCATTCGCCCAGACGCGAATCGGGAGGCATGATTCCCTGGTTTCCGGAACCGGGATGCCGCCGTCGATTCGACGTTGCAACGCACCCCTCCTTGGAAACCAGAACAATGTCCGATACGTTACTCAACAACTCGCGCCGCCAGGCGCTCAAGTTCCTGGCCGGCGCGCCCGCCATGCTGCCTCTCGGGACGGTCACCGCGTCCCTGCTGGCCGCCTGTGGCGGGGACGACGATCCCATCACGCCCACGCCCCAGCCGTCCGCGGATTTCGTGTCGGCCTCGTTCACCTCCACCCCCGCGCCGTCGCTGTCCAATCCGGCGGCGATGGCCACGACCACCGTGAACTCCACCCTGACGGTGAAGCTGAGCGACGGCAGTTCCCACGCCTACAAGCTGGCGTACCAGCCGTTCTTCATCACCGGCGACATGGTATCGGACGGCAAGGGCGGCAAGATCCTGGCCGGCGGCTACGTCGACATCAACAACAAGCCGATCATCGACAAGTCGGTGGCAGGCAAGGAACGCCAGATCTTCTCGGACTCGCCGGACGGCACCTCGCTGCTCGCGCTGTCCAACGCCAACGTCCCGGGCATCAAGGGCAAGGCCGTGTTCGCCGTGGTGCAGTTCGAGTACACGACGCGCGACCAGAGCGGCGCCGATACCTACGGCACGCTGCCGTCGCCCATCGCCGTCCTGACCCTGGACCAGGACCAGGCCACCGGCAAGCTGAGCCTGGTCAAGTACCACAACGTCGACACCTCGGCGGCGCATGGCCTGTGGATCACTTGTGGCGCGAGCCTGTCGCCCTGGAACACCCACCTGTCCAGCGAGGAGTACGAACCGGATGCTCCTTTCGTTTCGACCAACGCCCAGTTCAAGGCCTTCAGCAAGAACCTGTACGGCGACGAGACCAAGGCCCGCCCCTACCACTATGGCCACATTCCCGAAGTCACGGTGAATCCGGACGGCACGGGTTCGATCAAGAAGCACTATTGCATGGGGCGGATCTCGCACGAGCTGATCCAGGTGATGCCCGACAACCGCACGGTGCTGATGGGCGACGACGCCACCAACAGCGGCCTGTTCGTGTTCGTGGCGGACAAGGAGAAGGACCTGTCGGCGGGCACGCTGTATGTCGCCAAGCTGGGGCCCGGTTTCTCGGTCGACCCGGCCGCGCCCGGCGCCAACCTGACCTGGATCAAGCTGGGCCACGCCACCAGCGCGGAGATCGAGCAGATGGCCAACACGCTCGATCCCGAGGACATCATGACGGTGCTCAAGTCCGATCCCTCGGACGCGACCTATACGAAGATCTTCTCGAACGGCGCGGCAAACTGGGTCAAGGTCAAGCCTGGCATGGAGAAGGCCGCCGCCTTCCTGGAGACACACCGCTACGCCTATCTGATGGGCGGCAGCATGGGCTTCACCAAGATGGAGGGCACCACGGTCAACATCAAGGACAAGGTGGCCTACTCGGCCCTGCAGAACATCCAGGACTCCATGGTCAAGGGCAATGCCAAGGGCTGGAACGAGCAAAGCGGCATCGCGCTGGACAAGGCGCTGATCGCCGGCGGCGTGCTGGCCCATACCCTGGCCGGCGGCCAGAAAGACCAGACCGGCGCGGCCATCAACAGCGAATGGATGCCGGCGCACACCAGGATGCTGCTGGTGGGCGAGGATATCGCGGCCGACGCCTTGGGCAACAAGGCCAACCCGGAACTGGTGGCCAACCCGGACAACCTCAAGTTCTCGGAAAAACTGCGCACGCTGTTCATCGGCGAGGACAGCGGCTCGCACGTGAACAACTTCCTGTGGGCCTACAACGTCGACACCAAGTCGCTGTCGCGGCTGCTGTCGGTACCCGCGGGCGGCGAGTCGACCGGCCTGCACGCCGTGGACGAGATCAACGGCTGGACCTACATCATGAGCAACTTCCAGCACGCCGGTGACTGGAGCTCGCTGCACGACAAGGTCAAGGACGCGCTGGATCCGCTGATCCGCGCCAACTACAAGGACCGCTTCGGCGCCGCGGTGGGCTACCTGACCGCCGATCCCACCGGCATCAAGCTCGAGGGCTGACGACTCAGGCCGGCGCGCCCGGGCCGGCCTCGCCGCCGGCCTCGGGCTGGCGGACCAGCAGCACGGGAACCGGCGCCTCGCGCAGGATCTTCTCGGCGCTGCTGCCCAGCACCATGCGCGGAAGGCCGCGCCGGCCGTGGGTGCCGATCACGATCAGGTGCGCGGGCCACTTGCGCGCCTCCTGGATGACCAGCTCGTGCACCGGTCCGGCGAAGTTGTCGTGCAGCACCGTATCGGCCTCCACGCCAGCGGCCTTGGCCTGAGCCTGGGCCCGATCGAGAAGTTCCTCGCCGTTGGTGCGCAGCACTTCGAGCCAGTCGGAATAGGCGGCGTACGCCCCCATGGACCCGGCCAGGGACAATTCGTCGATCACGTGGATGAGACGCAGCCGCCCCTTGGTCAGCGCGGCGAGGCGCAGGGCCTCGTCCAGGCCGAGCTGGGAGGTGGGGCTGCCATCGACGGGAACGAGTATGTGCTGGTACATGAAGATGCTCCTTGAAGGTCCGGCCGACGCGATCCGGTCAGAAATAGAACGAGACGTCGGCCCGGCCGGACGCGGGAATGCGGACCTGCCGGCTCTGTTTCGCCGACCCGTACTCGGCGTCGATCCGATAGGCGCCGGGCGCCAGCCTGGCCAGCAGGTAGGGGCCTTGCGTGGTCACCGACAGGACCTCCGCGCCACCGCTGTCCCGGATGGTCACGCGCACGTCGGCGACGTATTCGCCGCTCTTGGCCGCGGCCAGCATGCGCAGGCTGTAATCCTTGGCCATGCCGCGCATGGCGCTCGATTCGTCCTGGCCCACGCCGCCGGTCGCATAGGCGACGCCGTTCTGTTCGCCCCGGTCGATCGCCTGCCCGGCCAGGGGCCATGCTGCCGCCAGCGCGAACGCCAGCGGGGCGGTCCATTGCAGATTCTTCCTCATGGTGCTACTCCTTGCTCATCGGTCGGCGCAAAACCGCCGCGCCTTGAACGAGCAGGGCCCCATTGAGGGCCCGCCGTTCAATGGGAAAACAGGACCGGCACGGTCATCGACTCCAGCATGGTCCGCGTCGTGCCGCCCAGGACGGCCTCCCGGACGCGGCTGTGGCCGTAGGCGCCCATCACGATGAGATCGCAGGCGTTGTCGGTCGCCGCGTTCAGGATGCAATTGCCGATCCCGACGCCGGCGCTGTCGCGCGTGGTCTCCTGCGGAATGGGATATTGGCGGCCGGCGCAATAGGCGAGAAAGTCGGCGCGTTTGGTCTGCGCCGCCTCGTCCGGTTCGGCCGGCGGATCGACGCGCAGCACGAACAGTTCGGAGGCTTCTTCCAGGATGGGGCCGGCGTCCGCCAGGGCGCGGGCCGATTCGCGGCGCTCGTCCCAGCAGAAGAGGACGCATCGGCCCACCGTGCCCAGTTCGCCCACCGCCGGCAGCGCCATGACGGCCCGGCCGGCCCCGAGCAGGACGGAAGCCAGCAGCGCCGGCATCTGCCGCGGCCCCGGATCGGTGCCGTCGGGCTGGCCGACGATGAGAAGATCGCAATAGCGCGATTGCTCGCACAGGATGTCTTCGGCCAGGCCGTCGCCCGTGCGCCAATGGGCGGTCACGCCCGCTTCGCCTGCCACCTCGCGCAACAGGACTTCGCTGGCGGCGCGCTCGTCGGCCTGCCGCTGGCTCAGCATACGGTTGACGTCGTCGGAAACGAAGAAGCCCCGGTAGAGATAGGGGGGAGGGCCGAAGCTGGCGTGGATGCCGACCAGCGCGGCATCATGCTCGGCGGCCAATTGCGCGGCGGCGCGTACGCGTCGCCTGCATCCCCGGTCCTTGTCCAGATGAACTGCGATACGTCCCAGCATAGTCGCCTCCGGCCTTGAGTAGGTGAATCCAATCGTAGCTCCGCCGCGATGCGTGGGCTTTGATTTGGCTCAAGTCCGATGCGCGCGTGGGCGACGGTTGGCGGCTCATGGGTAGTCTGGAACGAAACGCGGAAAAAGGAAAGAGGGAAGGGACGGCAGTCGGTGGCCGGGGACGTACCGTCCGGGGCCCGGGCCCGCAGGCCGAGGGACCGGCAGCGGTTAGAATCCTGATGTTCAGGGTTTTCCCGCAATTTCCATGCCGCCTGCGTCCTTCCCCTCCCGTTCCCCCGACCGCCCCGCGCCCTGGAAGCGATGGCTGGCCTGGAGCTGCCTGGCGCTGGCGCTGGTACTGGCGGGGGCGCTGACCGTGAGCTGGGTGATGCGCGACAGCGCGCCCCGGTTCGGCGAACGACTGCGCACCGAGAGCGAGGCCCGCAGTCTCGCACTGCCCGACGGCTCGCGCATCGACGCGGCGCCCGGCACGTCCCTGTCGGTCGCTTACTATCCCCGCAGGCGCCAGGTGGTCCTGGCACAGGGCGAAGCAGCCTTTCGCGTGCACTGGCAGTACCGGGCGTCCTTCGGCGTGCAGTGGGGCGTGAACGAGGTGGTGATGGACGGTTCGCGCATCGAGCAACCCGACGCCGTCTTCCGGGTGGCGGCGATGCCGCAGCGGCTGCGGGTGGAACTCGACGAAGGGGCGCTCAAGGTCCGTACCGTGACGGCCGGTCCGCGGGAATTCGTCGCGCTGCAGCCGGGAGACGTCCTGATCGTGGACATGGCGACCCGTTCCCATCGGCTGTGCCGCAAGGGGGCATGCTGAACGGTTCTAGTCGCGCAGCACGAAACTGTCCACCAAACCGATGAATACCGTGGCCCAGGCGACGGTGGCCAGGCCCATGAACAGTTGCGAGACAGCCGATGCGAAAGGCAACTGGAAGATCCGGGCGACGTGGAAGGTACAGATCGAATACATGGCCAGCGGAAACACGCCGCCCCAATGCAGGGTGTCGTAGGACAGGGCGATGTCTTTCATGACGTGGCGCCAGAAGCCGAGCACCAGCAGCAGGGGGATCCACCAACTGGCGATGGCCCAGAACAGCACCACGCCGCCCTTCAGGAAGGGCAGCATCTCGGCCAGCAGCGCGGACAGCGAGGCATGTTTCACCAGTTCGGCGCCCGCCAGCGTGGAAATGGCGACCGCGCCCATGTTGATCCAGTACGGCGAGGTGAATGCCTCGGGCTCCATGCGCGTGAAGGCATAGCGCAGCACGATCAGGGCCATGATCCAGACGTACAGCACGCCGCCGGCCAGCCACATGGCCAGCGCCAGGAACGCCAGTTCGTGCCGGGCTTGGGGGAAGGCCCCGTGCGCCATCAGCATCGTCGCCAGCACCACCAACGACTGCATGGCCACCACGACCAGCAGCCACGCGCCGTTCAGCCCGTGTTCCAGCGTGGGTTTGTCGGCCCGCGTGGTCAGGGCCGCCAGGACACCGTAGTTGATCACCAGCCACAGCACGGCGGACAGGCCCAGCAGCCCCACGCCCAGCCAGCGCGCATCGGTCTGCAGGCAGATCTGCGTACCGTAGGTGGCCAGGCCGGCCACCAGCGTGAAGAAACCCATGCCGCGGCTATGGTTGAAGATGTCGAGCCGGAAGTCCTCGCTATACACGCATGCCCGGCAGACATAGGCGGCCGCCAGCACGAGGACGACCACGGTGTTCAGGACCAGCAACGCCGCCGGCAGGATGGGAACGTCGTGACAATAGGCGGCGACCGACAAGGCGCTGGTCGCCATGACCATGGCGAAATAACCAGGGTGCATCGTGCGCAGGCTGTCGCGCGCGCCGTGCTCGAAACGAAGAATCATTGTTCTGACGACAGGCCGCGCGCGGACGTGCGCCCGCCGCGCGGCCTGGCCGGTGGCAACTATAGGGAGCCGGCAGTGTACCGCGGCTAGCGCGGCCGTCCGCCGGGCCCGGCGCCGCCGCGCCGGGCCGGCAAGGGCGGGGCGATCGCTTCCAGCGGCTTGCGCTCGGCATCGACGCCGTGGCGCAGCGCGCCCAGGCCGGCGGCCGCCATCAGGACCGCCGCCACGGCGTAGCCGGAGGCGACCGCGGCGTGGCTGCCGGTGCCGATCAGTTCGCCGAACAGGGCAGGGCCGACGAAGCCCCCCAGTCCCGTTCCCACCGCGTAGAACACGGCGATCGCCATCGCCCGCATCTCCAGCGGGAAGATCTCGCTCACGGTCAGGTAGGCCGAACTGGCCGCCGCCGACGCCAGGAAGAATACCGCCGACCAGCACCAGGCCTGGCTGCGCGCGTCCAGCCAGCCCTGCGCGAAGGCCCAGCCCGTCAGCGCCAGCCCCAGTCCCGCCGAGACATAGGTGAACGCGATCATGCGCCGGCGGCCGATGAGGTCGAACAGCGGGCCCAGCAGCAGGGGGCCCAGCACGTTGGCGAGCGCGAACGGAAAGACATAGAGACCGACGCGGCCGTCGGCGACGCCGTGGAAGCGCGTCAGCACCAGCGAATAGGTGAAGAAGATGGCGTTGTAGAAGAATGCCTGGGACACCATCAGCGCGAGCGCGACGGCGCTGCGTGTGCGGTAGTCGCGCAGCAGGATGCGCGCGACCTGGAACAGCGAGGGCGCGCGTCCCGCCACGGGCGACGAACCCTGGACCGCGGGCAGGGCGCCATGGCGCCGGACCGCCTCGGCCTCGATCGCGCGGACGATGCCTTCGGCCTCGTCCAGGCGGCCGTGCGCGGCCAGCCAGCGGGGACTCTCGGGGACGTGGCGCCGGACCAGCAGAATGGCGGCAGCCAGCGCGCCGCCGGCCAGGAAGGCCGCCCGCCAGCCCCAGACGGGACCGAGCACGCGAGCGTCGAGCAGCACCAGGCTCAGCCCCGCTCCCAAGGCCGCGCCCAGCCAGAAACTGCCGTTGATGGCCAGGTTGACCCGGCCGCGCAGACGGGCGGGAATCAATTCGTCGATCGCGGAGTTGATGGCGGCATATTCGCCGCCTATGCCCAGGCCCGTCGCGAAGCGGCAGGCGGCGAAAAAGGCGAAGCCGGGCGCGAAGGCCGTGGCCAGGCTGCCGGCCATGTAGATGGCCAGGGTGATCAGGAACAGCCGCCGCCGTCCGAGCCGGTCGGTCATCCTGCCGAACCCCAGGGCGCCCAGCACGGCGCCGGCGATGTAGAGAGAACCGGACCAGCCGATCTGCGCGGCGCTCAGGGCCAGTGTGTCGCCCCGTTCCAGGACGCCGCCCACGCTGCCGACGAGCGTGACCTCCAGCCCATCCAGGATCCATGCGACGCCCAGCGCGACGGCCACGCGCGTGTGCCAGGGCGACCAGGGCAGCCTGTCGAGGCGATTCGGCAGGTCGGTCTGCATCATGGCGGCTCCAGCCTTTCCATCGTCATCGCGTACGCTCCATGCCTCAGCAAGCGACATTCCTCGAGCGTCCGGAATCCTGACACCTTCCCATACAGCGCGACGCTCGACCGCCTGGAAGGCAAGGACGCCGACAACATCCTCCAAGGGTACACCGGCATCGTGCCGCGCCGGGCGCCGGATGGCGCGGCCGGCACCGTCCGGCTCCGGCGACCGCTACTCAGCGGCCTGGATGTTGTTCTGCTTGATGACCGCGGCCCACTTGGCGCGATCGGCCCGCACCCGCTCCAGCATGGCCCCCACGCCACCCTGGATGGGGGTGAGTCCGTTGGCTTGGTACCAACTGTGCACCTCGGGATCATTGATGGCCTGATCCACCGCCGCACGCAGTTTGGCAACCACCCGCGGCGGGGTCCGGGCCGGCGCCCACAGCCCCCAGATGTTGCTCGCTTCGAAATCTGGAAAACCCGATTCCGAAATGGTTGGCACATCGGGCATCAGCGGCACCCGCGTCAGCGCGCCCACTGCCAAAGGTTTGAGCCGTCCGCTGCTCGACAGCGTCAGCGCCTGGGGGATGCCGAACAGCATGACCTGGACTTCTCCGCTGATGAGGTTGGGCGTGGCGGGCCCGGTGCCTGTGTAGGGCACGTGCAGCAGATCGATACCTGCGCGCATCTTCAACAATTCGATGAACAATTGATGGGTACTGCCGATGCCGGTGGATGCAAAGCGTACTTGCCCCGGTTTGGATTTGGCCAATTCGACCAACTCGCGCAGATTGTTCGCCGGCAATCCGGGGTAGGCCATCAGCGCCAACTCCAGTTTCGCGGCCGGGCCGATAGCCTCGAAGTCCTTCTCCACATCGAATGGCAGCTTCGTGTAGAGCGATGGCGCGACCGAAAACTGGATGTCGCTTCCAATGATCAGCGTGTAGCCATCGGGCGACGCATGGGCGACTGCCGCCATTGCGATGTTGCCGCTGGCCCCGCCTCTGTTTTCCACGATCACAGGCGTACCCAGGGTCTGACTCATGGCGGGCGCCAGGCGTCGGGCAATCAGATCGCCACTGGTGCCAGGCGGATAGGGCACGACGATCTTGACGGGATTGTTGGGCCATGCGGGTTCGGCCGCGATGGCCGGGACGGTTGAACCCACCCAGCAGGCGGCCCAGGCAGCCGCGTGGACAAGCGTTTTGACGAGTTTCATGGGGTCTCCTCCAAGGCTATGGCTGCCTCGATTGATAGGAACGGACGCGGCTCAAGCCGCGAAGCGAGCGTATTCCGGCTGCGCATATAAGTCAATAATTGAATTATTCATAATTTTTACTATATTATTGGAAAACCGCGTGACCGGTGCGACCGGGCCGACGCGGTCCAACGCTTGAACGGACGTGTGTGCCGTCGAATACAGGAGACGAATATGAATCGCGATGTGCCCATTACTTACGGGGGTGGCCTCTACGACCGCACGACAGCGCTCCATACGGGTGAGGTCAGGCCCGTGGGCATCGATCTTAGCTATCTGCCGCTGCCGATCGAGGACTTGTTCTGGCGCCAGGGGAAGTACCACGAGTTCGATGCCGCCGAGTACTCGTTCGGTGCCTATCTGGCTTCGGTGGAGGATCCGGCCTGGGCGTACACGGCGATTCCGGTCTTTCCGTCGCGGGTGTTCCGCCATAGCGCGATCTACGTACGAGCCGGCAGCGGCATCGATACGGCCGCTCGATTGGCGGGAACATCGGTGGGAACGCCCGAGTGGAGCCAGACCGGTTCTTTGTGGGCACGCGGCATACTCTCGGAATACTACGGTGTGGACCTGGCTAGCATACGTTGGCGTACAGGCGGCCTGCAACATGCCGGCCGGCAGGAGAAGTCGCGTGTGCAACCGCCCCAGGGCATAGCGGTACAGGCTCTCGAACCCGGTCAGACCTTGCAGCAGGCCCTGCTGGACGGGCAGATCGACGCCCTCATCACCGCGCGGCCGCCGGCCGCGTTCATCGAGGGGCATCCCGGCATCCGCCGGCTGTTCCCCGACTACCGCCAGGAAGAAGGCCGCTATTACGAATCCACCGGCATCTTCCCCATCATGCACGTGGTCATCGTGCGCAAATCGCTGCTGCAGGAATATCCGTGGCTGGCCAACAACCTGCGCGCCGCGTTCGAGGCCGCGCGCCGTCCGGCCGCCGGCCAACTGATCGACAGCGCGGTTTGCAGCACCAGCCTGATCTGGGAAGCGAGCTATGCGGAGGAAGAGCGCGCCCGCTTCGGCGATCCCTTCGTCTATGGCGTGGAAGAGAACCGGCCCACGCTGGAAGCGCTGTGCCGCTATGCGCACCAGCAGGGGTTCACCAGCAAGCCGCTCGCCCCGGAAGATCTGTTCTTCCCCACCACTTTGACCTCGGCCAAGGTCTAGGTACCGCTTTCAGGAGACGTATCCATGGCTGAGATACTTGGATTGGGACTTTCCCACTACCCGATGCTGTGCGTGCCCGACGCCAACATGGCCGACATACTGGCCTGGACGATGGAGGATCCCGACATTCCCGCGCACGAGAAGGATCCGGCGAACTGGACCCCCGCCATGCGCGGCGAATGGTCGAACGACCGCGGCGCGGCCGCGGCGGCGGAGCACCGGCGGCACCTGGTGCGCAATTTCGACCGGGCCCGCGCCGTGCTCGACGACTTCCAACCCGATGCCGTGCTGATCTGGGGCGACGATCAGTACGAGAACTTCAAGGAAGACCTGATTCCGCCGTGGACGGTCTGCATCTATCCGGACCTCGAGGTGTTTCCATGGCGCCACGCCCACGAGTCGGCGGCGATGGAAGGGCGCAGGAACGTCTGGAACGAGGGCCCCGACCAGCGTTTCATGCTGCGCGGCCGGCCCGATGTGGCCAAGCATCTAGCGACCGGGCTGCTGGAGGCGGGCATCGACGTCGCCTACGCCTACAAGCCGCTGCACCATGCGAGCGCCGGCCATGCGTTCGTCAACGCCGCGCTGTACCTGGACTACCACCGGCGCGGCTTCGATCACCCCGTGATCATGATGCCGCTCAATTGCTACGGCAGGCGGGTGGTCTCGGCGCGCGGCTTCCTGACGCGCTTCAGCCACGACGCGCCGCCGGATCCGCCTTCGCCGCCGCCGTGGCGCTTCATGCAGATGGGTGCTGCGGTCGCGCGGGTGCTCAGGGACAGTCCGCACCGCATTGCCCTGGTCGCCTCGTCGAGCTGGTCGCACGCCTTCCTGTGCGACAGGACCTGGCGGCTGAAACCCGACACGCCCGCCGATACGCGCTTGTACCGGGCGATGCTCGAACACGACTACGCCGCCTGGGAGAACACCAGCCTGGCGCAGATAGAAGCCAGCGGCCAGCACGAACTGCTGAACTGGTTCGCGCTGCTGGGCGCGATGCGCGAGTTGGACATGCAGGTGCAATGGGCGGAAATGATACGTACCGACGTGTTCAATTCCAACAAGGTGTTCGTGCAGTACGGACCGGTTTGACGGAGGCATCCATGCACACGATTCAGGAACGGCATATCCGCCACGACGGCTACGTCACCAACTATCTGGAGACGGGCGACGGGCCGCCTCTGCTGCTCATCCACGGTTCGGGGCCCGGCGTATCGGCGCGCGCCAACTGGCAATCGACGCTCGCATCGGAACTGGCGAACGACTTTCGCATCATCGCTCCCGATGTGGTCGGATTCGGCGCCACCACCGTTGCCGATAGCTTTTGCTACACCCACGAGGCGCGGGTCGACCATATGCTGCGGTTCATGAGCGCGCTCGACCTGGAGCGCTTCTCGATGGTGGGCAATTCGATGGGCGGGGCGGTCGCGCTGGGCCTGGCGGCCAAGGCGCCGCAGCGGATCCGGCGCATGGTGCTGATGGGACCGGTGGGGACGCGGTTTCCGATCACCGATACCCTGGACCGGGTATGGGGCTATCAAGCCAGCATCGATGAAATGCGCCAGTTGATGGACATGTTCGCATTCGACCGCGGCCTGGTCAGCGACGACCTGATCCGCCTGCGCTACGAGGCCAGCCTGGTGCCGGGCGTGCTGGAGCGCTACCACGCGGCGTTTGCCGCGCCGCGCCAGCGCCACGTCGATGCGATGGCGCTCACCGACGCGCAGTTGGCGCAGATCCACACGCCGACGCTGCTGATCCATGGCGCCCAGGACCGGATCATCCCGCTCGAAGCGACGAGCCTGCACATGGTGCGAACCATGCCCAACGCCGACCTGGTCGTGTTGGGACGATGCGGCCATTGGACCCAGATGGAACGCGGGCAGGCATTCCGCCAGCAGGTCTCGGCCTTTTTGCAATCGAATACCTGACGAGGAGAATCGACATGTTGACGACGGAAGAGAACGAACGCCTGACCCGGGTCGGCCCGGGTACGCCCATGGGAAATCTGTTGCGCCGGTACTGGCTGCCGATCGCGGTCGCGGCCGACGTCGGCGCGCGTCCGGTGGCGCGGCGCCTGCTCGGCGAGGACCTGATCGTGTTCCGCACCGGGCAGGGCAAGGTGGGCATCGTGGACCGCCAGTGCAAGCACCGGCGCGCGGATCTACTGGTGGGCGTGTGCGAGGACGAAGGCATACGCTGCGGCTACCACGGCTGGATGTTCGCGGTCGACGGCCGCTGCGTGGAGCAGCCTGCCGAACCCCGCTTGAATTCGCGCGTGCAGATCAAGAGTTATCCGGCCCAGGAACTGGGCGGGTTGGTATGGGCCTACATGGGGCCGCAGCCGGCGCCGCTGCTGCCGCGCTTCGATCTGTTCGTCTGGGACGACGCGCTGCGCGACATCGGCGAATGCGTACTGGATTTCAACTGGCTGCAGGCCATGGAGAATTCGGTCGATCCGCATCATGTGGAATGGCTGCACGGCCGCTTCATGAACGTCCACAACGCGCTTGAGGCGAAGGGCGCCGAGCCGGTGCAGGTGCTGGCCAAACGCCATCTGAAGGTGGGTTTCGACCGCTTCGAGTACGGCATCATCAAGCGCCGCGTGCTGGAAGGGCAGTCCGAAGAGGACGAGGACTGGAAAGTGGGGCACCCGCTGGTCTTTCCGATCATCCTGCGGGTGGGGGGAGGCGGCATGGATCAATTCCAGATAAGAGTGCCGATCGATGACACCCACACCTGGCACATCTGGTACACCGCCTACCGGCCCGGCATCCCGTTCGCGCGCCAGGCCACGATTCCCAAGTACGAGGTGCCGCTGTTCGATGCCGCCGGCAATCGCAATGTGGATTTCGTCGATGGCCAGGACATCGCGGCCTGGGCCGGGCAGGGCACCATTGCCGACCGCAGCCAGGAAACCCTGGGCGCGTCGGACGTGGGTGTGGTGCTGCTGCGCCGCATGCTGCAAGAGCAGTTGGCGCGAGTCGAGCAGGGCCTCGATCCGCTGGGCACGGTGCGCGACGAATCCGCCAATGCGTGTATCACGCTGCCGATGGAGCAGAACAAGTACGGCTCGGGCGCACGCTTTCGCGACGAATTGTTCGCCCACCAGGCGGTGCGTTATTCGCCGATCCGGCACGAAGTGCAAGCCCTGTTCTCGCAAGCCGAGAGCAGCGCCGCGCCGCCGGCGGCCGAGGCCTGAGCCATGACCGCCGCTGCACTCGACGTCGGCGTCCTGGGGCTCGGGCCGGGCGGGCTCGCCATGTTGCCATATCTGGCCAGCCACCCGCATGCGCGCCTGGCGGCGGTCTGCGACATACGCCCCCAGGCGGCCCTGCCGGACGGCCTGCGCGCGGCCCGCTACCGGCACGCGCAAGAGCTGTTCGAGAGCGGCATCGATGCCGTCTTCATCGCGACGCCTACCCGCTGGCATGCGGAGCACGCGATACAAGCGATGCGCGCCGGCCTGCATGTCATCGTGGAAAAACCGATGTGCCTGACGCCGGACGAGGCCGATGCGATGATCGCCGCCGCGCGGCGCTACGGCCGCCAACTGGTGGTCGGCCATTCCCATAGTTTCGAGCCTGCGATCCAATTGATGCGGGCCGCCATCGTGTCGGGCCGCTACGGCGCACTCAAGGCCATCAATGCCTGGAACTACACCGATTGGATGTACCGCGGCCGGCTGCCGGAGGAGTTCGACCGTGCGGCCGGCGGCGGCGTCGTGTTCCGCCAGGGCGTGCACCACGCCGACATGGTGCGCTACCTGGCGGGCGACAGCCCGGCATCCATCCGGGCCGTGATCGGAGACTGGGACCGCCGCCGCCCTGGCGACGGCAGCTATACCGCGTTCGCGACGTTTCCGGACAATGTGGCGGTGTCGCTGTTCTACAGCGGCTACGACCATTTTCCAGCCACCGAACTGAGCTTCGGAATAGGGGAGAACGGCAGTCCGGCGCCCGCCGGCTATGCGCTCGCCAGACGCTCATTGTATGGAGCCGATGACAAGCACCGCGCCGGGCTGGCGGCGCAAATGGCGCGCCTGACTCCCGGCCGCCATCCCGCGTTCTTCGGCATCCTGATCGCCAGCTGCGAGGGCGCCGACTTGCGCATCGACCCCGAAGGGGTGCGCGTCTATGGCGACGATGCGTGCCTGACTCTACCGGTGGCAGGCCTGCCGCTGGGCCGGCATGCCGTGCTCGACGAACTGCTCGCGGCGATCGACGGCCGCCCGCCTGTGCATGGGCCGCAATGGGGTAAGGCCAATCTGGCATTTTGTGATGCCATGGTCGAATCCTCGCTGCGCAGCGCCGAAGTGATCCTGCCGCGCGATGCGCCGGAGCCGGCCGTGCCCGTGCTTCCTCCCTCGCTGGTAATGGAGCATTTCCGCTCGTTCTCTCCATGACCAGGCAGAACCCACTTCTCGGATAAAGCAAACTTCAGGAGTGCGTGTTGGAACTTCGTCGGCTGCGCTACTTTCTCGTTGTTGCTGAGGAACTGAGTTTCACCAGGGCATCTCGGAAACTCGCTATTGCACAACCTCCCCTGAGTCGGCAGATCCAGAGGCTCGAGGAAGAGTTGGGCGTGCGGCTATTGGATCGCACCACCAGAAACCTCCGATTAACCGATGCCGGGCATTTCTTCAAAGAGCGGATGACCGGCATCTTGCGCACGACGGATTCTGTCGTGAAGACCACTCGGCAGATAGCAGGCGGCGGGCGGTGTATCGATGTGGGTATCGCCACGTGCTCTTTGTACGATCAGATTGCAGGATTCGTTCAGATTTTTGGCGCCCAAACCATGGAGGCCGCAGTAAAAACTGTTTTTCAGGACTCCGTCGCATTGCAGTTGGAGGGATTGCGAACGAGGGAAATTCATATTGGTTTTTCTTGCCAATCCGTTCAGGATGACGTCATTGCTTCCGAATTACTCCTGGAAGAACCGCTTCTCATCGCGGCATCGGCGTGTCATCCGGGAGTGGACGATGCATTTATCGGTTTGCGCATTTTTCGCGAAACACCGCTGATTCTTTATTCAAGAGAGGATCTCTTGCGATACGACGAACGTATCGCAGTGTGCTTCGCCAAACGACAGCCAGTGGTTCATCTCCATGCTCGCAATGTCAGGGAAGCACTGCAAATGGCTGGTAAAGGCATCGGATTCACACTGGTTCCCGAGTCGTTCTCCGGTTTGCCGATAGAAGGCGTGGTTTATAGAAGCATTCCGGGCGCGAGGATGTCGGTTCAGGTTTTCATCAATTATAGAAAGCATGACCGCTCGCCGGCGGTAGCGAGCCTGCGTGATTTTATTCGAAAGAAATTCGAGGTAGGGATAACGATCAATTCCTGAGGCAGGATTTATACCCCAAAGGTATAGGGTGATGTATAGAGTTGAAACCCACAACAACCTATCCTCGGGGAAGAAATATGAAAAAAGTCTCACTGCTTCTGTATCTGGGAGCGCTGCTGACGGGAGGCGTCCAGGCGCAAAGCTCCGTGACGCTCTACGGCATTGTCGATACGGGTCTGGTTTACAGCAAAGTCGACGGTTTTGCCAGCCGGACCGGGATCGAAAATGGCATTTATGCGCCTTCTCGCTTCGGCATCCGCGGCCGTGAGCAGTTGAACAGTGATCTTGCCGCGTTATTCGTTTTGGAGAACGGGTTTAATCCTGACACGGGCACACAAGGCAACGGCGGACGCCTATTTGGCCGCGACGCATACCTTGGGCTGCAGTCGAAGAATCTCGGCGCGGTAAGAATCGGCCGCACGACGAATCTTGGGCAACGATGGGCGGCACTTATAGCCAGCCCATTTGGTCTGTCCTATGGTATTGGCTCTGTGACCACAACGTTTTCATTTGATGATACCGAATATGGGGGCGGCCGCGTTGATAATGCCATTTATTACGAATCACCCAAGCTGGCCGGTTTTACCATGGCTGGGGGATACAGTCTCAACATTAATGGAGCGGAGGTGCCCGGCAGCAACAACAACACCCGGCTGGGTGACGTTGCCGTGCGCTATGAGGCAGGACCGGTTTCTGCCATATTGCACTATATGACTACGCGAACTCCGGGTACTCAGCGCAATCCGAGCACTTATCTCGCCGCGGGCTCCTATGATTTCGGTGTAATCAAAGCGCATGTGGGCTACAACAGGATCAAGAATGCCCTGAGCAATGCGGGTTCAGCATATAGCTCGACTGCACTCGGTTCGCTTTACGACTCCGGCTGGGTAAGTACGACTCGCAATGACGACAATGCTTATTCCATTGGCGTGACTGTGCCGGTGGGAAATGGAGCCGTGATGGGCGGTTATCAGAAGCTTACGTCCCAGAAAATGGACGTCTATGCCATCGGCTACGTGTACAAATTGACGAAGCGCACATCTTTCCATGCATTCGCGGCATTCGGCTCATATCGTGATTTCAACGCTAATGTTGATCGTGATCGTAAGCAGTTTGGCCTGGGCCTTAATCACATGTTCTGAAGGCCGGAGGAGGGAGTGCTTGGTCTTGAGAGAATAGGGGATTCCCCCAAACCATTCATGGTATGGTTGAATCCTCGCCGCGCAGCGCCGAAGTGATCTTGCCGCGCGGCGCGCCGGAGCCGGCTGCCGTGCCCGTGCATCCCCGTCTCTGGTAATGGACCATTTCCGCTTGTTTTCACCATGACCAGCCAGAACATACTCAGAGACGATGCGCCGAATTCGGCGCATCTACCCGTCAGACTCCGCAAGCAGGCCGAACTGAGCGCGCTCGAGGCCGGAAACATCGATCCCTCGGCACTGTTGGTGTTGCTGGCCACGTACCGCGCCGCGGCTGTGCTGGACCGGAACCAGACCGCGGAGCTGGCGCCGACCGGACTCAATTGCGCGCAGTTCAACGTACTGACCGTGCTGCATCGTGTAGGCCAGCCGCTGGCCATGCATCAGTTGGCGACGATGATGGCCGTCCGGCGCACCAATCTGTCAGGCATCGTGCGCGTGCTGCGCGACAAAGGTTTGGTGCGCCAGGAATTGAATGCGACCGACTCCCGTTCGCTGCTGGTGTCCATCTCCCCGCAGGGGGAAAAATTCCTGAAGAACATCCTGCCGGGACACTGGGCGTATCTGGAAGAGATCATGTCCCATCTCGACATCGAAGACCGCGAAACCCTGGTCGCTTTGCTCGAGCGCATGGTGCACTCGATCCGGCTGGTCGAGTCCAAGAAGGGAGCTTCGCGCGCCAAGAGGGCTTCGCAGGCGGCCTGAGTCTTTCCTCGAAGAGAAGCCGGAGACGGTTCGCAGGGAAGGCGGACCGGGCCGCGATCCGCACATACGCTCGGCTGCTCCTGCCCATTACTTTACATAATATACATTATGCGCATAATCGGGATGTCGGAGCCACCGTTTCCCCCGGCGCCACATCAGGCTCGTCGATACGCCGGCCCCCGTGCCTGCTTCTCGCGTCATGTCATGAAGAGATCGATCATCTGTTCCCGCATCCAGATACACGCCGGGCTGGTGTGCGAGCGTTCGTGCCAGAAGATCGCCACGTCGAAGGCCGGCATGGCTATGGGCAACTGCGCGACTTGCAACCTGCCTTCCTTGGCCAGTTCCGTGGCGACCCGGCGCGGCACGATAGCGACCAGGTCGGTGCGCGTCAGCGTCATGGCCAGCGCCATGATGTTGGGAAAGTACGTGACGATGCGGGCGTGCTTCTTCAGGAGCACCTCCTCGATGATCTGGTGACCGCCTCCCAGGGATGTCACCACCGCGTGCGGTGCCTGCAACAGCAATTTCTGGGTCAGCGTGCCGCGGGACAACGGATGTCCGGCGCGCATCAGGACCACGTAGCGTTCCTCGAACAGATGCTGGGTTCTCAGGCGGCTGCCGCGCAGCCTGGGCAGGTGGCCGGCGGCGAAATGGATGCGTCCGTTCTCGAGTCCGACGCGTATGTCCTCCTGCGACAGGGTCTCGGTTTGCACCCGCACTCTAGGGGCCACCTGCTGCAAGCGCTCCAGCAGCATGGGCAGGATGTTGACCTGCCCCATGTCGGGAATGTGGAAACGGAAGGTTTGCTCGCTGACGCCAGGGTCGAAATTCTTGCGGTGATCCAGCGCCTGTTGCAGGCCGCTCAGGGCGTTGATCACGGTCTCGGCGATCTCCAGCGCGTACGGCGTAGGCTGCATGCCGCTCGTGCTGTTGACGAACAATGGATCGCCCAAGAGTTGGCGCAGCCTGGTCAGGGCATTGCTCATCGCGGGCTGCGTGATGCCGAAGCGGTCTGCGGCCAGCGTCACGCTGCGGGTCTCCAGCATGGCTTGGAAGACAGAGAACAGATTGAGGTCGGAACGGTATAGGTTCATGGCCTTATGCATTCATTTTGTGAATTCTTGGAATACAACAAATAAACTTAAAAAATGACTACGGCAAGCCTACTATGAATTCCGACGCGGGCGCACGCCAGATGCGGCCGCCGCGAACATGGAGATACCGCAGTCATGACTTCCCGGGCAGTTGCCACCACTGCCGCGCGCCGCCTGCTGGAGCTTGCTGCCAGGCTGGGCGTGGATTACTTCTTCACCAACCTGGGCAGCGACCACCCGGCGTTCATCGAGGCCTTCGCGGCCATCGACGGCGAAGGCACCGCCATGCCCCGGATCGTCGTTTGTCCGCACGAGATGACCGCCCTCACCGCCGCCCACGGCTATGCCATGGTGACGCGCCGCCCGCAGATCGTGCTGGTGCACGTGGACGTCGGTACGCAGAACCTGGGTTGCAGCCTGCACAACGCCTCGCGGGGCCGTGTGCCCGCCATCATCGTGGCCGGTTTGTCGCCCGTGACCGTAAGCGGCGACCGCGCCGGCGCGCGCACCGAGTTCATCCACTACACGCAGGATGCTCCGCGCCAGCATGAAATCGCGGCGCAGTACATGAAGTGGACCTACGAATTGCGCGCACCC
Organism: Pigmentiphaga sp. CHJ604; assembly: GCF_036972535.1. Lineage (NCBI taxonomy): Bacteria > Pseudomonadati > Pseudomonadota > Betaproteobacteria > Burkholderiales > Alcaligenaceae > Pigmentiphaga > Pigmentiphaga sp. CHJ604. Next base: position 2,785,681 of record NZ_CP136998.1, on the reverse strand, counting down.
GAGATGCTGGACAACGTGCTGATGCGCGCGATACAGGTGGCGACCACCGCACCCGAAGGCCCGATCTATCTGACCGGCGCGCGGGAAGTCTGGGAAGGCCCGGCCGAGCCCCTGCCCGACGAGGCGCTTGAGCACTGGTCCCCTGCCCGTCTCGGCGGCTTGCGCGAGGAAGCCGTGGCGGAATTGCACGGGGCGCTGTCGCAAGCCCGGCGGCCCCTGGTGTTGACGACCTACCTGGGACGCAATCAGGCCGCCGTCGGCCGCCTGGTGGAATTATCGGAGCGGCTGGGCCTGCCGGTGGCCGAGATCGCGCCGCAGTACGTCAACTTTCCTGGCGAGCATCCGCACCATGCCGGTTACCGGCGCAATGCGCTGGTGGCCGACGCCGATCTCATCCTGATGCTGGACGTGGACGTGCCGTGGATCGTCTCGCGCACGGGCCCGGCCGCGGGCGCGCGTCTGTTTCACATCGATGCCGACCCGGTGAAGGAAGGCATGGGGTTCTGGCATTTCCCCGCGCACCGCAGCTATCTTGCCGACAGCGACTATGTCCTGCGGCAGTTGCTGGACTACGGCCGCGATCGCGCGGAACCGGTGCCGGCCGAGCGGCTGCGATGGATAGCCGAGGCGCGCCAGCGGGTGGCGGCCGCTCCCCTGCCCTCCCTATCCGTCAGGCAGGGCGGCATCACTGTCAGGCAGTTGACGGAAGCGGTGGGCGAACTGGTCAACGACCGCACGGTGATCGTGTGCGAAGAGCCTTCCGGAACCGAGACCATTCTATCGACGCTGCGGCTGAACCGGCCCGGTAGCTACTACGTCAACGGCGGCAGCGGCCTGGGCTGGGGCATCAACGCCGCCGTGGGTGTCAAGCTGGCGGATCCCGGGGCCGAGGTGATCGCGCTCAGCGGCGACGGAAGCTTCCTGTTCGGAGTGCCCAGCAGCACTTATTGGGTGGCGCAGACCTACGGCGCCCCCATTCTTACCGTCGTCTACAACAACCGGGGCTGGAATTCCCCCAAGGTCTCCACGAACCTGGTACATGCCCAGTCCACGGCGAAAAGCAGGGATCGCTACTGGATAACGGTAGCGGACGGCGCCCGGCTGGCGGACATAGCCGCCGCGGCGGGCGGCGCGGCGGCCTTTCGCGTCAGCGAAGGCCAGGCGCTGCGCGGCACGTTGCAGGAAGCGTTGGAAACCGTGCGGGCAGGCCGCAGTGCCGTCGTCGAAGTCATGCTTGATCCCATTTCCGAGCAGGTGCTGGCATGAGGACTCCGGACTTCCTGGATGCCGGGGCCTGGGCCGGCAAGCTGTTCCAGGGGGCATGGACCCCGGCCGATGGCCTGGCCTATGACGCGGTCGACAAGGCGAACGGTGCCCGCCTGGCGAGCCTGACGCTGGCGACGCCCGCCGCGCTGTCGGCATCGGCCCGCCAGGCCGCGCATGCCCAGCCGGCGTGGGCCGCCACACCGCACGAGGAACGGGCGGCGATCCTGCGCCGGGCAGCCGACTTGGTCGACGGCCATCGCGACGAAGCGGCGCAATGGATCATGCGCGAGACAGGCGCCATTCGGGCCAAGGCGGACATGGAGCTGCGCTCGGCCATGCTGACCCTCCACCAGGCTGCCTCGATGCTGGGCGAACCCCAGGGGTTGGTATTTCCTTCCGCCGCCGACAAACTGAGCTATGGCCGGCGTATTCCGCATGGCGTGGTGGGCGTGATCGCACCGTTCAATTTCCCGCTGACCCTGTCCATGCGCGCCGTGGCGCCTGCCCTGGCTACGGGTAATGCCGTCGTGCTCAAGCCGGACCCGCAGACAGCGGTCAGCGGCGGTCTTTATATCGCTCGCTTGTTCGAGGACGCCGGGCTGCCGGCCGGCCTGTTCCACGTACTGCCGGGTGGCGCCGAGGTGGGCGAGGCGATGTGCGTGGATCCGCTGGTCGGCATGGTGGCCTTCACCGGATCGACCGCCGCAGGCAGGCGCGTAGGGGCGCTGTGCGGCGAGCATTTGAAGAAAGTATCGCTCGAACTGGGCGGCAAGAATTCGCTGATCGTCCTCGACGATGCCGATCTGGAGCTCGCCGCCGGTTGCGCCGCGTTCGGCGCATGGATGCACCAGGGCCAGATCTGCATGGCCACGGGCCGCATCCTGGCCCACGAAAGCGTCGCCCGTCGCCTGGCCGATCTGCTGGCCGCCAAGGCCGGCAAGATGAAAACGGGCGATCCGCGGCAAGCGGGCGTGCGGCTCGGCCCCATGATCAATGCCCGCCAGCTCGAACGCGTCGACCAACTGGTCAAGCGCACGATCGCAGCTGGCGCGCGGCTGTGCGCGGGCGGCATGGCCGATCGCCCGTTCTATGCCGCCACGGTGCTGGATGGCGTGCGGCCGGGCATGCCGGCCTTCGACGAAGAAGTATTCGGACCGGTCGCCGTGGTGACGCCTTTCTCCTCGGACGAGGAAGCCGTTGCCCTGGCCAATCGTACCGACTACGGGCTGTCTGCCGCGGTCGTCTCGCGCTCGGTGGCTCGGGCAATGGCCTTGGGTCGCCGCCTGCGTACAGGGCTGTTGCACATCAACGATCAGACGGTGGCTGGCGATCCTCGCGTGCCCTTCGGCGGCGTCGGGGCCTCGGGGAATGGCGGCCGTATCGGCGGCCCCGCCAACTGGGACGAATTCACGCAGTGGCAGTGGGTCACCGTTCAGGACCGGCCCCCCGCCTACCCCTTCTGATCCATTACCCCGGCACCCGCCGGTTCATCCAGCCGTCCAGCCGTCGCAGAACGGCAAGGAGAGGAGACATTTCCATGAAATTCCAGGCTTACCCGTTGCTGGCAGCTTGCGCGCTGGCTTGTTCCACCTCCGCTGGCGCCGCCGATTATCCTTCGCGCCCGATCCGTATCGTGGTCGACTTCCCGGCCGGCGGTACCATCGATTCTCTTGCACGCATCGTCGGCCAGCGACTGGGCGATCGATGGGGGCAACCGGTGGTGGTCGAGAACCGCCCGGGCGCGGGTGGCAACATCGGTGCCCACGAGGTCTACGGGTCCGCACCCGACGGCTATACCCTGCTGGCCACGCCCCCTGGGCCGTTGTCGATCAACGAGTACCTGTACAAGGACCTGACCTTCAAACCCTCGTCCTTCGCGGCAATAGGCTTGTTGGCAGGCAGCCCCAACGCCATCACGGTCAAATCCTCGTTGCCGGTCAGATCGGTGCAGGAACTGATCGCCTACGCCAAGGCCCATCCCGGCAAGCTGACCTACGGCTCCCAGGGCAACGGTTCGACGTCGCACCTGACCGGACAGTTGTTCGCGACGATGTCGGGCACCTCGCTGGTCCACGTTCCCTACAAGGGCGAAGGTCCCGCGCTGACCGACCTGATGGCGGGCCGCGTCGATCTTTTCTTCGGGAACATTTCGGCCGTGCTCAAGCTGCGCGACACCGGCAAGGTGCGCATCATGGCGGTAGCCGACCACGCACGTACCGAGATCGCCTCCGATGTCCCGAGCGCCGCCGAATCCGGGTTTCCAGGCTTCGAGAGCAGTGCCTGGTTCGCGCTGATGGCGCCGCCGGGCACGCCGGCCCCCATCGTCGACAGGCTGAACGAGGCACTGGCGGCCATTCTGGCCGACGACGGCGTGAAGAAACGCTTCCTCGCACTGGGGGCCGAAGCCAGGTCCTCGACCCCGGAACAAGCCCAGGCGTTCATCGAGGCTGAGCGCGTACGGTGGAAAAAGGTCATCGTCGAAGCCGGCGTGACCATGGATTGATACGGCTTCAACCTCAGACCGACAATCCGCTGATGCGCCGCACCCGCCGGGCCACCGCTTCCTCCAGCACCCCCGGCGCCGTCTCCACCATCGTGAACCACGTCCGCGCGCGCGTCACGCCGGTATAGACCAGTTCCCGCGTAAGGATGGGACTGGTCCGATCCGGCAGCAGCAAGGCGGTGTGCGCGAATTCCGAGCCTTGCGATTTGTGGACGGTCATGGCGTAGACGGTTTCCACGGCGTTGAGCCGGCTCGGCAACGCGAAGCGCACGCCGTCGGTGCCGTCGCTGCGCGGGAAGGCCACGCGCAGCGCGGTGCCTTCCCCGTCGCCTTGCGGCACGCGCAGCGCGATGCCGATGTCGCCGTTCATCAGGCCCAGGGCGTAGTCGTTGCGGGTGACGAGGACGGGACGACCTTCGTACCAGCCCAGCTCCTGTTCGATCAGTCCGCGCGCGCATAACGCCCTCGCGATGCGCGCGTTGAGGCCTTCGACCCCCTGCTCTCCCTTGCGGACGGCGCACAACAGGCGGAAGGCGTCGAAGGCCGCCAGCACCCGGGCCGCCCAGCTTTCCCAGGCGGGATCGTCGCCCGGGATATCCGCGGCCGGACGGGTGCGCTGCATGACGTCCAGGTAGTGCGCATAGCCACAGGGTTTGCCGCGCGCGGAGGCCGGATGGCCATCCAGCAGCAGCCGGTCGAGCGCGTCCGGCCGGATGCCGCGCGTGTCATAGACGTCGGGATCGGGCGCGGCGGATTCTCGTTCCAGCACGGTTCGTACTTCCTGCGGCAGCCCGGCGTTGACCGCGCGGGCCAGTTGCCCGATGCCGCTGCCGGCGCCGAAGCGGCGCGAGCGGCGCAGCATGACGATCTGCTGCGCCATCGCATGGCGTTCGGCATCGCCGGGCGACAGCCCCGTGCCGGCCAGGCTTTCGCCGCTGGCTTGTTCGAGCCAGGCCAGGGTCTCGGGCGTGTAGTGGCCGGCATCGGCGTCGCGGCAGAGATCGCCCAGCACGGCGCCCGCCTCCACCGACGCGAGCTGGTCCTTGTCGCCCAGCAGGACCAGCCTGGCGTGAGGCGGCAAGGCGGCCATCAAGTGCGCCATCATTTCGACGTCTATCATCGACGCCTCGTCCACGACCAGCATGTCGATGAGCAAGGGATTACCGGCATGGTGGCGGAAATGGCGCGTGTCCGGCCGGCTGCCCAGCAGCCGGTGCAGCGTCGAGACTTCGGTCGGGATGGCCGCCCGGACAGCGTCGGAAACGGGAAGTCGTCCGACCTGTTCGGCGATGGATGCCGACAGGCGGGCCGCCGCCTTGCCGGTGGGCGCGGACAGCAGGATGCGCAGCGGCCGCCCCGCTTCTACCGCCGCCATCTGCAGCAGCGCGAGCAGGCGCACGACCGTGGTGGTCTTGCCGGTTCCCGGTCCACCGGTGACGATGCCGATGCGGCCCCGGGCGGCCAGCGCGCAGGCCAGCTTCTGCCAGTCGGGACCGCTGTCCGCGGCTTGGGTTTCGTCGAACAGCAACGCCAGCGATTGCGCGAGGTTCGGCGGTGTCTCGACCGGGTGCGCCAGGCGCTCCCGCAGGGCCTGGGCGATGCGTCGCTCGAAGTCCCAGTAGCGCCGCAGGTACAGGCGGCCGGCATCGAGCACCAGCGGCCGCCCCTCGTCGGTCGAGTCCGCCCTGGCGGCATCCGCCACCAGCGGGCTGCCGGCCAGCGCGGCCAGCCACGTCGCGGCATCCACGCCGGCAAGCAGGTCGGACGGCAGGCGCATCGAGGGCCCCATGTCGCCCTCAGGCGGCAGGGACAGCGCCTCGTCGGGCCGCTCCAGCGTCAGGGCCAGGTCCAGGCAGACGTGACCGTGCCCCAATTGATGACTGGCCAGCGCGGCGGCCACCGCCACCAGGGGCTGGGTATCGGGACGGCACTCGAGCAGGAAGCCGACGAAGGCGCGGTCCAGCCGCCGCAACCAGCCGCGCTCGACCCAGGCATCGAGCAGCCCGAGCAGCGATTCGCGGTCGCGCAGGTCCGGCGAAGCCTGCGGCGCGGGCGCATCGAACGGCAATTCGTAGTTCGAGGAAGCCCGGGTCATGTCTGTGCCTCCGCAACGCCGGCGAACAGGCGGTCGAGTTGCTCGATCAGTTCGCGCGGGGGGCGATCGAAGTACGCGCCGCGTGTCGGCGCCCGGGTGCCGCGCAGGAACAGGTACAGCGCGCCGCCCATGTGGCGGTCGTAGTCGTAGTCCGGCAGCCGCGCCGTCAACTGCCGGTGCAGCGCCAGCAGGTACAGCACGTACTGCAGGTCGTAGCGCTTGGCCAGGATCTCGCTTTCCATCGCGGCGGTGGTGTAGGCCGCGTCGGTCGCGCCCAGCCAGTTCGACTTGTAGTCGGCCACGTAATAGCGCCCCTGGTGTTCGAAGGTCAGGTCCATGAAGCCCTTGAACATGCCGTTGAGCATGGCCGGCTCCAGCCCGGGCCGCGCCGCGCCCGGCACGACGTGGCGCCGGACCAGCGCATCGATGCGCGCGACGTCGACGTGGCGGCTTTCGAACCAGAATTCCATTTCGACCCGGTAGGACTCGAGCTCCGCGAACCGGAAGCTCCGCCCCGCGCCCAGCGGCAGCCGTTCGGTCAGCACGCCCGACAGCCAGCGGCTCAGCGGCGTGATCCAGCTTTCCCAGCCGCGGCGGTTGCAGCGGCGCGCGACGGCGTCGGCCAGGCGGTCCGGATCGGCCGCGGCGGCGCCGAAGCCCTCCTCCCCTGCCCACTCGAACAGGCCGTGCAGGAAGGTGCCCGGTCCCGGCCCGCGCGGAAAGCGGTGCATGCCGGTGCCTGCCGGCGCGGCCAGCGTTTCGTCCGTGTCGGGAACGTCGTCGTCGAACAGCTTTTGCGCCTCGGGCGTCTCGGGGCTGGTGTCGCCGTGCAGGCGGGCCTCGCGCGCATCTTCGTCGCCGTCGGCCAGGCTGGCGACGCGCAAGGCGCTGTAGGAAGCGATCCACCACGGCTCGCCGGACTGGCGTCCGGGCGTGCGGTACACGGGTTCGGCGGGACCGTCGGCCTGCATGTCCAGGACGACGGTGTCCGGCCGTGGGGCCGGCACGGTGCGCAGCAAGGCCCCGGAAGGATCCAGGGCGCGCAGCACGGACTCCAGCCGGGCCGATCCCGCCAGCGGTTCGCCGCCACCGGCCAGATAGCCCAGCGCGCACAGCGGCCAACCCGATTCGGCGGCGCGGCCGCGCTTGAGGTCGGCCACGCCCAGCCAGCAGGCATGGCGCGCCCGCGTCAGCGCCACGTACAACAGACGCAGGTCTTCGGCCAGCCGCTCGCGGTCGGCCAGCGCCTCCTCGGCCTCGCCGGGCGCGATGCTGACGACCAGTCGGCCGGATTCGTCGTGATAGCGCAGCGGCGGGCGGGTACGGTCGGCGGGCCGGAATGAGCAGGCGAACGGCAGGAAGACCAGCGGATATTCCAGCCCCTTGGACTTGTGGACCGTCACGACCTTGAGCAACTGGGCATCGCTTTCCAGCCTCAGGATCTGGGCTTCGTTGGCCTGGCCGTCCTGCGCCAGGTGCTCCGCCAGGTGGCGGATCAGGGCCTGCTCGCCGTCCAGTTCGCCGGCCGCCTGTTGCAGCAGTTCGGCCAGGTGCAGCAGGTTGGTCAGGGCGCGTTCGCCGTCCGCGCGCCGGGCCAGCGCCGCCGGCAGCCCGAAGTCGTCCATGAAGCGCCGCAGCATGGGCAGCACGCCCTGGCGCCGCCACAGGTCGCGGTAGCCACGGAAACGCAGCACCCAGGACTCCCAGAAGCGCTCGTCGCGGTTCAGCCGGTCGAGCTCGGCCAGCGGCCGGTCCAGCGTCGCGCTGGCCAGCGCCGCGCGCAGCTTGCGGTCGTCGTCGGGTTCGGCGCAGGCATGCAGCCAGCGCAGCAGGTCGGCGGCTTCCTGGCCGTCGAACACCGAGTCCTTGTCCGACAGGTAGACGCTGCGCACGCCGCGTTCGGCCAGCGCGGAACGGATGGCATGGGCCTCGCCCATGTCGCGCACCAGCACCGCGATGTCGGCGGGCGCGAGGCCGCGGATCGCGCCGTCTTGCAGGAAGCCCGTGTTCCCCGCCCGGCCGCCGGCCAGCAGGCGGACGATCTCGGTGGCGCAGGTGGCGGCCATGGCCGCGCGGTAGGCGCCGCCGGCGATGGGCGCGTCCTGGTCGGCCAGCCAGAAGGTCAACGGCGCGGCGGGCGCGCCGTCCGTGACCAGGGACTCCGCCCTGCCCTGCGCCGCTACCGGCACGAAGGGCAGCGGGTCGTCGCCGCCGCGCCGGAACAGGAAGGCGCCCTGCCCGTCCGGCCGGTTCTCGGCAGTCTCGAATACGGCGTTGACCGCGGCGACCATGCCGGCGCTGGAGCGGAAGTTGGTGCCCAGCGTGTAGTGGCGGCCCGCGGTCGCCCGGCGGGCGCGCAGATAGGTATGGATGTCGGCGCCGCGGAAGGCGTAGATGGCCTGCTTGGGATCGCCGATCATCAGCAGCGCGCAATCGTCGGAGTCGTCGGCGACGCGGTAGACGCGGTCGAAGATCCGGTACTGGACGGGATCGGTATCCTGGAATTCGTCGATCAGCGCCACCGGGAACTGGGCGCGGATGACCTGGGCCAGCCGATCGCCGTTCTCGCCGCGCAGCGCCGCATCCAGGCGGGTCAGCATATCGTCGAAACCCATTTCGGCGCGGCGCCGCTTTTCCTCGTCGAAGCGGATCCGCACCCGATACGCGGCGTGCGCCAGCATGTCGGCATCGGCCGATGGCAGTCGGGCAAGCAGGCGCGGCAGGTCGACCATGGCATCCAGCGCGGGATGGTCGATGCGATGGCCGGCCTCGCAGATCTCGGCCATGCCGGCCGGAGTCAGGCGCTGGAATCCCGTTCCCAGGTCCAGGATTTCCAGCGCGGGATCGGACGCCCAGGCGGACAAGCGGTCGAACCAGGGGCCGTACCAGCGTGCCTGGAACTTGCGGGCGTTGACGCGCTTGGCGGCGCAGGCCGCATCGCACAGTGCGCGCAATTCCTGGCTCCAGGCGGTCCACGGAGCTTTCAGCTGGGCGAGCGCCGCGGCGCGGCGGGCACGGGCACTGGCGTAGATGTCCGCCAAGGTGCCGGGGATGTCGCGTGGCGATGCATGGGCCAGCAAAGGCGAAATCCGCCGCCGCAAGGCATCGGGGGTGATCCAGTTCGTCGACACCCAGTCCAGCGTCTCGTCCCGCAATGCATAGCAATGTTCGCGCCAATAGTCGCGCACGACCTCGGCCAGGAGGTCGGTATGGTCGGTTTCCAGTGTCTGCGTGAACAGGCTGCCGCTGTCGAAGGCGTGTTCGCGCAGCATGCGCTGGCACCAGCCGTGGATGGTGGACACCGCGGCCTCGTCCATCCATTGCGCCGCCACGTCCAGCTTGCTGGCGCAGGCGGGCCAGTCGGCCTCGGGGTAGTCGCCACGCAAAGCAGCGATCAAGGTATCCGGCGCCTCGGTTTCCTCGCGGAAATAGCGTGCGGACTCCGCCAGCCGGGCGCGAATGCGGTCACGCAGTTCCTGGGTGGCGGCATCGGTGAAGGTCACGACCAGGATCTCGGGCGGCAGCAGCTCGCGGCCGAAGGCGCTCTCGCCACCATGCCCCAGCACGAGTCGGACGAACAGCGCGGAAATGGTGAAAGTCTTGCCCGTGCCGGCGCTGGCCTCGATCAGGCGGCTGCCACGCAGCGGCAGGGTCAGTGCCAGGTCGCGTGTCGGGGACCAAGCGCTCATGCCCGCTCTCCCCCGGTTTTCCTCTCGGTACGCGCCGGCCGGGCCGTTTCGAACAGCGGCAGATACAGCGTCCGGGCCCAGGAACCGAACTCCTCGTCCGACCACAAGGCCTGGAAGTCCGGGAACTGGCGCATCAGATAGGGATTGCAGTCGACCTCGCCGGGCATGGTGGGCCCGCCCTCGTAGGTCTTGCGCGCCTGCTCGTATGCCGCCGCCTCGTCCGGCAGCGCGGCCAGCCACGCGAACGCCGTGCGCACGGCCACCGGCGGCGGAAGGCGCATGCCGGCGTCCCAGGCGTCGATCAGGTCGCCCAGCCAGGCCCGCGCCTCGCTTTCGGCCACGGGCGGCAGGCTGAATTCGCCGTCGGTGGCGACCAGCACGGTGTGCAGGGACAGCCCCGTCGCATTGCCGGCCAGATGCGCCACCCAAGGCCGGATCAACCGATGCCATCGTGGCAGGCGCGCGGCCACGCCCAGCTCGCCGGGAATGGCCTCGAGCCAGAGGTGCCCGCCGTCGTCGTTGCGCCGCAGTCCGCCCAGCCAGCCCTGCAACGAGATCTCGCCATGCCGGAACTCCACCGCGGCCGGCACCTCGCATGCCAGCGGCCAGCGCGCGCGCCACTCCCGATGCCGCGCCAGCACGTCGGGCAGCGGCGCGATCAGCGCCTGCGCCACGCGTTCGCCGAATCCGGCCAGCGGCAGCTCGCCGCCGCGCGCCAACATCCTGGCCGTCGCGTGCAGCCTGTCCAGGGCCTCGTCGGCGTCGTCCGCGGACAAGCCGGCCAGCAACAAGCGCTCGCTCAACTGGTAATGGGTCAGGCCGTCGAGCGCGAAGGGTTCTTCGTCCTCCGCCGCCTCTTCGGCATCGTCGAAATGGATCTTCAGCCGCTGGTTGAAGAAGGCCCGCAGCGGGTCTCGGGCATAGGCCTGCAACTGCGCCAGTTCCAGGACGGCGCCGGCCGGGGGCGGCGGCAGGGCCTGCGGCATGGGCGCCCCGGACGCCCGGGGCTCGTGCATCACCGCCCATTCCCGCGCATAGGTGAACAGCCGCCCCGAGCGCGAGGCGAAATAGCGCGGGCTGAAAGGCTGCAGCGGATGGACCGTGGTCAGGCCGTCCAGCAGGTCCGCGCCGTCCTGGCTTTTCCAGCCCGCGGCAAGATGGTCGCGCAATTGCGCCACCAGCACGGAAGGCGGCCGCTCGGCGTTGTCGCGTACGCTGCGGCCGACCCAGCTCACGTACAGCGCGTCGCGCGCCGACAGCAGCGCCTCGAGCAGCAGATAGCGGTCGTCCTCGCGGCGCGAACGGTCGCCCGGCCGGTAGTCGGCGCGCATCAGGTCGAAATCGGGCGGCGTCTGGACCCGGGGATAGTCGCCGTCGTTCATGCCCAGCAGGCAGACGACGCGGAACGGGATCGCCCGCATCGGCATCAGGGTGCAGAAGTTGACCGACCCTGCCAGGAAGCGCTGGTTCAGGCGGCTGCGATCCAGGTCGCCCAGCCAGGCCTCGCGCACCACCACCAGCGGCAACGTTTCCTCCAGGCCGACGCGCTCGCACACCTCCAGCCAGTCGTCCAGCAACTGCGACAGGCTGGCCAGCGCGGCTTCCTCGCGCTCGGTCGTCGGCGTGAAGAGATCGGCCATCAGGGTCCGCAGCCGGAATCCCCAGGCCTGGGGCGCGGCCGGCGTCGCCAGGGCGGCGCGGATGCGTTCCAGGCTCTCCAGCAAGGCGTCCAGCGATCCGACCAGCGCCGCGTCCAGGCCGCCCACTTCGTCATAGGGTTCGATGCCCTCGAACGCCGGCGCGGCGCCCACCGCGTAGCCCAGCAGCATGCGGCGCAGGCCGAAGCGCCAGGTGTTCTGCTCCATGCCCCCGGGCAGGCCCAGGCTGGCGCGCTGGCCCGCGTCCACGCCCCAGCGCACGCCCGCCCCGGCGATCCAGCGATGCAACTGCGGCAGGTCGCTTTCGCGCAGGCCGAAGCGCTGGCGCACGGCCGGCACGTCCAGCAGGTCCAGTATCTCGCTGACCGCGAAACGGCTCTCGGGCAGCCGCAGCAGGTGCTCGACCGCGATCAGCAGCGGCTCGCGGCCGCGCTGCCCCTGATCGGCCAGCGTATAGGGAATGTGGCGGCGGTCGCGCGGATCGATCTGGCCGAACACTGCCCGGATGTGCGGCGCGTAGGCATCGATGTCCGGCACCATGACGATGACGTCGCGCGGCCGCAGGCTGGGGTCGGCATCGAAGCGGGCCAGGAGCTGGTCGTGCAGGATCTCGACCTCGCGCTGCGGGCTGTGGGCGATGTGGAAACGGATGGAGGCGTCGGTCTCGACGTCCACCGGCGGCCATTGTTCCCGCGTTTCCTCGAGCGAGCGCAGATTGAGGATGTCGTCCTGGACCTGGGCCAGCAGGTGCTCGGCGGGCGGTTCGCTGAACAGGTCGATGCGGCGGTCGCTGATGGAAGCGAAATGCTCCTGGTAGCGCTCGGGAATGTCGTAGGTATCGAGCAGGTGGATGTAGTCGCGGCCCTGTTTGCCCCAGGCCGCCAGCAGCGGATTGCCGAAGCGGTGCATGGCCTGCGCGTCCGGCGCCGCGGGCATGCCAGGCTTGCGCTGGTGCCGCCGGTACTGGTGGCGCAGCAGGTCCTGGTCGGCGACGATGTCGGTCCAGTGATGCTGGCAGGGATTATGGACGCACAAGAGGACCTGGCAGAACTTGGACAGTGCCGCCAGCGCCTCCAGCGACTGCGCCGGCATGGACGAGATCCCGAATACGATCACCCGGCGCGGCAGGTCCCGCGGCGGCGCATCGGCCTCGGCCAGCCGCGCCAGGAAGCGCCGGTGCACGCGCGCCCGGCTCTGGATCACGCCATCGTCGCCCACGTCGGCCAGCACCGCGCGCCACAAGGCGGCCTGCCAGCGGTCCTCCGCGCCGAGCGGCACGGTGCCGCGCCGCGATGTCCGCAGCACGTCGCGCCCATGCTCCCAGTCGTCCAGCCAATCGGCGCGGTACACCTGGTACTGGTCGAACAGGTCCGCCAGCCGCTCGGCCAGTTGATGGCGCTTGCGCATGCTGTCGTCGTCGGCCAGGAAGCGCCGCAGCGGCAGGAACACCTCGTCGCCCAGCACCTGCGGCAACAGGCGCAGCAGACGCCAGGTCAAGCCGTTGCGGTCGAGCGAAGATGTTTCGGGAAGCAGGTCCTTGCCCAGCACCGCGCGGTAGGCCTGCCAGAGAAAGCGCGCCGGCAGTTGCACCGCCACCGCCGCCGCGATCCCGCAGCCTTGCGCCCCCGCCTCGTCCGGATCGGCCGCCAGGGCGAACTTCAGCCACTGCGCGATGCCGTTGCTCTGCACCAGGATGATTTCGTTCTCGAGCGGCGCCAGCGGATACCGCTTCATCCATGACACCGCCAGCCCGCGCAGTTCCTCCAGCCGATTGCCGTGGACGACCATGAAACCGGGAGCGAGCGGCGAAGAAGCGGGCATGCGCGAACAATGAGAATGGGGGGCGATCCCCCCATTCTACAGAGCGGCAGGAACGATCAACGGTATCCGGTACGGTCCAGGATCTTTTGGGCCGTGACCTGGTTGCGGCCGATCGCGCCGATCGACACCGTCTCGGCCTTGAACGGACCCAGCGCTTCCAGCGCGGCGTTGTCGGTCTTGACCGACCGCACGGCCGGCCACTCGTTGTTGCCCGCGGCAAAATAGTTCTGCGCCTTGTCGCTGGCCAGGTATTCCAGGAACTTGATCGCGGCTTCCTTGTGCGGCGCATGGCGGGCCACCGCGCCGCCGGCGACGTTCATGTGCACGCCCTGCCCCGCCTGGTCGGGCCACAGGAAGCCGATCTTGGCGATTGCGGCCTTGTCCTCGGGCTTGTCGGACCGGGCCATGCGCACGTAGTAGTAGTTGTTGGTCAGCGCGACGCCGCATTCGCCCGAGGCCACGCCCTTGATCTGGTCGGTGTCGCCGCCCTGCGGGCTGCGCGCCATGTTGGCCACCATGCCCTGGGCCCACTTCTCGGCCGCGGCCTCGCCGTTGCGCTCGATCAGCGAGCCCAGCAGGGACAGCATGTAGGGGTGGGAGCCGGACCGCGTGCAGACCTTGCCCTTGTTCTTGGGGTCGGCCAGCTTTTCGTAGGTATCGACGTCCGCCGGGTTGACGGTCGCCTTGTTGTAGACGATGACGCGGGCGCGCGTGGAGAAACCGAACCATTGCGGGTCCTTGCCCGGTTCGCCGCCTTGCAGGTTGGCGGGAATGCGCTCGGCCAGCACCTTGGAGCTGACCGGCTGGAACAGGCCGTCGGCCTCGGCGCGCCACAAGCGCGCGGCGTCGACCATCAGGATCACGTCGGCCGGGCTCTTGGCGCCCTCGCTCTTCAGGCGCTCGACCAGCGCGGCATCGCCGGCCTCGATGCGGTTGATCTTGATGCCGGTCTGGTCGGTGAATCCCTTGTAGAGCAGCTCGTCCGTCTGATAATGGCGGGCGGAATAGATGTTCAGTTCCTGCGCGTGGGCGCCGGCGGAGACGGCCAGCAACGCGGCGGTCAGCAGGGAAAGCTTGAGCATGGACGAGGCCTCGGGATAAGGTCGAGTTGGCAACGAGATGGGAATTATTGTCATTCCCATCTCTCCCGTCAAATCTTTCAGCTTTTCGTAAGCTTGTCCCGCCGGGAAATGGCCCGGGCCAGCACGATCACCGGCAGCAGGCCGGCCAGCACGATGGTCAGGGCCGGGACGGCGGCCTCTCCCAACCGTTCGTCCGCCGCCAGGTGGTCGGTGATGACGGCCAGGGTGTCGAAGTTGAACGGCCGCAGCACCAGGGTCGCGGGCAGCTCCTTCATCACGTCCACGAACACCAGCAAGGCGGCGGTCAGCAGGCTGCGCCGCAACAGCGGCTGGTGCACACGCGCCAGCAGTTCCCAGGTCCCCGCCCCCAGGCTGCGCGCGCTGGCATCCAGGGACGGCGTGATCTTGGCCAGCCCCGCCTCCGTCGTTTGCAGCGCCACCGCCAGGAAGCGGACCAGGTAGGCATAGACCAGCAGCGTCAGCGTGCCGGTCAGCGTGCCCTGGAACGACCATCCCCACGCCTCCAGCCGGCCGTCCAGCGCGCCCACCAGGATCAACAGGCCCACCGCCAGCACCGCGCCGGGCACCGCGTAGCCCATGCCCGCCACGCTGTTGGCGGCGCGCACCAGCCGCCCGGGCGCCAGGCGGGCGGCGTAGGCCAGCCCGAGCGCCAGCACCACGGCCAGCACCGAGGTCGTGGCCGCCAGCCGCAGGGTATTGCCCAGCCACATGGCATAGCGGTTCCAGTCGATGACGTGGAAATCCTGGGCGGCGAACCGCAGCATGATGGCCACGGGCAGCAGGAATCCCAAGGTCAGCGGTACGAGGCATACCAGGTTGGCCCAGACCGCCCGGCGGCCCGACAGCCGGCGCGGCGCCTGCTCGTGGCGCTGGGCGCCCGCGTGAAAGCGCAGGCGGGTCCGGCTGCGGCGCTCCAGCCAGACCAGCACGAACACGAAGGCCAGCAGGGCCGACGCCAGCTGGGCCGCGGCGATGCGGTCCCCCATGGACAGCCAGGCCCGGTAGATGCCGGTGGTGAAGGTCTGCACGCCGAAGTACGACACCGCGCCGTAGTCGGCCAGCGTCTCCATCAGCACCAGCGTGATGCCGGCCACGGCCGCGGGCCGCGCCAGCGGCAGCACCACCGCGAAGAAAGCCCGCGCCGGGCCGCAGCCCAGCGTGCGCGCGGCCTCGGACAGGCGCGGGCTGCGCTCGAGGAAGGCCGTGCGCGTCAGCAGGTAGACGTAGGGATAGAACGCGAAGATGAAGACCAGCGCCGCCCCGTACCACGACCGGATGGCCGGGAACCATGGCAGCCGGGGCTGACCGGTCAGGTCCCGCAGCAGGGTCTGCACCGGCCCCGAGAACTGGAAGAAGTCGGTGAAGGCATAGGCCATGACATAGGTCGGCATGGCCAGCGGCAGGATCAGCGCCCATTCGTAGACGCGCCGCCCGGGGAAATCGTGGGCCGCCACGACCCAGGCGGTGGCGACGCCCACGACGGCGGCGCCCGCGCCCACGGCCGCCATCAGCAGCAGCGAGGTGGCGACATAGCCCGGCAGCACCGTGCCGGCCAGGTGGGCAAGGATGTCCCGGGCGCCGGCGTCGGCGTTCGACACCGACCACAGCAGGCTGACGATGGGCAAGGCGATGAAGGCGGCCACGGCGGCGGCCGGCCAGGAAAGCGCGGTGCGTCGGTGCATCGGATACCAGGACAAATCGACGGACGACGCGGGCGCGAAGGTCCGCCTGGCGTTGGCGGCAAGCAGGAATACGAATTATATTCATGCGCTTGCGCAATCCGTCCGCCCCCATGCCCCACCCTCACCTGCAGCTCGATCACGTCCGCCTGGGCTATCGCATGCCGACCGGCATGCACGTCGTCGTCGACGACCTGTCGCTGGCCCTGCACGAAGGCCGCATCGGCTGCCTGCTGGGGCCATCGGGCTGCGGCAAGAGCACGGTGCTGCGCGCGATCAGCGGTTTCGAACCCCTGCTGGCCGGAAGCATCGCGCTGCACGGCGAAGTCGTCGCCACGCCGCGCCGCAGCCTGGCCCCCGAGAAACGCCGGGTGGGTGTCATGTTCCAGGACTACGCGCTGTTCCCTCACCTGTCGGTGGAAGACAACGTCGGTTTCGGCCTGCGGCGCGAACCGGCCGCGGCCCGCGCCGCGCGGGTAAAAGGGCTCCTGTCCCTGGTCGGCATGGCCTCGCTGGGCGGCAAGTATCCGCACGAGCTGTCCGGCGGCCAGCAGCAGCGCGTGGCGCTGGCCCGCGCGCTGGCGCCACGCCCCGAACTGCTGCTGCTGGACGAGCCCTTTTCCAGCCTGGACGTGGACCTGCGCGAGCGACTGGCCGGCGAAATACGGGACATCCTGAAGGAGGCCGAGGCGACTGCGATCCTGGTGACGCACGACCAGGCCGAGGCTTTCGCGATGGCCGACGAGATCGGCGTGATGGAGCAAGGCCGGATCGTGCAGTGGGGCAAGGCCTACGATCTTTATCACCACCCCGCCACGGCGTTCGTGGCCGGCTTCATCGGCGCCGGCGTGCTGGTGCCGGGCCGGCCGACAGGCAACGGCAGCATCCGGCTTGAATTCGGCGATATCGATGCGCCCGGCCCTGTTTCCACGAACGGCGATGTCCGGGTCCTGCTGCGGCCCGACGACCTGCTGGCCGACGCCGACAGCCCCATCCGGGCGCGGCTGGTCCACAAGGTCTTTCGCGGCCCGGGCTACCTGTACACCTTGCGCCTGCCCTCGGGCAGCGAAGTGCTGGCGCAGATGCCCCGCGAGGACGGGCATCGCATGGGCGACGAGATCGGCATCCGCCTGCGGACGGGCAGCCTGCCCGCCTTTCCCGCTTAGCGGCGCTGCTGCTGTTGCCGGCGCTGGCGGTCCTGGTTCAGGCGTTCGACCAGGTTGTTGGCCAGTATCGTGTTGCCCGCGTCCCGGCCGACATCCACGGCGTTCTTGCCCTCGGCATTGCGGACGTAGCCATCCGCCCCTTCGTCCAGCAGCAGCTTCACCGTCGAAGTATGGTCGTAGCGCATGGCCATCATCAGGGGCGTCATCTTCCCGGGCGATTCGGCGTCGATGTAGGCATAGTGCTCCAGCAGCACGCGCACCGCGTCGTCGTTGCCCTTGGATGCGGCGTAGTGCAGCGCCGTCCAGCCCTCCTGGTTGACCTCGGCGCCGCGCTCGATCAGTTTTTCCATCCGCGCGGCCTCGCCCCGGATGGCCAGGTACATCAGCGGCGTCTCGCGCAGCCGGTTCTGGCGATTCACGTCGATGCGCTTGTCGGCCAGCAGGACGTCATAGACGCCCCAGGCCTCTTCCTTGATGGCTTCGAGCAGCGGCGTATTGCTGGCGGCATTCGGCATGTTGGGATCCATGCCCCGCGCGAGCAGCGTTTTGACCGTGGACGCGCGGTCGTTGCGGATGGCGATCCAGAAATCCTCTTCCGCGCCTGCCTGCGCCGCCGAGAACGCGGTCAGCCAGCACCACAGCAACAGGAACCCCCATCCGCGCCGCGCCCACGAGCCAAACATAATGCGTTTCCTTATATTTGCTTTCCAAGCCATTGATTGAAAAGCTTTTTTCTTCAACATCGAACAGCTGGATTAAAGTTATTTCTAACTTTAAGTTAACGCTGTATATCTTTGAATAGATTGAAAAAATTCTTGGTCGACGCTTCCGCCACCGCTTCGACCGTGATGCCCCGCAGGTCGGCGATCTTCTCGGCGACGTGGATCACCTTGGACGGGTCGTTCAGCTTGCCCCGGTGGGGTACGGGCGCCAGGTATGGCGAATCGGTTTCGATCAGGATCCGGTCCAGCGGGATGTTGCGGGCCACTTCCTGCAGTTCCCGCGCATTCTTGAAGGTGACGATGCCCGAAAAGGAGATGTGGAAATTCATCGCGATGGCCGCGTCCGCCACTGCCTGGGATTCGGTGAAGCAATGCATCACGCCGCCGACTTCCGCCGCCCCCTCTTCTTCCATGATGCGCAGCGTATCTTCCGCCGCCGAGCGGGTGTGGATGATCAGGGGTTTGCCGGTCCGCCGGGCGGCACGGATATGGTTGCGGAAGCGGTCGCGCTGCCAGGTCAGGTCACCCGTCAGCCGGTAGTAGTCCAGCCCGGTTTCTCCTATCGCGACGACCTTCGGAGTCGCCGCCAGCTCGACCAATTGCTCGACCGTGGGGTCGGGGGTGTCCTCGTAGTCGGGGTGCACGCCCACCGAGGCCCAAAGATTGTCATGGCCCCGCACCAGCTCCATCAGCCGAGGCCAGTCGGGCAGGTTCACGCTGACGCACAGCGCCTGGGCGACGTGGTTGCCGCGCATGCGCTCGAGGATCTCGGGCAGTTGCGCGGCCAGTTCGGGAAAATCCAGATGGCAATGCGAATCGACGAACATGGGAAAGGAAGACGGTAAGGCTGCGGAATCCATAGTACCAGCGGGAGCGGGCACCTAGGCCCGCTTGGGGCGGCGGCCCAGGCAGGCCGCGCTGGCCTGGGCCAGCACATCCTGGGCGAACAGCCGTGCATTGAGCGGATGGTCGGCGATCCTGCGCTGGCGGGTGAGCCAGCGCGACAGCTCGGCCACCCGGCCGCGCTCGGCGCGCTCGCCTATCTTCGCACTCTGGGAGGCCAGGTCGGGGAAATAGCGCGCGCCCATGCCGGCCTGGGCCAGGGCCACGTCGATGGCCAGGCGTTGCAGGGCGTCGATCCACTCGGCGGCGGGAATCTTGTCCAGCGCGTCGACGATCTGCCCCAGGTCGGGCGGCTTGCCTTGCGCGAGCGCGGTCACGAAGGTGTCCAGCCATGACGCCCTGGGCGGAACGCCGGCTTCGGCACGGCGCCAGGCCGCGACCGGCGCCCCCCCGGCGGCGGCCAGTTGCGCGGCCGCGTCCTGGACGCCCTGCTCTTGCAGCCAGGCCAGGGCGGGCTCGGGCGCCGGCGTTCCCAGGGGCAGCCGGCGACAGCGCGACACCAGGGTGGGCAACAGCCGGTCGGGCGCGTCGGACACGAGCAGGAACACGGTCTGGGGGGGCGGTTCCTCCAGGATCTTCAGGAGGCCGTTGGCTGAAATGGTGTTGAGCGTTTCAGCCGGATACAACACCACCACCCGCAGGCCGCCCCGGTGCGTGCCGGTATTGGCCCAGGACTCCAGGGCGCGTATCTGCTCGATGCGGATCTCGCGCGAGGGGGCGCGCTTGCCGGCCTTCTTGCCGTCGGCATCGACGGCTTCTTCCTCGGCGTCGCCCTCTTCGGCCTGGCCTTCGGCCAGCGCCACGGCTTCGGGACGGACGCGGCGGAAGTCGGGATGGTTGCCCGACGCATACCAGGTGCAGGCGGGGCACTGCCCGCAGGCCATGCCGTCCTGCGGCGACTCGCACAACAGGCCGGCGGCGGCGGCGCGCGCGAACTCGACCTTGCCTATGCCCGCCAGTCCGTGGATGAGCCAGGCGTGGGCAAAGCGTCGCCGCTGTTCTTCGCCCAGCCAGGCGCGGGCCGTTTCTTCATGCCAGGGATAGAACCGGGGCAGGCTCATGGGCCATCCGCCGCGGCGATGCAGGCCTGCAGCTGGGCGGCCAGCTCCGCCCGGACCGCCTCGATCGGCCGGGTCGAATCGATGATGCGAAAACGCGCCGGATCCGCCTTGGCCCGGGCATGATAGGCCGCGCGCGTGCGTTCGAAAAAGGCGTCGTCCTCGCGCTCGAAACGGTCCAGGGTGCGGCCCCGCCCCAGCCGTTCGCGGGACACTTCCAGCGGGACGTCGAACAACCAGGTCACGTCCGGCTGCAAGTCCTCGTGCACCCATTGCTCCAGCACCGCGATGCGCTCGGCGGCCAGGCCGCGGCCGCCCCCCTGGTAGGCGTAGGTGGCGTCGGTGAAGCGGTCGCAGACCACCCACTGGCCCCGCGCCAGCGCCGGCTCGATCACGGTGCGCACGTGCTCGCAGCGCCCGGCGAACATCAGCAGGGTCTCGGTATCGAGCCGCATGGGTTCGTTCAGCAGCAGCTCGCGCAGTTTCTCGGCCAGCGGCGTGCCGCCGGGCTCGCGGGTCTGCACCACATCCAGGCCGGCCTCGCGCAGCCGGGCCACGAGCCATTCCAGGTGCGTGCTCTTGCCAGCGCCGTCCACGCCCTCGAGCGTGATGAAACGGCCGCGGCGCACGGCCGCGTTCGCGCCGGCGCTCATGGCTGCACCGCCTCGGTCTGCATGGACGGCGGCGGCTGCAACCCCTGCCCCCTGAGCTGGTAGCGCGCGACGTAGCGGTTGTGGCTGTCCAGGGTCTCGGAGAAGGCGCTGGTGCCGTCGCCGCGGGAGACGAAATACAGGTACTTGTGCTTCTCGGGCTGGACCGCGGCCAGCAGCGAGGCCCGGCCCGGGTTCGAGATGGGCGTGGGCGGCAGCCCGCGGCGCGTGTAGGTGTTCCACGGGGTGTCGGCGCGCAGGTCGCGGCGGCGCAGGTTGCCGTCGAAGACCTCGCCCAGGCCGTAGATGACAGTCGGGTCGGTCTGCAGCGGCATGCCGACCCTGAGCCGGTTGACGAACACGCCGGCGATGCGCCGGCGATCGGCCTCCATGCCGGTTTCCTTTTCGATGATGGAGGCCAGGATCAGGACTTCGTACGGCGAGCCCAGCGGCAGGTCCGGATCGCGTTGCGCCCAGATCTCGGCCAGTTCCCGCTGTTGCGCGCGATAGGCGCGGCGCAGGATGTCGATGTCGCTCGAGCCCACGGCGAACAGATAGGTGTCCGGAAAGAACAGCCCTTCGGGATGGCTGGTCGAGGCGCCGATCTTGGCCGTGACCGTGGCGTCGTCGAGGCCGTCCAGGGTCTGGCGCACGTCGGGATGGCGGCGCAGGGCCGCGCGTATCTGGCGGAAGTTCCAGCCCTCGATGAAACGGATCTCGCGCTGCGTGACGTCGCCGCGCGCGAGCCGGTTCAGCAGCGTCCACAGCGAATCGCCGCGCGCCACTTCGTAGCCGCCGGCCTTGATGCGGCGTTCGGTGCCCGTCACGCGCGCATAGGCGATCAGGACCTCGGGCGGCACGGCGATGCCGGCCTCGCGCACCTGCCGGGCGATGCCCCGCATGGTCGTGCCTTCGTCGATGACGAAGTCCACCTTGTCCGCGGGCAGGGAAAGCGGCATGCGCAGCCACGCGACGCCTGCGCCGACGATGGCCAGCGATGCCAGCAACAGCGCGGCGAACGATATGGCCAGCGCGCGTTTCAGGGAAAAATGTCGTTTGGGCATGGGCGCCTATAATACTTCGATCGACCTCATCGACCGTTTCAAGATGTCCGTCCAAGAGATTTTATCCGCGAGCGCGCGGCCGGATGCCGCCCTCGCGCACATCGCGCCGCTGGACCATTTGACCGTGCTCGAAGCCCGGGGTGCAGACACGATCGAATTCCTGCAGGGACAACTGACCCAAGACGTCAAGAAACTTGGCGACGCCGACGCGCGGCTTGCCGGCTATTGCACGGCCAAGGGCCGGCTGCTTGCCAGCGCCATCGTCTGGCGCGCCCAGCCCGATCCCGCCGATCCGGTCCCGCGCGTGCTGGCGCTGGTCGATGCCAGCATCGCCCAGGCGCTGCAGAAGCGCCTGTCCATGTTCGTGCTGCGCGCCAAGGTCAAGCTTGCCGCCACGCCGCTGCGCGTGGCCGGCGTCTGGCGCGGGACCGATGCGGCGGCCCTGCAGGCGGCCGCGGGCGGGTTGCTGCCCGCCGCGCCCTGGTCGCGCGCCGACCTGCCCGACGCCACCTGGATCGCGGCCCCCGCCGCCGACGCGTCGCCGCGCTGGTGGTGGATAGGAACGGACGACGCGCTGCAACGGCTGGGCACCGCGCTGGGGGCCCCGGCGCAGGCCGGCCTGGCCCAGGCCTGGCGCGCCGCCGACATCGCTTCGGGCCTGCCCTGGATCACGGCGCCGACGCAGGACCTGTTCGTGCCGCAGATGGTCAACCTGGAGCTGATCGGCGGGGTCAGCTTCACCAAGGGCTGCTATCCCGGCCAGGAAGTGGTCGCGCGCAGCCACTACCTCGGCAAGCTCAAGCGCCGCATGTTCGCCGGCCATGTCGCCGGCGGGCAGCCGGATCCGCAGGCGCTGGCCGGTGCCGACGTCTTCCAGGAAGGCGACGAGCAGCCCTGCGGCCGCATCGTCAACGCGGCGCGCGAAGGCGGCGGGGTCGCGGTCCTGTACGAAAGCTCGCTGGCCGCCGCGCAAGGCCAAGCCCCCCTGCACGCCGGCTCGCCCGCCGGTCCGATCATCCAGCCGCGGGCGCTGCCCTACGCCCTGTCCGACGATACCCGCTCGGCATGAGCCCAGCGCCGGGACCCGCCATGCACAATCTCTACGTCTACTACAAACTGCCGCAAGCCCGGCGCGCCGAGGCCCTGGCGCCCGCCCGCCGGGTGCTCGAGGCCGGCCGCGCCCGGAGCGCCCGGGCGGCCCTCCTGGCGCGCCCCGCCGCCGACGACGGCGTGGTCACCTGGATGGAGGTCTACGAAGACGTGGCCGACGTGCCCGGACTCGAGGCCGCGCTGGCCGAAGCGGTGCAGGCCAGCGGCCTGGCGGCCCTCCTGCTGGCCCCTCGCCGCAGCGAGGTCTTCGTCGACCTGCCCGCCGATCCGGCGGGATGGGAAGACTGACGCCATGTGCCTGATGGCCTTCGCCTGGGATCCGCGCGGTCCGACCACTTTGCTGATGGTGGCCAACCGCGACGAGTTCTATGCCCGGCCCACGGCGCCCGCCGACTGGTGGCAGGATCATCCCGACATCTGGGCCGGACGCGACCTGGCGGCCGGCGGGACCTGGATGGGTATCACGCGGCATGGGCGCTTCGCCGCCATCACGAATTACCGCGAGGGAGGCCGGAACGATCCAGCCGCGCCCTCGCGCGGCGGACTGGTGTCCGGTTTCCTGGCTGGCACCTCGACCCCCGCGGGTTATCTGCGCGACCTGGCCCGGCGTGCCGGGCCCTTCAACGGATTCAACCTGGTGGTGGGGGAATTGTTCGGGCGGAGCCCGTCGCTGTGGTACCTGTCGCATCGCCGCGGCCATTCCGCCACCTCGCCCGAGGCGCTGGCGGCCGGCGTGTACGGCTTGTCGAACGCGGTACTGGACACGCCCTGGCCCAAGGTCGTGCGCACCACCGCCGCGCTGGCCACGCTCAAGGCCACCGAGGCCCGCACGCCGGCCTACCTCCAGATGCTGAGCGACACGACCATCGCGGAAGACACGCAATTGCCCAGCACCGGCATCAGCCTGGAACGCGAGCGGGCCCTGTCGGCCGCCTTCATCATCACGCCCGACTACGGCACGCGGGCCCAGACGGTGATCCAGGCCACCCGCGACGGCCATGTCGAAGTGGCAGAACGCAGCTTCGACAACGCCGAGCAGGCGCGGCTGCTGGTTCCCGCTTCGCTGCGTCAGGCCTCGTTCGAGGTCTCGAACACCGCGCGCAGGTAGCCCACCGAATCGCGGTGCGCCTGCCGCGCCACGCGCAAGGCCCCGCCCATGTTGTAGAAACTGTGGATGGCCCCCTCGTACACCTGGATCCGGACCGGCACCCTGGCCGCTTCCAGTTTGCGTCCGTAGGCCAGCCCTTCGTCCACCAGCGGGTCGCATTCGGCCAGTTGCAGGAAGGCCGGCGCCAGCCCGACGAACTCCGGGGCGTCCAGTACCGCGAAGCGCCAGTCCAGCCGGTCGGCGTCGTCTCGCAGGTACAGGTTGAAGAACCACTGTATCGTGCGCTCGTCCAGCAGGTAGCCGGTGGCGTACGCCCGGTGCGAAGCCGTGTCCTGCCACGCGCTGGTACCCGGGTACAGCAGCACCTGCGCCGCCAGCGGCAGGCCGTCGTCCCGCGCTCGCAGCGCGGCCTGGGCCGTGAGCGTGCCGCCGGCGCTGTCTCCCATGCCGGCCACCCGCGCCGGGTCGATGCCCAGCATGTCATGCCGCTCGAACGCCCACCGCCAGGCGGCGTAGACGTCGTCGGCGGCGGTGGGAAAGCGGTGCTCGGGCGCCAGCCGGTAGTCCAGCGACAACACCTTGCAGCGGGCGCCGTTGGCCAGCATGCGGCAGATGGCGTCGTAGTCGTTCACGCTGCCGACGGTGAAGCCGCCGCCATGCGAGAAAATCACGAGCGGCGCGGGATCCGCGGACAGCATGCCCGTGTACAGGCGGGCGCCTATCGTGGCCCCGTCTCCCACCGGAATGTCCAGGTCGCGCACCGCGGCTACCTCGGCCGCGGCGATTTCCAGCACCTTGCTGGCTTTTTCGTGGACGGCGCGCGCCTGCTGCGGCGTGTACTGCCAATAAGGCGGACGATTGGCCCGCCGCACCCGCGATACGAGATCGGCCACCTGGGGATCCAGGGGCCGCGGGTGCCGCAGCTCAGCCATCGACGCCCTGGTCGCTGCGCTTCCTGATGTACTTGAACGTGCCGCTGGACCGGGCCACCAGCCCGCCCCCCTCGTCCCTGACCTCGGCCTCGCAGAAGGCCATGGTGCTGGAGCGGTGGTAGCACTTGCCGTAGGCCACCAGGTTGCCGGCCTCGCCCGGACGCACGAAGCTGGTGGTCATGTCCACCGTCGCGCTGCCACGCAGCTCCGGATGCAGGGACCGCGCCGCCGTGGCCATGGCCGCATCGAGCATGGTCATCAGCACCCCGCCGTGGCAGACGTGCCAGCTGTTGCAATGCTGCGGCAGGACATCGAGCCGGACCTCGGACTGTCCACCCTCGGCCTTGACCAGCCTGGCGCCCAGCCAGGCCAGGAACGGGATGGGCACATCCGTGACGGTGGCGGGATTCGTGATGGACATCCCCTCTTACCTCGCCACGGGCAGGTCGTAGTCCAGGCAGGCCCGCTCGGCCCGCACCGCCCCCATGAACGGCTTGATCGCCACGTGGCGCGGATGCGCCTGGTAGGCGTCCAGCGCCTCGCGGCTGGCAAACAGCGAGTTCAGGACGACGTCGTGCGTGGCCTCGTGGCCGTCGGCGGCCAGCCCTACCTCGAATTCGAGGATGCCGGGGACGCAATCGCGGCAGCTCTCGAGCAGCCGCCGGACCTTCTGCATGTTGGTCTGGCGGTCGGCGCCTTCGGCTTCATCCTTGAGTTTCCACATGACGATATGGCGGATCATGGCGGGGTCGGTCCTCTTGCTGGGGCGTGAACGGAATTACCTGCGCGCGACGCGCTGGCCCAGGATGGCCACGACGATCAGGCCGCCGATCACGGTGATGTGCTCGAGCACGACCATCATTTCATGGAACGCGGCCTCGCCCTCGAACTTCCAGAACGGGTGCGCCACCGGAATGGTCAGCACCGTGAACACCGCCAGGGCCCCGGCGCCCAGCCACGCGGCGCGGTTGAAAATGATCAACAGCGATCCACCCAGCTGGACGATGATGGTCAGCACGTTGAACAGCCAGGCCGGTTCGAGCCCGAAATGGCTCATCTCGGCGACCCCGCCCTGGAAATCGAACAGCTTGACCAGGCCGCTGGTCCAGAACATGAACGTCAGGACGATGCGGCCGAACAGCAGCAGCGCGCGCGATTCAAGCAAGGATTGTATCGGTGCAGGTGTCATGGTGGCGGTTCCGGGAAAGAGGGATCATGCCGACGCCCGGGTGCTCCCTTCTTCTCCGCGCGACGGCGCCAGGCGGCCTTTACCGGCCGCCATGGCGCGCCATCATACTGGAAACAAGTCGTAACGCGGCGTCCCGGCCTCAGAACAGGGTCTTGCCCACCCACCAGGCGCCCGCGGCCACGAGGGCGGAAGCCGGGATGGTCAGGATCCAGGCCCAGACGATGTTGCCCGCCAGCCCCCAGCGCACGGCGTTGAACTTGCGGCTGGAGCCGACGCCGACGATGGCGCCGGTGATGGTGTGGGTGGTCGAGACGGGAATACCCAGGATGGCCGCCAGGAACAGCGTCATCGCGCCGCCCGTCTCGGCGCAGAAGCCCCCCACGGGCTTGAGCTTGGTGATGCGCTGCCCCATGGTCTTGACGATGCGCCAGCCGCCGAACATGGTGCCCAGCGCGATCGCCACGTAGCAGCTGACCACCACCCAGATCGGGACGTGATCCTTGGCCCCCGGGACATTGGCCGCGATCAGCAGCAGCCAGATGATGCCGATGGTCTTCTGCGCGTCGTTGCCGCCGTGTCCCAGGCTGTAGAGCCCGGCCGAAAGCAGTTGCAGGCGGCGAAACCAG
Source organism: Pigmentiphaga sp. CHJ604 (assembly GCF_036972535.1). Classification (NCBI taxonomy): domain Bacteria; kingdom Pseudomonadati; phylum Pseudomonadota; class Betaproteobacteria; order Burkholderiales; family Alcaligenaceae; genus Pigmentiphaga; species Pigmentiphaga sp. CHJ604. Next base: position 2,759,339 of record NZ_CP136998.1, on the reverse strand, counting down.
CCGTCCACCCGCAGCGGCCGCGTCCGGCGGAACAGCCAGGACACCAGCAGCATCAGGAAGCCGCCCAGCACGAAGCCCAACACCGGGGAAACCACGATGAAGGCGACGATGTAGAGGATTTCCCGGACCATCAGGACGCTGGGGCCGGAGCTGGCCAGGCCCGCGCCCACGATGCCGCCGATGAGCGCGTGCGACGACGAGGACGGAATGCCGAAGAACCAGGTGATCACGTTCCAGGCGATGGCGCCGACCAGCGCCCCGAAGACGACGTAGTGGTCCACCACGCTCGGGTCGATGATGCCTTTGCCGACGGTGGCCGCCACCTTCAGGTGGAAGACGAAAATCGCGACGAAATTAAAAAACGCGGCGAAAACGACCGCGTGATGAGGCTTGAGTACCCCCGTGGAAACCACGGTGGCGATGGAGTTGGCGGCGTCGTGGAACCCATTCATGAAATCGAAAATGAGTGCCAGGACGACCAGGAAGGCAAGCGTGGCGAAGCTGATCTGAAGCGTATCCATGAAATCCTTCCGACTAGGCGTTTTCCAGGACGATGCCTTCGATCAGGTTCGCGACGTCCTCGCACTTGTCGGTGATTTCTTCCAGCAGTTCGTAGATGGCTTTCATCTTGATGAGTTGACGGGTGTCGGCTTCGTCGCGGAACAGGCGGCCCATGCCGCGGCGCATCACCCGGTCGGCATCCGATTCCAGCCGGTCGATCTCTTCGCAGATCTTCATGATGCTGGCCGTATCGTTCAGGTTGTGCAGCAGGCTCACGACCATGTGCAGCCGGTCGCAGCACTGGACCCCGATGTCGGCCAGCGCCCGGGCATCCGGCGTGACGGCGCGGATGTCATAGAGGTTGATGCACTGGGCCGCGTCTTCCATCAGGTCTAGGATGTCGTCCATGGTCGTGATGAGGTTGTGGATCTGGTCCCGGTCCAGCGGCGTGATGAAGGTCTTGTGCAGCATATCGATCGTATCGTGGGTGACCTTGTCGGCCTTCTTCTCCAGCGTCTCGATGTTCTTGACCCGCTCCTCGGCCTGGCCCAGATCGGCCATCAGGGCGGCCAGCTCCCGGCTGCCCTGGCGCGACAGATCGGCATGCGCCGTGAACAGATCGAAAAAGCGGCCCTCTTTGGGCATCAAGCGTCCAAACATCACGTCCTCGCAGTACGCCACGTGACAGTTACATGACGTGTTTAAAAAACCGCGAGAGTGTAGCACCCCCTTCGCGCTTCGCGCGGGGAAGCCCACCCCTACGCGCTGGCGCGCCCCCCCTCAAGGGGGCGATGCGGGTGGACCGGCGGAGCCGGATCCACCCGCATCCTGGGTCTAGTACCCGTTTCTCGGGTTGTGGCGCCGGTGCTTCGCTGGCTGCCAGGCGAAGCACCGGTGATTCAGTCCAAGACAGTTTCCCTAGACCCAGGAAACCGCGGATCTGGCTCCGCCAGTCCGCCGGTTTCGCCCCCTGGGGGGCGCCCGCAGGGCGTAGGGGGGGGCCTAATAATCAGAATCGACGAACGCGTTGCCCGAGAAGTTGGCGAACTTCGTGTACATCCCTTGCCAGGTCAGCCGGACAGTGCCGATCGGGCCGTTACGTTGCTTGCCGATGATGATCTCGGCCGTGCCCTTGTCGGGCGTGTCAGGGTTGTAGACCTCGTCGCGGTACAGGAAGATGATCACGTCCGCGTCCTGCTCGATGGCGCCGGATTCCCGCAGGTCGCTCATCACCGGGCGTTTGTTGGGGCGCTGTTCCAGGCCCCGGTTCAGCTGGGAAAGCGCGATCAGGGGGCAGTTCAGTTCCTTGGCCAGGCCCTTCATCGAGCGGCTGATTTCCGACAGCTCCGACGCCCGGTTCTCGCTGCCGCCACCGCCGTTGCCCGACATCAGCTGCAGGTAGTCGATGATGATCAGGCCCAGCTGGCCGCACTGCCGGGCCAGGCGGCGGGCGCGCGAGCGCAGTTCCATGGGGCTGAGCGCGGGAGTTTCGTCGATGTAGAGCTGGGTATCCTGCATCTTCTGGATGGCGTGCGTCAGCTTGGGCCAGTCCTCGTCCAGCAGCTTGCCCGTGCGCAGGCGCTGCTGGTCCAGGCGGCCGATCGAGCCCAGCACACGCATGGCCAGCTGCGAGGCGCCCATTTCCATGGAGAAGACCGCCACCGGCAAGCCCTCTTCCACCGCCACGTGCTCGCCGATGTTGACCGAGAACGCGGTCTTGCCCATGGAGGGGCGGCCGGCCACGACGATCATGTCGCCCGGCTGCAGCCCCGAGGTCATCTTGTCCAGGTCGGTGAACCCCGTGGGCACGCCGGTGACGTCCGAGGTGCTGTCACGGTGGTAGAGTTCGTCGATGCGCTCGACCACCTGGGTCAACAGCGGCTGCAGCGACAGGAAGCCCGCGCTTCCGCGCGCGCCCTCTTCCGCGATCTTGAAGATCTTGGACTCGGCCTCGTCCAGCAGTTGCCGCGTGTCCTTGCCCTGGGGGTTGAAGGCCGCGGCCGAGATCTCGTCGGCCACGGTGACCAGCCGCCGCAGCACCGCGCGGTCGCGCACGATTTCCGCATAGCGGCGGATGTTGGCCGCGGACGGCGTATTCTGCGCCAGCGAATTCAGGTAGGCCAGGCCGCCCGCCTCTTCCGCCTTGCCGGCCGTCTGGAGCGACTCGTGGGTCGTCACCACGTCGGCGGGACGCGCCAGCCCGATCAGCTTGGCCATCTGCTGCCAGATCAGCCTATGGTCGTAGCGATAGAAGTCGTCTTCCTTGAGGATGTCCGCGATGCGGTCCCAGGCGGCGTTGTCCAGCAGCAGGCCGCCCAGCACCGATTGCTCCGCCTCGACCGAGTGAGGCGGGACGCGCAGGGACTCGAGCTGGGGATCGACGGGCGAATTCATAGAGCGGAAAACCTGGTGTTCGAGCATGGGCGGCGGGAATGCCGGCCCACGACAGTTTAGCCCGGCTGGACGGAAGAGGAATCCATCCGCCTGCCCCGGGGGCGACCCCGAAAAAAGAACCCCCCATTCTGTGAAGAAATGGAGGGTTCCTGTGCCGGCGCCATCCAGGAAGGATGCGCTGGCGGTGGACGTCCGGCCGGCTCGGAGAAGCGCGGCCGGAGAAGCGTCAGGCGGTTTCGCCGACCACGACCACCGTGATGTTGGCCACGACATCGGTATGCAGGCCGACTTCCAGCGGGAATTCGCCGATGGTCTTGAGCGGGCCGTTGGGCAGGCGGACCATGCCCTTTTCGACCGACTCGAAGCCCGCCTGCTTCAGCGCGGAAGCGACGTCGAAGTTGGTGACCGAGCCGAACAGGCGGCCGTCCACACCCGCCTTCTGGGTGATGGACACCGAGTAGCCTTCCAGCCGCTGGGCCACGGCCTGCGCGGCGGCCAGCTTGTCGGCCTGGATCTTTTCGAGTTCGGCGCGGCGCGCCTCGAACTCTTTCAGCGCGGCGTCGGTGGCGCGCTTGGCCATCTTCTGGGGAATCAGGAAGTTACGGGCATAGCCGTTCTTCACGCGGACGACGTCACCCAGGTTGCCGAGGTTGACGACTTTTTCGAGCAAGATGATTTGCATGATGGTCTCTCCCGGCAATCAATTGTGGTTGTCGGTGTAGGCCAAGAGCGCCAGGAAGCGGGCGCGCTTGATAGCCGTGTCGAGCTGGCGCTGGTAGTGCGCCTTGGTGCCGGTCAGGCGGGCAGGAATGATCTTGCCGTTTTCCTGGATGAAGTCACGGAGGACTTCGATGTCCTTGTAATCGATCTGGTCAACGCCGGCTGCCGTGAAGCGGCAGAACTTGCGGCGCTTGAACAGCGGATTCTGTTGACCGAACTTCTTCTTTTCCTTGCGTTTGCCGAATGCGGCCATGATGTACCTCTTGGGTATTCAATCCGTTTCACACCTGGGGCTGTCCTGCCGGCCCGCCCTCCTCGCCCTGCCGGACGATGGCGGCCTGCTGGATGTGCAGCCTCAGTCTGCTTGAACCTTTCCGGGTCGGTGCCAGGAACCCTTCGATCCGGATCGACCGGCCCAGCGCCTCGCGCTCGAGCCTGCCGGCCAGATCGCCGACGACGACTGCGTTGACGAGCATCTCGACCCGGCGGGGTCTCCCGCCTTCGATCAGCTCGGATTCGTGGGCAAGCGCCAGTTCCAGCACCGGGATTCCGGCGGGGGTATACCTGAGCGGCTTGCACTCGACCACCTGGGCAGTCAGATGAACCTTGTTCAACGCCGTGTCGTCCGTGGCATCGACGGGCTCCCGCTACGGCGGGCCTGCGATGCGGGCGGTCGGCAACGACCTGTCATGCCAGTCCAGCCGGGGCTCAGGCCTCGGCGGGGGCGGCTTCGGTGGACACCTTGCGGGCCTCCTCGCGCTCGACGATCTTCATCATCGGCGACGGGGCGGTCTCGGCCTTCTTCATCTTGACGACGAGATGGCGCAGCACGGCATCGTTGTAGCGGAAAGCGTGCTCGAGTTCGTCCAGCGTGGGTTGGCCGCACTCGATGTTCATGCACACGTAGTGAGCCTTGACGAGCTTCTGGATCGGGTACGCCAGCTGGCGGCGGCCCCAGTCTTCCAGACGGTGGATCGTGCCGCCCTGGCTGGTGATCAGCGACTTGTAACGGTCGACCATGGCCGGAACCTGCTCGCTCTGGTCCGGGTGAACGATGAAAACTACTTCATAGTGACGCATCGAAGCTCCTTATGGATGGTCCCGCGGGCGTCCGGATGGGGCCCGCCGTAGGCGCAAGTCCGCTCAAGCGTCTAGAGTCGGACAAGGGATCAATCTGGCGAAAAAATGGCTTCCGCCAAAAATCAAGCCCTCTATTATCGCCCGCGGAAGGGCAAAAAGCAAGCCAAAGGCCCGAGAACCGCCGTGCGGCGTGGTTTCGGGGCCCATTTCCGGGCATGGATGCACCGCCGCGGTTGCGGGCTGGCCGGCCTCGCACGGGCGGATCAATACGTGTCGAAGGCGCCCTGGATGTCGTCCATGCCCGCGCCCAGCGCCAGCATCAGCAGCACGCGCGCCTTCCACGGCGACAGCGTACCGGCGCCGGGCAGCCCGCCCGAGGCCGCGACGCAGCCGCTGCCCGTGCGGGTCGCGCGGACCACGGCCACGCCGCCGCGCTCCAGTCCGTCCAGCGCCTCTTGCGCGTCGGCGCTGGCCGAACCGTTGCCGGTCCCGGCCCAGACCAGGCCGCGCGCCCCGGTGGATCCCACCGCCCGGATCAGGGCGGCCGAGCCGCCGGCATAGCCGGCCAGCACCTCGACCGGAGGCAGCGGCGTGGCGGCCGTGAAAGGCGTGGCGCTGGTGTGCGGACGTTCCGGCCGCCCCATCCAGGCGACCCGGCCGTCCTGGACCCAGCCCAGGGCGCCCGCGTTGGGCGAAGCAAAGGCATCGGGCCGGTTGGCATTGGTCTTGGACGCGTCGCGCGCGCCCAGGATCTGGTGGTTGAGCACGACCAGCACGCCGCGCCCGGCGGCCTGCGGATGGGCGGCCACCGTGGCCGCGTCCAGCAGGTTCAGCGGGCCGTCGGAAGACAGCGCGGTCGCCGGGCGCATCGCGCCCACCAGAACCACCGGCCTGTCGGTCTTGAGCACCAGGTGGAGGTAATACGCGCTTTCCTCGAGCGTGTCCGTACCGTGGGTGACGATCACGCCGTCGGCGCCTGCGTCGAGCAGTGACTGCACCCGCCCGGCCAGCGACTGCCAGAAGGCGGGCGTGGCGTTCTTGCTGTCGATGGCCGCGAACTGCTCGGCCCGGATGTCGGCCACTTCGTCCAGGCCTGGCACGCTGGCGCACAGCTCGGCCACGTCCAGCGCGCCGGCGGCATAGGCCATCGTGGCCTGGGGGCGGGCGCCGGCCCCGGCGATGGTGCCACCGGTGGCGACGATGCAAAGACGTGGCAGGGACATGGCGGACGCAGGCACGGAAGGACGAGAGCCCGATGATACCCGCGGCCGGATTGGCGTTCCCGCGACACTTGCGTTTTCCGCTTGCGTCGCGCATCGATACTGTATAAAAATACAGTTACTGGATAAAACCACAGAAGCTCGACACGCGCCGTCGCCACCCGGTGGCGGGCGCCCCGCCACGGAGCCCGAGATGTCCAAGCTGACCGCACGCCAACAAGAAATCCTGGATCTCATTCGCCAGGCCATCGTCAAGACCGGCTTTCCGCCCACCCGGGCCGAAATCGCCCAGGCGCTGGGCTTTCGCTCGCCCAACGCGGCCGAGGAACACCTGAAGGCGCTGGCGCGCAAGGGCGTACTGGAATTGTCCGCGGGCACCTCCCGCGGGATACGGCTGAAAGACCCGGTCGCAGCCGAACCGCCGCTCCAGCTCACGCACCCCGTGCTGGCGCAACTGGTGCTGCCGCTGGTGGGCCGGGTCGCCGCCGGCAGCCCCATCCTGGCCACCGAGCACATCGACAAGGAAATCGGCGTGGACGAGGCCCTGTTCTCGCAGCGGCCCGACTACCTGCTCAAGGTACGCGGCAACAGCATGCGCGACGCCGGCATCCTCGACGGCGACCTGCTGGCGGTCAAGAAGGCCGCCCAGGCCCGCGACGGGCAGATCATCGTGGCCCGCCTGGGCGACGACGTCACCGTCAAGGAACTGCGCTACACCGAAACCGGCCTGAGCCTGCTGCCGGCCAATCCCGACTTCCAACCCATCGAAGTCGATCGCGAGCGCGACGATTTCGCGCTCGAGGGCATCGCCGTCGGCCTGATCCGGGCCGGCCTGGTGCATTGAAGACCCAGACGGACGACCATCATGAAACACTGCACGCCCAGCTCCAGTCTTTCCAGCGGTTTTCCCGCGCTCGACGCCGCCCTGCCCCAGGCCGGATGGCCCGTCGGCGCACTTACCGAAATCCTGGTCCCGCGCGTCGGGCATGGCGAATTGAACCTGCTCGGCCCGCTGCTGAGCCGGCTCACCAAGGCCGGCCGCACGGTGGCCTTGCTGGTGCCGCCGTACTTGTCCTACGCCCCCGCGCTGATCCAGCACGGCGTTTCGCTGGAATGCGTCAAGCTCGTGCGCACCGACCACCCCCTGGATGGCCTGGACCAGCTGGAATCCGGCGTGCGGGCGGGCGAGTTCGCGGCGCTGGTCGCCATCCTGCCCCCTGACCAGGCGGCCGCGCAATCCGAAAGCACGGTGCGCCGCCTGTACATGGCCGCGCGGCTGGCCGCCTGCCCCGCCTTCCTGTTCCATACCTGCAGCACGCCCGCCACGACCTCGGCATCCCAATTGCGGCTGCTGGCGGACATGAGCCAGGCCGGCCAGATCCGGCTCCAGCGCATCGCACCGGCTGCCCAGGGCGGCGAAGGCGCGGTCGCGCTGGACATCGGCCAGCAAACGGTGCGTGCGGGGTTCAAGCCGGGGTTCAAACGTGCGGCCGGGCTCGCCGCGGCGGGAACGCACACGCGCACCGCCGAGGAAACGGACACGCATGGCACGGATGCGGATACGCTGCCGGCGCAACGGCCCATCATCCCGCGAACCGGGCAACATGGGCCGCATGCCAAACCGACTCCCGCGAATCGCAGCCCGTGGCCCTTCAAGCAACGTCGCGGCGCAAGCAGCAGCCGAAACTATCCTTCCGCACTGGCGCTGCTGTTTTCTCGAGGCTGGAACGCCTGAGTCTCCCTACGGCACTCGCAGCAGGATAAGACTGCTGCGGAGCCTGTGCTCCGATGCTCCATTGCCCACGAATTTTTGAAATTCGTGGGCTTTTTTACGTCTCACCGGCGGATCGACGCACTTGCGGAAGTTGTTGTAAGCCAGCAATCCCCCCCATTTGGAGTATGTATTTTTTCGTACTCATTGCTAGGCTGGTTGCTCCACTCCCCTCGCTGCGCCAATCCCGGAAGAGGCCATCATGCAAGCGAAATCCCACGTCCTCCACGCCCTTGCGGTACTTGCCACGGCTGCGGCCGCATCCGTCTGGTGTGCCAGCGCGGCTGCCCAAGGCGTCTCGATCGGAGGCTCGGGTTCAAGCTCGGGTTCGGACGGCCCCCGTGCCGTCGAGGAACAGTCCGCAGCCATCAGCTACAGCTCTCGCGCGGCGGCCTGCGCACGGGCCAAGTCCCGCGCCTCGGAGTTCGCCCAGCGCAAGAGCAACTTCAAGGACATCAGTCTGGGCGCCTGCGACTGCTCCTCCACCAAGACCAAGCCGTGGCAGCCAGCATTGCAGGCTCAATACGCGATGGAAACAGGCATGCCCCCTCCCACAGGTCCTGTCGACACCCACGAATGCACGGTCACCGCCCGTATTTCGCTCAAATAGCCGCCAGAGACGAGCCATGAAGAAACGCGGGAAAACCAGGGGCCGATCAATGGCGGCAATGGCCGGTCTGATCGCATGGGCGGCATGCTGGCCGGCTTATGCCTTTAGCGAGTCAGATCCACTTCGGCTGAAATGCGTGGGGGAAAGAAGCGATGGCTTCAAGACCCATATATTCATAAACATCGGCGGAAGGTTAGAGATCAGGAACCGATCCAATGAATTGGTTTATGACATACAGAAAGACAATGGCTATGGAACCCCCGGCGACTACTCCCAAGACTACGAAGTCCTGTCCGAAAGAATCGTTTTCCACAGCAGGCTGATCAGCAACAAAAGAATGTACACCGGAGGGGAAATCAATAGAAAAACCGGCCGAATAAGCATTGAAACCACGGAGATGGCTAACAACTTCAGCGGCGTATGCAGCGTGGGAAGCTATGTCCCGGACACCAAGTTTTGAGCGCCGCCCTGACAGGATCAGCGGCAGATTGAACACTCCGCTTGCCAGCGGCCAGTGCAGGAAAATCGAGGCGTCCGAGAAACTGTTCTGACGCCTCCCGGCCGTTCTACTTCGCCGCCCGCTGCCTGAGCGTCTCGTACATGCAGACCGCCGACGCCACGCTGACGTTCAGGCTTTCCACGGACCCTTGCATGGGGATCCGGACCAGTTGATCGCAGGTGTCGCGGGTCAGGCGGCGCATGCCCTCGCCTTCGGCGCCCATGACCCAGGCGATGGGCTGGCGAGCGTCCACGTCGTACATGGTCTCGGTGGCTTCGTCGTCGGTCCCGACCACCCAGACGCCGCGCTCCTTCAGGCTGCGCATGGTCCGAGCCAGATTGGTCACGGTCAGGTAGGGAACGCTGTCTGCGGCCCCGCAGGCCACGCGCTGGACGGTCGTGTTCAGGCCCACGGCCCGGTCGCGGGGCGCGATCACCGCATGGACGCCGGCCCCGTCCGCGGTTCTCAGGCAGGCACCCAGGTTGTGCGGATCGGTGACGCCGTCCAGCACCAGCAGGAAGGCCGGGCCCTCGGCATCGTCCAGCACTTCATCCACGTCCATCGCCAATTCCAGCGACTCCGCCAGCGCGACCACGCCCTGGTGGCGCTGCCCCTTGGCCAGCCCGTCCAGGCGCGTCTGCGCCACGGGATGCACCTTGCATCCGGCGGCCTGGGCTTGTTCGACCAGCGTCAGCATGCGCCGGTCGCGGCGCGCCTCCTCGACGTAGATATCCTTGATCGACGCCGGCGCATGGCGCAGCCGTGCGGCCACCGCGTGGAATCCGACCAAAACCTGGCTTGCTGCCATCTTTCACCCCAACATGAATACCTGCCGCGACGCGGCGGCAAAAACGACGCGGCGCTGCCCCAGGCAGCGCCGCAATGCCGTTATTAGACCAGAGATTCAGTGCCGCTTGCCGCGGCCATGCTTGGCCGCCGCGCGCTTGCCGCTGCGCGTGCTGGCGGGTTTCTCCGGAGCGGCGTGCTTCTTGGCCGCGGCCTTCTTGCCCTTGGGCATCTTCGACATGTCGGTCAGCAGCACGGCCTTGGGCTTGGCCGGCTTGCGCTCGGGCGCGGGCGCGCTGTCGCGCTTGATGGCCTTGCGCAGTCCCTCGTAGGTCACGCCCTTGACCAGCTTGAATTCGATGCGGCGTGCCTCGAGGTCGACGCGGGCCACCTGCACCTGCATCTTGTCGGTCAGGCGATAGCGCATGCCCGTACGTTCGCCGCGCAGCTCGTGCAGGCCGTCGTTGAACTGGAAGTACTCTGCGCCCAGTTCGGACACGTGGACCAACCCTTCGACGTGGAGTTCGTCCAGCGTGACGAACACGCCGAAAGGCGCGACGCCGGTGACCGTACCGCTGAAGACGTCGCCCACGCGTTCGCGCATGTACCAGCACTTGAGCCAGGCCTCGACGTCGCGCGAGGCATCGTCGGCGCGCCGTTCATTGGCCGAGCAGAACAGGCCCAGTTTTTCCCACAGGGCGTGCTCCTGCTCCTTGGCGGTGCCAGGCATGACCGGCATGTCTTCCAGCGCGTTGGGGACATAGCGCTTGCCGTGCAGCAGCGCCTTGATCACGCGATGGGTAAGCAGGTCGGGATAGCGCCGGATCGGCGAGGTGAAGTGGGCATAGGCCGGATAGGCCAGGCCGAAGTGGCCGACGTTGTCCGGGCTGTACATCGCCTGCTGCATGGACCGCAGTGCCATGGTCTGCAGCAGCGGCGCGTCGGGCCGGTTCTTGGCGCTGGCCAGCAGCGCCGAGTAATCGGCCGCGGCCGGTTTGTCGCCGCCGCCCAGCGACAGGCCGAGCGTTTTCAGGAAGTCGCGCAGGGCCTGCAGTTTTTCCGGGGTGGGCCCTTCATGGATGCGGTAGAGCCCCGGATGCTTGCTGCGCTCCATGAAGTCCGCCGCGCAGGTGTTGGCGGCCAGCATGCATTCCTCGATCAGTTTGTGGGCATCGTTGCGCACATAGGGAACGATGCTCTGGATGCGGCCCAGTTCATTGCAGACGATCTTGGTCTCGACCGTGTCGAAGTCGATCGCGCCCCGCTTCTCGCGGGCCTGCGCCAGCAACTGGTACAACGCATAGAGGTCCTGGATCTGCGGCAGGACGTCCGCATGCTTGCGCGCGGCCGGCCCGTCGGGCTGCTGCAGCGCCGCCCAGACCTCGGTATAGGTGGTGCGCGCATGCGAATGCATGACGGCGTTGTAGAACTGGTAGGCCTGGACCGTCCCGCCCTTGGCGCCGGTGGCGGGAATCACCATGTCGCACACCAGCACCAGCCGGTCGACGTTGGGATTCAGCGAGCACAGGCCGTTGGAGAGTTTTTCCGGCAGCATGGGAATGACCTTGCGCGGAAAATACACGCTGGTGCTGCGCTCGAGCGCATCGGCGTCCAGCGCGTCGCCGGGCGTGACGTAGTGCGCCACGTCGGCGATGGCGACGATCAGCCGCCACCCTGCCCGCTTGCGGGCCCCCGTGCCCAGTTCCACGCGTTCGCAGTAGACGGCGTCGTCGAAGTCGCGGGCATCCTCGCCGTCTATGGTGATCAGCGGAACGTCGCGCAGGTCGTAGCGTCCGGCCAGGTCGCCCTTGACCACCTCGGCGGGCAGGCGCTCGGCGCGCGCCAGCGCCTTGGCCGAGAACTCATGCGGCACGTCGAACTTGCGGACGGCGATCTCGATCTCCATCCCGGGATCGTCGATCTCGCCCAGGATCTCGACCACGCGGCCCAGCGGCTGCGTATGCCGCGTGGGCTGCTCGATGATCTCGACCGTGACGACCTGGCCGTGCTGCGCCTGGGCGGTTTCGCCGGGCGGCACGAGGATGTCGTGCTTGATCCGCTGGTCCTCGGGCACCACGATCGAGAGGCCCCGCTCGTTCAGGAAACGCCCCACCAGCTTGTTGGTGCGCCGCTCCAGCACCTCGACGATGGTGCCTTCGGGCTTGCCGCGGTAGTCGCTGCCGGCCGGCCGCACCAGCACGCGGTCGCCGTGCAGGACCTTCAGCATTTCCTTGGGCGGCAGGAAAAGGTCGGTCTGGCCGTCGTCGCGGATCAGGAAGCCGAAACCGTCGCGGTGCCCCTGTACGCGGCCGGCGATGAAGTCGAGCTTGGTCGACAGCAGCAGCGCGCCCTTGCGGTTCTGCATCAACTGGCCGTCGCGCTCCATGGCGGCGAGCCGGCGCTCGAAGCCCACGCTGCCCGGGTCCACACCCAGTCGACGCGCCAGTTCCGCCGGAGCGATGGGGGCATTCGCCTCCCGCAGCAATCCTAGGATTTGCTCGCGAGTGGGCACGTCGGGATCGAAGTCCGCGGGCGTAGAGGGAAGATTGTTATGGGATCGAGTTGTCAAAGTTTCAGGTTCTCTTTATAATGCGCAGCTTCTGTTGCTACTGCCCCGCATGCAACGGTACACGCAAGGAATAACTTGAGTTTACCGCAGCAAATGTTAGGCCGTTGCGACAATGCCCAGATGGCGGAATTGGTAGACGCACTAGTTTCAGGTACTAGCGCTTAGCGGCGTGGAGGTTCGAGTCCTCTTCTGGGCACCAATTCTTTGGCAGGCGCAAGCCTTCCAGGTAGTTGGAAATCCGAGTTGGAATACCCGCTCGAAGGGTGGTTTTGGTTGTACGGCAGTGCCCAGGTGGCGGAATTGGTAGACGCACTAGTTTCAGGTACTAGCGCTTAACGGCGTGGAGGTTCGAGTCCTCTCCTGGGCACCAACTGATGGCAGTTCCGGATCCGGCAGGATCCGCAGGCAAGACCCCGCAGCTTCGGTTGGCGGGGTTTTTTGTTGCCTGCGCGCATCAGGACATCAATCGATGCGGATGTTGGCCGCCTTCACCACGTCGGCGTACTTGCGCAGATCGGCCTCGATCTGGCCGCGGAACTCCGCCGGCGTATTGCCCGATGCGACGATGCCCAGCCCCGCCAAGCGCTCCTTTACCTCGGGCTGGAACACCACGGCCCGGATCTCCCGCTGCAGGCGGTCGACGATCGCGGACGGCGTGCCCGCTGGCGCCAGGATACCTATCCACGACGTCACTTCGAACCCCGGCACCGTCTCGGCCACGGTAGGCACGTCCGGCAACGACGCCAGGCGCTGCGCGCTGGACACCGCCACGGCGCGCATCTGGCCGCGCTGGATGAAGGGGTACGCTCCCGCCACGGCCGTATACAGCATGGGCAGCGTCCCGCCGACCACGTCGGCCATGGCCTGGCCGCCGCCCTTGTAGGGAATGTGGACGAAATTGGCGCCCGTGCGCACCCGCAGCAACTCCCCCGCCAGGTGCGGCGTGCTGCCGGTGCCGGCGCTGCCATACGAGACGCCGGCCGGGTTGCGCTTGGAGTAGGCGACCAGTGACGCGAAATCGGTCACCGGCAGCGCGGGGTTGGTCACGATGACCAGCGCGGCATCGCCGATCTTGCTGACGGGGGCAAGGTCGCGCAAGGTGTCGAACGGTACCTTGGCATAGACGTGGGGATTGATGACCAGGGTGCCATCGAAACCCACCACCAGCGTGTAGCCATCCGGCGCGGCCGTGGCCGCGAGCTGCGTGCCGATGTTGCCTGAAGCGCCGGGTTTGTTTTCCACCACCACCTGCTGGCCCAGCCGGTGGCCGAGGTGCTCGGCCACGATGCGGGCGCCGGTGTCGGTCACGCCGCCGGGTGCAAACGGCACGATCAGCCGGATCGGCTTGGCCGGGTACGCCTCGGCGCGGACGCTTCCGGCCGCCAGGCAAAGCGCGGCCAGCAAGGGCGCGGAAAATGCGGATAGCCATCGTATCGCCATGTTGTCTCCTCCTCGTGTTGGTCTTGTCGTCAGCCGATCACGCCTTGTCCGCGCAGGCTGGCCAGCCGGTCCGGGGCATAGCCCAGCCAGTCGCCCAGCACGGCGTCGGTCTGGGCACCCAGCCGCGGCGGCGCGCCGAAGGTCGCCGCCGCCGAGCCCGAGAGCTTGACCGGATTGCCCGGCATGCGCAGGGACGTTCCATCCGGCAGCGGCACCTCGGCCACCATGCCGCGCGCCACCACCTGCGGGTCGGCCAGCGCCTGCGCGAAGTCGTTGACCGGGCCGCAGGGAATGCGGGCGGCCTCCAGCCGCGCGAGCCAATGCGCGGTGGGCTGCTTGCGCAGCTCGGCCGAGATGATCTCGTCGATGCGAGCCTTGTCGGCGAAGCGCACCGGCTGCTGGCGATACTCCGGTCGCCGCAGCTCGGGCACGTCGATGAACTCCACGAAGCGCTCGAAGAAGGCGTCGCCGATGCAGGCGATGATGATGTGGCCGTCCGCGGTCGGATAGCAGTTGTAGGGCACGTGTACGAAATGGCCGTTGCCGATGCCCTCGGGAATCTGGCCGGACATGAAGTACATCGTGGCCATGTAGTTCAGCAGCGAAATCTGCACGTCCAGCATGGCGATGTCGACGTGCTGCCCTCTGCCCGTCCGCTCGCGCTCGACCAGGGCCGCCAGCACGCCTATCGCGCCGAAGGTGCCCCCGCCCAGGTCGCCGATGGGGATGCCGCTGCGCATCGGCCCGGTGGCCGGCGTGCCGGTGATCGACATGCCGCCGCCCATGGCCTGCACCACCTGGTCGAACGCCGGACGCTGCGTGGCCGGCCCGGTCTGCCCGAATCCCGTCACCGAGCAGGTGACGATGCGTGGATTGACCTTGGCCAGCGACGCATGATCGATACCCAGCCTTTCGGTCACTCCCACGCTGAAATTGTCGAACACCACGTCGGCGCGCCGCACCAGGTCCAGGAAGATCTCGCGGCCCGCCGGCTGCTTCAGGTCGACGCAGACGCTTTCCTTGTTCCGGTTCAGCGTGACGTAGTAGGCGCCCATGCCGTCGCGCGAATGCTGCGGGTCGTTCTCGAGCAGCCGGCGCGTGCCTTCGCCTCGCCCGGGAGGTTCGACCTTGATCGTGCGGGCGCCCAGGTCCGCCAGCAGCATGGTGCCGTAGGGCCCGGAAAGCATGTGGGTCAGATCCAGCACGGTAATGTGTTCGAGGGCCAATCCGGTATCTCCTTGAAGACGATGCCGGGACACTGCAATCCCCGTGCCATCCGAGGTTTGCGCGCCAAGCCCTTGATCCATCGGCGTTTTCCCGGAATGGCGACTTTGTCCGGACGTTTCATGGAACAATCATGAGACGAACCGTACGTCTTACCAAGACATGACCATGCCTCCCCTTTCCTCGCCTCCGTCCGGCCTGCCGCGCCTGTGCTTCGTCAGCTACCGGCACATCCGCGAACTGGCCATGCCCGTGGTCGCCGAATATGCGCAGCGGGCGCGCATCGAGGTGGTCGACGCCACGTTCGGCGATGCCCTTGCCGTGGCGCAGGACCGGGTCGAGCGCGGCATGGCCGATGCCTTCGTCAGCGCGGGTTCGAACGCCGCCACCCTGCGGGCCGGCCTGCAGGCGCCGGTGGCCACCATCCACCTGGGCGGTTTCGACCTGCTGCAGGCGCTGATCCGGGCGCGCCGGGTCGCCGATCGCGTCGGCGTGGTGATGTACGGCCAGACCATCCCCGAGCTCGACGACGTCAAGGACCTGCTGAACATCGGCATCAGCCAGCACGCCTACCGGACACCGGACGACGCCCGGCGTCGCTTCGAGACGCTGCGCAAGGAGGGATACGAGGTCATCGTCGGTTCCAGCCTGGTGGTGGAACTGGCCGAGCAGGCCGGGCTGCGGGGACTGCTGGCCTATTCCCTGGCCAGCATCCGCAAGGGATTCGACGACGCCCTGGAACTGGCCAGGGTGGCGCGCCTGGAGGCAGGCCGCTACGAGCAGTTGCACAGCGTCCTGCACAACCTGCAGGAAGCCGTGGTGGCGGTCGACCGCGAAGACCGCATCATCGCCATCAACCCGCCCATGCGCCAATTGCTGGGCAAGCCGGACGCGCTCCTGCGGAGGCAGACGCTGGGCGATCTCGAACCAGCGCTTTCCCTGCGCGCCACGCTGGCCAGCGGACGCCAGGAACGGGCCATCGCGCTGCGCTTCGGGCAGCGCGACTGGGTGGTCGACCGCACCCTGATACGGGAACATGGGGACATCGTCGGCGCGGCGCTGACGCTGCATGACGCAAGCGCCATCCAGGCGGCCGACGCCAGCCTGCGCATATTGCAGCGGCGCCAGCAACATACGGCCCGCCATACCTTCGCCAGCCTGGCCGGCCGCAGCCAGGCCATGCGCACCGCCGTCGCCACCGCCCATCGCTACGCGCGCACGGACCTGGGCGTGCTGATCACCGGCGAAAGCGGCGTCGGCAAGGAACTGTTCGCCCAGGCCATCCACAACGAAAGCCGGCGGGCGGGACGCCCCTTCGTGGCCGTGAATTGCGCGTCTTTTCCGGAGTCGCTGCTGGAAAGCGAACTGTTCGGCTACGAGGAAGGCGCCTTCACCGGATCGCGGCGCGGGGGCAAATGCGGCCTGTTCGAGGCGGCCCATACCGGGACGCTGTTCCTGGACGAGATCGGCGACATGCCCATGCCCCTGCAGACCCGGCTGTTGCGGGTGCTGCAGGAACGGGAAATCATGCGCCTGGGCGCGACCGCGCCGCTGCCCATCGACGTGCGGGTAATCGCCGCCACGCACCAGCCGTTGGAGTCATTGATCGAACAGGGCCGGTTCCGGCGCGACCTGTACTACCGCCTCAACATCCTGCGGCTGGCCCTGCCCGCGCTGCGCGAACGCCGGGACGACATCCCGGCGCTCATTCTTCCCATGGCCGACCGTTGCCTGAAACGCCTGGGGTCATCCCTGGACGCGGCCACTGCGCTGGGCCCGTGGATGGATGCGCTGCGCAGCTACCACTGGCCGGGCAACGTGCGCGAGCTGGAGAATCTGGCCGAGCGGATCGCCGTGACGCTGGCGCAGTATGCCGATGCGCGTGACATCCCGCTCGACGCGCTGGTCCATGACTGCCCTGAACTGTTCAATGCAGGCGGGGCCGGTCCGGCCGCCGGACGCCCGCTGGAGCAGCGCGTGCGCGCGGCATTGGCGCAAGCGGGAGGCCGGCGCGCCGAAGCCGCGCGGCTGCTGGGCGTCAGCCGCTCGACGTTGTGGCGATGGCTGGCCGAGCTCGATCCTGGCTCCGCTCAGGCGCACCCGCATCACGGCTTCCTCCAGGGCCAGGCCGGCCGCGGCGCCGCCATCAACGGGAACGAGTAGCTTCCGGCACACGCGGGCATGGCTGGCGTTGGCTTCGCCATCCCACCAGCCGTTCCGGATCACTGGCAGCAAAAAAGCCCGGCAGGAATGGCTCCCACCGGGCTTTCGCGCACGACGCAGGCGACGATCAGTCGCTCTTGCCCTTGCGCACCCAGGCTTCGAGCTGATACGGCCGGATGCTGTCGTAGTCCTCGAACGGCTGGTGGATCCAAGGATTGGTGGGCAGCTTCTGCACGTAATAGTCGGGCACCACCTTCGAGTGCCCCTTGAACCACAGCACGGCCGTGCGCATTTCCGTGATCGCCGTGAACTGTTGCAGCAGATGCTGGTGCACACGATCGAAGGTTACGCCCGTGTCGACCATGTCGTCGACCAGCAGCACCTTGCCTTCCAGCGTGCCGCGCGTGATCGTGATGAACTGCGCGATGTCCAGGCGGCCCTGCTCCGTGCCGGCCGCCTCGCGGTAGCTGCTGGTGGCCAGGATGCCCAGGGGCACGTCGTAGATGCGCGAGAGCACGTCGCCCACGCGCATGCCGCCGCGGGCCAGGCAGACGATCTGGTCGAACTTCCAGCCCGACTGGTGGACTTGCAGGGCCAGTTGTTCGATGAGCTGGTTGTAGCGGTCCCAGCTGATCCAGAGATCTTTGTCGGTATCTTGCTGCATGGTGTGCGGATGTTGCAAAAAAGCCCCGGATCAACCGGGGCGCCAGGATGGATTCGGATCCGATCAGGCCTTGAAGGGATGCCTCAGCACGATGGTCTCGGTGCGGTCCGGGCCGGTCGACACCAGGTCGATCGGCACGCCGCAGACTTCGGCCATCCGCTCCAGGTAGCGTCGGGCATTGACCGGGAGTTTATCGTATTCGGTCACGCCGACGGTGGATTCGGTCCAGCCGGGCATTTCCTCCAGGACCGGCTCGCTGCTGGCCACAGCCGCCGCCCCATAGGGCAGCACGTCGCGGAACTCGCCGTTGACGCGATAGCCCACGCCCAGCTTGATGGTTTCCAGGCCGTCCAGCACGTCCAGCTTGGTGATGCACAGGCCGGAGATGCCGTTCAGGCGGATCGAGCGCTTGAGCGCGGCGCCGTCGAACCAGCCGCAGCGGCGCGGCCGGCCGGTGACCGAACCGAATTCCTTGCCCACCGACGCCAGGCGCGCGCCGATGTCGTCTTCCAGCTCGGTCGGGAACGGGCCCGAGCCCACGCGCGTGGCATAGGCCTTGGTGATGCCCAGCACGTACTCGAGCTTCTGCGGTCCGACGCCCGATCCCGCCGAGGCGGCCCCGGCCACGCAGTTGCTGCTGGTGACGTACGGATAGGTACCATGGTCCACGTCCAGCAGCGCGCCCTGCGCGCCTTCGAACAGCAGCTTCTGGCCGCCGGCCGAGGCTTCGTACAGCGCGTTGGCGACGTCGGCCACCATGGGCTTGAGCACCGGAGCCAGCGCCATGGCCTGGTCGCGCACCTGCGCGGCATCCACGGCCTGGGCGCCCAGGTACTGGGTCAGCACGAAGTTGTGGTAGTCCAGCGCCTCTTCGAGCTTGGCATCGAAGGAAGCCGGATCGTACAGGTCCTGGACGCGGATGGCGCGGCGCGCGACCTTGTCCTCGTAGGCGGGGCCAATGCCGCGGCCGGTCGTGCCGATCTTGCCGGCGCCCTTGCGGGCTTCGCGCGCCTGGTCGACGGCGACGTGATACGGCAGGATCAGCGGGCAGGCTTCGGACACGCGCAGGCGCGCCCGCACCTCGACGCCGGCGGCTTCGAGCTCTTCGATTTCGCGCAGCAGCGCCTCGGGCGACAGCACCACGCCGTTGCCGATGTAGCAGGTCATGCCGGGATGCATGATGCCCGAGGGGATCAGGCGCAGGATGGTCTTCTTGCCGGCGATCCACAGGGTGTGGCCGGCATTGTGGCCGCCCTGGAAGCGGACTACCCCTTGGGCGGACTCCGCCAGCCAATCGACGATCTTGCCTTTGCCTTCGTCACCCCACTGGGTGCCGATAACCACGACGTTATTAGCCATGTTGCTTCTGCTTCTCTAAAATCCGCCCGCGACGGGCGTCAGATTGCGGTGGATGGGGATGGCCGGGCGGCGGTCTCGGCGCTGGCCAGGGGTTCGACCCGCCAGGCGCCGTCGCGCAGCACCAGCTCGCGATCGCAGACGAATTCCTGCTGATCGTGTTCATGTCCGGGCAGGATCTGGACCACGATCTGGCCGGCGGCGCGCAGCGCGCGCACGGCTTCCACCAGACCGGGCTCGAGGCCCCACGGGGCGCGCACCGCCGGACTGGCGGTGGCGGGCGCCAGCAGCCCGGCCAATTCGCGCAGATCCAGGCTGAAGCCCGTGGCCGGACGCGCACGCCCGAATACCCTGCCGACGTCGTCGTAGCGGCCGCCGCGCACGACCGCATTGGGCCAGCCGCCGCAATAGACCGCGAAGACCACGCCGGTGTGATAGTTGAAGCTGCGCACGTCGGCCAGGTCGATGCCGATGTCCACGCCCGGCAGCGCCTTGGCCAGCGCGGCCAGCATGTCCAGCGCCTGGCTGATGCGGGGCAGCGCGGGCAGCGCCGCGCGGGCCTTCTCCAGCACGTCCAGTTCGCCGTACAGCGTCGGCAGCACCTGGAGCGCCTGGGCGGTGGCCGGCGCCAGCCCGGGGCTCAGCGCCGCCAGGCCGGGGATGTCCTTTTCGCGCAGCAGGCCGAAGATCTCGTCGGCGCGGGCCGCCGCGGCCGGATCGGTTTCCAGCAGCGCCCGCACCACGTCCAGGTGGCTGAGGTCGATCCGGTAATCGGCCACGCCGGCGCGGCGGACACTTTCCAGCGCCAGTTGCAGGATTTCGATGTCGGCCTCGGGGCCGGCATGGCCATACAGCTCGGCGCCGATCTGCAGCGGCTCGCGCGTGGCCCAGAGACCGCGCGGCAAGGTGTGCAGCACGCTTCCGCAATAGCACAGGCGGGTGGTGCCGGCCCGGTTGAGCAGGTGCGCGTCGATGCGCGTCACCTGGGGCGTCATGTCGGCCCGAATGCCGAGCGAGCGGCCCGACATCTGGTCCACCAGTTTGAAGGTGTGCAGGTCCATATCGCCTCCGCTGGCCGACAGCAGCGAGTCGAGGTACTCCACCAGCGGCGGCATGACGAGCTCATAGCCATAGGTGCGGTACAGGTCCAGCAACAAGCGGCGCAATTCTTCTATGCGCCGGGCCTCGGCCGGCAGGATGTCTGCCAGGCTTTCGGGCAACAGCCATTTGCCCATGCGGGGATCTCGCAAACGATTCAATGAAAACGATGGACGAAAAAAAAGCGGCTGCGGGTATGCACACGTGCAAGCCCATCAACCGCTTCTTCCAAGCTTGGGTCGCCCGAATCGCACCAAGTTGGTGCAATGATGAATTCGGACATACCTCTTGGCTTACACGCTATTGTCCGCTCGAATCACGACAAAATCAAGCTTGCGTGGTGCGGGGCCGACGCATTGTTCACGTTCTTCTATCACGTCATTCAAATGTTTTGCTTACGCCCCACGGTGGGGTGCATTTAAATAACGCGGCAGCCCGGACCGATGGGCGGCGCCGCGACGGCGGCGGCCCGGAGGTCCTCTTTCCCGAACCAGCCCCCGGAGACCGCCGTGCCTTCGCCTTCCCCCGCCCTGCCCGACCTGGACGCCTTCCGTCTCAGACGTTTCCTGGAATCCCTGGACGAGGGTGCCCTGCTGCGCGAGCCCGAAGCGGCCTTGCGCGACGTCGCCGCCATCCTGGAGCGCAGCCCCAAGGCGGTCCTCATCGAACGCCCGGGCGGCGCCGACACGCCGCTGTGCGGCAACGCCGCGGGCAGCCGCGAACGGCTCGCCCTGGCATTCGGCACGACGCCGGCCGAACTGCCCGCCGAAGTGACCCGGCGGCTGCGCAACCGGCCCGAGTTCGTGGAAATCCCGGCGTCCCGGGCCCCCGTCCAGCAGATCGTCCTGCAAGGCGATGACTGCGACCTTACCCGGTTGCCCGTCCACCTGCAGCACGGACTGGACGGAGCGCCCTATATTTCCGCCTCCATCGATTTCACGCGGGACCCCGACACCGGCTGGACCAACGTGGGCGTGCGCCGCCTCATGCTGCGCGGCCGCCGCACGGCCGGGATAGACCTGGTCGCGCCGTCGGACCTGCGCGCCCTGTACCTGAAGCAGGCGGGCCGCGGCCAGCGGGTACCCATCGCCTTCGCGGTGGGCTCGAACCCCATCGACCACATCGCCGCCACCATGCGCATTCCCGGCGACGAGCTGGGCCTGCTTTCCAGCCTGCGGGCCGCCCCGCTGCCCGTGGTCAAGTGCGTGACCAACGACCTGCTGGTGCCGGCCGACGCGGAATTCATCATCGAAGGCTATCTGGACGAGGCCGGCCACGTCGAGCCCGAGGGCCCCTACGGCGAGTTCCTGGGCTACTACGGCGTGGTCAAGAAGAATCCGCTGTTCCACGTGACGGCCATCACGCGCCGGCGCGACGCCGTGTTCCAGACCGCCACCATCAGCGGCCCCAACATGGCCTGGACCGATACCGCGCAGCTGAACGCGCTGCGCACCGAAGTGATGATCTGGCGCGCGCTCGAGACCGCGGTGCGGGAAGTGCGCGGCGTCTTCGCCGCGCCGGCCAACGGCGGCATGTTCAACGTGCGCATCGCCTTGCAGCAGCGCGTGCCGGGCGAGGCCCGCAACGCCATCGCCGCGGTGTTCGGCTCGCTCTCGAACGTCAAGCACGTATTCGTGGTCGATCCCGACATCGACATCTTCTCGGATGCGCAGATGGACTGGGCCCTGGGCACCCGATTCCAGGCCGATCGCGACCTGGTGATCCAGACCGGCATGCGCGCCATGCCGCTGGACCCCTCGCTGAACGGCGCCCGCACCGGGGCCAAGGCGGGTTTCGACCTGACCCTGCCCCTGCTCGCCCCGGGCACGCAACGTCCCCTGGAATACCGGGTTCCCGCCGCCCCGCGCTACGAGGGCGCCCGCTTCGCCTCCCTCGAGGAAGCGCTGGAGGACGGCCCCAAGTACTTCGAGGAGCTGATGGCCGCGACCGGCAGCGACGACGGCCGCGAGATCGTGCGCTGGCTGGAGGATACCGCCGGCAAGCGTCCCCTGGCCCGGGATGAAGAAGGCCGCTACCACTTCCGTTGATTTTCCACGGCAAACGACGGGGCGGCGGCACGGCCGACCAGCCCCGCACAGGAGACACGCCATGACCCAACCGCTGAGCCGGCGCCCCGCCGGCCTGGATACCCATCGCCGTACCCTGCTCGCGGCGCTTGCCGCCACGGGGCTGTTCGCCTGCCAGCCGGCGTCCGCCCAGGATGCCGCGACCGATTTCCCGACCAAGCCGATCCGGATCATCTCCCCCCACTCGGCCGGCGGGCTGGGCGATACCTTCGCCCGCTACATCGCTCAGCAACTGTCGGCGACCTTCAACCAGCCCGTGATCGTGGAAAACCGCCCCGGCGCCAGCCAGACCATCGCCGCCGAGACCGTGGCCAAGGCACCGCCCGACGGCTATACGCTGCTGATCGCCACGCAAAGCGCCATGGTGTTCAATCCCCTGCTGCGCAAGCAGCTGCCCTACGATTCGCAGCGGGACTTCACCCCCATCTCCATGCTGTTCGACACGCCCACCTACCTGGTGGTCAACAAGGCCCTGCCCATGCGCACCGTGGCCGACCTCATCGCCGCCGCCAAAGCCTCGCCCGGCAAGTACACCTATGCCTCGCTGGGCTCCGGCAGCTCGCACCATCTGCTGGCGGAAATGTTCAAGAAACAGGCCGGCGTGGACATCCTGCACGTGCCCTACAAGGGCAGCTCCAATGCCAGCACGGACCTGATCGCCGGCCAGGTCGACATGATGTTCGAAGGCGGCGCCTCGTCCCTGCCCCACGTCCGCGCCGGCAAGCTCACGGCGCTGGCCACTTCGGGTGAAAAGCGCACCGAGATCATGCCCGACCTGCCCACGATCAACGAAACGCTGCCAGGCTTCAGCGCCAACGTCTGGTTCGCCCTGTCCGGCCCCGCCGGCATGCCGGCCCCCGTCGTCGCCAAACTGAACCGCGAAGTCGTCCGTATCCTGAAGCAACCCGCCACGCACGACAAATTCGTCGACCTAGGCGTGGAACTGCTGCCCAGCACCCCCCAGGAAATGGCCGACCGCATCCGCACGGAAATCCCCGAATGGCGCGCCGTCGTCAAAGCCGCTGGCATTACTCCTGAGTAGTCCGCCCTGAACAATGCGCAATCCCTTGATCTGAAACGTGGTTCTGCTGATTGATGGGCCCGGGATTTGCAAGGTATGGTTTTGCCAGTGCCTGTTTTCTTGCAAATTCCTCCAAAGAATCCCATGGGTCCAAAGCCTTCGCAGCCGCAAACGGCCGAGCTGTTCCGTCCAAGGCTGGACGAGCAGATCAACATGCAGCACCCGCTGGTCAGACTGGCCGCGCTGATCGACTGGGCCGAGATTGAGCGCACGTTCGCGCTGTCGTTCACTTCCGGCCGAGGCAGGCCCGCGTTGGCGCCGCGCCTGGTTGCCGGGCTGCTGTACCTGCAGCACACCTTCAATGCTTCCGACGAAGCCGTGGTCAACACCTGGGTGGAGAACCCGTACTGGCAGTTCTTCTGTGGCGAGACCTATCTGCAGACCGAACTGCCCATCGACCCGTCCAGTCTGACGCGCTGGAGAAAACGCATTGGAGAAGAAGGGGTGGAAACGCTGCTTGCGGCCAGCATCGATGCTGCCCGGCGTGGTGGCGTCATCCGCAAGGCCAGCACGCAGCAGGTGATCGTGGACACCACCGTCATGCCCAAGGCCATCGCCCATCCCACCGACAGCCGGCTGTTGGACAAGAGCCGCCAGCACCTGGTCAAGGTCGCCGAGGACAACGGACTGCGGCTGCGCCAGAACTACAACCGCGTGGCCCCTCGGCTGGCCGCACAGATCGGTCGCTACGCGCACGCCAAGCAGTTCAAGCGCATGAAGAAGGCCGTGCGCACGCTGCGCACCCGTGTGGGCCGCGTGCATCGTGAGGTGCAGCGCCAGTTGCATGTGCTGCCCGAAGCGGCCCAGGCCAAGGTGCAGGACCTGCTGCAGCGCACCGGCCGCATCCTGACCCAGCGCACGAAGGACAAGAACAAGCTGTACGCCCTGCACGCGCCCGAGGTGGAGTGCATCAGCAAAGGCAAAGCCAGGACACCGTACGAGTTCGGTGTGAAGGTCAGCATCGCCACCACGTTGAAGGAGGGCCTGGTGGTGGGCATGCGCTCCATGCCGGGCAACCCCTATGACGGGCACACGCTGGCCGAGACGCTGGAGCAAGTGGGCATCCTCACCGGCACGGACAGGCCACCCGCCACAGCCATCGTGGACAAGGGCTACCGGGGCGTGGAGATCGAAGGCGTGCGCATCCTGCGCTCGGGACAACGGCGTGGCATCACCCGGACGCTCAAGGCCATGATCCGTCGGCGCAGCGCCATCGAGCCGGCCATTGGGCACATGAAGATGGACGGGCGGCTCGCCCGCAATCCGCTCAAAGGGGCGCTGGGCGATGCGCTGCACGCGGTGATGTGCGGCGCAGGGCACAACCTGCGCCTGATCCTGGCCGCGCTGCGGCTTTATTGCGTCCGCGTCGGCCTGCCGATGCAGCCGGTCATTGCAGCACTGCTCGCCGCTCCGGTCGAGAACCGACCGCCCTGCTGCTAAGAACCGAATTGTTCAGGGCGGACTGAGTAGGGGGCCCCCCCCTACGCGCTGACGCGCGCCCCCCAGGGGGCGGCACTGGCGGACCGGCGGAGCCGGATCCGCTGTGCCCTGGGTCTGGGGGGACCGCAAATACAAGAACGGCCTTGCTTGCACGCAAGGCCGTTTTCTTTTTCAACCGAACCGGATGCCAGGCAATATCGCCAGTCTCCGCCAGCCCTTTGGTACCCCAGGATGCGGTGGATCCGGCTTTGCCGGTCCACCCGCATCGCCCCCTGGGGGGCGCCCGGAGGGCGTAGGGGGGGTCAATTCGCAGCTGGTGATTTCATGAAGCGGAAGAACTCCGAACTCGGGTCCACCACCAGCATGTCGGACTTGGAGCCGAACGAGCTGCGGTAGGCTTCCAGGCTCTTGTAGAAGCGATAGAAGTCGCGGTCCTGGCCGAAGGCCTGCGCGTAGACGGCGGAGGCCTTGGCGTCGCCCTCGCCCTTGATTTCCTGGGCCTTGCGGTAGGCTTCGGCCAGGATGACCTCGCGCTGGCGGTCGGCATCGGCACGGATCTTCTCGCCCTCGGCGGCGCCGATGGAACGCTGCTCGTTGGCCACGCGCTTGCGCTCGGCTTCCATCCGGCGATAGACCGACTCGGAGATCTCGGGCACGAAATCCACGCGCTTGAGACGCACGTCGACGATCTCGACCCCCAGGAGCTTGGCCGCCGCTTCGGTGTTGGTGCGGATCTCCTGCATGATCTTGTCACGCTCCTTGGAGGTGACGTCGTTCACGGTGCGGCGGTTGATCGAGGCATTCAGCGCATCGCGGATCAGCGCCAGCAGGCGCTCCTGCGCCGCACGCTCGTTACCGCCGAAGGTGACGTAGTAGGTGCGCGGATTGGAGATGCGCCACTTCACGAAAGCGTCGATCAGCAGGTTCTTCTTTTCCGAGGTCTGCACCCGCTCGCTGTCGGCGGAGTCGATGGTCAGGATGCGCTTGTCGAACTGCTGCACGTTCTGGAACGGCGGCGGCAGCTTGAAATACAGGCCAGGTTCGTCGATGACTTCCTTGATTTCACCCAGGGCGAAGACGACGGCATAGTTGCGTTCGTTGACGACGAACACGCACGACGACAATACGGCCACCCCCACGAGTAGACCGATTACCGCAGGAATCAAACGGTCCATGCTATTCCTTCTCGATTATCTGTTGCGGTCCCGCGAGCGCAGCGCGTCGCGTCCAGCTTCCGGCAGCACGCTGCCGGCCAGCGGCGGCGGCACGTTCACGGACGAGGAGCCGCTCGCGGCGGACGACGAGCGCGCCCCGGCCGCGGACTCGTGCGACACCTGCTGCATCAGCTTGTCCAGCGGCAGGTACAGCAGGTTGCTGCCGTTGCGCGTGTCCACCAGCACCTTCGAGGTGTTGGTGAAGACCTGCTGCATGGTCTCGAGATAGAGGCGGTCCCGCGTGACCTGCGGCGCCTTCTTGTACTCGGTCAGCACCTGGGAGAAGCGCGCGGCGTCGCCCTCGGCGCTCTCGACGATGCGCTGGCGGTAGGCCTCGGCTTCCTGGATCAGGCGCGACGCGGCGCCCGAGGCGCGGGGAACCACGTCGTTGGCATAGGCCTGGCCTTCGTTGATCTGGCGCTCGCGGTCCTGCCCGGCCTTGACCGCGTCGTCGAACGCGGCCTGCACCTGCTCGGGCGGCTGGGCGTTCTGGATCGCCACGGTGCTGACCAGGACGCCGGTACGGTACAGATCCATGATCTGCTGCATCAGCGCCGCGACTTCCGTGGCCACTTCGGTACGCCCCTCGTACAGCACGAAGTCCATCTTCTTCTTGCCGACGATCTCGCGCATGGCGGTCTCGGCGGCCTGCTTGACCGCTTCGTCGGGACCACGGTTGTTGAAGAGGTAATCGCGCGCGCCCGTTTCCTTCAACCGGTACTGGACCACGAACTGCATGTCGACGATGTTCTCGTCGTCGGTCAGCATCAGGGACTCCTGCAACACCTTGCTGCGCGAGGTATTGCGGAAGCCCACCTCGATGGTGCGCAATTGCGAGAGATTGACGGTCTCGTGGCTCTGGATGGGATACGGCAGGCGCCATTGGAAACCCGCCCGCGTGGTTTCCTTGTACTTGCCGAACTGCGTGATGACGGCGACCTGCCCTTCCTGGACGATGAAGAAGCCCGAGGCGAGCCACAGCAGGGCCACCACGACCACGACGACCAGCAGGCCGACGCCGGTACCCCGCGAGGACGGCGAAAAACGGCCACCGCCGTTGTTGCCGCCGCCGGGAGGCCCCGAGGGCTTGCGGCCGAACAGGCCGCTGAGCCTGCGGTTGAAATCGCGCCACAACTCGTCGAGATCCGGCGGTCCGCCGTTATTGTTGTCCCGTCCGTCGTTCTGTGGACGCCGGGGAGGCTCGTTGCCGGAGCCACCGCCGCTTCCGCGGCCCCAGTTCGAGTCGTTCAGATTGAATATTCGAGTTATCGCAGGCAGACGCATCTTTGTAGTAAGCGAAGCGGACGGGCCGAACCCGTCGCCTAGGATCGGGCGTCGGCCGTGGGGCCGACGGACGAAGACAGCGTACGAAAGCGTGGGTCGCTACTATTATTACCTGTGACCACGGGATCTGCCTGTCCGGCCTCGACGATGGCACCCCGCAGTGCATCCAGGCCGGTACGTTCGATCGCGCTGACGAACACTCGCGAGATCGTACCATGCTCGTCGCGCTCGACTCCCGCCTCGTGGCTGCTGCGGTCGATCTTGTTGTAGACCAGGATGCGGGGAATGTCCGCCGCCCCGATCTCCTCCAGGACCTTGTCGACCTCGGCGATCTGTTCGTCGCGCTGGGGGCTGGACGCGTCCACGACATGCAGCAGCAGGTCGGCATGGACGGTTTCCTCGAGCGTGGCCTTGAACGCCGCGATGAGCGTATGCGGCAACTCGCGGATGAAGCCGACGGTGTCGGACACGACCACCGAACCGGCACCCTCGATCCAGATGCGCCGGGTGGTGGTGTCCAGGGTGGCGAAGAGCTGGTCGGCCGCATAGACGTCGGCCCGGGTCAGCGCGTTGAACAGCGTGGACTTGCCGGCGTTGGTATAGCCCACCAGCGAGACCGAGAGCGCCCCGCCCCGCGCGCGCGAACGGCGCTGGGTCTGCCGCTGTCGTTCGAGCTTGTCCAGGCGCTCGCGCAGGTACCGGACCTTGTCGCCGATCATGCGGCGGTCCATTTCCAGCTGGGATTCACCCGGGCCCCGCATGCCTATGCCGCCGCGCTGGCGTTCCAGGTGGGACCACATCCGGGTCAGGCGCGTGGCCAGGTGCTGCAACTGGGCCAGCTCGACCTGGAGCTTGCCTTCGTGGCTATGGGCGCGCAACGCGAAGATGTCCAGGATGAGTGCGACCCGGTCCACCACCCGTATCTTCAGGGCGCGTTCCAGGTTGCGCTGCTGGGCAGGCGTCAGGTTGTGGTTGAACAGGATGATCTCGGCCTGGCCGGCCGCAGCCGCCAGGGCGATTTCTTCCGCCTTGCCCGACCCCACGAAGAGCGCTGCATCAGGACGCGCCCGTCGGGCAATGATGGTGTCGACGATCTGCGCGCCGGCCCCCTTGGCCAGCATGATGAATTCGTCGGTCTGGGCCTGGAACTCGGGCTCGCCGAAGTCCACGCTGACGATCAGCGCGCGCATCAGCGGCCCGTGGTTCTGCCCGGTAGGAGTTGGATTAGTCTGCAGCGGCTTCAACCTGGAAATTGACCGGGCGCGAGGGCACGACGGTCGAAATGGCGTGTTTGTAGACCATTTGTGTCACGGTATTGCGCAGCAGGACTACGTACTGATCGAAGGATTCGATCTGGCCTTGCAGCTTGATGCCGTTGACGAGGTAAATGGAGACGGGTACGTGCTCTTTACGCAGCACGTTAAGGAAGGGGTCTTGTAGCAATTGCCCTTTATTGCTCATTAGTGGGCTCCTGGATGTGTTTTTCTTGGCGGATGCCAACTCTGTTACTGTACCGGGTTTTCCCCAGGGAAACTAGCGAATCTCAAAACTGAGAAGAAGACCGCTTTTTTCCCCAAATCCCATGTGGGGACGCGGTTACGTTCCCACAAGAGCACGTCCCGGAAGATACTCGGTTACCCCGCCTTGTCGAGATAAGGATTCCTCGAGTTTCTGAACTCGATTCTCAATGGAGTGCCTTCGAGCCGGAAAGTTTCCCGGAACCGGGTTTCGAGGAACCTGCGATACGAATCGGGGATTTCGTCCAGGGCGCTGCCATGGACCACGATCAGCGGCGGATTCTGGCCACCCTGGTGGGCGTAGCGCAGCTTGGGCCGGAAGATTCCCTTGCGCGGCGGTTGCTGCTGCTCGACCGCGGCCTGCAGCGTGCGGGTCAGCTTGGGCGTGGAAAGCTTGGCGAAGGCCGCCGCATGGGCCGACTCGATGGACTTGAGCAGCGGCCCGATGCCGGCGCCGCGCAGCGCCGATACCGTATGCATCTTGGCGAACGACAGGAAGCGCAGCTTGCGTTCGAACTCGCGCTTGATCTCGTCGCGGCGCTCGCTGTCGGCGCGGTCCCACTTGTTGATCGCCACCACCAGCGCGCGCCCGGTCTCCAGCACGAAACCGGCGATGTGGGCGTCCTGCTCGGAGATTTCCGCGCTGGCGTCCAGCATCAGCAGCACGACGTTGCTGGCCTCGATCGCCTGCAGCGTCTTGATGACGGAGAATTTCTCGATCGCCTCGAACACCTTGCCGCGCTTGCGCAGTCCGGCGGTGTCGATCAGGGTGTAGCGGCGCCCGCCCCGCTCGAACTCGATCTCGATGGCGTCGCGGGTGGTGCCCGGCTGGTCGAAGGCGATGACCCGCTCCTCGCCCAGCAGCGTATTCACGAGCGTGGACTTGCCGACGTTCGGACGCCCGACGATGGCGAGCTTGATGCGGTGGTCGATGGCGTCGACCGGCGAGAAGGCTTCCTCGTCCGTTTGCCGGGCCATTTCGGCGGCTTCGTCGTCGTCCACCTCGGGCGCCGTCTCGACCAGGCCTTGCAGCGCCTCCTCGATCATGTCCACCACGCCGTCGCCATGGGCGGACGAAATCGCGTGCGGCTCGCCCAGCCCCAGTTCGTAGAACTCGGCCGCGGCGGCGGCGCGCGACATGCCTTCCACCTTGTTGACCGCCAGCAGCACCTTGCGCCCGGAACGGCGCAGGCGCTCGGCGATCTCGCGGTCATGGCCGGTCAGGCCCACGCGTCCGTCGGTCAGGAACACGATGGCGTCGGCCTCGTCCACCGCCTGCACGGTCTGCTTGGCCATCTCGGCCATGATGCCGTTCTTGGCCACCGGCTCGAAACCACCGGTGTCCACGACGATGAAGGGATGATCCCCCACCCTGCCCTCGCCATAGTGGCGATCGCGCGTGAGCCCGGGGAAATCGGCCACGAGCGCGTCGCGCGAGCGGGTCAGCCGGTTGAACAACGTGGATTTGCCCACGTTGGGCCGTCCCACCAGGACGACCACCGGTTTGAAGACAGCGGGTTTCATCGTCGAAAAGCCTTGCTCATTGACCGACATTGATCAGGGTCAGATTACCCTTGGAAGTCTGCACCAGCACCCCGCGGTCGGTCGCCACGGGCTGGGAAAGAATGGCGCTGCCGTCGGTGGCGATGCGCGCCAGCAGGGTGCCGTCCTCGCGTTGCAGGAAATGCACGTAGCCCTGGTAGTCGCCCAGGGCGATGGCGCGGCCCACCGAGGCCGGCGCGGTCAGGCCGCGGTTCTGCAGCACGTCCTGTTTCCAAATGTTCGCGCCGCTGTCCAGGGCGAAGCCGAAGACCACGCTGCGGTCGTTCGCCGCATAGGCGAAGCGCACGTCGGCGGTCAGGCCGGTCACGCTGGAGAACTCGCGGGACCAGGTCGAATTGCCCGACCCCACGTCGAAGCAGTTGATGCGGCCCTGGTAGGTGACGGCGCACAGTTGGCGGCCCGAGATGACGGGCGCGCCGACCACGTCGGCCACGCGCTCGAGTTCGCTCGCGCCGCTGGGGTTGGCGACCGTGCCTTCCCAGCGCACCGCGCCGCTGTTCGTGGCGATGGCGATCAGCTTGCCGCCCGGCAGGCCGGTAAAGATATAGCCGCCGGAGAGCAGCATTTCGCCCGGCGCGCGCAGGGCCAGGGCCGGGCCCGGACGCTGGACGCTCCAGCGGCGCTTGCCGCTCTCGGCGTCGTATGCCTGGATGCGGTAGTCGCCGCTGCGCACCACCACCAGGCCCTCGCCCACCAGGGGCGGAATGGTGATCTCGCTGGATGCCTGGGCGCGCCATTTGATCGCGCCGGTATCGTCGAAGGCGATCACTTCGCCGCGCGGCGTCGCGACCGCCGTCACCCGGCCGTCGCTGCCCACGCCCGCGGACAAATCGGTCTTGGCCGAGGAGCGCCAGATCTCGGCACCGGTGGCCAGCGCGTATTTGCCGACCGAACCGTTGCCCGTGGCGGCGTAGACCGCGTCGCCGACGACCACGGGCACGAAGCCCACGCCGCCCTTGCTGCCCACCGACACCGACCAGCCGCTGCTGACCGGCAGCGTGGCGTTGAAGTTGGTGAGCGGAGCCGGCGGATAACGCGGCTTCTCGCTCGAGAACAGGGAACATCCGGCCAGGGCCAGCACTGCCGCCAGCGCGGCGGCGCGGCGCAGGTGGCGCCAGCCCAGGCGCTCGCCGGTAAAGCCGTTATGCAACGTCATCAAGCGCCTCCCAGGGCATCGAGTTTCAGTTGGATGGACGAGCGCAGGTCGGTCGACGCGTCGAGCTTGGCCAGCGCCTCTTCATAGGCCTTGCGCGCCTCGTCCCGCTTGCCCTGCCCGGCCAGCACGTCGCCCCGGCGGTCGGCGTACAGCGCGGCAAAGGATGCGGGCGGCTGCGGCGCCAGCACACCCAGCGCCTCGTCGTAGCTCTTCTCGTCCAGCAGCAGGCCCGCCAGTCGCAGGCGGGCCACGGCGGCCAGGGCCTCGTCGCCGCTGCGATCGGCCACCCATTGCAACTGGGCGCGGGCCGAGCGGGCGTCGCCGGCTTTTTCATAGGCATGGGCGGCCAGCAGCGCGGCGCGCGGGGCGTAGCCCGTGCCCGAATACTGTTCCAGGATGGTGCCGGCGGTATCCTTGACGCGAGTCAGGTCGCCCGCCTCGGCTGCCTTCTCCAGGGCCTCGAACTGCGCCAGGGCGTTCGCGGCCTGGTTGCGCTGGTACCACTGCCAGCCATTCCAGGCGGCCGCGGCCAGCAGCATGATGGTCGCCACGGCAAGGATGAAGTTACCGTACTTCGCCCACCATGCCTTGAGGGATTCCAGTTGTTCCTGTTCTTCGATGTCGTAGGCCATTTATGCCCCGGTTGATGTGGTGATCGCAAGAGTTGTGGCGGGCCGGCCGGCGGCCCGTGCGGACTCCGAGAGCCGCAAGATTAACGGATTCGGCGCCGATTCGTATCCGGGCCCGCGCGCACGGCTATTCAGGGCCGCCCGCCCGGACCAGTTCCTCTACCAGGAAAGCCGGCAACTCGGCCATGGCGACGCGGCGCTGGGCCACGCCCTCGGCCCGCAGCGCCTTGACGCTGGCCGCGCCTTCGGCCATTTCGTCCTCGCCCAGGATGACGGCGTATTCCGCCCCGCTGCCGTCGGCGCGCTTCATCTGCGACTTGAAGCTGCCGCCGCCGCAGTGCAGGACGACGTCCAGGCCCGCATCGCGCAGGTCCTCGGCCAGCCGCATCGCCGCGCGCGCCGCGGGCTCGCCCTGGTGCAACACATAGACGTCGCACTCGGGCTGCGGTTCCGCGGGCTGCGCCTGGGACCACAGGTCCAGCAGTCGTTCGACGCCGATGGCAAAGCCCACGGCCGGCGTCGGCTTGCCGCCCAGCAGCGAAACCAGGCCGTCGTAGCGGCCACCGCCGCACACCGTGCCCTGGGCGCCCAGGCGATCGGTCACCCACTCGAACACGGTCAGGTTGTAATAGTCCAGGCCCCGCACCAGCCGGGGGTTCACCCGGTAGCCGATGCCCGCATCCTCGAGCCGCTGGCGCACGCCGTCGAAATGGGCCCGCGAGGCCTCGCCCAGGTAGTCCAGCAGGCGCGGCGCGTTGTCGGCCATCTCCTGCAACGCCGGATTCTTGGTATCCAGGACGCGCAGCGGATTCGTGTACAGCCGGCGCTGGCCGTCCTCGTCCAGCTGGTCCTTGAACCCTTCCAGGTAGGTGATCAAGGCCTGCCGGTGCGCCAGGCGCTCCTCGGCCGAGCCCAGCGAATTGATCTCCAGCCGGATGTCCGTCAGGCCCAGGATCTTCCAGAGCCGCGCCAGCATCAGGATCAGCTCGACGTCGACGTCCGGCCCGGCAAAACCCAGGGCTTCCACGTCGATCTGGTGGAACTGGCGGTAGCGGCCGCGCTGCGGGCGTTCATGGCGGAATACCGGCCCGATCGCGAACACCCGCTGGGGCCGGTCGTAGGTCAGGTTGTGCTCGATGGTGGCGCGCACCATGCCCGCGGTGAACTCAGGACGCATCGTCAGCGACTCGCCGTTCAGCGAATCGGTGAAGCTGTACATCTCTTTCTCGACGATGTCGGTGACTTCGCCGATCCCGCGCGTGAAAAGCCGCGTCTGTTCGAGCACGGGGGTGCGCAGGTTGCGGTAGCCATAGCTGCGCAGCCACTCGCGCACCAGCGACTCCAGCCGCTCCCACTGGCCCGAATCGGCCGGCAGGATGTCGTTCATGCCGCGGATCGCGGTCACTTTCTTGAAACTATTCATGTAGGTCCCCCCCCTACGCGCTTCGCGCGCCCCCCCCCGGGGGGCGGCACTGGCGGACCGGCGGAGCCGGATCCGCTGTGCCCTGGATTGCCGTCCAGGGGCTGCTAGGGGTGTAAAGGTTATCTCTTGCTGTAGCGATTCTCGACGTAGCTTTCCACCAATGCCTGGAACTCCCGGGCGATGTGTTCGCCCTTGAGCGTGACCGAGCGCTGGCCGTCGATGAAGACCGGCGCGACCGGCTGCTCGCCCGTGCCCGGCAGGCTGATGCCGATGTCCGCGAACTTGCTCTCGCCCGGGCCGTTGACCACGCAGCCCATGACCGCGACGTGCAGGTTCTCGGCACCCGGGTATTTCAGGCGCCACACGGGCATCTGCGCGCGCAGGTAGCTCTGGATGTCGGCGGCCAGTTCCTGGAACACCGTGCTGCTGGTCCGGCCGCAGCCCGGACAGGCGACGACCACCGGCGCGAAGGCGCGCAGGCCCAGGCTTTGCAGGATCTCCTGGGCCACCACGACCTCGCGGGCACGGTCGCCGTTGGGCTCCGGCGTCAGCGATACGCGGATCGTATCGCCTATACCCTCCTGCAGCAGGATGCCCATCGCCGCGGTCGAGGCCACGATGCCCTTGCTGCCCATGCCCGCCTCGGTCAATCCCAGGTGCAGCGGGTAGTCGCAGCGGCGCGAGATGTCGCGGTAGACCGCGATCAGGTCCTGGGCGTTGCTGACCTTGCACGACAGGATGATGCGGTCGCCCGGCAGGCCCAGTTCCTCGGCGCGCCGGGCATTGTCGATCGCGGATACCACCAGCGCGTCGCGCATCACGGACTGGGCATCCCAGGGCCGCGCCCGGCGGCCGTTCTCGTCCATCATGCGGGCCAGCAGGTCCTGGTCCAGGCTGCCCCAGTTCACGCCTATGCGCACCGGTTTCTCGTGGCGGCAGGCCACCTCGATCATCTGCGCGAAATTGTCGTCGCGCTTCTTCCCCGCGCCCATGTTCCCGGGGTTGATGCGGTACTTGGACAGCGCCTGCGCGCACTCCGGATACTGGGTCAGCAGCTTGTGGCCGTTGTAGTGGAAATCGCCCACCAGCGGCACATCCACGCCTATGCGGTCGAGCTGCTCGCGTATCGCGGGCACCTCGCGGGCCGCCTCGGCGGTATTCACGGTGATACGCACCACCTCGGAGCCGGCCAGGGCCAGCTCCTTGACCTGGATCGCGGTGGCGATGGCGTCGGCCGTGTCCGTGTTGGTCATGGACTGCACCATGACCGGCGCATCGCCGCCGACGGCGACCGACTTGCCTTCCCAGGAGATGCGGACCTGGCGCGTGGGCCGGCGGGCCGCCGGGCCGGCGGGGAACGGCTCGGCCTCGGCGTTGGCGGTCGTGGACGGACTAGGATTCATGATGCGGCTACTGGAGGGTGAGCCGGGCGACGTTGTCCCGGCGATACGGCGCGAGATCGACGGGCGCGCCGCGCCAGGTCAAGTCTACCCCGTTGACATTGCCGATCACGACACGATACGGGGCGCCCGCCACGTCCAGCTCATACGGTTCGCCGGCGGGAATGATCCGCGACACCGCCACGGTGCCGTCGGCGCGCCGGACTTCCACCCAGCTTGCCTGCTTCAGGGTCAGGGCAAGGCCGGGCGCCGGAGCTGGCGCCGCTGCGGCGGGGGCCGGTTCGGGCGCAGGCGTGGGTAGGGGCGCGGGTGCGACCGGAGCGGTGGACGCCGGCGCGGCCTCCGCCGGCGTGGCCGGCGCCGGTTCAGCCGTCGTGGCCAGCGGCGTTTCAGTCTGGACCGAGGTCATGCCTGCCGCGGGCGTCTCCAGGCCGGCCGTGGAAGCCTGCCCGAACGAAAGCTTGCCTTGCTGGCTGAGCGCGTAGCCCAGCAGGACCAGCGCCAGCACCGCCATCACGCCGCCCACCAGCCAAGGGGCCAGCCTCCTGCGGCTGGCGGCCACCGGCCAGGCGCGGCCCGACGAATGCGCCAGCGGGCTGGACAACGACGACGCCTGCTCGAGCGACACCGGATCGGCCACCTGCAGCTGCGGCGACAGCGCCTGCAGCAAAGGCGCCGGATCCTGGTCCAGCAGCCGTGCGTAATTGCGCACGAAGCCCCGCAGCGGCATGCCTTGCGGCAGCTCGCTCCACTGTTCGTTCTCGAGCGCGCGGATCTGGCGCACGGCGAACTTCAGGCGATCGGACACATATTCCTGCGACCAGCCACGCGCCTCGCGCAGGCGTGCCAGCTCCCGCCCTACCGACGACGAAGACGGCGAGCCGGCGGCGGGCGCCTGGCCCTCCTGCCTTCCGGCGGCACCGGTTTCGTGGGGTTCAGACATCGACGACTCCTTGTCCGGCCCTGCCGCAACGGCCGGACCGGCACCGCGGTTGCATCATTCGCGCACCTCCACGATGCGGCCGAAGCGGGTCTCGCCCGCCAGGCGTTCCTTGAGGCGGGTGCGATCCTTGACCTCGCCGGCCAACTGCCCGCAGGCCGCGTCGATGTCGTCGCCGCGCGTCTTGCGCACGGTGGTGACGATGCCGGCGTCCATCAGGCGCTGCGCGAACAGCCTGACACGGGCCGTGGGCGAGCGCTTGAGCCCGGACTGCGGGAAGGGATTGAACGGAATGAGGTTGAACTTGCACGACACCTGCCGCGCAATGTCTATCAATTGCTTGGCATGCTCGTCGCCATCGTTGATGCCGTCGAGCATGACGTATTCGAAAGTGATGAAGTCGCGCGGGGCGAACTCGAGGTAGCGCTGGCACGCCGCGATCAGCTCCCGCAGCGGATACTTGCGGTTCAGCGGCACGAGGTCGTCGCGCAACGCGTCGTTGGGCGCGTGCAGCGACACCGCCAGCGCGACCGGGCAGTCGCGCGAGAGACGGTCCATCATCGGCACCACGCCCGACGTCGACACCGTGACCCGGCGGCGCGACAACCCATAGGCATTGTCGTCCAGCATCAGGCGCAGCGCCGATACCGTGTTGTCGTAGTTGAGCAGGGGTTCGCCCATGCCCATCATGACGACGTTGCTGATGACCCGGTCGTCCTGCGTGGCCAGCGGCGCGGGCATGCCGCCCGACAGGCGCGCGCCGTCGCGGTCGGCCTCGACCGTGCGGCGCGCCAGCCACAGCTGGCCGATGATCTCGTCGACCCCCAGGTTGCGGTTGAAGCCCTGGTGGCCGGTGGAACAGAAACGGCAGGCGACGGTGCAGCCGGCCTGCGTCGATATGCACAGCGTGCCGCGGTCGTCCTCGGGAATGAAGACGGTTTCGATGGCATTGCCGTTGCCGACGTCCAGCAGCCACTTGCGCGTGCCGTCGGCCGACTTGTGGGCGGTGACGACCTCGGGCAGCCGTACCTCGCAATGTCGCGCGAGCTTTTCGCGGAAGGACTTGGCCAGATCCGACATCTGCTCGAAATCGTCCACGCCGCGCTGGTGCAGCCAGCGCTGCAACTGCTTGGCGCGGAACGGCTTGTCCCCCCATTTTTCCACCAGCGAGGCGAGCTCGGCCCCGTCCAGCCCCAGCAGGTTGATGCGCGGGGATTCGGAACGTGGAACCTCGGCCTGCGCGGCCTCGGCGAGCGGCGAGATAGTATTCATCCCGGCCTCCTGGGAAAAACGGACATCCGGGCTCAGCGGCTGTGGATGTTCAGTTCGGGGAAGAAGAAGGCGACTTCAACCTTGGCGGTCTCGACGGCGTCCGAGCCATGCACGGCGTTGGCGTCGATGCTGTCGGCGAAATCGGCGCGGATCGTGCCCTTCTCGGCCTTCTTCGGATCGGTCGCGCCCATCAGGTCGCGGTTCTTCTGGATGGCGTTCTCGCCTTCCAGCACTTGCACGAACACGGGACCGGAGACCATGAAGTCGACCAGGTCCTTGAAGAAGGGGCGCGCGGCATGCACGGCATAGAAGCGCTCGGCGTCGCTGCGCGAGAGTTGCATCATGCGCGCGGCGACGACCTTGAGGCCGGCAGCCTCGAAACGGGAAACGATCTGGCCGATGACGTTCTTGGAAACGGCGTCCGGCTTGATGATCGACAGGGTGCGCTCGATAGCCATCAAAAACTCCAATAAAAACAAATACTTTGAGGGGAACTTAAACGTTAAATTGTATCACGGCTCCTTGACAGGACCGCTACCCCCGCCCCCCTCGGACGGACCGTGCCGGTCCTACTGGAACCGGGCGGAACCCTGCGGCATACTTGGGGTCAGACACATCATGCCCTCGCGGGGCGAAACAGAGCAAAAAGACCACAAGGAGTCGCTCGACCATGAACGATCTACGCACTTCTCCCTTCAACAGGACCGGGACTGCGCCCGGCGAAGTCGCGCGCAATCGCGTATTGCGCAACACCTACTGGCTGCTCGCGCTGTCGCTGATCCCCACCGTGCTGGGCGCGGCGATCGGCGTGGGCACCGGTCTCGCCCAGGTCATGGGCGGCAGCCCCGGCCTGACCACCATGGTGTTCCTGATCGGCGCCTTCGGCCTCATGTTCGCCATCCAGAAGAACAAGGACAACGGGCTGGGCGTCGCCCTGCTGCTGGCCTTCACCTTCTTCATGGGACTGATGCTGTCCCGCATGATCGGCTTCGTCATGGGCATGGCCAACGGGTCCACGCTCATCATGACCGCCTTCGGCGGCACCGCCGTGGTGTTCGGCACCATGGCCCTGCTGTCCACCACGATCAAGCGCGACCTGTCCGGCCTGGGCAAATGGCTGTTCGTCGGCGCCATCCTGATCCTCGTGGCGGCCCTGGCCAATATCTTCCTGCAACTGCCGGCGCTGATGCTGACCATCTCGGTCCTGGCCATCGGCATCTTCTCGGCCTTCATGCTGGTCGACCTGCAGCGCGTCGTCAACGGCGGCGAGACCAACTATGTCTCGGCCACCCTGGCGATCTACCTGGACATCTATAACGTCTTCGTGAACCTGCTGATGCTCCTGGGCATCTTCGGCGGAGAACGAGAGTAGAAGATCCCCCCTACGCGCTTACGCGCGCCCCCCAGGGGGCGGCACTGGCGGACCGGCGGAGCCGGATCCGCTGTGCCCTGGGTCTGGGGGCACTCAGGAAATAAAAACGGCCTTGCTTGCACGCAAGGCCGTTTTCTTTTTCAACCGAACCGGATGCCAGGCAGCATCGCCAGTCCCCGCCAGCCCGTTGGGGCCCCAGGATGCGCTGGATCCGGCTTTGCCGGTCCACCCGCATCGCCCCCTTGAGGGGGCGCCCGAAGGGCGTGGGGGTGGGCTTCCCTTCCGGTCCGCCAGTGCCGCCCCCTGGGGGGCGCGCGTCAGCGCGTAGGGGGGGATTCATTCCAGCACAGCGATGGATTCCACGTGGGCGGTATGGGGGAACATGTTGACCACGCCTGCCGCCTTCAAGGTATAGCCGCCCTCGTGCACCAGGATGGCGGCGTCGCGGGCCAGGGTGGCGGGGTTACAGGAGACGTAGACGATGCGCCGGGGGCGGTCGGCGCCCAGTGTCGTCAGGGCTTTGGCGACGGCCAGGGCGCCTTCGCGCGGGGGGTCGATCAGCATGCGGTCGAAGTGGCCCAGGCTGCGCAGCCACGCCTCGTCCACCTCGAACAGGTTCAGGGTCGAGAATGCCGTATGCGCGTCCACGCCATGCCGGCGGGCGGCTTCCAGCGCCCGGTCGGTCAGGGCCTGGCTGCCTTCCACGCCCACCACCTCGCGGCAGCGGGTCGCCAGCGCCAGCGTGAAATTGCCCAGGCCGCAGAACAGGTCGGCCACCCGATCCTCGGGCTGGGGGTCGAGCAGCGCGATTGCGCGCGACACCAGCACCCGGTTGATCGCGTGGTTGACCTGGGTGAAGTCGGTCGGCTTGAAGGGCATGCGCAGCCCGAACTCCGGCAGCGTGTAGGCCAGTCCGTCGATGTCCTCGGGCTCCAGCGGATGGACCGTGTCGGGGCCCTTGGGCTGTAGCCACCAATGGATGCCATGGCGCGCCGCGAATGCGCGCAGCACGGCCAGGTCCTCGTCCACCAGCGGGACCAGGTGGCGCAGCACCAGCACGACCTGGCTATCGCCCACGGCGACCTCGATCTGCGGCACGCGGTCGCGCGCGGGCATGGCCGCGACCATCTCGCGCAAGGGCACCAGCAGCGAAGCCACATGCGGATGCAGGACATGGCATTCGCGCATGTCGGCCACGTAGCTGCTCTTGCGCTCGCGAAAGCCCACCAGCACCCCGCCCTTCTTCACGACCACCCGCACCGACAGCCGCGCGCGGTAGCGGTATCCCCAGGCCGGGCCGTGGATGGGCGGCAGGACACGTTGCGGCACCAGCTTGCCGATGTGCCAGAGGGTGTCTTCCAGCACGCGTTGCTTGATCGCCACCTGCGCCGCCGGATCCACGTGCTGCATGGCACAGCCGCCGCACACGCCGAAATGCGCGCAGCGCGGCGCCACGCGCTGCGACGACGCCCGCACCACGCTCTCGACCTCGGCCAGTTCGTAGGAGGGCTTGCGCTTGGTCACCTTCAGCATCACGCGTTCGCCGGGCAGCGCGCCATCGACGAACACCACCTTGCCCTGGCGGCGCGCGATACCGCGCCCTTCCAGGTCCACCGATTCGATGGCCACGGAACCATCGTCGGATTCGACGGCAACAGCCGCCCCTTCCAGGCCGTCCGCGGCCGCGATTTCTGCTTCTTGACTCATGTTCGGAATATCAGTTTTCCCGCGCGGCGTGCTAGCGCGAGGCGGGCCAGTTCGCCAGGTATTCACGCCAGTGAGGCAGGTCCAGCGTTTCCAGCGTGCTGCGCACGAGGTCCACTTCAGCGTCGTACTGGCTGCGCGACAGCATGCCGCGCATCAGCCGGAAGCGGCAGTAGACCAGCCAGGTGTTGACGACGTCGGTCTCGCAATAGGCGCGCACCTCTTCCTGGCGCCCGGAACTCCACGCGGGCCAGACCTGGCTGCCGTCCATGCCCATCTTGCCCGGGAAGCCGCACAGCTTGGCCAATTCGTCCAGGGGCGCGTTGGCGCGTCCATTGTATTTCGCCAGCAGGTCCATCAGGTCGCAATGCCGGTTGTGGTAGCGGCTGATGTAGTTGCTGTAGCGGAAATCGCGGTCGTCCTCGCCCATGTCCCAGTAGCGCGAGGCCTGGATGCCATGGATCAGCCCGCGA
Organism: Pigmentiphaga sp. CHJ604; assembly: GCF_036972535.1. NCBI lineage: Bacteria > Pseudomonadati > Pseudomonadota > Betaproteobacteria > Burkholderiales > Alcaligenaceae > Pigmentiphaga > Pigmentiphaga sp. CHJ604. Next base: position 2,718,689 of record NZ_CP136998.1, on the reverse strand, counting down.
TAGTGCAGGACCGGCAGGTCGAAGCCCGAGCCGTTCCAGCTGATGAGCTGCGGCGTGTAGCGATCGATGGTCTTGAAGAAACCGGAGATCAGCGTGGCCTCGGGATCGTCGGCCTTGCCTATGCACTTGACGCGAAACCCGTCGTCATCGCGGAACACGCACCCCACCACCGCGATTTTCTGCAGGTGCAGCGGCAGGAAGTCGTGCCCCACGGCTTCGCGGCGGGCCGCCGTGGCACGCTCGACCACCTCGGCATCGGGGACGTCCTCGCCCCACCCGTTCAGCGCGCGCAGGCCTTCCACGTCGGGAATGGTTTCCAGGTCGAAGACCAGCATCGGTGTCATGGCGGGCCTCAGCGCGGCGGCAGGTAGCCGGCCGGATCGACGGGACGGCCCTGGCGCCTGATCTCGAAATGCACGCGCGGCGACTCGGCGTCGGTGCTGCCCAGTTCGGCGATCTTCTGCCCACGCCGCACGGCCTGCCCTTCCTTGACCAGCATGGCGCGGTTGTGCGCGTAGGCGGACAGGAAGGTGTTGTTGTGCTTGATGATGATCAGTTGCCCGTAGCCGCGCAGGCCGCTGCCGCTATAGACCACCTTGCCGTCGCCCGCGGCCAGCACGGGATCGCCCGGGGTGCCGGCGATGTCCAGGCCCTTGTTGCGGGTCTCGTGGAAGTTCTCGATGATCTTGCCGTTGGCGGGCCAGCCCCACTCCACCCGCTCGCTGGCCGGATCGTTGCGCGCGGCGGGCGGCGTGGCCGGAGTCGCCGGCGGCGCCACGGGTTCGGCCGGCGCCGGGGACGGCGTCGCGGGGGCAGGCGCCGGCGTGCCCAGCGGCCGCGAGGCCGACTGCGACGGCGCGGGTACCGGCGTGACCTGCGCCACGCTGGAATCGGCGGGCTTGGCGGTGGTCGAACCTGGGCGCGTCACGCGCAGGACCTGGCCCGGCCGGATCTGGTTGGGGTCCTCGAGGCTGTTCCACTGCGCGATGTCGCGCCAGTCCTCGCCGTGGTCCAGGGCGATACGGATCAGCGTGTCGCCGCGCTTGACGATGTAGGTATCGGCATCGATCAGGCGCGAGGATTCGCGGCCCGCGGTGGCCGCGGGGCCGCTCGGCTGCTTGGCCGGCGTGGTCCGGTCGACGACCGGTACCGTCCTGGGTGCCGTGCCGCAGGCCGCGAGCACCAATGCGCAGCCCGTCCAGAGCAGCACCTGTCGTGCGGTCCTTTCGAGCGTCCCCGCGCCCAGGCGGGGTCGATTGGTTTCGTCGCGGCCCGGCTTGCGCCAATTCTGCATCCCAGATCTCCTATTCATTACAACAACACGCCGGACTGCAGGGGCACGAAGCGCACCGCCTCCAGTTCGGTTCGCACCCAGCTCTGGGCTCCGGTGCGCTCGATCATGACCAGTCGCTGCCTGGCCCCCCCTTCCGGGGCCACCAGACGGCCCCCGACCGCCAGTTGCGCCAGCAGCGCATCGGGTATCTTCAGCCCCGCGGCCGCGACGACGATGGCGTCGAACGGCGCGGCGCTCGGCACGCCCAGCATGCCGTCGCCGAACACCAGGCGCACATGGGGAAGCCGGAAAGGCCGCAGTTGATTGCGGGCCAGTTCGTGCAAGGCCTTGATGCGCTCGATGGAATACACCTCGCGCGCCACGCCCGCCAGCACGGCGGCCTGGTAGCCGCACCCTGTTCCGACCTCCAGCACCTTGCCGAGTTCGCGCCCGTTGCGGGCCGCGGCGATCATGCGCGCCACGATCCAGGGCTGCGAAATGGTCTGCCCATGGCCGATGGGCAGCGCCGCGTCCTCGTAGGCGCGGCTGGCCAGGGCCTCGTCGACGAATCGATGGCGCGGGATCGCGTGGACCGCCTCGAGCACGCGCTCGTCCGCGATGCCCTGCGCGCGCAGCCGCGCCACCAGCGCGGCGCGCATGCGCTCGGAATTGAGTCCGTGATTGGCCTCGCGCGCCGGCGTGCGGACCTGGATGGGCGCCGGCACGATCAGCCTGGCGGGCGCCACCCGGGTGTTGCTGTTCGTGGCCCGCGCCTCGTCGGGGCGCAGCGGCCGCGCGGGCGTGCCGCGGGCGACCGGCGGACGCCCGGTGGTGACGCGCGTATTGCTGTTCGCCGCCGTGACCGGCGGCAACGGCGCGGCGGGCCGCCGGGCGGCTGCGGCGCGGGCTTCCGCCCCCTCTCGCCGCGGCGCCGGCGCCGGGGTCAACGGTTTGCGCCTATCCATTCCGTGGGGATCCATTCGCGCATGGGTTCGAGCTGTGCGTTGTGCGTGAGATCGAACCGCAGCGGCGTGACCGACACCGCGCCGTCGGCGCAGGCGTGGAAGTCAGTACCGGGCGTGGCGTCGGCGGCCTTGCCCGCCGGGCCGATCCAATAGACCGGTTCGCCGTACGGGGTGGACGAACGCACCACCGGCTCCGAAGGGTGGCGCCGGCCGAGTCGGGTCACGCGGGGAGGCTTGAGTTCGGACAGGGGCAGGTTCGGGATATTGACGTTCAGCAGGCTGGGCGCGGCCAGCGGATTGGCGATGAAACGCTCGACGAAGCTGCGGGCGGCCGCCGCCGCCGCGTCCAGGTGCGTCCAGCCCTTGGATACCTGCGAAAAGGCGATCGACGGCAGGCCGAACAGATAGCCTTCGGTAGCCGCGGCGACCGTGCCGGAGTACAGCGTATCCTCGCCCATGTTCTGTCCGTCGTTGATGCCGGACACCACCAGGTCGGGGCGCCGGTCCAGGAGCCCGGTCAGCGCCACGTGCACACAATCGGACGGCGTCCCGTTGACGTACAGGAAGCCGTTGGCCGCGGTGCGTACCGACAGCGGCCGATCGAGCGTGAGCGAATTCGACGATCCGCTGCGATTGGTCTCGGGCGCGACGACGATCAGTTCGGCCAGCGGCCGCAGCGCCTCGACCAGCGCGGCCAGCCCGGGCGCGAAATAACCGTCGTCGTTGGAAATCAATATCAACATCTATCGCCCCGACCTCTTACGCAATGCGATCTCCAGTTGGCGTCACCATGGGATAAAAAAAGCCCGCACGGCGTCCCTGCGAGCTAGTGTCGTCCGGAAAACCGGCAGCCTCCCGGTCGCTTGACAGTTCCGGTCCCGCGTCCGTTTCCGGCCCGCCGAGTGCCCCCGGATTGTACATGAGCCCCCCGGCTGCCGTGGCGCTTTCCCCGGGGAAAGCCGCCTCGGGCCCTAGCCCGGGGCGGGCGACTGCCGCTCGTACGCCGCCACCAGCGCATCCAGGAAACCCCGCACCGCCGGCACCAGGCCCCGCCGCGACGGAAACACCGCCTGCACGATGCCTTCCGGCGGAGAATACCGGGCCAGCGTGACACGCAGCAGGCCAGCCTCGACGTCGGCCGCCACCATCGGCCAGGGCAGGCAGGCGATGCCCAGTCCCTGCAGCGCCGTGCTGCGCAGCGTGTTCAGGTCGTCGACCGACAGGCGCGGCACGTGCCCCACGGACACTTCCGCGCCGTCCGGGCCGACGAACCGCCAGACATGCCGCTCGGCCGCCTGCATCATGCTGAGCGTGGGCAGGCGTTCGAGGTCGCGGATATCCTGCGGTTCGCCGTGGCGCGCGAAGAAGTCCGGCGTGGCCACCAGCACCAGCCTGCTGGTGGCCAGGGGACGCACGACCAGTTCGGAGTCCTCCAGCGGCGGCGTACGCACCCGCAATGCGAGATCGAAGCCCTCCTCCACCACGTCCACCCGGCGCGAGGTGGCGTCTATCTGCACGCGCACCTGCGGATAGCGCTCCAGGTACTGCGCGACGATGGCCCCGATGTCGCTATGCAACAACGTGACCGGGCAGCTGAAGCGGATCAGCCCTTGCGGCTGCGACGTCGTCCTGTCCACCGCTTCGCGGGCGGCGGCGGCCTCGGCGGCCAGCGCCGCGCAGTGCTGGTAGTAGGTCTGCCCGATCTCGGTCACCGAGATCTTGCGCGTGGTGCGATGTAGCAGCCGCACGCCCAGTTCGTCCTCCAGGGCGGCGATGCGCCGGCTGATGCGCGAGACCGGGATGCCCAATGCCTGGGCGGTCGCGGTATAGCCGCCGTGTTCGACCACCTTGGCAAACAGATACATGTCGTTGAGGTCCTGCATGGTCCCCCCGGACGCTGAATTATTCCAAATATAGAAAAGTAATTCCCAGTGGCGGCAGTTTAAAAAGAATTATTGTCGCTATATCTTGTCGATGTGGCGGAAGTCATCCGCATTAACCCTAAGAATTCGACGAACTAGGAATCTTCATGAATATCCTGCACATCGACTCGAGCTCCACCGGCGCCGCCTCGGTATCCCGCGAACTGACCGCCGCGGTCGTGGAGGCCCTGCGCCACAGCGAACCGCGATCGACGGTCAAGCACCGCGATCTGGTTGCCCAGCCGCCGGCGCACCTGGACGGGGCCCTGCTGCAATCGCTGCGCCCCCAGCCCGGTGCCGTGTTCCCCGATGACGAGGGGTTCCGCAAGGAAGTCGCCTATACCGACGAGCTGCTGGCCGAATTCCTGGCCGCCGACGTGGTGGTGATCGGCGCCCCGATGTACAACTTCTCGATTCCTTCCCAGTTGAAGGCCTGGATCGACCGTGTCGCCCAGGCCGGCAAGACCTTCCGCTACACCGCCAACGGTCCCGAGGGCCTGGCCGGCGACAAGAAAGTCGTGATCGTTTCTTCGCGCGGCGGCAAGTATGCCGGCACGCCGGTCGAGACCCTGCTGGATCACCAGGAGTCCTACCTGCGGGCGGTGCTCGGCTTTTTCGGCGTGACCGACGTGAGCGTCCTGCGCGCCGAGGGTGTCGCGCTGGGCGGCGAGGCACGCGAAGCGGCCGTCAACCAGGCGCTGGAACAGGCCGGCCTGCTGGCCGAGGAGCTGGCCGCCGCGGCCTGAGGCCAGGATGCGGAACGGGTCCCGCCGCCCGGGGCCTGTTCCCGCTAGGAGGAGCCTCGCGTACCGTAAAGCAGCAACAGCAGCCCCAGCACGACCAGTACCATGCCGCCGCGTTCGCGACGGCTGGCGTGCTGGGCGAAGATCCGCCGCGAGGCGAACTGCGCGAACAGCACCTCCACCAGGCCCAGCGTGCGGACGTTGGCCGCCGAGGTCAGCGCGAAGCCGATATACCAGCACTGGGACGCGAACGCGCCCATGAAACCCGCCGGCAGCGAAGAGCGCCATTGCGCCAGCACGCCGCGCAGCACGTCGCGGCGGAACGCAGCCTGCCAGAGCACCAGCGCGCCCGTCTGCATGATCAGGCCCGCGACCAGCGTCACGCTGGCGCGCGTGGCGAACGAACCGCTGTCCAGCGCCACGATGGCGCCGCGAAAGGCCACCGCCGACAAGGCGAAGAAAGCCCCGGAAGCGATGCCCAGCAGCGCCGGCCGCCAGTTGCTGCCCGCCCCCGCGCCAGGCTTCCACGACATGGCCACCACGCCCGCTGTCGCCACCAGGACCGCGCAGGCGCCCATGAGCGAAAGCGGGTCGCCCAGCACCACCACGGCGAAGATGGCGACCAGCACCGGCTCGGTCTTCACATAGACCGTGCTGAGCGCGAAGTTGCGCAGTTGCATGGTGGCCAGCATCAGCACGGTCGCCAGGATCTGCGCCGCGGCGGCCGCCGCCGAATACAGCAGGAAACGGCTGTCCAGGTGCGGCAGGGAGTCGCCTCCCACCGCCAGCACCCCGGCCAGGAACACCAGGGCGAACGGCAGGCCGTACAGGAAGCGGACTTGCGCCGCCCCGAGCGTGCCCAGCGTTTCAGTCAGCCGGTGCTGCATGGTGTTGCGCGCCGTTTGCGCGGCGGCGGCGATGAGCGTGGCGGGAATCCAGAGCAGCGAGATGTCCAAGGGCGTGGCCTGCGGTCGATCAGCCGGCGATGATACCGCGCCGCCCTACCCTTCGCCCCGGTTGCGTTCGGCCAGGTAACGGCCGGGCGGCTTGCCCATGGCCTTCCTGAACATCGTGATAAAGGCGCTGACCGACTCGTAGCCCAGGTCCATCGCCACGCGCTGCACGGCCATGCCGGCGGACAGGCGCTGCAGCGCGACGATGACGTGCAGTTGCTGGCGCCAGCGGCCGAAGCTCATGCCCGTCTCCGCCTTGATCAACCGGGCCAGGCTGCGCTCGCTCATCGCCACCTGCTGCGCCCACTCGGCCACGGTGTTGCGGTTCGCGGGGTCGGACGCCAGCGCGTCGGCGATGCGGCGCAGGCGGCTGTGCGCGGGCACGGGCAGGTGCAGTTGCTCGGTGGGCATGCGCCCCAGTTGTTCCAGCAGCACGCCCACCAGGCGGTGGGTCGGCCCGTCGGGCGGATAGTCGGTGGAGTCGGCCGCCAGGTACAGGATCAGTTCGCGCAACAGCGGCGAAATCGACAGCGTGCAGCACACTTCGGGCAACGGGGCCGTGTCCGGCTCGACGAACAGCAGGCAGACCTGGCCATGCTGCGACACCCTGTTGCTGTGCGCCATGCCGGGAGGAATCCAGACCGCGCACTGCGGCGGCACCATCCACAGGCCGGTGGGCACATGGCAGGTGACCGAACCCCGCAGCGCCAGGATCAACTGGCCCTTGCGATGCCGGTGCACCGGCTGTTCGCTGCGGCGCTGCTGCGCCGTCAGGTGCACCGCCACCACGGGCGCGACCGTGGCGTCCGGATCGAACTCGGCGAAGGCGGCTTCGAATGCTGGCATGGCGAGCGTTTGGCAGATTTTGGCAATTTAATGTCATCTTATCCAAAGACAGACAGGCGCAAAATGCCTACAGTCCATGGGTATCGTTTCCGATTGCCGCCCCATGCCCCCGCTTTCCGCTTCGCATTCCGTGTCTCGCCAAGCCTGGCTCATCGCCGGCATCCTGCTGATCGCCTCCAACCTGCGCGCGCCGGTCACCGGCGTGGCGCCCGTGCTGGACATGATACGGACCAGCCTGGACCTGACCGCCGCCCAGGCGGGCCTGCTCACCACCCTGCCCCTGCTGGCCTTCGCCGCCGGATCGCCCATCGCGGCCCTGGCTGCCCGCCGGCACGGCCTGGAACGCACGCTGATGGCGGCGCTGCTGACCCTGGTGGCGGGCCTGTGCCTGCGGTCCTCCGGCGCGGTCTGGGCCCTGTTCGCCGGGACCCTGCTGATCGGCGGTGCCATCGCCTTCGGCAACGTGCTGCTGCCCAGCCTGCTCAAGCGCGATTTCCCCGGACGCATCGCCAGCCTGACCTCCGCCTATGCGCTGACGATGGGCGTGGCCTCGGGCCTCGCCTCGATGATCGCGGTGCCGCTGGCGCTCTGGTCCGCCGGCCCGGGGTGGCCGCTGGCCCTGCTCGCCCCCATCGTGATCGCCATCGCCAGCGCCATCGTCTGGCTGCCTCAACTGCGCACCCCGGCTCCGGTCGCGGCGCCCGCCGGTCCCACCCAGGCCCGCCCCCGGCCGGTGTGGAAATCGGCGCTGGCGTGGCAGATCACGCTGTTCCTCGGCCTGAACTCGCTGGTGTATTACATCGTTTCCAGCTGGCTGCCCTCCATGCTGCACGACGCCGGCTACCCGCCGGGCTCGACCGGATCGGTCCATGGCATGTTGCAGATCGCCTCGGCCGTCGTCGGCCTGCCGCTGCTCGCGCTGGTGCGCCGCGTGCGCGACCAGCGCTGGCTGGCGGTCGGCTGCACGGGACTGTCCATCGCGGCCCTGCTGGGCCTGCTGGTCGCTCCATCGTGGGCCGCGGCATGGGCCATCCTGTATGGCTGCGGCGGCGGCGCGTCCATCATCCTGGGGCTGGCATTCGTCAGCCTGCGTGTCGGCAACGCACAGCAGGCGGCCGCGCTGTCCGGCATGGCCCAGGCCGTGGGCTATTTGCTGGCCGCGGGCGGTCCCACCGCCATCGGCGCGGTACACGACCTCACGGGCGGATGGACGGTCGCGCTGCTGATCTGCCTGGTCTTTGCCTGCGCCCAGGCCGTGTTCGGCCTGTACGCCGGACGGCACCGCCAACTGGCCTAGGGCCTGTGCCCGAGACACATAACAGCTTTGATGGCCCGGCGATAGGCGGGCCCGGCTCCTCCTTCTAAAGTGTGGCGTGAAAAGAACCACAACAGAGGAGATGTCCATGGGTTTTCATCGACGACGCGCCTGCCTGGCGCTGACGCAGGCGGCGCTCCTGCTGGCCGTGGCCGGCGGCGCGGGGGCGGCCGGGTTTCCAGATCGCGCGCTGCGGCTCGTCGTTCCGTTTCCCGCCGGAGGCGCCGCCGACATCATGGCACGCGGCCTGGCCCAGCAACTGACGGAGCAACTGGGCCAGCAGGTGGTGATCGAAAACCGCGGCGGCGCGGGCGGCACGACGGCTGCCGAGGCCGTCGCCCACGCGGCCCCGGACGGCTACACGCTGTTCTTCGCCACCATGGGCACGCAGGCCATCAACCCCTCGCTGTACCCCAAGCTGCGCTACGACCCCATCAAGGATTTCGAATACGTCAGCCTGACCCACACCACGCCGCGCGTGCTGGTCGTCCATCCCTCGGTGCCGGCGAAGACCGTGGAAGAACTGATCGCGCTGGCGAAGGCGCAGCCTGGCGCGCTGACCTACGGCTCGGCCGGCAACGGCAGCTCCAGCCACCTGTCGGGCGCGTTGTTCGCATCGATGGCGGATGTGCGGCTGCTGCACGTTCCCTACAAGGGCAGCGCTCCGCTGCTGAACGACGTGCTGGCGGGACGGGTGTCCATGACCTTCGATTCGTACGCGGTGTATGCCGAGCACATACGCAGCGGCAAGGTACGCGCGCTGGGCGTCACCAGCCTGAAGCGCATGAGCGCGCTGCCCGACGTGCCGGCGATCGCCGAAGCCGGCCTGCCCGGCTACGACGTCTCGAACTGGCTCGGGCTGCTGGCCCCCCGGGGCACGCCGGCAGCGGTAGTGGACCGGTTGCACGGCGCCGTGGTCCGCGGCATGGCGGACGAGTCCGCGCGGCGCCGGCTGGCGGGCATGGGAATAGAAGCGACCTCCAGCACGCCGGCCGAATTCGTCGACATGGTCAGGGCCGAGATCCCCAAGTGGGAAGCCGTGGTGAAGAAATCCGGCGCGACGGTCGACTAGGGGCTGCCCAGCGGCTCAGGCGCCCCAGCCCACCGCGCGCATCGTCACGCCCATGTCCGCGGTGGCGCCCGGCGCGATTTCCAGCACGTCGTCCCAGACCCGGGCCGTCTCGATGCACAACATGTCGCGCCAGGCATCGGGACGGAACTGTGACAGGCGCAGCGATTTGTCCACCCAGGGGTTCCAGACCACGGCCGAACGCGAGCCCGCCGCGTGGATCTGGATGCTGCGCCGCCAGCCCGGATCGCGGATCTGTATCGGTCCGGACAGGCCGGTATAGATGCGGTCGGTTTCCCCCCGGATGGCCAGCGGCCCCTCCTGCACCTGCGAGCTCCAGTCCCTCAAGGTATCGACGTAGGCCGCGCCGTCCAGCCCTTCGATCGCCACGTCGCGTGCGTCGCTCACGGCGAAATAGGTATGCAGCGCCTGGCTCAGGGCCAGGGTGTCCGGGCCCAGGTTGCGGGTGGACAGGGTCAGCGTGAGCGCATCGTCCAGGCGGATATCCAGCGCCACGGCGGCCGCGTGGTACCAGCCGCCGTGGCCGGCCGGCAGGTCCAGCCGCAGCCGCAGGCACGCGGCGTCGCCATCGACCCGCGCCCCGTCTTCCTGCCAGTCCAGCGCGCGTACGAAACCATGCGCCGGCGCGTCGGCGCCGGGCGCCAGCATCGCGCGGACCGCCTCGGGATTGCGGTCGAACTGGCCGAACCACGGCCAGCAGACGGGAATCCCGCCACGCAGCGACGAGCCGGTCCGGAATTCGGCCTGGTCGCTCAGCCATACCACCGGCGGCTGTCCGGTGGGCGCGTAGTACAGGACCTGCGCGCCCTGGCGCGCCACCAGCGCCTCGCCATGGGGAGAAACCAGGCGCCAGCACGGCAGGCTCTTGACGGTCGTGGCGACGACGGCCGCCGGACGGTGTGCGCTCATGCCTTCAATCCTCGTGCTTGTCGTGGGTGGCCGCGGCGCCCAGCTTCCAGTAGCCGGCCGCCTTGATCCATTCCTTGGGTAGCTGCCAGTTCTCGACCAAGACCTGGCGCACCCGCTTGGCCACGCCGGACTCGGCCGCGACCCAGGCGTACCAGTCGCCCTGCGGCTTGCCCAGCCCCGCCACGGCCTGCGCCAGCAGCTCGGGGCTGCCGGGCGCCACGCCGTCGCGATGGACCCAGCGGACGTCCACGTCGGCCCGCGTGTCGAACGACTGTTCCTCGGCTGCGTCGGCCACTTCGGCCACGACCACGGCGCGCGCGCCCGCGGGCAGTTCTTCCAGCCGGCGGGCGATGGCCGGCAGCGCGGTTTCGTCGCCCACCAGCAGATAGCCGTCGAACTCCCCTTCCATCACGAAGGAGCCGCGCGGACCGCCCACGCCCAGGTACTGCCCGGCTTCGGCGCGTGCCGCCCATTCGGCGGCGGGGCCGTCGCCATGCAGCGCGAACTCGATGTCGAGCTCGCCCGCCTGGGCGTCGTAGCGGCGCGGCGTGTAGTCGCGCGCCGCCGGACGGGGCTGGCCCTCGGGAAACACCATGCCGTTGGGCCCCGGCGTGGGCACCACCGGCCGCTGCTGGCCGGGCGCGGGAAAGAACAGCTTGACGTGATCGTCGTGCGCGGCGCTGGAGAAGCCGGCCAGGTCGTCGCCCTCCAGCGTCACCCGCAACAGGCGCGGCGTGACCTTGCGCACCGCGCGCACGCGCAGCAGGCGGAACTTCAGTTCGTGACGGACGCGGCGCACCGCGCGTTCGGTTTTTTCCATGATGGATCTTTCCAGAATGAGGTTGGAGGAGCGCCTACTTGCCCAGGATCTCGGCGGTGGCGCGTCTCAGGATGGCGGCGATGCGGATGGCCTCGCCGCCCTCACAGGCGCCTGCCTGGAGCAGCGCCTGCTTCAGGCCGTAGCGCGCCAGCATGAGGTCCTCGGGCGTGCCCGGCGCGATGGTGTCCAGGCCGTCCTCGCCTTCGAACACGCGGCGCACCTGCGCCATGCGGGCGCCCACCTTGGCGAGCTCGGCCAGGATGCGCTCGGCCTGCCCGCGATGGCGCGCCAGATGGGCGCTGCCTTCCTCGGTCAGGCGATAGCGCTTCTTCGTGCCTTCCACGGAAACCACCGCGTGGCCCACGTCCTCGAGGTAGGCCAACGCCGGATACACCATGCCCGAACTGGGGTTGTAGAAACCCGACGAGCGCTCGGCCAGTTGCTTGATCAGTTCGTAGCCGTGGCTGGGCTGCTCTTCCAGCAGCGCCAGCAGGATGAGCTGCAGGTCTTCGGCGGCGAGCTTGCGCCCCATGCGCATGCCCATGCCGCGTCCGCCAGGAGAAATCTCATTGCGTTGCATGACCGCCTCCAGCCCTTGCGGGCGGAATAGAATATCTAAAAACATATCTTTCGACATATCTTAAGACATAAAAAACAGGATGCCAAGACGGGAAACGCAGCTTGTGGGCTTATCCACCACTTCTGTGGACAAGCTTGGGGATAGCATGACGGGAGCGCGGCCGGAACCGCGTGGCGACAGGCTTGGAAACACTTGGCACAAAAGGCGGGCACCGGGCGCCCGCCTGGCCCAAAGGACATCATGCAGATAGACATCGTCAACGCGGAGGCCACCGTCTTCTCGGGCGAAGGCAACTACGTGCAGCTTCCCGGCAAGGACGGATCGCTGGGGATCCTGCCCGGCCACATCCCCCTGCTGACACTGCTCAAGGAAGGAATGATCACCATCCGGCGCGCCGAAGGCGATGAATACGTCTACGTGTCGGGCGGCCTGGCCGAAGTCATGCCGCGCGGCATCACGGTCCTGGCCGACACCGCCGTGCGCACCACGGGGCTGGACGATGCGCGGGCCGAGCAGGCGCGCGCCGCGGCGCGCGAGCGCATGCACGACCGCCTGGACGCCATGCGCTATGCCGCCGCGCGCGCCGAGCTCGTGACCAGCCTGGAATTGAAACGCGGCCGCTGAGCCGCCTCAGTCGGAAATGCTGGGCGCCCAGAAAACCTGGGCGATGGCGGGATTGCGGCCCAGCTTCTCGGTGACGCGGTCCAGGTCGCTGCCGTGGATGGAGGTGGCCATCAGCGTGGCCTTGATCTCGATCTCCTCGTCGCCGAAGGGCACGACCTCCAGGTCGGCCAGCGGATAGTTCGCCTCTTCCAGTTCGGCCTCCAGCGCCGTCAACGCGGCGCTGCGATGGGCCGTGCCGGTGATCACGTGGATGATGCTCGTCACCTCGGAGGACAGCACGTCCACCGGCTGACGATTGAAGGTATTGACCACCGGCCGCAGCAGCGTGTTGGCGGCCAGCACGAAGATCGTGGCCAGCACGGCCTCGGCGATGAGATCCGCACCCGCGCAGGCGCCGATCGCGGCCGATCCCCAGAGCGTGGCGGCGGTGTTCAGGCCGCGCACGTTGCCCTCTTCCCGCATGATGACCCCGGCCCCCAGGAACCCGACGCCCGAGACCACGTACGAGGCCACCCGCGCCGCGCCGTCCGAGCCCGCGATGCGCATGGCCATGTCGACGAAGATGGCGGCGCCCAGAGCCACCAGCACGTTGGTCCGCAATCCGGCGGTACGCTGCCGGTACTGTCGCTCCAGCCCGACCAGGGCCCCCAGGATGAACGCGCTCGTCAGGCTGACGAGCGTGTCGAGCAGATCCAGCGTCTGGATGTTGGCGATTGCCTTCATGGGACCTCGTGGGTTGTTCTTGTCGTCGACCGGAACGGGCCGGTGCCGCGCGTCCGGCCTTCGCAGGATAGCGCGGCCCCGCCGGCGTTTTTATTGCAGTTGTTCGTAATGCACACGCTGGATGTCGGGATGGCGTCCCAGGCCCAGGGCCACCGAGTTCAACGCGCCGCGCAGGTGCGGCGCGCATTGCAGCGTGACCGACATCCGGTGGATGTCGTCGCCGGACGCGGCGCTGGCCACGCGCATCTGCGAGATGCGCAGGTCGCGGGCCGACAATTCGGCGTGCAGGTGCTGGCGCAGCCTGTCCAGCCGCGGGCTGGCGCTGAACACCGTCAGGCGATAGGACTGGAGCTGCTTGCGCGGGGCGCGCGCGGCCTTGCCGCCCCATGCGCTCAGGATATGGGCGAAACGCATGTTGACCTCCTGGCAGACAGGAAGACGGACCATGCCGCTCGGCATACGCGGGGAAGCTGCCCGGAGGCAGGAAAAAAGATGGGAACCCTGGCAAAGGGACGACCGCATCCTGGCTTGGCAGGACGCGGCAGACAAATCTGCGGACCTGCTAAGCGGCGTTTGCCGGAACGGCGGAACTACTGCCGTCGTTATCCACGACTTGCCTCAAGAAAGATTGGAATCCTTCGATTTTAGCCCAGTCGCGGCCTAGGGACAACCCTAGGCGTCAAACGCTTCGCCTGCTTCAACCGCCTTCGGCATGCCGCGGAAACTGTTGGTAGACCATGCGTACCCAGTCCTGGATGTAGCGTTCGTAGTGCGCCGCGTCGTGTTGCCAGAGATTGTTCAGGGCCATGCCGCGCACCAGATTCAAGGACAGGTTCAGCGCCAGTTGCGCCTGCTCGCCGGAAAAACCCGCCTTCCGGAACACCTCCAGCCAAAGCGTGTTGGTCGAGGAGCGGTAGCGCTCCATCACGGGCAGGATCTTGCTCATCAGGTCCGGATCGGTCCGCGCCACCATGATGACCTCGATCGCGGCGATGAACGGCCAGTCGAAGTAGACGCTCCAGCAGTCCTTGATGAAGCCCTCGATGGGGCGATCGATCGCCTCGGGCGTATGGGCCTCGCGCTGGCCGCGGCGTATGGATTCCTCGTAGATCTCGGCCGTCGCGGCCACCACCAGTTCGGCCTTGGTCGCGTAGTGGTGCATCAGGGCGCCGTTGGACATGCCGGCGCAACGCGCCACTTCCTTGGTGGTCAGGCCGTTGTAGCCCGAGCGCATCAACACCTCTATCGTCGCCGCCAGCAGGCGCTCGCGCGCGTCGCGGCTGCGGTTTGCCTGCGTGCGCCGCGGGCGCGCGTGCGCCGGTTCGGTCTCGGGCGTGGGGGACATCGTCTGTGGGCGGTTGGGTGGCATCGCTCCCGGGCATCCTCGATACGGCCAAGGCCGCATCTTAGCCTCCCCTGCCGGCCGCGAGGCAGGCCTAGGGTTTTCCGCAACTTACAAACCGATCACTCTGTTTGTATAAATCTCCCCACGAAGCCATTCAAGACGAACGCAAAAGGAGACACCCATGTCCTTCGTGAAGAACGCCTGGTACGTGGCCTGTTGGAGCGACGAGGTCAAGGCCGGTGAACTGTTCACCCGCACCCTGCTGGACGAGCGGGTCGTGTTCTACCGCCGGCCGGACGGCACGCCGGTGGCGCTGCGCGACCGCTGCCCCCATCGCTTCATCCCGCTCAGCATGGGTAGGCTCCGTGACGACGTGGTCGAGTGCGCCTACCACGGCCTGCAATTCGACAGCAGCGGCGCCTGCGTCAGGAATCCTCACGGCGACGGCAGGATCCCCGCCGCGGCCCGCGTGCAGGCCTACACGGTGCACGACCGCCACGGCATGCTGTGGATCTGGATGGGCGAGGCCGCCGCCGACCCCGCGCTGATCCCCGACTACGGCATGCTGGACGAAGGCTCGGGCTATCGCACCAGCCGCGGCCGGCTGCACATCAACGCCAACTACGAACTGATGGGCGAGAACCTGCTCGACCTGAGCCACATCAGCTTCCTGCACGAAGGCCTGCTGGGCAGCCCCGAGCAGGTCCATGCCAAGCAGGAAGTCGTCCAGGACGGCGACCGCCTGCAATGCAACCGCTGGATGCCCAACGTATCGGTGCCCGGCGTCTTCGACATGCTGTTCCGCCGCGACGGCCAGCCGGTGGACATGTGGACCAACATGCGCTGGGATCCGCCCGGCTGCTTCCTGCTGGACACCGGCGTGCACGCGCCGGGGGAGTCGCGCGAACGCGGCGCCTGGTACTACGGCATCCACATCCTGACCCCGGAGACCGCCCGCACCACGCACTATCACTTCGCCGCCGCTCGCCCGCCCGGCCCCGAGCTGGATCCCGAGACCAACGCCCGGCTGGCGGAAATGCGCCGCATCGCGTTCGAGGACCAGGACAAGCCCATCATCGACGCGCAGCAGGATGCCCTGGGCGACAACGATTTCTGGGACATGAAGCCCGTGCTGCTGAACGTGGACCTCGGGCCGGTGCGCATGCGCCATACGCTCGAACGCCTGCGCAAGGCCGAAGCCGCGGCCGCCCAGGCGTGCTGACCCGTTTTTTTGCCGGCCGCGGCGACGTATCGCGGCCGCCTTCCCCGGCAGGCCCGCCCTGCCCCACCACCAGGAGACAGACATCATGCACCACCGCTTGCGCAGCGTGGCGGCCGCGGCCGCCCTGATCACGGCCTGTGGCGCCGCCCACGCCCAGGCGCCGATCAAGATCGGCTTCATGGGGGAACTGACCGGCCCGCAGGCCGCCGTGGGGCAGGACCAGCTCGACGGCTTCATGCTGCTGGTCGAACGCAATGGCGGCAAGCTGGGCGGCCATCCGGTCGAGATCCTGCGCGAGGACACCCAGCTCAAGCCCGACGTGGCCAACCAGGCCGCGCGGCGCCTGGTGGAGCGCGAGAAGGTGTCCATCGTCACCGGCATCTCGTTCTCGAACGTCATGCTGGCCGTGCACAAGTACCTGACCGACCGCGAGGTCTTCGTGATCGGCTCGAACGCGGGCCCCTCGCAGATCGCCGGGCCGCGGTGCTCGCCCTACCAGTTCATCACCTCCTGGCAAGGCGACCAGGCGTCCGAAGCGGTGGGCCAGTACGCTGCCGACAAGGGCTACAAGCGCGTCGTCGTCCTGGCCCCCAACTACCAGGTCGGGAAGGACACGGTGGCCGGCTTCAAGCGCTACTACAAGGCGCCGCTGGCCGACGAGGTCTATACCTCCTTGCAGCAGCTCGACTTCTCCACCGAACTGGCTCAGGCCGCCGCCCGCCAGCCCGATGCGGTATTCGCATTCTTCCCCGGCGGCCTGGGCGTCAGCTTCGCCAAGCAGTATGCGCAGTCCGGCCTGCAGAAGACGCCGCTGCTGTCGACCTTCACCATCGACGCCATCTCGCTGCCGGTGCTGGGCGAATCCGCGCAGGGCATGATCAGCGGCGGCTTCTGGGCGCCCGATTTCGACAATGCCTCGAGCCGCCGTTTCGTCCAGGCGTTCGAGCAGCGCTACAAGCGCATCCCCTCGAACTACGCGGCCCAGAGCTATGATGCGGCGCTGCTGCTGGACGCCGCCATCGCCCGGGTCCAGGGCCGGGTAAGCGACAAGCCCGCCTTCATGGCGGCCTTGAAGCAAGCCGATTTTCCTTCGGTGCGAGGCGAGTTCCGCTTCAACAACAACCACTTCCCCTTGCAGGACATGCACGTGCTGCAGGCGGTCAAGGACGAACAGGGACGCATGACCCTCAAGACGCTGGCCACTCCCTTCCACAAGCAGCCCGACGCCTACCACCGGCAGTGCCCGTTGTCCTGACGCCCGGCGGCCGGCGTCCCGGGGATGTCGCGGCAAACCAACATTCACCCAAAAACGACAGCAACGGCAAGCCCGGCCGCCTAGACTATGCGAACTCTGGCGGCCG
Organism: Pigmentiphaga sp. CHJ604; assembly: GCF_036972535.1. Classification (NCBI taxonomy): domain Bacteria; kingdom Pseudomonadati; phylum Pseudomonadota; class Betaproteobacteria; order Burkholderiales; family Alcaligenaceae; genus Pigmentiphaga; species Pigmentiphaga sp. CHJ604. The sequence goes on along the minus strand of NZ_CP136998.1, from coordinate 2,701,998 downwards.
TCCCCCGGCCGCGGGCTGCCCGCGGGCCCGCATCGGCGCCCAGCGGCGTTGTAGAACCTGCGGGATCCGACATTGAAATCTCAGCTTTTTGCCCGCCTGGCCGGCGCCCTCGGCCTGTGCGCGGTGTTTGCCGCCTCCGCGGCACCTCCCCCCGTGATCGTCCTGAACTCGCTGGATGCCTCGGTCAGCATCCTCGATCCCTCGACCTACGCGGAGTTGCGGCGCGTTCCCACCGGCAAGGAACCCCACCACCTGTACCTGACGCCTGACGAGAAATCGCTGCTGGTGGCCAATGCCGGCAGCGACTCGCTCACTTTCTTCGATCCCGCCACCGGCAACGTGCAGCGCACGCTGACCGGCATCGTCGACCCCTACCAGCTCCGTTTCTCGCCCGACATGAAGTGGTTCGTGACCGCGGCGAACCGGCTCGACCACATCGACATCTACCAGTGGAACGGACAGGCCGGATCGGCCGACCCCAAGCTGGTCAAGCGCATCCCCGCCGGCCGTACGCCCAGCCACCTGACGATAGACAGCAAGAGCCGCAACCTGTACGTGTCGCTGCAGGACAGCGACCAGTTGATCGCCATCGACCTGGCCACGCAGACGCCGCTGTGGACCATTCCTGTGGGCAAGACGCCCGCCGACGTCTACATCACCAGCGACGACCGCTACCTGCTGGTCGCCCTGACCGGCGACAGCTACGTCGAGGTCTATGACCTGGCGGCCTCGCCCGCCAAGCTCGTCAAGCGCATCCCCACGGCGGCCGGCGCGCACGCCTTCCGGGCCCAGGGCGACGGACGGCACCTGTTCGTCAGCAACCGCGTGGCCAACACCATCAGCCGCATCGACCTGCAGATCCTGGCGGTGGTCGACGCCTATCCCGCCCCCGGCGGCCCGGACTGCATGGAAGTGCTGGCCGACGGCAAGACCCTGCTGGTCACCTCGCGCTGGGCCAAGAAGCTCACCGTCATCGACACGGCCACCCGCAAGGTCGTGCACCAGACCAAGGTGGGCCGCTCGCCCCATGGCGTCTGGACCCTGTCCCATGCGCCGCGCCAGTAGCCTGGCGCGCGCGGGCGCGGCCGCCCTGCTGCTGGCTGCCGCTGGCGCCCAGGCCGCGGAATGCGCCCGCCCGGTCTACCTGACCTTCGACACCGGACACATGGGCGTCGCCCCGCTGGTGGCCGAGGTGCTCGACCGCCAGCAGGTCAAGGCCAGCTTCTTCCTGGCCAACGAAAAGACCCGCGACGGCGGCACCAGCCTGGACGACCGCTGGGCGCCCTGGTGGAAGGCCATGGCGGCGCGCGGACACGTCTTCGGCTCGCACACCTACGACCATGTGTACTGGCTCGCCAACCTGCCGGGCGGCGGCTTTCGCGTCAAGCCGACCTTCGGCCCGCAGGCCGGACGGGTCCAGGCCATGAGCGTCGAGGCCTATTGCGCCGAACTGGACCGCAGCGCCGCGCGGTTCAAGGAAATGACCGGGCAGTCCATGCTGCCGCTGTTCCGCGCCCCCGGCGGCAAGACCTCGGCCGCCCTGCTCCGGGCCGCCGAAGACCGCTGCGGCTATCGCCACGTGGGCTGGGCCGACGCCGGCTTCCTGGGCGACGAGCTGCCCAGCGACAAATACCCCAACGCCGCGCTGCTGGCGCGCGCCTTGCGCAACATCCGTCCCGGCGATATCTTGATGGCGCACCTGGGCATCTGGTCCCGTCAGGACCCCTGGGCGCCGGCCGTGCTGGAACCGCTCATCACCGGGCTCAGGCAGAAGGGTTACTGCTTCGCCACGCTGGCCGACCATCCGCAATACCGGGCCTGGCTGGCCACGCATCACGTCCATGGAACTCCTTAGCGATCTTTTTTCCGGCATGCAGCAGTGGCTATTCGAGACGCTCGTCCAGCCCCTGCTCTTTCACCTCGGTCTCGGCAGCATCCTCGAGGACGCCTACGACGGCACCATGTGGCTGCTGCTCGGCGTCGTGCAACTGATCATCATGCTGGCCGTGTTCGGTCCCCTGCAACGCTGGCGTCCCGTCGAAAAAATCGTCGACCGGACCTCGGTGCGGCTGGACATCCTCTACACCGCCATCCACTCGCTGGGCCTGTTCCGGCTGGTGCTGTTCTTCACGACCCAGCCGCTGGCCGACCACGTGTTCGGCCAGCTGCACGTGCTGGGATTCTCGCCCTTCCATCTCGACGAGATCTGGCCCGGGGTGACCGACCGCGCCTGGGTCAGCCTGATCCTGTACCTGCTGATCTTCGATTTCGTCGACTACGCCTTCCACCGCGCCGAGCATCGCTTCCAGTGGTTGTGGGCGCTGCACGCCGTCCACCACAGCCAGCGCCAGATGACCATGTGGTCCGACAATCGCAACCACCTGCTCAGCGACCTGCTGCGCGACGCGGTGGTCGTGCTGGTCTCGCACCTGGTGGGCGTGCCGCCCGGACAATTCGTCATGGTCGTGATCATCACCCGGCTGGTCGAGAGCCTCTCGCACGCCAACCTGCGGACCGGCTTCGGCCGCATCGGCCAATATCTGGTAGTGGGGCCGAAATTCCACCGGCACCACCACGCCATCGAACCTCCGTCCCGGCCCGGCCGGCCCGAGGGCAACTACAACTTCGGCGTCCTATTCCCGATCTGGGACATCCTGCTGCGCACCGCGCGCTTCGACGGCAACTACGGGCCGACCGGCATCAGCGACCAGCTTCCCGAGCACGGCGGCCGCGACTACGGCCGCGGCTTCCTGGCCCAGCAATGGCTGGGGCTCAAGCGGCTGCTGGGCGGCGCGCCCGGCCGGAGCTGAACGGGCCGACGATATAATCCCGGTTTCCAACGAGGACTTCCTAATGCTTGAACAGAACGCCTTCTCCCGTGAAGACCTGCTGCGCTGCGCGCGCGGCGAATTGTTCGGGAAAGGCAATGCGCAACTGCCGGCCCCCAACATGCTGATGATGGACCGCATCACGCACATCTCGGACCAGGGCGGCAAGTACGGCAAGGGCCAGGTGATCGCCGAACTGGACATCCATCCCGACCTCTGGTTCTTCGCCTGCCATTTCGAGGGCGACCCGGTCATGCCGGGATGCCTGGGCCTGGACGCCATGTGGCAACTGGTGGGCTTCTTCCTGGGCTGGCAGGGCAACCCCGGCCGGGGCCGCGCACTGGGCTCGGGCGAAGTGAAGTTCGTCGGGCAGGTGCTGCCGACCGCCAAGAAGGTGACCTACACCATCGACATCAAGCGCACCATCAACCGCACGCTGGTGCTGGGCATCGCCGACGGCACCATGAGCGTGGACGGCCGCGAAATCTACACCGCCGAGGGACTGCGCGTAGGCCTGTTCACTTCCACCGATTCGTTCTGACCGCACGGCCCGGAGCGCCCCTGCGCTCGGGCCGGCATTCCCCGGGGAGACTTTCCATGCTGTACGACGTTCGCACCTACACGTGCCGGCCCGGCACGATCAAGAAACAGCTCGAGCTCTACCAGGAACTGGGCTTCGAGGCGCAGCGCAAGCACCTGGGCGACCCGGTGCTGTACCTGCAGACCGAGACCGGCAACGTCAACAGCTTCACCCACATCTGGGCCTACCGCGACGCCGCCGACCGCATGGCGCGCCGCGCTGCGCTGCAACAGGATCCGGACTGGCAGGTCTACCTGAAGAAAAGCGTGGAGATGGGCAACCTGGTCTCGCAAGAGAACCACTTGATGGTGCCCACCCCTTTCTTCAAACCGTAGGGTAGGCCCCCCCCTACGCCCTTCGGGCGCCCCCCAGGGGGCGGCACTGGCGGACCGGCAAAGCCGGATCCGCTGTGCCCTGGGTCTGGGACGACCGCGAATACAAGAACGGCCTTGCATCACATGCGAGGCCGTTCTCGTTTTACGCTGACAAGAGGCAAGAACGTCAGTCCCCGCCAGCCCGTTGGTACCCCAGGATGCGGTGGATCCGGCTCCGCCGGTCCACCCGCATCGCCCCCTGGGGGGCGCCCGAAGGGCGTAGGGGGGACCTCTACCTCTACCCCGATCGCTCGCGGAAGGTTTTTACGCTGCCTTCCGCGTCGACCTCTTCCAGGCGGACCTTGAATCCCCATAGCCGGGCCAGGTGCTTCATCACCTGGTCGGCATCCTCGGCCTGCAAGGGCCTCCCCCGCATCGTCACGTGGCGCAGGACCAGGGACCGGTCGGAATCCCGGTTGTAGCGCACCACCTGGATGTCCGGCACCTGCATGTCGCGGTTGTGCTGGTCCGCCAGCAGCCGGCGCACCCGCCGGTAGCCGTCGTCATCGTGGATGGCCTCGACTTCCAGCTTGGGGTTGGACTCGTGGTCGGCGATCGCGAAGAAGCGGAACTCGCGGATCAGGCGCGGCGACAGGAACTGCGCGATGAAAGACTCGTCCTTGAAGTTGCGCATCGCGAAGTCCAGCGTCTTCAGCCAATCGCTCCCGGCGATGTCGGGGAACCACTTCCTGTCCTCGGGCGTGGGGTTCTCGCAAATGCGGCGGATGTCCTGCATCATCGCGAAGCCCAGGGCATACGGGTTGATGCCGCCGTAGCCGCGCTGGTCGAAGCCGCGCTGCGCCACCACGTTGGTGTGGCTTTGCAGGAACTCGATCATGAAGCCGTCGTTGACCAGCCCCTTCTCGTGCATGCGGTTCAGCAGCGTGTAGTGCCAGAAGGTCGCCCATCCCTCGTTCATGACCTTGGTCTGGGTCTGCGGATAGAAGTACTGGGACAGCTTGCGGACGATGCGCACCAGTTCCTTCTGCCAGGGCTCCAGCGAAGGCGAGTATTTCTCGATGAAATACAGGATGTTCTCTTCCGGCTCCGGCGGGAACACCGCCGGCTTGCCCTCGCGCTCGACGTGGTCGCGCGTGGGCACGGTGCGCCACAGGTCGTTGTACTGCTGGCGCGCATACTCCTCGCGCTCGGCCTGGCGCTGCATCTCTTCCCGGTAGGAAATGGGATGCGGCCGCCGGTAGCGGTCCACGCCGTGGGCCATCAGCGCGTGGCAGGAATCCAGCGTGGCCTCGACGGCGCTGATGCCGTATTTTTCCTCGCAGTCCATGACGTACTTGCGGGCGAACACCAGGTAGTCCAGCACGCCGTCGGCCTCGGTCCACTGCCGGAACAGGTAGTTGCCCTTGAAGAAGGAATTGTGGCCGTAGCAGGCGTGCGCGATCACCAGCGCCTGCATGGCCATGGAATTCTCTTCCATCAGGTAGGCGATGCAAGGGTTCGAGTTGATGACGATCTCGTAGGCCAACCCCTGCACGCCACGCCGGTAGGCCTGCTCGTTGCGGATGAACTCCTTGCCGTAGGACCAGTGGGGATATCCGATAGGCAGGCCGACCGAGGCGTACGCGTCCAGCATCTGCTCGGAAGTGATGACCTCGATCTGGCTCGGATAGGTGTCCAGCCCGAACTCCCGGGCCACCTCGCCGATGGCTTCGTCATAGCGCTGGATCAGCTCGAAGGTCCATTCCGAGGTGGTCGAGATGGGCTGGACCGCCCGGGCGGGCGCTTCGCGCGGCGGATGGACGGCGCTCATGCGGTCTCCTTCCTGAACAGGTCGTGCAGCACGCCGAATATCTCGCGCCGCTCGCGTATGCGCCGCATCGCGAAGTGCGGCGCCGTCTCGCGCTCGTACTCGGCCCACAGGCTGCTCTTGCGCATCTCGTCCACGTCGGGAATCTCGATATAGGCGTAGTAGCGCGTGAGCGGCAGCAGGTGTTCGGACAGGAAGCGGGCGCTCTTGGCCGCGTCCGCGCCGAAGGAATCGCCGTCGGTGGCCTGCGCCGCGTAGACGTTCCAGGTGGCGGGCGAGTAGCGCTCGGTCACGATCTCGTGCATCAGCTCCAGGGCCGAGAGCACCACCGTGCCCCCGCTCTTGGGATCGTGGAAGAAGGTCTGCTCGTCCACCTCTTCCGCGTTGTCCGTGTGGCGCACGAACACCAGGTCGACGCGTTCGTACTTGCGCGACAGGAACAGGTACAGCAGCGTGAAGAAGCGCTTGGCGAGGTCCTTCTTGTTCTCGTCCATGGACCCCGAGACGTCCATCAGGCAGAACATCACCGCGCGCGCCACCGGCGATGGTTCGACCACGCGATGCCGGTAGCGCAGGTCCAGCGAATCGAGGAACGGCACGCGCGCCAGCCGGGACCGGTGCACGTCGATCTCGGCGCGCAGGGCATCGAGCTCGTCTTCCGGGGCCCCCGCCTCTTCCGACTCCTCCAGCTTCTGCTGCGCCTCCTGCAGCCCCAGCCGCGACCCGCCGCTGAGCGCGATGCGCCGCGACAGCGAGGTCTTGAGCGTGCGGCCCACGCTCAGCGTGCTGGGCGACCCCGTGGTGGTGTAGCCCGCGCGCCGCCACTTCTGCTGGTTGATCTCGCCTAGCTGGGTACGGACCAGGTGGGGAAGCTCCATGTCCTCGAAGAAGAGGTTCAGGAACTCCTCCCGCGACAGGCTGAACGTGAACGGATCCACCGAGTCGCCCTCGCCCGGCTCGGAAGGATCGCCATCGTCGCCGCCCCGGGGCCGGTCGATCTTGTCGCCCTTGGCGAACTCCCGGTTGCCGGGATGGACGATCTCGCGATCCCCGCCCCTGCCGTAGCGGAAGCTGGGTTCGGAGATGTCCTTGGCCGGGAGGTTGATTTCGCCGCCCTGGTCCATCTCTTCGATGGACCGTTCCTGGACCAGCTCGCGTACTGCCTTGCGTATCTGGTCCTTGTACCGCCTGATGAAGCGCTCCCGGTTGACAGCGCTCTTGTTACGGCCGTTGAGCCGCCGATCGATGAGTGAATTCATATTCACCTAGCTCACGAAGACTTCCTCACCCGCAAGTACCACTCGCACAGCAAGCGGACTTGCTTTTCGGTATAGCCTTTCTCGACCATCCGTTCGACAAAGCTCTCGTGCTTGCGCTTGTCCTCGACCGAGGCCTTGGCGTTGAACGAAATGACCGGGAGCAGATCCTCGGTGTTGGAGAACATCTTCTTCTCGATCACCTCGCGCAGCTTCTCGTAGCTGGTCCACGCGGGATTGCGGCCGCCGTTGTTGGCACGGGCGCGCAGCACGAAGTTCACGATCTCGTTGCGGAAATCCTTGGGATTCGCGATGCCCGCCGGTTTCTCGATCTTCTCGAGCTCGGCGTTGAGCGCAGCGCGGTCGAAGCTCTCGCCCGTTTCCGGGTCGCGGAACTCCTCGTCCTGGATCCAGCAGTCGGCGAACGTGACGTAGCGGTCGAAGATGTTCTGTCCGTACTCCGAATACGACTCCAGGTACGCCGTCTGGATTTCCTTGCCGATGAATTCCGCGTAGCGCGGCGCCAGGTAGCCCTTGATGTGCTCCAGATAGCGCCGGCGGATCTCGTCGGGATAGTCCTCGCGGCCGATGCGCTGCTCCAGCACGTACATCAGGTGCACCGGATTGGCGGCGATCTCGGTCTGGTCGTAGTTGAAGACGCTGGACAGTATCTTGTAGGCGAAGCGCGTCGAGACGCCCGTCATGCCCTCGTCGGTGCCGGCGTAGTCCTTGTATTCCTGCAGGACCTTGGCCTTGGGATCGACGTCCTTCAGGCTCTCGCCGTCATAGACCCGCAGCTTCGAATAGATGCTGGAGTTCTCGGGTTCCTTCAGCCGGGTCAGCACCGAGAACTGCGCCATCATGTCCAGCGTGCCCGGCGCGCATGGCGCCTCGGCCAGCGAACTGTTCTGCAGCAGCTTGCGGTAGATCTTGACCTCTTCCGACACCTGCAGGCAGTACGGCACCTTGACGATGTAGATACGGTCCAGGAACGCCTCGTTGTGCTTGTTGTTGCGGAAGGTCTGCCATTCGGACTCGTTGGAATGCGCAAGGATGATCCCGTTGAACGGGATGGCCGAAAACCCTTCGGTGCCCTTGAAGTTGCCTTCCTGGGTCGCCGTCAGCAAGGGATGCAGCATCTTGATGGGTGCCTTGAACATTTCAACGAATTCGAGCATGCCCTGGTTGGCCAGGCACAGCCCTCCCGAATAGCTGTAGGCATCGGGATCGTCTTGCGAGTAGCGGTCCAGCTTGCGGATATCCACCTTGCCGACCAGCGAGGAGATGTCCTGGTTGTTCTCGTCGCCCGGCTCGGTCTTGGCGATGGCGAGTTGCCGCAGCACCGAAGGCTGGAGCCGGACCACGCGGAACTGCGAGATGTCGCCGTCGAATTCGCGCAGCCGCTTGATGGCCCAAGGCGACATGATGCCGGTCAGGTAGCGGCGGGGTATGCCGTATTCCTTCTCGAGCTGGTCGCCGAAGCGGTCGGGGTGGAACAGGCCCAGCGGCGACTCGTTGACGGGCGAGCCCTTGAGCGCGTAGATGGGGTGCGCTTCCATCAGCGCCTTCAGGCGCTCGGCGATAGACGACTTGCCGCCGCCGACCGGTCCCAGCAGATAGAGGATTTGCTTGCGTTCTTCCAGCCCCTGGGCCGCGTGCTTGAAGAACGCCACGATCTGGTCGATCACGTCCTCCATCCCGAAGAATTCCTTGAAGGCGGGATAGCGCCGGATCATGCGATTGGAAAACAGGCGCGACAACCGCGGATCGTTGCGCGTATCGACCAGCTCGGGCTCGCCTATCGCGGCAAGCATGCGCTCGGCCGCACTGGCGTAGACCATGGGATCCCGGCGGGCGAGGTCCAGGTACTCCTCGAGAGAAAGTTCGGTTTCCTGCGTCTTGGCGTATTGAGACTTGAACCCTTCGACGATGTTCAGCACGGACAACCTCCAACAGCGAGTGAATGAGAACTGCCTACACGACTCTGTTGTTGTTAGTGCCGGTCGAGCCGGCTTCCGGTTCTTTCCTGCCGGATGAACTTCCTGCCATGCCCGGGGCCGATCGAAACCAGCAACTCCCGATCCTGCCTCGACATGTCCGATCTATTGCGAAACGCTCCTTGGGCGACCTCCTTGCAAACATCATACGGCGCATCCACACGGACGACTCGCTTTCTGTTGCGCACGCACGATATTTTTTTGACGCATCTCCTAGGGGTATACACTCCTAAGGCTGTGAACCAATGGGCAGAGTTCCGCAAACTGCGCGCCACGTTTCATCCCTTTCGATCGTCGCAACCCTATGCAAAATAAAATGCGGCGCACCTTTCCTACACCCTCGAAAATTTGCTATACTTTTTTTCTTTCGGGGCGTAGCGCAGCCTGGTAGCGCACTTGCATGGGGTGCAAGGGGTCGCGAGTTCGAATCCCGCCGCCCCGACCATATACAAGTTCTTGACCTGTATTTGTCGGAACCGAAGAAAAAAAGCCCGGTGGCCACAAGCTGCCGGGCTTTTTGTTTTGCTGATTTGTTTCCAGTCAATGCGAACGGAATCGCCCAGGAAAACGTGAAACTGCCGTGATCCTGCATGGCATCCGACATTGCATTATCCATTATCTTTTACAAAAACAATCAATAATTCCCGGGCGATTCGTCCGACCAATAACCCTCCTTTTGTCAGGGCCACGTCCGCCAGGCCGTCGCCCACGGCGTTGTAGTGCCCACTAGGGACATCCGCGCCCGGAGGCGGCGCTAGCGCGCGCCCGCCGCCCGCAGCGGCAACGCGGTCTTGTAGCGCACCTGCTTGAGCGCGAAGCTGGAGCGGATCTTCTCGACCTGGGCGATGGGCGACAACTGCTCCAGGATGAAGCTCTCGAGCGCCTGGATGTCCGGCACGGCCACCCGCAGCAGGTAGTCGGCATCCCCCGTCATCAGGTAGCACTCCATGACTTCCTCGCGGGCGCAGATGGCATCCTCGAATACCTGCAGCGCCTTGCGGTTCTGCTGCTTCAGACTGATCGAGATGAACACGTTCAGGTGCAGCCCCAGTTGCTGCGGGTCGAGCAAGGCGACGTACTGGCGGATCAGGCCGGCGGCCTCCAGCGCCTTGACCCGGGTCAGGCACGGGGATGGCGACAGATGCACCCGGCGCGCCAGTTCCACGTTGGAGATGCTGGCATCGGCCTGGAGCTCGGCCAGGATGCGCCGGTCGATGTCATCGAGATCGATCATGCTTGATTTCTTCCCCTTGAAAGAATTTTCTGCCGCTTATCCCGCTTATTCAAAGAATTTTCGGGGAAAAATTCCGGACCTTCAAGCGTAGAATTTTTCATGAAAAGACGAGGAGAGGCAGGCATGTACGACGAATCCCGGCACCTGGCGCGGCTGGACGGCCCGCGAGCCGACCCCGACCCCATGGAGACCGCCGAATGGCGGGACGCCCTGCTGTCGCTGCTGGAGACGAACGGACCTGAACGCGTACGGCAGATCCTCGACATGCTGGCGCAGGCGGCTGGCGATTCGGCGGTCGGGTGGCGACCGCCGCGCCATACCCCTTACGTCAACACCATCCCCGTCGAGGCACAGCCCCCCTTCCCCGGCGATCTCGCCACCGAAGAGCGGCTGGCCGCGCTGATGCGCTGGAACGCGCTGGCCATGGTGGTCCGCGCCAACCTCGCCCATGGCGAACTGGGCGGGCATATCGCCAGCTATGCCAGTGCCGCCGATCTGTTCGAGGTCGGCTTCAACCACTTCTTCCGCGGCGGCCCGGCCGGCCAGGCGGACCTGGTGTTCTGCCAGCCCCATTCGGCGCCGGGCATCTATGCCCGGGCCTTCCTGGAAGGCCGGCTGCAGGAAGCCGACCTGGCGCACTACCGGCAGGAGATCACCGCGCGGGCGCACGGGGCGCTCGGCCTGTCCAGCTACCCTCACCCCTGGCTCATGCCCGATTTCTGGCAATTTCCCACCGGCTCCATGGGCATCGGCCCCATCAACGCGATCTACCAGGCGCGTTTCATGCGCTACCTTGCTCACCGCGGCCTGCTGGACACCGCCGGCCGGAAGGTCTGGGGCATCTTCGGCGATGGCGAGATGGACGAGCCCGAGAGCATGTCGGCGCTGACGCTGGCGGCGCGCGAGGGGCTCGACAATCTCGTCTGGGTGGTGAACTGCAATCTCCAGCGGCTGGACGGTCCGGTGCGCGGCAACGGCCGCATCGTCGACGAGCTGGAATCCCTGTTCGCGGGCGCCGGCTGGAACGTGATCAAGCTGCTGTGGGGGTCGGACTGGGATGGCCTGTTCGCGCGCGACACCGGCGGCGCCCTGCGGCGGGTTTTCTCGCAGACGGTGGACGGGCAATTGCAGACTTTCGCCGCCAAGGACGGCCGCTTCAACCGCGACCATTTCTTCGGCCAGGACCCGCAACTGGCCCGGCTGGCGCAGGGCCTGACGGACGAGGAGATCGACCGCCTGCGGCGCGGTGGCCACGACCTGGTGAAGATCCATGCCGCCTATCACGCGGCCGCGCGCAGCACGGGGCGCCCCACCGTCATCCTGGCGCAGACCAAGAAAGGCTACGGCATGGGCGAGGCAGGCCAGGGCAAGATGACCACCCACCAGCAAAAAAAGCTGGACCGCGACGCCCTGATCGCCTTCCGCGACCGATTCTCGCTGCCACTGAGCGACGATCAGGCCGCATCGCTGGCCTTCCTGCACCCCGGCGAAGACAGCGCCGAGATCCGCTATCTGCATGCCCGGCGCGGCGAACTCGGCGGCCCCGTGCCGGCCCGATCGCCGCAGGCCGACCCGGTGCCGGTGCCCCCGCTGGAACGCTACGCCGGTTTTGCCCTTCAGGCGGACGGCAAGGAAATGTCCACCACAATGGCATTCGTGCGCCTGTTGTCCAGCCTGCTCAAGGACAGCCGGCTGGGCCCGCGCGTCGTGCCCATCGTCGCCGACGAAGCGCGCACCTTCGGCATGGCGGCGCTGTTCCGGCAGATCGGCATCTACTCCAGCGTCGGCCAGCGCTACGAACCCGAGGACATCTGTTCGGTACTGAGCTATCGCGAGGCGCTGGACGGCCAGATCCTGGAGGAAGGCATCAGCGAGGCCGGCGCGATCAGTTCCTGGACGGCGGCCGCCACCAGCTATGCCGTGCACGGCACGGCGATGCTGCCCTTCTACATCTACTACTCGATGTTCGGCTTCCAGCGCGTGGGCGACCTGATCTGGGCCGCCGCCGACCAGCGTGCCCGCGGCTTCCTGCTGGGCGCCACGGCCGGCCGCACCACGCTGGGCGGCGAAGGGCTGCAGCACCAGGACGGCTCCAGCCTGGTCGCGGCGGCCGCCGTCCCCAACTGCCGCGCCTACGATCCCGCGTCCGCCGCCGAAGTCGCTGTCATCATCGACCACGGCATGCGGGCCATGCTCGAAACACAGGAAGACGTCTTCTACTACCTGACGCTGGGCAACGAGAACGCTCCCCAGCCTAGCCTGCCGGCCGAGGCCCGCGACGGCGTGATCAAGGGGCTTTATCGGTACGGCGTGCACGGCCGGGGCGAGCCCGCCGTGCGTCTCTTGGGGTCGGGCGCCATCCTGCGCGAAGCCATCGCCGCCGGCGAGCTGCTGGCCGGCGACTGGGGCATCGCCAGCGAGACCTGGAGCGCGACCAGCTACGCGGAACTGGCACGGGACGCGCGCGCGGCCGAGCGCTGGAACCGCCTGCATCCCGAGCAGCCCGCGCGCCGCAGCCACGTCGAACACTGCCTGGCGGGGAGCGCCCCCGTGGTGGCAGCGAGCGACTACGTGCGCGCCTGGCCGTCGCTGATCGCGCCCCATTGCCCCGCGCGCATGACGGTGCTCGGAACGGACGGCTTCGGCCGCAGCGATACCCGCGGCGCCCTGCGCCAGTTCTTCGAGGTCGATCGTTTCCACATCGTCCTGGCCGCGCTGCATGCGCTGGCCGACGCCGGCTCATGCCCTCGCGAACGGTGCGCGCAGGCCATCGCACGCTACCCGATACGGACCGATCCGCGTCCGGCGTGGGAGGCCTGACGCGCCGAAGATACACCGGCCCAAGCCGGACCGCGCCATTGTTTGCCTCGCCGTTCGCCGCCGTAATATTCTTTGCGGACGATGGAGCGGTCGCAAGAACGAGAATGGAAAAACTGGCCCTTAGCATTGCCCACGACCTGTACGGCGGCGTCCTTGGGCAAGAGGGATGGCATGCGGCGCTCAAGCGTATCCGGGACCTGACGGGAGCCGAATCGGCCTGCACGGTCATCCTGGACCGGCGCGCCCCGGCCGCCGCGGTCGGCGACCACAGCGGCGGGGACGAGCGGGCGTTCGACGAGTACACCAATCGCTACAGCCGCTACGACCCGGCGGAAAACGTGCGCCATCGGCTGCAACTGGGCAACTGGTACATCGACTGGCAGTGGTTCACCCGCCACGCCCTCGACCGTGATCCCTTCTATCAGGAATTCATGCGGCCCTATGGGCTGCGCTCCGTGCATGCCCTTCCCATCCTGAAGAACGGCGTGGCCGAATGCTGCCTTTCACTGCAATTCCCTTTGTCGCAGCCCGACACCGATGAGCCGTCCAAATCCCCGCTGCTGCGCCTGCTCGCTCCGCACCTGCAACAGGCCGCGACGTTGCGCCATGAATTCCTGAACTTGCAGCAACGGGCCGAGCTGGCGCAGCAACTGCTCGACGATTTCAGCTTCCCGCTGCTGGCCACCGACGCGCAGGGCCGCGTGCATCTTGCCAACCGGGCCGGCGCGACCTGGCTTTCCCTGCCCGGCAATCCTTTCGGCGCCTCGGGCCTGAAGCCATCGCGGGCCGGGGCGGGTTCCCGGCTTGCCGAGGCGCTCGTGGCTGCCTGTACCCGGCGGACCCGGCTGGCCACCGGCGCCCATGTCGATTCGGCACGCCACCGATCCGCTACGCGGTAGTGGCCATGCCGCTGCCAGAACCGATGTCGTTCCCGCTGTCCACGTACGAGCCCCTGGCACTGGTAAAGGTCCATACCCACGATGCCACCCCCATCAGCGCGCATCGCCTGCTGCATGCGCTGTTCGGCATCCCGCCCGCGGAATACCGGCTGTTGCTGTTGTTGATGCAGGGACACCACGTCAAGGAGTGCGCGCAGCAGTTGGGCGTCTCCCAGGAGACGACCAGGACCCAGCTCAAGTCGCTGTTCCGCCGGACCCAGACCTCGCGCCAGAGCCAGCTCATCGACCTGGTGCGCAAGCTGACCTACGGCCACATGGACTGAAGCGCGTTATCGCGCCAGGCTGGTCTCGCGGGCGGACTGCAACAGGCTGGCGATGTCGGCCAGTTCGGCCCGGATGGCCTGCAGCTCGGGCTCCTCGATGGACACCAGCGCCACCTGGGGCGCCTCGTCCACGTGTCCGCGCGACTCGTCCAGGCGGTTGCGGGCGCCGCTGATGGTGAAGCCCTGCTCGTACAACAGTTCGCGGATGCGGCGGATCAGCAGCACTTCGTGGTGCTGGTAGTAACGGCGGTTGCCCCGTCGCTTGATGGGCTTGAGCTGGGTGAATTCCTGTTCCCAGTAGCGCAGCACGTGCGGCTTGACGCCACAGAGTTCGCTGACCTCGCCTATCGTGAAATAGCGCTTGGCGGGAATGGGCGGAAGAACGACGGGTGGCTCGATGCGCGCCATAGGACCTCTCAGGACGGATTCTGTTCGCGCAGCGCGACCTGTTCGACCATGCTCTTGAGCTTCTGGCTCGCATGGAAGGTGACGACGCGACGGGCGGCGATGGGGATTTCCTCGCCCGTCTTGGGATTGCGTCCGGGCCGCTGCGGCTTGTTGCGCACCTGGAAGTTGCCGAAACCCGATAGCTTGACCATGTCGCCGCGTTCGAGCGCGTCGCGGATTTCCTCGAAGAAGGTCTCGACCATGTCCTTGGCTTCACGCTTGTTCAGGCCGACCCGCTCGAACAGCAGGTCGGCCAGTTCGGCCTTGGTCAGGGTACGCGTATCGAGCCCGCCCTGCAGCAGGTCGGACTCGGGATCGGCGTCGAGGGAGTCCGGGGAAGCGTAGCTATCGGAAACGAGAGAATGCATAGACACGGATGGGAAGCGGTATCAAACCCTCAGCCGCGCACCGTGCTCGGACTCGAGCGCGGCGCGGATACGGGCCAGGCACGCCTCGACTCGGGCGTCGTCCAGGGTTACCGAAGTATCCTGTAGCCAGAACCGGAAGGCAAGGCTTTTTTCCTTTTCTAACAAGGACTTATCCCGCCAAACGTCGAAAATCCGTGCATCCTGGACGACCGCCAGTTCGGGCTCCCTGGCCACCAGATGGCGCACCGTATCCAGCATCTGCTGTGCCGTCACCGCCTCGGCCACCCACAGCGCCAGATCGCGGATCACCACCGGCTGGCGCGAGATCTCTCGCAGCGACGGCAGCGGGCGGACGGCGATGCGGTCGGCGTCCAGTTCGAACACCACCGGGGCGTGCGGCAGTTCCGCGCGCTGCAGCCAGCGCGGGTGCAGCTCGCCTATCCAGCCCACCGTCTCGCCGTCGATGACGATACGGGCGCTGCGGCCGGGATGCAGGGCCGGATGCGCATCGGGCACGAAGCGCGGCGCCTGGGTGGAACCGCCGGCCAGCAGGGCCTCCACGTCGGCCTTCACGTCATAGAAATCGACCTGCCTGGTCTGCGTCCCCCACTGCTCTTCCACCGCCGGCCCGTAGGCCAGGCCGGCCAGGCGCATGGGCTGGTTCACGCCGGCCACCGCCAGCGGACCGTCGGCCACGGCCGCGTCGCGCGAGAAGACCCGGCCCAGTTCGAACACCCGCACACGGCTGGTCTTGCGGTTCACGTTGTATTGGGCGTTGGCCACCAGGCCGCCGATCAGGCTGCTGCGCATGACCGACAACTGGCTCGCGATCGGATTGAGCAGGCGGATGGGGTCCGTGTTGCCCGCGTAGTCGCGCTCCCACTCGGCCTCCACGAAGCTGAAGTTGATCACCTCCTGGTAGTCCAGGTCGGCCATCGTGTGGCGCAGCGCGTGGAAGGTGTGGCGCTCTTCCGGCACGGCGCGTACCGCGGCCCGCGCCAGCGGCGGCAGGTCGGGAATGCGCTCGAAGCCGTGGACGCGCGCGACTTCCTCGATCAGGTCTTCCTCGATCTCGATGTCGAAGCGGAACGACGGCGGCGTCACGACGAAGGCGCCGGGCTCGCGCACGAAGGGCAGCCCCAGGCGGGTGAAGATGCCGGCGATCTCGTCTTCCGGCACGTCCACGCCCAGGACCTTGTGGCAACGCGCCACGCGCAGGCGCACGGGCTTGCGCTCGGGCAGGTTGACCACCTGGTCGTCGACCGGGCCGACCTGGCCGCCGCACACCTGCACGATCAGGCTGGTCAGGTATTCCAGGTCGGCGGGAATGTTGGCGTAGTCCACGCCGCGCTCGAAGCGATGGCTGGCGTCGGTGCTGAAGTTGTAGCGGCGCGCGCGGCCGGCGATGCTGGCGGGCCACCAGAAGGCGGCCTCGAGATAGATGTCGCGGGTCTGGGTGGACACCGAGGTGGCCTCGCCGCCCATGATCCCGGCCAGGCACTCGGGGCCGTTGTCGTCGGCGATCACGCCGACCTGCCCGTCCACCTCGACGGTCTGGCCATTCAGCAGTAGCACCTGCTCGGCCGGCTGCCCCCACCGCACGTGCAGGCCGCCGCGCACCTTGGCCAGGTCGAACACGTGGCTGGGACGGCCCAGTTCCAGCATGACATAGTTGGAAATGTCGACCAGCGCGGAAATCGAGCGCTGGCCGGCGCGCTCGAGGCGCCGCTTGATCCACTCCGGCGTGGGAACGGACGCATCCACGCCGCGGATGACCCGCCCTACGTAGCGCCCGCACAGATCCGGGGCATGCACGGTCACCGGCACGCGGTCGTCGATGGCGACCGCCACCGGATCCAGCTTCGGCGCGGCCAGCGGCGCGCCGGTCAGGGCCGAGACCTCGCGCGCCACGCCCAGCACCGACAGGCAATCGGCCTTGTTGGGAGTGAGCTTGAGCGTGAAGACCGTGTCGTCCAATTGCAGCCATTCGCGCACGGACATGCCGACCGTGGCATCCGCGCCCAGGTCCAGCAGGCCCGCGTGGTCCTGCGACAGGCCCAGTTCGCGCGCCGAGCACAGCATGCCCGAGGACTCCACGCCACGCATCTTGGCCACGCCTATCTTGATGTCGCCGGGCAGACGGGCGCCCACGGTGGCCAGCGGCACCTTCATGCCGACCGCCACATTGGGTGCGCCGCACACGATCTGCAAGGGCTCGCCCTGCCCCGCGTCGACCTTGCACACGCGCAGCTTGTCGGCGTTCGGATGCGGCTCGAGCGCCAGCACCTGCGCCACCACCACGCCGCTGAAGGCGGGCGCCACCGGCTCGGCTTCCTCGACCTCGAGACCGGCCATGGTCAATTGATGAGCCAGCTCGTCGGTCGAAATGGCGGGATTCGTCAGGGCCCGCAACCAGGATTCGGGAAATTGCATGTCTGTAAGTTCCCCCCTGCGCGCTTCGCGCGCCTCCCAGGGGCGCGCGCCAGCGCGCAGGGGGGCACCTCCCTTAATTGAATTGTCTGAGGAAACGCAGGTCGCCTTCGAAGAACTGGCGCAGGTCGTTCACGCCGTAGCGCAGCATCGTCAGCCGTTCCAGCCCGGAGCCGAAGGCAAAGCCGATGTAGCGTTCCGGATCCAGGCCGAAGTTGCGCACCACGGCAGGATGCACCTGGCCCGATCCGGAGATCTCCAGCCAGCGGCCCTTGTTGGGGCCGGAAGTGAACATCATGTCGATCTCGGCCGACGGTTCCGTGAACGGGAAGAACGACGGGCGGAAGCGCAGCACCAGGTCATCGGTCTCGAAGAAGGCGCGCAGGAAATCGGTGTAGACGCCCTTCAGGTCGGCGAACGAGATGTTCTCGTCTATCCACAGGCCCTCCACCTGGTGGAACATGGGCGAATGCGTGGCGTCGCTGTCCACGCGGTAGGTCCGCCCGGGGGCGATCACCTTGATGGGCGGCTGGTGGGCGCGCGCGTAGCGCACCTGCATCGGGCTGGTGTGCGTGCGCAGCAGCAGCGGCAGGCCCTTGTCGTCCTTCATGTCGACGTAGAACGTATCCTGCATCGACCGGGCCGGGTGGTTCTCGGGATTGTTCAGCGCCGTGAAGTTGGTCCAATCGTTCTCGATTTCCGGGCCGTCGGCCACGTCGAAGCCGATGGAGCGGAAGATCTGCTCGATCCGTTCCCAGGTGCGGATCACCGGGTGGATGCCGCCCCGGCCCCGGCCGCGGCCGGGCAGCGTGACATCGATGGTTTCCTCCGCCAGGCGCGCATTCAGCCTGGCATCGGCCAAGGCCTGCCGGCGCTCGTTCAGCAGCCCCTCGATCCGGCCCTTGGCTTCGTTGATGCGCGCCCCCTCGGTGCGCTTCTGTTCCGGCGTCAGGCTGGCCAATCCCTTGAGCAGCGCCGTCAAGGCGCCCTGCTTACCCAGGAACCGGGCCTTTTCGTTCTCCAGCGCGTTGGGGTCGGACGCGGCCGCGAAGGCCTCCCCGGCTTGGCGTATCAGATCGTCCAGATTCTGGGACATGGCGGATTCGTATCAATAAGGGAAAAAATGGGTCGCCACAAACACGAACGGGGCTTCAAGAGAAGCCCCGTTCGGGTGTTGCACTCGTGGCTCGCGACGCGCGCCCGGACATGGCCGGCGTTCCGGCCACGCCCCGCGTACGTCGCTAGCGAGCTCAGGCGGCCAGGGCGTTCTTGACTTGCTGCACGATCGCGGCAAAGCCAGCCTTGTCGCGCACAGCCAGGTCGGCCAGCACCTTGCGGTCGAGGTCGATCGCGGCCTTCTTCAGGCCGGCGATGAACACGCTGTACGACACGCCATGCTCGCGCACGGCGGCATTGATACGCGTGATCCACAGCGCGCGGAAGGTGCGCTTCTTGGCGCGGCGGTCGCGATAGGCGTACTGGCCGGCGCGCATGACCGCCTGCTTGGCGACGCGGAAGACGTTGCCGCGGCGGCCACGGTATCCCTTGGCGGCGCTGATGACTTTCTTGTGACGGGCCCGGGCGGTTACCCCACGTTTGACTCTAGGCATTTGAAAACTCCAATATCAGCGGGTTGGGATCAGGCAAACGGCATCATTGCCCGCACGGATTTCACATCGGCCTCGTGGACCGCGGTGGAACCGCGCAACTGACGCTTGTTCTTGGTGGTTTTCTTCGTGAGGATGTGGCGCTTGAACGCCTGGCCCCGCTTGATGGAACCGCTACCGCGGACCTTAAAGCGCTTGGCGGCGCTTTTCTTGGTCTTCATCTTAGGCATGACTGCTTCCTGTACGTTTACATGCTCACGGGTGCCGGCGATATCCTGCCGGACTTGACGACCCGCATTCACTTGTTTTACCTGCTCCGGGTCCCTGCGGCGCACCGCCGGCGCGGGTTCTACCCCGCCTGGCGGATTTGAAGGCGTCGCTAGGAGGCCGGATTGCCCGGTGCCAGGAATTTCGCACCGGGATTCGCCGGGATGCCTCCACGAAGGGTACGGCCATCCCGGAAAACCAATGATTATACCGCGTTATTCGCCGGCTGCGCCCTTGCCCGCCGGCAGGGCCTTTTTCTTGGGGGCCAGCACCATCACCATCTGGCGGCCTTCCAGCTTGGGCATCGCCTCGACGGCGCTGATCTCCACCAGGTCGTCGCGCACGCGCTCCAGCACGCGCATCCCCAATTCCTGGTGAGCCATCTCGCGGCCACGGAAGCGCAGCGTGACCTTGGCCTTGTCGCCCTCTTCCAGGAACCGGCGCAGATTACGCAGCTTGACCTGGTAATCGCCTTCGTCGGTGCCGGGACGGAACTTGACTTCCTTGACCTGGATGATCTTCTGCTTGAGCTTGGCTTCGTGCTGCCGCTTTTGCTCCTGGTACTTGAACTTGCCGTAGTCCATCAGGCGGCAGACCGGGGGCTGCGCGTTCGGGGCAATTTCTACCAGGTCAACATCATTCTGTTCGGAAAGCCTAACTGCTTCGGCCAGCTTGACGATGCCAAGCTGTTCGCCGTCGACCCCAATCAGGCGCACCTCAGGTGCGGTAATTTCACCATTGATGCGATTCGGCTTGTCGGTAGCGATGTCTAAAACTCCTGAATTTGATTGAAACGGCCGCGTGCGGCGGGTTGCCCCGCCGCCAGCACGAGCCGTGCCCGGCCCCCGGAACGGCCAACCACGCGATCAGGACGGATTGGCCGGGGCTTCCGGGTTGCGGCGCTCGGCCACGTCGGCAGCGAGCCGCGACGAGAACACATCGATCGGGAGAACCCCCAGGTCGATGCCGCCGCGGGCGCGTACGGCCACCGATGCAGCTTGCCGTTCTTTTTCCCCCACCACGAGGATATAGGGAATTTTTTGCAAGCTGTGCTCACGGATTTTATAGGTGATCTTTTCACCACGCAAATCCGATTCCACTCTAAACCCTTGTTTTTTCAGGGTTTGCGCGACACTTTGGGCGTATTCGGCCGTGGATTCCGAAATATTGCAGACGACGGCCTGGACCGGCGCCAGCCAGGGCGGCATGGCGCCGCCGAAATTCTCGATCAGCATGCCGATGAAGCGCTCCATCGAGCCCAGGATGGCCCGGTGCAGCATGACGGGCGTCACGCGCTGGTCGTGCTGGTCCACGTACTCGGCGCCCAGGCGGCCGGGCATGGAGAAGTCCACCTGGATCGTGCCGCACTGCCAGTGGCGGCCGATGGCGTCCTTCAGCGTGTATTCGATCTTCGGGCCGTAGAAGGCGCCGTCGCCCGGGCTGATCTCGTACTCGCAGCCGGAGCGGCGCAGGCTTTCGATCAGCGCCTGCTCGGCCTTGTCCCACACCTCGTCCGACCCGATCCGGCTTTCCGGCCGCGTGGCGATCTTGTACAGGATGTCGGTGAAGCCGAAGTCGCGGTAGACGCGCTGCAGCTGCGCCGTGAAGGCCACGCACTCGTCCAGGATCTGGTCCTCGGTACAGAAGATGTGGCCGTCATCCTGCGTGAAGCCGCGCACGCGCATCATCCCGTGCAGCGCTCCCGAAGGTTCGTTGCGGTGGCACTGGCCGAATTCGCCGTAGCGCAGCGGCAGGTCGCGATAGGAATGCAGGTTGGCGCGGAAGATCTGCACGTGGCCCGGGCAGTTCATGGGCTTGAGCGCGTAGTAGCGGTTCTCGGACTCCGTCGTGAACATGTTGTCGCGATAATTGTCCCAGTGTCCCGTCTTTTCCCACAGCGAACGGTCCAGGATCTGCGGCGCCTTGACCTCCTGGTAGCCGCTGTCGCGGTAGACGCCGCGCACGTATTGCTCGACCTGCTGCCAGATCGTCCAGCCCTTGGGGTGCCAGAACACCAGGCCCGGCGCCTCGTCCTGGAAGTGGAACAGGTCCAGCTCGCGGCCCAGCTTGCGGTGGTCGCGCTTCTCGGCCTCTTCCAGCATCGTCAGGTAGGCGTCCTGGTCTTCCTTCTTCGCCCAGGCCGTGCCGTAGATGCGCTGGAGCATCTCGTTCTTGCTGTCGCCGCGCCAATAGGCGCCGGCCACCTTCATCAGCTTGAACACCTTGAGCTTGCCGGTGGACGGCACGTGCGGGCCGCGGCACAGGTCGATGAAATCGCCCTCGCGGTACAGCGAGATCGTCTGGTTGTCCGGGATGGAGGCGATGATCTCGGCCTTGTACTTCTCGCCTATCGAATTGAAGAACGCCACCGCGTCGTCGCGTTTCCATTCCTCGCGGGTGACGACCTCGTCCTTCTTGGCCAGCTCCAGCATCTTGTTCTCGATGGCGGCCAGGTCCTCGGGCGTGAACGGCCGCGAGTACGAGAAATCGTAGTAGAAGCCGTTGTCGATGACCGGGCCGATCGTGACCTGGGCCTCGGGGAACAGCGACTTGACCGCGTAGGCCAGCAGGTGCGCCGTCGAATGGCGGATCAGGTCCAGCCCGTCGGCGTCCTTGCCCGTGACGATGGCCAGGCGGGCATCGCGGTCTATCGTGTGGCTGGTGTCGACCAGGGTGGGCTCGCTGCCTTCGTAGGTGATCCGGCCGGCCAGGGCGGCCTTGGCCAGCCCGGCACCGATGGACGCGGCGACGTCCGCCACCGTGACGGGGGCCGGGAACTCACGCTGGGAACCATCGGGCAGCGTTACCTTGATCATTGAAGCGACCTCGTAAGAGATGAAGAAAAACCCTTGGGCGAACCTGAAACAAAAAAAACGCGGCACCGGGCCGCGTTTCTTGCTTTCTGCAGGATCCCGGGCCCAGGGGGCCCGGCGGAACGGACGATGCGATCCAGGAAACCAACGCGGCTAGCCGGCGATGTTCCCCGAGGTAGTTCGATCGAGCATGGAAGCGATGCGCATGCCGTTGTCCGTTCGTGTTGCAGCAAGGGTCTACGTTGCCTGGGATTTTAGCACAGCGCCCCCTTGCGGCCCAGCGTGGAACTGCCCGCGCGGACGCAGGAAGAAGCCGTTGAGGCGCTGTTCCAGCACATGGGCGATCCAGCCCGAGGTCCGGCCCATGGCCCACAGCGCGCTGGCGGCGCCGGGCGGCAAGTCCCAGGCCGCGCAGGCCGCCACCAGGCCGAGCTCGATCCGGGGCGGCACGCCCACCCTGGCATGGACCTCGTCCAGGAAGCGCAGCAGCGTCCCGGCGCGGCGGCCGGGGCGCGGGTGTTCGCGCGCCATGCGGATCAGCAGTGCCGCGCGCGGATCCCCCTGGGGATAGGATTCGATGCCGAAGGCCGACGAGCGCGCGCGGTCGCGCACCACTCGCGCCACCCAGGCATCGAGCTGGCCGCGCGTCCGCACGCCCGCCAGCGTGTCCTCGATGCGGTCGCAGCCGCCGGCCAGGCCCGTGCCGGACAGGGCCGCCAGCGCCGCCCCCACGCAGGCGTGGAGCTCCGCGCCGACCGAGGCCGCGATGCGCGCGCTGAACGTAGGCGGCGATAGCTCGTGATCCGCGCTCAGGATCAGCATCGCGTTCAGCGCCCGCAGCAGATCCGCAGCAGGCTCCTTCCCCATCGCCTCGGCCAGGTGCTGGGCCAGCGGCTTGGCCCCGGCCGGCGTCCGGCAGCGGCGCGGGTCCGAGAGCAGGCCGCAGCAGCCGGCGAACGCCAGCACGAGCTGCCGCGCCGCCGGGACCGCCCCGCCGCCGCGCACCTCCTCGTCCACCGAGCCGCCACCCAGGGCCAGCGCCGCCGCCTGGAACACCCGGACCATGCGCGGCGT
Organism: Pigmentiphaga sp. CHJ604; assembly: GCF_036972535.1. Taxonomy (NCBI): domain Bacteria; kingdom Pseudomonadati; phylum Pseudomonadota; class Betaproteobacteria; order Burkholderiales; family Alcaligenaceae; genus Pigmentiphaga; species Pigmentiphaga sp. CHJ604. The sequence continues at coordinate 2,678,913 of NZ_CP136998.1, read as the reverse complement.
CTCGCCGGCCTGCGGCGCCAATGCCTCCAGCGCGCGGCGGGCTCCATCCGGCAGCGGCTGGGCCGGCCAGATACTGGCCCCCTCGGGCAGCACCCCCGTCCAAAGCAGCTCGGCCACGTTCTCGAACGCCCCGGGATATTCGACCAGCTCGGCCGCCAGGCGCCCCCTGTAGCGCGGCCCGGCCGGCGTGATTTCGGTGATGCCGGTATCGATCACCGGCTGCCCCCAGCGCAGCGCCGTCGCCGCCACCGCGCCGTGGCCCATCCTTGCCTGGCTGCGCGTGCGCAGCCCCTCGACCTCGTCGCGCAGGTAAAGGCGGGTCTTGCGGCCGGGCTGCGCGACCGGATGCAGCAGGCCGCGGCTGACATAGGTGTACAGCGTGGCGGCCTTGACCTGCAGCAGGCGGCACGCTTCCTTGGAATCGACGAAGCCGCCGGCCTGCCAGGGCTGTCCGGCCGCGCCGTTCTCTGATGGATCCATGGTGGTGAGGGGAGCTTCGGACACCCGTCGAATCGGTAATACATCGATTATGCAATCGAGATTGATTCGACGTAAATCGATCCATACACTCCGCTGCACATACCATTGCCGGCGGCACGCCAGCGCCGGCGCAGACAGGAGACTCACCATGACCCCGCGCATGCCCCGCCCCCGCCGGGCCTTCCTGGCCTTCGCCCTGGCAGCGGCCCTGGCCGCGTCGGCCCACGCCCAGCCCGGCGCCTATCCGTCCCGTCCCATCACCATCGTCGTGCCGTTCCAGGCCGGAGGCGGCGCCGACACCGTGGCCCGCCTGCTGGCCACGCACATCGCCGGCCAGTTCAACGGACAAAGCGTCATCGTCGACAACCGCGCCGGCGCCTCGGGCAACATCGGCGCCAACTACGTCGCGCGCGCCGCCGCCGACGGCTACACGCTGCTGCTGACCAACAGCACCATCACGATCAACGCCGCGCTGAACTTCACCCAGGGCTACGACGTCAGGAAGGACCTGCGGCCCATCGCCCAGCTCGTGTCCTCACCGGTCGCGGTCGGGGTCAATAGCAGCTATCCCGCCCGCACCGTGGCGGAACTCGTCAGCCACCTGCGCGCGAACCCCGGCAAGGCCAACTACTCGTCCTGCGGCAACGGCTCGCCCCAGCACTTCGCCGGCGAGGCCTTCAACCAGGGCGCCAAGGTCGACATGGTGCACGTGCCCTACAACGGCTGCGCCCCGGCCGTCAGCGACGCGCTGGGCAACCAGGTACCCATCCTGTTCAGCACCATCCCCAACATGGCGCCCCATGCCAAGACCGGCAAGCTGCGCATGCTGGGCGTCGCCTCGGCCAAGCGCCTGTCGTTCATGCCCGACGTGCCGGCCATCGCGGAAACCCCGGAGTTCAAGGACCTGGACATCAGCGTCTGGTTCGGACTGTTCGCGCCCGCGGCCACGCCGGCCGACGTGCGCGGCCGCATCGAGCAGGCGGTGATGGCCACGCTCAAGGACCCCAAGCTGCGCCAGGACTTCCAGTCGCGCTACTACGAAGTCGACGCCCTGGGCGCCGACGGCATGGCCCGGCAGGTGGACAAGGACCTGTCCATGTACGGGCAACTGGCCAGGCGGGCCAACATCAAGCTGGAATAGCCGCGCCGCCGCCCCTCTTCTCTTTTACTTCTCTCGTCAGGTATCGCCATGTCCACCCCTACCCCGACCGCCGGCTCGCTGCAGCAAGTGATCGACGATCTCGTCGTCGCCAACCGCGTACTGGCCAAGTACAACGTGCTGGACGGCTTCGGCCACGTCAGCGTCCGCCATCCCGAACGGCCCGGCCATTTCCTGCTGTCGCGCTCGCTCGCGCCGGAACTGGTCACCGCCGCCGACATCATGGAATTCGACGCCGAATCCGAGCCCGTGGCCGGCGAAACACGCACGCCCTATCTCGAACGCTACATCCATGGCGAGATCTATCGCGCCCGGCCCGACGTGAACGCGGTGGTCCACAGCCATTCGCCTTCGGTCATCCCCTTCGCCAGTTCGTCGGTGCGGCTGCGGCCCATCTATCACATGGCCGGCTTCCTGTCGGGCGGCGCGCCGGTGTTCGACATCCGCTGCTGTTTCGGCGCGACCGACCTGCTGGTGCGTAACCGCGAACACGGCAAGGAGCTGGCCAAGACCCTGGGCCGGCAGAACATCTCGCTGATGCGCGGCCACGGCTTCGTCACCGTCGGCAGCGACGTGCGCATCGCGGTCTATCGCGCGATGTACACCGAAAGCAACGCGGCCCTGCAACAGAAGGCCATCGGGCTGGGCGGCGAGATCACCTACCTGGACGAAGAGGAAGCCTTGAAGGCCGACACCATGATGGCCGGCGTGATGTTCCGCCCCTGGGAGCTGTGGAAGAAAAAGGCGATGGAAGGCTGAGTCCCGGCCGGGCGGCGCATACCGCCCGACCGGAATCCCTTCGCCTAGGCCAGCGTCGGGAACGGCAGGCTGCGCAGCCGCTTGCCGCTGAGCCTGGCCACCGCGTTGGCCACCGCCGGAGCCACCGGCGGCAAGCCCACCTCGCCCATGCCGCCCGGCGCATTGTCGGTCGGCATCACCTTCACCTGCACCGCAGGCGCCTGGTTGGCCCGCAGGAGCGTGTAGGTATCGAGGTTGTGCTGCTGCACCTGCCCGCCCTTGTAGACCAGGCGCTCGCCCAGCGCCGCCGACAGGCCGAACAGCGCCGCGCCCTCGACCTGGGCCCGGATGTTGGCCGGACTGATCGCATGGCCGCAATCGACCGCGGACCAGATGCGATGCACCACCGGCCGGCCTTCTTGCAGCGACACCTCGGCCACCATCGCGATGAAGGTGTTCCAGGCATCCGAGAAAGCCAGGCCGAGCGCGCGGCCGGCCTCCCGATCGCGGCCCCAGCCGGCCATCGTGGCGGCCTCGCGCAGCACCGCCTGCGCGCGCGGCTGGCCGGCGGTCAGGTCCAGCCTGTACTGCAGCGGATCCTTGCCCGAGGCCGTGGCGATCTCGTCGATCAGGGACTCCATGGAGAACTTCGTGTAGCCGGCTCCCACCGCCCGCCAGAAGCTGACGTCCACGCCGCGCTGTTCGCGGCCGTGCTCGATCAACTGATCGGCGATACCGTAGACGCCGTCGGCGCCTTCCATGACGGGCGAATCCCGCCCACCCGACTTTTCGTAGGCGGCGGCCGCCGTCCGCGCCATGATGCTCTCGGACACCAGGCGATGGCGCCAGCCGATGATGCGCCCCTGCGCGTCGACGCCCGCCACCAGGTGCTGGGCCGTCATCGGGCGCGGCCGAGCCCGCAGGAAATCGTCCTCGCGGGTCCAGATGACCTGGATGGGCACGCCGGGCATGGCCTTGGCCAGCAGCGCCGCATGCAGGCTGTAGTCGGCCTCGGCGCGCCGGCCGTAGCCGCCGCCCAGCAGCGTGATGTGGACCGTGATGTTCTCGGGTTTGTAGCCCGCGCCCGCGGCCACGATGCCGATCACGCCCGACGGCGACTGCGACGGCACCCAGATCTCGATGGCGTCGCCCTGCGCGCGCGCCGTGCAGTTCATGGGTTCCATGGTCACGTGGGCGACATGGTCGGTCGTATAGGTGGCGCGGAAGACACGCGCCGCCCCGGCGATCTTCGCCGCCGCGTCGCCGTGCTTGTGCCAGACCGCGCCCGCTTCGTCCAGGCGTTCGGCGCGCGCGACGAATTCCGCCAGCGCGGCCTCGCTATCGTAGGACCGGCCCTTGGCCTGCTCGCTCCACTTCACCTCCAGCAGCTCGCGCGCCTTCCGGGCCGTGGCGAACGAGTCCGCCACCACCGCCACCCCGCCCGGCAGGCGGACCACTTTCCGGACCCCGGGCACCGCCAGCGCAGCCGCATCCTTGACCTCCAGCGGCTGCTCGCCCTGCACCGGCGTATGCAGCACCGCGGCCCACAGCATGCCGGGCAGGCGCACGTCGATGCCGAAGCGGGCACCGCCGCCGGACTTGTCCGGCACGTCCACCCGCGGCAGCTCCTTGCCTATCAGGGTGAAGGCGGACATGGGCTTGAGCATGCTCTTGTCCACCTTGGGCAGCGTCTGCGGCGCGCGCGCCCCCTCGACCAGTTGGCCGTAGGTCATGCGGCGGCCGCTGGGGCCGTGGACCAGGGTGCTGCGCTCGGCGCGGATCTCGGCGGCGGGCACGCCCCATTTGTCGGCGGCCGCCTGCGCCAGCACCAGCCGGGCCTGCAGGCCGGCCAGGCGCAGCGCCTCGTAATAGCCCTTCACCGTGCGCGAGGAGCCCGTCACCATCGCACCGCCGAAACCGGGATTGCCGAACCGCCGGGGATCGGCGGGCGCCTGCTCGACCCGGACGGTGCTCCAGTCCAGCTCCATTTCCTCGGCCAGGATCAGCGGAATCGCCGTCATCGTGCCCTGCCCCATTTCCGAGGCGGGCGAATAGACCACGGCGCTATTGTCCGGCGACAGCGCGACCCATGCCACCGGGCTGAAACGGGCGGTGGCGGCTGCCGCCTCGGGCAGCAGGCCAGCCAGGCCGCCGCGCGCGGCGCCCCAGCCTCCCAGCACGATACCGACCGCGGCGGCGCCCGAGCCGGCGATGAAGGCGCGGCGCGTGAGCTTGTTCGTTTCCATGGCGCCTCCTATGCCGCGGGTTTCTGGGCGACGCTGACCACCGCGTCGGCGATCTGGTTGTAGGTGCCGCAGCGGCACAGATTGCCCGCCATGCCTTCCAGCACCTGTTCGCGCGACATCGGCCCGTCCGCGCCCGCCAGCATGCCGGCGGCGGTCATCATCTGTCCCGACTGGCAGTAGCCGCACTGGGGCACCTGGTGCGCGATCCACGCCTGGCGCAGCGCCTGGCCGGCACGGGTCTCCATCACCCCCTCGATCGTGGTGACCGACGCGCCCTTCACGGCCGCCGCCGGCAGCACGCAGGAACGCGTGGCCTGGCCGTTGAAATGCACGGTACAGGCGCCGCACTGCGCCATGCCACAGCCGAACTTGGTCCCGGTGAGCTGGAAATCCTCCCGCAGCACCCACAGCAGGGGCTTGTCGTCGGCGACGTCGGCCGACACCTGCTTGCCATTGAGCATGAACTCGATCACGGACTCCTCCTTGGATGTTCCTGGCTACGCTGGGCCAGGCGGCGCGGCCGGGTTTCTGCGAGCGGCCGCTTCGGTCCCATGCTAGCGAATAAGTGGCGTAAATTCCACGATTTTTGAACGTGCTCATCTTCATCAATAGCGCGGCCGCTATGACCCGTCGCTCGATCATCGACGTGAATCTCCGACGTCAATGCCTCTATTCAAAAATACAAAATTTTGTATAATTCATGCATGGTAAATCCCAAATCCGTCGAGTTCCGAGGCAGTGCCCTTGACGACCTCCGCGCGTTTCCGCTTGGACCTAGACGCGAGGCCGGCCATCAACTTGATCAGGTACAGAATGGCCAGGAGCCGGACGACTGGAAACCCATGCCCACCGTGGGCCAAGGTGTAAGGGAGATCCGGATTCGTGACGCAGCAGGAGCGTTCCGGATCATATACATTGCCAAGTTCGCTGATGCCGTTTATGTCCTTCACTGCTTCCAGAAGAAGACAGAAAAAACCAGCAAGGCGGACTTGGAATTGGCGTCCAAGCGTTACCGCGATTTGTTGAAGGAACTAAGGCTATGAGCAATCAACGCTTTACCAGCGTCTGGGATGCGATCGAGGACACCCCGGAAGAAGCGGAGAACATGAAGTTGCGCTCGGTCCTCATGACAGCGCTGAAGAACCACATCGCCCGCACCGAGATGAGCCAGCAGCAGGCCGCGAAGCTCTTCGGTGTAACCCAGCCGCGGGTCTCTGATCTGATGCGTGGCAAGATCAACCTGTTTGGCCTCGATGCTCTGGTGAACATGGCGACGGCCGCCGGGCTGCACATCGAGATGCGGATCCTGGAATCCACCTGACCCCAAAACAGAAAGGCCCGGCACGAAAATTCGTACCGGGCCCCTGGAATCTGGTAGGCGCGATTGGATTCGAACCAACGACCCCCACCATGTCAAGGTGGTGCTCTAACCAACTGAGCTACGCGCCTGCTGTTTGTGCAGCGAAGAATTAAATTCTACATGGTTTTTTTCATGAGTGTCAAACAGTGATCGCCTCACGCGCTGCCGCACAACAGCCGGGTCAACGTACGCGACTCTTGCGACACCAGCGCAGCGATTTCATCGACCTGTTCTTTCCCCAGGCGGGCGCTGGGACCGAAAACCACGATCGCCCCAGCGACCTTGCCCGGTTTATCGAAAAAGGGAGCGGCGATCGACACCGCGCCGCGTAGCAGTTCTTCCTTGCTGACGGCATAACCATGGCTGCGAACGAACTCCAGCTCCGCGCGATAGGCATCGAAGTCCACGTCCACCCCTGCCAGATAGTCCTTCAGCTCCTGCGGCGTCATCTCCATATGCGCCAGGATCGCATGGCCGCTCGCGCCGAAAACCAGGCGTTCCCGGTGTCCGATCCCGCGCTTGAAACTCAGCGCGTGTGCACTCGGAAACTCGGCGATGCACAGGCGGTAGTCGCCCTGCCGCACGAATAACGCCACCGTCTCGCCCGTCAGCTTCCAGACGTTGCGCAGTACCGGCTCGGCCAACTCGGCCAGATTCAGCGACGCCGTCCAGACATGGGACAAGTGCGCAACGGCGGGGCCCAGGTTGAACTTCTGCGGATCGCCCGAGGAGACCAGAAAACCGCTGTCTTCGAGCGTGTAGAGCAGGCGGTAAAGCGTTGGCCGGCTCAGGTCGACCCGGTCGAGCAATTCGGTTGCCGTCAGCTCCGGATCCTGCACGGTGAAGGCCTTCAGGATGTCCAGCGCTCGGCTGACCGCGCGGACACTTTCGTTCTGGCTCGTGGATGCCGGTTTTCTTTTTATTCCCATTATTCGATGTTCCCCCGCTCGTTCGCGGATACTTGTTTTGTCCTCTGTACGGACAATTATCTCAGAAATTGACAGTTCCAATAATTGTCCATAAGATAAATATTGAGTCCGTTATATGGACAAAAAGGAGACGAAATGAGTAGATTGGAAGGACGGGTAGCCATCGTCACCGGCGGCGGACACGGCATCGGCAAGGCCTATGCCCACCGCCTGGCGCAGGAGGGCGCGGCGATCGTCGTTGCCGAACTGGATGGCGAGGCAGGTTCGGCCGTCGCGCAGGAATTGGTCGCCGGCGGCCACCGAGCCCTGGCGATCCAGACCGACGTTTCCAACCCGGACAGCGTGAAGCGCATGGCCGCCTCGGCGGTCGAGCATCTCGGCAAGATCGACATCCTGGTCAACAACGCGGCCATCTTCGCCACGGTGCCGATGTCGCGCGCGGCCTTCGACCAGATCAGCATCGAAGAATGGGACCGCATGATGAGCGTCAACCTGAAAGGCGCCTGGCTCGCCAGTCTCGCGGTCATCCCCCACATGCGGGAACGGAGCTACGGCAAGATCATCAACATCAGCTCCAGCACCGCCATCAAGGGTTCGCCCGGCCGCATCCACTACGTGGCATCGAAAGCCGGCGTCCTGGGTTTCACCAAGACGCTCGCCAACGAAGTCGGCGCCCACAACATCTGCGTCAACTGCGTGGCTCCGGGCAGCACGCTCTCGGAAGAAAGTCCCGACGCGGGCACGCTCAAGATGCGCAACGACGCCGCCTCCGTACGCGCCCTGAAACGGGTCCAGGCCCCCCAGGACCTGACCGGCGCCGTCGTGTTCTTCGCCTCACCGGACAGCGACTTCATCACCGGCCAGACCCTGATGAATGATTTGTCGACAGTATTTATGAGCTTTGCATGTATGATGACCGTTGACCTCGACCCGTTGGGTCCGTCAGATGTATGGACAGGGCAGCCTCGCGCGGCAATCCGCACGAGGCTGCCGGCAACCAGCAGTGATTTGGAAAGTTTGAGATGCGTGAAGCTCCAGTGAAACCAATCTCGCGTCAGGTTGACCTGAACTTGCTCGATCTGTTTGACGCCATATTCAGGACCAGAAACCTTACCGAAGCAGGCCAGTCCCTCGGCCTGAGCCAGCCCGCGATGAGCCACTCGCTGTCGCGGCTACGCGAGATGTACGAAGATCCGCTGTTTGTACGCTCACGCCAGGGATTGCAGCCAACCCCCTTTGCCGAACGGCTCGCCGGACCGGTCGCCGCGGCGCTCCAGATAGTCCGCGGCACGCTTGAGAAAACGTCGTTCAATCCACTGACGGCCAACCGCACCTTCCGGATTGCCATGACCGACCTCGGCGAACAGCTCCTGCTGCCGATGCTGGTCAAGCGGCTCGCCGTCGAGGCACCGCACGTCCGCATCGAAACCCAGGACAAGACCATCGGCCCGGTCGCCGAGGCGCTGGCGACCGGTGAGCTCGACGTGGGGATAGGTTTCATCTCGGGGAAGATCCCGGGGATCTACCAGCGCGTATTGTTCAGCGATGATTACGTTTGCGTGGTGCGCGAGGATCACCCAATGGTCAGGTCGCCGGCGATCTCGCTCGAAGCGTTCAGACAGATGGGCCACGTCCTGGCCGATCTTCCGGGCGGCGCGCATACCGGCGTTATCGAAAAGATCCTCAAGGCGCCTACGCTGAATGCCAACGTTGTGCTCAAGGTGAACCACTTCCTGTCGATCGCGCCGCTGATCGCCAACACCGGCCTGATTGCGACCGTGCCGAGAAACCTGGCCACGACCTTCGTGAATTCATGGAAACTGCGGCTGGTCCAGCCACCGTTCCAGTTTCCATCGTTCGACGTGACGCAATACTGGCACCAGCGCTACGACCACGAACCGAGCAATGTCTGGCTGCGCAACATACTCGGATCGATCTCGCGCGATGTGGAGCGTGCCGACCTGGCCAAGACAGTCATCCAGGGCGATTGATTTTCCGGCCGGCGCAGGCGCTTCAGGTCGTCGCGCCGCGGCATGCCGACGGCAGGTTTCCCTGTTCGACCGGGCTTTAATGGAATGGACGCATCCTTCCTGACACGGTATTGATATGGGCTTTGTTGCGCAAATCAGGCTGGGCCAGCATGGGACCCGCACGTCTGGTAGCCTGAACGGATGAAACCATCTCCACAGAAGTACCGCACGACCAACTGGAAGACGTACAACGAAGCGCTCAAGGCACGTGGTTCGCTGCTCATCTGGCTTGATCCGAAGATGAACTGGCACGGCCAGCCGAGTGGCAAGCGCGGGCGCAGCCAGATGTTCAGCGACGAGGCGATCCAGTTCTGCCTGAGTATCAAATGCCTGTTCAATCTGCCGCTGCGCCAGGCCATGGCCATGACGCAAAGCTTGCTGAGCCTGGCTGGACTTGACTGGTCGGTGCCAGATTACAGCACGGTCAGCCGGCGGCAAAAGACGCTGCAGGTTGCTATCGGGGCAGTACCGACCACGACGGGCTTGCATCTGCTGGTGGACAGCACGGGCATCAAGATGCTGGGTGAAGGCGAGTGGAAGACGAAAAAGCATGGCGCAGACTATCGCCGCCAATGGCGTAAGGTGCATCTCGGGATCGACGCGTCCACGCTCGAGATTCGGGCCATGGAAGTGACCGACAACAGTGTCGGCGACGCACCTGTCCTGCCAGCACTGCTCAGCCAGATTCCTGCCGACGAGAAGATTGCCAGTGTCAGTGGCGACGGCGCTTACGACACCAAGGACTGCCATGAGGCCATCGCTTTGCGCGCCGCGCATGCCATCATCCCGACCCGCAAGAACGCCAAGCCTTGGAAGGCGAACCGCTGTGGTGCAGATGCGCGTAACGATATCCTCCAGGCGACCAAAAGGGTAGGACGGGCAATATGGAAGAGATGGAGCGGCTACCACCGGCGCAGCCTTGTAGAAACCAAAATGCGCTGCTTCAAGCTGCTGGGTGAACGTGTGATGGCACGCGACTTTGACCGTCAGGTCGCCGAGCTACAAGTGCGGGCTGCCGTGCTGAACCGCTTTACTCGACTGGGTACCCCGGTCACGGTCCCAGTGTTATAAAACGAACCACAAATAGCGTCAGCTCGGTCTCCGCTCAATTTGCTCAACAAAGCCTCTCGCCGGCGGCAAGAAACTGCTCCGTCTTCTGTTGCTGAGCTTCTTCACGGCGCTGCTGCTCGACCTCGGCCGCCTGGCGGTCGAACCCTTGCTGGCGCTGCTGATCGGTACGCTCACTCTCAGCCTGGCTTCGTTGCTCGTACTCCAGTAATCGCTTCGCCTCCCGCGCTCGCTTTGCCTTTAATGCCGCTACTCGTGCCGCGGCCAGGGCCGGCTCGATTTCTTCAAGCAGAGAGGCCTCAGCCGCTTCCACAGCTGGATGGTGTAGCCAAGTAGTGGCGCTGCACCCTCGGAATAGAATCGCTTCGAGAATTTCGAATGTGGCATCGCGGACATCGGACAGATCGACTTCGACAGCAGCTAAGCCAAGCTCTCGCAGCGTCGCTATCTTGCTCTCGTCGGCAAAATGCGTGACCGCGACCTCAACCGCGATTTTGCCGAAGCCGGCGAGGTCGACCAGCACGTCTGGTCGAATGGAGCCAACGGCCTGCTCCAGCTCGACGTGCAGAAGCTCGCGGCTGGCCGAGGCCCATATCATCCTGCTGGCCCGGTGGACCGTCGCCATAGCGTCGGGCACCTCAACCGAAGCGATGAGGGCAGGGAAGAAGAAAAGCTTTCGGTCGTATATCAGCTGCTTCGCCGCGAGATGGATTGATGTCTCGGTCGCAGAAGCGCAATCGGCTCCTGGGAATGCGCGAAATGGGGTGCGCGCTTGCCCGCTCGGCAATGCTTCGCATATACAGGACGCGAGCACGCCGGACATACGCAACCACATTGCTTTCCGATCGGGACCTGCCGCGGCTCATACATGCGGCCATCGGCGATCCCTTTGCCGAAGGGGATAGATTCGCTGGCGCGGCCAGGCCCACTCTGGCGGGAATGCAGGTCGGTGATCAAGCTTAATTCGCAGCGGACATGATCGCTTCGAGGTGGTCGATCGCATCGCGCAAGATGCGGTCTTGCCAGCCCCTACCTGTATAGGTGCGGGTGCCGGCGTGCTGGCGAGGCTTTCCATACCCGCAGCCGTAGATCCGCCGCTCAAAGTCGATGGTAACGAAACCGCCGCCCAGTTCGCGCGGCCGCAGGATGCAGACACACTTGTCGTCCTGCAGCCGTTCATGGGTCCAGCCTTCCTGCTGTTCGTGATATCGCAATTCGGTAATTGCCTCATTCGTCATGTGAACCCCCCTGTGCATCGTCGTTCGGCAATTGTAGGGTCACCATATCGGATTGCAACTAACTTTGGCGTTGCCTTTACTTGCAACCAGGAACCTTAGCTAGGCTGAATAGACCCGGCCAGCATAATCGGGCGCGCTGCCACGAGCGCGCCTAAATGGCTAACACATATATGTTTTAGCAGCTTAAGAAGAAAAGCCGAGCTGTTCCGGGTGTCCGATCTTCGATGATAACTCGTATTATCATCGTTGCATTTTTGCTTGGTTTGGCCGCGAAATAGGTCGATAATTGGATATTTTGACCTGCTCCCCAATTTAGTACGAAACCAAATTAGAGTCTGCGGTTAAAAAACTGTCTGCAAACTGCTTGGGCGTCAGATACCCGAGCGAACTGTGCGGCCGGTCGTTATTGTATTCCTGGCACCAATCCGCAATCGTTTCCCTTGCGTGACGCATCGAGACGAACCAGTGCTCGTTCAGGCATTCGTCACGGAATTTGCCGTTGAAGCTCTCGATATAGGCATTTTGCTGCGGCTTGCCTGGTTCGATGAAGTGCAGCTTCAGCCCTGTCCTGTAGGCCCATTCGTCCAGCGTTTTCCCTGCAAATTCAGGACCGTTATCAATCGTAATCGACAACGGCAACCCTCGGGCATCTGCAAGTCGTTCCAACACTGCCACGACGCGGCGACCTGGCAGGGACGTATCAACCTCAATGACCAGGCACTCCTTTGTAAAATCATCGACGATGTTCAAGGTGCGGAACCTCCGTCCGTCAGCCAAACCATCAGATACGAAGTCCATCGACCAGCTCTGATTGGGCGCCGTGGCAGGTGCCTTGACCTGTCGCTCGACGCCAGCAATTCTCTTCCTCTTGCGCCTTCTGACTGCCAAACCTGCCTGCTGATAGACGCGGAACAGCCGTTTGTGATTGACGGCCCACCCTTCGCGCTTGACGAGCACATGCAGCCGCCGATAGCCATAGCGCCGCTTGGCGGCTGCCAGCTCACATAGCCGGTCCCGTAGGGCCTGGTCATCCGGGCGGCGCGATTCATAGCGGTACAAGGACCGGGAGATGCCGAATAGCCCACAGGCGCGGGTGACGCCTAAGCCATGCACTTGCATGACGTGCATCACTGCTGCTCGCTTCGCCTGCGGGCTCACCACTTTCGGCCGAGGACATCCTTGAGCGCCGCATTGTCCAGCATGCTCTCGGCTAGCAATCGCTTGAGCCGCGCATTCTCCGCTTCCAGGGCCTTGAGCCGCTGCGCATCCGACACGGTCATGCCGCCGAACTTCGCCTTCCAGTTGTAGTACGTCGCATCACTGATGCCGTGCTTGCGGCATAGGTCTGCTACCTTTGTGCCCGCCTCGGCTTCCTTCAGGATGCCAATGATTTGTTCTTCTGTGAAACGCTTCTTCATGCTACCTCCACGGAGGCAGACTCTACATCATTACCGTACTAATCTCGGGGAGCAGGTCAGCTGCGGCGCGGCGGCCGGCGCGTTCCGAGCCGGCAAACAGCCAGTTCTTCTTGCCGATGGCAATCGGGCGGATCGCGTTCTCGACCGGGTTGTTGTCGATCGGGAGGATGCCGGAGCCGGCGTAGCGCACCAGGGCCTGCCAGCGCTTGAGGGCGTGCCCAATGGCCTTGCCCGTACCGCTGCCGAGGGCGACGGTACGCTGCGTGGCCAGCAGCTAGGCGTGCAGTTCGTCCAGCGCCGGCACGGCGCGCGCCGAGCGCACGGCCAGGCGTCCAGCAGGGCTCAAGCCGGCGGCATCCTGCTCGATGGCATACAGCTGCGCGATGCGGCGCAGGGCTTCCTCGGCCACAGGGCTGCCGCTGGCGGCGTGCAGGTCGAAGAACTTGCGCCGGATATGAGCCAGGCAAGCCAGTTCGATCGGGCCCTGCGCAAACAGGGCCTTGTAGCCGGCGTAATCGTCGACCATCAAATGGCCACGCCAGTCCTGCAAAAAGGCGCGCGCATGGGCGCCGGCCCGGCTGGGCTGGTAGTCGAACACGACGATGGGCGGCCCATCCTCCCAGGTGCCGGAGCGGTAGGCCCACAGGTAAGCCTGCCGGGTCTTGCCGCTGCCGGGATCGAGCTGGCGCACTGGCGTTTCGTCGGCATGCAGGCATGTGCGCTGGCGCAGCAGTTCACCCAGGCGCTCGACCAGCGGCTGCAGGGCCACGCCGATGCGGCCGATCCACTGCGCCAGCGTCGAGCGCGCCAGCGGCACGCCCTGGCGCGCGGCGATTTGCTCGATCCGGTACAGCGGCAGGTGATCGAGGTATTTGCTGGCAGCCACCCAGGCCAGCAGGCCGGGTGCGGCCAGGCCGCCATCGATCACGGCCGGCGGCACTGGTGCCGCTGTCACGCTCTCGCAGGCGCGGCAGGCATACTGCGGCCGGATGTGGCGGTGCACGAAGAAGCGCGCCGGCTCCACGTCGAGCTGCTCGCTGACGTCCTCGCCGATCTTGACCAGGTTCGCGCCGCACTGGCCGCAGGCGCACGACTCGGGCTCGTGCCGGTGCTCGATGCGTGGCAGCTCGGGCGGCAATGCCTGGCGGCCGGCGCGCTTGCGCGCAGGTTTGACGCTGGCCTGGTGTTCCAGCTCGCCCTCGATGGCGGCCAGGTCCATCTCGACCGCTTCCTCGAACAACGAACGCTGTTCGCCGCTGAGCACTTCACTGGCCTTGCCGTAGCGGATGCGCTTGAGGTAGGCCAGTTCGTGCGTCAGGGCCGTGATCTTGAAATCCTTCTCGGCCAGCTGCGCTTGCTGCTGCCCCAGCGTCGCCTGCTGTTGCACCAGCATCGACTGCTGCTGCTCGAACAGCGCCCGCACCTGCGCCAGCACGGCGGGGGCGATGTCGGTGCGGGCAAGTGCGTCGAGCAGGTTCGTGGCCAAGAGTGTAGCGAGCCGGGCCGACGTTTACAAGCAAAACAGTTGACCTCGCCCCTATAGCCGCCACTGCGCCGGCGCCGGGGCCGACAGGCGCTGCCAGTCCACGCCCATCACCAACCATTGCCACTGCTCGGCGCTCAATTGCCAGCAGCGCTCTCCCGGCTGCGGCCAGACGAACTGGCCGCGGTGAAGGCGGCGCAGGCACATCCACACGCCGGTACCGTCCCAGCTCACCACCTTCAGGCGCGTGCGGCGCCGGTTGCTGAACACGTAGGCGGTGCCGTCGCAGGGCGCGCGGCCCAGCGCCTGCTGCACGTGCAGGGACAAGCCATCGACGCCGGTGCGCATATCAACCGGATCGAGCGCCAGCCAGACCGTAAGCGCCCGGCGAACCCGTGTTGACGCCGGAGCTCACGCAGCAGGCTGCCAGCGCTGAGGCAACAGCTCACCGATCAGATGGTTCTTCTGCGTCGGCAACCGCGTGAGCACGTCCTTGAGGTAACCATACGGATCGTGCCCGTTGAGCCGTGCCGACTGGATCAGGCTCATGATGGCGGCCGCGCGCTGGCCGCCGCGCAGCGAGCCGGCGAACAACCAGTTCGAACGCCCGATAGCCCACGGCCGGATCTGGTTCTCGACCCAGTTGTTGTCGATCGGCGCATGGCCGTCATCGAGGTAGCGCGTGAGCGCCTCCCAGCGTTTGAGGCTGTAGTCGATGGCGCGGGCCGTGCCCGAGCCATCGGGCACGCGCAGGCGCTGCGCCATCAACCAACGGTGTAGCGTGTCAGCGATAGGACGGGCCCGTTCCTGGCGTAGCGCCCGTCTGCGGTCGGGGTCGAGGTCTTGCGCCTCGCGCTCCACGCCGTACAGTGCTCCGAACAGCTCCAGTGCCTCGCCGGCGATCTGGCTCTGGTGGTTGGCGTGCAGCTCGTGGAACTTACGCCGGGCATGCGCCATGCAGCCCAGCTCCGTGATGCCCGCAGCGAAGCCTGCCTTGTAGCCCGAGTAGTCATCGGTCACCAGTTTGCCTCGCCAGTCCTCAAGGAACGTGCGGCAGTGCTCGCCCGCCCGGCTGGGCGTAAAGTCGTAGATGACCGCCCGCAGGCTGTCGTAGGCCGTCGGCGCATACGCCCACAGGTAGGCGCGATGCGTCTTGCCGGCGCCGGGCTTGAGCATCTGCACCGGGGTCTCGTCAGCATGCAGCACCCCTTTAGTGAGCACCTCGGCCTTGAGCGCATCTACCAGCGGCTGCAAGCGCAGCCCGCAGATGCCCACCCACTCGCCCAGCGTCGAGCGCGGCAGCGTCAGGCCCGCGCGGCTAAAGATCCCTTCCTGGCGATACAGCGGCAGGTGGTCGGCGTACTTGGCCACCAGCACCTGGGCCAGCAGGCCTGCGGTGGGGATGCCCTTGTCGATGATCTGCGCCGGGATCGGTGCCTGGATCAGCGTCTCGCAGTGCCGGCACACCCACTTGCCTCGGATGTGGTGCTCGACGGTAAAGACGCCAGGCGTGTAGTCCAACCGTTCGCTCGTATCCTCGCCGATGCGCTGCAAGGCGCAGCCGCACTGGCAGGTCGTGGACTCAGGCTCGTGGTGGATCTCGGTGCGCGGCAGGGACGACGGCAGACGCATGCGGCGCGGCTGCTGGCGCTCGATGGGGCGCCCGGCCACCTCCTCGCGGATGGCATCGAGTTCTTCCTCGATGGCCGCCATGTCGGCATCCATCGTCTCTTCCAGCAGGCTGCCCTGGGCAGCATCGAGCTGCTCGCTGCGCCGCCCGTAGCGCCAGCGCTTGTACAGCGCCAGCTCCTGCGTCAGTTGGTCGATGTGGGTCTGCTTGTGATGCAGAACTTGCAGTTGGCGGGCCTGCTCGGCTTCGTGGCGCGCAATGGCGTCATCTTTGCGTATCTGTTCGGCTTCGTGGCGCGCGATCGCTTCATCCTTGCGTGCCAGCGTGCCCATCAACTCGGCCGCCAGCGCGCGCAGTTGTTGCGCGTCCAGATCGTCCAGGGATGGGGCTGCCGGGTTCATGGTGCAAGTATCGCCCAGCTCCAAGGCCAACACCATTGGCACATTGCCCGATTGCGCTGGGCTACAGCACCGAGATCGTGCCCGCCTGACCCACGTGTTGCCAGCGCAAGCCCAGCACCAGGGCGTGCCACTGCTCGGCATCGAGGCTGACCTGCGGGCCGTGGATCTCGCTCGCCCACGTGAACTTGCCGCGGTTCAAACGACGCGCCGCCAGCCATACCCCGATGCCGTCATGCACCAGCACCTTCATGCGATTGGCACGCTTGTTCGTAAAGCAATAGGCATGATGCGGGCGGGCTGCGCCGAACACCGCCACCACACGGGCCAGGGCCGTGTCGGCACCGGCGCGCATATCCAGCGGCTGCGTTGCCAGCCAGATCGCATCGACGCGGATCACTTCAACCACTCGCTCAGCCAGGCCGCGCAAGTGATCGCATCGCTGGCCGGCCAACGTACCGAGACTTGCACGCTAGCTCGCCTGATCTCCAGTTCGATCGGCTGCCCGGTCCCTGGCGTGCGGCCTGCCGGCACCAACGGCACAAAGGCCGGCTCGGAATCTGCTCGCGCCTCGGCAATTCTGAGCCATTTATGCACCAGGTTCGCGTTCAGCCCATGCGCCAGCGCCACACTGGCTATCGAGCTCTGCGGTTCGCCGCACTCGGCTACCACCTGCGCCTTGAACGCCTTCGTATACGTTCGCCGTGGGCGAACCACGCTTAATTCTGTCCTGGTCATGGTGTCCACCTAAAGGAGGTGGACACTAGCCGGGGACAAAACTAGAGGGAAGATGGGTTCGCCGGGCGCTTACGCCAGACCGATCCGGGCAGCAGCTTCACCGCAGCTCCTGCAGCAGCCTGGCCAGCCATGCGGCATCGACGCCAGCGTCCATCCGCATGCTCCAGCCAGATGGGCTGCGCAGTTCCAGGGGAGCCGACGCTACCATGGTGCTGATGCGTACCGGCAGCAGTTGCGCGCCGCCGGCGGCGCGCTCGACGCGCCGGGCCCAATACTTCAGCCTCTCCAGGTCGATGTCGTGCTCGCGGGCATAGGCGTCGGCCGACAGACCGGTATTGCGCCAGTGCGCTACGCGCTCATGCCAGGTCGATGCGGGAATGCGTTGACGGGTCATGGGATCCTCGAAATAGAAAACCTCGAGTCTGCCCGTAGCCGGCGCTACATTACAGGTGGGTGGGCTGCACGCTTACTATGCAACAAAGCCCTGGAGCACCCAACGTCGGCGAACCGCAAAATGACAGCGGTTTAGATGGCGACGAACAGGACACACCGGGGAACCTTAGTAACGAAGCATATGCGCATGCATGTATTCCGCTGTTAATAGCACACGTGCTGGAGTAACAAGATGGCGTGTTGTGCCCCATCACTTACGAGGATCTTGCCGTCAGGCTTGGCCGCCGAAATAAGCATGGGATGCCCTCTCCACGCGGGCTTGGCCAAGTGCTTGGACAGGCTATGCACCTCATCGATAGCGCGGCGTCTGAGGTAGGCCCAATCCCGTATCTAACCACTATCGTCGTATCTAAGTCTGGGCCTGACCAAGGTCTACCGGGCATTGGGTTCGCGAACGATGGCTCGATAATGAAAGAATGAGCAGAGAAGAAAAGCATGCGAAGGTGCTACGCGAGCACACAGAAATACTGCAGTTCGGTAGCCACTGGAATGATGTACTCACTGTACTGGGCCTCTCTCCCGCTGTGTCACTTCATGCAAAACCTGATCCAGCGCCACCGTGCGTGCGTGGCGGTGGTGGAAGCGGTGGTGAATCTGCTGCTCACAAGGCCCTGAAGGCTTATGTTAAAGCCCATCCATCAGAGTTTGGTGCGAACGCCTCCTGGGAAGCATTCGAGGAATATCCTTTACGTTCGGCGGACACAATTGACGTCTTTTTCAAATCAGATCAGGCTTGGGTTGGTGTAGAGGTAAAGTCGGCTGTTTCCGATGGTGTGGAAAACGATTATCAGCGTGGTCTTTTTCAAGTAGTTAAGTACAAAGCATTATTGGAGGCGCAGGCCCGTGCCGACCAGTTGCCGATCATGCCAAGAGTAAAGGTTCTATTGGTTTTAGAAAATGTTTTGCCTACTGTGCTACGTCCAGTCGCACGCACGTTGGGCATCGAAGTGCGT
This sequence comes from Pigmentiphaga sp. CHJ604, assembly GCF_036972535.1. NCBI lineage: Bacteria > Pseudomonadati > Pseudomonadota > Betaproteobacteria > Burkholderiales > Alcaligenaceae > Pigmentiphaga > Pigmentiphaga sp. CHJ604. Next base: position 2,660,592 of record NZ_CP136998.1, on the reverse strand, counting down.
GAGCATGTTAAAGCTCACCTGACTTGATCAGGATGTGGCGGTAATGCTGAGTTCTTACTCCTCAGGGAGCTGGCTTCTGGGCGTTTACTGGTCTGCTGCCGAGTACTGGGGAGGCACGCCGTCGACGGCAAAGACGCTCGCCCCGCTATCTTCCTCAGGTAAGCCGCAGACGTGCAACTAAATGTCCGGCCGTTGTCCGGCTCCCCGAGTACATTTCGGGTGGATTCGGCCATCTCCACAAGCTTCCAATAAAGCCACGAGGGTGGCCATGTTCCTTCTGAAACTACCTCGACAAATTTCATAAAGGTTTCATAGGAAAGGTCATGACCTGCATGGCGTACGTCAACGAAAGACTAGGCTGTACCGGATTCCAGTAAACTTAACCAAGAAGACGCTCGACTTGAAAATCCTTGTGTCGGTAGTTCGATTCCGCCCCGGGCCACCAAGAATAGCTTAAAAAAACGCCGACCCTTACAGGTCGGCGTTTTCGTTTCCTGTCCTGGAAATTCTCGAGTTCGGTTCATTTCCGGTATAAAGCGGCATTGATGCTGCGGCGGCATCGGACTGGATCGTTGCGGCTTCAGCGAGCTCCTTGCGCAGCTTCGCGTTTTCCGCCTCCAGCTCGGGGACGGTACGACTCCCCGGTACCGCGGACGGTGTGGCGCCGTTCTTCGCAGCGCTTACCCAATTGGCCAAGGTCCCCTTTGGAATGGCGATGCGTGTGGCCGCGTGTTCAAGCGTCAGGCCTTGGGCCAAGACCAGTTTCACCGCTTCCTCGCGAAGCTCCGGCGTGTATGTTTTCGTTCGTTTCATAAATTCTCCCATCGGTGAAGTTTACCAAACAGGAGTGTCCGAAAAAGTCAGGGTACCTCACGCCACCGCGATCAGCCAGCCGCCGCCCATACCCTGCATGGCGCGGAACACGATTAGTTCCGGTATCGTTGCCGCCTGCATGCAGCCGATCGTCCCCAGCAGGTAAATGACGATTGCCGCGGTCAACGTGGCGCCGCGTCCGTACATGTCGCTGACGGTGCCGTAGATCGGCGTGACGACGGTCGACGCCACCAGGTAGGCGGCGATGATCCAGGCCATCAATTCGAAGCCGCTCAGTTGCGTTGCGATCGCCGGTACCGCAACGGCGAGTACGGTTTGCTCCAGCGCGCCAAGCAGCGCCCTGTTATGACGGTCGAAACCCACACGGCGGAGGGTACGGCAGCTGCGGAAACTCGTCGGTCTGATGTCGTCATGAGGGAGCGTGAAAGTTCAGGAAAACAGCAGCGCCGCATCCCCGGCGCCGGCCAGCCGCGAGCGGATCTGCTGGCCGCGCCGCACCAGGTAGCCGCGCGTCAGGCCGCCGGTCAGCACGACCTCGCCGGCCTTGAGCGTCGTGCCCTCGGCATGCAAGCGGTTGGCCAGCCAGGCGACGGCGAGCAGCGGATCGTCCAGCGCGTTGGCGCCGACGCCCTGGTCGGTCAATTGGTCATCGATCCACAGCTCGGCGGCCAGCGTGCGCAGGTCGCAGCCGGTCGTTACCGGCATCGGCGTACCGAGCACGTAGCGCGCCGCGGAACTGTTGTCAGCGATGTTGTCGACCGCTTTGAAGCGGTACTCGTGGTAGCGCGTATCGCACACCTCGATCGCCGCCATGAACAGCGGGGCGGCCGCCAGCACCGAGTTCCTGTCGTGCCCGCCCCCGGCGAGGTCGCGCCCGAGTGCGATCGCAATCTCCGGCTCTACCAGAGGATGAATCAGCGTATTGAAGGCAATCGTGCCGCCTTCGATGACCATGTCGGCGGTCAGGACGCCATAGTTCGGGTGCTCGATATTCATCTGGCGGCGCATCGCCGCGCTGGTGTAGCCGAGCTTGTAGCCGGTCCTGGCGTGCCGGCGCCGCCGCAGCCTGGCCCTGGCGATCGCATATGCATCGGCCTCGTCGAGGCCGGGATAGCGCGACGACAAGGTATCGATCGTGCCGCGGCTGCATTCCGCCTCGACCAGGGATTGGGCCAGTTCCTCGATGAGGGCAACAGACAAGGGCATCGCGCGCTCCCGTCCTAGCGCCCCAGGTCCTTGGCCGAGACCCCGGCAATGCCCCAGTTCTCCTTCGGGACATCATGGATCCATACCCGGACGTTCTCCTTCGGCGCGCCGACCGCCTCGGACAGCGCCAGCGTGACCTTGTCGATCACCGCACGCTTTTGATCCTCGGTGCGGCCCTCTATCATATAGATTTGTGCAAACGGCATGGCCTTTTCCTTTCTGGATGTTTAGACAAAACGCATGCCGACGCTGCCCATCCCCTGCATGCGCAGGGTCACGCAGTCGCCGGCCTCGACCGCTACGGCCTCGGTGATGCCGCCTGACAGAATCAGCGCGCCGGCCGGAATTTCCTGGCCGCGCTCGCCCAGATGGTTCGCCAGCATCGCAATGGCCGCTGCAGGATGGCCGAGCACCGCCGCGCCGGCACCAAAGGCCACAGGCTCGCCGTTCTTCTCGAACACGATGCCGAGCGTGCGCAGGTCGACTTCGGACACCGGCCGCGGCTGGCCGCCGACCACGAAGCGCGTCGCCGAGGTGTTATCGGCAATCACGCTCTTGAGGTCGAACTTGAAGTCGCGGTAGCGCGAGTCGATCACCTCGATTCCGGCCATCACGAAGTCGACTGCGGCCAGCACCGAGCCGATGTGGCAGCCTGGGCCCTTCAGCGCCGTCTTCATCACGAACGCGATCTCCGGTTCGACCTTCGGGTGGATCAGCTCCGATACCTTGCATTCGCCGCCCTCGGGAATCGCGTAATAGTCGGCCATGAAGCCGAACACCGGCGTTTCGACGCCCATCTGTTCCATCTTCGCGTGCGAGGTCAGACCGGCTTTCCAGCCGACGATCTTGTTGCCGCGCGCAACTTTGCGGCGCTGGATCTCGTCCTGGATCGCATACGCGTCGTCCCAGTCCATGTCTGGATGGGCATCGGTAATCTTGACGGTGTCCTGCCCTTCCAGCTCGCAGTTTTCCAGGTGTGCGGCCAGCTTGGCGATGGTTGCCTGGTCGAGTTTCATACAAGTCCCCTTTCCTTGGCCATGGTCAAGGCCGCGTCTTCGATCATGTCTTCCTGCCCGGCCACCATGCCGCGCCGTCCCAGCTCGACCAGGATGTCGCGCGCCGGTACCTGGTACTTCGCGGCGGCGCGCTTGGCGAACAGCAGGAAGGTCGAATACACCCCTGCGTAGCCAAGCGTGAGCGCATCGCGGTCGATGCGCACCATGTGGTCCATCATCGGCAGCACGATATCCTCGGCCACGTCCATGATCTGGTACAGGTCGACTCCGGTCTCGATGCCCATGCGGTTGCAGACGGCAACGAATACTTCCAGCGGGGTATTGCCGGCCCCGGCGCCCAGGCCGTTGGTGGAGCCGTCGATGCGGTTGGCGCCGGCTTCGATCGCCGCCAGCGAGTTGGCCACACCCATCGCCATATTGTGGTGGCCATGGAAGCCGATATCGATCTCCGGCGCCAGGGCCGCGCGCAGCGCGCCGACCCGCTCGGTCACGCCATCCGGCAGCAGGTAGCCGGCCGAGTCGGTCACATACACGCACTGGGCGCCGTAGGACGCCATCAGCCTGGCCTGCTCGACCAGCTTTTCGGGCGTGGCCATGTGCGCCATCATCAGGAAGCCGACCGTGTACAGGCCCATCTTGCGCGCGGCAATGATGTGCTGCTCGGCTACGTCGGCTTCGGTGCAGTGGGTGGCCACGCGCACCGTGTGCAGGCCGCATTCGTGCGCGGCACGCAGGTCGTCGACCGTGCCGATGCCCGGCACCAGCAGCGAGGACACCTTGGTGTGCTTGAGGTGCGGGATCACGGCGCGAAGGTAATCGACGTCGCTGTGGCGCGGGAAGCCGTAGTTCACCGAACCGCCGCCCAGCCCGTCGCCATGCGACACTTCCAGCATCGGCATGCCGGCGTCGTCCAGTCCCTTGGCCACCGCGATCATCTGCTCGAGCGTGATCTGGTGGCGTTTCGGGTGCATCCCGTCGCGCAGGGTATTGTCGTGCAGGATGATTTTTTTACCCTTGAGGTTCATTTTCTTCTCCTTGGATCAGGCGGTGACGCGTTCGAGCGTGAGCGTGCCTTTGAGGATTTCCTCGGCAAACATTTCAGCGGTGCGTGCAGCGGCGGCGGTCATGATGTCGAGGTTGCCGGCGTATTTCGGCAGGTAGTCGCCGAGGCCTTCGACTTCCAGGAATACCGAAACGCGGTTGCCGTCGAACACCGGGCCGTTGACCAGCTTGTAGCCGGGCACGTACTGCCGCACCTTGGCAATCATCGCGTGGATCGAGGCCGTGATTTTCTCCTGGTCGGGTTCGCTCTCGGTCAGGCAGTGCACGGTGTCGCGCATGATGATCGGCGGTTCGGCCGGATTCAGGATGATGATCGCCTTGCTCTGTTTGGCGCCGCCGACGGTGCGGATCGCCGCCGCCGTGGTGCGGGTGAATTCGTCGATGTTCTTGCGCGTGCCCGGGCCGGCCGAGCGCGACGATGCGGTGGCGATGATTTCGCCGTATTGCACCGGCTGCACCTGGGCGATGGCTGCGACCATCGGGATCGTCGCCTGGCCGCCGCAGGTGACCATGTTGACGTTCATCTCGCCCTTGCCGACCTGTTCCAGCAGGTTCACCGGCGGCACGCAGTAGGGACCGATGGCGGCCGGGGTCAGGTCGATCATCAGCACCCCCAGCGCGGTCAGCTTGCGCGAATTTTCGGCGTGCACATAGGCGCTGGTGGCGTCGAAGCAGATCTGTACTTCGTCGGCCAGCACGTGGGGCAGCATGCCGTCGACGCCGTCCGCGGTGGTCTTGATGCCCAGCTCGCTGGCGCGCCTGAGGCCGTCAGATGCAGGGTCGACCCCGACCATCCAGACCGGTTCCAGCACCGGGCTGCGCAGCAGCTTGGCAAGCAGGTCGGTGCCGATATTGCCGGGGCCGATGATTGCACATTTAATTTTTGTCATGGTGTTCTTTCCTTAATTAAACCGCACCGAGCAGCTGCCCAAGCCGCCGATGCTGACGCGGAAGTTGTCGCCCGCCTGGGCCGGGAACATCGCCGCCAGCGCGCCCGACAGGATCACTTCGCCGGCTTTCAGCGGGATGCCCAGCCGGCCCATGGTGTTGGCCAGCCAGGTCACCGCGTTGAGCGGCGAGCCGAGGGCGGCGGCGCCGGCGCCGGTGGCGACGATCTCGCCGTTCTTTTCCAGCACCATGCCGCACAGCGACAGGTCGATCTTGCGCGGGTCCACCGCCTGGTCGCCCAGCACGAATACGCCGCAGGAGGCGTTATCGGCCACCGTGTCCTGCACCTTAATCTTCCAGTCGCGGATGCGCGAGTCGACGATCTCGAAGCACGGCATCACGCATTCGGTGGCGGCCAGCACGTCGGCATTCGAGATGCCCGGCCCCATCAGGTCCTTCTTCAGGATGAAGGCGATCTCGCCCTCGGCCTTTGGCTGGATCAGCGTGCCGATGTCGATCGCCTCGCCTTCGTTGTAGATCATCCCGTCGAGCATGTAGCCGAAGTCCGGCTGGTACACGCCCAGCATGTTCATCACTGCGCGCGAGGTCACGCCGATTTTCTTGCCGATGATGCGTTCGCCGGCTTGCACGCGGCGCTCGATCATGCGCTGCTGGATGTGGTACGCGTTCTCGATCGTGATGCCGGGATGGCGGCTGGTAAGCGGGTCGACCACCGTGCGGCCGGTCAAGGCCTGGTAGAGTTCGTCGCCGAGTTGGGTGATGAGTTCTTTATCCATGATCACAGTTTGATGCAGACATTTTTCAGTTCGGTGTAGAACTCGAGCGAGTGCACCCCGCCCTCGCGCCCGATGCCGGATTGCTTGGAACCGCCGAACGGCGTGCGCAGGTCGCGCAGGAACCACGAGTTGACCCAGACGATGCCCGCTTCGATCTGGGCGGCGACCCGGTGGGAACGCGCCAGGTTGGTGGTCCACAAGGCCGAGGCCAGCCCGTACGGGTTGTCGTTGGCGCGGGCGACCACCTCTTCCTCGGTATCGAACGGCGAAATGTGGCAGCACGGTCCGAAGATCTCTTCGCGCATCACGGTCGCCGTGTCCGGCAGGCCGGTCCAGATGGTCGGCTGCACCCACGAGCCGCCCGCGAGCTCCGACGGCATGTCGGGGATGCCGCCGCCGGTGACGACGGTAGCGCCCTCCTCGACCGCGTTGCGGTAGTACGAAAGCACCTTGTTGCGGTGTTCCTGCGAAATCAAGGGCCCCATGCCGCTGGCCGGGTCGGACGGCAGGCCGGGCTTCATCGTTTCGACCGCGGTCTTCAGGCGGGTAACGAATTCCTCGAAGACCGGACGTTCCACATACACACGCTCGGTGCCGAGGCACACCTGGCCGGCGTTGGCAAAGCACGAGCGCAGGGTGCCGGCGATGGCCTCGTCCATGTCGCAATCGGCAAACACGATCGCGGCGTTCTTGCCGCCCATCTCCATCGAGACCGGGCGCGCGCCGTCGGCGGCGGCCTTCATGATCGCGGCGCCGGTACGCGTCTCGCCGGTAAAGGTGATCGCATCGACCTGCGGATGGGTGGTCAGGAATTCGCCGGTGGAGTCCGGCCCGAAGCCGTGCACGACGTTGAACACGCCTTTCGGCATGCCGACCTTGTTCATCACTTCGCCCAGCAAGGCCGCTGCCTGCGGCGTTTCTTCCGACGGCTTGACGACCACCGTATTGCCGCACGCCAGCGCCGGGCCCAGCTTCCAGGTCATCAGCAGGAACGGCAGGTTCCACGGGCAGATGACCGCCACCACGCCCACCGGACGCCGCAGCGAGTAGTTGAGCGAACCGCGCCCGTCGGGGGTGGCCATTTCGAAAAACTCGCCCGGGACATTCTTGATGACGTCGGCGAAGACCTTGAAGTTTGCGGCGCCGCGCGGCACGTCGATGTGACGGATGAAATGCGCCGGCTGCCCCAGGTCGGTCATCTCGGCTTCGACGAAATCCTCGAAGCGGCGGTCGATCTCGTCGGCCACCGCGTACAGCAGGTCGACCCGGTCGGTCAGGTTCATCTTGCCCCACGGTCCGTGCAGCGCGTCGCGCGCACACTGCACGGCGCGGTCGACCAGGGCTGAGTCGGCCTCGGCGACCCGGGCGAAGACCTTGCCGTCGTACGGCGCGCTCTTGTCGAACCAGCGCTCCGACGGCACGTAGTCACCGTTGATGAAGTTCAGAATGTCTTTCACGTTATCTCCAAAAATGTAAAATCTGGCCGAGGCCACCACCGGACGTTCGCGCGACCAGCGGGTCAGAACAGGTGGTTGATACCGACCGAAGCCGCTTTCGTTTTGTGCTTGCCGGCAGGGGATCACCGCCGCACACCATTGATGTGCGGCGCTCTGGATTGCTGTAGGGGTTGTGGGCGGCAGCCTGGGCTGCCGCGGGAACTTACTTCGGCTTGTAGGGCCCCAGTTCCTTGACTACCGCTCTGGCAAAGGACATGTCGACGACCTTGTCGATATCGACCGGGGTCGTGATCAGGCCCTGCTCCTTGAAGAACTCGTAATCGTGCTTCATGCTGGCGACATTGACCATGCCGTCCGGATGGCAGCCGTGTGCCGTGGCGACCTTGTAGATGGAGGGGTCCTTCTCGTGGGTCGACTTGCTCAGGATCGAAATGATCTCGTCCGAGTTCTTGCCGGTCAGCTTGCCATTGACCAGCGCGTCGTTATAGTCGCGGGTGGCGCGGATATACGCGCGCATCACCTTGGTCGCGGTGGCCGCTTCCTGCCTGGCAAAGGCGCCGCGGTACAACACCACTGCTACCTGTTGCGACGGATAGATCTGGTCGGCCTGGGGGCTGAAACGGACCACGGTCCCGGTCTGTACGGCCCGGGTCGCATTCGGCTCGGTCACCATGGCCGCGTCCAGCGCCTTGTTCTGCAGTGCCGCGGCCAGCTGCGAGTGGCCCATGTACGAGATCTTGACGTCCTTGTAGGGCACGCCGCCCTTCTTGAGTGCCTCGTTCAGCAGCGACAATGCGCTGCCGCCCGGCGACTGGCTGCCGACCCGAAGGCCTTTCAGGTCCTTCAGGCTCTTGAAGGCGCCGCTGTCGACCAGGTCCTTGCGCACCAGCAGCGGGACGTAGCCATGCCCCGGCGGCATCGAGCCCTTGTCCGCGACGACCTTGATGTCGATGCCGCGTCCGATCGAGTTGTACAGGCCGGCGCTGGTCGCGCCCACCGCGACGTCGAGCTGGCCGGCGCCGATCGGCGCGATCATCTGCGCCGAATTCGGAAAGCGGATGATCTCGGCATCGATACCTTCGTCCTTGAAGTAGCCCTTGGCCTCGGCGATATAGATCGACGCGTCGCTCAGGGAGCCGACCACGCCGATCCGCACCTTGGCGGCGGCGGCCGCGTTGCCGCTCAAGACTGCCACGGCGGCGCAGGCATACAGCGTCGAGCGCACCAGCTTGCCCAGTGTCGATTGAATTTTCGCTATTGACTTCATTGTTACTGTCTCCGTTATGGTTGGTATATGCAACATAAGGCGCTTTTTAGCGCTCGGTCTTCCAGGGCACCACGATTCGTTCTACTTCATCCATCACAAGCGTGAACACGAAGCCGATCAGGGCAATCATCAACAGGCCGACGTACATGGTGTCCACCGACAGGATTTCCCAGGCGTTCCAGATCATGTAGCCGAGGCCGCTGTGGGCGCCGACCATCTCGGCCAGCGCGATCAGGATCAGTCCCATGCCGACGCCAAGCTTGATGCCCGTCATGATGAACGGCAGCGCGCCGGGCACCGCGATGGTGCGGAACACCTGCCAGCGGCTGGCCTTGAAGTTGCTGCCGACGTCGAGGTAGATCTTGTTGATCTCGCGCACGCCGGTGACGGCGTTGATCAGTACCGGGAAGAACACGCCGATCGCCACCATCGCGATCTTGGAACCTTCGCCCAGGCCGAAGATCAGCAGCAGCAGTGGCATCAGCGCGCTTTTCGGCACCGGATAGGTGGCCGCGATGAGCGGGTCGACAATTGCGCGCAGCGGGCGGTAGAGACCCATCAGGACGCCGATGATCAGCGCCGGCACCCCGCCAACGAGGAAGCCCCAGAACAGCCGCTGCAGGCTGGCCCGGGAGTTGGCCCACAATTCGCCCGACTCGGCCAGCACCAGCAGCGTCTGGAAAATCGAGGTGGGCGCCGGGAAGAAGCGGGTGTCGATGAAGCCGGTGCGCGCGGCGATCTCCCAAATCAGCAGCAGCACGAGCGGCGACAGCACGCCGAGCAGGCGGTCGCGCGAGCCGGCGCTCAGCTTTCTGGTCTTGAAGCTGGCGCGGTTGGCGGCGGACACTTGCGCCGGCGCCGGTGGGAGTTCGACTACCTTCATCATTTCACACCTCCTTTTTTCTCTTCCTGACACTTGGCCTGCTGCACTTCGTCACGCAGGTAACCCCAGATCCGATACACCAGTTCGCCGTATTCGGCTTGCGAGCGCAGCTCGATCACGCGCCGCGGACGCTCGAAGGGCACGTCGATCAGGGCCTTGCAGCGGCCCGGATGCGCGGTCATGATCATGATCCGGTCGCTCAGCGTCACCGCTTCGTCGACGCTGTGCGTGATGAACACCACGGTCTTCTTGGTCTCTTCCCAGATGCGCAGCAGTTCTTCCTGCAGCAGCGTCTTGTTCTGCTCGTCGAGCGCGGAGAAGGGCTCGTCCATCAGCAGGATTTCGGGGTCGTTGGCAAACGCGCGCGCAATCGACACGCGCTGGCGCATGCCGCCCGAGAGCTGGTGCGGATAGGCGTTCCTGAAGCGGGTCAGGCCGGTGCGCTCGAGATAGTGGCCGACCACGTCGCGGATCTCCGCGGCGGGAACCTTGCGCATCTTCAGTCCGTACGCGGCGTTGTCCCACACGGTCATCCAGGGGAACAGCGAATCGCCCTGGAACACCATCGAATTGGCCGGACGCTGCTGGCCAGAGCGGGTGATCTCGACGCTGCCGCTGCTGGCCTGCTCGAGGCCCGCCAGGATGCGCAGCAGCGTGGTCTTGCCGCAGCCGCTAGGGCCGACGATGGTAAAGAATTCGCCCGATGGGATATCAAGCGACACATTGTCAACCGCGGTAAAGACACCGTCCTTGGTCTGGAATTGCTTGACAAGATTCTTGATCCCGATCTTGCACGCGTCCGCACCCGGCTGTGCGGTAGCGGCCGTCATGGCCGGCGCGCCTGCGACGGTGCGGGGAATTGAGCTGGTAATCATGGTCTCCTCTTGCTGCCTTTAAAAAATCCGGCGAAGGTCTTGATTGCCTTCCTGTGCCGGTCTTGCCTGAATAAAAACTCGTGTTACCTGATATTCGCCCGGTCGGACCCGCTCTGTTCCGGGTCGCCATGCGTCAGGAATTCCCACAAGCGTTCGAAGATCCCGCCCGTAGACACGGCGCGCGCACTGGCCTCGGCGTCCGACAGCAGCGTCCCGCCCTGCCCGCCGCCCGCGGCGCGCACGGTCAGTTCGAGCGCCGCCGCCTCTTCCAGCAGGAACGACAGGCCTGCCGCCTCCTCGATGCTGCTGCCCGCGACCACGGCGCCATTGCCGCGCATGACAATCGCGCGGGCCCCGCCGAGCAGCGCGGCGATCGCCTGTGCCTTGTCGTCGTCGCGGACCAGTTGCGGATCGTCCCAGAGCGGCGGGTGCGGCGCAAAGTACGAGCCGTTGCCGTGGCGGGCCGACGGCGTCAGGCGCATGGTCGACAGCGCGATCACGCGCGCCGGTAGGATGCGGCAGATGCCGCCGACGTCGGGCCGCACCTTGTAGATCTGCTGGTGCAGCCGGACTTCGCCCAGCACGCCCTGCGGCAACGGTCCCTCGACCGGCACCACGGTGCCCTGGTCGTCAGCGTCGAGGCAGCCCATTGGGCGCGCCGCGCACACCAGGAACTCGGTGTCGTTCAGGCGCGCGCTGACGTGGCCGAACGCGTGCACCAGGCCGTGCCGGCCCATCGCGCGCGCAGCCTTGCGCACCTGGGCCTGCAGGTGCGCAAGGCGTTCTTCACTAGCGCCGGCCGCCATCGCTTGTTCCGTCGTTGCCTGCATCGTGTCTCCTGGTCAGCTCTTAAATTCGGGAATATCCGGACGCGATCCCCACATGCACAGCGAGGTCGATGCCTCGAAGGGGAACTGGCGCGGCCTGACCGTCGACATCTCTTCTTCGGTGAACACGCGCACGCCGGTCGAGTATTCGTAGGTCATGCCGTCCGGTCCGGCAAAGTACAGGAACATCGCGCCTGAGGTCGGGTGGCGCCCCGGCCCGAACACGATCCGCACGCCCTTCTCCTTGAGCATGTAGTAGGCGCGCATGATATCGTCGATACCCTCGACCTGATGGTTGATGTGCTGGACCCCGGCGAAGCTGGATGGAAACAGCGCGATCTTGTGGTGGACCGGGTCGATCCGCAGCAGCGGCGAGTTGCCCAGGCGGTCGCTCACCCTGGCGCTCATGACCTGGGTCCAGAATTTTTCGTCGCGCGCCGGATCGCTGGAGCGCAGCCCGATATGGCTGAAGCCGGTAATGCCGGCGTCGCGCGACGGGAAATAGCGCCGCCCGCTGTGGTGCGGACGGACTACCAGGTCGATGCTGTTGCCGCTCGGGTCGATGAAATTGACCAGCCCCTCGACCCGGCGCTGCTCGCACTCTTCGCGCGAGCCGGCCTTGACCCGGTAGCCGGCGTTGTCAAGCTCGGCGGCCGCGGCGTCGATGCCGGCGGCGTCGGCCAGTTCGAAGCCGGTGGTATGGTCGTTGCTGTCGCCTTCGAAGTACACCAGCGTGTGATCGCGGCTGTCGCTGCGGAAGTAGCGCGCACCCTGTTCGGTGCGCACCAGTTCGAGCCCGAGCACCTCTTGAGCGTAGCGGGTCGACTCTTCAATGTTGCGGGTACCGAGCCGTACGTACCGTACATCGTGCAAATCAATCATGGTCAATCCTCAGTCGTAAGGTCAGCTGGTGGTGACGAAGCGCTCGGCGTGCACGCGCGCCGGGTCCATGCCGTTCTCGCGCAGCCACGCGGCGGCCGCTTCGACCATCGGCGGCGGGCCGCACAGGTAGGCGTCGCATTCGCCGCCGTGCAACAGTTCGGGGCGCAGCAAGCGGGTGACGTGTCCGGCAGGGCCCTGCCAGCCGGTCTCCGCTACCGCGATGCGCTCCACCGTCAGGCGCAGGCTCTGGCCGAGCCGCTCCAGTTCGCTCGCGTTGAAAAACTCGGAGGCTTCGTTGACGCCGTAGATCAGGTGCACCGGCTGGTCGGCCGCACCGGCGCGCACCATGCTGCGCAGCATGCTGAGCATGGGTGCAAGGCCGGTGCCGCCGGCGATCATCAGGATCGGGCGGCGCAGCGCGCGCAGGTAGAAGTGGCCGGCCGGTCCCTTGATGCGGATGTCGTCGCCAACCTTTGCGCGCTCGCGCAGGTAGTCGCTCATCACGCCTTGCGGATACACCTTGAGGAAAAATTCGAGCTGCTGCTCCGCCGGCATGTTCGCAAACGAATACGAACGCTCCGCGCCGCCTGCACCGGGCACTTCCATGTGCACGTACTGGCCGGGCAGGAAGTCGATGTCGCCCGCCGTCAGCTGCACCACCATTCGCTTGACGCTCGAGGACACCGATTCGACCGCCACCACCCTGGCGTCGAGCCACTGCGGCGCATGTTGGGCGGTCAGGAAGCGCGACGAATACGGCAGCTCGACCGTGCACGGCGTTTTCGCCTTCATCTTGCACAGCAGCGTGTAGCCGATCGCCAGCTCGGCATCCGACAAGGCTTCGTCGCTGTAGTCGTCGACCCGGAATTCGCCTTGCGTGCAAAGCGCCTTGCAGGCGCCGCACGCGCCTTCGAGGCAGTCGTGCTCGAGCCGGATGTTCGAGCGGTAGGCCGCCTGGTAGACGATCTCATCGGCTCGGCTCGAAAACCTGACCGATTTTCCGTCTTCAAAGATTGCCGTTATCTGGTGCACGGGAGCATCCTTCAGGCCGGAACAATGATGGGCTTGACCGCCAGGCCTTGCAGGATCAGGTCGAACCCGGAAGTTGCCTCGGACATCGGCAGCACGTGGCTGACCAGCGGCCTGAGGTCGACCTTGCCGTCATAGATGAGCGGCATGGCGCGCTCCCACGACTGCCAGATGCGGCGGCCGTGGATGTTGTGTACCTTCGGGCACTTCAGTACCCACTGGCTGAAGTCGACGTTGATCGGCTGCGCCGGCGCCCCGACCAGGCGGAAGTCGCCGCCCTTGGTGAGCGACTCGAACACGTTGCGAAAGCCGGCCTCGGACCCCGAGAACTCGATCCCGACATCGGCCCCGACGCCATTGGTAAAGTCCTTCACCGCGTTGACGACGTCCTCGTCACCGACCTTGACCATGCGGTCGGCGCCCATCAGCTCGGCCGTCTTCAGGCGCAGCGGGTTGATGTCGCTGGCGATGATCCTGCGCGCGCCCAGCGCCCGCGCCACCGCGATCGTCATCAGGCCGATCGGGCCGCAGCCGTTGACCAGCACCGTCTGCCCGCTGACGCCCGAGCCTTCGAGCGCGGCGTGGACGCCGATGCCGAACGGCTCGAGCATGGCCGCGATGTTATGGTCGAGCGGCTGCGTGATCACCCATGCGATCCGCGCCGGCACCACGATATATTCGGCAAAGCCGCCGTCGATGTCGATGCCGGGATAGGTCAGGTTCTCGCACAGGTGCTCCTGGCCGCGATGGCACTGCACGCAGTTATTGCAGTAGATGTGGCTTTCGAGCGCGACGTGGTCGCCGACCTGGATGTTGCTGACGGCGCTGCCGACCTGGTCGACAATGCCGCTGACCTCGTGCCCGATGACGCGAGGCAGCGTCATGCGGCGCTTGATGCGGGGCGACCATTTATAGATCTGCATGTCGGTGCCGCAGATGCCTGCCGCGTGCACCTTGATCCGGACTTCGTCGGCCTTGGGCAGCGCGACGGCCACTTCGGACAACTCGAGCCCGTTCTCGCCTGGCGACACTTTACTTAGCGCTAACATATTTTTCTGCTTTCTCAGAGGTGATAGACGTCGACCGTGCCTTGCAGCTTTTCGTCGATGATGACCGTCACTTTGCGGGCGATGCGCAGTGCGCCGTCGACCCGGCGCAGCGTGTATTTGTAGCGTCCGCCGCGGGTGGTCTCGCCGCGCGCACCCCAGGCGTGCACCAGCCAGGTCGCGGCCACCTCGACTGTGTCGGCGTCGCCGCCGGTCACAAGGATGTTCGAGGTCAGGTGCGTGGTGCGGTCGACCGGCAGCGAGGCGAACGAATCTTCGCTCTCGATGCGGAACACGCGCTCTTCGAGGCCGGCACGGGTCGGACTGTAGATCAGGCTCAGCTGCGTGGTCGGATCATCGGTCAGCTTGCTCTCCGACTGCCAGGCCGGCACGAAGTACACCGCGTCTTCGGTGTACAGCGCGAGCCAGTCGCGCCAGCGCTGTTCGTCGAGGAAGATCGCCTCGCGCGCCAGCAGGTTGCAGACTTCGGCGTAGATTGTTGCGTCGTTCAGCATCGTTATTTACCCTTGCTCATCAGTTTCAGCCAGTGGCGGTAGTAGCCCTGGTAGAAAGTATCGTGGTCCCAGTTGCGCGATACCGCGACGGCGTTGCAGCCGATCTCCTGCAGTTCCTCGCACTGCTCGCCCGGGATGGTGGACTTGGCGCCGCGGCTGAAATCGTTCCACTGGCTCTTGCGGCCGTGGCTGCCAAGCGAGGTGTCTTCCAGGGCCGCGATGTCGTCCGAGGTCGCCATGCCGGTCGGCAGATAGAAGTCGAGGAATTTGCGCAGACGCGCGGCGCGCGCATTGGCGCTCTCCCCCTTCGGCGCGACGCACTGGATCCGGACCTCGGCCAGTTCGGCCGAGATCGGGCGGAACACGCGGATCTGGGTCGATGGCTGGTCCATCAGCAACATGTTGGGGAACAGGTAGAGGTTGCGGCCGCGGCCGAGCATCCAGCCGACTTTCGCTTCGCCGAACTCGGCGACCAGGCGGTCCTTGGCTTCGTACAGCGGCGCCGCCTCGGGCGTGGTGCGCTTCGCCCACACCACGTTGTGGCCGTTGCCCAGGTCGGCCGAGCCGGATTCCACGTCGCCCGTAATGCGCCCGGCCTCGGTCTTGCCGGCGCCGCTGTAGCCACCGGCTTCCTCGCGCTTGGCCATGGTCGCAGCGAACACGCGGTGGACGGTGCTGACATGGTAGCCGTCGACGCCGTTTTCCGCGCCCATCTTCCAGTTGCCGCGGATGACGTAGGTCGATTCCCCGGGCAGCACTTCCAGCCCGTCGGGCGACTGGTCGGCCAGCAGGTCGATCATTGCCGCCGCGGCGCCTAGGTGGTCCTTGAGATCGGGAACGTCGGCGACCAGGCTGCCGAACACGAAGCCCTTGTAGGTATCGACGCGGGCGATGTCTTTCAGGCTGAACTTGGAGCGGCAGCTTTCCTCGCCCGGATAGGCGCCGCTTGCCTCGCTCTTGATCTTGATGCAGCGGCCGCTGTCGGCATAGGTCCAGCCGTGGAAGCGGCAGGTGAAGGTTCTTGCCGTGCCTTTGCGCAGCGGCGCCAGCAAGGTGCCGCGATGCGAACACGCATTGATGAAGCCGCCCACGGTGCCGTCCTTGCGGCGGTTGACGACGACCGGCTGGCGTCCCATGTAGGTGGTGATGTAGTCACCTTCGTTCGGGATTTCGCTTTCGTGGCAGAGATAGATCCACGAGCCTTCGAAGATGTTTTCCATTTCGGCATCGAAGATCCCCTGGTCGATATGGATCAGGCGATCGACCATGAAGGTGGAGGTTTGCGGCTCGTCGCGGATCAGCGTGGCCGGATCGATTTCTGGTGTCTGGTTTCGGTTTATCATGTCAACCTTCTGTGCTTTATGAAGTACGCAGATCGATGGTAACGAGTCTTGTGTCGTTTAAGAAATGAAATGATTACATGCTCATCATTCGGCACATGAATGTCCGCCCGCGACTGATTCGTATATCCTTAGTCGTCGATGGCGGCAACTGCCTGCACTGAACCCGCGCAGACGGGGCCCCGGCGGGCCGGTCTTCGCGCAGCACCCGCCGACTCGACCACGGAAAGGAGACAAACGTGAAGAAATTGCTTGGTTTCATCCTGCATGCCGCGCTGCTATCGGCGCTGGTTCCCTCGCACGCCCAGGAACCCCCCCGGTTATTGCATGGATCGCATTGGTGATCACACGGTTCCCTCGCACGCCCAGGAACCCCCCTCGAAAATCCTTACCATCGTCGTGCCCACCACACCGGGCACGGGCAGCGACATCGCCGCACGGCTGATGGCGCCCAAGCTGTCGCAAGCCCTCGGCCAGGCGGTCGTCGTCGAGAACCGCACCGGCGCCAGCGGCACGATAGGCATCGGCGCGGTCGCCAAGGCGGCACCAGACGGCAACACCATCCTGTTCGTGCCGAACACGATGGCCATGATCAGCTCGCTCTACACCAACCTGACCTGGGATCCGGTCCACGATTTCGCGCCGGTGGTCCGCATCGGCAAGATGCTGGTCGCGGCCGTGGTCAACCCGGCCCTGCCGGTGGAAACGATCGGCGATTTCGTCGCGCTCGCCAAGAAGAAACCCGGCCAGCTCAACTACGGCACTCCCGGGACCGGCACTCCCCATCACTTGCGCACCGAACAGCTCCGGCAGATCACCGACATGGACGTCGTGCACATTCCTTACAAAGGCTCCGCGGGCGCTGTCACCGACCTGATCGGCGGCCAGGTCCAGTTCGCCCTGTTCCCCCTGCATTCCGTCCTGTCGATGACCGCCTCGGGCAAGCTCAAGATGCTCGCAACGACGGGAGACACACGTTCGCAGTGGACTCCCAACGTCCCCACCTTCCGCGAAAGCGGCATCGCCGGCCTCAACAATTACGACTGGCTCGGCGTATTCGTCCCCCGCGCGACGCCCCAGAAAACCGTGGACCGGCTCAGCCGGAAACTGCTCGCACTGCTCGACGATCCCGACATCAGGAAGGAACTGCTCGCGCGGGGCATCATCCCGACGCCTGGCGGGCCGAGCGAGCTTGCAACGCTGCTCTCGTCGGAGCTCGACGAATGGCGGCACGTCATCAAGACGGCCCACATCTCCGCCGAGTAACGGCAATGCACAGCGATCATCCGCGGCCCCGCCGCGATTCCAAAGGAGCTTAGACATGAGCGCCACACAGCGTCTCCCATCATCATCGTCCGCCGGTCCCGAGATACACCCGCTCTCGCCGGCGCTGGGCGCCCGGGTCCAAGGCGTCGACGCCTCCCGCCCCCTGCCGGCCGCAACGCTGAAGCGGCTGCTCGAGGCCTGGCACGCCCACGGGGTGCTCTACCTGCCCAACCAATCGCTCGACGAACTCGAGCAGGTCCGGTTCGGCGAAAACTTCGGCGAACTGGCCACGACGCAGGGGGAATACGCGATCAGCAAGGGCCATCCCGCCATCATGTACATCACCAACGAGAAACAGGACGGCCAGTACATCGGCGCCCTGCCCGACGGCGAAATGTTCTTCCACTCCGACATGTGCTACGTCGAGAAGCCGTCGATGGCGACCATGCTGTATGCCATGTCCATCCCGAAAACAGGCGGCAACACGCTGTTCGCCAACATGTACAAGGCGTTCGATGCGCTTCCCGCCGCCACCCGCCAGCACCTGGCCGGGCTCAAGGCCGTCAACAGCTACGAGCCGGGGACCAGCGCGCCGACGGCAGCAATGCGCCTGAGCAGTTCGCAGGCGTCGGACCAGGTCCGCTCCTATGCCCAGCCCGTCGTGTGCACGCACCCCGTCACGGGCCGGAAGGCGCTTTACGTCAACCGCCTCATGACCGAATACATCGTCGGCATGCCCCGGGAGGAAAGCGACGCGCTGCTCGAGTCGCTGTTCGACCACCAGGAACAACCCGAATTCATCTACGAACATACCTGGACGCCGGGCGACCTGCTGATCTGGGACAACCGCTGCATGCTGCACGCCCGCGGCGACTTCGACGCCAGCGAACTGCGCAAGCTGCGCCGCATCACAGTCAAGGGCGAGAGGATTTCCTGATGACCCAAGCACTTACCGCCCCTCCCCTGCCCAAGCGGCTCGCGCTCTACTATGGGGGCAAGTGGCACGAACCGGCCGGCGGTTATCGTCCCACGTTCAATCCCGCGACCGGAGAAATCCTGGCCCAGGCGCCGGAAGCCAACGCCGAGGACATCGCCGCCGCCGCCGAGGCCGCCCACCAGGGTTTCCTCGCCTGGTCCCGGCTGCCGGCGGCCGAGCGCGGCGCGCGGCTGCGCGAAATCGCGCGGCGGGTCCGCGACCACGCGGACGAACTCGCCCATCTCGATGCCGCCAATTGCGGTAACCCGATCCAGCGCATGCGGCCGGACGCCCTGAACGCCGCGGCGCAGATCGACTATTACGCCGGCCTGGTCCACGAGCTCAAGGGCGAGACCATACCGACCGCGGATCGGGGACTGAACTACAGCATGCGCGAACCGCTGGGCGTGGTGGCGCGCATCGTCGCCTACAACCACCCCCTGATGTTTCTTGCCGGCAAGATGGCGCCCGTCCTGGCGGCGGGAAACAGCGTGATCATGAAAGCGCCGGATCAAGCGCCGCTATCGGCCCTGCGCTTTGCCGAGATCATCGACGGCATCCTGCCGCCGGGGACCTTGAACATCGTCACCGGCGGCAGCGACTGCGGCGAAGCCCTGGTGCTTCATCCGACGGTCAGGAAGGTTGCGCTGATCGGCTCGGCCGGCACCGGTGCCGCCATCCTGCGCAATGCCGCCGACAAGATCATGCCGGTCACGCTCGAGCTCGGCGGCAAGAACCCCCTGGTCGTCTGCCCCGACGCCGATCTGGAAACCGCCGTGCAGGGCGCGATCAACGGCATGAATTTCACCTGGGCGGGCCAGTCGTGCGGCTCCACCTCGCGGCTGTTCGTCCACGACTCCCTGTACGACGCCGTCCTCGAGCGCCTCTGCGCGCAGCTTCCCAAGCTGCATCGCTGCGGCCTGCCGACCGACCCCGCCACCACCATGGGCTGCCTGATTTCCGAGGCCCAGTTCGACAAAGTCATGTCCTACATACAGCTGGGCATTTCCGAAGATGCCCGCCTCGTCGCCGGCGGCAAGCGGCCGGACGACCCGGCGCTGGCCAAGGGCTGGTTCATCGAACCAACCGTTTTCGCCGACGTCACGCCGGCCATGCGGATCTTCCGCGAAGAAATCTTCGGGCCGGTGTTGTCGGTCATCAGATGGAGCGACGAAGACCAGCTCATCGCCGACGTCAACAGCGTCGACTACGGCTTGAGCGCATCGATCTACACCCGGGACCTGGCTCGCGCGCACCGCCTGGCGCAGCGCATCGAAGCGGGCTACATCTGGATCAACACCAGCAGCGCCCACTATCTGGGCGCCAACTTCGGCGGCTACAAGAAATCGGGGCTGGGGCGCGAAGAAGGCCTGGAGGAACCATTGTCCTACACCCAGGTCAAGAACGTGCACGTTGCCCTGTAGCACGCCGGGGCGCGCGCCCCGGCACCGCGTCACTCTTTGATGTTCGCATCCTTGACGATGCGCTGGTAGCGCGCCTGCTCTTTCTTGACGAAGTCGCCGAACTGCGCCGCGCTGCCGGTTCCCGGCGCCACGGACTGTTCGGCGAACTTGGTCTTGACCTCGGGCAATTGCAGCACCTGGTTCAATTCCGAATTCAACCTGGCCACCACGCTCGCCGGCGTGCGCGCAGGCGCGAACAGGCCGATCCAGGCCGTCATCGCCATGCCCTTCAGGGCCGGCAGCTCGCCGATGGCAGGCACGTCGGGCAGCGTGGGCAGGCGCTGAGCGGTGGTCACGGCCAGGCCCTTCACCTTCTTCGCAGCCACCAGCGGCACCGCCGAACCCGAGGCCAGGATGGCCAGGTCGACCTGATTGCCCAGCAGGTCGGTGGTGGCCTGGGCCCCGCCGCGGTACGGCACGTGGCGCAGGCGCACCTGGGCCTGCTGCTGGATGATCTCCATGGCAAGGTGCAGCACCGTGCCTATGCCCGAGGTGGCGTAGGTCAGCGTGTCGGGCTGGGCCCTGGCCATCTCCAGCACCTTGGCGAAGGAATCCGCCGGCAGGCCCGGACGGCCCATGATGACCATGGGCTGGGTCGCGATGAGTCCGATGGCGACCAGGTCGCGCGCGGTGTCGTACTTGACCGACTGGGGATTGACGTACTGCGCGATGGCCGCCGGGCTGTCCACGCCCAGCAGCAGCGTGTAGCCGTCGGGCTCGGCCTGCGCCGCCCGGTAGGTGCCTATGGTTCCTCCCCCACCGCCGACGTTGTCGACGATGACCGACTGCCCCAGGCGCTCGCCCAGCTTCTGCGCCACCAGGCGCGCGATGCCGTCGGTGCTGCCGCCGGCCGTGAATGGCACGATCAGGCGGATGGGCTTGGCATGGGGCCAGACGGACTGGGCCTGCGCGGTGGCGGCGCATCCGAGCGCCAGGGCCGAAACGAGGAATGCGCGTCGAAGCGTGGCGGTCATGGTCGTCAGCAAGCAGAGTGGGAGGGGTTGGCCGGAGTGCCGAAATGCTGCCGGTGCAAGTCGTCGAAGCGGCGGTTCCAGTCGGCGCTCCAGGCCTTGCGCTGGCCCGCGTCCATCCATGCGCCGGCCAGGCCGTTCAGCATGAAGTCGCGCAGGTCGGCGACGGGGAACTCGAAGTCCTCGACCATCATGGTCCAGGCCTTGGTCTGGGTGATGTTGTGCAGGGTGGGATCGTCGCTGTTGGGGTGGATGCGCAGGCCCATCGCGCGCATCTTGCGAATGGGATGGTCCAGCGCCCACCGGTCCGGCGGCAGCGTGCGCAGGTAGTACGAATTGGCGGGCACGACCGCGAACACGATGCCCGATTCGACGCAGCGTCGCGCCAGTTCCGGCTGGTCGACGACCGTGTAGCCGTGGTCGATGCGATCGACCTTGAGCACGTCCAGCGCGGTCTGCACGTTGGTCCACGGCAGGCCGTACTCGCCGGCGTGGGCGGTGGTCTTGAGGCCCGCGCGGCGAGCGTCGGCGTAAGCCTGTTCGAACCACTCCGGCGGGCCGAGCGCCTCGCGGTAGTCGATGCCTATGCCCGGCACCTCGTCGCGCCGGGCCGCCACCATCCATTCGACCATTTCCACCGCGGCGGCGGGCGGTGCCTCGCGGTCGATGGCCGGCACCAGGCGCCCGACGATGCCCAGGTCGCGCTCGGCGTCGTGGATGGCTCGCACCATCGCGTCCTGGATGGCGGCATAGGAAAGGCCCGAGCCGCGCACCGAGCCCGTGGGATTCCAGAAGAACTCCGCGTACAGCACGTTGTGCGCGCGGGCATCCTCCAGGTATTCGCGGGTCACGCGGTAGAAATCGTCCAGCGTGCGCAGGCCGTAGTCCTCCAGCGCGCGCAGGCCGGGGATCGCGCCCTGGCGCTTCTCGCCGTGGGCATACAGGCCGTCGATCTGCTCGCTGGACAGCCCGCCCTTGCCGCCCGCCAGTTCGTGGAAGGTGGAACGGCGCAGCGCGCCCAGCAGGTGGCAGTGCAGCTCGGCCTTGGGCAGCGCGTGACAGAAGGCGCGCACGGCCTCGGTGGAAACTCGGGGTTCGGTCATGTCCGGCAACTCCATCCAGGCGGGGTCAATCCCCCGCGTACAGGTCCTTGTACAGGAAGGGATCGGGCTTGCGCGCCAGCATCGCGACCACGGTCGCGGCGATGCCTTCCTTGCGCCCCAGGAAACCCAGGGCCTCGTTGGTCTTGGCCTTGATGTTGACGCACGCCCCCGGCACGCCCAGGTCCTGGGCGATGTTGGCGGCCATGGCGGGCGCGTGGGGGCCGATCTTGGGCGCCTGGGCGTGGACCGTCGCGTCGACGTTGATGACCTGCCAGCCCGCTTCGCTTACCCGCTGCATCGCGGTGCGCAGCAGCAGCCGGCTGTCGGCGCCGGCATAGGCGGGATCGGTATCGGGAAAGTGGCGGCCGATGTCGCCCAGCCCCGCCGCGCCCAGGATGGCGTCGGTGACCGCGTGCAGCAGCACGTCGGCGTCGGAATGGCCCAGGAGGCCATGCGTATGCTCGATCCGGACCCCGCCTATGATCAGCGGCCGCCCTTCGACCAGGGCGTGCACGTCGTAGCCCTGCCCGATGCGGTAGGGATAGGTGGTGGGATCGATGTCCTTGTCTTTGTTCATGATGCGTCCAGCAGTTTTTCCATCAAGGCGAAATCCTGGGGCCAGGTCACCTTGAAATTCGACAGCGTGCCCGCCACCAGGCGGGGCGCCAGCCCCAGCGCCTCGACCGCGCTTGCCTCGTCCGTCACGGCCAGCCCGCGCACCGCGGCATGGGCCAGCGCGCGGCGCAACAGGCCGGCTCGGAACATCTGGGGCGTCTGGGCCTGCCACAGCCCTTCGCGCGGCACGGTGCCCGCCACGCGGGGCACGGCGCCGCCGCCCTGGGTCTTGATGGTATCGGCCACCGGCATGGCCACCAGCCCGCCGACCTCGTCGTCCAGGCAGGCGTCGATCAGCGCCCGCAACACCTCCGCCGGCAGGCCCGGACGCGCGGCATCGTGCACCAGGACCCAGTCGTCGGCCTCGGCCCCGCAGCGCGCCAGCGCATTGGTGACGGTCTCGGCGCGGGTGGCGCCGCCACACGGCAGGCAGGCCACGCGTGGCAATCCCTCCAGCGCGGCGCCCGCCAGGGTGTCGTCCGGGCCGACGGCCACCACCACCTGCCCGATGCGGTCGTCGCGCAACAGTGCCTGGACGGCATGGCGCAGCATGGGCCGGCCGCCCAGGAGCCGGTATTGCTTGGGCCGCACCGGCGCGGCGGCCGCCGGATCCGGCGCGGGATCGGCGGCGCGCGCCCCCACGCCGCCGGCCGGCACGATGGCGATCAAACGGGAAATCGGTCTCATGGCTTCTATAATACGGAATTGCCGCCACGCCCGCGCCGGCCCCTGGGCGACGCTCTTTCCGCGAAACCGATGTCCCTCCCAGCCAGTACAGCCTCCACGTCTTCCCCTTCCGCCAGCACGCCCGCCGCCTGCCTGCCCTCGGCGTTGACGCAAGCCGTGCTGGCCGCGCTCAGGCCCGGCGAACGCTATGCCCAGCCCCGCCCGCCGGGAGCCGGCGATGCCTGGCTGCTGGCCGACCTGGCACGCCGCGCCGGCAAGCCGCTGGCGGTGCTGACGGCCGACCCGCTCGACGCCCAGCGCCTGGCCGAGGAAATCCGCCTGTTCTCGCCCGGCCTGCGGGTGCACCAGTTTCCCGACTGGGAAACCCTGCCCTACGACGCGTTCTCGCCCCACGAAGACCTGATCTCCGAGCGCCTGAAGGCCTTGCACGCCCTGCTGCGCCAGGACGTGGACGTCCTGACGATACCGGTCACGACCGCGCTGTACCGGCTGGCCCCGCCCGCGTTCCTGGCGGCCTACACGTTCTCGTTCAAGCAGGGCGACCGGCTGGACGAAGCCGCGCTGCGGGCGCAGCTGACGCTGGCCAACTACACGCACGTCACCCAGGTGACCGCGCCCGGCGAATTCTGCATCCGCGGCAGCCTGATCGATCTCTTCCCCATGGGCTCGGCCCTGCCCTACCGGCTGGACCTGTTCGACGACACCATCGAGTCCATCCGCAGCTTCGACATCGACACCCAGCGCAGCCTGTATCCCGTCAAGGAGATCCAGATGCTGCCGGGGCGCGAGTTCCCGATGGACGAGGCCGCGCGCAACGAATTCCGCGCGCGCTTCCGCGAGGAATTCGAGGGCGACCCGTCGCGCGCCACGCCCTACAAGGACATCGGCAACGGCATCGCCTTCCCGGGCGTCGAATACTACCTGCCGCTGTTCTTCGACGAGACCGCGACGCTGTTCGACTACCTGGGCGAGCAGACCATCGCGGTCACGCTGGGCGACGCCGAGGACACCATCCGGCGCTTCCTGCAGGACACCTCCAGCCGCTATGAATTCCTCAAGAGCGACCGCGAGCGTCCCATCCTGCCCCCGTCCCGGATCTTCCTGGATACCGATGGCCTGTTCGGCCACCTGAAACGCTTCGCCCGCCTGGCCCTGGCGGGCGACCGCCCGCACCCCGCCTTCACCGCGCCGCCCGAGGTCGCCGTGCAACGCAAGGCCGAGGACCCGGTGGCGCGCCTGCGCGCGCTGGTGGCCCGGCAGGACCAGCGGGTGCTGCTGTGCGCCGAGTTCGCGGGCCGCCGCGAGACCATCGCCCAGATGTTGGCCGAGTTCGGACTGGATCCCGAGCCGGTCGAATCCGTGCAGGACTTCCTGGGCCGCGCGTCGTCCTTCGCCATCGGCATCGCGCCGCTGTCCTCGGGCTTCGGCCTGGCCGACCCCAAGCTGCTGTTCCTGACCGAGAGCGACCTGTTCCCGGGCCACGCCGTCCGCCGCGGCAAGCGCGGGCAGGAGCGCGCCAGCAACGTCGAATCCATGGTGCGCGACCTGTCCGAGCTGCGCGTGGGCGACCCTGTCGTCCACGTCCAGCACGGCATCGGCCGCTACCAGGGCTTGGTCAGCATGGACATCGGCGAAGGGGAAATGGAATTCCTGCACCTGGAGTACGCCGGCGGCAGCACGCTGTACGTGCCGGTGTCGCAGCTGCACGTCATCGCCCGCTACAGCGGCGCCGATCCCGAGACCGCGCCGCTGCACCAGCTGGGCTCCGGCCAATGGGAAAAAGCCCGCCGCAAGGCCGCCGGCCAGGCCCGCGACGCCGCCGCCGAGCTGCTGAACCTGTATGCCCGCCGCGCGCTGCGCCAGGGCCATATGTTCAAGCTGCCCATGTCGGACTACGAGGCCTTCGCCGAATCCTTCGGCTTCGAGGAAACGCCGGACCAGGCCGCCGCCATCCAGGCCGTGATCCAGGACATGACCTCGGGCAAGCCCATGGACCGGCTGGTGTGCGGCGACGTGGGCTTCGGCAAGACCGAGGTGGCGCTGCGCGCCGCCTTCATCGCCGTGGCCAACAGCAAGCAGGTCGCGCTGCTGTGCCCGACCACCCTGCTGGCCGAGCAGCACGCCCAGAACTTCGCCGACCGCTTCGCCGACTGGCCGGTCCGGGTGGTCGAGCTGTCCCGCTTCAAGTCGGCCAAGGACATCAGCGCCTCCATCGAGCAGATCAACGACGGCCGGGTCGACATCGTCATCGGCACGCACAAGCTGCTCTCGGACAAGGTCAGGTTCAAGAACCTCGGCCTGGTCATCATCGACGAGGAGCATCGCTTCGGCGTGCGCCAGAAGGAAGCGCTCAAGGCGCTGCGCGCCGAGGTCGACGTGCTGACGCTGACCGCCACGCCCATTCCCCGTACGCTGGGCATGTCGCTGGAAGGCATACGCGACTTCTCGGTCATCGCCACCGCGCCGCAGAAGCGGCTGGCGATCAAGACCTTCGTGCGGCGCGAGGACGGCAGCACCATACGCGAAGCCCTGCTGCGCGAACTCAAGCGCGGCGGACAGGTGTACTTCCTGCACAACGAGGTCGAGACCATCCACAACCGCCGCGCCAAGCTCGAGGAACTGGTGCCCGAGGCGCGCATCGCGGTCGCGCACGGGCAGATGCCCGAGCGCGAGCTGGAGCAGGTCATGAAGGCCTTCTACCAGCAGAAATACAACGTGCTGCTTTGCACCACCATCATCGAGACCGGCATCGACGTGCCCACGGCCAACACCATCGTGCTGCATCGCGCCGACCGCTTCGGCCTGGCCCAGCTGCACCAGTTGCGCGGCCGCGTGGGGCGTTCCCATCACCAGGCCTACGCCTACCTGCTGACGCCCGGCGAGGACGCCATCACCAGCAACGCCAGGAAGCGCCTGGAGGCCATCCAGGCCATGGAGGAACTGGGCTCGGGCTTCTACCTGGCCATGCACGACCTGGAGATACGGGGCGTGGGCGAGGTGCTGGGCGAATCGCAATCGGGCAACATCCAGGAAGTCGGCTTCCAGATGTACACCGACATGCTGAACGAGGCGGTACGCGCCCTGAAGAACGGCCGCGAACCCGACCTGAACGCCCCCCTGTCGGCCACTACCGAGATCAACCTGCACGTGCCCGCCCTGCTGCCGCAGGACTATTGCGGCGACGTGCACGCGCGCCTGGCGATCTACAAGCGCCTGGCCAACTGCGAGGACGCCGCCGACATCGACACGATCCAGGAAGAGCTGATCGACCGTTTCGGCAAGCTGCCCGAGGCGGCGCGCGCCCTGATCGAGATCCACCGGCTGCGCCTGGCGGCCAAGTCGGTGGGCGTGATCAAGATCGACGCCAGCGAATCGGCCGCCGTGCTGCAATTCGAGCCCAATCCTCCCATCGATCCGATGCGCGTCATCGGCCTGGTCCAGAAGAACCGCCACATGCGGCTGTCGGGCCAGGACAAGCTGCGCATCGAGATCAAGGGCGCCGACCTGAAGGCACGCGTGGACGCCGTGCGCACGGTACTGCGCTCGCTGGTCTGAACCCGTTTCCCCTTCCCATCCCCTGCCCATGACCCATCTCGTTATCCAGGCCCCCGACCTTGCCCAGGCGGCCATCGAACACGTCTCGGCCCTGGCCCGCGCCCGGCGGATCGTCGAGCTCGCTCCCGGCGCCGTCCGCCTGACCGAGGCCGACGACACGCCCGCGGCGCGCGCCCAGGTCGCCGCCTACTGCCAGGAAGCCCGCGTGGACTGGGCCTACGTCGAGCCCGGCGCCCGGCTGGCCGACTGGAAGGTGCTGGCCATGGACATGGACTCGACCCTGATCAACATCGAGTGCATCGACGAGATCGCCGACATGGCCGGCCTCAAGCCGCAGGTGGCGGCCATCACCGAGGCTGCCATGCGGGGCGAGATCGCCGACTTCAGCGAAAGCCTGACCCGCCGCGTGGCGCTGCTCCAGGGACTGCCGCTGGAGGCGCTGGAACAGGTCTATGTGGAACGGCTGCGGCTGAACCCGGGCGCCGAGCGCCTGCTGCTGGCGGCGCAGCGGGTGGGCATCAAGACCCTGCTCGTGTCGGGAGGCTTCACCTGGTTCACCAGCCGGCTGCAGCAGCGGCTGCAGTTGAACGAGGCGCACGCCAACACGCTGGAAGTGGAGAATGGCCGGCTCACCGGCAAGGTGCAGGGCGCCATCCTGGACGCCGACGGCAAGGCCCGCCACCTGCGCGAATTCGCCCAGCGCCACGGCGCCCCGCTGTCGCGCGCGATCGCCGTGGGCGACGGCGCCAACGACCTGAAGATGCTGGGACTGGCCGGCCTGAGCGTGGCCTACCACGCCAAGCCGGTGGTGCGCGAGCAGACCAGCCGCGCGCTGAACGTCTGCGGACTGGACGGCATCCTGAACTGGTTCGAGGATACCCTGGGCTGATCCGCGGCCGCTTCTGTTGTAGTGTTACGGTCCAGCCCCATTTTCAGGATTTGCCCGCCATGTCACCACGCCCAGCCAAGGCCTCGGCGGATGCGCCCCGCACCCGCGATGCCGAGCGCACGCGCCAGATCATCCTGGAGGCCGCGACCGCCGAGTTCGCGTCGCTGGGCCTGGGCGGGGCCCGCATGGACCGCATCGCCGAACGCGCCAAGGTCGACAAGCGGCTGATCTACTACTACTTCAACAACAAGGACGACCTGTTCCTGGCCGTGATGGAACGCGCCTATGCCGCGATCCGCCAGGCCGAACGGGAATTGCACCTGGAGGCGCTCAACCCGCCCGACGCGGTGCGCCGGCTGGTCGAATTCACTTGGCACTACTACCTGGAAAACCCGGAGTTCCTGTGCCTGCTCAACAACGAGAACCTGCACCAGGCCACGCACCTGAAGCGTTCGTCCCAGGTGCGGGACATGCACTCGCCCTTCGTGCAGTGGCTGGCCGACATCCTGGAACGCGGCCAGGCGCAAGGCCTGTTCCGCGCCGGCGTCGATCCGGTGCAGCTCTATATCTCCATCGCCAGCGTGGCCTATTTCTATCTGTCCAACCAGTACACGCTGTCGGAGATCTTCGGCCGCGACCTGATGGCGCCCGCCGCGCTGGACGAGCGGCTGGCCCACATGGTCGATGTCATCCTGGGCTACCTGCGCCCCTGACTCCCCTGCCCTTCACCAGCGGCGTCCCGGTGGCCGCATAGACGTGCCGTACCACGTCCCGGGCGCCGTCGTCGAAGCGGCGCCGCGCGGGACGGTCGAAGAAGGCCGCCAGGGCCGGCTCCGCCGCCTGCTCCGGCGCGGCGAAATCGAAAATCTCCAGGTAGCGCCCGGGGTCGCGGACCTGGCGAAACAGCCGGTATCCGGTGCAGCCCGGAATCTCCGCGCTGGCCCGCCCCTGCTCCAACCCGTCGGCCTCGGCCAGGGGACGCGGCGCACGGAAGGCACGCAGCAGCACGGCGCCAGGATCCGGATGCCCGCCATGCGCCACCGACGCCAGGCGGGCCAGGTTCTGCCGGATGCGGTCCTTGCCGAAGAAAGTCCATATCCGGCCCGACCACGGCGTCGGATGCGTCACCACGTGCTGGAAGCCGGGACTGTCCTCCACGCCTTCATCCCGCGTCTCATAAAGCGCCAGGAACTTGGGGAACGCGTCGTCGCAATAGTAGCGGCGCCCGCTGACGAACCCGTCCAGCCCGACCACCTGGGGTATGTGCTCCAGTTCGTACCACGCATGGAACTCTTCCTCGCGATGCGGCGGCACGTGTAGCCAGACCGCGATCAAGCCGGTTGCCTGCATGATCATTCCATCCTGATGTTGGCATGGGTGATGACGCGCTGCCATCTCTGCAATTCGGTATCGACCAGCCTGGAGAAGGCCTCGGGACCGTCATTGGAGGGGTCGGCGCCCGCCGAAGCCAGCTGGGCCCGGACCTCGGGCAGCGCCAGCGCCTTGCGCAGTTCCGCGTTCAGCCGCTCGATTACCGGGCGCGGCGTGCCCGCCGGGGCGATCAGGCCATACCAGGCCACGACCTCGGCCCCCGGCAGTCCGGCCTGCGCCACGGTGGGTACTCCCGGCAGCGCCGGCGAGGGTTCGGGCCCCGCCACCGCCAGCGCGCGCAACTGGCCCGACTTGATGAACGACAGCACCGGCGGCACGCCGCTGAACAGGATCTGCACGCGCTGGGCCAGCAGGTCGGTCAGCGCGTCCTGGTTCCCCTTGTAGGGCACGTGCACGATCTCGACCTGCGCCAGCGATTTGAACAGCTCTCCGGCCAGGTGGTTGGTGCTCCCCACGCCCGACGACGCGAAATTCAGGCCGCCCGGGTGCGCGCGGGCATAGGCGACCAGTTCCTGCAGGCTGCGCGCCGGCACCGAGGGATGCACCAGCAGCACGTTGGGACTGCTGGCGATCACGCCCACCATGGCCAGGTCCTTGCGGGTGTCGAACGGCATCTTCGACCCGTACAGCGTCGGGTTCACCGTCATCGGCCCCGTCGTCCCTATCCCTATCGTATAGCCGTCCTTGGGCGCCTTGGCGACCATGTCCACGCCTATGTTGCCACCCGCGCCGCCCTTGTTCTCGACCACCACCGGTTGGCCCAGCTGCCGCGACAAGGGCTGCGCCAGCGCACGTGCCAGGATGTCCACCGAGCTGCCCGCCGCGAACGGCGCGATCAGGCGTATCGGGCGGGTCGGGTAGTCCTGTGCGTGCGCGGCGCCCAGCGCGCCGGTCATGATGCTCAGCGCAAGCGCGGTGTGTTTCATCGGGTCTCCTCGTTGTCTTTCTTCATGTGTGTGCGTATGGCGGCAGGCCGGGTTCGGGCAGCCGGGCGGCCAGGATCACGCCCTGCTCCGCTTCGGTCACGTACAGCGTGCGCCGATCGGGCCCGCCATAGGCGACGTTCGTGGTGCGGCGGCCCGCGCACGAACGGATGCGCAGCAGCGGCTCGCCCATGGCGCTGAACAGCCACACCGATCCGAGCCCCGCGTGGACCACGGCCAGATTGCCTTGGGCGTCCGTCGCCAGGCCGTCCGGGCCGGTGGGACTGCCGGACAGCTGGATGAAACGCCCCACCTTGCCGACCCGCCCCGCCTCGTTCAGCGGCACGCTGTAGATGGCGTTGTCGCGGGTCACGGCCAGGTAAAGCAGGCGTTCGCCCGGCGCGAAGGCTAGCCCGTTCGGTCCTGCCAGGCCATCCACCAGGGTCTCGACGTGGCCGGCGTCGCGCCGCAGCCGGCACAGCCGGCCCGTGGGCCGGTTCAGCGCGCTGTCGCCCTGGTCGGTGAAATACAGGTCGCCGTTGGCGGCGAACAGCAGGTCGTTGACGCCCTGGAGCCCACGGGCCTCGTCCGGCGCGAGCAGGGCCCGCGGACGACTGTCCCGGGGAAACATGGTCATGATGCCGTGGCGCCGGTCGGCGATGTAGAGACGACCATCGCGATGCAGCTTGAGCCCGTTGGGCTCGCCGTCGTAGCGGCATGCCAGCGCGAACCGTCCCGCCGGATCGACGCGGAAGATCCTGCCATGGGCCAGGTCGGTGCAATACAGCGTACCGTCGCGGTCGAAGGCCGGCCCTTCCAGGAAGGAATGCAGGGGTCCGGCTCCCCGCGCCTTCACCCAGGGCGACATGGATCTCACCAGGTGCAGGGATGGCGGCAACGCGGCGTGGATCTCGGTGGCCAGGTCGGGAGGAGCGGCGTACATGGGACCGGAACGGATGGAACAGCCACCTATAATGGCAGTCGTTCCCCAGCCCGGGTAACGGTTTTTTCAGATGCCCCCATCTGGATCCGCGATGGCCCCGGACCACGCCCGACATGGACCTGCGACGCCTGCGTTATTTCGTCACGATATTGGAAACCGGCAGCTTCTCGCAGGCGGCCGAACGCCTTCACGTCGTGCAAAGCGCGCTCAGCGCGCAGATCCAGAAGCTGGAGGACTCCCTGGGCACGCGCCTGTTCGTGCGCGATGCCCATGGCGTGCAGCCCACGCCGTCCGGCCGCAAGCTGCTCGGCCATGCGCGGCGCATCCCGGACATGGTGGCGGCCGCCGAACACGACTTGCGGCAGGACGCGGAATCGCCGCGCGGCATCGTGCGCATCGGCATTCCCAGCAGCATCAGCCGCATGATGACGGTGCCCCTGCTGCAGGCGGTCGAAGAGGCCCATCCCGAGGTCACGCTGCACGTGGTCGAGGCGATGACCGACGAACTCGAGGCGCTGTTGAAGCAGAACCGGCTCGAGATGGCCATCCTGTTCACCGTGGGGGAAACCGGCAGTCCCCACCTCATCGACACCCTGCGCGACGAACCCTTGTACCTGGTGTCGCCCGCGGACGGCTCCCCGCCCTCCCATGCGGTCCCCTTCGCCGAACTGGCCCGCATGGACCTCGTGCTGCCCACGCTGCGCCACCGCGTGCGCCAGATGCTGTCGCGCGAGGCCGAGCAGCGCGGCCTGGCGCTCAGGATCAAGCACGAGCTGGACTCCATGGCACAGACCGTGCAGTTGATCGCCGCCGGCAACGGCAGCTCGGTCATGATCGTCTCGTCCTTCATCGAGGAATGGCAGGCCGGGCGCGTACAGGCCACGCCGGTTTCCGACCTGCGCACCACCGCGCAGGTGGTGCTGGCCACCTCGCACGGCGCATCGCACAGCGCCGTGGCCGGCATCCGGGACCTGGTCGTCGCCACCGCGGCCCGCCTGGCGCGCGACGGCACCTGGCCCGACCGTCCGCCACGGGAAGCCGCCCGCCTCCGCTAGGGCCCGCGCGATTTATCCCCAGGCGATGTGGAAAACCCTGGGGAAAGCACGGGCACAACTTCACCCGGCCTAGATTCCATGCGGGTCTGCGGGCGGTGACGCGAAAACGGGCAGGCTCCTCATCCGCTGCGCAACTTTTGCGCTGCCACCGCAATTTCCTGCGCTTGGCCCGCGGCCGGCGGCGCTATGTTCGGCCTTCCACCCACCCCACGGAGGCCTCTCGCATGCCCTCTTCCCTTTCCCTTGATCCCGCCAAGGCCGTCCTGCTGGTCGTCGACATGCAGAACGACTTCGTCCTGCCGGACGCGCCCATGGAGGTCGCCGCCGCCCGCCAGCGCGTCCCCGCCATGGCCGCGCTGGTCGCCCGCGCGCGCGAGGCCGGTGTCCCGGTCATCTACACCCAGCACGTGCTGTACGACGGATTCGACGTCTCGCCGCTGGAGACGACCCAGTTGCCGCACTTGAAGACGGCCGGCATGCGCGCTGGCACGCCCGGGGTCGAGATCATCGCCGAGCTGGCCCCCCTGCCCGGCGAGGTCGTCATACCCAAGCATCGCTACGACGCGTTCTACAACACCCGCCTCGAGACCGTCATCCGCAACATCCGGGGCCGCAACGTCGCCGACAGCGTGATCATCACGGGTACGGTCACCAGCGTCTGCTGCGAGTCGACCGCGCGCAGCGCCTTCATGCGCGACCTGCGGGTCTTTTTCGTGGACGACGCCACCGGCGGATTCGACGACGCCTCGCATCGCGCCACGCTCGCCACCATCGACCGGGTGTTCGGCAAGGTCGTCTCCACGCGCCAGGTGCTGGACGCGCTGGGCGGAGCATGACCATGACCCCGCCGCTCGTGCACGATACCGCCTACGAATGGAAGGCCGTCACCATCCTCGCCCTGGGCTTCGGCCTGATGGGCCTGGACCGCTGGCTGCTCGCCCCCATGTTCCCTTTCATGATGAAGGACCTGGATCTGTCCTACCAGGACCTCGGCCTGCTCATCGGGGTGCTGGGCCTGGCCTGGGGCGTGTTCTCCATCACCATGGGCCGGGTCTCGGACCGCGTCGGCCGACGCAAGGTCCTGATCCCCGCCGCCATCGCGTTCTCCTGCCTGTCCGGATTGTCGGGGCTGGCCACGGGCCTGATCAGCCTGATGCTGATCCGCACGGTCATGGGCGTCGCCGAGGGCTCCTTCTGCCCCACCAGCGTGGCCGCGGCCGGCGAGGCCTCGCATCCGCGGCGCCGCGGCCTGAACCAGGGACTGCAGCAGAGCGCCTTTCCGCTGTTCGGACTGGGGCTCGCACCCATCATCGCCACCCAGCTGATGGACGTACTGCCCTCCTGGCACTATGTGTTCTTCCTGTCGGCGGTGCCTGGCCTGATCCTCGCCTGGTTCATGTACAAGGTCATCCGCGAACCCGGCACCGGTGTCCAGGGCGGGCTGCCCGCCGCGCCGGCTGCCGGGGCCACGCTGTCCTGGAAGGAACTGCTGCGCCGGCGCAACCTGCTGCTCGCGGTCGCCTCCATCCTGTGCGCGATGACCGGCATCTTCGTGGTCGGCGCCATGGTGCCCAACTACCTGACCGACTACCTCAAGCTGACACCGCAGCAAATGGGACTGGTGGTCTCGGCCATCGGCATCGGCGGGTTCTTCGGTGAATTCGGCGTGCCCGGCATCTCGGACTTCATCGGCCGCCGCGCCGCCGCCTTCCTGGCCTTCGTCGGCGCCGCGCTGGCCCTGTATGCCTTCATCCGCACCGATGCCTCGCCCTGGGCGCTGTTCGGGGTGCTGCTGGTGGTGTCGTTCTTCTGCTTCGGACTGCTGGCCCTGATGACCGGGCCCATCGCCACCGAGGCGGCGCCTCCCGGCATGGTGGCCTCAGCCATCGGCACGGTCAGCGGCCTGGGCGAGATCTTCGGCGGCGGGGTCGCGCCCGTGGTGGCAGGCTACATCGCCCAGCACCATGGCATCCAGTACACGCTGTACCTGGCGCTGGGCGGCATCGCGATCGGCCTCGCCGTGTCGCTGTTCCTGAAGGAGACCGCCCCGCGCAAGGTCGAGGCCGGCGTCCGGGCTCAGGCGTCGTAGTGGCCGGCCGTGGCGCGGTAGGCCGAGGCCGAACTGCCCAGGGCCTTCTTCAAGGCCCGGCCCATCGCGCCCGCCGACGCGAAGCCGCAGACGCTGGCGACGTACGAGACGGGCTGGCCCGTCGTCGCCAGCAGGTGGCGGGCCCGCTCCACCCGCATCGCGGTCAGGTGGCGGTATGGGGACACGCCCTGCGCGGCCTTGAAGCAGCGCAGGAAATGGTATCGGCTCAAGCCACACAAGGCGGCCAGCTCGGCCAGGGAAATGTCCTCGGCCAGGTGTTCGTCCATGTAGCGGGTGACCTTGCGCAACGCCTGGGGACTCAGGCGCGGCGCCGTCGCGGCCGCCGGCTCCGCCCGCCACTTCTTGCCCAGTTCGTTCAACACCAGCGCGCCGAAGCTGTCGGACAGCAGGCGCGAGACCTGGCCGGCCCCCAGGTCCCGGACGAACGCTCCCAGGGCCGTGTAGACCAGCGGACTCACGAAGCCGCGCTGGGCTAGCGACCACATGCCATCCACCGGCCGCTCGCACCCCAGTTCCTCGAACATCTCCAGCGCCGCCTGCTGGTCGAACGTCAGCAGCGACACCCGGGCGGGCCCGTCCTTGACCCAGCGGAAAGCGGTGCCGGGCGGAATCAGGTGCAGCGGATTGGCGAAATTGACGAAATGGTCGCGGTAGCCCCAGCCCAGGTCGAATCTGGCCGACCTCAGCCGGTACTCGTGCGAGACGAGCAGGAGCATGTGGGGCAGCGCCGGGCAGGACAACTCATGGGCATCGAAGCTGCAATGCACCACGCTGCCGGCCAGCCGGCCTCCGTAGTCGAACGACTGGTGCAGGCTGTAGGCGCCGGTATCCGTCAATACCTGGCGCAACCGGGCGGCGGTCGGGGAAGGGTCGGTGTTCACGGGATCTCCCGGAAGGCGGGAACGGCTCACCCCATATACTACCCGGCAGCCGGACTTATCCCCACCCGCTGTGAACAACCCTGGGGAAAGGCTGCGGACAAATCATCCGGCGCCAGCAACCATGCGGGTTTGCGGACCATGGCGCGAAAACGGGCAGCCACCGGCTAATCCGGGGTCGGTCCCTCGATCAGGCGCTTCTTGATGATCTTGCCGGCCGAATTGCGCTCGAACTCGTCGACGAAGCGGAAATGGCGCGGCACCTTGTAGGGCGCCAGCCGTTCCCTGCACCAGGCGGCCAGGGCCGCCGCGTCGCGATCGCCACGCATCATCACGAAGGCGGCCACTTCTTCGTCGAACTCCTTCGAGGGCAGGCCCACCACCGCCGCTTCCTGCACGTCGGGGTGCGTCATGAGGATGGACTCGATCTCCAGCGGATAGATGTTCACGCCGCCGCGGATGATCATGTCCTTGGCTCGGCCGCACAGGAACAGGTAGCCTTCTTCGTTCAGGTAGCCCAGATCGCCCGGGTAGAAGAAGCCGTCGCGGAAGGCCTCCCTGCTCGCCTCCTCGTCGCGGTGGAAGCCCTGCGCCACCGTGGCGCCCTCGTAACGGATACGCCCGACTTCGCCGGGCGGCAATGGGTGGTCCTGTTCGTCGACGACCTGCAGGCGCACGCCGAACACCGGCCGGCCGACGGAGGCGGGCTGCGCCTCCAGTTCCTGATTGGACAGCACGGTCACGCCGCCGCCCTCGGTGGAACTGTAGTACTCGATGAAATTGGGACAGACCTCGTTGCGGATGCGGCGCCGCTCCTCGGCCGTCAGCGGCGAGCCCGACGAGATCAGCGTGCGCAGGCCGCGCAGCGGCGCCACGTCGCGCGGCTCGGCCTGCAACACGCGCCGCAGCAGCGTGGGTACCAGGAAAGTGATCGTGGCGCCCGTGCGCGCCACCTCGGCGGCCAGTTCCTCGACCTTGTAGGGAGGCGGGCACAGCACCGTCGTGGCCCCCACGTACAGCGACGAGACCGAGAACGCGCGCCCGCCGCCGAAGTACAGCGGCGTGGCGTTGATGTAGGTCTCGCGGCTGCCGAACCCCAGGTCGGCGTAGTGCGTGAAGAAGCGGCTCATGAACTGCGCATGCGACAGCAGCGGCCCCTTGGGGCGTCCCGTGGTCCCCGACGACAGCGACAGGCAGAAGCCGCGGTCCTCCTCGGCGTAACGGTCGCGCACCACGACCTGCTCCGCGCGGGCCAGCCAGGCCTCGTCGGCCGCCACGCACAGGCCTGGCGCGAAGTCGTCTCCAGGCTCGACCAGCACGCAGCGCGCGCCGAAATGCCGCGCCACCCTGAGTTTCTCGCCGGCTTGCCAGCGGCAGTCCACCGGCAGGATCACCGCCCCGGCGCGCGCCACGGCGTAGAGCATGACCAGGTGCTCGGGCGTGTCCTTCAGCGCCACGCCCACCACGTCACCCGGCTGCACGCCCATCTCCAGCAACAGCGAAGCCCGTTGTCGCACCAGCAGGTCGAACCGGCGATAGTCGATGACCCGGTCGCGATGGATGATGGCGGGCTTGGTGGGCCGCTGGCTCGCGTGCAGGGTCAGCTGGTCCGCGATGTTCGGGCCGCGCATCGGCATTACCGTGCTCATCGGTCCAGTCCGTAGACACGCAGCACGTTGCCGCGCAACAGCTTTTCCCGGGAGCCGGGCCGCAGGCCCAGGGCCTCGATCTCGTCCCGCGCGCGCTTGAAATCCAGGATGGGAAAATCGGTGCCGAACATCACCTTGTCCTGGCCGTAGCTGTCGATGTACTTCACGAAGGCCTCGGGCCAGTACCTGGGGCTGTGGGCGTCCGTGCCGATGTAGACGTTGGGATGCTTCCACGCCATGGCGATCATCTCCTCGGTCCAGGGTATGCCCACATGTATCCCGATGATCTTGAGCTCCGGAAAATCGCAGGCCACCGCGTCCAGGCAGATGGGCCGGCCCACGCTGCGCAGCCGGTGCGAAGGGTCGTAGATCATGGACTGCCCCACCTGGAGCTGCACCGGCACGTCCAGTTCCGCGCACTTGGCGTAGAAGGGATACCACTTCGCGTGATCGGGCGCGAGCTCGAACCAATGGGGATAGAAATGCGCGCCGATGAAGCCGTATTCCCGCACGGCCTTCTCCAGCTCCCGCACGCCTCGCATGCCTTCCGTGGGGTCGAGTCCGGCCAGGCCGTGGAAGCGGTCGGGATGGCGATTGACCGCCTCGGCCACCGCCTCGTAGGGCACGTGGTAGCTGGCGCGATGCTGCCAGGGCCCTACCTTGGCGGCGATCAGGAAGGCCTGTTCGATGCCGGCGGAGTCCATGCGGCGCAGCATGTCCTCGTGCGACAACCCTTGCATGATGGCCGTATCGACGTTCATCTTGCCGCTGTAGAAGGCATCGCGCTTGGGCCGTTGCGCCAGCAGCTCGGGCGTCCAGATATTGACCACGGCGTCGATCGCCGGGATGTCGTAGCTGTGGGAGGTCATCTCGCTTCCTCGATTACGGCGTCAGGTTGGCGTTGGCGACCGCCTGCTTCCAGGCCGCCAGGTCCTGCTCGATCTTCCTGGCGAACTCGGCCGGGCCGGTCGGATGCGGGTCCAGGCCGCTGGCCAGCAGCCGGTTCCTGATGTCGGGCATCGCCATCGCTTCCTTCAGCGCATCGGCCAGGGCCTGCACCACGTCCCTGGGCGTGCCTGCGGGCGCCATCAGCCCGTACCAGACATTGAAGTCGAAGCCCGGCACGGTCTCGGACACGGCCGGCACGTCGGGCAGCACCGACGAGCGCGACTGGGTGCTGACCGCGATCGCCTTGAGCTTGCCCGCGCGGATCAGTTCCAGCGCGCCGCCCAGGCTCACGAAGGCGGACTGGATCTGGCCGATGGGCTGGAAGTCCTTGATCGAATCGTAGCTGGGCTTGTCGGGCAGCCAGGGACTGATGGCGATCGGCCCGACGTTGGCGAACAGCAGCGTATAGCCGTCGTTCCTGGACCGCGCCACGTAGCTGGTGCCTATGCTGCCGTTGGCGCCGCTGCGGTTCTCCAGCACGAAGGGCTGGCCGAACTTCTGCGAGAACTTTTCCAGCAGCGGCCGGATGATGGCGTCGGACGGGCCGCCGGGCGCCCAGGTGTTGACCACCATGACCGGGCGCGACGGATAGTCCTGCGCACGGACCGCGGCCGGCGCGCCGGCCGCCAGCGCGGCGCACAGGATGGCCAGGTACTCACGAAGCTTGATGCGGGATCTCATTTCGCCTACCTCATCGTCTACGGGACTGCATCGCATGCCGGGCGGGCCATCCCGCCCGGATCAAACCGGTTTCAGGATCAGATTGCCGTGGTCGTCCGTCGTGGCCGAGAAGCCCGGCTCCAGCCATACGGTGGTATCGGGCTGCTCCAGGATGGCCGGCCCCTCGACTCGCGTGCCCACGGGCAGCTCCAGGCGCGCATGGCGCGGCACGTCCATCCACGCGCCGTTCACGTGCACGCGTTGCGTGTCGGCCGGCCTGGGCCGCGCATCGGCCGGAGGTGCCAGCAGGCGCAGGTCGAATTTGGGCCGCACGCCGATCCGCGCGTAGCGCAGGTTCATGATGCGCACGGCAATGCCCGGCAACAGCCGCCCGAACTCGGCGCGATACGCGGCCTCGAACGCGGCGGCCACGGCCCCGGCGTGCAGGTGGTCGGCCTGGACCGGCACCATCACGGTATGGGTCTGGCCCTGGTAGAGCATGTCCAGGAAGAGTTCCTCGCGCACCGAGGCGATGGCCACGCCGGCCGAGGCCAGGTGCACGTCGCAGCGCTCGCGGAACTCCCCGACCAGCGCGCGCAGGGTCTCGAAATCCACCTCGTGCAGGCCGCGGTTGATGGTCCGCACCGCATCGTGGCGCAGGTCGGCCATCACGCAGCCCAGCGCCGAGGTCACGCCGGGATAGCGCGGCACGATGCCCGTCTCCACGCCCGTCTCGCGCATCATCGCGCACACGTGCAGCCCGCCTCCTCCGCCGAAGGGCATGTAGGCGAACCGGCGCGGGTCGTGTCCCTTCTCGATGGACACCAGGCGCAAGGCGCCCGCCATCTTGGCATTGGCCACGGTCAGGATGGCCTCGGCCGCCTCCAGCACGTCCAGGCCCAGCGGCTCGGCGACGTGGGCGCGGATGGCGGCGCGCGCCAGTTCCGCGTCCAGCGTGCCCAGGAGGCCTCCGCCCAGCGGCCGCGCGGCGTCGATGCGGCCCAGCAGCAGGTTGGCGTCGGTGACCGTGGGATAGGGATTGCCGTGCCCGTAGCAGGCCGGCCCGGGCCGGCTGCCCGCCGACTCGGGTCCGACCTGCAGCATGCCGCCGGCAT
Source organism: Pigmentiphaga sp. CHJ604 (assembly GCF_036972535.1). Lineage (NCBI taxonomy): Bacteria > Pseudomonadati > Pseudomonadota > Betaproteobacteria > Burkholderiales > Alcaligenaceae > Pigmentiphaga > Pigmentiphaga sp. CHJ604. The sequence continues at coordinate 2,621,470 of NZ_CP136998.1, read as the reverse complement.
CCACCTTGGCGATCGACCCGCCGCCGGCGCCTATGGTCTCGATCTGTATCATGGGCGAGCGCACGACCATGCCGAAGGCGATGCTGGTCTGCTCGGCCAGCGCCACCCGCCCGTCCACCACCAGCGAGACGTCGAACGAGGTTCCGCCCATGTCCCCGGTCATCACGTCAGGATGGCCGGCCGCGCGCGCGATCGCGGCGCAGGCGATGACCCCCGCCGCGGGGCCCGACAGCGTCGTGCGCACAGGCAGCTCGCAGGCGGTCTGCCGCGACATCACTCCGCCGTTGCTTTGCACGATCATCAGTTGCCCGCCGAAGCCGCGTTCGCGCAGGTCGCCTTCCAGCCGCCGCAGGTAGCCGCCCACGACGGGTTGCAATGCCGCGTTGAGGCTGGCCGTGGAGACACGCTCGAACTCGCGGATCTCGGGCAGGACCTCGGCCGACGAGGTCACGCAGTCGTTGGGCCACAGTTCGCGCACGCGCGCCACCGCCGCCGCCTCGTTGGCCGGATTGGCATAGGTGTTGATGAAGAAGACGCAGACCGCCTCGCAGCCCTGCGCCAGCAGTTCGCGCACGCAGGCCTCGACCTGGCCCAGGTCCACTGCGGTGTGGATGGAACCGTCGGCCAGCACGCGCTCGTCCACTTCCTTGCGCAGGTCGCGCGAGACGGGAGGCAGGTATTCTCCGCGCAGCCCCCAGGTATGCGGCCGGTCGCGCCGCCGCATCTCGAGCACGTCGGCGAAGCCGCGCGTGGTGATCAAACCCGTGCGCGCGGCCTTGCGCTCGAGCAGCGCATTGGTGCCGACGGTGGTGCCATGGATGATGGTGGCGATGCCGGCCGCGCCGCCGGCGGCATCGTCCAGCCGCGCGATGCCGTTCATGAAGCCGACCGCTTCCTCGCCTCGCGTGGAGGGGACCTTGACCACCGCCACCGACTGGTCCGCCTCGTCCAGCACGAACAGGTCGGTGAATGTTCCGCCCACGTCGACGCCGACGACCCGCTGCTGCCCGCTCACTGCCCACCCTCCGTCACATAGCCCATGGCCCGGTCGCGCTCCACGGCGGCGCCGCTGCGCCGCGCGGGATCGCCATAGCCGCCCCCGCCCGGGGTCTCCAGCCTGACCCTGTCCCCGCGCGAGAGCGGTATCCCCATCATCTTCGACACCATGGGCGGGGTCCGCCACTGGCCGTCCACGCAATAGCTGAACCGGTTCAACGCGCCGTCGCCGCCGCCCGCGATGCCCTTGGGCGCGGACTTGCCGCGCTCGCCGAAGATGAAAGCCTGCGCCGACTGCTCCAGCAGTTCGATCTCGTAGACCGCGCCCAGGCCGCCCCGGTGCGTGCCGGCCCCGCCCGAATCGGGCCGCAGCGACCACTGCGTGAAGCGCACCGGATACGCGGCCTCGATGATCTCCAGCGGCGGTATCGTGGCCGTGGAAATGGGCGCGTTGCCGTGGCTCAGGCCATCGCCGCCGGCATGGCCGCCGTGGCCGCCGCCGAAGAAGCTGAACATCACCCAGCGCTGGCCCCGGCGCCCTTCGTCGCTGCGCAGCCCCGCTATGGACAGTGCGTTGATCGTGCCGTAGGCCTGCGCCACGGCGCGCGCCGGATCGGCCTGCGCCGCCGCGCTGAAGACCACGTCTATCATGCGCAGGATGGTTTCGGTGTAGCCGCCGACCGGCCGCGGCCGCTGCGCCGTGATCAGCAGGCCCTCGGGCATCACGAACTCGACCGCATCCAGCACGCCGGCATTGGCCGGCACGTCGGGAAAGAGGTGCTTGAGCGCGACATAGCACGCCGCTACCGCGGTGGCGCGCGAAATGTTGACCGCCCCCGCGCAGGGGCCCGAGGTGCGCGAGAAATCCAGCACCAGCCGCTCGCCTTCCACCGTCATGTCCAGCGCGACGCGCAGCATGTCGCCGCGGATGCCGTCGTTGTCCAGATAATCCTCGAATGCATAGCGGCCATCGGGCAGCGACGCGATGTGCGCCCGCATCAGCCTGCGCGCCCGTTCGCGCAGCGCGCTCATGGCGCCCGTCACCCGCGCCTCGCCATAGGCCGCGAACAGCTCGGCCAGGCGCCGCTCGCCCAGTTCCAGCGCCGCGAGCTGCCCGTTCAGGTCGCCCCACAGGCTGTCGGGCATGCGCGTATTGGCGCGCAGGATGGCCAGCACGTCGGGATTCACTTCCCCTTGCTGCACGATGCGCACCGGCGGGATCTGGACCGCCTCTTGCCAGCACTCGGTAGCCGCCGGGTTGTAGTTGCCGGGAACGTTGCCGCCCACGTCGTGCCAATGCGCGGCCGAGGCCAGGAAACAGACCAGCCGGCCTTCCAGGAAGAAGGGCTTGACCAGCTTGAAATCATTGGCGTGCGTGCCGCCTTCGTAGGGATCGTTGAACAGCCAGACCTCGCCTTCGCGCATGCCGCCCAGCGGCTGCGCCGCCTGGACCGCCGCCCGCACCGCGAACGCCATCGCCCCGACGAACACCGGCAGCCCCGATTTGCCCTGTACCAGGGTATCGCCGGTCGCACCGTCGTAGATCCCGTGGCAGGCATCGTGGGCCTCGGCAATGATGGGATTGAACGCACTGCGGTAGAGCGTGGCGTCCATCTCATCGGCGATCTGCTCCAGCCGGCCTTTCAGGACGGCCAGGGTGACCGGGTCCAGCTTGACTTCCGACATGCTGCCCTCTTGCATTCAGGATACTCCGGGGGACTTTATTTATGATCTATTGTTCTGTCAATAGGACAATTAGGAAAACGGCATCCCGCACCCCAGCCCTCGCCTACCCGCTCAAGTCCGCCACCGCCCTCGCCTCCAGCCACAACGCGCGGGCCTGGCCATCGTCCAGCACGGTGCCCGCCAACTGGAGGAACTTGCGTTCCACTCCCGTCCTGTCCAACGGCGGCATGTGCGTGCCGCCGGGCGAATAAGGACCGTGCTCGGACGGCGTGCCGTACTCCATCATGCAGGTGCCCGCGCGGCGGCCGCCTCCGCGCAGCGCGATCTCGACCCGCGCCGGCAGGTAGCGCGGATACAGCGCCGCGTACGATTCGTCGACATGCAGGTGGATGCGCGGATACAGGCCGAGCACGCCCGGTTCGACGGCGGGCCGGCGCACGTTCGACAAGTCGTACCGGCCATGGCACAGCGCGCTGGCCACGGTCCACACCACGCTCATCAGCCGATCGTAGAGCTCGTGCGCCGCGCCCGGGGCCTGCCCGAAGCGCAGCGCCACCGGATAGGTATGCACGTCCACGCGTTCGATCTCGCGAGCAGCCACCGGCCCGTCGCTCCAGATGGACTGGATGGCGTCGATGGCCGGCTGGGCGTGGCGGCAGGCGGGCATGGGCTTGAAGTACACGCCGTCCAGCGTCTCGCCCCGCCAGGTTGCCGGATCCTGCGCGAGCCCCCGGCTGCGCAGAACGTCCAGGACGCCCGGGTCGGCGCCGCCCTCGAAGATGCGGCCGCCCGACCCCAGGCCGGCGCGCGCCAGCTTCACCGACTCGATGGCGCAGCGCGCCGCCAGGCCGCCATGCAGCGGCACCGCCGAGCCGTGTTCGGTCAGGCCGCGCAGCGCCGCCGCGGGAAACGAGAAGGCGGCGTTGCCGAGCGCGCGCGCCAGGGTGTCTTCGTCCAGCTCCAGCAGGCGTCCCAGCGCGGCGGTCGCGCCGATCGCGCCCGTACACGAGGTCGGCGCCAGCCCGGCCAGCGTCAGGGCCGGATGCGCGCTGGCCGCCAGCCGGTTCGCGACTTCGTAGCCGACCGCGATGGCCATGTGGACCGCTTCCATGGTCCGGCCCTCGCGCATGGACCAGACGGCCGGGATGATGGTGTTGCACGGATGGTTGCCGCCATTGCCGTAGCCGTCGTGCCATTGCAGCAGCGAACCCATGGCGCTCATCGCGATGGCCGCCGATTCCGGGCTCAGGCCCGCCGGCGCGCCGGGAATCCGCACCGCGCCGGGCTGCGCCAGCACGAAAGCCGAACCGGCCTCGGGCAAACTGGATCCGGCCAGCACGCACCCCAGGAAATCCGCCAGGATCAACGCGACCTTCTCGCGCCGCGCCGGCGACAGGTCCGCGCGCCGCAATCCCAGCGCGAATGCCGCCAGGCGCCGCGCCAACGGCCGGCTGCCCTGATCGGTGTCCGGCGGGCGGGCCCTCATTTCAGCAGGGCCCGGGCGATCAGCATGCGCTGGATCTCGGACGCGCCTTCGCCGATGCGGTAGTGCCGCACGTCGCGATAGAAGCGCTCGACCGGCACGCCGCGGATCAGCCCCGAGCCGCCCAGTATCTGCACCGTGCGGTCGGCAACGCGTCCCACCATCTCGGAACAGAACAGCTTGACCATGCTGGTGGCCGTGCCCGCGTCCTGGCCGGCATCGATACGCCGCATGGTGTCGTAGGCCAGCGATCGCGCCAGCGCCAGCTCGGTGGCCGAATCCGCCAGCATCCACTGGATGGCCTGCCGGTCGGCCAGCGGCTGGCCGAAAGTGACGCGGCCCTTGGCGTAGGCCACCGCTTCCTCCAGCAGCCGATCGGCCGTGCCTATGCACGCGGCCGATACGCCCATGCGGCCGCTGGCCAGCGACCCCATGGCGATGCGGAATCCGCCGCCCACCTCGCCCAGCACCGCCTCGTCCGGCACGAAGCAATCGTCGAAGCGGATCTCGGCCAGCTCGATGGGGTCGGAGCCGATGGTCTTGTCCACCCGCGCGATGCACATGCCCGGCGTGCCCCGGTCCACCAGGAAGGCCGTGATGCCGCCCCGCGCGCGCCGCGCCGTATCGGTCACGGCCAGGACCATGACCACCTGTGCGCGGTGCGCGGCGCTGATGAACTGCTTCAGCCCGTTGATCACCCAGCCCCCCGCCCTTTTTTCCGCCGTGGTGCGCAAGGCGGCCGCGTCCGACCCCGCTTCGGGCTCGGTCAGCGCGAAGCTGCCCAGCCATTCGCCGCTGGCCAGCCGCGCGACATACTTGTCGCGCTGCTGGGGCGTCCCATGGCGCGCGATGGCGATCGGGGTCAGGCCGCTGGTGCAATCGAGCATGACCGTGAAAACGCGGTGTGAACGCGCCACTTCCTCCATGACCAGGCAATAGGTGGCCAAGTCGAATCCGCCCCCGCCGTATTCGACCGGCAAGCGCATGCCCAGATAGCCTTGCTGGCGCATTTCGGCCAATGCCGACGGCGCCAATTGGCCGTCCTGGTCCATCTGGCGGGCCAGGGGCTCGAGCCGCTCGCCGACGAAGCGGCGGATGGCCGGCCGCATTTCGGCCAGTTCCGGCGTGCAATCTTGCTGCATGGCACTTGAATAATTCATTATATGAATTGATAATTCGTTTTATGAATTTATTCTGGGCTTCACCTCGAAGGGTGTCAAGGCCCGCTCGCGCCATGAAAGCAACCGATCCGCTGTTCGTCACCGCCCTGGCCCGGGGCCTGGAAGTCCTGCGCTGCTTCACGCCCGCGCGCGGCGAACTGGGCACCACGGAAATCGCCCGGCTGACCGGACTGCCGCAGCCCACCGTCTGGCGGCTGTGCAAGACGCTCGCGGCTCTGGGCTACCTGGTGCCCACGGCCAACGACAAGCTGCGCGTGGGCGCGGCCGCCCTGCTGCTGGGTTACGCCGTGGTCGCGCAGACCGGGATCAATGACTATGCCGTGCCGCTGATGAAGGCCGCCGCCGATGCCCTGGGCACCACGGTGCTGCTGGCCGAGCGGCACGAGGCCAGCATGGTGGTCATCCAGCGCTGCGAACCCGCCCAGGTGCGGCGCGTGATGCTGCACATAGGCTCGACCGTGGGCCTGACCGATTCATCGCTGGGACTGGCCTACCTGGCGGCCCAGCCGCCGGCCGAACGCGAACGCATCATCGCCGGGCTGCAGGCGGAAGGACGATGGGATGCCGGCGGAGGTCCCGGCCGGCTGCGGGCGGCGCTGGACGACTACCAGCGGCATGGCGCCGTGTTCATGCGCTATCCGCAGGAGAACTTCACCGCCATCGGCGTCCCGGTCCAGCCCGCCGACCGTCACCGTACGCTGGTGCTGACCTGCGGCGCGTCGGACGCCCTGTTCACCGACGCCCACGTCGCCGCCACCGTCGCTCCCACCCTGAAGCGCCTGGCCGCCGAATTAGCGCCACTGCTGATAAGGAGATGAACCGGGGCTACCCTATGTTTCCCCAGAGATCGTGATCGTCGGAACGGGCGATGCGCACGGAAATGATGTCCCCGACCTTGTAGCGTTTCCAGGGCTTGTCGACCGGCGCCACGTAGACCTTGCCGTCGATGTCGGGCGCATCGCCCATGGAACGGGCGACGCCGCCCTCGGGGCCCACCTCGTCGACGATGCACTTGATGACCTTGCCGACCCGGCGCGCCAGGCGCTTGCGGGAAACGGCCTCCTGGACCTGCATGAAGCGGGCCTGGCGTTCCTGCCGGACTTCGTCGGGCACGGGATCGGGCAGCTCGTTGGCGGCCGCGCCCTCGACCGGTGAATAGGCGAAACAGCCCACGCGGTCCAGCTCGGCCTCGCGCAGGAAGTCCAGCATTTCCTCGAACTCGGCCTCGGTCTCGCCGGGGAAGCCGGCGATGAAGGTGCTGCGTATCGTCAGGTCCGGACAGACCGCGCGCCAGGCCCGGATGCGGTCGAGGTTGCGTTCGGACGAAGCCGGACGCTTCATCAGCTTCAGGATGCGCTGGCTGGCATGCTGGAACGGCACGTCCAGGTACGGCAGCACGCGACCGCCGTTCTCGTGGACTTCGTTCATCAGCGGCAGGACCTCGTCCACGTGCGGATAGGGATACACGTAGTGCAGGCGGATCCAGGCGCCCAGCCTGGACAGCTCGCGCACCAGTTCGGTCATGCGGGTGCGCACCGCCCGGCCGTCGACGAAGCCCGTGCGGTACTTCACGTCCACGCCGTAGGCGCTGGTGTCCTGCGAAATGACCAGGATTTCCTTGACGCCGGCCTTGACCAGGTTCTCGGCCTCGCGCATGACCTCGTGGATGGGCCGCGACACCAGGTCGCCGCGCATGGACGGGATGATGCAGAAGCTGCACCGGTGGTTGCAGCCCTCGGATATCTTCAGGTAGGCGTAGTGCTTGGGCGTCAGGCGCACGCCCTGCGGCGGCACCAGGTCGCTGAAGGGATCGTGGGGCTTGGGCAGGTGCAGGTGCACCGCCTGCATGACCTCGTGGGTGGCGTGCGGCCCGGTCACGGCCAGGACCTTGGGATGCATCTTCTGCACCACGCCTTCGCCATCGGCCTCCTTCTTGGCGCCCAGGCAGCCGGTCACAATGACCTTGCCGTTGGCCTGCAGGGCCTCGCCTATGGTGTCCAGGCTTTCCTTGACCGCGTCGTCGATGAAGCCACAGGTGTTGACGATGACCAGGTCCGCGTCCTCGTAGGTCTTGGACGTCTCGTAGCCTTCGGCACGCAGCTGGGTCAGGATCTGCTCGGAATCCGAGGCTGCCTTCGGACAGCCCAGGCTGGCGAAGGCCACGCGGGGAATGGCGGTGTTGGTCGGGGAATCGGACGAATGGATGGACATCGGGCGCACCGCGAGCGCGACTCGCGGCCGGAATTAGCGGAATGGGGGCATTTTACCGGGTTACGGCGCGCCCGCCCCCGCGCTACTTGCGCTCGTCGTCCTTGGACGCGGAGGTAAAGGGAAACGTGGTGAACATGGACCGGGTCTGGTTCTGCATCTGGTCCTGCATCTGCACGAACAGGTTCTTGCTCTGCTCGATGTAGTTGCTCATCATGCTCTGGATCATCGGCGTCTGGACGTTCATGAACTGCGCCCACGCCTCGGGGCCGAACTGGCCGCCGTACAGGCCCTTGGACTGCTCGCCCAGCTTGTTCTGGATCTCCATGAAGGCCTGGATGTTCTTCTCCAGGTACGAACCCATGATGCCCTGCATGGCATGGCCGTAGAAACGGATGATCTGGGCCAGCATGGTGGACGTGAACATGGGCGCGCCGGCGGTTTCCTCTTCCAGGATGATCTGCAGCAGGATGCTGCGGGTCAGGTCCTCGCCGGACTTGGCATCGACGACCTCGAACGTCTCGTTGTCCAGCACGAGCTGCTTGACGTCGGCCAAGGTGATGTAGGTGCTGGTCTGCGTATCGTATAACCGGCGATTGGGATATTTTTTTATCAACCGCAACGCGTTGCCGGCTCCGGCTTGCTGCGCCATGCTTGCCCCCAACTTAGATTTGTATGAAACCGGTGCGGTCCGCCGACCGCACCAGCCATCAAGTTTAGTCCAACCCGGCGTGGAACGCGTCGGGCCGGATCGGGGCTTACCCCATGTGCAGGCCGCCGTTCAGCGAGAAATCCGCGCCGGTGGCGAATCCCGCGTCGTCCGAAGCCAGCCAAGCCACGATGGAGCCGATCTCGTCCGGCGTGCCCAGGCGCTTCACCGGGATGGTGTCGACGATGCTCTGGAGCACGTCGGGGCGGATGGCACGCACCATGTCGGTACCGATGTAGCCGGGCGAAACCGTGTTGACCGTCACGCCCTTCGATGCGACTTCCTGCGCCAGCGCCATCGTGAAGCCGTGGATGCCGGCCTTGGCGGTCGAGTAGTTGGTCTGGCCGAACTGCCCTTTCTGGCCGTTGACCGAACTGATGTTGATGATGCGCCCCCACTTGCGCTCGGTCATGTCGCCGATGACCTGCTTGGTGACGTTGAACAGGCTGTTGAGGTTGGTGTCGATGACGGCGCGCCAGTCTTCCAGCGTCATCTTGCGGAAGAGGCCGTCACGGGTGATGCCCGCGTTGTTGACCAGCACGTCGACCGGCCCGAACTCCTCTCGCACCTTGGCGAACGCGGCCACGGTCGAATCCCAGTCCGCCACGTTGCCCACGGAGGCGTGGAACGTATAACCGAGCGCCGATTGTTCGTTCAGCCACTGCTGAGAGTCGCGATTGGGCCCGCAGCCGGCGATGACGGTGAACCCGTCCTTGGCCAGCCGCTGGCAGATGACGGTGCCTATGCCGCCCATGCCGCCCGTCACGTACGCTATCTTTCCGCTCATGATGCCTCCTTATGAAACGGCGGAACCCACCGCCGCTTGACCCGCAGAATACGCATGTCTCTTGTCATGCCGCCCTGACCCGCACGTACTTGCCCGGCGCGGGTTCGATGACGGGATGGTCGGCGCTGCCCAGCGCGCCCGGCGCCTTGCCCTGGCGCCCTCCGTGCTCCTTGATCCAGGTTGCCCAGTCGTTCCACCAGCTGCCCGGCACTTCGCGCGCCTCGCCCATCCAGGCGGCGGCGTCGGCCGGCAGCTTGTCGTCCTCGCGCACCCAGTAGCTGCGCCGGTTGCGCGAAGCCGGATTGATGACCCCGGCGATATGGCCCGAGGCCCCCAGCACGAAACGCATCGGCCCGCGCAGGAGCGCGGTCGAGGCGTACGCCGAGGTCCAGGGCACGATGTGGTCCTCGCGAGAACCGTACACATAGGCCGGCATGTCGAGGGAACTCAGGTCGAGCCCCACGCCGCACGCGCGCACCTTGCCGGGCACCCGCAGGTTGTTCTCGAGATAGGTATTGCGCAGGTACCAGGCATAGAACGGTCCCGGCAGGTTGGTGCTGTCGGCGTTCCAGTACAGAAGGTCGAAGGCCGACGGCGCCTGCCCCTTCAGGTAGTTGTTGACGACGTAGTTCCAGACCAGGTCGTTCGGACGCAGGAAGGCGAAGGTGGTCGCCAGTTCGCGCGCCGCCAGCACGCCGCCCGCGGCGAACTGCTGTTCGCGCAGCAGCACCTGGGCTTCGTCGATGAAGACGTCCAGCACGCCGGTGTCGGCGAAATCCAGCAGCGTCGTGAGCAGCGTGAGCGAGGCCACCGGATCCTGGCCGCGTGCCTTCGCCACCGCCAGCGCCGACGACAGCAGCGTGCCGCCCACGCAGAATCCCAGCGCGTTGACCTGCGGCTGCCGCGAGATGGACGAGACGACGCCGATCGCCTCGAGCACGCCTTCCTGCAGGTAGGCATCCCAGTCCGCATGCTGCACGCCATCCGCGTCGACGGCCAGCGGGTTGCGCCACGACACCATGAAGACCTGCATGCCCTGTTCGAGCGCGAAACGCACGAAGGAATTGTGCGGCTGCAGGTCCAGGATGTAGAACTTGTTGATGCAGGGCGGCACGATCAGCAGCGGACGCGCGTAGGCCCGGGGCCCGAGAGGCTTGTACTGGATCAGTTGGAACAGCCGGTTCTCGAACACCACCGACCCCTCGGTGGTGGCAAGATTGCGCCCGACCTCGAACGACGATTCGTCCGTATGGGAAATGCGCCCCTTCTGCAGGTCCGACACCAGGTTGGCGATGCCCTGCTGCAGGCTTTCGCCGCCGGACTCGAGCAGGCGGCGCTGCGCGTCGGGGTTGAGCGCGAGGAAGTTCGAGGGCGACATGGCCTCGACCCATTGCATGGTGGCGAAGCGCAGCCGGTTCAGGACATGTTCGGGCGCCTGGACGCTGTCGGCCATCTTGAGCATGGTGCGCGCGGACAGCAGGTAGGCATGCGCCAGGAATGCATGCCCGGGGCTGGCGCTCCAGGCTTCACCGGCGAAGCGCTGATCGGTCAGTGGTTCGAGTTCGCCCGCGCCGGCGGCCCGCCAGAGATCGGCCCATTCCTGCGCGAACTCCTGCTGGATCTCCAGCAGCTTCTCGGGGGCCATGGCGTGCCCGCCCGACAGGATGCGACTCGAAGGCGCCGACGACCCAGGCATGTCGGCCTTCTGATTCAACATCTGCTGCCATGCTTCCAGCCACGCCAAGGGGTTCGTAGAATCCTGCCTGGACTGACTCACTAGAACACCTTGCTGATTCGATTACGCTAGATGCCATAGTGCATAGCGCGCCTGCGGCTGTCAAATCGCGCAAGACCCGCGCCAATGCCTGCGCGGCGCGCCGGTCGGACCGGCGTTTCACTCATATTTCATCTTCGCCGACCCATGCATTTTTCCTTCCTCGTCGCCATCGGCTGGCTTTACGTGACACTGCTGATGTCCCTGGCACAGCCCACGGTTCTGGCGGGTATCGCGACCCTGCTTTTCTACGGATTGCTGCCGGTCGCGATCCTGCTGTACATCTTCACCGCGCCCATGCGCAAGCGGCTGCGCCGTGCGCGCGAAGCGGCGTGCGACACCCCGGAAAACCCTGATCAAGAGAAACCCTGATGGCGCCGGCGACCAAGCGTCGCCCCGAGCGCCTGGCGGTCACGGAACGAGCCAGGCCAGCGTCGCGAAGCGTCCGGTGACGCCCTCCTTGCGGTAGGAGTAGAAGCGGTCGTTGCCGGCCACCGTGCAGAGATTGCTGCGCACGACCGTGGCCACGCCCGCGGCACGCAGCCGCTGCTCGGCCAGGGCCGGCAGGTCGGCCAGCCACTTGGGGGCGCCCGCCGCGTCGTGGCCGCCGGTCGGGACGAAGGCGCCCGCAGGCGGTTCGGCCGCGCGCGCGAAAGCCCCCCGCACCTCGTCTCCGACCTCGAAGGCCAGGGGACCGATGGCCGGCCCTATCCACGCCCTCAGGCCTGCGTCCGGCGGCACGCCCATCGCCGCGACGGCATTCTCGAGCACGCCGCCCGCCAGTCCGCGCCAGCCGGCATGGGCCACGGCCAGGACGCGGGCCTCGGGCGCCGCGATCACGACAGGCAGGCAGTCGGCCGTCATGATGGCCAGCACCCGGCCCTGGACGCGCGTGACGGCGGCATCGGCCGGCGCGGGATCCGCTTCGTGGTCGGCGTCGGCCACCCGCGTGCCATGGACCTGGTCCAGCCACAGCGGATCGGACGGCAACAACGCGCGCAGGCGCGCGCGGTTTGCGGCCACCGCCCCGGGGGCGTCGCCCACGTGCGCGCCCAGGTTGAACGAAGCATACGGCGCCGCGCTGACGCCGCCGGCACGGGTGGTGGCGAAGATGCGCAGCCCGGGCCAGTCCGGGCCTTCCTGCACGAACGGCTGGGCGGCGGTCATGCGTCATCCTCCTCGTCCAGGTAGCCGTCCGCGTCCTCCTCGCCATCCTCCCAGGCGATGATGCGCACGACGGCCTGCATGTCGTCCGGCACCGGCGCATGGAAAACGCGGGGCCCGCCATGGACCGGATCGTCGAACTGCAGCCTGGCCGCGTGCAGCATCTGCCGCGCGGCGGGCGCCACCGCCTTGCCGCCGTACAGCGTGTCGGCCAGGAGCGGATGGCCGATGCTGGCCATGTGCACCCGTATCTGGTGCGTGCGGCCGGTCTCGAGGCGGCATTCGACCTCGGTCACCGGCATGCCGCCGGGCGCCCTGCCCAGGCGCAGGGGTTCGAAATGAGTGATGGCCGGCTTGGCGGCGATAGGCCGCTCCACGCTCATGCGCACCGGCACGCGCGGGTCCCGGCCGATGGGCCGATCGATGGTGCCGCCGCGCCGCACGTGGCCCGACACCAGCGCGAGATAGCGCCGCCCCACCGTGCGGGCCTGCAACTGCCGCACCAGCGAGGTTTGCGCCGTAATGGTGCGTGCCACGACCATCAGCCCCGAGGTATCCTTGTCCAGCCGGTGCACGATGCCGGCGCGCGGCACCTGGGCCAGTTCGGGATAGCGGTGCAGCAGGCCGTTGAGCAGCGTCCCGTGCCAGTTGCCCGCCCCCGGGTGCACGACCAGGCCGACGGGCTTGTCGACCACGATCCAGTCGGCGCTGTCGGCCACCACCGGAAAATCGATGGCTTCCGGCGTGAAGGCCAGCGACTCGGGCGCCGCTTCCTCCCAGACCGTGAGCTGGTCACCCGGCCCGACGACCTGCCGCACGGAGGCCGCCTTGCCGTTGACCAGCACGCCGCCGCGCTCGATCCAGCCCTGCAGGCGGCTGCGGGAATGCTCGGGCAGCAGCTGCGCCAGGACCTTGTCCAGGCGATCGGCCCGGGTGCCCGAAGGCAGGTCCAGCAAGCGCGGCTCGGCTTCCTGGCTTTCGATATCTTGGGACGGCAGCGAAGATGACATGTTTCTGGAGGGCCTGGCCGCGAAGCCCGAATATAATCACGGATAGTCTATTGGTGAGGGACACCACCATGCAGTTGAATTCCCTGGCAATGCAAGCGGCCTGCGGGCATCCGGCCCCGGCCCGGCGGCAGCGCCTCGTCGCGCGGCTGAGCCTGGCCCTGGCCTGCCTGCTGGCCTTTTTCATCCTGGCGGGCTGCGCCAATACCGGCAAGGAACCCGACCCCACGGTGGGCTGGACTGCCGAGAGATTGTACAAGGAGGCCAAGGACGAGATGGATACCGGCAACTGGACCCAGGCTGCCAAGTTGCTGGAGAAACTCGAATCGCGCTATCCCTTCGGCGTCTTCGCCCAGCAGGCGCAGATCGACATCGCCTACGTCTACTGGAAGGATGGCTCCAACGCCCAGGCGCTGGCCGCGATCGACCGCTTCGAGCGCCTGCACCCCAACCACCCCAGCCTGGACTACATGCTCTACCTGAAGGGCTTGATCAACTTCTACCAGGACAGCGCCTTCCTGGCCAGCCTGACGCGCCAGGACCCCAGCGAGCGCGACCCCAAGGGCGCGCGCGAATCGTTCGACGCCTTCAAGGCCCTGGTCGCGCGCTTCCCCGACAGCAAGTACGCGCCCGACGCCCGCCTGCGCCTGAACTATCTCGTCAACTCCATCGCGATGAACGAGGTCCACGTCGCCCGCCTGTATCTCGAGCGCGGCGCCTACGTGGCCGCCGTCAACCGCGCGCAGACCGCGGTGCGCGACTTCCAGGGTGCTCCCGCGGTCGAGGAAGCGCTCTACATCATGGTGCTGGCCTACGACAAGATGGGCATGACCGACCTGCGCGACGACGCCTCGCGCGTGCTGAGCATGAACTATCCCGACAGCAGCTTCGTCAAGAGCGGCTTCCAGAAAGACAGCGGTCCCTGGTGGAAGATCTGGTAGCGGCATCGCTTCCGTGGCCAGCGCCCTGCTGATCGACGATCACGCCATGTTCCGGGAGGGGCTGGCGCTTGCCCTGCGGCAAGCGGCCGGCCCCTCGCTGCATCTGCGCACCGCCGTCGGCGGCGCCGAGGCCCTGGCCTTGCTCAAGGACACCACGGCCGACATCGCGCTGATGGACTACTACCTGCCCGACATCGGCGGCACGGCGCTGGTGCGCCAGCTCCGGCGCGCGGGCGCCGGCCTGCGGGTCATGGTGCTGTCGGCCTCCGAGGACCACGAGGATGCCGAGGCGGCCCTGGCCGCGGGGGCCCACGGCTTCCTGCACAAGTCCGCCGACGTCGGGCAGTTGCTGGATGCCATGCAGCGCGTGCTGGCCGGTCAGGTCGTCCGGCCGCCGGAAAACCTTCCGGCATCGCTGGCCGTCCTGTCCGAGCAGCCCCCCGGCCGCCTGACGCCTCGCCAGACCGAGGTCCTGTGCCTGCTGTGCGAGGGGCTGCGCAACAGTGAAATCGCCGAACGCCTGGCCACGACCGAGAAGACCGTCAAGGCCCACATCTCGGCCATCTTCGCCGCGCTGGGCGTGGTCAACCGCACCCAGGCGGTGCTGGCCGCGCGCCGCGCCGGCCTGTTCGGCAAGCCCAGGTAGACCGGGAATGGGCCCTAGCCCAGCATCCGTACCAGGACCTCCCGCAACTCGGCGGGCTCGACCGGCTTGTGCATCAGCGGCCAGGTGCGCGCCGCCGCTTCCGCCAGCCGCTGCGGATCGGTATCTCCGCTGATCAGCATGGCCGGGATGTTCTCGTCGTTGAACTCTTCGTGCAGCGCGTCGATCACCTCGATTCCCGTCTCGTGGTTGCGCAGCCGGTAGTCGCTGATGATCAGGTCCGGCCGCTCGTTGCGCCGGGCGGCGGCCTGGACGATCTCTTCGCCGCTGCCGCCGGCCACGACCCGGCACCCCCAGGCCTCCAGCAGCAGTTGCAGTCCCTGCCGGTTCTCGATGTCGTCGTCGACCACGAATACCAGCCGGCCCTTCAACGCTCCGGCGGAATGACCGGGCGGCGGCGCCTCCGGCTGGCCGGCATGCTGTTCGGCCATGCGGGGCACGGTAATGGCGAAGACGCTGCCGCGCCCCGGCCGCGAGCGCAGGCCCACGGCATGCCCCAGCAGCTTGGCCGTGCGCCGCACGATGGCCAGCCCCAGGCCCAGCCCCTTGCCCCGGTCGCGCTCGGGATTGTTCAACTGGTGGAACTCCCAGAACACTTTGTCCTGCTCGGCGGCCGGAATGCCCGCCCCGGTGTCCCAGACCTCGATGCGCCAGGCGCCCCGCCTGGGCCGGCACGCCAGCAGCACTCCGCCCCGCTGCGTGTTGCGGATGGCGTTGTCCACCAGGTTGCGCAGGATCCGGTCGAGCAGCGCCAGATCGGTATAGACCACCGCCCGCGTGGGCCGCACGCGCAGGACCAGCGACTTGGCATCGGCCTGGGGCGTGAATTCCAGCAGCAATTGGTCGAACAGCGCCGTCAGCGCGAAAGTCCGCCGGTTGACGCGCACCACGCCCGCATCCAGGCGCGAGATGTTCAGCAGCGCCTCGAACAGCGTTCCCAGCGCGGATGCGGCCCGCCCCACGCTGTCGACCAGGCGCCGGCTCTCGTCGGGCAAGGGCTGCTCCTTCAGCACGCCAATGAACAGGCTGAGCGCGTGAACCGGTTGGCGCAGGTCGTGGCTGGCGGCGGCCAGGAAGCGCGACTTGGCCAGGTCGCTGCGCTCGGCCGCCTCTTTCTCGCGTTGCAGGCTCTCGACCAGGGACAGGTTCTCGAAGCGCAGGCGCAGCGAGTCGATCTGCGTGCGCGACATGCGCTGCGCGAACACCAGGGTGACGGCCAGGTACAGCGCCGCCGCCAGCGCCAGCACCGTATGCATGGTGCCCGGAATGGTCAGGATGGCAATGAAAGGTAGCGAAAAATACGGCACCTGGAAGGCGTAGAGCAGCGGCAGGTCGATGCAATAGGCATAGATCGCACCCGTGCCCAGCGTCAGCAGCGCGACGATCAGGAACATCTGGTGCGGCAGGTCCACGTGCAGCATCCAGTAGGCGAAGGGAATTCCCCACAGCAATCCGGCCACCCCGGTCGTGGCGATGGCGGTCCGGCGCCAGCGCGCCACGCCGCCCGCGTCGCCCGCGCCCCGCCGGTACCTCGACACGCCCCAGGCGCGGACCAGGGTCCAGGCTGCTTGCGCCAGGAACCAGGCCAGCATCTGCCAGGCGGGCACCGCCTCGCGCATTGCCGCCCACACCAGGCCGACCGTCAGCAGCGCCCCGCACAGCGAGAACGGCAGGTTGCGGCGCAGAATCGCCGCCTGTTCGGCCTGGAGCTGCTCGGCAAGGGGCGTGCTGGGTGCGGACATCGGGCTCGTGTTCCAGGAATTGGCACAACGCTATCACGGAGTGGATCGCCAGGCATTGGACCTTGGACCAATGCGCGCGGCAAGACCTTCCGCTACGCTGGCGGCCACGTTTCCCACCCGACAGGTATCGCCCATGCCCCCACGACTCCGCGCCCGGCTCCTGCGCGTGCTGTCGCTGCTATCCATCCTGGCCGTGGCCGCCTGCGGCGGAGGGGAAGAAGCCGCCGGGCCGGCGCCACCTGCGCCCGAGACCGGCCCGCGACTGGCCGTCGATTGCGGCGGGCCGCACTGCGGCGCCATCGACGCCCATCGCTATGCCGGCTCCGGCGTGGGCGTCTGGCAGTACACCAACGATACCGACGACCGCGTGGAAGTGTCCGTCCGGATCGACGGCATACCGGGCAAGGACGTCCATCTTTCCTACGTGAACCACTCGGACACGCGGCAGAAGCTGCCGCCGCTGGAGCTGTTCCTGCGCTCGCCCTACACCGGCACGGCCGCCCTGCTGCGCGCGGCGGCACCCGCTCCGGCCCGGGCGGGTCTTCCGCGGCCCCATGCGCCCTACGACCTGCGCGCCTTGCCCCGCCCGCGTGCGAAGACCGCCTCCGGCCCGGCCCTGGCCCGGATGGCGGCCTCCGCATCCCACCGGGTGGGCGACACCCGGGAATGGTGGGTGAACGATTTTTCCGGCGGTGACAACGCCAGGGCCCCGCGCCCGACCACGCTGCGCCGGCGCTCCAGCCTCGACGGCGCCGATCCCCGGGCGCTGAACATCTGGGTGGAGGACGCGGTCACGGCTGCTGGCGTCATTACCGACGAAGCGCTGGATCAATTGCAGGAGCGTATCCGGTCCACCTACGACCGGATAACGAGGATCGCGGGACCGATCTGGACGGACCCCCCCTACGAGAACATCATCGGCGCCCATGAAGACCTGAACGTGGTGATCGTGGAACCGCTCGAGGTCCTGGGCTATGTCAACTTCACGGACGCCTACGTGCGGCACTACTACCCGGACCTCCCGAACATCCAGCAGTCCAACGAGGCGCTGGCGGTCTACATGCACGCCCGGAGCATTTACGCCCCCGACGACATCTACACCGATGCCATCCAGACTTTCTCGCACGAACTCACCCATCTCATATTCTGGTTCTATCGAGGCATCCTCGCAGGCGATGACGACCAGCTCGACTCCTGGCTGAACGAAACCGTCGCGGAAGCAATGAAGGAGCTGGCCTACCATCCCGACGACGCGGCGCCCTCCGATACCGAGGCGCGGTTCCAGAGCTGGTTGTCCTGGGGACAACGCGGTGGCTTCAATTGCGACCTGCGAGACATGTATCCGATCCCGTTGCCGAACCGGGCCTGCTATGGCTACAGCACGGTCAATGCACTGGCCGCCTTCCTGATGCGCCACTACGGTGCCGATCTACTGGTCTCGTTGCTGCACGACTTCAGTTCGAGCGACTCGTTCGAAATCCTCGACCACTCCCTCCGGCAGGCCGTCGGCGACGGTTTCCCGGCCCTCCTGCGGCGCTTCGGGACCAGCGCGGCGCTGTTTCCCGCGGCGGCATCGCCCCCAGGCTTCGGCTATCCCGCGCGGCACGGGCAGGACGTCTTCCTTATCCCGCTCGATGGCGCGCGCTATGCCGACATCAACACCTTACCCGGCCGCGTGCCGCTCTACCTGGAACCCTACGGCTTCTTTCCGTTCGTACGTCCCCTTGTCCAGGGCAGCTACCGCGAAACGCTGCTGGTTCCCCCACGCTCCAGCCTGAGCCTCGTCATCCGATAGCAAGGAATCGCCATGATCACAGTCTCTTCACGTCCATGCCTTCCCATCAGACGCCTGGCCATCCATGGCGTATGGCTGCTGCTGGCCGCCTGCGGCGGAGACGGCGCCGTGGCGCCGGATACGCCCGAACCGCCTGCTCCGGCCGAGGCGCAACTGACGGTCGATTGCAGCGGACCTCATTGCGGCGCGGTCGATGCCCATCGCTACCTGGGTTCGGGCGTCGGCATCTGGCAATACACCAATACGACCGACGATCGGCAGACAGTGGCGATCGACATCTCGGGCCTGGCAGGCAAGGACGTGCAGCTGATCATCACCAACCACGGGGATACGCCGCAGCGCCTGCCCGCGCTGGAGCTGTATCTGCGTTCGCCCTATCCGCTCGCTGCGCCCGCCGCCAGGCTGGCGTTCCCGGCCGGCGCGGACGCGGCGGATGCCGCAAGTCCGCGCCGCCCGCGGCACCCCGACCTGCCGCCGATGCAGGCCGATCCGATGCAGAGGCTGAAGAGCCGCAAACCCTCGCCCGCGCACAGAATCGTGGGGCCGAGCCGCACCGCCCACGCGCCCCGGCTCGGGGACGTGCGCACCTGGCGGGTATCCGGCTACGGGATGGGCACGGAAAAAGACGCGTTCCGCCGGTCGACCCTGGTCCGCCAGACCGTGGCCCGCGACGGGCGCGGCATCCATGTATGGATCGACGCGGAGACCCAGGCAGCCGGCAGTGTCACGGATGCAATGCTCGACGGCTTCATCCGCGACGTCGCCCAAAGAGAGGACGCGGTCTACGACAGGACCGTGGCACTCGTCGGTCCGCCCTGGGGCCCGTATCCGGAAGGCGAATTGCCGGCCATCCCTCCCGACGCGGACCTGCACGTCGCCTTCATCCGCGACATGATGGCGGCCGGAATGGTGCATTGGAACGACGTCGGGCTGAACGATCCAGCCGGCCCTCCCGAGGACAATCTCAGCAACGAAGCGCTGGTCCTCTTCATGTCAGACGACAACTTCTACAACCCCGTCCTGGACGAACTGGCCTCCTTCGCCCATGAGCTGACTCACCTTTCCACACGCTACCTGCAGGTCATCTCCAAGGAGCCAGGCCAGGAGTACTTCCATCAATCCTGGTTCATCGAACTGATCGCGCTGATGGCCGAGGATGCCCTTTACCTTCCCGGCCTGAACCGCCACCATGAAAACCGTGATTTCTTCGTCCGCTACTGGCTGCGCGACCAGAACTTCAACTGCGACATCCTGTCGATCGCCATCCTGGACTGGGGCGCCTGCGACAGCTACAACATCAACTCGACCATAGGCGCCTACCTGCTGCGTCATTACGGCATGGACTTCTATCGAAGGTTGCTGAACGAGACCGGCGCGCCGGACTCCTGGCGCATCCTGGACAAGGTCATCCGCGACGTGGGCGGCCCGGGCATCCAGACGACGATGCGCCGCATCGGCACGACCAGCGCACTGTTGCCGGCGGCATCGCCGCCGAACTTCGGCCTGGGGGCGAGAAGCGACTCCGGCTACGACCTCGTGCCGATGGACGGTGCGCTGTACGCGGACTACGGGCTGCCAACGAGCGTACCGATGTATCTGCAGCCGCGAGGATTCTTCCCGTTCGTGCGGCCGGCTGTGCGGGACGTCTACGAGGAGGTCATCACCGTGCCGCCCCGGACCAGCGTGTCGGTGGTGATTCGCTAGGGCCTGCTGGCCCTGGCCGGTGCGGGGTTCCGGCAGCGCACCGCTCAGGCCGCTGGCGACAGCGTCTCGGCGCGCTCGGCGTAGAACGCCTCGACGTCCGCCACGTTGCGGGTACGCGTGAACGGCGGCAGGCCGCGCCACAACAGCTTGCCGTAGGGCTTCTCGACCAGCCGGCGGTCGGCCACCATCAGCACGCCCCAGTCGGTTTCAGTGCGGATCAGCCGTCCCGCGCCCTGCTTGAGCGCGATGGCGGCCTCGGGCAACTGGTATTCGAAGAAGGGATTGCCGCCCCGTTCGCGGCAGGCGCGGATGCGGGCATCCAGCACCGGATCGTCCGGCGGCGCGAACGGCAGCTTGTCGATGGCCACCAGGGTCAGCGCGTCGCCCGGCACGTCTATGCCTTCCCAGAAACTCGCGCTGCCCACCAGGACCGCGTGCGCGCTGGTCCGGAAGCGCTCCAGCAGTTCCCGGCGGGAACGGTCGCCCTGCCTGAACAGAGGCCATTCCCAGCCACGTTCGCGGAAGGCTTCCTGCAGCAGCTCGGCCACCTTGTCCACCGCCCGCAGCGTCGTGCACAGCACCAGCGCCGAACCGCGGCTGGCCGCCAGCACGGGCAGCAAGGCCTCGACGAAGCCTTCGGTGAAGCGCGGATCCTGCGGCGCGGGAATGCCATGCGGCACGAACAGTCGGCCATTGGTCCCGTAGTCGAACGGCGACTCCCAACGGCCGGTCGTGGCTTCGTACAGGCCGAGCTGGCGCGTGAAATGCGAGAAATCCTCCCGCACCGACAAGGTGGCCGAGGTAAGGATCCAGGCCTGCCCCGCCGGCCGGTACTGCGAAAACGCCTGTGCGACGGACAAGGGCGCGGTATGCAGGCGGATGTGGCTGGTGCCGGTTTCCACCCAGCGCACCCAGCCGTCGTCTGCCCGTTGCGGGGGCTGCTCGGTTGGTTGGTCGGCAACGGATTCCGGCCAGGCGGATTCGGCCGGTTTGCCGGTCTGCCCGGCATGGGCCGGCGGCACGCCGTGGGCCTCGGTCCAGCGCGCCAGCCGCGCGATCAGGTCGGGACCGCGCTTGGCCACCATGTCCAGATCGGGGTGGCGCTCACCCACGGCCATCAGGATGCGGCCCAGGGTGTGGACCGCATCGATCACCTGTTGCACCGCCTTGCCGAAGTCCTGGGGATTGGGCAGCGTGTCGAAGGTGCTGCGCTGGCCCGGCATTTTCTCGACCGCCGCGCACGACAGCCGCAGCTCGCGGGTGGCTTGCTCGACGGCCTGTCCCAGCACCGGCCAGTCCGCGCTTTCGCGCGCATGCGACAGGCCGGCGACCGTGGCGTCGCGCGCGAAGTCCAGCAGCTGGTGCGACGACACCGACTCGCCCAGGAAGCGCGTGGCGGCGGCCGGCAACTGGTGGGCCTCGTCGAACACCACCGTATCGGCGGCCGGCAGCAGATCGGTGATGCCTTCGTCCTTGAGCGCGAGGTCGGCCAGGAACAACACATGGTTCACCACCACCACGTCGGCCTCGATGGCGCGCTTGCGGGCCTGCATGACGAAGCACTCGCGAAAGGCCGGACAGTCCGATCCCAGGCAATTGTCGCGGGTGGACGTCACCTTGTGCCAGATGTCCGCGTTCTCGGGCACCTCGGCCAGTTCGGCCTTGTCGCCGCTGCGGGTGTGCTTGGCGAACACCTCGATCTTGCGCAGCTGGGCGACCTCCGCCCGCGAAGCCAGGCGGCCGTCGCCCGCGGTGCGCTCGAGATGGTAGTGGCACAGGTAGTTGGACCGCCCCTTCAGCAGCGCGATGACGACGGGCAGCCCCAGCGCGTCCCGCACGGCCGGCAGGTCGCGGGCGAACAACTGGTCCTGCAGCGTCTTGGTGCCGGTCGAGACCAGCACCTTGCCGCCGTGCATCAGCACCGGCACGAGATAGGCGAAGGTCTTGCCGGTCCCGGTGCCGGCCTCGGCCACGAGCGTGCCGCGATCGCCGATGGCCCGCGCGATGGCCTGAGCCAGCTCGATCTGCTGGATCCGCGGCCGGTAGCCCTTGAGCTTGCGCGCCAGGGGGCCGTCGGCCGCGAACACGGCGGCCACGTCGGCGCCGATGTCCATGATCGAAGCGGTCATGCAGGAATGTCCGGTATGAGCTGCATCTGCAGGGCCACGATGTGGTCCTTGAGCTGGAGCTTGCGCTTCTTCATGCGCTTCAGGCGCAGTTCGTCCACCGCGGCGTCGAGGGCCAGCCTCTCGATCGCGGCGTCGAGGTCGCGGTGCTCGAGCTGCAGCTCGACGATGCGCGCGGTCAGCGCCTGGATCCTGTCGTCCATCACGGCTTCCCGGCAGGCGCCGGCGCGCCCTCTTCCTGCTGCTGCGCCTTCAGGCGCCCGGCCTCTTCCTCGCGCTCGGCCCGGCGCCGGGCACGCTTGGCCTCGGCTTCCTGCCGATCGCGGGCCTGCTTCTCGGCGTACTCGCGCGCCTCCGCCTGCTTGCGTTCGAATTCGGCCCGGTTGCGGGCGCGAACGGCAGGATCGTCCACGTCGCGCGGCAGACGCGGCGCCGGCGCGGCGGCGGGGGCCGACGGGCGCGGCGGGGGGGCCGGCTCGGCCTTGGGCGGCGGGCGGCTGGCCGCTTCCTCGGCCTTGCGGGCGGCGCGGTCGGCGGTCTTGGCGTCGCGCTCGGCATTGTCGCGGTCGCGCTTCTCGTGCCGCTCGCGGGCTTCTTCGCGCCGGATATAGAGCTCGGCTGCGCGCCGCTCCCCGTCGGCGCGCGTCACGCCCGCATTGCGCTCGAGCCTGGCCTTCTCGGCACAGCTGTTGGCGAAGAACTTGTGCATGCACTCGGCCGCGTCGATGTCGTACTGCCGCTTGATGCGGTCGGACTCGGCCTTGGCGGCGTCGGCGGCCGCCTGGGCCGCCTCCTTCGAGGCGTAGGTCTGCGCGGGGGCGGGCTGCCCGTCCCCCTCGGCCGCCCATGCGGGCGCCGCGCAGACGGCCACGGCCACGACCGTGGGCAGCAGCCAGCGCGCCAGCCGGGCGGCCCAGCCGCCCGTGGCGGGCAGGCGGTCGACACATTGCGTAACGCCCGGGCAGAAAGCAATTAAGGACATATTCTCAGACTGTGGCAAAATCCGCGGCTTCATTTTCCAAGGTAGGACGGACTCGATGGCTATGGTCACCGACCGGGGCGAGGCACTCGACACCCAGGCCCAATCCCGCATTATCGCCCAGCTTGCCGAAGAACTCGGCGCACGCCCGGCACAGGTCTCGGCCGCGGTGGAACTCCTGGATGACGGCGCGACCGTGCCGTTCATCGCCCGCTACCGGAAGGAAGTGACCGGCGGCCTGGACGACACCGTCCTGCGCAACCTGGAAATACGGCTGGAATACCTGCGCGACATGGAAAGTCGCCGCGCGGCCATCCTGGCCTCGATCGAGCAGCAGGGCAAGCTGACGCCCGAGCTCAAGGACGCGCTGACCACCGCCGACACCAAGCAGCGCCTGGAAGACCTTTACGCACCGTACAAGCCCAAGCGCCGGACCCGCGCCCAGATCGCCCGTGAAGCCGGCCTCGAGCCCCTGGCCGACGCCATTCTCGCCGATCCGGCCATCGATCCGCAAACCGCCGCCGCGGACTACGTCAACGCCGAGGCCGGCGTGGCCGACGTCAAGGCCGCCCTGGACGGCGCCCGCGACATCCTGACCGAGCGCTTCTCCGAAAACGCCGAGGTGCTGGAGAACCTGCGCGGCTACCTGTGGAATACCGGCCTGGTCTATTCCAAGGTGGCCGAAGGCAAGGAAGCCGAAGGCGCCAATTTCCGCGACTGGTTCGATTTCAGCGAGCCGCTGCGCACCCTGCCCTCGCACCGCGTGCTGGCCATGCTGCGCGGCCGCCAGCAGGGCGTGCTGGAACTGCGCCTGGGCCTGGAGCCCGAACTGGAAGAACAGCTTCCCCACCCCTGCGTGGCGCGCGTCGCCAAGCTGGTCGGCCTGGACGGCGTCTTCGGGCTGGACGTCAGCCCGCGCCAGAAATGGCTGGGCGAGGTTTGCCGCTGGACCTGGCGCGTGAAGCTGCTGCCCTCGTTCGAGACCGAGAACCTGGCCCGCCTGCGCGAAGAAGCGGAAACCGAGGCCATTCGCGTCTTCGCCCTGAACCTGAAAGACCTGCTGCTGGCGGCGCCCGCCGGCCCGAAAGCCGTGCTCGGCCTGGACCCCGGCATCCGCACCGGCGTCAAGGTCGCGGCCATCGACCGCACCGGCAAGCTGCTGGAAACCGCGACGGTCTACCCGCACGAACCCCGCCGCGACTGGGACGGCTCGATCGAGGCCCTGGCCCGCATCGCCCGCCGCCACCAGATCGAGCTCATCGCCATCGGCAACGGCACCGCCTCGCGCGAGACCGAGAAGCTGGCCGCCGACCTGATGAAGCGCTACCCGGACCTGAACCTGACCCGCATCGTCGTCTCCGAGGCCGGGGCTTCCGTCTATTCGGCCTCGGAACTGGCCGCCGCCGAGTTCCCCGAGCTCGACGTCAGCCTGCGCGGCGCCGTCTCCATCGCCCGCCGCCTGCAGGATCCGCTGGCCGAACTGGTCAAGATCGACCCCAAATCCATCGGCGTCGGCCAGTACCAGCACGACGTCAACCAGCGCGAACTGGCGCGCATGCTCGACAGCGTGGTGGAAGACTGCGTGAACGCCGTGGGCGTGGACGTGAACACCGCCTCGGTGCCGCTGCTGACCCGCGTCTCGGGCCTGAACGCCGCACTGGCCAAGAACATCGTTTCCTGGCGCGACCAGAACGGCGCCTTTCCCTCGCGCGCCAAGCTCATGGACGTGCCGCGCTTCGGCGACAAAGCCTTCGAACAGGCCGCCGGCTTCCTGCGCGTGGCCAACGGCGACAATCCGCTGGACTGCTCGTCCGTCCACCCGGAAGCCTATCCCGTGGTCGAACGCATCCTGGCCAAGCTCCAGACCGACATCCGCCAGGTCATCGGCAACCGCGCCGCGCTCAAGGGCGTCTCGCCCGCCCAGTTCACCGATGAACGCTTCGGCCTGCCCACCGTCCAGGACATCTTCAGCGAACTCGAGAAGCCCGGCCGCGATCCCCGCCCCGAGTTCAAGACCGCCACCTTCCAGGACGGCGTCGAGACGCTGAACGACCTGCGCCAGGGCATGATCCTGGAAGGCGTGGTCACCAACGTCGCCAACTTCGGCGCCTTCGTCGACATCGGCGTCCACCAGGACGGCCTGGTCCACATCTCGGCGCTGTCCGAGAAATTCGTCAAGGACCCGCGCGACGTGGTGCGCGTGGGCCAGACGGTGAAGGTCAAGGTGCAGGAAGTCGACCTGCAGCGCCAGCGCATCGCGCTGACCATGCGCCTGAACGACGACTCGGTCCCCGCGCGCCGCGGCGACGGCGGCAGCGCCGGTGCCGGACGCCCGGGCGGCGGCCGCGGGCGCGATCGCGGCATGAGCGCCCCGCCTCCGGGGGAAAGCGCGATGGCAGCGGCGTTCGCGAAGCTGAAGCGCTGATTACCCGGCCCCCGAAAGGGGGCCACGCCCACTCCGGCGGGGCCGGGATACGGCCACCTCGAGAACTACAAGACCACCGTCTCCCGCCGCTCGGCATCCAGGTATTCCCGGGACTGCATCTCCAGTATCCGCGACACCGTCCGGTGGAACTCGTTGGCCAGCGCGCCTTCGGTATAAAGCTCCTCGGGTTCGCAGGCCGCCGACATGATCAGCTTGACCTTGTGGTCGTAGAACACGTCCACCAGCCAGGTGAAGCGCCTTGCTTCCGAGGCCTGCCTGGGCCCCATGCTGGGCACGTCCGACAGGATCACCGCGTGGAAACGGCTGGCCAGCTCCAGATAATCGTTCTGCGACCGGGGTCCGCCGCACAAGGTTGCGAAGTCGAACCACACCACCGTCCCGCTCAGCTTGCGGGCCTTGATCTGCCGGTTCTCGACCGACAGCACCGGCGGTTCGATGGGCGGCGTGTCGGCCAGCGCGGCGAAGGCCTTCTCCAGCGCCTGGTCGGCTTCCGGACCCAGCGGGCTATGGTAGATCTCGACCTGCTCGAGCGCCCGCCGGCGGTAGTCGACGCCGGAATCGACGTTCATCACGTCCATCTTTTCCTGGATCAGCGCGATGGCCGGCAGGATGCGGTCGCGGTGCAGGCCTTCCGGATACAGGGTCGAGGGCTCGTAGTTGGACGTCATCACGAACGAGGTCCCGTTGGCGAACAGCGCCAGCAGCAGCCGGTACAGGATCATGGCATCGGCCACGTCCGAGACGTGGAACTCGTCGAAGCAGATCAGCCGGTAGCGACGCGAGATGCGGCGCGCCACCTCGTCCAGCGGGTCGGCCATGCCCTTGACCTCGTCCAGCTCCCGGTGCACGCCACGCATGAACTCGTGGAAATGCAGCCGCGTCTTGCGCTGCACCGGCACCGTGGCGTAGAAGGCGTCCATCAGGAAGCTCTTGCCCCGGCCCACGCCGCCCCACATGTAGACGCCGCGCGGCACGCCCGGGCGGTTCAACAGGCGCTTCAGGGCATTGGAACGCAGCGACTTGAACTCGACCCAGTCATCGTAGTAGCGCTGCAGGCGCTCGATGGCGGCACGCTGGGCCGCATCCGGGGTGAACCCGCGCTCGGCCAGGGCTTGCTCGTAGTATTCGCGGACGTTCATTACGGTCGGGCAAAAGACGAAAGTATACGTCCAGCAAGCGGCCGCCCCTCCCGCGTGCCCTGGCCCGCGATAACACTCTGCTACCAGTTCGCCAGGATTTTCACCGCCTCTGGCCCCAGCCTCGGATATGCTGGACGTGACGATTCCGCTACACAAGGGGGAACGGCCATGGCCACCACGGCACGCACACTCTGGAAAGGCGCCATCAGCTTCGGTCTGGTCCACATTCCGGTGGCGCTGTACACCGCCACCCAGGAAAGCGAACTGGATTTCGACTGGCTGGACAAGCGCAGCATGGACCCGGTGGGCTACAAGCGCATCAACAAGCGCACCGGCCGCGAAATCACGCGCGAGAACATCGTCAAGGGCATCGCCTACGAAGATGGCCGCTACGTCGTGCTGTCCGACGACGAGATCCGCGCCGCCTATCCCGAATCCACGCAGACGATAGAGATCGAGACCTTCGTGGCGGCCGACTCCATCCCCTTCATCTATCTCGAACGGCCTTACTACCTGGCCCCCCTGGGCAAGGGCGCCAAGGTCTACGCCCTGCTGCGCGAGGCCCTGTTCAAGACCGGGCGGATAGGCGTGGCACGCGTGGTGATCCAGACCAAGCAGCACCTGGCGGCGCTGATTCCCGCCGGGCCCGGCCTGGTCCTGAACCTGCTGCGCTGGGGCGACGAGATCCGCTCGTGGGAGAACCTGGACCTGCCCGAGGAAGGCAGCCATGCCGAGGGCATCTCGGCGCGCGAGATGAAGATGGCCGTCCAGCTGATCGAGGACATGGCGGGCGAATGGGATCCGCAGCAGTTCCACGACGAGTTCAAGGAGAAGATCCTGCAACTGGTGCAGACCAAGATCGAAGCGGAGGAAACCCAGGCCGTCCATCCCATCGAATCCCTGGAGGAAGCCCGGCCCACGGCCGACATCGTGGACCTGACGGAACTGCTCAAGCGCAGCCTGGAAAAACACAAGGGCAGCGGTGGCTCCAGCGGCAAGGGGCATGCCCGAGGCGGCAAGACCCGGCGCAGCGCCTGACCGCGGCCACCGGAGCCTCGCATGGCCAGGAACGACGCCCTCCGCACCTATCGCGCCAAGCGCGATTTCGCCCACACGCCCGAACCCGCCGCGGGCGGCAAGCCCGGCACGCACGCCCTGTCCTTCGTCGTCCAGCGCCATGCGGCGCGGCGCCTGCACTACGACTTCCGGCTGGAGCTGGACGGCACGCTCAAGAGCTGGGCCGTGCCCAAGGGCCCGAGCCTGGATCCGGGCGTCAAGCGCATGGCGGTCCAGGTCGAGGACCATCCGCTGTCCTACGGCAGCTTCGAGGGCCGCATTCCCGAGGGCCACTATGGCGCCGGCGACGTCGCCATCTGGGACGCCGGGACCTGGATTCCGCTGGAGGATCCGCGCAAGGGCTACCGCGCGGGCAAGCTCAAGTTCGAGCTGCGCGGCGCCAAGCTGCACGGCCAGTGGGCGCTGGTGCGGATGCGCAAGACCGAGAAGCAGCCAGCCTGGCTATTGATCAAGGAAAAAGACGACTACGCGGTCACCGGTCCCGAGGCCGATGCCGAGGAAGCCTCCGCTCCCGCGCCGGCCTACGCGAAGCTGCCCGCCACGCTCGAACCGCAACTGGCGACGCTGGTGAACGCGCCGCCGCCGGATCCCGAACATTGGCAATACGAACTGAAGTTCGACGGCTACCGGATCCTGGCCCGCATCGAAGGCGGCCAGGTTCGCCTCTACACCCGCACCGGCAAGGACTGGACGCACAAGCTGGAAGAACTGCGCGCCGCGATCGAAGCAATGAAGTTGGCCGATGCCTGGCTGGACGGCGAGATCATCGTGCCCGACGAACACGGCATCCCCGACTTCCAGTCGCTGCAGAATGCGTTCGAGACCGGCTCCGCGCGCGGCGCCGTCTACTACCTGTTCGACCTCCCCTTCTACGCCGGCCGCGACCTGCGCCGCCTGCCGCTTGCCGAGCGGCGCACGACGCTGCGCAGCCTGCTGGAGGACGCCGATCCGGCGCGCCTGCGCTTCAGCGACGCGTTCGAGGCCGCGCCGCGCGACCTGGTCGCCTCGGCCTGCCGCCTGGGCTTCGAGGGGGTCATCGGCAAGCGCAAGGACGGCGGCTATCGCTCGGGCCGCTCCGCCGACTGGATCAAGCTCAAGTGCCAGAACCGCCAGGAATTCGTCATCGGCGGCTATACCGACCCCCAGGGGACGCGCTCGGGACTGGGTTCGCTGCTGCTGGGCGTGCACGACGAAGAGGGACGGCTGCGCTACGCGGGCAACGTCGGCTCGGGATTCGACCAGCGTACCTTGCTATCCCTGAAGAAGCGCCTGGACGAGCTGGCCGCGCCGCGCTCCCCGTTCGAAACCAACACGAAGGGCCTGGGCCGGGCCCACTGGGTCCGGCCGGAGCTTCTGGCCGAGGTCTCGTTCGCCGAATGGACCGGCGGCGGCCACATCCGCCAGGGCGTCTTCCGCGGCTTGCGCGCCGACAAGCCCGCCAGCGCCGTCACCCGCGAACAGGCGGCCGCGCCGCCCAAGGAATCCGAGACCATGCAAAGCAACGGCCTGCCCGCCTCCTTCCGCGTGACGCACCCGGGACGGGTGATCGACAAGCAGAGCGGCATCACCAAGCTGCAACTGGTCCAGTGCTACGCGGCCATGGCCCCGCTGCTGCTGCCGCACCTGAAGAACCGGCCCGTGGCCCTGGTGCGGGCGCCGGACGGCGTGGGCGGCGAACTCTTCTTCCAGAAGCACGCCGACCGCGCGGCGCTGCCCGGCGTGGTCAGGCTGCCCCAGGAGATCGACCCGGGCCATCCACCGCTGATGAAGATCGACGACCTGCAGGGCCTTTTGTCCGCGGCGCAGATGAACACCATCGAACTGCACACCTGGAACGGCACGGACGACGCGATCGGCACGCCCGACCGCATGACCTTCGACCTGGACCCCGGCGAAGGCGTGGGCTGGCCGCGCATCCGCGAAGGCACCCAGCTCGTGCACGCCTTCCTGCGCGAACTGGGCCTGCCCGCCTTCCTGAAGACCAGCGGCGGCAAGGGCATGCACGTCATCGTGCCGCTGCGGCCGCAATACGACTGGGATACCGTCAAGGCCTTCTCGCGCGCCATCGTCCAGCACCTGGCGCAGACCCTGCCCAGCCATTTCGTGGCCAAGAGCGGGCCCCGGAACCGGGTGGGCAAGATCTTCATCGACTACCTGCGCAACGGCTTCGGCGCCACCACGGTGGCGGCCTGGTCGGTACGCGCGCGGCCGGGGCTGGCCGTGTCGGTGCCCGTGGCCTGGGAGGAACTGGACGGCCTGTCGAGCTCCGCCCACTGGACGCTGCACACGCTGGGCGACCGGCTGGCCACCGGCAACACGCCCTGGGCCGACTACGAGCGGTCGCGGATCTCGCTGGCGGACGCGATGCGGCGCATGGACTTCGATCCGGGCGAGGACGGCTGAAGCATGTCCCGGCCTCTTGGCATCCGGGCGGCCGCGGCGGCGCAATCCTGGAAAGACCAGCGCATCATCCAGCCCATGGATACCGACTATCCAGCAAACCGGCTGGCCGGGCCGTCTCATCCGCTCGTAGAGTGCCGGGATGACTTCCCCGCTGGAAGGCCCTGCCCGTGCTCAACTCCAAGCTGCTTACCTGCTTCCTGGCCGTAGTGACGCATCGCACGCTCACGGCGGCCGCCGACGAGTTGTGCATCACCCAGCCGGCGCTGTCCAAGAGCCTGCGCAAGCTCGAGGAACAACTGGGCGTACCTTTGTTCAAGCGCACCGCCGCCGGCATGGTGCCAACCGCGTACGGAGCGACGCTGGCGCACCGCGCCCGCCTCATCCAGCTGGAATCGCAGCGTGCCCATGACGAAATCCTTTCGATGAAGGACGGCGGCGTGGGCATGCTGAATGTCGGCGCCGGTCCGCTCTGGTCCGTCCATCTACTGCCAGACGTCGTGGCGGAACTGGCGCAAACCCATCCCAGCCTGCGCGTACGCGTGGTGCCCGGCGTGCTGAGCACCTTGCTGCCGCAATTGCTGCGCGGCGAACTCGACATCATCTGCGCCGCGCTGGATTTTCCCGACCACGACGACATCGAGAAGGAATACCTGATCGACAGCAGCCATGTTTTCCTCGCGCATCGCAGCCATCCCCTGCACCAGGCGGACGAGGTCTCCGACGTAGAA
The DNA here is from genome assembly GCF_036972535.1 of Pigmentiphaga sp. CHJ604. Lineage (NCBI taxonomy): Bacteria > Pseudomonadati > Pseudomonadota > Betaproteobacteria > Burkholderiales > Alcaligenaceae > Pigmentiphaga > Pigmentiphaga sp. CHJ604. The sequence goes on along the minus strand of NZ_CP136998.1, from coordinate 2,590,731 downwards.
CTCAGTCGATGCCGATTCGTCGGCCCGCACAATGACTATGCCGTGCTGGAACGCATGAAGCGATACTTCGCGCTGCGCGGGCTGGACACGCCAGGCTTCGCCGCCGAGGCCGATTCGCTCGAGATACTGCTTTCGCTTGTCGCGACCGGCCAGTTCGTGGCGACGCAATCGCACCAGGTGCTGCCGCACGCGCGCAAGCTCGGCATCGACGTCCTGCCGACAGCACAAGGCATCTGGCGCTTCCGCGGCGGCCTGGCACGGCGCAGGCACCCGGTTGCCCTGCCGCTGATCGATCTGTTCGGCGATTGCATGCGCAGGCACGTGGCGGCGCGGGAGTCTTCCGGCGGCCTATAACCCCAGGGAATGAGGCATGAAAACATGCCATTGGCCCCCGCGCCGTCCCACCGATAAGCTGACCGGACTCAACGAGACACGACAAGCCCATGCCCCACTCCAATGCACCTATCCGATTGCTGGTCCCGTACGTGAAAGACGGAGGCAGCGATCAGCGCGCCCGGCTCATCGCCAGGCACCTGGGACGAAAAATCGGGCGCACCATCGATGTGGTGAATCGACCCGGCGCCGTCTCCGGCCACCAGGCCATCGCCGACGCCAGCGCGGACGGCACGGTGCTGGGCCTGATCACCGGCGAAATCGGCATGATGCACTGGCACCCCGGCCTCACCTCGCTGACTCCCTCCGACTACACGCCGCTGGCGGTGCCGTTCGTCGAGTCCTCGGCCGTCATCGTGCCGGCCGGCTCGCCGTTTCATGATCTGCGCGCTTTCCTCGAACATTGCCGCCGCCATCCGATCATCGGCTCGGGCGGGCCCAATTTCAGCGTCTGGAAATTCTCCTTGGCCGGTTTGATGCACGTCAACGGCATTCCGCTGGAGCACCTCCAATGGATAGAGACGCATAGCGGCGAACAGGGGCTGGAGCACGCGCTGGCGGGGCGCGCGCATGTCGCGCCCATCACCATGACCGACGCCCGCGGGCCGCTCCAGGCCGGCAGCGCCCGTGCGCTGGCGACCATGGAAGACCAGCGCCACCGCTCGTTTCCCGACGTTCCCACGGTGCAAGAGGCGGCGGGCGTGCCGTGGTCGGTCGCGCACTGGCGGGGCATCGTCGCTCCGCGCGGCCTCCCCGGTACGATCACCCGCGAATACGTGGAGGCGCTGGGCGCCGTGGCCGATGACCCCGATTTCCAGGCCGAAGCCCGAGCCAGTTTCTTCACGACCCGCTGGCGCCTGGGCGACGAGTTCGCGCAGTACATGCAGGAAGACGACAAACAGTTCGGAGACGTGATCAAGGCATTGGGCTTGTCGGCTGCCGGCCAGACGTCGCTGCACTGAAAACCGAGCGGCCAGGCGCCGCCATCGAGGAGACCACCATGCATTCCACCATCCGCCGCGCGGGGCTCGTCCTCGCGCTGACCGCTTGCGTCCTGTCGCCTGCCGTCCAGGCCCAGGACGACTACCCCACGCGTCCTGTCAAGCTGATCGTACCGATCGCTCCGGGCAGCGTCACCGACGTCGTGCTCCGGGCCGCCACGCCGGCGCTCGGCCAGCAATTGGGACAGCCGATCGTCGTCGAGAACCGCCCGGGCGCCAGCGGCATCGTCGGCGCCGAGGCCTGCGCGAAGGCCCCCGCCGACGGCTACACCCTTTGCGCGGTGTATCACGCCACCATGTCATTCAACCCGTTCATGTTCGAGAAGCTGCCCTACGACCCAGCCCGGGACTTCACGCCGATCAACCGCCTGTTCTACGTCACCGAAGGGCTGGTGGTGCCGGCAGCGCTTCCCGTGCGCTCGGTGGCTGAATTGCGCGCCTATGCGAAGGCGCACCCGGATGCCGTCAATTTCGGCACCCTGGGCTCCGGTTCGCTGCAGGAATTGCTCGTCGCCTGGCTCAACCGGGAATGGGGAACGCGCATGGTGGGCGTCCCGTACAAAGGCGGCGGCCCCATCGCCAACGCCGTCACGGCCGGCGAGATCCAGCTTGCGCAGATGGGCCTGGGCAACTTCATCGGCCTGATCCAGAGCGGCCAATTGCGCGCCATCGCCGTGGCGGGCGCCCAACGGTCGCCACAATTGCCAGATGTGCCGACCATGGCCGAAAGCGGCCTGGGCGGTTTCCCAAGCCGGCCGTGGTGGGGCATCGCCGCCCCCGCCGGTACGCCGTCCGGCATCGTGGCGCGCATTCATCGCGCATTCACCGCCGTGTTCCAGGATCCGAAAATGGTCGAGGTCATGCAAACCCGCTACGTGGAAAGCGCTCTTGACACGCCCGAGCAATTCGTCCGCTTTCTCGCCCAGGACCGCCAGGCCGCGGGCATGCTGGTCGAATTGGCCCGTGTTCCCAAGCAACCCTGACGCACGATCATGGCCCGCCTGGACCGCACCTTTGCCCTCGATGATTTCGAAGCGCTGGCCAAGCGGCGCCTACCCGGGCCGATCTTCGATTTCTACGCCGGCGGGGCGGACGACGAACACACCCTGGCGCTCAACCGCAATGCCTTTCGGCAGGTGGGATGGTCTCCCCGTGCGCTGGCCGGCGGCGCCTCGCCCGACGCGTCCACGCTTCTGCTGGGGCGTGCCGTCGCCATGCCGGTGGCCGTGGCGCCCATGGGAGCGGTCGGGTACGGTTGCCTGGACGGCGACCGGGCCATCGCGCGCGCGGCGGCCCAGGCGGGCATCCCCTACATCTTGTCGACCACCGCCACGACCACGATCGAAGCCATCGGCGAGGCATCGGCCGGCGCCAAGTGGTTCCAGCTCTACCCGCTTCGCCAGCGGGACCATATGTGGCGCCTGCTCGCACGCGCGCTTGCCGCCGGCTTCGAAGCCCTGGTCGTGACCGTGGACGTGCCGGTAGGCGGCAAGCGGGAACGGGACCTGCGCAATGACTGCGCCATGCCTTTCCGGTTTACCGCTCGCAATGTCGCCGCGTTCGCGGCCCGGCCGCGATGGGCTCTGGGCATGCTGCGCCATGGCGTACCCGCCATGGCCAATCTCGCTGGCCTCGACCCGGCCGGCGCGCGCGGCTCCACGCTTGCACCGTCGGTAGGCGCCGAATTCGATCCCGCGTTCGATTGGAGCGGCCTGGCCGAGATCCGCCGGCGCTGGCCCGGCCCCCTGCTGGTGAAGGGCGTGCTGCGCCCAGACGACGCGCTGCGGGCACTAAGGGCGGGATGCGACGGCCTGGTGGTCTCCAACCATGGCGGAAGGCAACTCGAGACCGGCGTCCCCGCCCTGGCCGCGCTGGCCGCAGTCCTGAGGGCGGTCGGTGATAAGGCGCAGGTATTCCTGGATGGCGGCGTGCGCCGCGGCGCCGACGTGGCCAAGGCGCGATGCCTGGGCGCTGCCGGAGTCCTGGTCGGACGCCCGTTGCTGTTCGGCGCCTGCGTGGCCGGCCAGGCGGGCGCGGCGCGCGTGCTGGACATCCTGCACGACGAGCTCATACGGACGATGCGCCTGTGCGGTGCCGCCAACGCAGCCGCCTTGACCTCCGAATTGCTCTGGAACGCTGGCATCCCGGCCGCCCCGCCCAACGGCCAACCGCCGCCGACTTGACGATTCGCGACCAACTGGTAGCATGCGGCTGCCGCGCCCTGTCTTCCCGGGGCGCGCCGCAATCCGCCCACAGGGTTGCAACTGCCCGGAAACAACCATGCCTGCTTGCCCCGCCGTGTCCTGCCAGCGGTGGCCCGCCCTGACGGGGCCCCGCCTGTGGCGTCTTGCGCCAGGCCCGGCGGTGCACGGCGATTTCGCGCCCTACAGTTTCCCCCATGCCCTGCGGAAGCGTTTCCTGGACGCCCAGGAAGCAGCGGCCCGTTCGGCCTACGCCCGGTCCAAGCCCGGCTAACGAGCATCCAGTCCCGCATCCGTTCCGGCGTCCGCCTCCGGCCGCCCGGAACGACTGTTTTCGCCCGCGTGCAGCCTTGCTCCACGCGGGCGCCCTTGCTCATCGCCAGCGCCAGGCACCATGGAACTCACCAAGCAATTCGTCAAAGCCAAGAACCCCTGCACCGGCGGCTACCGCTGGTTCATCCGAGACCATAACGGACACGGAGACTATCAAGCCATCCTCGATGCCCTGGTGGCCGATGGCCGGGTCGATGACGCCTGCTGGCTGCTGGACCAGTTCGGACCGGTGGACACCGTCTTGCGACTGGACACGGTCGACGCCCACGCCATCGTGTTCGCGGGCACGCTCGAAGTCCGCAGCGGCATCAATGTCGACACGCTGGTGCGCGCCGGCCGCCATCTGTGCACGGGCGGCGGCATACGCGCCGGCACCGCCATCGTGGCCGGCAGCGACATCGAAGCCGCGGGCAACCTGGCCAGCGGCGGCCATATCCGCGCCGGCGGCGACATCTCGGCCGGCTGGGGCATCGAGGCAGCCACCCAGCTCGACGCGGGCGGGCATTGCCGCGCCAAGTGGGACATCCAGGCCGGCGGCGACATCGTGGCCGGGCTGATGCTCCAGGCCGACGGCAGCATCCAGGCCGGCCACGCGCTGCGCAGCGGCCGCGGCATCAAGGCAGGCGCCGACATCGGCGCCGGGCACGACCTGGTGGCCGTCCAGGGCATCCTGGCCGGCGGCAACGTCACGGCCGGCAATCACATCGAATCGGCATGGGGCATCAAGGCCCTGGGCGACATCCTGGCCCAGGGCTCGATCCGGGCCGGCGAAGGGGTCGAGGCGGGCGGCGAGATCGGCTGCGGAGCGGGCTACGGCATCTATGCCGGCCTGCAGGTCCGGCGCGACGCCTGGGCGGACAGCGCCCGCGTCCAGGCCCGGCAACGGCCGGGCGGCCTGGTCAGCGGCCATTGGGCCGGCAGCGCGTGCTGAAAGCCGCTGGCGGGAGCGTCAGGGCCGCCAGGCGCTGGCCACGTGGGACAAACCATGGTCCGGCCCGCCGGACAGGCCCTCGGACAATTCCCGGGCGGCCAGGAGCACGCGCTCGGAGAACTCGCGCAAGCGGCGCGGCTTGAATCTCGCATCGGGTCCGGAGACGCCGATGGCCGCGATGACGTGGCCCATGCCGTCTCGTATCGGCGCCGCCACGCCGCTGACCGCCTCGCGCCACTCGCAGCGATTGACGGCGTAGCCCCGCTTGCGGATCTGCGCCATCTCGGCCGCGAAGGCGGCCGGATCGACGATGGTGTGAGGGGTATATGCCACCAGCTCCTGCGACATCGCCTGCAGCCACTGCGCAGTGCGAAAGGCGATCATCGCCTTGCCGGTGGCCACGCAATGGGCGGCCGCGCGTCCGCCTATCTGCGAATAGGCCCGGACCGGATTCAGGCTTTCGACCTTATGGACGTAGACGACCTCCTTCTGGTCGAGGACCGACAGGTGCACGGACTCGCCCGTGGCGTCCATGAGGGCATCCATGACGCCTTCCGCGTGGCGGCGCAGGTCGAACCCCGACAAGGCGGCCGAGCCCAGCTCCCAGAGCTTGATCGAAATGCTGTACGAACCGCCGTCGTGGCGGATCACGTAGCGCTGCCCGGCCAGCGCCTGCAACAGCCGGTGCGCGTTGCTCTTGGGCAGGCCCAGCGCCCGGGCGATGTCCGTGACGCCCATGGCGCCCTGGCTGCGCGCCAGCAACTCGATGACGGCCAGCCCCTTGAGCAAGGTGTTGTTCATGGTAATGCCTCGCTAGATCGTTCCATATTCTAGAACAGTTGTACCTCTTCTGAGAACGCTCATAAGCTCTCTCCAATTCGACAAGGAGACATAGCCCCCATGAGCCACATCGAACCCCGCGAACTGCCGTTGGCCGGCATCACCGTCATCGAGTTCTGCTCGATCGCGGCCGGCCCGTTCTGCGGCATGCTGCTGGCCGACCTGGGTGCCGAGGTCGTCAAGGTGGAGGCGCCCGGGGGCGACGCCATGCGCGCCTGGCCGCCGCTCAGCGAGGGATACAGCGAGAACTTCGCCTCGCTGAACCGCAACAAGCGCTCGGTGGTGCTGGACCTGAAGAACCCCGCGGACGCCGCCACCGCGCGCGCGCTGGTGGACAAGGCCGACGTCCTCATCGAGAACAACCGCCCCGGCGTCATGGACCGCCTGGGACTGGGCTACGCGGCGCTGTCGGCGCGCAATCCCGCCCTGGTCTATTGCTCGATCTCCGCCTACGGGCAGAGCGGCCCGCGCGCCCAGGAAGGCGGCTTCGACCTGACCATGCAGGCAGCCGCCGGCGTGATGAGCGTGACCGGCGATTCGGACGCGCCGGTCAAATGCGGCGTCCCGATCTCCGATTTCTCGTCGGGCCTGTACGCGGCCTTCACCGTGGCTTCATCGCTGCTGAAAGCGGTACGGACCGGCCGTGGCGCGCACCTCGACATTCCCATGTTCGGCTGCACGCTCGCCATCGGCGCGCTGCAGACCAGCGAATACTTCGGCACGGGCGTGAACCCGCGCAAGCTGGGCTCGGCCCACCCCCGCAACGCCCCCTACCAGGCCTATCGCGCCGCGGACGGCCATTTCGCGATCGCCGCCGGCAACGACAACCTGTGGCGCGCGGTCGTGCGCGCCGTCGAACTTCCCGAGCTGGCGCACGACCCGCGCTTCGGCAGCATCCTGGACCGGGCGCGCAACCAGGAGGCGCTGAAGGACATCCTGGAGACCCGCTTCGCGCTGCACGGCGTGGACTATTGGATCGATGTCTTCCGGCAGGCCGGCGTGCCCCATGCCCGCATCAACGACTACGCGTCGGCGCTGGCCGACCCCCAGGTCGAGCACATGGACTGGGTACGGGGACTGCGCCTGCCCGGCGGACGCGAAACGCGCACCTTCGCTTCGCCGGTCCGCCTGGACGGACGATCGCCGCCGATACGGCGTACCCCGCCCGCGCTGGGCGAACACGACGACGAAATCCGCAACGCCTTGAACCGGGAGCCCCAGGCATGACCGCCACGATCCCCCTACCCGGCCGGCTGGCCGCCTTCGTCCGCGGCATGGACGCCGCCCTCGGCACCGCGCCGGACGAGCCTCATGCCGTCGAGGCCTGCGCGGCGTTGCTACGCGAGCTCGTGGCTCATGACGACTGGCTGCCCGGGGACTGCTCGCGTCCGCACCCGGTCCATTATCAGCAATACCTGCTGCACCGGGATCCCGCCGGCCGCTATTCGGTGGTCAGCTTCGTCTGGGGCCCGGGACAGCGCACGCCCATACACGACCATTGCACCTGGGGCGTGATCGGCATGCTGCGCGGCGCCGAATACTCGCGCGCCTATGCCCGCGAAAACGGACGCCTGGTCCCCGCTGCCATCGAAGAGCGCATCGAGCCCGGGCAAACCACTTGCGTGTCCCCGTCCATCGGCGACATCCACCTCGTGCGCAATGCCTACGACGATCGGGTCTCGATCAGCATCCACGTCTACGGTACGGACATCGGCAAGCAGTCCCGCTATGTCTACGACGCCGAGACCGGCGCCGCCAAGTCCTTCGTCTCCGGATACGCCAATGCTTGAAGCCTTGCTCCAGATCGAGACCGATGCCGGCTCGGGCGTGCGCCGCCTCGTGCTCGACCGGCCGGCCTGCGGCAACGCCCTGTCGGCCGCCCTCGTCGCCGCGCTGTCCGAGGCCGTAAACGCCTGCGTCCGGGACGATGTGCGCTGCCTCGTGATCGAGGGCGCGGGCCGTCACTTCTGCACCGGCGTGGACCTGTCGGCCCTGGACCGGGAAACCGACGACTCCCTGCTTGCACGTTTCATCCGCATCGAACTGCTGCTGCAGGCCGTGCACCGGGCTCCCTTCGAAACGGTCGCCGTCGCCCACGGCCGAGTCGCCGGCGCCGGTGCCGACCTCTTCGCCGCCTGCCGGCGCCGGCTCATACGCGACGACGTTTCGTTCGCCTTCCCGGGCGCCGCCGGCTTCGGCCTGGTGCTCGGCACGCGCCGCCTGGCTGCGCTGGTGGGCGGCGACACGGCCCAGGACTGGATACGCTCCGGTCGCTGGATCGACGCCGACGAGGCCTTGGCGGCCGGCCTTGCCCAGGCACGCATCGATGCGGCGCGGAACCGGGATGCGCCTGCCGCGCACGCCCCGGACGCCGGCACCCAGGCCCTGCTGGACCAGGCGATGCGGACGGCGCAGGCCGACGATCCCGACCTTGCGCTGCTGGCCCGCTCGGCCGCCCGGCCAGGGCTCAAGCAACGCATCCAGGAGTACGCCGCGCGCGTGCGCGCGGCCAGGCAGCAGTAATCCCTTCCACCACAAGCGCCCTCGCAGAGGCGCCCGACAGGAGACATCCATGCTTCATCGTCTTGCCGCAGGCGCGGCACTGGTATTGCTGAGCCCGTTGTCCCAGGCGGCTTCCGATACCGCGTCCTTCCCGACCCGCGCGGTCAAGATCGTGGTCGGCTATACGCCCGGCGGCGGCACCGACATGACGGCCCGCCTGCTCGCGCAGCAGCTCGGGGAAAAACTCGGTCAATCCGTGATCGTCGAGAACCGGCCCGGCGCGGGCCAGAACATCGGCGCCACCTACGTTTCCCGGGCCGACCCCGACGGCTATACCCTGTTCCTGAGCTCGTCGGCGCTGGCGATCAACGTCAGCCTGTTCCCCAAGCTCGACTACGACCCCGTCAAGAGTTTCGCGCCCATCGCGGTATTCGGCCAGAGCCCCAACCTGCTCGTGGTCTCCAGCAAGCTGCCGGTCAAGGACGTCAAGCAGCTCGTCGCCTATGGCAAGCAGCATCCGGGGGCGTTGAACTTCTCCTCGTCCGGACACGGCAGCACCCAGCACCTGTCCGCCGAGCTCTTCAAGCTGCGGACAGGCATCTCGGCCACGCACGTTCCCTACAAGGGGTCGGGGCCGTCCATCAACGGCGTGCAGACCGGCGAGGTCCAGTTCACCTTCATCAACATCCCGTCCATGTCCGCGCTGATGGGTAGCGACAAGGTCAAAGTGCTCGGGCTGACCAGCTCGAAGCGGTCCGCCGCCGTGCCCGACATTCCCACGCTGGCGGAGGCCGGCGTGAACGGCATGGACGTGGCCGCCTGGTACGGCCTGCTGGCGCCGGCCGGCACCCCGCCGGCCATCGTCAGGCGCCTGAACCAGGCGGTGAACGACGCGCTGGCGGACGAGAAATTCCGCAACCAGCTGATGCAGGCCGGGGTCGAGCCCATGAACAGCACACCGGAATTCTTCGCCTCTTTCCTTGCCGACGACATCGCCCTCTGGAAGAAGGTGATCAGTGCCGCCGGCACCAAGGTCGATTGACACGTCCCCATCCCCATAGACAGGAGCAACACATGTTCGAGAACTGGAAGGAACTGCTGGGCACCCTGCGCCAGTCGTCCAACAAGCTGGGCAACACCAACCCCAAGGTACTGGAGGCCTACCGGGGCCTGAATGCCGCGCTGGGCACCAACGACGCGCTGGATGCCAAGACGCGCGAGCTGATCGCACTGGCCGTGGCCGTCACCACCCGCTGCGACGGCTGCATTTCCTCGCATGCCGCGGCGGCGGTCAAGGCCGGCGCCACCGAAGCCGAAGTCAGCGACGCGCTGGGAACGGCCATCGCGCTGAATGCCGGCGCGGCCTACGTCTATTCGCTGCATGCCATGGAAGCCTTCCAGCAGAACGCCTCCGCGTGAAAGCGGATTGCGCCCGGCATCGCCCATTCACGCCCATCGACAGGAGACAAACCCCATGAGCGCCTACGTCATCGACAGCGCGCTGTTCCGAGACCAGTTCAGCACCGCCGCCACCCGGGCCATTTTCAGCGACGAACAGACCGTCCAGAAATGGCTGGACGTGGAAGCCGCCCTTGCTCGCGTGCAAGCCCGCATGGACATCATTCCCCGGCACGCCGCCGACGAGATCCAGGCCAAGGCCAGGGTGGAGCTCATCGACCTGGCGGAACTGAAGCAGGAAATGGATCGCACCAGCCACCCCATCGTTCCGCTGCTGCGGGCCATGAAGAAAGTGTGCGACGGCGACACCGGGGAATTCATCCACTGGGGCGCGACGACGCAGGACATCGTCGACACCGGCACCATCCTGCAGGTCAAGGAAGCGCTGGAACAGATCGAGGGCAACTACCGCCGGGCGCTTGCCCATGTCATCGCGCTGGCCGAGCGGCATCGCGACCAGACCATGGCGGGACGCAGCCACGGCCAGCAGGCCTTGCCCATCACCTTCGGCTTCAAGGCCGCGGTATGGGCGGCCGAGATCGGCCGCAACCTGGAGCGCCTGCGGCAGATGAAGGAACGGGTGCTGGTCGGCCAGTTCTCGGGCGCGGTCGGGACGCTGGCCGCCCTGGGCGACCGCGGCATCGAGGTCCAGGAGGCCCTGTTCAAGGAACTGGGCCTGGCCTGCCCCGAGATCTGCTGGCACGTGGCGCGCGACGGCATCGCCGAACTGGCCTGCGTGCTGGCGATCTGCACCAGCACCGCCGGCAAGATCGCCCACGAGATCTACAGCCTGCAGAAGACCGAGACCGCCGAACTCGAAGAGCCCTTCACCCTGGGCAAGGTGGGCAGCAGCACCATGCCCCACAAGCGCAACCCGCCCGCCTGCGAGGGCATCGTGGCGATCTCGCGCGTCGTCCGCAGCACCGTGGCGCTGGGGCTGGAAGGCATGATGGCCGAGCACGAGCGCGACAAGATCGTGCTCCAGACCGAACGCGAGTTCGTCACCCGCCTGTGCTGCATGGCCGACGCGGCCTTCGCCAAGCTGGCCTACGTCACCGCCGGCCTGACCGTCCGGGGCAACAACATGGAACGCAATCTGTTCGTGCAGAAAGGCCTGCTGCTGTCCGAAGCCGTCATGATGAAGCTGGGCGACCACCTGGGCCGGCAGGAAGCCCACGAGCTGGTCTACGAGATCTGCATGGACGTATTCGAGCGCGGCGGCACGTTCAAGGACGGCCTGCTGGCCAACCCGACCATCGCCCGCCACCTCAAGCCCGAGGACATCGACCGCATGCTGGATCCCCAAGCCTACACCGGCGCCGCCGGCGCCTTCGTCGACCGCGTCGTGGCCGCCCACCGCGGCGCCACGGCCTGACCACCCTTCAAGGCAAAAAAAACGGCCTCACGGCCGTTTTTTCTCAGCATCCCGACTCCAGGGCACAGCGGATCCGGCTCCGCCGGTCCGCCAGTACCGCCCCCTTGAGGGGGCGCCCGAAGGGCGTAGGGGGTGGGCTTCCCTTGTCAGAAATTCAAAGAGCGCTTGTCCACCGCCAGCGCGGCTTCCTTGACCGCCTCGGACAGCGACGGGTGCGCATGGCAGATGCGGGCGATGTCTTCCGACGCCGCGCGGAACTCCATGGCCACCACGCATTCCGAGATCAGTTCGGAGGCCTGCGGGCCGATGATGTGCACGCCCAGGATCTCGTCCGTCTTGGCGTCGGCGATGACCTTGACCATGCCGGTCGTGTCGCCCAGCGCGCGGGCGCGGCCGTTGGCCAGGAACGGGAAGGTTCCGGCCTTGTAGGCGCGGCCTTCGGTCTTGAGCGCCTGCTCGGTCTGGCCCACCCACGAGATCTCGGGCGAGGTGTAGATGACCGACGGGATCGTGTTGAAGTTGACGTGGCCATGCTGGCCGGCGATGCGCTCGGCCACGGCAACGCCCTCTTCCTCGGCCTTGTGCGCCAGCATGGGTCCGCGCACGACGTCGCCGATGGCCCAGACGTTGGGCAGGCCGGTGCGGCAGTCCTCGTCGACCACGACGAAGCCCCGCTCGTCCAGCTTCAGTCCCACGCCTTCGGCGTTCAGGCCCTGGGTATTGGGCACCCGGCCGATGGACACGATCAGCTTGTCGACGACCAGCGACTGCTCGGCGCCGGCGGCGTCGGTGTACTTGACCGTGACGTTCTTGGCGGACGACTTCACGTCGGAGATCTTCACGCCCAGGTTGATCTTCAGGCCCTGCTTGGTCAGGGCCTTCAGCGCTTCCTTGGCGATCTGCTCGTCGGCGGCGGGCAGGAAGGTCGGCATGGCTTCCAGGATGGTCACCTCCGAACCCAGGCGGCGCCACACGCTTCCCAGCTCTAGGCCGATCACGCCGGCGCCGATCACGCCCAGGCGCTTGGGCACGGCACCGATGGCCAGCGCGCCGTCGTTGGACAGCACCTGCTTTTCATCGAACGGCAGGTCGGGCAGCGCGCGCGGGCTGGAACCGGTCGCCACGATCACGTGCTTGGCGACGAGTTCTTCCTCGGCCGGGCCGGAAACCTTGATGGACCAGCCGCCGTCGACCTGGCCCGAGAACGCGCCCGTGCCGTGGAAGAAGGTGACCTTGTTCTTCTTGAACAGGAACAGGATGCCGTCGTTGTTCTGCTTGACGACGGTGTCCTTGCGGCTGATCAGCTTGTCCAGGTCCAGGCCCAGGCCCTTGACCTCGATGCCGTGATCGGCAAAGTGATGGCCGGCATGCTCGTAGTACTCGGACGATTGCAGCAGCGCCTTCGAGGGAATGCAGCCCACGTTGGTGCAGGTGCCCCCCGGGGCCGGACCGCCCTTGGCGTTGCTCCAGGCGTCGATGCAGGCCACCGACATGCCCAGTTGTGCGGCGCGGATCGCGGCGATGTACCCGCCAGGACCGGCACCGATGACGACGACGTCGAATTGCTTACTCATTTCATTTTTCCAGTTAGAAGGACCCAACTACCCCAAGTGCCAACGCGGGTCTCAACCCAGGGCACCGCCGATCCGGCTCCGCCGGTCGGCCAGTGCCGCCCCCCTGGGGGGCGCGCGTAAGCGCGTAGGGGGGGATTAAATGTCCAGCAGCAGGCGCTGCGGGTCTTCCAGGGCTTCCTTCATCGCGACCAGGCCCAGCACGGCCTCGCGGCCGTCGATGATGCGGTGGTCGTAGGACATCGCCAGGTAGTTCATCGGGCGGATGACGATCTGGCCGTTCTCCACCACGGCGCGGTCCTTGGTGGCGTGCACGCCCAGGATGGCCGATTGCGGCGGGTTGATGATGGGGGTCGACAGCATCGAGCCGAAGGTGCCGCCATTCGAGATCGAGAACGTGCCGCCGGTCAGGTCGTCCAGGCTGAGCTTGCCTTCCTTGGCCTTCTGGCCGAATTCGGCGATCTTCTTCTCGATGTCGGCCAGGCTGAGCTGGTCGGCGTTGCGCAGGATGGGCACCACCAGGCCGCGCGGGCTGCCGACGGCGATGCCGATGTCGAAGTAGCCGTGGTAGACGATGTCCTTGCCGTCGACCGAGGCGTTGATGATGGGATAGCGCTTGAGCGCGGCCACGGCGGCCTTCACGAAGAAGGACATGAAGCCCAGCTTGACGCCGTGTTCCTTCTCGAACTTGTCCTTGTACTTGGCGCGCAGGTCCATCACGGCCTGCATGTTGACCTCGTTGAACGTGGTCAGGATGGCGTTTTCCGCTTGCGATTGCAGCAGGCGCTCGGCCACGCGGGCGCGCAGCCGGCTCATCGGCACGCGCTGCTCGGGACGGCCGTTGACCAGGGTCGCGGCTTCGTTGACGATGGGCGCGGCGGCGGGCTTGGCGGCCGGGGCGGCGGCGGCGCCCAGGGCGTCGCCCTTGGTGATGCGGCCACCGCGGCCCGTGCCTTGCACGGACTCGGGGGCGATGCCCTGCTCGGCCAGCAGCTTGGCGGCGGCGGGCGACGGGATCGAGGTGGCAGGCGCGGCAGCCGGGGCGGCGGCAGGAGCCGCTGCGGGAGCCGGGGCGGCGGCGGCCGGAGCGGGCGCAGCGGCGGCGGGCGCGGCGGCGGCACCGGCCTTGCCTTCCGTGTCGATCTTGGCGATCACTTCTTCCGAGGTAACGGTGCTGCCGTCGGCCTTGACGATCTCGGCCAGCACGCCGTCGGCGGGGGCCGGCACTTCCAGCACGACCTTGTCGGTCTCGATCTCGATCACGATTTCATCGCGCGAGATGGCTTCGCCCGGCTTCTTCTTCCAGGTCAGCAGTGTGCCTTCCGACACCGATTCAGAAAATTGGGGGACTTTTACGTCGACTATAGCCATGTCAGTTATTCCGCAAGTATGGGGAGTTCTTTCTTGGACCGGCGCCACGCGGCCGGGAGTCGGGGCCGCCTGCAAGCGGCGGTCCCGGACGTAAGGATCACTTGGTCAGCACGATGCCCTTGAGACGGCCGAAGGCCTGGTCGAGCAGCGCCTTGAGCTGTTCCATGTGCTTGGAGTAGTAGCCGACGGCCGGCGAGGCCGAGGCCGGGCGGCCGGCGTAGGCGAGCTTCTGGCCTTCGCCCATGTTCTCGTACAGGTGATGCTGCACGTAGAACCACGGGCCCTGGTTCTGCGGCTCGTCCTGCACCCAGATCACCTCGGTGGCGTTCGGGTACTTCTTGAGCTCGGCGGCCAGGCTCTTGTGCGGGAACGGATACAGCTGTTCGACACGGGCGATGGCCACGTCGTTGGCGCCGCGCTCCTTGCGGGAGTTGACCAGGTCGTAGTAGACCTTGCCCGAGCAGACCAGCAGGCGCTTGACCTTGGAAGCGTCGATCGTCTCGTCGACTTCGCCGATCAGCGTCTGGAACGACCCCTTGCTCAGGTCGGACAGCGGCGAGGTGGCATCCTTGTTTCGCAGCAGCGACTTGGGCGTGAAGATGACCAGCGGCTTGCGGAACTGGCGGATCATCTGGCGGCGCAGCAGATGGAAGATCTGCGCGGCGGTGGTCGGCTGCACCACTTGCATGTTGGTATCGGCGCACAGTTGCAGGAAGCGCTCGATGCGGCCCGACGAGTGTTCGGGGCCCTGCCCTTCGTAGCCGTGCGGCAGCATCAGCACCAGGCCCGACTGGCGGCCCCACTTGGCTTCGCCCGAGCTGATGAACTGGTCGATCACGACCTGGGCGCCGTTGGCGAAGTCGCCGAACTGGCCTTCCCAGATCACCAGCGAGTTGGGCTCGGCGGTCGAGTAGCCGTACTCGAAGCCCATGACGGCCTCTTCCGACAGCAGCGAATCGATGACGCGGAACGGCGCCTGCGCTTCGGACACGTTCTGCAGCGGCACGTACACGCCCGAATCCCAGCGCTCGCGCTTCTGGTCGTGCAGCACGGCATGGCGGTGGGTGAAGGTGCCCCGGCCCGAATCCTGGCCGGTCAGGCGCACCGGGTAGCCGGCGGCCACCAGGCTGGCGAAGGCCAGGTGCTCGCCCATGCCCCAGTCCAGGTTCATTTCACCGCGCGCCATGGCGCGGCGGTCGGCCAGTACCTTCTCGACGATGGGGTGGACCTTGAAGCCTTCCGGCACCGTCGTGATGCGCTCGCCCAGGCGCTTGAGCTCGGCCTGCGGCATGGCGGTGTCGGCGGCGTCCGTCCACTTGCGGCCCAGGAAGGGCGACCAGTCGACGGCGTACTTGTTCTTGTAGTCGGTCAGGACGGGATCGACCGTGTGGCGGCCTTCGTCCATGGCGGCGCGGAAGCGCTTGACGTATTCATCGCCCTCGTCCGGGCCGATCACGCCCTGCACCGCCAGCTTGTCGGCGTACAGCTTGCGGGTGCCGGGGTGCTGGCCGATGCGCTTGTACATCAGCGGCTGGGTCAGCGCGGGCGTGTCCTGCTCGTTGTGGCCCAGCTTGCGGAAGCAGACGATGTCGACCACGATGTCCTTCTGGAACTCGACGCGGAAGTCCAGGGCCAGGCGGGTGGCGAACACGACGGCTTCGGGATCGTCGCCGTTCACGTGCAGCACCGGCGCCTCGATCATCTTGACCACGTCGGTGCAATACAGCGTGGAGCGGGTGTCGCGCGGATCGGAGGTGGTGAAGCCGATCTGGTTGTTGATGACCAGGTGCACCGTGCCGCCCGTGCCGTAGCCGCGGGTCTGCGCGAGGTTCAGGGTTTCCATGACGACACCCTGGCCGATGAAGGCCGCGTCGCCGTGGACCAGCACGGGCAGCACCTGCTTGCCGCCTTCCATGCCGCGGCGCTCCTGGCGCGCACGGGCGCTGCCCTCGACCACGGGGTTGACGATTTCCAGGTGCGACGGGTTGAACGCCAGCGACACGTGGACGGGACCGCCGCGGGTCGAGATGTCGCTCGAGAAGCCCTTGTGGTACTTCACGTCGCCGGCAGCCAGGCCGCCGTCGTCATACTTGCCTTCGAATTCGGCGAACAGGTCCTTGGGCATCTTGCCCAGCGTGTTCACCAGCACGTTCAGGCGGCCGCGGTGGGCCATGCCCAGCACCACTTCCTGGATGCCGCATTCGCCGGCATGCTGGATCAGCTCGTCGATGGCCGCGATGAAGCTTTCGCCGCCTTCCAGCGAGAAGCGCTTCTGGCCGACGTACTTGGTGTGCAGGTAGCGTTCCAGGCCTTCGGCGGCGGTCAGGCGGTCCAGCACGTGCTTCTTCTGCTCGGCCGTCAGGCTGGGCGTGGCTTGCGTGCTTTCCAGGCGTTGCTGGATCCAGCGCTTGATGACCGGGTCGGACACGTGCATGAACTCGACGCCGATGCTGCGGCAGTACGTGTCGCGCAGCGCCTTCACGATCTCGCGCAGCGTCATGTGCTCGGCGGTCGTGAAGTAGGTGTTGGTGGCGGAGTAGACCTTGTCCATGTCCGCTTCGGTCAGGCCGTAGAAGCTCGGCTCCAGCTCGGGGATGGCCGGGCGCTCCTGGCGCTGCAGCGGGTCGAGATCGGCCCAGCGCGCGCCGAGATAGCGGTAGGCGGCGATGATGGACTGGACGTGGACCTGCTTGCCCGCGACCGACAGGTCGCTTTCGGCGGTACGCGGCAGGAAGGCATTGGCGCGCGCGCGCTGGGCAAAGGATTCGATGACCGGCGCATGGGCCTGGTCGCGGGTGGATTCCTGGCCGTCAACCGCCGGCGTGTGCTGCAACTGGTCGAAATAATTGCGCCAGTTGTCGGGAACGGAACCCGGATTGTCGAGGTAGGCCTCGTAGAGTTCTTCCACGTACGGCGCATTACCCCCGAACAGATACGAGGTGCTGGATTCTTGGATGCTGGACATGATTTGCGCTTCACCTTGCCGGGTGTTTCACCCGTTCGATGCAGGACGGACCTTCCGCGACACGGCTCGGCCGATTAGCGGATAGCTAGTGCAGAAGGCGGTTGATGGAACCTTTCGGTTGGAAGGAATTAAATCAATAAACCTGTAAAGCATAGCACTTAGGGACTTCCCTCGCTCGGAAAAGCCGTGCGAGTGTGGCGGTTTGGACGACAGCCACTGTACTGGATGACCCGGCGCATGTCCGCAAGTTCCGGTGCTGCGACGCAGCGCTCCCCGCCCCCGGTGGGATGCATGGACCGCACCGGGGACGCCATCACCGCCTGCCGGGCATCACGCCACTTTCTGCTCGGCATGCTCCTCGAACTGCTCGGCCTCGGTCGAGCCGTGCAGCGCGGTGGTGGACGAACGCCCTCCCTCCACCGCCTGAGTCACCGCGTCGAAATAGCCCGTGCCGACCTCGCGCTGGTGCTTGACCGCCGTGAAGCCGCGCTCGGCCGCGGCGAACTCCTTCTGCTGCAGCGCCACGAAGGCCGTCATCTGTTCGCGGGCGTAGCCGTAGGCCAGGTCGAACATGCCGTAGTTCAGCGCATGGAAGCCGGCCAGCGTGATGAACTGGAACTTGTATCCCATGGCGCCCAGCTCGCGCTGGAACCTGGCGATCGTGGCGTCGTCCAGGTTCTTCTTCCAGTTGAATGACGGCGAGCAGTTGTAGGCCAGCAGCTTGCCCGGGTACTGCTTGTGGATGGCCTCGGCGAAGCGGCGTGCATAGTCCAGGTTGGGGGTCGAGGTCTCGCACCAGATCAGGTCGGCATACGGCGCATAGGCCAGGCCCCGGGAAATGGCCTGGTCGATGCCCGCCCGGGTACGGAAGAAGCCTTCCACGGTGCGGTCCCCGGTAATGAACGGCCTGTCGTTGTCGTCGACGTCGCTGGTGATCAGGTCGGCCGCATCGGCATCCGTGCGGGCCAGCAGCAGCGTCGGCACGCCCAGCGTATCGGCGGCCAGGCGCGCGGCGATCAGCTTGGAGACCGCCTCGCGGGTGGGCACCAGGACCTTGCCGCCCATGTGGCCGCATTTCTTGACCGAGGCGAGCTGATCCTCGAAATGCACGCCGGACGCACCCGCGTCGATCATGGCCTTCATCAGTTCGAAGGCATTCAGGACGCCGCCGAAGCCCGCTTCGGCATCGGCCACGATGGGCGCGAAATAATCGATGTAGTCGGGCGTGCCGGGCCGGCCGCCCTCCATCCACTGGACCTGGTCGCAACGCTGCAAGGCGTTGTTGATGCGGCGCACCACCGATGGCACGGAATTGGCCGGGTACAGGGACTGGTCGGGATACATCTCGCCCGCCAGGTTGGCATCGCCCGCGACCTGCCAGCCCGACAGGTAGATGGCTCGCAGCCCCGCCTTCACCTGCTGCATGGCCTGGTTGCCCGTCATCGCGCCCAGCGAGTTGACGAAGGGTTCCTCGTTCAGCATTTTCCAGAGCTTCTCGGCGCCCCGGCGGGCCAGGGTGTGCTCGGGCTGGACCGAGCCCCGCAGCGCGACGACCCGCTCGGCGTCATAGCCACGGCGTATGCCTTTCCAGCGCGGGTTCTCGCGCCATTCCTGCTCCAGTTTCTCGATCTCGGCGTTGCGTTGGGACATGGATATCTCCTTGAAGGTTGGAAACGACGGTGGGAAATCCTGGCGGCCGCGGTGCCGGGTGAGAAACAATTTATAGATATGCTGCAACGCAATCAATGTTTTTACTCTTCTATAAGACTTATTTTTTATCCTTTAAAATCAAATAATTAAAAATAAAATTCCATGATGAAAAACAAAAAACCGGCCTATGAAAGCCGGTTTTTTTGCGAAGCAACGATCAAGGCACAGCGATTTTGCGATGTGCGGACCCGATCCAGGATACGAGAATCGGAGCCCGCCCCCGGGCTATTTCGCGTCCAGGGACAGCTTGGGCACGACCCGGGCATAGATGTCGCGCTCTTCATCCACCACGCGCTGGTAATCGGCGGGGGGCAGATAGGCCGGCGCCACCAGGTCGCGCGTGACGAAATTGCGGAAGGATTCGGATTGCACCGCGGCAGCGAAGGCCGCGCTCAGCTTCTTCATGACCTCGTCGGGCGTGCCCTTGGGCACGAACAGGCCGAAATCCGCGCGCAGGGACAAGTCCACGCCGGCTTCCTTCAAGGTCGGGATCGCGGCCAGTTCGTCGGTGCGCGTCGCGCCGAACTGCGCCAGCGCGCGCAGGCGCCCGCCCTGGATCTGCGTATTGATCGTACCCGGCGCCCCCAGCACCAGATCGACGAAGCCGCCCGAGGCCGCCGTCACCGCCGGCGCCAGTCCCCGGTACGGCACGTGGCTGAGCTTGATGCCCGCGGCCTCGGCGAACGCCTCGCCGGCCAAATGGACGGCGGTGCCGTTGCCGGGGCTGCCGAAGGTCACCTTGCCCGGATTGGCCTTCGCGTAGGCAAGCAGTTCCGGCAGCGTCTTGAACGGCGCATCGATGCGGGCCGCCAGCAGATGCGGCGTCACGCTGGCGCGGGCCAGCCCCCGCAGGTCCTCGTAGCGATACGGCGCGTTGCCGACCAGCGGCGCGACCGTGACCACGGCCGGAGCCGCGTACAGAATCGTATAGCCGTCGGGCTTGGACTTGGCCACGAAGCCCGCGCCGATGGCCCCGCCGGCGCCATCCCGGCTCTCGACGACGATGGGCTGCCCCAGCTCTCGCGAGGCCACCTCGGCCAGTTGGCGCGCCTGGCCGTCCGTGGCCCCCGGCGCGTAGGGAACGACGATGGTGATCGGCTTCGACGGAAAAGCCTGGGCACCGGCCGCGCGCAGGCCTGCGGCGGCAAGGACCGGAACCAGGCACAGGGCCAGCAACTTAGGAAAGCGAATGAGCGGCATCTTGGAGACTCGTGCGGTGTGGGTGGAAAATCCGATTGCGGCTATGCGGTGCCGGCTGCGGCCGCCGCGCGCCTGAGCCTGTGCTCGGCCGCATCGTTCCAGACCTGCTGGCTTAGGATGCGGCCCTCGCGCAGTTCGAAGCGGTCGATGAAACGGATGCCGTCGAAGGCCGTGCCGTCGGGCCAACGCCCATGCAGCGTGCCCATGCAATAGACGATGACCCCGCCATCGTCCGCCGGCATGGCGTCGTAGCGCTCGATGTGCTTGCCCACCCATTGATACCGGCGGGACGAGTTGGCGACGATCCCGGCCACCGAAGCGGCCGGACTGCCCCCGGGCCCGATGATGCGCGCCCCCTCGTGCAGCCGGGCCTGCGCCCGGTCCACCTCGCGGGCCTCCAGCGCGGCCAGGTAATCCCCTATCACGTCGATGGCGGCCTGCATGTCCGGTGGTCGTCCCGTCATTGCGGTCTCCCCTGCCCTTCGGTCTCGCCGGGCTTGCGGGCCAGGATCATCTTCCAAGGCAATCGCCAGGCCCGCGGAGGGCTCGACAGCGCGCCGGCCTCTTCCGCGAAATCGGTGACCTCGACATGCTCGAATCCCGCCGCGCGATAGGCCGCCGCGAGATCGATCCGGCTGTGCTCCAGCAAGTAGGGTTCGTTGTTGCGCCGCGCGTGGCCGGCGTAGAGCAGCGCCAGCAGCGGATCGGCCGGTGGCAGGAAATCCAGGTGCGCGACCATCCCGCCGGGCGCGGTCAGGCGTCCCGTCTCGCGGATCAAGGCGCGAACCGCGTCTTCCGGCATCTCGTGCAACAGCATCGTGGACGTGACCAGGTCGAAGCTGGCGTCCGGCAATCCGCTGGCCAGCGCATCGGCCTGGGCGAAGCTGAGCCGCGGACGCAATGCGGACGGGGCGTCGTGCGCCGCCAGCGACACGCAACTGGCGGACAGGTCGATGCCGTGCACGCGAAGCCCGGGCGCGGCCCGGGCGAACGCCACGCTGCTGCGTCCGAACCCGCAGCCCATGTCCAGCACCCGCGCCGGCTGGCAGGCCGCGAGCACCGCCTGCGCGAAGCGTTCATGCAGGGCCGGCTTGCCGACGACCCCTCCACCGACCGCGTCCTGGTAGACGAAGGCTGCCAGCGAATCGCCGCCCAGGCCGCCCGGATGCTGGTGGATGTCCCATTCGGCATAGTAGGCGGGCGGCCGCAGGTCCGGATCCAGGCTCAGCAGCCCCGGGGGCAAGGGCTCGTCCAGCACCCCGCTCAGGACTTCGCGGCAGGCCTCGACCCCCGCGACCAGACCGTATGGCCCGGAGTAGCGCATCCGCTGCAGGTGCCGCTCCATCCACGCGAAGACCTGATGCGTGGGATGCCCTTCGACCCGGGTCCGGAAACCCGCCGCCGTGGCACGGAAGGCATGCCAGGCGGGAATGTCGCGCTCGATCTGGCCGAGCAGCGAGGTGAACATCTCGCTCGCCCAGTAGCCGCGCGCGGCCGAGACGAAGCGCTGGTAGGCGGCACGGTCCCGCTCGTCGTCGCCGCGGGCCGGGGCTTGCGCGACGTCCTTCACAGCGGCCCCCTGGCCGACTGCCGTCCCAGCAGCGGCTCCAGCACATGGGCGGCGAAGGACGCCGCATCGTCCCGCCGCTCGGCGGCGTCGGGCAACCCCGGCCCCCTTGCCTCCTCCAGGTCACGCACGCGCTCGCGCAGCATGTGCACTTCGGCGGCCAGCGCCATCGTCACCCCCATGAGGCGATCGAGCACCGGATCGTTGAAAAAGGTCTGCTCCGGCCGAACCGCGGCCGATGGGGTAGCCAAGGTCATGTCATGAACCGTCATCAATACGCTAATGTGTTGACACATTAATGAATGATCACTGGATTGACAATGGTTACCTGTCTACGTTTTCCCTAGATAGCCCCTCGTTAACTGTTGACAGTAAACGGTGCAGCACATAAAAAAAACCCGCCTGCAAGCAGGCGGGTTTTTCCGGAAGCACCCATTCGCCGGCGGCAAGCCGCCGGCCAGGGGATCAACGCTTGTCCAGGTCCGGCACGTCGCGCGAGGGCGAACCGGTGAACAGCTGGCGGGGGCGACCGATCTTGTAGTCGGGATCGGAGATCATTTCATCCCACTGCGCGATCCAGCCCACGGTGCGGGCCAGCGCGAAGATGGCCGTGAACAGCTGGGTCGGGATGCCGATGGCGCGCTGGACGATACCCGAGTAGAAATCGACGTTCGGGTACAGCTTGCGCTGGACGAAGTAATCGTCTTCCAGGGCGATCTTTTCCAGGGCCATGGCCAGCTTGAACAGCGGATCGTCCTGCAGGCCCAGGGCTTCGAGCACTTCGCGGCAGGTTTCCTGCATCAGCTTGGCGCGCGGATCGTAGTTCTTGTAGACGCGGTGGCCGAAGCCCATCAGGCGCACGCCCGAGTTCTTGTCCTTGACCTTGGCGACGAACTCGCCCAGCTTGTCGACGCCGCCGGCGGCCAGGAGGTCTTCCAGCATCTGCAGCGCCGCTTCGTTGGCGCCGCCGTGGGCCGGACCCCACAGGCAAGCCACGCCCGCCGCGATGGCCGCGAACGGATTGGTGCCCGACGAGCCGCACAGGCGCACGGTCGAGGTCGAGGCGTTCTGCTCGTGGTCGGCGTGCAGGATGAAGATGCGGTCGAGCGCGCGCTCGATGACCGGATTCACCTGGTATTCCTCGCACGGCGTGGCGAACATCATGCGCAGGAAGTTGCCGGTGTAGGACAGGTCGTTCTTCGGATAGACGTAGGGCTGGCCGACCGAGTACTTGTAGGCCATGGCCACCAGCGTAGGCATCTTGGCGATCAGGCGGATGGCCGAGATCTCGCGGTGCTTGGGCTGGGTGATGTCGATCGAGTCGTGGTAGAACGCCGACAGCGCGCCGACCAGGCCGGTCAGCACGGCCATCGGGTGGGCGTCGCGGCGGAATCCGCGCAGGAAGAACTGCAACTGCTCGTTGACCATGGTGTGATGGGTCACCAGATGGTCGAAGTCGGCCTTCTGCTTGGCGTTGGGCAGCTCGCCGTTCAGGATCAGGTAGCTGGTTTCCAGGAAGTCGCACTTGACCGCCAGCTGTTCGATCGGATAGCCGCGGTACAGCAGTTCACCCTTGTCGCCATCGATGTAGGTGATGCTGGACGAGCAAGCCGCCGTCGACATGAAACCAGGGTCGAGAGTGAACATCCCGGTTTGCGCGTACAGCTTGCGGATATCCACGACCGACGGGCCGATCGTGCCTTCATAAACCGGAAACTCGGCACCCTGGCTCCCATCGGAGAAGGTCAGGATCGCTTTCTTGTCGGACAGTTTCATCGGATGTTCCTCTTCCATCAAAATCAGTTCACATGGACTCGGCCGCTCACACCGAGCGCAGCCGCTTCAGCAAGTCCTGCATGGCCGGCGTGGCAAGGTCTCCCTCGGGCTCCTTGCGAGCCAGCAGATAGTCCATCAGCTCGTTGTCGGACAGCTCGAGCAACCGGGTCAACTCCGCCACGTCGGCGTCGGTGAGCCGGGATTCGTACGCGTCCAGGAAACGCGTCAGTATCAGGTCGTTCTCGAGCAGCCCGCGCCGGGCGCGCCAGCGCAGGCGCGTCCGGTCATGCAGGGAAAACTCCGGCACCACGGCGTCAGATCGCCCGCCGGGCCATCATTTCCTTGATCTTGCCTATTGCCCGGGTGGGGTTCAGCCCCTTGGGACAGACGTCGACGCAGTTCATGATGGTGTGGCAACGGAACAAACGGTATGGATCCTCGAGGTTGTCCAAACGTTCCCCGGTCGCCTCGTCGCGGCTGTCCGCGAGGAAGCGGTAGGCCTGCAGCAGTCCGGCCGGCCCCACGAACTTGTCGGGGTTCCACCAGAACGACGGGCACGACGTCGAGCAGCAAGCACACAGAATACACTCATACAGGCCGTCCAGCTCCTCGCGGGCCTCGGGCGACTGCAGGCGCTCCTTCTCGGGCGGCGGCGTGTCGTTGATCAGGAACGGCTTGACCGAGTGGTACTGGTTGAAGAAGTGGGTCATGTCCACGATCAGGTCGCGGATGACCGGCAGACCGGGCAGCGGCTTGAGCACGATGGGCTGCTTCAGGTCGAGCAGGTTGGTCGTGCACGACAGGCCGTTCTTGCCGTTGATGTTCATGGCGTCGGACCCGCACACGCCCTCGCGGCACGAGCGGCGGAAGGACAGGCTGTCGTCGACGTCGTTCTTGATGCGCACCAGCGCGTCAAGCAGCATCTTGTCGTTCGGGCCCAGCTCGACCTCGAGCTTCTGCATGTAGGGACGCTCGTCCTTGTCGGGGTCGTAGCGGTAGATTTCGAACTTCACAACACGTTTAGCACTCATCAGAGCACTCCAAAAAAGTTGGGGTCCTCACCCTGGGCGCCGCGGATCCGGCTTTGCCGGTCCGCCAGCGCCGCCCCCTGGGGGGCGCGCGTCAGCGCGTAGGGGGGGTTAAAAAGTCCTAGCTTTGGGCGGGAAGCTGTCGACGGTCAGCGGCTTCATCGTCACGGGCTTGTAGTCCAGGCGGTTGCCTTCGGAGTACCACAGCGAGTGGCGCAGCCAGTTCTGGTCGTCGCGCTCGGGGAAGTCGCTGTGCGCATGGGCGCCGCGGCTCTCGTTGCGGGCCGCGGCCGACACGATGGTCGCCTTCGCCACTTCGATCAGGTTCTCCAGCTCCAGCGCTTCCACGCGTGCCATGTTGAAGACCTTGGAATGGTCCTGGAAGGCCACGCTCTTGGCACGCTCGGCCAGTTCCAGGATCTGCCCCACGCCCTCGTCCAGCAGCGCCTGGGTGCGGAACACGCCGCAGTGGCGCTGCATGGAGTTGCGGATGTCGTTGGCGACGTCCTGCACGCGCTCGCCCTGCTTGCGGCTTTCCATCGCGTCGACGCGGCCCAGCGTGAAGTCGGCGGCGTCGCCCGGCAGGGCCTTGTGGCTGCGGCGCTTCAGATCGGCGCCGACGATGTGGTTGCCGGCCGCGCGGCCGAACACCACCAGGTCGAGCAGCGAGTTCGTGCCCAGGCGGTTGGCACCGTGCACCGACACGCACGCGCACTCGCCGATGGCGTACAGGCCGTTGACCACGGCATTGGGATTGCCGTCCTTGGGCACGACCACCTGGCCGTGGTAGTTGGTCGGGATGCCGCCCATCTGGTAGTGGATGGTCGGAACGACCGGGATCGGTTCCTTGATGGGATCGACGTTCGCGAACTTGATCGCGATCTCGCGGATCGACGGCAGGCGCTTGTTGATGGTCTCGGCGCCCAGGTGGTCGAGCTTGAGCAGCACGTAGTCGCCGTTGGGGCCGGCACCGCGGCCTTCCTTGATTTCCTGGTCCATCGAGCGCGAGACGAAGTCGCGCGGCGCCAGGTCCTTCAGCGTGGGCGCGTAGCGCTCCATGAAGCGTTCGCCATCCTTGTTCAGCAGGATGCCGCCCTCGCCGCGCACGCCTTCGGTGATCAGCACGCCGGCACCGGCCACGCCGGTGGGATGGAATTGCCAGAACTCCATGTCTTCCAGCGGCAGGCCCGCGCGCGCCGCCATGCCCAGGCCGTCGCCGGTGTTGATGAAGGCGTTGGTCGAGGCGGCCCAGATCCGGCCCGCGCCGCCCGTGGCCAGCACGGTGGTCTTGGCTTCGAAGATGTAGATCTCGCCGGTTTCCATTTCCAGCGCGGTCACGCCCACCACGTCGCCCTCGGCGTCACGGATGAGGTCCAGCGCCATCCATTCGACGAAGAACTGGGTACGGGCGGCGACGTTGCGCTGGTAGAGGGTGTGCAGCAGCGCGTGGCCGGTCCGGTCGGCGGCGGCACAGGCGCGCTGCACCGGCTTTTCGCCGAAGTTGGCGGTATGGCCGCCGAACGGACGCTGGTAGATCGTGCCGTTGGGGTTGCGGTCGAACGGCATGCCGAAGTGCTCGAGCTCGTAGACCGCGTTGGTGGCCTCGCGGCACATGAATTCGATGGCGTCCTGGTCGCCCAGCCAGTCCGACCCCTTGACGGTGTCGTACATGTGCCAGAACCAGTTGTCCTCGCTCATGTTGCCCAGCGAGGCGCCGATGCCGCCCTGCGCCGCGACGGTGTGCGAACGGGTCGGGAACACCTTGGAGAAGACGGCGACGCTCAGGCCGGCCTGGGCCAGCTGCAGCGAGCAACGCATGCCGGATCCACCGGCGCCGACGACCACCACATCGAACTGGCGGCGCGGAAGAGAAGATTTAACGGCGGCCACGACTTAGATTCTCCACAGAATTTGAGCGGCATAGACGACGGAGCCGACCAGCCACAGAACGGTCAGGACTTGCAGCGCCAGGCGGATGCCCGTCGGCTTGACGTAGTCCATCCAGATGTCACGCACGCCGATCCAGGCGTGATAGGCAAGCGACAGGAAGGCCAGCATGGCCAGCAGCTTGCCCAGGGGGAAGCTGAGCACTTCGAAATTGAACAGGCGCACCCAGTTTTCGTAGGTGAATTCCGGAGTGACCAGCGCGCCGATGCCCAGCACCAGCGTGTAGACGACCAGGATGACGGCGGTGATGCGCTGGAGGATCCAGTCCTTCACGCCGTAGTGCGCGCCGACGACCAGGCGCTTGGGACCGATATTTTGCGGGGCCGACATCAGAATACTCCGAACAGTTTCAAACCGAAGACGACGGTCAGCGCCAGGCTGACGACCAGCACGATGCCCGCGGTGCGCTGGGCGGTGTGCTTTTCCAGTCCCTTGTGCAGATCCAGCGCCAGGAACCGGATGCCCGCACAGAAATGATGCAGGTACGCCCAGATCAGGCCCAGCAGGACGATCTTGACCAGGGGATGGGAAACGAAATCGTGGAACTGCGCGAAGCCGATCTCAGAAATCAGGCTGCGCTCGAACAGCGGCAGCAGCACCAGCGGCAGCGCCAGGAACAGCGCGAAGCCGGAAACGCGGTGCAGGATCGACACCTTGCCGGCCAGCGGCAGCCGGTAGCGCGCGATCTGCGTGATATTGATGTTTCTGAACTGTGGGCGGGGTTTTGCGGCAGAGTCGGACATCACGACCTCGGGTAAAGTAAGCGAACCATGAAAAAACCATTGTTGCGAGACTGGGCGTCAGGAGTCGTCTAGGAAAACCGGGCCGGCAGGCCAGGCTCTCGTCGGGGTTCCAGGAGCCGGCGTCGCAAAGCCGCCCGAAAGCCGCCGAGTAAGGCAAACCCTGCTATTTTCGCCCATTCAGCGCCACCGTATCAAATCGTGTCCCAAAACGGCATCAATTGAGGCTGTTCCGGTAGTGGTAGCGCGAAGTCAGATACAGCCCACGGCGCATCTCGACCGGGCGATCGCCGTAGGTGAACGAGATCCGCTCCACCTGCAGCAGAGGCGTTCCCGCCTCGATATCCAACAGCTCGGCCTCCGGCTCTCCGGCCGGGACCGCGCGGATCTTCTCGTCGGCGCGGATCATCCGCACGCCGAACTCGCTTTCGAACAGGCCATACATCGGGCCCTTGTATTCGGCCAGGCGTTCGGCCGTCAGCCCCCTGAACAGGGAACCCGGCAGCCAGATCTCGTCGATGACGGTGGGGACCTCGCCGAATGACAGCACACGGCGTACCAGCACCACGCTGTCGCCCGCGCGCAGCTCGAGCGCCTTGGCCACCTCGGCTGGCGCGCGCAGGCGGCGGCACTCCAGGAAGCGGCTGCGCGAGCGGGCGTGCTGCCCGTCGTCGGGCGCCAGGCGCAGGAAGCGGAACCGGACGCGGTCCTCGTGATGGGTGGCGACGAAGGTGCCCTTGCCCTGCCGGCGCAGCAGGATGTTGTCGGCGGCCAGCTCGTCGATGGCCTTGCGCACCGTGCCCTGGCTGACCTTGAAGCGGGCAGCCAGGTCCAGCTCGCTGGGGATGGCCTCGCCCGGTTTCCATTCGCCGCGATCCAGGCTTTGCAGGATCAGGCCCTTGATTTGCCTGTATAAAGGACTGAATGCCGCGCCCGGGGCACCCGGCTCCGGGGCCATGGCCGGGCCAGCCGTCGCGGGCGCGTCGGTCGAGGCGGACAGGCAGGGCGGATGGGGCTTGAACGGCATGGCCGGGATTGTGTCACAGCGTAACCCGCGATGTCCAACCAAACCCGTAAAAAATCTTATGTCTTATATAAAACATAAGATATGTTTATTGACGCTCAACGGCGATTTTCCTACACTCCCACGATCATGCCGACCCACGCTTGCCGCGCCGCCCGCAGCACCCTGGCGCCCAGCCGCCCTGGCCTGGCCGTGGCCGTCGATCTCCCGTCCCCGGTTCTCCATCGTGTATCGCGCCGTGCCCTTCCCTCGCGGAGTTACACTGCGCGTCGCGTCATTCTCACTCACCCCCATCCTCTTCGGAGACTCATATGACCAAGCCCGCAATGCGCGTCGCCGTCACCGGCGCCGCCGGCCAGATCGGCTACGCCCTGTTGTTCCGCATCGCTTCCGGCGAAATGCTCGGCAAGGACCAGCCGGTCATCCTGCAGCTGCTGGAAATCCCCGATGAAAAGGCGCAGAAAGCGCTCAAGGGCGTCATCATGGAGCTCGAGGACTGCGCCTTCCCGCTGCTGCAGGAAGTCACCGCCCACAGCGACCCCATGACCGCCTTCAAGGACGCCGACGTGGCCCTGCTGGTGGGCGCGCGCCCCCGCGGCCCCGGCATGGAGCGCAAGGACCTGCTGACCGTCAACGCGCAGATCTTCACGGCCCAGGGCAAGGCCCTGAACGCCGTCGCCAGCCGCAACGTCAAGGTGCTGGTCGTGGGCAACCCCGCCAACACCAACGCCTACATCGCGATGAAGTCGGCCCCGGACCTGCCCGCCCGCAACTTCACCGCCATGCTGCGCCTGGACCACAACCGCGCCCTGTCGCAACTGGCCGCCAAGGCCGGCTGCGCCGTCGGCGACATCGAGAAGCTCATCGTCTGGGGCAACCACTCGCCCACGATGTACCCCGACTACCGCTTCGCCACCCTGGCCGGCAAGCCCGCCCTGTCGGTGGTCAATGACGACGAGTGGAACCGCAACGTGTTCATCCCCACCGTCGGCAAGCGCGGCGCCGCCATCATCGACGCCCGCGGCCTGTCCTCCGCCGCCTCCGCCGCCAACGCCGCCATCGACCACGTCCGCGACTGGATCCTGGGCAGCAACGGCAAGTGGGTCACGATGGGCGTTCCCTCGGACGGCTCGTACGGCATCCCCGAAGGCATCATCTACGGCGTGCCGGTCATCACGAAGAACGGCGAGTACGCGGTCGTCAAGGACCTCGAGATCGACGCCTTCTCGCGCGAGCGCATGGACCTGACGCTGAAGGAACTGACCGAAGAGCGCGACGGCGTCAAGCATCTGCTGTAAGGGAAGCCCACCCCCTACGCCCTTCGGGCGCCTCCTCAAGGGGGCGATGCGGGTGGACCGGCAAAGCCGGATCCACCGCATCCTGGGGTAACACCGGGCTGGCGTAGAACGGCGTTCTTTTGGCCCGGCAAGGAAGCACGCGAGTACGATATCGTCTCGCGTGTTTTTTTTCGCCCCTCTACCCCCTGCGGCGCGACAATATTCGCTGCCGCAGGCCGTGTCCGGGGCGATGGGCTGGCGGGGCGCATTCGGCGCCGCCGGTTTTGTCAGGCTTGGCGGGGAAGCAAGGGCGCAGCTGTCTGAGCGCGGCAGTAGGGACAGTCCGGGGGACTGTCCCCGCGCGAGTTCTGCGCCCGCCCCGCCAAGCCTGACAAAACCGGGAAGTCCCGCGCAGCGGGACCGGCGTCGCTGCGCCCCGCCAGCCCATCGCCCCGGACACGGCCGTCTCAAGAACCCGGACCAGACCCCATGAAACACCCCTCCGAAGTCCTCCACCAGTCAGCCAAGCCCCCCGCAGTCCTCCCCGTCTGCGACCACTACGCCGGCTCCGAAAAGCTGATGCAGAAAAGCCTGGAACGCCAGGCCCAGGCCGGCCCCGTGTTCGACGTCACCCTGGACTGCGAGGACGGCGCCGCCGTCGGCCGCGAGGCCGAGCACGCCGAAATGGCCGCCCGCCTGGCCGCCAGCGATGCCAACCGCCACGGGCGCGTCGGCGTGCGCGTGCACGACGTCAACCACCCCTCCTTCATCAGCGACCTCGACATCCTCATCGGCATCGCCGGCCCCCGGCTCGCCTACATCACCGTCCCCAAGGTCAACTCCGCCAACGACGCCCTCAACGCCGCCGAATCCATCGAACGCATAGGCATGGAAATGGGACTGGACCGCAAGATCCCCGTCCACGTGCTGATCGAGACCCACGGCGCACTGCGCGAAGTCTTCCGCATCGCCGCCCATCCCGCCATCGAATGCCTGTCCTTCGGGCTGATGGACTTCGTATCCTCGCACCACGGCGCCATTCCCGCGCACGCGCTGACCGCCGAAGGCCAGTTCGACCATCCGCTGATCGCGCGCGCCAAGCTCGAGATCTCGGCCGCCTGCCACGCCTACGGCAAGGTGCCCTCGCACAACGTCGTCACCGAACTGAACGCACCCGACGTGATCTCGCGCGCCGCCCGGCGCGCCGGACAGGAATTCGGCTATACGCGCATGTGGAGCATCCACCCCTCGCAGATCGACCCCATCGTCGAAGCCCTGTCGCCCACCGCGGCCGACGTCGCGGACGCCGAGCGCATCCTGCTGGCCGCCGCCCGCGCCGACTGGGGCCCCATCCGCGACGGGGATCCGCAAGCCGGCCGGCTGCACGACCGCGCCAGCTACCGCTACTACTGGGACGTGCTGCGGCGTGCCCATGCCGCCGGCGTGGACGTGTCGGCCGAGGCACGGCGCCAGTTCTTCTCCTGAACCGGGCCGCCGGCGTCAGTTGCCGCCGGCCTCCAGGAAGCGGGCGAGCAGCCCCAGGAAACGGTCGACGACCTCTTCGCGGTTGCCGTCCGAGGTCCCGGCCATGTGGGGCGTCACGAGGAAATCCTCGCAATCCCACAGGGGATGGTCCGGCGGCAGCGGCTCGGTATCGAAGACGTCCAGGTGGGCGTGGCGCACCAGGCCGCGCGCATGGGCAGCCAGCAGCGCCTGCGTGTCGATCAGGGGGCCGCGCGCCACGTTGACCACGCCCAGCGGCCGCTCGGCCCGCAGCGCCTCCAGCGTGCCCATGTTGAACAACCCCCGCGTGGCCGGCGACAGCGGGCAGGCGAAGAACACCCAGTCCACCTGCCCCACCCATTCGTGGAAGCGCTCGTAGCCGCCGGTGGCGACCACGCCGGCCACGGGTTCCGCGCTCTGGCGCAGCACCCGCAGCGGCATGCCGAGGGTGGACAGGTATTGCCCGATGCGGCTGCCGATCTCGCCCCACCCCACCACCATGGCCTCGGTGCTGCGCAACGCGCGCACCTCGTCGTGCGCCATCGGCTGCCAGCGCTTCTCCAGTTGCTGGCGGCGCGCCGCGTGCAGCCGGCGGGCGAAATACAGGAACCCTGCCAGCGCCGTCTGCGCCACCGCGCCGGCGTTGGCGCCGGCGGAGTTGGTGACCTGCACGCCGCGCGCGCGCAGGTCGTGGTAGATGCGCCGGTCGGCGCCCGAGGCATAGGTGTGGACCCAGCGCAGCCTGGGGGCGGCAAGCATCGCGTCGTAGAACGCCGCGGTGGCCGGCGCCAGCCAGTCGTCGGTGGACGGCCAGACGATGTCGCGCGTCAGGAAGACCACGTCGGCCTGGTCGGCCTGCCCGATGCCGACCAGGTCGACCCGGCCGGGCCAGCGTGCCAGGAGGCCGGCGTCGGCCAGTTCCCGCGCGCCGCGTTCCGAACAAAGAATATTCATTGCCTTATTTCTTCTGCAGCGACATCAGGAACTGCCGCCGGTCGGCGACTTCGCCGGCGACGAAGCGCTGCAGGTCCGGTTGCGACAGGGGCATGCTGTCCTGCATGTTCTCGCGCATGAACGTCTTCCACGAGGGCCGCTTCTCGACATCCTCCATGCCCCGCACCAGCCGCGCCGTGACCGCGGGCGGCGTACCCTTGATCACCATCACGCCGCGCCACAGCGTTTCCACCACATCGTACCCCTGCTCGCGAAAGGTCGGCACGTCGGGAAAGAACTCGTTGCGCGACTCGCTGCTGATGCCCAGCAGGCGCACGTCGCCGCTGCGGATCTGGGCCATGGCCGTGCTGGGCGTGATCACCGCGGCATGCAGGTGTCCGCCCATCAGCGCCAGCAGCGCCTGGTTGCCGCCCTGGTAGGGAATCCAGGTGGACTTGAAGCCGGCCTTCTGCTCCAGGCGGTACAGCACGTATTGGTGGAATCCGGCGGTGGCGTAGCCGCCGATATTGACCTTGTCGGGCTGGCGCTTCAGTGCCTCGACCAGGTCCTTCAGGCTGTGGTACGGGCTGTCCTTGCGCACCGCCACGCTGGACGGCTCGGTCTGCAAGGCGCGCAGGAAAATGAAATCGGACGGCTGGAAACGGCTGTCCTTCTCGGCCATCAGGAACGACGTGGACCCGGTGGCCGACACGACCGTGTAACCGTCGGCCGGCGCGTTCAAGGCCATGTTCATGCCCACCGCCCCCGTGCCGCCGGGGCGGTTCTCCACCACCACCGTCTGCCCGAGCACGTCGCCCAGTTCCTTGCCCAGCGCGCGCATCATCGTGTCGAGCGGCGAGCCGGCTGCGGAGGTCGTGATGAAGTGCAGCGGGCGCTCGGGCCATTCCGCCGCCCGTGCCGGCGACGCCGCCAGCATCATCCCCGTCAGGGCGCAGGCGCCCCACCAACGGACCGGAAAATTCATGATCGTCTCCTTGCTTGTCGTTGTCGTGGAACGCGCGGTCAGAACGTGGCTTGCAGATCGTCCTCGCTGTGCCGCAGGCTGCGCGTCGGATACGGACGCGAGGGCATGGACCGCAGCGCCGCCTCGTCGATGTCCAGCCCCAGTCCGGGCAGCTCGGGCACCCGGATGTGGCCGTCCACCGGCACGAGCGCCTGGCGCGAGATGCGCTGCGAGAACTCCTCGAAAGGAACGAAGTACTCGGTGATCGTGAAGTTGGGCATGCAGGCCGCCGCGTGCACCGTGGCCGACAGCGACAGCAGCGTCGAGTTGTAGTTGTGCGGGGACACCGCGATCATCTCGGTCTCGGCCTGCGCGGCGATGAACAGCAGTTCCAGGATGCCGCCGCAGTTGGACACGTCCGGGTTGATGATGTCGGCGGCCCGGCTGCGGAACACGCTGCGGAAATCCGCGCGGCCATACAGCGCCTCGCCCGTCACCACCGGGATGGTCGTGGCCTGGCGCACTTCCTGGATCGCCTCCATGTTCTCCTTCTGGCACGGCTCTTCTATCCAGTACGGATTCAGCGGTTCCAGTTGTCGCGCCAGCTCGATGGCATGCACCGGCGCCAGCCGGCGGTGCAGGTCGAGCAGCAGCTCGACGCCCGGGCCGACCGCGTCCCGCACGGCGCGCACCACCGCGACGGCGTGCAGTATGTGCTCGCGCGGAATATAGGTACGCCAGGGCCGCGGCAGCGGGTCGAACTTCAGCGCGTCGAAGCCGGCGGCCACCACCTGCTCGGCCGCGCGGGCATAGTCATCGGGCGTCTTGAGCTTGTACCCCCACCCGTTCGCGTAGACGCGCACGCGCTCGCGGCACCGTCCGCCCAGCAGCCGGTGCACGGGCTGCCCGAGCAGCTTGCCCACGGCGTCCCACATCGCCATCTCGATGCCCGACAGCGCGCTCCAGAACTCCAGGGAAGAGCGGCGCTGGGCATAGTCGTCGAACGCCACCTGGCAGAAATACCGGATGTTGAAGACGTCGCGCCCCACCAGGTAGCGCAGCAGTTCGCGCGCCTGCGCCGCCACGGCCTCGTCGCGGTCGTACTGGCTGTAGCTTTCGCCCCAGCCGACGGTACCGTCCTCGAGCTCGAGCCGGATGAAGATAAGGTTCTTGCGCCAGCCGGGATGAACGGTCAGGCACTCGGCGTTTCGCACTTTCACGACTTGCCCCTTGCATGGGTTGGAATGCCGCCAGCGTACGCAAGCCCAGGTTATTTGAAAATGATATGGATATGAGATATATCGATATCAGATTCGCATCCCCCTTATCCCCCCATCATGAGCAAATCCCTGGAACTTCGCCACCTGCGCGCCGTGCTGGCCACCGCCGAGACCGGATCGCTGCACCAGGCGGCCATCGCCCTGGAAACCTCCCAGCCCGCCCTGTCGCGGCTGCTGCGCGAGGCCGAGGAACGCATGGGCGTGCGGCTGTTCGAGCGCTCGGCCCAGGGCAGCCGAGCCACGGCGGCGGGCGCCCTGGCCGAGCAGGTGGCGCGCCGCGTCGCCGCCGACGTGCGGCGCCTGCAGGACATGGCGCGGGACGGCCGCTGGCACCTGCGCGTGGGGTGCATTCCCCGCGCGCTGGACCTGGTCGTGCCCGGCCTGCTGCATCGCCCCGCCGGCGCGCTGGCCGACGAGGTCGAGATCGACCTGCGGGAAGACGACAGCCTGACCCTGCTCGCGGCCCTGGCACGGGGGGAACTGGACCTGGCGATCCTCTCGCTGTTCGGGGAAATGCCGCCTAACCTGCTCTCGCGCCAGCTCTACCTGGACCGCAACGTGTTCGTGTGCGGCGTACCCGGCCCGGACATGTCCGACGGACCGCTGACACCCGGGACCCTGGCGCGGCATCCGTTCGCCGCGCCGGCGCCGGAGACCCCCTCGCGGCTGGAGTTCGACCGCTATTGGCAGCACCACGGCGTGCCGCCCCCCGCCTGCCGGGTGGCGGCGCGGACCTACGACGCCATCGCCAGCGTGCTGCCGGGCACGCCCATGCTGGCCGTCATGCCGCGGCAGGTCGCGCGGCGCCATGCCGGTAACGGCAGCCTCAGGATATTGAAGGTCGCGCACGCCCTGCCCGAGCGCCCCATCCACGTGGTCTGGCCCAGGCAGGCGCTGCAACCGGTCACGGACCAGCTCATCGCCCTGATCCGGCCGGCGCGGCCACGGCGCGGACGGCCGTGACCGGAGCCGGGACTACTGGTCGTTCAAGCTGGCCTTGGCGGCTTCCTCGGGGGTCAGCCCGTCGTAGAACTGGTCGGTGAACCACTCGGCTTCCTGCTCGATGTAGTCCTGGGCCTCTTCGCGGCTCGCGCCCGCGGCCACCAGGAAGCCCTCCACTTCGGTGCACCACTGGATCAGGGCTTGCAGGTCGGGATCGTTGTCTTTGTCGGTAGCCATAGGCCGGTTCCATCGAAAATCACGCCACATGGCATTCCGGCAAGAATAGCGCAAGTCCCCATCGCGGTCTTGTTCTAGGGTTTCCCCTCCTGACACCCGCCGCCAGCCTCCGTATAGTTATGAAAAATATCTATTATGTTTCATAACTATCTCATGAACATCGACGACCTCATCGCCATCGACATCCATGTCCACGCCGAAGTGTCCTGCCGCTGCGCGCCCGATGCCTTCGGCAAGGAATTCGACGAGGCCGCCGAGAAATACTTCAAGTTCACGCACCGGCCCACCATACCCGAGACCATCGCGCGCTATCGCGAAAAACGCATCGGCCTGGTCATGTTCACCGTCGATGCCGAAGCCAACCTGGGCCGGCGGCGCATCCCCAATGAAGAAATCGCGGAAGCGGCGCTCGAAAACAGCGACATGATGCTGGCCTTCGCCAGCATCGATCCGCACAAGGGCAAGATGGGCGTGCGCGAGGCACGCCGGCTGATCCAGGACTACAAGGTCGCGGGCTTCAAGTTCCACCCCACCGTCCAGGGCTTCTACCCGAACGACGAACTGGCCTACCCCCTGTACGAAGTCATCGCCGAGGCCGGCCTGCCCGCCATCTTCCACAGCGGGCATTCGGGCATAGGCACCGGCATGCCGGGCGGCGGCGGGCTCAGGCTGAAGTACTCCAACCCCATCCACCTGGACGACGTGGCGGCGGATTTCCCCGACATGAAGATCATCATCGCCCATCCTTCATGGCCCTGGCAGGACGAGGCGCTGTCGGTCTGCCTGCACAAGCCCAATGTCTACATCGACCTGTCGGGCTGGTCGCCCAAGTACTTCCCCAAGGAACTGGTGCACTACGCCAACACCCAGCTCAAGCACAAGATGCTGTTCGGCTCGGACTTCCCGCTGATCACGCCCGAACGCTGGATGCAGGATTTCGAGACCGCGGGCTTTCGCCCCGAGGTCCATCCGCTCATCCTGAAGGACAACGCGGC
The DNA here is from genome assembly GCF_036972535.1 of Pigmentiphaga sp. CHJ604. Taxonomy (NCBI): domain Bacteria; kingdom Pseudomonadati; phylum Pseudomonadota; class Betaproteobacteria; order Burkholderiales; family Alcaligenaceae; genus Pigmentiphaga; species Pigmentiphaga sp. CHJ604. The sequence continues at coordinate 2,554,667 of NZ_CP136998.1, read as the reverse complement.
CAAGTTGCTGGGTTTCGCCTGATGGCGCAGGAGCCCCTGGACCAGACCTTCCTGCTCGGCCTAGTGGGCCACAGCGCACGGCTGGCCTCGTCCGGCATCCGCCCCCTGTTTGCCCAGCGCATGGCGGACCACGACCTGCGGCAGGCGGAGTTCGCCGTGCTGTCGCTGCTGGACGCCAATCCAGGCATCAGCCAGAAGCGCCTGGCCGACGCCATTAATGTCTCGCCGCCCAACATGGCGGCCGTGCTGGCGCGGCTGCTCGAACGCGGCCTGGTCCGCCGCGAGCGCCAGCCCTCGGACCAGCGCATGCAGATCCTGCTGCTGACGCCGGCCGGCACCCGCCTCTACCGCAAGGCCGCCGCGACCGCGCTGGACCTGGACCAGGAGGCCACGGCCATGCTGACGCCCGCCGAGCGCCGGGAACTGTTGCGGCTATTGAAGAAAGTGAACGAAGCGCAGGGCGCGCTTCAAGGCCAGGGAACCTGATAGTTCAGGATGGCCGACACCGAGCGGCGGCCGCCGGCGGTGCACGAATCGGTGTAGCAGTACGACGCGTAGCTGGTATCGAACATGTTGTTCGCGCTGGCGCGCAGCTTCAGGCCCTTCAGGTCCGGGCTCAGGTGGGCAAAGTCGTAGTTGATGCCCGCATCCACCAGGGTATAGGCCACGGCCAGGCCCGGCTGGGCCACGTTGCTGTAGACCGCGCCCGCGCGCCCCACCCTGCCGTCCAGGCTCAGGCCGGCGAAACTGCCGCGCGTGACGGCGTATCTGGCCCCCACGGAAACACGCTGCTCGGACACGTCCGCATAGCGATTGCCGAGCATGGCCGCGTAGGCGTCCTCGCTCGCGCCGATCACGGTCGAGCTGGTGACCGCGTAGGTGGCCACGAGGTTCAGGCCCTGCAGCGGCTGCATCCGGCTCTCGACCGTGGCGCCGCGTATGCGCAGTTCGGCCCAGGCGCTGCACCCTGCCACGGCGCAGCCTTCCTGCGCCTCGGAGGTCTGGGCATTGTTCTGGATCTGGTTGAACGCCGTGATGGTCATCAACTGCCCGAGCGCCGGCGGCTGGTAGCGCACGCCGGTCTCGTACTGCTGGCTGGTGGCGGACGCGGCGGTGCCGGCCTGGGGCGCGTAGCTTTGCGAATAGTTCACGTACGGCGCCAGGCCGATGTCGAACTGGTAGCGCAGCCCCAGCCGGCCGCTGTAGACGTCGTCCTCGCGCAGGCCGGTGCCGTCGTTCCCGGCGGCGTTCAGGTCGATGGTGCGGTGGGTATTCTGGTCGCGCCGCCCGACCATGGACAGGACCCACCGCCGGTACTGCACCTGGTCCTGCACGAAGAATCCCAGCTTGCTTTCTTCCGCGAACGAGCGCGCGGCAATGCGCGGCTGGCCGATGGCCGTGCCGTAGGCCGCATCGAAGATGTCCAGCGACGGCGACGGCGCGATCCGGCTTTCGTAGATGTCGCGCGACTTGACGTAATCGAAGCCGAACTTGAACGTGTGCTGGAATCCCAGCGTCGTGAACCGGGCCTGCGCCTGCGAGCCGACGTTGAAGGTGCCCAGCCCCGGCCCCAGCGCATCCTGCGGCGCCGGCGATCCGTTGATCCAATCCACGGCGGGCTGGTTATCGGGCCGGCCATAGCGGACGTTCTGCTTGACCACCCAGGTGTCGTCCAGCTTCTGCTCGAACTCGTAGCTGGACTGCTTCCGGTTCGCCTGGTCGTAGGCCTGGGTACCGGTACGGGTGTCCACCGACATGTCCGCCCCGGGGTTCCAGGCCGGCGCGGTCGGTACCCTGACCGTGCCCTCGTCCGTCACGGCATAGACGATGGGCACCGGCGTATAGGGCAGCTCGGGCTCGGGCGCGGCCGGCTCCGGCGGCACGGCCGGACCCGCGGGCACCATCGAGGCCGCGGCGGGTTCTTGCAGGGAAACCGCGGGCGCGCACGCGCCCAGCGCCAGCAGCGCCGCCGTCGACGCCAGGATGGGCACGGCCCGCGTCAGGAAATGCAGAAACGTCACTCGCATGCTCGTCCGTATCGCCGTGGCCCGGACTCGGCCGGCTCTCGCGGCGCACGCCGGCACCGCCGGCCCTAGGCCTCGGCTATCCACGCCATCTGTATGGCTTCGAGGATTTTCTCTCCGGAACGTTTCGGATCGTCATCGAAGCCAGGAAGTTCCAGCACCCAGTTGTGCAAGTCGGTGAAACGCACCTGCTCCGGGTCCACGTCGGGATGGGCGTCGGCCAGCGCCGCGGCGATTTCGTAGATGTCCGTCCACTTCATCGGGGTTCTCCTGGCCTTGCGCCGGCATCCGTCAATGATTTTCGGCGGCGTGGTTGATGGTGTACTTGGGAATCTCGATCGTCAGGTCGGCATCCTCGATCACGGCCTGGCAGGACAGGCGCGAGGTGGAAGTCAGGCCCCAGGCCTTGTCCAGCAGATCTTCCTCGTTGTCCGTGGCGGATTCGAGCGAGGAAAAACCCTCGCGCACGATCACGTGGCAGGTGGTGCAGGCGCACGACAGTTCGCAGGCGTGCTCGATCTCGATGTGATGGTCGAGCAGCACGCGGCAGATGGATGTGCCCGAGGGCGCGTCCTCGATGACCGCGCCTTCCGGGCAGAGTTCGGCGTGCGGAAGCACGGTGAGTTTGGGCATGATGGCAACCTGATAATGATGCGAACGGAAGCGCCGGGCGCTTCCTTACACGATTTCGTCCACGCGGCGCCCCGACAGCGCGCGGCGTATGCTGCGGTCCATCCGGCGGGCGGCGAAGTCCTCGGTGGCCTGCGCCAGCGCCTCGACCTGGGCCCGTACCGTCTCGCTGTCGTCGCTGGCCGCGGCGCTGGCGGTGCGCGCCAGCTGGGCCCGGATCGCGGCCTGTTCATCCGGATCCAGCAGATCGGCGTCGGCCTGCAGCGCCGCCTCGACCGACTCGACCAGGCGCCGGGCCTCGACCTGCTGCTCGCGCAGCGCGCGCAGCTTCATGTCCACGTCGGCGCTGTTCATGCCGTCCGCCAGCATGGCCGCCACTTCGTCATCCGACAGCCCGTACGAGGGCTTGACCGAGATCGAGGCTTCCACGCCCGAGCTCTGCTCGCGCGCCGTCACGCTCAGCAGCCCGTCGGCGTCGACCTGGAAGGTCACGCGGATGCGGGCGGCGCCGGCCACCATGGGAGGAATGCCCCGCAGCTCGAAACGGGCGAGCGAGCGGCAATCGGACACCAGCTCGCGTTCGCCCTGGACCACGTGGATGGCCATGGCCGTCTGGCCGTCCTTGAATGTCGTGAAGTCCTGGGCGCGCGCCACCGGGATCGTGCTGTTGCGCGCGATCACGCGCTCGACCAGCCCGCCCATGGTTTCCAGGCCCAGCGACAGCGGGATCACGTCCAGCAGCAGCCACTCGTCGTCGGCCGTGCGGTTGCCCGCCAGCAGATTGGCCTGCATGGCGGCGCCCAGCGCCACGACCTGGTCCGGATCGAGATTGATCAGCGGGTCGGTGCCGAACAGATCGGCCACCATGCGGCGCACGATGGGCATGCGGGTCGCGCCGCCCACCATGACCACGCCCTTGACCTCGTCAGCGGCCAGGCCGGCGTCGCGCAGCGCCCGCCTGGCGCTCGACAGCGTGCGGGCCACCAGCGGACGCGCCAGGATCTCGAAATGCTCGCGCGTCAACGCCAGCGCCAGCGTACGGCCGCCCGACAGCGTGGCGGCCAGTTCGGCCTGCTCCGCGTCGGTCAGCGCCTCGCGCGCCTGGCGCGCCGCGACCAGCAAGGCGCGCTGGTCTTCCGGCCCCAGCCCGGACAGCTTGCGGTCGTTCACGGCCCACGCCACGATGGCGGCGTCGAAATCGTCGCCGCCCAGCGCCGTGTCGCCGCCCGTGGCGATGACTTCGAACACGCCCTTGGACAGGCGCAGGATGGAGATGTCGAACGTGCCGCCGCCCAGGTCGTAGACCGCGTAGATGCCTTCGGCCGCGTTGTCCAGGCCGTAGGCGATCGCCGCCGCCGTCGGTTCGTTCAGCAGCCGCAGCACGTTCAATCCGGCCAGCCGGGCGGCGTCCTTGGTCGCCTGCCGCTGGGCGTCGTCGAAATACGCGGGCACGGTGATCACCGCGCCCACGAGATCGTCGCCCAGGGCATCCTCGGCCTGCTGACGCAGCTTGGCCAGGATCTGCGCCGACACCTCGACCGGACTCTTGTCGCCCTGCACGGTACGGATGCGCACCATGCCGGGGGCATCGACGAACTCGTACGGCACGTGCAGCCGCTGGGCGTCCGCCAGCCCGCGCCCCATGAAGCGCTTGACCGACACCAGCGTATTGTGGGGATCCTGCGCCTGGGCCGCCAGCGCCTTGCGCCCGATCTGGACGTCGCCGCCCGGCAGGTAGCGCACCGCCGAGGGCAGCAGCGCATGGCCCTCTTCATCGCGCAGGACCTCGGCGGCGCCGCTGCGTACCGACGCCACCAGCGAGTTGGTCGTGCCCAGATCGATGCCCACCGCCAGACGGCGCTGGTGGGGGGCGTCGGACATGCCGGGTTCGGCTATCTGCAAAAGCGCCATGCGTTCCTGTTGTTCTCAGTCTTGTTCCGCCAGAGCATCGACGGCGAGGTCGATCTCTTCGGAGAATTTTTCAATGAACATCCACTCCCGCACGCGGGCGGCGGCAGTGGCATAGTCATGCTGTTCGTCCAGCAGCCGGCCAACCTCGGCCGTCATGCGCTTGCGCGCGGCGGCCAGCTCTCCCGCCAGGGCTTCCAGCGCGGCCGGGTCGCGGGCCGACCGGGCCTCGTCCAGCGCCTCCCGCCACTCCATCTGCTGCATCAGGAAGGCCGGGGTCATGGCCGTGTTGGTCTCGACCTGCAGGTCGACGCCCGCGCGCTCGCACAGGTAGCGCGCCCGGGACAAGGGCGCGCGCAGCACCCGATAGGCCTCGTTCGCGCGCGAGGCCCACTGCATGGCCACGCGCCGCTCCTGGGCCGAGCCGGCCGCGTGCCGGTCCGGGTGGACCCGCGCCTGGACCTCGCGCCAGGCCCGGTCCAGCGCATCGCGGTCGATGGCGAAACCGGGCGCGAGGCCCAACAGCTCGAAGTGATCGGGATCGTGTTGCATCAGACGGTGAAAGACTCACCGCAGCCGCAGGATGCCTTTTCGTTCGGGTTGTTGAACTTGAAGCCCTCGTTGAGCCCCTCGCGCGCATAGTCGAGTTCGGTGCCGGCCAGGTACGGCAGGCTCTTGGGATCGACGTACACCTTCACGCCCTGGCTCTCGAACACCTGGTCGTCGGCCTGGGCCTCGTCCACGTATTCGAGCTTGTACGCCAGGCCCGAGCATCCGGTGGTGCGCACGCCCAGCCTCAGCCCTATGCCCTTCCCCCGTTTCTGGAGGTAGCGGCTGACGTGGCGCGCGGCGCGTTCGGTCAACGTTACCGACATGGCTTCCTCTTAGCTGTTTCCGTGCTTGGCACGATAGTCGTTCACGGCCGCCTTGATGGCGTCCTCGGCCAGGATCGAGCAGTGGATCTTGACCGGGGGCAGCGCCAGTTCCTGGGCGATCTGCGTGTTGCGGATATCGAGCGCCTGGTCCAGCGTCTTGCCCTTGACCCATTCGGTCACCAGGGAGCTGGAGGCGATGGCCGAACCGCAGCCATAGGTCTTGAAGCGCGCGTCCTCGATGACGCCCTGCTCGTTGACCTTGATCTGCAGCTTCATCACGTCGCCACAGGCCGGCGCGCCCACCATGCCCGTTCCCACGGAGTCGTCGCCCTTCTCGAAGGAGCCGACGTTGCGGGGGTTCTCGTAGTGATCGATGACTTTTTCGCTATAGGCCATGTTTTTTCTCCTGGTTCAGTGTGCAGCCCACTGCACCGTGTTGATGTCGATGCCGTCCTTGACCATTTCCCACAGCGGGGACATTTCGCGCAGCTTGTCGACCTTGCCGCGGATCAGCTGGACGGTGAAGTCGATTTCCTCTTCCGTCGTGAAGCGGCCGAGGGTGAAGCGGATGGAACTGTGCGCCAGCTCGTCGCTGCGGCCCAGGGCGCGCAGCACGTACGAGGGTTCCAGGCTGGCCGAGGTGCAGGCCGAGCCGCTCGAGACCGCCAGTTCCTTCACCGCCATGATCAGGGACTCGCCCTCGACGTAGTTGAAGCTGACGTTCAGGTTGTGCGGGATGCGCTGCTCCATGTCGCCATTGAGGTAGACCTCTTCGATGGTCGAGAGGCCTGCCCACAGCCGGTCGCGCAGCATGCGCACGCGCTCGTTTTCCGTGGCCATCTCTTCCTTGGCGATGCGGAAGGCCTCGCCCATGCCGACGATCTGGTGCGTGGCCAGCGTGCCCGAGCGCATGCCGCGCTCGTGGCCGCCGCCGTGCATCTGCGCCTCGATGCGCACGCGCGGCTTGCGCCGCACGTACAGCGCGCCTATGCCCTTGGGCCCGCACATCTTGTGCGCGCAGAAGGACATCAGGTCGACTTTCAGCGTGGCCAGGTCGATGACGACCTTGCCGGTGGCCTGGGCGGCGTCGACGTGGAAGATCACGCCCTTCTCGCGGCAGATCTCGCCCAGCTTCTCGATGTCCTGGATGACGCCGATCTCGTTGTTGACGTACATGACCGAGGCCAGGATCGTGTCCGGGCGGATCGCCGCCTTGAAGGCCTCCAGGTCGAGCAGGCCGTTTTCCTGCACGTCCAGGTAGGTGACCTCGAAGCCTTCCCGCTCCAGTTCGCGGCAGGTGTCCAGCACCGCCTTGTGCTCGGTCTTCACCGTGATGATGTGCTTGCCGCGCTCGGCGTAGAAATGCGCCGCGCCCTTGATCGCCAGGTTGTCGGACTCCGTGGCGCCCGAGGTCCACACGATTTCGCGCGGATCGGCGTTCACCAGGGCGGCAACCTGCTCGCGGGCGATTTCGACGGCCCGTTCGGCATCCCAGCCGTAGGCATGACTGCGCGAGGCCGGGTTGCCGAATTTTTCGTACAACCACGGGACCATGGCGTCGACCACCCGCGGATCCACCGGCGTGGTCGCCGAATAATCGAGATAAACCGGCGTTTTGATCATGACATCCAACCCTTGTGTTGCTGCGACGGCCCTCAGGCCGTCGCGGTGGATTCGGGAGCGCCCGAGCGGCGATCCATCAGCACCGACTTGGCGGCGTTGGCTTCCTGCAACTCGCGCATGCGCTGCTGGTCGACCAGGTCCTGCAGGGACACCGAGTCCAGGTACTCGACCATCTTGCGGTTGAGCGTGGACCACAGTTCATGCGTCATGCACTTGCCGGCCTTGCCGTCGTTGCCGCGGGAACAATCCTGCTTGCCGCCGCAGTCGGTGGCGTCCAGCGGTTCGTCGACGGCGAAGATGATGTCGGCCACGGTAACGTGGCGGGCCAGCTTGGCCAGCGAATAGCCACCGCCCGGACCGCGCATGCTGTCGACCAGTTCATGCCGGCGCAGCTTGCCGAACAACTGCTCCAGATAGGACAGCGAAATGTTCTGGCGCTGGCTGATGGCGGACAGGGTGACCGGGCCGCTGTGCTGGCGCAGCGCCAGATCGATCATGGCAGTGACGGCGAAGCGTCCTTTGGTGGTGAGTCGCATTCGAAACCCCTGAGGTGAACCGGCGGGAGCAAATCCTTAACGATTTGCTCAAGTATAGCCAATTCCCGAATGTTTTTCTAGGGATTAATTCGGGAAATTACCAGGGGGTGATGCTGCGGCGCAAAAATTCGGTCGGGGGGCCAGCCGCGGCGCCTGGCGACGGGGCCGTCGCCGGCAAAACAAGGCCCGGACGCGATCCGGGCCTGCAATGAGGGACAGAACGAAACGGCGATCGGGATTCAGGCCGCCTGGTACTGGGTGGCGCGCTTGCGCACGACTTCCAGCAACCCCTGGCAGGCGTCCTCGATATAGTCGAGCACCTTGGCGAAGCCTTCCGGCCCGCCGTAGTACGGATCCGGGACGGTGGCTTCCTCGTATTCGTTGGCGAAGCGCATCAGCAGCATCAGCTTGTGCTGATATTGCTTGGGCGCCTGCTGTTGCAGCAAGGACAGGTTGTCCCAGTCCATTGCCAGGATCATGTCGAATTCGCGGAAATCGTCCACACGGATCTGGCGCGCGCGGATTTCGCTGATGTCATAGCCACGCTTGCGGGCGGCAGCCTGCATACGGGCATCGGGCGGCTCGCCAATATGGAAGGCGTGCGTCCCGGCCGATTCTATACGGACAACGTCGGAAAGACCGGCGTCCTTCACCAAGCGGCGAAACACGCCCTCTGCGCTCGGCGAGCGACAGATGTTGCCCATGCACACAAACAGTACCTTGGTCATCATGTCCAGAAGTGTGCGGGAAAACCCCGGATAGTTCAAGCTTTTTTTATAAGCACATGAAAATGTGGTGCTTTAAAAACCTCTTTAGAATCAGGGCGTTACCTTTCACGCATTAGCGATTGGGCACCATGGGCAAACACCGCGCACAATAGCGGTTCCACGGACGAATCCTTGTCTCGCCCCGTTCGAGCACCAAAACGGTGCACAACTATCTCGCGATGCACAAGTCCGCCGCACCCGCCAACGGGTGCTTCACGCGCGCGCCGGCCCGGCGGCGTTCAGGGCGTCCTCGTCGGCCTGCTGCCCGCCCGCGCCGAATACCTTCTGCTTGAGCGCCAGCAACTGGTCGCGGGCCTGCGCGGCTTTCTCGAACTCCAGGTTGCGCGCGTACTCGAGCATCGCCTTCTCCAGCTTCTTGATCTCCTTGGCGATCTGCTTCTCGCCCATGGCCTCGAAGCGGGCCGCCTCGAGCGACTCGCCGCCGTCCATGCCATCCAACGGCGCATAGACGCCGTCGATCAGGTCCCGCACTTCCTTCTTGACCCCTTGCGGGACGATGCCGCGTTCCTCGTTGAAGCGCAACTGTTTCTCGCGGCGGCGGGTGGTCTCGTCCAGCGCCCGCCGCATCGAGTCGGTCATGTGGTCGGCATACAGGATGGCCTTGCCGTTCAGGTTGCGCGCCGCCCGCCCTATGGTCTGGATCAGGCTGCGCTCGGACCGCAGGAAGCCTTCCTTGTCGGCGTCCAGGATGGCCACCAGCGACACCTCGGGGATGTCCAGCCCTTCGCGCAGCAGGTTGATGCCGACCAGCACGTCGAAGGTGCCCAGGCGCAGGTCGCGCAGGATTTCCACGCGCTCGACCGTATCGATGTCCGAGTGCAGGTAGCGCACCTTCACGCCGTGGTCGGTCAGGAAGTCCGTCAGGTCCTCGGCCATGCGCTTGGTCAGCGTGGTGATCAGCACCCGGTCGTTGCGGGCCACCCGCTCGTTGATCTCGCCCAGCACGTCGTCCACCTGGTTCAGCGCGGGCCGGATCTCGACCACGGGATCGACCAGGCCGGTCGGCCGCACCACCTGCTCGACCACGGCGTCGGCATGCTTCTTTTCGTAGTCCGCCGGAGTGGCCGAGACGAAGATGGTCTGGCGCATCTTGGACTCGAATTCCTCGAACTTCAGCGGCCGGTTGTCCATCGCGGACGGCAGGCGAAAGCCGTAGTTCACCAGGGTTTCCTTGCGCGAGCGGTCGCCCTTGTACATGGCGCCGACCTGCCCCACCGTGACGTGGCTCTCGTCGATGATCATCAGGGCGTCGTGCGGCAGGTAGTCCACCAGCGTCGGCGGCGGATCGCCCGGCTTGGCGCCCGACAGGTGGCGCGAGTAGTTCTCGATGCCCTTGCAGAATCCCAGCTCCTGCAGCATCTCGAGGTCGAAACGGGTGCGCTGTTCCAGGCGCTGGGCCTCGACCAGCTGGCCGTTGTCGACGAAGTAGCGGGTACGCTCGCGCAGCTCTTCCTTGATGGTCTCGATCGCGCGCAGCACGGTGGCGCGGGGCGTCACGTAATGCGAGCCCGGGTAGACCGCGAAGCGCAGGATCTTCTGCCTCACCTTGCCGGTCAGCGGATCGAACAGCTCCAGCGTCTCGACCTCGTCGTCGAACAGCGTGATGCGCAGGGCCAGCTCGGCGTGTTCGGCCGGGAAGACGTCGATCAGCTCGCCCCGGACCCGGAACGTGCCGCGCATGAACTCCGTATCGTTGCGCGTGTACTGCATGGCCACCAGCCGCGCGATGATGTCGCGCTGCCCCATGCGGTCGCCGGTGCGCAGCAGCATCACCATGTCGTGATAGTCGTCGGGATTGCCGATACCGTAGATGCACGAAACGCTGGCCACGATGATGGTATCGCGGCGCTCGAGCAGGCTCTTGGTGGCCGACAGGCGCATCTGCTCGATGTGCTCGTTGATGGACGAATCCTTCTCGATGAAGAGATCGCGGGTCGGCACGTAGGCTTCGGGCTGGTAGTAGTCGTAGTACGAGACGAAATACTCGACCGCGTTGCGCGGGAAGAATTCCCGCATCTCGGCGTAGAGCTGGGCGGCCAGCGTCTTGTTAGGCGCCAGCACGATGGCCGGACGCCCCATGCGGGCGATCACGTTGGCCATGGTGTAGGTCTTGCCCGAGCCGGTCACGCCCAGCAGGGTCTGGTACATCAGGCCGTCCTCGATGCCTTCGCACAGTTGCGCGATGGCCGTCGGCTGGTCCCCGGCCGGCGGATAGGGCTGGTAGAGCTGGAAAGGGCTGCCGTCGTAGGTAACGAAACGGGGCTCGAAGCCTTGCTCGCCGGCGGCTGCCGCCACCACCGCGGCGGCGTCGTTCAACCCATCGGAAGGCGTAGTCTGCATGCTAGACTCTTGTTTCATCAGGAAAACTTCGGCAGCGAAAGGGTCCCAGAGTTCCGGACCCCGATGCGTTTCGTATTGTAAAAACCAACCTGCCATTATCCCCTGCACCACTTCTCCCTTCAACCCCGCGCGCTTAACGGACGCTTTTCATGACTTCGCTCTTCGCCGCCGTAGAACTGGCCCCTCGCGACCCCATCCTGGGCCTTACCGAACAATTCAACGCCGACACCCGCAGCAACAAGGTCAATCTCGGCGTGGGCGTGTACTACAACGACGAAGGCCGGATTCCCCTTCTGAAGGCGGTTCGCAAGGCCGAGCAGGCGCGCATCGACGCGGCCGCCGCGCGCGGCTACCTGCCCATCGAAGGGCTGGCGGGCTATAACCGCGCGGTGCAGGAGCTGCTGCTGGGCGCCGACTCCCCGCTGATCGCCGCGGGCCGGGTCCTGACGGCCCAGAGCCTGGGCGGCACGGGCGCGCTCAAGATCGGCGCCGACTTCCTCAAGCGCCTGGTTCCCCAGGCCAAGGTCGCCATCAGCGACCCGAGCTGGGAAAACCATCGCGCGCTGTTCGAGTACGCCGGCTTCGAGGTCGTCAACTATCCCTACTACGACGCAGCCACCCACGGCGTGAACTTCGCCGGCATGATCGCCGCGCTGGAAAGCTACCCCGCCGGCACGGTGGTCGTGCTGCATGCCTGCTGCCACAACCCGACGGGCGTGGACCTGACCGCCGACCAGTGGACCAAGGTGGTCGAGGTGGTCAAGGCGCGCCAGCTCATTCCCTTCCTGGATATCGCCTACCAGGGCTTCGGCGACGGCATCGACGCCGATGCCACGGCCGTGCGCCAGTTCGCCGACGCCGAACTGACCTTCCTGATCAGCTCGTCTTTCTCGAAGTCCTTCTCGCTGTATGGCGAGCGCGTGGGCGCCCTGTCCCTGGTCGCCGCCGACAAGGAAGAAAGCGGCCGCGTGCTGAGCCAGCTCAAGCGCGTGATCCGCACCAACTACTCCAACCCGCCCACCCATGGCGGCACGGTGGTCGCCCAGGTACTGACCTCGCCCGAACTGCGGGCCGAATGGGAAGCCGAGTTGGGCGAGATGCGCGAACGCATCCGCGCCATGCGCGCCGCCCTGGTCGCCAAGCTCAAGGAACGCGGCGTTGCGCGGGACTTCGGCTTCGTGCTGCAGCAGCGCGGCATGTTCTCGTATTCGGGCCTGACGGCCGCGCAAGTGGACCGCCTGCGCGAAGAGCACGGCATCTATGCCGTCTCGACCGGCCGCATCTGCGTGGCCGCGCTCAACAGCCGCAACATCGATGCCGTCGCCGACGGCATCGCCGCTGTGTTGAAGTAACTCCCCTACGCGCTTACGCGCGCCCGGCATGGTGAGCCCCCAGCCGCTACGCGGCAGCCCCCCGAGGGGGCCGGGGCCCGCCTTGGGGCGGCCCGGCGCCGGACCCCGCGGGGCGGCACTGGCGGACCGGCAGAGCCGGATCCGGGACGCCCTGGTTGCGCTCTAGCGTTGGGGCATGCTATAGTTTTGGGCTCGATTCCCCGATAGCTCAGTCGGTAGAGCGACGGACTGTTAATCCGCAGGTCACTGGTTCGAACCCAGTTCGGGGAGCCATTTCAAAGCAAAACTGCAAGCGCCGTGCGCCGCAGTTCCCACCCCAGGCTTTCTTCCAGAAGCGATCCTCGCCAGGAAGCCGGATAACCGAGCACAAGGCGTCGGTTACGCAAACCTCATGCCCCTTCGCCGGTGGGCCCGGCCCTGGCGATTGCCCCGGCTTCAGCCGTTGCCACCGCGCTCTCCGGCGTAAGCTTCCTCACGATCGCCGACGAATTCGCCCACGCAAACCGGGCCTCTCGAACGCCAAGAACAAGCGGCCCTGCATCGACGATCAACTGGCGGACAGGTTCGACCGTGCCGGTTCCTTGGCCATACCTTCGGCGAGCTTCCTCATGAGGCGAACCAGCTCGTCAAGGTCCTCGCGAGACCAATCGTGGAACAGGTCCAGCGCCATCGTCTCACGGGCAGCATCCAAAGCGTCGGTCGCGGCCTTTCCTCGCGGCGTGATGATCGCCTCGCGCACGCGCTTGTCCGCCGACCCCGCCCGACGTTCGACGAGGCCGAGTTCTTCCAAACGCGCGACCTGCCGACTGACCGTCGAGTAGTCACGACCAACCCTGCCGGCGAGATCGACGACTCCGATCGGTCCCTTGCGCTCGACGAAGACGAGCAGAGGAAAGAGCGCACGCTCGAGCGTCAGGCCCGCCAACTCCAGCAACTCCTCGTCCCTTTCCGGCCGATTCATCACGGTCACGATTTCGAGCAGTGACGCATGCAGGGAGGGAAACACCGCCTTAATATGTGCATTTTGCACTTTTTTTCTTGACATCCGTCAGCCCTCTACTAATATGTGCATTATACACATTGGAGGTCGAATGAAAGAGCAAAGCCCGCCTGCGGTCCTGATTTGCGGCGCCGGCGCTGCCGGCCTGACACTCGCGATCGACCTGGCGAGAAGAGGCGTGCCATTCCGGCTGATCGAGAAACTGGACCGTCCGTTTGCCGGGTCGCGCGGCAAGGGCATACAGCCGCGATCACAGGAAGTATTCGAGGATCTCGGGGTGCTTGACCGGCTCGTTGCGGCCGGCGGCGTCTACCCGCCGCTACGCGAATATCGTGATGATGGCAGCCACACGGATACGGCCCTCGAGGTCGAACCGCCGACGCCGGCTGAGCCCTACCATATCCCTCTAATGCTCCCGCAGTTCCTGACCGAACGACTGTTGCGCGAACGCCTCACCGAGCTTGGCGGCCGCGTCGAGTTCGGGAGCGAGCTGGTCGGCTTCGAGCAGGAAGAGGATGGCGTCACGGCGCGTCTAGTCAGTCCCGTCGGTGAAGAGCTGGTTCATGTTCCGTATCTGATCGCGGCCGACGGTGGACGCAGTTCCATCCGCAACGCCCTCGGCATCGACTTTCCCGGCAAGACACTGGGCGCGCGTGCAATGGTGGCCGATGTCGATCTCGTGGGACTGAGCCGTGACGCGTGGCATCAATATCATGTCGGCGATAAGCAGCGGTTGATGTCGATCTGTCCGCTCGCCGGGACCGATCTGTTCCAGATCCAGGCAGCCATCCCAAGCGAAGGAGAAGCGGACCTCTCCGTCGACGCTCTCAACGCCATGGTGGCGAAGCGGACCGGACGCGACGATATCCATGTTCGATCGGTGTCCTGGGCCTCGGCCTATACGATGAGCGCCCGTCTGGCGGATCGCTACCGCGTCGGCCGCATATTCCTGGTCGGCGATGCCGCGCACGTCCACCCGCCCACTGGAGGGCAGGGTCTCAATACGAGCGTCCAGGATGCTTACAATCTCGGCTGGAAGCTGGCGGCGGTGCTGGGCGGCGCGCCCGATAGGCTGCTCGACACCTACGAGGAAGAGAGGCGGCCTGTGGCGGAAGAAATGCTGGGTCTCTCGACCCGGCTGCTCGAGGCGCAGAAGCGCGGTTCCATGCGCCGGGGACGCGAAGTCCATCAGCTCGACATCGGTTATCCGGAATCGTCCCTTACCCTCGAACCGTCATCCCGGTCAGGAATCCTTCTCGCGGGCGACCGAGCACCGGACGCGCCGCTGCGCGGCGCGGCCGGTCATCCCCGGCGGCTGTTCGATCTGTTCGCCGGTACGCACTGGAGCCTGATTGGCTATGAAGCGACCCGCGAAATCGCAACACCTCGAGGCGATCTCCGCATCCATCAAGTCGGGGCCGGGCACGAGTTTTCAGACGATGGCGGCCATCTACGCGACGCCTACGGCCTTGCACCTGGCGAATGGGTGCTGGTTCGACCCGACGGTTATGTCGCCGCAATCTTTGGTTCCGACGAAACCGGCACGCTCGAAAGCTATCTCGAGGAAGTCGGCTTGAGCTGAATGGAGTGGAACACCGCCATTCTTGCCGGCCCGGAACCTGACGACAAGCGGGCCGAAACTTCATTCAACATTCAATCTTGATCAACACCGGACCGTCCGGTAATTTGCCGCAGCACGGCCGGTCCGGCGCCCGTTTCCGCCGCAGGCCGGAACCTTGGCCGTTCCCATGACGAGGCGGCGAGCATCCATCGCGCCCGCACCACCGGAGAAGACACCATGCAGAGACGCGCCTTGCTGTCGGCCGCGCTGGCGGGCCTGGCCTGCGCGGCCGCCGCGCCCGTCAGGGCCGATACGTTCCCTTCCCGCCCCATCCGCTTCGTCGTGCCCTTCGGCCCCGGCGGCGGCACCGACATCGTCGCGCGGCTCATCGCTCCCTACCTGTCGGCCGAACTCGGCCAGCAGGTGGTGGTCGAGAACCGTCCCGGCGCGGGCGGCGTGATCGGCTCCAACATGGTGGCCAAGGGCCCCGCCGACGGCTACACCATCCTGTTCGCCGACAGCGCGCGCACGATCGCGCCGTCCATGCAGAAGGACCTGCCGTTCGACATCGCGCGCGACCTCGATCCCATCGGCCTGATCGGCGGTACGCCCCTGCTGCTGCTTGCCCATCCCCAGGCACCGGTCAAGACCCTGGACGAGCTGGTCAAGTACGCCAAGGCCAATCCGGGCAGGCTGACCTACGGCAGTTCGGGCAACGGCACGCCGCAGCACTTCGCCGTGGAGCTCTTGAAGTCGGCCGCGGGCATCGATCTGGTGCACGTGCCCTACAAAGGTGCGGCCGCCGTGGTGGCCGACGCCGTCGGCGGGCAGATCAACCTGGCCTCGGCCACCTATGCGCCGTCGGCCGAATACATACGCAGCAACCGGCTGCTGCCGCTGACGGTGATGGAACCCAGGCGCCTGCCCGCCCTGCCCGAGGTGCCGGCCGCGGCCGAGCGCTATCCCGAAGTGATCATGAGCATCTGGTTCGGCATCATGCTGCCCATGGGGGTCGAGCCGGCCGTCCGCGCGCGGCTGGCCGAGGCGGTCGGCAAGGTCGTCGCCAACCCCGAGTACGCCGACAGGCTGCGCGCCGCCGGCTTCGAACCGATGCGAGAGACCGCGCCCCAGATGAAAGCCCGCATCGAACGCGAGGTGAAACTGTTCGGCGACGTCGCGCGCAAGGCGGGCATCAAGCCCGAGTAGCGCGGCAGGCCCCGGAGCGGGACTGGGGTATCATCCCGCCCATGGCCGTTCATGCTTCCCCGCGCTTCGTCTGGCTGGCACTGCTGTGCGTGCTCTGGCACACGGCCATGCCCGTCGCGCACGCATCGGCGGGCCCGCCGCCATGGCTGTCCGTGCTGTGCACGGCGCAGGGCAGCGTTCCCGCGCCCCAGGATCCGCGCGACGGCGATCCGCATGCGCTGGCCGCCCTGCAATGCCCGCTATGCCTGGCCGGCGCCCATGCCGCCCTGCCCCCGCCCGCCGTGCAGGCGCAGATCGCGCCCGCGCGCGACCTCGGCCAGGCCTGCCGGCCCACCCGGGCCCTGCCGTCCCTGCCCATCCCGCCCCACCTGCATTTCTCGTCCCGCGCGCCGCCGGCCTGAGCCCATGCTCTCCTCGACGCGCCACGCCGGCAGGCTTTGCCGGCCATATTTCCAAGACGAGACCCTCATGCAGATTCGTACGTTCACCCTGTCGCTGCTGTTTTCCATGCTGGCCGCCGGCCAGGCCGTCGCCCACGACTATACGGCCGGCGCGATCCAGATCAACCACCCCTGGAGCCGGGCCACCGTCACCGGCCAGCCCGCCGGAGGCGGTTTCCTGGAGCTGACCAACAAAGGGGCCGACGACAAGCTGATCGCCGTCCGCGCCGACGTCTCGGCCACCGCCGAACTGCACACCATGCAGATGGACGGCGACATCATGCGCATGCGCCAGGTCGACGGCATCGCCCTGCCCACGGGCCAGACCGTCGAGCTCAGGCCCGGCGGCTACCACATCATGTTCATGCGCCTGAAAGCGCCGCTCAAGGAAGGCACCAGCTTCCCCGCCACCCTGGTCTTCGAGAAGGCGGGCGAGGTCAAGGTGGACTTCAAGGTCGAGCCCGCCGGCGCCGGGGCAGGTTCGGGCGGTCACGAAGCGGGCGGCCATCGCCACTGACGCGGCGGTCCGTGCCGGGAAGGCCGGCACGGGTCTTGCAATCGAACGAGAAAGGATGAATTCTTCTATTTCGGACACTTTTGGTTGCAAACCGTGCCCTCGATAGCCCTGCCCCCTGCCCGGACCGGAACTGCCGCATGACTGCGCTGTACAACGGAATGACCCGGGAAGCGCTGGACGCTTCCTACAACAATTCCGCCGCCGTGCTCAACAGCGCGGTGCTGATGGCGGAATTCGACGAACGCAGCGCCAAGCTGCGGGCCGCCCATCCCCAATACCTGGACCTGCGCTACGGCCCGGCTCCCCGCAACCGGATCGACTATTTCCCCGCGGCCCGTCCGGGACCGCTCATGGTCTTCATCCATGGCGGCTACTGGCAGACGCGCTCCAAGGAAAACTTCAGTTTCCTGACCGCCGGGCCGCTGGCCCATGGGCTGCACGTCGCGCTGGTGGGCTATACCCTGGCGCCCGAGCAGTCCCTGGACGGCATCGTCGGCGAAATACGCGCTGCCTTGGGATGGCTGGCGCGGCAGGCCCCACAATGGGGCACCGATCCCGAACGGATGATCGTCAGCGGATGGTCCGCCGGCGCCCACCTGGCGGCCATGGTCCTGGACGAGCCAGGGGTATGCGGCGGCCTGGCCATCAGCGGCGTCTACGATCTCGAGCCCATACGCCTGAGTTACCTGAACGACAAGCTGCGCCTGTGTCCGCCCGACGTCCGGCGGCTCAGCCCCCTGCATCGCCCGCTCAGCCAGCGCGAGCTGGTCCTGGCCTACGGCGCCTCCGAACTGCCCGAGCTGCAACGCCAGTCCGAGACCTTCGCCGCCGCGCGGGCGGGCTTGCCCGGCGAACTGCTGCGGCTGCCCGATCGCAACCACTTCACCATCCTGAACGACCTGGCCTCGCCCGAAGGCATCCTGACCCAGCGCGCGTGCCGCCTGGCGGGGCTGTAGGAACGGCCCCGCCTCACGCCTCGTCCCGCACGGCCAGGACGGCGCGGCCCCGGCTCAGGTCGGACAGCATCGTTCGCAGCGCCTCCAGGCGCGGCCGCGGCACGCTCAATGCCAGCGTCGCGCCCTGTTCGTCGAAAAGCTCGCCGAGGACCTCGGCGCCGTGCTCCTTCAGCCGCGCCTTGAACAGCGGCAGCTCGGCGAAGGTGCAGGCGACCTCGGCCTCGGCCAGGTCCAGCAGCGGCACCCGGCGCCCCAGCCGCAGGCAGTTGGCCGCGCAGCCGCCATAGGCGCGCGCCAGGCCGCCCGCGCCCAGCAGCGTGCCGCCGAACCAGCGCACCACCAGCACCGCCACGCGATCGCAGGACTGTCCGTCTATGGCCTGCAGGATGGGGCGGCCGGCCGTCCCGCCCGGCTCGCCGTCGTCGTTGAAACGGTACGCGGCGCCGATGCGATAGGCCCAGCAGTTATGCGTGGCCGTGGGGTCGGCATGCCGGGCGAAGAAAGCCAGCGCCTCGTCGGCGCTGGCCACGGGCGCCGCGTGGGCGACGAACCGGCTCTTGCGAACCTCCTCGCGGTAGCTGCAAGGCGCCTCGAGCGTGAAGAGGGAACTCATGCGGCGAGTTTACCGCGCCCCTTGCGCCTTGCTTTGACGAACGTCATTTTTCTGCTATATTTGCGGGCTCCTTTCCCCGATAGCTCAGTCGGTAGAGCGACGGACTGTTAATCCGCAGGTCACTGGTTCGAACCCAGTTCGGGGAGCCAAGATTAAAAATGAAAACGGACGCCCCCGGGCGTCCGTTTTTATTTGTGCGGTCCGGTCGCTCGGCAGGGATAATGCGGGGACCAATAAAAAAAACAGGGACCAATAAACAGAGACAACACGTCAGAGACAACACGTGCCAGCCAACGCTTCCCCCCTCACCCATCGGCGCGTGCTCGCGATGGCCCTGCCCATCGTCCTCGCCAACCTGACCCAGCCCCTGATGTCCGCGGTGGACACCGCCGTGGCGGGCCACCTGCCCGGCCCCGAATACCTGGCTGGCGTGGCGCTGGGGGGCCTGCTCTTCAGCTTCCTGTTCTGGGGCTTCGGCTTCCTGCGCATGGGCACGACCGGGCTCGTCGCCCAGGCCTGGGGCAAGGGCGACGAACAGGCGCTGGCCGCCAGCGTGGTGCGGGCGGTATCCCTTGCGCTGGCCATCGGCCTGGCGCTGCTGGTGTTGCAGCGGCCCCTGATCTCGCTGGTGCTGGGCCTGCTGGGCGGCAGCGCCGAGGCCACGCGCCAGGCCATCGCGTATTGCTCGGGCCGGATCTGGGCGGCGCCGCTGGCGCTGGTCAACTACGTGGTGCTGGGCTGGCTGCTGGGGTGCCAGCGCGTGCGGCTGGCGCTGGCCCTGCAGATCCTGATCAACGTGGTCAACCTGGGCGCCGTGCTGCTGTTCGTGCATGGCTTCGGCCTGGGCGTGGCGGGCATAGGCGCGGCGACCGCGGTGGCCGACGGCGCCGGCACGCTGACGGGCGGCATCCTGCTGTGGCGCTCGCACCGCGCCGCCTGGCCGCGACTGCGCCTGGCGGTCTTGCGCGACGCCGCCGCGATGCGGCGCCTGGTCGGCATCAATTTCCACATCTTCGTACGCACGGCCTGCCTGCTGGCCAGCATGGGATGGTTCGCCCACCTGGGCGCCACCCAGGGCGACATGGTCCTGGCCGCCAACGCGCTGCTGCTGAATTTCCTGACCTTCATGGCCTTCGGCCTGGACGGCTTCGCCCATGCGGCCGAGGCGCTGGTGGGCGCCGCCGTGGGTGCGGGCGACCGCCCGGGCCTGCGGCGCGCCGTGCGGCTGTGCATGGGCTGGGCCTTCGCCGGCGCGCTCGCCTATGCCCTGGTCTACCTGGCCGTGGGTCCATGGATAGTGAGCCTGCTGACCGACCAGGCGGCGCTGCGCGAGACCGCCGGCCGCTTCCTGCCCTGGCTGGCGCTGGCGCCCATCACCTCGGTCGCGGCCTACCTGTACGACGGCATCTTCATCGGCGCCACCCAGACCCGCGCGCTGATGCGGGCCATGCTGGTCTGCGGCGCGGCGTTCCTGGCGCTGTCGCTGGGCTTGCTGCCGCGGCTGGGCAACCATGGACTGTGGCTGTCCTTCCTTGCTTTCAATGCCCTGCGCGGCCTGACGCTGCACCTGGCCGCGCCGCGCACGCTCTATCGCGAGTTCCGGACCGGGCCGGCCGCACGGCTGGACAACGTGTAACCAGTTATCCCCGCATCCTGTGGACAACGTTGGGGACAGCCCTGGAACAGGACGAAGCGACCCGCATCACAGCAGGCTCCGAGGTTCCCCGCCCACGAAATGAGCAAGGCCCGTTCCCGGCGAGCCGCCTTGACAACCGCTTGCCGCGCCGATTAAGGTCTCGCCCCTTGCATCGAATTGGTGACTCCATGGTTGTCTGGCTGAAAGTGCCCTTTGCCGAGAAAGACGAAGCCAAGGCGCTCGGGGCCAGATGGTCGCCAGCGCAGAAGAAGTGGTACGTCAAGGACGGCGCCGATGCCGCGCCCTTCCAGCGCTGGCTGGATGCCGACGCGCCCTCGCCAGCTCAGGCGCCCCCCGCGCCGCAGCCCACGGGGGACGAAACGCCCCCGGCCGGCGGCGCCATCGTCTACTGCGACGGCGCCTGCCGCGGCAACCCCGGCGGCCCAGGAGGCTGGGGCGCGTGGATCCGCACCACCGAGGCCACCGTGGAAATCTTCGGCGGCTCGCCCGACACCACCAACAACCGCATGGAACTGACCGCCGCCATCGAGGCGCTGCGCTGGCTGCCGCAGGCCTGCGAGGTGGTCGTCTACACCGACTCGCAATACGTCGTGAACGGCATGACGCAATGGCGCCACGGCTGGGTACGCAAGAACTGGAAGGACGTCAAGAACGTCGAGCTGTGGAAGACGCTGATCGCCGAGGCCGACCGGCATCGCGCAACCTTCCGGTGGGTGCGCGGACATAGCGGGCATCGCGGCAACGAACGCGCGGATGCGCTGGCCAACGAAGGGCTGGACCACGCCAAGCGTACCGGCCGCGGCGAAGTGGTGGTGCGCATCGTGGCCGAGCACGGCGCCGCAGGATAACGGCCGGCTATCGGCGGACCTCAGGCAGGCAGCCGGATCGCCCGGTCAGAAGCCCCCAGGTCCCTGAGCGTGTCGACCAGGATCTCCTGGAACTTCGTGATGCCCAGGCTGATGGGCCGATCGATGCGCCGCACGAGATAGCGCGACAGAAACAGGCCCTTCACCGGGCCGCCGTCGAAGTCCCCGCGCTTGATGTCGGCGCCTATGCCGGAGTACGGCGAAATGTGGGCCCCTACCCCGCGGCGCACGAGATCCTTGATGACCTGGAAGGCATCGGTCTCCACCGTCACGTTCAGCGCCACGCCCAGGCGCGCGGCCTCGCTCTCGATGTGCTGGCGCGCCAGTTGCGCGCGTCCGGGCTGGATCAGCGGCAGCCCGGCCAACTCCTTCAGCGAGTAGGTCCTGAGCGCATGCCGGCTTTTGCGGCGGCGGGGCATCATCACCCAGAACTCCTCGTCGCACAGGTGCGTGCTGACGAGCAGCGGATTGGCGCCCCCGGCCAATACCGCGAGGTCGAGCCTGTCGGCCAGCAGCCGGTCGCGCAATTCGTTGCTCAGGCCCTCGTACAGGTCGAACGTGGCCTGCGGGTACATCTTCTGGAACGCGGCCGCGACCGTGCCGATCACGAAGCCGCCCAACGAAGGCGGAAAGCCGATCCGCAGCGTGCCGGCGACAGTGGTGCTGGACGCGATGACGTTGGCGCGGACTTCGCGCACCAATCGGAAGATGGCCTCGGCTCCCGACAGCAGCCGCATGCCGGCCTCGGTCGGTTCGACGCCGCGGCTGTGGCGGAACAGGAGCTGCACGCCCAGTTCGTCCTCCAGCAGCAGCACCTGCCGCGTCAGCGCGGGCTGTGCGATGTGCAGCGCCACCGAGGCCTTCGTGAAGCTCTTCAACTGCGCGACGCGCACGAAATACCGGAGTTGAACCAGATCCATCGCTGCCTCGCCATGCGTTTTCGCTATCGAATTATTTTATAGCTCGCCCCGAAAAACGGCATTTCTCCTGCGCCGCGAGTCCGTCCAGAATGTCCTGGCACATGAACAAGACGGAGACACCATGCAACGCCATCTCATCGCGCCGCGCCTTGTCCTTGCCGCCGCGTCGCTGCTGATCGCGGCCACGGCGGGCGCGCAGGCCTATCCCACCCGGCCGATCCGGCTGATCGTGCCCTTCCCCGTGGGCGGTTCCACGGATACCTATGCCCGCCTGGCCGGCAAGCTGCTGGGCGAGGCGCTGGGCCAGCCCGTGATCGTTGACAACCGCGCCGGCGCCACCGGCCTGATCGGCAGCCGATTGGTCAAGGATGCGCCAGCCGACGGCTACACGCTGCTCTACACCACCAACAGCGCCCACGTCATCGGCCCGCTGCTGCACAGGCAGCACACCTTCGACCCGGCCGCCGATTTCACGCCCATCACCGAGGCGCTGCGCTTTCCCGCCTACCTGGTGGCCTCGGCCAAGCTGCCGGCCAGGACCTTCAAGGAATTCCTCGCCCTGGCCAAGTCCCGGCAAGGCGCGTTGAGCTACGCCAGCGCGGGAACCGGCGGCGGCAGCCACCTCGCCTGCGAACAGATGCTGGATGCGGCGGGCATCAAGGCCCTGCACGTGCCCTATTCGGGCGCGGGGCCGGCACAGACCTCGGTCATCGCCGGAGAGGTGGACTTCCTGTGCGACTCCGTCGGCAATTCTCAGTCCATGGTCCGCGCGGGCAAGATGCGAGGACTGGCGCTGGCCGCCGCGCAGCGCTCGCCCGCCATCCCCGACATCCCGACCATGCGCGAGGAAGGCGTCCCGGTGGAGGCCTACGTCTGGCAAGGCGTCTTCGCGCCCAAGGGATTGCCCGCCGACATACGGGACAAGCTGGCGGCGGAGATCGCCCGGGTCATGCGCATGCCCGAGATGCAGGCCCGCCTGCAAAAGGACGGCTACGACCTCGTG
The DNA here is from genome assembly GCF_036972535.1 of Pigmentiphaga sp. CHJ604. Taxonomy (NCBI): domain Bacteria; kingdom Pseudomonadati; phylum Pseudomonadota; class Betaproteobacteria; order Burkholderiales; family Alcaligenaceae; genus Pigmentiphaga; species Pigmentiphaga sp. CHJ604. Next base: position 2,531,852 of record NZ_CP136998.1, on the reverse strand, counting down.
CTCCAGCCGCCCGACCAATTCGCCAGGGACCTGGTCGCCGAGCAATCGATGTGGGCCAGGCTGATCGTCGAGAAGAATATCAAGGCCGACTGACCTTCGCCGGCGCCACCGCACTTTCCATGCAACCACGAATGGACATCGACCATGTTTGAATACTTCGGCGACAACTACACCTGGAATATGGCCGTCAACCTGGCGCTCGGCATGGGCGCCGAGATCGGCGAGCTCGACGACGCCTCCGGCCCTGTCAAGGAAGCGTCGCGCCGCGGCGACCCGCATGCGGCCGAGATCCTGTTCGCCGCCTGGACCGGGCTGGCCGACCGCGTGAAGGCGCTGGCGCAGCAGGACCTCCAGCACGATCGCGCCTACAGCGCGGGCCGCAAGTTCAAGCGCGCCGCCATCTACTACGTACAGGCCGAACGCATGCAGGCGCCGCGCTTCCCAGGCCGGGACGCGGCCTTCCGCAACATGCTCGAGTGCTTTCGGCGCTACGCCGAGCTGACCGGCCAGCCCGTCGAATGGGTGGACGTGCCCTACCAGGGCACCACCCTGCCGGCCCTGTACGTCCCGGCGCGCGAGATACCGCCCGGCGGCGCGCCCTGCATGGTGCATTTCGACGGACTGGACGTGACCAAGGAGATCCTGTACCTGATGGGCATGGGCGAGGCCTTGCGCGAGCGCGGCGTGTCCGTGCTGCTGGTGGACAACCCCGGCGTGGGCGAGGCCTTGCGCCTGCAGGGCCTGACCAATTTCCCCGAGGCCGAGGTGCCCGCCTCGGCCTGCGTCGACTACCTGGAGGGACGCGACGACGTCGATGCCTCGCGCATCGGCATCATGGCCTTGTCGCTGGGCGGCTATCACGCGCCGCGCGCCGCCGCCTTCGAACCCCGCCTGCGCTGCTGCGTGGCCTGGGGCGCCAGCTACGACTGGGGCGCGACCCAGCGCTACCGCCACCAGAGCCAGGATCCGCGGCTACCCGTTCCGCATTACTGGGAACATGTGATGTGGGTGTTCGGCCAGACCACCATGGAAGGCCTGCTGGCCACGGCGGACCGCATGACGCTGGAGGGCGTGCTGCATCGCATACGCTGCCCCATCCTGGTCACGCACGGCGAGAACGACCGGCAGATCAAGCTGGCCCAGGCCGAACGCCTGGTCGCCGAATGCGTGAACAGCCCCAAGGCGGAGCTGTTCGTCCATACGCTGCGCGATGGCGGCGCCGAGCATTGCAGCGTCGACAACCTGGCGCTGGGCGTGGACGCCATCGCTGACTGGGTCGGCGCAACCATGCGGGAGCTTGGGCAGCGCCCGCAGGATCGACGCCCGCGCTAGCCGGCCTTCGCCCCGAACTTGGCCGGCACGACGACGGCACGATCGTCCGCGCCGGCCTCGGGCGACGCCGGCGCCTTCCTGGCATGCTTGAGGCGGTAGTCCTCGAGGAACTTGGCGATGCGGCCGATGGCCTCGCGCAGATCCGCCTCGTGCGGCAGGAACACGATGCGGAAGTGGTCGGGATGCGGCCAGTTGAACCCCGTTCCCTGCACCAGCATCACCCGCGTGGCTTCCAGCATCTGCAGAAAGAACTGGCGGTCGTCCTCGATGGGATACACCTCGGGATCCAGCCGCGGGAACATGTAGAGCGCGGCCTGCGGCTTGACGCAGGTCACGCCGGGAATGGCGGTGATCAATTCATAGGCCAGGTCGCGCTGCTGGCGCAGCCGGCCCCCCGGGGCCACCAGGTCGTTGATGCTCTGGTAGCCGCCCAGCGCGGTCTGGATCGCCCACTGGCCCGGCACGTTCGCGCACAGCCTCATGTTGGCGAGCATGTTCAGGCCGTCGATGTAATCGCGCGCGGCGCGCTTGTCGCCCGAGACCACCAGCCAGCCCGCGCGGTAGCCGCAGGCTCGGTAGCTCTTGGACAGCGAGTTGAAGGTCAGCGTCAGCACGTCGGTGGACAGGCTCGCCAGCGCGGTGTGGCGGGCGTCGTCGTACAGCACCTTGTCGTAGACCTCGTCGGCCAGGATGACCAGCCCGTGCTCGCGCGCGATGGCGACGATTTCCTGCAGCACGTGGTCGGGATAGACCACGCCGGTCGGGTTGTTCGGGTTGATGACCACGATCCCCTTGGTGCGCGGGGTGATCTTGGCCCGGATGTCGTCCAGGTCGGGAATCCAGCCCTTGGCCTCGTCGCACAGGTAGTGCACGGGCGTGCCGCCCGACAGGCTCACGACCGCCGTCCACAGCGGGTAGTCCGGCGCGGGCAGCAGCAACTCGTCGCCGTCGTCCAGCAGCGCGTTGGTGGCCATCGCGATCAGGTCGGAGGCGCCGTTGCCCAGGTAGATGTCTTCCAGCGTCACGCCCTGCACGCCCTGCGCCTGGGTGTAGTGCATGACCGCCTTGCGCGCGGCGAAGATGCCCTTGCTGTCCGAATAACCCGCCGAGTTGGGCAGGTTGCGGATCATGTCGAGCTGGATTTCCTCGGGAGCGTCGAAACCGAACACGGCCAGGTTGCCGATGTTGAGCTTGATGAGCTTCTGGCCTTCGTCTTCCATCTGCTTGGCCCTGTCCATGATGGGGCCGCGGATGTCGTACAGGACGTGGGCTAGTTTGTTCGATTTGTTGATGGGTTTCATGAATGAACGGTCTTTCCTAGGGATTACAGCAACAACTCGGCCAAGCCACGATACCAGAACCGGGACACGGCATGCCGAAAGACAGGGATGCCGCCGCCACTTCCCTCAAATACTGTATATTTATACAGTAATCATTCATGTTTGCCGGCTCATGTCCGCCTTCGGAATCTCGTCCGCCACGGCCCATGCCGCCATCCACCCGCTCCTTTGGCGCGGCTCGCAACTCGCGCGCGCCAACCGTCCGGGCCTGGAAACCGGCCATCCCGACCTGTCCCGCCACCTGCCCGGCGGAGGCTGGCCCCTGGGCAGTCTGACCGAACTGCTGCTGGCACAACCCGGTCTGGGCGAAATGCGGCTGCTCCTGCCCGCCCTGCGGCAACTGCCCGCCCGGCGCAGCATCGTGCTGCTGCATCCGCCTCACGCGCCCTGCGCGCAAGCCTGGCTGGCGCATCGTTTTCCCGCCAGCCAGTTGCTGTGGATCGATCCCAGTCAGGCTGCCGATGCCCTGTGGGCCGCCGAACGCATCCTGCAGCACGGCAGTTGCGGCGCCCTGCTGTACTGGTCCGCCCGGCCACCGGCCAGTGCCCTGCGTCGGCTGCACCTTGCGGCGCAGGCGGGCGACACCGCCTTCTTCATGTTCCGCCATGCCGATGCCGCGCGCGCCTCGTCGCCGTCGCCGCTACGCCTGCTGCTGCGGCCCGCGGGCGACCATCTCAGCGTGACCATCCTGAAGCGCCGCGGCCCCCATCACGAAACGCCGCTGCTGCTGCCGCTCGCGCCGCCGGCGCCCGCCTTCGGCAGCGGCCAGCCTTCCTCCGAGCCTCGCCATGCGTTTGTGGATCAGCGTCTACCTGACGCAGCCCAGCCTCGACGCCCTGAACCCGCTCTGGCAGGATGATCCGGCAGCCGTGATCGTGGTGCTGGACCACGAAGCGGTAGTGGCCGTGACACCCGCAGCTGGCCGGCTGGGCGTACGGCCCGGCATGCGCAAAAAAGGGGCCGGCGCGCTGGCACCCCATGCCGAGTTCCTCCAACGCGATCCGGCGCGCGAGACACAGCTGCTGGAGGCCGCCGCGCTGGCCATGCTGCAATATACCCCCGAGGTGGCACTGGGCCCCGATGCCAGCCTGCTGCTGGACGTGGGCGCCGGCCTGCGAGTCTTCGGCGGTCCTGCCGCCTTGTGCCGACGCATACGCGACAGCTTGCGCCAGCTCGGCTGCCACGCTCGCCTCGGCATGGGTCCCACGGCACACGGCGCCTGGTTGCTGGCGGCACGCGCCACGCCGGGACCGCGACGCGTCCTGCGGGAGACGCCCCTGATACGCCGGATAGCGAACCTGCCCTGCCTGCTGCTGCCTCCTGCACGGCCGCATCGCGACTGGCTGGACGGTATCGGCTGCCGCACAGTGGCGGCCCTGATGAAACTGCCTCGATCCGGCCTGCAACGCCGGTGCGGCCGCGAACTGCTCGACTTGCTGGACCAAGCCTGCGGCCGCAAGCCGGAGCTGTTCACCTGGGTCCAGGCCCCACCCGAGTTCTCGGCCCGCGTGGAATTGCTCTTTCGCATCGACCACGCTCCCGCAGTCCTTGTCGTGGCTCGACGCCTTGTCCAGCAATTGGCGGGCTGGCTACACGCCAGCCAGACCGCGACCAATGCCATCGTTCTGGTCCTGGAACATGAACGCGGCCGATACGCCCGTCCTCCTACCCGCCTGACCGTGTCCCTGGCCAATCCGGGCTGGGAGGCCGACCATCTGCTGCGCCTGCTCAAGGAACACCTGGACCGGCTGGCGATGGAGGCGCCTGCCATCGCCATCGGCCTGCACGCCGATGCCATCGTGCCGCGCGCCACCCCTTCCGAAACCTTGTTCACCGATCCCGGCGGCACACCGGCCGACCATGACCGCCTGCTTGAACTGCTGGTGGCGCGCCTGGGCCCGGACCGGGTCCTGGCCGCCCGCCCCCTGGCCGACCATCGCCCCGAGGTCGCCAGCCGTTGGCTGCCGGCCCTGGATCGTGGCCGGCCCGATGCCGAAGCCTGCGGCTTCGCCGCCGAACGGCCCTTGTGGCTGTTGCGCCAGCCCATCCCCCTCGTCATGCGCCAGCACCGCCCCTACTACGGCACGCCGCTGCGCCTGGTGCGTGGCCCCGAGCGCATCGAAAGCGGCTGGTGGGACGGGGCGCCCGTCGCCCGCGATTACTTCGTGGCCGAAAGCACCGACCGCATCCGCTACTGGATCTACCTCGACCAGGCGCTGGAGGAACCGCGCTGGTATCTCCACGGCCTGTATGCCTGACGCCATGGACCTGCCCGCTTCCCTACCCGGCACCCAGCTTCCCGACTATGCCGAGCTGCAATGCCTGACCAACTTCACCTTCCTGCGGGGCGCGTCCTGGCCCGAGGAAATGGTGGCGCGCGCCGTGGACCTGGGCTATAGCGCGCTGGCCATCACCGACGAATGTTCCCTGGCCGGCGTCGTCCGCGCGCACGTGCAGGCCAAAAAGCAGAAGCTGCCGCTGATCCTGGGCAGCCAGTTCCGGCTGGAGGACGATGCCGGTCCCCTGCCCGTGCAACTGGTACTTCTGGCCATGAACAAGGACGGCTATGGCAACCTGTCCGAGCTGATCACGCTGGCCCGCTCGCACGCGGCCAAGGGCAGCTACCAATTGCGGCCGGACGATCTTGCCCACCCTGATACTCGGCACGCGCATTTGCGCGGCATGCCGGACTGCCTGGCCCTGCTCGTTCCAGACCATGGACTCGAGCCCTCCCGCCTGGATGGGCACGCCGCATGGCTGGCCGCTACTTTCCCCGACCGATGCTGGCTGGCGCTGAACCTGCCCAATCGCGCGGACGATCCCCGCCACCGAGCCACGGTGGAAAGCGTGGCTCGCGCGCACGGCCTGCCGGTGGTCGCCACAGGCCAGGTGGAAATGCACGTGCGCTCGCGCAAGCCACTGCACGATGTCCTGTGCGGCATTCGGATGCGCCGGTCCGTGGCCGACTGCGGATACGCGCTGGCGGCCAATGCCGAACAGCATCTGCGGGCACGCGTGCACCTGGCCCGGACCTATCCTCCGGAGGCCTTGCGGGAAAGCGTGCGGATCGCTCGGCTGTGCACCTTCGACCTCGATGAACTGCGGTACGAGTACCCCGAGGAACTCGTGCCGGCCGGGCATACGCCCACCTCCTACCTGCGTAGCGAAACCTATGCCGGTGCGCACAAGCGCTATCCCGAGGGCATTCCCGACAGGGTCCGGGACCGCCTGGAAAAAGAACTCGCGCTGATCGCCGACTTGCGTTACGAGGCCTATTTCCTGACGGTCTACGACATCGTCAAGTTCGCCGTCGGACGCGGCATCCTCTGCCAGGGACGCGGCTCGGCCGCCAATTCCGCCGTCTGCTATTGCCTGGCCATCACCGCGGTCGCGCCGGAAAACATAGATCTGCTGTTTGGCCGCTTCATCAGCAAAGAACGCAACGAGCCCCCTGACATCGACGTCGATTTCGAGCACCAGCGCCGCGAAGAAGTCATCCAGTACATCTATGAAAAATACGGCCGCGACCGGGCAGCACTGACCGCCGTCGTCATCGCCTACCGCTCGCGCAGCGCGCTGCGCGACGTAGGGCGCGCCCTGGGCATGGATCTGGCCCTGGTCGATCGCGTGGCCAAGGCCCATCAATGGTGGGACGGCAGGAACAACCTGCTGCTGCGTTTCCAGGAATGCGGTCTGGCGGCCGAATCGCTGGAAGCGAAACTATGGGCGAACCTGACCGAGCAGTTGCTGGACTTTCCCCGCCACCTGTCCCAGCATCCCGGCGGCTTCGTCATGTCGCACAGCACCCTGTCGCGCATGGTCCCCATCGAGAACGCGGCCATGAAGGACCGCAGCGTCGTGCAATGGGACAAGGACGATCTCGATGCCGTAGGCCTGCTCAAGGTGGACGTGCTGGCCCTGGGCATGCTGACGGCGCTGCGCCGCGCGCTTGAATTCGCCAGCCAGCGGCGGCGGCACACGCTGGAACTTTATGCCATCAAGCATGGCGACGTACCCACCTACGACATGATCTGCAAGGCAGACACCATAGGCGTCTTCCAGATCGAGTCCCGCGCGCAGATGAGCATGCTGCCCCGCCTGCGGCCGCGCAACCTGTACGACCTGACCATCCAGATCGCCATCGTGCGGCCCGGCCCCATCCAGGGCGGCATGGTGCATCCCTTCCTGCGCCGCCGCCAAAAACCGGAAGAGATCGACTACCCCAGCCCCGACGTGAAGGACGTGCTGGAACGCACCTGCGGCGTTCCCATCTTCCAGGAGCAGGTCATGCAGATCGCCATGCGCGCGGCCGGCTACACCGAAGGCGAGGCCGATGAGTTGAGACGCTCCATGGCTGCGTGGAAACGCAAGGGCCGACTGGAAAAACACTACGAGAAAATCGTAGCCGGCATGCTCGAGCGCGGCTACGACATCGAATTCGCCCAGGCCATCTGCCGCCAGATCCAGGGCTTCGGCGAATACGGCTTTCCCGAATCGCACGCAGCCAGCTTCGCACTGCTGGCCTATGCCAGCTCCTGGCTCAAGTGCCACGAACCCGAAGCCTTCCTGGCCGCGCTGCTCAACAGCCAGCCCATGGGCTTCTACTCGCCCTACCAGCTCATCCAGGACGCACAGCGCCATGGCGTGGTCGTCCTGCCCGTCGACGTGCTGGTCAGCAATTGGGACGCCACCCTGGAAGACACCCGCGGCGAACGCCCCGCCGTGCGGCTTGGACTGAACCAGGTGCAGGGCTTGTCCGAAGAAACCGGCCTGCGCATCCAGGCCGCGCGCGAACAGGCGCCCTTCCAGGACGCCACCGACCTGGGCCGGCGCGCCGATCTCGACCGCCACGCCTTGCAGGCCCTGGCGGCCGCCGATGCGCTGCGTGCCCTGTCCGGCCACCGGCGCGCCGCCCTGTGGGAAGCCATCGACAGCGTCCCCCAGCGCGACCTGCTGCGCGACGCCATGGTGCACGAACAGGCGCCGCTGCTCGACGCGCCCAACGAAGCCGACGACATCCGCGCCGACTACGAATCCCTGAAGATGACGCTGCGCCGCCACCCCGTGGCCCTGCTGCGCGACCGCCTGGCCCGTCGCGGCTTCATGCCGGCCGAGGTATTGAAGACCTACCCCGACCGCCGCCTGGCCCGCGCCTGCGGCATCGTGACCGTGCGCCAGCGTCCCGGCACCGCCAAGGGCGCCGTCTTCGTCACGCTGGAAGACGAGACCGGCCAGGTCAACGTCATCGTCTGGCCGGGACTGGTCGAAAGCCAGCGCCGGGAACTGGTCGGCGCGCCGCTGCTGGGGGTGTACGGCACCTGGCAGTCGCACCAGGGCGTCCAGCATTTGCTGGCCAAGCGGCTGGTGGACCTGACGCCGCTATTGGGCAGGCTGGTGGTGTCGAGCCGGAATTTCCATTGAAAGCCGTTCCCTATTGATGGTCCTCGTGCTTCGGCTGGCCTCGGTCGTGCGTCAGCTTGCGCAGCAGCGCCAGGATGAACAGCGCGAACAACGTGCTGACGATGGCGGTCACCTCGCGCCCCATGCCCGCCGCGATGCCGATGGCGGCTGTCAGCCAGATGCTGGCCGCCGTGGTCAGACCGTGGATCTCGCGGCCGTTGGATTTGAGGATGGCGCCGGCGCCGAGGAAGCCTATGCCGGCGATGACGCCTTGCAGGACGCGGCTCATGTCTGCCACTTCCATACCGCCTTGCAGGGGAACAAGGACGAACAGCGCGGCGCCCACGGCGACCAGCATGTGGGTGCGCAGGCCGGCGGAGGTGCCGCGTAGTTCACGCTCCAGGCCTAGGAGGCCGCCCAGGGTCATGGCGACTAGGAGGCGGACGAAAACGCGGGTGAGTTCGGCTACGTCGGGAATGTCGGAGAATTCGCTGGAGGCGGCGGTCCAGATTTGGGTCCAGAGGGGGGCGTCCATAGCTGGCCTTTTTTATTTGGATAATCGTCAGCCTACGGGTAGGCGGGTGGGATACGCAGTCACAGAGCATTCACGCTCGTAACAAGGTGTAGAGTCAGCAAGTCAAATAGGTCAACACTAAGCTTGGTTTTCAGAGGCCGAGGATCACAGTTATAGATATTTTCTCTGCCGGGGTGAACGGCAGCTTTCGGCCAGAAGCGGACATTTCCTCGCAATGCCTATTCCAGCGAGCTTTCAAAGTTCCATGACTCCTGGTGCACCGATGCCTCGTTGCTCCTGCACCTTCTCCATCATGGCCTTCCTGTGTCCAGCGCCAAGGAGAAACACCCCACGAGAGAGCGTGACACGGAAGCAATAACTGTTGATATTCTCCAGCACTCCCGTCTCGCGGCGGTCATTTGTCTCGTTCCATCAAGCGGAGATCTGTCGCAATCTGGCATCGCCGATCCACTCGACGGTTGCACGCATCTCGTCGGCGCCACCTGCCGCCGAAAAGTGGCGACATAAGTCGCTGATCCTGAGGGGATAGATGAAAAAATGCCAAGCCAGCGAGCCGGCAACTGCCCTGTGACCAGCATCTGGCGCATATCCGCCGCGACCCCGCCTCGCCCCTACACCACCGATCGATGCCGCTCGATGCAGGTCCTCAAAATCGTATCGGTATCAAGCTCCCACCACCGATACGAAAATATCTCCACCTCGCTGAACCCCGAGAACCCCTGCGCCTCGACCCACCCTCGCACCTTGGGAATCTCGATCACGCCATCCCCCATCATGCCCCGATCATTCAACAGATCGGTGGTAGGCGTAAGCCAATCGCAAACGTGAAAAGCCAATAACCTTTTCTGCCCTGCCCGCTCGATCTGCGCCTGCAACTTCGGATCCCACCAGACGTGATAAAGATCCACCGCCACGCCAATATCCCCACTACGCGCAGGATCCAGCAGATCGCACACATCCAGCGCCTGCTCCAGCGTATTGATGCACGCCCGATCCGCCGCATACATCGGATGCAGCGGCTCGATGGCGATAGGCATCTTGCGTTCACGCGCATACTCCAACAATTGCGCGATCCCTTCGGTGACCTGCGCCCGAGCGCGAGCGATGTCGTGATACTCGGCCTTGCCCTGCAAGCCGCCCGGCAGCCCGCCCACCACCAGCACCAAACATGCGGCGTTCAGTTCGCAGGCCTCGTCCACGGCCCGGCGGTTGTCGTCGCGCGCCCGCCTCAAGCCTGCATCATCCGACGCCGTGAACATGCCGCCCCGACAATAGCCGGATAAAGCCAGTCCGTGGCTGCGCACGACGCGCGACACCTGTTCCAGCCCTGCCGCCGCGACCTGGTCGCGCCACGGGGAAATGGCGCGCACGCCGTGGCGTGCGCAGGCGTCCAGGATGTCCAGCAGCGGCACTTCCTGGCCGCGCGATTTGCGCACGGTGGCCGTGTTGATGGACATCCAATCATGACCCTGGGAAAAATCTCGCATGAGGCTTAGTCTCCATCCACGCCGTGCATCGCCAGCAATGTTTTCATCCGCCCCACCGCCAGCTCAGGCTGCTCCAGCAACCCCGCCCCATCCGCCAGCCGGAACAGCTCGGCGAAGTGCTGCAACGACCGCGCGCTCTGCTGCCCGCCCACCATCGCGAAGTGGTCCTGGTGGCCGTTGAGCCAGGCCATGAACACGACGCCCGTCTTGTAGAAGCGCGTGGGTGCGCTGAAGATGTGGCGCGACAGCGGCACGGTGGGTACCAGGATCCGGTTGAAGGCGTCCACGTTGCCGGCCGCCAGTTCCGCCAGCGCCGCGCTGGCGGCCGGGGCGATGGCGTCGAAGATGCCCAGCAGCGCGTCGCTGTGGCGGTGGTTGGGCAGTTCGCCCTGGCCGTCGCCGGCGATGAGTTCGGCGTAGTTGAAGTCGTCGCCGGTGTACATGCGCACGCCGGCCGGCAGGCGGCGGCGCATGGCGATTTCCTTGTCCTTGTCCAGCAGCGAGATCTTGATGCCGTCGACCTTGTCGGGATGCGCGGCGATCACGCCCAGCGCCGTCCGCATGGCGGCATCCACGTCGCCGCTGCCCCAGTAGCCCTTCAGCGCGGGGTCGAACATGTCGCCCAGCCAGTGCAGGATGACGGGTTCGCGGGCCTGGCCCAGGATGCGGTCGTAGACGCGTTCGTAGTCGGCGGGGCCGCGGGCCACGCGGGCCAGCGCGCGGCTGGCCATGACGATCAGTCGGCCGCCCAGGCCTTCGATGGCGGCCATCTGTTCTTCGTAGGCGCGGATCACGTCGTCGATGTTTCGCGCATCCTCGGGCGCCAGGTGGTCGGTGCCGCAGCCGGAGGCCACGCGCGCGCCCGGCACGTCGCGGGCGGCGTCCAGCGAGCGGCGGATCAACTCAAGGGAAGTCGGCCAGTCCAGGCCCATGCCGCGCTGCGCGGTGTCCATGGCCTCGGCCACGCCCAGCCCCAGCGCCCACAGGCGCTGGCGGTAGGCGATGGTGGCGTCCCAGTCCACGGCGCATTGCAGCCACGGGTCGATGGCCGCCAGGGGGTCGGCCACCACGTGCGCCGCCGAATAGGCGATCCGATCGAACTGCGCGCCGGCGGGCGGCGCCTGGAACGGCGCGCGGTCGCGCAGCGCGTATCGCCGCAGGCCGCCGGCCGACGGCAGGTTGATGGACAGGCTCATCGCCGGGCTCCGACGTCCAGGCGAGGCACGTCCACCCAGCGCCGTTCCTTCCAGCTTTGCAGCGCGGCCTCGACCAGTTGCACACCCTTGGCGCCCTCGGGCAGCGTCCAACGGTACGGTGCATCCTCGACCACATGGCGGATGAAGTGCTCCCACTGGATCTTGAAGCCGTTGTCGTAGACCTGGGTGTCGGGCACTTCCTGCCATTGTTCGAAGAACGGCATGGTCTGTTTCACGTCCGGGTTCCAGACCGGCTTGGGCGTGTTGACGCGCGACTGCGTGCGGCAGTCGGTCAGCCCCGCCACGGCCGAGCCGTGCGTGCCGTCGACGTGGAAGGTGACCAGGTCGTCGCGCCGCACGCGGGTCGTCCACGAACTGTTCACCTGGGCCACGACGCCGTCGGCCAGTTCGAAGGTGGCGTAGCAGGCGTCGTCGGCGGTGGCCTGGTAGGGCTTGCCGGCTTCGTCCCAGCGCGTGGGGATGTGCGTCTTGCCCAGGCAGGACACGGCCTGCACTTCGCCGAACAGGTTGTCCAGCACGTAGCGCCAGTGGCAGACCATGTCGAGGATGATGCCGCCGCCGTCCTCGGTGCGGTAGTTCCAGGAGGGCCGCTGGATGGGCTGCAGGTCGCCCTCGAACACCCAGTAGCCGAACTCGATGCGCACCGACAGGATCTTGCCGAAGAAGCCGGCCTTGTTGAGCATGTCGAGCTTGCGCAGGCCCGGCAGGAAGAGCTTGTCCTGCACCGCGCCGTGCTTGAGGCCGGAGCCTTCGGCCAAGCGGCAGATCTCCACCGCCTCGTTCAGGTTGGTGGCGATTGGTTTTTCGCAATACACGTGTTTGCCGGCGCGGATAGCCTTGGCCAGCAGCGTGGGGCGCATCTGCGTCGTGCCGGCGTCGAAGAACACGGAATCGTCCGGATTGGCCAGGGCCTTGTCCAGGTCCGTGCCCCAGCGCGGAATGTCGTGGGCTTTGGCCAGGGCTTCCATCTTCTCGGCATTGCGGCCGACCAGGATGGGATCGGGCATGACCTTGTCGCCGTTGGACAGCGTGACGCCGCCCTGCTTGCGTATGGCCACGATGGACCGGATCAGGTGCTGGTTCATGCCCATGCGGCCGGTCACCCCGTGCATGATCAGGCCGAGTCGTTGTGTTGCCATGCGTGTCTCCGTCGTCGACTGTGTGCGGGTCTGCACTTAATTCACCATTTGGTGAATAGTGACGATGTCGCGATCGGATGTCAACGGCGGCCGCGGCTCGGGAACAGCGGGAGAAACCCTAATGCGCAAAAAAAACCGCGCCGGAATACGGCGCGGTCGGCAGGGGTCGGCGCGCTGCGGCGGCTTAGAAGTCCATGCCGCCTCCGGCGGGCGCCGGGGCTTTCTCTTCCTTGGGCAGCTCGGCCACGGTGGCGTCCGTGGTCAGGATCAGGCCGGCGATGGACGCCGCGTTCTGCAGCGCCGTACGGGTCACCTTCGTCGGATCGACCACGCCGATGGCGACCAGGTCGCCATATTCGCCCGTCGCGGCGTTGTAGCCGAAGTTGCCCTTGCCTTCCAGCACCTTGGACACGATCACCGAGGGCTCTTCGCCGGCGTTGGCCACGATGGCGCGCAGCGGCGCCTCGAGCGCGCGCAGCACGATGCGGATGCCGGCGTGCTGGTCGGCGTTGGCGCCCTCGAGCTTCTCGACGGCGGCCCGGGCACGCAGCAGCGCGATGCCGCCGCCCGGCACGATGCCCTCTTCCACCGCGGCGCGGGTGGCATGCAGGGCGTCGTCGACGCGGTCCTTCTTCTCCTTCATCTCGACTTCGGTCGCGGCGCCGACCTTGATGACCGCCACGCCGCCGGCCAGCTTGGCCACGCGCTCTTGCAGTTTCTCGCGGTCATAGTCGCTGGTGGCCTGTTCGATCTGCGCCTGGATGGACTTGACGCGGGCGTCGATGCGCGACTGCTCGCCGGCCCCGCCGATGATGATGGTGTTTTCCTTCTGGACCTCGACCCGCTTGGCGCTGCCCAGATCCTCCAGCGTGGCCTTGTCGAGCTGCCGGCCCGTCTCTTCCGAGATGACGGTGGCGCCGGTCAGGATGGCGATATCCTCCAGCATCGCCTTGCGGCGGTCGCCGAAGCCGGGCGCCTTGACCGCGGCGACCTTCAGGACGCCACGCATGGCATTGACCACCAGCGTCGCCAGCGCATCGCCATCGATGTCCTCGGCCACGATCAGCAGGGGCTTGCCGGCCTTCGCGGTGGCCTCGAGCACGGGCAGCAGATCCCGGATGCTGGAGATCTTCTTGTCGTGCAGCAGGATCAGCGGATCCTCCAGGTGGGCGACCTGCTTCTCGGGATCGTTGATGAAGTACGGGCTCAGGTAGCCGCGGTCGAACTGCATGCCCTCGACGATGTCCAGTTCGTTTTCCAGCGACTTGCCGTCTTCCACGGTGATGACGCCTTCCTTGCCCACCTTGTCCATCGCCTGGGCGATGATCGTGCCCACGGCCTCGTCGGAGTTGGCCGACAGCGCCGCCACCTGGGCGATCTCCTTGTTGGTCGAGATGGGCTTGGAGAGCTTGCGCAGTTCCTCGACGACGGTGGCCACGGCCTTGTCGATCCCGCGCTTCAGGTCCATCGGGTTCATGCCCGAGGCCACGTATTTCATGCCCTCCTGCACGATGGACTGGGCCAGCACGGTGGCGGTGGTGGTGCCGTCGCCGGCGACGTCGGCGGTCTTGGAGGCGACCTGCTTGACGATCTGGGCCCCCATGTTCTCGAACTTGTCCTTGAGTTCGATTTCCTTGGCCACCGACACGCCGTCCTTGGTGACCACCGGCGCCCCGAAGCTGCGTTCGAGCAGCACGTTGCGTCCCTTGGGCCCCAGCGTGACCTTGACGGCATTGGCCAGTATGTTCACGCCCTGCACGATGCGGGCACGGGCGCCATCATGGAATTGGACGTCTTTCGCACTCATGTCTTTCTCCTCGTGGTGACGGATCGTCAGGCGGCCTTCTTCAGTTCGTCCCGGGCGCCTTCCAGCACGCCCAGCACGTCCTCCTCGCGCATGACGAGAATCTCCTCGCCGTCGATCTTCACGGTCTGCCCGGCGTACTTGCCGAACAGCACCTGGTCGCCGACCTTGAGCGTCAGCGGACGCACGCTGCCGTCATCGAGGGACTTGCCTGGCCCCACCGCGACGACCTCGCCCTGCTCGGGCTTCTCCGCCGCCGTGTCCGGGATCACGATGCCCGAGGCCGTCTTGCGTTGTTGTTCGATCCGCTTGACGATAACCCGGTCGTGAAGGGGACGAATCTTCATGATCAATCTCCTAAGCGATTGCAAATCATCAGAAAGGGGATGTCGGCACCGTCCGTGCAAGGTCGCCGGTGCCGGCAGCGGCTCGCTGCGGATCGAAAAATAGGAGCGGCTGCGTGCGCTTCAAGAGGGGGATGCGCACGGTGTTTGTATCAAATTGCTACATCAAATGATTAACCGATCCACCCGGCCCAGCCGATAGACGGCGCGCCCCGCGCGGCCCGCCTCCAGCGGATACGGCAGCACCGGGCAAGGCGGCTCGCGGCCCCCCGTCCCGTCCAGCGTGCTGTCCTCGTCCTCTACCCATTGCCACAGCCCGCTCTTGCGAGGGCGGAACAGCCACCGCACATAGCCGCGATGGGCGGCCGCCCGCATCAGCTCGTCGCGGTCGGGAGCCCCCATGACGACGCCGGGATCGGCGCTGTCGGCGTCGGGATAGTCGCCGAACGCCCGGTGGCCCGCCAAGGCCTCGCTGGCGGGAGCCCCCAGCCGCCACCAGGGGCGCTTCACCACGCGCTCGAGATCCCAGGCTCCCAGTTGCCATGCGGCGTCCAGCAGCGCCTGCTCGGCCGACTCGATGCCCTCCCCCGGCGCATCGATCTGCAGGGCCGAACCGGCCACCGATCGCGGCGGCAGCGGCAAATCGTCCAGCCGCAGCGGCGTCTCGCGCGCGAAGCCATGCCAGTGGATGATGAGGAGAATGGGCGCGTCCCGTCTGGGCACGGTCGCGGCGGTAACCGCATAAATGGGAAGTTTCATGGCGGCCGCCTGGGCCGCAATCGTTTCAAAGACGTTCATCAGGCCTCCGATTCGATACGCGGGCCGGCATGCGGCCACGGCCCGCCATGCGGAAAAATTTATCGCGGCATGGCGCCCGCTTCAAGCCGCCCGAAATGAAAAAAGGCGGCCTGCAACGCAGGCCGCCAACACAGGCAACAACAACGACAACGAAAAAAGAATCAGCCGGCCACGGGGGCTTCCTTGCCCTCGACCTGGACGCGGAAACCCGAACGCACGTTGGGCCAGTAGTCCCAGATGGCCTTGTGGTGCGTGCAGCGGTTATCCCAGAATGCGATCGAATGCGGTTCCCAGCGGAAGCGGCAGGTCCACTCGGGCTTGTTGCAATGGTCGATCAGGAACTGCAGGATGCGGTCGCCTTCCAGGCGGGGCAGTTCGTTGATGTGCGACGTGAAATCGGTGTTGACGAAAATCAGCTTCTTGCCGCTTTCGGGATGGCGCACGATGACCGGGTGCGAGGAAATCGGCGTGCCGGGACCGAAGACCCGCGTGCCGTCATGGGTGGCGGTCAGGCCTTCCAGGTAGGTCTTCATCCGGGGCGACAGCGCGTCGTAGGCGGCGTACATGCTGGCGAACATGGTGTCGCCGCCGCCGTGCGGAGGCACCGTGTGGTTGTACAGCATGCTGCCCAGCGGCGGGATGGGCGCACAGGACTGGTCGCTGTGGAAGTTCTCGCCCGAGATCTGCTTGGAGGTCTCGTCGTAGTGGAACTTGCGCACCAGGGGATTATCGGTGGTCTTGCTGATGGTGTTGACGCCGACGTGCTTGCCCAGCGTGCCGAAATATTCGGCCGTGCGGATCTGGTCTTCGAAACTGATTTTCTGGTCACGAAAGAAAATGACCTGGTATTCGATGAAAGCCGCGTGCAGTTCCTTGACCTCCTGGTCGGACAGCGGGCGGGTCAGATCGATATTCCCGATTTCCGCGCCTATATGCGGGGATATGGGTTTGACCGTGATGGCTTCATATTTCATGATGTTTTCCTGATTCCGCAATGACAAACTACCGGACACGCCCGGCGGCCACCGGCGACCCGGTCGGCATGGGTGAAATCATCCCTCTTGGGCTGCGATCCTGCTAGCCTTCAGTTCGACTAGTTGTTATGCAGTTTTCGCATTACTCACGCAACCGGTTCGCTGCCCACCAGGGTTTCCGCCGCCGTCTGCCGCAGCAGGTCCACGGTCTTGGCCGTCAGCAGCGTGGGCGGCCGCCGGCTGTGCGTGACCAGCCCGATCACGCCGCCCACCACGGGCTCGACCAGCGGGCAGATGCGCAGGTCGGTGCCCGGCATGCCCGCGCGCACCAGGTTGTAGGGCACCACGGCCGCGCCGAAGCCCTTGTCGACCAGCGCCACGATGGCCTCGACCCCGTCGATCTCGAAGGCGATATCCAGCGCGATGCCCTGCCGCGCGGCCTCGGCCTCGACCAGCATCCGCAGCGGATGCGGCTCGGACGGGAAGATCAGCCGGTGCTCGGCCAGGTGGGAAAAGGCCAGGGGCCGGCTCTCCTGTGCCGCCTCGGTCTTGCGCAGGATCAGGCATAGCGGCTCGCGCACCAGGGGCTCGATCTCGGTCAGGGTCGAGACGGCCGGGTCGTACATCAACGCGGCATCCAGCTTGTCGGAGATCAGGCGTTCGTACAGCGTCATGCTCAGCGCCTCGACGATGGTCAGCCGCGCCAGCGGGAAGCGCTCGCTGAAGGCGCGCACCAGCGGCACGGTCAGCACCCTGCCCAGGGACGGCGGCATGCCGATGACCACCCTGCCGGTGATTTCGGTTTCCGACCGCGACAGCACCTGGGTGGCCGCATCCAGCTGTTGCAACACGCTGCGGGCGAACAACAGGAACTGCTCGCCCGAATCGGTCAGCACGATGCCGCGCCCATGGCGATGGAACAGGGTCTTGCGCAGGTCCACCTCGAGCTGGCGGATCTGCCTGCTCAGGAAAGGCTGTCCAAGGCCGAGCGCCGCGGCAGCGCGGCTGAAACTGCCATGCTCGGCCACACGGACGAAGTATTCGAGCTGCTTGAAATCCATGGTTTTCGATCTAACAGAAATGCAGTATTCGCATAGCTTGTTGCTATCTTCCAGCTAAGGCCGTAATTTGACAAGAAGGTCTTGACACGGTTCGATGCGCGCTTATAGTGTGTCACCTATTAACCATTGGACCATACACGAAACACGACATCCGGTTTGACGGCCAGGTGTCGAAACTGTTTTTCGTGGGAATCCGGTGGCCCGCGCAAACCATCCCCGGATTGCGCGGATTATTAACGGAAGAGACATCAATAATATTCCCGT
This sequence comes from Pigmentiphaga sp. CHJ604, assembly GCF_036972535.1. Taxonomy (NCBI): domain Bacteria; kingdom Pseudomonadati; phylum Pseudomonadota; class Betaproteobacteria; order Burkholderiales; family Alcaligenaceae; genus Pigmentiphaga; species Pigmentiphaga sp. CHJ604. The sequence continues at coordinate 2,514,157 of NZ_CP136998.1, read as the reverse complement.
CCATGGGGCCGGAATAATCACCCTTTATCCGCCTGGAACCGGCCGGATATTTTCTTCCTTCGTTTTTTTCGTCCAGAGAGCATTCACCATGGCATTGAGAAAATACGTGCTGCGAACCTGTGTTGCCGCGGCCTTCGCGTCCCTCGGACTGTCGGGAGCCGCCAGCGCGCAGGGTTACCCGACCCGCCCCGTCACCATGGTGGTGCCCTTCGCCGCGGGGGGCTCCTCCGACATCCTGGCCCGCGCCTTCGGCGCCTCGCTGGCCGCGCGCCTGGGGCAACCGGTCATCATCGAGAACAAGCCCGGCGCGGGCGGCATCATCGCCTCGGACTACGTGGCGCGGGCGCAGCCGGACGGCTACACGCTGCTGTTCGGCACCATCGGTACCCATGCCATCAACCCGGTGCTCAAGAAGACCCTGCCCTTCGACGTCGCCAAGAGCTTCACCGCCATCGGCCGCCTGCAGGACGGCCCCCTGGTCCTGGTGGTCAACCCCTCGCTGCAGGTCAAGAACCTGCAGGGCCTGATCGACTACGCCCGCGCCAACCCCGACAAGCTGTCGTATGCCTCGGCGGGCATCGGCGCCATCTCGCACCTGGCCGGCGAGCTGTTCAAGTCGGAAGCCAAGGTGGAGATCGTCCACGTTCCGTACAAGGGCGGCGGCGCCGCCATGCCGGACCTGCTGGGCGGACAGGTCCAGCTCATGCTGGAAACCATTCCCAACACCTTGGCCTCGGTGCGCGCCGGCAAGCTGCGGGCGCTGGCCATCAGCAGCGACAAGCGTTCGGCCGCGCTGCCCGACGTGCCCACCTTCAAGGAAAGCGGCCTGAAGGGGCTGGACGTCACGACCTGGACCGGCCTGTTCGGCCCCGCGAACCTGCCCGCCGACATCGCGTCGCGCCTGAACGCCGAGATCGCCAAGGTCGCCGCCGATCGCGACTACATCGCGCGCATCGAGCAGACCGGCAGCGAAGTCGCCAAGCCCATGTCCAGGGAACAGTTCGCCGCCTTCGTCGGCAGCGAGGTCGCGCGCTGGCGCAACGTGGCGCAGGCCGCGGGCGTGCAGCCGGAATAAGCCTGGGCCCTTCCCCCTAGCCCGGAGAGTCGCCGCGCGGCCCTCCGGCCGCGGGCGCCGCCTTTCCGGCCGATGCGGATTGCACGGGCGGCGCCTGGGGAGACAGGGATTTCATGCAGGCGACATAGTCGGCGTCGACCTCGGCCAGCGAGGTGCTGCCCTCGTAGATTTCCGAGACCAGCCCGATGAACCAGGTACGGGTCTCGGCATCGTCCAGGCGAGAGTTCGAAAGCACGGCGTCGATCGTGCGCTGGGCGGTCCATCCCATGTCCCTGAGCCGGACGATGACCTCTTTCACGTCACGACTGGTCACGCACTCCTCCTGCCCCGAAGTCGTGACACCTGCCCGGTCGTGACCGGTCATGGCGCACCCCATCGTCACAGCGGTCGCGAGTCCCGCGAGCACCGTTCTCATGGATTCCGCAATCCTCGTAATTTGTCGTTGTCTGCCCAGCAGGCAAGCATATAGAAGCGCGGCCGCGAACTCCACAGCGCCGCGCCGCTCGTTGCGCCGCGCGCGACACGGCCCGCCGACGCAACCAAGCTGTTAAACCCGGAAAAAACCGCAACGGCGCTGTAACCCCTCGCGACCGGCCATGCGGCTAAGCTGGACCCAAATCGGAACGGACTCCGCCATGCGCATTCCTCCCACGACGCGCGAGACCCGCCCCACTGCGGAAGCCCACCTCAGGGCAGTGGTGCACCCACTGCGTCCGGACATCCCGGCCGGCGCCATCACCATCGAAACAGACGAACGCGGGCTCTGGAGCGCCCAGATCTTCGGCGTCGAGCAGTCGCTGCAAAGCCCCGGGGAATCCCTGTACCAGGAGGTGATGGACCGCCTGTCGCACTGGCATCCCATCTACGAACACGACGAGATCGCGGCGCTGCTGACCACGCTCAAGATCATCGCGCCCAAGGCGGGGCTGGCCATCCCTCCCGGCTCCCTGAAGCTGATCGAACTGCCCGCCGGCGTCCTGGTGCTGACGCTGAACGACGTTCCCGTCGTGGCGTCGGAAGACCCGCTGCACCTGCTGTCCCAAGCCGTCGTCAGCCTGCGCGCCGCCCAGGACTCCGCGCGCTGAGCGCGGCCCCGGGCATCCCCCAGCATCCGGGAAAAGCGGCGGCTGGTATCATGATGCTCCCCGCCCCTCCAGGGCGGGCCAGCAACAGGTGAAGCATGTTCCCAGCACGACTCACAGACGGCTACCGCTCTTTCCTGGGCGGCCGCTTCAACGACGAACGCACCCGCTACAAGACGCTCGCCGAAAAGGGCCAGAAGCCCGAAATCATGGTCATAGGCTGCTGCGATTCCCGCGTGGCCCCGGAAGTCATCTTCGACGCCGGCCCCGGCGAGATCTTCGTGGTCCGCAACGTCGCCAACCTCGTCCCTCCCTACGAAGGCATCACCCAGCACTACCACGGCACCAGCGCGGCGCTGGAGTTCGCCGTGCAGTCGCTGCGCGTCAAGCACATCGTCGTGCTCGGCCACGCGCTGTGCGGCGGCGTCTCGGCCTTCGCCAACAGCGCCGACCCGCTGTCGCCCGGGGATTTCATCGGCAAGTGGATGCAGCAGATCGCCCCGGTGGTCGAACGCACCGTCCCGCCCGGCGAAAACCCCGGCATGTACATCCGGCAGCTGGAACTGGCCACGGTCGAACACAGCCTGAACAACCTGATGACCTTCCCCTGCGTGCGCATCCTGGTGGAACGAGGCCAGTTGCAACTGCACGGGGCCTATTTCGGCGTCGCCACCGGCGTGCTGATGGTGCGCGACCCGGCCACCGGCGAGTTCCATCCCGTCTCCGAAAGCCCGCTGCCGCTGGACTAGGGCAACAATTTTTACGCAACGTCATCCGGCGCCGGCGGTCCAAGCGGTTTGCACCGCGCACGGCCGCTGCGCATGGAGCCTGGACCATGATGTTACGTATCGCCGCCACGGCGCTGTTGTCCCTGTCCCTACCCTTGCTCGCCCACGCCGCCGGGACCGCCCGGCTGGCCGGGCTGGACGACCGGGGGCAGCCTTTCTCCGCCTCGGTCGAATACGCCGGCAACAATCTGCGGGCGGCCTCGCCCCAGAGCCCCAACAACTACCTGCTGGCCCGCGGCGACAAGATCTACGCCGTCAGCCGCGTCAACGGGCAGCAGGTGGTCATGGAAGCGGCCGACCTGATGCGCATGGCGGGCGGCCTGATGCCCAGCCCGACGGCCGCCCTTGAACAGGTCAGCGCCATCGTCTCCCTGCAACCGACCACGCGCAGCGAAACCGTGGCCGGACTGGGCGGCACCGTCTACGTGCTGACCTACGAGGACGGCCGCCGGCAGCGGCGCACCGAAGAACTGGTCCTGGCCTCGGCGCCGGCGGCCAGCGAACTGACCGCCGCGGCGCTGAAACTGGGCCGCAGCCTGGCCTCGCTGTCGGGCACGCTGCTTCCGCCCGGCGCCGACGACCTGGCGCGGCGCCTGCAGGCCGATCGGCTGGGCCTGCTGCGCTTCGGCGACCGCTTCCGGGTCGAGACCCTGGACGACCGCGCGCCCCCGCCTTCGCGCTTCGAAATGCCCGGCGGCTCGTTCCAGATACCCGACCTGCGGGGCCTCTTGCCCGGCCTGGGCGGCCGCTGAGCGGCGGGCACGCAAACCGCGCGGACCCGGCTAGAATGCCGGGATCCGCACGCCTGCCCGAGCCCATGCTCCCTCCCGTCCTGTCCGCCCCGCGCCACGGGCAAACGGAGTCCCCATGACACGCGCCACGAGATTCGGCGTGATCACCATCGTCGTCGGGATCGCCGTCCTTGGCCTGAAATACCTCGCCTACCGGCTCACCGGCAGCATCGCGCTGTATTCCGACGCGCTGGAAAGCATCATCAACGTGGCCACGGCCGTCATCACCGTGGTCGCGCTGTCGGTCAGCGCCATGCCCGCCGACGCCAACCACCCCTACGGCCACAACAAGGCCGAGTACCTGTCCGCGGTCCTGGAAAGCACGCTGATCGTGTTCGCCGCGCTGACCATCCTGCGCGAGGCCTACCAGGGCTTCATGAATCCCCGCCCGCTCGACGCGCCGGTGCTGGGCATGGCGATCAACCTGGGCGCCACCCTGATCAACGGCGCCTGGGGCACCCTGCTGATGCGCTACGGGCGCCGCTGGCACTCGCCGGCGCTGGTCGCCGACGGCCGCCACCTGTGGACCGACGTGGTCTCGTCGATAGGCGTCGTGATCGGCGTGGCGCTGGTGGCGCTGACCGGCTGGACCCGCCTGGATTCCATCATCGCCGGCCTGGTGGCGCTGCACATCCTGTGGTCGGGGTGGCAGCTGATGCGCGACTCGGTGGGCGGCCTGATGGACGAAGCCCTGCCGCGCGAGATCGTCGACGGCGTGCGGCAGATCATCCGCGACCACGGCACCGGGGCGCTGCAGGCCCACACCCTGCGCTCGCGCCGCTCGGGCCCCCGCGTCTTCATCGAATTCAATCTCGTCGTGCCCGGCGCGATGTCGGTGGGCGCCGCCCACGCGATCTGCGACCGGCTGGAAACCGCCATCCATGGCTACATCGAAGGCAGCTCCATCGTCATCCACATCGAGCCCGAACAACAGGCGGTCGCCTCGCCCGAGGTCCGCATCAGCTGAGCGCCACGCATCATGTTCACGTCCCCGCCCGACTCCCTCACCCATCCGGCCATCATCGACGCCACCCGCGCGTGGCTGGAGAAGGCCGTCATCGGCCTGAATCTCTGTCCCTTCGCCAAGGCCGTCCATACCAAGGGCCAGATCCAGTACGTGGTCAGCGATGCGCGCGACCCCGACGCGCTGCTCGAGGAACTGGGCGCCTGCCTGCGCACGCTGGCGCAGAGCGACCCGGAACAGGTCGACACCCTGCTGCTGATCCACCCCTGGACACTGGCCGATTTCTACGACTACAACGAGTTCCTGGACGAGGCCGACGCCGCCGTGGAAGCGCTGGGCCTGGAAGGCGAGATCCAGGTCGCCAGTTTCCATCCCGACTACCAGTTCGCGGGCACCGGCGCCGACGACATCGAGAACTACAGCAACCGCTCGCCCTACCCCACCCTGCACCTGCTGCGCGAGGCCAGCGTGGACAAGGCGGTGGAGGCGTTCCCGGAAGCCGAGAGCATCTACGAACGCAACATCGAGACGCTGCGCGAACTGGGCCACGAAGGCTGGAAGAAGCTGGGGCTGTAGGACGCCCGCGCGGGCTTCAGTCCTCGTTCACCCGCCCGCGCATGCGCTTGATCTCGCCATGCCGGACCTTGCGCTGCAGGCGGCGCTGCTGCGACCCCTTGGTCGGCCGCGTGGGCTTGCGCGGCTTGGGCGGTTCCGCCACCGAGGCCAGCAGGGCCGCCAGGCGCTCGAGCGCGTCGGCGCGGTTCTTTTCCTGGCTGCGATAGGCCTGCGCCTTGATCACCACCACGCCGGCGCTGGAGATGCGCCGGTCCGCCTTCTGTATCAGCGCCTCCTTCCACGCCCCGGGCAGCGACGAGGCGCCGAGATCGAAGCGCAGGTGAACCGCGCTCGACACCTTGTTGACGTTCTGTCCGCCCGCCCCCTGCGCGCGGATCATCGTGAAGACGATCTCGTCTTCATCGATGGCGACCCCGGGAGCCAGATGCAGGAGCGGCATGCGGGCCTCAGTGCGCGGCCGTATCCACGCGCATGCCCAGCCGCCGCAGCAACTCGCGGTCGGCCTCGGCCTGCGGGTTCTCGGTGACCAGCAGCTTGTCGCCGTAGAACATGGAATTGGCGCCGGCCAGGAAGCACAGGGCCTGCAAGGCGTCGTCCATCTGCTCGCGCCCCGCCGACAGCCGGACCACGGCCTCGGGCATGGTGATGCGCGCCACCGCGATGGTGCGCACGAATTCGAACGGATCCACCGAGGCGTTGTCCGCCAGCGGCGTACCCTGCACGCGCACCAGGTTGTTGATGGGCACCGACTCCGGATAGGGATCCATGTTGGCCAGCTGGACGATCAGGCCCGCCCGCTCGCGGCGCGATTCGCCCAGGCCCACGATGCCGCCGCAGCAGACCTTGATCCCGGCGTCGCGCACGCGCCCCAGCGTATCCAGCCGGTCCTGGTAGGTACGCGTCGTGATGACGCGGCCGTAGAACTCGGGCGAGGTATCCAGGTTGTGGTTGTAGTAGTCGAGCCCGGCCTCGCGCAGCTGTTCGGCCTGGCCGTCGCGCAGCATGCCGAGCGTCACGCAGGTTTCCAGGCCCAGGTCCTTGACCGCCTTGACCATGTCGGCCACCGCGTCCACCTGGTGCGGCTTGGGGCTGCGCCAGGCCGCGCCCATGCAGAACCGCGTCGCGCCGTTGTCCTTGGCGGCCCGGGCCGCCGCCAGCACCTCGGCCAGCGGCATCAGCTTCTCGGTCTCGACGCCCGTGTCGTAGCGCGAGGACTGCGGACAGTACGAGCAATCCTCGGGGCACCCGCCGGTCTTGATCGACAGCAGGGTCGACAACTGGATGGCGTTGGGATCGAAGAAGCGCCGGTGCGCCTGCTGCGCCTGATAGAGCAGATCGGCGAACGGCAGCTCGAACAGCGCCAGCACGGCATCGACGTTCCAGGATGCGCAATTGCGGCGAGATGTAACAGCGGCGGCCGCGGGCGCGACGGCGGGATCAGCTTGCATGGGAACTCCTTCACGGGGAATGGCGCGGCCCGCGGGCCGCGCCAGCGCACATGGTAAGCAAGCCGGACGGCGGCATCAAATATTCAAAATCCGTTTTTTGCCTTAAAAATCGGCGAACTTGCCGCGTACACCCTGATTTTGAACGAAGTCGCGGCCAACATGACGCCTACGGCTGTTGCAACTTCGCAGGATTTTTCAGGTAGGGTTCGCGGGCGCCGCCGCGCAGTGGCCGCTCTCGCCCGCCGCTGCGCCGGTCGCCGCCGTTGACCGCCGGACTTGCATTTCTGCTCCAAGATTGTTTGAATGCCGGCTCTGTGCATAGGCAGAGGGCCATCCGGCCCGTCTGCCGATATTTTTTCAAGGAGTACGCATGCGCACCAAGAAGGAACTGATCGACGCTCTCGCCGAGCGCACCCAACAACCCAAGAATGTCTCCGAAGCCTTCATCGATGCGCTGGGCGATGCCCTGCGCGACACGCTGGCCAAGGGCGACGAGGTCGTGCTGCCTGGCGTCGGGAAGTTCTCGGTGAAAGAAAAAGCCGCCAAGACGGGCCGCAACCCCCGTACCGGCGAAGCGATCCAGATCGCTGCCCGCAAGGCCCCCGCTTTCAGCGCCGCCAAGGTCCTGAAAGACGCCGTCGACGCCAAGTAAGCGTCGCCGCCACGCGCGCCCCCGCCTACCGCGGCGGTGCGCGCCGAATCAGTCTGCCTTACACTGCAAGAATCCTTCGCTCCCGGAGTCATTCTTGTCTACCGACCAACCCGCCGAGCCCTTCAGCGGTCCCAGCACCACCTACCTGGTCTCGCAGGTACACCATCCCCTCCGCAACTTCAGCGACGCCCTGCTCAAGCCCTATGGCGTAACGGGCATCCAGTTCACCGTGCTGTCCGTGGTCGCGCACCGTGAAAAGCTGTCCTCCGCGGATCTGTCCAGGCGCTTCTACGTCACTCCCCAGTCGATGGGCCAATTGCTCTCGACCCTGGAAGAGCGCGGCCTGCTCGAGCGCAAGGAAGACGCCAGCAATCGGCGCATCCTGCGCATCACGCTTACCCCGGCCGGACGCGAAGTGGTCGAGGCCGGCACGCGCGAGCTGAACCGCTTCGAGCAGGAGGCCTTCTCCAGCCTCAGCCCCAAGGAGCTCAAGACCTTTCGCGGATTGTTGCGCACCGTCATCGACGATTTGCGCAGCCGGCATATCGGCGCCACATAGCGTGCATCGCGCTGATCGAAATTCCTTGTGATTCCATAATTATTATGTGATTCAGCTCGCTCATCGCTTCACTTTATAGTCCCCCAACACGGACAATGAGGGGACATCGATGAACAAGCGGATCCTGCGCGCAATGCCGATGCGGCGTGCGTGCCTCGCCACCTTGGCAACACTGGCCCTGGCCGGCACCGCATCGGCCGTGGCAGCCGAATTTCCCGCCGGGCCTGTCACCATCGTCGTGCCTTTCCCGCCCGGAGGTCCCACCGATACCACCGCACGACTGGTGGGCAAGACGCTGTCGAAACAACTCGGCCAACCCGTGGTGATCGAGAATCGCGCCGGCGCGGGCGGCACGGTCGGCTCCGCCTCGGTCGCGCGCGCCAAGCCCGATGGCCACACCCTGCTGTGGGCCAGCACCAGCAGCCTGGGCGTGGCGCCAGGGCTGTACCGCAACCTGGCCTACTCGCCGATGGAATCCTTCGCGCACATCGGCCTGGTGGCGCGCAGCCCCATCCTGCTCGTGGTGCGCCATGCCTTTCCCGCCAATACCTTGCAGGAACTGGTCGCCTATGCCGCCAAGAACAAGGTGTCCTACGGTTCCGCCGGCAACGGTTCCATCAACCACCTGACCGGCGAATGGTTCAAGGAGGTGTCCGGCGCGAACATCCTGCACGTTCCCTACAAAGGCGGAGCGCCGGCGCTGGCGGACATGATCGGCGGCCAGATCGACATGACGCTGGAGACCATCACCGTCGTGCGGCCCTACCTGGAAAGCGGCCGGGCCAAGGTACTTGCCACCGGCGGCGCCACACGCTCGGCCGACATGCCGCAGGTGCCCACCGTGCGCGAAGTCTTCGGCGGCGATTTCGAATCGTATTCCTGGACCGGCCTGGTGGCGCCTGCCGGCACGCCGGCCGCCGTCGTTCAAAAGCTCAATGCCGCGCTGCGCGCGGCCCAGGACGATCCCGAGCTGATGAGCCAGATGAAGGCCGGCGGTCAGGACGTCATCAAAACCACGCCGGACGAATTCCGCAGCTTCCTGGCGAGCGACACCAAGCGCTGGGCCGAATTGATCAAACGCACCAACACCACACTGGACTGACTCATGCGCATCATCATCGCCGGCGGCGGCCTGGGCGGACTGACCGCCGGCCTCGCCCTGCTCCAACAAGGTTTCCAGGTCCGCATCCTGGAACAAGCCCCGCAATTGAAGGAAGTCGGCGCGGGCATACAACTCGGGCCCAACGCCGTGCACGTGCTGTACGCGCTGGGCCTGGAAGGCGACTTGAGAGAACAGGCCTGCGAGCCGGAAGGCAAGATCGTGCGGCTGTGGAACACCGGCCAGACCTGGAACCTGTTCAACCTGGGCGACGTATCGCGGGAACTCTACGGCTATCCGTACCTGACCGTGCATCGCGCCGACCTGCACCAGGCCATCGCCGCCGGCGTGCGGCGCGCCGATCCCGACGCCCTGGTGCTGGGCGCCAAGTTCGAGCGCTTCGAGCAGAACGGCGACGGCGTGACCGCCTACACGGCCGACGGCCGAAGCTTCCAGGGCGACGTGCTGGTCGGCGCGGACGGCGTGCATTCGCTGGTACGCGGCCAGTTGTTCGGCGCCGACCGGCCCGATTTCTCCGGCCTGGTCGCCTGGCGCGGCGTGATCGAGGCCGACAAGCTGCCCGAGCGCCTGAGCCGCCCGGTGGGCGTGAATTGGGTCGGCCCCGGCGCCCACGTCATCCACTATCCGCTGCACGGCTACAAGCTGGTGAACTTCGTCGCGGCCGTGGAACGCAGCGATTGGCAGGTCGAGTCCTGGACCGAGCGCGGCACCACCGAAGAATGCCTGAACGATTTGCGCGGTTGGAACGAGGACGTGCATACCCTGGTGCGCGCCATCGACGTTCCCTACAAATGGGCGCTGATGGTTCGGGACCCCATGCCCCGCTGGAGCGAAGGCCGGGCCACCCTGCTGGGCGACGCCTGCCATCCCATGCTGCCTTTCCTCGCGCAAGGCGCGGGCATGGCCCTGGAAGACGGCTACATCCTGGCGCGCGCATTGCGCCAGTACGCGGACCCGGCGCAGGCGCTGCAACGCTACGAGCAGGCACGCAAGGATCGCACCGCCAATGTCATCCTGGGCGCCAATGCCAACGCCAAGCGATTCCACAACCGGGAACTGGCCCACGCCGAGGGCGCGGCCGCCTACGTGAACCGCGAATGGCAGGAAGACCGGGTGAAGGAACGCTACGAGTGGCTCTTCACCTACGACGTCGAAACCGTGCCCATCTGATCGGCCGCGCCTTCCCCTACGTGCGGGTCGCCATCACGGCCTTGAAGACCTCGGTGAATTCAGTCAAGGTATCGGGCCGGGGCGCCCCCGCCCGCATCACGTAGCAGAAATCGAAAGTCACCGCCGGACTGATCACCCGGTGCTCCACGGCGTAGCGTGCGCACGCGCTTTGCGAAAACTCCGGAATGATGGCGATGCCGAAGCCCTGCTCTGCCAGCCCCAGCGCCGTATCCAGGTGCTGTACGGCGATGCGGCGGCCGATGTTGATCTGGTGCTTGAACAGGGCCTCTTCCGCCAATTGATGAATGGGGCTGTCTTCCGTCAGCGCCACATAGGGCTGATCGCGCAGGATCTCCCAGGTCGTGTCCTTGCGCCCCTTCGCCGACGGAACCGGCGCATAGCTTCCCGGCGCATAAACCGCCAGCAGCCCCGATGGCGCCAGCGCCTTGCGCACCAGCCCCGACACCTTGGAAAAAAACGCGCCGAACGCCGCATCGGCCTCGCCCGTCTCGACCAGTTGCTGGATTTCGAGGGGGCTGCCGGCGATGATCTCGACCTCGACCTGCGGGTGGTCCGCCAGGAACCGACGCATGGTCTCCGGCACGACATTGGCCGCCATCAAGGGCGTGAATGCCAGCCGCAAGGCGGCGCCTTCCTGGCGCCCCATGTCGCGCAGGCGGGTCGCCGCCGCGCTGAGTTCACGCTCGACCAATTCCGCCGCGGGCAGAAAGACACGGCCGGCCTCGGTCAACACCACCGCGCGGGTGGTACGTTCGAACAACCGGGTATTGAGCTGGGATTCGAGTTCGCGAATGGTCGCGCTCAGCCCCGCCTGGCTAAGATGCAGACGCTGGGCGGTGCGGGTGAAATTACCCGATGCCGCCACCCCCAGAAAAGCCCGCAATTGGCGCAAAGAAATATTCATGCGCCAATTATTTCAGTTTTCCCCCCTCTTTGCGCATCACCGCCCCAGACCCAGGATGCGGTGGATCCGGCTCCGCCGGTCCACCCGCATCGCCCCCTTAAGGGGGCGCCCGAAGGGCGTAGGGGGTGGGCTTCCCTTCCGGTCCACCCGCATCGCCCCCCGGGACCCGGCGCCGGGCCGCCCCAAGGCGGGTCCCGGCCCCCTTGGGGGGCTGCCGCGTAGCGGCTGGGGGCCCACCATTCTGAGCGCGCGTCAGCGCGTAGGGGGGGTCTTAATCCAGCTTCAGCCCCGTCCGGCGCACGATATCGCCCCACTTCGAGATATCGGTAGCGATGATCTTGCGGAACTCTTCGGGCGAGGTCGGCGCGGGATCGGCGCCGGCCGCACGCACGCGTTCGATCACGCCGGGGTCGCTCAGCGCCGCCCGGATCGCCGCGTTCAGGCGCTTGACGACGGGTTCGGGCGTGCCGGCGGGCACGGCGATCCCGAACCAGCCCATGGCCTCGTAGCCCTTCATGCCCGACTCGTCCAGCGTCGGCACGTCGGGCAGAGAGCTCGACCGTTCGCGCGTCGTCACGGCGAAGGCCTTCATGCGCCCTTCCTTGATATATGCCATGGCGCTGGGCGTATCGCTCATCGCCAGCGGAATCTGCCCGGCCAGCGCATCGGTGGTGGCCGGGCCCGTGCCCTTGTAGGGCACCAGGACGGTCTTCACGTCTCCAATCTGATTGAAAAGCTCGCTGGCCAGGTGCATGACCGTGCCCAGGCCGCCATGGCCGATCGACAGCTTGCCCGGCTCTGCCTTGGCCGCGGCAAGCAGGGCCTTGACGTCCTTGTACGGCGAGTTCGCCGGTCCCACCAAGACAAAGGGCGAGCTCGCAACCATGCTGACCGGGATGAGATCCTTGACGGGATCGAAAGGCATCGTCCGATACAGCACGCTGTTGATGCCCAGCGCGCCTGCCCCGCTGAATACCATCGTGTAGCCATCGGGCGCCGATCGAACCACCGATTCGACGCCGATGTTGCCGCCCGCCCCGCCCTTGTTCTCGACCACCACCTGCTGGCCCAGCTGCTTGGACATGACGGGTGCCATGACGCGGGCGATGAGGTCCGTGCTGCCGCCCGGCGGGAACGATACCACCAGCCTCAGCGGACGATTGGGAAAATCCCCTTGCGCCTGCGCCGCCGGCAAGGCCAGCACGGTCGCGGTCGCCAGGGCCGTCATGATCATCTTCTTCATTGCAGTCTCCTTTCTCATAGCCATATGGGTCCTGCCGCTCGGTGGCGGCCTTTCTTATTTTTGAACGCGATCAAATTTGATCATGTTTCATTTCCAGCGACCGCACCATCAGGGCATTCACCGTATCCGCGGCCTCGTAGGCCGCCCAGTGGCCCGCCCGGGGAATCATGTCGAAGACAGCCTGCGGCAGCGCCTCGCGCAGGGCGCGGCCTTGCGCGGGCGCATCGCCGCCGCCGTAGACATCGCGTTCGCCGGCAATGCCGTGCACCGGACAACGCAGGCCCAGGAAAGCCTCCAGTTCGCGGCTGGCCAGCAGCGGCCGGGTGTCCAGCCGGCAACGCTCCAGGTTGTCGGCATGCAGCCGGACGGCCTGGTCATCGACCAGGGCGGCGTCGCCGAACATGGAAACTTCAAGGTTGTGCCGGTGGATACGGGCCGCCTCAGCCGGATCGGCTATGCCGCGCCAACGCAGCAATTCCGGCGGCCGCGGCACCGTGCGCGTGAAAGCTCCGCGCAACAACAGTATCTGGCGGACGCGCAGTGGCTGTTGCCGCGCCATGCTCTCCCCCAGGACCGAGCCCAGGGAAAATCCGACGAGCGCCACGTTTGCATCGGGACCCGCGATCTGATCGATGCCGCGCCACAACAGACTGGCGAAAGCGGCGCACGACACGTCGCCCGCCGGCAGGTCGGAATCGCCATGGCCGGGCAGATCGGGCACGAGCACCGTGAAGCGTTCGGCCAGAGCGGCGATGTTGCGCACCCAATGCGTCCACGAACCGCTGTTGCCGTGCAGGAGGACGACCAGCGGGCCGGCGCCCCATTGCCGCCAGACTACGGCCCGGCCATCGTCAACCGTGGTGTGGATCCGGGCGGATTGCCCCAGCGCGTCGACCATTTCATACACCCTTGTCTCTCTCGCGTCCGGTGACATCCGGCGCTTATGATAATAACACCTTATATAAAGTTTCTTTACTTATCAAGAGAATCTTGCATCATCGCGCGGGAGGCCTGCCGAGTTCTTCTAGAATAGGCGGCCCGGCCCCGCCGCCCCTCATTCCTTCGCGTCCTGCTCTTTCATGAAGAATCCATCCGCTTCGTCGTCCCCGAACCAGGAACTGGGCTTGCGCGAGCGCGCCAAACTCGACAAGCTGCGGCGCATCAAGCACGCAGCGCGCGACATCTTCCTGGAAAAAGGCTACGACGCGGCGACCACGCGCGAGATCGCGCAGCGCGCCGAAGTGGCCATCGGAACCATCTTCGTCTACGCCGAGGACAAGCTCGATCTGTTGATGATGATCGTCAACAACGACCTGGATGCCGTGAACGACAAAGGCGCCAGGGTGCTACAGCGGGACGGCCCGTTGATCGAATTGCTCATGGCTTTCTTTGAGCTGCGGTACCGCTACTGGGCCAGGCATCCGCAGATCTCGCGGCCGGCCGTGCAGGCCACCTCGGACTTCCTGGCTCGCAGCAGCGACCGTGGCGAGGAAACGCGCCGTTTCTACGCCCGCCGCGCCAACATTTACGCCATGCTGGCCGACGTGGTGCGGCGCAAACAGGAGCAGGGGCAAATAGGCAGCAACGCGGCCCCCGAGCTCATCGCCTCGTTGTTCGTCACCATCTATCTGGCCGAAGTGCGGCGCTGGCTCAGCCAGCCCACGCCGCGCCCCGGCGTCGGCCTGGCCTCGCTGCGCGCGCTGCTGCGCCTGGCTATCGAGGGGCTGGCGCCCATGGACGCCGAACGGCAGGCGCTGGCATCCACCGACTGAGCGGCGACGCCATGCGGCGCGGCCCGCCGTGCGGGCTACGCCCCTCCCAACAGGTCGCGCGAATCGAGCAAGGCGTAGACGATCCCGGGCGTGCGTTCGAAGCAGCGGCGGATCGCGGCGGGAATGGCCTCACGCGTCTTGCGGCACAAGCCCCGCTGTTCCGCCAGTTCGATGGCGATACCGCGCACCGTACGGACTTCGTTGGCGCTGGGCTCGATATGCAGCACGATACCCAGTTGCGCATGCATGCGCGCCTGCATCGCCATCAGGTCCTCCAGGGAGGCCAGGGCCTCGAGGCGAGCCACCAGCCGCTTCTCTTCTTCCTTGGTCAAAAGAAGAATGCGCCTATCGCCCTGCGGGTCGGCCAGCAAATGGTCGCGTTCGCAGATACAGGCGCCGGGCGGGCATTCCTTGCGGATGGGAAACGAGGCGTTCATGCCTCGGGATTTTAGCCCCTACCCAGCAAAGGCATGGACAGCGGAAACATCGTGCCTTCGTAAAAATTCACTTCGGGCGGCAGGCTGGCCATCAGCAGCACGACGCGGGCCACGTCCTCGGCCTTCATCAACTCGCCGGGTTCGAACTTGCGGCCGGACTTGGCGGCCAGCGCCGACTCGGTCACGCCGGGATGCAGCACGCTGACCGCGATGCCGTGCGCCCGTCCGTCCAGCGCCAGCGCATGGGTCATGCCGGACAAGCCGTGCTTGGTCGTCGTGTACGGCACCGAGTCCGGCCTCGGCACCTTGGCCGCCACGCTGCCAATGTTGATGATGCGTCCCTGGCGCCGCGGCTTCATGACCCGAAAGGCCTCGCGGCTGCAAAGGAAAGCACCGGTCAGGTTCACATCGAGGACGCTGCGCCAGGTGTCCAGGCTCATGTCCTCGATAGGCTGACTGGTGGTGACGCCGGCGTTGTTGACCAGCACGTCCACGCGGCCATGGGCGGCAAGCGCCGCGCCGAACAATCGCGCCACGTCTTCCTCACGGCCGACATCGGTGACGCAGGCGAGCGCCTCGCCGCCCGCCTCGCGTACCATCCGTGCCGTCTCGTCCAAGGCATCCCGGCTGCGGGCGGCCAGCACCACGCGCGCGCCGGCCTGGCCGAACGCCACCGCCACGGCCCGGCCTATGCCGGAACTGGCGCCGGTCACGATCGCGACGCGATCCTCAAGACTTCGCATGTTTGCCCCGTCCGTTGCCCGTCATTCGACGGTCATGCCCGCGGCGCGGATAATGCGCCCCCACTTCTCGGTATCGACCGCCACCACCCGCGCGAGATCGTCCGGCCCTCCACTCAGGGGTTCGGCGCCGATGCCACGCAGAAAGCGGGCCATCTCGGGGCTGCCGGTGACCTTGAGCAACGCGGCGCTCAGCGTCTTGCGCACGGACTCGGGCGGATTGGCGGGCAGAAAGATGCCGAACCATCCCCCCAGGTCGTAGCCTTGCACCCCGGCTTCGGCCATGGTGGGCACATCGGGCAACGACGTGGGCCGCTTGCTGCCCGTCACCGCCAGCGCCTTCACGCGGCCCCCCTTGAGCTGGGGAATGGCCAGCGTCGCGTCGGCAAACAGGAAACTCACCCGCCCCCCGATCAGGTCGGTCATGGCCGGCGGCACGCCCTTGTAAGGCACGTTGACGGCATCGACGCCGGCCAGTGTCTTGTAGAGTTCTCCCGCCACCTGTCCCGTGGCGTTGCCGCTGCCCCACGAATACTTGCCGGGCTGATCCTTGAGCATCTTGGTCAACTGCGCGACGTTGTCGACCTTGGTGTGTTCGGGCGCCACCAGCAGGACGAACCCCAGGCTGGCCACCGTGCCCACCGGCGCGAAATCCTTGATGGGATCGAAGGGCAGCTTCTTGAACAAATGGACGTTGGCCGCATGGGTGGAGTTCGGCGTGAACAGGATGGTGTAGCCGTCGGCAGGCGCCTTGGCCACGAAGTCGGCGGCCAGGTTGCCGAGCGCGCCGGCCTTGTTTTCCACCACCACCGGCTGGCCGAGCTCCTTTTCCAATCCCGCAGCCACCTGGCGCGCCACATTGTCGATGCCGCTGCCGGCGGGATATCCCAGCAACATGCGTACGGGCCGCACGGGGTAGTCGGCGGCCAGGGCCGGCGCGCCGGCCATCAGGGTGATCGCGGCAAACGCGGCAAGGCACTTCTTCATCGATGTCGTCTCCTCTCGAAAGCGTGTCGTCACGCCGGGCGCTCGAACTTGGCCGATAGCGCGGTGCCGGACAGGTGCCCGGCGAGGCTGCTGGAGGTGCCTACCGGCAGTCCCGGCGCCAGCTCCATGAATTGCTTGACCGCGCGCACCGTGACCGGGCTGCACTCCAGGATCGTGGCCGCGATGCGGTCGGCCCGCGACCGCAGCTCGGCGCGCGGGACGACCTCGCTGGCCAAACCGGCCTGCCAGGCCTCGCGGGCGCCCACCAGGTCCCGCGTCAGCACCATGCGCGCGATCGTCTTCATCGGCACCCGGCCGATCAGCGCCGACATCACCAGGGCAGGAGGAATGTCGCGCTCCATCTCGGGAATCTGGAAGCTCGCGTCTTCCGCGGCCAGCGTGATGTCGCACACGCCCGCCAGGGCGCAGCCGACGCCATAGGCCTTGCCATGCACGACGGACAGCACCGGCACCGGCGCCGTCTTGAGCGCGTCGTACAGCGCGAGCGCCGGCATCGCCACATTGCGCCGCAGAGCCTCGCCGGTCGGCGTCGAGCCCGGCCTGGGCATGGGCGAGACCCGCCCGGCGCAGAAATCCTCGCCCTCGCCCGACAGGCGGATCAAACGGACCTGCTCGTCCAGGTTGGAGACGGCATCGATGATCAGCCGGCCCATCTCTGCGCTCATGAGATTGCCGTTCTCGGGGGTGTTCAACACGATATCCAGCAGGCCCGAATGGCTGCGTACCGATACCGGCTCGCTCATGGCTGTACTCCTTGTGCGCGTTGTATGGCCGACCAGATCGCGGAGGGCGTGGCCGGCATGGGCAGTTCCTCGCGCGTGATGCCGCGCAGCGCATCGGCCAGCGCGTTGAAAATGGCGGCCGTGGCAGGCGTGATGCCGCTCTCTCCGCCGCCTTTCACCCCCAGCGCGTTGCCGTGGGTGCGGTCTTCGGTCAGCTCCACGTCGAAGCGCCGCGGAATCGCCCCCGCGCGCGCCACGCCGTAGTCCATGTACGAACCGCTGAAGATCTGTCCGCTTTCCGGATCGACATGGTAGTCCTCGAAAAAGGCCTGCCCTATGCCTTGCGCCAGGCCGCCATGCACCTGGCCTTCGACGATGAGCGGATTGATCGGGCGTCCGACGTCGTCGATGGACGTATAGCGCACGATCTCCACGTCGCCGGTCTCGGGATCGATCTCCAGTTCGCACACCGCCGTGCCCGTGGGATGGGCGGCGATGCGGCCGTTGAACTCGGCCTCGGCGAAAAAACGGCGCTCTTCCGGATTGCCGGGCATGCCTTCGCGCCCGATATGGGCCGCGATCTCGCCCAGGCCAGCCACATGCTGCCCGGCCTGGTCGCGCACCCGGCCGTCCTCGTAGCACAGGTCCTGCACCTGGAGGCCCCACATCGATGCCGCGGCCGACAGCGCCGTGGACCGCAGGCGCTCGCCGGCCTGCACCAGCAGGTGGCCCACCAGGCGCATGGAACGGTCCGAATGCGAACCGCCGCCCACCTTGACGAAGCGTGAATCGCCGGTGCGCATGGTCACGGCCTCGAACGGCACGCCCAGCTCGTCGGCCAGCACCTGGACGAAGCTGGTCTCGTGTCCTTGCCCCGTGCTTTGCGTGCCGACCACGAAGTCGACACTGCCGTCGGTGCCTATGGTGATCTCGATGCGCTCGCGCGGCGCGCCCACCGGCGACTCCACATAATTGGCCAGCCCCGTGCCCAGCAATTTGCCGCGCGCGCGCGCATCGCGCTTGCGCTGCTCCGCCTCGCTCCACTGCGATACCACCAGGGCCCGCTCCATGTTGGCGGCGAAGCTGCCGCTGTCGTAGGTCAGCCCCATGGGACTGCGATACGGCATCTGCGCCGGCTGGATGAGATTGCGCCGGCGCAGTTCGATGCGGTCCATGCCCATCTCGTCGGCGGCGATATCCAGCATGCGTTCCATCACATGCGTGGCTTCCGGACGGCCCGCGCCCCGATAAGGACCGGTTGGCGGCGTGTTCGTGAGCACCGCGGACAGCAGCGCCGTGGCCGCGGGCACGTGGTAGACCGTGGTCATGATGCGCGAGCCGTTGGCCAGCGGCACATACGACACGGTATGGGCGCCGATATTGCCGATGATCTCGTTGTCTATGCCCAGGATGCGTCCTTGCGCATCGAATGCGATGGCCGCCCGTATGACCTGGTCGCGCCCCTGGTAGTCCGACAGGAAGGCCTCGTTGCGGTCGCTGGTCCATTTCACCGGTTGCCCGACGCGGCGCGCGGCCCACAGCACCGCAAGCTGATCGGGATTCACGCAACTGCGCGGACCGAAGCCGCCGCCCACGTCAGGCGACACCACCCGCAATTTCGCCGGGGATATCCCCAATGCATCGGCGATGCACATCTGCTGGCGCGTCACGCCCTGGCTACCCGAGATCAGCAGGTATTCGCCGGAACTGGCGTCGAAGCTGCCCAGCGCCGAGCGCGGCTCCATCTGGCAATTGACGACGCGGCTGTTGCGAAATTCCCGGCGCACGACGCAATGGGCGCGGGCAAAGGCTTCGCGCACCGCGGCCTCATCGCCCACCCGGGCCTGGAAGCACAGATTGCGCGGGGCGCCGTCCCACAATTGCGGCGCCCCGTCTTCCATTGCCTGCACCGCGTCCACCACGGCGGGCAAGGGCTCATAGTCGATCTGCACCATTTCGCAGGCATCGCGCGCCTCGCGCATGCTGCGGGCCACCACCAGCACCACCGGCTCGCCGACGTGGCGCACGCGATCCACCACCAAGGGCAGATGCCGCTGATTGAAAATGCTGCCGGTCAGCGAATGCTGGAAGGCGCGCTCCTTGAAGGCAATGGCATCGGCGGGATTGGGAATGTGGTCCATGCCGCGCAGGCCGTCATCCAGGTAATCCTGGCCGCGCAGCACGGCGATCACCCCGGGCGCCTGCGCCGCCGCCTCGATGTCGATGCCGCGGATGATGGCATGGGCATGCGTGGACCGCACGAATGCGCCGTAGGCCTGGCCGGGCAGATTCACGTCGTCGGTATAGCGGCCCTGGCCCCGCACCAGCCGCTGGTCTTCGGCGCGCGGGCGCGGCTGGCCGACCAATCGGCTATCCATGCTGCCTCCCGACCGGCTTGCCCGCTTCGGCACGGGCACGAGCCGCGTGCTTGACCGCCTCGATGATGTTGACGTAGCCGGTGCAGCGGCAGATGTTTCCTTCCAGGGCGCGATGGATGCGCTCGTCGTCCAGCGAGCCGTCGGTATCCAGGTAGTAGTCGATCGCCATCATCATGCCCGGCGTACAGAAACCGCATTGCAGGCCATGGCAGGCGACGAAGGCCGCCGGCACCTCGCCCAGCTGCTGCGGCGTCGACAATCCCTCCACGGTCAGCACCTCGCCGCCGCTGGCCTGCGCGGCCAGCACCGTGCACGACTTGACCGCGGCGCCGTCGAGCTTGACCGTGCATGCGCCGCACTGGCTGGTGTCGCAGCCGACGTGGGTGCCGGTCAGGCCCAGCTCGCCGCGCAGCAGTTCCACCAGCAGGGTCCGGTCATCCACCTCGCGGCTCGTCGCCACGCCATTGACGCGCAGTTCCACACGACTCATGGCGCGACCTTCTCTTCCACCTTGGCGCTGAAGCGTTCGAAGAACTCGGCCGCCATCTTGTTGGCGACCGAGCCCACCAGCCGCGCGCCTATCTGCGCGAGCTTGCCGCCGACCTGGGCCTGCGCCACGTAGGTCAGCACCGTGCCCTCCCCGTCTTCGGCCAGCTCGACATCGGCCACCATTTTCCCGAAGCCGGCGATGCCGCCGTCGCCCTGGCCGACGATGCGATAGCCCTGCGGCGGGCGCTTGTCCGCGATGCTCAGGGTCCCCTTGAAGCGCGCCTTCACCGGGCCGATGGCGGCCACCACCACGGCGGCGTACTCGTCCTGCGCCGCTCCGGCGGTGAACGATTCGCAGCCGGGCACGCATGCCTGCAGGATTTCCGGGGTGTTCAGGTATTCCCATACCCGTTCGCGGGGCGCCCGCAACGTATGCGATCCTTTCAGTTCCATGACTTCTCCACCTTGCTCGGCCTCGCTCCGGGCCGTCCGCGATTCAAGATAATTGCGCCCAGGCGCGCCGCGCCATCACCCGCACCAGGTTGGCGCGATAGGCGGCGCTGCCCGCGCGGTCGTCGTTCAGTTCATCGGCATCCAGGGGAACCGTGGCCAGCGCCCCGGCGTCGCCGCCGGCCAGCGCCGCCTCCGCCTCGTGCCAGCGGAAAACACAGGGCCCGGCCCCGGTCACCGCCACCCGCACGCCCTGCGCGGTATCGGCGATGAACACGCCCGTTACCGCGTAGCCCGTGGCCTTGTGGCGATACTTGGCATAAGCGCTGCGGCGAGGAATGGGAAACTCGAAGCCCACGATGATCTCGCCCGGGACCAGCGCGGTCTCGAACATGCCGGTAAAGAAATCGTCGGCGGCGATGCGCCGGCCGCTGCTGACCACGGTCGCCCCCAGCCCCAGCACGGCGGCCGGATAGTCGGCGGAGGGATCGTTGTTGGCCACCGATCCGCCCATGGTGCCGCGGTTGCGCACCTGCGGATCGGCGATCAGGCCGGCCAGGGCCGCCAGGCCCGGAATGGTCTCGCCCACCAGGGCCGATTCGGCCACGTGTACATGGCGCGTGGCGGCACCGATTTTCAGCATGTCGCCGTCGCGCGAGATGCCTTGCAGCTCCGGCAGGCGCGTCAGGTCAACCAGGTGCGAAGGCGCCGCCAGCCGCTGCTTGAGCGTGGGCACCAGGGTCATGCCGCCCGACAGGGGGCGGGCTTCGGGCTCGCGGGCCAGGCAGTCCAGCGCTTCCTGCAAGGTGGCCGGACGCACATAGCTCAGGGGGTACACATCGTCTCCGTCATTATCGTGGGCGGCCGCGACATGCCGCGCCGCCTGATCCCCGCTAACTGTAGAAGAAACACCGCAAAGGCTGAAACACGGGTTTGCGATGGCCTCACAAACATTTTCGATAAGTGTCGAAAATGGCGCTCAATCCTGGTAGCGCTTGAGCATCGTACGGGCGATGACCAGTTGCAGGACCTGGGAGGTGCCTTCGTAGATGCGCAGCGCCCGGGCATCGCGGTACAGGCGTTCGACGTGGTGATCGGCCACGTAGCCCGAGCCACCGTGGATCTGCAGGGCCCGGTCGGCGATGCGCGACAGCGCCTCCGAGCAGAAATACTTGGCGGCCGCCGCCTGGTTGCGCACGTCTTCTCCGCGCGCCAGGGCCTGGCCCGCCTGCATCACCAGCGCGTGTCCGGCCAGGTATTCGGTTTCGGAATCGGCCAGCATGGCTTGCACCAGCTGGAATTCGGAGATGGGCTGGCCGAACTGCTTGCGCTGCAGGGCGTAGCGCGCCGCCTCGTCGATCAGCCGGCGCGCCATGCCCAGCCCCGAGGCCGCCACGCTGATGCGGCCGTGATCCAGCACCTGCATGGCGGTCCTGAACCCCTGGCCCAGCGCGGGCTCCCCGCCTATCACGTTGGATACCGGCACCCGCACGTTCTCGAAGATCACGTCGCTGATGGGCGAGCCGCGCTGGCCCAGCTTCTTCTCGGACTTGCCTATGTGCAGCCCCGGCGTATCCCGATCGACCAGGATGGCGCTGATGCCGGCCGCGCCCGGACGGGACGGGTCGGTGCGCGCCATGACGGTGAAGACGTGGGCACGCGTGGCGTTGGTGATGAAACGCTTGGTGCCGTTGATGACCAGCATGTCGCCGTCGCGCTCGGCACGCGTCCTCAGGCTGGCCGCGTCCGAACCGGCGTCGGGTTCGGTCAGGCAGAATGCCGCGCGCAGCTCGCCACTGGCCAGGCCCGGCAGATACTTCTGCTTCTGCTCCTCGGTACCGGCCAGCACCAGGCCCTTGCTGCCTATGCCCACGTTGGGCCAGAACACCAGCCGGAAGGCCGGCGAGGTATAGCTGAAGGCCATCTGCACCTGCAATTCCTGCATCAGGTCCAGTTCGCAGCCGCCGTAGGCCTCGGGAATCCCCAGGCCGAACAGGCCCATTTGCTTCATTTCCTCGATGACCTCGGGCGGCACTTCCTCCTTTTCCTCCACCTGCCGCTCCAGCGGCATCAGGCGTTGGCGGATGAAGCGCTCGACCGAGTCCATCAACTGAGGAAAGGTCTCGCTATCGAATGACGACATAAGATTGCTCTCCGTACAAGCGCGGCGCCCTCAGGACGCCGGCGCCGCATCCATGACGAACAGCGCGTCCAGGGCCACGACGCCCTTGCCCGCGGGCAAGGCAATCAGCGGATTGATGTCGATCTCCGCGATCCCGGGATTGGCCAGCATCAGCGCGGACAGGCGCCGCACCACGGCCGCGACCGCCGCCACGTCCACCGGCGGCGCGCCGCGCAGGCCGGACAGTAGTTTGGCGCCCTTCAGGCGCTGCAGTTCACGCATGATCTGCGCCTCGGTCAGGTCGGGCGGCAAAAGGCGTACGTCGTGCAAGGCCTCGATCCATATCCCGCCCAGCCCCACCAGCGTCACCACGCCCCAATTGGGATCGCGGCGCCCGCCCACCACCAGTTCCAGGCCGGGGCTGGACATGGCCTCGACCAGCATGCCGTCCAGCGCGATATCCGGGCAATGCCGGGCCACCGAGGATTGGATGCGCTGCCACGCATCGCCCAGCGCCGCGGCATCGCGCAGGTTGACCGCCACGCCGCCCACGTCGCTCTTGTGCATGAGCGTGTCGGCCTGGGCCTTGAGCACCACCGGATAGCCGATCTCGCGCGCCAGCGCCTCGGCTTCGGCCGGCGTGCGGGCCAGCCCGCCCCGTGGCGTGGAGATGCCCAGCTCGCGCAGCCATTGCTTGCCCTTGAACTCGGCCAGCGGCCCCGGCTGAAGATCGTCGCGGCGCAGGCCGGATTCCGCCCCGCTGCGTTCGGCCGCCTCGGCGTGCAGGCGTCCGTAGCGGTGCACGTGGGCCATGGCACGCATGGCGCGGTCGGGCGACCGCAGGAACGGCATGCCGCTCGCATGGACCCGCTCCAGGAATTCGCTGCCCAGCGGGCCGCTGTCGCCCATGATGACGAAGCACACCGGCTTGCGCGATGCCTGCATCACCGGCAACAGTGAATCCGCCTTGGCCACTTGCTGCGCGGGCGAGCCGCCCATCAGCGGCATGATCAGGCTCCCCACGCCGGGATCGTCCAGGATGGCCCGCGCCGACAGCCCGAAGATCTCCGGTTTCTGCATGCCGATCGCCGTCAGGTCCAGCGGATTGTCGGGCGCCATGAAGTCCGGCAGGATCTGCGACAAGGCCTGCATCGTGGCGGGCTGGAAATCGGCCAGTTGCAGGCCGATGTCTTCGCAGAAATCCAGCGCCAGTCCGCGCAGGGCGCCCGAGTTCGAGGCCACGGCGGCCCGGCCTTCGGTCACGGGCTGCGGGTAGCGCGCCAGGATGGCCGTCACATCGAACATTTCGTCCATGCTGTCGACCACCACCACGCCTTCACGCTCGACCAGCGTGCGCATGACCTGGTGGTCGCCCGCCAATGCGCCCGTGTGCGACTTGGCCGCCTCGCGGGCGCGCTGGCTGCGGCCCGGGTGCATCAGCACGATGGGCTTGCCCAGCTCGCGCGCGCGGCTCGCCACGCGCAGGAATTCGGCGGGCTTGCGCAGCATTTCGACGAACACCGCAAAAGCGTCGACGTCGGGCGCATCGACCAGCGCGGACAGGAAATCCTCGGCGCCCAGCACCGCTTCGTTGCCGGTCGAGATCGAGAACGAAACCCCCAGCCCGCGCCCCAGGAAGGCCTGGCGCAGGTTGCCGCTCATCGCGCCGCTCTGGGCCACGATGCCTATGCGCGGACCGCTGCGGACCGGCGCCGGCTGCACCGGCTCGAAGGTCAGCGGGACGGCATCCGCGAAATTGATGAACCCCAGGCAGTTGGGCCCCAGCACCGCCACGCCATGGCGGTGCGCGATGGCGGCCATGGCCTCCTGCGCGGCCCGGCCTTCGTCGCCCATTTCGGCAAAACCCGAGGCGAACACCACCGCCGCGCCCACGCCCCGGCGCCCGCAGGCCGCGACGGAATCGGCCACCGCCACCTGCGGCACCACCAGCACGGCCACGTCCACGCCTTCCGGCAGTTCGTCGATGGACTTGAAACAGCGGATGCCGTTGACTTCGTCCCGGCTGCGGCTGACCAGATGCAGTTGCCCGGCATAGCCGAAGCGCTGCAGGTTGGCCAACAGCAGGCCGCTGACCGAACCCGGCTCGGGCGAAGCGCCGACCACGGCGATCGACTTGGGCCGCAGCAGGCGGTCCAGAGCGAATGAAGACATGCGATACCCCTTCGTGCCGTCTTAGCGCTGATACGCGCCGAGGCCGGGCTTGAACGACTTCTCGTCCAGGAATTGCTTCATGGCATTGTCGCGGCCGCGCTCGGGATCGTGGAAGGTGGACTGGTCGACCTTGGCCATCAGGTAATCGGTCGCCTGCTCCCAGCTCATTTCGGCCGCCATGCGATGGGCGATCTTGGCCGTGCGCAGCACGGTGGGGTTCTTTTCCATCAGGACCTTGGCCAGTTGACGGGTCCGCTCGCGCAGGCGCTCGCGCGGCACGGCCTCGTTGACCAGGCCGATATCCGCGGCGCGGCGGCCGTCGAAGGTTTCGCCCGTCATCACGTAGTACATGGCTTCGCGTTCGCGCACGAGCGAGGCCACCGCGCGGCTGACGACGCCGGCCGGGATGATGCCCCAGTTGATCTCGGAGAGCCCGAACTGCGCTTCCTCGGCGGCGATCGCCAGGTCGCAGGACACCAGCGGCGTGAAGGCGCCGCCGAAGCACCAGCCGTTGACCATGGCGATGGTGGGCTTGGCGTAGAAGCGCAACTGGCGCCATTGCCACTGGGCGTTGGCGCGATACAGCTTGATGCGTTCCTTGGGATCGTTGTCCGTGCCGCGGAAGTATTCGCGCAGGTCCATGCCGGCCGAGAACGCGTCGCCCGCGCCGGTCAGCACCAGGACCTTGCAGCGGTCGTCCGCCTCGAGTTCCTCCAGCACCCGGACCATGTTGTAGACGATGCCCGGGTTGATGGCGTTGCGTTTCGTGGGCCGGTTCAAGGTGACCCATGCGATGCCGTCTTCGAAATCGACGAGTACGGGCGATTGGTCGTTGGACTGGACGGCGGTCTGGCTGGTGCTCATGGCTTGTCTCCTCGTGGATGCCGGATGAATTGCGTACGAGGCATTATATAAGATTACTTTATATAAGGAAACATTCTTTTATTTCATGAGGGCTCGGGGTTTTCCTTGATCGTCGATATTGTTTTTATCCATATAATTTTATCGACAAAAATTTTCATTGAGAGTTTTATCGATTTTTTTCCAGACCGCCTGAACGACAACGACAAGAGGCGCGTCCCGATCCCGTCGGGAATACCGCCATGGAGGAGGAACACATCATGAAGAACCCGGTTTTTCTGGCTGGGCTTTCCACAGCCTGCCTCGCAGCCCTGACCATCGCCGCGCCCGCCGCCGGCGGCGACACGTTTCCCGACCGTCCCATCAAGCTGATCCTGCCCTTTTCGCCCGGCGGCAACCCCGACACCGTGTCGCGCATCCTCGCCCAGGAAATGGGCAAGCGGCTCAAGCAGGCGGTCATCGTGGAGAACCGCGCGGGAGCCAACTCCATCATCGCGTCGGAGCTCGTGGCCAAGGCGCCGGCCGACGGCTATACCCTGCTCTACACGACCGGCTCGCACGTCATCAATCCCCTGCTGTACAAGTCCCTGCCCTACGACACCGCCAAGGATTTCGTCCCCGTCGTGCTGGTGGGATCGACGCGCGGCCAGGTACTCGTGGTCACGCCCTCCCTGCTGGTCAAGACCGTGCAGGACCTGGTCAAGCTCGCCAAGCCGGCCAACTCCAACATCCCCTACGGCTCGGCCGGCATCGGCAACACCATGCACCTGGTCGCCGAGTACTTCAACTACAAGGCGGGCACCCACCTGGTACACGTCCCCTACAAGGGCGCCGCCCCCGCCATGAATGCGGTCATGTCCGGCGAAGTGAAGCTGGCCTTCCTCAACCCGGTCTCGGCGATCGAACAGGTCAAGAGCGGAACGCTGCGCGCGATCGCCGTGACCGGCTCGACGCGTTTCCCGCAATTGCCCGACGTGCCGACGATGGAGGAAGCCGGCGTCGCCGGCTATGAAGTCCAGGGTGGCTGGCAGGGGGCGCTGGCCCCGGCGGGCACGCCGCCCGAGATCGTCGCCAAGCTGAACCGCGCCTTCAACGACGCGCTGGCCTCGCCCGCGATCAAGGAGCGCCTTGCCTCCATGGGGCTGGACGTGGCGGGCGGGTCGCCCCAGGACATGGCGAACTACCTCGCCAAGGAAACCGCGACCTACACCGACATCATGCAGGCCGCCAGGATCGAAAAACAATAGCCACGCAAGCGGAGACCCGATCGTGACCGAACCGAACACCCCAGCCCGGCATCGAGCCGCCCCCCATGCCCTCGTCTTCGAAAAAGACGTCGAGATCCCGATGGACGACGGCATCGTCCTGAAGGCGAACGTTTTCCGCCCCGCCGAACCGGGGCGCTACCCTGTCGTCATGGCCCAGGGGGTATACGGCAAGGACGTCCACTTCGCCGACGGCTTCAAGCCGCAATGGGAGAAACTGCAGCGCCTGCATCCCGGCCTGTGCCAGGACGGCTCCACTGGCCGCTACCTGCGCTGGGAAACCGTGGACCCCGAGCGGTGGGTGCCCGACGGCTACGTCGTCATCCACGTCGACGCGCGCGGCAGCGGCAAGTCGCCGGGCTACCTCGACCCCATGTCGCCGCGCGAAATCCAGGACTACCGCGACGCCATCGAGTGGGCCGGCACGCAATCCTGGAGCAACGGCAAGGTCGGCCTGATCGGCATCTCGTACTATGCCGCCACCCAATGGCGTGTCGCCGCGCTGCGTCCCAGGCACCTGGCCGCCATCGTGCCCTGGGAGGGCCGGTCCGACCACTACCGCGACTACGGCTACCATGGCGGCATCCGCAGCAACGGCTTCCTGAACTCATGGTGGCCCAAGCAGGTGCTGTCCAACCAGCATGGCAACGGCGATACCCCCTATCGCGACCGCGACGACGGCCAGCCCACGACCGGCCCCGCGCTGAGCGCAGCCCTGCTGGCCGCCAACCGCAGCGACTATCCCGCGGAAATGGCGCGGCACGGCTTGTGCGACGCCTGGCACAAGGAACGCACGCCCGACCTTTCCCGCATCACCGTCCCCGTCCTGTCCGCCGGCAACTGGGGAGGCCCCGGCAACCACCTGCGCGGCAACATCGAAGGCTACCTGCGTGCCGGCTCCACGCAGAAATGGCTGTCGATGCACATCGGCACCCACTACGAAAGCTTCTACCTGCCCCGCTACATCGCGCTGCAAAAACAATTCTTCGATCACTTCCTGAAAGGCCTGCCCAACGGCTGGGACCAGACCCCGCCCGTCCTGCTGTCCATCCGGACCGTAGAGGGCGAAATCCGCCGCGCCGAACACGAGTTTCCGCTCGCGCGCACCCGGTGGACCAGGTTCTACCTGCATCCGGGCAACGCGACCCTCGATACCGCCGCTCCCGCCCAAGCCGCCAGCGCCGGCTTTCAGGCCCAGCACGAGCACCTGGACTTCACCACCCCGCCCTTCGAAGCCACGACCGAGATCACCGGCTTCATCCCGCTGCGCATCTGGGTGTCCTCCTCCACCCGGGATGCCGACCTCTTCGCCGTCCTCCGGCTTTTCGATCCCGACGGCAAGGAAATCGTCTTCGACGGCGCCCACGAACCGACGCCGCTGACCCGGGGATGGCTGCGCGCCTCGCACCGCAAGGTCGACGAACAGATGTCCATGCCTTACCGGATCTTCCATGCGCACGACGAGGTCCAGAAGATCGAACCCGGTACCGCCTATCCCCTCGACCTCGAAATCTGGCCCACCTCCATCGTCATCCCGCGCGGCTACCGCCTGCGCCTGACGATACAAGGCAGGGATTTCGAATTCGAAGGCATCAAGGGCCGGCTCACCCATACCGACCCCGCGGATCGCGGCGGCGAGGATTTCCAGGGCCGTACCACCGTGTACAGCGGACCGGAACAGGCGTCCTATCTGACGCTGCCCATCATCCCCGCCAGCGACTGACAGGCTATCGTGCCGCTTCGGGGGCGAACACGCGCAACCGATGCCCGTCCGGATCCCGCGCGACGAAGGAGCGGCCGAACTCCAGGGTCGTGGGAGGCATGAGCAGCGAAATGCCGCGCGCCGTCCAGTCCGCGCAGCGCGCGTCGACCGCCTCGTAGCTGTCCATGCGCAAGACGAGTTCGCTGCCGCCGGCCGGCGCGCCGGCCGGCGGCTCGACGGTGTGCCGCGACCACAGGCCGAGCATCAGGCCGGTATCCAGCGCGAACAGCACGAAGGTGGGCGAGGATTCGATCGGGCGGGCGCCCAGCAGGTCCGCATAGAACCGGCCGCTGGCCTCGGGTTGGTCGACGTAGAGAATGACGAAGTTGGGATGGTCCATGAAGTCGCTCCTGGTTGGTAGACGTGTCCAGGATAGCGACCCATGCTGCCAATTTCTGGCAGCATCAAACTTCCTGTGGAGGAATGCCCTCTTTCTCGCGCCATGCCTTCAGCAAGGCCTGGCGCCGGCGCGGGTAGCGCTGGTCCGTGGCGGTCATGGCCTGGATGCGGTCGGTCCGGAAATGGCGGAAATCCTGGCGCAGTTCGCACCAGCCCAGCACCACGCGCGACTGCTCGAAGAACCCCAGGCCGAACGGCCAGATGAGGCGATGCGAGGCGGCGCCATCGCCGTCGCGGTAGACGATGTCGAGCTTGTGTTCGGCACGGATCGCACGGCGGATCTCGGACAGGTCCACCCGCTCCTGGGCGGACGCCGGCCCCACCAGCAGCGCGGACGTATCCAGGCCGTGGCGCAGCTCGTCGGGCAGGACGGCGGCGATCTTGGCCAGGGCATTGCGGGCCGCCCAGGCCAGCGGTCCGTCGGTGCGGCGGGCCACCCATCGCGACCCCAGCACCAGGGCCTCGATCTCTTCTTCCGAGAACATCATGGGAGGCAGCAGGAAACCCGGTTTCAGCACGTAGCCCAGGCCGGGCTCGCCCTCGATCTGGGCACCCTGGGCCTGCAGGCTGGCGATGTCGCGATAGAGCGTACGCAGGCTGACGCCCAGCTCCTCGGCCAGCAGCCGCCCGCTGACCGGCCGCCTGCGGCGCCGCAGGGCCTGGAGCAAGGCGAACAGGCGCTCGGACCGGGACACGGCGGCAGGCTCGCGGCCGCTATCCGGCCAGGGCCCGCAACGAAGCCGGCACGGGAAAATCCGCGGCCATGTCGCGGAAGGCCCGGTCGGCCCAGGCGGCCCCGACCTCGGTCCCATGGGTGGCCTTCCAGGCGGGACGGCGGTCCTTGTCGATCAGCAAGGCCCGGATGCCTTCCTGGAAGTCGCCGCGGGTACAGCACCACAGGGCGACCTGGTACTCCAGCTGGAAGACCTGGGCCAGCGACATATGGCGCGTGCGATGCTGCAGTTCCCAGGCCAGCCGCGCGGTGCTCGGCGCGCCCTTGGCCAGGGCATCGCGCGCCCCCTCCAGCCACGGGTCCCCGCCGTCGTATTGCAGGATGGCGCCGATGACGTCGTCCAGCGCCGGTGCCCGGCACAGCGCCGCCACGGCATCCAGATTGCGCCGCAACGGGCCTTCCGCCGGATCCGGGGCGGCGTGGCAGGCATCGAGCACGTCGTGCAGCAGGAGGTCGTCGGTGCGGCGATCGCCGGCCCAGGCCTGCCTGGCCAGCGCATCCAGCACCTGCTGCTTGCGGGCATGGGCGATGTGGTAGTCGGCCCAGCCGGCGAACAGCGCGTCGGCGGCTTGCAGCGTCGCGCCGGTCAGCCCCAGGAACAGGCCCGACTTGCCCGGCATGCGGTTCAGGGCCCAGGACATGCCCACGTCGGGAAACAGGCCGATGACGATCTCGGGCATGGCCAGGCGCGACGTTTCCGTGACGACGCGGTGGCTCGCGCCCATCAGCAGGCCCATGCCCCCGCCCATGACGATGCCGTTGCCCCAGCACAGCAGCGGCTTGGGATAGACATGGATCGCGTGGTTCAGGCCGTATTCGCGCTCGAAGAAACGGGCGATGCGGCGCGGCGGACCGTCGCCCCGGTGTTCGAGCATCTCGCGGTACACGCTTCGCAGGTCGCCGCCGGCGCATAGCGCGCGCCCTTCCCCTTCCAGCACCACGACCGCGATGGCCGGATCTGCGGCCCAGGCATCGAGCTGCGCCGCCAGGCTTTCGGCCATTTCCAGCGACAGGGCATTGAGCGTGGCCTGCGCATCGAGCGTGGCCACGCCCAGGCGCCGCCCTCCGCCGGCGGAGATTTCACGGAAGTGGACCGGAGGCGTGGCGCGGGCCTGCATGACGGACTCCTATTGGGCGCCGCCCGCGAACAGCGATCGCGGACGCCGGCGCAGCATCAGGGCGGCAATGCCTGCCACGGCCAGCACCGCGAACAGCAGCACGCTCCATATCTCGTATCGTACGCCCAGCAGGTCCACCGCCGCGTCGGCGCAGGTCGCATAGATGCCGAACACCGCGGGCAGCGCCCCATCCAGGCCCGAGCCCGTCATGAAGCGGTCGGCGAAGGTCTGGTCGCAGCTCATCAGCTGGGACGCCACGTTGTGCTGGTAGATGGCGGTGGCGACGCCGGCCAGCGCCAGCACCGCCACGATGCCGGCGCAGGCCTTCTGCGCCGCCGCCAGCCGGCGAAGAACCAGCCCCAGCACTGCGAATACCGCAATCGCGAGATAGATCAGGCGTTGCAGCACGCACCAGGCGCAGGGCTGCATGTCGAAGACGTGCTGCGACACCAGCGCGACCGCCACGGCTCCCAGGCTGGCGATGGCGGCGAATGCGAGCAGGCGATCAACGAGTACGGTTTTCATGGATAAAGGCCGCGAGGGCTCTCAGGTAGGTGGGTGCAGCGGGACCTGGCGCAGTACGCTCAGGAGCAGTTCGGAGGCCCCATCCCATACGATCTGGACCCCGAGGCAAAGCAGAATGAATGCTGACAAGCGCAGGAACACGACAGTTCCCGTATCGCCCAGCAGACGCAGCAACTGCTGGGCATAACGGAAACACAGCAGCACCGATGCCGCCACCAGCGACAGCCCCAGCACCGCGCCGGCGATGCGGGTGCCGCTGATGAACAGCGAGGCGTGATCGTGCAGGCTCGCCCCCACGGTGATGGCCGCGGCGATGGAGCCCGGACCGCAGGCGATGGGGAACGTCAGGGGATAGAAGGCCCGGCGGTTGGCCATTTCAACGGTGAAACCCTCGGCCAGGCGGGCCGAGCGCTCCGCGCCGCCATCGCTGGAGTTGAGCAGGCGCCAGGCGCTCGCGACCACCAGCAGCCCCCCGCCCACGCGGACGATGGCCAGCGAGATGCCGAAGAAATCGAGCACGATGGACCCGATCAGCATCGCCGCGAACAGCAGCAGGAGAACGTTGCGGGCGATGCGGGCCGCGAGCACCTCCCGCACGCCGGGGGAAGCGCCCTCGGTCAGGGACAGGAATATCGGTGCCGTCGCCGTGGGATTCAGGATGGGGAGCAGTGTCGCCAGGGAAAACAGGAAACTCTTGCCCAGCGCGAGTCCGTAGTCTTCGATCAACATGACCGAAGTGTAAGAGAAATGAAGTCAGGCCGCAGCCGTCCGCCTCGTTTCCGCTTCCAGGCGGCCCGCGGCCTGCTCGAGCAGTTCGGCGTAGATCTCGCCCACCATGATGAGCGCCGGACCCGTGCCCAGCTGCTGCGCGGCCTCGGGCAGGCGCCCCAGCGTGGTCGGCAGCACGCGCTGGGCCGGCAGGCTGGCATTCTCGACCAGCACCGCCGGACGTCCCGGCGGCATGCCGGTGGCCATCAGCCCCTGGGCGATCGCCTCGGCTTGGCGGCTGGCCATGTACAGCACCACGGTATCGGCGCCCCGGGCGGCGTCCGCCCAGGCGTGGGGACGCTCGCCGCTGCCCACGGCGGGCGTCAGGAACACGACGCTGCGGCTCAGGCCGCGGCGCGTCAGCGACAGGCCCAGCGCCGAACTGGCGCCGAAGGCCGCGCTGATGCCGGGCACCACCTCGACCTCGATGCCCGCCTTGGCCAGGGCGGCGATCTCCTCTTGCGCGCGCCCGAACAGCATGGGGTCGCCCCCCTTGAGCCGCACCACGCAGGCATGCCGGCGGGCGGCATCGACCAGTTGGCGGTTGATGAACTGCTGCACCGTGGACAACTGCCCGCAGCGCTTGCCCACGGCCACGAGTTGGGCCCGGGGGGCCAGCGCCAGCACCTCGCCGTCCACCAGCGCGTCATGGAAGACCACGTCGGCCTGCTGCAGCAACCGGGCCGCGCGCACGGTCAGCAGGTCCGCCACGCCAGGGCCCGCGCCCACCAGATAGACTTTGCCCATGGATCAACCCTGCCGCGCGGCGGGAACCGGATAGCTTTGCTGGTAGGCGGCCGTGAAGGTGCCGAAAGCCCGCAGGGCCTGCTCGGGATCGTGGCCGGGCTTGATCGCGAAGCTGTCGAAACCCGAGCGCGCCTGGTAGTGGACGGTGTCTATCATCACGTCGCCCACGGCTCGCAGCTCCCCCTGCCAGCCGAGCCGCGTACGCAGCAGGTAGGCGATGGAATAGCCCCGGCCATCGGTGTAGATGGGAAAATCGACCGCGATCAGCGCCAGTCCGGTCGGGTCTATCCTGCCCTCCTCGGCCAGCTCGGCGGGATCGTCGGCGGGCCCCAGCAGCACCCCCACGGGCCGGCGGCGTCCGCGCAGCTCGGCGCGCGCCGACCGCCACACGGACAGCGGCACGAGCCAGTCCTCGTCATCGGCCGGCAGCGGCCGGGTCTCGGTGGGCTCGAAACGCTTCCAGGTGTCGACCTCCAGGTTGCGGTGCCGGATCAGCGTGGCGGCTTGCTGCGACTCAGACATGAGCGGCCTCCACCTGGGCCGCCTTGGCCTGCTGGCGCTCGGCGTAGACGCGGGTCTTGAAGGGATCGATGCCCACGCGCTCGACCACGTCGATGAAGCGCTCGGCGTCGCTGTCGCGCAGGTCGATGTAGGTCTCCACCAGCGTGGCGACCACGTCGGCCACTTCCTCGCGCGCGAACGACGGGCCGATGACGCGGCCGATCGCCGCGCCGGCGCCCCGCATGGATTCGATGTCCGGCAGCGGCTTGGCGGCCCCGCTCTGGCGGCCGCCCAGCGTGACCTGGTACCACTCCTCGCCGGCCTTGTCCACGCCCAGGATGCCGATGTGGCCCACGTGGTGATGCCCGCAGGAATTGATGCAGCCGGAGATGTTCAGGTCCAGTTCGCCGATCTCGTGCAGGTAGTCGAGGTCGTCGAAGCGGCGCTGGATCGCCTCGGCCACCGGTATCGACACCGCGTTGGCCAGCGCACAGAAGTCGCCGCCCGGGCAGGCGATGATGTTGGTCAGGAAACCGATGTTGGGCGTGGCCAGGCCCAGCTGGTCGAGCTCCTTCCACAGTTCGTAGAGCTGGCTTCGCGCCACGTCGGTGAACACCAGGTTCTGCTCGTGCGAGACGCGCATCTCGCCGAAGCTGTAGCGGTCGGCCAGGTCGGCCACCGCGTCCATCTGGTCGGCGGTGATGTCGCCCGGCGGCACGCCCGTGCGCTTGAGCGACAGCGTCACGGCGGCATAGCCGTGGACCTTGTGGTGATGGGTATTGCGCCGCAGCCAGCGCGCGAAGCGCGGGTCATTGCCGGCGTGCTGGGCCGACGTGTCCGGGCCCGGGTCGGCGGCATAAGGCGTCGCCGTGAAGCGCTCGGCGATGGCCTGGATCCGCTCGGCGGTGACCGTCTCCGGGCCGTCCTTCAGATGCTGCCATTCGCGTTCGACCTCTTCGGCGAACACCTGCGGCGTCAATTCCTTGACCAGGATCTTGATGCGCGCCTTGAACTTGTTGTCGCGCCGGCCATGCAGGTTGTAGACCCGCAGGATGGCCTGCAGATAGGTCAGAAGGTTCTGCCAGGGCACGTACGGGTTGATCAGTTGCCCCACCAGCGGCGTGCGCCCCAGGCCGCCGCCCGCCCAGACGCGAAAACCGATCTCGCCGTCCTGCTCGACCGCCTGCAGGCCGATGTCGTGCACGCCCACCGCGGCCCGGTCGGTGACCGCGCCGCTGACCGCGATCTTGAACTTGCGGGGCAGGAACGCGAACTCGGGATGGAAGGTGGACCACTGCCGAATCAGTTCGCACCAGACCAGGGGATTGACGATCTCGTCCGGCGCGACGCCGGCGAACTGGTCCGTGGTCGTGTTGCGGATGTCGTTGCCGCTGGTCTGGATCGAGTGCATCTGCACCTTGGCCAGTTCGGCCAGGATGTCGGGCACGTCTTCCAGCTTGGGCCAGTTGAACTGCATGTTCTGCCGGGTGCTGAAATGCCCGTAGCCGCGGTCCCACTTGCGCGCGATGTATGCCAGCGTGCGGAGCTGGCGCGAGGCCAGCATGCCGTAGGGCACGGCGATCCGCAGCATGGGCGCGTGGCGCTGGATATACAGGCCGTTCTGCAGGCGCAGCGTGCGAAAGTCGTCTTCGCTGAGTTGCCCGTTCAGGAAACGCCGCGTCTGGTCACGGAACTGGGCGACGCGTTGATCGACCAGCAACTGATCGACGGGTTGATACTGGTACATGCAGCAAGCCTCTAGATGTGGCCGATTGGCGATGGGCGGAGCGCGCCGACGCTTCGGGCCGGAGCGGGCATGCGTATCCCGCGCGGGCGCGCACCCAGGCTTGCAGCTTACAAAGACCGGCTTATGAATAAAACGACCGGTTCGTAATGTGCATATACAGAAAAAGATCTAAAAAAAAGCGGAGGCAAAAACCTCCGCTCATATCGGCCCAGGGCGCCGCGGATCCGGCTTTGCCGGTCCGCCAGCGCCGCCCCCTTCAGGGGGCGGGCGTAGGGGTGGGGTCACATTTCGTTCGCGGCGGAGCCCATGTTGACGCGCAGGCCGCCGGCCCCGCTTTCCTCGCCACGGCTCTTGCGCATGCGCTCGATGTGGTCCAGGTACTCCGGCGTCACGTCGCCCGTCACGTAATGCCCGTCGAAGCACGACGACTCGAACCGGGTCAGCGCCGGATTCATGTCGCTGACTGCCTGGCGCATGGCGGCCAGGTCCTGGTAGATCAGCGCGTCGGCGCCGATCACCCGGGCGATCTCCTCGTCGGAGCGGCCATGGGCGATCAGTTCGCTGCGGGTGGGCATGTCGATGCCGTACACGTTCGGGAAGCGCACCGGAGGCGCCGCCGACGCGAAGAACACCTTGTTGGCCCCCGCCGCGCGGGCCATCTCGACGATCTCGCCGCTGGTGGTGCCGCGGACGATGGAGTCGTCCACGATCAGCACGTTCTTGCCCTTGAACTCCTCGCTCATGGCGTTGA
Source organism: Pigmentiphaga sp. CHJ604 (assembly GCF_036972535.1). Taxonomy (NCBI): domain Bacteria; kingdom Pseudomonadati; phylum Pseudomonadota; class Betaproteobacteria; order Burkholderiales; family Alcaligenaceae; genus Pigmentiphaga; species Pigmentiphaga sp. CHJ604. The sequence continues at coordinate 2,478,297 of NZ_CP136998.1, read as the reverse complement.
GCTTCTGGCGCACGGACTTCTTGCGCACCGCCTGGCCGGGCATGATGAAGGTACGGCCGACATAGCGGTTCTTGATGAACCCCTCGCGGTAGTCCAGGTTCAGCCGCGCGGCCAGCTGCATCGCCGCCGGCCGGGCCGAGTCGGGAATCGGCATCACCACGTCGACGTCGCCCAGGCGCAAGTTGCGGGCAACCTTGTCCGCCAGGTATTCGCCCATGCGCAGGCGCGCGCTGTATACCGACACGCCGTCCATCAGCGAATCGGGCCGCGCGAAATAGACGTATTCGAAGATGCAGGGGCTCAGTTGCGGGTTGTCCGCGCACTGGCGCGAGGTAAAGCGGCCGTTCAGGTCGATGAACACGGCTTCGCCGGGCGCCACGTCGCGCTCGAACTTGAAGCCCATGCCTTCGAGCGTGACCGACTCCGAGGCCACCATCCACTCGACGCCGCCCTCGGTCTCGACCTTGCCCAGGCACAGGGGCCGGATGCCGTAGGGGTCGCGGAAGGCCAGCATGCCGTAGCCGGCGATCTCGGCCACCACCGCATAGGCGCCGCGCACGCGCTTGTGCACCGCCGACACGGCCCGGAAGATGGCGTCCTCGTCCAGCGACACGCCGTTCGAGGCGCGCTGCAGCTCGTGCGCCAGCACATTGAGCAGCACTTCCGAATCGGAATTGGTGTTCATGTGGCGGCGGTCGACGCGGAACAGCTCCTCGCGCAGCGACTCCCAGTTGGTCAGGTTGCCGTTGTGGGCGAAGGTGATGCCGAACGGCGCGTTGACGTAGAACGGCTGGGCTTCTTCCGCGCTGGAGCTGGAACCGGCGGTCGGGTAGCGGACCTGGCCGATGCCCGAGTTTCCGGGCAGCGAACGCATGTTGCGCGTACGGAAGACGTCGCGGACCAGGCCATGCGCCTTGTACATATTGAAGGTATTGCCCTGGGACGTGGCGATGCCCGCCGCATCCTGACCGCGATGCTGCAGCAGCAGCAGACTGTCGTAGAGCAACTGATTAACCGGCGCGTGCGAGACGACACCGACGATTCCACACATGAGAGCCTCTTATCAGCAGCACAAACTTCTTAATAGCGGATCCAGTCCGCGAACTGTTCCGGCACATACGGCTTGACCGCCCGCACGCCCTCTTCCGCATAGGGAGACAGGACGGCTCCGGTCCACCACGGCTCCTTGGGCAAGGGCGTGAATCCCGCCGCCACCACCAGGACCATCACGATGACCACGCCGCGCACCAGGCCGAACACGGCACCCAGGCCGCGATCGGCCAGCGACAAGCCGGTGGCCTTGAGCAGCAGCCCCAGCGCCACGTTGACCAGGCCTACCGCCAGCAGCACGGCAATGAACACGCCCGCGTAGGCCACGATCGCGCGCAGGCCCGAATTCTCGATATACGCCGCCAGCCACTCGTAGGCCAGCGGTCCGTAGCGCACCGCCACCACGAATGCGGCGACATAGGCGATCAACGACAGGACTTCCTTCACCAGGCCGCGGAACAGGCCGATCACCACCGACGCGCCCAGGATCAGCAGGACGCCGTAGTCGAAACTGGTCACAGCGGCACGATGGAACTACTGAAACCGGCCGAGCTGACACGCGCCCGGGCGGCATCGGCCGCCTCGCGCGAGGCGAAGGGACCGACCCGGACGCGGAACACGTCGCCCTTGCCGGTCTTCACGCGCTCGGTGAAACTCTTGATGCCTGCGGCGCTGAGCCGGTCGCGCATGTCGTTGGCGCGCTCCTCGGTGGAAAACGCCGCGATCTGCACCGCGAAACTGCCCTTGCTGTCGGGCTTGGGCGCCGCCGGGGCGGACGTGCCGCCTTCCAGCAAGGCGCGGGCCCGGGCAGCCTCGGCGCGCGCGGCATCGGCGCGGGCCGTGTCGCTGGGCGCCGGCTTGGGCGGCGCGGGCTTGGGAGGTTCGGGCTGGGCCAGCGGCTTCGCCGGCTCGGGCTTGGGCGCCTCGGGCTTCGGAGGCTCCGGCTTGGGCGCGGGGGGCGCCGCGGGCTCCGGCTTGGGCTCCGGCTTGGGCTCCGGCTTGGGCTGCGGCGCGGGCGTCTCGGCCGGAGGCGGCGCGGCGGGCGCCTCGGGTGCCGGCGCCTTGGCCACCGGTTCGGGCGTGGCCAGGTTGCGGTCGGGAATCTGGATGGGGATGTCGTCCGGCAGCATGGGCGGCTCGGAATCGAGCACCATGGGCAGCACGACGACCGCCGCCAGGACCAGGGCGATGGCGCCTACCAGGCGGCGCCTGGCGCGGCGGCGCGCTTCCTGGGCGGGATCCTGCGAATCGGCCCCGGCTGCATAGCCGGCGCGGCTGGATTTGGCCGTGGTCGTGGCCGCCTTCTTCTTGCGCTCGAGCAATCCCATTGATACGTCCGGCTGAAACGGGCGGCAGGGTCTTGCGCCGCCCCCTGAGGGGGCTCCGGCTCAGACCGCGCGGGCGGGCCTGGCCGCACGCATCGACGCCAACACGCCTGCCACGGTAAGGAAAGATCCGAAGACCAGGATTCTATCACCCTCGCCCATCCTTTCCCGCGCCGCCGCATAGGCCGCGGCGGGGTCGGCGTAGGCCTGGATCGACGAGTCCTTGTCTTCCTTGACGCCTCGGGCCCGCAGGCGCGCGGCCAGCTCCTCGCCGCCCAGCCCGCGCGGCCCGGGCAGGCCGGCGCAATACCAATGGTCGACGCGGTCGCCCAGCTTGGCGATGACACCGTCGATGTCCTTGTCGCCCAGCATCCCGAACACCGCATAGGTGTACGGATAAAACCCCATGTTGTCGAGGTTGTCGGCCAGCACGGCGGCGGCGTGGGGGTTGTGCGCCACGTCCAGGATCACCGTGGGCTGCCCGGGCAGGATCTGGAAGCGGCCGGGCAATTGCACCTGCAACAGGCCCAGCCGCACCGCCTGCTGGGGCACCGGCAGCCGGTCGTGCAGGGCCTCGAGCGCGGCCAGCGCCGCCGAAGCGTTCAGCAACTGGTTGGCGCCGCGCAGCGCCGGATAGGCCAGCGCGTTGCGGCGCTGGTGGCGGCCGCCATAGTTCCATTGCTGCTTGTCGCCCGCGTAGTTGTAGTCGCGCCCGAAGCGCCAGAGGTCGGCGCCTATGCTCCCGGCGTAGTCCACCAGCGATTGCGGCGGCATGGGATCGGCGCAGATGGCGGGCTTGCCGGGGCGGTAGATGTGGGCTTTCTCCCAGCCGATCTTCTCGCGGTCGTCGCCCAGCCACTCGACATGGTCCAGGTCGACGCTCGTCACGATGGCGCAGTCCGCGTCGACGATGTTGACCGCGTCCAGGCGGCCGCCCAGCCCGACTTCCAGGATGACCGCGTCCAGCCCCGACTGCGCGAACAGACGCAGGATGGCGAGCGTGGTCAGTTCGAAATAAGTCAGCGACGTATCGCCACGGGCCGCGTCCACGGCGGCGAACTGCTCGGTCAGCGCGGCGTCGCTGGCGGGTTCGCCGTTCACGCGCGCCCGTTCGTTGAAATCCAGCAGGTGCGGCGAGGTGTAGAGCCCGACCTTGTACCCGGCGCTCAGCAGCATGGCCTCGAGCATGGCGCAGGTCGAGCCCTTGCCGTTGGTGCCCCCCACCACGATGGTGACCGCATCCAGGGCCAGCCCCAGGCGCCCGGCCACCTCGCGCACGCGGTCCAGGCCCATGTCTATCGGCCGGCTGTGGATGGATTCGAGATAGGCCAGCCACTGCGCCAGGGGGCTGTGGGCGTCGGGGCGTGAAGCGGAAGCGGAAGACGGCATGGATACGACCGGCAGGACAAGAGGATGACTGGGAAACACGCGCCGCGCCGATACGGACGCGGCGGCGGGAACGGCATGGCCCGGCGCTGCGGGCCACGGACAGAACGGAAATCTCAGCGGCGGTTCGGCCAGGCGGTCAGGATATCGTAGCCGTCGTCCGTCACGGCCACCATGTGCTCCCACTGCGCGGACCACGAACCGTCCACGGTCACCACGGTCCAGTCGTCGTCCAGCACCTGTACCTCGTGGCGCCCGGCGTTGAGCATGGGCTCGATGGTGAACACCATCCCCTTCTTCAGGCGCAGGCCGCTGTTCGGCCGGCCGTAGTGCAGTACCTGGGGCGCCTCGTGGTACTTGCGGCCGATGCCGTGCCCGCAGAAATCGCGCACCACCGAGAACCCGGCATCTTCGGCATAGGTCTGGATGGCCGCGCCCACGTCGCCCAGCGTCGCGCCCGGCCGCACCGCGGCGATGCCGCGCAGCATGCTTTCCAGCGTGACGTTGACCAGGCGCTCGGCCTCCGGCGACGGCGTGCCGGCGTAGAACATGCGGCTCGTGTCGCCGTGCCAGCCGTCCCGGATCACGGTGACGTCGATGTTGATGATGTCGCCGTCGCGCAGCACGTCCTCGGGCTTGGGTATGCCGTGGCAGACCACGCCGTTGATGGACGTGCACAGCGTCTTGGGAAAGCCGTGGTAGCCGACGTTGGCGGGAATGGCCTTCTGGACCTGGGTGATGTATTCGTAGCAGCGGCGGTCGAGTTCTTCGGTCGAGACGCCCGGCTGGACATACTCGCCTATCATCTCCAGGACCTCGGCCGCCATGCCGCCCGCCACGCGCATCGCTTCGATTTCCTGCGGGGACTTGAGGGTGATTGCCATGCGGGGAACTCCGTGTTTGCCCGATTTTACCGCCGGCCTTCGCCGGCCTCTTCCGCATCCCCGCCGCGCGCGGTGCGCGGGGCGCGAACCGGCGAGGCCTTGGCGGCCCAGCGGTCCAGCGTGCGCATCACCGCGCGCGGCCGGGCCAGCGGGTCGTGGAGGCCGCCATAGCGGGCCTGCATGTCCACCCGCGCGGCAGAGGCCGCGCTTCGCGCCTGCGCCGCATGCGCGGCCGCCCAGCGGCGATCCACGCCCAGGGCCAGCGCATGCGGCAGGTAACGTTCGTAGCGGGCGAGCGCGCTTTCCGCATCGGCCGGCGCAAGGACCGGCGGACGGGCGAGGAACCTGCGGAAGCCGTCTATCCGGGCCCGCAGGGCCCGCCCTTGCGCGGTATAGCCGCGCAGGCCGAGAAAGCCCGCGCACACCAGCACCAGCGAGGCCAGCGGCGCCAGCCCGATCAGCAGCAGCCTGGCCGACTCCACGTGCGTAGCCAGCACCGCGAGCCCGCCCGCCAGGCACAGCAGTCCCAGCACGCTCAGCACCGTGCGGCTCGCCAGGCTGGTCGCCCCGGCCCGCCACTGCGCATAGACCGCGAACCAGGCCGGCACCGCGGGCAGCGGCAGCAGGATGCCCCAGGCGGCCCACGACAGCGGATTGCCCTCGCGGACGATGGCGAGTCCGACCAGGGCCACCGTCATGGCGATCCAGAGATAGGCCCCCTTGCGCGCGCGATCGCCGTAGACCACGAACAGCGAGCGGGCATAGGCCTCGTCCAGCCATTCACGCTGGCCGCCTTGCGCTTCGTCGTAGCAGCGCCGGTACAGTCCGTCCAGGCGCAGCAGGGTGCGGCCGCCCGCGAAAAAACGGCCCAGCATGGCGTTGAGCAGCGGATCGTGGCGCGCATCGCTGCCGGTCTGGTTGGGAAGGCGCTCGAGATAGCGTCCGTCCGCCCGCTCCAGCACCTGCACCGAACGGCGGGCCAGCAATTCCATCATGCCGGACAGGAAGGCCCAGCGGTCATAGCCCTTGCGGTATACGTAGCGCAGCGCGGGCGCGGACAGGCCTTCCGGCGGATCGGCCTGCGGCGTCCTGTCATGCCGCCCCAGCCGCCACGCCTGCGTGGCGGCGGCCAGGTAATAAAGCAGCAGCAGCGCGAGCCCGACGCCGGCGACCCAGAACTCGGCGTGGTCCTGCACACCGTACCACCAGGCCTTGAGCGGCCCGGGCCGCCGCACCTCGCCCGCCGGCCAACCGAGTTCGACCGTCATGTTCTGGCCTGGCTCCAGCACGCGCGTGGAGACGAACACCACGCGTCCGGCCTCCTTTTCCTGCACCCGCCCCGGCGCGCCGGCGCCGCCGGCCACCGCGGCCTGCCGGACCGGTTCGTCCGACGGCAGCACGACCCGCACACGCACCCGGTCGATGGGCAGGGACCAATCCGTGCCCGTCACGTCCCAGGCCAGCCTGTCCTCGGCGCCGGCCGCCTGCAACTGCCGCGTGACGCGATACACCAGGGTGTACTGGTATTCGCCGGGACGGAACACCACGTCCGGACGGCCGGTGGAGATCCGCACGCCGTCCCGCAGGCGCGACGAAACGAACGGTTCGGCCCGGCCGTCGCGCCGCACCGAGACGACGTCCAGACCGGCGGCCGCGCGGCTGCCATCGGCGCGCCGGTACAAGCGCGCGAAATCCCGCTGCAATCCGTACTTGATCTGCTTGCCTTCGGAGCGTACGCGCAGGTTCTCGGTCACCAGGAGGTCACCGCTGCGCTCGACCTTGATGTCGCTGAAGAATTCGAGGATGCGTTCGTCCGCGCGCGCCGGCCCGGCCAGGACGAACAGCCAGCACAGGGCCAGCAGACAGGATCTCATGCCCGGCCTCGTCACCGGGCGGATCGAGGAAGCGGCCCTCGCGGCGCGGATCCGCGAGCCGGCCCGGCGGCGGCCATTACGGGGAAAGTGACGACGTGGGCCGCCTTGGCCCGGGGATGCGATCCGCTCTCAGACATGACACCAGCCTTGTTTTGGCAGGACTGTACCATCGACCGCGCGCCCGGGCGCTCGCGCCCGTCTCAAGTTGTTTCCTCGTCACAGCGGCGCCTGCGTGCGTGCCCTTTCCTGGCCAGGCGCAGGTGTTTTTCCCATTGACATCCGGTTGCCGCGTCTCTAGAATTTTTTGAACTTATCGTTCATTTTTGTACAACCCAGCACGGCACAGGAGAAGTTCCATGGCATCGCCCCTCATCGGTATCAGCGGCGCAGGCATAGGCGGGCTGGCAGCGGCGATCGCCCTGCGCAAGCTCGGCCTGGAATCGGTGGTTTTCGAGCAGGCCCCCAGGTTCGCGCGCGTCGGCGCCGACATCAACCTCACCCCGAACGCCGTGCTGGCGCTGGATGGCCTGGGCGTGGGCGACGAACTGCGCAAGACCGCGGCCCGCCCCACGCACCGCATCAGCCGCACCTGGGATACGGGCGAGGAAACCTCCCGCCTGGAAATGTCGCAGGCCGCCGAAACGTGCTATGGCGCGCCCCAGCTGACCATGCACCGGGCCGACCTGCTGGCCGCGCTGGAGCAGGCCGTGCCCGCCGCCACGATCCACCTCGGCAAGCGCACCGTGGGCATAGACGAAGGCGCGGACGGCATCACTGTGCGCTTCGAGGACGGCACGTCCCAGCGCGTGGACGTGCTGGTCGGCGCGGACGGCATCCACTCCACGGTCCGCAAGCACCTCCTGGGCGACGAGTATCCCGACTTCACCGGCGTGGTGGCCTATCGCGCCGTGGTGCCGGCCTCGCGCCTGGAAGGCGTGCCCAACCTGGGCGCCTTCACCAAGTGGTGGGGCCCCAATCCCGAGACCCAGATCGTCACCTTCCCGCTCAACCTGGGCCGCGATATCTTCATCTTCGCCACCACGCCCCAGGACAGCTGGCGCCATGAGTCGTGGACCATGCCGGGCAGCGTCGACGAACTGCGCGCCTCCTACGCCGATTTCCATCCCGAGGCGCGGGCGCTGCTCGCGGCCTGCGACGAAGTGCTGAAGTCCGCGCTGTACGTGCGCGACCCGCTGCCTTCCTGGTCGCGCGGAAACATCACCCTGCTGGGCGACGCCTGCCATCCCATGATGCCCTTCATGGCCCAGGGCGCCGGCATGGCGATCGAGGATGCCGTGGTGCTGGCCCGCTACCTGGCGGACACCCCCGATGCGCCCGCGCAAGCCCTCAAGCGCTACGAGGCCGCCCGCCACGACCGCACCGCGCGGGTCCAGATCGGCTCGCGCGGCAACAACTGGCTCAAGGAAGGCGGCAATGCCGACTGGGTGTACGAATACAATGCCTGGACCGTGCCCCTGGCCTGATCTTCCATGTCATTTTCCGCAGAACCCCTGGACAGCGACGAATCCGCCGGCAAGCCCGGCGCCCTGGTCTCGCCGGTGGTCAGGGCGTTCCGGCTGTTGCGCTACGTGGTCGACGGCGGCAGTACGTCCAACCTGAGCGAGGTCGGCCGCAGCATCGACGTCAACCGCGTCACGGTCATGCGGCTGATCGCCACGCTGGAACACGAAGGCGTGCTGGAAGCCCTGCCCCAGGGGGGGCACCGCATCGGCCTCCCGTTCCTGAAACTGGCCACCGCCGCCACCGCGGCCAACGACATGCTGGACCTGGGCCGCCGGGTGCTGGCCGACGTGCGGCGCCAGTTGAACGTCTCCGCCTACCTGGCCGCGCTCGATGGCGGCCACGTCGTCTACCTGCTGCGCGACATGCCCGAGGCCGGCCTAATCAGCAGCGTGCGCGTCGGCAGCCGCGTCGCGGCGCACCTGACCACGCCGGGCCGCATGCTGCTGGCCTGGCAACCGCCGGCCATCCTGGATGCGCTGCTGGCCGCGGATCCCGCGGCGGCGGCCCAGGCCGGCAAGCTGCGCGCCCAACTGGCGGCCGACCGCGAACGCGGCTGTGCCTGGAGCTTCTCGGGATTCGAGCAAGGCATCAACTCCTGCGCCGCGCCCGTGTTCGGCGCGCTGGGCGAGGCCGCCGCGGCCATCAGCGTGGCGGGCCCCGAGGCGGCATTCGGCGCCGATGCCGATTCCCGCACCCGCACCGAACAGGTCGTCCTGCAGGCCGCGCGCGACCTGTCGTCGCTGCTGGGCAGCCGGGGCTACCCGCCCGCCAACTGAGCGGTCAACGGCCGGCCGCGCCGGACTCCCCGTCCGGCAGCACGCTCAATAGATTCGTCCCCGTACGCGACAGGTGCTGCCGCAGGATGTCGCACGCCAGTTCGGCATTGCGGCCCAGGGCGGCCTGGTAGATGGCCTCGTGCTCCGCCGGCACGTTCCGGTCGGGCGAATTGCTGGCCAGGAACAGGCGGCGGTAGCGGTCGCTCAGGTCATGCAGCGTATTGCAAAAACGCAGCAGCAGCGGCATGCCGCAGGCCGAAAACAAGGTGATGTGGAAGGTGCGGTGCGCCTTCTCCCAGGCCGGCAGCTTGTCGCCGCTGCGGTCCGCGGCCTCGAGCCGGCTCAACCGGTGGTACGCGGCCACCAGCGCATCTTCCCAGTTTTCGTCGCCGCGCCGGATCGACTCGCCCAGGGCCATGACCTCCAGGTTCATCCGCAGGGCCGTGACCTCGCGGAAATCGTCGGCCGAGACCGGCGCCACCCGGTAGCCCTTCTTGTCGTTGGTCACGACCAGCCCGTCGGACACCAGGCGCGTCAGCGCTTCGCGCAGCGGGCTCAGGCTGACGTCGTACTGCTCGCGCAACTCGTCCAGCCTGAGCTTGCTGCCGGGCAGCAGCGTGCCGCCAAGAATCGAACCCCGCAGGGCCTCGACCAGGGTGGTGGACAGCGTGGGGGCGCTTGCGGAAGACGTATCGGTCAGTGTGGTCATGCTGGAACTCGGAATGAAAGCGCGTGGCGCAACGTGCATTCTAGCGGCTTCGATACGTCCTCGTAAGAATTATCGATGAAAACAAAAAATTGAAGAAACAAAAAATAATCGATTACTATATTTAAATCGATCAAGGAGATTTCATGCAGCGCTCGCGTCCCGATCCGGATTTCGTCCAGCAAACCTTCGGCTCCTATGCCGACCCCCTCGCCACCAAGGAAGAGCGCGCCGCCAGCTACCGCCAGATGGCCGGTTTCCTGCCCCCGCGGGTCGAGGCCCGGCTGGACGTGACCGGCGCGCTGGATCCGCTCATGGTGGAGTTGCAGGAGAAGGTCCGGGCGCACGCGCTGGAGACCGCCCATTTCGACGACAAGCAGGTGCAGTTGCTGATCTTCGCCATGCTGGTGGCCGAGCTGAGCGACGCCGCGGTCATCCATGGCGTGGCCGCCCGCCGCGCCGGCGCGAGCTGGCACGAGATGCAGGCCGTGGTGAACCTGGCCTTCGTATTCCGGGGTGTCTCGGCCGCCAACCGCGGTGCCGAGATGCTGATCCGCATCGCCGAACGCGAGCGCGAACTGGCCGCCCAGGCCTGAACAAGGAACCCGCCATGCAAGCCTGCCCCGGCCCGGACCGCGATACCCGCGCGCCCGCCTTCGCCGTGCCCCCCGGCTCCTGCGACTGCCACGCCCATATCTTCGGTCCCCGGGGCCGCTTCCCGTTCTCGCCCGACCGCAGCTATACGCCGGAAGACTGCTCGGCCGACCAGTACCGCGACATGCTGGCCACGCTGGGATTCGACCGCGGCGTGCTGGTCCAGGGCGGCGCCCACGGCACGGACAACGCCGCGATGCTGGACGCCATGGAACGGCTCGGCCCCCGCATCAAGGGCATCGCTGTGCTGCCGCCCGGCACGCCGCTGCGCGAGCGCGAGGCGCTGCATGCGCGGGGCGTACGCGGCTTCCGGATGTCGACCGTGGTCTCCGGCGGCGTAGGCTTCGACCAGTTGGAAGCCCTGGCCGCCGAGGCCGACGAAATGGGCTGGCACCTGCTGCTGCACTTTCACCGTTCCGAGGAACTGGTGGCCGTCGCCGACCGGCTGCGCGGGCTGCGTTGCCACTACGTGCTGGATCACCTGGCGCGCATCCGCGCGGACGAGGGGCTGGATTCGGCGTCCTTCGCGACGGTGATGTCGCTGCTGGACACCGACCGCTGCTGGATCAAGCTGGCCAGCCTGTATCGATTGTCCAGCCAGCCCTACCCGCACGCCGACATGCTGCCGATGATCCACCGCGTGGTGGCCGCGCGCCCCGATCGCATGATCTGGGGCAGCAACTGGCCCCATCCCATCCATACCGGCCCGATGCCCAACGACGGCGACCTGGTCGACCTCATCCCGCTCTGGGTACCCGACGCGGCCGACCGCCACCGGATGCTCGTCGACAACCCGCAGGCGCTGTACGGCTTCGAGCCTGTGCCGCGGCAGGCGTGATCCGCGCCCCTTCCCCACCATAAATATCCAGGAGACCCCCCATGCCCTTGAACCCGCGCTTCCTGCTGGCCGCGGCCATGCTTGCCGCCGGCGCGTCCGCCCACGCCGCCTATCCCGAAAAACCCATCACCTTCGTCGTTCCCTTCCCGCCGGGCGGCACGACGGACATCATCGCCCGGTCGCTGGCGGCGCGCCTGGGAACGGAACTCAAGCAGACGGTGGTCGTCGAGAACCGTCCCGGCGCCGGCGGCAACATCGGCGCGCAGGCCGTCGCACGCGCCCAGCCCGACGGCTACACGCTGCTGCTGTCCACCGCCGGCCCGCTCAGCATCAACCAGCACCTGTACAAGAACCCCGGCTACGACCCGGCCACCAGCTTCGCGCCGGTCGCCCTGGTGGCCGCGGTGCCCATCATGCTGGTGGCCAATCCGTCCGCGCCGTTCAAGACGGTGGCCGAACTGGTGGACTACGCGCGCAAGCACCCGGGCAAGCTGTCGTACGGCTCGCAGGGCAACGGCACCACCAGCCATCTCACGATGGAACTCCTGAAGACCCAGGCGGGCATCGGCATCCAGCACATTCCCTATCGCGGCAGCGCGCCGGCGGCGACCGACCTCATGGGGGGCGTGGTGCAGGTGATGTTCGACAATTCCCCCAGCACGCTGCCCTTCGTCAAGGGCGGCAAGATGCGGGCGCTGGGTGTCGCTTCGCCCAGGCGCGTGAAGGGCATGGAGGACATCCCCACCGTGGCCGAGACGCTGCCGGGCTTTGCCTCCGAAGCGTGGTTCGGCCTGGTCGCCCCGGCCTCGACGCCGGCCGCCACGGTGGACACGCTGAACAAGGCCGTCAACAAGATCCTGTCCAGCGCCGACTACAAGCAGGAACTGGCGGCCTCGGGCACCGAGCCGCTAGGCGGCACGCCGGCGGACTTCGCCAAGTACCGCAGCGCCGAAGCGGCCAAGTGGGGAGAAATCGTGCGGGCCGCGGACATCCGCCTGGATTGATCCGGCGGATGCGGCGGGCGCGAGCCTAGCGCTCGTCGCCCAGGAACAGCGCGCGCACCTGGTCCGCGGTCGCCATCCTGCGCCCCAGCGCACCGGCGACCTCGGCCACCTGCCGCACCAGCGCGGCGTTGTCGCCGGCGACGGATCCATCGCGCAAGTACAGGTTGTTCTCGAACCCCACGCGCGCATGCCCGCCCAGCGCGGCCGCCGCCGCCGCGCAGGCGTGCTCGTGGCGGCCGAACGCGCACATGGCCCATGGATGGGCATGGTCGTAGGCGGCCAGGAAAGGCAGCAGGTCGGACGGCGACGAGGTCTGGCCGGCGCTGTAGCGCCCCAGCACGAACAGCACGAACCACGGCGCGTCGGGCACCACGCCCTGGCGGCGGTAGTCCATCCAGCGTTCGACGTCGCCGGTGTCGTACAGGATGACCTGGGTCATGACCCTTTCCCGGGCCAGCCAGGAAAACAGCGAGGCGACGCGGGCATCGGCCTGCGGGCCCAGCGCGATCTCGCGCAGCCCCACGGACACGGCCTCGGGCTTGACGGCCATCACCGAGGCGACCTGTTCGTCGGGAGCGTACACGCCCGCGGCTTCCGTGGTGATCTGCACCACCAGTTCGTTGCCCACGGCCTGGCGCACGGCGCGCGTGGCGGCCAGGTAGGCCTCGGGCTCCAGGCTGTGCGACTGGTCGGCCTTGCGCACGTGCATGTGCAGCATGGCCGCGCCGGCGTCCAGGCAGCGCTTGGCGGTCTCGGCCAGTTGGCCGGGGGTGACCGGCACCGCGGCGTGGTCGGCGGTCTTCTTGTAGGCCCCGTTGGGCGCCACGGTGACGATCAGCGGGGCATCCAGGCTGGACGGGGCGGAAGCGGGCATGTTCATTTTTCCTTCTCTCAGGCGCCGACCGGCTCGCGCATGGTGACGAACTCCTCGGCCGCCGTCGGGTGCAGGCCTATGGTCTGGTCGAACTGCCGCTTGGTCGCGCCGCATTTCATCGCGATGGCCAGGCCCTGGATGATTTCGGGGCCATCGGGGCCGACCATGTGGCAGCCCACCACCCGGTCGCTGGCGTCGTCCACGACCAGCTTCATCATGGTCTGTTCGTCGCGGCCCGACAGCGTGTTCTTCATCGGCCGGAAGCGCGAACGATAGACGCGGACCTTGCCGTAGCGCTTGCGGGCATCTTCTTCGGACAGGCCGACCGTGGCCACCGGCGGCTGGCTGAATACGGCCGCGGGCACGTTCTCGGCATCGGCCTGCATGGGATTGTCGTTGTACAGCGTCTCGGCCAGGGCCCGCCCTTCGGCGATGGCCCAGGGCGTCAGGTTCAGGCGGTCGGTAACGTCGCCGACGGCGTAGATGCTGGGCACGCTGGTGCGCGACTGGCCGTCCACCTTGATCTCGCCGCGCTCGCCCAGCGCCACGCCGCAGGCCTCCAGCCCCAGGCCGCGGGTATTGGGCGCGCGGCCCGTGGCCATCATCGCCTGGTCGACCATCAAGATCTCGCCATCGTCGATCTGCACGGCGATGCGGCCGTCGCGCCGCGCCATTCCCACCACGCGGGTGTGCGGCCGGATGACGACGCCGCGCCGCTGCAGCCCTTCGGCCACGCTCTGGCGGATGTCCTGGTCGAATCCGCCCAGCACCTGGTCACGCCGGATGGCCAGGGTCACGCGCGCGCCGGCGCCGCGGAAGATGCCCGCGAATTCCAGCGCGATATAGCCGCCGCCCACGATCAGCACGTCATCCGGAAGCTTGTCCAGCGACAGCGCCTCGTTCGAGGTGATCGCCAGTTCGATGCCGGGGATGTCGGGCAGCACGGGATGGCCGCCGGTGGCGATCATGATGCGCTCGGCCGTATGGCGCTTGCCGGCGACCTCGACCGTATGCGGGTCCACCACTACGGCCCGGCCTTCGATCAGCGTCACGCCGGCCTGGTCCAGCATCCGGCGGTAGATGCCTTCCAGGCGATCGATCTCGCGGTTCTTGGCGGCCACCAGGGCGCCCCAGTCCAGGCTCGCGTCCGGGACGCTCCAGCCGTAGCCGGCCGCGTCCTGGAAGGCATCGGCGAACTGCGAGCCGTACATCAGCAGTTTCTTGGGCACGCAGCCGCGGATGACGCAGGTCCCGCCCACCCGGCCGTCCTCGCAGATCGCCACGCGGGCGCCGTACGACGCGGCCCGGCGCGAACCGGCCACGCCGCCCGAACCGGCGCCAATGGTGATAAGGTCGTAGTCGAACGCAGGCATCAGGCAGGTCTCCGCGACAAGATCGTATACGTAGGCCCTGGATCATAACCCGCACGGCCCACGCCGCCGAACCCCATGACCGACCCCCACCGAGACATTTCCGCCCCCACGCTGGACTACTACGAACGGAACGCCGCCGCCTTCTGGGAGGGCACGCGCGACCACGACGTCGGGCAGAACATCGACGCGCTGCTGCGGCACCTCGCCGCGCCCCCGCCCCTGGCCATCCTGGACTTCGGGTGCGGGCCGGGCCGCGACCTGAAAACCTTCCGCGAGCGCGGCCACGAGGCCGTGGGCCTGGACGGCTCGCCGTCCTTCGCCGCCATGGCGCGCTCGCACAGCGGCTGCGAGGTATGGTGCCAGGACTTCCTGGCGCTGGACCTGCCCGCCGGCCGCTTCGACGGCATCTTCGCCAACGCCTCGATGTTCCACATCCCCAGCCAGGACCTGCCGCGCGTGCTGGCGGCGCTGCGCGGCACGCTCAAGCCCGGCGGCGTGCTGTTCTGCTCCAACCCGCGCGGCAACAACGAGGAAGGCTGGAACCGGGGCCGCTACGGCGTCTACCACGACCTGGAGCAATGGCGCCGCTACCTGGACGCCGCCGGCTTCGACGAACTCGAACATTATTACCGGCCCGCCGGCCTGCCCCGCGCCCAGCAACCCTGGCTCGCCACGGTCTGGCGGCGCCGGGCCGCGCCGATGGAGTAGACTCGGCCCCCTTCGCCCTTGCCTTTTCCCGCCGTGACGACTGCCGACGACATCCTGCACTGGAACGATCCCGAACCCCGCGAGGCGGCATGGCTGTCGGCCGGGGGGCATCCTCCTCCCCGGCGCGTCGCGGCCGCCGACGACCGCATGCCGGCCGACCAGGCATACCGCCTGGCCTGCGAAGGCACGGCGCTGTTGTGGCGGGGCGACTTCCAGAACGCCCGCCTGTTGCTGCAGGCCATGGCGCGGCGAGCGGACCGCCGGCCGTTCAAGCCGGGCGCGACCATCACCCAGACCTTCCATCTGTACCGGCAGGCCCAGTTGCAACGGGCACGTGCGCTGGGCATGCTGCTGGTACCCCTGGACGCGGATTTCGGCATTCCGCTGCGGCGGGCGCCCGACGTGCGGCAGGCCTGCCGGGAAGCCTACGGCGAGATCGGCCGCGACGCCGTGGTCTCGCTGCGTGAATTGCAGGGCGTGGTCGGCGCCCACGAATGGCGCAAGAAAGGCGTGCCCGTGGCGGCGCTCGGCGCCCGCATCCATCCGCATCACGGAGTCTTCTCGCCGATACGCGGCGAATACGTGGATCTGGTGGCCCAGGCGCCGCTGCCCGGCCAGGACACCGCCTTCGACATCGGCACCGGCACCGGCGTCCTGGCCGCCGTGCTGGCCCGGCGCGGCGTGCGCCGCATCGTGGCGACCGACGCCGATCCCCGCGCGCTGGCCTGCGCGCACGAAAACATCGACCGGCTCGGCGTGGCGGACCGTGTCCGCGTCGAAGCGGCCGATCTCTTTCCCCCGGGCCGCGCGCAACTCATCGTCTGCAACCCTCCCTGGGTGCCCGGCCCCGCGCACGCAGGCCTGGACCGCGCGGTCTTCGACCCCGACAGCCGCATGCTGCGCGGCTTCCTGGCCGGGCTGGCCGCACATCTGGCACCGCAAGGCGAAGGCTGGCTGATCCTGTCGGACCTGGCCGAACACCTGGGCCTGCGCTCCCGGGACGAACTGCTGTCCCTGGTGGAGAACGCCGGCCTGCGGGTGATCGACCGGATCGAGACCCGCCCCCGCCATCCCAAGGTCCGGGACGGGAACGACCCGCTGCACGCGGCCCGGGCCGCCGAAACCACGGCGCTGTGGCGGCTCGCGGCGCGCTAGACGAACCACTTCCACGCACGCACCAAGGAGCTTCCATGATCAAGCACATCGCCATGTGGCGCTTGAAACTCGAGGAAGGCGAGACCCGCGAATCGGTCTTCGCCATCATCCGCGAAACCATCGCGGCACAGCGCGGACGCATCCCGGGCCTGCTGGAATCCGAGGCGGGCCTGAACTTCAGCACGTCCAGCAAGGCGCTGGACGTCGTGGTCTACACGGTATTCACCGACCGCGACGCACTGCAGGCCTATCACGCCCATCCGGTCCACATGGAAACGCGCGCCAGGATGGATCGCTATCTCAGCTCCGGCTGCATGGTCGACTACGAAATCGCCTGATTCCCTCGCCGCGCCCACGCCCGAGGCGCGGCTCCCCTCCCCCTTTCGGCCTAGTTCCGGCCCGCCGTTTGCCATATTCAGCGGCCTGCGGTTCCTCCCTACCATCCCCTGCACGAACCCCTGATCCGATTCGGACCGCGGTTCAACACCAGTCCGCGTCGCACGGCCCACCCTCTTTCACCAGGATGGTCCGCGCGCCGCGCATTCATGGCATGCGCCCCCAGGGGGGGACGTCAGGGAGCACGATGATGAAACTGTTTTCCAGGAATGGATTGATGGCGCTGCTGGTCGCGGGATTCCTCGCGGGCTGCGGCGGAGACGGGGCGGTCACCTCGAGCGGCGGAGGCGACCCGGGCACCCCGCCGCCGCCCGACCCCTACGCCGACAGCACCGCCAAGCCGCCCGCGCCGATCACCGATCCCACCATCACGGCGGCCGGGTCCGTCGCCGCTAGGACCGATGGCAGCGGCCTGTTCGACATCAACATCGCGGGTTTCGCCGCGCCGACCGCCACGACCTTGTCGGCCCGGCAGTTGTCCATGCGCTCCGGTCCCAACAAGTTTGCGGCCACCCGCGCGAACCTGACGCGCGCGGGCGTTCCCGACCTGGAAGCGGATGACTTCGTCGTGGTGGAGAACGGCATCGTCAAGGGCCACACCGTGCGCCGCATCGGCGAGGATTCGACGCGAGCCAAGGCGGACGTGGTGTTCGTGTTCGACACGACGGGCAGCATGAGCGGCGCCCTCAAGAGCGTGCAGACGTCCATCATCGAGTTCGCCGACTTTCTCGGCAAGAGCGGCCTGGACGTCCAGCTGGGCGCGGTCACCTTCGGCGATGCGTTCGACACCAAGACCACCGGCTCCCCGCGCCTCGGCACGGGCAGCACCCAGCCGCCGGCCTTCGACCCGAGCGAACGCCAGGTCTTCGCGCCCACCACCGATTTCGCCAAGTTCAAGCAGTTCATCACCGAGGAAACCGCGACGGGGGGCGGCGACGGCCCCGAGAACGGAGTCGGCGCACTGCAGTTCGCCTACGACAAGACGCCCTGGCGTACCGGCGCACAACGCGTGCTGATCGTGGTCACCGATGTGGTATCGCACAACGGATCGACCTATTCCGAGGCCAGCATCAGCGGTCGCTGGATCCCTCCTCTGGCGGCCGATCTCATCACCAAGCTCAAGGGCAAGGCTGTCGTGCACGTGGTATCGCCGGCGATCGACAATCCGCGGCAGCACACCGACATGAAGGTTTTCGCGGGCGCCGCGGGCACCGGCGGAGCCTACTTCGAATGGGACGAAAAGGAATTCAGCCTGATCGACCTGCCCATCGCCGAAGTCGCGGCCGGCGGCTACATCGTCACCTATCGCGGCAAGGCGGACGGCAAGCCCAAGACCGTACGCGTGGTCATCAACAACGGCACGGACATCCGCGGGGAGATCACGCTTACGGCGGAGTATTGAGCCTCGGGGGGTCTTGAAGAGCGGAAATATTCGCAGATTCAGATTGATCACGAACCCGCGATATTGGGGATGGTACGGAGTTCGCGCCATCCTTCGCCAGGGTCATACTGGTGTTGGGTGCAGTCATTTGCCGCTCTGTCGAGCGGCTTTTTCTTATGAGGACCTGGCGGCGCCCGGGTAACCCAGGCGATGGGACAGGGTTGCGGCGGCCTGGCGGACCGCGGTGGCTATGGGGCCGGCGGGGTCGGAATCGAAGCGGGCGCTGTTGCCCAGGGCGGTGATGGCCAGCACCATGCGCGAGTCGTAGTCGAAGACGGGGGAGCTGACCGAGTCCACGCCGGGCAGGACGTCGCCGGTGACTCGGCCCAGGTGCAGCGCGCGCACGCCGTCCAGCAGTTCCGCGACTTCCCGGTCGTCCGAGGGGTATGCGCCCTCGGCCGCCCGCTCCTTCAGCTCTTCCTCGACCAGCGACGCTGTCAGCGGCGGCTCCATGAAGGCGGCGAACACCCGCCCGGTGGCCGACGACAGCAACGGCAGGACCGACCCGGGGCGCACGTTCACCATGACCGGCCGGGGCGAGTCGCGCCACTGCACCACGGTGGGCCCGCGGTTGCCCCAGACCGCCGCCAGCACGGTCTCGCCCAGCGCGTTGCTGAGCTCGTCCAGCAGCGGCGTGACCAGCCGGACGGCGTCCAGGGAGGCCAGGCTGGCCAGGCCGATGCGCAGCGCGCCGCGCCCCAGGCTGTAGCGCCCCTGCGGATCCTGCTCCACGTAGCCGCGCTTGACGAAGCTGGCCAGGTAGCGATGCACCTTGGCCGGATGCATGCCGGCCGCCAGGGCGACTTCCTTGAGCATCATGGGGCGAACGACGTCGGCGAAGGCGTCGAGCACCGTCAGGCCGGTTTCCAGCGCCTGCACTCCGCTGCCCGCGCGCGCGGGCGCCTCGTCCTCGCCCGCGTCCGTTCTTTCCTTGGTGGCCACGCCGCCCTCGCACGATTACGTTTAACGTAATCCTAGCACGCATGACGTAATTACTTGACGCCGCAGCCAACAAAAATTACGCTTAACGTAAACGTATTACTTTCAACGTAAATCCCGCTCCCCTACCGAAGACGACCATGACCACGCCTGCCCACCCCGCCGAAACCGCCGCCAGCACCGGCTACATGTCGGGCTTCGGCAATGAGTTCGCCACCGAAGCCCTGCCAGGCGCCCTGCCCGTGGGACGCAACTCCCCGCAACGCGCCCCTTACGGACTGTATGCCGAGCAATTGTCCGGCACGGCCTTCACCGCGCCGCGCAGCCACAATCGCCGGTCGTGGCTGTACCGGATACGTCCCGCCGCGGTGCACCTGCCCTTCGAACCCATGGAAAGCCCGCGCCTGGTGAGCGATTTCAGCCAGGTACCGCCGACTTCGCCCAACCAGTTGCGTTGGGATCCTCTGCCCATGCCGCAGGCGCCGACCGATTTCGTCGACGGCTGGATCACCATGGCGGGCAACGGTTCGGCCGACGCCATGCAGGGCTGCGCCATCCACCTTTACGCCGCCAACCGCTCCATGCGGGACCGCTATTTCTACAGCGCCGACGGCGAACTGCTGATCGTGCCGCAGCAAGGCCGCCTGCGCATCGCCACCGAGCTGGGCGTGATCGACCTCGAACCGCAGGAGATCGCGGTCGTGCCGCGCGGCTGCCGCTTCCAGGTGTCGCTGCCCGACGGCGAGGCACGCGGCTACATCTGCGAAAACTTCGGCGCACTGCTGCGCCTGCCGGACCTGGGGGTGATCGGCTCCAACGGCCTCGCCAACCCGCGCGACTTCCTGACGCCCCGCGCCGGCTATGAAGACCGCGAAGGCCGCTTCGAGCTGGTGGCCAAGTTCGGCGGCCGCCTCTGGCGCGCCGACATCGGCCATTCGCCGCTGGACGTCGTGGCCTGGCACGGCAACTACGCCCCCTACAAGTACGACCTGCGGCGCTTCAACACCATAGGCTCGATCAGCTACGACCATCCCGATCCGTCCATCTTCCTGGTGCTGCACGCCCCCAGCGACACCCCGGGCGTGGACTCGCTGGATTTCGTCATCTTCCCGCCGCGCTGGCTGGCGGCCGAGGACACCTTCCGCCCGCCCTGGTTCCACCGCAACGTGGCCAGCGAATTCATGGGCCTGGTGCACGGCGCCTACGATGCCAAGGCCGAGGGCTTCGTGCCGGGCGGCGCCAGCCTGCACAACTGCATGACGGGCCACGGCCCCGACGGCGACACCTTCGAGAAAGCCTCGCGCGCGGACACCTCCCGGCCGCACAAGGTCGGCGATACGATGGCGTTCATGTTCGAGACCCGCCACGTCATCAAGCCCACCCGCTACGCGCTGGACACGGCCCAATTGCAAAGCCAGTACTTCCAGTGCTGGCAGAACCTGACCAAGCATTTTTCCCCGGAGACCCGATGAACCCCGCCGATCCCACGATCGCCCCCGGCCTGAAAAGCTGGGTCGAGTCGGCCAATGCCGCCGACAGCCACTTCCCCATCCAGAACCTGCCCTACGGCGTATTCAAGCCGTCCGCGGACGCCGACGCCCGGGTGGGCGTGGCCATCGGCGACCAGATCCTGGACCTGGCCCGCCTCGAACAGACCGGCCTGCTGCGCACGCCCCGCCCCCTGTTCGCCGCGGGCAGCCTGAACGCCTTCATGGCCGCCGGCCGGGACACCTGGCGCAGCGTGCGCGGCCAGGTCAGCACGCTGCTGGCCGCCGATACCGCCACCCTGCGCGACGACGCCGCGGCGCGCGCCCGGGCGCTGGTGCCGCAGGCAGGCGCCACGTTGCTGCTGCCGGTCGAGATCCCCGGCTATACCGACTTCTATTCCTCGAAGGAACACGCGACCAACGTCGGCGCCCTGTTCCGCGATCCCAAGAACGCGCTGCTGCCGAACTGGCTGGAGATCCCCATCGGCTACAACGGCCGCGCCTCGTCGGTGGTCGTCAGCGGCACGCCCGTGCGGCGTCCCAACGGGCAGATCAAGCTTCCCGACCAGGAAAGGCCGGTGTTTTCGCCCTGCCTGAAGCTGGACTTCGAACTGGAGACCGGCTTCTTCGTCGGCGTGCCCAACGGCATGGCCGAACCGGTGTCCAGCGACGAGGCCGAATCGCGCATCTTCGGCATGGTCCTGCTGAACGACTGGAGCGCCCGCGACATCCAGGCCTGGGAATACGTGCCGCTGGGCCCCTTCAACGCCAAGGGCTTCGCCACCACCATCTCGCCCTGGGTAGTCACGATGGACGCCCTGGCCCCCTTCCGCACCCGGCAGCCCCGCCAGGAACCCGAACCCCTGCCCTACCTGCGCCACGACGGCCAGCACGCCTTCGACATCCACCTGGAAGTCTCGCTGCGCCCGCAAGGCCGGGAACAGGCCGCCACCCTCGCCGCCACCAACTTCAAGTACATGTACTGGACGATGGCTCAGCAACTGGCGCACCATACGGTGTCCGGCTGCAACACCCGGGTGGGGGACCTGATGGGATCCGGCACGATCAGCGGGCCCGACGCCGGCTCGTACGGGTCGCTGCTGGAACTTACCGTCAACGGCAAGCATCCGGTGGACATCGGCGGGGCGACCCGCGCCTTCATCGAGGACGGCGATGAAGTCATCCTGACCGGCTGGTGCCAGGGCGACGGCTACCGCGTAGGCTTCGGCTCGTGCGCCGGCACCATCCTGCCCGCTTTGCCCTAAGCATGACAATTCCAAGGAGACAAGCATGAAAAATACGTGGACGACGGCACTGGCGGCTTCGACGCTGGTCCTCTGGACCGGCGCGGCCGCGGCGGCCGACGCCTATCCCTCCAAGCCCGTCCGTTGGATCGTTCCCTACGCGGTGGGCGGCGGCTCCGACTTCCTGGCCCGCACCATCGGCGCCCAGTTGTCCGAGATCATCAAGCAGCCCGTCGTGGTCGACAACAAGCCCGGCGGCAACACGGCCATCGGCGCGGTCGAGACGGCGCGCGCCGCGCCCGACGGCTACACGGTGCTGTCGGCCGACAACGGCACGCTGGTGTTCAACCCCGCCCTGTACAAGAACCTGAGCTACAACCCCACGCGCGACCTGGCGCCCGTCACGCTCATGGGCAAGTTCCCCATGATCCTGATCGTGGGGCCGAGCACCGAGTTCAAGGACGCCAAGGATTTCATCGCCAAGGTCAAGAGCCAGCCTGGCAAGTACAGCTACGCCTCGGCCGGCGCGGGCAGCCCGCACCACCTGGCCATGGAGCTCTTGAAGGAACGCACCGGCATGCGCATGCTGCACATCGCCTATCGCGGCGCCGCGCCCGCGCTGGTCGACGTGGCGGGCGGCCAGTTGCCGGCCATGATGACCGACCTCGCCGCCGGCAACGCCTTCATCAAGGGCCACAAGGTCCGTCCGCTGGCCGTGGCCAACCCCACGCGCCTGCCGCAGTTGCCCGACGTGCCCACCTTCGCGGAACTGGGCATCCAGGGCGTGGAAGCCTCGGCCCAGGTCGGCATGGTCGCCCCCGCGAACACACCGCCCGAGGTCATCGCCACGCTGCAGAAACAAGTCACCGCCGCCATCAAGACCCCGGCCGTGAACAAGAAGCTGGTCGAGTTCGGCATCGAGCCCGTCGGCAGCACGCCCCAGGAATACGCCGCCCTGGTCAAGAGCGAAAGCGACCTCTGGCAAAAACTGATCCGCGACCTCAAGATTACCCTGGACTGATTCGCTACCACCCAGGATGCGGCGGATCTGGCTTTGCCAGTCCGCTCGCATCGCCCCCTGGGGGGCGCGCGTCAGCGCGTAGGGGGGGTCATGCCAATGCGTCGGGATAGGGACTGGTGTCGATGTGATGGAGCATGTCGCGCGCCAGGGCCTGCATCATGTCGGCCTTGACCCCCGCATACCCGGCATCGTCCCACAGGTTTCTGGCCTCGATGGGATCCCGTTCCAGGTCGTACAGCTCGCCCCACTCGGCGCCGTCGTAGATCGTCAGGCGATAGCGGTCCGAACGCAGGGTACGGCAGCGGATGCGAGCGTCGAAGCCCAGGATGACGCGCTGGCCCTCTTCCTCGATCATCAGGTGTTCGCGCACGCGCTCGGCCTTGCCGGCCATGACGTCCAGCAGGCTCTTGCCCTGGATGCCATTGAAGCCGGCCACGCCCGCGCGCGCCAGGATCGTGGGCGCGACGTCGATGGTGCTGGCCAGTGCGCTGCCGGCGCCCCGCACCGGCTGCCGCGGGTCATGCCAGATGAACGGCACCCGCACCAGGCCGCGATAGTGGATGGGGCCCTTCAGCATCAACTGGTGGTCGCCCAGATAGTCGCCGTGGTCGCTGGTGAAGATCACCACCGTGTCGTTCTCCAGCCCCAGCCGCTTCAGCGCCGCCAGTACCCGGCCGATCTGGTGGTCGATGTTGGTGATCGACCCGTAGTTCAGCGCCAGCGCCTCCTTGGCCTCGCGTTCGGTGCAGGCGAAGATGGCGGGCGTGTGCTTGACCGCCTTGCCGCTGTCGCGCTGCCGGTACAGCCATTCGACATGGGGCAGCGGCGCCTCGCCGGTGTGGAAGGACGGCGGCAGCTCCATTTCGTCGGGGTCGTACATGTCCCAGTACTTGCCCGGCGGCGTGAAGGGATGGTGGGGATCGGGGAACGAGCACTGGATGAAGAACGGCTGGCCGCCGGCGCGCTCCAGGCGCTCGATGGTGCGGTCGGCGATGTAGGCGCTGGGATAGAGCTCCTCGGGCACCGCCGTGCGCCAGGCCTGGCCGAACGAGGTCAGCACGTAGTCCGGCGCGGGCGTGGCGGCCTTCGGCCCGATCAGGGCCTCCACCTCGGGATGGTGCCGGCGCAGCCATTGGCGGTAGTGGCCGTGGACGGAGTCGCTGTGATCGTCCACCAGGTCCACGTCCTCGAAGCCGTAGAACGGATAGTCGAGGTCGTAGCCCTCCTGGGTCAGCCACTTGTTGCGGTTCTCCTGGTCGTAGCGCCCGGGCCCGCGCACCTTCGCCTCGCGCGCCAGCCGGTCGGCGGGATTGGGCGGCCACGGCGGCGGATTGTCCGTCATGTTCTGGAAATGCGCCTTGCCCACCAGCGAGGTGCGGTAGCCGGCCTGGCGCAGCACGTCCACGAAGGTGGCCGATTGCAGGTCGAGCGGAATGCCGTTGTGGCGCGCGCCATGGGCCGAGGGGTAGCGCCCGGTCAGCAGGCTGGCGCGGTTGGGCATGCAGATGGGCGTGGCGACGTGCATCTCGTCGCCGCGCCAGCCGGCGGCGGCCAGCGCGTCCAGGTTGGGCGTGGCGACGACACGGTTGCCATAGGCGCCCAAATGGTCGGCGCGATGCTGGTCGGTGATGAACAACAGGAAATTGACGGGGCGTTGCGATTGCGGCATCGGGGATTCCATCGAAGCGTAGTCGGCCGGGCTCATTCGGCGGTGGCGCCGGAAATCTGCACCGCCCGCTTCCACTTGGGCATGTCGGCGGCGATCTGGCGGCCCATGTCGGCCGGGCTCATCGGGCGGGGCACCATGCCCAGCTCGGCCATGGTCTGCGCGAAACCCGGCTTGTCCAGCGCCTTGCGCACGTCGGCATTGATCCGGTCGACCACGGCGGCGGGCGTGCCGGCCGGCGCCGTCAAGCCCATCCACGAGGTCACGGACACCTCCGGCGCCACGTCCTTGAACAGCGGCACGCCGGGCAGCGTGGGGAACGGCTCGGGGTTGGCCACGGCCAGCACGCGCACCGCGCCCGACTTGATGAACGGCGCCGCGGGCGCGATGCCGCCCATCATCAGCGGCACGTGTCCGGCCGCCAGGTCGGCCATGGCGGGACCGGCACCCTTGTAGCCCACGTGCACCACGTCCAGGTGGGCGGCCGCCTTCAGCAGTTCCATGCCCATGTGATGGACCGTGCCCGACCCGGGCGAGGCATAGCTGTACTTGCCGGGCGTCTTGCGGATCAGCGCCACCGCTTCCTGGAACGTCGTCGCCGGGAACGACCGGTGCGCCAGCAGCACCACGACGTTGTCGGCCACCATCGCCACCGGCGCGAAGTCCTTGACCGGGTCGTAGGGCAGTTGCTTGAACAGAAAGCTGTTCACGCCATGCGTGTTCGAGGTCGCCATCAGCAGCGTGTAGCCGTCGGGCGCGGATTTGGCCACCGCCTCGGAGGCGATCAGGCCGGAGGCGCCGGGCTTGTTTTCGACGATGACGGTATAGCCCTGCTGCTCGGACATCACGCGCGCCAGTTGCCGCGTCATCACATCCACGGCACCGCCCGGGGCGAAAGGCACGACGATGCGCACGGGACGGGACGGAAAGGCCGCCGGCTGCGCGGCGGCGGTCGCGGCCACGGCGAATGTGGCACAGGCCGCGACGAGGATACGGGTCGCACCCATGTTGTCTCCTTGCATGATGGATTTGTGCCCGGAGTATGGATGCAAGGGCCCGGACTGGATAATGACTAATGGGCCCGCTGCCATGAATTCTGGTTATTCCGGCCGCCGGCCGACCGCCTGGGCCGCATGCCTGAGGCAGGACAGGAAATCCTCCAGCACGGGCGTCGGCATCGTGCCCGCCCGCCGCAGCACGCCCACCGTGGCCCGGCGTCCCAGCGCCAGAGGCAGGACCTTCAGCCGCTCCAGCCGGGACAGCGCCTGCACCACGGCGTCCGACATCACCGCCAGCATCTCGTCGTCCTGCAGCAGCGAGGCGATCAGCACCACCGACGAGGCCTCGATGGCGGCGCGCGGCGGCGGCTCGCCCACCGCGGCCAGGGCCAGTTCCATCTCGCGCCGCAGGGGCGTGCCCGACTGGGGCATCGCCCAGGGATAGTCGCGGGCCTGGGCCCAGCTCACCTTGCGCAGCCGCGCCAGCGGGTGGCCCCGGCTGGCCACCACGCATATGCCTTCATCCAGCAGCGGCTCGGCCACGACCGCCGGATCGACCGGCGCCTCGATGCGGGACACGATGCAATCGAGCCTGCCCTCCTTGAGCTGGGGCAGCAGCTTCTCCAGCGAATTCTCGTGGACGACGGTGCAGATGCCCGGCCGCAGGCGGCGGTAGTTGCCCAGGCAGGCGGGCAGCAGTCCGCTGGTCCCGATGGGCGTGGTGCCGACCAGCAACTGCCCGTCCGAGCCGTCGCTCATCGCGCGCAGCGTCTCGCCGGTGCGTTCCAGCTCCCCCAGCACCACCCGCGCGTGCTCGACCAGCGTATCGCAGAAACGCGTGGGCACCAGCCCGCGCGAGTGCCGCTCGAACAGCTCCACGCCCAGGTCGGTTTCCAGCTCGCGCAGCCATTTGGACAGCGCGGGCTGGGTCATGTGCATCCGCGCCGCGGTCAGGCTGAGGTTGGCCGTATCGTGAAGAGAGACCAACACATACAGTTGCCTGACACGCAGGCGTTGAATCCAGTCCATGAAACCTCCGCACCCCGACGACGCCTCATTCTGGCACAGCCGGGGGGCGGAGGCCCCGAGGGATGCGGCGGCTACGCCGCCTGCGGCGCCATGGGCACGAATGCGTCGCAATGGAAGCGGTCGGTGGCCAATCCCCGCTCGTGCACGAAGCCCTGGCGCGCCGCGCTTATCATCGCGGGCGAGCCACAGGCATAGACCTCGTGATCCGCCAGCGAGGCGAAGTCGTCCATCACCGCCTGGTGGACGAACCCGCGGCGGCCCTGCCAGCCTTCGTCCGGCGGGCTGTCGGACAGCACGGGCACGAAGCGGAACCAGCCGTGCTTGTCGGCCCATTTGCGCGGCAGGTCCGCCAGGTACAAGTCCTCTTCCCGGCGCGCGCCCCAGTAAAGCGTCATCGGCCGCTCGAGCTTGCGCTTGATGGCGTCCTCCACCATGGACTTGATGGGGGCGAAACCCGTGCCGCTGGCCACCAGCACCGCCGGCCGGCCGGTCTCGCGCAGGTAGAAATCGCCGAAGGGCAGCGACACGTCCAGCAACTGGCCGGCCTGCACCGACTCCGCCAGGTAGCCCGAGAACTTCCCGCCTGGAACGTGGCGGATGTGCAGCTCCACGCCGTCGCTCTGCTGCGGCGGATTGGCCATCGAGAAATGGCGTATGGTGCCGTCCGCCATCCGCACGTGCAGGTACTGCCCCGCCTTGAAGCGCACCCGCGTGCCGGCGGGAAAACGCAGATGCAGCACCGTCACGTCGTGGGCGGCGCGCGCCAGCCGGTAGACCTTGGCGGCCACGGTCTTGCTGGCGGCGGGATCGCGGCGCTCGATGTCGCGCACCGCCACGTCCAGGTCGGAACAGGGCCGGGCCTGGCACAGCAGCGTCCCGCCCTCGCGCCGCTCGTCGTCGTCCAGCACGCCCTCGCCGGCGCCGCCGCGGACGTCCCCGCGCACGATGCGGCCCCGGCAACTGCCGCAGATGCCGGTGCGGCAGGAATACGGGATCTCGTAGCCGGCGGCCAGCGCGCCGTCCAGGACGGTCTGGCCGTCCTCGCAGGGAAATTCGATGTCTCGTTGATCGATGCGTATGGTGTATTGCATGGATTCCATCCCGGTCCGGCGGACCTAGTGATCGGCCAGCCCGGCCAACAGGCGCACGGTACGCAATACCGCGGCCGGGTCGGCCGTGCCCTGTCCGGCGATGTCGAAGGCGCAGCCGTGCCCGACGCTGCTGAAACGCACGCCGCCGCCCAGGGAAAGCGCGCTGGCCTGGCGGGGGCTCAGCAGCTTGACGGGAATGTGCCCCTGGTCGTGGAACATGGCCAGGTACACGTCATGCCCGCGTTGCGCCAGCATCAGGTCTGCTCCTTGGGGACCGTCCACCTCCAGGCCCATGGCGCGCAGGCGCGCCACCGCGGGCTCGGTGATGGCCTGGTCCTCGTCGCCGAACAGACCGCCCTCGCCCGCGTGCGGATTGATGCCGAAAATGCCCAGGCGCGGCCGCTCGATGCCGATCGCCCGCGCGCCGTCGATGACGGCCAGCGCCGCGTCCACGACCAGTTGCGTGTCCAGCCGGGCCAGTGCCTGCCGCACCGGTTCGTGCAGCGTCACGTGGCCGATCCTGAGGTCGGGCGTGACCAGCATCAGGAACACCCGGTCGGCCGGCGTCCCCGTCAGTTGCGCGATCAGCCCCGGATAGCCCGAGAACGCAATGCCGGCCCGCGCCACGGATGTCTCCGAATGCGGACAGCCGACCACGGCATCGACCAGGCCGGCGCGGGCCAGCCGCACCGCCTCGCGCACGTAGGCCACCATGGCCGCGCCCGCGGCGGCGCGCACCTCGCCCGGCCGATACTCCGACGGCGGCAGCGCCGCCACCTCGGCCCACGACACCTGGTCCGGCAGGCGCGCCGCGCCCGGGTCGAAGGCCGCCAGCGCCATGCCGGGAGCGTGGCGCGCCACCTGCTCGCGCAACACGAAGCCATCGCCCACCAGCACGCAATCGACCGGGGCGCCGCGCAGCGCGTGGACGGCCTTGACGGCGATCTCCGGGCCGATGCCGTTGGCATCGCCCAGCGCGATGGCAATGCGCTTGCGCACGGTTCCGGCGGATGGTCGGGCGTCGGCGCTCATAGCGGTATCGCCAGCAGGGTATCGAAGTTCCGGCTGTCGCAGATGACCAGCCGCTCGGCGAAGCTCAACTGCCCGTCCGCGCCCTCGACCACGCGATCCTGGTAGCGGCCCGAGGCGAACACCTCGGTGGCGCCGTCGCGCATGATGCGCACCACGAGGAACGGCGTCTCGACGCTGGCCACCCCGTCCTGCACGCCCAGCATGAACGGCAGTCCGACGATGTGGCGATAACGGTGGCGCTCGTAGACGTTGGCCTCGCGCAGCGCCGATACGCGGTCCCGCAGCATGGCGCGCGTGTCGGCATAGATCACGCCCGCCTGCATGCCCGCCGCGTGGTTCTCGGCGGTATTGATGACGTACAGGCAGCGCTCCTGGAAGAACGCCGGCCAGGCCTCGACCTCGTCGTTGTCGATGCAGCGCGCGTAGGCGGCGTTCAGCGCGCCCAGCCGCTCTTGCGTAAATTCGGCCATGCTCTTCAGATCTCCATATAGCCGCGATAGGCGTTCCAGAAACCGCGCACCGACGCTTCGGTGGTGCGGTTCTCCTGCGTCTCGATGCCGCTGCCTCCCATTTCCAGCACGGCCGCCTGGCCATCGCTGCCCGCGATGCCGCGCTGCACGAAGCCACCCACCGCGCCATCCTCCATGGAAACGAATCCGGCCGGCCCGGTCAGGTTGGACTGCTTCAACCGCATGCGCCGCAGCTCCGGCGTGTCGTCCTGGAACCCCAGGTAGGTCCAGTTCAACACCGTCCGGTCCAGCCCGTCCGGCAGGATCTGGCGAATCGCCAGGGTGTTCTGGATCTGCGCCAGCACGAAGCCGGGGAACACCGACAGGATCTGCAAGGTCACGCCGTCGCCGAACTCGTCGCAGCCGTCCAGCATGCTCGGGTCGGCCAGCGCATAGCCCTCCTTGTCCGAGCGCAGTTTTTCGGCGCTGTATTCGGCATTGGGCTGCGGCTGGTGCGAGACCTTGGAATAGCTGACGTGGTGGGCGCCGGTCTCGCTCACGATCACCCCGCCCTTCTGCGACAGGCGGTTGATGTTGAAGGTGGTGAAGAACACGTGCAGCAGGCTGGCGTGGTAGGAGTCCTTGACGTTCTCCATGTACAGCTTCCAGTTGTTCGGAATGGTCTGCTTGAAGCGGCCGATCACCTCCACCGGCTTGCACAGCACGCGCTCGATACGCTCCAGGATCTCGTCGCCCAGGTACTCCTCGATCGGCGGCACGTCCTCGTCCAGGCTGCCGAACACCATGCCCGCCACGCTGGCGGTGCGCAGCTTGCGCGGGTGATGGTCTTCCATGCGGAACTCCGGCGGCATGCCGCCCTTGCCGTTCACGCCCTGCTGGAACGCGACGCCGCGCAGGTTGCCCTGCAGGTCATAGCGCCAGGCGTGGTAGACACAGGCGAAATCGCGCGTCTTGCCTTCGTCCTCGAGCGCGATCAGCGCGCCGCGGTGGGCGCAGCGGTTTTCGAAAGCCTGCAGTTCGCCGTCCTCGTCGCGGGCCACGATGACCGGCATGGCGCCCACGAAGGTGGTGCGATAGGAGCCGGGCTCGGGAATCTCGGCCTCCAGGCACAGGTAGTTCCAGGTCGGCCCCTGGAAGACGCGCCGTTGCTCGGCCTCGTGGATTTCCTGGTCGCGGTAGAGCCAGTAAGGCACGCGGGTCAGGCCCGGCTCCCAGGTCCGCCGGGATTCTTGGGTTTCGCTGTGGGACATGGACTTCCTCGTTGCTGCAAGCATCAGTTGATGGTGACGTCGGCCGTGTCGATGGCCTGCTTCCACTTGGCGCGCTCGGCGCGCATGAATTCGGCCATCTGGGCCGGCGTGTCGCCGACGACTTCGGCGCCTTGCTCGATGAACTTCTGCCTGACGTCGGGCATCTTCAGTACCTCGACGATGGCGGCGTTGAGCTTGCGTACCACCTCGGGTGGCGTGCCGGCCGGCGCGACCACGCCGAACCAGGTGCTGACGTCGAAGCCGGGCAGCCCCGACTCGGCCAGCGTCGGCGTCTTCGGCAGCAAGGGGCTGCGCTGCGCGCTGGTCACGGCCAGGATGCGCACCTTGCCCGACTCATGCTGGCGAAAGGTCGAACTGATGTTGTCGAAGAAGGCGTCCACCTGTCCGCCCATCAGGTCGGCCAGCGCCGGCGCCGTGCCCTTGTACGGCACGAACACGAAATCTAGGCCGGCCTGGGCCGCGACCAGGGCACCCGTCAGGTGCGAGGTCGTGCCGTTGCCCTGCGTCGCCACGGTCACCTGCCCGCCGTTCTTGCGGGCATAGCCGATGAAATCCTGCGCCGACTTCACCGGCAGGCCGGTCTTGACGGCCAGCACGTTGGGCACGCGCGCCAGCACGGTCACCGGCGCGAAGCGCTCGGGATCGAACGGCAGGTTCTTGTACAGATACTGGTTGATGGTCAGCGGCGCCGGCGGCGTGGCCATCAGCGTGTAGCCGTCGGGCGCCGCCTTGGCCACCATGTCGGCGCCGATATTGCCGCCCGCGCCCGGCCGGTTGTCGATGATGACGGGCTGGCCCCATGCCGCGTTGAGCTTCTCGCCGATGATGCGGGGCAGCACATCGGCCGTGCCCCCGGCCGAGAAAGGCACGACGATGCGTACCGGGCGATTGGGGAAAGCGCCGTCGTCGGCCTGCGCCGGGCTGGCGATCGCCGCCCATACCGCGACGGCACAGGCTGTCCATGCAGTTTGTCTCATCCTTGACCTCGTTTGGATAAATCGAACAGAAAGTCGCAAAGCGAACGTTAGTTCGCAGATATCCCACGATCAAGAAAAGTGGTTAGAATGTTCGCAAAACGAACACCTCGCGACCATGAGCACCGTGCCCGAACCCCGCAGCAAGGAAGACAAGGAATACGTCGCCGGCCTGGAGAAAGGCCTGGCGATCATCGAGGCCTTCGGCCTGCGCAGCGGCCCGCTCACCCTGAGCGAGGCGGCCGAGATCACCGGGCATCCGCGCGCCACGGCGCGCCGTTCACTGCTGACGCTGCAACGGCTGGGCTATGTGGAAAGCGACGGCAGGTACTTCCGGCTGGCGCCCCGCGCGCTGCGCCTGGGGCACGCCTATGTCAGCTCCAGCCCCCTGCCCAAGCTGGTCCAGCCGGTGCTGGAAACCATCAGCGAGCGCACCAAGGAATCCAGTTCCCTGGCCGTGCTGGACGGCGGCGAAGTCGTCTTCGTGGCGCGCGCCGCGACCCGGCGCAGCCTATCGGACGGCCTGGGCATGGGCTCGCGCCTGCCCGCCCATTGCGCG
The DNA here is from genome assembly GCF_036972535.1 of Pigmentiphaga sp. CHJ604. NCBI lineage: Bacteria > Pseudomonadati > Pseudomonadota > Betaproteobacteria > Burkholderiales > Alcaligenaceae > Pigmentiphaga > Pigmentiphaga sp. CHJ604. The sequence continues at coordinate 2,446,548 of NZ_CP136998.1, read as the reverse complement.
GCCACCGGACGCGTGCTGATGGCCGCCCTGCCGGACGAGGAAATCGCGCGCCTGCTGGGCCGCATGCCGCGGCGCGCGCTCACGCCCCGCACCCGCACGGGGATCCCCGAACTGACGGCGGTGCTGGAGGAAACGCGGCGCCTGGGTTATGCCACCAGCGACGAGGAACTCGAACTGGGCCTGCGCTCCATCGCTGTTCCCATCCACGATCAGGCCGGACGCACCGTCGCGGCGATGAGCCTGGTAGCGGGCACCGGCCGCTATACGCTGGACAGGATGGTGGAGGTCCTGCTGCCCGAACTGCTGGGTGGCCGCCGGATGCTCAGCGCCATGCTCTAGCGCAGTGCCTAGGCCACCGCCTGCTTCACGCGGTCCCGCCCGGCCAGCTTGGCCAGATAAAGCGCCCGGTCGGCCCGGCGGAACACGTCGTCGAAATCCCGGTCGCGCGGCTCGCAGCTGGCCACGCCTGCCGAAATCGTGATGGGCACCGGCGCGCCGTCGATGCTGAAGCGGCTGTCCGCCACGGCGACGCGGATACGCTCGAGCGCCGCGACTGCCGCCGGCAGGTCCAGGTCGTCCATCAGCACCACGAACTCCTCGCCGCCCGTGCGCGCGACCAGGTCGCCCTTGCGCGCCGCCTGTTTCAGGCAATCCGCGGTGAAGGCCAGCACCTCGTCGCCCACGCCGTGGCCGTGGGTGTCGTTGATCCTCTTGAAATGGTCGATGTCGATCACCCCGACCGCCAGGCCGGCGCCGGTCGCCCGCGTCCGGCGGAACGCCATGTTCCCGTCCTCGACCAGCGTGCGCCGGTTCGGCAGGCCGGTCAGGTAGTCGGTGGCCGCCGCGATCTCCAGTTGACGCTTCACCCGTTCGGCGCAAAGCAGGACGAACGCCGTGGTGCCGATCACCGGCAGCAGGGCCACGAACATGGGCGAGACCAGATTGATGCCGTAGTCGTTGGTCGCGATCGTGGCCTCGCGCGGCACGTCCAGATGCAGGTAGACGGCCACCCGGCCGATGACGTAGACGACGACCAGGCCATAGATCACGATCAGCATGCGCCGGCTGCGGGACTCGTCCTCGGTGCGCATCTCGTGCAGCAGCCACATCGACCGGAGCAGCAGCAGCGACCAGGCGGCCGACGTCAGCCCGATGCGGCAGATGAAGCACGGCTCGATGGCCGACAGCCAGAACGTGCCGGCCACCGCGGCCGTGGCGATCACGATGTCCACCGGCGACGAACGGCGGCCGTAGAAACGCTCGAACGCCCGGTGGTAGGAACCCAGGCCGAACAGCAGCGTGCCGTTCGCCAGGGTCACCATGACCGGCATGGGCATGCCGCTGCCGAACGCGAAGAAGCCGCTGCCCAGGGCGACCAGGGCCGTTCCGGTCAGGGCCTGTGCGCGGGAGCGCCGATCGGCGGCATCATGTCGAGCACGTCGGACAGGCCGCCGGCATCGCAGGCCTTGCCGAAATACCATCCCTGCAGCAGGTCGCACCCCATGCGGGACAGGAGCCTGGCCTGTTCCGCGGTTTCCACGCCCTCGGCGGTCACCGTCTTGCCCAGGCTGTGCGCGATGTCGATGATGCCCCGCACGATGGCCTGGTCCTCGGCCGACGCCACCAGGTTGGCGACGAAGCTGCGGTCTATCTTCAGCCGGTCGATGGGCAGCAGGCGCAGGTGCGTCAACGAGGCATGGCCCGTACCGAAATCGTCCAGGGCGATCTCCACGCCGGCCTCGTGCAGCCGGCGCAGGCCGTCCTCCACCCGCTTCTGGTTCAGGCCCAGGAACATGCTTTCCGTCACCTCGACACAGAACCGGTCCGGCCCGATCCCGCTGTCGCGGACCAGCACGAAGAAGCGGTCGAGAAAGGCCTCGGAACGAAAATCGGAGTTCGTCAGGTTGATCGCCACGCGCCCGAGCCGGATGTTCCTCGCGTACAGCGCGTCCACGTCCCGGAACACTCGCTCGAGCATGAACATCCCCAGCGCCGCGCGGACCGCGGGATCGGCGAAGCCTTCCTGGAACGCGGCCGGCGGCAGGAGGCCGCGCTGCGGATGCCGCCACCGCATCAGCGCCTCCAGCGCGACCTTGCCGCCCGGCGCGACGGGAACGATGGGCTGGTAATGCAATTCGAACGCGTCGCGCCGCAGCCCCGTCTCGATCTCGGCCAGGAGCTCCGACTTGCGCTCCGCCACTTCCCTGAGCTTGGGCTGGAAGCATTCCAGGCGGTCGCGGCCCAGCGACTTGGCATGGTAGAGCGCCAGATCGGCGGCCCGGAACATGCTTTCGCTGTCCTCGCCATGCCCGGGAAACGCGGACACGCCCAGGCTGGCCGAACAGCGCCGCGACGTCTCGGCGATGCGCAAGGGATCGCGCACGCTTTCCAGCGCCCGCTCGAATACCTCGGTGGCCTCGTCGTCCGTCGCGCCGGCCAGGACCAGTCCGAACTCGTCACCCCCCATCCGGGAAACCGACAGGCGCGGGTCGTCCACCGCCCTCAGCCGCCGGGCCACCTCGCGCAGCAATTCGTCCCCGGCCAGGTGGCCGAAGAAATCGTTGATTTCCTTGAAGGCGTCGACGTCCATCAATCCCAGGTGAAAGCCCGTTCCTGTCCGCCGGCACTCGCCGACCAGCGACGCCACGTGCTGGTGGAACCAGCTGCGATTGGGCAGCCCCGTCACCGGATCGACATAGGCGATGCGACGCAGGCTCTCCTTGCTGGTCCTCAAGGCGTCCTCGAGCAGCTTGCGCTCGGTGATGTCCAGGCAGATCGAGGTGTAGCTGTCCACCGTGCCGTCCGGCAGGACGCGGGGCACGATGGTCGTTTCCATCCAGTAGAGCGAGCCGTCCTTGCGCTGGTTGCAGATCTCGCCATGCCAGACGCGGCCTTGGGCGATCTCGCGGTACATGGCGCGGAAGAACGCCGTGCCATGCAGGCCGGACTTCAGCATCCGGTGGTTGGAGGCGAGCAATTCCTGCCGGGTATAGCCGCTGATCTCGCAGAACCGCGCGTTGACATAGGTAATCGTGCCCCGGGCATCGGTACTGGCCACGATGGCGGCGCAGTCCAGCGCGTAGCGTATGAAATCCGTCTCCGGCTCCAGGCCGCCCGGGAACCTCGCGTCGTTGGCGGGTTCCCTCGTGCCGACTTTCCGCCGGCTGTTGTTGTACTGCGGGGGCACGCGCTCCCTCCTCCACGGCTGGGCCGGTCTTCCCCCGAAAGGCGCGAAGCCGATCCGGCGCGCAGGGGGAAGGACGATCCGCCCGATATTCTATTGATTGGAATTCCCCCATGATCCAGGAAATAACGCTTGTTTTCCATCACCCCGTGCGGAATCGTCCGCCACGGCCGCCCGGCCGGACCGGAGACCGCGGCCGTTTCCGGTATGCTTGACGCCCCCAGAACAAGGAGACATCCCATGTTCCGCAAATGCCTTGCCATCGCCGCGCTGGCGCTGGCCGCCACCGGCGCCCATGCCCAGGCCTATCCCGCCAAGCCCATCCGCCTGCTGATTCCCTTCCCGCCGGGTGGCGGCACCGACATCCTCTCGCGCCTCGTCGCCACCAGGCTGGGCGAGTCCGAGAAATGGACCATCGTGGCCGAGAACCGCGCGGGCGCGGGCGGCACCATAGGCATCGCCGCCGCCCTGCGCGCCGCGCCCACCGGCTACGAGATGGTGATGGGCCAGAAAGACAACCTCGTGGTCGCGCCCTGGCTGTACAAGAGCGTGGCCTACGATCCGACCAAGGACCTGGTCGCGGTGGCGCACGTCGGCTATACGCCCATCGTCATCGTCACGCAGGCGAATTCCCGCTTCAAGACCCTGGCCGACGTGGTCGCCGCGGCCAAGGCCGCGCCGGGCTCCATTACGTACGGATCCCCCGGCAGCGGCACCACCATCCACCTGGCCGGCGAGATCTTCAAGGACGCCGCGAAGATCGACATCCGGCACATCCCCTACAAGGGCTCGAACGCCGCCATGATGGACGTGCTGGCCGGCAACGTCGATCTGCTGGTCTCCTCGGTGCCGTCGGCCATGGCGCAGATCCAGACCGGCAAGCTGCGCGCGCTGGCCGTCACCAGCGCCAAGCGCAGCACCTCGCTGCCCGACGTGCCCACCGTCGCCGAACTGGGCTACAAGGGCTTCGACGTCAGTACCTGGTACGGCCTGTTCATGCCCGCCGGCACGCCCAGGGAGATCGTCGCCACCATGAACACCGCGGTCAACAAGCTGCTGGCCCAGCCCGAGACCCGCGAAGCCATCCACGCCCAGGGCGCCGAGGCGCAAGCCATGTCGACCGAGGAGTTCGCCCAGTTGCTCAAGACCGACTATCTGAAATGGAAGGACATCGTGCGCGCCGCCAACGTCACGGTGGAATGAGGCCGGTCCGCTGAAACACGCTGCAATACCTGCATGGCCCGGCGGGGCTGGCGCGGCCATGCGCGAGGCATAGAATCGACGCAACGCCTGTGTTCCGGGCGTCGCACTGCCTCAAGGAGATCATCATGGCATCCAAGCGTCTGCTGGCGCATCTGCTGACCGGTATCCTGCTCGCGGCCTCGACCGCGTCCTACGCGCAGGGCGGCCCTCCCGGCGGACGGCCCGGCGGCGGCCCTGGCCATGGCGGACCGGGACATCCCGGCATGGGCCATCCGGGGCCCGGCCCCCGCCACGACATGGGGCGCGGCCCGGGCGGCGCGCCTGGCCACGACCACCGGGGCCCGCCGGGACGCGGGCCCGGGGATCCCGCCTATCGGCACTGGTCCAAGGGCGACCGCGTCCCCTACCCCTATCGCGGGCCGCAGTACGTGGTGGATAACTGGCGCGTGCATCGCCTGTCCCCGCCTCCCCGCGGCTACCACTGGATCAACGTCGGCGCCGACTACTTCCTGATCGGTGTGGCCACCGGCGTCGTGCTCCAGGCCATTCTGAACCCGTAGTCCCGCACCGCAGGCCTCCCGTCCCGCCGGAACGGGGGGCCTGCGCGCCCTAGTCCACCCGCACGCCCGCCGCCTTCACCAGCTTGCCGAACCGCTCCGTGTCGGCGCGCACCAGCGCCGCGAACTCCTCCGGCGTCCTGGTCTCGGTCCCGTCCACGCCCATCTTCACCAATTGCTCGCGCACGTCGGGCGCCGCCATGGCCTTGGCAATGCCGTCGTGCAGGCGATTGACGATGGCGGCCGGCGTGCCCCTGGGCGCGAACACACCGTACCAGGTGGCGAAACGGTAGTCGGGCAGGCCCGACTCGGCCACCGTGGGCAGGTCGGGGAACTCCGCCAGCCGGCGCGCGCCGGTCACGGCAAGCGCGCGCAGCTTGCCCGTCTTCACATAGGGTGCCGTGGTCGGATAGGTATCGAACCCGACCTGCAGGCGCCCCGCCAGCAGGTCCGGCATCGATTGCCCGGTGCTTTTGTACGGCACGTGCAGCAACTGCACCCCCGCCATGCTCTTGAACATCTCGCCGGCGATGTGCGGCGTGGTGCCGCTGCCGGCGGACGGGAAACTGAGCTCGCCGGGATGCGCCTTCGCGTAGGCGATCAGCTCGGGCACGCTGTGCACCGGCACCGATGGATGCACGGCGATGAAATGCGGCACCGAGGCCGTCAGCGTCACGGGCGCGAAATCCGTGGCGGTGTCGTACGGAATGTTGTTGAACAGATGCGGCAGGATGGTGTTGACCGACACCACCCCCATCATCAAGGTATAGCCGTCGGCCGGCGCCTTGGCCACCATCCCGCCGGCCACGATGCCGCTCGCCCCCGGCTTGTTCTCGACCACGACCGACTGGCCTAGGATCTCGGACAGCCGGGGCGCGATGACCCGCGCCACCACGTCGGTCCCGCCTCCCGGCGCGAACCCCACCAGCAGCCGGATCGGCCGGCTCGGAAACGTCTCGTCCTGCGCCCGGGCGTACGAGGCCACGCCCAGTACCGCCACCACTCCCACCCCCAACGCACACCGCAGCATTCGTTTCATGGCCCAGCTCCTCAATCGACGAATCAGCCTATCGTTTCACGCAACAGCCTCATCCAGTTGCCCCCCATGATCTTGTCGATGTCGGCCCGGCCGAAGCCTCGCCGGTCCAGTTCGACAATGATGTTCTGCACGCCGGCGGGCGTGCGCATCCACTCCGACCAGCCTTCGTGCGGCGCGATCTCCATCTCCTTGGCCGGCGCGCTCTGGCGCGACCACTTCGCGTAGCGCCACCAGGTCCGTACCGAACGCGGATGACCGGGGCAGTAATCGGTGCCGATGGCCACCGCGTCGATCCCCAGCAGGTCCACCGTCCACGCCACCATGTCGCCGAACTGCTCCAGCGTCGTCGCCGCGCCATGCCGGGTCATGTTGCGATTGGGCGTCAGGCCGATCACGCCGCCGCGCCGGGCGAGCTCGCGCAAGGCCTCGGTCTGCTTGAGCCGGCCCGCGCCATATACCGGCGTGCCCACGTATTCACGCGGGTTGGCATGCGTGATGGCCACCGGCTTGGCCGACATCTGGATGGCCTCCAGCGTCGTGCGCTCGCCGCAATGGGACAGGTCGATCAGGATGCCGAGCTGGTTCATTTCCTCCAGTGCCAGCTTGCCGAACCGCGACGAGATACCGGTGTCCTTTTCTTCCCAGTAGCCGCAGCCGATGTAGTTCTGCAAGTTATAGGTCAGCTGCATCACGCACACGCCCAGCTGGCGGAACATGGCGAAGAGGTCCAGGTTGTGCTCCACCGGCGCGGTATTCTGGAACCCGAACATCACGGCCGTGCGGCCCGAGGCGGCCACGGCCTCGATCTCGGCCACGCTGGCGGCGGGCGCGACGATGTCCTGGTTCTGCTCCAGCACCACGCGCCACTTGCCCAGCAGGCCCAGGGTCTCGGCGGCGTTCTCCCACACCGCCACCGTGGTGTTGACGCAGCCGATGCCGGCTTCGCGCCATTCCTCGAACCAGCGCCGCTCCGGCACCGGCATCGACAATCCGTCGACGATGATGCCGGCCTGTCCATTGACGTTGTTCATCTGCATCGTCCTTCGCGCGTCACGCGCATCCTTGGCTGGAGGGGACATGGCGGAGCATGTTCAGGTCCATGTCGTCGTCGGCCGGCGGGCGGCCTTGCAGCGTGCCGTCGTCGCGCAGGATGACCGGCCCGGCATGGCGGCGCGAGACCACCGAGTCCGGAGCCAGGGCCTCGTTCGACAAGGCGTGGATGGCCCGCCACAAACCGCCGTCGACCGGATAGCCGTGGCGGATGGCCTGGGCCAGCAGCGGATCCCATTCGTCGATGCCCAGGGGCCGCGCGGTGTTGAACAGCGTCACCACCGCCTTCGGCCCCTGGCCCGTGGCCTCGTCGGGCTGCGAGACTTCGGCGCCTATGCCGTAGCGGCGGCCCAGCCCGGCCATGACGTGCAACTCGTGCAGGTCCTGCACGCCGGACACGCGCAGCGTGGCCCGCCCCGCCGACCGGGCGCGCTCCACGCCCAGGTCCATCAGGGTGGGCAGCAGCACCCAGGCGTGGATGCCGCCGCCGTCCACGACCAGCGCGCCGTCATCGGCATCCACCACCGACACCCGGTCCAGCCAGCCTTCGCGCAGCCGTTCATGGCCTTCATACAGGGCGCGGAACCCGCCCAGCCCCATGGACTGGGAAAGCAGCACCACTTCCCTCACGCCGTGCACGTAGCCGGGCGGCAGGCGGCACACCAGCAGGATGCGGTCTATGCACATGCGCGCCTCGCGCACGGACACATCGAACACGCGGGCAGAATCGGCGGCTTGCCTGTTCATAGGACGGGCTCCTGGGGATAGAACCAATGGGGATCGGCGCCGGCTGCGATGTCGGCGGCGGTGGGCGCGCCCTGGTAGATGACGCCGCGCAGGTTGCGCTGCAGGTAATCGCGCGTCTTGTCGATGCCGTGTATGCCGATGTTGATGAAACGCGTGATCTCGCACGGCACGAAGTGCTCGCCCATGATGTTGGCGCGGGGCGAGTGGAAGGCCATGCCGCTGAGCGTCTGCACGCGGCTCACGATGAAACGGTATTCAGGCTTGTCCAGCAGGAAGCGCGCGACGCTGGTGGCCGGCGGACGCTGGGCGATCTCGCGGTCCAGCCCCACCACCAGGCGCGGCAGGTCCAGCCCGAGGTTGAAGACCTCGCCGGCCTCGGCGCGCGGACCCCGCCGGGGTTCTTCGGCCGTGGCCGACTTGTACCAGACGAATTTCGACGCCCCCTCGGACTCCAGGTCGATGTCGAAGGCCCACCCGTACTCGGCATGCAGCAGGTCGCGCAGATGGCCGATGGACATCGACGGATCGGTCGCGTATTCCTCGTCCACCGCCAGGCCCTCGGCCAGGCGGTCGCACAGCTCGGGCACCAGTTCGGTCAGCAGGCCCAGGAAGGTTTCGTAGGCTTCCTCGTGCACCGTGCCGTCCAGCGCGTCGCACAGCGCGGACAAGGGATAGCGTTCGACGCTGCCCCGCACCGTGCCGGTGTCGTGCAGCGCCTGCACCTGTGCCCGGATGGCCGCCAGGTCGGCGGCGATGTCCGCGCTGGCCGTGAACTGTTCGTAATCCATGCGGTCCTCGCGCCGGAACGCGCTGGCCTTGTCCAGCAGCTTCAACAGCAGCGCCAGCTTCGCATCGCCGGCCGCCACGCGCAGCCGCTTGGCGCCCACGATGGCCTGTTCCCGCGCCAGCACCCAGTGGTGCACCAGCTTGGGATGGTTGTTCACGTACAGGATAAGTCCCAGTGCCGACGCGTTGCCCACGCCCAGGAAACGTTCGATCTCCGGCGCCAGGCGCACCGCCGCGGGCGAGGCGCAACGCGCCAGGTGATTGACCAGGTCCACCGAGAACACCCGCATCATGTAGGCGCACAACATCTGCGCGTCCAGCGGACGCCGCAGCGGGTGCGTGCTTTCCAGCGCGCGGAACGAACGGGTGCCGAACGTGCCGTTGCCATCCAGGCCGGTGTTGCGCATCAGGTAGCAGACGTCGGCCAGCGTGGGCACGTCGGGTTGGCGCCCCTGCGCCAGCGACTCCACCGTGTGGTTGAACACGCGTGCGCTACGGTTCGAGCGGGCCCAGATCAAGGTGCCCGGCGTGGCGCGGCCGGCGTAGAGCTTGGGAATTTCCTCGCCCGTGATGCGGATGTCGCGTTCGGACACCGGCCCTTCGACCAGCGCCGCCATCATGTCCCAGGCGCGGCCGATGATGCGGCCCGCCCGCCCTTCCATCCTGGGCTCGAACGAATGGACGATGAAATCGAAAGGCATCGCCCCCGTGTCGATGCGGTACAGCGCCGTCCCGCGCGCCCGGTCGTCGATCTGCCAGCGCACCCGTTCGATCGTCCACCGCTCGCGTATGGCCTTGGCCATCAGCAACCGGGACACGCTCAGGCGGCTGGCCTGCATCACGCCCATGCGGGCGGGCGTCATCAACAGATCCGCGCTGCGGATGCGCGGCTCGCGCCCGGCCGGGGCGCCGGCTTGCGCCTGGGCCACGGCGGCCTCTTCCACGTCGGCAAAGTCCATGCATGCTCCTGTCGTCATCGCGCCTGCCATGCGGCGCATCGGGAAAACCGGCTTCCTGATTTTGTATTCTATTAGAATACTCATGATTCCATTTAAATCATTCTATACTTCCCATCCGCGAATGCAAGAATTTTTCTGACGAGGAAGCTGCGCCATGCTCGAAGCGCGCGAGGCCGGCGGCGTCCGGCCGCTCAGTTCGGTACTGAAGACGCTGCAATTGCTGGATCTGCTGGGCAAGTCCGACCGGCCCATGAAACTGATGGAACTCGCGGCCGCCTCGGGCAGCAGCCGCGCCACGACCTACCAGAAGCTCCTGACGCTGGTGGAAGCGGGCTGGCTGGAACAGACGGAACAGGGCAGCTACCGCCTGTCGCTGCACGCGGCGCTGGTGGGCGAGACCGCGCTGGTGCAGGCCAACCTGGGGGAACGGTTCGCGCACGTGATGCAGGAGCTGGTCCTGCAGGTGGGGGAAACGGCTTCGCTGGCCGTCCTGAACGGCAATTGCGTGCGGCTGGTGCGCCGCGTGGAAGCGCAGCAGGTGGCGGTGCGCGCCGACGTCAAGGTCGGCACCCTGCTATCCCTGAACGACAGCTCGTCCGGCCGGGTGCTGACCGCCTTCTCCAGCCCCGCCTACCGCGAGATGCTCCAGCGCCAGGGCGCCGTGCTGGCCAGGCCGGCCCTGCTCAAGGAGATCGCGGCGCGGGGCTACGCCGTCTCCGAAGGCACCGACACGCCGGGGGTGCAGTCGGTGGCCATGCCGGTGTTCGATGCCAAGGGCGCGTGCATCGCCGCGCTGTCCCTGGTCACGCCGGCCTCGCGCTTCGATCCCGACAAGCTGATCGGACCGCTGCGCGAGGCCGTGCAAACGCTCAGCCAGTTGAAGTAGCGCCGGCGGCTAAAGCTGGATGTTCAGCTTCTCCACCAGCCCTCCCCACTTGCGTTCGCCCTCGGCGATGGAGCGCCGCGCGTCGTCCACCGAACCGCCCGCCGGCTCGGCGCCTTCGCTGGCCAGGTTCTCCCGGATGGCGGGCGACTTCAGCACTTGGTTCACGTCGCGGTTGATCCGGTCCAGCACAGCCCTGGGCGTGCCCGCGGGGGCCATCAGCCCGAACCATCCCACCGCCTCGTAACCCGGCAGGCCGGCCTCGGCCACCGTGGGCACGTCGGGCAGCACCGGCGAGCGCTTCGCGCTCGTCACCGCCAGCGCCTTGAGCTTGCCACCCTTGATGTGCTCGCGCACCAGCGGAAACGGCGCGAAGTTCAACTGGATCTGTCCGGAGATCGTGTCCGAAACGGATGGCCCGCTGCCCTTGTAGGGAACGTGGGTAAGCTTGACGCCCGCCATGGACGCGAACAATTCGCCGAACAGGTGATTGGACGAGCCGTTGCCGGACGAACCGTAGTTGAGCTTGCCCGGATTGCGCCGCGCATACTCGATCAAGCCCTTCACGTCATCGAACGGCATCTTCTCGTTGGCGACCAGCACCACCGGCGGCGTGGCCAGCAGCACCACCGGCTCCAGGTCCTTGGCCGGATCGTAGCTCAGGCTCTTGTACAAACTGCGTGCGACCAGGATGTTGCCGAACGAGCCGAGCACGGTGGTGTAGCCGTCCGGCCTGGACTTGGCCACCATCTCCACGCCTATCGTGCCGGCCGCGCCCGGCTTGTTCTCGACCACGACCGACTGCCCCCAGAGCTGGGACAGCCCCTGCGCCACCACCCGCCCCAGCAGATCGGTATTGCCGCCGGGCGTATAGGGCACGATCAGCCTGCTGGGCCGCGACGGAAAGGCGTCGTCCGCCCGCGCCGCCGGAGCGGCCAGCAGCATGCCGCCCAGCGCGGCGGCCAACAGATGCTTGGTGATCATCGCCCTCTCCTCACGAAGCCGACACGGCGGCCTGCCCATGTCGGCGCTCGTACGACGTGGCGAACTCGCGCGTCTGGCCGAACACCGCCGGCAGCGGCCGGCCGTTGGGCAGGGTCAGCCAGGCGCGCAGCAAGTGCCGCCGGCGAGCCGGGTCGTCATGGTCCTGGTACTTGGTGCGGGCATGCAGCACCGAATAGTTGTTGCCGATCTGGATGTCCCCCGGCTCCATGCTGAAGCTCAGTTGCACCGCGGGGTCGTTGCAGATTTCCTCGACCAGGTCGATGGCCTGCGCCTGGGCATCGGTCCAGCGCGGCACGCCGGGCAGGTCCTGCGCCAGCTTCAGGTAGCGGCGCTTGTACAGGGCGCTGAGCCGGCCCTCGAAAAAGTTCAGGATGGGCACGGTCTGGATGCGCAAGCCGCCGCGATGCTGGCCCCGCGTGTCGAAATGGAACGGCTCCTGCAGCACGCCGACCAGGTCCGGCCGGCGCCGCAGCACCTCGTTGTACAGCGTCGCGACGCTGACCAGCTTGCTGACGCCGCCCGACCGCGCGGCGCGCAGGCACAACAGCATGAACGCGTCGCCGCCGTCGTTGTGGAAGGTCAGTTCGTCGTCGGTCTGGTAGCTGCGCACCGAATTGTCGTTCGACACTTTCATCCCGGTATTGGTGACGCTGTGCATGCGATTGCCGGCGCCATCCTGCTCCTGCGGCTCGCCCAGGTGCACGGACAGGCCCCAGAACAGCAGCCGCGCCTCGTCGTCCGTGTAATCGGCGATGGGCAGGCCGCGCAACAGGGCGAAACCGCGTCCGCCCTCGAGTTCCCCGCGGACTTTTTCCAGGCGCGCGGCCATGCGCGGAATGGGAAAGTCGGCGGCCTCGAACCGGGTCGGCTCCAATCCCTTGGCTCGCGCCGTGGCGGTGGCCTCGGCCAGCTCGCGGATCTCCTCCGGCGCCAGGCGCCAGATCCAGTCGCTGGTGCCGGCCAGGCTGTCGCCGCTCCACACCTCGGGACCGGCGATGGGTTGCAATGGTCGGGTCGTCATGTCGTCTCCTTCGTGGCATTAATTTTGAGCATCTTAACATTGTCGACAATTTAAGGACTTGGTTGAATACGCCTGCCACCCACCTGGGCATAGGCATGATTCCAATTGCAAGAGGAACGAAGATGCATCAGACTTCCCGAAAACATGAATTAAATTTCATCAACAACCCATGGAAAGCCGTCCATGGGCCATGACATCCAGGCAAGGAGGAGACATGCACACAACGACAGCCCCCCGTACGCCCACCCGCCACGGCCGGCTCCGCCCCGGACTCCTGTTCGGCGCCAGCTTTGCGTTGGCCGTCGCGGCCTGCGGCGGCGACGGTGGCGGCGACACGTCCGGCACGACGCCGCCGCCCGACCAAGCGGCGCTGCGGACGGCCTGCCCCGCGCTGGCCGGCACCAAAGTGGAAGGCCGCCTGCTCGGCCTGCCCAGCGGCGATGCGACACTGGCATCGGCCCAACTGGTGGCGGCCGGCGATGCCACGGGCCTGCCGGAATACTGCCAGGTGCGGGGAGCCATCGCGGCGCGCAGCGCCGGCGCCGATCCCATCCGCTTCCAGATCAACCTGCCGCTGTCGTGGAACGAGAAAGCGCTGATGGTCGGGGGCGGCGGCTTCAACGGCACCCTCGTCACCGGGCTCGACCCCCTGCGCGACGCCCCCGCCGGCCAGCCGCTGCCCTTGGCCCAGGGCTACGCCACGTTCGGCACGGACTCGGGGCACGATGCCGCCGCCTACCTTGCCACGGACCCCGCGAAGTTCGCGCTCAATGACGAGATGTTCGCCAACTTCGCCCACGAGTCCTACAAGAAGGTCAAGGACGTCGCGCACGAAGTCTTCAGGCGCTTCTACCAGCGCGCTCCCAGGAAGCAGTACTTCTTCGGCGGATCGGAAGGCGGACGCGAGGGGTTGACGATGGCCCAGCGCTACCCGCAGGACTTCGACGGCATCGTGTCGGTCGTCCCCGTCATCCAATGGACCGGGCTCTTCAACGGCTTCCTGGCCTTCACCCAGCCGCAGTTCCACGGCGGAACGCTGGATACGGCCAGCATCAAGCTGGTGGCCGACGCCGTCAATGGCGCCTGCGACGCGCTGGACGGCATCGCCGATGGCGTGGTCAGCGACTACCTGGGCTGCCAGGCCAGGTTCGACCTCCAGGCGCTGCGCTGTCCCGACGGCGGCGACGGTGCCACCTGCCTGTCGGATGCGCAGCTCGCCACGCTGAAGGCGGCCTATGAACCCGTGCGCATGCCCTTCCCGCTCGCCAACGGCATTACCACCTATCCGGGCCGGATGTTCGGCGGCGAGATACAGCCGGGGGGCGAAGGCATCGGCCGCTGGATCAGCACCGGGCAGGTCCCTTCCGTGCCCACGCCGGCAGCCACCGACGCACGAGGCGTCATCTATGGCAGCAGCTACGCCCGCTACGTCATCGCCCGCGACCCCGCCTTCGACGTGCGCGGCTACGATCCCCTCGCCTACGCGGACCGCATCCGGCAAGTCTCGGAATGGATGGACTCCACCAACCCCGACCTGTCGGCCTTCTTCAAGCGGGGCGGCAAACTGATCATCCGCGAGAACACCGGGGACTTCGCGCAAAGCCCTGCGGCCGGCATCCAATACTACGAGAGCGTCGTCGCGCGCATGGGGCAGTCCGACGCCGACAAGTTCCTGCGGCTGTATGTCTCGCCCGCCTCGTCGCACGGCGGCCGCGCGGCCAGCCGCACCACCGGCCAGGAAGTCCCCACCACGCACGATACGCTGGACACCCTGGACCGCTGGGCCGACGCGGGCGTCGCGCCGGCCGATGCCCTGGTGCAGGTCCGGCGCGACACGGCGGCGCCGCACAAGGTCCTGGCCTCGCGGCCCATGTGCCGTTATCCGGCCTTCCCGCTCTATGGCGGTGGCGACCCGCTGTCGGCCGACAGCTACCGCTGCTCCAGCCTGGGGGCGCGCTAGGCGGCCGGCGCGCGCCGCGTCCCGGGCCGATCCAGGCCCGGCGCTACGCGGTGCCGCTGTCCTTGAGCAGGCGGCGGATCTCCGCGCTGTTCTCGTCCAGCCGGGCGGCCCACAGCCGCTCGGCCTCGTCGGCATCACCCTTGCGGATGGCCTGCAGCGACTTGCGCCACAGCGCCAGCGAACGCTTGCGGCGCTCGACCGAGCGCAGGCCCAGTCGCGTATAGCGCGACATCTGCAGCGACAGCGACGTGATCAGCGTGAACAGGCGGTCGTTGCCGCTGTGGGCGGCACAGCACAGCGTCAGGCGCGACAGCGTCTCGCCGAAAGCATCGCCACCCGCCGGATCCTCGGCCAGCGGCGCGAGCTGGGCCACGCCCGCCTCCAGGATCGCCACCAGTTCGGGGGACGACCGGGCGGCCACGCGCCGCGCCACCACGCGGACCAGGGCCTGGCGCACTTCCTGCAGGTCCTCGATTTCCTTCAGCGACAACTGCGTGGCCTGCGCGCCCCGGCGCGGATGGATACGCACGATGCCCTCCTTCTCCAGCAGCCGCATCGCCTCGCGCACCGGGCTGCGGCTGACCGCGAACTCGTCGGCCAGGTCCTGTTCGCGTATCCACTCGCCCGGCTCGATGGCGGAATTCAGGATGCGGTCGCCCACGTGGGCGGCGATCTGTTCCGGCAGCGTCAAGGTCTTGGACTGCCCCAGCAGCCAGCGGAAGCTGGTCGCGCTGCCTTCGTCGTTGGCTTGCAGGAATGCGGAAGATCGGGTGATAGCGGACGGCTCCATCGAATGCCCTGGTTGGTTGTCTGCGTCTGGCAAGCGGGCAGTATACGGCGCAGGCGCGGCCCGGACCGGCGGCCCCCGAAGCGCGCCATCTATTGCTGCTATCAATAGTTGCGCCATCGCGAGAATGCCCAGGCGTCCTCGTCCCGGCACGTCCATGCGGACGGCCCCTTCATTAATGCTGCTAATACCAAGCCTTCTCTTTCAACGATAGTTCCCCGGGCCGACCGTCATTAGACTGGCGTCGAACACGATGACTGCGCCGCGGCGACGTACCGGGCGCAGGTGGAGAGACATGGACTACACCATCACCCTGCATCCCAGCGGCCACACCTACGCCTGCCCGCCCGGCACCCCGGTGCTGAAGGCCGGCCTCGACAACGGGCTGTTCATGCCCTACAGCTGCCGCTCCGGCATCTGCCGGACCTGCCGCGCCACCATCGTCGAAGGCCGCGTCGACTACGGCGACGTGCATCCCAGTTGCCTGGACGAGGACGACAAGCGCCAGGGCTACGCGCTGCTGTGCAAGGCCACGCCGCTCACCGACCTGGTAGTCCAGGTGAACGAACTGGATCCGGCCGATGCCATCCGCTCGAAATACATGCCGGCCCGCGTGCTGAAGATGGAACGGGCCGCCGACGACGTGATGATCGTCACGCTGGGCCTGCCCATGAACGAGCCCACGCTGTTCCGCGCGGGCCAGTACCTGGACATCCTGCTGCAGGACGGTACCCGCCGCAGCTATTCCATCGCCAGCGTGCCGAACAACGAGGGCGTCCGGCAGGTCGAACTGCACATGCGCCACCTGCCGGGCGGACGCTTCACCGACCACGTGTTCGGCGCGATGAAGCTGCGCGAGATCCACAAGCTGGAAATCCCGCTCGGCTCGTTCTTCCTGCGCGAGCACAGCGACAAGCCCATGATCATGCTGGCCTCGGGCACGGGCTTCGCCCCCATCAAGTCCCTGATCGAACATGCGCTGGAGCGCGGCATCCGCCGCCCCATCACGCTGTACTGGGGCGGCCGCAGGCGCGGCGACCTCTACCTGCACGATCTGGCGCAATCGTGGGCCGACCGGCACGAGCACGTGCGTTTCGTGCCGGTGCTGAGCGAGCCCACGCCCGGCTGCGCATGGACCGGGCGCACGGGCTACGTGCACCTGGCCGCGATGGAGGATTTTCCCGACATGTCCGGCCACCAGGTCTACGCCTGCGGCGCTCCGGTCGTGGTCGACGCGGCCCGCCGCGACTACGTGGCGCGCTGCGGCCTGCCCCAGGACGAATTCTTCGCCGACGCGTTCCTGACCGCCGCCGACAAGCGCTGACATCCGTACCCACGCCTTGGAACAAGGAGACATCATGCTACCCGAAAATTGCAGGGTCGATACGCCGGCCCACGACTCCGTGGTCAAGCCCTTCTGTCTGGGCCACGGCACGCTGGAGTGCTACAGCCTGAAGGCCTCGCGCCGGTTCTACGAAGAATTCCTGGGACTGGAATGCGTGCGCCACGGCAAGCCGGCCATGGCGGTGCGCCTGGCCATGCGCTTCCACATCATCTGCGTGGAGGTCGGCGACCAGGTCCATCCCGCCAACCTGCTCAACCACTGGGGCCTGGACCTGCCCAGCCGCGAGGCCGTGGACCAGGCCCACGCGGACGCCGTGCGCCTGCAGGACAAGTACGGCATCCGCCAGGTATTGCCGGTGCAGGACATGCACGGCGTGTACTCCTTCTACCTCGAGGACCTGGATCACAACTGGTGGGAGCTGCAGTGCTACGACAACGGCTTCCAGCACGACGACCTGTTCGACTTCGGCGACCGCTTCTCGATGGACGACGCCGCCGACATCGGTTCGCTGGAAGAACTCAAGATCCGCAACCAGGGGGACGCATGATCCAGCTCGTGACCTTCCTGCACGACGGCCGGAGCAGGACCGGCCTGCTCCACGAGGGCAACATCTACGCCTCGCCGCGCTATGCCCGCGTGCAGGACGTGCTGGACGACTGGCCCCGCGCCGACGGAAAGCTGGCCATGCTGGCCGGCGACCTGCCCGCCCGCGATCCGGTCCGCGGCGCCACCCTGCTCGCGCCGCACCCCCATCCGCCCACCATCTACTTCGCCGGCGCCAACTACCGCGACCACGTCGAGGAAATGCAGCGCGAGCTGTCCATGCCGCTGGAGATCGACCCCAAGGGCGCGGGCCAGATGCCCTGGCATGCCATCAAGGCCTCGGGCACCACGGTGGTCGGGCCCGAGGCCCGGGTGCGCGTACCCGGCGGCGCTCCCCTGCTGGACTGGGAGCTGGAACTGGGCGTGATCATCGGCAAGACCGCCAAGGACGTCGACGTCGACGAGGCGATGGACTACGTGGCGGGCTACGTGGTGGCCAACGACCTGTCGGCGCGCGGCCATTTCGGCCGGCCCGGCGTGGCCGAGGGCTCGCCCTTCAAGTGGGACTGGATAGGCCAGAAATCCTTCGACGGCGCCTGCCCGATCGGCCCCGCCATCACGCCCGCGCGCTTCGTGCCCGACCCCATGAACCTGGCCATGAAGCTGTGGGTGAACGACGAACTGATGCAGGATTCGAACACGTCGCGCATGCTGTTCAGCATCGCCGACCAGATCGCCCACCTGAGCTCGCGCCTGACGCTGCTGCCGGGCGACCTGATCCTGACCGGCACGCCGGCCGGCGTGGGCGCCGCGCGCAAGCGCTTCCTGCAACCGGGCGACGTCGTGCGGCAATGGATCGAGCACATCGGCGAATTCCGCTTCACCATCGCGCAATGAACCCGCGCGCGCACGCCCTGCGCTCAGGGCCGGAAGCCGATGCCGTCGATGCAGTCGACCACCTGCGCCCGGAACCACTGGCTGGCCGGATCCTTGTGGAAACGGTCATGCCAGTACAGCGCCACCTCGAAATGGCCCAGCGGCAGCGGCACCGGCTTCACCGCCAGCGGGAAATACTTGCACAGCTCCACCACCAGCGACTCCGGGCAGGTCCAGATCAGGTCCGAGTTCAGCACCAGGTGCGGGGCCGCCAGGTATTGCTGCATGCGCACCTGGATCCGGTCGCGGGCGCCCACCTCGTTCAGCGCCCGCTCCAGCAGGATGTGGCCGCTGCCGGCGTACTCCACCAGCAGGTGCTGCTGGGCCACGAAGCGCTTCTGCGTCAGTTCCTGCCTGGCGATGGGATGGTCCCGCCGCATCAGGCACAAGTAACGCTGCTTGAACAGCACCTTCCGGTGGATGTTGCGCTCGAGCGCCGGCAGGTAGCCCAGCGCGACGTCGATGCGGCCGGTCGACAGGCCCTGCACGGTCTCGTCGATGGGCGCGAACACGACGTTGAGCTTGACGTCTGGCGCGGCCCGGGCGATGCGGGTGTACAGGCTGGGCAGCACCACCACCTCGCCCACGTCGCGCGTGCGTATGGTGAAGGCCCGCCGCGACTGCGCCGCGTCGAACGACGACAACATGCCCGACGTCTTGCGTATCGCGTTCAGCGATTCGAGCAGCGCGGGCGCGATCTCGGCCGCCAGCGCCGTGGGCTCCATGCGGCGGCCGGCCAGCACGAACAGCTTGTCCCGGTACTCCTCGCGCATGCGCTTGAGCGCGCTGCTGACCGCCCCCTGCGTCACGCCCAGGTTCTCGGCGGCCAGGGTAACCGAGCGATCGCGCCACAGCGCCTCGAACACATACAGCAGATTCAGGTCTTTCACGTCGCGGCTCCGGTCGCAACCCAGGAAAAACTATCAATTCCGCTAATAGCCTGGAATCACCGCCGGCCCATGGATGGCGGGCCGGCAGGCGCGGATACTGGCCAACCAACGGCACAACTATAAAGCACGGTGATGCCCGGTCCGCAGGCATGCGGGCATGCCCCAATAGGGCTGCGGGCAGGACATTCAACAAGGGAGACACACATGCGACGCACTCTGGCATTGACCCTCGGCCTGGCCGCCGCGGCCGCCTGCGGCACGGCGGCGGCCGAACTCAGGATAGGATTCCTGGCCACCCTGTCAGGCCCGTCGGCCGACGTGGGACAGGACCAGTACGACGGCTTCATGCTGGCCGTCGAGCAGATGCAGGGAAAACTGGGCGGCGTCGCCACCCGGGTCGTCCGGGAAGACGACCAGATGAAGCCCGAGATCGCGGTCCAGGCGCTGACCAAGCTCCTGGACCGCGACAAGGTGGACGTGGTCACCGGGCTGACCTACGCCAACGTCCTGATAGCCCTGCAGGGGAAGATCGCCGGCACGGACATCCCCTTCATCGGCTCGGTGGCCGGCCCTTCGCCCACGGCCGGTGCGCAGTGCAAGCCCAATCTCTTCATCACCTCGTGGCAGAGCGACGCCACCGCCGAGGCCATGGGCAAGTATCTCCAGGACAAGGGCATCGATCCGATCGCGATCCTCGCGCCGAACTTCCTGGGCTCCAAGGACAAGGTCACCGGGCTGAAGCGTTTCTATCGCGGCAAGATCGCGCAGGAAACCTATACCCCGCTCACCCAGCTCGACTTCTCGGCCGAGCTGTCCGCCACCGGCAACTCGGGCGCCAAGGGGCTGTTCGCCTTCTTCCCGGGCAGCCAGGGCGTCAGCTTCGTGCGCCAGTACCAGCAGTTCGGCATGCTGCAGAAGCTGCCCATGTATTCGGTGCATACCGTCGAGCCCGGCAGCGTGAACGCCATGGGTAAGGCCGGCGTCGGCGCCATCGTGGCCGAATCCTGGCAGCCCGGCGCCGACAACGACGAGTCGCGCCGCTTCGTCGCCGCTTTCGAGAAAAAGTACAAGCGCACGCCGACATCCTATGCGGCGTTCAGCTATGACGCCGCCATGCTGATCGACGCCGCCGTCCGCGCCCGCTCGGGCGACGTGTCCGACCGCCGCGCGCTGGCCGCCGCGCTGCGCGGCGCGCCGTTCAAGTCGGTGCGCGGCCCCTTCCGGTTCAACCGCAACAACTACCCTGTCCAGAACTACCACATCTACCAGGTGGTGGAAGGCACGGGCGGCAAGCCCGCCTTCAAGGTGCTGGTGCCCAACGTGCTGGCCGACCACGAGGACGCCTACGCGCGCGACTGCGCGCTCAAGGCCGAGGGCGCGTGACCATCACGCCGCCGCGCGCGGCACCCCCTAGTGGTGCCGCCAGTACCCTTGCAGGTCCTCGGCCACCGGCATCGCCGCCAGCAGGCCCAGCAGCACCGCCAGCGGCACGGTGGACACGAAGCCGAAATAGGCGAACGACAGCGCGCCGCCCACGCCGCCGGCGAAGAACAGTCCCACCAGCATGCTCAGCACGCGCAGTTTGGCGCGGTCGGCCCGCACGAAATGCCCCGGATCGGCCTCGCGCGAGACGTTCCAGTAGAACAGCTTGCCCAGCTCGATGCCGATGTCGGTCACCATGCCCGTGACGTGGGTGGTGCGGATCTCGGCGCGCGAGATCTTGGTGATGATGGCGTTCTGCAAGCCCATGATGAAGCACAGCAGCATGACGGTCGCGGGCACCGCCAGCCAGCGGAACTGCTCGATGTTGCCGCCCAGCAGGCCGAAGCACAGCAGGAGCCCGGCCTCCAGCAGCAGCGGCAGCGCATACTCGCTGGCCAGGCGCGAGCGGCGGCCGAAGTTGATCAGCACCGCCGAGGTCGCGGCCCCCAGCACGAAGAAAAGCAGCGCGGCCAGCCCCTGCAGGAAGAAGGCGATGCCGCCCAGGGCCAGGTGATCGGCCATGGACGACAGGATGCCGGACATGTGGGAGGTGTACTGCTGCACCGCCAGGAAACCGCCCGCGTTCACCGCGCCGGCGACGAAGGCCAGGAAATAGGCGAGATGGCGGTTGGCCTGGGGCGTGCGTTCGACGGCGGTCAGTCTGCGTAGGTAGAACAGGGGCATGGCGCGGGCATTCCGGGAACGGCGGCGGCGCATGGGCCAGCAGAGGCCGCGCCGGGCGACCCGCCAAGCATAGACGTTTTCCCGCGCCCTGCGGAAGCCGGCTTCAGTCCGGCTTGCCCTTGCCGCCCTTCTTCGGCGCCTCGGCGCGCGCAGCGGCTCCCAGCAACAGGTCGGCGCCGCTCATGCGCTCCATCCACGACAGGGTATCGGCATACGACAGGAAATGCCGCAGGTATCCCGGCGCCAGGTCGTGCATCAGCATCAGCGATTGGTGGACGAGATGCAGCGAATTCAGCGGCCCGGCGTTCTCGGGCACGTTCTCCAGGGCCTGCCGCAATTCCCGGCCCACGCGCAGCTCGGCCCACAGGCCACGGAAGTAGTCCAGCACCGCCATGTCGCCGGCGGCATCCTGAAGCGCGGCGCCGTTCGCGGACAGGAGATCCACCAGCGTGGTCAGGCCGTCGGCGGCCACGGGCGCCGCCACGGCCTCGCTCGCATCCGCGGCCTGCGCCACGTCGCGGGCATAGTCCGCCAGTGCGGCGGCCAGCTTCTCGTCCAGGACGCGGCGCGCCTCGCCCTCGTGGCCGGATGCCCGCCGCGCCAGCGCCTCGATGAAATGGAAACGCAGCGGGTCGACGCGATCGGCTCCCTGCCCCCGCCAGGCATCGAGCAGCGCCGCCGCCTCGGTAACGACGTCCTTACTCACGGCGCTGGGAAGACCGGGGCATGGGCGCGATCTCCACGCGCCGGTTGCGCGAACGGCCGTCCTCGTCGGCGTTGGGCGCCACCGGCTGCTCGGCGCCGAAGGCCGCGGCAAACACCGAAGACGAAGGGATGCCCTCGTCGATCAGGGCGCGCGTGACCGTCAGCGCCCGCTGCGCCGACAGTTCCCAGTTGTCGGCGAAGCGGCGGTTGCCCTCGCGGATCTGCCTGTCGTCGGTGAACCCGCTCACCATGATGATCTCGTCGCGGGCCTTCAGGTAGGCGCCCAGCGGCCCCACCAGGCTCTTGAGCAACTGCCGGCCCTCGGGCTGCAGGGCGTCGGAGTTCAACGCGAACAGCACGTTGCCGCTGATGCCGATGCGACCATCGACCAGCGTCACCCGTCCCGCGGCCAGCGGTCCGGCCAGCGCCTGCTCCAGGGCCTGCCGCCGCTGCGCCTCGCCCTGCCTGCGCTGCACCTCTTCCTCGAGCTTGGTGGACAGCTCCAGTTGCGTGCCGATCACGCCCACCAGGAGCAGCACGAAGGCCCCCAGCATGACCGACATCAGGTCGCCGAACACCGCCCAGACGGGCGATGCCGGCTCGACGTTGGATTCGATATCGTCGGCCATCAGGTCGCGTCGCCCACCGGCGCCCGTTGCGTGTCGAGCTGCCGCAGCTCCTCGACGATCTGTTTCTGCGACATCATGCTCAGGTCGATCACGTCCTTGGCCTGCGCCACGTAGTAGGCAAGCTGCTCGTCGCTACGGGCGATGGCCTTGTCCAGCGCGCCCTCGATGCCGCGCAGCTGCTCCATCAGCTTGTCGCTGGACTCGCCGAACAGCTTGACCGCCTGGCCCAGCGCCTCGCCCAGGCTGGCCACCTCGACGGCGCTGCCGGTGACCTGCGCGGCCACGGACTCCAGCTTGTCGGTCTCGGCGCCGACCTGCTCGGTGAAGCGCGTCCCCACCCGTTCCAGCATCTCGGCCGACGCCGCCACCAGCGCATCGACCGCCTCCCGCTGTTCGGTGCTGGCGTGGTTGACGGTGTCCAGCAGGCTGCCCACCGTCTGCAGCAGGCGCTCGCGCTCTTCCAGCATCGCGTTGTCGCGGGTCATGCCGTCGGACAATTGCTGCCGCAGTTCGCCGATGATCCGGGCCGCCGCCAGCGGGGCTTCCGAGGCTGCCTGCACCAGCCGCTCGATCTCGGCGATGGTGGCGCGCGCATGGGCCTGGGACTCGGCCGTCATCTCGCCCGCCGTCCGCGCCAGCGTCTCGCAGACTTCCTGTTGCCGGCCCGCGATCCGCTCGCCGGCCTCGCGCCATTCCTGGCTGAGCGACCCGGCCAGGGCCTCCAGGGCGCCGGTCCATGCCGCCTGCCGCGCCTCGTCGCGCGCGGCCAGCTCGGACCTCAGCTCGCCATGGGCCTGTCCCACCGTGTCCAGCAGCGAAACCGCGTGGCGCTCGAAGGTGGCCGCGGCCTCGGCCAGCGCCTGGCGCGTGTCGCCGGACAACTGCTCGCTGACCTGTCCATGCCGCGCGAGCGCCTCGTTCCAGGCGCCCGATACGTTCTGGACCGTGGCCTCGAGCTGGCCGGCCACGCGCTCCACCAGGCTGGCCGCCCCTTGCTCGAAAGTGGCCGCGAAACGCTCGAAGGACGCACGCATGTCGCCGGCCAGGGCCTCGCCCGTGCGCCGGTGCTCGTCCAGCGCCATGCTCCAGGCACCGGACACCGTCCCGGCCGTGGCATCCAGCCGGGCGGCGATCCCGTCCACCAGCCCCGCCGAACGCTGCTCGAAATCCCCCGCCAGCCGCTCGAAGGACGCACGGACGTCGCCGGCCAGCGCCTCGCTGGTACGCTGGTGCCCCGCCAGCGCCGCATTCCAAGCCTGCGACACCTGGCCGGCCACGCCCTCCAGCCGCGCGGCCACGGTTTCCACCATCTCGGTCGAACGCCGGGCGAAGGCCTGCGCGACGCCGTCGAAGGTGGCGCGCAGTTCGCCCGACAGGGTCTCGCTGGTCTGCTGGTGTGCCGCCAGCGCCGTCCCCCAGGTCGACGACACCTTGTCCACCGACGCTTCCAGGCGGGTGGACATGCCGTCGACCAGGCTGGCCGAGCGCTGCTCGAAAGTCCGGGCGAATCCGTCCAGCGCCGCGCGCAGGTCGCCGGCCAGCGCGTCGCTGGTCCGCCGGTGCTCGCCCAGCGCGGTGCTCCAGGTATCGGCCACCGTGGCGGTGCTGGCTTCGAAGCGGCTGGACAGCGTGTCCAGCTGCCGCTGCACCGCCTGCGTGACCGTCTGGTGCAGGCTGGCCGTCTCGCGCGCCAGGCCGGCCATCGCGGACTCGACCACCGGCTGGATCGTGGCGCCGGCCACCCGCGCGCTGTCGGCCAGGCTTTCCTTCAGACTTTGCTCCACCGAACCGGCCAGGCGCCGGTACTCGGACTCGACCCGGCCGTGGAAGCTTTCCTGCCCGGCGGCCAGGCGCTCGCCCAGGGCCTCGTTGTGTTTGGCCACGGACTCCGCCAGTGCCTGCAGCCGGTCGACCAGCGCCGGCATCAGCTCCGCCTGCCGCTGCAACAGCTTGAACGACTCCTCGCGCTGGTGGGCCAGCGAATACGGCCGCAGCACCGTCGCGATGCGCGTATCCAGCGCCTGCGCCGCCTGCAGGCGCTCGCGCCGGCACAACGAGGCCAGCAGCCCCAGCATGGCCGATGCCGCCACGCCGGCCACCGACGTCCCGAACGCGAAGCCCAGTCCCTTGACCGGCGCCGCCAGCGACGCCCGGATCGCCTGCAGGTCGGTCGCGCTCTCCAGCGCCACCCCCGTGCCACGCAGCGTCGCCACCATGCCCAGGAACGTACCCAGCATGCCCAGCAGCACCAGCAGTCCGGCCAGGTACGGTGTCAGCGCCGGGCCCGGCAGCCCCACCCTTTCGCCCTCGACGCGCAGCCGGACGGCGTTGCGCAGCGAGGGGTGCACTTGCTCCAGCCACGTCCCCAGGCTGGATGGCGGGGACGACAGGTCGGCCGTGGCCCGCGCCAGCGAGGACGTCGCCTCGTGGAAGCGCCGCAGTTCCAGCCCGCCCAGCACGTAGAACGCGGCGATCAGCAGGATCACCGCCAGCGCCAGCAGGTTCGAGCCGACATAGCCCACGCCCACCCAGCCCACGACGGCCAGACCCACGAAGAAAACCACGAAAGGAAGATATCTGCTCATCTAGGACGAATCAGCTTGCGCGAAGGGCCGCCAGCAGCCCCTCGACCGGTTGAAATCGGAAATCCAGTTCGGCCAGCAGGACGCCCCGCATGTCCGCGCGGAAGGTGTCCAGCCAGGGGCCGGGATCGTTGCTGGCCGGCGCGCCGGCCTCCTGCGTCTTCTCGGCGGGATCCCGGCCCGCCTTGCGCAGGCGCAGGAAATGGCCTTCCAGCAGGCCGGGCACCGAGGCCAACAGGTTGCGCTCCTGCGTGCCCAGCACCCGCTCCATGACGGCGTCCACGGCCGCCAGCCGCGCCATGTCGGGCGACCCGGCGGCCAGCATGGCGCGCAACCGGCCGCGCAGGGCCGCGATGCCGGTCTCCATCTGCTGCTGCTTGGCCAGGTAGCGCTGGCGGTAGCGGGAAAAATCGGTGTCGTCGTCCGGATCGACCAGAAGCGCCGGATCGCGACGATGGCGGCTGCGCACCGGGCGCAGCACCCTGTCCTGCTCGATGGCCTGGGCCAGTTCGTCCCGCACCCGCACGCAGTCCTCCCGCGCGGCCGTATCGCAGGCAGGCGTGCTGGCGGACGCCGCTTTCGCGTTGCCGCTCAGCACCGCGGACAGCGCGATGGCATCGGTCCAGCCGAGCCACAGGCTCAGCCGGTCGGCAAGCGGCTGCCGGGGGGTGGGAACGTGGGCGTGCGCCAGGCGGGCAAGCAGGCGGACGAAAGCCGGACCGCTGGCGCCTGTGCGCCCGGACATGTGCGCCATGGGACCGGACGGGCAAAAGCCGGAAGTTTACACGGCCGGCCGCCCGGCAAACCGCCTGGGGCAACGGGAACAGAAGTGGTTACATCTGCATTGACAGAGCGGGAACAGGCCCTAGTCGGCCACTTCGATCTTCCGGTAGACCTTGAACCCCTGGCTGCGCACCGTCGACACCGGCAATTCCAGCCCGCACGCCTGTTCCACCTTGCGCCGCAGACGGCGCATCTGCGTATCCAGGCGGCGCTGGTCGTAGTCCAGGAAGTTCTCGTCCAGCGCCTGCACGATGGCCTTGCGCGTCACGCACTCGCCGGTGCCGTTGGCCAGGGCGCGCAGCACCTTGTAGTCCTGCGCCGATAGCGGGATCGGCCCGAATCCGGGCGGGGTAAGGCTGGGCGGCGCCGAGGAAAGCCGCCATGTCTCCCCTGCCGCCGCCGGCTTCAGGCGCTCGTCCGGCAGTACCTCGTCGCGGGCGGAAATGTCGCGCGCCACCGCCACGCGATGCGTCTTGTCGTCCGACAGCCGCGCCGACCACATGATGTGGGCCACGCTGCCGTCCTTGCGGACATAGCGGTTTTCGAAATAGCGCTGGAGATAGCCGGCCTCGATGCGCTGGACCGCCTGCAGCGTGCGGGCGCGGTCATCGGGATGGACGAACTCGATCATGCGGCGGCCCAGCATTTCCTCGGGCTTGTAGCCGAAGATGCTCTCGCCCGCCCCCGTGATCGACAGGAAACGGCCGTCATGGTCCACGACGCAGATGGCATCGAGCAGCAGGTCCAGGACTTCGGCGGGCGGCAGCTTGGCCATGGGTCATTCGGGCAATGGTTCGTCAAAGCAGCTTTGCAGAATACCCCTGCTTTGTTAGCAGAGACACCGCCTTCTTGTCGAACGACACAAAGGTTTCCGCGCCGAGCCACGTTCCGTCATAGGCAATTACCCCATCGGCAAAATCGCCGCCGGCCTCCAGCAACGCCAGGCCGGCCTCGGCCGCAGGACGATTGACAACGACGTTGTTCGTGCTCAAAAGCGCGCGGATCGCCACGGCGATATCCGCGCGGTCCACCTCATACCGACCGCGCAACACCCAAACGACTTCGCACAGCGTCTGGAGGCTCACCGCCACCATGTCAGCGGTTTCCAGTAGCTCGATGGCCCGGGTCGTTTGGGCTTCGTCATCGTCAACGATGCTGCGAAGGATGATGTTCGTGTCGGCGGTAACTTTCATTGCCCATCGGCCTTCATGGCACCTTCCGCTATCGCATCGTTGATGTCCTCGATGCTTAGCTTGGCGCCGTTGGTCTTGCCTTTCAGGATGCCGCGCAATTCCCGGAAGGATCCTTTCCGCTCCGCGGCTTTCAAGGAGGCCCGATTATCCGGCAGCAGATCCAGTTCGATCTTGTCGCCCGGCTTGATCCCAAGGTGTTGCAAGACTTCCTTCCGGAAGGTGACTTGGCCCCGGGCGGTCACGGTCAATATGCTCATGGCTTACCTCCATTACCCGGTCATTGTAATGCAATTTTGCATTACATGAAAGATAAATGGAAGGTAGTCGGAGAACTCAACCCAGGTACTTCTGCCGGATCGACCCCACGTGCGCTTCCATCGTCCGCACGGCCCCGTCGCGGTCGCCGCGCCGGATGCAGTCCAGCAGATCCTCCAGCTCCGCCACGTTCGCGCGCTCGCCCGCATCCACCTTGGGGCGGAACCACAGCAGCATGGAACGATCGAGCAACAGCGCCGCGAAATCCGACAAGGTGCGGTTGTCCGCCGTGTCGTACAACAAATGATGGAAACGCCGGTCGACCTCCATGCCGCCCGCGTGGTCCTTCTGGCGGTAGCGTTCCCAGCCGGCGTCCACCAGTTCCTGCAACTGCTCCACGATCTCCGGACGCATGCGATCCACCGCCAGCCCCGTCAGGAAAGGCTCGATCAACTGCCGCGCCGCGATCAGTTCCAGGAAACCGTCCAGGGTCTCGGCCTTCACCAGCAGCCCCTTGCGCGGAAGGATCTCCACCAGCCCCTCGCGCGCCAGCCGGTGCGTGGCCAGGTGGATGGGACTGCGGCCCAGGCCCAGCCGCTGGCACAACTGCGCGACATTGATGTGCTCGCCCGGCCGCAGCTCGTGCGACAGGATCATCCGCTTGACCGCCACGTAGGCCTGCTCGCCCAGCGAGGGCGAGCCACCGGCATGTTCATCGCCGTCGCGGGCGGCGGCAATACGCGAGGTCTTCGAAGGTCTGGGCATGCGGATGGATGAAGCGTGGCAAGTGCGCCCGCGATTGTAGCCTCGCGGGCGCCCCGCCTCGGCTCATTCCGGCTTGAGTCCCGCCTTCTCCACCGCCACGCGGTACTGGTCCGACTGCTGCTGCAGGAAACGCGCGAACTCGGCCGGGGCCGAGGGCTTGGCCTCCATGCCTTGCTGCTGCAGCGTCTTCTGCACCTCCGGGTCGTTCAAGGCCTGGGCGAACAGGTCATGCAGACGTTCCACCCGGTCCTGCGCCACGCCGGCGCGGGTCAGCAGGCCCATCCAGGTTTCCGACGAGAACCCCTCCAATCCCGCCTGGGCGAAAGTCGGCACCCCGGGCAGCGCGGCCGAGCGGCTCGCCCCCGACACCGCCAGCGCCTTCAGCTTGCCCGCCGCGATGTGCGGCGCCACCACGCCCACGTCGCCCAGCGTCGCGTCCACCTCGCCCGACAGCACCGCCATCGTGGCCGGCGCCGAGCCCTTGTAAGGCACGTGCAGCATCTCCACGCCCGCGCGCTGCTTGAACAGCTCGAAGCCCAGGTGGCCCGACGAGCCATTGCCGAAGGACGAAAAACTCGCCTTGCCCTGCTGCGCCTTCGTCCAGTCGATGAACCCCTTCAGGTCCTGGGCGGGCACCTTGGACGAGACCACCAACACATGCGGATTCGAGGCCAGCGCCGTCACCGGCTGGAAATCCTTGCGCGTATCGAACGGCAGGTTCTTGATCAGATAGGGATTGATGACGAAGCTCGCCGCCATCATCAGCACAGTCTGCCCATCCGCCGGCTTGGCCAGCAGCGCCTGCGTGCCGATGACGGTGCCGCCGCCGGGACGATTCTCCACCACCACCGACACTCCCGCCGCTTTGCCCACCACCTGGGCCAGCGCGCGTGCCAGGGCATCGGACGATCCGCCCGCGGCATAGGGCACGATCAGCGTCAGCGGCTGCGAGGGAAACGACTGCGCCATCGGGGCAGTGGATGCCAACGACAACGCCAGACCCAACACGAGTTTCTTCATGATCAGCCCCCCGCGCCCAGTCTGGCCTGGCCCTGGATCTCGACCAGGATTTCCGGCTTGGCCAGCCCCTTCACCTCGACCAGCGCGCAGGCCGGAAAATCGCCCGTGAAAAACTCGCGGCGCGCCTTCCACACCCCCTGGTTGCCCGACATGCGCGTCACGAACACCGTCAGCGTGACCACGTCGTCGATCTTGCCGCCCGCCGCTTCCACCAGATGCTTGATCTTGGCGAAGATGAACTGCGATTGCTCGTACTCGTCGCTGCCCTGGATGGTTTCGCCGTCGTTGGCGCGAGAGGTCAGGCCCGACAGGTAGAGAGTGTCGCCCACTTGCAGGCAGTTGGACCAAAGGCCGGGGGCGGCTTCGGCGACGTGGGGGGTGGTGATGCGCTGCTTGCGTGGCATGAAGGGCACTCCTTGTGAAATATTTGTGATATTTCACAATCATTCCACAAAAACCCAGCCACCGCTACCCGGTCATGCATATGTCGCAGCGGCATGCCTGGCCGCCTGGCCGATCACTCCCCGGAACCACTGGTGGAAGGCGCTGCGCTGGGTACGCTCGTGCCAGTACAAGGCATTGCTGACACGCGGCAAACGGCCCGGGAAATCAACCATCCGCACCGGAAATGCCTCCTGTATCTTCAGCGCCACGCGACGCGGCACCGTGGCGACGGCATCGGACACCATCAGCGTGCCGAGCAGTGCCATCAACCCTTGGGCATGGATGCAGACCGCCAGACTCTGGCCATGCTGCTTGATGAACTCGTCGATCACCCGGCCCGAGGTGGTACGGCCGCTTCCCAGCAAGCGCGCGTGCGGCAAGGCGACGTAGGCGGGCAATGTCAGCCGCTCGGCCAGCGCCCGATTGCCGGGCCCGCCGATCACCACCACATCGTCCTCGAACAGCGGCATGGCCCGCACCGAGGGCTGGGGATCGCGCACCCACCCCAGCCGGAAATTCACGTCGCCCGCGGCCAGCAGCGCATCGA
Organism: Pigmentiphaga sp. CHJ604; assembly: GCF_036972535.1. Taxonomy (NCBI): domain Bacteria; kingdom Pseudomonadati; phylum Pseudomonadota; class Betaproteobacteria; order Burkholderiales; family Alcaligenaceae; genus Pigmentiphaga; species Pigmentiphaga sp. CHJ604. The sequence goes on along the minus strand of NZ_CP136998.1, from coordinate 2,416,564 downwards.
TGCGCCGCTGGTCGGGCGAACGTATGCTCAACGTGACGTACGGGGCATCGCGCCGCAGCACGGTCGCTATGACCGGCAGGAGCAACTGCTCCAGATACTCCGGGGCGGTCAGCACGACCTCGCGCCGCTCGCGCAAGGGATCGAAATCCTCCTGCGACGCCTGGATCTGCGCGACCTCCTCCAGGAAACGCCTGGTCTCGCGCTCCAGGGCCAATGCCTTTTCCGTCGGCTGCATGCCTTGCGGGCTGCGCACCAGCAGCGGATCGCCGAAGGTCTTGCGCAGCCTGTTCAGCGCCTGCGTGATGGCCGGCTGCGAAACGCCCACCACCAGCGATGTGGCCGTCACCCCTCGCTCGGTCATCAACGTCAGGAAAATCTGCAGGGTACGAAAGTCGACATTGGCCAACGGGTGCATAGAGGCTCCCTAATAGTGGGCAAGCGCAGTCTCGAACCTGCGCCCATTAGACGCCGCTTATTTCCTTCATAAGCGCCACCCCGCCGACACCCCGTTCGACGGCGCGTAGCATGCCTGCCAAATACAAGCATAAGGAGGCAGCGATGAAACCGACCTGGCTACTGGGCGCCCTGTTGGCGGCCTGTTCCACGCTTGCGATCGCCAGCGAAGCCAAGAGCTATCCGGCCAAGCCCGTCAAGCTGATCTTGCCCTTCCCCACCGGCGCCACCTTCGTCGTCGGCCAGATGCTGGCCGAGCGGCTGACACAGGAACTGGGCCAGCCAGTCGTGGTGGAAAACAAGTCCGGCGCCGGCGGACGCATCGCCATGGAACACGTCGCCAAGTCCCAGCCCGACGGTTATACCCTGCTGCTGACCTCGCCCACACTGACGATTACCCCCGCCATCAACCAGAGCCTGCGCTTCGACCCCTTGGCCGATCTGGCACCCGTGGCCATGGTCGCCGAGGTGCCCAACGTATTCGTGGTCAATCCACAGAAATTCGGCCAGGACGACTTTTCCGCCCTGCGCGCACGGCTAACCGCCCATCCGGGCCGGTTCAGCTACGGCTCCGGCGGCGCCGGATCATCCAACCACCTTGCCTTCGAGAAATTCAAGGCATTGACCGGCACCGACATCCTGCACGTCCCCTACCAGGGCGCCTCGCAGGCGGTGACCTCGGCGGTGGGCGGACAGATCGACATGGTGATCAACGGCTTGCCCAGCTCCGTGCCCCTCATCAAGGGACAGCAGTTGAAAGCGATGTTCGTATTGACTCGCGAGCGCCAACCCCTGTTGCCCGACACCCCGTCCGCGGTCGAAGTCGGTTTGCCCGGCATGGTCGTGACGACCTGGTACGGCGTGCTCGCGCCGCAAGGCACGCCATCGCCCATCGTCGACAAGATTGCCGCCGCCATCAAGCGAGGATTCTCGGCCGCCGAGGTCCGCAAACGCCTGGCGGACAACGGCATCGAAGTCGTTTATGCCAATCCGCGCGACTTCTCCAACTTCATCAAACAGGACTACACCGCCTGGAAGAAAGTCGTGTCCGATGCGGCCATCAGCGTACAGAACTGAGCTCCTTGCCTTGCTTAATCCTGTTCTACGGCAACCTGGGCGGGCCGCGAAAGAATCTGCGGCCGCAGTCGAAATGGGTGTCGTCCGCGACAGCTCCTGGGCGTAGTCCACCCTTTCAACACCATCGTTGCCGACGTTGCCGACGCGGTGTCCCCCCAGGTAGTAGTAGGAGTGCGAGCGGTTACCGCGTGCGCTGACCAGTTCCCCCGCCGCGTTCGTTTCACTACCCAGATACTCGTCCCGCCGCAGCACTCGTCCATCGCCGTCGACGAGATAACGGAACTCCCGTTTGCCCACGACATCGGTCGCGCTCTTGACGTTGCCGTTTACATCGTAGGTGAACCGCGAGAAGCCCGGCGCCCAGCCGGACTGGCCGTTGTCGCCTTGGGCCTTGACCTCTTTCTGCTTGGCGCTGTCCCACCATTCATAGGTATAGCTCGTCGTGGTCTTGGCAGAGCCACCGCCCTCGGACACCACCGTACTCAAGGAACCTTCTCCCGAGTACGTGTAGGTCGTCGTCCTTCCCGTCAGGTTGTCGGTTTCCAGCGTCTGCAATCCATCCGCGTCCCAGGTCCGCGTCGCATCCGTACGCACGCTGTTGTTCTCGTTGCGTTCGATATAGCGCACGACGCGCCCGGCCGCATCATTGAGCCGCTCGGCCCGCACGACCCCGCCAATGGTCACTGTGGTCAGGTAGCAGTTCGCGTCATAGGCATAGTTCTCGGTATGCGCCGGCGTTTGACTGTTGCCGGCATAGGTCGCCGACAAACGCTGTCAACCATCCTGCCGCAGTCCTATCGACTCCAACCAGCATGCTGTTGTAGGTATGGTTCCCAATGCAGACTGTTGGAAGCGGCCGGTTCGCAGATAGAATCAGCCTTATCCCTGCTTCCGGACAATAAGAAATACTCGTCCATTTTTCGGTTGTGACGCGCCCGGGCCAAACTCCATACTGGCCCCATTCAGACAAGCCGCCCTCCGACCATGCTGATCACCGACAACCGGCAAATCGACACCTACTACCGCGCCCTGCTCGACCGCGCCGCCGATCACGTAGGCATCTTCTATGTCGGCGTAAGAACCACCGGCGTGTTCTGCATCGCCACCTGCCGCGCCCGCAAGCCCAAGCGCGAGAACGTGGTGTTCTATACCGACTTCAAGGAAGCGCTGGATGCCGGCTACCGGCCTTGCAAGGTATGCAGGCCGATCGAGAACGCCCATGCCGCGCCGCCGGAAGTGGCCGAGGCTGTCGACTGGGTGCGCCGGCATCCCAAGGAGCGACTGAGCGATTGGCAGCTCAGGCAGCGCGGGCTGAGCCCCGAGCGGATCCGGCGCTGGTTCCAGCGGCACCACCGCATGAGCTTCCAGGCGTTCCAGCGTTCGCTGCGCATCAATGCGGCGCTGGAGGAATTGAAGACCGGCCGCCGTGCGACCGACGCCGCGCTGGACAACGGCTACGAGTCGCTCAGCGGCTTTGGCTACACCGTCAAGAAGCTGACCGGCGGCGCGCCTACGGCCGAGGCCAGCGTGTTGTTGATCCATCGCTTCACCACGCCGCTGGGCCCGATGTTCGCCTGCGCCAGTGAGCGCGGCCTCTGCCTGCTGGAGTTCGTGGATCGCCGGATGCTGGAGACCGAGTTCAAGGACCTGCAACGGCTGCTGCGGGCGCGCATCCTGGCGGGCGAGAACGCGCATACGCGGCAGGCCGAGCGCGAGATCGGCGAGTATTTCGCGGGCGTGCGGCAGCGGTTCGATCTGCTGCTCGATACCCCGGGCAGCGAGTTCCAGCAGTCTGTGTGGCGGGCGCTGCAAGCCATTCCCTATGGCCACACCGCCAGCTATGCCGAGCAGGCGGCGAAGATGGGCAGGCCGCAGGCCGTGCGCGCGGTGGCGGGCGCCAATGGCGCCAACCGGGTGGCGATCGTCGTCCCTTGCCACCGGGTCGTGGGCAAGGATGGGGCGTTGACCGGCTACGGCGGTGGCCTGGCCCGCAAGCAATGGCTGCTGGAGCATGAGCAGCGGCTGCAATGCTCCGCGGCAACCCGGCCGCACTTCTGCCACGGTCAAGGTGGGCCAGGCCAACATAAAAAATGATCGTTATTTGAAAATCGGCAAGGTTATGAAATGGTTTTGCGGCATCATTGATGCTTTTGCCACCAGCTTGGCGCAGTGGGGGTGATCGCGCGGTGCCCCCTATCGATGCGAAGGGGGACCATGAACAAGCCCAGCGCCCTTGATACCCGATGGATGGACGGTGCGGCCGCCTCGGCGCGTGCCCTGCTCGGCGCGATCGCCCTGTCCCTGCTGTCCGCCTGCGCCGGTCCGGCCGCCTCCCCGAAAGACTCCCAGGCTGCCTCTTCCATGGATCCGTCCCAGGCGGAACGAAGCTACCTGGATCGCGCGAATCGCCAGGCGATGACACGCGGCCAGGTCACCGTCAGCGTCGCGGCGCTGCGCGACGAGGAAAGCGCAGCCAGCTTCGGACTGCCCCTGGCCGAGCATGGCGTGCAACCCGTCTGGGTCAGGATCGAGAACCGCAGCACGCTTCCCTACTGGTTCATGCCGGTGTTCATGGATCGCGACTTCTACTCCGCGCGCGAGGCCGCCTATCTTTTCCACTCGGGCTCGGGCGGCACACCGGCGGCGCAGATCGAACGCCAGTTGACCGCGCGCCAGATCAAGGTACATGTTCCGCCCGGCCAAACGGTCAGCGGTTTCGTCTACACCAATGTCACGCGGGGCATCAAGCTGGTCAACGTCGAGCTGCTGGGGGCCCGGCATGTGCTGCGCTTCGACTTCGCCAGGGAACTGCCTGGCGGCGGCTTCGACTACCAGACCATCGATCCCGAGCGGCTTTATCAGCCGGAGCGCCGGGTCCGGGTCGACCTGGCTTCGCTGGGCTCCGCCTTGCAGAAGCTCCCCTGCTGCACCACCAATGCCCAGGGCAGCGAGCAAGGCGATCCGCTGAACCTGGTGATGGTCGGGTCCGAGCACGACGTGCTGGTCGCGCTGGTCCGGGCGGGATGGGATTTCACCGAGACCATCAACGCGTCCAGCGTCGGCCGCATGATCGGCGTGTTTGCCTTCGGCGGCAGCTATCGCACGTCGCCGGTCAGCGCGCTGCATTTCGATGGCCGTCCACAGGATTTCTCCATGCAGCGCGCGCGGGCCAGCATCTCGCAGCGCAATCATCTGCGTCTTTGGCTGACACCGTTGCAGGTGGACGGCGTGCCGGTCTGGGCTGGCCAGATCAGCCGCGACATCGGCGTGAAGGTCACCACCCGCTCCCCCACGCTGACGACGCACGTGATCGATCCCGACGTGGACGAAGCCCGCGACTACCTGCTGCAGGACATGCTGATGACCAGCAACGTGGCACGCTGGGGCTACGTCGACGGCGTGGGCGAGGCCAGCCAGGCGCAGCCTCGCGCCAACCTGGCCGGCGATCCGTATTTCACCGATGGCCGGCGGCTGGTGCTTTTCGTGGCGCAAAGCCCGCGCGCCATGCAGGACGCCGAATTCGTCCAGTGGCATCCGCATGCGGATGGCTGCGATCCCGCCAGGCGCCATTGCGGCAAATGAACTAGAAACGCCTGATCGCCCGCCCCCGCCGGACGGGAACACCACTGTTGCCTCTAGCAAACATTCGAATAAAAAGTAAACACAAGTACAAATAAAAACAATTATCATTCATAATTCGCAAGGGGGAATCCGGTTTTCCAGCGCCGACGCTGGCGACGTGCCGCCACGGCCGTTCGCCTCCGGATCTTGTGCGCCCGTTCAATGCAGACCGACCATCATGAGGGAGAAAATGGCAGCCCGCCCAGCCGTATCCGTTCAACTCAAGCGACTCAGCCTGTGCATGGCCGCAGCCCTTCCGCTGTACGCGTCGGCGCAGGACGCACCAGCCGTGCTGCCGGAAATCAAGGTCAACGCCGCCCCCCAGGGCGAAGACTCGGCCACCACTGAAGGCACCGGGTCGTACACCACGACGGGCCCCTCCCGCACCGCCACTCCGCTGGGCCTGAGCCTGCGCGACACGCCTCAATCCGTGACGGTAGTCACGCAGCAGCGCTTCGAAGACCAGCGGCTGCAAACCATCACCGACGTGCTGAACAACACCACGGGCGTCTCGGTGAACCAGTACGAGACCCATCGCGCCCAGTTCAACGCCCGCGGCTTCGACATCAACGCCCTGATGATCGACGGCGTGCCGACCACCTGGGACCAGCCCTGGAGCTCGGGCGAGATCTTCAGCAGCCTGGTGACGTATGACCGCGTGGAAATCGTGCGCGGCGCAACCGGGCTGACCACCGGCTCGGGCAACCCCTCCGCGGCCGTCAACATGGTCCGCAAACGGGCCGGCAGCAAGGAATTCACCGGCGCCGCGGAACTGGACCTGGGCAGTTGGAACCAGCGCCGCGGCATGGTCGACCTGTCCACTCCCGTCAATACGGCCAAGACGGTGCGGCTGCGCGTGGTGGGCGAACACGCGGAGCGGGACAACTGGGTCGATCGGCTCAGCAACAAGAGCCAGACCCTGTTCGCCACGCTGGAAGCCGACCTGACCAGCAACACCCTGCTCACGGCCGGCCTGAGCTACCAGAAGAACAAGGCCCGCGGCCCGATGTGGGGCGGCCTGCCGCTGTGGTACAGCGACGGCACGCCCACCAACTGGGACCGCTCCAAGAGCGCGGCGGCCGACTGGACGCGCTGGGACACGACCTACCAGACCTATTTCGCCTCGCTGCAGCACCGCTTCGACAACGACTGGCGGGTCAAGCTCAGCTACAACCGCAGCGAGCGCAAGGCCGACTCCTACCTGCTCTACCTGTCGGGCGCGCCCGATCGGACGACCGGCCTGGGCATGACCACCTTCGCCGGCTCCTATGACGTGAAGACGACGCAGGACGACGTGGCCGTGCAGGCCGACGGCCCGTTCGAACTGCTGGGCCGCAAGCACCAACTGGCCTTCGGCTACGTCTACGCCAACCAGAAGTTCAACGCCGATGCCCGCGCGGCCAATCCAGCGGGCGGCCTCGCACCGGACTTCAACGCCTGGAACGGCACCTTCCCGGAACCCAGCTGGGGCGCTCCCACCTTCTACGAGAACGGCACCACCACCCAGCAGGCCATCTACGGCGTCGCGCGCTTCAATGTGACCGATCCGCTCAAGGTGATCCTTGGCGCCCGGATGACGAACTACCGGAAAAAAGGCGACGTGGCCTACAGCGGCGCCTACGAGGTCAAGAGCGACAACGAGCTGACGCCCTACGCCGGCGTGATCTACGACCTGAACGACCAGTACTCGCTCTACGCCAGCTACACCGACATCTTCCTGCCCCAGAACGCGCGCGACGTGACCGGCCGCTACCTCGACCCGGTCAAGGGCAAGGCCATGGAAACGGGCATCAAGGGCGAGTTCCTGGATGGCCGGGTGAATGCCTCCGCGTCGGTGTTCCACATCAAGCAGAACAACCTGGCGCAGCAGACCACCGACACCGTGCCCGGGACCAACCCGCCCGAGACCGCCTATCGCGCCGTGGATGGCGCGACCAGCAAGGGCTTCGAACTGGAAGTCGCGGGCGAACTGGCCCCCAACTGGAACCTGAGCGCCGGCTACACGCACTTCCGGGCCAAGGCCGCCGACGGCACGGACGTGAACAGCCTGTACCCGCGCCGGCTGTTCCGCCTGTTCACCACCTACCGCCTGCCGGGCGCATGGAGCGGGCTGACGCTGGGCGGCGGCCTGAGCTGGCAGGGCAAGACCTACACGCACGCGACGAACCCGCTGGGCACGGTCGAGAAGGTCGAGCAGAAGGACTACGCCCTGGTCGGCCTGATGGCGCGCTACGAGATCAACAAGCAGATGACCGCGCAGTTGAACATCAACAACCTGTTCGACAAGCGGTACTACGGCATGTTCGCGGCCTACAGCCAGCTTACCTACGGCGCGCCGCGCAACGTCACGGTCAGCCTGAAGTACAAGTTCTGAGCCCCCGCCTCAGAACCCGCCGAACATCGTCCCCAGCGCGATGACCAGCACCAGCGCCGGCAGCGGAAAAAGGATCGTCACCGCGGCGATGTCTCCATACGACTGCCGGTGCGTCAGCTTGCAGATGGCCAGGAGCGTGATGATGGCGCCGCAGTGCGGCAAGGTGTCCATGCCGCCGGCGGCCATCACGGCCACGCGGTGCATCAGCTCGGCGCTGATGCCCGCCTCGTGGGCCATGCGCAGGTAGTCCTGTCCCAGCGTCTGCAAGGCGATGCTCAAGCCGCCCGAGGACGAACCGGTGATGCCCGCCAGCACGTTCATCGCCACCGCCTCGGAGATCAGTGGATTGCCCGGCGCCACGTTCAGCACCGCGTCGCGGATGATGGCGAACCCCGCCAGGCCCGCGATGATCGCGCCGTAGCCGACCTCGGATGCCGTGTTGAACAATGGCAGCATGAACCCGAACACGCCCTGGTTGATGGTGTTCTTCAGGTTGCTCCAATGCTTGAGCCGCAGCAGCACCAGCGCCATGCAGGCCGTGGCCAGCGCGATGATCAGCGCCCACAGGCCGACGATCTTCTGCGGCGCCAGATCGGGAAAGCGCTGGGCCAGGAACGAGAAATCCGCCGCCGGGAACACCACGTAGGTGAACAAGGCGTTGATCCCCACCACCAGCAGCAGCGGCAGCAAGGCCAGCGGCACGGGCATGACCGACCACCGGGCGTCCTGCTCCGCCTCCGCCGGCGTGCCCTCCCGCGCGTCGTCGTGGTCGCCGTAGCCTTCCCCCGCGGCATGGGCGGCCGCGGCGCGGCGCCGCAGCCACCAGGAGCCGCCGCCGAACATGATCGCGGCCGCGATGATGCCCAGGCCGGGCGCGGCGAAGACGTTGGTGCCGAAGTACGGGATGGGAATGGCGTTCTGGATGGCGGGCGTGCCGGGCAAGGCGGTCATGGTGAAGGTGAAGGCGCCCAGCGCGATCGTGGCGGGGATCAGCCGCTTGGGTATCCGCGCCGCCCTGAACAGGTCGACCGCGACCGGGTAGATCGCGAAGGCCACCACGAACAGGGACACGCCGCCATAGGTCAGCAGCGCGCAGGCCAGCACCACGGTGACGATGGCGTGCTTCTCGCCCACGCTGGCGACGATCCAGCGCGACAGCGTATTGGCGGCCCCCGAGTCGGCCATCAGTTGGCCAAACAGCGAGCCCAGCAGGAAAATGGGCAGGAACTGCAGCACGTAGCCGCTCAGGGCGGTCATGAACGTGCCGGTATAGATGGGCAGCAGCAATGCCGCGTCCCCGGACAGCACCACCGCCAGCGCGCCCATCAGCGGCGCCAGCAGCAGCACGGTCACGCCGCGATAGGCCAGGTACATCAACAACGCCAGGGAAACGACGATGGCGAGCGTGCTGGTCATGGGATTCCTTCGGGCAAGGCCTGACAAAGCCCGATCATCTCATACCGACGCGACAGTCTCCGGTCCGGGCCCCAGGCGCCGCCCTTCTAGGCCAGCCCCCGCAGGTAGGCCAGCGTCTCCTCCAGGCCGACCACGTCGCCGTATTTGGTGTCGAGATCGAACAGGCTTTGCGCGTGCGCCGCGGCCGAGCGGTCGCCCACGCCTTCCTGCACCACCATGGGGCGGAACCCCAGTTGGCAGGCGTCCACGGCGGTGGCGCGCACGCAGCCGCTGGTGGACGTGCCCGTCAGGATCAGCGTATCGACACCCAGGTTCTGCAACCGGGACGCGAGATCGGTGCCGAAGAAACACGACGCGTATTTCTTGACCAACACGATGTCGTGCTCCCGGCGATGCAGCCGCGCATCGACGTGGTGGCCGTCGCCCTCGGCCGCCAGGGACATCGTTCCCTTCTGCTTGATCGCCCACAGCCCCGCGTCGCGCATCTGCGGATCGTCGTAGCGCACGCAGGTGAAGATGACCGGCACGCCCTTCCCGGCGGCGACGTCCAGCAAGGCGTTGGTGGCGGCGACCTGGGCCGAGAGATCGGCGCCCAGCGGACGCGACGGATCGGTGAAGCCGTTGGTCAGGTCCACCACCATCAGCGCGGGCCGCCGGCCGAACCCCAGCCGCACGGCGAAGCCGCGTTCGTGGAAGAAGGCCTAATCCGGGTGCTGCGAAATATCGATCAATTGCTTCGTCCTGGCAGGGTCGATGTCCTCCATTAGATGACGGACCCCTGAAGGCATCCAGAACATTTTTGCTATGCGAGCGGTACGTTTTCGTTATCGCGACGACGACGCACCGCCTTTCGACCGGCGCCTAGAACGAATGCCGCAACCCCACCATCACCCCCACCTGCCCCTGCCCCGCCTTGGGCGACCACGGAACGATGCTGCTGCTGGACACCGAGAACACCGCCCCCGCGCCGCTGTTGCCCATGTGGGCCAGCATGGCATAGGCGGCGGTCCGCTTCGAGAAGCTGTAGCTGGCGCGGCCGACCAGCATCGTGCCCTTGGCCTGGTAGGCATTGGCGATCATGCGCGAGGCCTGCGCGTTCAGGGTCCAGTTGCCGATCGGATAGGTGGCGCCCAGGAAATACAGGTTGGTCGAGACGTCGGCGGCGCCGCCTTCGATGCGGCGGTGCATCCAGCCGGCGCCCAGTTTCAGGTCGGCGATGTGCACGTAGCCGTTGGCCATGTAGCGCCGGTCGCGGCTGTCCGACGAAGCGATCGCGACGCCGGCCACGCCCGGCACCACCACCGCCGGCGCCGCGCCGGGACCGCCCCGCTGTTCGTCGATGGCGGCCGCCACGCCCCAGCCGCCGCCGTCGTACTTCAGCAGCCCCGACCACCCGCGGCACGCCTGGGCATCCCCGGGGCGCTCGCCTCCGCAGTTGCCCGCCGCCGAGGTATCGCGGCCGAAGGAATAGGTCGCGCCGACGGTCAGGCCGCCGAACCTGCCGCGGTAGGCCAGCGAGTTGTCGGCGCGCGCGTTGGGGATGTAGCTGTCGAAGCTCGCCATGCTGAACACCGACGGTCCGATCACGTCGGCATCCATCAGCGACCAGGTCAGCATGGTCGACTGGCGTCCCAGCGTGAAGCTGCCCCACGGCCCCTCGACACCAACGATCGCGGTGCGCCCGAACAGGCGGCCCGCCTGGCCGGACGAACCGGAATCGGCGAAGAAGCCGCTTTCCAGGTTGAAGATGCCGCGCCAGCCGTTGCCCAGGTCCTCGTTGCCGCGCAGGCCCCAGCGCGACGGCAGTTGTCCGCCGGTCAGCGTGGGCATGCGCATGCCCGATCCGCCGCCGGCGCTGGCGTGGGTGATGTATTCGACACCGGTGTCGATGGCACCGTACAGCGTCACGTTGCCGGCGGGCGACTGGGCCAGGCAAGGCAGGGAAACGAGGGCGAGCGCGAGCCCCCCTGAAAGCGCGAGTTTCATGGTCGTTCCTGTGGAAAGGAGAATATCGGGCAGGCCCGCCCGAGGGGACTACTCGTCGTTGCCGTTCAGTGGACGGCCGCGGCCTGTTCGGCCTCGACCTGTTCCCTGGCCAGCTTCTCCATCACGCGCCTTACCCGCACGAGACCGAGATCATGGGAATAAAGGTTCTCCTGGCTGCGCGCGTGGCGCGCCAGGCTTTCGATGACCACGCGATCCTGCTCCAGCACGTCCCAATGCAGCCCTTCCAGGCGGTTGCGGTACAGAAAGCGCCAGACGTTGCGCTCGAAGCCCTGGGACTTGCGGATGCGCCAGAAATAGACCTGGCAATTGCCGTCGTCGACGGGCGTGACGAAGCCCACGATGAAGAACTCGCCGCCGCCATACTGGGGACGATAGGGAACGGACAGGCGGATCCACAGCGAGGACGTATGGCCGAACTCGACCCAGTCGAAGTTCACGCCGCGCTGGCCGACCTTCTCGAAGACCAGGCCGCAGTCGGTGTGGCGGATGACCATTTCCGCCTTCTTGTCGCCCTGGGCCATCGAATGCGAGTTCGAATGCAGATAGGTCCCGTGCATGAGATCCATCACGTTGTCGATGGCATAGCGGTAATTGCACTTCCAGTTCTGCATGCACAGGAAACCCGAGTATTCGTCGTTCGTCATTTCCTCGGGCAGCACGAAGGGCCTGGGCTGCCCATGCTCCATGGACCCGAACCACAGGAAGACGGCGCCGCCGTACTCGACCACCGGATAGGACCGCAGGCATTTCCTGCCCACGAGCTGGCTGCTTTCCAGCGCCGGCACATCGGCCACCTTGCCTTCGCCATCGACTTCCACGCCGTGGTACCAGCAGGCGATGCGCTCGCCCAGGTTCCAGCCCAGCGACAGGCGGGCACCGCGGTGGGGACAGCGGTCCTCGACCGCCCGCACCACGCCGGCGCGGTCGCGCCACAGCACGATGTTCTCGGAAAGACGGGTGATGCCCAGCGGGGTATCCCGGACGGCGTAGCTGGGCGTGACGGGATACCAGAGGTTGCGCAGGCCGGTTTCCACGCGGGTCGCGGCGGCAAGGGCCAGGCCGTCCTGGACGATGGGATTCATGGATGTGTTCCTACTGTTTCGCCGGCACGAAGTCGTTCGTGAACAAATCGTTCAGCGGGACCGCGCGCGAGATGATGCCTTCGTTCAGATAGAACGACTGGAGCGTGGCGACGCGGTCCGGGTCGATGGCGCCCAACCGGGGCTGGCCCTGGTAGACCGTGGCGTTGTACAGCCGCAGGACGGACTCCACATATTTCTCCCTGCCCTGGTACGCGGGCACCGCCTTGACGTAGTCGGCCGTGGCCGCGGCCGGATCGCGCGAGATGTCGGCCAGGCCGCGCAGCGTGGCCTTGACGAACTTGCGGATCAGTTCGGGTTCCTTGCGGATGGTCTCGTCGGACGCCAGGATGGCCTGGGCCATGCTCTTGAAATAGCGGTCCGCCGGAATGAGCTCGACCTTCACGCCGGCCTCCTGCGCGCTGACCGTCCATTCGGGCACCGAGGCCAGCGCGGGAATCTTCTGCTCGGCGAAGAGCTGCCAGACCGAGGGGCCGCTGGCCTGGATGTCGACCGCCGACTTCGGCAGGCCGTTGGCCCGCAGCATGCCCAGCAGCGCGTAGTAGGTCGTGTCGGCGTAGGACATCGCGCCTATGGTCTTGCCCTTCAGGTCCGGGATGCCGCCCGGCACGGCGGCGCGGTTGATGGCCAGGTGCATCAGCGAGGCCCCGCCCAGCACCGCCACCGCCTTTACCGGCACGCCGTTGGGCCGGACGATGATGGGCGTGTCGCCCACGCCGCCGCCCAGCGGCGCATTGCCCGCGCCCACCTGCTTGGCGACGTCGGCGCCGCCCTTGCCGACCACGAAATTGATCTTCAGCCCCTCTTGCGCGTAGTAGCCCTTCTGCTGCGCGATCATCCACGGCGCGAAGGCCGGCAGGCTGGGCGGGGCCGGCAACAGGTAGGTCACGTCCCGGAGGTTTTCCGCCCGTGCCTGCGGGAGCATCAGGGACACGGCGGCGATACAGGCGGCGGCTCTTATGGCGGACAGCAAGCTCATGGTGGCTTCCTCGTGGACGTGGGCCTCAATAGCCGAGGCGGGACATTTCCTGTTCCAGGCTGGCGGCGCTCCAGTCCCGCCCCGAGGGCATGGCGACGCCCGCCGCATTCAGGTGCTCGGCGAACTGCTGTGGCGTCCTGGCGCCGGCCAGATAGGCGCTTTCGATCGCGTCGGCCAGCGCGTTCTCGAAATCGGTAGGGACCGACTCCCGGCTCTGCCACCGAAGGTTCACTCCCTGGCCGGGCGCTTCCACCACGCCCTGGCCCGCGTGCGGGCTGGGCTCGTTCCCCTTCCAACCGGTCAGGTGGACATTGAATTCGGACATATCTTCCTCGCGATGGGGCCGCCAGAAACCGCGCTGGCGCTGGATGTTCTCTATTCCTAAAACTAGGAATAGAGAACAGGTTATCGACCGCGAAAAAAGGTGTCAAGAATTTTCAGACTAGCGAAAACGCCTACTTCACGATGCCGTGCATGATGAGGCGCGTGGCGAAATCCAGGTAGCGCCCGGTCAGGTCCTCGGCCCCCTGCTCGCCGTTGAACAGCACCTTGAGCATGGGCTGGGCATCCACGAAGAACGTGCACAGTCCCAGGAAAGCGACATGCAGGAAACGCGGGTCGATGGCATCGAGCGGCGGGTCGCCCTCGCGCGCGACCAGCAGCGCCTCGCTCAGGGCCAGCCCGCGCGCGGCCACGCCCTGGAGCGTGTCCATGCGCTCGGGCGTATCGGCATGGCTGTAGATCTCGTTGAGCACGAGCTGCAGGAAGCGCGGATTGTCCTTCAGCGCCTCGATCAGCAGCACCAGGCGCTTGCGGATCCGCGCTTCCAGCGGCGCGTCCTGGCCCAGCATGACCTGGCTCCGGGCCTGGAGCTGATCCATGATGTGCGTGGCCGCGGCGCGCATCAGCCCCTGTTTGTTGCTGAAGTAATAGCGGATCAGGGCGGGGTCGACGCCGGCGGCCGTGGCGATTTCGAGCACGCTCAGTTCCTGCGGCGTCTTGGTCTTCATCAGCGCGATCGCCGTGTCGATGATCGCGGCCTTCCCCACCATGGTCTTCTCCGTGGGATGGCCGGCGGAGCGCTTGATGCGTGGCTTCTTGCGGGGCGATGGATCAGGCATACGTGTCGTCGGTGGGACTGGGCAACGCGCAGTGTACCGGTCATTGGTGCCGGACAGGCAACACGGCGGTCCCCGGCGCGGCGCTACCGCCGCCGCCCCGGCGGGCCTACGATGGAGTCGTTCCGCAACCGACGCCTCACACCACCGAGGAAGACATCATGACCCAACGCATCAGTGCCCTCGCCCAATCGCCCGAGCTGTTCAAGAAGTTCGTCGAATTCAGCATGCAGATCAAGAAATCCGGCACCATCGAAGCCTCGATCTTGCACCTGGTCGATATCCGCGCCTCGCAAATGAACGGCTGCGGCTTCTGCCTGGACATGCACGTGAAGGAAGCCAAGATCGACGGCGAGCGGGAACTGCGCGTGCACCACGTCGCCGTCTGGCGCGAGTCCCCGTTGTTCTCGCCGCGCGAACGGGCGGCCCTGGCCTGGACCGAAGCCTTGACCCGCCTGCCCGGGCACGGCGTGCCCGACGAGGTCTACGAGCAGGTCCGCGCCGAGCTGTCGGAGAAGGAGATCTCGGACCTGAGCTTCGCGATCATGGCGATCAACGCCTGGAACCGCCTGAACGTGGGTTTCCGGACCACACCGGGCTCGGCCGACAAGGCCTATGGCCTGGACCGGGCCAAGCTGGACTGAAGCATCGGCGCCACCGGCTAGGCCGCATGTTTCCACGGCGCGGCCAGCCGGCTCGCCGCCGGGTCCGGGCGGTCCGGAATCCGGAAATCCAACGCGCGGATGCGCGCCGTCATGTAGTCGATGAAGGCCCGCATGCGCGCCGGCAGGTGCTGGCGGCTCAGATAGCAGAGGTAATGGCCGCGATCATCCGGCGCATGATGCGGCAGGCAGGCCAGCAGCGTGCCGGCGCGCAGGTGCTCGCAGACCTGGTAGCCCGCCATCTGCGCGATCCCCTGCCCGTCCAGCACCGCTTGCAGCACCAGGTCCGCGTCGTTGAAGGCCAGCATCGCCTGCGGCGGCCGCGGCATGAACTTGCGCAACCGGTCGCCCGCCTGGAATTCCCACTCGGCCACGCGTCCGGAAGCCAGGCGAAAGTTCACGCATCGATGGCCGGCCAGTTCGTCGAGGTCGCGCGGCAGCCCGCGCTGTGCGGCATAGTCGGGCGATGCGCACAGCAGCATCGGCATGGGGATCAATCGCCGGGCGATGATCTGGCTGTCCTCCATGCGTCCATCGCGGAACGACACATCCACCCTGTCCGCCGTGAAATCCGTGGGCCTGTCGTCCAGCAGCAGGTCGACCGACACCTCCGGATAGGCGGCGCGAAAGCCGTTCAACAGCGGCGCGACGACCTTGCGGCCGAAACCCGCCGTGGCGCTGATGCGCAGCAAGCCCGAGGGCGGCCCTTCCCGCAATTCCCGCATCTCGTCCAGCGCCTGCACGATATGCTCGACGCCGGGCCGGCAATGTTCGTAGAAACGTTCGCCTTCCCGCGTCAGCGACGTGGCGCGCGTCGTGCGCACGAACAGCCGGATCCCCAACTGGTCTTCCAGCTTCTGCACGCTGCGGCTGACCGCCGACCGGCCGATGCCCAGGCGATCGCCCGCCCTGGCGAAACTGCCTTCGGCGGCCACCGCGATGAAGGCCACCACGCCGGCGTAGCTGGTGGCGAAACTGGAGGCCAGCGCGTCGGGCCCGGGGAATGTGTGCTTGTCCATACCATTAGGACGAAACAGCGGCCGGCTTTGTGACGCTACGCCGCGGATTTCACGGCCCGACCCCGCAGGCGCGCACGAAATCGTCGGCCAGCCCGGCCACGGAGCGCTTGGGCCAGATGGCACTGACGTCGAAGCTGGGCAGCCGCGTCCCGTCCGCCACCTCGCAATAGCGCACCCCGGCGAAATCCAGCGAACGTATCCAGCTGGGCAGCAGCGCGATCCCGCAGCCGCCCGCCACGCAGGCCAGCACGGTCAAGGTCCGGTTCGCCTCCTGCACGACGTCGGCATCCAGGCCTTCCTTGCGGAACGCATCCATCACCGCCTCGTAGAAAGTCGGCAGTTGGGCATGCGGAAACATCACCAGGCCGGCACGGGCGATGTCGGCCATCGTCACCCTGTCTTTGCCGCCGGGCAGCAAGTCCGCCGGCACGGCCGCCACCAGGCGCTCGCGCATCAGCACTTTCTCGTGCATGACCCCCGACAGGGCCACCGGCGTGTGCACCAGCGCCACGTCGATCTCGCCGCGCGACAAGGCCTGCGCCTGCTCGGCGTTGCTCATTTCGCGCAGCACGATGCGCAGGCCCGGCACCTGGGCGCGCAGGACCCGCAGGGCGCGCGGCAGGATGTCCACCAGCGCGCTGGAAACCAGGCCGACGCGCAGCACGCCCGCCCTGCCCGCCGCGATGGCCTGGGCCGCGTCGATGGCGTTGACGATGCGGAACACGCCGCGCCGCACTTCCTCGGCGATCTGGCGCGCCGCCGGCGTGGGCTCGGCGCCGCGCCGCGACCGCTGGAACAGCTTGACGCCCAGTTCGCGTTCGAGCCGCGCCAGGGATTGGCTCAGGGCCGGCTGGGCCACCCCCAGCCGTTCGGCCGCCTTGCTCAGGCTGCCCGTGTCCAGGACCGCGATGAACTCTTCCAGGCGCCGGATATCCATCACAAGACCTTATAACAAAACATCCGAAAATGGATAGATAAATATAACAAGCGTTTCTAGAATTGGCCCGATTCCGGCACGACGCCCAGGCCGGACACGATTCTGGAGAGCCCTCCGTGGCCAACCCCGCGCCCCTGCTGATCGACGCCCATGCCCATGTCTTCGCCCGTTCGCTGGCGCTGGCGCCGGGACGGCGCTATGCGCCCGAAACCGATGCCTTGCTGGAAGACTATCTCGGGCACCTGGACGCCCACGGGCTGCGGGCCGGCGTACTGATCCAGCCCAGCTTCCTGGGCACGGACAACGGCTACATGCTCGACGCCATCCGCCAGGCGCCGAACCGGCTGCGGGGCGTGGCGGTCGTGGACCAGCATGCGGCGCCGGACGAACTGGAGCGGCTGGCGCGCGGCGGCGTCGTCGGTATCCGGCTGAACCTGATCGGCCAGCCGCTGCCCGTGCTGGACCGCGGCGGCTGGCCCCGCCTGCTGGCCTGCCTGCGGGCGCTGGACTGGCATGTCGAAGTCCATGTCGAGGCGGCACGCCTGGCCGCCATCGTCGGCCCGCTGCGCGCGGCGCAATGCCGCGTGGTGGTGGACCACTTCGGCCGACCCGCGCCCGCGACGGGCGCCGCGGACCCCGGTTTCCAGTGGCTGCTCGAGGCCGCCCGCGACGACGGCGTCTGGGTCAAGCTCTCGGGCGCCTATCGCAACTGGTCCGAGCCGGACGGGCCGGCGGCCCGCCAGGCCGCGCGCCTGTTGGTCGAACATGCCGGGCCGGAGCGCCTGGTCTGGGGCAGCGACTGGCCCCATACCCAACACCCCGGCGTGACCTACGCGCAAACCTATCAGGCACTCGCCAACTGGATCGACGACATCGATCTACGCCTGCGCATCCTCGCGGCCAATCCGAGCCGCTGCTTTGCATTCTAAGGAGACACCATGATCCGCATCCCCGTCCTGGCCGCCCTGGCCCTTGCCCTGCCCTTGTCGGCCGCGCACGCCGCCTGGCCCGAGAAACCCGTCACCCTGATCGTCACCTATCCGCCCGGCGGCACGGTGGACACGGTGGCCCGCATCATCGGCCCCAGGCTGTCGGCCAGGCTCGGCCAGTCCGTCATCATCGACAACAAGGGCGGCGCAGGCGGCATGATAGGCGGTGCCGCGGCGGCCCGTTCCGCCCCCGATGGCTACACCTTCATGCTCGACGCCTCCAACCACGCGCAGAACCCGGCGCTGCAGAGCAAGATGAGCTTCGACACGCTCAAGGCCTTCGACGCCGTCTCGCTGCTGCTGCGCGTGCCCAACATGCTGGTGACCTCGCCGCAAGGCAAGATCGCCTCGGTGCAGGACCTGATCCGGAACGGCAAGTCCGCCAACCCCGCCCACTTCGCCTCGGCCGGTCCCGGCTCGGCGCAGCACCTGGCCGGCGAACTGTTCAACGTCATGGCCGGCACCTCGCTCGTCCATGTCGCCTACAAGGGCGGCGGCCCGGCCATGGTGGACGTGATGTCGGGCCAGGTGCCCATCATGTTCGCCAGCCTGGGGTCGGCGTGGACCCACATCCAGAACGGCAAGCTGCGCCCCATCGCGGTCGGCGGCGACAAGCGCTCGGCGGTGCTGCCGCAGATTCCCACCATCGCCGAATCCGGCGTGCCGGGTTTCTCGTCCTACGAATGGAACGCCGTGTTCGCGGCCGCAGGCACCCCCAAGGCCATCATCGACCAGATGTCGGCCGCGCTGGCCGACGTGCTCAAGGATCCGGAGGTCAAGGCCAAGCTCGAAGGCATCGGGGCCGAACTGGTGGGCTCCAGCCCGGCCGAGCTCGAGTCCTTCCGCCGCGCGGAAATCCAGAAGTGGCAGGACGTGGTCAAGAAGAGCGGCATCACCATCAACTGAGATCCGCGACCGCCGGCAAGATCAGTGCGACTTGCCGGTAATCGCAGCCATCAGGTCGTCCACATGCACCATCAGCCCGCGCACCTGGCGCAGCCGCGGGTACTGATCCAGCACCGCGGCCCAGCCTGGCGCATGCAGCAGCTCGTTCCAGACCTCTTCCAGCCCCCGCGGATCCGGGTCGCGCCCTTCTGCCAGCGCGCTGGCGAACGCCAGGCTGGCCGGCGCCGACAGAAGCTGCATGCGGCTGGCCGCACCCAGTAGGCGCGGTGTGGGTTCGGCGGGCGCATCGCAGCAATACAGCACCGAACGCGCCAGGCCCGCTTCGTCGGCGGACAGCTCGCGCAGCGATGAACCGCACAAACGCACCGCGCCTTCGCTGGCCTGGAACGAATAGGCCACGCCAGCCTCGGCCTGCGCAAGCACACGCACGCCGCGCTGCAGCCGCGGCAGGTCTGTCGTCGCAGCCTCGATGGAGGCCTTGGCTTCGACCAGCAGGCGGACGCTCCAGGCCGGTTCGCCATCCATATCCGGCACGCGCCGCAGCAGGACCACATCCCATTCGGTCTTGGCGCGTTCACGGCTGGCGCGTATCGATGAGGGCACCCGCATCGACGTCACCACCCGGTGCACCGCTCCGGCGCCCTCCTCCCGGTCCAGGCGTCCGGCCAACGCTCCGAGCGCCCGGGCGGCAGCCGCCTCGACGGCCTTGCCACGTTTCTGCGAAACGCCCCCTTGCGCGGCGGCCTCGGCGCTTCCCTGGCGCGGCCCATGGCCGTCCCAGAGCGCCTGGTAATGGCGCACGAGTTCGTCCGACGCCAAAGCATCGAGACGTTGCAGGCGGACTAGCGCGGGATGCTCCTGCAGCCTGGCCAGGCCGGCCTGGAGTGGCGTGTCGCTGGCGATGTCCGGCATGCCCAATAGGCGCGGCAGGCCCATGCGGAGATCGCGCCAGGACTCGCGAGAGGCGGCGGTGCGCCATTGCGCCAGGGCTTGCTGCACGGGTCCACCGGGCATGCGCTGCAATCGGGCAGGATGAGCCACGGCATCGACCGCCGCCCGGACCTGCCGGCGGTCCTGGCCGGCTCGCGCGTATAGCGAGGCATATTCGCGCACATGCGCATGCCGGTGTCTGAGCACCATGGCCTGGATGACCGGGTCGCCGCCCTCCGGATGCATCGCTTCGCCGATCAGGCGGGCAAGCGCCCCGGTGAAGACCCGCGTCAGGTCCGCGTCCGGCTCGCCCCCACCCGCGATCGCTTGGCGGGCCCGCTCGATGGCCAGCGCAAGCGTGGCGGACGGGTTGGCGGTGCGCGTGCCTGGAGGCAGACAAGCGTCCGTGGGCAGGCGATAGCGGCGAACCACGGCTTTCAGAAAATCGTCGAGCATCTGGCAGTCATGCCAATACGTTGGTATTTCGATTCGCGTTCAGCAACCGCTTCGGCACCCTACCATACAATTCCCGGGTGAACTCCGCCCCTTCGTCCAAGCCGCGCCGCGTGGCCGCCGCCGCGCGCGGCAAATCCGCCCCCGTCCGGTCCAGCGTCAAATCGGCGGACCGCGTCCTCGACCTGCTGGAGCTGCTGGCCAGCACCGGCCGCGCCATGACCCATGCCGAGATCTCGCGCCGGACCGGCGTCCCGAAAAGCAGCCTGAGCGCGCTGCTGCGCAATCTTGTCGAACGGGGCTACATCGAGCAATTGCAGGACACGCAGCAGTTCCAGCTGGGCGAAGGTGCCTACGCGCTCGCGCGCCGCGGCGCGCACAACCGCGACCTGCTTCGCGCCAGCGAACCCTGGCTGCAACGGCTCATGCGCGATACCGAGGAGTCGGCCGGCCTGAGCGTGCTGCGCAACGACATGGCCGAACGCATCGCCTCCGCGCAATCGCCGAACGCGGTGCTGTATTCGGTGCACGTGGGCGTCATGCAGCCGCTCTATGCCAGTTCGGCGGGCAAGGTGCTGCTTGCGTGGCTGCCGCCGGCCGAACGCGAAGCCTATCTCCAGCGCGTCAAGCTGCAACCGCGCACCGAGCAGACCATACGCTCCACGACCGTCCTGCGGCGGCAGTTGAACCAGATCCGGGAAGAAGGCGTGGCCTGGTCCTTCAGCGAGTTCACCGTCGGCATCGTGGGCCTGGCCGTACCCATCCTGGACGTACACGGCCGCGCGCTCGCGGCCTTGGGCCTTGCGCTTCCGGCCAGCCGGCTGGACGACACACGCAAGCGGAAGCTGGAGCTTGCCCTGCGCGCCGCCGCCGCGGAAATCGCCGCGGCCACGGATCGGTCCAGGCCCATCGAAACGAAAAGTGTTCACATATGAGAACACCGTCTGGCGGCAAGCGGCGCTGAGCGCAACACTGCACGGCATGACAGGAGGCACCCGCACAGGGCGCCCGGGAGACATGCATGCCGCAATCCGACACCATCCAGGAAACCCTGAACACGCCCGTCGCGGGCCGCTATGACGTCATCGTCGTCGGCGGCGGCGCCTCCGGCACCGTGGCCGCCATCGCCGCGGCGCGCACCGGCGCGCGCACGCTGCTGGTCGAGCGCGGAGGCTGCCTGGGCGGCGCCGCCACCGCCAATCTCGTGGCGCAATGGGTCGCCTTCTTCCACGGCGAAACGCGCGTGGTAGGCGGCATCCCGTTCGAGCTGGCCGAGCGCGTGCAGGCCGCCGGCGGCTCGGACGGCTTCCACCGCTACGTGATGGGCGAGGCAGCCGGCACGCCGTTCCCGCTGCGCGTGCTGCCCTTCAACCCCGAGACGGTCAAATGGGTGCTGGACGGCGCCGTCAGCGAAGCGGGCGCGGAGGTACTGCTGCACACGAGCTTCGCGCGCGCACTGGTACGGGACGGCGCCATCAGCGGTGTGACGGTCGAGTCCGTGCAGGGTCGCCTGGCCCTGCTCGCGCCGGTGGTGGTGGATGCCTCCGGCGATGCGCTGGTATGCGCCAGCGCGGGCGTCCCGTTCCAGGACGATGGCGGCGAGCGCCAGCCCTGCACCCTGTCCTTCCGCCTGTCGAACGTGGACGTGGCGCGCTTCCGGGCGGTGCCTTCCGACGAACGCCGTGCCCGGGTACTGGATGGCTTGCGGCGCGGCGAACTGTTCTGGGAAAGCCTGTCCTTCGTCAGCACGCCCGGCGGCACCGACGCCATCTGCCTGATGAGCCGCATCCAGGACATCGATGCGCTGGATGCCCGCGACGCCTCGCGCGCCGAGCAGGAAGGCCGCCGGCAGATCGCCAGCATCGTGGGATTCCTGCGGCGCGAGATCCCCGGCTTCGAGCACGCCATCCTGGCCGATGTCGCCGAGCGCGTGGGCGTGCGCGAGACGCGCCGCATCGAAGGGCGATACACGCTCAGCGAAGAAGACATCATGCAGGCGCGCGGCTTCGAGGACTCCATCGCCCTGGGCGCCGGCCCCATGGACCGCCACCAGCCGGGCGGCACCGGCATCCGCCTGTATGCGCCGCCCCAGCCCTTCGAGATACCGCTGCGCACGCTGCTGCCCGCAGGCGTGGAGGGCCTGCTGGTGTGCGGCCGCACCTTGAGCGCGACCCGCGAGGCCATGGCCGGCGCGCGCCACATGGCGACCTCCATGGCGATGGGGCAGGCGGTCGGCACGTTGGGCGCCATCGCCGCGGCCGGCAGCCGCCCTCCCTCGGACGTGCCGGTCTCGCAAGTGCAGCACCGCCTGGCGCAGGACTATGCGCTTTTCCGCCGCGAACAGGTCGTCCGCCAGAACCCGCCCGCCTGAGATTTCCCCGGAGACATCCATGAAAAAAACACGACAAGCCATCGCCTGCCTGGCGCTGCTGGCCACCGCCACCGCGGCGGCCGCCCAGGACTGGCCCAGCCGCGCCACCACGGTGATCAACCCCTTCAGCGCCGGCACGACCACCGATACCGTGGCGCGGGTCGTCGCCGAGGGCCTGCAGAAGAAGTACGGCACGCCCTTCATCGTCGACTCCCGGCCCGGCGCCGGCGGCATGATAGGCACCACGCTGGTCGCCCGCGCGCACCCGGACGGCAGCACTTTCGGCGTCAGCATCGCCGGCCCGCTGGTCCACAACCCCCTGCTCTACAAGCGCATGGCCTACGACCCGGCCAAGGACCTCACGCCCTTGACGCTGGGCGTGCACCAGCCCTGCCTGTTGATCGCATCCCGGGAACTGGGCGTCAAGACGCTGCCCGAGCTCATCGACGTCCTGAAAAAGAATCCCGGCAAATACAACTACTCGTACGTGGGCAACGGCTCGCTGGGCCACCTGGTCATGACGCTGCTCGCCAACAAGAGCGGCACGCAGATCGTTCCGGTGATGTACGCCGGCGCCGTGCAGGCCACCACCGCCGTGATGACCAACGAGGTGCAGATGGGCTGCCTGCCCGCACAGGCCACCATGGCCCAGGTGCGCGGCGACAAGGTAGTGCCGATCGCGGTCTCCACCGCCGAGCGCGCAGCGCTGCTGCCCGAGGTGCCGGCCTTGCGCGAGTTCTACCCGGACATCGTCGGCAGCGCCTGGATGGGGTTCGTCGCACCCGGCGGCATGCCCGCCGCGCTGGCCGGACGCATCAGCGCCGCGATCGGCGAGGTGCTGCGCCAGCCCCAGGTAGTCGAACTGCTGCGCCAGCAACTGATGGAGCCCGCGCCGGGCACGCCCGCGCAATTCAAGGCCTTCATGCAGGAAGAACTGGCGCGCTGGAAACCGGTGATCGTCGACAACAAGATCACCGCCGAATAGCGATAGGGAGAATGTGAGTTGAACAGCAGTAGCATCCAGCCCCTGGGCCGCACCGCCCGGGGCGTGCCGGTCATCGGGGAAGCGGACGTCGTCGTCATCGGCGCGGGGCCGGGCGGCTTCGCGGCGGCGCTGCGTGCGCGCCGCGAGGGTTGCAGCGTGATCATCGTCGAGAAATTCGACATGCCCGGCGGGGTCCATACCTCGGGGCTCCAGGGCGCCGCCAACATGGGCGTAGGCGGCATCCATACTGAGCTGATGGAGCGCTTCGCGGCGGCGGGCGCCATCTACACCGCCACCGAGAAGGAACTGCCCGACTGGGCCGGCAATGCGCTGTCCCACTACGACTACTACCTGGAACCAGGTTCGCCCTTCCGCCGCGCTTCCTTCAATCCGGATGCCGCCGGCAACATCATGCTGCGCATGCTGGACGAGGCCGGCGTGCACGCCATCTACGGCGCCGCCTTCGTGGACGTCGAGATGCAGCCCGACGGCGGGCAACGCCGCATTACCCACGCCATCATCGAAACCGTGCAAGGCCGCCAGGCGATCCAGGGCCGAATCTTCGTGGAAGGCAGCGGCACCGCCGAAGTCGTGGCGCGCGCCGGCGCCCCCTACGTGCGCGGCGGCGGACGCCAGCCCGAGACCGTGACCACGGACGCCCAGGCGCGCCCCATACCCGGCGGCCTGCTGTGGATCATGAGCGGCATCGATTTCGCGCGGACCGCCGCCTACCAGAAGCGCGAAAACGATCCGGCCCTGAGCAAGCTGATCAATGCGGCCCGCGCGGCCGGCGACATCCCGCCCGAACTCTATCGCCCCCGCCTGGCCGACCAGGGCGTCTACGGCGATCACTACATCGGCCATCCGACCGTCGACATGAGCCCCATCCAGGGCCCGGGCACCTTCATCCTGTGGCAGAACGTGCCCTACGAATGGGCGCTGCACATGGACGACGATGCCGAGCACGCCTCCCGCGCCAAGCGCGAACTGCGCCGGCTGATCGATGCCGAGGCCGCCTTCCTGCGCAAATACGCGCCGGGCTTCCAGGACGCCTTCATCTCCCATGTCGGCCGCTACGTGGGCGTGCGGGATGGCCGCCACCCCATCGGCGAATACGTCTTCTCCATCGACGACGCGCGCGAGCAAAGGCGCTTTCCCGACGCCGTGACGCGCCCCATGACCAAGACCTTCTTCTGGGACCGGTACGCCAGGTACAGCTTCGAGGTGCCCTACCGCTGCTTCCTGCCCAAGGAAGTCGACAACCTGCTGCTGACCGGCGCCTCGCTGTCCTTCACCTTCGAGACCATCTTCATGGTCATGCGCAATTTCCCCTGGTGCTGCCAGACCGGCGAAGTGGCCGGCCATGCCGCCGCGCGCGCCATCCGCGAAGGCGTGAGCCCCAAGCAGCTCCGCTGGACCGAGCCGCTGCCCTTCTGATCCGCAAGGAGACACGACATGAATGCTTCGGTCATTACCGAAACCCTGAACACGCCCGTACTCGACCATTACGACGTCATCGTCGCGGGCGGCGGCGCTTCCGGCCTGATCGCCGCGGTCGCGGCGGCCCGCGGCGGCGCCCGCGTGGCGCTGGTCGAACGCGCCGGCTGCCTGGGCGGTACCGCCACATCCGGCATGGTCGCCCAATACATCGGCCTCTTCAACAGCACCGTGCGCTGCGTGGGCGGCATAGGCTTCGAACTCACCCGGCGCATCGAGGCGGCCGGCGGCAGCGACGGCTTTCGCCGCTACACCCTGGCCGAGGCCAGCGCCAACCCCGTCACCATCATCAACTTCCCCTTCAACCCCGAGGTCGTCAAGATCGTGGCCGACGACATGGCGCGCGAAGCCGGCGTGGACGTGCTCCTGCACTCGCGCGTCGTCGGGCCGCTGATGGAAGACGGCCGCGTGGCCGGCCTGTTGCTGGAAAACGTCTCCGGCCGGCGCGCCCTGCGCTCGCGCATGCTGGTCGATGCCACCGGCGATGCCGTCATCGCCGCCGCGGCCGGCGTCCCGTACGTGGGCGAAGAGCCAGAACTGCGCGACAAGCGCCAGCCCCTGACCCTGGTGTTCCGCATGTCCAACGTGGACGTACGCGCCTTCCGCGCCATCCCGCGCGAACGCAAGCGCGCCATCGCCCTGGACGGCCTGCGGCGCGGCCAATTGGCCTGGGAAAGCCTGTCCTTCTGCAGCACGCCCGGCGACACCGACGCCATCTGCCTGATGAGCCGCATCCACGGCATCGACGCCCTGGACGGCGCGCAGCTGACCCGGGCCGAACAGATCGGGCGGCAGCAGATCAAGACCATCGTGCCCTTCCTGCGCGAAAACGTTCCGGGCTTCGAGAAATCCGTGCTCGCCGGCATCGCCGAACGCGTAGGCATACGCGAAACGCGCCGCATCGTCGGGCGACACACCCTGACGACCGAAGACATCGTCGGCGGCAAACGCTTTGCCGACGCCGTCGCCCTGGGCGCCGGACCCATGGACCTGCACGAAGCCGGCGGCACCGGCGTCGACCTGTGGATGCCGCCCGCGCCGTTCGAGATCCCCCTGGCCTGCCTGCTGCCCCAGTCCATCGAAGGCATCGTCGTGACCGGCCGGGCCATCTCCGCCACGCGCGAGGCCAACGGCGGTGCCCGCCACATGGGCACCGCCATGTGCCTGGGCCATGCCGCCGGCGCCTACGCCGCCCTCGCGGCCAGCGGCCAGGCCACGCTGGAAAACCCGGCCGTCGACACGCTGCGCCAGGTGCTGCGCAGCCAGGGCGCCTTGATCTCGGCCGACGAGGCGGTAGCTGCCGCCGATGAAAACGCGGTCCAGGCACGCCCCGCCTGAATCGATTGAAGAAGGAGACAACCATGCAGAACATCGTGCGACGCAAGATACTGGCCACGGCCTTGCTGACGGCCACCACGGCCGGCGGCGCCTTCCCCGCGCTGGCTGCGCAGGACTATCCCAGCAAGCCCATCCGGCTCATCGTGCCCTTCCCCGCCGGCGGCCCCTCGGACACCACCGCACGGTCCATCGCCGAAGGCCTGGGCAAGGAACTGGGACAACCCGTCGTCGTGGAAAACAAGCCCGGCGCGGGCGCCATCGTCGGCAGCGAATTCGTGCTGGGCCAACCCGCCGACGGCCACACCCTGCTGATGGCCAGCAACGTCATTTCCACCGGCAAGTGGCTCTACCCCTCCATGAACTTCGAACCCGTGCGCGACTTCCGCGCCGTGGTCGGCGTCTTCCGCAGCCCGCACCAGGTGGCCGTGGCGCCGGACTTTCCGGGCAAGGGCATCCAGGACCTGATCGCCCTGGCCAAGCGCGAAGGCGGACGGATGAACTACGGCTCGGGCGGTTCCGGCACCATGCCGCACCTGGGGGCGGAGCGGTTCAAGCAGGTTACCGGGGTGGAGATGCAACACATTCCCTACCGGGGTTCCGCACCGGCCAACGTCGCGCTGGTGGCGGGCGACGTGCCGGTGCATTTCGACATCGAGTTCTCGGTGCAGCCGCTGCTGAAGTCGGGGCGATTGCGGTCGCTGGGCGTGACGGCGTTGAAGCGGTCGCCTCAGTTTCCCGACGTTCCCACGCTGGATGAACAGGGGATCAAGGGGTTTGAGTTGTACTCATGGTTCGGCATCGTGGCGCGTACCGGCACCCCGGACAACATCGTCGCCAAACTGAATCAGGCCATCAACCAGGTGATGGAGACGCCGGAATTCAAGCAGCGGCTGGCGGCGCTGGGAGCCGAGAAGCTCGGCGGGCCGCCTGCCGCGTTCGAGAAGATGATCAAGGACGACTATCGGCTCTGGGGCGAGGTGATCCAGAAAGCCAATATCAAGATCGAGTAGGCGCACGGCATCAGGTATCGACGAAGCAGCGAGATGTCGCCATCATTCGCACCTGCTGCGTCGAATTGATCGACGGGGTGTGCAGCAGGCGCATGTCCATGAGAAAGACATCGCCTGCGCGCCCGGACATCTCGACGATCCCGATCCCCAGGTCGTCAAGCTGGCGCTCCAGATCCTCCGCCGTCCTCAATATCCGGCGCAACCGGGATGACGACACATCCGGCCGCGTATCGACACGATGGGAGCCCGCCAGTGCCAGCGTTCCCCCACCACCGCTGGCCACGTCGTCGAGCAGGAAGAATGCCTGTATCCCCGGCAAGCGGCCTGGCGGCTTCGCCGCCACGTCCACATGCCAGCTCAAACCTTGCAGCGTCCAGTCGCCTTGACGGGGCGGCGACAGCAGCAGTTCGACATCCTGGACCAGGTTCGGCGCTCGTCCGGCCAGTCGCGTCACCTCGGCCAGCAATTCCCGCGTAACCAGCGATTCATGCAGGCCGGGCAGCCTGACCAGCGAAGACAGCTTGCCGATCTGCTGGAAGACAGGCAGACCGCGCACCGAAGCAGGCATGCCCTTTCCCTCGGACACGCGTTTGAGTTCATCAAGCAGCTTCTGCCGGACCGCCATCATCCGCTTGCGCGGATGAAAGCCCTCCAACCGGACGTAGCCTTGATCGGCGAAGCAATCGGCTTGAGCAGTTTTCATTGGCAAGAATTCCTTGGAGGAACCGACGTCCGCATTCCCGCCACTCGATGCAGGTAAAGCGGCGTACCGCCCTGTGGCCATGCACTGTCTATTCGACTGCTTCGAGGATACACATGGCATCGCCCTCCGCCCAGACCGCTGGCCGCGCAACTGGCGTGGACCACACTAGCGATGGAGTGGCGGCGAAGCTTGAGGCAGATTTCGCGGATAAGCCTCCAGGCAGAGATCCAGCACTTCGGCACGAAACCAGCAATGAGCCGGATCGTGATCGAGGCGCGGATGCCAGATTGCCGAGATATTGAAAGCGGGTATGGGCACGGGCAGTTCGAAGCACTGTAAGCCATTGGCCGCCGCGTAATCCGGCACAAAGGAGTTGCCGACGCATGAATGCGGGACAACGGCCAGCAAGTCCGAATGACGAGCCAGCTGCATGGCGCTCGTATAAGACGGCACCACTATCCGCACCTTCCGCCGCCCATTCGGCGGTTCAACGGCTGCGTCAATCGAACTTTCCGCTTCGCCGGTACGTGAAGTCATCACATGGTCGTATGCGGCCCATTGTTCCACGCTGATGCTCCGTTCACTCAGAAGCGGATGGCCGATGCGGCACACGCCGACATAGCGATCGCGGAAGAGCAAACGCGTACGTACCTCGGGTGCCGAAGTTTTGACGATGCCGATCTCCAGATCAATCGCGCCTTCCCTTAGCGGTTGAGCATTCCAGTCCGGCTTGGGGGCGAAGCGAAGCTGCACACCGGGTGCCGTGCGGCGGATCCGGTCCATCAAAGCCGCGCCAAGCAGGTCGATAAAGCCTTCACCCACTCGCAGGGTGAAGCGTTGTTCCAGGGAGGCAATGTCGAACTGATGCTCGGTACGACTCAGTACCCCCTCTACTTCGCGGGTCAGCGCCGAGAGACGCTGGCTCAGCTGTTCTGCATATGGCGTGAGCACCAGCGTGCGCCCAGCCTGCAGCAACAGGCGATCGCCCGTAACCGCGCGCAGGCGAGTGAGCGTACGGCTCGTTGCAGAAACACTGAGCTTCAGTCGCCGGGCGGCCCCCGTGACGCTACGTTCACTCAGCAATGCATCCAGCGCGGGAAGGAGGTTGAGGTCGACGCGTGTCATGCGCCCAGCATAATCGAAAACCTTCCAGGTATGGCGTCTGGCGCAATCAAGAATTGCAGTCCAGGCGTCTGGTGCAAATTAGAGCCAGGTTCGACAATCCATGGCTTCAATAGTGCGAAAAGGAGAATCCCATGCCCCAAGCATCGGTTCACACCCCCACCGTCCTGCTCATCGGCGCCTCGCGCGGCCTCGGCCACGCCATGGCGGCCGAATTCCTGAAAAACGGCTGGCACGTCGTGGGCACAGTCCGCGCCGGTGGCGGCCGGACTCTCTTGCACGATTTGGCCGATGCGCATCCGGACCGGGTCGACATTGAAATGCTGGACATTACCCGACCCGAGCAGATCCGATCCTTACACGAGCGCCTGTCCGGCCGGATGTTCGACATTCTGTTTGTCAATGCCGGGACGACCAATCCTGACCCGACTCAGACCATCGGTGAGGTCTCGACGGAGGATTTCGTGAATCTCATGATCACCAATGCACTTAGCCCGATGCGGGTGGTCGAGCGCTTGTCCGACCTTGTCACGCCGGCCGGCCTGATCGGGGTCATGTCATCCGGACAAGGCAGTATCGCCGACAACGAATCCGGCCAGCGGGAGGTTTACCGTGGCAGCAAGGCAGCCTTGAACCAATTCATGCGCAGCTTTGCCGCGCGTCAAGCGCAAACGCCACGGGCCATGCTGCTGATCGCGCCGGGTTGGGTGCGCACCGACCTGGGAGGCCCTGAGGGGAGATTGTCGATCGAGGAAAGTGTTCCCGGGGTTGTGAACGTGCTTCTGACCAAACTGGGCCATCCCGGCCTCGAATACCTCGACTATTGTGGTCGAACCGTTCGGTGGTGATCATGGCCGACTCATCAAGGCACCCGTTCCCCTGGCTGCCGCAAAAAACAAAAAAGGCCACACAAAGTGCGGCCTTTTTTTCAAACTACGACACCCCTACTTCTTCCTGACCGGCGGCAAATCCGTACACACCCCTTCCGCCACCTCGGCCGCCATCCCGATCGACTCGCCCAGGGTCGGATGCGGATGGATGGTCTTCCCGATATCCACCATATCCGCCCCCATCTCGATCGCCAGGGCGACCTCGCCGATCATGTCGCCGGCATTCGTACCCACGATGCCGCCGCCCACGATCCGGTGCGTCTCTTCGTCGAACAGCAGCTTGGTGAACCCTTCGTCGCGCCCATTGGCGATGGCGCGGCCCGAAGCGGCCCAGGGGAACATGCCCTTGGTGATCTTGCGGCCCTGCTTCCTGGCTTCGTCCTCGGTCAGGCCCACCCACGCGACTTCCGGATCCGTGTAGGCCACGGAGGGGATGACGGTGGCGTCGAAGTGGCTCTTCTGGCCGGCCGCGGCTTCCGCCGCCACGTGGCCCTCATGCACGGCCTTGTGGGCCAGCATGGGCTGGCCGACGATGTCGCCGATGGCGTAGATGTGCGGCACGTTGGTGCGCATCTGGGAATCCACCGGAATGAATCCGCGGTCGCCCACCTGCACGCCGGCCTTGTCGGCGCCGATCTTCTTGCCGTTGGGGCTGCGGCCGACGGCCTGCAGGACGAGGTCGTAGCGCTGGGGCTCCTTGGGGGCCTTCTCGCCCTCGAAGGTGACCCAGATGCCATCGGCCTTGGCCTCGATGCCCACCGTCTTGGTCTTCAACATGATGTTGTCGAAGCGGTGTTCGTTCATCTTCTGCCAGACCTTGACCAGGTCGCGGTCGGCGCCCTGCATCAGGCCGTCCAGCATTTCGACGACGTCGAGCCTGGCGCCCAGGGTCGAGTACACCGTGCCCATTTCGAGGCCGATGATGCCGCCGCCGATGATGAGCATCTTCTTGGGCACGCGCTTCAAAAGCAGTGCGCCGGTGGAGTCGACGATGCGTTCGTCTTCCGGGGCAAAGGGCAGTTTCACGGACTGGCTGCCGGCGGCGATGATGGCGCTGGCGAACTGGATGACCTGCTTGCCGTCCTTGCCATGCACTTCGATGTGGTTGGGGCCGACGAAGGCGCCGACGCCAGTCACCACGGTGACCTTGCGGGCCTTGGCCATGCCCGCCAGGCCGCCGGTCAGCTTGCCGACGACGCCGTCCTTGAACTTGCGCAACTTGTCCAGGTCGATTTCGGGCTTGCCGAAGGTGATGCCGTGCTCGGCCATCTTGGCGGCTTCCTCGACCACGGCCGCGGTATGCAGCAGGGCCTTGGAGGGAATGCAGCCGACGTTCAGGCAGACCCCGCCCAGGGTCGAATAGCGTTCGACCAGGGCCACTTTCAGGCCCAGGTCGGCGGCGCGGAAGGCGGCGGAGTAGCCGCCGGGGCCGGCGCCCAGGACCACGACGTCGAAGCTCTGGTCGGCCTTGCCGCCGAAGCTGGCGGCGGCGGGCAGCGGGACGGGGTCGGGATCCGGCTTGTCGGAGGTCGGTTCGCCCAGTTCGTGCATGGCGGCGGGCGCCACTTCGACCTTGGGGAAACCGGTACGCGACTTGCCGTCCGCGGCCGGGGCCGGGCTGGCCGCGGCGGCGCCTTCGGCCGCGTCGACCTCGACGAGCACCGAGCCTTCGCTGACCTTGTCGCCGACCTTGACCTTGATGGCCTTGACCACCCCGCCCTGCGCGGCGGGGATTTCCATGGAGGACTTGTCGGATTCGACGGTGATCAGGCTTTGCTCGGCCTTGATGGTGTCGCCCACGGCCACCAGGATCTCGATGACTTCGACGTCCTTGAAGTCGCCGATGTCGGGTACCTTGAGTTCTATCGCCATCTCGGGCTCCTTACAGCAGGATGCGGCGGTAGTCCGCCAGCACCGAGGCCAGGTAGGCGTTGAAGCGGGCGCCGGCGGCGCCGTCGATGACGCGGTGGTCGTACGACAGCGACATGGGCAGCGTCAGTTGCGGCACGAACTGCTTGCCGTCCCAGACGGGCTTCATGGTGGAACGGCTGACGCCCAGGATGGCCACTTCGGGCGCGTTGATGATGGGCGTGAAGCTGGTGCCGCCGATGCCGCCCAGCGACGAGATCGAGAAGCAGCCGCCCTGCATTTCCGAGGGCGAGAGCTTGCCGTCGCGCGCCTTCTTGGCCAGTTCGGAGGTTTCCTTGGCCAGCTCCAGGACGCCCTTCTTGTCGGCGTCGCGGATGACCGGCACCACCAGCCCGTTGGGCGTGTCGGCGGCGAAACCGATGTGGAAGTACTTCTTCAGGATCAGGTTGTCGCCTTCCAGCGAGGCGTTGAACTCGGGGAATTTCTTCAGCGCCGAGACGACGGCCTTGATCAGGAACGCGAGCATCGTGACCTTGACGCCGGATTTCTCGTTTTCCTTGTTGAGCTGGACGCGGAAGGCTTCCAGGTCGGTGATGTCCGCATCCTCGTTGTTGGTGACGTGGGGGATCATCACCCAGTTGCGGTGCAGGTTGGCGCCGGAGATCTTCTTGATGCGCGACAGCGGCTTGGCCTCGACTTCGCCGAACTTGGCGAAATCGACCTTGGGCCAGGCCAGCACTTCCAGGCCGGAGCCCGAGCCGCCGGCGGCCGCGGGCGCTGCGGCGGCGCCGCCCGCCAGGGCCTTCTTGACGAAGTTGCGCACGTCGTCGGGCGTGATGCGGCCCTTGGGACCGGTGGCGGACACCTTGGAAAGGTCCACGCCCAGTTCGCGCGCGAACTTGCGCACGGACGGCGAGGCATGGGCCTTGGAAGGCGCGTGTTCGACGGCGGAGTCGGCCGGCACGGGCGGCTGCTTGGCCGCGGGCGCGGCAGCCGGCGCGGCGGACGCCGGCGCCTCGGCCCTGGCGGCGGGAGCCGGCGCGCTCTCGGCCTTGGCGGCCGGCGCGGCAGCGGCGGCGGCACCGGTCTTGACCTTCACCAGTTGGCTACCCTTGGATACCTTGTCGCCGACCTTGACCAGCACCTCGGTGACTTCGCCTGCGACCGAGGTCGGGATTTCCATGGAGGACTTGTCGGACTCGACGGTGACCAGGCTTTGCTCGGCCGAGACCTTGTCGCCGGCCTTGACCAGCAGTTCGATGACTTCGACGTCCTTGAAGTCGCCGATGTCGGGCACGACCACGGTTTCCTCGCCACCGCCCTGGGCGGGCGCGGCGGCCGGCGCGGCCTGCGGCGCGGCTTCCTGCTTGGCGGCGGGCACGGCGGCGGGCGCTTCGGCCTTGGCAGGCGCCGCTTCCCGCTGGGGCGCCTCGGCGCCGCCGGCGGCTTCGATCTCGACCAGCGGCGTACCTTCGCTGACCTTGTCGCCGACCTTGACCTTGATGGCCTTGACCACCCCGCCGGCGGCGGCCGGGATTTCCATGGACGACTTGTCGGACTCGACCGTGACCAGGCTTTGCTCGGCCTTGATGGTGTCGCCCACCGAGACCAGGATCTCGATCACTTCGACTTCGCTGAAATCACCGATGTCGGGGACTTTCAGCTCGCTCACATTACTCATTCTGTAGTCTCCAGAAAGCCGGACCCCACCGGCGCCCCCGCCGCAGGCAGGCGCGCGCCGGCCGGGCGGGCAAGACAGGGGCAGTCCCTATCTTACCCATCCCGGCCATCGATCACGCGTGTTGAGGGTTGGCTTTCTCGGGGTTGATGCCGTACTTCTTGATGGCCTCGGCCACCTTCTTCACCGGGATCTTGCCTTCGTCGGCCAGCGCCTTCAGGGCGGACAGCGTGACGAAGTGGCGATCCACCTCGAAGTGTTCGCGCAGCTTGGCGCGGAAGTCGGAACGGCCGAACCCGTCGGTGCCCAGCACGTTGTAGGTGCGGCCCCTGGGGATGAACGGACGGATCTGGTCGGCGAA
The DNA here is from genome assembly GCF_036972535.1 of Pigmentiphaga sp. CHJ604. NCBI lineage: Bacteria > Pseudomonadati > Pseudomonadota > Betaproteobacteria > Burkholderiales > Alcaligenaceae > Pigmentiphaga > Pigmentiphaga sp. CHJ604. Next base: position 2,382,699 of record NZ_CP136998.1, on the reverse strand, counting down.
GGACTTCATGTAGTCGGTCGAGGCGACGATGGGACCTTCGGTCTTTTCCAGCACTTCGGTCACGTAGGCGACCTGGGCCTTCTTCTCGGTCGGATGCAGCAGGTTGTGGCGATCGGCGTCCAGGCCGTTGCGGCGCAGCTCGGTGAAGCTGGTCACGCTCCAGACGTCGGCGGCAACGCCCCAGTCCTTCTCGAGCAGTTCCTGGGCGGCGATGACTTCGCGCAGGATGGTGCCCGAACCCAGCAGCTGGACGCGATGCTCGGCCTTGGCCTCGCTCTTCTTCAACTGGTACATGCCGCGGATGATGCCCTCTTCGTCGCCGGCCTTCAGGCCCGGCTGGGCATAGTTCTCGTTCATGACCGTGATGTAGTAGAAGACGTTTTCCTGGTCTTCCACCATGCGCTTGAGGCCGTTCTGGATGATGACCGCCAGTTCGTGCGCGAAGGTCGGGTCGTACGACACGCAGTTGGGGATGGTGGCCGACATCAGGTGGCTGTGGCCGTCCTCGTGCTGCAGGCCTTCGCCGTTGAGCGTCGTGCGGCCGGCGGTGCCGCCCAGCATGAAGCCGCGGGCCTGCATGTCGCCGGCGGCCCAGGCCAGGTCGCCGATGCGCTGGAAGCCGAACATCGAGTAATAGATGTAGAACGGCACCATGATACGGTTGTTCGACGAGTAGGACGTCGCCGCGGCGATCCACGAGCTCATCGCGCCCGCTTCGTTGATGCCCTCTTCCAGGATCTGGCCGTCTTCCGCCTCGCGGTAGTACATGACCTGCGCCTTGTCCACGGGCACGTACTTCTGGCCTTCGTGGGCGTAGATGCCGATCTGGCGGAACATGCCTTCCATGCCGAAGGTGCGCGATTCGTCGGGCACGATGGGCACGACGCGCGGGCCGAGCGTCTTGTCGCGCAGCAGTTGCGTCAGGATGCGCACGAAGGCTTGCGTGGTCGATATCTCGCGGCCCTCGGCGGTGGGATCGAGCACGGCCTGGAAGGTCGACAGCGCCGGCGCGGGCAGGTGCTCGTCGGCCTTCTGGCGGCGGTGCGGCAGGTAGCCGCCCAGGGCCTGGCGGCGCTCGTGCAGGTACTTCATTTCCGGCGATTCGTCGGACGGCTTGAAGTACGGCAGTTCGCCCAGCTTGTCGTCCGGCACCGGGATGTTGAAGCGGTCGCGGTAGGCGCGGATGATGTCGTCGTCCAGCTTCTTCTGCTGGTGCGCGGGGTTGCGCGACTCGCCGGCGGCGCCCATGCCGTAGCCCTTGATGGTCTTGGCCAGGATGACGGTCGGGCGGCCCTGGCTGTTCTGCGCGGCGTCGAACGCGGCGTAGACCTTGTGCGGGTCATGGCCGCCGCGGTTCAGGCGCCAGATGTCCTCGTCGCTCATGCGGCTGACCATCTCCAGCAGCTTGGGGTGCTTGCCGAAGAAGTTCTCGCGCACGAACGCGCCGTCGTTGGCCTTGTAGGCCTGGTATTCGCCGTCGACGGTCTCTTCCATGATCTGGCGCAGGATGCCTTCCTTGTCGCGCGCCAGCAGCGGATCCCAGTAGCCGCCCCAGATCAGCTTGATGACGTTCCAGCCGCTGCCGCGGAATTCGCCTTCCAGTTCCTGGATGATCTTGCCGTTGCCGCGCACCGGGCCGTCCAGGCGCTGCAGGTTGCAGTTGATCACGAACACCAGGTTGTCCAGCTTTTCGCGCGAGGCCAGGCTGATGGCGCCCAGCGACTCGGGCTCGTCCATTTCGCCGTCGCCGCAGAACACCCAGACCTTGCGGTTGCTGGTGTCGGCGATGCCGCGGGCGTGCAGGTATTTCAGGAAACGGGCCTGGTAGATGGCCATCAGGGGGCCCAGGCCCATCGAGACGGTCGGGAACTGCCAGAAGTCGGGCATCAGCTTCGGATGCGGGTAGGACGACAGGCCCTTGCCGTCGACTTCCTGGCGGAAATGGTTGAGCTGGTCTTCCGACAGGCGGCCTTCCAGGAAGGCGCGGGCGTACACGCCGGGCGAGGAATGGCCCTGGAAGTAGACCAGGTCGCCGCCGCGGTTTTCGGTCTCGGCGTGCCAGAAGTGGTTCTGGCCGGTCTCGATCATGGTCGCCAGCGAGGCGAACGAGGCGATGTGGCCGCCCAGGTCGCCGCCATCGGGCGGATGCAGCCGGTTGGCCTTGACCACCATGGCCATCGCGTTCCAGCGGATGTACGAGCGGATGCGGTTTTCCAGGTCCAGCTTGCCCGGGTGCGCCGGCTCCATGTGCGGCGGGATGGTGTTGACGTAGGCGGTGTTCGGCGAGAACGGGATGTAGGCGCCGGAACGGCGGGCCAGGTCGATCAGGCGTTCCAGCAGGTAATGCGCGCGCTCAGGGCCTTCGCGATCCAGGACCGCTTCCAGGGCTTCGAGCCATTCTTGGGTTTCCAGGGTATCTTCGTCGTTGGCGGCGGTTATACCGGCCCCGACCTGAGGAAGAGCGGACATGCCTGTCTCCTGAGTCTCTGTGACATCCGGACGGCTCGTAGCCATCCGAGGGTTAAGTCGCTGTTGGCGGCCTTCGCCTATGTAAAACTAGGGCCCTCGCAACTCCGGCGCGATTCTAGAAGGCAGGAAGCCTTCCATGCAATAAAAATTTCGCTTTACGATATCATTTACCACAATGTGAAATCTAACACGAAACCCGGATAAAAGCATTCTGCGCTGCAATAAAACAGCGGGCCTCCGAACGCACCACACTGTGCGTAAACTTTCTTCATGTCTACCGTTCATCCTTCCAATATTCCCGCCCCGTTCAAGGATCTGGGGCGCCTGCGCCGGCGCAGCTGGTATTGGCTGACGCCCGCCATCGCGCTGGGGCTGTTCGTCTGCGTCATGGGCTCGATCCTGTGGTGGCTGGATGCCCGCGACGACGCCCAGCGCTACGGCACGCTGGTGCGGGACGTCGACTGGGCGCAGCAATCGATGCGCCTGCGCATGCTGGCGGCGCGCGACCGCATGGGCGCGCTGGGACGCGACCTGGTGCGCACCAGCATGACCGAGGGCCGCTTCCTGGACGATGCCCGGGAACTGCAGGTCGAGCATCCCGAGATCATCCACGTGGCCTGGATCAACGCCGACCGCAAGGCGGTCTGGGTCTCGACGCCGGACCGGCGCGCGGGCCAGACCTTCCGCATGAGCGCCCCCGGCGCGGCCGAGCCGGAGGCCTTCCGCGCCTTCGAGATCGCCCGCGACGAGCACCGGCCGGCGTATTCCCGCCCCTACCGGGGGCAGTACAACGAGGTCTACCTGGACCTGTACGTGCCGGTGTTCCAGGACGAACGCTTCCTGGGCACGCTGGCCACGGTGTATTCGGTGGACGCCATCCTGCAGCACCTGATCCCGCAGGAGACCCAGCGCAAGTACAAGGTTTCCATCCTGGACGGCAACGAGATGCCGCTGGTGTCCTCGTCGTCGCGCGCGGACAAGGGCGCCATCAACGCCTACGAAGTGCCGCTGGACCCGCCGGGCAACGGCATGATGCTGAGCGCGCGCGGCTACCGCACGCAAACCGACACCTCGCAGACCATGCTGGTCTGGGTCGTGGTGTCGCTGTCGGCGGTCATCATATGGAGCCTGTTCGCGCTGTGGCGCCACACGCGCTTCCGTTCCCAGGCCGAACAGGCCCTGATCGCCGAGACCGCCTTCCGCCGCGCCATGGAGAACTCCATGCTGACCGGCATGCGGGTGCTGGACATGGAAGGCCGCATTACCTATGTGAACCCGGCCTTCTGCCGGATGATGGGCTGGGACGAGGCCGACCTGCTGGGCCGGCCGCCGCCCTACCCCTACTGGCCCCAGGGCGACCATGCCGCCCAGTGGCGCAACACCGAGATGCTGCTGTCGGGCAACGCCCCCAGCAGCGGCTTCGAGATGGAGGCGCAGCGGCGCGACGGCTCGATCTTCTTCGCGCGGATGTACGTGTCGCCGCTGCTGGACCAGCGTGGCGTGCAGACCGGGTGGATGACGTCCATGACCGACATCACCGAGCCCAAGCGCATCCGCGAGGCCCTCGCCGCCGCCCACGAACGCTTCATGACCGTGCTCGAGGGCCTGGACGACGCCATCTCGGTCACGGCCGAGACCCCCAAGGGCTCGGAACTGCTGTTCGCCAACAAGACCTACCGCCGCGTGCTGGGTTCGCAGCCCACCGGGCACGACGAACTGTCCGCCGGCCGGCGCGGCCGTTTCACCGATGAAGCAATCGAAGTGTATTCCTCGTCCACGCACCGCTGGTTCGAGGTGCGCCATCGCATGCTGCAATGGGTGGACGGACGCCGGGTGCGCATGCAGGTGGCGCGCGACATCACCGAGCGCCGGGCCTCCGAGGAAGCGTCCCGCGCCCAGCAGGAGAAGATCCAGCTCACCAGCCGCCTGATCACCATGGGCGAAATGGCCTCGTCGCTGGCGCACGAGCTGAACCAGCCGCTGACGGCCATCAACAACTACAGCATGGGCGTGGTGGCGCTGGTACGCGCCGGCGATACCGATCCGGCCAAATTGCTGCCGGCCCTGGAAAAAACCACCGCACAGGCCCAGCGTGCAGGTATGATCATCCGCCGCATACGCGAATTCGTGAAGCGGAGCGAGCCCAAGCGCCAGCGGGTCAGCCTGCCCACGATCGTGGATAATGCGGTCGGTTTTGCCGGGATCGAGTCCCGGACCCGGCGGATCGATATCATTCAAAAAATACCCGAACAGTTGCCGGACGTTCTTGCCGATCCTATCCTGATCGAACAGGTGGTCCTGAATCTGATGAAAAACGGCCTGGAGGCCATGCAGGATTCAGAGGGGCGGGAACTGCTGGTGGAAGCGAACGTGCGCGACGACATGGTTGAAGTGGCAGTCACCGATACCGGCCATGGGCTGGCCGACCCCGAACGGCTGTTCGAGCCTTTCTACAGCACCAAGTCGGAAGGCATGGGCATGGGCCTGAACATCTGCCGCACGATCATCGAGTTCCACCACGGCCGGCTGTGGGCCGAAGCCAATCCCGCCGGAGGCACGATCTTCAAGTTCACGCTTCCGTGGGTACGTCCGATCCTGCCGACCGGACCCGCCCCCGAACTGGAATCCGCACCCAAGGAGCTTACCTGATGAGCAATACGCCCCAATCCAGCACGGTCTTCATAGTCGACGACGACGAAGCCGTGCGAGATTCTCTCCGATGGCTGCTCGAAGCCAACGGTTACCGGGTACGGGCCTACGAGAGTTCGGAACGCTTCCTGGCCGAGTACGACCCCGAGGTGATCGGCGTGCTGATCGCCGACGTCCGGATGCCGGGCATGACCGGGCTCGAGCTCCAGGAACAACTGCTCGCCCGCAAGTCCACCCTGCCCATCGTCTTCGTCACCGGCCACGGCGACGTGCCCATGGCGGTCTCCACCATGAAGAAAGGCGCGGTGGATTTCCTGGAAAAACCCTTCAACGAAGCGGACCTGCGCCAGATCATCGCCAACATGCTGGAGCAGGCCCATTCCCGCGCGGCCGACGAAGCCACCCGGCGCGGCCACGAGGCCCTGCTGGCCCGGCTGACCGTGCGCGAACAGCAGGTCCTGGAACGCATCGTGGCCGGCCGCCTGAACAAGCAGATCGCCGACGACCTGGGCATCAGCATCAAGACCGTCGAGGCGCATCGCGCCAACATCATGGAAAAGCTGCAGGTCACGACCGTGGCCGACCTGATGAAGGTGGCCCTGCACCATCGGCCGCAGGGATAATCCCCCTACGCGCTTACGCGTGCCCGGAATGGTGGGGGCCCCCAGCCGCTACGCGGCAGCCCCCCAAGGGGGCCGGGTCCCGCAGGGCGATGCGGGTGGACCGGCGGAGCCGGATCCACCGCATCCCGGGTCTGGATGAGTTCTCTCGGCGCGAAGCACCGTGTTCTTGCTCTCCTGCCGCTCGACACCAAGGTAACTATGTATTTGCCGTCGCATTTCGAGCAGACCGGCACGGACAGGATCCGCGACCTGATACGCGCCTGTCCGCTCGGCATGCTGGTGACGGCGGGACCGCAAGGGCTGGACGCCAACCACCTGCCCTTCATCCTGGATCCCGACCGCGGTCCGCATGGCACATTGCTGTGCCACGTGGCACGGGCGAATCCGGTCTGGCGGGAACTGGCGGATTCCCAGGCCGAGAGCCTGGTCGTCTTCCAGGGCCCCAGCGCCTACGTATCGCCCAGCCTGTACGAAACCAAGCGCACGACCCACGAAGTCGTGCCCACCTACAACTACGCCGTGGTGCATGCCCGCGGCCGGATCATCGTGCATGACGATCCCGGCTGGGTGGCCGGCATGGTGGGCCGGCTGACGCGGATGTTCGAGCAGGGCCGCGACGCCCCGTGGAAGATGAGCGACGCGCCGCCGGCCTTCCTGCAGGAAAGGCTGGCGGCCATCGTCGGACTGGAAATGCCCATCGCGCGGCTGCAGGCCAAGTGGAAGATGAGCCAGAACCGCAGCGAGGCCGACCGGCGGAGCGTGGTGGCTGGCCTGGAAGCGTCCGGACAGGATGGGGACAGGGCCGTGGCGGCGGTGATGACGGCGGTGGAAACCGGCACGCCTGGCTGAAGCGTCGGCCCCCGTGCGCTAAAATGCCCCAGGCGTCCGCGCCCTCGTTCCCCCACTCCTCTTTGCCTTCAGACCGCCATGCCCGCACGCCTCATCAACGGCAACGAACTCTCCAAGCAGATCCGCTCCGACATCGCCCAGCGCGCCGCCGAACTCACGCGCCAGGGCAGGCGTCCCGGCCTGGCGGTGATCCTGGTGGGCGACGATCCGGCCTCGCACGTGTACGTGCGCAACAAGGTCAAGGCGTGCCACGACGCGGGCTTCCATTCGGTGCTGGAGAAGTACGAGGCCACGATGACCGAGGCCGAGCTGCTGGCCCGCATCGACCTGCTCAACCATGATCCCGCCATCCACGGCATCCTGGTGCAGATGCCCTTGCCCAGGCACATCGACCCGCACAAGGTGATCGAGGCCATTTCCACCCGCAAGGACGTGGACGGCTACTCCGTGCTCAGCGCCGGCGAGTTGATGGCGGGACTGAAAGGCTTCCGTCCGTGCACGCCCTACGGCTGCATGAAGCTGATCGAAAGCACCGGCTACGATCTGCGCGGCAAGCATGCCGTGGTCATCGGCCGCAGCAACACCGTGGGCAAGCCCATGGCGCTGCTGCTGTTGCAGGCCAACGCCACGGTCACGATATGCCACAGCGGCACGCCCGACCTCGCCTACCATACCCGCCAGGCCGACGTGGTGGTGGCCGCCGTGGGCCGCCGCAACACGCTGACCGGCGACATGGTCAAGCCCGGCGCGGTGGTGATCGACGTGGGCATCAACCGCGACGAGGCCGGCAAGCTATGCGGCGACGTCGATTTCGCCAGCGTCTCGGAAGTGGCCGGCTGGATCACCCCGGTCCCGGGCGGCGTCGGCCCGATGACGATCACGATGCTGCTGGCCAATACGCTGGAATCTGCTGAGGGGTAGGCCCCCCCCTACGCCCTTCGGGCGCCCCCCAGGGGGCGATGCGGGCGGACCGGCGGAGCCGGATCCACCGCATCCTGGAAACCAACAGGCTGGCAAGGGGCGGCGTTCTTGTCCCCCTGTTCCCGGGATGGTGCCCTCCCCTGGTGTTTCCTTTTTTCGCCCCCATCTACGGGGCACAGTCAGCATTCAGGAGTTTCCCCATGGCGCAAGCGTCCGACCTTTCCTCTTCCTCCGCCCTGGCCGGCAATCCGCTCATGGACCTGTCGGGCCTGGCCCGGTTTGATGCCATCCGGCCGGAGCACATCACACCGGCCATCACGGCCCTGCTGGAGCGGGCGCAGAAGGCGGTGGACAAGCTGGAGGCGGACCAGGCCGCGGATGCGCCGGCTACCTGGCACAGCGTGGTCGAGACGCTAAATGAAGGCACCGAGGGGCTGTCGCGGGCCTGGAGCGTGGTGGGACACCTGAACGCGGTGGCCGATACGCCCGAGCTGCGTGCCGCCTACGGCGAGAACCTGCCGCGCGTGACCGAGTTCTGGGCCGGCCTGGGCCAGAACCAGGCGCTGTACGAGCGTTACAAGAAATTGGCGGCCAGCAAGGAATTCCAGCAGCAGACGCCGGCCCGCAAGAAACTGATCGAGAACGAGCTGCGGGGCTTTCGCCTGGGCGGCGCCGAGCTGCCCGAGGAATCCAAGCCTCGCTTCGCCGAGATCCAGGAACAGCAGGCAACGCTGTCCAAGGCTTTCTCCGACCACGTGCTGGACGCCACCAACTCCTATGCGCTGATCGTGCGCGACGAGGCCGAACTGGCCGGACTGCCCGAGGACGTGAAGGAAGCGGCGCGCGAAGCCGCCCGGAAGATTCCGGCCAAGGAAGGCGAAGCCCCGGACGAAGCGCCGGCCTGGAAGTTCACCCTGCACTTCCCCTCGTATTTCCCGGTACTGCAATACGCCGACAACCGCGCCCTGCGCGAGACCATGTACAAGGCGCACGTGACGCGCGCCTCGGAGCTTGGTCCCGAATACGGACAGGGTCGGGCCGAGTGGGACAACACCGCCATCATGCTGGACCTGCTGCGCCTGCGCCGCGAGGAAGCGGGCCTGCTGGGCTATGCCAACTACGGCGAGGTGTCGCTGGTGCCCAAGATGGCCGATACGCCCGAGCAGGTGCAGAAATTCCTGGCCGAGCTGGCCGAGCGCGCGCACCCCTATGCCGAGCGCGACCTGCGCGAGCTGCGGGAATTCGCCGCCGCCGAGCTGGGCCTGGCCGAACTCGAGCCCTGGGACATCGCCTATGCGTCCGAGAAACTGCGCCAGGCACGCTACGCCTTCTCGGAAAACGAGGTCAAGCAATACTTCCCCGAACCCAAGGTGCTGGCGGGCCTGTTCAAGGTGATCGAGACGCTGTTCTCGGTCCGCATCCGCCCGGACGACGCCCCGGCCTGGCATCCCGACGTGCGCTTCTTCCGCGTGGAATCGGCCGCCGGCACGCTGCTGGCGCAGTTCTACCTGGACCTGTACGCGCGCGACGGCAAGCGCGGCGGCGCATGGATGGACGACGCCCGCACCCGCTATCGCCGCCCCGGCGGCGAACTGCAGACACCGGTGGCCTACCTTGTCTGCAATTTCACGCCGCCCAGCGGCGGCAAGCCCTCGCTGTTCACGCACGACGAAGTCATCACCCTGTTCCATGAATGCGGCCACGGCCTGCATCACATGCTCACGCAGATGGAAGACCTGGGCGTGTCGGGCATCAACGGCGTGGAATGGGATGCGGTCGAACTGCCCAGCCAGTTCATGGAGAACTTCTGCTGGGAATGGGCGGTGCTGGAACAGATGACCGCGCACGCGGAAACGGGCGAACCGCTGCCCCGCGCCCTGTACGACAAGATGGTCGCCGCCAAGAACTTCCAGGGCGGGCTGATGACGCTGCGCCAGGTCGTGCTGGCCGCCACCGACATGCACCTGCACACCGACTACGATCCCGACGGCCAGCAAAGCGTGCTGGCGCTGTCGCGCGCGGTGAACGACCGCATGCACGTGCTGCCCCAGCCGGAGGTCTCGCGCTGGATCAACACCTTCAGCCACATCTTCGCCGGCGGCTACTCGGCCGGCTACTACAGCTACAAGTGGGCGGAAGTATTGTCCGCCGACGCCTACGCGGCTTTCGAGGACGCGGCGACCGAGGATACGCTACGGCCCGAGGTCGGGGCACGCTTCTTGCGGGAGATCCTGCAAGTGGGCGGCAGCCGGCCCGCGATCGAGTCGTTCCGCGCCTTCCGCGGCCGGGATCCCAGCATCGAGGCCCTGCTGCGTCACAGCGGCATGGCCGATGCCGTGTCCTGATCGCGCGCGATCAGCAGCTTCACCGCCGCGAGGCCTTCGGAAAGCAGGCTGTGCAGCGACGGCGTGTCCGGGAACTCGAGCAAGGGCCGGGTGCCGTACCGCTGCGCCAGTTCGCGGGCGATCGGCACCGCGATCAACACATGGCGTCGCCGCGCGAGGGCATGGCCCGAGAAGGGGAACAGTTGTTCCAGCGCGGCGATGTCCCAGCCGCGCGGCACGAAGAGCCACGCGATGTGGCCGTCCTGGTCGATCCCGCTGAGTACCAGCAGTTCCGTCACGCCTTGGTGTGTTTGCATGGCACGCAACCCCCGTCGCCTCGGGAGGGCCTGACCCACGCTTCTCCCGCTTGGCGCAATGATTCGTTTTGCTTTTTACGCAAAATATACACGAATAATTTGCGTCTCACGCTTTGCGTGCAGAGCAAGGCATTCGGACAATCACGCCATGGACATAGGTTCGGCGATCCGATATACGCGCGAGAAACTCGGGCTCAAGCTCGAGGCCGTCGCCATGGAAGTCGGAACCGATGCCGGCAATCTTTCCCGCATCGAGACCGGCAAGCAGAAGCCGTCCATCGTACGCCTGGAGAACATCGCCCGGGCCATGAACGTGGGCGTGACCGATCTTTATGCCCTGGTCGAGAACGTCCGCGTGCTTCCCGCCACCTCGGAGCTGCGTGACGGCGACGAGCTGCCCTACGCCGACGACACACGCGCCCTGCGCCGCAGCTTCGCCACGCTGGACGCGCGCAGCCGCAGGCTGGTGATCGAGTTCGCCAAGCTGCTGAATCGCGTGGAAAAGGAAGAACAGGGAACGCCTGCCAAGGAAGTTCCGCCTCCCGCCCCCTGACCGGCCGCTGCGCCGAAAACGAAAACGGCCTCGCTCCTGAAAGCGAGGCCGTCTGTTTTTCGAAGCCGGGCTTCCGGGCTTCCCTAGCGGGCGCGCGGGGCCTTCAATTGCGAGATGTCCCGCACCGCGCCGCGGTCGGCGGAGGTCGCCATCATCCCGTACGCCTGCAGCGCCTGCGACACCACGCGCTGGCGATCGAGCGGCTGCCAGGCCTTGTCGCCGCGGGCTTCCATCGCCTGGCGGCGCCTGGCCAGTTCCGCGTCGTCCACGCGCAGGTTGATGCGGCGGTTGGGAATGTCGATCTCGATGATGTCGCCCTCTTCCACGAGCCCGATGGCACCGCCCTCGGCCGCCTCGGGCGAAGCATGGCCGATCACCAGGCCCGAGGATCCGCCCGAGAAGCGGCCGTCGGTCAGCAAGGCGCAGGCCTTGCCCAAGCCCTTGGACTTGATGTACGAGGTCGGATAGAGCATTTCCTGCATGCCGGGGCCGCCCTTGGGGCCTTCGTAGCGGATGATGACCACGTCGCCGGCATGCACCGTATCGCCCAGGATGCCGTCCACGGCGTCTTCCTGGCTCTCGAAGATGCGCGCCTTGCCGGTGAATTTCAGGATGCTTTCATCGACCCCCGCCGTCTTGACGATGCAGCCCTTCTCGGCCACGTTGCCGTACAGCACGGCCAGGCCGCCGTCCTGGGAATAGGCATGGGCCTTGTCGCGGATGCAGCCGGCAGCCCGGTCCAGGTCCAGCTTGTCGAAGCGCTTGTCCTGGCTGAAGGCGGTCTGGGTCGGCACGCCGCCGGGCGCCGCGCGGAAGAAGGCATGGACGGCTTCGTCGGCGTTCGTCTTGACGTCGTTCGCGGCGATGGCCTCGCCCAGGGTCTTGCTGTGCACGGTGGACACCGAGGTGTCCAGCAGGCCCGCGCGGTCGAGCTCGGCCAGGATGGCCATGATGCCGCCGGCGCGGTGCACGTCCTCGATGTGGTACTGCTGCGTGGCGGGCGCGACCTTGCACAGGCAGGGCACGTGGCGCGAGATGCGATCGATGTCGCTCATCGTGAAATCCACGCCGCCTTCCTGCGCCGCGGCCAGCAGGTGCAGCACGGTATTGGTCGAGCCGCCCATGGACACGTCCAGCGCCATCGCGTTGGTGAATGCCGCCTTGGTGGCGATGTTGCGCGGCAGGACGGAAGCGTCGTCCTGCTCGTAATAGCGGCGGCACAGTTCGACGGCGACCCGGCCGGCGCGCAGGAACAGGTCCTTGCGGTCGGCGTGGGTGGCCACCAGCGTGCCGTTGCCCGGCAGCGACAGCCCCAGCGCTTCGGTCAGGCAGTTCATCGAGTTGGCGGTGAACATGCCCGAGCAGGACCCGCACGTGGGACAGGCCGAGCGCTCGTAGTTCTCGACGTCCTCGTCCGACACGGTGGGGTCGCCGGCCTTGATCATGGCGTCGATCAGGTCCACCTTGATGATCTTCTGGCCGTTCACGTCCTGGGCGGGATGGTAGGCCTCGATGACCTTGCCGGCCTCCATGGGGCCGCCCGACACGAACACGGCCGGAATGTTCAGCCGCATGGCGGCCATCAACATCCCCGGGGTGATCTTGTCGCAGTTGGAGATGCAGACCATGGCGTCGGCGCAATGCGCGTTCACCATGTACTCGACCGAGTCGGCGATCAGCTCGCGCGAGGGCAGCGAATACAGCATGCCGCCGTGCCCCATGGCGATGCCGTCGTCCACCGCGATGGTGTTGAACTCCTTGGCGACGCCGCCGGCGGCCTCGATCTCGCGGGCGACCATCTGGCCCAGGTCCTTCAGGTGCACGTGGCCGGGCACGAACTGGGTGAAGGAATTGACGACCGCGACGATGGGCTTGCCGAAGTCACCGTCCTTCATGCCGGTCGCGCGCCATAGCGCACGTGCCCCGGCCATGTTGCGGCCATGGGTGGAGGTACGGGAACGGTATTGCGGCATGGCGGGACTCGCAAGGAAAATGACGAAACACTCTAGTATAGGGCGGAAAGGCCTTTTGTCGCCCCGCCCTCCCCATCATGCGGCCCGCGCCTTACCTTCATTAATAAAAATCATTATCATTACGACCATTTCCCCGTCCCAAGGTTCCCCGCATGACAGCAACCACCCTCTGGCAACGTTACCTGGCCCTCAAGGCCGAGCAGCCCAAGCTGCGCATGCGTGACGCGGCCGCCCGCATCGGCGCCAGCGAAGGCGAGCTGGTCGCAGCCGATCCGTCCGCGACCCGGCTCAAGCCCGACTGGGCCACGCTGCTGGGCGGACTGAAGGCGGCCGGGCCACTGCTGGCGCTGACACGCAACGAGGCCGCCGTCCACGAAAAGACCGGGGTCTACGACCACGTCCAGGTCGAAGGCAGGATGGGGCTGGCCCTGAACCCCGAGATCGACCTGCGCCTGTTCCTGTCGCAGTGGCGGCACGCCTACGCCGTGGGGGGCGAGCGCCCCAGCCTGCAGGTGTTCGACCAGCAGGGCGAGGCGGTGCACAAGATCTATGTGGCCGAGGGCACCGACCGCGCCGCGTTCGAGGCCCTGCTGGCGGCGCACGCCGACAGCGCGCAGCCGGTCACGCCGGAACCACGGCCGGCCCCCGAGCGCAAGGCCGACCAGGACGTCGACGTCGATACCTTCCGCCAGGAATGGCGCGAACTGCGCGACACCCACGAGTTTTTCGGCCTGCTGCGGCGGCATGGCGTGGAACGTACGCAGGCACTGCGGCTCGCTCCCCCCGAGTTCGCGCGGCAGGTCGGCGTCGGCGCCGTGGATGCCGTGCTGGACTCGGCCGCCGGATCGGGGCTGCCCATCATGGTGTTCGTCGGCAATGCCGGATGCGTACAGATCCACACCGGGCCGGTCCACCGCATCGCCCCCATGGGCCCGTGGCTGAACGTGCTGGATCCGGGCTTCAACCTGCATCTGCGCATGGACCTGTTCACCGAGGCCTGGCTGGTGCGCAAGCCCACGGTGGACGGCATCGTGACCTCGCTGGAATGCTATGACGCCGAAGGTTCGCTGATCGTGCAGTTCTTCGGCGAACGCAAGCCGGGCAAGCCCGAGCTGGCGGCGTGGACCGCGCTGGCCGACGGGCTGGCCGCCATCGCGCCGGGCACACCCCGGCCCGCGGCATGACGGCCCGCGCTTGCACGCCGACGCGGCGCGGTGCGGGCACCGCGTCCGGGCTGCTGCCGCTGGCCGGCGCCACCGCCGCCCTGCTGCTGGCCGGATGCTCGTGGCTGCCCGGCAGGGACGACGCCGCCGTCGTCTCGCTCGCGGCCGAGCTGCCGCGCCACCAGGTCGTGCTGCTGGGCGAAGTCCATGACAACGCCCAGGGCCATCGCCAGCGCCTGCAGGCGCTCGCGCGCGCGGTGCGCGCGGGCTGGCGGCCGGCCATCGCCATGGAACAGTTCGATCGCGAACGGCAGGCCGACCTGGACCGGGCCATGCGCACCTGTACCAGCGCCGACTGCGTGATCCAGGCCGCGGCGCCGGCCAAGACGGGGTGGGACTGGGCGCACTACCGCCCCGTCCTGGAGCTGGCGCTGCGCGAGAAGCTGCCCGTGGTCGCCGCCAACCTGTCGCGCGCCGATGCGGGCACCGTCATGAAACAAGGCCCCGCCGCCCTGTTCGATACCGATGAATTGCGCCGGCTCGGCCTGCTCTCGCCTCCGCCCGACCTGCTGGCGGCGCAGCGCAAGGAAGTGGCCGAGGCCCATTGCGGCGCCCTGCCCCCGTCCATGCTGGGCGGGATGGCCATAGCCCAGCTGGCGCGCGACGCCGTGATGGCCGGCGCGATCGCCAGCGCCGCGCGCGTACCCGGCGCTGCCGCCCAGCGGCCTGTCGTCCTGCTGGCCGGCAACGGCCATGTCCGCCGCGACATCGGCGTGCCGCGCTGGCTCCAGCCCGGCACCATCCTGTCGGTGGGCTATACCGAACAGCCCGCGCCGGCGGCTGCCTACGACCGCGACATCGTGATTCCGCCCGCGCCGCGCGAAGATCCGTGCAAGGCGTTCCAGGTCCCGGGCCGCTAGGCCCTCACGGAAGCGCGGCCTAGAATACCGGGATCCCCTCGACCAACGGGCGCGGCCACGGCCGCGCTCCCTTATCACGGAGACCGCGTCCCATGCCTGCCCCCTCGTCCGCCCCCATTCGTCTGTGCATCGCCGGCGAAGGCGCCATGGGCTCGACCCACGCGCGCATCTTCGCGGACATGCCGGGCGTGAAGACCGTGGCCCTGGCGGCGGCCGACATGTCGCGCGGCCGCCAATTGGCCGCGCAATACGGCATTCCCGATTGCAGCGACGACCTGGCCGCCACGCTGGCCCGCCCCGACGTGGACGCGGTGGTGCTGGCCACGCCCTCGGGCCTGCATGCCGAACACGCCGAACTGGCCGCCCGCCTGGGCAAGCCCATGCTGATCGAGATTCCCGCCGCGCTGACCCTGGCCGACACCGAGCGCCTGGCACGCGTGCAGGCCGAGACCGGCGTGCCCATGATGGTGGCGCACAGCCGCCGCTTCGCGCCGCCGCACACCACCCTGCGCGAACGCATCCAGAGCGGCGACTTCACGCTGCACCACCTGGTCTGCGAAACCTATTTCTTCCGCCGCAACAACCTGAACATGTTCGGCGAGCCGCGCACCTGGGTCGACAGCCTGCTGTGGCACCACGCCTGCCACACGGTGGACCTGTTCTGCTGGCTGCTGGACGAATCGGAATTCGACGTCTGGGGCCAGCGCGGTCCCGACCATCCCGAACTGGGCATCCCCATGGACGTCACCGTGGCCATGCGTTCGCGCAAGCGCGGCACGCTGCTGACCATGGCCATGTCGTTCAACAATAAAGGGCCCTTCGGCGGCTTCTATCGCTACATCGGCGAAGAGGACACCTACCGCGCCTTCCGCGACGAACTGACCGACAGCGATGGCAAGGTCGTGGAGATGCCCGGCGCGCAGCCGGCCTTCGAGGCCCAGGACACCGAGTTCATCGCCGCGCTGCGCGAGGGCCGGCCCAGCCGCTGCGACATCGCTTCGGTACTGCCCGCGATGCGGGCGCTGGACGGCATCGACCGCATCATGCGGGGCGAACCCGCCGCAAGATGACCGGGCAGGCCGCGAGAACGGCGAGTGATTATTGCCCCCTCGCGCCTGCGGCCGATGACGCGGGCAGCGCGTCCTTGGCCGGAAAGACCAGCGTGAACCGGGTCCGGCCGGCAGCCGAGCCGGCGGTGATGTCGCCGCCGTGCGCCACCATGATGGCGCGCGTGATCGACAGCCCCAGGCCCGAGCTTTCCGAATCGGGCCTGGCCCTGGACTTGTCGCCGCGAAAGAAGCGGTCGAACAGAGAGGGAATCAGTTCCACCGGGATTTCCTTGCCATCGTTCTCGACCGCGATCGTGACGGCCGTCGCGTCGCTGGCGACCACCACGTCTATGGCCCCGCCCGGCGGGGTATGGCGCAGGGCGTTCGACAGCAGGTTGCTCAGGGCGCGCCGCAGCATCAGCCGGTCGCCCACGATCCTGCCCCGGCCCGTCAGCCGCATGGCGACGGCCTTGTCTTCGGCCAGGGCCTCGTAGAACTCGAACAAGGCGCTGACCTCGTCCTGCACGGCGATGACGCCGGCGTCGGGCAGGGTGAGGCCATGCTCCATCTTGGCAAGGTAGAGCATGTCCGACATCATGCGCGACAGGCGCTGCAACTCCTCTTCGTTGGACGCGAGGATCTCGCGATACTCCCCGGCCTCGCGGGGCTGCGCAAGGATCACATGGGTCTGTGTCAGCAAGTTCGTCAGCGGCGTGCGCAGTTCGTGGGCCAGGTCGGACGAGAACTCCGACAGCCGGCGGAAATCGTCCTGCAATCGCGCCAGCATGGCATTCAAGGTCGACGCCAGGTCAGCCATCTCCAGCGGGACGGCCTCCACGGGCATGCGCTCGTCCAGCTTCTGCGCCGTGACGGCGCGGGCGCGGGCGGCCATCGCGCGTAGCGGCGCCAGTCCGCTGCGGGCCGCCCACCAGCCGAATACGCCGCTCACGAGCGCGGACAGCAGCACGTACAACACCAGTGAATGGAGGAAACCGTGCATGAAGTGCGCGTGGATTTCCGTCGCCAGGCCGACGATGACATGGATCTCGCCCCCCGCCCCGCCCACCGTGATGCGCAAGCCCCGGTACTCGGCCCCGTCCTGGCGCCAGGTGAACTCCTCCTTGCCGGCCGGCAGGGCGCGCGCCGCGTCCAGCGCCTGCCGGAACTCGACGCCGTCGGTGGCGTACAGGCTGGCCCCCTCCCCAGTCCGGACCAGAGCCACCAGCCCGGGATGGTTCTGGAGCGCCGCGCCCAGGCGCGCCGGCATCGCGGCGGGCGCGGCATCCTGGACGATCTTGCGGACCAGGTTCGCCCTTTCCTCGAGCACGGCGAAATCCTCGTGCGCGAAGTGCTGGTCCATCGATGTGGCGATCAAGGCCCCCAGTCCCAGCAGCACGGTGGCCGACGACAGCGAGAAGAAGGCCGTCAGCCGCGTGGTCAGGGAAAACGGACGCATCAGCGCAGGTCCTCGGGTTCTTCGAGGACGTAGCCCATGCCGCGGACGGTCTGGATGAGCTTGGCATCGAACGCGTCGTCGATCTTGGCCCGCAGCCGGCGTATGGCCACGTCGATGACGTTCGTGTCGCTGTCGAAATTCATGTCCCACACCTGGGAGGCGATCAGCGAACGCGGCAGCACCTCGCCGCGCCGGCGCACGAACAGCTCCAGCAGCGCGAATTCCTTGCTCGTCAGGTTGATGCGGCGGCCTGCGCGCGTGGCCCGGCGGCGGACGAGATCCAGCACCAGGTCGCCGACCTGGATGCGGTCGGTGGCGATCTGTCCGCTGCCCCGGCGCAGCAGGGTCCGCACGCGGGCCAGCAGTTCGGAGAACGCGAAGGGCTTGACCAGATAGTCGTCCGCGCCCAGCTCCAGGCCCTTGACCCGGTCGGCCACGCTGTCTCGCGCGGTCAGGAACAGGACGGGCACGTTGTTCTCGACGGCGCGAAGGGTTTGCAGGATGCGCCAGCCGTCCACACCGGGCAGCATCACGTCGAGCACGATCAGGTCATAGGGCTCGCTCAACGCCCGGTACTGGCCGTCCAGGCCGTTGTCCGCCAGGTCGACCACGAAGCCCGCCTCGGTCAGCCCTTGCCGGAGATATTCACCGGTCTTGGCCTCGTCTTCCACGACCAGTAGTTTCATGGTGGCGCCCCGTCACGCATCAGCGATAGGCCTGGTAGACACTGGACCGCCCGCCGGTCCGCACCAGCAGGACATCGTAGGCGGATTTACGGCCGCCGTACTCGGGTCCGTCCATGCCGGGCGATCCCAGGGGCATACCGGGTACGGCCAGGCCGATCGCCGAGGGGCGCTCGCGCAGCAACCGATTGATTTCCTTCGCGGGCACGTGCCCCTCCAGCGCATAGCCGTCCACCACGGCCGTGTGGCACGAGCCCTTGTCGTCCGGGATACCGAGGCGGCGCCGCTCCACGGAAGGATCGTCGACGTCATGGGCGACCACCTGGAATCCATTGTCCCGCAAGTGCTTGATCCAATCCTTGCAGCATCCACAAGTCGGCGTCTTCCAGACCTCCACGGTGTTCGTCTTCTGCGCCCGGACGCCCAGTGGAAGCAAGGCCGCCCCGATCAGGAGGGTACGGCGCGACCGGCTTGCGTATTTGTGCATCATGCATGGTTTCCTTCAAGATCCGGTGGGCGGGCCGAGCGTTCCCCTCCACGCCGCCAACAACAGGATAGCGGGTTGCCCCGCCCGTCGGCCATCGCCTACTTCACGCTGAACGAGAAGTTGCCGGTGATGGGGTGCGTATCCGACGACACGGCCCGCCACTCCACGCGATAGGTGCCGGCCGCCAGGGGCTTGGCCGGCGTGATCAGCATCGTCTTGGGATCGGCATCGCCCGAGACCCGGGCTTCCACCGGCATGGGCGCGTGGGTCATGCCGGCCATGCCCGTCATGAGCAGCCTGGCACCCGAGAACTGGGTGACCAGCGCTTCGGAGAAACGCAGTTCTATCCTCGCGGGCGCCGAGGTCTCGGCCTTGGCCTCCGGGGTCGAGGACAACAGTTCGGGATGGGCCTGGGCCGCGGCGGCGAAAGACAATCCGGCCGTCAAGAAGGCGGCGTTCAGGGCGGTACGAGCGTTGGACATGATGGACCTCGAAACGGGTGGGAAAGAAGAATGAAGAGGAATCAGAACCACATGCGCACGCCGACCACGAACCGGGTGTCGCTGCGGCGCTCTCCGTGCGCCCGGGCATGGTCCGCGGTGGTGCCGTAGGTCCGGTTCCAGGTCACGCCAACGTAAGGGGCGAATTCGCGGCGGATTTCGTATCGCAGGCGGACGCCCAGCTCCGTGCTCGACAGGCCCGACCCGATACCCCGCCCATGGTCGTTCTTCCCGAAGAAGTTGATCTCGGCAGCGGGCTGCAGGATGAGCCGGTTCGTGAAGAGGATGTCGTACTCCCCCTTCAGGCGTGCGGCGGTCTGCCCGTTCTCGCCGGCAAAGACCATGGCGGAGGCCTCGAAGTTGTAGAGCGCCATTCCCTGCAGGCCGATCGCGGCCCAGGTTTGCGACGAACCCGGCTTGAAGTCGTGGCGCACCCCGCCCACGACGTCCCACCAGGGGCTGATGGCATGCCCCCACAGTGCCTGGACCTCGGCCTCGTGGAGCTTGCCGCCCGCGCGCTCGCCTTCCGAACTGAGCCACAGGCGATCGATGTCGCCGCCTATCCAGCCCTTGAAATCCCAGTTCAGCGCGTTGCCGCCGCGCGCATCCTGCCATTCCAGCCTGTCCACCAGGAACAGGGAATTGATGCCCTTGTCGTGCACGGCGTGGCCCGCCGTATCGAAGGCGGCGGCCTTGCGGTCGGCATCGGTCAGTTGGGGAATGGGCCTGCGGCTTTCCGTGGGGGCGGCATCCATGCCCTGCATCGGCGCCTGGTCCATGCTTTGCATGGGCGCGAGGTCCATGTTCTGCATGGTCGAATGATCCATGCCCGGCATGCTGGAATGATCCATGCCCCGCATCTGGGAGTGGTCCATGTGCGAATGGTCCATCCCTTGCATATGGGCCCGCGCGGTCGACGCGCCGGCCAGCGCCAGGCCGATGAGCGCGGCGGCCAGCGCCGCCGCGTTGCGATGATTGGAAAAGATCATGGCCGGCCCCTTACTCTTGCACCCGCACTTCACGGAACATGCCGGCTTCCATGTGGTACAGGAGATGGCAGTGATAGGCCCAGCGGCCGAGGGCATCGGCGGTCACGCGGTAGCTGCGCCGCGAGCCCGGCGGCATGTCGATGGTGTGCTTGCGGACCATGAAGTTGCCGTGCTCGTCCTCCAGGTCGCTCCACAGTCCGTGCAGGTGGATGGGATGGGTCATCATCGTGTCGTTCACCAGTACGATCCTGACCCGCTCGCCGTACTTCAGCACCACGGGCCGGGAGTCCGAGAACTTGATGCCGTCGAACGACCAGGCGAATTTCTCCATGTGTCCGGTCAGGTGCAGCTCTATCGTCCGGCTCGGCATCCGCCCGTCCGGATCCTGGAACGCGCTGCGCAGGTCGGCATAGGCCAGCACGCGGCGGCCGTTGTCGCGCAGGCCCATGCCGGGGTCGTCCAGCTTGGGCGTGGGAGTCATCGTCTGCATGTCCACCAGGGGGTTGCCCGCTTCCGAGGCGGGATGGGACTGCATGCCGCCCATGGCGCCATGCCCGTGGTCCATGCCTTGCATCTGCCCATGATCCATGCCCGCCATGCCGCCATGGTCCATGCCCATGTCCTCCATGGCCAGGATGGGCCGAGGATCCAGGGCAGGCACCGGCGCGCGCACGCCCTCGCGCACGGCCAGCGTGCCGCGCGCGTACCCCGTGCGGTCCATGGACTGCGCGAAGATGGTGTAGGCCTCCTCCGCGGCAGGCTCGACGATCACGTCGTAGGTTTCGGCCACGGCGATACGGAACTCGTCCACCGCGACCGGCTTGACATGCTGCCCGTCGGCCGCCACCACGGTCATCTTCAGGCCAGGGATGCGCACGTCGAAATAGGTCATGGCCGAGCCGTTGATGAAGCGCAGGCGCAGGCGTTCGCCCGGCTTGAACAGCCCCGTCCAGCCGCCGTCCGGCGCCTGTCCGTTCAAGAGATAGGTGTAGGTGTGGCCGCTGACGTCGGCGATGTCGGTCGGGTTCATCCGCATCTCGGCCCACATCTTCCGGTCCGCGATCGTGGCCGACCAGCCCTTCTCCCGCACGTCCCGGAAGAAATCGCCGACGGTGCGCTTGTGGAAGTTGTAGTAGTCGGACTGCTTCTTCAGCGAGCGCATGATCCGCGCCGGATCCTCGTCGGTCCAGTCCGACAACATCACGACGTATTCGCGGTCGTAGGCGAACGGCTCCGGTTCCCGGGCATCGATGATCAGCGGCCCGTAGATGCCCGACTGTTCCTGGAAGCCCGAATGGCTGTGGTACCAGTAGGTTCCGTTCTGGCGCACCTTGAAGGTGTAGACGTACATGCCGTCGGGCGCGATGCCTTCGAAGCTCATCCCGGGCACCCCGTCCATGTTGGCGGGCAGCAGGATGCCGTGCCAGTGGATGGAGGTGGACTCCTTCAGTTTGTTGCGCACGCGCAGGGTGACGGTGTCGCCTTCGCGCCAGCGCAGCAACGGCCCCGGTATGCCGCCGTTCACGGTCATCGCGGTGCGCGGGCTGCCGGTGAAGTTCACCGGCGTCTGGCCGATCTGAAGATCGAATTCGGTGCCGGTCAGCACGTGGGGGTCGCCCGGCCCGATGGCCGCCCACACGGGCTTGCGCCAGAGGCCCAGCGCGCCCAGCGCGCCGCCCGCGGCCAGGGCGGTGACGAATGTCCGCCTTGAAGTCTTGATGTGCATGCGATATCCGATGAATCCGGTCAGGCCGCCACTCTAGCCAGCGGCCCCCCACCCCAGCCTGACCCGAAGATTACGTTTGTGTAATGTTGGCCCCGCGCCTTCAGGCGCGGCCCTTCCAGCGCCGCAGCAGCAAGGCGTTGGAGACCACGCTGACGCTGCTCAGCGCCATGGCCGCGCCGGCCAGCACCGGGCTGAGCAGGCCCAGGGCCGCCAGCGGCACGCCGACCACGTTGTAGACGAAGGCCCAGAACAGGTTCTGGCGGATCTTGGCGTAGGTGCGCCGGGAAATGTCGATCGCGTCGCCGACCAGCGCGGGATCGCCGCGCATCAGCGTGACGCCCGCTGCATGCATGGCCACGTCGGTGCCGGTCGACATCGCGATCCCCACGTCGGCGGCGGCCAACGCCGGCGCATCGTTGATGCCGTCGCCCACCATCGCCACCACGTGGCCTTCGGCCCGCAGGGCGGCAATAGCTTCGGCCTTGTGCTCGGGCAGCACTTCCGCGCGCACGTCGTCCACGCCCAGCGCCTGGCCGATGGCGCGCGCCGCGCCGGCGTTGTCGCCGGTCAGCAGCACGCTGCGTATGCCTTGCTCTCGCAGGGATTGCAGCGCCGCCTCCGACGTCGGCTTGAGCGTATCGCCGAAGGCCAGCAGCCCCAGCAGCACGGGCTGGCCGCTCACGCTCGCCACCCAGGACACGGTGCGGCCTTCGCCCTGGAGCGCCGCGGCGCGCTGCGCCAGTGGCCCGGTCTCGACCCCCAGCTCCTGCATGTAGCGGCCGCTGCCCAGGCGCAGCTCGCGCCCCTCGACCGACGCTGCCATGCCGCGCCCGGCCACCGCCCGGGCCTGGGTGGCGGCCGGCACCACGATGCCTTCGCGCCGCGCCTCGGCCATGACGGCGCGCGCCAGCGGATGTTCGCTGCCCGCCTGCAGGGCCGCGCTGGCGGCCAGCAGGTCGCGGCGCTCGCCCTGCGCCGGTTCGGCGGCGACCAGTTCGGGCTTGCCTTCGGTCAGCGTGCCGGTCTTGTCGAACGCGACGACCTTGACGTTGTGCGCCACTTCCAGCGCCTCCGCGTCCTTGATCAGGATGCCGTGGCGCGCCGCCACGCCGGTCCCGGCCATGATGGCCGTGGGCGTGGCCAGTCCCAGCGCGCATGGGCAGGCGATGACCAGGACCGCCACCGCATTGAGGATGGCCAGCTCCCAATCGCCGGTCGCGCCGCCCCAGGCCAGCAGGGTCACGGCGGCGATGGCGACGATCACCGGCACGAATACTTCGCTCACCCGGTCCACCAGGCGCTGGATGGGCGCCTTCTTGGCCTGCGCCGATTCGACCAGCCGGACGATGCGGGCCAGCATGGACTCCGCGCCGACGGCGGTGGTGCGGACCACCAGCAGGCCTTCGGCGTTGACCGAGCCGCCGGTGACGCGGTCGCCGTGCTGCTTGTCCACCGGCAGGCTTTCACCGGTGATCAGCGACTCGTCGACCTGGCTGGCGCCTTCGACCACTTCGCCGTCCACCGGCACGCGCTCGCCCGGACGCACCACGACGAGATCGCCGGGGTGCACGGAGGCGACCGGCACCTCGACCTCGCCGCCGTCGCGCCGTACCCGCGCCACCTCGGGCCGCAGGGCGTTCAGGGCGCGGATGGCCTCGGTGGTCTGCCGCTTGGCGCGGGTTTCCAGCCACTTGCCCAGCAGGACCAGCGTGATCACCACCGCCGAGGCCTCGAAATACAGATGCGTGGCCCCATGGGTGCCATGGCGCAGCAGTTGATAGACGCTCAGGCCGTAGGCGGCGCTGGTACCCAGCGCTACCAGCAGGTCCATGTTGCCGGTGCGCGCCCTCAAGGCCTTCCAGGCACCGCGGTAGAAACGCGCGCCCAGCCAGAACTGCACCGGCGTCGCCAGCGCCCATTGCACCCAGCCGTTGGGCATCCAATGGATGCCGAAGGGCATCAGCAGCATGGGCACGACCAGCGGCAGCGAAAGCGCTCCCGCCAGGGCGATCGGCCACCACGTCGGCAGGCCCGCGGCGGCCGCCTCGGTAGCGGGCGCGGACTGCGCGGACAGGCGCGCCTCGTATCCGGCCTGCTCCACCGCGGCGATCAGCACCGCCGGATCGACCTTGGAGACGAGCGAAACCCGGGCGGTCTCGGTGGCGAGATTGACCTCGGCACCCGCCACGCCCGGCACCCGGGCCAGGGCCTTTTCCACCCGCGACACGCACGAGGCGCAGGTCATGCCGCCTATGCTCAGGTCCACCGATCCGGCCGGGATCTCATAACCGGCCTTCTCGACCGCCGCGCGCAGCGTGACGGCCTGCACCGGGGCATCGGCCTCGACCTCGGCCGTCTCGGTGGCCAGGTTGACGCTCGCGCGCCGCACGCCGGGCACCTGCGACAAGGCACGCTCGACCCGGCCGACGCACGAGGCGCAGGTCATGCCCTCGATGGGCAGGGTCCAGTTCACAGGGGCATCGCCCGGGCCGGCCACTGCCGGCGTTGACTGTCCACTCATGGTTTCCTCGCGATACTGGGGTGATGCTTCGCAGTATCAAGCTTCCCATGATGGCAAAGTCAAGCGCCGGATCCGGGGCCGGCAACCGGGTCGGTTCAGGCCCCTTCGCCCGGCGCCGACGACGGTGCCTGGCCCAGGGGCTTGCCGCCAGGCCCGTCCATGAAGCTCTGCCAGGGCTCGGGAGCGCCCTGGCCGGCCCCGGGCTTGCCGTAGTCGCATACGCCGTGCGGGAATACCGCCTGCAAGCGCGCCCACTGTCCGCTGCTGAAGGCCACCGCGAAATCGGCCCGCGCCAGCGGTTTGAGCGCGCACTTCATGATGTCGCTGGCCAACCCCTCTCCCGCCGCGACGCGGGTATCGCGGAACACCGGCCACTCGTCCACGCCCGGGCTGTAGACTTCTGCCGCGCCCGCCCCCGACACGTTCGAGGCGGAGGTCGGATCGGCGCCGGTGTTGCAGTAGTCGGGATCGGTGCTCCACGCGGCCACGTCGGCCCGCCAGCACGCATCCACCGCGATGGCCGGCTTGTTGGCGATGATCTTCTCGCGCAGCGTCTTGCCCGAGGTATCGGCCTCGACCTTGCCCAGCCATTCGTTCATCGCGTCGAAGCGGCGCGCGTTGTAGTCGGGCGGCGTGGACTTATAGCGCCAGATGACGTGGTTCGCGTAGTCCCCGTGTTCGCGCAGGATGCGGTTGCGGATCACGTAGCCGCGGAAATCGTAGTGCTCCTCCCGCACGTTGAAGCTGATGGACTGGATGATGGCCACCTCGCCCAGGCGCTGGCCGTGCGCGACCCTGCCCGACCGGTGCGCGATTTCCGCCGCGCCGGGGTCGGCCGCCATCCGCGCGGGCTGCCACTGCCCATTGATGTCGTAGCCGCCCACCTGTTCGTTCAGCATCACGAACTGCTCGGGCGAGATCTTGCCGCTGTTGACCGCCCGGAAGCCGTAAAGAATGCCGATGTTGTCGATCGGGGACTTGGCGTAGCCGGTCGCGTCCCGCGGCCCGAATACCGCGATGTTGAAATCCTGCAGCGTGCAGCGGATGCCCGTGGTATTGCCGGGCGACCAGACGTTCCAGTGCGTTCCGCAACCCGCTCCGCCCACGGTGGGATCGAGATAGAACGGCGTGCGCGAAGCCATGTTGGTGTTGGCCGGCCCTTCGCACACCTGATCGTAGACGTGGCCGTTGACATGGGCCTTCTCCATGATGGTGAACGGGAACCCGGCAGCCTTGCGTGCATCGTAGAACCGCTTGAGCAGTCCGCAGTCGGCGAATTCCCGGCCGGTGGTCCAGGTGTCCTGCCATCCGTCCGCCGGCAGCAGTCCCTGCAGCAGGCCGGGATAGTTCGAAGCATGCAGGTGCTGCTGGTGCGCGCCGCCCGAGCTGCCGTCGGCCATGGTGTAGCGGATCTCGCCGTAGTTCTCGGTGATGTATTCCTTGAGCATCATCACCGTCTCGGCCGACGTGACGTCGTTGCAATGCGTGCCGTACTGCGTCATCTCGGACGACGCGACCATGAACCCCCGGCTCAGGGCCACGTCGTCCAGCACGCTGCCCGGATTGCCCTGGGTGCGGCTGTACTCGCAGCCCGATCCGAACTTCCAGTGCAGCTTGCCGTTCCACGAGTCGGGCCGGGCATACGGCGTCCAGCCCTTGGTCGGATCGGCAGGGTTGGCCAGGTAGGCGATGTCGTACTTGCCGCGATTGATCACACCGCGCTCGATGCGGACGATATACGGCACGGTCTTGCCTTCATCGGTCGTCACGCTGGCGACCTGCGCCGATGCCGGCGGGTTGGCGGGATCATAGACGGCGAACTGTCCGGCCTTGGTCCGGTACTGGTAGCGGAACACCGGCGCGGCGATATTGCACTGGTCGTCGAGCGGATTGCCCAGATCGGGATTGGTCGGCGTCGGCGCCGCGACCTTGGTCGTGCACTCCCAATAGCCGACCTGCGCGCCGGAAATGACGGGGCCGCCATTCGGATGGTTCCTGATCCCCAGATGGGCGGTGGCGCCGTCGTCCGTCCGCGCGACCAGCATATTGTCGCCGTTGGCCAGCCCTTCCACCCGCCCCATGTAGCGGCCGTTCCCGCGCACCGCGAACGCGCCGGTCACGTCCTTGCCGTTGAGCAGCATGCGGATCTGCTCGAAACGCGTGGTGGATCCCTCGGGAACCTTGACTTCGACCAGTGCCTGTCCGCCGGACACCAGGTCGGCCCGGTTCCCCAGCACCGATATTCGCAGGCTCGCTGCGCCCGGGGCCGGCGGTTCCCCATCGCCGGACGTTCCTCCGTCCCCGCCGCCGCAGCCCGCCAGCAGCACTGCCAGCGACAGGCCGGTCAGCGTGAATGATGCCCTTTTCATTGAAGTCTCCTCATCATCGTTAGCGTTGTCGTGTCACCCACAGCGACCGGATAGTAAGATTTGTCAATCATCGAGGGCATCGCTTTTTTTTGATGGAGTGATCGAATATGCAGATAACCGATCTGAATCTCTCCACGCGCCAGGTCCGCGCATTCACGGCCCTGGCCGAGCACAGGAACTTCACCCGCGCCGCCGAGCAATGCCATCTGTCCCAATCGGCGTTCAGCAGCCTGATCCGCACGCTGGAAGACTCGCTGGGCGTGCGCCTGTTCGATCGGGACACGCGCCGCGTCGAGCTGACGCCCGAAGGCCGGCTGTTCCTGGGAGGCGCCACGCGCGTGCTGGCCAGCCTGCGCGATGCGCTCGAGGACCTGGGCGAGCACGCCGCCGGCCGGCGCGGCCGTGCCGGCGTCGCCGCGCTGCCTTCGCTGGCGGCAGGCTGGATGCCTGGCGTGCTGGCGGCGTTCCACCAGGAATATCCCGGCATCCAGGTGGACGTCGCGGACGTCCTGTCCGAAAGCTGCATAGAGTTCGTGCGCGGCGGCCGGGCCGACTTCGCGCTGGCCTCGATGCGTTCCGTCGGGCCGGACCTGCAGGCGGACCCGTTCTGCCGCGATGGCTTCTACCTTGTCTGCCGCAAGGACCACCCCCTGTCACGCCGGCGCCGGCTGACGCTCGCGGCGCTCAGCGGCGAACCCTTCATCCACCTCGCCCAGGACAGCAGCGTGCGCCAGCATATCGAGGCGGCCATCCATCCGGCCAGGATGAACGGCATGATGGAACTGGACCAGTTGAGCACCGTGGCCGGCATGGTGCGGGCCGGCCTGGGCATCACCGTCGTGCCGGCATTGACGCTGTTCCACTTCGACAGCGACGACCTGACCGCGCTGCCGGTCGAGACCCCGGGACTGACGCGGGAGGTATTCGTCATCCGGCGCCGCGACCGCAGCCTGTCCATAGGCGCGCAGGCGCTGCTCGCCTTCATGATGCAGCGCCGGCCGCAGCCGGGGGAACGGCGCGCGAGCCGGCGCGGAACCGCTCTTGCGCGGACCCGGGGCCGGTAATCGGTTTCTTCAATCAGTCATCCCAAATAATCCATTTCCCGGAATATTGCACGCGCCTTTATCGTCTCGCTCATCCGCGGGTCCCGGATCCGGATCCGCTTCCACCACCATGACCGGGTGTGCATGCATTCATCTTCTACGTCCGCTGCGTCCAGCCTGCACATCGGCGCCGGCGCGGGCTTTTCCGGAGACCGCTGGGATGCCGCCGTCCCCGTGGTACGTACCCTGCTGGCGCACGACGGCCCTCGCGCCCTGATCTTCGAAACCCTGGCCGAACGCACCCTGGCGCTGGCGCAATTGCAGCGCAGGCAGAACCCCGACTCGGGCTGGGAACCGTCCCTGGAGCACTTCGTCGCCCCCGTCCTGGCCGATTGCGTGCATGGCGCCATCCCCATCATCGGCAACTTCGGCGCGGCCAACCCCCGCGGCGCGGCGCGGCAACTGCAACGGCTGGCCGCTTCCCTCGGACTGCCGGCGCTGCGCGTGGCCATCGTCAACGGCGACGACCTGCTGACCGCGCTTACCCCCGACCAGATGCGCGCACTGCTCGACCAATCGTCGATCGAGCGTCCCCTGGTCAGCGCGAACGCCTACCTGGGCGCCCGTGAAATCGCCGCGGCGCTGCGGGCCGGCGCCCAGGTGGTGGTCACCGGCCGGGTCGCGGATCCCGCCCTGGCGCTCGGCCCCATGCTCGCCCATTTCGGCTGGCCCGAGGACGATTGGGATCGCCTGGCCGCGGGGACCATGGCCGGACACATCCTTGAATGCGGCGGCCAGGTATGCGGCGGCTATTTCGCCGATCCCGGCTTCAAGGACGTGCCCGACCTGGCCGGACTCGGCTTTCCCATCATCGAGATGCACGAGGACGGGCGCTTCGTCGTCACGAAGGCCGCGAACACCGGCGGCTGCGTGGATCGCCGGACCGTCGTCGAGCAATTGCTGTACGAGATCCACGACCCCGGCGCCTACCTGACGCCCGACGTGGTGGCCGACATCACCGAGGCCGAAGTGCGCGAGGTCGGCATCGACCGGGTGGAGATCACCGACGTGCGGGGCCACCCCCGGCCCGCCACCCTCAAGGCCACGCTTTGCCACGAGGGTCCGTGGCTGGCGGAAGGGGAAATCTCGTATGCCGGCCCCAATGCGGCCGCGCGCGCGGCGCTGGCGGCCGACGTCGTGCGCAAGCGCCTGCATGCGCTCGGCCTGGGCGGCCTGAGGGTCCGTGCCGACTTCATCGGCGTCGCCAGCGTGTTCGGCGACGACGAGGGCCGCTGGACGGCCGCGGCGGGCGTCCCGGCCTCGCCGGTGGAGGACCTGCGGCTGCGCATCGCGGCGGCGGCCGCCACCCGCCAGGACGCCGAACGGGTCGCGCGCGAGGTGCTGGCCCTGTATACCTGCGGGCCGGCCGGCGGCGGCGGCGTGCGCACGACCGTCACGCCCCGGCTGGGCAGCGGCTCGTGCCTGGTGCCGCGCGAATGGCTGGCGCCGACCTGGGAGTTCGCCGCATGAAAGACGCCATGAACTCCCGCACCGTGCTCCTGCACAGACTGGCCCACGCCCGCACCGGCGACAAAGGCAATCGCGCCTCCATCAGCGTCATCGCCTACGACCCCGCCGACTGGCCGCTGCTGGTCGAGCAGGTCACCGAGGCCCGCGTGGCCGGCCTCTTTGCTTCGCGCGCGCCGACCCGGGTCAGGCGCTACCTGCTGCCGCGCCTGGCGGCGATGAACTTCGTGCTGGACGACGTGCTGGACGGCGGCGTCAACGACTCGCTGAACCTCGACACGCACGGGAAGACGCTTTCCAGCCTGCTACTGACGCTTCCCATTTCCATCGACAACAAGGAGGAGACATCATGAACACCCATCGTCGCCGGCAGCTTGCCGTGCTCGGCCTGGCCTTGCTTGGCGCATCCGCCGCCAGCGCCCAGAGCTTTCCCGACAGGCCCATCACCTTCGTCGTGCCCTTCGCCGCCGCCAGCGCCACCGACCAGATCGCGCGGGCGCTGGGCCAGGCCGTCTCCGAGGCGACCGGGCAGCCGGTGGTGATCGAGAACAAACCGGGCGCCAACTCCTTCATCGGCGCCCAGGCCGTGGCCCGCGCCAAGAACGACGGCTACACGGTGCTCATCACCACCAACACCACCCATGCCGCCAACGAACACTTGTTCAAGAAGCTGCCCTACGACCCCGTCAAGGACTTCGAGCCGGTAACCCTGCTCGGCAAGGGCGGGCAGATCATGGTCGTGCCGCCCAGCCTGCCGGTCAACAACGTGAAGGAATTCATCGCGCTGGCGAAGGCCCAGGCCGGCAAGCTGTCGTTCGGCTACGGAAGCTCGTCCAGCCGGGTGGCCGGAGAGCTCTTCAAGCAATCGACGGGGACGGAAATCGTATCGGTGCCCTACCGCAGCAATCCCATGGGCGTCACCGACCTGCTCGGCGGCCAGATCCAGGTCATGTGGACCGACATGACGACCGGACTGCCCCAGGCCAAGAGCGGCAACCTGAAGGCGCTGGGCGTCACCACCTCCACGCGCAGCCCGCTCGCGCCCGACGTGCCGACCATCGCGGAATCGGGCGTGCCCGGGTATGAATCGACCTACTGGTTCGCGGCCTACGTGCCGGCCGGCACCTCCGACGCGATCGTGAACCGCCTGAACCAGTTGTTGGTGACCGCGGCCAGGACGCCGACAGCGGCGAAGTTCTACGGACCGACCGGCACCGAACTGGTGACCAGCACGCCCGACGAGCTGCGCCGCTTCCAGGCAGCCGAATCGCAGAAATGGGCGCAGATCATCGCCAAGGCGGGCATCCAGAAAGAGTGATGCACGCGCGCCTCGGACCAGGCTGCCGCCTTACAGCAGCGGCAGCTTGTCCTCGTCGTCCCGCGGCCGGATCCCTTCGGGCAGTTCGTTGAGCCGCGGCGCGGGCGGCAGGCCCGTCACTTCCAGGATCTCCTTCTCGTCCAGCGTTTCCCGCTCCAGCAGCGCCCGCACCAGCGCATCCAGCTGGCCGCGATGCTCGCGCAGGAGGCCCAGGGCGCGGTCGTGGCAGCCGTGGATGATCTTCTGGACCTCGTCGTCCACGGTCCGGGCCGTTTCCTCGCTGTACGGCAGGCTGCCGCCCGCGGCGCCCAGGTAGGGATTCTGGCGCGGCGCCAGTTGCACCATGCCGAGCCGGTCGCTCATGCCCCAGCGCATGACCATGTTGCGCGCCAGGTTCGACGCCTGCTCGATGTCGCTTTCGGCGCCGGTGGTGCGGGTGCCGTAGACGACCTCCTCGGCCGCCCGGCCGCCCAGCATGCCCACGATGCGAGCCAGCAGATAGGCTTCGGGATAGTTGTAGCGGTCGGTCTGCGGGCGCTGGTAGGTCACGCCCAGGGCCTGGCCGCGCGGCACGATGGTGACCCGGTGCACCGGATCGGCGCCCGGCACCAGCAGCCCCAGGATGGCGTGGCCGCCCTCGTGGTAGGCGATCCGCTCGCGGTCGGCATGGCTCAGGATCAGCGGCCGCTCGGGGCCCAGCACGATCTTCTCGAGCGCGTCGTTGAAGTCCTTCTGGTGCACCTGCTCCTGGTCGCGGCGGGCCGCCAGCAGGGCCGCCTCGTTCACCAGGTTCTTCAGGTCGGCGCCCGACAGGCCGGGTGTGGTCGAAGCCAGTTCCGGCAGATCCACGTCGGCCGCCAGCGGCGTCTTGCGCGTATGGACCTTCAGGATGGCCTCGCGGCCGTTCTTGTCCGGCAGGTTGACCACCACGCGCCGGTCGAAGCGGCCCGGCCGCAGCAAGGCCTTGTCCAGCACGTCGGGCTGGTTGGTGGCTGCCAGCACGATGACGCCCTCGCGTCCCGAAAACCCGTCCATCTCGGTCAGGATCTGGTTCAGGGTCTGTTCCTGCTCGCTGGACCCGCCTATCGCGACCTGGCCGCGCGCGCGGCCGATGGAGTCTATCTCGTCGATGAAGATGATGGATGGCGCCTGCTCGCGGGCCTGCTTGAACAGGTCGCGCACCCGGGCGGCGCCCACGCCCACGATCATCTCGACGAACTCGGCCGCGCTCATGGAGAAGAACGGCACGCCGGCCTCGCCCGCCACGGCCTTGGCCAGCAGGGTCTTGCCGGTGCCCGGCGCGCCCACCAGCAGCACGCCCTTGGGGGCGGAACCGCCCAGGCGCGTGTACTTGGCGGGGTTCTTCAGGAAATCGACCACCTCGACCAGTTCGTTCTCGGCTTCGTCGATGCCGGCCACGTCCTCGAAGGTGACCTTCTCTCCCCCTTCCAGGTCATAGCGGCGCGCCTTGCTCTTGCCCAGCCCGAACATGCTGCCGCCCATGCCGCCCTGCCGCGCGGCGCGCCGGTACAGCCAGACGTAGAAGGCGATGATGAAGATGGCCGGCCCGAAGCCGAAGATCAGCGTCGTCAGCCAGTTGCCGCTCTGGATGGGCTCGGCGCTGATCTCGACCTTGTGGTCGATCAGGAACTGCTCGAAGCCCGGCCCCACGAACACGGGCAGCGTGCTTTCGAAGGTGGTGGACGTGCGTGGCTGCTGGGCCCGCGCGCCGGCCTTGGCGGGGGCCTCGGTGGCGGCGGTCGGCCAGGTGACGGCCTTGACGAAGCGGCCCTCGATGCGCTCGCCCTGGCTGTAGATGGCGGTGACGTTACCCTTGGCGACCTCTTCCTTGAAGACCGTGTAGGGCACGGTGATGGGCGCGTCGGCGCCGCCGCCCGACAGGTAGCGCGCCAGGAAGTAGTTGACCAGCAGCACGGCCAGGAAGATCAGCCACATCCGGCGCGGCGGCATGGACATCTGATTGCCCGCGTTGCGGCCATCGGGCAGTCCGCCCCTGGCCGGGGTGTTCGCGGATTTCTTCGGCTCCTGCTGGCTCGGCCACTTCATGGCGTCCCCTCCCTGTGTCGATCGGCTGCCGCCAAGCATACTCCTCCAGTACGATCTTCCTTGCGTACCCGCGCCTCGGCGACGATCACATCGCGAAAGGCCTGCACCGCCGGCGCGGCCGGCTGCCCGCGGCGCCAGATGAGGCCGACCTGCCGCCCCAGCACGGGCTCGACCAGGTCCACGCTGGCCAGGCCCCGGCCCGCCGACCCGGACAGCGCGTGCTTGGGGACCGCGCCCACGCCCACCCCGGCCTGGATCAGGCTCAGCAGCGCCGGCACGTGCAGCACCTCGCCTATCCATTTGGGACGCGCGGCCAGATGGGCCAGCCCCTGGTCGATCAACAGGCGGTTGCCGCCGCCGGCGGCCAGGCCGATGCACTCGACGTCGGCCAGTTCTTCCCAGCGCATGCGCCGGCGCCGGGCCAGCGGATGATCCGGCCGGCAGGCCAGCACGAAAGGCTCGCTCGCCAGTTCCTCGAACTCCAGGTCGGGTTCGCGCGTACCGAGGTAGCTGATGCCGAAATCGGCGTCAGAACGCGAAACCGACAGCAGGACGTCGGGTGCCGGCTGGTCCAGTACCCGCAGCCGGATGCGCGGGAAACGGGCGTGGAAAATGCTGGCGGCCCGGGCGACGAAGTTGTCCACGGCCGACGGGATGCAGGCCACGGTGACCAGCCCGCGGATGCGTTCGGACAGCTCGGTCATGCCCAGCAGCGCGCCCTCGAGTTCGGACAGCACGTGCTGGGCGCGCGGCAGGAACGACCGCCCCATGGCGTTGAGCTCGACCTTGCGGGTGCTGCGCTCGAACAGCCGCATGCCCAGCGCTTGCTCCAGCTTGTCGACCCGCCGCGACAGCGCCGGCTGGGACACGTGCAGGGCCTGCGCCGCGGCGCGGAAGCTGGCCAGTTGCGCCACCGTCACGAAGGCCCGCAGATCCGACAGATCGAAATTCATACGATTACCGTATCAATTGAAAGGATTTTTGCAATTTACAGCAAGAGCGGGATGGATGAGGATGCCGGCAAGGCACCGATGAGTGCCTTGCAGAACATTTCCGGAGGCATTACCCATGAAGCGACGCTTCATACTCCTGGCCGGCGCAGCCGCGACGGCCGGCGCGCTGGCATCCACCTCGGCCCGGGCCGACGACGCCTGGCCCCAGCGCCCGATCACGCTCGTGGTCCCCTTCGCCGCCGGCGGCGGCACCGACAGCATCGCCCGCGACATCGCCAGGCAGATGAGCGACCAGCTGCGCCAGCCCGTGGTCGTGGAAAACCGTGGTGGCGGCGGCGGCTCCATGGGCGCCAACGCGGTCGCCAAGGCCCGGCCCGACGGCTATACCGTGCTGTTCGCGACCTCGACCTTCGCCACCAACGCGGCCTTCGAGCCCAGGCTGCCGTACGATCCGGAGCGCGACTTCGCCCCGGTCGCCATGATCGGCCGCGGCCCGCTGCTGCTGGTGACCAGCAAGCAGCTCGGCGCCGCCACCGTGCCGCAACTGCTGGCCGCCGCGCGTGGCCGCGCCGAAGGCCTGAACTTCTGCTCGGCCGGCCCCGGCAGCATCAACCATCTGGCCGGCGAACTGTTCCGCCAGCAGACCGGAGCGGCCATGACCCACGTGCCGTTCAAGGGCAGCGCCCCCGCCAGCATGGAACTGCTGGCCGGACGCGTGGACGTGTTCTTCGCGACGGTGCCGACCATCCTGCCCCACGTCAAGGAAAACAAACTGAACCTGCTGGCCGTGACCAGCGACAAGCGCTCGGCCCTGTTTCCCGAGGTTCCCACCCTGGCCGAGGCGGGGGTAAAAGGCTATGACGTGACCACCTGGTGGGGCGTCCTGGCCCCGGCCGGAACAAAGCCCGCCGTGGTGCGGGCGCTGAACAAGGCGGTGATCGCCGCGGCCGCGGCCGCGCCCGTGCAGGAGCGGCTGCGCCACGAAGGCGCGACGCCGCTGGCGCTCAGCCCCGCGGCCTTCGGCGAGGAACTGCGCAAGGAACTGGCGCTGTGGCGCGGCGTCGTCGCCAAGCCCGGCATGCAGTTGCAATGACCGGACCGGCCAACACAATCATTACGAGACATCATCCATGACCGCTTTCTCCTCCCTGTCCCGCCGCGAATTCGTGCGGCTCGGCGCGGCCGGCGCCATGCTGGCGGCCAGCGGCGCCGGCCGCGCCGCCGGAACCTATCCGACCAAGCCCGTCACGGTCATCGTCCCCTACGCCCCGGGCGGCCAGGGCGACGTGTTCGCGCGGCTGTTGTCCCAGGACCTCGGGCAAGCCCTGGGCCAATCGGTCATCGTCGAGAACCGGCCCGGCGCGAGCGGCGCGCTGGGCACCCGGCAGGTCGTGCGCGCCGAGCCCGACGGCCATACGCTGCTGCTGGGCCAGACCGGCGAAATCGCCATCAACGGCTTCGCCATGAAGAACCCGGGCTACGACGCGCTCAAGGACTTGCGCGCGATCGCCCTGGTCGGCAACGCCCCGCTGGTGCTCGCCGTTCCGCAGAATTCGCCCTACGGCAGCGTCGAGGCGCTGCTGCAGGCCGCGCGCGAGAAGCCCGGCAGCGTCGCCTATGCGTCCTCGGGCACCGCCACGCCGGGCCACCTGGCGGCAGCCGCGATGGCCGCCCGCTCGAAGGTCGACATGACCCATATTCCGTACAAGGGCGCGGGCCAGGCGATCTCGGACCTCATCGGCGGACAGGTGCAGTGCTTCTTCGCCAGCGCCTCGTCGATCATGCCGCACATCAAGGGCGGACGCGTGCGCGCGCTGGCCGTCTCGTCGCTGGAACCGGTCGCGGCGCTGGCGGGCGTGCCGACCGTCGCGCAGACCCTGCCCGGCTTCGAATTCAGCCTGTGGGGCGGCTATTTCGCGCCGGCCGCAACAAAGCCCGCGATCATCGAGCTGCTGGCCGGGCACATCAACCGCATCGCCCAGAAACCCGAACTGCGCGGCCGCTTCGAAGCGGAAGGCAGCGCCGTCGATCCCATGACACCCGAGCGCTTCGGCAAGTTCGTGCGCGCGGAAATGGACAAGTACGCGGCCCTGGTCAAGAGTACCCGGGCACGCATCGACTGACCCACGCACCCCACCCTTTCCTTCCCGGCTGGATCATTATGAAAATCATCGTACTTCCCGGCGACGGCATCGGCCCCGAGACCATGGCCGCTACCGTCGAGGTGCTGCGCGCAGCGTCGCAGCGCTTCGGTTTCGAGCTTTCCCTGGAACACGACGTCGCGGGCCACGACAGCCTGCGGCGCCATGGCGCCACGGTCACCCCGGCGCTGCTGGACAAGGTCCGCGCCGCCGACGGCCTGATGCTGGGCCCGATGGCGACCTTCGACTTCAAGGACGAAAGCAAGGGCGAGATCAACCCGTCGATGTTCTTCCGCAAGGAACTCGACCTGTATGCCAACATCCGGCCCTCGCGCACCTGGCAAGGCGTGCCGCACAAGGTCGACGCCTTCGACCTCGTGGTCGTGCGCGAGAACACCGAGGGCTTCTACGCCGACCGCAACATCGCCTCGGGCGGCAGCGAGATGCTGATCACCGAGGACGTGGTCGTGTCCCTGCGCCGCATCACGCGCCCGTGCTGCGCCCGCATCGCCCGCGCCGCCTTCGAGCTGGCGCGCGCGCGGCGCAAGCACGTCAGCATCGTCCACAAGGCCAACGTGCTCAAGATCGGCGATGGCATGTTCATCGACGAATGCCACAAGGTCGCCCGGGACTTCCCCGACGTGACCGTGGACGACTTCATCGTCGATGCGATGATGGCGCACGTGGTCCGCGCCCCGCAGCGCTTCGACGTGATCGTCACCACCAACATGTTCGGCGACATCCTGTCGGACCTGACCGCCGAACTGTCCGGCAGCCTGGGGCTGGGCGGCTCGCTCAACATGGGTGCGCGCTACGCGATGGGCCAGGCGGCCCATGGTTCGGCGCCCGACATCGCGGGCCAGGACATCGCCAATCCGTTCTCGCTGATCCTGTCGGCCGGCCAGTTGCTGGACTGGCATGGCCGCCGCACCGGCCAGCCCGCCTACGTGGCCGCTGCCGACGCCATCGCGCGCACCGCCGCCACCGTCGTCGAGGCCGGCGAATCCACGCGCGACGTGGGCGGCAACCTCGGCACCGCCGCGACCGGCCGCGCCTTCGCCAAGCGGCTGCTGGAGGCCTAGGCATGGCCGCCACCGCAGCCGATATCCGGGCCGCCCTGCCGGCCCTGGCGTGCGATTGCCATACGCACGTGATCGGCGCCGCCGCGTCCTATCCCATGGCCGCCGACCGCCACTACACGCCGGGCCCGGCCCCGACCGCCCGATTGCGCCACCACCTGGAACAGACCGGGATGGCGCGCGTGGTCATCGTGCAGCCCAGCGTCTACGGCACCGACAACCGCTGCCTGCTCCACGCGCTGGCGGACATGGACGGACGGGCGCGCGGCATCGCGGTGATCGATGCCGGATCCACGCCCGGACAGTTGCGTTCGCTGCACGACGGCGGCGTGCGGGGCGTGCGCGTCAACCTGGAAAGCGCCGGCCTGCACGACATCGGCGCGGCGGAACGGGCGCTTGCCGGCGTCGCCGCGCAGGTGGCCGGCCTGGGCTGGCATGTGCAGCTGTATGCCGCCCATGGCGTGATCGCGGCGCTGGCATCCCGGCTGGCCGCGCTGCCCTGCCCCGTGGTCCTGGACCACTTCGCCATGGCGCCCTGGTCTCCCGAGGCCGCCGCGCCCCTGGTCGACCTGCTGCGCTCGGGACGCGTGCACCTGAAGCTGTCGGCGCCCTATCGGCTGGCGGACCCCGACGATGCCGCCCGCTGGGCCCAGGCGCTGTGCCGGGAGGTCCCATCGGCCCTGCTATGGGGCAGCGACTGGCCGCATACCGCCCGCGCGCCCGGCAAGGCGGCGCACGAGGTCAGCCCCTACCGCCCGATCGGTCCCGACCGCTTGCTGGATGATCTGGCGCGGTGGCTGCCGAGCCCCGAATTGCGGCAGGCGGTCCTGGCGGACAATCCCGACCGCCTGTATTGGCGCTGACGCCGCCATCCCGCATGGCCTGGCGGATCAGCGCCGCGTTCATGCGCAGCCGCTCGTCGCAGGGCGCCATCCGCGCGGCCTCCTCGGCGTGGGCCAACGCCTCGCTGCCGCGCCCCAACCGCCAACAGGCGATGGCCGCAAGATCGTGCGGCAGCGCGCCATGGCATATCGGATCGCTCATGTAGCCGTCGGGCTCGCCGGACAGCGACAGCGCCCGGATCGCCGCCGCGCGGCACTCGGCCCATTCGCCGCGCCGGTAGCGGATGTCGGCCAGGGTGACCCACGGTTCGCGGCGCTCCGGGCACTCGGCCGCCGCACGCAAGGCCCAGGCCAGGCCGTCGCGTCCCTGCAGCATGTCGCACTTGGCCAGGTACAACATGCCGGCCGACCGCTCCGGCCGGAAAGGATTGCCCGGCAGGGCAAGGTAGCGCTCGAACTCGCGCGCGGCCTCCTCGCAGCGTCCGGCGTGGAACAGCTCGCGCGCATGATAGTGCGCCATGCGCGGATCGTGGGGCTCCTCGGCCGCCGCCGCGGCCAGCTGCGGCAGATAGGAGGCGCGCGGCTTGGCCCGGCCGGGATGGTGCTCCACGCGCACGCCGGGCGCCAGCACGCCCCGTTCGACGATGCGGTCCGGATAGATACCTTCGTGGCAGGCGTGGCGCCACCGGTAGCCGTGGCGGGCATGGATGCGGTTGTTCAGGAAGCGTATCGCCGGGCTGCCGTCCGCATGGAAGGCGGCCACGAATTCGTAGTGCGCGCGCGTGGTGCCCGGCGCCCAGGCGGCCTCCAGGGCCCGTCGCCAGCCCGGGCACAGGATCTCGTCCAGGTCCAGCGACACGCACACGTCCACATCCCCCGGCACCAGCGCCAGCGCGGCGTTGCGGGCATCGTCGAAGCGCCAGGGCTCGATGGACAAGCGATGCACGCATGCGCCCAGGGCTTCCAGGCGCTCGATGCCGCCATCGGCCGACCCCGTGTCCGCGACCACCACCGCGTCGGCCTGCGCGCAGGACGCCATGAAGCGTTCGGCATGGGCCGCCTCGTCGCGGCAGATGGCGTAGACGGCGATCTTCAGGACTTGCCCGCCGCGGCCAGCTGGACCTCGACACGATCGATGTTCTCGCGATGCGCGGCCAGCATCGCCAGCAGATCGTCCTGGATGCCGGCCTCCTTGACCTTGGGCACCAGGGCCTCCAGCTTCCTGACCACCCAGGCCTGCCCGCGATTCAGGAACGCCATCCGCGCGGGCAGGTCGGCGATGGCCATGGCCTTGCCATGGAAGGCCCCCGTGCGCGAGCCGGGCTTGGCGTCCAGCGACTTGATGGCGGCGATCAGCATGCCGCACCACTTCACTTCGTCCTGCCGGATGGTTTCCATCAGCGCGCGCTCGGCCGGATCGCGCAATTGCGCCACGGTTTCCTCGGCCACGCGGGCCCCGGCCCGCTCGGCCTCCAGCAATTCGTCCAGCGCCGCCAGCAATTCCTCGCGCGAGAGCTGGCCCATGTACGCGGCGTCGGCCTGCTCGGCATAGCACACCGGCGATGCGCGGTCGGATTCGGGCTGCATTGATTTCTCCAGGATGGTCGGTCAGGCGGCGCCGGGGCCCGCGTCGCCGGGCTTGCGGACCAGCGTGACCAGCAGCGTGGTGTCTGCCAGCGCCCGCACCGCGTGCGGCTCCTGGCCGAGCAGCGCGACCAGCTGGCCGGGGCGCAGCCCACAGCTGCCGTGCGGCGTGGTGACGAGGGCTTCGCCGGCCAGGCATTGGATGGTCAGTTCGCCGGGCACGTGATGCTCCGGCAATTCGTGCCCCGCGGGAAGCACCAGCTGCATGAGCTGCAGACCGTCCGTGCGGAGCAGGCTGCTGCTTGCATGCGTGCCGCGCTGTTCGTCGCTGGCATGCAGGTCGATCGCTTCGAGCGGACTTGCGTGTCTGAGGGCCATGATCGCACCGACTGAACCGATGGGCGCTCCAGTCTCCAGGCCGAGCGCGTTGCCTTGTCGTACCTGTCTTTATACGCCAGTCCGGCGGCGGCCGCATGGTGCGGCGCCGCCGGCCGGTTCCACGCCCGGGCTACTTGTAGGCGTCGACCACCGCGTCGTACAGATTGGTCTTGACCAGTTGGTCGATGGTCAGCACGCCGTAGTTGGTCTTGGCGTCGTTATCGTAGAAATCATAATCGGCCTGCACGGTCTGGATCTGCTTGACGATGCCCCCGGTCCCACGGCCCGCCCGCGCTCGCTGGATTCCCGCTGGAAAATCCCCGCTGTCGTCAGCGGTATTGGGATTACCCTCCATAAGATTCATTTAGCATACATCTTCAAACCGGACGCCCACCTACGGAGCCGGCCCATGGCCATCCTGCTGGAAGTCGAAGAACCCGTCCCCTCCCCTCCACCGCCCCCGCAGTGGCTGGCTTTCCTGGAACTCGGTTTCCGGCCCCTGTACCTGGCGGGTTGCCTGTGGGCGGCCATTTCCATCCTGCTCTGGGTATTTGCGCCGCGGACGCTGGCCGGACCGCTCGGTGGCGTGGCCTGGCATGCCCATGAGATGCTCTGGGGCTTCATCGCCACCATCGCCGTCGGCTTTCTGTTCACCGCCGGCGCCAACTGGACCGGCATCAATCCGCTGCGCGGCAAGGCCCTGGGCGGACTGACGACCCTGTGGCTGCTGGCGCGGGCCGGCTATCTGGTGCCCGGCAGCGCGGGATTCTGGGTTGCCGCGTGCAGCGAGACCGCGTTCTTCGCCATCGCCGCCGTTGCCCTGGGCCGCTCCATCTATCCGGCACACAGCCGGCGCAACTACGGCATACCGGTGCTCGTCCTTGCTCTGGGCGCGGCGAACGTCCTCTACCTCCATACGGTCCTGCGGGGCGACTACGCCCTGCTGCTGGCACGCTTCAACCTCGGGTTGCTGTGCATGGCGGTGATCGCGCTGCTGGTGGCGCGGCGCGTGATTCCCTTCTTCGCGATGCGTGCCGTGGCCGGCCTGGACATTCCCATGCATACCCGCAGCGGCCAGTGGCAGCTCGGCGCCGGCCTGCTGGCGATCACGCTCCTGCTGGCGGGCTGGATGCCGGGGGCGGGCCTGGCTCTTGCTGCCACTGGCATGCTGACCTGCTGGCAACTGCTGGCGTGGCGGCCCTGGGCGGTGCGGCGCGTGCCGCTGCTGTGGATCCTGTACGCGGGCTACGCCGCGCTGGGCACCGGCCTGCTGGTGGCCGCGGCGCACGCGGCGGGCTGGGTCCCGCGCCTGGCCTGGCCGGCGCACGTCATCGGCGCGGCGGGCTTTGCCGTGCTGATCATCGGCATGGTCACCCGCACGGCGCTGGGCCACCTCGGCCGGCCCTTGCGCACCGACCGCAGCATGGTGGCTGCCTACGTGCTGGTGATCGCGGCGGCGGCGCTGCGCCTGGCCGCCCTGCTGCCCACGGTCTGGACGACGGGCATCCTGCACGCATCGGCGGTGGCCTGGATCCTGGGGTTCGCGCTGTATGTGTGGCGCTTCTTCCCGCTGCTGATCCGTCCGCGTTTCGATCCACATTCCTGAAGGAGAACCTGATGAAGATCCTGCACACCGCCCCGGCGCTGCTGCTGGCCGCCACGCTGGCCAGCCCCGCCTTCGCCGCCACCTGCAACGTGGACATCGCGGGCAACGACGCCATGAAGTTCGACAAGACCAGCATGGACGTGCCGCAGAGCTGCAAGCAGTTCACGGTCAAGCTCACGCATACCGGCAAGCTGCCCCGGAACTCCATGGGCCACAACTGGGTGCTGAGCAAGGCCGCGGACGTGCAGGGCATCGCGGCCGACGGCATTCCCGCGGGGCTGGACAAGAACTACCTCAAGCCGGGCGATCCGCGCGTGATCGCGCATACGAAGGTGGTGGGCGGCGGCGAATCCGACTCCGTCACCTTCGATACGAGCAAGCTCAAGGCGGGGGAAAACTACGCGTTCTTCTGCTCGTTCCCGGGGCATGCGGCGCTGATGAAGGGCACGGTGGCGGTGACGAAATAGGCGCCGGGGGTTCATGCGGACCTCCCCCTGCAAATTCAGGCATATCAGCTTTGACGCGAGCGCGAATAGCCCGCGCGCATCGCATTGCCTACAGTGCGCGTACGCGGTGCCCGCGCCACGCGCGGGCACCAGATCAACGATAACCGGCCACCGGACGCTTCCGAAGCCCGCCGGACACGAGACAAGGAACCCCACGTGATCGATCAACGACGACGCGTCTTCACGCTTGGCGCCATGGCGCTCCCCCTGGCCACGGCCATGTTTCCGGTGCGCGCGGCCGACAAGTTCCCCTCGCGCCCCATCCGCATCATCGTGCCGTTGGCGCCGGGCGGCTCCGCGGACACGGTATGCCGCCTGCTTGGGAACGGCCTGACCAAGATCCTGGGCCAGCCGGTGATCGTCGAGAATCGCCCGGGCGCGGGCGGCCTGACCGGGCTGTCCGAAGTCGCCCGGTCGGCGCCCGACGGCTACACCCTGGGCTATTCGCTGGCCGGCGCGCTGACCGTGGCGCCGCATATCGCGCGCAAGATGCCCTACGATCCGTTCAAGGACCTGGTCCCGGTGTCGCAGGTCATCGGCGTACCCGAGATCATCGTCGTCAACCCCCGAACCGGCATCAAGACCCTGGGCGAACTGGTGTCCTACGCCAAGGCCAATCCTGGCAAGCTCAACTTCGGGTCTGCCGGCAACGCCACCATTCCCCACCTGGCCGGCGAACTGTTCAAGCGCGTGGCCGGGGTCGAGATGGTGCACGTGCCCTACCGCGGCTCGGGTCCGGCGCTCAACGATCTGTTGGCCGGCCAGGTCCAGGTCATGGTGTCGGACATCACGCTGGTACGCTCGCACATCGAAGCCGGCCGCCTTACCGGCCTGGCCGTGGCGGGTCCGCGCCGTGTCGACCAGCTACCCAATTTGCCGACTACCGCCGAGGCTGGCGTGCCAGCCATGCAGGTTTCCAACTGGCACGGCCTGGTGGCGCCGGCTGGCCTGCCCCCGGCCCTGCTGGACGGGTTGCACCACGGCATCGCGAAGGCCATGGCCCTGCCCGAAGTCAAGGATCGCATCGATTCGGAAGGCGCGGAAATCGTGGCCAGCAGCTCCGCCGAATTCGGGGCCTTCCTGAAGAAGGAAAGCGACAAATGGGGCGGCCTGGTGAAGGAGCTGGGCATACAGTGGGACTGAACGTTCCCGGCCATGGGTTCGCCGGCTGCCGGGTCGAGGCCGGGAGCATCCGGGGTCGAGGCCGGGCGGGGTAGACGAGCGATTCGGTCCGCACGAATCGAGGCTGCTATCATGCGCAAGGCGGCGGACATCCATCCGGCCGCCAAGCGCGCCTCGGCTTTGCAGCCAGCCCAGCGGATGGGGCGATGAATCCCCCGTTAGCCCGCATCCATACTAGAAATCGCCTCGCCCGATGAAGCTCGCCACCTGGAACATCAACTCCCTCAACGTGCGCCTGCCGCAGGTCATCGCCTATCTGCAGGCCAATCCGGTCGATGCCCTGTGCCTGCAGGAGCTCAAGCTTCCCGACGACAAGTTCCCCGTCGCGGCCCTGGAGGAAATCGGCTATCACGCCGTCTTCACCGGCCAGAAGACCTACAACGGGGTCGCCATCCTGACCCGCCAGCCGGTCAAGGACGTGGCCAAGAACATCGACGGGTTCGAGGACACCCAGCAGCGCGTCATCGCCGCCACGCTGGATACCCCGGCCGGCGAACTGCGCGTCGTCAGCGCCTATTGCCCCAACGGCCAGTCGGTGGGAAGCGACAAATACGAATACAAGCTGAAATGGTTCGCCGCCTTCCGCGAAGGACTGCAGAAGGAACTGGCCCGCTACCCGCGCCTGGCGGTGCTGGGCGACTACAACGTCGCGCCGGATGATCGCGACGTGCATGATCCGGTCAAGTGGGAAGGCAGCGTGCTGGTGTCCGAACCCGAGCGCGCCGCGTTCCGCTCGCTGCTGGACGTGGGCCTGCACGATGCCTTCCGGCTGTTCGAGCAGCCGCCCAAGTCCTTCAGCTGGTGGGACTACCGGCAACTCGGCTTCCGCCGCAATGCCGGCCTGCGCATCGACCACATCCTGCTGTCCGACACCCTGAAGGCCGTGTGCAGCGAGTGCGTGATCGAGCGCGAGATCCGCAAGAACGAACAGCCGTCGGACCACGCGCCGGTGGTGGCGACGCTGGAAATCTAGGGCCTGTCACTCCGCCAGCGCGCAGGCCTGGCGGCGCAGGTCGGCCGCCGCCTCCAGTGTTCCATCGTGGCGCATGCGGATGGCCTT
Organism: Pigmentiphaga sp. CHJ604; assembly: GCF_036972535.1. Lineage (NCBI taxonomy): Bacteria > Pseudomonadati > Pseudomonadota > Betaproteobacteria > Burkholderiales > Alcaligenaceae > Pigmentiphaga > Pigmentiphaga sp. CHJ604. The sequence goes on along the minus strand of NZ_CP136998.1, from coordinate 2,338,872 downwards.
GGCCGACCCGAAGTAGAACTCGTGCAGGGAATCCTCTTCCACCGGCACGCCGGCCTCGCGCAGCCGCTGCGCCACGCCCGGCTCGAAGCCGGGTTCGAGCAGGATGTCGCCGCCGCGCGTGATGCTCCAGCGCGGCGCATCGATGGCCTGGGCCAGCGGCAGGTTCTCGAAGCAGGCATGGGCGATGACCTGCACGCCGGTCGTGGTCTGGCTCACGCCGCCCGGCGACACGCCCAGCATGGCCGGCCTGCCGCCTTCCATCACGATGTAGGGGTTCAGCGTATGGACCGGCCGCTTGCCCGGGCCCAGCACGTTGGGGCTGGCCGGATCGAGATCGAATTCGATCAGGCGGTTATTCAACAGGATGCCCGTTTCCGGATCCACGCAGCCGCTGCCGAAGGGCTGGAACACGCTTTGCAGCATGGCCAGCGCGTTGCCCTGCCCGTCCGCCAGCACGATGCCGGCGGTGTCGCCGGGATCGCGCGCGCCCGATGGCGTCCCGCCCGCCACGCTGGCCAGGCGCCGCGCGACCTGCCCAGGGTCCAGGGTGGCGGGCCACGGCGCGGCCGGGTCGGCCACCTTGCGCTGGAAGGTTTCCAGGCATAGCCGCGCGATCTGGATCTGCGCATAGGCGCGCTGGCCTTCGGGCTCGTCCAGGTACGGCGCCAGCGCATCGAGCTGGGCCAGCATCAACACCCCCAGGGAATTCGGCGGCATGACATGGATGTGCCTGTCCCGCACGGACAGGCTGACCGGTGGCGCCCAGCCGGCCCGCTGCGCCAGCATGTCATCCATGCGCAGCAGGCCTCCTTGCGCGCGCGAAAAGGCGTCCAGGCTGCGGGCGATGGGTCCCTGGTAGAAAGCGTCGGCGCCATCGCGCGCGATGCGTTTCAAGGTATCGGCCAGGGCGGGCTGGCGCAGGAGGTCCCCTGGCGCCAGCGGCCGGCCGTCGGGCACGAACAGGGAGCCGAAGCCGGGCTGGCGGACCACGGCCGGCCTGGCGCTCCTGAGGTTGCGATGAATCTCGCTGGAGCACCCGATGCCGTCCGCGGCGTGGCGCACGGCGTCCGCCAGCAGCGAGGCCCAGGGCAATCGCCCATGGCGCCGGTGCGCCTCGTCCCACAGGCGCACGAGTCCGGGCGCCACCCAGGTCGATGGTCCGCGCGGACCGATGACGCCGTCGGCGAAGACACCCGGACTGGCCAGTCCGGGCGCCCGGCCCGTGCCGTTCAGGGCCTGGACCGTGCCCGAGGCCGCGTCGTGATACAGCATCATGCCGCAGCCGCCCAGCGAGGTCGCATGTGGCAAGGCGACGGCCAGGACGGCCGATGCCGAGATCATGGCATCGACCAGCGAGCCGCCTGCCTGCAAGGTATCCAGCGCGCTCTGGCTGGCCAGGTGATGGCCGGTGACGATGGCGCGGCGCCGGCCGAACACGGCCGCACGGGGAACGGGCCTGGTCATCCGGTCACCGCAGCAGGTTGGCGCAGAAGGTGCCGACGAAGCAACCCACCCCGCAGGCGATGGGCAGCCACCAGCCTTGCCAGCGTCCCGCTGCCGGCGAAGCGGCGGCTGGCGCGGGCGCGGCATGGACGCTGGCCGCGACCCCGGTTGCCGGCGCGGCCGTCCGCGCCCCGCCGCCCGACAATTCGCGCTGCACGTTCGCGAAGAACTGCTCCGAGAACTTGCGTGCGGCGCCGTCTATCATCCGCGCGCCCAGCTGGGCGACCTTGCCGGTCACCTCGGTCTCGGCGCGATAGGCCAGCAAGGTACCGCCGGCGATGTCCTCCAGCGTCACGGCCACGCTGCCGGCGGCGGCGCCGGCCACGCCGGCCGAGCCCTGGCCCGTCAGCGTGAAGCGCTCCTGCTGCGCCTGCACCGCGCGGGCGAAGGCCACCTCGAAGTTGGCGCGTATGGGCCCCACGCCCGCCGAGATCGTGGCCCGGTAGCCGCCGTCGTCGGTGCGGCTGATGGCGCGGCAGTCGGGAATCGTCCGGCGCAGGAAGTCCAGGTCGTCCAGCGCCTCCCAGACCCGGGCGCGCGGCGCCGCCAGCGTCTTGGTGCCGTCTATGATCATGGCCGTGCTTCCCCCATCATGTCTATGCCGGCCTGCGCCAGGCCGCGATCGGCCACGCGCATGCGTTCGTTCAGGCACTTGAACTGGCCGAAGCTCCAGGCCACCAGCGGCCGCGCGAAATCCAGCGAGGTCGGCCACTGGCGCGTGAACCAATCGTAGCGCACGGCCCAGGCCTGCGTGCGATCGCTGATGAAGCGCACGCGCTGCTCCCAGGCCGACACCGCGGCGGCGACGTCGTCGGCGTCGGCCACCAGGTGCGCCAGCGCGTAGGCGTTCATCAGCGTCAGGCCCGCCCCCTGCCCCAGCGTCGGCGGCAGGCCATGGGCGGCGTCGCCCAGGATGGCGATGTTGCCGGCGCTCCACCTCGGACACTTGACCAGGCCGTAATGGTATTGCGTGCCCTCGGCCCGGTGCAGCACGGGCATCAGGTCGGCGATCCTGGGAAAGCGCCGGCTCCAGTCCCCGACGTCGATGGGAAAGCGCGCCGCCGTGGCGTCCCAGGCCGGGGCGACCATGTAGACGTAGGTATGGTCCGGTCCCGAGGGCGTCACGCCTATGCGCCGGTTGCCCGACCAGTGCTCCACGGTCTTGGGCTGGGGCGTGAAGGCGCGGCCTTCGATCAGATAGCGGTTGATGATGGTCGGCAGCTCGGTGAAGCCCCCGCCCATCTTCAGCGAATTGCGCACCGCCGAATGCACGCCGTCGGCCGCGATGACCAGGTCGGCCTCGTGCAGCCCGCCGTCGGCGGTCAGCAGGCCCTTGCCGGGCAGCGCGCCGGTTACCCGCGAGCCGGTCACGATGTTCACGCCGGCCTCGAGCGCGGCGTCGCGCAGTCCCTCGATCAGCACCTGCCGGGCGAAGGTATGGACGCGGGACTTGTCCCGCAACGGCCGCTCCTGCTTGACCGTGCCGTCGGCGAACTGGATCTGCGCCCGCTCGAGTACCGTGCCCTGGCCGCGGATGCGGTCCAGCACGCCCAGCTTCTCCAGCACCTCCAGGCTGTTGTTCTTGATATAGATGCCCGCCCCCACTTCGCGGATCTCGGATCCCTGCTCGTGGACGTTGACTTCCCAGCCGCGGCGCGCGAACAGCGCGCCGGCGCTCAGGCCGGCGATGCCGCCCCCGGCGATTTCTACTTTGCGTTTCATACCCGATACCCGAAGAAAATGTTGAAGCGAAGAATCTCTATCCGGCCTGTCGGCGCTTGGCGGCCAGGCCGATCTGCATGGCCGCGCCGGAGGTCAGCAAGGCGTGGATGCCGAAGCGGTCGCGCAGGACATCCCATTGCATGGCGCACAGCGCCTGGCGTTCGTCGTCCGCCAGGAGGAAGGGCCGGCAGAAGGCCGCGGGGTCGTCCAGGAAGCGTTCCGCCGCCTCGGCCCGCGTGCGCAGGGCCAGCACCGCCTCGGCCAGCCTGGCCCGTTCCGGCGGCATGGCCGGATAGCGCAGCGGATCGCGCGCCGGCGCCGGCTCGGTCAGGTCCCAGCCGGCCGAGGCATAGATGTGGTGCCACGACGGCTCCAGCAGCGCCGTGAACGGCGGCCGGTTCTCGCCCAGCGCCCCGGCCAGGATCAGCGGCGCGCGCAGCTCGACGTTGCCGGTGCGGTCCAGCTCCCAGTCGTCGTAGCTGAGCAGGTGCGTCAGATGTCCCGCCTGGATTTCGGCGAAGATGCGCTGGTCCGTCTCCAGGTCGGGATGCGGATAGTGCACCGTGCCCGGATAGTGGGACAGTCCGCCGCTGGCGATCAGCAGCGCCCGCTTGCCCAGGCGCTGCAAGGCGGTCTGCAGGGCGGCGCCGAAGGCGTAGCAGCGGCGCCCGCTGGGCTGGGGCGGCACGTAGGCGTTGACGAACAGGGCCACCAGCGGCACGTCGCGCCCGAAGCCCATGAACTCGTAGGGTATGGTGAAGGCCGTCTGCAGCTTGGCGTTCATGGTGAAGGCCAGGTCGAAGCCGGCCCGCTCCATTTCGGGGACCAGGGCGTAGCCGGTGGCGCCGTCGATGGCCCACATGCCGCGATGCTTGTGCATGCCGTCGGCCTGGTCGGCCACGTGCACGCAGAACGGCGGCACGCCATGGGTGACGAAGTGGTCGCCATGGTCGTTGGACACCATGACGATGCAATCGGGCGCGAGCGCCCGCAGCCGCTCGCCTATGGTTTCCAGCGAGCGGCGCACGCGGGCGACCTGTTCAAGGTCCTCGGTCTCGGGCAGGGACAGGAATTGCGGCGCGTGCGGCACGATGGCCGCGCCGACGATGCCGTAGGGATTGAAGGATTTCACGCTTGCACCTCGGTGATGGGTCGTTCTTCGTTGGCGACTTCGACGACGGCCGCGACGATGCCGTGGTAGCCCGTGCAGCGGCAGATGTTGCCGGACAGGCACTGGCGGATCGCCGGTTCGTCGCGCAACTGGCCACGGCGCACGATGTCGTATCCGCTCACGACCATGCCCGGCGTGCAGAAGCCGCATTGCAGGGCGTGGTGTTCGCCGAAGGCCCGGCGCAGCCGGTCGGCCGTGGCATCGCACAGGCCTTCCAGCGTGGTCACCGAGCAGCCGTCCACCGAACCCGCCAGCGTCAGGCAGGCACGCACCACCTGGCCATCGACGATGACGTTGCAGGCGCCGCACACGCCATGCTCGCAGCCCAGGTGCACGGAGGTCTGCCGGCACTGCTCGCGCAGCACGTCGGCCAGTATCGCGGAGGGTTCGACGTCGAGTCCGGTTTCGCGGCCGTTCACGGTCAATGTGATCTTCATGCGGCGACTCCTTGCCATGCCTGTTCGACCGCCCGGGCCATCGCCTGCGCGTGACGGGATGCCGCCAGCGGATCGATGTGCGGCCGGGCGGCCAGGATTTCGTCCAGGGCCGAGGCCGCGACGTCGCGCCTGGCGGGTGTCGGGCCTCCGGCTGCCGCCAGGCGCGCCGCCGTGGCCGGCAGGGCCAGCGGACCAGGATCGATCGCGCCCAGCCAGCATGCCCACTGGCCATCGGCGCCTTGCAGGGCCAGTGCGCTGGCCGAGGCGAATTCGCCCGCCCGGTGCATGAGCTTGCACCGGCCCCATCGGACCAGGCCCGATGCCCGCTCGGGCAGCGTGGCCGCCAGCGCGATCTCGTCCACCTGCACGTCGCTGTCCATGGCGCCGCGGATGAAATCGCGCAGGGCGACGACACGCCGCCCCCGCAGGCTGGCCAGTTCCACCGAGGCATCGAGCGCGGTCAGCAGCAGCGGCCAGTCCCCCGCCGGATCGGCGTGGACCAGGCTGCCGACCACGGTGCCCCGGCCACGCACCGGCAGGAAGGCGATCTCGGCGGCATGCGCGCGCAGCAGGTCGAACAGCGCCCCGGCCTGCGTACACCGTTCGACGTCGGCATGGGTGACGGCCGCGCCCATGCGCACGGCCGGCGCGGTGTCCAGGTTCGCCAGCGACGCCACCCGGGTGATGTCGATCAGCGCGTAGGGGCGCAGCATGCGGTAGCGCATCATGGGCAGCAGGCTCTGCCCGCCGGCCAGGACCTTGGCATCGCTGCCCAGGGCGGCGCGCAGCGCCAGCGCTTCGTCCAGCGTGCGCGGCACATGCAGCGCGAAAGGCGGCAGCTTCATCGCGTGCCTCCCCGCCCGGCTTCGTGCAGTTGGCGCAGCAGGTAGTCGGGCGTGATGGGCGTGCGGCACACGTCCACGCCCAGGTCCGCCAGCGCGTCGCGCACGGCATTGGCGATGGCCGCCGGCGGCGCCACGGCCCCCCCTTCTCCCATGCCCTTCATGCCGAACTCGGAATGGGGCGACGGCGTGCTGAAGTGCAGGATGGAGATGGGCGGGACCTCGACCGCGCTGGGCACGGCGTAGTCGCCGAAGGTCACGGTCTGCGGCTGGCCGTTGCTGTCATAGATCATTTCTTCATACAGGGCCTGGCCGATGCCTTGCGCGACGCCGCCGCGTATCTGGCCGTCCAGGATCAGGGGATTGACGACCGTGCCGCAGTCTTCCACCACCAGGTAGTCCAGGATCCTGACGAAACCGGTGTCCGGGTCGACGCTGACGCGCGCGGCGTGCAGCGTGTAGGAAAACGTTCCGGTCTCAACGCTGGGCCGATAATCGGCCTGGAACGAGAAGCCGGGGGAAATGGAGCGCGGCAGCTTGCTCACGCCCACGTAGGCGACGCGCGCCAGATCTCCGAAGGACGTCGTGCCTTGCGGCGAAACGCAGGCGCCGTCGCGCACCTCGATCTGCGCGTCGTCCGTCTCGTGCAGCACGGCGTGGATGGCGCGCGCCTTGCCGACGATGTCGCGGCAGGCCATGGCCACCGCCCCGCCCGCCATCACGATGGACCGCGAGGCGACCGAGCCCAGACCGTAGGGCGCCGCCGACGTATCGCCCTGGCGTATGCGTATCGCCGAGACCGGCAGCGTGGTGATCTCGGCCGCGATCTGCGCCAGGCTGGTGAAATGCCCCTGCCCGTGCGACAGCGTGCCGACCTCGATGACCAGCGTGCCGTCCATGTTCAGCGTGGCCCGCGCCGACTCGTGGCCGTAGATCAGCGGCGAGCCCCGGCGGCGCCATTCCTCGGCGCCGTGCGCGGCCTGCTCGACCAGCATCGCATAGCCCACGCCCACCCGGCCGCCGTCATCGGCCTGCCGTGCGGCGGACCAGTTCTCGGCCACGAAGCGCCCGGCGGCATCGACGACCTCTCGGTAGTTGCCCGAGTCGTAGGCCAGCCCGGTGGCCGACACGTAGGGCATCTGCGCCGGCGAGATCAGGTTGGCCCGGCGCACGTCCAGCGGGTCGGCGCCCAGTTCGCGGGCAACCTCCTCGATGATGCGCTCCATCGCGAAGCAGCCGCCCGGCCGGCCCACGCCGCGATAAGGCCCCAGGGGGCTCTTGTTGGTATGGATGCTGACGGCCTCGAAACGATAGTTGCGGATGTCGTAGGGCCCGAGCATGACGTTGGTGGCCATGTTGGCCTCGATGGCGCCGGTGGAGGTCTTGGCCGAATAGGCGCCGGCATCCACCACCACCAGCGCGTCCAGCGCGTGGATCCTGCCCGTGTCGTCGAAATAGGCGGTGATGCGCTGCTCGTGCTGGCGGCTGTGGTTGCTGGCGACGAAATGCTCGTAGCGGTCCTCGATCCAGCGCACCGGCCGCCGCAGCTTCCAGGCCAGCGCCGTCACCAGGACTTCCTCGGGATACAGATTGCTCTTGGAGCCGAAGCCGCCGCCCACGTCCGGCACGACCACGCGGATGTCGGCTTCGGTCAGGCCCGGAATCTGTTCGGCCAGGAAGGTGCGGATCAAGTGCGGGCGTTGGCTGGACACGTGCACGACCACGCCGCCGGCCGGATCCGGATAGGCCAGGCAGCCCCGGCATTCCAGCGGGCTGGCCAGCACCCGCCCCATGGACAGGCGGCGCGTGACCTGGCGCAGGCCTCGCGCGGCGGGGTCGTCGATGATGGCCTGCGCATCGCCCAGCGCGCGGCCGATGCGCATGACCAGGTTGGAGTCCAGGTGGTCGTGCAGCGGCACGCCCGGATGTTCGACCTCGTCCCAGGCATCGACCACCGCGGCCAGCGGCTCGATGTCCAGTTGCACCTGCTCGGCGCGTTCCTCGGCCTCGGCCCGGGTCGCGCCCAGCGCCAGGACCACGGGCTCGCCGGCGAAACGCACCTTGCCGTCGGCCAGCAGCGGATACGGCGCGCCGTTGAACTCCGGGCGCAGCAACGCGCAGTAGATGGGCAAGGCCAGGCCGGCGATGTCGGCCGCGGTCCAGAACGTGCCGGCCGGCAGTTCCGGCGGCAGTGTCACGCCCTTCAGGCGGCCATGGGCCACCAGGCTGCGGCAGAACGCCACTTCCAGGCATCCCGGCGCCTGGATGTCCGCCACGAAGGCGCCGCCGCCGGCTAGGTGGCGGGCGTCCTCCACCCGGACCAGCGGCCGCCCGATATGGGCGTAGCCACCGTCGACCTTGCTTTCCCCCATGCTCACTCCAGCGTCACCTTGGCATCCTTGATGATGCCGCCCCACATGTTGAAGTCATTGCGCATGCGCTTCTTCAGATCGTCCACCGAGGTGTCCATGGGCGCAAGCCCCAGGTCGATCAGCGAACTGCGCACGTCCGGCTTCTTCAGGATCTTGTTCACTTCGCTGTTGATGGACGCCACCACGGCGGGCGGGGTCTGCGCCGGGGCCATCAGGATGAACCAGCTCGACAGTTCCTCGTCGGGCAGTCCCGATTCCTTCAGGGTCGGCAGCGCCGGCGTGCTCGGGAAGCGGTTGCGCGCGCCCACCATCAACAGTCGCACCTTGCCCGCATCCACCATGGGACGCAGCGGCGGGATGTTGTCGAAGCTGAAGTCGATGTCGCCCTGGGCCAGCGCCACCGATGCCGGGCCGCTGCCCTTGTAGGGCGAATGCACGGCCTTGATGCCGAGCTGCTTGACCAGCCATTCGGAAGCCAGGTGCAGCGTGCTGCCGGGGCCGGCCGAGCCGAAGGTCACGCCTTTCTCGGTGGCGGCCTTGGCCTTGATCTCGGCGATGAAGTCCTTGACGTTGGTCGCCTTGATGCCGGGCCCCACGGCCAGGAACGGCGGCACGTCGACGATGCCCACCACCGGCACCAGCTCTTTCATGGCGTCGTAGTCGAGCTTGGGATACAGGTGCGTGTTGTTGACGACCGAGGTGGTCGCCAGCAGCAGCGTGTAGCCGTCGGGCGCCGACCGGATCACGTTGCGGGTCGCGATCTGGGTGCTGGCGCCCGGCTGGTTCTCGACGACGACGGCCTGGCCATAGGCCTCCTGCAGCTTCCTGCCGATCAGCCGCGCAGTCACGTCGCTGCCGCCGCCGGCGGCGAAAGGCACGATGATCTTGATGGGACGGCTGGGATAGGTGTCGGCCGCCGTGGCAGTGGCGGCACAGACCGCGGCGGCGCAGGCAAGCACGGCACCGGTGGCGCGCCGCGCGAAAAGCGACGAACTCAACGACATCTTCATGTTCGATACCTTGAGCGAAAAAGGGAAAGAAGCATCGGCGGCGCGCGGGAGCCGTGCGCCGCCAGCCGGCCTAGCGGGTCGCCACGACCTCGATCTCCAGCATCATCCCGGCGATCGCCAGGGGTGCCTCGATGGTGGTGCGGGCGGGAAACTTGCCTTCCTGGAAATAGCCGCGATAAATCTCGTTCATCTCGTTGAAGCGGCTGATGTCGGTCAGGATCACGTTGGCCTTGACCACCTTGTCGAGCGAGCTGTCGCATTCGCCCAGGATCTGCCTGAGGTTCTTCATCACCTGGTGCATCTGCTCGGAGAAGGTCGGCGCCAGCTCGCGATTGGCGTCGAAGGGCGTGGTGCCCGAGACGAAGACGAAGTCTCCGGCGACGACCGCGTGCGAGAGCGGCGCCTTGGGTTTGGCGACGGCGTCGGACATGAAAATCTTGCTTGTGGACATGAGGGGCCTCGATAATGACTGGCGGGAAACGGACGAACCGCCCGGCTGCTGCGCCACGTTGGCGCCGGTCTTGCCGGGCGGCTCGGCGGCAAAAAAATTATCGGGAGATCCCTTCCCCCCAACAAGACAAGGGACACGCACACCATGTTCTCGATACGAGAACACCCGCACGAGACCAGGGCATGCGACGCTACATCCTTGGACACCGGTCGCACGAGGCCGGTGCACGGCACCGACATGGGGAACCTGCATGAATCCGGCTGACCTGGCCAGCTTCTATGAAGTCGCGGTATGCAAGGGCATACGGCGAGCGTCGGAGCGGCTCGACATCGCGCCATCGGCCCTGAGCAAGCACATCAAGCGCCTGGAAGGCGAACTGGGCATCAAGCTGCTGGACCGGTCCAGCCGCGGCGTCGTGCTGACGCCCGCGGGCGAGGTCTGCCTGCACTATGCCGAGGAAGTGCTGCACGGCCAGCGGCGCATGCTGGCCGAGCTCGAGGCGCTGAAGGGATTGCGCAACGGCCACGTGAAGCTGTATTCCACCGAAGGCCAGATCGAGTTCGTGACCCAGACCGTGGCCGGGTTCCAGCAGCGCTATCCCGGCGTGACCTTCGAGATCGTCGTGGCCGGCACCGAGACCACGCTGGCCGCGGTCACCAGCGGCGACGCCGACCTTGGCCTGGCGTTCACCCCCACGCCGCACGACGCCATCGAATGCGCGCTGCGCATTTCGGCGCCGCTGGAGGCGGTGATGGCGCCCACGCACGAACTGGCGCGCCGCAAGGCGATCTCGCTGCGCGAGATGATGAACCACCGCACGGCGCTGCCTGCCTCGGACTTCGGCATACGCCGGCTGATCGACTCCATCTGCGCGGGCGAACGCCTGCGGGTGGCACCCGCCATGGTGACCAACTCCATCGCCGCCATGAAGAATTACGCGCGCAACCAGGGCGGCATCACCATCCTGTCGCACATGTCCATCCATCATGAACTGGATGCGGGCGACCTGGTCAGCATCCCGCTGTCGCATCCCATCCTGGGCAAGACCTGCGTGGACGTCTGCGTGCTGGGCCGCCGGCGCCTGCCGCAGGCGGTCAGCGCCTATCTCCAGCACATGCGCAAGCACGTGCGCATGCTGTACGGCCAGGACGCCGGCAGGCGCTGAGGGCCGGTTTCAGGCGCGCGCGGTTCCGGCCGCCCGCAGCACCCGGTCCAGCGGCTCGATGCCGCGCGCCAGGGCCACCACCGCGTCGGCATCGACCCTGGGCAGATGCGGGATTTCGGCCAACACGCGCACCTTGCCGAACTGCTCGATGCCGAGCCGGTTGCCGGCCGAGGGCTCTCCGCTCATCACCACGCCCGCCACCGGGATACCGCGCGCGCGCAGCGCCTCCAGCGACAGCAGCGTGTGATTGAGCGTGCCCAGCGTGCTGCGCGCCACGAGCACCACCGGCAGCCCCAGGCGGACGATCAGGTCGATCATGGTGGCGCGGTCGTCGATGGGAACCAGCAGCCCGCCGGCGCCCTCCACGACCAGCGGCGCGCGCGTGTCGGGCAGCTCGATGCCGGCCATGTCCAGGGTCACGCCTTCCTCGCGCGCGGCCGCCCAGGGCGACAGCGGCGCCTGCAGCACCGCGTGGGGCGCGTGGATGCGCTCGGGCGGAAGATCGGCCAGCCGTGCCACCGTGCCGGTGTCGTCGGGCTCCGTCGCCACGCCGGTTTGCAGAGGCTTCCAGTAGTCGGCCTGCCAGGCGTGCGCCAGCACCGCCGACACCAGCGTCTTGCCGATGCCGGTGTCGGTGCCGGTCACGAATACGCCGCGCGGCGCGTCGCTCTTGTTCCAGGTGCCGTAGGCCAGATGGTAGGTCACGCTTGCCCCCCGTGTGTCGAAACTGCGCAGTATCTGCTTGAACATCGCGGGCGGCAGCGGACGGCGGCCCGGCGCGGGCGCATCCGCGCCTATCGCCTTGAGCCCGCGCAGGAACGCCATGCCGTCGCGATGCGGCTGCACCCGTCTTTCGGCCTGCATGAAACGGCGCAGGCCGGGCAGCGCGGCGCCGATGTCCGCCGGACGGGGATAGTCGCGGACCGCGGCATCCATCCCATGGTCCGCATGCGCCGCGCGCCACTCGGCGAAGGTACCGTCGGCCAGCGTGGCCACCGCCATCCAGCCGCCCTGGGCCAGCAGGCCGCCCAGCCGCGCCAGCCCCGCGTCCAGGTCGCCGAACCATTGCACCGCCATGCTGGAGCAGATCAGGTCGAATTCGCCCAGTCCCGTATCGGGATGCTCGCCGTCCATGACCGCGAAACGGCATGTGCCGGGCAGTGCCAGGCGCCGCCGTGCGGTCTCCAGCATGGCGGGCGAGACGTCCGTCAGCGTCCAGCATGCCGGCCCCAGCCGGCGCGCCAGGGCCTGGGCCAGGAATCCCGTGCCGCAACCTATCTCCAGGATGCGCGGGCGCTCCGGCAGCGGCAGGCGGGCGATGCGCGCGGCCAGTTCTTCGGCCACGTCGCGCTGCAAGCCCGCGTGCCGTTCGTAGCGTCCCGCCGCATCGCCGAAGCGGCGCGCCACCGCTCGCCCATGGACCGGCCCCGTCATGCGTGGTCCACGGCGCTTGCCAGTTCACTCGCGAACGCGCGGACCTGGCCGGCACACCACTCGGGATGCGTCAGGGGCAGCAAATGCCCGCCGCCGGCGCACCACGAGACCCGGTCCCCGAACGAGGCGGCCGTGAGCGCCGGCGTGACGACCGCATCGGCGTCGCCCGCCAGGACGCAGGCCGGGACGCGCCGGCCGGCCCAGGCCGCGCGCGCATCGCCTTCACGCAGGTAGCGCAGGCCGGCGGCCAGGGCGGCCTCGTCCAGCTTAGCCGCATCGACGGCGCCATCGGCACCGCAGCGCCGGCGGAACTCGCCCACCACGGCGACGGGATCGGCCGCCAGACGGGCCAGCATGCGGTCCAGCACCCTGGGGGCGACTCCCGCGGGAAAATCGTCGGAGGCCGCGAAACGCGCAAAGCCGTTGATCAGGACGAAGCCGCGGCAACCACCGCCCTCGTCTTCCAGGCCGCGCATGGCGCCCAGCGAATGCCCCACGGCCACGTAGGCGGCCGGGCGTTCGGCGGCCACGGCTGGCCCGAAATAGCCTGCGTCGTCGGCATGGACCTCCCAGCCGTCCAGGTGGGCGCGCATGGGCGCCCAGGTCGAGGCATCGAATCCCCAGCCATGCAGGAACACCAGCGGCAGGCGCGCGCCGCCGGTCATGACCGGCCTCCGCTCGCGCTCGCGGCTTGCGTGCGCAGGTCGGCGATGGCGCGGACCAGCCGCCCCACGTCCTCTTCATCATGCGCGGCGCTGAGCGCGATCCGCAGCCGGCTCGTGCCCGCCGGCACCGTGGGCGGACGGATCGCCACCGCCAGCAGGCCGCGCTCGCGCAGGCCGTCGCTCAGGGCCAGCGCCGCGCCCGCTTCACCCACGACGGCGGGCACGATCTGCGTCGACGAAGCGCCCGTCTCCAGGCCCTGGTCCGCCAGCGCCCGCCGCAGTCCGTCGCCCAGCCCCGCCAACCGCTGCCTTTCCCTTTCCATGCCGGGCACCAGATCGAGCGCGGCATCGATGGCGGCCAGCACGGGCGGCGGCAAGGCGGTGGTGTAGATGAACCCCGAGCAGGTGTTCACGAGGTAGTCGCACAATTGCCGCGATCCCGCCACGTAGGCCCCGAAACCGCCCATGGCCTTGCTGAAGGTGCCCATGGCCAGATCGACCCTGCCGTCGCCCAGGCTTGCCAGCCCGGCCCCCCGCGGCCCCAGCACGCCGGTCGCGTGGGCCTCGTCCAGGTAGACGAAGGCGCCGTGGCGTTCGGCCACCCGACACAGCGCCGCCACGTCGGTACGGTCGCCATCCATGCTGAACACGCTTTCCGTCACGATCAGGCGCGGGCCGGGCTGGCCGGCCCGCTCGGCCAGCAGTGCATCGAGGTGATCGAGATCGTTGTGCCGGAAACGTATCTGCCGCACGCCGGCGGCCTGGCAGCCGTGGTGCAGGCTGGCATGGTTCAGCCGGTCGCAGAACACCAGCGGGTCGCCCTGGCCCGGCAGGCGCAGCAAGGCCGGCAGCACGGCGGCGTTGGCCTGCCAGCCCGAGGCGAACAGCAGCGCCGCCTCGGTGCCCTTGAAACGGGCCAGCTTGGCCTCGACGGCCAGGTGCAGGTCGAGGTTGCCCGACACCAGGCGCGAGGCGCGCGCGCCTGCGCCATGGCGCGCGGTCCATTCGGCCACGCGTTCGGCCAGCAAGGGGTGGCCGGCCAGGCCCAGATAATCGTTGCTGGAGAAATCGACGACGTCGCGGCCTTCGAACGTCACGCGCCCGCCGCGCGGCGCGGCGGTGGTGCGCAAACGGCGCCGCGTCTGGCGCTGGACCGCGCGGTCGAGCTCTTGGGCGAACAGGGAATCGAATATAGACATGGTCCGGCGATGCGCCTGGGGACGCCCGCACCGTAGAATGCATGTCATTGTAGAGGAACGACCGGCCCGGCCTGGCGCCGCGGCCGGCGCAGGACGAACATGCGCACACCCCCATCCGCCTGGGTCGCCGACGGCGCCCGCCACGTCTGGCTGCCCTATGCCCAGATGAAGACCGCCGCGCCGCCGCTGCCCGTGGTCCGTACCCACGGCAGCCGCATCGAACTGGCCGACGGCCGCAGCCTGGTGGATGGCGTGGCCTCGTGGTGGACCGCCTGCCATGGCTACAACCATCCCGCCATCGCCCGGGCCGTGCGCGGCCAGCTCGATGCGATGCCCCACGTGATGTTCGGCGGGCTGACGCACGAGCCCGCCGCGCGGCTGGCGCAGCGCCTGTGCGCGCTGCTGGGCCCGGGTTTCGACCGCGTGTTCTACACCGACTCGGGCTCCGTGGCGGTCGAGGTGGCGATGAAGATGGCCGTGCAGTTCTGGCTCAACCAGGGTGAGCGCCAGCGCTCGCGCTTCCTGGCCTTCCGCGGCGGCTACCACGGCGACACCTTCGGCACGATGGCGGTCTGCGATCCGGAAGACGGCATGCACAGCCTGTTCCACGGCCTCCTGACCCAACACGTGATCGCCCCGCTGCCGCGCGACGACGCCTCGGAAGCCGAGCTGGACGCGCTGCTGCGCCGGCACGCCCACGAACTGGCCGGCATCCTGGTCGAACCGCTGGTCCAGGGCGCAGGCGGCATGCTGATGCACCCGCCGCAAGTGCTGGCCCGCCTGCGCGCGCTGGCGGACCGCCACGGCCTGCTGCTGATCTACGACGAGATCTTCACCGGCTTCGGCCGCACCGGCACGATGTTCGCGTTCGAGCAGGCCGATGCGCGGCCCGACATCATCACGCTGTCCAAGGCCCTGACCGGCGGCACCCTGCCGCTTGCCGCCACCGTGGCCAGCCAACGCGTGTTCGACGGCTTCTGGTCCGACGATCCCGGCCACGCCCTGATGCACGGCCCCACCTTCATGGGCAACGCCCTGGCCTGCGCCGCCGCCAACGCCTCGCTGGACCTGTTCGAACGCGAACCGCGGCTGGAACAGGTGGCGGCCCTGTCCCGCGCGCTGGAAGCCGGCCTCGCTCCCTGCCGCGACCTGCCGTGGGTGCGCGACGTCCGCGTGCTGGGCGCCATCGCCGCGGTCGAGCTGGCCGGACCGTTCGACCGCGACGCCCTGCGTGCCAGGCTGGTCGACGCCGGCGTCTGGGTACGGCCCTTCGGCAACATCGTCTACCTGACGCCGGCCTTCACCATAGGCCGGGACGACCTGGATTTCCTGGTCGCCGCGGTGGTGGGCATCGTGCGGGGCATGCACGCACCCGCATCCTGATCAAGCCACGGAAACCAGCTTGGTCACCAGGCAGGCTTCGAGCCCCTCGATGCCATTCTCAGCACCATGGCCGCTTTCCTTGATTCCCAGAAATGGCGCATCGGGAACCGAGATCATGAAGGAATTGATACCCAGCATGCCGGCCTCGACCTCCTGGGATACCCGCCTCACCACGTCCGTCGAGCGGGTGAAGGCGTATGCTGCCAGGCCGAATGGCAGCCGGTTCGCCCGTGCGATCGCCTCGTCCGTCGACGTGAAGGCGTTCAACAGCGCCAGGGGGCCGAAAGGCTCTTCGTTCATCACCCTGGCGGACTCCGGCACGTCGGCGAGTACCGTCGGCTCGAAGAAATAACCACCCGACTCGATGGCCTTGCCACCGCTGACGAGGCGGCCGCCGCCGCCCAGCGCATTTTCGATCAGGCTTTCCAGGGGAGCCCTGCGCCTATCGTGCGCTAGCGGCCCCATGCGGGTACTTTCGGCCAGCCCGTCGCCTACCGAAATGGTCCGCACCCGCTGCTCGAAACCCTGGACAAAGCGTTCATGGATGCTTTCGTGGATATAAAAACGTGTCGGACTTACACACACCTGGCCGGCATTCCGGTATTTCGAGGCAACGGCCAAATCCAGCGCTTGCTCGACATCGGCATCGCCGAACACAAGCACCGGCGCATGTCCGCCCAGCTCCATGGTGGTCCGCTTGCCGGAGGCCGCGGCGAGTTTCATCAGATGTTGCCCGACGGGAATGGATCCGGTGAAGGACACCTTCCGTATGATCGGCGATGCCAGAAGATGCTCGGAAACCTCCGCTGGCACGCCGAACACGACAGACAGGACTCCGCGCGGCAGGCCGGCCTCCAGCAGTGCCCTGGCCACTTCCAGCGCCGCCGCGGGTGCCTCTTCCGCTGGCTTCAGAATGCAGGGGCACCCAGCCGCCAGCGCCGAACCTATCTTGCGGGCCGCGTTGACCGTTGGAAAATTCCAGGGCGCGAATGCCGCCACGGGCCCCACCGGCTCCTTGACCACCATGAACTGGGTCTTGCCCAGTCCCGATGGCAGTATCCGCCCATACGCGCGGCGCCCCTCTTCCGCGAACCAGTCGAGCGTCTCCGCGGCCAGCGCCGCCTCCTGGCGGGACTCGGCAATGGGTTTGCCGACCTCCAGGGTGATCAGCCGGGCAATCCGCTCGACGCTGCCGCGCATCAGGTCGGCCGCCCGGCGCAGGATCCGCCCCCGATCGACCGGCGCCACCCGCCTCCATTCCGTGAAGCTCCTTTGCGCGGCTTCAAGCGCATCGTCCAGGTCCTGCCGGCTTGCCAGCGGAAGCAGACACAGCGCACCGCCGGTCGCCGGATTCACGACCGGCATGGCATCCCGGCCATCGAGCCCCCGGGGATCGCCCCCGATCAGCAGTTCCGGCTGCCGGTATGTATCGGTATTTCCCAGTTTCAAGATTCCATCCTCAAAGATTTCCCGACGGTCGGTCCGGACACGACCGCGCCTACTGGTCCAGCGTCAGGTTGTTTTCCTTCACGATCTTCGCGTAAGCCTCGGACTCCTTGCGGATCAGCGCCGAGACTTCCTGAGGTTTGATCAGCAGCGGCATGTAGCCGAACTGGATCATCTTCGGCGGAATGTCCGCCTGGCTGTAGAGGGCGGTCACATCCTTGTTGACCTGATCGACCAGCGTCTTGGGCGTACCTGCCGGCGCAAACAGCCCCACCCATCCCGACACCTGGAACCCCGCCGGCCCGCCGCTTTCACCAACCAGCGGCACGTCCGGATAGGTGGCAAGACGCTCCGTGCCGGCCCAGCCGATGAACTTGAGCTTGCCTGCCTGCTGCAAAGGACCGGCACTGCCCGGCGTCCCGAACGCCCAATCGACGTCGCCGTTGGCTACCGAGGCATACAGCTGGCCTACGTCCTTGAACGGAACATGCGTCATATGGGTGCCCGAGGCGGTCTCCAATGCCGCACCCGCCAAATGCGCCACACTCCCGATTTGCCAGGAGCCGTATGTCACCCTGCCGGGGGCTGCCTTCGCCGCTGCCAGCAGATCGCCGGCGCTGTTCCATTTCGACTGCGACGACACGGCGATGAAAAAGTTGCTGTGATGCAAAGGAATCACCGGCACGAAATCCTTCTGGGCGTCGTAGGGTATCTTCTTGTAGAGATGCGGCACCGCGGTGAAGTTGAGGCCATCCGCGTGGAAGAGCGTATAGCCGTCGGCTGGCGAGCGCATGACGTCGGCGGCCGCGATGAAACCCGTGCCCCCTGGCTTGTTCTCGACGACGACGGCCTGGCCCCATGCCTTGGACAGGCGATCGGCCACGATGCGCAACATCGCGTCGGCCCCCGATCCGGTGGAAAACGCCGACACGATGCGGACCGGCTTGGCAGGATATTTCGACGCCTGGCCAAAGGCCGGCGTGTTCGCTAGCATGAATGCCGCGGCAGCGGCCGTGATTGTTTTTTTCATGGTCTCGACTCCAGGTTTCTGATGGTTTTTGTGATCAGACGAAAATGGCTCCACCATCGACGACGAGCGTCTGACCCGTCATGAATGCCGCATCGGGCCCCAGCAGGAACGAAGCCGCGCCGACCAGGTCTTCCGGCATTTGGTCCCGCTTCAACGCCCGCGCGCTCTTGCCCACGTCGCGGAACTGATCGACATGCTCCTTGTTCGTGAGGATGCCGTCCGACAGCGTGAATCCCGGGGCGATCGCATTGACCGTGATGCCCGCTGGGCCCAGTTCCCTGGCCAGGCTTCGCGTAAGCGCGATCACCGCGCCCTTGCTGGCCACGTAGTGAGGCATCCCGGTCACGCCCTTCAAGGGCGAGGTGGACGCGATGTTCACCACACGCCCACCGCCGCCCGCTCGCATGGCTGGCGAACATGCCTTGATGCCCAGGAACGGACCCGCGGTATTGACCGCCATGACCTGCATCCAGTCTTCCTTGGAAATCTGCGTGAACGGCTGCATGGGCAGGCTCGCGAACATCGCCGCGTTGTTGACCAGTCCGTAGAGCGCATTCCCTTTCGCGGACAGGTCTTCGACGATGCGCATCCAATCCGCCTCCTCCGTCACGTCGCCGGAATAGCCGGTAGCGCTCAGTCCCTCGCGCGCCATAGATGCCGCGGCTTGCTCGGCGCCCGTGCTATCGAGAATGGCGACGTCGAACCCGTCGGCCGCGAAACGTCGTGCGAACGCCAGCCCTATGCCTCTGGCGGCTCCTGTAACGATGATGCTCCTCACTGCTTGCGCTCCTGGCTCCTCGTTTACGATGCGCGAAGTATGCGTAAGGCAGAGCGGCACTGAATATTGCTTTTTCCGGTGGGCGCCATTAAGTTTCGGCATGACCATCCACATCCGCCCCCTCGATGCCTTTCTTGCGGTTGCCCAGTACGGCACTCTGGGGCGCGCAGCCCAGAAACTCAACATCACCCAGCCGGCCCTGAGCCGGACCATACGCAAGCTGGAAGAGCAGATCGGCATGCCGCTGTTCGAGCGCTACCTGACCGGCATGAAGCTGACCGCCGCGGGCGAGACCCTGCTGCCCCGCGCCGCGTTGATCCAGAAAGAAGCCGAGGCCGCTACCGAAGAAATCGACGAACTGCGCGGCCTGGCGCGCGGTACGATCCGCGTCGGTGCGATCGCCAGCGCGGTCGGACAAATCCTGCCTCAAGCCATCGCCCAGGTACTGGAACAATGGCCCAAGCTGCAGGTGCATATCGTCGAAGGAATCGCCGACGTGCTCGTCGATGCGCTCGTCAACCGGGAGGTCGACCTTACCGTGGGCGCTTCCATGCCGGCCAGCCCCGATATCTGCGCAATCCCGGATTGCCATTGGGAAGACGCGAGCTACATCGTCGCGGCCCCGTCACATCCCCTCCGCGCCAACAACGTCATCACCCTGGCAGACACCCTGGACTACAAGTGGGTACTCTCGCCCGAAGGGACCGCCCCCTACGAGGACTTGTCCAAAGAGTTCGCCAAGGCCGGATTGCCCATGCCGGAGGTAATCGTCAAGACCCGCTCGAACATCACGAACAAGAGCCTGATTTCGCACGGCGGCTTCCTCGGATGGCTGGCTGAACCGCTGTACGAGCCGGAACGGCAGGCTGGCTGGATAGACCGGCTACCGGTGGCCGGCGTGGTCAAGCGCCGCCAATTGCAGGTCTATCGGCGAAGCCACGGGCTATTGCCCCAGCCTGCGGTGAAGCTTCTGGACGTCCTGCGTCGGCTCACGTCTCAGCGTTAATGGGACGGATGCCGCCTCTTCCGTGGAAGCCTTGGTGGCCGGTATCGGCCTGGCACCCGAGCCCCTGCGCACGGCCATCCGCAACAATGTCGGCGGCCACGCCGGCCGCGCTGGCACGCTTCGGCAGCGACTGGGCATGGATGAGCGTGAAGCCACAAGGCAAGGTGGCCGTGGAAAGCACGGGCAACCCGAACAGCCGCTCATGGCTGGTAACACCCCGATACTGGGTCTGGACGTGTGGGAGCATGCATACTACTTGCGCTACCAGAGCCGGCGTCCCGAATACATCGCCGCCTTCTACAACGTGGTGGACTGGGATGAAGTCGAACGGCGCTACCAACAGGTCCAAAGCTGAGGCTTCCATGACGACGGCCAACCGGACCGCTTCCTCCGGACAGGTGCTGCGCAGGACCGTGGGCGCCGCCATCGCGCTGCTGGGCCTGGCCGTGCTGGGGCGGCAACTGTGGGTGCGGATGGCCACCGACCCGGTGGTGCTGGAAGCCTTGATAGGCGGCATGATGGCCGCCGGCGCAACGGCGCTGGGGGCGGTGCCCGTGCTGTTCTCCCAACGCCTGTCCGACCGCGTGCAGGACAGCCTGTTCGGCTTCGGTGCGGGCGTCATGCTGGCGGCCAGCGCCTTCTCGCTGGTGGTCCCGGGCATAGAAGCGGCAAGGCTGCAAGGTGCCGGCCCCTGGGGCGCGGGGATGATGATGGGCGCGGCCATCCTGCTGGGTGCCGCCCTGCTGCTGGCGATGGAACGCTACCTGCCCCACGAGCACTTCATCAAGGGCGTGGAAGGCAAGCACTCGCCCCTGGCCGTGCGCCGCACGTGGATGTTCGTGTTCGCCATCGCCCTGCACAACCTGCCCGAGGGCCTGGCCATAGGCGTGGCCTTCGCCGGCACCGATCCGCTGCGCGCCTCGGCGCTCACCACGGGCATCTCGATCCAGGACGTGCCCGAAGGGCTGGTCGTGGCCGTCGCGCTGCTGGGCATCGGCTACAGCAAGGGCTTCGCGTTCGTGCTGGGTGCGCTGACAGGGCTGGTCGAGCCGATCGCGGCCGTCATCGGCGCCTCGGTCATCTCCTACTCCGCGATGCTGCTGCCGTGGGGACTGGGCTTCGCGGCCGGGGCGATGCTGTTCGTGATCAGCCACGAGATCATCCCCGAGTCGCACCGCAAGGGGCACGAGGTCTATGCCACCTGCGGACTGATGGTGGGCTTCGTCATCATGATGCTGCTGGACACGGCGCTGGGCTGACGGCACGGCCGGCCGCCGCCAGCGCCGCCGGCTCAATCGTCGTCGTCCAGCCCCAGGTCCTGGATCTTGCGCGTGATGGTGTTGCGTCCGATGCCCAGCTTGAGCGCCGCCTCGATCCGGCGGCCTCGGGTAGCGCGCAGCGCGGTCGCGATCAGCATGCTTTCGAACTGGCGGGTCAGGGTCTGCATGATGTCGGGCTCGCCCCGTTGCAGCCGTTGCTCGACGTCGCTTTGCAGGCCGCTCAGCCACGGGTTCGGGCGTTCGGCCACGGCAACGCCACCGGCGGTGCGCGCCGCCTCGGCGCCCGGCGCGGCCAGCACGCCACGCTCCGGCGTCAGCGCCTGCACCGTGGCGGCGGCCCCCGGCGCCGGCGCGGCATGGCCGTCGGCCGGCATCTTCTCCAGGAGCTCGGGCGGCAGGTCCTGCACGTCCACCGTCTGCGCCGGCGCCATCACGGTCAGCCAGTGGCAGACGTTCTCGAGCTGCCGCACGTTGCCGGGAAACGGAAAGCGCGACAAGGCCGCCAGCGCGGCGGGCGTGAAGCGCTTGGGTTCGACGCCCAGGTCGCGCGCGCTGCGCGCCAGGAAATGGCGGGCCAGCAACGGGATGTCCTCGGCCCGCTCGCGCAGCGGCGGCAGGCGCAGCCGGATCACATTGAGCCGGTGGAACAGGTCCTCGCGGAACAGGCCCTGCTTGACGCGTTCTTCCAGCGGCTGGTGCGTGGCCGCGATGACGCGCACGTTGGCATGCACCGGGCTGTGCCCACCCACGCGATAGAAACTGCCGTCCGACAGCACGCGCAGCAGGCGCGTCTGCAATTCGGCGGGCATGTCGCCGATCTCGTCCAGGAACAGCGTGCCGCCATCGGCCTGCTCGAAGCGGCCGCGGCGCATGCTCTGCGCGCCGGTGAAGGCGCCGCGCTCATGGCCGAACAGCTCGGACTCCAGCAGGTCGCGCGGAATCGCGGCGGTATTGATCGCCACGAAGGGGCCGGAGGCCCGGGCACTGTGCCGATGCAGTGCGCGCGCCACCAGTTCCTTGCCGCTGCCCGACTCGCCGGTGATCATGACCGTGACCTGCGACTGCGACAGGCGGCCGATGGCGCGGAACACTTCCTGCATGGCCGGCGCCTGGCCCAGGATCTCGGGCGTGCCGACCAGGGTCTCGTCGGCCGAGGCCTCCTCGCGCAGGCTTTCCTCGACGGCGCGCCGGATCAGTTCGGTCGCGGTATCCACGTCGAAGGGCTTGGGCAGGTATTCGAAGGCGCCGCCCTGGAAAGCCGACACCGCGCTCTCGAGATCCGAATACGCCGTCATGACGATGACGGGCAGCGCCGGGAAACGCCGCTTGACCGCCTGCAGCAGTTCGATGCCGCCGGCGCCGGGCATCCGGACGTCGGTCACCAGCACCTGCGGCACGTCGTCGTTCAGGGCGTCCAGGGCCTCGCGCGCCGTACCGAAGCTGCGGCTGGGCAGGTTCTCGCGGGCCAAGGCTTTTTCGAGCACCCAGCGGATCGAACGGTCATCATCTACGATCCAGATCGGTTTCATCGCTGCCTTCCTAGGTACGCTCGGGAAAAAAAATCCATCCAACTCTTCGGTCAAGGTAGGGGCAACAGCAGGCGGAAATCAGTCAGTCCCGGCCGGCTGTCGCATTCGATCACACCCTCGTGCTGCTGCACGAAAGTCTGAGTCAAGGTCAACCCCAGCCCGCTGCCGCCTTCACGTCCGGACACCAGCGGGTGGAAGATCCGGTCCAGCAATTCAGGGGGAATCCCCGGACCGTTGTCCATCACATGCAATTCCAATGCCAGCCTGAACCGCTGCTTGGCCAGCGTGACCTGACGCGCCACACGGGTGCGCAGGGTGATCTCGGCATCGCCGGCCGCGATACGCGCCGACAGCGCCTCGGCGGCGTTGCGCACCACGTTCAGGACAGCCTGGATCAACTGCGCCTTGTCGCCCCGGAACTCGGGAATCGCCGCGTCGTAGTCGCGCACGATGCGCAGCCCGTTCGGATACTCGGCCAGCACCAGCGACCGCACGCGTTCGCACACCTCGTGGATGTTGACGTCGCCGACGATACGCGGCGCGCGGTGCGGCACCAGCAGGCGATCCACCAGGGTCTGGAGGCGGTCGGCCTCCTGGATGATGACCTGGGTGTATTCGATCAGCGCGGGGTCGGACAGCTCGGCTTCCAGCAATTGCGCCGCTCCGCGCAGCCCGCCCAGCGGATTCTTGATCTCGTGCGCCAGGTTGCGCAGCAGCTCGCGATTGGCCTGCGCCTGCTCGAGCAGGCGCTCCTCGCGGTCCACCTTCAGCTGCTGCTCGATCTCGCGCAACTCGATCAGCGCCGGCCACGGCTGGCCGTCCAGCGCGACCACGGTCACCGACACCTGGGTCGGTTCGCGCCCCAGGCGATCGATCTCCAGTATCTGCCGCTTGTCGGCGAACAGGTGCCGGCGGGCCTCTTCCAGCGACTGGCGCAGCTGCTCGCCGTCGCGGAACAGGTCGCCGGCCTGGACCGCGTACAACTGCCGCACCGAGACCTCGAACAAGTCCTCGGCCGGCGCGTTGGCATAGCGGATCAGGCCGTCGTCGTCGATGACGAGGATGGCGCTGGACAGCAGCTCGAACGCGGCAAAGGCGTCGGCCGGATAAGGGGAAGGATCTGGCTGCAAATGGGTCATGGCCAATAAAAACGGGGCGTTCGAACGCCCCGTTTTTCGTTGCCGACGACTGATCAGGTCCTGATCAGAGGCCGTAGTACATGTCGAACTCGACGGGGTGGGTCGTGGCGCGGAAACGCGTGACTTCTTCCATCTTCAGGGTGATGTAGGCGTCGAGCATGGCGTTGCTGAACACGCCGCCACGGGTCAGGAACTCGCGATCCTTGTCGAGCGCTTCCAGGGCCTGGTCGAGCGACGAGCACACGGTCGGGATCTTCGCATCTTCCTCGGGCGGCAGGTCGTACAGGTTCTTGTCGGCCGGGTCGCCGGGGTGGATCTTGTTCATCACGCCGTCCAGGCCGGCCATCATCAGGGCCGAGAAAGCCAGGTACGGGTTGGCCAGCGGATCCGGGAAGCGCGTCTCGATACGGCGGCCC
The DNA here is from genome assembly GCF_036972535.1 of Pigmentiphaga sp. CHJ604. Classification (NCBI taxonomy): domain Bacteria; kingdom Pseudomonadati; phylum Pseudomonadota; class Betaproteobacteria; order Burkholderiales; family Alcaligenaceae; genus Pigmentiphaga; species Pigmentiphaga sp. CHJ604. The sequence continues at coordinate 2,314,894 of NZ_CP136998.1, read as the reverse complement.
TTCGGGTTGGCGACGTACGGGATGCGGATCGAGGCCGAGCGGTTGCGGGCCGAGTAGGCCAGCTTGACCGGGGCTTCGAAGTGCGGAACCAGGCGCTTGTACGAGTTCGTGCCGGGGTTGGTGATGGCGTTCAGCGCGCGGGCGTGCTTGATGATGCCGCCGATGTAGTACAGCGCGAATTCGGACAGGCCGGCGTAGCCGTTGCCCGCGAACAGGTTCTGGCCGTCCTTCCAGATGGACTGGTGGACGTGCATGCCGGAGCCGTTGTCGCCGACGACGGGCTTGGGCATGAAGGTGGCGGTCTTGCCGTAGGCGGCGGCCACGTTCCAGATCGTGTACTTCATGATCTGGTTCCAGTCGGCGCGCTGCACCAGGGTCGAGAACTTGGTGCCGATTTCCAGCTGGCCGGGGCCCGCCACTTCGTGGTGGTGCACTTCGACCGGCACGCCCTGCTGTTCCAGCAGCAGGCACATTTCCGAACGCAGGTCCTGGAAGGAATCGGTGGGCGGGACGGGGAAATAGCCGCCCTTGACCGACGGACGGTGGGCCAGGTTGCCGCCGTCGTAGTCGATGCCGGTGGACCACGAGGCCTCTTCCGACTTGATCTTGACGAAGCAGCCCGACATGTCGACGTTCCAGGTCACGCCGTCGAACACGAAGAACTCGGGCTCGGGACCGAAGTAGGCGGTGTCGCCCAGGCCCGAGGACTTCAGGTAGGCTTCGGCGCGCTTGGCCAGCGAACGGGGATCGCGGTCATAGCCCTTCATGTCGGAAGGCTCGACCACGTCGCAGGTCAGGATCAGGGTCGATTCCTCGCGGAACGGGTCCATGCGGGCGGTCGAGGGCTCGGGGATCAGCAGCATGTCCGAGGCTTCGATGCCCTTCCAGCCGGCGATCGAGGAGCCGTCGAAAGCGTGGCCCGTTTCGAACTTGTCTTCGTCCACGGTGTGGGACGGCACCGACACGTGCTGTTCCTTTCCACGCGTATCGGTGAAACGGTAGTCAACGAACTTGACCTCGTTGTCCGCAATCATCTTGAGGACGTCTTTGGGCGTTGCCATTAGGGCTCCTGATAGTCTCGTAACCGCCTCCGGCTCCCGGAGGCTCAAGCGTTCTCGATAGTGCACACAGCGCGACCGGAAGCGATCTGGGCTGAACCGTTGCGCATCAAATTAAGCAGCTTCCGTGCCAGCATCGGCCCGGACCGCTTTCCCGGCCCGCTTGCGCAGGACGGCGCGGCATTCTCGCATATTGGCGGGACGGCGGAGATGTCAGGCCTCGCACCATCATGACGCAAATCCCGACCAGGAATTCCCAATAATGGTGCAAACGGGAATATTCGAGGTATTTTGCACCAAAATAGTGCTTAAGTGCTGCGCGATGGCGCGGCGTGCACGTTTGCGGGCGCAGCGCCGGTCCCCGGCGCGCTACAGGAACAGGCCCTGGAGGTCGTTCAGGAAGCGCCGGCCCAGCGGCGTGGGCCGGATGCGGGTCGGGTCCTCGTCCAGCAGTCCCCGTTCGACGGCGCGGGCAAGCGGCCTTGCGATGGTGGCCAGGTTCAGGCCGGTACGTTCGGCGAAACTCGCCGCCGGCACGCCGTCGGTCAGCCGCAGCGCGTTCAGCATGAACTCGAACGGCAGTTCCTCCGCCCCCACCAGCCGCGATTCGGCCAGGTGCGTCGCGCCGGCCGCGGGGTCCAGCAGCGCGTCCATCCAGGACTGAGGATTGCGCACACGCGCCTCACGCAGGATGCGGTCATGGAAGGACAGCTTCCCGTGGGCGCCCGGGCCGATGCCCAGGTAGTCGCCGAACTCCCAGTAGTTCAGGTTGTGGCGGCAGCTGGCGCCCGGCCGGGCATAGGCCGATATTTCGTAATGGTCGTACCCCGCCTCGGCCAGGCGCGCCTCGATGCGGTCCTGCATCTCGAAGGCCGTGTCGTCGTCGGGCAGCTCGGGCGGATACTTGGCGAAGACCGTGTTCGGTTCCAATGTCAGGTGGTACAGGGACAGGTGCTCCGTCCCGAAGGACAACGCGGTCTCGACGTCGGCCAGGCAGCCGTCCAGGGTCTGGCCAGGCAGCGCGAACATCAGGTCCAGGTTGACCCGTTCGACATGGCGTTGCGCGATGGCGATCGCCTCGCGCGCGGCCCGGCCGTCGTGGATGCGGCCCAGCGCGCGCAGCCGGTCATCGTCGAAGCTCTGTATGCCCAGCGAGATGCGGTTGATGCCGCTGGCAGCGAAGTCGGCGAAGCGCGACGCCTCGACCGTGCCGGGGTTGGCCTCCATCGTGATCTCGGCGTCGGGCAGCAGCGGCAGCCGCGAGCGCAGCAGCGCCAGCATGGCGTCCATCGTGGCGGCCGACAGCAGGCTCGGGGTTCCGCCGCCGATGAAGACCGACACCACCTTGCGCCCCCAGACCTGCGGCAGGCTCTGGTCCAGATCGGCGGTCAGCGCCTGCAGGTAGCGATCCTCCGGCAGCTCGTCCGGCGCCGCGTGCGAATTGAAGTCGCAATACGGGCACTTGCGCACGCACCACGGCACGTGCACGTATACCGACAGGGGCGGCAGGCTGGTCAGCAGGCTGGGCCCGGGCGCGAACGGCATGGCCGCGCGCGGTGCGGGCGCCCCCTGCCCCGCCGGCCGGATCGCGATGGAGCGGGCCATCAGAACGTATCCAGCTTGCCCATCAGCACCGCCAGCGCCTGGGCGCGGTGACTGATGCGGTTCTTCTCGTCGGCGGACAGCTCGGCCGCCGTGCGGCCCAGGCCGGGCAGCAGGAAATGCGGGTCGTAGCCGAAGCCGCCGCTGCCGCGCGGGTGCTCGATGATCTCGCCCCACCACAGCCCCTCGCCGATCAGGGGCTGGGGGTCGTCGGCCGAACGCACCAGCACCAGCGCGGCATAGTAATAGGCCCGGCGGTCCTGCGCGCCGCGCAGGCGCTCGACCACCAGCGCGTTGTTGGCGGCATCGGACTTCTCGCCGCCATTGCGCGCCGCGTAGCGCGCCGAATAGACCCCGGGCTCGCCGCCCAGCGCCGTCACGCACACACCGGAATCGTCGGCCAGCGCGGGCAGGCCGGTCAGCTGGCTGGCGTGCCGGGCCTTGGCCAGCGCGTTCTCGATGAACGTGACGTGGGGCTCGTCCGCCTCGGGCACGCCCAGGCTGCCCTGGGGCACGAGCTCGAAACCGCGCGGCGCCAGCAACGACGAGAACTCGCGCAGCTTGCCCGCGTTGTTGGAAGCCAGGACCAGTTTTCTTGCCATCGTCGTTCGCTCCGGTCGCGCGGGCATCAGCGGCCCGGATACGGCTGCGCCAGCGCCTCGCGCTGCAGGCGCACGAGATCGGCGATGCCGGCCTCGGCCAGCCCCAGCAGCGCATCCATTTCCTGGCGCGAGAACGGCACGCCCTCGGCCGTGCCCTGCACTTCCACATACGCGCCGCTGCCCGTCATCACGACGTTCATGTCGGTCTCGCACTGCGAATCCTCGGCGTAGTCCAGGTCCAGCACCGGCTGCCCTTGATAGATGCCCACCGATACCGCGGCCACGTGGTCGCGGATGGGCGAGGCCGCCAGGGCGCCGCGCGCCATCAACAGCGCGATGGCGTCGCTGGCCGCGACGAAAGCCCCCGTGATGCTGGCCGTGCGCGTCCCGCCGTCGGCCTGGATCACGTCGCAATCCAGGTGCAGCGTGCGCTCGCCCAGCTTCTCCAGGTCGAACACCGCGCGCAGGCTGCGGCCGATCAGGCGCTGGATTTCCTGCGTGCGGCCGGTCTGCTTGCCCTTGGCCGCCTCGCGGCCGCCGCGCGTGTGCGTGGCGCGCGGCAGCATGCCGTACTCGGCCGTGACCCAGCCCTGCCCCATGCCCTTCAGGAACGGCGGCACCTTGTCCTCGACGCTGGCGGTACAGATCACCTGCGTGTCGCCGAAGCTCACCAGCACCGAGCCTTCGGCATAGCGGGTGTAGCCGCGTTGCAGGGACACGGGGCGCAGCGAGGCGAGGCCGCGGCCGGACGGCCGGGCGATTGCGGAAGGGGCAATGCTCATGAAAAAGACTCCAGATCGGCGGGCGGGCCGGCGCACCGGCGCCCAGGACGCATGGGCCGCGCCGCGGCGGCCGGATGCGGACATTGTACGGGCAAGGCCCCACGAACTTTCCCGTGCGATTTATCATGCTGACTCATGCCGACAAACGCACCGGCCCTGTCGCCGTGCTCGTCGGCCTTGCCCACGTCCTGACAGGCCTTCGCCATGATCCGTAGCATGACCGCCTTCGGCGCCGCGCGCGCCGACACCGACCACGGTTCGGTGTCCATCGAACTGCGCAGCGTCAACAGCCGCTTCCTCGACCTCCACTTCCGCATGCCGGACGAACTGCGCGCGCTGGAATCGCCGCTGCGCGAACTGCTGACCAAGTCCGTGGCGCGCGGCAAGATCGAGGTGCGCGCCTCCATCCAGCGCCGCCTCATCACCGACCCCGACTCCATCAACGTCGCCGCGCTGGAACAGGCCGCCACGCTGTTCCGCAAGGTCCAGGCCGTGCTCCCGGACGTCCAGCCGCCGCGCCTGTCCGAACTCCTGTCCTGGCCCGGCGTGCAGGCGGCCGAGGAATCGGAGGACACCTGGCGCGAAGCCGCCCTGCGCGCCGCCGCCGAAGCGCTGACCCAGATGCAGGAAGCGCGCGACCGCGAAGGCGAACGCCTGGCCGCCATGATCGCCGACCGCGCCGACTCGGTCGCGGCCATCGTCGGCGAGGTCGAACAGCGCATGCCCCAGCTCGTGCAGGAATACCGCGAACGGCTCGCGCGCAAGCTGCGCGACACGGTCGAGGCCGCCTTCCCCGGCGGCTTCCAGAACATCCGCGGCGAGGAGCTGTCCGAACGCCTGGCCCATGAGGCCACCCTGTTCGGCCTGCGCATCGACGTGGCCGAGGAACTGTCGCGCCTGCATTCGCACCTGGCCGAGCTCAAGCAACTGATCGGCAAGGGCGGCGCGGGCAAGAAGGCCGACAAGGGCAGCGCCGGCAAGCGGCTGGATTTCCTGTTCCAGGAAATGAACCGCGAGGCCAACACGCTGGGATCCAAGGCCGGCGGGCTGGAAGTGACGCGGGCGGCGATGGATCTGAAGCTGCTGATCGAGCAGATGCGGGAACAGGCGCAGAATATCGAGTAACGCGTCAGAAAGACGACATCAGACCTGGCTCTGTGCCTTTCCATCGGAGCAAATGCCTTGCTCGACCGGCCCCACACCCAGCCCGGGCACGCTGACCCCGCCGCCCGCACCGCGCTGCTCGCTTCCTTCTCCGCGCATCCGGACGCATTCGACGCGCGCCTCTTCGCCCGCCTTCTGGCCGCCCGCGAAGTCCGGCGCGAACTGCCCCTGCTGGGGCTGTCGCAGGAAGCGCTGCGGGAGCTGTACGCCCGCTGGTTTCCGGGCGCTCTCCTTCCCTCGCTGCCGGCGCAGCCAGAGGCCGACACCCCGTTCACGGCCAACCTGCGCGCCCACATGCTGGCCTGGCGCAACCCCGCGCTTCCCGCCGCCGACGTCGCCTGCCTGGCGACGATCATCGCCCACGCCTGTCTGCGGCCCGACCACCTGTGGCGCGACCTGGGGCTGGCCGGGCGCGACGACGTCACGCGTGCGCTGCATCGCTACTTCCCGGGGCTGCCCGAACGCAATACCGGCGACATGCGCTGGAAGAAATTCCTGGCGTACGACATGGCCGTCACGCGGGGCGAAACGCCGCAGCCCGCGCCTGGCTGTCCGGGCTGCGAGGAATACGGGCGCTGCTTCCCGAAACGCCTGCGCTAGCTAGGACCGGTCGACGTGCCCCAGATCGCGCCTCGGGTCCAGCCGGTCGCGCACCCGCTGCTTGAGTACCTTCGCATCCGGAAAGCCGCCATCGGTCTTCCGGTCCCAGATCAGTTCGCCGTCGTAGCGGATCTGGAAGGCGTCGCCCGTGCCCGGCACCAGCGCGACCTGCCCCAGGTCCGTGCCGAAGGTGGACAGCAGTTCCTGCGCCATCCAGGCCGCGCGCAGCAGCCACAGGCACTGCGTGCAATAGGTGATCGAAATGGCGGGTCCGTTCATGGCAAGGCCTCCATCAGGTGGACGGCAGCAGCGCATCCAGCCGGGCTTTCAGCAGCCGGGGAAAATGCGGCCGCCAGCGGGCATTGGCGGGCGACGGATGCGGCAAGGGATGCAGGCGCAAGATCCGTTCGCTGCCTTGCGCACGCAGGGGTACGGCAACGCTGGACTCGTACTTGTCCTCGCGCCGCCAGAATTCACGCACCGCAGCCAGTTCGTCGCCCGCCAGGCCGATGCTGAACCATTCGAAAGCTTCGTTGCCCAGGGTGATGACATCGCCGCCGCGCCACCGCGCCGCCAGGATGTGCTGGATCAACGGCTGGAAACGCTGCCGCACCGCGGGCGACCACGCCTTGTTGTGCAAGGGCTTGTAGGGCACGGTGCTGATCCAGAAGAAGCCCGCGCCGACGCGCAGGCCTTCGTCGAACGAATACGGCACGTCCGGCGCCAGATGGCGGTGCAGTTCGGCGCGCAGCAACTGGCCGGAACTGCCCACGAAGGGTTGCCCGTGCCGGACTTCGTCCGCCCCCGGGTCGCGGCCGAAGAAACACAATGGCGCATCGACGGGCCCCAGACCTAGAATAGGAACGAGCGGATCGCGGCCGGCGGCGGCATAGGCCTCGGCATCGATGCGATCGAGGCCCGCGGCCAGGCGGCGGAAGGCGGCGAGTTGTTCGGCGTCCAGGGGCATGGCGGGGTGAAACTAGAACCGGAACGGCATTGTAGGGTCGGCCGGGGCGATGGAGAAGCAGCGCATGAGCAAGGCGAAAAGCGTGTCTTCCGTACGCGTGGGCATAGGCGGCTGGGTGTTCGAGCCCTGGCGCGGCAGTTTCTATCCCGAAGGCCTGGTGCAAAGCCGGGAACTGGAGTACGCCAGCCGCCACGTGACCTCCATCGAGATCAACGGCACGTTCTATGGCACGCAGAAGCCGGCCAGCTTCGCCCGCTGGCACGACGAGACGCCCGAGGACTTCGTCTTCGCGCTCAAGGGCCCGCGCTTCGCCACCAACCGCCGCGTGCTGGCCGAGGCCGGCCCCTCCATCGACAAGTTCCTGGCCAGCGGGCTCGTGGAACTGAAGGACAAGCTGGGCCCCATCAACTGGCAGTTCCCGCCCACGAAGAAGTTCGATCCCGACGACTTCGCCGCCTTCCTGGCGCTGCTGCCTCCGGAATACGAAGGCCGGCGGCTGCGCCACGCGGTGGAGGTCCGGCACGAGAGCTTCGCCGTGCCGGCCTTCGTCGATCTGCTGCGACGTCACGAGGTGGCGGCGGTCGTGGCGGACAAGGACGGCGTGCCGCACCTGCACGACGTGACGGCGCCGTTCGTCTACGTCCGGCTGCAAAGCGCGCGGGAAGACCGCAAGCTGGGCTATGCGCCGGCCGATCTCGATGCCTGGGCGGAACGCGCGCGGGCATGGGCCGGCGGCAAAGCGCCTGCCGACCTGCCCTGCCTGGCCGGCTCGCCGGCCAAGGCCGCGCGGGGACGCGAGGTGTTCGTCTACATGATCAACGGCTTCAAGCCCAAGGCGCCGGCCGCCGCCATGGCCCTGATCGAGCGGCTGGGCTGAACGCGGCCGTCGGTCAGCCCGTCAGCGACGCGCCGCCGCAAACCTGCACATCCTGCCCGGTAATGGCCGCGGCGGCGTCCGACAGCAGGAAACCCACCAGCGCCGCCACTTCGGCCGGCTCGATCAGGCGGCCCAGCGGCGGCAGGCGCGGCGCGCTGGCGGCGCGGCCGGGATCCTCCAGCATGGCCGTGCGCGTGGCCGCGGGCGACACCACGTTCACCGTCACGCCCCGCGCCGCCACCTCGGCCGCCCAACTGCGTCCCATGGCCACCAGCGCCGCCTTGACCGCGGCGTACTGGCTGCGTCCGGCCATGCCGCGGGACACGCGGCTGCCGATCAGCACCACCCTGCCATGGCCGCGCGCGGCCATGGCAGGCACCATCCCGTCGGCGAGCTGGCTGGCCGCGGCCACGTGCAACCGCCACATCTGCTCGAAGGCGGCGCCGTCCAGGCTGCCCAGCGGCGCGGTCCGCATGATGCCCGCCGCGTGGACCAGCGCATCGCAGTCCTGCAAGCCGGGCAGGATGCCGGCGATGGCCCCGGCGTCCGCGAGGTCGGCCGGCCGGCCTTCGAAGCGAGGATGATCCAGGGTCGCCGCCGCGCGGTCCAGCCCGACCACGTGCCAGCCCTGCCCCAGCAGCGCCTGCGCCACCGCCCGGCCGATGCCGGCGCTGCTGCCCGTCACCGCCGCGCGGCGCTCATTCCGCACGGATGTTGCCCTCGACGATGATCTTCTTCGACCGCGCCATGTCTTCCTGCTGGAAGCGTGCGAAGTCCTCGATGGAGCCAGCCTTCAGCACCAGCCCCTGCTGCTCCAGCTTCTCGCGCATGCCGGCCTCCAGTGCCTTGTTGACCTCGGCGTTGAGCTTGCGGGCGATGTCCATCGGCAGCTTGGCCGGACCCCACAGGCCGTACCAGCTGTAGAACTCGTAGCCCGGCACGGTCTCGCCCACGGTGGGCACTTCGGGCAGCGTGGGCACGCGCGACCGCGACGTGACGGCCAGGATCTTGAGCATGCCGCCCTTGTAGTAGGACATGGCCCCCAGGATGGGATCGATGAAGCCGGAGATCTGCCCCCCGACCAGATCCTGGTAGGCGGGCGCGGACCCCTTGTACGGCACGATCAGGTAGTTCATCTGCCCCGCCCGGCGCAGCAGCTCGGTGGCGAGCTGTCCCGCCGAGCCGGTGGAGCCCACCGCGAAACTGAGCTGGCCCGGGTTCTGCCGCGCGTAGTCCAGCAGGCCCTTGATGTCGTTGAACGGCAGCGACTTGTTCACGGCCACCGACAAGGGCGCCTGGGCCACCAGCGAGATGGGCTGGAAATCCTTTTCCATGTCGAAGGGCGCGGACTTCATGGTCATCGGCGTGGTGGTCACCGTCGACGCGTTGAACATCAGCGTGTAGCCGTCGGGCGACGCCTTGGCCACGGCGGCGGCCCCGATCATGCCGTTGCCGCCGGCCCGGTTCTCCACGACGAAGGACTGGCCGGTCTGCTCGCTCAGGCGCTGCGCCAGTTGCCGTCCCACCGTGTCCAGCGTCCCGCCGGGCGGGAACGGGATGATGATGCGCACCTCGCGGGCGGGATACGGCTGCGCCGATACGGCACCGGCCACGCACAGGGCCGCGGCCGCCAGCCCGGCGGCAAGAAAGGGTCTGCGTTGCATGTTTGTCTCCGTCTTGTTTTGAATCGCGTCGCGTCCGGGGTCAGCGCCGCAGCAGTCCGGCCTGTTCCACCGCTGCCCGCAATGCCGCCATTTCCCTGGCGTCGGGCACTTCGGTGGGCGGACGGACGGTGGCCTCGTCCAGCACGCCGGCCAGGTACATGCCGGCCTTCATGCGGGCATGGGCCTCGCCGGTGGGTTCGCCGCCGCCGTACACGGCGTCCTTGAGCGGCGTGATGAGCGCCTGGATACGCTGCGCGCGCTTGAGGTCGCCTTCCTGCACCGCCCGCCACAAGTCGCCGATCAGCTGCGGAATGAAGGTGGCGAAGCCTACCAGCGCGCCGTCCACGCCCTGCACCATGGACGCCAGCAGGTATTCGTCGTGGCAGGTCAGGATGGCCTTGCCGGCGTCGGCGTCGCGGATGGCCTGGATGTCGCGCGCGTACTTGTTCATGTCGCGCTGCCCGACCTTGAAGGCCTGCACGTACGGCAGCCGGGCCAGGTCGGCCAGCAGGGCCGAGGAGTAGGCCGCGCGCGTCCAGGCGGGATACACGTGGCAGACCAGGTCGGCGCCCGGCGCCGCGCGGTGGATGGCGTCGAAGTACTGCAAGGCATGGCCGGACGTGAAGCCGAAGCGCAACCAGTGATGCGGCGGCATCACGTCCAGCCCGGCCGCACCGGCCTCGACGGCGGCGCGCGCATGTTCGGCCGCTTCCGACAGGCCTTCGCAGACGATGGACGAGATCACCGGCAGCCGGCCGCGCAGTTCGTCGGCGACGATGCGGGTGACGGTGGCGCGCTCCGCCGGCGTCAGCGAAAAGACCTCGCCGGTATGGCCGTTGGTCATGACCGCGACGACGCCCTCGTGGCCGGCCAGCCAGGAGGCCAGCCTGCGCAGCGCGGGCTCGTCGATGCGGTGATCCGGGGTGAAGGGGCAGGCGATCGCGGGAATGATGCCGCGGTAGTTGGCGATGGCAGGCAAGTGGGTCTCCATGAGGCTGCGGTGGGTAGAATCCATCATTGCCGGCCGCCCGCGCGGCGTCCAATACTCGAAATGCATACAACTATCGCGGAGACGACACCCCACGATGGGACCGGACAATCGCCCCCTGGACCTGGAATGGCTGGAAGATTTCGTCGCGCTGGCCGACAGCGGCAACTTCTCGCGCGCGGCCGAAGCCCGCGCCATCGCGCAGCCTGCGTTCAGCCGGCACATACGCGCGCTGGAGGAATGGGTGGGCGCCGACCTGGTCGACCGCGGCGCGCACCCGGCCACGCTCACCGCCGCCGGCAGGCGCTTCCTGCCCCTGGTGGAAGACGTGCTGGCCAGGCTGGTGGCCGCCCGCATCAAGGCCCGCATGGCACATGACCAGAGCGTGGCCAGCCTGCGCATCGCGGTCACGCACGCCCTGTCGCTGTCCTTCCTGCCCGGGTGGCTGGCGCGCCTGGAAGGCAGCCTGCAACTGGGTGCGGTCGAGATGATGGCCGACGGCACGGCCGCCTGCGAAGAACTGATGCTCCAGCGCAAGGTCCAGTTCCTGCTGTGCCACGCCCACCCCGCGCTTCCCGGCCGGCTGGACGAGGCCGCCTGTCCCGTGGTGCGGCTGGCGGACGATACGCTGGTCCCCGTGTGCGCCCCCACGCCCTCGGGCTCCCCCCGCCACGACCTGCGCCAGGACGCCCCCATCCCGCTGCTGGCCTACGGCGAAGCCTCGGGCCTGGGGCGCATCCTGCGCACCGGCCTGGGCGCCGCGGCGCGCGACCCGCGGCTGCATCCGGTATTCACCGCGCCGCATGCGCTGCTGCTGGAAGCCCTGGCCCTGGAAGGCCGGGGCGTGGCCTGGCTGCCTCGCAGCCTGGCGGCGCCGGCGCTGGCCCAAGGGCGGCTGGTGGAAGCCGGCGATGCCTCGTGGCATGTCGCCGCCGAGATCCGCCTGTACAGGCAGCACGTGGACATGGCGCCGACCGCGGAGTCCCTATGGCAACTGGCGCGGCTCGTCGACGCGCCCGCCTAGATCGCCTTCCTGCCGAAAGACGCCTCAAAAGGGCTGCTGCCGCTTCTTGTCCAGCCGCCGCAACTGCACCTGCATTTCCTTGACCGCCTGCACGCTGCCCTTGGCGGAGGCTGCCGCGATGCCGTCGGCCCAGGCCGCGCGGGCCTCGTCCTCGCGGCCCAGTGCCAGCAGGGCCTTGCCGAGCTGCTTCCACGCGGCGGCATAGCCGGCATCCAGGTCGACCGCGCGCCGCAGGTGTTCGGCGGCCGAGGCGGCATCGTCCTCTTCCAGGTAGAGATTGCCCAGCGTGAACCGCAGCAGCGCATTGTCGCGGCCGGCGGCGATCATCTTCAGGAAATTGTTCTTGTCCATGGCCTTGCGTCCATCGGCCCCGAGGGGCCGCCATGGGCAGGATAACGCGAACGGCGCGCCGCCGCTCAGTAGCGCTCGGGCACCATCATGCTGTCGGGCACCGGCCGCCGGATGTAGTCCTCGTGGCGCACGCGATGGGGCAGGTCGATGTGGGGATGGGGAATATCGTGATAGGGAACCAGGCTCAGCAAATGGTCGATGCAGTTGAGCCTGGCCTTCTTCTTGTCCACGGCCTGCACCACCCACCACGGCGCCTCGTCGATGTGCGTGCGCTCGAGCATGATTTCCTTCGCCCGGGTGTAGTCCTCCCAGCGCCGGCGGGACTCCAGGTCCATGGGGCTGAGCTTCCACTGCTTCAGGGGATCGTGGATACGGCCCAGGAAGCGCAGGTGCTGCTCGTCGTCGGTGATCGAGAACCAGTACTTGACCAGCTGTATGCCCGACCGAACCAGCATGCGCTCGAACTCGGGCACCGAGCGGAAGAACTCCTCGTACTCGTCGTCGTTGCAGAAGCCCATCACCCGCTCGACGCCGGCGCGGTTGTACCAGCTGCGGTCGAACAGCACGATTTCGCCCGCTGCGGGCAGGTGCGATACGTAGCGCTGGAAATACCACTGCGTGCGTTCGCGGTCGTTGGGCGCGGGCAGCGCGGCCACCCGGCACACCCGGGGATTCAGGCGCTGGGTGATGCGCTTGATCACGCCCCCTTTTCCCGCCGCGTCGCGGCCCTCGAAAATGATGACAACCTTGTGCCGGGTGTGCACGACCCAGTCCTGCAGCTTGACCAGTTCGGCCTGGAGCCGGAACAGTTCGCGGAAATATCGGCGGCGTGCGTCGCGGTCCTCTTCCACCCGGGCGGGCTGGCCGTCGGCGTCCCACTCGCGGTCCTCGAATTCGATCTCCAGCTCTTCGTCGTAGCTGTCGATCAGGTCGCGGTGGATGCGCTGCATCAGTTCTTCGTGGTGGTCGGAAATCGGCTGGTAGCTCATGGGGCGCTTGGAAAGGTCGGGCCAACGCCTCTTTTTGCTACACGGACATGACATGGTCATGACACCGCGGCCGAGCCTCCCTATTGCACGCGGCCGAACCACCACAGCGACAGCAGGCCCGACAGCACTGCCAGCAAGGCGCCCAGCGCGGTGAACAATGCCGTGACCTCGACCACGTCGCGCTTGTCGAACGCCAGCCGCGCACTGAGCGAGCGATATACCTTCCTGAGCTCGCCCGCGTCCTGGGCCTGGAAATACTGCGCGCCGGTCATGTCGGCCACCTTCTTCAGCACGTCCTCGTCCAGCCGCACGCGCATGGACCAGCCGTCGGCCGACAGCGTCGTGCCCTCGGGCGTCCCGATGCCCACTGTGAATATCCGCACGCCATATCCGGCGGCGACCTCGGCCGCCTTCAGCGCATCGGGCCCGGTGTTGTTCTGGCCGTCGGACAGCAGCACGATGGCCCCGGACGGGTACGAACCCGGAACCGCCGCGTCGCCCCGCCCCGCGGCTGACAGGTCCGGCGATGTCGGCCCCCGGGCGCTGCCGCCGTCCAGGAAGCGCTCGACGTCGATACCCGCATTGGGCAACACCGTTGCCAGCGCGATGATCAGGCCGCTGCCGAGCGCGGTGCCGCGCTGGGGCTCCAAGCGCTCGATGGCGGCGATCACGTCCTCGCGCTTGCGCGTGGGCGACTGCACCACGGCCGCCGCGCCGGCTACCGCGACCACCGACACGCTGACGTTGGCCGGCTGGCCGTCGACGAACTCCTTGGCCGCCCGCTGGGCCGCGAAGATGCGGGTGGGCTTGATGTCGTCGGCCCGCATGCTGCCCGACATGTCCATGGCCAGCACCACGGTCTCCAGCCGCGAGGGCAGCATCATCAGTGCCTGCGGCCGGGCCATCGCGACGATGAGCGAGCACAGCCCGAGCAGCAGCAACAGCGGCGGCAGGACGCGCCGCAGCCGGGACGGCCGGACGCTGGCGCCCACGACGTCCAGTGCGGGATAGCGCAGGGCCATGCCGCGGCGCAGGCGGTCCAGCCGCCAATAGCAGAACGCCAGCGGCGGGACCAGCACCAGCAGCCACAGCATCTTGGGCCACAGGAAAGTCAGGGCGGGCAGGTTCTCCATGCAGATGCTTCCCGGTTCAGATGTCTCGGGCCCAGGGCCCGTTCAGTCCACCCACGAGCTGGCTGCGCCGGCGGCGCAGCCGCATGAAATGCAGCAGTGCCCGGTCCAGCCGCTCGTCGGTGGCCAGTTCCAGGCAATCCACGCCCGCCTCGGCCAGGGCCTTGCGCAGCGCCGTCTCGCGCTCCGTGGCAGCGGCGGCGAAGCGCCGTCGGAAGCCGGGATCGTGGGTATCGACGAAAAGCTGTTCGCCGGTCTCGGCATCCTGCAGCACCACCAGGCCCAGATCGGGCAAGGCCTGCTCCAGCGGGTCGTACAGACGCACCGCGACGACCTCGTGGCGCTGGGCCAGCACGCCCAGCGTCTGCTCCCAGCCCGGCGCGCTGATGAAGTCCGAGACCACGAACACCACCGAGCGCCTGCCTATGGCCGACAGCGAACGCTCCAGCAGGTCGCCCAGCCGTGTCTCGCCCGACTTGCCGTCGGCCCGCAGCGCGCCGATGCGGTCCAGCACGTGCAGCACGTGGCGCCGGCCGGTGCGTGCGGGAATCGAGCCCTCGCCCTGGCCACCGTACAGGACCGCGCCGACGCGGTTGCCATAACGCGTCAGCAGCCGCGCCAGCACGGCCACGAAGCTGGTCAGCACCGCCCGCTTGCGCACGCCGGCCGAGCCGAAATCGACCGAGCCCGACAGATCCAGCAGGAACCATGCCGATACCTCGCGGTCCTCCTGGAATTCGCGCACGTGCGGCGATTGCAGCCGCGCCGTGACGTTCCAGTCGATGTGGCGCACGTCGTCGCCCGCCTGGTATTCGCGCAGGTCAGCCAGGTCCAGGCCGAAGCCCCGGAACAAGGTGCGATAGTCGCCCTGCAGTGCGCCGTCCAGGCGGCGGATGACCGTCCACTCCAGGCGGCGCAGCAGCTCCTCGGCCTCGCCCTTGGCAGGAACCGACGCGACCGCCGCGTCGTTGGCCGGCTCGGCCGGCCGCTTACTGAACCGCCGCAACCCGAACATGCGAATCCAATGGCCGCTCCGGGGCCGGCAAGGTCTGGAGGATGCGCGTGATGATCTGGTCGGACCCGAGCCCGTCGGACAGCGCCTCGTATGACAGCACCAGCCGGTGCCGCAGCACGTCGGGAATCAGGTCGACCAGGTCCTCGGGCAGCGCATAGTGCCGTCCGCGCAGGAAAGCGAGCGCGCGCGCCCCTTCGACCAGGTTGATGGTGGCCCGCGGGCTCGCGCCGAAGGTCAGGTAGCGCGACAGGTCGGACAGCCCGTAGGCCTCGGGCCGGCGCGTGGCGGCCACTACCTTCACCGCGTACTGCACGAGGCCGGGATCGACGTACACCTTGCGGCACTCCGCCTGCAATTGCGTGAGCTGCTCGGTGACCGCGACCGGCTGCACCTGCACCGGCGGCCCCGTGACCCGGTCGACGATCACGAACTCCTCTTCCTCGCTCGGATAGCCGACGATGACCTTCATCATGAAGCGGTCGACCTGCGCCTCGGGCAAGGGATACGTGCCCTCGGTCTCGATCGGGTTCTGGGTGGCCATCACGAGGAACGGCGACGGCACCTTGTGGGTTTCGCCCGCGATGGTGACCTGCCGCTCCTGCATGACCTCCAGCAGCGCGCTCTGCACCTTGGCCGGCGCGCGGTTGATCTCGTCGGCCAGCAGCAGGTTGGCGAAGACCGGACCCAGCACCGTGGAGAAATCCCCGGTGCGCTGGTTGTACATGCGCGTACCCACCAGGTCCGCCGGCAGCAGGTCCGGGGTGAACTGGATGCGCTTGAACGAGCCTCGTATGGTCTTGGCCAGCGTGTTGACGGTCAGCGTCTTGGCCAGGCCCGGCACGCCTTCCACCAGCAAATGCCCCTGGGCCAGGATGGCCACCAGCACCCGCTCCAGGAAGTGGTCCTGCCCCACCACCACGCGCTTGACCTCGTACAGCAGCCGTTCCATCAGGTTGGCGCTGTCTACGGCACTCATGGGCTTGTCGTTCATAGGCGTCCTGTCGTGGAGAGTCAGAAGGGGGGCATGCCGACCGCGCTGCCGGCGCTTTCTATCGTGGTGGCGAAGCCGATGCCGACGAAGGTCCCGGCGTTGGTCGGGTTGAGGATGGCGGTGACGATGCCGACCACCTCGCCGTTCATGTTGACCAGCGGTCCGCCGGAGTTGCCCGGGTTGGCCGCCGCATCGAACTGGATCAGCCGCGTCAGGACGTGCCGCCCCTCGGCCGAGACGAATTCGCGGTTCAGGCCCGAGACCACGCCGGACGACACCGACGGCCCGATGCCGAACGGAAAGCCCACCGCCACGACCTCGTCTCCCGGCGCGAGATCCAGGCTGGACCCCAGCGTGGCGGCGGGCAGGTCGTCGGGCACGGACTTGGCGCGGATGACGGCCAGGTCCTTGTCCGGCTGGATGGCGACCACGTCGGCATCGGCCTCGTAGCCGTCGAAGAAGGTGACCTTCAGGCGCCTGGAACCCGAGATGACGTGGAAGTTGGTCAGGATCACGCCGCTGTCGACGATGACCACGCCCGAACCGATGCTGCCTTCATGCCTGGGTGCGTTGCCTTCCTCGTTCCTGGCCGTCTGCCTGTCCTTGCCCCTGGACTTGCCGCCCGCCTTGGGCTTGGCGCCCGGAGGCGCGGCCGGCTTGGCCTTCTTCGCGCCGCCGTCCTGCGCTTCTTCCTCGTCGCCGTAACCGCGTATCTGCACCACCGACTGGCGCACGGCCTCGGCCGCCTTGGCCGGACGCGAGGGCAGGGTCTTGTTCTGCAGGGTGTGCAGGACCGCGGAATCGATGTCGTCCTGGGTCAGCTGCCTTTGTTTAGGTTGCAACAAAACGAAAACCAGGCCGCCCGCAACGACGAGCAAGGCCAGGCCGAAGAAAGCGGTGCGGTGCCTGGCCGTCCAGTTCCGGAGCCGGCCCGGCCATCCCGGCCGGCGCGCCTGATCGGCCTCGGCCTTCGGCGCGGCATCGACCGAAGGGGGCCTGGCGGTCCTGCTGTATAGGGCAACCCGTTTCATCACTACCGTCCAGCTTGGCGTTCTTCACGGAATGCGGTCCCGCGTCCGGGCGCGCCCGAATTCCCTTGGGGTATTCAAGGCTGACAGCCCGGACCGCCCCCGGTTCAATCGAACGAGGGCCCGGCCAAAATAAGGTAACACTTAAACGACGGCCATGGGCGGATACCTTTACCGCCGCAAGGGTTCATGGGCATACTAAAGACAACGTTGCACACTCCCGCGCGCCAAGGAGCACTCATGCGGTTTCTCTGGCCCGATCTTCTCTGGCTGCAGCTCCTCGTTCCCCTGCTCGTAGCCCTCTACCTGTACGCGCTGGCCCGCCGCAAGAAGGCGGCCATCCGGTATGCCAGCCTGAGCCTGGCCAAGGCCGCCATCGGTCCCGGCCAGCGGCTGCGGCGCCACATCCCGCCGCTGCTGTTCCTGCTGGCGATGTCGGCGGCGCTGCTGGCGTGCGCGCGTCCCACCGCGACCGTCACCCTGCCCTCGGACACCCTCACCGTCGTCCTGGCGGTGGATGTCTCGCGCAGCATGCAGGCCGCCGACATCGCCCCCAACCGTCTGGTGGCGGCGCAGATGGCGGCCAAGCGCTTCATCTCCGAGCTGCCGTCCAACGTGCGGCTGGGCATCGTCTCGTTCGCCGGTACCGCCGCGGTCGTGCAGACGCCCACGGACAACCGGCAGGACATGATCGAAGCCATCGATCGTTTCCAGCTGCAGCGCGCCACCGCCACCGGAAGCGGGCTGATCCTGGCCCTGTCCATGCTGTTCCCCGACGACGGCATCGACCTGGAATCGGTCATCTTCGAAACCCCGTCCGTCCGCGCCGGGCGCCGCGCCGTACCGCTCGACCAGGCGGCCGCCGCCGAGGCGGCCAAGAAAAAACAGAAGACCTTGCAACCGGTGCTGCCGGGCTCGTACACCTCGGGCACCATCATCCTGCTCAGCGACGGCCGGCGCACCACCGGCCCCGACCCGCTGGACGCCGCGCGCATGGCCGCCGAACGGGGGGTGCGCGTCTACACCGTGGGTTTCGGCACCCAGCAGGGCGCGCCCATCGGCGACGAGGGCTGGTCGTTCTTCGCAAGACTGGACGAACCCACGCTGCGCACGGTCGCGCAGATGACGGGAGGCGAGTATTTCCTGGCCAGCTCCGAGGCCGACCTGAGTTCGGTATACCGCAATCTCAACGCCAAGTTCTCGATGGAACGCAAGGAAACCGAACTCAGCGCCCTGCTGAGCGCGGCGGCGGTCGTCCTGCTGACCCTGGCCTGCGTGCTGTCCATGCTCTGGTTCCAGCGCAGCCGCTAGCGCACCGTTCCGTTGCGCCGCCGTGACAGGCCTTTGTCAGCAGATTGCAATGCGCGCCCGATATAAATCGGGACATGAATCTCGCGATCATAGGGGCCGGCTACGTCGGCCTGGTTACCGGTGCGTGCCTGGCCGACGTGGGCAACCGCGTCGTCTGCGTCGAACGCAATACCGAGCGCCTGCGCGTGCTGCGCGGCGGGGGCATCCCCTTCTTCGAACCCGGGCTGGCCGAGATGGCCGCGCACAACGCGCAGGCAGGACGCCTGGCCTTCACCGATGACCTGCCCTCGGCACTGAGCGATGCCGAGATCGTCTTCATCGCGGTCGGCACGCCGGCGGACGAGGACGGCTCGGCGGACCTGGGCCACGTGCTCGAGGCCAGCGCGGCCCTGGGCCGGGCGATCCCGCGCGACATGGTCGTCGTCGTGAAATCGACCGTGCCCGTCGGCACCTGCCACCGCGTGCAGGCACTGATCGAGGAAACCCTGCGCGAGCGCGGCGCCCCGTGGCGCGTCTCGGTCGCCTCGAACCCGGAGTTCCTGAAGGAAGGCAGCGCGGTCGACGACTTCCAACGTCCCGACCGGATCGTGATCGGCACCGAGGACGCCCGCGCGCTGCGGCTGATGGCGGCTCTGTACGCCCCCTACAACCGCAATCGCGACCGGCTGATCCACACCGACGTGCGCTCGGCCGAATTCACGAAATACGCGTCCAACGTCATGCTGGCCACGCGCATCTCGCTGATGAACGAGCTGGCCAGGATCGCCGAGAAAGTCGGCGCGGACATCGAGGCGGTGCGCCACGGCGCCGGCGCCGATCCCCGCATCGGCCACCACTTCCTGTACGCAGGCGTGGGCTACGGCGGATCGTGCTTTCCGAAAGACATCCAGGCGCTGGCCCGGCTGGCGGCCGACCATGGCGAATCGACGCCGTTGCTGGACAGCGTGCAGCGGGTGAACGAGGAACAGAAGCGCGTCATGGCGGCGAAGATACGCCGGCACCTGGGCCCGTCGCTGCACGGCCGCTGCGTCGCGCTGTGGGGCCTGGCCTTCAAGCCCAATACCGATGACATACGCGAGGCGCCCAGCCTCGCGCTGGTGCGCGAGCTGCTGGCCGACGGCGCGACCGTGCGCGCGTACGATCCGGTCGCCGCCGACAACGCGCGCCGCGCGATCGACCACCCCGGCCTGGTCATCGTCCCCAACGCGCTGGCGGCCTGCGAAGGCGCCGACGTGCTGACCGTGGTGACCGAATGGCGCGAGTTCAAGTCGCCCGATTTCCGCGGGCTGGCGGGCCGGCTCAAGTCCCGCGCGATCTTCGACGGCCGCAACCTGTACGACCCCGAATACGTGGAAAGCTGCGGGCTGGCCTACTACGGCATAGGACGCGGCGCCCGTCCCGCCCGCCCGGGGCGGGAGGACGCGGACACGCCCGCGGTCACGACCGGCTACTGGTGACGGCTTGCGCCGCGCCGGCCGCGCGCGGCCTGCGCGGCCAGGATGTCCTGCAGTTCGGCGTCCCAGGCCGGCGGATCCGAAAAGCGCTGCGCCAGGAAATCGAGCAGCGTGCGCAACGTGGGCGGCATGTGCTTGCGCGAGGTGTAGACGCCGTACAGGGTCATGTCGCGCGGCGGCGCATCGGGCAGCAGCACCCGCAGGCGTTCCGCGCGCACCAGCCCGCCCACCGCATAGGTCGGCAGCATCGCGATGCCGGCCCCGCACACGGCCGCCTCGACCAGCGTGGTCGCTTCGTTGGAGCTGATGTTCCCGCCCACCGCGACGGACACCGGCGCGCCGGCGCGAACGAAGTGCCACAGGCTCTTGCCGGTGTACGAATGGGTCAGGCAATTGTGCAGGCCGAGTTCCTCCAGCCTGCCCGGCGTGCCGTGGTGGCTCAGGTAGTCGGGCGAGGCGCACAGCACCGAGCGGCATGCCGTCAGCCGGCGCGCGATCAGGTTGGGATCGAGGTCGTTGGTGACGCGCAGCGCGAGGTCGATGCGTTCGTCGACCAGGTTGACGGTGCGGTCCGCCATGACCATGTCCACGGCCACGTCGGGGTATTGGCGGGTGTAGTCGACGATGGCCGGCGCCAGGTGGGCCTGCCCGAAGGACGTGCTCGCCGTCACGCGCAGCACGCCGCGCGGCGCGCTGTCCGGGCTGGACACGGCGGCGCGCATGTCCCCTTCCAGTTCCAGCATCTGGCGGCAGCGGGCCAGCACCTCGGCGCCGGGCGGCGTCAGGCTCAGCCTGCGCGTGGTCCGGTGCAGCAGCCGGGCCCCCACCCATTCCTCCAGTTCGGCCAGATAGCGCGAGACGGCCGGCCGGGACAATTCCAGCGCCTCGGCCGCCGCGGACTGGCTGCCCCGGTCGACTACTTCGACGAATACGCGCATCGCGCTGAGTCTGTCCATACCTGACCGGTTCCGGCAACAAATAATTCTTGATTCTACGGTTTTTACTATCGTTTTTTGTAATTATCCTGGCACCTGGCGAAAATCCGGACGCATGCGTCCCCCAAGCCCATCATGGAAACGACCAGGCTTCACTACATCTACGATCCCTTCTGCGGCTGGTGCTATGCCTCGGCCCCCTTGATGGCCGCGGCCCGCCACCTGCTGCCCGTGACCGCGCACGGCGGCGGCATGATGGCCGGCAGCAACCGACAGCCCGTGACCGACCGCCTGCGCAACTACGTCATGCCGCACGACCGGCGCATCGCGGCCATGACCGGCCAGCCTTTCGGCCAGGCCTATTTCGATGGCCTGCTGCGCGACCACGATGCGGTGTTCGATTCCGAACCGCCCATCACCGCCATCCTGGCTGCACTCGACGCGGGCGGCGAAGGACGCGACCTGGACCTGCTGGCCCGGCTGCAACGCGCCCATTACGTGGAAGGCCGGCGCATCGCCGACGCCGGGGTGCTGACCGAGATGGCGGCCGACATCGGCCTGGATCGGCCGGCCTTCGAAGCCGCCTATGCGGCGCGCAAAGGCCAGCCGACACGCGACCACATCGCCGAAAGCCGCGCCCTGCTTGCCCACGCCGGCGGCCAGGGCTTCCCGACCTTCGCGCTGGAACGCAATGGCCGCTACCGGCTGCTGGATACCGGCCGCTACCTTGGCCGCGTCGACGAATGGCGCGCGGCGCTGGCCGGGCTGATCGACTAGGGCCTACAGGTATTTGGCCAGGAACGCTTCCATCGCGGCGTAGAACTCGAACTGGTTCTCCTCGTTGTGGAAGCCGTGCCCTTCGTTGTCCTTGACCATGTATTCGACTTCCACGCCACGCGCGCGCAACGCGGCCACGATCTGGTCGCTCTCGTCCTTGTTGACGCGCGGGTCCTTCGCCCCCTGCGCCACGAACAGCGGCGCCTTGATGCGGTCGACGAAGAACACCGGCGACGCCGCGTGCAGCATGTCCTTGTCCCGCTCGGGATCGCCCACCATCTCGTGCATGGAATCCAGGAAAGGCTTCCAGTACGGCGGAATGGTATTCATGAACGTGAAGAGGTTCGAGACTCCCACGTAGTCCACGGCCGCCGCGTACAGGTCCGGCGTGAAGGCGATGCCCGCCAGCGTCGCGTAGCCGCCGTAGCTGCCGCCGTAGATGGCGATGCGCCCGGGGTCGGCGATGCCTTCGCGCTTGAGCCATTCGACGCCGTCGGTGATGTCGTCCTGCATGGCCCGGCCCCACTGCCTGAACGAGGCCTCCCAGAACTTGCGCCCGTAGCCGGTCGAGCCCCGGAAATTCATCTGCAGTACGGCATAGCCGCGGTTGGCCAGGAACTGGACTTCGGGGTTGTAGCCCCAGGTATCGCGCGCCCACGGCCCGCCATGGGGATGGATGACGACCGGCAGGTTGCGCGGCGTCACGCCCACCGGCAGCGTCAGATAGCCGTCGATCTTCAAGCCATCGCGGGCGGTATAGCGCACGGGCTTCATCGGCGCCATGTCGCGTTCCAGCAGCCACGGCTGGATCTCGCCCAGCTTGGTCAGCTTGCGCGAGGCGGCGTCGTACAGGTAGCGCGCTCCCTGGGTGCGGTCGTTGTAGGCCGCCACGACGAAACGTGTCTCGTCGCGCGTCTCGCTCTGCAGCGCGACCTCGTAGCCGCGCAGTTGGCTTTCCAGGTCGGCGTAGATCTCGGCGGTGGCCGGATCAAGCACCTGGCGCTGGGCCTTCCAGGTCACATAGCCGATCTCGGTCAGGACCTTGCGCCGGTGCGAGTAGGCCAGCCCCGAGACGTCGACCTCGGGATGCTCGAATATCAGCGCGCCTTCGCGCGCGGTGTGCGGATCGAATTCGAACAGCGCGGCCTTGTCCCGGCCGCGGTTGGAGCTGACGTAGATGCGCTTGTTGTCGAACGTGAAGAATAGCGGCGCGACGCTTTCCTTGAAATCCGTGGTCAGGATGGGGCGGAACTCCTCGGCCTCGGTATCGCGATAGAGCAAGGTATTGTTGACCCCGTCCGTGGCCACCGCCAGCCTCAGCCGGCCATCGTGGTCCGTGGCCCAGCCGGTGATGTTGCCGGGGTTCTGCGCGATCAGCTCTTCCTTCCCGGTGGCCACCTCGACGCGGAACACGTCGAACACCTGGGGGTCCCGCCGGTTGTGCGACAGCAGCACGTGCGCGTCGTCGTCGATCAGGTCGTCCACCACGTCGGCCCGCACGCCGTCGTAGGGGGTGAGGTCGGTCGGTTCGGACGCGCCGTCCAGCGGCACCGACAACAGGTGGAAGTTCTCGTCGCCGCCGAAATCCTTGACGTACAGGATATGGGCCGGCCCCTTCCAGAGGAACCCGCCCACGTCCCGCTCGGCTTCCCCGGTCAGCGCCCGCGCCGGGCCGGTGGGGACGCCCTGCTCGTCCAGCGCCTGCACGTGGACGTTCTGGCGGCCCTGGGCAGGCGCCAGGAAGGCCAAGTGCCGGCCGTCGGGCGAGATGCGATAGCTGGAACGTTCCGGTTTGCGGAAGAAATCGCGCACGTCGTAGCGCTTGACGAGCCGTATGGCGGAAGTGGAGGTCGAGGTCATGGCGCGGTCCGCGGGGAAAGGAAGGAAAGGATCGGAAAACATAGCACAGCGACACGGCGCCATCCGCCGCCCCCGGCCTTCGCAGCATTCTGTTTCAGTCGTCCGGAACACCGGACGTGATATACCCTCCAATACATACCGACGGCCTCCGGCCGCCGTCCGTCCAGGGAGATTCCATGCTCGACTCGCGCCCCGCCCCCCAAGCCCTCGCCCCGATCCGCCACCGCCTGGCCTGGCTCGCCTGCTGGGCCACCGCGCTGGCCCTCGCCTTCTTCGCCGCCGGCCAGGCCCGCGCGCAGGCGCCCGACCCGCAGGACCCGCCCAACGTGATCATCCAGAAGGCTGCCAACAACGTGCTGGACCGCATCCGCAAGGACCAGGAGCTGAAATCCGGCTCGCCCGAGAAGATCAACCAGGCGATCGACGAACTGATCCTGCCCTACGTGGACTTCGAGAAGACCACCCGGCTGGCGGTGGGCCGCTATTGGCGCCAGGCCACGCCCGAGCAGCGCAGCTCGCTCGTGAAGGAATTCCGCAACATGCTGGTGCGCACCTACGGCGGGTCGGTCTCCGCCATCACCCCGCAGGCCCGCGTCGACATGCGCCCCTTCCGCGCCGAGCCCAACGCCACCGACGTCGTCGTGCGCACCACGGTCACCGACGGACAGCGCGACCCCATCCCGGTCGACTACCGGCTGGAGAAAAGCGCCCAGGGCTGGAAGATCTACGACCTGAACGTCATGGGCGTCTGGTTCATCCAGAACTATCGCGACCAGTTCGCCTCCATCGGCTCGCAGGGCGGCGTGGACGCCATCATCAAGGCGCTGCAGACCAACAACCAAAAAATGAGTACGGGTAGATAACCCCCCTACGCCCTTACGGGCGCCCCCCAGGGGGCGATGCGGGTGGACCGGCGGAGCCGGATCCACCGCATCCTGGGTCTCTGTGGGGCTGTCTCGGTGCGGAGCGCCGTATTCTTGCGTCCCCCAAGGGCGGGGGGGGATATAATATTTTTTTGTTTGCCGCACTGATTCATGCCTCCACGCGCCGGTAACGTCTTCATGGTCGTCGCGCCCAGCGGCGCCGGCAAGTCCAGCCTGGTCAACGCCCTGCTCAAGGCCAGACCCGAAATCCGCTTGTCCATTTCCTGCACTACCCGCCCGCCCCGGCCGGGCGAGACCGACGGCAAGGAATACCACTTCGTCAACGTGCCCGCCTTCGAGAAGATGCAGCGCGACGACGACCTGCTCGAATGGGCCGAGGTACACGGGAATTTCTACGGCACGCCGCGCAGCTGGATCGAGCGCCAGACCGAGGCGGGCAACGACGTCCTGCTGGAAATCGACTGGCAGGGAGCCCGCCAGGTGCGCGCCAAGTTCCCCGAAGCCATAGGCATCTTCATTCTTCCACCGTCCATCGAAGCCCTGGAAACGCGGCTGCACGAACGCGGCCAGGACGAGCCCCACGTGATCGCGCGGCGGCTGCTGGCGGCGGGGGGCGAGTTCGCGCATGCCCCCGAATTCGAATATGTTATTATTAATCAAGACTTTAGCGCAGCCTTGGCCGACATGACGACGATCGTTACCGCCGCCAGGCTGCGTTTTCGTTCTCAGGCAGCCCGGCATGCCAGCCTGTTTTCGCAACTGGGCATTCCGCAAACTTCCGCACCGCTTTGATTCGCGTCCAGTACGCACAGCTTTCAGGGACCCTCATGGCACGTATCACCGTAGAAGACTGCTTGAAGCAAATTCCGAACCGGTTCAAACTGACCCTCGTGGCGACCTATCGCGCCCGGCAATTGGCCCAGGGCCACGCCCCCAAGCTCGATAGCAAGGACAAGCCGACCGTGACCGCGCTGCGAGAGGTCGCTTCCGGGGTGACCGGAGTGGAAATGCTGAAAAAGGTCCCCACCTGATTGACAAGACCATGATGGTCTTGCCGCCGGCACGTATGCCGGCGATGCCCGGAGCGGCCCGGTCCTCCCGGGGACGCTCCTCCTGAGGCGACCATGGGATTTCCAGTCTCTTCCTCGCGTCCCGGAAGCAATTCCGGGACACCGACAGCAGTTGCTGCCGCCGCCGGCGCACAGGCGCTTGCCTCAGCCGGTCCGGCGCCGGCCCCCGCCGGCGTGTCGTTCGCCCCGCTGGCCGAAACCATTTCGCAGTACCTGAGCCCGGAAGACGTCCGCCGGGTGCGCGAAGCCTACCGTTTCTCCGACGAAGCGCACCTGGGCCAGTTCCGCGCCAGTGGCGAGCCCTACATCTCGCACCCCATCGCCGTCACCGAAATCTGCGCCGCCTGGAAGCTGGATGCGGCGGCGCTGATGGCCGCCCTGCTCCACGACGTCATGGAAGACCAGGGGGTCACCAAGCAGGAGCTGATCGAACGCTTCGGCACCGAGGTCGCCGACCTGGTCGACGGACTGTCCAAGCTGGACCGGCTGGAGTTCGCCAGCAAGGCCGAGCAGCAGGCCGAGAGCTTCCGCAAGATGCTGCTGGCCATGGCGCGCGACGTACGCGTCATCCTGATCAAGCTGGCCGACCGGCTGCACAACATGCGCACGCTGGGCGCCGTCAGCCACGAGAAACGCCGCCGCGTGGCGCGCGAAACGCTGGAGATCTATTCGCCCATCGCCCACCGCCTGGGGCTGAACATCATCTACCGCGAACTGCAGGAACTCTGCTTCGAGGCGATGTATCACCACCGCTACATGGTGCTGCGCAAGGCGGTGCTGGCCGCGCGCGGCAACCGCCGCGAACTGGTGGGCAAGATCCAGGAAGCCGTGCGCGCGGCGCTGCCCGCCGCCGGTATCGAGGCCGAGGTCAACGGCCGCGAGAAGAACCTGTACGGCATCTACACCAAGATGCTGGAGCAGAAGAAATCGTTCTCGGAAGTGCTGGACATCTACGGCTTTCGCATCGTGGTCAATTCGCAGCCCGAGTGCTATCTGGCGCTGGGCACGCTGCACCAGCTGTTCCGGCCGGTGCCGGGCAAGTTCAAGGACTACATCGCCATTCCCAAGGTCAACGGCTACCAGTCGCTGCACACGACGCTGGTGGGCCCCTACGGGACGCCGGTCGAGTTCCAGATCCGCACGCGCGACATGAACCAGGTGGCCGAGAGCGGCGTGGCGGCGCACTGGCTGTACAAGACCTCCGACGTCGACCTGAACGACCTGCAAAAGCGCACTCACCAGTGGCTGCAATCGCTGCTGGACATCCAGCGCCAGACCGGGGACAGCAGCGAGTTCCTCGAACACGTCAAGGTGGACCTCTTCCCCGATGCGGTCTACGTCTTCACGCCCCGCGGCAAGATCATTTCGCTGCCGCGCGGCGCCACGCCCATCGATTTCGCCTACAGCATCCACACCGACGTGGGCAACCAGACGGTGGCCGCCAAGGTCAACGGCGAGTTCGTGCCGCTGCGCACCGAGCTCAAGAGCGGCGATGCGGTCGAGATCGTCACCGCCGAGCATTCCCGCCCCAACGCCCAGTGGCTGAACTTCGTGCGCACCGGCAAGGCGCGCTCGGAAATCCGCCACTACCTGCGCACGGTCAAGTACGAGGAATCCGTCAGCTTCGGCGAACGTCTGCTGGGCCAGGCGCTGAAATCCATGAACATGCCGATGCCGGACAGCACCGACCCGATCTGGGACAAGCTGGCGCGCGGCAGCGGCGCGCGCTCGCGCGACGAGATCCTGGCCGACATCGGGCTGGGCAAACGGCTCGCTGCGGTGGTTGCGCGCCGCTTCATGCCCGAGGGCGATCCCATCTCGACCACCGCCGAGCAGGTGGAACGCTACACGGAACAGGGCACCGCCTCGCCCATACGCATCCAGGGCAACGAAGGCCTGGCCGTGCAGCTGGCGCCCTGCTGCACGCCCATCCCCGGGGATGCCATCGTCGCCTACGTGCGCCTGGGCCACGGCCTGGTGGTCCACACCGAAGACTGCCCCAATGCCCGGCGCCAGCGCGCCCGCGAACCGGAACGGTGGCTGGACGTCGCCTGGGACGACCAGACCTCGCGCCACTTCAACGTCCGCATCGATGTCGTGCTGCGCCAGGAGCGCGGAGTGCTGGGCCGCGTGGCGGCCGAGATCTCGGCCTCGGACGCCAACATCACCCACGTCTCCATGCAGGACGAGGCGTCGTCCACCGTGGCGGTGCACTTCACCATCCAGGTGGAAAGCCGGCAGCACCTGGCCCAGGTCATCCGCCACCTTCGGCGCGTGCCGCAGGTCCAGCGCATCATCCGCGTCAAGGGCTGACCGGCCCGCTACTGCGGCGCCGGATCGGGATAGCGCACTTCCAGGATTTCCAGTTCATCCACACCCGACGGCGTGCGCAGCACGACCGTGTCGCCTTCGCGCGCCTTGATCAGGGCGCGCGCCACGGGCGAGATCCAGCTGATCCGCCCTTGCAGCGGTTCGGCCTCGTCCACGCCCACGATGGTCACGGTGTGCTCCTCGCCGGCGCGGTCCATGTAGGTGACCGTGGCGCCGAAGAACACCTGGTCACGATTGGGCTGCGCGGAGGTGTCCACCACTTCGGCGATGTCCAGGCGGCGGGTCAGGAAGCGCATGCGGCGATCGATCTCGCGCAGGCGCTTCTTGCCGTACAGATAGTCCCCATTCTCGGATCGGTCGCCATTGGACGCGGCCCACGACACGATCTGGACCACGGACGGCCGCTCCACGTTCATCAGGTGGACCAGTTCCCCGCGCAGGCGCGCGTAGCCGTCGGGCGTCATGTAATTGCGTACCCCGGCCGGCAGGGCCAGGTGCTCGGGCAGGTCGTCGTCCTCCTGGCCCTCGGATTCTTTGACAAAAGCCTTGTTCATGGAGCTCAAAACCAGTCGTGCCAGATGGGCGTCAGGTGCGCGGGCAGGGGCGGCAGGCAGCCCAGGTCTACCCGGCTTTCCTCGGGACCGTGGAAATCCGAGCCGCGCGAAGCCAGGAAGCCGTAGCGCACGGCGACCTCGGCGTACTCGCGGTATTGGTCGGGCGTATGGCTGCCGGTGACGACCTCGATGCCGACTCCGCCCAGTTGCAGGAATTCGTCGTACAGCGCATGGAACTGCAGCGGCGTGTAGGGATAGCGGCCCGGGTGGGCGATGGCAGCCACGCCGCCGGCGCCTCGTATCCACCCCACGGCATCGAGCAGCGTGGCCCAGCGCATGGGCACGTAGCCGGGCTTGCCTTCCACCAGGTAGTTCTGGAAGACCTCGCCCACGTCCTTGCACACGCCGCGCTCGACCAGGAAACGCGCGAAATGGGTGCGGCTGATGAGTTGCGGGTTGCCGACATGGACCAGCGCCCCCTCGAAGGCGCCCGGGATGCCGACCGCTGCCAGTTGCGCCGCCATTTCGCGGGCGCGGCGCTCGCGGCCGGAACGGGTGTCGCGCAGCCCCTCGACCAGGACCGCGTCATCGGGATCGACGCCCAGGCCCACGATGTGGACCGTTTCGCCGGCCCAGGTGACCGAGATTTCCACCCCCGGGACGAAGCGCATCCCCAGTTCCCGCGAGGCCGCCGCGGCCTCGTGCAGTCCGCCGACCTCGTCGTGGTCTGTCAGCGCCAGCACGTCGACGCCGTTGCGGCGTGCACGCGCCGCCAGGCCGGCCGGCGGCAGCATGCCGTCCGACACCTGGGAGTGGCAGTGCAGATCGACGTTCAGGGCGGGTTCCATGTTCACATTGTAGGACGGCCGTCCGGCACCGTCGCCGCCCGCGCCAGGAAATCTGCTACGAGTTGCGCCACCTCGTCCGGACGCTCCTGATGCAGCATGTGGCCGGCATCCTCCACCAGCGCCCGTTGCAGCGAAGCAACGCAGGCCAGCCTGTCCTCGTAGCCCGGTTCGGCCCAAGCCCTGGCGCGGACGGCGCTGTCTGCCGCCTCGACCCACAGCACCGGCGCCGCGATCCCGCGCCAGCAGGCCAGCACCTCCTCCAGCCGATAAAGAACGCGATTGACGATCTTGTGGGCGGGATCGGCGCGCAGCCGCCACCGTTCCCCGTCGGGGCAGCCGTTCTCGCGGGCCAGGAAAAGCGCTTTACCGGCGTCCAGCCCGGGATTGTCCCGCATCAGGCGCTGGGCGTAGGTTTGCGGACTGTCGTAGTCCGCCAGCCGCGCGCCGGCCGCGATCTGGTCCAACCACTGGCGCAGCCTGCCCGGCGCCGCCTCGGCCGGCTGCGCCGCCAGGCCCAGCCCTTCCAGGTTGACCACTGCCGCCACCCGGTCGGGGCGCACGCCGGCATACAGCATCGCCATGTTGCCGCCCATGCTGTGTCCCAGCAGCAAAAGCGGGCCGGAAGGCGAAAGATGACGGCAAAAAGCGTCGAGATCGCCCAGGTATTCGCCCACCTCGTAGGAATCTCCCCCACCCCATTGCGTCCTGCCGAAGCCGCGCCAGTCTGGCGCCACGATATGGAACCTGCGAGCCAGCCGGTCGGCCACGAACTGGAACGAAGCCGACGAGTCCATCCAGCCGTGAAGGGCCAGCAGCAACGGGGCGCCATTGTCGCCCCAATGACGAAAATGGTGACGCAAACCCCGAACTTCCAGATACTCCGATCGCGGGGCGACTAGCGGCTCGTACATGATCATTTATCGACAATTAGGGGAAATTGAGGGAAAACCCGCGAAAAACGCGGGCCGGAGTGGTGCCCTGCTCCTGCGCCGGCAGCACCAAAGCCATTGCGGTTATCGGTCAGGTCAGTAATGATTGCCATATAACGCAGCAAACCCCGTCCGCCGACCTGGCCGGACCAGATCCTGAATCCAGCGGAGGGTTATGGAAGACCAGTACCAGGCACTCTACACCACGTTCCGTTGGTGGGTCCCGCAACGCCTGAACATCGCCGATGTCTGCTGCCGCCGCTGGACCGTCACCAGCGCCGATGCCCGCCGCATCGCGATCTACGCGGAAGATGCCGAAGGACGGCGCGAAGTCTGGACCTACGGCCGCCTGCACGAATACGCCAACCGTTTCTCCAATGGCCTGCGCCGCATGGGCGTGCAACGCGGCGACCGCGTGGCCATCGCCCTGCCCCAGCGCCCCGAAGCCATCGTCGCCCATATCGCCGTCTACCAGATGGGCGCCATCACCGTTCCGCTGTCGGTCGCGCTGAACGCCCAGACCTACGAACAGCGGCTGCGCGACAGCGAAGCCCGGATCGCCATCGTCGACGGCGCCGCGGCCGCGGCACTGCTGCCGGCCACCGAGCATTGCCCCCTGCTGCGCCAGACGGTCGGCATCGACCTGGACGACGAGCGGGTCCTTTCCTGGCGCACGCTGCTCGCTCGCCAGGAAAGCGCCTTCGACATGCATCCCACCTCGGCCTCGGACCCCGCGCTGCTGCTTTATACGGCGGGCGCGGGCAGCGTGCCCAAGGGCGTGGTCCTGCCCCATGCCACCCTGATAGGCAACCTGCCCGGCTTCGTGGCCGCCCAGAACTGGTTTCCCCAGCCTGCCGACGTCCTGTGGACGGCATCCGAATGGGGCAGCCCCCACGGCCTGTTCGGCGCGGTCCTGCCGGGCCTGTATTTCGGCCAGCCGATGGTGGGTATGCGCCGGCCGCCGGATCCCGAAGCCACGTTCGCCCTGCTGGAACGCTACCGCGTCACCAACGTCGCCCTTACCACCCGCGACCTGCGGCGGCTGCTCAAGGCCGTGCCGCGCCCCGCGGAACGCCATCGGCTGGCCCTGCGCGCCATCACGGCCACCGATACCTCGCTCGGCGCGGCGCTGTTCGAACAATGCAGGGCCGCGCTGGGGATCGAACCCAACGAAACCTTCAGCCAGGTCGAGATCGGCACGATCATCGGCCAAAGCAGCCAGAAATGGCCCGCCCGGGCGGGCAGCCTGGGCAAGCCCTACCCCGGCCACCAGATCGCCATCGTCGACGCGCTGGGCCGGCCGGTCGCCACCGGAGAACACGGCGAGATCGCCGTCAATCGCTACGACATCCACGGCCATCCCGATCCTTCCTTCTTCGCCGGCTACTGGCGGGGCGAGGAAACCGGGCGCCCGGTCAGCGGCACCTGGCACCGCACGGGCGACCTTGCCCGGCAGGATGCCGACGGCTACCTGTGGTACGTGGGACGCCTGGACGAGATGTTCCAGCTGGGCAACCGCCTGGTCGCGCCGGGACCGATCGAGGACTGTCTGACCCGGCACCCCGACGTGGCCGAGGCGGTGGTCGTGCCGACGCCGGATGGCAGCGGCATCAAGGCCTATGTCGTCGCCCAGGCTGTGCCGGAACAGGACAAGGCCGCCCGCGAGGCAGCCCTGCGGGAGGCCCTGCTGGCGCATGCCTGCGGCCAGTTGGGCACGGACGGCGCGCCCAAGGACATCGAATTCGTCGAAGCCCTGCCGCTGACGCCGTCCGGCAAGATCCGGCGCCAGGCGCTCAGGCAGATCGAGGACGATCGCGGCCGGAAATGGCCGACTGCTCCAGCGAGCGCAGCTCCGCTTCCGTGAAGCCGGCCGCCCGGCGGGCGGGAAGATTGAACGGCCCGAACTGCCCCGGCGCGTCATGGCGCCGGGCCAGCACCGCGTAATGGTCCACGGGATCGACGCCCTCGCGCTCGCACAGATACCGGTACCAGCGATTGCCGATGGCCACGTGGCCGATCTCGTCGCGCAGGATGATGTCCAGGATGCCGGCCGCCGCCTCGTCCCCGGCCCCCGCCAGCTTGGCCCGTATCGCCGGGCTCACGTCCAGGCCCCGGGCTTCCAGCGTGCGCGGCACCAGCGCCATCCGGGCCAGCGGATCGAGCCGGGTCCGCTCGGCCATCTGCCATAGCCCGTCGTGGGCCGGAAAATCGCCGTAGGCGTGGCCCAGGATGCGCAGGTGGTCGGCCAGCAGCGAGAAATGCAGGGCTTCCTCGCCGGCGACCTTGAGCCAGTCCAGGTAGTACTCGTCCGGCATGCCGGCGAAACGCCAGACCGCATCCAGCGCGAGGTTGATCGCGTTGAACTCGATGTGGGCCAGTGCGTGCAGCAGCGCCGCCCGCGCCTCGACCGAGGCCACTCCCCGTCCCGGCACGTCGCGCGGCGACACCAGCGGCGGCCGCGCCGGCCGGCCGGGCACTCCCACGGGCTCTTGCAAGACGCGGCCGGCGTCCACATATACAGGCGTGGCTGCCAATTCGCGGGTGCCGGCGGCCTTCCCGGCGGGATCATCCAGGACCAGCAGCGCGCAGGCGGCCTGCCGCAGTTCCAATTCAGCAGTCATGGGGTGCATTGTAGAATGGCCGGTCCAGGCGCCCGCTGCTGCCCCATTTTTTTCCGAGGAAGCCGTCTTGTCCGACCAACTCAAGAAATACCTGTTCGAGGACCAGACGGTCCGGGCCGAAGTCGTGTCCATACGCGATACCTGGAGGGAAATCCAGGCACGGCACGACTATCCGCCCGCCATCCAGAAGCTGCTCGGCGAACTCGTCGCGGCCAGCGCGCTGCTGGCCGCCAACATCAAGTTCAACGGCACCGTGGTGCTGCAATTGCAGGGCGACGGCCCCATCGGCCTGGTCGTCGTGGAATGCCACGCCGACCTGGGCATGCGGGCGACCGTCAAGCTGCGCGAAGGCCACGCGGTACCTGACGACGGCACGTTCCAGAGCCTGCTGAACCCCCACGGCGGCGGCCGCTTCTCGGTGGTGCTGGATCCGCAGGACCGCCTGCCCGGCCAACAACCCTACCAGGGCATCGTCGCCCTGCAGGGCGAATCGGTGGCCCAGGCGCTGGAACACTACATGCTGGCCTCCGAGCAGTTGCAGACGCGCATCTGGCTCGCCGCCGACACCGGCTGCGCCGCCGGCGTGCTGCTGCAACAGTTGCCCCGCCAGGGCGGCAAGACGACGACCGACCCCGCGCCGGCCTCGGTCGCGGAAGACACCTGGGAACGCGCGCAGATCCTGGCCGAGACGATCAAGTCCGAGGAATTGCTGACGCTGACGCCCGACGCGCTGATCCGGCGCCTGTACTGGCAGGAGACCCTGCGCACCTTCGAGCCGGCGGGCGTGTCGTACCGCTGCACCTGCTCGCGCGAAAAAGTGGCCGACGTGCTGCTGCGCCTGGGCAAGGAGGAAATCGACGACATCCTGGCCGAGCAGGGCCGCGTCCAGATCAACTGCGACTACTGCGTGAAGAGCTTCGAGTTCGATCCGGTCGACTGCGCGGAACTGTTCGCCAACGCGTCGGCCAAGGTGCGGCACCAGAGCGAGGCCCGGCACTAGAGCCGGAACCAGGCGGCGGCGGTCCGCCGTGGTTCCCACAATCGACGTGCCGGCCGCGCGCAGGCACGCTGGAGGGCCCGCAATGACCCTCCGCCCATGCCTTCCCTGCTTTCCCAGCGCGGCGCCGCCATGGCCGAATTCACGGTCGTCGCCATCCCCCTGCTATTGACGGGCCTGGGGGCCTTCGAAACGGGCCGCTGGCTGCTGACACGCCAGGCCGTCGGCTATGCCCTGTTCGAGGCCGCCCGGGCCGGAACGGCGGCGCATGCCGATCCGGCCGCCATGGCCCAGGCTTTCGAACGCGCCCTGTCCCCCGCCTTGGGCACCCCCGCCCTGGCCAGTCCGGGCGACCAGTCGGCCGCGGCAAGGGCACGCATGGCGGGCTGGGCCCGCCATCATGGCCTGCCGATGGCGCGGATCGAACAACTCAGCCCGACTGCCGCCAGCTTCCAGGACTTCCCGGCCGGACGCGCGGCGGGACCGCGCGAACTCGACTACGACTATCAGCGCCTGCACCACGACACCGTCTACTTTTCGCGCTACCGCGGCGGCATCGGCCCACGCTCGGGCCAGACGCTGTTCGACGCGAATACGCTCGTGCTCCGGCTGACCTACCTGCACGCCCCCTACCTGCCGGGCATGCGCGCGCTGCTGCGGTCGCTGGCGAACGCTTCGGAAACCGATGATTACGTCAGGCGGGCCCGCGCCGCGGGGCTGCTGGTGATACGCCGCGAGATCGCCATGCCCATGCAGTCGGCGGCACGCGAGCACGGCAGGAACCGGGACATCCTGGCGCCGTAGGGTCTGTTCCCGCTAAAGGCCGCTCGCACAGGCCGGGAATGGGCCCTGTGAATGGTCCCTGGCGTCAGCGCCGGTCGGGTGTGGAAGCCGCCGGCCGGGCGGCCGGCTGGGCGGCGCTGGCCGGCACGGTGCCGGCCGGCGGGGTGTCGACGATCTGCACGAAGGCCTCGTTCTGGCGCAGCATGCCGAGCTCGTAGCGGGCCCGCTCCTCGATGGCGTCGGTCCCGCTCTTCAGGTCGCGCACTTCGGCGTCGAGCGCGACGTTGCGCGTGCGCAGCTCGTCATTGGTATGGCGCTGGGCGTCGAGCTGGCGCTCGAGTTCCCAGGTGCGCAACCAACCGCCCTTGCCCAGCCAGAGCGGATACTGGATCAGCACCAGCAACAGGGCGATTATCAGCGTGAGCAGGCGCATGGAGGCTCTTCCGTGGACCGCGCCGCACAAGGCGGCGCGGCCGCGCGCATCAGCGCAGGTTGTAGAAAGCCTCGCGGCCGGGGTAGTGGGCGACGTCGCCCAGGTCTTCCTCGATCCGCAGCAGCTGGTTGTACTTGGCCATGCGGTCCGAGCGCGACATCGAGCCGGTCTTGATCTGCAGCGCGTTGGTGGCGACGGCGATGTCGGCGATGGTCGTATCCTCGGTCTCGCCCGAGCGATGCGACACCACGGCCGTGTAGCCGGCACGCTTGGCCATCTCGATCGCCGCGAAAGTCTCCGTCAACGTGCCGATCTGGTTGATCTTGATCAGGATCGAGTTGGCGATGCGCTGCTCGATGCCGCGCTTGAGGATGCTGGTGTTGGTGACGAACAGGTCGTCGCCCACCAGTTGCACCTTCTTGCCCAGTTGCTCGGTCAGGTACTTCCAGCCGTCCCAGTCGTTCTCGGCCATGCCGTCCTCGATCGAGACGATGGGGTACTTGTCGCACCAGGTGGCCAGCATGTGGGTCAGTTCCTGGGCGCTCAGGGTCACGCCCTCGCCTTCCAGGTGGTACTTGCCGTCGCGGAAGAATTCCGAGCTGGCGCAGTCCAGGCCCAGGGCGATCTGGCTGCCGGGCTCGTAGCCGGCCTTCTCGATGGCCTGCAGCACGAGCTGGATGGCCGCCTCGTGGTTCTCGACGTTGGGAGCGAAGCCGCCCTCGTCGCCCACCGCGGTGGACATGCCCTTGTCATGGATGAGTTTCTTCAGCGCGTGGAACACCTCGGCGCCCATGCGCAGCGATTCGCGGAAGCTGCTGGCGCCCACCGGCAGGATCATGAATTCCTGCATGTCGAGGTTGTTGTTGGCGTGCGCGCCCCCGTTGATGACGTTCATCATCGGGACGGGCATGCTCATCGCGCCGCTGCCGCCGAAGTAGCGGTACAGGGGCAGGCTGCATTCCTCGGCGGCGGCCTTGGCCACGGCCATGCTGACGGCCAGCATGGCGTTGGCGCCCAGGCGCTCCTTGTTCTCGGTGCCGTCCAGTTCGATCAGCGTGCGGTCCAGGAACGCCTGCTCCTGCGCATCCAGGCCCATCAGCGCTTCGGCGATCTCGGTGTTGACGTTCTCGACGGCCTTGAGCACGCCCTTGCCCAGGTAGCGCGACTTGTCGCCGTCGCGCAGCTCGATGGCTTCGCGCGCGCCGGTGGACGCGCCCGACGGCACGGCGGCGCGGCCCATCGCGCCCGATTCCAGCAGCACGTCGCACTCCACGGTGGGATTGCCGCGGGAGTCGATGATCTCGCGCCCGATGATGTCTACGATTGCGCTCATAGGAGTCCAGTCTCTAGAAAAGTTATTGGAAATCGTTTTCGAGGAACCCGTGACGCTTGGTCACGCGGTCGAGTTCTATCAGCGATGCCAGCAGGTCGCCCATGCGCGCCAGCGGCACGGCGTTGGGCCCGTCGGACTTGGCATGCGCCGGATCCGGGTGCGTTTCCATGAACAGGCCCGACACGCCCACGGCCACCGCCGCCCGCGCCAGCACCGGCACGAATTCGCGCTGCCCGCCGGACGTCGTGCCCTGCCCGCCGGGCAGTTGCACCGAATGCGTGGCGTCGAACACGACGGGGCAATCCGTCTCGCGCATGATAGCGAGCGAGCGCATGTCCGACACGAGATTGTTGTAGCCAAACGATGCACCGCGTTCGCAGACCAGGATGTTGCCGCCGTCGCCGCCGGCCTCGATGGCGGCTTCGCGGGCCTTGGCCACGACATTGACCATGTCGTGCGGCGCCAGGAACTGGCCCTTCTTGATGTTGACGGGCTTGAGCGTGGCGGCGCAGGCGCGGATGAAATCGGTCTGCCGGCACAGGAAAGCCGGCGTCTGCAGCATGTCCACCACGTCGGCCACGGGACGGGCCTGTTCGGTTTCATGCACGTCGGTCAGCACCGGCACGCCCACCTGGGCCTTCACCTCGGACAGCACCTTCAGCCCGAAATCCATGCCCATGCCGCGGAACGACTTGCTCGAGCTGCGGTTGGCCTTGTCGAACGAACTCTTGTAGATGAAGGGGATGCCGAGCTTGCCGGTCAGCTCCTTCAGGACGCCGGCCGTGTCGATCGCCATTTGCTGCGATTCGATCACGCAGGGTCCGGCGATCAGGAAGAACGGCCTGGCGAGGCCGATCTCGAAGCCGCAGATCGGGTAGCTGCGGGTCGAGGCGTGCGGGTCTTGGCTCATGGTGACCTCCAGGCGCTCAGCCCTGCTCCGCCGCCACGCGCTGCAGCTTGTGCTTGCGCGCCGCGCGGATGTAGGCCGAGAACAACGGATGGCCGTCGCGCGGCGTGGACGTGAATTCGGGGTGGAACTGCACGCCCATGAACCACGGATGATTGGGCAATTCCATCATTTCCGGCAGGCTCTCGGTGGGCGTGCGCGCGCTGATGACCATGCCGGCCTCTTCCAGCTTGGGCACGTACACGTTGTTCACCTCGTAGCGGTGGCGGTGGCGCTCGTTCACCTCGTCGCCGTAGATGTCGTGCGCCATGGTGCCGGCCTTGACCGGGCAGCGCTGCGCACCCTTGCGCATGGTGCCGCCCAGGTCGGACGTGTTGGAACGGCGCTCGACGCGGCCCTCGCGGTCCATCCACTCGGTGATCAGCGCGACCACGGGATGCAGGGTGTCCGGATCGAATTCCGTGCTGTTGGCGCCGACCAGGCCGGCCACGTGGCGGGCGAACTCGATGACCGCAAGCTGCATGCCCAGGCAGATGCCCAGGTAGGGCACGCCGTTCTCGCGGGCATAGCGGATCGCCTGGATCTTGCCCTCGGTCCCGCGCTTGCCGAAGCCGCCGGGCACCAGGATCGCATCGAACTTGCTCAGCTTGCCCACGCCTTCGCTCTCTATCTCCTCGGAGTCGATGTAGTCGACCACCACCTTGCAGCGGGTATGGATGCCGGCGTGCACCAGCGCTTCGGTCAACGACTTGTACGACTCGGTCAGGTCGACGTACTTGCCGACCATCGCGATGTGGACCTCGCCCTCGGGGTTCTCGCGGGCATGGACCAGTTGATCCCACATGGACAGGTCGGCCGGCTCGGGCTGCAACCCCAGCGTTTCGCAGACCAACTCATCCAGCCCCTGCTTGTGCAGCATGGCGGGGATCTTGTAGATGGAGTCGACGTCCCAGACCGAGATGACCGCGTCCAGCGGCACGTTCGAGAACATCGAGATCTTGGCGCGCTCGTCGTCCGGGATGGGGCGGTCGGCACGGCACAGCAGCGCATGCGGGTAGATGCCGATCTCGCGCAGCTTCTGCACCGAATGCTGCGTGGGCTTGGTCTTGAGTTCGCCGGCCGAGGCGATGAAGGGCACCAGCGTCAGGTGCACGAAGGCCGCGCCGCCGCGCCCCAGGCGCAGGCTCATCTGGCGGGCGGCTTCCAGGAAGGGCAGCGACTCGATGTCGCCCACCGTGCCGCCGATCTCGACGATGGCGACGTCGGTCTCGCCATCCCAGGCCGCCGACGCGCCGCGCGCGATGAAATCCTGGATCTCGTTGGTGATGTGGGGGATGACCTGCACGGTCTTGCCCAGGTAGTCGCCCCGGCGTTCCTTGCGCAGCACCGATTCGTAGATCTGGCCGGTGGTGAAGTTGTTCACCTTGCGCATGCGCGCCGAGATGAAGCGCTCGTAGTGGCCCAGGTCCAGGTCGGTCTCGGCGCCGTCTTCCGTGACGAAGACCTCGCCGTGCTGGAACGGGCTCATCGTGCCGGGATCAACGTTGATGTAGGGATCGAGCTTGAGGAGGGTGACTTTGAGGCCGCGCGATTCGAGGATAGCGGCCAGAGACGCGGCGGCAATGCCTTTCCCCAGGGAAGACACCACGCCACCGGTAACGAATACGTACTTGGTCATTGCCAATGGCGCCCGGTTTTTGCCGAGCGCTTGCGGGAAATTGGAATTATAGCGGGAGTTGCGAAAGCCCGCGATCCGGACACGGGTAACCTTTGGCGACAAAAAGACATAGAGCCCCCCCTACGCGCTTACGCGCGCCCCCCAGGGGGCGGCGCTGGCGGACCGGCGGAGCCGGATCCGCGGCGCCCTGGGTCTACCCCTAATACAACACGAGCGTATCCAGGGCGGGGCGGTCGCCTTCGAGGGTGCCGGTCTGGGAGGTTTCGGCGAAGAAGACCTGGCCGTCGTAGCGGCCGACGGCGTCGCGGGTGGTGCCGGTTTCGTAGTCCACGCGCGACTCTTCGGCGCGGCCGGTGCGGGCGAACAGGGTCAGTTGGCGCAGCGATTGCAGCCACCAGCGGCGCGCGGCGCGGTCGTAGGACAGGGTCAGTTCGGCCGAGGTGGATATCTCTTCCGCCTTGGAGACGCTGCGGTCCGTGACGACGACGCGCTGCTGGCGTATGGCCAGCTCCAGGTTGCGGTCGGCGGGCAGGTCCACGCCGCAGGTGGCGCACGGCAGGACGAAGCCCCAGCCCGTGGCCTGGAAACCCTGGGGGCTTCTAGCCCCGATCAGCAGCGCCCGCCGCCCTTCGGCGTTGCGGTAGACCTGCGCGACGCCCTGCCCGTCCAGGCCGAGGTCCCCTTGCACTTCGCGCTCGAGCGTGAATCCGTCCGGAACGAAGGCCTCGGGCCGCGAGGCGACGGCGGGAATGGCCAGCGCCGCCGGGATGTAAGGCCCGCCGGCCTCGGCGTGCGCGGAAGCGGCCAGGGCCGACAACACCACGCTCAGGACGGCCCGCCGGGCCGTCCCGCCCCACTCAGACCGACGCGGCAACGGCGGAGGTATCCAGCTTGGCCGCGGTCTTCTCGACCACTTCCTGCACCGTGACGCCGGGCGCCAGTTCGACCAGCCTGAGCCCCTGCGGCGTGACGTCCAGCACCGCCAGGTCGGTGATGATGCGGTCCACCACGCCCACGCCGGTCAGCGGCAGCGTGCACGCCGGCAGGATCTTCAGATCCACCGTGCCGTCCTTCTTGCGGGCCACGTGCTCCATCAGGATCACCACCCGCCCGACGCCGGCCACGAGGTCCATGGCGCCGCCCATGCCCTTGATCATCTTGCCCGGGATCATCCAGTTGGCCAGGTCGCCCTGCTCGGACACCTGCATCGCCCCCAGGATGGCCAGGTTGATCTTGCCGCCGCGGATCATGCCGAACGAGTCCGACGACGAGAAGATGGACGAACCCGGCAATGTGGTCACCGTCTGCTTGCCGGCGTTGATCAGGTCGGGATCGACCTCGTCCTCGGTGGGAAACGGCCCGATGCCCAGCAGCCCGTTCTCGGACTGCAGCCAGACCTCCAGCCCCTCGGGCACGTGATTGGCCACCAGCGTCGGCAGCCCGATGCCCAGGTTCACGTAGAAACCATCCTGCAACTCACGCGCCGCCCGCGCGGCCATCTCATCGCGAGTCCATGCCATGTCATCTCTCCTTGATATCCGTCGACCCAGAGCGCCGTGGATCCGGCTACCTTACCGTCCGTTGTTCTATGCGCTTTTCCGGGGTCGCGTTCAGGACCAGGCGGTGCACATAGATACCGGGCAGGTGGATGTGGTCCGGATCCAGCTCGCCGTTCTCGACGATGCGCTCGACCTCGGCCACCGTGACCTTGCCGGCCATCGCGGCGTTGGGGTTGAAGTTGCGGGCGGTCTTGTTGAAGATCAGGTTGCCGCTCTTGTCGGCCACCAGGGCCTTGACCAGCGCCACGTCGGGCACCAGCGAGCGTTCCATGACGTATT
Organism: Pigmentiphaga sp. CHJ604; assembly: GCF_036972535.1. Lineage (NCBI taxonomy): Bacteria > Pseudomonadati > Pseudomonadota > Betaproteobacteria > Burkholderiales > Alcaligenaceae > Pigmentiphaga > Pigmentiphaga sp. CHJ604. The sequence continues at coordinate 2,274,519 of NZ_CP136998.1, read as the reverse complement.
TCTTGCCGTCGAACTCGCGGATTTCCTTGCCTTCGGCCACCTGGGTGCCCACGCCCGTGGCGGTGAAGAAGGCCGGGATGCCGGCGCCGCCGGCGCGCAGCTTCTCGGCCAGCGTGCCCTGCGGCGTGAACTCCACTTCCAGCTCGCCCGCCAGGTACTGGCGCTCGAACTCCTTGTTTTCGCCGACGTACGAGGAAATCATCTTGCGGATCTGCCGCGTTTCCAGCAGCAGGCCGAGTCCGGCGCCATCGATGCCCGCGTTGTTGCTGATGCAGGTCAGGTTCTTGACACCGGTGTCGCGCAGCGCCGCGATCAGGGCTTCGGGTATGCCGCACAGGCCGAAACCGCCGACCGCCAGGGTCTGCCCGTCCCGCACGATGTCCGCTAGCGCCTCCCGGGCGCTGGCATAGACCTTGTTCATCGTCTTCCTCGCTAACGTGGTGGCCAACGGCCGTGATCGCTTGAAATACAATCGGGGATGATACTTCCAACTATCTTAGCTTAGCGGCGACACCGCCGGTTCCGCACCCCCACCCCACCCGGAGGAACCCTGTACATGCAAGGCAACGAACGCGAGTCGATGGAATACGACGTGGTCATCGTCGGGGGCGGGCCGGCCGGCCTGGCCACCGCGATCCGCCTCAAGCAGCTTGCTGCCGAGAAAGGCCGCGAAATCGGAGTCTGCATACTGGAGAAAGGCAGCGAGATCGGCGCCCACATCCTGTCCGGGGCCGTCATGGACCCGCGCGCGCTGACCGAGCTGATCCCCGACTGGAAGGCCAAGGGCGCGCCGCTGAACACCCCGGTCAGCGAAGACCGCTTCCTGTTCCTGTCCGAGACCGGCGCCCGCGCCACGCCGGGCTGGCTGCTGCCTGCCTGTTTCCACAACGAAGGCAACTACGTGGTCAGCCTGGGCAAGGTGGCCCGCTGGCTGGGCGAGCAGGCCGAGGCCCTGGGCGTGGACCTCTTCCCCGGCTTTGCCGCCGCCGAGATCCTCTACAACGAGGACGGCTCGGTCAAGGGCGTGGCCACGGGCGACATGGGCGTGGGTCGGGACGGCCAGCCCACCGACCAGTACCAGCCGGGCATGGAGCTGCATGCCCGCTACACGGTCTTCGCCGAAGGCTCGCGCGGCCACCTGGGCCGCCAGCTGAACGAGAAGCTCAAGCTCGATGCCGGCAAGGACCCGCAAAGCTACGGCATCGGCATCAAGGAACTCTGGGAGATCGACCCCGCCAGGCACCAGCCCGGGCTGGTCATCCATACCGCCGGCTGGCCGCTGGACGCCGATACCTACGGCGGCTCGTTCCTGTACCACCTCGAGGACAACAAGGTCGCCATCGGCCTGATCGTGGGCCTGGACTACAGCAACCCGTGGCTGTCGCCCTTCGAGGAGTTCCAGCGCTTCAAGACCCATCCCGCCATCCGCGGCTTCCTGGAAGGCGGCAAGCGCATCGCCTACGGCGCGCGCTCCATCACCGCCGGCGGCCTGCTGTCCCTGCCCCGCCTGGCCTTCCCGGGCGGCGCGCTGGTCGGCTGCGAGGCCGGTTTCCTGAACGCCTCGCGCATCAAGGGCAGCCACGCGGCCATCAAGAGCGGCATGCTGGCGGCCGAGGCCGCGTTCGAGGCCATCGAGGCGGGCCGCAGCCACGACGAACTGGCCAGCTATCCGGCCGCCTTCGAGGCCTCCTGGCTGCACGAGGAACTGAACAAGTCGCGCAACTTCAAGCAGTGGTTCAAGAAGGGCCGCACGGTCGGCACGCTGATGACCGGCATCGAACAGTGGCTGCTGCGCGGCAACTTCCCCTGGACGCTGCATCGCGACAAGCCCGACCACGTCTACCTGAAGCCCGCCGCGGAATGCCCGCGCATCGAATATCCCAAGCCCGATGGCAAGCTGACCTTCGACCGGCTGGGTTCGGTGTTCATCTCGAACACCAACCATGAGGAAAACGAGCCCATCCACCTGACGCTCAAGGACCCCTCGGTTCCGGTCGACGTCAACCTCGCGCGCTATGCCGGCCCGGAAAGCCGCTACTGCCCGGCCGGCGTCTACGAATTCGTGAAGGACGACGCCGGCATCGAACGCCTGCAGATCAACGCCCAGAACTGCGTCCACTGCAAGACCTGCGACATCAAGGACCCCACGCAGAACATCGTGTGGGTGACGCCGCAGGGGGGCGAAGGGCCGGTCTACAACGAGATGTGATGGCGGCGGCCTCAGGCCGGGCCGTGCAGCGGCCGGGTCGCCACCAGGAAGTCCTCGTCCGCCAGCCAGTGCGCCGCGTCGACGGCGAAGCACCGGCGCACGAAGTCGCGTGTCAGCACCGCGCGCGGCTCGCCGTCGGCCAGCACCCGCCCTTCCCACAGCGCCACGATGCGGTCGGCATACTGCGCCGCCAGGTTCATGTCGTGCATGGTCACGATCACCGCCGCGCCGGTGCGATGCGCGAAATCGCGGATCGCCGTGCACACCGAGTGCTGGTGATGCGGATCCAGGCTGGCGCACGGCTCGTCCAGCAGCAATAGCCTTCCGGTGCCCGAGCCGGTTTCGCCGGGCCAGATCTGCGCCAGGACCCGGGCCAGGTGCACGCGCGCCTGCTCTCCGCCCGACAGCGCCGGCATGGGCCGCTGGGCCAGGTGCGTCACCCCGGCCGCCTCCAGCGCCGCGCGGACGATGCCTTCGAGCCGCCTGCGCGGCTCGGTGCGCGCCAGGCATCCCAGGTGCACGACCTCGTCGACCGTAAACGGCAGGCTCAGCCCGGCCCGCTGGGGCAGCACCGCCCGCTGCCGGGCCAGCTCGCCGGCCGCCCACTGCCGCAGCGGCCGTCCCTTGAACAACACCTCGCCCGCTGCCGGCCCCAGGTCGCCCGCCATGGTCGACAGCAGCGTGGACTTCCCTGCCCCGTTCGGGCCGATCAGCATCACGATCTCGCCTTCGCCCACGGCGCAATCGATGCCGTCGAGCACCACGCGCGGATGCGGCTGGCTGGCCTGGCGACGCGCGACCGTCAATGAACGCACTTCCAGCATGTTCGTCATCCTTCGAACATCCTGCCCTTGGCCCGCAGCAGCAGGAACAGGAAGAACGGCGCCCCGATCAGCGCGGTCAGCACGCCGATGGGCAGTTCGGCCGGCGCGATGATCAGGCGGGCGACCAGGTCGGCGGCCACCGTCAACGCGGCGCCCAGCAGCGCGGCGCCGGGCAGCACGACGCGCGCGTCCGGGCCCGCCATCAGGCGTATGCAGTGGGGCGCGACCAGGCCCAGGAAGCCGATGATGCCGCAGAAGGCCACCGCCATGCCCACCGCCAGCGCGCTGAACACCACCGCCAGCGCCTTCAGGCTTTCCACGGCCACGCCCAGGTGGCGGGCCTCGGCCTCGCCCAGCGCCATCGCGTTGAGTCCGAGGCGCAGCCGCCACATGCCCGCCAGCGCCACGGCGCCGACCAGCGACACCACGCCCACGATGGGCCAGGTGGCGGGCGCCAGGCTGCCCAGGTTCCAGAAGGTCAGGTTGCGCAGTTGCTCGTCGGTCGCCATGTAGCTGGCCAGCCCGATGAGCGCCATGGCGATGGCGTTCATGGCGATCCCCGCCAGCAGCATGGCGGCCACGGATACGCCCAGCGACGTGCGGCCGATCCGGTAGACCAGCAAGGTGGTCAGCACGCCCCCGGCGAAGGCGGCGACCGGCAACAGCGCCAGTCCCATCGCCTGGGCCAGCGCGGGCCACCACAGGTTGCCGAACACGATGGCCAGCGCGACCGCCAGCGCCGCGCCGCTGGATACCCCGATCAGGCCCGGGTCGGCCAGCGGATTGCGGAACAGGCCTTGCAGCGTCGCCCCCGCCATGCCCAGCAGCGCGCCCACCGCCACGCCCAGCATCACGCGCGGCAGGCGTATGGTCCACAGCACGCCCATCTGCTGGGGCTCGAACCCGCCCTGGGCCAGGCCCGCCTTGTGCAGCAGGATGGCCAGCACGTTGGACGCCGAGATGGGATAGGCGCCGCGGCCGGCGGCCACCACCACCAGCGCCACCAGCAGCGCGGCCAGGACCGGGAACAGCCAGGCGGCCGGCATGCGGCCCGCACGCGCGCGGGCCCAGCCCGACGGCGGCGCGGCGGTCTCCACGCGGGAAACAGTCATTGCCGCACCGCCCTCATGCGCGCAGCGCGCCATACAGGTCCTCGACCGCCTGCGGCAGGCGCGGACCGAATCCCAGCAGCAGCACGATATCGATCAGGACCGCGCGCTGGTTCCTGCCGGCGGGCGTCATCGCCAGGCCCGGCGTGGCCAGCAGCCGCGCCCGGGCATCCGGCTCCTGGGTGCCGTCGAAGGTGCCGACGATGGCATCGGGCGCCGCGCCGGCCAGCGACTCGGCCGACAGCGGCTTGTAGTTGGCGAAGTCGCCGCCGAACACGTTGACCGCGCCCACCAGCCTGAGCATCGCGTCGGCGCCCGTGTCCCGGCCGGCCGCCATGGTATTGGCGCCATGCCGCATCAGGCACGCCACGCGCAGCGGCCGGCCGCCCGGCCCGCGCAGCGGGGCGGCCGCGATGCGCGCCTGCAATGCCTGCCAGCGCAGCGCCAGCCTGTCGGCCAGCGCCTTGCCCTCGGCCTGCCGGCCCAGCGCGGCCGCCACGGTACCGATGCGTCCCAGCACGCCTTCGAAGGTGTAGTCGCCGTCGACGTGCACCACCCTGACCCCCGCCGACTCGATCTGCCTGAGCACGGCAGGCGGCCCCGCTTCCTGCCCGGCCAGCAGCACCTGCGGCCCCAGTGACAACACGCCCTCGGCCGACAGCGTGCGCTGGTAGCCGACCTTGGGCAGCGCCAGGGCCTGGGGCGGATAGAGGCTGCTGGTATCGACCGCCAACAATTGGGGTTGGCCGCCCAGCGCGTAGACGATCTCGGTCACGCCGGCTCCCACCGACACCACGCGCGGCCCCTGGGCCCGCGGCTGGGCGGCGCGCGCCGGAGCCAGGGCTCCCAGCAGGAAACCGGCCGGCAGCGCCGCCAGCAAAGACCGGCGGCGCTGCGTCATTGTGGACATCGACATCATTCCCTCACGCGAGCGACGGCTCGCCCTTCAGATCATAGCTGCGCGCCAGCAGCACCGCGAAGCGCTCGAAGGCCGCGCCGGCCCCGGCCACCACCCGGTCCTGCTCGCCCGCGGACAGGCCGCTGCCGTCCAGCGCCTGGACGAAGCGCTTCCACGCCGCCCCGCGTCCGTCGGCCGGCGCCGCGAGGTTGCGGGCGCCGAAGTTCTCGTCCAGCCCCAGCCGCTGGCCCGCCTCCTTGAGCAGGAAGGCCGCGCCCAGCTTGGAGCCCTCGGACACGTACAGCCAGCCCAGGCCCTCGGGCAATGCCATGCCCTGGCCTTGCGGCGCCTCGGCGGCCTCGGGCACGGCCTGGCCCAGGTCCCGCAGATCGGCCTGGGCCGCCGCGAGCCGCGGCCGCGTCGCCAGGTCCGGGATCAGCGCCGCGTAGGCGCGGTCGTCGTACAGCGGCTCGATGTCGCGCTGGAAAAGATACTGGGCGGCGACGAAGCGGCCGTAGTTCTCCCGGTTGTCGAATGGCTTGAGCGACATCACGAGCTTGTCGAGTTTCTCGTGCAAGGGAGCGGTTTCGGTTTTCAGGCGAAGGGCCAGCGACGACGGAGAGGCGCTTTGGAGCGACATGGATGGATACCTCGGACGGAAATGCAAAGGAGAATCGATCTCAATTACATCGAATTATGCCTGCTCGGCCGGCGTCTGTCTCGTCCCGCGCGTCCCCTTCCCCGCATTCCCTCTTCCCACGCAAAGCAATTGTGACTCCGGCGCACGGTATTCGGGGCCCTGCGCCCGGCTCCTACGTTTATCATCGATACATCCATTGGCGCGGCCCGCGGGGCCGCCAGCACCATCAGGCATAGCCAGGAGAATCTCCATGACGGAACGCACCCATCGCCACGGCCTGCAAGTGGCGAACGAACTCGATCGCTTCATCGAACAGGAAGCCCTGCCCGGCACGGGCCTCGACGGCGATCGCTTCTGGCAAGGCTTCTCGCAGATCGTGCACGATCTCGCGCCCCGGAACCGCGCGCTGCTGGCCGAGCGCGACCGCCTGCAGGCCGAGATCGACAACTGGCACCGCGCCCACCCCGGCCCCGTCACCGACCAGGCTGCCTATCGCGCCTTCCTGGAACGCATCGGCTACCTGCAGCCCCAGCCCGACCAAGTGCGCGTCACCACCGACAACGTCGATACCGAGATCGCCGAACAGGCCGGCCCGCAACTCGTGGTGCCGGTCTCCAACCAGCGCTATGCCCTGAACGCGGCCAACGCGCGCTGGGGCAGCCTGTACGATGCCCTCTACGGCACCGACGCCCTGCCCGAGACCGGCGGCGCCGAACGCGGCTCCGGCTACAACCCGGCGCGCGGCCAGGCCGTTATCGCCCGCGCCCGCGCCTTCCTCGACCAGGCCGCGCCGCTGGCCCAGGGCTCGCATGCCGAGGCCACCGGCTACTCGGTGCGCGACGGCAGGCTCGTGGTCGCGCTCAAGCAGGGCGAGACCGGCCTGCGCCGGCCGGAACAATTCATCGGCCACCAGGGCCAGGCCCAGGCCCCCTCGGCCGTCCTGCTCAAGAACAACGGCCTGCACTTCGAGATCCAGGTCGACCGCAGCAGCCAGATCGGCGCCACCGACGCCGCCGGCGTCAAGGACGTCGTGCTGGAAGCGGCCATCACCACCATCATGGACTGCGAAGACTCCGTCGCCGCGGTCGACACCGAGGACAAGGTCAAGATCTACCGCAACTGGCTGGGCCTGAACAGGGGCGACCTGACCGAGGAAGTCACCAAGAACGGCAAGACCTTCACCCGCCGCCTGAACCCCGACCGCCAATACACCGCCGCCGATGGCTCGACGCTGACCCTGCACGGGCGCTCGCTGATGTTCGTGCGCCACGTCGGCCACCTGATGACCAACCCCGCCGTGCTCGACAAGGACGGCAACGAGATCCCGGAAGGCATCCTGGACGCCGTCGTGGCCACGCTGGCCTCGCTGCCCGACCTGAAGATCCGCCGCAACTCGCGCAAGGGCTCGTTCTACGTGGTCAAGCCCAAGATGCACGGCCCCACCGAAGTCGCCTTCGCCAGCGAACTGTTCGACCGCGTCGAAGACCTGCTGGGCCTGCCGCGCCACGCGATGAAGATGGGCATCATGGACGAGGAACGCCGCACCAGCGTCAACCTCAAGGCCTGCATCGCGGCCGCCAGCCCCCGCGTGGCCTTCATCAACACCGGCTTCCTGGACCGCACCGGCGACGAAATCCACACCGCCATGGAAGCCGGTCCCATGCTGCGCAAGGGCGACATGAAGGCCTCGGCCTGGATCGCCGCCTACGAGCGCAGCAATGTGCTGATCGGCCTGGACGCCGGCCTGCGCGGCCGCGCCCAGATCGGCAAGGGCATGTGGGCCATGCCGGACCTGATGGCCGCCATGCTGGAACAGAAGATCGCCCATCCCAAGGCGGGCGCCAACACCGCCTGGGTCCCTTCGCCCACTGCCGCCACCCTGCACGCCATGCACTACCACCAGGTGGACGTGCAGGCCGTCCAGCAGGAACTGGAAAAGACCCGGCTCGGAACGGTCAGCCAGGAACTCCTGCAAGGCCTCCTGACCGTCCCCGTCGGCGACCCCGCCGCCTGGTCGCCCGCCGACATCCAGCAGGAACTCGAGAACAACGCGCAAGGCATCCTGGGCTACGTGGTCCGCTGGATCGACCAGGGCGTGGGCTGCTCCAAGGTGCCCGACATTCACAACGTCGGCCTGATGGAAGACCGCGCCACCCTGCGCATCTCCAGCCAGCACATCGCCAACTGGCTGCGCCACGGCATCACCAACGAAGCCCAGGTCCGCGACGTGCTCAAGCGCATGGCCAAGGTGGTCGACCAGCAGAACGCCGGCGATCCGCTGTACGAACCCATGTCCGGCAACGAGGAAACCTCCCTGGCCTTCCAGGCCGCCTCCGCCCTGGTCTTCGAAGGCCGCAGCCAGCCCAACGGCTACACCGAACCGCTGCTGCACGCCTACCGCGCGAAGAAGAAGGCGCAGGCCCGCTAGCCGCTCATCATGCCCACCCCGCGCGGCTCATGTCCGGCCCGCGCGGGGGCAGCCGCCCGGAGCCGGATGCGCCCGCCTCAAGCCCCCTTCCTGGAGGCATCCCCCGCATACTGGTCCACGGCCCCCGCCATCTCCCTAAGCACCTGCTCCATGGACTTCACCCCGTAGGGATAGAAAGCCTTCTTCTCGCCCCGCTTCCACCGCTCCCGCACCTGCGGGTCCCGCAAGTCCCAATCCGGCCGTATCTCCCGCGTCAGCGCCCGCAACTCGCCATGCAGCTCGGCCACCGACGGGCGGCCCCAGTAGTAATAGCCGTTCCAGACCTTGCGTATCTCCAGTCCGGGCGCCAGCAGCAAGGTATGCGGAATCATCGGTTCATGCTGCGTGTCCGTGTACTCCAGGATGTCCAGCTCATCCCGCACCCGCTTCTGCTCGTCGTACAGAAAGGGATAGTGCGCCCCCAGTTGCTGGCGCAGATTGTTGGTCGTGTGCCAGTCGTCCGTGGTCACCACCACCAACCGGCAGTTGCCCACCACCAGTTGCGGATGGAACCGGGTCAAGGCCTTCAACTGCTCGCGGTCCTTGGCGCAGAAGAACCCGCGGATCAGCACCAGCAGCATGGGGTCGTCCCCCTGCAGCGCCGACAGCGCGCGGGCCGTCTTCGTATGGTCGGGCAGGACATAGTCGGGCAGCACCTGCCCCGCTTCGAGCTTCACCGTCATGATGCACCTCCTATCAAGCCAGGATGGCGCGCGGCAAGTGCCGTGCCCACGCTGTTTTGACGCGCTGCGGGACGGGCACTATTCTTAGCGGGCAACAAGAAACCCATGAGGAGACCCCACCATGCCCCACCGCCTCCGCGCCCCCTGCGCGCGCCGCGCCTTCCTCGCACAATGTGCGGCCGCCGCAACGCTCGCCGGCGTCGCGCTCCAGCCCATGGCCCACGCCGCCGACGCCTACCCCTCCAAACCGGTCACCCTGGTCACCTCCTTCTCGGTAGGCAGCGGCCCCGACACCGTGCTGCGCCTGGTGGCCGACCGCCTGGGCAAGGCCTGGGGCCAGCGCGTCGTGGTCGAGAACCGGCCGGGCGGCGCGGGCTTCATCGCCATCGATTCCTTCAAGCGCTCGGCGCCCGACGGCTACTCGCTGCTGCAGCTCGACAGCGAACAGCTCGCCGCCCTGCCCCATCTGTACAAAAGCCGCCAGTACGATCCCGACAAGGTCTTCGACCCGGTCGCCACGCTGTTCATCACGCCCTTCCTGGTTTCCGTCTCGGCCCAATCGCCCTGGAAATCGGTCTCCGACCTCGTCGCGGCCGCCAAGGCCAAGCCCGGCCAGGTCACCTATGGATCCTGGGGCATAGGCAGCCCCGGCCACCTGGGCGGCATCGCCCTGGAAAACGAAGCGAACGTCAGTATGCAGCACGTGCCCTACAAGGAAGTCGGGCAACTGTACGCGGCCGTCAGCACCCAGGAAGTGAACTGGAGCATGGCCACCATTGCCTCCAGCCAGGGCCCCTACCAGGCCGGCAAGCTGCGCTACATCGCCGTCGCGGCCCCCAAGCGCATCCCGCAGATGCCCGACGTGCCCACGGTGGCCGAAAGCGGTGGCCCCGCCAGCCTGGACGTCAATTCCTTCGTCGTGCTGCTGGCGCCCAAGGGCCTGCCGGCGACCATCCGCGACAAGATCAACGCCGACGTCGCCAAGGTCGTGGCCGACCCCGAGATCAAGAAGCGCCTGGATACCTTCGCCTTCCAGACCATCAGTTGGTCGCCCGACGAAATCCACCGCCAGGTCTCGGCCAAGTCCAAGACCTACCAGGGGCTGATCCAGAAGGCCAACGTCACGCTGGAATGACCCGGGGAACGAGCATGAAGGTCTGCATCGTGGGCGCCGGCGCCATCGGCGGCTTCATCGGCGCCCGCCTGGCGGCCACCGGCGCCTGCTCGGTCAGCGCCCTGGCCCGCGGCGCCACGCTCGAGGCGCTGCAATCGCACGGCTGGCGGCTGCGGCAGGAAGGCGGACTCGTCCAGGTCCCGGCCACGGCCAGCGACCGCACCGAGACCCTCGGTCCGCAGGGCCTGGTCGTCGTCGCGGTCAAGGGCCCCGCCCTGGCCGCCGTGGCGGACGGCCTCGCGCCGCTGCTGGGCCCGGACACCGCCGTGCTGCCGGCCATGAACGGCGTGCCCTGGTGGTTCGCGCAAGGCCTCCTGCCGCCGGAACGGGCCCGCCTGTCGACCATCGACCCCGATGGCCGGATCGCGCGCGGCATTCCCCTGGCGCGCGTGATCGGGTGCGTGGTCCACGCCAGCACCTCGACGCCGGAGCCGGGCGTCGTCCAGCATCACATGGGCGGCGGGCTGATCATCGGCGAACCGGACGGCTCGTCCTCGAAACGGGTCGAGCGCATCGTCGCGCTGCTTGCGCAGGCGGGCTTCGACGCCACCGCCTCGCGGGCCATCCGCCAGGACATCTGGTACAAGCTGTGGGGCAACATGACCATGAATCCGGTCTCGGCCATCACCGGCGCCACGGTCGACCGCATCCTGGACGACCCGCTGGTACGCCGGTTCTGTTCCGACGCCATGGACGAGGCGGCCCGCATCGGCCGCGAACTGGGCTGCGCCATCGACCAGAGCGCCGAGGACCGCCACGCCGTCACGCGCAAGCTCGGCGCCTTCAAGAGTTCCATGCTGCAGGATGCGGAGGCGGGGCGTCCGCTGGAGCTGGACGCCATCGTGGCCGTGGTGCGCGAGCTTGGCCGGAAAGTGGGCGTACCCACGCCCAACATCGACGCCCTGTTCGGCCTGGCCCGCCTGTACGGCCGGGCGCACGGCCTCTATCCGGACGTCAGCGCGTAGAAGAGGATACGAAGAACGCGCCGATCACCGTCTTGACATCGGTGACTTCCCCCTGGCGGATCCAGGCCATCAGGTCCTCCAGCGGGGCCTTGAACACTTCCAGGAACTCGTGCTCGTCCAGGCGCTGCTCGCCCCGCTCCAGGCCCTCGGCCAGGAACAGCACGATGCGCTCGTTGGCATAGGCGATGGCGTTATGGATGGTGGTGAGCTCGGTCCACTTGTTGGCCCGATAGCCCGTTTCCTCCAGCAGCTCCCGTTGCGCGGTCGCGAGCGGGGCCTCGCCGGGGTCGATCTTGCCCGCGGGGAATTCGATGAAGGCCCGGTGCATGGGATAGCGGTACTGCCGCACCAGCACCACCTGCCCATCCGGCAGCATGGGCACGATCATGGAGGCGCCCGGATGCATGATGTACTCGCGCGTGGCCGTGGCCCCTCCCGGCAGCCGGACGGTGTCCCGGCGCACGTCCAGCAGCTTGCCGCGGAACACCGCCTCGCTGGTGAGGGGCTCCTCGCGCAGCCGCTCCGAACTGCGCGCCAGTTCTTCCAGTGCTCGATCGTCGCTCATCGGGCGGTCCGTTTGAAAAGATAGCGGTACACGAAGCCGGGATAGGCCAGCACGAGATACAGCGTCAGGGTGATGGCATAGAACTGCCATCCCTGGGGAAACACGTTGCCCAGGCTGGCCTCGAATCCCAGGCCGACGCCGCCGACCACCAGGTACAGCACCAGCACTTCGACCAGCCTCAGCCAGAACGGCTTGCGGGCGGGCGCGCCGTCCCGGCGGAAGGCCACCGCGCCGAACACGCGTTCCGTCAGGAACGGCAGGTTGGCGGTCACCAGGGCCAGCAGGATCAGGACGTAGATGGCGAGGGTCTGTTTCAAGGCGGGGTTCCTGTCACGACAAACCCGGTCGGGAACGGCGGCGGCGCAATCGCGCCGCCGCCGGAAAAGAAGCTCAGAGCGCGAGCGAGCTGGAGATGGCCTGGGCGCACAGGGCGACCAGCGGCGCGGGGAACACGCCCAGGACCAACAGCAGCACGCCGTTGACCGACAGCACGGTGCGGAAACCGGCCGAACCCTGCAGCGGGGCCTGGTCGACCGGATCGTCGAAGTACACGACCTTCACCACCCGCAGGTAGTAGAAGGCGCCGATCAGCGAGAACAGCACGGCCACCACGGCCAGCACGACGTGGTTGGTCTGGATCAGCGACTGCAACACCGCCAGCTTGGCGTAGAAGCCGACCGTGGGCGGAATGCCGGTGAGCGAGAACATCTGCACCAGCATCACGCCGGCGAACCACGGGTTGCGGCGGTTCAGGCCCTTCAGGTCGTCGACGTTCTCGCACTCGAAGCCCGAGCGCGACAGCAGCATCAGCACGCCGAACGAGCTGAGCGTGGTCAGCACATAGACGACCACGTAGAACATGGCCGACGTATAGGCGTTCTGGGCGTTGAAGGCGCTGCCCTCGATCACGCCGGACATCAGGCCCAGCAGCACGAAACCCATGTGCGAGATGGTCGAATAGGCCAGCATGCGCTTGATGTTGGACTGCATGATGGCGGCGAGATTGCCGATGGCCAGCGACAGCACGGCCATGATCGCCAGCATGGGCTGCCAGTCGGCCGCCAGGCCGAACAGGCCGTCGACCAGCAGGCGCAGCACGATGGCGAACGCGGCCAGCTTGGGCGCGCCGCCCAGCAGCAGCGTCACGGCCGTGGGCGCGCCCTGGTAGACATCGGGCACCCACATGTGGAACGGCACGACGCCGAGCTTGAACGCCAGGCCCGCGACCAGGAACACCAGGCCGAAGACCAGGATCATGTGGTTGTCGGTCGCGCCGGAGGTGGCGCGGGCGATGCCGGCCAGGTTCAGCGTGCCGGTGGCGCCGTAGATCATGGACATGCCGTACAGCAGCAGGCCCGAGGCCAGCGCGCCCAGCACGAAGTACTTCATGGCGGCCTCGGTGGACACGGTGTGCTCGCGGCGCAGCGCGACCAGCGCGTAGAACGACAGCGACATCAGCTCCAGGCCGAGGTAGATCGTCAGCATGTTGCCGGCCGAGATCATGACCATCTGGCCCAGCAGCGCCAGCAGCGACAGCACGTACAGCTCGCCGCCGCGCAGCATGCCGCGGTCCTTGGCGTAAGCCTTGCCGTAGATCAGCGTCACGCCCACCGCGATATACGAGAACACCTTGAGCACGTGGCCCAGGCTGTCCGCCACGTACATGCCGTCGAAGGCCGTGCCCTGCACGCCCGAGGCCAGGTCCGACAGGCTCATCCAGGTCAGCGCCACCAGGGCGGCCAGGGACAGGATGTGCGTCACCGCGCGGCCTTCATCCTTGACGAACAGGTCGATCAGCAGGATGGCGGACGTCAGCACCAGCAGCGTGATCTCCGGCGCGACGAGAGACAGGTTCAGATTGGCGAATTCCATTGCGTAACGTCCGGCGTCTTACAGTTTCGAAATGGCGACATGCTTGAGCAGCGCGTCGACCGAGACGTGCATCACGTCGGTGAAGGGCGCGGGATGGACGCCCATGTACAGCACGGCGATGGCCATCACGCCCAGGATGAAGAACTCGCGGGCGTTGACGTCGGCCAGCTCGCGCACGTGCTGGTGGGTGATGTCGCCGAACACGACGCGCTTGACCATCCACAGCGAGTACGCGGCGCCCAGGATCAGGGCCGTGGCGGCCAGCAGGCCGATCCAGAAGTTGTACTCGACCGAGCCCATGATGACGAAGAATTCGCCCACGAAGCCGCTGGTGGCCGGCAGGCCGCTGTTGGCCATCGAGAACAGCACGAAGAACGTGGCGAACTTCGGCATGGTGTTGACCACGCCGCCGTAGTCGGCGATGCGGCGCGAGTGCACGCGGTCGTACAGCACGCCTATGCACAGGAACATCGCGCCCGACACGAAGCCGTGCGAGACCATCTGCACGATGGCGCCCTCGACGCCGGCGGTGTTGAAGATGAAGAAGCCCAGGGTTACGAAGCCCATGTGCGCCACGGACGAATACGCGACCAGCTTCTTCATGTCGTCCTGAACCAGCGCCACCAGGCCGATGTAGATGACGGCGATCAGCGACAGCGCGATCATCAGGCCCGACAGGCTATGCGCGGCGTCGGGCACGATGGGCAGCGACAGCCGCAGGAAGCCGTAGGCGCCCAGCTTCAGCATGATGGCGGCCAGCACCACCGAGCCGCCCGTGGGCGCCTCGACGTGGGCGTCGGGCAGCCAGGTGTGGACCGGCCACATCGGCACCTTCACCGCGAAAGCCATCAGGAAGGCCAGGAAGATCAGGATCTGCTCGGTCTGGCCCAACGGCAGCTTGTGCCAGGCCAGGATGTCGAACGTGCCGCCGGCCGAATGCCACAGGTAGATGAACGCGACCAGCGTCAGCAGCGAACCCAGCAGCGTGTACAGGAAGAACTTGAACGCCGCGTAGACCCGGTTGGGGCCGCCCCACACGCCGATGATGATGTACATCGGGATCAGCGTGGCCTCGAAGAACACGTAGAACAGGAGGCCGTCCAGTGCCGCGAACACGCCTATCATCAGGCCCGACAGGATCAGAAAGGCGCCCATGTACTGGGCGACGCGGCTGGTGATGACTTCCCACCCGGCCAGCACCACGATGATGGTGATGAAGGCCGTCAGCAGGACGAACCACAGCGAGATGCCGTCCACGCCCAGGTAATAGGACACGCCGTACTCGGCGATCCAGGCGGCCTTCTCGACGAACTGCATCTGCGCCGTCGAGGCGTCGAAGCCGGTGTAAAGCGGCAGGGTGACCAGGAAGCCGGCGATCGCGCCGATCAGCGCCAGCACGCGGGCGACGGTGGGGTTGCTGTCTCGGCCCACCGCCAGCACCAGGATGCCGAAGACGATCGGGGTGAAGATCGCAAGCGAGAGCCACGGAAAAGAAGTTTGAGCCATATCGCTTGCCATCAATTGTTCAGCAGGACGAAGAAGGTCACCAGGGCCATGATGCCGATGATCATGGCGAAGGCGTAGTGATAGATGTAGCCCGATTGCAGGTGGCGGACCACCCCGGCGAACCAGCCCACCAGACGGGCGCTGCCGTTGACCAGGAGGCCGTCGATCAGGGACTTGTCGCCCACCTTCCAGAAGCCGCCGCCCAGCGCGCGGGCACCGCGCGCGAACACGGCTTCGTTGATCTTGTCCATGTAGTACTTGTTGTCGAGCAGGTTGTACAACCAGCCTGCGCGAGCCTTGATGGCGGCGGGAATGGCCGGCTTGACCATGTAGAAGAACCACGCCAGGACCACGCCGGCCAGCATCAGCCAGAACGGCACGGTACTGAACGCATGCAGCCCGTAGGCCACCCAGCCGTGGAAGTCCTCGGCCAGGTGCTCCATGACGGGGCGATCGGGCGAATTGAAGATCACGCCCTTGAAGAAGTCGCCGAACAGCATGGGGCCGATCGCGATCGCCCCGATCACCACCGACGGGATGGCCAGCAGCACCAGCGGCACCGTCACCACGGCGGGCGACTCGTGCGGCACGCCGCCGTGATGGTGGTCGTCGTGGCCGTGGTCGTCATGGCCATCGTGCGCGTGGTCGTCGTGTCCATGCCCGTGCGCGCCCGAGGTGTCGAAGCGCTCCTTGCCGTGGAAGACCAGGAAGTACAGGCGGAAGGAGTAGAACGCCGTCACGAACACGCCGGCCAGCACCGCGAAGTAGGCGAAGCCCGACCCCCAGACGTGGGACAGCTTGGCCGCCTCGATGATGTTTTCCTTCGAGTAGAAACCGGCGAAGAACGGCGTGCCGATCAGCGCCAGCGAACCCAGCAGGAAGGTGATCCAGGTGATGGGCATGTACTTGCGCAGGCCGCCCATGTTGCGGATGTCCTGGTCGTGGTGCATGCCGATGATGACCGAGCCCGCCGCCAGGAACAGCAGCGCCTTGAAGAAGGCGTGGGTCATCAGGTGGAAGATCGCCACCGAGTAGGCCGAGGCGCCCAGCGCGACGGTCATGTAGCCCAGCTGCGACAGCGTGGAATAGGCCACCACGCGCTTGATGTCGTTCTGGATGATGCCCAGGAAGCCCATGAACAGCGCGGTGATCGCGCCGATGATGATGATGAACGACAGCGCGGTGGGCGACAGCTCGAACAGCGGCGAGAAACGCGCCACCATGAAGATGCCCGCCGTCACCATGGTGGCAGCGTGGATCAGCGCGGAGATCGGGGTCGGGCCTTCCATCGAATCGGGCAGCCAGACGTGCAGCGGGAACTGCGCCGACTTGCCCATGGCGCCCACGAACAGCGCGATGCAGGCCACGCTCAGCAGCATCCAGTCGGTGCCCGGGAAGGTCAAGCCGGCCAGTTTGTCGGACTGCGAGAACACTTCGGTGTAGTTCATCGAGCCGGCGTACGCGAACAACAGGCCGATGCCCAGCACGAAGCCGAAGTCCCCTACCCGGTTGACCAGGAAGGCCTTCATGTTGGCGAAGATCGCGGTGGGACGGGTGTACCAGAAGCCGATCAGCAGGTAGGACACCAGGCCCACGGCTTCCCAGCCGAAGAAGAGCTGGAGCATGTTGTTGGACATGACCAGCATCAGCATCGAGAAGGTGAACAGCGAGATGTAGGCGAAGAAGCGCTGGTAGCCGGGATCGTCCTTCATGTAGCCGATGGTGTAGATGTGCACCATCAGCGACACCGAGGTGACCACCACCATCATCATGGCCGACAGCGTGTCGATCATGAAGCCGATTTCCAGCTTGATGCCGCCGATCGCGCTCCAGGTGTAGAGCGTGCCGTTGAAGGTGTTGCCCGCCAGGACGTCCTGCAGCACGAAGGCCGAGCCGATGGCCGAGACCAGCACGCCCAGGATCGTGACCCAGTGCGCGCCGGCGCGGCCGACCCAGCGTCCGAGGAAGCCGGTGCCGAACAGCCCGGCGATGGCGGACCCGACCAGCGGGGCGAAAGCGATGAGGAGATAGAGCTTAGGTACCGACATGTCTTGATTTTCTCGTAGCCCGGACCGTCAGCCCTTCAGCCGGTCAAGTTCATCAACATTGATCGTGTTCAGGTTGCGGAACAATACAACCAGGATCGCCAGGCCGATGGCGGACTCGGCGGCCGCCACGGTCAGGATGAAGAACACGAACACCTGCCCGCTCAAATCGCCCATCCAGCTGGAGAAAGCGACGAAATTCATGTTCACCGCCAGCAGCATCAGTTCGATCGCCATCAGCAGCACGATGATGTTCTTGCGGTTGAGGAAGATGCCGACGATGCTGATCGCGAACAGGATCGCGCCCAGCACGAGGAAGTGGCCTAGGGTCAGGGTCATGGTTGGCTTCCCTTGGGTTCGGTGGCGGCAGGCGCCTGGGCGCCCTCGCCTTCCCGGGAATTTTCGGTTTGCGACGGAATCGATACCAGGCGGACGCGGTCCTGGCGACGCACGCGGATCTGCTCGGACGGCCGGGTCACCTTGACGTCGGAGCGGCGGCGCAGCGTGAGCGCGATGGCGGCGACCATGCCCACCAGCAGGATCACGGCGGCGATCTCGACGGCGTAGATGTACTCGGTGTACATCGCCACGCCGATGGCGCGCGTGTTGTTGAAGTCGGCCGGCGCCTGCGGCACGCTGGGGTCCCAATAGGCATTGGCCAGCACGAAGGCCATTTCCCCGACCATGATGGCGCCCACCACGATGCCCAGCGGCAGGTAGGTCTTGAAGCCCTGGCGCAGCTTGGCGCTGTCGATGTCCAGCATCATCACGACGAACAGGAACAGCACCATCACCGCGCCCACGTACACGAGCACCAGCAGGATGGCGAGGAACTCCGCCTTCAGCAGCATCCAGATCATGGAGGCGGTGAAGAACGACAGCACCAGGTGCATGACGGCGGTGACGGGGCTGCGCGCGACGATGACCCGGCAGGCGGCCACGACGAGGATCGCGGCGAATATATAGAACAGTATGGCGGTCATGGTGTGGGTTTCGTTTACCGGTATTTCGCGTCCTGCGCACGGTTCTGCGCGATCTCGGCTTCATAGCGGTCGCCGACCGCCAGCAGCATTTCCTTGGTGAAATACAGGTCGCCCCGCTGTTCGCCGTGATATTCGTGGATGTGCGTCTCGACGATGGAATCCACCGGGCAGCTTTCCTCGCAGAAGCCGCAGAAGATGCACTTGGTCAGGTCGATGTCGTAGCGGTTGGTACGGCGCGTGCCGTCGTCGCGCACCTCGGATTCGATCGTGATCGCCACCGCCGGACAGACCGCCTCGCACAGCTTGCAGGCGATGCAGCGCTCTTCCCCGTTGGGGTAGCGGCGCAAGGCATGCAGGCCCCGGAAGCGCGGGGACATCGGGGTCTTTTCCTCGGGATACTGCACCGTGATCTTGCGGGCGAACATGTACCGCCCCGTCAGGCGCAATCCCTTGAGGAGTTCGGTCAGCATCAGGCTGCCGAAGAATTCCTTGATCGCTTGCATGATTCAGTCCTGCCTATTCTTGGGCTCGCACAGGGCGGGCATTACTTCCAGATGTTCCAGGGCGTCTGCATCCAGACCGCCACCACGAGCAGCCAGACCAGCGTCAGCGGGATGAAGACCTTCCAGCCCAGGCGCATGATCTGGTCGTAGCGGTAGCGCGGGAAAGACGCACGGAACCAGATGAACAACGAGACCACGAAGAACGTCTTGACCGCCAGCCAGATCCAGCCCGGCACCCAGGTCAGCGGCGCCACGTCGACCGGAGGCAGCCAGCCGCCCAGGAACATGATCGAGGCCAGCGCGGACAACAGGATCATGTTGGCGTATTCGCCCAGGAAGAACAGGGCGAAGGTCATGCCCGAATATTCCACCATGTGGCCGGCGACGATTTCCGACTCGCCCTCGACCACGTCGAACGGGTGGCGGTTGGTTTCCGCCACGGCGGAAATGACGTAGATCACGAACAGCGGCAGCAGCGGCAGCCAGTTCCACGACAGGAAGGTCAGCCCCATGCCGGCGAAGCGTCCGTCGGCCTGCTTGAGCACGATCTCGCTCATGTTCAGGCTGCCGGACACCAGCAGCACCGTCACCAGCACGAAACCGATGGCCAGCTCATAGGACACCATCTGCGCCGAGGCGCGCAGCGCGCCCAGGAAGGCGTACTTCGAGTTCGAGGCCCAGCCGGCGATGATCACGCCGTAGACCCCCAGCGAGGTGATCGCCATGATGTAGAGCAGGCCGGCATTGACGTTGGCCAGCACGACCTCGGGACCGAACGGCACCACCGCCCAGGCGGCCAGCGCCGGCATCAGCACCACCGCGGGCGCCACGATGTAGAGCACCTTGTTGGCGTTGCTGGGAACGATCACTTCCTTGGTCAGCAGCTTCAGCACGTCGGCGAACGGCTGCAGCAGCCCCTTCGGGCCCACGCGGTTGGGGCCGAGGCGGATGTGCATCCAGCCGATCATCTTGCGTTCCCAGTACGTGAGATAGGCCACGCACAGGATGATGGGCACCGCGATGCAGACGATCTTGACGATGTTCCACACCACCGACCAGGCTGCCGGGCCGATCAGCTCCGTTCCATGAGCCTGAATGACGTCGATCCACTGCATCAGGCACGCTCCACGCTGAGTTGTTCGAATGCGCCGCCGAGCGCGAAGGTCGAGGCATGGGCGGCGGCGATGCGCACGGCGCCGGCGGGCACTGCGTCATCCACGGAAAGAAAGAGTTCGACCGAGCCGGTCGCCGACTTCACGCGCACGCGGTCGCCGTCGGCCAGGCCCAGGCCGGCCACGGTGGCCGCGTTAGCGCGGGCTTCGGGCACGTCGGCGGCCGGGGTGGCCTGAAGCGCTCCGGCGCGGCGCACGATGGCGTCGCTGAAGAACACCGGCACGTCGGCCACGCGCTGCAGGCCCTGGACCGACTCGCCCACGCCAGGCTTGGCGCCGATGGCGTTCGACAGGCGCGGCGCGATCTCGCCGGCCAGCACCGTGTCGCGCACGGATTCGGAAGTCTCGTCGTCGAAGCCCGGCAGTTCCAGCGCATTGCCCAGCACGCGCAGCACCTTCCAGCCCGGGCGCGTCTGGCCCAGCGGGCGGACCGTGCCCTTGAAGCTCTGCGCCCTGCCCTCGGCATTGACGAAGGTGCCCGAGGTTTCGGTGAACGGCGCGATGGGCAGCATCACATGGGCCCAGTCCTCAGCCGCGGAACGGAACGAGGTCAGCGCGACGTTGAATTGCGCGGCGCGCAGCGCACGCAGCGCGGCCACGCCGTCGGCCGCGTCCAGCGCCGGCTCGGCATGCACGACGATATGGGCCTTGAGCGGCTCGGCGAACATCTGCGCCGCGGTCTTGCCGCCGCGCACCGGCACGGCTTCGGCCAGGTAGCCGCCCACCGTGTTGCCGCCCTCGGTGGTGAAGCCCAGGCGGGCGCCGGTGGCCTGCGCGATCAGTTGCGCGTTGGCCGCCAGCGTCGAGGCCTGCGGATGCTGTACCGCCAGGTTGCCCAGCAGCACGGCGGTGTTTTCGCCGGAAGCCAGCAGCTCGGCGATGCGGCGAGCCGCTTCGCCCGGCTGCACGCCGGCCAGTTCGGGCGCGACGGCCGCTTCCTTGGCCTGGGCCAGCGCCACGGCGATCTCCGCCAGCACCGACGGCAGCGCCGCCGGCGCGACCGTGACGCGCCCGGCCACGGGCATCAGCGGATCGTCGGCCGCCACGTCGACCAGGATGACCTGCGTGCCGGCCTTGGCGGCCTGGCGCAGGCGCTGGGCCAGCAGCGGGTGGTCCTTGCGCAGGAACGAGCCGACCACCAGCACGCGGTCCAGCGTGGCGATGTCGGCCAGGGCCATGCCCAGCCACGGGGCGCCGCTGCGCGCGGCGTCGAAACCCGCGTCGGTCTGGCGCAGGCGGAAATCGATGTTGTCGGAACCCAGGGCACGCACCAGGCGCGCCAGCAGGGCGAATTCCTCGGTCGTGGCGTATTGCGCCGCCAGCGCGCCGATCTGGCCGGCGCCGTAGCTGTTCTTGACCGATTGCAACCCGGCCGCCACGGCGTCCAGCGCCTCGGCCCACTCGACCTCCTTCCACAGTCCGTCGGTGCCGCGCACCATCGGGACGGACAGGCGGTCCTCGCTGTTCAGGCCTTCGTACGAGAAGCGGTCGCGGTCGCTGATCCAGCACTCGTTGACGGCTTCGTTCTCGAACGGCACCACGCGCATGACGCGGTCGTTCTTGACCTGGACGATCAGGTTGGCGCCGATGCTGTCATGCGGGCTGACCGACTTGCGGCGGGCCAGCTCCCAGGTCCGGGCGCTGTAGCGGAACGGCTTGGACGTAAGCGCGCCGACCGGGCAGATGTCGATCATGTTGCCCGACAGTTCGGACTCGACCGCGCGGCCCACGAAGGTGGTGATCTCGGAATGCTCGCCACGGTTGATCATGCCGAGCTCCATGACGCCGGCGATCTCCTGGCCGAAGCGCACGCAGCGGGTGCACTGGATGCAGCGGGCCATTTCCTCGGCCGACACCAGCGGGCCCAGGTTCTTGTGGAACACGACGCGCTTTTCCTCGCTGTAGCGCGAGGAAGAGCCGCCGTAGCCCACGGCCAGGTCCTGCAGCTGGCACTCGCCGCCCTGGTCGCAGATCGGGCAATCCAGCGGGTGGTTGATCAGCAGGAACTCCATCACGCCCTTCTGGGCGTTGACGGCCTTCTCGGAAGCGGTATGGACCACCATGCCGTTGCTGACCGGCGTGGCACAGGCGGGCAGCGGCTTGGGAGCCTTCTCGACGTCGACCAGACACATGCGGCAGTTCGCCGCGATCGACAGCTTCTTGTGATAGCAGAAATGCGGCACGTAAAGGCCGACCTTCTGGGCGGCATGCATGATCATGCTGCCCTCGGCCACCTCCACTGTCTTGCCGTCGATCGTAATTTCAACCATCTTATTTCCGTTTGCCCCGTCATCGGGCGGGGCGTGTGCGTTTCGGTAAATACTTGCTTTGCGCGCGGACCGGCGGCTACAGGTACTCGGGCACCAGGCAGTGCTTGTGCTCGATGTGGTACATGAACTCGTCGCGGTAGTGCTTCAGGAAGCCCCGCACCGGCATGGCCGCGGCATCGCCCAGCGCGCAGATCGTGCGGCCCATGATGTTGCCGGCCACCGAATCGAGCAGGTCCAGGTCCTCCGGGCGGCCCTTGCCGCTCTCGATGCGATGGACCACGCGGTACAGCCAGCCCGTGCCTTCGCGGCACGGCGTGCACTGGCCGCAGCTTTCCTCGAAATAGAAGTACGACAGGCGCAGCAGCGACTTCACCATGCAGCGCGTCTCGTCCATCACGATGACCGCGCCCGAGCCCAGCATCGACCCGGCCTTGGCGATCGAGTCGTAGTCCATCGTGCAGTCCATCATGATGTCGGCGGGCACCACCGGAGCGCTGGAGCCGCCGGGGATCACCGCCTTGAGCTTGCGGCCCCCCCGCACGCCGCCGGCCAGTTCCAGCAGCTTGGAGAACGGCGTGCCCATCGGCACCTCGAAGTTGCCCGGGTACTCGACGTCGCCCGAGACCGAGAACAGCTTGGTGCCGCCATTGTTGGGCTTGCCCACCTGCAGGTAGGCGTCGCCGCCGTTGCGGATGATCCAGGGCACCGCGGCGAAGGTCTCGGTGTTGTTGATCGTGGTCGGCTTGCCATACAGGCCGAAGCTGGCCGGGAACGGCGGCTTGAAGCGCGGCTGGCCCTTCTTGCCTTCCAGCGATTCGAGCAGCGCGGTTTCCTCGCCGCAGATGTAGGCGCCGTAGCCGTGGTGGGCATGCAGCTGGAAGCTGAAGCTCGAGCCGAGGATGTTGTTGCCCAGGAATCCGGCGGCGCGCGCCTCTTCCAGCGCTTCCTCGAAACGCTCGTACACCTCGAAGATCTCGCCGTGGATGTAGTTGTAGCCCACGGTGATGCCCATCGCGTAGGCGGCGATGGCCATGCCCTCGATCACGATGTGCGGGTTGTAGCGCAGGATGTCGCGATCCTTGAACGTGCCCGGCTCGCCTTCGTCGGAATTGCAGACCAGGTACTTCTGGCCCGGGAAGGTGCGCGGCATGAAGCTCCACTTCAGGCCGGTCGGAAAGCCCGCGCCGCCACGGCCGCGCAGTCCCGAGGACTTGACCTCGGCGATGACCTGCTCGGGCGTCATGCCGGTGGACAGGATCTTGCGCAGGGCCTCGTAGCCGCCGCGCGCGACGTAGTCGTTCAGGCGCCAGTTGCCGCCGTCCAGCCCCGCCATGATCTGCGGGTCGATGTGGCGGTTGTGGAACGCCGTGCTGATGACCGGTTCGGCCACGCTCATTTTGCACCTCCGGCATTCGCCTCGGCCTTCAACTCATCGACGAGCGCGTCGAGCTTGGCCTCGGACATCTGAATGCACATACGCTTGTTGTTCACCAGCAGCACGGGCGCGTCGCCGCAGGCTCCCATGCATTCGCCCTCGATCAGCGTGAACACGCCGTCCGGGGTCGTTTCCCGATAATCGATACCCAGCTTCTGCTTCAGGTGATGCCCGGCCTTCTCTCCGTCGCGCAGGGCACAGGGCAGGTTGGTGCAGACCGAAATCTTGTACCGGCCCACGGGCTTGAGGTTGTACATGTTGTAGAAGGTCGCGACCTCCTGCACGGCGATGGGCGGCATGCCCAGGACGTTCGCGACTTCTTCCATCACCTCTTGCGACAGCCAGCCCTTCTCGTCCTGCGCGATGGCCAGCGCCGCCATCACGGCGGACTGTTTCTGTTCGGCCGGGTACTTGGAGACTTCGCGGTCGATCTTCTTGAGGGCCTGTTCGGAAAGCTGCATGGTGGTATCCGGTTGGGACGCGGTCATGGGTTCAGCGGTCGATCTCGCCGAACACGATGTCCTGCGTGCCGATAATCGTGACGGCGTCGGCGATCATATGGCCGCGCGCCATCTCGTCCAGCGATTGCAAGTGGGCAAAGCCCGGGGCGCGGATCTTCAGGCGGTACGGCTTGTTCGCGCCGTCGGACACCAGGTAGATGCCGAACTCGCCCTTGGGGTGCTCGACCGCGGCATAGGCCTCGCCCGGGGGCACGTGGAAACCTTCGGTGAAGAGCTTGAAATGGTGGATCAGCTCTTCCATGCTGGTCTTCATCTCGGCGCGGCTGGGCGGAGCGACCTTGTGGTTGCTCGTCATGACCGGGCCGGGATTGTTGCGCAGCCATTCCACGCACTGCTTGATGATGCGGTTGCTCTGGCGCATTTCCTCGATGCGGACGAGGTAGCGGTCGTAGCAGTCGCCGTTCACGCCCACCGGCACGTCGAAGTCGACCAGGTCGTAGACCTCGTAGGGCTGCATCTTGCGCAGGTCCCACTCGATGCCCGAGCCGCGCAGCATGGGGCCGGTGAAGCCCAGCGCCTTGGCGCGCTCGGGGCTGACGATGCCGACGTCGACCAGGCGCTGTTTCCAGATCCGGTTGTCGGTCAGCAGGGTCTCGTATTCGTCGACGTAGGCCGGGAAGCGATTGGTGAAGGACTCGATGAAGTCGAGCAGCGAACCCGAACGGTCCTCGTTCAGGGCCTTCATTTCCTTTTCGCTGCGCAGCTTGCTGGGGCGGTACTGCGGCATGCGCTCGGGCAGGTCGCGATAGACGCCGCCCGGGCGGTAGTAGGCCGCGTGCATACGGGCCCCCGAGACCGCTTCATAGCAGTCCATCAGGTCCTCGCGCTCGCGGAAGGCGTACAGGAACACCGCCATCGCGCCCACGTCCAGGGCGTGCGAACCCAGGGACATCAGGTGATTCAGGATACGGGTGATCTCGTCGAACATCACCCGGATGTATTGCGCCCGCAGCGGCACTTCCACGCCCAGCATCTTCTCGATCGCCATGACGTAGGCGTGCTCGTTGCACATCATGGACACGTAGTCGAGACGGTCCATGTAGGGCAAGGCCTGCAGGAAGGTCTTGTGCTCGGCCAGCTTTTCCGTGGCCCGGTGCAGCAGCCCGATATGGGGGTCGGCGCGCTGGATGACTTCGCCGTCCAGTTCCAGCACCAGCCGCAGCACGCCGTGCGCGGCCGGGTGCTGGGGACCGAAGTTGAGGGTGTAGTTCTTGATCTCTGCCATGATTAGCGCCCTGCTCCGTAACCGTCTTCGCGGATGACCCGAGGCGTGACCTCGCGCGGCTCGATGGTGACGGGCTGGTAGATGACCCGTTTCTGCTCGGGGTCGAAACGCATCTCGACGTTGCCCGACAGCGGGAAGTCCTTGCGGAAGGGATGGCCGATGAAGCCGTAGTCGGTCAGGATGCGGCGCAGGTCGGGATGCCCCTCGAACAGCACGCCGAAGAAATCGAAGGCCTCGCGCTCGTACCAGTTGACGCCGGGCCAGACGTCCACCAGGGAAGGCACGACCGGCATGTCGTCGTCGGCCGCGCAGGTGCGCACGCGCAGGCGCCAGTTGTGCGTGATCGACAACAGGTGCAGCACCACGGCGAAGCGTCCGGTCTCGCGGACCTCGTTGCCGTAGGTGGAATAGTCCATGCCGCACAGGTCGATGCAGCTCTCGAAGCGCAGCCCGGCATCGTCGCGCAGCGTCCGGCACACTTCCACGTACCGGTCCACCGGCACTTCGAGCGTCAGCTCGCCCAGGGCGAGTGTCAGGCGGATATCTTCGCCCAAGGCGCTGAGCAGATTCTGGCGCAGGGTTTCAAGCTTGGTCATGAGCGCTCGGATCAAAAGACGGCACCGGACGGGCCTGGGCCGGTCCGGTCGGGAAAATGGAAGTGGAGAGTGCGCACACCGGCATCGAGGTCAACGCGCGATGGTATTGGTGCGGCGGATCTTGTTCTGCAGTTGCAGCAAGCCGTACACCAGCGCTTCGGCGGTAGGGGGGCAGCCCGGGACGTAGACGTCGACCGGCACGATGCGATCGCAGCCGCGCACCACCGAATAGGAATAGTGGTAGTACCCGCCGCCGTTGGCGCACGAGCCCATGGAGACCACCCAGCGCGGCTCGGGCATCTGGTCGTAGACCTTGCGCAAGGCCGGCGCCATCTTGTTGCACAGCGTGCCGGCCACGATCATCAGGTCCGACTGGCGCGGGCTGGGCCGGAAGATGATGCCGAAGCGGTCGAGGTCGTAGCGCGCCGCGCCCGCGTGCATCATTTCGACCGCGCAACAGGCCAGGCCGAAGGTCATGGGCCACAGCGACCCTGTCTTCGCCCAGTTGATGACCTTGTCGGCGGTCGTGGTGATGAAGCCTTCGTTGAGAATTCCGTCGATAGCCATGAATGAAACCCGGTGTGTCCTTCGGCGTGCTGCTGGGATCACTCCCAGTCGAGCGCGCCCTTTTTCCATTCGTAGATGAAGCCGATCACGAGAACGGCCAGAAATACCGCCACGGTCCCGAAACCCAGCAGGCCTACCTGCTCATTGGCCATGGCCCACGGAAACAGAAACGCGATCTCGAGGTCGAACAGGATGAACAGGATGGCGACGAGGTAGTAGCGCACGTCGAACTTCATGCGCGCGTCCTCGAAGGCCTCGAAGCCGCATTCGTACGGAGAGAGCTTTTCGCTGTCCGGCCGGTTCGGGCCGATCACGGAGCCAAGGAACATCAGCGCGAAACCGATGACGCTGCCCACGATGATGAACAGCAGGACAGGAAGGTAACTCTCGATATTCATCAGGTAACCTGTTCGAGTCACGCCACGGGCCTGAGGATGCCCGAGGCGTCATTTGCAAAATCGGCAGGATGCGGACCAGACTTCCTTGCGGCGGGCATGCCGAATGCCGCCTGTTGCCGCCCCGTCCGGAGCCGGCGCCATTCTAGACCACCTGCGTGTGCTTACATGCAAGGATGTATGTTTTTGCGCGGACCGCTGCGTTGTGAAACCAGCGCGCATGGCGCAAAACCAAAACTGTCTTACCGGCTACTGCGGTAACTGTCGGACACGCATGTTTCATACCCACGCTCGTCCGACCGAAAGTATAGCGCAAACCCTGAGTCAACCGAAACGCCGCCCTACCCCTGCGCCCCAGGAAAAACCGCGTGCGGCAAGGCTTACGACACCCTGAACGCATTGACGGTTGCGTCGACCGTGCGAACGGTTTCCCGCAGGCTGGCTGCCTGTGCCGCCATGGCGCCCGCCGCCTGCCGGTAATGGCCAGCCATGCCGGCCACGTCGCCCACGCGGCTCGCGACCCCGTCATTCAGCGACGACTGCTCGCGCAGCGCCTGCCCGATGGCGGCGACCACCCGTGCCGCCCGTTCCGAGCCCGAGTGCAGTTCGCCCATGAAACGGCCCGCCTCCTCGGCGCTGGCCTGTCCCACCGCCACCGCCTCCACCACTTCCCGCATCAACTCGGCGGCAGCCATCGTTTCATCGGCGATACGTTCCACGGTCTGGCCGATCTGCAGGCTGGAGGCCGCGCTTTTCTCGGCCAGCGTCCTGACCTGCTCGGCCACGACCGCGAAACCCCGGCCGTCCTCGCCCGCCCGCGCCGCCTCGATCGCCGCGTTCAGGGACAGCAGCTTGGTCTGCCCCGCGATGTCGGAGATCAGGCGAGCCACGTGGCGGATCGACTCGCCATGACGGCCCAGCGCATCCAGGGCTCGCGACGCCGCCGCCATCCGGCCTGCGATCGCGTCCATCCGGCCGCCTGCCGTCCCGATCAGCTCGCCGCCGCGCTGCGCCAGGCCACAGGCATCGCGGGACAGGCCGATCGCCTCCTCGACCGACGCCGCGACTTGCGCCATGCTGGCGGCCACCGCCTGCATGGATCCGGCCATGCGTTCCGCGGCGTCGTTCTGGCGGGCGGCCCCCGCGGCCACGTCGGCCGCGCCGGCGGACACCTCGTCCCCGGCCGCGTTCATGGTGGCCGACAAACCCTGCATCGCCGCCAGCGACGTACGCATGCGCGCCACCAGCCGGTCCAGCGCGCGCGCCATGTCCGCCACCTCGTCATTGCCGCGCACATCCGCGCGGGGGCGGAAATCCAGGTCGTCAGCGATCGATGCCAGGCGCGCGCGCATGCCGTCGATCGCGCCCACGATGGCGCGCCCCGCGCGCCAGGCGCCGGCCAGCATCAACAGGATGGCCGCGAGTCCCACGCCTGCGATCAGGCTTGCCAGGCCCCGGCTGGCCTGCCGCAGTTGCGCCGCCCTCTCGGCCGCTGCCTGCGCGCCGGCCTCCGCCAGGGCCTGCATGGCCTGCTGCGCCTGCACGTAGTAAGACTCCTGCGCCGAGTAGGCGGCCAGGTATTTCAGGAGCAGGAAGCGCTGTCGCTCCTCGCTGTCCACCTCCACCAGTTGCTTGAGCAGATCGGTAAGCGGTTTTTCCTTTTCTGCCCAAGCATGGAACGCCGCATCGAAGGTGCGCAGCGACTCGGCCTCGGCATCGGTGGCGGGCGCTTCGGACAGGGCGGCCCGCGCGGCTTCCATCGCTGCCCAGGTGCGGCCCTTCGACTGCAGCATGCGCTCCCATTCGTTGCGCGCCTCGATGGAATACTCGTCTGCCCACTGCAGCGGCTCCAGGCTGTGGCGGGCGATCTGCACCTGCCCTTCCCTCAGCGCGCCCAGCGCCACCAGCACCGGCACCCGCCGCTGCGCGTAGTCGTCCACCGCCGCGCTCAGGCGCAACAGCCCCACCACCGAGCAACCGGCTACGACCGCGATCGCCACGATGCCGGCGGCCCCCAAGGCGAACAATTTGCTGCGTATCTTCATGACGTCCTGATGAAAATCCTAGGCCACAAACGGCAACGGCGGGGTTCCGGAGAACCCCGCCGTTGCGCGTCATTCCGTTTATCGGCCCGGACCGGACGGCGCTTTAGCAGCGTTACATCAATGACGGTTCGGTGACAGCGCCGCCTTCACTCGTAGCGCCGCACCAGCCCCGCCACATCGCCCATGAAGACCTCCGGCTCGTGCTCCCGAACCTGTTCGTACAGCCCCGAGCAGAACGCCGAGACCGGCGTCCGCGCATCGAACTCGGCCGCCATGCGCTGCGAAATACCGATGTCCTTGGCCATCAGCTCGACCGCCGTGCGCGTGGGCTGGAAACGGCCGGCGGCCATCGCCGGCCCGAAGATCTGCAAGGGCTGCGAATCCGCGAAACCGCCCGCCAGCGCCGGCGCCAGGCGCTCGACGTCCACGCCGGCGCGCCGCGCGAGGCCGTAGGTCTCGGCGATCGTGAGCACGTTCACCGCGACGATCATCTGGTTGCATATCTTGGTGGTCTGGCCCGCACCGGCCGGTCCCATATGGGTCACGCGCGAAGTCAGCGGCGCCAGGAACGGCCCCGCCTTCTCGAGATCCGTGGCCTCGCCGCCGACGAAGCAGATCAGCGTGCCGCCCTCGGCGCCCGGCACGCCGCCCGACACGGGCGCATCCAGCCAGGACGCGCCCGTCCGGTCGCGCAGGCGGCGGCCGAAATCGCGCGCCTGCCCGGGCTCTATGGTCGAGAAATCGATCACCACCTTCCCCGTGCCCTGCCGGCCGGCACTGGCCAGGCCATCCGGGCCGAACGCCACCGACTCGACCGCGGCCCCGTCCTTGACGCAGATCCCCACCACGTCCGCCGCCTGCAGCACCTGCGCGGGCGTGCCTGCCAGATTCGCGCCGGCCGCGACCAGCTCGGCCGCCCTGCCGGCATTGCGGTTCCACACGGTGAGCGCATGGCCCGCCGCAAGCAGGCGCCGCGCCATGGGCAGCCCCATGTTGCCGAGTCCGAGGAAGCCGAAATGACGGGATGTACTCATGAAACGCTGCTCCAGTCCGAGGGGCGGCCCGCGCCGCATGCGAGGGATGATAGCCGTCCGCCGGCGGGCACGCTTCCTGCGCAAGCACAGCGACGAGCAAGCAAGGAGCGTCCCCATGAAATATCGCCTGAAAAAACTGTCGGACCAGGTCGTCGTCATTACCGGCGCCAGCAGCGGGATCGGCCTGGCCACGGCCCGCGAGGCCGCGCGGCGCGGCGCCCGCCTGGTACTGGCCTGCCGCGACCAGGAGCGCCTGGACACGCTGGTCGAGGAACTGCGTGCTGACGGCGGCCAGGCCATTGCCGTGCAGATGGACGTCGGCAAGCGTGAAGACCACGAACGGTTGCTGCAGGCGGCGCTGGAAGCCCATGGCACCGTGGATACCTGGATCAACAACGCCGGCGTTTCGATCTTCGGCAGGATCGAGGACGTGCCGGTCGAAGACCAGCGCAAACTCTTCGACACGAATTACTGGGGCGTGGTCTACGGCTCCATCGTGGCCGTGGGACATCTGCGCGAACATGGCGGCGCCCTGATCAACGTGGGCAGCGAAGTGTCGGACCGCGCCGTGCCGCTGCAAGGCGCGTATTCCGCCTCCAAGCACGCGGTCAAGGGCTTCACCGATGCGCTGCGCATGGAGCTGGAAAACGAAGGCGCGCCCGTCTCGGTCACGCTGATCAAGCCGGCATCCATCGCGACGGGCTTCACCGCCCATGCCCGCAATTACATGGACGTCGAACCGCGCCTGCCGCCCCCGGTCTACGCTCCCGAGGTAGCGGCCCGCGCCATCCTGTACGCCGCAGAGCATCCGCGCCGCGACCTTTACGTAGGCAGCGCCGCCAAGGCGATCGGACAATTCGGGCAGCGCATGCCCGGCCTGGCCGACCGCATGGGGAGTTGGCTGATCAAGCACCAGCGCACCGGCATCCCATCCCGCTCGCGAGACGATGGGCTGGAATCCCCGGGCCGGGACGATACTCCCGCCTATCCCCAACGCGGGCGGCGCCATAGCGCCTATACGCACATGGCGACCCGTGGCCGCGCGCCCATGCTGGCCGCCTGCGCGGTGGTACTGGTGGGTGCCGTGCTGGGAGTTGCCCACGCCCGGCGGTCCTGAACCCTGCCTACGCCGGAGGCTTCGGCTACGCCCGTGCGCGCGCCAGCCGGCCCGCCTGCCTGAGCGCGGAGACGATGGTGTCGTAGGCCTGCTTGCGAGCGCTCTCATCGGGCGCACGCAACGCATACGAAGGATGGTAGGTGGGCACGATCAACCGCCCTTCCCATTCCAGCACGTCGCCCAGCTTGTCGCGCAGGCCCGCGCGATAGTCATGCAACACCGACTTGAGCGCCGTCGCGCCCAGCGCCACCACGACGCGCGGATCCACGGCCTCGTACTCCTTCTCCAGCCAATAGCGGCAAGCCTCGATTTCGCGCTGTCCAGGGGTCTTGTGCATGCGCCGCTTGCCGCGCTGCGCCCACTTGAAATGCTTGACCGCGTTGGTCACGAATACCTCGTCCCGGTCCACCCCCGCCTCGGCCAGGGCCGCATCCAGCAACGCACCGGCGGGCCCCACGAAGGGCCGGCCCGCCAGGTCTTCCTTGTCGCCCGGCTGCTCGCCCACCATCATGATGGGCGCATGGCGCGGGCCTTCGCCGCCGACCCCTTGCGTGGCGTCGTGCCACAGCCGGCAACGCCGGCAGGCTTCCAGCGTGGCCGGATGCTGGTCCGGCACCACCAGCACCTCGGGCAAATCGGCTTCGGCATGCGTGCTCATCGTCTGCTCCCGGGTCGTCAGCTCGACCGGCGCAAGTCCCATGCCCAGCACGGCAAGGATGGGTTGTTGACGAATTCATAGCCAAGTGGTTATTCTTAATTCATAACCATATGGTTATTTATTAACCCATGACCACCTCTCAAGACCTGCTCTTCAGGACCCTTGCCGATCCCACCCGGCGCGCCCTTTTCGAACACCTGTGCCACCACGGCGAACAGACCGTTGCGGCGCTGACCGCCCAGGCCGGCGTCTCGCAGCCGGCCGTATCGAAGCACCTGCGTCTGCTGAAACAGGCCGGCCTCGTACTCGATCGCCATGAGGGACGCCAGACGCACTACAGCGCCCGGCGCCGCGCGCTCGTTCCGCTGCTCGACTGGACCAGCCAGATGGCCGGGTTCTGGGAACAGCGATTCGATGATCTTGAAAACCTACTCAACAGGATGGACCAATGAGCGATACTCCGACCGAAACCCGCTCCGTCGTCGTCGAGCGCGAATTCCCCCACCCGCCGGACCGGCTCTGGCGCGCGTTGACCCAGCCGCACCTGATCGAGGAATGGCTGATGAAGAATGACTTCCACCCCGCCGTGGGCCACCGCTTCAAGCTCCAGGGCGAATGGGGCGGCACGCTGGATTGCGAGGTACTGGTCGTCGAGCCGGACAAGGCGCTGTCCTATACCTGGAACTTCACGCACGCCGATCCAGCCTTCGATTTGCGCAGCGTCGTTACCTTCACGCTCACGCCCACCGGCACGGGTACCCGCCTACGCATGGAACAGGCCGGCTTCCGCCCCGACCAGAAGCAGGCATACGGCGGCGCCAGGGCCGGATGGCCGCAGTTCTTCGAGAAACTGCAACAGGTATTGGAGAAATCGGCTTGAAGCCAAGGGCGCGGTCAAATGGAACTCGCACGATGGCCAGTCCAGCCAGGCCCAGTTAGCCGACCGGGTGGCACAGGCCAGCCAGCTGCCGGGGAGCGGCTGTAGGCGAACATCCCGTGACGGCAAGAAAGGCTCCCACGCTTGCCGCTACGCGGCGGCGCTGCCCCCCGAGGGGGCGCTTTTTTGCCTTGGGGCGGCCCGGCGGCAAAAAATGCCCCCACGCTTGCCGCTACGCGGCGGCGCTGCCCCCCGAGGGGGCGCTTTTTTGCCTTGGGGCGGCCCGGCGGCAAAAAAACCCGCACATCTCGTAAGGAATGTGCGGGTTTTTGATATGCCAGGGATGGCCTGGAAAAATCCTGGTGCCGTCGGCGAGACTCGAACTCGCACAGCTTTCGCCACTACCCCCTCAAGATAGCGTGTCTACCAATTTCACCACGACGGCTTGCGTGAGCCCGCTAGTATATAACATTTGCGGGCCCCTCAGAGAAACTGCCTTAGTTTTTCTGCGCGGGTGCCTCGGGCTGCGCGGGCGCGGCCGGCGGGGTAGCGGGCACGGACGGGACCGACGCGTCGGGCGCGGCCGGAGCCGGTGCGGGCGTACTGCCGGGAACGGCGGGCACCGACAGGTCGCTGGGATGGTTCTCCATCACACCGCCCTGCGAGGCGGCGGGGGCCGGACGACCCAGGTAGGCCAGCGCGGCGGTGGAAATGAAGAAGACGACCGCCGCCCACTTGGTGGTGCGCGACAGGAAGTTGGCCGCGCCGGCGGCACCGAACAGGCTGCCGGCGGAGCCGCCGCCGAAGGCGGAGCCCATGTCGGCGCCCTTGCCCTGTTGCAGCAGGACCAGGACGATGATCGTCAGGGCGGAAATGACCTGCACGATCAGCAGGACGGTAAGCATTACGGACATTCAAGCACTCCGGGTTGTCGCGCCCGCCTCGGCGATGCGCAGGAAGTCTTCGGCCACCAGCGAGGCGCCGCCTATCAGGCCGCCATCGATGTCGGGCATGGCGAACAGCTCGGCCGCGTTGGCCGCCTTGACGCTGCCGCCGTACAGCACGCGCACGCCGGCGCAGTCGACGCCCCGCAGCGCGGCCCGGATGGCGGCATGCACTTCCTGGGCCTGTTCGGGGCTGGCGGTCTTGCCGGTGCCGATCGCCCAGACTGGCTCGTAGGCGATGACCATGGCGGCCACGGCTTCGCGGCCCAGGGCCAGCACGGGCTCGAGCTGTTCGTCGATGACGGCCAGGGTGCGGCCGGCTTCGCGCTCGGCCAGGGTCTCGCCCACGCACACGACGGGAGTCAGGCCGGCGGCCAGCGCGGCCTTGGCCTTGTCCGCCACCAGCCGGCTGGTTTCGCCATGCAGGCTGCGCCGCTCGGAATGGCCCGCCAGCACGTAGCGGCAACCGAATTCGGACAGCATGGCGCCGGAAACCTCGCCGGTATAGGCACCCTGCTGGTGGACGCTGATGTCCTGGGCGCCCCAGGCGATATCGGAGTCGGTCAGCGCGGATTCGGCCTGGGCCAGGTAGGGAAACGGCACGCAGACGCCGACGTCGCAGGCGGCGGCGCCGGAGGACTGGTTCCAGCCGCTGCGTATGGCCGAGAGCAGCTGGCCGTTGGCGGCCAGGCTGCCGTGCATCTTCCAGTTGCCGAGCACCAGGCGGCGGATATTCTGTTTAGTTGCCATCGACAAGAATCGAAAAATGCCCGCGTGGACAAAAATATGCGGGCAAAACCTCGATTGTATCGGCTCCAGCGCACCGCTGCAGCCAATGTCGTAAAAAATGCCGGGCGTGCGAAGCGCGTAGGGGCTAAACCGTCAGCACGATCTTGCCGACATGCTCGCCCGACTCCATCATGGCATGGGCCTTGTCCGCCTCGCGCAGCGGGAAGGTGGCATAGACCACGGGCTTCAGCCGCCCGGACTCGAACAGCGGCCAGACGTTCTGGCGCAGCGCGGCGGCGACCTCGCCCTTGAACTGGGCCGAGCGCGGGCGCAGCGTGGAGCCGGTGATGGTCAGGCGCCGGCTCAGCACGCGGGCAAAGTCGATCTCGCCCTTCGCGCCGCCCAGCAGCGCGATCAGCACGATGCGGCCGTCCTCGGCCAGGCAATGGATGTCACGGGCGACGTAGTCGCCGGCCACCATGTCCAGGATCACGTCCACGCCCCGGCCGTCGGTCAGGCGCTTGATTTCCTGCACGAAATCCTGGGTGCGGTAGTTGATCCCGGCGGTCGCGCCGAGTTTCTCGACGGCGGCGACGCGCTCGTCGCTGCCCACCGTGGCATACACCGGATGGCCCAGGGCCTTGGCCAGTTGCACGGCCGTGGTGCCGATGCCGCTCGCGCCGCCGTGCACCAGCAGCGATTCCTGCCCCGACAGCCGGCCGCGCATGAAGACGTTGCTCCATACGGTGAAGTAGGTCTCGGGCAGGCCGGCGGCCTCGACCATGCTCAGCCCCTTGGGCACGGGCAGGCACTGGGTGGCCGGCACGGTGCAGTATTCGGCGTAGCCACCGCCATTGACCAGCGCGCAGACCGCGTCGCCCACGGCGAAACCGGAGGCGCCCTCGCCCAGCGCGGCCACGGTGCCGGCCACTTCCAGCCCGGGCAGGTCGGAGGCGCCCGGAGGCGGTGGGTAGGTGCCGCGGCGCTGCGCCACGTCGGGCCGGTTGACGCCGGCGGCGGCAACCTGGATCAGGATTTCGCCGGCGCCGGGCACTGGCGTGGGGCGCTCGGCGGCTTGCAGGACTTCGGGCCCGCCGGGGCGGGAGATTTCGATGGCGATCATGGCGCGGCTTCCCGTTTTCTGGTCTGAAGGCGGTCATCATATACGGCTATGCCACCCCTACTCCTATCAGGGTCTTGGGGCCCGCGAAGCGGCATGCGTCCTCCGTGGAGCCACCATAGCCAAGTCGAATACCGGCGACGGATAAATTCATTCTCTTTTCGGTAAAGGATTGCCTAGACTTGCACCGGTCAGTATTCCGCCCGCATCCCCTCCGGGCGCATCCCCACCAGAGAGTAGACATGAGCACACAAGCCAAAGTCGTCGAAGGCAAGGCCACTCCCCGCGGCAAGTATCCCCACATCAAGCGCGCCGGCGATTTCCTGTTCGTCTCGGGCACCAGTTCGCGCCGTTCCGACAATTCGCTGGCCGGCGTGGAAGTGGACGCCATGGGCACGACCAAGTTCGACATCCGCGCCCAGACCCGCGCGGTACTGGAAAACATCCGCGACATCCTGGGCACCGCCGGGGCCTCGCTGTCCGACGTCGTCGAGATCGGCACCTTCCTGGTCGACATGAGCGACTTCGGTGGCTACAACGAGGTCTACGGCGAATTCTTCGACTACGACGGCCCGGCCCGCACCACGGTGGCCGTGCACCAGTTGCCCCACCCGCACCTGCGCATCGAGATCAAGGCGGTCGCCTACAAGCCGCTCTGATCCCGCCACGACAACACCAGACATCAAGCCCATCATGAAAATCGACATGCACGCACACCACTTCCCGCGCATCACACGGGAAGAAGCCGCCGCCCTGAACGCCGAGCGCGCCCCCTGGCTGCGCGTGGACGAAGGCGGCAAGACCGGCCAGATCATGCGCGCCGACAAGCCCTTCCGCCCCGTCTACGACGCGCTGTGGGACCCGCAGGCGCGGCTGGCCGAGATGGACGCCCAGGGCGTGGACATCCAGATCACCTGCGCTACGCCCATCATGTTCGGCTACGAGTTCACGCCCGAGAAGGTCCTGCCCTGGGCCCAGCGCATGAACGACCTGGCGCTGGAATTCTGTGCCGCCGCGCCCAAGCGCCTGGTCGCGCTGGCGCAGGTGCCGCTGCAGGACATCGACGCCGCCTGCCGCGAAGCCTCGCGTGCCAAGGCCACGGGCCACCACGGCGTGCAGATCGGCAACCACCTGGGCGACCGCGACCTCGATGACGAGGGCCTGGTCACGTTCCTGCAGCACTGCGCAAACGAAGGCATCCCGCTGCTGGTGCATCCGTGGGACATGATGGGCGGCAACCGCATGAAGCAATGGATGCTGCCCTGGCTCGTGGCCATGCCCGCCGAAACGCAGCTGGGCATCCTGTCGCTGATCCTGTCGGGCGCCTTCGAGCGCATCCCCGAATCGCTGAAGATCTGCTTCGCCCACGGCGGCGGCTCGTTCGCCTTCATGCTGGGCCGCGTGGACAACGCCTGGAAGCATCGCGACATCATCCGCAAGGACTGCCCGCGCCTGCCCTCGGAATACGTCAAGCGCTTCTACGTCGACTCGGCCGTGTTCGATCCGGGCGCGCTACGCCTGCTGGCCGACGTGATGGGCACCGACCGCATCATGCTGGGCTCGGACTATCCCTTCCCGCTGGGCGAACAGTCCATCGGCAAGCTGGTGGCCGAACAGCCCGGCTTCAGCGACGCCGACAAGCGCGCGATCTACGCCGACAACGCGGTCGAATTCTTCGGCCTGCAAGCCCTGGTACGCTGACCTCTTCCCACCCCCACAAGGAAATGCCATGAGTTTCGTCACTGCGTTGCGGCGCACATCGGTCGCTATGGCCGCTGGCCTGACCCTGGCCGGCGCGAGTACGCATAGCGCCCATGCCGAATACCCCGAGCGGCCGATCCGCCTGATCGTCCCCTCGCCCCCGGGCGACGGATCGGACGTCCTTGCCCGCAACGTAGGCAAGGCCATGGGCGAAGTGTTGGGTCAGAGCCTGGTGATCGAAAACAAGCCAGGCGCGGGCGGCAGCATCGCCTCGGACACCACCGCCAAGGCGGCCGCCGACGGTTATACGGTGCTGCTGGGCAACGCCAGTACCCACGCCGTCACGCCGGGGCTCTATAGCAAGCTGCCCTATGATTCCGAAAAAGCCTTCAGCACCGTCTCGTTGCTGGCCAGCGCGCCCAATGTGCTGGTCGTCAACCCCGCGCTGCCGGTCAAGAACATCGGCGAGTTCATTGCCTACGCTAAGGCCAACCCCGGCAAGCTCAACGTCGGGTCGGGCGGCAATGGTAGCCTGTCGCACCTCTCGGCCATTCTCTTCAACTCCATGGCCGGCATAGATATCCCGCACGTACCCTACAAAGGCGCGGCGCCTGCCGTCACCGCCGTCATGGGTGGGGAAATCTCGGCGCTGATGATCAACATCCCGACCGTGTCGCAGCAAATCCAGGCCGGCAAGCTGCGGGCGCTGGCGGTCAGCAGCCTGGAGCGCTCACCGGCGTTGCCCGACGTGCCGACGCTGAACGAGTCGGGGCTCAAGGGCTACAACACCGAAGCCTGGTTCGGCCTGTTCGTGCCGGCCGGAACCCCGGCCCCGGCCATCGCCAAACTGCAATCGGCCGCCGCCGCGGCGCTCAAGAACGAAGCGGTGCTGACCAACATCCGCAACATGGGCGCGGTGCCCAAGGACCTGAAAGGTCAAGCCTTCGCCGATTTCGTCAAGGCCGAAGCCACCAAATACCGGGCCATCATCAAGCAGGCCGACGTACGGATTGACTAGCCGGAGGAGGGCTTCGTCATCCATCCAGGCCGCGGCTGCTGAGCCGCGGCCTGCGGCCCTCCGCCACGCCGGTGGCGTAAGACATCATGGACACGCGTCGCGCCGTCGGCTCAACGCACCGTCTCGCCAAGTCCCCTCCCATATGACGCGAAGGTCCGCTGCAAGGTTTCGATACCCTGCGCGAGGTCCGGCTCATCGGCACTTAGCCACAGGCGAATCTCGCCCGAATACAGGAAAAAGAACACTTTTGCGACCTGCTCCGGACTTTCGGTGGTCCGGATCCTTCCCCGCCTGATCGCCTCCTTCGCCAAGTCCTCCAGACCGGCCATGATGCGCTGCCGGTTCGCCAAATACTGAGCAGCCTGCCTGCCCTCTGAAAAGAACACCAATTCACGCAGCAGGATCTTGGCGAGCGCGGCGCGGGAATGAAAGACCTGATAGAAATGTGCGAACACCGCCGCCGCCTGCGCGCTCAATGTCTTGCGCCGGTCGACCCGGGCAAACGCTTCATCGACCATCACGTCCAGCGCATCGTTGAAAATCAGGAACAGCAGATCCCGCTTGTCCACCGCATACATGAACAGGGTGCCGATTCCTACGTCCGCCCGCTCGGCAATCTCCCGAGTCGTCGTCGCATCGAAGCCTTGCTGTTCGAATAATTCTTGCGCCGCGCGTCGAATGCGGTCGAGCTTTTCGAGCTTGTTGCGCTCGCGCAGTCCCAGCTTGGGGCTCACGCCTGCAGTGTGCTTGTCCATAGGTTCTAAATAGCGGCCGCGCCCAGGATACCAGACCCTCTGCGCGGCTCTCCCGGGCCATCTTCCTTGATTAGGTGGAAATACCAATCTTCACAAAAACCGACTGTGCTCATAATTGTAGTCACTACAAATTTCTGTAGGGAAATGGAGATGGTGATGGAGAAAACCCTGGGTGACGTGTGCTATGCAGCAGTGCTACTGCCATTTACGGAAGACCTCAAGGTGGACGAGTCGGCGTACCGGAAATTCCTGCAGAATTTCCTGAAGAACGACCGCTTTCGCGCACGGGGTGGACTCTGCATCAATCCCGAGGCGGGCGAGATTTTCACGTTGACCCGCGAGGAAAAAAGACGCGTGCTCGAAATTGCGGTCGAAGAAAACAATGGCGCGGTACCCTTGATCGCGGGCACGTGGGCGCTGACAACTGCAGAAGTCGTCGAGACCGCCCGAGACGCCAAGGCGCTGGGCGTGGACGGCATTTTCGTCACCCCCCCTGGGGGAGCTCAAGACATCACCTCGTGCTGGGACGCGGACAAGTATCCCGAGGTCTGGGCCGATCAGATCAAGGCGCAGGACCGGGCGGTCGACCTGCCCATCATCACTCATCCTGTTTCCGGGTCGGCAGCCCCCTTCACGCCGGGCCTGCCGGTCGAGGCAACGCTGGCCATCTGTCGAGAAATACCGAATATCGTGGGCTGGAAAATGACCTATGGCTACGAGGGCTACCGCATCGTAGGCAAAGCCTTGCGAACGCTGCCCCGGCGCGTATCGGTCATGGCGGCCCTGGCTTCACGTTTCCATGAATACCGGGCGACGGATCTCTTCGACGGCACGCTCAGCGGTTTCTGGAATTACGGAATGGAAAACATGTTGGATCACCTGGACGCCTGGGACCAGCGGGATCTTGAACGCGCGTGCCGGATCTGGCAGGGAGGCCTCTCGCAACTTCACGAATACGTAGCCGACATGGGGCGGCTGCACGTGCGCTACAAGGTCGCGACGTGGCTGCGGGGGCTGATCCCCAATCCTTTCATGCGGCCACCGATGCCCGCACCTAAGAAAGCGGAGATAGAGACCATCTACAAGCTGCTGCAGGAAGCCGGCTTCTCGGTAATCGACAGGAAGGATGCCATGCGCCTGGCCTGATCGGACAAAACGAACGACAACACCAATAGGAGACAAGCATGAGACCCAAGTTTGCCCGGCTTGGCCTGTCCGCCGCGTTGGGGATTGCCGCTACGGCACTCACGGTTCACGCCGCCCCTCAGCCCTACCCGACCAAGCCTATCAACATCGTCACGCCGCTTCCCGCCGGGTCGACCGTAGACGTTTTGGCGAGAGCGTTCGCGCAACAGCTGAGCCAACGCCTCAAGACGCCCGTGGTGGTGGAGACCAAAGCGGGTGCGGGTCTCATGTTGGCCATGCAAAATGTAGCAAACGCGCCTGCCGACGGTTATACCCTGGCCTTCACGCCGGCGACGCCGCTGTCGATACAGACCCATCGTCACAAGAATGCCGGCTACACACTCGAATCGTTCGTACCGCTATGCCAGACGTTCGAGAACATTTTCTATCTCGCCGCGTCGCCTGGCTCGGACATTAAAGATATCCGGGCACTGGTCGACAGGCTGAAGAAGGATCCCGGCCGATTCAGCTACGGACATTCGGGCATAGGTTCAGCTCCGCACTTGATGACGGAGGAATTCCTGCGGGACCTCAACGTCCGAGCAACCGAAATTTCCTATCGTGGCGAGACGGCCTTGCTCCCGGATCTCACCTCGGGACAGATCGACGGAGGGCTCGTCACCACCTCAGTGCTGCTCCAGCACAACTACCGACCGCTCGTCGTGTTCAGTACGGCGCGGACCAAGGAGTTCCCCGACGTGCCGACGACCGCCGAATTGGGCTCCAAGGTCCACTCATCCACCTATGGCGGCATCTTTATACGCAAGGACGTGCCGCAAGACGTACTCGTCACGCTCGAAGGAGCATGCCGCGACATCGTCAGCAGCCCCTCCTATCAACAAATGGCGGACCAGTTGCAGCAGACTGCCACGTATCTGGATAGGCCGGCGTTCAGCCGGCGGGTGGCGGCCGATCATGCTTCAAAGGGGCGCCTGCTGGACGAGTTGAAGCTGAAAGACTAGCCGTGCCCGTCCAGACGTCCGCATCGACCAAGACGCATTCCGCGCACCGGTCAGAACCGGTGCGCGATCCCCATCGCGATCTGCCTGCGCCAGGCATCGCCCGCCGTCGCTCCCGCCGCGGAGAAAAGCCGAAACTCGGTCCGGTTGGCGTACACGTACAGCCAGGTCCGCCTGGACAGGTCGTAGACATAGGCCAGGCCGTAGTTCTCGATCTTCGAACCGGTCGTCCGCTGGTATCCCAGCAGCACCCTCCCCGCTCCCACCGGCACCTTCACGCCAACCTGATAGGCATGGTCGCGATCGTGCGTGGCCGCGAAATGGGTCGCCCCGTTGGCCCCCGGATCCACCGTCGGATCGTTCAGCCGGCCGTATCCGCCGTAGAGGGTGAACGCGCCGAAGTCATGGTTCACGCCCACCTGCAGGTTGCTGGGCTTGCCCCGCGCACCGGCGGTGCTGGCGGGCATGACGTACTGGTAGCTGACCGCCGCCTTGAAGCGGC
The DNA here is from genome assembly GCF_036972535.1 of Pigmentiphaga sp. CHJ604. Taxonomy (NCBI): domain Bacteria; kingdom Pseudomonadati; phylum Pseudomonadota; class Betaproteobacteria; order Burkholderiales; family Alcaligenaceae; genus Pigmentiphaga; species Pigmentiphaga sp. CHJ604. The sequence goes on along the minus strand of NZ_CP136998.1, from coordinate 2,233,251 downwards.
CGCCGTCGTATCGCAGTCCCAGGTCCGCCATCCGGTTGTTGCGGCTGCCGCCGGCGATTTCGGCATCTGCCGTCTGCACGCTGTAGCCCAGGCCGGCCTGCATGCCCGCCCAGCGGGGCGAAAAATAGTAGACGGCGTTGTTGACCCGCGCGGTGGTGCCGAAATCGCCGGTGTTGTAGGCGGCGGTCGTGGTCACCGCGGCCTGCTGGAAACTGGGCCCGAACGGGCTCATCATGCCGGCGGTGAACAGCAGCCCGAGATTGGCCATCCGCCCAAGCTGGATCTCGCCGAGTTGCCGGTTCGACAGCCCCACATGGCTGGCCCGGCCGAACAGTCGCCCGAAAGCCTGCTGCCCGTTGTCGCCCGTGAAGCCGTTCTCCAGCACGAAGTTGGCCTTCCAGCCGTTGCCCAGGTCCTCGGTGCCGCGCAGCCCCCAGCGCGAGGCCACGCTGAGCGAGGGATTGATCGCATTGATCGTACCCTTGCCCTGAGTCTTGTCGGACAGGTAGCCATTATCGAAAATCCCGTACATCGTCACGCTGCCCTGGCCCAACGCGGCGGCGCAGGGGACGACGGCCAGCGCGACGCCGGCAAGAGACCGCATCGTGGTCATCGATTTCTCCAATAGAGGAATGGGCGGCGCGGGCAAGCTGCGCCGGAACGCGGCTATTGCGCCTGAAGTCCGGCGATCTCGACCAGGCGGCGGACCTTGGCTTTGTCGGCGGCGATGAAGGCGCGGTATTCCTCGGGCGAACCCTTGTAGAGCTGGGTGCCGTACTCGGCCAGCCGGGCCTTCAGCTCGGCCGAGGCGACGACCTTCTGCAAGGCGCGGCTCAAGGTTTCCTGGATGGCCGCCGGCGTGCCCGCCGCCACATACAGCGCGGTCCAGTTGCCCGCCTTCAGGTCAGGCACGCCCAGTTGCGCGGTCGTCGGCACGCCCGGTACGGAAGCCAGCGGCTGGTCGGACATGACGGCCAGCGCGCGCAGCTTGCCGGCGGCCACTTGCGGGCCGACCACCTGGCTGCTGTCCATCAGCACGTCGATCTGGCCGCCGGCGACGGCCGTGACCGATTCGCCGCTTCCCTTGTACGGGACCTTGACGATGTCCAGGCCATAGCTCGCCTTCAGCGTCTCCATGCCCAGGTGCAGGGTTCCCGCCGCGCCATAGTTCAACACCCCGGGCCGGGCTCGCGCATAGGCGACCAGTTCATCCAGGCTCCGCACCGGCAGGCTGGCCCGCACGACCAGCACCGAAGGCGTGTTCGTGGCCAGGCCCACCGGCGCGAGCTGCTTGTCCGGATCGTAGGGCAGGCTCTTGTACAGCAGGGGATCGACGATCTGCGTACCGACGGTACCCAGCAGCAGCGTGTAGCCGTCGGCCGGATAGCCCAGCATTTCCTTGACACCCAGGACGCCGCCGGCGCCCCCGCGATTCTCCACGACCACCGTCTGGCCCAGCGCCTCGCCCAGGTTCTTGCCGATCTGCCGGGCGGCGAAATCCGAATTGCCGCCCGCCCCGAAAGGCACGATCAGGCGCAAGGGCCGGTCCGGATATGCCTGGGCCAGCGATGCGCCGGCACAGGAGAACAATACGACCATCCACAACAATCTCGACAAGCGCACGGGAATCTCCTTGGCTGACCACGATCACGTGTCTCCTCCCCCGCCTCTAATCCGCCATGGCGCGCTCCGGGGCAGTGGGATTGATGCGGGCGTAATTGGCCTTCTTGAACTCGCCCCAGACGAAAGGCTTGTCCCGCGGCATGGAGGTATGGAAATCCTCGGGCGCCACATTGGACGGGTCGGGGTTGCGGATCTTGGGCGCGATCACTTCGTCGTAAGTGGGGAACATGAAGAATGGCACCGAATAGCGCTCCTTCCCATAGCGGTTGATGACCCGGTGCGGCGTGGACGAGAAGACCCCGTCGGTCCAGACCTTCATGACCTCGCCGATGTTCAGCACATAGGTGCCGGGAATCGGCGGCACGCCTATCCATTCCCCATCCCGGTTGCGGATCTCCAGGCCGCCGGTCGCGTCCTGGTAGACAAAGGTGAACGCGTCCGTGTCGGTATGGGCGCGGGTCCCCAGGTGGGCGCCGGATTCATCCACCTGCTGCGGCGGGTAGTGGATGATGCGCAGCGCGTTCATGTCCTTGCGAAAATGCTGGCGAATGGCGTCCCTGGGCAGGTCCAGGCCAAGCTCGAACAGCTCGATCATGCTTTCGCCGAACCGGCACATGCGGGCGTGATAGGCCAGCAGCACCTCCTTGAGCGCCGGCAGTTCACGGGGCCAGGGAATGGTTCCGGCCAGGCGCGCGCCGGTCAGCAGGTCCGGGTCGTCGGGATCGAGCGGCCGGCGGAACTGGAAGGCCTCCTGCTTGTTGGCGGTGATCACCCCGCCGCGCTCGGCGTTGCCCTCCCCCTTCGTCAGCATGGGCAGATAACCCTGGAAATGATGGTTCCTGGCCATCGACACCGCGTCCTTGGCCGCCTGCGGCAACGCGAAGAACGCCTTGGCGGCCTCGAAGACGCCGTCGATCTGCGCCTGCGGGATCGGATGGTTTTTCAGGTACAGAAAACCGACGGTGGCGCAGGCCTCGGCCAGTTCGTCGGCCAGGCGCTTCCGGGACTGGGGCGTCGCGAATCTTTCGGGCGACATGTCGATGACGGGCACTTCGGAAAAATCCAGCTTGCGGGTGGCGGGCAGCATGTTCGTCTCCACGGATGGCGCCCTGGTGGCGCCTGGTTCGATGTCCATGCGAAGAACTTTAAGTTCGTGGAGATATATTTAAAAATTAAAAAATAAGTTCATCCCATAGGTTATCTTCTATGAAACATCCGCCGAGGCCGCCACGATGTACAAGACCACGACGTTCCGCCAGCTCACCGCCATCGACGCCGTCGCGCGCCTGGGCGGCGTCTCGCGCGCAGCCCAGGCGCTGCACCTGACCCAGCCCACGGTATCGCTGCAATTGCGCCTGCTCGAGGAAGCCGCCGGCGCCGCGCTGGTCCAGCGCTCCGGGCGCGGCCTGCTGCTCACGCCCGCCGGCGAAGTCGTGGCCGGCTACGCCAGCCAGATCCTCGAGCTCTGGCGCCACGCCTCGGACGAAGTCGCCAGCCTGAAGGGCCAGTTGGCCGGCACGCTGCGCGTGGGGGCGCTGATCACCGCCGAGTACCTGTTGCCCCCGCTGCTCGTGGCCTTCAACACCGGCCGGCCCGGCGTGAAGGTCAAGCTCAGCGTGGGTAACCGCGAAGAAGTGGTACGCATGCTGACCCGCCATGAAATCGACATCGCCATCATGGGCAAGCCTCCGGGCGACGTGCGCACGGAATCGCGGGCTTTCGCCAAGCATCCGATGGCCTTCATCGCCTCGCCCCATCATCCGCTGATGGCCAGGCGGGACCTGGCACTGCGCGACCTCTCGGGCGAGAACATCCTCGTGCGCGAACATGGCTCGGGCGCCCACAACACGGCGGAGCGGCTGTTCAAGGAAGCCGGACTGCGGTTCTCGCCCGGATCGGAGCTGTCCAGCAACGAAGCCATCAAGCAGATGGTGGCGGCGGGCCTGGGCATAGGCTTCCTGTCCCTGCATGCCTGCGCCCTGGAATTCCAGGCGGGCCTGATCGGCCTCTTGCCGCTGCCCGGCAACCCGGTCGAACACGATTGGTACGTGCTGCACCTGTCCACCGCCCGCCTCCCGCCCGTTGCATCGGCCTTCCAGGACTTCCTGGCCGACCACGGCCAGGCGGAGATACGCCGGCAGCTGCGGGCCTTCGACGCGGTGGTGGACCGGCTGCGCGCGAAAGGAGCGCGCCGGCCCCGCGCAAATGCGCGCCCGGCCAAGTGATGGGATCACCAGGATGGTCTAAGCTAGAGGCTTTGCACCCGCACTGGCCGCGGCCCTCTTGCCGGCATGACACCACACGCAACGCCCCCGCTTCCTTTTTCCCCTGTTTCCACGCGGGCGCCCGCCCCGCGCCTGCCGGCATGACCCGGCCCGGCATCCGCCTCGTCGTCGGCGCCTGGGACGACCTGAGACACGACGCCTCGTCCATCCGCCAGGCCGTCTTCGTCCACGAGCAATCGGTCCCGCTGAAACTCGAATACGATGCTGCCGACGCGATCTCGCTGCATGCGGTCGCCTACGACGCCGACGGCACGCCCCTGGGCACGGGCCGGCTGCTGCCGGACGGACACATCGGCCGCATGGCCGTCCACCGCCACGGACGCGGGCTGGGCGTGGGCGGCTCCATCCTGGATGCCCTGATCGACGAGGCCCGGCGGCGCGGGCACGGCCGCCTGCTGCTGCACGCGCAGACGCGGGCCCAGGCGTTCTACGAAACGCGCGGCTTCCAGGCCGAAGGAGACGAATTCCTGGAGGCCGGCATCGTGCACGTGCTGATGAGCCTGCGCCTGGACGATCGCGCGCCGGACCTGCCGGCCGAACCGCCGGCGGGAGCGGCTTGAAGGCCGGCGCGAGGTCAGGCCTGGCGGCCCGCGAAGTCCTCGGGGCCAAGGCGCGTGACCGATCCGTGCGGCCCGCCCGGCACTCCCGCGGCGACGTCGTGGATCTCGGCCTGTCCCGCCAGGTAGGCGGTCAGCAGATGATCGACGCGGTCGTCTGGCGCCCCGAAGCAGGTGCGCAGGACCTATGCATCGACCTCGTAGACCTGGGGCCCGCGAGTCTCGTGGAAAAGCGTGAAACGCACGCCGTCCCGGGTGGCCAGCGGCGTCGTTCCCGCAGCGAGTCGATGTGGCATGGCGCGTCTCCGTTCATCCGCCCTGGGCGTATCCGATCCTTCCAGCATGTTTTATACGCCAGCGCATCGTCCGACACCAAGTCATGAGCTCAGCACCCCACCCAGCCTTGTCCCGCGCCGTCACGCCCGCCATGGCCCTCCTGGGCATCCTGCTGGTGGCGGCGACGCTGCGCGCGCCGCTGACCGGCGTCGGCCCCCTGCTCGGCCATATCCGCGCCTCCACCGGCCTGGACGCGGGCAGCGCGGGGCTGCTCAATACGCTGCCGCTGCTGGCGTTCGGCCTGTTCTCCGTGGTCGCGCCCGCCGTGGGCCGCCAGCTGGGGCTCGAGCGCGCGCTGTTCGCCGCCATGGTCGCACTGTGCGTCGGCATCGCCGTGCGCTCGATGCCCGGCATCGCGCCTCTGTTCATCGGTACGGCGATAGGCGGCATCGCCATCGCCGTCGGCAACGTGATGCTGCCGGCGCTGGTCAAGCGCGAGTTCCCGCAACGCATCGGCCCGCTCACCGGCCTGTACTCGGTCGTGATGACCCTCGTATCCGGCACCGCGGCGGGCGTGGCGGTACCGCTGGCGGACAACCTGCCCGGCGGCTGGCGTACGTCCCTGGCCTGCGTGCTGGTCATCACGATTCCCGCGGCCCTGGTCTGGCTGGCGCGTTCGCGCAACCATGCCGCGGCGCCCGCCGCGGCCAGCGCCCACACCCCGAAAACCGCGAATGTCTGGCGTTCGTGGCTGGCGTGGCAGGTCACCCTGTTCACGGGCATCCAGGCCTTCAATTTCTACATACTCGTGGCCTGGCTGCCCTCGATGCTGCACGAGACCGGCATGAGTCCCGGCCAGGCCGGATGGATGGTGTCGCTGATGCAGTTGGCCGCCCTGCTGGGCAATATCGCGACATCCTGGGTGTCGGGCCGGGTCCGCGACCAGAAAGTCCTCGGGCTGGCCATCTCGCTGCTGTGCGTGGCGGGCTTCGCGGGTATGGCGCTGCTGCCGGCCTGGACCATCGTCTGGATATGCGTGGCCGGCGCGGGTCTGGGCAGCAGCCTGATGCTGTCGCTCGCCTATATCAGCCTGCGTGCCGCCTCCACGCAGCAGGCGGCCTCGCTGTCGGGCATGGCGCAAAGCCTGGGCTACCTGATAGGCGCGACCGGTCCGGTCGTGTGCGGCGTGCTGCGCGATTGGACCGGCAGCTGGCTGCCGGCGCTGGGCCTGATGGTGGCGATGGCCGGCGCGCAGGCATGGGTGGCCTACGGCGCGGGCCGCGCGCGGACCGTCTAGGTATCCGCCGGCAACCGGCGGGCCGCAGCGATCACCGACAACAGCCTGTCGATATCCACCGGCTTGGTCAGGTAGTCATCGAAACCGTGCGCGATGGCCTCTTCCTGCCCGAAGGCCGCGCTGCGGCCGGTCACCGCGATCAGCGTGACGGGCTTCAGGTGCGAGATGTCCCGGATCATGGTGGCCACCTCCAATCCGTTCGGCGGCGGCATGTCGATGTCCAGGACCATGACGTCTGGCCGCCAGTCCAGTGCCACCTCCATCGCCGCCGAACCGCCGTCGGCGTACCTGACTTCATGAAACCGGCCGCAGGCTTCGGCCAGCGCTTCGGCGGCGCTGACGTAGTTGTCCACGACCAGCACCCGGCAAGGCATAATCTGTCCCACTCCGTCCTCCTGACGTACTTGCGGACGGGCGCGCCGGCCTCTTACTCGGCCGCGCTGCCAGCCGGCGGATAATTGCCGGGCTCCTCGTTCTCCAACAGCAGGCACGGCAAATTGGCCTCGCCCTCCTGGATCGGCGTGGCCGGAGCCGCGCCGAAGAACCGGTGCAGCGACGCATAGGCCAGTTTGGCCGCCACGTCTTGCAAGAGCTTTTCCGAGGTCAGGAACCCCTCGGCCCGCAGATCGTCCACTTCCAGCCGATAGCCCAGCACGCCGTCCCGCTCGGACACGGCGCCCAGGCGAACCGCCTTGCCGGCGCCGTCCCGCGCATACAAGCCGTCTCCTGCCGCGTAGAGCCGATAGGCATGATGCGGGGCCGAACCGTCGTGGGGAGCGGTAGTCATGCGGTATCTCCTGTCCGGATGCCTCGCTCAGCAAGCCGCATACCCGGCGCGGCCCCGGGGCAAGCCGCCGCGCCGGCGCTAGCCAGTCCCGCCGAAAGCGTCTATAACGCAGGGAGCATAGCGCATCGTGTCCAGGCGGTCCGCGGAACCGCAACCATCCCCATTCATGAAAAACATTCTTCAATACATGCGCCAGCTCAGGCAGCGCCGCCTTGCCGTATTCGAACTGTCGCTGAACGACGCGGCGGACGGCGATCCCTACGACGGCGAACTGCGCCAGCTGCCGCTGAACTACCACGCCACCGAGGTGGACGCCCGAGCGCTGCGGCGCCGGCTGTCCGAACTCGAGTACGACGACGAGGTCTGACAGACTCCGCCCCTCGTTCCGCGCGCCTTCGCGTTTGAATACAATTGATGCATTCCCCGCGATGCGGGCCACGCCCCAGGGGCCTCAAACGGAACAGAACATCATGAACAAGAACCCCGCCGCCCTGCTCTGCGTGCTGGCGCTGACCGCGTGTGCCTCCAGCCCCACTTCCTGGTACCGCGAGACCTCCTCGGCCGACCAGGCCGAGCGCGACCGCATCCAGTGCGAACGCCAGGCTCGCATCAATTCGCCGGGCTCGAGCACCCCCTCGTACCGCGGCATCAATGCCGGCGGCGGATCCGGCGTGAGCGACGGCTTGGCCAACGCCGAACGCCAGTCGGGCATGGCCAACGACTGCATGCGCGCCAAGGGCTACACCCTGCGCTGACGGCCCACCGGCCGGGCTACGCCGGCCGCCTCGAAATATGGCATGATGCGCGCACGCCCCGCCAGGGGAACTGGAATCTTGCCCGGAGGTACGCCATGCTGTCTCTTCTCGGAAGTCTTCTGGTAGGCTTGGTCGTCGGCCTGCTTGCACGTGCGATCAAGCCAGGCGACGACAGCATGGGGTGGATCATGACCATCGTGCTCGGCATCGCCGGTTCGCTCATCGCCGGATATGCCGGCCGCGCGATGGGCTGGTACCAGCCGGGCGAGCCGGCCGGATGGATCGCCTCGGTGGTCGGCGCCATCGTGCTGCTGCTGATCTACGGCATGATCAGGAAAAAGTCCGCCTGAGTTCCGCGCCGGCATCGCCGGCGCCCTCCCTTCCGCCCCCGCCCCCACGTAACAAAACGTATCCGCATGTGACGAATGCGGCTATGCTTGCGCCTCCATGAAAGACATTCTCAAGAATGGGGGCATACATGCATATCCACGGCCGCTCGGCATGGCGATACGGCGCCGCCGTCCTATTGACCGGTCTGGCTTCCTGCGGCGGCGGAGGTGATGCCCCCGCGCCGGACGACCCGCTGGCCGCCTACAAATCCCAGGCGGTGGCATGGGCCCCCTGCGATCCGAACGTCCTGGGTCCGAACAGCGCCCTCATCCAGCAACTGGGAGACAAAGTGTCGTGCGCGACCATACGCGCGCCGCTGGACTACGCCAGGACGGACCGGGGCGACATCCGCCTCGCGTTGCTGAAGGTCGCCACCGCCGAGCCCAAGGTCCGCAAGGGCTCCATCGTCTTCAATCCCGGCGGCCCCGGCGGCGACGGACTCGAGATCGCGGCCAACTTCGGCGCGCTGTTCTCCCAGCCTCCCAGCGACTCGCCCACGCGTGCGGCGCTGCAGGACCTGGCGCGGCACTATGACATGGTGGGTTTCTCGCCGCGCGGCACCGGTGCCGGCACCACCATCACCTGCACGGCCAACGAACCCTCGCGCAAGGTGAACTTCCCGTCCGACGACCGCAGCCCGGCCAACATCGAGGCCATGCTGTACAACCTGCGGCTGGCGACCAAGGCCTGCAAGAACAACCCCCTGACGCCCTATATCAACACCGAACAGACGGCCTGGGACCTGGACCTGATCCGCCATCTGATCGGCGACGCCAAGCTCAACTACATCGGCTATTCGTACGGAACCTGGCTGGGCGCCTGGTATGCCGCCCGCTTCCCCGGACAGGCCGGCCACCTGGTGCTGGACAGCGCCGTCGACTTCACCGCCGGCTTCGACGAAGCCATGATCGGCCAGTCCATCGGCAAGCAGCGCGTGCTGGACGAGGTCATGAGCCCCTATTTCGCCCGCCATCCGGACCTCTACCGGCTGGGCGCGGACGAAAGCCGGATCCGCGCGCTGTTCGGCACGCTGCCCTCGCCCCTGAAGGCGGCCGTGGGCGCGACGCTGGCGTTCAACAGCAGCCGCGGCCTGGTGTCGTCGGGTTTCGTCATGCTGGCGGCGGGCATCGCCAGGGACCGGTTGGCCACCGATCCCGACATCAGCGAGGCCGACCTTCGCATCGCGGTGGACACCGCGATCCGCGACCGGGCTCCGTTCGACGTCGAAGCAGCCCTGCGCGCGGCGACACGCCTGCTCGACCAGTTCGCCGCGATCCGCTTCCCCGAGCCGCGGTCCCTGCTGATGCCGCCCGAAGAGGCCACCTACGTCGCCGTCGTCTGCAACGACGTGGCGAGCCGGACCGATCCCCAGTACTGGATCAGCCTGGGCAACGAGATGGCGATCAGCCATCCGGTGACCGGCGGCTCGATGACCGAGGCGCCCTGCCTGTACTGGGGCGGTCCGACCACCGCCAAGCCCGCCGTGCAGGACACCGCCAAGGCGGGGCCGCTGATGGTCGTGCAAAGCCAGTTCGACGCGCTGACCCTGACCGAGAACGCGCTGCGCTTCGTCGATGCCCTGCCCACGGCCCGGCTGCTGTATGTGAAGGGGGAGTACTCGCATGGCGTGTTCCCCTACATGAGCCCGTGCGTGGACCACCGGGTGACGGCCTTCTTCCTTGACGACGCGCTTCCGGCCCGCCGCACCGACTGCGACCAGGTGCCGTTCTACGGCGACGTGGCGGCCCTGGGCAGCCTGAAGCGGATGGCGGCGCCCGACCAGGCGCGCACCGATGCCTTGCTGGATCGGATCCAGGAGATCCTGGCCGGCGCGGGCAAGCAGGGGCTTTGATCCGAAAGCATGCATCGTTCCTAAAAAGGAACGATGCATGCCATTTTTGCCTACTAAAAGTCTTTTGGCATCGTGGATATGCTCTTTCCCACGGCACAAGCAATCCGCTGCCCGCCGACCACCAAGGAGAGCGCATCATGAGCACCCCCGCCAATTTCCAGGGCCAACGTCCCGTCATCGACCCCGCAGACGCCGTCATGCTGCTGATCGATCACCAAAGCGGCCTGTTCCAGACCGTGGGCGACATGCCCATGCCCGAGCTGCGCACCCGCGCCGCGGCGCTGGCCAAAATGGCCACCCTGAGCAAGCTGCCCGTCATCACCACCGCCTCGGTGCCCCAGGGTCCCAACGGCCCGCTCATCCCGGAAATCCACGCCAACGCACCGCATGCCCAATATGTGGCGCGCAAGGGCGAAATCAACGCCTGGGACAACCCGGACTTCGTAGCCGCCGTCAAGGCCACCGGACGCAAGACCCTCATCATCGCCGGCACCATCACCAGCGTGTGCATGGCCTTCCCCGCCATCAGCGCGGTCGCCGACGGCTACAAGGTGTTCGCGGTGGTCGACGCCTCCGGCACCTACAGCAAGATGGCGCAGGAGATCACGCTGGCGCGCGTGGTGCAGGCGGGCGTGGTGCCCATGGACACTGCGGCGGTAGCCTCCGAGCTGCAAAAGACCTGGCATCGCGACGACGCCCTGCAGTGGGCCGAGGTCTACACCAAGATCTTCCCCGCCTACCAGTTGCTGATCGAAAGCTACACGAAGGCTCAGGAGGTGGTGAAGAATAACGAGACGCTGGACTCGCAGCGCGCGTAATCGCCGCCCCTGGCGGCCTTCTCAGGCCGCCAGGAAATCCAGCACCATGCGGTTGAACTTCTGCGCGTGCTCCCACTGGGCCCAATGGCCGCAGCGGCTGAACACGTGCAGCTCGGCGTCCTGCAGGCCGGCCAGCAGGCGCAGTCCGGTGTCCATCGGCACGAAGCGGTCGTCCCGGCCCCAGATGATGAGGGTCCGGGCCGCGACCTCGCCCAGCCGCGCGCCCACGTCGGGGAACTGCCGGGGATGGGCCTGGCTGCTCTTGACGAAGTTCTCCAGGTGATCGCGGCGCGACAACATGTTGTCCAGCCGAGCCTGGAACAATTCCTCGGTCAGGCTGGCGGCGTCATAGACGAACACGTTCATCATCCGCTTCAGGTTCTCGATGGTCGGATCGCGGTACAGCGCGCCGATCAGCTTGATGCCTTCGGTGGGCATGGGAACGACGGGGCTGACCCCGCCCGTCCCGCCGCCCATCAGGACCAGCCGGCCCACGCGCGCCGGATGCGCCAGGGCAAAGGCGACGGCGCTGTGGGCGCCCATGGAGTTGCCGACCAGGTGCGCCCGCTCCAGTCCGATCGCATCCATCAGGCCGGCCAGCGCGCGCGCGTTCAGGTCCGAGCGCGAACCGGCGCAGACGATGGCGTCGCTCTTGCTCCAGCCCGGGAAGTCCAGCAGGATGACCCGGTAGCCGGCATCGGCGAACGGCTGGACGTTACGGTGGAAATTGGCCCAGCCGCTGGCGCCAGGGCCCGAGCCGTGCAGCATGATCACGGCCTCGCCGCCCACGCCCGTGTCGTTGTAGTGCAGGCGCAGCGGCTGGCCGTTCTCGGTGATTTGCACGTAGCGGCTGGTGGCGGCTTCGGTCAGCGGGGAGATCGTTTGCGTCATGGTCATTTCTCGTTCGTAGGCAATGCAGTGAAAGGTCCCGTCCGCGTGCGCGGCGGGCATGGGTTAGTTCATCAAGCCCTGCTGCGTCATCAGCATCAGGCCGAAACCGGCGATGTATTCGGGAATGGCCCGGTAGTACCGGAAGACCGGCGCCCCGATGCGCCCGGTCAGCGCCGCGCGCGCAATCAGCCACGTCTTCGATTCGTGCGCCGATGCGCCCGCCTCGCGAGCGATGGCGTCCTCCGGCCACGCGCACAATTCGTCCAGGGCGGCTGCCGGACCTGCCAGCGCATCCATCCAGCGGCGGTCCCAGTCCGGCGCCAGCGGCTTGACCGTCCCGGCGCCCGCGGCCAAGGCCTGTCCCGCGGCCATCACGCGCCGGGTCTTGGCCTCGCGCTCGCCGGGCGTGGCCGCGCGCGGCACGGTGATCCGTTCGCGCACCTCGGGGTCGGGATGATCCAGCGTCGGGACCGGCGGCTCGTGCGACAGTCCGCCCGAGCCGATCAGCAGCGCGCGCCGCGGCACGCCGTCCAGGAAATCGCCGATGGCCCGGCCCAGATCCCGGCACCGAAACAGGCGCGGAATGCCGGGCGGCGCGACGGCATTGACGAACACCGGCACCACGGGCGGCGTATCCAGCCCTCCCCAAAGCAATTGCAGCGGCTGGGCAAAACCGTGGTCCACCTCCATGCGCCGCGAGACGGCCGCGTCGAACCCCCGGTCCATCAGGGCATCGGCCATCTCCAGCGCCAGCGAAGCATCAACCTGCAAGCGGCCCTCGGGAGACAGGTAGTCGCCCACCGCCCGGGCCTGCGTGCCTATGCAGAATGGCGGCATCAACCGGTTGAAGAAGCCGTTGTAGTGGTCGGGCGCTATCAGCACGACCAGGTCCGGCGCATAGGCCAGGACCTGATCGCGCACTCGCGCGATGGCCGCCTGCAACTCGGCCCCGGCCTGTGCCGGCACGGGATTCAGCCCCATCAACGGGGAATGCGACATGCCCAGGAAGGCCCGCTCGCCCATGGCATCCGTCCTCGTCACCGCGCGCGGTCCAGCAGCTTCGCCAGGGCCGTCTCGAGAACGACACCCGCTCCCGCCGCGTCCAGCCCTTCGCCGCTGTGCCGGCGCCACGCCACGATACCGTCCGGGCGCACCAGCAGCGCCCCGGACTCCTCGATCTCGCGCAGCGCGTGCCACGTGCAGTAGGAATCGAGCGCGCCCGGCTCGCCGATCACGACGGTCCTCAGGAAAGGCAGGTCCATCGCGGCGGCCGCCTCTTTCCACGCCTGCCCCGCCAGGCCGGTAAGCAGGGTGAACTTGCCCCGGCCCACGACATCCAGCGTCGACACCCTGCGTCCGTCGCTCCCCACCAGCCAGGCATGGGGCAGCTTGGCGCCGGGGCGCGTGCTGGCCTGCGCATGCAGTTGCGGGTCGCGCCTCCAGGTTTCCTCGCCCGCGTCCGGTTCGGCAATGATCGCCGCCGACGCATAGCGCTGGTTCAGCTCCACGCCCTGCGCGTTGAACTCGTAGTTCTTGAGCCTGAGCGCCTCGGCCAGGGCCGCGCGCCGCGCCACGCCTTCGGCATCGGGCGCGGCCAGCCGCGCCAGGCCAGCCGCGACCGGATCCTCGGCGCCGGCTTCCCGGAAGCACTCGTTCAGCGGACCGTAGTCCAGCCTGGACTGGTTCGCCCGGGCAACGATCTGCGCCCCCACCGGCGCGCGTTCCAGCGAATAGGAATCCAGCAGGCCCGTCCCGGCGTGGCCGCGCAGCACGAATGCGAGTTTCCAGGCGAGATTGAAGGCGTCCTGCATGCAGGTGTTGGATCCCAGTCCACTGGAGGGCGGATGGCGATGCACCGCATCCCCGCCGCAGAAGACCCTTCCCTTCGAATAGACCGGCGCGTGCGCCTGATTCACGTACCAGACAGAGGCATTGTCGATCTCGATCTCCAGGTCCGGGTCGCCCACCAGGATACGGACCTTCTTCAGGATTTCCCCGGGAGAGAAATCGGGCTCCCCCTTCTCCATGTCGAAGCCCCAGCCCGCTATCCATTGGTCCCATGGTTCGATCGCGCGCAGCAGGCCCAGGCCGATCTCGCCGAACGCCGCATTGGAGGTCGCGATCCAATACAGGATGCTGGGCCGGTGGGCCGCATACCGGGACAGGTCCGCCCGGAACAGCACGTAGGCGGTGGCCGCCCGCGCCAGTTGTCCCCGCAGCTCCAGCCCCGCGTCGTCCATGACCTTGGAGCGCGCGCCGTCCGCACCTACCAGGTACCGCGAGCGAACGGCATATTCCCGGCCCGACGGCACATCCCGCAGGCTGACCGTCACGCCGTCCGCGTCCTGCTCGTGGCCCAGGTACTCGGTATTGAACGAAAAGACCGCGCCGCGCGCGGCGGCATGCGTGACCAGCATGGGCTCCATCTTGTTCTGCGGCAGGTCCAGCATCGGGCAAGGACTGGCCTGCAGATAGTCGCCGATGCGTTCGTCGCCGGTTCCCCAGGTGCGCAGCCGTGCGATCTCGGGTCCGGCCAGGCTGGTGGTGAACAAGGTGTCGCCCATCCATTCCCAGGGCGTGGCCCGGCGGCGCGCTTCATCCTCCAGGCCCAGGTCGCGCAAGACTTCCATCGCGCGCTGGTTGGTGATGTGCGCGCGGGGCGTGTTCGCGGTCCAGTTGTATCGGTTCACCACCTGGACACGCACGCCGTAGGTCGCCAGCGCCAGCGCCGTGGTGGCGCCCATGGGACCGGAGCCGACCACCAGCACGTCGGTCTGAAATGCATCCTTCTTCACTGTCGTTTCCCTTCGTGGGCTATTTGAGGGTGGCCTGCAGCACGTCGCCGTAGGCCTTGATGTCGTGGCGCAGACGGGCCGAGAGTTCGGCCGGTTCGGCCGGATAGGGATCGCCGGTCAGCGCGAACTTCTCCTTCATTGCCGGCTGGCGCAGCGCCGCGTTGAACTCGCGGGTCAGCCGGTCGACCACCGGCTGCGGCGTGCCCGCCGGCACGACGAACATGAAGTAATTGGTGATCTCCAGGCCGGGATAGCCGCTCTCGGCCAGCGTGGGCACGTCAGGCAGCAGCGGATGGCGCTTGCCGCCCAGCGTCGCCAGCGGTACGAGCTTGCCCGTCTTGATATAGGGCTGGGCGAAGTGGACGGGCATCAGCATCGTCTGGATCTGCCCTGCCAGGAGATCCGTGTTCGCCGGCGCGAGCCCCTTGTAGGGCACGTCCACGAAATCCGCCCCGGTCAGCTTGCGCAGCTGGTGCAGGTGCACGAACCAGGGACTGCCCGGCCCCATGGTGCCGAAATCAACGCCCTTGCCCGTGGTCGAGAGCCGCACCAGTTCCTTCACCGAACGCGCCGGCACCTTGGGATTGACCACCAGCACCAGCGGCACCAGCGCTACGCCCGACACCGGCATGAAATCCTTCACCGCGTCGTACGGCACCTTGGCGCCCAGTACCTCGCTGGCATGCGGCAGATGGGCCATGGCCTCGTTGATGGCATGCGAGTCGGTGACCAGGCCGACGGTGTAGCCGTCGGCCTGCGCCCGGGCGACGGCATCCGTCCCGATGATCGTCGAGGCCCCGGGGCGGTTGTCGACGATGACCGTCTGCCTGAGGCTGGCCGACACCACCTCGGCCAGCGCCCGCGCCGCCGAATCGGCGTTGCCGCCCGCCGGATACGGCACCACGATGCGGATCGGCCTGGCCGGCCATTCCTGCGCGAACGCGGGCGTGAGGGTCGCGGCGGCCAACGCCGCCATCGTGCAGAACGCACGTCGAATGGCATTCATGTCGTCTCCTTGGTTCTCGCCGGCGATGCCGCCGTGTCGAATGCGGGAGGAAGTCTGATGCCACCCCATACCCCTGTATAGTAGGTGCACTTAGTGCACCACCAACGGAGAAGCATGTATCTGCTTACGGGAAAACCCGAGGACTCGGCATACAAGGAGGTCCGCGGACTGAGCCGGGGGCTGGCGGTATTGCGGGCGCTGAACGGCATGCCGGGGGGGATGGGCGGCGTGGTCGAGCTGGCCCGCCTGACCGCCCTGCATCGCACGACGGTCAAGCGCCTGCTGGAGACCCTCAGGCAGGAAGGCCTGGTCCACCACAAGGACGACGGCGCGCTGTACGTGCTCAGCTTCGAGGTGCGGCGGCTGGCCGAAGGCTACGTCGGCGCGGACTGGATCGACCGGGTCGCCTCGCCCGCCATGAGCGCGCACCTCAGCGCCCTGTCCTGGCCCAGCGATCTCGCCACGCCCGACGGCGGCTTCATGATCGTGCGGGAATCGACGCACCGCGCCAGCCTGCTGTCCCAGCACCGGGCCACCATCGGCACCCGCATCGCGATGCTGACCTCGGCCATCGGCCGGGCCTGGCTGGCCTATTGCTCGGACGAGGAAAGAGAAGCCACCCTGTCGCTGCTGCGGGAACGGAGCGACGCCATCGGCGCCGTCGCCCGCGATAAGGCATACGTCGGCCGCGTGCTGCGCGAAACCCGCCGGCGCGGCTACGCGGTCAACAAGGGGGAACTGGCGAACGAGGAAAGCGTCGCGGCGATCGCCTTTCCCATACGCCTGCGCGGCCACGCCATCGGCGCCATCAATCTCGTCCTGCAGCGCAACGTCGTCCCGGACCGGGAAATCTCGTCCCGCTACGTGCCGCTGCTGCGCATCCTGGCCGAAGAGATATCAGTCGGCGCGACGCGGCTGTCCCAGCGCGGCGATCCGTCTTAGCGCGAACGAGGCCATCGGCTGCAGCAGGCCGCGGAAGGCCTCTTCGGACAGGGGATGCGCCAGCAGGAAGCCCTGCGCCTCGTCGCATCCCAGTTCGATCAGGAAACGCATCTGCTTTTCGCTTTCCACGCCCTCGGCCACCACTTCCATGTGCAGCGCGTGCGACAGCGTCACGATGGCCGACAGCAGCGCACGAGCCTCCGCCTCGTTGCGGTCCAGCTCCGAGGTGAACAGCCGGTCGACCTTGATCTGCTTGACCTTGAACCGGTGCAGATAGGCCAGGCTCGAATAGCCCGCGCCGAAATCGTCGATCGCCATGTCGAAGCCGCGGGCGCGGAACCGGCTCACGATCTCGGCCGTGCGTCCGGCGTTCAGCATGGCCACGGTCTCGGTGATCTCGAACATCACGAGGCGGCGCGGCACTTCCCGCTCGTCCAGGATGTCCTCGACGCGCCCGATCAGGTCGGGCACGTTGAACTGTATGGGCGACAGATTGATCGAGATCTGGACCGGCTCCAGCCCGCGCCGCCGCCAGTCGCTCACGCAGCGGCAGACTTCCCGTATCACCCAGTCGCCGATCTGGACGATCTGGCCCGAGCGCTCGGCGATGGTGATGAACTCCATGGGCGCCACGCTGCCGAAGGTCGGGTGATGCCACCGTATCAGCGCCTCCGCGCCGCAGATCGCGCGGGTGGCCACGCTGAACTTGGGCTGGAACACCAGGCTGAACTGCCCTGCGTCGAGCGCGGCCTGCAGGTCCTGCTGCAGCATCAGCGTGCGGGCGGCGTTGGCGTGCATGCCCGGCTCGAAGAAACAATAGGTGTTCCGGCCCGCCTGCTTGGCGCTGTACATGGCGGCATCGGCGCAGTCCAGCAATGCCTCGCCGTCCCGGGCGTCTCCCGGATACATGGCTATCCCCACGCTTGCGCTGATCCGCAGGCGCGCCTGGCAACCGATCATGTCGTTCCGCAACACCCGCAGCAGCTTCTTGGCGACGGACGCCGCATCCCCGGGTGCCGATATGCCCCGCAACAGCATGACGAACTCGTCGCCGCCTATGCGCGCGACCAGGTCGTCCTTGCGCACGTGCGAAGACAGCAGTTGGGCGCAGCCCTTGAGCAGGTCGTCGCCCACCGCATGCCCGAGCGAATCGTTCACCGTCTTGAACCCGTCCAGGTCCAGGAAGAAGACCGCGAATGCCGTCTTGTCGCGAACCGCGTCCTGGATCGCCAGGTTCATCTGCTCGACCAGCATCAACCGGTTCGGCAGTCCGGTCAGCGCATCGTGCATGCTCAGGTATTGCAGTTGCCGGTTGGCCCGCCGCAGCGAGTCGGCCAGGCTGTTGGCGCGCCAGCCCAGCACCAGCAGGGTCCCCAGCAGCACAGCCAGCGACGAGCCGGACACCATCATTGCCAGCCAGTTGGGATCCAGCTGGCTGGCCGACAGGCAGACGCTGCCGGGGGCGAATTGCGCCGCGCTCATGCCGGTGTAGTGCATGCCGGTGATGGCGCCCCCCATCACCAGCGCCGCGCCCAGGCGCTTGAAGGCGATATAGGGTTCGTCCGAACCTCGCAGCGCGACGCCCAGCCACAGCGCCACGACAGAGGCCGCGATGGCCAGGCCGATGGAGGCCAGCACGATCCAGGGCACGTAGCTCACCGCGGGCGCCATGTCCAGGGCGGCCATCCCCGTGTAGTGCATGCCCGCGATGCCCGCTCCCATGGCCGCCCCGCCCGCCAGGCAGCAACGGAGCCGGACACGGCCGCTGGCCGATACCGCCAGCGCGAAACCGGACACCAGGATGGCGATCAGCAGGGACAGCGCCGTGGGCCCGAACGCGTACCCCAGGGGAATGGGCAGGGAAAAAGCCATCATCCCGATGAAGTGCATCGACCAGATGCCCACCCCCATGGCGACCGCGCCGCCCATCAGCCACGGCAGCCGACGCTTCCATCCCGGCAGCGACGCGATGCGGCCGGTCAGCTCCAGCGCCGTGTAGGCGGCCAGCGATGCGACCACCAGGGAAAGAAATACCAGCAAGGGGTTATAGACACCGTGCACGACCGTATTCCCGGATGCGTATCTATCTTGTTGCCAGGAAGGCGAAGAGACCCGTCCTCCTTATAGCAAAACATCCCTCGGCCAATCACGCCTTTGCCGCGGGAATTCAAGCCCCCGAGCTGCGCCTTACCGCCCAGCCGGGCTCCTTCCCCACCACGCGGTTCCTGCCCAGGCGCTTGGCCCGGGCCAACCGTTCGTCCACCGTCGCATAGGCCAGTTCGAACGAGACGCCATGCTCGAAGCTGCCCACGCCCAGGCTCACGGTGCATTGCAATCCCGGCGCGATGTCCGAGAAATCCTGGGCGGCCGCCGCGACACGCAGCCGCTCGGCCACCCGCCTCGCCTCGTCGTCCGAGGCTTCGGGAAGCACCACCATGAACTCCTCGCCCCCGAACCTGCCCACCGCGTCGTCCGCCCGTATGCCCTGCTCCATGATCGCCGCCAGCCGCTTCAGCACCGCATCCCCCGCCGGATGGCCGTAGCGGTCGTTGATCCCCTTGAAATGATCCACGTCCACCATGATCAGGCCATAGCGCGCGCACCGCGGCAGGCGCGCCGCCAGGAACTCGCCCAGCCCCGACCGGTTGTTCATTCCCGTCAGCGGATCCCGGCGGCTGGCCTGGCTCAGGCTGGAGATGGTCCGCACCGACGTCAGGCCCAGCATCAGGAACGCCACGCCTATGCCGAAGAAATAGAAGCTGGTCTGCATGACCTCCCAATAAAGCGAGTGGTCGTAGCCGTACCGGTCCGCCGGCCGCGTGGCCAGCATGGCCCGTGGGAGCAGGCTGAGCGTGCAGGCCGCGACACACCAGAACAGCAGCCGCTCCAGGGCGGTTCCCCGCGCCATATGGCGGACCTGCCACAGCGCCAGCAGGAACACCAGGGCGGCGGCAACGTGCGTCGTGGCCACGCGCAGCCGGAACAGCGACTCGTCGTGCGCGCTGGCCATGCGTATGGCCAGCATGACCGCCAGCACGAGCGCGGCCGGCAGCCCGGGCAGCCGCCTGTCCTCCAGCGCCGTCAGGCCCCGCGCGAAGCAGAAGATGGCGCACGCGTAGGCCACTCCCGTCAAGGCGATGTTAGCCAGGA
This sequence comes from Pigmentiphaga sp. CHJ604, assembly GCF_036972535.1. NCBI lineage: Bacteria > Pseudomonadati > Pseudomonadota > Betaproteobacteria > Burkholderiales > Alcaligenaceae > Pigmentiphaga > Pigmentiphaga sp. CHJ604. The sequence goes on along the minus strand of NZ_CP136998.1, from coordinate 2,213,827 downwards.
GCCAAGGCGGCCACAGCAGGATCTGCATGGAGATGCCGCCCGCGTAGCAGGCGAAGCCCATCGCGAAGAACAGGAATTGCGCCTGGCGATGCGCGTAGCGCCAGGCGCCGTAGAACATGGCCGCCAGCAGAAGCGCGATCAGGGGATGGGCGAGCGCAAGCAAGGTGTCGTTGTTGTTCATGATGCCGCACTCGGTATGGAACGGCTGCCGACCGGCCCACGCCGGTCTCCCGGGAGCATGGCCGGGTCGGTGCCCATGGCCGACGACCTGCCTCCAGGAAGACAATGATAGCGATACCAGGCGGTCGCGGTTCAGCCAGTACCCCCGGCGCAACACCGGGGAAACTCCGACTGGAACACGGCGCGCGCGCCGCGGCTACGCGGCGGCGTTCGCCTTCGGAATCAGCTCCGCGCGGGCGGCGTGCCAGCGACGCATCGCCGCTTCATGGCAACGCAAGCCTTGGGGGTCGAAATCGGCGACAGGCGCCGGGTCCAGGTCGAAGTTACCGTGGCGATCCACGCCGCGCACCAGGCTGGCCGACAGGCGCTGGCGGCTGTCGCACCGGCAGTGGGTGGGTATGTAGCTGATGCCCAGGCCGATGCGCCGGTCCGCGGAGCGATTGGGCATGGAGTTGTGGAAAAGATGGGTGTGGTGCAGCGAGAACTGACCGGGCTCCAGCTGCATCAGGTCGATGCAGGCATCGTCGGGCACGTCTATCCGCTGGCCCGTATTCAGCATGTTGGCGGCATCCCCGCCCGCCGAGTGCCGCTGCTGTCCCCGCGCGTGACTGCCCGGCACCACCTGCACGCAGCCGCTTTCCTCATTGCTGGGGGACAACGCCACCCATGCGGTCACATGCTGGGCGGGCTCCAGGCCGAAGTAGGTCGAATCCTGGTGCCAGCTGACGAACGCGCCGGTGCGTGGTTCCTTGATCCAGCAGGTCAGGTGGAAGACCAGGATGTCCGGGCCGATCAGGTCCTGGACGGCGTCGAGCACGCGCGGATGGCGGACGATCTCGTCCGCCCACTTCAGGTAGAGATGCATCTTGCGGCGCCGGTCCGCGGACAGCCCTCCGCCTGCCTGCTCGGCGGACTCCAGCAGGTCGCGGTAGACACGCGCCTGCCGCGGGGAAAAGGCCTCCACCGGGCTGACGTATCCCTGGCGCGCGTACGCGTCGACCTGTCCGGCGCTCAGCATCCTGCCCATCTGTGCTCCTTGCGTTCCCGGCATCCGCCCGGAATCAATCGTGGGCCGTCGCCCCCGTCATGGTCACCGCTTCGGTCCAGAACGCGCGCTCGCGCTTCAAACGTGCCTCGCCCGCGGCCGGATCCATCGGTTCGACGATGCTGGCCGCCTTGTCCAACGCGGCGATGTAGTCCGGCGAGGCGGTCACGCGGGCCATGGCCTTGCTCAGCCGCGCGAAAACCTCGGGCTTGACGCCCGAGGGCGCCACGATCGAAAACCAGCTCGGCGCGTTGAGCTCCGGGAAGCCCGACTCGACCAGCGTGGGCACGTCCGCCAGCGCGCGGATCCGTTCGCTCGTCGTGACCGCCAGGGCCTTCACGCTGCCCTCCTTCACCATCTGCGCCGCCAGCGCCGATCCCGTGAAGCAGAACCCCAGGCGCCCCGCCACCAGGTCCACCATCAGCGGCGCGCTGCCCTTGTACGGAACATGCAGGAACTTCATGCCCCCCGCCTTGGCGAGCATCTCGGTCGTCAGGTGCGACAGCGAGCCGACGCCGTTCGAGCCGTAGCTGACGTCGCCCGGATGGGCCTTCACATAGGCGACGAACTCCTTGATGCCGGCCACCGGCACCGTCTTGGGATTGATGACCAGCACGTTCGGCATGGACGCGATCATGGACACGAAGCGGAACTGCTTTTCCGCGTCGTACGGCAGCTTGCGGTAGAGCGGCTTGTTGATGGCCAGGATGGCCTGCCCCGCCACCAGCAGGGTGTAGCCATCGGCCGGCGCCCGCGCGACATAGTCCGCGGCGATGTTGCCGCCCGCCCCGGCCTTGTTCTCGACCACCACCGACTGCCCCAGCTCGGCTGCCAGGGCGTGCGCCGCCAGGCGGCTGACCGTGTCGGCCGACCCGCCCGCGGGGAACGGACAGACCAGCGTCAACTGGCGCGTCGGATAGTCCGCCCCGGCCGCGGCGGCGCGCGCGCCGCCCGAAAAGGCCGAAGCGGCAAGGGGCGCCGCTGCCAGCAGCAGGCGCCGGCGCGTATTGACGTGAGACGGATCGGAAGCGGTACCCATGGACGGCCTTGAGGAAAAGTGAATTTTCCGGTTCAGGATAAACCTTGACTCACAAAACTATCAACACTTTATCCAATAACTAGATATTTACCCCTATAAAATCGCCAAAAACGTCAATCCACAGGACGAAATATCCGACAATCAAGAAAAAGTGTCGACATTAACCAAAGCTCGGAGCAACCCATGGACTCTTCCCACCTCCCGCTGTCCGGTCGGGTCGCGATCGTGACCGGCGCCGCGGGCGACCTGGGCGCGGCGATCGCCGGCCGCTTCCTGCTGGCCGGCGCCAGCGTGGCATGGCTGGATCGGAACCAGGCCGAGGCGGAGGCGCGCATCGGCCGGGGACCCTGCCCGGAACGCAGCCTGGCACTGGGCTGCGACGTGGCCGACGCCGGGTCTTCGCGCCAGGCGGTCGAAGCCGCGGTTGCCCATTTCGGCGCGCTGCACGTCCTGGTCAACAACGCGGCCATCGTGTCGCCACGGCTGCCGCTGGCCGAACTGGGGGTGGACGACTGGCAACAGGCGCTGGACGTGAACGTGACCGGCGCCTTCCTGATGGCCAAGTGGGCCATTCCGCACCTGCTGGGCGCGCCGGGCGCGGTCGTCCTGAACGTCGCGTCCCAGCTCGGCCACGTGACCAATCCCGGCGCGGGCGCCTACAGCACCAGCAAGGCGGCCCTGCTGGGCCTGACCCGCTCGATCGCCGTGGACTACGCGCAGCAGGGTATCCGCGCCGTCAGCCTGTCGCCGGGATCGGTGATGACCAGCCGGCTCACTCGCCGGTACGGCAGCGAAGCGGCCGCGAGCGCCCAACTGGCGCCCCGCCATCCCATGGGCCGCATCGCCACCCCTGCCGAGATCGCCGAGGCGGCGCTGTTCCTGGCCAGCGACGCGGCGGCCTTCGTCACGGGCACGGACCTGCTGGCCGATGGCGGGTATACGGCGGTGTAGCGCCGACCCCTTATGCGCCGCGCCATGGCGGTTCCTCCTGTCCGTGCGTGCCGGCGTTTCAGGCGTCCGGCATGTAGGTCAACGCGCCGTCCCGGATCCGAGCTGCCGACGTATACGGATGAACCTCGCTCTTCCCGGGCCCCAGGATGTGCCTGACACAGACGCCCCTCGCCTTCAGGTAATCGGCGATCAGCGACCGGTGGCATCGCCACCACACGGCTTCCGCGCACATGACGGCGGTCCGCCGGCGGCGAGCCAATGCCAGCAGCCGATCGACGCCCAGGCGAAAGTCTTCGGTCTCCATGTAGTCCGCATACCCGCGGAACGATGGGTTGCGCCATACGGTGTTATGGGAATCCGCAAGGGGGGAACGCCGGCCGCCGAGTTCCGGCAGCGGCACATACTCCACCCCGGCCTGCGCCAGCGCGCGGCCCAGCGCATCCGGATTGAAGTGAGGATACTTGCGTGAACCCGCGTGCCGCCGCACGTCGGCGATCGCCTCGATGTCATGGGCGGCCAGCATCGCCAGGAACGCTTCCAGGGAATGCGTGGAATGTCCCACCGTCCACACTTCCAGCCCTGCCGTTTCCATCGCCATGCTCCTCGTCCTTTCGCGTGTCTGCGCTATAAGCTCGCTCGCCGCAAGGTGTTGCGCCCCTCGGCCTTGGCCTGGTAGAGCGCGGCATCCACACGGTCGAAGACCTCGGCCGTGCGGCGTTCGCCCCGGAAGATGCCGAACCCCATCGACGCCGTCACGACGCCATGCGGCGGATTGCCCCGATGAGCAATCCCCATGCCCGCGATGGCCGTGCGCATCCCGTCGCAGAAACACTCGCCCTCGGCGTCCTCTCTCAGGCGGCAGGCCACCAGGAACTCTTCGCCGCCTATCCGGAAGACCCGGTCGTCGGACCGGCCCAGCATGCCGCGCAACAGGCCGCCCACGCGCTTGAGCACCCGGTCGCCCGCGGCATGGCCATAGCGGTCGTTGTAGGCCTTGAAGTTGTCGACGTCGAGGATCGCCACGCACTTCAACAACCCGTCGTCGGCCGCTTCGACGAAGGGGGGAAACTCCAGCGTGTAGGCGCGGCGGTTGGGAACGCCCGATAAGGGATCCAGCAGCGAGGACCTGGCGTCGGTGATGTCGGTGAAGATCCAGATCCGCGCGCGGAAGGATCCATCCGCAGCGAAGGGCACGCTGCGGCGGGCGAAGACGCGTCCATCCTTGAAGTGCAGTTCGTCGCGGTAGGCCTCATCCGTGGGATGAAGGGCCTCGACGTGTTCCAGGAAGCGGCCGGGATCGGCAAGCTGGTCGCTGGCGTGGGCCAGCATCCGGCTTTCGCTCCATCCTTCCCAGGCCTCCTCCGGAAACTGCCACAGCAGCATGAAGGCCTTGTTGGCATAGATCACCCGCCTGTCGGCATCGACCAGCAGCACGCCATCGGGCAGCGCATCCAGCGCAAACCTGAAGACCCCCGCCGGCACGGGCGTTCTGGGCAGGCTCCCGGCCATGGCGGGTTTTCTTGTTATCAGGCTCATACGCGGCACGCCGTCGACGGACAGGGACCTAAGATAGCGCACTCGCGGCAGCCGCGCATGCCGGCCCCGCGGTCACTGGATCCGGATGTTCCGCCTGCGCACGATGTCTCCCAGCTCCGCCTGGCTGCGCAGGAAGAACGCCCGGAACTGCTCGGGCGTGCCGGGATCCGGAATGAAGCCGCGCTCGCGCAGTTCCTTGTCCACCTCGGGCTGTTGCAGCGTCTCGCGTATCGCGGCGGCCAGGGTCTTCAGTACCCGCGGCGGGATACCCTTGGGGGCCAGCACGCCTTGCCAACTGTACATGTCGAACCCGGGATAGCCGCTTTCGTGCACGGTGGGCACGTCGGGAAGATACGGCAGGCGCTCGCGGGTGGATACCAGCAAGACTTTCAGCTTGCCCGTGCGCAGGTAGGGCAGCGCCGTGGCGGGATCGGAAAAATAGAGGTCGATCTGGCCGCCCAGGAGATCGCGCATGGCCGGCGCCGCCCCCGGAAACGGCACGTGGGTCGGATGCACGCCCACTCGTGCGGCCAGGGCCTCCATGGTCAAGTGGTTCATCCCGCCCTGCCCCCAGCTTCCATAAGTGAGCCGGTCGCCGCGTTCCTTCATGTAGGCGAAGAGCCCCGCGGCGTCCGAGACGGGCAGATCCCGTCGCGCCAGCAGGAGCAAGGGCGTGCGCACCAGGAGCGCCACGAAATCGAGGTCACGCTGCGCGGAATACTTCAGGCCGGGATACAGCGCGGCATTGACGGCGATCTGCTCGGCGGTGTTCATCACGGTGTAGCCGTCACGCGCGGCGGACAGCAGCGCCTGCGTGCCGATGATGGTGTTGCCGCCCGGCCGGTTGTCCACCACGATCGGCTGCCCGAGCGTGCGCGACAGCCGCTGCGTGACGACACGTGCCACGTTGTCGGCGCCGCCCCCTGGCGGATAGGGAACCAGCCACCGGATGGGATGCGCCGGATAGTCCCGGGCCATGGCGCCGGCGGCGACCAGGCACGACAACAACGCGAATACCGCCGTGATGTACCGCATGGCGCCTCCGTTCTAAAACGATCGTTTTATTTCTATTAATTTATCCCAAATATTGGGATACGTATTTATTTTTTATACGATCGTTTCAGAAAGGGATGCCATGCGGGGACTCGCCGTCAGCCAGGCCGGTTGTGGACGGGGGTACCGTCCTTTCCATGCCGGCGCTACGCGGCCCCTACGACATCTTCAACGGCACACCCGTCTTGGCCTGGATCTCCTCGGCGCTGACGCCTTCCGCCAGCTCCACCAGCACCAGCCCGTCCGCCGTCACATCGATCACGCCAAGGTCGGTGATGATGCGGTCCACGACACCGACGCCCGTCAGGGGCAGCGTGCACTCGGGCAGTATCTTCAGCTCGTAGCCGCCATCCTTCTTCCTGGCCACGTGCTCCATCAGGATCACCACCCGCTCGACGCCGGCCACGAGGTCCATCGCTCCCCCCATGCCCTTGACCATCTTGCCGGGGATCATCCAGTTGGCCAGGTCGCCCTTCCCGCTGACCTGCATGGCGCCCAGGATGGACAGGTTGATCTTGCCGCCGCGGATCATCGCGAAGCTCTGGTCGCTGCCGAAGATCGACGATCCCGGCAGCGTGGTCACGGTCTGCTTGCCCGCGTTGATGAGGTCCGCATCCACCTGGTCCTCGGTCGGGAACGGGCCGATGCCCAGCATGCCGTTCTCGGACTGCAGCCAGACCTCGATATCGCCCGGCACGTGGTTGGCCACCAGGGTCGGGATGCCGATCCCCAGATTCACGTAGAAACCGTCGCGCAGTTCCCGGGCGGCCCGCGCCGCCATCTGGTCCTTGCTCCATGCCATGATCAATTCTCCGCCTTGGTCGTCGTGCGCTGTTCGATCCGTTTTTCAGGATGGCTGTTCTGCACGATGCGATGGATGTAGATGCCCGGCAGATGGATGTCGTCGGGCGCCAGATCGCCGACCTCGACGATCTCCTCGACCTCGGCAATGGTAATCCTTCCCGCCGTGGCGGCCGCCGGATTGAAGTTGCGAGCCGTGTAGCGGAAGCGCAGGTTGCCGGCACGGTCGGCCACATGCGCCTTGACCAGGGCCACGTCGGGCACCAGGGACCGTTCCATCACATAGGTTTCCCCGTCGAACTCGCGAAGCTCCTTGCCTTCGGCGACCAGGGTCCCCACGCCCGTCTTGGTGAAAAAGGCCGGGATGCCCGCCCCGCCGGCGCGCAGCTTCTCGGCCAGCGTGCCCTGCGGCGTGAACTCCAGCTCCAGCTCGCCGCTCAGGTACTGGCGTTCGAACTCCTTGTTCTCGCCCACGTAGGACGAGATCATCTTCCGGATCTGCCGCGTCTCCAGCAGCTTGCCCAGCCCGAAGCCGTCCACGCCGGCGTTGTTCGAGATCACGGTCAGGCCCTTGACGCCCGAGGCACGCAGTGCCTCGATCAGCGCCTCCGGGATACCGCACAGGCCGAAGCCGCCCACCGCGATCATCTGCTCGTCTTTCACGACGCCCGCGAGCGCATCGGGGGCGGATGGATAAATCTTGTTCACGACACCTCCTCCAAGGACTGGAACCACCGCATCGCCTTCGCGGCCAGGGGCTGGCGCAAGGCGAGCGTTTGAAAGATACTACGTAGCCATCTACGTAGTTTTGCTTAGGAGCGCCGGTGTCCACCGACTCGGACTATCGCCTGGCCTTCGAGATGGCGCCCATCGGCCTCGCTCTCTCGAAGAACCGGATCATCGTCGACTGCAACAGCTATGTCTGCGACGTCTTCCACGCGTCCCGGGAAATCCTGCTGGGCGCGTCGTTCCGCGAGCTGTATCCCACGACCGAGGAATTCGAGCGCCTGGGCAGGCGCATCGCCCCCATCCTGAACAAGCATGGGCGCTATGCCGATACGCGTATCATGAAGCGCGCCACCGGCCAGCACTTCTGGTGCCGCGTGACCGGCCGGGCCTTCAACCGCGAGCGCCCGCACGAGGCAGGGATCTGGACCTTCGAGGATGTCAGCGCCGAGCGGCCGCACACGTCGGAGGCCCTGACGCCTCGCGAGCGCGAAGTCGCATCGCGACTCCTGGACGGCAAGACCTCGAAAGTGATCGCCCGGGAACTCGGCATCAGTCCGCGCACGGTGGAGGTGTTTCGCGCGAGTCTGATGAAGAAATTTTCAGCGACGAATACGGCGGACCTGATTCATCGGATGCTGTCGGCTTGAACGAGGATATGGCAACACATGAAAGGACTTCAGATGAAAGCACCCCTGGTAATCGGCCTTGCCCTGGCGGCGGGATGCGCGGACATGCCCGATAGGGCCGGGACCGCCCGGATCGCAAACCCGGCGTCCGAGTACTGCATCGAACAAGGCGGCAGGGTCGAGCTGCGCCAGGAAGCGAATGGAACGGTGGGCTATTGCCACCTTCCGGACGGACGCGTGGTCGAGGAATGGATGCTGTTTCGAAGCAAGACGGGCGGCAACCGGCAGTAATCCGCCTCCCCTTCCCGCCGTCCTATGGCGGGGTTTCGTCAAGGGCGGGTGCCTCCGGCATGGGGACGAAGCCGGGCAATGCTTCGACACGTTCCAGCCAGGCTCTGATAGCCGGGTACGCCTCCAGGGACAGCCCACCCTCCGGCGCATGCGCGATATAGGTATACGCCGCGACATCCGCCAGCGAGGGATGTTCCCCGATGGCGAACATCCGCCCCGACAGCATCGACTCCAGCACAGGAAAGAGCTTCATGCTGATCTCCACCGCATGGCCCATGGGGACCAGTTCCTCGCCATAGACCCGCAATCGCCGCGCCGCGCACGGACCGAACGCGATCGGTCCGGCCGCCAGCGAGAACCATTGCTGCACGAGCGCACTTCCTTCGGCGTCCTCAGGCAGCCAGGCAGGCCCGCCGTACTTCTTCGCCAGGTACACCAGGATGGCGTTCGAATCGTGAAGAATCGTGTCGCCGTCGACGATGGCGGGGACCTGCCCGAAAGGATTCATCGCCAGGAACTCGGGCGTCCTCAGGACGCCGCCGTGCGGATCGACATCGATCTTCTCGTAGGGCAGTCCGAGCAGGGACAGCAACAACTGCACGCGATGGCCGTGTCCCGAGTACGTCATCGAATACAGGCGGATGGGCATGGCGGCGGCTCCGGTCAAGGCCGCGCCACGCCGCTTCCCCAGATCTGGGCAAAGCGCAGCAGGCCAGTCCCTGAATGGCAGTTCACATACTCAAAGGAAGGCGTGCTGCCGATCACGAAGACTTCATGCCAGGTGACGACGCTGCGTTCGGCCCCGTACTGCCGGCGCTTGGCCAGCGCGTGCCTGAAGATGTCGAGGTGGCTCTTGTGGCTGGCCGCCCACCGCTCGAGCGGCGCCAGGGAAAGGAAATAGCCGTGCTTGGACGTTTCCCTGAGCTCGTTGCCTTCGCGGTCCAGCGCGACCAGCGAACGCAGGGACAGGCACCCTGTCGTGCCGGCATGGTCCTTGAGATACGCCATGCCCGTGTCCAGCTTGGGCTGCAGATTGGCGTAATAGTCGTCCAGCTGCTCGCCTTCGGCCCGCGCCCAATACTGGCCCGAGCGGATGTTCACCACGTTGGGCGGTACGTCTATCCTGATCCGCCTGCCGGCGCCGGCATCGAACCCGCCTTCGGGAGCCTCGTCCCCATGGGGGGAGTCCAGCGGATCAACGGCCGAAATGGGAAGCCGGTCGCGCATCGCGCCGAAATAGCCGGCGACATACATGGGCTCCAGTTCGCAGCCGTTCGTGCGCGCGATGCCCGCACGGTAGTAAGGTTCGGAGAAAATCGTCTCGACCCGGTCGTAGGGCACGACCAGGGTTTCGCGCCAATGGCCCACCGCTTCCTTTTCCCGGTCCGGCGATGCGAACCAGCCGTTGAATGCGTCGCGGTGCTTCCAGGCCGCGTACCGCGTCAGGTCGACCCAGTATGCGATGACGATGGAATTGGCGAAGCCGGCCTCGTCCGTGCAACGGACCTCGTCGAAGCAATCCGGCCCCCACGGGCTGGCGAATGCCGCCCGGGCCCTGTCGAAGAAGGCCCGTTCCGCGCCCAGGTCCGAGGGCTGGCGCTGTACGGCGATGTAGTCCGCCACGACCGTCGTGACGGGTGCGCTCCACCGGACCTGGAACTTCGGTGCCGCCGGGGCGAAGTCCCCCGGCCGCCGGGCCGGTATCGTACGCGGGTATTCGATATGAAAACTCATGCTGGGCTCACTGATGCGGATGCTCAGGCTCGGCCAGGGGCGCCGTGCAGCCCCGGCGACTCTTCTTCGACGGGCTGCTCGCGCAGGAACAGGCCGCCTATCACCACCGACAAGGCCGCGAAGATCACCGGATACCAGAGGCCGAAGTAGATGTCGCCGGTAAAGGCGACCATCGCGAACGCCACGGCGGGAAAAAAACCCCCGAAGATCCCGTTCCCCACATGGTAGGGGAAAGACAGCGCGGTATATCGGACACGGGCGGGGAACATCTCGACCAGCGCGGCGGCAAGAGGAGCATAGACCATCGCGAAAAAGACGCACAGGATGACCAGCAGCAGTATCACCATCCCGTGGTTGACCCGCGCGGGATCCGCCTGGCTGGAGTAGCCGGCCTGCTCGAGCGTGGACTTCAGCGCCGCGGCGTCGAAGCCGGTCAACGTGGTGCCCCCGATCTGCGTGACGGGGCTGACGGCGGCCGGATCCGCGACGTTGTCGTAGGGCACGCCCGACTTGGCCAGCAAGGCCTTGACGTTGTCGCATTCCGTCACGGGCGGATTCTTGCCCAGCAGGTCGATCTGCACGTTGCAGGTGCCGGGCGCGGCGCGCACCGTGACCGGGCTGGACGTCGAGGCCGCCTGCAGGCCGGGATTGGCGTATTGCGTCAGCGCCTTGAAGACCGGGAAGATCGTCAGCGCAGCAAGCAGGCAGCCCGTCAGGATCACCTTCTTGCGGCCGATCTTGTCCGAGATGGCCGCGGCGCACCACATCATGGGCAGGCAGATCGCCAGGGAAATGGCGTTCAGGAAGCTGGCCGTGCCTATGTCCAGCCTGAGCGTCTGGGTAAGAAAGAAGAACGAATAGGTCTGCGCCGTGTAGAGCACCGTCGTCACGCCCATGACCAGGCCGAACAGGGCGATCAGCATGGCCTTGATGTTGGCCCAGCTGCCGAAGGTTTCCTTGATCGGCTGCCTGGACGTCTTGCCCTCGGCCTTCATCTTCATGTAGACGGGAGATTCATGCAGCACCGTGCGGATATAGACCGAGATCGCCAGCATGACCGCGGAAAGCAGGAACGGAATGCGCCAGGCCCATTCCTCGAAGGCCTCGCCGAAGCTCGTGCGGCAGACATAGACCACGAGCAGCGCCAGGATGGAGCCGCCGGCGCCGGTCATCTGGATCCAGCTGGTATTGCGCCCTTTCCTACCCGGGCTGGCATGCTCGGCCACGTAGATCGCGGCCCCCCCGTATTCGCCGCCCAGGCCCAGGCCCTGCAGCACCCGCAGCAAGAGCAGGAGAATCGGCGCCAGAATGCCGACCTGCGCATACGTCGGAATCAGGCCCACGCAGAATGTGGCGCCGCCCATCAGCACGATGGTGATGAGGAAGGTGTACTTGCGCCCGATCATGTCGCCCAGGCGGCCGAACAGCAGCGCCCCCAGCGGACGCACGGCAAAGCCGACGCCGAAGGCGATCAGCGCGAACAGATACGCGCTGGACGGCGACAACGGCGCGAAGAACAGCTTCGAGAACACCGACGCCACCGCGCCAAACAGGAAAAAGTCGTACCACTCGAACAGCGTGCCCAGCGTGGACCCGACGATGACGAGACGTTCGTGTTTCTTGGAATGCTTGATCGTTGATGTTTGTGCCGACATGATTTCTCCCAATTCCCCAACGACTATCGACGCGCTCAGTCGGCCACGAAAGTGACTGGCTGCATGGGCGTGGTGTTCACGGTCAGACTGAAAATGTCCGGGCGGGAATAATGGCCGCAGACGTCGAAATCCACGTTGCTGGCCCTGCCTATCCCGGTATCGATGTCCGCGTACAGGATCGTCTCGGTATCGAACACCGGCCCCGCCAGGACCTCGCCCAGGGGACTCACGATCATGCTGCCGCCACGCATGAGATAGTCCTCGTCCGCCGCCTGCATGCCGAAATCCTCGCGATAGAACGGCGGATACTCGCCCAGCCTGATGGCCTGGCACGCGCTCAGCACGTGCACCCGCCCTTCCAGGGCGACGTGGATCATCGTGGGCGCCCAGCTGGCACGGTCATCGGCGGTCGGGGCGCAGTAGATTTCCGTCCCCTGCGCGTACATCGCCTGCCGGAATGCCGGCATGTAGTTCTCCCAGCAGATGACCGAACCGATGCGGCCCAGCGGGGAATCCACCGGAGCGATCGTCGAGCCGTCGCCAAAACCCCAGATGATGCGTTCCTGGCCGGTCGGCATCAGCTTGCGGTGAAAGCCGGCCAGGCCGGCTCCAGGGGCAAGCGTGACGCTGGTGCAGTACAGCGTGCGCCCCATCCGCTCGATCACCCCCATCACGACGTGGACACCCGTCTCGGCACAGACCTCGCCCAGCAACGCCAGCTCGGGACCATCCAGGGTAACGGCACCCTCCATGTAGCGCCGGAAATGCGCCCGTCCGATATCCGTGCGGCGGCCGACCACGGTCCCGAACGCGGAACCCTTGGGATATCCCCCAAGAAAGGCTTCCGGAAAAACGATCAGCGACGCCCCTTCCCCCGCGGCGGTACGGATCAGGCCGGCAGCCTTCTCCGCCGTCTTCTGCGGCTCGAAGGGGACCGACGATGCTTGGACGACAGCAGCCTTGAACATCCACATACTCCCGAGGCGACATTTTCAGTGGGCCTCCATTCTCGTGACAGCCAGGTGTCCCGTCCATCCGAACGTATCGAACATCATGTTCTAATAAACTGCACACCAGGACATAAGACTCCCATGCAGATCCCCGCCTACCGCTACTTCCTCGCCGTCGCCGAAACCGGGTCGATCCGGCGTGCCGCCGAGCTGATGCATCTGAGCCCGTCGGCCATCAGCCGCCAGGTCCAACTGCTCGAACACGCGTTTCGCTCCCCCCTGTTCGAGCGGAACCAGACCGGCATGGTACTGACCGAAGAAGGCCGCATCGTGGCCGCGCAGATGCGCAACAGCCTGCGCGACATGGAGCTTGCGCGGGCGCGCATCGATGAACTGCACGGGCTGGTGCGGGGCAACGTCGGCCTCGCCTCGATCGAAGGCGTCATGACCGGCTGGCTGCTGCCCGCCATCTCCCGGTTCCGCGCCTCGCACCCGGGCATCACCTTCGATGCCCGGGTCGCCGGCTCGGAACAGGTCCTGCGCCTGGTCCACGACGGCACGGTGGACCTCGGCATTGCGCTGGCGCCGGACGAACACGACCCCGACCTGGAGATCGTCCACCGCTTCGTCACGCGCTACGTCGTAGCCGTCGCGCCGGACCATGCGCTGGCCCGGCGCCGCCGCGTCGACCTGAAGACGCTGCTCGCGCAGCCGCTGGCCCTGCTCGATGCGAACTTCGAGACCCGGCGCTGGCTCAACCAGGCCGCGACGCGCCGGCAACTGCCGCTCACGGCCGTCCTCAACCTGGACCACATCGAGAGCATCAAGCGCGCCGTGCGTGGCGGGGAACTTGCCACGGTGCTGCCGGACTATGCGGTGACCACCGACGCGGCGGCCGGGGAGCTTGTGATGATCGAACTGGAAGGCGCCTCGGCGGCGCGGACGGCCACCGTGCTGTGCTGCCGGAGGGGCCGGGTACAGACACGCGCGGCGCGGGCGGTCATCGACCTGCTGGCCGGCTGCGCGCCGGCCTGAGCCGGATACCGCGCGTCAGCCCCGCCGCGCGGCCACGATCGCGGCGACGTCGATTTTCTTCATCTCCATCATCGCCGCGAACGCGCGCTTGGCTTCCCCGCCGCCGGCAGCCAGGGCCTCGGTCAGCACGCGCGGCGTGATCTGCCAGGAAATACCCCATTTATCCTTGCACCAGCCGCATGCGCTTTCCTGGCCGCCGTTGCCGACGATGGCGTTCCAGTAGCGATCGGTTTCTTCCTGGTCATCGGTGGCGATCTGGAACGAGAACGCCTCGTTGTGCCTGAAGGCCGGCCCGCCGTTCAAGCCCAGGCAGGGAATGCCGGCCACCGTGAACTGGACCGTCAGCACGTCGCCGGTCTTGCCGGATGGATAGTCGCCGGGAGCACGGTGGACGGCGTGCACCGCGCTGTCGGGAAAAGTCTTGGCGTAGAAGCGGGCCGCCTCCTCGGCGTCCTTGTCGTACCACAGGCAGATCGTGTTCTTGGCGATGGTCATGGCGGGTTCTCCTGCATCGGGAAGACGTCTGGGAAGATTACGCCAGTCGGGGATGGCGGGCGGGTCCGCGAACATTTTGAAGCCATTTTGCCTTGGGGCGGCCCGGCGGCAAGAAAAACCCCTTGATCCTCAACTGAATCAAGGGGCTTTCACGTTCTCTGGCGGAAGCGGTGAGATTCGAACTCACGAACGGTTGCCCGTTGCCGGTTTTCAAGACCGGTGCAATCGACCACTCTGCCACGCTTCCCTATGCGGCGCCAGGAGCGGAATGATAATCCATTTTAGCCCTCCCGCCCCTGCCGGCCCGCCTAGAAGCTGGCCCCATCCACCCGCTTGATCTGCAAGGCGTCCAGGTCGATGGACGGCACGCAGCGCAGGTTCACCGCCCGCATGGGCGTGCCGTCGGGCATGGCGCCGCGGGCGAAGGATTGCGTGCCGCAGGTGGCGCAGAACATGTGCTCGATCTTGTGGGCGTGGAAGAAATAGGACCGCAACTGGTCCTGGCCCTGCTTCAGCCTGAACTGGCCTTCGGGCACGAAGCTCAGCAGGAAACCCTTGCGGCGGCAATGGGAGCAGTTGCAGCTCATGGCCTGGGCGGGCACGGGGGCGTCGACCTCGAACGCGACGGCCCCGCAATGGCAACTTCCTTCGTACGACATGCTTGGTCTCCTTGTTCGTTCAGGCCGCCTCGACGTCGAAGCGCGGCACGGCGTCCAGCAGCTGCCGGGTATAGGCGTGGTCCGGCCGGGTCAGGACTCGCTCGGCCGGGCCGGTCTCGACGATGCGGCCGCCCTGCATGACGGCGATGTCGTCGGCCAGGTATTCGACCACGCCGAAGTTGTGGGTGATGAACAGGTAGGCGATACCCATGTCCCGCTGCAAGGCGTGCAGCAGGTTGAGGATCTGCGCCTGCACCGAGACGTCCAGCGCCGAGGTCGGTTCATCGCACACCATGAGCTTGGGCTCGACCGCCAGGGCGCGGGCGATGGCGATGCGCTGGCGCTGGCCACCCGAGAATTCGTGCGGGTAGCGGTCGCGGGCATCGGCGCGCAGCCCGACCTGGTCCAGCAGGCGCAGCATGGCGGCCTGGCGGCTGGCGGCGTCCAGGTCGGGACGCAGCGAGGCCAAGCCCTCGTCCAGGATCTCGCCCACGCGCATGCGGGGATTCAGCGAGGCGTAGGGGTCCTGGAAGATGATCTGGATGTCGCGCCGCAGGCGCTTGAGCTGGCGGCCGCCGGCCCGCAGCAGGTCGTGCCCCTGGAGACTGGCCTGGCCCGAGATCGTGGCCACGCCGTCCAGCAGGCGCAGCAAGGCCTTGCCGGTGGTGGTCTTGCCGCAGCCCGATTCGCCGACCAGGGCGAGCGTCCTGCCGGTATCCAGCGACAGGCTCACGCCGTCCACCGCCTTGACCCAGCCGGTGGTGCGGCGCAGCACGCCCTTGCGGATGGGGAAATGGACCTTGAGGTCGGTCACGCTCAAGAGACCGGATCCGGGCGCGGAGGCGGCGCAAGCCGGCGCGGGCGCCGCCACGGCGGCCTCGGACGGCGCCACGACGTGCACCTCGGGCAGCGGCTCGGCCTTGCCCGCCGCGCGGGCGGCGTCGATCTCGGCCAGCCGGACGCAGCGCACGGCGTGTTCGGGCGCATCCTGGACCAGGGGCGGCGGCGCGGCGTCGCATTCGGCTGCGTGGGCCGGGCAGCGCTGGGCGAAGCGGCAGCCGCCGAAAGCCTGGTTCAGGGCGGGCACGGTGCCGGGAATGGCGGCCAGGTGCTCGCCGCGGCGGCCCATGCTGGGCAGCGCGCCGAACAGCAGCCGCGCATAAGGATGGCGGGGATGGCGGAAGAATTCGTCGGCCGGCGCGGACTCGACGATCTGGCCGGCATACATCAGCGCGACGTGGTGGGCCATGCTGCGCACGATGCCCAGGTCGTGCGTGATGAGCATCATCGCCATGCCGAGCTGGGCCTGCAGGGCGCTCAGCAGTTCCAGGATCTGCGCCTGGATGGTGACGTCCAGCGCCGTGGTGGGCTCGTCGGCGATCAGCAGTTCCGGTTCGGCCGCCAGCGCGATCGCGATCATGACGCGCTGTTTCTGGCCGCCCGACAACTGGAAGGGATAGTCGTCCACCCGCCGCTCGGGCTCGGGTATGCCGACCCGCCGCAGCCACTCGACGGCCTTGGCGCGCGCGGCCGCCCCGCGCAGCGAGGTATGGGTGGCGATGGTCTCGACGATCTGGTCGCCCACCCGCATGACCGGGTTCAGGCTGGTGGCGGGTTCCTGGAAGATGATGCTGATCTTGCGGCCCCGCACGGTGCGCATGTCGCGCTCGGGCAGGCGGTTCAGGTCCACGCCTTCGAGCAAGGTCTGGCCGCGCTCGATCCGCCCGGCGTCGGGCAGGAGCCGCATCAGCGCCAGCGCGGTCATGCTCTTGCCGCAGCCGGATTCGCCCACCAGCGCGAAGGTCTGGCCGCGCGCGATGGCCAGGTCGAGCGCATCCACGGCATGGACAACGCCGTGGTCGCTGTCGAGCCGGACGTCCAGGCGGCGCACGTCCAGCATGGCGGTTTCCGCGGGGGCGTTCATCAGCGGTCCTCCAGCATCTTGGCCGAACGGGCCCTGGCCCACGCCGGCCGGTAGGCCCGGGCGCGCGGGTCGAAGGCCTCGCGCACGGCGTCGGCGAACAGGTTGGCGGACAGCACCAGGGCCAGCATGAAGGCGAAGGCCGACAGCAGGCTCCACCAGATCATGGGATCGCGCGACATTTCCAGCCGCGCCAGGTTGATCATGGATCCGAACGAATTCATGGAGGGATCGACGCCCACGCCCAGGTAGGACAGCACGGCCTCGTACAGCACCAGGGTCGAGAAATCCAGCACCACGGTGATCAGCACGATATGCATGACATTGGGCAGCAGGTGGCGGGTCATGATGCGCACCGGCGAGGCGCCGAAGGCGCGCGCGGCCAGCACGTAGTCGAGTTCGCGCAGCTTGAGCGTCTCGGCCCGCAGCAGCCGGCACAGCCCCGCCCAGCCGGTCACGCCCAGGATGATGCACAGCAGGAACAGGCGTAGGTCGGCGCGTTCGGCGCCGGTCTCGAACAGGTCGGGATTGTTGTCGATGAAGACCTGCACCATGAGCACGCAGGCGGCGATCAGCAGCACGCCCGGAATGGAGGTCAGCGTGGTGTAGACGTACTGGATGATGTCGTCGACCCAGCCCTTGAAATAGCCGGCCATGATGCCCAGCGCCAGGGCCAGCGGCAGGGTCGCCAGGGTGGTCAGGCTGCCGATCACCAGCGCGGTGCGGAAACTCTTGACGGTCTGCACGAGGACGTCGTTGCCGGTGCTGTCGGTGCCCATGACGTGATAGCCGGTGGACAGGGATACGGCCGCGCCCGCCAGGATGGCGATGATGCCGAAGGTCAGCAGCATGGGCGCCAGCGGCACGGCGGTGCGCCGGTGGACGATGTCGCGCCACGCCACGGCAAAGCCCTGCCCGCCGCGATGCGCCAGGGCGCCCGCCACCAGCAGGGCCACGGCGCCGGCAAGCAGGCCGCCGGCCACGACGCCCACGGCCGTGCGCCGCAGCACGTCCCCCAGCCATTGCGTGTCGGGGTCGGTCAGGTGCGCGCCGCCGTGGCGCAGGCGCGGATAGTCCCGCACCGGCTTGCCGTCCACCAACATGGATTCCTTGGTGAACTGGCGCACCGCCAGCGGGGCCGAGTAGGTCTTCTCGCGCCCCGCCATGGGTTTTTCCAGCAAGGCGTCGAGCACCGAGCGCGTGACCGGGGAATAGGCGCGCGCGCCTTTCCCGCCGTTGACTTCCACCGATTCCAGCAAGGGCCGGTAGTGCAGGGAATCGAGCAAGCCGATCGTCACGAACACGCCCAACACCACCACGGCGCACATGGCCGGCGTGTCGCGGGCCACCCGGGCCCAGGTGGCCCGCAGGTTGGGCGTGCGGCGGGCGTGCCAGGCGTAGCAGGCTACCCCCAGCACCAGCAGGAACAGCGCGACGTCGGTCCACAGAAAGACGATCTTGGGCATGTTCTTACTCGAAACGCACGCGCGGATCCGCGATCGTGTAGGAGATGTCGGCCAGGATCAGGCCGATGATGTAGAGCACCGAACCGATGAACACCATGGCCCGCACGATGGCGAAGTCCTGGGCGTTGATGGCGTCCATGGTGTAGCTGCCCAGGCCGGGGATGCCGAAGAAGGATTCGGCGATCAGGCTGCCCATGAACAGCAGCGGAATGGCCGAGATGGTGCTGGTCAGGATGGGCAGCATGGCGTTGCGCAGCACGTGGCGGAACAGCACCAGGCGCTCGGACAGCCCCTTGGAGCGGGCCGTGCGAACGTAGTCCTTGCCGATTTCCTCGAGGAACAGCGCGCGGTAGAAACGTGCCTCGGGCCCCAGCTTGGCGATGATGGCCACCAGCACGGGCAGCACCAGGAAGCGCATGGCGTCCAGCCCGCCGGCGAAGCCGGACAGCGGGACCAGGCGCAGGGTCTTGGAGAACAGATACTGCCCGGCGATGATGTAGAACAGCGCCGAGATAGATAGCATGGCCACGCACAGCACCACGCCCCAGAAATCCAGGTAGGTTCCCCGGAAGAACACCAGGAGCAGCGCGAACGCCACGCTGGCGAACAAACCCAGCAGGAAGGTCGGCACCGCCAGCGCCAGGCTGGGCCCCACCCGCTGCCGGATCTCGTAGCCAATGTCCCGGCCGGCGTCCGAGGCGCCGAAGTCGAACACGAACAGCCGGGCCGAGCGGTCGAAGAAGATGGTGTCGGTATAGCGCCGCGCGCCCTCGGCCTGGGTGTTGACCAGCAGCGGCTTGTCGTAGCCGCGCTCGACCTTCCATTTCTCGATGGCGTCGGCGGTGACCCGGCGTCCGCCTATGGACAGGCGCGCCATGTCGTCCGGCGTGTTGACCGCGAAGAACAGCATGAACGTGAACAGGTTGACGCCGATCAGGATCAGGACCCCATACAGGATCCGGCGCACGATGTAGGCGGTCATGCCGCATCTCCCGTGGGACGGTCGGTATGGACGGCCACGGCGCGGTCGCGGCGCCGGACCATGCGCCATGCGGGCACGGCCAGAAGGACCAGCAGCACCACCGCCAGCGCCACCGGCCACCAGACCGGCTGGTTCCATTCGGCGATCTTGCGGGTCCGCAGGGCGGAATCGATCTTCATGAACTGGAGGTTGTTCCGTATCATCTGGGTCGGCTTGCCGTTGCCCACCCACTGCTGGTAGGCGCCGCCGGACTTGGGGAAATAGCCGAACATCCACGCGGCGTCGGTCTGCACGATCGCGACCATGCGGGCGATCAGGGCTTCCTTCTCGGGCCCGTCGTCCAGGTATTTCATGCGCTCGAACAGCTTGTCGAACTCGGGATTGACGTAGTTCGAGGCGTTCTCGCCGCCCTCCTTCGCCTTGCCGTTCGGGCCGTAGAGCAGGAACAGGAAGTTCTCGGCATCGGGATAGTCGGCGTTCCAGCCCCACAGGAAGATCTGCGCCACGCCGCGCCGCATCTTGTCCTGGAAGCGGTTGTAGTCGGTGGAGCGGACCTCGAGCTGGATGCCCAGCTTGCCGAACTGGCGCTGCAGCCAGTCGAACTGCGAACGCGCGCCGGGCGACACGCCGCCCATCGCGTCGTAGTTCAGGACCAGGGGCTGGCCGGTCTGCGCGTTGCGGCCATCCGGGTACCCTGCTTCAGCCAGCAGCCTCTTGGCCTCGGCCAGCGGCTTGCGGGTCACCTTGTCGCCGTCTATGTCGTAGACCACCGGGTTGGCGCCGGGGGGCGGATCGCGATAGCCCAGGAGGCCCGGCGGCAGCGGCCCATGTGCGACCTGCGCCTGGCTGTTCTCGAAGATGGTGACGTATTCCTCCCAGTCCACCGCGATGCTGATGGCCTGGCGCAGCTTGCGGTTGCGCTCCTCCTGGGCGGGGTTGTCGCCCTTGCCTACCACCGGGTCCAGCCAATTGAAGCCCATGTACCAGTTCTGGGTCTCGACCGTGGTCGGCAGCTTCAGCCCGCGCTCGGCGTACAGGGCCGCCTTCTCCTTGGAATCGCCGGCCGCCACCAGGTAGGCCACGCCGTACTCGCCGCGCTCGGCCTGGGGCACGTCGTAGTAGCCCTGCAGGAATTTGCCCTGCAGCGGCACGCTTTCCTTCTCGATGTTGAAGACGATGCGGTCGATGAAGGGGGTGGGCTTGCCGCAGTCCTCCAGCAGGCCGGCGGCGCGGTCCTCGTCCGTGCCCTCGCAGGGATAGGGGTCGCCGCGGAAATTGGGATTGCGCGACAGCACGTGGCGGCGGTTCTCGCGATACTCCGTCAGCATGTAGGGCCCCGTGCCCACCGGCCAGTAGTTCAGGGTCAGGTTGCGCTCGGCCATGCCGGCCTGGCTGTAGAACTGGTCCGCTTCCCACGGGATGGGCGAGAAGAAGGTCATGGCCAGCCAGTACTTGAACTGCGGGTACTTGCCCTTGATCCGTATGCGCAGCGTATGGGGGTCCAGCGCCTCCACGCCTTCGAAGGCGTACTGGCGGAAATCCAGCCACGGCAGGTCGCGCGTGGTCGGGGCCAGCCCCTTGCGCAGCTCGGCGTCGGCGGCGCGGATGCGGTCGCCGTACTCCTTGAAGCCGACGATGTAGTCGGTCATGTGCGCGTAGATGGGCGAGACCACGCGGGTGGTGGCCAGGCGGCGGATGCCGTAGACGTAGTCGTCGGCGGTCAGCTCGCGCGAGCCGGTGCGGGGGAAGTCCGGGATGGCGTACTTGCCTTCCAGGTCGGCCGGCGCCAGGTGCCGGTACACGTCCCGGCCGGCCTCGTCCACCGCGAATGCGGGGTGCGGCTGGAAGCGGATGCCGGGCTTGATCGGGATGTCGTAGACGCTTTGCGCCACCTGTTCGCCCGGCACGCTGTCCGGCAGGCGGTTGCCCTGCGCGTCCAGGTAGACCGGATCGACCACCCGGACGGCGGCCCGGGGCACGAGCTGGTAGGGGCGCTTCAGGTAGTCGTAGCCATACAGCGGCTCGTAGATCTGGTAGGTGTAGGGAGTCTCGTCGACCGAATAGGAACTGGCCGGGTCCAGGTACTTGGGCGAGCGCTGGGTGAACGCCGTGTACATCACGTTCTCGCGCTCGGCGCCGGCCGCGTAGGGGCTGTTCAGCGGCGTGCCGCCGTCGGGGCCGCCGGGCGAGCAGCCAGCCGCGACGACCGCCGCCACCGCCAGGAGGAACGTTCCGGCCCAACCGCGCGCGCCCTGTGCGCCCTGTCTCAAACCCGCAGCGCACGTCAGGCGCATCGACCACCTCCCCGGAGTAGCGTCCTCTCGAGAATAGCAAAAACCGTACCGTTGCCCACACCGGTTTCGTTAAGGAATACCCCGAAACTTCCCGTGCCAGGCATGTCGATATAGGCAACCGGCATATCCCGGGCGGGGATTTTCATTACCCGGCGCGGCGATCCCGCCCTTAGGATGGGGGGTTCGCAGCAAAGAGGGAAATCATGTTCCGCCACGCCATCCTGACGATCTCCTGCCTGCTCGCGGCCACCGCCGCGCAGGCCGACACCTATCCTTCGCGCCCCATCACCCTGGTGGTGCCGGGCCCGGCGGGCGGCACGCCCGACGTCGTCGCCCGCATGGTCGCCGACAAGCTGCGCACCCGCCTGGGGCAGCCCGTCATCGTCGAGAACAAGGCCGGCGCCAACGGCTTCATCGGCTCGGCCGCCGCCGCCAAGGCCCCTGCCGACGGCTACACGCTGCTGATGGGCTTTGCCCAGACCATGGCGGTCAATCCCGTCACTTTCAAGAAACTGCCCTACGACCCCGTCAAGGACTTCACCGCCGTGGCGCGGCTGGTGGATTTCGAGCTGGCCCTGGCCACCCCGGCCAGCGTGCCGGCGGCCTCGCTGGGCGAGCTGGTGTCCTGGCTGCGGGCCGGGCGCGGCAAATATTCGTATGGATCGTTCGGCGCCGCCTCGCCGTCGCAGTTCGCCGGCGACATGTTCAACCGCAAGGCGCAGTTGGACATGCAGCATGTCCCCTACAAGGGCTCGGCGCCCCTGGTGACCGATCTCGTCGGCGGCCAGGTGCAGTTCGGTTTCGTGGTCCTGCAGGTCGCGCAACAGCTGGCCCAGGGCGGCAAGCTGAAGATCCTGGCCGTGACCGGAGCGCGCAGGCAACCCGCCGCCCCCGGCGTCCCGACCATGACCGAAGCCGGCTACCCCGACGTGAACGCCACCGGCTGGTACGGGCTGTATGCCCCCCAGGGCACGCCCGCCGCCGTGGTGAACAAGCTGGACGAGGCCGTGGGCCAGGTGATGAAGGATGCCGACGTCCAGCGCAAGCTGGTCGAGCAAGGCGTGAATCCGGCCTACGCCGGGCACGACGCGCTGGCCGCCTACACGCGCAGCGAAATCGCGCGCTGGCGCGACATCGTGGCCCAGACCGGCTTCAGCGCGCAGGACTGACGCCGGCGCCGTTCAAAAACGGTAGGTGACGGCCAGCATGCCCACGATGGGGTTGATCTTCAGGTCCGCCTGGCTCTCGATCGTGCCCACCGGCGTGCCATGGGTACGCAGGCGGGCACGGGTCTTGACCGGCAGGTAGGATACCGACAGCAGCGCCCCCCAGTTCCTGCCGATCTGATAGGCGGCGCCGGCATTGAGCACCGGCGCCCATTTGCTGTCGACCTCGGCATCGGTCTTCAAGCCGGGATTGGTGTTCCGGGTGACGGTGGCCGACACCGCGCGCTGGAAGCCATCGGTCAGGCGCACGTCCGAATACCAGATGTAGCTCAGCCCGGCTCCGACGAAAGGCCGGAAAGCGCTGTCGGCCGGGCCGAAGAAATACTTGAACACCACGGCCGGACTCCACTGGCGGGCGGAGCCCAGCAGCCCCACCGGCGCCAATGCCTGTTCGCCATTCAGCTTGAACCTGGGCGGCACGCCCAGGACCAGTTCGGCCGCGACGTGGTCGGTCAGGAAACGCGTATAGGTCAGTCCCAGGGTATCCGCGCTTTCCAGGGACGATCCGGTATCGGGTACGGGCCCCGCCACCGCGCCGGGCGCGACGATGGTCAACGGCTTGCTCGAATCCTGGGGGGCGAGATGCATCCAGCCCACGCCGAAAACGTTGGATCCGGCGCCTTGCGCGTGGACCGCCGTGGCGCATAGGGTCCCCAGCATGGCCAGCAGGATTCGATGCCTCATGAATGTCCTTTCCGAATGTTCCAGGTCGCGCCGCGATGCACATTTAACCGGCCGATGGTCGCACATCGGTAACGCGTTAGCAAAATCTACATTTGCGTCGGTTTGTGTTCGGATACTGACGCTGCGCCGCCCCACGCCCAGAATGGAGCCATGCCGTTCCTTCGGAGACGCCGCCGCCATGCCCCTGGGCCCTTACCTGGACCGTCTGCGCCGCGTGCTCATCGTCGCGCTGCTGTGGGACACCGCGCGCCGGTGGTCCGATCACCGCGCCGCCAGCAAGGGCGCGGCGCTGGCCCTGTACATGGTGTTCTCGCTGGCGCCCATCCTGCTGCTGGTCATCGCCATCGCCGGCGCCTTCTTCGGCGAGGATGCCGTGCGCAACCAGCTCGTCAGCCAGATCGGCTCGCTGACGGGGCGCCAGGGGGCCGAGGCCATCCAGACCGTCCTGGCCAGCGCCCAGCAATCGGACAAGGGCTGGGCCGCCGCCCTGATCTCGACCGTGCTGCTGATGTTCAGCGCGACCACGGCCTTCTCGGAACTGAAAGAGAGTCTGGACGAGCTGTGGGACGTGCCATCGTCCAGGACGTCCGGCATCTGGGCCCTGGTCCGCGGCCGGCTGCTGTCGTTCGGGTTGGTGCTGGTACTGGCCCTGTTCCTGCTGATCTCCCTGGCCATCAACGCCGCGCTGGCCGCCCTGCAGGAATACTGGCACGCGTACTGGGCCGAATCGGTGTTCTCGACGGCGGCGCTGCTGGTGTCCAACCTGTTTTCGTTCGCCGTGGTCACGGCGCTGTTCGCGGTGGTGTTCAAGCTGCTGCCCAGTATCCATATCCCCTGGCGGGAGGTCGTTCCGGGCGCGCTGATGACGGCCGTGCTGTTCCTGATCGGCAAGGGCGTCATCGGCCTGTACCTGGGTCACGGCAGCGTGGCGTCGTCCTACGGCGTGGCCGGTTCGGTCATCGCGCTGATCCTGTGGATCTACTATTCGGCGCAGATATTCTTCTTCGGCGCCGCCTTCACGCGGCAATACGCCGATACCTTCGGCAAGGGCAAGCGCAGTATCGCGCAGGCATTGGACGAAATCCCCCGTTGAAGTAGGATAGCTTCACCCGGTACGCGGGGGAGACGACGATGGCCGCGCTGCATCCCTACATCAGATTCCTGGGCAGTCTGCCGCAGTTCGAGATCGACCATCATGCGGGCACCGCCATCGAGCTGCGCAGCGGCGTCGCGGTGGCCAAGTACGAAGGCGAGAAACCGCACCACCAGCATTGCCTGGCCCTGAGCTGGCCGGGCCAGCCGGCCGGACAGCCGGTGCTGGTGTCGGCCACCAAGTACGTGCCGCTGCAGGTGGGCGAAGCCATCAAGCTGGGCGCGCCCCGCGCCGAACTGCTGGAAGCCAGCCGGCACATCTTCGTCGAGGCCGGCGTCTGGCACTGAAACCCTGTAACTAGGGCACCAGCGGCGGATCGATCCAGACGAAGGTCTCGCCGCGCGAGATCATTTCCGCCACGTCTTCGGGCGGCACCTCGTAGTCGGTGCCCATCAGGCTGGCCGCGCCCGTGTCGTGGATGTGGATGACGGACGGCGGGTCGGTGTCGATGAAATACCAGTAGTACCCGGGCTTGAGGCTGTGGGGGGTGTCTTTCACGATGGTTCTCCGTGTGTGCAAGCGTCCATACGTGAAATGATACCCATCCCCCCCGCGCCACGCGACCCGGATGCGGTCAGTCGGGGACGACCGCCGTCACCTCGATCTCGACCTGGGCCTCGTCCTCGACCAGGCCGGCCACCTGCACCGCCGTCATCGCGGGGAAATGGCGGCCGATGATCTCGCGATAGGCCTTGCCGATGTCCTCGTAGGACGCGACGTAGATCCGCTTGTCCAGCACGTACCAGGTCATGCGCACGATGTGCTCCGGCCCCGCGCCGGCCTCGGCCAGCACCTCGACGATGTTGGCCAGCGCCTGCCGGACCTGGCCGGCGAAGTCCTTGGCGCGGAACACGCCGTCGGGCTCCCAGCCTATCATGCCGCTGATGAAGACCTGCTTGCCGCGTGCGGCCAGGCCGTTGCTGTAGCCGCGGGGGCGGGGCCATCCGGCCGGCTGCAGTATCTCGATGTTCGGTGCCATGGGTTCTCCTTTCGTCGTTCTTCAGGCCGCGCCCGCCGCGCGCAGCAGCTCGCGGGCGATGATCAGTTGCTGGACTTCGGTGGCGCCTTCGTAGATGCGCAGCGCGCGGATCTCGCGGTACAGCCGCTCGACCGTCTCGCCGCTGACCACGCCCTGCCCGCCGAACATCTGCACCGCCGCGTCGATCACGCGCTGCGCGGTCTCGGTGGCGGTCATCTTGGCCATGGCCGCCTCCTTGGTGATGCGCGCGCCGCCGTCGCGCATCCAGGCCGCCCGGTAGGTCAGCAGCGCCGCGGCGTCGACGCCGGTGGCCATTTCGGCCAGCTTCGCCTGGGTCAACTGGAAATCGGCCAGCGTCTGGCCGAACATGCGGCGCGAGGTCGCGCGCGCCAGCGCCTCGTCCAGGGCGCGGCGGGCGAAGCCCAGCGCCGCGGCCGCCACCGAGGTGCGAAAGACGTCCAGCGTGGCCATCGCGACCTTGAAGCCCTGCCCCGGCTCGCCCAGCCGCTGGGACACCGGCACGCGGCAGCCGGCAAAGCGCAGCCGCGCCAGCGGATGCGGCGCGATCACGTCGATGCGCTCGGCAATTTCCAGCCCGGGAGTGTCGGCATCGACCACCAGCGCGGTGATGCCGCGCGCGCCCGGCGCCTCGCCGGTGCGCACGAACACCACGTAGAAGTCGGCGATGCCGCCGTTCGAAATCCAGGTCTTGCTGCCGTCCAGCACGTAGTGCGAACCGTCCAGCGTGGCCGCGCAGGCCATTGCGGCCACGTCCGAGCCCGCCTCGGGTTCGGACAGCGCGAACGCGGCGATGGCCTGGCCGGCGGCCACGCGCGGCAGGTAGCGTGCGCGCTGGTCGCCGGTGCCGAACAGGCTGATCGCGCCCGACCCCAAGCCTTGCATGGCGAAGGAAAAATCCGCCAGCCCGTCGTGATAGGCCAGCGTCTCGCGGATCAGGCAGACGGCGCGGGTATCGATGGTATTGGTCAGGCCGCCGTGTTCCAGCCCGGCCACGGCATACCGCAGCCACCCGTCCTCGCCCAGCGCGCGCACCAGCCCACGGCAGGTCGCGTCGGTATCCCCGCCATGCGCATGCGCCACGCGCCGCGCCGCCCACGGGTCGAGCTCCGCCACCAGTTCCTGGTGCCGCAGTTCGAAGAACGGCCAGGCCAGGTGCTGCGCCCTGCTCGAATTCGATGTCTCACTCATCTCAACTCCACTGAATTACTTTCCAGGGCACAGCGGATCCGGCTCCGCCGGTCCGCCAGTGCCGCCCCCTGGGGGGCGCGCGTAAGCGCGTAGGGGGGGGTCAGTCCCCTTCGAAGACGGGCCGTTGTTTCGCCACGAACGCGTGATAGGCGCGGTGGAAATCATTGGTGGCCATGCAGATGGCCTGGGCCTGCGCCTCGGACTCGATGGCCTGCTCGATGCCCATGTTCCATTCCTGGTGCAGCATGCGCTTGGTCATCGCGTGGGCGAACATCGGCCCCTGCGCCAGGCTGGACGCCAGTTCGTAGGCCTGGTCGGACAAGGTTTCCGGTTCGCACAGGCGGTTGAAGAACCCCCAGCGCTCGCCCTCGTCGCCGCCCATCGAGCGACCGGTGTACAGCAGCTCGGACGCCCTGCCCTGTCCGATCACGCGCGGCAGCAGCGCGCACGCGCCCATGTCGCAGCCGGCCAGGCCGACGCGGGTGAACAGGAAGGCGGTCTTGCTGCGCGCGGTGCCCAGGCGCATATCCGACGCCATCGCCAGGATGGCCCCCGCGCCCGCGCACACGCCGTCCACCGCCGCCACGATGGGTTGCGGGCAGGCGCGCATGGCCTTCACCAGGTCGCCCGTCATCCGCGTGAAGGCCAGCAGCGACGGCATGTCCAGGCGGGTGAGCGGACCGATGATGTCGTGCACGTCGCCGCCGGAACAGAAATTGCCGCCGGCGCCCTGCACCACCACCGTGCGGATGTCGTCGGCATACGCCAGCGCGCGGAAGAAATCGCGCAGCTCGGCATACGAGTCGAAGGTAAGCGGATTCTTGCGCTCGGGCCGGTCCAGCGTGACGATGGCGACCGCGTCGCGCACCTGCAGCGAGAAATGCCGGGCCGCGTAGTCGGCCATGGCGGTACGGCCGCCGTGCAGCATCTGTTTTTCCCCATGAACATAGCGCATGGTCGTCATCCCCTGTTCTATTTGCGTTCGGTGGTGGGCAACCGGTCGGTCAGCCCCTGTTTCAATTGCGACAGCAGTTCGATCAGCGTGTCCTTGGAAGCCGCGGGCAGGGTCGAGAACAGCTCGACGATCCATTGCTCGTGCACGGCCGCCATCTTGGCGAAGGCCTTGCGTCCGGAGGGCGTGAGCTTGACCACGAAGGCGCGCCGGTCTTCGGGCGAGGGCTCGCGCACCACCAATTTTTCTTGCTCGAGCTGGTCGGTGATGCCGGTGACGTTGCCGCCGGTCACCATCATGCGCTGCGACAGCTCGCCCATGCGCAATCCCTCGGGATGCCGCTCGAGCTGGGCCATGAGATCGAAGCGCGGCAGGGTGATGTCGAATTCGGCACGCAGCCTGGACCGGATCTCGGTCTCGATGCGCACCGTGCAGGACAGCATGCGCAGCCACAGCACCAGCGACTGGTGGTGGTCCTCGGTCAACCTGGCTTCCAGGTCGAGCACCGGCGCGGGTTCGCGCCCCGCGCCGGTTGCGGTCTCGTCGACGGGCTTGCGAGCCATCTTTACTCCTTCAAGTGACTTCGCCGCCCGCGACCGCGATGGCCTGGCCGTTCATCGCGGCCGAGGCGGGCAGGCACAGCCAGACGGCGGCATTGGCCACTTCGTCGGGCTGCACCAGCCGCTTCTGCGGGTTGAACGCGGCCAGCGCCGCCGTGGCCTCGGCCTGGCTGCGGCCGGTGCGGGCGGATATGTTGGCGATGGCCTCGCGGCCCAGGTCGGTTTCGGTGAAGCCGGGACACACGGCGTTGACCGTGACCCCCTTGGTGGCGACCTCCAGCGCCATCGCGCGCGTCAATCCGACGACGCCATGCTTGGAGGCGCAATAGGCCGCCGTGTAGGTATAGCCGATCAGGCCGGCGGTGCTGGCCACGTTGACGATGCGCCCCCAGCCGGCTTCCAGCATGCCGGGCAGGACCGCGCGCGAACAATAGAAGCTTCCGCTCAGATTGACCGCCAGCATGCGCGCCCACAAGGCATCGTCGGTCTTGCCCACGGACGCCGATTCCGCCTGGCCGGCGTTGTTGACCAGGATGTCGATGCGTCCGGCCGCGCGCACGGCCTCGGCCATGCCCTGCTGGACCGAGGCCGAGTCGGCCACGTCCATCCGCACCCGATGCGCGGCGCCCAGCGGCGCCAGCGCCGCCACCGCGCCATCCAGCGCAGCCAGGTCGCGGCCCGTCAGCGTGACCGCGGCCCCCTGG
The DNA here is from genome assembly GCF_036972535.1 of Pigmentiphaga sp. CHJ604. NCBI lineage: Bacteria > Pseudomonadati > Pseudomonadota > Betaproteobacteria > Burkholderiales > Alcaligenaceae > Pigmentiphaga > Pigmentiphaga sp. CHJ604. The sequence goes on along the minus strand of NZ_CP136998.1, from coordinate 2,184,918 downwards.
CGCAACAGCTCGCGGGCGATGGCGAGGCCTATGCCCCGCGCGCCGCCGGTCACCAGCGCATGCTTTCCGTTCAATTGATCCATGAGCTATGTCACCACTCCATCGTATGACTCATGCCCAGACCCAGGGCACCGCGGATCCGGCTTTGCCGGTCCGCCAGTGCCGCCCCCTTGAGGGGGCGCCCGAAGGGCGTAGGGGGTGGTCCCTTCCTTACTCCAACAGGCGCGCGGCGATTTCGCGCGGCGACATGCCCTGGGTCGCGGCGGCCATCTGGCGTTCGCGTTCCAGGTTGCGTTCCAGTTGCAGGCGGCCCGCATAGTATTGCTTGGGCCACGTCACGTCCCATCCCATCTTCGCCGATTCCAGCAGCGTCCACGCCGGATTGGCGAGGTGCGGCCGGGCCAGCGCGCACAGGTCGGCGCGCCCGGCCGCGATGATGCCGTTGACATGGTCGGCCTCGAAAATGGCGCCCACCGCGATGGTCGGGATCCCGGCCTCGTTGCGGACGCGGTCGGCGAACGGCGTCTGGAACATGCGCCCGTATACCGGCTGCTCGCGCTTGCTGACCTGGCCCGACGAACAATCGATCATGTCCGCGCCCGCGGCCTTGAACAGGCGGGCGATCGCTACCGCGTCGTCCGGCGTGATCCCCCCCTCGACCCAATCGTGCGCCGAGATGCGCACGCTCATGGGCTTGTGCGCGGGCCAGACCTCGCGCATCGCGGCGAAGACCTCGAGCGGATAGCGGCAGCGGTTCTCCAGGCTGCCGCCATACTCGTCCGTGCGGCGGTTGGTCAGCGGGGAAATGAAGGTGGACAGCAGGTAGCCGTGGGCGCAGTGCAGCTCCAGCCAGTCGAAGCCGGCCTTCTCGGCCTCGAGGGTGGCCCGTACGAAATCGCCCAGGATGCGCCGCATGTCGTCATGCGTGGCCGCGCGAGCCACCTGCGACACGCCCGGCAGATACTGTTCCTCGGACGCGGCGATGAGCGGCCAGTTGCCGGACTCCAGCGGCATGTCCGTGCCTTCCCAGGCCAGCTTGGTCGACCCCTTGGGGCCGGCGTGCCCGATCTGCACGGCGATCCGGGCATCGGTATGCTCGTGCACGAAATCGACGATGCGCTTCCAGGCCTCGGTATGCTCGGGGCGGTAGAGCCCGGGACACCCCGGCGTGATGCGCGCGTCGGCCGACACGCAGGTCATCTCGGCGACGACCATGGCGGCCCCGCCCATCGCGCGGCTGCCCAGGTGCACCATGTGGAAATCGCCCACCGTGCCGCCCACCGCCGAATACTGGGCCATGGGCGACATGACGATGCGGTTCTTCAGGACCAGGTCGCGCACGCGCAACGGCGTCAGCATGGGGGGAATGGGCTTGCCGCGCGGCTCGGGGGGCTCGGCCAGGCCGGCCGCCGCGAACGCCTTGCGCGCGAACCAGCGCTCGTAGCCTTCCACATAGGACGCGTCGCGCAGCCGCAGGTTCTCGTGCGACAGGCGCTGGCTGCGCGTCAGCATGGAATAGGCGAACTGCTCGGGTTCGAGGTCGACGTAGCGGTCGACGTTCTCGAACCACTCCATGGAATTGCGCGCCGAGCTCTGGATCTTCAGCACCTCGATGGCCCGCACCGCCTCGTAGCCGGCCATGACGCCCTCGAGATCCTGTCCCTGGTAGGTATCGAAGCAGCGCGCCAGCTCGATCGCGTCCTCGAGCGCCAGCTTGGTGCCGGAACCGATGGAGAAATGCGCGGAGTGGGCCGCGTCGCCCATCAGCACGACCGGTACGCGCTTGCCGTCGATGTCGTTCCAGTGGACCCAGCTGCCGCAGACGATGCGCGGGAAACGGATCCAGTTCGCCGACCCGCGCAGGTGGGGCGAATTGCTCAGCAGCGGCTGGCCGTCCAGGTACTTGGCGAAGAGTTTTTCGCAGAAGGCGATGGCCTCGGGCTGGCTCATCTTGTCGATGCCGGCGCGCTGCCAGACCTCGTCGGGCGTCTCGATGATGAAGGTCGAGGTATCGCCGTCATACTGGTAGGCATGCGCCTGGAACCAGCCGTGCTCGGTTTCCTCGAACGCGAAGGTGAAGGCCGGGAACAGCTTCTTGGTGCCCAGCCAGACGAAACGGCAGGCGCGGGTCTCGATGTCGGGCTTGAAGACGTCCTCGTAACGCTTGCGGACCTTGCTGTTCAGCCCGTCGCAGGCGATGACCAGGTCGGCCCCGTAGCGGCGGGCGACTTCCTGGTCGTCGTCCACTTCGGTCTCGAACACCAGCTCGACGCCCAGCTCCTGGCAACGGTCCTGCAGGATGTTCAGCAGGCGCTTGCGGCCGATGCCGCAGAAGCCATGGCCGCCCGACGTGATGGTACGTCCCTTGAAATGGACGTCGATGTCGTCCCAATGGTTGAAGGACTGGAGGATGCGGCGCGCGGTGGGCTCGTCGGCCTGCACCAGGTTGCCCAGCGTCTGGTCCGAGAACACCACGCCCCAGCCGAAGGTATCGTAAGGACGGTTGCGCTCGATGACGACGATGCGCGATGATGGATCACGCTTCTTCATCAAGAGCGCGAAATACAGCCCGGCGGGCCCTCCTCCGATGCACGCGATATTCATGAGTCCTCCGCTGGCCGGCTCGACGGCTGGAAAAATGGCGGCGGAACACGCGTATCCGCCTGTCTGGTGGCTATTATTTCATACTTAAAATATTTTTGCGTCAAGCATTTGGCGCCTAGCGCCAGGCGTTGCGCATGCGGCTGGCGATGTCGATCCGGACCGCCGGCTGGGCCGCCGGCGCGGCTGCCGGCATGCCCTGCCTGGCCTTGGGGAGGATCTCGAACAGCGGCAGCATGCGCTCCGGGATGAAGCGGCTGCGCGTGCCATAGACGTGGCGGTCGCCCATTCCGCTCTGCTGGTGCACGTAGAAGCGCTGGGGCACGACCAGTTGCAGGTCTTCCTTGGCGCGGGTCATGGCCACGTACAGCAGCCGCCTCTCTTCTTCGATCTCGTCGGCATCGCCGGTGCTCATGTCCGACGGTATGCAGCCATCGACCACGTTCAGCACGTAGACAGCCTTCCATTCCTGACCCTTGGCCGAATGGATGGTGGACAGGATGAGATAGTCCTCGTCCAGCAGCGGCTGCCCCGACTGCGCGCTGGTGGCGTCGGGCGGATCCAGCGTCAGTTCGGTCAGGAACTGTTCGCGCGATCCGTAGGTGCCGGCGATGCGTGCCAGCTGGTCCAGGTCGGCCTGGCGCACGACAGCGTCGTCGTACAGCCGCTGCAGGTGCGGACCGTACCACCGCAGCGCGAGGTCCAGGTGCGCGGGCCAGGCCAGGCCGGGGTCGCTGAGCGCCACGAAGGTATCGGCGAAGGATTTCCAGTCTTCCGCGGCGGCGGCGGGCGGCGAAAAAGCAGCCAGCGCCTGCACCGCCTGCGCGGATCCGGCCATGGCATCGAGCAGGCGCGCGGCGGTGGCCGGACCGATGCCGGGCATGAGTTGCGCCACGCGGAACCCGGACAGGCGGCCGAGCGGGTTGGCCGCCCAGCGCAGCAGCGCCAGCACGTCCTTGACGTGCGCGGCCTCGAGGAACTTCAGGCCGCCGAACTTCACGAAGGGGATGTTGCGGCGGGTGAGCTCCAGTTCCAGCCCGGCGCTGTGGCTGGCCGAGCGGAACAGCACCGCCTGCGACATCAGCCGCACGCCGGTCTCGCGCCGCGCCAGGATCTGGTCCGCCACCCATCGCGCCTGCCCCGGCTCGTCGCTGACGTAGACCAGTTGCGGCCGCTGCGACGAGGCGCGGTCGGTCCAGAGCTGCTTGGCGTGGCGCTCGGGCGCCTCGGCGATGACCGCGTTGGAGGCATCCAGGATGGGCTGGGTCGAACGGTAGTTGCGGTCCAGCGTGACGACGTGCGCGGGGCGCGAGAACTGCGAGGGGAAATCCAGGATGTTGCGCACGGTGGCGGCGCGGAACGAATAGATGGACTGGGCGTCGTCCCCCACCACCGTCAGGCCGCGGCCGTCGGGCTTCATGGCCAGCAGGATCTCCGCCTGCAGGCGGTTGGTGTCCTGGTATTCGTCGACCAGCACGTGGTCGAAGGTCGCGCCCAGCTCGGCGGCGATGGCGGGCTCCTTCGTCATCTCGGCCCAATAAAGCAGCAGGTCGTCGTAGTCCAGCACGTGCTGGTCCTGCTTGGCCTGCACGTAGGCGCCGAATAGCGTCTTCAGTTGCTCCTCCCATTGGGCGCACCAGGGAAAGTGCCGGGCCAGCACGCCTGCCAGCGGCGCCTGGCTGTTGACCGCGCGCGAATAGATGGCCAGGCAGGTGCCCTTCAGGGGAAAGCGGGACTTGGTGCCCGAGAACCCCAGCTCGTGCCGCGCGAAGCCCATCAGGTCCTCGGCGTCGCCGCGGTCGTGGATGGTGAAGGCGTCGGACAGGCCGATGCGCGAGGCGTAGTCGCGCAGCAGCCGCGCGCCCACGGCGTGGAAGGTGCCGGCCCAGGGCAGCGACGGCGGCTGCCCGCCCATGCCCAGCACGGCCTGCATCACGCGGCCCGCGCGGCGCTCCATTTCGATGGCGGCGCGGCGCGAGAACGTCAGCAGCAGGATCCGGTGCGGATCGGCCCCCTTCAGGACCAGGTTGGCCACCCGGTGGGCCAGCGTGCTGGTCTTGCCCGAGCCCGCGCCGGCGATGACCAGCAGCGGTCCGCAACGGTCGGCGTCGGCGCCCGTGCCGTACTCGACGGCCTCGCGCTGGCGGGGGTTCAGGTCGGCCCAGGGATCGTGGGCCGGCGTGTCGGGGACATGTGACATGGGACGCAGGAAAACTGTATATTCATCCAGTATAAACGCCCCTCCCCTCCTTCGGATTTCCCGCCATGGCCGTGCGTGTCGGCACTTCGTCCTGGACCGATCCCACCCTGCTGGCCTGCGGCCGCTTCTATCCCGCCTCCGCCCGCACGGCCGAGGACCGGCTGCGCTTCTATGCCTCGCGCTTCCCGCTGGTCGAGGTGGACAGCAGCTACTACCGCCTGCCCGCCGCGCGCACGGCGTATCTGTGGACCCGGCGCACGCCGCCGGACTTCGTCTTCCACCTGAAGGCCTTTCGCCTGTTCACCGGACACCTGACCCCGGTCGCGGCGCTGCCGGCCGACATCGCCGCCGAACTCCCGTCCGGCGCCCGCGTCGTCGACCATGCCACCCTGCCGGGCGAACTGCGCGACGAATTGTGGAGCCGCTTCCTGCAAGGCCTGGAGCCGCTGCGCCAGAGCGGCCAGCTGGCGGCGGTCCATTTCCAGTACTCGCCCCGGGTGCGCAACAACGCCGCCGGCCGCGCCCTGGTCCGCGATTGCGCGCGCCGCATGGAGGACCAGGTGCACGCGGTGGAATTCCGCCATCGCGGCTGGCTGGACCCGGCGGGCCGGCCCGGCACGCTGGCATTGCTGCGCGAACTGGGCGCGGCCCACACCGTGGTCGACAGCCCGGACCAGTACGTGAACAGCGTACCCGCCGTCTGGGCCGCCACGCGCCCCGACCTGGCGGTGGTGCGCCTGCACGGGCGCAACAGCCAGGCCTGGAACCGCCGGCGCCTTGCCGCCTCGTCGGGCCGCTTCGTCTACGAATACACGCCCGAGGAACTGGAGCGCATCGCCGAGTTGGTGCGTCGGCTCACCCAGGCCGCGGCCAACGTCCACGTGCTGTTCAACACCAACTTCGAGGACCAGGGCGTGCGCAACGCGGCGGCATTCGACGATACCCTGCGGCGGCGGCCGCGTCAGACCGCGTAGCTGCTGCGGCGCACCTGCGCCACCATTTCCACCAGCCTGGGCGCCAGCCCTTCCTCCACGCTTTGCCGCGAGGCGCGAAAGCGCGGAATGACCGCGTTGAACACGATCAGCTCGCCGTCGCGCAGCCGGCCCATGGGCACGCCCACCGCATAGTGGTCGGGGTGCTGCTCGCCGTAGACGCTGCAAAACCCCTTCTTGGCGAAGGCCTCGAACGAGCGCGCCGCATGATCCTGGTGCTCGGCCCACATGCGCGGCGTCTTGACCCGGATCTCGTTCAGCAGCTTCTGCCGTTCGACCGGCTCGCACCCCGAGATGAAGGCATGGCCGATGGCGGTCGAGACGATGGGAAAGCGCAGGCCGATGTCCGAGAGCTGCGGCGCGAAAGAACTCGTGATGCGGCTCGTCTCCACATAGACGATGCTGAGTCGGTCGCGTATGCCCATCGACACCGAGCAGTTCATCGACTCGGCCAGCACGTTCATCAGCGGGCGGGCCAACTGGCGCAAGGTGATCGAGGCCAGCAGCGGGTAGCCCAGCGACACCACGCCCGGCGCCAGGCGGTACTTGCCCGACAGCGTGTCGGGCCGCAGGTAGCCCAGCTTCACCAGGGTGTAGGTGAAGCGCGAGATGGTCGGCGGCGACAGGCCGGTGCGCCGCGCCAGCTCCTTGTTGCCCAGCGCCGGCTCGAGCGGCGTGAAGCAGCGCAGGATCTGCATCCCCCTGGCCAGGGTGGAGGCGAACAGCCGGTCGCCCTCGTGCGCCTCGTAGGCGTCGAACTCGATGTCGCTGGGCTCCTCGTCGATCTGGTAGGGATTGCGCGGCATGGCGTTCCAGGGCGTATTCGGCATTGCAGAATGCTATTCAAAATATCCGAACTTCCCTACCAGCGATTTCCCGCACGGCACGACACTTCCTGCACGAACACCAAGGAGACGGCCACATCATGCTGAGCGCGGAAGACAACGAACTGATCACCCGTTCCGGTCCCGGCACCCCCGCCGGCCGCCTGTTGCGCCAGTTCTGGGTGCCGGTCCTGCTGTCCGAGGAACTGCCGGAGCCGGACTGTCCGCCCAAGCGCATCAAGGTATTGGGCGAGGACTTGCTGGCCTTTCGCGACAGCAGCGGACGCGTCGGCGTGGTCGATCCGGTCTGTCCGCACCGCGGCGCCAATCTCTACTACGGCCGCAACGAACACGCGGGGCTGCGCTGCGTGTTCCATGGCTGGAAGTTCGACGTGGACGGACGCTGCCTGGACATGCCCACCATGCCGGCCGATTCGCCCTACCGCGATCGCATCCGCCTGAAGGCCTATCCCGCGCGGGAGTGGGGCGAATGCGTCTGGGCCTACATGGGGCCGGCCGCCGAACCGCCCCCGCTGCCGAAGCTGGCCTTCGCGCTGGTGCCGCCCTCGCACCGCTACGTCAGCAAGAAGTGGCAGGACTGCAACTGGCTGCAATGCGTCGAGGGCGCGCTGGACACGACCCATTTCTCGTTCCTGCACATGCTGTTGGGTACGGAAGAAGCCGGGACGGCCGAAGCGGTGATGGAACGGATCAAGCACGCCGCGCTGGGCGCGCAGGCCGTGCGCAACGACCGCTTCAAATGGGTGCGCGACGATCCCATGCCGGCCTTCTCGGTGGACGAGTTCCCCGCCGGCCTGGTGGTGGGCGGGGCGCGCAAGGCCGACGGCGACGATCTGTACTGGCGCATCGCCCACTACCTGGTCCCCAACCATGCGCTGGCGCCCAGCGCGTTTCCCGGCGAGAACTACCATGGGCAGACCTTCGTGCCCGTGAACGACACCTCGTGCTGGATCTACACCTACACCTGGAACCCGGACCGGCCGCTGACCGAGGAAGAGCGGGAGGCGGCGCGTCAGGGACACACCATCCACGCCCAGGTGGACGAGCACTACGTGCCCTACCGGAACCTGCGCAACGACTACCTGATCGATCGCGAGGACCAGAAGCACAACAGCTTCACCGGCATCCAGGGCGTGTCCGAGCAGGACGCCGCCATCCAGGACAGCCAAGGACCGATCGCCGACCGCACGCGGGAACACCTCGGTCCCACCGACCTGGGCATCGTGCGCATGCGCCGCCTGCTGCTGGGCCTGATCCGCGACGAGATGGCGGGCAGGACGCCCCAGGCGCTGTCCCACCCGGACGAGTACGCCGTGTTGTCCGGCGGCTGGGTCGCGCACAAATCCAAGGCGCTGGGCGAAGTCATGACCGAGCGCTTCGGCAACCCCCACGGCTACGTCGGGCAGGAGCGATGACCCGCTGATTTCCCTCAAGCTTGAAGCGGCGCGGACACAGCGCCGCCATACCGGAGACGATGATGAGACTACTCAAGCTGCTCGCGGCAACGAGCGCAGTGCTGTCCTGCGCTCTGGCAACACCGGGCGCGCACGCCCAGAACTACCCGGTCAAACCCATCAAGCTGGTGGTGCCCTACCCGCCCAGCGGCATCGGCGATACCGCCGCGCGCGACATCGCGCTGAATCTCGCGCAGCGCCTGGGGCAGCCGGTCATCGTCGAGAACAAGCCAGGCGCCAGCCAGATGATAGGCGCGGAGTTCGTGGCCAAGTCGCCGCCCGACGGCTACACGCTGTTCCTGGGCAGCCTGTCCAGCCTCGTGCTGAACATCGCGGCCCAGAAGAACCTGCCCTACGATCCCTTCAAGGATTTCGCGCCGGTATCGCTGGCTTTCACCACCCCGCTGTACCTGGTGGTCAATCCTTCCCTGCCGGTGAAGTCGGTGGCCGACCTCATCGCCTATGCCCGCGGCAATCCCGGCAAGCTGAGCTTCGGTTCGATAGGCGCGGGCAGCTCGCTGCACCTGACCGCGGAAATGTTCAAGTCCATGACCGGCACGGACATGGTCCACATTCCGTACAAGGGCAGCATGCCGGCGCTGAGCGACCTCGTCGGCGGCCAGATCCAGCTGGTGTTCGACGTCGGCACCTCGGCCCTGCCCCTGGTGCACGGCGGACGGCTGCGGGTGCTGGGCGTCACCAGCAAGACGCGCGCCAGCGGCACGCCCGACATCCCGCCCATCGCCGACACCGTGCCCGGCTTCGACGCCTCGTTCTGGTTCGGCATCGTCGCGCCGGCCGGCGTCCCCCAACCCATCGTCGACAAACTGTCGACCGAGCTGCGCGCCATCCTGCGCCAACCCGCGCTGCGCGAGAAATTCCGCAGCAGCGGCGTCGAGCTGACCGGCAGCACCCCTGCCGAGATGATGGCGCAAATGAAGGCCGACCTGCCGATCTGGCAGGAGGTCCAACGCAAGGCAGGCATTTCACCGGAGTAAGACATGACTTCATCCCCCGTGCAAAACCGCTTCAAGCGCCTGATCCAGTCCGGGCACCCCCAGTATGGACTGTTCTGTGTCTCCAACGCCTTGCAGACCGTGGAGGCGCTGGCGGACAGCGGTTTCGACTTCATCATGTTCGACCTGGAGCATTCGCCCCAGAGCATGCCCCACCTGCATGCCCAGTTCGCGGCGCTGGCGGCTGGCCACACGGCGGCCACGGTACGCGTCCCCATCCTGGAGCCCGCCTCGTTCAAGCAATACCTGGACCTGGGCGCGCAGGCGCTGATGGTGCCCAACATCTCGAACGCCGACGAAGCCCGCGCGGCCGTGCGCTACACCCGCTACCCGCCGGCGGGCGGCGTACGCGGCCTGGGCGGCACCATGCGCGCCACGCGCTATGGCCGGGACAAGGAATACTACGCGCGCGCCGCGCAGGAGACCTGCCTGCTGGCGCAGATCGAGACGCGCGAGGCCATGGCCAACCTGGACGCGATCTGCCGCGTGGAAGGCGTGGACATGGTGTTCTTCGGGCCGACCGACCTGTCGGCCGACATGGGGCACATGGGGCAGCCCAACCATCCCGAGGTGGTCGAAGCCATCGAGCAAGGGATACGGCGCGCGGTGGCCCTGGGCATGCCGGCCGGCGTGCTGGCGGGTTCCCCGGAATGCGAACGCTACGTCGCGGCAGGCGCCACGGTGGTCATCGTCGGCTCTGACCTGTCGCTGCTGGTGCGCACGGCCGACGCCCTGGCCGCCAAGCACGTGCAGGCCGCCCGATGAGCCTCCAGGCGACATCCGGCGGCGGGCCGTTCGCGCGCGAACTCGCGTCCCTGGACACCATGCTGCGCATCCGCCTGCTCGAGGAAAAGATCACCGAGCTGCGCAAGGCGCAATCCATCCAGGGCTCGGTCCACCTGTGCATCGGCCAGGAAGCCATCTACGCGGGCTCGTGCCAGGCGCTGCGGGCGGACGACCCGGTGTTCTCCACCTATCGCGGCCACGGGTGGGCGCTGGCGCGCGGCGTGCCGGCGCAAGGGATACTGGCCGAGCTGCTGGGCCGCGAAACCGGCGTATGCCGGGGGCGCGGCGGATCGGCCATGTTCAGCGCCGCCGACCACGGTTTCTACGGCGAGAACTCCATCGTCGGCGCCGGTGCCCCGATCGCCTGCGGCGCCGCGCTGGCCTCGGCGCTGCGCGGCGAGGAACGCGTGGCACTGACCGCGTTCGGCGACGGCGCCATGAATCAGGGCGCCATCCACGAGGCGATGAACTTCGCCGCCTACCGCAACCTGCCGGTGCTGTTCATCTGCGAGAACAACACCTATGCGGAACTGACGCCGGTGGCCGAGACCGTGCGCGATGCCGAACTGCACAAGCGGGCCGCCGCCTACGGCATGCCCGGGGAACGGGTGGACGGCAACGACGTGGCCGCGGTGCGCGACTGCGTGGCCCATCACGCGGCGCGCGCCCGCGCGGGGCAAGGCCCGGCGCTGATCGAGATGATGACCCAGCGGCTGGTCGGCCACTACTACGGCGACCTGCAGGGCTACCGGCCGCGCGGCGAACTGGCCGAGGCCCGGCAGCGCGAACCCATCGCGCGCCTGCGGCAGCGCCTTGCGGCGGACGGCGTGGCGGCCGATGCCCTGGCCGCGCTGGAAGCGGCCGCCGCGGCCGACATCGCACGCGCGGCCGACGCGGCGCTGGCCGCGCCCCTGGCCGATCCCGCCACCGTCATGGAGCACCTGTATGCCTGAAGCTTCTTGTTCCACGGGAGTCGCCCAGCTCAGTTTCGGCAAGGCGGTGAACGCCGCGCTGGCCCGCGCGCTGGAGGAGATGCCCGAGGTGGTCGTGTATGGCGAGGACGTCGGCAAGCCCGGCGGCGTCTTCGGCGTGACCAAGGACCTGCAGCGACAGGCCGGCGCCGCGCGCGTGTTCGATACCCCCATCAGCGAGACCGCCATGCTGGGCGTGGCGGTGGGCGCGGCCATGAGCGGCCTGCGGCCCGTGGTCGAGATCATGTGGATAGATTTCAGCCTGGTCGCCATGGACCAGCTCGTGAACCAGGCCGCCAACGTGCGCTACGTCTCGGCCGGCCGGCTGGCCGCGCCGCTGACCGTGCGCACCCAGCAGGGCGCCACGCCCGGTTCGTGCGCCCAGCACTCGCAGAACCTGGAAGCGCTGTACGCCCACATACCGGGGCTGCGCGTGGGCATTCCGGCCACCGCGCAGGATGCCTACGACATGCTGCTGGCCGCCATCCGCTGCGACGACCCGACCCTGGTCATAGAGAGCCGCGCCATATACCACGGCGACCCGCAGCCCGTCAGCCTGGGAGGGCCCATCGAGGATGCCCGGGGAGCCCGCGTGGCACGGCCCGGCCGCGACCTCACCCTGGTGGCCTGGGGCGCCATACTGTTCCCGGCGCTGGAGGCTGCCGCGCAATTGGCGCGCGAAGGCATCGAGGCCGAAGTGATCAACGCACGCTGGATCGCCCCTTTCGACTGGCCCGCCCTGCTGGCCAGCGCCGGCCGTACCGGCCGCCTGCTGGTCGTGCACGAGGCCAACGTGACCGGCGGCTTCGGCGCCGAGATCGCGGCCCGCGTGCAGGACGAGCTGTTCGGCTGCCTGCACGCGCCCGTGCGGCGCCTGGGCGTGGCCGACTGCCGCATCCCCGCGGCGCCGCACCTGCAGGCCGCGCTCATCCCCGACGCCGGCCGCATCGCCCAGGCCGCGCGCGAACTCGTGGGCGGACAGCGGAACAGGAGGACCCGGCCATGAGCACGCTGCGCTACATCGACCACGGCAAAGGCGGACCGCCCGGCGTCCTGCGCATGGCCGAAGGCACCGTGCCCGCCCCCGGTCCGGGCGAGGTACTGATCGAAGTGGCCTTCGCCGGCGTCAACCGGCCCGATTGCGCCCAGCGCGTCGGCCGCTATCCGCCGCCTCCGGGCGCCTCGCCCATCCTGGGCCTGGAAGTCTCGGGCCGCGTCGCCGCCGTCGGCCCCGGCGTCGAACGGTGGCGCGCGGGCGACATGGTCTGCGCCTTGACGCCGGGCGGCGGCTACGCCAGCCATTGCCTCGCCCCGGCCGAACACTGCCTGCCGGTGCCGGCCGGCTTCTCGCTGGAACAGGCCGCGGCCCTGCCCGAAACCTGCTTCACCGTCTGGGACAACCTGTTTTCGCGGGCACGCCTGCAGCCCGGCGAGAACCTGCTGGTCCACGGCGGTTCGAGCGGCATAGGCGTTACCGCGATCCAGATGGCCAAGGCCTTCGGCGCCCGTGTGCTGGCCACCGTGGGCACGCCGGAGAAGGCCGCCTTCTGCCGGATGCTGGGCGCCGACCTGGCGATCGACTACCGGAACGAGGACTTCGTACGACAGGCGCTGGCCTTCACCCAGGAACGCGGCGTCGACGTCGTGCTGGACATGGTGGGCGGCCCCTATGTCGCCCGCGACCTCGAGGCCCTGGCGCTGGACGGCCGCATCGCGCTGATCGCCTTCATGGGCGGTCCCGAGGCGATGCTGCCCATCCCCGCCCTGCTGCGCAAGCGCGCCACGCTGACCGGCTCCACGCTGCGGCCCCGCTCGGTCGCCCTGAAGGCCGCCATCGCCCGCGAACTGGAACGCCATTGGTGGCCCCGGCTGGCGGCCGGACAAGGCACGCCCGCCATCGACAGCGTCATTCCATGGACCGACGCGGCACGTGCGCACGAACGCATGGAAAGCAGCGCCCACACCGGCAAGATCGTGCTCGCGGTGAACTGATGCCCACCCAACCTTCCAAGGACCCGACCGCCATGGCGACCTCCGAACTCGAGACCGCGTGGGCGTGCAGCCGCGTGGTGCACGACTTCTTCCACCACTACGACCACTGGCGCTATGGGCGCATGCTGGACCTGTATACGCCCGATGGCGTCTGGCACCGCGCCGGCGCCGCGCTGCGCGGCCATGCCCGCATCCTGGAGGAACTCGAACGCCGCCCGCGCAACCAGCGGGTCGCCCACGTCGTGACCAACCTGCGCGTGGAGCCGGCCACGGCCTCGACGGCCAGTGCGACCTACTACCTGACGGTGTATCGCCACGCGGGCGAGATCGCGGACGACGCGGCGGCGCCCATGGCCGGCCCCGCCATGCTGCTGGCCGGCACGGCCGGACTCGTGCACACCGCGCAAGGATGGAAATTCGACAGCCAGACGCTCACGCGCCGGTTCGAGGCCGGCCCGGCGCGCTGAACGCCGGACCGGGCCCTAGCGCACGGCCTCGCGCACCCGGCGCACCTCGGGCAGACTGACGGCGCTGGCCTGGTTGCCCCAGCTCTGCCGGATGAACGACACCACGGCCGCCACGTCCTGGTCGCCCAGCAACTGGCCGAACGGCGGCATGCCGTGCGGCTGCGGATTGCCCGCCGTGGCCGGCGCGAAACCGCCCGACAGCACCATGTGCACCGCATTGTCCGACGACGCGGCCACCACCGAGATATTGCCCACCAGCGGCGGCCAGGCGGGCGGGCGCCCCTTGCCATCGGCGCCGTGGCACTGGGCACAGTGCTGTTCGTACAGCTTGCCGCCGATCTCCATCAACGCCGGCGCCGCGGCCGCGGACACCGAGGCCGTATCGGTACCGACCGCCGGCAGCGACTTCAGATAGACCGCCATCGCATCCAGGTCGGCGTCGTTCGCGTACTGGAACCCTTGATGGACCGCCTCGGCCATCGGCCCCGCCGCGTGCGAACGTGGCGAAATGCCCGTCTTGAGCAGATCGACGACGTCCTGCCGGGTCCAGTCTCCCAGGCCGGTCACGCGGTCGCCCGTCAGCGGCGGCGCATACCAGGATTGCCCGCCGATCAGCGAACCGGCCAGCCCGGCATCCAGCGCCATCGCGCCCAGGCGATTGCGCGGCGTGTGGCACTCCGCGCAATGGGCCAGGCCCTGGACCAGATAGCGTCCGCGCAGCCAGGCCTCGGACGGCTCCGCCGGTGCCGGCCCGTCCGACGTCGGCCGGAAATAGAAGGCCCGCCACACCGCCACCAGCCAGCGCTGGTCATAGGGGAACTCGAGCTCGTGCGGCCGGTTCACCCGCGCCGCCGGCGGCAGCGAACGCAGATAGGCGAACAACGCGTCCGCGTCCGTGCGCGAGACGTGGCGATAGCTGGGATACGGAAAGGCCGGATACAGCAGGCTGCCATCCGGCGCCTTGCCCTGGTGCAACGCGCGCCAGAAATCATCGGCGCTCCACCTGCCCAGTCCGTGCTCCGGATCGGGCGTCAGGTTCGGGCCATAGAACGTGCCGAACGGCGTCGCCAGCGCACGGCCGCCGGCGAAGGCCTCGCCGCCGGGCGCGGTGTGGCACCCCACGCAATTGCCCAGGCGAGCCAGATAACGCCCGCGCTCGATCTGCTGCCCGCCATCCTCCGCGGCCATGGTCCGCGCAGGCGTGTCGTACTCCCGATGCCCCATCCAGAACACCGTCCCCACCGCCACGACGGCCACCGCCAGCACACCCAGCAGGAATCCGCGCTTGTTCATGGCCGGCTCCCCACATGCACCTGGCTGCCGCACTCCATCGGCATCGGCTCGGGCAGGCTGGCGGCCGGCACCACTTCGCGCACCGGTTGCGAAGACAGCCATCCCGCCACCGCGCTGACGTCCTCGGGCGTCAGGCGACGCGCGATGTCCGCCATGCAATCGGGCGCGATCGCCTTGCGCAGGCCGTTGGTCCACGCGCCGAACTGCGAGCTCAGGTAGTCATGCGGCAGGCCCAGCAGCGCCGGCACCGCCGGCAACACACCGGACAGCGCCTGCCCATGGCAGGACACGCATGCGGGCACCCCGCGCGCACGATCGCCTTCCATCACGAGCTGCCGGCCATGCTCCAGCGTGGCGGCGGGCAGGCGCGATGGCTTGGGATCGGGATAAGGAGGATGCTGGTCCGAAAACCACACCGCGATCTGCTTCAGGTACTCGTCCGACATGTTCTCGAGCAGATGCTGCATGGGCCGGTACTGACGCTGGCCGGCGCGGAAATAGACGAGTTGGTTGTACAGGTAGTCGGCCGGCTTGCCGGCGATACGGGGGTAGTAGCCATCTGGCCCGGCGCGGCCCTGCTCGCCATGACAGGCCGTACAGGCCGCCATGCGTCCCGCCATGGTGCCCGGCTCGAGCTTCTCGGGCTGCTGGGCCGACAACGGCGCCGACAGGGCCATCGAGGCAAGTCCCCCCAGGATTTTGTATTTGTAGTTGACGAATGGCATGGGTCAGTGGGGCAACGGCGTGAAACCGCGCCCCTGGGCAGCGTTTCGACACAGCCAGTGTACCCGGGGTTGGTGGAGAAACGCGGGGGGTGGGACGCGACCGATCGTCGCATGGGGGGCTTGCTCGGCATGGCGGCGGTCACGTGAAACATGGACCAAGATGTCCTTTGCCACGTTGTCGGCTATGTTCATCGTGGTTAATGATGCGCCGTCAGCTCGGCGGGTGACCTCGTCAAGCGCACTTGGACAGATCACGCATAAGACTTATAATTAACTTATAATACTAATGAATTCGATCGTCTGGACCCTGAAGGCCGCCAAGCAATTGCGCAAGATCAATCGGCCTCATCAGGGAGATCAGAATCATCGAAATCCAGGAGATAAAAAAGCGCGATGAACGCACGTATTAATATCCAGGTCATCAACGGCGCGGACGGCAAACCCGCCTTCGTGGTGATCCCTTACGGCGAATACATGGCGCAGCGCAACGTCGGCAAGGATTTGATTCCTCACGACGTAATCAGCCGAACCGTGGACGGCGCCACACCCGTTCGCGCGTGGCGCGAGCATCTCGGCTTTACGCAAGCTGAAGTGGCCGAGCGTCTGGGCATCAGCCAGTCCGCCTACGCTCAACAGGAAAGCAGCGAGCGTCTGCGCAAATCGACTCGGGAAAAAATTGCGGCAGCGCTGGGCATCAGCCCGGAACAGCTCAATTTCTAGCCATATATCGCACCCCCCTACTTCGCCTGCTCCAACCCCCGATAGCTGTTGATGGTCGTCAAGGCCTGCGTGCGCGCCAGATTTTCGGTTTCGACCAGATCCTGCCATCTCGTCCAGCTGTGCGGATCAAGGATGTCGTTGTTTCCGAAATAGTCGTGGACTGCGACATGGGCCTCGTCCCAGACTCGCATCGCATCTTGAACGTCGTTGATAGTCAGCATGTCGGCCTCCTGGAAGGAGGAGACGGGGCAGCAACTGTCGTTCCTGGAAGAAAGCCAGGCCAGTTGGCCTCAACGAAAAAACCACCCCTCGGGATGGCTTTGCTGTCTGGGCGCAACTCGGCCCGGATGCGCACGCACTGATGTCAGCCGATACCGCACGGCACGCCTGCGCGAGATTGATGCCATCCAAGCAGGCGGCGCCCCCAAATCTCCCAGGCAAAGAAAAACGGCTTGAGGGTCGTGGACCTCAAGCCGTTTAAATCCCTGATTTAACAGGGTAATTCTGGCGCGCCCGGCAGGATTCGAACCCACGACCCCTTGGTTCGTAGCCAAGTACTCTATCCAACTGAGCTACGGGCGCTGCAAAGAAATGAAATTATAGCGACACTTTTTTCGGCTTGCAAATCGAGGGCTGAAAAACCTGCAAACCCCGCATCAACCCCGGCCAGACGCCCGGCTTCGCCCCGCTCTGCCAGCCTGCTCCGCCCTGCCCCGTGACGTCTGCGAGACGTCGAAATCCGCGCCCGGCAGGCGCTGCACCAGCATGTCCAGGAAGGACCGGGCCGCGGTGGTCAGGGTCCTGCCCCCCGGATAGACGGCAAAGATGTTGACCGGCGGTGGCAGCCAGTCCTCCAGGACTCGCACCAGCCGGCCCCGGCGCAGTTCCTCCGCGCACAGGTCCAGGGGCAGCGCCGCGATGCCCAGGCCCTGGCGCGCCGCCTGCAACAGCGCCGACAGGTGGTAGGTGGTGAAGCGCGGTTCGAAGCGCACGACGCTGGTTTCGCGGCCGCGCCGAAGCCGCCATAGCCACTCGGTGGCCTTGCGCCCGAAGCCCAGGCAGGGCATGGCGGCCAGGCCGGACGGGTCCGCCAAGGTGTCCAGGCCGGGCAGGTCCGGGCTGGCCATCAGGGCGAAGGGGCTGGTGATCAGTTTGCGCGCGACGATGTCGGCGTCGGGCAGCGCTTCGAACGCGGGATAGATGACGAGGTCGGCCGAAACGAAGCGCGGATCGAAAATGAGCGCGCTGGCCTCGAAATGGAGCCGTACGTGGGGGTGAGCCAGCGCGAATTCGGTGGCCAGTCCTTCGACCGCGATCTCGCTCAGGTAGGGCGGCGCGATGACGTGCAGGGATCCGGTGGGCACGGCTTGCAGGCGTTCGGCCAGTGCCAGCAGCCTGTCGGCCTCGGCTGCCACCCGTGCGCATTGCCGGTAGCATTCCTGTCCGAAGCTGGTCAGCACGAACTGCCTGGGGCCACGGTGGAAGAGCGGCGCGCCCAGGCGGCGCTCCAGGTCGGCCAGCCTGCGCGCCAGCGTGGACTTGGCCACGCCCATCTGCCGTCCGGCGGGCGACAGGCCGCCATGGTCGACCACCATCTTGAACACGTACATGTCGTCCAGGCCGCGCATGGATTCGTTCCTTTTCCAGTACGTTGACGTTCCAATAACAGAACGAACTCGAGCAGTTTGCGATGCTACGCTTCCTTCACCACAAAGGGGAGCCATGCCATGAACCCGAACGATCCAAGCGTCGTGGACATGCCCTACGGTCGCCTGCTGGGCGCCCGCGAGGGCAAGGTGGTCCGTTTCCTGGGCGTGCCCTACGCCCTGCCCCCCACCGGCGGCCACCGCTTCGCGCCGCCCCGGCCACTGGCCGAAGGCGATGGCCGGTTCGACGCGACGGCGCCCGCGGCCATCCCGCCGCAGTTGCCGTCGAGGCTGGCCAAGGTCATGGGCGACTATCCCGCCCGGCAGGACGAGGACTGCCTGCACCTGGACATCTGGGTACCTATCGACCGCCCATCCCGCGCGCCGGTGTTCGTGTTCCTGCACGGCGGCGCCTTCATGACGGGCGGCGGTTCGCTGCCCTGCTACGACGGCGCCGTGCTGGCCGAGCGCACCGGCATGATCGTGGTCAACGTGACCTATCGCCTGGGCGTGCTGGGCTTCTTGCCCATTCCCGGGATCGCACCCGCCAACCTGGGGCTGCGCGACCAGATGGCCGCGCTGTCGTGGATACGGCGCGCCATCGGCGCGTTCGGCGGCGATCCTGCCAACGTCACGGTGGCGGGACAGTCGGCGGGCGCGTACTCGATCGCTGCGCTGCAGACCCGCGCGGACGGCCCCGAGTGGTTCGACCGCGCCATCATGATGAGCACGCCGCTGGGCGTGGCCTTGCAGGCGCCGGCGCAGAAGCGCGAAGTGGCGCACATGTTCACCCGCGCCGCGGGAATCGAGACCGCAACGCCGGACAACCTGTCGCGGCTGCCGGTGGACGCCATCCTGAAAGCCCAGTTGCAGGTACTGCGGCAGACCGTCCCGGCCAGCACCGGGGAGGTCACGCCGCCATTCATGCCGACTGTCGACGGCGATGTCATCGCCGCTCCACCGCTGGCAGCCGCCGGGGCCGGCGCCTGGTGCGACACCATCATCGGCTACACGCGCGAAGAAAATGCCGCGTTCTATGTGGGCGACGCCGTCATGGGCGGCCTGCCGGCGGACACGGTGCGCGAGGTATATCACGTCCACTACGGGCAGACAGGTGGCGAGCGGTATGAGCAGGCGCGCGCCAGCCGGGCGCCGGGCACGCCTCTCGCGGCGCTGACGGACCTGCGGTCACGCCTGGATTTCATCGAGCCTACGCTGGCGTATGCCCGCGCGTTGGCCGCCAAGGGCCGCGCGCCTTTCGTCTATCAGTTCGACTGGCAGTCGCCTACACCGGGCATCGGCGCGTGCCATTGCATCGATCTGCCCTTCCTGTTCGGCAACCTGGCCACCTGGCGGGACGCGCCCATGGTGGCTGGTGCCGACTCCGCCGAGCTTGCCGACCTCAGCCACGGTTTCCAGGACATCTGCGCCGCGTTTGCCCGCACCGGCGATCCCAATCGCGCGACGTTGCCGCCGTGGCCCAGCCATGGACAGGATGGCGCCGTTCTGCATATCGACCGCCTCATCCAGGCCCGGCACGCGCCGCGTTGAATCCCTTCTTCGCAAGGACCACCATGGACACTTCCTCCGCATCGGCCGCCGCGTCCGGCGACGCTCCGCGTTCGCGCCTTGCCCGCATCGGTATCGTGGCGATCTGTTTCCTGGTCGTGCTGCTGGACGGCCTGGACACCACATCCATCGCCTTCGTCGCGCCGGCATTGGCGCGTGAATGGGGCCTGCCGCCCGCGGCGTTCACGCCGGCCTTCGTCGCCACCAGCGTGGGCGCCGTCGTGGGCTATCTGGCATGCGGTCCACTGGCCGGCCGCTGGGGACAACGCACGGTGGGCGGCCTGAGTGTCGCGATATTCGGCCTGGGCACGCTGCTGTCCGCCTGGTCGCCGGATGTCCCCGTGCTGGCAGCCCTGCGCTTCGTCGCGGCCGTGGGTCTGGGCGGCGCGCTGCCCGTGGCGGTGTCGGCTGCCGCCGGCGCGACGCCGGCCCGCTACAAGGAAACGGCGGCGATGCTGGTGGCGGCGGGACTGTCGGCGGGAGCCGTCATCGGCGGCATGGCCGGCGTGCCCTTGATGCGGCAGTACGGTTGGCACTCGGTGTTCTTGATAGGCGGCATCCTTCCGCTGGTGCTGCTGCCCTTATTCCTGAAGGTCCTTCCCGGCCGCGGCCCGGCAACCCGTGCCTCCCGGCCGGCCCAGGGCGGCAGCGTGGCGGCGCTGTTCGACCGCCGGTGGCGGCTGCGCACCTGGCTGCTCTGGCTGTTCGCCTTCCTGATCTTCCTGGACGCCTATGCCCTGACCTTCTGGATACCCACGCTGCTGGCCGAGTTCGGCTTCGGTCGCGCGCAGGCGCCGGCCGCGACGGCCGCCTTCGGCATGGGCGGCCTGCTGGGCAGCCTGGCGATGATGGCGCTGGTGGCGAAGCTGGGCGTCAAGCGGCTCCTGGCGATCACGACCTTGATCGCGATCGCTTCGATACTGGTCGTGAACCAGGTCGCGCTGGCGCCTGGGCAGGTGCTGGCCGTGATCGGCGGCATGGGCGCCGGCCTGATCACCGGGTGCGTGGGACAAAGCGCGCTGGCGGTGTCCTACTATCCGCCGGAACTCCGTACCACCGGCGTGGGCTGGGCCGCGGCCTCGGGCCGCATAGGTTCCATCGTCGGACCGGCGCTGGGTGGCCTGATGCTGGCGCTGAACTGGAGCCCCCGGGACATCGTGCTGACCGCGGTCGCGCCAGCGGCGGCCGCGCTGGCGGTGCTGGCCGTGCTGGCCTGGGTGGACCGGCGCCCGGATGCCGGCCATGCTCCGGCCCGTGCCACGTCCACCACCTGAGCCCTGACCGCTGGCCGGCTACCCACCAGCGGTCAAGGCTCGCGCAACGAGTCCGGCTCCCTCAACACATCGACCAGCGCCTCCCGAAACGCGGCGATGGGCCGCGCCAGCCGCCCCGCGGGCGCGCGGTGCAACAGCCAGGCGCGCACGCAGGGACGGAAATCGGGCGACGCGATGACCTGGACCTCGTCGCGCCACGCGCCGCCCGCGAATGCGGCGGGCGTCACGATGCCGATGCCGAAGCCGCGTGCCACCAGCGACATCCTCAGGTCCACGCTCAGCGCTTCGACCGCTACCTGGAAAGGCAGCCGCTCCGCCTCGAAGCGATGGCGGATGAAGGCCCGGAAGCCGCAACCGTTCTCGTTCATGACCCAGGGGAAGCGGGACAGCTGTTCCAGATCCGGACGGCGCGGCACCTTCAGCGAACGCGCGGCAACCAGCAGCACCCGCTGGGCGCCCAGGTCGTCGCACACCAGGGTCTCGGGCGGCGGCACGCCGTCGGCCAGGCACACCGCGGCGGCATCCAGCTCGCTGCGCGCGACCTGCTCCACCAGGCGCGGCGACCAGCCCGAGGTCACGCGCAGGGTCAGCGCCGGGAAATCGGTGCGCAGCCGATCGAAGGGCTGCATCAGCGCGGCTTCGGACAAATAGGGCATGATGCCGAGCCGGAATTCGCCCTGCACTTCCCCGTGGGGCGACACCCCGGCCTTCAGATCATCCAGCGAGCGCAGCACCCGCCGTCCGTGCTCGTAGGCCTCGCGGCCCGCCGCCGTCGGCTTCAGGGGCTTGGACTGCCTGTCCAGCAGGGTCGCGCCCAGGCGCTCCTCCAGATTCTGCACGCGGCGGGTGACGCCCGGCTGCGTCAGGTGCAGGCGGGCCGATGCGCCGACGATGGAACCGGTCTCCACCACCGCCACGAAAGCTTCCAGGTCATGGATATTCATGACATCTGCGCATAATGATGATGCGAAGGATTGAATTGCTTGATCATGCGATAGAAAAATAAAGTTTCCGTTCGATATGCAATTAATTTATCAAACGGAGCGTTGCATGACCACCTGCGGCAAATCCGGGGCCCTGGCCCCTCGCGCGTCTCTATCGACCCGGCCCCCGGTGCTGCTGTTCGGCACCGCCACCGGCGTCCTCGTCACCAATCTCTTCGCGCCGCAGACACTGGTGGGCGTCATGGGCGCCTCGCTGGGCCTGGCACCGATGGCGTCGGGCCTGATGGCCATGACCACGCTGCTGGGTTATGCGGCCGGACTATTCCTGCTCGTGCCCTTGGCGGACGTGGCGCCGCACCGCCGCCTGGTGCTCGCGATGCTGGCGGTCGCCGCAGTGGCCGCGGCGACCGCCGCGTGCAGCCCCTTCGCCGCGCTGCTGCTGGCGGCCTTGTTCGTCCTGGGCGCGGCCAGTTCCGTCATCCAGGTGCTGGTGCCCATCGCCGCCGCCATGGTGGGCCCCGAAATCAGGGGGCGGGTGATCGGCGACATCATGGGCGGCCTGATGGTCGGCATCCTGCTTTCCCGTCCGCTGGCCAGCCTGCTGGCCGACACGCTGGGCTGGCGCGCGTTCTATGCCGCCAGCGCCATGGCCTCGCTGGCGCTCGGCCGGGCGCTGGTGCGCGGCATTCCCGACCGGCTGCCGCCGCCCGGTCCGCGCTACCTCGATCTGATCGTGTCGCTGGGATCGCTGCTGCGCCGCGAACCGGTCCTGCGCCGGCGCGCGGCCAGCGCTGCCCTCAGCATGGCGGCCTTCAGCCTGTTCTGGACCGCGGTCGCGCTGCGCCTCGCGCAGCCGCCCTACTCGGTGGGACAACGCGGCATCGCCGTGTTCGCGCTGGTGGGCGCGGCCGCCGCCTTCATCACGCCCTGGGTGGGCCGGGCCGGCGACCGGGGCTGGACGCGGCCGGTAACGGCGATCTCCCATCTCGGCATGATCGGCGCCTTTGCCCTGGCGGCCTGGGCCGGAAACACCGGGCACGGCAGCCATGCGTCCTGGATCGCGATGGGCCTGGCGGCCATCGTCCTGGATGCCGGCGTCACCGGCGACCAGACACTGGGACGGCGCGCCGTCAACCTGCTCGACCCCGCGGCGCGCAGCCGCATCAACGCGCTGTTCGTCGGCCTGTTCTTTCTTGGCGGCGCGGCCGGATCCGCACTGGCCGGCCTGGCATGGAGCCTGGGCCAGTGGCAGGCGATATGCGCGACCGGCGCGGCGCTGGGGCTGGCAGCCTTGCTGGTTCCTGGCGCTCCGAAATGAAAACCGGGGCCTGGGGCCCCGGTTCCGGCACTGCGCGGCGATCGAGGCTCAGCGGCCGCGCCGGCCGTCCTGGCTCGTCACGCTGTTGGCGCTGTCGAGCTTGGTCTGCTGCTCTTCCAGCATGCGGATCTGGCGCTGGAGGGTGTTGAGCTGTTCGCGCGCGGCCTGCCGCTCGTTGGCCAGCGCGGCGGCTTCCTGGCGGGCCTGCTCCTGGCGGGCCGCCACCTGCTGCTCCTGCTGGCGCTGCATGGTCAGGTCGTTCTGCAGCGCGTTCAGGCGCGTCTCGTTGGCACTGATCAGCTTTTCGGTCACCGCGCGCTCGGCGTCGAGCTTGATGCGGCGGATATCCACGTCGGCCAGTTGCACCGTCTGCTCGACAAAGGCCTTGTAGGTCTGCTCGGCCTGCGCCTCGGACGTGGTCTTGACCACGCGCCAGAAGTTCTTCTGCTGGAACATCGCCACGTAATAGGTCAGGTCATCCGCCTTGAATAGCAGGCTGGCCCCGTAGTTGCCGTTGTAGGTGGTGCGCAGTTCGTTCAGCGTACGGTTCTGTATGAGCTGCTGCAGTTCCGCCATCGTGCTGTTGTTGGAAGCCGACTGGGCCGCGTCGACGGGCCGGACCGGCGCGGCCTGGGCCGCGGCCTGCGTCCCTGGCTTGGCGGTCGTGTTCTGGACCACCTGGGCGGAAACGCCCAGGGATGCCATGGAAAGCGACAGTACGATCCCCACTTGTCGGAACATTCTGCATGTCCTCATTTTCATTCCAGCTTCCTTGGTCATATCGAGTTCGTCGGCCTGGCCGTAACAAAGCGTGTCCGATTTTAATGAAAGTACGGCGCCGTGGGCTCTTTATTGAGTCTTTTTTGGCGCCAAGCCGCTTCAGTCAGTCCAGTTCGCCCGCCACTTCCGCATCCTGGCCGACGATCTGGTACTTGCGCATCTTCTCCCACAGCACCTTGCGGCTGATTCCCAGGAAATTGGCGGTATCCTGGCGCCGCCAGCCATGGGCATCCAGCGCGCCGATGATCCGGTTGCGCTCGGCCAGCTCCTGCGGGCTGCGCTCGTTGGCCGGGATGACGCCTTCGGACAGCGACGCGAAGATGCGGCCGATGCGTTCCCGGTCCCAGGCCCGGAACTGCCTGACCATCACGCCCACCCGCTCTGCCACGTTGCGCAATTCCCGCACGTTTCCCGGGAAGCGCGTGCGCGTGACGAGCGCCGCCAGCCAGTCGGGCACCTCGTCCTCCTGCTCGGGCAGGATCTGTCCCAGCAGGGCCTTGAAGATGGCGATCTTGTCCACCGCGCCACGCTCTTCCAGGTTCGGCACCTGCAATTCGATCACCGCCAGCCGGTAGTACAGGTCGGCCCGGAACAGCTCCTGGCGCACCAGTTCGCGCAGGTCGCGGTTGGTCGCGGCCACAAGACGGAAATCCACCGGAATCTCGGCAGTCGAACCCAGGCGGGTCACGCAGCTCTGCTCCAGGACGCGCAGCAGCTTGACCTGCTGATACAGCGGCAGATCGCCGATCTCGTCCAGGAACAACGTGCCTTCATGGGCCTGCTCGAAATATCCCTTGTGCGCGAAGGTCGCCCCGGTGAAAGCCCCCTTGGCGTGGCCGAAGAAGTGCGATTCGAACAGGCCGTCGGGAATCGCGCCGCAGTTGACCGCCACGAACGGGCCCTTCCCGTAGCGGCGATGCCCCTCGTGCAACAGCCTCGCCACGCGCTCCTTGCCCACGCCGGTCTCGCCCCGGATCAGCACCGTCGAATCACAATCGGCGAAAGCCTCGACCTCCGACAGAAAGACCCGCATGCAGGCGGAGGTGGCGATGAGCGGCTCGGCCGCCTTGGCGCGGGCGCCCTGCTCCCGCACCACGCCAGCCACCTTGAAGACCAGCGTGCGCAGTTCGGCGGCGGTGAAATCCGCCGTCAGGACATTGGAGTACTCGGGCGGATAGACGCGCGGGTCGGAGTTCCGGGCCTCGGCCGCCACCCACACCACCGGCATGCCATGCCCGGCCTGCCAGTCGCTGACGCTGAAACTCGGACGGTCGATGACCGTGACCGAAATGATCGCGACCGACATGCGCACACTCGTCACGTCGCGCGATACGGCGATGTTGTCCGCCCGTATCACATCCACGTCGAAGTTGGCCAGCGCCCGTGCGACACGGTCGGCAATATCCGATTTGCCTTCCCAGACGTAAACGTCGAGATCATCTTGTGAAGGTCGTGTCTTCATGGCGATACGCCCGTTCCCTCCATCGTTGTCGTTCGCGCTCAATAGACGAGTCGAACGTTGTCGCATTCCAATGACATGAGATGCACGTCGGTCTGTCCGATCTTGATGCCGACCAGCCCGTCGAGCAGGTTGGCCAGCAGCTTGCCCACTTCGTTCAGCAAGGGTTTGAGCAAGCCGACCAGCGGACTCAGGATGGCCTGCAGCAGGTTCTGCGATTGGCCGCTGCCTCCACCGCCCAGCAGACTGCCCAACAGATCGCCCACGGCATTGAGCAGCCCGCCCAGCAAGCCGTTGCTGGCGCTCGTCTGCAAGGCCTTGATCAGTTCGGTCCGCATGCAGGCCTGGTTGCAGGACCCCAGCAGCGGCGTGACGGTCTGGCGCCAGAGCGTCGGCATGGCGCAGGTCCCCAGGCCCAGGAGGCCGCACGGACGGGGCCAGGTGATGCCGTCCCCGAGCAGCTTCTGTTCGATCACGCTGGGCGTGTAGCCGTATTGGTTCAGGTACTTGTCCGCCACCTGCGTGGCCGTGTCGGCGGGGAAGGCTTCGAGCTGGGCGCCCTGGCCCGCGGACGACTGCGCCAGCAACAGCGCCAGCAACTGGTTGACCAGGTCCTGCACCGTGTCGCCCAGCGGCAGCTCGTTCCGGCCCACCGTCTTGGTCTGGTCCACTTCCAGGGTGGTGTAGACCGGATCCTGCGCCAGGATGTCGGGCTTGACCTGCCCGTGCAGCAGGTTGATGCCCAGCAGCTTGACGAAGGTCTCGTCCTGCAGGCCGGTCGCGCAGACGTCGTGGGTCGACCACAGCGTGGATTCGTTGATCTTGCCCATGCACAGCTTGGCGATGGACGAATCGACCTTGATCGTGGCCTTGGCCGGCGCCGTGCAGCTCATGCCGGTAAGCGTGCCTTGCGAACTGACCACGTCGAGCACGATGGGCAGCTTGACCTGCGTGCCGAGCAGCCCCAGCAGGCCGCCGACCAGCCCGCCGTCGGTCGCGATGTCGACGAAGGTGCGGACCTGGGCCGTGTAGGCCTTGGTACCCAGGCCGCCTATGCCGACCGAGGGCGGTTCGATGATGCTGGCGCGCACGTTGGTCTTGAGTCCGACGGCGGAACTCACGGCGGCCGGCAGTCCCAGATTGACGGTTACCGCATGATTGGACACGCCGACGCCGACCGCGGCGGTCAACAACCCCAGCGCGTCCAGGTCCACGTTCAGCGCCGAACCGGCGCTGGGCGCCTGGATCAGCGCGAACAGTCCGCTCGTGACGCTGTTCGAACCCAACTGGACCAGCAGCGTATCGATGCCCAGCTTGGCGGTCAACGCGTTCAGCAGCGAAGCGTTCAGGCCCAGCAGGCTGTTCTGGTTCGCCAGGCTGACGATGGCGTTCAGCAACTGCCCGAGTTCGACCTTGCGGGCGGCCAGCAGGCTGTTCAACTCGCCTACGCTCAGGTCCGCGCCCACCGGGATGCCCAGTTGCTTGAGCAAGCCGCTGGGCGTGATCTTCACGCCGGCCAGGCCGGCATAGGTTCCGATGCTGAGGTCTTCGCAAAGGTTCGCGCCCACGACCCGGAGCAGCACGCACAAGGGGGCGGTCTGGGAATTCGTGGTCGCGAGTTTCGAGCCGACCCAGAAGGATGCGATCGGTGCTTCCTGGACGGCGATGGCCTCGGCGTAGAGCGACCGATTGCCCAGGAACGGCAACACCAGGGGGACCTGCTGGGAAATGGCCACCTTCACCGCATTGAAGCCGACCGAGGATTTGGGCGTGCCGAAATACTTCTTGCCGCCGGTCCCGCTATAGGATTCGGAGGGAGGCTCCATGGCCTGCACGGTGTTCTTGGCCGCATCCGGATTCGGATCCCAGCGCCCGCATACCGGATCGGGCGAGGTTCCCATCGACAGCCCGAATCGTTGCAGGTTCAGGTTGGCATTGCCGCGCGCGGCCGCGCTCGCGGCGACGCAACTGTCCCGCTCCAGTTGCTGGGCACCGGCCAAAGCCGCCAGGTCGGCGGTCTTCTGGAGCTCCCGCTTCATGTAGAAGAGATAGCCCAGGTCCGCCGAAGCCAGCAGCGTGACCGATACCAGCATCGCCGCCGCAGCCGCGATCAGCACCGATCCCCGCTGGCGCGCCGGCGGTGCCCGGAAAACGGACGAGGGGATACGACGATGCGGTGTCATGAAAACCTGCCTATTGCTTCGGCTGCGAGGTCGTCTCGTAGAACTGGGGGATGGGATGCGAGAAGCTGTCGATGTAGCGCTTCCAGCTGGGCGACGCGGTCGCGCCCAGCATGGGCAGCGCCTGGCCTGCCTGGCGTCCTTCGGCCTGCATGCGCACCACCTCGCTCGTCACATCGCCGTTGGGCCGGCTCCTGCCCTGCGGCGCGGCGGATGCCGTGGCCACGGCTGCTTCCGATCGCGGTACGGCAGCGGGCGCAGCAGCAGCGGGCGCGGCGACAGCTGCCACAGGCTGGGCGGGCGCCGCCGCTTGCGGAGTGACCACCGTCGTTACGCGCTGCTCGGAAGACTGCACGGCCTGGGGGCGCGCCGTGGTCGCTGGTTGGGCGGAGGCGGCCGGCGCCTGGCCCGGCCCCGGCACCTGCCGCACGACCGAGGAAGCGGGCCGGGACGCGGCCGGCGTCGACGCCGCCCCCTGCTGCGGGGCCGCGCGCAGTTGCGCCTCGCGTTGTGCCTGCGCGGCTTGTTGTTGCGCGGCCGCCGCGCGCCGGGCCTGCTCTTCCGCCTGGGCCTGGCGCGCTGCCTGCTCCATGCGCGCCCGCTGCTCCGGCGTCTCCTGCAGCATGGAACCGGTCACCGGCGCGTTGCTCTGCGCATGCGCCAGGGGGGCCGCCAGCAGCGCGGCCAGCACCAGATAACGGCTGACATGCCGGGAAGCGGACTGTCCGTGCGGGCATTGGCTGGTAGATTTCATGATCGCCTTGATTCCACTTGTATTCGTCATCGTTGAAGAAGATCCGGTCGCCTCGGCATGCCGGCATCAGGGGGTGGTCGAGTTGAACCGGTCCAGCATGGACTGCATGGGAGCGCGCACCGGCTGCAGGATGGGCGCGGAAACCGGCCGCACCGGGGGCTCGCGCACGGGCTCCATGGATGCGGACTCCTGCGCTGCGGCCCTGACCACGGCCGCTCCGCGTGCCGCCGGCGCCTGCTCGGGCGGAGGAGCCATGGGTACGCGGGACATTTCGGGTGCCAGGGACGAGACCGGGAACGGACTGGCCACCGGCGCCGCGGCCGGGACGGGATCCGCCTTCACGACCGCGGCCGGACGGGATGTCCGGGAAGCGCCGCGCGCGATATCGTCGGCCAGCTTGCGCACCGCCACGCGCGCATCGGGCGACAGGCCCGCCTTGTCCATGACGGTCCCTGCCCGCCCGGCGTCACCCGATACCAGCAGCAGCAAGGCCAGGTTGGCGAGAATCCTGGAGTTTTCCGGCGCGAGTTCGGCGGCCTGTGCCAGGGGCAGTCTGGCAGCGGACGTTTCGCCATTGCGCAGCAAGGCGTAGCCAAGGTCGCTGACGATCAGCGCATTGGTGGGATCGAGGCGCGCCGCCTCGCGCAGCGACACCACCGCGGCCGGATAATCGCCGCGCGCGCCCGCCAGCAGCCCCAGCCCCTGTGCGGCCGCCGCGCCGACTTCCGTCTTGAGCAGGCGGCGATAGACCACGGCGCTTTCCTCGGACTGCCCGGCCTCACGCAGCGCATGGGCACGCAGCAGTTCCACGTCGGGTGCCGCGCCATGACGCTGCTCGAACGCATCGATGTGGGCCAGCGACGCGAAATAGAGCCCCTTGCCTTGCATCTCCCGGATCAGCGAGAGATACATGCCGCGACTGTCCGCCGTCGGCTCGTCGTTCGCGACCTGCTGGCGCATCATGGCCTCGTCGTTGAACTTGGGCGCCGATACGCCGTAGCCCGAGGGCGCGGTGGAGCTGCATCCCGCCGCCAGCAGCAAGACCCCGAACAACCCGGCCATGCGCGCCGGGCAATGAATCGACCCGGTCATCTCAGCCTCCCATCCTCGCCAGGCCGCGGAAGACAGCCAGGAATCCCGCACCGCCCGTGACGATGATGAGCGCGGGCAACAAGGTCAGCACCATGACGCCCGTCATCTTGACCGTCAGCTTGCCGACGCGCTCCTTCAACTCCATCCGCCGCTGTTCGCGCACGCGTTCGGAAAACTGCTTGAGGGGTTCCTGGACCGCTCCGCCATGCCGGTCGACCTGCACGATCAGGCGCGCCACCGCCGCCAGGTCTTCGTTGCCGAAACCGGTGGCCAGCCGTTGCAGCGACTGTTCGCGCGACAGCCCGCGGGCATGCTGGTTGACGGCGATCTCCAGTTCCGCGGCCAGCACGGGCAGCACCGTGCGGAACTCGGTCACGATCACATGCAAGCTCTGGTCGATGGACAGGCCCACGCCTTGCAGCAGGCGCAGCAGGTCGATCAACAGCGGCAGTTCTTCCTTGGCCTTGCGGGTACGCGAGGCCGCCACCTGGCGCAGCGCCCACTTCGGCACCATGTAGCCCAGGGCGAACCCCAGGAACAGGGACAGCATCGTTCCGAGCGCGCCGCCACCGCCGAACATCCAGGCCAGGAGCGGCACGACGACAGCCAGCACGACCCGCGCGAAGATGAACAGGGAACGCGCGCGCGCCGGATCGCCAAAGCCGCATCGGTCGATCAGTTGCCGATCCTCGGCCTCGAGCAGATAGTTGCCCAGCTTGCCTCGTTCCCACTTCTCGCCCAGTTGCGCGGCGCCATCGAACATCGCGCTCACGCGTCCGCGCCGGACTGGCGACGCCACGCTGGCAAGGGCGTCGTCCAGCACGGGATTGGTCCGCGCAGTGATGGCGCTGTCCACCACCTGCCGGCTTCGGGTCTGCCGCGAGCCGCGGACCAGGATCGCCACACCCACTAGCAGCGCGGCGGCGGCGAACAGGACCAGGGAGACGGCGGTCAACAATTGTGTAGACATAGCTTCAAACCGATTTGGCCATGCGGTACAGCCAGAAAGAGCCGACCAGTTGCAAAGCGAAGGCGCCCACCAGCATCTTCTGGCCGACCGGGTCGGTCCACATGCCCACGAACATGGCGTTGTTGAAGATGACGATGAACCCCGCGACGAATACCGGCAGCAGCGCCAGGATCCATGCCGACAGCCTGACTTCGGCCGACAGCGCATGCAGTTCCTCGCGCGCCTGCTGCAGGTCGCGCATGAAGGCCGCCATGCGTTCGAGCACCACGTCGCTGCGACCGCCGAAACGCAATGCGACGCCGATGACCGCCGCGACCAGCTCCAGTTCATAGAAGCGATAGAGCCGCGCGGCATGCACCAGCGAAGCATCCAGCTCCATGCCTGCCCGGTTCAATTGGTTGGCGCGTTCCAGCACTTCGAACAATGGCGCATCGACCGACGAAACCGCCGTCTGGAAAGCCGATCCCAGGCTGTTGCCGATGGTGATGAGCCGCACCAGCGCGTCGATGAATCCCGGCAATTGACGCACCATCTTCCGCCGGCGCTTGTCGGCCTGCCACCACAGCTGGAACAGGACGGCCAGCACCACCAGGGCCAACGTCACCACGGCGGCAAGACCGCCGCCGAACAACAGCGCCACGATGGGCAATGCCACCAGCGCCACGAGCCACGGGCCGTAGAAAGCCGGACCGGGCTCGATGCCGGCGCGCAGCAACATGTTCTGGAACCGCCCGCGCACGCCCCGGGGGCGCACCGGCGGATACAGTTGCTGGGCCGTGGCGACGACCGCGCGCGTAGGGTCGAAGGAGCGATTGAGCTGTTCCTCGACGAAGGCGCTGGTCGCCTGCCGGCGACCCCGCTCGCTCGCGCTCTGCCACAGCCACAACCCTGCCGCCACCAGCAGCAGCGCGATGCACAACACCGAAAGAAGCTGGGCGGACATCATCGTCCCCTGGACCAGAAACCGCCCCCGCCCCCCTGGGGCGGTTCGGGCGCCATGGTCACCCGCAACTGGTCGCGGTACTTGGCCAGCTTGGGCGTGTGCGGATGGATGCCGAGCGACACCCAGCGATCCTTCTCTTCGCCGTCGGGACCGACGAAACTCTCGTGGCGGTAGAGTTCCTGCGTGGAAATCACGTTATCGCCCATGCCCGTGACTTCCGAGATCGACACGATGCGCCGTCGTCCGTTGGACAGGCGGGCGATCTGCACGATGAAGTCCAGCGCGCTGGCGATCTGCCGGCGCAGGCTGTCCTCGCTGCCCTGGAAACCCGCGAATCCCGCCAGCATCTCCATCCGGTACAGGCATTCGCGCGGGGAGTTCGCGTGTATGGTCGCCATCGACCCTTCGTGGCCGGTATTCATGGCCTGCAGCATGTCCATGACCTCGGGCCCCCGGACTTCGCCGACGACCACGCGGTCCGGCCGCATCCGCAGGCTGTTGCGTATCAGGTCGCGGATGGTGATCTGGCCCGCGCCGTCGAAGCCGCCCTGGCGGGCTTCCAGCCTGACCACGTGGGGATGGTTCAGCGACAGCTC
Source organism: Pigmentiphaga sp. CHJ604 (assembly GCF_036972535.1). Classification (NCBI taxonomy): domain Bacteria; kingdom Pseudomonadati; phylum Pseudomonadota; class Betaproteobacteria; order Burkholderiales; family Alcaligenaceae; genus Pigmentiphaga; species Pigmentiphaga sp. CHJ604. The sequence continues at coordinate 2,153,331 of NZ_CP136998.1, read as the reverse complement.
CGCGGTACCCTCGACCGTGACCACGCGCTCGGTCTCGGGCACGAAGAACGCCAGCGCATTGAGCAGCGAGGTCTTGCCTGAGCTGGTCCCGCCCGAGACCAGGATGTTGCAGCGTTCCCGCACCGCCAGGCTCAGCAGGCGGTGGATCTCTTCGTTGAAGGTACCCAGCGCCAGCAGGTCGGCGGGCTTGAGCGGATCCTGGCGGAACTTCCGGATGGACACCATGGGGCCATCCACCGCCAGCGGCTCGATGACCACGTTCAGGCGGCCCCCATCCGGCAGGCGCGCATCCACCATGGGGCTGGATTCGTCCAGCCGCCGGCCCAGCGGCGCGAGGATGCGGCGCACGATGCGCAGCAGGTGCGAGTTGTCGCTGAAACGCAGGACTTCCCGCTGCAACACGCCACGGCGCGACACGAACACGTTGTCGTAGCCGTTGATCAGGATGTCCTCGACCGCCGGATCCGCCAGCAGGTCTTCCAGCGGGCCGAGCCCGGCCAGTTCTTTCGTCAACGAGGCCGCCACCTGCCGGAGCTCGGATTCGTTGATGGGGACCCGCCGCAGCCGTACGAAACTGTCGACCTCCAGGTCGACGAACTGCTGGATCGCGGTCCGGGACCAGCGGCCGAACTCCGCGCCCAGTTCCTCGATACGCGACAGCAGATGCTCGTGCGCCGCGGCCTTGACGTCCTGGAAGCGCTGGGTGTTGGCAAACGCCGGACTATCGTCGGCAAACTCGATCGATGCCGTCATGATCACACTCTCCGCCGCGTATACGCGCGCTTCAAACCGGAATCTTTCTTCATCGCGTCACCAAGTGCTTGTGCAGGTTGGGCAGCCACCGCGACAGCCATTTGGTGCCCGGCGGCAAGGCCTGGTCATAGGCCCCGAGCGAATCCACCAGGCCCTGCACGGCCCGCACGTAGGGATCGCGATCCGCCACCTCGTGCAGCAGCCGGCCCTGGTTGGTGCTGTTCATCAACGCCAGCGCGCGGTCGGGCAGCGTGCCCAGCAGCTGTACGTCGAACCGTTGGGCGATCTGCTTGGCGGTCATGCCGTAGCGCTCGTCGTAGCGGTTCACCACCAGCCGCATCCTGGCGCGATCCACGTCGCGTCCGTCCAGGTCGCGCAGGACGTCGGCCAGCGACACCAGGGCTCCCACCGACTGGTCCGTCACGATCCAGGCCTGGTCGGCGGCTCGCACCATGCCGGCCACGAAATCCGGGTTGGAAAATCCGCCCACGTCAGCCACCAGCAGGCCGAAGTGCTGACGCAGCCGGTCCAGGAGTCCCAGCGAATCCGCGTGCGACACGGTGCGCATCTCTGCCAGGTCGCGCGGCAGCGAGATCACGGCCACGCCGCTGGCGCTGCGCGTGAGTGCGGTGTTGACCAGGGTTTCGTCGAAGCGGCGCAGGTTGCGTACCGCCTCGGCGAAATGAAAGCTGCCTGAAACGTTCAGGTAGAGCTGGCCGTCGGCGACGGGCAGGCCCAGGTCCAGCAGTGCCGCGGGCCCACGCAAGCTGCTGGCCGGCCGCCCTTCCGCGGCCTGCCCGGCTTCGCCGTGCAGTTGCGCCATCGTGGTCAGGTGCGCCGCCAGCGTGGTCGTGCCCAGCCCGGCGCGCACACCCAGCAGCACGACCATCTGGCCACGACCGGGCACGCTGCTGCCCGCATGAGACTGGAGCACGCGCCGGACGACGTCGCGCACCTCGGCCTCGTCGGTCGGGTCGATGAAATCGCGCACGCCCGCCCGCAGGGCAGCCACGGCCCCCTGCGGCCGCATCATGCTGCCGACCGCAACGACCGGCAGCGCGGGCGCCACGCGCGCCAGCGTCCGCGCCAGGTCGCTGGCGTGCAGCAGCTTGCCCGGTTCGCTGTCGTCGGCGCCGAAATCCAGCAACACCATCTGCGGCCCGAGTTCGGCCAGGCGCGCCGACAGCCTATCGGGAACCACGTCCTCCTGAACGACCACGCCATCGTGCCTCAGCACCGCGGCCAGCCGCTGTGCCGACAAGCTGTCGCCGGTGAAGAACAGGAAACGGCGAGTGTCCAGCAAGCTCGCCAACTCCTTGCTCGGGGCGTTCATATACGACTCCTACAGATACCTGGCACCAAGCGACTACTTCGAGAAACCAGGCAACTCATCATTGCTCGCGACACCCAGCAGAAAATGGCCCCAGGCATTGGCCGCCGAGTCACGCTTCTCGTTCGCGCCGGGCATGGGCGGCTTGACGCCCTTGGCCAGGGGCTTGACCAGATGCGGCGTCACGACGATCAGCAGTTCCTTTTCCTTCTGCGAATACTTCATGTTCCGGAAGAAAGTGCCGATGATGGGCAGGTCGCCCAGGAACGGCAGCTTGTCCAGGTTCGAGGTGGTGGAACGCGACACCAGTCCGCCGATCACGAAGCTTTCGCCGTCGCCGAGCTCGACCGTGGTGTCGGCCCGGCGGGTGATGATGGCCGGGATCTGGATGTTGTTCAGGGTGATGCCGTTGGTCCAGTCCAGATCGCTGGCCTCGGGCGCCACCTTCAGCGCGATCCGATCCTTGGCCAGCACCGTGGGGGTGAGCGTCAGGCCGATACCGAACGGCTTGTACATGACCGTGGTGGTGCCCAGGCCCCCGGCCTGCGGCACGGGCAGTTCGCCTCCCGCCAGGAACTTGGCGCTCTGGCCGGACAGCGCGACCAGCGTGGGTTCGGCCAGCACGCGCGCCAGGCCGTTGGTTTCCAGCAGCCGCAGATTGGTGTCGAGCAGGAAATTGCCTCGAGTCAGCCCCAGGGTCAGGTCGAAAGCCTTGCCGGTGGGCGCCAGGTCGCTGGCCAGGCCGAAACTGAAGCTGCCGCGCCGGTTGGAGGCGGAAAAGTTGAAGCCGGCCTCTTTCAATACCTGCTTGCTGAATTCCACGACCTTCACTTCCACCTGGACCACGCCACCGGTCTCGATGGTGGAAGCATCGAATACGTTTTCACCGCCCACGGCATCGTTGGCCGCCGCAACGGTGCGGCGATGCGACAGCATCGACGGCGACTGTCCGCTCAGCACGGCAGCATCTCCGTAGACCTGGGCCTTGGCACCGTCGCCTTCGCCCAGCAGCGTGGCGAGATCGCCCGTCACGCGGACGAGATAGGCCTGGGGCGCCGCCGAGCCGCGCTGCCAGACCGACACCATGGTGGTGCCGGGCTTCTTGCCCACGACCAGTACCCCGCCCTTGCGGCCGCCGCTGCCCTTCTGGATCACGACGTCGGCCACGTCGGGATCGACCACCGACACCCGCTCCAGGTTGCCGGGAATGCTCAGTTGATATTGATCGCGCACCGCCACCGAGATCTGGCGCGGACCGCTCTCGTCGGCAGCGCCCGCCGGCACGGCGAAGGACAGCGTCAATGCCATGGCCAGGGGCGCCAGACGCCGCACGAAAGCCTGTTTGCTGATTTTCATTGAGGTTCTACCCGTTAAAACCCGACGACTTCACGCTTGGTGCCGCGCACCACTTCCACCGTATTGCTCTCGACCTTGGGCGCGGGGGCGGGTGGCCGCGGGCGGTATTGCACAACCGGCGCCGGCCGCTTCGTCGCCCCACCCGACAGGCCCGTCAGTTCCAGGCCGGCATACGCCTGGTTGTCGGCCAGCTCGAGCGCCTCGCGCTGCTCCTTGGTCAGGCCGCTCTTGCCGGCCAGCACCGGAGGCGGCTCGGGAAACAGGCTCGCGTCGGGCGCGGTGGCATCGGTGGGATTGCGCAGCACCAGTTGCAGCTTGCCGTTCTGCGTTGCCAGCAGCAGGCGGTTCACATCGGCGGTGGGCACCGCAAGCACCGCGGTGCGTGCCGGTGGAGGCGGATTGTTCGCGCGCACCATCGTCGCGCCGTCGTCCGATGGCGCATCGCCCGCGGCCGACGCGCTGCCATAGGTCAGCACCCGCAAGCGCGACAACAGCAGCCTGGCCTGGGTCCGCGAGACATCCTGCCCCTGGCGGAGCGTGAAGAACACGTCCACGAAATCGCCCGGCGAAACACGGTTGCCCGTGCCGACGACCTCGTCGACCGGCACCGCCACCGCGCGTTCGCCGTCGTTCAGCAGCAGCGTCAGGCCCTTGACCAGGATGCTGTCGGTCACGGGCGTGCCGGGACCGATGTCGAACTTGGGAATCTTGCCCGACAGATCGCTGGTCGCGCGGTAGGCGCCGGCCGGATCGATAGGCAACTCCACGACCTTGAGCGCGCCCGTGTCGATGGGCACCCCGCCCGGCAGCAGCTTGTCCGCCACGACCACCGGAATCCGCTTTTCGGACAGCGGCGTGGGGGCAGCAGCCGGCTTGGCTACCGGTGCCGGCTTGGTGGCCAACACGAAGGCATAGCCCCCCAGCAGCACGGCCAACAACACCAGCATGGCCGCGACGATCTTGGTTACGTTGTTCATCTGCTTGTCGCCTCGATACTCGAAAAAAACCTCACGCGTCGGCCCCGGTCACGAGCCCGACGTATTCCTTCCCAATTGCACGGTTGCCGCGGCCGACAGATGCTGCGGGATCCAGGCCGTGTTCTCGCCGAACAGCGACTGCAGCCAATTGCCCAGCGGCAGCAGTTCCGGTATGAGCGGATATTTCCGGTAGTCGACATAGGTCACGACCAGCGACGCGCAGCGCAGCCCCGCGGCGTAGGTACATGCCTGCGAGGGCTTGAGCTCGCAGGACACGGGCGCCAGCCCCATCGCCGCGCGGCGCCGCGTCAGCCAATCGACCGACTGCGCCACGGCCCCGCAGGCCTCGGCCTGCAGCGACGCCCCTTCCGGCAATCCCGCCAGCCTCGACTGCAGGGCCACGCGCGCCCCTTCTTCGGCCGCGCGCGACAGCGATTGCTGGGCGACGAAGATGCAGCCATAGCTGATGATCCCGAACAGGACCACCAGGAACAGCACGCATACCAGCGAAAACTCCAGCGCGGCGATGCCTCGCTGCGACCGGGTCGTCCGGACGGATTCGAACAGGGCGCATTTCATGCACCACCTCCGGACGAACCCAGTTGCAAGGCGCCGGGATCCAGCGCCACCCTGGCCGTTGCGCTCAGTACCTCGGGAATGACGAGAAAGGTGCCCGGCAGCGACGGCACGAGGGGGTTCGCGCTATAGGCATAGCTCACGTTCAGCGTCGCGAAGCACATTTCTTCCTGCCTGTAGCCGCAGGCCACCGATGATCCGGCGGCGGGCGTCCCCAGCGTCGCGGAGCACGACGATGCCGTGTCGATGGTGCCGTCCGCCTTCAGGCAAGGCCCCTTGATCGAGGCGGTGCACGTCGGCGTGACCGCCCCGCCCCCAATCTCGCCCAGCCATGCCGCGCGCAGCTTCGCCACTTCGCAGCCATGCTCCAGACGCCCCTGCATCTGCGCCATGAAACCGGCGCCCGCCGTGGCAGGCATGTAGTACCGCAGGCTGGCGCGCGCGCCCTCCTCGACCGCCAGCGTCAGCGACTGCTGGGTCGTGAAGATCAGGCCGAAGCTCAGCACGCCGTAGAAGACCAGGAAGAAAATGGGGAAGATCAAGGCGAATTCGGTCGCATAGGCACCCCGCTGCGAGGCGGCGCCATGCCGTCGAACCTTCTTCGCCACCGTGCTCATGTCAGCGCGTTCCACCATTGCTTCGATTTCCGCCCAGTTTCTATGCCGCATGAACGGCCCATATCGCGCCCAGCGCGAGATACGCTGCATAGGGAATGCCAACGCGTCCAGCCCGGACACCCGACACCCACGACGCCATCCGCTGCACCGCGACAGGACTGCATATCCTTTCCTGCACGCCGGCCAACTGCAGGACCGCCCAGTTGCCCAGCGGATGATTCCGGTGAACCACCGAAACCAGGGCATGGATGCCCGCCATTCCGCTGCCCAGCAACCAGGCAACGAGCAAAGGCGTCGGCTCCAGCCAGAAACCCAGTACCGCAAAGAACTTCACATCCCCGGCGCCCATGGCCTTGAACACATAGAGCGGCACGAGAAAGACCAGCGCCAGCAGCACGCCCATGCCGGCATTCGCCCACTGGGCGGTAAACCCCTCAGGCGCCGTTGCGCCCAGGACCAGCCACCCCAGTTTGGCCAGCAATCCCGCCAGGACCAGCCAGTTGAAAACCCGGCGGAAAAGCAGGTCGCTGCCGATTACCAAGGCACAAAAAAAGAAAAACGCGAGAATCTGGCTGCTATTAAGCATGGTTATAGCCCGGACCGCTTTCCGGCCCGGGATTTTTCAGCCCAGCAATATCAAGTTGTTTTGGGTGTACCCCCATCCGGGGTCGGCAGCTCCTTGACCACTTTTCCAAACATTTCCTTGAGTCCGGTGCCCAGCTGGGTCAGGACGCCGATGATCACGACGGCAATCAATCCCGCGATCAGGCCATATTCAATGGCGGTCGCGCCATCGTCTTCCTTCAGGAACTTCATCACTTGATTCATTCTAATCTCCATCTCTGAAAAAAAAGGAAACATTTACATCGGCATTAACAGCCGATTCATTCATGACTGCATTTCTATATTTTCGATGACACCTCCCATGAGAAAATGCCAGAAAAGCGAATATCTCCATGGCCGGTTATTTGCGATTTTCCGGGCGTTGGCGCGAGTAAATGACGTGGTCGACCCGGCTTGCGGCGTTGGCCCGCACCTCCTCGGAACTACGGTGCAGTTCGATGCGCATGACGACCAGCGTCACGACGGAAATCAGGAATACCGCATAGGGCAGCACGCTGCCGTCCAGCTGCCAGCCGGCGAAGGTGCGCGGGGTGGAACAGATGATGGTGCCGGCGGCCACGCCCGTGTAATGCATGCCGCAGACCGCCATGGCCATGACCACCGCGGCGATGACGCGCTGCAGCTCGCTGGTCAGGTTGAAGGCCAGCCAGATGGCCGCGGTCGCGGCGGCCATGGCGATCGCCACGGAGAGCAGCACCAAGCCGATGTTCCAGTCGAAGAAGGCGTCCATGCGCATGGAGCCCATGCCGATGTAATGCATGCCGGCCACACCGAATCCCCCCAGCATGCCGGCCGTCAGGCAGCGGTCCAGAGAAAACCGCGCGCTGCCCACGTACCAGAGCGCGGCGCCGGCAAACACCACGGCGACGAGCAGGCTGAGCAGGTTGAGCCAGAGTCCGTACGCCACGCCCAGCGGAATAACCTGGGCGAGCATGCCGATGAAATGCATGCTCCATATACCCACTCCGCCGAGGGCTATGCCGGCCACGATGACATACCCTACGTGCACGCCGCCATCCAGCGTTCGGATACGGCTGGCAGCCAATAACGCCACGTACGCGCCCAATGCCGAAATCACAAAGGACAGCGCGACCAAGCTAGCGTCAAAACGTAGAGAGAGAATATCCCCAGGCTGCATAGATTCTCTTTATGTAACGCTCGGTTACGCACACCCTACAGGCATCGTTCCGAGCTTGTCAATATCTGCTTTCCCAAGAATCCCTATTAATCGGATGAAGGCAAGCGCCAGGAAATCGCTAATCTTTCCCGGCATCTTCGTTAATGGCCAGATAATCGCAAGCTTGCGATTATCTATTCCGATCGAAAGACGTCCGATTAAAATATTTTTAGTATCTGCCGGTAACGTCCTACAAACGTCCCACTATGAAAAACACCGTCCTACCCTTGTTGAACGCACCCTAAGGGGGTATTCATATGGCACACTTCGCGCGATGACGATCGTTTACGCATATTTGCTTCATATTCCCCAATGACCTCGTTTTCATCGGGAAAACCCGAATTCCGCACGCTTAATCTGGCCCTGCTGGTCGCGGGCGCCATATATCCGTTAGCGGCACCGGCGGCCGATAGCCCCCTTCGGGGAAACCCGGCGGAATCGCTGCCTCCGGTGTCGGTCCCGGCTCCGGCGCCGGCCCCGTCGGTATCCGTTCCGGCGCCCGCGCAGAATGAGGCCATCCAGGCCTTGCTGGCGCACAGGCTGGTGCCCAGGCAGTTCGACGTATCCGGCGTCACCGCGCTCGATTTCCAGAAGGTGGTCGACCTGCTGGAGCCGCTGGCGGGCAAGGAGATCACCGTCGCCGAGCTGATCCAGCGCACCGATGCCATCACCCAGCTCTATCGCGACGCCGGGTACGCGCTGTCCTTCGCCTTGATCCAGTCGCAGGACTTCCGCGACGGGCTGGTCAAGGTGACCGTGGTCGAAGGCTATGTGGGCAGCACCCGCATCGAGGGCGACGCCGGCAACGCCGCGGCCAAGATCCGCGACTACGCCGCGCGCATCGAGGCCGAGCGGCCCCTGACGCGGGCGACGCTCGAGCGTTACCTGAACCTGATGACCACGGTGGCCGGCGCCACGATCAAGCCGGAACTCTCGCTTCCCAAGCGCGCCGACGGCTCCACGGAACTGGTCGTGAACGTCGGCTACAAGGCCTTCCGGCTGGACACCGGCATCGGCAACCTGGGTACCGGCGTCCACGCCATGCTGACCGCGACGGCCAACAGCCTGACGCCGCTGGCCGAACAGATCCAGGTCACCACGGCGGTGCCGCGCGGCAGCGATCACCTGGAGTACTACGCGGCCAATGTCGCCGTGCCGGTGGGCAGCGACGGCATGACCGTGCGCGCGGAGGCCTACAGCTACGCCGCCAACCCCGAGAACGACAGCCTGAACGCGCAGAACATCGACCGCCGGGTCCGCAACCAGCGGGCCGGGCTCAGCGTGAGCTATCCCTTCCTGCTGGCCAATCGGGAATCGCTGACAGGAACGGCGGGCTTCTACGCCTCGCGCAACAACGACACGTACAGCAGCCGCATCACCGGCAACCAGGTCACGCTCAGCAACCACCTGCGCGTGCTGCGCGCCGAGCTGGCCTACGCCCAGGCCAGCGATACGCAATCGCGGCGCATCACGGCCGGGATCTACAAAGGCGTGGACGGACTGGGCGCCGAGCAAAGCGCCAACAGCAGCTATGACCTGGGCTTCACTCGCTATACGCTGGCGGCCAACCAGAACTTCACGCTGCCTCATCAGTTCGGAATCTCGCTGGCCGCGCTGGGCCAGTACAGTTCCGACTCGCTGCCCACGTCCGAACAGCTCACGTTCGGCGGACAGCGCTTCGGGCGCGGCTATCCCGCGGGCGAACTGGGCGGGGACAAGGGCTACGGCGCCTCGATCGAGCTGAACCGGCGCTTCGCGGTGGGCCTGCCCTACCTGCAGAGCGTCACGCCCTACGTGCTGGCCGACTATGCCCACGTCAGCCTGAACAACAAGAACTTCACGCTGGCCACGGACACGCTGACGTCGCTGGCCCTGGGCCTGCGGGTCACCGACCAGCGCCACTACGCGCTCGACGTGAACCTGGCCAAGCCCGTCGGCGACAAGCCGGTCAACAGCGGCAACCGGCCGCTGCGACTGAACGCCAACTACTCGCTGCGGTTCGACTGACCCGCGCTCGTCTTCGTTACGTAACAGGGGGTTCCCTGCTACGTAACGAACCCCCGCCTCCCCCGTCTTTTCGCCCCGCTTCCCAGGGAATTTCGGCCCATCGTCTCAGCCGCACGAATTCCCTGAGTTTTCGATTTATCCCCTGTTTGCAAGGTTTTCCGGGTGTTCCGAGGCGATCGCCCCGCTTCTCCGTCCGCTTGCGGTTGCACATTGGCACAGCTTTTGCTCGATAGGCGCAGCAGGCAGTGTCGCCGCTTCAGCGATAAAGGGGAATAACCATGCATAAAGAACAAACGAAGCCGGGCCCTCGCGTCCTGGTAGCCGCCTTGGTACTCGCACTCTCGACATTGGCCGGTTGCTCCGGATCCGGTGCGATCACCTCCGGATTGGGAGGAGGTTCCGACCCCACCAATCCCAACAACCCCAACAATCCGGGTGATCCGAACAACCCCAACAATCCGAACAACCCCGGCAACCCCGGTGACCCGGGCAATCCGGGCAACCCCGGCAATCCTGGCAACCCGGGTGATCCCGGCAACCCCGGAGATCCTGGCAATCCTGGCGGCACGCCCGTCACGGGCGTCCTGGCGCCCACGCTGGGCAATGTCGGCCAGGCGGTCGACAACGTGGTCGACACCGGACTGGCCGGCACGCTGCACAACGTCGGCACCAAGCTCGACGGCGTGGTCGCCCCCGTAGGCAACACGGTGACGGGCCTGACGCAACAAGTGGGAGCCGCGACCGGCGTGGGCGCCCCCGTGGACAACCTGCTGACCTCGGTAGGCGGCTCGGTGAAGGACCTGGGCCAATCGCTGGACGACACCGGCCTGCCCGTCAAGCTGGGCCTGGGCGGCGTGGTCGCGGGCCTGGGCGACACGGTCGCCAGCGCCGGTGGCCTGGTGAACGCGACCGAAGGCAATCCCAACCCCCTGGGCAATGTGCTCAACAACCTGAGCGGCACGGTCTCCACCCTGACCGGCACGCTGGCCTCCGACGATGGCCTGCTGAGCCCGGTCTCGCAATTGCTCAACGGCCTGGGCGAAGGTGGCACCGTTCAGAACCCCGTGCTGCAGCCGGCCCTGACCAACACGGGCAGCGCCGTGGACAACCTGGTGGACCTGAAGCTGGGCCAGACGCTGGGCCAAGTAGGCGCCGGCCTGGATCCGGCGGTCAGCCCCATCGTCGGCACCGCCACGCAGCTCACGCAACAGGTCGGCGACAAGACCGGCCTGGGCGCGCCGGTGAATGATCTTCTCGTCTCCGTGGGCGGCGCCGTCTCCAACCTGGGTGAGAGCCTGGGTGGCAAGCTTCCGGTTGCCGGCACCGGCGTGAGCGGCCTGGTATCCGGGCTGGGAGCGACGGTCGCCAGCGCCGGCGGCGTGGTGCATGCTTCCGATGCCAACAAGAACCCCGTCGGCAACGTGCTGGCCAACCTGACCGGATCGGTGGACAGCCTGACCGCCGGCCTGGGCCTGAGCATCGAAGGCGGACTGGTCGACAAGGCCGGCAGCGCCACGTCGCCCTCGGCCGCCGGCGCCGACGGCGGCCTGCTCTCACCCGTCACCGGCCTGCTCGGCGGCGTCGCGGGCGGCGAAGGCGGTGTGCTGGCTCCTGTCACCAACCTGCTGAACGGCGCCACCGGCGGCGAAGGTGGCGTGCTGGCTCCGGTCACCGGTCTGCTCGGCGGCGTCACCGGCGGCGAAGGCGGCGTGCTGGCCCCGGTCACCAACCTGCTGAACGGCGCCACTGGCGGCGAAGGCGGCGTGCTGGCTCCGGTCACCAACCTGCTTGGCGGCCTGACCGGCGGCACGGGCGGCGAAGGCGGCGGACTGCTGCAACCCATCCTGTCCGGCAATCTCGAAGGCCTGCTGGGCGGCAGCAACGGACTCCTCGCCCCGATCACCAGCGGCCTGCTGGGCGGCATCGGCAGCGACGCCAAGCCGATCCTCCATCCCTCGCTGGCCAATACGGGAAGCGCGGTCGACAACCTCGTTCCGCTCAACGCCAAGGAAACCCTGGGCAATGTCGGCACGGCTCTGGACCCGGTCGTCACTCCGGTCGCGAACCTGGTGTCCGGCACGACGCAGACGGTGGGCGCGGCCACCGGCCTGGGCGAACCGGTCAACGGCCTCCTGACCTCGCTGGGCAGCAGCCTGAGCGGCGTCGGCACCAACCTCGGCGGCAACGTGCCTGCCGTCGGCACCGGCCTGGGCGGCCTGGTGAACGGCCTGGGACAGACCGTCTCCAGCGTGGGAGGCCTGGTGCATGCCACGCCCGAGAACACCAACCCCGTGGGCAACGTCCTGACCAACCTGACCGGCGCCGTCAACAGCCTGACCGCGGGTGTCGGACAAGGCACCGGCCTGGGCGGCGGCACGGGAGGTGGCGAAGGCAACGGTGGCCTGCTGAACCCGGTCACCGGATTGCTGGGCGGGCTGCTGGGCAGCTTGGGCAAGCATTGAAAGGAGAGGCCATGCTTCACTGGGAGAACGTAATGAGTTCCTCGAGCCATTCGGTCCACGGATCGATACCCCGGGAACCCGAGGAAACGGACAGCGACAGCCAGGAGATGCTCAACAGCATCGTCACGATGCTCGGCCGCCGCCTGACGGTCTACACCTCGCTATACCAGACAGCATTGGCCGAACGACTGGGGCTGGGCATGGTCGACGTGAAGGCGCTCGAACTCGTCATCGAGTTCGAGCCCATCACGACCGGCCAGCTGGCCTGCCTGGCAGGCATCAGCTCGGGCGGGACGACGGCGGTGATCGACCGACTGGAAGCCACCGGCTTCGTGGTCCGCGACAAGCATCCGTTGGACCGGCGCATCGTCGTCATTCGGCCGGTGCGCGAGAAGTGCGCGGAGATCGAACGCCATATGCGCGCGGTGGCCGAGGACGTCGCGCACATCGGCGCCCGCTACGAGCGCGATCAGTTGTCCGCCGTCCATGGCTTTCTGGCGCAATGCGTGCATGCGCTCAAGACCGAGGCCCTGGGCATGCTGGGAGAAGGCGGCAACGCCCCGAACCTGGAAGGACGCCGCCATCCCGGGGACGACAAGCGGCGCAACTGATTTGCCCTCCTGACCGACATCTCCATCTGCCCGCGCAAGCGGGCATTTTTTTGCCGCCGGGCCGCCCCAAGGCAAAAAAGCGCCCCCTCGGGGGGCAGCGCCGCCGCATAGCGGCATTTTCTACCGCGAGGCTCAGCCGGCCTTGCGCCCGCGGACGAACCATCCCAGCGACGCCATCTGCAATACCCCCAGTGCGGCGAACGCCACCGCGAACGCCGCGCCCCGCCCCAGGCCGACCTGCGTCAATCCGTCGACGACCACGCCTATGCCCCACTGGATCACGAAGGCGCCGACGAACACGAACATGTTGTAGAGCGTCACCAGCCGCCCCGCCGCCTCGCGGGGAAACTGCGTGGACAGATAGGGCTGCATCAGCATGATGGGCGCAACGCCCGCCGCCATCACCAGCCAGAGCAGCCAGGCCAGCGACCCGCCGGCGAAGGCCAGCAGGAAGATCACGACGAAACAGCACAGATAGCCCGCCAGCGCGATGTTCAGCAGGCCGAAGCGCCGCTGCAGCGGCGGACTGGCGAAACCCATGACGACGTAGCCCAGCGTCATCACCAGCATCATGACCAGCAGCATCGAGGCGCTGCCGGCGGGGCTCATGCCCAGGACGTCCGTCATCCATGGTCCGGCCCACAGCGTCTGCAGGGCGATGATGCCGCCCTGCCCGATGGCCGACAGCGGCATCACGCGCAGGATCTCGGGGTGCCTGAGCAGCCCCCACAGCGAGACCTGCGCCGCGCCCGGACGACCGGTCCCCAGCACGCTCACGTCATGATCAGGCACCACGCGCCACAGCAGGACCGCGACCACCGCCAGCGACAGGCCTGACAACAGATGAACGCTGCGCCAGCCGAAATGCCCGGCCAGCGCGGCCGCGGGCGACGTGAAGAACACCGCGCCGCCGGTGCCGGCGACCAGCAGCCACAAGCCCAGTTGCGCCTGCCGCTCCACCGGATAGCAGCGCCGGAAATACGAGAACGGCGCCATCAGGCTGGCCGCCACGCCGGCACCGATGAGAACGCGGCCCGCCGAAGTGACCGCGAAGCTGCCTGCCCAGACCATGACGAAGGAACCCAGGGCGGCGATGGCCAGCAGGCAGGCCTCGACCCGCCGAGCACCGTAGCGGTCCAGCCAGACGCCCAGCGGCGCCTGCATGGCCGCCAGGGAAACGAAGAACGCCGACGACAGCCAGCCGAGCTGCGATTTGCTGAGCGACAGGTCCTGCGTGATGAACGGCGCCAGCGCGGCATTGACCGAGCGCAGGCCGTAGGAAAAGAAATAGGCGGCGGCGAAACAGGCAAAGATCAACAGGGACTGCCGTCCGCCGATCTGGGGCGGCCGCATATCGTTATCGTTGGGCATGGGCAAAGACAGGTCTCCTCGAACGGCAAGAATACCCGAGGCGCCGTGAGGGCGTTCGCCAAGGCCCGGCGGCACATCTGCTACGATAGCCCTGCCGCCTGTCTGGGCGGTGCGTCTTCAGGGCGGGGTGGAAATCCCCACCGGCGGTAGGGTGTCCTCGCACACCGAGCCCGCGAGCGCTTGCCGGCCCTCCGGCAAGGTCAGCAGATCCGGTCCCATGCCGGAGCCGACGGTCATAGTCCGGATGAAAGAAGACGGGAACACGCGCCGCGTCCCGGCCTGCGTCCGCGCAGCCATGGGCGGCGCGCCTCCTACGGCGCCCACCAGCGCCATGCCCTGAACGCTTCCTGTTTCCTACGGAGCGTTTTCATGCAGTCCCTGCAACAGTACTTCGAAGCCACCACCGCCGAACAACGGCTGCTCGCGGCCCTGGCCGCGCTGAAACTCGGCCAGCCTGTCGTGCTGCTGGACGACGAGGATCGCGAGAACGAGGCGGACCTCATCATCGCCGCCGAATCCATCACCGAACCCATCATGGCGCGCATGATCCGCGATTGCAGCGGCATCGTCTGCCTGTGCCTGACGCCCGAGAGCGTGGATGCGCTAGGGCTGCCGCAGATGACCTCCCGCAACCGCAGCCGCAACGGCACCGCGTTCACGGTCAGCATCGAGGCCCGCGAGGGCGTCAGCACGGGAGTCTCCGCGGCGGACCGGATCACCACGGTGCGCGCCGCGCTGACCGGCGATCCGGCGGCCCTGGTCAGCCCCGGCCACATGTTCCCGCTGCGCGCCGATCCGCGCGGCGTGCTGGGCCGCCGCGGCCACACCGAGGGATCGGTGGACCTGGCGGCGCTGGCCGGCCTCGCCCCCGCCGCGCTGCTGTGCGAACTGATGCACGAGGACGGCAGCATGATGCGCGGCGACGCGGCGCTGGCCTATGCCCGCGAACACGGCTGGCCGCTGCTGACGATCGAAGACATCGTGACGTGGCGTTCGCGCGCCGACCTGCCGGCCGAGGAAGCCATCGCGGCCTGAGGGGGACACGGCCCCATGCCATTCCCCATCCGCCAGCCTGATATCGAACGGGCCGCCCGGCTCATCGACGAGGCCGACTGCCTCGTCGTCGCCGCCGGCGCTGGCATGGGCATCGACTCGGGCCTGCCCGACTTCCGCGGCCAGCACGGCTTCTGGCGGGCCTACCCGGCCCTGGGGCGCCACGGCCTCGATTTCACCAGCATCGCCTCGCCGCGGGCCTTCAGGCGGGATCCGCGGCTTGCCTGGGGTTTCTATGGCCACAGGCTGGCGCTGTACCGCACCACCGCGCCGCACGCGGGCTTCGCGCTGCTGCGCGACTGGGCCCGCGAACTGCCCCGGGGCTGCGTGGTCTTCACCAGCAACGTCGACGGCCAGTTCCAGCGCGCCGGATTCGACGACGGCGACATCACCGAATGCCACGGCTCGCTGCATTTCCTGCAATGCCTGGCCCCCTGCTGCGAAGCCATCTGGCCGGCCACCGACTTCATCCCGGACGTCGACGAGGAACATTGTCTGCTGCGCGGCGAACCCCCCGCCTGTCCGCGCTGCGGCGGCTGCGCCCGCCCTAACGTGCTGATGTTCGGCGACGCGGACTGGATCGATGACCGTGCCCAGTCCCAGGCCCGCCGCCTGGAGGCGCGGCTGCGGCTGTCGTCGCGGCCGGTGGTGGTGGAGATAGGCGCCGGGCAGGCCGTCCCCACCGTGCGCCACTTCAGCCAGCAACTGGCCTTCGACAGGCGGGCGCCGGTCATCCGCATCAATCCCCGCGAACCGGAAGTCCCCGGGCTGCCCCAGGCCATCGGCCTGCCGCTGAATGCGCTGGAAGCGCTGCGCGCCATCGACGCGGCCCGCGAGGGCCGTGCCGATGGCTAGGCCCTAACCCTGCTGGCCCGACAACGCGGCCGTCCGCTCGTAGTGCCGGGCCAGCAACTCCTTGGCCGCTTCCAGGTTCCCCGCCATCACGGCCTCGAAGATGGCCCGGTGCTCGTCCAGTTCGTTGCGCCGCTTGTAGGCCTTGCGCGCCGCCAATTGCCGATAGCGGTAGGCGCGGTCGTAGAGCTGCTCGCAGAATCCCATCAGCGTGGGCGACCCGCACGCGGACAACAGGGCGAAGTGGAACGCGCGATGCTGCCGTTCCCACACCGGGTTTTCTTCATAGCTGTCCTCGTCCACCGAGCGCGGCGTGCGCGACAGGCGGTGGAAGGCGAGCAGCAGCGCTTCCTCCCATTGCGGACTGCGCCGGGCCAGCCCCTGCTCGAGCGCCAGCGACTCCAGCGCCACACGGTTGCGCAGGATGTCCTCCAGTTCGTCGGCCGATACCGATGCGGCCGCGAATCCACGCTGGTCGTTGTGCACGGCCAGGCCCTCGGCGACGAGGCGGCTGAGCGCCTCGCGCAACGGGCTCGCGCCTATGGCGTAGTGCTGCCGCAGTCGATGCATTAGCAGCTTCTGCCCGGGGGGCCACAGACCGTCGAGCAGATCGGCGCGCAGGCGTTCGTAGATCTGCACGGTCATGCTGGGAGCGATATCGGCATCTAACATGCGGGGGTTTTCCTCAGGTTACCGACATTATTTTAGCTCGATAGAATTTTGTCGATATTTTTCTCCATACGGAGTTTTATCGACAATGGCTCATCCTTTTGTTTCCTTCACACTCCCAGGCCAGGACACCGTCCGCATCGGCGTGGTCGCGGACGGCAGCGTCGCCGAAATCGCCGATTCCGGCCATCCGTTCAAGCCCGGAGGCGCGCTGGCGGCGCTGGCCTCGCAAGGCCCGCAAGCCATGCGGGCAGCCGCCGACTGCGCCCTGGCGGGCGCCAAACGCGTCCCGCTGGCCGAGGTCCGCCTGCTGCCCCCCGTACCCCAGCCCGGCAAGATCATCTGCCTGGGCCTGAACTACGCGGACCACGCCGCCGAAGGCGGCAACGCCAAGCCCTCGTATCCGAGCTTCTTCATGCGCGGCGCCACCTCGCTCATCGCCCACGGCGCGCCGCTGCTGCGCCCACGGGTATCGGACAAGCTGGACTTCGAAGCGGAACTGGCGGTGGTGATCGGCAAGCGGGCGCGGCACCTGACGCCGGACGACGCCCTGTCGGCCGTCGCCGGATACGCATGCTTCAACGATGCGACCCTGCGCGACTACCAGCGCCGTACCGCGCAATGGACCATAGGCAAGAACTTCGACGGCACGGGCGCCTTCGGACCGTGGCTGGTCCCGGCCGACGCCCTGCCCCCCGGCGCATCGGGCCTGAAGATCGAATCGCGCCTGAACGGCCGCGTCATGCAAAGCGACAACACCTCGAACATGCTGTTCCCGGTGGCCGAGACCCTGTGCCTGCTGACCGAGGCGCTGACGCTGGAGCCCGGCGACGTCATCGCGATGGGCACGCCCGCCGGCGTAGGGTATGCGCGCAAGCCGCCGGTATGGATGCAACCCGGCGACCGCATCGAGATCGAGATCGAAGGCCTGGGCACCCTGGCCAATACCGTGAAGGACGAAGCATGACCGACATCGCAGCAAGCGCAGCCACCCCGCGCATTACCCGACTGCCCGACGATTTCCGCTGGCCGGGCGGCAAGCGCATCGCCGTGATCTTCAACATCGCGTTCGAGGCCTGGTCGGATGGCCAGGCGCCGGGCATCGGCCCCATGGGCAACGTGCTCAAGCCGGGCTACTTCGACACCAATGCGCACTCGTGGGCATCGTTCGGCGTCAACCGCGGCATCCACCGCCTGATCGGCATCGCCGAAAAGCACGGCATCAAGACCAGCGTGATGGTCAACGGCGTCATCTGCGAACGCGACCCCGACACCGTGCGCCGCATCGCCGAGCTCGGCCACGAGATCGTCAATCACTCGTGGGGCATGGACGTGATTCCGGTCTACCTGGACGAGGCCGCCGAACGCGCGAACCTGCGCCGCAACCACGATCTGCTGGCCGGCACCTCCGGCACGGCCCCCACCGGCTGGATCAGCCCGCGCGGCACGGGCAGCCTCATCAGTTCGCGGCTGCTGGCCGAGGCCGGCTATCTGCACCACGGCGACATGAACGACGACGACCGGCCCTACGTCATGGACTTCGGGCAGCACCGCATCGTCGCCATCCCACTCACCATGGACGTCAATGACCTGCCCACCTGCATCCGCTACGGCCAGGGGCCGCGGCACATGCTCGAGACCTTCGAGGACTGCTTTGCCGCCTTCCGGGAACGCGAGACCGCGCCCCTGATGCTGGACGTCACAGCCCACACGCACGTCATGGGCCGTCCCTCGGGAGCCTGGGTCTACGACGAGATCATGGGCCGCGTGGCCAAGGCCGATGACGTCTGGATCGGCACGCGACAGGAGATGGCCCGGTACGTCCTCGACACGATCTGAACAGCGCACCGCGCACGGAGGAGACAACATGAAATCCCTGAGCATGGCCGCGGCGGCGCTGGCCGCCTGCGGCCTCGCATCCCCTGCCCTGGCACTGGCCGAACCGGCCTGGCCCGCCAAGCCTGTCCGCTTCGTCGTCGCGTTCGCGCCCGCCGGCCCGGCCGACATCATCGCCCGTCTGCTCGGACATCGCCTGGGCGAAGCCCTGGGCCAGAGCATCGTGGTGGAGAACCGGCCGGGAGCCGGAGGCTCGGTGGCTTCGGCCGCCGTGGCGCGCGCCGATTCCGACGGCTACACCCTGCTCATCAACACCAGTTCCTATGCCGTCAATCCGGCCATGCAGCGCAACCTGGGCTTCGATGCCGAGAAGGACCTGACGCTGGCGGCGCTGGTGGCCTCGAGCCCCAACCTGATCGTGACCGCGCCCAACCTGAAGGCCAGGACGCTGCAGGAGGTCATCGCCGCGGCGAAGTCCGGCGACTACAACTACGGCACGGCCGGCGCCGGCACCACGCCGCACCTGACCGCCGAATACCTGTTCAAGGTGCTGGCCCGCACGCCCGTCACCCACATTCCCTACCAGGGCGCCGGCCCCGCGCTGACGGCGGCCGCGGCCGGGCAGACGCAGCTCGCCAGCGTGGCCCTGCCCGCAGCGGTGGAACTGGTCAAGGCCGGCAAGGTGCGCGGCCTGGTCGTGACCGGCAGCAAGCGCTCGGCGGCGCTGCCCGAGGTGCCCACCGTGGCCGAGTCGGGCTTCCCCGGTTTCGAGGACGTGACCTGGGTGGGCGTATTCGCGCCGGCCAGGACGCCCGATGCGGTGCTCCAGCGCCTGAACGACGAGGTCGCGCGCATCCAGCGCGACCCCGAGTTCCAGGCCAGGCTGGCCGCCACCGGCTTCGAGCCGCTGGGCGGCACACTGCCGCAGGCCAGGAAGTACCTGCACGACGAACTGGCCAAGTGGGCCAAGGTCGTGAAGGAAACCGGCGCCCAGGCGAACTGACCGACAAACGAACCGGCAGCGCCCCCGCCGCCGATCCCAGGAGAAGACCCTCATGCCTCATCGCAGACAAGCCCTCGCCCTGCTGGGCGCGCTGCCACTGGCGGCTGCGCTGCCGGCCCGCGCCCAGGGCGATTTTCCCTCGCGTCCCATCAGGCTCCTGGTGGCCTTCGCGGCCGGCGGCAGCCCCGACCTGCTGGCGCGCCTGATCGGCAACCAGGTCGGCAAGCAGACGGGCCAGAGCGTGGTGATCGAGAACCGCGCCGGCGCCAACGGCATCATCGCCGCCGAGGCAGCCGCCCATGCCGCCCCGGACGGCTACACGCTGCTGCTGACCACCGGTTCGCAGGCGATCAACCCCAGCATCTACAGCAAGCTTCCATACGACACGGTGCAGGACTTCACGCCGGTGAGCCTGCTGACGGTGGCCCCGGCGTTGACGCTGGTGGTCAATCCCAAGTTCCCCGGCAAGACCTTCGCCGAGTTCCTCGACATGGCGCGCAAGCCCGAAAGCCGCATCACCTTCGGCTCGCCAGGCACCGGCAACACGCTGCACCTGGTGGGCGAGCTGCTGAACGCGACGGCCGGCACGCACATGCTGCACGTGCCCTACAAAGGAGGCGCGCCCGCGCTGAACGCCGTGATCGCCGGCGACGTCAGCGCATGCTTCCTGAGCACGGCCGCGGCCATCATCGCGGTCAAGGCCGGGCAGGTCCGCCCGCTGGCGGTCACCAGCCGCCAGCGCATCGCCGCGTTTCCCGACGTCCCGACCATGGCGGAAAGCGGTGTGCCCGACATGGACTACAACGGCGGCTGGGTCGGCATCTTCGCGCCCGGAAAAACGCCGCCCCCCATCGTGCAGCGCCTGTACGCCGAGATCGACAAGGCCATGCGCGTGCCCGAGGTGAAGGAAAAGATGGAAGCCTGGGACAGTCCGCCCGCGCAATCGTCGCCGCAGGAATTCACCCGCTTCTTCCAGGCCGAGATGGACAAGTTCGCGCGCATCGTCAAGCTTGCCCACGTACCCATGCAATGAAGAGATTCCCCGCACCATGATCCCGACCCGCACCACCACCGAGAACGGCATGATCTTCGAACGCGACGTCGCGCTGGCGATGTCCGACGGCACCGTGCTGCGCGCCAATGTCTTCCGGCCCGAGGCCGCCGGCCGCCACCCGGTGGTCATGGCCATGGGCGCCTACGGCAAGGACGTCCATTTCGCGGATGCCTACCAGCCCCAATGGCAGGTCCTGAAGAAAATCTACCCGGGTCTGGACACCGAGGGCACGACCGGACGCTACCTGCGCTGGGAAGTCGTCGACCCCGAGCGCTGGGTGCCCGACGGCTTCGTCGTGATCCAGGTCGATTCGCGCGGCACGGGCCGCTCCGAGGGCTACCTCGATCCATTCGGGCCCATCGAGACGCGCGATCTCTATGAATGGATAGAGTGGGCGGGCGGCCAGCCATGGTCCAATGGCAAGGTAGGCCTGATCGGCGTGTCCTATCTCGCGATCAAGCAGTGGCAGGTGGCCGCCTTGCGGCCCCCGCACCTTGCCGCCATCGTGCCTTGGGAAGGATCCAGCGACCTGTACCGCGACGGCAGCTATCACGGCGGCATCCTGAGCAACAGCTTCACCGAGGCCTGGTGGCCGCGCCAGGTGCTGGCCAATCAGTACGGCAGCGGCGCCAGCACCCACCGCGACCGCCTGACCGGCGAACGCACCACCGGCCCCGACCTGCCCGAAGCCATCCTGCGGGGCAGCCGCGCGGACCACCCGCGCGACCGCCTGGAGCATCCACTGGACGACGCCTGGAACCAGGCCCGCGAAGCCGACTTGTCCGCGATCCAGGTACCCATCCTGTCGGCCGCGAACTGGGGCGGACCGGGCATGCACCTGCGCGGCAACTTCGAAGGTTTCCTGCGTGCCGGATCGCGGGACAAATGGCTGTTCGCCCACATCGGCACCCACTACGAGAGCTTCTACCTGCCCCGCTACGTCGCCCTGCAAAAACGTTTCTTCGACCACTATCTGCGCGGCGCGGACAACGGCTGGGACCGCGAGCCTCGTGTCCAGCTGGCCATCCGCCGTCCCGACGGCACCGCCGAGCTGCGCCAGGAACACGAATGGCCGCTGGCCCGGACACGATGGACGCGCTTGCATCTGGACGCGGACGCGCTGATGCTGGCGCCGCAGGCGCCCGGGGCAGGCGGCCGGGCGGTGTTCGACGCGATGGGCGAAGGCTTGCACTTCTCGACCGCGCCGTTCGAAGAGGACGTCGAATTCACCGGCCCCGCGAGCCTGCGCCTGTGGGCGTCGTCATCGACCGCCGACATGGACATCTTCGCCGTGCTGCGCGTGTTCGACCCGGAGGGCAAGGAAGCCAGCTTCATCGGCGCGCACGAACGGGTACCCATGGCGCTGGGCTGGCTGCGCGCCTCGCGCAGGAAGACGGATCCCGCCCGCAGCCTGCCCTACCGGCCCTGGCATACGCACGATGAAATCCAGGAACTCGAGCCGGGCCAGGCCTATCCGCTGGATATCGAGATCTGGCCCACCAGCATGGTCTTCCCGCGTGGCTGGCGCCTGGTGCTGACGCTGCAGGGCCATGACTTCATCGTCGACCCGCCGGGGCGCTTGCGCCACGACCATCCGCAGGACCGGCCGGCCGGGATCTTCGACGGCCGGACCACCGTCCACACCGGTGGCGAACGGGACAGCTACCTGCTGATGCCCCTGATCCCGGCCCGCGGTTGAAGGAAGGGTTATGCTCGCGCAGTACCGATCCAGGAGACGAGCATGACCCGATCCAACCGTACCGCGCTTGGCGGCAGCTACAACGAAGCCTTGTTCGAACAGGGCCTGGCCACCCGCCGCGAGGTGCTCGGCCGCGAATACGTGGACGCCTCGCTGGCCAAGGCCGCCGAGGACCCGCTGCGCATGGAACTGCAGCAGCTGGTCACGCAGCATTGCTGGGGCGACGTCTGGAACCGGCCCGGGCTCGACCGGCGCACTCGCAGCTTCCTGAACCTGGCCATGATCACGGCACTGAACCGTCCGCACGAGCTGCGGCTGCACGTGCGCGGCGCGATCAACAACGGCCTGACCAAGGAAGAGATCAACGAGGTCTTCCTGCAGGCCGCCATCTATTGCGGCGTGCCCGCGGCTCTGGACGGGCAGCGGGTGATGCTGGAGGTGTTCGCGGAAATGGGGATCTGAGGAAAAACCATGGCCGGCGCGGCGGGGCGGGCGCGAAGGCCGCCTCGCCGGCTCGTGCACGGTTTACGCCGGATCGGCTACGGGCAGCGTGCACGTGAAGCTGGCGGCGTCGTCTATCGACCCGGTTCCCTTGTAGCGCGGGTACGCGGGATACGGGCAAAGCGGACGCGTCCGGCTGGCCGGAATCGCGGGCGTCACCGCGGCGAGATCGGCGTTGCCCGGTGTTGCCTGCGCAACGATGGCATCCGGTGCCTTGCCACGCTCGACCCAATCCATGATGGGTGCCAGCCGGTCGAAGGTGTCGGTGCTGGGACCTCCCCTGCAATGGCCCATGCCCGGCACAAGGAAAAGCCTGGCGAACCGGCCCGTTTGCTCGCGGCTCGAATTGAGTGCCACGACGGATTCGTAGTAGTCGATGGTGTCGACGGCGTTCGGTCCGCTGTCCCCCGTGCCGTGATAGAAGATCATCTTGCCTCCCCGGTCGCGATAGCGCCCCAGATCCGGGTCCGACATCAGCCACGGCGCATTGACGGTCATCGAATTGCCCCAGGTATCCCAATCGACATCATCCAGGGGCCGGAATCCCGGCTGGGGCGGGGTCATGAACAGGATCGGCGTCGGGTCGATATTCAGTTTCCACTGGATATCCAGAATCGGCCCCTGCCCCGTGATGCGCGCAGCCTGACCGGAAGACGTCATCCAGGCGGCGTCGATGCGATAGCCGCGGACCGGGACCTCGCCTGGGGCTCGATAGCCCGGCACCTTGAACGCGGCGCCACCGGAGTCGACCGGCCCGTCCAGGACGGCTTCCCAGATACCCACCTGTTCGGCCGACAGGCATTCCGGGGTCTTCTCTCCGGTGCAAAGCAGCGCTTTCGGGCGGAACGTGCAGGCGGCCACATTGCTGATCATGCCGTCGACCGCGCCATCCTGCGCGTCGCAGGCAGCCAGCAGCTCGCGCTGGAACAACTGGCGATCGGCCTGCGGCATCGCCTCGTGGAAGCGCGGCATGCCATTGATATCCCGGGACACCACCGCGGCGGCCTTCTGCCAACCCCAGATCCGGGCCGCCACGACCCGGCCGAAGTCGAATACCGGAGCGCCCGCGACGATGCCATCGAACTCGTCCGGAAAACGCTGCGCAAAAGCCATGCCCTGCCGCCCCCCGGTGGAGCATCCATCGAAATACGAGCGCTCGATCGCGTCGCCATAGTAGTCCGCGATCAGGCTTTTGGCGGCCTTGGACGTCTTGATGATGGCCCCGTAGCCGAAATCCACCCTCGCCTGGGGATCGAAGCCGAAGGCCTCGGGCGCCGGCAGGTCGGCATTGTCGTGGCCGCCGTTCTGGGAAACCACCGCGAAACCCTGCTCCAGGGCCGTCTTCGCTCCGCCCGTCGGTCCATACGCGGGAGCCAGCGTGCCTTCGAGCCCGCTGCCGCCTTGAAAGAGGAAGCGCCGATTCCACTCGAGCGGCAGACGAAGTTCGAACTTCGTCGCGTAGCGCTTTCCGTCCACGCCTGTCCGGGGTTCCAGGGAACCCTGGACCACACAGTGGGCCGGCAGGAAGGTTGCCGCGGTCGGAGCGGACTTCTCCGTGGCGGCCGGTACCCAGGTGGCGCTGGTGATGACACCCTTGTGCTCTGCGCTGCTGAAATCCTTGACTGCCGCGCAGGCTGCCTCTCCGGTCAGCGCCTGAGGCTCAGGCACCGCGCCCGACCCACCGCAGCCGGCAACCGCCAGAACCGCCGCCAAACCTCCGGCGCCCCACCCAACAGCCAGATATCCACCCGATGCATGCATAGTGCGGTCCCCCTTATTGGCGCCGATGGCGGCGATATTTATAAAGTATCTTGATATAAAAATACCTTACATAAAACTGAGACTTACGCGAATAGGGTTAGTCCTGAATGGCGCAGGTAACGTGCCGCGGCGGCGCAACTGCCGCGATCGGCCACGCCATGCGGAGAAGCAGACGACAACAAAAAACCCCTTGATTTCTCAAGGGGTTTCTTGGCACATCTGATCTGGCGAGCGGTGTCATTCAAAAGATGGCCTATGATCCGCATGAATGCTTGCTCTAGCTGGTTTTGTTTTTGGCAACTACCCCCATAAATACCCCCACCCTCTCGCGCTGCTAAATCGCCATCAGCCGGTAGGGGTTCAGCAGCCGCTCATAGGGAAAGCCATGGACAGCCCGACCGGACCGCCGCCGCAAACCACCACGTCGAAATGGTCGACGGCGCGGTGCCTGGAATGCTGCGTCATGCTTGCCCCCTTTCAGCGGCGCTGCGCGCCATGCGCTCGGGACTCTTGTTCCATTCGGACCACGAACCCACGTACAGGCGCGGCTCGACTCCCAGCGCGTTAAGCGTCAAGACGGATAGCGCCGACAACACCCCGCCGCCGCAGTACACGACGACATCGCGGCCGGCTTTCACGCCGGCGTCCTCGTACAGCGACTCGATTTCGCTCACGGTGCGCAGCACGCCCGCCGGCGTCCACTGCTCGGCGGAAGGCAGGTTCCTGGCGCGGGGGATGCTGCCCGCAAGAAATGAATTCTCGTCGCGCGCATCGATGAGCAAGGTGCCGGAGCCCAGTTGCTCCACCTCGTCGACGAGGATCTGCGGCATGTTCCCCGGCTGCAGCCTGAGCTGCTCCGACGCGGCGGTCGCGACGCGATGGGTTTCGCCCTGGGCCACCGGCCCGCCATGATTGATCCACGCTTCCAAGCCGCCGTCGAGCACCTTGACGTTCTTGAGCCCCGCCCAGCGCAGCACCCACCAGCCGCGCGCGGCCAGCGCCACCGACGGCCCGTACACCACGACCTCGGTCTCGGCATCCACGCCCCAGGCCCTGAGCCGGTGCTCGAGCTGCTCGCGCTCCGGCAAGGGCAGATTGCCGGAATCCGGCGCAGGCTGCGCCGCGAAGACCTCGCGTATCTGTCCGTACACGGCGCCGAGAATGTGGCAATCGCGGTAGTCCCTGAACTCGTCCTCGGGCTCGCCCAGCCTGACGTCGATAAACAGCCGGTTCGCGTTGGCGCGTTCCAGCAATTGCTCGGGCTGCACGATATCGCCCGACAGGGACGACAACTTGTGTTTCATCGATCGAATCCTTCGCTCATCCAGGCCGGCCGGAACGTCAATCCGCCACCGGCAGATTCCGCTCCTTGATCAGTTTCTTCCAGAATTCCGTTTCCGAGCGCACCACGTCGGTCAGCGCGGCGGTGCTGGTATCGGGCAGTTCCGCGGCCCAGCCCTTGACCGTTTCCTGGGTGGCCGGAGATTTGGCGATCGCGGTGATTTCATCCGCCAGGCTCTTCGTAACCGCGGGATCCATGTTCTTGGGACCGAACACGGCGATCCACGCGCCGATGGCGGGCACGTCGCGCAGCCCCAGTTCATGCAGCGTAGGCACGCCGGTGGCCACGGCGCTGCGTTCGGCGGAGCTCACGGCAAGCGCTTCCATCGTCCCCGCACTGATGTACGGCCAAGCCGTCACCAGGGAAATGATGGCGATGTCCACATCTCCCGCCATCACTGCCTGCAACTGCCTGGAACCCGTGCTGTAGGGAACGTGCACCATGTGCGTACCCGCGCTGATGTTGATCAGCTCGCCCAGGTAGTGCATGCCCGTGCCCACGCCGGCAGAGGCGAAGTCGATCTTGCTGCCGCTCGGTTTGGCCTGGTCGATCAGATTCTTGAAGGTCTTGAACTTCCCCGCTTTCGCGACGATCACGTAGGGCGTCGTCGTGATCTGCGCGATCGGCTGCAGATCGCGCAGGCCATCCGCATTCTTCTCATTGGAGGCCGCGCGGATCGTGATCGAGGATCCGGTCACCAGCAGGTTGTACCCATCGGCGGGAGTTCCCATGATGTGTTTGGCCGCCACCTCGCCGCCCGCGCCCGGTTTGGGCTCCACCACGAAGCACGCTGGCCCTTGCCGCCTTGGTCGGCATAGGCGGCGTGCTGGTCGCGTCCAGCATCGGCTATGCCGCCCTGCAATTGGCCGGCGCGGCCTACCTCGTCCATCTCGGCATCAAGAAATGGCGCACCGCCTCCGCGCCCCTGCAAACCGCGAGCCGCGAAAGCATGCCGTCGCCCGCCAGCCTCTTCACCCAAGGCATGTTCGTCGCGCTATCCAACCCCAAGGCCATCCTGTTCTTCCTGGCCCTGCTGCCGCAATTCATCCAGGCCAATCGCCCCTTGCTGCCGCAGTTCGCCGCTCTTACCTCGATACTGCTGGCTTTCTCGTTTTCGGCGCTGATGGGCTACTCGGTGCTCGCGCGCACAGGGCGACGGCTTGCGCCGGGAAGTGCAGGCCTGGTGGCGGCGAATCGCATCATCGCCATCGTTTTCGTGGGATTGGGCGTATTCATGCTGGCCAGGGCCGTCACCGGGCGTTAGCAAGAGTCCCGTTCAAGCGAGCAAGGCGCCTGGCTTTCCATACGCTGCTCAAGGAGCGGCGAGGAAATCACCGACAAGACGGTTGAACGTCGCCGTCCATTCGATTTGTGTCCAGTGCCCGCAATGAGGGAACACATGCAGTTGAGCGCGCGGAAGAAGCGACGCTAATTTGATTGAATTCTGCAGAGGAATTACCTGATCTTCACGCCCATGGACGACAAGCGTCTCATGCTGCAGGGTTCGCAGCTGCTCCTCTGGTGTCGCTAGCGCCTCTATGTAACGCTGCCGAGGGCCGGGCGAGAACATGCGGCCGAACCGTTCCTGCACCCCGGGACGGATACTCGCCCGATAGCGCAACTCAGCCAACTCATCGGACACCAACTTGCGGTCATAGGCGAACACATCCAGCAATCCCTTCATATTCTGAAGCGATGGCTCATAGCCCCACACGGCGTCAAGGCCGGGCGTGAGCGGGAACGACGTCCCCACGCTCCCCATCAGCACCAGGCGGCGAACCCGGTCGGGATGGCGACTCGCAACCGCCAGTGAAACACCTCCGCCGAACGAGTTGCCAACCAAGTCGACCTGGGGAAGAGAGAGGGCATCCAGGAAGCCGATCAGATGATCGACCCAGGTATCCAGATCGTATGAAACAGACGGCGGCGCTTCGGTGTATCCGAACCCTACCATGTCGGGCGCCAGGACGCGCGCACGCTCGGCCAGGGGACCGATATTCAGGCGCCAATTCGCCCAGGCCGTAACGCCCGGCCCTGAACCGTGAATCAACAGTACCGGATGGCCTTCGCCCTGGTCGTGGTAGTTCGTATCGATCTGGCCAACTCGCAACCTCAGGCCAATTTCAGGATTCTCGGAATTAGTCACGGCCAGTCCCCTCCTCCTGTTCGCAGATGCGAGCGAGGATCTCCGCACCTCGATTGGCGGCAGACAAGCCGCGGAACAAATAGCACAGGTTCACGACCGCTTGCATTTCGTCCCAGCTCGCTCCCGCCTTGCGGGCAGCGATACCGTGCAGAACGGCGGCATCGCTGAGATCCATGAGCAACATCCCGAACAACAAGAGCTGCGCCGTCTTTACATCGAAGCACTTCGGATACATCCCATGCTCTCGCGCCTCTTCCTGCAAGCGCAGCATCGTCGGATCGATCGCCCCGGTCACATGGAAACGCGCTTCGATACGGGGCGGGAGAAAACCTACCAACTCTTCATATATCTTGGTACGACTTTCAATACTCCGGCTTTCGTCGGAATAGGAGCCCATCCGCTTGCTCACGCTCCCGACGTCGATTCGTGCAGGCAACATGTCTTACTCCTTGGGTTGTTGCGGCCAATACGCAAACCCCAACCCAGTCTTCGCATGATGGGCGGGAATGTAATCGACTATCTCGCCTTTCCATTGGCACGCGGCAGCGGCAACGATCCATGCGCGGATCTCGCCGGAGCCGCCACGCATGGTGGCCGAGTCCATCGTAAAGAGATGCTGGAGGTCTCGGCCCCTGTTGGTTGCGATGCGATCAAGAATCCATTTGTCCATGGGCGTATCGATCCATCCGGCTCTTGGACCGACCGGATCATGCGACAACCCTCCGGACGCATAAATGGCGACGCGTTCTTTGCGCGTGGCCAGGATGCGCGCAAGCGCCTCGCCGAGCTGCCAACACCGGGCGGCGGTTGGCAAGGGCGGAAAGTAGCAATTCAGGTACAGGGGGATGATCGGCACGTCCAACCTGGGAAGCAGGCGCTTGGCCGGATAGACGATCATGTGCGAGGTGCCCCGCTCCGAATGCGGCCCCATGGGATTCATGACCGAGGAGCTGGCCATATCGAAACCATCGTTCAGAAGCTCTTCGAGCAAATGGTTCGACAATTCCTTGTGCACCGGCACATGGATCCGCGACGCTCGAGGCGGTTGATCGACATAGAACGGCGCTTCGGAACCCCACACCTCATCGCCGGTAAACAGGCACATCGCCGGATTGCACCGTGCGTCGAACATGTCCTCCTGATCGTCGCCGACGAAAATCACCGCGTCGGGTCGATACGCTTCCAGCTGTTTCCGCAGGACCTCGAAGGCTGCATCGATCCGATTCACGTAGCTGCGAATGACCTCCGGCGTTTCGAGCTTCGCAGTATGCGGCTGCGAATCCTTCATGTAGTCGGGAATCGCGCCATAGACCTTCGGCCACAGCTCAGGTGGGCAGAACATCGCCGGCGCGTGGGAGGATGCCAGACCAAGACCTATCATTCTCCGTCTCCAGTGGGAAATGTATTCGAAACATGGAGCAATGCTTGGACCAAGGCTTCCGGATTCGCAACTCCCTTGCCCGCGATGTCCATCGCCGTTCCATGTCCTACCGAGGAAAACACGACCGGGGTGCCGATCGACATCGCGGCAGCCATGTTAGGCGCCGCCACCCTTGCAGCGACATGTCCCTGGTCGTGCAGCATGACGACGAACGCATCGCAGTCCTTCCTGGGCAAGAGCGTATCGGCCCCGATAGGTCCGATAAGATCCATGCCATCGTCACGCAGCTTGCCAATCGCTGGCGCGATGATTTCGATCTCCTCGCGGCCGAACAGGCCAGACTCGCCAGCATGCGGATTGACGCCCGATACGCCTATCCGCGGCCGGGCGATACCCAGCCGGCCCAGAGCCTGTGCAGTCGTACGAATGACCTTCTCTACCCGGTCTTGCGTAATGGCAGTCAAGGCGTCCCTGACACTGAGGTGCAGGGTCACGTGAGCGACTCTGGTTCTTTCCCAGCAGAGCATCAATCCGACTTCATCGACCGGCGTCCCCGTACGGCGCGCCAGGTACGACGGATGTCCGTCGAACGCAATGCCTGCTTGTTTGATGGCGGTCTCATGGATCGGCGAACCGACCACTGCATCGACCACTCCTGCTTTCGCCGCATCGACCGCTGCATCCAGCGCCGCGATGGTTGCCGCACCCGACGCGGCCGACACCTCGCCGATTCGAAAGCTTTCGTCCAAGCTCGGGACGTCCATCAGGGCCAGCCCCTGGTCCAGGCTGGCAATGTCCGCCATTGACCGCAGCAGGCGGTAGTCGGCCCGCAGTCCGCAAAGCTTCGCGTGCGCGTCCAACGCCCGTTTGTCGCCAAACAGAACCAGACTCAGGCTGT
Source organism: Pigmentiphaga sp. CHJ604 (assembly GCF_036972535.1). Classification (NCBI taxonomy): domain Bacteria; kingdom Pseudomonadati; phylum Pseudomonadota; class Betaproteobacteria; order Burkholderiales; family Alcaligenaceae; genus Pigmentiphaga; species Pigmentiphaga sp. CHJ604. The sequence goes on along the minus strand of NZ_CP136998.1, from coordinate 2,123,275 downwards.
TGCGGATACGCGGGTCGTCGGATGCCTTCAATGCGATTTCCGGTCCGATCCCCGATGGATCTCCCAACGTAACCGCGATTCTTTTCAGCGCCATTGAGAAACTCACAAAGGCAATGCCAGCAATGTGTCGATACGCGAGCTGTCACAGACCACGATGCGCTCCGCGAAAGCCGGCTTGGAGGCTCTAAGCGAGACCACATCGCGATAGACGCCTGCCGCGAACATGGACATTTCACCGGTCCGCATTGTCCGCACCACCAGAAAGCTGGTTTCGGCATGAATCAGCGGGCCGTCAACCGACAACACCACCGGACGCCCCATGACGTGCCGGTAGCGTTGCCCCTCGTAGACATTCGCCTCGCGCAGCGACTTGACCCGATCCGCCAGCATTCCTCTGGAGTCGGCACATAGCACGCCAAACGGATAGCCGCTTTGCTCGTTATCGATCGAGGTGATCTTGTAATTGCACTGTTCTTCGAAGAAATCAGGCCAGCGCTCCAGCTCGTCCCTATCTATGGCTCTGCCGTAGTCTTCCATCAAAGCCGCCAGCGCGGACACCAGATGTTCTTTGTTCTCTTCCATCTCACAGTCCCATATGGTTACGGTACTCTTTCCAGAAACCCCGGATAGAGGTCTCGGAAGCACGGGAAGACGAAGACTCGGCCCCTTCTCCCCCCATAAGAACCACAGACTCGGCGTCGTTGGATCCAGCGATTCCTCGTTGGACGAATCCACCCACAGCACCGTCCTCCATCGAGACGTAACCAGCCGGCCCCACGAGGTTGGAGTGCTTCATGCGCAGCTTCTGCAGGGCCTCGTCGTCATCCGTGAAACCTATGAGCGTCCACACGAGGTCTGTGCGGTCCGGGCCCTTCGGAACGATTTGCCGAACGGCCAAGCTGTTGTGAATCGCCTGCAACACGAACCCCGGAAATATCGACAGAATCTGTACGTGGCAACCGTCGCCGAATTCGTCAACGATGTTGAGAACGCTCTTGTCGTTAAGAAGAAAGTTCTCTTCCTGATTGCTGCGCAACCCTTCCTTCTTGAACTCGTCGTCCTGGCCCCCGCTATGGCTCAGGGAATAGCTGACATGGTGCCCGCCGCTTTCGGCCACGATCACCCCTCCTCCCTGCGAGAGCCGAGAGACCTTGAACGTTGCGAAAAAGGTATGCAGCAAGCTGGAGTGGTACGTATCTTTCGCGTTCTCGAAGTAGAGCTTCCAATTGTTGGGAAGCGCCTGGGTGTACTGGCCGTAGATTCGCAGCGGCTTGTGCAGAACCCGCTTCACCCGGCTGGCGACTTCGTCACCCAGATATTCTTCAACAGGCGGAGTCTTCTCACTCAAGGTTCCGAAGATCAGACCACAGTACACTTCGACACGCAGTTTTCGCGGCCCGTGGTCGGCCGTATCGAAACTGTCCGGCATACCGCCGGCGCCATTCACGCCGCGGCGGAAGGCCACCGTCTTGAGATTGCCCTGCAAATCATGCGTCCATGCGTGGTAGACACACGTGAACTTGCGGGCCTTGCCCTTGTTTTGCAGGGCCAGCAGCGAGCCCCGGTGCGAACAACGGTTTTCGAACGCTCGGATGACGCCGCCCTCATCACGGCATACGATCACCGGCATGTCGCCGACAAACGTCGTCTTGTAGTCCCCCGACTCGGGCAACTCTGCCTCTAGGCCGAGAAAGCTCCATGTATCGCCTTGGTAAATGCGTTCTTGTTCCTGTCGATAGATCGCATCGTCTCCATAGACCCAATAGGGAACGCGGGTCAGATCTCCTTTTGTCCACTCGCGATACTGCATGCTGCACCTCCGATGACTGATTTGCCGTGTGTTGTTATAGGATTCAACTCGACTCGCGCATGAATGCCTGGACAGCCTGTCCCGTCTGCAGGCTGTGCGCGCGCAGCAACTCGCAAGCGCGGTCTGCATCCCGGGCCAGGACGGCATCGACGATTGCGGCATGCTCCTGAGCCACGTTCCGCTGGGGCGGCCGCTCCTTGAGGAACAATCTCCGGAACCGATCGGACTGGTCATGCAGCACGGAGCAAAACTGCGTCACCATCGGCATGTCGCAGCCCGAGACCAGGCAAAGATGGAATTCACGGTGCGTCCGCTCCCACTCGTCCAGGAACGGGACGAAACCGTCGCGTTGCTCGATCCGGGTGAGGCGATGAAAAACCGCGACAAGCTTTTCTTCCCAGGCCAGATCGCCCAGCTCGATCGCATGGCGTAAGGCAAACGGCTCCATATGGGCCCTAAGTGCCGTGACTTCGGCCAGCTTCTTGATCGACGCTTCGACGACACGAAAACCGCGCTGGTCTTCGGCAACGACAAAACCCTCCGCCATCAGGCGAAGCAACGCCTCTCGAACAGGGCTGAGACTGACGCCGTACTGCTCCCCCAGCGACTCCAGATGGAGCCGCGACTCGGGGAGCACCTCGCCGGTCAGGATCGCTTCCCGCAGACGGGTAGTGAGGGTAGTCGCAATGCTGGTTTTAGAACTTGCCATGCTTGGCCTCTCCGCGCCCTTAGCTTCCCTTCAGGGTTTCGGCCAAGAGCAATTTCGAAATCACTTTATTTTTTTGAATCCTATCATCACAAATCGAATCAGACAAATAATTTCGAATTTATTGACAAGAATATTGAAACTTCATACAGTGGCCGGCATAAAGCCAAGGAGACCTCCATGCCACGCAAAGCCGCCATAGCACTAGCCCTCAGCGCAGCCTTCACGGCCGGTGCTGCCCATGCCCAATCCCCCTACCCTGATCGTCCCGTGAAAATCGTGGTGCCCTATCCCGCCGGCGGGTACTACGATCACGTCGCGAGAGTCATCGCGGAAGCGCTTCGGGCGTCGCTCAAACAAGGCTTCATCGTCGAGAACAAAGTCGGGGCGAACGGCATCATTGGTGCCACCCAAGTGGCCAAAGCTCCGGCCGACGGCTACACACTGCTGCTGGCCGCCGTAGGACCCAATGCCATTTCCCCCGCGTTGACGCCCAATCTGACGTACGACCCTATCGCGGACTTCTCGCCGATTTCTCTGCTCGTTTCCGCACCGAACGTACTCGTCGTACCGGCATCTTCGAGCGCGCGGAATCTTGCAGACCTGGTTGCCGCCTCACGCAAGGCCCCTATGAACTATGCGCATAACGGGGTCGGCAGTTCCGTGCACCTGGGGATGGAGCTATTGAAGGGAGCAACGGGTATGCAAATGGTGGGGGTGCCCTATCGCGGCAGCGCCCCTGCAGTCGTCGCGGTGATCGGTGGAGAAGTCCAGGCGTCGTTTGGCTCGGTCCTGGACGTTCTGCCACAGATCCAGGCGGGACGGCTACGCGCGCTGGCGGTCGGCAGCTCCACCAAGATCGCCGCCATCGGCGGCGTTCCGACAGTCGCGGAACAAGGCATCTCCGGCTTCGAGTCTTCAGCCTGGAGTGGTTTGATGGCTCCCGCGCGCACCCCCAAGCATATCGTCGACACACTCAATCGTGCCGTCAACAGCGCGCTGAAAGACCCCGCCGTCGTCAAGCAACTATCTCCCGGCGGAGAACTTCAGACTCTGGGAGGCAGCCCGGAGGAGTTCGCCTCTTATCTGAAGAGCGAACTTGCAAAATGGCAGAAGGTAGTGACGGACAACGACATCAAGACAGACTGAGCCGTGCCGCACGCGACGCCCTGTTCAACCGTTCCGGAAGACAGGGACGGTTCGAACGCGAAGCAGATCTACCTCTGCCGCATGTCCGACGTGCGCGAAGGACGCCCCGCATCGGTCGCCGTACCGGGGCTTTCGCGCCTGGTGATCTTCCAGGTAGGGCACGCGTACTTCGCTGCCCATGATCGTTGCACGCATGGCAACGCATTGCTCAGCGAAGGCGCGCAAATGGGGAGCGTGGTTTATTGCCCGCTGCATGGAGGAGCGTTCGATATCGCTAGCGGAGCTGCGATATCACCCCCCTGCCGTACTCCACTCTCCCTTCTCCCCATCCGTCTTGAAGGTGGAGGCATCTGGCTTTGCCGAAATTGGAAACAGCCTTGGGCCTCGGAGCGGTAGAGACGCAACGCCCCGACTCTCACCCTCGATACTGTTGTTCTTCTCGTACCGTCACAACGGTACGGGAAACAACTCCTCCACCGTCATGGGCCGCGCGATCATGTCCTGGCGCAACAGGTAGCGCAGCAGCGTCTCCAGCGCCGGCCGGTTCGGCTCGACGCCGTAGACCCAGGGATCTCCGCCTGGAAACAGACGCTTCATCTCTTCCACATCCTGCCGCATCCACGGCAGCATGCAGGCCAGCGTCCCGGTATCTTCCAGCCGCCGCCAGGCCGCGCGCCTGGCCGACTCGAAGGCGTCGAACAGGCTGCGGGCCACGAAGGGATGGCGCTGCAGCACGTCCCTGCGAATCACTACCAGGTGCATGATGGGGAAAATGCCCGTGCGCGACAGGTATTCGCGCTCCACGGCCCTGAAGTCCGGGAAGAGCCGCTCGACGTTGCCCCGGTCCAGGGACGCGGGCAGGCGGGAACCGAGGTACGCGTCGATGGCCCCCTCGTCCAGCAAATCGCTCAGCGACCGTCCGTCGTCGTTCCGGACGATGTCGACCGGCTTGAGCAGGGGCGGCGCCTGCGGATCGCCGTGGCTGCCGGTGCCGTTCACCGCCCCCTGCACCCACTGGACGTTCGAAAAATCGACGCCGTATTCCTCTTGCAGCACGCCGCGGATGTAGACCGCCGCGGTCATCGTGTAAAGCGGCACGCCTATCCGCTTCCCGGCCAGATCGCGCGGGCTCGCGATGCCCGCGCCGCGGTTCACGCACACGTAGCCATGGCGGAACATGCGCGACGGGAAACCGGTATGCCGACGAACCGGTCGTCGCCGCGCGCCAGGCCGCAGGCGTATTCGGACAGCGACATTTCCCCCGCATCGAACTCCAGGTTGGCCATGCGATCGAAGATCGAGCGGGGGTCCAGGTCATGGACATACTGCAGGTCGACACCCGGCACGTCGACTTCCCCCAGGACCAGGGGCAGCGTCCGGTCGTATAGCGTGCAGGCTCAATGCGCCCACCATTCCCGGGCGGCCTGCTCAAACGTCAGGGCCTCGGGCGCGCTGGCCTGCTGCTTGCGCGCCGCCACTGGATCAGCTCCCGAAGCCAGGATCTTCCGCCCTTTTTGGTGCCGCTCGCGGGCCTGAGCCAAAGAAACGTCGGGATAGACGCCCAGCGCCAGCACCTTTTCCTTGCCCTGGTAACGGTATTTCCAGCGCCAGTACTTGCCTACCTGGTTGACCAGCAAGTACAGCCCTCCTCCGTCCGCCATCTTCCGGGGCTTGTCCTGGGGCTTCGCCTGTCGCACGGCGGTATCTGTGAGCGGCATTGGGGGTATCTGTGAAGACGGGGTATCTTGATGATACCCCCAGAAATACCCCCAAATACCCCGGCTGTAGGCGAACTCTGGCGAACCGTTCCGGGCAAGAAAAAACCCGCATCGCCTTAGCTGATGCGGGTTTCTGGACTTCTACGAACTTTGGCGAATCACCAAAAATCGATAACTGGCGGAAGCGGTGGGATTCGAACCCACGATGCAGTTTTAGCCGCATACTCCCTTAGCAGGGGAGCCCCTTCGGCCACTCGGGCACGCTTCCGAAAGAGCCGGCAGTGTACCACGGTCCGAGGGGGGATCCAGCCGCTGGCGGCCGAAAAATTTGCAGTTTCCCCTCGCGGCCGGGTGCCCCGCGGCCCCGCTTTTACTGCGCGGCGCCCTGGTCCAGGCCGAACGCCTTGTGCAGCGCGCGCACGGCCAGTTCCATGTACTTGTCCTCGATGACCACCGAGGTCTTGATCTCGCTGGTGCTGATCATCTGGATGTTGATGCCCTCTTCCGACAGGGTTCGGAACATCAGGCTGGCGATGCCGGCGTGCGAACGCATGCCGATGCCGACGATGGAAACCTTGCAGACCTTGTCGTCGGACACGACTTCGCGCGCGCCGATGGCCTGGACCACCTTGCCGTTCAGCACGTCCAGCGCCTTCTTGAACTCGCCGCGGTTGACGGTGAAGGAGAAGTCGGTGGTGCCGGCGACGGACTGGTTCTGGACGATCATGTCGACGTCGATGTTGGCGTCGGCGATCGGGCCCAGGATGGAGAAGGCGATGCCGGGCTTGTCCGGCACGGCCACGACCGTGATCTTGGCTTCGTCCCGGCTGAATGCGATGCCGGATACAACGGCGGCTTCCATTTTCTCGTCTTCCTCAAAAGTAATCAGGGTGCCCGACTTCATTTCTTCGTCGAGCGAAATCATCGGATCGGTCAGCGACGACAGCACGCGGGTGGGCACGCGGTACTTGCCCGCGAACTCGACCGAGCGGATCTGCAGGACCTTGGAGCCCAGCGAGGCCATCTCCAGCATTTCCTCGAACGACACGACGTTCAGGCGCCGGGCCTCGGGCACGACGCGCGGGTCGGTGGTGTAGACGCCGTCGACGTCGGTGTAGATCAGGCATTCCGCGGCCTGGAGCGCGGCCGCGACGGCCACGGCCGACGTGTCCGAGCCGCCCCGGCCCAGGGTGGTGATGTTGCCGGCGTCGTCCACGCCCTGGAAACCGGTGACGATGACCACGCGGCCGGCATCGAGGTCGGCGCGGATGCGGGCATCGTCGATCGACGAGATGCGCGCCTTGGTATAGGCCGAGTCGGTGCGCACGGGCACCTGCCAGCCGGCGTAGCTGCGGGCGTCCACGCCCTGCGCCTTCAGCGCCATGGCCAGGAGACCCACGCTGACCTGCTCGCCGGTCGAGGCGATCATGTCGAGCTCGCGCGGATCGGGCTGTTCCTGGATTTCCTTGGCCAGGCCGATGAGCCGGTTGGTCTCGCCCGACATGGCCGAGGGGACCACCACGATCTGGTGCCCGGCCGCGTGCCATTTGGCCACGCGCCGAGCCACGTTCTTGATGCGCTCGACCGAGCCCATCGACGTACCGCCATACTTGTGAACGATTAGTGCCATTGTCTTGTGTCGCTTAACGCATGCTTGTGCCTGGGCTGCCGCGGAATGGCCTGCCAAGCCGGTTTGGCCAGGAAAAAGGCTAACCATAAATGGTAGCCCAGCTGCGCCAATTCCGCAAAACGGCGGGATGTTGCCACCCCGTCCCCCTGGGCGCGCGGACCTCGGCCCGCCGTCAGGACGTCACGGTGGCGCCGGGATGGTCGGGCACCCATTCCAGGCGGATGCCCGGCGAGGCCTGCGGCAGCCGCGCGTCGGCGCCCAGCCCCGCGGCGTAGGCCATGATCTCGCCGCGGTACAAGAGCGGCAGTCGCTCGCGTTCCCAGGTGGGAATGCCCCGCTCCTGGTAGAGATTCTTCAGGCTGCGGCTGGGGCTTTGCGCCGTCACCTTCAGCCGTTCGCGGCCCCGGCGCCAGCGCATGGTCAAGGCCGTGTTGCGCAGCCAGTCCGGGGCGATGCCCGACTCCTCGACCGCGAACACCAGCGTGCCGCCCATGGCCTCGAGCCGGATGGCGGGTTCGCCGGCCCATCTGAATTCCACACTGGCCGCCTGTACCGCCAGCGGCGCGCGCTCCCTGCTCTCCACGATGACATAATCCCGATAACGGCGCACCTGCCTGTCGCCATGGCGCAGCAACAACTGCCTGTCGTGCGCCGCGTCCTGCAATTGCCTGGCCATTTCCCGCAAGCGGGCTTCCGGCGGCGCGGCCACATCGTGGCCGGCCAGCCAGAGCCGCAGCACCATCGCCCTGCGCGCGGGCCCCAGCCGGTTCAGTCCCGACAGGCGCAGCGCGCTGCCGTAGGGAGGACGCTGTTCCTGGATCGCGTCCAGGTCGGACTGCGCCACTTCCCTCAGCAAGGCCGCCGTCTCGGCGGACCGGCGCGCGTGGCGGTCCAGGGTATTGCGATACCCCGGCCAGTGGCGCTCGATGGCGGGCAGGATTTCCGCGCGCAGGATGCCCCGGGCGTAGCGGGCATCGAGGTTGCTGGGGTCCCGGACAGCCTCGAAACCGGTGCGCGCCGAATAGGCGTGCATGAACGCAAGTATCCGACTTCTGGGCACCGCAAGCCAGGGACGAAGGTAACGAATCCCATCCTTGCGGGTTTCCCCCGCCATCGCTCCCATGCCGTCGGTGCCCGCGCCCCGCAGCAGGCGCAGCAGCACGGTCTCGGCCTGGTCGTCCAGGTGATGGGCAAGCAGGATGGTGTCGATGCCGGTTTCGGCCGCCATGGCGGCCAGGGCGCGGTAGCGGGCCTCGCGCGCCGCGGCCTCGGTGCCGGCGGGATCGGCGGGATCCACCCGCACCCGGCGCACGTCCAGCGGCAGGCCCAGGCGAACCGCCAGATCGGCCGCCAGTCCGGCCCAGGCATCCGCGTCGGGATGCAGGCCGTGGTGGACGTGGAACAGCCGCATTGCCAGGCCCCGCCGCGCGGCCCATTCGGCGGCCTTCACGGCCAGCGCGGCCGAATCGGGGCCGGCGCTCAAGGCCACGGCGAACCGCCCTTCCAACGGCGGCATGGCATCCAGCGCCCGGCCCAGCAGCTCGGACGCATGCAGGGCCGCTACGTCCGCGCCGGCGTCAGGACTGGACGGTTTCCTTGAAGCGGCCATAGGCCATGACCCGCTCGAGACGCGTGGTGACCAGGTCGCCGGCCTTGACGCCCTGGAACTGGCGCAGCGCGTCGGACAGGGCGCGCCGCAGCAGTTGGGCCATGTGCTTGGGATCGCGATGGGCGCCGCCGACGGGTTCGCTGACGATCTTGTCGACCAGGCCCAGCGCCTTCAGGCGATGCGCCGTGATGCCCAGCACTTCGGCGGCTTCGGAGGCCTTCTCCTGGCTGCGCCACAGGATGGACGCGCAGCCTTCGGGCGAGATGACCGAGTAGGTGGCGTATTGCAGCATCAGCACGCAATCGGCCACCGCGATGGCCAGCGCCCCGCCGGAACCGCCTTCGCCGATGATGGTCGTGATGATGGGAACCTGCAGTTCGGCCATCGCATACAGGTTGTGGCCGATGGCCTCGGACTGTCCGCGGGCCTCGGCGTCGATGCCGGGATAGGCCCCCGGGGTGTCGACGAAGGTGAAGACCGGCAGGCCGAACTTCTCGGCCAGGCGCATCAGCCTCAGGGCCTTGCGATAGCCCTCGGGCCGCGGCATGCCGAAGTTGCGTGCCGCGCGCTCCTTCGTGTCCCGCCCCTTCTGGTGGCCGATGACCATGCACGGCATGCCGTTGAACCGCGCCATGCCGCCCACGATGGAACGGTCGTCGGCGAACATGCGGTCGCCATGCAATTCATGGAAATCGGTGAAGATGTCCCGCACGTAGTCCAGCGTGTAGGGGCGCTGCGGATGACGCGCCACCAGGGCGGTCTGCCACGGCGTCAGCTTGGAATAGATATCCTTGGCCAGCGCCTGGCTTTTCTGCTGCAGCCGGCTGATCTCCTCGGAGATATCGACGGCGGAATCGGCCTGCACGAAGCGCAGTTCCTCGATCTTGCCCTCGAGCTCGGCCAGCGGTTGTTCGAATTCAAGAAATGCGTTGCGCATCAGGCCCTCCCAAGGGGCAGCGGACGCCCAGGCGTCCAACTTCGTTCATCACCAACTCAATCACTCCAACCCCCCCACCCACCCGGTGTGCAGACCCAGGATGCGGTGGATCCGGCTCCGCCGGTCCACCCGCATCGCCCCCCGGGGGGGGCGCGTCAGCGCGTAGGGGAGGCTATAAACTTTTCCACAAATACCACGTCGCCACCGTGCACCACGGCTTCCAGGCCTGGGCCACTTCCCTGGCCTCGAAGCGCGACACGGGCTCGCCGCTGAAATAGTGCAGCGAAATGGCGCGCAGCAGCCCCGGGTCGTCCAGCGGCAGAATATCCGGCCGCCGCAGATTAAAAATCAGGAACATGTCCGCTGTCCAGCGACCGATGCCACGAATCGCGGTCAATTCGGCGATCACGGCCTCGTCGTCCATCTCCGTCCACTGGTCGGGATGCACCAGGCGCTGCTGGAAATGGGCGGCCAGGTCCAGCAGGTATTCGGCCTTGCGCTGCGACAGGCCGGCCTCGCGCAGGCCGGCCAGGCCCAGCTTGCCGACCACCCCGGCGGTGACGCGGCGGCCGCAGGCGGCCAGGCAGCGCTCCCAGGCGGCATCGGCGGCCTTGGTCGAGATCTGCTGGCCGATGATGGCGCGCGCCAGCGTCACGAAAGGCTCGCCCTGCGTCGCGAGGTGGACCTCGGGATGCAGGGGGATCAGTTTCTTGAGGATACGGTCGCGCTTGAGCAGGTGCGCGACCGCGGCGTCCCAGTACGGGGGCTTGTCGGTGCCGGCGAAAGAGACGGCGGGCACGGACCCTCCCGGCTCGGCCGTGGCATGGAGCTTCATGTTCAACATCTGGTGTTCAGCGATTCGCGGCACTCAGGCTCGACGCCAGACGGTCACGCCACCCGGCTTGTCCTCGAGGACGATGCCGTCGGCCAGCAGTTCGGCGCGGATGCGGTCGGCCGCCGCGAAGTCCTTGTCCTTCTTGGCCTGCGCCCGTTGGGCGATGCGAGCCTCGATGTCCGCCGCGCCGCCGTCCTCGTCGGCCGCCTTGCCCTGCAGGAAGGCGCGCGGCTCCTGCTGCAGCAATCCCAGCAGGCCGCCCAGGGCCTTGAGCTGGCCCGCGGCGCGGGGTGAGGCCGTCTTGTTGACCTCGGCTGCGAGGTCGAACAGCACGGCGATGGCTTCCGGGGTATTGAAATCGTCGTCCATGGCGGCCCGGAAGGCTTGCCCGGAGGGGTCGTCCCAGTCGGCGCCCAGCGCGTCGGGCTCGGCATTGCCCAGCGCGGTGTAGAGCCGCGTCAGCGCGGCCCGGGCATCGGCCAGGTTGTCCGCGGCATAGTTCTGCGGACTGCGGTAGTGGCTGCGGACGACGAAATAGCGGACCACCTCGGCGTCGTAGTGCTTGAGCGTGTCGCGCACGGTGAAGAAGTTGCCCAGCGACTTGGACATCTTCTCGGCATCGACCATGAGCGGACCGCAGTGCATCCAGGCGTTGGCCAGCGTGCCGCCGTAGGCGCCTTCGCTCTGCGCGATCTCGTTCTCGTGGTGGGGAAACTTCAGGTCGGGCCCGCCGCCATGGATGTCGAGCGGCATGCCCAGCAATTCACGGCTCATGGCCGAGCATTCGATGTGCCAACCCGGGCGTCCCGGCCCGTAGTCCGACTCCCAGCGGGACTCGGGCGGTTCGGAGGGCTTGGCGGCCTTCCACAGGACGAAATCCAGCGGATCGCGCTTGGACGCGTCCACCTGCACCCGTTCGCCGGCCCGCAGGTCGTCCAGCGACTTGCCGGACAGCTTGCCGTAGCCGGGAAACTGGCGCACGGCATAGTTGACGTCGCCGTCGTCGGCACGGTAGGCCAGGCCCTTGTCCTCGAGCAGGCGCACGATCTCCAGCATCTTGCCCACGTGCTCGGTCGCGCGCGGCTCGAAGTCCGGCGGCTGCACGCCCAGCGCCTTCTCGTCCTCGTGCATGGCATCGATGAAGAAGCCGGTAACCTCGGAAATGCGCTTGCCGGTCTCGACCGCCTTGCGGATGATCTTGTCGTCGATGTCGGTAATATTGCGGACGTAGGTGACCCGGTAGCCGCTGGCGCGCAGCCAGCGCTGCACCACGTCGAAGCTGATCAGCATGCGCGCATGGCCGAGGTGGCAATAGTCATATACCGTCATGCCGCAGACATACATGCGCACGCACCCCGGTTCCACCGGTTGGAAAGGTTGCTTGGCACGAGCGAGCGTATTGTAGATATGGAGCATGGGTAGGACCACCCCCTACGCGCTTCGCGCGCCCCCTCGAGGGGGCGGCACTGGCGGACCGGCAAAGCCGGATCCGCTGTGCCCTGGGCCGAGCAGAGGGTATCGGGGCGCGCGTTGCGCTTTGGGCTATTAGAATGGCGATTATATCAACTGGACGGAGCGGCCCTGGCCGCTCCTCATCTGCGGGCAGAATCGTTTGACCACGAACCACGTACCTATCTTCCGCCTGCGCGGGGGTGCGGGCCGCGCGGCGGCCCTGGCGGGCGTCCTGGCGCTGGGCATCGCGCTGGCGCCCGCCCCGCTTCCCGCCCAGACCACCACGGCCACGCCGCCGGTGCTGGCGCCGTCCTCCGATGGCGATCAGGCCATCCCCTGGCTCAGCAACCTGCTCGAGGCCCTCAAGCCCGGCGTCGACACCCGCCTGCCCGAATCGAGCCGCGCCCTGGCGCAGCGGCTGGAGCGCCAGCTGGACGAAGGCAAGGCCGCCCAGACCCTGGCCGAGATCGACCAGCACCTGGCCGCCGACACGCAGAAGTCGCCCGACGCCACCAACGCGCAGTTGCTCTTCCTGAAGGGCCGCGCGCTGAACCTGCTGGGCCGCCGCGACGAGGCCAAGGCCATCTATCGCGACATGACCGAACGCTTCCCCGAGCTGCCCGAGCCCTGGAACAACCTGGCCGCGCTGGAGGTGGCCGACGGCCGGCTGGACCAGGCCAAGGTGGCCCTGGAGATGGCCATCCGCACCGACCCGAACTACGCCGTCGCGCGCGAGAACCTGGGCGATTTGTATATCATGCTGGCGGCGCGCTCATACGGCACGGCCACCAAGCTGAATCCGCGCGACGCCGGCGCGAGCCAGAAGGAAACCGAGACCCGGAAACTCCTGGAGCCGCCGGCGTCCTCCGAACCTCCCCCCAGGACACCCCGATGAAACTGCTTTTCTCCAGCCTGGCGCTGGCTGCCGCGCTGGCTTCGCCGGCCGCGCTTGCCGCGCCGCAGGTCGCGTTGCAGACCTCCATGGGCCGCATCGTGCTCGAACTGGACGAGGCGCGCGCGCCCGCCACCGTCGCCAATTTCCTGCAGTACGTGCGCGAGGGCCACTACGACGGCACGATCTTCCACCGCGTCATCAACGGCTTCATGATCCAGGGCGGCGGCATGACCGCCGACATGAAGGAAAAGCCCACGCGCCCCGGCATACGTAACGAAGCCTCAAATGGCTTGAAAAACACGGCCTATACCGTGAGCATGGCCCGTACGCCCGACCCGCACTCGGCCTCGGCGCAGTTCTTCATCAACGTTGCCGACAACGACTTCCTGAACTATCGCGAGCCCACGACCCGAGGCTGGGGCTACGCGGTATTCGGCAAGGTGGTACAGGGCAAGGAAGTGGTCGACAAGATCAAGGCCGTACCCACCGCCACGCGGGGCCAGAACGAAGGCGTCCCGCTACAACCCATCGTGATCCAAAAAGCTGAGGTCCTGAACAAATGACTACCCGCGTCAACCTGCACACCAACCACGGCCTGATCGGCCTGGAACTGGACGGCGAGAAAGCCCCCAAGACCGTCGAGAACTTCGTCTCCTACGTCAAGAGCGGCCACTACGACAACACGATCTTCCACCGTGTCATCAACGGCTTCATGATCCAGGGCGGCGGCTTCGAGCCCGGCATGTCGCAGAAGCCCACCCAGGCCCCGATCGAGAACGAGGCCGCCAACGGCCTGAAGAACGACCGCTATACCGTCGCGATGGCGCGCACCAACGCCCCGCACTCGGCTTCGGCGCAGTTCTTCATCAACGTCGCCAACAACGACTTCCTGAACTTCAGTTCGCCCACGCCGCAGGGCTGGGGCTACGCCGTGTTCGGCAAGGTCGTCGAGGGCGCCGACGTGGTCGACAAGATCAAGGGCGTGAAGACCGGCAGCCGCGCCGGCCACCAGGACGTGCCCGTCGAGGACGTGGTCGTCACCAAGGCAGAAGTCGTCCAATAACGCCACGGGCCGGGGCCGGCGGCGAAGCGCCCGCTTCCCGAACCGGCCGGCAGCCGGCCCGGCCCCATCGAGAGTTTCCGTGACCGGCTCCCCTCTTCCCGGGACATCCGCTTCCCATTCCGTCCTGACTTTCTCCGGCCCCGTCTGGCTGGCATCCGACATGCACCTGGGCCCCGACGGGCCCGCCACGCGCGAAGCCTTCCTGGCCTTCCTGCAGGCCGCGGCCGACGGCGCCTGTGCCCTGCTGCTGCCGGGCGACATCTTCGACGCCTGGGTGGGCGATGACGAGATCGACGCCCCCGCGCCGTGGCTGCAGTCCGTCCTGGACGGACTGCGGGCCGCGTCCGCGCAGATTCCGGTCCATCTCGGACCTGGCAACCGCGATTTCCTGATGGGCAAGCGCCTGGCCGAGGCCACCGGCACCCGCCTGCTGCCCGAACCGGTCGTGCTGCGCACCGACGGCGGCGAGTTCCTGCTGTCGCACGGCGATGCCCTTTGTACCGACGACGTGGAATACCAGCAGTTCCGCGCCATGGTGCGCAATCCGCAATGGCAGGCGCAGTTCCTGGCCCAGCCGCTGGCGGCCCGCCAGGCCATCGCCCGGCAGATGCGCGAGCGCAGCATGGCCGAGAAGAGCCGCAAGGCGGCCGACATCATGGACGTGAACCAGCAGGCCGTGGAAGGCGCGCTGCGCGCCCACGGCGTCACCCGCATGATCCATGGCCACACGCACCGGCCCGGCCGGCAGGTGTTCGAGCTGAACGGCCGGCGGTGCGAGCGCTGGGTGCTGCAGGACTGGGACCTGGACGATGCGGCCGATCCGCGCGGCGGCTGGCTGGCGATCGACCAGGACGGCCCCGTCTACCACGACATCGCGCTGGACGACTGAACCGGCGCGCGCTCCCCCGGGCCTCAGAACAGGCGGCCCGGGCCGGCGGGCACGTGCACCCAGCCGCTCATCAGGCAGCGCGCCGTACGGGACACCGTGGCGCGTTCCAGCCCCCACCCGTTCCCGTTGCTGACCACGGTCGCCCAGGCGGCCTGTACCCCGCTGGCGTGGCCGATCCGGGTCGCCACGCCGGGCAGCGTGCGCGCCACCTGCGATACCACCGATCCGGGCACCGCGGCGGCCACCGCCAGCGAAATCGCGCCGCGGGTGCCGAAGCCGCGCTGCATGCGCCCTTCCGCCATGCTCCGCGCGAGCACGTCGATACTGTCGCGCGAGACGTCGCCGCCCCCCGCCGCCTTGTACGACATGGGCGGCGCCACCCAGACCAGCCTGGGCAGCGCGGCGCCGGGTTTTTCGGCTCGCGCGCGGGACATCAGCCCCATGGCCACCGCCCCCGCTATCCGCACCGACTCCAGCCGGGCGAGCGTCTTGGCGTCGCGATTGAAGGTATCGGGCTTCTCGCGGCCATGGAGCCCGAGGTCCGAGGCGCGCGCGAAGATCGTTGCCTCGTCGGTCCGGACCAGGCTGACCGGCAAGGGGGCCATGCCCTCGACCTCCAGCACGTCCTGCACGCGCCCCGTGGGAAGCAGGCTGGCCGCGCCATCGTCGATGAAATCCAGCCGCACCTCGGCGGCGGGAAAGGGCACGCCGTCCTCGGTGAAGACGCCGTCTTCCAGCACTTCCCCGCCGCGGACCTCGACGTGGGCCGCCAGCCATCGTCCGGGATGCGGCTGCCAGATGCGTACCACCGTCGTACCCTCGCGGGCCGGGACCAGTCCCTGCTGGATGGCGTACGGCCCCACGGCCACGGCCAGGCTGCCGCCGTTGGTGGACCAGTCGATGACCGGACGGTCGATGGCGACCTGCCCGCAGCGGTATTCCACGTCGCAATCGTCGCGGCTGGAAGCGTCCACCACCACCACCTTGCTGGTGGACGGGCTGGCCCCGCCCATGCCGTCGGTCTGGCGGGAATACGGATCGGGGCTGCCCAGCACCCGCAGCAGCACGCGGTCGCGCTGCTCGGGGTCGCGGGGCAGGTCCCGGGCATTGAAGAACACGCCCTTGCTGGTTCCCCCGCGCATGTAGACGGCGGGAATCTTAAGAACTGCCATGGGGAATCTTTCGGGATTGCGCGATCATTGCGGTACATACGCCCCGCAACAGGTCCGTTTCCTCGCGGCTCAGGCCGGAACGGGCGAAAAGGTGGCGCATGCGCGGCATCAGCTTCTTGGGATGCCGGGGATCCAGGTAGCCGACCGCGATCAGGGCCTGCTCCCAATGGGCCAGCAGCGCTTCCACCGCTTCGCCCGAGGCCGGCTCGGCGCGCGGGCCGGCCACCGCCAGCGCCTCGGCCCCCAGCAGCGCGTAGCGCAGCTCGTAGGCGGCCAGTTGCAAGGCCTGCGCGACATTGAGCGACGAATATTCAGGGTTGGCGGGAATGTGGCAGATCCGGTGGCACATTCCCACCTGTTCGTTGGTCAGGCCCGAACGCTCGGTACCCAGCACGATCGCCGCCTGGACCCCGTCCTGCCCGTCCGCGCTGCCGGCCAGGTGCTCGCGCACCAGTTCGGCGGCCTGCCGCATGTCGCAGGCCGGCGGGCCGAGGTCGCGGTGGCGGGCGGTCATCGCGAACGCCATGGTCACGGGCGCCAGGGCTTCTTCCAGGGTGTCGCAGACGCGCGCGGCCGCCAGCACGTCGGTGGCGCCGCTGGCCAGCGCGATCGCCTCCGGATGGGCCGGCGTATCGGGAATTCGCGGGTTGACCAGCACCAGGCGGGCGAACCCCATGGTCTTGATCGCCCGTGCCGCGGACCCCACATTTCCGGGGTGGCTGGGTTCGACCATGACGAAACTGACTCGGGAAAGCATGTGTCCTTTAAACTAGAGGGGTTTCACCAATTCCCAGCCCTATCGGCTCTCTTATGCATCCCATGCTCAACACCGCCGTCAAGGCGGCCAGGCGCGCCGGCGCCATCATCAATCGCGCCAGCCTGGACCTCGATCTGGTCAAGGTGTCTCAGAAGGGACCGGGCGATTTCGTCACCGAAGTCGACAAAGCTGCGGAAGCGGCCATTGTTGAGATTTTGAAGACGGCCTACCCCGACCACGGAATTCTAGCCGAAGAGTCCGGCGAGGCCCCGGGCGCCGCCGACGCCAACGGCCAGCAGGAAAACCTCTGGATCATCGATCCGCTGGACGGCACGACCAACTTCATCCACGGCATGCCGGTCTACGCGGTCTCGATCGCGCTGATGCAGCGCGGCCAGGTCACCCAGGCCTGCGTCTTCGATCCGTCGCGCAACGAGCTGTTCACCGCCACCCGCGGCGCCGGCGCCTTCCTGAACGACCGGCGCATCCGCGTCTCGCGCCGCACCCGCATGCCCGAGACCCTGATCGGCACCAGCTTCGCGCCGGACCCCAGCGGCAAGCGGCTGGCGCTGTGGACCAAGACCTTCGGCCAGATCTCGGCCACCACCTCCGGCGTGCGCCGCCAGGGGTCTTCGGTACTGGACCTGGCCAACGTCGCGGCGGGCCGGCTCGACGGCTACTACGGCTGCGGCCTGAAGCCCTGGGACCTGGCCGCGGGCAGCCTGCTGATCCTCGAGGCCGGCGGCCTGATCGGCGACTTCGATGGCGAACAGGGCTGGATGCAGAACGGCGAAGTCGTCGCCGCCACCCCCAAGGTCTTCCCCCAGCTCCTGTCCCTGCTGGAACCGCTCAAGGAAGCAAGGGGCTGAAACACCCTCCTCCAGGCCTGCCCGCCGCCGGTTCTACAATGGCACCGGCCTCGCGGGTGCCTTGCCGGACCGGCTCCGGGCTCTCCAGCCGCCACCCGCGCCCATCCATCTCGTCCGCCCGCGGACGCCGACACTCATGACCGAAAACACGCTTTACCTGATCAAAGCCTTCTTCCTCGGCATCATCGAGGGCCTGACCGAATTCCTGCCCGTTTCCAGCACCGGACACCTGATCCTGGTGGGGGACTGGATCCACTTCTTCTCCGGGGATGCCAAGGTATTCGAAGTCGTCATCCAGTTCGGCGCCATCCTGGCGGTCATCTGGATCTTCCGCGAGAAGGTCGCCCACATCCTGGCTGGCATCCTGACCGGCGACAGGTTCTCGCTGAAGTTCGCGCGCAACATCATCATCGCCTTCCTGCCCGCGGCCATCGTCGGCGTGACCTTCCTGAAAGAAATCAAGACGGTGCTGTTCACCCCCGGGGTGGTCGCGACGACCCTGATCATCGGCGGCATCATCATCCTGTTCGTCGAGCGCAAGCCCCAGGGCGAGGTCAAGACCCAGAACATCAGCGAGATCACCGGTTTCCAGGCGCTGATGGTGGGACTGGCCCAGTGCCTGGCCATGATCCCCGGCACCTCGCGCTCGGGCGCCACCATCATCGGCGGCATGGCCGCCGGCCTCAAGCGCACCACCGCCACCGAATTCTCGTTCTTCCTGGCCATGCCCACGATGCTGGCAGCCTCGGTCTACGACGCCTGGAAGAACCATGAATCGCTGACCAGCAATGACGTCACCGCCATCGGCATCGGCTTCCTGGCGGCCTTCGTCGCCGCGCTGGTGGTGGTCCGGGCACTGATGCGCTTCGTCGCCAACCATTCGTACCGGGTGTTCGGCTGGTATCGTATTGCCCTTGGAGCGGTCATCATCCTCTGGATGATGATCTAAGGGAGGACCACCCCCTACGCGCTTCGCTCGCCCCCTCAAGGGGACGGCACGGGCGGACCGGCGGAGCCGGATCCGCCGTGCCCTGGAAAATCCGGGACGCGTGCAGGGTGGCCTCAACAGGAATTAGCATGGTGACCATCAAGAACCGGGTTGTCGTTCCCCTTGAAGAGGGGGGGATTCCGCCGGAATTCATCACTTTCAACGGGTTCACGGAGGAGCACGTGGCCATCGTGTTCCCGCAGCTCAAGCCGGGCGGCACGCCGCCGCTGGTGCGCGTGCATTCGGAGTGCCTGACGGGCGATGTGTTCGGATCGCAGTTGTGCGATTGCGGCCCGCAGTTGCATGAGGCGCTGTCGTGCTTCTCGCGCGAGGGCGGGATCCTGTTGTACCTGCGCCAGGAAGGACGCGGCATCGGGCTGTACGCCAAGCTCTCGGCGTACGCCCTGCAAAAGAAGGGCCTGGACACCTTCGAGGCCAACCGGCACCTGAACCTGCCCGAGGATGCCCGCAGCTTCGAGCCCGCGGCGCAGATGCTCCAGGCGCTGGGCGTGGCGCGCATCCGGCTGCTGACCAACAATCCCGACAAGGCCAGCCAGCTCGAGGAACACGGCATCGACATCGAAAGCATCATCCCCACCGGGGTCTACCTGAACCCCAACAACCGCCGCTACCTCGAAGCCAAGGTGCGCCACAAGCAGCACACCATTCCCCTGTAGGTCGGCACATGGCCCAAGCCGACCTGCACCACCACCTGATCAATGCATGGTCCGTCGGCTGGGCGCTCTACATCGCCAGCGTCACGGTATGGATCGTGCTCCAGAGGCGCCCGCCCCTGTCGACGGTACTGTGGATATTGGTGCTGGCCCAACTGCCCTACATCGGCTATGCCGTCTACTATTTCTTCGGCCCCCAGCGCCTGAAGCGGCGGCGCCTGAAAAGGCTGCGCAGCCGCCTGCTGATCGCCAGCCAGACCGAACGCGCCCTGCTGCGCGAGCACGACCACGATACCCCGCCGCCGGTGGCGCGCATGGCGGCCCTGGCCCGCACCACCAGCGACATCCCACTGTCCTCGGCCACCGACGTGCGCCTGCTGGTGGGAGGCGAACAGACCTACGATGCGTTCATGGAGGCCATCGCCGGCGCACGCCACCACGTCCATCTGGAGTTCTACATCTTCAAGCCCGACCGCATCGGCACCGCGATCCGCGACCTGCTGATCGAGAAGGCACGCCAGGGAATCACGGTGCGGCTGCTGGTGGACGCCCTGGGCTCCGACCGCCTGGGCCGGCGCTTCCTGGCACCGCTGCGCGAGGCCGGGGCGCAGGTGGGCTTTTTCCATAACGTGCGCATCGGCCGCCGCTGGCGCCCCGTGACCAACTACCGCAATCACCGCAAGATCCTGATCTGCGACGGCAGGATAGGCTTCACGGGCGGGCTGAACGTCACCGACGACGAGGACGAGCGCGTGCGTCCCGACGCCTATCACGACGTGCACCTGCGCGTGGAAGGCGGGGCCGTGCGCTGGCTGCAGATGGTGTTCCTGGAGGACTGGGCCTACACCACCGGGCAGCGCACCGACGATTGCGAACTCGACACGCTGCTGCCCGAGGTGCCGGGTGGCCCGCACCAGTTGCAGATCCTGGTCTCCGGCCCCGACGATCCGCGCCAGTCCATCCACCGTACCCAGGTGGCGGCCATCCATGCGGCGACCGAGCGCGTGTGGCTGACGACAGCCTATTTCGTGCCCAGCGAAGCGGCATTGATGAGCCTGACCAGCGCCGCCCTGAAAGGCGTGGACGTGCGCCTGCTGGTGCCCCGGCGCAGCGACTCGCTGGTGGTGACCGCGGCCTCGCGCTCGTACTTCGACGAACTGCTGGAGGCGGGCGTCAAGATCTGGGAGTACCGGGACCGCATGCTGCACTCCAAGACGCTGCTGGTGGACGACACCTATTCGTTCATCGGCACGGCCAACTTCGACAACCGCAGCTTCGACCTGAACTTCGAGGTCACGGCCCTGGTCTACGGCGAGGACATGGCCCGCCAGCTGGGCCGGCAGTTCGAGCTCGACCTGCGCCATGCGGCCCGCGTCCCCAAGGACAGGCAATCGCCCTTCGTGCGCCGCCTGTTCGACGCCTCGGCGCGGCTGTTTTCGCCGATGCTGTAGGGCCTGCCGCCGTCAGTGCTTGCTGACCAGCGGCCCGGACAGCCAGTTCTCGGCCAGGTCCACGTCGCGCAGCAGCACGGCGAACACGTCGTCGTCGATCAGGCGCGCATCGCGCAGCCGGTACAGCTCGGTGCGCTGGGCGTAGATCGCGGCCATGCGCAGGTCGCGTTCGAAATTGCGGTGCTGGTTGGCCCGTTGGGCGATCTCGGCCGTGTCGCTTTCGGCATCGATGCGGTTGCGGTAGATCTGGGCCAGCGTGGCGGCGATGTCGGCCAGCATGGCCTTCGCGTCGTCATCGGCCAGCTCCCTGTCCATGCGGGCCTGCGCCTGCTCCAGGCCGGCCTGCGCGGCCAGCGCCAGGCGCAGCCGCGCTTCGCGCTCTTCCTTTTCCTTCATGGTCTCGACCGGCGTCGGCACCTTAGGCAGCACCAGCGGCAGCAATGAGCTGCCCAGCAGCAGCGAGCACAGGATCACCCCCGTCGCCAGGAAGATCAGCAGATCGCGGCCGGGAAACGGCACCCCGGCGGAGATCTCCAGCGGCACCGTCAGCACGCCCGCCATCGTGATCGAGCCGCGCACCCCGGACAGCGAGGTGGTCAGGATCACCCAGGTGTTGACCTTGCGCACGGGAGAGCCCTGCAACAGCATGCGAAAGCTCTTCAGGTGGTAGGTGACCCAGACCCACAGGAAACGCAGCGCGATCAGCGCCACCGTGATCGCCACCACATAGGCGAACAGGTGCCAGACCGGCACGTTGCCCGCCTCCCTCGCGTCGGCATGCGCCAGCCCGATGACGCTGGGCAGTTGCAGACCCAACAGGATGAAGGTCATGCCATTGAACACGAATTCCAGCATGGACCAGACGCTGTTGCTCTGCAGCCGCATGGCCGACGACCCCTGCCCCGATTCGGTATAGGTCATGGCGATGCCCGCCGCCACGGCGGACAGGATGCCGGACACGCCGAAATGCTCGGCCACCAGGTAGGCCGCGAACGGCGTCAGCATCAGCAGCACGACCTGTATGGCCGGCTCGTCGTCGGTCCAGCGCGCCACCATCCTGCGGCCCAGGCTCAGCAGCCATGCCAGGGCGCCGCCCACGGCCAGGCCGCCCAGGGCGATGACGAGGAAGCTCAGGCTGGCCTGCCACAGCGAGAACGACCCGGTCAGGACCGCCGCGATCGCGAACTTGAAGGCCACCAGGCCCGAGGCGTCGTTCATCAGGCTCTCTCCTTCCAGCACGTGCTGCAGCTTGGGAGGAAGCCGGTTCTTGCCGACGATGGCCGATACCGCCACGGCGTCGGTGGGGGACAGCACCGCGCCCAGCGCGAAGGCGACGGGCAGCGAGATGGCGGGTATCAGCCAGTGGATGAAATAGCCCACGCCGACCACGGTGAAGATCACCAAGCCCAGCGCCAGGGCGAGAATCGGGCCGCGCAGCTGGTACAGCTGGCGCTTGGGAATGCGCCAGCCATCGACGAACAGCAGCGGCGGAATGAACAGCAGCAGGAACAGCTCGGGATCGAATCTCACCTTCAGGCCGAAGGCCGGTGCCGCCAACAGCGCGCCGATGGCGATCTGGAACAGGGGTAGCGGCAACCGTATCGGGGACAGCCTGGACACCACCCCCGACATCGCCACTGCCAGCAGCAGCATCAGCACAGTGAAGACGATTTGCATGGAAACACGGCCTGGCGAGGAAAACCGTCGTCAAGCCTACCACCAAACCGGACCGGACCCGGACCTTCCCCGGCTACTTGCCCAGCAGGCCGGCCTGGTACGCCGCCACGAACTGGCCGAAATCGCCCGTCTGCACGCGCTCCAGTTCGCGCTGTTCGGCCAGGGACTGTTCGGCCAGGGCACGAAAGCCCGCCAGTTGCTCGCCGGTGCAGGGCTGGGCGCGGAAGTGCTCCGCATGCTGCCGGCTCGTTTCCAGCATGAAGGCCTGGAACGTCATCCCGCTGGCGCGCAGGGCTTCGAGCACGCGGGCCGACGGCGTCAGCTCGGGCGCTTCGACCTTGGCGCGCTGCGCGGCCACCGAGGCCGCGTAGCCGGTCTCGCCGTGGACCCGGTCGAGCAGGTCGGCACAGGCGGCGATGCGATCCAGCAATTCTTCGGCCCACGCACGCAGGCCGATCTCGCTGCCCTCGCGGTTCAGGACCAGGCCGGGCTGGCGGCCCCGCTTGACCACGGTCAGGAAGTTGTTGGCGCTGAGCCGGCAATGTCCGCCGTCGCCGAACAGCGGGCTTTCCTGCAGCGTGCAATACAGCAGGAAGGCATCCAGGAAGCGGCTGGTGGTCTCGTCCATGCCCACGGGCAGGAAGGGATCGATATCCATGCAGCGCACTTCCACGTACTGCACGCCGCGTTCGGCCAGCGCGCGCAAGGGCCGCTCGCCGCTTCGGGCGACGCGCTTGGGCCGGATGCTCGAATAGTATTCGTTCTCGATCTGCAGGATGTTGGTGTTGAGCTGCACCCACTCCCCATCGCGCACCGTGCCTATCTTCTCGTACTCGGGCCAGGGCGTGCTGACCGCTTCGTACAGGCGCGCGACGTAGGTCGACAGATCGTTGTAGCAGGGCTTCAGGCCGGCCTGGGCCTTGTTCTGGTAGCCCAGGTCGCTCATGCGCAGGCTGGTGGCATGAGGCAGGTACAGCGTCTGGTCGTCCAGCCGCTCGAGCTGGTGCGGGCGGCCCTGCAGGAAATCGACCGACAGCGCCGGCGAGGCGCCGAACAGGTACATCAGCAGCCAGCTGTAGCGGTTGAAGTTGCGTATCAACCCGACGTAGCGGGCCGACTGGCGATCCTTGTCCGAGATCCCGGCGGGCTCGCCGGCGTCGGCCAGCAGCGGCCAGAGATCTTCCGAGAACGAGAAGTTGTAATGGATGCCGGCGATGCACTGCATGGCCTTGCCGTAGCGATAGGCCAGGCCGCGCCGGTACACGTGCTTGAGCATGCCGATGTTGGAAGTCCCGAACCACGCGATGGGAATGTCCTTCTCGGGCGGCAGGCCGCACGGCATGGACTGGTTCCACAACAGCTCGCCGCCCAGTTCGCCATGGACGAAGCGATGGATGTCGCGCAGCTCGGCCAGCAGCGACTCGTGGCCGACGTGGGTGCCGGTGATCAGTTCGATCAGGGCTTCCGAATAGTCCGTGGTGATGCTCGGGTGCGTCAGCGCAGCGCCCAGCGCGGCCGGGTGCGGAGTCATCGCCAGGTGACCCTGGGGGTCGACGCGCAGGCTTTCTCGTTCGATGCCATGAAGCCTGCGGGCCAGCACGGCGCGATGCGCGGGCTGGTCCAGCAACGCCAGGCGGCGGTCTAGCAGATCACTCACGGATGTCCTTGAATTCGTACGGCCTCGCATGGCCGCGGCCGGCATGGGCGTGTTTATATCCCAATTGCCGCCCACGCGCCTACGCGGCAGGGCGGCACATTATAGGTGTGGGGCCGGATGCTCCTGGAATTCCCTTACAAGGCTGCGTTCTTTTCGTGGCCGCCGTAGCCAAGCATACCCCGGCCGGCCTTTCCCCCGCCGAGCCGGGGAAAATACCCCACGCGCCCGCGGTCTGGGCCACAATCACGCTTTCCACAGCCCACGGAATGCGTCGATGCCGCTCTCGTTCAGCCCCAACCCCGTACGCGGCAGCCGCGCCATGGCCGTCGCTCCGCACGCACTGGCCTCGCAAAGCGCGCTGGCCGTCATGCGCGAAGGCGGCAATGCCGTCGAGGCGATGATCGCGGCGGCGGCCACCATAGCGGTCGTCTATCCCCACATGAACAGCATCGGCGGGGATGGCTTCTGGCTGATCAGCCGCCCGGGCCAGCCGCCCCTGGCGCTGGAAGCCTGCGGCGCGGCGGCGGCCGCCGCCGACATCGCCTCGTACCGGGAGCGCGGCCTGAACGCGATCCCGTTCCGGGGCGGCCTGGCCGCCAACACGGTGGCCGGCACGGTATCGGGCTGGAATGCCGCCCACGAATGGTCCCGGCGCGAACTCGGCGGCCGCCTGCCGCTGGCCCGCCTGCTGGCGGACGCCGTCGACTACGCCCGCCGCGGCATGCCGGTGACCGCCAGCCAGGCCGCCTGCACCCAGGCCAAGCGCGAGGAACTCTCGGGCGTTCCGGGATTCGCCGACACCTTTCTTCCCGGCGGGGCGCCTCCCGCGGCCGGCGCCCTGTTCCGCCAGCCGCGGCTGGCCGATACCCTGGAACATCTGGCGCGCGCCGGCCTGGACGACTTCTACCGGGGCGAACTGGCCCAAGCCATGGCCCGCGATCTTGCCGACGCCGGCAGCCCGCTCGTGGCGGCCGACCTGGCCGCCCACCAGCCGGTCTGGAAGACGGCGCTGGTGCTGGAACACAGCCGCGGCAAGGTCTACAACGTCCCTCCTCCCACCCAGGGCCTGGTGTCGCTGCTTATCCTGGGCCAGCTGGACCGCCGCCTGCCCCGCGAACTGGATCCCGCCGGCGCGGACTACGTCCATCTTTGCGTCGAGGCGACCAAGCTGGCCTTCGGCGTGCGCGACGCCCACATCACCGACCCGGCGCACATGGATGTCGACCCCCAGTCCCTGCTGGCCCCGCGGGAATTGGACGCCATGGCCGCCAGGATCTCAGCGGACCGGGCCGCCCCGTGGGGCCAGGGCAAGGGGCCGGCCGATACGATATGGATGGGCGCGGTGGACGCCCAGGGCGTCGCGGTGAGCTTCATCCAGAGCATCTATCACGAGTTCGGCAGCGGCGTCGTGCTGCCCGGGTCGGGGGTCAACTGGCAGAACCGGGGATGCAGCTTCTCGCTCGACCCGCGATCGCGCAATCCGCTGATGCCCCGCCGCAAGCCCTTCCACACCCTGAATCCCGCCATGGCCCACCTGGCCGACGGGCGTACGCTGGTCTACGGCAACATGGGCGGCGACGGCCAGCCCCAGTCGCAAAGCGCCGTCTTCACCCGCATCGTGCACTTCGGCATGAATCCCCAGGCGGCGGTGGACGCACCCCGCTGGCTGCTCGGCCGTACGTGGGGGCAATCCTCGGACACCCTGAAACTGGAGTCGCGCTTCGACCAGGCCACGGCCGACGCGCTGCGGGCACGCGGACACGAGGTCGAGATGCTGCGCCCCTACGACGAGACCATGGGCCACGCCGGTGCGATCCTGCGCCAGGCCGACGGTACGCTCGAGGGCGGCGCGGACCCGCGCAGCGACGGTTCCGTGGCCGCATGGTAGAGGTGGCGCCGATTACCAACGGACAAGATTCCACGTAAAACCTTACACAGCGTGGCCGCGAAGCCGTCTAGATTGAAAAGCGTGGTGTTTTCGATCTACGAGGAGCACGCGATGAAGCATACCGACTACGCGGCGCGGCCCCCCCATGGGGGCGGCTTTTCTTCCCTGGGCCGTACCGGGATGAAACACTTCGCCCTGGCCATGGGCCTTGCCGGCTGCTGCGCCGTGGCATACGCCCAGCAGGCGCCGACGCGGGACCAGGCCACCCAGGCCCTGCAGAACGCCATGCAAAGGGAAATCCAGTCCATGAACAACCAGCAGGGCTTCGACAGCCCGTCGGCGACCAGTATGACCCGCTCGCTGGAGGTCAAGGCGCTGAACAACTGCAGCGCCTCGGGCTCCCAGAGCGTGACCTGCGACGTCACGACCAGCGCGGACGTCAAGGGCAACCGCCGCGAGGGTACCCACCGCTACGAGTTCTACCAGCAGGGAGGCCGCTGGGAGGCCAGGCTGCCGGCCTCCTGAGGTCGAGCCCGGCAGGACGCCGGCGCGGCCGTCATGCCTTGCGCATGCCGGCCGCGCTTGCGTTCAGCGCTTGCCGGCCCCTGCCAGCAAGGCGTTGAGCAGGATGGCGCCGAAGGTGGCGGTACCGATTCCGCCCAGCGCGAAGCCGCCGAAATGCAGGGTGAAATCGCCCGTGCCCAGTACCAGCGTGACCGCGGCCACGATGAGGTTGCGGTTGTCGGAGAAATCGACCCGGTTCTCGACCCAGATCCGCGCGCCGGCCACGGCGATCAGCCCGAACACCACGATGGAGACGCCGCCCAGCACCGGCCCCGGGATAGTCAGGATGACCGCGCCGAACTTGGGCGAGAATCCCAGCAGGACGGCGATCAGCGCGGCGATCACGAACACCAGCGTCGAATAGATGCGGGTGACGGCCATGACGCCGATGTTCTCGGCATAGGTGGTCAGGCCCGTGCCGCCCACGCTGCCCGACAGCATGGTGGCGACGCCGTCGCCGACGAAGGCGCGGCCCACGTAGCGGTCCATGTTGTAGCCGGTCATGGCGCTCACCGCCTTCAGGTGCCCCAGGTTCTCGGCCACCAGGATCACCGCCACCGGCGCGATCAGGATCATCGCATCCAGCTTGAACACCGGGGCGGTGAAGCGGGGCAGCCCGAACCACGCGGCCTGCGCGACCGGCGCGAAATCGATGGGCTTGCCCAGTCCCATGCCGTTGGTCAGCAACGCGTAGAGCACATAGGCGAGCAGCAGTCCGGCCAGGATCAGCAGGCGCTGCAGCATGCCGCGCGTGAAGACCGCGACGACGCCCACGCACAGCACGGTCGCCAGCGCCATCCAGGCGTCGAAGGAATTGGCGGTGACGCCCTTGACCGCGATGGGCGCCAGGTTCAGGCCGATGACGGCCACCACCGCGCCCGTGACCACGGGAGGCATGAAACGCTCGATCCAGCCCGCGCCGGAAGCCATCACCACCAGCCCGATCAGCGCGTAGACGACGCCGCAGGCGATGATGCCGCCCAATGCCACGGCGATGTTGCCGTTCAGCCCCGACCCGCCGTATCCCGTGACCGCGATCACCAGCCCGATGAAGGCGAAGCTGGACCCCAGGTAGCTGGGCACCCTGCCGCCGACCACCAGGAAGAACAGCAGCGTGCCGATGCCCGACATGAAGATCGCCAGATTGGGATCGAAGCCCATCAGGAGCGGCGCGAGCACCGTCGAGCCGAACATCGCGACCACGTGCTGCACCCCCATGGCCAGCATCTGCGGCCACGGCAGACGCTCGTCGGGCGCGATGACGCGCCCCCCCTCCAGGCTGCCCGGCTGTTCGCGCCAGGCCGGAAAGTATGAACCCGCCATAGATACACTCCCTCGCTTTGTTTTGATTTTTGCCCACATGGAGCAGCGCAAGTGTAGAGGTTCCACCGGCCCGGCGGGTGGTCGGGAGCCAACGCGGGATCAGGCGTGCATCAGGGCGACCGGAAAGGCGGCCAGGGCGTCGGCCACGCGCACCGTCCCGCCGGCCACGGCGCAGGAGCGGCCGTCCAGGACGTTGCGCAGTGCGCCGTCCCTGACGAGGCCCGACAGGTCGATGGACGTGTCGCCCCAGGCCCCGGGGGGCACGTGCGGAACCGGCGACGGGCCGGAGGCCAGCACCAGCGCCGAAGCGTGCAACGGCACGATCGCCACGGCGAACCGGTCCTCGTGGCGGCGGGCGAAGGCCAGCACCGCATCCCGGGCGTCGCCATGCGCCGCAAGCGGCAGATAGTCGCCGCGGCGGAACAGGTCCGGATCGCGCTGCCGCAAGGCCAGGGCGCGCCGGATCAGCTCGAACTTGATGTGCCCCTCGCGCCAGTTCGCCACCAGCGAGGCGCAATCGGCATCGGACGCCAACGCGGCGCGGCGCCGGCCGTAGTCCACCGGCCGGCGGTTGTCCGGATCGACCAGGCTGAAATCCCAGAACTCGGTACCCTGGTAGAGATCGGGCACGCCCGGCGTGGACAGCCGCAACAAGGTCTGGGCCAGGCCGTTCAGGGCGCCCGCCGCGCCGGCGCGCGCCACGAAGGCCGACAGTTCCAGCAGGCTGCGGCCGTTGCGGCGGGGATCGAGCACGGCGCGCAGGAAGGCGTCGCAGGCCTGCTCGTATTCGTCGGCGGGCGTCACCCAGCTGGAGCGCAGCTTGGCCTCGCGCAGGGACTTGGTCTGCCACTCCCCTACCCGCTCCGCCAGCGCCGCGATGCCGGCCTCGTCGGCGATGGCCAGATCCAGGGGCCAGGCGCCGAACAGGGTCTGATACAGCATGTATTCGTCCGCCGGCGCCGGACGCGGCCCCTCGCGCGCCTTGAGCGCCTCGTGGCGGCGCATCCATGCGCCCACCAGCCGCAGCCACTCGTCCCCGAACTCGCTCAGCACGGCCAGGCGCGCCCGGGCGTCCTCGCCGCGCTTGTGGTCATGGGTGGCGGTGGCCAGCATGGCATCGGGGAAACGGGCCGCGCGCGCCAACACCTTGCGGTGGAAACCTTCGGCATCCAGCGAGAACACGCCGGGATCGGAGCCGACCTCGTTGCGCGACAGCAGCCGTCCGTAGCGGTAGAACCCGGTATCCTCCACCGACTTGGCCGCCAGCGGCGCCGTCAGTTGCTGGAACCTGCGCAAGGCTTCCCGGCGCCAGGCCCGCAGCGCAGGCGTGGCCGGCGCGTCCGGCGCCTGTCCCAGCCATTGCGCCAGCAGTTCCAGCAACCCGTGATCGGCACGCCGCAGGACCTGCCGCGCGCCCTTGCAGGCGATTCCCATGGCCACCTCATCGGCCGCCAGGGGCGTCTCGCCCCCGACGTAGGTGCGGTAGACGGGAAAATGCACCAGCAGTTCGGTCAGCACCCGGCGGATGGCGGGCGCCCCCCAATCCCGGGTAGCGAGGTCGGTGCGCGCGATGCGATGCAGTATGCGGACCAGCGCGTCGCACTCGCCCGCGAAGCTCTGCGCGACCAGCCGGCGCCGCACGTCCAGCACCAGCGCGCGAAAGCCGCGCGCCTCGCCCGACACGGCCTCCCATTGCGCCGTCAGGCGCGCCTCTCCTTCGGGGTGGTGCAGCAGCGCGCCCACGTCGTTCATGAAGTCGTAGCCGGTGGTCCCCTGCACGCGCCAGCTCGCCGGCAGGGGTTCGTCGGACGCCAGTATCTTCTCGACCACGATATACGGCACGTCGCGCGGACATCCGGCGGGCCGCCCGCTGTCGAGCGCGGCGAGGTTCTCGCGCAGGTAGCGGCAATAGGCCTCGGGATCGGCCAGTCCGTCGATGTGGTCCACGCGCACGCCATCGATCAGTCCCTCGGCGTACAGGCGAAACGGCAACGCATGGATGGCCTCGCGCGTGTCCTCCCTTTCCACGCGCACGCCGATCAGGTCGCTGACCTCGAAGAAGCGCCGCCAGTTGATTTCCTCGGCCGCCGTGCGCCACCACGCCAGCCGGTAGTGTTGCCGTTCCAAGAGCGCGTGCAGGCGCGCCCGGCCCTCTGGCCGCGTGGCGTCATAGGCCTCCGGAGGCTGGGCCGCGATCTCGGCCGCGCAATCGGGGGCGATCGGAAAGCGTGCGTCGAAATAGGCGATGACAGGCTCGCCCGTCTCCTCGTCCAGCCGTACCGACAACTGGCCGGCGGCCAGGACCTGGCCGTACTGCTCGCCCAGGAAAGGGGCCAGCACCTTGCCACACAGCGCCAGGTCGGCCGGCTCCCAGTCGATGTCGAAGAACTCGGCATAGGGACTGGCGCGCCCCAGCTTGAGCACGCTCCACCACCAGGCATTCTCTTTTCCCACGCCCATGTGATTGGGCACGATATCCACGATCAGGCCCATGCCGTGCTCGCGCAGCCGCGCCACCAGCCTGCGCAGCCCCTCCTCCCCTCCCAGTTCGGGGCTCACGCAGCCGTAGTCCACGGTGTCGTAGCCGTGCATGGACCCCGGGCGGGCGCGCGTGATGGGCGAGGCATACAGATGGCTGATGCCGAGGTCGCGGAAATACCCGACCTGTGCGGCGGCGGCCTCGAAGGGAAAACCCGCGTGGAACTGCAGGCGCGCCGTGGCGCGCGGCACGCCGCAGGCGACAATGTCCTGCCCGGCGGCCCGCGCCGGGAAAACGGATCCGTTCATGCCCTCCCCCTCGTCCTGGCCAGCAAGGCGGCGCGCCCGGCGGCGCCGGGCTCCTCGAACAACGATTCCACCGGTAGCGGCATGCGGCGCCGCCAGTTCGGATGCGTATCGACGGTGCCCGGCAGATTGGGTTGTTCCTGAAGGCCCAGCATGTCCTCCAGCGGCACGACCAGCAGCGGGGCCGGCGTTTGCGCCACGAAATCGAGCACCGCCGTCACCGGCGCCTCCGGCGGGAGCGGATCGCCGGCGCCCACCGTGCCGGCGCGGCCCAGGTCTTCCCACAGGCGGGCCCGGTCCTGGCCCCGCTCCGCCTGCTCGGCCTCGATGCCGCGGCCCTCGGCCAACAGGCCCAGTTCGGCTCGCCAACGGATGTCGGTACCCTGCCACCATCCCGCCACCGTCGGCAGATCGTGCGTCGTCGTGGTGGCCAGCGCCTGCCGCGACCAGCCGCCCGGCGCCCTGAACGGCGCGCCGGGCCAGGCCCCTTCCCGGTTGAACCACAGAACGTCCATGCCCAGCATGCCGGCGCGCGCGATCTGCTCGTTGAAGCCCTCGGGCACCGTGCCCAGGTTCTCGCCGATCACGATGGCGCGATGCCGCCACGACTCCAGCGCGATCAGGCGCATCATGTCCTGGAAGGGATAGCGCACATAGGCCCCCTCGTCCGGCGATGCGCCTTCCGGCACGAGCCACATGCGCGACAGGCCCAGCGCATGGTCGATGCGCACGCCGCCCGCGTGCGCCAGGCTGGCCCGCAGCAGCTCGATGAAGGCGCGGTAGCCGTTGGCGGCCAGCGCGCGCGGGGAAAACGCCGTCAGCCCCCACGCCTGGCCACGCGGATTGAAGAGATCCGGCGGCGCCCCTGGCGACAACCGGGCCAGCACCTCCTCCTGCCGCGCCCAGGCATGGCTGCCCGAGGGATCCGTGCCGACCGCCAGGTCCGAGATCAGCCCGACAGGCATGCCGGCCCGGCGCGCCGCGGCCTGCACCTCGGCCAACCCGCGCGCGGCGAGCCATTGCAGGAAGACGTGGAATCGCACCTCGTGCTCGTGCTGCGCGGCAAAACGCGCCACCTCCGGGCTGGCGGGCGAGCGGAACGCCGCCGGCCATTGGCGCCAGCCCGACCGGTCCCGGGTCTGCTCCACGCGCCAGGCGTGGATGGCCTCGAAGCGCGCATGCGAACGCAGCGGTTCGCCGCCTTCCCGCTCGAATGCCTGGAAGTCCTCGTGCATGCGCGGCGGCGCATTGCGCGGAAAATCGTCGAACAAGGCCCGCAGCACGGCCAGCTTGGCCCGCCCGGCCGCGGGCCAGTCGACCAGCGACAGCCCCGCCAGCCGCGACAGCTCGTCCCCCAGCCCCCGCGCCGAGACGGCAGCCAGGGCCTGCGGCCCGAACAACGCGGCCGGATCGGCGTACAGGACGTTCAGGAACAATCGGCTGGAAGGGGCATAGGGGCTGTAGCGCCCCGGATCGGCGCTGAACATCGCGTGCACCGGACTGACGGCGATGGCGGACGCGCCCCGCGCGGCCGCCTGTTCGGCCAGCAGCCGCAAGGCGGTGAAATCGCCGAATCCCGAGCTGCCCGCGGCGATGGATGCCGCGGCATCGCGGCGCAGGCCGTAGAGCTGGACCCCCAGGGACCAGAGACGGGCCGGCGCGCCATGCAAGGCGTCATCGATCGCGAAGCACCGGTCCGGCGCGACGGCCAGCGTGCAGGCGGCCTGGCCCAGCTGCAAGGTGTGATAGCCGGGTCGGTCCACGCCGGGCAGGACGAGCGCGCCGCTGGCGCCGCGCCGGGCGATCCCGCTCATGCGCCCGCCGTCCTCGAAAGACAGCTGGAACGGCAACTCGGCCTCGCTCCCGGCCCAGGGCAGTTCGACCGGCGCTCCCGGCGACGCGGTCTTCAACGCCGGCAGCCCCTGTCCGCTTTCGTGCTCGAGCCGTTCCAGGCAATCGGCGACGCCCGCGGGCGTCTCCACGTCGAAGCCGAGTTCGGTCAGCAGGGT
Organism: Pigmentiphaga sp. CHJ604; assembly: GCF_036972535.1. Classification (NCBI taxonomy): domain Bacteria; kingdom Pseudomonadati; phylum Pseudomonadota; class Betaproteobacteria; order Burkholderiales; family Alcaligenaceae; genus Pigmentiphaga; species Pigmentiphaga sp. CHJ604. The sequence continues at coordinate 2,090,769 of NZ_CP136998.1, read as the reverse complement.
ACGCAGCACCTCCGGCGCCACGACCTGCTCCCGGCCCATGGCATCCCGCCAATGCACGGCGACGCCGGCCGCGCCGGCCAGGCGCTCGAGGTCGTGATCGGCTCCTCTCATGAAGTCTGCGCCTCCGTCCAGGCAAGGGTGCACGTGGGATCGAGCACGCCCTGCTGCAAGCCGCGTGCCAGCCCCTGGCGACTCTCGAACAGCAGCGCAAAGGCCGCGCCGGGCTGCGTCGCCGTCACCGCGTCGTCGCCGAAATTGGAGGCGATCGCCAGCACGCGCCCATCCCCCAGGCTCCAGCGCGCCTCGACCGCGCTGTCGCTCAGGGCGCGCGCCCCCAGGGCCCGCGTCGCATCCAGGCTGGGCATCAGCGCCTCGCGCCGGCAGCGCAGCAGCGCCTGGTAATACGCATACCAGCCCCCCGTGTCCTGGAACAGGCCGCGCCGCGACGCTTCGAAGGTGGATGCCTCGTTGGGATCCGGGATGGCGGCCCGCGCGGCCTCGTCGGCGAACGCGGGAAAACTCTCGAACTCCTTGCGCCGCCCTTCCCGCACCGCGCCGGCCAGTTCCGGACCATGGCTGGTGAAGTACAGGAACGGCGTTTCCACGCCGTATTCCTCGCCCATGAAGATCAACGGGATCTGGGGCGCCAGCAGCACCAGCGCCACCGCCGCGCGCAGCGCCTCGCTGCGGTCTCCCACCAGGGTCCGCAGGCGCTCGCCCAATGCCCGGTTGCCGATCTGGTCGTGGTTCTGAAGGAACAGCACGAAGCTGGTCGGCGGCAGGTGCGCCGACGGCCGGCCCCGGTGCTGGCCGCCGCGATGGGCCGACGGCTCGCCCTGGTAGACGAATCCCTCGGCCAGGCAGCGCGCCAGGCGCGCCGCCGGCCGTTCGTCGTAGTCTCGGTAATAGCCCTGGTTCTCGCCCGTGAGCAGGCGATGCAGGACGTGGTGGCCGTCGTCGTTCCACTGCGCGTCGAACTCATGTTCCAGCAGCGGCACGGCGTTGCCATCGTGCTCGATGACCAGGTGCACGTGCCGCTGGCGGTCGGTCGCCTGCCGGATGGCGTGGGCCATCTCCTCCAGCCAGTCCTGCTCGGCAATCGCATGCACCGCATCCAGCCGCAAGCCGTCGAAACGGTATTCGTGCAGCCAGTACGCGGCGTTGCCGGTGAAGAATTCCCGCACCGGCCGGCGGCGGAAATCGATGGCCGGCCCCCATGGGGTGTGCACGTCGTCGCGGAAGAAGGACGGCGCATAGGCGTGCAGGTAATTGCCGTCCGGCCCGAAATGGTTGTAGACCACGTCCAGGAAAACCATCAGCCCCAGGCCATGGGCCTCGTCGATCAGGGCCTTGAGGGACTCCGGCGTGCCGTAGGCGCGGTCCGGCGCATAAGGGAGCACGCCGTCGTAGCCCCAGTTCCGGGTGCCGGGAAAATCGGCGATGGGCATCAGCTCGATGGCCGTCACTCCCAGTTCGGCCAGGCGCGGCAGGTGGCCGCGCACGCCGTCGAAGCCGCCCATGGCGCCCACGTGCAGTTCGTAGATGACCGCCTCGCTCCAGGGTCGGCCGCGCCATCTCGTATTGCGCCACCGGTAGGCGGCCGGATCGACGACCACGCTGGCATCGTGCACGTCGCCGTCCTGCATGCGCGAGGCGGGATCCGGCACCGCGGTTCCGTCCGCCAGGCGATACCGGTAGCGCGTGCCCGCGCCGCGAGCCACCTCGGCCTCGAACCAGCCTTCCCGCCTGGCCTGCATGGGGACGACGGACGCTTGCGCCGTGCCGGGATCGAGCTCCACCGACACCGCCTGCTGGCCCGGCGCCCACAGGCGAAAGCGCGTCCTGTCCGGCCCCAGCAGGCGAGCACCGAATTTCTCGGAAAGCAGAGTTTTCTTCATGGCGAGTTCATCCTGCAACCCAGCAGCACCACGCTGCGCGGGGCCAGCTCCAGCGGCATCTGGACCACGTCGGCCTCGGGCGCCTCCGGGCGGCTGCTGTCGATCAGCATGCGCCAGCGCACGGCCGGCGCGGGCAAGGCGAACGAGACGGCATGGCCGTGGCCGTTGACCAGCAGCTGCGTGACTTCGACGCGGCCGTCGTGCCGGACCGCCCGCCGCAGCACCAGCGCGCGCCGGCCGGGATCGTTCCACGCCTGGCTGTCGACCCGTTCCCCATGCTCGTCGAACCAGCCGATCTCGGCCAGGCCATCCTCGACGAAGTGGTAGTCCGCCATGTAGCGCTCACTGCGCAGGGACGGATACTCGTGCCGCAGCGCGGCCAGCCTCGCAACGAAGGCCGTCATGGCCCGGCCTTCGCCGGAGGCGGCCAGGCGCCAGTCGAACCAGGAGATCTCGTTGTCCTGGCAATAGGCATTGTTGTTGCCGGACTGGGTACGGCCGAACTCGTCTCCGCCCAGCAGCATGGGCGTGCCGTGCGCACAGAACAGCGTCGCCAGCATGGCCCGCGCCACCGCCGCCCGGGTCTCCAGCACGGCCGGATCCAGGGTCGGTCCCTCGACGCCCCAGTTGCTGCTGTGATTCTCGTTGCTTCCGTCGCGTCCTTCCTCGCCGTTGGCCTCGTTGCGCTTGTGGGTGTAGCTGACCAGGTCCGCCAGCGTGAAACCGTCGTGCGCGGTGACGAAGTTGATCGAGGCCCACGTCCGGCGATGGCGGCGGTTGAACAAATCGCCCGATCCCGCCAGCCGCGTGGCCAGCTCCGGCCGCACGCCCTCGTCGCCGCGCCAGAAACGGCGCACGGTATCGCGGAAGCGGTCGTTCCACTCGGCGAATCCCGGCGGATGATGGCCAACGTGATAACCGTCGGGGCCGATGTCCCAGGGTTCTGAAATCAGCTTGAGGCGCGACAGCAGCGGGTCCTGCAGCAGCGCGTCGAAGAAGCCCGCCCCCGGATCGAAGCCGCCGGCCTCGCGGCCCAGCGTCACGCCCAGGTCGAAGCGGAAGCCGTCCACGCGAAAGGCCTCGGCCCAGTAGCGCAACGAATCCATCACCATCTGGATCACACGGGGATGCGACAGGTTCAGCGTGTTGCCGCAACCCGTGTCATTGATGTAGTGACGCTCGTCGCCGGGCACCAGGCGGTAGTAGCTGGCATTGTCCAGCCCGCGCCACGACAGGGTCGGCCCGGTCTCGCTGGCTTCGCAGGTATGGTTGTAGACCACGTCCAGGATCACTTCGATGCCGGCCGCGTGCAGGTTGCGCACGGCGGTCCGGATCTCGTGCAGCTCGTTGCGCGACAGATAGGCGGGCTCGGGCGCGAAGAACGACAGGCTGCTGTAGCCCCAGTAATTGCGCAGGCCGCGCTCGACCAGGAAACGGTCGTTGACGTGGGCATGGATGGGCAGCAGTTCCAGCGACGTGACGCCCAGCGACAGCAGATGATCGATCAGCGCGGGATTGGTCAGCGCGCGAAAGGTGCCCCGCTCGATGGGCCGCATGTCCTCGCGCGAGATCGACATCCCCCGCACGTGGGCCTCGTAGATCACGGTCTGGCCCCACGGCCATTCCGGCCGCTGGTCTCCGTGCCAGTCGAAGGCATCGTCCACGACCACGCACTTGGGCACCGCGGCGGCGCTGTCGCGGCGGTCCATGCCGCGATCCTCGCGCCGGAAGCCGTTCAGCGCGTCGGTCCAGCGCAGCGACCCGGCCAGCTTGCGGGCATACGGGTCGATCAGCAGCTTGTGCGGATTGAAACGGTGGCCATGCTGCGGCTCGTAGGGGCCGAATGCCCGGTAGCCGTATACCTGCCCCGGCCCCGCCCGCGGCAGATAGCCGTGCCAGACTTCGTCGGTGCACTCGGGCAGGGGCATGCGCGCGATTTCCTTGCGCCCCGATTCATCGAACAGGCACAGATCGATGCGGTGCGCGTGCGCCGAGAACACGGCGAAGTTCACGCCCATTCCGTCGCAGTGGGCGCCCAGGGGATAGGGGCGGCCCGGCAGCAAGCGATCGACGACGGCGCCCATGGTCACTCGGGTTCGAGCAGCAAGGTGGCCAGCGGCGGCAAGGTCAACACCAGCGAATGGGGCAGGCCGTGCGCGGCTTGCTGCCGCGCCTCGACCGCTCCGGCGTTGCCCACGCCCGAACCGCCGTAGTCGGCGGCGTCGGTGTTGACGATCTCGCGCCACCGCCCCGCCCGGGGCACGCCCAGCCGGTAGTCGCCGCGGGGGATAGGCGTCATGTTGCACACCGCCAGCACGCAGCGCTCGCCGTCCATGCGCAGGTAGGCGAACACGCTGTTGCGGTCGTCGTCGCCGATCACCCAGCGGAACCCCGCCGGATCGCCGTCCAGCCTGTGCAGCGCGGGCCTGCCGGCATAGACGCGGTTCAGGTCGCCCACCAGCCGCTGCACGCCGGCATGCAGCGGATCGGCCAGCGCCTCCCAGGCCAGTTGTCCGTCATGGTTCCACTCGCGCTCCTGGGCGAGCTCCCCGCCCATGAACAGCAGCTTCCTGCCCGGATGGCTCCACATGAAGCCGAAATAGGCCCGCAGACTGGCGAAGCGCTGCCAGCGGTCGCCGGGCATCTTGCCGATCAGCGAACCCTTGCCGTGGACCACCTCGTCATGCGAGAGCGGCAGCACGAACTGCTCGGAATAGGCATACACCATGCCGAAGGTCAGGTCGTGATGGTGATAGTGCCGGTGCACGGGGTCCCGCTGCATGTAGCGCAGCGTGTCGTGCATCCATCCCATGTTCCACTTGTAGTGGAAACCCAGCCCGCCCGCTTCCGGCGGCGCGGTCACCCCCGGCCAGGCGGTGGACTCCTCGGCGATCATCATGGCATCGGGAAAGAAACGCCGCACCCTGCCGTTCAGGTCTCGCAGGAACGCGATGGCCTCCAGGTTCTCCCGCCCGCCGTGCACGTTCGGCAGCCATTCGCCCGCGCGGCGGCTGTAGTCGCGATACAGCATGGACGCGACCGCATCCACCCGGAGCCCGTCCACGTGGTAGCGGCGCAGCCAGTACAGGGCGCTGGCCCGCATGAAGTTGCACACCTCGTTGCGGCCCAGGTTGTAGATGTACGTGTTCCAGTCCTGGTGGAAGCCTTCGCGCGGGTCCTGGTACTCGTACAGCGCCGTGCCGTCGAAACGCGCCAGCCCATGGGGGTCGGTGGGGAAATGCGCGGGCACCCAGTCCAGGATCACGCCCAACCCGGCCGCATGGCAGCGATCGACGAACGCGGCGAAATCGCGCGGCGTGCCATGGCGCGCCGTCGGCGCGAACATTCCCAGCGGCTGGTAGCCCCAGGAACCGCCGAAGGGATACTCCATGATGGGCAGCAGCTCGAGATGCGTGAACCCCATGCCGGCCACGTAAGGAATCAGGCGGTCGGCCAGCTCATGCCAGGACCAGGTTCCGCCGTCCTCCTTCCTGAGCCAGGAACCGGCATGCACCTCGTAGATCGAGATAGGCGCATCGGGCGCATGGCGCGCCGCTCGGCCCTCCATCCATGCCGCATCGGTCCATGCGTAGGGCGCGGGATCGGCGACCACCGAGGCCGAGCCTGGTGCCGGCTCGGCCTGGAAGGCGTACGGATCGGCCTTCTGCGGCAGCAGGCTGCCATCGGGGCCCAGCAGTTCGTACTTGTAGGGTTCCCCGTGCGACAGCCTGGGCACGAACAGCTCCCAGACGCCCGCGGCATGGCGCAGGCGCATGGGATGGCGACGGCCGTCCCATGCGTTGAAATTCCCGACCACCGATACGCGGCGGGCATTGGGCGCCCACACCGCGAAACGCACGCCCGGGACGCCCTCCATCGTGGTGCAATGGGCGCCCAGGCAGGTCTCCAGGCCGTCGTGGTCGCCCCGCGCCAGCATGGCAAGGTCCTCGTCGCCCAGGATGAGGCCGAACGCGTAGGGATCCTCGGCCTCCTGGAAAGCACCGGGCCACTGGATGCGCAGGCGGTAGCCCGTGCGGCCGGGCAGGAAGCCGGCATCGGCCTGGGCCTCGAACACGCCGCCGCCCGACGGCCTCAGGTCCACGACGCCGCCCGTATCCGACACGGCCTGCACGGTCAGGGCGCCGGGCAGGAAGGCGCGCAGCCACAGGCGGCCGTCGCGCAGCTGCGGTCCCAGCACGGAGAAAGGGTCGGGGTGCCGGCCGCCGGCCAGGGCCTCGATATCGGCGGGGGCCAGCCCGCCGTCACGGCTGTTGTCCGTCAAGATCCTCTTGCCTCCGTATTGCCGGTTCGATCCGGGCCGCCAACGTCACCAGGCCCCGCAGCGGCACTCCTATCCACGCCGGCCGGTTGGCGGCTTCATAGCACACCTCGTAGGCGGCCTTCTCGATCAGGAACAGCGATAGCAGCGCATCCTCGTCCTGGCTGTCCACCCACGGGCGAGGCGCCGACGCCGCCGCCTCGCGATAGGCGTCCAGGAACGCGCCCGACGCCTCGACGCGGAACCGTTCGAGCAGGACGTCCCGGCGCTGCGCCACGGTGTCGACGGACGGACCGGCGATGGGATTGGCGCCGGCCGCGGGGACCGTGGCATCCGGCGCCCGCGCCACCACCGCCGATGCGTAGTCGAACGAGCGCAGCAGGCCGGCCACGTCGCGCAGCGGATTGCGCTTGCGCCGCCGTTCTTCCATGGTGCGTGCCGGCTCCCCCTCGAAATCGATGATGTAGGCATCGTTCTGCGCCACCAGGACCTGCCCCAGGTGGAAGTCTCCATGCACCCGCGTCAGCCAGGCATGGCGGACGGATTGGCCAAGGCGGTCCATGGCGGCTTCGAGCAGGTGGCGGTTGTCCAGCAGGAGCGCGGCCTCGGCCGCCAGGTCGCCCCAGTCGCGGCGCGCGGCCAGGATGGCCAGGGCCTGGTCCAGGCTCTGCCGGGCATCGTCCACCCAGCGCCCGACGTCCTCGCGCGAAGCCTCGACCGGCGCGAAGGCCGGATCGTCGGAAGGCATCGCCAGCGCGGCGTGCAGCTCGCCCAGGCGCCGGCCCACGGCGGCGGCCAGCGTCGCGTAGCCGCGCAGTTCCTGGCCATAGTCCTCGGCGCTTTCGGCGGTCAGCGCGGCATCGTCCAGGGTCCGGTGCAGGTACTCCAGCGTCCAGTTCCACGCATCGCCCTGGTTGTCCACGTACTGCTGGGCCAGCATCAGCGTGTGCGGCGTGCCGTCCTCGTCCACGCGCACCACCTCACCCAGCAGCGCCGCCGTGTTGCGGAATCCCAGCCGCGTCAGATGGCGCGTCATCTCGCTTTCCGGATGGATGCCGGCCGTGACCCGGCGCACGATCTTCAATACCGCCATCGTCCCGGCCACCAGCGAACTGTTGGACTGCTCGGCCGACAGCCACTGGATGGGCGTGTCCGCATCGACCGCCACGGTCTCCAGGCCAGGCTCGGGCAGGAACCGTATGCGGGCGTCCCCGCCCCCGTCGGCGGCGATGCGCGACTCCAGCTCGATGCCGTTCTTCAGGCTGTCGAACACCGCGATGGCGAAACTCTGCAGGCTGAACGCATCGGTCACCATGCCCACCATGGGTCCGCGCCGTACCCGCGCCAGCGCCAGTTGCTGCTGCAGCTGCGGCAGGGTTTCCTCCCAGATCAGCCCCAGGGGCACCACGTAGCGCTCGCGCCGCTGGCCCAGGTCGGCCTCGATCTCCGTCAGGTACAGCTCGTCGGCGGCGGGCAGCCGCACGCCGTAGACCACGCGCCCCGAAACGATGCGTTCGTGCTTGGAGGCGAACCAGCGCCGCAGCGCCAGGTATTCCGGCAGGACGGCATGCTCCAGCGTACGGCGCGACTCGGTAGTCAGGTCATAGCCCGTCTTGCCGCGCAACACCAGCGTCCGGAACTCGCGCAACTGGTCGGCGGTGGCCAGGTGCCAGTTCGGCGGCGTCGCCGAGGCGCTCAACTCGAACCAATAGAAGCCATAGGGCGGCAGGGTCAGCAGATAGGTCAGGCGTCCGATCGCGGGGAATGCCGTCCCCCCGGTCAGCTCGACCGGCACCCTGCCGTCGAATTCAGCCAGGTCCAGTTCCACCGCCTGGGGCGTGTGCGACAGGTTGGCCACGCACAGGATGGTGGTTTCCTCGTGCTCGCGCAGGTACGCCAGGATCTTGCGGTTGCCCGGATAGAGAAACCGCAGGCCGCCGCGGCCGAACACCCGATACTGGCGCCGCTTGCCCAGCATGCGGCGCATCCAGTTCAACAGCGAATGGGCGTCGCCGGACTGGGCTTCGACGTTCACCGCCTCGTAGCCATACAGATTGCCCATCAGCGGCGGCAGCACCAGTCGCTCGGGGTCGGCGCGCGAGAACCCGCCATTGCGGTCGGGCGACCATTGCATGGGCGTGCGTACGCCGTCGCGGTCGCCCAGGTGGATGTTGTCCCCCATGCCGATCTCGTCGCCGTAGTAGATGACGGGCGTGCCCGGCATGGTCAGGAGCAGGCTGTGCATCAGTTCTATGCGGCGGCGGTCGCGCTCCATCAGCGGCGCGAGGCGCCGGCGTATCCCGAGGTTGAGGCGGGCCCGGCGGTCGGCGGCATACACCTCCCACAGGTAGTCGCGCTCGCTGCTGGTCACCATCTCCAGCGTCAGTTCGTCGTGGTTGCGCAGGAAGATCGCCCACTGGCAGTTGTCCGGAATGTCCGGCGTCTGCTGCATGATGTCCGTGATGGGAAAGCGGTCCTCCTTGGCGATGGCCATGTACATGCGCGGCATCAGCGGGAAGTGGAAGGACATGTGGCACTCGTCGCCCTGTCCGAAATATTCCTGCGCGTCCTCGGGCCATTGATTGGCCTCGGCCAGCAGCATGCGATCGTCGTAGGACGCTTCCAGGTCCTGCCGGATGCGCTTCAGGATGGCATGGGTCTCGGGCAGGTTCTCGTTGTTGGTGCCCTCCCGTTCGACCAGGTAGGGCACGGCGTCCAGCCGCAGGCCATCGACGCCCAGGTCCAGCCAGAAATGCATGACGCTCAGGATGGCCTTGAGCACGCGCGGATTGTCGTAGTTCAGGTCGGGCTGGTGCGAATAGAAGCGGTGCCAGAAATAGGCCCCGGCCACCGGATCCCAGGTCCAGTTCGACTTCTCGGTATCGATGAAGATGATGCGCGTACCGGCGTAGGCCTGGTCGTTGTCGGACCACACGTAGAAATTGCGCGCGGCCGAACCCGGCTTGGCGTGGCGCGCGCGCTGGAACCATGGATGCTGGTCCGAAGTGTGGTTGACCACCAGTTCGGTGATCACGCGCATGCCGCGCTCGTGGGCCGCCGCGATGAAACGCCGCACGTCCGCCAGTTCGCCGTAGTCCGGATGCACGCCCCGGTACTCGGCGATGTCGTAGCCGTCGTCGCGCCGGGGAGAGGGATAGAAAGGCAGCAGCCAGATCGTGTCCACGCCCAGTTGCGCGATGTAGTCGAGCTTGGACAGCAGCCCTGGAAAATCCCCGATGCCATCGTTGTTGGCGTCGAAGAAGGACTTGACGTGCAGCTGGTAGATGACCGCGTCCTTGTACCAGAGCGGATCGCCCCGGTTCACGGCATTCACGGATGTCTCGCGCTTGTTGTTCATGCGTCCTCGCCTGCCGATGGATCCCCGAAGGGAGCGGATCCTAGAATCGCCGGGAAATGCGCCATATCCCGTAGGGGCCGCCAGGTTCGAGCCACACGTGCTGCATCTTTCCATGCCAATCGAAGCGGTACCCGCGCAACAGGTCTTCGGCATGCAGCGTGCCATCGTCCGGCAACCCGAACTCCCACAGCGGAAGTTCGACGTTGGCGCCCTGCGCGCCGTGCGGGTCGAGGTTCACCACCACCAGCACCACGTTGTCGCGTTCCGGCGTCGCCCTGGTATAGGCCAGCACGTGATCATTATCGGTGTTGAGAAACCCGGTGCCTGTATGGATATGCAACGCCGGGTTGTCGCGTCGTATCCGGTTCAGGACGCCGATCTCGGCCACGATGTTGCCCGGCCGGTTCCAGTCCCAGGCCCGGATCTCGTATTTCTCGGAATCGAGATATTCCTCCTTGCCGGGTACCGGCGTGCCCTCGCACAGCTCGAAGCCGCTGTACATGCCCCAGGAACCCGACAACGTGGTCGCCAGCGCGGCCCGGATCAGGAAACCCGGCCGGCCCGACGTCTGCAGATGGCGCGGATTGATGTCGGGAGTATTGACGAAGAAATTGGGGCGGAAAAAATCGGATACAGGCGGCCGCGATATTTCCTCGAGGTAGTCGGTGAGTTCCCGGCGGGTCTCGCGCCACGTGAAGTAGGTATAGGATTGCGAGAACCCCAGCTTGGCCAGCCGGTACATCATCTTGGGCCGGGTAAAGGCCTCCGACAGGAACACGACGTCGGGATGGCGCGCATGCACCTGGCCGATCAGCCACTCCCAGAAAGGCAGCGGCTTGGTGTGCGGATTGTCCACCCGGAAGATCCGTATCCCCTCGGCCGCCCAGAACAGCACCACGTCCAGCAGGGCCAGCCACAGGCCGGAGGCGGCATCGCGTCCGTTCGCGGCGCGCGCGTAGAAATCGACGTTGACGATGTCCTCGTATTTCTTGGGCGGATTCTCGGCATAGCGCAGCGAGCCGTCGGCGCGCCAGGCGAACCAGTCGGGATGACGGGCCAGCCACGGGTGATCGGGCGAGCACTGGATGGCGAAATCCAGGGCGATCTCCAGGCCGTGCCGGGCAGCCTCGCCCACCAGCGCGCGGAAATCGTCCAGCGTCCCCAGTTCGGGGTGTATCGCGTCGTGCCCGCCCTCTTCCGAACCGATGGCGTAGGGGCTGCCGGGATCCCCGGGCTCGGCCACGAGGCTGTTGTTGCGGCCCTTTCGGTGGCGGCGGCCGATGGGGTGGATGGGCGGGAAGTACAGCACGTCGAAGCCCATGTCCCGTATCGCGGGCAGGCGTGCCGCGACGTCGGCGAAGGTGCCGTGCCGGTGCGGATCGCCGCTTTGCGAACGCGGGAAGCACTCGTACCAGCTGCCGAACCGGGCGGTCCGGCGTTCGACCCGCACCGGGAACTCGGCCGAGCGCGACGCGAATTCGCGGGGCTCCAGCGCCTGTACCAGGGCGGCGGCCTGCGGCGACCGTATCCACGCCAGGCAGTCCTCGGTGGGCAGCTCCGCCAGGCCGCGGGCGGCTTCCTCGGCCCGGGCCCGCGTCTCGGCTCCGGCCTGGGTAGCGCGGCCCAGCACCTTCAGTATCCAGCCACGGACCTCCTCCACTTCCACCGCCACGTCCACGCCCGCATCGGTCTTCTTGCGAAGTTCGTCCAGGAACGTCGCATAGGTATCGCGCCAGGCCTCGATCGCGTAGTAGCCCATGCCCACGCGCTCGGGCCGGCACACGGCCTCCCAGCGATCGTTGCCCAGGTGCACCATGGGCACCCGGGTCCAGGCCTCCTCGTCGGCGGCGCGCCAGAGCACGTCGGCGGCCAGCTTGTCGTGGCCGTCCATGAAGATATCCGCGCGCACCGCGAGCGCCTCGCCGGGCGTGCGTTTCACCGCGAACCGGCCCTGTTCGATGACGGGCTCGACCGCCTCGATCGCCACGCGGGCCGCGCCCATGGCCGCGGTCAGCGACCGGCGGCGCGGCGGCCCTGACAGCACGGGGGGCGCGGATCCCAGTTCGATGGCCTGCGCGGCGCCGGGCCCCAGCCTCGCGGGCACGCCGCCATCGACCGGCCGTTGCACGCGATCGGGCAGCCTGGCCTGGATCATGGGCCAATCCACCGCCGATGCGGCCAGCAGGTCGGGATTGAACAGCAGCAGATGACTGCGCCTGCCCCGCTGCCCGACGGCACGGCGCAGCAACATGGCGATGGGCGCGTCCGCGCCGCCCAGCGGCGACAGTGTCACGTCATCGGCCGGCGCGCGGGCCAGCCAGCGATTCGCGGCACGAAGCTCGTCGCCCAGGTCCAGCTGGCCGTGCGGCGTGCCATCCAGCCCGTGCCGTTCGTATCCCATGGGCACCAGCCAGCCCGCGCCGCACGTGGCGGCGGCCCACAGCGCACGGATCGAGGCGCGTTGCCGCACCTCGGCATCCGGCACGCCGACGCCCGCCGCGCCGGGGCCGTAAGGATCGGCCGGAAAGGCCAGCACGGCGCAGCCGGTGTCCGCCAGCGCGTGCCACTCGTCCATGAACCAGGCGCTGCGGAAATCCCACCAGGCCAGCGACGAAAACACATGGGAAAAACCCACTCCGCGCAGCCCTCGCACCGCCTCGCGCGACAGGCCGGGCGTCCAGGCCAGCAGGTCCAGTCCGTCCTCGCGCCCGCGCAGCGACGCGAGCTTGCCTGCCCACGGGCCGGCCGCGTCCCATCCCCGGACCAGCAGGCCGCGCACGCCCAGTTCGCCCCACGCCGGCGCGCGCGCCGCCCAGTCGACGGCAGCTTCGCCGCCGGCCGGTGGACAATCCAGATAAAGCTCCAGCCGGCGCCGCGTGGCGGCGCGCGCCAGCACACCGCACGAGGCCTCGTCGCCTGCCTCGCGCGCGTCGGCCAGCACCTGCCCGAATCCCAGCCCGGCGGCCGTCTCGAGCCACGCGCGCCAGGGCGCCGCCAGCGCGCCCGCCTCGTCCAGCACCGGCCCCAGGGCCGAAGCCCTGGCATGGTAGATACGCAGCGGCGGTCGACGTCGCGCCGCCATCAGGCCCGTTTCCGTATGGCGGTCTCGGCCGGAGCGCTGGCCGCCTCCGGACGGCGGGCCACCATGGGCGCGCCCACGGGAGCGACCGGCGCGAGCATGCGGTACAGCTCGACATATTGGGCGGCGGAAGCTTCCCAGCCGAAGTGGCGGGTCATCCCGTTCTTCTGAAGGGCCGCCCACCGCTGCGGTTGGGCAAAGGCCTCCAGCGCCCGCTCGACCGCCGCCATCATGTCGGCGGGTGTGTCCCCGTCGAACAGAATGCCCGTGGCCGATCCGACCTCGGCATCCGGCGCCTGGGACAGCCCGGCGATGCTGTCGGCCAGGCCACCGACACGCGACGCAATGGGCACGGTCCCGTACAGCATGGAATACAGCGGCGTCAGGCCGAATGGCTCGAAGCGGCTGCCGTGCAGCAGCATGTCGGCGCCGGCATGCAGCAGGTGCCCGCGGCGTTCGTCATAGCCGATGTGCACGCCCAGGTTGCGCGGATGCCGCGCGGCCAGTTCCTGCAATGCCTCTTCCAGCGCGCGCTCGCCGCAGCCGAGCACGGCGATCTGCAGACGCGGATGCGCCGCCAGCAGCATGGGGAACACCTCGATCGCGAGATCCGCCATCTTCTGCGAGGTCAGGCGACTGCCCATCGCCAGCAGCGGCGCCTCGGGGTCGGTGGGCAGGCCGAATGCGCGCTGCATCTCCAGCTTGTTGCGGATCTTGCCGCGCAGGTCCATGGCGGAAAAATGCTCGGGCAGATAGGGATCGCAAGCGGGATCCCAGACCTCGGTGTCGATGCCGTTGGGAATGGCGTGCAGCTCATGGGCGCGCTGGCCCAGTACGCCCTCCAGTCCATGGCCGAACGCCGGGGTCAGGATCTCGCGCGCGTAGGTCGCGCTGACCGTCGTGATCTTGTCGGCGTAGCGCAACCCCGCCTTCATGAAGTTCAGGTTGCCCCAGAATTCCACGCCCTCGCTGCCACGATAGGCGGGCGGGATGCCGAGCTCCTCCGCCAGGCGCAGCGGGAAGTTGCCCTGGAACGCGAGATTGTGGATGGTCAACACCGTCTTGGGCCGCTTGACGCCGGCCGCGTGCAGATACAGCGGCGTCAGGGCCGCGTGCCAGTCGTGGGCATGGACCACGTGCGGAACCCTGATCGGCGTCTCGCCCACCGAAATCCGCTTTGCCGCCTGGGCCAGCGCGGCAAAGCGGATTCCATTGTCGGGAAACTCCCTCCCGTCCGCATCCAGGTAGGGGTTGCCGGGGCGCACGTACAGGGCGTCGTTGCGCAGCAGCAGCACCGGTATCTCGGTATCGGCGACCCATCCCGCCCAGACCTCGGCATCGCCCCCGATCAATCCGGGCAGATCGGCCACCTTCTCCAGGTCGCTGGCGGCATGCAGCGCGCTTTCATAGGCGGGCATGAAGATGGTCGCGTCGACGTGCGCGTCGCGCAGGGCCCGTGCCAGGCCGCTTACCGCATCGCCCAGGCCCCCCGTCTTGGCGAGCGGCAGGGCCTCCGACGTTACTAGCATGACTCTCGGCAGCAAGATGTTTCTCCGGCAAAAGACGCTTCCCCATGGGCAGCTGATGATTGGGTCGGGACTTCACACGCGCAGGGATGTTTCTCGTGCGGCGGGCGGGTGCCGCGCCGGATAATGTCCATCCTCGCCGATAAAAATTACCGCTGTGAGTAAGATGTACACGTCCGATGCGGCATTCTTCCCGGGATGGGCATCCCTTGCCGGGGACAAGGGCAATATGCATGCCATGGTGCGCCGCGCGCGCCCCGCATGGCGCCAGGTTTGTAACGACATTCTTCCCGCGCACCGCGTGGAAGCCTTTGATCACCAAAAGAGAAACACCATGAGCCCTAGCGATTCCTACCAGCCCAACGATGCCGTGCTGGCCCTGGCCACCAAGCTGTTCGATCTTGCCCGCGCGGGAGAAACCGAGACGCTGGCCGCCTACCTCGCCGCCGGGGCGCCCGCGGACCTGACCAACCAGAAAGGGGATAGCCTGATCATGCTGGCGGCCTACCATGGCCATGCCGGCACGGTCAGGACGCTGCTGGAGCACGGCGCGGATCCCAACCGCGTCAACGACCGGGGGCAGAGCCCGCTGGCCGGGGCCGTGTTCAAGGGAGAAGAAGAGGTGGTGCGGGCGCTGCTGGACGGCGGCGCGAATCCCGACCTGGGCACGCCGTCGGCAAGGGAAACGGCGCGCATGTTCGGGCGGGCCGACCTGTTCGGCCTCCCGAACTGAACGCGGCGGGAAACGCCGGCCTCAGGCCGCCGCGCGGCGCGTGCGGCCCGCCTGCCACAACAGGGGAAGCAGCACGATCGCCACGGCCGGATACAGCAGCCAATTGATGGTTTCCCATCCCGAGGCGTTGAGCAGCCGGCCCGACGAGAACGACGCCACGGCCACGGAACCGAACACGAGGAAATCGTTCAGGGCCTGGACCTTGGTGCGCTCCTCGGGCCGGTAGCAGTCGGTGACCATGGCGGTGGCGCCGATGAAACCGAAGTTCCAGCCCACGCCCAGGAAGACCAGCGACAGCCAGAAATGCCCCACGCTCAGGCCATGCAGCGCGACCGCTCCGGACACCGCCATGAGGAGCAGGCCGGCCATCGTCACCCACTCCTTGCCGAAGCGCGTGATCAGCCTGCCGGTGACGAAGCTCGGCCCGTACATCGCCAGCACGTGCCACTGGATGCCCAGCGCGGCCTCGCCCACCGTGTGTCCGCACGCCACCATCGCGATGGGCGCGGCCGTCATGACGAAGCTCATCATCCCGTACGAGACGATGCCCGCGGTCACCGCCACCACGAAGCGGCCCGAGGCCGCGATCTCGCGCAGCGGCCGCCCCCCGCCCTGCTCGGCCGCGGGACGCACCGATCCGCGCAGCAGGATCAGCACCGGCAGCGCCGCGAGCGCCAGCACGGCCTGGCCGACGAAGCTGCCGGCGAAGGGAATGGCGCCGATCGCGTCGCGCGTCCAGATCACGGTCTGGGGTCCGATGACCGCGCCTACCAGTCCGCCCACCATGACCCAGGAAATCGCCCGCGCCTTGAACGCCGCGTCGGCCCCGTCGGTCGCCCCGAAGCGGTAGCTCTGCACGCACGATCCGTAGGTACCGGCGATGGCGGTGGCGACGCAGAACAGCGCGAACATGCCCGTGGCGATGCTGTAGGCCGCCAGCAGCCCGGCCACGCCGCCGATCACCGCGCCCAGCATGTAGGCGGCGCGGCGCCCCAGCCTGCGCATCAGCATGGCCGCCGGGATCGTCCCCAGCGCGAGGCCGAGGTTGTAGAGGCTGACGGGCAGCGTCGCCAGCGATTTGTCGGTGGCCAGCATCTGCCCCACCAGCCCGCCCAGCGAAATGACGATGGCGGGATTGGCCCCACCCAGCGACTGCGCACAACTGAGCACCAGCGCATTGCGGCGCACATCCTTCTCGGTCAATGCATTCATGCTCGTACGCGGACGTCCCGGTTTCGATGTTTTTATGATTCTAGGTTATTTGGACCGCTCGACATCCGGCTCCAGTCAAATATCGCGGCACACGGCATATACTGCCCGGGCCCGATCCGGCCTCACCCCACGCGCCGCCCATGACCGCCCCCACCGCCAAGCCCAACATCATCTGGCTCATCGTCGCCGCCGCCTTCTTCATGGAAACGCTGGACGGCACGGTGATCGCGACCGCCCTGCCGCAAATGGCCGCCACCTTCCGTACCAACCCGGTCAACCTCAGCATAGGCATGACGTCCTATCTGGTGACCCTGGCCGTGTTCATCCCCATCAGCGGCTGGGTCGCGGACAGGCTCGGCACACGCCGCGTCTTCGCCTGGGCGGTCGCCGCCTTCACGCTGGCCTCCGTCTTGTGCGCGCTGAGCACCAGCGTCGCGCAATTCACCGCCGCGCGGGTGTTCCAGGGCATGGCGGGCGCGATGATGGTGCCCGTGGGACGGCTGGCGGTGCTGCGCAACACCGGCAAGGAAGACCTGGTCCGCGCCATGGCCTTCATCGTCTGGCCGGGACTGATCGCGCCCGTGATCGGCCCCCCGCTGGGAGGCTTCCTGGCGACCTACCTGAGCTGGCAGTGGATCTTCCTCCTGAACGTCCCCCTGGGCGTGGCCGGCATCTTCCTGATCCGCGCCTATATCCCCGAATCCGCCCCGCAGCCACGGCGGCCGCTGGACACGGCGGGCTTCGCCCTGAGCGGCCTCGCGCTCAGCTTCCTGATGGTCGGAGTGGAGCTCCTGGGATACGGCGGACGGTGGCAACTGGGCGCCCTGCTCGTCGCCGGCAGCATCGCGCTGGGCGTGGCGCTGGCCGCGCACCTGCGCCGCCACCCCCATCCGTTGATCGACCCCACCATCATGGCCGTGCCGTCGTTCCGCACCGTCATGATAGGCGGCACGATCGCCCGCACGGCGATCAGCGCCATGCCTTTTTTGCTGCCGCTGCTGTTCCAGGTGGGCTTCGGCCTGAACGCCTTCGAGGCCGGCATGCTGTACCTGGCCAGCATGCTGGGCAATTTGGGCATGAAGCTGGGCACGACGCAGGCGCTGCGCCGCTTCGGCTTCCGCAACGTGCTGGTCTTCAACGGCGCGCTGGCGGGGACCTCGATCGCCTTGTGCGCCGTACTGTCGCCCGATACGCCCGTGCCGGTAGTCGTGGCGATCATGCTGGTGTGCGGCCTGACCCGCTCGATGCAGTTCACCGGACTGACTTCCATGGCCTTCGCCGAGGTCCCGCACCCGCAGATGAGCAGCGCCAACACCCTGTTCAGTACCACCCAGCAGATGTCCATGGGCCTGGGCATCGCGGTCGGGGCCGTGGTGCTGCATCTTACCGCCGCCGCACGCGACATCGGCGGCGCGACCTACGACGTCACGGACTTCCGGATCGCCTTCCTGGTCGTGGGCCTGCTGGCCCTGAGCAGCCTGCTGAGCTTCGTGCGGCTGCGGCACGACGCCGGTGCCGAGGTCAGCGGACACCGGCGCAGCGGCGGCACCGCCTGATCAGTACACGTCGCGCCGATAGCGGCCCTGTTCGGCCAATTCGTCCAGGCGATCGCGGCCCAGGATGCGTTCGAGTTCGGCCGCGACACCCGCCGCCATGCCTTGCAGGCTGCCGCAGACGTAGATCGCGGCGTCATCGTCCACCCACGCCCGCAGTTCGCCTGCCGCGGCGGGCAGGCAGTCCTGCACGTAGCGCGGCCAGCCGGCCGTGCGCGAGAACGCCAGATCCAGCCGCTCGAGCACGCCCTGCTCGCGCCACGCCTGGATTTCGTCGCGATGGAAAAAGTCGTGCTCCGGCGTGCGTTCTCCGAACAGCAGCCAGTTGCGATGCGCCCCGGCGGCGGCGCGCGCCTTCAGGTGCGCGCGCAAGCCCGCCATGCCCGTGCCGTTGCCGATCAGGATCAACGGCCGCCCAGGCGCAGGCGGATGAAAGCCGCCATTGCGCCGCAGCCGTACGTCCACCTTGCCGCCCACGCGGACATGCCGGGTCAGCCATCCCGACCCCAGTCCCAGCCGGCCGTCGGGATACCGCATCTGCCGCACCAGGAGCTCCAGGCGGCCATCGGCCGGCAGCGAGGCGATCGAATACTCGCGATGGGGGATGCGCGGCAGCGCCTCCAGCAGCGCCGGGGCCGGCAAGCCGCGCAGCGCGGCGCGTCCGGCCTCGTCATGGGGCAGCACCCGTGCCGCCAGCGCATCGCCCAGCGATTGCCCGCCGTCCACCCCCATGGCGCCATCCAGGCCCAGCGCGGCCAGCAGCGACGCGACGTCATCGGGAGCATTGCGCGGCCCGATCTCGGCGATGTCGCCGGCCTCCCAGTCGGCCGGGGATGCATCCGCGGCCACCAGGGCCAGGTGATAGGCGGGGCCGCCGGGACTGCCGTCGTTCAGCAATCGGCGCTCGGCCAGCGTCCAGGCCCGGTAGCTGGGCGCAGCCCAGTCTTCCATTTCCGCGCTCGCGCCCAGCACGTTCAGGTAGTGCTGCCAGTGGCGCAACGCACCCTCGTCACCATCGTCCACCAGGATAGGATCGAACATGGGCTCGGCGCCCTGCCGGTGCAGCCAGTTCGCCAGCGACTGGCCGAAGGCGCAATAGCGCTGGTAGCTGCTGTCGCCCAGGGCCAGCACGCCGTAGCTCATGCCGTGCAGGGCCAGTTCGCCGGCCAGCGTCTTGCGCGCGAAGCCGGCGACGCTGTCCGGGGCATCGCCCTCGCCCGTCGTGCTGACCACGAACAGGGCCTGGCGGAAACGCTGCAGGGCCGAACCGCCCATCTCCGCCAGGTTGGCCAGATGCACGGGCAATCCGGCGGCCTGGAGCGCCTGCGCGCTGCGCCGCGCGATCTGCTCGGCGAAGCCCGTCTGGCTGGCATAGGCCACCAGCAGCGCATCGGCCACGATCGGGCCGCCGGACGGAGACGCCGCGGCGCGCCATGCCAGCGCGGTCCATACGCAGAACGCCACATAGCAGGCGACTACCAGCCCCCCTGCCACGGCGCGGTGCGCCGCCGGCGACAGCGGCAGCACGGCGGCCACCAGGACCAGGGCCGCCAGCAGCAACAACACCGCCACGCCCGCCCGGCGCGCGGATGCCGCGCGAGATTCGTCGTTCATTCCATCATCGCCGCGAAATTGGGCGTCATCGTTTCCCGGTACCCCTGGGCGGTGCGCTGTACGAACTGCGCCGCCAGCCCGCGACGCGCCGCCCAGCGCAGCCCCTCGTCCGGCCCCATCACCGTCAGCGCCGTCGCCAGCGCATCGGCCGCCATGCACTCGGGGTGCAGGACCGTGACCGAGACGACGCCGTTGCCGATGGGCGCGCCGGTGCGCGGGTCCAGAGTATGGCTGTACATGCCCTGCCCATCGGAGACATGGCGCCGGTAGTCGCCCGAGGTGGCAACCGCCAGGCCCTCCAGGGCCACCAGCGTCGGCGGCACGGACGACTCGCCGTTCGCATCCCAGGCCCGGTCCAGCTCCACCCACCAGGGCGTACCGTCCGGCTTCACCCCGTGGCCGGCCAGCTCGCCGCCTATCTCCACCAGATAGCCCGCCACGCCGGCGCGCCGCAGGCAGCGGGCCACGGCGTCGACCGCGTAGCCCTTGGCGATGCCGGACAGGTCCACATGGGCCCCGCCTGGTTGCCGCGCACGGCGGCCCGCCACGTCCAGTTCGATCCGCTCCCAGCCCACGCGCCCACGCACGGCCTCGATCTCGGCCGCAGACGGCCGGGCGCGCGGCCCCTGCGGCCCGAACCCCCACAGGTCGACCAGCGGCCCCACCGTAGGATCGTAGGCGCCCCCGCTTTCGCGGGCCACGCTCAGCGCCTGCTCCAGCACCACGAACAAGGCATCGGGCAAGACGTGCCAACTCCCCGCCGGCGCGGCATTGAAGCGGCTCAGGTCCGTATCGTCCCGCCAGTTGCTCATCTCGTCGATGACCCCGTCCAGCGTCGCCCGCACCCGCTCGTCCAGGTCCGGCGGCACCCCGCCATCATCCACCAGCCTGACCGACCAGCTCGTCCCCATCGTCGGCCCGCCCATGGAAACCACCCGAGCCCCGCTCCCATAGCCCCGCCGCGCCTGCTCCGACACCGCCAGCGGCACGAGCACTCGCCCCTCCCTACGCCCTTCGGGCTCGTTACCATGGCCGGCAGCCAGCGAAGCACCGCTGCCACAACCCAAGATAGCGGCACCAGGCCCAGGATGCGGCGGATCCGGCTCCGCCGGTCCACCCGCATCGCCCCCTGGGGGGCGCCCGAAGGGCGTACGGGAGGGCTTATTCAGGCAAGACCTCGAACGTCGCGATGTAGGTCGACCGGCGCTCCTTCGCCTTGTCGAAGGTGGTCTTGTCGTCCTTGGTCTCGGCTTCCAGCCAGTACATGCCGGGCTCGGGCCAGGTCACCGTGAACTTGCCGTCGGCATCGGTGCGCGTCTTCATTTCATGCAACTGGTCGCGGTAGCGGATCCCGCCCGGCACGATGGACACTTCTATGCCGGCCGCGGGCTTGCCATCGAGCAGCAGCCGGAAACTGGCTTCTTCCTTGGCGAACAAATCGTTCGGATGGGTGATGGGCGCCAGTTCCAGCCCCTGTCCGGTGGGCTTGAGCACCGTGTCGGTCGGCTTGCCCACCGTCACGAAGGTCTCCAGGCGGCTGTTGGCCTGCGTGACCCGCAGGTCCTGGGCGTCGGCCGGCACCTCCTGCGCGAACTTCTCGGCCGTGCCGCGCCAGCGCTTGTTCTTGCCGTTTTCCTTGTACGACGCGAACACGCCGTTGTTGACCACCGCCATCTTGTAGGTGCCGGCCTGGGTCAGGCGCACGTCGAAGGTGCTGCGATAGCGGCCCGTGGACTGGTTCTCGGCCTTGGCCGCGGTGCCGTCGGGAGCGGTCACCGACAGGTTGTTCAGTTGCAGCGGAAAGTGCTCGAAGTAGAAGAGGTCGTTGGACACGGCGGCGTCCACCGTCACCCACGGATCCGCGCCCGACAGCACCGTGGCCGAGGGCAGCATCCACATGCGGTGCGCCTGGGCCGACAGGGGCAGGCTGAACGCCAGGGCCAGCGCGGCCCACTTGAGAGACATCTTCATGTTCTTTTCCTCGGAAGGGGTTGCTAGGGAATCAGGGTTTGGTTTCCAGCGCGACGCGGCCCAGCTCGTGCTGGCCACGCGCCTCGCCCTTCTCGGGCGCGCGCGGCGGCCACTGGAACGGGATGCGCAGCAACTCGCGGCCGCCGACCTCGCGCGCGGCTTCGACCACCAGCTCGTACTTGCCTTCGGCCAGCTTGCCCAGCGGCGCCTTGCCGTCGCTGAACGCCAGTTGATGCTCGCCCACGGGCCGCGTGGCACCGCTGATGCCGTCGGCGGGCATGGTCAGTTCGCGGCCGGTGCGGCGCCACCACTGGCGCATGTCCTTGAGCCACTTCGTGCCTTCGTCGTTCTTGAGCTTGACGTCGTACCAGACCGCCAGGTTGGCGGCGACCTTCTGGTCCTGCCCCTCCACCCACACCGCCACGTACGGACGGTGGTACTCGGCCACGTTCAGCCGGGGGATCTCGATCCTTACCGCCAGGTCGGCGGCCTGGGCCTGCCCGACCATCAGGCCGGTGACGGCCACCGGGATCAATGTACGCATAGCCAGAACCTCTTCAATGAATGAATACGAATGCCAGGAACAGCGGCACAGCCACGCCCAGCGCCACCATGGGCCAGGTGACGGGCCGGTTGCGCGAATGGATCTGCAGCAGGAAGAAACCGGTCACGCAGAACACCAGACAGGCGACCGCGAAAATATCCAGGAACCACTTCCAGGCCTCGCCCGTGTTGCGGCCCTTGTGCAGGTCGTTGAAATACGAGATCCAGCCGCGGTCGGTGCTCTCGTACTTCACCGCGCCGTCGGGCAGCTCGACGCTCAGCCAGGCGTCGCCGCCGGGGCGTGGCAGGGAAACATAGATCTCGTCGGACGACCATTCGGCCAGCTGGTCGCCGATCGCCACGGACAACTGGTCTTCCAGCCATTGCCGCAGCGCCGGCGGCAATGGCGCCTTGTCGGCCCCCCCTTCAGGCGCCAGCGCGCGCGCCAGTTCGGCCGGCACCTGCGCTTCCTTCGAGACGACGCGCGGATGGGCTTCGATCTGGGAGGCGTGGTTCAGCGTGATGCCGGTGGCGGCGAACAGCAGCATGCCGACGAGACAGATCGCCGAGCTGATCCAGTGCCATTGATGCAGATGCTTCAACCAGAATGAGCGACGCTTCTGCTCCAGGAAGCGATCCGACTGTTTGTCCATACGGCGGTGCGCGGCACTGCATGCTTGAGATGATTAAGATCAATAATGATAACAATTCTCAAGCACTGTAGCCAGCACCAGGCCGGCGCGCAGGCGGCGGCCTCCCGCCGCCGCCCTTGCCTCGGGAGCCTACTTCGAGTCCTCCAGGCGCACCCCCACCTTCAGGCCCACCTGCCAGTGCGCGATCTTGCCGTCCTCGATGTGGCCCCGCACCTGGGTGACCTCGAACCATGCCAGATGGCGCATCGTCCGGGCCGCGCGGTCGATCGCGTTGCGGATCGCGTCGTCGCTGGACTTCGTCGAGGACCCGACCAATTCGAGCTGCTTGTACACGTGTTCCGACATCGTCGTCTCCTGGTTGCCTGGGATGCCGGCCAGCAAAGGCCATTCCCGGCGCCGCGCGGCACCGGGAGCCGGCCAGGCCACCTTAGTCCAAGCCGCGGGCATGAATCAAGCTATCCTATGGCACCCGCCCGCCTCCCGCCCGCCGACCGTGGAACACAGAAAAACGCTGAACATCACCCTTTGGCTCGTCGCCATCGGCCTCTTCATGCAGACGCTGGACACCACCATCGTCAATACGGCCCTGCCGGCGATGGCGGCAAGCCTGGGCGAAAGCCCCCTGCGCATGCAATCGGTGGTGATCTCGTATGCGCTGACCATGGCCGTGCTGATCCCCG
This sequence comes from Pigmentiphaga sp. CHJ604, assembly GCF_036972535.1. Lineage (NCBI taxonomy): Bacteria > Pseudomonadati > Pseudomonadota > Betaproteobacteria > Burkholderiales > Alcaligenaceae > Pigmentiphaga > Pigmentiphaga sp. CHJ604. Next base: position 2,067,670 of record NZ_CP136998.1, on the reverse strand, counting down.
CCTCGGGCTGGGTCGCCGACCGCTTCGGCACGCGCAAGGTGTATTTCTCGGCCATCGTCCTTTTCACGCTGGGCTCCGTGCTGTGCGCGGTCTCCCAGAACCTCAGCCAGCTCGTCGCTTCACGCGTGGTCCAGGGCGCCGGCGGCGCGATGCTGATGCCGGTGGGCCGGCTGGTCATCCTGCGCAGTTTCCCCCAGGAGCGCCTGCTGCCCGCGCTGAGCTTCGTCGCCATCCCGGCCATGGTCGGCCCCATGATCGGCCCCGTACTGGGCGGCTGGCTGTCCGAGCAGTTCTCCTGGCACTGGGTGTTTTTGATCAACATCCCGGTCGGCCTGGCCGGCGCGATAGCCACGCGCACCTTCATGATCGACAAGCGCGAGAAGCAGCCGGCCTCCTTCGACGGCGTGGGCTACGGACTGCTGGCCTTCGGCATGGCGGCCATCTCGCTCTCGCTGGACGGGTTCTCGGGCCGCGCCACGGGCCACGCTACCGTCGTACTCATGCTGGTGTTCGGCCTGATCAGCATCGTCACCTACTGGCTGCGCGCGGGCAGGCAGGCCGCGCCGCTGTTCTCGCCCACCCTCTTCCACATCCATACGTTCACCATAGGCTTGCTGGGCAACCTGTTCGCGCGCCTGGGCAGCAGCGGCATGCCCTTCCTGCTGCCGCTGCTGCTGCAGGTCAGCCTGGGCTATTCGCCCACGCATTCGGGCCTGATGATGCTGCCCGTGGCCGCGGCCGGCATGCTCAGCAAGCGCCTCGCGACCTCGCTCATCACCCGCTACGGCTATCGCCACGTCCTCGTGGTCAATACGGTGCTGGTCGGCCTGACCATCGTCTCGTTCTCGCTGGTCGATGTCTCGCACCCGGTCTGGACCCAGGTGCTGCTGATGGCCTTCTTCGGCGCGGTGAACTCGCTGCAATTCACCGCGATGAACACGCTGACGCTCAAGGATCTGGGCCAGCAAGGCGCCAGCAGCGGCAACAGCATCCTGTCCATGATGCAGATGCTGGCGATCAGCCTGAGCGTGACGGTGGCCGGCGGCATCCTGGCCGCGTTCAGTCACCTGGTGGACCATGGCGCGCCCGAGGACGCGCTGGCCGCCTTCCACGCCACCTTCATCTGCATCGGCCTGCTCACCGCGGCTTCGGCGTGGATCTTCTGGCAACTGTCGCCCGACGTGCCGCGCGAATCCAAGAAGGATGACTCGCTGGACCTGGGGTAACGAAGGGCGAAGGCCGCGTCGTATAGAATCGACCCTTTTGCGCGGCCCGCCATGTGGTTCAAGAATCTACAGATCTATCGCCTTCCCGCCCCCTGGCCCATGACGCCCGAGGGGCTCGATGAACTGCTCCGGCCCCAGGTCTTCGCCCCCGGCTCCAGCCTGGAGCTGCAGACGCAGGGATGGGCGCCCCCGCTGGAAAACGGCAGCCTGCTGGCCCACGGCGTGAACGGCCAGTTGCTGATCACGCTGCGCACCGAGAAGAAACTGCTCCCGACCACCGTCATCAATCAGGTGGCCAAGGCCAAGGCCCAGGAGATCGAAGAGCAGCAAGGCTTCAAGCCGGGCCGCAAGCAGATGAAGGAGATCAAGGAGAACGTCAAGGAAACGCTGCTGCCGCGCGCCTTCAGCATCCTGCGCGACACCCGCGCGTGGATAGACACGCGCAACGGCTGGCTGTGCATCGACGCTTCCTCGGCGGCGCGCTGCGACGAACTGCTGCAGCTCCTGAACCGGGCCATCGACAAATTCTCGCTGGCCAACCTGCACGTGCAGACCTCGCCCGCGGCCGCCATGACGGAATGGCTGGCCGGCGGCGAAGCTCCCGCCAATTTCACGATCGACCAGGACACCGAGCTGCGCTCCACCGGCGAAGGCCGCGCCACGGTGCGCTATGTGCGGCAATCCATCGAGGCCGAGGACGTGCGCCGCCACATCGAGGCCGGCAAGCAGTGCACCCGGCTCGCCATGACCTGGGCCGACCGCATCTCGTTCGTGCTGAGCGAATCGCTGGCCATCAAGCGCATCGCGCCGCTGGACGTGCTCAAGGAAAACGCCGACGCCCTGGCGCAGAACGACGCCGAACGCTTCGACGCCGATTTCACGCTGATGTCGGGCGAACTGGCCAAGCTGATCGCCGACGTGGTCGATGCCCTGGGGGGCGAGGCCCCGTCGATGCGCTGACGGCCGCGCGGGCAGCGCGAGCAGCCTGGACTACGAGCGCCGGGCGCTCCAGGCCGCCAGGGCCGGCGCCAGCGCGAACAGGCCGAACAGCCAGGCGGACGCGGTGCGGGCGCCTTCGATGCCGCCGGGGTCGGCCAGGCCGGCGGCATTGGCCACCATGCCGGCCACCGCCGATCCCAGCGCGATCGCATAGAGCTGCAGGGTCGTCACCGCGCCCGAAGCGAGGTTCTCCTGGCCCGCGGGGGCCGAGCGGAACACCCGCGTGACCAGGTGCGACCAGCACATGCCTATCCCGAACCCGACCCCGGCCAGCGCCGCGCACAGCGCGGCGAACGCCACGCCGCCCGACTCGCCCGGCGGTACCAGCACGGCCAGCGCGGCCAGGCCCGCCGCGGTCACCACCGGCCCGGCACGGACCAGGCGCACGACGGCGGCGCCGGTATATCCCGAGAACATCAGCGAGGCCAGCGTCCAGCCGCCCGCCATGACCGCCGTCAGGTAACCCGCCACGAGCGGCGTCTGGCCGTGCAGGGTCTGCAGGAAATACGGCACGAAGATCTCGCTGGTCAAGCCGATGATGAGCATGGCCATCGTCAGGTAGCAAGCGCCCAGCACCGTGCGGGTCGAATAGGCGCCCGTGGGCATCAGCCGCGACGAGGCCTTCACGTCCAGCCGCCCCATCCCTGCCACCAGCGCCAGCCCCACCGCCACGCCGGCGGCGTTCCAGGCCAGTTCATGCGAGAGGCTGCCCACCGAGACGACCATCACCGAGCACGCCAGCAGCGCCAGCTTGCCCCAGGGCACGCCCGCCGCGGCCGACGACGACGCGGGCGCGGTGGCCGGCACCAGCTTATGGACGATGGCCGCCAGCGCGGCGGCTACCGGCAACAGCGACAGGAAGGCCGGGCGCCACCACCCCAGCGAGGCGAACAGGCCGCCCAGGGCCGGGCCCGACAACGTCGCCACGCCCCACATCGCCGAGACGAAGGCCAGCGCGCGCGGCCACAGGCGCGGCTCGTACACCATCCGTATCAGCGCATAGGACAAGGCCAGCAGCACGCCGCCGGCGAGCCCCTGGACGGTCCGCCCGGCAAGCAGCCACCACATGGCCGGCGCGGTGGCGCAGACCAGCGACCCCAGGCAGAACAGCGCCAACGCGCCCAGATAGGCGCGGCGCGGCCCGATCCGGTCGATCAGCCGATAGGACAGCGCCGAGCCGAGGATGGACGCCACCACGAACAGCGTCGTGCTCCAGGCGTAGTACGCCAGCCCGCCGATGCTGTGCACGATGGTGGGCATGATGGTGGTGACGACGTAGACGTTGATGGCGTGGAGCGCCACGCCGCCGGCCAGCGCCAGCGAACGCAGCGCGTTGCGGCCGGTCATCAGTTCGAAGGGAGAGGATTTTTCCTGGGGGGAAGACATGCGTAGGTCCGTGGACACGCGCACTCAGCGTGCGACGAGCGAGCGGACCGGATTGTAAGGGCGGACCGGCAGGCTGTGGCCCACGGGCAGGACATCGGAGAACTCCAGCGAAGCGCCCTCGTGCACTTCGCGGAAGGTGTTGGCTCCGTACAGGTTCTTGCCCTGCACGTAGTGCACGCCTTCGATGGCCGACGGCGAGCGGACATCGTGCCCCAGCCGGTTCGCCAGCCAGCGCGACATCTCGAAATGGCTGATCCAGCCCGCCCGGCGCATGGGTTCGGACACGGATTCGGGCGCATCGCGACTCCAGGACAGTACCGGGACGTCGGCCACCTCGGGTTCCAGCACGTTGTGCCCCCACATGCCCCGCGCCCCCAGCAACTGCCCGTGGTCGCCGGTGATCGCCAGGTGGCGCGGGCCCGGCAGGCGGTCGAACTCGTCCAGCATGCGATCCAGCAGCGCGTCCAGGTACAGCACGGAATTGTCGTAGGCGTTGCGCTGGCGCTCCGCGCGCGGCTGGTCGTGGCTGTCCGGCCAGCGCGCGTAGCGGTCCCGCGCGTGCGCGTAGTTGGCTTCGTAGGGCGCGTGCGTCGACCGCAGCAGGACCACGACGAAGGTCTTCTCGGCCCAGGCCTGTTCCCGCAGCAGCGACAGGATCGCCTCGTCGCCCTGCCTGCCGAACCGGGCCGGCTCGTCCTCGCGGGTGATCGACACGTCGACGTAGCGGCTGCCGACGTCGTTGAGCAGCTTGGACTCCTGGGACGAGATCCAGTAGGTCTTGAAGCCCGCCTCCTTGGCGAACTTGAACAGGTTCGTGGACAGCCCCCGGATCTGCGCCAGCTGGCCGGGCTCGCGCACGGCGTTCAGGATCAGCGGCATGCTGGCCGCGGTGGAAACGGCCGCCGCCACCCCATGGCGCGCAACCAATCCCTGCTCCATGCGCCGCGCCAGGTTGGGGGTCGTGTCCCGTTCGTAGCCCATGATGCCCAGGTGCTGGCTGCGCAGCGAATCGGCCACGAACAGCCAGACGTGCCGCGCATCCGAGGCAAAGGGCACGACCTCGGGCTGGGCGATGGCCGCCACCGGCGCAGGCGCGGCGTGGAGCGATCCGCGCAGCACGTTGTGCACCAGGAAGAAGCTGAAGGTATTGAGGGAGTTGTGCAGGCCGCTGCGGGTGGGGCCGGGCAGGAAGGAATTCAGGTCGCGGTAGGTGGCGCGATAAGGCTTGGATAGCAGGCCCGCGGCCACCAGCATGACCCCCAGCGCGCGCTGCCAGCGCCGCACGTCCGACCGCATGTAAGTCATGAACAGCCACCACGCGGCCAGGTACGGAATCAGCACCGCGAACAGCACGTGGACGTGGTCGCCGAAATCGGCCAGCGCCACTTCCCGCACGTCGCCGAATTCCGAGAACAGGCTGGCCAGCACCACGGGATCGAGCGGCCGGCCGGCGTAGGAGATGTGGCTGAGCTGGACCAGCTCCATGCCGCCCAGCAGCACCAGGATGCACGTCACGAACACCCGGCTGCCCGACAGCCACAGGCCCAGGTTGAAGGCCAGCAGCGCCGCGAAGTAGTTCAGTTCGAAATCGGCCTGGTTGGCGACCGTGAACCACTGCTGGATCCAGTCGTCCAGCATCAGCAGCGATGTGGTCAGCAGGGCCAGCGCGCCCCGCTGGGCGAGGTGCCGCCAGTTCCACGTCCCGGGCCGGGGCATCAGGGTCAGGGAATAATTCGTCGTCATTCGCACTCGATCAAGCGGCCCGCGGCCTTCCTACGTAAAGAACGGCGTCCGGCCGAAACCGGGCGCCGTTCTGCTGCGGGCGGAGTATCCACCCCGGGAAAGCCGCAAGCTTAACCCAGTTCGCCCCTGCCGCGAGAGGGGGTATTTCCCTCGCACGGCCTGGGCGGCGGCGTCACGCCGCGTTGGATTCGGGTTGCCCCTTGCCGCGATTGTTGACGACCATCCGGGCGCCGCCAAGGATGGCAACCAGCGCCAGCGGATACAGCACCCACTGCACCCAGGCGTGGGCCTGGAACCAGGGCTTGACCAGCGGTTCGCCCATCACCATCTTGGCCGCGGTCACGACCAGCACGCCGGCGCCGATGTAGATGATGGCCGGATAACGTTCCATCAGGCGCAGGATCAGGCGGCTGCCCCAGACCATGATGGGCACGCTGATCAACAGGCCCAGCACCACCAGCAGGAAACTGCCGTGCGCCGCGCCGGCCACCGCCAGCACGTTGTCCACGCCCATGACCGCGTCGGCGATCACGATGGTCTTGATGGCGGCGACGAAGCTGGTATTGGCCGCGCCGCTTCCGTGCTCGTCCTCTTCGGCGGTCAGGAGCCGATACGCGATCCACAGCAGCGCCAGGCCGCCCACCAGCATGAGGCCGGGGATCTTCAGCAGCCATACCACGGCCAGCGTCATCAACGTACGGACCACGATGGCGCCGACCGTGCCCCAGACGATGGCCTTCTTCTGCAAGGCCGGCGGCAGGTTGCGCGCGGCCAGCGCGATGACGATGGCGTTGTCGCCGGCCAGCACGATGTCGATCACGACGATGGACGCGAGCGCGAACAGGAATTGGGTGGTGAAAGTTTCTGCGGCGAAAGCCGAAAGCCATTCCACGAGTTGTTCTCCAGAGAAGTTGACGGCCTCTGCTGGCGACAGGAATGACTGGGGACGGGAGTACCCATGCAGGACCTGAGGCCAGGCTGCAAAGGTCTTGTTCAATCACCGGGCGGTGATCCGCACGACCGGAGGAAGCGGACTTCCACGTATTGACGATCGTACGAAAGAGCCTGTTGGACTCTCGAACTACTCCCCTTTGGAGGGACATGCCATAGACATGTCAGCCGGCATTTTCGCCTGCCCGCCGGCTTCGCGTCAACATCGGGGGATACCCCAAGAGAACGGCGCCGCCTGGGGATTCCCGGCAGGCCGCGCCTCCGGCGATCCGCTTCGTATATGCTTGGCTCCTCGGCCGCCTCCGGCCGGCACCCAGGTGGAAAAACACCATGTCCGTCGCCTTCCCCGCCATCGAAGCGGCCGCCGCGCTGCTCGCCGGCCACGCCCACCGCACGCCGGTGCTGACTTCGCATACCGTCGACGCCCGCACCGGGGCCACGGTCTTTTTCAAGTGCGAGAATTTCCAGCGCATGGGGGCCTTCAAGTTCCGCGGCGCCTATCACGCGCTGGCCCGGCTTCCGGATGATGCCCGTCGGCGCGGCGTGGTGGCCTATTCGTCCGGCAACCATGCCCAGGCCGTCGCGCTGGCGGGCCAACTGCTGGGCATACCGGCCACCATCGTCATGCCGTCGGATGCCCCGCGGGTCAAGCTGGAAGCCACGCGCGGCTACGGCGCCCGCGTGGTGCTGTATGACCGGGACACGCAACGGCGCGAGGACATCGCGGCCGAACTGGCGGACCGCGAGGGACTGACCACCATCCCTCCCTTCGACCATCCCGACGTCATCGCCGGCCAGGGCACCGCCGCGCTGGAACTGCTGCGCGAGACCGGACCGCTGGACTACCTGCTGGTCCCCTGCGGCGGCGGCGGATTGCTGTCGGGGTCCGCCATCGCGGCCAACGCCTGCGCGCCGGGCATCCGGGTCATAGGGGTGGAGCCGGCCGCGGGCGACGACGTCACCCGCTCGTTCCGCAGCGGCACGCTGCAATCGGTCGACAATCCCGACACCATCGCCGATGGCGCGCGCACGCAATCGGCGGGCCGGTACACCTTCCCGCTCATCCAGTCCCACGTCCACGACATGCTGACGGTGACCGACGACGAACTGCTGCGCGCGATGTTCTTCCTGATGGAGCGGATGAAGTTCGTGCTCGAACCCACCGGCGCCCTGGGCGCGGCCGCGCTGCTGTCCGGCAAGGTCGATGCGCGCGGCAAGCGCGTGGGCGTCATCGTCTCGGGCGGCAACGTCGACCTGTTCGCACTGGCGCCCTACCTGGCCAAGGGCCGCGCCGCCTACGGCGCGTAGTGCTCCACGCCCGCCGCCGGCGCCACCGGTGCGGCCACCTCGGCATGGGCGGGACGAAACGTCACGATGGCCATCAGCAGGATGGCCAGCGCCAGGTCGCGCCGGGGCGTCTCGTAGCGCTGCGAGCGGAAACGCCGGAAGCCCCACATCACCAGCACGATGAAGCCCCCCATCAGCGCTGCCGCCAGGAAGGAACCGGCGTATTGCGCCAGCACCGGCACGCGCTCGCTGAACGGCCCCTCGGGCAGCGGCCCGCGCAGCGCGCTGGACACGAGGAACATCAGCCCCAGCGCCCCGGCCAGCGCTCCCCACGACAAATCCCGTCCGACGAAAACCTTCACGACATTCACACCCAAGGCTAGATGGGAAAAGTATAGCTTTCGATTTTCTCCCGGGACCCGGCGCCGGGCCGCCCCGAGGCGGGTCCCGGCCTTCTCGGGGGCTGCCGCGTAGCGGCTGGGGCTCAACCATGCTGGGCGCGCGAAGCGCGTAGGGGGGACCTCTACGGCCAGGCAGAGTACGTGAGATCCTCGCGGCCCGCTTCTTCGAGTACCCGGCGGCGGTAGCTGCCGGGAGGCATGCCCATGTGGCGCTTGAAGAAACGGTTGAAGTGCGCGGTGTCGCGGAACCCCAGGCCGTAGGCGACCTGGGCCACGGGCAGCGGCGACTGCTGCAGGCGTATCCGGGCCTCCTGCAACAGGCGCTCGTGCACCACGGCCAGCGGGCCGCAGCCGGCGCTGCGCATGGACGCGGCATGCAGCCGGCGTTCGGTCACCCCCAGCGTGCGGGCGTAGCGGGAAATCGGCCAGTGCTCGCGGAAGTGCATCTCGACCACGCGCAGGAAACGCTGGAACACGACGGAACCGGGCCGGTCGCCGGTAGGCGCCTCGGGGTCGATGTCGCTCATGCGCCAGAGATGCGTCAGGACGATGGACAGGTAGGCGACGGCGATCCCCGCGGCGCCCTTGGCCGCCTGGCGCAGCTCATGGCTGACGGCTTCGAACACGGGACAGAGCATGTCCCGCCCGGCCGCCATCTCGTCCGGCCCGATGTGCAGCAGGCGGTCGGCCACGTTGCGCAGGGCCGCGGCATGCTGGCTGGCGGCCGACGCGCGCGACACCAGCTCCTCGGCCGCCGACAGCATGTAGCCGGCACCGCCGGCCTCCAGGCGGATGGATTGCGCCATGCCGGGTGGCAGCCAGGCCAGGCAAGGCGCGCGCAATGCGAGCTGGCCATGGCGCAGCGTGGCCACGCCCTTCCCCGCCGTCAGCAGCAAGGCATGGCTGCGCCCCTGCCTGCGCGCGGCCTCGACCACCCATTCGCGCGCGGCCAGCGCGGGCATCATCACTTCGCTCTCCATCAGGGTGGCCAGCGGCGTCTCGCCGATGTCCGGATGCACGTCGGGCAGGGAATGCGGATAAACGGCCATGCGGATCCTCGGGAAGGCGGGCAAAAAAGTACAAGTATTCGTCCGATTTCATCAATGCCTGCAACTTTACACGGCCGAGCCCTCTAGCCAGAATTTGTACGTCGCTACAACAAAACTCCGCGATTGTTACAAAATTACCGGGAGACACACCATGCTCACCTCGTCCCTGAAATCGCTGCGCCGCCTGGGCACGGCCGTTGCCCTGTCGGCGTTCTCGCTCGCCCTTCCGGCCCATGCCCAGGACGCCGTCACCATCGGCTACGCGGTGTCCAAGACCGGCGTCAACGCCGGCGGCGCGGGCATCACGACCATTCCCAACTACAAGCTCTGGGTCCATGAGGTCAACCAGGCGGGCGGCCTGAAGGTCGGTGCCAAGCGCCTGCCCATCAAGGTCGTCGAATACGACGACCGCTCCAGCTCCGAGGACGCCGTGCGCGCCGTCGAGCGCCTCATCACGCAGGACAAGGTCGACTTCCTGCTGCCTCCGTGGTCGACCGCGATGAACCTGGCCGTCGCGCCCACCTTCCACCGCTACGGCTATCCGCTGCTGGCGGGCTCGGCGGTGACCGAACGCGCGCCCGAGTTCGCCAAGCGCTGGCCCAACAGCTACTGGCTGCTGGGCACCGGTTCGCAATACGCCGAGGCCCTGGTCGACCAGTTGACCAGCCTGCGCAAGGCCGGCAAGATCGGCGACTCCATCGCCATGGTCTCCATCGCCGACGGTTTCGGCATCGAGCTGGCCACCGCGGCGCGCGCCGCGTTCCAGAAGGCCGGCTTCAAGCTGGCCTACGCCAAGACCTACCCGGTCGGCACGCAGGACCTGGCCCCCATCGTGACCGAAGCCAGGAACCTGAACCCCGACGTCTTCATCGCGTTCAGCTATCCGCCCGACACCATGGCCATCACCGACCAGGCGCGGGTGCTGGGCTTCAATCCCAAGGTGTTCTACACCGGGGTGGGCACCGCCTTCCCGCTGTACAAGAACCGCTTCGGCGCGAACGTCGAGGGCGTGGCCAGCCTGGGCGGCATCGACGCCAACAGCCCCGCCGTCAAGGCCTACATCCAGCGCCACAAGGAAGTGACCGGGGCCGAACCGGACCGCTGGGCCAGCCTGGTCACCTATGCCGGACTGCAGGTGCTGCAACAGGCCATCGAGAAGGCCGGGACCCTGGACCGCAAGGCCGTGTCGGCCAAGATCGCCAGCGAGGAGTTCGACACCATCCTGGGCCGCATCAACCTGAAGAACCACATGGTGCCCAACATGCTGACGCTGGGCCAATGGCAGAACGGCGAGTTCGTCGGCATCGAGCCGGCCAGCCACGCCGGCGCCGCCAAGCTGGTCTTCCCCAAGTCCGCCTGGCAGGCCGGCGCCGCCGCGCGCTGACCCTCAACCCGCGCCGTCCGGCACGCCGCCGGATGGCGCGCGACAGGAATCCCGTATGTTCATCGATGCACTCTTCTCCGGCATCACGCTGGGAGGCATGTACGCGCTCGTCGCCATGGGGCTGACCCTGCAGTATGGCGTCTCGCGCATCATGAATCTGGCCTATGGCGAGTTTCTCGTCGCCGCGGCTTTCTGCGCCTACCTCCTGATGACCGGTCTCCAGATCGCGCCCCTGTGGGGCCTGCTGCTGATCGTCCCCGTCGCCTTCGCCCTGAACTGGCTGGTCTACAGCTTCCTGCTGACGCCGCTGGTCAGGCGCACCCGCACGCGCGCCGCGCTGGAGGTGGACAGCATCCTGGCCACGTTCGGCCTGCTGTTCATCGTGCAGGGCGTGATGCAGGTCACCTTCGGCGGCAACTACTACAGCTATTCCTACCTGAACGAACCCGTGCGCATCCTGGATTCGGTACTGGCCCTGAACCGGTTGCTGGCCCTGGGCTTCGCCGCGGTGTTCGGCATCGGCTTCTACCTGGCGCTGACCCGCACCCGCCTGGGCACCGCCATCCGGGCGGTGGCGGTGGACCCGGTGGCCGCGCGCCTGGTCGCCATCGACGTGCGCTGGGCCTCGGCCCTGGCCTTCGCCGCCGGCGGCGCGCTGGCTGCCAGCGGCGGCGTGCTGGTCAGCATGTTCCTGACCTTCAACGCCAACATGGGCGTGATCTTCACCATGAAGGCGCTGATCGTGATCATCATGGGCGGCGTGGGCAACGTCCTGGGCGCGCTGGTCGCGGGCCTGCTGCTGGGCCTGGCGGAATCCTTCATCGCCACCTACGTGGATCCCGGACTGACGATCGCCGTGACCTACGGCGTGTTCCTGCTGGTGTTGCTGGTGCGTCCCACCGGCCTGTTCGGGAGGGCCGCGCGATGAACGCCCCGCTGCGCATTCCCCTGATCGCCGGTGTCGCCGTGCTGGCCGTGCTGGCCGGCGTGCCCCTGGTGGCCGACGGCTATGGCCTGTCGCTGGCCATCAACATCCTCAACTACGCGGTGCTGGCCACCGCCTGGGCGATGTTCTCGGGCCCCACCCGCTACGTGTCGCTGGCCACGGTCGCCTTCTTCGGCATCGGCGCCTATACCGTGGCGGTCCTGGGCGATGCCCTGCCCTGGCCGGCGGTACTGGCGGCCGCCGCCGTGGTCGGCCTGGTGGTCGCTGTCGTCGTCGGGCTGTCCACCCTCAGGCTGGCCGGTGTCTACTTCGTCATCTTCACCTTCGGGCTGACCGAGCTCATCCGCCAGCTGGTCACCTGGTACGAGGTGAACGTGTCCAACTCCATCGGCCGCTATGTATTCCTGGACATCAGCCAGGAACAAATCTACTGGCAGTTGCTGGCGCTGGGCGCGGTGCTGTTCGTGGCCACCCTGCTGCTGGGCCGCTCCCGCCTGGGCTTCGCGCTGCGCATCATCGGCGCGGACGAAACGGTGGCCCGGCACTGCGGGATCGACACCACCCGCGCGAAGGTGCTGCTGTTCGCGCTCAGCGCGGTGTTCATGACACTGTCGGGCGCGATCATGGCGCCGCGCTGGACCTACATCGACCCGGCCATCGCGTTCAATCCCGTCATGTCGTTCCAGGTGCTGATCATGGCGCTGCTGGGCGGTGTGCAACGGCTGTACGGCCCGCTGCTGGGCGTCATCCCCCTCGCGCTGCTGTTCGAATACCTGGGCGCGAACTTCCCCAACCACTACAGCATCCTGCTCGGCGCCGTCTTCATGATCATCGTCTACCTGCTGCCCAACGGCGTCGTCGGCCTCGCCCGGCGGCTGCGCAAGGCCGACCGCGCGGCGGCGCCCGCCGCCAGGGAGGCATCATGAACAGCCTGCGCATTTCCCAACTGCGGAAAACCTTCGGCGGCCTGACCGCGGTCAACGACCTGAGCTTCTCGGTCGAGGCCGGCGAGATCGTCGGCCTGCTGGGGCCGAACGGTTCGGGCAAGACCACGGTCATGAACCTGATCTCGGGCGCCCTGGCGCCGGATGCGGGCGACATCGAACTGGCGGGCCTGCCCATCGCCGGCAAGGCCCCGCACAAGGTGGCGCACGCGGGCGTGGCCCGGACCTTCCAACTGGTGCGAGTGCTGGCCGACATGGACGCGACCGAGAACGTCGTGGCGGGCCTGGCCTTCTCGCGCGAACCGATGTGGGGCGCGCAGGCCACGGCCAGAGCCGCCGAACTGCTGGCGCGCGTCGGCCTGGCGCGCCATGCCCGGACGCTGGCCGGCGAACTGACCTACATCGACCAGAAGCGGCTGGAGCTGGCGCGCGCCCTGGCCCTGTCGCCCCGCCTGCTGTTGCTGGACGAATGGCTGGCCGGCCTGAATCCGTCCGAACTGCTCGAAGGCATCGCGCTGGTGCGCTCGCTCAAGGACGAGGGCATGAGCATCATCCTGGTCGAGCACGTCATGGATGCCGTGCACTCGCTGTGCGATCGCTGCGTCGTGATGAACGCGGGCGCCAAGATCGCCGAGGGTACGCCCGCCGCCGTCCTGTCGGATCCGGAAGTGATCCGCGCCTACCTGGGAGACGCCAGTGCTTGAAGTCGCCAACCTGTCCGTCGCCTACGGCAAGCATACGGCGCTGCGCAAGGTCGCGCTGTCGGTCGGGCCGGGCGAGATCGTCGTCATGCTGGGTGCCAACGGCGCCGGCAAGAGCACGCTGCTCAAGGCCGTGGCCGGCCTCGTCCCGCACGACGGCCAGGCCGTGGTGCGCCTGTCGGGGCAGGACATCGCCGCGACGCCCGCCCATCGTATCGTCGAGCTGGGCATCGCCCTGGTCCCCGAGGGCCGGGGCATCTTCGGCGAGCTCACGGTGCGCGAGAACCTGCGGCTGGGCGCCTATGCGCACCGCGCCCGGGAAACCGAGGCCGCGACCCTGGAACGCGTGCTGGCCCTGTTCCCCCGGCTGGGCGAGCGCCTGGGCCAGACCGCCCGCACCATGAGCGGCGGCGAGCAACAGATGGTCGCCATCGGCCGGGCGCTGATGTCGCGGCCGGAGATCCTGCTGCTGGACGAGCCGTCGCTGGGCCTGTCTCCCTTGATGAGCGCCGAGCTGTTCAAGTCCCTGGCCGCCATCCGGCAGGACGGTGTCGGCATCCTGCTGGTCGAGCAGAATGCCCGCCTGAGCCTGGCGATCGCCCAGCGCGGCTACCTGATCGAGAACGGCGCCATCGCCGGCGAAGGCGAAGCAGGCGCGCTGATGAACGACCCGGCCGTGCAACAGGCCTATCTCGGCATGGCGAAAGCCTGACGCGAATCAAGGCGGCCGCGGGGCCGCCATTACTGGAGTCAACCACCATGTTCGACATCAAGCTCCTGATCGACGATGAAGACCGCGACGCTACCGGCGGCGCCACGTTCGTGCGGCGCGACCCGGTCACCGGCGCCGACAGCACGCGTGCCGCGGCCGCCACGGTGGCCGATGCCCGCGCCGCCGCCGATGCCGCCGCGGCAGCCTTTCCGGCCTGGGCCGCGCTGGGTCCTGGCGAACGGCGGCAGTTGCTGAACCGGGCGGCCGACCTGCTCGATCAGCGCACGCCGGAGTTCATCGCCCGCATGATCGCCGAAACCGGCGCCACGCGCGGCTGGGCCGGATTCAATGTGCACCTGGCCGCGGGCATCCTGCGCGAGGCCGCCGCCATGACGACGCAGATCGCTGGCGAGGTCATCCCCTCCGACGTGCCTGGCAGCCTGGCCATGGCCGTCCGGCAGCCGGTGGGCGTGGTCCTGGGCATCGCGCCCTGGAACGCGCCCATCATCCTGGGCACGCGCTCGATCGCCATGCCCCTGGCCTGCGGCAATACCGTCGTGTTCAAGGTGTCGGAGCTGTGCCCCGCCACGCACCACCTGATCGCCCAGACCCTGCGTGACGCCGGCCTGCCCGCCGGCACCGTCAATGTCGTCTCCAACGCGCCCGACGACGCGCCCGCCGTGGTCGAGGCCTTGATCGCCCATCCCGCGATCCGGCGGGTCAACTTCACCGGCTCGACCCGCGTCGGCCGCATCATCGCCCAGAGCGCCGCCCGCCACCTGAAGCCCGTCCTGCTGGAACTGGGCGGCAAGGCGCCCTTGCTGGTGCTCGACGACGCCGATCTCGACGCCGCAGTCGACGCGGCGGCTTTCGGCGCCTTCATGAACCAGGGCCAGATCTGCATGTCCACCGAACGCCTGGTCGTCGACGACGCCATCGCCGATGCCTTTGCCGCCAGGTTCGCCGCCAAGGCGGCTTCGCTGCCCGCCGGCGATCCCCGCCGCGACGACGTCGTGCTGGGTGCGGTCGTGACGCCGGAAGCCATCCAGCGCATCCGGCGCCTGATCGACGATGCCGTGTCCAAGGGGGCCAAGCTCATTGCCGGCGGCGGCATCGAAGGCAACATCATGGCGGCCACCGTACTCGACAAGGTGACCCCGGCGATGGAAATCTACGGCGAGGAATCCTTCGGCCCGGTGGTGTGCATCGTTCGGGTCAGCGGCACCGAAGAAGCCATACGCGTGGCCAACGACAGCGAGTACGGGCTGTCGTCGGCCGTGTTCGGCCGCGACATCGCACGGGCGATGGAAGTGGCCAAGCACATAGAAAGCGGCATCTGCCATATCAACGGCCCCACCGTGCACGACGAGGCGCAGATGCCGTTCGGCGGCGTCAAGGCCAGCGGCTACGGCCGCTTCGGCGGCAAGGCCGGGATCAACGAGTTCACCGAATTGCGGTGGATCACCGTCCAGACCACGCCGCGGCACTATCCGTTCTGACGCAGTCGCCAGGCAAAAAAAATGCCGCCCCGAAGGGCGGCATTTTTCATCCTGCAGCCGATCAGGCGGCGGCGGGAGCCGAAGCAGCCTGCTGTTCGGCGGCGGCCGGAGCGGCAACCGGGGCAGCAGCCTTCTTCGCCACGCGCTTGGCGGCGGGCTTCTTCGCGGCAGGCTTGGCAGCCGGCTTGGCGGCCGGCTTCACCGCGGGCTTGGCGGCCTTGGCGGCGGGCTTGGCAGCAGCCTTCTTGGCCGGAGCGGCGGCCTTCGTGGCGGCCTTGGCTTTCTTGGCAGCAGGCTTCTTGTCGCCTGCGGCCACGACAGCCTTGGCTTCCTTCACGGCGGCCTTGACGGCCTTCTCGTAAAGGCTCACGCGCTGAGCGGCGTCCTTGCGGGCCTTCTCCGAACGCTCGAGCGCCTTCTTGGCGGCATCGCCCAGACGCACGGCGGCGGCTTCGAGCTTCGCCAGCACGCCGGCCGACTTGGCCGGAGCGGCTTTCTTGGCGACCTTCGCGGCCGGCTTCTTGGCTGCCGGCTTGGCGGCGGCCTTAACGGGTTGCGATTTCTTAACCATATCAATCTCTAAAAGTCGAGGCCCGAAGTGTTAATGGTGCTCAAAACAATGTCAACCCTTTTGGATGCCAACGACGAAAATTTTTGCTTCGGCACCACGCGCGATGTCACGTCATCGCATCGTGCATGATCGTCATGACGACGTCCGGCCGAACGTTGCGCGAGCGATGATCCATACCGCCACGCCGCACAGCGCGGCGAGCGTTCCGACTGCGACGATGGGCGCGACCGGCAGCATGCCGACCGCCGTGCTGCCCAGCGCGCCGCCCAGCATCTGCGATGCGCCCAGCACCGCGGCACCCACGCCCGCCATCGCTCCCGCGTCCTGCAATCCCAGCGCGAAGAGGGTCGGCATGATGAAGCCGCCGAAGAAAAGACTGGCCGCCATCGCCACGACGAAGACCGCGATCTCCCACCATTGCCCGTGCGCGCCACGCAGCGCGAGCCCGACCGCCAGGGCGGCCAGGCCGGCGCAGGCCGCGCCGCGCACGCCCGCGTACAACACACGCTGGGGCGGCACGCCTCGCTGCGAGAGGCGCGCGGTCGTCAGCGATCCCGCCAGCACCGCGGCCGAGGCCAGCGCGAACGCGATCGCATAGACCGAACTGGACACGCCCATGCCGTCGATCAGCACGAAAGGCGACCCGCTGATGAAGACGAACATGCCGCAGAACACGACACCCAGCGCGCACGACAGGGCGCGCGCATGAGGCAGCGCTAGAAAGCTCCGATAGCCCGCGGGGCGCCCGCCGCCTTCTGGCTGCGGCTGGCCCGGGCCCGCCTGCCGGTCTTCGGAAGCGGGTGCCGCCGGCTGCACGCCCCGGAGCGCGCGCAGCCGTCCCGCCCGCAGGCGGATCCCGACGATGGCGGCCAGCAGCAGCCCCGCCCCGGCCAGCACCGCGAACAGGCCGCGCCAGCCCACCGCGTGGATGACGAACGCTCCGATCAGCGGCGCCACGATGGGCGCCAGGCTCAGCACCGCGACGATGAAGGACTGGATGGTGGCCCGCTGCTGCGGTTGGGGAAAGACGTCGCGGACCAGCGCGATGCCGGCCACCGATGCGGCCGACGCGCCGAAGCCCTGGACCGCCCGCCAGCCGATCAGCGCGGCGCCGTCCGCCGCCAGCGTGCAGGCGATGGCCGCCACCACGTACACGGCCAGGCCGAGCAGGATGACGCGCAAGCGCCCGTGGCGATCGGACAAGGGTCCCCAGGCCAGTTGGCCGAATCCGAAGGTCAGCATGAAGGCGCCCAGCGTCGCCTGCATCTGCGAGTCGGTGGCGCCGAGCTCGGCGCCGATGGCCGGCAACCCCGGCAGGCTGATGTCGATGGACAGGGGCGGCAGGCCGGCCAGCATGCCCAGCACGACGATGAAGCCGACCGGCAGTGCGATCCGGGTCGGCGGGGAATGCCTTGCTTGCACGAAGCGATCTCCTGGCTGGTACGCGCCCCGGTATCACCGGGACGCCAAAGAGCGGAGGATATCGTGCTTTTGCTGGGGCGCACATGCGGCCGCCCCGCGAGGCGCGGGCCTCAGTTCGGTTGCAGGCCGGCGTCCTGGATGATCTTGCGCCAGCGTTTCTCCTCGGCGCGCACGTAGCGGTCCATCGATTCCGGATCGCCCGTCACCTTGATCAGGCCCTCTTCTTTCACCAGGCGTTGGAATGCCGGCGTCTCGGCGGCATGATTGATCGCCCGGTTCAGGCTGCCGATGACCGGAGCCGGCGTGCCGGCCGGGACGAGAAAACCGTACCAGGCCTGGGCGTCATACCCCGCCACCCCGGCCTCGGTCACGGTGGACAGGTCCGGCAACACCGCCGACCGATCGGCCGAAGTCACGGCCAGTGCCCGCAGCTTGCCCGCCTTGATGTAGCTCAGGGCGCCAGGAATGGTCGAGAAGATGACGTCGATCTGCCCGCCGATCAGGTCGTTCAGCGCCGGCGCCGCGCCCTTGTAGGGCACATGCGTCAGTTCCGTTCCGGACAGCGTCGCGAACAGCGCGCCCGCCAGGTGCGCGGAAGTCCCGTTGCCGTTGGACCCATAGTTGATCTTCCCGGGATTGGCCTTCGCGTAGGCGATCAGCTCGGCCACCGTCTTGTAGGGGCGCTGTGGATTCACCACCAGCACGTTCGGTGCCTTGGCCACCATGCCGGCGGAAACCAGCGACGTCTCGTTGGAATACGGCAGCTTCTCCTGCAGGCTGGGATTGACCGCGTAGGCGAAGGTCCCCATCACGATGGCATAGCCGTCCGGCGGACTCTTGGCCACGTAGTCGGTGCCGATCACCGTGCCGCCGCCAGGCCGGTTCTCGACGATGACCGGCTTGCCGAGATACTCGCCCACCTTCTCGGCGACGATGCGGCCGACCAGGTCCGTCCCGCCGCCGGGCGGAAATGGAACGACGAGCTTGAGCGGCCGCTCGGGAAAGGAAGCCGCCAGGGCCTGTCCGGCCAGCAGCGGCCCGGCGATTGCCATGCACGCGGCGCCTAGGTCGTGTTAACACTAATGGTGTTAATCATGAAAATTAAGAGATACTTCGGTGATGGAAATCAGCGAAGCCCAATTCAAGCAGATAGAGCATTGCCTTCCTCGCCAGCGGGGCAATGTGAGCATGAGCAATCTGAACGTGCTGAACGCGATCCTGTACGTGGCCGAGCACGGCTGCAAATGGAGAGGGTTGCCGGAGCGTTTTGGCAACTGGCACACGATCTATACGAGAATGAACCGGTGGTCCAAGAGCGGCGTTCTGGATCGGGTGTTCGAGCAACTGCAGCAGTCGCAGATTGTCCGGATACGCATCGAGGCGGTGTCGCTGGACAGCACGATAGTCAAAGTGCATCCGGACGGTACGGGGGCCCTCAAAAAAAAGGCCGCCAAAGCATTGGCAAGTCTCGAGGAGGCTGGACCACCAAGATTCATCTGGTTGCCGCGGATGCTCGAACGGCAGTGATCTTCGCGCTGTCGCCGGGCCAAGCCGGCGATGGCCCGCAGGGGCGGGCACTGTTGCGCCGCCTGGGCAGACCGAATCGGCCACTGCACTTGCTGATGGACAAAGCCTACGAAGGCAACGAGACTCGGCAACTGGCCTTGGATTTGGGATACATCCCAGTCGTGCCGCCATTGAAGACGCGTGTTCAGCCATGGCAGTACGACCGGGAGATGTATAAGCGGCGCAACGAGGTCGAGCGCCTGTTTCGGCGACTCAAAGGCTTCCGCAGAATCTTCTCCCGCTTCGACAAACTCGACGTCATGTTTACCGGGTTCATCAATTTCGCCCTGATTGCAGATGGGCTGCGTTGTGTTAACAGGCCCTAGGCCCATGCGCCAGGAAGTTGCCAGGAATGTCATGATGTCTCCGTTGTCTTGATTCTGTTCTGCCGTGGAGCCGGCTATAGCCTGTAGCTCGGATCGATCCGGTCCAGCTTGCGCAGCAACGCGGGCCATTCCATGACGCCATACGGCCGCCTGGTCTGCGGCTGGTAGTTCATGTAGGTCTTGTCCAGGACGTCCTGGGGAACAGAATTCAGCGGACTGTTGCAGGCCATGGCCGCCAGTTGCAGCTTGCAGGACAGCTCCAGCCGATGCATGGCGTTGAACGCCTCGGGTATCGTCCGCCCGACGGTCAGCAACCCGTGATTCCTCAGGATCATGGCGTTGTTGTCGCCCAGGTCGGCCACCAGCGACGCTTGCTCGGCCTCGTCCAGCACCACGCCCTGGTAGTCGTGGTAGCTGATGTTGACGAAGCGCATGGAGGTCTGCGCCAGCGGCAGCAGACCGCATTCGAGCGCCGACACGGCCATCCCGGGCCACGTATGCGTATGGATGACGCACGACAGTTCGTGCCTGGCCTGGTGGATCGCGCTATGGATGACGAAACCCGCGCGGTTGACGCCGTACTTCAGGTCCGGCCCGAAGTCGGGCGCGCTCAGGACTTCGCCGTCGGCGTTGATCTTGATCAGGCTGGACGCGGTGATTTCCTCGTACAGCAGCCCGTAGGCGTTGATCAGGAATGCGTTTTCCTCGCCGGGCACCCGGGCCGAGATATGGTTGGCGGCCATGTCGGCCATCCCGTAGAACTCGATCAGGCGGTAGCATGCCGCGAGATTGACCCGAACCTCCCATTCCGCCTCGGAACATCGGGACCTCATGGATGCGATACCCAGGTCCGCCAATTCAGCCATCGTCGATTCCTCCTGCGCAAAGTCGTGTCATGCATTCTGCGCATACGCCAGGCGAAGGGGAAATGACTTTTCGGGCGGATCAGGCCAACTATTTTGTAGGGGTGGCCGGGGGCGGCGGCAGGGGCGCCTCGTCCATCACGTCGTCGGCGCGCGCGCCCAGTTCGGCCAGCAGCCATCGGCGAAACGCCCGGAATGCGGCAGTAGGCGCCCGATCCTTGGGATGCACGAGGAAATAGCCGCCCGCGGGCCGATAAGAGGTGTCGAACGGCGCGACGAGCTGCCCCGACGCCAGATAGCCTTCGACCAGGATGCGGACACCCAGCGCCACGCCCAGGCCGCGTATCGCCGCCTCGTAGGCCATCAGCGAACTCTCGAACTTGTGGCCCCGGCCGGCATGGTCGCTGGCCAGCCCCGCGTGGCGGAACCAGCCCTCCCAGTCTCCCGGGCGGGCAAGCGAATGCAGGAGCGGCAACTCGAGCATGGCCGACACGTCCGGCGTCCCGCCGACCTGGGCCAGGAGATCCGGGCTCATGACCGGCACGAGTTCGATCGGCGCCAGCATGTCGACTTCGATTCCCGGGATATCAGGTACTCCGAAACGGATGGCGGCGTCGAAATCCTGGTGATTGAAGTCGACCAGGGCCGAGGACGCCGACAGCCGGATCTCCACCGAGGGATGCTGCTCGTGGAAAGCCGGCAGCATAGGAATCAGCCAGCACTGCGCGAACGTGTTGTAGGCCAGAATGGACAGCACCTGCGGCTGCCCGCGCCGGCTGAGCTGCGAGGTCGCGAACGCCAGGTCGTTGAGCGCGCGGCGCACCGCGGGATAGTAGCGGCTTCCCGCCTTGGTCAGCGCGATCGACTGCCCGCGCCGGTCGAACAGCTCCACGCCCAGGAAATCCTCCAGGCCGCGAACCTGGCGGCTGACCGCCACCTGCGTGACGCAGAGCTCGTCGGCGGCCGCCGTAAAGCTCATCAACCGCGCCGCGGCCTCGAAGGCTCCCAGCGACTTCATCGGAGGCAGGGGCAGCTTCACGGTATGACCGGATAGGATCTGTTCAGCCGCCCAGGTAGGCTTCCACCAGCCTGCGATCGCCCAGCAGTTCCTTGCCGGAGCCCGACAAGGCGATGCCGCCCGTCTCGAGCACGTAGCCGCGATGGGCGATCTTGAGCGCCTGCCGCACGTTCTGCTCGACCAGGAAGATCGTCAATCCCTGCCGGTTGATCTCGCGCAGGATGCGGAAGATCTCCTGCACGATGATAGGCGCCAGCCCCATGGAGGGCTCGTCCAGCAGCAGCAGCCGCGGCTTGGCCATCAGCGCCCGTCCGATCGCCAGCATCTGCTGCTCGCCGCCTGACAGGTTGCCCGCCATGCCGTTCAGGCGCTCTTTGAGCCGGGGGAAAAGTTCGAACACGCGATCCAGGTCGGCGCCGATCCCGCCCTTGTCGCGCCGGGTATAGGCGCCCAGCTCGAGGTTCTCGCGCACCGTCATCGTGGTCAGGATGGCACGACCCTCGGCCACCTGCACGATGCCCTTGGAGACGATACGGTGCGGCGCCAGGCGCGAGATGTCCTCGCCCTGGAACGTGACGGTGCCCGCTTCCTTGGGGATCAGGCCCGACAAGGCCAGCAGCGTGGTGGATTTGCCGGCGCCGTTGGCGCCGACCAGCGTCGTGATCTCGCCTTCGCGCAGCTCGAGGTCTATGCCCTTGACCGCGGCGATGTGGCCATAGGAAACCTTCAGGCCGTCGACTTTCAGCAGCGGATTCATGCTTGCACCTCGTCCGCCACGTCGTCCTCGCGTCCCAAGTAGGCTTCGATCACCATCGGATTGTTGCGGATTTCCTCGGGCAGGCCCTCGGCGATGATCCGACCGAAATTCAGCACCGCGATACGGTCACACAGGCCCATCACGAAGCGCATGTCGTGCTCGATCATGAAGATGGTGTAGCCCCGCGCCTTGATGTTCTGGATCTCGGCCATCAGGTCCACTTTCTCGCCGGTGTTCATGCCCGCCACGGGTTCGTCCAGCAGCAGCAGCTTGGGCTCGGTCGCCAGCGCCCGGGCCAGCTCCAGCTTGCGCTGGTCGCCGTAGGAGAGGTTGTCCGCAGTCTGGTGCGCCTTGTGCTCCAGCTTGACCCAGGACAGCAGCTCGAGCGCCCGTTCGCGCGCGCGGCGTTCCTGGGCGCGGAACCCGGGCAGCGCCAGCAGCAGGCCTGCCGGACCGTAGTCCAGGTGGCGGTGCATGCCGACCACCACGTTCTCGAGCAGCGACATTTCCTTGAAGATGCGGATGTTCTGGAACGTGCGGGCGATGCCGCGCCGGGTGATCTGGTGCGGCTTGGCACCGACGAGGCTCTGGCCGTCGAAGGTAAGCGAGCCGCCGGTCGGATCGAGCAGGCCCGTGATCAGGTTGAACACCGTCGTCTTGCCCGCGCCGTTGGGGCCGATCAGGCCAAAGATCGTTCCCTGCGGAACCTCGATGTTGACGTCCTGCAGCACGTGCAGGCCGCCGAAGCTCTTGGAGATGGATTGCAGTTTCAGCATGTCATTGGCTCCGCCGGCGGAACCAGCTGCGCAGCAGCGCCGGGTCCCAGATGCCCTTGGGCAGGAACAGCACGATCAGGACCAGGATCACGCCGTTGATGACGAGCCGGAAATCGTTGAACGCGCGCAGCGTCTCGGGCAGCAGCGTCAGGATCACGGCGCCGGCCACGGGCCCGGCCAGGCTGCCGATGCCGCCCAGTATGGTCATGGTCAGGATCTCGACGCCCCGGTCGAACCCGTATTCGTTGGGTCCGATGAAGAAGGTCAGGTGGGCGTTCAGCGCGCCCGCGAGGCCCGCCAGCAACGCCCCCAGGACGAAGGCCAGCATCTTGGTGTTGTTGACGTCGATGCCCATCAGTCCGGCGGCGGTCTCGTCTTCCTTGATGGCCTCGAACGCGCGGCCGACCTTCGAGCGCAGCAGCCGGAACAGCACCGCCAGCGACAACGCCACGGCCAGCGCGATGTGCCACCACTGCGTCAGCTGGGGGATGCCGTTCAGGCCCAGGGCACCGCCCGTCCACGACTCCGTGTTCAGGATCACGACCCGGACCACCTCGCCGAAGCCCAGCGTGGCCATGGCCAGGTAGACCCCGGACAGGCGCAGCGTGGGCTTGCCGATGACGAAAGCCACCAGCATGGGCGCGGCCATGCCGCCCAGCAGCGCCACCGGAAAGGACATCTCGAAATTCATCGTCAGGATGGACGCGGTGTAGGCGCCTATCCCCATGAAGGCGGCATTGGCCATGGCCAGCATGCCGCAGGAAAGCGTCAGGTAGATCGACAGGGCCAGCAGGGCGTTGGTGCCCAGGGTCAGCACCAGGTTGCTGTAGATCGACCAGAAGTTATCGAACCATTCCATTTCTTGTCTGCGTCCTTATGCCTTGCGTTCCAGCACCTTGCCGAACAAGCCCTGCGGCCGGACGAGCAGGATCAGGAACAGGAGGCCGAAGGCTACGGCGTCGCGCATGGTCGACCCGATGTAGGCCACCGACAGCACCTCCGCGAAGCCCAGGAACAGCCCGCCTATCATGGCGCCGCGTATGTCGCCCATGCCGCCCAGGATGATGACGGCGATGCCCTTGTGCAGCATGGGCTGGCCCATCAGCGGGAACACCGCGTTGGAATAAAGGCCGATCAGCACGCCGGCCACGCCGCCCAGGGCGGCAGCGGCGAAGGAGGTCAGCATGAACAGCCCCTCGACGTTGATGCCCAGCAGCGAGGCGGCCTTGGGCGATTCGGCGATGGCGCGCAGCCCCCTGCCCAGCTGGGTACGCTTCATGACGACCATCAGCGCTGCCATCAGCGCGAACGACAGGAAGATGATGATGAGCTCGATCACCGTCATGTGCAGCCCGGCGATCTCGATGGCGTCGTCGGGCACCAGGCCGGACGGGAAGCGCATGTTCGCGGCGCCATAGATGCCCTGCATGCCGCTGTTGAGCGCGATGGCCACGCCTATGGTGGCGATCATGGGTATGAGGTGCGGCGCGTTGCGCTTGCGCAGGCGCTTCAGGACGAGCACGTCGATCAGGATGCCGACGATGCCGCTGCCCACCGCCGCGGCGGCCAGGCCGGCCCACAGGGGCAGGTCGAACTGGGTGATCAGTTGCAGCGCCACGTAGGCGCCGACCATGAACACCGCGCCGTGCGAGAGATTGATGACGCCCAGCACGCCGAATACCAGCGTGAAGCCGAGCGCGAACAGAGCGTAAACGCACCCCAGCGATAGTGCGTTGACGAGTTGCTGCTGTAGCATGGATGGTACCCCCCCCTACGCGCTTCGCGCGCCCCCCAGGGGGCGGCACTGGCGGACCGGCGGAGCCGGATCCGCGGCGCCCTGGATCGGACCGCGTTTCTTGTCGGGCCGGATTCAGGAACGAGACGGTAGAGTTCAGAAAACAAAAATGGGCACGAGCCCTACTATTAATAAAGGGCGCGGGAGTCCCGCGCCCTTTCTGATCGCCGGCGCGAGGCCGGCGGATTCCGCGGGTACCGCTTATTTCTCGATGACGTAGCGGCCGCCGCGGGTGACCATCACGATGGGGGTCTGGACCGCATCGTAGCCGCCGGGCTTGCCGGCGGCGCCCTTGGCCTGGCGGAACTGGAAGGCTCCGGTCGCGCCGGTGATCTTCACCGCGGGCAGCGCCGCCTGGAGGGCGTCGCGGTCGGCCTGCAGGTTGCCCGAGAGCTTCACCTTCTTCAGGGCTTCGGCGACGATGTGCATCGCGTCGTAGGCCTGGGCGGCGAACTGGTCCGGCGCCACATTGTACTTCGCCTTGTAGGCGGCGATGAACTTGGTGTTCTCGGGGGTCGCGTTCTCGATCGACCAGGGGCTGCCGACCCACAGGCCGTCGGCCCGTTCCTTGGCCAGGTCGAACACCTTGACCGAGTTCATGCCGTTGCCGCCGATGAAGGGCACGTTCAGGCCCAGCTGGCGGGCCTGGACCATGATGGGGCCGCCCTCGGCGATCAGCGCCGACAGCACCACGGCGTCGGGATTGGTGGCCTTGATCTTGGTCAGCTGGGCCTTGAAGTCGACGTCGCCCTTGGCGAAGGTCTCGGTCGTGGTGACCGGGATCTTCAGGTCTTCCAGGGCCTTCTTGAAGTTGTCGTAGCCGCTCTTGGTGAACACGTCGTCGTTGCCGTAGAACACCGCGACCTTCTTGATGCCGTTGTGCTTGGCGGCGACGCGGATGGTCTCGGGCAGCACGTCGGCCTCGGTGACCGAGTTGCGGAAGACGTAGTTGCCGATGGAAGTGATGCCGTCGGCGGTGTTCGAGGTGCCGAACACCGGGGTCTTGGCGGCCTGCGCGATCGGGTCGGCGGCCTGGGCCGAGTTGGACAGCGTCGGGCCGAAGATCAGCACGACCTTGTCCTGGAATACCAGTTTCTTGAAGACGTTGATGGCTTCTTCCTTCTTGCCCTGTTCGTCTTCGATGACCAGCTTGATGGTGTTGCCGTTGACGCCGCCCGCGGCGTTGAGTTCGTCGGCGGCGAGCTGGAAGCCATTGCGGATGGCGGCGCCGTACTGGCCGGCACCGCCGGACAGGGCGGCCGCCAGGCCGATCTTGACGTCGGCGGCCTGGGCGAACGCAGCGGCGCCGAGGGCGGCCGCTGCCACCAGCGATTGACTGAAAATGCGGTTCATGTGAGTGTCCCTATAGGTGTCGCGTTTGCGCCTGGGCGTCCACGGCGCGGGACGGCGCGGGCCCCGGGCGCGGGCGACTTGGGGCGATATTCTACCGTTTCGGGCCATACCAGACGAGTCGAAAGGGTTTCCCCTAGCGGGGAAAGCCGCTTCGACTATGCTTGTGGACATTGCCCACGCAACTCATTTTTCCGTCATGAACCTACCGCACACGCCCTCCCCGGACATCGCTCCCGAGTGGCACCTGGCCGACATCGTCGAGCAGTTGCGCACCTCGCGCGAGATCGAGCACAAGATCCGCTACCTGGACCGGGTGCGCGAGCTGCCCTCGCGCGAAGCCCTGGTCACCGTGCTGGACGGCCTGTCGGCCGCGCTCTTCCCCACCCATTACGGCCGCTGCAAGCTGACCGACGACAGCATCGATTATTTCGTCGGCAACACGCTGAACGCCACGCTCAACCTGCTTTGCGAACAGGTCCGCCGCGCGCTGTATTTCTCGGAAGCGCCGGACACCCACGACAAGCAGAACCTGCAGGGCAAGGCGATCGAGATCACCCGTCGCTTCGCCTCGCAACTGCCGGCCATCCGCGCGGTCCTGGTCAGCGACCTGCACGCGGCCTACCAGGGCGATCCGGCCGCCACCAGCATTTCCGAGATCCTGCTGTCCTACCCCGGCATCAAGGCCATCATCCACTACCGGCTGGCCCACGCGATCCACAAGCTGGGCGCCCCGTTCCTGGCACGGCTGATCTCGGACATCGCCCACTCGGCCACCGGCATCGACATCCACCCGGCCGCCCAGATCGGCGCCAGTTTCTTCATCGACCACGGCACCGGCGTGGTGATCGGCGAAACCACGATCATCGGCGAGCGGGTCCGCCTCTACCAGGCCGTTACGCTGGGCGCCAAGCGCTTCCCCGCCGATCCCGACGGCAAGCTCACCAAGGGCATCGCCCGCCACCCCATCGTCGAGGACGATGTGGTCATCTACGCCGGCGCGACCATCCTGGGCCGCATCACCATCGGCCGGGGCTCGACGGTCGGCGGCAACGTCTGGCTGACCCAGAGCGTGCCGGCCAACACCAACGTCAACCAGGCAAAGAACCAGGAAGACTGATCCCGCGGGGCCCCTGCCCCGGGCCCTTACGGCCGCTCGCCGCGAGGGCCGAGCCACCCCAGGTCGGCATCCTGCAGGCCGACCAGCAGCGCCCGTCCGTCCCCTCCCACGCGCAGCGCGCCATAGCGGGCGCGCTCGAAGTCCCCGGCCCGCCCCTCCTGGAAGAAATAGGCGTCGGTGGCGATCCGGATCCGCCCGTCGCGCACCGTGTAGGCCAGCCGGTTCTCGCGCTCGGCCAGCGGCGTGCCGTCGTCCAGGCGAACCAGGGCTGCGCGGCTGGAGCCAGCCTCGCGCCGGACGACGATGGCTCCCGCGGCGGGCAGGTCCTCGCCCAGGCGCTGGCGCAGCTCGCGCGCCAGCGCCCAGTCCAGCGCCATGTAATCGCCCTGCATCAGCGACCGGGGATCGACCGGCGCCAGCTCCAGCGACACCAGCGTCCCGCTGGCCAGCAGCGACTCGTTGCGCCAGATCGAAGCGTTGACCAGGCCCAGCACCAGGACCAGTCCGGCGGCGATCAGCCAGCGGGCCATGCGCTCAGTCATGGCCGCCCTCCGGCGCGCCCAGCCTGGCGATGCCGCGCCAGGCCAGCAGCAGCACGCCCCCCAGCGCCAGCAGCACCGCCGCCTTGCGCGGCAGGCTCCAGGCCTGTGCGTAGTAGAACCAACCCACGCTCCACAGCGCCACCAGCAGCCCGCCCACCCAGAGCGGGGTCCGGGCACGGGCGTAGCCCAGCACCGCCGTCATCAGGCCGAAGGCCACTCCCGGAGCCCAGGCCCCGGCCAGGACCAGGGCGCAGGCCGTGGCGGCGGCCCAGCCGCGGACGGCCGGTCGGGCGCGGACCGACAGGCGCCAGGCGACCCAGGCCAGCGGCAACGCCGCCAGCACATGTGCGGCCCAGGCCAGCGCACGCCAGGCGGGCGGCACGGACAGGTCCATGCCGTGCAACAGTGCGCCGGCCAGGCCCAGCACCCACAACGCCAGGGTCACGCCCCAGGACAACGGCGCCTGCCCCTGCCCCAGGCGATGCGCCCATCGTGTCTCGCCCAGCCAGGCCGCCGCGCAGGCCCAGGCCGCGATGACCGGCACGGGACTCGGCCAGTCCAGTTCGCGGAAACATCCCTCGCCCGCCAACAGCAAGGCCATGACGCCGAAACAGCGGGCGATCGCGTTCGGCATGACGATCGCCAGGACCAGTCCCAGCCCCGCCGCCGCCAGGAAAGTCCCCCAGACCGGCAGCCAGGCCGCCCCGGCGACGGCGACGGCGCCATAACCCGCCAGGCAGAGGCTGAGCGCGAACTGCGCCCGCAACTCGGGCGGCTGGCCCTGCAGCAGCATGCGCGCGACGATCAGCAGCAGCACGCCCACCACCACCAGGCTATGCGAATCGAAAGGATCCGGCAGGACCAGCCCCGCGAAAACCAGCAGCAGGAGGCCGCCCAGCCAGCCGCACACGCCCAGCATCAGGCGCACGTGCCAGGGCGTTGCCACTTGCGCCTGTGCCATGGGCGGGACATCGCCCTCGGCCAGCCCCTGGCGGCGCAGCTGGTCCCAGACCTGCGGCAGGCCGTTCATGCCTCCTCCGCCCAGCGGGCCTGCAGGCGCCGCAACCAGACGGCCGCGCCCGCCGAGGCCGCGATCAGGAAACCGCCGACGACGAGCAGGGCCAGCTCGCCCGGATCGCCTTGCGCCAGCAGGCGCGCGAGCCCGGCCGTCGCGACCGCGATCGCCGCCAGGCAGCACAGGGTCAGCATGGGCAGGTCACGGCGCCATTGGTAGAACAGGAAACCGCCGGCCAGGGCCAGGGCCATCACGGCCCGGTTGGCCCAGGCCAGGAAGCCGCCGGCACGCGCGTCATCCAGGATGGCGCCGACCAGCGCGCTCACGACGATGGCCAGCACCAGCACGCCGGCCAGCCGGGGCAGGAAACGCATCCGGCCGCCGTCGGCGAGCCGCCCGCCCAGCGCTTCGGCCGCCGCGGCGGCGGCCAGGTCCAGCCAGAACAGCCAGGGATGCGGCCATCCCCCGTCCAGCGCGGCCAGCAGGATGGGCGAGAACCGCCCCACGTAGAGCTGGGCGGCCAGGTTGGCCAGCACCAGCAGCAGCGCCCATGCCGCGGCCGACCGCGACACGGCCACCCAGGGCAGGATGAGGAGGCCCCATGCCAGGAACAACTGGTAGCTGTCGGCTCCCGTCTGGTAGTGCTGGCCCAGATAGGCCAGCAGCGCGCCGCACAGGATCATCGCGAACAGCAGCGCCACCCGGCCCGCCGGGCGCGCCGTGCCCAGGCGCCAGGCCACCGCGGCGGATGCCGCCAGCAGGGCCTGCAACAGCGCGAACTTGGCGATGGGCGGCCATTCCTGCCAGTTGAAAGCCACCAGGAAAATGATGCCGGCGGCGCAGGCCAGCGTGCCGCCGTAGGCGCATACCCGTTCAAGGAAACGCCGCCAGGCCGGTCCGTCGGGCAGCACCGCCGCCAACCGCAGCCCTTCTTCGGCGGCCCCGGCCGATAACGCCTTGCGCCGTGCCAGCTCGATCAACTGGCGATGCACGGCGGCGCGGCCGCCGCTCAAGGCGCTTCGCGAGCCGCCGTGCGGGCGTGGCCGAAGAATCGGCCCAGCTCCCGTGCCAGCTCGTTCAGGGCGGCCATTTCCTCGGGAAGAATCTTGCGCGCCAGCTGAGCGCTGTTCCAGTCGCCATAGATCAGCGCCACCGTATCCTTGTCCGCGCGCACGGGCAGCAGCACGAAGGCGTGCGAATCGGGCACGGCATCGCGGAACCAGCGCGGGATGTGGACGCTGAACTTGGGATCGCTGGCGTTCTCGATGAAGATTCCCACTGAATTGGTGATGGCCAGGTGGAAGACGTCCACCGAGAATATCTCATTGAAGCGCAGTTGGGGGAGCAGTTGCTCGATGCCGCGGCCGAATCCCAGCCGCGCCTCGAAGGTATGGCGACGCGGATCGCGCACGAAAACGATGGTGCGCGAGAACTGCATGCCGGCCAGCATGGCTTCGGACGCCATGGCCAGCACGGGTCCCAGGTGGTGCTCGGACGGCAGCGAGCGCAGGTCGCGCATGCCCTCGCGCAGCGTGCGCTCGGCGTTGTGCGATCCGCCCTGTGTCGACTCCGCGTGCAGGTCGTCGATTTCCTGGATGAAACGCTGGCTGGCCCGCTCGCGGGTCAGCTCCTCCATGATCTCGTACAGCGGCTCGGGCGCCACCGCCAGCGCGTGCGCATAGCGTTGAACCGTCTCGCGCATCCGCCGCTCGCGCAATTCGACGTCGCCGCCCGCGATGGTCATGCTGCGCGACATCTGTACCGAGAAGCTGGCCACCGCGCGCAGCCATCGGTCGTGGTCCAGCACGACGTCCTGGTCGGCCGGCAGGCCGGCAAGGTCGAAGGGCTCCATGCCGCGCCGGATCACCGCCGGCAGCCCCCACCGCTCGGCGGCGTCCTCGCCCAGCTCTTCGAAGCTGATGCCCAGCACCTCGGCCGACACCTCGTCCTCGGTACGGCGATATTCCAGGGCATGCTCCCGGATCTGGGTCCATTCGCTCTCGAGATAGAAGATGCACAGCAGCTTGCCGAGCTGGCGCATCAGCGTACAGACCACCGCTTCCTCGCTGGTCAGCAGCTCGCGCACCTCGCATACCTTGCGCGCCACGCAGCCCGCCAGCATCGCCCGGTTCAGCTCCAGCTTGGCGTCGAGCCGCTGCAATTGCAGATGGGACTGCTGGAAATGATCCACCAGCTTGAGG
This sequence comes from Pigmentiphaga sp. CHJ604, assembly GCF_036972535.1. Lineage (NCBI taxonomy): Bacteria > Pseudomonadati > Pseudomonadota > Betaproteobacteria > Burkholderiales > Alcaligenaceae > Pigmentiphaga > Pigmentiphaga sp. CHJ604. The sequence goes on along the minus strand of NZ_CP136998.1, from coordinate 2,037,120 downwards.
CCCAGCACCAGGTGGCCCACGGCCTCGATGCCCAGCACGACCAGCGCGCGGGACACCGTGGTGATATTGCCGCCGAAGGCCATGTACATGGCCGAATTGGCCAGTCGGATGACGCGCTGCGTCAGCGTGAAGTCCGACAGGACGATCTGGGCCAGCGCCGTGATGTCGTGGTCGTCCCCCTTCATCGCCGAGATCGTGGCACGCAGGGAATCCGACAGCAGCGGGAAGTCGCCGCGCTCGTTGATGCGCGACCACAGCTTGCGGGTCAACGCGTGGCGTTGTTGGGTATCCGGCATGGGGGAATCCGTCTACCGGCGTCAGCTCGCCAGCGGCCGCAGCTCGCCGGTTTCGAATTTGTGCGCCAGTTCGTTGATGGGCAGGGCCTTGCATACCAGCCAGCCCTGGATCAATTCGCAACCGCTGGCCACCAGCAGGTCGCGCTGGGCCTCGGTTTCGACGCCCTCGGCCACCAGGTCCAGGCCCAGCGTGCCGGCCAGCCCGACGATGGCGTCGACGATGGCCTGGTCATTGCGCGAGGAAGGCAGGTTGCTGATGAAACGCCGGTCGATCTTCAGGGCGGCCAGGGGAAAACTCTGCAGGTAGGCCAGGCTGGAATAGCCGGTGCCGAAATCGTCCACGGCGAAGCGCACCCCCAGATCGGTCAATTCCTCGAGCAGGGACTTGGCGTGGGCCGGATCCTCCATCAGCACGCTTTCGGTGATCTCGAGCACGATGCGCCGGGGCGCCAGCCCCGTCAGCTTGAACGCCTCGCGCACCGCGGCCGGGAAGCGCTTGTCGCGGAACTGCTGGGCCGAGACGTTGACGCTGGCATATTGCAGATGGATGCCGCGCGCGTCCCACTGCATGAGCTGCATGCAGGCATTCTTCAGGGCCCATCCGCCCAGGAAATTGATCAGGCCGGCCGATTCGGCCAGCGAGATGAATATCTCCGGCGAAACGGCGCCCAGCACGGGGTGATGCCAGCGCATCAAGGCCTCGATCCCTGTCACCTGCCCGTTGCGCGCCTCGACGATGGGCTGGTAGTGCAGCGAGAACTCGCCGTTGCGGATGCCGCTGTGCAGGTCAGATTCGAGCCTGAGCGTGTCGGGCCGGTTGCCGGCCGCGCGCCGTTCGTAGAAGGCGAAGCTGTAGCCGCGATTGCGGCCGGCCTGCGCCAGCGCCTCGTCCACGTGGTGGAGCAATTGGTCGCAGCCGTTCGCCCGGTCGGGGAACAGCACGGCACCGATGCGTACCGACAGTTGCAGCGTCTGCCCCTCGTGGGAATACGGCAGCTGGATCGCATCGGACACCCGGCGGGCGAACTCCTCGACGTAGCCGCGGTCGGGCACGTCGCGCAACAGGATGAGGAAGGCGTCGCTGTAGCAGCGCGCCACGAACTCCCGGGCATGGCAGGCGCCCTTGAGCCGCAGCGCGGTCTCGTGCAGGATGCGGTCGCCGGCCTCGTAGCCGAAGGCCTGGTTGACGCGATGGAACTCGTCGATGTCTATCTGCAGCAGGGCCACGCGGTAGCCCTTGTCCAGCGCCTCCTGCTTGGCCCGTTCGATCTCGTGGCGCGCCGAGGCCAGGTTGTCCAGCCCCGTCAGCACGTCGTGGTACATGGCGTAGGTCAGGCATTGCTCGTTGTCGGCCCAGGCCGACACGTCATGCCCGACCACCAGCAACTGCCCCGGCTCGGTCGCGTCGGGCGCGACGCGCAACTCCACCAGCCGGGGATAGGTCAGCGTCTTGATCAGGTGCAGCGTGCACTTCTGCACCTCGCCCGTCTGCTGGGCCTGGCGCAGGCAGGCTTCGAGCAGGGACACGTCCTCCTGCGGGACCAGGTCTCGCAGCGTCACGATGCGCAGGTATTCGCGGTGATAGCCGATGAACGCAAGCCCCGGCTCGGAGATGTACAGGAACCGGCCCTGCTGGTCGATGCGCGCGAAGAAGTCGATGGCGCTTTCGAAAGAGGCCACCGGATCGGCGCAAACGCGGTCTAAGGTATCAAGTCGCATGGAGGGACGGGCTCAAGGGAGGCCCGGAACCACGCCTGGACAGCTGGACGATAGCAGGGCCTGTCTCCGGTCAACGTACTTGCAACGGTATTAACGGCGGGCCCGCCGCCAAGTTGAGACGCGCTTCGACGCGGAATAGACCCCGAATCACGCGTCTCTTCCGGCTCCAACCGCCCGCGACAGGGCCTTGACAAGATCGGTCTGCGTGATGATGCCGGCCAGCGTGCGTTCCTCGTCGATGACGGGGATATGGTGATGGCCGCCGTCGGCGAACATCGGAATCAGCTCGATCACGTAGCGGCTCGCGCTGACCACCCGGACATGGCGGGTCATGATCTGCGAAATGACCCGCGGACGCCCGCCGGCCCCGGGCGCGAGACCGATCAGCGCCCGCAGCCGCCCTCCCCACCCCTCGGGCCGGTCCATTTCCAGCTGCCTCATGAAGTCGGCCACCGTCACGATGCCCACCACGCCGCGGGCCTGGTCGATCACCGGCAGCGCCTTGATGCGATGCTGGCGCATCAGCGCCCAGGCGTCCTTGAGCGGCATGTCCGGCTTGGCGCTGAGCGGGGTGCGCGTCATGATGTCCCGGCACCGAAGCTCCCCCAGGCTGCGCCGGTAGGCGGCCATTTCCGCATGGTGCAGCAGGTCCTCCAGGTCGTCGGGACTGACGTCCAGCACCTGGTTGTAGTGAGCCAGCGCGGCGTCGAGGTCGGCCGCGGTGAAACGCGACCGGGGGCCGGGCACGGGCTTGGCCTGGGCATGGGGATAGCGGCGTCCCGTCAGGCTGTTGTAGGCCAGGCCGGCCACGATCAGCAGCACGGAGTTGGCCAGCACGGGAAACAGCGCGTAGCGGTAGTCGGCCGCCTGGGCCAGCACCGCGGTCAGGGCCGCCGCTCCCCCCGGAGGATGCAGGCAGCGCAGCGACAGCATCACCACGATGGCGCCTCCCACCGCCAGCGCGGCCGCCAGGACCGGATCGCCCACCAGATTGACGCAGGCGATGCCCACCAGCGCCGACAGCGTGTTCCCGCCTATCACCGACCACGGCTGGGCCAGGGGGCTGGCCGGCAAGGCGAACACCAGTACCGCGCTCGCGCCCAGCGGGGCGACCATCCAGGCGGCGGCCCCCAGGCTGCCGGCCATCGCACGGCTCGCCCAGGCGGCCAGCAGGATCCCGGCCAGGGCTCCCAGGACGATGCGCACGCGCTCCCTGCCGTTGATGCGCATCCGGCCCGGCCGGAACGAACCCAGCCAGGAGCACAGCGTGGAGACGGACAAGACGGGAAGCGACGCGGAAACCCGGGAGGAAGCGGAGCGATCGGACATGGAACGACGGCGACAGCGGCACGGCAGACGGAGACCAGCCGGGCATAGTACCGGATTTGCGGCAGGGCTCCGCCGGCCGGATAACCCCTACGGCACAACGGACATGAGCATATATCGTCACTTAACGATATATGATTCGAGAGTCATCGATATGATTCGCCGCATCTCTAAACCAGGATTTCCTATGACCACGCTGTACGATCCCATCACCGTCGGCGACCTCCGGCTCGCCAACCGCATCGTCATGGCCCCGCTGACCCGCAACCGGTCGCCGCGGGCCGTCCCCCAGCCGGTCACGGCCACCTACTACAGCCAGCGCGCCAGCGCCGGCCTGCTGATCACCGAAGCCACCGCCATCAGCCACCAGGGCCAGGGCTATGCCGACGTGCCCGGCCTGTATTCGGAAGAGCAACTGGCCGGCTGGCGGCGGGTGACCGACGCGGTCCACGCCGCGGGCGGCAAGATCGTCGTCCAGCTCTGGCACGTGGGACGCATATCGCACACCTCGCTGCAGCCGGACGGCGGCGCGCCGGTGGCGCCTTCGGCCATCCGGGCCAACGCCAAGACCTACCTCGTCGGGCCGGACGGGAGTGGATTCGTCCCGACCTCGGAGCCGCGCGCGCTGCGCCTGGATGAACTGCCCGGCATCGTGGCCGACTACCGGCGCGCCGCCCGCGCGGCCATCGAGGCCGGCTTTGACGGCGTCGAGCTGCATGCCGCCAACGGCTACCTGATCGATCAGTTCCTGCGCTCGGGCAGCAACCGCCGCGACGACGCCTACGGCGGCTCGATCGAGAACCGGGCGCGCCTGCTGACGGAAGTGCTGGACGCCATCACCGACGAAATCGGTGCCGGCCGCACCGGCATCCGTATCTCGCCCGTCACGCCGGCCAACGACGCCTCGGACCCCGAACCCCAACCCCTGTTCGAGTACGTGGTCCGCAAGCTGGCCGGCTACGGCCTGGCCTACGTCCACATCATCGAGGGCGCGACAGGGGGCGCCCGCGACTACCGGCAGGGTGACGCGCCGTTCGACTATTCGGCGCTGAAGGCGGCCTACGCCGAAGCCGGCGGCCGGGGCGCGTGGATGACCAACAACGGCTACGACCGCGCGGCCGCCGAGCAAGCGGTCGAGAGCGGGGCCGCGGATCTCGTGGCCTTCGGCAAGCTCTTCATCGCCAACCCGGACCTCGTGCGCCGCCTGCGCGAGCGTGCTCCGCTCAACACGCCGGACAACACCACGTTCTACGGCGGCACGGAAAAGGGGTACATCGACTACCCCGCCCTGGCCTGACCGGCCTGGACGGACAAGGGGGACGGGCCAACGGCGCCGTCCCCTGCGCCCCGTACCAGCGGCGCCTCCGCTCTTACTCTGCTAGCAACGGCCCTTCTTCGCCTGTCCCGGCGGGCAGAAGCGCGGCCCGGGATAACCGCCCCGGTAGGCCGGTTGATACTCGTAGTAATACCCCGGCGAATCGTAGTAGTACCCCGGCGCCGGGGCCACGACGGCCCCTCCCGGGGTGTACACCGCGCATCCGCCCAGCGCGGTCGCCGCAACGATGGCGGTTAGGATGGATTTCATGATTGCTCCTTGCGTACCGATCAGAACGCGAAGTCCCGCGTTGCCGGTCCCGTACCGATATCGACGGACGAGGACTTCACGGCGCCCGTCGAAGTCGTGGCCTCTATCGTGTAGCGTCCGGCCACGGTCGCGTCCGGGACCAGGGGAATGGGCAGCGTGGTCTGGTAGGTGCCGACCACCGGCGCGGCGGCGGGCAGGTTCATGCCATAGGCGCCGGTCGCCAGGTTGGCGAACGTCGAGGCCACTTCGAACTTCGCCCCGCCCGTCGTCTGCAAGGCGCGCAGCGACGCTTCGGCGCTCAACGGCGTCACGGTTCCCGACACGGTGTTGAAGGCCGACGGCGGCGGAGCGATCGGCGCCGTCGACGTGGAGACCGTCGTGCTGGCTCCGGCCACCACCGGCACCGACCGGATGATGCCTACGCCGCGCGCGGCCGATGCCGGCGGCACGACCACGACGTCGACGTTGCCGGCCGTGCTGCTCTGTTCGATGGGCGACAGCGTGAACGCGCCTTCGCTCGTGGCCACGGTGCCCTTGACGACCTCGCCGCCGCGCTCGGCATAGACGCGCGAACCGGCCGGCGCGTAGCCGACCACCTTGCCGCTCACCACGATGGGAATGGCGGTCACCACGGGCTTGAGATTGAAGCCGCCATTGCCGCGCGCGACGATGGACTTACAGGCGTCGAAGTCCAGTACGAGATCGGTCAGCGTATCGGGCGCAACGGTGAACGGCCGGATGATCTTGTAGCCGCTTTGCGATGCGCTGGGCGTGGTCAGCGCGATCTCGTCTCCGCCGCCTCCGGTCTGCACCACGGCATTCGCGTAGGGCTTGCCGGCATTGGCCTGCAACACCAGGCGGATCTGCTGATAATTGCCCGCCGGCAACGCCGCCTTGCCCAATGTGGCCATGGCGCCATTGGTCAGCGACAGGAGGTCGATCCGCCGGGCGGGAGTCACGGGGATATCCACCCAGCCCGATCCGCTGTCATCGACGTTCGGATTGCCGTTCACACGGATCTTACTGACGGTTACGAAGACATGATCGAAGCCACAGGCAGGCGCATCGGTCATCGAGACTTGCAGCGTGCCCTGGGGGGGAGCGGACGAGCCGTCTCCGCCGCCGCATGCCGCCAATCCCAATGCCCCCGCGCATCCCAGAGCCAGCATGCCATATGGAAATCTGTTGTTCGCCACGACGACCTCCTTTCGGTAAAGCGTGAACGCGGGGCGAGCATACGGCGGAGAGTGTTCGGGACGTGTAATCTACATGTAAGCTCTGTAAATGACGCGGGAACCCTTGGTTACATGCCGCTCTCGGCCTTCGCGCCGCGCGCTTCCTTCAGCGCCACGGTCAGATTCGCCACCTTCCGCTTCAAGTCGGCATTCTCGGCCCTGAGTGCGCGCACCAGGCCCTGGAGCTCTGCCACATCGGTACTCTCGGGCGGCAGGTCGTCCTCCCCTTCCCCGCCCCCGGCCGCCGCCGGCTCATCCGCCGGACGGGCCCTGGCCTTCTTTTCGCGCACCTGGCGCGCCGCGCGCCGCAGCTCGTCCTTGCCGCCAGCCACGGCCACGACCTGCTCCTCGGCCGGCAGCGTGGCGACGGCCGCCGCCGCGCTGATGGAGATGGTGCCCGACTTGACCGCGGCCACGAGTTCGGGCGCGGCCGCTTTCTGTATCTTCTCGATCTGGCCGACGGTGGCCGTGCTGAGCCGGGCGGCCCGGGCCACCGCCTCGCGCGTCGCCATCGCAGGCCGTGCCGGCTCGGCGGGCGCGCCGCCATCCCGCGTGGGCGGCGTCTCGGCGGCGTCCGCCGGCGCGGCGGGGGCCGGTGCGGCGGCCGCCCGCGCCTGCAGGATGTCCTTCTTGCGCAAGGCCAGCACGCCCCGCTGGTAGTCGGAAATGCTGCGCCGGCCCAGGTGGTTGTCTATCATCCAGAGCCGCACGTCATCCATCGAACGGAACGTCGTGTTCTGCACGGTCCGGAATTCGATGCCGTGCTTCCTGCATATGCCGTAGCGGTTGTGCCCATCGACCAGCACGTTGCCCCACAGCACCAGCGCATCGCGGCACCCTTCGGCCAGCAGGCTGCCCTCCAGCGCGGCGTACTCGTCTTCGCTCAGCGGATCGATGTAAGCCCGCAGTTCTTCGTTGATTTCTATGTCCATGCAAACCTTCATCGCGGATCGGCCGGAAGTTTAATCGACGCGATTCCCGGACGCGGCCGGAACCCGTCAGGCGCTTTCGCGCGCGACGATGCGGAAGCCGATCTCGACGATGGATGCCGCCGGCCGCTGTCCGCCGGCGCGGGCCGCGATCATTTCCGCGGCCTTGGCCCCGATCGCGGCCCCGTCCACGTGCACCGAGGTGATGGAAGGCGACATCGACGCGGCGATATCCATGTCGCCGAAACCGACGACGGCCAGTTGTCCGGGCACGTCCACGCCCTGCACCATGGCCTCGGTAAGGACGCCCGCCGCCATCAGGTCGGATGTGCAGAAGACGCCGTCGATGTCCTTGCCGCTGCGCCGCAGCGCGCGCAGGCCCTCGCGTCCCTGCGCATGCGTGGTCGGCGCGGGCAGATAAAGCGCGACGGGCTCGGGCAGGCCCATTGCGAGCGCCGCACGCACGTAGCTCGCGGCGCGCAGGTGCGCCCGCTCGTCATCCCCGCTCAACACCGCCAGACGGGTCTTGCCGGCCTCGAACAGATAACGGCTGACGGCCGCGCCGATCTGCTCGTGCGACACGCTCAACAGCATGTCGATGGGCGTGGCCGTGGTGTCCCAGGTCTCGACGACGGGGATGCCGGAAGCCTGGAGCAGGCGGCGCCCCTGCGGCGAATGCATGACGCCGGTCAGCACGATGCCGTCGGGGCGACGGCCGATGATGGCCCGCAGCAGCGCGTCCTCGCGCGGTACGTCGTAGCCGCTCTGCCCCACCATGAGCTGGTAGCCCCGCGCATCGAGCGACTCCGTCAGGGCCGTCAGCATGCCCGCGAACAAGGACCCCGCGACCGACGGCACCAGCACGGTCACCAGATGGCTGCGCGACAGCCGCAGCGCGCCCGCCATCAGATTCGGCACGTAGCCCAGCGCCGCGATGGCGGCATTGACCTTCTCCAGCGTGGCCGGGGAAACCTGCTGCGGCGTATTGATGGCACGCGATACGGTGATCATCGAGACGCCGGCCGCCTGGGCCACTTCGCGCACGGTCACCCGCGCCCGCTCGGCCGGCTGGTCGGAAACAGAGGCAGGCTTACGAACGGAGGCAGACATCGGCGGCGTGGCGGCGGTACGGGTAGGACATGAGACGAAAGGCTAACCCGGCGCGCCCGCCGATAGCGATCCACGGGACCTGGGTTTCCACCTATGGCGTCTCCACGGCCCGGGATCATACATTCTGCCCACGCGGATGTTAACGTTAACAAGTCATGAACAACGCTGACATCCCGGATTGGTAACGTTAACATTCACAAGAATACGGAGACGACATGAACGCCAAAGCACGCGCATGGATAATCGGGATGGCCCTGGCGGCAGCCTCCGGCGCAGCCCACGCCTGGCCCGACAAGCCGGTGACCATGGTGGTCCCCTTCCCGCCGGGCGGCGCGACGGACTCGGTGGCGCGTGCCGTCGCCAACAAGCTGCAGGAACGGCTCAAGCAATCCTTCGTGGTCGAGAACAAGGCCGGCGCCACCGGCACCATAGGGGCCGCGCAGGTCGCCCGCGCGGTGCCGGACGGCTACACGCTCATGGTCACCTCGCTCGCGCCGCTGGTCGTCGCGGAACACCTGATGAAGGACCTGCCCTATGCTCCGGCCAAGGACTTCACCTACCTTACCGTCGCCGTGCAGGCCCCCAATGTCCTGGTGGTCAGCCCTTCCCTGGCGCCCAAGGTGGGCAACGTCCAGGATGTCCTCTCGCTGCTCCGGTCCCGGCCGGGGGCGGTCAGCTTCGCCACCTCGGGGGCGGGCTCGTCGGACCACCTGACCGCGGAACTGTTCTGGCAGAAAACCGGGACGAAGGGACTGCACGTTCCGTACAAGGGCGGCGCGCCCGCCATCGCCGACCTGCTGGGCAACCAGGTCGACATGTCGTTCCAGAACGTCAACGCCGTACTGCCCCACATCAAGGCCGGCAAGCTCAAGGCCATCGCCGTCACGGGCAACACCCGCTCGCAGGTGCTGCCCGACGTGCCCACCTTCGCCGAAGCGGCGGTGCCCGGCCTGGTAGTCTATTCCTGGCAAGCCGTCGTCGCGCCCAAGGGATTGCCGGCCGACCTGCGCAACCAGATCTCGGCCGCGCTGACCGACGCCATCAAGGATCCCGCCGTCAGCAAGCCTTTCACCGACGTCGGCCTGGAAGTCGTGGCGAACTCGAGCGATGAGTTCACACGCTTCCAACGGCAGGAAAGCGCGCGCTGGAAGGAAGTGATCGAGACCGGAAACATCTCCATCCAATAACGCGACCGCCCCGGAAACGATCATGCCTTCTGCTTTCCCGCCAGCCGGACACACGCCCACCGTCACCCGCATGCGGGTGGTTCCGGTGGCCGGCCGCGACTCCATGCTGCTCAACCTCAGCGGTGCCCATGCGCCCTACTTCACCCGCAACCTGGTCATCCTGACCGACAGCGCCGGCCATACCGGCGTGGGCGAAGTACCGGGCGGCGAGAACATCCGCGCGACGCTGGAAGACGCGCGCGACTTCATCGTCGGCAGCTCCATCGGCCGCTATACCGACACGCTCAACCGGATGCGCAATACCTTCGCTGGCCGCGACGACGCGGGCCGCGGGCACCAGACGTTCGACCTGCGCGTTGCCATCCACGCCGTCACGGCTGTCGAATCGGCGCTGCTCGATCTGCTGGGCCAGCACCTGGAGGTGCCGGTGGCCGCGCTGCTGGGCGAAGGCATACAACGCACGTCGGTGCAGATGCTGGGCTACCTGTTCTACGTGGGCGACCGCGCGCAAACCCCGCTGCCCTACGCCAGCGCTCCGGAGGAAGCGGACGACTGGCTGCGCCTGCGGCACGAAAAGGCGCTGACGCCCGAGGCCATCGTCGGGCTGGCCGAAGCCGCCTATCGGCGCTATGGATTCGAGGACTTCAAGCTCAAGGGCGGAGCGCTGCGCGGCGAGGAAGAGATCGAGGCCATCCACGCCCTGCATGAACGCTTTCCCAGGGCGCGCATCACGCTCGATCCCAATGGCGGCTGGCTGCTGCGCGACGCCATCCGCCTGTGCCGCGACATGCATGGCGTGATGGCCTATGCGGAGGACCCCTGCGGCGCCGAGGGCACGTACTCCGGCCGCGAGACCATGGCCGAGTTCCGGCGGGCAACCGGACTGCCCACGGCCACCAACATGGTCGCCACCGACTGGCGTGAAATGGCACACGCCCTGTCGCTGCAATCCGTCGACATTCCCCTTGCCGATCCGCACTTCTGGACCCTGCAGGGCTCGGTGCGCGTCGCCCAGGCCTGCCAGGCGTTCGGCCTGACCTGGGGCTCGCATTCCAACAATCATTTCGACATCTCGCTGGCGATGTTCACCCACGTGGGAGCGGCCGCGCCGGGCCGGGTCACCGCGCTCGACACGCACTGGATATGGCAGGACGGCCAGAATCTGACGCGCAATCCGCTGCAGATCCGCGGCGGCCGCATCGAACTGCCCCAGGCTCCCGGGCTGGGCATCGAACTCGACATGGACGCGGTCGAGCAGGCGCACCAACTCTACAAACGGCACGGCCTGGGCGCACGCGACGATGCCATGGCCATGCAGTACCTGATACCGGGCTGGAGGTTCGACAACAAGAAACCCTGCCTGGTCCGCTGAAGAAAGCCGCCGGGGCGGCCAATCATTCCGACTTGCACAAGAACACCAAGGAGACAAGCAAGATGAGCACTGCATCGCGACAGGCAGGAAAACTGCTGCCGGCGTTCATCGCCGCGGCCCTTCTGGCTGGCTGTGGCGGGGGCGACGACGGAAGCGCAGGTCCCGTGCGCCCGGGTCCGCCGGGAGCGACGGTTTCGTTCCGAACGGCCGGCCTGGTCCAAGGCCTTCCCCATCTGGAAACCGATTCCGGCGGCAGGCAGACCGTACACGTCACCATCCTGACGCAGACGGGCCTGAAGACGCTGTCCACCGCCCCCAGCACGCCGGAACGTGCGGCGGCGATCAAGGACGGGCTCGTGCCGGGCAATCTCGTGGACTGGCTCGCATCCCCGGCCGGTACCGTCATCGTGCCCGAGGACGGTTCGCCTGCCTTCAACGTGATCCTGTCCAAGGGCTCGTCGTCGGCTGCCCAGTTCAACCTGCAGAAGTACGGCGCGGCGGTCACCCGCAACGACGGCGCCCCGGGGCCCATGGTGGCCGCCGGATGGGTCTACGGCAAGACCGGGTCGACCATCACGGTCGGCGACGGCACGACAGTCACCGCGGACCAGGCGGGCCGGGCGTATGCCAAGCCGATCAAGCGCTACGAGGAAACCTACACCGTCGCTTCCGATGCAAGGGTCTTCAACGTCAACACCGAGGACTACGCCAAAAGCGAGACGTCCACGTTCGGCGCCATCCCCGTCACCGCCGACTACCACTATGGCACCACCTCGCGCCAGGCCGCATATCTGCTGTTCGACGACAACTACTTGAACGCGGATCGCGCCAAGGTCGTGGCGATCTGGTACTTCACCCCGCCCTCCAAATCCGATGGCAAACCCACCTGGGACGTTCCCACGCAAAGCCCCATGCTGGGGGACAAGGGCATCGATCCGGTTTCAGGCCTGCCCTACGTGGCCATCAACGCGACCTCGGTATCCTCCGCGCCCTACAGCCGCAGCACCGAGCCGTTCGAGATGGTGAAGAACACCATGTACTACGTCGGCGACAACGAAGTGGCCTCGTACGTGCTGAAGGCCGACATGGGGACCGCGGACACCTCCGACGACAAGGTCATCAAGATCGACGCGGGCTGGCCCAACAGCGGCTACCAATACTGGAAGAACATGGAGCTGGTGGGGATAGACCCCCGGTCGGTCACCGACCTGTGGCTCACGCATGGCCACGCCGACCACTACGGCACGGCCGTCGAGCAGCTCAAGATGATGGACAACGCCGGCAAGACCATGGACGTCTGGGCGTCGAAAGAGGACGTGGCGGGCGTCAAGAGCGACCTGCAAGGCAACGCGTGGGACATCCCCGGCGCCCTGCCCGAATCGGAAACCGCCCTGCGTGCCCGCACCAACAAGTTCTACGACTACGACCGGTGGTACGACTTCGGCAACGTGAAGATCATGGTGATCTGGTCGCCCGGCCACACGCCGGGGTCCACCAACATGCTCTTTCGCGTGAAGAATCCGGCAGACGGCAAGTTCTACACCTTCGGCTATCACGGCGGGTATGGCTTCAACGGCCTGAACTCCCCGACTGCCGCCAACGGTTGGCGCCGCCTGTCCTTCCAGCACGGCTTCAGCTACCTGCAGAGCACCGTCGAAGTGGATTTCGTGGCGCCGCAGCATACCAATCAGTATCCCATCGTCGAGGTCTACCAGGCGCTCAAGGCCTACAACCGGGATCCGGCCAACGCCGGAAAGCAACTCACGATGATGGAGGCGATGACCTCCAGGGTCTACGATGCGCCGGTCCTGGGCGGCGGCAAGATCACGAGCGAATTCGCCAACCAATTGGAGAAACGTCGCTCGGTGGCCTCGTACCGGGCCAGCGATGAAGCCAACCGCTCGTACAAGAGCATAGAGACCTCGGGCCCCTTCAAGCCTGGCCGGGAAGCGGGCCTGGCCAACGTCCGGGCGACACTGCTTGACGAAGGGAAAATCATCCAGGGCTTCGTCGGCGCCCAGAACAAGAACCCGTCGATCCCGCTGCTGGCCAATGGCATCGTGATCCCGACGGACAGCTACGTGAACGACCCTGGCGGCTTCTACGTCCAGGTTGCAGTCGACGTGCAGGACAGCACATACAAGGGCTACATCCCCCCAGGATACAAGCAGGCAAGTCCGGGTATGGGCACCGAGATCACCTATGACGGCGGTCCGGTCGAATCGGTGCATGCGGCCACGGGCACCTTCCACCCGCCCGAGTACCTGCGGACCCAGCGCCTGAACAGCCTAGCCGAGGCACAAGCCGTCCTGGCCAGGGTCGCCAAGGGCCGGACAGTCACGCTGTCGCTTACGCCGGCGAGCGAGATCGTCGTGCCGGCCAACGTCGCCGATGCCTTCCGCTAAGGCCGTCGACGGGACAGGGCCACGGCCGCGAGAAACGGCCGTGCCCGCGCGCATGGCCGCGTGGCTGGTCCTGGGCGGATGGCTTGCCGTAGCGGCCGGGGGAGACATTCCCGGCGCGCGGCCCGGCGACGATGCCGCGGCGGCATACGAAATGGCACGCCATTACGGTGGCCTGACCGGCGCGGCGCTTGATCGCCAGAAGTCTTTCGGCTACATGAGCAAGGCTGCCGAGCTTGGGCACGGCCCTGCGCAGGTCGATCTTGCCTTCATGTACTACAACGGCAACGACCGCGTACCCAAGGATCTTTCCCAGGCGTTCCGCCTGTTCCGCAAGGCGGCGGCGGGCGGATCGGTGATCGCGCAATGCATGCTGGGCGATTTCTATGGGCAGGGACTGGGAGGCGCTCCGCGGGACGACAAGGAAGCATTCAAGTGGCATCGGTTGGCCGCCTCCGGGAATGACCGCTGCTCCCCCAAGTCCCAGTACGCCCTGTACCAGGCCTATGCGGCGGGCCGGGGAGTCGCCAGGGATACGCGTACAGCGGTCGCCTGGCTGGAACGCGCGGCCCAGGCGGGCAACCCGGTGGCCCAGGCCAGGCTGGGACGGGCCTACCTCGAAGGTGACCTCGTTCCCATCGACCTTGAACAGGGCAAGGCATGGCTGAAGAAATCACGCGAAGGCGTCGCCCCTCACGATGATGAAGAGGAAGGCGCTCACGACCATTAGGGCCTGTTCACGCCAGATTGGCGCCCGCCGGAACGGTCGGCATGCGATTGACCTCCACGGTGACGTGGACCAGTTCCTCGTGGATGGCCAAGGCTTCCCGGAAATAGGAAGGCGTGGCCGGCGTATCGGTCACGATACCCAGGATGCAGGCATACTTGCCCTTGCCGACCCGCCAGACGTGGAGATCCGTGATCGTCGCCTTGAACGGGCAGGCCGCGACCACCTCGCGGATCTCGGCCACGACGGGCGCATCCATTTCCGCATCGAGCAGGACTTTTCCCGAGGCCCGCAGCAGGCCGTACGCCCAGACGGCGACCAGGCCGGCGCCGACGATGCCCATGACCGGATCCAGCCAGGCCGCCCCCCATAGCTTGCCGCCGAACAGCGCGATGATGGCCAGCACCGACGTGGCGGCATCGGCCACGACGTGCAGGTAGGCCGAACGCAGGTTCAGGTCGCTGCCGTGCTCGTGGTCGTGGTCATGCCCATGATGATGGTCATGTCCGTGGCCGTGATCGTGTCCGTGATGCCCGTCCTTCAACAGCCACGCGCAGGCGAGATTGACGAGCAGGCCGACGGCCGCGATGGCGATGGCTTGATCGTAGTGGATCGTCGCGGGGGACATCAGCCGCTGGACGGATTCGTAGAGCATCAGCGCGGCCACGCCGGCCAGGAACAGCGCGCTCGTATAACCGCCCAGCACTTCGATCTTCCAGGTCCCGAACGCAAAGCGTCCGTCGTTCGCGTAGCGCCGTGCCGCGCCGTAGGCCAGCACCGCCAGGCCCAGCGCCACGGCGTGGGAACTCATGTGCCACCCGTCGGCCAGCAACGCCATCGAATTGAACATGTAGCCGCCCACGATCTCGGCGACCATCATCGCCGCCGTGAGCAGCACCGCCCGGCGGGTGTTGCGTTCGGCCAGGGGATTGCCTTCGTCGAAGACGTGACTGTGGGTCCAATCCTGGGAAATGAGGGATGTCGACATGATGCGGCCCGTTCCGGTGTATCGTGTATATACTATACCCCAGTATAGTTCCAATGAAAGGCGACGGCCATCCATGGCACACACCCTCCACAACCAGAAGCAGCTCCTGACGCGCGTGCGCCGGATCAAGGGACAGGCCGCGGCCCTGGAGACCGCCCTCACCCAGGAAGCCGGCTGCGTGGCGATCCTGCAGCAGATCGCCGCGATACGTGGCGCGGTGAACGGGCTGATGGCCGAGGTGCTGGAAGGGCACATCCGCGAACACCTGGGCCGTGCCGACGTACCCGCCGACGTCCGCGCGGCCGACCTGGAAGAAGTCGTGGCCGCCGTGCGGTCCTACATGAAGTGACGCCTGGACACGCGCCATGATCAAGCGGATGAAGCAGTGGGCCCGGCGCATCAAGCAGGACGTCGTCGCGGTCTGGCTGGCGGCCCGGGATCCCCGCACCCCCTGGATGGCCAAGGTGCTCGCCCTGCTGGTGGCCGCCTATGCGGTCTCCCCCATCGACCTCATTCCCGACTTCATCCCCGTGCTGGGATACCTGGACGACCTCATCATCGTTCCGCTCGGCATCCTGCTGGTGGTGCGCCTCATCCCCGCCGGCCTGATGGCCGAATTCAGGCGGTCGGCCGCGGACATGTCGAGCCGGCCGGTCAGCCGGGTGGCCGCGGCCGTGTTCATCGCGGTTTGGATACTCGCCGCGGCGCTACTCCTGTTAGTCTTCTTCCAGAAGGCGGCATCCGCCTGACTCGACAAGGAGACCCGGTGGGCAATACGTTCGACATCGACGCGTACCTGGCACGGCTCGGATACCAGGGCTCCACGGCCCCTTCCCTCGCGACGCTGGACGCGCTGACCAGCGCCCACTCGCAATCCATTCCGTTCGAGAACCTGGACGTGCTGCTGCGCCGGCCCATCCACCTCGAACCCCAGCGCCTGTACGACAAGCTCGTCACCGCGCGCCGCGGCGGCTATTGCTTCGAGCTGAACGGCCTGTTCCTGGAACTGCTCGCGCAGCTGGGCTTTGCCGCGCGCCCCCTGGCGGCGCGAGTGCGCCTGGGCACGACCGATCGCAGCATCATGGTTCAACGCACGCACCTGACGCTGGCGGTGACCCTGGACGGGCAGGACTGGATCACCGATGTCGGCGTCGGCGCGACCTCGCTCACGCGCGCCCTGCGCCTGGAGGATGGCCTGATCCAGGCCACGTCCCACGACGAGCGGCGCCTGGTGCGCGAGGACGGCAGGTGGTACCACCAGGTGCAGCATGCCGGCCAGTGGGTCGACGTCTACGAGTTCACCGGCGAGGACATGCCCATGGTCGACCGCGAGGTGGCGAACTGGTACACCAGCACGCATCCCGCTTCGCACTTCCTGCAAGGACTCACAGCGGCGCGTGTACTGCCCAAGGGTCGCCGGGTGACCTTGTCCGGCAAGGTCCTGAAATTCCGCGCGGCCGACGGCCATGCCCGGGAACAGGAACTGGACGGCCCGCAGGCGCTCCAGGCGGCGCTGCGTGAACATTTCGGGATCGATCTGCCCATCGACGCGCTGCGGACGATCCCGCTGGAAGTCACCCCGCCTTCGCCTCGAACGGATTGAAAACCTCCACCCCAAAGGGAGCGAAATCGCCGGCGTTGCGTGTCACCACTACCAGTTGGTGCTGCTGCGCGGTGGCAGCAATCATCGCATCCTCATACAGCGTGTCGGAGCGCCGGTGCATCAGTCGCGCCCAGCGCCTGAAGGTTTCCGCATCCATGGGCAGGACGTTGTACGAGGCAGCCACCAGATCGGCCCAGCGAGCGATTTCGTCGGCCTTGTCCGGATCCTGGTCGCGCGTCAGTTCGATGCCGGCCTCAATCTCTCCCAACGTGACCGCAGACAGATAAAGGTCGCCATCGGCAATGGACCGGAGCCAGGCGACGACGGCGCCATGCGGGCGCGGCCGTCGCAATTCGGAAATGACGTTAGTGTCCAGCAGATACATGCGGCGCGCTCAGCGAATAGGCGCAATGCGTCGGCGCCGTGCCGCCCCACGTGGCGGCACGAGGCACTCCGTACGTGCGGTATCCGAAAGCAGCAGTTCCTTCAACGACGGCTTGGCCGCTGCACGCAGGCGTTTCCATTCGGCGGCGGGGACGAGCACCGCGGCTTCGGCTCCACGCTTGGTCACCATCTGCGGTCCCTCCGAGAGACACGCCTCAAGAAACTCGCTGAAGCGCGCCTTTGCGTCCTGTATGGCCCAGCTTTTCATGATGCAGCACCCCATAAAAGACTAGTCATCTGACTAGTTTACAACTTGACTCCATCTCCTACAATCGATCCGTGGCAATCTGTCTCATACTCGCTGGTAGTCGACAGCCCTCACTACAATGCCATATTTGGCAGGGACAGCACTCCGCTTTCCAGTAGAACCTGGTCAAAGTTGTCCATTGCTCTCATCCAGCGCCTCACGAACTTATTGATTTTTAATGAAAGAATCGGATACCAGCGCACACACCCCCATGATGCAGCAGTATCTCCGCCTGAAGGCCGAAGCCGGCCCTCTGCTGCTGTTCTACCGCATGGGCGATTTCTACGAGCTGTTCTACGACGACGCGGAAAAGGCCTCGCGTCTGTTGAACCTGACGCTCACCACCCGCGGCGCCTCCAATGGCGTGCCCATACGGATGGCGGGCGTGCCATTCCATGCCGTCGAACAATACCTGGGCAGGCTGGTCAAGCTGGGCGAATCGGTCGCGATCTGCGAGCAGATCGGCGATCCCGCCACGTCCAAGGGACCGGTGGAACGCCGGATCGTCCGCATCGTGACGCCCGGCACGCTGACCGACGAGGCCCTGCTTCCGGCCAAGGCCGACCGCGCCGTCGCCGCGGTCCAGCCGGGCAACGGCAAGACCGGCCGCGTGGGCATCGCCTGGCTGAACCTGGCCAGCGGTGAATTCCGATTGACCGAATGCGCGCCCACCCTGCTGGCGAGCGAGCTGCACCGCATCGCGCCGGCGGAAGTGATCCTGGCAGAAGGCCAGCCGCTGCCGGTCGATTTCAGCGCCCCCATCAGCCCGGTTCCGGTCTGGCACTTCGAAACCAGCGGTGCCCGCCAGCAATTGCTGAACCACTTCGGCACGGACTCGCTGGCCGGATTCGACGTCGAGGACATGCCCGAGGCGATCTGCGCGGCCGGCGCGCTGTTGCGCTATGTCTCGAACACGCAGTCCCAGGCGCTGGCGCACGTGCAGCAGCTGACCGCCGATCGCGCCAGCCAGTACGTGCTGCTCGATCCCGTCACCCGCCGCAACCTGGAGTTGACCGAAACCCTGCGCGGCGAAGAGTCCCCCACGCTGTTCTCGGTGCTGGACCACTGCCAGACGCCCATGGGCAGCCGGCTGCTGCGCCGCTGGCTGCACCACCCGCTGCGCGACAACGCCCCTGCGGCGGCCCGCCTGCGCGCCATCGAGACCTTGCTCGATGGCGGCGATCCGCGCCTGCTGCAGGACGCGCTGGCGCCGCTTCCCGATGTGGAGCGCATCTCCGCGCGGGTGGCCCTGCGCTCGGTGCGGCCGCGGGAGCTGGCCAGCCTGCGCGATGCGCTGGCGCTGCTGCCTGGGCTGCACGCCATGGTACTGCGCCTGGCCGGCGAAGGCTCGATGCTGTCGGCCGATCCCCAGGCGCGGCTGCCCGAACTGGCAGCCCAGCTCGCGCCCGATCCCGCCATCGGCGAGCTGCTGGCGCGCGCCATCGCCGCCGAACCGGGCGTCAATGTGCGCGACGGCGGCGTGCTCGCCGCAGGCTTCGATGCCGAGCTCGACGAACTGCGCGCGCTGGAATCGCACAGCGGCGACTTCCTGGTGCAATTGGAGAAACGCGAGCGGGAACGCACGGGCATCGCCAACCTGCGCGTGGAGTTCAACCGGGTGCACGGTTTTTTCATCGAGGTCACGCGCGGCCAGACCGACAAGGTCCCCGACGACTACCGCCGCCGCCAGACGCTCAAGAACGCCGAACGCTACATCACTCCCGAACTCAAGACCTGGGAAGACAAGATCCTGTCCGCCCAGGACCGCGCGCTGGCGCGCGAGAAATGGCTGTACGAGCAATTGCTGGACACGCTGGCGCCGCACGTGCGCGCGCTGACGCGAACGGCCGCGGCGCTGGCCGAGATCGACGTGCTGGCCGCCCTCGCCTTCCATGCCCGCAACAACGACTGGGTCGCGCCCGAGCTGCTGGATACGGCCGAGATCCATATCGAACAGGGCCGCCATCCGGTCGTGGAACGGGTCATCGAGCGCTTCACGCCCAACGATTGCCGGCTGGCGCAGACCCGGCGCATGCTGCTGATCACCGGTCCCAACATGGGCGGTAAATCGACCTACATGCGGCAGACCGCGCTGATCGTGCTGCTGGCGCGCATCGGCAGCTTCGTGCCGGCGCGGGCTGCGCGCATCGGCCGCATCGATCGCATCTTCACCCGCATCGGCGCCGCCGACGACCTGGCGGGCGGACGCTCCACCTTCATGATGGAGATGATCGAGGCCGCCGCCATCCTGGCATCCAGCACGTCCGACAGCCTGGTGCTGATGGACGAGATCGGCCGCGGCACCTCGACCTACGACGGCCTTGCGCTGGCCTGGGCGATCGCCTTCCAGCTCGTATCGCAGAATCGCGCGCTGACCCTATTCGCCACGCACTATTTCGAACTGACGCGCCTGCCCTCGGTACGCCCCGAGGTCGCCAACGTCCACCTGGCCGCGGCGGAGTCGCACAAGGGAATCGTGTTCCTGCACGAGGTGCGCGAAGGCCCCGCCAGCCGCAGCTACGGCATCCAGGTCGCGCAGCGCGCGGGCATTCCCGCCGCGGTCGTGCGCATGGCGCGGCGCGAGCTGGAGAAGCTGGAGACGCAGGGAGCCCAGGTCCCGCAGATGGCGCTGTTCGCGCCGCCGCAAGACGAGGCGGCCCAGGCGCAGGAAATGGAGCAGGCACGGGATCACGCCATGGAGGCCGTGCGGGACGCACTCGATGGCATCGACCCGGACCGCCTCAGCCCGCGCGAGGCGCTGGATGAACTCTACCGGCTCAAGAGCCTGGCCCAGCCGCAATGACCGCCACGCCGCCACGCCCGCTTTCCTGGCCCCGCTTTCTGCTGGCGGCGGCACTGGCGTGCGCGTCCATGGCGCCGGCGGCGGCCGCCACCAACGCCGAATCGGGCTATGCGGCCCGCCATGGTTTTGCCTTCGCCCTGCTGGGCGGGGTGCCCGCGCATGACGGCGAGGAAGCGGCCGTTGCCCAGGCGCTGGCGCAGTTCGGCACCGAGACCGACCTGGCCATCCATACCGGCAACATCAAGGGCCGCGACGAGCGCTGCGACGACAAGACCTATGCCCGCCGGCACGCGCTGCTGGACGGCAGTCCCGTCCCGCTGGTGCTGGTTCCGGGCGAAAACGACTGGGCCGAGTGCGACCGCCCCGCCGCCGGGCAGTTCGGGCCCGTCGAACGCCTGAACCGGCTGCGCGAGCTGTTTTTCGATCCGGACGATTCGCTGGGCATGCTCAAGCTGGACCTGCAGCGCCAGAGCGAGACCGCCCGCTTCCGCGGCTATCCCGAGAACGCGCGCTGGGAATACGGAGACGTACTGTTCGTCACGCTGAACATCCCGGGCAACCAGAACAATTACCGCACGGGAGCCGGGCGCAACGGCGAATACGAGGAAAGGATCCAGGCCGATGCCTCGTGGCTGCGGCAGGCCTTCGCCGCCGCCACGCGGCTCAAGGCGCGCGGCCTGGTCCTGGCCTTTTCCGCCGACCCGCATTTCGAGGGCCGGCACACCGTGGCCGGCGGCGTGGATCCCTACGCCACGCTCAAGACCGACCTGGCCCGGCTGGCCTCCAAATATGCCGGCCAGGTCCTGGTCGTGCACGGCGGCGGCACGTCGCCCGACCGGCATCGGCCCGGCCATGCCCTGGCGGATCACCCGGTCAAGTTCAACGGCAAGACCCTGCAGAACGTCGCGCGCGTCGCGATGCCGGCCGCCCCCGGGCCCGCTCATTGGCTCAAGGTGAGCGTGGAGCCGGGCAACCGGGATGTCTTCCGGATAGAAAACGCCAACACGGTGCTGCGCCCCCCGCAGCCCCGCTAACGCCGGACGCGGCGGCTCAATGCAGGGTGCCGGGATTGCGGCGGGCCTCGATCAGCGCGTCCAGGACATCGTCGCTCTCGTCCTCGCTGTCGGCGTACCCTTGCTCGATCTCCTCCTGGTCGGCCGGGCGGACCTCCAGCAGCTTGATCCGTACGCGCAGCGCCATGCCCGCGTAGGGATGGTTGGCGTCGAGCACCACCTTGTCGTCGGTCAGGTCCGTGACGGAGAAGATCAGCGCGTTCTCGTCGCCCTCGCCGTCGTCGGGCTCGACCTCGGTTTCCTCGTCGTCCCCGGTATCGCCAGGCACGCCTTCGAACTGCATGCCCACCTCGATCGGCTCCGGAAAGCGCGAACGCGGTTCGACCCGCAGCAGTTCCGGGTCGTAGTCGCCGAACGCGTCGCTCGGCTCGAGGTGGAAAGTCTGCTCGAAACCGGCGGTCTTGCCCTCCAGGCCGTCGTCCAGGCGGGGCAGCAGGCTGTCGAGCCCGCGATAGAGGAAGCTCACGGGGCCACCGCTGTCATCGAGCGCTTCCCCGTCCGTGCTCATGATCCAGAACTCGACCGTGACGACGGTATTCTCGCCGACGGCCAGGGACGGATCGCTGTTGGAAGCGGTCATAATCTTGGTTTCCCGTATACGTTGGATGGCCTTTCATTCTACAGGCTGGCCCCGCCCCTCCCGGACGCAAAGCATTCCCATGACACCCGACCTTCCCACCCGCCTCCTGGGCGGCCTCTCGCCATCCCGGTTCATGCAGCGCCACTGGCAGCGCAAGCCGCTGTTGATACGCGGCGCCTTCGAGAATTTCCGGCCGCCGCTCTCCATCGCCCAGGTCAAGCGGCTGGCCCGCCGCGACGACGTCGAATCCCGGCTGGTGTGGCGCGAGCAAGGCGCGTGGCAGATGGAGCACGGCCCGTTCGGGCGGCTGCCCTCCGCGCGCGAACCGGAATGGACGCTGCTGGTCCAGGGCGTGAACCTGCACGACGACGCGGC
The DNA here is from genome assembly GCF_036972535.1 of Pigmentiphaga sp. CHJ604. Taxonomy (NCBI): domain Bacteria; kingdom Pseudomonadati; phylum Pseudomonadota; class Betaproteobacteria; order Burkholderiales; family Alcaligenaceae; genus Pigmentiphaga; species Pigmentiphaga sp. CHJ604. Next base: position 2,015,119 of record NZ_CP136998.1, on the reverse strand, counting down.
GGCCAACCTGATGGCGCCGTTCCGCTTCATTCCCGATGCGCGGCTGGACGACGTGATGATCAGCGTCGCCACCGACCGCGGCGGCGTCGGTCCGCACTTCGACAGCTACGACGTGTTCCTGCTGCAGGCCAGCGGACGCCGGCGCTGGCGCATCGGCCGCCAGCGCGACCTGGAGCTGGATCCGGACGCGCCGCTCAAGGTGCTGCGCCGTTTCGAGCCCACCGAGGAGTTCGTGCTGGAAGCGGGCGACATGCTGTACCTGCCGCCCGCCTACGCCCACGACGGCATCGCCGAAGGCGACGACTGCATGACGATTTCCATCGGTTTCCGCTCGCCGTCGCTGGCCGAACTGGCGCGCGGCATGCTGGAGTTCGCGTCCGAATCTCTGACCGAGCGCCTGCCGTCGGCGCTGCGGGGTCACTACAAGGACGCCGGCCAGCCCGCGGCAAGGCAGCCCGCGGCCCTGCCCGAGGCCATGGTCGAGGCCGCGCTGGCCGCCGTATCGGCGGTGAAGTTCGACGCCGCGCTGGCCGCACGCTACCTGGGCCGCTGGTTGACCGAGCCCAAGCCGGAGGTCGTGTTCGATGCTCCCGACCCCGCGACGCTGCCCGACCTGGAAGCGGACTGGCCGTCATCGGGCGAACTGGTGCTGGATCGCCGCACGCTGATGATCCACCGGGGACGGATGCTGTTCATCAACGGCGAAAGGGCCGAGGTCGATGCGACCCCGGCCCTTCGTGGACTGGCGGACCTGCGCCGCCTGGCGTGCGTCTCGGCGAAGCCGGACGACGGCGAACGCGCGGCCCTGCAGGAGTGGCTGGAAGCGGGTTGGCTTCGCTACGACTCCTGAAGCCAGGGCCCGCCAATCTTGCCTACTTGCGCGCGGCCAGCGCGACGTTGATGCATTCCTCGTCCAGGTTGCCGCCCGGCGCGCCGCCGACGCCGATCGCGCCGATGGTGTCGTTGCCGACCTTGATGGGCACGCCGCCCGCCAGGATCAGGAAGTCGTTGATCGCCACCAGTTGGCGCGCGCCGGGGTTGTTCTCGATGGCATTGGCCAGCGCCGAGGTGGGAGCGCGCATCGTCAGCGAGGTATAGGCCTTGCGGCGCGAGGCATCGGCGGTGTGCGGGCCGGACAGGTCGGACCGCAGCATGGCCAGCACGTTGCCGCCGCGATCGACCACGGTGGCGGCGACCTGGTAGTTCTTGGCCGCGCAGGCTTGCACGGCGGCCTGGGCCAGCTCGGTGGCCTGGGACAGCGTCAGCGACGCGGGCGTTTGCGCGTAGGCGCTGGAACCGGCGCAGGCCGCCAGGACGAACAGGGTCTTGAGCAGACGGGACATCGTTTTTTCCTCCTGTGGAATCGACACCCGCAGTGTGCCGGCGCGCAGGCCGGCCGCCCATCGTGCCCGCTACGCACCGGCATCCGTAGCCCTACGGATGCCCTCCCGGTCCCGGCTCCTGGCTGGCCTGCGCCAGGCGGGCGAACTCGACCACCGACGTACTGCCTATCTTCTCGGAGATATGGGCGCGATGGGTCTCCACCGTGCGCGGAGACAGCTCCAGCGCCGCGGCGATCTCCTTGGTGGCATAGCCCTGCGCCACCAGCGCCAGGACCTGGCGCTCGCGCTCGGTCAGGCGCGCGAGCAAGGCGCGCTGCTCGTCCTGCTCGCGATAGCGGGCCAGCGCGGCAAAGGCGGCGTTGATCGCCTCCATCAGCACGTGCTCGTCCACCGGCTTGCTCAGGAAATCCACCGCCCCCGCCTTGAAGGCTCGCCGGCATGCCTGCATGTCGCCATGGCCGGTCAGCAGGACGATGGGCCAGCCGCAACCCGACTCCTGGAGCTTCTGCTGCAGTTGCAGGCCCGTGATGGCCGGCATGCGCAAGTCCAGCACGATGCAGCCCGGCTCCAGCTCCGGCTGGCGGGACAAGAAATCCAGCGGATGGGCGAAGGTCTCCACGCGCAGGCCATACGTGGACAGCAACAGCGCCACCGCGTCGCGCACGGCGCGGTCGTCGTCGACCAGATAGACGGGGGGTTGGGAGGTCACGCCGTGGGCTCCTGTGGGGTTCGCCGGTCCCTGGCCAGCGGCAGCAGCACGGTGAACCGGGCACCGCCCTGGGGCCGGTTGGCCGCCGAGATGCTGCCGTCGAAATGGTGGACGATGCTCTCGCAAATGGCCAGGCCCAGCCCCATGCCGTCCGCCTTGTCGGAACGGAAGGGCTCGAAGACGTGCGGCAGCATGTCCGGCGCCACGCCCGGGCCGTCGTCGCTGACCACGATGCGGGCCATGCCCTCGCTCTCGTCGAGGCTCAGCACGATGCGCCGCCTTTCCAGCGGAACCACGGCCAGCGCATCGGCGGCGTTGCGGATCAGGTTGTACATGACCTGCCCCGCCTGCACCCGGTCCACCCACGCGACGGGCGCCGGCTGGGTCGCCTGCGTTTCAAGCCGCACGCCGCGGGCCGACAGGTCCGCTCCCATCAGCGCCACCATGTCGGCCGCCACCTCGCCCAGGTCGCAAGCCTGCGCCGCCGGCGGGTGGGCGCCGACGTAAGCGCGCATGCGGGCCAGGATGTCCGCGGCCCGGCGGGCCTGCTGCACGTTGGCTTCCAGCACGCGGCGCATGGCGTCCGGCTCCGTACCGGGCAGGCCGGCAAGGCGCAGCGCGGCCTGGCTCTGGCTGAGCAGCGCGGTCAGCGGCTGGTTCAGCTCGTGCGCGATTCCCGAGGCCATTTCTCCCATCGCATTGACCCTCGCCGCGTGCGCCAGGGTGGCTTCCTGCTTGCTCAGCCGACCGGCCTGGCGGGCCCGCTCGGCATCGCCCCGTGCCTGCACGGCACGGAGCCGCTGCACGGCCAGCAAGGCCGCCAGCGCCAGCAGCGCCAGGGACACCAGGACCAACAGGGCCAGCGGCCGGCCCAGTGCCAGGTCGCCCCACCCCGGATGGCGGGACAGCCGCAGCATGATGGGCTGGCCGGCGTTTTCCAGCATGCGTACCGCCGCCATGGCGGGCGGATGCAGCCCCTTCCGTGGCGGGGCCGCGCCATGGTCGATCCCGGCCGCCGCCCCGTCCAGGCGCAGGGCCAGCCGCGTCCCCATGGGCAATTCATCGGCCGCGACCAGCTCGGCCAGGTCTACGGTCAGCACCAGCGCCAGTTGACCCGCCGCGGGGGGCAATCGCTTGACCAGCAGATAGCGGGGCTGGCCCGGCTCCGGCACCGTGCTGACCGGCCGCCCCGGCTGGGCCGCGGCGATCACCGCGCCCAGGCGTTGCGGCTCCAGGGGCGGGAGGCCCGACCGGCGGCTGGACACCAGCGTGCGCCAGCCAGCCTGGGACGACGGTTGTTCCCAACCGATCAGGTCCACTCCTTCGATGCGTGGATAGAAAGCGCGGATGGCGCCCGCCACCTGCCTGATCTCCTCGAGCAGGATTCGGTCCGATCGCTGCGCCAGCGCCGCCATGCTGGTCAGGTGGGCGTCGTGCTGCGCGATACGCTGCGACACGAGCCCGGCCACGGCGTCGGCCGCGCCGTCCAGGTCCGCGCGCAACCGGTCCAGCGCCTGGCGATACAGCACGACGGCTCCGGCCAGCACCAGCACCAGCCAGGCCCCCGCCAGGACCACGGCCATCGCGGATTGACGTTTCATCATGGGTGCAGATAGTACTTGCAGGCGCCCCGCCACGCTCGCCTCCCGCTCGGAATCCCCATGCCGGCAGGCATATCGGAGACTGGCGATCTATAATTCGATCCATGGCGATATTCTTCGCCCATTCAGTCTTCCGCCATGGATCTCGACGCCACCATCAAGGCGCTGGCGCATCCGGTGCGACGCGACATTCTGCAGTGGCTCAAGGAGCCCGAACGCCATTTCGCGGGGCAGGAACACCCGCTCGAAGTCGGCGTCTGCGCCGGAATGTTCGAACGTTGCGGCCTGTCCCAGTCGACCGTTTCCGCCCACCTGGCCACCCTGCAGCGCGCCGGTCTCGTCACGACCCGGCGCATCGGGCAATGGGTGTTCTACAAGCGCAATGAAGAAGCCATCGCCACGCTGCTCGATCAGTTGCGCAAGCTCTGACTGCGCGGGAAATTCCCGGCGCGGCGGGTCGAAATGTTGCGTCAAAAACCACAAACCGAAACCCTTGCGCACATTATTGACCAATCGGATACACAAATTGCTTACGCAAATCTTACTTCCAGCTTCCACCATGGAAAATACCTAGAGACGCTGATAGAATTTACCCGTGCTCGAATAACGGCAGACACAGCAGCCCTTGTTTGGGTAATAACGGGAAATAGCGCTATTTCTGGTTTGTGTATTACGACTGACACCTCAAAGGAAAAGAGATCATGAAGAAGACCCTGCTCCTGGCCTCGCTGCTGGCAATCGCTCTGTCGGCTTGCGGCAAGAAGGAAGAAACCGCTCCGGCCCCCGCCGAGTCGACCCCTCCCGCCGCCACCACCCCGGCTGAGCCCGCCCCCGCCCCGGCCGAACCCGCTGCTCCGGCTCCCGCCGAGCCCGCCGCTCCGGCCGACCAGGCCCCTGCCGCCCCGGCTCCCGCCCAGCAGCAGTAAGTCGAATGCGGAAACCCGGCCGGCCCCGCCGGCTCCGGGTTCCTGCCAATCGACGGCCGCATGCGCGGCCAAGAAAAAGCCCGTAGTTATGAACTGCGGGCTTTTCTCATTGACTCAGCGTCACCCAATCGAACCCGGTGTCCTGGTCCGCCACGCCGATCTCCTGGGGCTGCCAACCCAATATCGGCGCAAGCGCCGAGCGCGCCAGTTCCGGCACATTGTTTTTCTTGCTCAGATGCGCCGCGTGCAGGAACTTCAGGCGCGACCGGTCCATCACGCGCAGGATGTCGGCCGCCGCCGCATTCGACAGGTGGCCGTAGCGGCCGGCTATCCGGTATTTCAGCGAAACGGGGTAATCGCTGCGCGCCAGCATGTCCGGGCAATGATTGCATTCCAGCACCAAGGCATCGCAGCCGGACAGCGTCCGGTGAACGTGCGGCGTGCCCTCGCCCAGGTCCGTCAGCACGCCCAGCCGCCACTGGCCGTCGTCCAGCACATACTGCACCGGCTCGCGGGCGTCGTGGGGCACCGGAAACGGCTGCACGCGCAAGCCGCCGATGGCAAAGGCGGTGTGGCTGTCGCAGCAGACGGCGGTCATGCCTTCGGGGATGCGGGCGGCAACGGCCGCACGCGTGCCCGTGGTCAGATGCACCGGAATGCCATGGCGGCGGGCCAGGCGGAACACGCCGCCGATGTGGTCGCCATGCTCGTGCGTCACCAGGATGCCGTTCAGGGATGAAGGCTCGATGCCACGGCCGAGCAGGCGCCTTTCGACCTCCCTCAACCCGAACCCGCAATCGATCATGACGCGGGTCACCGACAGCCCTTCCCTGGCCTCGACGACGAGGGCATTGCCCTCGCTGCCGCTGCCAAGACTCGTATAGCGCATGAAGCCCACCTAGGAAATCCACCCCCGGGCGGCCTGCGACCGCTCCCCCTCCAGGGGGCGGCGCTGGCGGACCGGCAAAGCCGGATCCGCGGCGCCCTGGATCAGACGGGACTCATGGCCGACCCCAACCATTACTTCAGCTGGTTGGACAGGACGTTCAGGATACGCCGGCCGGTGGCGGTGTTCTCGGGCGCCCCCTGCGCGTTCAGCACGGTGACCTGGGTACGGTCATTGGAGGTGACCAGTTTCACGCGGTACTGCGGACGGGTCTCGGGCTTGTCGCTGCCGCGTCCGAACAGGCGGCCGAAGAAGCCCGGCTTGCTGTCGGTGCTGGCCGCGTCGGTATCGACGTAGCGGACGTAGTAGACACCCTCGGCGCGGTTGCGGTCCTCGACGGTGAAGCCGCCACGGTCCAGGGCCAGGCCCACGCGGCGCCAGGCACGATCGAACGGCTCGGCGATCTGCAGGGCACCGGTGTCGCCCGAGCCGGTCACCAGTTGCGGCGCCGCGCCGGTGGCCACGGGCGCCGCATTGGTCACGGCCGCCTTGGCACGGTCGAAATCGGCGCCCAGGCGGACCATCAGGCGGCTCAGCATTTCTGCTTCCAGGCCCGGGTCGTTGGGACGCGAGGTCCAGGTGGTCTGGCTCTTCTCCGCGCCGGTCAGCACCTCGACCGCGCCGCGATGGCTGATGTAGATCTCGGTGCTGTTGCCCACGCGCTCGAGGCGGGTGCGGAACATGTCGCGTTCGCCGGTGGACCACAGCGAATCGAAGACCTTGCCGATGGTGTTGCGGATGAAGTCCTGCGGGATCTTCGCCCTGTTCTCGGCCCAATCGGTTTCCATCACGCCGGCCTGGGGCAGGTCTTCGCGCATCAGGAAGCCCAGGTCCTGCCAGAACTGGCGCACGACCGGATAGAGCTGCTCGGGCGAGCGATCGACGACCACCAGCCAGCGCTGGTCGCCATCGCGTTCCACGCGCATGTCCGAACGCTCGGGCAGCACGTTGCTGGCGGCCGGCTGCCGGGTTTCAGGCTGGGCCGTGGAGTAGCTGGAGAAGGTCGTGGTCGAGGGCGCCGGCGGCGTCGACCCGGAAGAGGTCTGGGAGGGGATCTGGAACCGGTTGTCGGTGGGAAGCTGCGTCAGGTCGGGAGGCACTTCCAGCTTGGCCGAGGGCGGCTTGGATGCGCTCTTGTAGTCGATGGACTCTTCCTTGCCCAGCAACTGGTTGACGCTGCTGCAACCCGCGAACAGCACGGACAGGGAAATCAGCGCCGGCAGGACCGCCACGCGCGGCAAACTCGTACGAACTGCATTCATTGATGGGTAACTCCTGAAGCCACCGCCGGCCCATGCGGGGTCCGGCGGGTCATGTCGGGGCGAAACATGGGGGGCGTGTGGGGTTCAGATCTCGACACCGGCCGCCTTGAGCGCCTCGCGCACCGCAGCGTGGTGCTGCGCGCCGAGTTCGGTCATGGGCAGGCGATATCCCAGCGCCGTGCGTCCCATCCGGGCCAGGGCCCACTTGACGGGAATGGGATTGGGTTCGAGGAAGAGGTTGCGGTTCAGCAGCGCCAGGCGCTGATTGATCCGGGCGGCCAGGCGGGCATCGCCGGCCAAGGCCGCCACGCAAAGCTCATGCATCAGGCGCGGCGTGACGTTCGCGGTGACCGAGATGTTGCCCCGGGCCCCCAGCAGCATCAGCGCCGCCGCCGTGGGATCGTCGCCGCTGTAGATCGCGAAACCCTCGGGTACCTGGCCAAGCAGCAACGCGCCCCGGCCGATATCGCCCGTGGCGTCCTTCAGGCCGACGATGCCGGGCACCTGCGCCAGGCGCACCGTGGTCTCGCCCGCCATGTCGCAGCCGGTGCGGCCCGGCACGTTGTACAGGATCATGGGCAGGTCGACCGCCTCGGCGATGGTCTTGAAGTGCCGGTACAGGCCTTCCTGCGTGGGACGGTTGTAGTAAGGCACCACGGACAGGCCGGCATCGGCGCCGACCTTCTTGGCCGCCTCGGTCAGCTCGATGGCTTCCGCCGTGGAGTTGGCGCCGGTACCGGCGATGACCGGCGCGCGGCCCGCCACGTGCTGGACGGCAAAGCGGATCAGTTCGACATGCTCGTCCACCGACACGGTCGGCGATTCGCCCGTCGTTCCCACCACCACGAAGCCATCGGTGCCCTCAGCCAGGTGCCAGTCGAGCAAAGCCCGGAAGGCCTCGAAATCGAGCTTCCCGTCTGGCTGCATCGGAGTGACGATTGCGACGATGCTGCCTTCAATAGGAGTGCGAGATGTGGTTGCCATACGCTGCCAGGGTGACCCGAAACGGGACGACGAAAAGGGAAATCAATGGAGTATACCGCCTGTAGAGGCTCGCTCCTACGCCGCGCGCGCCTCCCAGGAAACCGCGGATCCGGCTCCGCCGGTCCGCCGGTTTCGCCCCCTGGGGGGCGCGCGTCAGCGCGTAGGGGGGGGTCACAGAAACAATCGAACGATGGCGTCACCCAGGGCGAGCATGGGCTGGACCAGGAAGCCCAGCATGCCGGTCATCAGCAGCACGAGCAGGATCATCATGCCGTAGGGCTCGATCTTGGAGTATTTCCACGCCAGGCCGTGCGGCAGCAGGCTGAAGACGATGCGGCCGCCATCCAGTGGCGGAATGGGCAGGAGGTTCAGGGCCATCAGCATCAGGTTGACCTGTACGCCCGCCACCGCCATGGCGACGAAGAAGGTCTCGTCCACGCCGGACTGGACCATGAGCTTGAGCCCTACCGCCCAGATGATGGCCATGACGAGGTTGATGCCGGGGCCGGCGGCGGCCACCCACAGCATGTCCTGCTTGGGCCGGCGCAGGCGGCCGAAGTCGACGGGCACGGGCTTGGCCCAGCCGAACAGCAGGCCCGCCCCGCCCAGCAGCTTGCTGGTCAGCAGGATGACCGCCGGCACCAGCAGGGTGCCGATCGGATCGATGTGCTTGATCGGATTGAGCGTCACGCGCCCGGCCTGGGTGGCCGTATCGTCCCCGAACATGCGCGCCACGTATCCGTGGGCGGCCTCGTGCAGGGTAATGGCGAAGATCAACGGGATCGCATAGACCGCGATTGTCTGAATGATGGAATCCATCGCGGCATTGTAGCGGCAGAGCATGGCCGTCCGGCGACGGCCATGCGCTTTTCCGGACCGGGGATTACCCCGCGATGCCGAGGGTGGCGGGGTCGCCCCGGCCACGGCGCACGACCTCCGGCTCCGGGCCGGTCAGGTCCACCACGGTGGTCGGTTCGAAGGGACAGGCGCCCCCATCGACCACCGCCGCCAGTTCATGTTCGTAGCGCTCGCGTATCTGCTCGGCGTCGTTGAGCGGCTCGTCCTCGTTGGCGGGAATCAGCGTGCTGGACAACAGCGGCGCGCCCATTTCCTCCAGCAGGCACAGCGCGATCGGATGGTCCGGCACGCGTATGCCTATGGTCTTGCGCGAAGGGTGGGACAGCCGGCGCGGCACCTCGCGCGTGGCCTCGAGGATGAACGTCCAGGGGCCGGGCGTGGCGGCCTTCAGCAACCGGTATTGCTGGTTGTCGACGTGGGCGAACTGGCCGATCTCGGCCAGGTCACGGCACAGCACCGTCAGGTGGTGCCGCTCGTCCACGCCACGCAGGCGCCGAAGCGCCTCGGCGGCATGCTTGTCGTCCAGCGGCGCCACCAGGGCATAGCTGGAATCGGTGGGGATGGCCACCAGCCCGCCGGCGCGGATCAGCTGCACCGCCTGCTTGAGCAGGCGCAGTTGGGGATTCTGAGGATGAACCGAGAAAAACTGTGCCACGTCGACCGACCCTCGCAAACATCGACCACGCCCGGAAACCGTCCGGGCACCTTGTCGCCGGAGCCCGGCGGCTCAATCGGCTGCCAGCGCGCGCAGCTCGGCGGCCAGCTTGTCCAGCGCGGCATCGCGGCCGGCGGCATCCGCGAAGCGCGAGCCGCGCGCGACCACCGCGCCATCGACCTCCAGCACGTAGGAGTCGCCTTCCGCCCGGATCGCCTTGGCCGGGTCGGGCAGCGCGCGCAGCTGCTTGATGACCGCTCCGGCCGCCTGCGCGTCGGCATGGGCCTCGGACAGCAGCAGGTCCTGTCCGTCGGCCGCCAGGAAGCGGAAGCGGAAGCGCCCGTCATCGTCGCGGAAGCTGACGAAACGGGCCTGCTTGCCCGCCTTCTTCTTCGCGGGCTGCGCCGCCGGCGACGCACGCGGGGTGTCCAGCCCCACGGCGGCCCGCAGTTCGGCCAGGAACGGCCCGCCGATGGCGCGCGCCTTGCGGGCGCCTTCCAGCAGGATGTCCTCGATCTCGTCGGGACGGGCCATCAGGGTGTCGTAGCGCTCGCGCATGGGCCCGATTTCGCGCTCGATGCGTTCGTACAGCGCCTGCTTGGCGTCGCCCCAGCCCAGGCCGTCTTCCAGCGAACGCCGGAACGCGGCGGCCTCGCCCTCGTCGGCGAAGGCCCGGTAGATCGTGTAGAGCTGGGAGTTGTCCGGATCCTTGGGTTCGCCCGGCAGGCGCGAATCGGTCACGATGCGGCCGATGGCCTCGCGCAAATGCCGGGAGCCGCCCTCGAACAGGGGAATGGTGTTGTTGTAGCTCTTGGACATCTTGCGCCCGTCCAGGCCCGGCAGCGTGGCCACGGCCTCGTCGATCTGCACCTCGGGCAGCACGAACAGTTCGCGGCCGCCGCCGTACAGATGGCTGAATCGCTGGGCGATGTCGCGCGCCATCTCGATGTGCTGGATCTGGTCGCGGCCCACCGGCACGCGATGGGCGTTGAACAGCAGGATGTCGGCCGCCATCAGCACGGGATACGAGAACAATCCCATCGTCACGCCGGCGTCCGGGTCTTCGTTGTCGGCCACGTTCTGGTCCACCGCCGCCTTGTAGGCGTGGGCCCGATTCATCAGGCCCTTGGCGGTGACGCAGGTCAGCAGCCAGCACAACTGGGGGATCTCGGGCAGGTCGGACTGCCGGTAGAAGGTGACGCGCCGGGGATCGAGGCCGGCGGCCAGCCAGGTCGCGGCGATCTGCAGGCGCGAGCGCTGCAGGCGGACGGGATCCTCGCACTTGATGAGCGCGTGGTAGTCGGCCATGAAGAAGAAGGCATCGTTGTCGTCGTTGCGGCTGGCCAGGATGGCGGGGCGGATGGCGCCCACGTAGTTGCCCAGGTGGGGCGTGCCGGTGGTGGTGATGCCGGTGAGGATGCGGGTTCTCATGGGTCGAAGCGCGACGAGCGGGAAGATGGAACGTAGAGCCGCAGTGTACCTCCCGGGGCCATGGGATGCCCGGGCATGGCGGATAATGGCGGATTGCCTTTCATGTTCCCAGGACTGTCATGTCTTCGATCACGTTCACGCTGACGGGCGAGTTTGTGCCGTTGTGCGATTTGCTCAAGCTCACGGGGCTTGCTGACTCGGGAGGGGCGGGGAAGGCGCTGGTTGCGGCGGGGGTGGTGAAAGTGGATGGGAAGGTGGAATTGCGCAAGACGTGCAAGATACGGGCCGGCCAGGTCGTGGAAATGGACGGGGCGCGGATCCTGGTCCAGGGCTGATGACAGCGCCTGGACCGCCCCGCTCCGCTTCACCCGCTCAGTGCGCCTGTTCCCACGTATAGCCCGTGCCCACCTCGGCCACCAGCGGCACCTTCAGCTCGGCCACGTTGCACATCATCTCGGGCAGGCGGTGGGCGACGATTTCGCTTTCCTCGCGCGGAACTTCCAGGACGAGTTCGTCGTGCACCTGCATGACCAGGCGCGCGCCCAGCCGGTCGGCGTCCAGCCAGTCCTGCACGGCGACCATGGCCATCTTGATGAGGTCGGCGGCGGTGCCCTGCATGGGGGCGTTGATGGCGGCACGTTCGGCGGCCTGGCGGCGGGGGCCGCTGCCGCCGCGGATCTCGGGCAGCCACAGGCGGCGGCCGAAGACGGTTTCGACGTAGCCCCGCTCGCGCGCCTGTTCTCGGGTGTCGTCCATGTAGCGCGCCACGCCCGGGTAGCGGGCGAAATAGCGGTCGATGTAGTGCTTGGCGGCGTCGCGCGTGATGCCCAGGTTGCTGGCCAGGCCGAACGCGCTCATGCCGTAGATGAGGCCGAAGTTGATGACCTTGGCGTAGCGGCGCTGTTCGGCGTTGACCGCCTCGGGCTGGACGGCGAAGATCTCGGCCGCCGTGGCGCGGTGGATGTCCTCGCCGCGCGCGAAGGCCGACAGCAGGTTTTCGTCGCCGGAGATGTGGGCCATGATGCGCAGTTCGATCTGCGAGTAGTCGGCCGACATGATCAGATTGCCCGGCTCGGCCACGAAGGCCTCGCGCACGCGCCGCCCCTCGGGCGTGCGCACCGGGATGTTCTGCAGGTTGGGATCGCTGGAGGCCAGCCGGCCCGTGACCACGGCAGCCTGGGCGTAGCTGGTGTGCACGCGCCGGGTCCGGGCATTGATCATCTTGGGCAGCTTGTCGGTGTAGGTGGACTTGAGCTTGGCCAGGCCGCGGTAGCTCAGCAGCGCCTGCGGCAGCGGATAGTCCTCGGCCAGCTTGCTCAGCACGTCCTCGTCGGTGGACGGCGCGCCGCCCGCGGTCTTCTTGACCACCGGCAGCTGCAGCTTGCCGAACAGGATCTCGCCCAACTGCTTGGGCGAGTTCAGGTTGAACGGCTGGCCGGCCAGCTCGTAGGCGCGCTGCTCGAGCACCAGCAACTCCTGGCCAATGGCATGGCTCTGGCGGGCCAGTTCCTCGGGATCGATGCGCACGCCGTTGCGCTCGACGATGGTCAGTACCCGCGACACGGGCAACTCGATGGCGTAGATGCGCGCCAGGCCGGCGTCGGCCTCGATGCGCGGGTACAGCGTGGCATGCAGCTGGAGCGTGTAATCGACATCCTCGCAGGCATACTGGGTGGCCACGTCGATGGCGACTTCGTCGAAGCAGAGCTGGTTGACGCCCTTGCCGCATACGTCGACGAAGGACAGGCCCTTGCGGCCCAGCCAGCGCTGCGACAGGTCGTCCAGCGACACGCTGCGGTGCGACTCCAGCACGTAGGCTTCGAGCATGGTGTCGTGCGCCACGCCGCGCAGCGCCACCCCGGCGTTGGCCAGGACGTGGGTGTCGTATTTGGCGTTGTGCAGCAGCTTGGGGGCGTCGGCGTTCTCCAGCCAGGGCGCCAGGCGCGCCAGCACTTCGTCCCTGGGCAATTGCTCGCCTGCGTCCGGGTGCCGATGGGCCAGCGGGATGTAGCAGGCCTCGCCCGGCCTGACCGCGATGGACAGGCCCACCAGCCGGGCCTCCATTTCCACCAGCGAATCGGTCTCGGTATCCAGGGCGACCAGCGGCGCCGCCTGGATGGCGGCCAGCCAGCGGTCGAAGGCGGCCCAGTCGCTGACCGTCTCGTAGTTCACCGTTTCCGGCGCGGCCGGAGCATCCGCCTGCACGCGTGAATCGCCCTCGGGAATGCGGGACTCGTCGCCCGTCAGTTCGCGCAGCCAGGTGCGAAAGCCGTAGCGTTCGTACATGACCTCGAGCTTCTCGCGGTCGGCCTCGCGCATGGTGAGCGCGTCCAGGTCGGGAATGTGGGCGCTCAGGTCGCAGTCGGTGCGGATGGTGATCAGGGATCGGGTCAGCTCGAAATTCGGGATCGCCGCGCGCAGGTTGGCGCCCGCCACGCCCTTGACGGTGTCGGCCTGCGCCACCAGTTCCTCCAGCGTGCCATACTGGGAGAGCCATTTGGCCGCCGTCTTGGGTCCGACCTTCTCCACGCCGGGCACGTTGTCGACCGAATCGCCGATCAGCATCAGGTAGTCCACGATGCGCTCGGGCGGCACGCCGAACTTCCTCACCACCCCTTCGGCATCCAGCGTCTCGGCGGTCATGGTGTTGACCAGCGTCACGTGGTCGTTGACCAGTTGCGCCATGTCCTTGTCGCCGGTGGAAACGATGCTGTGTATGCCCTGCTGCGCCGCGCGCAGGGCCAGCGTGCCGATGACGTCGTCGGCCTCGATCCCTTCGATGGCGAAGACCGGCCAGCCCTGGGCCCGTATGGCCTCGACGATGGGCCCGACCTGGCGCGCCAGGTCTTCGGGCATGCTGGCCCGGGTGGCCTTGTACTCGGGATAGAGCTCGTCGCGGAAGGTCTTGCCCGGCGCATCGAAGATGCAGGCGAGGTAGTCTGCCTTATGATCGTTCAGTGCGCGGCGCAGCATGTTCAGCACGCCGTACAGCGCGCCGGTCGGTTCCCCTTGCGCGTTGCGCAGGTCCGGCAGGGCGTGGTATGCGCGATAGAGGTAGCTGGACCCGTCCACCAACAGCAACGTCTTGATCATGATCAAACACAGAGAAATCGAAATAGGCAAGGAAACCCACGACAGCGGGAACGTCCCGAAGAAACCCGGACGCATCCCCGGCCTGCGAGATGTGGTGAGCGTGGAACGCGCCACCGCCACCAAGGCACGGGAGTCATGGCATGTGCTGGGGATTATGTCAGAGTTCTTCGAGGCGTCCGAACGCCTGGCGCAGATCCGGCCGGCGGTCAGCATCTTCGGCAGCGCCCGCATCCCCGCCGGCGACCCTCGCTACGAAATGGCCGAGCTGATCGCCCGCAAGCTGTCCGAGGCCGGTTTCTCCGTCATTTCGGGCGGCGGCCCGGGCATCATGGAGGCGGCCAACAAGGGCGCCTACGAGGGCCCCAGCCCCAGCGTCGGACTGAACATCGAACTGCCCCACGAGCAGTCGAACAACGCCTACCAGAACATAAGCCTGTTCTTCCGCCACTTCTTCCCGCGCAAGGTGGCCTTCGTCAAGTTCACGTCGGCGTACGTGGTGCTGCCGGGAGGCTACGGGACGCTGGACGAGCTGTTCGAGGCGCTGACGCTCGTGCAGACCAACAAGAGCCGGAAGATGCCCATCATCCTGGTCGGCTCCGAATACTGGCGGGGACTGGTGGACTGGATCCGCGCCCAGCCGCTGGCGCAAGGGCTGATCTCGCCCAACGATCCCGACCTGCTGCAGGTGATCGACGACCCCCAGGCCATCGTCGATGCCATCTTCGATTTCTACCAGCACGAGGGCTTCACCCAGTCCCCGGGCGAGCGCGAGCGGCTGCTGAACCTGTAGCACGCGCCACGGACGGGCCGGCGGCGGGGACGATGACGCTAGAATGCGGGGTAATCGTCGATACCCGCCCTCATCCCGCTTATCCATGGCCGTATTCACCCCCGTCACCGAAACGGATGCCCGCGCTCTGCTTGCCGACTACACGCTGGGCGAGTTGCGCGCCCTGCGCGGCATCCCTTCCGGCATCGAAAACACCAACTACTTCCTTACGACCAGCCAGGGCGAATACGTGCTGACCCTGTTCGAGCGCCTGACGCGCGAGCAGCTGCCGTTCTACATCGACCTGATGACCCATCTGGCCGAACACGGGATTCCCGTCCCCCACCCCCAGGCGACCCGCGACGGCCGCCGGCTGGCGGAGCTGAACGGCAAGCCTTGCACCATCGCCACCCTGCTGCCGGGCAAGTGCGAGATGTCGCCCCAGGCCGCCCACTGCGAGCAGGTCGGCGCCACGCTGGCCCGCATGCACCTGGCCGGACGCGACTTCCCGTCGGTGCAGCCCAACCTGCTCGGGCTCGCCTGGTGGCAGCAGACCGCGCCCGTCGTCGCCCCCTACCTGGACCCGGCCGCGGCGGCCATGCTGCGCGACGAAGTGGACGTCCAGACGGCGTTCGCGCAGACCGATGCCTGCCGCGCGCTGCCGCAGGGTCCCGCGCACTGCGACCTGTTCCGCGACAACGTCCTGTTCGCCGGCACGCGCGAGGCGCCCGTCCTGGGCGGTTTCATCGACTTCTACTTCGCCGGCTGCGACACCTGGCTGTTCGACCTGGCGGTGTGCGCCAACGATTGGTGCATCACCCACGCCAGCGGCGCATTCCGCCCCGAGCTTGCCCAGGCGCTGCTGGGCGCCTATGCCCGGGTCCGGCCACTGACGGACGCCGAGCGCGCCTCGTGGCGCACCGTGCTGCGGGCCGCCGCGCTGCGCTTCTGGATGTCCCGCCTGCGCGACTTCCACCTGCCGCGTCCGGCGCAGACGCTGACCCCGCACGACCCCACCCATTTCGAACGCATCCTGCGCCTGCGGCGCGATGGCGACCTTTTTCCGCTTCCCTGAACCATGACACACGCTTCCGACCGGCACGCGCCGACGAGGACCCACGCACACATCCCGCATACGCAGGGAGGCCGCTGATGCAAGCCGCTTCCCTTGCACCCAGTGCCGGCTGGCAATGGGCGCGCGACGGACTCGCCCTGTTCCGCCTGCAGCCCATGGCGATGTTCACCTGGGCCTTGACCGTGGGCTTCATGGTCCTGGTGGCCAGTATCCTGGCCCCCATCGGCCCCTTGCTGTTCGTCGTCGGCATGCCGGCGATCACGGTCATGACCCTGGAGGCCTGCCGCGCCATCGAGCAGGGCCGCACCGTGCTGCCCCTGCGCCTGTTCCTGGTGCTCAAGGCTCCGGGCTTGTTCAAGAAGCTGCTGGCGATGGGTGCCCTGTACGTGGCCGCCGTGCTGGCCGCGGGCCTGGTCGCCTTCCTGCCCTTCGCCGACGGCCTGAGCGAAGCGATGTCCGGCCTGTCTTCGGATGACGTCGGCGGCGTCCTGGCCGCCATGCGTGCCCCCATCGCCCTGTTCGGCATCTTCTACGTCATCATCGCCGGGCTGTTCTGGCATGCGCCGGCGCTGGTCGCCTGGCACCGGCTGGGCATCCGCAAGGCCCTGTTCTTTTCCGGCATCGCCTGCTGGCGCAACAAGGGCGCGTTCCTGATGTACGGCGCGACCTGGCTGCTCGTGGTGCTGGCCCTGGAACTGGGCGGCGGCCTGCTCGAGGCCGTCGGCCTGTCGCCGACGATTTCCGGGCTGATCCAGATGCCTTTCAATTTCGTCGCCGCCGCGGTCCTGTATTGCAGTTTTTATCCTACTTACACCAGCGTATTCGGAGCGCCGCCCGCCCCGGGTTTCGGCAACGGTACGTAAGGGATTTTGCGGGTGATTTTCTCAGTGAAAACCCGGGACTTCGCCCACGCCGCCGGCATTTTCCGGTTCAATCCGGCAAACGCGGTTGACGGGCACAACGATAGCCCGTATAACGGCGGGGCATGATTTTCAAGAGTACGAGTTGCTGTACAAAATCGCTTACCACTGCGGTACGGTTGTTCATGGTCTCCATCCTTGATTGTCTTGCTTACATTCGTTTGGTTTTTTCATTTCAAGGATAAACACCATGGAAACCGGTACCGTCAAATGGTTCAACGACGCCAAGGGTTTTGGCTTCATCACGGCTGATTCGGGCGGCGACGACCTGTTCGCCCACTTCTCCGAAATCCGTGTGGACGGATTCAAGACCCTGCAGGAAAACCAGAAGGTTCGTTTCGAAGTCACCGTTGGCCCCAAGGGCCGCCAGGCTTCCAACATCCAGCCCGTATAAGCTATAATCAGCTTATCCGCCGAAACCCCCGCTTGCGGGGGTTTTTGTTTTTGCCTGGAAGAAAAGCTCCCGCCAGGGGGCCATCCCCAGCTTCCGCGACACGGCAAACCCAAACCCAGGCGGCAGCCACTACGCCCCGGCCTTGCAACGGCTTCGGCGTTTCACCGCGAACTTCCCCGTCATCGATGGCGCCTCGCGCCACCTTGCCGCATGCCATGGCGTCGCCATGGCCGAAGCTCGCATTTATGCATTCGCATGCACAGGAGGAATTGACCATGGCGAATAAGGAAGAACTGATCGAAATGGAAGGCATCGTTGCCGAAGTGCTGCCCTCGACCAGCTTTCGCGTCACGCTGGAAAACGGCATGGAGGTTGCCGCCTACGCATCGGGCAAAATGCGCAAGCACCGCATCCGTATTCTGGCCGGCGACCGGGTCACGATGGAACTGTCTCCATACGACCTGACCAAGGGGCGCATCAGCTTCCGCCACAAGGACGGCCCGTCGCCCGCCCCCGGCCACCGCCCGCAGCGGCGCAACTGACATGCCGCGACAGGCGTGCCGCCACAAAGCCTGAAGCTGCTCAGACCGGATCGAGCTTGGCCATGGCGAGCGCCAGCGTCTTGGTTCCCACGCCGCCGAAATTGACCTGGACCTGGGCATCCTGGCCACTGCCCATGAGGCTGACGATGACCCCTTCGCCGAACTTCGGGTGCGCCACGCTCTGGCCCACCTTGAAGGTGCGCCCGTTGACCTCGGCCCCGGCATCGGACGTGCGGCGGCTCGAATAGCCCTCGGACGAGCCCACATAGGGCGCGTCCTTGGCCGGCCGCGAAAAGCCGCCGCGCTCGGACTCGTCGCCCCAGGCGGCGCGTCCCCAGCCCCCGGCGGTATCCACCGCCTTGGCCCGGCCGTTGCGCGGCGTCAGCCACTTCAGCGACTCCTCGGGCACCTCGCTCAGGAACCGGGACCGCATGTTGTAGCGCGTCTGGCCATGCAGCATGCGCGTCTGCGAGAAGCTCAGGTACAGGCGCTCGCGGGCGCGCGTGACCGCCACGTACATCAGCCGCCGCTCTTCTTCCAGCCCGGATTGCTCCAGGACGCTGTTCTCGTGCGGGAACAGCCCTTCCTCCAGCCCGGTGATGAAGACCGCCTCGAACTCCAGCCCCTTGGCGGCGTGCACGGTCATGAGCTGGACCGCATCCTGCCCTTCGCTGGCCTGGTTGTCGCCGGCCTCCAGCGCCGCATGCGACAGGAAGGCCGCCAGCGGGGACGGCAGTTCGACGCCGGACTCGGGCAGCGTCTGCGCCAAGGCGCCGGCATCGGCCAGGCCATAGCCGTCCTCGGCGGCGAAGGCGGCCGCCGCGTTGACCAGTTCCCGCAGGTTCTCGATGCGCTCGGCGCCTTCTTTTTCCTGCAGGTAGTGCTGGATCAGGCCGCTGGCCTCGATCACGTGGTCCACGATCTCGTGCAGCGGCAGATTCTGCGTCTCGAAGCGCATGCGGTCGACCAGGCTCGCGAACTGGGCCAGATTGTTGCCGCCCCGGCCGGGCACCTGGCTGACCGCCGAATACAGGCTGCAATTGTGCAGGCGGGCGATGTCGGCCTGCTGCTCGAGCGTGCGGGCGCCAATGCCTCGTGCCGGGAAATTCACCACGCGCATCCAGGCGGTGTCGTCGTGCGGGTTCTCCATCAGGCGCAGGTAGGCCAGCGCGTGCTTGACCTCCTGGCGCTCGAAGAAGCGCAGGCCGCCATAGACCTTGTACGGGATGCCCGACGAGAACAGCGCATGTTCCAGCACCCGCGACTGGGCGTTGCTGCGGTACAGGATGGCGATCTCGCGGCGCAGCCTGCCCTCGCCCACCAGCGAGCGGATCTCCTCGATCACCCACTGGGCTTCCTGGGTGTCGGACAGCGCCTCGTACACGCGGATGGGCTCGCCATGCCCCTGGTCGGTCCACAGGTTCTTGCCCAGGCGGCCGGAGTTGTTGCGGATCAGGGTGTTGGCCGCATCCAGGATATGTCCGTGCGACCGGTAGTTCTGCTCGAGCCGGATGACCCGCTCGTGGGCGTATTCCCGCTCGAATTCCGCCATGTTGCCGACGTTGGCGCCGCGGAACGCATAGATCGACTGGTCGTCGTCGCCCACGGCGAACAGGGCCGCGCCGCCGCCTGCCAGCAGCTTGAGCCAGCGATACTGCAGCCGGTTGGTATCCTGGAACTCGTCCACCAGGATGTGGCGGAAGCGGTGCTGGTAGTGCTCGCGAATGGGCGCGTTATGGGTCAGCAGCTCGTAGCAGCGCAGCAACAATTCGGGGAAGTCGACCACTCCCTCGCGCTGGCACTGGGCATCGTACATGCCGTAGAGCTCCACCATCTGCCGGTTGAAGCTGTCGTAGGCCTCGACCTCGGTGTGGCGCAGCCCCTCTTCCTTGGCGGCGTTGATGAAGTGCTGCACCTGGCGCGGCGGGTATTTCTCGTCGTCCACGCCCGCGCCCTTGAGCAGCCGCTTGATGGCCGACAACTGGTCGGCCGTGTCCAGGATCTGGAAGGTCTGAGGCAGCCCGGCATCGCGGTAATGCGCGCGCAGCATGCGGTTGCACAGGCCGTGGAAGGTGCCTATCCACATGCCGCGGGTGTTGATGGGCAGCAGCGCGCTGATGCGGGTCAGCATCTCGCGCGCGGCCTTGTTGGTGAAGGTGACCGCCATCAGCCCGTGCGGGCTGACCTGGCCGGTCTGGATCAGCCAGGCCATGCGCGTGGTCAACACCCGGGTCTTGCCGCTGCCGGCGCCAGCCAGCACCAGGGCGTGGCGCGGTTCGATCGTGACGGCGGCGTGTTGGGGGGGGTTGAGATTGTCGAGCAGGGACATGGGCGCAATGCTGGGAATGAGAGAGTGCGGCAGGCAGTCTAGCACCGCTGGCCCAGGAGGGCCCCGCCTGCTTCTATAATGAGGGGTTTAGCCGGCCGGCTGCCCCGCGCGAGCCGGCCCAGGCCCGCGGCCATGGCGTCATCGCCGCGCCAGAATACCCTAGACCAGCCCGGAACCCATGCAGGAACGCTACGCTCCCAACGAGATCGAATCCGCCGCCCAGAAGCACTGGGAAGCGACCAACGCCTACCTGACGGTAGAACACGCGAAGAACCCCGACGGCTCGGAAAAGCCCAAGTTCTACGCCTGCTCGATGCTGCCCTATCCCAGCGGCAAGCTGCACATGGGCCACGTGCGCAACTACACGATCAACGACGCCATGTACCGGCAGTTGCGCATGAAGGGCTACAACGTCCTGATGCCCATGGGCTGGGACGCCTTCGGCATGCCGGCCGAGAACGCCGCCATCAAGTCCAAGGTGCCGCCCGCCAAGTGGACCTACGACAACATCGCCTACATGAAGAAGCAGATGAAGGCGATGGGCCTGGGCATCGACTGGTCGCGCGAAATGACCGCCTGCGACCCGCGGTACTACAAGTGGAACCAGTGGCTGTTCCTGAAGATGCTGGAAAAAGGCATCGCCTACCGCAAGACCCAGGTGGTGAACTGGGATCCGGTGGACCAGACCGTGCTGGCCAACGAACAGGTCATCGACGGGCGCGGCTGGCGCTCGGGCGCGCTGGTGGAAAAGCGCGAGATCCCCGGCTACTACCTGCGCATCACCGATTACGCCGAGGAACTGCTGGACGAGGTCAAGAACAACCTGACCGGCTGGCCCGAGCGCGTGCGCCTGATGCAGGAACACTGGATAGGCAAGAGCGAGGGCACGCGCTTCGCCTTCACCCACGACATCCGCGACGCCGCCGGCCAGTTGATCCAGGACGGCCGCATGTACGTCTTCACGACGCGCGCCGACACCATCATGGGGGTCACGTTCTGCGCCGTCGCGCCCGAACACCCCCTGGCCCTGCACGCCGCCGCCACGGATCCCGCCCTGGCCGCCTTCATCGAGGAATGCCGCAAGGGCGGCGTAACCGAGGCCGAGCTGGCCACGCGCGACAAGGAAGGCCTGCCGACCGGCCTGACCGTGGTGCATCCGCTCACGGGCGAGGCTGTGCCGGTCTGGGTCGGCAACTACGTGCTGATGAGCTATGGCGACGGCGCGGTCATGGGCGTTCCCGCCCACGACGAACGCGACTTCGCGTTCGCCAGGAAATATGGCCTGCCCATCAAGCAGGTCATCGAGGCCGAAGGCCAGGTCTTCTCCACCGACGCCTGGCAGGAGTGGTATGGCGACAAGCAGGTGGCACGCACGGTGAACTCCGGCAAGTACGACGGCCTCGGCCACCAGGCCGCCGTCGATGCCATCGCGGCCGACCTCGCGGCCAAGGGCCTGGGCGAGAAGCGCACCACCTTCCGCCTGCGCGACTGGGGCGTTTCGCGCCAGCGCTACTGGGGCACGCCCATTCCCATCATCCACTGCGAGGCCTGCGGCCCGGTGCCGGTGCCCGAGAAGGACCTGCCGGTCGTGCTGCCCGAGGACCTGATCCCGGATGGCAGCGGCAACCCGCTGGCCAAGAGCGAATCGTTCCTGAAGTGCGTCTGTCCGCAATGCGGCAAGCCCGCCCGGCGCGAGACCGACACCATGGACACTTTCGTGGACTCGTCCTGGTACTTCATGCGCTATACCTCGCCCGGCAACGACGCCGCGATGGTCGACGAGCGCAACGACTACTGGATGCCGATGGACCAGTACATCGGCGGCATCGAGCACGCCGTGCTGCACCTCTTGTACGCCCGGTTCTGGACCAAGGTGATGCGCGACATGGGCCTGGTCAAGTTCGGCGAACCCTTCGTCAAGCTGCTGACGCAGGGCATGGTGCTCAACCACATCTATTCGCGCAAGAACGAAAAGGGCGGCATCGAATACTTCTGGCCCAACGAGGTCGAGAACCTGTACGACGCCAAGGGCGCCATCGTGGGCGCCAAGCTCAAGGCCGACGGCTCGCCGGTGGATTACGGCGGCGTGGGCACGATGTCCAAGTCCAAGAACAACGGCGTCGATCCGCAGTCGCTGATCGATACCCAGGGCGCGGACACGGCCCGGCTGTTCGTGATGTTCGCCAGCCCGCCCGAGCAGACCCTGGAATGGTCGGGCTCGGGCGTGGACGGCGCGCACCGCTTCCTGCGCCGCCTGTGGTCCTTCTGCCATGCGAACCGCGAACGCATCCAGGCGGCGCTGGGCCGCCCCGCCCCGGCCGACTGGTCGTCCGCCAGCCAGTCCGTGAAGCTGCTGCGCCGCGACGTCCATGCCATCCTGAAGCAGGCCGACTACGACTACCAGCGCATCCAGTACAACACCGTGGTCTCGGCCAGCATGAAGCTGCTGAACACGCTGGAGGATGCCAGGCTCGACGGCGAGACCGGCGACGCCGCGCTGGCCGAAGGTACGCGCATCCTGCTGTCGGTGCTGTATCCCATCGTGCCGCACCTGACCTGGCAGGCCTGGCGCGACCTGGGCTATGCCCAGGTCCATGGCGACCTGCTGGACGCGCCGTGGCCCGAGCTGGACGAGGCCGCGCTCGTGACCGACGAGGTCGAGCTGATGCTGCAGGTGAACGGCAAGCTGCGCGGTTCGCTGTCGGTGCCCAGCAGCGCCGACAAGGCCGCCATCGAAGCCCTGGCCGTCGCGCATGAAGCCGTGGGCCGGTTCCTCGAGGGGCGCCAGCCCAAACGCGTTATCGTTGTCCCTGGCAAACTCGTCAACGTGGTGGGCTGATGCAGCAAACGAGCTCGAAGTCGCTACCCCTGGGCGCCGCCTCTCACGGCCGGCGCCGTTTCCTTCGCCTGGCTGCCGCGACAGGCGGAATGGCCGCGCTGGCGGGCTGCGGCTTCGCGCTGCGGGGCACGGCCGACCTGCCCTTTTCCACGCTCTACATCGGCGCCGCCGACACCTCCGAGCTCGGCGCGCAATTGCGCCGCTACGTGCGCAACACGACCAATACGCGCATCGTCGAGGATTCCAAGGCGGCGGAAGCCCAGTTGCAGATCCTGCAGGAGACGCGCGAACGCAGCATCCTGTCGCTGGACGCCTCGGGCCGCGTGCGCGAATTCGAGCTGCGCTACCTGTTCGCCTTCCGCGTCCACGACGGCAAGGGCCAAGACTACATCCCGCCCACGACCATCGCGCTCAAGCGCGACCTGACCTTCAGCGACGCGAATACCCTGGCCAAGGACTCCGAAGCCAACCTGCTGTATCGCGACATGCAGAACGAAGCCGTGCAACAGGTGCTGCGCCGCATGGCCGCGGTCGAGTCCAAGCAGCCCAGTTGATGAAGAAGATGAGGCCCCCCCCTACGCGCTTCGCGCGCCCAGAATGGTGTGCCCCCAGCCGCTACGCGGCAGCCCCCAAGGGGGCCGGGACCCGCCTTGGGGCGGCCCGGCGTCGGGTCCCGAGGGGCGATGCTGGCGGACCGGCGGAGCCGGATCCGCGGCATCCAGGATCGCAGCGACGGTCCGCCGGAGGCACCCTATGAGGCAATTGCGTCCAGAACAACTGATTGCCCAGCTTCAGCGGGCGGGCGAGCAGCTGGAACCGCTGTATACGGTGACCGGCGACGAGCCCCTGCTCGTGATCGAGGCTTGCGACGCCTTGCGGGCGGCGGCCACGGCTGGCGGCTTCACGGAACGGGAAACGGTGGTGGCGGATGCCCGCAGCGACTGGAATGCGCTACTGAGCGCCTCGCAGTCGATCTCGCTGTTCGGCGATCGCCGGCTGCTGGAGCTGAAGATCCCGACCGGCAAGCCCGGCAAGACCGGGGGCGAGGTCATCGCGCGGCTGGCCCGGCAGGCACCGGGCCAGCGGGGCGAGAGCGTCACGGTGGTGATGCTGCCCAAGCTGGACAAGACGACCCGCTCGTCGGCCTGGTTCTCGGCGCTGGCCGAACACGGCATCGTCGTGGACGTGCCCACCATCGAACGGCCGATGCTGCCCGGCTGGGTGGGCGAACGGCTGGCTCGGCAGCAGCAGCGCGCCGGCGCCGAGGTCCTGCAATGGCTGGCCGACCGCGTCGAGGGCAACCTGCTGGCCGCGCACCAGGAAATCCTCAAGCTGGGCCTGCTGTATCCGGAAGGCGCGCTGACGCTGGAACAGGTGCAGGACGCGGTCATGAACGTGGCGCGCTACGACGTATTCAAGCTGCGCGACGCCATGCTGGCGGGCGACGCCAAGCGCGTGGTGCGCCTGATCGAAGGCCTGCGCGCCGAGGGCGAGGCCCTGCCGCTGGTGCTGTGGGCGGTGGGCGAGGAAATCCGCCTGCTGGCCCGCCTGGCCCAGGCCGGCCAGCAAGGGCAAAGCGTGCCGGCGCTGATGCGCACGCTGCGCTTTTTCGGCACGCATGAACAATTGGCCAACCAGGCACTCAAACGGCTGACGCCCCAAGCCTGGACCGCCGCCGTCCACCACGCCCACGAGGTGGACAAGATCATCAAAGGACTGCGTGTTCCGGGACGCCTCCCGGATCCGTGGCACGAAATCACGCGGCTGGCGCTCAGGCTCGCGGCCTGAAGCGCCCCGCCCCCTGCGATTCATACGGATGGATATCTCTACGCTCGACCAAACCATGCGCCGGATCGGCGCCAGCGCCCGCGCCGCCGCCCGATTGGTCGCCCGCGCCGACGACCGTGCCAAGGCCGCGGCGCTGCGCGCCATGGCCGCTGGCCTGCGCGACCACAAGGACTGGCTGCAGGCGGAAAACGGCAAGGACCTGGAAGCGGCGCGGGCGAATGGACTGGACGCGGCCATGGTCGACCGCCTGACGCTGTCCGACAAGGCCCTGGGGCTGATGGCCGCCGGCCTGGAGCAGATCGCCGCCATGCCCGATCCCGTGGGCGAACTGACCGAGACCCGTACGCGGCCCAACGGCATGCAGGTGGCGCGCATGCGGGTCCCGCTGGGCGTCATCGCCATCGTCTACGAATCGCGCCCCAACGTCACCATCGACGCCGCCGCGCTGTGCCTGAAGTCGGGCAACGCCACCATCCTGCGGGGGGGTTCCGAGGCCATCCATTCCAATACCGCGTTGGGCCGCATCGTGCGCGCGGGCCTGGAAGCCGCCGGCCTGCCCGCCGACGCCGTGCAGGTGGTCGAGACCACCGACCGGGCGGCCGTGGGCAAGCTCGCCACCATGACCGAGTTCGTGGACGTCATCGTCCCTCGGGGCGGCAAGGGACTGATCAAGCGCCTGTCCGAGGAAGCGCGGGTGCCGGTCATCAAGCACCTGGACGGTATCTGCCACGTCTACGTCGACCGCGACGCCGACCTGGCCAAGGCCCACACCATCGCGTTCAACGCCAAGACCTACCGTTACGGCATCTGCGGCGCGATGGAAACCCTGCTGGTCCATGCCGGCGTGGCCGGGGCCTTCCTGCCCCCGATGGGGCAGGCGCTTGCCGGACACGGCGTCGAAATGCGGGGCTGCGAGCGCACCCTCGCGCTGGTGCCGCAGGCCGTGCCCGCGACCGAGGAAGACTGGGACACGGAATACCTGGGCCCCATCCTGTCGATCAAGGTGGTGGACGACCTGGACCAGGCCATCGGCCACATCGAGGCCCATGGCTCCCGGCACACCGACTCCATCGTCACCGAGAACCTGTCCGCCGCCCGCCGCTTCCAGCGCGAGGTCGATTCGAGCTCGGTCTACGTCAACCTGCCGACCTGTTTCGCCGACGGCTACGAATATGGCCTGGGCGCCGAGATCGGCATCTCGACCAACAAGCTGCACGCCCGTGGGCCGGTCGGGCTGGAAGGGTTGACCACGCTGAAATGGATCCTGACCGGCGACGGCCAGACGCGGGGCTGATGCCGCGCGCCCTGCCATGCGGCGGATGCGGCCCGTTGGCCCGTCCCGCCGTCCGATTCCGCCGCCCTCGCGGCACGCATGCATCGACAAGGAAGCGCCTATGCTGTGGGTAAAAGCTTTTCACATCGTCTTCGTCGCCTCGTGGTTCGCCGGCCTGTTCTACCTGCCGCGCATCTTCGTCAACCTGGCGCAGGAAACCAATGCCGCCGCGGCCACGCGGCTGCTGGGCATGGCGCGCCGGCTGTTCCGCTTCACCACCATCCTGGCCGTGCCGGCCGT
Organism: Pigmentiphaga sp. CHJ604; assembly: GCF_036972535.1. Classification (NCBI taxonomy): domain Bacteria; kingdom Pseudomonadati; phylum Pseudomonadota; class Betaproteobacteria; order Burkholderiales; family Alcaligenaceae; genus Pigmentiphaga; species Pigmentiphaga sp. CHJ604. The sequence goes on along the minus strand of NZ_CP136998.1, from coordinate 1,989,082 downwards.
CCTGCTGGGCCTGTGGCTGTATGTGGGCTATGGTATAGGCCGCGGCCCCGGCAACGGCTGGATGCACGCCAAGCTGGCCGTGGTCGTGCTCGTCATCGGCTACCACCATGCCTGTGGCAGCCTGCTGCGCAAGTTCGAGGCCGGCCGCAACGCCCGGTCCCACGTGTTCTACCGCTGGTTCAACGAGGTTCCCGTGCTGCTGTTGCTGGCCGCCACGGTTCTCGTTGTCGTCAAACCCTTTTGATTGGCCCAAGTCTTGTCCGATACTCCCGAGCGCAAGAAACCCACGCTTTCCCTTCCCAGCCGTCCGCGGCAGTCCGGCGCCCCGCAGGATGCCGACCGGCGCGTCCGCTCGGGCCCGCGCGCCCACCGCGTGGCGCGGGCAGCGCTAGAAAGCGGCAAGCAGCCCACCGCGGCGGACGCACCGAGGGACGACGTCCCGGTCCGTCAAAGCCGTGAAGGCCGTCCCTCGGGGAAACCGCCGGCATCCGTGCCGGGCGACAATCGGGACCGGCGGCGACGCGACGACGAGCCTGGCGCGCGCCCGCGCGAGCGGCAGGCAGGCCGCCCGGCCCCCACGGCCGAACCCCGGCCCCGCGGCGCGCAGGCCGAGACCTTCGCCATGTTCGCGCCCTGCCCGCAGGGCCTGGAACAGGCGCTGGTCGACGAACTGCATGGGCTGGGATACGACGACGCCTACGCCGGCCGCGCCGGTGCCCATTTCACGGCCGACTGGAACGGCATGATGCGTGCCAATCTGGAATCGCGGCTGGCCACACGCGTCCTGGTCCGGGTCGCGCACGGCGCCGTGCGCGACGAGGACGAACTGCTGGAACTGGCCCGGGCCACTCCCTGGGAACGCTGGTTCGGCGCCGAGCAGACCCTGCGCGTGGATACCTCGGCCGTGCGCAGCCCGATGAAAAGCCTGCAATTCTGCAATCTGCGGGTCAAGGACGGCATCTGCGATCGCCTGCGCGAACTCGAGGGCGAACGTCCCAGCATCGATACCGTCCGGCCCGATGCGCGCGTGCATGCCTTCCTGGACGAAACCAGCGCCACGCTCTACCTGGACACCTCCGGCGAATCGCTGTTCAAGCGCGGCTGGCGTCTGGACAAGGGCGAGGCACCGCTGCGCGAGAATCTCGCGGCGGGCTTGCTGGCACTGTCCGGCTGGCCCGCCGACGTGCCGCTGATCGACCCCTTCTGCGGCAGCGGCACCATCCTGATCGAGGCGGCGCTCAAGGGATTGCGCGTGCCGCCCGGCATCTCGCGGCCCTTCGCCTTCGAGCGCCTGCGCGGCCACCAGGACCGCCGCTGGCGCGACCTGAAGGATGACGCCCGCGCCCGCATCCTGCCCGAACTACCCATGCAATTGGCCGGCGCCGACATCGATCCGCGCGCGATCGACGCGGCGCGCGAGAATGCCCACCGGGCGGGATTGACCGAAGACGCGGTCTATTTCGAGGTGGCCGATGCGCGCGACACCTGCCCGCTGGACGAACGCGCCGGCTGGCTGATTACCAATCCCCCCTACGGGGAACGCCTGGACCTGGAGGAAGACCGCCAGCTCTGGTCGGAGTGGGCCAGCACGCTCAAGCGGGAATTCGGCGGCTGGCAGTTGCACGTCATCACCAGCGACCTGGAACTCCCCCGCAAGCTGCGCCTGGACCCGTTCCGGCGCACGCCCGTCTACAACGGCGCGCTGGCCTGCCGGCTGTTTGGTTTCCAACTGGTCAAGGGCAGCTTCCGCCGCTGAACCTTCCTCCGGCGCCGTCAGGCGCCATTTTTCTGCCCTGTTGAGTGATTTATAAACATCCAAACTGAGGCTGGAGGGCAACACTTGACCGCTCATTCATGCTGCGATGCGACAAAGGCTTGCCTTATCCTGGGGTTTCCCCTAATATAGGGTTATCACCTAGGGGATAGCACCTAGGCAACCACTGTAAAGGATACAGCCATGAAATACGTTCAAGACAGCAAGCTGACCGACACGCTCGAGCGCGAACTGATCCGTGGCGAACTGGCCAACGAATTCGAACAGCCCCGTCCGTTCGAAGCCCTGCGCGCCGCGGCCAAGCAGGTTCTGAACCTGATCGCCGACCTGAAGGCGAACGCCCGCCGCTACAACGTCCAGTACGTCAACGGCTGATCGCAGCTCATGCGGTGCCCCGGCAAGGGCGTCCCCGTTCGCGGGAGACGCCCTTTGTTCATTCCGGGACCAGGCATGGACGGATGAAATGTCGACGGGTTGAATGACAAGGGGCGCCGCAGCGCCCCTTGTTTCATTGCACGGTAGAGGTTGGCGCCGCCTTGGCGGCCACCGTGTTCTCTTCCCAACCGCCCCCCAGCGACTTGTACAAGCCCACCAGGTTGTTCAGGCGCTGCGTGCGCGCCTGCAACAGGCTTTGTTCGGCGGTGAACAACGCGCGTTGCGCATCCAGCAGCTGCAAATAGCTGTCGACCCCGTTGCGATACCGCATGTCGGACAGTTCCAGGCTGCGGCGGGATGCATCTACCAGAGTCTGTTGCGACTGGATCTGCCGATCGAAGGTACCCTTGGCGTCGAGCGCGTCCGCCACTTCCCGGAAGGCCGTCTGGATCGTTTTCTCGTACTGGGCCACCGCGATGTTCTTGCGGGCTTCGGCCAGGTCGAGGTTGGCCCGGTTGCGGCCACCGTCGAAGATGGGCAGGCTGATCTGAGGCGCGAAGCTCCAGGCCAGTGAGCCGCTGTCGAACAGCCCGGACAACTGGCTGCTGGCGGTTCCGAACGCGCCGGTGAGCGAGATCCTGGGGAAGAACGTGGCCCGGGCGGCACCGATATTGGCATTGGCACTGCGCAATTGCTGCTCGGCCGAGCGGATGTCGGGCCGGCGCTCGATGAGGTCGGACGACAGACCGACCGGCACGTCGGCCAGCAACGCCTGCTCGCTCAGCGGTCGCGGCGCGGGCAGGTCGGCCGGCAGGGGCTGGCCGATCAGCAACACGATCGCATTGGTGGCCTGGGCCCGGTTGCGCTCGGCGATGGCCTGCTCGGACAGCGCGCTCTGCACCAGCGACTCGGCCTGCTGGAGCTCAAGCTCGGAAGCCGCGCCGGCGTCGTAGCGCAGTTTGATCAGGTTGTACGAATCCTGCCGGGTCTTCAGCGTACGCTGGGCCAGCGCCAGCAGTTCGTCGCTGGAGCGCTCGTTCAGGTAGGCATTGGCCAGCTGGGCCACCAGGCTGATCTGCGTGCTGCGCCGTGTTTCCTCGCTGGCCAGGTACTGCGCCAGCGCGGCCTGGCTCAGGCTGCGGACGCGGCCGAACAGGTCCAGTTCGAACGCCGTCACGCCCAGGTTCACCTGGTACTGGCTGCCTATGGTCGAGCGGCCGGAGTACGACAGGTCGCCGGGCGTACGCTGGCGCGTGCCGTTGGCGTTGGCATTGACGCCGGGGAATTGGTCGGCGCGCGTCACGCCGTACTGGGCCCGGGCCGCTTCGATGTTCAGCACCGCCACGCGCAGGTCGCGGTTGTTCTCCAGCGACAGCGCGATCAGCCGTTGCAGACGTTCGTCGCCGAAGAACTGGCGCCAGCCTATGTCGGCCGTGGCCGGCTGCGAGCCGGCCGGCGCGGCGCCGTGGGCGGAGAAATCCGCCTCCACCGGTGCCGCCGGGCGCTCATAGGTCGGGATCATCGAGCATCCCCCCAGCAAGGCGGCGACGGCCACCGCCACGAGTGAGTATGCGGGTCGTTTCATATCAGTTTCCTTCATGCTTGACCGTTCCCGCCGCGCCGGCGTCGCCCTTGTTCGGCTCGTCGTCATGGTGCCCCATGACATGCAGCGATTCGGGCTTGGTCTTGAACAGCCTCAGCACCACCACGAAGAACACGGGCACCAGAAACACGGCCAGCAGCGTGGCGGAGATCATGCCGCCCATCACGCCGGTACCGATGGCGCGCTGCGCACCCGAGCTCGCGCCGGTGGCGATGGCCAGCGGCAGCACACCCAGGATGAACGCCAGCGAAGTCATGACGATGGGGCGGAAACGCAGGCGCGCCGCCTCGATCGTGGCCTCGGCCAGGCCCTTGCCCTCGGCATAGAGGTCCTTGGCGAATTCCACGATCAGGATCGCGTTCTTGGCCGACAGGCCGATGATGGTGATCAGGCCTACCTTGAAGAACACGTCGTTGGGCATGCCCACCAGCGTCACCGCCAGCACCGCGCCCAGGATCCCCAACGGCACCACCAGGATCACCGAGAACGGGATGGACCAGCTTTCATACAGCGCGGCCAGCACCAGGAACACCACCAGCAGCGACAGGGTCAGCAGGATGGGGACCTGGGCACCCGACACGCGCTCCTGCAGCGACTGGCCCGTCCATTCGTAGCCGATGCCCGGGGGCAGCTCGCGCACCAGGCGCTCCATCTCGCTCATGGCCTCGCCGGTACTGAAGCCCGGCTTGGCATCGCCCGAGATCTTGTAGGCGGGATAGCCGTTGTAGCGGATCACCTGCACCGGCCCCTTGGCCCACTCGGACGACGCGAATGCCGAGAACGGCACCAGGCCGCCGCTCGAGTTGGCGGCGTACAGGCGCAGCAGATCGTCCGGCGACATGCGGTCCCCGGCCTCGGCCTGCACGACCACGCGCTGGACGCGGCCGGCGTTGATGAAGTCGTTCACCACGGCCGAGCCCACCGACGTGGACAGCGCCGAACGGATGGAATCGAACGACACACCCAGGGCGTTGGCCTTCTCGCGATCGATCAGCAGCCGCAGTTCAGGCGCGTCCTCCAGGCCTTCGACGCGGGCGTACGCGATCACGGAGCTCTTGGCGACGGCGCCCAGCAACTGGTCGCGGGCGTCGCGCAGCGCGTTGTGGCCCAGCCCGCCACGGTCCTGCAGGCGGAACGTGAAGCCGGTCGCGTTGCCCAGTTCGGGAATGGCCGGCGGCACGATCGAGAACACCATGGCGTCCTTGATGCGGGCGAAGAAGCTGCCGTTGGCGCGCGCGGCCTCGGCCTGCGCCGATTCGTCCGCGCCGCGCTCGGACCAGTCCTTGAGGGTGGCGAACGACAGAGCCGCGTTCTGGCCCATGCCCGAGAAGCTGAAGCCCAGGATGGTGATGATGGACTTCACCGACGGCCGCTCGGAGTAATGCGCTTCCATGACCTCGACCGCCTCGCGGGTGCGGTTGGCCGAGGCGCCCGGGGGCGTCTGGATGTCGGTGATCACGTAGCCCTGGTCTTCCGCCGGCAGGAACGACGACGGCAGGCGCAGGAACGTATAGGCCATCACGGCCAGGATCGCCGCATAGATGACCATGTAGCGCCCGGTCTTGGCCAGCAGGCGGCCCACCCAGTTCTGGTAGCCGTCGGCCGTCCGGTTGAAGCTGCGGTTGAACCAGCCGAAGAAGCCCTTCTTCTCGTCATGCGCGCCCTTGGGGATCGGCTTGAGCAGCGTGGCGCACAGCGCCGGCGTCAGGGACAGCGCTAGGAAGCCCGAGAACATGATGGACGTGGCCATGGCCAGCGAGAACTGCCGGTAGATCACGCCCACCGAGCCGCTCATGAAGGCCAGCGGCAGGAACACGGCCGTCAGCACCAGTGTGATGCCGATGATGGCGCCGCTGATCTGGCCCATGGCCTTGCGGGTGGCTTCCTTGGGCGGCAGCCCTTCCTCGACCATGATGCGCTCGACGTTCTCCACCACCACGATGGCATCGTCCACCAGGATACCGATCACCAGCACCATGCCGAACATGGTCAGCACGTTGATCGAGAACCCGGCGATCAGCATGCACGCGAACGAGCCCATCAGGCAGATCGGCACCACGATGGACGGGATCAGCGTGTAGCGGAAGTTCTGCAGGAACAGGAACATCACCAGGAACACCAGCACCATGGCCTCGACCAGGGTATGGAGCACCTTCTCGATCGACGCCTTCACGAAGGGCGAGGTGTCGTACGGGATGTCGTACTTGTAGTCGGCGGGGAAATAGGCCGCCAGCTCTTCCATCTTGGCCTTGACGCCCTCGGCCGCCGACAGCGCGTTGGCGCCGGGCGCCAGTTGCACCGCCACGGCGGCGGTCGGCTTGCCGTTCAGGCGCGACGAGAACGCGTAGGTCTCGGCGCCGACCTCGATGCGCGCGACGTCGCGCAGGCGCACGGACGAGCCGTCCGGATTCGCGCGCAGCACGATGTTGCCGAACTCCTCGGGCGTGGCCAGCTGGCCGCGCACCGAGATGGTGGCAGTGATCTGCTGGTCCGGCAGATTGGGCTGGTCGCCGATGGCGCCCGCCGGTAACTGCACGTTCTGGCCGGCGATGGCGGCATTGACGTCGGCCGTGGACAGCTTGTAGCCCACCAGCTTGGCCGGATCGATCCAGATGCGCATGGCCCGCTGCGAGGCGAACAGCTGCGCCCGGCCCACGCCGGGGATACGGCGGATCTCGCTCAGCACGTTGCGGGTCAGGTAGTCGCCCAGGCCCACGGCATCGGTTTCGCCGCTTTCCGAGGACAAGGTCAGCACCAGCAGGAAGTTGGTGCTGGCCTTCTCCACCCGCAGCCCTTGCTGCAGCACGGATTGCGGCAGGCGGGACTCGACCCGCTTGATGCGGTTCTGCACGTCCACCGCGGCCAGGTCGGGGTCGACCCCCGGCGCGAAGGTGATGTCGATTTCGGCGCGGCCAAAGTTGCTCTGCGACTCGAAATACAACATGCCCTGCGCGCCGTTGAGCTCGTCCTCGATCAGGCTGGTGATCGACTGGGCCACCGTTTCGGCCGACGCGCCGGGATAGGTGGCCGACACCGAGATGACCGGAGGCGCCACCGCCGGGTACTGCGACACCGGCAGGTTGGGAATGGCCAGGACGCCTGCCAGGATGATGAACAGCGCGACCACCCAGGCAAAAATCGGCCTGCTAATGAAAAATTGCGACATGTCTGGTGACTCTCTTAGAGATGCTTCGGGCGGCCCGACAGGACCCGGCTCGACTTTGACGAAGCCGGGTTCGCCCTGCCTGCGTCTCGACCGGACCGGTCTTCACCGGTCCGCGCACCCGGGGCGGATCGCGCGCCGGGCACGGTACCGATCACGACTTGCTGCCTTGCTGGCCAGCCGGCTGCGCCGGCGCGGGTTCGGCCGCGGGCTTCCAGGGTACGGGCTTGACCTGCGCGCCCGGACGCACCTTCTGGAAACCTTCGACGATGACCACGTCGTTGGGCTTGAGGCCCTGGGTCACGATCCAGCGATCGCCCACCGCGGCGCCGGTCTTGACGGGACGCGGCTCGACCTTGTTCTCGGCGCCGACCACGTAGACCGACGCATCGCCGTTGGCGCCGCGCTGCACCGCCTGCTGCGGCACGGTCAGCGCCGCCTCGTCGATACCCTGCTCGACCCGCACCCGCACGTACATCCCCGGCAGCAGGACGTTGTTCGGGTTCGGGAACTCGGCGCGCAGCGTGACCTGGCCGGTGCTTTGATCGACCGTGACGTCCGAGAAGAGCAGCTTGCCGGTCAGCGGATAACGCGAACCGTCGTCCAGCACGAGCGAGACACGGGCTTCGTTCGGCGCGACCTGCTTGATCTTGCCGCTGTCGAAGGCCGCGCGCAGCTGGCTCAGTTGCGCCACGGACTGCGTGAAGTTGGCGTAGACCGGATCCAGGCGCTGGATGACCGCCAGCGGCGTGACCTCGCCCTGGCCGACCAGCGCGCCCTCGGTAACCAGCGCGCGGCCGATGCGGCCGGAAATCGGGGCCGTGACGGTGGCATAGTCCAGGCTGAGCTTGGCCCGGTCCAGCGCGGCCTTGGTGGCCGACACGGCCGCCTGCGCCTGCTTGTACGAAGCAACGGCGTTGTCGTACTCCTGCTTGCTGACCGCGTTCGCCTTCACCAGCGGCTCATAGCGCTCGGCCAGCATGCGGGCCTGGTACAGGTTGGCTTCGTCGCGCTCGAGATTGGCCTTGGCGCTGTTGTAGTCGGCCTGGAAAGGGGCCGGGTCGATCTTGAACAGCAGTTGGCCCGCCTTGACGTCGCTGCCCTCGCGGAACGCGCGCTGCAGCACGATGCCCGCCACGCGCGCGCGGACCTCGGCGATGCGGGTCGCTTCCAGGCGCCCGGGCAGTTCGTTGACGATGACTTCCTTGGTCGGCGTGATGGTGACCGTGCCGATCTCCATCGGAGGAGGCGCTCCCGCGCCCTGCTGCGCGCCACCGTTTCCTTTGCCGCAAGCAGACAGCGCCAGCAGGGTCGCCAGCGATACCGCGCCTAGCAGATAGGGTGAGCGTCTTTTGCGTTGCATAGCATTCCTCTAGGCATAGACGTCGCGGCACGGATGAAGCCGAAACGTAGTCGAAATCCCGGGATGACGAAAGCCTTGCGCGTCCGGCGGCCTGGCGCGCGCCGGGTGCGGACGGGAAGACATTGCGGACATCATGAAGCAGGCGATTATACAAACATTCATGGATGTTTGTATAAAAAGAACGAATTTTTTTGTTTCGTCAGTTGAGCGCGAGAATATGTCAAGTAGGCATTAACCCCTTGCAGGGCTAGGGCTTTTCCCGGCTTGCGTCGCGCCTAGCGCAGCATGCGCTCCCGAGGAGAAATGCTCCCACATTTTTGCGGCCCGTTGCTGCGCCTTTTGCGATTTTGCTCCGCCATCGTTGCGGCATAAACAACACCCCGCCTCCTCCGCGGCTCGGCGGGAGCGAGGCCGCGCCGGACCGGATCGGTTTATATTCTGGCCGTGCGCCCGCGCACCGCATCGAACGATAAAGGACAGAGGAAGCCCCATGCGTCTGGACAATGGCCGAGAAAGCAGCAACATCGAAGACCGGCGCGGCGGCGGTCCCCGCCTGGCGGGCCGCGGTTCACTGGGCATAGGCGCGGTGGTGCTGGCGCTGGTCGCCATGTACTTCGGCGTCGATCCATCCGTGGTTCTGGACCTGGCCTCCGGCCCCGGCCAGTCGGTCCAGGAATCGTCGGGACCGCCGCCGGCCGACGACAAGCAGGCCCTGTTCGTCTCGAAGGTGCTGGCCGACACCGAGGACACCTGGAGCCAGCTATTCACCGCGTCCGGCAGCCGCTACACCGAGCCCAAGCTGGTCCTGTACTCGGGCGCCACGAATACCGCGTGCGGCACGGGCCAGGCGGCCATGGGGCCGTTCTACTGCCCCGGCGATGCCCGCGTCTATCTCGACATGAGCTTTTTCGAGGAAATGCAGCGTCGCCTGAACGCCCCGGGAGACTTCGCCCGCGCCTATGTGATCGCCCATGAGATCGGACATCATGTCCAGAACCTGCTGGGCACGGCCGACAAGGTCAATCGCCAGCAGCGGCGCTCCAGCCAGGTCGAGGCCAACCAGTTGTCGGTGCGGATGGAACTCCAGGCCGACTGCTACGCCGGCGTCTGGGCCTATCACGCCAATCGGGCCCGGCAGATCCTGGAGCCCGGCGACGTGGAAGCCGCCCTGAACGCCGCCTCGGCCATCGGCGACGATCGCCTGCAAAAGGAAGCCCAGGGCTACGTGGTCCCGGACGCCTTCACGCATGGCACATCGGCCCAGCGCGTGCGCTGGTTCAAGCGTGGACTGGAAAGCGGCAATCCGGGCAACTGCGACACGTTCTCCGCGGCGTCGCTCTGACCGCCGCGTGAACACCCCGCCGCAATGCGCGAGCCCCGCCTAGGCGGGGCTCATTGCTTCGGCGGTGCCTGCCGGCACCTCAGCGATAGATGTAATCCCGGCGGAACGGATACGCCTGGCCGGCCGGCTCGTCGAGCTGGCTTGCATCGAATACGCCCTGACGCTGGCACAGCACCTGATTCAGCGAAATCCAGCCCTGCTCGAACGCCATGGCACAGCCGGCCAGGTACAGCCGGTAGGCCCGCACGGACTTGGCGCCCTGCTCGCCCGGCAAGATCCGGTAGGCCTCGTCCAGCTTGGCCTCGAGCCCGTCGCTCCAGGCCCACAGCGTGCGTGCGTAATGGGGGCGCAGATTCTCGACGTCGACGGCTTCCAGCCCGCCGTCGCTGAGCGTCTCCAGCACCTTGCTGACATGCACCAGTTCCCCGCCCGGGAATATGTACTTCTCGATGAAGTCTCCCATTCCGCTGCCGAGCTGGGCGTTATAGGTGCCACCGGAGGTGATCCCGTGGTTCATCACCAGGCCGCCCGGGCGCAGAAGCCGGCGGATCTTCGAGAAATAGGCGGTCAGCTGGGCACGCCCGACGTGCTCGAACATCCCGACGGACGCGATCTTGTCGTAGGGCTGGGTTTCCTCCAACTGGCGATAATCCAGCAGCACCATCCGGACACGGTTCTGCAGCCCCTTTTCCTCGATCAGGCGATTGACGTGCGCATGCTGGTTCTTGGACAGGGTGATGCCGGTGGCGTCGACGCCGTAGTTCTCGGCGGCCCACAGCAGCAGGCCGCCCCATCCGGCGCCGATGTCCAGGAACCGCTCGCCTTCCTGGAGCCGCAGCTTGCGGCAGATATGGTCGAGCTTGGCTTCCTGGGCCTGGGCCAGCGTCATGCCGGAATCGCGGTAATAGGCACACGAATAGACGCGGCGCGGGTCCTGCCACAGGCCGTAGAAATCATCGGACAGGTCGTAGTGGAACTGGATCTGCCGCGCGTCGCGGTCCATGGTGTGGCGCATGGCCGACGTCGCCTTGCGCCCCAGCTCCGACAGCCAGCCGGGCGGGGAATTGTCCACGGGCGACTCCGTCAGTATGGCGGCGGCCGCCGCCATCAGGTCGCGCATGTTGCCGGTTATGTCGACGCGCCCCTCGACATAGTCTTCGCCCAATTGGCCGATACGCCCCCGCACCAGGTGGGAGACGGATCGCAATGTCCTGAGCTTGAACCCGACCTTCGCATTGTCGGCCCCCAGCCGGGTGCCATCGGGCAGTATGAGTTGAACGGGAATGGGTAAAGCCGAAAGCCGACGTTCCGCCTGAGAAAAAAGTGCATTCATGTAGGGTTTTCCGTATTCCACAACCTGTCAGTCGCGACAGACGCGCGTTTTTATCGGCGCTCAACCCGCACAGGCAAAGATCCCCCTAGGTCGGCGCTTTTCGGTAGACCAAACTCGTAACCACTTTGCTTTTTTATCCTAGCACCAAAAACGCGGACGTTCATGGCATCCCATGGCGTCCAAAAACCCTATTCATAATGAGGGATGCAGCCTTTCCGGCGTCAGTGTGGCGTCCCGCTCGCCATTACCCATCCAGGCCTGGCCTTCCTGCACGTTGCATTGCAGCTGCATGTTTCGTTCCGCGAGCCGGGCCAGCGCGGCGGTATCGTCGGGGGCCAGCCGGAAAATCTGCAGATTATCCAGCCGCGCCACCTTGCCCTGGTTCTGGCGCCACCACGCGTCGGCGGTGCGGCCATAGGCATAGAGCACCACCCGCGCGGCGCGGGCGCATGCCTTGCGCAGCCATTTCTCGTCCGGCAAGCCCACTTCTATCCAGACGTCCACGGCACCGGTCAGATCCTTGCGCCATAGATCCGGCTCGTCGTCGGTCGACAGCCCCCTGCCGAACGCCAGCTCCTCGTCCGCATTCAGCGCGAAGGCCAGTACCCGCACCATCATTCTTTCATCGGTTTCCGAGGGATGGCGCGCAACGACCAGGGAATGTTCCGCGTAGTACCCCCTGTCCATGTCCGCTACCTGCAGTACCGCCTTGTAAACCACCGAACGTAGAGCCATGTCTTTTCATGCGGCCGCCCGCGGCGGCCGTTCCTCAAAAATTCCGGAGTCGGACGGCCTTGCGCAGGCGACTCCGGGAAATTACCCAAGTAGGTTTCCGAATGAACTTCCGGCGCAAATGGCGCTCTATTCTTTTGAAAATGTATCCGTTTTCACATAAGGGCTTCACAGCTTGGAAAATTCGCTTCTAAAATGCGCTGGCAATCCCGCGTTCCAAATCGAGTATTTCCTGCCCTTCGCCTGAAAAAACCACCTGGACAAAAATGGCTAAAGATACCTACCAATCACTGCAGGCCCAAATCCGCAAGCTTCAGGAAAAAGCGGAAAGCGTTCGCCAGAAACAACGCCAGCCTGTCATCGCTTCCATTCTTCGCTCGATGCAGGAATTCTCGATCACGCTGGACGAGTTGAAAGCCGCCCAGGCCAAGGGCGGGGCGCCCCGCAAGCGGGCGAGCGGCACCGCCGCCAAGACCAGCGCGGCAAAACCCGCCAAGCAGGTCGCTCCCAAGTACCGCCATCCCGAAACCGGCGAAACCTGGACCGGCCGCGGCAAGCCCCCGCGCTGGCTGGTGGCGGCCGAAGCCGGCGGCGCGACGCGCGACCAGTTTCTCATCGCCCAGTAATACGGCGCAGGCCGGCAGGGCCTTTGTAAAGGTGGTTTTACGATTCATATCCGTAAAACCACCTTTTTGATTGTTACCATCCGGAAAGGTTTACCCGTCCAAAGCCTCGGATTATTACGGTCGTGAATTATTTCTTGAAGGCGAAATAAACCGCGCCCACCAGGCAGCACGCCGCCCATAAATGGTTCAGCCGCAGCCGCTCATCCATGAACAGCAAGGCGAACGGCACGAACACCGTCAGCGTCACCACCTCCTGCAATATCTTCATCTGCGTTACGCTAAGGAAATCGAAGCCGTAGCGGTTCGCGGGCACCATGATTGCATATTCAAAAAAAGCCAGCCCCCAGCTCGCCATCAGGGCCAGATACCACGGACTGCCATGGGCGTATCGCAGGTGTCCATACCATGCGAACGTCATGAATGTGTTGGATAACGCCAGAAGCCCCACGAATGCCAATATCTGGGCAGCCATGCGCCCTCTCCTCAGTCAAACAAGCCAAAACATGGTATGCTTACATACATTCATGCATGTATATAAGCATTGCGCAGGGGCACCTTAGCTAGATAGCCCATTCACTCACACACCTCCGTCCGGCTGCCTTCCAGGCTGATGCCGGACACCACCGGCTGGGCATGGCCATGGTACGCAAAACGAAAGAGGAAGCGCTCGAAACCCGCACCCGCATTCTCGAAACCGCCGAGCAGATCTTCAGCGAACAAGGCGTCTCGCACACGTCGCTGCAGGATATCGCGGCGGCCGCCAATGTAACCCGTGGCGCGATCTACTGGCACTTCAAGAACAAGACGGACCTGCTGGACGCGATGCTGCAGCGGGTCAAGATGCCGATCGAGGATGCGCTCGAGCGCAGTTGCGACGCCAACTCCCCGGATCCGCTCAACCAGTTGCGGCGCAGCGCCGTCGGCGCCATGCAATTGATCTCCGAGGGCGCGAGCGCGCAGCGGGTCTGTGAGATCCTGCTGTTCAAGTGCGAATATGTGGCGGAAACGGCGGACATGCGCCGTCGCCACGTGGAAAGCCGCAAGGTCGCCCTGGGCCGCTACGAAGACGGCTTCCGCCGCGCCATCGCCCTGGGGCAGCTTCCGCCCCACACCGACCCACGCATAGCCGCCCTGGGCCTGCACGCCATCATGCATGGCCTGTTCATGGACTGGATGCTGGAACCTGGCGACTTCGACATCACCGAAGTGGGCGGCCGCGTCATCGACGACTTCCTGGCGGGGCTGAAGATCAGCCCGCCGCCGGCCCGGGCCGGCTGAGGCGCGAGCGCTACCTGCGCTGCTCCACCTCGTAGGTGACGTCCCGGACCTGTCCGTTCGTGTCGGGGAAACGATCGAAGATCGCCCGCACGAGGTAGGGCATCACCTGCGGAATGGAGTCGCCCGAGCCGGTGCTCACGGCCGTGGACTCGTAGACTTTCTGCCCGTTCTGCCTGGCGTCCCGGATCTCCACCCGCAGCGACGCGCGGGATGCGTCTACCGTGGTGGACGTCCAGGTCGGCGGATACGGGGGCCCCCAGGCAAAGCCCATGCCGCCGCGGCCGCGATAGCCGAAGCCGCCCCAGCCGTAGCCCCACGGCCCCCAGGGCCCGTAGAAGGGATCGTAGGCCGGACGCTCGATGCGCACCTGCACCGGCTCGACGCCGTACGAGAAGCTGACGGTGAAGCGGGCGGGCTTGCCCGCCTCGGCCTCGACCATGCCGGTGGGGCCGATGCCCGACCGGATCATGTCGGCGTATTCGCGATATTCCAGGCTGTCCCGCTGCGCCGCGGACGTATCGAATTTCCAGGTGGCGCCGACGGCATCGGCCGGCCATTGCTGGAAGGTCGTGACGCGGGCCGGCACCGTGGTCGCGCAGCCCGCGAGCAACGCCACGGCGGCCACCTTCGCGACGCGGCTGGCCCATGTCCAGCCGCCCCGTCCGAAGAAAGAATTACATTTGGATATCGACATGGTGCTTTCGCGTCCGCAGCAAGAATCGTAATTTAACCGTTATGGCGCTTGGACCGACACGAGGTGTTTCGGTTCTCGGCCGACGCGTCCCGCCCCGCCCCGCTACAATCCCATCCCTGCGCCGCCACTCGTTTCCGCCATCATGCGTACCGATACTCCCGTCACCATCAGACGCCAGAATTACCTTCCGTTTCCGTATGACATCGCGACGGTCAGGCTGGAATTCGACCTCGACCCCGCCGACACCCTGGTCCGTTCGCTGCTGGAGGTACGGCGTACCGGCGAAGGCCCGCTGGTCCTGGACGGCGAGGAACTGGAACTGGTCGCCGTCAAGGTGGACGGCCGGGACTGGAGCGGACACTACCAGGTGGACGGCAGCACCCTGACGCTGGACGACCTGGGCGTCCAGGCGCAGGTCGAGATCGTCTCGCGCTGCCGGCCCGAGGCCAATTCGGCGCTGATGGGGCTTTATATCTCGAACGGCGTCTTCTTCACGCAGTGCGAGGCCGAGGGCTTTCGCCGCATCACCTGGTTCCCCGACCGGCCCGACGTCATGTCGCGGTATTCGGTGGTGCTGCGGGCCGACAAGAAACGCTTCCCGCAATTGCTGTCCAACGGCAACCTGGTCAAGCAGGCCGACCTGCCCGATGGCCGCCACGAAGCGCATTGGGAAGACCCCTTTCCCAAGCCCTGCTACCTCTTCGCGCTGGTCGCGGGCACCCTGACCTGGCGCGAGTCCCGCATGCGCACCCGCTCGGGCCGCGAGGTGCTGCTGCAGGTCTACAGCGACCCCGGCAGCGAGGCCAAGACGCAGTACGCGCTGGAGTCGCTGGAGCGCGCCGTGCGCTGGGACGAGCAACGCTTCTCGCTCGAACTGGACCTGGACCGCTTCATGATCGTGGCCGCCCGCGATTTCAACATGGGCGCCATGGAGAACAAGGGCCTGAACATCTTCAACGCCGCCTACGTGCTGGCCGACCCGGAAAGCGCCACCGACGCCAACTTCAGCGCGATCGAAGCGGTGATCGGGCACGAGTATTTCCACAACTGGACCGGCAACCGCGTCACCTGCCGCGACTGGTTCCAACTGAGCCTGAAGGAAGGCCTGACCGTCTTCCGCGACCAGGAATTCACCGCCGACATGATGGCGCAGGGACTGGACGCGCAGGCGGCCGCCAGCGCGCGCACGGTCAAGCGCATCGACGACGTCGTGACGCTGCGGGCCGCGCAGTTCCCCGAGGATGCCGGCCCGATGGCGCACCCCATCCGGCCCGAGAGCTACCAGGAGATCGGCAACTTCTATACCGCCACGGTCTACGAGAAAGGGGCGGAAGTCATTCGCATGCAGCAGACCCTGCTGACGCCCGCGGGCTTCACGCGCGGGCTGGCCGAGTACTTCCGCCGGCACGATGGCCAGGCCGTCACCTGCGACGACTTCGTCGCCGCGATGGAGTCGGTCTACGTGCAGGATCACCCCGGACGCGACCTGTCCGTGTTCAGGCGCTGGTACAGCCAGGCCGGCACGCCGCGGGTGCGGGTGACGATCGAGCACGACGCCGCAACGCGGCGGTGCACGGTCACGCTCGCCCAGCGCTGCGAACCCGTGGGCGTGGAGCGCCTGCCGGGCGCGCCGGCCAAGCAGCCCTTCCACATTCCCTTCGCCATCGGCCTGCTGGATGCCCAAGGCCGGGCCCTGCCGCTCGAGCAGGCGGGCGGACACGAGGTGCGCGACACCGCGCTGCTCGAACTGACCACCGAGCACGCGCAATGGACGTTCGAGAACATCGACGCCAGGCCGGTACCCTCGCTGCTGCGCGACTTTTCCGCGCCGGTCATCGTCGAATACGACTACACCGATCACGAGCTCGCGCTGCTGATGAAGCACGATGGCAATGCCTTCGCCCGCTGGGAAGCCGGACAGCAACTGGCTACCCGCGTCATCCTGGCGGCCACTCGCGAACGGCAGGAGGGCAAGCCCTTCGTGCTGCATGGCGACTTCATCGAAGCCTGGCGCTCGGTGCTGGCCGCGCCGGGGCTGGATGCCGCCTACCGGGCTCGCGCCCTGACGCTGCCGTCGGAGAAGACGCTGGCCGAACACATGGCCAAGGTCGATCCGGTGGCGCTGGCCGCCGTGCGCGACGAAACCCTGGGCGCGCTCGGCCGCGCGCTGGCGGACGACTGGCGCGCCGCCATCGATGCCAACCAGACGCCGGGGGACTATTCGCCCGATCCGGTCAGCGCGGGCAAGCGCGCGCTGAAGAACCTCGCGCTGGCCACGCTGATGGCCGGCCGCGTGGACGGCGCGGCGGAACTGGCACTGCGCCAATACGACACGGCGCGCAACATGACGGACCGGCTGTCGGCCCTCTCCTCGCTGGTCAACTTCGGCGCGCCAGACGCCGCCGCGCGGGTGCTGGCCGACTTCTACGACCGCTGGCAGGACGACCCGCTGGTGGTGGACAAATGGTTCACCCTGCAGGCGACCGCCCGGGGCACCACGGTCCAGACCGTGGAAGGCCTGATGGCCCATCCGGCGTTCTCGCTGCGCAATCCCAACCGCGCCCGCTCGCTGGTCTTCCAGTTCTGCCTGAACAATCCCTACGGCTTCCATCGCGCCGACGGCAGCGGCTACCGCTACTGGGCCAGCCAGGTCCTGGCGCTGGACGCCCTCAACCCGGAAATCGCGGCTCGCCTGGCCCGTGCGCTGGACCGCTGGGTCCGCTACGTACCCGAACTGAGCGACCCCATGCGCCAGGCGCTGCAGCAGGTGCGCAGCCATCCCGGCCTGTCGCGCAACGTCACCGAAATCGTTTCTAAAGCCCTGGAGATCGCCGCATGAAGCGCAAGACGCTTACCCAATTCCTGATCGAGCAGCAGCGCGGGGCCGCCGCCCTGCCCGCCGAAGTCCGCCTGCTGGTCGAAATCGTCGCCCGCGCCTGCAAGGCCATCGGCCACGCGGTCGGCAAGGGCGCGCTGGGCGGCGTGCTCGGCAGCCTGGAAACCGAGAACGTCCAGGGCGAGGTGCAGAAGAAGCTGGACGTGCTGTCCAACGAAATCCTGCTGGAAGCCAACGAGTGGGGTGGCCAGCTGGCGGCCATGGCCTCCGAGGAAATGGAGACCGTCCACCTCATTCCCACCCACTACCCCAAGGGTGAATACCTGCTGCTGTTCGACCCGCTGGACGGCTCCAGCAACATCGACGTGAACGTGTCCATCGGCACGATCTTCTCGGTGCTGCGCGCGCCCGCCGAGGCCCGTGGCCGCGAGATCACCGAGCAGGACTTCCTGCAGCCGGGCTCGCAGCAGGTCGTGGCGGGCTACGCGCTTTACGGCCCGCAGACCATGCTGATCCTGACCGTGGGCACCGGCGTGTTCGGCTTCACCCTGGACCGCGAAGTCGGCTCGTGGGTGCTGACCCAGGAAAACATCCGCATTCCCGCCGACACCAAGGAATTCGCGATCAACATGTCCAACATGCGCCACTGGGCACCGCCGGTGCGGCGCTACATCGAGGAATGCCTGGCCGGCAAGACCGGACCGCGCGGCAAGGACTTCAACATGCGCTGGATCGCCTCCATGGTGGCCGACGTGCACCGCATCCTGAACCGCGGCGGCATCTTCATGTACCCGTGGGATGCGCGCGAACCGACCAAGCCCGGCAAGCTGCGCCTGATGTACGAAGCCAACCCGATGAGCATGCTGGTGGAACAGGCCGGCGGCGCCTCGACCAACGGCCTGCAGCGCATCCTGGACATCGAGCCCGCCGCGCTGCACGAACGCGTCAGCGTGATCCTGGGCTCGAAGAACGAAGTCGACCTCGTCACGAGCTATCACAAAGACGCGAGCAACTGATCCAGGAAACCGCGGATCCGGCTTTGCCAGGCCGCGCGCATCGCCCCTCGGGACCCGGCGCCGGGCCGCCCCGAGGCGGGTCCCGGCCCCCTTGAGGGGCTGCCGCGTAGCGGCTGGGGGCCCACCATGCGGGGCGCGCGTCAGCGCGTCGGGGGGGAAACCTCCCCTAGAACAGTTCGAAGTACTCGCGCTGTTCCCACTCGCTCACTTCGAGATTGAAGCGGGCGATCTCGGCTTCCTTGATGTGGCAGAAGTAATCCACGAAGCCGGCCCCCAGCCCCTCGCGCAGCACCGGATCGTCGCGCAAGCATCCCAGCGCCTCGGTCAGCGTATGCGGCAGGCTGGCGGCCTGGGTCTCGTAGGGCGCATCGGCCGACGGCCCGGGATCGAGGGCGCGGGCGATGCCATCCATGCCCGACAGCACCTGGGACGCGAAATACAGGTAGGGATTCGCCGCGGGTTCGCCCACCCGGTTCTCGATACGGGTCGCGGAGTCGCCCACGCCGCCCAGCACGCGCAGCATGACGCCACGGTTGTCCCGTCCCCAGATCGCCCGATCGGGCGCGAGCGAATACGGCCGGTAGCGCTTGTAGCCGTTGAGCGTCGGCGTGGACAGCGCGGTGGCGCCGCAGGCGTGGGCGAGCAGCCCGCCCAGGTAGTGGCGCCCCACCGGCGACAGGTCCTGGCCCGCCTCGGCGGGCACGAAGGCATTGCTGCCGTCGGACAGGCGGCGCAGGGATTGATGCAGGTGCCAGCCGCTGGACACGACGTTCGGGATGCGCGGGCGGCACATGAAAGTGGCATGGAAGCCTTCGCGGCGGCAGACCTGCTTGACCGCGTTGCGGAACAGGATCATGTCGTCGGCGGTCTTGAGCGCATCGCCCGGCGCGAAGGTGAACTCGAACTGGCTGGGACCGAACTCCACTTCCAGCGAACGCAGCGGGAGGTCCAGTTGCTGCGTGGTCTTGCGCACCAGTTCCATGACCGCGTCGACCGCGTCATAGCGCAGCTCGGTCAGGTACTGGTAGCCGTGCGACATCAGTTCGACATCCGGGGGCACGCCTGGCTGGCCGGGCTGGCCCGCGTCTTCCGGGCGCATGTGATGCTGCGCCACCCTGAAGACGTGGCACTCGACCTCCAGCCCCGTGATCAGGCCATACCCGGCTTCGTTCAGGTTCGCCAGCGTCTTGCGGAACAGCTGGCGGGTATCGAACGGCACGGGTACGCCGGTCTGGAAGTACGTGTCGCACAACAGCCAGCCGGTATTGGGCGCCCAGGGCAGGACCTTGAACGTGGTGGGATCGGCCACCATCAGCACGTCGGCGGCGCCCTGCATCTCGGGGCGGCTGAAGCCGCCGCCGGACGTGAACACCGGGAACACCGTCCGGTGCGACGTATCCTTGGCGTACATGGTGGTGGTGATGGTGACGCCGCTCTTGAGCGCGCGCACCGCCTCCTGGGCCACCAGCGTCTTGCCGCGCAGGATCCCGTGCTGGTCGGGGAAGGAAAAACGCACGACATCCAGCTTGCCGCTCTCGAGGGCGGCGATGACGTCGCGGGCGGCTTGCTGCTGGACCTCGGACCACAGGCCGAACCGATCAACGAAAGACATGTCGCCCCCTACGCGGCCCACTCGGAACTCTTGCGGCGCTTCTCGTCCGCGACCTTCCAGTAATCGCTCCAGGTATCGTCCGGGCCGATGCCGTCGATGGACGGCGGGCCGGTGAATTCGCCCGCCTGCGACTCATCGATCATCATCAGGGCCTTTTCGCCACGCTCGGCCTGGTCGATGGCCTCGAGCAGCAGGCGACGATAGGCGACGATGCCCTTGTCGGTGGAGCCCAGGTGCTCGCGGGTACGGTCCTGGATCTTGCCTTGCGATTCCACGGCCCACTGGTCGTGCACGTTGATGTCGTGCCCCATCCCGGTGTAGGTCTGCGTCGCCTGCTCCTTGGCGTTGTATCCGTAGTTGTTGAAACGGCCCACGCGCGGCATGTAGTCCGGCAGCTCGTACAGCGCCAGGCGCTGCTCGCGCATCTGCTGCTTGTTCACCGGCTGGCCGAAGCTGGTGAAGATGGCGTACCAGTAGCAGCTTTCGTCATCGATGGGCACATGCCATTGAGCGATCGTCATCTCGGAGCTCATGGGAATGATGAAGGCCTGGGGGAAGACGAGATTGGTCACGCGCACGTGGGTCTGCTCGCCGCCCAGCCGGCGCAGCGCGGTCAGGCGCAGCCCGTAGTTGGCCGGATCGACCTTGATCTCGGGGCGGTCGTACTCGCGCAGCACCTTGGTGATGGGCAGGTTGGAGTCGGCCGACGCGCCGCGGAACTGCTTGCCGTAGCTGGCCTCGGTATCGCCGTCCTCGAAGAAGCGGTGCAGGTACGAAGCGTGGGCGGGGTCGATGCCGACCTCCAGCGCCTGCAGCCAGTTGCAGTCGAGATAGCCCTTGAAGGCGAAGGTGTATTCGTTCGGGGCGACGAAGCAGTCGAAGTGGGGAAACGCCGGAGGCTCGCCTTCGCCGATGTAGGCGAACAGGAGGCCGCTCTTCTCGACCACGGGATAGGACTTCTGCCTGATGCGCTGGGGCAGCTTGCTGCCTTCCGGCTCGGCCGGCGTTTCCAGACAGGCGCCATCGACGTCGAACAGCCAGCCATGGAACAGGCAGCGCAGTCCGCCATCCTCCAGGCGCCCGAAGGCCAGGTCGGCGCCGCGGTGCGGACAGTCCCGATCGAGCAGGCCGTAGCGTCCCTGCTCGTCGCGGAACAAGACGAAGTCCTGCCCCATGAGCTTGACCGGGCGGACCGGGCGATCGCCCTCCAGTTCGTCGACCAGGGCAACGGGCTGCCAGTACCGGCGCAGCAGGTTGCCGGCCGGCGTACCCACCCCCACGCGGGTGATGCGTTGATTCTGTTCAGGGGACATACGAACTCCAATGGGACGATGCGATGTATGCAAGATACTATTCTATGGATCCAACGATGTAAACCCATGCCATGCCGATCTTGATCACGCATCATTGCCAAGAATGCCATGAATCATTAATTATCTTTATTTTTCAAAAACTTAAACAACCACATCGTTTTCCCTAGCCTGACCTTGAACGGGGGCCTCCATAGCTGAAGAATGCCCCAGAATCATAAAACTGGATCCAGCCAATCAATTGGATACAATGAGCGCCGGTGATCGCGCCGCGCCTCGAGGGGCACGCGCCGCACCCGCAAAGGAGAGCGACATTGGAATCGCAACAGACGCGCGTATTGGTGCAACTGCGGGACCTGATACTCAAAGGGGAATTCACGCCCGGCGAACGTCTGGCCGAGATTCCGCTGGCCGAGAAGCTGGGCGTGTCGCGCACGCCCATTCGCCTGGCGCTGGCCGCCCTGGAACAGGAAGGGCTGATCGAGCCCTCGCCCACCAACGGCTACATGATGCGGCGCTTCACGCCGCGCGAGATCCACGATGCGATCGCGGTGCGCGGCCACCTGGAAGGCATGGCCGCCCGTCTGGTGGCCGAGCATGGCGTCTCGCGCCAGTTGTCGCTGGACCTGCGGGCCTGCCTGCAGGACGGCGACCGCGCGGTCAACAAGGCCGAGATGACCTATGACGACTATGCCCTGTACGGGGAAATGAACGATCGCTTCCATAAGCTGATCATCGATGCCGCCGGCAACTTCGCCCTGGCGCGCGCCATAGAAATGAACAATCGCCTGCCCTTCGCCTCGCCCAGCACCATGCTGCCGATGCAGAACACCGGGGACGAACGGCAGAAGTGGATGGTCTACGCCCACTTGCAGCATCACCGGCTGGTCCAGGCCATGGAGAAAGGCGAAGGTGCCCGTGCGCAGGCGCTGGCCGAGGAACACGTGGATGTCGCGCAAATGAACCTGGAATACGCGCTCGAGCGCCCGGAAACGGCGGCCCAGCTGCTGCCCGCCATGAAGATCGTCCTGGGCAAGGCCTGACGCATGGCCCTCGACAGAGGTTCCCAACACACCGATTGGCCCGGTGTCGGCCTGGGCGTGGCCTGCGGCATCCTGGTCGCCCTGTGCGTGGGCAAGATGCCGCCCGCGCTGCCGCTGCTGCAGCAGGACCTGGGCTTGAGCCTGCGCGAGGTGGGCTGGGTCGTTTCCTTGTTCAGCACCATTGCCACCCTGTGCGCGGCAGGCATGGGACTCGTCTCCGGCCGCGTCGGCGCCTGGCGCTTCACCCTCGCCGGCCTGTGCGCGCTGATGGCCGGGGGGCTGCTGGGCGCGGTATCCGACAGCTATGCCATGCTGCTGGCCAGCCGCATCCTGGAAGGCACCGGGCAGATCGCGATCGTCGTGTCGGTACCCGCCCTGCTGACGGCGCTCAGCGCGCCGCACCAGACCCGCCTGGTGCTGGCCCTTTGGTCGGCCTACATGCCGCTGGGCATCAGCTTCGCGCTGCTGACGGCACCGTTGCTGCTCGAGGACGGCCACTGGCGCCTGCTATGGACGCTGATCGCCGGCGTGACGGCCGTGTGCGCGGTCTGGATGGGACTCTGGCGCAAGCGCTATGTCCATGCCAGGCCGGCGGCGCGCTCGCTGGACTGGCGCAAGCTGACGGGCGGGCTGCGCCAGCTCGTGCCCTGGGTGCTGGGGCTTTCGTTCACGTTCTACGCCATCCAGTTCTTCACGGTGATGACCTTCCTGCCGACCTGGGCCATCCAGGAACGCGGGCTGTCGCTGCGCACCGCCTCCCTGCTGACCGCCGTCGTGATCTTCTTCAACGCCGGCGGCTCGGTGCTCGGCGCCTCGCTGTTGCAGCGCGGCCTGCGCGGCAGCTCGCTGATCATGACGGCCCATGTCGTCGTCGGCCTGTCGGCCTGCGCGATCTTCTCGGATTGGCTGCCGGATGCCGTCCGCTTCATGGCCTGCCTGAGCCTGAACCTGATCGGCGGCACCCTGCCGGCGGCCACCTTGTCGGCATCGCCGCGCCTGGCCAAGAGTCCGGACCAGATCGCCAGCCTCCAGGGGCTGTTCCTGCAGGGCTCCAACCTGGGCCAGTTCGCGGCCGCCCCGCTGGTGACCTGGGCCGTCACGCTGTCCGGCCCGGTGCCGGACTGGTCCCATGCCCTGCCACTGATGGCGCTGTGCGCCACGACCGGCCTGGCCCTGGGAACCTTCGCCCGCTCGCGGGGACTATGAAAAACGGCCATGGCGCTCGCCGCCATGGCCGTTGCCTGCTGCCCTGCGGCCGCGCCTCTGGCTCAGATGTAGATGATCAGCGCGACCACGCCAATGATCAGGGCTGCCTTGGTCAGCCGGTAGACCGTGCGGTTCCAGTTCTTGAGCCTGCGGCGATACTGCCCGGCCACCCAGACGACATAGAACAGCTTGTTGATCAGGCCCGTCTTGTCGCCCTCTTCGTTGGGCGAACTGGCGGCGGTCATGACCTTGCGCCCCATCCACTTGTTGAAGGCCTGCGCCCAGCGGTAGCGCAGCGGACGCTCGACGTCGCAGAACAGGATGATGCGGTCGCGGTCCGTCCCGTTCTCGGCCCAGTGGATGAAGGTCTCGTCGAACACCACGCTCTGCCCGTCGCGCCAGCTGTAGCGCTCGCCGTCCACCTCGATGAAGCAGCGGTCGTCGTTCGGCGTCTCCAGCCCCAGGTGGTAGCGCAGCGAGCCGGCGAACGGATCGCGGTGGGGATTGAGCTTCGCCCCGGGCGGCAGTTCGGCGAACATGGCGGCCTTGACCTCGGGAATGCCGCGCAGGATCTCGACCGTGCGGGGGCAGTACTCGTGCGCGGACGGATGCTGGGCCTCGTACCACTTCAGGTAGAACCGTTTCCAGCCCGACTTGAAGAAGGAGTTGAAACCCGCGTCGTTGTTCTTTTCCGCCGCGCGGATGCGCTGCGCGTCGCGCAGTTTCACCGCCTCGTCGCGGATGACCTCCCAGTTGTCGTCCAGCGCCTGCAGCGCCGGCAATTGCCGCACCGGGATGTACGGCACGGCGGGCACCCGGGAAAACAGGTACATGAACGCGTTGACGGGTGCCACGATCGAGGAATGGTCGAACAACTGCCTGAAGAAGCGCAGCCGGACCTTGCCCCGGAAGTGCACGTAGCCGATGGCGCCCAGGTACAGCGCGACGATGATCCATTTCATGTTCAGTCCTATCCCCCTACACCTCTAGTACGGTGGAGCCGGTGGTCTTGCGGGCGGCCAGCGACTCGTGGGCCTGGGCGATGTCCTCGAGCTTGAAGCGCTGCTCGATGCGCGGCTTGATCTTGCCCGCGACGACCAGCTCGAACAGGTCGGCCGCCGCGGCCTGCATTTTTTCCAGGGTATCCACGTGATGCGCCACGGTGGGCCGCGTCACGAACAGCGATCCCTTCTGCGCCAGGATGCCCAGGTTGACCCCGGTGACCGCGCCCGACGCGTTGCCGAAGCTGACCATCAGGCCCCGCTGCTGCAGGCAGTCGAGCGACGTTTCCCAGGTGTCCTTGCCCACGCCGTCGTAGACCACCGGCACTTTCTTGCCCTTGGTCAGCTCGAGCACGCGCTCGGCCACGTTCTCGCGGCTGTAGTCGATGACCTGCCACGCGCCGTTGGCCTTGGCCAGCGCCGCCTTTTCCGGCGAGGACACCGTACCGATCAATTTTACGCCCAAAGCCTTCGCCCACTGGCATGCGATCAGGCCGACGCCGCCGGCCGCGGCGTGGAACAGGATGGTCTCGTTGCCCTGCAGGCGGTAGGTCTGGCGGAACAGGTACTGCACCGTCAGCCCCTTGAGCATGATGGCCGCGGCCTGGTCGAAACCGACGCCGTCCGGGATGCGGACCACCTGGAAGGCGGGCATGTTGCGCACTTCCGCATAGGCGCCCAGCGGGCTCTGCCCATAGGCCACGCGGTCGCCCACCTTCAGGTGCCGGACCTTGGGCCCCACAGCGTCGACCACGCCCGCCGCCTCGAACCCCAGCACGGCGGGCAGCCGGGCAGGATACAGGCCGGTGCGGAAATAGATGTCGATGAAATTCAGGCCGACCGCGTGCTGCCGGATCCGGACTTCGCCGGGACCGGGGGCGGGCACGTCGACGTCAACCAGCTTGAGCACTTCGGGGCCGCCATGCTGCTCGATGCGTATCGCCTTGGACATCTGGAATCTCCTTGATGGGCAATGGTCATGCCGCATTCTAATCGCGCATACAATCGCGGAGAATATCGGCCGCGCCGAGGCGCCGTCCGCCCATCCTCAAGGTACGCATGTGAAGACCGATCCGCGCTTTCCCAACCTGTTCATCCTCGATCACCCGCTGATCCAGCACAAGCTGACCCACATGCGCGACAAGAACACGTCGACGCGGACGTTCCGCCAGTTGCTGCGCGAAATCTCGCAACTGATGGGCTACGAGGTCACCCGCAACCTGCCGCTGGCGCTGCGCCCCATCGAGACGCCCATGACGCCGATGGACGCGCCGGTGATCGCCGGCAAGAAGCTCGCCGTGGTGCCGGTGCTGCGCGCGGGCAGCGGCATGGCGGACGGACTGCTGGACCTGGTGCCCTCGGCCCGCGTCGGCCATATCGGCCTGTATCGCGACGACCAGCACCGGCCGGTGGAATACCTCGTGCGCCTGCCGGAGCTGGAAGGCCGCACCTTCATCCTGTGCGATCCGATGATAGGCACGGGCTATTCGGCCGCCCACGCCGTGGAGGCGTTGAAAAAGCGCGGCGTGCCGGCCTCGAACATCATCTTCGTCGCGCTGGTGGCCTCGCCCGAGGGCATGCAGGTCTATTGCGACCACCACCCCGACGTTCCCATGTACCTGGCGTCGCTGGACGACTACCTGGACGAGAACGCCTACATCGTGCCGGGGCTGGGCGACGCCGGCGACCGCCTCTTCGGGACCAAGAACTAGGCCGGCGTCCCCCGGGTTCCTACCAGGCCGACGCATCGCCCGCGCCCGCCGGCCCCGACGCTGCCACCAGCGCCGCCAGCACGCCGGCGGTCTCGGCATCCAGCACGCCGTCGTAGCGCGCGGGCCGGTAGTGCATCTGGAACGCCGCGACGACCGCCCGCATCTCGCGCTCGGGCGCCTCGAGGGGCGGCACCGCATAGCCCACCCGGGCCAGTTGCTGCCGGACCGAAGCCATGTCGGGCAGCCCCTGGGCAGCGAAGCGCGCCCCCAGCGCCTGGGCCACCGATTCGTCATACCATCGCCCCACGCCCTCGCGCGCCAGTTCGCGCCACGGAAACAGCGGCCCGGGGTCCTGCTTGCGCAGCGGCGCGATGTCGCTGTGGCCGACGATGTTCTCGGGCGCGACGCCGTGGCGCTCGGCAATGTCTCGCACCAGCGCCTTCACGGCCCGGATCTGCGACGGCCGGTACGGCTGCCAGGCCGGCGTGCCGTCGGCGGCGGTCCCGACCGGGCCGCGATTGACGATCTCTATGCCTATCGAACTGCGATTGAGCCAGGTATAGCCGCCCCACTCGCTCTGGCCGGCATGCCAGGCGGCGCGGCTCTCGTCCACCAGCCGGTAGATGCGCGGCGGCTCGTCGTCGGTGATCAGGTAATGGCTGCTGACCTCGCCCTGGCTGAGTATGCCCAGCGCCCGCGGCGACTCGGACACAGTGTAGTGGAGCACGATGAACCGCACGCGGCTGCCCTGGCTGCGTGCGCTGACGGACGTGTCGATGTCCAGGCCGGCCTTGCCTGGCGCCATCGGGGCACACCCCTGGAGCACCAGCAGGCCGGCAAGCCCGAGCATGGCCAGGGGCCGGGAAAGGTAAGACCGGGTCATCGGATTGCTGCTGCCGGGGAAATCCGATGGAATATAGTCGTTCGCGAGGCCGCCGTAAATTTCACGGCCGCCGCCCCGCCCTTCAGTGCGCGCCGCCCGCATCGACCGGGGCGCCCGCGCCGCGCTTGCCCGGCTTGGCCAGCCAGACCATAGCGGTCAGCACCAGGAAGATGATGGCCGAACCGTAGAAGATGTCGACCACGGACATCGTCAGCGCCTGCCCGTTGATCAGGTTGTTGACCGACGCCAGCGCCTGGTCCGGCGACATGCCCGCGCCCTGCATGCTCGAGAGCGCCTGCGACGTGGCGCCACTGCCGGCGGCGATGTGCTCGGTCAGGTGGGCATGATGCATGGCCGCCCGGTCCTCCCACATCGTCGTCGAGATGGAAGTGCCGAACGCCCCCGCGGTGATCCGCAGGAAGTTCGACAGGCCCGAGGCGCTGGCGATCTTGTCAGGCGGCAATCCGGCCAGGGTCAGCGACACCAGGGGCACGAAAAACGCCGCCATCCCCGCACCCTGGATCACCGTGGGCTCGAGCAGGGTCACGATGTCGGCCTGCGGCGTGAAGTTCGAACGCATGAAGCTGACCGCGGCGAACACGCCGAAGGCGACGGTCACCAGGATGCGGGGATCCGTGCGCGCCAGCATGCGGCCGACGATGGGCGTGAACACGATGGCGAGCAACCCGATGGGCGCGGTCACCATGCCGGCGTCGGTAGCGGTGTAGCCCATCTGCGTCTGCAGCCACAGCGGCAAGAGCACCACGTTGCCGAAGAACACCGCGTAGGCGATCGACAGCGTCAGCGCGCCGACGGTGAAATTGCGCCCCGCGAACAGCCGCAGGTCGACGACGGGATGCCGGTCGGTCAGTTCCCAGATGATGAAGAACACGAAGCCGACCACGGCGATGACGGCCAGCGTCACGATGGTGCCGCTGGCGAACCAGTCGAGCTCCTTGCCCTTGTCCAGCATGATCTGCAGCGCCGCGATCCAGACTACCAGCAGCACCAGCCCCATGGTGTCGATGGGCAGCTTGCGGATGGGCGATTCGCGCTTGTGGTAGATGCTCCAGCTCACCCATGCCGCCACCAGGCCGACGGGGATGTTGATGTAGAAGATCCACGGCCACGAGTAGTTGTCGGAGATCCAGCCGCCCAGCAAGGGGCCGGCCACGGGAGCCACCAGGGTAGTCATGGCCCACAGCGCCAGCGCCATGCCGGATTTCTCGCGGGGGTAGCTGCCCAGCATCAGGGTCTGCGACAGCGGAATCATCGGGCCGGCCACCAGGCCCTGCAGCACGCGGAACGCGATCAGCGATTCCAGGTTGGGGGCGAGACCGCACAGCCACGACGCGACGATGAACAGCAGCACCGAGGCGATGAACAGCCGCACCTGCCCGAAGCGCATGGTCAGCCATCCCGTCAGCGGCAGCGAGATGGCATTGGCCACCGCGAACGAGGTAATCACCCAGGTACCCTGGCTGGTGCTGACCCCCAGGTCGCCCGAGATGGCCGGCAGCGACACGTTGGCGATGGACGTGTCGAGCACGTTCATGAACACCGCCGCCGACAGGGCGACCGTGCCCAGCAGGCGCTGGCCGCCCTGCAGCGGCGGATGGGCCGCCGCCGGACTGCCGGGCGCGGGGTTCGCGGCGGGCTCGTCGGCCGCCGCCGGGGAAGAAGCGTTGGTCGTCATGGAAGCATCCGTGGCCGGCGCGGCTTTACATCACGCCCGCGCCGTGGCGAGCGACCGTCGTCGCGCCGCCCAGCTCGGCACGGACGGGCGTCGAGATGTGCAGCGGCGAGGTCTTGGCCATCGCGGGCTTGGCTTCGGCCGCGCGGCCGCCCAGGTTCTGGGCGATGGTGGCGGCCACCAGGGCATCGGCATCCTCGCGGGCGTGGTCCATGACCGTGGTCGAGTAGGCGGGCTCGGTGCGCGTCGCCTCGGCCAGCGCGGGGCCGTCGGTGGACGACACGTCCACCGAGACGTTCATGGACAAGCCCACGCGCAGCGGATGCGCCTCGATTTCCTTGGGATCCAGGGCAATGCGCACCGGCACGCGCTGCACCACCTTGATCCAGTTGCCGGTGGCGTTCTGGGCAGGCAGCAGGGCGAACGCACTGCCGGTGCCGGCGCCCAGGCCGGCGACCTTGCCGTGGTATTCGACCTTCGAGCCGTAGACGTCCGCTTCCAGCGTGACGGGCTGGCCGATGCGCATGCGGCCCAGTTGCACTTCCTTGAAGTTGGCATCCACCCACACCTGGTCCAGCGGCACGATAGTCATCAGCGAGGCGCCGGGGGCCACGCGCTGCCCCACCTGCGCGCTGCGCTTGGCCACGTAGCCGGTCACGGGCGCGGGCAGCGTGGTGCGCGACAGGTTGATGTAGGCCTCGCGGACCTTGGCCGCGGCGCCCAGGACGTTGGGATGCTGCTCGACGCTGGTGCCGTCGGTAAGCGCGGTATTGGTGGCGAGCTGCTCGCGCGCGGCCACCAGGGCCGCCTGCGCCGAGGCCAGCGCCGACTTGGCGTTGCTGACCGCGGTTTCGGCGTGCAGCAGTTCTTCGCCGCTGACCGCGCCGGACGAGGCGAGCTCCTGCCGGCGCTTGGCATCGTTCTGGGCCTTGGCAAGATCGGCTTTCGCGCGCTCGATGTCGGCCTGGCGCACCGCGATGTTGGCGGTCAGCGCGCCGTTGTTGGCGTACAGCGTGCGCACCTGGCGCACGGTCTGGGCCAGCGCGGCCTGGGCCTGGTCCAGCGCCACCTGTGCGTCGGCCTTGTCCAGCAGGATCAGCGGATCGCCGGACTTCACGTAGTCGGTGTCATCGGCCTGGATGGCGACGACCGTGCTGGCGATCTGGGGCGTGATCTGCACCAGGTTGCCCTGCACGTAGGCGTCGTCGGTGCCTTCGTAATGGCGGGCCACCAGCGCCCACCAGGCGCCGTAGGCGACGGCGGCCACGGCGAACACGCCTGCGGCGCCCAGCAGCAGTTTCTTGCGGGGGTTCTTGGAAGCTTGTTGTGCGGTTTCCATCTCTTTTTCCCTTGCGCCGCGCTGCGCGCGGCATGAACAGGTGTTCGACTCGTTCGGCTAGCGCGCGGCGGCGACCGGCTCGGCCGGGCCGGCGGGCAGTTCCGCGCCGCCGCCCAGCGCCTTGGCCAGCGCGACGTCCAGCGTCAGGGCGCGGGCCTTCAGATCGGTATCCAGCCGGGTCTGCGTCAGCACCGCGCTCTGCGCGGTCAGCACGCTCAGGTAGTTGCCCAGGCCGGCGCGATAGCGCTTGACCGCCAGCTCGTAGGCCTGCTCGATGGCCTCGCGGGCCTTGCGCTGCTCGCCGCTCTCGCGGTCCAGCGCGCGGATCGACGCCAGCGTGTCGGCCACTTCGTTGACGGCATGCAGCACGGTCTGGTTGTAGGACGCGATGGCCAGATCGGTGTCCGCCGCCCGGCCCTTCAGGTTGGCATTGAGCCGCCCGCCCTCGAAGATCGGCAGGGTGATGGCCGGGCCGACGCCGATGATCTGGCTGCCGGACTTGAACAGATTGGACAGCCCCAGTGCCGACGTGCCGACGAAGCCGGCCAGGTTGACGTCGGGATAGAACATGGCCTTGGCCGCGTCGACGTTGCGCTGGGCGGACTCGACCCGCCACCGGGCAGCCACGATGTCGGCGCGCCGGCCCAGCAGCGACAGCGGTATGCTGGCCGGCACCTCGGTGCCGGGCGACACCAGCGGCACCGGCCGGATGGCCGCGCCGCGCTCCGGGCCGGCCCCCGCCAGCGCGGCCAGTTCGTTGCGCTGCAGGGCGATGCTCTCGTCGACCTGCGCCAGTTGCGTACGGGCTTCGGCCAGCGCCGAGTCGGCCTGCTTGACCTCCACCTGCGTATCCAGCCCCGAGGCATAGCGCTGGCGGGTCAGGTCGGCCACGCCCTCGCGCTGCCCGATGGCGGCCAGGAGCACATCGCGCTGAGCGAACAGACGCTGCAGGTTGAAGTAGGCCGATCCCACCGCGCTGGCCAGGATGCCCACCGCCGCCTGGTTCTCCGCCTGCGCCGCCCGGCTTTCGGACACCGCGGCCTTCAGCAGCGAGCCGTTCTTGTTCCAGAAGTCCAGTTCATAACTCACGTTCAGCGCCAGCCGCGAATCGGTGCGCACGCCGCCGGCCAGCGGCGCCGGGATGGCGCCATGCTCGGTATAGCGCTGGCGGGTGGCGGTGAAGGTACCGTCGACCTGGGGCAGGCCGTTCGCGCGGGCGTTGCCCACGGCTGCCTCGGCGCGCGCCAGGCGGGCCTGGGCGATGACGATGGACGGGCTGCCCGCGATGGCCTCATCGACCAGGCCGTCCAGTTGCGCATCGCCGTAGCGATGCCACCACTGCTGCACCGGCCACCTGACGTCGGCCTGCGCCATGCCCAGCGTGGGCGCATCGACCAGGCGGGCGTGCGAGGCGCCGTCCCGGTCCATGCCGGCGCACGCGGCCAGGGCGGCGACCAGGGGCACTAGCAAGATTTTTTTCATGGAAGCTTACGATCCGCTGAATTTAGTTGCCTTGCCTATTACTGCTTAGGCAGTCATAAAAACGAAACAAGGGCCGCGCCCCGATGGCCCGGCCTCAGCCGCGCTGGGCGCCGTTGGCCGCCATGCGGCGCAGCAAGGACTTCAATTGCTGGACTTCCTGTTCGGAAAAGTCGCGGGTGTGCAGATCGACCGCGTCGTGCAGGCGCTGCGGAACCTGCTCGGTGGCGCGCACGCCCTCTTCCGTCAGCTCCAGCTTGATGACCCGGCGGTCTTCCGCGCTGCGCACCCGCCGTATCAATCCCTTGGATTCGAGGCGGTCGAGCATGCGCGTCATGGCGCCGGTGTCCGAACAGGCGCTGCGCGCGAGTTCGGCCGCCGTTTCCCCCCGCCCCATGGCGAGCAACATCAGCGGACCCCATTGCATGGCCGTCAGGTCGAGCGCCGTCATTTCGGCATCGACGGCGCGCTGCAGCGACAAATGGGCCTGCTTGATCAGGTAGCCCACGCTTTCTTCCGGGTCGTAGCGCCGAATCAGGTCGGCCAGCTCCGGAGAAATGCGGGGGGACGAGGTGGAATCTGCCATGCCGGCATTATTACTGCATAGGCAATGGTTGTCAATGCAGTAATAGACCCACTTATAGTCCCTGCTGGCGACAGGGGCTTCATGGCCGCGCCATGCGCGGCCGGTATCAGCGCCGCTTGCCCAGCAGCGAACCGAGCAGCCCGCGGGTCAGGTCGCGCGCGAGCTGGGTGCCCATCGAGCGCACGGCGCTGCGGGCGGCCGACTCCAGCACGCCTTCGCGGCGGCCGCCCCGGGGGCCGGTGGAACCGAACAGGATGTCGCGCAGGCCATCGGCCAGGCCGCCCTCGGACGCCGGCTGGCCGGGCTGGGCCGGCGCCGTGGCGCCACCGGCGGCCGTGCCCGCGCCGCCGGCCCGGGCGGCCAGGATTTCGTAGGCCGATTCCCGGTCGACGGCCTTTTCATAGATGCCAGCCACCAGGGACGACTGGCGCAGCGCCTGCCGCTCGGCGTCGGTGGCCGGACCGATCCGGCTGCCCGGGGCGACGACGTAGGCACGCTCGGTCGGCCCCGGCCGGCCCTTCTCGTCCAGCAGCGAGACCAGCGCCTCGCCCACGCCCAGCTCGGTGATGGCAGCGGCGATGTCCAGGCCCGGATTGGGCCGCATGGTGTCGGCCGCAGATTTCACGGCCTTCTGGTCGCGCGGCGTGAAGGCCCGCAGCGCATGCTGCACGCGGTTGCCGAGCTGGCCCAGCACCGTCTCGGGTATGTCCAACGGGTTCTGGGTGCAGAAATAGACGCCCACGGCCTTGGAACGGATCAGCCGGACCACCTGCTCGATCTTGTCCAGCAGCGCCTTGGGCGCGTCGTTGAACAACAGGTGCGCCTCGTCGAAGAAGAACACGAACTTCGGCTTGTCGGTGTCGCCGGCCTCGGGCAGGTGCTCGAACAGCGTGGACAGCATCCACAACAGGAAGGTCGCGTACAGCGTGGGCGACTGCATCAGCTTGTCGGCGGCCAGGATGTTGACCACGCCGCGCCCCTGGGCGTCCGTCTGCATCAGGTCGTCAATGTTCAGCATGGGCTCGCCGAAGAAGCGGTCGCCGCCCTGCGCCTCGAGCGCCAGCAGCCCGCGCTGGATCGCCCCCACCGAGGCGGCCGAGACGTTGCCGTAGCGCGTCTTGAACTGGGCGGCGTTGTCGCCCACGTATTGCAGCATGGCCCGCAGGTCCTTCAGGTCCAGCAGCAGCAGGCCGTTGTCGTCGGCGATGCGGAACACCATGTTCAGCACGCCGGCCTGGGTGTCGTTCAGGTTCAGCATGCGGCCCAGGAGCAGCGGCCCCATGTCGGAAACCGTGGCCCGCACCGGATGCCCCTGCTCGCCGAAGACGTCCCACAGCGTGGCCGGGCTCGCGCCCCAGGCCGGCTCGTCCAGCCCCAGCGACTTGAGCCGCTCCTGCAGCTTGGGCGTGGGCGCGCCGGCCTGGGAAATCCCGGTCAGGTCGCCCTTGACGTCGGCCATGAACACCGGCACGCCCTGGCGCGAGAAGGCTTCGGCCATGACCTGCAGGGTGACCGTCTTGCCGGTGCCGGTCGCGCCGGTGATGCAGCCGTGGCGGTTGGCCATGCCCGGCAGCAGGAAAAGCTCGGTTTTGGCGTTCTTGGCAAGGAGAATGGGAGCGGCCATGATGGTTCCGTTGGTCAAACTGGGCGGCGGGGTTGCGGGGATTCTGTGCGCAAGGCCCCGCTCTTGTCAAAAGCCGCGCCGGGCCTGGCTCCGCGCCCCGGTTCGGGAGCTTTCGCAGGGCTGGGATGGTGCGCGGTCTGTGGTATTGGCAGCAAGTGGACCTTCCTCCGGGAGCCGCCACCTGCCGGTCAAGCTAAAATGCCCCTTTCATCGTTACGACACAAGCGATTTCCATGGCCGGACATAGCAAATGGGCCAATATCCAGCACCGCAAAGGGCGCCAAGACGCCAAGCGCGGGAAGCTGTGGACCAAACTGATACGTGAAGTCACCGTGGCCGCCCGCGCCGGCGGCGCCGACCCCGACACCAACCCCCGCCTGCGCCTGGCGTGGGACAAGGCGACCGACGCCAACATGCCCAAGGACACCATCCAGCGGGCCATCGCGCGCGGCGCCGGCGGAGCCGACGGCGACAACTACGAGGAAGTCCGCTACGAAGGCTATGGCATCGGCGGAGCGGCCGTCATCGTCGACTGCATGACCGACAACCGCACGCGCACCGTGGCCGAGGTCCGCCACGCCTTCGCCAAGCACGGCGGCAACCTGGGCCAGGAAGGCTCGGTCGCCTTCATGTTCAAGCACTGCGGCCAGTTCCTGTTCGCCCCCGGGACGCCCGAGGACAAGGTCATGGAACTGGCGCTGGATGCCGGCGCCGAAGACGTCATCACCGACGACGAAGGCGTGATCGAGGTCATCTGTGCCCCCACCGACTACGTCGCCGTCAAGCAGGCCTTCGACGGCGCCGGCATGAAGGCCGAGATGGACGGCATCGTGATGAAGGCGCTCAACGAAACGGCCCTGTCCGGCGAGGACGCCGAGAAAATGCAGAAATTGCTGGACGTGCTGGAATCCCTGGACGACGTCCAGGAGGTCTACACCACCGCGGTCATGGACGAGTCACCCACATGAAGCTTCTCGTCATCGGCTCCGGCGGCCGCGAACACGCCCTGGCCTGGCAACTGGCCAAAGCCGCGAAGACCCAGAAGGTGTTCGTCGCCCCCGGCAACGGCGGCACGGCCCTGACCTCGCACCTGCAGAACATCTCCCTCACCGACCCGACGCAACTGGCCGACTTCGTCGAAAAGGAAGGCATAGGCCTGACCGTGGTGGGCCCCGAGGCCCCGCTCGCGGCCGGCGTGGTGGACATCTTCCGCGCGCGCGGGCTGAAGATCTTCGGCCCCACCAAGGCCGCCGCGCAACTGGAAAGCTCCAAGGACTTCGCCAAGGCCTTCATGGTTCGGCACGGCATCCCCACCGCCAAGTACCAGACTTTCACCGACCCGGCGCAGGCGCACGCCTACATCGACCAGGAAGGCGCGCCCATCGTCATCAAGGCCGACGGCCTGGCCGCCGGCAAGGGCGTGGTGGTCGCCGGCTCCGCCCAGGAAGCCCATGCCGCGGTCGACGCCATGCTGGGCGACGGCAAGCTGGGCCAGGCGGGCGCGCGGGTGGTGATCGAGGAATGCCTCGAGGGCGAGGAAGCCAGCTTTATCGTGCTGTGCGACGGCAAGCATGTGCTGCCGCTGGCCACCAGCCAGGACCACAAGCGCCTCAAGGACAACGACGAAGGCCCGAACACCGGCGGCATGGGCGCCTACTCGCCCGCCCCCGTGGTCACGCCCGAGCTGCACGGCCGCATCATGCGCGAGGTCATTTGGCCCACCATCCAGGGCATGGCCAAGGACGGCATTCCGTTCACCGGCTTCCTGTACGCCGGGCTGATGATCGGCCCGAACGGCATCAAGGTGCTGGAATTCAATTGCCGCATGGGCGACCCCGAAACGCAGCCCATCATGATGCGCGTCAAGAGCGACCTGCTGGAAGTCTTCGAGCACGCGGTGGCCGGCACGCTGGACCAGGCCAACATCGACTGGGACCGCCGCACCGCGCTGGGCGTGGTCATGGCCGCCCACAACTATCCCGACACCCCGCGCACCGGCGACGTCATCCGCGGCCTGCCCGCCGAGACGCCCGACAGCATGGTGTTCCATGCCGGCACCACCGAAAGCGGCGGCGAGGTCCGGACCAGCGGCGGCCGGGTGCTGTGCGTCACGGCCCTGGGCGACTCCGCCCGGCTGGCCCAGCAGCGCGCCTACGACGTGCTGCAGTCCATCCATTTCGATGGCGCGCAGTACCGCCGCGACATCGGCTGGCGGGCCATCACGCGCCGCAACGCCCCCGCGGAGCCCGGCACGGCATGAAGATAGACACCGCGCTGACCCGCGCCTATTTCACCGGCCTGCAGTCCCGCATCGTCCAGGCCCTGGAGGAAATCGAAGGCGGCCCCTTCCGTTCGGACGCCTGGGAGCGGGCCGAAGGCGGGGGCGGCGTCTCCCGGCTGATCGAGGGAGGCCGGGTGTTCGAACGCGGCGGCGTGCTGTTCAGCCACGTGACCGGCGCCACGCTGCCGCCCTCGGCCAGCGCCCACCGCCCCGAGCTGGCCGGACGCCCCTGGGAAGCCATGGGCGTCTCGCTGGTGATCCACCCGCGCAATCCCTACGTGCCCACGGTGCACATGAACGTGCGGGTGTTCATTGCCAAGTCCGTCCATGCATCGGACGACGATGACGTGTTCTGGTTCGGCGGCGGCATGGACCTGACCCCGTACTACCCCTTCGAGGAAGACGCGGTCCATTTCCACCGTACCTGCAAGGCCGCGCTCGATCCCAGCGGCGGCGATCTCTACCCGCGCTTCAAGAAGTGGTGCGACGAGTACTTCTACCTCAAGCACCGCAAGGAAGCGCGGGGCCTGGGCGGCATATTCTTCGACGACTTCAACGAAGGCGGCTTCGACCACGCTTACGCCGCGACCCGCTCGGTGGGCGATGCCTTCCTGGACGCCTATCTGCCCATCGTGCGCCAGCGCGTGGCGCTGCCCTACGGCGAACGCGAACGCGACTTCCAGGCCTACCGCCGTGGGCGCTACGTCGAGTTCAACCTGGTCTTCGATCGCGGCACGCTGTTCGGCCTGCAATCCGGAGGGCGCACGGAGTCCATCCTGATGTCCATGCCGCCGCTGGCGCAATGGCGCTACGACTGGCACCCCGAACCCGGTTCGCCCGAGGCCCGCCTCTACGAACTGCTGCCCCCCCGGGACTGGGTTTGAGCGCCTCCACGACACCTCGCATCGGTCTTCTGGGGGGCAGCTTCGACCCCATCCACGAAGCGCACCTGACGCTGGCCCGCACGGCGCTCGCCCACCTGGGCGCAGCCTCGGTCCAGCTCATACCCGCGGCCGCGCCGTGGCAGCGCCAGCCCCTGGCCGCCACGGCCGAACAGCGCGCGCAGATGGTCGCGCTGGCCATCGCCGGCCAGCCCGGTCTGGCCCTGAACCGGATCGAGATCGATCGCGGCGGTCCCAGCTACACCATCGATACCCTGCGCGCCCTGGCGGGCGGCACGGGCACGCCGGTTGCTGGAGACGCTCGCTACGTCTGGATCCTGGGCGCGGACCAATTGGCGAATTTCTGTACCTGGAATGAATGGCAGGGCATCGTCGCGCTGGCCGATCTCGCGGTGGCCGGCCGCCCTGGCAACGAGCCCGAGCCGCCCGCTGCGCTGCACGCGGAACTGGCGCGGCACGGGCGCACCCTGCACCGGCTGCCCATGCCCGAGATGGCGATATCCAGCTCCGGCATCCGGCAACGGCTGGCCCGCGGCGAATCGGTCGACGGCCTCGTTCCCCCCGCCGTACTTCGGTACATCACCCAGCATCGCCTGTATCAGGCCTGAATATGGACATACGCAAACTACAACGCGCCGTCGTCGATGCCCTCGAGGACGTCAAGGCGCAGAACATCACGGTGCTGAACACCACCCACCTGACCAGCCTGTTCGACCGCGTCGTCATCGCGAGCGGCACCTCGAACCGGCAGACCCGGGCCCTGGCTTCCAGCGTGAGCGAGAAGATCAAGGCCCTGGGCGGCGAGGTCATCGCCACCGAAGGCGAGGAAACCGGCGAGTGGGTGCTGGTGGACCTGGGCGACATCGTCGTCCATATCATGCAGCCGGCCATCCGCCAGTACTACAACCTGGAAGAGGTCTGGGGCGGCAAGCCCGTCCGGGTGAAGCTGAGTCCCCCCCCTACGCGCTGACGCGCGCCCCCCAGGGGGCGATGCGAGTGGACCGGCAAAGCCGGATCCACCGCATCCTGGGTCTGGACATCTGACTAACGAGGCTTGGGGCATGAAGCTCATCATCATCGCCGTGGGGCATCGCATGCCGGGCTGGGTGGACGAGGCCTATGCGGACTATGCCAAGCGCATGCCGCCCGACCTGCCGATCGAACTGCGCGAGGTGCGGCCGGAGCCGCGCACCACGGGCAAGACCGCCGCGCAGATGCAGGCGCTGGAAGCCCGGCGCATCGAAGCCGCCCTGCCCGCCGGCGGACGCTGGCTGGCCCTGGACGAGCGGGGCCGCGACCTGACCACGATGGACCTGTCCAAACAGATGCAGCAATGGCGCGACGACGGCCAGGACGTCGCCCTGCTGATAGGCGGGCCCGACGGGCTCGACCCCGACCTGAAGCGCCGCTGCCACGGCATGCTGCGGCTGTCCAGCCTGACGCTGCCGCACGGCATGGTGCGCGTGCTGCTGGCCGAGCAACTGTACCGGGCCTGGTCCATCCTGGCCAACCACCCCTATCATCGAGGCGGCTAGGATGAAACCCACCCCCTACGCGCTTACGCGGGCCCCCTCAAGGGGGCGACGCTGGCGGACCGGCAAAGCCGGATCCGCGGCGTCCTGGATCAACCAGCACCCGCTTCATCCGTCACGAAAGGCGCATCGCGCCATGGGGCGCTGACATGCCCTCCATCTACCTCGCCTCGCGCAGCCCGCGCCGCCGGGAACTCCTGGCGCAACTGGGCGTCGAGCACGAATTGCTGCTGCCGCCGCCCTCGGACGGTCCCGACGAGCCGCAGCTACCGGGCGAACCCGCCGCCGACTACGTGCGCCGCACGGCCCGCGAAAAAGCGCTGACCGGCGCCGAACTGCTGAAGCAGCGCAAGCTGGCCGAGCGCCCCATCCTGGCGGCGGACACGACCGTCATCCTGGACGGCGAGGTGCTGGGCAAGCCGGTCGACCGGGACGATGCCCAGCGCATCCTGGCCCGGCTGTCGGGGTCCGAGCACGAGGTGCACACGGCCCTCGCGCTGGTCCATCGCGGCGCGCTGCACGAAGACGTCTCGATCACCCGCGTGCGCTTTCGCGAACTGACGCCGCGCGACATCGCGCGCTATTGCGACACCGGCGAACCCTACGACAAGGCCGGCGCCTACGGCATACAAGGCCTGGGCGGCGTATTCGTGCAGCACATCGCCGGCAGCTTCACCGGCGTGATGGGCCTGCCGCTGTACGAGACGGCGCGCCTGCTGGGGCTGGCCGGCATCGTCCTGCCCTGATCCCGGCCCCGCCGGCACCCGACTCGCGGTAAGCTGCGGATAGTCGCGCACGCCACCGGCACATTCCATGACCGAAGACATTCTCATCAACGTATCCCCCTACGAAACCCGGGTCGCCGTCATCCAGCAGGGAGCCGTCCAGGAACTCCACATCGAGCGCACCTCGCAAAAGGGCTACGTCGGCAACATCTACCTCGGCCGCGTCGCGCGCGTGCTGCCGGGCATGCAAAGCGCCTTCATCGACATCGGCCTGGGCCGCGCCGCCTTCCTGCACATCGCCGACATCCGCGAAAGCCGCCAGGAGCGCGCCCACGGCGGCCACCCCGCCACGCCCATCGAGAAACTGCTGTTCGAGGGCCAGACCCTGATGGTGCAGGTCATCAAGGACCCCATCGGCACCAAGGGCGCCCGCCTGTCCACCCAGATCAGCGTGGCCGGCCGCATGCTGGTCTACCTGCCCTACGATCCCCACATCGGCATCTCGCAGCGCATCGAATCCGAGGCCGAGCGCAACCAGTTGCGCGACCGGGTCCAGCGCCTGGTGCCGGCCGAGGAGAAAGGCGGCTACATCGTGCGCACCCAGGCCGAGGATGCTTCCGACGAGGAACTCGCGGCCGACATCGCCTACCTGGGCAAGCTGTGGGCCATCATGCAGCAGCAGGCCCGCACCAAGGGGGCGCCGTGGCTGCTGCACGAAGACCTCAACCTCGCGCAGCGGGTGCTGCGCGACGTGGTCAGCACCGAGACGGCCTCCATCCAGATCGATTCGCGCAGCAGCTTCACCCGGCTGCTGGCCTGGGCGCGGGAGTTCACGCCCTCGGTCATCGACAAGGTCATGCACTACACCGGCGAACGCCCGCTGTTCGACCTCTACAACGTCGACGAGGAAATCAACCGGGGCCTGTCGCGCCGGGTCGAGCTGAAATCGGGCGGCTACCTCATCATCGACCAGACCGAGGCGCTGACCACCATCGACGTCAACACGGGCGGTTTCGTCGGCGGACGCAACTTCGACGACACCATCTTCAAGACCAATCTCGAGGCGGCGCAGGCCATCGCGCGCCAGTTGCGGCTGCGCAACCTGGGCGGCATCGTCATCCTCGACTTCATCGACATGGAGAACCTGGAACACCGCGAGGCGGTGCTGGGCGAACTGCGCAAGGCGCTGGCGCGCGACCGCACGCGCATCACGCTCAACGGCTTCACCCAGCTGGGACTGGTCGAGATGACGCGCAAGCGCACGCGCGAATCGCTCAGCCACGTGCTGTGCGAATCCTGCCCCACCTGCCAGGGCCGGGGCCAGGTCAAGACCGCGCGCACGCTGTGCTACGAGATCCTGCGCGAGATCCTGCGCGAGGCGCGGCAGTTCAACCCCAAGGAATTCCGCATCCTGGCCGCCCAGGCAGTGGTGGACCTGTTCCTGGAAGAGGAAAGCCAGAACCTGGCGGCGCTGGGCGATTTCATCGGCAAGCCGATCTCGCTGCAGGTCGAGGGTATTTATAGCCAGGAGCAGTACGACATAATTTTGATGTGATGCGGATGTCCTGGATCAAACGGCATGCGCACGCAACCACGGCCTAGGCATGGGCCGGGCTTGAACTCGTGTATCGTGTTCACGAGGCGCTCCTGACAATCGGCATATCCCTTTGCAGCCATCCATGACACTCCCATCCCTGCGCCCCCTCTCCATCGACGACTACGAACCCATCGCCTCGGTGGTCGACGACTGGTGGGGCGGCCGTCCCATGCGCGGCCTGTTGCAGCGCCTGTTCTTCGAGCACTTCCGCGACACCAGCTTCGTCGCCGGCCAGCCCGGGGAAGTGCGCGCCTTTCTGATCGGCTTCGTCTCGCAATCGGAAGCGGGCGTGGCCTACATCCATTTCGTCGGCGTCGACCCCACGCTGCGCGCCGCGGGCCTGGGGCGGGTGCTGTACGAGCGATTCTTCGATACCGTGCGGGCCCGCGGCTGTCGCGAAGTGCGCAGCATCACCTCGCCCGCCAATAGGGGCTCGATCGCCTTCCACCGGAGCATGGGCTTCGAGCTGGCGCCCGGAACCGGTGTCGTCGACGGCGTCCCCGTCCATCTCGACCATGCCGGCCCAGGCCAGCATCGCGTGTGCTTCCACAAGCCCATCGGGCCCGCCCTTTCCTGACGAACCCAGCCCGTCTCTCCATGCAAACCGCGCACACCTTCCGGCTCCCCTACAAGATCCACTTCTCGCGCTGCGACCCGGCCGGCATCATCTTCTATCCGCAGTACTTCATCCTGTTCAACGACCTGGTCGAGAGCTGGATAGACGCGATCCTGCCCGGCGGCTACCACGGCCTGGTGGGCGAGCGGCGGGTGGGCATGCCGACCGTGCACATCGAATCGGACTTCCGCGCAATCAGCCGCTTCGGCGAACAGGTGTGGCTGGAACTGGAGGTCACGCGCGTAGGCAACCGCTCGCTCACGCTGGCCTGGCGCTGCGTGGGCACGGACGACGTCGTACGGATGTCGGCGGTCCAAACCCTGGTCACCACCTCGCTGGACACGCACAAATCGATCGCCCTGCCCGACGACCTGCGAACTGCAATAGGGTAGAGGGGTGCCCCCCCCTACGCCCTTCGGGCGCCCCCCAGGGGGCGATGCGGGTGGACCGGCGGAGCCGGATCCACCGCATCCTGGGTCTAGTTCCTTTATCTTGGTATGTCACACCGTTGCTACCGCTGGCAGCCAGCGAAGCACAGGTGCTCCAACCCAAGATAAAGGAACTAGACCCAGGAAACCGCGGATCTGGCTTTGCCAGTCCGCCGGTTTCGCCCCCTGGGGGGCGCGCGTCAGCGCGTAGGGGGGGGCCCTACCCCCTGAATAATTCGTGCACCTGCGCTCGCAGCCACATGTTGCCGGCGTCCTTGTGGAAGCGGCGCGGCCAGAACTGGTGGACTTCGATGGTGGGGACCTTCAGCGGCACGTCCACCATGCGGATGTCGGCATGCTGCACGCAGACGGTGGCCATGTCGTGCGGCACGGTAGCGATCAGGTCCGAGCTTTCGATGATGGGCAGCAGGCTCGTGAAATGCGAGGTCTCGAGCAGGATCCTGCGCCGCAGTCCCTTGCGCTGGAGATATTCCTCGAACAGGTGTTCCCGCCCCGGCCTGACCGCCGCATGCGGCAAGGCCAGGTATTGCTTGAGCGTGAGCGCATCGCCCACGTCGGGATGGCCGCGGCGCACGATGCAGACGTAGGGATTGCGGAACAGCAGCTGCTGAAACATGCCCGCCTTGTGCAGGTCGGGAAAATAGCCGATGGCCAGTTCGGCCTCGCCCGACTCCAGCGCCTCGGCCGCGGCGTGGCGCGGCATGGCCAGGGTGCGCAGGTTCAGCCCCGGGCCGGCCTGGACGAAACGCGCCAGCAGTTTGGGCACGAAGTTGATCTCGCCGATGTCGGGCGTGATCAGCGTGAAGGTGCGCTCGCTGGTGGCCGGGTCGAAGGTGTGGGCCTGCAGGATCTCGCTCTTGACCGTCTCCATGACGCGGCGCACCGCCGGAGCCAGCGCCAGCGCGCGCGGCGTGGGCTGCATCTGCGCCCCGGTCCGCACGAACAGTGCATCGTTGAACAGCGTGCGCAGGCGGGCCACGGCGGCGCTCATGGCCGGCTGGCTCAGGCCGATGGCCTCGGCCGCGCGCGACACGCTGCGATGCTCCAGCATGGCGTCGAACACGCGCAGCAGGTTCAGGTCCACATGACGAATATCCATGGGGTGGATTTTAACTATTCACCCAATCATCTGGATAGATATTCTTCCGGCCCGTAGACTGCCCGCATCACTCATACGAACGGAGACTCCCATGCCCGGCCTGACCCTGGAACTGAATCGGCCCGGATTTCGTGGAGGTTGTTTGGTTTAAGTAGTGACCTCGGCAACTGACTGCTCGGCGAGTTGCCGGTAATAGTTTGCCTCAGCTTCCGCCGGCGTTATATAGCCAATGGGTTCCA
Source organism: Pigmentiphaga sp. CHJ604 (assembly GCF_036972535.1). NCBI lineage: Bacteria > Pseudomonadati > Pseudomonadota > Betaproteobacteria > Burkholderiales > Alcaligenaceae > Pigmentiphaga > Pigmentiphaga sp. CHJ604. The sequence continues at coordinate 1,946,019 of NZ_CP136998.1, read as the reverse complement.
GCAGTCGGTGGTGGTTGAACCAGGACACCCATTCCAGGGTGGCCAATTCCACAGCCTCACGGCTCCTCCAGGGCGCCCGCTTGTGGATCAATTCAGTCTTGTACAGCCCGTTGATGGTCTCCGCCAGTGCATTGTCGTAGCTGTCGCCACGACTACCGACCGAGGGTTCTATGCCGGCCTCGGCGAGGCGCTCGGTGTAAACGATGGAGACGTACTGCGAGCCTCTATCCGAGTGGTGAATCAATGCATCCGAGGGATCAGGCTGTCGGGCGTACAAGGCCTGCTCCAACGCATCCAGCACGAAGTCCGTGCGCATGCTGCAACTGACCCGCCAGCCCACGATGCGCCGGGCGAACACGTCGATGACGAAGGCGACATAGAGCCAGCCTTGCCACGTCGAGACATAGGTGAAGTCAGACACCCACAACTGATTGGGACGATCAGCCCTGAATTGCCGATGGACCCGATCCAGCGGGCAAGGCACTGATTTGTCCGGAACCGTGGTGCGCACGACCTTGCCGCGCCGGACTCCTTCCAGCCCTAAACGCTTCATGAGCCGCTCGACCGTGCAGCGGGCCACCTGCACCCCTTCGCGGTTGAGCTGACGCCAGACCTTGTCGGCGCCGTAGACCTGCATGTTGGCCTGCCAGACACGCTCGATTTGAGGGGCTAACACCTCATCACGCTTGGAACGGGCACAGCGTAATTCTGGATTGCGTTTGTGAGCGGCATGGCGCCTATACCCAGACGGGGCAATCTGCAAAACCGTGCAGATCGGCTCGACCCCGTGGGTGTCACGATGCCGGTCGATAAAGTCTCTCAGGACTTGAGTCGGCGGTCGAGCTCCGCCTGGGCGAAAAACGCGCTGGCCAGCTTCAGAATCTCGTTGGCCCGGCGTAGCTCCTTAACCTCGCGCTCCAGGGCTTTGATGCGGTCGCGCTCCTCGCTGGTAACTCCATCGCGCAGCCCGGTATTGATCTCGTGCTTGCGTACCCATTCATGCAAGGTCTGGGGAACGCAGCCAATCTTTGGTGCAATCGACTCAATGGCCGCCCACAGGGACGGATACTCGCCACGATGCTCTTGCACCATGCGGACAGCGCGTTCGCGCACTTCGGGGGAAAAACGGTTCGATTTGTTCATGGCTCCATTCTCTCAAGTTTTGGAGCCTCCTCAAAACCCGGGGCGATTCAAACAGGCAAATGCCATCATCGCGGGCGCGCTGGCGCATGCCGCCGGCAAGGGCTACAAGCCCATGGCCGTGGTGGTGCTGGACGCCGCCGGCCATCTGAAGTCGGCCCAGCGCCAGGACGGCGCCAGCATGTTCCGCGTGGACGTTGCCACCGGCAAGGCCTGGGCCGCGGTGGGCATGGACGCCTCCAGCCGCACGCTGGCGCAGCGCGCCAAGGACAACCCGAACTTCTTCGTCACGCTGGCGGCCACCGCGCAAGGACGCTTCCTGCCGCAGACCGGCGCCATCCTGATCCGCGATGCCGCGGGCGCCATCCTGGGCGCGGCCGGCGCCAGCGGCGGCACGGGCGACGAGGACGAGGAAATCTGCATCGCCGGCGTCACGGCGGCCGGCCTGCAGGCGGGCTGACGCGGCACGCATCACGGAGCAATCACCCCATGGCATCTTCCACCATACAAGGGCTGCGTAGCGTGGCCCTGGAAGTCCCCGACCTCGACAAGGCGGAAGACTTCTATACCCGCATCTGGCACCTGGACGTCGTGGCCCGCGAGCCGGACGCTCTGTATTTCCGCGGCACCGGCCAGGACCACCATCTGCTGGCGCTGCACCGCGGCCCGCGAACGGCCATCCGCCACGTCACGCTGCGGGCGCACGACGAGGACGCCTTGCGCGCGGTCGCGCGCGCCGGCATCGAAGCGGGCGGAACGCTGGCAACCCCCATCGGCCCCGTGGCCGATCCAGCGGGCGGCCTCGGGCTGCTGCTGCGCGATCCCGATGGCCGGCTGATCCAGGTCGTGACCGGCGATGCCCGGCACGCCCAGGCAGCCGACGTGCCCGACCGCCCCGTGCGTCTCGCCCATGCTGTCCTGAACAGCGCCGACGTCGCCGCCACCCGGCGGTTCTTCGAGCAGGCGCTTGACTTCCGGCTGGCCGATCTCACCCGCATCATGGCTTTCATGAATTGCAATGCCGACCATCACACGATCGCGGTGGGCATCACCGACAACAACGCGCTGAACCACATCGCCTTCGTCATGCCGGACCTGGAGTCGGTCATGCGCGGCGGGGGCCGGATGAAGGACGCAGGCTACGCGATCGAATGGGGCCCGGGCCGCCACGGCCCCGGCGACAACGCCTTCAACTATTTCATCGGCCCCTTCGGCGAGGTGATCGAATACACGGCGGAGGTGGAACAGATCGACGACGGCTACGTCGCGGGCGGCCCCGATGACTGGAAATGGCCGCCGGGCCGCGTGGACCAGTGGGGCATCTCGCCGCCGCCATCGGCGCGCCTGAAGACCGCGCAAAGCGAAGTGTTCTTCGTACCTTCGTCGGCCTGACCCTTTTCCCGACTCACGGATCCATCATGCGACACCCTCACGCCCGGCTGGCGGGCATGGCCCGTCTCGCCCCGAAGAAACACCCCGCATCCGGAGGCCGGGCATGAACGCCTCCACGCATCCCCTGTACGACGTCGCCATCGTCGGCTTCGGCCCTTCGGGGGCGGTCGCCGCCGGACTGCTGGGCAACCAGGGATTCAAGGTCTACGTCTGCGACCGGCAGCACGACGTCTACGACAAGCCGCGCGCGATCGCGGTCGATCACGAGATCATGCGGGTCTTCCAGCAGCTGGGACTGGTCGATTCCATCTCCCGGTACGTGGAACCCTTCACGCCATCGGAGTACTTCGGCGTGGATGGCCAGCTGATCAAGCGGCTCACGATGGTCGAGCCGCCCTACCCTCTGGGCTACACGCCCTCGAACGTCTTCACCCAGCCTCCGGTGGAACGCATCCTGCGCGACCACGTCCAGCAACTGCCGAACGTGCGCGTCGAACTGGACACCACCCTGCTCGGCCTGGAACAGGACGCCTCGGGCGCCAGGCTGGACGTGGCCCACGCGAACGGCAGCCGCGCCAGCCTGCGCGCGAAGTACGTCATCGGCTGCGATGGCGCCTCCAGCACGGTGCGGGAGCTGGCGGGCATCGAACTGGAAGACCTGGAATTCGACGAACCCTGGCTTGTGGTGGACGTCCTGGCCAACGAACGCGGACTGGCCAAGCTGCCCCGCACCAGCGTGCAGTATTGCGAGCCCGACCGGCCGTGCACGCTGGTGATCGGTCCAGGCAACCACCGGCGCTGGGAAATCTCCCTCAAGCCGGACGAAGATCCCCGTACCGTCACCCAGCCCGAAGCAACCTGGAAACTGCTCTCGCGCTGGCTGACACCGGAGGACGGCGAGCTCTGGCGCCAGGCAAGCTACCGTTTCCACGCGCTGGTGGCGCGCGACTGGCGCCACGGACGCGTGTTCGTCGCCGGCGACGCCGCCCACCAGCAGCCCCCCTTCCTGGGCCAGGGCATGTGCCAGGGCATACGCGACGTCGCCAACCTGAACTGGAAACTGGCGGCCGTGCTGCGGCGGACGGTCACGGGCGCCCAGGCCGACGCGCTGCTCGACAGCTACGGCATCGAGCGCAAGCAGCACGTGCGCAGCCTGACCGGGCGCATCAAGGCCATCGGCGCGGTGATCTGCGAACGCGACGAGGCCCGGGCCCGCGCCCGCGACGCGCGCCTGCTGGACGAATGCGGCGGCACGGTGCGCGACATGCCGCGCCAGGAAGTCATTCCGCCGCTGGAGCAAGGACTGTTGGCCCGAGCCGGCACTCCCGCCCGCGGCACGCTGTTCCCCCAACCCTGGATCAGGCAGGCGGGTGCCACCGTCCGCCTGGACCACGCGGCGGGAGACGGCTGGTGGCTGGTGCTGGACGCCCGCCATGCGGGGACCGTGCCGCCCCTTCCGCCGGCGTGGGGCATGACCACCCTGGACCTGGGTGCCCTGGCCGAGACCGAAGGCGTGTGTCAGGCGTGGTTCGAGCGTTACCGCTGCACGGCGGCCGTGGTGCGTCCCGACCGCTATGTCTACGGCGTCGCGGCCGATGCGCGCGAACTGGACGCCTTGCTGGACGAACTACGCAGCGCGCTGCATTGACCCATTACGCGAGGAGACAACGATGAACAGAAGACACGCCATCCGGACCCTGGCCACCCTGGCCGCCGTCCCGGCGCTTTCCCCCATGCGGTCGGCGCTGGCGCAGGCCTGGCCCGACAAACCGGTACGGCTGCTGCTGTCGCAGCCTCCCGGATCCGGTCCGGACAACATCGCCCGGCTGTTGTCCGAGCGGCTGTATCCCCGCTGGGGCCAGGCCGTCGTGATCGAGAACAAGCCGGGGGGCCAGAACACGGTGGGCGCGCAGGCTGCCGCCCGGTCGCCCGCCGACGGCTACAACTTTTATTTCGCGACGACCGCGGCGCTGGTCACCAACGCCTTCCTGTTCAAGCAGTTGCCCTATGACCCCGCCAAGGATTTCGTGCCGGTGGCCTTCGTCGCCCGCAGTCCGTTCGGCATCCTGGTCAAGGCCGATTCGCCCATCCGCAGCGTCGAGGAGCTGATCGCCAAGTCCAAGGCCGCCCCGGGCACCTTCACGCTGGGCAACGAGGGGCCGCGCACCTTCGGCGGGATGATCGCCCGCCTGTTCAATGCCCGCTCCGGCGCCCAGGCCAACCTGGTGCCCTACGTGTCGGTGGGCGTTTCCGCACAAAACCTGATGGGCGGGCACGTGGATGCGATCGTTGCCGACGTGGCCTCGACCGCGCAGCTCGCCAGGCAAGGGCGCCTGCGGCTGCTGGCGGTGACCTCGGACAAGCGCCTGGCCGACTGGCCGCAGGTGCCCGCGGTGTCCGAACTGCTGCCCGACTTCGACATGGTGGGCTGGTTCGCCATCGTCGCCCCCGCCGGCACGCCAGCGGCGGCGATCGAGCGGGTCAACCGCGACGTCAATGCGCTGCTGGCCGATGAAGAAGTCGCAGGACGCATCGCCGCCATCGGGCCGATCGCCGCGCCGGGCTACAGCCCCGCGCAGACCGGCGATTTCCTCAGGCACGAGCACGCACGATGGGCCCAGATCACCAAGGAAATCAACATCCTGCCGGAGTGAAACAAGAGCGATCGTAAAACAAAGGGCCCCCGTGCTTGCCGCTGCGCGCCGGCAAGCACGGGGGCCCTTTTTCCGATCACTTCTTCAGGTCGTCGGGAACCTTGCCGCCGTTGTCGGCCAGCTTCTGCATCACCTGTTTGTGCAGCCAGATGTTCATCGAAGCCGAATCGTTGGTATCGCCGCTGTAATGCAGTTCGGTCGCGAGCTGCTTGCGGGCCGCCAGGCTGCTGTCCAGCCCCAGCAGCTTCATCAGGTCGACGATGGACGTCTTCCAGTTGAGCTTCTCGGGATTCTTGGCCGCCATCGCGTTCAGGATGGACTCCACGTCCACCGCCGGCATCGCGGCCGGCGCCGGGACGCCACCGGGCGCGGGCGCGGCCGAAGGAGGCGCCTCCTTGGCTACGGCAGGATGGCTGGATGGGAAAATCTTGTCGAGTATGGCCTTGAAAATGCTCATATCTTCCCCTAATCGTCGTGAATGGCACATGCCTGCGCCGATTGTATAGATCGCCGTCCAGCGCCAAGCCCAGGGATGTAACGGGATGCAATAACTGAGAAACCCGGCCCTACAGCTTGAACCAGCGATCGTTCTCGATCTCGTCGGCGATGCGGATCTCGGCCTCGTCCAGGCATTCCTGCTCGGATTGCGCGGGAATGTCGCGCAGGGCCAGGGTCGGCCCGAGCAGCAGTCGCCTGCCCTCGCTCTGTTCGTAGATCTTGCAGTTGACGTCCCAGGTGCCCGGGCCACGCTGCAGCGGGTCTATCTCCACTTCCAGCACACGGGAAGTGCGATTCGGGCAATATTGGAAAGAGAACATGGCTGGCCCCGCTCCGGTCAGTTCGACCGGGCCACTATAGCGCCGGAAACCTCGCCTGGCCTCATGCAGTGCAGCATGGCGCCGGCCATGCCCGTCACGCCCGGCCTCAGGAGGCCCAGGACACCAGCGACAGCAGCAATAGCAGCGCCATCCAGAGCACCACCGCCCGCCACAGCAGCCCGACCGCCGCGTGAAGCGTGGCCGGGTCCGGCAGGCGCGCCGGCTCGTCGGGCGCCTCGGCGGCGGCGGTGAACTCGCTGGCCGCGGAGGCCGGCTGGACCGGCCCCACCAGATCGGGATCGACCGGCTCGACCGGCGGCTGCCACTTGCCCGACACCGGCGCCAGGCGTACGCCCAGCGCGCCCGCGGCGCTTTCCACCACCACTCCGCGCTGGGGGTCGTCCCAGCTGGAGGCGCGCTGGCGCCACCCGTACAAGGCATCCTCGAAATTGCCGACGATGGCGAAACCGACCGCGGTCATCCGGGCGGGAATCCAGTCCAGCAGGTGGAAGGCCCGGCGGGCCACTTCGCCAAAGGCATCGGTGCGATCGCCCCACTCCTGGCGGGCAATGCCCGCCAGCTTGTACAGCACGGCGCCGGACGGACCGGGCAGCAGCGCATACCAGAACAGGACCCCATAGACGTTCCGGTGCGAGGCCACCACGCCTTCCTCGATCGCGGTGCGGCAGATCTCCGGCACGGTCATGGTCTCGACGGACACGTTGCCGCCGGAAGCCCGCAGCCACTCCTGCAGGTGGCTGCGCGCCAGCGTGACGTCGCCACGGGCCAGCGCGAACTGGATCTCGGTGAAGTGGTGGCTGAACTGCCGGAACCCCAGCGTGAACCACAGGACGACGACATGGAACACCAACGAGAAAACGGGATGCACCGACCATGCCAGCGACCCGATCAGCCATATCGCCAGGGTGGGGACGACCACCACCAGCAGCCAGCCCAGCACGGCATAGCCACGGCTGCCGGCGTCCAGCGCATGGCCCGCCCAGCGGCAGGCGGCGCGGGCGGCTTCATGGACGGCGTTGGAACGCGGCAGAGGCCGGACTTGTTCGGCAAGAAAGGCAAGAAGGAGTGCGAAGAAGCTCATGAGCGCATTCTAGATTGCATAGCCATGGTTTTGCATCATCCCTCGCGTGCGCGAGGTGGACACGGGGATCATGCGCGCAGGAATTGATAGAGATTGCGCAGCATGCCCGCCGTTGCCCCCCAGATGAAGAACTGCTTCCACGGCATCGAGTAGTAAGAGCGCAAGCCGCCTGCCGGCAGCGTGGCGCTGTGCAGCCGATGATTGGCCGGGTCCATCAGAAAGCGCAGCGGCACCTCGAATACTTCGGCCACCTCGAAGGGATCGGGACGCGGCGTGAAATCCGGGCGCACCAGCCCCACCAGCGGCACCACGCGGAATCCCGTGCCGGTGAAGTAATCCGGCAACTGGCCGATGACCTCCACCAATCCGCGCGGCAACCCGGTCTCTTCCTCGGTCTCGCGCAGCGCGGCGTCGGTCACCGACGAATCGCTGGGTTCCACCCGTCCGCCAGGAAAACTGACCTGGCCGGCGTGGTCATGAAGATGCGCGGTGCGCTGCGTCAGCATGACCTGGATGCCGTCGGGCCGCAGCATCATCGGAACCAGCACCGACGCCAGCCGCAGGGACCGGTCCGCGGCGCGGGCCGGATTGATGTCCTGCGCATCCGGCGTCCAGGCGGGCGGCGCGGCGAAACGGTCGCGCAGCGCCATCGGCGTCAGGCGCGTCTCGGGCACGGCGACCAGTCCGCCCGGGTTGGCGACCCAGGGCTGCGCGACCGGATCGAAGGCCGGGCGCTGCGGCGGACGCCGGGCAGGCGGAGCGAGGGAGTCGGGCTGGATTTCCTCCGGCGTATCGTCGATCTCGTCTGCCGGAGCGTCGCTATGTTGGTCGGTCGGAATGGATGATGACATGTGAAACGGAAATCCGGCGGAAACGCCGTCGTTATCGGCATGGCTAGAGCATACTCCCGCTGGCGCCTCAGGACTGCCTCGCCGGAGAGTGCCCCCCGGGGGGGGCGCTTTTTGCCTTGGGGCGGCCCGGCGGCAAAAAAAAGCGCCCCACACGGGGGCGCTCATCTTGCAGTACCGCGGGAATCAAGCCTTGGCAGCAGGCGCGTTGCGAACCAGCTTTTCCTTGATCCGGGCCGACTTGCCCGAACGGGAACGCAGGTAGTACAGCTTCGCGCGGCGCACGTCACCGCGACGCTTGACTTCGATCGACGCGATGGTCGGCGCGTACAGTTGGAACGTACGCTCGACGCCTTCACCCGACGAAATCTTGCGGACGATGAACGACGAGTTCAGGCCACGATTGCGCTTGGCGATGACCACGCCTTCGTATGCCTGGACGCGCTTGCGGTTGCCTTCAACCACGTTGACGTTGACCACCACGGTATCGCCGGGGGCGAATTCGGGAATGGTCTTGTTGGCCGTCAAGCGGGCCAGCTCTTCTTGCTCGAGGACTTGGATCAGGTCCATTTCTATCTCCAATGACCATCATACGTGGCGGTTCTGCTTTTGATGGCACCGCTACCAGAGGATGGGAACTCCCACCGGACTCATGCCCGGCAGGCTTGCTGCAACGCCGGCCGCCAGGGCGGTCAGCGCTTGTCTTCCCTTTGCAGGTCGGACAGAAACTTCTCGTCGTCGCGGCTCAACCACCCGCGCTCGCGTGCCGCCTCGATCAGGTCGGGGCGCTTCCTGCTCGTCGCTTCCAGCGACTGGCGGCGCCGCCAACGCTCGATGTTGGCATGATGCCCGGACAACAGCACGTCGGGCACCGGCTGGCCGTCATAGACTTCCGGCCGAGTATAGTGCGGACAGTCCAGCAAGCCGGACAACCGCTCGTTGAACGAATCCTGCACGGCGGATTCGTCGTCGTTCAGGACGCCGGGCAACAGCCTGACCGCGGCATCCATCATCGCCATCGCGGCGATTTCTCCGCCGGACAGCACGAAGTCCCCCAGCGACACTTCCTGCGTCACCCAGCGGTCGATGAACCGCTGGTCGATGCCTTCGTAGCGCCCGCACACCAGGATGGCCCCCGTTCCGCCGGCCAGTTCGCAAGCCTGGGCCTGGTCGAAACGACGCCCCTGCGGCGACAGCAACACCACCGGCGCCTCGGGCAAGCCGGCCTGCGCACGCTGGTCGCGCGCCGCGCACACGGCTTGCTCCAGAGGCTCGACCCGCATCACCATGCCGGGTCCGCCGCCATAGGGCCTGTCATCCACGGTGCGATGCACGTCCACCGTGAAGTCGCGCGGATTCCAGGCCTGCAACTGCCACCGGCCCTGCGCATGCGCCCGGCCGGTTACGCCCTGCTGGCTGATGGCCTCGAACATCGGGCCGAACAGCGTGATCACGTCGAACCGCAACATCTCGTCCATGGCCCGGGCCCAAGCCCTTTGTTCACGCCCGACGGGTCAGAAACCCTCGGGCCAATCGCTGTCTATGCGCCGGGCGTCGAGATCGACACCACGGATATACGCGTCGACGAAAGGCACCAGGGTCTCGCGCCGCCTGCCGCGCGCATCCAGCAGCGGCTGCGTCGGCTGGCCTGGAGCCACGGGTTCGACGCAGGCCACGTGCAGGATGGCATGCACCCCGTTGTCGCTGACTTCCGTCACCGAGCCCAGGACGACCTCCCGGTCCGAGGCATCCTTGCCCGTCAATTCGCAGCCGATCAGGTCCACCCAATAGAACTCGCCTTCGGCAAGCCGGGGGAACTGGCTGCGCGGCACCAGCACCGTCCAACCCTTCCAGGCCAGGGCCTGGTCCCGGTCGGACACGCCGGGGAAGGTGGCCGTCACCACCGCGCCATGGCGCTTGGCGTCGGCCACTTCGACACGGCGCACTTCCGCGCCCTTGCGCAGCCACCATGTACGACTGCCCAACAAGGCCTCGGACTGGGCCGAATACGGCTGGACCTTCAGGCCGCCGCGCACGCCGAAGGCCTCCGCCACATGCCCGACCTCGACGAGATCGGCGGGCAGAGCGGGATCGCTAACGGACCCCGTGGACGCGGCGGACACCACGAAATCAGGCAGCCGGCGCGACCTTGGCGCCGTATTCCTTGACGAGACGGGCCACGGCCGGCGACAGCTGGGCGCCGTTCTTGGTCCAGTGCTCGACGCGGTCGAGCGCGATGCGCAGGCCTTCTTCACCCTCGGAAGCGACGGGGTTGTAGAAACCCACGCGCTCGATGAAGCGGCCATCGCGGCGATTGCGCGAATCGGCAGCAACGAGGTTGTAGAAGGGGCGCTTCTTCGAGCCGCCGCGGGACATACGAATCACCACCATAGGTAATTCCTTGGAAAAAGTTGACTAAGAAAAGCCCTAAAGTATAGCCCGGCCTGCTGGGCCTAGCAAGCAAGGATGCGGTAAAGTCCTTCAAAATCAAGGTCTTCTACGATGGATTCCCACCACATGTCCACATCTTCCGCCGACGATAAATCCCATATCCTTCCGCCGACCCGGAGTTTCCGCCACAAGACCGTGGCGGGACTGCTGGCCGCCGTGCTGGGCTGGGCCGGTGCGCATTGGTGGTACCTGGGCCGCCGGCACGGCTGGATCGTGCTGCTGTTCTCGCTGATCATGATAGGCACGGCGCTGCGCAGCGAAGCGTGGTACTTCCATCCCGCCTTCTTCCTGTTCCTCGTCCCGGCCGTCGCCGGCTTCATCGAAGCCATCGTCCTGTGCCTGACTCCCGACGCCAAGTTCGACGCCAAATACAACCCGGGACAGGCACGGCAGACGCGTACCGGCTGGGGGCCGGTATTGGTGGCCGGCATCACGCTGGCCGTGGGTACCGCCATCCTGATGCTGGGCATCGTGCTGTTGTTCCAGAGCCTGTTCGAGGGCATTCCCGCCTGAACGGGCCCTAGCCGAACAGCGGCATCTGGCCGGTGTCGGCGGGCGGTTCCTTGCCACGCGGCGAGCGGGGCGGCGGCCTGAACAGCCCTGTCTCCAGCTCGATGCGCCGGTCCGCCAGCCCGTGCCGGCGCGCGGCACGCCCGAAGCGCTGCGCGACCAGGTCGGCCCAGATGCCCTGGCCGCGCATGCGGCTGCCGAAGCGCGCGTCGTTGAGCTTGCCGCCGCGCAAGTCCTCCAGGCAGTGCAGCACGCGGGCCTTGCGGTCGGGAAAGTGCGCTTCGAGCCAGTCCGAGAACACGTCCTTGACCTCCCAGGGCAGGCGCAGCATGGTGTAGAAAGCCGCCCGCGCACCGGCTTCCTTGGCCGCTTCCAGCACATGCTCGATGTGGTCGTCGGTAATGAAGGGAATGACGGGCGCCAGCGACACGCCGACCGGCACGCCGGCACCGGCCAGCGTCCGCACGGCTTCCAGCCGCTTCCACGGCGCCGCCGCGCGCGGCTCCAGCGTCCGGGCCACGTGTCCGTCCAGCGTACCGATCGATACGTAGACGGCGACCAGCTTCAGTTCCGCCAGCCTGGCCAGCAGATCGACGTCGCGCGCAACCAGTCCCCCCTTGGTGACCAGTGACACGGGATGCCGGGTTTCCAGCAGCAGTTCCAGCAGCCCCCGGGTCAGTTTCCACTGGCGCTCGATGGGCTGGTAGGCGTCGGTGGCCGAGCCGATGTTGATGACGTCCACCCGGTAGCCCGGGCGGCCCAGTTCGGCCCGGAGCGCCTCGACCGCGTTGGCCTTGGCGACGAGCCGGGTTTCGAAGTCCAGGCCGGGCGACCATCCCAGGTAGGCATGCGTGGGCCGCGCGAAGCAATACACGCAGCCGTGCTCGCAGCCGCGATAGGGATTGATGGCGCGGTCGAAGGGGATGTCCGGAGAGTCGTTGCGGGACAGGATCTTGCGCGCGCGCTCGATGGCGACCTCGGTCCGCAGCGGGGGCGGCTCTTCTTCCGGAGCGGCCCAGCCGTCGTCCACGGCGTCGCGCCGGTCGCCCTCGAACCGGTGCCTGACGTTGAGCACGGCACCGCGCCCGCGCTGCGGGACGGGAGGCGCCTGGGGATAGCCGTCTTGCGGCGAGTCATCGTGTTCCACACGCAATACTGTATATCCATACAGTATTGCGCACAATTGGCCCCCTGGTCTTTCAGCAAAAAATATTTTCCATAAAAATATATAATTTCTATAATTAATTAGAAATTCTCGGGACAACCCATGGACCACGCCCCGCTCTTCGCTCAACCTCCCCTGCCCTTTCCCGCCGCGCAGCGCTACGAAGACACGGTGCTGGAATGGGCCCGCGACCTGGATGCGGGCATCTTGCGCGCCCGTGACCTGGCCTATGGACCCGATCCGCAGCAACGCTACGACGTGTTCGCCGCCGGCGGCATGCGCGGCGCGCCGGTGCTGGTGTTCTGGCACGGCGGCGGCTGGACCAACGGCTACAAGGAGTATGTGCACTTCATGGCCGAGGCGGTGGTCCGGCGGGGACTGGTGTTCGTCGCGCCCACCTACCGGCTGGCGCCCCGGCACCGCCTGCCCGCCGCGTTCGACGACGCGGCCCTGCTGCTGGGCGAACTGCGGCGGACCGTGGGCCGGTGGGGAGGCGATGGCCGGAATCTCTACCTGTCGGGGCACTCGGCCGGCGGCGGCACCGCCGCGATGGCCGCCCTACGCAAGCGGGCCCTGGAGCGAGCGGGCGTGCCGCCCGGCGACATCCGCGGCTGCCTGCCCATCAGCGGCGTCATGGACCTGCACCATCCCTGCCCCGAGCCCGACAGCCTGGAGGAGCGGGTGTATACCACCCTGCTGGAACAGCCGTGCGAGGACGCGCTCATGAGCGCCATCAGCTGGACCGCCGGCAATCTCGTGCCGATGATGGCCAGTTATGGGGAGCGGGACAGCGCACGCGTGATCGGCGCCAATACGCGCATGTACGAACTGTTGAAGCACCAGCCGGCCGACGCCGGGCTGCACGCCTGGGAAGGCCTCGATCACTTCGACACACATCTGATGCTGGCCGACCCTGGCCATGCCTGGTATGGACACCTGGAGGCCCTGGTGGCGCGGACCAGCCGCTAGGATCGTTCACGCCAAAAGGCGCCTCGCGCAGGCCCCAGGCTACTCGGCGAAGCGCTCGCCCAGCACCTGCGCCGTACGCATCAGATGGCTGCGCAGCAGCTCGCAGGCCAGGCCGGCGTTGCGGGCCAGGGCCGCTTCCATCAATTGCGCGTGTTCACTCATCACGTCGTCCTCGAGCTGTTGCGCCGAGGATGTGTAGGCCAGCCGGATCCGGCGATAACGCTCGGAATGATCGATCAATTGCTCGTCGATGCGCATCAGCCACCTCGACCGCGCCGCGGCCAGCAGCGCGGCGTGGAACCCGCGATGGGCAGCTTCCCACAGTTCCACCGCCACGAGATCGTTGGGATCCTGGGGCAGGCGCGCCCGCGTCAGCTTGTAGTAGGCGGCCGTGATGCCGGCCCCCCAGTCGTCGTCGCCGTGTTCGATCGCATCCTGGAGCAGCAGCGTCTCGATCGAGGTGCGCGCGTGCATCAAGTCGATCATGTCGTCCCTGGACAAGGGCGATACGCTGAAGCCGCGCTGGCCGTCATTGCTGACCAGGCCTTCGCCGGACAACTGCATGAGGGCTTCGCGTATGGGGCTGATGCCCAGCTCGTAGCGCTGCTGCAAGGCCTGCAGCCTGAGCTTCTGGCCGGGAGCCAGCGCGCCGGCGATCACGTCGGCGCGCAGGTGCTGGTACGCCCGCTCGGACATGGTTTCCGAAGCCGCCTTGGGGGCGGGCGTTTCCGCTGATCGCATGAGGGTAGCGCTCCGACGACGGTTGAATATATACAAAATCCGTTATTCATAAATTTTAGCCGATGAGCTTGTTTCATTGGTGGCTCATCCAATGCCAGGGTTTATCCTTAAATTCATACGAGAAAAAATAATTTATATTTTTTTAACTTAATATATTTTACTAACTTAGTATAAATTTCCGCGGAACCTACAGGGAAAGCCATGACCGATCTCGCAAGACGCACCACGCTCGCCGCCTTCGCCGCGGCGGTTTCCCTGGCGGCGCTGTCCGCCCCCGCCGCGGCGGCCGGCTATCCCGACAAGCCGGTGAAAATCATCGTCGCCTACCCCGCGGGCGGCGACACCGACGTGCTGGCCCGCTGGATAGGCGAAAAGCTCAGCGCCAGATGGGGCCACCCCGTCGTGGTCGAGAACCGCAGCGGCGCGGCCGGCTCGATAGGCAGCGCCTACGTCGCCCGGTCCGCCGCCGACGGCTACACGCTGCTGCTGGCGCCCAACACGCTGGCCATCGTGCCCCATGTCCTCAAGCCCGGTACCGGCGCCGACTACAACGTCCAGGCCGACTTCACGCCCATCGCCGAGATCGGCACGCAGTCGCTGTTCCTGGCCAGTTCCCAGCAATCCGGCGTGAAGTCGGTCAAGGACGTGGTGGCGGGAGTGAAGGCGGGCACGCTGCAAAGCTATGCCAGCCCCGGCGCGGGGTCGCCCATGCACATACTGGCCGAGCTGTTCGACAAGGCGGCGGGTACCCGGATCAACCAGATCCCGTATCGCGGCAGCGCTCCGGCCATCGTCGACCTGGTGGGCGGACAGGTTCCGCTGATGTACACCACCCTCGGCCCCATTACCTCGTATGTCGCCAACGGCAAGCTGCACCTGCTGGCCGTGGCGGACCCGCAGCGCTCGCCCTTCGCGCCCGACGTCCCCACCTTCGCCGAACTGGGCTACAAGAACGTCGAGGTCGGCGCCTGGCAGGCCCTGCTGGGGCCGCGGGGGCTGCCGGCCGAGGTCGTGCAGAAGCTGAACGCGGCGGTGAACGAGATCATCAAGATGCCGGACATCGTTTCCCGGGCGGCGGTGATGGGGCTCACGCCCACGGGCGGCACGCCCGATGCGCTGGCCCGGCGCATCGCCGCCGACGACACGCGCTACGCCCGCATCATCAAGGAATTCGGCATCCAGGCCAACTGAGCGATGAAGGAACAGAACATGCACGACGCACGTCCCGCCGGCAAGGAAATCGCCTACGTCACCGGCGGCGCCTCGGGTATCGGCTACGCGACTGCCAGGCGCCTGGCCGTGGCGGGATTCCGCGTGGCCATCCTGGACCTGGGCGAGGACCGGGTCCAGGCGGCGGCAGGAGAACTGTCGGCGCTCGGGCTGGACGCGCAAGGCTACGTGGCCGACGTGCGCGACCGCGAGGCCTTGGCCGGCATCATGGACGGCGAAGGCCGGGTCGACGTGGTCGTCTGCGCGGCGGGCGTCTACACCCCCCGCCAGTTCGACGAAATCTCCGACGAGGACTTCCGGCGCACCGTCGATGTCAACCTGCTGGGCGTGTTCGTGCCCGCGCAGGAAGGCGCGCGCCGCATGCGGCCCGGCGGCCGCATCGTGACGGTGTCGTCGCGGGGCGCGCTGGGCGGCTACGGCTTCGCCGACTACGTCGCATCCAAGGCCGGGGTGATCGGCCTGACCCGGGCCATGGCGCTGGAACTGCGTCCGCGCCGCATCGCGGTCAACTCGATCGCGCCCGGTTTCACCGATACCCCGATGACCCGCACCATGCCGCCCGACCAGTACGCGAAGGCCGTCGCGCTGGAGCCCGGCGGGGCACCGGCGACGCCGGACGACATCGCCGTCGCCATCGAGTTCTTCGCCTCGCCCGCGACGAAGTTCATCACCGGCCAGACCCTGTTCGTGGACGGCGGCAAATCGCTGGGTGGCCTGGGCATCTGATATCCGGGCCGGCGGTTTACACTTCCCGCCATGAGTTCCCTATTGCTGACGCCGGAACAGCGGCAGATCGTCTCTCAAGCCGGCCAGTTCCTGCTGATCGACGCCGTGGCCGGCTCGGGCAAGACCACGACCCTGGCCCAATGCGTGGCCCATCGCGAGCGCCAGGGCACGCCGGCCGACGGCATCCTGGCGCTGGTGTTCACCGAGGCCGCCCGGCAGGTCTTTCTCCAGCGCCTGGCGCAGGCCGGTGCGTCGCGCTCGATCCGGGTCGCCACCTATGCGGAGTTCGCGCGGGGGCTGCTGGCCGATTGGCAGGCGCAAGGCCTGATCGACGGCGCCGAGGATTACCTTCCCGATGCCGAAGCCATGCGGCCCTGCGTATTCGAGGCCATCGAGGAAGCGGCGGCCGACCCGCAGGCGGACCGGGAATACGGCTATGACCTGAACAACCTGCACGCCGAGGTCATCATCAACCAGTTGTCCCGGCTCAAGGGCACGCTGGCCTTTGCCCGCTTCGCGGACGCATCGGACGCGGAACTGGCCGAAGAACTCGACCTGCCGCGCGGACTGCTGTCCATCTGCCGCACCTACGAACGGCTGCGCCGGATCGACGCCGGCCATTTCGCCTTCCAGAGCGAACACGATCTCGTCACCGACGTGCTGGCCATTGCCGACGAGCTGGGCGAGATCGTGTCCCTGCCCTGCCCCGCGCTGGTCGTGGCGGACGAATGGCACGACGCCAACGCGGCCCAGATCAGCCTGCTGCGCAAGCTGACCGGCCCTCGCACCCGCATCATCGCCGCCGGAGACAAGGAGCAGGTCGTCCATTCGTGGAACGGCGCCGACCCCCGCTACATGGGCGAGGCCTTCGAGCATCTCTTTCCCGGCACGCGGCGCCTGCCGCTGACCAGCTCGTTCCGCTGCGGCCCGACGCTGGGCGCCTGCGCGCAGGCCCTGACGGCCCAGGTCTTCCAGTCCGGACGATCCGAAGACACCGAAGTCGACATCGTGCGCTACGGCACGGGACCGGAAGACGATTGCTGCAGCCGGGTGGCGGATGCGCTCGCTGCCCTGCTCGAATCGGGCGCCGCGCGCAGCCTGGGCGATTGCGCCGTGGTGCTGCGCGACGCGCACCAGAGCATTGCCCTGGAGAACGCGCTGATCGCGCGTGACCTGCCCTATGCCACGGACGGCTGCCAAAGCTATTTCGATCGCATCGAGATCCTGATGCTGCGCGGCATCCTGCACATCGCGCGGCTGTCGATGGCGCCGGTGCGCGACCGTGGTGAAGTCAAGGCCATCCTGCGTGCGCTGGGCCTGTTCGCCGGCCTGGACTACACGGAAAGCGAATGGGCGGATGCCGAGCGCACCATCGCCACCGACCCCGAGACCATCCGCTATTTCTACAGCGGCCGGCTCAGCCGTACCGCGGACGCGCAGGAAACGGTGGATCCCGCCACTCGCCGCTGGCGCGCCCGTTTCGCCGAAGTCTGCGACCATCTCATCGCCCGGGCGCCCTCGCTGTCGGCCGGCGAATTGCTGACCCACGCGGCGGCGGAACTGCAACTGGCCGACGTCACGCGCCGCCTGTTCGTGCACAGGCTGGACGCCCAGGCCGTCGCCCGCTCCATCGACGGCTTCATTTCCTATGCAGACGCCACGGGGCTGGATGCCACCGGCCTGCTGGAGCACTTGCACCAGGCCCAGCGCCGCAGCGGCGCGCTCAAGAAGAACCGGCAGCCGCTGGTCCTGACCACCGCCCGCGCCGCCAAGGGCAAGGAATGGCGCTTCGTGCACATGCCCTTCATCGCCGACGGCGAGTTCCCGCAGGCGCACGCCGACCCGGCCGAGGAACGCCGGCTGTTCTACGTCGCCATGACGCGAACCAGCGAAAAGCTATTCCTGTACACCCCGCAAGGCCACGACAGTCATTTCATACGCGCGCTCGACCTGCCCGCGGCCCGCGCGGCCGCGCGCACCCGGCCTGCCGCTGCCGCCGCACCGGCCACGCCGCCCCGCGTCTACCTGGACGTGCCTTACGGAGAAAAGGATGCGGCCAAGCAACTGGGCGCGCAGTGGGACAACGTGCAGCGGAAATGGTGGATCTCGCCGGCCATGCCTCGCCGGCTCTTCGCCAAATGGCTGAGCGCCGACGACGGTCAGGGCCGGCCGTGAAACCCTGTTCCGATCCGGGCATCGTCGTCCGCGGCCTGATGCTGCTGGCGGCGCTGCTCTGCCTGGCCCTGGGCATCGTCGGCATCTTCGTGCCGGGCCTGCCGACCACGGTCTTCGTCCTGCTGGCGGCCTGGTTCGCGGCCCGTGGATCGCCCCGCCTGCTGGCCTGGCTGGAACGCCACCCGGTCTTCGGCGCCATGATCCGCAACTGGCGCACGGACCGCTCCGTCAGCCGCCGGGCCAAATGGAGCGCCACCATCACCATGGCCCTGTGCGCCGCCATCCTCTTCATCGCCCCCGTGCCGCGCTGGGCCGCCGGACTGTCCACCGCCATCATGCTGACGGTGGCCATATGGCTATGGATGAGACCCGAGCCACACTGCTAGGGAACCCACCCCCTACGCCCTTCGGGCGCCCCCTCAAGGGGGCGGCGCTGGCGGACCGGCAGAGCCGGATCCGCGGCGCCCTGGGATACCAGTCAGTGCGCGGAGAGAGATGTCAGCCGGATCAAGCCGGCCGCGGCCGTCTGGTGCGTGGCTTCGTCGATCAGGATGAATGCCCCGGTGGCCGCGATGTCGTCGTAGGCGTCCAGCGCCAGCGCATCGCGGGTGGCGATTTCCACGCGGCCGATGTCGTTCATCGCGAACGGCGTGTCGGCCGCCGGGACCTCGCCAAGCTCGTGGATGTCGCGCCGCGCCAGCACCGACTTGATCTTGGCCGAGGTCAGGCGCGTACCGTGCTTGAGCAGGTACTTGCGCGCGGGATTCAGGGCCTGGGTATCCAGCCAGCAGATCTCGGCCTGGAACTGTCGCGCCACGGCCGCCGGCGCCGACGCATGCACCAGCACATCGCCACGCGACACGTCCACGTCCTCGTCCAGCACGACGGTGACGGAATCGCCGGCGACGGCGGCCTCCACCTCCCCGCCGTGGACGACCAGCGACTTCACCGTCGCCGCCACGCCCGAGGGCTGGACCAGCACGCGGTCGCCCACGGCCAGCGTGCCGCTGGCGACCTGTCCCATGTAGCCACGGAAATCGTCGGCCCGGTCGCCGCCATGGCGCGCGACCAGTTGCACCGGGAAGCGCAGGGCCTTGCCGGAAGCGTCCGTGCGCACATCCAGCGCCTCGAGCAGTTCGAGCAGCGCCGGCCCCTGGTACCAGGGCGTGCGTCCGGACTTGCCGACGACGTTGTCGCCGGTCAGGGCCGACAGCGGCAGGACGTGGAAGCCGGCGATGCCCAGCTTCGCGGCCAGCGCCGCATAGGCCTCGCGGATGCGCTCGAACACCTCGCGGCTCCACTCGACCAGGTCCATCTTGTTGACCGCCACCACGATGTGGCGGATGCCCAGCAAGTGCGCCAGGGTACTATGGCGCTTGGTCTGCGTCAGCAGCTGGCCATCCGCCGCCCGGGTCGCGTCGATCAGGATGATCGCGACGTCTGCCGTGGATGCGCCGGTCACCATGTTGCGCGTGTATTGTTCGTGCCCCGGGGCGTCGGCGATGATGAACTTGCGCACCGGCGTCGAGAAATAGCGGTACGCCACGTCGATCGTGATGCCCTGCTCGCGCTCGGCTTCCAGCCCGTCGGTCAGCAGCGACAGGTCGATGGTATCGCCCACCGTGCGCTTGTACTTGGCGCGCGAGATCGCGTCGAGCTGGTCGGCGAAGATGCCCTTGCTGTCGTACAGCAGCCGGCCGATCAGCGTCGACTTCCCATCGTCCACCGAACCGGCGGTGATCAGGCGCAGCACGCCCTTGTCGGCGGCGGAAAAGAATGCGGAATCGGTCATGGCGTTCATCAGAAATATCCTTCCTTCTTGCGGCGCTCCATCGAGGCTTCCGAGGTCTGGTCGTCCATGCGGGTGGCGCCGCGCTCGGTGATGTCCGTCACCGCCGTCTCGGCGATGATGGCCAGCGGATCCGCGGCCTCGGAGGCCACCGGGCAGGTGCACGAAATGTCGCCCACCGTACGAAAACGCACCGTCAGGTTCTCGACCGATTCGCCCTCTTGTGGCGGCGTGAGCGGCGTCACCGGCACCAGCAGGCCCTTGCGCCGCACCACGTCCCGCTGGTGCGCGTAGTAGATCGACGGCAGCGCGAGGTTCTCGCGCGCGATGTACTGCCACACGTCCAGCTCGGTCCAGTTCGAAATGGGGAACACGCGCATGTTCTCGCCGGCGTGGACCCGCGTGTTGTACAGGTTCCAGACCTCGGGGCGCTGGGCCTTGGGATTCCATTGGCCGAACTCGTCGCGGAACGAGAAGATGCGTTCCTTGGCGCGCGCCTTTTCCTCGTCCCGGCGGGCGCCGCCTATGCAGGCGTCGAAGCCGAATTCCTCGATCGCCTCCAGCAGCGTGACGGCCTGCGCGGCGTTGCGCGAATCGGTCTCCTTGCGCAGCACGACCGAACCGCGCGCGATGGAATCCTC
Source organism: Pigmentiphaga sp. CHJ604 (assembly GCF_036972535.1). Lineage (NCBI taxonomy): Bacteria > Pseudomonadati > Pseudomonadota > Betaproteobacteria > Burkholderiales > Alcaligenaceae > Pigmentiphaga > Pigmentiphaga sp. CHJ604. Next base: position 1,925,668 of record NZ_CP136998.1, on the reverse strand, counting down.
GACGCTGCGCACGATCAGTTGCTCGCCCAGCTCGGCGGCGCGGGCATCGCGAAAGGCGATGACCTCGTCGAAGTTGTGGCCGGTATCGATGTGCATCAGCGGGAACGGGAACTTGCCGGGCCGGAAGGCCTTCTCCGCCAGCCTGAGCAGCACGCATGAATCCTTGCCGCCGGAAAACAGCAGCACGGGCCGGGCGCACTCGGCCGCGACTTCGCGCATGATGAAGATGGCTTCGGATTCCAGCCAGTCGAGATGGCTGCGCGTGGTGTTCAGGATAGCGGGCATGATTCAGCCTGATTGCTTGGTTGTGACGACGGAGACCGGGATGGCCGACAGGTTGCCGGCGTGCAGTCCGCACTCCTTGGAGTCGGACGATTCCCACCACCAGCGGCCCGCGCGCAGGTCCTCGCCGGGCCGGATGGCGCGGGTACAGGGTTCGCAGCCGATCGAGGGATAACCCCGGTCGTGCAGCGGGTTGTAGGGAATGTCCAGCGCGCGGATGGCGGCCCAGACTTCCTCCTGGGTCCACAGCGCGAGCGGGTTGTACTTGTGCAGCCCGAACACGGGATCGGGCTCGTCCAGCGGCAGTTCACCGCGGGTCACCGCCTGTTCGCGCCGCTGCCCCGTGATCCAGGCGCTGCGGCCCGCCAGCACGCGCCGCAGCGGCTCGACCTTGCGGATCTCGCAGCAGGCCTTGCGCAGCTCGACGCTTTCGTAGAAGGCGTTCAGGCCATGGGTGGAAACGTAGCGCTCGACGGCGGCCGGATCGGGCCGCACGACACCGATGCCGCGGCCGTAGCGCCCCGCGATGCGGTCGACCATCGCGACGGTCTCGGCGTTGAGCCGGCCGGTGTCCAGCGTGAAGATCTCGATGGCCAACCCGCCATCCAGGATGGCATGGGTCAACAGCATGTCCTCGGCGGCCAGCGACGAGGCCAGCGCCACGTCGGCATGCGCGCGGGCGATGCCGCCCAGCCGGTCGACCAGTTCGGACCAGCGTTGCGACGGGAAGGAAGAAGTGGTCACGGCGGCCATGGCTCAGGTAAGAAAGACTTGCGCGTTGCGCGGCTTGACGACCAGCGCCTCGCCGCCCTTCAGGTCGAGCTGGCGGAAGACCTCGGCGGGCAGTTCCACCTCGACCGGCTGGTCCGACCCCTGGCGGGTGAGTTCCAGGTAGGCGCTGGGCCCCGACAGGTAGGCGCGGTTGAACGTGGTGACCAGGCCGATGTCGCCATCGCTGTAGCGCTGCACGTCGAATTCGTGCGGCCGGATGTAGGCCGTGGCCTTGGCATGCTGGGCGTCGGCCAGGTCCGGCGTGGGAATGGTCAGCCCGTCCGCGTGCAGCACGCCGGCATGGGCCTGCCCGTGGAACTGGTTGACGTCCCCCAGGAAACCATAGACGAAAGGCGTGGCGGGCCGTTCCCAGACCTCGGTGGGCGTGCCCACCTGCTCGATGCGGCCCGCGTTCATCAGGACCACCCGGTCGGCCACCTCCAGCGCCTCTTCCTGGTCGTGGGTGACGAACACGCTGGCCACGTGCAGTTCATCGTGCAGGCGTCGCAGCCAGCGGCGCAGTTCCTTGCGCACCTTGGCGTCCAGCGCGCCGAACGGCTCGTCCAGCAGCAGCACCCGCGGCTCGACGGCCAGCGCCCGCGCCAGCGCGATACGCTGGCGCTGCCCGCCCGACAGCTGCGAGGGATAGCGGTCGGCCAGCCAGTCCAGCTGGACCAGGTTCAGCAACTGGTGGACCTTGTCCTTGATCTGCGCCTCGGACGGGCGTTGGCCGCGCGGCTTGACGCGCAGGCCGAAGGCGACGTTCTCGAACACGGTCATGTGGCGGAACAGCGCGTAGTGCTGGAACACGAAGCCGACCTGGCGTTCGCGCACGTGCACGTCGGTGGCGTCTTCACCCGAGAAATAGACGCTGCCCTCGTCGGGCGTCTCGAGCCCGGCGATGATGCGCAGCAGGGTCGTCTTGCCGCAGCCCGACGGCCCGAGCAGCGCGACCAGCTCGCCCGACTCGATGTGCAGGGACACATCCTTGAGGGCATGGAAGTTTCCGAAACGCTTGGAGAGATGACGAACTTCGATACTCATGTCTTTTACCTTCCCGGGACGGTCAGCCGGCCACCTTCAGTTGCAACGGCGCGGCGCCTGGAAATTCGGAGGGGAGCGCCTGGTCCTTGAGTTGCCGGCCGCCGCGCCACTCGACCACGCTCTTGAGGACCAGCGTGACCAGGGCCAGCAGCGCGAGCACCGAGGCAACCGCGAACGAGGCTTGATAGGCATATTCGTTGTAGAGGATTTCCACGTGCAACGGAATGGTGTTGGTCAGGCCGCGGACATGGCCCGACACCACCGATACCGCGCCGAATTCTCCCATGGCCCGGGCGTTGCACAGAATCACCCCGTACAAGAGGCCCCATTTGATGTTGGGCAGCGTCACGCGGCGGAACATCTGCCAGCCGGAGGCGCCCAGGGTAAGCGCCGCCTGTTCTTCCTCGCTGCCCTGGGCCTGCATGAGCGGAATCAGCTCGCGGGCGACGAACGGGAAAGTCACGAACAGCGTGGCCAGCACCACGCCGGGAACGGCGTAGACCACCTTCAGGTCGTAGGCCTTGAGCAGCGGCCCCAGCCAGCCGTGCGAGCCGAACAGCAGCACATAGATCAATCCCGCGACCACCGGCGAGACCGAGAACGGCAGGTCGATCAGCGTGACCAGCGCCTGCTTGCCGCGGAACTGGAACTTGGTGATGGCCCAGGCCGCCGCCACGCCCAGCGCCAGGTTCAGCGGCACGGCGATGGCCGCCACCAGCAGCGTCAGCCGGATCGCGGCCAGCGCGTCGGGCTCGACCAGGGCTTGCGCATACAGCTCCCAGCCCTTCTTCAGCGCCTCGGAGAACACCACCGCCAGCGGCAGCAGCAGGAACAGCGCGAGAAAGCCCAGCGACACCACGAGCAGCAGGCGCCGCACCCAGGTAGGTTCATCGAGGTGGACGGGCCGGATGGAGTTGCTCATACGTTCTTCCCCAGGCCGCGCCGCGCCTGCCACCATTGCAGCAGGTTGATGAACAGCAGCAGCACGAAGGACAGCAGCAGCATGACCAGGGCGATCGAGGCCGCGCCGGCATAGTCGTACTGTTCGAGCTTGGTGATGATGAGCAGCGGCGTGATCTCGGACACCATGGGCATGTTGCCGGCGATGAAGACCACCGAGCCGTACTCGCCCACGGCCCGCGCGAAGGCCAGCGCGAAGCCGGTCAGCAAGGCCGGCAGGATCGTGGGCAGGAGGACCTTCAGGAAGGTCTGCAGGCGGCTGGCGCCCAGGCTGGCCGCGGCCTCCTCCAGTTCGCGCTCGGCGTCCTCCAACACCGGCTGCACCGTCCGGACCACGAACGGCAGACCGATGAAGATCAGCGCCACGACCACGCCCAGCGGCGTATAGGCCACCTTGATGCCCAGCGGCTCCAGCCAGCGGCCCATCCATCCGTTCGAGGCATACAGCGCGGTCAGGGCGATGCCCGCCACCGCGGTCGGCAGCGCGAACGGCAGGTCCACCAGCGCGTCGACGATCTTCTTGCCCGGGAACTCGTAGCGCACCAGCGTCCAGGCCACGGCCAGCCCGGCCACCAGGTTGACCAGCGCCGCCAGCAGCGCGGCGCCGAAAGTCAGCCGGTACGATGCCAGCACGCGGGGCGCGGTCACCGCCGTCCAGAACGTCTCCCAGTCCAGGGTCGCGCTCTTGAAGAACAGCGTGGACAGCGGGATCAGCACGATCAGGCTCAGGTAGAACACGGTGAAGCCCATGCTCAGCCCGAACCCGGGCAGCACGCCGAAGCGCCGCGCCCGCCTGGGCCTGGCCAGCGGCGGGTGCAGGATGCCGAGAGTGGAAATGGAGGCCTTCAACGCTTGCCCGGCTGGTAGAGCTGATCGAACGTGCCGCCATCTTCGAAGTGGGTCTTCTGGGCCTTCTGCCAGCCGCCGAAGACGTCATCGATCGTGATCAGGTTGACCTTGGGGAACGCCGAGGCGTACTTGGCGGCCACCTCGGGATTGCGGGGACGGTAGTAGTTCCTGGCGATGATCTCCTGCGCGTCCTTGGTGTACAGGTACTCCAGGTAGGCCTGCGCGGCCTGGCGCGTGCCTTTCTTGTCGACGTTCTTGTCGACCACGGCCACGGGCGGCTCGCACAGGATGGACAGCGAGGGCGCGACGATGTCGAACTTGTCCGGCCCCAGTTCCTTCAGCGACAACAGCGCCTCGTTCTCCCAGGCCAGCAGCACGTCGCCCTGGCCGCGCTCGACGAAGGTCGTGGTGGCGCCGCGCGCGCCGCTGTCGAGCACCGGCACGTGCTTGAACAGCTCGGCGATGAACTCGCGCGCCTTGGCCTCGCTGCCGCCCGGCTGCTTCAGGGCATAGGCCCAGGCCGCCAGGTAGTTCCAGCGCGCGCCGCCCGAGGTCTTGGGATTGGGCGTGATGACCGAGACGCCGGGCTTGATCAGGTCGCCCCAGTCCTTGATGCCCTTCGGGTTGCCTTTGCGCACCAGGAACACGATGGTCGAGGTATACGGCGAGCTGTTCTGCGGCAGCCGCTTCTGCCAATCGGCGGGCAGCAGGTTGCCGCGCGCGTGCAGGGCATCGATGTCATAGGCCAGGGCCAGCGTGACCACGTCGGCGTCCAGGCCGTCGATGACCGAGCGCGCCTGCGCACCGGAACCGCCATGCGACTGGCGGATGGTCAGGTCCACGCCGGCCTTTTTCTTGTATTCGGCCGCGAACGCCTTGTCCAGATCCTTGTACAGCTCGCGCGTCGGATCATAGGAAACGTTCAGCAGGGTCTGCTTCTGCTGTGCCGCAACAGGCGACACGGCGGCCGCCATGGCCAGCACGGCGACACCCAGGGTCCTTCCCAGCAATCCGGCCATCCGAAGCTCCATTCCATCTTTTCGAGGAATGCATGGTCGGTCACAAGCCCCATGCTTGGGAACGACATCTTGGATGGTTACTTATTTCCGACCGGTATAAACCCGCCCCGGCACAGAACAAATACGCCGTTATGCCCGGACGCGCATTAGATCATTTTCAAATTTTCGTTCTGATTTTTTTGTTTGCGACGCAACATGGCTGATCGCCGCCGGCCTCCGTCGCGCCGGCCCGAGCAGGAGAACCACCTTGAATTTCCAGCAACTGCGCTCCGTCCGCGAAGCCCTGCGCCGCAATTTCAACCTGACCGAGGTTGCCAACACCCTGTACACCTCGCAGCCGGGCGTCAGCCGCCAGATACGCGAGCTGGAGGATGAACTAGGTACGACGATCTTCGAGCGCGCCGGCAAGCGCCTGACCGGGCTGACCGAGCCGGGCAAGGAAATCGTCACGATCATCGAACGCCTGCTGCTCGAACAGGAGAACCTCAAGCGCGCGGCCCAGGAATTCAGCGCCCGCGACCAGGGCCGGCTGACCATCGCAACGACCCATACGCAGGCCCGCTACGCGCTGCCGGTGGTCGTGCAGGCGTTCCGGCGCAATTTTCCCCAGGTCCACCTGAACCTGCAGCAGGGCTCGCCCCTGCACATCGCCGAATGGGTGGCCAGCGGCCAGGCCGACATCGGCATCGCCACCGAAGGGCTGCAGGCCGACGGCAGGTTGTCGACCTTCGCCGGCTACCGGTGGAACCACGTCATCGTCGCGCCGCCAGGGCATCCCATCCTGGCGCGCGAGCGGCCCACGGTCGAGGAACTGGCCCGGCATCCTCTGATCACCTACGACACGGGCCTGACCGGCCGCTCGCACATCGACGAGGCCTTCTCGCGCGCCTCGATCGTGCCGGACATCGTGCTGACGGCGATGGACGCCGACGTGATCAAGACCTATGTATCGGCGGGCCTGGGCATAGGCATCATCGCCGCCATGGCCTACGACAGCGAGGAAGACACCAAGCTGCGGTCGCTGGCGGCCGACCATCTGTTCGCCTCGAACATGACGCGCCTGGCCGTGCGCCGCGGCGCCTATCTTCGCAATTTCGCGATCGCCTTCATCGAGATGTTCGCGCCGCACCTGGATCGCGACACGATCACCGCGCAGCAGAACGAGGACACGGCGGCGGCCCGCCAGCCTGAACCGGCCGGAGCCTGATCAGTTCAAGGTGCCGCCCTTGCCGCCGGCGCTGAAGCGGCCGGCGCCGATCAGCGCGATGACCAGGCCGCCGCAAAGGTAGAGTCCCTGGAGCTCCAGCGTCCAGGCCCCGTTCTTGGCCACGGTGAATACCTGGTTGGAGTGGGCGAGCGCGATGGCCACGACCATGTTGATGGCGACCAGCAGGCCGCCGAGCCGGCTGTACAGGCCCACGAGCAGCAGGATGGGGGCGACGATCTCGCCCACGTAGACGAAATAGGCGAGGAAGGCGGGCAACCCGTGCGAGGCGACGAGCCCCTTCACGAAGCCGATGCCGCCGATGACCTTCGGAATGCCATGCATGAGCATGAGCACCCCTACGACCACGCGCAGCAGGAGTTTTCCGAGATCGTCGGCGGTCTGGAGCATGGGAGTCCTGTCGAAAGGAAACGAAGGCCCGCATTACAGCACATGTGCGTGACCCGGGCACTTCTTCCGCCGCGGACTTACTCCTTGTTGGGCTGGGGCGTGGTGCGCAGGTAGGGCCGCACCACCTTGTAGCCCTTGGGAAACTTCTGCTTGAGTACCTCGGGATCCTGCAGCGAGGGCACGATGATGACGTCTTCGCCGTCCTTCCAGTTCACCGGCGTCGCGACGCTGTAGTTGTCGGTAAGCTGCAGCGAGTCGATCACGCGCAGGATCTCGTCGAAGTTGCGCCCCGTGCTGGCGGGATAGGTGATGATGAGCCTGACCTTCTTGGCCGGGTCGATCACGAAGACCGAGCGCACCGTGGCGGTGGCGCTGGCATTCGGGTGGATCATGTCGTAGAGCGTGGACACCTTGCGGTCGGCATCGGCCAGGATGGGGAAATCCACCCGGGTGTTCTGCGTATCGTTGATGTCGCCGATCCACTGCTGATGGGAATCGACCGGATCGACCGACAGCGCCAGCACCTTCACATTGCGCTTGGCGAACTCTTGCGCGAGCTTGGCGGTATAGCCCAGTTCGGTCGTGCAGACCGGCGTGAAGTCCGCCGGGTGCGAGAACAGCACGCCCCAGCTGTCGCCGAGGTAGTCGTAGAAATGAATACGTCCCTTGGAGGAATCCTGTTCGAAATCGGGAGCGGTGTCGCCCAGACGCAATGCGGTCATGTCGGTCTCCTACGTTTTCAAATGAAGCATTCTGGCGTTCCGCCGGGGAAGCGGGAACAAATGTTTGCACATAACCATATAGCTTTCCACCATAAAGGAAAGCCGGATACTTATTTTTTCATATAAGGACGTTACCCGGCGCGGCGTACCGCCAACGAAGCTGCGGTAATTAACAAACGCAAAATTCTTCGTTCCCAGTAATGAACGGGGACGCCATCATGCGCTCATGCGACTGCAACCCTTGATCGTCCCAGGTTGGAACAACTCCGGGCCCGGCCACTGGCAGAGCCTGTGGGAGGCCTGTCTGCCGCGCGCGGTGCGCGTGCAGCAGGCCGACTGGGCCTCGCCCGACCTGCATGACTGGACCGCGACCCTGGCCGCCGCCATCGAAGCGGCGCAGCGCCCGCCGCTGTTGATCGCCCACAGCCTGGGCTGCATCACGATATGCCACCTGCCGCTGCGGGTGCGCGAGAAAGTGGCGGGCGCCCTGCTGGTGGCGCCCGCCGACGTCGAGCGGCCGAACGCCCCGGTGCGGCTGCGCTCGTTCTGCCCGGTGCCGATGCAGACGCTGCCCTTCCAGAGCGTGGTGGTCGCCAGCACCAACGATCCGTATTGCTCGCTGGACCGGGCCCGCGAATTCGCCGAGGCCTGGGGCAGCCGCTTCGAGCAGCTCGACGATGCCGGCCACATCAATGCCGAATCGGGGTACGGCGCGTGGCCCCAGGGGCTCAAACTGCTGGCTGCCCTGCGGCGCAGGTCGCACTGGCGCATCCCGGTCGCCCCCTGCCGTACGCCTCCGCTGCCGCCGTCCCTGGCCCCCGGCCATCACCGCCCATCCCCCTGAGCGGCGCCGGCCAGGCCGGCCTCAGAACGCGTCGACCGGCATGGCCAGGGTGCTCGCTCCCCCCTGCAGGATCTCGCGGCGCAGCGCCTCGACCCGCGGCAGCAGGTGAGCGCAATAGAACCGTGCTCCCGCCAGCTTGGCCGAATAGAAGCTGTCGACGTCGCCCTTGCCGATGCGGCGCCGGCAGGCCTGCGCGGCGCGCGCCATCTGCCACCCGCCGTGCGTGAGTCCGGCCAGCATCAGGTAGGGCACGCTGCCCGCGTAAACCTCGCGCACGTCGTCGCGATAGCGCTCGACCACGAAACGGACCACTTCCTCGTAGGCCTGGATGGCGTCGGCCAGTTGTCCGCGCAAGGCCGACAGTTCCTGGTCGCCGTCCAGCTCGGCCAGCGTCTCGCGCATGTGGCCGATGATGGCGGCGGCCACCGCGCCGCCGTCGCGCGCGGTCTTGCGTCCCACCAGGTCGTTGGCCTGGATCGCGGTGGTGCCTTCGTAGATCGACAGGATGCGGGCATCGCGGTAGTACTGGGCAGCGCCCGTCTCCTCGATGAAGCCCATGCCGCCATGCACCTGTATGCCCAGCGACGCCACCTCCACCGCCATCTCGGTCGAGAAACCCTTGACGATGGGCACCATGTATTCGTAGAAGGCCTGGTTGCGCGCGCGCACCTGGGCATCGGGATGCCGGTGCGCGAAATCGTGCGCCCCGGCGGCCACGTAGGCCACGGCGCGGGCGGCTTCGGTCAGCGTGCGCATGGTCAACAGCATCCGGCGCACGTCCGGATGATGGACGATGGCCACGGGCCCGGCCGAACCCTCGACCGCCCGGCTCTGCACGCGGTCCTTGGCATAGGCCACGGCATGCTGGCTGGCGCGCTCGGCCACCGCGATACCCTGCAAGCCGACGGCGAAACGCGCGGCGTTCATCATGATGAACATGGTTTCCAGGCCGCGGTTGGGCTCGCCCACCAGATAGCCGATGGCGCCCGGGCCGACCTCGCCCTTGTCCTCGCCATACAGCAGCACGGCCGTGGGGCTGGCCTTGATGCCCAGCTTGTGTTCGATCGAGGCGCACCACACGTCGTTGCGCTTGCCCAGCGACCCGTCATCGTTCACCAGGAACTTGGGCACGATGAACAGCGACAGGCCCTTGACGCCCTCGGGCGCGTCCGCCAGCCGGGCCAGCACCATGTGCACGATGTTGCGTGCCATGTCGTGCTCGCCGTAGGTGATGAAGATCTTCTGCCCGTGCAGCCGATAGCTGCCGTCGGGCTGCGCGACGGCGCGCGTGCGCACCAGCGACAGGTCCGATCCGGCCTGCGGCTCGGTCAGGTTCATGGTTCCGGTCCAGGAACCGTCGATCATCGAAGGAATGAAGCGCCGCTTCTGCTCCTCGGTCCCGGCCGTCAGCAGCACCTCGATGGCGCCATCGGTCAGCAAGGGGCACAGCGCGAAGGACAGGCAGGCGGCGTTCAGGTTTTCCATGCAGGGGGTGGCGACGACCTTGGGCAGGCCTTGCCCGCCGAAGTCCACCGGATGCTGCAAGCCCTGCCAGCCCCCTTCGACGAAACTGCGGAATGCCTGGGCGAACCCCGGCGATGCGGTGACGGCGCCGTCGCGCCAGGTGGGCGGCTGCAGATCGCCGTCGCGGTTGAGCGGCGCGATCGCGTCCTGGAGCAGGCGCGCGTTCTCGTCCAGGATCGCATCGACGACTTCCTGGCCGGCTTCCTCGCCACCGGGTAATTGATGAACCTTGTCCAGGCCGGCCAATTCGTTCAGCACGAATCGGATATCCCGCAATGGAGCCACGTAAGCCATGCAAACCTCCGGTCAGTTGGGCACCGAGGGCCGCGCGGCGGCAAGACCGGCGGCCCGGCCCTGTTCGGGTGCGCCGCCGCAGCCCGAGGGCGCGGCGGCGTTCGCGCCTACAGCGCTTTCGTGAGCTCGGGCACGGCGGTGAACAGATCCGCCACCAGCCCGTAGTCGGCCACGCCGAAGATCGGCGCCTCGGCGTCCTTGTTGATCGCCACGATCACCTTCGAATCCTTCATGCCGGCCAGGTGCTGGATCGCGCCGGAGATGCCCACCGCCACGTACAACTGCGGCGCGACGATCTTGCCGGTCTGGCCCACCTGCCAGTCGTTGGGGGCATAGCCCGCGTCGACCGCGGCGCGCGACGCGCCCATGGCCGCGCCCAGCTTGTCCGCCAGCGGCTCGAGCAGCTTGAAGTTCTCGGCGCTGCCCATCCCGCGTCCGCCCGAGACCACGGCCTTGGCCGCCGTCAGTTCGGGACGGTCGCTCTTGGCAACCTCGCGCCCCACGAACGAGGACTTGCCGCCGTCGCCCACCGCGGACAGGCTTTCCACCGGCGCCGAACCGCCCGTGGCCGCGGCCGCGTCGAAGGCCGTCGTGCGCACGGTGATCACCTTGACGGCGTCGGCCGACTGCACCGTGGCGATCGCGTTGCCCGCGTAGATCGGACGCTCGAACGTATCGGCCGAATCGATGCCGATGATGTCGGAGATCTGCGCCACGTCCAGCTTGGCCGCCACGCGCGGCGCCACGTTCTTGCCGTACGCCGTGGCCGGGAACAGGATGTGGCTGTAGCCCTGGGCCACCGCCAGCACCTGCGCCGCCACGTTCTCGGCCAGCCCGTCGGCCAGCGCGGCACCGTCGGCCGACAGCACCTTGGCCACGCCGGCCACCTGCGAGGCCGCCTGAGCCGCTCCGCCCACACCCGCGCCCGCGACCAGCACGTGCACGTCGCCACCCAGGCGCTGCGCCGCCGTGATCGTGTTCAGCGTCGCCGCGCGCAGATGCGCATTGTCATGTTCCGCTACGACCAGTATCGCCATCTTCACACCACCTTCGCTTCATTCTTGAGTTTGCCCACCAGCTCGGCCACGTCCGCCACCTTCACCCCGGCCTTGCGCGCCGGCGGCTCGGCCACCTTCAGCGTCTTGAGGCGCGGCGTCACGTCCACGCCCAGGTCTTCCGGCTTGACGGTCTCCAGCGGCTTCTTCTTGGCCTTCATGATGTTGGGCAGCGTCACGTAGCGCGGCTCGTTCAACCGCAGGTCCGTGGTCACGATGGCCGGCAGCGACAGCGCCACCGTCTCCAGGCCGCCGTCCACTTCGCGCGTCACCGTCGCCTTGCCGTCGGCCACCTCGACCTTGCTCGCGAAGGTCGCCTGCGGCCAATCCAGCAGCGCGGCCAGCATCTGGCCCGTCTGGTTCGCATCGTCGTCGATCGCCTGCTTGCCCAGGATGACCAGCTGCGGCTGCTCCTTGTCGACCAGCGCCTTCAGCAGCTTGGCCACGGCCAGCGGCTGCAGCTCCTGCTGCGTCTCGACCAGGATGGCGCGGTCGGCGCCGATGGCCATCGCCGTGCGCAGCGTCTCCTGGCACTGCGCGACGCCGCAAGACACGGCCAGGATCTCGCTGGCCACGCCCTTTTCCTTCAGGCGCGTCGCCTCTTCCACGGCGATTTCGTCGAACGGGTTCATCGACATCTTCACGTTCGCGATGTCCACGCCGGTCTGGTCCGACTTCACCCGGACCTTCACGTTGTAGTCCACCACTCGCTTGACTGGCACTAACACCTTCATCGTTTGCAACCTCGTTGTAGATAAGCCGGCTACGCCTGGGTAACGGGCACGCACACGGCACGGTCGCCGCGCCACAGGGAAACCTGTCGATTATAGGTAATCGACATACCCCTCTCGCGGGCCTGGAATACGGGTAAATACGGACGACGAGCGCGCATGGGGGCTCAGATCCCCGCCAGCGCGCGTATGTGGGCGGTGGCGCTGCGCCCCAGCGCCGACAGGTTGTAGCCGCCTTCCAGGCAACTGACGACCCGCGCGCCGTGGCGCTGGGCCAGCGCCACCAGCTGCTCGGTGATCCAGGCGAAATCCGACTCGACCAGCCCCATGCTGCCCAGATCGTCCTCGCGGTGCGCATCGAAGCCCGCCGACACCAGCACGAGCTGGGGCCGGAACCGCTCCAGCCTGGGCAGCCACCGGGCCGCGACCAGTTCGCGTATCGCCGCGCCTTCGGTATAGGCGGGCACGGGTTCGTTCAGCATGTTGTCGGCCCAGGGCGCGGTACCGCTGAACGGATAGAACGGATGCTGGAAGAAACCGCACATCAGCACGCGTTCGTCGCCGGCCAGCGCCGCCTCGGTGCCGTTGCCGTGATGCACGTCGAAATCCACGACCGCCACGCGCGTCAAACCGTGGCGCGCGATGGCATGGCGCGCGGCGATCGCCACATTGCTCAGGAAGCAGAACCCCATGGCCTGGTCGGGGCACGCATGGTGGCCGGGCGGCCGCACCGCGCAGAACGCCGACTCGCCCTCTCCCGCCAGCACGGCATCGACGGCCGCGATCGCGGCGCCGGCCGCGTGCAGTGCCGCCGCGTAGGTGTGGGGGTTCATGCAGGTGTCGGGGTCGAGCTCGACGTAGCCGTGCACGGGCGAGCGCTCGACCAGTGATTCCAGGTACTCGGAGGTATGCACGCGCAGCAGCGCGTCCTGCGTGGCCTGCGGCGCCTCGCGCTCGACCAGGTGGACCGCCACGCCCGAGGCAAGCAACTGGTCGGAGATCGCGTCCAGCCGCGCCGGGCACTCGGGGTGCCCTTCGCCCATCTCGTGCTGCCGGCACGCCGGATGCGTGAAGTAAAGCGTAGCCATGGCCTCCATTATGCGCCCGACTTGCATCGCGGCCGAACAGCCGGCAGCATCACGCTATCGATATCGCTTTTCCGGAAATCTTACGCGTGAATTCGACACCCCGCTTTCCGACCGGGTCGCGCAGCGGCCCGATCGTCGCCGGTCTTGCCGCGCTGGCCCTGTGGGGCTGCGCCTCGCCCCCGCCCCCCGCCGCCGCCCCCATGCAGGGCGTGCCGCCCTCCCCTGGCATGCAGGCCGCTCCGGGCTCCGGCCCGGCCGCGCAGCCCGTGGCGCCGGCGCCCGCCGCGCCGGTGGCCGTCCCGGTACCGGTGCCCGCGCCCTCCGGCCCCATGCCGGCCGCCGAGGCCCGGCGCGCTTTCGTCGCCGACATGGCCGGCCGGGGCCTGGACGCCGCCCGGGTCGGCGCCCTGCTCGACCAGGCCAAGTATTCGGAAACCGTCGCGCGGCTCGTGCTGCCGCCCTCCTCGCCCACGGTGCGCAGTTGGCCCCGGTACCGCGCGCGCTTCATCGAAAGCCGCCGCATCAAGGAAGGCATCGCGTTCCAGGAGGAACATGCACAGGACCTGGCGCGCGCCGAGGCCAGGTACGGCGTGCCCGCCTCCATCATCGTCAGCGTCATCGGCGTGGAAACGTTCTACGGCCGGGTCACCGGTAATTTCCGCGTCATCGACGCGCTGGCGACGCTGGCCTTCAACTACCCGGCCCAGGCGCGCAGCGACCGCAGCGCCTTCTTCCGCGAGCAACTGGCGCAGTTCCTGATCTGGTGCAAGGAAACCGGCGCCGACCCGCTGGCGGTAAAGGGTTCGTACGCGGGCGCCATCGGCCTGCCGCAGTTCATGCCCGGCAGCCTGCGCCAGTTCGCGGTCGACGGCGATGGCGATGGCCGCATCGATCTGCTCGCCAGCCCCGCCGACGCCATCGCCTCGGTGGCCAACTTCCTGGTCGAACATGGATGGCAGCGCGACCAGCCGGTGTTCCTGCCGGTGCGGCTACCGGGCGACCCGGCCGCGCTGGTCGACGGCGGGCTCAAGCCCACGCTCGACTGGATCCGGCTGCAGGCGGCGGGCGCGCGGGCGCCCAAGGTGGCGGGAATGTCGGACGCGTGGATGCAATGGCCGCTGGCCGTGATCGATCTGTACGACGGCGCGACGGGCACGACCGAATACCGCGTCGCCGCGCCCAACTTCTTCGCCCTGACCGAATACAACCGCAGCTACTTCTACGCCACCTCGGTCACCGACCTGGCCGTGGAGCTCGAACGGCGCGGCCGGGTGGCGAGCCGGGTCAGTCAGTTGAATACGCCGGTGGACAAATAGCGGTCGCCACGGTCGCAAACGATGAAGACGATGGTGGCGTTGCTGACGGTTTCGGCCACGCGCAGCGCCGCCACCAGCGCGCCGGCGGACGAGATGCCGCCGAAGATGCCTTCTTCCGCTGCCAGCCGGCGGGCCATCTCCTCGGCTTCGGCCTGGGTGACGGACTCCTGGCTGTCGACCGCCGACGGGTCGTAGATCTTGGGCAGATAGGCCTCGGGCCATTTGCGGATGCCGGGAATCTGCGAACCTTCGGCCGGCTGCGCGCCCACCACCCGGACCGCCGGATTGCGGCTCTTCAAATAGCGCGAGACGCCCACGATGGTTCCCGTGGTACCCATGGCGCTGACGAAGTGGGTGACCTGCCCGTCGGTATCGCGCCAGATTTCCGGCCCGGTGGTCTCGACGTGGGCCAGCGGGTTGTCGGGATTGGCGAACTGGTCCAGCACCTTGCCCTTGCCCTCGGCCTGCATCTGCAAGGCCAGGTCGCGGGCGTATTCCATGCCCCCTTGCGAAGCCGGCGTCAGGATCAGTTCGGCCCCATAGGCCGTCATGGCCGCGCGGCGCTCGAGCGACAGGTTGTCGGGCATGATCAGGATCATGCGGTAGCCACGTATGGCCGCCACCAGGGCCAGGGCGATGCCGGTGTTTCCGCTGGTCGCCTCGATCAGGGTGTCGCCCGGCTTGATCTCGCCCCTGGCCTCGGCCCGGGCGATCATGGACAAGGCCGGGCGGTCCTTGACGGAACCGGCCGGATTGGTGCCTTCCAGCTTCGCGAGAATGACGTTGCCGCGCGCGGCGTTCCCTTCTCCCGGGATGCGCTGGAGCCGGACCAGGGGCGTGTTGCCGATGGTCTGTTCGATGGTGGGGTAGCTTCTCATGCGCCCCATCATAATCCAGCCGGCCCGGTTTAGTTCCCTTTCCCCTTACTGCCCGGAGGCATATTGACCATGATGGCCGGCCCCTCGCGGCCGGCCGGGCCGATAGCCAATCCGGCCGCCCGCAACCCCTGGAGCCGCTTCGTGCCCAGCCCGCGCACGCGTCCGGCCAGGTCCTCGAACGACGAGAACGGCCCCCCTCGGCGGCGTTCCTGGACGATGCTGGCGGCGGTCTTGGCGCCGATGCCCCGTACGGCCTCGAGCTGGGACGGCGTCGCGGTATTCACGTCCACGCTGGCGGCATGGGCTCCGCCCAGCATGGCCAGCCCGAGGCTGGCGGTGGCGGCCAGCCTTCCCGCGCGTAGTCGGGCGCCGCGCATGCGATAGGGCCTGGGATCGGGTTCGGCGCGGGTGGGATCGAGGAAAGGATTCATGGCTAGGCTCCTTGAGAGTTGCCGGCGACCGGCCGGCCGCCGCGACACCGTCCGGCGTCATCGCAAGCTTGCTCCAGGAACCGCCCTGCAAGCGGGCGCGAACGGCCCGCTGTCCAAGGGGGGAAATGCGTAGGGAGGCCTCCGGCCGCCCCCTACTTCGAGATGCCGCGCAACTCGCGGATGTACTCGGAAACGCCCGTCTGCACGTCCCGCATCGGCGCGGTGAAGCCTGCCGCGCGCAATTGCGTGGTGTCCGCCTGGGTGTAGCTCTGGTAGCGGCCCTTGAGATCCTCGGGGAACTCGATGTAGCGCAGCAGCCCCTGCGCCGCCAGGTCGGCCAGCGGCAGCGGCGCCTCGCCGCGCTCCTCGCGCAGCGTGTTGACCACCGCGGCCGCCACGTCGTTGAAAGGCTGGGCCCGGCCGGTGCCGCAGTTGTAGACACCGGACACCGGACGGCCCAGGAAATGCAGGTTCACTTCGACCACGTCGTGGACCGAGATGAAATCCCGCTGCTGCTGTCCATCGCCGTAGCCGTCCCAGCCGCCGAACAGACGCACGTGGCCTTCCTTCAGGAACTGGTTCATGTTGTGGAAGGCTACCGAGGCCATCCTGCCCTTGTGCTGCTCGCGCGGGCCATAGACGTTGAAATAGCGCAGCCCCACCACCGGCGCGGTCAGCGAGGCCAGGCGGCGGCGCAGCACCTGGTCGAACAGGAACTTCGAATAGCCGTAGACGTTCAGCGGTTTCTCGTTGCGCAAGTCCTCGGCATAGACCGGGCCCGCGCCGTAAACGGCGGCCGACGACGCATACAGGAAGGGAATCCGCTCGCGCTGGGCATACTCGAAGAGCTCCAGCGTGACGCGATAGTTGTTGTCCATCATGTACTGGCCGTTGCGCTCGGTGGTGTCCGAACACGCGCCCTGGTGCAGGATCGCGTCCACCTTGGGCAGCGACCCGTCCGCCACGCGCCGGCGGAAATCATTCTTGTCCAGGTAGTCCGCGATCTCGCAGTCGACCAGGTTGACGAACTTGTCGCCTTCGAGCAGATCGTCGACCGCGATGATGTCGCGCTCGCCGCGGGCGTTCAGGCCCTTGACCAGATTGCTGCCGATGAAGCCGGCGGCTCCCGTTACGATGATCATGGCAATTTCCTCAATCTAGATCGCCAGGCCGGCGCGCAACTCGTCCGGCGTCACGATCGACGTTCCCAGCTTGCCGACGACGATGCCGCCCGCCAGGTTGGCCCATCTCATGGCCACATGCAGATCCAGTCCCGCGGCGCGCATGACGGCCAGCGTGGCGATCACGGTATCGCCGGCACCCGAGACGTCGAACACCTCGCGCGCCAGCGCCTCGACGTGGTCGCGCCCCTCGGCCGTGAAAAGCGTCATGCCCAGCTCGGAGCGCGTCACCAGCAAGGCCTCCAGGTCCAGCGCCTGGCGCAGATGCTGGGCCCGCTCGGCCAGTTGCGCCTCGTCGCGCCAGCGGCCCACGGCCTCGCGCATTTCCGACTGGTTGGGCGTGACCAGCGAGGCGCCGCGATAGCGTCCATAGTCGTCGCCCTTGGGATCCACCAGCACGACGCAGCCGCGCGCGCGGGCCAGGGCGATCAGGTCCTGCACCTGGTCCAGCACGCCCTTGGCGTAATCGGACAGCACCACCACGTCGTGGTCGGCGATATGCAGCGCCACCCGCGCCGCCAGCTCGGCCAGCACGCCGGGCGAGGGCGGCTGCTCGAAATCCACCCGCAGCAACTGCTGCTGGCGTCCCAGCACGCGCATCTTCATCGTGGTCGGCACCGACGGATCCGCAACCAGATCCGCGCGCACCCCCTCGTCCTCGCACAACCGCGCAATGGCACGCCCGGAATCGTCATCGCCCACCACGCCGACCAGCGTCACATGCGCCCCCAGCGTCGCCGCGTTGCGCGCCACGTTCGCCGCCCCGCCCAGCCGGTCCTCGCTGCGCGACACATGCACCACCGGCACCGGCGCCTCGGGAGAAATGCGATGCACCTCGCCGAACCAATAACGGTCCAGCATCACGTCCCCCACCACCAACACCCGCGCCGCCGCGCGCTGCTCATCCGAGGGAAACACCCCCAACGCCGACGCGCTCATGCGTTGCTCCCCAATGAAAAACCGGCAGCCAGCCAGCCAATGCCACACACCAAGAAAACGTCACACAGATCCAGGGCGCCGCGGATCCGGCTCCGCCGGTCCACCCGCATCGCCCCCGGGATCAGGCGCCGGGCCGCCCCAAGGCGGGTCCCGGCCCCCTTGTGGGGCTGCCGCGTAGCGGCTGGGGGCTCACCATACTGGGCGCGCGTCAGCGCGTAGGGGGGGGCCTCAGCCTGCATCGAGTTCTTCCAATCGTTTGGGTGCATAGGTCTCCCAGGCGTTGCAGCCCGGACATTGCCAATGGAACCGCTTGGCCTTGAAACCGCACGCCTGGCAGGCGTAGCGATCCAGGCGTTGCGTATGCTTGTGTATCAGGCTGCGCATCAGCACGGCATCGTCCGCGGGCGTCCACGGCGAGGCGGTATCAGCCTGCGGGTTGTTCAGCGTCACCACGTTCGCGGCCGCCTGCTGCCCGGGTTCGGCCTGCGCGGCCTTGTCGCCCGCCACCTGTGCCTCGAGCAGCCGGTCCAGCCCCAGCAGCGACGGATTGCGCTGCAAGGCGCCGCGGGCGAAGTTCCAGGCCTGCGCCAGGCCGCGCTGCCGGCGCAGCGCCTGGAAGATCGCATCGAACAGATCCAGCGACGGGTGGCGCGCATAGTGCGCCTCGAGCTTCTCCAGCCCCTCGCTGGCCGTACCGCGCGCCTCGTGGTTGGCAAGGAACTGCTCGGCCACCAGGCCCGCGTACTCGGGATGCGCGGACAGCACGGACTCCAGGTGCAGGCGCTGCGCCCGCAGGTCGCCTTCGCGCCGGGCCAGATCGGCCCGCATCATGGCGATGCGCACATGCGGAGCCGTGCCGCTGCCCCGCTGGGCCTGGACCGAGGCATGCGTGGCCGCGTCCAGCGCAGCATGGGCGGCGTCCATGTTGCCGGCGGCCAGCGCCGCCGCGGCTTCCTCGCAATGGAAATGAACGGCCTGGGACACGGGTTCGTCGATCAGTCCCTGCAAGGCCTGCACGGCCTGGATGGCATGCGGCCAATCCCGTTCGGTCTCGTGGATCCGGATCAGCGCACGCAGGGCGTCGGGGGCGAATCGCGTTCCCTTCAACTGGTCGAATGCCGCTTCGGCCCGGTCCAGCATGCCGGCGCGCAGATAGTCCTGCGCCAGTTCGTGCAAGGCCTGCTCACGCTGGTTGTCCGGCAGGTCGGCTCGCTGCAGCAGATTCTGGTGCACGCGTATGGCACGCTCGATCTCACCGCGGCGCCGGAACAGACTGCCCAGGGCGAAGTGCAGCTCGATCGTCTCGGGGTCGAGCTTGGCCACCTCGATAAAAGCGTCGATGGCACGGTCGTGCTGCTCGTTCAACAGGAAGTTGAGCCCGCGGAAATAGGAATCGGGCACGCTGCGATGCTCGGACAACATCTGCCGGATGTCCACGCGCGCGGCCACCCAGCCCAACCCGAACAACAAGGGAATGGCGATCAGCCACCAGGGTTCGAAATCCACATCGGTCCCTTACAAGGGGGTCACGGGCAGGATGGCGTCGGGGGACGGCGGCGCATCCGCGGCCGAGCCACCCTTGGCCACGGCCCGGGCCTGATCCAGCTCGCGCCGCAGCGAGGCGATCTCGCGCCGGCGGCGCATCACGCCCGGCACCGTCAGCAACAGGCCGAATACCGCGCCGACCACGAAGCTGGCCAGCATGACCACGATCAGCGGCACTTCGCTGATCAGGTGATCGGCGAAGAAATAGACGTTCACCCGGTCGGTATTCTTGAGCGCGAACAGCAGGACCACCACGAATATGACCAGTCTCAGCGCCCAGACGAGATATCGCATGGTTTGCTCCAGGTGAGGAAAAAAAGGATTGTATCCCCCCCTACGCGCTTCGCGCGCCCGGTATGGCGAGCCCCGAAGGGGGCCGGGACGGGGCGGTAATAGAAAACCCCGCCAGCTGGAGAGCTGGCGGGGTTTTGTTCGGGCTTGCCTGCGGCCTGCGAGGCCCGGTCAGTTCCCGGAAGGCTCTTGCACGGGGGCGTCGACCCGCTCGCGCAACTCCTTGCCGGCCTTGAAGTGCGGCACCCGCTTTTCGGGGACCAGCACCTTTTCACCGGACTTGGGATTGCGCCCGATACGCGGCGGACGCCTGGACAACGAAAAACTGCCGAAACCACGGATCTCGATGCGCTGCCCCTCCGACAGGGACTGGGCCATCGCATCGAGGATGGTCTTGACGGCGTAGTCGGCGTCCTTGGCGACCAGTTGCGGATACCGGGCGGCCAATCGGGCGATCAACTCGGACTTCGTCATTGAGTTCATGAAACCTCTTGGAACGCCGTACCGGGCAACCTGGCAACCCTCCCCATGGGCACGGCGGATCCGGCTCCGCCCCGCCCCAAGGCGGGCCCCGGCCCCCCTCGGGGGGCTGCCGCGTAGCGGCTGGGGGCTCACCATACCGGGCGCGCGTGAGAGCGCCCAGGGGGTGGGCCTATCAGCCGTTCTGCTGGTCGAGCTTGGCCTTCAACAGGGCGCCCAGGTTGGTGGTACCCGACGAAGCGCTGGCATCCGACATGCGCTGGATGGCCTCGGCCGTCTCGGCGCTGTCCTTGGCCTTGATCGAGAGCTGGATCGAACGCGTCTTGCGGTCGATGTTCAGGATCATGGCGTCGATGTTGTCGCCGGCCTTCAGCACCGTGGTGGCGTCTTCCACGCGGCCCGAAGAGATCTCAGAAGCGCGCAGGTAGCCTTCGACGTCGACCGACAGGGTCACGACCGCACCCTTGGCCTCGACCGACTTCACGGTGCCCTGGACGACGGCGCCCTTGTCATGGGTGGCCACGAAGTTGTTGAACGGATCGCCTTCCAGCTGCTTGATGCCCAGCGAGATGCGCTCCTTCTCGGTGTCGATGCCCAGCACCACGGCCTCGACCTCGTCGCCCTTCTTGAAGTTGCGCACGGCTTCTTCGCCGGACTCGCTCCAGGACAGGTCGGACAGGTGCACCAGGCCATCGATGCCGCCGGGCAGGCCGACGAACACGCCGAAGTCGGTGATCGACTTGATGGCGCCGCGGACCTTGTCGCCACGCTTGTGGTTGATCGAGAACTCTTCCCACGGGTTGGGACGGCACTGCTTCATGCCCAGCGAGATGCGGCGACGGTCTTCGTCGATCTCGAGGACCATGACTTCCACTTCGTCACCCAGGGTGACGACCTTCTTGGGATCGACGTTCTTGTTGGTCCAGTCCATTTCGGACACGTGGACCAGGCCCTCGATGCCGGCCTCGACCTCGACGAACGCGCCGTAGTCGGTCAGGTTGGTGACCTTGCCGAACAGGCGGGTGCCCTGCGGGTAGCGGCGAGCCAGGCCCACCCACGGATCTTCGCCCAGTTGCTTGACGCCCAGCGAAACGCGGTTCTTTTCCTGGTCGAACTTGAGGACCTTGGCCTGGATTTCCTGGCCGACGGACAGGACTTCCGAGGGATGACGCACACGGCGCCATGCCAGGTCGGTGATGTGCAGCAGGCCGTCGATGCCGCCCAGGTCGACGAACGCACCGTAGTCGGTGATGTTCTTGACGACGCCGTTGACGATCGCGCCTTCGTGCAGCGTCTCGAGCAGCTTCTGGCGCTCTTCGCCCATGTTGGCCTCGAGCACGGCGCGGCGCGACAGCACGACGTTGTTGCGCTTGCGATCGAGCTTGATGACCTTGAATTCGAGGGTCTTGCCTTCGTACGGAGTGGTGTCCTTGACGGGACGCAGGTCGACCAGCGAACCCGGCAGGAAGGCACGGATCGCGTTGGTCATGACGGTCAGGCCGCCCTTGACCTTGCCGGTGATGGTGCCGGTGACGAGATCGCCGGACTCCAGGGCCTTCTCGAGCTGCAGCCAGGCAGCCAGGCGCTTGGCGCGGTCGCGCGACAGCACGGTGTCGCCGTAGCCGTTTTCGAGCGCGTCGATGGCCACCGAGACGAAATCGCCTTCGGAGACTTCGAGCTCGCCCTTGTCGTCGAGGAATTCCTCGAGCGGGATCAAGGCCTCGGACTTCAGGCCGGCATTGACCACGACGAAGTTATGGTCGATGCGCACCACCTCGGCGGTGATGACTTCGCCGGATTTCATTTCCTGGCGCTTGATGCTTTCTTCGAACAGGGCGGCAAAGCTTTCTTCGCCGGCAGGGGCTTGGGAAACCGAAGACATTGTTGATGTATTACCGGGTTACGCACTTCATGGGGGCGGCCGAGACATTCGACCTGACACCGCACCAATCGGTGGAGTTGCAATACCTCATTGCTGAGGGCCTGTACTACGTGCTGACTATGATTGCCGCTGCGCCATCAGCTACGCGATGCGCCCGAACGCTCGCCCCACCAGCTCATCACCTGCTCGACCGTCTGGTCGATGGTGAGGTGGGAGGAATCGAGCACCAGGGCATCGTGGGCGGCGGCCAAAGGCGCGTTCGCCCGTTGCGTATCGCGCGCATCGCGCGCTTCCAGATCGCGCAAAAGGGTTAAGAGGTTAGCCGAAAAACCCTTTTCGATCAACTGTTTATAGCGTCGCTGGGCCCTCGCCTCGGCGCTGGCCACCAGGAATATCTTGAGGTCGGCATCCGGAAAAACAACCGTCCCCATGTCCCGGCCGTCGGCCACCAGCCCGGGCGGGCACCGGAAAGCGCGCTGGCGGTCGAGCAACGCCGCCCGCACCGGCGCCAGGACCGCCACCTGCGAGGCCATGTTGCCGACTTCCTCGCGCCGGATGTCGGCGCTGACGTCGCGCCCGCCCATGAAGACCCCGTCGGCGACGAAGCGCACGTCCAGGGCGGCCGCGGCGGCGGCCGCGCCTTGCTCGTCACCGGCCGCGATACCCTGCTCCAGGCAGGCCAGCGCGGTCAGGCGGTACAGCGCCCCGCTGTCCAGCAGATGCCAGCCCAACCGGGCCGCCACGCGCGCCGCGATGGTGCCCTTGCCCGAGGCGGTCGGCCCGTCGATGGCGATCATGGGAACGGTGGAACCATTCATTTAAGAAACCTATCATTTTTATCGTATCGATCAATTGGCGTCGCCTCGCGAGTCGGCGCACAATTCGATAACGATTCTCATTACCAATCAAGGAAGACGACGATGGCCAAGACCCTTGCCTTCGGCGGCCTGCATATCGTGACCTCGTTCAGCGTCACCTACATTATTACCGGCAGCGTGGCGCTGAGCGGCGCGGTCACCTTCATCGAGCCGGCCGTCAACACCGTCGTGCACTATTTCTTCGACAAATTCTGGGAACGGGACCGGCGCGCCGGGAACCCGGCCGCCGCGGCTCAGGCCCCCACCAGCCCCGCATAGACATCGAAATACGTGGGAAAGGTCTTGCTCACGCAGCCGGGATCGAGAATGCGCACCCCCACGGGACCGAACGCCGCCAGCGAGAAGCACATGGCCATGCGGTGATCGTCCCAGGTGCCGATCTCGGCAGGCGTCCAGGTGGCGGGAGGGGTCACGGTCAGGCTGTCCGGGGTGGCGGTCACCGTCGCCCCCAGCTTGGCCAGCTCGGTCTGCATCGCGTGGATGCGATCGGTTTCCTTGACCCGCCAGCTCGCGATGTTGCGCAGGCGGCACGGGCCGTCCGCATACAAGGCCAGGACCGCGGCGGTCATCGCGGCATCCGGGATCAGGTTGAAATCGGCGTCGAAGGCCTTCAGGCGAGCGCCTTCGGCCACCTTGACGCCGCGGGTCTCTATCCAGTCCGGCCCCATCTCGACCTCGGCGCCCATCGCCGCCAGGGTGTCGGCGAACGCCACGTCGCCCTGGATGCTGTCGCGGCCGACGCCGGCCACGCGCACCGGACCGCCGCCTATCGCGCCCAGCGCCAGGAAATAGGAGGCCGACGAGGCGTCCCCCTCGACCAGCATCTGGCCCGGCGACCGGTAGGCAGCCTGGGCGGGAACGGTGAAGCGCAGCCAGCCCTCGCGCTCGACCGTCACGCCGAAGCGGCGCATCAGGTTCAGCGTCATCTCGACGTAGGGCTTGGAAATCAGCTCGCCCTCGACCTCGATCACGAAGTCCCGGCCAGCGGCCTGGGTAGCCAGCGGAGCCGCCAGCAGCAGCGCGGTCAGGAACTGGCTGGAAACCGAGCCGTTGACCTTGACCGGCCGGGACAGGTCCGGTTCGCCCCAGCCCAGCGACAGCGGCGGATAGCCCTCGCGCCCCTGGTAGGCCACGCGCGCGCCCAGCATGCGCAGCGCGTCCACCAGGTCGCCGATCGGGCGCTCGTGCATGCGTGGCACGCCGTGCAACAGGTAATGCCCGCCCATCATCGCCAGCGCGGCGGTCAGCGGCCGGATGGCCGTGCCCGCGTTGCCCATGAACAGGTCGGCCTGGCCCACCGGGAAGCGCCGCGCCCCCTCGACCAGCACTTCGTCCGGACGCTGGCCCGAAGAAATCGTTATGCCCAGCTTGCGCAATGCCGCCAGCATGACCTGGGTGTCGTCCGAATCCAGCAAGCCGGTCAGGCGGGTCGTCCCCTCGGCCAGCGCGGACAACAGCAGCACGCGATTGGAGATGCTCTTGGAACCGGGCAGGTCGACGGTACCCCGCGCGTGGCGCGCCGGCGCCAGGTCGAGATACGGCGGATGGCGGGAATCGGTCATGGCGGTCATTCGTTCGTATCGGGAGATGGCTGCCCGGCCCGCCAGGCGCGCCGGGATTTCGACACGGTCTCCAGCATGGCTTGCAGGCCCGCCGCGTCGCCCTGGCGCATGGCCTGCTCGAAGGCGTCCAGGGCCCGCCGCACCGCGGCGGTCTCTTGCATCATGGCTTCGCGGTTTGCCAGGAAGATGTCACGCCACATGTCGGGCGACCCGCCGGCGATGCGGGTGAAATCGCGGAACCCGCTGCCGGCCAGGTCCAGCCGCAGGGGCGCATCGGCGGCCTCCAGCACCTGGGCCATGTAGGCGAATGCCAGCAGGTGCGGCACGTGGCTGACCGACGCGAGCACGGTGTCGTGTTCGCCCGGACGCATCGTCCTGATCCGGGCGCCGCAGGTGGCCCATGCCTGCTCGACCAATCCGACGGCCCCGGGCGGATTCTCGTCCAGCGGGGTCAGGATCACCGTGCGGTCCTGGTACAAGTCGGCAAAGGCGGCGCCCGGGCCGCTCTGTTCGCTGCCGGCGATCGGATGGCCCGGCACGAACTGGCCGATGCGGCCGCCCAGCGCCTCGCGCGCGGCGCGCACGACGTCCATCTTCGTACTGCCGGCGTCGGTGACGACGGTATCGGGCCCCAGGTGCGGAGCCAGGCCATCCAGGGTCGCACGCGTCGCGCCCACCGGCACGGCCATCAGGATCAGGTCGGCCCGCGCCGCTTCCTGCAGCGTGGCAGGACGGTCGATCAGGCCCAGCTTGCGCGCCTGCTCGAGCGTCGCGACCTGGCGGCCGACGCCCCAGACCTCGCCGACCTGTCCGGCCCGCCGCAGCGCGGCGGCGAACGAGCCGCCGATCAGCCCCACGCCCACGACCGCGAGCACCGGTACCAATGGCCGCGAGGAACCGGAGGCCCCCCCGGCCGAATCCGGATGCGACATGGGTAGGTCTCCGCTCACGCAGATACCGGGTACGACCCCAGCACCTTGAAGAACGCCACGCGCGCCTGGAGCGCGGCCAGGGCCTTGGCGACCTTGGGATCCTGGCGATGGCCTTCGATGTCCACGTAGAAATAGTATTCCCACTGGCCGGTGCGGGCCGGGCGGGATTCGAAGCGCGTCATGGACACGTCGTTCTCGGCCAGCGGAGCAAGCATCCGGTAGACCGCACCGGCCTCGTTGGGCACGGCCAGGATCAGGCTGGTCTTGTCGCGGCCCGAGGGCGTGGTCTCGAGATGGCCGATGGCCAGGAAGCGGGTGCGATTGTGCGGATCGTCCTGGATGCCCGCGGCCACGACCTTCAGGCCCCAGCGCTGTGCCGCCTGCTCGCTGGCGATGGCCGCGACGGTGGGATCCTCGGAAGCCAGGCGGGCCGCCTCGGCATTGCTGGCCGCCGACGCGCGGGCCAGTTCGGGATGATGATCGGACAGCCAGCCCTGGCACTGCGCCAGCGATTGCGGATGCGAGCGGATGACGCTCACGCCGTCCAGCGTGCCGCTCTGGGTCATCAGGCATTGCACCACGGCCACCGAACGCTCGCCCAGCACCTTCACCGGCGAGGACAGCAGCAGGTCCAGCGTGCGGTTGACGGCGCCTTCGTTGGAATTCTCGAGCGGAACGATGCCGAAGTCCGCGCGGCGGGTCTCCACCGAACGGAAGACCTCGTCGATCGTGCCGCACGAGATCGCGTCGACCGCATGGCCGAAATGCGCCAGCACGGCCTGTTCGGAATAGGTGCCCTGCGGACCGAGATAGGCGACGCGGGCGGGCTGCTCCAGCGCGCGGCACGCCGACATGATCTCCATCCAGATGGCGGACAGCGCCTGGCCGGGCAACGGGCCGGCATTGAGCTCCTGCAGCCGGCGGATGACCTGGGCCTCGCGCTCGGGCCGGAACACGGCTCCGGCGTGGTGCTCCTTCGCCATTCCCACCGCCTGTGCGGTACGCGCGCGCTCGGACAGGAGCTCGAGCACCTGGGCGTCGATGGCATCGATGCGCTCGCGCAGCGGCGCCAGCTTCTTTTGCAGATCGTCATCCATGGCTGCGCTCGAATTCCTTCATGAAGTCGACCAGGGCGCGCACGCCCTCGATGGACATCGCGTTGTAGATGGACGCGCGCATGCCGCCCACGCTCTTGTGCCCCTTGAGCTGCAGCAGGCGCGCGGCTTCGGCCGCCTGCAGGAACGGCGCATTCAGCGCATCGTCGCGCAGCATGAACGGCACGTTCATGCGCGACCGGACGGGCCGGTGCACCGGATTGCGATAGAACGAGGTGCTGTCGAGATAGTCGTACAGCAGCCGGGCCTTCTCCACGTTGGCGGCTTCCATGGCCACCACGCCGCCCCGCTGCTTGAGCCACTTGAACACCAGCCCGGCGACGTAGATCGCATACGTGGGCGGCGTGTTGAAGCGCGAGCGCTCCTTGGCCACGATGCCGTAGTCGAACGCCGACGGGCAGATGGGCAAGGCGTGGCCCAGCAGATCCTTGCGCACGATGACGATGGTCAGCCCCGCCGGCCCGATGTTCTTCTGCGCGCCGGCGTAGATCAGCCCGGCGCGGCGCACGTCCATGGGCCGGGACAGGATGTGCGAGGATGCGTCCACGGTCAGCGCGGCGCCGGGCGCGCCCAGCGCCGCCAGGTCGGGCCAATCCATGAATTCGACGCCGCCTATGGTCTCGTTGCTGCACAGGTGGACATAGCTCGCCTGCGGGCGCACGCGCCAGGAAGCGGGGTCCGGCATGTAGGTCCACGGACCTTGCTGCGCGCCGTCCACGACGGCGGCCTGCTCGGACGTGGCCGCCACGGCCACGTCGCCGTAGCGCCGGGCTTCCGCGAAGGACTTGGCCGACCACGAACCGCTTACCACGTAGTCGGCCGCATGCGCCTCGCGGCGGCCGATCAGGTTCATCGGCGCGATGGCGTTCTCGCCCAGCCCGCCCCCCTGCAGGAACAGCACGGCATAGTCGTCCGGCACCGAGAGCAACTCGCGCAGGTCGGCCTCGGCCTCGTCGCAGATCTGCTCGAAGTGCTTGCCGCGATGGCTCATTTCCATCACGGACATGCCGCTGCCGTGCCAGTCCAGCATTTCGGCCGCCGCCTGCTGCAGCACGGCCTCGGGAAGTACGGCCGGCCCGGCCGAGAAGTTGTAGGGTCGATTCATGGCAGCCGCCTTATTCGGCCTCGCTGGAAGACGGAGCTTCCGGCCCGGCGTCGGTGCCGTTGCCTTCGGGCTCCTCGGTGTCGGACTCGACCACGCGCTGCACGCCCGACAGGTGCGTGCCCTCGTCGACGTTGATCAGCGTGACGCCCTGCGTGGCCCGGCCCATTTCGCGGATCTCGCTGACGCGCGTACGCACCAGCACGCCGCCGGTGGTGATCAGCATGATCTCGTCGGCCGGATCCACCAGCACGGCGCCCACGACCTTGCCGTTGCGCTCGGACGTCTGGATGGCGATCATGCCCTTGGTGCCCCGGCCATGGCGCGTGTATTCACCGATGGGCGTGCGCTTGCCGTAGCCGTTCTCGGTCGCGGTCAGCACGCTCTGGGTCTCGTTCTCGGCCACCAGCAGCGCGATCACGGTGTGCGACTCCTCCAGCATCATGCCGCGCACGCCCCGGGCCGTGCGTCCCATGGGACGCACGTCGTTCTCGTCGAAGCGCACGGCCTTGCCGGCGTCCGAGAACAGCATCACGTCATGCTTGCCGTCGGTCAGCGAGGCGCCGATGAGGTAGTCGCCCTCGTCCAGGTCGACCGCGATGATGCCGGCCTTGCGCGGGTTGGAGAACTCGGACAGCGGCGTCTTCTTGACCGTGCCCTTGGCGGTGGCCATGAAGACGTAGTGGTCCTCGCTGTACGCCTTGACGGTCAGCACCACGGTGACCTTTTCGCCCTCCGACAGCGGGAACATGTTGACGATGGGCCGGCCGCGCGAGTTGCGCGTGCCCTGCGGCACTTCCCAGACCTTCAGCCAGTAGACCCGGCCGCGGTTGCTGAAGCACAGGATGGAATCGTGCGTGTTGGCGATGAAGAGCTGGTCGATCCAGTCGTCTTCCTTCGTGGCCGTGGCCTGCTTGCCGCGACCGCCGCGCTTCTGGGCGCGATACTCGGACAGCGGCTGGCTCTTGATGTAGCCGGAGTGGGACAGCGTCACCACCATGTCGGTCGGCGTGATGAGGTCCTCGGTGTCGAGCTCGGTCGCGTTCAGCTCGATCTGCGAACGGCGGATGTCCTTCACGTCGGTGCCGAACTCGGCCTTGATAGCCGACAGTTCGTCGCCGATGATGACGGTCACGCGCTCGGGCTTGGCCAGGATGTCGAGCAGGTCGGCGATGTTGGCCATCACGTCCTTGTACTCGCCCACGATCTTGTCCTGCTCCAGGCCGGTCAGGCGCTGCAGGCGCATGTTCAGGATTTCCTGGGCCTGCGTATCGCTCAGGCGGTACAGGCCATCGTCCTGCATGCCGAACTCCTCGCCCAGGCCTTCGGGACGGTAGGCCCCGCGGCCGCCGACCGTGTCGGCCTCGGCGCGCGTCAGCATCTCGCGCACCAGCGACGAATCCCAGGTGCGGGCCATGAGTTCCTGGCGCGCGATGGGCGGCGTGGGGGCAGCCTTGATGATGGCGATGAAATCGTCGATGTTGGCCAGCGCCACGGCCAGGCCTTCGAGCACGTGGCCGCGCTCGCGCGCCTTGCGCAGCTGGAACACCGTGCGGCGGGTCACGACCTCGCGCCGGTGCGCCAGGAAATACTCCACCATCTGCTTCAGGTTCAACAGGCGCGGCTGGCCTTCCACCAGCGCCACCAGGTTCATCCCGAAGGTATCCTGCAGCTGGGTGTTCTTGTAGAGGTTGTTGAGCACGACCTCGGGTACTTCGCCGCGCTTGAGCTCGATCACGACACGCATGCCGTCCTTGTCGGACTCGTCGCGGATATCGGAGATGCCTTCGATCTTCTTCTCGTTGACCAGCTCGGCGATGCGCTCGAGCAGCGAACGCTTGTTGACCTGGTACGGGATCTCGTCGACCACGATGGCCTGGCGGCCGCCCTTCTCGACGTCCTCGAAATGGGTCTTGGCCCGCATCACCACCCGGCCGCGGCCGGTGCGATAACCCTCGCGCACGCCGGACATGCCATAGATGATGCCGCCCGTGGGGAAGTCGGGAGCGGGAATGATCTCGATCAGCTCGTCCACCGTGCACTCCGGATTGCGCAGGCAGTACAGGCAGCCGTCGACCACCTCGGCCAGGTTGTGCGGCGGGATGTTGGTGGCCATGCCCACGGCGATGCCGGAACTGCCGTTGACCAGCAGGTTGGGCAGGCGGGCCGGCAGCAGCAGCGGCTCTTTCTCGCTGCCGTCGTAGTTGGGCCCGAAGTCAACCGTTTCCTGGTCGATGTCGGCCAGCAGTTCGTGCGCGATCTTGGCCAGGCGGATTTCGGTGTACCGCATGGCCGCCGCGCCGTCGCCGTCGACCGAGCCGAAGTTGCCCTGGCCGTCCACCAGCATGTAGCGCAGCGAGAACGGCTGCGCCATGCGCACGATCGTGTCGTAGACCGCCTGGTCGCCGTGCGGGTGGTACTTACCGATGACATCGCCGACGATACGGGCCGACTTCTTGTAGGCCCGGTTCCAGTCGTTGTTCAGTTCGTGCATCGCGTACAGCACGCGCCGGTGCACGGGCTTGAGACCGTCCCTCACGTCGGGAAGCGCGCGGCCCACGATCACGCTCATCGCGTAATCCAGGTAGCTGCGGCGCATTTCCTCTTCAAGAGAGATCGGTAGTGTTTCCTTGGCGAAGGAATCCATGGGCAAGCTGCTTCAAGAGGTGTTGTCGCATCCCGCTCGCAAGGCATTTCGCGAGGGCAAAACAGCTTGCGAACGAACGGCGGGCGAAGCTTAAGAGTTTATCACCCCGGCCTGGCGTTATGCTTAGGGCCCCGCCCGCCACCCGACGCGTCCATGGCCCCGACCACCCTGCTGCTTCCCGACTGGCTGATCCCCGTCGAACCCGACCAGGCCGTCCTGGCCGGCCACGGCATCGCCGTGCGCGACGGCCGGATCGCCGACATCGCGCCGCACGCCGTCCTGCGGGACCGCCACCCCGGCGCCGCCGAACGCCCCCTGGCCGGCTGTGCCCTGCTGCCCGGCTTCGTCAACCTGCACACGCACGCAGCCATGAGCCTGTTGCGCGGCGCCGGCGACGACCTGCCGCTCATGGCCTGGCTGCAAGAGCGCATCTGGCCTCTGGAGCGCAAGCTGATGTCGGCCGACTTCGTCTACGACGGCAGCGTCCTCGCCTTCGCCGAGATGCTGGCCGGAGGCACCACCTGCTGCGCCGACATGTATTTCCACCCCGAAGAGGTGGCCCGCGCCGCGCTGTCGATGGGAATCCGCGCGGCGGTGGGCGGCACGGTGTTCGAGATACCCGGCGCGCCGCCGGCCGAGCAGATGCTGGCGCAGGCCCTGGCGGCCCATGAAAAGTACCGCGGCGAACCGGGACTGCGCTTCATGCTGGCTCCCCACGCGCCCTACACGGTGGGCGACGACATGCTGCGCCACCTGGCCGCCGTGGCCGAGGAGGCCGACCTGACCATCGCCATCCACCTGCACGAAACCCGCCAGGAAGTCGAGGAAGCGGTGGCCATGCACGGCATGCGCCCCGCCGAGCGCCTGGCCCATCTCGGCCTGCTGTCGCCCCGGCTGGTGGCCGTGCACGGCGTCCACCTGGACGCCGACGACATCGCGCTGCTGGCGTCCCACGGGGTCAGCCTGGCCCACTGCCCCGCTTCCAACCTCAAGCTCGCCAGCGGCCTCGCGCCGGTTGCCCGCCTGCTCGAGGCCGGCGTCAACCTGGGCATAGGCACCGACGGCGCGGCCAGCAACAACCGCCTGGACATGCTGTCGGAACTGCGGCTGGCGGCCCTGCTGGCCAAGGGCGCCAGCGGCGATGCGCGGGCGCTGCCTGCCCACCGGGCGCTGCACGCGGCCACGCTGGGCGGCGCGAAGGCGCTGGGGTGGGACGACCGGATCGGCTCGGTCGCGGTGGGCAAATATGCCGACCTGGTGGCGATACGGCTCGATTCCGCCCGGCTCGCGCCGGTATTCGACCCGGTGTCCCACGTGGTCTACGCGGCCGGAAGAGAGGACGTGGAAGAGGTATGGATCGACGGCCGGACAGTTGCAAAAAAACTACAACTCACCAATTCACCATCAAAAAGCGATCTCGAAAGGATAATGTCCCGGATATCGCAGTGGCGCTTGCGTGCAGCCGGTGTGATTTCTGGCACAAACACTTACTTATCCCAGGAGTGAGTGGCATGAGAGAACAACCGCAATGCTATACTGGGCATGTATATCCATGTTGCGGCGGGGGTTCGCTGCGAGTTTCATTTCAAGCTAAGAGGAGAAACATGAACAAACGCTCCAAAATTGGAATCTCTCTGGCGCTCGCCTTCGCTGCCGTGACGGCCTCGGGCGTGGCCTCTGCTCAAGCCGGTAAGGTCAACGACAACTGGCAATCGGCGTTCGGCGTGCAAGTCAAGAGCGCTGACGGCCTGTGCTGGCGCAATGGGTTCTGGACCCCCGCCACCGCCGACCCGTCCTGCGATGGCGCGCTGAAGGTCGCTGCGCCCGCCGCTGCCCCGGCTCCTGCCCCCGCTCCCGCCCCGGCTCCGGCTCCCGTGCCCGTTCCGGTCAGCCAGAAGGTCACCTACTCCGCCGACGCCTTCTTCGACTTCGACAAGTCCGTCGTCAAGCCCGAAGCCAAGGCCAAGCTGGACGAGCTGGTCAACCAGATCCGCGGCATCAACCTGGAAGTCGTGATCGCCGTCGGCCACACCGACTCGATCGGCACCGACGCCTACAACCAGCGCCTGTCGGTCCGTCGTGCCGAAGCTGTCAAGGCCTACCTGGTCAGCAAGGGCATCGAAGCCAACCGCGTCTACACCGAAGGCAAGGGCGAGAAGCAGCCCATCGCCGACAACAAGACCGCCGCCGGCCGTGCCAAGAACCGCCGCGTGGAAGTCGAAGTTGTGGGTACGCGCAACAAGTAATCCACTGCCTGACAGTTGGATCCCGGCGGTATCCTTCGGGTACCGCCGGCTGGAACCCCGCTCTGCGGGGTTTATTTTTTTGCCGCCAAACTGGAGTCCGCCATGACCACCACCGCCCAGGAATCCCGGCCCGTCAACGCCGATGCGGCCGAGTTGGCCAAATTCAGCGCCCTGGCCTCGCGCTGGTGGGACCCGGAAAGCGAATTCAAACCGCTGCATGCCATCAATCCGCTGCGCCTGGAATGGATCAGCCAGATGGCGCACGGGCTGGGAAACAAGACCGTGCTGGACGTCGGTTGCGGCGGCGGCATATTGGCCGAAAGCATGGCGGCTCGCGGCGCCATGGTCACCGGTATCGACCTGGCCGAAAAATCGCTGAAGGTCGCGAAACTCCATAGCCTGGAAAGCGGCGTGAAAGTGGAATACCGCAATATCAGCGTGGAGCAGTTGGCCGATGACCAACCCGGCTCTTTCGATATCGTGACGTGCATGGAGTTACTGGAGCACGTACCGGATCCGGAATCCGTCATCCGGGCCTGCGCCAGGCTGGCCAAACCCGGCGGACACGTTTTTTTCTCGACGCTGAACCGCAATTTAAAATCGTTTACCTTTGCCATACTGGGCGCCGAATACATATTGGGCCTGGTACCGCGAGGCACGCACAGCTACGACCATTTCATCCGCCCCAGCGAACTGTTGGGCGCCGCCCGCGGCGCCGGCCTGGAGGCAGTCGCGATCAAGGGATTGGAATACAACCCCCTGACGAAAATCTACAAACTGAGCAGCGACAGCAGCGTCAATTACATGGTGGCGACGATACGCTCATGAAACCGCTGGTTCTTTTCGATTTCGACGGCACATTGGCCGATACCGCCCCCGACCTTGCCGCCGCCGCCAATCAGCAGCGCCTGCGCCGGGGCCTGCCCGCCCTGCCCTACGAGCAACTGCGTCCCATGGCCTCGCACGGCGCGCGGGGATTGCTGCGCGTGGCGCTCGGGCTGACCCCCGAGTCGCCCGGCTACGAAGCGTGCAAGCAGCAGTTCCTGGACGACTACGCCGCCAACATCGCCGTGCATACCTCCCTCTTCCCCGGGGTGGAAATATTGCTGTCCAGCCTCGTCCAGGAGGGCTGGGCATGGGGCATCGTCACCAACAAGGTCACCCGCTTCACCACGCCGCTGGTGCGCCACCTGGCGCTCGAGCAGCACAGCGCCGTCGTGGTCTGCGGCGACACCACCGCCTACTCGAAACCGCATCCTGAACCGCTGCTGCACGCCGCGCGGGAAGTCGGCGTCGCGCCGCGGCATTGCCTGTACGTGGGCGACGACCAGCGCGACATCGTTGCCGGCAAGGCCGCGGGCATGAAGACCATCGCCACCGCCTACGGCTATTGCGGCGATGGCGTGCCTGTCGAGGCCTGGGGCGCGGACGCGGTCGTCGCCTCGGTCCCGGACTTGCTGCCGGCGATACGGCGCCTGCTGCCGACATGATCCCCCCGGCCGGAGCCGCCTCTTGAAAACCCGCCCCATGGCTCCATATGGGATACAATCCTCCTCAAGGGGCCGTACCGGTTTCGACGGGGGTCGCGAAGCAGCACAGGGCATGTCGAGCACCAGTAAGCTCGTTAAACCACTGGAACGCAAATAAACGCCAACGACGAGCGTTTCGCTCTCGCCGCTTAAGCGGTGAGCCGCTGCACCGATCTGTCCTTGGGTCGGGCGGAGGAAGGGCAACTTTCCTAAGGATCCCTGTCTAGGGCCATAAACCCCCGAAGCAGCCTGATCCTGAACCGCAGCAGTGTCATTCTCAAGGAATCGGTATGAACTGGGGTCACACGGTTCATGCTTAAACTACGTGAATCGCTGTGTGCCGGCCTGTCGGTTGGCTAAGCACACGGTTAAATCCAAATAAATCGACTACACATGTAGAACTGTCTGTAGAGGGCTTCCGGACGCGGGTTCAATTCCCGCCGGCTCCACCAATAACAAAACCCCAACCGTTCTCGGTTGGGGTTTTTTCTTGCCTGATCGCGCCAGTTCCCGCGTGTTGTTGGGGGTTCCTGCGGAAGCCTGCGGACTTCGGCATCCGGCCCATGGCCCTGTCCAGGGCCACATTCCTCTCTCTCCCGGCCGCTATTCTCTCCGGCCTCGCTCCCTGAAACTGGCCCGAAGTCCGCAAAGGCCGCGAACACGGCCATTACAAATCAACGAGTTACGCGCGGACGAATCAAGCGGTTGGATTGCGGCATTGGCAGGCGGAGGGACTGGATCTTCTGGGAGAGCACCTTCCCAACCAGTAGCTGAGCTTGGGGCAGGCCGATTTGCCTTGCGTCTTCGCGCATCTTATTTTACGTTGTCGTATTACAGTAAAATATCTACGGACTTTATTTTAGGCTGGCACTGCGCGAATGAAACGGGATCTCCAAGGGCATTACGTGACCATTTCGACGGTGGGCGAAGAGGCTCGTGCCTTCGTGCCTGCACCGTTGCCCCCTGACCCACCCATCGACTGGACGCCCTCGCTGCGCAGCAAGTTCGATCAGGCGCTGTTGGCGCTGGGCCGGCTCGACAGCGTGTCGATGCTGCTGCCCGACACCTCGCTGTTCCTCTACATGTACGTGCGCAAGGAGGCGGTGCTGTCGTCGATGATCGAGGGCACCCAGTCCTCGCTCTCGGATCTGCTGCTGTTCGAACTGGACGAGGCACCCGGCGTGCCGCTGGATGACGTGCGCGAGGTCAGCAACTACGTGGCCGCCCTCGACCACGGCCTGCGCCTGCTGAAGGAAGGACTGCCGCTGTCGCTACGACTGATCCGCGAGGTGCACGGCGTGCTGCTGGCCAAGGGCCGCGGCAGCACGCTGACGCCGGGGGAATTCCGGCGCAGCCAGAACTGGATCGGCGGCACCCGCCCCGGAAACGCGGCCTTCGTGCCGCCACCAGCCGGGGAAGTGCTGGACTGCATGAGCCGACTCGAACGCTTTCTGAACGATCTACCGGAGCCGACACCAGTGCTGATCAAGGCGGCGCTGGCGCACGTGCAATTCGAAACCATCCACCCCTTCCTGGATGGCAACGGTCGTGTGGGACGCCTGCTGATCACCTTGTTGCTGTGTGAGCAGCAGGTGCTGCGCGAGCCGATGCTCTACCTCAGTCTCTACTTCAAGACCCACCGCCGTTATTACTACGAACTTCTCAACAACATCCGCGACACGGGCGACTGGGAAACCTGGCTCGATTTCTTTGCCGAGGCCGTGATCGTCACCGCCACTCAGGCCGTGGAGACGGCGCAGCAGCTCGTCGCCCTGTCGAACCAGGATCGCGACCGGATCGGCACGCTGGGTCGGGCGGCGCCCTCCGCACTGCAGATTCACCGGGTGCTGATGGAACACCCGCTCGCCACCTCGAACTGGCTGGTCGAGAAAACCGGCCTGACGCCAGCGACCGTCAACAAGTCACTGGCCAACCTCGAGCAACTCGACATCGTGCGCGAACTCACGGCGCAGAAGCGCAACCGGCTGTTCAGCTACCACGGCTACGTGGAAATCATGAATCGGGGGACGGAGTTGCCGGAGCGATGATGGACCGCACGAGATAGGACGTATTCCACTGTCCCGGATAGGCGGCGGTGCGAGTCGGAGGCCCGGCGGCGATGGAAAAGGAAGCGGTCTATGCATAACCAAGTTACCAGGAATAACCACTACGTACCCGTGTGGTACCAACGTGGCTTCCTTGAGCCCGGCCAGTCGCAGTTGCACTACCTAGATACCTCGCCAGAGCAAAAGGTGCTGGCGGATGGCCGAACAGTGACCATGAACGCCCTGCACAAATGGGGGCCGAAGAACTGCTTCTACGAGTACGACCTCTACTCCACGCACTTCGGCACGATGGTGAACGACGAAGTCGAGAAGTACCTCTTCGGCTCCATTGACGTAAGGGGAGCCAGGGCAGTTCGCGCCTTTGCTGGCGGAGACACGGGCACGATGCACGACTCGTTCCAGGACTTCTTCGAGTACCTGGACGCTCAGAAGCTGCGAACCCCCAAGGGCCTGGACTGGATCAAGTCGCGCTACCCCACGCTGAGCCAACTGCAACTCATGCGAGAGATGCAGGGTCTGCGCCTCATGCACTGCACGATGTGGACGGAAGGGGTGCGGGAGATCGTTACCGCAGAAGAATCCGACGTCAAGTTCATAGTGACTGACCATCCCGTAACCATCTACAACGCTGCCCTGCCGCCGACATCGCCTGAATGTTCGTACCCCGGAGATCCGCTCATCGAGTTGGTCGGGTCTCAGACGGTCTTTGCGCTCGACGCAAACACGTGCCTCATTCTGACTCACCTGGAGAATGCGCAGGAGCCAAAAGCTTCCGACCTGACCGCACCGAGAACACACGCTCGGTATCGTGGGCAGAGTCTGGTGCGGACTGACGCCTTCATCCGAAAGCGCAAGCTCTCGCGAGATGAAGTCATCGCAATCAACCACCTGCTCAAGAGCTGCGCGCGGAGATACTTGGCGGCAGCGAACCAAGAGTGGTTGTACCCGGAGACGTCATTTGCTGGAGGATGGCAGGACATCGCGAAAGTACTGCTTCCACGAGATGACCTTTGGCGATTCGGCGGCGAGATCTACGTTGGGTATGCGGATGGGTCAACGCACTACCAGGACGCATTCGGCAGGACCTCAGATGCCCACAAGTACCTGCAGCGCAAGAATCGTCAATCTGATCTTGGTCCGAACGATTCTTGTGGCTGCGGCAGCGGCCGCAAATTCAAGCATTGCTGCAAGGTCCTGCCCGAGGCTGATCGTCCATCATGGGATGTCTACGGCATTCGAGAGCGCAATCTCATGCTCACCCGAGCCGTCCAGGACATCTTAGGGCTGACGGCCGGAAAGTCTTGGGATGATGTTCGACGAGAGCTGAGCGACGAGCAAGTCAAGCGCATCCATGAGGCGTTCGGCAGCCTTTGGCCGGAGGACACTGACCTCACGGAGTTATTGCCAAGAGCTACAAGAAACGCGTTTCGTGTTGTGTACCTTGGTGTGGCCGACCCTCGCACAGTCGAGGCGACGGTCCTCGGGTGGCTCCCATACTTCGATGAGGTCGTTCTTGCTCATCCGTTCATCAATCCTCTGCGCATCAAACCAGAGTTCAGCCCAACGAAGTCGCCATCGCAACACAAGGCGCAAACGCTCAAGAACGTGCTTTTGTTGCTTATCCTGGAGCCGTACATCCGGTCAGGCTATGTGCACCTGATCCCGGACCCGGGAGACTTTAACCCGCTGTTCGGTACGTCGGCGCTTCAGATGGCAGAGGCGCGCACTGCGGGCTGGAAGCCGGACCAAAAGAGCATGGGTCTGCTCGATGCGCTCGCCAAAGACGACCACCATCGGCTTCTACGGCAGTTGCCGGAGAACTCCTTGAGGCAATGGTTCCGTCAGCACATGTCGCAGGCGTCGGACACGGAGATCGAGTCTGCCATTGCCCACATGAAGACTGAGCTTGCCGTTGACCCGTACGCGCTACTGCAATCGATCGAGCCGGGAGAGGCAGGAGCACAGTTTCTGTATTTCAAAGGCTACAGTCTGGAAGCAGCGATGTACCTCGCCACACTCACCGGTTCTGCCATCTACACTGATGTCGAAGCTCATTGGCAGCAATTGCACTTGCACGCGGTGCAAACAGACCGAGCGGTGATCGGTTCTTGGACACCTGTGGTGGAGAGCTTGCGAGCCATTGATTTCCCGATCGACATGAACGCACAAACGCTCTACGAGGTTCGCCAGGCGGGTCGCCTTGGCGACATGAGAGCAGCGATAAGGTGGCTTGCCGAAGCAGCGCGGCAATCAAGTGATCAGCTGCGGCCGGACCACCTTGTCCTGCAGTTCACAAAGGCAGCGAACGCGATGAATGGCCAATGGGCAAGTGTGCCCCAAACGCTGCGCCTGATTGGGAATGTTGAACTCTCTGTTCCTGCGGGAGGCTTTGAGCGAAACGACGTGCGGCGACTGCTGTTGACGTTCGGAAGAGCCAAGACTGTCCATTCCATACCGCTCGCCATGTTGATTAAGCTTGAAGCAGCTGCCGCAGTCATCGTTTAGATCGCCGACCAGAACGATAATCACCAGCGGAAGAGACGGCATGTTGCGTCATGTCGGTGACTTCCGAGATCTACCGACGTTTTGCAACGTCACTCCGGCATCGCGGCAAAGCCACGTCAGAACCCAATCCGCGCGTGCTGCTCATCCCACAGCGCCGGCGGGTCCACCGCCAAGTCGAACAGCGTGACGTGATTCGGCAGCGTATCGTCCAGGATCGCCGCAACGATGTCCGGCGCCAGCGTGGTCAGATTGACCATCCGGCTCACGTAGCTGTTGTCGATCCCCTCCCGCGCGGCGATCTCCTTCAGTGACGTCGCTTCCCCCGACTCCAGCATGGCCAGCCAGCGGTGCCCCCTGGCCAGCGCCAACTGGAGCGGCGTCGGTGTCATATCCCACGGCCTCACGGGGGCAGTTTCGCCGTTCGGCAGCGTGACCAGCTTGCGCCCGCTGCGCCGCTTGATCTGGATCGGCACCGACAGGGTCAGCCTGCCGTCGCTGGTCTGCAGGATGTCCGGCTCGCCGGTCTTCTGGATGCGGATATCGCTCATGCCAGCACCTCCTCTTGCTGTTCGACGGGCTCGGGACGCAGCTCCAGCACCAGACGCTCGATGCCGTTGGCGCGCAGCCGCACCTCGAGGTCGTTGGGCGACACGATCACTTTCTCAACCAGCAGCCGGACGATCCGGCTCTGCTCGGCCGGGAACAGCTGATCCCAGATCGCGTCGAGCCGGGTCATGGCCACCGTGACCTGCGCTTCGTCCAGGGTCGGGTCGAGCTCGATCGCCTGCGGCAACAGCTCGCCCAGGAGATCAGGCGCGCGCAGGATTGCGCGCAACTGGTCGAGGACCGCCGATTCCAGCTCGGCAGCCGGCAGGCGCGGCAACCCGGACGCCCCTGCATATTCCTTGCAGTCTCGTTGCGGGACGTAATAGCGATAGCGACGCCCGTTCTTTTTCGTGGTGTGCCAGGGCGACAGTGCCCGGCCATCGTTGCCGAACACGATGCCCTTGAGCAGATAGGGCACGGTCGCCCGCGTGGTGTTGCCGCGGACCCGGCCGTTGGTGGCCAGGATGGCGTGCGCCCGATCCCACAGCTCCCGGTCGATGATCGGCGGATGCTCGGCCGGGTACCACTGCTCCTTGTGGCGCAGCTCGCCAAGGTAGGTGCGGTTGTTGAGCAGCTTGTACACCAGGCTCTTGTCGATCAGCTTGCCTTCCCTGACCTTGCCGTCTTGCGTGGTCCAGGATTTCGAGGTCACACCGTCCAGCCTCAACTCCTTGACCAGCATCGTGCTGGAGCCGAGCTCGACGAAACGTTGGAAGATGTGCCGGACCAGCTTGGCCTCCTGCTCATTCGGGACCAGCCGCCGGTTTTCGACGTCGTAGCCGAGTGGCGGCACGCCGCCCATCCACATGCCCTTGCGCTTGCTGGCGGCGATCTTGTCGCGAATACGCTCGCCGGTCACCTCCCGCTCGAACTGGGCAAAGGACAGGAGGATGTTCAACATCAGCCGCCCCATCGAGGTGGTGGTGTTGAACTGCTGCGTGACCGAGACGAAGGACACCCCGTACCGCTCGAACACTTCGACCATCTTGGAGAAGTCCGCCAGACTGCGTGTCAGACGGTCGATCTTGTAGATGACGACCACATCGATCTTGCCGGCCTCGATGTCCGCCAACATCCGTTTGAGCGCCGGCCGGTCCATGTTGCCGCCCGAGAACGCAGGATCGTCGTAGTCGTCGGCCACCGGAATCCAGCCCTCGGCGCGCTGGCTGGCGATGTAGGCATGGCCCGCGTCGCGCTGTGCATCGATGGAGTTGT
This sequence comes from Pigmentiphaga sp. CHJ604, assembly GCF_036972535.1. Lineage (NCBI taxonomy): Bacteria > Pseudomonadati > Pseudomonadota > Betaproteobacteria > Burkholderiales > Alcaligenaceae > Pigmentiphaga > Pigmentiphaga sp. CHJ604. Next base: position 1,885,524 of record NZ_CP136998.1, on the reverse strand, counting down.
ATTCCTGGTCCAGGCCCTCGTCCGTGGACTTGCGCGTGTAGACCGCACAGCGCATGCGACGCTTCAAGACTTCGCTCATCGCCGGCCTCCCTTCCTGGTACCGGGCTTGGGATTGGCCGACGGCTTGAGTCCGAAGAACAGCGGACCGGACCATCGTGTGCCCGTGATCTCGCGGGCGATCATCGAAAGGCTGGCGAAGGTGCGCCCCTGGAATTCGTACTGACCATCGGCGGTAGCGACAACCCTGTACTCGACGCCCTTGTATTCCCGGGTCAGCACCGTGCCGGCCGCCGGCCGATAATCGCGGTCGCGCTTCCTGACCTTGCCGGTTTCCACCAGATCGGCGATCCGCCGCTTGTTGCGATCCAGCAGGCCGGCATTGGCCTTGCGAAATTCTGCTTCCTGCAGCCGGTACGCGATGCGTCGCTCAAGGAACTGACGGTTGTGCGTGGGCGCGTCCTCACCGACCAGCTTTTTCCAGAGCGCCCTGATCTCGGCCATCGGCAGCTCGGGCAATCGGGCGATTTGCGCCGCCACCGATGGCGGCGGTGAAAATATCTCTTTCGACGTGCTCATTCTGACTCCGTAGTTGTCTTGTTGACGGGGTCTGAATGAACGCGCTGGTTGCCGGAGAAGCCAAGCTCAAACTCGCTCTCTGCGGCCATGTTTGCGGACTGCGCAGCACCTCCGTTGCGCAAGCGCACCAATCCGTTCGCCAGCAGTGACGCAATCTCACGCCGACGCTGTTCCGGCGTCATCTGGTCGGGTGGTAGATGGTTGAATCGATGCATCGGTAGCGGTCCTGTCTGTCTGTCCAACTCGCATGAAGCGAAATTGTCAGGACGGACTGCCGCCGACACCATGAGGGAGTTTCGGAGGCGTGCGGACTGATGCGGGCTGTGGCGAAAAGCCGGTTCCTGTCAGCCCGATAAATGACGGGCGAGGATCGTCTTCACCAGCGAATCTCCGGGCTGAGCGCTGGCGATCATTTCCCGGATCTGCTCGTTGACGCGCTGGGCAGGGACGCCTGCGCCTGCCGCCGCCTGTGTGACTGCCGAATAAGCATCGAGCACATCAGCCCCGGTGATGTCGTAGCCATGTCCAAGGGAGATCCAGCGCAACGCGGCCAGGCCGGCGGCGAGTGCGAAGTCAGGCTGCTTCACGGCAAAGTCGCGGGCGGCGCGGGTCAAGGTACGCGGATCGGTCGGACTACGTGTCGCCAGTTCAGCAGCCAGGGCGAACAGCCCCGCGTCCTTGGCGGCGGCAAACCATTTGCCCTCGGCGCCGGGCGTGCTGGCAATCAGGTCGCGCAGGATCTCTTCCGGCTGCGTGTTGGGATACTTCTTGGCAATGGCACGAAACGTCGCCAGGTTCGTTGTGCCCTGATTCGCCTCCAAGGCGTAACGCCGGTAGGCCTCGTCGGTCAATCCGGAGGACAACAGGAGGGCCTCGCAGGCTTGCGCAATTTGCCACCCCGGGTCATTGAGACCACGTGATTCCTCGGCATAGCGGATCGCCTCCGCCTTCCTGCCCATCGCCGACAGTGCCTTCACTCCCCAGCGCCGATCGTGCCACCACTTGAATGGGGCCTTGTCGATCAGCGCCAGTAGTTCCTGGTGGCGGCCTGCGGCGTACAAGGATGCCAGGCAGGCGCTGGTGCCCTTGAAGAATCCGTGGCCGGGCGCCTTCGGGCTCCACACGCTTTCGACGACAGGCATGAACTCGTCGGCCCAGTGCGATGCCAGTTCCGGCGTCACACACAATTCGCCCCAGTAGTCGCCCAGCAGTTCGATGTAGGGCATTTCGTCGTCTTGCAGCGCCTGCCACAAACGCTCCAGCCAGCGTTGCCGCAATTGTGGCTCGACATCCGCTTTGACGATGATCGGCACCAGGGTGTCGATGGCCTTGTTGACGGCCGAACCCAGGGCGCCCGATGAACTGTCGACCTGTTCCAGGGCCGGCGAGAGCTTTTCCAGCAAGGTGATGGCACCCTCAGCCGCGAGCACAGGCTCCTTGCGGGCGACCTGCTTGATCTCCGCGATGGCTTCCTTGATCCGCTGCACCGGCGTGTCGGATCGCCAGCCGAACGCATGACGGCGGAAACGGGAGGCGAATTGCCACTTGTGGGCGCTCATGATCGATCCGCCATGAGCTACCGCACCGGATACTGGCCGTTGCGGATGAAGCGATCGTAGGTGTCTTCCTCCGGCTCTTCGTCGTCATGATGTGCCCCCTGCCACTCCGCTTCCGGCAGCAGTAGCAGTGTCAGCGTGTAGTCGTACTGGCCCGCGACGCGGGTCATTTCGGTGATCGGCATGCTGGCAGGTTCACGGGCAAACCAGGACTGCGCACGCCCCGTCCGGCTGTCGGCCATGTCAAAGGCGCTGTAGCTGTGCGCCAGAGCATCGTGCGGTAGTTCGATGGTGTTCCTGCGGGTCGCGAAATAGGCGCCGGACCTGAGGGCCGCCTTGTTCGACTTGGCCCACAGCATGTGGTCGTCGCGGCTGGCGATCAGCACCGCTCGCTTGGGCGCGATCTCGGTCCAGCGCAGAGCTGCCGCAGTCAACGAGACGCCGTAGCGGTCGGCGCAGTGACCCAGCAGATCGAAGTTGACCGGCTGCCCGTCGACCTGGCGCCGAAAGTCGTCCAGCGGCATCAGCAGGGTGGACGCGAAAAGATCCGCCTCGGCCTCGATGTGCCGCTCGTCGTTGTCACCGGTCTCGATGTCGTCGTCGCCGCACTCGAAACGATCCTGCTGATGGCGGTGCAGGATGTAGTGACCGAACTCGTGCGCGATCGTGAAGCGCTTGCGGCCTTCCGATGGAGTGGCGCTGTTGTAGAGGATCAGCCACTTCGACCGCGTCTTGTTGGCCGCCAGAAGGCCGTCGAAGCCGTCCAGATCCTCCCCCCGGATCTTGTCGATCGGCGAGTCGGCGAAACACTGGCGCGAGTACTCCAGGGCGAGCTCATCGACCTTGACCGGAAACCGATCCGCGCCCGGAACCATGTTGAGCATGGCCGAGATGCGGTTGGCCTCGGCCATGGGCTTTTTCGCCTCTGTCATTCATCTTCCCACGCGTCGAGAATCTTGCGGATCTTCTTCTTGTCCGGCTCGGACATGCTCTTGTATTTTCGGAAGAAGGCCTCGTCGAGCACCTCCTCGTCCGGCGTGGTCACGGACTCGGTCAACAGGAACTCCGTGGTGACGTCCAGCGCGGCTGCGATCTTTCCGATCTTCTCGGCCGATGGCTTCGGATCGTCCTTGTTCTCCAGCTCCCAGATGTAGCTCTTGCTGGAGTCGGTCAGTTCGGCCAGCTGCTCGAGGCTGAGCCGCTTCTGCTTCCGCAAGGCGCGGATCTTGTCCCCCAAGGGCGATGGCACTGGACTCTCCTAAACGTTCTGCGTCAGTCCGAAGATGTTACCACCAGACCGAACGTTTTCGTACCTGCTTGACAAACCCCGCATTACTCCGAGACAATCCGAATCGTTCGGCACACCGAACGCCCGCGTCCTTGTTGGGACGTGACGGCATGCCGGGCACCTTCCGTCTGTATAGGAGATGCATGGCATGACCGCGTTCAACCCTCGCCACCTCGCCCGCCAGGTTCCCGCCTCCACTTGGCAGGCCTATCTGTCCTCCCGCTCCATCGCCATCCCCGAATCTTTCGACTGGAGCGCCGAGGAAAAGGCATTTTCCGATGCCCTGATCACCCTCTTGGAGGAACTCGAACCGGATCAACAGGCCCTGCTGCACGCCGAGCTGCGCCATGTCCACGCCCTCGCGACCCAGAAAGGCATCGATGCGATCCTCAACGCCAGCGACAACGACGCGGCTATTCGGGAGGACTTCGGAAAACTGCGCAACCACGCCGAACGGGCCTTGTGGGTGCTGGTGAACTGGCCGACCACCTTCATGACGGCGGAGGCGCTGCTCCAATTCGATCTCGGCGTCGGCAAGCGGTCGTGGAAACGGCAAGCCATCAAGGTGACCGAGCCGGTGTCCCGAGAGGCTGCCGACATCGAGGGATTGCAGGCCGCCTTGTCCGAGGTGCTATCCAAGCGTAAAGGGCCGCGGCGCGCCTGCCACGTGGACGTCTGCGATCGTCACCTGGACGGCGGCGTCCAGATCAGCGTCTACGTGGAGGACGATCCCAACGATCTGGTGGAGTTCGTCGAGGAGGGCATGCGCCGCCGGACGACCCGCCCGGCGACCAATCTCGCGCTGGTCTACTTCCCCGCATCCGGCATCGTCGACACCGTCGGCCGGGGCGGCGCCAAGGTCCACCAGCCGCTGGTGACGCTCTTCGCACGCCATCTGCTGAAACAGGAGGTCAAGCCCGAGGCGGTGAAGCAGCCGATGTTCTATCTCAACCGCCTGCGGCACGGCCTGGACCTTCCGGAGGACAGCGACATCGACCTCGCCGCCCACGGCATCAATCGCATCCGCCTCCGCCGTGCCCGGCTCAGGAGCACCAAGGCGCCTGTCTGCGACTTCTGGGTGGGCGTACCGGCCGATCAGTCCGAACCCTGCGCACTCACTGCATCGAGCGCCCACTTGAAAGATCACGACCTGTTCCGCGGTCCGTTCAATATCGTCGAGGCCCTTATCAGCATCTACTTCGCCCCTGCCGAGGTGGGCAAGCGCGGCCGCGTACTGAACATCGACCTCAAGCAATCTGGCATCTCCAACCTCCAGGACATGGGAGAGGAGGATGCCAAGCTCGCCGAGAGCCTCCTGCGTGCGTGGCGCGTTTCCGAACCGACCGAGGTCGAACTGGCCCTGGTCGCGTAGGAGACGCCGTGAAAGCACGCAACGACATCGCCTTCGGCCTGCTCTGCGGGCTCGTCGAGGAATCCGATGGAAACCTCCATCCGGATGCCGCCCGGTATTCCGGACAGATGGATGCCTATCGGCATCTCCTCGACCTCGGTGCCCTCGGGGCGAGTGATGGTGTCGGATCAAGCATCCTCTGTCCCTGGTGCGGAATGGGCGATTTGGAGGGGATTCGCTTCGAGCAAGGACGTCGCCAGGGGTACTGCACGGACTGCGGCTGGGTTGATCTGGCCAGTGATCAAGTGACATGGCTCAGGGTGGACACCACGCGCATCGTCCGGTGGCTCGCCTCCGCCCTGGGCCTTGCGGGACGCTATCAACACGAAGAGCTGGTTCCGACAGCGCTGTGGCGCCTGGGCGAGATCGAACATCGACGAAAGCGGCGCACTGTCTTCTTCGGCCGGAAGCTAGACGATCCGGTCCTGATGCCCTCCATCGACCATCGATTGCGCACTGCCTGCGCACCCGGCTGCGGCGTCCTGCTCACCACCACAGCTGACGTCGCTCAAACCATCCACGCTTCTGGCCATCTCATCGTTCCGCTACGTGCCGTGGCGCATCTCCGCAAGGCCGGCTTCGTCATCGAAAATCTCGACGCATACCTCGACGGCTCCGTCGGGATCGGCGAACCGGATTCGGAAACCTCCCTGCGGCTGATGCACTCCGGTCGCATCGCACTGATCGACGGTGGGCGGCACGCGCTGTCACCCCAAGTCTGCGGTTTTCTTTCCGTGCTTCAGCGGGCTGCTGGCGATCCCGTCCACAAACGCACCATCGCCGACGCCCTGGAGATCGATGTCGACAAGTGCAAGGGCGCGGACATCTTCAAGCGGCACAAGGCGGTCTACCGCACCTTCGTCGCCCACGACACCGACGGCCACTATTGGCTCAAACCCGAATACGCCGACGACCAAAGGAAGTGATGCGCACAGAAAAGCTCAATCCTTTTATCCGGCAGTGCAACTTTGATTTCGATGAGGTGAATGACATGAGTGGTAAGAACCAGTGGGTCGTCCGCAACGGCGACAAATGGGGTGTCCGGGGGGAAGGCAACGACCGCCTGACCTCTACGCACGATACGCAACAGGAAGCCTTCGAGCGCGCACGCGACATCGCGCGCAACCAGGGCAGCGAGGTATTCATCCAAGGCACGGATGGAAAGATTCGCGAGCGCAACACCTACGGCAAGGACCCGTTCCCGCCTCGCGGCTGACCGCCCCCCATTTCCATCCCCCAGCAAGGCCCGGAGCCAAAAACTCCGGGCCTTTTTCTTTCTGGCTCTGCGAAGGCCGATTTGCACGATCTGCCCGCCAATCCTGCCCGCTTTACCCGCCGGTTTGCCCACCCCCTGAAAACCAGAATGACCTCACGTTTCCACAACAACCCGTAAGGAGCGAACCGTGAGTATCAAACACCTCAACCAACGCCAACTGGCCGACCGTTGGGGCGTCAGCGAAGCCACCTTGGAACGCTGGCGCTCCGAAGGGATCGGGCCGGTCTTTCTGAAGATCCAAGGCCGCGTGCTCTACCGCGTCGAGGACGTCGAGTCCTACGAAGCGGAGTGCCTGCGCAAGAGCACCTCCGAGCGTGCCAGCGCGGGAGGTGTCGCATGAGCCGCCTCACGCCCGATCAGGTCCTCGCCACGCCCGCCGGCGATCTCGCCGCGCTGCAAAGCGAGGCGCTGTTTCAGCTGAAGAACGATGCCGCCGATCTGCTCTCGGTGGCCCGCGCCATCGTCGAGCACATCGACCGAGCGCTCGACCTGAAGTACGCCGACCGCGCCCATGCCCTGCGCCTGGCCGCCGGCAAGGACACCGGCGTCGTGCATTTCGATGACGGCCATGTGCGCATCACCGCCGACCTGCCCAAGCGGATCGAGTGGGATCAGCAGCGGCTTGCCGAGGTCGTCCGCCGCATCGCCAACGGCGGCGAGGACCCGACCGAGTACGTCGAGATCAGCTACCGCGTCTCGGAAACCAAGTTCAACGCCTGGCCGGAGTCGCTGAAGAGCGCCTTCGCACCCGCCCGCACGCTCAAGACCGGCAAGCCCGGCTTCCGTCTCGCCCTGATGAAGGAGTGACCGCCATGTTCAAGAACCGCACTTTGCTCGAGAAGCTGAAAAACAAGCATCCCTACCTGCTGGACGAACTTCCGGCCACGGTCCGCGCGGATGGTATCGAGGTGCCGCTCGAAAGCGCCACCCTGGATGAGATCGCCTTCGCCGTCATCGCCCTCGAAAACGAGGTCCGGCCGATCAGCCGCCGCATGAATGCCCTGCGCGAACTCTACGACCTCGCCCGCAAGCGCGGCGCACTCGGCGCGTACCGCATCGAGCAGGCCTTCTCCGACAAGGAGGGCCGCGCATGAACCTCCCCATCATCTCCGCCGACCAGCGCCTGGCCGAGAAGCGCGGCGTCAAGGGCGTGCTGGTCGGCAAGAGCGGTATCGGCAAGACCTCGCAGCTCTGGACGCTGACGCCCGAGGCCACCCTGTTCTTCGACCTCGAGGCGGGCGATCTCGCCGTCGAAGGATGGGCCGGCGACACGATCCGGCCGCGCACCTGGCAGGAATGCCGCGACTTCGCGGTGTTCATCGGCGGCCCGAATCCGGCGCTGCGCGACGAGCAACCGTTCAGCCAGGCGCACTTCGACGCCGTCTGCGCCCGCTTCGGCGATCCGTCCGTGCTCGACAAGTACGAGACCGTGTTCGTCGACTCGATCACCGTCGCCGGGCGCCTGTGCCTGCAGTGGTGCAAGGGCCAGCCGCAGGCCTTCTCCGAGAAGACCGGCAAGCCGGACACGCGCGGGGCCTACGGCCTGATGGGCCAGGAGATGATCGCCTGGCTCACCCACCTGCAGCACACCCGGGGCAAGAACGTCTGGTTCGTCGGCATCCTCGACGAGCGGCTCGACGACTTCAATCGCCGCGTCTTCCAGCTGCAGATCGACGGTTCCAAGACCGGGCTGGAACTACCCGGCATCGTCGACGAAGTGGTGACGCTCGCCGAGCTCAAGGCCGACGACGGCACCGCCTATCGCGCCTTCGTCTGCCACACGCTCAACCCCTGGGGCTACCCCGCCAAGGATCGTTCCGGGCGCCTCGACCAGATCGAGGAGCCGCACCTCGGCCGGCTGATGACCAAGATCACCGGCCCTGCCCGCCCCGCTCTCGAACGCCTCGATTTCGCGCGCCCCGCGCCTTCCGAATCCGCGCAGCAATAAGGAGCTACGCCATGACTTACTTCGATTTCAACGACGCCAACGAGCAGTCCTCGTTCGACCTGATCCCCGAAGGCACGCTGGTGCGCGTGCGCATGACCATCCGTCCCGGCGGCTTCGATGATGCGAGCCAGGGGTGGACCGGCGGCTACGCGACCCGCAACGACAACACCGGCTCGGTGTACCTCAACTGCGAGTTCGTCGTGATGGAGGGCGAGTACGCCCGCCGCAAGATGTGGTCGCTGATCGGCCTCCACAGCCCCAAGGGCCCGGAGTGGGCGAACATGGGCCGCGCCTTCGTCAAGGCGATCCTCAACTCCGCGCGCGGCGTCCATCCGGGCGATGCCAGTCCCCAGGCACAGAACGCGCGGCGCATTGCAGGCTTCGCGGATCTCGACGGCATCGAGTTCCTCGGCAAAGTCGACTGGGAGAAGGATCAGCACGGTCAGGACAAGGCCGTCATCAAGCAGGCGATCCAGCCCGATCACAAGGACTACGCCGCGCGGATGGGTAGCGCGCCTGCCACCTCCCCGGCATCCACCACCGCGAACGCCTACGCCCAGGCCACCGGTCGCGCCCCAGTCTCGGGCCGCCCGAGCTGGGCGCAGTAAGGGGGACTGCCGTCATGATGCTTCGTCCCCGTCAGGCCCTGCTGGTGGAGCGCTCACTCGCGGCGCTGCACCAGCACGGCAACACCCTGGCCATCGGTCCCACCGGCTCGGGCAAGACCATCATGCTGTCGGCGGTGGCCGGCAGCGTGCTGGACGAGCCCGACGCAAAGGCCTGCATCCTCGCCCACCGCGATGAACTCACCGGTCAGAACCGGGAGAAGTTCGGCCGCGTCAATCCCGGCATCACCACCTCGGTGTTCGATGCCAAGGAGAAGTCCTGGGCCGGGCGCGCCACTTTCGCGATGGTGCAGACGCTCTCGCGCGACGCTCATCTCGACGCGATGCCCACGCTCGATCTGTTGGTGGTCGACGAGGCGCATCACGCTGCCTCGCCCTCCTACCGGCGCGTAATCGACCGCGTGCTGTCGCGCAACCCCCGGGCGCAGATCTTCGGTGCCACCGCCACGCCCGCGCGCAGCGACGGCAAGGGACTGCGCGAGGTCTTCAGCAACGTGGCCGACCAGATCACCCTGGGCGAGCTCATCGCCTCGGGCCATCTGGTGCCGCCGCGCACCTTCGTCATCGATGTCGGCGCGCAATCGGCCCTCGCTCAGGTGCGGCGCACCGCCACCGACTTCGACATGACCGAGGTGGAGGCGATCCTCAACAAGACGCCGATCACCGATGCGGTGATCCGCCACTGGCGCGAGAAGGCCGGTGAGCGCAAGACCATCGTGTTCTGCTCGACCGTGGCACACGCGCAGTGCGTGGCCGAGGCGTTCGTCGCCGCCGGCATCCGCGCCGTACTGATTCACGGCGAGTTGTCGGATGCCGAGCGCGCAACCCGCCTGGCCGAGTACGAGACCGGCGATGCCCAGGTCGTGGTCAACGTGGCGGTGCTGACCGAAGGCTACGACTACACGCCCACCTCCTGCGTGGTGCTGCTGCGCCCGAGCTCGCACAAGTCGACGCTGACCCAGATGATCGGTCGTGGGCTGCGCACCGTCGATCCGGCCGAGCATCCCGGCGTGGTCAAGACCGACTGCATCGTCCTCGACTTCGGCACTGCGACGCTCATGCACGGTTCTCTGGAGCAGGAGGCCAACCTGGACGGCCACCAGCGCCAGGGCGAGGCGCCGACCAAGGATTGCCCCTCCTGCGAGGCATTGGTCCCGCTCGGCTGCCGCGAGTGTCCCCTGTGCGGCTTCGAGTGGACCCGCGAAGAAACGGAGCAGGCAGAGGCGCTGGACGAGTTCGTCATGACGGAGATCGATCTGCTCAAGCGCTCCAACTTTCGCTGGTGCGATCTCTTCGGCTGCGACGACGCCTTGATGGCCACCGGCTTCGGTGCCTGGGGCGGCATCTTTTTCCTCAACGGCCGCTGGCATGCGGTCGGTGGCGGCAAGGATCTGCAGCCTCGGCTGCTGGCGGTGGGCGATCGCACCGTCTGCATGGCCAAGGCGGACGACTGGCTCAACGACAACGAGTCCCTCGACACCGCCCACAAGACCCGCCGCTGGCTCAACGAGCCGCCCTCCGAGAAGCAGCTCCGCTATCTGCCGCCTGTCCTGCGGGCCGACTTCGGACTCACGCGCTATCAGGCCTCGGTACTGCTCGCCTTCCAGTTCAACAAGTCGTCGATCCAGCGCCTCGTGCTGGCGGCCAACGACGAACACCGGAGGGCGGCGTGATATGCGCGATCTGCGGACGAGAGGGACGCGGCTTCTGCTGGCTGTCACCGAGGAACGGCCCGCGTGCGCCGGACGGCAAGCCCCTGTTCAAGCGCTTCTGCTCGATGCGCTGCCAGGACATTCATCTACAACGACTGAAGGCGGGAGGCGGCGTCGTGATCGATCCCACCAATAACGAGAAGGCCGCGATGGAGGCCGTCCTTCCCCACCTCGGCGAGTACGTCGCGTCCATCGGCATGGACCGGCCGCTGTCGGCCTACCGCCGCGAGGAGGTCCTGCAACTGGTCGACGTGGTGCTCACGGCCTACTTCGACAACCTGCGGGAGCTCACGCCCGACGATGTGCCGTTTTGAGGAGGCGGTGATGCTCGATTACAACCACCGCCCAAGGTTCCACGAGCGCGTCAACGCTGTCATCGACGAAGCACTGGCGCGCGAACGGGCAGCACAGGTATCCCGGAGTTACCTCGGTGCGTCGCGCCTCGGCGTCGCCTGCGAGCGTGCCCTGCAATACGAGTACGTCCAGGCGCCGGTCGATCCCGGGCGCGAGCTGCCCGGGCGGGTGCTGCGCGTGTTCGAGGTCGGCCATGTCCTGGAGGATCTCGCGATCCGCTGGCTGCGCCTGGCCGGCTTCGAGCTCTACACGCGCAAGGCCGACGGCGGACAGTTCGGTTTTTCCGTCGCCGGCGGTCGCATCCAGGGACACGTCGACGGCATCCTGGCCGCCGGCCCTGCCGACATCGGGCTTGCCTACCCCGCGCTGTGGGAGTGCAAGACGATGAACGACAAGTCCTGGCGCGAGACCGTCAAGCAGGGTGTGGCGCGCGCCAAACCGATCTATGCCGCCCAGCTCGCCGTCTACCAGGCCTACATGGAAGGCACCGTGCCTGGCATCGCGAGCAATCCCGCGCTGTTCACCGCCATCAACAAGGACAGCGAGGAGATCTGGTTCGAGCTCGTGCCGTTCGACGGCGGGATCGCGCAGCGCATGTCGGACCGGGCCGTGCGCGTCATCACCGCCACCGAAGCCGGCGAGCTGCTGCCCCGTCATGCCACCACGTCCACCCACTTCGAGTGCAAGTCGTGTCCATGGCAGGACCGGTGTTGGGGGCCGGCTTGATGGCAGACGTCATTTGGCTCGACTACAACGACGCGCCCGAACAGCAGGGAATGGCACTCCCGGATACCGACGCGCTCCGCCGAGGGCTGCTCGATCGCCTGGAGGCCGTGCTGCTCTACCTGTTCCCACAGGGCCGCACCCGTGGCTGCAAGTTCTACGTCGGAGACATCGACGGCAATCGCGGCAAGAGCCTGGTGGTGGAGCTCGACGGCGAACGACGTGGGCTGTGGAAGGATTTTGCGACCGACGAAGGCGGCGACGTCATCGATCTGTGGGCGCGATCCCGTGGACTTTCCGCGCGGCACGACTTCCCTCGGATCGCGGAGGAAATCCGTCAATGGCTCGGGATCGCACCGCCCACTCGCCATCCCGAACCTCGATCCAACATTCGCAGCGCGCCTGTCGACGAACTCGGCCCCTACACCGCCAAGTGGGACTACCTCACGGCGGACGGCCGGCTCATCGCCTGCGTCTATCGCTACGACCCGCCCACCGGCAAGGAGTACCGCCCCTGGGACGTGCGCGCCCGCATGTGGCGCGCTCCCGACCCGCGTCCGCTCTACAACCTGCCGGCGGTCGCCAAGGCGCGCGAGGTGGTGCTGGCCGAGGGTGAGAAGGCCGCCTCGGCGCTGATCGACGCCGGCATCACGGCGACCACGGCGATGAACGGTGCGCGGGCACCGGTCGACAAGACCGACTGGTCGCCGCTCGCCGGCAAGCACGTGATCATCTGGCCGGATCGTGACGCCCCCGGCTGGGACTACGCGGAGAACGCTGCCCGCGCCTGCGTGACGGCGGGCGCGGCGTCGGTCGTCATTCTCGTTCCGCCGACCGACAAACCCGACAAATGGGATGCGGCCGATGCCGTGGCCGAAGGGTTCAACTGCGCCGCCTTCATTCGTGAGGGCGAGCGCAGGCTCGTCAAGGCTGCGGCGCGGGCATTGCCGACCTTCACTCTGGGCGCATTGCTCGACGACGACTCCCCGTTGCCACCCGATCTCATCGCACCGCGCGTGCTCACACCCGGCGGGCTGCTGGTGTTCGGTGGCGCGCCCAAGGTCGGCAAGAGTGACTTTCTGCTCGCGTGGCTCACGCACATGGCGGCGGGCGCCACCTTCCTCGCCATGAAGCCGCCGCGTGCGCTGCGGGTGTTCTACCTGCAGGCCGAGGTGCAGTACCACTACCTGCGCGAGCGCGTGAAGGAAATCCGCCTGCCGCCCAGTCGCATCGGTGCGGCGCGCGTCAACTTCGTCGCCACGCCGCAGCTGCGGCTGATCCTGGACGACGCCGGCTTGGCCCAGGTCATCCCCGCGATCAAGCAGGCATTCGGCGACGAGCTGCCGGACATCATCGCCATCGACCCTATTCGCAACGTCTTCGACGGCGGGGACGCCGGCGGCGAGAACGACAACGCCGCCATGCTGTTCTTCCTGTCGCAGCGGGTCGAGCGCCTGCGCGATGCGGTGAACCCGGACGCGGGCATCGTGCTGGCCCACCACACCAAGAAGCTCGGCAAGAAACAGTTCGAGGAAGACCCGTTCCAGGCGCTGGCCGGGGCCGGGAGTCTGCGCGGCTACTACACCACCGGCATGTTGCTGTTTCGCCCGGACGAGACGCGCACCACGCGCCAGCTGATCTTCGAACTGCGCAACGGCGCGGCCATCCCCTCGATGCACGTGGACAAGATCCGCGGCGAGTGGCGGGAGGTGGATGCCAACGCGCGGCTGGTGATGAGGGACTACGGCGAGCGGCTCGATGCCGAGCGCCGGCGCAAGCGCGACGCCATCCTGCAGATCCTGTTCGACGAGGCGGCCCAGGGGCGCTGCTACACCGCCAACCAGTTCGCCGAATCCTTCGAGGGCAAGGCGGGGCTGGGTGGCGAGCGCACCATCCGCGAGCGCCTCTCCGCGCTCTCGACCCAGGGCTACATCAAGTACTTCCGCAACGCCGCGGACTACGGCCTGCCGCCCGCCCGCACCAAGTTCGGCTACCTGTGCGTGGAAGGAATGGTCTTGCGCTTGCCGCTCGGCGAACCCGATCCCGATACCGGCGAAGTATCGCTGCGCGAACTGCCGGTGCTGCCCACCCACTTCAAATGCCCGCAATCGGGGGCCGCGCTGCCGGTCGAGAACCCCGAGGTGTGGGTTTACCAAGACGACCTGAACGACCCCAAGGAGCCCGTATGAACATGCACAGCCAAGTTGGCAAAACCGCTGCCAACTTCCCCCCGATTTTCGGAGACGTTGGCAAGTTGGCAAACGCCTGCCAACTTGAATCCCATACATATCAACGTGTTACGGAGTTGTCGGCAGATTGGCAAGTTGGCAACGCTGCCAACTTGCCAACTTCCCCAAACCCGCGTGGTTGCTGGGTTCTCGGAGATTTCCAAGTTGGCGAAAACTCCCTCCCCCCTTCGGGGGGAGAGGACCACGTCGTGTCCTCTCCCCCGACCCGAAGGGGTCTGCTCAGCTTGGGCGGTCGGAGCCGAGGACCCTTTGCGGCGATCCTGAGCCTCGACCTCGGCACCCGGACCGGCTGGGCGCTGCTCGGACGCGACGGCTCCATCACCAGCGGCTCGGAGTTCTTCAAGCCCCAGCGCTTCGAGGGCGGCGGCATGCGTTACCTGCGCTTCAAGCGCTGGCTCACCGAGATCAAGCAATCGGCGGACGGCATCGATGCGGTGTACTTCGAGGAGGTCCGCCGCCACGTCGGGGTCGACGCCGCCCACGCCTACGGCGGCTTCATGGCGCATCTCACGGCCTGGTGTGAGCACCACCAGATTCCGTACCGGGGCGTGCCGGTCGGCACGATCAAAAAACACATCACTGGCAAGGGTAACGCCGGCAAGGACGCGGTGATCGCCGCCGTCCGAGCCTTGGGCTTCGATCCGGCCGACGACAACGAGGCCGATGCCCTGGCCATCTTGCGCTGGGCCATCGCGACGCAGGAGGTGTGACATGAAGATCCCGAACCCGCGTTACCGCTGCCCGCTGGCCAAGCTGCAACCCGAAGTCACGGACCTGGAAGCGGTGAAGCGACGCGGCTGGCGCGACCAGCACATCCTCGTCGTGTCACCGGACGACGATCGGCTCGACTGGACGGAACACGAACTGGTGCGACAGATCGGCGAGCGCCTCTACGGAACGAGGGAGCGACGCCATGGCTGAGTGGACGACCGAGCGCGTCGCGGAACGCTTCCGCGAGGCGGCCAGCACCGCACACCGGCTCCCACCGGTGCGTGTCCAGGGCTACTTCAACACCTGGCCCGCGATCAAACGGATGCCCTGGGAGAATCTCGGCGCGGAGACTGTGACCTACCGCTTTCCACCCGATCCAGAGGCCGTCGAGCGCATGCTGGAGACCATGCATTGGGTCTCCTGGCTGGAGTTGGAGCAACGCCACCTCGTCTGGATGCGGGCCGAGCGCTACCCGTGGAAGAAGATTTGCTGCCGGTTTGGCTGCGACCGCACGACGGCGTGGCGGCGCTGGGAGGCGGCCCTGGCGAAGATCGTCGCGCAGTTGAACGAGCCCGCTGCATCGCTACGTGATAGACGCTGCGGGTAATTTGCAGGCGGCGCGTGTCCATGCGAACCGCTGCGGATCGCTGCGAAGTGAGCGGCAAAAAGCAAGCGCAACATTTCCGGCGTTTTTGGCTAGGATTGCAGCTAATCTCGCGAGCGAAGTGCGTCAGAGGGCCACCGTACCACCGGTGGCCTTCGTCGTTTCTGGACTTCGCCCACGAACGCGGATTGCCACGGGTCCTTCCCGGGCACCGAGCCATGCGGGGGGCGCGAGCGCGGCGCTTTTCTAGCGTCCGACCGCAAACCGAGGTTTGCGGGGTTTGCAGGTTTGCACCCCATCGACGGCCCGTCACCGCGGGCCTTTCCATAATCCGAGATTCCAGACGGCTCGACGCGTTTGCTCGCGTGCGGGCCGTTTGCATTTGGGCCATGCAAGACACCGGCACCCTCCACATCGAGTACCGCCCGATCGAGGCACTGGTCCCGTTCGCGCGCAACCCGCGCACGCACTCCGACGCCCAGATCGCCCGCGTCGCGGCCAGTATCGCCGAGTTCGGCTGGACCAACCCGATCCTGGTCGACGGCACCAACGGCGTGATCGCCGGGCACGGGCGGCTCGCGGCGGCACGCAAGCTGGGGCTCGCCCAGGTGCCGGTGATCGAGCTCGGCCACCTCACGCCCGCACAGAAACGGGCCTACGTGATCGCCGACAACCGCCTGGCGCTTGATGCCGGTTGGGATGAGGAGATGCTGGCGCTGGAGCTCGCGGAGCTGGCCGAGGCCGGCTTCGACCTGGATCTCACCGGCTTCGACGCGACCGAGATCGAACGGCTGCTCCACCGCATCGAGGACGAGGACGCGCCCGCGGACACGGATCCGGACGTGGCCACCGAGGCGGATGCGGACGACACGACACCGCCCGTGGTAGCGGTGACACGCCCGGGCGACCTATGGCTGCTGGGCGAGCACCGGCTCATCTGCGCCGACAGCGCCGATCGAGCGGCCATTGCGCATTTGATGGACGGCGAGCGGGCGCACCTGCTGTTCACCAGCCCGCCTTACGCCAACCAACGCGACTACACCACCGGCGGCATCACCGACTGGGACGCCCTCATGCAGGGCGTGTTCGGCGCCGCCAGCCTCGCACTACGCGCCGACGCACAGGTCCTGGTCAACCTCGGGCTCGTCCATCGCGAGGGCGAGTGGCAACCGTATTGGAACGGCTGGATCGAATGGATGCGCACCCAAGGCTGGCGACGCTTCGGCTGGTACGTGTGGGACCAAGCGGTGACCGTACCCGGCGACTGGGCCGGACGGCTCGCGCCGCGCCACGAGTTCGTCTTCCACTTCAACCGCGAGGCGCGCAAGCCCAACAAGACCGTGCCGTGCAAGTGGGCCGGCCACGAGACGCACCTGCGCGCGGACGGATCTTCCACCGCGATGCGCGGCAAGGACGGGACGGTCGGCGAGTGGAACCACGCCGGGCAGCCTACGCAGGCGTTTCGCATTCCGGACTCGGTCATCGCGGTGACGCGCCAGCGAGGTCGTATTGGTGAGGGGATCGATCATCCAGCGGTGTTCCCGATCGGCCTGCCCAGGTTCGTCGTCGAGGCCTACACCGACCCACACGAGATCGTGCTCGAGCCGTTCTCCGGCTCAGGCACCCTGATCCTGGCAGCCGAAGAGAGCGGCCGGCGCGCCCGCGCCATCGAACTGGCGCCGGCGTATGTGGACGTGGCGCTGCGCCGCTGGCATCAGCACCATCCGGACATCGTCCCGACGCTCGCGGCAACGGGCCAAACCTTCGATGAGGTGGCGGCCGAGCGGCTGGCCGAGCCTACGGAGGCGATCGCATGACAAAACGACAGGAGAGTCGTTTTGCACGCCCGCAGGGCGCCCGTCAGGGTGGCGCACAGGGATGTGCGCCATGAACTGGCTGGCCGAGCGCATCGAGCACTGGCCCACCGAGCGGTTGCTGCCCTACGCGCGCAACGCCCGTCAGCACTCGGCAGAGCAAGTCGCGCAGATCGCCGCCTCCATCGCCGAGTTCGGATTCGTCAATCCCTGCCTGGTGGGCGCGGACGGCGTGCTGGTCGCCGGTCACGGACGCCTGGCCGCCGCCGGCAAGCTGGGGCTTGCGACCGTGCCGGTCGTGGTGCTCGATCACCTCACCGCTACGCAGCGGCGGGCCCTCGTCATCGCCGACAACCGCCTGGCCGAGCACGCGACCTGGGACGAGGAGTTGCTGCGGATCGAACTCGAGGCCTTGCAGGACGATGACTTCGATCTGGACCTGACCGGATTCGATGCGGACGATCTGGCCGAGCTCCTCGCCGGCGAGGAGCCCGAGCAGGAAGGGAACAGCGACGACGATGCGGTGCCCGCGGCGCCGCAGACGCCCGTTTGCCACACGGGGGATGTGTGGCTGCTTGGCCGTCACCGCCTGGTCTGTGGCGACGCCACCACGGCGGAGGCCTACGCGCTGCTGCTGCCGGGCGGCGAGAAGGTGGACATGGTCTTCACCGATCCGCCCTACAACGTGAACTACGCCAACAGCGCCAAGGACAAGCTGCGGGGCAAGCACCGGCCCATCCTCAACGACGCGCTGGGCGAAGGCTTCTACGACTTTCTCTACGACGCGATGGCACTGCTGCTCGCCCACTGTCGCGGCGCCGTGTACGTGGCGATGTCATCGAGCGAGCTCGATACCCTGCAGGCGGCCTTTCGCGCCGCGGGCGGCCACTGGTCGACCTTCATCATCTGGGCCAAGAACACCTTCACCCTCGGGCGCGCCGACTACCAGCGTCAGTACGAGCCGATCCTCTACGGGTGGCCCGAGGGAGCGAACCGCCACTGGTGTGGTGACCGCGACCAGGGCGACGTGTGGCAGATCAAGAAGCCCGCCAAGAACGACCTGCACCCGACCATGAAGCCGGTGGAACTGGTGGAACGGGCGATCCGCAACTCCAGCCGCCCGGGCGATACCGTGCTTGACCCCTTCGGCGGCTCGGGCACGACACTCATTGCCGCAGAGAAGGCGGGACGCGCCGCGCGCCTGATCGAACTCGACCCCAAGTACGTGGATGTGATCGTGCGCCGCTGGCAGGAATGGACGGGCGAGGTGGCCACCCGCGAGTCCGATGGGACGACCTTTGGCGAGGCGGCGCTCAGCGCCGATCCCTCACCGCCTTAAGCTTGGCGCGGGCAACCTCGCCCTGCCAGCGACAGGCTCCGTTACCGCGGGCGGCCTCCTGGTCCCAACGCGCCAGGATCTCCGCGTCGCTCCAGCCCTTCGCGGCCAGGTAGGCGTAGTCGTCTGCATCGTAGTTGCGGTGGTTGCGGATCGCGTTGTTCATCGTGGGCTCCGTCGGTCGATTGCTGCTGTACCTGTAGTAAGGCGCTGTTCGATTGCGAAGCCAAGCCGAGCGGCGGCACCTTTGCGACTGGCGCGCTTCACGCGGCAAGCTCGGCATCGATCGCCGTCTGGACCACGAACCCGGTGAGATAGGGCAGCCCGCGCGGGATGCCGTAGTCGCGGCTGGTGCGCCGCCCGATCGTCCAGCTCATCCAGCGCCGGGTGGCGGCGGGGATCGCCTCCGCCAGGGCGCGGCCGGCGTGCATCTCGTTCAAGACGTCGTCTGCGAAGTGGCGGCCATAGCGGCTGTCGAGAAAGGCCCGTACCGACTCGAGCGGCTCGCCGGTGGCCTGTGCGATCGCGCTCATCGCGATCGGCCAGGCCGCTTCGGCCTGCTTGGTCATCGTGCCCCAGAAGCCCCATTCGGTGTTCCGGGTAGCGGGGATCAGCGTGTTGGTGTCCATCGTGGGCTCCTTCGGATTGGGTGGCGACACCTGACCTGTAGTAAGGCGCTGTTCGATTGAGAAGCCAAGCTCGGCTTGGCTCTCATTCGATCCCCTGTTAACCGAGGAGGTACAGATCGGCCTCGTGTACCAGGTCGGTGGTGTGGTCCGCATGCTGGACGACAACCTTGCCGTCACGCCGACCCTTGACGGTGCCCACCCGGCGCACGCTGCACCAGCCGTCGCGGATCCCGGATTCGGGGGCATCGGCCGCGCTGGTGCGGCGCTTGATGTGGTAGGACACCTTGTCGCCTTTCTTGACCGGCTGGGTGACGTTCATCGCGATCCCTCAGGTGATTGTGTTGACACCTGTATGAAGGCGCTGCGGCCGAGAGAAGCCAAGCGAGTTCACGCTCTTTCTTCAGGCGATGCGATAGACCCGCTCGTTGCCTTCCTTGGTCGAGGTGACTGGCACGCCGGCGCGCTTCAGATTGGCCAGCACCCCGCGCACGCTATGTGCCTGCCAGCCGGTGAGGGCGATGAGCCCGGCCAGGGTGATCCCACCGGGGGCGTTCAGCGCCTCGATGATCCGCGACTGCTTGCTGCCCTCCCGGGTGCGGCGAGGCTTGGTTTCCGGCTTGGCCCAGGCGGTCTCGGCCGCGGCGACTTCCGCCTCGAAATCGGTCGTTACCGGGGCCGAGCGCTCCCGGCCGATGGCACGAAATCCCTCGTCGCTGAGGACGGGGTGCTCACCCTCCTGGCGGATGAGGCCGCGGGCCGACAGCCCCGCCAGTACCTTGGCGCGGGCGCCGCCCTTGACGTTCTCGGGGAACTGCTCGACGCGGTACTCCGGGTGATCGGCGGCGGCAGATAGGACGAAGCTTTGGGTGTCGGTCAGTTTCATGGCAATGCTCCTTCGTGGTCGTCAATCGTGGCGATATGAAGGCGCTGTTTGCTGCAGAAGCCAAGCGCCTTCCGCTGCTTTCTCAGCCCTGTCGCGCGGCCTGCCGGCCCGCCTGGTAGGCGGCCATCAAGGCGCTCTTGACGGCCCAGACGCTGACCTCGTGGAAGTCCAGCCGGTCGCTGTTGCGGGTTTCCAGGGTGTCGATGAACAGGTGGTTCAGCGCGATCTGGCGCAGCTGATGGTCGATGTCCTTCTCGGCTTGCTTGTCCATGTACCTCTCCTCGGGGTGTCGCTGATGGTGATGACATGAACGCGCTGTTCCCGAGAGAAGCCAAGCGGAATTCGAGCAGGACGGCGCCAATGCTTGATGGAGACCATGGGACTGTCGATTCGCGCCTACGCCCGCCACCGTGGGGTGTCGGACACCGCCGTACACAAGGCCATTCGCGCCGGGCGCATCACGCCCGAGGCGGACGGCACGATCGATCCGGACAAGGCCGACCGCGACTGGGCAAGGAACTCCGAGCCGCTCAAGGAGGGAACGAGCGCCAAAGCCGCGAAGGTGCGCGTGCCGGAGGAGCCGGCCCCGAGCCTCGGTACGGGACTGCCCGCCGGCGGCACCTCGCTGCTGCAGGCGCGCACCGTCAACGAGGTGGTCAAGGCCCAGACCAACAAGGTGCGGCTGGCGCGCCTCAAGGGCGAGCTGGTTGACCGCTCGCAGGCCGTCGCCCACGTCTTCACCCTCGCCCGCGCCGAGCGCGATGCTTGGCTCAACTGGCCGGCGCGGGTGTCGGCGACACTGGCCGCACGCCTCGGCGTGGATGCCCACGACCTGCACGTCGCCCTGGAGACCGCCGTGCGCGAGCACCTGCAGGAGCTGGGCGAGCTGCGCCCCCGCATCGACTGATGAAACACGTCCCTGTGTTTCACCCTGACGGGCGCGCTGGCGCGCGTCCAAATTCGTTCCCGACGAATTTGTGATGGACGGCTTTGTCTACGACGGCTCCGAGACAGTCGAACGGGCCTGGCGCGAGGGGCTCACGCCCGATCCGCTGCTCACGGTGTCGCAGTGGGCCGACCGCCACCGTGTGCTCGGCAGCCGCGCTTCGGCTGAGCCCGGGCGCTGGCGCACGAGCCGCACCCCATACCTGGGCGCGATCATGGATTGCCTCTCGCCGACCTCGCCCATCGAGCGGGTGGTGTTCATGAAGGGAGCACAGGTCGGCGGCACCGAGCTGGGGCTCAACTGGATCGGCTACGTCATCCACCACGCCCCCGGGCCGATGATGGCGGTGTGGCCCACGGTGGAAATGGCCAAGCGTGCCTCGAAGCAGCGCATCGACGCCCTGATCGAGGAGACGCCCGCAGTGACCGAGCGAATCGCGCCAGCGAGGAGCCGCGACTCCGGCAACACCATCCTCACCAAGGAGTTCCAGGGCGGGGTGCTGGTGATGACCGGCGCCAATTCGGCGGTGGGCCTGCGCTCGATGCCGGTGCGCTACCTCTTTCTCGACGAGGTCGACGGCTACCTGCTGGATGTCGAGGGCGAAGGCGACGCCATCGCGCTGGCCGAGGCGCGCACCCGCACCTTTGCACGACGCAAGCTCCTCATCGTCTCCACCCCGACCATTGCCGGGGCGAGCAGCATCGAGCGCGAGTACGCCGCCTCCGATCAGCGTCGCTATTTCGTGCCGTGCCCGCACTGCGGTGCGCGCCAATGGCTGCGTTTCGAGCAGCTGCGCTGGGAGCGCGGACAGCCCGCGACCGCCGCCTATGTGTGCGAGGCCTGCGAGCGGCCGATCCCCGAGCACCACAAAGGCTGGATGCTGGAGCACGGAGAGTGGCGGGCTCTCGCGCCGGAGAATGCCGGCAAGACGGCTGGCTTTCACCTCTCCAGCCTCTACAGCCCGCTTGGCTGGCGCTCCTGGCGCGACATCGCCGCGGCGTGGGAATCGGCGGCGATGTCGGAGAGCAAATCGGCCTCGGCCATCAAGACCTTCAAGAACACCGAGCTGGGCGAGACCTGGGTCGAGGAAGGCGAAGCGCCCGACTGGCAGCGGCTGCTGGAGCGGCGCGAGGGTTACCAAGCGGGCAGTGTCCCGGCGGGGGGCCTGCTGCTCACCGCCGGTGCCGATGTGCAGAAGGACCGCATCGAGGTATCGGTGTGGGCCTTCGGCCGCGGCAAGGCGTGCTGGCTCATCGAGCACCGGGTGCTGATGGGCGATACGGCGCGCGATGCGGTGTGGAAGGCGCTGGCGGGAGTGCTGGGCGAGACCTGGAGGCACGAGTGCGGCGCGCAGCTGCCGCTCGCGCGCCTTGCCCTCGATACCGGCTTTGCCACCCAGGAGGCTTACGCCTTCGTGCGCGCCTGCCGCGACGCGCGGGTGATGGCGGTCAAAGGCGTCCCTCGCGGGGCAGCCCTGATCGGTACGCCCACGGCGGTCGATGTCTCACAAGGCGGCAAGAAGCTGCGCCGCGGCATCAAGGTGTTCGCGGTGGCCACCGGCATCGCCAAACTGGAGCTCTACAACAACCTGCGCAAGGGCGCGGAGGTGGCCGACGACGGGGTGACGCCTGTCTATCCGGCCGGTTACGTCCATCTGCCCCGGATCGACGCCGAGTTCGTGCAGCAGCTGTGCGCCGAGCAGCTCGTCACCCGGCGCGACCGCAACGGCTATCTGGCGCGCGAGTGGCAGAAGCTGCGCGAACGCAACGAGGCGCTCGACTGCTACGTCTACGCCCGCGCCGCGGCTGCCGCCGCGGGGCTCGACCGCTTCGAGGACCGCCACTGGCGTGAGCTCGAACGCCAGCTCGGGCTACCGCCACCCGACGACAACGAAACAAGCATTGAACGAGCTCCTGAGGCCACCCCACGCGGTGGCCCTGGTGCTTCTGGAACCACGAAAACAGGCCGGCACGTGATCCGCAGCCGCTGGCTCACCTGAACCCTTTCAAGACCAACCGTCCGTGACTGTGCAAACCCTCGACATGGCCTTTGTCTCGGCCGCCGGCTCGCTCGCCAACAGCACTGAGATCAACCTGGTGGTCTACCGATGAGCAGCTACACGGAGGCCCAATTGCAGGCCCTGCGCGACGCTCTGGCCAAAGGCGAAAAGCGCGTCACCTTCGGCGACAAGACGGTCGAGTACCGCACCGTCGACGAACTGAAGGCGGCCATCGCCGAGGTCGAGACCGCGATGCACGAGGACGCCGTGGCCACGGGCCTGTATCCGCGCGCGCCGCGCCAGATCCGCGTGACCACCGGCAAGGGATTCTGATCGGTGGGCTGGATCGGCAGTATCAAACGCCGGCTGCTCGGCACCACGCCCATCTACGATGGCGCGGGACGGGGTCGGCGGACCCTGGCCTGGGCGGTGGGGAACCCCGGCGCAGTGGCGGCCCTCGCCTCGACGCAAGAGAGTCTGCGGGCCAAGAGCCGCGACCTGGTGCGCCGCAACGCCTGGGCCGCCGCCGGCGTCGAGGCCTTCGTGGCCAATGCCATCGGCACCGGCATCAAGCCGCAGTCGATGATTGCGGACGCCACCCTGCGCGAGGCGGTCCACACCCTGTGGCGGGATTGGTGCGAGCAGGCCGATGCCGCCGGACTGACTGATTTCTATGGTCTGCAGGCGCTCGCCTGCCGGGCGATGTGCGAGGGCGGCGAGGCCATCGTGCGGCTGCGCTGGCGCCGTGCCGAGGACGGTCTGCCGGTGGCGCTGCAGGTGCAGGTGCTGGAGGCCGAACACCTGCCGCTCACCATGAACCGGGATCTACCCAACGGACACCTCATTCGCGCCGGCATCGAGTTCGACCGGCTGGGTCGGCGGGTGGCCTACCACCTCTACCGCGCCCACCCGAACGACGGCGCCCTCGCGCCCATGTCCGGCGCGGGCGGGATCGACACCGTGCGGGTGCCGGCCGACGAGGTGGTCCACCTGTTTCGCCCGCTGCGCCCCGGGCAGATCCGCGGCGAGCCGTGGCTCGCGCGGGCGTTGGTGAAGCTCAACGAGCTCGACCAGTACGACGATGCCGAGCTGGTGCGCAAGAAGACCGCCGCCATGTTCGCGGGCTTCATCACCCGGCTCGCCCCCGAGGACAACCTGATGGGCGAGGGGCTGGCCGACGCCCAGGGCGTGGCGCTCGCGGGCCTGGAGCCCGGTACGCTGCAGATCCTGGAACCCGGCGAGGACATCAAGTTCTCGGCGCCCGCCGATGTCGGCAGCTCCTACGCCGAGTTCATGCGCCAGCAGTTTCGCGCCGTGGCCGCCGCGATGGGCATCACCTACGAGATGCTCACCGGCGACCTGACCCAGGTGAACTACTCCTCGATCCGCGCAGGACTGCTGGAGTTTCGCCGCCGCTGCGAGGCGATCCAGCACGGCGTCATCGTCCATCAGCTGTGCCGGCCGATCTGGCGGGCCTGGATGGACCAGGCGGTGCTCGAAGGGGCGCTCGCGTTGCCCGGCTACGGCCGGCGCCGGCGCGAGTACCAGGGCGCCAAGTGGATCCCCCAGGGCTGGCAGTGGGTCGACCCGCAGAAGGAGTTCAACGCCCTCAAGCTCGCCATCCGCGCGGGCCTGATGAGCCGCTCGGAGGCGATCGCCTCCTACGGCTACGACGCCGAAGAGGTCGACCGGGAGATCGCCGCCGACACCGAGCGCGCCGATCGGATGGGCCTGGTGTTCGATTCCGACCCGCGACACGACAAGGGCCCGGCCCCCCAATCGGCGGTCGCGGAGTCGTCGGAGTGAGTAATCAGCGCTTGAGGTCGCGGTAGAAGTTCTCGTGCGGGCCGACCGCCTCGAAATAGACCAGGCGCACCCCGTCATCGCGGGTGTAGCCGAGCAGCCAGAGCTGGTTTTGACAGTGGAACTTGTAGACCCGAAGCGCGGCGAGATCGCCCTTCTTCTGCTCGCCGAGATCCGGGTCGGCGGCCACGACCTCGACCGCGGCGTCGACCTCGGCGGCCACGTTGTCGTGGAGCTTCTTATAGGCGCGGGCGAAGCGGCGGGTCTGCCGCACCTCCCAGCTCACTTGCGACTACGCGGCACGAAGGGCGTGGCCTCCTCGCGCGGCTCGGCCAGGGAGATCAGGCTCTCGGCGATGAAGCTCGCCGGCAGGTCGGGGTTGTCCAGGGCGGCGCGGCCGACCTTTGCCCAGAACTCGATCTGCCCCTGCACCGTGCGGAACTCGGCCTTGGCCGCCGTGCGGGCCTGCTCGACCAGGGTGTCGTCGATGCGGACGGAAACGCTCATGTCACTCTCCTCGAAACGGTTACCACAATTGTAGTCAGCCCTCAGGGTATCAGACAACCATGCTCCTGCCCCATCTCGCCTCCCGGATCTTCGGGACGCCGTTGCTCGTCCAGCGCGCCAAGCTCGACGTGATCCTGTCCGTCCTGGGCCCACGCCTGGAGCTGGCGAGTACGACGCTCCCTGAGCCGCTGGCGGCAGTGCCCACCGCCCGCCCCGCCGTCCCGGATGCCGCAGGCATCGCGGTGATCCCGATCCACGGCACGCTGGTCAAGCGCACCCTCGGTCTGGAAGCGGCCTCGGGGCTCACGAGCTACCAGGAGATCGCCGCCATGCTGGAGGCGGCGCTGGCCGACCCGGGGGTGGCCGGCATCCTGCTGGACGTGGATTCACCCGGCGGCGAAGCCTCGGGCAGCTTCGATCTGGCCCGGCGCGTGCGCGAGGCCGCCGCCGTGAAGCCGATCTGGGCCGTGGCCAATGACGCGGCCTTCTCGGCGGCCTACGCCATCGCGTGCGCGAGCGACCGGCTCGTCGTCACCGAGACCGGCGGCGTGGGCTCGATCGGGGTGATCGCACTGCACATCGACCAGTCGGTGAAGGATGCCGCCGAGGGTTACCGCTACACGGCCATCACCGCGGGGACCCACAAGAACGACCTCTCGCCCCACGAACCGCTCACCGACGCCGCCCGCAACGAACTCAAGGCCGAGGTGGACCGCCTCTACGACCTCTTCGTCGCCCACGTCGGGGCCATGCGCCACCTGCCGGAGCCGGCCGTGCGTGCCACCGAGGCCGCTCTCTACTTCGGCCCGCACGCGATCGAGGCGGGGCTGGCCGACGGGATCGGCACGCTCGAGGCGACGCTGGCCAAGTTCTCCGCCCATCTTCGCTCCCGAGGCCGCAAGGCGCCCCCGACTCGGGCAGTGTCTCGACAGGGGGCGCCCTACCCATTGGAGCCGCTCATGGACAACGAACCGCAGGAAACCCTTGGCGCCCCTGATGCCACCGAACTGCTCGCGCAAGCCCGCCGCGAGGCCGGCCAATCGGCGCAGGCCATCGCCGAGTTGTGTCTCATCGCCGGCTGCCCGGAGCGGGCCGCCGACTTCATCGCCGCCGGCACGCTTGAACCCGAGGTGCGCCGGCTGCTGTGTGCCGAACGCGCCGCCCGCTCCGACCATGCGCCGATCCGGTCGACCATCACCGCCGAGGCGGGCACGCAGGAGGCCACCCGGCCGGAGGGCTCGCCCATCGTCGCCGCCGTCAAGAAGCTCGTTCACAAGGAGTAAGCCATGCCCGCCATCACCCAGCGTCCTAACCTGGGCGACCTGCTGAAATACGAGGCGCCCAACCTCTACTCCCGCGATGCGGGCACGGTCGCCGCCGGACGGAACCTCCTGCTCGGCACCGTGCTCGGCAAGCGCACCGCCGACGGCAAGTGCGCCGCGCTCGACCCTTCCGCCACCGACGGCACCGAGAACGCGATCGGGGTGCTCGCGGCCGACACCGACGCCACGCTGATCGACCACGAGGATGCGATCCTCATCGCCCGCCACGCCATCGTCGCGCGCAGCGCGCTCGTCTGGCCGGACACGATCGCGCCGGCCGAGAAGGCGGCGGCCGAAGCACAGCTCGCCGCCCTCGGCATCCTGGTGCGCGACGCCGCCTAACACGAACATCCGTCCACTCTCGCAACCCGCCGCTCGGCGGGTTTGTTCGCCCCGTCCCTGGGGCTCACCCCTTCGGGGCTTACGCGCCAATTCGTTCCCGACGAATTGGTCGTCTTTCTGGGAGAACCCAAAAATGCACAACCCGTTCGACAACCCCGGTTTCTCGATGGCGAGCCTCACGGCGGCCCTCAACCTCATCCCCAACCGCTACGGCCGCCTGGAGCAGCTGAGCATCTTCCCGCCCAAGCCGGTGCGCACCCGCCAGATCATCGTCGAGGAGTACGCCGGGCGCCTGAACCTGCTGCCGACCAAACCGCCGGGCACACCCGGCACCGTGGGCGAGCGCGGCAAGCGCACGCTGCGCTCCTTCGTCATCCCGCACATCCCCCATGACGATGTGGTGCTGCCCGAGGAGGTCCAGGGGATCCGCGCCTTCGGCTCCGAGACCGAGCTGGAGGCGGTGGCGGGCGTCATGGCCCGGCACCTGGAGACGATGCGCAACAAGCACGCGATCACCCTGGAGCACCTGCGCATGGGCGCGCTCAAGGGCCAGATCCTCGATGCGGACGGCAGCGTCATCTACGACCTCCTCAGCGAGTTCGGCCTCACGCCGCAGGCGGTCGCCTTCGAACTCGCCACCGCGTCGACCAACGTCAAGGCCAAGTGCTACGAGGTCTCCCGCCTCATCGAGGACGGTCTCAAGGGCGAGTTCATGACCGGCATCCACGTGCTGTGCTCGCCGGAGTTCTTCACCGCGCTCACCGGCCACGCGAAGGTGGAGAAGGCCTTCGAGAACTGGCAGCAGGGCGCCATCCTCATCAACGATGTGCGCGCCGGCTTCAGCTTCGCCGGCCTCACCTTCGAGGAGTACCGCGGCCAGGCCACCGATCCGACCGGCAACACCCGCCGCTTCATCGCCGCGGGCGAGGCCCACGCCTTCCCGGTCGGCACCGTGGACACTTTCGGCACCTACTTCGCACCGGCGGACTTCAACGAAACGGTCAACACCCTCGGCCAGCCGCTCTACGCGAAGCAGGAGCCGCGCAAGTTCGACCGCGGCACCGACCTGCACACCCAGTCCAACCCGCTGCCCATGTGCCACCGCCCCGGCGTGCTGGTGAAGCTGACGCTCTGATGCGCATCGAGGACCTTTACGCGTCCGCCGCCCGCGCCGGCCTGCTCGCCGAGGTCGAGTTCGAGGGCCGGCGCATCGCGGTGGACTTCCTCGCACCTGACGAGAGCGTGCTCGACGGTCTCGCGCTCTCCACCGACTACGCCATGCGCTATCCAGCCTCGGCGCTGCCGGATCTGGCGGCCGGCCACACGGTCACGCTCGGGGCCGTCGGCTACCGGGTGCGCGAGGTGCGTGCGGTCGGTGACGGCAGCGAGCGGCACGCCGCGCTCTCCCGCCTCTGAGGATCCCAACGATGACAAAACGACAGGACTGGCGTTTTGCACACCCGCAGCGCGTCCGTAAGGGTGTCGCACAGGGACGTGCGGCATGAACTCCATCCGTGAACGCATCCTGCGGGAGCTTCTCGCACGCCTATCGGCCGCACTCGTCCCGGTCCCGGTCCTGCGCTTTCCGACCGTGCCCGTCACCCGGGAGGCGAGCCCCGCGCTGCTGCTGTTCGCCGAGGCCGACGCCATCACCGCTCAGTCCAACGGTCTGGTCGACCGCTCGCTCACCGTGCGCCTGGTTGCCATCGCCCGCGATGAGGACGCCTTCGACCAAGCCGATCGGATCGTGGTCGGCGCGCATGCGGCGCTGATGATGGCTCCCAACCTCGGCGGGCTCGCGCTCGCCGTGCGCGAGATCGACGGCGAGTGGGACCCAGAGGACGCCGATTCCGGAGCGGTCGCACTGCCGGCCCGCTACGAGATCCGCTATCGCACCCATGCCCTGGACCTGACCCGAACCGGAGACCACCGATGACAGTTGAACTGCTCAAACCCCACACCCACGCCGGCCGGCCCTACACGGTGGGCGATCGGCTCGACCTCGGCGAGCCCACCGCACGCTGGCTCATCGAACGGGGCGTCGCCCGCCCGCTTGATGCGCCCGAGCCCAAGCCGCATTCCACCCAACGCAAGGGAGACTGACCATGCCGTATTTCTCCGGACAGGGGCGCGTCTATATCGGCGCCCGCGACGCGCTCGGTAACCCGCAGGGGCTCGCCTACGTGGGCAATGTGCCCGAGCTCAAGGTATCGCTCTCGGTGGAGACCCTGGAGCACCAGGAGTCCACCAGCGGCCAGCGCCTCACCGATCTGCAGCTCATCAAGACCAAGAAGGGTGAGTTCGCCTGCACCCTCGAGGAGCTCATTGCCACCAACCTTTCCCTCGCGCTCTACGGCTCCACCACCGACCATGGCTCGGGCACCGTCACCGCCGAGGCGCTGCCCAATCCGGTGACCGTGGGCAGCCTCTACCTGCTCGCCAGGCAGAACGTCTCTTCGGTGGTGGTGAAGGACTCGGCGGCGACGCCCGCGGTCCTGCCCGCGACCCAGTACAGACTGAACCCGAAGCACGGTTCGCTCGCCATCATCGACAAGACCACCGGCGGCCCGTTCGTCGAGCCGTTCCAGGTCGACTATGCCTTCGACGCCGCGCAGAGCACGGCGATGTTCACCCAGCCGCTGCCCGAGCGCTGGATCCGCTTCGAGGGGCTCAACACCGCCGACGGCAACCGCGAGGTGGTGATCGACCTCTACCGCGTCGCCATCAATCCGGCCAAGGAACTATCGGTGATCACTGACGAACTGCTGAAGTTCGAGCTCTCCGGCCAGGTGCTGGCCGACACGCTCAAGAGTGCCAACGGCGACCTCGGCCAGTTCGGCCGCATCGTGCTGCTGTGAGGAGTGACCAATGAACGCCTCTGATCTGGACGTGATGGTGCCGCCCGCCCAGGAGCTGGATCTGGCGGGACGGTGCCTGAGCATCAGCCCGTTGGTCGTCGGCGAGCTGCCCGCAATGCTCAAGGCCGTTCGCCCCTTCGCGCAGCAGCTGGCCGGCGATCCGGACTGGCTCGCCTTGCTCGCCGAGCACGGCGATGCCCTGTTGAGTGCGCTGGCGCTCGGCAGCCGCCAGCCGCGCGAATGGGTCGATGCGCTACCGCTCGACGAGGCGATCGCCCTGGCTGCGGCGGTGTTCGAGGTGAACGCCGATTTTTTCGTCCACCGGGTCGCCCCGAAGATCGGCACCCTGGCGCAGAGCCTGTCCGGCCGCTTGGCTGGGCCGACGCCATCGCCCGCCTGATCCGAAGTGGCCACCGCTATCCGGACATCCTCGGCTACACCCTTGGCCAATTGAACGCCTTCCTCGCGGCCGACCAGCGCCTCGAATGCGAGCGGCTGGCCGCCGAGTTGGCGCTGATGACCACCGCGGCCCAGGGCAGCCGGGAGGGGATCCGCCAACTCCAGGCCGAGTTGCAACAAGGGATGCGCAATGAAGATCGATCTGGTCGCTGAAGGGCTGCTGGATCGCCGCCGCTTCGTGGCGTGGCAGAACGACACGCACAAGGCGATCCACGCCGCCGTCGCGCGGGCGATGCGCAGCACCGGCAAGGAGATGGCCGAGCGCGTGCGCACTGATATGCGCGCGGGCTTCCGCCAAGCGCGGCCGACGTTCCTGCGCTCCATGCGGGCCAAGGTGTTCGACGCCAAGCGTGAGGCGTTTCCGGCCATCTACATCGGCTCGAAGATCCCCTGGCTCGGCCTGCACGAGCAGGGCGGCACCATCCGGGGCCGGATGCTGATCCCGCTGCTGCCCCAACACCGACGCCTCGGACGCAAGGCCTTCGCACGCGTGGTCGAGGCACTGATGCGCTCGGGCAACGCCTACTTCATCGAGAAGAACGGCCGGCGGATCCTGATGGCCGAGAACATCACAGAGAACGCCCGCGCCTTGAACCGCTTCAAGCGCGCCGAGCGTGAGCGCAGCGGCACCAAGCGGCTGCGACGCGGCCACGAGATCCCC
Organism: Pigmentiphaga sp. CHJ604; assembly: GCF_036972535.1. Lineage (NCBI taxonomy): Bacteria > Pseudomonadati > Pseudomonadota > Betaproteobacteria > Burkholderiales > Alcaligenaceae > Pigmentiphaga > Pigmentiphaga sp. CHJ604. The sequence goes on along the minus strand of NZ_CP136998.1, from coordinate 1,854,931 downwards.
ATCGCCGTGCTCGTGCACCGGGTGACGCTCAGGAAACGCTTCGACCTGCGTGGCGCGGTGCGGGCCGATCTCCCGCAGCTAACCGCGGCCATTCGCAAGGCAATGACCCGAGTCTGAACCCATGGCCAACAACCGCGCCCAGATCCTCATCACGGCAGTGGATGAGACACGACGGGCGTTCCAATCGATCAACGGCAGTCTCGGCCGCCTGCGCGATCAGGCAAACGAGGTCGGCGCCGTGCTCGGGCGCATCGGCGGGGCCATCGGGATCGGGCTGGGGCTGCGCGAGCTGGCCGAGGCCGCTGACCAGTACAAGGGGTTGCAGGCGCGGCTCAAGCTCGCGGTCACCTCGCAGGAGGAGTTCAACCGCGCCGATGCCGAGCTCTTTGCCATCGCCCAGCGCAACCGCGCACCGCTGGCCGAGACCATCACGCTCTATGCACGGCTCGCCCCCTCGGTACAGGCGCTGGGGCGCTCCCAGTCGGACGTGCTGGCGGCTACCGATGCCATCGGCCAAGCCGTGGCCCTCTCCGGCGCCTCGAGCGAGGCAGCCGCCGGCGCCCTGTTGCAGTTGGGGCAGGCGTTCGCCTCCGGCCAGCTGCGCGGCGAGGAGTTCAATGCGGTGGTCGAGCAGACCCCGCGGCTGGCGCAGGCCATCGCCGACGGCATGGGCGTGCCGCTGGGCGCGCTTCGTGCGCTGGCACAGCAGGGCAAGATCACCGCCCAAGCGGTACTGGATGCGCTGCTCGACCAGCGCGGGCGGCTCGCCGAGGAGTACGGCAGCCTGCCCGACACGGTCTCCGGCGCGCTCATCCGCCTCAAGAACGCCTTCCTCCGGGCCTTCGGCGAGCGCGACAGCCGCAGCGGCCTGACCGCGGGCCTCGCGCAGGCGATCCAACTGGTCGCCCAGCACCTGGAATTGCTCATCGACCTGGCCGGCGTGGCACTGGTGGCCGCCTTCGGGCGCATGATCGGCTCGTTCGCGGCGAGCCTTGCAGCGGCGCGCGCCGAGGCGGCCGCGCGCCTCGCCAACCTGCGCCTGCTGGAGGCCGAGGCCCTGGCCCGGTTGCGTGTCGCCGAAGCGGCCCTGGTGCAGGCGCGGGCGCAAGGAACGGCGACCGCGGCACTGGTGGCCGGCGCTGCAAAGGCCCGTGCCCAGGCCACCACCGCGACCGGCGCGGTGGCGCAGGCGGTCGCCGCAACCACCCTCTTCGGGCGCGCCGCGGGCCTGCTGCGGGGGGCATTGGCCTTGCTCGGCGGGCCCATCGGCGTGGTCGTCACCGCCATCGGCCTCGTGGCAGGTGCGCTCTACTCGGCGCGCGACGCGGTGGTCGACTTCGGCGGCAAGACCGCCTCCCTGAAGCAGATCCTCGTCGCGGCCTGGGACCTGTTGGTCGAGAAGGTCGGTGCGCTGATGCGCACGCTCGTCGACCTGGTCGGCGTCAACGACCTCAGCTGGCAGGGGCTGCGCGACACCGTCCTCTCGGCGCTGGAGACCATCGGGTCGGCCATCCGCACCCTGGTCAACCTCACCCTCGGCGCCTTCAACGCCGTAGGCAGCGCCATCGGCGTGACCGCCGCCTTCGCGCTCGAGCGCTTTCGCAGCGCCTTCGCCGACATTGGCGAGCTGGCGAAGGCCTTGGGCGAGGACATCGCCGCGGCACTGGGCGGCGACCTCTCGACGCGTGCACTGCGCACGGCGCTTGCCCGCCAGCTCGGCGAGGTGCGCGACTTCGGCCAGGAACTCGCCGCCACGGTGCGCGAGGCGATCACGCGCGATTACGTCGGGGAGGCCAGTGAGGCGCTCACCGCCGCCATTGCCAGCCGCATCCGACCCGAGAACACCACGCCCGGCGTGTTCGGCCGTCCGCAACCGGGCGGCGCCACGGCGGCCGGCGTCGACACCGCAGGGCCGCGCCTCACCCTCGTGCAGGCGCAGGCCGATGCCGAGCTCAAGCTCCTCAAGGAGACGCTCAATCGCGCGAAGACGGAGTTGGATCGGGCGCTGGAAGATCGCCACATCGCCCTGCGCGACTACTACGCCGCCAAGACCCAGTTGGAACAGCAGGCACTCGACGCGGAGATCCGGCGTGCCCAAATGGCGCTCACCGAGCAGCAGCGCCTGGCGGCGACCGGGCAGGATGAGAACGCCCGCCTGAAGGCGCGCGCGGAGGTCGCCAAGCTCGAGGCCGAGCTCACCGTCCTCAACAGCCAGCGCGCCGAGGTCGAGGTCGCCAACGCGCGCAAGGCCGCCCAGGCCGAGCGTGAACTGCGCGAGGAACTGGCCCGGGTGCGCTCGGAGCTGCTCGATCTCACCGGCGCGGCGAGCGATACCGACCGCCACGCCGCCGTCGCCCGCCAGTATGCGGAGTTGAAGGCGCGGCTCGCCGCCGAGGGCGATGCCGAGGGGGTCTCCCTCGTCGACCGCCTCATCGACGTCAAGGCCGCCCAGGCCAACCTCACGGCCTTGGAGGCGCAGTGGCGGCTGGTCACCGAGCGGATGCGTAACGCGCAGGAGGCCATCCGGATCCAGCAGCAGACGGGCCTTCTCACCGAGGCCCAAGCGCGGGAGAAGATCGTCGCCCTGCAACGGGAGTCGGCCGCCGAGATGGAACGCTTGTTGCCGACGATGCAGCAAGCGGCGCAGGCGATCGGCCCGGAGGCGGTAAACCGCGTGCAGGCCTGGCGCAACGAGCTGGCCGCTACCCGCCTCGTCGTCGACGAAATGGCCCCGTTGTGGAACCGCATCGGCGAGAGCTTCGGTAGCGCACTCAACGGGATACTGACCGGCGCGCAGACGTGGCGAAGCGCTATGGCCACCCTGTTCCGGCAGGTGGCCGATGCATTCCAGCAGCAGATCGTGATCCAGCCGTTCCAGCAATGGATTGCCATGCAGGCGCGCATGCTGGCGCTCAAACTCGGCTTCATCCAGCAGGAGCAAGTGGCAGACGCCGCCGCGAGTAGCGCCAAGGTCGCGCAGAAGTCTGCCGAGACCACAGCGGTGGTCTCGATGGATGCGGCCAAGGCCGGCGCGGGCGCGGCCGCATCGCAGGCTTCCATTCCCTACGTCGGCCCGGCGCTCGCGGTAGCGGCCATGGTGGCGATGGTCGCTGCCGTGATGGCACTGCTCGGCAACGTCAAAAAATTCTCCGCCGGTGGCGTGGTGAGCGGCCCAGGCACCTCCACCTCGGATTCCATCCCGGCCCGGCTCTCGGCCGGCGAGTACGTGGTGCGCGCCGGGGCAGTGAGCCGTGTGGGCGTGACGCTGCTCGACGCGATCAACGGCCTGTCGGCCGGCCCGCGCCTCGCGCACGGGCGGCTCGCCTTCGCCGCCGGCGGCTTGGTGCCGGACACGGCGCCCGCGCAGGTGCCGGCGCCGGGCGTGCGCATCGTCAACGTCCTCGATCCGGCGCTCGCCGCCGACTACCTCAACAGCAGCGCGGGCGAGCGTGTGGTGATGAACCTCATCCAGCGCAACGCCGAGTCGGTGCGCACCATTCTCGGAGCCTGATCATGGCCTGGACCAGCGGCACGGCGGCCGATGCCGCCGACCTGTTCGACAAACTGCTCGCCTTCCTCACCACGGATACGGCCCTGGTGGCGGACGGCGCGGCCTGGACACTGCTGCGTCGCGACAGCTTCGTGCTCGATCCGAAGCGCGACCTGGCCGAGCTGCGCGGCCCCGGCTCCTCGGCGAGCGATGCGATCCATGTCCAGCTCGCCCTGTACGTCGATCCGGCCGCGCCGGCCTATGCCATCCGGGTGCTGGGCTCGCAGTCCTGGCAGAGTGCGGTGCCAATCACCACGCCCGAGGGCCAGCCGGGCAGCCTACAGACGGGGGCGGGATCGCTTGGGATCCTGCCGCGCATGCCGCTGTTCAACGCCGCGATCAGCTACTGGTTCGTGGCCAACGGCCGGCGCTTCATCGTGGTGGCGAAATCCGGCGCCTATTGGGGCTCGCTCTATGCCGGCTTCATCCTGCCCTACGGCACCCCGGCGCAGTATCCCTACCCGCTATTCATCGGCGCCAACAGCGCCACGGGCGACAACTACCAGTCCTCCTCGCTGCAGGTGGCCAACTGCGCCTTCTGGCGCACGGACGGGGATTACAGCGACGTCTACAGCGCGGCGATCCTCGCGTCCGGCGGCGGCTGGATCGGCGCCAACCGCTTCGACGTTTCCAACACCGGGCGCATTTGGCCCTGGGGGCTCACGATCGAATCGCGTCGCACCACCCTCGGCCCGTTCGAACTGGCCTCGCTCACCCCGCTTCCGGGCGGCGCAACGCCGCTGCTGCCGGCCATCGTCTATGACTGCGCCACCTCGCGCCCCTTCAACATCTGGGGCGAGCTCGACGGCGTGTTCGCCGTTCCCGGCAAGGAGATCGCCGCGGGCGATACGGTCACCGCGGGCGGGGCGAGCCATCTCGTGGTGCAGCAGGCCACCTCCACCAACGCGGCGCGCTATGCCGCCATCCAGCTGAGCTGAGACAGACTGCCATGGCCTACCAGACCGGCGCCGCCGCCGACATCGATGCGCTGCTCACCGCGCTCAAGAACTTCGCCGTCGCAAACGGCTGGGCCCTGCTCGGGCAGGACACGGTCACGCTCTCCTTCTACAACTCCTACCCCTCGGTCGGCTACGCGCGCCACGACAACGCCTACTCGCTGGTCTCCTCGCTGAGCTCTTCGAGTGCCTACAAGCAGGGGGCGACCTCGGCGGTGGCGACGCGCGTGGTGCTCGCCCGCGCCGGCGTGACCTACCAGTTCTTCGGCTTTCACAAGTCGTTCCACAAGAACGGTGTGCTCGGCACCTATGCGGTGCTGGAGGCGTGGGTGTGCGACGGCTGGAACGGGGGCGTCGTCGCCCACCAGCAGACCAACAACCGCAAGTACGCGCTCATCGGCCCGCTCGCCACCGCGCTCTACGCCTACCACCTGTTCTCTAACGGCGAGTACGTGCACCTGGTGGTGGAGGAGACGCCGGGGCGCTTCCGCCACCTGAGCTTCGGCTTCCTCGCCAAGTACGCCGACTTCCCGGGCGGACAGTACCTCACGGCCGGCTGCCCCATCGAGAGCGCCACCACCACCGCCAACGACTTCAATGGCACCAACACGCTCGTCCCGTTCGGGATGAACGGCCAGAACACGACCAAGGCGAATCTCACCAACTACGCCTACGCGGGCACCTACGTGCGCGCCGACATCGACGGCCTGAGCGTCGGCTGGCGGGTGCTGAGCCGCGGTTCCACCTGGGTGGACGCGACCAACGGCGATGCCTACGGAGGCGGAACCTACTCGAACGTGGCCACCTCGCGCGGCGGTCCATCGGGCACGACCACGATGCGCGCACTCGCGCATGACCTCGCCTACCACTGCTCGCCCCAGAGCTGGAACGGCCTCGCCCCGATGCTGCCGTGCTACGCGGGCGTCTTTCGCGCGCCCTACAACGGCAACTGGACGCTGCTCGGGGAGTTTCCCGACGTGCGCTTTCTGAACATCGCCAACCTCAACCCCGGCGACGAGCTCATCCTCGGCACCGACGTGTGGAAGGTCTTTCCGGTGTTCGCCAAGGAGTACAGCGTGCTCGCCGAGCCCATCAGCTACGACTACGGGCTCGCCTACCGCAAGGTGGTTTGAGTGCCGGAGGTCTCAGGTGTGCACATCGGCGCGCCGCTCGGCGCGGTGGCCCCCAGTGGCGCCAACCGGCTGTGGGACGACGGGCGGCCCGAGTTTTATGCCCCCGCCAGTGACAGCCGGCTGGCGAGCGTCCGCATCGGCACCCGCGCGAGCGGTCAGCCCACGGCGGAGGCCTTCGCGCCGAGGGCGGGGCGGCGTGCCGGGGCCTTCTCCGATGACTTCTACCACCGCATCTACCTGCAGCCCGAGCGGCTCGACTTCGGCAACGTCGTCACCCAGACCACCCGCATGGTGGAGGTGTGGAACGCCTACCCGCAGGCGGTCACTATCGACGCCCTCGACGGCGACCTCGAGGGGCTGGCGGTGGGTTTCTTGCCGCCCAAGCGCCTGCGCGCCTTGGAGTGGGTCGCCTATCCGGTCACGGCCACCCTGGACGGCGCGAGCTTCGTCGACACGCTTCTCACGTTGCACTTCTCGCTGGGCGGCACGCGCACCGTGGCGGTCAGCTACGGGCGGGTGCTGGTGTTCGCGTTCGCCCCCAACTGGGCGAAGGGCTTCACCGAGCGGTTGGAGTGGGCGACCGATCTGCTGACCCTGCGCAGTGGCGCCGAGCAGCGGGTGCGGCTGCGCACCTGGCCGCGGCGCGCGCTCGAGTTCGAGGTGTGGGAGCACGGCGCCGATTACGGGCACCTGGACCTGCTGCTCGCCGCCTGGCAGTCGCGCGCCTACGCGGTGCCGCTGTGGCCCGACAAGGCGGTGCTGCCCGCGCCGCTCGCGGCCGGCACGCGCGAGGTGGTGGTCGACACCGCGCACCGCGACTACCACGCCAGCGGACTTGCGGTGATCGGCAGCGGGGCGCGCCACAACGAGGCGGTCGAGATCGAAACCGTGGCGGCCGATCGGCTGACCCTCAAGCGTCCACTAGCCGCGGACTGGCCGGCGGGCAGCTGGATCGCGCCGGCGCGCCTGGGGCGGCTCGGTTCGCGACAGAGCGTCACCCGTCCCACCGCGGCGTTCTCGCACGCCCGGATGGTGTTTGAGCTCGACGACCTGGCAACGACCACGGTGCCGGTCGCCTCGCCCACCTACCGCGGCTATGAGGTGCTGGTGCGCCGACCCGACCGCAGCGAGGACGTGAGCGCGCAGTACCAGCGCCTGGTGGACCTGTTCGACAACGACACTGGGGTGCCGGCCGTCACCGATATCCCCAACCGGCCGTTCCTGGTCCGCGGCTTTCAGTTCCTGCTCACCGACCGCGCCGAGATCGCCGCCCTGCGCGCCTGGCTCGATGCGCGCGCCGGGCGGCAGGTGCCGTTCTGGATGCCGACCTGGGAGCGCAACCTGGAGGTGGCGGCCCCCATCGCCATCGATGAGATCGCCGTGCTCGTGGAGGACCGCGGCTTTGCCACCTATTTCCAGGGGCTGCCCGGGCGCCAGGACGTGGCCTTTTTGCATCGGGACGGCACCTGGTACTTCCGCCACATCCAGGCGTTCGAGTACGCCGGCGGCGTGGTAGAGCGGCTGGTGCTCGACGAGGCGCTGGGGCGGGCCTGTCAGCCGGAGGACTTCGCCCTGGTCTGCTTCCTCGAGCTCGCGCGCCTGGAGGCCGACGCGGTGGAGCTCTTCTTCGAGACCGACAGCGTGGCGCGCGTGAGCCTTGCGGTGCGGAGCATCAGCCAATGACCTACCAGAGCCTCGAGGCGAGCGTCCATGCCGGCGCCCCGCAGGAGCTCTACCGCTTCGTGCTGGGCGAGACGGTGTGGCGGTACACCAGCGGCCAGGAGCCGGTGAGCTACGCGGGCGAGTCCTATGCCCCGGCCCCACTGCGCCGCTCGGCCATCGAGCAGACCCGGGAGCTCGGGCGCGCGGCCCTCACCCTGGAGGCGACCGAGGAGCTGGCGGTCGCCCGGCCCTTCGTGGTGAGCCCGCCCGATGGGGTGCTCTCGCTCACCGTGTTTCGCCGCCACGTCGGCAGCGAAGAGTTCATCGCCTGGTGGAAGGGGCGCGTAGTGGCGGTCGTGTTCGGCCCCGGCACGGTGCGGCTGCGCTGTGAGCCGATCTTCACCTCGCTCAAGCGCTCGGGGTTGCGCGCCCACTATCAGATCACCTGTCGCCACCCGCTCTACGGGGCCGGGTGCAAGGTCAACGCCGCCGACCACCGGGTGAGCGGCGTGATCGAGACGGTCGCCGGCACCACGGTGTCGGCCCTTGAGTTCCTGGCGCAGCCCGAGGGGTGGTTCGTGGGCGGGCGCCTGGCAGCAGGCGGCGCCCAGCGCCTGATCATCGAAAGCAGCACCGGCAGTGTGACGCTCAGCGCGCCCATCCCGGGCCTGGCGGCGGGCCTTGCCTTCGAGGCCTATCCCGGCTGTGACCACACGCTTGCCACCTGTGCCGCCAAGTTCGCCAACCCCCTCAACTACGGCGGCTTTCCGTTCATCCCCATCAAGAACCCGTTCGCGGGCGACGCGATCGTGTGAGGTCTTCCCATGTGGCAGTACTTGGTCGTTTGGGTCGTCACCACGGTGCTCTCGGCGCTGCTCACCCCGCGCCCCAAGACCACCACGCCGGAGCCGGGGCAAGTCGAGGCGCCGCTCGCCTCCGCCGATGCACCCATCCCGGTGCTGTTCGGTACGCGGGTGATCAAGCAGCCCAACTGCGTGTGGTACGGCGATATCCGCACCACACCCATCCGCCAGTCCGGAGGGGGCAAGAAGTGATCGCGCGCCATGAAGACGCCAAGGCCCTCGGCTACTGCAACAAGGGGCTGCGCCGCTGGTTCCCGCGTGACGGGATCACCTTCGACGAGTTCCGCGCGCACGGCGTCAGCACCGAGTGGCTGCGCGCGAGCGGCGATGCGATGGCGATCCGCCTCGCCGAGGCGGTCGAGGCGCGCGCCCGCGGGGACGAGCCATGAGCGGCGGCGGCAAGGGTGGCGGCGAGGTCACCGTCGGTTACCGCTACTACGCCGGCATGCACCTGGCCCTCTGCCACGGTCCGGTCGACAGCGTGAACAAGATCGTCGTGGGCGAGCGCACTGCATGGACCGGGCCGGTCACCACGGGCGGGCCCATCCGCATCGACGCGCCGGATCTCTTCGGAGGCGATGCCCGCGAGGGCGGCATCGTCGGGGACGTGGATGTGCTGATGGGCGATGCCGCGCAGGGGGCCAACGGCTACCTCGCCGCCCAGCTCGGCGGCCTGGTGCCGGCCTTCCGCGGGATCGTCTCGCTGGTGCTGCGCCAGGTGCAACTCTCGGCGATGAACCCCTACATCAAGCCCTGGAGCGTCGAATGCACCCGCACCCGCGCGCAATCCGACGGCAGCCCGCAGTGGTATGCGCAGACCGCCGACATTGGCGGGGACATGAACCCGGCGCACATCGTGCGCGAGTGCCTGACCGACCGTGTCTGGGGCCGCGGCTACAGCCCCGCCGAGCTCGACGACGGCGCCTTTCGCGCGGCGGCGGACAGGCTCTACCAAGAGGGCTTCGGGCTGTCGCTCCTGTGGGACCAGCAGCAGGACATCGACAAATTCATCGAAGGGATCCTCCAGCACATCGACGCCTCGCTCTACGTCTCACCGCGCACCGGGCTCTTCATCTTGAAGCTGACGCGTGACGACTACGACCCGGCGTCCCTGTTGCAGCTCGATCCCTCCAATGTCGTCAGCCTGGACTCCTTCGAGCGCACCCTGCCCGAGGAGCTCATAAACCAGGTCACGCTCACCTACCACGACCGTGTCACCGACAAGCGGGTGGCGATCGCCGTGCAGGACATCGCCGGCATCGAGACGGCGCTGGGCGAGCTCAAGGACACGCAGGTCACCTACGAGGGGATCGGCAACGGCGAGCTGGCCGCGCGGGTGGCGATGCGCGAGCTGCGTCAGCTCTCCACGCCGCTCGCCAAGGTCACCCTCGTCGCCAGCCGGGTGGCGGCGAGCCTGAACATCGGCGACGTGTTCCGCCTCACCTGGCCGGAGCTCGGCATCGACAGCCTCGTGCTGCGGGTGGCGCAGATCGGCTTCGGTACGCTCACCGACGGACGGGTGAAGATCGACTGCGTCGAGGACGTCTTCGCCCTGCCGCAGGCGGTGTACGTGGCGCCGCAACCGAGCGCCTGGCAGGACCCGCGCCAGCCGCCGATGGCCGCCCCGCTCCGCACCCTCGGCGAGCTGCCGTACTGGTCGATCGTGCGCGAGTTGACCGGCGAGTCGGCCGCGCTGCAGGCCGAGATCGACCCGGAGGCCGGTTTCCTCGCGGTCGCCGCCGTGCGCCCGACCAGCGGCAGCATCAACTACGCGGTGCTGCGTCGGCAGGGCACGGCCGCGTTCCAGGACGCCGGCACCGGCGACTTCTGCCCCTCGTGCGTGCTCGCGGCCGGCATCAAGCAGGGCGAGACGGTCCTCGACATCGCCTCCGGCGTCGACCTGGACCTCATCGCCACCGACACCTACGCGGCGATCGAGGGCGAGCTGGTGGCGGTGCGCGCGATCGATGCCCTCGCCGGCAAGGTCATCGTGGACCGTGGCGTGCTCGATACGGTGCCCGCGGCCCATGCGGCCGGAGCCCGGATCTTCTTCGTCGAGCGCTGGCAGTTCTATCGCACCGAGCAGTACCTCGCCGGCGAGCAGGTCGACGTGAAGCTTCTGCCCGCGACGGGCTTGGGGCGCCTCGCCGAGGCGCTGGCACCCACGGACAGCTACACCTTCGCCCAGCGCCAGATCCGTCCCTATCCGCCGGGCAAGGTCACGCTCAACGGTCAGAGCTACGAGGCGCCTTTCATCACCGGTGCGCTCACCCTCTCCTGGGCCCATCGCAGCCGCCTCCAACAGACCGTCTACCTCGTGCCGCAGAGCGCGAGCAGCATCGGCCCCGAGCCGGGCACCACCTACACGGTGCGGGTCTATGGCGAGATGGGCGCGCTCGTGCACACCGAGAGCGGCGTCGCCGGCACCGCCTGGACCTACCCCCTCGCAACAGAGATCGCCGAGAGCGGACTCGGCCGGCCTAACGAGCGGCTGACCGTCACCATCGAGGCGGTGCGCGACGGCTACACGAGCTGGCAGGCCCAGCGCATCGAAACACCGGAGTGCCGCGGCTACGGCATGTTCTACGGCAGCTACTACGGAGAATGACATGGCAGCGAAATCGGGCCCTAACTTGGGGCTGAGCTACGGCTGGACGGCGCGCGAGTCGGGCTGGAACACCGGCATGGACGCGAACTTGCGGCGCGTGGATGCGCTGCTTCACCTCAGCGTCAAATCGCGGGCGCAGTCGACGCCCCCGGCTTCCCCCGCCGAGGGCGACCGCTACATCGTCGGCCCGAGCCCCGCCGACGCCTGGGCCGGGAAGGCCGGGCAGATCGCCGTGCGCATCGAGGGCGCCTGGGAGTTTCACGCCCCCCAGGTCGGCTGGCTCGCTTTCATCGAGGACGAGGCCGTGCTCTCGGCCTACAAGACGACCGGCTGGAGCCCGGGCCTCGCGCTCTGACGCTCCCCCACACCACACTCCCCCGAACCCGCCTCCTTGGCGGGTTTTGCATTTCTGGAGACCGCCATGACCGAACCCGACAAACCGATCTTCCCCGACGACCAGCTTCACCTGCGCAAGGAAGACCTCGACGAAATGCTCGCCTGCGCCGCCGAGCGCGGGGCCGAGCGCGTGCTCGCCCATCTCGGTCTGGAGAACGGCCATGCCGCGCGCGACATCCGTGACCTGCGCGACCTGCTTGAGGCGTGGCGCGACGCCCGTCGCACCGCCTGGCAGACCGCCGTGAAGGTGCTGACCACCGGCGCCCTGGCGGCGCTGCTCATCGGCGTCACCGTCAAGCTCAAGCTCTTCGGAGGTGGCCAATGATCGAGACGCTCCTCGGCGGCCTCCTGGGCGGCGCCTTCCGCATCGCCCCCGAGATCCTCAAGTGGCTCGACCGCAAAGGCGAGCGCAGCCACGAACTTGCGATGCAGGATAAAGCGCTGGAGTTCGAGAAACTGCGCGGCGCCCAGAAGATGGCCGAGATCGGCGCCACTGCCGAGGCGGCCTGGAACGTCGGCGCCATCGAGACGCTGCGCGACGCCGTGCGCACCCAGGGCGAGAAGAGCGGCGTGCGCTGGGCCGATGCCCTCTCCAGCAGCGTGCGCCCGATGATCACCTACTGGTTCATGGCACTGTACTGCGCGGCCAAGGCCGCCGCGTTCATGGCGGCACTGAACGCCGATGCCGGCTGGGGAGAGGCCGTCCTCCACGCCTGGACCGAAGCCGACCAGGCCCTGTGGGCGGGCGTCCTCAACTTCTGGTTCCTCGGGCGCGTGTTCGATCGGGTGCGGCCGTGATCGAAGTACCGCAGGCTGCGATCGAACTGGCCAAACGATTCGAGGGATTTCACCGAGTCCCCAAGTCCGACCCGCTACGCCGCGCCCACCCCTATATCTGCCCGGCCGGCTACTGGACCATCGGCTATGGGCGTTTGTGCAAGCCAGACCATCCACCGATCAACGAGGAGGAGGGCGAGATCTACTTGCGTCAGGACCTGCGCACTGCACTCGCCGCCACACTGCGCTACTGTCCGGTGCTGGCGACGGAGCCCGAGGAACGGCTCGCGGCCATCGCGGACTTCACGTTCAACCTCGGCGCAGGGCGATTGCAGACCTCGACTCTACGGCGCCGGGTCAACCAGCGCGACTGGTCGAGCGCTGCCAAGGAACTGCGGCGGTGGGTGTATGGCGGCGGGAAGGTGCTGCCAGGGCTGGTGGTAAGGCGCGAAGCCGAAGCCCTGCTCATATATCGTGATTGAAGTCACCAGTCGCCCGAACGGCCTCGTTTGACCACCATTGCCTCGGTCATCCCGCAGACACTGATGAAGTCGCACTCCACGCAGCGGCGCTTTCCATCACCGCGTTCGGTCGGGCCCCGATGGAAATCACGATCTCGAATGCGTGACGCAGTCGAGGCGACCTCCTGTTTGGCCTGGGCGAGCGCGTGCTCGTCCAAGGGGACACACAATTCCGATTTCTCCTTATCTTCGGCATCGAGATACCGGACCAGTCCCTGCTCGGGTTGATACTCGAGCTCTTTCTTGGCCGCGACTGCATAGAGGGAGACCTGCAGCTTCATCTCCTCCTCATCGAGCTTTTGATGCCTGTCCGAATCAGGATCACCGGATTTAAAGTCGATAAGCGTAACCCGAGGCGGATCGTCCTGCCGCACGATGTCGATTGCACCGGAAACAAGCGCACCGCCGCTTCCGTCCTCGTATTCAATCAGCGTCTCGAATTCCTTCTCCGGCTCAAACGTCAACTTCCCGAGTTCAGCGGCATACCGCTGGACGTAATCGGCGACAATCTTCAATCCCTTGGCCCTCATGTTCTGGGCAGGGTCGCCGGTTGTGTACCGCAGGTAGAAGAGCCCCTGATCCAGCAGTCGTTGAATCTCCCGTTCCAGTCGCTTTCGATCCGAAGCCAGTGCGGCCCATTTCTTCGGATCGGCATGAATCGCGCGCATCAGGTTGTGCACGCCGCGCCCATAGCCGAAGGCCTGGTCAATCGTGGGCGCGAAGCCGAGCACCTTACGCAAATAGAAATCATGCGGGCACTCCAGGTAATAGCGCAGATCGGAGAACGACGTGCTCAACCTGACGTCGCGACGGTGTTCCTTGGGCGCATACTTGAGCGCGTCAAGCAGTTCATCGGACGCGGAGGTCACCATCCCGCCGATCTCTGCGACGAGAGGCCGAAGTTCCTTGATGAACTTCGAGATTCTGTTCCCGGAGTGGCTGATGAACAGGAACCGTTCCGCCCGCGTCATCGCCACATACATAAGACGCCGCTCGCCGTCATGGTTCTTGTTATCGGCGAGTCCAACGACATCGATCTGCCTCACGATGTCTCCATCCAAAGGCAGGTCCGGCATCCTCGTGGCGTAGCTGCTCGGGAATCGCTGGGCGTTCACGTCCGCAAGAAAGACGGCGGGGAACTCCAGCCCTTTGACGGCGTGGATGGTACTGATGGTGACCGCATCCGGTCGGACCATGAGTGGTTGCTCCTCGACCCGGCCTTCCTCTGCCCCGTACTGGCACAGTCCGATGATCTGCCACGCATAATCCCTCGCACTGGTCCAGCCGGGTGTCTCGATTCCCGTGATCAGCGAACTCAGCGCCCCCAAGTGGAACAATGCAGCCTGGCCTCGGCCGGGATCGGCATCCCATGCATCGACCTCGGCTTCGGACAATAAGAGGTGGAAGAGCTGCTGCGGGAAAACCCGCCGCAGAACGTTGCGGGACTTCAGGAAAGCGCGGAGTCTGGGCGTTCGGAAGATCGCGACCTCGTTTGCACCGAGGCGCGCGTCCTCGGCAATGCGACGCCGGATTGCCCGTGCCGCCAGCAAGACGCGATCCTCCACATCCCTGCCGAAAGGAAGGCCCGTCTGCCGAAGCGCCTTGGCTGCCTCTCGTAGCACCGTTTCCGGTTGCGGCGTGCAACCGAGAACCGAATCGATCCGCCTCGGGAGACTCTTGGGGTTGTGCTCCGAACCGTAGAACTCTTGACAGCCCGCAGAAATCGCAAGCGCGGCCACGAAGAATAGGATTTCCGGTTGCGAAAAGAGGTCCGGACCGGCCCGGACCACGCACGGGATGCCGGAAGCCTCAAGCGCCCGCATGTAGGTGCGAACGTCCGTGGAGGAGCGGACCAGGACCGCAACGTCTGAAAGGGTAAGCCCCCGATGGGAGCCGTCCTTCTTGTCGTGCAAGGCGCCTTCCGCCTCGGAAGGGACCAGGATGCGCACGGCCTCAGCGATCCAGTGGGCTTCCTGGCCGCGGTCGCCAAAACTCACCAATGCAAGATGCGATTGATGCTGGTCCTTCCGCGCCTTATTGCCCGCTTTCATGGCGGGCGTCGTCATCGTCCGGACTGGCGAGATGCTTTCGGCCCACTTGTTCGCGAGCGCGATGATCCGAGGCGTCGAGCGGAAATTCTCTTGAAGGTCGACGACCTGCGATTCCGAAGACTTCGCGAACCGCTCCCACAGATCGGCGATGATTTCTACCTTGGCGCCGCGAAACCCGTAGATCGATTGCCGATGGTCGCCGACCGCCGTCAGACGCCCGCCCGACTCCACCAGGAGGTCGATCAGCTCGTGTTGCACAGGGTTGATGTCCTGCACTTCGTCGACTACGAGATGGATCTGTCGGTCGGCGATTTCCTGACGCCGTTTCTCGTCCGCTCTCAAGCGCCGAATGAACTCGGTCTGCGACGTGCTGAAATCGAGGAAGCGGCGACAGCGAAGATACGCGTAGTAGCGGGCAGCTGCCCGAGCGAAGGCCGCCGCACCGTCCGTGTCTCCCACGTCGGTCAGCAGTCGCGCCGCCTTGCACCATTCACTCTCCGCTTCCCCCAGCTCGGCCGGCGGATGTTCCGAGGGTAGCTCGACTTCGAAGCAATCGCTCTCGTGGAGCTGGTCGTAAGCCTGGATGAAGCTTTCGAGGGTCGCGTACTGACCCTTGCCTATCGCCTCCTTGAGCGACTTCAAGCCCAATAGGCCGTTGAAGCCACGCAGGACTAGCGCCACACGCGCACCTTCGTCGAGGATATCGTAATTGTGATACTCGTCCGGCCAGTACTCCCGGATCTTTGCCAGACAGTAGCCGTGGATTGTCCCCACGTACATCCCGCCGAGCGACACCTCCTCACCGGCCGGTGTGATCGCCTCCAGCCAGCTGCGGATGCGGAACTTCATCTCCTCGGCTGCACGCTCGGTGAAGGTGAACGCCACGATCGCATCCTTCGGCACGCCCTCAATGCCGACCCACCACGCAATCCGCCTCGCCATGACTTCGGTCTTCCCAGACCCCGCCCCTGCCACGACAAGGACATGGCGCTTCGGTGAAGTAACGGCCCGGCTTTGGGCGTCGGTCAGACCCCTCCGCAGGACTGTTGAGATTTGTTCGCGACCCATAGCTTCCCCTTGTCAGTCGATGCGTGCTTTGCGACTTCCATCGCTCGCTTTGCGGGCGCCGTCCTCCCGCGCTCGGACGACCGTCGCTCGTATTCGCTCGACGACGGAGGCAAGATCGCCATCCACCTCATGCTCCCAGTAGCGCATGACCGTCCAGCCGAGCTTCGTCAACGCAATCTCCACTTCCCGATCGCGCCGCTGGTTACGTGCGATCTTCTCGGACCAGAAGGCTACGTTGGTGGCCGACGCCTTGTAGTGCTCCGGGCAGCCGTGCCAAAAGCATCCGTCAACGAACACAGCGATCTTGCACCCGACAAACGCTAGATCCGGCCGCCCCGGGATCTTCGGACGCACTCTGTAACGCAGCCCCGCACGCCAGAGCGCACGCCGGAGGGCCATCTCCGGCCCGGTGTCCGCCCCGCGCACACGCGACATCTGCTCCGACTTGGTCAGCGGATGTGGCTTGCGTTTTCGCTTTCGTTGCATCGCATCATCTTTCCCGCCCCGAGCAGGGTCTGTCGGCGCACATTATCTTTACATCTGCGTTACATTCCGATAGGATGCCAGCGATAGGCACGAGGGTCAATCAATGGGCGACATCGAACGCAAGACCGAGACCGTGAACCTGCGGCTTTCCCCGCGGATGAAGGAATTGCTCCGGACTGCGGCCGAGCGTGAGCACAGGACGCTGTCAAACATGATCGAGGCGCTTGTACTCGATTACTGCGAAAGCAGGGGCATAGCGGTCGCTCAGGATGAGAGACCCGCCAGCCGGACTAGAAAGAAACCTGTAACCGCAACAAGAAGGTGAACCAACACGGCGGCCCGCAAAATGAAGAAGAAGTCCAATGTGCGCACGGCAATCGATTTGTTCTCGGGCTGCGGGGGATTGACTCAAGGTCTCCGCGACGCGGGTTTCACCGTCGGTGCGGCCGTGGAGATCGACGCGCTCGCGGCGGAAACCTACGCTGCCAATCACCCTGACGTGAAGCTGTTCAATGCGGATATCCGCCACGTCTCGGCATCCCAGATTATGGAGGCCTGCGCCATCGAGAAGGGCGAGCTCGACCTGCTTGCCGGCTGCCCGCCCTGCCAGGGTTTCTCCCGCATCCGGCTGAACAATAAGAGAGAGCGGATGGACGACCCCCGCAACCGGCTGATTGACGAGGTCCTTCGGCTGATTAGCGAAATGCAGCCGAAGGTCGTGATGCTGGAGAACGTGCCCAACCTCTCGCGCTATACCCGCTATCTCAATTTCAAGAGAGATCTGCGCAAACTGGGCTACGAGGTCGTCGACAAGGTCCTTGATGTCGCTGACTTCGGGGTCCCGCAGCGTCGCAAGCGTCTTGTCGTCCTGGCGTCACGACTCGGGCAGATATTTCATCCCGATCCGGTTGACGGACGCAGGACGGTAAGGGACGCGATCGCCAAGCTCCCGGCGGACATCCTAAAGAACGATCCTCTTCACAATCTGGGCGAGCAGCGCAGCGAGCGCATCCGCCGTTTGATCAAGGCCATCCCGAAAGACGGCGGTAGCAGGACAGCACTGTCCGCCGGGCTGATCCTCAAGTGCCATGAAGAGCAGGATGGGTTCTATGACGTCTACGGTCGGATGAAATGGGACGATGTCTCGCCCACCATCACCGGCGGATGCATCAACCCGTCGAAGGGGCGGTTTCTGCACCCCACGGAAGATCGCGCCATCACTCTTCGCGAGGCGGCGATCCTGCAGAGTTTTCCGCCCGACTATGTGTTCTCGCTGCGTCGAGGCAAGTATGCCGCCGCCGAAATGATTGGGAATGCGCTCCCTCCGCTCTTCTCCAGGACGCAAGCAGAAGTCATCAAGCGACACCTGGTAGAGCGTTCAGTCGCCGTCTGAGGAACCGACCATGGACGCTCCGATGACCGACACCCGGTTTCTCTCTGCGCTTCGCCGAAACCCGTCGGACGACGTTATCCGCGAGGCGATTGCAACTGTCGCTTCGCAATTCCCGAGAAACACTGCCGTTGCGGCGGAGTTGGCAACGATTCTTGCCGCCTCTGGCGAGCGCCTATCCGCCGGCGGCGCGGTTGTCGCCGACGTGGCGTCCACGGGAGGCCCTGCATCGCTGAGCACGCTTCTGGCCCCACTGTTTCTCCGCGCAGCCGGCGCGATCGTCCCGAAACTGGGTGTGCCCGGGCGCCCGGCCGGCGGCATCGACTGCCTCGCCCAGATTCGGGGTTACCGCACCGAACTCTCCCTTCGCGAGATTGAGGAGATCGTCAACGGCTCCGGATACGCACACTTCCTTGCTAAGGGCGAGATGGCGCCGCTCGACGGACGGATGTTCAAACTGCGACAGGCAATGAATGCGCAAGCCGTCCCGTCTTTGGTGACCGGCAGCCTCTTGTCCAAGAAGCTGGCCGTCGGCGTCAAACATGCGGGCTTGGACATCCGGGTCGCACCCCACGGCAATTTCGGTACCGATAGGAGCGCTGCGGCGGCGAACGCACGGCTGTTTTCGGATGCAGCGCGGGCTCTCGGCATAGACGCGTCACCGGTCCTGACAGACGCTCGTCATCCATACCAGCCATATCTCGGAAAGCGTGAATCGCTGCTCGCGCTCGATGACATTTTCAAAGGGGCATGCTCTCCCTGGTTGGCAGGGCATGTCGAGACTTGCAGGGCACTCGCCTTGGCCTGCCTTCCGTCCGACCTTCGCGCGAAGGCCGCAGAGGCATCTCCCGCAGAACTTCGCCGGCACTTCGACGACAACCTCATCGCCCAAGGCGCAGCCCCCGACGACTTCGACGCGGTTGTACGCGACACAAGAAGGGAGCACACCGGACACGTCCTGGCCGCGCACGACGGATTCTGCTTCTACCGCCTGGACCTGCTTCGCGACCGGCTTATCGAATGGCAGGGCATGTTCAGGTCGGAACAGATGCCTTTTCCAGATCCGGTTGGACTCGTTTTACTCGCCCCTCCGGGACAATGGGTGTCCGGCGGCACCCCGATCGCGACGGTAAGGGCGCCTGAGACACTGATGGCGGACGTGATTCTCAAGCTCGACGAGATTGTCGGCACTCCGACCTCTCTCCCCAGCGGACCCGATTTCGAGGCGATCGATGGCTAAATACTGCTGCTTCTTTTGTCCTTCCAAGGACTATTCGGAAAGGGAACTGAGTGACAAGTGCCCATCCTGCGGGCGCACGTACGGCTTCGTCCTGGACCATCCGCCGAACAATATAGGCAACTACCGGATCACGAAGCATCTGGGCAGGGGATTCTACGGCGCCGCATACGTCGCGGAAGCCGGATTCGTCGGGAAGAAGTACGTCATCAAGATCTCGCCTGTCTCCTTTTATGGCTTTGAGCCCTTCAAGAAAACGCCATTCCAAGACGAAGTCCGACTGCACGCCGAACTGGCTGCCAGCGCGACGCATGTGGTCGACATCATCGATGCGATCGACGAGACCGTATTTTTTACTGACGACGCTGCGAGTAGCATCCCCTGCCACGTCACCGTGCTCGACTATGTCGAAGGCGATCTCCTGAAGGACTTCGTCAACAGCAGTACACCGCCCAGCGCCGCGTCGATATGTCAGGTCGCGATCGATCTCCTTCAGCTTCGCGCGGAGCTCGAGGCCAACAAGCTGAACCACAACGACCTGCATGCAGAAAACCTGATCGTCGAGAGGCTTCGCCCGGAATCACGGCGGCCCGACGCAATCGATCCCATGTTGCGCGTCATGGCGATCGACCTCGGCTGAATCGCCCCGGGTTTTGAGGAGGCTCCAAAACTTGAGAGAATGGAGCCATGAACAAATCGAACCGTTTTTCCCCCGAAGTGCGCGAACGCGCTGTCCGCATGGTGCAAGAGCATCGTGGCGAGTATCCGTCCCTGTGGGCGGCCATTGAGTCGATTGCACCAAAGATTGGCTGCGTTCCCCAGACCTTGCATGAATGGGTACGCAAGCACGAGATCAATACCGGGCTGCGCGATGGAGTTACCAGCGAGGAGCGCGACCGCATCAAAGCCCTGGAGCGCGAGGTTAAGGAGCTACGCCGGGCCAACGAGATTCTGAAGCTGGCCAGCGCGTTTTTCGCCCAGGCGGAGCTCGACCGCCGACTCAAGTCCTGAGAGACTTTATCGACCGGCATCGTGACACCCACGGGGTCGAGCCGATCTGCACGGTTTTGCAGATTGCCCCGTCTGGGTATAGGCGCCATGCCGCTCACAAACGCAATCCAGAATTACGCTGTGCCCGTTCCAAGCGTGATGAGGTGTTAGCCCCTCAAATCGAGCGTGTCTGGCAGGCCAACATGCAGGTCTACGGCGCCGACAAGGTCTGGCGTCAGCTCAACCGCGAAGGGGTGCAGGTGGCCCGCTGCACGGTCGAGCGGCTCATGAAGCGTTTAGGGCTGGAAGGAGTCCGGCGCGGCAAGGTCGTGCGCACCACGGTTCCGGACAAATCAGTGCCTTGCCCGCTGGATCGGGTCCATCGGCAATTCAGGGCTGATCGTCCCAATCAGTTGTGGGTGTCTGACTTCACCTATGTCTCGACGTGGCAAGGCTGGCTCTATGTCGCCTTCGTCATCGACGTGTTCGCCCGGCGCATCGTGGGCTGGCGGGTCAGTTGCAGCATGCGCACGGACTTCGTGCTGGATGCGTTGGAGCAGGCCTTGTACGCCCGACAGCCTGATCCCTCGGATGCATTGATTCACCACTCGGATAGAGGCTCGCAGTACGTCTCCATCGTTTACACCGAGCGCCTCGCCGAGGCCGGCATAGAACCCTCGGTCGGTAGTCGTGGCGACAGCTACGACAATGCACTGGCGGAGACCATCAACGGGCTGTACAAGACTGAATTGATCCACAAGCGGGCGCCCTGGAGGAGCCGTGAGGCTGTGGAATTGGCCACCCTGGAATGGGTGTCCTGGTTCAACCACCACCGACTGCTGGAACCCATTGGCTATATAACGCCGGCGGAAGCTGAGGCAAACTATTACCGGCAACTCGCCGAGCAGTCAGTTGCCGAGGTCACTACTTAAACCAAACAACCTCCACGAAATCCGGGCCGATTCACGGCAGTGTTTCCGATGAGAGCAAGAGCACCGATGACCGTCAGGGAGACCTGGCTTTTATCGCGGAGCATGTCGACGCTCTACTTGCCGGGCTGCTGGCCCGGCCGGATCAGATGGAGGATCGGGATTTCCGGATTGCCTTGGCGCTGCAAGGAATCATCAGCAATCTGCGCACAGATGCCCAGAATCTCCGCCTTCCTAATCCGGCCGACATGGTCGCTCAGGTCCGAGAGTCCTTCTATAGAGCATCACATCACTGGCGACCATGGAGAAACCCTCTCAGCCTCAAGGGTTTCGCAGACCATTACAACGCTCAGACACTGGAGTCATGGGACGTACCGAGGCTGCTGGTCGACCCGGCAAACCGCTGGCTGACCGAAATCACTCGCCCCGGCCCACAGATCATCACCGGCATGCGGGGATGCGGTAAGACAATGCTGCTCCGTGCGTTGGACATCCACGCCCGCGCCACACAGCGGGAGAGCGAAACACAAGAGGCTGTCATCCAGCGCATTCGGAATGATCGCTTCGTCGGACTCTTTGTTTCCGCCCAAAGATTGCTGGATTTGCGGGAGCAATCGCTCCTCAAACTTGAATATCGTCTGACGCGGCTCTTCGTCGCCTACGCCCTCCAGGCCGCCCGCGCGTTGATGCACCTCCGTGATGTCGACTCAACAGCCATCGCACCTGGTGCACACACGCGTTTGGCTTCGGCAGTGGCCGATTACCTGGAGGGGGCCGATGACTTGCGACATTCCATTTCCCTTGACGATCTCGAGCAAAGGTTGCAACGGATTGCCGTTCTCACAGTAAGTGGCGACGAGAAGCATCTTGTCAAGCAGGCCCCCGCTGAAGTGTTCAACCATCTGGCCGACAGCCTTCGGGAATGCTCGGAGGTGTTCGAATCTGCCTCGATCTTTTACCTTCTGGACGATGTATCTACGCGATATTTGGAGCTCGACAAGATAGAGGCGCTCCTTTCTGCTCTTCTTTTTCAGAGCCCGACATGTGCATTCAAATTCACCTCGGAATGGCAGACAATCGAACTCGGTCTCAGGTCTCCCGGAAGAAATCATCCGATCCGGGTCGGTCGTGATCTGACGGTATTCGATCTCGGCGAGGACGTCTTCAAAACCATCAGTGCCGCCGGTTCCGCAGGCAAGGACTTCATCACCAGGATTCTCCAGTTACGTGCAGACCTCCACGCACAGCATCCCCGGCAGCGTGACCCGAGGGTGATTCTCGGCGACGTACCCTTGGAGCAGGTTGCCAGAGAGATCGCCTCGTCAAGCGAGGCCGCAGGCCAGAAAAAGCGCGTGTACAGGGGCCTATCCTGTCTCACCAGTGTCTGCGTCGGCGACATCGGCGACGTCATCAAGTTATACGAAGAAATCCTTCGCCGAAGCGGTAACGCTAACGCGTATCCCATCGAGGACCAAACACAGTCCGAGTGCTTCCAAGAGATGAGCGCACGCCGGCTCTACGATCTCAATCGGCGCGCCACCTACTCCAGGAACCTCAAGAACCACGCCCTTGCGTTTGCACAGACGGCGCATGACCTGCTTGTGCGGTCGTACCGCAACGCGCCGAAGGATGGAAAATCGAAAGTCCGCCTGAGGCAATATTCTTCGATCTACGTCAGAGTTACCGCCGAGGACGAGAACAGCCAGAAACAGCAGATCGACAGACTTCGCGACCTCATCGATGCCGGGGTCTTCGTTTTCGCCGGCGGAGCGCCCCGTTCCAAGACCAAGGACTCCGACCCGATCCTGCAGTTCATTCTGAGCTATCGAAAAATCTACGGGCTGGCCGCATTCATCGGCCTTGCCGACAGGGATCGCTTCGAGTTGTCCGGAGACGACTTGAGCAGATGGCTCGAATTGGACGACGTGACCGCCGCCAAGGAAATCCTGTTGCGCAACCAGATCAACGACGAAGTTGACGAGACCGGCGCCCTAGGCAGTGGCCAACCCGGCCCGGAATCCGAAATCGCTATTCAGGAACAGCCTGCGGCAACTTCCCCCGCGGCTGTGCAAGCCCCCGTACGGAGGACGGCGCCAGGGCAAGCCGATCTTTTCGGCACGGTCGAGAGAGAGACAACGCCTCCGGAGCAGAAAGCATGGGCCGACAAGGTATCGATCTCGATCCGCCAAATTTCCGAGAATGAGCTCGCCACGCTCCCTGTGAGTTCGACCCTGGTGGGATTGGGGTTCGAGGACCGGACGCTTGCATCGAATGAATTCCTCTCCGGCGTGCTCAACCCCGTGACCGCACACGCAATCAGGTATCCCGTAGAAGGGCACTCTCCGGCTATCCTAAATGCGTGGACCAAATCGGCGGCCAGTGTGGTCGAGACAGCCTATGACGAGGCCCTCGCCGCCCTCCCGCGCCTGGACGGTCTTGCGCTTGTGGACATATCCGGTCTCGCAAAGCCGCTGATCTTCAAGGCGGTTCGCAGTGAACTGGTCGCTAAAGGGCGGGTTCTTGTATGTCATGCATCTGCCGAAAAGCACTACCCGCTCCAGGGAGACCTTGAGAAACTATTCGCCGCCGAGAAATCCGAGGATCCGGTCGCCTTCCTCGAAAGCCTGGCGGAGTTGTTGACTGGAGAGGACGGACCATACAAGGACGTCAAGCTGCTTGACGACACCTCCGATCCGTCTCGAAACCGCGCCCTACTTGCATTCGCATCCCCTAAGCACGAGCGCCTCTTCTCACTGCTGGATCGCCGCGAGTTCGATCAAATCGAGATCATCACCCCGGAAGGAGACCCACCGCACGCCAAGGTGGCCGCATACGCCGCAGAGTTCATTTGCCAGAATTATCCGAATGCATCCGTCACCAGGTTCGGAAACGACGATCTACTCGGGCTGGTCGAATATCTCGACGCGAAATACCTCGAAATCTACGGCACGGGCGGGGCCAACTTCGAACTCGGCCTGACAGGCACCAAAACGCAGGCGCTTGCAGCCGCCGTCTTGAGCTCTGTCAGAAAGGTGTCACAAGCCTGGTACCTGAGCCCGAAGAGATTCGACGAAAAGCGCTTCTCCAGCGGTGTAGGTTCGATTCGGGTTTACGACATCAATATCCCAGGGAGATCTTGTTAGCGTTACGCGGGGTAGCGCCATCTGCATGCTTAGCCAGGCTTACTCCGTCACGCGCTCATACGCCTGCCGAACCACATTGATCGCGGCCGGCACATCGTCTTGTGATTCCAGGTTGTACAGCACTCCACCTGCCTCCGTCGCGCCGATAATGAAGGCATACTCCGTTGCGTCACGAGCTTTGCCTGACGGATCTTCGCAATCGGCAAAATCGAGGTTCAGCAAGAGGCTCAGCCGCTGCTTGCGCGGGATGATTTCGACGAAGAAATCAAACACACGGTAGATGACGCTCCGGTCATTGGGCAGCTCTACAACATCCGCGCCAAGCGCCTGGATCTGTGGACGCAGCGCCTCCAGGAGCTTCTTGGCGGTCTCATCCAGCTCCAGGTTCTCGATCCTGTAGTTGGCGGCCAGGGCCTTGTGCTCCTCCAGCTCCCGTTGCTTCACGGCCAGTAGATCGACAACCAACGGACGCCATACGGTCACGGCTTTTTCGGCGAGCAACTTGCCTCGCTGCTCGATGGTCTTGGCGTCCCATGTCGATTGCTCGCGAATGAACCTGTTCAAGCGCAGCGGGCTATCATCGAAACCACCGGCAATCGTCCTCTTCTCGGAAAACGGCCTGTCGCTGTAGGTGGAGTTGTAGCCGGTCAGCGTCAGATTGCCCAGGCGGTGCAGCCACGTTTCCTGAATCGCTTTCCAGTCGCTACCGAGCATCGTTCGCCACTCCGGACGCAAATCCTCGTTCTGCGGCATGACGTGCTCGATGGAGAAATTCGAGGTGTCGATACGTTCCTTGCTGAAGTTTTCCAGCCGATCCAGCAGGTAGAAGCAGGTGCGCATGTCGTAGACATCCCGCGTTTCAAGCGCCTCGCGGAATTCGACGTCGCTCGGGAAACGGCGCTTCTTACCCTGCCGGTACAGCGCCACCTTCAGGCTGACCAGCGGCTGATTCTCGGTAATCCGGTAGGCGATGCTCGCAAATATCTGCGCGAGGCTACGCGTCTGCATGTCGCATACGGAACGCCGAAAGACGAAGCTTTCCAGCAACTCGACGGCCTCGACGAATTCGTCGAGGCTGAGGGTCTTGGCCCGGTCGTAACAGTCATAGAGGGTCATGACCACCGGCGAAGCCACCTCGACCAGTGACCGCAAGCGGGTAAACGCTTCCCTCAACACCGGCTGCTTTTCCTGCCCCAGGCTGAAAGCCGTGTAGTAGGTGCCGGCGCGTCGCAGGTCACTCAGGATGCCGTCGACCCCACGCTTGCCGACGGTCCGCGAGAAGTAGCTGCGGAACTCGTGATAGATCTCCGCGGCCTTCAAGGGCGTGCTTGGACGCATTTGCAGCGTCAGAAAGTCCTTCACGAACTTGTCGAACTCGGTTCGGTAGCGCGGGCCGAAGGCCTGCTCGATCGGCCGCCAGTGCTCCTCGTAGAGCTGGGTCTGTGAGGATTCGTCCAGGCGCATCAGCACGAAGTTTCGGATGAGATCGGCCTGCGTCAAATCCACGCCGGTGGAGTTCAGGCTCTCGAAAATCATCTGCGGGTCGTCCTGCCCCCGCGTCAGGCTGACATCGACGACGACCAGCTTCTTGATGCCGGTGTACACCGTTTGCACGTCGGCCTGCGCCACCAGATCACGCAGGAACAGGAAGTTCTCCCTCACGCGTTCCGACGCCGACTCCGGCATACCCTTGCCATCCAGCAACGCAATCAGCGTCTCGTGATCAGCCCGGCGCAGATGCAGCTTATGGCGCCGATCCGCCTTGCCATGCCTGTTGCGCAGGAAATAGTCGTCCAACTCCTCAGGCGTCGATTCTTCCTCACCAGGATCGTCATCCCCCTGAAGCTGTGACATCCGGTCGCGGAGCGCAATCAGCAACAGTGTCAACGTCGTCAGTCGCTGCTGTCCATCAATCAGCAACCAACGCGTGATGGTGGCCGTGTTGTCCTCCGCCGCCACGTAAACTACCGATCCCAGGAAGTGCCCCTTGATGGTGGGATCGCTACCGACACGGATCACATCCTTCCATAGCTGTTGGCAATGCCTAGTGCCCCAGCTGTAGTCACGCTGAAAAATCGGCACGATGAACTGCTTCGCGCCCTCCAGCAGGTTAGTGACCAGCGTGTCTTCCGCTTTCATGCTCGTGTCTCAGTAATATTGCCGGATGTAGCTGTACGCCTTCTCGAACAGCTCCTCGTCGGCATGCAACTTGTACTTGAACAGGGATTTCCTGAGCGCCTTCTTGACCTCACGCTCGCCGGCCAGCGTGTCCTGCCAGCCGGGGAACCGGACCAGGCGCACGATCTCGTCGATGTCCGCCACCACCCGCTCAACCATGATCGGCGTCTCGGCGGTCTTGACCTCGTTGAACAGCTCGGTCAGCGCCGCCTTGCCACGGTCCTCGTCCTCTTCCGGAGGCGTTTCCTTCTCCGCCTGCAGCACTTCCTTGGCCAGTTGCAGAAGCTGCTTCAGGAACTCGACGCTGTTGAGCACGCCGGATTCGAAGCGGTCGCGCAGGGCATCCAGGCGTTCCGAGAGCGCCTTGAATTTCGGGTTGCCGAGGTGCTTGCGTAGCCGGCGGGCCACCTTGATCTCGATCTCCTTCGCCTTTTTCGGATCGGGATTCGAAAGCACCGCCTCCAGCAGATCGGCGTCCAACACTAGTGTGTCGAGATCGTCGCGCACGGCATCGACGTGCACGTTCTGGTGGATCAGCTCAATAGTCTTGGCCCCGAGAGAGTGCCAGATCAGCTTGCCGTGGCCGCTGGAGGGCTGCACCGACTGGTACACCTGCGACAGCCACTTGTAGTCCTTCTCGTGTTCGCCGAGGATCGGGTCGGGCGAGATGGCCTCCCACAGCTTGTTGAGCAGGCTGTACTCGGTGGCGAAGTTGTCGCGCACGTCGTTGTTGGGCAGGCACTGCTGAGCGGCGATCAGGCCCTCATAGCCCTCGACCGTGCGATCCACGCCGGCAAAGAAAGCCAGGCACTTCTGCATCGCCTCCGGCAGCCGATCCTTGAGTTCCTGGATGTTCGACACCACCGCAGTGACACTCTTGTCGTCAAACTCCAGCGCCTTGGCCACATCGTCGAAGATGCCGAGGTAATCCACGATCAGGCCGTGGGTCTTCTGCTCGGAGTAGGTGCGGTTCACCCGGCAGATGGCCTGGAGCAGCGTGTGATCGCGCAGCGGCTTGTCCAGGTACATCGCCTGCAGAATGGGCGCATCGAAGCCGGTCAGCAGCTTCGAGGTGACGATGATCAGCTTGAGCGGGTCGTTGGGGTCGCGGAAGCGGTCGAGCAGGCGTTCCTCCTCGTCCCGCGAACGAGCGTAGGCCTTGTACTGCGGCTCGTTGGCGTTGACCGTCATCACGATGTCGGAGGACTCGGGCGGCAGCAGTTTGTCCAGCTCCTGCTTGTAGAGTAGGCAGGATTCGCGGTCGAAGGTGACGATCTGGCCCTTGAAGCCGTTCGGCTCCACCTTGCTCTGGAAGTGCTGGACGATGTCCTCGCACACGCGCCGAATGCGCTCCGGCGTCTTGACCAGCACGGCCATCTTGGCGGCGGTCTTGCCGAGGTTGTCGCGGTCGAGGTCGGAGAGGCCGCCGGTCATCTCCTTGAAGGCGGCATCGATAGCCGCTTTGTCGATGTGCAGCTCCAGCAGGCGCGGCTCGAAGTGCAGCTTCAGCGTGGCCCCGTCGCGGATGGACTCCTCGAAGCCGTAGCGGCTCAGGTAGCCCTTGTCATCCTCCTCCGCGCCGAAGGCGTAGAAGGTGTTGCGATCGAAGCGATTGATCGGGGTGCCGGTCAGGCCGAACAGGAAGGCATTGGGCAAGGCATCGCGCATCTTGCGCCCGAGATCGCCTTCCTGGGTGCGGTGCGCCTCGTCCACCAGGGCGATGATGTTGCCGCGATCGTTCAGCACGCCATCGGCCTCGCCGAATTTGAAGATCGTCGTGATGATGATCTTGCGCACGTCCTGCGCCAGCAGTTGGCGCAGCTTATCGCGGGAGTCGGCCTTCTCGAGGTTGGGGATATCGGCCCCGGTAAAGGTGCCGGTGATCTGGGTGTCGAGATCGACACGGTCGACCACGATCAGCACCGTGGGATTCTTCAAGCGCGGATGCAGGCGCAGCTTCTGCGCCGCGAACACCATCAGCAGCGACTTGCCGGACCCCTGGAAGTGCCAGATCAGGCCCTTCTTGGGGTAGCCGGCCAGCACCCGCTCGACGATCTTGTTGGCCGCCTCGTACTGCTGGTAGCGGCAAATGATCTTGATGCGGCGCTTCTTCTTGTCCGTGGCGAACAAGGTGAAGTTGGCCAGGATGTCGAGCACCACATGCGGCCGCAGCATGCTCTCGGCGGCCAGTTTCAGGCCCTTCAGCGGGTGCTTGAGCGCATCGCCGTCGTCCTCCAGGTTCCACGGTCCCCAATCCTTGATGGGCAGGCCGAGCGAGCCGTAGCGATATTCCTTGCCTTCAGTCGCCACCGAGAACACATTGCAGACGAACAGCTCCGGCACGTGCTTCTCGTAATCGTCGTGCACCTGCAGCGCGCCATCCACCCAGCTCACCGCCGAGCGAGTCGGCGTCTTGGCTTCGATCAACACCAGCGGCAGGCCGTTAACCAGCAGGATCAGGTCGGCACGACGCTCGGCGCTGCCGGCGCGGAAGGTGAACTGCTGGGTGACGACGTACTGGTTCTGGTCGAGGTTGTCGAAGTCGATCAGGCGAACCGGCACATGCTCGTTGTTCTGGCCGAAGGGCATAGAACGCTCGCCCCTGAGCCATGCCGTGAATTCCTCATTGGCGCGGATCAGGCCGTCGGAGCGCACCGAGAGCACGATGGCGCGCAGCTTGTAGAGCACCTCGTCGGCGCGATCGGGCTGGGCGGCAATTTCCGGATTGAGGCGGATCAGCGCCTCGCGCACCCAGGATTCAACCAGCACGTCCTGGTGCTGGCGCGGAATCTCGGCGCTAGCGACACGACGCCAGCCGATGCCCTTGTGGCTGCGGCCGTAGGCGGCTTCCGGCTCACGGACGACACTGGCGGGGGCGGACTTGGCCGGGCCGGAGAGCAAGTCGTAGAGGTAGGCTTCGACGGTGTTGGATTCAGTAAACATCGCTCACCTCAGGCAAGTGCTTCTGCGAGGAAACTCTGCCGCATTTCATCTACAGAGCGCGCGCGTAGTGCCGCAGCTGAAACAGCCTTCTCGGCAGAAACAAGTTCAGAAAGCATCCGCGACTGATCCAGCGCATCTGCTACTGGAATTGAGAGCTCGCGTTGCGTCGTTATACCGACGTAAGCCCTGGTTGACTGCCTTCCGTACTGGTCAAGAAGCCGCCTGAATCCCGGCGTTTGGAATGAGAAATAGAGCCAATCAGGACACAGTCGCGAATGATCGATAACGCGGTAGTAGGTCACCTGCGGGGTAAGCATCACAAAATCAGTTGCCAGCTCCCCCAGCCGAGCAACCTCGCCGACAGTCCCCTTGTGACTCAACAGAATGTCACCTGATCTGGCAAAACCAATCCTTAAAGTGCGAGCTAGCCCTTCAGAAATTTTGTTACAGCTCGCAAAGTCGACTTCGCCGCCCTTCAGATCGGAGGCCATCACAAACGGCACTCCTTCAGAAACATAATCGGAGGACTTTGGGTGCTTTTCTCCATGGTTACCGTCTTGGGGCGGCGCAATCAATCCGTCATCGACCAGAGTTCCAATCTTTTGCCTCGGAAACGCACCCCACATCCGATCGAGCAATGATTGCAACAATGCACTCCCATGTGCCTTTAACGCCCGACAGGATTCAAAGCACTCGTCGAATACCGCCATAGCCGCCACTACTCGCAGCTGCTCATCAATTGGCGGCAACGAAAACTCGAAGTCCGCCAAACTCGTCCAGTTTGTGCGAGGACTCAACGACCCCGCCGACGTGCCCACGGCGTGATCAAAAAAGGCATCGGTCTGGCAAATAAAAGGCAGCAACTCCGGCAGCAAGACCTGTGAGTCCTTGCTCTCCAGGACGTAAATGTCGCCGGAACACACGCCCGCAAAATCGGCCACTGCCACCTTGCGCTGATACGCCCTGCGCTTACCAAACAGCACCTGCCCCGGTTCGAACCGATTTGTAAAGGTCGTGCCATCAGCCACATCCCCCCAGGCCCGAATACGCAAATCTCCGGGCTCCAGATGCTCCAGCCCGACGAAACGTTCCAAGCCATCGCCCAAGGGGTCTTTGCTGCGCCCCTTGGAAAGGCGTACCACGTCGCCAAAGCTCACCCGCCGCCAGCCGGCCTTCATGGTCTTCTCAGCCACGCTCGACCTCCTCGGCTTCCAGTCCATCGAGCGTTTCCACCAGGGCGTCCATCTGCTGCCAGAAGGCACGGCCGTCGCTTTGCCATTTCTCCCAGGCCGCTCTCAGGCTGACGGCCTCTTGGGCGCCGTTCCCGTTCGCCGCGCTCGCCGCCCGCTTCACGTACAGCGGAATGGACAGATTGGCACCATTGCGGACGATCCGGTCCAGGGTCGCCACCGCCGCAAAGCCCTCGATCGGCGCGAAGGACTGGAACGCCTGCAGGATGCGCTGCTGGTGTTCCGGCTTGAGGAAACTCTGCGCCCGCTCGCGGGTGACTTCGTTCAGCGCGTCGATGAACAGCACCTTGCCCTTGCGCGCGGCCGGTTTGCGCCGGTTGCAGACGACGATGCACGACTCCATCGGCGAGTTGTAGAACAGGTTCGGCCCGAGGCCGATCACCGCCTCGACCCAGTCCTGCTCGACCATCTTCGCGCGCATGGCTTGCTCTTCGTTGCGGAACAGCACGCCGTGCGGCCAGAGGATGGCGCAGCGGCCCCTGTCACTGAGGCTGGCCAGGATGTGCTGCTGGAAGGCGTAGTCCGCCCGCCCCTGCGGCGGGGTGCCGAGAAAGTTGCGCCCCCATTTGTCCTGGCCCCAGGCTTCACGATCCCATTGTTTGATGGAATACGGCGGATTGGCGAGGATCACGTCGAACCTACGCAGCCGGTCGCCTTCGATGTGCTTGGGGTCGGCCAGGGTGTCACCCCGGATGATCTGAAAATCCTCGACCCCGTGCAGGAACAGGTTCATCCGGGCGATACCGGAGGTGATCAGGTTACGCTCTTGCCCGTAGAGCTTGAGGGTGCGGTACTCGCCGCCGCTGCGCCTGACCTCGGCCAGCGCGGAAATGAGCATGCCGCCGGTGCCGCAGGTGGGGTCGTAGATCGACTCGCCCGCCTGCGGCGCCAGCAAGGCGGTCATCAGGTGCACGACGGTGCGGTTGGTGTAGAACTCGGCCGCCGTGTGGCCCGAGTCGTCGGCGAACTTCTTGATCAGGAATTCGTAGGCGTTGCCGAGCTCGTCCTCCGGCACGTTGGCGACCGACAGCGTCTGGGACGAGAAATGCTCGATCAGGTTCTTGAGGGTTTCGTCCGGCAGGCGCTCGCGATTGGTCCAGGGCGCGTCGCCGAAGATCCCGGCCAGCATGTCGGGGTTGGCCGCTTCGATCTGCCGCAGCGCGCTCTGGATCGCCATGCCGACGTTCTTCGGGACTTGGCGCACGTCCTTCCAGTGCGCCCCCTCGGGGATCTGGAAGCGATGGTTTTCGGCGAACTCGGCATAGGAGAGATCGCCACCTGACTCCTTGAGCGCCGCCTGATATTCCTCGTCCCAGACATCCGAGATGCGCTTGAAGAACAGCAGCGGGAAGATGAACTGCTTGTAGTCACCGGCGTCGATCAGGCCGCGCAGCAGAACCGCCGCGCCCCACAGGTAGGATTCGAGTTCTTGTTGGGTGATACGGGCACTCATTGCAGCCAGTCTCCCTCGACCATGACCTTGGCCAGCCGGCCTTCCGCCTCACGGCAACGCGCCAGCGCCTCCTTGAAGGCCTCGATGGCTTCCGGCAACGGCGGGATATCCTCTTGCAGCGGCGGGAGAACGTAGCGGGAGATATTGAGCGTCCAGTCCTCGGCCTTGATTTCGTCGATGCTGACGACGCGCACCGCGTCCTGAACGTCTTCGAACTTCTCGAACCACCCCTGGATTTCGAGGGCGTGCGCCGGCTCCAGATAGTTCTGCGCCCGGCCGCGTCGGAACAGCCGCGAGGCGTCGGCGATCATGACCTTCTGGCGCCGGGCGGCGAGTTTCTTCTTGCGCAGCACCAGGATGCAGGCGGCCAGTCCGGTGCCGTAGAAGAGGTTCGGGGCCAGGCCGATGACCGCCTCGACCAGATCCATCTCCAGCAGCTTCTGCCGGATACTGCCTTCCGCACCCTTGCGGAACAGCGCGCCCTGCGGCAGCACCACCGCCATGCGCCCGGTGCCCTCGGCCATCGACTTGACCATGTGTTGCACCCAGGCGAAGTCGCCGCTGCTGGACGGGGGCAGTCCTGCGAAATTGCGCCCGAAGGGATCATTCACCCACAGTTCCTCGCCCCACTTCTCCAGAGAGAAAGGCGGATTGGCGATCACGCAGTCGAAAGTCGCCAGGCGATCGCCCTCGAAGAAGGCCGGGTTGCGCAGAGTATCGCCGCGCACGATCTGGAAGTCCTCGATGCCATGCAGGAACAGGTTCATGCGGGCGATGGACGAAGTGGTGAGATTCTTTTCCTGCCCGTTGAGCTTGCCCCACAGGCGCTTCACGTCGCCGTGCTGCTCCTGCACGTGCTGAACGGCTGCCAGCAACATGCCGCCGGTGCCGCAGGCGGGGTCGTAGATGGTTTCGCCCTCCTTAGGGTCGAGCATCTCGATCATCAGCCGCACGACGCTGCGCGGGGTATAGAACTCGCCGGCCTTCTTGTTGGTGGCATCAGCGAATTTCTTAATCAGGTATTCGTAGGCATCGCCCAGCACATCGGAGGCGATGTTCTTGTTGCCGAAGGAGATGCGCGAGAAATGCTCGATCAGGTCCTTGAGCAGCGCATCGGAGAGGCGATCCTTGTTGGTCCACTGGGCGTCTCCGAAGACCCCATACAGGGTGTCCGGGTTGGCCTTCTCGATCTCACGCATGGCGCGCTGCAGGGCATTGCCGACGTTGGTCGCCACCGCGCGGACGTCGTTCCAGTGGCAGTCGTCGGGGATCTGGAAGCGGTGCGACTCCGGGAACAGGGCGAGCTCGGCGTCACCGGTTTCATCGACGATCTCGTCGTACTCCTCGTCCCAGACATCGCAAATCCGCTTGAAGAACAGCAGCGGAAAGATGTAGGTCTTGAAGTCGGCCGCATCCACCGGGCCGCGCAGGATGTTGGCGGATTCCCAAAGGTGGCTTTCGAGCTGACTGAGGGTGATCGGAGCTTCGCGCATCAAGTTGTTCTCGTCATGCTTCGTCAGGTGCGCGGTAGCCCGGTGCAAGCAACGCATTCCTGACGCCGTACAGTGCCAATGGATTCTTTAGCCAAAGGCGGTACTCCGGCCCGCTCAGGCTGTGATCCGGGGAAGCGTCCACGCTCCATTTCCGCAGGATGTAGCCCGCCGTGGCCGCCCGGAGCTTCATCCGCAGGACGCCGTCCCGCATGCCGTAGTCCATCTCAGTGACCTCGGGGCGCGGCTGAGCGGGGTGCGGGACCAGTTCCAGTTCGACGATGCGTGTCCACTGAATGTCTTGGTCGCTGGTTTCGTGGGTAACCACAGGCTGCCCTTTAAGCACCACCGGGCGCTTGATCCGGGTGATCACGAAATCCCGGAACTCCTGCGTCTTGCGGTCGAAGGCGCGCACATGCCAGCGCAGCCCGTTGTCGATCAACGCAAAGGGCACGATCTCGCGCTCTGTGCGGCCGCTGGAGATCGAGTGGTACTCGATGCCGAGCGGACACTCCTGATGGATCGCCCGAGTCACGCTCGCAAGCACATCCAGGTCCGGATGGGTGAGCCGCGAGGGGATTTCGCTGGCCACCCATGCCTTGAGTCGAGTGGGTTCCCCATCACCGAAGCCCTGCGTTAGCCACGACAACACCCGCTCCGGCGGAAACTCGAAGAGCGGCCTGAAGTCCGGCCCGAGGACATAGCACTTGGCTTTGGCGTCGTAGTCGATGTTGCCCGGCGCCAGCTCCTTGTAGATCGCCAGGTCACGCGTGGCGGCAGCCGACTGGATGCCGAACCGCGAGACCAAGTCCTGGCGTTGAATCTCCCCGATGAAGCGCACGCGCAATTCCACGAACGCGAGGCGGTCGCGCTGCGGCTGGGTCAGATCGGCAAGCTGTTCGTTTGACATCCTGGGGTTCGTACGGGTTAACGGACGCTTGTGATGATTGTTGCGGACAGTATATGGTCCGCTCTACAATCTGTCCATCGCACCTTCACAATTCTTACATGGGGCTGATTATGATTACCATCTGCCAAGGCGCCAGACGGTTCGTCCCGCGCCCTGAGAACTGGTATGAGCGTAAATCGGTGGGACCAGCCGGGCGTGCCCCACAAGGGGTGGCACTGCGTGGACGTCGTCGACCTGCGCGCCGACGGCGAGCCGGCGGACGAAACCGATTACGCAACCTGCCAGATGTGCGGCAACGAGAAGATCCGCTACGTCCACATCATGGAGCATCCTGACCTGGATGAGCACTTCGAGGTCGGGTGTGTCTGCGCCGAGAAGATGAGCGACGACTACGAGGGGCCGAGGCGGCGCGAGGCTCGGCTACGTAACCGCGCCGCCCGACGCTCGCGCTGGCTACATCGCAAGTGGCGGATCTCCGCCAAGGGAAACAGCTTCCTCAACCTCGAGGGCTACAACCTCGTGGTGTACCCCACCAAGACCGGCCGTTGGGGCTACAAGATCGGAGATCGGTTCGGGCCAAGGACGTACCCGACTGACAAGGAAGCCAAGCTGGCTCTGTTCGATGACTTCTGGACGGCGACCCAGGATGACGACCGGCTGTGGGCTTCGGACTGATTCCAGCAGGCTGTCGGACCAGTCGTAGACCAGGACACATCAAACAATGAAAACAGACTTGATCGCAAAGTACGCGCCGATTCTTTGTGGATCGACGCCTCCGGTGGTGCGCGACCCGCGCCTGTTGATGGATGCAAGCGGCGACGTGAAGATGTATTACGCGCCGTTCGAGTACATCAACCCCAGTGCGCGGATCGTTCTGGTCGGGATCACACCGGGCCCCACCCAGATGGTCAATGCCAACAACGAGGCGCGACGCGCGCTTCAGGCCGGCAAGTCCAACACGGAAGCGATCCAGGCCGCCAAGAGCGTCGGCGCATTTAGTGGCGAGCCGTTACGGAGCAACCTGATCAACCAGCTCAACCATTGGGGCTTTCACAAGTGGCTCGGTCTGGGCGATTCGGCCGACCTGTTCTCCACGTCGCGCCACTTGGTGCAGACCACCTCCCTCCTGCGTTATCCGGTATTCGTCAAGGACGACGATTACCGCGGCTCCCCAGATATGACCAAGCATCCGCTGCTGCGGAAGTACCTGCTGGAGAACTTCGTGGCGGAGGTCGAAGAACTGATGGATGCCGTGTTCGTTGGCCTCGGGCCGCAGGTCCAGAAGGTGCTGGATCGTCTGATCCAGGAGCGGGTCCTGAATCCCGACCGGGTGATTGGCGGCATGCTGCACCCCTCCGGAAACTGCACCTACCGAATCAACTACCTCATCGGCGACAGAAGCGCGCCGGTCCCGCACGCCACCAACCCTGTGCCTTACGACCAGGGCCGGCGAGCATTTCGGGAGCGGTTCGTCACCGCCTGAACGAAAGTTGGATGAGTGGATGCGGACGCGGGTTCAATTCCGCAGATGGGAATCGAACTAGCGTCCTGTCTGATGCACTAGGCTGGTGACCCCCGGCCGCGCAGAACTGGTAGGATTGAGGGCATGAAGGGCTGGATTCCGCACCATTCCGCAGTAGTTCGCAGCGGTTCTAAGGTGCTGAGTTACATAGGTTTGGCGCAGGGTTCCACCCCACCGATTCCCCGCAGGAGTCCGAACCATTCCGCACGAACCCGCAGGAACCCTCGCCAGCCCGCACGGTCTGATGGCAGGTCCTTGATTTTGAACAACCTGCTTGACCAGTCCGCACTTGCGGACTGCGGACTTTCGGTATGCCGGCAATCCGCTTGTAACCGTGGTCGGATGCCGCCGTGTTTCGAAACGTCGGTACTTGTCGACATCTACCGACGAAACGGAACAAGTGCCGACGCGGGAAGACCTTTCTGGATTGCCACTACCATCCACGCCGGCAGGTGAGTCCTGGTTTCGAGCACGGCGTTCCAGTCATCCCGCCCGATGCGCCCAACCAACTTGCCGACCGTGGTTTCGGCGAGGTCCGGGCCAAGCCATTCAAGGGCTCTGACGACATCACCGGCGAGACTATCGCCCAGCACCAACATCCACCTGGGGGCACGGCGGATCTCGATGACCTGCTTGCCGAGATTGAGCGTCCGCGCGCGGCCGTCGGTCAGGTAGATCTGTCGGACGGGGACCTGCGTGGTCAGCCCCAGGGCACTGGCCGCAGCCGCGCCATGACGGACGATGGCGTGCCCCGTGATGCGCGCGAGGGACTGGACCAGTTTGTCGGCGGGCGGCGGGACTGGACCGAAGCGGCTGGCCGTCACGGCGACGTACATGCCGCGCGCCACGCGCCTCAAACGCCCATGCCGTGCCAAGCGAACCAACTGCCGCGACGCTTGATCGCGATTGACCAAGTGCTCCAGGTCCAGGCTCCTGAGCAAGGCGCCCTCCGGCTGCGCATCGATCCAGCGGCTGACGATCTCAGTTTGTTTGGCCATGGGCAACGACCGCAGACTGGCTGGTTGATATCTGCAGGCACGACTCCTCGTAGGCTTCGATGTCGACTTGGCGGTAAATCACCCGACCACAGAGTTTCAGGAATTTCGGCCCAATTCCCACGCTACGCCAGCGTTCGAGGGTGGCTTCGCTGATACTCCAGCGGGCGGCCAGTTGTTTTTGATTGAGGTGAACGACGTCCATCTTGGTCTCCTTCCGCATGAGTTGGCAGGAGTCCATGAAGGCGCTGTTCGGTCCGCCAGCCAAGTCAATTCAGAAGACGCGCGGTTACTACGGGAGATCGTTCAGCTCGTAGCTGGTACTGCGCCCGCCCGCATTCGATTTCCGCAGCACGCCGCGCGCGAGCAGGTCGTTGATGTCGCGCAGCGCCGTGTCTGGCGAGCACTTGGCGATCGCCGCCCACTTGCTGCTGGTGAGCTTACCTTCAAAGCCATCGAGTAGCCGGTTGAGCAATTTCACCTGTCGCTCGTTCAAAGGTGTGGCTGCCCAGTGCTGCCAGAAGCGTGCCTTGGTCAGCACGGCATCGAGGGTGTGCTGCGCCTGATCGACGGCGCGATGCAGGGTGTCGAGGAACCAGGCCAGCCACTCGGTGACGTCCATGGACCGCTTCTGGGTGCGCTCCAGAATATCGTAGTAGGCCTTGCGCTCCCGCTGGATCTGCGCCGACAGGCTGTAGAAGCGCTGCGGGCTGCCGTCGGCGCGCGCCAACAGCAGGTCGCCGATGGCCCGGGCGATACGGCCGTTGCCGTCGTCGAACGGGTGCAAGGTCACGAACCACAGATGGGCAAGCCCCGCCTTGACGAGCGGTGGCTCACCCGAGTCCGCATTGACCCATTCGAGGAAACGACCTGTCTCGGTCTCCAGTCGATCGGCGGGCGGCGCCTCGAAATGCACGCGCTGGCGGCCGATGGGGCCGGAGACCACCTGCATGGGGCCACTGGCGTCGTCGCGCCAACTGCCGACCTTGATCCTGGAGAGGCCGGAGTAACCAGTGGGAAAGAGCGCCGCGTGCCAGCCGAACAACCGCTCGCGGGTCACCGGCGCCGCGCAGTTGACCGTGGCGTCGAGCACCATCTCCACCACGCCTTCGACATGACGATCGACTGGAGCCAACGCCCCGATGTCGACGCCCAGCCGGCGAGCGATGCTTGAGCGCACGGACTCGACGTTGAGCTGCTCGCCCTCGATTTCGCTGGTCTTGACCACGTCTTCGGTGAGCGCCGCCAGGCTGGCCTGATCGCGCAGCGCCATGCCCACGTCGGCCAGACGCCCCAGCAAGAGCCCTTGAGCACGACTCACATCCGCCATAGGGCCAGCGAGCGCCGCCAGGTCGAAGCGCCAGTCCGGCCAGTCGCTGGCCTGCCAGATGTACTTGTAATCGCCGCTGTTCATGCGGAGATTATGGGCTCCATTCTCCGCATGCGCAAGTTATTCACCGCATATAATGCGGCGATAGAAGGTGCGATTCCCCGCACCCCGGGCTGCCTTACCCCGGAATGGGTGTGAATGGGTGTGCTCTTGGTCGGGGGGACGGACGCGGGTTCAATTCCCGATTCCGGAATCGAACCGGACCAGAGAAGCATACGAATTTGAACGGCCATATCGGTGACCGATCCACGGGAAAAACCCCTTGATCGTCCGCTGCCTCTGGCCTGTCAACCCCCGCTTTTCGCAGCAGCCAGCAGGACTTATCAACTTGCCGGAACGCCGGTATCGCGTACTTTCAACGGTCGTTTGGCGCGGGCTGCCGCCCCACCACCATATACCGCCAGCATCTGGCGCCAGAATCCCCAGGAAAGCCTCGGCTGTCCTGGGGATTTTTTTCGTCCGTGTACGGCTCAGCCCTGCCCGCCCATCGCCGGATCGCTTACCGCATGCTCGCCCGTTTCGACGCGGCCGGCAAAGCGCCTGCGGAAGGCCGCGTCGGCGCTGCAGCTGACTTCGAAGTCATACCAGCGACCGCTGCCGGCCAACTCCCAGTGCAGGGACTCCTGGGCGCCGGGCGCCACCGTAACGGTCCAGGGGCCATCCTCGCGGTAGGCCCTGGCCGCGACCGTGAAGGTGCAGGCCTGGGTGCCGCCGTTCATCAGTTCCGCGTAGACGTTCCCGTTGGCGATGTCGTAGCAGACGCGGATTTCGGGCTGCACGCCGGTATCGGCGATACGCGCGGTGTCGCCGATGAAGTGACGATGGTAGCCGTTGGGGCCCAGTACCCACAGGTCGTAGCGGCCCAGGTTGTCCAGTCCCGCGTTCCAGGTGTCGTCCAGCGTCTTGCCCGCTTCCACCGTATACCGGCGCGGGATCCGGTCCAGGTGATGGCGGTCATAGACGTGGAACACCGCTCCCTGCTTGCCGGTATTCGAGAACAGCAGCTTCACCTGGCCGTCCGCTCCGCAGCGCGCGCTGGTATGCAGTTCGTACGGCAAGGCCCGCGACGGGCGCGTGCCGCTCGCCTGGATCGGCATCTGCAGGTCGGACGGCAAGGGCATGGCGGGCAGCGATTGCTGGCTGGAACGCAGCTGGTCCGCGGCCGCGCGCGTGCTGCGGCCGCCCAGCGTAGGCAATGCCTCGTCGTTGGGCGTGGCGAAGTTGAAGGCGCTGGTCAGGTCGCCGCAGACCGCGCGGCGGAACGGGCTGATGTGGGGCTCTTCCACGCCGAAGCGCGCTTCCAGGAAGCGCAGCACCGAAGTGTGGTCGAACACTTGCGAATTAACCCAGCCGCCACGGCTCCACGGCGAGATCACGTACATCGGCACGCGCGGCCCGGGGCCGAAGACGCGGCCGTCCGGAGCGGGCTGGCGGGTGCTGCCGGCCGGCGCGGGCTGCGTGTAGTACTCGGAGGCCAGGCTCGCCTCCGGCAGCGTGGTCTTGCCCGCCAGGGAGAGGTCGGCGTTGCGCGACGGCGGCGACGGCGACGGCACGTGGTCGAAGTAGCCGTCGTTCTCATCGAAGTTAACCAGCAATACCGTCTTGCTCCAGACCTCCGGTACCGCGGTCAGCGCCTCCAGCACTTCCTGGAGGAACCAGGCGCCCTGCACGGGGCTCGACGGCCCGGGGTGTTCGCAATAGATGGACGGCGCATTGATCCAGGAAACCTGCGGCAGGCGGCCTTCGCGGATGTCGCGGCGGAAGGCGTCCAGGTAGGAATCCGGCGTGGTGCCCGGCAGGGTATTGGCGATGCCCTTGTACAACGGGTTGCGGGCGTTGTCCGTGGCGTGATCGTAGGCGTGGTAGGGCAGGCCCTGGCCCGTGTTGGAATATGGGGCATTGGGCGCGCCGCCGCTCGACACGGGGAAGCCCGACGCCAGGTTGGCGGCGCGGAACTGGCGGAAGGCGCCCAGCATGTTGTCGCCCCACTCGTCGGGCATGTTCTGGTAGCAGATCCAGCTGATGCCGGCATCCTCCAGGCGTTCGGCATAGGTCTTCCAGGTATAGCCGATCGCGTCCGAGCCCGGCGTGCCGGGAATGGCGTCCCACTCGTTCGTGACGTAGGCCACGTTCTGCGCGGTCGGCCCGTTGGTGCCGGTGAGATGGAACGACCGGTTGGCGTCGGTGCCGGTGTGCATCGAGCAATGATAGGCGTCACAGAGGGTGAACGCATTGGCCAGGGCAAACTGGAAGGGGATTTCCTGTTCCTTGAAATAGCCCATGGACGTATTGGTCTTGTGGCGCGCCCATTGGCTCATGCGGCCGTTGTCCCAGGCAAGCTGGCTGT
This sequence comes from Pigmentiphaga sp. CHJ604, assembly GCF_036972535.1. Lineage (NCBI taxonomy): Bacteria > Pseudomonadati > Pseudomonadota > Betaproteobacteria > Burkholderiales > Alcaligenaceae > Pigmentiphaga > Pigmentiphaga sp. CHJ604. The sequence continues at coordinate 1,814,693 of NZ_CP136998.1, read as the reverse complement.
CGCCCCAGTCGTGCGGGGTGCCGCTGACGCGCTGCGCGTTGTTGGCCGTCCCGTCCAGGTGATAAGGCGTGAGCAGCGCGCCGTTGCTGCGCTCCTGCTGCCAGACCTTGCGGCCGTTGATCATGGGAATGGTGAAGCGATCGCCGAAGCCGCGCACGCCCTTGAGCGTGCCGAAGTAATGATCGAACGACCGATTCTCCTGCATCAGGATCACGACGTGCTCGACGTCCCGGATGGTGCCGGTCTTGTTGTTGGCGGGGATGGCCAGCGCCTTGCGGATGCTGGGCGGAAAGGTGGCGAGTACGCCGGCGGCGAGGCCGGCGCCCGAAGTGGCTTGCAGAAATCGGCGGCGGGAAGTCATGGATGTCCGTGCGTGGGTCGTGGGAAACGTCGTGCAGCCGTTACGGCGCGCAGCGCAGGTCGGGTTTCGATGGCGTGGTGGGCGGCTGCTCTGTCCCCGGGCCGGAGGAAGGCGGCGATGAATCGTCATCGCTGCCACAGGCGGTCAGGAATGTGGCGACGGCAAGCGCCACGGCGAAGGCTCGCGCAAAGATCGGTATGGGCATGGGTGGGCAGAGTAAAAGGGATGCGACAGGCCAGGCACGAGAAATGTGCGGCGGTGCAAGCCTAGAAAGCCCAGGTGACAACGGGGTGAAAATCGGACGCCGGATTCGCAACGAAATGCGAGCGCGCGGACCGCCGCGCCAGGCAACGCCGACTCAGATATCGGGGATCAGCCGCTTGCCCAGGCTCACCGCGTCGTCCTGCGCGTACCCCAGTGCCCGGTAGAAATCGATGACCTGGCCGTTGGCCGTGCGCACCAACAGGTTGATCTTCGGGCACCCGCGTTCGATCAGGAGCTGTTCCGCATGCGCCATCAAGCGACGGCCGTGGCCGCATCGCTGGTGGCCGGGATGCACCGCGAGGTAATACACCCAGCCGCGGTGTCCGTCGAAACCCACCATGGCCGACGCGATGGGCGCCCCGTCGGACTCCCCGACGAGGAACAACTCGGGCTGCGCGGTCAGCTTGCGCTCGATGTCCTTTCTGGGATCATTCCAGGGCCGCGTCAGCCCACAGGCCTGCCACAGGGCGATAATGGCCGCTTCGTCGGCGGGTCGGTACGAACGAATAAGCATGTTTTCCGGCACTTGCAAGAGTACGGTTGGTGGGCGGATGACTTTTATACTATGGCCATTGCCACGGCAGTCCGCGCTCGTGCCGGACCGTCCAGGATCGCGTACCCCCTCCATACAGGACCGCCATGCTGAGACTCGCCCTCCTCGCCGCCTGCGCGCTGGCCGCGCACAATGCCATGGCCTCGTGCATGCCGCGCACCGACGACGAATTGAAAGCCATGAGCGATGCCGACCTGAAGGCCGCCTATTGCGAGGCGCGTGCGCAGTCGGCGGGGCGTGCGGCTCCCGCGGTACCGTCCCTGCCCTCGTTGCCAGGCGGGCCGAACGCCGGACCGCGCACCGTCGCGCCCGCCGCCAATGCCTGCCTGACCGCCACCTTGCAGCTCGTGCGGGTCATGGAGGCGCGGAAGATCGATGTCGACCGGGCTCGGGCAAACTGCGCCAAATAGGACCATTCCCCCCTTTCCGACTCAACCGCGCCCGGCTTCGCGAAGCCTGCGCCCGACCGATGACTGCCATGAAAATCGCCGCCCCCCTGATATTGTTCGCCGCGCTGGCGATCCGGCCGGCCCATGCCGCCGAACCCTGGACAGGCGCGTTCTGGAACGAACAATGCGCCGCGGGCGCCAGTGGAGACGCCTCGCTGGGCTGTTCGGCATTCGTGATGGGCGCGATCGACGGCATGCGCGTCCAGTCCATGGCCACCAGGACGCGGCTGCCGTTCTGCGCGCCCGGCAATGTGTCCACCGGACGCACGGTCGAGCTCTTCCGGCAGCGGCTGGCCAGCCGGCCGCAGGATCACGGCCTGCCCGCCGTGGTGATATTGGTGAACGCGCTGGGCGACGCCTATCCCTGCAAGCAATAGGCACCGCGGGGACGAAAAAAACCGCCCGGCCTGAAGCCGGGCGGTGGAAAGACGCCTGCCTGGCCGCCTAGAACCGCGCGCCTGAGTGGGCAATCGCGTCCAGGCTCTGCCGCAGGGCCTCGCGCGCCTGGGCGGCCGCGTCGGTCTCGCCGGCACTGGTCTTGGCCATGCGGGTGGCATCCGCCGTTCCCTCGTAGGGCAGCGGCGGCTCCGCGCAGGTGCTGCTGCGCCCCGGCACCACGCCGTTGGCGAAATAGGTGCCGATCGTCGCGTCGACGCAGGCATTGCTTTCCGGCACCACGCCATGCGAGTAGGCGCCGGTAACCAGGACCAGGTGCGCCTGCGGCAGTTGGTCGAAAGAACGCCGGGCGCCTTCTGTCGCGGTCTGGGCGTCGAACTCGCTTTGCAGCATCAGGATGGGAGCCGACGAGCCGGCGCGCGACAGCGGCGGCTTGGCGACCGAAGGCCCGCCCCAGGTCGCGCACAGGCTGCGCGTGACCGAGCCGCCCTCGTAGGGATAGCGGGCCGCCATCTCGTTGCCCAGCTTCACCCAGTATTGCGGATCGGTGCTCGTGGCCACCGTGTCGTTGCACACCACGGTGTTGAACACGGAGTTGAAGGTACTGAGCTCCACGGGCGAGGCCGTCGGTTCGTAGGCCAGAAGATACGGCTGCAGCATGGCCTGGGCCAGCCCCCGGACCTCGGCATCGTCGCCGAAGGAATCCGGCACGAACTCGTAATCCATCAATTTCGCGTCCAGCACCGTGAAGTTACGGATGTCGTCCGGGTTGTCGGTCAGGATCTGGTTCATGCCGCGTGCGGCAGCGATGAGCTGCGCGCCCTTGGCCACGCGATGGGTCTTGCTGAGGATCGCGTGCAGGCTTGCCTGCTGGCCGAACGCCACCCGCATGGGTTCGGGCAGGGTGCGATAGACGTTCGCGATCTCGGCTGCGTTGGTGCCTATCCCGAAGCGGTCGGGATGGCGGGCCGCGAAGGGCGCGATGAATTCGTCCAGCACCCGCTGCATGGCCATGGGCTGCATCACGACGTTGACGTCGATGTTGCCGGTGACGTCCATGGAACTGTCCTGCACCATGCGCCCGACCCGCTCGGGGAACAGCGACGCATACCAGGCACCCAGCCAGGTGCCGTAGGAAATGCCGACGTAGTTGAACTTGGCGTCGCCCAGCAGTTCGCGGATCAGGTCCATGTCGCGGACCGTGGCGTCGGTATTGATGTACTTGACCAGCGGATTGCGCAGGCAGGCATCGCCCAGCGCATTGGCATTGAACAGCATGGCCGCGACGTTGGCCTCGCTGCGGTCCGAACTATGATGCTCCGGCCTGAGCATGCCGCTCGTGCCACAGTACATGCGGCTGCTGGCCCCTACGCCGCGCGGCGAAAAGCCGATCATGTCGTAGCGCTGGACGATCGTGCGAAGCTGTTGTCCCGTGGTCGTGGACGCGCTGGCGTTGCCCCACAGCGCGGCCAGGTTCAGCGACCAGCCCAGGCCGTCGCCGCCGGGGCCGCCCGGATTGACCAGGATGGCGCCCAGCCGCTGCGTGGGCTCGCCCGCCGCCACGCGGGACACGGCCACGACGGCATCGCCCTTCGTGGGATTCGAGTAGTCGAGCGGCACGCGTATGGTCGCGCAGCTCAAGCGGTCCCTCAGGGTGATATAGGCGGGGGATTCGCCACCCAGGGTTTCGGGATCGCAGGCCTGCCAGTTGACGACCTGGTCGCGGTACGGTTGCAAGGGATCGACCGGGGGCGGAACCGCCCCGTCGCCGCCGCAGGCACCCAGCGCGGCCAGCACTGCCGCCGCCAACCCGGCGGCCATGGCGCGTGCCCGCAAATTCGAGAATTCACAAAGTCGTCCCAATTCGATACCCCCGGTTGCTTATTTATCAATTTGTTTCATTTAACCCTATTATCGGGGGACGCCTTTTCAAGAGCAAGCGCGAGTGTTTTGCCCCCCTCGCCAACTTGGATCTATGCTGGATGGCTATGAAGGAGTCCATCATGCCCACCCCCCTCGCCGCTTCCGAAACGGTCGACCACCCCCGCGACGTCGAACGCATCGTGGCCGGGCGCGCCACGTCGGACGGCGCCGGCGTCAAGCTCACCCGGGTCATCGACCAGCACCTGCAACGCCGCCTGGATCCGTTCCTGATGCTGGACGCGTTCGGCACCGACAATCCCGAGGACTACATCGCGGGCTTCCCCGACCATCCGCACCGCGGCTTCGAGACCATCACCTACATGATCGCGGGCCGCATGCGCCACCGGGACAGCGCCGGGCACGAGGGCCTGCTGGAGAACGGCGGCGTGCAATGGATGACCGCGGGCCGGGGGGTGATCCACTCCGAGCTCCCGCAGCAGGAAGAAGGCGTGATGGAAGGTTTCCAGCTCTGGCTGAACCTGCCCGCGCGCGACAAGATGTCGACGCCCTGGTATCGCGATTTCCAGGCCGCGGACCTGCCCCGCGCCAGAACCGCCTCGGGCGTCGAGGCAACCGTCATCGCGGGCCGCAGCCACGGTGTCGAAGGCGCCGTGTCCCGTCCCGCCACCGACCCGTATTACCTTGACGTGCACCTGCCGGCAGACACGCAATTCCGGCAGCCCCTGCCTCCCGGCCACAATGCCTTCGTCTACGTGTATCGAGGCAGTGTCGCCATCGGCGCCACCCGGATCGAGTCCGGCCGCATGGCCATCCTGGCCAACACGCCCGAGGCCGACGGCGTCGTCCTGGCCGCGCATGGCGGACCGGCACGCGCGCTGTTGATCGCGGGACACCCGCTGCGCGAGCCCATCGCGCAGTACGGACCGTTCGTCATGAATGACCAGCAGGAAATCTTCCAGGCGCTGAGCGACTTTCGCGACGGCCGCCTGGCTTGAGAAACACCGAGATGAAACCCGACATCGAATTGCACCGGGTCTACGACCACGCGGACGTCGCGCCGGGCCGCTACCGTGTCCTGGTGGACCGGTTGTGGCCCCGCGGCGTCCGCCGCGAGGACCTGGTCTACGACGCCTGGCCCAAGGACCTCGCGCCCAGTCCCGAACTGCGCCGCTGGTTCGGCCATCGTCCCGACCGGTGGGCCGAGTTCCACCAGCGCTATGCGTCCGAGCTCGGCGGCGATGCGCAGCGGCAGGAATTGTCCGCGCTGCTGCGCGATGCCGGTGGCCGCCCGATCACCTTGCTGTACGGCGCGAAGGACCCGGACCACAACCATGCGCTCGTGCTGCGCGACGCGCTGCTGCGCGCGGCCCGCCATTCCTCATGACCATGCTGACGCTGTTCGTGGAGTACCGTCCCACTCCCGTGGGGCAGATGCTCATCCTGACCGATGGCGACGGCCGCCTGCGGGCGGTCGATTGGGAAGACTACCAGCCGCGCATGCATGAACTGCTCGGCCATCACTACGGCAAGCAGGGTTACGCGCTGCGCGACAGAGACACCCCCAGCGAGGCCAGCCGGCGCCTGGAGGCCTACATGGCGGGCGAATTGCCGGCCATCGACGACCTCGAGGTGGCCACCGCCGGAACGGACTTCCAGCGCGACGTCTGGCGCGAACTCCGGCGCATCCCGGTCGGACAAACCATCAGCTACTCCGAACTCGCCTGCCGCATCGGGCGGCCCAAGGCGGTACGTGCGGTGGGGCTGGCCAACGGCGCCAACCCGGTCAGCATCGTCGTCCCCTGCCACCGCGTCATCGGCGCCAACGCCAGCCTTACCGGTTACGGCGGCGGGTTGCACCGCAAGGTCTGGCTGCTGGAACACGAAGGGGTCCGGCTGGCGCCGCGCGAGAGCCGCCGCCAGCCGGGCCTGTTCTGACGCCCCTTTACCCGGGGCGCCGCCCGGACGATGTCTACCGTTTCATCTTGGCGTTGTCGTGCGTGGACTTGATCAGGCTTTGCAGTTCCTTGCCCTTGGCCAGATGCTGCTGAAGGTTGGGCAGCGTCTTGGCGGCGAACGCCTTCACATCCGCGTCCTCGGCGTCCTTGGCGGCCTTTTCGAACAGCTTGACCGCGTCCTCGTGCGCGTCCACCGCGATGTCGTCGGCGTACTCCTTGTCAAAGTCAGGGCCGCTCTTCTTCTGCAGGTCGCTCAGCGCCGAACGCACCTTGCGGGTAGGCTCGGCCGGCAGTTGCACGCCCTTGCTGGAAGCGAGCGTCTTCAGCTCGCCGTCCACCTTCGTGTGGTCGTCCACCATCATCTTGGCGAAACTCTTCACATCGGGGTGGGAGCCGTTGCGCTCGGCGATCTGGCTGGCGCCGATCTCCAGTTGTCCGCTTTCCGCGGCATCTTGTAGAAAGCGCGCGTCCTTGCGGGCAAGATCGGCGGCGGCGGCCGAGCCGGCGCCGAACGCCAGGGCAACGGCCAATACGGCGGTCTGCAATCGATGCATGGCAATTCTCCTGTGATGAAGACCCTGGTGGCTCAGCAATCCGCATACCCGGGCAGCCCGGCCATCGGATCGCGGTTCCCTATTTGGGCCCTTCCCGCTTCTCCAGAACGGCGGGGGTATCGTCCTGCGGCGCGCTCAGGCCGGGCCGGTCCTGCCGCGGGTCCGGCTGCGGCGATCCGTCGTAGCTGGTGGCCGGCTTGTGCTCGGCCCGCCTGGATGGCGGCGCGCCGTCCTCGGCACCGGTGCTTTCGGGCAGCGACGCGAGCTGCCCCACGCCCTGCTCGTTCGACGGGCGCAGTTTCTCGTCCTCTTTCTTCGATTCCATGATGTGCTCACTCGATGTGCGGTTGGCCGCTCCTGCCAGCAAGCCCCGTTCCTCGCACACGGCGGTATAGTTGTCGCTCCCCGCCTTCACCCGAGACCCGCACCCATGGCCAGACTCCTGTACGACCTTGCCGGCGCCAATCCCGACTTCCGCTTCAGCCCCTATTGCTGGCGCGCGCGGCTGGCGCTGGCGCACAAGGGCCTGGAGGTGGAAACCGTGCCGTGGCGCTTCACCGAAAAGGACAAGCTCGCGTTCTCGGGGCAGGGCCGCGTGCCGGTGCTGGTCGACGGCGACCGGGTCGTGCCCGACTCCTGGCAGATCGCGCTGTACCTTGAAACGACCTATCCCGATGCCCCGTCGCTGTTCGGCGGGCCGCAGGCCCAGGCCATCGCCAGGTTCGTCAACAGTTGGGCCGATTCCGTGCAACTGCCCGGGCTCACGCGGCTGGTGCTGGTCGACATCCCCGCCACGCTGCACGAAAACGACGTGCCCTACTTCCACAGCAGCCGCGAGCAGCGCATGGGCATGCCCGTGGCCGCCGTCTGCGCCGACCGCGACACCCGCGTCGAGGAATTCCGGGCCAGCCTGACACCGCTGCGGCTGGTGCTCAAGACCCAGCCCTTCCTGTGCGGCGAGGCTCCCGCCTATGCCGACCACATCGTCTTCGGCGGCTTCCAGTGGGCGCGCTGCGTCAGCGACTTTCCCGTTCTTGCGGAAGGCGACGTCGTCGCGCAATGGCTGGAACGCATGCTCGAGGCCGCCGGTCCGGCGGCACGCCGCATGCCTTCCCTGCGGTCCTGAGCCCGGCACGTCCAACTGCAACATCGCTTGTACACGGGCGGTTCGCCCTCATATCCTTTGCCATCCGGCGCGGCGCAGGACGGTGCCCGCGCCTTGCTCCGACACGTTCCTGAAGCATCCGTCGCCTACGATGATCGATAGCATTTTACGATCAACCATATTGAATCAATCAATTTGATCAATTATCCAGTGACGTATACCATTCATATACGTCTTTTCAACCCAGCAAGAGAGGAAACCGCAATGTCTCTAGTCAATACTCAGGTCAAGCCGTTCAAAGCGACCGCCTTCAAGGAAGGCAAGTTCATTGAAGTCACCGACCAGACCCTGAAGGGCAAGTGGGCCGTGGTGGTGTTCTATCCGGCCGACTTCACCTTCGTGTGCCCGACCGAGCTGGAAGACCTGGCCGACAACTACGCCGAATTCCAGAAGCTGGGCGTCGAGGTGTACTCGGTCTCGACCGACACCCATTTCTCGCACAAGGCCTGGCACGACACCTCGCCCGCCATCGGCAAGATCAAGTACGCGATGATCGGCGACCCCACCTGGGAAGTCACCCAGAACTTCGAAGTCCTGCGTGAAGGCCAGGGCCTGGCCGACCGCGGTACCTTCATCATCGACCCGCAAGGCGTGATCCAGGCCGTGGAAGTGACCGCCGAAGGCATCGGCCGCGACGCCAAGGAACTGCTGCGCAAGGTCAAGGCCGCCATCTACGTGGCCAACCACCCGGGCGAAGTCTGCCCCGCCAAGTGGAAGGAAGGCGAGAAGACGCTGGCTCCTTCGCTGGACCTGGTCGGCAAGATCTAAGTCCCGCCCGCCGTTCGATGGCGGCGCCGCGCCGCGGGGCCGTCATCCGGCACGGAACGTAGCAGTCAAGCAGTAGAAAGGCAGTACCGCCCGGCACGCCACAAGCGAGCCGGGCGCCATCCGAGAACACAAGATACGGAGCGAAGGGAGCGAATATGTTGGACGCCAATCTCAAGACCCAGTTGCAGGCCTACCTGGAAAAAATCACGCAGCCGATCGAGATCGTCGCGTCCCTCGACGACGGCGACAAGTCTCGCGAGCTCGCTGAACTCCTGAAGGAAATCGCCGGCCTGTCGGAACGCATCACGCTGATCGAGCGACGCGACGACGACGAGCGCAAGCCTTCCTTCACCATCAATCGCCCCGGCGAGGACATCGGCATCCGCTTTGCCGCCATTCCCCTGGGCCATGAATTCACGTCGCTGGTCCTGGCCCTGCTCCAGGTCGGCGGCCACCCGATCAAGCTCGATGCCGACGTGATCGAGCAGATCAAGAACCTGGACGGCGACTTCTCCTTCGAGACCTATGTGTCGCTGTCCTGCCAGAACTGCCCCGAGGTCGTCCAGGCCCTGAACGTGATGTCGCTGCTGAACCCGCGCATCCGCCAGGTCACGATCGACGGCGCGCTGTTCGAGGACGAAGTCGAGAAGCGCCAGGTCATGGCCGTGCCCACGGTCTACCTGAACGGCGAAGTGTTCGGCCAGGGCCGCATGAGCGTGGAGGAATTCCTTGCCAAGCTCGACAGCAACGCCGGCCAACGCGACGCCGAGAAGCTCAGCGCGCGCGAGCCGTACGACGTGCTGATCGTCGGCGGCGGCCCCGCGGGCGCGGCTGCTGCCGTCTACGCGGCGCGCAAGGGCATCCGCACCGGCGTCGTGGCCGAGCGCTTCGGCGGCCAGGTCCTGGACACGCTGGCGATCGAGAACTTCATCTCCGTCAAGGAGACCGAAGGGCCCAAGTTCGCCACCGCGCTGGAAGAACACGTCAAGGCCTACGACGTCGAGATCATGAACGTGCAGCGCGCCGAGGCCCTGGTGCCGGGCGCCAAGATGATCGAGGTCAGGCTGGCCAACGGCGGCGTGCTCAAGGGCCGCACGGTCATCCTGTCCACCGGCGCGCGCTGGCGCGAGGTGAACGTGCCGGGCGAACGCGAGTACCGCAACCACGGCGTGGCGTACTGCCCGCACTGCGACGGCCCGCTGTTCAAGGGCAAGCGCGTCTCCGTGATCGGCGGCGGCAACTCGGGCGTGGAAGCGGCGATCGACCTGGCCGGCCTGGTCGAGCACGTGACCCTGCTGGAATTCGCCCCCGAGCTGCGTGCCGATGCCGTGCTGCAACGCAAGCTCAACAGCCTGTCCAACGTCACGGTCATCACCCAGGCGCAGACCACCGAGATCACCGGTGACGGCAAGAAGGTGAACGGCCTGACGTACAAGGACCGGCAATCGGGCGAAGAGCACCACATCGAACTCGAGGGTGTCTTCGTGCAGATCGGGCTGGTGCCCAATACCGAATGGCTCAAGGGCACCGTGGCGCTGAGCAAGCACGGGGAAATCGAGGTCGATGCTAGGGGCCAGACCTCGGTGCCCGGCGTGTTCGCCGCGGGCGACGTGACGACCGTGCCGTACAAGCAGATCATCATCGCCGCGGGCGAAGGCGCGAAGGCCGCGCTCAGCGCCTTCGATCACCTGATCCGCTCGTCGGTGGAAGCCGATGCGCCGGAAACGGCTGCAGTGCCCGCCTGATTCCGTTGCTGGGTTGGCGGTCCAAGGCCCGCGGGGTTCGCCCCGCGGGCCTTTCTTATTTGGTGGATGCCAAGGGCAAAGCCAGTGCCTTGACGATCGCGCGAGCCGCGTCCGCGGGAGCCAGCGTGCAGGTATCGATGGCTACTTGCGGCTCCGGCATGGCCCGCTCGGACGCTGCAAACTGCTCGCGCAACTCCCGCAGAAGATCGAGCGACCGCAGCTTCCCGAACTCGGCACGACTCGGCGCGACCAGACGTTTTTCCTGCTCGGCCGCGGGAACGCTCAATCGGACAAACCGTGTCCTGCCACCGGCGGCTTCCACGACGTCCCGCGCACGCAGGGCAAAGCCCTCGGCAACCGACGGCTCCGGCGCGAACGTAAAGACAAGGGAGCGCGCGGCCACCGCGGCCTCGTGCATCATGTCAAGCCACATGCGTTCCCGCAGCCTGACAAACTGTTCGGTACCGAAGGGGAACACGGACGCCACGGCATCGACAATCAGGTGATTGTGGAAGACGGAAAAACCGGTCAGGCGACCGAGCTCTCGTGCAACGGTCAACTTGCCGGATGCGACGGGTCCATAGATGAAAACCATTTCCATGCCAGGCATTATGGCATCGGCACAACCCCGCTCAAACCTAGGCGGCGGCATCGTCGCCGGATTCCCACTGTTCGAGCAGGATGGCGATATTGGCCGCCGTGCGGCCGATGTGCTGGGCCAGCAGTTCGCTGGCGCGCGCCTCGTCGCGGTCCAGGGTGGCGCGCAGGATGGCCTCGTGTTCGTCGGGAATGTCGCGGTCCAGCGGGCGCTCGCGCAGGAAGATGCGGCGGTAGCGGTCGGAGAACGCCAGCAGCTTCTCGCAGAACTGGGCCAGCACGGGCATCTGGCCGCCGCCGATCAGCATCAGGTGGAACTCGCGATGGCGGATCTCCCATTCGGCGAGCGCCCCGGGGTCGGAAGCGGCCCGCTTCTCGACCTGTTGCAGGCGGTGATGGGCCGCCAGCACCGCGACCTCCCAGTCCTCGCCGCCCTGCTGCATGGAAATCCGCAGCGCGTGCGGCTCCAGCATGGTGCGCAGCTCGGTGATCTCCTGGTGGTTGCGCACGGACACGGGCGCAGCCTGGTAGCCGCGCTGGTCCTGCGCGATGACCAGCCCCTCGGCCGCCAGCCGGGACAGCGCCTCGCGCAGCGGGCTGAGGCTGACGTTGAATTGTTGGCTGAGCTGGTTCAAGCGCAGTTGCTGTCCCGGCCGGAAGGTGCCGTTCAACAATTCGTCGCGCAGCGACTGGGTCAATTGGGAGGTCAGGGATGTGCTCATGGACCGGCGTCAGGCATAAAATCGATATTGACTATAAAATCGATTTAAATAAATATAAACGAAAATCGACAACCAGGAGAATTTTCCCATGCTTCCCAAACGCATCGATCGCGCCGCCGTCGACGCCCGTATCGGGTCCTACGCCGACACCGCACAAACGCTGGATGAGCGCGCCGCCATCTACCAGGAACTGATCGGCTTCGTCCCGCCGCGTATCGAGGCTCGCCTGGCCGTTACCGGCGCGCTCGATCCCAAGCTGGTGGACCTGCAGGAAAAAATGCGCGAGCACGCGATGTATCCCAAGTGCTTCGACGTGAAGACGGCGCAGCTAATGCTGTTCGGCATGCTGCTGATGGATCTGAGCGACGCCGCCGTCCTGCATGGCATCGCCGCGCGCCGCGCCGGCGCGACCTGGGAGGAAATGCAGGCCGTCGTCAGCCTGTGCTTCCTGTTCCGCGGGCTCTCGGCCGCCAACCGCGGCGCCGAACTGCTGGCCAACATCGCCGAACACGAAGCCAAAAAGGAATCCCAGGGCTGACCCCCTCGCCGGGTGCTGCGGCCCGGCTCGACTACAACGACCTAGAACGATCTCAGGAGACACACCATGACTTCGCCCCTCCGTTCCGGGCGGCGGACCGGCATGCTCGCGCTGGCCCTCGCTTGCACCTTCGCCGGCCATCCGCTGACCGCCGCCGCGCAGGACTACCCGTCCCGGCCGGTCCAGCTCATCGTCCCGTTCGCGCCCGGCGGCGCCATTGACCAGATGGCCCGCGCCATGGGCGCGGCGCTCAGCCGCGAACTCGGCCAGCCCATCGTGATCGAGAACAAGCCCGGCGCCGGCGGCAACATCGGTGCCGAGCAGGTTGCGCGGGCGGCCCCCACCGGCTATGTGCTGCTGGTCGGCACCTCGGCCACGCACGGCGTCAATCCCTCGCTCTACGCCAAGCTGCCCTATGACGCGGTCAAGGACTTCGTTCCCGTGGCCCACTGGGGCTCGGTGCCCAACGTGCTGGCGGTCAACGCCGCCTCCAGCATACGGTCGGTCGAGGACCTGGTCGCCCAGGCCAAACGCGAGCCAGGCAAGCTGACCTACGGTTCCGCCGGCAACGGCACCTCGCTGCACCTGGCGGGAGAACTGTTCAAGCAGGCCGCGAAGGTCGATCTCGTGCACGTCCCCTACCGGGGCGGCGCCCCGGCCTCGCTCGACCTGCTGGCCGGCAACATCACCATGATGTTCGACACGGTGGCGGTGTCGCTGCCCAACCTGCGCGCGGGCAAGACGCGCGCGCTGGCGGTGGCCGCGCCCGCGCGCCACTTCGCCCTGCCCGACGTACCGACCTTCGCCGAGAAGGGCTACCCCTCGGTGGTGTCGGCCACCTGGGCCGGCGTGTTCGCGCCCGCGGGTACGCCCGCGGCCGTCGTGCAGAAGCTCGAGGACGCCAATCGCCGCGCGCTGGAAGATCCGGCGGTGGCCGAGGTCATGCGCAAGACCGGTGTCCAGGTGGAGTTCCGCGGCAGCCGCGACTTCGCCACCTACGTGGCGAGCGAGATCGCGCTGTGGGGCAACATCATCCGGAGCAACAACATCCGGGCGGACTGACGCTGGCGCATGCAGGCCCCGCAAGGGGCCTGCCCCCGGGAACGGCCCCTCGAACCACCGCAAGCACGAAACGTGGCACCATTACGACCGCCCAGCCCGTACCTCCTCGTCGAGCGGTAGATCCATGCCACACACCCCAGAAAAAAAGCCTGAATCGCTAGGCCAGGCCGCCTATCGGCAATTGCAGGAAGCCATCGAGACCGGCGTCCTCAAGCCGGGCGACCGCGTCAGCGTGAACGCCCTGGCCGACCGGCTGGCCATCAGCCGCACGCCGGTCCGCGAAGCCATCGCGTGGCTCGAGACCGACGGCCTGATCGTGCACCAGCCCTATCTTGGCCGCGTCATCGCCGAACTCGATCATCAGATGGTGAACGAGCTCTATGCGCTGCGCTTCGTGATCGAGCCGGCGGCGGTCGGCATGGCGGCCAAGAACGCCACCGACGCCGAGATCGACGTCTTGCGCGAGATGCTCGAGTTCGAGCGCTCCGTCCTGAACGATCCCATCGAGCGCGAACGCCACAACCGGCGCTTCCATAACGCGCTGTACCGCACGGCGCACAACCGCTATGTGATCAGCACGCTGCGCGCCCTGCAGACGCCCATGATCCTGCTGGGACCAGCCACGGCCACCAACCCCAAGCGCCTGCAGGACGCGTACGCCGAACATGCCGAACTGGTCGAATGCATCGCCGCGCACGACGTCGAGGGCGCACGCGCCGCCATGGTGCGCCACCTGACCGGCGGACAGCGTGCCCGCGTCAGCTATCTGCTCAATCGGCAGTCCGACTAGGGCCTGCCCACCTGGGCCCGCTCATCCGCCCACGACGATGCCCAGCTTGTCGATCAGGCGGGTCCACTGCTCCAGTTCCGCACGGATGAAGGTCCCGAACTCGGCCGGCGTCGTCAGGGAAGGCTCGGCGCCGTGCTCCATCATCTGCTTGACGATCTCGGGCTCGCGCAGCGCGGCGTTCACGTCCTTGTTGAGCTTGTCGATTACCGCGGCGGGCGTGCCAGCCGGCGCGAGCAGGCCGAACCAGCCCACCGCCGCATAGCCAGGCACTCCCGCCTCGGCCACCGTGGGCAGGCCGGGCAAGGCCTTCGAGCGTTCGGCGCTCGTCACGGCAAGCGCTTTCAGGCGGCCCGTATCGACATAGCCCATCACCGTCTGCGCCGGCGCGAACATCAGGCTCAGCGTCCCGCCCAGGAGATCGGTCACGGCCTGGCCCGTGCCCTTGTAGGGCACGTGCATCATCTCGATGCCCGCCACTTCCTTGAACAGCTCAACGGACAGGTGCGAGGCCGCGCCCACGCCCGACGAGCCGAAGTTCAGCTTGCCGGGCTCGGCCTTGGCCCTGGCCACCAGTTCCTTGATACTGTTGATGCCCAGGCGGGGATTGACCACCACCACATAGGCGGACGCCGACACCAGCGAGATGGGCGCGAACTGCCCGACGTTCTTCTTGTCGAGCGAGGCGGTCGAACTCATCATGAGCGTGTAGCCGTCCGCTGGCGCCCGCGCCACGAAATTGGCACCGATATGCCCGCTGGCGCCGGGCCGGTTGTCCACGATTACCTGGGTCTTCCAGACCTTGGTCAGATGGGCGCCCAGTATGCGTGCCAACGTATCCGCCCCGCCTCCGGGCGGGAACGGCACCACGATGGTGACCGGCCGCGACGGAAAGGCTTGCGCCTGGGCCTGCGTGGGCAGCACCACGGCCCACGCAAGCAAGGCCGCCGCGCGGCGTGCCGTATCGATAGCACATTTCATGATCCACCTCCTCCAATGAAAACAACCGCCGGGCGTCGTTCTTGATCTTCCCGGCGAGGTTCAACGCGCCGCCACGATGCGGGTGCGCAGGGCCATGGCGGGCTCCTCGAACGCACACTCCACGACGTCCCCCGGCTTCAGGAACAATTCGTCGGCATTGGGCTTGCCCACCGCCACGCCACCGGGCGCGCCGGTGGAGAACATGTCGCCGGGCTTGAGCGGCAGCAGCCTGGAGAAATGCTCGACGATGTCCGGCAGCTTCCAGATCTGGTCGGAAGTATTGACGCGCATGCGCTCTTCGCCGTTGACGCGACAAGTCACCCAGATGTCGTAGGCGTCGCGCACCTCGTCCATGGTGATGATGTACGGCCCCAGCGGACCGAAACCCGGGGCGTTCTTGGCGGTCCAGAACCGCGACCCCGATGCGACTTCGCGCTTCTGGGTATCGCGGCAGGTCAGGTCGTTCAGGATGGTGATCCCGGCCACGTAGCCGAAGGCGTCCTCGCGGCGCGCGCGATAGGCGGGCTTGCCGATCACGAACACCAGTTCGGGCTCGTAGTCCAGGTGCGCCACGTCCACCGGCCGCTCCACCTCGGCGTCCTGGCCGACCAGGCAGGCGTTGAGCTTGATGAAGCCCGTCGGCTCCTCCGGCAATTCCTTGATCAGATCGGTGCGCTTGAGTTCTTCGAGATGGGTGCGGTAGTTCTTGCCCACGCACAGGAACTTCTCGGCATCGGGCACGGGCGGCAGCAGCCGGACATCGTCAAGCGCATAGGCATGGCGCTCGCGCAGCGCGGCGTCGCTCGACGCCGCGTCCAGCAACCGGCGCGCGCGCGCCAGTCCGGCGTCGCCCTCCTCCAGCAGCGCCCGCATGGAATACGGAAAAGCGGCCTCCCGCGGCTCCACGGCGGCCGCGCAGCGCGCCAGGTCGAGCATGCGGTCCTTGCACAGCACGCCGACGCGGGCAGCGGAAGATTCGGCGGGAACGGTAAAAGTGGCAAGTCTCATGCGGCGGGGCCTCAATCATCGTATCGAAGGTGCGATGCTATGCCTGAATTCAATTGAATTCAACTGAATTCATGCATAAAAAAACCGGGCCCTCTCGAATCGAGAGGGCCCGGCGTGACCGGCGGACGGGGAGTATCTGCCCGCGGCGCCTTTCTTTTGAGGGGTGGACTTTTGAAGGGGGCGGCCCCTAGCCTTCGCGGCTTTCCAGCGTGAACGTGGCGCCGGCGTCCTGGGCCAGGACGCCGGTCAGCCAGGGCATGATTTCCTTCAGGGCCGACTCCAGCACCCACGGCGGGTTGACGATGAACATGCCGCTGCCGTACAGCCCCAGCCCGTCGCCCGAAGGCTTGCGCACGGTCAGGCTGACATGCAGCCAGGACCGGCCCGGCACGCGCGCCAGCCTTCCAGCCAGTTGCTGCGATTCGAGCCGCTGCACCTGCGGATACCAGATCGCGAAACAGCCGGTGGCGAAACGCTTCAAGCCCTCTTCCAGGCACTGGAGGACACGGGCGTAGTCGCGCTTGTCCTCGTACGACGGGTCGATCAGCACGATGCCGCGGCGGGTGGGGGGCGGCAACAAGGCCTTCACGCCCTCGAAGCCGTCCGCGGCGTAGATCATGGTGTGGCGCTCGATCTCCCGGCCCAGTTGCCGGCAGTTGCGCCGCAGGACGTCGATCTCGGTGGGGTGCAGTTCGAACAGGCGCAGGCGGTCCCGCTCGCGCAGCGCCTGGGCGGCGATGAAGGGCGACCCGGGATAATGGCGCAGCAGGTCGTCCTCGTTGAAGGCGGCGACCTCGTCCACGTATTCGGCCACGATGCCGGGCAGGTCGTCGCGCGTCCACAGGCGCGCGATGCCGGTCTCGAACTCGGCGTTCTTGCCCGCCCAGTCCCCTTCCAGCGCATAGATCCCGGCGCCCGCGTGGGTGTCGACGTACCAGTACGGCGCGTCCTTCTGCGCGAAATAGCGCAGCAATTGCACGAGCACGAGGTGTTTGAGCACGTCGGCATGGTTGCCGGCGTGGAAGGCATGGCGATAGCTGAACATGGGATTTCCAGAAGAGCGCTCATTGTAGGCGCCCCGGCGGCGTGGCCGCTCGACCGCGTTACATGTGCCACGCATCCCTTGCAATCGTGACGGCTTGCACGGACCGCCCGCGTGGGGCCGGCCATGCCGGCGCCACGGCTTACAAATGCACACAGGCTGCTTTGACACCCGGCGGACCGGCCCCGTATGTTGAAAGCACCGGCCACATCCGCCTTGCCGGAACGGCCGCTTTCAAGGAGAGATCGATGAGGACACGCAACCTGATGATCGCCGCCATGATTGCAGCCTTCTCGGCCGCCGCGCCCCTGGCCATGGCCCAGGGCGACGGCCAGGCCACCAAGGAGTCGGCGGGCAAGTTCGCCAGCGACACGGTAATCACCACCAAGGTCAAGGCCGCGCTGCTCAAGGAACAAGCCACGCAATCGCTGAGCATCAAGGTCAAGACGGTCAATGGCGTGGTGCAGTTGTCCGGCTCCGCCGACGACTCCGCGCAGATCGATTCCGCCGTGAGAGTGGCACGCGGCATCGACGGCGTCCAGGACGTCAGGAACGACATCCAGCTCAAGAAACAAGGCGAGCGCTGACCCGCCGCGGGCGGCGCGCCGCCGGCCGCCGCCCTCGGGCGGGATGCCTCGGGCATCCCGCCAGAAGTCCCGCCAGACCTGGCTTTTCATTTTGATGAACCGCCCCTAATATGCGCCTGGGGGGCAGGCCGTCGACGGGCCGAGACCGGCACGCGCCAAGCAATGGCGACGCGCCGCACCAGGCGCTGCGCATGGCTTCCCACTTCGTCCACGTACCTGGAAGCCACCATGCTAGAGCGCCTATTCAAACTCCACGAACACGGCACCAATGCTCGCACCGAGCTGCTGGCGGGAATCACCACGTTCCTGACCATGTCCTACATCATCTTCGTCAACCCGCAGATCCTGTCCACCACGGGCATGGACAAGGGCGCCGTCTTCGCCGCCACCTGCATCGCGGCGGCGATCGGCTCCCTGATGATGGCCTTCGTGGCCAACTACCCCATCGGCATGGCGCCGGGCATGGGGTTGAACGCGTTCTTCGCGTTCACCGTCGTGGCGACCCTGGGCTTCACCTGGCAGCAGGCGCTGGGCGCGGTCTTCATCTCGGGCGTCATCTTCATCGTGCTGACCGTCACCGGCGTGCGAAGCTGGCTGATCGCCGGCATCGCGCCTTCCCTGCGCAGCGCCATCGCGGCCGGTATCGGCCTGTTCCTGGCCATCATCGCGCTCAGCAGCTCCGGCATCGTGGTCGCCAGCCCCGCCACGCTGATCACCATGGGCGACCTGCACAAGCCCGCCCCGCTGCTGGCCATACTCGGCTTCTTCATCATCGCCATCCTGGATGCGCTGAAGGTCCGCGGCGCGATCCTGCTGGGCATCCTGATCATCACGGTGCTCAGCATGGTGCTGGGCATCAACGAATTCCACGGCGTCTTCTCGTCCCCGCCCAGCCTGGCTCCCACCTTCCTGCAACTGGACATCCTGGGCGCGCTGCACATGGGCTTCGTGCACGTGGTGCTGGTATTCGTCCTGGTCGAGGTATTCGACGCCACCGGCACGCTGATGGGCGTGGCCAAGCGCGCCGGCCTGCTGGCCGAAGGCAAGAACCGCATCGGCCGCGCCCTGCTGGCCGACAGCACCGCCATCACCGCGGGCTCGCTGCTGGGCACCAGCAGCACCACGGCCTACGTCGAAAGCGCCTCGGGCGTCCAGGCCGGCGGCCGTACCGGCCTGACGGCCCTGGTGGTGGGCGCGCTGTTCCTGGCCGCGCTGTTCATCTCGCCGCTGGCCGGCTCGGTGCCCGCCTACGCCACCGCGCCCGCGCTGCTGTACGTGGCCGGCCTGATGATGCGCGAGCTGATCGATGTGAAATGGGACGACATCACCGAAGCCATCCCCGCCGCGCTGACCGCGCTGGCCATGCCCTTCACGTACTCGATCGCCACCGGCCTCGCGTTCGGCTTCATCAGCTACGTCGTACTCAAGGCATGCACCGGCCGCGTCCGTGAAATCCATCCCGCGGCCTGGCTGATCGCCATCCTGTTCCTGGTCCGCTTCGCCTTCTTCGCGGCCTGAACCAGGAGCGGGGTCTAATCCTCGTCGACGAACAAGGTGCAGGCCCCCTCCTCGGCCGCGCTGACCGCCCGGCGCATGTGGCCGAACAGATCGCGCCCGACGCCGCGGCGATGCGGCCGCAGGTCGGGCGCGGCCTGGGCGGGACGGGCGCCCAGGTCCGCCAGCACCTCCAGCACGCCGCGCCGCGCGTCCAGCCGCACCCGATCCCCGGTTCGCACCCGGCCGATGAGTCCCCCCTTCAAGGCCTCGGGCGTGACGTGGATGGCCGCGGGCACCTTGCCCGAGGCCCCCGACATGCGGCCGTCGGTCACCAGCGCGACGTGGAATCCCCTCCCCTGCAACACCGACAGCGTGGGCGTGAGCTTGTGCAGTTCGGGCATGCCGTTGGCGGCCGGCCCCTGCCAGCGCACGACCGCGACGAAATCGCGCTCCAGCTCGCCCCGCTGGAAAGCGGCCAGCACGTCGTCCTGGTCGTCGAACACGATGGCGGGCGCCTCCACCACCTGATGTTCGGGCGCCACCGCCGAGATCTTGATGATGGAGCGGCCCAGGTTGCCTTCCAGCACGCGCAGCCCGCCATCGGGCGAGAACGGACGGTCCAGCGGACGCACGATGGAGTCGTCTCCCGGGGTCTCGGCGCCGTCCCGCCAGGCCAGCCGGCCGTCCTCAAGACAGGGTTCGCGGCAATAGGCTTCGAGCCCCTTGCCCACGATAGTGGTGACGTCCTCGTGCAGCAGCCCTCCCCTGCGTAACTGGCGGATGACGAACTGCAGGCCGCCCGCGGCCTGGAAACCGTTCACGTCGGCCTTGCCGTTCGGATAGACGCGAGCCAGCAGCGGCACCACCTCGGACAAGGCGTGGAAATCGTCCCAGTTCAGTTCTATGCCGGCTGCCCGCGCCATGGCCACCAGGTGCAAGGTATGGTTGGTCGACCCTCCGGTGGCCATCAGGCCGACGATGCCGTTGACGAAGGCCTTCTCGTCCAGGACGTCGCACAGCGGCGTATACCGCCCGCCACCGTGCCAGAGCGATACGGCCTGCCTGGCCGCCTCGCGGGTCAGGGCCTCGCGCAGCGGGGTATGGGGATTGACGAAGGACGTTCCGGGCAGGTGCAGGCCCATGAACTCCATCAGCATCTGGTTCGAATTGGCGGTGCCGTAGAAGGTACAGGTGCCCGGCCCGTGATAGGCCTGGCTCTCGGCTTCCAGCAATTCCGCGCGGCCGACCTTGCCTTCGGCATACAGCTGCCGGATCCTGGCCTTCTCGTCGTTGCTCACGCCGGTGGTCATGGGCCCGCCGGGGACGAACACGGCAGGCAGATGGCCAAAGGACAACGCGCCGATGACCAGGCCGGGGACGATCTTGTCGCAAACGCCCAGGTAGACCGCCGCGTCGAACATCTGGTGCGACAGGGCCACGGCCGTGGCCATCGCGATGACGTCGCGCGAGAACAGCGACAGTTCCATGCCCGCCTGCCCCTGGGTGACGCCGTCGCACATGGCCGGCACGCCGCCGGCGAACTGCGCCGTGGCGCCGGCCGCCAGCGCGGCCTCCTTGATCCAGGCGGGGAAATCGGCCAGGGGCTGGTGGGCCGACAGCATGTCGTTGTAGGCCGACACGATGGCCACGTTGGGCTGCTCCTGCACCTTGAGCATCAGCTTCGCCCGATCGGGCATGGCCGCGAAACCGTGCGCCAGGTTGGTACACGACAGGTGGCTGCGCTCGACCTTCGTGCCGGCCCGCGCGCGGGTTTCCTCCAGCCACTGCGCGCGGCGGTCCCCGCCTCGCGCGATGATGCGGTCGGTGACTTCCTGTAGGACGGGATGCAAGGACATGGCGATCGACCTCCGGGATGCTCGCGCGCGCGGCGGACGCCGCGGCGCCGGCGGTGGGCGCGTACGCAAGTATCGGGCCCGCCAGCTGGCTGGCGGGCTAGCCTTCCAGCGACTTCAAGCGGCGCAACTGGGGAAACAATACCATCCACAGCAGGGCCACCGCGATCGTGCCCGCGCCGCCGATCAGCACCGCCGGCACGACGCCGAACAGCGCGGCCGTCACGCCCGACTCGAATTCGCCCAGTTGATTGGAGGTACCGACGAACAGGGAGTTCACCGCGCTGACGCGGCCCAGCATTTCCGGCGGCGTCTGCAGCTGGACCAGCGTGAAGCGGATCACGACGCTGACCACGTCCGAGGCCCCGAGCACGAACAGCGCCGCCATGGAAACGGCCAGGTGCGAAGACAGGCCGAACACGACCGTGGCCAGGCCGAATACGGCCAGCGACGAGAACAGGATGCGGCCGACGTTGCGATGGATGGGGTGGTGGGCCAGGAAGACCGACATGGCCAGCGCCCCCAGGGCGGGCGCCGTGCGCAGCAAGCCCAGCCCCCACGGGCCGGTATGCAGGATGTCGCGCGCGTAGATGGGCAGCAGCGCGGTCGCGCCGCCCAGCAGCACCGCGAACAGGTCCAGCGACAGCGTCCCCAGGATGACCGGACGGCTGCGAATGAAGGCAATGCCCGAGAAAACGGACTTGAGCGTGACCGGCTCGCGGGTGGATGCGGTGCGTTCCGCCCGGATCATCGCCACCAGTCCGCCACCGACGAAGAAGAACACGCAGGCCACGACGTAGGCCACCATGGACCCGAACCCGTACAGCAGCCCGCCCATCGCGGGGCCGAGGATCTGCGCGGTCTGGGTGGCGGAGGTGGACCAGGCCGCTGCCTGGGGGATGAGGCTGCGCGGCACCACGCCCTGCACCAGCGCAGCCATGGTGGGCGACTCGAAGGCGCGCGCGGCGCCGCCCAGCGCCACCAGCCCCAGGATGGCGTCGCGCGTGAGCCAGCCTTCCCATGTACCGAAGGCCAGCAGGCCCGCCGCGATCGACTCCACCACCATGCAGACGCTGGCGATGACCCGCCGGTCGTAGCGGTCGGCCACCTGTCCCACGACGAAGGTCAGCACCACCATGGGCAGGAACTGCGCCAGCCCGACCAGGCCCAGGTCAAAGGCGCTGCCGGTGATCTCGTAGACCTGCCAGCCCACGGCCACCGACAGCATCTGGAACGACAGGGTCGACATGACCCGGCTGAACCAGAACAGGATGAAGGGAGGATGGCGCGCGACCGACCGGATGCCGGCGGGATTATCGTCCGAACTCATCACCCATCTCTTGCGCGCGATGGGCTGCGGCCTGCATGGCTCGGACCACGGCCTGGCGGAAATTCGCCTGGGCCAGGACGTCCAGGGCCGCGGCCGTGGTGCCTCCCTTGGAAGTCACGCGCTCGCGCAGCACCGACGGCGGCTCGGAAGACTCGGCAGCCAGGCTGGCCGCGCCCGACAGCGTGGCCAGCGCCAGTGCGCGCGACTGCTCGTCGTCCAGCCCCACGGCTTTGCCGCCTTCGATCAGGGCTTCGATGAACAGGAAGACATAGGCCGGACCGCTGCCGGACAGCGCGGTCACGCCGTCCAGGTCGGCCTCGCGCGAGACCCAGACGGTGCTGCCTACGGCTTCCAGCACGGCCTGGGCCTGCGCCCGGTCGGCTTCGCCCACGCCATCGAGCGCGGCCAGGCCGGTCACGCCCTGCCCGATCAGCGCGGGCGTATTGGGCATGCAGCGCACGACGCGCAGCCACGGCTGCGTGTCGGATCCCAGCCAGCGCGCCAGGTCGGCGGCCCGGATGCCGGCGGCGATGCTGATCACCAGACTGTCCTTGAGCCAGGGCCGGCTCGCCGCGGCAACCTCTTTCATCACCTGCGGCTTGACCGCATACACCCAGATGTCGCAACGGGACAAGGCCTCGTCCGGCCCGGCCGCGACCGAGGCGCCGCGCGCCGCCCAGGCCTGCCGGGTGGACTCATGCGGATCCACGACGTGGATGTTCCCCATGGGGCAGAATTTGCCCGCCAGGCCGGAGATCAGCGCGGCGGCCATGTTGCCGCCGCCGATGAATGCGATGGAAAGCGCTTGGGTCATTGAGGTTTCCTTGGGAAGCGTTGTGGCCGCGCGCTCAGGACGAGTAATCCCGGGCGCCGAAGATGGCGGTGCCCACCCGGACGATGGACGCCCCGGCCGCCACCGCGGCCTCCAGGTCGTCCGACATGCCCATGGACAGGGTATCGAGCCCGAAGCCTTCCCGGTTCAGGTCGCGCATGAGCGCCGCCAGGCTGGCGAAGACCGCCTGCTGGCGGACGGGGTCCTGCTGGGGGGCGGGGATGCACATCAGGCCGCGCAGGCGCACGCGCGGCAGCGCGGCGATTTCCCGCGCCAGCCCGAGCGCTTCGGCGGGCGCCACGCCGCTCTTGGTGGGCTGGTCGTCGATGTTGACCTGCATGCACAGCTGGAGGTCGGCCATGCCGGGCGGCCGCAGGTCGGACAGGCGCTGGGCGATCTTCAGGCGATCGATGCTGTGGACCCAGTCGAAATGGGCTGCGACCAGGCGGGCCTTGTTGCTTTGCAGGGGGCCGATGAAATGCCATTCGGTGCCGGCCCGCAGATCGTCCAGCGCGGCCAGCTTGTCGACGGCCTCCTGGACGTAGCTTTCGCCGAAGGCCCGCTGCCCGGCCCCGTGGGCCTCGCGCACCGCCTGGGCGGAAAAGGTCTTGGACACCGCCAGCAGCGCCACCTCGCCCGGCGCGCGGCCGCAGGCCTGGGCGGCATGGTCGATGCGCCGGTGGACGGCGCGCAGGTTGTCGGCGATGAGCGACATGGCTTCAGGGGAAAAGCGACGATTATATAGGCCGCCCACCCCGCCGAACCGTCCGCGCTAGCCCAGCAGCGTGGTCTGCACGAAGATGCCGGCGAACACCGAGAAACCGAACCAGGTGTTGTGCAGGAAGGCGCGAAAGCACGCCGCGCGGTCGCGATGGCGGATCCACCACAGGTGGCGCACGGCGATGGCGGCGGCGCCCGCCAGCCCCGCCGCGTAGGCCCATCCGTAGTCCAGCATGGCGCCGACCACGCCCAGCAGCGCCAGGGTCGCCGCATAGCATACGCCCACGGCGGCCACGTCCCACTTGCCGAAGGTGACGGCGGAGGTGCGCAGGCCGAGTTTGAGGTCGTCGGGCCGGTCCACCATGGCGTACTCGGTGTCGTAGGCGATCGCCCAGAAGATGTTGGCCGCCAGCATGATCCAGCCTTCCAGCGGCACGGTCTCGAGCACGGCCGCATAGGCCATGGGGATGCCGAAGCCGAAGGCGATGCCCAGGTAGGCCTGGGGGATGGCGAAGAAACGCTTGAACTTGGGATAGGTGACGGACAGGAACACGGCCACCACGGACAGGGCCCAGACCAGGTGGTTCATGGGCAGGATCAGGAGCAGCGCCAGCAGCGTCAGCGCCAGCGTCACGCCCAGCGCCTCGCGGCCCGAGATCAGTCCCGACGTCAGCACCCGGTCGCGCGTGCGCTCGACGTGCAGGTCGACGTCGCGGTCGAAATAATCGTTGATGCCGCAGCCGGCCGATCGCATCAGCACCGTACCCATCACGAAGGCGAACACAAAATACAGCGACGGCCCGCCCTTGCTGGCGGCCCACAGGGCCCACAGCGTGGGCCAGACCAACAGCAGGATGCCGATCGGCTTGTCCAGGCGCACCAGGCGCATGTACAGGCCCAGGCGGTGGGAAAGGGAGACGGGAAACGTAGGGTCCATGGCGTTATGGTACCAGCGCCTCTCACTGGATCGGGTGATGCGTGCCCGCCCTGAGTTGCCTAGAATCCGCGCATGAGAAAAATCCTGCTCGCCTCCGCGCTGTGCGCGACGCTCGCCGGCTGCGCCACCGTGGAGCCCGCCGGCACCGCCCAGTCATCCCAATCCTTGGCGGCGGCTCAAGCTGCCTTCCAGCAGATCCAATGGGGCTTTCTACAGCCCTACATCGGCCACCTGTACGTCAACGACGATGGCGACTGGCTGCAGGTAATGGCGGACCCGGCCCAGGGCGCGCTCGCCATCAGGCTCTACACGGCCAACAACCTGCGAGACTCCAGCGCGATCCGGCTACTCGTACGCCCCACGGCCCAGCCGGACACCTACCACATGCTGATCGAGCAATCCGGCATGTTCAGCGACGACCAGGCGACCATCCGCTTCGACGAAAGCGGGCGCATGAAAATCCTGAACGGCTCGCTGAACGATCTGCAACTGTCCCTGGCCGACGCTGCCGCGCATTTTTCCTATCGCGCGTCGGCCGCCTCGTTCCACATGAGGCCCAAGCCGCTGCGCCGCGACGTCTATACCCTGCCCGACGGCGGCACGATCCCCGTCAGCCTGGACCCGGCCTCCCCCTACCAGCAATTGCGCGCCGCCTCGCCGTTCGGCATCTGGGAACAAAGCGTGGGGCAGACCTTCGTCAGCCGCATCGTCCTGTTGAAAATCGACAAGGACGACGCAGGCAACCTGGTTTTCCAGTACAGCCTGCCCGACGGATCGAACCCCGGCCGGGAGGTCTTTCAGGCGCCATCCAGTACGGACCCCAGGGCATTGCGCGTACTGAGCATGCCGAACCGGCCCGCGGGTTCCTTCGACAGCAGGCAACTGACGCTGTCGGCGGATGACCGCCTGATCCACCGATTCACGGGCACGGAAAACATCTTCACCTACAACGGCGACTATCTGAACATCTACATCAACCGCGGCGATTCCATCCGGATCATGAGCCGGGCGCAGGGGCCGGACGATGACTCGCCGTCGACAGGGAACAATATCTATCTTCCCGTGACCCGCGAGCGCCTGGCCGCGGCGATGGAAAACCGCGAGCGCCAGCAAGTCGAGCGCGAACGGGACCGCATATATGCCCAGCGCCGCGCCGCCGAGCGGGCGGCCGAATCCCAGGCCACGACGAACGCCATACTGAGCGGCCTGGCCAGCGGCTTCCAGCAGGCCAACCAGAGCAACCAGCGCATGGCGCAGCAGTCCCGCGACTTCGAACGCGACCTGAACCAGAAGCTGCGGCAGATCGAACAGCAGAAACAGCAGCGCGACCGCGAAGCCGCCGCGCATGCCGACCGGATCATGGCGGCCAACGCCGCGGCTGCGCAGACCCGCGCGGCGTCCGCGCCGACATCCACGGCCTCTTCCCCGCCGCAACGAACCGCGGCCGCGGCACCGGCGGCATCAGCGAGCGCGCAGGAAGCCCAGCGCAAGCAGGAAGAACAGCGCAAGGCCGAGGAAGCCCGCGCCGCGGAACAGGCCAGGCTGGCCAAGGAAAAACAGCGCGAGGAAGAAACCCGCAGGAAGGCGGAGCTCGCCCGCCAGGAACAGGAACGCCGGACCCAGGCGCTGCTGGATCATCTCGCCGCCGAGCGGCGCGCCATACGCCTGCAGGCGGCCCAATGCCCCGCCAAGGGGGGACTGCCCTCGGTGATCGGCATCCGGCCCCGCGTGCAGCCCAAGGTCGCCAACTGCATCACGGTGCATTTCGAAGCCCGCTGCCCCGCCGACCGTCCCGGCACGGGAATGACCGGGTCGATCTGGGCCTACAACGGCATGGGCAATTGCACCGAAACCGGCGACCTGCCGCGCAAGCTGGCCTGCGACGTGCGGGAAGCCGTGGTCGAGGTCACGAACGTGACCACCTGCCAATAACAGCGGCGGGGCCCTGCCGGGCCCCGGACACCGCTAGTTCAGCCCGCGCAGCGCGAAGCGCTTGAGCTTGCCCGTTTCGGTACGGGGCAAGGCGTCGACGAAGCGGATGACGCGCGGGTACTTGTAGGGAGCGATGGTGCGCTTGACGTGCTCCTGCAGGGTCTTGGCCAGATCGTCTCCAGGCGCGAAGCCGGGGCGCGGCACGACGAAGGCGGTGACGACCTGGCCGCGCTCTTCGTCGGCGACGCCGATCACGCCGCATTCGGCCACGGCCTCGTGCTGGAGCAAGGCGCTTTCGACCTCGGGGCCGGCGATGTTGTAGCCGGCCGAGATGATCATGTCGTCGGTGCGGGCCTGGTAGTACAGGTAGCCGTCCTCGTCCATCATGAAGGAATCGCCGGTCAGGTTCCAGCCCTGGCGCACGGCGTTGGCCTGGCGGTCGTCGGCCAGGTATTTGCAGCCGGTGGGGCCGCGCACGGCCAGGCGGCCGACGGTGCGGGGCGGCAGCGGCTGCATGGATTCGTCGACGACGCAGGCTTCGTAGCCGGGCACCACCTTGCCGATGGCGCCGCGGCGCACGTCCTGGCCGGCGCTGGAGATGAAGATGTGGATCATCTCGGTGCTGCCGATGCCGTCGGTCATTTCCACGCCCGTGGCCTGCTTCCAGCTCTGGCGCGTGGCGTCGGGCAGCGCCTCGCCGGCCGAGACGGAATGGCGCAGGCTGGAGATGTCGTAGCCCGAGGCCAGGGCCGCCATCTGGCGGTAGAAGGTAGGCGCGGTAAAGACGATGGTGGCGCGGGTGGCCTGGATGGTCTCCAGCAGCGAGGCCGGCGTCAGCTTCTCGGACAGCACGGTGGACGCGCCCGCGCGCAGCGGGAAGCACAGCATGCCGCCCAGGCCGAAGGTGAACGCCAGCGGCGGCGTGCCGCAGAAGATGTCGTCGGGCGTGGCCTGCAATATCGACCGCGGGAACAGGTCGCACATCGCCAGCACGTCGCGGTGGAAATGGATGCAGCCCTTGGGGCTGCCCGTGGTGCCGCTGGTGAAGGCGATCAGGCAGACGTCGTCGCCGGCCGTGTCGCAGGCGGGAAAGGAGGCGGACTTGTCGCGCGCCAGGGCCTCCAGCGATTCGGGACCGTCGTCATTGAAGAAACGGGCCTGGGTCAAGGTGGGACAGTGGGTCGGGCCGGGCCGCATGCAGGCGTCGATCTCGTCGCGCAAGCGCACGTCGCACAGCGCCGCGCTGACCTGCGCCTTGTCGATGACGGGCTTGAGCTCCACCGCGCGCAGCAGCGGCATGGTGGGCACCGCCACCAGACCCGCCTTGATCGTGGCCAGGAGGGCGATCGCCATGGCCGGATTGTTCGGGCCGCGCAGCAGGACCCGGTTGCCCGGCACCAGGCCCATGTCCTCGACCAGGACATGCGCCAGGCGGTCCACCCGCTGCTGCAACTCGGCATAGGTGATGGCCGAAGGCTTGCCGTCGGTCACCGTCCAGATGGCTGGGCGCCGGCCGTGCCCCGCCGCCACCGCGCCGTCGACCAGCTCGGCCGCGCAATTGAAGCGGGCGGGATAGCGGACGGCGGGATGGTCGAGCAGGAATGCCGGCCAGGCCTCGGGCGGCGGCAGATGATCGCGCGCAAAGGTATCGAGATGCCCCGAGCGTTCCATGAGTGGTCTCCAGCGGTATGCGCGGCCTCCTGGCCGGGCAGTGACGGGTCGAAGATTAATTTAACTTAAAATTTTTAAACCTCAAATAATTTTCCGCATCCGGACAAGGAAAAAACATAGAAAAAATCCCTGCATCGCGTCGCCCGCGAGGCAGGGATTTCCATGACGCGGCGCCGGGACCGGCGCCCGGGCCTCGGGGTTATTGCAGCAGGCTGCGCAGCATCCAGGCGGTCTTCTCGTGGAATTCCAGGCGCTGGGTCAGCAGGTCGGCGGTCGGCTCGTCGTTGGCGGCATCGGCCACCTTGAGGATGTTGCGGGCGGTCTTGGCCACCGCCTCGTGCCCCACCACCAGTTGGCGCACCATTTCCAGTGCCTCGGGCACGTCGGCCGGCTCGCTGATCGTGGTGAGCTTGGCGAACTCGCGGTAGGTGCCCGGCGCGAAGTGCCCCAGCGCGCGGATGCGTTCGGCCACGTCGTCGATGGAGTTCCACAGGTCGGTGTACTGGGTCATGAACATGGCATGCAGGGTGTTGAACATCGGCCCCGTCACGTTCCAGTGGAAGTTGTGCGTCATCAGGTACAGCGTATAGGTATCGGCCAGCAGCTTGGACAAGCCCCCGGCCACCGCGGCGCGGTCCTTGTCCGAGATGCCGATGTCGATGCGCAGCGCACCGGCGGCCGAGCGGGCCGCACCGCCATTGCTTGCGGGTTTCTTGGCAGATGCTTTCTTCACCATTGTTGACTCCTTGTCAAAGTCGAAACCGACGTCACAGGATACTAGATTGGGATGATACGTGGCATGACAAGCGCCGCCCGGCTCAGGCCGTCTGCGCGCTGGACTCCAGCATGGTCACGCCGTTCAGCCGACAGGCATGGATCGCGGCGATCAGGGTGTCGATGGCGGCGGTGCGGGGGAAGCTCTTGCGCCACGCCAGCACCACGCGCCGATCGGGCACCGGGTCCTCGAAGGGGATGTAGCGCAGCAGGTCGCGATCGTCGGGCTGGGCCGGGATCGACGACATGGGCAGCACCGTGATGCCTATGCCCGAGGCCACCATGTGGCGGATGGTCTCCAGCGACGACCCCTCGAAGGTCCGCTGTATGCCCTCGGTGGTCGCCGAAAAGCGCGACAGCTCGGGACACACCTCCAGCACCTGGTCGCGGAAGCAATGGCCCGTGCCCAGCAGCAGCATGGTCTCGCTCTTGAGCTCCTCGGCCTTGACGTGGCTGCGGCTGGCCAATGGATGGCCCTTGGGCACGGCCACCACGAAGGGTTCGTCGTACAGCGGCTGGATCGTCAGCCCGGCGTCGGGCAGCGGCAGGGCCATGATGGCGCAATCGATCTCGCCCTGGCGCAGCAGCTCCAGCAGCCGCGTGGTGAAGTATTCCTGCAGCAGCAGCGGCATCTGCGGCGCGCTCTCGATCAGGCGCGGCACCAGTTGCGGCAGCAGGTAGGGACCGATGGTGTAGATGACGCCCACCCGCAGCGCGCCGGACAAGGGATCGTGCCCCTGCTTGGCGATCTCCTTCAGGTTGGCGCTTTCCTCCAGCACCTTCTGGGCCTGGGCCACGATGCGCTCGCCGATGGGCGTCACGCCCACCTCGGTGCCGCCCCGCTCGAACAGCGTCACGCCCAGTTCGTCCTCCAGCTTGCGGATGGCCACCGAAAGCGTGGGCTGGCTGACGAAACAGGCTTCGGCGGCACGGCCGAAATGCCGCTCCCGCGCCACCGCCACGATGTACTTCAGTTCAGTCAGGGTCATCTCTCGCCTCTTTTCAAGCCTTGAGGAAATCTTCGCGCCCGCGCATCCATCGCGCCAGGTGGGCGGACACCACGTCCTGCGCGCGCGCCTGCAACTCGGCGGCGGCTTCGTGCGCCTGCTCGGCGATCTCCAGGTCGGCGTCCAGGTCGGCGAACCGCATCAGCGCCAGGCCCGATTGCCGCACGCCCAGGAACTCGCCGGGCCCGCGCAGTTCGAGGTCGCGCCGCGCGATCTCGAAGCCGTCGGTGGTTTCATGCATGGTGCGCAGCCGGGCCTTGGCGACCTGCGACAGCGGCGCCTGGTACATCAGCACGCACACCGACTCGGCCGCGCCCCGCCCTACCCGGCCGCGCAACTGGTGCAGTTGCGCCAGGCCGAAGCGTTCGGCGTGCTCGATCACCATCAGCGAGGCATTGGGCACGTCCACGCCGACCTCGATCACGGTGGTGGCCACCAGCAGGTCGAGCTCGCCATCCTTGAAGGCCTGCATGACGGCCGCCTTCTCGGAAGTCGGCAGCCTGCCATGCACCAGTCCCACGCGCAGTTCGGGCAGCGCCTGCCGCAGCGTCTCGAAAGTGTCGACGGCGGTCTGCAGTTCCAGCGTCTCGCTTTCCTCGACCAGCGGGCACACCCAATACACCTGGCGACCGGACCGGGCCGCCTCGTGGATGCGCGCGACCACCTCGTCGCGGCGCGTGTCCGACAGCAGCTTGGTGATGACCGGCACCCGGCCCGGCGGCAGCTCGTCGATGACCGACACGTCCAGGTCGGCGAAGAAGGTCATCGCCAGCGTGCGGGGAATGGGCGTGGCGGACATCATCAGTTGATGGGGGAAGACCTCGTCTTCGCCGCCCTTGTTGCGCAGGGCCAGCCGCTGGCCCACGCCGAAGCGGTGCTGCTCGTCGACGATGGACAGGCCCAGCCGCGCGAACTGCACGTGCTGCTGGATCAGCGCCTGCGTGCCCACCGCCAGCGGCGCCTCGCCGCTTTCTATCAGCGCGGCCGCCTCGCGCCGCGCCTTGGGGGTCAGGCTGCCGGTCAGCCAGGCCACCTTCACGCCCAGCGGCTCCAGCCAGCCGACCAGCTTGCGGAAATGCTGTTCGGCCAGGATCTCGGTGGGCGCCATCAGCGCCGCCTGGTAGCCGTTGTCTATCGCCTGCGCGGCGGCCAGCGCCGCCACCACGGTCTTGCCGCTGCCCACGTCGCCCTGCAGCAGCCGCTGCATGGGGTGCGGCCGGGCCAGGTCGGCGGCGATCTCGTCCCGCACCCGCTGCTGGGCGCCGGTCAGCTCGAACGGCAGCGCG
Source organism: Pigmentiphaga sp. CHJ604 (assembly GCF_036972535.1). NCBI lineage: Bacteria > Pseudomonadati > Pseudomonadota > Betaproteobacteria > Burkholderiales > Alcaligenaceae > Pigmentiphaga > Pigmentiphaga sp. CHJ604. Next base: position 1,783,436 of record NZ_CP136998.1, on the reverse strand, counting down.
CGCAGCAGCCGCGCCACCAGGCCGTCCGACGCGGTGGAGCGCGCCAGCGGCGGCGCCCGCTTGTCCAGCCGGGCGGCGCGCGCACGCGCCAGCGACAGTTGCTGGGCCAGGAGCTCGTCGAACTTGATGCGCAGCCAGGCCGGATGCGCGCGATCGATCAGGGGCTGCGTGGCCACGTCGGGCGGCGGCGCATGCAGCAGGCGCACGGCCTCGCCGAAAGGCATCAGGCCATACCGTTGCAGCAGCGCCTCCGGCAGCGTGTCGCGCAGATCCGCCTGCTGCAGCGCCGCGGCAACGGCCTTGCGCAGCGTGGCCTGCGGCAGCCCCTCGGTGGTGGGATAGACCGGCGTCAGGCGATCCGGCAAGGGCGTGTCGCCGTCGGCGACCGTGGTGCGCGGGTGCACCATCTCCATGCCGAAGAAACCGCCGCGCGCCTCGCCCCGGGCGCGAATGCGGCGCCCCACCGCCAGTTGCTTCTGCTGGCTGGGATAGAAATTCAGGTAGCGCAGCGCGAGTTCGCCGGTGTCGTCCTCGATCGCGGCCACCAGTTGGCGCCGCGGCCGGTAGGCGACCTCGCAGCGCGTCACCACGCCCTCGACCTGCGCCCACATGCCCGGCAGCAACCGCTTGATCGGCGTCAGCTGCGTCTCGTCCTCGTAGCGGATGGGCAGGTGCAGGACGAAGTCGTCCGCGACGCGCAGCCCGAGCTTGCGCATCTTGCGCTGCTGCGGCGTCAGTTCGCTTTCGTCCTGGACGGCGGGGCGCGCGCTCATGTACCGGCCCGGTTCAGATGACCAGGATCGCCTCGACCTCGAACTCGGCGCCCTTGGGCAAGGCGGCCACCCCCACCGTGGAGCGGGCGGGGAAAGGCTGGGGAATCAGTTGCGCCATGATGTCGTTGGCCGTGCCGAACTTGGACAGATCCGTCAGGAACAGCGTCAGCTTGACGATCTGGTCCAAGGTGCCGCCCGCCTGGCGCACCACCGCTTCCATGTTGGCGAAGGCCTGGCGCACCTGGGCCTCGAAACTGCTCGTCTCGAGCTGGCCGGTGGCGGGAATCAGGCCGATCTGGCCCGACAGGTACACGGTCCTGCCGGAAGCGCGCACAGCCACGGCCTGGGAATACGGGCCGACGGCCGCCGGCGCGGCGTCGGTATGGATGATCTGCTTGCTCATGCTTGCCTCGAGAATTGGGGGATCGCGCCCATGGACGCCTATGCATAAAGCTATCAGAAATTCGTTTGTCATAGTGCCCGCCCCGCCACAGGGTAACAATTTCCCTGTTGCTAGAATGGCCTTCAAAGCGCGATTTCTTCCAAAAGCGTACGCTGCGCGCCGCGCGATCAAGAAGCCACCGACACCAGGCAGCAGGAACCCCTTCGTATGAAAGCAACTTCATGGCGCGAGCGTCTGCTGGGCAAGGCCCGGGACCCGCTGTCCCCGGATACCCGGCATTCCCTCGCGCTGGCGGCCTTCCTGGCCTGGGTGGGGCTGGGCGCGGACGGCCTGTCCTCGTCGTCCTACGGCCCCGAGGAAGCGTTCCGCGCCCTGGGCACCCATACCCATCTCGCCCTGTTCCTGGCCATCGCCACGGCCATCACGGTGTTCGTGGTCGCGCTGGCCTACAACCAGGTCATCGAACTGTTCCCCACCGGCGGCGGCGGCTACCGGGTTTCGACCGCGCTGCTCGGCCCGACGGCCGGGCTGGTATCCGGTTCGGCGCTGATCGTGGACTACGTGCTGACCATCGCCATTTCCGTGGCCAGCGGCACCGACGCGCTGTTTTCGCTGCTGCCCGCCAGCTGGCAGACCTTCAAGCTGTGGACCGCCTGTGTGATGGTGCTCCTGCTGATATGGCTGAACCTGCGTGGGGCCAAGGAAAGCATCAAGGTCCTCCTGCCCATCTTCGCCGGCTTCGTGGTCACGCACGCCATCCTGATCGCCTGGGGCATCTTCGCCCACGCCGAGGGCCTGCCGCTGCTGATTCCCGACACGATCAGGGAAGTACGCGAGTTCTCGCAGGAGGCCGGCTGGTTCTTCGTGCTGGCGGTATTCCTGAAAGCCTATTCGCTGGGCGGCGGTACCTATACCGGGATCGAGGCGGTCTCCAACAACGTCGATCGCCTGGCCGAGCCGGTCGTCCACACCGGCAAGGCGACCATGCTGCTGATGGCCATCAGCCTGGCCTTCACCGCCGGCGGCATCATCCTGCTGTACCTGCTGTGGAACGCCACGCCCGTGGAAGGCCAGACGCTGAACGCCGTGGTGTTCGGCAACGTGCTGAGCGAGATGGGCTTCGGCGACGGCAACCTGGTCGGGGCGCTGACCGTGGTGCTGGCCTTCGAGGCCGGCCTCCTGTTCGTGGCCGCCAACACCGGCTTCCTGGGCGGCCCCTCGGTGCTGTCCAACATGGCCTCCGACTCCTGGATGCCGCACCGGTTCCGCTACCTGTCGAACCGGCTGGTCACCGAGAACGGCATCCTGCTGATGGGCATCTCCGCCTTCGCCATCCTGCTGCTGACCGGCGGCAAGGTATCCGTCCTGGTGGTGCTGTACTCGATCAACGTGTTCCTGACCTTCACGCTGTCGCTGGCCGGCCTGTCGCTGTACTGGATACGGAACCGCCACAAGCCCCTGCACAAGAAGCACTGGCGCCAGCGCCTGGCCCTGTCGCTGGTGGCCGTCACCATCACCAGCTCCATTTTGGTCGTCACCATCGTCGAAAAATTCTTCGAAGGCGGCTGGGCCACGCTGCTGATCACCAGCGTGCTGATCTTCATCTGCCTGGGGATACGGGCCCACTACCGCGAAACGCGGCGACGCATCGCCGCGATCGACGACATCTTCGCCGACCAGTCCTTCGGCTCGGACTGCTCGCCGCCCGCGCTCGACCCCTACGCGCCCACGGCCGCCTTCCTGGTCGGCTCCAGCCGCGGCGGCGGCCTGCATGCGCTGCTGTGGGTACAGCGCATGTTCCCGGATCACTTCAAGAACTTCATCTTCATCAACGCACGGACCGTGGACGCGCAGGTCTACGGCGGTCCCGAAGCCATGGAGGCGATGAAGCTGCAGGCCACCACCTCGTTGAAATTCTTCGAGCGTTTCTGCAACAGCTACGGCATGGCCGCGACCAGTCGCCTGGGGTTCGGCACCGATGCCGTGCAGACCCTGGAAAAGCTCATCACCGAAGTGCTGCAGGAATACCCCAACACCATCGTCTTCGCCAGCAAGCTGGTGTTCAAGCGCGAGAATTTCGTCACCCGCCTGCTGCACAACCAGGCCATCAATTCGCTGCAGCGGCGCATGCACGTCAACGGCCAGCAGCTGATGGTGCTGCCGATGCTCATCGACTAGCGCCCGGGCGCGCCGGAGCGCGGTATCCTTAGGAGAATCTTCCGGGAACCGCGCTCTCCATGCTTCGCTTCGAACACCTCATCCAGATCAACGATCCGCTCGTGCCCCTGCTCACGCCGCTGACGCGCGAGCAGATTTGGCGCGGGCTGTTCATCCGGGCCCACGAACCCACGGAATTCGTCATGGGACTGGAAAGCTGCACCATCGAGGCGGAAGCGGTCGGGCAGGAGCACACCGTGCTCAAGCGCGTGCTCGACTTCGGGCCCTTCCAGGTCCACGACGAGGTCACGCTGACGCCCATGCGCCAGGTCAAGGTGCTGGCCACCGCCACCGAGCTGTGGCCGCGCAGCGAAGCCACGGTCCGCATCGAGGAACCCGAGCCCGACGTGCTGTTCCTGCGCTTCATCTACGAACTGGACCTGCAGGACGGCCACAGCGAACTGGACGATACCGTGGTGGCCCTGCGCAAGCAGGCCTACATCGCAGCCGACATGGACACGGTCCAGCGCATCCGGGAGCTGGCCGAGTCGGGCCGGCTCGTGCACTGACCCGGCTTACTTTTCGACGAAAGCGCGCTCGACCACGTAGTCGCCGGCATGGCCGGTATGCTCGGACGCCTTGAAGCCCAGGCCATCGAGGATGGCGGTGACGTCGGCCAGCATGTGCGGGCTGCCGCACAGCATGGCGCGGTCGTGCTCGGGATTGATGGGAGGCAGGCCGATGTCCGCCGCCAGCTTGCCGCTGGTCAGGAGATCGGTGATGCGGCCCTGGTTGCGGAACGGCTCGCGCGTGACCGTGGGGTAATAGATCAGCTTGTCGCGCACCATTTCGCCGAAATATTCGTTGCCCGGCAGTTCGCTGCCGATGTAGTCCGAATAGGCCAGTTCGCTGACCCAGCGCACGCCATGCACCAGCACCACTTTCTCGAAGCGTTCGTAGACGTCGGGATCCTTGATGATGCTCATGAACGGGGCCAGGCCCGTGCCCGTGCCGAACAGGTACAGGTTCTTGCCGGGCAGCAGGTCGTCCACCACCAGGGTGCCGACGGGCTTGCGGCTGACCAGGATGGAATCGCCTTCCTTCAGGTGCTGCAGGCGCGACGTGAGCGGGCCGTTGGGCACCTTGATGCTCAGGAACTCGAGGTGTTCCTCGTAGTTGGCGCTGGCGATGCTGTAGGCGCGCATCAGCGGCTTGCCTTCGACTTCCAGGCCGATCATGACGAAATGGCCGTTGTGGAAACGCAGCGCGGGATCGCGCGTGGTCTTGAAGCTGAAAAGCGTCTCGTTCCAGTGGTGAACGCTCGTGACGCGTTCGGTATTGAAAGCGGCCATGGCCTGTCGGATCCCATCTAGATAGTCGGGCCAGTTTACCAAACCAGGACTGGCCGTCGGACGTAAACCTTAGATTTTATGCGGATTAGCGGGCAGTAAGGCGAAATTGGCCGCATCTTATGAACATGGGTTTTAAGCATATTGCCAATGGCCCGGGTAACCCACTGTTTCCTTCAAATCATGGCCGCGACTGATCTGTATCAATCAGACTGTCGAAGATCTCCTGTGTAATGTTTCCTCCCCCCTTACCTTCCGGAGGCCTGACGATGACTGCCATGATGAAAGCCGCCGTGTTCGTTGCACCCGGGCGCATCGAGATCGCGGACAAGCCCATCCCCGACGTGGGCCCGAACGACGCCCTGGTCCGCATCACCACCACCACCATCTGCGGCACCGACATCCACATCCTGAAGGGCGAATACCCCGTCGCGCCGGGCCTGACCGTGGGCCACGAGCCGGTGGGCGTGATCGAGAAGCTCGGCAGCGCCGTGGCCGGCTACCGGGAAGGCCAGCGCGTCATCGCCGGCGCGATCTGCCCCAACTTCAATTCCTACGCCGCCCAGGACGGCGCGCCCTCGCAGGACGGCAGCTACCTGGTGCCGCAGGGCCTGTGCGGCTGCCACGGCTACAAGGCCACCGCCGGCTGGCGCTTCGGCAACCTCATCGACGGCACCCAGGCCGAATACGTGCTGGTGCCCGACGCCCAGGCCAACCTCGCCCCCATCCCGGACGGCCTGACCGACGAACAGGTGCTGATGTGCCCGGACATCATGTCCACCGGCTTCAAGGGCGCCGAGAACGCCAACATCCGCATCGGCGACGTCGTGGCCGTGTTCGCCCAGGGCCCCATCGGCCTGTGCGCCACCGCCGGCGCCCGGCTGTCGGGGGCGACGACCATCATCGCCGTCGACGGCAACCCGCACCGACTGGACATCGCCCGCAAGCTGGGGGCGGACGTCGCCCTGAACTTCCGCGAATGCGACGTGGTGGACGAGATCATGAAGCTGACCGGCGGCCGCGGCGTGGACGCCTCGATCGAGGCCCTGGGCACCCAGTCGACCTTCGCGTCCGCGCTGCGCGTGCTCAAGCCGGGCGGCACCCTGTCCAGCCTGGGCGTCTATTCCGAGGACCTGACCCTGCCGCTGTCGGCCTTCGCCGCCGGGCTGGGCGACCACAAGATCAATACCGCGCTGTGCCCGGGCGGCAAGGAACGGATGCGGCGGCTGATCAACGTGCTGGAATCCGGACGCCTGGACCTGGGGCTGCTGGTGACCCACCAGTTCAAGCTGGACGACATCGTGGCGGCCTACGAGTTGTTCGCCAACCAGCGGGACAATGTGCTGAAGGTGGCGGTCAAGCCGCACTAACGGGAACGCGCTTTCCGGGCTTGGCGCGGGGTCCTATGTCCGCCAGCCCGGCCCCCCACGCGGCCAGCATGTTCTGCGCAACATCGCGAAAACCCGGGTAACGCGCGGCATGACCAGCTATCATCGGCGCGATCTTGTGCACGGCTTGCGTGATCCGTTCGCGCGCCTCGTCCATGTCCGCCTTGCTCAGGCCCAGCCGCGTGGCCCCGTAGATCGCAAGCATGCTGCCCGACGCCCACACGCGCTTGCCTTGCACGGGCAGCGCGGGCAGGTTCGTCGCAAACCTCGGATAGACGGTGCTGCTCAGGACGTCGTAGACCGGCGCCAGCCGGACGTCGTCGACGTCGGTATAGACCAGCGCGAAGTTTTTCAGATGCGCATCGGCATTGCGAACGGCGTAGTTCAGCAATATCAACGCATAGAGGCGGCGTGCCGCCTCCTTGAATGCCGCGCGCGGCACGTAGGCGCGGGTGAGCTTGGCCAGGTCCTCCAGCGTCCCCTTGTATTTATTGACGGCGTCATTGGGCTTGAGCGCGCAGTAGTCCTCGACCGCAAGCATCCGGCCGTCGGCGGTACGGTCGAAGCGTCGTACCGCCAGTACCTGCCCGTCGTCGGACAGCCTGGTCTCGGGTACCTCGAGACCGGCCTCTCGGGCGACCTCGAGGCAAAGGAACTCGTTGATCGCCAGTCCCGGCAGATCATCGAAACCCGTCTTCAGGATGAACTCGTCCGTCCAGACCGTCGCCCTATCCTCGGGCCGCACGAGCGCCTTGGGCATGACGCCGGACACCCCTTCCGCCACCCCGCCCTCCAGCAGCCGCAGCAGGTTTTCCCGCGAATTGGCCGACGCGAGCAGTCCGGCCATGTCGGCCTTGCTGGAGGCCGCAGCGAGCGTGGCGCCTCGCGGCACCACCTGGACGCGTCCGATCGTGTTGGCGCCCGTCAGCGCAAGCAGGCCGAAATCGCTGACGTCAGCATGCGGGCCCAGGCGGCGAATCATCAGGTCTTTCTTGAAGCCCTCCGGCAGATTCATCTGGAAGAAGGGGTGCAGCGTTTTCCAGTCGTACGATGCCGCCCGCACCGGCATGAGCAGCGAAACGAAGCGATCCGGCGGCGTATCGGGCAAATAGCTGAAGACATACCTGGCCGCTTCCTCGGCAAGCGTCCCCACCAGCTCGCCGCTCACATGGACATCGAGCGTCGCGCGGCTCATGGCTGGCGCTTCGTGGTTTTCGGGCCGCGCGCGGAGCGCTTGCGCACCCGCTGGCGCATGGAGGTATCGCCCGCCTCGGCAGGCTCGGCCAGAACGTCGTCGAGCGTGCGCTGATGCCCCGGCGGACGGGCGATCAACTCCAGCCCCACGGCGTCGAAAAGGCTCAGCATTTTGACTGCGCCGATTTCAGGTAACGCCCCCGTCTCGAACATGCTGATGCGGCCGCGCGCCACGCCGCTCATCTCGGCGACCTGCTGTTGAGTCAGATCGGCCGCCATGCGGGCGCTACGGAAGGCTTCCCCCAACTCGGCAAGGTTCATGTTCTATATCCGGGACACTATCAGCGAAAAACGCGATAATGAATCGTATATCAGACATTATAGCAACTGCAAGCCCATGCTCTTTATTTGAGACATTACGAGGTCAGAACAACATAATGTCTCATATTCATTACATAAAATCGAAGGCATTGCCCAAAACAAAAACGACGTCCGCATCGCAAGATGCAGTACGTCGTTTTTGAATGAAACCTTGGTGGAGCGGAGGAGGATCGAACTCCCGACCTTCGCATTGCGAACGCGACGCTCTCCCAGCTGAGCTACCGCCCCACGTGCAGACAGCAACTATACCGTATTTTTTCGATACGTGCGTGGCGCCTCGAACAACAGATCCGGACCGATCTCTGGCACGCGGCGGGCGCCGCAAAGCTGCATGCCGCGCTGGAACTCCTCGCGCAGGATGTCCAGCGCACGGGCGGCACCCGCCTCGCCCGCGGCGATCGCGCCCCACAGCGTGGCCCGCCCCACCAGCACGGCGTTCGCCCCCAGCGCCAGCGCCTTCAGGATGTCGCCGCCGCGCCGCACGCCGCCATCGACCAGCACCTCCATGCGGCCGGCGGCGGCCTGCGTCACGCCGGGCAGTGCGTCCAGCGTCGCCGCCGCGCCGTCCAGTTGCCGGCCGCCATGATTCGACACGACCACGGCATCGCAGCCCATCCGCGCCAGCCTGTCGGCGTCGTCCGGGCGCAGCACGCCCTTCACGATCAGCTTGCGCGGCCACTGGTCGCGCAGGGCCTCCAGGCGCGCCCAGTCGAACGAGGGATCGTAGCTGCGGCCCACCGACGAGGCCAGGCGCGTGGCGTCGGCGCCGGGCGCTTCCAGGCCCTTCAGGCTTTCCATCACGGGCAGGCCGCGGCACAGCATGTCCAGCGCCCAGACCGGCCGGCTGGCGAAGTCGCGCAGGTTGCGCGCGGTGTAGTGGAAGGGGAAGGACAGGCCGTTGCGGGAGTCGCGCTCGCGCTTGCCGCCCACGGGCAGGTCGACGGTGATCATCAGGCCTTCGTAGTCCGCCGCCCGCGCGCGGGCGATCAGCGACTCCAGCAACGGCCGGTGGCGCAGGATGTAGGCCTGGAACCACAGACGTCCCGGCGCGGCATCGGCGATCTGCTCGATCGAGGCGGTGGCCGAGGTCGACAGCGTATAGGGCACGCCCGCCCGGGCGGCGGCGCGGGCGATGGCGATGTCGCCGCCGCGGCGGCCGAACCCCACCGCGCCGGTAGGTGCGACGGCCAGCGGCAGGCTGGACGGGGCGCCCAGTACCCGCGCGCTGGTGTCTACCGCCGAGACGTCGACCAGCGCGCGTGGCGCCAGCCGTACGCGCCGGAAGGCCGCGCAATTGTCGGCCAGCGTCAGTTCGTCTTCGGCGCCACCGTCGAAGAAATCGAAAATGGCGCGGGGCAGGCGGCGCCGCGACGCGCGGCGCAGGTCTTCGATACTGCAGGCACGTGGCAGTCCGGTCATGGCCTCGCGCCTATTCCGCCGTGATGCCGGCGGCCTTGATCACCTCGGCCCAGCGCTTCTGGTCCTGGACCAGGAACTTGCCGAACGCCTCGGGCGTATCGCCGATGACCTCCGCCCCCAGTTCCTTCAGGCGCTTCTGCACGTCGGGCTGCCGCAGCGCGTCGACCATGGACTGGTTCAGCTTCCGCACCACCGGCTGCGGCGTGCCGGCCGGCGCCAGCAATCCCACCCACGGCGCCGTGTCCTGGAAGTCGGGGAAGCCGACGTCGGCCATCGTGGGCACGCCGGGAAACTCGGCGCCGGCCTGCGGCGTCCCCACCGCCAGCACTTTCAGGCGCTTCTCCTGGACGTTGGCGGCCACGCCTATGATGGGATAGAACATGAACGAGACGCGCCCCGCGATGACCTCGGTCAGCGCCGGGCCGTTGCCGCGGAACGGCACGTGGATCATGCGCGCCTTGGCCATGGTCGACAGCATGGCGCCCGCCAGGTGGGCCGACCCGCCGTTGCCCGCGGAACCATAGCTGATGGTGTCCGGCTTGGCGCGCGCCTGCTCGATCAACTGCTTCATGGACTGGATGGGCGACTGGTAGGCGGTGACCGCGACCATGGGCAGCGACGCCGCGTTGGAAACCGGCGCGAAGTCCTTCAGCGGGTCGTAGCCGGCCTTGGCGCCCAGCAGGAGCCAGTTGACGTTGTGCGACAGCGAGGCGAACAGCACGGTGTATCCGTCCGCCCCGGCCGCCGCCACCTCGCGCGTGGCGATCAGCGAGTTGGCGCCCGCCTTGTTTTCCACCACCACGGGGTGCCCCAGCGAACGCGTCATTTCCTGCGCCAGCACCCGGGCGATCACGTCGGTGGGCCCGCCGGCCGCGAAGCCGACGATCATGCGTATGGGCCGGTCCGGATAGGCGCCGGCGGCCGATCCCGCGGCGGCGGCCAGCGTGGCGGCCAGCAACAGTGTCGATGTCTTTTTCATTGGGGTCTCCTCCTCGTGGTCTCCAGCGTCATGCCGCCGCAACGAAATACCGGTCGGCCATGACCTGGCAGCGCTTGATCAGGCGGGGCTCGTCCGGGCCATAGTCGGCCACGGCATTGTGTCGTGGGCGGCCGCAACATCGGCGACGAATACTTCGGCGCCACCGATGGCGTGCTGTTCGCCGACCTCGACGTGCTGGCCGTGGGCGGCATCGTGAACGAGGTCTCGGCGGACTTCGACCGCTACTGGGCCAGCGTCTCGGCCTATCCGGTCGCCCAGTTGCTTGCTCCCGTCCCGGCCGCCAGGCTGGACGAGCTGGCGACCGATTCGGCCTCGATCGAGGCCAGCCCGGCCGCGGCCGCCTATGTGCGGGCCATGCGCGAGCAACCCTTCGTGCGCGACCTGCTGGCGGGCACGCTGCCGCTGACCTGGGCCCCCGCGCGCATGGTCAGCGACGACCCGGCCAAGGCGCAGGGCCAGGCCACGCCCGATGGACTGCTGGCCCATCAACTGGCCGCCATCATCGGCACGCCGGAAAAGGAACTGGACCTGGTGTCGCCCTACTTCGTGCCGGGCGCCCAGGGGACCGAAGCTTTCGCGGCCATGGCGCGACAGGGGGTGAAGCTGCGGGTGCTGACCAATGCGCTGGAGGCCACCGATGTGCCTGTCGTGCATTCGGGCTATGCCCGGCGGCGCAAGGACCTGCTGGAGGCGGGCGTGCGCCTGTATGAAATGCGCAGCAACTCGCACCACAGCGGCAGGCCCGAAGGCAAGCCGCTGTTCGGCAGTTCGGGCTCCAGCCTGCACGCCAAGACCTTCGGCGTGGACCGTACCCGGGCTTTCATCGGATCCTTCAATTTCGATCCGCGCTCGGCCAACCTGAACACGGAGCTGGGTTTCGTCATCGACAGCCCCGAGCTCGCCAGCCGGATTTCCGAGGCATTCGACACCACCATACCGGACAGTGCCTACGAGGTCGGCCTGGCGCCGGAAGGCGGCCTGTACTGGCTCGAGCGCCGGGACGGCCGCACCATCCGGCACGACACCGAACCCGGCACCGGCCTGCTCAAGCGGCTGGCGATCCGGCTGATGTCATGGCTGCCCATCGAACCCCTGCTGTGACGCGGGCCGGTCCCGCCGTCAATGCCCGGTGCCGTCGGAATTGCGGCTGGCCTCGAACAGGAACCACGTGCGCCGCTCGGCCTCGTCTATCCAGTTCTCGATCAGGCTGGCGGTGGCGATGTCGCGATGGGTGTCGCAGATCTCGTGCGCCTCGCGCAGGTGGCTGGCCAGGGTCTTGTTGTCCTCGCGCAGCTCGGCGAGCATGTCCAGCGGCTGGACGTAGTCCGCGTCGTTGTCCAGGATGCGCTGCAGCTTGGCGATATGGCCGATGGACTTGATGGTGGGCCCGCCTATCTTGCGCACGCGTTCGGCGATGACGTCGGTCATGGCGAAGATCTCGACGCCTTGCTCGTCCAGCAATACGTGGTAGTCGCGGAAGTGCGGACCGCTCATGTGCCAGTGGAAATTCTTGGTCTTCAGGTACAGGGCGAAGACGTCGGCCAGGATACCGTTGAGCACGCCGCTGAGTTCGCGCGTCGCTTCCGCGCCGAGGTCGGTGGGGGTGGCCAGCGGGGCCGCGCGGCGCTTCTTCAACTTGCCTTGACGTTCGGTGTCCATTCGCTTCATGGCATGCTCCAGGGGAGAGGTGAGGCGGGGCGCGGGGGCGCAGGCCGCGATGGCCGTACCCGCCGTCCGATTATGAAAGGCATGGGACGCCAGATCAACCGAGCGCCCGACTAATGGTAAACCCGTAGCCCATCCATGAATGGGTGTAGACTAGTGCGCTCTCGTATTCCGGCCGGCGGCAAGGACTCCACCGCCCGCCGCCCCATCCTGAGCCCTGCCGCTTGAACTCCGACTCCCCTTCGCTTCCGGCATCGACGCGCTCGCTCTGGAAAGCCCGCGCGCTCGTGACGATCTCGCTCATGACCGGCGTCATGGGCAGCAGCGTTCCCACGCCGCTCTATCCGCTCTACCAGGCGCAACTGCACCTGCCCTCGTTCACCACCACGGCGATCTTCTTCGCCTATGTGGTCGGCGTGCTGAGCGCGCTGCTCGTCGGCGGCCGCCTGGCCGACAGGGTCGCGGACCGCCGCCGGCTGCTGCTGCCCGCGCTGGCCATGGTGGCGACCGGCGCGATCCTGCTGGCCCTCGCCCATAACCTGGGCATGCTGCTGGCAGGCCGCCTGCTGGCGGGCCTGGGCACCGGCACGCTGACCGGCGCGGCCAACGCCGCGCTGCTCGATCTGGAACCGCCGCAGCACAAGCAGCGCGCCGCGCTGTTCGGCACGGCGGCCTTCACGCTGGGTTCCATCCTCGGGCCGATCCTGAGCGGCGTGGCCCTGCAAGCGGGGCTCTACCCCACCGTCCTCCCTTTCCTGGTCATCGTCTCGATCGCCCTCGCCGTCGGTCATGGGCTGTGGCGCCTGCCGCTGCGCCGGACCGCCCCGCCGGCTCCGGCGCAGCATTCGCCGCAGGCCGTGCATGCGTCCGCCCGCGCCCTGCCCGCCCGGCGCGTCACCCAGTTGATGCTGCTCTGCTGCATCACGCTGTCCATCGTCTGGGGGGTCGGCTCGTCGCTGATGGCGATGGGACCGTCGCTGGGCGAGAAACTGCTGGGCATCCACGACTATGCGCTCAGCGGCTATGCCAGCTCGCTGCTGGCGGCCTGCGCCGGCACCGCGCAATTCCTCAGCCAGCGTACGTCCAGCACGTCCGCCTTCCGCTACGGCAACGTGGTATTTGCCAGCGGACTGGCCTGCGCCGTCGCCTCGCTGCTGGCCACCCAGGCCTGGCTGATGGGCCTGGCGGTCCTGGTCACCGGCCTGGGGTTCGGCGCGGCGTTCATCGGCGCCGCGGGCATCGTCAACCAGATCGCGCCGCCCCAGCGGCGCGGCCTCATGGTCTCGCTGTTCTACATCGCGGGCTACATCGGCAACGCATGGCCCATGCTGCTGGGCTTCATCACCGACCACGCCGGTCCCATGACCGCCGCGATGACGCTGCTCCTTACCGCCATCGCCGCATCGGCGGGTTTCGTGATCCTGTCCCGCCGGCTGCTGCCTGTCCGCTCCTGACGAACGCGCGGTCCGCTGTCCCAAGTTACCCACCCCCGGTGTGGACAACTTTGGGGACAGCCGTGGGACTACACAAAAAAACCTTTTTTCACCAACGACTTACCCGACGTGATGAAAAATTGGGCACGCCGATGAAACCGGATGGCTCTCCCCCTATGACCGACCGACGTACCTTTCTCGTTACCGCCGGCGCCCTGGCCATGGCCGCCATGGGCTACGCACCGGCCGGTGCGGCGGCGCCGCTCAGGCTGGGCGCACGCGCGCCTTTCTCGTTCGACCACCTTGTGCGCCAAGCGCGCGAGGCCGCCACACGCCCGTTCCAGGCCACGCCCATGCCGAACTGGCCCATCCTGGAACGCCTGGACTATGCCGCCGTGGGAGAAATACGCTTCAAGCCGGACCATGCCCTGTTCGCCGACGGCCCGGGCCGGTTTCCGGTCACCTTCTTCCACCTGGGCCGGTTCTCGCCCACGCCGGTGCGCATGTACGTCCTGGACGGAGACGGGGCCGGCCAGGCGCGCGAGATCCTGTACGACGAAAGCTATTTCGACATGCCCGCCGACAGCCCCGCCCACGCGCTGCCCCCCGGCATCGGCTTCGCCGGCTTCCGCTTCCAGGAAAGCCGCGTGGCCGGCCCGGCCGCGCCGGACTGGCGCACGAACGACTGGGTCGCGTTCCTGAGCGCCTCTTACTTCCGCGCGATCGGCGAACTCTATCAATACGGCCTGTCGGCGCGCGGCATCGCGATCGATATCGCCGTCCCCGACCGCGCCGAGGAATTCCCCGCATTCACGCACATCTATTTCGTCCCGCCGGCGGCCGGCAGCGATACCGTCACGGTCTACGCCCGCCTGGACGGTCCCAGCATCACGGGCGCCTTCCGCTTCGACATGACGCGCGGCAAGGCGGTGCTGATGGACATCGACGCGGCCCTGTTCCTGCGCGGGGACGTCGCGCGCCTGGGAATCGCCCCGCTGACGTCCATGTACTGGTTCTCGGAAGTCTCCAAGCCCACCGCCATCGACTGGCGGCCCGAGGTGCACGACTCCGACGGGCTGGCGATGTGGACCCGCGGCGGCGAGTACATCTGGCGGCCCCTGAACAATCCGCCGCGCATCATGGCCTCGGCGTTCGGCGACGATAATCCGCGCGGCTTCGGCCTGCTCCAGCGAGACCGGAACTTCGACCACTACCTGGACGGCGTCCACTACGAGCGCCGCCCCTCGCTATGGGTGGAACCGCTGGGGGACTGGGGCCCGGGCGCCGTGCACCTGGTGGAGATTCCCACCGATGACGAGATCCACGACAACATCGTCGCGATGTGGGTCCCGGCCTCCCCGGCCAGAAAAGGCGACGAGCACCGGCTGAAGTACCGCCTGCACTGGACCGACCGCGAGCCCTACCCGCCGGCCACCGCGCGCTGCGTCGCCACGCGCCTGGGCAACGGCGGACAGCCGGGCCAGCCTCGGCCGCAGGGCGTGCGCAAGTTCATGGTGGAATTCCTGGGTGGCCCGCTGGCCGGCCTGCCCTACGGCGTCGCGCCCGAAGCCGTGCTGTGGGCGTCGCGCGGCAGCTTTTCCTACGTATACGTCGAGGCGGTGCCCGACGACATCCCCGGCCACTGGCGCGCCCAGTTCGACCTGACGGTGGACGGCACCGACCCCGTGGAGATGCGCCTCTACCTGAAGAGCGGCGAACTGACGCTGTCGGAGACGTGGCTGTACCAATACCATCCGCCGGGCAGCGGCGCCTGATCGCGCCGGGGACCTCCCCCGGCCGGCGGGTTTTCCAATAGACTCGCAGAACACCGCCCGGAATCCGCTTCGATGGATTACTCCACCAAGAACATCAAGAAATTCATCTACAGCCAGTACTTCTACATGGGGATCCGGCAGGCGTTGGGCGTGCTCATGCCTGCTCTGGTGCTGCTGGGGCTGTTCCATCACGCGGCCCTGGGGCTGGCGGCGACGTTTGGCGCCATGTGCGTGGCCATCGTCGACCAGCCCGGGCCCTTCCGGCACCGGCGCAACGAGATGCTGGGCTGCGCACTGCTGGGCACACTGGCGGCGGCCATCACCGCGCTCGCCTCGCCCTACCCGCTGGCGCTGAGGATCGCGGTGATCGCGCAGTGCTTCGGCTTCTCGCTGCTGGCGGTGTACGGCCGCAAGGGCGGGCTGATCGGCTTCGGCTGCCTGCTGCTGATGACGCTGACCATGCACGACGTCCTGGACGCGCGCGCCGCCGCCCTGCACACCGCCGCCGTCCTGGTCGGCGGCCTGTGGTACACGGCGTTCAGCCTGGCCGTGAACCGGCTCCTCTGGTACCGGCAGGCGCAGCAGGCGATCGCCGTCTGCATCTTCGCCTCGGCCGAGTACCTCGAAGCCAAGGCCCGCTTCTACGATCCGGACGTCGACATCGAAGACAACTACCGGCAACTGATCGCCCGCCAGGCCGCCGTGGCCGAACAGCAGGAAGCCGCGCGCGACGTGGTGCTGCGCGAACTGCCCCGCCGCTCCGATCGCCGGCGCGACCAGTACCGGACCATGCTGTTCAATCTGTTCATCGACATCGTCGACCTGCACGAGACCATGGTCGCGGTCCATACCGACTACCTGCTGCTGCGCAGGATGTTCAAGGATTCCGACCTGCTGGTTTTTTTCCGCGACCTGCTGCACAAGCTCTCGCAGGACACCGAGGCCGTGGGCCTGGCCGTGACGCAAGGCATGCCCAGCAAGAGCAGGGTCACCGTCAAGGCCGAAGTGCGAGCCATCGAATACGAGATCGAACTGCTCAAGCAGCGCGGCTTCCCCGAGGCCGAGCCGGAAGCCTACGCCGCGCTGATCTCGACCTTCCGCCGCGCCCGCAACGCCGCCTACATCGTCGACCGGCTGCGCCGCCACACCGACGTCGCTCACCTGGACGAACCGGGCTCGCTCCAGGTCGACGCCTCGCTGCAGCGCTTCCTGTCCCGCCAGGACTTCAAGCTGGGCCGCCTGAGCAGCAACTTCCGATGGAGCTCGCCGTATCTCCGGCACGCACTGCGGGTCACCCTGGCGGCGGCGATAGGCATGACCATCTCCAGCGAGTGGCTGATGCCGCACCATGCCATCCACGGCTACTGGGTGGTGCTGACCATACTCGTCATCATGAAGCCCGGCTTCGCCCTGTCCAAGCAGCGCAACCTGCAGCGCCTGGCCGGAACGCTGATCGGCTGCGCCCTGGTCCTGGCCCTCCTGTTCTTCGTGCACAACAAGTTCGTGCTGCTGGCGGCGATGTTCGTGGCGGTCGTCATGGCCAACAGCCTGGTGCTGCTGTACTACGTCGGCAGCTCCGCCTTCAATACCGCCTTCGTGCTGCTGAGCTTCCACTTCCTGGCGCCGGGCTCGCTCATGGTGGTGGGCGAGCGGGCCATCGACACGCTGGTCGGCTCGGCCATCGCGCTGGCCTGCAGCTACGTCTTCCCCTATTGGGAATACCGGATGCTGCGGCCGCTGCTGCGGCGCGCGATCGAGGCCAATCGCCATTACCTGATGGCCAGCCTGGGACTGGCCGGCACTTCGGTCGACAACGTCGAGATGCACCAGGAAAACGTCGACTACCGGCTGGCGCGCAAGAACGTGCACATCGCGTTCGGCAACTTCACCAACTCGTTCTACCGGATGATGCTGGAGCCCAAGTCCAAGCAGCGTTCACCGGCGCAGTTGAACAGCCTGGTCATCCAGTTGCACGACATGGCCGCGCAGGTGGGCGCGGCGGCGCCGCTGATCGCCGCGCTGCCTTCGCTGCCGCCGCCGATGACAGAGACGGTCGCGACGGTGGACCGCCTGCTGCGCGACGCCAACGCCGGCAAGCCGCCCCAGCCGGACGAGGACGACCAGCTCAAGCAGCTGACCCGCGACATGGACGGCGCCGTGGCGGCCGCCCAGGCCGGCACCGCGCCGGCCGACGCCGAGCGCGTGCTGGTCTTGCAGCAGCTCGCCTACCAGATCAAGCAGATGGCCAAGACCGCGCTGCTGATACGCGCCACGGTCCCGCAGGTGCACTAGGGCCAGTTCCCGCTAAAAGGAGGCTCGCACAGGCCGGACGGCTCAGCCGTGGGTCGGCCCCAGCAGCCCGTGCTTGTGCTCGGCGTCGCGGCGCGCCGGCTCCGGTGCGGCCGCCAGCCCCTGCAGGATGCCGCAATCGCGCGCGGCGCGTTCGTCCGAGCATTGGCTGCGCAAGGTCTTCAGCGTCGTCTCCAGGGCCTTCAGTTCGGCGATGCGGGTGGCGACGTGGCCGATGTGTTCGTCCAGCAAGGCGTTGATCTCGCCGCAGTTGTCCGCGGGATCGTCGCAGAAGCGCAGCAATCGCCGGATCTCTTCCAGCGTCATGTCCAGCGCGCGGCAGTTGCGCACCAGCAGCAACCGTTCCACGTGCGGTTCGCCGTAGATGCGGTAGTTGGCGGCCGTGCGGGCCGGCGGCGGCAGCAGGCCCTCGCGCTCGTAGTAACGAATCGTTTCGACCGGCGTGCCGGTCCGCGTGGACAGTTCTCCTATCTTCATCGCATTCCCCGCGGCTGTTTCCACCTCCCAGGATACGCCAATGTCCCCGCTTGACTCTATACCGGCTACAGGGTTTCAAATGGATCCGTAACGCCTTTGGAGCAGACGGATGTCCGATTCCTGCAAACACTGCCACGGCGACGGCCACGAAGCCGCGCCTGAAACCACTCGCCCGCGCGATGCCTTGCCGGCCACGGACGAAGGACTGCGCACGTCTCTATTCAAGATCGAGCAGATGGACTGCCCGACCGAGGAACGGCTGCTGCGCAAGGCGCTCGAATCGATGGACGGCGTGCGCACGCTGTCGTTCGACCTGATCGGCCGCACGCTGAAAGTCGGCCATGTGCTGGACGACCCGCAACCCATCATGGCGGCCATCGCCGGCCTGAACATGTCGCCGGTGCCGATCGACGCGGCCGCCGCGCCCGAGGACCAGCCGGCCGAGGCCGCGCCGCGCCAGCCGTGGGCCCGCATGGGCCTGGCCGGCGCCTTCGCGATCGGTTCGGAAGTGCTGGCCTACGCCACCGGCGCCGACACCTCGCTGCCCGTGGCCGCGCTGGCGCTGGCGGCCATCCTGCTGGGTGGCCTGGGCACGCTGCGCAAGGGCTGGCTGGCGCTGCGCCATGTCACCCTCAACATCAACCTGCTGATGACCGTGGCGGTGATCGGCGCGGCCCTGATCGGCCAGTGGCCCGAGGCGGCCATGGTGATCTGGCTGTTCGGCGTGGCCGAGATGATCGAGGCGCTCAGCCTGACGCGCGCCCGCAACGCCATACGCAGCCTGACGGCGCTGGCGCCCGAGCGCGGCCTGGTCCGCCAGGGCGACGGCTCGTGGCAGGAAATGCCCGCGCGGCTGATCGGCGTGGATGCCGTGGTGCGGGTGCGGCCGGGCGAGCGCATCGTGCTGGACGGCATCGTGGTGGGCGGCGCGTCCAGCGTGGACCAGGCCCCCATCACCGGCGAAAGCATGCCGGTGGCCAAGCAGGAAGGCGACGCGCTGTATGCCGGCACCGTCAACCAGCAGGGCGTGCTCGAATACCGCGTCACGGCGGCCGCGGGACACACCATGCTGGACCGCATCGCGCAGACCGTGCAGGACGCCCAGGGCAAGCGCGCGCCCACGCAGCGCTTCATCGATCGCTTCGCCCAGGTCTACACGCCCGCCGTGTTCGTGGTGGCGATCATCGTCGCCGTGGCAGGGCCGCTGGCGTTCGACATGGCCTGGCTCGACTCGGTCTACCGCGCGCTGGTCCTGCTGGTCATCGCCTGCCCGTGCGCGCTGGTCATCTCGACGCCGGTCACCATCGTCAGCGGCCTGGCCTCGGCCGCGCGGCGCGGCATCCTGATCAAGGGCGGCCTGTACCTGGAGCAGGGACGGCGCCTGCGCCGCCTGGCCCTGGACAAGACGGGCACGCTCACCCACGGCAAGCCGGCCCTGACCGACGTGGTGACGCTGGGCGCCTCGCCCCTGCCCCGTGCCCGTGCGCTGCAACTGGCCGCCAGCCTGGACGCGCTGTCGTCCCACCCGGTGGCGCACGCCATCGTATCGGCCCACGCGGGCGCGGCGCTGCCTGTCGAGGATTTCGCGTCGCTGGCCGGGCGCGGCGTCACGGGCAGGATCGAGGGCCGGACCTATGCGCTGGGCAGCCTGCGCCTGGCGCGCGAGCTGGGCGCGGCGGACGACGCGCTGGAAACCGGACTGGAAGCGCTGGAGCGCCAGGGCAAGACCGCCGTCATCCTGTGCGAGGACGACGTGGCCGTGGCCATCCTGGCGGTGGCCGACACGATCCGCGACTCGAGCCGGACCGCCGTGGCCGAATTGCGCCGGCTGGGCGTGGAGCCGGTGGTCCTGTCCGGCGACAACGCCGCCACGGTGCGCGCGGTGGCGGCGGAACTGGGCATCGAGGATGCGCGGGGCAACCTGCTGCCCGACGACAAGCTGGCCGCCGTGGAGGCGCTGGGCCGGGCGGCGCCCGTGGGCATGGTGGGAGACGGGGTCAACGACGCCCCGGCATTGGCCCGCGCCGACATCGGTTTCGCGATGGGCGCGGCGGGCACCGACACCGCCATCGAAACGGCCGACGTCGCGTTGATGCAGGACGATCTGCGCAAGCTGCCCGAATTCATCCGCCTGTCGCACCGGACCTCGCGGGTGCTGTGGCAGAACATCGTGTTCGCGCTGGCCATCAAGCTGGTGTTCTTCGTGCTGACCTTCACCGGCGAGGCCACCCTGTGGATGGCGGTGTTCGCCGACGCCGGCGCCAGCCTGCTGGTGGTGTTCAACGGGCTGCGGCTGCTGCGCCAGCCGCAGCCGGATCAGGCCGCCTTGCGGCGGAACACCAGCCGGTCCGGGCTCGATGCCGAGGCGTCGTAGCCGTAGCCGTCGGCATCGAAGCCCTGCAGGCCCTCGGGCTTGGCGATGCGTTTCTCGATGGCGTGGCGGGCCATCAGGCCCCGCGCACGCTTGGCGTGGAAGCTGATCACCTTGTAGGCCCCGCCCTTCCAGTCCTCGAACACGCACTGGATCACGCGGGCCTTCAGCGCCTTGCGGTCGACCGCCTTGAAGTACTCCTCGGAAGCCAGGTTCACCACGACCGGATGCCGGTCGGCCTCCTGGCGCTGGTTCAGGTAGTCGGACAGTTCGCTGCCCCAGTATTCGTACAGGTTCTTGCCCTTGGGGGTCGCCAGCCGCGTCCCCATCTCCAGCCGGTACGGCTGCATCAGGTCCAGCGGCCGCAGCGCGCCGTACAGGCCGCTCAGGATGACCACGTGCTCTTGTGCCCAGTCCAGTTGGCGGGCCGTCAGCGTGCCAGCGTCCAGCCCCTCGTAGACGTCGCCGTTGAAGGCCAGCACCGCCTGCTTGGCGTTTTCCGCCGTAAACTTCGGCGTCCACTTGGCGTAGCGGGCCACGTTCAATTCGGCCAGCGCCGGGCTCAGGTCCATGAGGCTCGCGACGTCGTCGGCGGACTTGGTTTTCAACACCGAGATGAGCTTCTTGGCGCGATCCACGAACAAGGGCTGGGTGGACGTCTCGACGTGCGCGGGCGTGTCGTAATCCAGTTTCTTGGCGGGGGAAAGAAGAAACAGCATGGCGGATACCGGAGCAAATGAAGTCAGGCGTTAATGTAGACCAATTGTGTCCCTGCGGGCTGCCCCGTCCGTATGCGCAATGCTGCGGCCGGTGGCACCAGGGTCCCGGCCATTTGCAGGCGCCCGACGCGCCGGCGCTGATGCGGTCCCGCTACAGCGCCTACGTGCTCGGCAGGCATGACTATGTGCTGGCGACCTGGCATCCCTCCACCCGGCCGGCCGCCCTGGAACCCGATCCACCGGGCCTGAAGTGGCTGGGCCTGGAGGTGCGGGCCTCGGCGCAGGCGGACGCCGACCACGCCACGGTGGAATTCGTGGCCCGCAGCAGGCTGGCGGGACGCGCCCAGCGGCTGCACGAGAACAGCCGCTTCGTGCGCGAGGACGGACGCTGGTACTACGTGGACGGGACCTTCCCCGCGCGGAATGGTTAAACTGCCGGGCGGCGCCCCAGGCGCCGCTTCCGGCCTTCGCCGTCCCGATCCGACCTACACGCCATGCCCGTCCATCCGCTGCACGACCATCCGGCCTTCACCTCCGAATTCTGCGAACACGAGTACAACAACCTCGCCCGCATTCCCGACCATCCCACCTATACCGCCCGCTGGGCCGCCGACGGCGCGCTGGCCCGCCGCACGCAAGCCGCGCAGCTGGGACTGCCGTATGGCGAAACGCCGGCCGAAACCCTGGACTATTTTCCGCCGCGCGAGCCCGGCGCCCCGCTGCTGGTCTTCATCCACGGCGGCTACTGGCGCGCGCTGAACAAGTCCGATTTTTCCTGGATCGCGCCCGCCTATGTCGCGCGCGGCGCCGCCGTCGCCATCGTCGACTACGGGCTGGCGCCCGCCACGCCCATCGAGGAAATCGTGCGGCAGATGCTGCGCGCCCATGCCTGGCTGTACCGCCATGCCGCCGAACTGGGTTTCGATGCCCGCCGCATCGTGACCAGCGGACACTCGGCCGGCGGCCAGTTGACCGCGATGATGCTGGCCGCGCGCTGGCAGGCCTGGTCCACGGACCTGCCGCCCGACCTCGTCAGCGGCGGCCTGGCGCTGAGCGGGCTGTACGACCTCGAACCGGTCGCCAAGGCGCCGTTCCTGGCCAACCTCGAATTGACGCCGGCGCGCGTGGACGCGCTGTCGCCCGCCTATTTCGTGCCTGAACGCCGCGTGCCGCTGATAGCCGCGGTCGGGGCATCCGAAACGGACGAGTTCCGCCGCCAGAACCGGCTGATCGCCGCCTGCTGGCCGCGCAACGTCACGCGCACGCTGGAAATACCCGACTGCCACCATCTGGACATCTGCGACCGGCTGGCCGATCCGGCGCAGGATTTGTTCGCGGCGGCCTGCGAACTGCTGGGCGTGTAGCCCGGCGCCGCCGCGCTCAGGCCGGCCGGGTCAGCGCCTCGAATCCGTAGCGGTTCATGCTGCCGAACGCCGCCATCGCCGGATGCGGAACGAATGCCGTGCGGCAATCGAGCACCGCGGGCAACCCCGAGGCCAGCGCCCGCTCCAGCGCAGGCGCCAGGTCGCCGGGCTGCGCCACGGTTTCGCCGTGGCAGCCGAATCCGCGCGCGATGGCGGCATAGTCCGTCCCCTCCAACCCCGTGCCCAGCTCGAAATCCGCCTGCGCCCGCTGTCCTGCGCGGATGATGCCCCAGGCCTCGTTGTTGTGGATGATATTGACGACGGGCAGGCCATGACGCCGGGCGGTATCCAGCTCCTGCAGCGTGAAGCCGAACGAACCGTCCCCCGTGACGTTGAACACGGCGCGCCCCGGATGCAGGAGCTTCAGGGCCAATGCATACGGCAACCCGAATCCCAGGTGGCTCATGCCCGGCTCGTGGAACCGGGAACGCACCTCGCGCACCGGCGTCAGGTCATTGCTCCAGAAGCTCGTATGTCCGCCATCGAAGACCACGACGGCGTCGTCCGGGATGGCCTGGCCGATCGCGCGCGCCAGCGCCGCCGGATGCATGGCTTGCCCCACGGGCGCATCCATGGCCGCCAGGGCCTGTTCGTATCGGGCGCGCACCGCCCGCAGTCCCGCCAGCCAGCCGTCCTCGACCGCCGCCAGCTCTTGCGGCAGGCACGCCAGCAGATCGTCCAGCGCTTCGCGGACATCGCTGTGCATGCCGATCTCGTGCAGCGCCGGCGCCCCCAGCGCCGACGGATCGATATTGACGTTCAGCACCCGGTGCCGGCTGCGCACGAGCGGACCACGCTCGTCCCACATCCATGAGGAATGCCTGCATCCCAGGCTGACGACGACATCGGCCTGGTCGAACGCGCGCGCCACCGCGGCGCCGGCGATCAAGCCGCCATGCCCGATGAAGTGCTGGCTGTCGCTGGATATGACGCCAAGCGCCATCTGCGTCGGCACGACAGGCGCGCGCAGGCGCTGCGCGAGCGTGCGTACGCCGCCGGCGGCGCCCGCCTGGACCACGCCGCCGCCGGCGACGATCAGGGGGCGGCGCGCCTGGGCGAGCAGGCTCGCCGCTTCCCGCACCTGGGCCGCAGGGGGCCGCGGCCCGGCCACGCCCCGGTAGCGGGACGGCGCGATCGCCAAGGCATCCAGCGGCCAATCATGCGTGCTGGCCAGCACATCCTGCGGAATGTCCAGGTGCACCGGTCCGGGGCGCCCTCCCAGCGCTTCGCGGAAGGCGCGCCTGACCAGTTCGGGAAGGCGGCGGGCATCATGGACCACGGCATTCCATTTGGTCAGCGGCGCCAGCACCGCCCGCGTATCCATGTCCATGAACATGCCATGATGCGGATAGGCGGCGGCCCGGTGCTGGTTGGTCGTGATCAGCAGGGCCGCGAGATTGTTATTGAAAGCCACGCCGGCGCCGGACGCGAGGTTCAGGCCCCCGGGCCCCATTTCCCCCAGCGCCACGGCCACGCGGCCGGATCCGGCCCGCACCGCCGCCGCCATCATCGCGCCCGCGGCTTCGTGGCGCACGCCCACGAAGGGAATGGACGAGCGCGATAACGCGTGCAGCAAGGGCGCCAGCTTGCCTCCCACTATGCCGAAGACATAGGGCACCCCTTCGGCCTGCAGGAGGCGCACCAGGACCTGCGCTCCGGTCAGGCTGGTCGTTGGCGGCCTTCCGGGCGCCTGGTCATGCGTCATGTTTCAATCCTCGGGAGTAAAGCCTGTGGCCTTGACGATGGGAGCCCAGCGCGCGGTGTCCTCGCGCACCCGTTCGGCGAACGCCTCGGGCGTTTCGATCAGCGGCATCAGTCCATTCTTGGCGAAGACGGCCGTCATTTCCGGAGTCTGCAAGGCGTCCCGCACGGCCGCATTGAGCCTGCCCACCAGTTCGGGCGGCGTGCGCGCGGGCGCGTACCAGCCCAGGAATTCGACCATCGCGATGTCGCGATACCCCAGTTCGGCGAAGGTGGGAACCTCCGGCACGGCGGGCCAGCGCTCCGGGCTGCTGACGGCGAGCGAGCGCAGCCGCCCCGTCTTGAGGTGCGGCAACACTTCGCTGATCACGTTGAACGCCACCGGCACCTGGCCGCCCAGCAGATCGGTCAGCAACGGCGCTCCCCCCTTGTAGGCCACGCTCTTCATGTCCAGGCTTGCCAGCCGGTCAAAGGTGGCGCCGACGAAATGCAGTGCCGAACCCGCGGCGGGGATGCCGTAGTTGGCCTTCTCGGGATGGCGCTTCACCCAGGCGATGAAGTCGGCCAGCGTGCGGACCTCGTCCGGCACGCCGGGCCCGACCGTCATCGAGATGGCATACGAGGCCAGCGGCGCGACGGGCACGAAATCGGCCTGCGGCGAATAGGCGAGCCTGGCTCCGTAGGTGTGCGGATAGAGGACGATGGGTGACGAAGGCCCCTGCAACAGGGTCGCCCCGTCCGGCGCCGCCCGCTTGACGAACTCCGCGGCGATGCGCCCGCCCGCGCCCGGCTTGCTGCCCAGCACGATGGTGCCCGGATAGCGCGAGCGCAACTGCTCGATCAGCGGCCGCGACACCTGGTCTCCCAGCCCGCCGACCGGAAACCCCGACCAAACCACGGTACTGGCGGGCTGCGCCCACGCCGCGGAGCAGGAAAGCACCCATGCCGCCGCGCCCGCCCCTATCCATCCCATCCTGCTGCCCATGGTGTCTCCTTTGCTCTGCCTCTGCGGGCTCGGTAGAGGGAACTATAGATAGGACAGGGACGGAAAATAATGGACAATACCGGCGAGCCTTGCACATATCCGACCTCCCATGAAACCGCCCGCCCCGATCGCCGTCGCCTTCCGGGAAGTCAGGCACTTCATGCCGGACGACTGCCTGCACTGGGAACCCATGGATGTGCGCGGCGTGTTGCATGACTGGACGATTCCCGCCCACCGGCACGAAGGCCTGCACCAGTTCCAGTTGATCGAGCGCGGCGGAGCCGAAGCCGTGATGAATGGCGCGCGGCACGGACTTGCCGCGCCCGCCGCGCTGATGATCCCTCCCGGCACCGTCCACGCCTTCCATTACCGGCCCGGCAGCGCCGGCAGCCAGGTCACCGTCCCCACCGCCCTGCTCAAGGCCGCCTTCTCGTCCGCTCCCGCCCTGGCCAGCCTGCTGGACGTCCCGCTGATCATCGGCCCGGAGGAACTCGCGCAGGAAACCGGACGCGCGGCCAGCCTGTTCGAAGGGCTGGGGGCCGAGTTCGCCCGCGCCGAACCGGGGCGCACCGAAGTGCTCAAGGCTCATGCGATCCTGCTCGCCACCTGGTTCCTGAGGCAGGCCAGTTCGGGGGAACCCGCTCATGCCCGGCAGGCGGTGCGCGACACCCTGGTACAGCGGTACCGTGCGTTGCTGGAACTGCACTTCCGCCGCGAGCATGCGCTGGCCTTCTTCGCCGCGGCGCTGCAGGTCACGCCGGACCACCTGAGCCGGATATGCCGGGCGGTATGCGGGCTCTCCGCGCTCGACATGCTGCACGATCGGCTGGTACGCGAGGCTCGGCGCCAATTGGCGGCCACCGACGCCACCGTCGCCGGCATCGCGCAGGACCTGGGCTTCTCGGATGCGGCCTATTTCAGCCGCTTCTTCTCCCGGCGCACCGGACTCTCTCCCCAGGCCTACCGCGGCTCGCTCCAGCAGGGGCGCGCCGTGCCGCCGGACGCCTGAGCCGCCATAAAGTTGACGAAATTAACTACATAGTTTACTTTCTCAACTATATTTCAAGGAAACGCCACCGTGGTCGAGGAAAACGAACTGCTGGCCGAGCGATACGGCCATGTCCTGCTGCTGACGCTGAACCGCCATCCTAAGCGCAACGCGCTCGGCCTGGCGATGCTGCAAGGCCTGGTCGACGCCTTCAATGGCGCCGATGCCGATCCCGACACGCGATGCGTGGTCATCGCCGCCCGGGGCAGCTGTTTCTGCGCCGGCGCCGACCTGGAAGAAGCCCGCCGCCTGGCGCGCGAGCAGCCGGAGCTGGCCAGCCGGCGCAGCGACCTGCTGGTCGACATCAACACCATCGTGGCGCGCCTGGGCACGCCCGTCATCGCCGCCGTCAACGGTCCGGCCATCGGCGCGGGCGCCGGCCTGGCGCTGGGCAGCGACCTGGTGCTGGCCGCCCCCGCCGCCCGCTTCGGCTATCCCGAGGTCAAGCACGGCATCTCGGCCGGCATGCTGATTCCCAACCTGATCCGGCAGGTGGGCCCCAAGGCGGCCTTCGAACTAGTGGCCACCGGCGACCCCATCGACGCCGAACGCGCCTACGCGCTGGGCATGATCAACCGCATCGTCCCGGAAGCCGAACTGGTCCCCGCCGCGCTCGCGCTGGCCGAGCGCCTGGCCCAGTTCGCGCCGGCCGGCCTGTCGGCCTCCAAGCGCGCCTTCCAGCAGGCCTACGAGCTGTCCCTGGAAGACGCCGTGCGTGCCGCGCGCGACGTCAACGACCGGATCCGTGCCTCAGCCGGCTGAGCGCATCCCTACGAATCCTCCCACACTGCCCTCTCGAATCATGCTTGCTACCCGACTGACCGCCCTCCTGGGCATCCGCCACCCCATCGTCCAGGGAGGCATGAGCTGGGCCTCGTCCAACGCCGAGCTGGCCCTGGCCGTTTCCGAGGCCGGCGGCCTGGGCGTGATCGCCGCCGGCCCCATGTATCCCGACGACCTGCGCGCCGCCATCGCCCGCGTGCGCGCCGGCACGCGCCAGCCCTTCGCGGTCAACGTCCCGCTGTACAACAAGCGCGCGGCGGAATTCCTGGACATCGTGCTGGAAACCGGGGTGCCGGTGATCATCGCCTCGCAGGGCGGCCCCAAGGCCCACATCGGCCGCTTCAAGGAGGCCGGCGTCACGTGGATACAGGTCACGGCCAACCCGCTGCACGCCCGCAAGGCCGAGGACGCGGGCGTGGACGCGGTGATCGCGGTGGGCGGCGAAGCCGGCGGCCATCCCGGCCCGGACGAGGTCGGCACGCTGGTGCTGGTGCGGGCGACGGTCAACGCGGTGACGGTGCCAGTCATCGGCGCGGGCGGCATCGCCGACGGCGCGGGCATCGCCGCGATGCTGGCGCTGGGCGCCAGCGGCGCGCAACTGGGCACGCGCTTCCTGCTGACGCCCGAATCGGGCCTGCACGCCGCCTACAAGGACCTGGTGCTGAACGCCGGCATCGGCGACACCGCCATCGTCGGCCGTGGCCGCTCGCCCATCCGCATGGTCAAGAACGCCTTCTCGACCGAGTACGAGGCGGCGGCCAACCGCGGCGCCGACGATGCCGAGCTGGATGCCTTGTTCGCCCGCAGTTCCTTGCGGCAGGCCGCCAAGGACGGCGACGTGGCGCAGGGCAAGGTGGAAGCCGGGCAAAGCGCCGGCCTGATCGACAAACTGGAGCCCGCCGGTGAACTGGTCGAGCGGCTGGCGCGCGAAGCGGAAGCGGCCCTGAGCGGCGCCGCCTCCTGCATACGCTGATTCAGGCCTGCCCGATGCTGGCGGGCTGGTAGTCCACGCCCGACCCCAGGCCCTCGGGCACCGCCAGCTCGCCCGATTCGACCTCCAGGCCCACGAACGGGTCGTCCAGCAGGTGATCGAACTCCGCCAGTTCGGCACCGGCATGGATGCTGCCGGCGACACTGGCCACATGCACGCCCTGGGCCGCCAGCAGGCGCGGCCCGAAGATCGCGCCGAACCGGTAGCCCACGCCCGCCGCCTCGCACAGGCGCACGGCGATCAGCGTGTTGCGTATGCCGCCCAGGTAATGCACCTTGAGGTTGTAGGAGTCGGCCGCCCCCATGCCGATCAGGCGCACCAGTCCCGGCAGCCCGGCGATGGCCTCGTCCGCCTCGATGGGCAGCGTGCCCGCGGCGTGCACGCGGCACAGTCCTTCGATGTCCGCCGCCGGCACCGGCTGCTCCATCATCGCCACGCCCATCGGCCGCAGCGCCTGGCACACGCGGATCGCCTCGTCGGCCTGGTAGGCCTGGTTGGCGTCCACCGTCAGCGTGACGGCCTCGCCCAGCCGCTCGCGCACGGCGCGCACGCGGGCGACGTCAAGCTCCGACTCGCCGCTCAGCTTCAGCTTGAGATAGCGATAGCCCTGGCGCGCCAGCTTGGCGGCCTGTTCGGCCATGTCCTCGGGCGGCTTGATCGAGACGATGCGCGAGGCCTCGACGGTATCGCGTACCTTGCCGCCCAGCAGCACGTGCAGGGGAACGCCCAGCATCCGCGCCTGCAGGTCGTAGATCGCGCAGACGAAACCCGACAGCGCGCAGACTTCCACCCCCGCCACGGCTTCCAGCCGGCGGTGCAGGGCTTCGAGCGCGAATGCGTCCTGCCCCCGGGCCTCGCGCCGGAGCGCCTCCAGGACCGGCTCGATGCGTGCCGTGTCGGGCTTGAAGATGGGCGTGCCCAGCACGTGCCCATACCCCACCTGGCCGTTGCGCGCGGTCAGCGCCACGATCCAGCCGTCCACGTGGGTGATGGTGCCGCGCGCAAAGCGCCAGCTGGGGTCGTCCTGGCGCTGCGAGCAGGCGATGATGTCCACGCGGTCTATCGTGGAAGCCAACCCGGCCGGGGCCGGGATGCGCGGGGTATTGGCGGTCATGGTCATTCGAGCTTGAGGTTGGCCGACTTGATGAGGTCCTTGGTGCGCTGGGCGTCATCCACGACGAAGCGCGTGGTCTCCTCGGGCGTGAGCGTGGCCAGCTCGGTACCCTGGGCCTCCATCAGCTTGCGGTACTCCGCCTTCTTGGTGACCGCGTTCAGCGCCGCGTTGAGCTTGTTGACGACCGCGGCGGGCGTGCCCTTGGGCGCCGCCACCGTGTACCACGACGCGGACTCCGCGCCGCCCAGGCCCGCCTCGGCGAACGTGGGCACGTCGGGCAGCAGCGGCGAGCGGGTCTTGGACGCGTAGGCCAGGGCCCGCAGCTTGCCTGCCTTCACATAGGGCAGTTCGCCCGACAGGTTCATCACGCCCACCTGCAGGCGCCCGGCCACCAGATCGGTAATCGCGGGCGCCGCGCCGCCATAGGGGATGTGCGCCATCTCGATCCTGGCCTGCTGCTTGATCAGCTCCCCGCCCAGGTGGGGCGAGGTGCCGGTGCCGGACGAACCGTAGTTCAGCTTGCCGGGATTGCTGCGCGCGAGCTCGATCAGCTCTTTCGCGGTGTTGGCCTTGACCGAGGGGTTCACCACCAGCAGGTTGGGCTGGTTGGCCGCCAGCGCGATGAAGGTGAAATCCTTGATGCCATCGTAGGGCGTGGGCTGGATCAGCGGCGTGACGATGTGGGCCGCCGCGGTGCCGAACAGCAGCGTATAGCCATCGGCCTCCGCCCGGGCCACGTACGCCGCGCCTATGGTCGCGCCCCCGCCCGCCTTGTTCTCGACCACCACCTGCTGCCCCAGTTCGGTGCCCAGCTCCTTGGCCAGGCTGCGCGCCACGAGATCGGCCGGACCGCCCGCGGCATAGGGGTTGACCAGCACGATGGGCTTGGTCGGATAGGACTGGGCCTGCGCCCCCGAGGCGGCCAGCACAAGCGCCGCCGCCAACAACGATTGCTTGAACTGCTTCATGTATGTCTCCTGGTTTTAGGCCGGCACGGCCTTAGATGACCTTTCTTTCGCGCAGCGCCTGGATGTCCTCCTTGCCCAGGCCCAGCCTGTCCGCCAGCACCTGGTCGGTGTGCTCGCCCAGCAGCGGCGGCCGCCCCAGGCTGGGGTCGTCGAAGCCGTCGAACTTGAACGGCACCGGCAGCGCCTTGAACGAACCGAGCTGGGGATGGGCGAATTCGCGCACCATGCCGCGCGCCAGCACGTGCTCGTTGCTCAGCACCTCGTCCACGCTCAGGATGGGGCCGGCCGGCACCTTGGCTTCGTCGCACAGCCGGCAGAATTCGTCGCGGTCGAACCGGGCGACGGCCGCCGACAGGCCGGCCATCACTTCCTCGCGGCGGTTGACCCGGTCGATGTTGCGCACCAGGGTCGGATCCTGCGCCCACTCATGCAGCCCGAGCAGGTCGCACAGCGGCTGCCAGTGCTGGTCGCTGCCCGTGACCTGCACCCACTTGTCGTCGCGGCAGCGGAACGCCGCCGACGGCACGCGGCCCGGATGCTCGGTGCCCAGCCGGGGCGGCACCTCGCCCAGCGCGAAGAAACGCGCCGCGGCCAGCGACAGCAGGCCGACCTGGCCGTCCAGCATGGAGAAATCCACGTGGCAGCCCTTGCCCGTGGCCTGCCGCCCCATCAGGGACGACAGGATGGCGATCGCGACCCACAGGCCCGAGGTCAGGTCGGCCACAGGCAGCCCCGGCTTGACCGGGCCGCCGCCACGCTCGCCGGTCAGGCTCATGATGCCGCCCATGGCCTGGAACACCGTGTCGTAGCCCTTGCGAGGCGCGTAGGGGCCGGTCATGCCGAAACCCGTGCACGACACGTAGACCAGCGCGGGATTGTCCTGGGACAGCCGGGCGTAGTCCAGCCCGTAGCGCTGCAGCGTCCCGACCGGAAAGTTCTCCAGCACCACGTCGGCCTGGGCGCTGAGCTTGCGGATGAGGTCCTGCCCTTCGGCGCTGCGCAGGTTGACGGTAATGGACTGCTTGCTGCGGTTGAAGGCCATGTAATAGGCCGATTCGGTACCGCCCTCGCCTTCCACCTTGGGTTCGAAGCTGCGCGTCTCGTCGCCGGTGCCGGGCTGTTCGACCTTGATCACCGTCGCTCCCAGCTCGGCCAGGATCATCGTGGCGAAGGGGCACGCCAGGACCCGCGACAGGTCCAGGATGGTGACGTTCTCCAGCGGACGCGTCATTTCGCCGCCTTGCGGAAGCCCCGCATGATGACGTTGGTGTCGCGCCCGGCGGCCAGGCCTTCCTCCAGCGTCAGCTCGGCCACGCGATGGAACAGCCGCTTGGTGGTCCCCATCGCGATGGGGCTCCACCCCGCCAGCCTGGCGGCGATTTCCAGCGCGGCCTCCAGCACCCGGTCGTCGGGCTCGACCCGGTTGGCCAGGCCCAGCGCCAGCGCGCGCGGACCGTCGATGGGCTCGCCCATGGCCAGCAGCTCGAAAGCATGCTTGCGGCCCAACTGGCGGACCAGATTGGACATGACCACGGCCGCGACGATGCCGTGCTTGAGCTCGGGATAGCCGAAACGCACGTTCTCGGCCATGACGGCCAGGTCGCAGGCGATGGCCAGCCCCGCGCCCCCGCCCAGCGCATTACCCCGCACCGCGGCCACGACGGGCTTGGACATGCGCGAGAAGGCCAGGTGCAGCCCGGTGGTCAGGTCGGCGCGCGCGTTGACGGCCTGGGGATCCTCGGGCACCAGCGCGCTGAACTCCGAGGTATCGGCGCCGGCACAGAACGACTTGCCCGCCCCCGTCAGCACCACCGCATGGACCTCGGCATCCCGCTCGGCCTGCCACAGCGCATCCACCAGCGCCTGCGTCAGCGCGGTATTCAACGCGTTGTGCTTCTCCGGCCGGTTCATCGTCAGGATACGGACGGCCCCTCGGTTCTCAATCAGGAGTTCGGACATGCTCATGCTCGTGGTTTCCAATATAGTTGATTTTATATACTACTTAATTGATAAATTCAACTATTTTGGCGGAAACTCCCCCCACAGCCCCGTTGCCACCCCCTGAGAAAATCGCCCCAGACCAGGGCACGGAGGATCCGGCTCCGCCGGTCCCCGCCGCCCGCCCCCTGGGGGGCGCGCGTCAGCGCGTACGGGGGGGTTTTAATTCTTCCAACAACCCGATCGTATGTTCGGTCAGCTTGTCGATCGCGCGCTCGAGCACTTCCCGCTCTTCGTCGGTCAGCACGGACAGCATCTTCTCGTTGCGATCGACGGCCTTGGGGAAAACCTTGCGGTACAGCGCCCGGCCCTGCGGGGTCAGGTCGAGCCGCACGCCCCGGCCGTCCGATTCGTCGGCGCCCCGCTTGACCAGGCCGCGCTCGATCAGCTCGGCCACGCTGCGGCTGGCCTGGCTCTTGTCGATGTTGGCCTCGTGTGCCAGCGCATTGAGCGACAGCGGGGCGAAGGCGCCCAGCAACCCGATGATGCGCCAGTCGCGCGAGCCCAGTTCGTACTGGCTCTCGTTCACCCGTGCGGCGATGCGGCTGGAGACGAAGGCCAGGCGGTTCAGGCGGTAGGAAAACAATTCCTTGAGATTCGCGGGAACGGGTCTTGTCATACGTCTTTCTCGATAGGTGAACGCAGGAATTTACCTTACTCGGGCCCGGCCGGGGACGGCTTGGCCCGCCTCAGCTTGAAGCTGCTCATGGCCGTGGCCACCAGCGTGCCGGCCTCGTCCCGCACTTCGCA
The DNA here is from genome assembly GCF_036972535.1 of Pigmentiphaga sp. CHJ604. Taxonomy (NCBI): domain Bacteria; kingdom Pseudomonadati; phylum Pseudomonadota; class Betaproteobacteria; order Burkholderiales; family Alcaligenaceae; genus Pigmentiphaga; species Pigmentiphaga sp. CHJ604. Next base: position 1,750,860 of record NZ_CP136998.1, on the reverse strand, counting down.
CTGGCAGAAGGCGATGGTCCCGCCGGCATGCCGGACCTCGGCGCGGGCCGTCAGGTCACCCCGTCCCGGCGCGATGAAATGGATGTTGAGGTCTACCGTTCCGGAAGTCTCCATGCCGGACTCGATCGTGCGGGTGGCGATGGCCATGCTGGAGTCCATCAGCGTGGCGATGGCCCCGCCATGGATGACCCCGCGCCGGTTTGCCAGCCGCGCGCTGGCGGTCATGACGAGCAGCGAGCGGCCATGATCGGCCTCGCGCACGGAAATGCCCAGCCATGCGGCGAACGGCGCCAGGGCCGAGCCCGCCAGGGGGCCGGTGGGAATGACCGCTTCCGGCTCCAGCACCGCGCAGGACTCGGGACTATCCATGCGCCGCCACTCCCAGCAAGGGATTCAACCCGCTCTGGGCGACACGGCTGTGCAGCGTGCGGCCCAGGGCTTCCTCGCACATCGCCGCGGTTGCCATCAGTCCCTCCAGGTCGATGCCGGTGGACACCCCCATGGATTCGAACAGGTTCACCAGGTCCTCGGTCGAGACGTTGCCGGTATGGCCGCCGCCGTACTTGACCTTGGCCGGATGCCCGCCCACGCCGCCGAAGGCGCAGTCGAAATAGCGGCAGCCCGCCTCCAGCGCCGCCACGTAGTTGACCAGGCCGGTGCCGCGCGTATCGTGGAAGTGCGCCACGGTCGTCACCTCCGGCAGTTCGGCGTGCACCGCCGACATCAATTGCTTGACGGTCCGCGGCGCAGCCATGCCTGTCGTGTCGCCCAGCGCCACGTGCATGACGCCCAGCCGGGCGAAGCGCCTGACGTCCTCCAGCACGCTGTCCGCCGATACCTTGCCCTCGAAGGGGCAGCCCCAGGCGACCGACACCGTGCCGATCATGCGGAAACGCCCCTGCGACGCCGCCACCATGTCGGCCACGTTCTGCCACTGGTCGGCGCGGCTGCGCCGCAGGTTCTTCATCGAATGCGATTCGCTGGCCGACACCAGCAGGCTGATCTCGTTGGCGCCGAAGCCTGCGTCCAGGTCGGCCACCGCGCGCTCCACGGCGCGCACGTTGGCGCAGGTCGCCTTGTACCAGACACCGTCGCGGCGCGGCAGCGCGCGCAGCAGCTCGCTGGCATCGCCGAACTGGGGCACGACCTTGGGATTCGAATACGAAGTCGCCTCGACACGCTGGAAGCCGATGGCGGCGAAGCGGTCGATCAATGCCACCTTGGTGGCGGTGGGGATGAAGGTCTCCTCGTGCTGCAGGCCATCCCGGGCGAAACATTCGCAAAGCGTGACGTCGCTCATGGTTCTAGCCTCCCTTCGCGCCGTGGACGTTCGCCAGGCCGAACAGCTCGATGGCATGCGCCTTTAGCTTGTTCTTCTGGACCTTGGAACTGCCCGTCATGCCGATATTGTCGAACGTATCCACGATCTCGAGGTAGCGCGGCACCTTGAAGTTCGCGCAGCGCGCCTTGCACCAGTCGATCAGCTCCTGGCGCCCGGCCTGCTTGCCTTCCTTGAGCAGCACGAAGGCCGCCGTCACCTCGCCCAGGCGCGCGTCGGGCACGCCGACCACCTGGGCCATCTGCACCGCGGGATGCGCGTGCAGGGTCTCCTCGACCTCGGCCGGCGCGACGTTCTCGCCGCCTACCCGGTACATGTCCTTGAGCCGGCCGACCATGCGCAACCGCCCTTCCGGCGACATCTCGCCCAGGTCCCCGGTGCGCAGCCAGCCTTCCGGCGTCAGCGCCTTGGCGGTCGCCTCCGGCATCTTGTAATAGCCTCGCATCACGTGCCAGCCACGCACCTGGATCTCGCCCTGGCTTCCGGGGGGCAGGACCTCGCCGCTGTCCTGGTCGACGATGCGCACCTCGGTGCCGGGATGCGGCAGCCCCCAGCCATGGGCGCGCAACTCGAACGGGTCGTCCCGCGACGACATGATCACATTGGGCGAAGCCTCGGACTGCCCGTAGGCATTGCACACGTGGTCCACACCCATCACGTCGCGGATCTGCTGCATGACCTCGGGCCCCGCCGCCGCCCAGCCGCCGCGCAGATGCAGCTTCTTGGGATCGAAGTCGGGATGGCCCATCATCATCAGGAAAATGGTGTCGTTGCCCGAGGTCAGCGTGCACTTTTCCTCGTCCATCACGCGCAGCGTCTCGGCCACGTCGAACTTGGGCAGCGTCAGCAGGCAGCAGCCCGCCACCAGGCTGACCAGGACGGACAGCGTGGTGCCCGAGACGTGGAAGAACGGCCGGATGCTGAAATAGCGGTCGTCGTGCCTTACGCCTATCCGCTGCCCGGCGGCCCAGGCATTGAGCAGCATGTTGGCGTGGGTCAACATCACGCCCTTGGGGAACGAGGTCGTGCCCGAAGTGAACTGCATCAGCAGCAGATCGTCGGGCGTGATGTCGGCGGCCAGCGATTCGATGGTCCCGGGCGCGACCTCCTGGCCCCGCGCCAGGAAATCCGCGTAGCGCTCGGCGCCCGCCGGGCAGGGGCCGTCGCCCACCATGACGGCGCGGCGCAGCTCGGGCAGCGCCTGGCCGGGCAGGCCGGTATCCAGTGCCGGCTCGACCGCGGTCAACAACTGGACGAAATCGATGCCCAGGAAGGTGTCGGCGAACACCAGCAGCTTCACGTCCGCCTGTTTCAGGCAGAACTGCAGTTCGTCGGTCTTGAAGCGGGTATTGACCGGCACGGTCACCGCGCCCAGGGTCGCGCAGGCGAAGAAAGTCTGCAGCCAGGTGGCGCCGTTGCCCAGCATGATCCCGACATGGTCGCCCTTGCGCACGCCGCTGGCGTGCAAGGCGGCGGCGATGCGGCGGGTGCCTGCCAGCACCTCGTTCCAGGTCAGGCGGTCGGCCTGGCAGACGAAGGCCTCGCGCGCGCCGTATTCCCCGGCCGTGCGTTCCAGCGTGCGATAAAGCGTAGTGGGCCGGTCAAGCATTTTTCTGCGCTCCCGCACCGAAGCCCGAGATCGCGCGCTTCCAGTCGCTGTGGCGCAGGTTCTCCTCGATGGCCAGCAGCTCCACGGCCATCGCGCCCTCGCGGGTGGTCTCCACGCCCTGGTCCACGCAGCGCTTGGTCAGCCGGACCGTCAGCGGGGCGGCCGCGGCGATATGGCGGGCCATTTCCATGGCGCGCGCCTCCAGCTCCGCCGGCTCGTACACATGGTTCACCAGCCCGATGGCCTTGGCTTCGTGCGCGTCCACCGTGCGGCCGGTGAACAGCAGCTCCTTGGCCATGCGCGTGCCCACCATGCGCGGCAGCCGCTGGGTCGCGCCTATGGTGCCCCAGCCGACTTCCGGGTAGCGGAACTTCGCCTCGGTGGAAGCCAGGATGAAATCGCTGGCGCCAGCGATCTCGCAGCCCGACCCGAAGGCCGCGCCATGCACCACGGCGATCACCGCCTGCGGCAGGCGCTCGAGGGCGGCGTAGGCGGTGAAGCCCTTGACGCGGCGCGCGGTCAGCTCGGCGGTGGACATGCCCTGCCGCTCCTTCAGGTCGGCGCCGGCGCAGAACACCGGCCCCTCTCCGCGGATCACGACCACGTGCACGGCGTCGTCGGCGGCAAGCGCCTCGGCCGCGGCGATCAACTCGCCGCACATGGCCGTATTGAGCGCGTTGCGGCTCTCGGGCCGGTTCAGCGTCAGCGTGGCGACGTGGTCCTCGACCTCGACGCGGATGGTGGAATATGCACTGCTCATGCGAACCCCTGGATTGTCTGGTGGCCTACGATAGTTGTTTTTATACACTACTTTGTTGACGATAACAACTATATGGACGAGCGTCGGGCGCCGCCAGCGCGGGAGGCGCCCCTACCCTGGCGCCCCTGGGGGCGCTCCCCCCAGCACGCCGTCATCCAGGTACAGGCTGCGGTCGGCCAGCGGCGCGGCCAGGGCCTCGTTTTGCTCGGACAGCAGGATCGCCAACCCCTGCCCGCGCAGGACGCGTATCACCTCCACCAGCCGCTGCACCACGATGGGGGCCACGCCCTCGGACGGCTCGTCCAGCAGGATTACCCGGGGCTGGGTCATCAGCGCCCGGCCGATCGCCAGCATCTGCTGCTCGCCACCGCTCAGCGCGCCTCCCGGGCGATGCGCCAGCGGCTCGAGTTCGGGAAACAGGCGACAGACCCGTTCCACGGTCCAGGGTTCCGCGCCGGGACGCGGCCGGCCCGCGGCCACCTCCAGATTCTGCCGCGCCGTGAGCTGGGTGAAGATACGCCGATCCTCGGGCACCCAGGCCAGCCCCGCATGCACCCGCCTGTCGGCACGCCAGCCGGCCATGGAGCGGCCGGCCAGCAGCACCTCGCCCGTGGTTTCCACCAGGCCCGCCAAGGCGCGCATCAGCGTGCTCTTGCCGGCCCCGTTGCGTCCGACCAGGGCGACGATTTCTCCCGCCCCGACCTCCAGGTCCACGTCGAACAACGCCTGCGCCCGGCCATGGAAGGCGCACAGCGCATGCGTGCGCAACAGCGCCGTCATGCCGGCTCTCCCGCCGCGGCCGTGCCCAGGTAGGCCGCCCGCACCGCCGGGTCGGCGGCGATCTGCGCGGGCGCCCCGTCCGCGATCACGCGGCCGCGCACCAGGACCAGGACCTTGTCGGCAAAGCCGAACACCACGTCCATGCTGTGCTCGGTAAACAACACCGCCAGGCCGCCCGCGGCCTCCTGCTTCACGATGGCCATCAGGCCGCGCCGGTCGGCGCGGGTCATGCCGGCCGTGGGTTCGTCCATCAGCAGCACCCGGGGCCTCAGGGCCAGCGCGCTGGCCAGCTCCACGCGCTTGAGCTCGGGATAAGGCAGCTCCCCGCACAGCCTGCCGGCCAGCGGCTTCAGATCGAAGCGTTCCAGCCAGGCGCGCAGCTCGGCCGGGTCCGCCCCCGCCCCTCGCCCCCGGACCCCGTGCCAGACGCCGGGATCGCGGGCGGCCAGCGCCAGCGCGACGTGCTGGCCCACGCTCAGCGACGCGGCCACCTGGGCGATCTGGAACGTCCGTCCCAGACCCAGCCGGGCCCGCGCGGCGACACCCAGGCGCGCCAGATCGCGCCCATCGAATTCGATGCGTCCGGCATCAGGCCGGAGCTGACCGTTGATGCACTGGAAGCAGGTGCTCTTGCCCGCGCCGTTCGGTCCGATCAAGGCCAGCATCTGGCCGCCTTCCAGCGTGAACCCGACGTCGTCCACCGCCCGAACGGCGCCGAACGACTTGGACAAGCCCGTGACGACCAGCTTCATCGCGGCGCCCTCCCGTCATCCGGCCGTCCCGCTGGGGCAAGGCGCCCCAGCCGCCGGACGCCGGTCAGGCCGCCCGGGGCAAGCAGGATCACCGCGAGCATGGCCAGGCCGATCGCGGCGCGCCAGTACTCGGTGGCGCGCGCCAGGAAATCCTGCCCCACCGTATAGGCCAGGGCGCCCAGCCACGGGCCGGCCAGCGATTGCAGGCCGCCCAGCAGGACCATGACGAGCGCGTCGACCGAACGGGGAATGGCCAGCAGGTCGGGCGCGACCGATCCCTTGGCGAACACCGTCAGGACGCCAGCGGCTCCGGCCAGCGCCCCCGCCAGCATGAAGGCCGTCCAGCGCACCGCGAACACCGGCAGGCCCAGGCTCTCGGCGCGCAACGGCGCGTCGCGCACCATGCGCAGCGTCAGCCCGAAGGGCGCGTGCATCAGGTGCCGCAGCAGCAGGCCGCCGGCGCCGGCCACCGCCAGGACGAACCAGTAATATCCTTCGCGCGTCGCCAGCCAGCCTTGGGGCCAGAAGCCGAACAGGCCGTTGCTGCCCCCCGTCACCGCATCCCACTGGAAGGCGACGGACCAGGTGATCTGGGCAAAGGCCAGGGTCAGCATGGCCGCGTAGACTCCCGCCGCCCGGAGCACGACGAAACCGAACACCGCAGCGCCGGCCAGCGCCAGCAGCATGCCCGCCGCCAGACACAGCAGGATGGTGGCGATGCCGCCGGGCCCCGAGCCAGCCAGCCATGGCAGCACGGCCGCCACCCAGTGCGCGGCCAGCGCCCCGCCGTAGGCGCCGAGCCCCAGGAAAGCCGCATGGCCGAACGAATGGACGCCCCCCGGCCCCATCAGCACATACAGGCTGGCGGCAAAGAGGCCGGCGATCAGGACATCCACGGCCAGGACCAGTACGTAGGCCATGTCGCCCGCCAGCCAGGGCAGCAGCGCCAGCGCCGCCATGCCCGCGGCCAGCAACAGGCTGCCGCGGCGCGAGGGCGGCGGCAGCGGATTGAACTCGGCGCGCGCCGCGCGCGGCGGCGCCACGGGGCGCCCGAACAGTCCCCAGGGGCGGAAGGCCAGCACGATGGCCATCAAGAGGAACTCGATCACCAGCGTCAGCTTGGGCAGCACCAGTTCCAGGCCGCCTATCGACACCGTCCCCAACGCCACGCAGGCCGCCTTGACCACGCCTATCATCATCGCCGCCACGAAGGCGCCGATCACGCTGCCCATGCCGCCCACCACGGTCACCACGAAGGCCTCGGCCACGACCTGCAGGTCGTAGGCCAGCGACGCCGGCTCGCGCGGCATCTGCAACGCCCCCGCCAGCCCCGCCAGGCCGGCGCCCAGCGCGAATACCTGCGTGAACAGCCGCCGCTCGTCCACGCCCACGGCCAGCGCCATCTCGCGATCCTCGGTGGCGGCGCGCAATTGCAGGCCCCAACGCGTGGACGTCATGATCCATTGCACGCCGGCCAGCACCAGCAGGCCGATCGCCATCAGCACGAGATCATACGAAGGCAGGTTCAGCATGCCGGGCGCCAGCACGCCCGCCAGCCCTGGCGCCTTGGGTCCGAGCCGGTCGTCTGCGCCCCAGGTGGCCAGCGTCGCATCGCGGATGATCAGCACCAGCGCGAAGGTCGCGACCAGTTGGAAGAGTTCGGGACTGCCATAGAGCCGGCGCAGCACGACGCGTTCGATCAGCGCGCCCACCGCAGCCACCGCCAGCGCCGCGCCCGCCACCGCGGCCCAGAACCCCGGGCCGCCCCATGGCGGGATCAACGCCTGGGCCAGGGTGACGCCCAGGTAGAGCCCCAGCATGGCGAGCGAGCCATGCGCGAAGTTGACCACGCGCGACACGCCGAAGATCAGCGTCAACCCCAGCGACAGCAGGAACAGGCTGCTGGCGCTGGCCAGCCCGTTCAGCAGTTGCGCCAGCACCGCTCAGCGCGCCGGCCGCAGCTTCGCCACCTCGGCATCGGTGGGCTGGTACTTGGCGCCGTCGGCATAGTGGAAGTCCACCATCACGCCGGTGCGCTGCGCCCCGCTGCCCTGCAACGCCGTCCGTCCGACGAAGGCGCCCAGCGTCGACTGGTTGTCCTGCGCACGGAAGACGATGGGTCCCCACGGCGAGGACAACGGCATGTTGCGGAACGCGTCGACGATCTTCTCGGGATTGGCGCTGCCCGCGCGCCGCAGCGCCTCGGCGGCGGCATGGATGGTGACGTAGCCCACCACCGAGCCCTGGCGCGGCGGCTCGCCGTACTTCTTCCTATAAGCGTCCAGGAAGCGCTGGTGCTCCGGCGTCTTGATCGCATACCAGGGATAGCCCGTCACGATCCAGCCCTCGGGCGCCTCGTCCTTCAGCGGTTCGAGGTACTCGGGCTCGCCCGACAGCAGGCTGACCACCTCGCGCCCCTTGAACAGACCTCGCGTGGCGCCTTCGCGCACGAACTTGGTCAGGTCGGTGGCGAACAGCACGTTGAAGATCGCATCCGGCTTGCTGGCCTCCAGCGCCTGCACCACGGGCCCCGCATCGAGCTTGCCGAGCGGGGTCGCCTGCTCGGTCACGAACTCGACGCCGGGCTGCGCGGCCTGCAGCAGCGTCTTGAAGGTCTGCACCGCGGACTGTCCGTACTCATAGTTCGGATAGACGATGGCCCAGCGCTTCTTGCTCAGCTTGGCCGCCTCGGGCACCAGCATGGACACCTGCATCCAGGTCGACGGCCGCAGGCGGAAGGTGTAGCGGTTGCCGTTGGCCCAGGTGATCTTGTCGGTCAAAGGCTCGCTGGCCAGGAACGGGACCTTGCGCTGCCGGGCATAGTCGCCCAGCGCCAGGCCGACGTTGGACAGGAAGCCGCCGGCCAGCATCGCCACGCGCTCGCGCGAGACCAGCTCTTCGGCCGCGCGCACCGCATCGCCCGGCACGCCGTTGTCGTCCCGGATCACCAGCTCCAGCGGACGCCCGTTCACGCCGCCCGCGGCGTTGACTTCGTCCAGGGCCAGCAGCATGGCCTTGCGATAGGGTTCGAGGAAGGCGGGCTGCGCCTTGTAGCTGTTGATCTCGCCGATGCGCAACGGGTCGGCGGCGTGCACGGGCGCGGCCAGCAGGACCGACAGACCGAGGAAACCGGAAGCAAGCGATATGCGAAGCATGGACAGACTCGGACTAGGCCCCACGAAGAAGATGCCCGGCATGCGGGGCAGGCAGACGCCGGCACCCCTCCTTTGCGGAGGAGCGCCTATTGTAAGGGGGTAAGAAGCCGCCGGAAGGATCAGGCCGGTGCGTTCAGGCCCAGCCGCTGCGCGTACTGCCGCAGCGCGTGCACCTTCGGCTCGGCAAAGAATACCGGCTCGGCCCCGTCCAGCCCGGGCGCGGCGCGACGCTCGCCTTCCATCGCCAGCAGCGGCAGCACCAGATCCTGCGAACGAGCCAGCTCGTCCCGTCCCAGCGTGCCTGGATAGATCTTGTCGAGCTGGATCACGTCCAGCAGATCCTCGATGATGGCGATGCGATAGCCATCGCCTCCGCCCAGCCTGGCCCGCATATAGCTGGGCTTGAGTGCCGTGCGCAGCACCGACAGCCCGGTCTTGCGCCACGCCGCGGCTTCCGCTCCATCGAAGAACGCGCCGGCGAACAGCAGCGCCTTGCCCGCCTTCGTCGGATAGGCCGCCGTCATCGACACACCCAGCCGCTGGCGCAGGAAACGCACCTGCACGACCAGATTGCGCCGCCCCACTTCGTTCAAGCCATGCTTGTCCAGGTCCCACTTGACCCAGTTCACGATGCGGCGCGACAGGCTGGGAGGCCGCCAGCCCACGCCCTTGCCGGGCGCATTGGCCACGATCCAGTTGGTGACCAGCTTCTCGTGCCACTCGAAGCGGCCATCCGCGCCGTCTGCCACCAGATCGTCGAAGGCATGGAGATTGTGCAGCCAGTTCTCGCCCCAGGGCCGCCAGTGCCAGCCACGATTGTCGGAAAGCACCCTTTCCACGCCGAAGAAGTGAAAAGCCTGCGCCCCCACCATGCTGGGCGGCCGCTGGCAGAAGCTCCAGCGGCTGGCCGGATGGCGCAGCACCGGTGTCTCGACCGTGTTGAACCAGGCCAGGTATTCGTCCTTGCGGCCCAGGTGCGTTCCCAGCAAGGTCATGGGCTGGGCATACCGCAGCCCCCACCAGAACCGGTGCAGGCCTTGCGAGCGCGCGTTCCAGAAGCCGGACAACTTCGAAGAATCCGTGAGGTAGGACATGGCGGGACAGCTCAATGACTAAATTGGTACCAGCGTGCCTGCGGCACGCCATGGAGACACAGCCGATCGAAGCAAAGCCCACACGGAGAACGACGTGATACGCAGCGACTGGAAGGCGAACCAGCGCTAAAGTTTTGCGCAGCACTGCCGTTAACTTTGGCGTATGAGCGTTATTACATAATTGCGCCCACAATTCAACATGTAAAAAAATACGACATTTCCGGTTTCATGCCCTCCCTGCGAAATCCGCGACGCGTCCATCTTCCTGCAAGGCCGGCCACCATTCGATGGTAAGCGCTCGCCAGCGATTTCCGATGAAAGTGCAACATTCATTGTTGCCGGCATTCTCCCGCCTCCCTAGAGAAACCACTTAGCTCCCGGCATCGGCGCTTCCGCCATCCGCACGGCCGACACGCGCCTGGCCGGGACCTCCCCCCGGGTCCTGTTCACGCCCTGTCTCTCTCGCTTCCATAGCGTATCGAACCATTTGGTCCGAATTGTGACCTCCACGAACGCAGGGAATGACCTGACTTGCCGGCAAGCTTGCGTCAAGTTTAGTATTCGAAAACTATTTTTATATACAAAACAATCAGACAGGAGACAACGACCATGCTCATCGCGCCATTCCTTGGCAGTTCGCTCTCGCCGCAGCAGGCTGCCCGCCGCAGGCTGCTGGCCACGGCAGCCTTTCTCCCCGCCGCCTGCTGGCTGGGCCCCGCACGTGCCGCCCAGGGCGACCTGACCGAGTTCACCTTCACCATGGGCGTGAATACCGTGCCGGGTACGGCGCTGATCGACGCTACCGCCCAGGACCTCGGCCTGTGGCGCAAGCACGGCCTGAAGCCGGTCGTGCCGCCTCCCCTGGGCGGCGGCGACCGGCGGACCTGGAGTCCGGGGGAAGAAAACCACTCCGACGTGCGCCTGTATGGCATGGGTGCGACCATCAACTACCTCAGCAAGGGGGTGGATTTCGTCATCGTCGCGGATCTGGGGACGCGGGCCGAATGGCACATGTGGTCGATGGCCGATCGGCCCGTCGATGCGCGGCAGCTCAAGGGCAAGCGTTTCGCCGTCACGCAGTTGTCGGGCACGGACCGGCTGTATGTCGACCTGTTCCTGAAGTCGCTGGGCGTCAGCCAGGACGACGTCACCCTGGTGCCCACCGGCGGCGTGCCGCAGAACTACCAGGCGCTGCGCAGCGGCCAGGCCGACATCTGGGTAACCACCGAACACGCCGCCATCCTGATCGACCGTGAGCAACGCCTGCAAAGCGTCGCCAGGATCTCCGACTTCGTCGGCAAGGACTGGGATCCCTACGTCATCGTCGCCAAGCGGCGCACGCTGGCCGAACGGCCCGCGCTGGTGAAGGAAGCCGTCGCCACCATCCTGGAGGCCGTCCGGCACATCGACCAGGCCCCCCGCCAGGAAAACGTGGCCCGCCTCATGCAGCGCTTCAAGGTCAACGAGGCCGTCGCCGGCAGGCTGCTATCCACCGTATCGCTGAACCCCACCGGCAAGATCAAGCTGTCGACGATAGAAAAGATGCGCAACCACTACGTGGACACCGGTGTGATCAAACGCGATGCCCTGCCCATCGACGCGATCTTCGATGCCTCGGTCGTCGGCACGGTTGCCTGACATCCCCCTTCCACCCAGGAGAATCCCATGCAGCGCCTTCCGCTTCCCCCCTTCATCCTCCAGCCGGCACGCCGGCGCCTGCTCAAGACCATGGCCGTGCTCCCGGCCGCCGCCTGGCTTCCGGGCTGTGGCGGCGACGGCGATCCCGCGCCGGTCCCCAGCGAACCCACTCCCTTCACCTACGAGATAGGCGTACGGACCGTCCCCGGCACGGCCCTGATCAACGCGACGATCCAGGACCTGGGGCTCTGGGACAAGCACAGCATCAAGCCCGTCGACCCCGTGCCCATCGACGATCGCCGCGAGTGGACGCCCGAAGCCGAGAACAACTGCGACGTCCGGCTCTACGGCATGGGCGCGACCATCAACTATCTGAGCAAGGGCGTCCAGTTCACCATCATCGGCGACCTGGGCACCCGGGCCGAGTGGCACATGTGGACGCTGGCGGACAACCCCATCGCGCTCATCGACCTCAAGGGCAAGCGTTTCGCCGTCACCCAGCTGGCGGGCACCGACCGCTTCTATGTCGACCTCTTCCTGAAGTCGCTCGATGTCAGCCAGGACGACATCGTCTATGTGCCCACCGGCGGCGTGGGCACCAACTACACGGCGCTCAAGGAAGGCAAGGCCGATATCTGGGTCACGACGGAACATACGGGCATCCTGACCGACAGGGACAATCTGCTGCGCAGCATGGCGAAGGTCTCGGACTACGTGGGCACGGACTGGGACCCCTACGTGGTTCTGGCCAAGCGGAGCACGCTGAAGGAGAAACCCGGGCTGGTCCGGGAAGCGGCCACGGCCATCTTCGAAGCCGTGCAACACATCGGCAAGGCGCCGCGCCAGGAAAGCCTCGATCGCCTGATGAAGCTGTTCAAGGTGGACCAGGCCATGGCCGAAAGGCTGTTTGCCACCGTCTCGCTGAATCCTTCGGGCAAGACCAAGCTGTCGACCATAGAGAAAATGCGCAACCACTATATCGAGAACGGGTTGATCACCCCCGAGTCGGCGCCCCTGTCGGCGATCTACGACGCATCCATCCTCGGTACGCGGTAACACTGCTTTACGGGGTGGTCGCGACAAGCGGCCGCCCGGGAAGTTATGGTTGGGGATCGCATTCAGAGGTCTTCGTCCATGATGTCTACACCGCGCCGCTTGGCTGCCTGCGCGACCGCGCTTGCCATCGCGCTGCTGGGCGCTACCGCCCACGCCGAACGCAACCCCTCCCTGGCTGGCCAGACCATCGTCCAATCCGTGGAAGGTGGCCGACATACCAAGGAATACGGCCGCAACGGCCAGTTGATCTATGAAGTCATCGAGCGCCAACGGAGCCGCGGCGGCAAGACAGCCACGGAAGCCGTCGAGCGGGAATGGAGCGAAGACGGCAAGCCCCTGCGCGATCAAACCTTCCTGGGCGGCAACGAGATCAAGGGAACGACCTGGTATCTGAACGGCCAGGTCAAGGAAACCCGCGTGGATCAATCCCTGCGCGAACCCGGCGGCCTGCCCGGCAAGTACGTGGAACGCTTTTCCGACCAGGGCAAGCTGCAGTCCGCGGGCGTATTCCAGGGACAGTTCCGTCCAGTGGGCACACACCGGGAATATGACCCGGCGGGCAAGCTCAAGCGGGAAGTGACCTATGACGCACGCGGCAACCGTTCATCGGAACGCAGCTACGATGCATCCGGTGCCGTCATTGGAAGCGAACGTTTTCTTCCCGACGGTTCGCGTATCCGCGATTGAGAAAAAGCGACGCTTGAAAGACAAAACCCCCGGCCGGGTTTCCGGTCGGGGGTTTTGAGGGAGGGTAGCCTGACGATGACCTACTTTCACAGACGTCCGTCCACTATCATCGGCGCAAAGGCGTTTCACTGTCCTGTTCGGGATGGGAAGGAGTGGGACCACCTTGCTATGGTCGTCAGGCTTTAACTTGTTGGCGGGCTGTTGATCGCGCGCAGGGTTGCTGCGTCGCAGGCTCGAACAACCTGCCCAATTGGAAGAAGCACAACAGTGTTGGTAGCGAGGCTACCTGGTGTGTGACTGCGGCACACGCTACAACCGCCAGGGTTATAGGATCAAGCCGCACGGGCAATTAGTATCGGTTAGCTCAACGCATTACTGCGCTTCCACACCCGACCTATCAACGTCCTGGTCTCGAACGGCCCTTCAGGGGGGTCAAGCCCCCGGGAGATCTTATCTTCAGACGAGTTTCCCGCTTAGATGCCTTCAGCGGTTATCTCTTCCGTACATAGCTACCCGGCAATGCCATTGGCATGACAACCGGTACACCAGCGGTACGTCCATTCCGGTCCTCTCGTACTAGGAACAGGCTCCGTCAAATCTCCAGCGCCCACGGCAGATAGGGACCAAACTGTCTCACGACGTTTTAAACCCAGCTCACGTACCTCTTTAAATGGCGAACAGCCATACCCTTGGGACCGGCTACAGCCCCAGGATGAGATGAGCCGACATCGAGGTGCCAAACACCGCCGTCGATATGAACTCTTGGGCGGTATCAGCCTGTTATCCCCAGAGTACCTTTTATCCGTTGAGCGATGGCCCTTCCATACAGAACCACCGGATCACTATGTCCTGCTTTCGCACCTGTTCGACTTGTCAGTCTCACAGTTAAGCACGCTTATGCCATTGCACTATCAGCACGATTTCCGACCGTACCTAGCGTACCTTCGAACTCCTCCGTTACCCTTTAGGAGGAGACCGCCCCAGTCAAACTGCCCACCATGCACTGTCCCCGACCCGGATAACGGGCCAAGGTTAGAACCGCAAACAAATCAGGGTGGTATTTCAAGGACGGCTCCACCGAATCTAGCGACTCGGTTTCAACGCCTCCCACCTATCCTACACAGACCGGTTCACAGTCCAATGCAAAGCTACAGTAAAGGTTCATGGGGTCTTTCCGTCTAGCCGCGGGTAGATTGCATCATCACAAACATTTCAACTTCGCTGAGTCTCAGGAGGAGACAGTGTGGCCATCGTTACGCCATTCGTGCAGGTCGGAACTTACCCGACAAGGAATTTCGCTACCTTAGGACCGTTATAGTTACGGCCGCCGTTTACCGGGGCTTCGATCAAGAGCTTGCACCCCATCACTTAACCTTCCGGCACCGGGCAGGCGTCACACCCTATACGTCCACTTTCGTGTTTGCAGAGTGCTGTGTTTTTATTAAACAGTCGCAGCCACCGATTCTCTGCGACCCTTTCACGCTCAGCGCGCGGGCGCCTCACGCTACCAGGGCATACCTTCTCCCGAAGTTACGGTATCAATTTGCCGAGTTCCTTCTCCTGAGTTCTCTCAAGCGCCTTAGAATATTCATCCCGTCCACCTGTGTCGGTTTGCGGTACGGTCTCGTTTAACTGAAGCTTAGAGGCTTTTCCTGGGACCACTTCCAATCACTTCGCGAACAAGTTCGCTCGTGCCACACCCTTGAATTACGCACCCGGATTTGCCTAAGTGCCTTCTTCGATGCAGCAACGGGGACTTCCAACACCCCGATGACATTCCGCGATCCGTCCCCCCATCGCATTAAACGACGGTGCTGGAATATTAACCAGCTTCCCATCAGCTACGCATCTCTGCCTCGCCTTAGGGGCCGACTCACCCTACGCCGATGAACGTTGCGTAGGAAACCTTGGACTTACGGCGAGAGGGCCTTTCACCCTCTTTATCGCTACTCATGTCAGCATTCGCACTTCTGATACCTCCAGCAGCCTTTACAAGCCACCTTCGCAGGCTTACAGAACGCTCCCCTACCACGCACAGTAAACTGTGCATCCGCAGCTTCGGTATATCGCTTAGCCCCGTTACATCTTCCGCGCAGGACGACTCGATCAGTGAGCTATTACGCTTTCTTTAAAGGATGGCTGCTTCTAAGCCAACTTCCTGACTGTCTATGCCTTCCCACTTCGTTTCCCACTTAGCGATATTTGGGGACCTTAGCTGGCGGTCTGGGTTGTTTCCCTCTTGAGTCCGGACGTTAGCACCCGGTGCTCTGTCTCCCGAGCTGTACTTCCAGGTATTCGGAGTTTGCAATGGTTTGGTAAGTCGCCATGACCCCCTAGCCATAACAGTGCTCTACCCCCTGGAGTAATACTCGAGGCACTACCTAAATAGTTTTCGGGGAGAACCAGCTATTTCCAGACTTGTTTAGCCTTTCACCCCTATCCACAGCTCATCCCCTAGTTTTTCAACACTAGTGGGTTCGGTCCTCCAGCACGTGTTACCGTGCCTTCAACCTGGCCATGGATAGATCGTCTGGTTTCGGGTCTACACCCAGCGACTGAACGCCCTGTTCGGACTCGCTTTCGCTACGCCTCCCCTATTCGGTTAAGCTTGCCACTGAATGTAAGTCGCTGACCCATTATACAAAAGGTACGCCGTCACCCCACAAGGAGGCTCCGACTGTTTGTATGCATGCGGTTTCAGGATCTATTTCACTCCCCTTCCGGGGTTCTTTTCGCCTTTCCCTCACGGTACTGGTTCACTATCGGTCGATCACGAGTATTTAGCCTTGGAGGATGGTCCCCCCATCTTCAGACAGGATTACACGTGTCCCGCCCTACTTATCGTACGCCTAGTCCCACTTCAGAGATTTCGAATACAGGGCTATCACCTGCTATGGCCGGACTTTCCAGACCGTTCTTCTATCACCGAAGCTAACTCGTACAGGCTCTTCCGATTTCGCTCGCCACTACTTTCGGAATCTCGGTTGATTTCTTTTCCTCGAGTTACTGAGATGTTTCAGTTCACCCGGTTCGCCTCGTTAACCTATGGATTCAGTTAACGATACCGCCGAAGCGGTGGGTTTCCCCATTCGGAAATCTGCGGATCAAAGCTTGTTTGCCAGCTCCCCGCAGCTTATCGCAGGCTACTACGTCCTTCATCGCCTGTGATCGCCAAGGCATCCACCACATGCACTTAGTCGCTTGATCCTATAACCGTAGCGGCTATAGGCTGGTTTACTCTAGCGTTTGTGCCGTTCCAGAACATGAGCATTCTGGAACTGATATATGCAATCACAACCCGTTGTCCGACAATACTCCACTGGCTCTTCACCAGCGTGTCGAACAACATTACTGTTGTTGCTTCTTCCAAATTGTTAAAGAACAGCCAAATCGTACTACACCGAGCCAAAGCCCAGCTTTAAGCACAGCACGCTGCGCTTAAACCTGAATTCTGGTGATCCGAGGAATTCCCACCGAAAATGGTGGAGGTTGACGGGATCGAACCGACGACCCCCTGCTTGCAAAGCAGGTGCTCTCCCAGCTGAGCTAAACCCCCACAGAAACTCACGCTTCTGCATACTGGTGGGTCTGGTTGGATTCGAACCAACGACCCCCGCCTTATCAAGACGGTGCTCTAACCGACTGAGCTACAGACCCATATTCTTCGGATCTGCATCCCAGGCCAAGGAACGTCAAGCATCTTGCGCTTGCCCCTTTTCCTCACCGATCCAGCTTAACGAACAACCGATAAGAGTGGACACTTGATCAAGCGCTTTACGCGCTGAAAGGAGGTGATCCAGCCGCACCTTCCGATACGGCTACCTTGTTACGACTTCACCCCAGTCATGAACCCTACCGTGGTAAGCGCCCTCCTTACGGTTAGGCTACCTACTTCTGGTAGAACCCACTCCCATGGTGTGACGGGCGGTGTGTACAAGACCCGGGAACGTATTCACCGCGACATGCTGATCCGCGATTACTAGCGATTCCGACTTCATGCAGTCGAGTTGCAGACTGCAATCCGGACTACGATCGGGTTTCTGGGATTGGCTCCCCCTCGCGGGTTGGCTGCCCTCTGTCCCGACCATTGTATGACGTGTGAAGCCCTACCCATAAGGGCCATGAGGACCTGACGTCATCCCCACCTTCCTCCGGTTTGTCACCGGCAGTCTCATTAGAGTGCCCTTTCGTAGCAACTAATGACAAGGGTTGCGCTCGTTGCGGGACTTAACCCAACATCTCACGACACGAGCTGACGACGGCCATGCAGCACCTGTGTTCCGGTTCTCTTTCGAGCACTCCCAAATCTCTTCGGGATTCCAGACATGTCAAGGGTAGGTAAGGTTTTTCGCGTTGCATCGAATTAATCCACATCATCCACCGCTTGTGCGGGTCCCCGTCAATTCCTTTGAGTTTTAATCTTGCGACCGTACTCCCCAGGCGGTCAACTTCACGCGTTAGCTGCGCTACCAAGCTCCGAAGAACCCAACAGCTAGTTGACATCGTTTAGGGCGTGGACTACCAGGGTATCTAATCCTGTTTGCTCCCCACGCTTTCGTGCATGAGCGTCAGTGTTATCCCAGGGGGCTGCCTTCGCCATCGGTGTTCCTCCACATATCTACGCATTTCACTGCTACACGTGGAATTCCACCCCCCTCTGACACACTCTAGTTCGGGAGTTAAAAATGCAGTTCCAAGGTTGAGCCCTGGGATTTCACATCTTTCTTTCCGAACCGCCTGCGCACGCTTTACGCCCAGTAATTCCGATTAACGCTTGCACCCTACGTATTACCGCGGCTGCTGGCACGTAGTTAGCCGGTGCTTATTCTGCAGGTACCGTCAGTTACGCCAGATATTAGCCGGCGCCGTTTCTTTCCTGCCAAAAGTGCTTTACAACCCGAAGGCCTTCTTCGCACACGCGGCATGGCTGGATCAGGGTTGCCCCCATTGTCCAAAATTCCCCACTGCTGCCTCCCGTAGGAGTCTGGGCCGTGTCTCAGTCCCAGTGTGGCTGGTCGTCCTCTCAAACCAGCTACGGATCGTCGCCTTGGTAGGCCTTTACCCCACCAACTAGCTAATCCGACATCGGCCGCTCCAATAGTGAGAGGTCTTGCGATCCCCCCCTTTCCCCCGTAGGGCGTATGCGGTATTAGCTACGCTTTCGCGTAGTTATCCCCCGCTACTGGGCACGTTCCGATGCATTACTCACCCGTTCGCCACTCGCCGCCAGACCGAAGTCCGCGCTGCCGTTCGACTTGCATGTGTAAGGCATGCCGCTAGCGTTCAATCTGAGCCAGGATCAAACTCTTCAGTTCAATCTCTAGATTTGTTCGTACTATGGGTCGAAACCCATGGCACGATCGCTTGCGTACTCAAAGAAATTGCAGATAAATGATTTACCTACAAACTTCTTCATATGAGCACTTGATTTCTTTTGCGTCGATCGACTGGTCCGGTTACCCGACCCAACCGTCTCGCGCCCAACCAAGCGCCCACACTTATCGGCTGTTTATTTGTTAAAGAGCGGCACTGCCTACTGCTTCACTTCCCTGCCGTTCGCTGCGCTGTCTTGCTAGCGCTGCGTCATCAGCAGAGAAACGAGATTATGAAGAAGTTTTTTACGTCTGTCAAATCGTCGTTAGCGCTGCCAATTTCGATTCGCTAGACCCTTGCCGCGCTACCACCCTGCCGCAAGGCTCCTTCTTTCGGTCGGCTGATTCGCTGCGCCCGCTTAACGCGTAACCGCTGCCAAAACTGCCTTCCTCACTCTTCGCTTGCTTCGCATCGCTGCGTTGTTTGCGTCGAGAAAGAGACTATAGCACGGTTTTTCTGGCGCGTGCAACTCGCCCCGGGGAACGGGAAGAAAGCCGCTCCCGCAGCTTCCTTCCCTATATATAGCGACTATGCGGGCGCGTGATCCAGCCCGATGTCCAGCACGCCCACGCTGTGCGTCAGCCAGCCGATCGAGATCAGGTCCACGCCGGTACGGGCCACGGCCGGCGCGGTCTGGGGGGTGATGCGCCCCGAGGCCTCGGTCACCGCGCGGCCGTCCACGCGGCGCACCGCCTCGGCCATGGTCTCGACGCTCATGTTGTCCAGCAGGATGGCGTCCACCTTCAATTCCAGCGCCTCGTCCAGCTGTTCCAGCGTATCGACTTCCAGTTCTATCTTCACCAGGTGCCCCACGCCGGCGCGCGCACGCCGCACGGCTTCGGCGACGCTGCCGGCGATCGCCACATGGTTGTCCTTGATCAGCACCGCGTCGTCCAGGCCGAAGCGATGGTTGGAGCCGCCACCCACGCGGACCGCGTATTTCTGCACGATGCGCATCCCCGGCATGGTCTTGCGCGTGCACACCACGCGCGACCGCGCAGCGCCGATGGCATCGACCACCGAGGCCGTCGCCGATGCGATGCCACTCATGTGGCACAGGAAATTGAGCGCGGTGCGCTCGGCCGTCAGCATGGCGCGCGAGTTGCCCTCCACCACCGCGATGACGTCCCCCGGCTGGATACGGCTGCCGTCCGGCTTGCGCACGTCGACACGGATGTCGGGATCGATCAGGCCGAACGCCACGCGCGCCACGTCCATGCCGGCGACCACGCCGGGCTGGCGCGCCACCATGGCCGTACGGCCGCGATGGCCGGCGGGCACGATGGCATTCGTGGTGACGTCGCCGGCGCGGCCCAGGTCTTCCAACAGGGTGGCGCGCACCAGGGGCTCGATCATGACCGAGGGCAGCGGCGCGATGTCCCAGGCCTCGTGGGCACCCCGGGCATGGGCGCTGAGGTTATTTATGCTCATTATGAGTATTTTCCGTTGAAAAAAATCGCGGCTCTAGCCGTGCTCTTTATGCTAGATATGAGCATAAGGGCTGTCAATACGTGGAAACCTGAAAGAGACGATCCAGTGGCTTAGGCCGGCTCCCGCCAAAAGGAGGCGGGCACAGGCCGGGAATGGGCCCTAGTTGCCGCGAACCAGCGGGAGCTTGCTGCCGCTCAGGGCACGCTCCAGCATCACGTCGCCGCGGAAGCGGAAGAGCTTGGCCGGGCGCCCCGGCGTCTCGGTGGACAGCGCGCCGGTTTCCTCGACCAGCTGCTGCTGCTCGATGAAACGGCGGAAGTTCTGCTTGTGCAGCGACCGCCCGGCCAGCGCCTCGACGGCCTGCTGCAATTGCAGCAGCGTGAAGGACGGCGGCATCAGCTCGAACACCACCGGGCGGTATTTGATCTTGGCCCGCAGGCGCGCGATGCCCGTGGCCAGGATGCGGCGGTGGTCGTGTCGCATGGGCTCGCCCAGGTGGGGCAGCCCGGTCCTGCCGGCGCGGCGGATGGCTTCGTGCACCAGCCCCGCCTCGAACAGGAGTTCGTAGCGCTGCAGGACCAGTTCCTCGTTCCAGGCACGGCCGTCCAGGCCGAAACAGACCTCGGCCCGTTGCAGCCGGGCCCGGCGCTGCGCGGCATCGGCGCCCGCCCGGCACCATGCGCGCAGCGCGCCATCGATCAGTTCTCCCAGTTCGGCCGACGGCGCGCGCCTGTCCTCCCAGGGGAAATAGCGGTACCACCCGTGCCAGGCGGCATCGGCGCCGGAAACCGGCCCCTGCCGGGTCAGGGCCAGATAGCTGATGGAAATGACGCGCTGCTCGGTGTTCTGTTCGGTGCGGTCGCGGTCGGCGAAGGTATAGAGCTGCTCGACGTAGCCCAGCGGATGGTGCGTCTGCTCCTCCACCCAGGCCCGCAGGCCGGCCTGCAGCGAGCGGTGGCCGGACTCGAAGGGTCCGGACGGCAGCATGCGTCCATCGTGCGTGGTCAGGACCAGCGGCTCGGCGTCGGTGGCGGCGACGAGCACCGCGACCAGCTCGGCCGCCAGGGGGTGTTGGCTGGCGACAGTCAAGGGCGTCTCATTTCCTGCGCAAGTCGCTCCAGTCCGCGGTGGTGATGGCCAGCACGGCCGCCACCCAGGTCACCATCATCGCCAGCCAGCCGGTATAGCTGGGGTAGCCCCTGGACAGCACATAGGCGCTGCAGCCGATCGCCACCAGCACCAGCCATGGCGCGCGGCGGCGCGCGTAGCTGCTGCGCGTGTCCTCGGGCTGCCGGCGGGGGTCCATGAAGAGTCCCATTACATCCTCCATCAAACAGCGCCGCATTTTAGAAGATATGGCGCCGTCCCCGCCGATCTCTTTCGTGACCGCGCCCGCGCGCGGTGCACGGGGCTAGCGATCGAGCAGCGACATCCCCAGCTGGGCCCGGCGCTGCAGCCACAGGCTGGGCCGATAGCGCATGTCGCCGGTCACGCGCACGATGTTGCGCAGGATCTCGACGATGCGCGGGGCGCCCAGCGCGTCGCCCATGGCCAGCGGCCCCTTGGGATAGCCCAGGCCCAGCGTGACGGCGCGGTCGATGTCCTCGGGCGTGGCAATGCCCTGCTGGGCGATCTCGCAGGCGATGTTGACGATGGTGGCGACGATGCGCTGGGCGACGAAGCCCGGCGAATCCTGGACCAGCGTCACCGGCGCGCCGTCGGAGGCGAAGCGGGCCACGGCGGCGTCCCGCCACGCCTGCGCGGTCAGCGGCGTAGCCATGAGGGTGCGGCGGCGCCCCTCGGGCAGGCCGTGCAGGACGTCCACCGCCACCGTGCGGCGGGCATCCAGGCCCTGGTCGCACGCCGCCGTGGTGGCATCCTCGCCCAGGGGCGTGACCACGATCAAGGCATCGTCGCCGGGACGGTCGCCCTGCTGCACCCGCGCCCCCAGGCGCTCCAGCAGCTCGACCACCACCGCCCGCGCCTCCGGGCGCGCCGGCGATACCCAGACCTCGGGCATCTGCGCGACCGAAGGGGGCGGGACCTCGGGCGCGGCCTGCTTCTTGCCATCGGCATAGGTGTAGAAACCCTGGCCCGTCTTGCGGCCCAGCAGTCCGCCGGCCAGGCGCACCGTGGTCAGCGGCGAGGGGCGGAAACGCGGCTCGTCGAAGAACTGGCGGTAGATGGACTCCATGACCGGATGCGAGACGTCCAGGCCGGTCAGGTCCATCAGCTCGAAGGGCCCCATGCGGAACCCCGCCTGGCCGGTCATGATGGCATCGACCTGGGCGCAATCGGCCACGCCTTCCTGCAGCACCCGCAGCCCTTCGGTATTCAGGCCCCGGCCGGCGTGGTTGACGATGAAGCCGGGCATGTCCTTGGCGCGCACGGGCGTGTGTCCCATGCGGCGGGCCAGTTCGGCCAGCGCGTCGCCCACCTCCGGATCGCTGCGCAGGCCGTCGATGACCTCCACCACCTTCATCAGCGGGACGGGGTTGAAGAAATGGTAGCCCGCCACGCGCGCGGGCAGCCGGCATGCCGCGGCGATCGCGGTGATGGACAGGGACGAGGTGTTCGAGGCCAGGATGCACGTTTCTGCAACGATGTCCTCGAGCTGCCGGAACAGCCCCTGCTTGGCATCCAGCCGTTCGACGATGGCCTCGACCACGAGCTCGCAGTCGCGCAACCGTCCCAGGTCCTCGCACAGGGTGAGCGCCTGCAGTGCCGCCTCGGCCCGGGGCGCTTCCAGCTTGCCCTTCTGCACCAGCTTGTCCCAGGTGTCGCGCAGGCTGTCGCGCGCCGACGCGAGCGCCGCCTGGGCGGTGTCGTACAGGTAGACGCGCAGCCCCGCCTGGGCCGCGATCTGGGCGATGCCCCGTCCCATGGCGCCCGCGCCGACTATCCCCACGCTATTGATCCGTGCCATTTATTCCTGCCTCCCTTGGCGGCCCTCAGGCCGTGTGCGCCTTGATGGTTTCGCGCGCGATGACGAGTTGCTGTATTTGCGAGGTTCCCTCGTACAGGCGGAACAGGCGGACGTCGCGATAGAAGCGTTCGACCGCGTATTCGGCAATGTAGCCCGATCCGCCGTGGATCTGCACGGCGCGGTCGGCTGTCCGCCCGACCATTTCGGTGGCGAACAGCTTGCAGCAGGAAGCCTCCAGGGTCGTCGGTTCGCCCCGATCGCGCTTGCGGGCCGCGTCCAGCACCATGGTCCGGGCGGCATAGGCTTCGGTCTGGCTGTCGGCGATCATGGCCTGGATCAACTGGAAATCGGCGATGGGCTGGCCGAACTGCTTGCGTTCGGTGGCGTAGCGCACGGATTCGGCGATCAGCCGTTCGGCCATGCCGACGCAGACGGCCGAGATGTGCAGGCGGCCCTTGTCCAGCACGCGCATGGCGGTGCGAAAGCCGTTGCCCTCTTCCCCGCCCAGCAGGGCGCTGGCGGGCACGCGGCAATCGTCGAATACGATGTCGCAGGTCAGCGAGCCGGCCTGGCCCATCTTGCGGTCCGGCTTGCCCAGGGTGATGCCGGGCGTGCCGGCCTCGACCAGGAAGCACGAGATCGCACCCGCCCCGCGCCCCTCTCCCGTGCGGGCCATGACGGTGTACAGGCCGGCGATGGGGGCGTTGGTGATGAAACGCTTGGTGCCGTTCAGGACGTAATGGTCGCCGTCGCGGCGCGCCGAGGTCCGCAGCGACAGCGCATCGGACCCCGCGTCCGGCTCGGTCAGCGCGAACGAGCCGATCAGTTCGCCGCTGGCCAGGCGCGGCAGGTAGTGCTTGCGCTGCTCGTCGGTACCCGCCAGCACGATGGCCTGCGAACCGATGCCGATATTCGTGCCCGCCAGCGACCGGAAGGCCGGCGACGTGCGGCCCAGCTCCATCGCGATCAACACCTCTTCTTCCATGTTCAGGCCCAGCCCGCCGTATTCGGGCGCGATGGACAGGCCGAACAGGCCCAGCGCCTGCATCTCTTCGCGCACCTGCGGCGGAATCACGCCGGTTTCGGCCACTTCGGCCT
The DNA here is from genome assembly GCF_036972535.1 of Pigmentiphaga sp. CHJ604. NCBI lineage: Bacteria > Pseudomonadati > Pseudomonadota > Betaproteobacteria > Burkholderiales > Alcaligenaceae > Pigmentiphaga > Pigmentiphaga sp. CHJ604. Next base: position 1,727,162 of record NZ_CP136998.1, on the reverse strand, counting down.
CGAGCGGAACCAGGCGCTCGGCCACGAACGTGCGCGTGGCCTCGATCAGCAAATTCAAGGTATCGGCATCCAACGACATGACAGTCCCCATCAGGAAGTGGCCGCCGGCCTGACGCACAGGCCGGCGGATAGAAGTTCGAAATAGTCGAGCGCGATCTGTTCGGCCGTGCTGCCGTGGCCGGGCTTGAACCAGCGCGCCATCCAGTTGAGCAGGGACAGCACGGCGCGGCCCGAGGTCACGACCTGCCCCGGCCGGAACACGCCTTCGCGCGCGCCCTGCTCCAGGATCTGGCGCAGCAGCCGTTCGTAGGCGTCGCGCAGCCGCGCGGCGTCGTCGCGGTAGCTGGGGCTCATGCCGCTGAAGCCCACCAGCATGGCGACGAAACTCCAGTAGTTGCGTTCCAGGTAGGCGGCATGCGCCGTCATGAAGACGCGCAGCTTGTCCAGCGGGGCCGGCTGGGCGTTCACGGCCGGCACGACGACATCGGTCAGGCCTTGCAGCGCCTGCAGGATGATGGCGTCGTAGATGTCCTGCTTGGTGGCGAAGTAGTGATAGATGGCCGGCTTAGAGACACCGATGGCGGCGGCCAGTTCGCCGATGGAGCTGCTTTCGTAGCCGCTTTGCGCGAACAGCTTCGAGGCTTCCAGCAGGATGCGCTCGCGCGCGTCGGCCACCACGGGCGGGCGGCCCTGGCGGCGCCGGGGAGCGGGGTGGGAAGCGGGTGCGGACATGGCAGGCTTATTTACTTACCGAACGGTAGGTAAATAATACCAGCGGCATGCGAGGCCGCAACTCTCGCAAACCCGGAGCCGGCCCCGGCTACTTCAGCGACTTGGGCGCGGGGAACAGGTCTTCCAGCTCGATCCCGCGTTCTTTCAGCACGGCCTCCAGCAGGGGCTGGAGCTTGCCCAGGCTTTCCTGCACGGTCTCGCGCACGGTATCGACCACCACCTGCGTGCCGCGTTCGATCTCGATGTTGAGCCGGTCGCCCACCTGCTTTTCCTCGAACGTGGTCATGCGCCGCGTCTCGGGAATCAGCCAGACCTCGAACCAGCCCTCGGCCCGGTTGACCTCGGCCACCGTCAGGCTGGCGCCGTTGATGGCGATGTAGCCCTTGGCGAAGACGTATTTGCGAAAGGCCTCGGGAATGGTGAAGCGCATGACGCGGTTCGTGTCCGAGCTGCGGATGCTGGCGATGGTGGTGGTGAAGTCGACGTGGCCGGACAACGGGTGGCCGCCGATCTCGGCCCCGTCCTTGGCGGCGCGTTCGACGTTGATGCGCGACCCCACGCCGTACTCGGACAACGTGGTGATGTTCAGGCTTTGCAGCATGACATCGAACGAGGCGGCGGTGGGACTGGCGATCTCGGTGACCGTCAGGCAGACGCCGTCCACCGAGACGCTGGCGCCTATGGCCAGGTCCTGGCAGAAACCCGGCGGAAACTCGATCGTGAAGGTGCGCAGGCCCTCGCGGTCGTTCATGGCGGCGATCTGGGCGGTGCCCTGGATGATTCCGGTAAACACGATATTCCTCGGCACGTGGGGAACGCGCACGGCGGTCCCCGCATTGGTCATGGGCGATAGCTTAACGCGCCGCCGACCGCCGCGATTTTTACGCCATTTTTATACCCGTCCGCCCAAGCTATACCCCGTTTTTACGCCCGTCTCCTTACGCTGGCAGGCGTCGGGCATGGGGACGAACAAGCCGCCCCCGCCCATCGTGGAGTCCGCATCGGCGGGAAAAAATGGATCTCATCTACCTGTTGGGCCTGGTCGTCATCGCGCGCGCGACCATCGGGCTGATTCAGTTCTGCGCGGCGCTGTCGCAAGGAGAAACGCCATGACCTGGCTGCACCTGGCCGGGGCGGTGGCGGCCGCGGCCCTGTTCGTCTATCTGCTCGTCGCCCTGTTCAAGGCGGAGAAATTCTGATGGATACCAAGCTGCTCCTTCTGCTGGCGCTCTACCTTGCGGTCCTTCTGGCGATCGCCCCCTTCCTGGGCCGCTACATCCGTCTTGCCATGGACGCGGGCCCGTCGCGGTGGACCGCCTGGGGCCGCCCCGCCGAACGGGTCATCTACCGGCTTGCCGGCATCGATCCGGCCTTGGAAACCGGCTGGAAGGCCTATGCGGTGGCCGCCGTGGCCTTCAATCTGGTCGGCCTGGCCGCGCTGTATGCGCTGCAACGCGTACAGGGATGGCTGCCGCTGAACCCCGCCGGCCTCGGGGCGGTGGCGCCGGACTCGGCCTTGAACACGGCGGTGAGCTTCGTCACCAACACGAACTGGCAGGGCTACGCGGGCGAGACGACCATGAGCTACCTGACCCAGATGTTGGGTTTGGGCGTGCAGAACTTCGTGTCGGCGGCCACCGGCATCGCCGTGCTGTTCGCGCTGATGCGCGGACTGGCGCGGCACGGCGCGGGCACGGTCGGCAACTTCTGGGCCGACCTGGTGCGCTCGACGCTGTACGTGCTGCTGCCCCTGTCGCTGCTGCTCGCGCTGTTCCTGGTCAGCCAGGGCGTGATCCAGAACTTCGACGCCTACCAGACCGTGCATACGCTGGAGGGCGCGGCGCAGACCCTGCCCATGGGGCCGGTCGCCTCGCAGGAAGCCATCAAGCTGCTGGGCACGAACGGCGGCGGCTTCTTCAACGCGAATTCGGCGCACCCTTTCGAGAACCCCACGGCGGCCAGCAACTTCCTGGAGATGCTGGCGATCTTCCTGATCCCCGCCGCGCTGTGCATGGCGTTCGGGGAACTGGTGGGCAGCCGCGCCCAGGGAGCGGCGATCCTGGCCGCGATGACGGTGCTGTTCGTGCTGTCCGTGCTCGCCACCGGCTACTTCGAACAACAGGCCAACCCCATGCTGGCGCAGCCGGGCATCGACGCCGCGCCCTCCGCGCTGTCGGCCGGCGGGAACATGGAGGGCAAGGAAAGCCGCTTCGGCATCGCCGCCAGCGCCCTGTTCGCGGTGATCACCACAGCGGCCTCGTGCGGCGCGGTCAACGCCATGCACGATTCGCTGACGGCGATGGGTGGCTTCCCGCCCCTGCTGCTGATGCAACTGGGCGAAGTGGTGTTCGGCGGCGTCGGCTCCGGCCTGTACGGCATGCTGGTCTTCGCCATCACCGGCGTGTTCATCGCCGGCCTGATGATAGGCCGCACGCCCGAATACCTGGGCAAAAAGATCGAAAGCCACGACATGAAGATGGTGGCCATCGTGCTGCTGGCCACGCCGCTGCTGGTGCTGCTGGGCACGGCGGCGGCCGTGTCGCTGCCGGGCGGACAGGCGGGGATATTCAATCCGGGCGCCCACGGCTTCTCGGAAGTGCTGTACGCGCTGTCCTCGGCCGCCAACAACAACGGCAGCGCCTTCGCCGGCCTGTCGGCCAACACCCCCTTCTACAACGTGCTGCTGGCCCTGGCGATGTGGTGCGGCCGCTTCGGGATCATCGTGCCGGTCCTGGCCCTGGCCGGATCGCTGGCCGCCAAGCGGCGCATCCCCGCCGGCCCGGGCACCATGCCCACCACGGGGCCGCTGTTCGTCGTGCTGCTCATGGGCGCCGTGCTGATGGTGGGCGCGCTGACCTACATCCCCGCGCTGGCCCTGGGGCCGGTGGCGGAACACCTGCAACCCTGAACGCCTGGACGGGCATCCTCATGTCTACGCACCTGGAACCTTCCCTTCCCCACCCCGCCGCCGCGGTGCCTGGCCGGCGCGCGCTGTCCGGCATCCCGCTCGGCACGGCCCTGAAAGAGAGCCTGCTCAAGCTGCGGCCTTCGACCCAGGTCCGCAATCCGGTCATGTTCACCGTATACGTGGGCAGCATGCTGACCACCCTGCTGTGGATCGCCGGCCTGTTCGGCCACGCGGATGCCGATACGGGTTTCATGTTCGCCGTCTCCGCATGGTTGTGGTTCACCGTGCTGTTCGCCAACTTCGCCGAGGCGCTGGCCGAGGGACGCGGCAAACAGCAGGCCGCCGCGCTGCGCGGGCTGCGCACCACCGTGATCGCCCGGGTGGTGCAGGGCGTGCCCGCCGGCACGCCGGCAACGGCCGAGGCCTATCGCGGTCACGTGACGGAACGCCCGTCGGGCAGCCTGCGCAAGGGCGACATCGTGCTGGTCGAGGCGGGCGGCACCATCCCGGGCGACGGCGAGATCATCGCCGGCATCGCCTCGGTGGACGAAAGCGCCATCACCGGAGAATCGGCGCCCGTCATCCGCGAGGCCGGCGGCGACTTCTCGTCGGTGACGGGCGGCACACGCGTGCTGTCGGACTGGATCATCGTGCAGGTGGCGGCCAATCCCGGCGAAAGCTTCCTGGACCGCATGATCGCGATGGTGGAAAGCGCGCGGCGCCAGAAGACCCCGAACGAGATCGCGCTGAACATCCTGCTGGTGGGCCTGACGCTGGTCTTCCTGCTGGTCGTCGCCACGCTGCTTCCCTTCTCGTTCTTCGCCATTTCCGCCGCCGGCCAGGGAACGGTCATCGCGATCACCGCGCTGGTCGCGTTGCTGGTCTGCCTGATCCCGACCACCATCGGCGGCCTGCTCTCGGCGATAGGCGTGGCCGGCATGAGCCGCATGATGCGCGCCAACGTGATCGCCACCTCGGGCCGGGCCGTGGAGGCGGCCGGCGACGTGGACGTGCTGCTGCTGGACAAGACCGGCACCATCACCTTCGGCAACCGCCAGGCCAGCGCCTTCCATCCGGCGCCCGGCGTGGCGGCCGACGTGCTGGCGCGCGCCGCCTGCCTGGCATCGCAGGCCGACGAGACGCCCGAAGGACGCAGCATCGCCGCGCTGGCGGCCCGCCAGTTGGGGCACATGCCAGAAGCGGCCGCCGGCGCCGCATTCGTACCGTTCTCGGCCCATACCCGCATGAGCGGCGTGGACCTGGCGGACCGCCGCATACGCAAGGGCGCGGTCGACGCGATGCAGGACTGGCTGGCCGGCCAGGGCGCCATGCTGCCCGAGGCCGTCGCGCGCGCGGCGGACGATGCGGGCCGGCGCGGCAGCACGCCGCTGGTGGTGTGCGACGGCCGCGCCGCGCTGGGCGTGGTAGAGCTCAAGGACATCGTCAAGCCCGGCATGCGGGAACGGTTCGGAGAACTGCGCCGCATGGGCATCAAGACGGTGATGATCACCGGTGACAACAAGCTCACGGCGGCGGCCATCGCGGCAGAGGCGGGCGTGGACGATTTCCTGGCGCAGGCCACGCCCGAGGCCAAGCTGGCGCTGATCCGCCGCTACCAGGCCGACGGCCGGCTGGTGGCCATGACCGGGGACGGTACCAACGACGCCCCCGCGCTGGCGCAGGCCGACGTGGCGGTGGCGATGAATTCCGGCACCCAGGCCGCCAAGGAAGCCGGCAACATGGTCGACCTGGACTCCGACCCGACCAAGCTGATCGAGGTGGTCGAGACCGGCAAGCAGATGCTGATGACGCGCGGCGCGCTGACCACCTTCAGTATCGCCAACGACGTGGCCAAGTATTTCGCGATCATTCCGGCGGCCTTCGCCGGCGTCTACCCGCAACTGGCCGCGCTGAACGTCATGCGGCTGGCCTCGCCGTCGTCGGCCATCCTGTCGGCCGTGGTCTTCAACGCGCTCATCATCATCGTGCTGATCCCGCTGGCCCTGAAGGGCGTGCGCTACCGGCCGCTGGGCGCGGCCGCGCTGTTGCGCCGCAACCTGCTGGTCTACGGGCTGGGCGGCCTGCTGGTGCCCTTCGCCGGCATCAAGCTGATCGACATGATCCTGGCCGCCACCGGACTGGCCTGACCCACCCGCTTTCGGAGACTCCCATGCCCCCTGATTCCTCTCTCGCCCGGCAACGCGTGCTGCGGCCCGCGCTGGCGGTATTCGCCGCGCTCTCCCTCGTCACCGGCCTGCTCTATCCGCTGGCCACCACCGCCCTCGCCCGACTGGCCTTTGCGCACCAGGCGGCTGGATCGCCCGTCCAGTCAGGCGAAACGACGGTCGGATCGGCGCTGATCGGGCAGTCGTTCACCTCGCCCCGCTATTTCTGGGGCCGCCCTTCGGCCACCGCCGAACGCCCGTACAACGCGCAAGCCTCGGGCGGTTCCAACCTGGGGCCGCGCAACCCCGACCTGGCGCGCCTGGCGGGCGAACGCGCCGTGGCGCTGCGACAGGCCGACCCCGGCAACGCGGCGCCCATCCCGGTCGACCTGGTCGCCGCCTCGGGCAGCGGCCTGGACCCCCACATCAGCGTGGCGGGCGCCCGCTACCAGGCGCCCCGGGTCGCGCGCGAGCGCGGCCTGCCGGCGGACGAGGTAGAGCAACTGATCGCCGCGCATACGGAGCGGCCATTCATCGGCATACTGGGCGAACCCGTGGTAAACGTACTCCAGCTCAACCTGGCGCTGGACCGGCTGCCCCGCCCCTGACCCGCCGATCACGCCCCGATCCCATACATGGCATCCGCCGCCCCTGGACGTCCCGATCCCGATACCCTGCTCAGGAACCTCGATGCCGCCGGGCAGCCGGCCGCGCGCGGCCGGCTGCGCATCTATTTCGGCGCCTCGGCCGGCGTCGGCAAGACCTACGCCATGCTGGAAGCCGCGCGTCACCGGATGGAGCAAGGCGCGGACGTGGTGGCCGGCGTCGTCGAAACGCACGGGCGCAAGGAAACCATGGCCCTGCTGGCCGGCATCCCCACGCTGCCCCAGGCCGAGATCCGCTACCGCGAACGGACGCTGAAGGAATTCGACCTGGACGGCGCCCTGGCCCGGCGGCCCGCCCTGGTGCTGGTGGACGAACTGGCCCACTCGAACGTTCCAGGGTCGCGCCACGACAAGCGCTGGCAGGACGTGCACGAATTGCTCGCGGCCGGCATCGACGTCTGGACCACGCTGAACGTGCAGCACCTGGACAGCCTGAACGAGGCGGTGGGCGGCATCACCGGCGTGCGGATACGGGAGACCGTGCCCGACGCCGTGTTCGACGACGCCGACGAGATCATCCTGGTCGACACCTCGGCCGACGAACTGCTGCGCCGCCTGCGCCAGGGCAAGGTCTACCTGCCCGAGCAGGCCCGGCACGCGGCCAGCCACTTCTTCCGCAAGGGCAACCTGATCGCGCTGCGCGAACTGGCCTTGCGGCGCACCGCGGAGCACGTGGACGACGACGTGCAGGCCTACCGGCTGGATCGGTCCATCACCGACATCTGGCGCACGCGCGAAGCGGTCCTGGCCTGCGTCGCCGCCGACGATGCCGGCCACGTGGTGCGCAATGCACATCGGCTCGCCCAGCAGCTCGATTGCGAACTGCACGTGGTCACCGTAGAAAGCCTGAGCGTCCAGCCCCAGCCGGCCGCCCGGCACGACTACCTGCGGCGCGTGCTGGCGCATGCCGAGTCGCTGGGCGCGCGCACCGAGGTCCTGGGCGGCACCGACCTGGTCGAGGCCGTGGTGCGCTATGCGCGGCGCCACAACATCACCAAGGTCGTGCTGGGCCGCTCCGCGCCGGGCGGCTTGCGGCGCCTGCGCCTGTCGTTGTCGGGCCTGCTGTCGCGCCTGCTGGCGCCGGGCTGGATCTGGCATCGCCACAGCTTCGCCGACCTGCTGGCGGCCGCCTGCCCGGAAATCGACGTGATCCGCATCGCCGCCCCGCCCCTGCCCGCGCAGGCGCGCGTGGCGGCGCCGCCTGCAGGCGAGCGCGAGCCGCGCGGCGCTTCCCGCCTGCCCGCCTATCTCTGGGCGCTGGCGTATTGCGGCGCCGCGGCCGCGCTGTCCTCGCTGGCCTTCCCGGTGCTGCACCAGACCAACATCGTCATGCTGTTCCTGCTGGCGGTGATCGGAGTGGCGCTTCGCCACGGCCGCGGGCCGGCCGCCCTGGCCTCGCTGGTCAGCGTCGCGCTGTTCGACTTCCTGTTCGTCCAGCCGCTGTGGTCCTTTGCCATTTCCGACATCCAGTACGCGCTGACCTTCCTCGTCCTGCTGGCGGCGGGCCTCGTGGTCGGCCAGTTGACCGCGGGACTGCGCCTGCAGGCCGAGACCTCCGTCCGCCGCGAGGCCGAGGCCCACGGGCTGTACGAATTCGCGCGCGAGCTGTCGTCGGCGCTGCAGCCGGAACAGATCGTCGAGGCCACGTCCTCGTATGTCCGCGCGGCCTTCGACACGCATTGCGTGCTGTACGTCCTGGACACCACCGACCACCTGCGGCCCGCGGCCCCGGCCGATGTCCCGACGGGCCTGGAGCCGGCCCTGGCGCAGTGGGCCTACGACCACGGGCAGCCCGCTGGCGCCGGCACCGCCACGCTGTCCACCAGCGCCTTCTACTACCTGCCCCTGCAGGCATCGATGCGCACGCGCGGCGTGCTGGCGATCGCCTGCGGCGGCCGCCCCGGCCTGGACGACGCGGAAAGCCGCCGGCAGATGACGGCCTACGGCACGCTGGTGGCCATCGCGCTGGAGCGCCTGCACTATGTGGAAGTCGCCCAGCACGCGCTGTTGAGCGTCGAGTCCGAGAAACTGCGCAACTCGCTGCTGGCGGCCGTCTCGCACGATCTGCGCACGCCCCTGACCAGCCTGGTCGGCACCTCTCAGACTTTGCAGCGCCAGCATCCGGAACTGCCGCAGGCGGTGCTCGAAGCGCTGCACGGGCTGACGGTGCAGGCCCGCCGCATGCACGCGATGGTGGACAACATCCTGGACATGGCCCGGCTGCAAAGCGGCGATGCCCCGCTGCACCGCGAGTGGCAATCCATCGAGGAACTGGTCGGATCGGCGCTGGCCTACATGCGCGATGCGCTCGGCCAGCGGCGCGTGATCGTAGGCAGCCTGTCCGACCTGCCGCTGGTGGAATGCGACGGCGTCCTGATCGAACGCGTACTGTGCAATCTGCTCGAGAACGCCATCAAGTACACCCCCGAGTCCAGCATCATCCGCATCGACACCGAAATCCGCGGTGGCCAGCTTGCCACCCTGGTGACCGACGACGGCCCCGGCGTGCCGCCGGACACCGCCGGACGCATCTTCGACAAATTCGCTCGCGGCGAGCGTGAATCATCCACGCCGGGCGTGGGCCTGGGCCTGGCCGTCTGCCAGGCCATCGTCCGCGCCCATGGCGGCGACATCCGGCTGGAGGCCGCTCCGGACGGGCACGGCGCGCGCTTCGCGTTCACCCTGCCCCTGGGCACGCCGCCGGACATCCATCCTGAACCGGACGTTCCATGTTCGACTACCGACCCAACATCCTGATCATCGAGGACGATGCGGCCATCCGCCGCTTCGTGCGCACCGCCCTGGAAGGCGAAGGCGCCGCGATCTTCGAGGCCGAGACGGTGCAGCGCGGGCTGGTCGAGGCCGGAACCCGGCACCCGGACCTCGTCATCCTGGACCTGGGCCTGCCCGATGCCGACGGCATGACCCTGATCCGGGAACTGCGTGGCTGGACCGAGGTGCCGGTGCTGGTGCTGTCCGCCCGCGACGCCGAAGGCGACAAGATCGGCGCGCTGGACGCCGGGGCCGACGACTATCTGAGCAAGCCCTTCGGCGTGGGCGAGCTCCTGGCACGGGTGCGCGTGCTGCTGCGCAGACATGGCCGGGGGGGAGCCGGCCAGCCCGCGGAAATCCACTTCGGCGAGATCACCCTGGACTTCGCCCGGCGTGCCGTGACCCGCGGCGGCAAGGCCGTCCACCTGACCAACCGCGAGTACCGCCTGCTCGCCACCCTGGCGGCGCACCGCGGCAAGGTCATGACGCACCGCGAGCTTCTGCGCGAGGTCTGGGGACCGGCCTACGTCGGCAACAATCACTACCTGCGCATCTACATGGGCCACCTCAGGCAGAAGCTCGAGGCCGATCCCGCCCAGCCCGTCTATCTGCTGACGGAGGTCGGCGTCGGCTACCGTTTCGCGGGTTGAACCTCACGGCCACGACGCGCGCGCAAAGGTGAACGATTCTTTACAAGCAGTTTCATTCCTGGGCGGCCCTTTCTAAGATACGGCTACCTGTTCCCGGCAAGGCTTCATGGCCGGGTCGTTCAGGAGTATCAAATTGGACTCATCCCTGCCTCTTACCGCCAGCCAGGCCCTGGCGCTGGGCAATCCCGCCATGTGCCTGCTGTTCGCGCTGGGCTTCGCCTGCCTGTGGGCCCACGAGCGGGCGCGCGCCTATCTGCTGCTGTACGCGGCCGCTTTCGCCGTCTACGCCGCCGGTACCCTGTTGCGCATCTTCGACCAGGCCGACGTGACGGGCGACGACCTGGCCGCCGCTGTCCTCTACGTGGGCAGCGCGCTGCTGCTCGCCCGCGGCCTGCTTTCGCGCTGCGGCATCGATGCCGAAGGCTCGCCGCTGGGCGCGCTGGGCATCGCCGTCCTGGTCCTGCTGCTGCATTTCCACATCATGCAGAACGATGTCCCCGCGTTCGCCTATACGCTGGGCGTCGGCCTGGGCGCGCTGCTGCTCCTGGCATGGATGCGGCTGGGTGCGCTGCGCCGCGGCGGCACCGCCGACCAGGTCCTGTACTGGGTGCTTCCGCTCGTTTCCGCCTGCCTGTTCCTGGGCATTTCCTGGGCCGCCGGCTCGGTCGCGCCCCGGGCCGGGGAATTCGTGCAACCGAATGCCTGGCTGCGGGCGCTTCCGCCCGCCGGCCTCGTCCTGGTGCTGGGCGGCTCGCTCTTCGCCAGCGCGCTGTCCGACGTCATCACGCCGCTCAAGCACGAACGCATCACCGACCCGCTCACCCAGTTGAAGAACCGCCGCAATTTCGAAGACCTGAGTCTCGAGCGCCTGCAGCGGCATCCGGAGTATCCGTTCAGCCTGGTGCTGCTGGACCTGGACACCTTCAAGGCCATCAACGACACCTATGGCCACGCCGCCGGCGACGCGACGCTGGCCGAAATCGGCCGGATCATCCGCGACTGCACCCGCACCGGCGACATGGCCTGGCGCCTGGGCGGCGACGAATTCGCGATATTGATGCCCGGCACGCCGGCGGCCGGCGCGGTCCAGGTTGCCGAGCGCATACGCGCGCAACTGGCCCTGACGCGCCTGGAAATGCCGAGAGGCGATTTCGCCGTGACGGCCAGCTTCGGCATCGCCCAGTCCCGGGTGGACGAGCCGCTGTACGAGCTTTTCGCCCGCACCGACGTCCTGCTGTATGCCGCCAAGCGGCAGGGACGCGATCGGATCGCCTGTGCCCCCGGACAGGAACGGGGCGACGCCCGCGACGCCATGGCGCGCGAGGGCGAGGAAATGCTCTCGCTCTAGTCTGCGCTTCGCCAGCCTGCGGACCATCCGATTGTTGGCGGAACTGGAAAAGTCATTTCCAGATCTTCGATATTTAAAAGGATTCTTGCGCGCCCATCTTCAAAGCACGGCGGTTGACACGATGTCCAGCCGCCCGACACACCTACTTTGGAGATATGCCATGAAAGCCATTGCCTACACCGCCGTGATCGCCGCCTCTCTGTTCGGCGCCGCCGCCCATGCCGACCAGGGCAACAACTACGGTAACGACTTCCCGCCTCCCGCCATCTCGACCACGTCCCAGCTGACCCGCGCCCAGGTCCTTGAGGAACTGGCGCAGGCCAAGGCCAACGGCGGCATCGTCTACGGCCAGGAAGGCTTCCCCGACCAGACGCTCCAACAAGCCGGCAAGCCGGTCGACCGCGCGCAAGTCCGGCAGGAAGTCAGGAACTACGAGGCGTCCAACCGCGCCGGCGGCCCCGGCGAATACCCCGCCAACATGTAAGCAGTCCTGCGCGTGAACCGTGCCGGGGCGAGCCCCCGGCACGCGCATTCACCCGGCCCAAAGACCGGCCGGCGCGCCCAGCAGGCGTGACAAGGCCCGGCCCTTTTCCCTGAGCGCGCGAACCTGCGCGCTGTCGGCGCTCGTATCCAGCAAGGCCATGGGCGACGTGATCGTCAAGCCATAGGCCACCTCGGCATGCACGTTCCAGACCGGGACGCTGACGGCCAGATAGGTGGGCAAGGCCCGCAGTTCCACCACCGAATATCCCCGCTCCAACACCGCCGCGCGTATGGCCGCCAGCCGGGCCTGGGCATCTTGCGTCGTAGGCGCCAGCCCGTCCGCCTCCAGCTCCCGCTTGAGCACGGGCAGCACCGCTTCGGCCGGCAGATACGCCGCGAACACGTGGCCGGCCGCCGTGTGCAGCATCTCCACGGGACCATTGCGCAATTCGAACACCCGGCCGCGCACCGCCGACTGATTGACCAGGATGACGGGCCCGTTGCTCCAGATGACCACCGCCACGCCCAGGCCGGTTTCCTCGCTCAGCGCGACGGCCGCCTCGCGCACCAGTTCGAAATGGTCGACGTCGCGGGCGGCGGTCATGCCGAGCGCGGCCAGGCTGGGACCCAGCCGGTACAGGCCGCGGCCATCGCTCTTGACCATGCCGGTGCGCACGAAGCTGGCCAGGTAGTTGTGCGCCGCGCTGGGCGCGATGCCGGCACGGGCGGCAACGACCTTCAGGGCCACGGCGCCCGGCCCCATCTGGATCGCGACCAGGATGCGGTAACCGATCTCGATGGACTGGATGCCGCGCGGTCCGGGGCCCGGCACGGGTGCGCTAGCCGTCTTGCTTGATGTCATGGAGCCGATACGCGAGCAGGGGCACGAAGCCGGAAGAGTGCCGCATTGTACCCAGGGGCACCTTGACAGCCTGGCCGCCTGCCCCTACGATTAATTAAACTATATCAAACAATTCAATATTATTGAATTAGGGAGACGAATCGGCATGATTCCGAGCGCGGACTCGTTCAAGGCGGCCATGCGCCGCGTCCCCAGCGCGGTCGCCATCGTCGGCGCGGCCCACCAGGGCGAACGCCGGGGCCTGACTGCGACCGCCGTCTGCAGCGTCAGCGCCGAACCGCCGCAACTGCTGGTCTGCGTGAACAAGCGCGTGCGCGCGCACGACCACATCCGCCTTGCCGGCCATTTCGGCGTGAGCTATCTCAGCCAGGACCAGGGCGACATCGCCCAGGCCTTCGCCGCGCCGGCCGGCGCGCCGGAAGACCGCTTCCGCACCGGCGACTGGACATCGGGCAGCACCGGCGCGCCCCTGCTGCGCCAGGCGCTCGCAGCCTTCGAATGCCGCGTGGCCCAGGCTATCGACTGCGGCACACACACGATCTACATCGGGGAAATCGTCGCCCTCGCCCAGAAGGACGACCTGTCCCTGCTCTACAAGAGCGGCCTGTTCAGCGCAGCCTGAACGCCCGCCCCGTTTCCCTTCACTTCCCTAGCAAGAGCAGCCCATGAAATTCGCCGTCTTCGACCACATGGACCGCGGCACGGTCTCCCTGGCCCAGCAGTACGAGGACCGGCTCGCGCTGGTGCAGGCCTACGACCGCGCCGGCTTCCACGCCTACCACGTGGCCGAGCATCATTCCACGCCGCTGGGCATCTCGCCCTCGCCCGGCGTCTACCTGTCGGCCGTCGCCCAGCGCACGCGCCGCCTGCGCTTCGGACCGCTGGTCTACACATTGGGCATGCACCACCCGCTGCGGGTGCTGGAAGAAATCTGCATGCTCGACCAGATGAGCGGCGGCCGCCTGGAGGTCGGTTTCGGACGCGGCATCTCGCCCTACGAGCTGGGCTACTACGGCGTCGATCCGGCCCAGGCCCAGGACATCTACCACGAGTCCTACCAGATCATCATGCAGGGGCTGACCGGGTCCGTCGTCGATTTCCAGGGCAAGCACTTCGACCTGCGCAAGGTACCGGTCGAACTGCAATGCGTGCAGCGCCCCACCCCGCCGATCTGGTACGGCGCGGGCACGCCGGCTTCCACCCAGTGGACCGCCGCCCAGCGCATCAACATCGTCTGCAACGGACTGGCCGCCCAGGTGCGCGCCATCACCGACCAGTACCGCAGGCATTGGGCGGAACTGGGCCACGACGCCAGCGCCATTCCGTTCATGGGCATGAGCCGGCACGTGGTCGTGGCCGATACCGAGGCCGAGGCGCGGGACGCGGCCCGGCGCGCCTACCGGCGCTGGCACGGCCACCTGATGCATCTGTGGGTCAAGCACGGCACCCGCCCCCAGACGCTGGCCTTCCCGGACGAGTTCGACGACGCCCAGCGCGCCGGCCTGGGCATCGCCGGCACCCCCGACCAGGTGCGCGACTGGATCGCCGACCAGTCGGCCCAGGCCGGCATCAACTATTTCGTCTGCCGCCTGGCCTTCGGCGACCTGAGCCGCGACGAATCCCTGCACTCGACCCGCCTGTTCGCCGAACAGGTCATGCCCGCGCTGGAGACTACCGCCGCGCCCGCATGAGGCCTGTCCGGTCCCTGCTTTCCCCCGGCTTCCCCGACACGTACAAGACATCCCGACAAGGAGACACCCGAATGAAGCCCCGCCTGTTCCCTCTGCTGTGGGCATGCGCCCTCGCCGCCGCCAGCGCGACCGCGGCCGCCCAGTCCTGGCCGGAAAAATCCGTGCGCATCGTGCTGCCCGGCCCGCCCGGCAGCAGCCCCGACCGCATCACGCGGCTCCTGGCCGAGCATCTGAGCAAGAAGTGGAATCAGCCGGTGGTGATCGAGAACCGTCCCGGCGGCACGACCCGCATCGGCGCCGAAATCGTCGCGCGCGCCGCGCCGGACGGCTATACGCTGCTGTCGACCTTCGTCTCGCACGGCATGGTGAAACTGCTCTACCCCGAGACGCCCTACGATCCCATCAACGACTTCGCGCCCGTCGTGCAGCTCGTCGATACCGAGACCGTGCTGGTCGTGCGCTCGGACTCGCCCTACAAGACGTTCGCACAACTGGTCGAAGGCGTGAAGACGCGCGGCAAGCCCCTGGGGGTCGGCAACTTCGGCAACGGTTCGAGCTTCCACTTCTACAGCCTGATCATGGGCCAGGGCGCCGGCATCGACGTACTGCCGGTGCCCTACAAGGGCGAGGCACTGTCCCTGACCGACATGATGGGCGGCCACGTGGAAGCCAGCTTCAACTCGGTGGGTACCGCCCTTCCGCATATCCGCGACGGCCGTGTGCGCGCCCTGGCCGTACTGGCACCCAAGCGGTCCCGGGTCCTGCCCGACGTCCCCACCTTCATCGAGCTGGGCTTCCCCCGACTGCGCGCGGGCGGCTGGTTCGGCATCCTGGCGCCCGCCGGCACGCCCAGGCCCATCGTCGACCGGATACGCACCGACGTCCAGGCCATCCTGAAAGAGGCCGACGTGACGAAGTGGCTGCGCGACCAGGGACTGGAGCCGGCCTTCGAAAGCTCCGAAGCCTTCGGGCAGTCGATGAAGCGCGAGGCCGGCGAATGGGAAAAACTGATCAAGGAGTTCAACGTCTCGGTGAACTGACGCCGCCAGCCGCCCGGCGAGTCAGCTCGCCGGCGTGGCGCGCGGCACCATCAGCGTCGCGCGCCGGGGCAGGCGCATGGACAGCAGCGCGGCCGCCACCAGCAGCGTGCCGGCCGCGCCGAACGACACCCAGTGCGTGCCGAAGGTCTCGTAGCCCCAGCCTCCCAGCCACGAACTGATCATGCCGCCGAACTGGTGTCCCAGATAGGCCCAGCCGTACAGGATGCCCACCAGCTTCACGCCGTAGACATCGGCCAGCAAGGCCGACGACAGGGCGATGCTGCCCGACCAGACGATGCCGCCCAGCGTGGCGGCGGTATACAGCTCCCAGTGCGTGCCGACCACGACCAGCGCGAAGAACCCCAGGCCGCGCACGAGATAGATGGTGGCCAGGATGTCGCGCCGGGGCAGCACGTCGGCCAGGCGTCCCAGCACCAGTGTGCTGAACACGGCCACCGCGCCGATCAGTCCGATGCCCAGCGCGCTGGTCATCGCATCGAAGCCGTGGTCCATCAGCATGGGCACGCCGTGCGACCCCAGCAGGTTCATGCTGAAGCCACAGGCGAAAAGGCCTAGGGCCTGTTAACACAACGCAGCCCATCTGCAATCAGGGCGAAATTGATGAACCCGGTAAACATGACGTCGAGTTTGTCGAAGCGGGAGAAGATTCTGCGGAAGCCTTTGAGTCGCCGAAACAGGCGCTCGACCTCGTTGCGCCGCTTATACATCTCCCGGTCGTACTGCCATGGCTGAACACGCGTCTTCAATGGCGGCACGACTGGGATGTATCCCAAATCCAAGGCCAGTTGCCGAGTCTCGTTGCCTTCGTAGGCTTTGTCCATCAGCAAGTGCAGTGGCCGATTCGGTCTGCCCAGGCGGCGCAACAGTGCCCGCCCCTGCGGGCCATCGCCGGCTTGGCCCGGCGACAGCGCGAAGATCACTGCCGTTCGAGCATCCGCGGCAACCAGATGAATCTTGGTGGTCCAGCCTCCTCGAGACTTGCCAATGCTTTGGCGGCCTTTTTTTTGAGGGCCCCCGTACCGTCCGGATGCACTTTGACTATCGTGCTGTCCAGCGACACCGCCTCGATGCGTATCCGGACAATCTGCGACTGCTGCAGTTGCTCGAACACCCGATCCAGAACGCCGCTCTTGGACCACCGGTTCATTCTCGTATAGATCGTGTGCCAGTTGCCAAAACGCTCCGGCAACCCTCTCCATTTGCAGCCGTGCTCGGCCACGTACAGGATCGCGTTCAGCACGTTCAGATTGCTCATGCTCACATTGCCCCGCTGGCGAGGAAGGCAATGCTCTATCTGCTTGAATTGGGCTTCGCTGATTTCCATCACCGAAGTATCTCTTAATTTTCATGATTAACACCATTAGTGTTAACACGACCTAGCCCCAGCGGCAACATCGGCTGGGTGCGTTGCAAGGCTTGACACTGGCTCTTCTCATCGACGCACAGCACCAGGGCATTGTCCGGCGGGTTCAGGTAAAGCCCGACGACGTCGCGTAGCTTCTCGATAAACAGCGGATCGGTCGACAGCTTGAAGGACTCAACCCGGTGCGGCTTGATGTTCAACGCTTGGAGATAGCGTTGTACGGTGCTTTTGCTGATGCCCGTGGCCGAGGCCAGAACACGGGTGCTCCAGTGCGTGCCGCCATCTGCTGGCTTGCTGTGCAGCGTCTTGTTGATCAACGCTGCAACCCGCTCATCATCGATCGTACGCGGCCGCCCCGGGCGCAGTTCATCGTATAGGCCGGCAAGACCATGCTCCATGTAGCGCGTGCGCCATTTGCGCACGGTGCCGCGATCCACCCCAAGGCTTGCACCCAGTTGTGTCAGCGTCTGCTCAGACCCCTCGCATGCCAGTACGATTCGTGCCCGAAGCGCCAATGCCGCAGGCAGCGAACGAGAACGAGCCAACGATGTCAGTTGCTTTCGTTCCGCCTCATCTATCTCTACGCTCGGCGCATTGGTTGATCTGCCCATATCTCTGATCTCGGTTCCGCAGGAACAGATATTCTCTCATCAATTCGGGATAAATTAATGGGGCAGAACACTAGCTAGTCGAACCTCAGCCTATCACTCAGTGAGTGAGCGTTCGTTCGAGCAAGGACGCAACAATCGCCCCTGTGGAGAGGTCGCTTCCGGGAGAGAGGAGCCGGCAAGGCTGCGACGTTCAGTGGCCGGTCATGTAGGAAGCCGTCGCTCAGTCTCGAACCGCGAACCTCAGATCGGTCTGAGGCGGACGTGCGCAAAAATTAGCTGACTGGCTGCTTCTGGCCGAAAGCAGGCGTCCTGAGGCTCTGAAACCTGATCAGACAATGTGTGTCAGATCAAGTCTGAGTTATTGCGCTACTTCAATTTGTCCTGATGTATCGGCTATTCCAGAAGACCTATAGCAGTACCAAACTGGGGTGTAAATGACGGCGATCCTGCCGCGCCCCACCTGGGCGTAGGCGTCGCCAACATGATAGCCCAACACATGGGCGGGCTTCCCAGTGCATATCCGCCGATCGCCACGACGTCAGCCAGCGGCCCGTCTGCCAATGCACCTGGAGCCACGTAAGCGTCCAAACGCGGACGTTATTGACGCACGTAGTGCAGATCTGATCGCAAGGGGTCGACCGCGAAGCGTTTTGCCCACTCACGCGGGGTGAGTTGTTCGATCTGGCTAGCCGGATGCTGGCCGACGCGCTGCAGGACATCGACCAGGTAGGTGTAGGCATCGACGCCGTGAGCGCGACAGGTTGCCAGCAGCGTCTGGATCGCCGCTACGTAGCGGGCACCGATCTCAGTGGAACAGAAGAGCCAATTTTTCCGACCCATCGGTATCACCCGCAGCGCCCGCTCCAGGTCATTGGTGTCCAGGTCCAGCCAGGCATCGGTCAGGAACACCCGCAGTCCCGTTTCCCGTTGCTTGGCATAGGCCAGCGCCCGCGCCAGCGGACTGCGCGGGGTCAGACCAGGCTGGGCGATCTGCGCATCGATCCACTGGAAGATGCCATCGACCAGACCAGCGCTCTGCGCTTGCCGCGTTGCCAGGATCGTGGCCGGGTCGGCGGCGGTATCGCGCAGCCGCCGCTCGATGACATACAGCGCCCGGATCTGCTCGAGCACCTCGGCCACCGCCTGCGGATCGCTTTGCTCAGCCTTCAGGAAGGCCCTGCGTGTATGGGCCCAGCACAGCGCGTGCGTGCACCCGGGCAGCTTCTGCGCGTACTGCGCATAGACCTGGTAGCCATCGGTCTGGATCGTGCCGTTGAAGGCCTCCCCCAGCCAGGCCTTGACCGCCGCGGCACCGCGCTGCTCCGAGTAGCCGAAGGCGATGTCGCCGAACTCGCCTAGCACCGGCCACAGCCAGCCCGGCTTCATCTTGCCCTGGCCCGCCTTGGCGCCGCCGACCACCTTCGTGCGGCCCGCCTTGATCGGCGT
Organism: Pigmentiphaga sp. CHJ604; assembly: GCF_036972535.1. Classification (NCBI taxonomy): domain Bacteria; kingdom Pseudomonadati; phylum Pseudomonadota; class Betaproteobacteria; order Burkholderiales; family Alcaligenaceae; genus Pigmentiphaga; species Pigmentiphaga sp. CHJ604. The sequence continues at coordinate 1,708,405 of NZ_CP136998.1, read as the reverse complement.
CTCGTCGATCTTCAGGTAGCGTCCCTGCAGGATCTGCTGGAACACCGCCTTGGCGACCGGTTCGAGCAACTGGATCGCTCGGCGCAGCCACACATCGAGCGTGGTGCGCGACACCACGATGCCTTCGTCCTTCAGGCGCTGGTGCTGGCGGTACACCGGCAGGTGGTACACGAACTTGTCGATGGCCATGCCCGCCAGCATGCTCACGTCGACCTGGGCGTGATCGAGCACGCCGGGCACGGCAGCCGCCGTCACCAGGCGGCCTTGATCCTTGTGGCGCACCACCGGCCGGCGGTACTTCAGGATCACATGACTGCCGGGCTGGCGCGCCAGCTTCAGGCTTTCCTTGTAGTCGACGATCTCGTAGTGCGCGGCATCCGGGCCTTGCAGCTCGGGACACGACAGCACGATCTCCTTGACCGGCACGTTCGCATCGAAGCGGATGCCGCTGTCGTTGACTTCATCGCCCGTGCGGTGCTTGTTGCGCGTGTGCGCCGGCACATCGACCGTGGGCGCCGTGCCGATAGCGGCCGCCGCCGGCGCCTCGAACAGGCCATCCTGTTGACCATCGGCCACGATACGCCGTTCGCTCTTCTGGCCAAACACCTGTTGCTTGAACCAGTCCAGTTGCCGCTTGAGTTCGACGATCTCATCGCCCTGGATGCGCAGCAGCGACTGCAGCGCATCCAACTGCTCGCGCGGCATGGCGATCGCCTCATTCGTGACAGGGGCTCGGGTCATGTGTGCATTATCCCAGAGACCTGCGCCGCCACGGGCAGCTCGAAGCGTTTTCTTTGTACTGTGCGAGACAGATCGATCCCGTCGAGCCACATCATCAACTGCGTATCGGTGAGCACGATCGATACACCATCCGATCCCAGCCGGGCAAACTGCCCCCGCTCCAAACGCTTGGCCCAAAGACAATATCCGCCGCGCGACCAGTACAGGACCTTTGCATAATTGCCCTGCCGGTTCACGAACACGAACAAGTGACCCGACAACGGGTTCTCGCCCAGTACCGAACGGGTGGCGGCAATCAACCCGTCGAAGCTCTTGCGCATATCGGTGGCTCGCGTGCACAACAACACGCGTACGCCGGTGGGCAGCATGCCCTACGACCGCGACAGTTCCAGCACCAGGCCATCGCCCAATTCCAGGCGCAGCTTGATCCCAGAAGCCAGGACGGCGGAGCCCGTCTGCCCAAGCTCGATGAAGGACGCACGTTCACCGACCGACGTGCCCATCGCATGACCCGTCGCCTCATCGTGCAAACGCCGCTTCCAGTTCCACAGCGAGGCTGCGCTCAAACCTTGTTCAGCACACCAGGTTGCCACGCTCAGACCGCTGGCCACCTGCTGGCTCACCAACTCACTCCATTGCTGCGCCGTACGCCGATGTTGCCGTGCGTCGGGTTCCAACGCTTGGGATTTCGACATCTTCCTGCTCCTTCTCGATGAACCGAAGGCCGCACATTACCTGCTCGGACACCATACAAATAGAACGCCTCGGTTTGGACGCTTACGCTTGGCCGCTGGAGGGAGCTGCAAGCTGCGCAGCGTGGCTGCGCGAGTGGTTCAAGTGATTCGCGTCGATGCGATCTGGCTCGCCACCGAACCGGTAGACATGCGCGCCGGCTTCGATACGCTGTTGGCTCGGGTGATCAAGGTCTTCGGTGCAGCGCAGCCGCACCATGCCTATCTGTTCGCCAACCGCCGGGCCAACCGCATCAAGGTGCTGACGCACGACGGTATCGGCACGTGGCTGGCGGCCCGCCGACTGCACCAAGGCAGCTTCGTATGGGCGCACCCAGCATTGCATGGACATCTGTCACTGAGCGATGAACAGCTTGCGGCCTTGGTGCTGGGGTTGCCGTGGCAGCGCGTCGGTCCCGACGGCGTGATCACTGTCCTATAACGACGCCACCTGGATCGTAGCACCCAGCAATTGGGTCTTGTGCCGATGGCGGTGAGCAGCCCGCCGATGGCAAACTCTCGGCATGATCCAAGCCAACGACCTCGACGCCCTGAGCGCGCAGCAATTGCGCGAGCTGGCGGCCGGGCTGATGGCGCAGGTCAGCGACAAGGACCGCGAACTCAAGTACCGCGAGGTCCGCATCGATCAACTGACCCATGAGATCGCCGTGCTCAAGCGATATCGGTTCGGTCAACGCAGCGAGCAACTCCCTGCGGCCCAAGCCTCGCTGCTGGACGAGACGCTGGACGCGGACCTGGCCGCGATCGAGGACGAACTGCAACAGCTCACCGTAGGTTCGCAGCCCAGCAAACCGACACCCCAGCAACCCAAGCGCACCCCCTTGCCGGCGCAGTTCCCGCGCACCGAGATCCGTCACGAACCGGCATCGACCACCTGTGGCTGCGGCTGCGCCTTGAAGCGTATCGGCGAAGACATCAGCGAGAAGCTCGACTATCTTCCCGGCGTGTTCACGGTCGAGCGCCATGTACGCGGCAAATGGGCCTGCACGCAATGCGAGACACTGATCCAAGCGCCGGTGCCGGCGCATGTGATCGACAAGGGCATCCCGACCACCGGCCTGCTGGCCCAGGTACTGGTGGCGAAATATTCGGATCACCTTCCGTTGTATCGGCAGGAAGGCATCTTTGCCCGTGCCGGCCTGGCGCTGCCGCGCTCCACGCTGGGTCAATGGGTGGGCGTATGCGGCGTTCGTCTGCAACCGCTGGTCGATGCACTGCGCGCTGAAATCCTGGCCCGCGGCGTGCTGCACGCCGACGAGACGCCGGTGCAAATGCTGTCGCCGGGCAAGAAGAAGACGCACCGCGCCTACCTGTGGGCGTATGCGCCGACACGCTTCGACGACTTGCGTGCCGTGGTCTATGACTTCGCCGAGAGCCGGGCGGGTGAACACGCGCGAGCCTTCTTGCAGGACTGGCGCGGCAAGCTCGTGTGCGACGACTACGCGGGCTACAAGGCGAGCTTCGGCCAAGGTGTGATCGAGATCGGTTGCATGGCCCATGCACGTAGAAAGTTCTTCGATCTGCACGCCAGCAACAAGAGCCAGATCGCCGAGCAGGCGCTGAAATTCTTCAGCGGTCTTTACGATATCGAGCGAGACATCGGTGACGTCGGTGCCGACCAGCGCCAACGCGTACGCCACGACAAAGCTACGGCGGTCGCCGATGCGCTGCATACGTGGATGATCGGTCAACGGCAATTGGTGCCGGAAGGTTCAGCCATCGCCAAAGCCTTGGACTACAGCCTGAAGCGTTGGGAAGCGCTGACGCGCTATCTGCACGATGGCGATGTCCCCATCGACAATAACTGGATCGAAAACCAGATCCGGCCCTGGGCCATCGGGCGCTCGAACTGGCTGTTCACCGGGTCGTTACGCGGCGGCCAGCGTGCGGCGGCCATCATGAGCCTGGTCCAATCGGCCAAGCTCAACGGGCATGATCCGTACGCCTACTTGAAAGACGTACTCACGCGTTTGCCGACACACAAGTTCTGCGACATCGACCAACTCTTACCCCATCGGTGGCACCCGCTTACGACGGCGTACTCAACGCAGGCAGCGTAGCCCTGCAAGGTCAAGATGGGATGCCCAGCCGCTTACGCTGGAACAGCTCCTGGCCGATGAGGATTGAACGCGCTGTCATCGACACCAACGTCCTGATAAGTGCTGCGCTATCGCCTCGGTCTGCCCCTGCGCAGATCGTGGATTGTCTTCTGCAACACGCTACGTTGGTGTTCTCACGGGAAACCTTCGAGGAACTTGAAACCAGGCTTTGGCGGCCAAAATTTGACCGCTATCTGGACATGGATCGCCGACGCCTGCTGTTGCATGACTTCGCTGCGGCGTAAGCGGCCGGTAATCACGCCTTGACGACGGCAATCAGGTGGCCGGTGTCCACCGATGTGGCAGCAGTTCGGCGATCCGATTGTTCCTCTGCGTTGTCAGCCGCGTGAGCACGTCCTTCAAGTAGGCATACGGATCATGCCCGTTCAGGCGTGCCGACTGGATCAGGCTCATGATGGCGGCCGCGCGCTGGCCGCCGCGCAGCGACCCCGCGAACAACCAGTTCGCACGTCCGACCGCCCAGGGACGGATCTGGTTCTCGACCCAATTGTTGTCGATCGGCGCGTGGCCGTCGTCTAGATAGCGCGCGAGTGCCTCCCAGCGTTTGAGGCTGTAGTCGATGGCGCGAGCCGTGCCGGATCCGTCAGGCACGCGCTGGCGCTGCGCGATCAGCCACCGGTGCAGCGTCTCGGCGATCGGCCGCGCGCGTTCTTCTCGCATTCGCTGCCGCTCGTCGGCGGGCAGATCAGCCACGTCGCGCTCGACACCATACAGGGCGCCGAACAGTTCCAGCGCCTGGCCGGCAATCTGGCTTTGGTTGCTAGCATGCAGGTCATGGAATTTGCGACGGGCATGGGCCATGCAACCCAGCTCCGTGATGCCGGCCGCGAACCCGGCCTTGTAGCCGACGTAATCGTCAGTCACCAGCTTGCCGCGCCAGTCGTCAAGGAACGTGCGGCAGTGCTCACCGGCGCGGCTGGGGGTGAAGTCATAGACCACTGCGCGCAGGCTGTCATAGGAGGTCGGCGTGTAGGCCCACAGGTAAGCCTTGTGCGTCTTGCCCGCCCCGGGCTTGAGCATCTGCACCGGCGTCTCGTCGGCATGCAGCACTGCTCTGTCCAGGACTTCGGCCTTCAGCGCATCGACCAAGGGCTGCAGCCGCAACCCGCACACGCCGACCCATTCGCCCAGCGTCGAGCGCGGCAGCGCCAGCCCGGCGCGCGCAAAGATGCTTTCCTGGCGATACAGCGGCAGGTGATCGGCGAACTTCGCCACCAGCACCTGCGCCAAGAGCCCCGCCGTCGGGATGCCCTTGTCGATGACCTGCGCGGGCACGGGCGCCTGCGTGAGCGTCTCGCAGTGCTCGCACACCCACTTGCCGCGGATGTGGCGCTCGACCGTAAAGACGCCCGGCAGGTAATCCAGCTTCTCGCTGACGTCCTCGCCGATGCGCTTCAAACCGCAGCCGCAGCGGCACGTCGTGGACGCCGGTTCGTGGTGGATGTCGGTGCGCGGCAACTCGGCCGGCAGCCGCATGCGACGCGGCGCTTGCGACGGCGCAGGCTTTGTGGCGATCGCTTCGCGCAGCGCGTTCACTTCCGCTTCGATAGCCGCCATGTCGGCATCCATCGTCTCTTCCAGAAGGCTTGCCTGCGCCGGGTTCAGTTGCTCGCTGCGCTTGCCGTAGCGCCAGCGCTTGTACAGCGCCAGCTCCTGCATGAGCTGGTCGATGTGCGTCTGTTTGAAGTGCAGTACGCGATCCCGATCGGCAACCACCGCATCGTGCGCCGCTATCTGGGCGTCACGCGCGGCAACCTCGCCCATCAGGCGTTCTGCCAACGCGCGTAGCTGCTGCGCGTCGAGGTGGTCCAGGGATGCGGTACTCATGGCCACCAGTATGCCGCAGGGCTCCCCGCGGCGGTATTGGCGTCTTGCCGGATTGTCCGGCGCTACAACACCGAGATCGCGCCTGCCGCGCCCACATGCTGCCAGGGCAGGCCCAGCACCAGCGCCTGCCACTGCTCACTGTCGACCGCGATGTGGGGGCCACGCAGCGCATCGGCCCACACGAACTTGCCGCGGTTCAGCCGGCGCGCGGCCAGCCACACGCCGATCCCGTCGTGCACCAGCACCTTCATGCGGTTGGCGCGTCGGTTAGCGAAACAATAGGCGTGGTGCGGGCGTGCAATACCGAACACCGCCACCACCCGCGCCAGCGCTGTCTCGGTGCCGGCACGCATGTCCAGCGGCTCGGTCGCCAGCCAGATCGCATCGATGCGGATCACCGCAGCCACTCCCGCAGCCACGCCACGCAGGCACCGGCTTCGCTCACGGGCCATTGCACCGTCGCTTGCACCGGGCCGCGCGACAGCCGGATTTCAATATGCCGGCCCGGTGCCGGCAGCGGCGGTGCCACCACGGGCACAAACGCGGGCGTAGCGGCCGGCGCGCGGCAGGCAAGTCGGATCCATTTATGCACCAGGTTCGCGTTCACGCCGTGCGACAGCGCGACGCTGGCAATGGATGCCCCCGGCTGATTGCACTGCGCCACGATCTGGGCCTTCAGCGTCTTCGGATAAGACCGGCGCTTACGCAACGGCACTAATTCTGTCTTTGCCATGGTGTCCACCAAAAAATGGTGGACACTAATCGAGGACAACGCCGTGGCTCAAGACGGGATCACCGGGCGCTTACGCTGCGGCGGCTCGGTGGGTTGATCTGCCTCCGACTCCCAGACCAGCGTACAGTCGCGATCCCGATGACGATGTGTTTCTCCACACGGCCTTGCATGGCAAGGCCGTGTGGCTAGTCAGTGGCGCCAAGAATTTGCTGGAGCTTCGACCGGCTGACTGCGGATTCGAAATCCTATCGCCAGCGCAGGCTCTAGAGAAATGGCATCAAAAATGGCTTCTATGGTGAAAATGTAGCCCACGAGACATTCATACAAGCGTCCACGATAGGATGCGTCGCTCTCCTAAGAACTGGAGTTATGGCAATTTTGTAGCCTGAAGGCTTCAAATTGGCCGTGATCGACTTGAAGTGCAGCCCAAGTGATACACCAACGAATGCGGTTGGTGTCGGTTCGGGTTATTGCTGGAATCGGATCGGAACCGGGTGTGCACCAGATCAATCGCGAGCTGAAGGCCGGCAGAGCGTTTGCCGGCTGGCAGACAGCGCGGTAGCCCTGGACGGCGCATAGGGCACACCGCCCTCGCGGGGGGCATGCGGCCACCGCACTATGCCTGCACCGCCTGCGCGAGTTCGCTCGGCGTGCGGGGTGCGGAAGCGAAGAACACGGCGCTTAAAGGCCGAAAGGCTGATTTTTCGACCTTGAGTTCGCCGTTTGCGGGACAAGATGAAATCCGCTGCCGAGAATCACTGCATCTCGACCAATCGTGCCGGGTTCATAATTTCACGGCTGAGAAAAAGATGAAGCGAGGCTTGGTCGTCAGGCTCTGGTATGCATCCGGGAAGAGCGCGCGGGCGCGCGGGTCGGGCTGTGGTTCGCTCAGTATGTCGATCAGGAAACCGGCCGACTTGAGGGCATCAAACATGGCGTGGAGTGGCCGATGCCAGAAGCGCATTTCGATATCCCTTCCGTCGCGCTGCCACGTTTCATCGAAACTATAAGTTTCGAAGTAATTGTCGCGACCGGCTAACTGGTGATCCATGAAGGGGTGGTGCGTTGAAAAGACCAGGCGACCGGCTTGGGACAGCAGACGGTTGAACTCCGAGAGAGGCATAGACCAGTCGGGCAAATAATGCATGACAAGCGAAGCGAGGATCAGATCGAAAGCGCCATCTTCAAAGGGCAATGGCTCGTTGAGATTAGCCAATAATAATCGCGCGCGCCCTTCAAGGCGACGTTGCGCGATCTCCAGTAAGCCAGCGCTCGAATCTATCCCCGTCAGTATTGCCCCTCGATCAAGGAGTGCTGCGGCATGAACTCCGCCACCGCATCCCGCGTCGAGCACCCGATGTCCATTGACATCACCAACCATCGAGAGAATTGCCGGCCGCTCGTAATAGGAATTCCAGGCGTTGGTTTCATTGTCTGTTTGATAGGCATCCGCAAATGCATCGTAATTATTTTCAATCATTCATACGTTCCTTATGTGGATGGCTGCTCTCCTGCCAACGCAGTTTGGCCACGCAGGGGGACTCGCTCGCGCCCACCGTTCCTCTCGCTGCGATCATTGGCCGCATTGCGAGCCGCCGTGGCAGAGGCGCAAGTGAGCAAATGCTGGACGTTGCGGGGAAGACTCAATGCCGACCGACTTGCGTTCGTCAGCCGTCGCTATGGTCGTCATGCCGTGCGAGCTTGTGCCACGGCGCTGCTGGAATCCCGCGATGCCTGGATCATGCAGTGTTGTTGGCGCTGTCGCCCCCCGTCACGTCGTAGGTAGCGCCCGAACCCATGTAGGCGTCGTCGCTCGCAAGAAAGACGACAGCCGGCGCAATGGATTCTGGCGGGAGCCAGGGAACACCCAATGGCGACTTGGCCGTGAGCTTTTGCTTCGCTTCGGCTTCGAGCTGGTCCAGAGGTTCGGTGTTGTTCAAGTCATCGACAGCTTGCGCGTACCGTTGCCGGTGGCGTGTGAGCGGAGTGTCGATCAGGCCGGGGATGACCGCGTTGACCGTGATGCCGTATTGTCCAAGCTCCAGGGCTGCGGATTTCATCAGGCCGATGATCCCCCACTTTGAGGCCGAATAGGCCGCACCGTACTTGGTGCCGTGCTGCCCCTGCGTCGATGACGTAACGATGATGCGGCCACCACCATTCTTCACAAGATAGGGGGCGATAGCGCGGATGGCGTTGCAGGTGCCAGTGAGATTGACGTCGATCTGATCGTGCCAATCCGCATCCTCCATGTCGAGGAGCGGCTTGAACGCCTGGATGCCGGCGTTGGCAAAGAGGATGTCGATCTTGCCAAAGGTCTCAGCCGTCCACGCAGCGGCTTCACGAAGGGCTGGCAAGTCACGCTGGTCGAGCCGGCGCGCCTCCCAGCGCCCACCGGCCGCCGCCACAAGCCTTCCTGTTTCCGCCAGTTCGTCCGCGGTGGCCGGCGTCACCTCCAGGATCTTGCTGACGGGGCCTGCGATATCAATCCCCACGATGGCTGCACCTTCGCGCGCAAAAGCAACTGCGGTGGCGCGCCCGATGCCGCGCGCGGCACCCGTGACAATGGCAACCTTTCCTTCAAGGCGCTTCGATGACATGGATTTGCTCCTTTCGAAAAATGGCCGTTACCCGATGGGGCAACGCTCAGCGCAGCGCACCGACTCCGACAGCGGCGGCATGATCAGTAGGTGTAGGTCGCTCCGATGCCCGCGCTCCAGCCGCGACCCGGCGCTGGCTCGAAATACCGCCCATTTCCCTCGTTCACGATAACCCGAGCCAGCGTATTGCTGGTCAAAGAGACTGTCGATCCGGCCATAGGCCCGAACCTGCCAGACACCCGCTCGCCAAACATACCCCGTACCGAGCGCTCCATCCCAACTCGCAAACGCAAACGGCGACCAAGACCAACTGACCGGCCACGGTATTCGCGGCACGGTCTCCATGGCCCTGAACCAGATTAATGTTTAAATCCCCGTGCGCGAGAAGCCATCGGATGGAGCGACTACAACCGTCGCGTGCCCGGAAGGACAAAGCGCCGCTCCAACGCGCGCGCCGCGAACACGATGACCGAAACCAGCGCCAGGTACACCAGCCCGGCCATTACATAGGCCTTGAAGAACTGGAAATTGCGTATGGCGAAGTCCTGCACATAGGCGAAGAATTCGGTGTACTGGATCAGGAAAGCCACCGAGCTGTCCTTCAGGTTGAGGATCACCTGATTCGACAGGGCGGGAACCGAGAGGCGCAGCACCTGCGGCAAAGTGATCAGGCGGAACACCTGCCCCGCCGTGAAGCCCTGCGCCCGCGCCGCCTCCAGTTCATCCTGATCGAGCCCGCGGTAGGCCGTCATCAGGTAGCGCGCGTTGTAGGCCGCTACATTCATGGTGAAGCCGATGACCGCGACTGTCAGCGGCGACAGGCGCAGTCCCCATTGCGGCAGCCCGTAATACATCAAAAACAGCAGCACGATAAGCGGCGTGCCGATGAAGAAAGAGATATAGCCTTCGGTAAGCCTGCGACAGATGCGATTCTGGCTGAGGGTCAGATAGAAAACCCCGATGCCGCCCAGCAATCCGGTAACCGTGATGATGCAAGCCAGCAACAGCGTATTGCCAAGGCCCGCCAGGATCTGCGGACCGAAATCCGCCACTTGCCGCAGAAAGACAGCCAGGCCGCTCATGGGCTGCCGGCCTCCCGGTCATCGCGGGACTCCTGGCTGAAGAAGGCGCGGATGCGCGGATCCGCATGGTCGCCGAACAATTGTTCGGCATCGCCTTCCGCGTGAATCACCCCCTGGTCGAGGAACAGCACCCGGCCTCCGACGGAGCGCGCCAGGAACAGGTCGTGGGTCACGCACAGCATCGAAACATTATCCCGGCGCAATTGGTTGATCACGTTGATGATCTCCCGGGCCATCAACGGGTCGAGGGCCGAGGTCGGCTCATCGAAGAACAGCACCGCCGGGTCCATCGCCAGCACCCGCGCGATGGCCACCCGCTGTTTCTGCCCGCCCGAGAGCTGGGCCGGATATTTGTGATGGTGCTCGACCATGTCCATGCGGCGCAATTCGTGTTTGGCGCGCTCGGCGGCCTCGGCGGCCGGAATGCGGCGCAGCTTGCGCAGCCCGAGGGTCACGTTTTCGAGGGCGGTCAGATGACGGTACAGGGCAAAGTTCTGAAATACGAACCCGATGCGCTGGCGCAGGGCGCGCACATCGGTTCCGGGCAGCGTGACATCCTCGCCACGGAAAATCACCTGCCCCGAAGTCGGCGTAATCAACCGGTTCAGGCAGCGCAGCAGGGTGGACTTACCGCATCCGGAGGGGCCCATCACCACCTTGAGCTCGCCCTCGTCGAGATCGAGATCGATCCCCTTGAGGACGGCCTTGCCCTCGTATTCCATCACCAGGTTGCGGACTGTCAGCAGTGCCATGTTTTCTCTCAATGCCCCGTCAGGCCAGGCACGCGGTAGTGTTTTTCCAGCGCCCACACCACTGTCACCAGCACCTTGTAGATCGCGAAATAGATGAGGCCCACGGCAACGTAGATTTCCACCCCACGCAGTGTGGCGGCGGACAAGGCCATGGCCTGCTTCATCACTTCGGGAATGCCCACGGTATAGGCAAAGGGCGAATACTTCAGCACCGTGGTGAACTCGTTGATCATGCCGGGCACGGAGAACCGCAGCATTTGCGGAATCTCTATGTAAAGGAGCGCCTGCATCCGGCTCATGCCCATTGCCTCCGCCGCCACGATCTCATTCGCGTCGACCGAGTCGAAGGCGCCCCGAAACACTTCGCCCAGATAGGCGCCCGCGATCAATCCGAGACTTAACATCATCGAAACGAGTGGCGGCACGCTGATGCCAATGCCAGGCCACCCGAAGAAGACGATGAACAGCAGCACCAGCACCGGAATGCCCCGGAACACATAGGTAAAGGCATCCAGAAAAAGATTGAGCGCCCGCCAGCCCAGGCGGTAGAGGATGGCGACGGCGAGGCCCACCAGAATCCCCGTTGCGCTGCACAACAGAGTGACCAGGATGGTGTAGCCGGCTCCTGTCGCCAGCAGGCCGAGAATATCCAGGAAACTCATCGGATGCCGATCGGTTCCGTCAATCGAGCCACTTGTGGATAATGGCCTTCAACCCTTCCGGCCCCAGTTCGTCGCTCAGGTAGTGATCGAAGTCCTTGCGCAACGCGGAATCCTTGGGAAAGGCGAATCCGAAGCGGTCGAAACCCGTGAACACGTAGCTGTCGCGGATCGGCAATGTCTTGCGATACACCGAGGCGACGGTGCCGTCGAGAAAGGCGAGGTCCAGATTGCCGTTCTGCAGATCCGACAGCACTTCGTTATAGGAAGGATACATTTTCACCTGGCTGAGCCGGTAAATGCCCTTCGGCTCCAGCTCCTTCGTGATGAAATCGCTGTAGGCCATGCCACGCGGGTAGCCGATGGTGTATTGCTTCATTTCGGCCAGGTCGTCGAAATGAATGTCCTGTTTTTTCAGGCTTACCAGGTTCCAGGTGTTTTCCATATAGGGCTTGGAAAAATCCATGACCTCCTCGCGCTGCGCAGTGATGGAAATACCCGAAAAGGCCACGTCCGCCTGGCGGCTGACAACGGCACCGAGCATGCCCTGCCAGTCGTACGAGGTAATGCGCAAGGTGCAACCCCTGGCCTTGCAATAGCCCTCGAAAATCTCCAGATCGAGGCCCTTGGTTTGGCCGTTCTCCTCGTACAGGTTGGGCGGCGACGCTGGCGATACGGCCACCCGGATCACATCGCCCGAGTCCTTTGCGGAGCATCCTGCCAGGACCAGCAGAAGAACGCTCAACAGACCTGTGAGCATACGCATGTGATTCTCCATGAAATACGGGTTATTGGCGGGCCCGCTACCGAGGTAAAAAGCCGAAGCAATAGTATCAGAACGTTGCTGCAAGGCCGATGTAAAACCGGCCTTCGCAGGCAAGCGCTTTCCTTGGCCTCGCAACTCGGGTTGAGTTCGGCGCCGAACCGGCGACAAACCCCTCATGGCTGGACGAATCCCACTTCAAGTGGCCGGGACGCCACCCGCAACAATCGCCTATCAGCTGCCTTTGAAAATCGGCTTGCGTTTCTCCACGAAAGCATTTGCCGCGTCTTCGGTCCGGGACAGTTCGCCTGTCATGGTCTGTTCGAGGCGATAGCCATCGCGAATCGACATGAACTCGACCGCGTTCATTGCGCGCTTGGCCATCTTGATCGCGGTCGGGCTCTTTTCGGCGATCACCCGTGCCATCGCCAGGGCCTCTTGCATCAGCGCGCCGGCGGGCACGACCTTCTCCACCACATTGCGTTCAAGCAGCTCGGCGGCGTGGATGCGATCGCCGGAATACATGAGCCGCCTGGCGCCAAATGTCCCCAGCAGTCTTTGCGCGTGGCGGCCGCCTCCAAGAAGCCCGACGTTGATTTCATTCAACGCGATGAACGCCGTCTCGGAAGCGATGAGGTAATCGCAGGATGCGGCGAAAGCCAATCCGGCGCCGACCGCCGCGCCGTTCAGCGCGCCAATGACCGGTACCTCGCAATCCATGATGGAATAGAACCCTTCACGGCCAATCCGTGCATGAAGGGCGTGCGATCCCGGTTGGCCGGCCTGGCCCGACTCGAGGCTGGACGCGCGCATCTTCACATCCGCCCCCGCGCAGAAGATTTTTCCCGCGCCGACCAGAATCGCGACGCGTACATTCGGGTTGTTGTTGAAGCTGTCGAATGCGGCCTGAATTTCGAGCACCATGGCTCGTGACGTCGCGTTGACCGGCGGCCGGTCGAGCGTGACGACAGCGATGAAATCCTCGATCGCCACACGGACGTTGGGTTCATCCATGTCTGTCCTCCTTCGGCAGTCCCAAAACCCGCGTTGCGATGATGTTGCGCTGGATCTCATTGGAGCCGCCGAAGATGGTGAACGGACGCGCCGTAAAGTAATGCGCCAGCACGTCGATCCGCTCTGCGCCGAATGTTTGCTCGCCGTAGAGTCCGCCGGCGTCATCCACCGCGCTCACGAGCAAATCCGTCAGGCGCTGAAGCGTTTCGGTTGCTAGGATCTTCATGCCGGAAACTTCCGATCCAGGCAAACCTCCGCCACGGAGCTTGGCACCGAGGCGCTCGTACAAGGCGGACAAATCGAGGACATCCAGTTCGAGCTGGGCCAGGAGGTCCGCGAACACGGCGTCGTGGATTTTTCCAGTGTGTCGCGCGACGGTATGCAGATGGTTCAGCATCAGAAAGCAGCGGCGTGGAGAACCCGCCACGGTTCTTTCGAAGCCGAGCAAGGATTTGGCCACGCTCCAGCCATCGTTCATTTCGCCGACGAGATTCGAGCAATGGGTACGGACGTCATCCAGGAATACTTCGCAGAATTCATCGTCCCCGGTCAGGTTCTTGATTGGCCTGATCGTCACGCCTGGCTGGTCGAGGTCGATCAGCAGGAAGCTGATTCCTTTTTGCTTTTTTGCGGAGCGGTCCGTACGCACCAGCGCGTACATGTGCGTCGCGTCATGCGCCATCGACGTCCATGTCTTCTGTCCGTTGACGATGAAGTATTCACCCTCGAGCCGTGCCTGGGTACGCAGCGCCGCCAGATCCGAACCGGCATCGGGCTCGGAGTACCCCTGGCACCAGACGTGGTCGCCCGAAATGATTTTTGGTATGAATGCCTTGCGCTGTGCTTGCGTACCGCGGGCAATCAGGATCGGCGCGACCTGGTTGATTCCTTGATCGTGCAGGCGTGGAAGGCCGATCATCGCGGCCGCCTCGAAGTAGATCAGGAGCTTGCCCGGCGCAAGGCCCATGCCGCCGTATTCCCTGGGCAGTCCCGGCGCGAGCCAGCCTTTCCGGGAGAGCGTTGAGTACCATTCTCTCACCTCGTCCCAACGCGGCCGGTTCGGCATGAAACGCAAGGACCGCGGGCAGTGCTCATCGAAGAAGCGAAGAGCGCTTTCCCTGAATTCGGCATCGTCCATGTCGTTCCAGTCTTGCGAACCAGGCTCTGCGCTGGACGGCGATCCGAGGGAAAGAGGCGGAGCGGCCGCGAAAGTATCGTCTTTCAGGTGCAAGCCCAGCGCGCGCAGCCGGGTTCGGTGCGTTCCGGCGTTCCCGAGAACCGCGGACAGGACGAGTAGGCGTTTGAGATGATGCCCGATGATGTATTCGTCGGTGTACCCGATCGCGCCATGCAGCTGGATCGATTCTTTCCCGACCTTCAGCCCGGCCATGCTGCTGCGGCATTTGGCCCTGCTCGCGGCAATGCTCCGCTCACGGGAATCCGACGTGGCGTCCATGGCCTCGACAGCCTCGCCCACGGCGGCGGAAGTGAGCTGTTGAAGCAGATATAGATCGACGGCGCGATGCTGAAGCGCCTGGAACGTTCCGATCGGGCGGTCGAATTGCACGCGAGCCCGCATGAACGCCAACGTGACGTCAAGGGCCGCGCTCAACACGCCGTAAGCCTCGACCGACGTCATCACGACGGCCTCGTCCAAGGCCTGCTCCAACACGCGATGGCCTACCATTGCCGAAGCAACCATGTTCCCGGCGGGAACGACGACGCCGGTCAACTTCAGGATTCCGAGCTTCGATCCATCCACTCTCGATTCGAACGAGAGTTCCACTCCCGCTGCGTGGCGATCGATCCAGAAGAGCGCGATTCCGCTGTCAGTACGTGCGCTGACCACGAACCCGGTGGCCATCCCGGCGCCGAGGATGAAATTCTTTCCGCCGTCGATACGCCAATCGCCGCTCTCCAGGGATGCCCTGGTACTCACGACACCGGGATCGTATTCGCCGCGCAGTTCCTGCCACGCCAAGGCTGGCAGTTCGTCACCGGAGACGCATCGGGGAAGGAGCCGCTCCTTCAAGACTTCCTTGTCGCCCAGGACCAGGCTTCGGGTTCCCAGCACGGCGATGGCGACCAGCGGTTCAGCCACCAGGCCCCTGCCGAGCTCCTCGACCAGGGCCGCCATGGTCTTGAAGTCAAGATCGAGTCCGCCGTATTGCTCCGGAACGAACATCGCCAGCCATCCCAGTCGCCGGATTTCTTCGATATAGTCATCCGCGACGTCCCGCAGCCAAGCGCCCTTCTTTCGTGCGTGGCGTGCCGCGAAGTCGCGCGCGCTTTGCCGGATCATCGACAGCTCGAAGCTATCCTCCGGTACTTGTCGGGCAACGTTGCTCATGGGATCTTGCCTGCTCTCGTTGGCTCCTGCGCACCGACCCTATCCGCCAGCACGGAAGCCGTATCGGCGCCCAGCGGGACACTCGGAAGATAGGGCGGCATCGGCAAACCTTCGAACCGGATCGGAGTGCCCTGGACCACCATGCGGCCATATTCGGCGTGATCGATCCAGTGCAGCATGCCTCGTTCATGGAGATGCCGGTCATTGACGACTTCCAAGAGCGATCGAACCGGCGCGCTCGGAATACGGGCCTCGATCAGCTTCGCGAAGAGCTGCTCCTTGGTTTGCGTGCGGGTGATTTGCCCGAGCGCATGATCCAGGTCGTCCAGGTTTGCGCATCGGTCGCGCATCGTGCGAAAGCGCGCGTCGCGCGTTAGCTCGGGATGGCCAAGTGCGTCGGCCAGGGCGATCCATCGCGCTTCGTTGCTGGCGATGATCACGATGTAGCCGTCGGACGCTGGATAAACGTTATATGGCGCGACGGCCAGCCCGCTGTGCCTGTTTCCGGTGCGCGGCGCTTCCTTGCCCCCGGAGCCGTAATACATCCCGAGACTCGAGGCGAGGGTCGGGAAGATCGCATCGAGCATCGCGACCTCGACTTGCCGTCCGCGCCCGGTCCGTTCCCTGTCATAGAGCGCCAGACAAACCGCGCCGAAAAGGTGGGAGCCCGCCGCGAAGTCGCATACCGTGGCGCCCGCCTTGACTGGCGGGTTCTCGGGATATCCCGTGGTTTCCATGAGCCCGGACATCGCCTGCACAGCCAGGTCCATGGCGGGGTAGTCACGGTAAGGGCCGCTGCTGCCGTAACCGCTGCTCGACGCGTAGATCAGTCTCGGATTGGCCGCCTGCAATCGCGAGGCGTCCAGTCCGAGCCGCGCCATGACGCCCGGGGCGAAATTTTCGACCAGGACGTCCGCATGCTGTGCCATGGCCATCAGCGCCGATTTCCCCTCTTCGGCTTTCAGGTCGAGTACGACGGATTTCTTGTTCGCATTGAGCATGGCGAACGGCATCGCCGCGCCTTTCGCGGATCCCTGCCGCTTCCTGAGATGCTCCCCCCCGGGCGGCTCGATCTTGATCACTTCCGCTCCGGCCATGGCCAGCAAGAAGGTGGCATACGGCCCATTGAATATCTGCGTGAGATCGAGAATCGTCACGCCGTCCAGCGGTTGCTTCATCGCTTCCATGTCGTCGCGGCCTATTGTCCGGCTCTTGCGCCAGACGCCTCAACGGACGCCTTCCACTTGACCTGTTCTTTGCGAATCCAGTCGGCAAGCTGCTTCGGGCCGCCTCCTTCATAGCTTGAGCCGTAGGCCGCGAGCTTGCTTTGCAATTCCGGCGACTTGAAGGCGTCCTCCACCGCGCTGGCGATGCGGTTGGCCAGTTCCGGCGGGAGGCCCGGGGGCCCGATCAGCGCGAGCCAGGTGGCATAGTCGTAGCCTGGAACGCCAGCAGCGGCGACGGACGGCACATCGGGAAGCACCGGCGTGCCTTTCGCCGCGCTAATGCCCAGCGGCCGCAGGCGGCCGCCACGAATCTGGGGCACGGCAGCGACCGGATCGATGGCGATCATGTCGATCTGGTCGCCCATCAACGCCGTCGCCGCCTCGGAACCTCCCTTATAGGGAATGTGGAGGACTTGCACGCCCGCCTTGGCGAACAGAACGGCGCTCATCATGTGACTCGTTGCGCCCACGCCTGATGAACCATAGGAAAGTTTTCCCGGGTTCGCCCTGGCGGCCGCGAGGAAGTCTTGCAGCGATTGATATTTGCTTTTGCTGTTCACGACAAAAACCAGGGGGTCGCTCGACAGCAGGGTGATCGGCGCAAACGCTTGTGGATCGTATTCAAGCTTCGGATAAAGGTACTGATTGATGGCGAGAGGACCCGGAGCCGTCACCATCAGGGTGTATCCGTCCGGGGCCGATTTGGCCAGGGCAAGCGCGCCGACATTCTGTCCGGCGCCGGGCCGGTTCTCGACGATGAAGGTCTTGCCATATCGCTGCGTCAATGCATCGGCGAGCAATCGACCGACAGCGTCAGTGACCCCGCCCGCGGTAAACGGAACGATGATGCGGACAGTCTGTCGATTCGGCCAATCTTGCGAGAACGCCATATTGCTGAATAGAACCGCAAAGATGGCTACGGCGAGCGTGAGCTTTCGCATGGTGTCTCCTCCACGAAACCGGGGCTCGCGAGGCGAGTGCCGCGCGATTTTTTTGAACGCAGCTCAGTTTATGGTCGCAGACTGTCCCGCTGCCGCACGGTTGCCATCGTTGTTCCATAATGTAAAACATCAGCTCAACCACTCATGAAGCGCCTCTTCATCCCGATGATATGAATGCACCCGCCGGCACCCAGAGCATCATCCGCACAATCAATATCTTGAAGGCCGTGGCAGACCGCCGGGAGATCGGATGGCGGCTCACCGATCTGGCGGCGCATTGCGGTCTCGGAAAATCGACGACATATCGGATCGTCGCCTGCCTCTGTTCGGAGCGCATGCTTCAGCAACGGCCGGACGATCGTCGATATATTCCGGGCCAGTTGCTCTATGAACTGGCGCTCGCTTTGCCTTCCTACGCCGCGTTCAAAGACGCCGCGCATCCTGGTCTGGAACAGCTGTCCAAGCGGCTTGGCGGAATTGCGTTCCTGTATCTCAGGTCGGGCGAAGAGGCGGTATGCATCGATCGGGTCGGCGACGCCGCCGTGCCTGCCATCACCGGAGTGGGCACGCGGCGGCTGCTGTCCGAATCGACGTTCGGAATCTCGATGCTTTTTGCCATGCCCAGGCAAGAACGCGAACTGTTGCTGGCCGCCAACCGGCGTGATCCCCACGCCGCCAAAGGCGAACGCGCAGCGGCCTATCGGAGAATCCTCCAGCGTTCGCGTCGCTGCGGTTTCGGTTTGAACGAGGGGGACATCACCCAGGGAACAACGGGCATCGCGGTGCCCGTGGTCGACCGGTTCAAGCGGCCCATCGCGTCGATTGGCGTCATGGTCCCGAGCGAGAAGTGCGGAGCGGATCGACGGCCCCGCGTGCTCGCCTTGCTCCGGGAAACGGCCCTTGCGCTTGCCGCGGATTCTGCGTTCTCGGTTGCCGCGACTTAGTTGCGCCTCGGCCTCCAGGATATACAATAGAAAATGTATATCCAAAAGGACGATTCCATGCAAGTCGCGAAGTGGGGCAACAGCCTGGCCGTGCGGCTCCCGTCAAGCCTGGTTGAAGCGCTTGGATTGCGGGAGGGGGACGATATCGAAATCGTGGTCGACAGCCCGCGGACCTTCGCCGTGCGCAAAAAGCCGGGGACAGATGAATTGCTGGAGCGTCTACGCCGCTTCCGTGGCAAGCTGCCGTCCGACTTCAAATTCAGTCGGGACGAGGCGAATGAGCGGGGCTAAGACCAAGGTGTTTATCGACAGCAATATCGTTCTCTATTTGCTGTCGGAAGACACTGCCAAGGCGGATCGTTCGGAAGCGTTGCTCAGGCTCAGGCCGACCATCAGTGTCCAGGTGCTCAACGAAGTCACGAATGTCTGCATTCGCAAGCTCGGAATGACCTGGAGCGAGGTGGGACAGCTTCTTGATGTAGTGAAAAGCTTGTGCAATCTCGTACCGCTGACCATCGAAACCCATGACCTGGCCCGACGGGTCGCCGAGCGCCATGGGCTGGCCTTCTATGATGCCTGCATCGTAGCTACGGCTTCGATGGAAGGCTGCCGGACACTGTATACCGAAGACATGCATCACGGCCTGATCATTGAAGACAGTCTGACATTGAGAAACCCCTTTGCGTGACTTTGGTGGAAGCCAGCTATCGACAAGCGAAAACGCTGGCCCGCGCTTAGCCTGACAGTTACTCACGCGAAACGGTGCCCGTGCTCTGGTTTCCATTCATTCTTGCTGACGGAGCCTGCACAAGATACGGCGGCCGCATCGAGACCCTCGTCAGTCCATCCTGATATTCGCTTGGTCCACAATTTCCTTCCAGCGCTCCGACTCCTTGGCCATGTAGTCGCTGAATTCCTTGCCCGCGGAATAGCCCGGCACACCACCACCGCTTTCCACCATTTCCTTGAATTCTTGCGTCTGCGTCGTTTTCCGCAATGCTTCCTGCAATTTGGCGACGATGGGGTCGGGCGTGTGAATGCCAACAAAAAAACCGAACCACGAACCAAAAACATAGTCCTTCAAACCGCTTTCCACCAAAGTTGGCACGTCCGGCAGAAGCGGATTGCGGGTGGCCGAGCTGATCGAAATGCCTCGCAATTTTCCGGCATTGATCACTTTGTACAGATTGGCACCACCGGAAAGAATCTCGACCTGATTGCCCATGACCGCAACCTGCGCCGGCCCGCCACCGTTGTAGGGAACATGCTGGATATTCGTATGGGTGCGCAGCTTAAAACCTTCGAAAGTCATGTGCGATACGGACCCGATGCCAGGCGAGGCAAAGCGCAGTTTGCCGGGCTCGGACTTCGCCAACGTGACCAGTTCCTGCACTGATTTGGCCGGCACCGCCGGATTCGTTGCGAAGACGATGTACAAATCGGCCACCTTGGCCAGCGGTCGAAGATCCTTGGCCGTATCGAATGGCAGCTTTCTGAGTAGCGGAAGAATGGTTAGCGTGTCTGAACTGGAGAACAAGATCGTATAGCCGTCGCTGGGAGCGCGCACGGCCGCTTCCACGCCTATGGCGCCCGAAGCACCACCCCGGTTGTCCACTACGACAGAGACATTCAATTGTTTCGACAGCTCGGCTGCCACCACGCGGCCGATCGTATCCAGCCCGCCTCCCGGAGGAAAGGGAATGATCATGCGAATGGGTCTGTCGGGATAGCCTTGTGCACGGGCGATACCGCCCATGCCTGCGCCGCAGGCGGCCGCCAGGAGAGTCAGAACCATGCGGCGATTGAAGCTCTTCAACATCGTGTCTCCTCGATTGAACTTTCTTCCGCAAGGCTGGCCGCCTCGTCGTTTGATCTTCGATCTATCTACCAGTAGCCTGCGCTTGGGGTGCTCGAACCTGCTGGTTCCGCAGATTGCCGCGCACCGTATCGACAAGGCCCGTGACATCGTCCGGCAATCGATCGCCGCGCCACGCGACGTGGCCGTCCGGACGGACCAGCACCAACTTCCTTTCATAGAGCGCGGAAATATCGGGCTGGTCGATGGCGACGACCTGCAAAGGCATGCCGACCGCGGCGGCGGCGGCCGATAGGGATTCCGCCCGAGCCTTGTCCAAGCCGAAGTACAGCAGGACGAACCCCCGTCCGAACAAATCGAGGGTCGAGCGGCCGTCGGCCAGCCACGCGTGAGGCGCGCGCGAGCCCGGCCGAGCCGACTGCTCGTATATCGTGGAATCGTCGAGGGGCGCTGGCGTACCGTCGGAAATACAAATGGGCGATGTATCGTATCGGTATCCCATCGTGGTGCCCCAGGTTTCCCATTCGGGCTTGAATGCCTGCTTGAGTGCGGCACCAACCGTGTGGCGGTCCTCCTCCGCCGCGGACGTATTTTCCAATATGTGTGAATAATCCAAGGCAAGCCGCCACGGCTTGAAGTTGTTCGCCGCCGCCGCGGTATTGCGCACTGCCACGGGCAGGCGCTCGATTTCGTAAGTGTCGAGCAGGTCGCTGCCGCCCCAGCCGCGCAATACGGCCTCAAGCTTCCATCCCAAATCGACTGAGTCGGCTGCGCCGGTGCTCATGCCAAAGCCGCCGGTCGGCGACATAGCATGCACGGAGTCCCCGGCCAAAAAGACCCGGCCCTTGCGAAGATGGCGGGCCACAATCTGTCGCCGCCGCCATGGAGTTACCGTCGTTATTTCGAAGGGTATGTCATCGCGGCCGAGGCAACGGCGCACGGCGGCTGTCATATCGAACCGCTTCAGATCCAGCTTTTCTTCCGTTCCGGCGATGGTCAAGCGCCATTCGCCCCGTCCATCCACCACCGTCAGATTGCCCCACACCCCCTCCGGTCCGACAAATATATAGCGCTCGGCGGTTCCCTTTTCGTGATATCGCTCAAGATGGGGAATTGTTATCAGGGCACTGATCGAATAGCTGAGGGCGGGGTTGCCCTCCACGTCTATGCCCAATGCTGCGCGCACTCCGCTATTGACACCGTCGCAGCCCACCATATATTTCGCGCGAATGGCGTACTGCTTGCCAGCGGCGGCCCTTGCCCCCCCCGCCGCGGTCCGGGCGTCCGCATCGAAATCGTAGGCCAGAGATTCTTCAAGCCGGGTAACTGTGGCGAGCACCCTTTCGTTATCTTGTTCGAAATCCTCCAAGCGGCAGCACCTTTCAATGCGAACGCTGGGGAACTCCTTGGCAGACTGCTCCAGAACCGGATCGAACATATGTTGTGGGCAGCGATATTTGTTCTCGGGGCTGAAGTCCAGAGGGGAAAGGTCTTTCAATGCGGGATACGGGTCGCGTTCCAGCGTATGGCCGGCAAGGCTGGTACAAAATATGATGTCGAGCTTGAAATCATTGGGAAATCCTGCCGCACGTACACGATCGACGATTCCCCAGCGGCGACAGAATTCCATCGTTCTAGCCGATATTCCCGAAGCGCGCGGCAAGAGAAACTTGCCATCGTGCTGATCGACGACCATGCAGTCGATGCCGCGCCAACCAAGTTCCATGGCCAACGCCAGCCCGACTGGGCCCGCTCCCACGATCAGAACCGAGGTATCAACGGTCTTCACGCGGGGGCTCCCATCGCATCCAGGTAATAATTCATCAGATGGTGCACCGCACCTTCCAAATGCGACATCTGGCCAGGCTTGTAGAACCGCGAGTTAACCGCCTTTTGCAGTTCCACGACCATCGGACCGTCTTCGTCGGTAATGGCATGCACAATGAAGTCCTTGTATTCTTCATAGCGGGTCTGGAAGTCGGGGCGCTCGAACACGGCGTACGGAAACAGACTGTACAAGTGGATTTCAGTCTTATCAACGGCGACCGGCCAGACCTGCCACATGCGCAAGCTGTCAGCCCGCAACGAAAGATTCAGATTGGGAAATATCCCCGCCTTGATCGACGTACTGGAACTCATGCCTTCGAGCCAGGGCAAGATCGGGAACAATGGCTCGCCATCCTTCGAATGCGGCCGCGCTTCCTGCTCGTATATCCACCCGCCGCGCGGCAGTAATTCGAACTCGATCGCATTGCGGTCAGTCTTCAGGAAGCTGCCGAAAGACGTCTTGTGTATCACTGGTACGTGGTAGATATCGATCAAGTTTTCGACCAGCAGCTTCCAGTTGCAGTTCACCTCTAGCACGACTTTCTCCGCCGACCTGCATTGTTCGGTTCGGAACCACCACAGTTCTCGCTCATACGGCTCGATGAACTCGGTAAAGCCGAGCGGATTGTCGTTGAAACTGATGAATATCCAGCCGCGCCACAGCTGCAGTTGGATGGGCTTGAGCCGATAACCTTCGGTGCTGGTCATGGTGCTCTTTCCCATATAGGGCGCGGCGCGCAGATTTCCCTTTATGTCGTAGTTCCAAGCGTGATAGGGACAGCGGAAGCCGCGGGCGTTACCGTGGCCCGACGCGACGGGCACGCCACGGTGCAGGCACATGTTCAAGAATGCGCTGACATTGCCGTTGTCATCGCGGCTGACAATGAATGGCTCGCCCGCGATGCTTTGCGTGAAATAATCGCCGGGGTTGGGAATCTGCTCCTCTCGGCCTATACACAGCCATGTATGCAGAAAGATACGGTCTTTTTCAAGCTGCGCCACCTGCTTGGAACAATAGAGTTCCCCAGGCAGCTGCGAGGCTTGCGCTGGGGGCAGGCGCGTTTTTTCGATGGCGTCGCACAGGTGGGCAAAAGGCTCCGGCGCGGCGAGCGTAAGTTCGACGGGTGCGTTCATGAGATCTCCGTTCCATAGGGTCAAGGCTTGCCGGTGAACAAGGATTCGATTCCCTGCCAGCATTGCGCGTAGTCTTGCTGCAACTGCTGCGAATTCAAGGCGTATTCAGTCAACCGCAGGGGATAAGACGTTTCGAACATGAATGCGTAGGAATGATCGAATTTCTGCGGCACGAGGTCAGCGGCCATTGCCAGCTTCGTCGTGGCGGCGTCAGGGCCATGCGCGACGCCGGAATTGTGCAGACTCGCGCCGCCCGCCAGGAATCCGTCCGCCTTGGCTTCGTGGCGGCCCTCGATCAGGCCCATGAATTCGCTCATCACGTTGCGATGGAAATATGGTGGCCGGAAGGTGTGCTCCGAGACCATCCAGCGGGGGGTAAATGCGACGAAATCCACGTTGGCCGTTCCCGGCGTATCCGACGGAGCGGTCAGGACGGTGTAGATCGAAGGGTCCGTGTGGTCGAAGCTGACGGACGATACGGTCATGAACCGGCTCAGGTCGTACTTGCACGGCACCGAATTGCCTTGCCATGCCACGACATCGAATGGCGAATGATTCGTTTGGGCCGCCCAGAGGCTTCCGCCCGCCTTGCCGATAATTTCATAAGGCCGGTCGGGTTCTTCAAACGCCGCCACCGGAGCCAGAAAATCGCGGATATTGGCCAACCCGTGCGAACCGATGGGCCCTAGTTCAGGCAAACGGAACGGCGCCCCGTAGTTTTCGCATACATACCCGCGCGAGGGGCCATCGGGCAATTCCACCTTGAAGCGTAGTCCCTTGGGGATGACCAGGATTTCCGTGGGGCGGACCGCCAATATGCCCAGCTCGGTGGTAACCAGCAGCGAACCCTGCTGCGGCACGATCAGCATTTCGCCGTCAAGATTCGCGAACGCGCGATCGGTCATCGATCGGTTCGCCAGATAAATATGCACGGCCATGCCGAGTCGAGTGGCCGGATCTCCGTTGGCCGCGAGCGTAATCAATCCCTGGACGAAATCGGCGGGAGTATCCGGGATGGGAAAAGGTGCCCAGCGCTGCGGATTGGGCGACCACCCTAAGGCCAACGGCGCGGTCCGGATCAAGCCGCTGTCCGTTTTCACGAACGGGCCGCTTACGGTCGAAGGCTGGATCCGGTAAACCCACGTACGCCGGCTTTCCTGGCGCGGCGAGGTGAACGACGTACCGGTCAGGCCCTCGGTATATAGCCCATATGTCGGGCGCTGGGGGCTCGTCTGCCCTTCCGGCAATGCGCCGGGCAGGGCCTCGCTGGCCAGTTCATTGGCGAAGCCCGTCTGATATCGCAGCTCTGCGGTTTCGGCCAGCCGGGCTCCCGAGCGATAGGGTGCGAGCCGTGTAATGCGGTCGATTCTTGTGGCTTCCAACATTTCTTCTCCTCGGGGACACGTGCCTGGGCCCGGAAAACAGCGATGGCACCGACATCTCGCGGCAACCGGCACGGGATGAATGGCAGTGTGGAGCGAGCGTTGTTGAAGATCTACGATTGGTCGATACTCGATCGAGTATTGGAAGGGAAATCTGTTGCCAGGCGGTCGGCGTCACGGCCGATCGCGTGTACATGGTTTTCGATTCGCCCGAAGACTGTCTTGCCGTTTTCGTCCAGTACCTCCAGGCTAACCGTGTCGCCATGCCTCATGAAAGGCGTGATGGGCCGGCCCTGTTCAATGATTTCGTACATTCGCAGTTCGGCGATGCAGCAGTAGCCCACCCCGCCCTGGTCGATGCTGGAACCCCACCGCAGATCTTGCTTATTGGAAACTGTGCCGCTGCCAACAATTGATCCGGCTTCCAGATCACGGGTAAGGGCAGCGTGCGAAACAAGCTGCGAAAAATCGAAATTCATATCGAGGCCTGCATTCGGCTTGCCGAAGAGCTTGCCGTTCAGGTGCACACAGACGGGCAGGTACAGTTTGGAATCGCGCCACGCACCGCCCAACTCATCGGGAGTAACGGCCACCGGTGCGAACGAAGACGCCGGCTTGGACTGCACGAAGCCAAGCTCTTTGGCGATTTCCGTGCGCAGCAGCTCGCGCAGCGATACGTCATTCATAAGCGTCACCAGGCGTATCGCACCCGTGCAATCGGCGGGTGCGGCGCCCAGCGGCACGTCGCCGGTAATCACCGCGATCTCGCCTTCGAAATCGATGCCCCAGGATTCATCGGCACGCATGGCCGCATAGGGTGGAATGAAACTATCGGATCCACCCTGGTACATGAGGGGATCGTTGTAGAACGACTCGGGCACTTTGGCGCCGCGCGCCTTGCGAACCAACTCGACATGATTCAGATAGGCCGAACCGTCCAGAAACTGATAGGCGCGCGGCAGCGGCGAATGGCATGCCTGAGGGTCGAAGCGCCGGGTGTCGGGCAGTGCGCCGTCACTGAGCCGACGATAGACGTCGCGCAAAGCGGGTTCGGCGTGATTCCAGTCATCCAGGGCTTGCTGCACGGTGGCCGCGATGTCTGGCACCGCGACACAATGTTCCAGGTCCTGCGATACGACAACGAGCTGACCGTCGCGGCAGGATGTACTGAGGGTTGCGAGTTTCATTCAAGGCTCTCCGCGGCGGATCGTGAAGGTCAACGGATCTCGGCCCTGGAGGCCCAGATCCTAATGGCGATATATTCGCCATGAAGCTAGAAAGCGTGGGAAACGCCAAGCGCAACCTGCCGCCGCGATATATCGGTGTTCCTGTTGAAATCCCGGGAGTGTCCGGCGTTGACGAAAGCGTACAGGCCGGTGCGTTTGCTCAGGCTGTAGTAATAAGCAAGCCCATAGACATTGGTTTTTGACGAAGTTGTCGCCTGGTAGCCAGCGGCGTTGTCTGGGCATCGGCAGGCGCGCCCTCGTTCGTTTGGCTTCTTAATTCCAGGCCATTCCATCTGCTGCCCATAGGGTTTCTCCAATGTAGCCAGCTCGACGCTGTAGGGAGGCCATACTAGCTCGCTGAGGGCATGCCAAGAGATAGCATCGATCGCGGATCGACGTATGGCTGCCGTTCGAGGCCGCTGTCGGAGGCGGGCCCTTGTTGGACCTTGACTTGTGGCGTAGACGTGTCAGAACATAGTGCAGTCAGCCCAAATTCCGATCGATGTCCAAGGCCGAATCCGTTCCCCGCCATGTCAAAATCGACCGCGCTCCCGGAGTCTTCCGCCGAGCCTGAAGTTCCTCTGGAAGACGAAGACAACATTTCGCGCGATGCCGCGTTGCAACTGTTGGGCGTAAAAAAAGAAACCCTGTATACCTACGTCAGCCGCGGCTGGATCCGCAGCTTTCCGTCGAACGAAGGCCGCGCGCATGTGTTCGCGCGTGCCGACGTCGAGCGCTT
Source organism: Pigmentiphaga sp. CHJ604 (assembly GCF_036972535.1). Classification (NCBI taxonomy): domain Bacteria; kingdom Pseudomonadati; phylum Pseudomonadota; class Betaproteobacteria; order Burkholderiales; family Alcaligenaceae; genus Pigmentiphaga; species Pigmentiphaga sp. CHJ604. The sequence continues at coordinate 1,681,777 of NZ_CP136998.1, read as the reverse complement.
GCGGGCCAAGAGCCTGGCGCGCTCGGGCATCGGCGCCGTCGCTGAAACGGTCATGCGCTATGGCGAGCCGGTCATAACGAGCCGCATCTCCGAAATCACGTTGCAGGGTCCCCGCTATCGCGGACGGCTTGCCGTGGACCTGGCGGATCAGGGCTGTACCTTCGAGGCCGTCGCTTCATGGCTGTGGACGGGGGTGTGGCTGGAGGACCGGGTCTGTTGGAACGACGTGCCCGAGTTCCAGCCGCCGCCGGTGACCGGGCTGTCCGATGGGGGCACCTGCGACATCGTAAAGACCCTGGCGGGCGTCGTTCTGGCGCTGGGCGTGGCGCCGCCAGGCCCCGAACAGTTCAAGCTTGGCACCACGCTGGATGCTGCCCGGCAGATCATCCAGATCCTGACGGGCATGCTGGGTCTGCTGTCGAGCAAGCGCAAGTACATCGCGGTGCTTGCGGGCAAGCCGCTGGCCGCCAGCATTCACCGGATCCTGGGCCGCGCGGCCGATCCCGAGGCCATCGCGGCTCTCAACGCGATGATGGTTTTGTGCGCCGACTACGAACTCTCGCCAGCAAGTTTCACGGCGCGAGTGGTCGCCTCGTCGGGGGCCGACCTCTACGCCAGCGTGGCCGCGGGCTTGTGCGCGCACTCGGGCCTTCTGACCGGCCACATCTGTGACCGGCTGACCGAGCTGCTTTCCGGAGGGGCGAGAAATCAGAACCAGGACCGGCGGCTGAACGAAATAAGAAAGTTTGGCGCCACGCTGTATGGATTCAACCCCGCGCTGGCGCCTGATGGCGATCCCCGCGCATATTGGATGATCAAACAGGCCAGAGCACTCTTGCCCCGGGCCGAGACGCCCGTGCTCCAGAACATGCTGCGTTTTCTCGATCGCATCGAGGCTGATCTTGATTTGCATCCGGGTTTGCCTGCAGGCCTGGTGACGCTCACCGCCGCCCTGGGGCTGCCCTCGAAGAGCGCTGTCGCCGTTTGGGGAATCGCCCGCACCGCTGGCCAAATCGCCCACGTCATCGAACAGCGGGAAGCCGGCTTCGTACTGAGGCCGCGGGCCATGTTCGTCTTGAAATGAGCTGGCCGCCTCATACGCCAGCCTTAGAGACGATCCATACACGCGTGCCCTTTGGATTCGCCCTATGTCGTTCCAGGAATGCGTCGGCCACGCACCCTGGGTTTCCTCGAAGAGGCGTCACGCCGTCGGTGTCGAAACGGCTGCAATAGGCCGCCGCCGTCATCGATCGGGAATCGACCTTAACGTGGGAATGTCCGCGCCGCGACTTAGACTCGGCTATCGATTCGAGTCGAATCGCCAACGGAATCCCACTGATGCCGCCCCTTCAACCAATTGTCGCCGATTGGGTTCACCTGCAATATCCTGAATCATCCGCCTTTCGGGATACCTACGGGTTTAACAGCAGCCAGGGCCTCGTTCATCTGGAAGGCATCCGATACATGCCTTCGGGTGCATCGTCCGATCATTCGTCGGACACGCTTCTTATTTATATGCACCCGGCGTCTACCCTGCAACTGCTGCCTCTGCCCAAGGCCATGGTGCAACAAGGCTTGCATGTGCTGTGCGCGGCGAGCCGCTATGCCCGCAACGATACGGCCTTGATCTTCGAGAAAGTCCTTCTGGACCTTGGCGCCTTCATGCGCCATGCAAGAGAGACCTGGCGCTATAAGAACGTCCTTATCGTCGGCTGGTCGGGCGGCGGCTCGCTGTCGCTGCTATATCAATCGCAAGCCGAGCATCCAACCATTACCGAGACGCCGGCGGGCGATCCCATCGACATCAAGAAGGGCTGTCTCATTCCAGCCGATGGAATAATCCTTCCGGCAAGCCACCTCTCGCGCGCCCGTCTGCTCCGCGAATGGATTGATCCCTCTGTTCTAGACGAGGACGATCCCGACCGTAGAGACGTCGAACTTGACCTCTACAACCCCGCCAATCCGAACCAGACCCCTTATTCCGCGGAGTATTTGCAACGTTTTCGCGCGGCGCAACTGGCTCGTATAAGGAGGCGGACGGCCTGGGTCAAGGAAACGCTGCGTCGTTTGACCGCTGCTGGTGGCAAGGAAGTCGAACGTGGCTTCGTTACCCATCGCACCATGGCCGACCCGCGCTTTCTCGATCCGGCAATCGACCCGAATCTCCGTATTCCAGGAACCTGTTTCTTAGGTAATCCCGAAACGGTCAATTCAAGTCCGATAGGTGTCGGCCGATTCTCGACACTACGTTCGTGGTTGTCGCAATGGTCCATCGAGGACTCGCAGGCGGATGGCGAAAAGTGCGCCGCCCAAATAAGCGCGCCGCTGCTTGCCATCGAGAATTCCGCTGATGATGCGGTCCCTCAACCTCATACGAAACTGGTCTACAACGCTGCCGGGTCCACCGACAAGACCTACAAGGTCGTCGAAGGCGCGAACCATTATTACGCTGGCCAGCCCGAACACCTGGCCACCGCGGCGAAGTTCTGCATCGATTGGCTGCGCGAGCGGAACTGGGCTGCCTGAGAACGCAACAATCTGGGGACCACATCGTTGACAAGGGCAGGAGGAAACAGCTGATCGCCTTTAGCGACCAGCACATTCAATATCAATAGCCGGCGAAGTCCGGCTCACCAAAGGGGGTAGCATGAGGAGAATTCTGTTGGGTACCGTCGCCACGATGGTAACCCTGGCGGGCGCTGGAACGATCCAGGCACAGGAATCGACCAGCCTGCGGCTTTACGGCCGAGTCGATCTGGGACTTATCAACGATAAGATCGAAGGCAATCATTCGAGCACCGCGATCGATAACGGGTTGTACGCACCGTCGGATTGCTTGGCAGCGAAGATCTGGGCGACGGCCTCAAAGCCGTTTTCGTACTCGAGAACGGCTTCTCTCCGGATACGGGCGCATTGGGCAACGGCGGCCGGCTCTTCGGCCGCAATGCCTACGTGGGCTTGAATTCGGATCAATTGGGGGAGTTGAAACTCGGCCGTACGCTCAACCTGGCATTCTCCTGGTTGCCCAGCATCGCCAGCCCCTTCGGGCTGGCGATGGGGCGCAACACCGTGGGTTCCACCTTCGGCTTCGACGACGATTCGTTCGGCAACGGTCGGGTCGACAATTCCGTCTATTACACGTCGCCATCGATGGGCGGCTTGCAGGCCGCCGGCGGCTACAGCTTTAATATCGGCACGCCTCTTCCGGGCGCGAACATCGTCAACGAGGCCGCCGGTTCGAAGAACAACAACCGCATGCTCGATCTGGGCGCTCGATATACTGGCGGCCCGGTGCAGGCGGGCGTGAGCTACATGCGCACGGACGTCGCGGCCAGCGCCACCAGCCAGGCCGATCCGTCAGCGATAACGGTGGGAGCCAGCTACGACTTCCGACTGCTCAAGGTGCATGTGGGCTACAGCCGCCTGAGGAACACGCAGACCGAGCCTTCTGGCAGGGCGTTGTCCAATCCCGGTTGGCTCACCGCCTGGCGCAACGACGACCAAGCCTATTCGGCAGGCATATCCGCGCCCTTGGGACGAGGCACGATCGCCGGTCGATCTCGAGCACAAGCGATTTATCGGCAAGCAACACCTAGTGTTCTGCCCCATTAATACGCCCGCATAATCGAACGATTTTTTCAAGGATGGAGTCTGCGGTGGCAGTCCAGATGAAGGGCTTGCAGGATTGGTTGTAGTTGTGCACGAAGTTCTGGATCTTGCCGATGAGGTCTTTGACGCTGGTGAACGAGCCGCGGCGGATGGCGCGTGAAGTGATGATGGAGAAAAAGCGTTCGACCTGATTGAGCCAACTGGAATAGGTGGGCACGAAGTGCATGTGCCATCTGGGTCGCTCGGCCAACCAGGCGCGTACCTTCGGATGCTTATGACTGGCGTAGTTATCGGCCACGCAATGGATGTCCAGTTCGGCGGGAACGGCCTTGTCGATCATGCGCAAGAACGCCAGGAATTCTTGATGGCGGTGGCGTGGCCGGCACTGCGCCAAGACTTCGCCATTCATCACGTTCAGCGCGGCAAACAGCGTCGTCGTGCCGTGGCGGATGTAATCGTGCGTGACGCCTTCTACATAGCCTAGGGCCTGTTAACACAACGCAGCCCATCTGCAATCAGGGCGAAATTGATGAACCCGGTAAACATGACGTCGAGTTTGTCGAAGCGGGAGAAGATTCTGCGGAAGCCTTTGAGTCGCCGAAACAGGCGCTCGACCTCGTTGCGCCGCTTATACATCTCCCGGTCGTACTGCCATGGCTGAACACGCGTCTTCAATGGCGGCACGACTGGGATGTATCCCAAATCCAAGGCCAGTTGCCGAGTCTCGTTGCCTTCGTAGGCTTTGTCCATCAGCAAGTGCAGTGGCCGATTCGGTCTGCCCAGGCGGCGCAACAGTGCCCGCCCCTGCGGGCCATCGCCGGCTTGGCCCGGCGACAGCGCGAAGATCACTGCCGTTCGAGCATCCGCGGCAACCAGATGAATCTTGGTGGTCCAGCCTCCTCGAGACTTGCCAATGCTTTGGCGGCCTTTTTTTTGAGGGCCCCCGTACCGTCCGGATGCACTTTGACTATCGTGCTGTCCAGCGACACCGCCTCGATGCGTATCCGGACAATCTGCGACTGCTGCAGTTGCTCGAACACCCGATCCAGAACGCCGCTCTTGGACCACCGGTTCATTCTCGTATAGATCGTGTGCCAGTTGCCAAAACGCTCCGGCAACCCTCTCCATTTGCAGCCGTGCTCGGCCACGTACAGGATCGCGTTCAGCACGTTCAGATTGCTCATGCTCACATTGCCCCGCTGGCGAGGAAGGCAATGCTCTATCTGCTTGAATTGGGCTTCGCTGATTTCCATCACCGAAGTATCTCTTAATTTTCATGATTAACACCATTAGTGTTAACACGACCTAGCGCGATCTGCCAGAAAGGCGCGGAGCGCAGCGCATCGCCCACGCGCAAGGTGGCGGCGGCCGGCCCGGGCTGCGAGGACCTGGCAGCGGCGCGCGCCGCCAGGTCCTCGGGACGCAGGTCCGCTTCGGGCGGCGCATTGTCGCGGAAGATCAGCAGCGCGGCAGGCACCGTGAACAGGGCGAAGGCCGCCGCGAAGACCAGCATGGTCGCGCGCCAGCCCAGCCAGGCGATGAACGACGTGAACACCGGCGTCATCAGCGCGATGCCGGCCATCGATCCGGTGGAAAGAAAGAACAGCGCCATGCCGCGCTGCCGCGTGAACCAGCGGGTCAGGATGGGCGTGAGCGCCACCGGACTGGTCAGCCCCAGCCCCACCGACTGTCCCACCCCGAACGCCAGGAAGAACGCCAGCGGATGACGTGCCAGTACCGTGGCGATGGACGAAGCCACGACCACCGCCATGCCGGTCAGCAGCACGAAGCGCGTGCCGCGCGCGGCCACGAGATAGCCGGCCAGCGGCATGGCCAGGCCATAGCACAGCATGCCGATCGCGACCATGCCGGCCAGCATGCTGCGGCTGAAGCCCAGGTCTTCGGTGATGGGAAGGAAGAACGGGCCGATACCCATGCGCATGCCGACGGTCAGCAGCGTCAGCACCGTGGCCGCCGCCACGATGGTCCAGCCGAAATACCAGTTGCCGATGCGTTGCCCTGCCAATTGTGTCCCCTTGCCTTGATTCGAGCCGCCACGGCGCGCTGCCTGGCCTGCCGCAAGGATACCCTCAACCGCCGGGCGCCGCCGTCCGCTGTCCGGTCGGTCCGTGCTTTCCTAAGGATGCACCAGCTTATCAGCCACGGCGGCCAGGCATATCTGGCCGCTGTCGACGATCTGGCCCAGCGGCGCAGGACGGCCGAGCAGATAACCCTGCGCTTCGTCGCAGCCTTCCTTGCGCAGCAGCGACAATTGCCCCTGGGTCTCGATGCCTTCGGCCAGCACGGGAATGTCCAGGCTCTTGCCCAGGGCCAGGACCGCGCGCACAATGGCCCGCGCCTGCGGGCTGGACTCCACCTCGCTGACGAACGAGCAGTCCAGCTTGATCGTGTCGAACGGGAAGGCGCGCAGCGTCTCGAGCGAGGAATAGCCGGTGCCGAAATCGTCCAGCGCGATACTCACGCCCAGGGCCTTGATCTCGCGCAGCATGCGCAGCGAACGTTCGCGGTCGGCGAACAGCGTGGACTCGGTCAGCTCGAGCTCCAGCCGCGCCGGCGGTAGTCCGGTGTCCGCCAGCACGTCCTGGATGAGCGCCGGCAGGTCCGAATGGGCGAACTGCGCGCGCGACAGGTTGACCGCGACCTTGTAGGGCGGATCCCAGGACACGGCGCGGGCGCATGCATGCCTGAGCACCCATTCTCCCAGCTGCAGGATGAGGCCGTTCTCCTCGGCCAGCGGAATGAACTCGGCGGGCGGAACGTAGCCGCGCCGGGGATGCTGCCAGCGAAGCAGCGCCTCGTAGCCGCGGATCTCGCGCGTCTCGACAGAGGTCTGCACCTGGTAGTGAATGTCGAGCTGGCCGCTCTCGAGCGCCTCGCGCAGCTCGCTGGCCAGGGTGCGCCGGGCGCGCACCGCCTCGTCCATCGACGGTTCGTAGAAGCAGACGTTCTTCAGCATGTCCGACTTGGCCCGGTACATCGCCAGGTCGGTGTTGCCGATCAGCATGCTCTTGTCGCGGGCGTCGTCCGGATAGATGGCCACTCCCAGGCTGGCGCCCGGCACCGCTTCCCAGTCGTCGACCTGGATCGGGGCGAACAGCGAGGTTTCCAGCCGCGACAGGAAGTCGAGCAGGCTGCCCTCGCGCAGGCGGTGGATGGCGACGAACTCGTCTCCGCCCAGCCGCGCGACGAATTCGCCTTCCTGCAGCAGGCTTCTCATGCGCTGGGCAAGGATCACCAGGACCCTGTCTCCCGCGGCATGGCCGTGCAGGTCGTTGATTTCCTTGAAGCGGTTGAGGTCGATGCCCACCAGCGCCACCTTGCCGCCCATCTGATCGGCAAGATAGAGCTCGTTGTCCAGGCGCTCGTTGAAACTGCTGCGGTTGGGCAAGTTCGTCAGGCTGTCCGTCATCGCCATGTGGCGCAATTGCTCCAGCGACTCGGAACGCACGCTGTCGTCGATCAGATAACTGGCCACGCCCGCCGCCGCGATGACCAGCGCCACGCCGGTGACCGCCAGGGCCAGTGCCTGCAGCGCCTGCGGCTGGGAAAACACCCCCTCCACCAACATGGGGGACACCTGGAAAGCCGTCATGCCCGTGAAATGCAGGCCGGCGATGCCCAGTCCCAACAGGCAGCCGCCGGCATAGCGGTACGCGGGCCGGTCATCGCTGACGACCAGGTGCAGGGCCAGGCCGGAGAATACGACGGCGATCGCGATGGACGCCGCGAGATAGCCCATGTGCCAGGACACGATGCCCTGGACCCGATAGGCCATAGTGCATCAGGACGATGGCCAGCCCCACCGCGGCCCCGCCCAGGGCGGGCGCGAACCGCCACCGGCGGCTGCTCGCCAGCGCGAAGCCGGGCACCGCGCCGACGATGGCGGCCAGCAGCGACAGCACGGTCACCGTAGGATCGAACGCGATGGGCACCCCGGGATCGAAGCCGATCATCGCCACGAAATGCATGCACCAGATCGCCGAGCCGGCCGCCACGACCGTCAACACGTTCCAGCCCAGGCGCTGGACGCCGGCCGTACGCGCGGCGCGCAGAAACAGGCGGATGGCCACCCAGGACCCCGCGCAACCGATCAGGACGGCAAGTAACACCAGCCAGGGATTGTGGCTGTCGACGATACATCCCAATACGGTCATCATCTGATCGCGCTTCCTACGCGTGGGCTGCCGCGCCCAATAAAAAAGCCCATGCGATCACGGGCTGGAACGGCTTGCGGGCCGGGCATGGCGGAAACGCCACCGGGCTCGCATGACCGGCGATTGTAAGTGATTTTGTCTGCCGGACTGCATCGGTTCGCGCCAAATGTCAATAGTTGCAGTTCAGATGACTATTTGTAAAAACGGTAGGCCGCCAGCTCGGCCGGGAATCGTGGCACCGCGAAAGAAAAGGCCTGCGCAGCCACTAAAATGGTGCCTCCTCGCCAACGACGGCACCTTGCGCAGCCCTTCATGAGTACCCACGCCTCCCCACGCTCCGCCCCCCACCCCGCCTGGGCCATCGCGGTGTTCGCGCTGATCGCGATCGCCGGCCTGTTCTACGTGAAATGGTCGCCCTATTACGACCGCGCCTTCGTCGCGGCCGACACGCACTCCATCGGCCGGTCCATCCTGATGGGCGGGCAGTCCGCCCCGCCCGCGCCATCGATGCAGGCGGCGCTGGACTATGCAGTGGCCTACGGCCTGGCCATCTGGAAGGCCATGGTGCTGGGCCTGTTGCTGGGATCGGGCGTGCAGGCCCTGCTGCCGCGCGCATGGATATTGCGCCTGCTGGGCGGCACCGGCCTGGGCAGCGTCGTGGCCGGCGGCCTGCTTTCGCTGCCCGGCATGATGTGCACCTGCTGCGCCGCGCCGGTCGTGGCCGGCCTGCGCAAATGCCAGGCGGCGCCCGGCAGCGCCGCCGCGTTCTGGCTGGGCAACACGGTGCTCAACCCCGCCACGCTGATCTTCATGGGCTTCGTGCTGGGCTGGCACTGGATGGGGCTGCGCCTGGGACTGGGCCTCGTGATGGTGCTGGGCCTGGGCTGGCTGCTCAACCGCATGAGCCAGGGCCGCACCGGCACCTTCGACGTCGCGCAGATGCAAGCCATGCAGGCCGCGGGCGAGACGGGCCCGGAAGACCCGAACGTATTCCGGCGCTGGATGCGCATCCTGGCCCGCATGACGCTGCGCCTGCTGCCCGAATACATCGTGCTGGTCCTGCTGCTGGGCGCCGCGCGCGCCTGGCTGTTCCCGGAAGTCGGCGCCGGCGTGGACAACAGCGTGCTCTGGATCGTCGGCCTGGCCGTGGCCGGCATGCTGTTCGTCATCCCCACCGCCGGCGAAGTTCCCATCGTGCAGGCGATGCTGTCGCTGGGCATGGCCGCAGGCCCCGCCGCCGCGCTGATCATGACCCTGCCGCCCATCAGCCTGCCCTCGCTGGCGATGGTGGCGAAGTCGTTCAGGCCGGTGGAACTGGCCGTGCTGGTGGCGGGCGTGGTCGGGATCGGCGTGGTGGGCGGGGGGCTGGCGGTGGCGCTGGGGTTCTAGAAGCGCCAGCGACGGCGGCCAGGCCGGGGCCATGGGCCGTCTTCAAGTGTGAGGAGGCGCGGAAAAACGCTCGCGCATCTGCCTGGCCCTGGACGCCGCCCCTGTGGCCAGGAACGACAGGTCCGTACCCGTCGATACGTAGCGGGCACCCAGCTCGACGAACTCGGCCGCGAGCGCGGGGTGCGCGTTCAGTCCGCCTATGCCCAGGTGCTTGCCATTCACCTCGCAGGCACGCATGCATGCGGCATAGGCCTGGCGAATCAGCGGATGGTCCAGTTGCCCGGGGATACCCAGTTCCGCGCAGAGATCGTTGGTGCCGATGAACAGCATGTCCACCCCGTCGACGGCGGCGATGGCATCCACCGCCTCCAGCGCCACGGCCGACTCGATCATGATGACCACCATGGTGGCGGCATCGATCGCCGCCCCGGCTTCCGCGCCGGGAAAGCTCCGGAATCTCAAGTGAGGCAGCGCCGCGGTGAATGAGCGCGAGCCGGAGGGAGGATATTTCGCGGCGCGTACCACCCGGGCGGCTTCGTCCGCGCCCTGGACGTGGGGAGCAATGACACCGAGGGCCCCGCCATCCAGTACCCGGGCGATGCAGTCGGGCGCGAGCGATGGCACCCGGACAAATGGCGTCACCCCCAGGCTCAGGCCCGCGACGCACAGCTGACGCCAGGAGCGGCGAGGGAAATGGTCTGCAACGACTACGGCTTCCGAGCTAGCCTGCCGTCCGCAATTGCGCGCCCTGCTCCAGGAACAAGTCCGCGAAGACGCCGCGCAGCCAGCGAGTGCCGGCATCCTGGTGGCTGCGTTCATGCCAGAACTGCTTGACCTCGAATTCCGGCACCTCGAAAGGCAGCGGCAGCATCTTGACGTGACGCCAGGGCATCATGAGACGCGCCACGGTACCGGGGATGACCACCAGCAGTTCGGTAGCGGCCAGGATCTCGGGCACGATGGTGAAATGCGGCACACGCAGCGCGATGTGGCGGCGCAACCCGTTCTTCTCCAGGTACTGCTCGATCAGCGTCGTGGTCGAGGAATGCAGGGAGGCGCGGCTATACCGCGTCCCCGCCGGCTCGATCATGATATGAAATTCCTCGCTGAAACTCTGGAGGCCGAGCGATGCGCCGATGCGCGGGTGATCCGACCTCAGCAGGCAGACATGGCGGTCGCTGAACAGACGCTGCTGGTAGAACCCCGCACTCAATCCGGGCAGGAAACCCACCGCGAGGTCGGCGTCCCCGCATTCGAGCGCTTCGCGGTAGCTTTCGCGCGGCAATTGCAGTATGCGCAGCCCGACGCCCGGCGCCACGCTCTTCAGGTGCTGCATCAGGCGAGGCAGGTAGACCACTTCGCCGATGTCGCTCAGCAGTATCTGGAAAATCCGCTCCGACCGCGCCGGATCGAACGCCACGGCTTCCTCCAGTCCCGCGCGCATGATGGCCAGCCCGGCCCGCACGCTGGGAGCGATACGCTGCGCGAACGGCGTGGGCTCCATTCCCGTCTTCACCCGCACGAACAGCGGATCGCCGCACAGATGGCGCAAGCGGGTCAGGGCATGGCTCATCGAAGGCTGGGACAGGCCTACGCGCAATCCGGCCCGCGTGACGTTGCGCTCCTGCATCATTGCGTCGAAAGCCACCAACAGGTTCAGATCGATGCTCTCGATGTTCATTGCCGCCCTCCGTGGAATGCGATCGGTCGCCGGCGGCAATGCCTACTGCCTGTTCAAGTTTCGAAGCGATTGGTTCCGTACCGGCCGGACAGCGCCCCCGACGCAATGATCATCCGCTGCATTTCGGAAGAACCTTCGGTAATGGTGCGGCTGCGCGCATCTCGATACATGAGTTCCAGCGGCAATTCGCGAGACAACCCCACGCCGCCGTAGATCTGGATGGCCCGGTCGACGACGCGTATCAACATTTCGTCCGCGTAGAGCTTCACCGCGGACGCCTCGAGATGATAGTCCAGTCCGCGGTCCGCCTTCCACGCGGCGTGCAGCACCATGGATCTGGCTGCATGGAGCTCCACCATGGAATCGGCGATCATCCACTGGATGGCCTGGCGCCGGGCCAGGGGCTGTCCGAACGTACAGCGTTCGTTGGCGTAGGCGATCGCCATGTCCAGGGCCCGCTGCGCGCGCCCCAGCGCCTTCGGGCCGTGGATGAGGCGGCCCATGTCGAGAAATTCCCGCGCCAGCTCCCAGCCCTGCCCGGCCACGCCCACCATGCTGTCCGCCGGAACCCGAACATTGTCGAACAGCAGTTCCCATGGCCGGTCCGGCGACATCAGCTCGAAGCTCTGGCCCAAGCGCATCCCCGGCGTGCCCCGGTCGACCAGAAAACAGCTGACACCCAGCTCCTGTCCATCCTTGATGGTGCGCGCGAACACCTGCGCGAAATCCGCCTTGTCGGCGCCGGTGATGAAGACCTTGGCGCCGTTGATGACGAAGTGATCGCCGTCGGCGATCGCGGTCGTCCGCATGCCGGCCGGATCGGACCCGGCCCCCGCTTCGGTCAGCGCAAAACAGGTGCGCTTCTCGCCCCGGGCGACGGGCAGCAGGTACGTTTCCTTCTGCTTCTGGCTGCCACGGAACAATACCGGCCCCAGATAGGGCGTCAGAACCGTGGGGGCACGGAACGAGGGGACGTTGCACCGGGCCAGTTCCTCGAACACGACACACATGCCGACAACGCCGACGCCCCCTCCGCCCGCCTCCTCCGGCAGATCGAAAGCCCAAAAGCCCAATTCCTTCGCCTTGTCCTGCAACCGCAGCCGGACATCGTCGGGAATGTCATACTCATTGGCGTAACGACCTTCCAGCGGCAACAACTCGTTTTCCACGAAACGGCGCACGGCGTCGCGCAGCATGCGCAATTCCGGTTCCAGCTCGAAATCCATCGTTCTTCTCCGGCTAGTCCAGCTTCACCTTGGCATTGCGGATGCTGGCCTCGTACTCCGCCCGGTCCCGGACCAGGAAACGGCCGAACTCCTCGGGCCCCTGGTTCAACGGCTCGAGCCCGACGCCCGTCACGTACTTGTCCAGGAAAGCCGGCTGCGAGACGACGGCCGACACGTCGGCGGCGATCCTGCCCACGATGGCGTCCGGCGTGTCCCTGGGCGCGACCAGGCCGAACCAGGCTTGCGAGACCATCTCCGGAAACCCCAGCTCCGCGAACGTCGGCGCGGCAGGAAAGGCGGTGATCCGCCTCGGCGCCGCAACCGCCAGCAGCCTGACCTTGTCTCCCTGGACCATGGGAATGGATGGCGGCACGCCTACCCAGGCCACGTCGATCTGGCCGCCCACCAGGGCGGCCATGACGTCGGCGACGCCCTTGTAGGGAACGTGATTCATCCGGATGCCCGCCAGCGACGAAAAGGCCTCGGCATCGAGTTGAGCCTTGCTTCCCACGCCATACGAGCCGTAGGTCACCTCTCCGGGACGCGCCTTCGCGCGCGCCACGAGCGCCTCCACGCTCGCCAGACCTGACTTCCTGCTCGCCAGCAGAATCTCCCGCGTCTGTACGAGATTGACCACCGGCACGAAATCCTTGACCGGATCGTAGGAAAGCTTGCGATAGAGATATTGATTGGAGGAGAGCGTCGGGTCGTTGGCCATCAGCAGCGTGTAGCCATCCGGCGCCGCACGGGCCACGTGTTCGGCGGCGATGATGGTATTGGCCCCGGGCTTGTTCTCGACGATGACAGGCTGCGACCAGCGGCTCGTCAACTCCTGGGCGATTCCACGCGCCACGACATCCGCCAGGCCGCCGGCGGTGAAGGGTACGACGATGCGCACCATCCTGGCGGGAAACGCCTCGCCGTGCGCCGCTCCGGCTGCCGCCAACCATGCCAGCGCGGCAACGCCGGCGAGAATCCTGCGTAGGTTCATGCTCGTCTCCTTTTGGTCTGTCTGCTCAGGCGACTTGCCTGGCCTTGTTTGCCCAGTACGGCGCGCGCAATGCCTTCTTGTCTATCTTGTTCGTGCTGGGCAGGCGCGGCAGCGCAGCCATGAATTCGATGCTGCGCGGCTTCTTGTAGCTGGCCAGCCTCTGGCGGCAGTGTTCGATCAGCGTGCGCTCGTCGGCCTGCCCGCCCGCCTTCAGGGCGACGAATGCCTTCACCGACTCCCCCCACTTCTCATCGGGCACGCCGATCACCGCTGCTTCCAGGACCGCGGGATGAAGCAGCAACGCCTCCTCCACTTCCCGCGAATAGATGTTCTCGCCCCCGGAGATGATCATGTCTTTCTTGCGATCGACGATGAACAGGTAGTGGTCCTCGTCGAAATAGCCCAGATCGCCCGTCTTCATCCACCCGCCGTCCAGCGCCGCCGCGGTCTCCGCCGGCCTGCCCCAATAGCCCTGCATGATGGCGGCCGAGCGCATGGCGATTTCGCCGATTCGCCCCTGTTCCAGTTCCCGGCCCTGCTCGTCCAGGATCCTGATTTCCACGCCGGGGATCGGCTGGCCTGCCGACGCCATGCGGGCGGCCTGGGCCGAGTCCCCCTCCGGTTCGTGCTGGTGCTTCAGGAGAGCGGTGCCGGGCCCGTGCTCGGTCATCCCATAGACCTGCATGAAAATCCGGCCAAGCGCGCGATGCGCCCGCCGGGACAGCGCCACCGACATCGGCGCGGAGGCATAGCAGATCGTCTTCAGGCTGGACAGGTCCACGGCCTGCCTTTCCTGCTCGTCCAGCAGGGCCTGGATCATGATCGGCGCGAAGTGGGCGGCCGTCACGCGATGGCGCGCCATGCTGTCCAGGATCTCCCGCGCGTCGAACCGGCGGTGCAGTACGATCGTCGCACCGCAGATCAGGTAGCTGAGCAGCTCGGTGGTACCCCCTATGTGATAGGCGGGCATGACGATGAGCATGCGGTCAGTGGGCTGCGCGCCGTGCGACAGCGCCAGCATGCGGGCCTGCTCCACCTGGCCGGCGTTGCCCAGCATGACACCCTTGGCGGTTCCAGTGGTGCCGCTGGTATAGATCAGGAAAACGGTGTCGTCGTCCCGGGCGCGCATCGGCGGCGGCACGGCGTCCGCGCGGGCGATGGCCGCCTCGTAGCCCGAATCGCCCGCATCGCCGCCCAGCTTCATGGTCTGGACCTGCGCAGGCAAGGCGGTGCACAACTCCCGCACCCGGTCCTCGTACTCCGGGTCATAGACCAGCAGGGCAGGAGCGCAATCACGCAGGATGGCAACCTGGTCCGCCGCCGACAGCCGGTAATTCATCCCGACCGCGATGAACCCGCACATGCCCGCCACACAGTACATCTCCATGTATTCGGGACAATTCTGGGCCAGGATCGCAATGCGGTCGCCGCGCGCCAGGCCCTGGGCGAGCAACGCATTGCCGAGCCGTCTCACCCTTTGCCCGAACTCTCCGTGCGTGATGACGCGGCCTTCGAAAAGAAAGGCCGGATGATCGCGCAGGCAGCGCGCGTTGTGGTCGACGATGTCGCCGAGAATCATGATTGTTCCCCCCTGGATGAGAGCCGCAGCATGGTTCCTCCATACCCTTCCTGGAACGACTCCCCGTCCGGGCCGAGCAGTTCGAAGCGTCTGTCGACGATGGCTCGCTGTCCGTCGGATGTCACCCGCTTGCCATTGATCGTCGCCCTGACATGCACCGTGTCCCCCACCCGCAACGGCCGCCTGTATCGCCACTGCGCCAGGCCGGTCGCGCCGACGACAGGATCCGCGAATACAGGCAGTTGCGTCGCCATGCCCATGGCCAGCAGGATGCCGTAGGGGCCCTGGAACATCGGCCCCGGCATGCCTGCCGCACGGCAGAACTCGACGTCGGCGTGAATGGGGTGCCAGTCTCCGCTCAACATGCAGGCCAGGGAAAGATCGGTCTGCGTCAACGTTCGGGCGCTTCCCTCGTAACGCTCGCCCACGACCAGTTCGTCATAGGCGATGGCGTGCCTGCCCATTCGGACATTGCTCATGACGGCACCTTGAAATCTTTCATGCTTTCCCAGTCCACGAGTTCGGCAACGGAGGGGGTCTCGGGCAGGGCCACCATGCCGTCGACGATCGCCGGCACGTGCCCGACGTACTGCTCCCGCATGGCCAGGAACCAGCTCAGTTCGGCGGGTAGCGAGCCGGCCGGCAGCGTCGCGGCGAATTGCAGGCCGCTCCACGTGCCCATGGCGCTCTCGCCCATGAGGCCTGCTACCGTGCCGGCCCGTGCCCGGGCGGCAAGATCGCGCATGGCCTGCGCATCGGAAAGGCCGAAGCGCCCCGGCTTCGCGCTCAGGATGCCGGCGCCGCGCTCCAGGAAAAGCCGGGCGTCCCGCGTCGAGGTCATCCCGAAATCGACCAGCAGCGGCAGGCCCGCCTCCCGTTGCAGGGCCTGGAACGCGCCATCCGGGGACAAAGGCGAAGGATCTTCCACGACCTCCACGCCTTCCTGCGCCATGGCTCGCACGTAGTCCGCGGCTTCTTCGAACGGATAGGCGCCATTGGCATCCACATACAGGCGCGTGGCATCGCCCAGTGCCCGGCGTACCGCCGCCAGGCTGGCCCGGTCCAGATGCAGCCCCTGCCCGCCCTTGATCTTCAGGGTCCGAAAGCCATGGGCTTGCACCATCGCGGCGGCCTCGCGCGCCATGGCGTCGGGCGCCTGCCGGGTAACGGCCCAGGACAGTTCGACCTCGGACCGCCCCTTCCACAGCCGCCACAACGGCTGCCCCTGGCGGGCTGCTTCCCAGTCCCAGCATGCGTTGTCGATCAAGGCCTTGGCGACGGTGTTGCCCGGGATGGATTCGAGCGCCCCGCGTAGTTGCCCCGGCCCCGACAACCCCGTTTGCCGGGCCAAGGGCTCGAACACCTCGCGCAGCGTGGCGACGAGACTGGCTGCGGTGGCGCCGACCCACGTCGGCTTGACCACGACCTCGGCCGCCCCCGCCGCGCCGGACTCGGTCTCGATGCGCAGGATCACGAACTGCGCGGCCGCCTCGGTCATGTCGCTCCAACGGACCTCGCGAGCGTAGGCAAGGCTGCGGACGAACACGTCCCAGCGCACGATGCGCTCGATCTGACTGTTTTCGGCCATCAGTCCACCCGTGCGCCCGATGCTTCGATCAGCGTCTTCCACTTCGGTGATTCGACCGCGATGTAAGCGGTCAGGTCTTTGGCATCGAGGTAGTGCGGTTCCGCGCCGAGTTGTTGGAGTCTTTCGCGCACGTCGGCCTGGGCCAGGATACGCTCGACCTGCGCGCTCAAGCGGTCGACGATCTGCGCGGGCGTATCCTTGGGCGCGAACAAGGCGTACCAGCCCAGCACATCGAATCCCGGATAGCCTGCCTCGGCCACCGTGGGCAAATCGGGAGCGAGCGGGGTGCGCGCGCTCGATGTCACGGCCAACGCCCGCAACCGGCCCGCCTGCACCTGCTTCATCACCGCGGGCACGGTAAAGAAGGTCATGGAGACATCGCCGGCGATGACACTCGTCACCGCGTCCGGACCGGTCTTGTACGGAACGTGTTTGAGGCGAATCCCGGCCATGCTCTGCAACAAGGCCCCCGCCAGATGTCCCGACGTGCCGTTGCCGGCCGACGAGTAGGTCAGCTCGCCGGGCTTCTCGCGCGCCAGCGCGACGAGTTCCGCCACCGATCGCACGGGTAGCTCGCGATTGACGACCAGCAGGTTCGGCGCAATGGCGACCATGGCGGCGGGCGGCACGTCGCGCATCGGGTCATACGGAAGGTTCTTGTACAGGTGCGGCCCGACCGAGTGCGTCGGACTGCCGCTCATCAGCCATACATAGCCGTCCGCGGGTGAGCGGGCCACCTGGGCGGCACCAACATGTCCGCCCGCCCCAGGCTTGTTCTCGACGACGAATGGCTGGCCGAAAGCCGCCTCCAGTTTTTGCGCGAGCAGGCGGGCAACGATGTCCGCGGTCCCCCCCGCCCCCGACGAGACGACGATGCGCACCGGCCGATCCGGCCACCCGGCCGCGCCCGCCGGGCCGGCGGCAACCGCCAGGCCCAGCGCGCACAGCGTTCCCGTGAAGCGTGCCAACTTCATCGCCATCTCCTTCGTGCGGAAAGATCCGCGTCAGATGATTCGGGCCTGCCTGAGCTCGCTCATGGCGGCTTCGGAAAAACCGGCCTCCCGCAAGACTTCTTCCGTGTGCTCGCCCAGGTCGGGCGGAGGCAGGAAATTGCTGTCGTGGTCGCCGTCGTAACGGATCGCGCGATGCGCGGCGCGCAACGTGCCGTGGCGCGGATGCTGCTGCGTATAGAAGACGCCCAGGTGACGCACCTGCGGATCCTCGTCCAGTTCGTCCAGCGTCCGCTCCGGGGTGAACGGAACGTCATGGGCCTCGAGCCGGGGCAGCCAGTACTCCCGCTCCCGCTGGGCAAACACCTCGGCCAGCGTGCGCGCCAGTTCGTCGTAGCGTTCCACGCGATCGTGGCGTGCCGGATAGGCCGCGAGCAGGTCCGGGCGGTCGATCGCCTGGACCAGCCCGCGCCAGAATTTGTCGGGCGACGAAAGATGCAGGGCGATGCGGCGCCCGTCACGGCAGGTCAGGATGTACGACTGCGACATGGCTGCCCGCCCATACAGCGTGGGCGTCTGGCCGGTTGCCAGCATCGAACCCAGCGGCTCGCACGCCATGGCGATCATCGCTTCGAGCATGTTGACCTCGACCTTGCGCCCCAGGCCGGTCGATGCCCGCTCCACCAGGGCGCCCAGGATCCCGAGGCAGGCGTAGATGCCCGTCACCGCATCGGATACCGCGGGGCCGGCCACCCGCGGGTCCTCGCCGCGGTGGAACATGGACAGCCATCCCGAGACCGCCTGCCCCACGTTGTCGTAGGCCGGCCGGCCGGCATAGGGGCCGCTGGCGCCGAAGCCCGTGATGGCGCAATAAACAAGGCGGGGATTGAGCCGACGCAGACGCTCGGCGCCCAGGCCCAGCCGCTCCTCCACGCCCGGACGCATGTTCAGGAGCAGCACGTCGGCGTCTTCCACCAGCTTGTCCAGCACGGCCCGCCCCTCGGGTCGGGTGTAGTCCAGCGCCAGGCTGCGCTTGTTCCTGTTGTGCGCCTGGAACTGGGGGCTGTAGAGCCCCCCCTTGAATGCGCGGAACGGGTCGCCGCTGCCCGGCCGCTCGATCTTCACGACATCCGCCCCCAGTTCGGCCAGCGACATGCCGGCCAGCGGCGCGGTAATGAAATTCCCCAGGTCGAGCACCCGGATCCCTTGAAGGACTTTCATCGATTGCCTGCCCCCAACGCGGTCCGCAGGAACGCCGTGGTCCGCTCGTGGGCCAGCTCGGCCGCCGCCAGCTCGCCGCGCGTATAGAAACCGTGGCCGACCCCGGGGTATCGGTGAAAGCCTCCGCCTGCCGTGGGCGGCAGCGCAGCTTCTATCCTGGCCTGGGCCTCGGCGGACGCGTAGCGGTCCTGGTCGCCGTAGTGCAGCACCACCGGGCAGCGCAAGGCGGCCGCCTCGTCCAGATGGTCCTCCACCCCCACGCCATAGAACACGGCCGCCGCATCGACCTCCAGTCTGGCGGCGCAGCGGAATGCCAGCTTTCCTCCCAGGCACAGGCCCACCACCGCCACGCGGCCCCGGAATCCCGGCATGGCGCGGATGTGCGCGGCAACCCTGCCGATGTCGGCCAGGCCCGCCTCTTCGTCGAACCGCTCCAGATACTGGAACGCGCGCTCGATGTCGGCCTTCGAATGGCTCAGCTCGACGCCCGGCTCGATGCGCCAATAGAGATCGGGCGCCAGCGCGAGATAGCCTTCGGCCGCATAGCGATCGGCGACGCCGCGTATCGCGTCGGTCACGCCGAATATCTCCTGCAGCACGATCACGGCATGGCCGTTCGGTTTCCCCGGTCGACTGACATAAGCGGCGAAACCGCGCCCGTCGCCGGCGTCGATGGTGGTCTTTGCTTCTGACATCATGGTCCTCCCGCGCATCAGGCGTCAGACGAGGTAGCTGCCCTTGAGCAGTTCCCGCGCGATGGAATTTCTATGGATCTCGGTCGTTCCGTAGCCGATGGACATGCCGCGCGCGTCGCGGAAGTAGCGCTCGAAGGGATATTCCTCCGACAGCCCGTATGCGCCGGCAAGCTGCATGGCCTGGTTGGTCACGCGCACCGCCATCTCGTTGGCATAGGTCTTGGCGATGGAAACCTGCGCCACCGACTGCCGCCCCTGGTCGATGGCCTGCGCGGCCCCGTACACCAGCGCGCGCGCCGCCTCGATATCCATCGCCATGTCGGCCAGCTTCCACTGCAATCCCTGGTTCTCCGCAAGCGGGCGGCCGAACTGGGAACGGTCCTTCAGATGCTGGACGGCATGGCCCAGCGCCGCCTGGGCCAGCCCCAGGCAGATGGGGGGGTTGCCGGTGATGCGATCGGCGTCCAGCACCTGCAGCAAATCCTTCATCCGTCCAGCCGGCAGGAGCAGGTTCTCGGCCGGCACACGGCAGTCCTGGAAGACCAGTTCGGCCATGCCCGTCCCGCGCAGCCCCAGCAGATCCAGATGCTTGCCCACCGAAAACCCGGGCGTGCCGCGCTCGACCAGCACCGCCCCCACGCCCTTCATGCCGGGCTCGTCGGTCAGCCGCACCAGCACCAGGAACACGTCCGCCACCTGGGCGGCGGTGCACCAGAGCTTGCTGCCATTGATCACGTAATGCTGGCCATCGCCGACGGCGCGGGTCTGCACATTGCCCACGTCGGAGCCCGCATTCGCTTCCGACATGCTCCAGGCCGCATACCGCTCCGCCTTGGCGAAGGCAGGCAGGTAGCGCTGCCTGAGCGGTTCGGAACCGATGTGCAGGATGGCGCGCGGCGTCGCGCCGTCGGTGCAGGAATACAGCATGGCCGTATTGGCGCAGGACCGCGCCAGTTGCTCCACCACCAGCACCGTCTCCAGCAGCCCCAGGCCTGTCCCGCCGTAGCTCTCGGGCAGGAAAATGCCGGTATAGCCATGCCCGGCCAGCACCTTCAGGTTGTCGAGCGGAGGCCGATACTGCCGGTCGGCCGCCGCCGCGCCCGGCGCGAACCGTTCGCTCGCCAATGCATGGACCGTGTCCCGGATCAGCCGTTGTTCCTGAGTCAATTCCACTATTCGCCCTTTGCGCCGGTCAACTTGATGATGTGCTGGTAGTGCGCCGACTCCCGTTGCAGGAAAGCGCCGAACTCCTCCGGCGTGGACGGAGCCCCCTCCACGCCCAGCTTCACGAACTGTTCCTTGACCTCCGGGCTCTCGAGCGCCTTGCGGATCTCCCTGCTCAGGCGCCCCACGATCGCTGGCGGCGTGGATGCCGGCGCGACCACCCCGTACCAGGTCATGAAAGAGAACGCCTTCAGGCCCGACTCGGCCACCGTGGGAATGTCCGGCGCGATCGCCGACCGCTCCTTGCCCGAGACGGCCAGCCCCTTGAGCCGGCCCGAACGCACGTGCGGCACGCCCGAGGACATGCCGGTGAACATCACGTCCACCTGCCCGCCCACCACATCGGCCAAGGCCGGGGCGACCCCCTTGTAGGGAACATGGGTCAGATCGATGTCGGCCAGCGCCTTCACCCACTCCATGGCGAGATAGTGCGGGGTGCCGTTCCCGATAGAGGCATAGGTGATCTTCCCGGGCCGCGCCTTGGCGGCGGCGATCAGTTCGTGCACGGTGGAAACCTGCGCCTTGGGATTGGCCACCAGGATGAACGGCACGAAGACCAGTTGGCTGACCGGCGCGAAATCCTTGACCGAGTCGTAGGACAGCTTCTGCCCGAAGAAGATCGGGTTCAACGCGTGGGAATCCGTCACCAGGCCGATCGTGTAGCCGTCCCCCTCGGCCCGGGCCACCGCCTCGGTCCCGATGATGGTGCTGGCCCCGGGCCGGTTCTCGATGATGACGGGCTGGCCCAGGTTTTCCGCCATCCTTTTGCCGACGGCGCGCGCCACGATGTCGGTACCGCCTCCCGCCGGATAAGGCACGATGAAGCGGATGGGCTTGTCGGGCCACTCCGCATGCGCGGTGGACGGCCCCCACCAGGCCAGGCCCGCCACCGCAACCGCCAGCCATCGCATCGATAGTCGCCGCATGTCACCCTCCTTGTCGTCCGCCCGCGGGCGGCGTGTCATGTTCGCCAGCCTCTTCCTCGGTACGCAGCCAGATCTCGGCGGCCACCGGATGCGCCTGCTCCTCGACCAGATGGCCGACCAGCCCCACTGCCCGGCCCATGACCGCGATCCCGCGCGCCGCGCGCCAGGAGATCCCAAGCTCGCAGCACAGCGCGCCGATGGCGCCGGTGGCATTGACGGGCAGGCTCTTGCCGTAAACCGCCTCGGCTTCCTGGCCGATGGCGCGCATCAGGTCGACATACCGTCCGGAATAACCTTCTTCTGCCGCGACCTGAAACAGGCGGCCCGTGCGCGGATCAACGGGTTTGTGCAGGTTGTGGCCGATACCCGGGACGGACTGCCTGCGGTTCCGGAAATCCGCGACCACGCCGCGCGCAAGCTCTTCTGGCGAGCCCTCCGGCGTAGCGGCCCAGGCGGATTCCAGCATCCGTGCCGCGCCTTCGGCTGTACCGGCGAAAGTGGTTCCCATCCCGCACAGCCCCGCGGCCACCGCGGACTGCAGGGACTCCGGCGCCCCCAGGTAGGTCAGCCGCGCGACGATGGACATGGGCGTCATGCCGTGCTCGACCAGGGTGACGAGAATGGCGTTGAATACTCGGGATTGCCGCGCATCGGGCAGGCGTCCGGTCAGCTCCAGGTACGCCATATCGCCGAAATTGAGGGTACCGATGATGTCCCGGGCCAGGTCCAGGCCCTGGACGAAGATGCGTTCGGGGGTGCTGCGGCCCATGCCGCTGCGTATCGGCCGCCGGTTCCGGCTCATGTCGTCTCCTGTTCCACTTCGGTGGATTCTTTTGGGGGCGGCATGCGCCGCCTGTTGGAGACGAAAGATAGGCGCTCCTATTGGCCGGCGTCCAATAGAAGGCGGTCATTCCCTGTATGCGGGGAACGAATAGTGGTGGGCGGGGATGCGAGCCGGCGCAGGCTTACCAGCCCGGGAACAGCTCCTCGGCGGCCGGCCGGCGCGGAATCAGCCCTTGCTCGTGCGACCAGCGGATCTGCGTCTCGATCATGTCGCGGTTGGCCTCGAAACCGTAGGGCCAGAAGTCCTGCCCCATCAGCGCCTGCGTGCTCTCGGCCTCGGCCTGCATCCATGGCAGCATGACGGGCAGCGCCTGGTGGATGGCCAGGCGGTCCTGCGCCACCTGCTTGGCCTGGTTGAATGCGGCCAGCAGCGCCTTGGGCAGGCCGGGGTTCGCCTCGGCCACGTCGCGCCGCAGCGCGATCACATGCATGATCGGAAAGCGCCGCGTGCGCGCGTAGTAGTCCTTTTCGACGTCGCGCCAGTCGGGAAACAGCCGGCCCACGCCGGCGCGGCCGAAAATCGCCGGCGGCGTGTAGGCGATCAGCGCATCGAGCTGGCCGGCCTCCATCATCGACGACAGCGTGCGACCCCGCACGGCCTGGATATTCACCCCCTTGGGCCAGTTGCGCGGGTCGATCGTGTCCCGCTCCACGTGGTCCACGTCGCCGGCAAACCACGCGCAACTGCCCGGATCGAAGCCGTATTCGTCCGACAGCATGCCGCGGGCGACCAGCGCCACCGTGTTGGAATACTCGCGCAGGCCGATCCTCTTGCCCGCCAGGCCGGCCGGCGTGGCGATACCGCTGCCGGCCCGCACGTAGATGGCCGAGTGGCGGAACGAGCGCGACGGGAAAATGGGCAAGGCCACATAGGGGCAGCCGCCTCGCACGCTGGCGATCAGGAAGTTGCTGAACGACAGCTCGGTGACCTCGTACTCGGCGGTCTGGAAAGCCTGCGAGAAGATGGCCTCGAGGTCGCCGGTCGCGAACCGGGTCTCGAAGCCCTCGACACCGACGCTGCCGTCGACCAGGGCACGAGTGCGGTCGTAGTCGCCGACGGCGATGCGAATGGAGGGTTGGGACATGCGGGACCTCGTGGCGGGAATGGATCGACGGACTATATCTTGGCGCCGGACGCCTTGATGATCTTTTCCCATTTGACGATCTCGGACTTCGTGAAATCGCCCAGGGCCTGGGGCGTGCCGCCCGCCGGCACGGCGCCCTGCTCGGCCAGCGCCGCCTTCACGTCGGGCATCTGCAGGATCTTCACCAT
Source organism: Pigmentiphaga sp. CHJ604 (assembly GCF_036972535.1). Classification (NCBI taxonomy): domain Bacteria; kingdom Pseudomonadati; phylum Pseudomonadota; class Betaproteobacteria; order Burkholderiales; family Alcaligenaceae; genus Pigmentiphaga; species Pigmentiphaga sp. CHJ604. Next base: position 1,658,407 of record NZ_CP136998.1, on the reverse strand, counting down.
GGCCGCGTTGAGCTTGTCGATCACCGCCTTGGGCGTGCCGGCGGGCGCGTAGATGGCGGACCATGCCGCGGTCTCGAAGCCCGGCAGGGTCTCGGCGATGGTGGGCACGTCCGGTACCTGCGGCGCGCGCTGTGCGCTGGTCACCGCCAGGATGCGCACCTTGCCGCCCTTGACCATGGGCAGCCCGGTGGGCATGTTGACGAACATCATCTCGACCTGGCCGCCGGCCAGGTCCACGATAGCCGGCGCCCCTCCCTTGTACGGGACGTGCAGCACGTCGATGCCCGCCACCGACTTGAACAACTCGGACGACAACTGGCTGGAAGTGCCCAGGCCCGTGGACGCGTACGACATCTTCTTGCCCGACTTGGCATACGCGATCAGCTCCTGCGTGGTTTTGACCGGCAGCGAAGGGCTGACCAGCAGGATGTTGGGCACGGTGCCGACCAGGATCACCGGCGCCAGGTCCTTCACCGGGTCGTAGCCCAGCTTCTCGTACAGCGTGATGTTGATCGAGACGATCTCGGACCCCATCAGCAGCGTGTAGCCGTCGGCTGGCGACTTGGCCACCGCCTCGGCGGCGATATTGCCGCCCGCGCCCGAGCGGTTCTCGATCAGCACCGGCTGGCCCAGCGCCTCGGCCAGCCGCGGGCCGACCGTTCGGGCGAAGAAATCCACCGTGCCGCCTGCCGGGAACGGCACCAGCATCTTGATGGGCTTGGAGGGATAGGTATCGGCGCGGGCGGCGCCCGACAGCAGGGAAAAGGCAGCGATCCAGCAGAATACGGTCAAGCGTTTCATGGGCAGGCTCCTGGCGTCAGTGCGGCAGAGGAAAAGTCAGGCGTAGTTGATGACCATCAGGCGGATCTCGGACATCTCGTCCATGGCGTAGCGCGTGCCTTCACGGCCGGTGCCCGACTCCTTCCACCCGCCGAAGGGCATGTTGTCGATGCGGTAGATCGGCACGTCGTTGATCATCAGGCCACCGACCTCCCAATCCTCGATCGCCCGGAAGGCACGGCGCAGGTCCTGCGTGAAGATGCCGCCCTGCAATCCGTACTTAGAATCGGCGGCACGATGCACCGCCTGGTCGAAATCCTGGTAGCGATTCACGGTGACGACGGGCCCGAAAATCTCCTCGTCCTCTACCTTCATGCCGGGCCGCGTGTCTGTCAGCACCGTCGGCATCACCACCGCACGCTCGCGCGAACCTCCCGCCAGCACGCGCGCGCCCTGCGCCACGGCCTCGTCCACCCACGACTGGATGCGCCTGGCCGAGTTCTCGTCGATCACCGGACCGACGTCGACGCCCTCTTCCATTGGATTGCCCACCCGGCAGGCCCCGACCTTCGCGACCAGCTTCTCGATGAAGACATCGGCCACCGACTCCTGCACCAGGATGCGCTGCACCCCGATGCAGTACTGGCCGCCGTACACCACCCCGCCCCGCACGCAGCGCGCGGCGGCCAGATCCAGGTCGGCATCCTCGGCCACGATCACCGCGCCGTTGCCGCCCAGCTCCAGCGCCACCTTCTTGCGGCCGGCGATGGCCTTGATGTGCCAGCCCACCTTGGCGCTCCCGGTGAAGGTCACCATCGCGAAGCGCTCGTCGCGCACCATGGCCTCGGCCAGGTCCACCGGACAATGGACGACCTCCAGCGCGCCCGCGGGCAGCCCCGCGTCGGCCAACAGCTCTTGCAGCAGCAGCGCGGTCAGCGGCGTCTGCGGCGCCGGCTTGAGCACCACGCTGTTGCCGACCGCGATCGCCGGGGCGACCTTGTGCATCACCAGATTCAGCGGGAAATTGAAGGGCGCGATGGCCAGGATGGTGCCGATCGGGAAGCGACGCGCGATTCCCACACGGCGGCGCATCGACGCCAGCGCCGCGTGGTCCAGGTCCGCCAGCGAAGCTGGGCGGCCATCGGCGTCCGTGGTCTGGTACTCGAACACCCCGGCATCCGCGTCCAGCGGCACCTCGTCGCCATGCTGGAGCCGGGCCTCCGCCGCCGCGTTGGTCAGGTTGAAGATCGCCCGCGACACCTCGCCGCGCGCATCGAACAATGGCTTGCCCGCCTCCGCGGCGATGGTGCGCACGAACTCGTCGCGGCGCACCTTCAGCAATTCCGCCGCTCGCGACAGGATGTCGGCGCGCGCGAAGCGCGGCAGCTTGCGCATGACCTCGAAGGCGCGCTGCGCCCGGACGATGGCCTGCTCCACGTCGGCGGGACCGGCAACCGGCATTTCGCCCACCACACTGCCGTCATAGGGAGACAGGATTTTCTCTAAAGTCATGCCGCGGGCTCCAGGCGTTCCATGAAAGTACTTTCATTAAACGCGTCAGGCCTGTGCCACGGAAGCGGGGAACAAGTGATGGCAGCGTTCTGAAAAATAGAACACCTGGGCGGAATCACCGCCCCTTGCACTTCGCCAGCAACGGCTCGAGAAAAGCCCTGGCCGCGGCCGATAGCTTGTGGTGACGAGCCGTGATGATGTCCAGGCTGGCCTGCCGGCACGACTTGTCCGAAACCGGCACCCCGGCCAGCAGCCCAGCGGCCTCTTCGTGTGCGAACGTCAGGGGCGGCATGCACGAGATCACATCCGAGCCCGCCACCAGCGTCTTGAGCAATTGCAGCGAATTGGCCACGCAATGGACGGACAACGTAACGCCGGCGCGCATGGCGGCGTGGTCGATCAGATAGCGGGTGCCGAAGGTCTCATCCGGCAACACCATCCGTTCGCCGGCAAGATCCGCCATGCGCAACGACTTGCGGCGCGCCAGCGGATGCGAAGGGCGGCAAATCACCTGCAACGGCTGCGCCAGCCGCCCTTGCAGCACCAGGTCCTCGCGGCTCAGCACGTCGAACGCCAGCCCGATCTCGGCCGATTCCCCCACCACCCGGTCGGCGATCTGATGCGTGCCGCACACCTCCACGTGGAAATCGATGCCCGGGTACTCGGCGCTGAAGCGCGTCATCAGCGCCGGCAGGAAATCCCCGGTCACGGCCTCGATCACCGCCAGCCGGACCGTGCCGCGCCGCAAATCGGTCAGGTCGTGCAGATCCGAGCGAATGCGTTCGATGCGATGGTCGCAGTCGCGGACGAACTCGAACAGCATCCGCCCCGCCTCGGTAGGCAGCATGCCGCGCGGCGAGCGCTCGAACAGCGGCGCGCCCAATTCCTGCTCCAGGTTCACGATCTGGCGGCTGATGGCGCTGGGGGCAACGAAAAAGAGCTCGGACGCCCGGCGCAGGGAGCCTGTGCGGACGACTTCGGCGAAGTAGCGAAGAGCCTGTGGCTGGAGCATGGGACGGTGGGGAGTGGCGGTTTCGGAAGAATCATTGCATATCCGCCACCGGAGCCGCCGAGTCCTGTCACACAATACGCCTTGACGGTGGAGGCCGCATGCCTGATAGTGTATGCAGATCTTCAAGTGTTGCGATTCCTGCGGTTGTGTGCGATCCGATAGTGCGCCATAAATTGTTCTAGTCCCTCCTTGATCGTCTGTTCCCGGGCGTGTGCCCATCTCTCATCAAGGAAACAATTATGGAAACCGGTATCGTCAAGTGGTTCAACGCTGAAAAAGGCTTCGGCTTCATCATGCCGGACAACGGCGGCAAGGACCTGTTCGCGCACTTCTCCGAAATCCAGGGCAACGGCTACAAGTCGCTGCAGGAAAACCAACGCGTCAGCTTCATCGCCGGCCAGGGCCCCAAGGGTCCCCAGGCGACCAAGATCACGCCGCTGTAACGCTTGACATACGCCGGTTGGTAACGGCGTAGGTTCAAAAACGACAAGCCCTCGCAAGAGGGCTTGTTTGCTATGGGCGGTCGAAATGAGGCCGATCGATTCAGATCCCAAGGAATTTGAACGGCGCCGCCGGCTTGAACCCCCCGTTGGCCATGCCCGAGTAGATGTTCGCCTGGTTCGGGCCGAGGTCGAGTTTCATCACCTGTCCGGTCTCGCGCGAGAAATCCAGCTTCGCCAGATCGACCCAGAAAATGTTGGGCGTCAGCGCCGATTCGAAGAAATAGCGCTTGCGCTTGTGGTCGGCGACGGTGCGCCAGCGGGTCGACGAAATATTGGGCTGGTCCGGCGTGGTGATGCCCAGGGGCACCGAGACGTTGCGGATGACGCTGAAGACGCTGGCGATCGTCTCCAGCGGATCTTCCGTCTTGGGGATCGCGTTGACGTAGAAAGCCGCCCGGGCAAACCGGTCGGATGCCCGGTTGGTGCCGGGCAGCATGACCGTCCCGCCGATCTGCTTCCAGTATTCCTCCATCGCCAGTTGTTTGTCGAAGGTCGGCGAGTTGGTCATGACCTGGTAGTCGCGGCTGTGGTGGATGACTTGCCTGCCGTCGATGTACTCGATGATGGCGCTGTCGCCGCTGGCATCCGAGAGCGAGAGGTGCAGGGTCGCCAGGCGGGCTTCGCCGGGAACGTTGTCGGTGACGACGGTGAAAGGCTCTTTCGCCAAGGTGTCGACCGCCTCCTGGACGGTGGCGAAGTTGTCGAGCGCGTATTGCGCCCAGGCCGCGAGCGTCAGGCCGGGCGTCTTGCCGTCGTAGGCCGGGTAGGAGGACTCGACCAGCCACAGGACGTTGGCCACCAGCCCCGCTTCGTTCATGCCGTCCGTTGTCGAGATGTCATAGCCCGACGCGATGACGCTTCCGTATTTCGAGGTCCATTGGACGGAGTTCGGGCCGGCTTCGCCGGATCGCTTCATGCCGCGCGGAAACACCCACAGGTTGGTGCCGACGTCGACCTTCCAGTCCATCGAGCGCGCCGTGACGACCTGTCCGCCGGCGCCGAGATAGACAAAGCGGGTGCAGGCTTGCGCCGCCGAAACAGCCAGCATGCTTGCGCAGGCAAGCAAGGCGGCGCAGGCGGACGCGTAGCGGGGCATTCTCGGGTTCATCAAACGCTCCATCCGAAGTGTCGATGGACTTTACCGCATCGGAACCGAAAGCAGGCCCGATGCGGCGGCCGGATGGCGGGTCAGGAAGAGTCCTACTGCGGTTCTATGCCCGCGTCCTGGACGATCTTGGCCCAGGTCGGAAGATCGGATTGAATCAACCTGGCGAAATCCGCTTGCGAGCCGGGCATCATTTCTATGCCGACAGGCGCGAATTTCTCGTGCGTGGAAGGCAGTTTCAGCATGGCCTGCACGGCGGCGTTCAGCTTGTCCGCGATCGGCTGGGGAATGCCGCTCGGCGCGACCAGGCCGATCCAGACCGTCATCGAGAACCCGGGAATGATTTCGTTCAGCGCCGGCAGATCGGGCATGGCTTCGCTGCGCGTCTGGCCGGTGGAGGCCAGGGCCCGCAGCCGGCCGGCCTGGACATAGGGAAGCGTCGAGGTTCCGCCCTCGAACATCATGTCGATCTGGCCGCCCAGCAAATCGTTCATGGCCGGGGCACTGCCCTTGTACGGCACGTGCAGGATATTCGTACCGGTACGGCGCGTGAACATTTCGCCCGCCAGATGGTGGGTGCCGCCGCGGCCCAGAGAACCGTAGGTGAGTTTGCCGGGTTTGGATTTCGCCAGCGCGACCAGTTCCTGGACGGATTTCACCGGAACGGAACTGTTGACCACGAGATAGAACGGGGTGGAGAACATCGTGGCAATAGGCGTGAAATCTTTCGCCGGATCGACGAGCAGCCCCTTGGTCGTCAGCGGATTCAGAATCATGCCGGTTTGCGAGCTGACGAACAGGGTGTAGCCGTCGGGCGCGGCACGGGCGGCGGCATTGGCCCCGATGGCCTGGTTGGCGCCGGGGCGGTTCTCCACGACCACGGGTTGCCCCAGCCGGCTGGCCATGTCTTCGGCCAGGGCACGGCTGAACGTGTCCACCAGGCCGCCGGGCGTATAGGGCACGATGAGCTTAATCATGCGGTCCGGGTACCGGCCGGCCTGGTCCTGGGCGGGCGCGGCAACCGGTGCCAGCACCGCTGCTGCCAGGGCCAGCCAGGTCCCGGCTCTTGTTCCTAAGCGTGTCTTCATGTCGTCTCCTCCTAGGGGCAAAGCGGGCGCTTCATGCGCGTCGTGGTTTACACCGCCATCTGCGGATGGTCGTGGCGTTTCTCTGTTGCCGAGACTAATATAAGAATATTTTATATAAACAATCTTTACAAATACTTCGTCGCAACAAGGAGGAGAAACATGAACGCGCCCCTTCCCCGATCAGAAAGCCGTCCCGATCTACAACGATTCGGCCTGCGTACCTTTCTTGCGTCCCTGCCCGCCGACGACCTGGAACGACATGCCGCGCCCGTCGCGCTTGCCGATGTCGCCGCCCGCCTGGAGGGCAATCCGCGCGCGGCATGGTTCGAAAACATCGAAGGGAGCCGCTTCGCCTTGTGCGGCAACGTCGCGGGCAGCCGAGCCCGCCTGGCCGCCGCCTTCGGGACCACGGCGGACAAGGTGCTGTCCGAGGTGCTCGCTCGGCTGCGCAAGCCGGGCGAGCTGGTGGAAGTGCCGCGCGCGCATGCGCCGGTCCAGGAGGTCGTGCTGACCGGCGACGAATGCGACTTGACCGCCCTGCCGGTGCACCTGCAGCACGAATTCGACGGCGCGCCCTACATATCGGCGTCGGTCGACTTCGTCCACGATCCCTTCGCCGGGCATACGAACGTGGGCATGCGCCGCCTCATGCTGCGCGGCCGCCGGTCGGCGGGCGTGGATCTGGTCGCGCCTTCCGATTTGCGCGCCATCTACATGGCGCGCGCGGAACGCGGCGAGCGCACGCCGGTGGCGTTCGCCATCGGCAGCCATCCCATCGATCAACTCGCCGCCACGCTTCGCTTTCCCGGCGACGAACTGGCGCTTATCGCGGCCTTGCGCGCCCAGCCTTTGGGCGTCGTCAAGTGCGTGACCAACGATCTGATGGTGCCCGCCGATGCCCAGTTCATCCTCGAAGGCTATTTCGACGAGCGCGGCCATGTGGAACCCGAAGGTCCTTTCGGCGAGTTCCTCGGCTACTACGGAGCGGTAAAACGCAATCCGCTCTTCCACTTGACCGCGATCACCCACCGCCGGGACGCCATCTTTCAAACCGCCTCCATCGGCGGGCCGAGCATGCACTGCACGGATACGGCGCAGCTTTGCTCCCTGCGCACGGAGGTCCTGGTCTGGAAAGCGCTCGAATCCGCCGTGCGCGAAGTGCGGGCGGTCTACGCGCCCCCCGCGGCGGGAGGATCGTTCAACGTCCGTATCGCTTTGCAGCAACGCGTGCCGGGCGAAGCGCGCAATGCCATCGCGGCCGCATTCGGCTGTCTGGGCAATGTCAAGAATGTGTTCGTGGTCGACCCGGACATCGATATCTATTCCGACGCCCAGATGGAATGGGCGCTGGCGACGCGTTTTCAGGCGAGCAGGGACTTGGTCGTCCAAAGCGGCTTGAGGACGGTCCCACTAGATCCTTCGTTGGAGGGTTCGCGAACGACCGACAAGACCGGATTCGACTTGACGCTGCCGTGGCTGGCGCCTGGGGCCAGGCGTCCCATCGAGCATGAAGTTCCGCATCCCCCGAGGTTCGGGGCGCCCAGCCATGCATCCCTGGAGGCTGCGCTGGAGAGCGGGCCCAAGTTTTTTGCGGAGCTTATGGCGGCTGTTGGGACGCGTGATGGGCGGGAGCTTGTATGCGGGCTGGAAGATATTGCCGCCCGGCGCGCGATTGTGCGTGATGACCAGGGGCGGTATCGGTTTGGTTCGTAGCGATCCGCCTGAGGCCACGGCTATTTATTTTGACCGCGGCAACAAAAAACCCCTTGATCGATGAAATCAAGGGGTTCTTGCGATGACTGGCGGAGAGGGTGGGATTCGAACCCACGGTACGGGGTTACCGTACGCCTGATTTCGAGTCGCCAGGGCACTAAATAGGCAGCAATAGAAATTCTTTTAAATCAAAGGCTTGCGGCGTCAGCCATTGTACATCGCACCGGTGTTTTATGTGTTTTTGTGCCCACTTCCGTCTACTCTGGGCACGTTTTGGTCACACTCTCCACCCTCGCCAGATGCTGGCCACAGCCGCCGGCCTTTTGAGCCAGCGCATCCATGGTCATCTCCACCGCCGCACCGAGAGCTCCAGAGCACTCAGCCCCATCTCTGGCGTCAGCAATCCCACCGTCTCCCGCAGGCCACCTCACCGACTCTATGGCCGCCCTACGCCTAACCACGTTCGCCGTAGGGACGTTCAAGCGCTGATGTTCGCCCCTCCTTGTTTCAAATGAGGCGTAGGTTATTCAATGTCATCCGCGTATGGTGAAGACATGGCGAACCGCCATGAAACCACCGAGGTACCAGCATGAAAACCAACGAACTTTCTTCACTCTTCAAGCGGTCCAACTGGACTCTGGGTAGTAAGCCCACTGAGACGGATAAGCCGGTCGAAAAAGAAGTCCCTCAAGCACAACCCCAACCCAACGAGGATGCGGACGATATATCCAAATCGGATCAAGACAAACGCGATGAGGATGCGCGCCAACAGGACCGCCTTCAGTCCGACGGGGGAAATGGAGGCTGACCTTGCTCGGGCCGAGTTACTCGCTGCGCTCATTACCCGGAGGCAACATGAGACGGGAAGAATACGAAGGCTATTGGGTCGAGGCAGATTGCGGGCCTCTGGGCAGTAGCTGGGCGTGCGCGACCAGGATCGGACGCACGGGAATATCCGGGTCCGAACGGTTTCCGGACGATCATCGATATCGCACGAAAGCAGAAGGAGTTGATGGAGCGATCATCCAGGGGAAAGGCATCGTGGATGATCATAAAAGCGGGCTGTGGGTAACGCTACAACGACTCAGATAGAGCTGTCGTGCCGGCGGCGCGGCGATCTCATGGATTCATTCTTCCGGAAGAGCGTAGCGTGGCAAGCTTATGGTGAAGACGCAGCCCGATTCGGGAATGTTGCGAACACTCAACTTGCCTGCAATTGCCTCAACGCTGCGCCGGGCTATGGAAAGCCCAAGCCCGATGCCAGTACGATCCACTCCATTTTGCCGAAAGGGCTCGAACATGGTTTCAACATCGCCAGCAGCCAAGCCGCCGCAATGGTCCGTCACATCGATCCAGATGCGATCTCCCACCGCATACGCGTTCAGCGTGACTTCGGTGTTGTGCCGAGTGAACTTGAAGGCGTTCTGCAGCAGATTCCCGGTAGCAGAAAGCAGGAGCTCCCGGTTGGCAGAGACTGCCAGCCTTGCGTCAACGCCGGGCGCCGTGAAGTCACATCCGTAAGCTTGGGCAGAAAGGGTCGCCATTTCCTTGATATCAGCCACGAAATCGGCAAGAGAAAACAGTTGTGCTGATTCCGTCGCGCCAGCGGTCAAACGTACATCGGCCAGGGATTCGTCGATTAAGTCACGCAGGCCGGTTAGACTCCGCTCCAGGACCGCCCCAGTCGCGCCCGATAGACTCAGGTTTCCGGCTTTCGCCGCGGCGAAAGCGAGCGTCGCCGTTTGCAGAAAATTGCGTAGTTCGTGGGTGAAAAAACCCAACCGTTCGTTCATGTCCCACACATGCCTGTCGGTGGATTCCGCATCGCGCTGATAGCTGAATTCCGTCACCGCATCGGCGATGGCGTTGTCCAGGCACCAGTTGAGCGTCCGGAATTCCTCTATTTCGAACGGCACATCGCACTCATAGGCCAGATCGGTAATCGCCTGGCACAAGTCGCCATACTCGTGAACTACTTGGTCGACGGAAAAGCCAAGTTCCAGAAGCTGTCGCCCATGTTCGCCCATCGTCGAAAACGACACTCCGCCGCTAGTCAGGCCGGAAATTCTCCGGCGGCCCATTGGTTCGGCAGTCTGTTCAACACGTAGCGTCTGAATCAGTTGATCCAGGAATAGCGGAATTCCGTTTTGCAATTGAGCGTCCGTGGCATTGCGGGCTGGCCGGCACGCGACCTTCAATCGACATCTGTCGATAAGCTCGTCAAGGTTGTTCGATAGAAAGTCGTGCATCATGCCTCGCCTCCGGCTATACGGTTGACCGCAACTTCATGCCTTTGTCTATCCACCACAACGCCCCCAGGCCGGCCAGCATCGCCACCGCTGATGAAACGAGAATGCCCAGCTTCACAGACGGCAGGACCTGCGGTGGAAACGCCAGTCCAGAGATAAACAGCGCCATGGTGAACCCTACGCCCGTCAACATACTGCCCGCGGCAATCGACTTCCAGGGCAGGTCTGCCGGGCGTAGGGCCAGTCGCATCTTCACCGCCACAAGACTGAACAGCAGTACTCCGACCGGTTTGCCGATCACGAACGCCCCGAAGGTCGCTACTATTACGGACCCCCGGAGATCGGCCGAATCGAAGTGAACACCCGCATTGGCAAGGGCAAAAAGAGGTAGGATCGCAAACGCGACCCAGGGATGTAGATCGAACTCCAAGCGTTCGATTGGAGACTCCGACTCCCGCGCTGCTATGCCAGCCCGATGCACGTCGAGACGCCCCTGGACATCGACCTTTCCGCGTTCTATGGGCGCATGTGCGACCACACGCCCAAGGATGGCATGTAGACGATTGCCACTGACCCAGCTTCTCGCCGGAGTCATCAAGCCAAGTATGACTCCCGTAACTGTCGCATGCACACCCGAAGCGTCGAATGCGCACCAGATGGCCAAGCCCGCGACAGCGTAGAATCCGAGGCTTCGGATTCCCACCCATGTCGCGCAAGCAACCAGGACACATCCGGCTCCCGCGCAGGTGAGAAAGAACCAATTCAACGCCGTGCCGTACTTCGCGGCGACCACGAGAATGGCCCCAATGTCATCGAAGATTGCAAGCGCCAGCAAGAACAAACGCAAAGCCTCTGGTACGCGGCGCCCCAGGACAGCAAGGGCCCCTACGACAAGAGCCGTATCGGTGGACATAACGGCGCCCCATCCCTGGGCATCGGCGCCAGTGCTCGACAAGATCAGATAGACGCCCACCGGAACGACCATGCCACCCACCGCTCCAGCTAGCGGCAATGCTGCCAGCCGTGGAGTCCTCAATTCCCCGAGGACCATCTCTCGCTTCAACTCCAGTGCAACGACGAAGAAGAACAGCGTCATCAACGCATCATTGATCCAGTGCTGTAGCGAGCGCGACCAGTCAGCATGTCTCACCGAGAACCCGAGTTCCATTTCCCAAAAGGCGAGATATTTCTCCGAGAATGGGGAGTTGGCCATACCCAACGCAATGACGATGCATACCAGCAGGATGGCGCCTGCCACCGCCTCGATGCCGAGAAAGCGCACGAATTGCTGCGTGAAGCGGTCGACCAGCTCCGTGGGTAACTGATCCGGCTCTCGGTTCATCATTGGCACCGGCGCCTGAAGCGTTGGAGTTCGTGGTTCAGCACCCATCCCACAGGCCTGTCTGCGATGCCGCTGAATCTACATCTGGCCTCGCATGGCCTTGCTTCATGCTCCGGTCGGGTTGACCGGGATCAGCCCAGTCCTGCGTGGTGCCTTACCGTATTCACCATACACGAGCCAAAATTGGACATCCATTCCTCATTTGAAACAACTGTGCCCAGTGGCACGTCAGTGTCACTGGGCACAGTTGCATCGGGCACTCGTCATTGCTGGATGCCTACGGCGTATTCCTGGAGCCCTGTTGCGGCAACACCGGCGCCGACAGCATTTCCCGCCATCTCTGAATATTCCGCTGTGCACTCGCGGACCACTGTTCGTAGGGTTGCGGGGTCATCAGCGCCGATGCGGGAGCCGGGATCGCCGCCGGCCTGACTGCTACGGGACTCGGCGGCGGCGAGGGCGTTGCGCAGGCCGACAATAGCGAACTCGCGATCGCGCAGAGCAGCAGCCGCTGCATCCAGCCGCTGCTGGGTTTGGTACGTAACATGGGCGTTGGCCTCCATTCGGTTGAATTCGATTGCTCGCTGGTCAGCCTCGGCCGTCCGGGCCACATCGGCATGGGCCGCCCGCTCTTGGGCAATCTCGGCGGCCTGGTCGCTGTTCCTGGCTTCTAGGCGCGATTTCTGGACTATGGCGGGCCCGTACCATGTCGCCGCCGCCGCGAGCGCCGCCACGGCCCCGTATCGCGCCCACGGCGGTATGAACGACATCAGGTTCATGGCGACACCTCGGCGGCGGCCTGGGCATAGTAGCGACCCCATTTCGCGCGCAGGGCCGCGCGCTCCGCCGGCGTGCCGTTCCTCCACGCCCCGGGCCGCCACAGCCGCAGGTAGTATTGCCAGGCGCCCTCCTCGTCGCCCAGCTTCGGCAGTCGAGCGGGATCCGTGTACAGCAGCAAGCGCGCCAGCGCGGCCGCGAGCGGGTCATTGGTCTCGATCGCGGTCCAGATCGCCTCGTCGGTCGCCGGCACGCTGAAATGCGCGTACAGGTCAGCAGCGAGCGCATGGGAGGCGCGATGCGTGCGTACGCCGTGCACCATCCCGCCACCCTTCTCTCCCTGCCAGAAGCTGCGCGCCGGCCCCTTGCGCCACGGCTGCATCTTGTCGACGACCTGCCAGCGATGCTCCCAGTTTGACTCCTGACCGCTGATGGCGAGGAGCATCAGCACCGCCTCGCGCGAGTCCATCGCGTCAGGCAGCAGGCACAGCCCCTTGTCGATCTCACGTCGTATGAACTCGATCGGTCTCATGGAGCCACCCTGACGATGCGAGCGACGTTGCCCCGGGCGCGGTGGGCCAGCATTGCCAGCACCACCGATATCCCGGCCTGCCAGATGGTGACCGGCGTTCCGTGAACGAAGACGGACAGCGCTTGGCCGCCCGTGCAGACGATCAGCACGTAGGCGGCGCAACTCGCCCACAGCCGGTACCTCGCCGGCCCCCGGCGATAGGTCAGCAGCCGCAGAGCCGTCGCGGCATTGGCGATAATGACCACGAAAGCGATGATGGCCGCCATATCAGCTCCCCCTGCGCCATATCGACGCGATGTCGAATGTCCGCAATTTGTCGATGCCGATCTGCACGACAGCGACTGCCGTAGCGGCGGCAAGGAACGCCGCTACGCCGCTTTCACGGATCGGCGTGAGATGGGTGATATCCGGGGCGGTCAGGTACCCCACCACCAGCGAAATCAACGCGTAGGCCAGGCGGGCCAGTACGCGCGGCTCTTTGCTGCTGAGGGCCACCATGGCGGCCCCTGCAAATGCTCCGATCAGCGCGTTCCCGTCGACGCCGGGCACCAGCGTCGCTAGGCCCGCGCCGGCGGCCACCGCCAGAATTCCCGTGGCGGTACTCGTAGGCTCTGCCATTTGCCCCTCCTATGGGCGAAAAAAAGCCCGCGCAATGCGGGCGGATGGTTGCGTGCCGACTGGCTATGCGACCCAGTCCGGCCGCAGGCTCAAATGCTCAGAGATGGCGGCCTGCATCTGATCGAGCAAGCCGGGCCCGTCCGCGTCCACCGCGGCATTCAGCAGCGGGTCCGCCTCCGCCGCTGGCAGCACGTAGCTGCGTTCGGCCTTCGGGACGTAGTTGTTGTTGTCGTCGACGATGCCCACGGTGTAGCGGCACACCAGGCGGGTGTTGTCGTCGGCGTTGATCGCCAGGGATTCCAGGCGGAAGGCGGCGAGTTTGTCGATGGGCGTGAAGGTCATGTGTAGTCCTTGAAATGAAAATGCCCGCTTGAAGCGGGCATGGTGGAAAGCCGCGAGGCGGCGATGAAAAATTAGCGAGCGGTCAGGGTGGCCATGTCGACGGCCTTGTCGTAGTAGCGCAGCGTGCGGTAATAGAAGCCGGTCTGGCCCGTCTTCCGCAGCTCTAGGACGGTCGGCGCCACGGGCAACGCCGACGAGGAGGACGACGCGATCGCGGTCCCGTTCACCCAGGACTCGGCACCGCTCGCGCCGAAGTTCACCCCCATTTTCAGAGGGCGGCCATCGTAGAGATTGGCCATAGTGGGCGACGTGGTGCTGATGATGGTGGAACCGCCAGTAGTAACCACCGCCTGAACCTTGAACACCCCGCCAGAATCTCGCCGGGTATAGATGCCGACCCGGTTGCCGTTGGTGCCATCATTCATCACCGCCAGGTAGCCGAGATCCCCATCGGCTGCCGGAGGCCCGAGAGGAACAGCCTCGATGAGCAAGGCGCCACCCACATCGGGCCGGTAGAACAACGGCGTAGGAATGGACACCATCGATAGCGCACGAGACACCCCGCCCACGTCCGCCGTGGGGATCAATGATGTTGCGTTCGCGCGCGCCTCGGCTTGCATCCCGTGGACGATGAACGCCGGCCGTGGCGAAGCGCTCGTGCTTCCCCAGTAGAACCTGAGCTGGTCACCGGCCTGATAGTTCGTGGTCGGAAAGACGCCGATCATTCGATACCAGCCGCGAGGGCAACGCTGGACGCTCCAGTACTCGGCGCCTCCAGACACGCTCATGGTTTCGGTGCTGAAGTATCCGTATGGCGAAATGGTCGTTGAGCGCGTGTCGTTGCGCATCGTGAACGCCAACTGGCCGAGCTGCCCTGGGATGGGTTTGATGTAAACGCTCAATGTGATCGAAGCCGCCAGCGGCGACAGGGTGAATCCCTTATACAGGCCCGCCACGCTGCCACCCACAGGATCGATTCGCACCCCCGTTGGCGTGCCGTCGGGGGCCTCGTACCCGCCGGTCTTGGTAGCACCGGAAACGACCCAGCTGCTATGCAGCGCGTCGTTGGAATAGTTCACCATGTTGGTCGACTGCGGCTCGAGCAGCAGACCACAAGGGCGGCCATTCGCGTCATATTCAAACTGCGGTTCGTTCTCGCCGGCGGTGCGCAGCCGCCCGTCCGCATCCCAGTACAGGGCCGACCCCGCTCGGGAGAGCGTCGCGCCAACGGGCAACCGCCCCCCCAGGAAATCGACGTTGAATGCCTCTTCGCGCCAGCGGCCCAGCGTCGAGATAGGTCCAAGGAGCGACATGGTTACGCCCCTTGAAAAAATGCTTGACTCAGGTAGGCAGGTAGGCTACCCCCCCCCCCCGCGTTTTACGTACGAAACGAAGACGATTTTTTTCATAGGAACCTCAGAAATAGGCCTGCTCAATGCAGCGCCTGTATAAAGGCCGCCCGATGCGGCTCCCTTGGATCTCAGCGTGAAGTCATCGTGGTGATGCTCTTCCTGCTCCCGTAGAACCTGACGTTCCTCATGTGCATGGAGAATGCTCCGGAGCCGAACAACTGAAGCCCGCTTGTATTCGTTGCTGTTGAGCAGGCCCTTCGATGTTCCCTTGTCTTGCTGTTCCTGGAACCTCCGATACTCGCGATACAGCGATTCGCTTTCCTGGTTCCGTTGAAACGCCAGATCCCCCATCGTGAAGGCAGAGAGTCGACGGTTGTACTGCTCAGCACGAAGTTCCGCAGCCGACCTCATCGACGACTGCAACTGATCGCGCCGCTGCTGAAACTGCTCAACGTTCTTGAGCCGTTCCTTCTCCGCCTTCGCGAGGTCTTCCTGAATCGCCCTCGCCTTCTCCAGCGCGACGCCCCATTCCAGCTCAAGGCGGATCTGGTCCGCTTTCGCCAGGATCGCCCTCTGGTCGACAGTCAGGTTTGCCTTACCACGCAGGTCTGCCAACTGCTGCTCAAACGCCGCCTGCGCCCGCGCAGCCGCGCCAAGTTTGTCCCGTTCCAGCAGCTGCGCCTCAAGGGCCGCGTTCTGCTCGCGGATGTTCTGGAGCATGCGCTGGCCCGCGTCGTCGCGGACCGACCGCTCGGCTTTCTGCCGGAGCGATTCCAGCTTCTCCGATATCCCGCCAATCCGGTCTTCCAGCTCCTTCGCGAGGGGCGATTCGCCCTGCCCGGTGCGCTGCAATTCCCCGAGCATCTTGCGAAGGTCGCCAAGATCCAACGTCAGCCGGCGCACCTCTGCGGACTGCGACTTGTAGGACTCGGTCCGCTCCAGAACCTTCTTCCGACGGTCATCGTCCTCGTTCGCGGCCGCTGCGGCAGCTGAAGCGCCCCAAGACGCTGAAGCACCCCCATTTGGCGGCCCCCACGACCCTGACGCGCCGCCGGTGTTGCCCCCACCGCCACCACCACCCGCGGCCTTTGCTTCGTTTGCTGCTCGCATCGCCCAGCCGAACGGGCCGCCGGGCGTCAGCGCGTACCGCCACACCGGCGAATCCGTCAACCTATCGAGCCACCGGACGAACGATGCAACGTTCCGTATGCCCTCGGCGAGCCATTCATTCATGCCGCGCAGGACCGAGCTGCCGCCGATCTTGCCCATGGTTTCGTCCCAGGCAAGGCCAAAATCGTGCGTAGCGCGCTGCAACGGGGTCATTCCCCGATCTGCCAATCCCCCGACGGATGCCCGCAAAGCGTCGAACAGGACCTTCTGCGCGCCCGCTTTGTCGCCATGGCGTTCCATCAGCTGGATGGAGAGCAGCTGCTCGGCCGACAGGATCCCTAGCGCTTCATCAAGCGCCTTGGCCCCGCGCGTGGGCTCCTCCAGGGCCGCGGCCAGCCGCTCCGCACCATCCTCCGGCACCTCCCCGAGCGCGGCCGCCAGGTTGGTCGCCAGGGACGCGAAGCCGGTCATGTCCGCAGGCGCGATGTCCCGCAGCCGGGCGAACTCCTGCACCATGGCTTTGGCGGCGTCGCGCGAGACGCCCGGCAGCTTCGATATGGAACTGATCAGGTTGTCGATCCCCACCGTGGAGATCTGCCGATCAGTCGCCAGGAACTGGACGTAGAGGGATTGCAGGCCGCGCAGCTTCGATTCCACGCCTGCGGCAGCAAAGCCGACCGCCGCCAAGGCGGTAGCCCCGAGGGTAAACGGCGTGACCAGGGACAGCGCGGTTGTTGCCAGCGCGGCGAGCGCGGGCCGGAGACCGCCGAACATGTCGCGCAGTTGACCACCCTGCTGCAACATAACCGTAATAACGTTCTGTCCGCCCTGTAGACCGACAACGATGTCGGTGATCTGCGCGGGCACGCCACGCAGCGCGGCCGCGGTCTGGGCAGCGCTCATCCCGTAGGCGTTAAACCCCCTCGAACCGGCTTCGAGCTGCTGGATCAGGCCCTTCACCTTTTCGGAGACACCCAGCTCGGCCGCCTGCATCTTGAGCAGTTCGGTCTCGGATTTTCCGGCTATCGCGATGCGTCGCTCAAGCGTCTGGATGAACCTCGATGCCGCGGCCTCCCGCGCCCGCTCGGCAGTCGCAGCCTGGTTTAGGCTGGCGGTCACTCGCCCCGTCTGACTGACGAACGCCGACGATGCCGAACTCGCGCGCCCCAGTTCCGTCTGGACAGTCGTACCAAGCTGCGCCGCTGCGCTCGAACTCGAAGAAAATGCGCGCACCAATCCCGACGGATCGCCCGTCAGCACATAGGCGATACGCTTTTCGTCCATTTCCAACCTTCAGTGGGATCTATCGAGCATTGACCATGGCCTCGATGGCGGCGCGCTCCATCGTGCGTAGGTCTCGGTAAAGATTCGGGCGGTCGCGCTTCCGAACGCCGCATAGGCTCACGGCGGCGTGGATCTCCGTAGCCGGCAACCCAACCCGGCGCGGCCCAGCGCCGAATCCGGGCACAACCAGCGTCCAACTGGTCTCCAGGTCCACGAATATGCGGACCGCCAGCCAGTTCTCCGGCCACACCTCGAAGTCATCAACCTCGGAATCAGTGGTGGACGACGCGGCCGCGATGACCTCAGGCGGCGCGCCGGCGGCCTTGAGCGCCTCCAGCACCAGGTCATCCGCAGCAAAGTCCCGCGCTCCGCTGGCGCTATCGCGCGCCCACCAGCGCGCCGCCTCGATCAGTTTTTTTCTCGGGCCTGCTGGTGGGCTGCAAAGAAGCCGTTGAACAGAGGCACAATCGCCTCCGGAACTTCCTCGACCAGCGCGTCGAGCTCTTCGATGGAGAAGGCGACCGGCTGACCATCAGGGCCCACCATCTCACGCCAGCCCGCGAGCTTCGCCCTGATGAACGCCATGTCGCTCGGGAACCCCCATTCGGGGATTGGCGTACCGTCGCCGCGCACGATCGGCGGCTGGCCGGTCGCCTTGCGCGCGTGGTTCGTCACGGAGTCCTGGAGGTCGGCGACCTGGCCGTGGTCGTGGCGGAGATATTGCGCGACGAACTCGACTTTCTGAACCTGACCGAACTCGTCGTAGATGGAAAAGGAAATGGGTGCGGCGGCCACGGGCCGCTTTGCGCGAACGAAGGGCATGAAGTGCTCCGAAACTGAATAGAGAGTACGAATCAGCGGACGACGATCTCGATTTCGTCGTTGCCTTGGTCCGGGTTGACGTTGAGGTTCAGGCCCAGCATCGCGGTACCGTCCTGGTCGGAGTACGCGGGATTGGTCAACTGCGCCTTCGGCAGACGAACGTCGATGATGTTGCCTGCCACCTTCCCGTGCGTGATGGATACGGCCTGCTCCTGCGCGTCCAGCACCATCTGGGGCCAGTTGAGCTGGGCGATACGCGGCAGCTCCAGCAGGATGTTGCCGGTCGGCTGTCGCTCGGTAATTTCGGCGCCCTCGCAGCTGACCAGCGACCTCCAGACGAGCTGGTTGGCAACGTCGAACGTCAGCTGTTGCAGGCAACCGGTATAGGCGCCCAGAGCCCAGGTCGGCGTGTTGGCCTTGTTGACCCCCAGCGGCTTCATGAACGCCGCGTAATCGACGTTCGACGGGTTCGCGCCGTCGGCGATGGGCGAGTATGCCCCCATGAAGCGGTACCGCATGAAGGGGATGCCCTTGGCGGTGATGTCAAAGCTGACGGTACCCCTGGCGTCCATGATCTTGTGGAAAAGACCGTCCAGGTAGTAGTGGAGCGTGAGCGCCTTCACGTCGTCGGAGATAGGCGTGTACCCGGTCCATACCCTGAATGCAATACGCCGGTGCGGTGGAATGACCTCGCCGACGGCGTTGCGAAACACGCCATCGTGATCGATGGTTGTACCGTCGTCCCCATACCAGAAGCCGGATTCCGCGGCGTCCAGGTACTCCGCCTGCGTGATCTGCGCGCCACAGTGCGGGCACAGGTGGCGAACCGAATCGGGATCGCGGTCGACCCATTTGAAGCCGTGCGGCTCATCCTTGCCGCCCCAGGTCAGCGCATGGTGGCCGGCGCAGTGCGGGCAGTTGATGTGGTAGTCGTACCGCGCGACCGCCCCATTCGCCCGCTTTTCCATGAGGCACACCCCGGCAATCTTCGGCGTCGATCCGACCACCAGCTTGGGAAACGTCGCCCCCTCCAATCGCTTGGCAGCCAGGTCGCCAGGATCGCCTTCGCCGTCGATGTTCGAGTCGAACGAACTGAACTCGTCCAGGTACCCGACGCTCGGCGAGAGGCGCCGATAGTTGTCCGCCGAGCGCCCGCCCCGAAGGTGGAGCATGCTGCCGATGAACTTCTTCACCAGCAGCGTATTGTCTTTGTGCCGCGCCAGCCGAGTCGGGAATATCGGGTGCATGACCCTCACGTCCCGCAGCATCGGCTCCAATTCGGTCTTGACGAATTCGTCGCGCGCCGAGTCGGTTGGCTGCCACAGCACTTGGTTGCGGCGCCGATGCTCCGCAAAATATGCAATCGCGGCCAGCAGGATCTTCGTGTAGCCGACGCGCGCCGACTTCTGGACATCGACCTCTTGGATGTCGTCGTTTCCGACGCAGGCGAGGATTGCTCGCTGGAACGGCCAGGCCTCCCACCTCTTTTCGACGTACGACGATTCCGCCGACAGGTAGAAGTGCAGCTCCGCATGCTGCCGGAGCGTCATGGGCTCCGGAACCTTGAACGACGCCAGGCCTCGCCGCAGATTCTGGGCAATCACGGCCCGATATTGGGCCGGCACCTGCATTACGGCTCCTCGGACGACTCGTCCTCAATTTCCTCAAGCGACAGCGCTGCAACCGCGTTGCGGGCT
The DNA here is from genome assembly GCF_036972535.1 of Pigmentiphaga sp. CHJ604. Taxonomy (NCBI): domain Bacteria; kingdom Pseudomonadati; phylum Pseudomonadota; class Betaproteobacteria; order Burkholderiales; family Alcaligenaceae; genus Pigmentiphaga; species Pigmentiphaga sp. CHJ604. The sequence continues at coordinate 1,638,569 of NZ_CP136998.1, read as the reverse complement.
TTTGCGATCTCGGTTCGCACGACGGCAATATCTGCGGCGCTCAGCATGGGTAAACGCAGCTTCAGCACCGATGGGATGGCATCCAGAGCGGCTGCAACCTTCGACCCAGCCGCCGCCAACACCTGCTCCAGGATCGTCGCCGGCGCCAGATCGCCACGCTTCACCCCGTTCTCCAGCTCGATCCGCTCAGCCTGGGCCGCTGCCAGACGCGCACGCTGCACGTCCAGGTCCAGCTTCTCGCCGGTCGGCTGTCGACCAGAGGCGACCTCACGCAGGCTGGCGCAGTAGGCCAGCAGCCAGTTTCCGGCGGTATCGTTCGACCGCAGAACCCCGCGCAAGAGCAAGCCGCTTATCACCGGCTGCGTCACACCCACGAGCTGAGCGAAGCGCGCCTGCGTGATCTTCTTGTCCAGATCGACGTTCATCGTGCAGTTGCCAGCGCCAGATCCAGTGCCGTTGCGTATTCAGCCTCGAACCGCTCGTTCGCCACCCGGTCAGCCGTCTCGAAGAACTCCAGCAAGGGGCGATACTCGACATCCCTGACCGCGATCAGGACGGGCTTCACATCGACGCCATGCGTTCCGGATTTCGCCCAGACGCCCGCAGGGAGGGTTTGCCGGCGATTGCCCGACATGGACCCGCGGCCACGCGACACGAAATACACGACGCCGTTGATTCGGCGATACCCATCCTGGGACGTTCCGACCTTTGCCGTCCGGGCCCGAGACTTCGCGGTCGAGTTCGCTCGGTAGCCCTGCTCGCCGAACGCCTGGAGATAAGACAGCAGGCGCACGATCTGTCCGCGGGACATGTTCCCGTACGCATCCATTTCGGCGCCAGCCGCCGGAATGGCGAAGGAGCCCGTCGGCAGGCCCACCCTCGCCAGAGCCTTCTCGGAGCGCTTCAATCCACGCTCGCCGCCGAACACCTGCGGCCACAGATATCGATCCGCCGGGATGCCCTTGCCGGACACATCCTTGAAGTCGACACGAGCCGAAAGGCTTTCCTTCGTGGCCCGGATGACCCGCACCGCGCTCATGGTGTACGGCGTCGGCCGGTCGAACACGCGGGCGATATCGGCGCTGATCGCCTCGCCGATCGCCGCAGCCGTCCGGGTCAGGGCCAGCGCGGTCGCATACGGTACCTGCCTGCCGGCTCGATCGATGTAATCGACCGCCTTCGGCAAATCGGTTTTGTAGCCGACCCGCATCCCAGCCCCACCAGAAAATTATTACCCCCTATGCCGCAACTCGTGACTAGCGCGCGCTCGGGGTTCGAACTCCCCTTACCCGGCCGTTTTTCCCAGGGGCCCCCGGGTTTTCCCTGCCCGCCCGGCCGCCGCGCCCGATTGCGCCGCCCCGGCCTGGGCCACGGGCCCGGCTGCCGCCTCGGGCTCGGGGGTGCCGCGCCCATCCGCGCGGTCGACGGCCGCGCTCAGCGATGCGATGATCTCGCGGGCCAGGGCAGGCGTCATTACCACCGTCGCAAGTGCCAGCGTTTCGACGGTGTACCCACCGTCCTCGTTGGGCGCCACTTCGCCGCCATGCAGGTGGAGCGCGATATTGGTGGAGTTCTGGTTCTCCAGGTTGCTGACCTGGTGCGACGTTGCATACGCGCACAGATAACCGGTGGCGCGCCTCAGCATCGGACGGTTCGGTTGGGTCATGACGTTCTCTTCAAAATAGGGTTGTGTATTTGTGTGTATTGTGTAGAATTACACACATGAACAGCGCAGACCTCATCAAACGATTGAAAGCCGACGGCTGGTACTTGGTGCACACGGTTGGATCGCATCACCAGTTCAAGCACCAGACCAAACCCGGCAAGGTCACAGTGCCGCATCCGAAGAAGGATCTGCCGTTACCGACAGTGCGCAGCATTCTCAAGCAGGCCGGCCTGAGGTAAGCCGACCCGCCCAGAAAAGGAGAACCAAATGCTCTATCCCATCTATGTCCACAAGGAAGACGACAGCGCGTACGGCGCGGCCTTCCCTGACTTTCCCGGCTGCTTTGCAGCCGCCGACAAACTGAAGGATCTCCCCGGCGCCGCTCAGGAAGCGGTCGAGGCCCACTTCGGCGCGGATGAAGATCCTGTACCCGCCCCCAGCACCCCTGACGCATGGTCTGATGATCCCGACTATCAGGGGGGATTCTGGATGTTGGTGGATATCGACCTTGCGCAGGTCCGGTCCCGAGCGGTGCGGCTTAACATCAGCCTCCCCGAGGGCTTAGTGCAGCGTATCGATGCAGCAGCCAAACAACGGCGGCTGTCACGTTCCGCGTTCCTGGCCCTGGCTGCTGAACATGAAATGTCGGAAGCCTGAAGAGCGCTAAACCAGCATGGACGACACTCCGGACAAACTTCGCCGAAACCTCATCTTCGTTTCCGCGCTAACGCTCGCAGCATGGTGGTTGCGGGCCGAGCCGTCCGGAACTCTGTCTATCCTAGGAACCACACTCGCCTCACACGATCGAGATAGGCTCTGGACAGCCGCTGGCGTCGCGATTCTCTATTGCGGCATGAGGTATCACTTTAGCGAGGGAAGACGTAAGCAATATCAGGATAGCAAGGCCGAATATTTGCGCCAGATTCAGAAGGACGTGAAAAACTGGATTGCCGATCAAGAACTCGCAAAACGCAATCGCATCGCGAGAAAAAGCGGCAGCGAAGTTACGTTCGAACGAAGCGAGATTTGGATCAAACTTTCCGAAAACGCCACCTAGTCAGGCTATTACGAATCAGTCTGGTACGATGAGCCCCACTACGCCAATCGCGAAACAGATGGGTTCGACCCGAGCGAGTATTCTGGACCACACTACTCGTTGCCTTGGTGGCCTCGATTCTGGATCGGAACAAGAGCATGGCTTCTTAGAATTCTGTTCAGCGAGGGCGCCTTTGAGGTACTGGCGCCATATGCGGCAGGCGCTGCCGCACTACTAGTGGTTGCGTCACGAGCTTTCCCAGGATAAAAAAGCCCGCCGTCTGTATGACTGGCGGGCTTCGTTCGCTATGGGCGCAAGTTCCCGCACGTATTGTCGCAATTCACGTCGCACTTTTCCAGAACTCCGTGTCGCACTTTGCGACACCACGCATAGCTGCACGAGTTGGCCGCGCTCTCTTCTTTCTCGACCTGGCCCGACGCAACCAGGTGCGACAGCACGCGCAACAGCGCCTGCCGCACTGCGTTGCGCTCGATGGGGGATAGGCCGCGTCCGCGAGAGACGTGCCGAACGATGTCAGCCATGCGGAACCCCCGCCCCGGGTATGCCGCCAGCAGCTCAATCACTTGAGGTGCGTACTTCACAGATAAAACCTCCGCTTTACTGCATCGATGAAGAGGCCCAGATAGAGCCTGTACTGGTGGTCGGTCAGCGACACCCCCGTAACGCTGGAGATCCAGCGTCGGGCGGCACTGCGGCGGGCATCGTGCTCCAGGTCCCAGAAGCGCACATTGCGCTGGGGATACTCGGCGATGATGACCATGCGCTCGTGATGGGGAAGCGCACGGTGCAAGGCGTCCACGCCGTGTGCGTGCTCCATGACGATGGGCCGCGCATCGATCTCGTCGGCGTAGTACCGCAGCAGATTCCCAGGGGTCTCGCCGGACCAGCACCAGCGGGCCCAGCTCCACATGACGTCATCGACAGACAGGGATCGGTTCTCCCGCTCTTCAACGGCCAAGCGCGCCTCCCTTGCCCATGATTCCCGGCACGCTCGGCTGAACCGCCGATGCGCGCGATTGGTTGATCGCGAGCGCCCTACGTTGCCATGTATTGACCCAGTGAAATCCTGCTCACGTCATAATCGAGGAAACGACGTTGAGCACGAAGATGGAAGAAGACATCAAACGCTGGACAGCCAAGCGCAAAAGCGCGCTGGTGCTGGACATTATTCAGGGCAAGACCACCGTGGCTGGGGCAAGCCGTCAGTACGACCTGTCGCCGTCGGAGGTGGAACAGTGGGTGGATGACGGCAAGCGGGGCATGGAGAACGCCCTGCGCGCCAATCCGCAGGACGTGCGCGAACAGTACGAACGCCAGCTCAAGGACCTGCAAGAGGCCTATGGCGAGGCGATGCTGGAGTTACGCGCCAGAAAAAAATTGCAGTCCCTGCTGGGCGAGGACGAGAAGTGATCGAGACGATCCGCCAGGGACTGCAAGCCGACGGCATCACCGTCTCGATCGCCAAGTTGTGCCGCTGGTTCGGTGTGCCGCGCCGCACGGTGTATTACAAGCCGGTGAAGTCCGCGCCCAAGGTCGATCCCAAGTTCGCCGTGCCGATCAAGGCAATGATCGAGGAATCGCCGTCGTTCGGGTACCGAACGGTGGCGCACCTGCTGGGGTTCAACAAGAACACCGTGCAGCGCGTGTTCCAGTTGATGGGCTGGCAGGTTCGCAAGCGGCCGATCGGGTTCAGGCCTCGGATCCAGGCTCTGCCTTCGGTAGCGACGATGCCCAATGAACGTTGGTCTACGGACCTGTGTCGCGTGTGGGCCGGACGGGACGGCTGGGCAACGCTGGCGCTGGTGATCGACTGCCACACACGTGAGTTGCTTGGCTGGCATCTGTCGCGAAGCGGTAGGGCCTGCACGGCGGGTGCTGCACTCGAACACGCTCTGATCGCTCGCTTCGGAACGCTGGGGCGCGTGCCGATGCCGTTTCTCCTGCGCTCGGACAACGGCTTGGTTTTCACCTCGCGCAGCTACACTGCCCTCGTGCGCAGCTACGGCTTGCGCCAGGAGTTCATTACGCCGCACTGCCCGCAGCAGAACGGCATGATCGAACGGGTGATCCGCACGCTCAAGGAACAATGCGTGCATCGGCACCGCTTCGAGACGATCCAACATGCCAGCCGCGTCATCGGCGACTGGATACGCTTTTACAACGACCGACGACCGCACCAAGCGCTCGGCATGAAGACTCCGGCTGAGACATTTGCTTTAGCCGCTTAACCTGAGCAGGTTCTGCTGGGTCATTACAGCCAGTCCATTTCCGGGGATGCCGTTCCGCGCTTCCCCGCCTCCGTTCCCACCACGCGCTGAACCATGGATTCTGGATATGCGGGACACGGCGGGGCTGGCGGCTTGGCTCTCGCGGCATTGGCCGCAATGGCATTCAGGACGCGCGCGGGAACACGGTCCAGCGGCTCGCTGACTGCCCGGCGCGCGCACGGCTCCGCCCGCGGCGCGGTCGCCATGAGCCACCGGGAGTGCGCCTGCATGAACGTGATGCCGTAACGCGTGCAGCCGCCACCGGCGCAGCTCCAGACGCCACGCTCCATCCGTAGCCGAGGTTTCACGCGCTTCATGCGTTTTCCCTAGCAAACCGCGCGATGCTGCCATCGTCGCGAAACCATTCACCTCGCACACGGAGACATTCAAACTGTTCGTGAAGCTGACGTTCAATGTCCCTATCAATGATTGCGAGAACGAGCAATTGACACCCTGCCGCCGTTTCCAGCGCCCGAATCCTGAGCGCAGGTGAGATGGATTTTCCGATCTTTATTAGACCGCTCTCGGGGCTCTTGACTACATGTCGGCCGCGATCTTGATCTTTGCCCTGGCGTCGTCAAGCCAGTAGCCCTTTACCTCGTGCAGTTCGATCTGGCCGTCGGCCAGCATTACGGCGAAATCGGCCGTGTAGAAGGTGTTGTCGGCCAGCCGCAACTTGACCCCTTCAAACTTGCACCAAGCGACCTCCCCTGCTTGGCGACGCCCCTCGAGGTGGGCGGCGTAGGCAGCCTCGGTCTTGTTCATCGCGCCAGCCTTGAGGCGACCCAACGCCTGGATTCTCTTGTGCATGCCCGCGCTCATGCCTGCACTTCCTCGGCGATTCCCATCGCCCGGCGCGCCATCCGCAGCGCTGCCAGCGAGGGCTTATCCTTGCCTGCCGCCTCGCGGTCGAGGATTCGCTGCGCCCAGCTGATGTCACGCTCATTTGGCAGGCTGCGCAGCACGCCGCTGGCGCCGAGCTGCGCGATTCGGCGGCGAGCCTCCTCATCCGAGGTCACCGCTGCGCCAGGTGCCGGCAGCGCCACCGCGGGCATGGGGATCTCCGGCCACCGGCCCTTTCCCAGGATGTCCCGCAGCGCGTTCTCCCAGCGCCCCTTGAGTGCCGGGTAACCGTTCGCGAGCAGGTCGTGCATGCCAATACGGACGGCAGCCCAATAGATGGCCGGGTGCGACCAGTAGCCCAGTTCGCCGTGTTTGCGGGCCTGCATGCCCGTCACCGCTTCGTGGAACGCGGCCTCGGGCTCGACTGGCGGACGGCAGAGCACCAGGAACTCGGGAATGGTCGGCGGAAACGGCCTGGTAGCGCAGGCTTGGATGCCACGGCGGACCTCGCCGGCGGTGTATCCGGCCAAACGAAGCGCCAAGTGCTCCAGCAGCTTGGCATTGCTGATGTCGCCCCAAAGCTGGACGAACTTGCCGCCGTACTCGCAGCGCATGTAGTCCACGATTTCCGCGGCAGCGGCCAAGGCTTGAGGCGACGCGACCGCCCGGTCAGTGATTTCGAGTGACATCCGCTACTCCCATGTCCTTCATCGGTCGACCACCGGCGCGCGCCGAGGCGATTGCTTCGTCCATGCCTCGGCTCCACTCGGCGTTACGGTCGGCACGGCTCTGCGGCACCACGGCCCCCTTTGGAGCGAACAGCCCCGTCCAGCCGTTGCCGATGCTGTGGTCGATCACGGAGGCAGGTGACACCCCGCGTTGACGCAGCTTGTCCAGCTCCAGAAGTTGCAAGCGGACCGCATCCTCGGTGAGCGGCCGGCGGAGGGCTTTCCGGTGCCTGCACCAGCGTGCCCAGTCGTCGGCGCCAAGCCAGTCCGGCAGCACCACGTCCAACGGGTCGAACCCCGGATCCGGTGCGCGCTTGCGCGCCTTGGTCTTTTCAGTACTTGTTCTATTCAGTTCTTGTTTAACTTCAGTACTTGTTAGTGTCGGATTTGCCGGAAGGGGGAGAGTGATGAGCCGAAGCGGATACAACGACGATTGCGATGATTATTTGGCGCTCGGCCGTTGGCGCGGCATGGTAGCGAGTGCCCTGCGCGGTAAGCGCGGCCAAGCTTTCCTGAGAGAGCTTGCGGCCGCGATGGACGCCATGCCGGAGAAGCGACTGATCGCCGATGAACTGCAATTCGACGGCGAGTTTTGCGCACTGGGCGTTGTCGGCTCCGCGCGTGGCATCGACATGGCGAATATCGACCCCGAGGACTATGACCAAGTGGCGAACGCCTTCGGCCTCGCCGCGTGCATGGTCCAGGAAATCGTCTTCGAGAACGACGAAGCCTTCAGCGCCGACGAATATGTCGACGTGCCGGTTTTCGGCCCCGTGAGGCCTTGGTACCCAGAGTACGGCAGGCATTACGTGACGGTGCGCCAACCCCGCAAGGATGCGGAAGAAGCCCGCTGGGCGCACATGCGGGCATGGGTTCAGAGACACATCGACGCCTCCGGTCCCATCCCTGCAAGCAAGACGGAGGGCGCATGAAGCTCGAAGACATTCAACAAGCAAAGTTGCTCGACGACCGTCGGCGCGAACTGGCGTTCAAAATTACCCTAGTGCGTGGGAATGGCCTCGGCGTCACAATTCAGGGCAACTACCAGGATGACGAAATTCTGGACGCCGTCCGCGAGCACGTCGTCGCGGTGCTGGAGTCCCGCATCGATGCCATTGACGACGACCTGCGCGCCATTGGCGTCGATGTTGAGAAAGAACCGCGGGGCGATGGGCCGGCTGCCAGGCTGCCAATCCTCCCCCGAGCCAGGAAGGCCATCGGGTCAGCAGAAACGCAGGTTGGCCGCGAGCCGTTGATCTACACCGCCGCCGACATGGAGGCATACGGCCGGAAATGTCACACCGCAGGCCGGCTCAGCACCCTGCCGCCGCCAGGCCCCTACTCGAAAGCCCAGAAAGCCGAAGACGAGGCTTGGGCAGAGTACAACGCCGGCCGCGGCGGGCGCCCAGCGAGGGCGCAGCCATGACCCACACGCTCGCAATCCTGGAGCTGTCCCCGATCGCATACGGCGAGATTGCCGCCGAGCTGCGGGCCGCCGGCTACGACCACGCGTTCAGCGAGGACGGCATGCTGGATATGTCGGGCCTCGGCGTCACGTGCGGCGTGCCCCTCGGCGACCCTTCGCCAGAGTGCGATCCCACCGACATCTGCGCCGGGTGTCGGTGCAAATTCGCTGCTGGAGGGCACCGATGACCGTCGCCGAGTTGATCAACGAACTACAGAGGTTCCCCGCTCACTGGAGTGTGCTGGTCGAACACCCTGACGGCGGCGGATGGAGCGGACTGGGAACCGATATCGCATCTGTTGCCGATGTCCGGGATGGAACCGAGTCCACCCACGGCGCTGCGGTTCTGGATGCAACGAAAGGACTCCTGTGATGACGACAGACATCGACGCGATCGCGCTCGACGTGGCCCGCGAAATCAAGAGCCTGGACCCCATTGCAATGCCCGGCGGCCATGACCAGCACCTGGCCGCCATCAAGGAGCTGGTCCGGGACGCGATCTTGGCCGCCTCCGGAGACCCTGGGCATGGAAGCTGACGCCGCTCCCCAGGAAACCGCCGAGACCGCCATTTCCCTGCAAGACGCCGCCCGCCGGCTGGGTGTGTCCTATCAAACGGTCTGGCAAAGGCGCGGGGACATTGCATTCCGGCTGCCGGGCTCCCGAATCTGGCGGGTCTGGCCGTCCCGCCTTGCCAGCCTCTCCGAGAGGCAGTACAAAGTGACCCGGCTGACGCTGCGGTCTGACATGGAGAAATCATGCCGATCAGACAACGCGGCAATACTTGGTGGATCGATATCCGCACGCCAGGCGGCGAGCGAATTAGACGATCTACTGAAACCTCGGACCGGCGCAAAGCGCAGGAATACCACGACCGGTTGAAGGCCCAGATGTGGGCCCAGGCCAAGCTGGGCGAAGCGCCAGAACGGGTTTATGAGGAAGCCGCGGTGCGCTTCCTCAAGCATTACGCCGGCCAAGCCGACTTCGATTCCAAGGCCCGATACATCGCCTACTGGCGTACGAAGTTCGGCGGCTGGCCGCTGGTGAACATCACAGCGGATGCTGTCGCAGACAACCTGCCCACCCACAAGGTAGGCAAGGGAGGCGCGCCCGCCCCGCTGACACCGGCGACGGTCAATCGGTACGTGGCTACGCTGCGCACCATGTTGAATATGTGCGAGGGATGGAAGTGGCTCGCCAGGGCGCCGAAATTGGCCGACCTGCACGAGCCGAAAAAGCGGATCAGGTGGATAACGCAGGACCAGGCCACGGACCTGATTGCGGCCGTGACGCAGGACTGGCTGCGGGATGTGGTGGCGTTCGCGCTGGCCACGGGTGCGCGCATGAGCGAGATCCTGGGTTTGCAGTGGTCCCAGGTGAATGCACCAGAGCGTACCGCCTGGCTCGAAGCTGACGAAACAAAGTCGGCGCGGGCACGGTCGATTCCGCTTTCTGGCGATGCAATGGCCGTGATCCGGCGGCGCCTCGGCCAGCACCAGACCCACGTATTCACGCGCGGCGGAAACGTCATCAACGAGGTGGACCGAAGGATGTTTCAGCGGGCATGCGAAGTGGCAGGCATCACGAACTTCAAGTTCCATGACCTGCGCCACACGTGGGCAAGCTGGCACGTCCAGCGCGGCACTCCGCTGATGGTGTTGAAGGAGTTGGGTGGATGGGAAACCATCGAGATGGTGCAGAAGTATGCCCACCTCGGCAAAAGCCACCTGGCCGCGCACGCCGATGCGGTCACGTTTTGGTCACAGCAGGCCGAAGAAGGCACGCTGGAAATAAAAACGCCGCCTGGCAGGGCGGCGCTAAGTGCTTGATCTAGCAGTACAAACTGGCGGAGAGGGTGGGATTCGAACCCACGGTACGGGGTTACCGTACGCCTGATTTCGAGTCAGGTACATTCGACCACTCTGCCACCTCTCCGTGCACCTTTCAGTGCTTGCCTGGCCCGTGGCCGGAACCAGACAACAGCCCATTACTATAGCATGAAATTCGGCCGTCTGTCTTGGCCATCCGCTAATCGGTGATCTTCTTGTATACGGTCAAGCCCAGCACCAGGAAGATCACGAACAGGATCAGGAACAGGAAGAACAGGAACTTGGCGATGGCGGCCGCGCCGGCGGCGATGCCGGTGAATCCGAACAGCGCCGCGATGATGGAAATCACGAAAAAGATCAGTGCCCACTTCAGCATGGCTGGCTCCTCCGGGATGCACGTCCTTCCACCCTAGCGCACCCCGGAGGCCGCGGCATGCCGCGAGTGTTACGGAGTGAGTCGCTCCACGCCGCCCATGTAGGGCCGCAGCGCCCGAGGCACGACGATGCTGCCATCGGCCTGCTGGTAGTTCTCCAGTACCGCAACCAGCGCCCGCCCCACGGCCAGGCCGGAACCGTTGAGGGTATGCAGCAATTCCGGCTTCCCCTGGGCATTGCGGAAACGCGCCTGCAGGCGCCGGGCCTGGAAGGCCTCACAATTGGACACCGAAGAAATCTCGCGATACGCGCCCTGGGCCGGCAGCCAGACTTCCAGGTCGTAGGTCTTGGCGGCGCCGAAGCCCATGTCGCCGGTGCAGAGCAGGACGACGCGGTACGGCAGTTCCAGCTTGCGCAGCACGGCTTCGGCATGGCCGACCATTTCTTCCAGGGCGTCGTACGAGCGCTCGGGATGGACGATCTGCACCATCTCGACCTTGTCGAACTGGTGCTGGCGGATCATGCCGCGGGTGTCGCGGCCGGCGCTGCCCGCCTCGGAGCGGAAGCACGGGGTGTGGGCGGTCAGCTTGATGGGCAGCGATTCGGCGTTGACGATCTCGCCGCGCACGGTGTTGGTCAGGGTGATCTCGGAGGTGGAGATCAGGTAGAGGTCTTCGCGCGGCACGGCGTTGCCGTTCTCGTCGACCGATTCGCCGCCCTTGGTGACCCAGAACATGTCGTCCTTGAACTTGGGCAGCTGGCCGGTGCCGATCAGGGTGGCGGTGTTGACGATGTAGGGCGTGTAGCACTCGGTGTAGCCGTGCTCGCCGGTCTGGACGTCCAGCATGAACTGCGCCAGGGCGCGGTGCAGGCGGGCGATGGGGCCGCGCATCAGGGTGAAGCGCGAGCCGGACAGTTTGACGGCGGTCTCGAAGTCCAGGCCCAGCGGTTCGCCCAGGGCGACGTGGTCCCTGGCCTCGAAGGGCAGCGGCGCGGGGTCGTTGCCGTCGCGGCTCCAGCGGCGCACCTCGACGTTGTCGTCGCTGGAGGCGCCGTTGGGGACGCTGGCGTGCGGCAGGTTGGGCACGGCCAGCAGCAGGTCCTGCAGGTCGCGCTGGATGCCGGCCAGGTCTTCCTCGAGCGCCTTCAGGCGGGCCGGGATGGCCTGGGATTCGGCCAGCACGGCGGAGGCATCCTCGCCCTTGGCCTTGAGCATGCCGATCTGCTTGGCCAGCGCGTTGCGGCGGGCCTGCAGGGTTTCGGTCTCCGTCTGCACCGACTTGCGCCGCGACTCGAGCGAGTTGAAGCCGTCGAGGTCTAGCGTGTAGCCCCGGTCCTTGAGCCGGGCGGCCACCGCCTGGGTGTCTTTGCGCAGCAGAGCGATATCGAGCATGGGAAAAAGCCGTGTTGGGAGGAGGAAAAAAGGTCGCCCCGGCGGGCGGCGCGCGAGGCGGCCCGGCCGGGGTATTCCGATTTTAGCCTCCCCGGCCGGCCTTCACCCCAAGGGGGCCTCTTGTCCGGGCAGGCTTGCTGCCGCCCGGGTGTCCGGTTCCAGGGTCAGCAGGCGCCGGAGGGTGTCGCGCAGCGCCGGCCCGGCGGCGCCCTCGGCCTGCGCCGGCAGGCGGCGCGCGACGAATCCGTCGGGCCGCACCAGCACGGCGCCGCCGTCCGCCACCGGATACAGCCGGCCGAACTTGGGTTCGTCGGCCCGGTAGTGGCCCTCGGGGCCGATATGCACGACGCGCAGGGCCACGCCCAATTCCCGGCCCACGGCGCGGGCGGCCTGGGTCCAGGCCTGGACATCGCGCTGCACGACCAGCGAGAAGGCGGTGCCCCACAGGTCGACGGTGGACAGCCGCCGGCCGGCGGAGTCGTACAGCCAGACGTGGGGGGCGCGCACGCCGGGCACGGTGCTTTCCTCGTAGTGCTCCAGGGTGGCGCGCGGCGGCTGGTCGCCGTCGCGGATCACGGCGGCGGAATCGTAGACCGTGCCGAGCTGGAAGCCGGTATGCAGCACGCTGTTGTCGCCGTGCGGCGCGACGCATTCGCGCAGGAAGGCGACGGCTTGCGGGCTGAAGGTCCCGTGCAGGCTGACGCCGGGCTCGCCCACGGCGATGGCCGCCGCGATGGCCTGGAAGTTGAGCGAGTTGTAGGTGGCCGCCTTGACGGTAAGCAGGGCCTTGCCCTTGCGCTCGACCTCGTAGGTGTCGAGCAGCGTGTCGGGCGCGGCGCCGCGCAGCACCAGGCCCAGCTTCCAGGCAAGGTTGTTGGCGTCCTGCACGCCGGTGTTGGCGCCGAAGCCGCCCCAGGGTGAATGCCAATGGGCCGCGTCGCCCGCGAACAGGACATTGCCTTCGCGCCACTTGCGCAGCAGGCCCGTGGTGTAGTCGAAGCGGTAGACGCGGACGATCTCGACGGGCAGCTCGGGCATGCCCAGCGCGCCGCGTATCCGTTCGAGCAGGGCTTCTGTATCGGGCAGCGGATCCTCGTCGTGGCGAAAGCTGTAGCGCCACAGCCCGGTATCCGGGTGCTTGCTGCCGAACCAGCCGGCATAGCGCGGATCCAGCACGAAGGAATGGAAGTAGCCGTCGCGCCCCAGGGTATCGTCCAGGTCGGCGCGAAACTCGGCCAGCACCTGGTTGCCGAAGGTGGGCCCATGGTCCTCGCCCCGGCCGATGCGGTTGCGCACGAAGCTGCGGGCGCCGTCGCAGGCCACGAGATAGCGCGCGCCGACCTCGCGCAGCAGGCCCGATTCGAGTTCCTTCACCGACAGCCGCACGCCGCGGCCCAGGTCCTCGACGTCCACCACCTGGGTGCCGAAGTGCAGCGCGACGCTTTGCCAGGCGGCCGCCTGGTGGCGCAGCGCGGCCTCGTAGTCGGAGGCCGGGACCTTGCGCGGATAGACGGGCGCGAGCTGCGCCCACTTGTGTTCGTATTCCGCGTCGGTGCCCAGCGAGGAGCGGACGTCGGCCACCGGGCCCTGGGCGATGCGCACGTAGAAGCCCTGGCCGTTGGAGCGGGGAATGGACCACCCCTTGCCTTCCAGCAGTTCCCAGACGCCCCATTGCCGGTAGAGCTCGGCGGTGGAGGCATGGACGTACTGGCCCTTGGGCAGCACGGTGGTGCTGGGGCGTTTCTCGAACAGCGCGACGCGCAGCCCTTCCCGGCCCAGCAGATAGGCCAACGCAAGGCCGACGGGGCCGCCGCCGCAGATGGCGACGTCGACCTGGACCGTTGCCCCGTTCATGCCCGCTCTCCCACCGCGCTGCGGCGCATGCGTTCCGGGTCCTTGTTCCACTCGGACCACGATCCGACGTACAGCCGGGGCCGGATGCCGGCGTCGGCCATGGCCATGGCGACCAGGGCGGACAGGACGCCGCCGCCGCAATACACCACGGCCTCGTCGCCGGGCTCGAGGCCGGCCTGCGCCAGCAGGCGGGCCCGTTCGCCGGCGGGCCGCAGCCGGCCCGATGGGGTCCAGAACTCGGAGGCGGCCAGATGCCGGGCGCCGGGAATATGCCCGGCCAGGTAGGATGCCTCGTCCCGCGCATCGACCAGCACGGCGCCGTCCGGCAGCCGCTCGACCTCGTCCACCTCGATCTGCGGCAGATGTCCTCCGGCCAGGGACAGGACTTCGGGCAACCGGCGCCGATGGGGTTCGTCGCCGCGCGCCAGCGCGCCGCCGGCGGCGATCCAGGCCTTCAGTCCGCCATCGAGCAGGAACACCCTGGCGAGTCCAGCCCAGCGCAGTACCCACCAGCCGCGGGCGGCCAGCGCCGGGGTCGGGCCGTAGACGACGATCTCGGTGTCCCGGCCGACGCCCCAGTTCCTCAGGGTGTCGGCCAGTTGCCCAAGGCCGGGCAGCGGCAGGTTGCCGCTTGCCGGGGTGGGTTCCGCCGCGAATGCATCGCGGATCTGGCCATGGACGGCACCGAAGATGTGGCCGTCGCGGTACGCGCGGTATTCGATCTCCGGGTCGCCCAGGCGGACATCGACGAACAGCCTGTCGTCGTTCGGGCGGGCCAGCAGGTCCTCGGCCTGCACGAAGGCCGGCTCGAATGCGTGTCCGCCGCGAACCGATACGTGAGTCATATCCATAGTTGGAAAAGTCATTGGCATGTTGTTGGAAACGGCCCGAGCATTGTTGGCGAGCGCCCGGCCCGGGGCGTTACCGCCCGCTGAACAGCGGGACCGGACACGAATGGGGGTAAATGCTGCCCACCTGTTCAGTCCAGGGTAAGCCCGCCGCGGCGGCCGCTCCTAGAATGAAACCGCCCCATACGGCCCCCGCCCGACCAATCTCCAGGAGACAACGACAAGTGGTGCCGCTCCGCCTTCTCCAGACCCGCCCTCACGCCTGGGTGGCCGCCGCCCTGCTTGCGCTATGGCTGCCCCAGCCGGCCACCGCCCAGCCCTACCCCAACCGCCCCATCAAGGTGGTGATGGCCTGGAGCGACGGCTTTCCCGCCAACTCCACGCGCCTGTTCGCCAAGGAGTTGTCGGAACGCCTGAAACAGCCCGTCGTGGTCGAGATCCAGCAGGGCGCGGGCGGCGAAGTGGCGGCCCGGCACGTGAAGAACGCCGCCCACGACGGCTACACGCTGCTGGCCACGGGCACCTCGGTCACGACCTCGTGGGCGCTGCGCCCGGGCAACGTCGATCCGGGAGTCGACCTGCAGCCCATCGCGCAACTGGTCGCCACGCCGTACGTCATCGTCTCGCGCGCGGGCGCCTACGCCGATTTCGACAAGTTCCTGGAAAGCGCCCGCAACAGCCGGAAGAAACTCAACTACGCGTCGCCCGGCGTGGGCTCGGGCATGCACTTCCTGGGCGAGATGATCAAGACCTCGGCCGGCATCGACATGGTCCACATTCCCTACGCCTCGGGCGCGCGCCAGTTGCAGGCCCTGCTGGCGGGCGACGTGGACATCGCCATCATTTCGCTGGTGACGGCGCTGCCGCAGATCAAGATCGGCAAGCTGGACGCGCTGGCGGTCAGCACCGCGGCGCGCAGCCCGGAGCTGCCGGCGGTACCGACGCTGACCGAGAAGAAGCTGCGCGGCGTGCCCGCCATCTCTTCCTGGATCGCGCTGTTCGGCCCGGCCGGCCTGCCCGCCGATATACTGGATGCGCTGTCCTCGCAGATCACCGCCGCGGCGGGCAACGACGACGTGCGCAAGCTCGTCGCCTCGTGGGGCGCCGAAGTCCCGGACACGCGGCGGACCAGCCTCGAACACGTCGTGCAGACCGAGAAGGCCCTGTGGTCGAAGGTGGCGAAGGAGAAGAATATTGTCGATCCCAACTGACGCCCACGAGTCGCCCCACCTTTGCTATTGCGGCGGGGACTACGGCCGGGTCTCGGTCATGGCGTCGGGCGTCGATCTGGCGGACCACGCCCGCGACTGCGTGCAGGTATTGGTGAACATGCACCAGGAACCGCTGCCGGTCCGCCTGAACGGCGGCCTGCACCGCCTGGACCAGTTCCGCGCGCTGGTCATCCATCCCCGGCAGACCTATGCCATCCCGCCCGCGCCGGGACGCGCGCGGCATCCGGGACAGGTCGGATCCATCCTGATCAAGGCCTCGCCGCTGTTGAACGACAGCGCCGGGCCCGTCGGCCATGCCGGGGACGACGATCCGGTCGACATGATCACCCTGCCCGGCCCGCTGCGCGCCGACGCCATGCAACTGGTGGCGGAACTGTTCCGCGCCGGCCCGGACCCCCGGGCGGTGTCGCAGGGCGTCCGAACCCTGTACCAGGCGGCCGTGGTCCGTTCGCTGGAAAACCGGACGCCCCACCCCGCCCCCGACACGTCAGCCCAGGCCAACAGCCTGGAGGAACGCGTGGGCCGCGATGCCCGCGCCGGCCAGTTGCGCGACCTGGAAGATTTCGCCGCGTTCCGGCGCGGCGCGGGCGCCTATGGCGTGTCCGAGCGCTACTTCTACACCCTGTTCCGGCGGGCGACGCGGATGACGCCCCGGGCCTACTACAACATGCGGCGCCTGGACGCCGCCTTCGCGCTGCTGGCCGGCGAAGCGAAGAGCATCTTCGAGATCACCTACGATCTGGGCTTCAGCGCCCCGCCCCACTTCACGCGCTTCATGAAAAGCAACACGGGCTGGACGCCGTCGGAGTACCGGCGCCGGGTGCGGGGGATGCCGCCATCGCTACGGCCGCATTTCGCCTGCGGCGGCGCGGCCGCCTAACCCTTCTTCGCTTCCTTGTCGAGCTCGCGCAGGAAGGCGAGCTTCTGGCCGATCTTGGCTTCCAGCCCGCGGTCGGTGGGCTGGTAGAACTTCGCGCGCAGGCCGTCCGGGAAGTAATCGACGCCGGCCGCGTAGGCGTGCGGTTCGTCGTGCGCGTAGCGGTACTGCTTGCCGTGCCCCAGTTGCTTGAGCAGCTTGGTGGGCGCGTTGCGCAGGTGCATGGGCACGGGCGCGCTGCCGTTGTCGGCGGCGAAGCGCCTGGCCATGTTGTAGGCGTTGTAGACGGCGTTGGACTTGGCGGCGCAGGCCAGGTAGACCACGGCCTGGGCCAGCGCCAGTTCGCCCTCGGGCGACCCCAGGCGTTCGTACACGTCGGCGCCCGCCGTGGCGATGTCCAGCGCGCGCGGGTCGGCCAGGCCGATGTCCTCGACCGCCATGCGGATGATGCGGCGCGAGAGATAGCGCGGATCCGCGCCCCCATCCAGCATGCGGCAGAACCAGTACAAGGACGCATCCGGATCCGAGCCGCGCACGGCCTTGTGCAGGGCGCTGATCTGGTCGTAGAAGGCGTCGCCGCCCTTGTCGAAGCGGCGCAGGTTCTGCGACAGCGCGGTCTCCAGCCATTCGGCGTCGACCTGCGTGCGCCCCGCCCCGCGCGCCGAATCGGCCACCACCTCGACCGCGTTGATGACGCGGCGGGCATCGCCGTCGGCCCAGGCCGCCAGTTGCTCCTGCGAGGCCTCGTCGAACTCGATGTCGCCCAGCATGGCGATGGCCTTGGCGATCAGTTGCCGCAGTTCGTCGGCGCTGAGCGATTGCAGCACGTAGACCCGCGCCCGCGACAACAGGGCCGAGTTGACCTCGAAGGACGGGTTCTCGGTGGTGGCGCCGATGAAGGTGAACAGGCCGCTTTCCACATAGGGCAGGAAGGCGTCCTGCTGGGCCTTGTTGAAGCGGTGCACTTCATCGACGAAGAGGATGGTGCGGCGCCCCTTCAATTGCGCCGCCTGGGCGGCCACCACCGCGTCGCGGATGTCCTTGACCCCGCCCAGCACGGCCGAGATGGCGATGAACTGGGCATCGAAGGAGTTGGCCATCAGGCGCGCCAGCGTGGTCTTGCCCACGCCCGGCGGCCCCCAGAAGATCATCGAATGCGGCCGCCCCGACTGGAAGGCTACGCGCAGCGGCTTGCCCGGGCCCAGCAGATGGCTCTGCCCGACGACCTCGTCCAGCGTGCGCGGCCGCAGCCGCTCGGCCAGCGGCGCGGCGGCGTCGGGCACCTTGGCGGCCGCGGGCGTGTCGTCGGGAAACAGATCGGACATGGGTGGAAAGACGTGGATCAGCGGCCGCCGGCCGGCGCCTGTCCGCCCATGCGCACGACGTCCACGCCGGCGGGCGCCGTGAAGCGGAAGCTGTCCTGCGGCAGCTGCGGATTGCGGGCGATGCCGCTGAAGGTGATGGCCGTGGTCTGGCCGAAGGCGTCCAGCAGTTCCAGGCGGGCCGGCAGGCCGTCCTTGAAGGCGATGTCCACGCGCGAGAAACCGGCGTCCGGCGTCTTGGGCGTGGCCCGCAGCCACTGCAGGCCGTCGCGCTCGGGCTGCTCGGCCACGTTGAAGGATTGCTCCAGCGATCCCGATCCGAACAGGATCTGCGCCGGCGAGGACCCGATGGCCTGCCCCACGTCCCGCACGGTGACCTGGCTCAGGTCGGGGTCGTACTGATACAACTGCTTGCCATCCGAGACAATCAGTTGTTCGTAGGGCTTGGCCACTTCCCAGCGAAAGCGCCCGGGGCGCTGGAACGAGAAGCTGCCGGACTGAGCCGGCGCCGCCTGCCCCGACGCCCCGCGCGTGACTTGCGAGAAACTGCCGCGCGCGGACTGGGTGTTGCTGGCGAAGGCGTGCAACTGGTCGATGGCGCCCGCCAGCGCGGCGCCCGGCAGGGCCAGGGCCGCGGCCAGCCCGGCGCCGGCGGCGGCGCGGGCCAGGAAGGCGGTGGTCTTGGAAACGAACGTCATAGGGGACTCTCCGTAGCGCAGCGCGGCAGGACCGGTCATTCGTCCTGGCTGGCGGGGGCGAGGATTTCCCGGTTGCCGTTGGACTGCATGGCGGAAACCATACCCGAACGCTCCATCTGTTCGAGTAAGCGGGCGGCACGGTTGTAACCGATGCGCAGGTGGCGCTGCACCAGCGATATCGAGGCGCGGCGGTGCTTGAGCACCACTTCCACGGCCTGGTCGTACATGGGGTCGGACTCCGCGTCGCCCATGCCGGTCACGCTGCTCAAGCCATCGCCGGTCTCGCCCTCGATGGAGCCTTCCAGGATGCCTTCCTCGTAGTTGGGCTCGCCCTGCGCCTTCAACTGCTCGACCACCCGATGCACTTCGTCGTCGGTGACGAAGGCGCCGTGGACGCGGGTGGGCAGGCCCGAGCCCGGCGGCATGTACAGCATGTCGCCCTGGCCCAGCAGGGCTTCCGCGCCCATCTGGTCGAGGATGGTGCGCGAATCGACCTTGGACGAGACCTGGAACGAGATCCGGGTCGGGATGTTGGCCTTGATCAGGCCGGTGATCACGTCCACGCTGGGCCGCTGGGTGGCCAGGATCAGGTGGATGCCGGCGGCGCGGGCCTTCTGCGCCAGGCGGGCGATCAGTTCCTCGATCTTCTTGCCCACCACCATCATCAGGTCGGCCAGCTCGTCGATCACCACCACCACCATGGGCAGCGGCTGGAGCGGCTCTGGCGAATCGGGCGTGAGCGAGAACGGATTGGGGATGGGCTCCTCGCGCTTGATGGCGTCGTGGATCTTGGTGTTGTAGCCGGCCAGGTTGCGCACGCCCATCTTGCTCATCAGCCGGTAGCGCTTGTCCATCTCGGCCACGCACCAGTTCAGCGCGTTGGCGGCCTGGCGCATGTCGGTCACGACCGGCGCCAGAAGGTGCGGGATGCCCTCGTAGACGCTCATTTCGAGCATCTTCGGATCGATCAGGATCAGGCGCACCTGGCTGGGATCGGCCTTGTACAGCAACGACAGGATCATGGCGTTGATCCCCACCGACTTGCCCGACCCGGTCGTGCCCGCCACCAGCAGGTGGGGCATCTTGGCCAGGTCGGCCACCACCGGCTTGCCGGCGATGTCCTTGCCCAGCGCCATGGTCAGCACCGACGAGCTGCCGTGGTAGGTCTGCGAGCCCAGGATCTCGGACAGCTTGACGGTCTGGCGCCGCAGGTTGGGCAGCTCCAGGCCCATCAGGTTCTTGCCGGGTATGGTCTCGACCACCCGGATGCTGACCAGGCTCAGCGCCCGCGCCAGGTCCTTGGCCAGGTTGACGATCTGGCTGCCCTTGACGCCCACCGCGGGCTCGATCTCGTAGCGGGTGATGACCGGCCCGGGCTGGGCGGTGACCACGGAGACCTGGACGCCGAAGTCGGCCAGCTTCTTCTCGATCAGGCGCGAGGTGAACTCCAGGGTCTCGGTGGAGACGGTTTCCTGGGTCGGCGGCGGCGGATCGAGCAGGCTGAGGGGCGGCAACTGGCTGTCGGTGATCTCGGCGAACAAGGCCTGCTGCTTTTCCTTCTCGACCCGCTCGGACTTGGGGACGACCGTAACCGCCGGCTCGATGCGCACGGGTTGCTCGTGGACCAGCTTTTCCTGCTTGGCCACCACGACCTCGGCGCGGGCCTGCACGGCCACCTCGCCCACCTTGCGGTCCTCGCGGGCCTGCCAGGAATTCCTGGCCCCGCGCAGCCCCAGCTCCAGCCAGGAACCGATCTTCTCGGCCACCACCAGCCACGAAAAACCGAAGAACAGGCTGGCGCCGATGGCGAACAGGACCAGCAGCAGCAGGGTCGCGCCGGTGTAGCCGAACGAGGACGAGGCGTACTTGGCGATGCTCTCGCCTATCATGCCGCCGCTGCCGTGCGGCAGGGATTCGCCGAAGGACCGCAGGCGCAGCGCCTCGAGGCCGACCGAACCGATCATCAGGGCGCAAAAGCCCAGGCCCTGCTCCCAGCGCACCCGCTGGGGCACGTCGGCGTCGGAGCCGCCGCGCAGGAACTGGTGGGCCAGGCGCAGGTAGCTGGCGTAGACGCGCTGCAACAACAGCACCACGAACCACCAGGCCGAGGCGCCGATCAGGAACAGGATGAGGTCCGCCAGCCAGGCGCCGAAACGGCCCCCGCTGTTGTGGACGTGGTCGATCTGCACGGCATGCGACCACCCCGGGTCGCCCGAGTTGTAGGTGGCCAGCACCAGGGTCAGATAGACGGCCAGGGCGGCGAACAGGATCCAGCGCGCCTCGCGGAACAGGCGGGACAGGCGGCCGGGCAAGGCACCGGACGAATTGCCGGTGTTCTGCGAATTGCGGGTATTTCCCGCGGTAGCGGTACGTGCCATGGGCTGATTATAAGTGGGTGGCGCCCGGTCAAGCTCCCCCGGGGCTATCGCAGCCATAGAAATATACAATTCCGTTCTCCCGCCCCCCGGCAGGCTCCAGGGTTGAAAACGCGACGGGGCGGGATCACCTATGATGACGGTTGCAAATCGGGCGCACGACGCCAGGAAATTGTTGAGATCATGAGCCAAGACAAACACGCCAAAGTCCTCGTCCTCGGGTCGGGGCCGGCCGGGTATACCGCCGCCGTCTACGCCGCCCGGGCCAACCTGTCGCCCATGCTGATCACCGGCGTCGAGCAGGGCGGCCAGTTGATGACGACGACCGAGGTGGACAACTGGCCCGCCGACGTCAACGGCGTGCAGGGACCGGAGCTGATGCAGCGCTTCCAGCAGCATGCCGAGCGTTTCAATACCGACATCGTCTTCGACCACATCCATACCACGCACCTGGACCAGCGGCCGTTCAAGCTGGTCGGCGACTCGGGCACCTACACCTGCGACGCGCTGATCATCGCCACCGGCGCCTCGGCCAAGTACCTGGGCCTGCCGTCGGAAGAAAACTACAAGGGCCGCGGCGTCTCGGGCTGCGCGACCTGCGACGGGTTCTTCTACAAGAACCAGGACGTCGCCGTGGTCGGCGGCGGCAACACGGCCGTGGAAGAAGCGCTGTACCTGGCCAACATCTGCCGCACCGTCACCCTGATCCACCGCCGCGACAAGTTCCGCGCCGAACCCATCATGGTGGACAAGCTCAACGAGAAGGTCCAGGAAGGACGCGTGATCCTGAAACTCTTCAACGAGCTGCAGGAAGTGCTGGGCGACGACTCGGGCGTAACCGGGGCGCGGCTGCGCAACAACCAGACCGGCCAGACCGAGGACATCGCCGTCACCGGGGTCTTCATCGCCATCGGCCACCAGCCCAATACCGGCATCTTCAAGGGCCAGGTGGAGATGAAGGACGACTACATCATCACGCGCAGCGGCCTGAACGGGCTGGCCACGATGACCTCGGTCCCCGGCGTGTTCGCCGCCGGCGACGTGCAGGACCACGTGTATCGCCAGGCCATCACCAGCGCCGGCACGGGCTGCATGGCGGCGCTGGACGCCCAGCGCTGGCTGGACGGCGAAGCGGTGTAACCCCAAGAGAAGCCCACCCCCTACGCCCTTTGGGCGCCCCCTCAAGGGGGCGGCACTGGCGGACCGGCAAAGCCGGATCCGCGGCGCCCTGGATCAAGGCAGACAAGTGGTGTCTCGTACCAAGAAGATCGACACAGACCCAGGATGCGGTGGATCCGGCTCCGCCGGTCCACCCGCATCGCCCCCTGGGGGGCGCGCGAAGCGCGTAGGGGGGGGCCTGTCCAGTCTAAAGGTGTTGCAACGGGAGTTGCAGGAGCAGCGGCTGGCGGCGGAAGCCGCTGAGCGGGAGGCTCGGCGGCGGGCGGAGGAAGCCCGGCGGGCGGCGGTCGAGTTTCGGGCGCTGGTGGGCGGGGTGGTGCCGCTGAAGGACACGGGCAGGATCGATCCCTCGCCGGTCGCGCCTGCTCCCCTGCCCTACAAGCGCTGGGAAGACGAATCCGAGGTGCTGCGGGAATCCATTTCCGACGACTACGGCGCCGACTGGCTGATCGATACCGACGACACGCTGTCCTACCGCCGCACCGGCCTGGGACAGGACATCGTGCGCAAGCTGCGGCGCGGCCAGTGGACGGTGCAGGCCCAGCTCGACCTGCACGGCCACCGGGTGGAAGAGGCCCGCGAGGCGCTGGGGGAATTCCTGCGCGCCTGCGTGCGGCAGGAGATGCGCTGCGTGCGCATCATCCACGGCAAGGGACTGGGATCGAAGAACCGCACGCCTATCCTGAAGGAAAAGGTGCGGCGCTGGCTCGTGCAGAAGGAAGAAGTGCTGGCCTTCGTCGAGGCCCGGGCCAACGACGGCGGCTCGGGCGTGGTGCTGGTGCTGCTGCGAGGGCCGGACCGGCCGGCCTGACCCGGACGGTTTTCAGCGCTTGGTCATCGCCTCGGGCGAGAAATGCGCCGGCGTGTCGTCGCGCCGCTTCTGGCGCCACTCCATGATGGTCTTGAGCAGCAGCGTCAGCATGGCCATGCAGGCCAGCAGCGCCGCGGCCGTGAAGGCGGCGGCGGTCTTGTAGTCGTTGTTGAGCTGTTCGACCAGCAAAGGCAGCGTCAGGGTCTGGTTCATGATGGTGCCGGACACCACCGACACCGCGCCGAACTCGCCCACCGCCCGGGCATTGGTAATGACGATGCCGTAGAGCAGCGCCCACTTGATGTTGGGCAGGGTCACGCGCCGGAAGATCTGCCAGCCGGAGGCGCCCAGCGACAGCGCCGCGATTTCCTCGTCGGCGCCCTGGGCCTGCATCAGCGGGATCAGGATGCGAGCCACGTAGGGCGAGGTCACGAACACCGTCACCATGATGATGCCGGGCCAGGCGAACATCAGCTGGATGTCATGGCTGTACAGCCACTTGCCCAGCGTGCTTTCCAGCCCGTAGACGACCAGATAGCACAGGCCCGCCACCACGGGCGAGGTCGCGTAGGGGATGTCGACCAGGGTGGTCAGCAGCCGCCGGCCGAAGAAATCGTAGTGGGTCACGCACCAGGCCAGCAGGATGCCGAACACCAGGTTGATCGGCACCGTCGCCAGCGTGGTCAGCACGGTCAGGCCGATCGCGTGCTTCATGAAGTCTTCGTCCAGGTTCTGGGCCAGCAGGCTCCAGCCGCCCGACAGCGCCTGCGAGAAGATCAGCGCCAGCGGCACGACCAGGATCAGCACTGTCAGCACGATGCCCAGCGCGATCAGCAACCATTGATGGACGAGAGTGGGCCGTTTGTTGGTCATGGGCAGTCGTGTCAGTTATCCATAAGGCCAGAAGGCCCCGCCCGACCCAGGACGCCGCGGATCCGGCTCCGCCGGTCCGCCAGCGTCGCCCCCTTGAGGGGGCGCGCGAAGCGCGTAGGGGGTGGGCTCATCATCGGCGCAGCAGTCGTCCCTGGACGACTTGCAGCAGGAACAGCAGCAGCAGCGAGGCGATCAGCACTACCGAGGCGATGGCGGCGGCGGCGGGATAGTCGAACTCCTGCAGGCGCACGAAGATCATCAGCGACGTGATCTCGGTCTGGAACGGGATGTTGCCGGCGATCATGATGACCGCGCCGAATTCGCCCAGGCTGCGGATGAAGGCCTGCGAAGCGCCGGAGATCAGCGCCGGCACCAGGCTGGGCAGCAGCACGCGCCAGAAGGTCTGCCAGCGCGTGGCGCCCAGCGTGGACGCGGCCTCCTCGAATTCGGGCTCGAGGTCTTCCAGCACGGGCTGGAGCGAGCGCACGATGAACGGCAGGCTGGTGAAGATCATGGCCACCACCAGCCCGGGGTAGGCGTACGAGATCTTGATGCCCAGGGGCTCGAACCAGCGCCCGAGCCAGCCGGTGGGCACGAACAGGGCCGACAGGGTGATGCCGGCCACCGCCGTGGGCAGCGCGAACGGCAGGTCGACCAGCGCATCGATCAGCCGCCGGCCGGGAAAATCGTAGCGGGACACGATCCAGGCCAGCACGAAGCCCACGCCGGTGACGATGACGGTCGAGTAGAACGCCCCCGACACCGTGATCTTGTAGCTCTGCACCACGCGGGGATCGGAGATCGCCCGCCAGTACTGCGCCCAGGTCATGTCGCCGACGTACAGCAGCAGGGCCGACAAGGGCACCAGGATGACCAGGCTGAGGAACAGCACCGAAAAGCCGAAGCTCGGCACGAAACCGGGCAGGACCGGCGGACGACGGAAAAAACGGAAGGACGGATTCACGGCGTAGGCGGCGGGATCGGGGCGGAAGCGAAGAAGCGCGGCCCACCTGCGGGGTGGCCGCGCCTTGCCGGGAAGGATTGTACGGCACCGGCCCCGGGACCGGCGCCGCCACGATCAGCGCTTGGCCAGCAACTGGTCCAGCACGCCGTTGGAACCGAAGTGATTCTTGGTGATGTCATCCCAGGACCCCAGCACCTTGGTCGGGTCGATCAGGCGCACCTTGGGATAACGGTCGGCCACGACCTTGGCGACGTCGGGATGGTTGACCCGGTAGTTGAAGGTGGTCAGCAGCAGCTGGATCTCGCGGGTGTACTGGTAGTTCAGGTATTCGGTGGCGAGCTGGCGGGTGCCCTTCTCGTCCACGACCTTGTCGACCACGGCCACGGGGAACTCGGCCAGCACGGACACCGGCGGCACCACGACCTCATAGCCGCCCGCCTTGAATTCCTCGCCCTTGGCGATGTTGATCACTTCCGACTCGAAGGTCAGCAGCACGTCGCCCTGCCCGTTCTGCGCGAACGCCACGGTCGCGCCGCGCCCGCCGGTGGGGAAGTTGACGACGTTGTGCAGGACCTTGCCGACGAACTGCTTGATTTTCTCCTGATCGCCGCCGAACTTCTCGTTGGCGTACAGCCACGCGCCCAGGTAGGTATAGCGCGCGTTGCCCGAGGTCTTGGGGTTCGGGAACACCAGCTTGACGTCGTCGCGCGCCAGGTCGTCCCAGTTCTTGACGTTCTTGGGGTTGCCCTTGCGCACGAGGAAGGCGATGGTGCTGTAGTAGGGCGAGCTGTTGTTCGGGAAGGCCTTCTGCCAGTCCTTGCGCAGCAATCCGCGCTGGGCCAGGATGTCGACGTCGGGCACCTGGTTGAAGGTCACGACGTCGACCTTCTTGCCCTGGATGATGTCCTGCGCCTGGCGCGAGGTGCCGGCGAACGACTGGTCGATCTTGATGTCGTGGCCGGTCTTGGTCTTCCAGTACGCCTGGAACTTGGGATTGACCGCGGCGAACACCTCGCGCGCAACGTCGTACGAGGCGTTCAGCAGCGGCTTGTCCTGGGCTTGCGCCGTCCCCGTCACTGCCGTGAGCAGCGCGGCCGAGGTGGCCGCGAGCACGATGATCTTCTTGAACATGAAACGGCGTCCTTCTTCTGACTATGTGGATGCGAGAGACGTAAACGTAACAAATCCACATATGTCATCAAACCATATATTCATCATTTCTTTATTCTTGTGAGAAATATATGGCGGACGCCGGGGGCGGCAATGGCCGCCCGGACGTCAGACCGCGGCTTCGCCGGTCTCGCCGGTGCGGATGCGGATGACCTGCTCGACGGGCGTCACGAAGATCTTGCCGTCGCCGATCTTGCCCGTGCGCGCCACGCGGATGATGGCCTCCACGGCCTGGTCGACCAGATCGTCGGCGATCACCAGTTCGATGCGGATCTTGGGCAGGAAGTCGACCACGTATTCGGCGCCGCGATAGAGCTCGGTATGTCCCTTCTGGCGGCCGAAGCCCTTGACCTCCGTCACGGTCAGACCATTGACGCCGACCTGGGCCAGTGCTTCGCGGACCTCGTCGAGCTTGAACGGTTTGATGATGGCGGTGACTTGCTTCATGGCTGGACCTTTGTCGAGATGCTGGCGGGAATGGCGAAGATGCGATGACTGGGATTGTAGCCGGCCGGGCGCCGGCCTTCAGGCGTCCGGCGGAGTATCGGGAACGTTCGCAAGGTCGGCCTTCCAGACGATCTCTTCGGAATCGCTGGGGGCGCGCCAGTCGCCGCGCGGCGACAGCGAGCCGCCCGAGCCGACCTTGGGCGCGTTGGGCACGCACGAACGCTTGAACTGGCTGGTCTTGAAGAACCGGTGCACGAAGATGCCCAGGTTGCGCTTGATGGCGGCCAGTTCGTACTGGTTGCGCGGCACGTGCGCTTCCTCGGGCCAGTCGCCGCGCTCGCGGTCGTGCCAGGCGGCCAGCGCCAGGAAGGCGACCTTCGACGGCGCGAAGCCATAGCGCAGGATGTAGTACAGGTTGAAGTCCTGCAGCTCGTAGGGCCCGATGAACTGTTCGGTCCGCTGCGCGGGCGCGCCGTCGGTCTTGCCCGGCACCAGCTCGGGACTGATCTCGGTGCCCAGGATGTCCAGCAGCACCTGGCTGCCGTCACCCACCTTGCCCGTCTCCGCCACCCACCGCACCAGATGGGTGATCAGGGTCTTGGGCACGCTGGCGTTGACGTTGTAGTGCGACATGTGGTCGCCCACGCCATAGGTGCACCAGCCCAGCGCCAGTTCGCTCAGGTCGCCGGTGCCGATGACGATGGCGTTGTGGAAATTGGCCAGCCGGAACAGGTGGCTGGTGCGCTCGCCGGCCTGCACGTTCTCGAAGGTGATGTCGTAGAGTTCCTGGCCCGAGGCGTACGGATGCCCGATGTCCTTGAGCATCTGCGCGCAGCTGGGCCGGATGTCGATCTCCATGGCCGTGCAGCCGACCACGCGCATCAGCGCGCGCGCCTGCTGCAGGGTGCGCCCGCTGGTGGCGAAGCCCGGCATGGTCACGCCGATGATGTTGGCGCGCGGCAGGTTCAGGCGATCCATGGCCTTGGCGCAGACCAACAGCGCGTGGGTCGAATCCAGTCCCCCGGACACGCCGATCACCACCTTGTCCATGCCGATGGCGGACAGCCGCTGCACCAGCGCCTGGACCTGGATGTTGTAGACCTCGTCGCAGCGCTCGTCGCGGCGCCGGCGGTCGGCCGGCACGTAGGGAAAGCGCTCGACCTTGCGCCGCAGCGCCAGGGGCTGGTCCACGGCCAGGCCGATCTCGAAGGCAGTCGTCCGGAAACGCTCGGTCTCGGCCTTGTGGCGCAGCACCGACTGGCCGAACGTGGTCTGCCGCATGCGCTCGTGCGACAGGCGCTCGAGATCGACGTCGGCCAGGATGAGATGCGAGTCGTCCAGGAAGCGGCCGGACTCGGCCAGCAGCTCGCCGTTCTCGTAGATGATGGACTGGCCGTCCCAGGCGAGGTCGGTGGACGATTCGCCCCGCCCTGCCGAGGTGTACAGGTAGGCCGCCAGGCAGCGCGCCGACTGCTGGCTGACGAGCTGGTGCCGGTATCCCGACTTGCCCACCACGATGTTCGACGCCGACAGGTTCACCAGCACGCTGGCCCCCGCCAGTGCCGCGAAGGACGACGGCGGAATCGGCACCCACACGTCCTCGCAGATCTCGACGTGGAAGCGCAGCCCCGGCACGTCGGCCACCTCGAACAGCTGGTCCGGCCCGAATGGCGCCCGTTGTCCGGCCAGCTCGACGTGGGTGGCCACCGTGGCATCGCCCGCGGTGAACTGGCGGGCTTCGTAGAACTCGCCGTAGTTGGGCAGGTAGGTCTTGGGCACGACGCCCAGGATGCGTCCGCGCGCCACCACCACGGCGCAATTGAACAGGGAATGGTTCACCCTTAGCGGCAGCCCCACGATGAGCGCGGCCGGCAGCCCGGCGGACTCGGCCACGATGTCGCCCAGCGCCCGTTCGCAGGCCTCCAGCAGCGCGGCCTGGTGGAACAGGTCGTCGCAGGTGTAGGCGGAAAGCCCCAGTTCGGGGAAGGCCACCAGCGCCGCTCCCTGCGCGGCCGCCTGCCGCGCCAGGTCCAGCGTCTGTGCCGCGTTGAACGCGGGGTCGGCCACCCGGCAGCGGGGCACGCCCACGGCCACCCGCGCGAACCGGTGCGCGTAGAGGTTGAAGAAATTGCCTTTCATCGTGTAAGTCAGCGCCAAGGAGTAGCTCACATCATAAGGCCGATGGCCCGCCGACGTCCCGGCAGCCGCCCTGCCCGGTCAATCGGCCGGGGCCTTGAAGGGCGAGTGCGACTCCAGTTCGTCCAGGTACCGGTTCATGCCACGGGTTTCGCGGTCCAGGAAATCGGCGATGGCGGCGGCGAAACGTTCGTCCGCCACCCAGTGCGCCGACCAGGTCGGCACCGGCAGCAGGCCGCGCGACATCTTGTGCACGCCCTGGGCGCCCCCTTCGAAATGGGCGATGCCGTGGGCGATGCAATAGGCGATGGCCTGCAGGTAGCAGGTCTCGAAGTGCAGGCCCGATACGAAATCCACGCAGCCCCAGTAGCGGCCGTACAGGGTGTCGCCGGCGGCCACGTTCAACGCGCAGGCGACCGGCTCGCCGTGCCGCTCGGCCATGACCAGCAGCAGCGCCTCGGGCATGGCGGCGTGCAGCGCCTGGAAGAAGGCCGGTTTCAGGTAGGGCGAGGACCAGTGGTTGGCATAGGTGGAGGCGTAGCAGCGATAGAAGAACGCCAGGTCGCCGGCGGAGATGGCCGCGCCGCGCAGGTGCCGAAAGCGTATGCCCGCCTGCTCGACCTTCTTGCGGTCCTGGCGGATCTTCTTGCGCTTGTCGTGGTTCATCGCGGCCAGGAAGGCGTCGAAACTGTCATAGCCGTCGTTGCGCCAATGGAACTGGACCCCTTCGCGCAGCATGTACCCCGCCTCGCGCAGCGCCCGCAGGTCGTCGTCGCGGGGAAACAGCACGTGCAGCGACGAGACGCCCGCCTGCTGCGCGACCTCGATCGCGGCGCGGGCCAGCAGCACCCGGTCCTCGTGGGCCGCCGCCAGCAGGCGCGGGCCGCCCACGGGCGTAAACGGCACGGCGCACAACAGTTTCGGGTAGTACGGCAGGCCATGGCGCTCGAAGGCTTCCGCCCAGGCCTGGTCGAACACGTATTCGCCCCGGGAATGGGACTTCACGTACAGCGGCATGGCGCCCACGAGCTTGCCCGCCCGCCGCAGCACCAGGCAGGTGGGCTGCCAGCCCGTGCGCCGGACGGCGCAGCCGGTGGCGTGCAGGCCGTGCAGATAGGCGTGCGCGACGAAAGGGTTGCCGGCGGCCAGGGCATCCCAGGCGGCCGGATCGAGGGTGCCCAGGTCGTCGATCAATTCGACGGCGGTATCGGTCAAATCGCCTCCGGGGAAAGGGACTGGGCCGCACGGCCTTGCGGCAGGCAGCGCCGCACCAGCGGCCAGCGCCGGCGCGCCACCGCGATGCGGTCGGGCACGCCATGCAGCAGCAGTTCCCAATAGGGATCGGCATCGACCCCGGTAAGTTCCGGGGTGACCAGGCGCGCGCCGGCGATGGCCGAGCGGGCCACCAGCGCGTTGCGATGGGCCTGGATGAAACGTTCGGGGAAAGCGCGCGACAGGTCGGCCAGCGCGCGATCGGTCAGGAATTCGCCCTGGCGGGTGCGCAGGCTGACGTACTTGCCGTCGGCGCGCAGGTAGAGCACTTCTTCCACCGGCACCGCGACCGTGCCGTCTCGCCCGTGGGCCATCAGGGCGTCCGGCGATGGGCCGGTGCCCAGCGCTTGCCGCAGCGCCTGCTCCAGGCGGTCGATGCGTATCGGCGGCACCAGCAGGTCGCTCGCGCGCAGTTGCTCGGCCTGGGGCAGGCTGTCGAGCGAGGGCAGGAGCAGCACCAGCCGGGGCCCCGACCGTTCCCAGGCCCGGGCCAGCGCGTAGCCCTGGGCGTCGGGCAGGCCCAGGTCGAGCAGCGCCACGCCGGGGGCCGGATCCGCCCGCCGCGCCTGGTCGACGCCCACGGCGGGCGGCAGCAGATGCAACGGCAGGCGCCTGGCCAGCGTCCTGAGCTGCGCCGACAGGCGGCGGCAGAACGCCGCGTCCCGCCCTACCACCAGTACCCCGGGCGAGCCCGTTCCCGATACAGTAACCGCCATAACCCGCTTTATAATCCGCGCCATGTCCAAATCGACCGACCCCCGCCCCCAAGACCAGTTCGCCAAGAAGGCCGAAGCCTGGTCAGCCCGGTTCTCCGAACCGGTGTCCGACCTCGTCAAACGGTACACCGCTTCGGTGGACTTCGACAAACGCCTGGCCAAGTTCGACATCCAGGGTTCCCTGGCGCATGCCGACATGCTGCATGCCGTGGGCATCCTGACCCAGCAGGACCTTGCCGACATCCGCCGCGGCATGGCCGCCATCGAAACCGAGATCGACGCCGGCCGC
Organism: Pigmentiphaga sp. CHJ604; assembly: GCF_036972535.1. Classification (NCBI taxonomy): domain Bacteria; kingdom Pseudomonadati; phylum Pseudomonadota; class Betaproteobacteria; order Burkholderiales; family Alcaligenaceae; genus Pigmentiphaga; species Pigmentiphaga sp. CHJ604. The sequence continues at coordinate 1,607,885 of NZ_CP136998.1, read as the reverse complement.
TTCGAATGGCTGCTCGACCTGGAAGACGTCCACCTGAACATCGAGCGCCGCCTGACCGAACTGGTGGGCGACGCCGGCAAGCGCCTGCACACCGGCCGCTCGCGCAACGACCAGGTCGCCACCGACATCCGGCTGTGGCTGCGCGCCGAGATCGACACGCTGACCGACCTGCTGCGCCAGTTGCGCCACGCGCTGGCCACGCTCGCGCTGCAGCACGCCGACACCATCCTGCCCGGCTTCACCCACCTGCAGGTCGCCCAGCCCGTCACCTTCGGCCACCACCTGCTGGCCTATGCCGAAATGTTCGGCCGCGACGCCGAGCGCCTGGCCGACTGCCGCAAGCGGGTCAACCGCCTGCCGCTGGGCGCCGCCGCGCTGGCCGGCACCTCCTATCCCATCGACCGCGAGCGCGTGGCCCGCACGCTGGGCTTCGACGGCGTGTGCCGCAATTCGCTGGACGCGGTGTCCGACCGCGACTTCGCGATCGAATTCTGCGCCGCCGGCGCGCTGGTTATGACGCACATCTCGCGCCTGTCGGAAGAGCTGGTGCTGTGGATGAGCCCGCGCGTGGGCTTCATAGACCTGGCCGACCGCTTCTGCACCGGCAGCTCCATCATGCCGCAGAAGAAGAACCCCGACGTGCCCGAGCTGGCGCGCGGCAAGACCGGCCGGGTGAACGGCCACCTGGTGGCGCTGCTGACCCTGATGAAGGGCCAGCCGCTGGCCTACAACAAGGACAACCAGGAAGACAAGGAAGGCCTGTTCGACACCGCCGACACCGTGCGCGACACCCTGCGCATCTTCGTCGACATGGCCGGCGGCATCCAGGTCAAGCCCGAGGCCATGCGCGCCGCCGCGCTGCAAGGCTTCTCCACCGCCACCGACCTGGCCGACTACCTGGTCAAGAAGGGCGTGCCCTTCCGCGACGCGCACGAAGCGGTCGCGCTGGCCGTGCGTGCCTGCGTGGAACGCGGCTGCGACCTGGCCGACCTGTCGGTGGACGAGCTGCGCGCCTTCCATCCGCTGGTGGGCGAGGACATCCACGCGGTGTTGACGCTGGAAGGCTCGGTGGCGTCGCGCTCGCACATCGGCGGCACCTCCCCGGCCCGCGTGCGCGAGGAAGCGCAGCGCGTGCTGGACGAGACGCGCGGCTGACCTCCGCGGGGTGCGGCCCGCGCCGCACCCGCCTCATGGGCCGGACCGCATCGGCGTCGATGCGCGGCGCCGGCTCACTCTTATCCCCTGCTTCCATCCCAGCCTCGCGGCTTCTCCGGCCGCCAGTTCGAGCACGCCCCACGCGCGCCAGCAACAGGCCGCCCGGCCCGGGCGCAATGCCGGCACGATGCGCAGCACCCTGCCCCGCCGGTCCACGAAGACGACATCGATGGGCCAGGACATGCCCACGGTGTGAACCGCCCGGCAGGGCACAATCCACAGGCCATCGCCCGGCGCCGGCGGGACTTGCCCCAACCATCCGCGCAGGCGGCCCAGGCAGCTGGTCGCGCGATGCCAGGCCATGCCCCTACCAACCCGTATCCATGAGCTTGACCACGATCGGAAAGCCGATCACGACGAAGGAACACGGAAAGATGCAAGCGATCAGGGGCAGCAGCATCTTGACCGGCGCCTCCAGCGCCAGGCGCTCGGCGCGCAGGAAGCGTTCGGCCCGGCGCTGGTCGGACTGTGCGCGCAGGATGGGAGCGAGGTTCATGCCCAGCGCGTCGGCCTGGGCCAGCGTGCCGGTCCAGGCCCGTATCTCGGGAATCTCCAGGCGTTCGGCCATGTCCTTGAGCGCGCGCGTGCGCGGCACGCCGGTGCGCACGTCGCCCAGCACGCGGCGCAGTTCATCGCGCAGCGGCCCGGGCGGCCCTTTCTGGACCGCCTGCTGCAGAGCCGCGCCCACGTGCAGGCCGGCCTCGACGCACAGGGTGGTCATGTCCAGCACGAATGGCAGGGCCCGCAGGATGTCCCGCCGCCTGCGGCGCACCCGGTCGCGCAGCCAGAGACGCGGATAGGTTCCGCCCGCCGCCGCGCCCGCCGCGGCCCAGGCCGCCAGGGCGGGAAGCCCGGACCACGACGACGCCAGCAGCGCGGCGACCAATCCACCGGCGCAGGCGCACAGCACCTGCGCTCCCAGGATGTGCACCGGTGCCAGGCCATGGCGCAGGCCGGACCGGACCAGTTGGGACTCGATGCGGCGCCGGCCCTGCCACGAAAGCCAGGGCCGGCCATAGTGGGCGGCCGCCGAGACCAGGGGCCAGGCCAGCCGGAACGCGCGCGGCGGCGCCTCGGCCGTCCGGTCCGGCAAGGGGGGCGGGTCGATGACCAGCAGGCAGGCCAGGACCGCCAGCGCCGCCACGGCCAGGCCGATCAGCAACGCGATCATGCCCATGCCGGCCTCGTCGCGTGAGCGCCGCCTTCCCCATGAAGTCCGCCTTCGGTTGTCATATGTCGATCCGGACGATGCGGGCGATCATCCACAACCCGAGGATGTCCAGCGCCGCGACCAGGGCCAGCACGGCCCATCCCCCGGGAGTGGTCCACAGACGCTGCATCGCCTCGGGCTCCAGGCGATGCAGCGTGGCCAGCAGCAGCCACGGCAGGACTCCCACCACCCTGGCCTGCAAGCGGCCCTGGGCCGTAAGCGCGCGTACCCGTCCTTCCATGTGCAGCCGTGCACGCACGGTCGCGCCTATCCGCTCCAGGGTCTCGGCCAGGTTGCCGCCGGTATCGGCGGCGATCCGCAGCGCCGAAGCGACCAGGCTGGCCGCTTCGGTGGGTACGCGCGCATGCAGGTTCGCCAGCGACTGGTCCATGCTCACGCCAAAGCGCTGCTCGCGCATCAGCAGCGCGAACTCCTGGGCCAGCGGCGCCTCGCTTTCTGTCGCTATCTGGCGCAGCCCCGCCTGCAGGCTGGCGCCGGCGCGCAAGGCGCTGGCCAGGGCCAGCAGCGCGTCGGGCAATTGCGCATCGAACCTGCGCATGCGGCGCGTGCGCAGGTGGCGGGCGACCTGGCGCGGCAGCCACGCCCCGGCCGCCGCGCCGGCGGCGGCGAAGACCCAGCTCTGCGCGAACCACCCGCCGACGGCCGCCAGCAGGCCGACCACCGCAACGTGCGCCACCCACAGCTGGTTCACGTCCACGAACAGGAAGAACTCGCTCATGCGGACGCGGGCGGTCTCGGTGAACACCTCCCGGTACCGGACAAGGCTGTCGCGCACCCACCCGCAGGCGATCCAGACCAGCAGCGATACGCAGACCAGCACCGCGCAGGCGATGAGCGCGTCGATGGCGCGTGCGCTCATGCAAGGCTCCGGGGCCCGTCCGGCGCCGGCGTGCGCTCGCAGAACCATTGCGGCGAAATGACGGCGCCGGCGGCCCGCCACTCATCGAGGAAACTGGGCATGAGCTCGCAGCCCTGGAAGTATCCGGCGTCGCCGGGCACCGCACCATCCGGCCGCTCGAAACGGAACAGCTCCTGCAGCTGGATACGGCCGCTCTCGATGCCGCTGACCTCGACGATGGCGGTCACCCGCCGCTGCCCGGCCGCGCTGCGGCCCTGCTGGACCACGATGTCGATCGCCGAGGCGATCTGCTCGCGTATGGCTCCCAGCGGCAGGTCCATGCCCGCCATCAGCACCAGGGTCTCGAGCCGCGACATCGCGTCGCGCGGCGTGTTGGCGTGGAGCGTCGTCAACGAGCCCTCGTGGCCGGTGTTCATCGCCTGCAACATGTCCAGCGCCTCGGCGCCCCGGCACTCGCCCACCACGATGCGGTCCGGCCGCATGCGCAGCGCGTTGTGCACCAGGTCCCGGATGGAGACCGCGCCCCGGCCTTCCAGGTTGGCCGGCCGCGCCTCCAGCGAGACCAGGTGCTCGTGCGCCAGGCGCAATTCGGCGGCGTCCTCGATGGTGATGACACGCTCGGCCGGCGGGATGAAGTTCGACAGGATGTTGAGCAGCGTCGTCTTGCCCGAGCCGGTCCCGCCGGAGACGACGATGTTCTTGCGCCGCTCCACGCACAAGCGCAGGAACGCCGCCATGTGCGCATCCAGCGATCCGCCCTCCACCAGGTCCTCCATCCGCAAGCGGCGGGCGGGGAACTTGCGTATGGTCAGGGCCGGCCCCTTCAGCGCCAACGGCGCGATGATCGCATTCACCCGCGAGCCGTCGCGCAGCCTGGCATCGACCATGGGCGAGCTTTCGTCGATGCGGCGGCCCAGCGGCGAGACGATGCGCTCGATCACTCCCAGGACCGACTGATCGCTGCTGAATACCGCCGGATACCGGCACAGGACGCCGCCGCGCTCTACATACAGCTCATCGTGCCGGTTGACCATGATCTCGGAGATGTCCGGGTCGGCCAGCAAGGACTCCAGCGGGCCCAGCCCGACCGCCTCGTCCACGACCTGCCGGCGGAGCGCATCGCGGTCCAGGTCAGCGGGAATCTCGGCATCGGCATCCAGCACCAGCGCTTCCAGCAGGCGGTCGGCCTCCTGCCGCAAGGCCGCATCGCTCATGGCGGACACGTCGCGCCGGCGCAGGTCCAGGGCCTCCAGCAGGCGCGCATGCAGCCGGCGCCGCCATTCGACCATCGCCGCTTCTTGCGTGTGGCCCGCGGCGGACCGGGCAACCGGCGCGGCCGCCCCGTCCGCCGACGGGGGCGCGCCGCCTGGCGACGACGCCTCGCCGGCCAGCGCGGCAACCGCTCGTACACGCAACATCACGGCGCCGACGACGATCTCGTCCTCGGGCAACAAGGGTCCGTATTGGAGGATGCGGCGGCCGTTGACCAAGGTCCCGCCCAGCGATCCCAGGTCTTCCACGAACACGCCTTCGGTCCGCTCTTCCAGCCGGGCGTGCCGGCGGGCGACCCGCCAGTGGCGCAGGCGGATCTCGCAGCCATCCCCGCGTCCGATCACCGCCGGCGACGCCACGCTCAACGAGGCCGCATGGTCCTCGTCGGTCAGGATCTCGATGTCCAGCATCATCGCTCCAGGAAAGGGGCATCGGGCCGCACGGGGACGTTCAGCCGTTCCGGCCCGAAGGTCTCGTCCAGCACTCGCTGCCCGCGGTCGATGCGCTCTCGCAGGTCGGGATTGCGCTGGGTGACGACGGTCGGGGTGACGAAGATGGCCAGTTCGGTCTCGCGCCGCTGGAACCTGCGCGACCCGAACAAGGGCCCCAGGATGGGCAGGCTGGACAGGCCGGGCAACCCATCCAGGTCCTGGGACTGCTCGCGCGACAGGAAGCCGCTCAGGACCAGCGTCTCGCCCGAGCGCACGTTGAACTCCGTGGCGGTCCTGCGCACCTTGAGCGCGGGGCCGCCCGTGGCCGTCACCGAAGGATCCACGGCGCTGACCTCGACGTCGATGACGGACCGCACCGTGCCGCCCGCATCGACCCGCGGCGCGATCTGCAAGGTGACGCCATAGGGCTTGAAGGTCGTGTTCGACGCGCCGTTCCTGTCCACCGTCGCATAGGGCACTTCCCCGCCCGCAAGAAAGCGCGCGGTGGAGCCGCTGCGCGCCGACAGTTGCGGCTGGGCCAGGATGACCGCCTCGCCGCTCTGGGCCATGGCCTGGATGCGCGCGGACAACAGGGCATTCATGCCCAGATACCCCGCCGGGGACGTGGCCGGGAACGGCAACTCGATGGGGCCGCCTCCGGGACGTTGCGCGGCGTCGCCGGCTGCCGCCCGCAGGGGCCGCCCCACCGCGGCGTCCCAGGCCAGCCCCGCGTTCAGGCCGCCGGTGCTCGCGCCATCCCAGCGCACGCCCAGTTCGCGCAGCCTCGAACGCGGCATCTCGACCACCTTGACGTCCATCATCACCATGCGCTCCCAGCCGAGTTGCCCGGTGAAATCGACCACCTGCGGATAGCGGCGCGCCAGCAGCGCGATGCGGGCCTGGTCCGCGTCGCTCAGGTCGTCGCCTTCGACGATGATCTTGTCGCCGACGAGCCGGCTGCGCACCGATGGGATGGTGGCGAGAAAGGCCTCGATCTCCCGCTGCACGCGCGAGGACTGGCCCGGCACGACGGTGATGCGCATGCGCCGCATGGCGCCGTCCCCGTCCCAGATGACCAGCGACGACGTGCCGGCCGCGTTGGCGAACACCACGACCTCCCTGTCGTCGGCCGTGGCCGCGTTGATGACCCGGCCATTGCCCACGGCCACCCGCGCCACGCCCGGCGCCGGGAACACCTGGGTCTCGCCGACGTACATCTCGACGTCCGGAAGGTCCTGGCCGGACTGGGCCGCAGGTGCCGCCGCGGGCACCTCTTCCTGCTCGAGCCATGCAGGCCACGGGGCGGACGACGGCTCGGCTGCCTGCGCCGCGCAGGCCAGGATGGCGAACACGATACCGGGACCGCCGCGCAGGGCTCGCCCCATGATGGCGGCGCTCATGGCAGGCCTCCCTGCCCTTCGCCGGCCTCGCCCAGGCCGGGAATACGGCGGGGAGCGCGGTCGCCATAGATGATGGTCGCGCCCGCCCGCCGGCGCGGCTCGGGCGGCTCCGCATCGCCCAGCCCCAGCAGGGAAGCGAGCCCGCCCGACACCCGGCCAGGCGCCGGGCTGCCGTCCCCCGGACGGCGCAGCATGGCGGTAAGGATTCCGCCATCGCGCGCGATGATGAGCTTGACCGCCTCGTCCGGCGTCGCATCCAGCGTCACGGTGGAGAACGCGCCGCGCGGCGCCTCGCCTCCGGCCCCCTGCGTCTCGGTCTGGTGTCCCGTGGCCAGCACGCGCATCCGTTGCAGCAGCGGCATGGTCGTCCGTTTGCCGCGATGGTCGAAGGACACGTACAGGTCGATGAGGTCCCCAGGCTGCACCAAGCCCGATACCGAACTGATCTCGTCCACCGGTATGGTCACCGCCCGGCGCCCCTTGCCCAGTCGCTCGGCCAGCGGAGCCGGGCGCCCGGCCTCCAGGTGCAGCGGCAGGAGAGGTTCGCCGGCCCGTACCGGGTGGGCCAGCACAGCGCCGTCGAGATCGCCGAACCTGCCGGGGTCGACGGCGCCGGACGGCGCCCACTCGGCCGGGATCTCGCGCACCGCCGCCAGGTCCGCCGACAGGCGCTGGCCGGCCTCCAGGTCGGACGCGGCAACGACCACGGCGATGCGCGCGGCGCGCGCATCGGCCTCGATGGCGTCGATGCGGCCCTGGATCTGGCGCTGCCCAAGCCATGCGGCCAGGCTTCCGGCCCCCAGCGCCACGGCCAGCACCCACCACTTCCGGTCCACGCGAAGACGGGGCAGGCGCGGCATCATAGCGGCAAGGCCAGCGAGCCGGCGAAACGCAGATGAAAACCGCGCAAGGCCTCGAGCAGCCATGCCAGCAATCCGCCCCCCTCGCCGAACCATCCTGCGCCGGCCACGCCGGCCAGCAACATGGCCACGACGAGATACTCCGCGGCGGATTGCCCCCGCAGCCATCGCGCGCCCCGCCTCCTGCCCGCCACGATCATGCTCGTTCGCTCCTTCATTCGCCCGTCTCGATCTCCACGGCAAGCAAGCCGCTTCCTTGCTCCCGCGCCACCACCACCAGCTGCAGCACCCGCCGCGCGCGATGCCATTCCATCAGTCCTCCATCCGATGCCGCACGCCATCCAAGCGCCGTCAGCCTGGCTTGCAGCAACCGGGAAAATGTCGCGGTGTCGGCATCGTGGACGTAAAGCCGATGGGCCACCCGACCCCGCTCGTCTTGGGTTTGCAGGTCCAGCAGCAGCGTTGCCCCCGGTGGCGTCCACGCGGCGGGCGAGGCGCGCCCATTCGCCTTCGCATCGAGGCCGACGGCCAGCAGTCCCTGCGTCGCGCCGGATCGAGACCGGCGAAGCTGCATCAACCAGGGGCGCTCGTCTCGAATGCCGCTCAGCATCACGCCATCGGGCAAAGGCAGCAGCCAGGGATCCAGCCCCGGCTGCCTGGCCACGCCGTCGGCGACCTCGAGCGGCGGTTGCCGGACCTCGAACAGGCGCACGTCCATGCGCACGCCGTTCACGCGCACGCGGCCTCCCCAGCCCCGGTCCACCGCGCCGGGCGGCACGCTGGGCTGGGCCGCTGCCGCGTGGCTCCATAGCAGCCCCATCACGAGCATGAAGCCACCTCGCACCGGCTGGCGGCACCGGGCGGCGATCATCGCGAGCCTCCCGCAAGGTCCGAAGGCAGCAGGCCTTGCCACGCCGTGAGCCAATCGAATTGCGGCGGCGGGCGGTCCCAGGGCCGATCGACGCGCGACAATGCCGACACGGCGCGGCCGGCCCGCTCCGTACGCCGCGCGGCGTCGCTCCACGCCCTGGGAGCGCCGGCGATGCGCGCCTGGACATCGCCATCGTCCCGGGCGTGGCCGGCATTCACCAGGATCGCGAACCGGCTGGACAGCGGGGCCCTGGTTCCCCACCCGCCCAGCCTGGCAGCCGGCGCGACGTCGGGTTGCACCGACACCCGCCCGGCCACCAGCCCCGGATACGCCGGCAACAACTCCCCTCTGATCATGCGCGCCGGCTCGGCATTCCCCCCGGGCTGCGCCCGGTCTGGCAGCAGCCCGGCCGCCTGCCGGAGGTCCATGGAAAATCGTCCGGCCCGATCGGGCAGCAATGCGGATCCATCATGGTTGAGCCAGCGATGGCGATCAGGATGAAAGAAGTAGGCCTGTGCGCGCTCGCGTATTTCCCGCGGCGCCTCCTGCGCGACGATGAAGGCAAGATGGCGTCCGGCGAACTCGGTCTGTAGCGCGAGATCCTGCAGCCGCCCCAGTGCCGAGCCCAACACCCACAATGTTCCGAGCACGCCCAGCGCGAGCAGGGCCTCGGCCATGGCCTGGCCACACTGGCGCTCCATGGGCCCGTTCATCGCGTCGCCCCCTGCCTGCGCCATGCCTGCTCGCGCTCCGCCGCCGCGACCGGACTCAGGCCGGCCTGCCAGTACGGCATGAACAGACTGGGTCGCTCCGAGCCCCCGTCGGCACGCCCGACGGGTCGTCGATAGTAGGTCGACGCGGCGCTGACCGCGGCCAGTCCGCCCGCCCCCAGCCCCGCTCCGGACGCCAGGCGGCCCGCTCCGCCTCGTGGCCCGGCGGCGTCCGTCGTCCTCATGGCCGCCGCATCGCGGGTGGCCCTTGCGGCAAAGCGAAGAATCGGTTCTCCGGCCTGCTTGCCGGCTAATCCGGCGAACGACGGCAGTCCTCGGCCCTGCCACAGCACGCCTTGCGACAACGCGAACGAATTGGCGAGCGGATTGGCCGCCCCATCCAGCAGGTTCCAATCGGTATGCCCGCTCACCCAGCGCCAGAAATCCTGGTCGGAGAAATCCTCGGGAGGTTCATCGACATGGGGCAGATCGTCGTCCGCCAACGAAGCATCGCTCCTGGCGCTGCCCCAGCCCATGGGGTATTCACGGTAGTAGCAGCCTATCCAGCGATTGGACCGCAGCGCATGGAAGGACAGCGTGTCGACCGACCGCCAGGCATCCAGCCCCATCAGCGAGGTCGCGCCCCGGCGCCGCAGCTCGTGCCGCAGCCAGGGGCATCGCCACTCCGTTGGCAACAAACTGCGACGGTCGTGATCGCGCGGCGACAGAAAGCCGTAGTGCGCGTTGGCCTCTTCCACCATTCCCCTGAGCCGGTTCCGCGCCGCGCCGCCATGCCGGACCAGGAAACCCGGCAGCGTATCGGCCAGCAGGGATGCGTCCAGATGCGTGGCGCCATCGTCATAGTGGGCGGCCAGCACGGCGCGCATGGTCCGCATGCGGGTGTCGGCCAACGATTGCTGGACGGCCGCCTGCGCCCGCACCAGGACATCGTGCACGACGCGATCGTGTTCGGCGAAGGCGCGGGCCAGCGCGCCGTCTCCCCAGTCGGCGGCGCTGCCTGCTCCGGCGGCGCCCGCGGCGCTCCGGTAGGCCCGGCCATGCGCGGCGCCGAACAGGCCGCCGATCAGGCTGGCGGGCGGATTGGAAGACGCCAGCCGGCGCGCCTGCGTATCGCCGAATCTGGCCCACGAGGCCAGCGTGATGGCATGCGCCATGCCCACCTGGTGGGCCACCAGCGCGCGATTGGCATAGGCAAGGAAATTCAGGCTCCGGGCCTGTGCCAGCGCGCCGCTATAGGCCGCCGCATCCAGCGCGCGCGTCAACCGGACCTTCTCGCGCAGCAGCTGCCCGCCGTTGAAGAGCTGCACCAACCCGGCGGCCGCCGCGGCGAGCAGCGCCACCGCCAGCACCAACGCCTGTCCGGCCTGCGAGCGATCCACGGCGCGCATCTAGTTCGCGCCCGCCTGCGCGGCGTTGCCGGTGAAGGACTTGAGCGAACGGGCGGAGGTCTGGGACCGGGCACCCTTGGCCGCGGTCTGCGCCGCCCGCGATTCGGTCGAGCCGTCCTCGCCCGCGAGTTCGCGGGCCATCGCGGCCGTCTGGGAACGGACCACCTGCCCGAACAGCTGGTAGACGGCGATCGCGGCCACGGCCACGAGCGCGACGATGATGACGTACTCCACCATGGACTGGCCGCGCTGCCGACGCCGCCGGGCGGAGAAAACAGGAAGAGACATGGGCGGGACTCCACCCCCGCGCGCCGGGCGCCGTGCCCAACCGTCCGCGGAGGTGCCGCCAGTTTCCGGGAACCGCCCCGCACCGGCAATGCGAGGATCCCGCGACGGACAGGAAGGTCATCCCCATCCGCCGGCGGCCGGTCCCGCTACAGATTGAGCTTGGAGATCTTGGTGCCTTCCACCGTCAGGCCGGCCATCAGGCCGGCGTTGGTCAGCGCGAAGGCCACGACCGGAGCCCGGGCGGTATTGGTGTCGACCGCGGCGTTGACACCCGCCTTGACCACCGCCACCGATCCGTCCACGCCGGCGGTCCAGCCGTTGCTGGACTTGAAGCGGTCGAGTTCGGCCTGGTTCATGAACATGAACACCAGCGCCTTGGACTGCGCCCCGGCCTGGAAGCCGAACGAGCCGCTGGCGGTGCTGTAGTAGCCGGTGGTGCGTCCGCCTTCGCGCAGCGCGCCTTCACCGTACTCGCCGCCGACGATGAAGCCGGCATTGATCACGCTGGGGAAGACCAGGATGCCGCGGGCCTTGTTGCCCAGTTCGCGGGAACCGTCGACCGTGGAATACAGGCGGTTCAGCGTTTCGTTGACCCCGGAATCGATCCGGCTGCGCTTGGCGGCGGGCGAGCTGTCGCCGCCCTTGTTGGGGTCGGTCGTGGTGCAACCCGCGGCGACCAGCAGGCCGGCGGTAGCGGTGGCGTAGAGGAACTGACGACGTTTCATGCTCTCTCTCCTTGAGTGAGCTTGCCCGCAAGCAGCTTCCGGAGGAAGGGTCGAGGCCCGCCGCGGCAAGCACAGCCATTCTGCCGGATATACGTCAAAACGGCGAATGCAAACGTAACCCGGCTGTTGCATCCGGCCGTCGCCCCGCATGCGCGCCGCGAAAAGCACGGAAAGCCGCCAAGTGTGCGAAGATCGGGGCATATCGACCAAAACAGGACGTCCGCCTCCAAGCGAGCCCGCCCATGTCCGGATTCGACATTCAAGACCTGGAGTTCCCCGCCTTCGACGGCCAGGCCCTGCCGGGGCGGCTGTACCGGCCCCGCTGCGATGCCGCCGTCCCCCTGCTGGTCGACGTGCACGGAGGCGCCTGGATCCGGGGCAACCGGCTGAACAATGCCTCCATGCACGAGGCGCTGGCGGACGAGGGCATTGCCACGTTCGCACTGGATTTCCGCATGCCGCCGCAGGCCGAAGCGGCCACCACCTTCGCCGACGTCCACGCCGGCCTGGCCTGGGCCCGCCGGCACGCGAACCGGCTGGGCAGCCGTCCCGAATGGGTGGGCGGCCTGGGTACGTCCAGCGGCGGCCACCTGCTGATGCTGAACGCCTTGCTGGGGGGCGCCCCTGGCGCGGCGGCGGATCCGGCGCCGCTGGTCCGCTTTGCGGTGGCCTGCTGGCCGATCCTGGATCCGCTGGCACGCTACCGGATGGCCCGCGAACGCCGGCTCGCGCCACTGCTGGACGCGCACCACGCCTTCTGGCAGGACGAGGCCGCCATGGAACGGGACAACCCCCAGTTGATCGTGGAACGCGGGGAAGCCCGCCACCTGCCGCCCGTGCTGCTAATACAGGGCACGGACGATGCCAACGTCGACCACTTCCGCGCCGATGCCTTCGGCGAGCAATACCGGCGGGCCGGCGGCGCGATCGACGTGCTGAAGTACGACGACGAGGCCCATATGTTCATCACCGTCGAACCGGGCTCGCCCGCCTCGCTGCACGCGATGGACCGCATCCGGCAGTTCGTGCGCAACCAGTGCCGCGCCGCCGGCTGAGCGCCGCGGCAAGAATGCAAACCATCCTCAAAACGTACAAAATGTTGCGATTCCCGGTCATATGGAAGGGCTAACATCAGCCTGCTAAAGCGTCGCGAATACGTAACGGCGCTTTTGCCCAGTCCACTCCAGGAGGTCAACATGAAAACCAACACCCTCTCCAAAATTGCCCTGGTCGCGGCGCTTGGCGTCTTCGTCGCCGGTTGCGCCAACCAGCAGCAGACCAACACGGCCATCGGCGCCGGCGGCGGAGCCGCCCTGGGAGCCGGGCTGGGCGCTCTGCTGGGCAACTCCAAGGGCGCGGCCATCGGCGCCGGCCTGGGGGCCGTGGCGGGCGGGCTGGTCGGCTACAACTGGAAAACCGTCAAGCAGGACGTCGAGAAGTCCGGCTCCAAAGACCTGGGCATCGACATGACCGAGCAGAACGATGGTTCGCTGAAGGTCAACGTGCCCAGCAGCGTCTCGTTCGACACCGGCAGCTACGCGCTCAAGCCGGCGCTGCTGCCCGTGCTGGACAGCGTCGCCAAGACATTGAACGAGCATCCCGAACTGCGCGCCAAGGCCGTCGGCCATACCGACAACACCGGCCAGATGTCGCTCAACCAGACCCTGTCGCAGAACCGCGCGCAGGCGGTGGTCAACTACCTGACCAGCAAGGGCGTCTCGCCCGCGCGCCTGACCACCGAAGGCCGCGGCCCCAACGACCCGATCGCCAGCAACGATACGGTGGAAGGCCGCGCCGCCAACCGCCGCACCGAGATCTACCTGTACGCCACCAAGAACTGACCGGCGACTTCGCCGCCCTCCGATGGGGGGCGGCGGCGTTCTTGGGTAAAGTAATGGCTTGCGCCCGGCCGCGGCCGGGCTCCAGGAACGTTCATCGCCATGTCCAGCACCTCCGCACTCCTGTCCCCCTCGCCCACGCTCGTCATCCGCGACGCCTGCGACGCCGACCTGGTCGCCATCCAGGCCATCTACGCCTTCCATGTCCTGAACGGCATCGCCAGCTTCGAGGAAGTTCCGCCCACCGTGGAAGACATGCGCGCCCGCCGCGCCGCCGTGCTCGAGCTTGGCCTGCCCTACCTGGTGGCCGAGCAGGACGGCACGATCGTCGGCTACAGCTATGCCGGCAGCTACCGCGCGCGGCCGGCCTACCGCCACACCATAGAAAACTCCGTCTACGTCGCCGACGGCACAGGCGGGCGCGGAATCGGCGTGGCCTTGATGCGGGCCCTGATCGCGCGCTGCCAGGAAGGGCCTTGGCGCCAGATGGTGGCCGTCATCGGCGACAGCGGCAACGCGGCCTCCATCGCCCTGCACCGCAAGGTCGGGTTCGAACACGCCGGCGTGCTGCGCAGCGTGGGCTTCAAGCACGGCCGCTGGGTCGATACCGTCATGATGCAGTTGCCGCTGGGCCAGGGTGACCGCAGCCTTCCCGGCGGTCCATGACACCATGGGCGACATGCGCGTGGGCATCTCCGGCTGGCGCTACCCTCCCTGGCGAGGAGTGTTCTATCCGGACGACCTGCCGCAGCGGCTGGAACTGGCCTACGCGTCGCGCGAATTCTCGACCATAGAACTGAACGGTTCGTTCTATTCGCTGCAGACGCCCGAGCGCTACGCCCGCTGGCATGCCGACACGCCCAAGGGCTTCCTTTTCAGCGTGAAGGGACCGCGCTACATGACCCACATCCTGCGGCTTCGCGAAATCGATCGGCCGCTGGCCAACTTCCTGGCGTCGGGGCTTTTCGAACTCAAGGACAAGCTGGGCCCCATTCTGTGGCAGTTCCCGCCCAGCCTGCGGTTCGACCCGGCGTTGTTCGAAACCTTCTTCAAGGCCCTGCCGCACGATACCGATCACGCCCGCGCGCTGGCGGCCCGGCACGAGACGCGCATGCAGGGCCGCGCCAGCCTGGCTGCCCAGCCCGGCCTGCCCTTGCGTCACGCGATCGAGATCCGGCACGACAGTTTCGTCGATCCGGCGTTCACCGACATGCTGCGGCATTACGGCATGGCCCTGGTGGTGGCTGACACCGCCGGCAAATGGCCCTACTACGAAGACGTCACCGCCGATTTCGTCTACATCCGCCTGCACGGCGACCAGGAGCTGTACGTCAGCGGCTACACCGACGCGGCGCTGGATGGCTGGGCCCGGCGCATCCGGGCCTGGGCACGCGGCGGCGAACCACGCGACGCCCGCCGCATGGGCGGCAAGGCGCCGCGCCGCGCCGCCGGGCGCCATGTGTTCTGCTACTTCGACAATGACGCGAAGGTGGAAGCGCCTCGCAATGCCAAGACGCTGATGAGCAACCTGGGGCTGCCCATGCGGGCGTCCTAGGTTTTCCGCGAGACGCCGACGTGAACATCGACAGCAGACGCAACCGCAGCGACCAGTTGCGCATCAAGCACCTGCGCCTGCTGGAGCTGGTGGCCGAGCACCATTCGCTGGCCGCGGTAGCGCAGGCCCTGCACCTGAGCCAGCCCACCGTGACCAGCATGGTGCAGACGCTGGAGGAGGTCTTCGGCACCACGCTGATCGAACGCAACGCACGCGGGGGCAGCCTGACCGACGCCGGCAATCTCGCGCTGAGGCAGTTGCGCATCGCGCTGGCATCGTTCGACACGGCGCTGGAAAGCGTGGTGCGGGGCAGCACGCCGCTGGTGCGCGTCGGCGTCCTGCCGCTGCTCGACGCCTGGCTGCTGCCGCAGGCCATGGCCCGGATGGAATCCACCGGCACCCTGCCCCGCATCGCCATCACGCATGGCGGCATCAACGTGCTGTACGGCGGCCTGGACCGGAGCGAGATCGATTGCGCGATCTGCCACCTGGACGAGTTGCCCGTGCAGGGCGGCCGCCTGACCGACCTGCACATCGAACCGCTGCACGAGGAAAGCCGGCTGTTCGCCTGCGCGACGGACCATCCGCTCGCGCGGCATGCCTCGCTGCGGCTGAGCGATCTCGCCAACCAGGAATGGATCGTCCCGCCCAAGGCGTCCCAGGCCCGACGGGTGCTCGAGCGCGTGTTCCTGGGCGCCGGCCTGGTCCCGCCGGAACCTCGCATCGAGTCCTTCCCGTATCACACGAACCTGGAGGTCGTGGCGGCCACCCGCATGCTGACCTTCGCGCCGTCGTCGCCGGTCCGCCACTATGCCGGGATGGGCCGCGTGCACATACTGCCCGTCGCCGACGACATCCCGGTCAGCCGGCTGGCGTTCCTGGCGCGCCAACCCGTGATGCAGCTACCCGGGGTCGAACCGCTGCGGCAGGCCGTGGTCTGGGCGGCCCGGCAGATGGCCGCCGCGCGGGCGGCCTGACCCGGCTCAGGCCCAGGCGCGAAAGCCCAGCCCCGGCACCGTCGCGCTGTCCTCGCCATCCTTGAGCACCACCGGCTCCAGCGCACCGCTGGCGACGGCGTCGGCCGCGAACTCCGCCACCGACCGGACCTTGGACGCCGGCACGCCGGCCTGGGCCAGCCGCTGTTCGAGCTGCGCCGCCTCCCATTCTTCCATCCGCTCCCGCAGCCGCGCCTTGAGCAACACGGGGTCCTTCGCCCTCAGGAAAGACACCTGCTCGCCCGGCCCGGACGACACGTCGAACAAGGCAGGATCGGTGGCCAGCTCTTGCAGCCCCAGCACCTCCAGCAGGCGGGCGAACTGCGCGGGCGTATTGGCCCCCAGCGCGATCCAGCCGTCGCGCGTGCGGAAGAAGTCGGCGGCGGGGCTGCCCGAATAGCCCTGGTTGCCGACACGGCGGGGCGACACGCCCTTGGTCAGGGCCTCGACGGCACAGCTGTACATCAGTTGCATGGACGCCGCCGCCATGGACACATCGAGCAGGATGCTGCGGCCGTCGCGGTTGCGCTGGTGCAGGGCGCTCACGATGGCCAGCGCACCCAGCATGCCCGTGGCCGCGTCGACCACCGGGAAACCGGTCTTGATCGGGTCGTCGCCTTCCATGCCTCCCATCATCGCCATGCCGGTCATCGCCTGCACGACGTGGTCGTAGGCCGGCCGGTCGGCCCAGGGCCCGGTCCGGCCGAACCCGGAGATCGAGCAATAGACGACGCGCGGGTTGACCGCCCGGATCGCTTCGTAGCCCAATCCGTGCCGCTCCAGCGATCCGGGGCGGAAGTTGTCCACGAACACGTCGGTCTCGCGCGCCATCTCCAGGACCTGGGCGCGTCCTTGCTCGGTGCGGAAATCCAGCGATACACAGCGCTTGCCGCCATTGAGCGACAGGAAGGCCGACGGCCCCCGCTCGGACCGGCGCAGCACGTCGCCGCCGGCGGGTTTCTCGATCTTGACGACGTCGGCGCCCATCCGGGCAAGGTAGAAGGTCGCCAGGGGGCCGGCGATGACGTGCGAGAAATCCAGCACGCGCACGCCCGCCAGCGGCAGGAAATCTTGGTTCATAGAATGGCCATGCGCCTAGAATTGAACGATCTTGGAAGCGCGCACGATGCGCGAGAACTTGGCGGTTTCCTTCGCCAGGAAGTCGGCGAAATCGTCCGCGGTCGGCGACAGCTCCACCGGCGATCCGTTCTTGTCGAAGAACGCGTTCAGGTCGCCGCGCTTGAAGGTCTCGTGGATCGCGCGGTTCAACTTGGCCACGATGTCCGCGGGCATGCCCGCCGGCCCCCAGACGCCGTTCCACGATTCGATCACCGTGTCGTCGTTGCCCAGCGCCTCCTTCAGCGTCGGCACCTCGGGAAGAATGGGCAGGCGCCTGGCCGAGGTCACGCCCAGCACCCGCACGGCGCCCGATTCGATCTGCGGCAGCGCCGCCGTCACGACCGGAAAGCAGAACTGCGTCTGGCCGCCCAGCAGCGAAGGCACGAGATCCACCGAGCCGCGATAAGGCACGTGGACCACGTCGATGCCGGTGGCCGTGGCCAGCGCGGCGCCCGCCAGGTGCGAGCCCGTGCCCACGCCGCCCGAGGCGAAGTTCAGCTTGCCCGGGGACTGGCGGGCGGCCGCCAGGATGTCCTGGATCGATCGATAGGGCGACGTCCCCGCCACCGCCAGCACGAAGGGATTCATGTTGATCAGCGACACGGGCGCCAGGTTCTTCAGCACGTCCACGCCCACGGCGGGATTGATCAGCTTGTTGGTGATCATGGGCGAGCCGCCGAACAGCAGCGTGTAGCCGTCCGCCTTGGCCTGCGAGACCGACACCGCGCCCAGCGTGCCGCCCGCGCCCACCTTGTTCTCGACGAATACGCTCTGCCCCACCTGGCTGCCCAGCGCCTCGGCGAATTTCCGCGCCAGCAGGTCGACGCCGCCGCCGGCGGCATAGGGCACCACGAGGCGGATCGGGCGGTCGGGGTAGGTATCGGCCGGGGCGGCCTGGCTTGCTGCCGGCACGAGGCAGCAAGCCAGTGCCGCGGCAAGAATGCGTGCGCGCATGGCGGGTCTCCTGTCATGGGTATGGGCATGAATGCCGAGTGACCGCGATTGTGGCCGCGCCCGCCCCCCGCAACAATTCGAAAATCGGGAACCCGCCTTCGGCTTTTTCTATGGGCCGCGGCGCGCGGCGCTCAGCGCCGCGGGAAGGGCTTGCTCAGGAAGCGCGAACCGGCCATCCCGAAACGCCACGGCACGTCCAGCGCCTTCGAGATACCGATGCGCGGACCGGTGGCGATGTCCGGCTCGCCCTCGCGCGCCACCAGTTCGAAGGGCGGGCGATCGAGCCGCATGCCGTCGAAGCTGCGATCGATGCCCAGGGCCTGGCCCACGCGCCCCGGTCCCGAGCACAGCAGCCGCGGATCGTCCACCCCGCGTCTTGCGCGCATGATGTCCAGGCCATGGGTCGGCTCCAGCGCGCGGATCAGCACCCCGGCGCCGTGGCCGGATTCGCGGCAGACCAGGTTCAGGCACCAGTGGATGCCGTAAGACCGGTAGACGTAGGCCCTGCCGGGTTCGCCGAACATCGAGGCATTGCGCGGCGTGGGCCCCGAGAAGCTGTGCGAGGCGGGGTCCTCCCTGTCGTAGGCCTCGGCCTCCACGATGCGTCCGCCCACGCCGTCCACCAGCAGGGTCACGCCGATCAGCAGCGGACCGACTTCGGCCGACGGAGCATGGAAATCGATATGGGCAAGGTAAGGCATGGGGACATCCGTTCTCGCAGCGAGAACAGAGTGTATCCGCTGGGACGATTGCCGCCCGCCGCCGATCTCCCGATACTTTTGCCAACACCCGCGCGGCCCGGCACGAAGCGGGTCCACCTCCCCTTCCCGAGAGGATACGCACTCATGGATAGACGCCAGGCCCTACTGACGATGGCCGGCGCGGCGGGCTGCGCGCTGCTGCCCGCGGTGCCCGCCCACGCCCAGTCCTACCCCGCCCGCCCGGTGCGTTGGCTGGTGCCCTTCCCGCCTGGCGGCACCATGGACCAGGTCGTGCGCGCCGTCGCGCAGGGCATGCAGGGCCGGTTCGGCCAACCCCTGATCATCGAGAACAAGCCGGGGGCGGGCACGGTCATCGCCGTCGACCAGGTGGCGAAATCCGCTGCCGACGGCTACACCCTGGTCACGGTGGCCAACAGCTTCACCATCAACCCCTCGCTCTACGCCAAGCTGCCCTACGACACCGAACACGGCTTCGCGCCGGTCGCCCTGCTGGGCGCCACCGCGAACATTCTGGTGGGCCGGCCCGGACTCGAGCCCAAGACCCTGCCGCAATTGATCGCCTACGCCAGGCAACATCCGGGCAAGTTGTCCTATGCCTCGTTCGGCACGGGCACCTCCGCCCACCTGGCGGGCGAGATGCTCAAGCAGATGGCCGGCGTGGACATCCTGCACGTGCCCTACAAGGGCGGCGTGCCGGCCTTGACCGACATCCTGGGCGGACAGGTGGACCTGATGTTCAACAACCTGCCCGACATGCTGCCCTACCTGGCCAACGGCAAGCTGCGCGGCTACGGCGTCACGTCCAAGGCCCGCTCCGCGCTGGCCCCCGACCTGCCCACCATCGCTGAACAGGGCTACCCGGATTTCGAGACCAACTCCTGGTACGGCGTGCTGGCCCCGGCCGGCACGCCGGCCGCGGTGGTCGCCTACCTGAACCAGGCGATCAACGCCTCGCTGGAAGCGGCCGCCACGCGGGCCACGCTGGGCGGCATGGGCTTCGACGTCGCCCCCGGGGCCCCGTCGCAACTGGGCGCACTGATCGCGAAGGACCTCAAGCTGAACGCGAAGCTGGTGCGCGACGCCAACATCAGGCTCGACTAGGGCCTGTTCCTACAGCAGCCGGTTCCGTGCCGAGAAGTCGATGGCCTGGCGGGCGATGGCCAGCATGCCGGGCACCACCGGCCGCGTATCGTCCCGCCGCCAGCGGAACGAATAGGGCAAGGGCCCCAGCGCGGGCGAGCTCTTGAGCACCCGTATGCGGCCGCGCCTGGCCAGCTCGGCGGCCCAGGCGGCGGGCAGCATCCCCACGCCCACCCCTTCGCTGACCAAGCCGGCGATGGCCCCCCAGTTGTTGCAGATCAGGCGCTGGCGGACATCCAGTCCGCTGTCGTTCAACCAGTCGTCCAGCAACCTCGTGGTGCCGGCGCCCAGCGCCAGCGTGATCAGGGGATGGGCGTCCAGCAGGCGATCGCTCATCGCGCTTGCCGCGGGCTCGGTATCCGAGGCGATCACCCACGAGAAACGGGCCTCTCCTATGCGTTCGGAACAGATGTCCGGGCGGGGCGAGCGACCGGCGATCACGGCGCAGTCGAGCTGGCCGCTTTCCAGTCCGTGCTCCAGGGCCGCGCCCACCTCCACCATGGGCTCGACCACGAGGTCGGGATGCTCGCGCCGCGCCAGCTTCAGCAGCCGGGGCAGCCAGGTCAGCGCCGTCAGCTCGCCCACGCCTATGCGGCACCGGCCGGTCAAGCCGGTATCCACCGCCACGCAGCGCCGCACGGCTTCGGCCTCCTGCAACAGGTTCCATGCCCGGGGAACCAGTCTGCGCCCCGCCTCGCTCAGCTCCGCCCTGTGGCCGGAACGGTCGAACAGGCCCACGCCCAGCGACTGTTCGAGTTCGTTGATGCGCTTGGACAGCGAGGAGATGGACAGGTGCAGGCGCTCCGCCGCGATGGCGAAGCTGGCGCAGGTAGCCGCCCAGTAGAAGGCCTCGAGTTGCTTGAGCGTCATGGCGTGGCGGGCGGACCTATTTTCCAAAAAGCGAAATAGCTTATTGGGATTTTATCGCTTTCTTCATACAAGCAGGGTCCGTAGAGTGGCGTTCGACTGGAACTACCGCACGCCGCGATCCCGATGAGCGCCAACGCCGACCCCACGCCTACGTCCCTGCCTTTGGGCACAGCTCCGGCCCAGCCGTCCTCCCGGCCGGCCGGGCTGGACGAGCCGCGCATCCTGCGCGAGGCCCTGTGCCTGGACGACTTCGAGGATCTGGCCCGGCGGCGCCTGCCCCGTCCCATCTTCGGCTACGTCGCCGGCGCCGCCGAGCGCAACAGTTCGCTGCGCGACAACGCCTCGGCCTTCGCCGAATACGGCTTCGTTCCCCGCACCCTGGTCGACGTGTCCCGGCGCAGCCAGTCGATCACGCTGTTCGGCACGCGCTACGCGCGCCCCTTCGGCATCGCCCCCATGGGCATCAATGCGCTGTCCGCCTACCGGGGCGACATCGTGCTGGCCGCCGGCGCGGCCGAGGCGGACATGCCGTCGATCATGAGCGGCAGTTCGCTGATCCCGCTCGAAGACGTCGCCCCGCATGCGCCCGGCACCTGGTTCCAGGCCTACCTGCCCGGCGATGCCGCGCGCATCGATCCACTGATCGACCGCGTGGCGCAGGCCGGCTACCGCACCCTGGTGCTGACCGTGGACATCCCCGTCATGGCCAATCGCGAGAACAACCTGCGCACGGGTTTCTCCACGCCGCTGCGCCCCAGCCTGAGGCTGGCCTGGGACGGCGTGAGCCATCCGCGCTGGCTGTGCGGCACCTTCCTGCGCACGCTGGCCCGCCACGGCATGCCGCATTTCGAGAACTCGTTCGCCACGCGCGGCGCCCCCATCCTGTCCTCCCGCGTCATGCGCGACTTCACCGCGCGCGACCACCTGAACTGGGAACACGTGGCGCGCATCCGCCGGCGCTGGCAGGGGCACCTGGTGCTCAAGGGCATCCTGCATCCCGCCGATGCCGCGCGCGCCCGCGAACTGGGCGTGGACGGCGTCATCGTGTCCAACCACGGCGGCCGGCAACTGGACGGCGCGGTGTCGCCGCTGCGCGTCCTGCCCGCCATCGTCGAGGCGGCGGGCGGCCTGGCGGTCATGATGGACGGCGGCGTGCGCCGCGGCACCGACGTGCTCAAGGCGCTGGCGCTGGGTGCCCGCTGCGTGTTCGTCGGCCGCCCCTTCAACTACGCGATGGCGGTGGCGGGCGCTGCGGGCGTTCGCCATGCCGTCCGGCTGCTGGGCGACGAAGTGGACCGCGGCATGGCCATGCTGGGCGTCAACACGCTGGACGAACTGGATGCCGGCTTCCTCGCACCCGTGGGCGCAGGCCGCCGCGCCGCCTGAAGGACAACGACCACCTTTTCGCGGCGGGCCCCGCGCCCGCCGCCTCCTCCACCCCTGGATCCATCGAACACGGAGATCTCCGCCATGACCAAGACCGTCATCTACAGCCCCAACGTCACCCGCACCAAGGCGCCCCACGCCCACGCCGTGCGCACCGGCAACCTCGTCTTCGTGTCGGGCTGCCCCGCCTACTTCGGCGAAATGCAGCTGGCCAAGGGCGACTTTCCGGCACAGATGCGGCAATGCCTGACCAACCTGAAGAACATCCTGGAAGAAGCCGGCTCCAGCCTGGAAAAGGTGGTGAAGGTCAACATCTTCCTGGACCGCCGTGCCGACTTCGACGAGATGAACGAGATCTACCGCGAGTTCTTCGGCAACGACTCCATGCAATGGCCCGCCCGCACCACCGTCGAGGCCCGTCTGCCGCGCAAGGACTTCCTGCTCGAGATCGAATGCGTGGCTGAAGTCTGATCACCTTCCCGGCCGCCACCTCCCCGCCATCGCAAGGACCATCCCATGCCCGCACCCACCCTAGACGTCCATGCCGGAGGCCAGGAATACCTCCTGCCTCCCGATTTCCTCTGGCCCGGCGGCAAGCGCATCGCCGTGTTCTTCCGCGTCGCCTGCGAAGGGTGGTCGGACGGCGCCTGGCCCTCGCTGGGGCCGATGGGCAATCCGCTCAAGCCCGGCGTGCCGGACCTGAACGCGCTGGGGTGGGTGGAATACGGCATGCGCCGCGGCATTCATCGCATCCTGGACATCCTGGAACAGCATGACATCCGCAGCACGATGATCATCTGCGGCGTGCTGGCCGAGCGCTATCCCGACGTGGTGCGCCGCATCGCGGATGCAGGGCATGAGATCGTCGCCCATTCGTACGGCATGGACGTGATCCCCGCCTACCTGGACGAGGAACAGGAACGCGCCAACCTGGCGCGCACCACGGCGCTGTTCGAACAGGCCACCGGCCGCCGGCCGCAGGGCTGGATCAGCCCGCGCGCCACGCCCAGCCCGCGCACCGCCCGCCTGCTGGCCGAGGCCGGCTACCAATGGCACGGCGACACCATGAACGACGACCTGCCCTACCTGGTCCGCTTCGGCGACCGCGAGATCGCCGCGTTCCCAGGCGGCATGGAGTTGAACGACACGCCCATGTACATCCGCTACGGCAATTCGCCGCGGATGATGGTCGAGATGTTCGATGACTGGCTGGACTACGTACGCACCCGCGAGAAAGGCGCCGTGCGCATCGACCCGTCCATCCACGCCCACGTGTTCGGCCGCATCACCGGCATCCATGTGTTCGAACAACTGATCGAAAAGGCCAAGGCCGCGGACGACATCTGGATAGGCACGCGCCAGGAAGCCATCGCCCACGTGCGCGCCGCCATCAGGCGCTGATTCCCTTCCCACCCGGAGGTTTCCATGAGCACCAGCCACCCCCGCATCCGGCGCGCCCTGCTGGCCGCCACGCTGTCGACGCTGGCCTGCGCCGGCACGCCCGCCCTGGCGCAGGCGCCCTTTCCCGACCGGCCGCTGAAGCTGGTGATCGGCTTCGCGCCCGGCGGCTCGACCGACGTCGTGGGCCGGATGATCGCGCAGAAGATGTCCACCGAGCTCGGCAAGCCGGTGGTCGTCATCAATCGTCCCGGCGCCTCCGGCGCCATCGGCACCGCCGAAGTGGCGCGCGCCGAACCCGACGGCTATACGGTGCTGGTGAACATCGTGACCACGGCGGTCATCAACCCGCTGACACAGAAGAACCTGCAATACGATCCCATCAAGGACCTGCAACCGGTCGCCATGGTGGGCAAGCTGCCCAACGTGATCATCCTGAACAAGAACGTGCCCGCGCGCAATCTGCAGGAATTCATCGCCTGGGCCAAGGCCAATCCCGGCAAGGTGACCTTCGGCACGGGCGGCGCCGGCGGCGTGCAGCACCTGTCGGGCGAACTGCTGGCCAAGATGGCCGGCATCCAGATGACGCACGTGCCCTACAAGGGCGCCGCGCCGGCCATCCAGGACCTGCTGGCCGGCAACATCACCGCCGTGTTCGACAACGTGACCGGTCCGATCAGCCTGATCAAGGCGGGACAGGTCACGGCACTGGGGGTGACCACGGAAGAGCGTATCGCCGTGCTGCCCGACGTGCCGACCATCGCCGAGTCCGGCCTGCCCGCGTTCAAGAACTCGAGCTGGATCTCCATCTTCACCCGTGCCGGCGTCCCGCCCGCCGTGCTGGCCCGCCTGGAGTCGGCCGTGCTGGCCGCCGCCCGGGATCCGGAAACGGTGGCCAAGCTCAAGGAGCTCGGTGCCGTCCCCTCGCCCATGAACACCGCCGAACTCGACCGGTTCTGGCGCTCCGAATTCACCTATTGGCGCGACGCCATCAAGGCCGCCAACATCTCTCTCGAATGACAAGGAAGCAAGCACCATGTCCGCGATCGAAAACCGCCTGAAGGAACTGGGCATCACGCTGCCCGACGCGCCCGTCATCAAGGCAAACCCGGCCCTGGTCCCCGGCGTGGCCGCCGGCGGCCTGTTCTTCTGCCAGGGCACCCTGGGCCACACCAACGGCGACTTTCCCTACCTGGGCAAGGTCGGCGACAAGGTCACGGTGGAAGAGGCCTACCAGTCGGCCCGACTGTGCGCGATCAACCACCTGGCCCAGGCGAAGGCGGTGCTCAAGGACCTCGATCGCATCGTGCGGGTCGTGCAACTGGTGGTGTACGTGAACGGTGCGCCGGGCTTCGAGCGCGCACCCTATGTGTCCAACGGCGCGTCCGACCTGTTCGTCGAGGTGTTCGGCCCGGAACGCGCCGCCATGGCCCGCGCCAGCCTGAGCGTGCCGGACCTGATCTACACCGCGCCGGTCGAGACCTTGTGCACCTTCGAAATCACGCCGGCTTGACCGCCTCCACGCGACAGGATCCCTCATGAAATCCTCCCTACGCATCGCGGCCGCCGTTGGCCTGATGACGGCCGCGGCCTGCGCCGCCGCCCAGGACTACCCGGCCAAGCCCATCCGCCTGATCAGCGCGTGGACGCCCGGCGGCGCCAACGACATCCTGGCCCGCGCGCTGGGCCAGGCCATCTCCCAGCGCTTCGGTCAGCCCGTCGTGATCGAGAACCGCCCCGGCGCCTCGGGCACGATAGGCACCGCCCACGTTGCCCAGTCGCCCGCCGACGGCTACACGATCACGCTGGGCAGCATGCCTTCGTACTCCACCGCGCCCAGCATGTTCCCCGACCTGCGCTACGACCCCATCAAGGACCTGACGCCCATCGCCTTCGTGGCCATCGTCCCCAATGTGCTCGTCGTCAACCCGTCGCTGCCGGTCAAGTCCGTGCCCGAGCTGCTGGCCTACGCCAAGGCCAATCCGGGCAAGCTGGCGTTCTCGTCCGTCGGCAACGGTTCATCGTCCCACCTGGGCGGCGAACTGTTCAAGCTGATGGGCCACGTGGACATGACGCACGTGCCGTACAAGGGCACGGCGCCGGCGCTGGTCGACCTGGTGGGCGGCCGCGTGCAGCTGGCCTTCGAGAACATGCCGGCGCTGCTGCCCCTGATCAACGGCGGCCAGTTGCGCGCGCTCGCGGTCACGTCCCGCTCGCGCTCGGCCCTGCTGCCGCAGGTCCCGACCGTGGACGAGGCGGGATTGAAAGGCTACGAGATCGGCGCCTGGTACATGATGTTCGCGCCGGCCGGCACCCCGCGCAAGATCGTCGACAAGCTGAACGAGGCGGTCAACGCCGGGCTGCAGCAGCCGGACATCCGCCAGCGCCTGAAGGATCTCGGCGCCGAGATCGTCGGGGGCACGCCCGAACAGGCCGCGGACTTCCTGAAACGCGACCTGGCGCGCTGGACCGACGTCATCAAGCAGGCCCACATCGTCTTCAACTAGGACCCGCCCATGAACGCTTCCCTGTGGAACACCATGCGGCTGGACGGCCGCACCGCGCTGGTCACGGGCGCCGGCAAGGGCCTGGGCCGGGCCATCGCGATGGGACTGGCGCAGGCCGGCGCCAACGTGGCGCTGCTGGCACGCACGGCACGGGACGTCGAATCGGCCTGCGAGGAAATCCGCGCGACCGGCGCCCGCGCCCTGCCGCTGGCCGCCGACGCGACCGATTCCGCGCAGGTCGACCGCGCCGTCTCGGCCGTGCTCGAGGAATTCGGCACGCTGGACATCCTGGTGCACTCGGCCGGGGGCAGCCAGCGCAAACCCGTGCTGGAACTGGCCGACGATGAATGGAAGCGCCTGATCGGCGCCAACCTGGACTCGACCTTCTATGTCTGCCGCGCGGCGGGACGGGCCATGCACGCGCAAGGCCGCGGCTCCATCATCAACATCGCCTCGGCCGCCGGCCTGCGCGGCCGGCCCAACAACTCCCCCTACAGCGCGGCCAAGGCGGCCATGATCAACTTCTCGCGCGCGCTGGCCATGGAGTGGGCGCCGCAGGGCATCCGCGTCAACACCCTGGCGCCGGGGCGTTTCCTGACGCCACTGACTGAAGGGGAAATGAGCGATCCGGCCAAGCACGCCGCCTTTGTCAGGAACGTGCCGCTGGGCCGGATCGGGCGGCCCGAGGAATTGAAGGAGATCGTGGTCTGGCTGGCCTCCGACGCCTCGGCGTTCGTGACCGGTTCGACCATCGTGATCGATGGGGGGCAGACGCTGCTTTAGGTGGAATCGACGGTCGTGAATGGCAGGGATCAGGTTCTTGAACCGTCCTTGATCGGTGCGGTGGGGCGGCTCGCGTTGGGGCGCAGCGAAGCCGGTCCCGGCACCCCGGACAAGACCGGGTAAAGAACCCAATTCAACCCAACCCCTAGAACCGCACCCCCAGCTTCAGGCTGGCCGTCTGCGCCACCAGATGCTCGCCCGCCTGGATCCCGTACTCCGCCCGCAGCGACCACGCATCGGCCGACATCACCTCGATGCCGGCCGTCGCGCTGCCGAATACCCCCGGCACACGGGTCGACAACGTGAACGCATCCTGCGGCGCCACCGCCAGCCGCACATCGGTCGACACCTTGCGCCCCGCCACCAGCCCCACGCCCAGCGCAAGATAGGGACGCGCGACCGCCTTGCCCATACTGACCTTGCCGCCGAACTCGATGCTGGGCGTCAGCACCGCGCTCCACCGGTCGCTGGCGTCGTGCACCAGGTCGAAGAGGCCCGCGCCCGACTCCCTGTATCCCGGCGTGCGATCGTAGATGAGGTCCAGGTCCGCATACGGCTTGGCGTACCAGTCGCCGAACGAGAACTGATAGGCGGCCCGGGCACGCGCCGCCAGCTGGTAGGAATCGGGCTTGCTGGTCGCTCGCGCGGCCATGCCCGGCAGCACGATGCTTCGCGCCTGGTCCGATTCCTCGTAGCCCCCCATCAGCGCGCCGGCGAACTGCCAGGCCCCCGTCTGCCGCTTCAGCGTCAGGCCGGCATGGAAGCTGTCGCTGGCGATGCGCACGGTGTTGTCCGCGGAATAGGTATTGGTGCGGCTGTAGCTGGCCGAGGCCCCCAGGAACCAGTCCGGCGCCAGTTGGCGCTGCACGCCGAACTGCACCGTGGTCTGCCGGTTGTCGTAGCCTGCGCCGTCGGCGGACGCCGAACGGTCGAAGCGGCCGCCTATCACACGCGCCCACGCGCATTCGCCCTCGGCCAGCTGGACGCTTCGATCGCTGAAGTGGGGGCAGCTCATCATCCGGTCCAGCGCCGAGTGAAGTTCGTAGGTGCGGTTGCTCGCGCGGCTCAGCGCCGCGTCGGAGGCCACCGCGCCCAGCGCTTTCACATACGCATCCGTACCTTCCAGCCGCGCGAAGGGATCGAACAGCGTCGTCAGGCCGCGATCACCCCGGTCCCACAGGGTTTGCAGGTAGCCGGCGATGCTGGCCTGGTTGGCGGTCAGGCCCAGGTTCTGCGGACGAAAATTCGCCTGGGGCGTGACCCATAGCTGGCCGTCGCTGGTCAGCGACACGTCGTAGTTCACGACCGGCGATTGCCCCGCAAGGCTGAACGAGCCCGTCGGCGTGGTATTGAATTGGGCGATCAGCATGGGCTGGCCGCCGGCCAGGTTGTGCCCCAGCACCAGCAGGCTGCCGCCCAGTTGCGCCGGCCCGCTCACGCCGATCACGTCGGCCAGTCCGCCCGCGCTGAAATCGACGTCGGCCTGGAAGACGCCTCCCGGGCCTTGCGTGAAACCCTGCATGAACGTCGTCTGGTACGAACCACGCTGGTCGACCGGACCTCCCGGGTTGAACACCCCCTGGTTGACCAGGGAGGCGTCCAGCCGCTGGCCGCTGGCCAGCACCGCGCCCGGGTGATTGACGAAAGTACCTCGGGCAGCGTCGCCGCTCGTGACGCTGCCGATGAACAAGCCGTAGTTGTCCACGGCCACCCGGCCGGAGGCATCGATCGCGGTCGCGCCGGCTATCAGGCCCTGGTTGGAGACCGAGGTGGCGTTGTCGGTGACCGTCCGGATCGCCGTGCCACTGGCAACGTCCGCGTAGACGGCGGACGATGTGCCCACGCCTATAGTGACGGCACCGCCGCTGTCCTGCGCCGCGCTGCCGGCGCTCACGGCCAGGATGGCCGGCGCGCCGCCGCCCTGCGCGGTGACCAGGGAACCCGTGCCCAGCCCGATGTTGATTGCCCCACCCGCGCTGCCCGTTCCGCCGCCGCTGCTCCGAACCTGGATGCCGGCTTCCGAGAAGACGGCGCCGCCGCCCAGGCTGAGCGCGGCGATGGCAGGCGCGTTCCGGCCCTGCGTGGCGACCATGACGCCCACCTGCACGTCGACCGCGCCGCCATTGCCTGCGCCCCCCGCCACGTCGACGGCCTTGACCAGGGTGTCGTCGTAGCTGACCGAGGACAGGTCCCCGGCCAGGCCTCCGCCGCCACCCACGCTCTGCGCCAGCACGCCGATGGCGCCCGCCCCTTCGGTCAGCACCGAGCCTTCGACGTTCACGTTGACCGCGCCGCCCGCGCCCGAGCCCTGCGACGCGGGCGCGGCCAGCGTAGTCCTGCCCGCGGCCGTCGACAGGCCGGCGATACCACCCCCGCCGCCCACGCTTTGCGCCAGCACCCCCACGGCGTTCCTGCCCCGCGTGTCGATGGAGCTGTTGACCGCCACGCGCGCATCGACCTGGCCGCCGTCGCCCACCGCGCCGCCCAGCGCTCCCAGCGCGACGCTGGCGGTGGCCTGCGCCTGCCCGCCACTCAACAGGCCCACGTAGCCGCCACCCGCGCCCACGCTTTGCGCCAGCACGCCGAAGGCCAGGTCGCCCGAGGTCTGGACCATCGTATGGGTGATCGTGCTCGCCCCTTCGTCGTATTTGCCGGTGGTCACGGAAACGTGTCCGCCGTCGGTCCGCACGGCTTCCTGGTTCGACGCATCCATGCCCAGCGTCACTTGCGCCGGCGCCAGCATCGGCGCCGCGGCGGCGCTGGTGGCCAGCGTCGCCGCTCCGCCTCCGCCGCCTATGCTCTGGGCCATCACGCCATGGGACAGCGTGCCGGACGTGACGATGTTGCCGCCGGTCGTGGTGACCGTCGCGTCGCCGGCGTAGACGGGGGGAATCGAGAACCCGCCCACCACGCTGATCTTCCCGCCCAGCGAAATGACCGGCGCCTGTGCCGCGTGCCCGGCTCCCAGCCCCGCCGCGTCCAGGCCGTCGATGCTGATCGAGGCCAGTCCGCCCCCGCCGCTCACGCTCTGCGCGATCACCGCCGGCGCATCGTCGCCCTGGGTACGGACCTGTCTCGTCGTGACCGAGGCGCCGCCACCGCTCATCACCGCCGCCTCCGACATGAAGCCCGGCAGGGTCCGGCTGCCTCCCATCGTGATCGTCAGCGGCGCTTCCGTCTGTCCGGCCGGCGTGGCCAGCCCGCCGGCCCCGACCAGGAAGCTCGACACCTCGGCCTTGCCACCGCCCCCGCCCACGCTTTGCGCCACGATGCCGGGCGCATGGTCGCCCCTCGTCGCCACCACGCTGCCCGCCGCGCTGGCATCGACCGTGGCCAGGCCGCCATTGCCGCCGCCCCCTCCGCCGCCGCCCACGGTCACGTTGATGTTGCGGGTCAGGGACATACCCTTGGACGCCAGGAGTTCGGCGATCTGGTCGATCTTCTCCAGGATCTCGGCGGCCTGGTCGCCGCCGTGCGCTTTCACCAGTTCGGCCAGGTCCTGTTCCGAGACCGTGCCCACGCCCCCGCCGCCACCCACGCTTTGCGCCAGGATGGCGGCCGCGGCCTTGCCGGCGGTCGAGACCGTGCCGGTGTTGGCCACCTGCACCGTGCCCCCCTGCCCGCCATCGCCGGCATTCCCGCCCACCGACAGATTGGTGCCTATCGAAGGCGCCAGGGAAACCACGTTGCTGACGCCTTCGTTGGCGGCCTTCAGCAAGGTGTCGATCGCGGACAGCAGGCTGGATGCGCCCGCCGAGCCGATGGCCCCGGACCGCCCGCCGCTGCCGGCGATGCTTTGCGCAATGATGCCCGCCGACGCCAGGCCCTGTGTCGCGATGGCGCCGTCGTTGGCGACGGCGACGTTGCCGCCATTGCCGCCACTCCCGCCGTTGCCGCCGACCCGGGTATCGAGCGCGTAGCTCAGCCCTCCGAACGAGATCGAGCTGGGCGCTTCCTCCAGCCATTCGGAAACCTTGGCCAACGTCTCCAGGAATGCGGTGGGCGACCCGACCACGGGTTCGAACGAACGCTCGGTCTCCTGCTGGACGAGGCCGCCGTTGCCGCCCCCGCCGCCCACGCTCTGCGCCAGCACGGCCACGGCATGGTCGCCGGCGGTGGTGATCGCGCCGCCGCCCTGGTTGTGTACCGAGATCGCCCCGCCGTGCCCCCCGCTGCCGCCCTCGCCCCCGGTCGTGACGCCGTAGCTGATGGTGAAGCTGGACGCGCCTATCGTCGTCGGCCGCAGCGGCGCGGCCGCCACGCCGCCGCTGCCGCCACCGCCGCCGCTGCTTTGCGCGAAGATGCCGTGGCTCTCGTGCCCCGAGGTGGCCACCGTGCCGGCATTGGCGATGTCGACCTCCCCGGCGTTGCCCGCCGAGGCGCCGCGGCCGCCCACCGTGACCTGGATGCTGGCCGTGCCCGACGGGATGTCCGGCCCCAGTTCCGGCGCGATGGTCGCCTGCACGGACTCGGCGAACGCGCCGTTGCCGCCTCCGCCTCCGACCGACCGGCCGACCACCGCGCTGCTGAGGGCCCCCGAGGTCGTGACCGAGCCGCCCGGACCGAGCCCGATGGCGACGTGCCCGCCCGCCCCGCCCGCGCCGCCGTCTCCGCCGGTGGACAGCGCGACGCCGACCAGCACGCCCACCGAGGCCGCCTTGGCCGATCCGCCGTGCCCGCCGCCCCCGCCTATGCTTTGCAGCATCACGCCGGTGGAGCCCGCGCCCTGCGTGGCGATCCGTCCGGACGAGGTCAGCGACAAGTCGCCGCCATCGCCCGCGACGCCGCCCCGGCCGCCTATCGCCATCGACACGATCAGGCCGGTGCTGTCGGCATCGCCGCCCACGCCGCCGCCACCGCCGGCGCTTTGCATGAGCACCGCGCCGCTCTGGTCGCGCGTGGTGGAAATGCTGCCGGTATTGGTCACGCGGCCGGCGCCGCCATTGCCCCCGCCGCCGCCGTTGCCGCCCACGACGAACCACCCGGCCGCCTCGGCGCCCGCGCCGCCCTCGCCGCCGGACGCCTGGGCGACGATGCCGAAGGATCCCGTGCCCGTGGTCCCGTCATCGTCCTCGGCGCCCGCGCCGGCGATCGCGATCGAACCGCTGTTGGTGATGTCGTAGGCCAGCGCGCCCACGCCGCCGCCGGAACCGCCGCTGCCGCTGTGGCCCGACAGCCCGCCATCGCCGCCCTTGCCGCCGTCGCCGCCCGCGACCCGGACCTGGATGCCGCTGGAATAATCGCCGTAGGTGGCGATCCGGCCCGAATTGGCGATGGTGACGCCGCTGGCCGACCCGCCGTCGCCGCCGTCATGTCCTGACGACCAGGAGCCGGCCCCGCCATCGCCCCCCCTGCCGCCCTGGCTGCTGGCCAGGATGGCGGCGGACGCCGTGCCGTGCGTCGTGATGGCGCCCGCGTTCAAGACGGTGACATGCCCGGCGTTTCCACCGCGATTGGCGCGCACGTCCTGGGCGGGTTCGCCCTCGTCGCTTCCTTCCGCGCCTCCGCCCCGGCCGCCCTGGGTGCGCGCGATCACGCCTGCCGTTCCCGTGCCGTCGGTAGTGATGGAACTGCTGCCGTCGATGCTGACGCTGACATCGCCGGTGTCGCCGCCCTGCCCTGCCGTGCTGTGTCCGCCGCCGACGCCGCCGTGAAAACCGTCCCCGCCCCGGCCCCCCACGGACTGGGCCAGCACGCCGGCGGTCTCCGACTGCCCCGTGCCGCCGGACACGGTCACGGACGTTCCATAGCTCAGGTTCACGCTGGCCGCGCCCGCCTTGCCGCCGCGCCCGGAATCGCCGGACGGCAGGATGTCGCGGATCGAGGGTTCCTGGCCCGCGCCGCCCAGGGAATCGACCCATATGCCATAGGTCCCGGCCGTGATGCCGGTGCCCGAGACCACCACGCTCGCGTCGTGGCCGTCTCCGCCCTCGCCGTAGCGCCGCCCCCCGCTCTGCATCGCCCACCTGCCTCCGTCGCCGCCATGCGAGGCGGCGCGCAGCCCGACTCCGCCGCTGCGCAGGGTGCTGTCCAGCAGGTTGTAGCCCAGCGTCGCGCCCTCCCCGCCGTTGCCGCCCCAGTGGTTGTAGTTCGTATCGCCCGGGTCGGTGGAACCCTCGCTGTCGCCGCCATGGCCGCCGCTCACGTCCACGAAGACCGCGGTGCCGGCGCCGACCGAGACGTTCAGCGACGAATCGGACGCGCCGACGAAATCCGCGCCATTGCCGCCGTCCGAGCCGTTGTGGTCATGGCAGCAGGAGCCATCGGCGCCCCGGTAGTCGTGGACGACCTGGGCCTGCACGGTACCGGCCAGCGACGACAGGGCGGCCAGCGTCGCCGCCGCCAGGAGGTCCAGACGGAACGGCCGCCTGCAAGCGCCTTCGTTGCCGGCGGCCGTCGGGGAATGCGGATACGTCGTCATGTGCGTACGGGTCCCATGCGCGAGAACTCGACAAACGAACGCAACCGTGCGTTTGTCGTACGCGAACGATCTTATTTGTCAGGATGCGGGCACCGCAATCCCTGCCGACGAATCGACACTGCCAGCCGACGAATGACATCAGGCCATCAGCCGGCCGTCGTCTCCCCCGGCTTGCCGGCCTGGCTCACCGCGCGGATCGCGTCCTCGACCGTCTCCAGGAAAATGAACTGGAGCTGCTTGCGGGATTCCTCCGGGATGTCGTCGACGTCCTTGCGGTTGCGCGCCGGCAACAGCACGGTCTTGATGCCGGCCCGCAACGCGGCCAGCACCTTTTCCTTGATGCCCCCGACCGGCAGGACCAGTCCGCGCAGGCTGATCTCGCCCGTCATCGCCCGGTCCGAGGGGACCGGCGTATTGGTCATCAGCGACGTCAGCGCGACGAACATCGCCACGCCGGCGCTGGGGCCGTCCTTGGGAATCGCGCCCGCCGGAACATGGACGTGGATGTCGCTGTGCTCGAACAGCGCGGGATCGACATTCAAGGAGGCCGCACGGCCCTTGAGCAGCGTCAACGCCGCCTGCACGCTCTCGCGCATGACCTCGCCCAGTTGTCCGGTCAGGATCAGCCTGCCGTTGCCCGGCGTGCGGCTGGCCTCGATGAACAGGATGTCGCCGCCGACCGGCGTCCAGGCCAGCCCGGTAGCCACGCCCGCCAGGCCGGTACGCATGGCGATCTCGCTTTCGAAGCGTGGCGCGCCCAGGATCGCATGGACCTCGTCCACGTCGATGCGCACGTGCTGCGCCGTCCCTTCGGCGACGCTCATGGCGGCATGGCGGAAGGTACTGCCGATCTCGCGCTCGAGATTGCGCACGCCGGCTTCGCGGGTATAGCCGTTGATCACCTCGTGGATGGCCGCGTCGGTGATCTCGCACTGCGTGGGCGCGAGGCCATTGGCCTCGAGCTGGCGCGGCACCAGGTAGCGGCGCGCGATCTGGGCCTTCTCCTCCTCGGTGTAGCCCGGCAGCGTGATGACTTCCATGCGGTCGCGCAGCGGCCCGGGAATGCCGTCGAGCACGTTGGCCGTCGCGATGAACAGCACCCTGGAAAGATCGAAGGGCACGCCCAGGTAGTTGTCGCGGAAGGTATCGTGCTGCTCGGGATCGAGCACCTCGAGCAGCGCCGCGGCGGGATCGCCCTGGGCGCTGGCGCCCAGCTTGTCCACCTCGTCCAGCATCATCACGCAGTTGTTCGAACCGGCCTTGTGGATGGCCTGGATCACGTTGCCCGGCAACGCGCCGATGTAGGTGCGCCGATGGCCGCGTATCTCGGCCTCGTCGTGCACGCCGCCCAGGCTCAGCCGCACGAACTTGCGTCCCGTGGCCTTGGCGATGCTCTGGCCCAGCGAAGTCTTGCCCACTCCCGGCGGCCCCGCAAAGCACAGCACCGGACTCTTGCCGGTGGGATTGAGCTTGCGCACGGCCAGGTACTCCAGGATGCGGCGCTTGATCTTGTCGAGCCCGTAGTGGTCCTCGTCCAGGATCCGCCGGGCCTCGGCGATGTCGATGCGGTCCTCGGTGGATACCGACCAGGGCAGCTCGATCAGCCAATCCAGGTAGGTGCGGATCATCGAGTACTCGCCCGATGCCTCGGGTATGCCCTCCAGCCGCTTGAGCTCCTTGCGCGCCTGCTTCTCGGCCTCTTCCGGCATGCCGGCCTTGGCGATGCGCTCGCCCAGCTCCGCCAGTTCGGCGCTGTTGCCCTCGGCCTCGCCCAGTTCCTGCTGGATGGTCTTGAGCTGCTCGCGCAGCATGACCTCGCG
The DNA here is from genome assembly GCF_036972535.1 of Pigmentiphaga sp. CHJ604. NCBI lineage: Bacteria > Pseudomonadati > Pseudomonadota > Betaproteobacteria > Burkholderiales > Alcaligenaceae > Pigmentiphaga > Pigmentiphaga sp. CHJ604. Next base: position 1,573,106 of record NZ_CP136998.1, on the reverse strand, counting down.
CTGGCGATCCTCGAAGCGCGCCTTGGTCTGCTGGTCGATGTCGCGGCTGATGCGCAGCACCTCGATCTGGTGCATCATCAGGGCCAGCACCTTGTCGGCCCGGGCAACGACGTCCACGGTCTCGAGCACGTCCTGCTTTTCCTCCGGCCGGATCTCCATCAGCCCGGCGATGAAATCCGTCAGCAGCGGCGCCGAGGTCATGTTCTGGATGGAGCCCGCCAGTTCCGCCGGCGCCTGCGGCAACAGTTGCAGGATGTCCAGCGCGCGCGCCTTGAGCTGGATCAGGCGCGCCTCGATGTCCGAGGTCATGATCTCCGGATCCTCGAAGCGCTGGACCCGCGCCACCATGAACGGATAGCCCTGCAGCAGCTCGATGATGCGGAAACGCTGCACGCCCTGGCAGATGACGTGGTGCGTGCCGTCGGGCGTGGTCACGTAGCGCATGACGTTGGCCACCGTCCCCATGGGATGGAGGTCGCCGTCGCCCAGCTCCTCGGCCTCCGGGTCGCGCTGCAGCACGACTCCCACCTGGCGGCCGGCCCGTGCGGCCTCCTGCGCGCCGCGCACGGTGCTGTCGCGGCCGATGGAAATGGGCGCCACCAATCCCGGGAAAAGCACGAGATTGCGCACCGGGACCAGCGTCAACGCGTCCGACGGCAGCGCGATCGATGGCGCCGGCCCCTGGCCCGCGGGCTGCGCACCCTGCGCCTCCTGCCGTTCCTGCCCCGATTGTTGGTCTCGAAATTCGTTTGCCATGGCTTCTTACCTGTCCCCGGTTCGAGTTGCGGCGTGCCGCCGGTCTATCCCAGCTTGAGCAGGGTCAGCAGGAGGCAGCCGTCCACCATCCTGTGCTCCCGGATTTCGAACGCGCCCGGCGGCAGCGCGATGCGCCGCTCGAAGCGGCCGTAGGGAATTTCTATGCGGCGGATGTGGGCCTCGGCCGGCGCCGGCAAGGGGCGTTCGCCCACCACGGTAAGCGTCGGCCCGTCGATCAGCACCTGGACCTGGTCGGGCGCGACGCCGGGCAGCGCGACCAGCACGGACAACGCCCGGCCGGTCTCGAAGATGTCGATGGGGGGTTCCCAGGTGGGCCCCTGCGGGCCGCCGTGGCCCGGACGGAAGAATTGGCGGTGCAGGTTGTCCGCCTGCTCCAGCAGCCTGACCGCGTCGATCCACATGGCGTTGGACGGTTTGCGATAGATCATGGTCCTTGTCCTTGCTCGGGGCGCCCCGATGGCTCCAAATTAAGGCGGCGCGTGGCATCTGGCAATAGGGGATGGAAAGGCCGCACCCCGCCGCCGGGCCGGAACGCACGCGGGGCGCGGGGTCGCGGATTCGTAACAGATGTCGCAGTCAGTGGCGGGGACGCCCGGCGCCACCTGCCCGCCCCCGCCTATGGCCTTGTAGATCGCGACCAGCCCGATACGCAGTTGACTGTCGCTCTGCGCCAGGTCGCGCCTGGCTTGCGACAAGGTGCGCCGGGCGTCGAGTTCCGGCAGGAAATCGGTCATCCCGCCGGCGTGGCGGGCCCGGGCCAGTTCGAGAGCGTCGCTGCTGGCGCGCAGCCTGCGGCGCAGCTCGATATTGCGCCGGCGTTCGGCGCCGTACCCGGTCAGGGCATCGTCGATCTCCTGCCACGCCCGCAACACCGTCTGCTGGTAGGACACCGCCGCCTCCTGCTGCGCCAGTTCGCGCAGCGCCACGGTGGAGCGTCGCCGCCCCCGGTCGAACAGCGGCAACGACAGGCTGGGACCGACCGACCAGCGCCGGCTGCCCCATTCGCCGAACCTGCCGTCCTTGAACGACTCGTAGCCGAAACTCGCGCCCAGCACGATGCGCGGATACAGGTCGGCCGTCGCGATGCCGATGTCGGCCGTGGCCGCATGCAGCCGCGCTTCGGCCGCCCGTATGTCGGGCCGGCGCAGCGCGACCTCGGAAGGCAGCCCCAGTGCCAAATCGGGCATGGGGGCGTCCGTGTCCCGGGTTTCCGCCAGCATGTCCCGCAGCGCCCCGGGAGGCTGGCCGGCCAGGAACCCAATGCGGTTGGCCGCCGCGGCCTCCTGCGCGCGCAGCGGCGCCAGCCGGCCGGTCAGGTCGGCCAGCAACGCCTGTTGCCGCGACACGTCCAGCGCATCGATCTGCCCGCCGTCCCGCCGCGCCTGCAAGATGTCCAGGGACTCCCGCGCCGCGGCGATATCCTCCTGCAACCATTGCAATTGCGCCTGGATGCCGCGCAGTTCGAAATAGTCGCGCGCGATCTCGCTGGCCACCGACAGCCGCGCCTGCGCCAGCGCCGCCGCCGATGCGTCCACGTCGGCATCGGCCGCCTCGATCGAACGTGCGACCCGGCCCCACAAGTCGATTTCCCAGGACATGTCGAAGCCCGCCTGGTACAGCGTGAACGGGTCGCTCAGCACCGAGACGAGCTGCTCGCGGTTGTCGGGCGCGATCGCGTCCAGCAGGCGGGTGCCGGCGCCGTACTCGCTCTGGCGCTGGCGCGACACGCCCGCCGACAAGCCCACGTCCGGCCCGCGCTGCGCGGCCACGGTCTGCCGCATGAGCCGGCTTTGCGCGAAACGCAGCGCCGCGGTCCGCAGGTCCGGGCTCGCCTCGCGTGCCTGCGCCAGCAGCGCGTCCAGCCTCGCATCCTGGAAGGTTTCCCACCAGCGCTCCGATGGCGCCGCCGTGGAGACGGGATCGCGCAAGGCCTCGGGAGCGCCGCGCCAGCTGTTCCAGTCCGCGGGCTGCGCGGGGGCGGGCGCCGTGAAGTCCGGCCCCACGGCCGCGCAACCGCCCAGGCACGACACGAGCAAGGTCGCCTGCAGGAAAAAACGGGTCCCGGGCCGGCGGATCGGATCGCATGCCATGCTTGGCCTCCAGTCAAACCAGACGATGGCGGAACAGCCACGCCGCCAGCGGCAATGTGAGCGCGCCCAGGACGAACATGGGCACGAGGTTGCGCCACAGCGACGGCAGGCCCGCGCCCTCCAGGTACACGCGCTGCACGAGGTCGATGGCGAAGCGCAGCGGATTCGCCAGGGTAGCGACCTGCAGGGGATCGGGCATGTTGCGCACCGGCGTGGCCAGTCCCGACAACAGCATCAGCGGCATGATCAGCACGAAGGTGTAGAGCATGGCCTGCTGCATGTTGACCGAGACGGCCGAGATGGACAGCCCGATTCCCACGCAGGCCACGGTGAAGATCGCCAGTCCCGCGTAAAGCGTCGCCAGCGACCCGGCCATGGGAATGCGGAACCAGAACAGCGCGACGCAAAGAATGATGGACGATTGCACGAGGCCGATCAGCACCGGCGGAACGGCCTTCCCGAGCATGATCTCCATGGGCGTATAGGGCGTCACGAGCAACTGGTCGAACGTGCCCTGTTCGCGCTCGCGCGCGACCGAGAGCGCGGTCAGCATCAGGGTCTGCATCATGCTGAGCGCGGCGATCAGGGCCGGCATGATGTTCCAGCGCGTCTCGAGGTTGGGGTTGTACCAGACGCGCGGCACGGCGGTGACCGGCATCCCACCGCCGCGCAGTTCGGCGTTGTAGGCCGCCACGATCTCGGCGACGTGGGCCGATGCCTGGCCGGCGGTGGTCGAGTTGCGGCCATCCAGGATGACCTGCAAGGGGGCCTCCTGCCCCTGGGCCAGCCGGGCCTCGAAGTCCGGCCCGAATTGCAGGACCAGCAGGGCGTCGCCGGCATCCACCACGCGCGCGATGTCGCGGGGCGCGGTCAGCGTGGCGACGCGATGGAAGACCCCGGTGCCGTCCAGGCGTGCCAGCAGCCGGGCCGACGCCGCGCCCTGGCTCTGGTCCAGCACGGCGTATGGCACGTTGGTCAGGTTGTAGGTCGCGGCATAGCCGAACACGACGCTCTGGAGCAAGGCGGGAACGACCAGGATCGCCCGGTTGGCGGGATCCTTCAGGATGGCCAGCAGTTCCTTGCGGCACAGCTGGGCCAGGCGTCGCCAGAAGTCGATGAAGGCATCCATGCGTCAGTCCAGCCTCTTGCGCGTGACCAGGCGCGCCACGCCCAGCAGCACGACGGCGTAAGCCGCCAGGATGGCGCAGTTCCTGGCCACCAGCGGCCAGTTGTTCCCGGCCAGGAACAGCGACTTGATCAACTCCATGAAATAGGTGGCGGGCAGGATCTGCCCGATCACCCGTATGGCCGTCGGCACGTTGCGCAGGTCGAACATGAATCCGGACAGCATCAGGGCCGGCAGGAAGCTGGCGATCAGGGCCACCTGGCTGGCCAGGAACTGGTTGCGGGTCACCGACGAGATCACCAGGCCTATGCCCAGCGCGACCAGCAGATACAACATGGCGCTGAACAGCAGGACCGGCAGCGATCCGTACATGGGCACGTGGAACAGGAAGGCCGCGGCGGCCAGGCACAGCGCCAGCCCGATCATTCCCACGCAGAAATAGGGAATGATCTTGGCCAGCAGCACTTCCACCGGCCGCACCGGCGTGACGAACAGCGACTCCAGCGTACCCCGTTCCCACTCGCGCGCCATGACGAGCGCCGTCAGGAAGGCCCCCACCAGCGTCATGATCAGCACGATCAGCCCGGGCACGAGGTACCACGTGCTGTCGTTGGCGGCGTTGAACCACATGCGGTCGACCACCTGGACCCGGCCCGCGCCCGGCCCCGCAGCCTCGCCGCGGTCGGCCCGCTTCTGGCTCCACGAGGCCAGCGCGCCGGCGACGTAGCCGCGTATCATGGTCGCGCGGCTGGCGTCCGCGCCTTGCAGCAGGACCTGCACCTGCGCGTCGCCGGCGGCCAGCCGCCGCGAGAAATCCGCCGGCACCAGCACGGCGGCATCCACCTCCCGCGCGCGCATCAGCGCGTAGGCCTCGTGCGCCGAGCCCACCACGCGGGGCGCCAGGTAGCCCGGCGTGGACAGCCCGGCCACCACGTCGCGCGCGACCGGCGAGGCATCGTCCAGCACCACCGCCACGGGCGCGTTCCGGACATCCAGCGACAATCCATAGCCGAAGATCAGGATCAGGACGATGGGCAGCGCGATGCCCATCATCAGGTTGGCGCGATCACGCAGCAACTGCCGCACTTCCTTGCGCGTCAGCGAGACCAGGCGCCGCCAGAAGCCGCCGGACCGGGATTCGCTCATGCCGTGGCCTCCGCGGTCTCCTGCCTGCGGCCACGCTCGACGATGCCGATGAATGCCTCTTCCATGTTCATGCGATGCGCGGCCGTCTCGCCCGCCTGTTTGCGCACCTGCTGCGGCGTGCCCAGCGCCAGCAGCCGCCCGGCATCCTGAATGACGATGCGATCGCAGTACTCGGCCTCTTCCATGAAATGCGTGGTCACCACGATGGTGGTGCCGTCGGCGGCCAGCGTCGTGATCCGGCGCCAGAACTCGCGCCGCGCCAGCGCGTCGGCGCCGCTGGTGGGCTCGTCCAGGAACAGGATGTCGGGCTCGTGCAGCAGGCCGACCGCCATCGCCAGCCGTTGCTTGTAGCCGCCCGGCAGGCGTCCGCTGGCCGCTCGTGCCTGGGTTTCGAGCCCGAACTGCGCCAGCACCGCCGCGATGCGCGCGCGCAGGCGCTCGCCATGCAGGCCGTAGGCGCTGCCGAAGAACGTCAGGTTTTCCATCACGCTCAGGTTGCCGTACAGCGCGAACCGCTGCGACACGTAGCCGACGCGGCGCCGGGCCCGCGCCGGCGCCGTACGCAGGTCCACGCCCGCCACGCGCAGGAAACCGCTGCTGGCGGGCAGCAGTCCGCACAGCATGCGGAAGGTCGTCGTCTTGCCCGCGCCATTGGGGCCGAGCAGGCCGAATATCTCGCCCTTGTTCACCGTGAAGCTGGTGCGGTCCACGGCGACGAAATCGCCGAACTTGCGCACCAGGTCGCGGACCTCGATGATGGCTTCGCCGCTGGCGGCCGTCGCGCTCGGCACGGGCAACGGCGCTGCCTCGGCTTCCGGCCGGCGTTCTCGAAGCAGCACCATGAAGCCGTCTTCCAACCTGGCCGCGACCGGCCGCCAGGCCAGGGAGCGTCCTGGCTCTTGCGCGGGTTCGCCCCGCGCCGCCGGGCGACGGATCACGCGCACCTCTCCCCCCTCTGGCACGGCATCGATGACGCGGGCCGTGTCGTCCAGCAGGCGCGCCTGCAGCAGCCGGGCCGGCTCGCCCGGCGGCGGCGCCGCCACGAAGCACAGCCCGCGCGCGGGCCGGCGGATATCCTCGGGCCCACCCTGCGCCAGCAGCCTGCCTTCATGCAGCACGAACACGCGGGCGCAGCGCTCGGCCTCGTCCAGATAGGTGGTGCTGACGATCACGGACAGGCGCTCGTCGTCGACCAGTTGCCGGACGATCTCCCAAAGCTCCCGGCGCGACAGGGGATCCACGCCCACCGTGGGCTCGTCCAGCAGCAGCAGTTCCGGCGACCGGACCAGCGTGCAGGCCAGCCCCAGCTTCTGCTTCATGCCGCCGGACAACTTGCCCGCCGGGCGGGCGGTGAACCGGCCGAGATCGGTCATCTCCAGCAGGCGCGCATAGCGCTCGCCCCGCCGTTGCCGGGGCACGCCATGCAGGTCCGCGTACAGGTCCAGGTTCTCCTGCACGCTCAGGTCCTCGTACAGGCCGAAGCGCTGCGGCATGTAGCTGATGCGGTTCTGCACGGCCTGGGGATCCGCGGCGACGTCGATGTCCAGCACCCGCAGTTGTCCCTCGGCCTTCATCAGCCCCGCGACCAGGCGCAGCAAGGTCGTCTTGCCCGCCCCGTCCGGCCCGACCAGCGCGGTCAGCGCGCCCGCGGGCGCGTCCAGCGAGATGCCGTCCAGCGCCACGACCTCGCTTCCCCCGCGCGCGGCCGGAAAACGCTTGCGCACGCCGCGCGCCACGACGACGGCGGCCTCGCTCATCTGGCCGGTGCTCCGTCGTCCCGCCGGTCCGGCGCGATGCGCACGGTGGCCGGCATGCCCAGCCGCAGCCGGTCCTGCGGGTCGTCCACGAGCACACGCATCTCGTAGACCAGGCTGGTCCGCAACTCCTCGGTCTGCACGTTCCTGGGCGTGAATTCGGCCACCGACGAGATGTAGCCGATACGTCCGGCGATGGGCCGGTCGGGCTGGCTGTCGGTGAATACCTCGGCCGCCATGCCCGGCCTGACGCGTCCCAGTTGCGGCTCCGACACATAGACACGCACCCACTTGGGATCGGCGATCGCCAACGTATAGGCGGGACGCTGGGGCGAGGCCATGTCGCCGGGTTCCAGCAGCCGGGCGCGCACGACGGCGTCGGCCGGCGCCTTCAGTTCGGTCTGCTCCAGGCGGTAGGCGACCAGCGCCAGCTCGGCCCGCGACACCTCCAGTTGCGCCTCGGCCTGCGCGATGTCTTCCCTGCGCGGTCCGACACGCGCAAGTTGCAGTCCCTTGCTGCGGCTGTCCCATTGTGCGCGCGCCACCCGCAGGCGCGATTCGGCATTGTCCAGGTCCTGCTGGCTGACCCCGCGTCCGCCGGTGTTCGCGGCGATGCCCCGGAGGCGCGCGAGCTGCTGCTGCGCCAGTTCGACCTCGGCCTGGGCCGACGCCACCTGTGCCTGCGCCTGCGCCACTTCCTCGGGCCGGGTGCCGTTGCGCAGCCGCAGCAGCGCCTGCTCCTGCACCGCGATACGCGCGCGGGCCTGGACCTCCTGCAAACGCAGCGAACGGTCATCCAGCACCGCCAGGACGTCGCCGGCCTTGACGCGGTCGCCTTCCTCGACCCGCATCCGGACCACCCTGTCGCTGCCGTCGAACGCCAGCGTCACCTGCCGGATATCGACGTTGCCGTATAGCGTCAAGCCATCCTGTGCGGGCGCCGGGCGCAAGACATACCACGCAGCCCCCGCCAGCACCGCCGCCACCAGCACGCCCCCTGCCAGCACCTTCTTCATCGCCGCCGCCCTTGGAAACCGTCGGTCGGCAAATTATATAACTCAAATTTCAATTTGATGTATGATTTTTACATGCCCACTCCCGCGTCCCCGGCGCCTTCCCGCATGGCCGTCACGTCCCGACCGTCGATCCCCGCCCGCTCTCCACGCATGGACGGCGAAGCCACCCGCGCCCGCATCCTGGAGACCGCCGGGCAACTGTTCGCCGAGCGGGGCTACGCGGACACCACCAGCAAAGCCATCTGCGAGCGGGCACAATGCAACATGGCCGCGGTCAACTACCACTTCGGCAGCCGCGACGGTCTCTACCTGGCTTTATTGAAGGAAGTCCACAAGCATCTGATCAGCCTGGACTACCTGACGCGCCTGGCGCACAGCGCCCAGCCCCCGCGGCGCAAGCTCGAGGAATTCCTGGACGGACTGACGGCCAGCCTGCTCAATGCCGACAGCTGGCACATCCGCCTGTGGGCACGCGAGGTGCTGGCGCCCTCGCCCCACCTGGACGGCATCATCGAGGCCGAGGCCCTGCCGAAGTTCGGGCTCATCAGCGCCATCATCGGCGAGATCACCGGCATCCCCGCCGGGGACCCGGCGCTGACCCGGTGCGTGCTGAGCGTCATGGCGCCCTGCATGGTGCTGCTGATCGTCCACCGCGACATGAACAGCCCCATCCAGGCACTGTTCCAGCAGCCGGCGGCGGACCTGGCCGCGCACCTGAAGACCTATGCGTTCGCGGGACTGGATGCCATCGTCGCCACCCGCCCCCCGCGCCGGTCCGCGCGCAAGCCGCGCTGACGCCTACTCCGCCTGCAGGCCGTGGCGCGCGACCACGTCCTTCCAGCGGGCGAATTCCTTGCGGTTCAGTTCCGCGAATTCCTCGGGCGAAGTCAATACGACGTCATAGCCCTTCTCGAGCAGGTCCTTGCGCATCTGCGGCGCCCCCATGATCGCGCCGATCTCGTCGTGCAGGCGCTGGACGATGGCCTTGGGCGTGCCGGCCGGCGCGTACATGCCCACCCAGATCGACAGGTCGTAGTCGGGATATCCCGACTCGGCCACCGTGGGCAGATCGGGCACCAGTTGCGAACGCAGCCTGCCGGTCTGGGCCATGGGCTTGAGCTTGCCCGAGGCCACGTTCGCGCGCGAGGCCTCGACCGTGCTGATCAGCATGGTCGAGCTGTTCTGCATGACGTCCATGGCCGCCACGCCCATGCCATTGGCCGGGATGTGGCGCATCTTCGTTCCCAACATGTCCTGCAGCACCAGGGAATACAGATGGGTGGTCGAGCCCGGGCCCGGCGAACTGTAGCTGACCTCGTCGCCCATTTTCTTCAAATAGGCGACGAATTCCGGAAAGGTCTTGGCCGGCACGGACGGGTGCGTCAGGATCAGCATCTGGCCCGAGGCGATCTGCCCGATGGGCGTGAAATCCTTGACCGGATCGTAGGGCGTCTTGCGCGAAGCCGGGGTGATGACATGCGTGTTCAGGGACATCATCAACGTGTAGCCGTCGGGCGCGGCCTTGGCCACGTAGGCGGTGCCGATGGCGGCCGCCGCGCCGGGCTTGTTCTCGACCACGACGCTCTGGCCCAGCCGCGCCGCCAGCTTCTCGGACAAGAGCCGCGACAGGGTATCGGGGCTGGTACCAGGGGTATAGGGAACGACGATCTTGATCGGCCGCGATGGATAGTCGCCCCCGGCCCTGGCGGCGGCCGGGACGGCGACACCAGCCAGGCCCAGTGTCACGGCAAGCGCGGCCCGGGTGGGCGAAAAGCTGCGTTTCATGTTGTCTCCTCATCTATCTCTGGCAGTTCCCGGCGATATGCAGGTGAACCCCCATTCGGTTCTGCGGCCGACGAGGTCCGGCGCCCGGCGCGTACTGCCAGGCGTCGAACACTCTAACAAACATACTATATGCTTTTTTTGAGGAATGGCGGCCGGCCTAAGGTAAGTCACCAAGGCGTACCGATGTGTTTGATTCACGCCAGCAGATGCTGGGTACTCCGGAAGCGGCGGCGGACGATTGAGGAAATCAAGCGCGTTTCAAGTACGCTGCAACCTGGCCTCGACCCACGCGCCGACGGCCAGTAGACCGGCATCCTCCCCGGGCGCTGCGACCAGTTGTATGCCCAGCGGCAAGCCGCGGGGCCCCTTCCCCACCGGCAAGCCCAGGCAAGGCGCCCCCAGGGCCGTCCAAAGAATGCACATCAACGGGCTGCCGGTACCTTCAACGGCCGGTGGTGCCTCGCCCAGTGCGGCTGGAGCTATCCAGGCATCAAAGCCGGCCAGGTGCGCGCCAAGTTCCGCTTTCAAGCATCTCAGCGTTTCCTTGGCCATGCGGTAGCTGGCATGGGAAACGCCTTGCCCTTTCTCGCACAGGCCCTTGAAAGCCGCGCTCAAGCGGTCGGTGTAATGCCTGTATTCAAAGGCGTAATTGCGTGCCACTTCATAGGCCATTACCAGGCCGTGGCAATCGAAGGCCTGCTCGAAGCTTTCCGGCAATTGGACAGCCTCGACGGTGGCGCCGCCAGCGGCAAGCGTCCGGGCGGCCTCCTCCACGGCTTGGCGGGCCGCCGGTTCCACGAACTCCCATTGGCGCGTGCGACACAGCCCCAGGTACGGGGCGCGCATGGGCACGGTCAAGGGCTCGACGGCTTCACCGTTCAAGACCTGGCGGATGCGCGTGACCGGTTCGACCGAGCCAGCCACGATGCCCAGGCTATCGAAGGACTGAGCGAGCGGGCGTATACCCGAAAGGCCGAAGGCATCGTGGCTGCCTTTGTAGCCGACCACGCCGCAATAGGCGGCCGGCCGGATCAGGGAACCGGCCGTCTGGCTCCCGAAGGCTGCGTCCACCATGCCGGCGGCAACCGCCGCAGCCGAACCGCTGGATGAACCGCCGGGCGTGGCTGCGAAATCATGCGGATTGCGTGTCTTGCCGGCAGCGAAATAGGCGAACTCGGTACTGACCGTCTTGCCCAGCACCAGTGCCCCGGCATCGCGGCAAGCGGCCACGCAGCCGGCGTCCCAGGCCGGCCGGCGGTCGGCATAAGGGTCAAAGCCCAAGCCAGTCGGCATGTCGTGCGTATCGATAATGTCCTTCACGCCAATGAGCATGCCGTGCAGCGGCCCTCCGGGCCCGCTGCGGTCGATCTCGCGCGCCGCGCGCCATGCCTCGTTTTCATCCAGCCATTGCCAGGCGTTCACGCGGGCCTCGCGCTCGGCGATGCATGCAAGCGCTCGGCGCAGTGCCTCCTGGGCAAGCCCCGCCGCCTTTTCCTCCTCGCTCATGGACGTTCGATCCGCATGTCGTCGGGAATCACATCGCCGTTCAGCACCATGGGCTCGCCGTCCAGATACAGGCTCGCCCCCTTCATCACGATGTCGAGATGAGCGGGCGTATCGCGGGAGCCGCCCACGTCGGTATTGGGGCCGGTAGACCACAACACATTGCCGTAGAAGGCGCGGCCGTCCTGGCCGATGGCCGACTCCTTGTCGATCAAACTGATGCCGTTCCACAGTGCCATCTCGTCCAGGCCCCAGCCCACGTGAGCCATGGCATAGGCATCGGGATCCTTCCACGCCTCGAAGAAATGCTTCAGGTGCATGGCATCGAAGCCCCCCTCGATGTTCTCGATGAAGCCGTCCTTCACCGTGATGTGGATCTCGCTGCGCACGAACTCCTTGAACGGAAAGATGATGTCGCCTTCTCGGAGCACGATCTTGCCGTGGCTTCTGCCCTCGTTCGGCCAGGTGTAGGCAAACACGCCGGGGAAATGATCCCAGCGGCCCGGCTCGTCGGTAAAACCGTACTGCACGATGGGCTTGTACTGGCCCAGCTCGTAGGTAATATCGGTACCGGCGTCGTTGGTAAACCGCAGCGTCCTGGCCGCGGCCAGCCGGCGCCCCGCCGCCTCCGAACGCGCTCGGCTGTTTGGCCGGGCCAACATGCGCTCGAGAATCTCGGGCGGTTCCACCACCATCAGTACCCGCGTGCCGGCCTTCTGGATTTCGACCTGTTCGGGGGAATGCAACAACCCGATCAGATCGATCAAAATATTCGCCTTCTTCAACACCTCGACGCCGGACCGGTGGCCGGTCAATGCCGAGCGCCCCCAGACTGCGCCAAGGGCCGTGGTGGGCGTTCCGAAGGATTTCACGGGTGCAGGCAAGTTCAGGTTAAAAACTTCCGCGCCGAGTTGCTGGCCCGCGGCAAGGAAGGCATCGACGTAATCCTGGCGCGTATTCGGGCCGCTCAGCACCGCCAGGGTTTCACCCGGCGTAACTTTGCACAGTTCGAGTTCGCGCCGGAACAGCGCAAGCAAATCAAGAGCGCTCATGAAGTTCTCCGTTGGTCGGTGAATGTGAGTCGTGATGGTTCATGCGTCCAGCCAAGCACGTACGGTCTTGCGCAAGAAGGCCGCGTCGGCCGGATTCTGCGCAGGGTTGCCGGCCAGGTGCCCCCAGTCGCTTGGAATCACGGACAACTGCCCCCGGCGCAGGTGTGTCAACTCGGCTTCGTTGTCAGCCACGCGAAAGTAGAGGTCCGAGCGTCCCGGCAGCAGCAACACCCTGGCCTCGATCGAGGCCAGGGCCTTGGACAAATCTCCGCCAAAGCGTTCTGCGTCGCTGATGTCGCTATGCCACCACGTCGTCAGGTGGGCGTAGAGATCGGACGCATGGCGGGCAGCAAATCGCGGCGTCCATACTTTGTCGAGATAGTCCTGCAGGCTGCCCATGCCGGGGATGATCCGATAGTCGGCATGGCGGTAGAACTCCTGGCTCAACGCCCAGCCTGCATACACGCTGCCGAAAGCACGTAGCGCCGCTTGCGGCCGCTGGCTGAAACGTCCATTCCCCTGGTATTCCGGGGCGGCTTCCAACAGCGCCTTCAGCCCTTGCAGGAAAACGCGGTTGTGCGGTGCCGTGCGCGCGCTTCCGCAATTGACCACGATGCTATCGACCAAGCCGGGAGACCGCACAGCCCAGTGATAGGCTTGCTGCGCGCCCATCGACCATCCGTAGACGCACGCCACGCGCTCGATACCGAACACGTCTCCAAGCAGGCGGGCTTGCGCGCGCACATTGTCCCCGCTGGTCACCAGCCTGGGAAAATCCTTGTTGTTCGACGGACTGGAAGACAGGCCATTGCCGAAAGTGTTCATGATCACGATGAACCATCGCCGCGGGTCCAGGATCCTGTCCGGACCGATGATCCATTCGACGTCCTTGTCATGCGCGCCGAAGCTGGTCGGATAAACGATGACGTTGTCCCGTTCGGGCGAAAGCGTGCCGAAGCTCTTCCAACACAGTTTGGCGTCCGGCAGGATCTCGCCGGATTGCACGGGGAAATCCCCAAATTCGAAGGTGCCGGATTTGAACTCGATATCCATGGCAAGGACTTCCTTCAGGCCAGCGCCAAGCGGCGATAAGTCCGATCGGCATAGATCAAAGGGTGATCCGCGCCGATTTCGATGGCGAGTACTTCGCCCACGAGAATGCGATGAGTACCGAACTCGAAGGTACGGGCGAGGCGACAGTCAAAGCTGCATAAAGCGCCCGGCAGCATGGGGGCCCCGGTCACGCCGCGAGTCCAATCCGCGATGCCGAAGCGATCTTCACGATACTCCGGCACCATCCCGGCGAAGACGTCGGCTACGCGCGATTGGTGCTCGGCCAGAATATTGGCGCTGAATACGCCGTTCTCCAGCAATGCGCCCAGGGCCTGGCTCTGGCGATGCACACAGCACAGCACAGACGGCGGTTCGACCGATAGCGAGACGAGCGAGGACACGGTCAGGCCCGCGCGTCCCGCCGAGCCGTCGGTTGCCAACACCGTGACCGACGAAGCCATGGTGCGCATGGCCTGGCGGAAATACTCTTTGTCGACGACTACCGCTTCCATGATCTTCTCCTTCACGCCAAAGGCGCCTAGAGGTCCAGCGCCACATAACGCTCGATGCGCCGCTCATCCAGGCAGGGCGGAATGGCCTTCTTGGCCCATTGTTCGAAATGCGGTGTGGCCTGGTGCGCCAAGTAGGCCGCTTCGTCCGTGTAAAGTTCATAGAGAAAGAAACGTGCCGCATCCTCCGGATCGCGGTGAAAGCGATAGGACAGGCAGCCCGGTTCGGCCCGGGTAGCCTTGGCCAGTTCGGCCACCGCGGCCAGGAACGACTCTTCCATCCCGCTTTTCACGACATATGCCACGCAAGAAGAGAAATTCATCGCCGTATTCCCTCAGATGCCCGCCAGATCGCGCGCGACGCTCATGACATTCTCCCGCGGGTATTCCTTGTAGAGACGCTCGCGCAGGAAATTGGCCGGAGTCGCATTGACGTTCTCGAACAGCTCGGTGCGGCCCGCATGGGAATCGGTAGTCAGGTCCCAGATGAAGTTCATCAGGCGATTCTTGTCGCGTGCGCTCATATTGCGTCCGGGCAGCAGTTCATCGAGTAGCGGACCGATCTCGCTGTTGGCGAAGTCCGCCTTCTGGAAGCGCATGACCAGCCCCTGGCCGCATAGCTCCTGCACGGTATGGATGATGCGCGGGTATTGCTCTATGGAATGCAGGCGGCCGGCGGTCAGCATGTTCACGTCCGGCGCCAGCACGCCGTTCTCCGAAGGTTGGGCCAGCCGTTCGGCTGCGACCACGAACGCCTTGAGTGTCTGGGCATAGCAGATCAACTCGGCCAGGTACGCGCGAACCTGCGGGATCTGAGCCGTCCCCAGCACGTCCATGACGAGCTGGCCGATGCCGACGAAAAGGTCGGCCTTGACGGCCAAGCGGCTCAGAATATGCCAGTGCACCCACAACGTGACCGGCCCATATAGCTTGAGCAGCTCCGGATCGCCGACGTTGAACAGTCGCTCGTTCGGCACGAAAACATTGTCGAAGATGATGAGCTGGTCAGACTCTTCGCCGCGACTGGCGAGCGGATGGTCGAAGGGGTCGGCACCAGGGTGCGAGACCGACTCGCGGCAGACCAGCTTCAGGCCTTCGGTCGCGACCGGGATCGCGCCCCAGACACAGCCTTCTGGCGGGAAATCGGGGCGGGTCAGGTTTGAAAAAATGATCTCGTCAGCCTGGGCGGCTATGGACCCGACCGATTTTGCGCCACGCAGGATGACGCCATCCTTGCGCCGCTCAACCACGCGCAGCAATCCCTTGGAGGCCGAAGAGCCCGCGGAGCGGTCGGCCTGCGGGTCAGCCAGCACCTCGGCCGCGATGATGTTGTTCCTGCGGCCGTACTCGATATAGGCATCGATATTGCGCGAGAAGTCCACGTCCTGGCTGGCATTCTCGAAAATGGGCCTGCGCGCATACAGGCCGACCGCGATCAGCGGTGCGAGGTCGGGCGGACGGCCGAAACTGCCTGCCGTTTTCAGCGTGGTGTACTCGATCAGCTTGCGGCGCTCGACGAAGTCCTCCGGCTTGGTGATCAACTGCCAGGAACGGCTGGTGCGTGCGCCGTCGTCCCCAACGATAGTGGTTACCTCCCGCAGGGCCGGGTCGAACTGCGCGTCGAAGGTTTCAGCCAGCAGCGAGATGCCCGGCCCCAGCACCGGGTTCGCGGTCACGTCCTCGACTTCTTGTCCGCCAGTCCAGACACGACGTCCGTCGCGAAGCGACTCAACGTATTCCTTGCCTGTGCGCAGACAGCCTTCCTTGGCCTCATGGGCGAGGGTCATCGAGGCTCCTTCCCCGAGTGTCAGGGTTGCATCCATTTGCTATGACTCCTGTTCGATAGCACGGTTGTGTCGGGACCGATGCCAACCGCGGCTCATTCGCCGCGCTGGCTCCGGCGAGTCTTGTCGAGCACCACGGCGGTCAGGATGACCAAGCCGGTCATGAGGGTCTGCATGAAAGAAGACACCCCCATCAGGTTCAACGAGTTAGAAAGCATGGAAAGGATCACTGCGCCGTAGAGCGCATGCAGCATCGAGCCGCTGCCACCGGTCAGGGCGATGCCGCCCAGCACCACGGCCGCGACCGAGTGCAGTTCCAGGCCGGCGCCGGCCATGGGTTGCGCCGAGTTGACCCAGGCCGTCAGCACGATGGCTGCCATACCGGCGGTCAACCCGCTCATGACATAAACCAGCACGGTGTAGAAACGCACATCGATGCCGGAGGCGTAGGCTGCCTTGGCGCTGGAGCCGATGGCGTAGAAATAGCGGCCGGCCACCGTAAAGCGCAGCAGCAGGATGCCCAGCAGCAGTGTCACCACGGCGACCAGTGTCGGTACCGGAACGCCAGCCACCGCGCCGTAGCCGAACAGCTCGATGAAGGAATCGGGCATGTCGTAGATGGGCAGGCCGGACGAGGCCATCAGGGCCAAGCCCTGGCACACCGACAACATGCCCAGCGTCACGATAAGCGGTGAGGCGCGGAAACGTGTCACGAACAGACCGTTGACCAGGCCGACCACGGCGCCGGTCAGGAGCATCGCAAGCAAGCCGGCGAACATGCCGAACTGGTTCATGACCAACACGCCGTACACACCGGACAGCGCCAGATTGGCCGCCAACGAGAGATCCAACCCTCCAGTGATCACCGCCAGCGCCTGGCCTACCGACAGAATCAGCAATGGCGCGGTCTGCCGGCTTAGGTTCAGCAGGTTCTCAGCAGTCCAGAAACGGGGCTCGACAATGCCCGTCACCGTCGCCAGCAGGGCGATGAAGGCCGGAAGTATGTAGTCCTTGCTCCGGAAACGCTTCATGGGCTTGGCAGCATGGCCGCTTAACTCCTGGCTCACGTCCATCTCGCTCGTCGTCACGGTCTTACTCCACATGGGCGGCGGGGACCTGCATGGCCGCGCGCCCCAGCACGCCGGCAATGACACGGTCTTCGTCCGCCATTGAAGGATTGATGATTTCGTCGGTCATGCGGCCCCGGTAGATGGTGTAGACCCGGTCACAAAGGGTCAGCGTTTCCGTCAGGTCGCTCGACAACACCAGGAAGGACTGACCGGCGTCGGCCCGCGCCTGGATGCTTTCGTAGATGTCGTGCTTGGAACCGATGTCGATCCCCGCGGTCGGCTCTTCCATCACCAGCACTCGGGGATCGGAGCCGAGCGCGCGGCCGATCAGTACTTTCTGCTGATTCCCGCCGCTCAGGCTGGTGATGGCCTGCTCTTCCGAGCCGAAGCGCACGCGAAGCGCCTTGAGCGCCTCGTGTGCCTGGCGTTTTTCGCGGTCGCCCCGGATCAGGCCGAAACGCGCATGTTTACGCAGCGAGCACAAAGACAGATTCTCCCGAATCGACCGTTGAGGCAGGATGCCTTGCTCCTTGCGGTCCATCGCGAGATAGCTCAAGCCCAGCATGCGGGCCTGCGAAGGCCCGCGCGGCCGATAGGGCCGGCCCTCGAACAGCATCTCGCCGGCGAGCGGCGGCGAAATGCCGGCCAGCGCCCGGGCCAGGGCCTCACGGCCACTCCCCACCACGCCATAGACGCCGACAATTTCCCCACGCGCCACGGTCAGATCCACCCCTCCGCAGCCGTCTCCGGTACGCAGACCCGAAACCTGCAGCACGATTTCGCGCGAGGACTTGGAGCCGCGCCGCTGCTGTCCGCCGAACTGCCGACCGGTCAGCATTTCGATCAGCGCCTGCTCGTCCAGCCGCTCGTCCACGGCAACTGTGCGGGTGATACGGCCGTCGCGCATGGTGCTGACCGTGTCGCCGATCTCGAATACCTCGCGCATGTGGTGGGTAACATAGAGAATGGCCGTTCCGCGCGCCTGCAAGCGCCGCACCAAGGCAAAGAAGGCCACTTTCTCATGCTCGCTCAGTGCCGAAGTCGGCTCGTCGGCGATCAGCAACCGGGGGCCTTGCAGCAACGCCTTGGCAATTTCCAGCATCTGCTTCTCGCCTACGGTCAGCGCCCCGACCTGTTCGTCCAGAGGCAGGTCGAGCGACAATTCCTCCAGCATGGCACGAGCCCGCTCGCGCTCCGTGGCGCGCGTCAGCCGGCGGAAAGGGTAGCTGCCGCGCTCGGTACCCAGGAACAGATTCTCGACAACGCTCAAATGCGGAGCCAGCGACAGCTCCTGGAAGATGATCGAAATGCCTTGGGCCCGGGCGTCTTTCGTGCTGCGAGGCGCGACAATCTGTCCGCACAATCGGATCTCGCCGCCGTCGGCGACCTGTACGCCGGCCACGATCTTCGCGAGCGTCGACTTCCCGGCGCCGTTCTCGCCCAGCATGATGTGCACTTCGCCAGCGCGTACGCACAACGAGGCATCGGCCAGCGCCTGCGTAGCCCCAAAGGCCTTGGAAAGCCCCGACACTTCCAATACCGGTGTGCCGGCAGCGCCGTCGTTCAGATGCGACTCAGTCATGATTCCGCTCATATCAAGGACCGGAGAGTCAGCGCCGCCCCGTGCCCCGGCTTGCAGCCGAGGCGACACCTGGCAATCGGGACAGCGTGCCCGCGCTTACTGAAAAGACGGTACCTGCCAGCTTGCCGGCGGGCGGTCGTAGTTCGATAAGTCGTAGCCCGCCAGATCCTTGGCGGTCATCTCGACCAGCGGAACATGGAACTCGGGGTAAGGCACGGCACCGGCCGGGGTCATCTCGGGCAAAGGCTCGCCGTTCAGGAGGCGGGTGAGCACCTGTATGGCTGAGCGGCCCATCAGGATCGGCTGTTCGGAAACCACTACCGCCACCTGCCCTTCCTGCATCAGCGTCACGGTACGGTCGGTAATCGTGCCGGTCGCGACCTTGGCCTTGCTCTTCATGCGCTTGACCGCCATACCCGCACCGATACCCAGGTTGGCGGCTGCGGTATAGATGAAATCAGCCTCCGGATACTTCACCAGCAGGTCCGAAGCTTGAGCCAGGCCGTCCTCGAGCTTGGTATCGCCCCGGAAGGTATTGCCCAGCAGCGTCATGCCAGGGCACTTCTTCGCGCGGCCTTGCACACCGTCAAAGCGCAGCTTGTTCCAGGCCGGGCCATTGGGCCCTGGCACGGTAATGACCTTGGCCTTGGGGTTCTGGCGGCAGATATAGTCAGCCAGCATCGCACCCACCTCGACCTCGTCGATGGTGACGCCGGCCTGCACCAGCTTGCTGTTGACCGGCACGCCAACAGCAATTACCTTCACGCCCTTGTCGGTCAGGCGCTTGATCGCACGGTCGAAACCGTCGTAGTTGGTTGCCCCAAGAATGACCGCGTCCAGATCGATGGTGGATAGGCTCTCGAGTTGCGCAATCTGCTCTGCCACCTTGCCATAACCGCCCGCGCCCATCAGCCTGACGATTTGCACGCCAGCCGGAGCTGCTTCCTGGGTCAGGCCGTAGGCGATACCCTTCCAGTAATCGTCGACGAAGTGGACCAGCGTCACGCCGACGCGGTAGGGCCTCTTTGCCTTCGTTTCCTTGATCACGCCACGCAGGCGATCGGGGTTTTCCGCATGCGCGGACGCACAGCCGATTGCCACCGATACCGCCACTGCAACACCTGACAACGCTTTACGGATCATGCTCATTTCACATTCCCCTTGTGTATGCGCGATCCTCGCGGATCCGCGTTTTCCCAGCGTGTCTCCCCGGTTCTTATGGGCCTGCTTCTGGTGCTTGCTTTGGTGCTTACTGCTCTCGAACGGTGCGTGCCAAACCCTTTCCCGAATACGTCTGCGACGGCAAAACCGGGTTTATCGAATGCAACTCATTTTTCGAATACTATTCGAATTCGAACGTGAGTCAAGAATATTTTTTTAAACTTAGGGTATGCCTGAAAACAGAGAACCTTACGAAGGTGCGCGAGCGCCAAGAACTTCACACCACTGCACAAAGGAAGAAAAGCAATGACCATGCCGGACTCGCCCCGGGCGGAATCGCGCAGTGAGAGAAAACGTCGACAGAATCGCGAGGCGCTGATCGAAGCGGGGTACCAACTCATCGCCGACAAGGGCATCGACGCGGCAACGATGTCGGAGATCGCCGAAATGGCCGACGTCAGCGCGGGCACGGTCTACTACTACTTTGACTCCAAGGACGAGCTCGCCATGGCGGTCATGGAGCGGGTGATGGAAAGGCTGGCGTGGCGCATCAGCGTCGCCACCAAAGGTTTTGACGATCCCGCCAGCGTCTACGCCTTCGGCGTACGCTCCACCATCCAGATCGCCACGACCGACCAGCGCTGGAACTGGTTGCTGCGGCGCTCTGAAGTCATCGCCGACGCGATGTTCCGGGTGCTCGGTCCGCACGCCACCCGCGACCTTCGCCTGGCCGCGGCCGCCGGCCGCTTCCACTTCGAGGATGCCGAACTCGTCTATCGGCTGACCACTGATGCTATCGTCGGGATTTGCCGCGCCATTTGCGACAACCAGCTGAGTTCCGCCAGCATCGACGAAGCCGTCATCCTGCTGCTCGGCATGGCCGGCATGCCTCGCGCCGAGGCAAAGAAAATCTTCCGCAAGAAATGGCCGAAGCTGCCGGAGGATTGAACAGTCCCGCACCGCCCGCACGGCGCCGCACCGTTATGACGCCTATACCATCACTTTGACGCGCTGGCTGCCGGCGAATCGAGGCATCTTGGCCGATTTTCGGCCGGTTGCGATCCGGCGCGGCGCCCTCATATAGTGGGGCATGACTTCCGCCCGCCATCCCGTGGATGCCCTTGAAGGCTTTCACCCCGCCGTCGCCGCGTGGTTCCGCCGCACCTTCGGATCCGCCACCGACGCCCAGCGGTGCGCCTGGCCGCACATCCGCGCCGGCCGGCCCACGCTGGTCGCCGCGCCGACCGGTTCCGGCAAGACGCTCACTGCCTTCCTCGCAGCCATCGACGAGCTCGTGCGCGAAGGCGTGGCGGCGGGAGGCGCGCTTCCTGATGCCACCACGGTGCTTTACGTCTCGCCGCTGAAAGCCCTTTCCAACGACATCCAGGTCAATCTGCAGACACCGTTGGAGGGCATAGGCGCGGAGCTGTCGCGCATGGGGCTGCCGGACCCCGGCATCCGCACCGCGGTGCGCACGGGGGATACCGAGGCCCAGGCCCGCCATGCGATGCGCAAGCGGCCCCCCCATATCCTGGTGACTACCCCGGAATCGCTGTATGTCTTGCTGGGCTCGGACAGCGGACGCCGCATGCTCGCCGACACGCGCAGTGTCATCGTCGATGAAATCCATGCGCTTGCCGGCAACAAGCGAGGCAGCCATCTTGCCCTGAGTCTGGAGCGGCTGGACGCCCTGTGCGGCAAGCGGCCGGTACGCATAGGCCTGTCTGCCACGCAGAAGCCCCTTTCCGAGGTAGCCCGTTTCCTGGTCGGCAGTGCGCCCCAGTCTGGCTGCGAAATCGTCGACATCGGCCATACCCGGCGGCGTGACCTCGGCATCGAATTACCGCCCGTTCCTCTGGAAGCCGTCATGGCCACGGACGTCTGGGACCGGGTCTACGATCGCATGGCGGAACTGGCAAGCCAGCATCGCACCACCTTGGTTTTCGTCAATACCCGGCGCATGGCCGAGCGCGCCGCACGCCACCTGGCCGAGCGTCTGGGCGAGACGGCCGTCGCCGCCCATCACGGCAGCCTGGCCAAGGAGCACCGGCTGGATGCCGAGCAACGGCTCAAACGGGGCGAATTACGCGTGCTGGTTGCCACCGCGTCGCTCGAACTGGGTATCGATATAGGCGACGTGGAACTGGTTTGCCAAGTCGGGTCGCCACGCGGCATCTCGGCCTTCCTGCAGCGCGTGGGCCGTGCCGGACACCAGGTAGGCGGCGTGCCGAAAGGGAGGCTGTTCCCCACGTCGCGCGACGACCTGGTCGAATGCGCGTCGCTGCTCGACGCCGTGAGGCGCGGCGAACTCGACACGCTGCGGATGCCGCGCGCGCCGCTGGACGTGCTGGCCCAGCAGTTGGTGGCCGAGGTCTCGTGCCAGGAGTGGAAGGAAGAAGAACTCTACGCGCTGGTGCGGCGCGCGTATCCCTACGCCAGCCTGGAGCGCGCCGCCTTCGATGCCGTGCTGCGCCTGCTGGCCGAAGGCTATGCCGGCCGCCAGGGAGTGCGGGCGTCGTACCTGCATCGAGATCCCGTGGCCGGCACGCTGCGTGGCCGCCGCGGCAGCAAGCTGACCGCCGTCACGTCCGGCGGCACGATTCCCGACAACGCCGATTACGCCGTGCTGCTGGAGCCGCAAGGCCTGATGATAGGCACGGTGAACGAGGACTTCGCGGTCGAAAGCCTGGCCGGCGACGTCTTCCAGCTGGGCAATACCTCCTACCGCATTCTGCGTGTCGAAGCCGGCCGGGTACGCGTGGAGGATGCGCATGGCGCCGCCCCCAGCATTCCCTTCTGGCTTGGCGAAGCCCCTGGCCGCAGCGACGAGCTTTCCGCCGCCGTAGCGCGGCTGCGGGCCGATGTCGAACGCCTGCTGGGGTCGGGGCCGCTACCCGATATCGATGCCGGCGTCCGCGGCCTGCAGGAAACCATCGGCCTGGACGCTGCGGCCGCGCGTCAGATCGTCGAGTATTTCGCCCGCGCGCGCGCAGCGCTCGGGCGGCTGCCTACCCAGGACGTCCTGGTCATGGAGCGCTTCTTCGACGAATCCGGCGGCATGCAGCTGGTCATCCATTCGCCCTGGGGCAGCCGGCTCAACCGCGCCTGGGGCCTGGCGCTGCGCAAGCGATTCTGCCGCAGCTTCAATTTCGAACTGCAGGCCGCGGCGACCGAGGACACCATCATCCTGTCGCTGTCCACCAGCCACAGCTTCCCACTCGATGAAGTCTGGCGCTATCTGCATACGAATACGGCCGAGCACCTGCTGATCCAGGCCTTGCTCGATGCGCCCTTGTTCAACGTCCGCTGGCGCTGGAACGCAACCACCGCGCTCGCGCTGCCGCGCTACGTGGGCGGCAAGAAAGTCGCCCCGCAGTTGCAACGCATGAAGAGCGACGACCTGCTGGCCGCGGTTTTCCCCGACCAGGCCGCCTGCCTGGAGAACGTGGTGGGCGAACGCGAGATTCCCGACCATCCCCTGGTGGCCCAGACCATAGACGATTGCCTGCACGACGCGATGGACGCCGAAGGCTGGCTGGCCCTGCTGCGCCGGATCGAGCGCGGCGACATCGCGTTGATCGCCCGCGACCTCCCTGCTCCCTCGCCCTTGGCCATGGAGATCCTCAGCGCACGCCCCTATGCCTTCCTCGACGATGCGCCGCTGGAAGAGCGTCGCACGCAGGCGGTTCACGCCCGTCGTTGGACCGACCCTGCCTCGGCCGACGATCTGGGAGCGCTCGACGCGGACGCGATCGCGGCAGTCGCCGCCGAAGCGTGGCCGGAAGTGCGCAACGGCGACGAAATGCAGGAGGCCTTGATGAACCTGGCGTGCGTGACCGACGCCGAGGCCGCGGCCAACGAAGGCTGGCCGGACTGGCTCGGGTCCCTGGCCGCAGGCGGACGGGCGGCACGCCTGTGCGTGCAGCCGGGGACCGGTTTGTGGGTGCCGGTCGAACGGCTCGCGTGCTTGCGCGCGGTCTATCCCGGCGCCGGCGCCGAGCCCGACATCGCCATTCCGGCGGGCTACGACGAATCGTGGGAGCAGGAGGCGGCACTGGTGGAGGTGGTCAGGGCGCGCCTGGCCGGCTTCGGGCCACGATCGCTGCCGCGCATCGCCTCCGACTTGTCCTTGCCCGAACCCGCCGTGGCCGCAGCCCTGGCCGTGCTCGAGGCCGAAGGCTACGTCATGCGCGGCCGCTTCCACCCGCAGGCACGGCAGGAAGAATGGTGCGAACGGCACCTGCTGGCCCGTATCCACCGCTACACCATCAAGCGCCTGCGCCGCGAGATCGAGCCGGTCGAACGGCAGGACTTCATGCGCTTCCTGCTGGCGTGGCAACACGTCGCGCCGGACGCCCGCCTGCAAGGCCCCGGCTCCCTGCCACAGGTCATCGACCAGTTGGAAGGCTACGAAGCCGCTGCCGGAGCCTGGGAATCGGACATCCTGCCGGCGCGGCTCGACGCCTACTCGCCCGGCTGGCTGGACGGGTTGAGCCAGGCCGGCAAAGTGGTCTGGATGCGCCTGGCGAGCCAGGGCAAGTCCACGGCCGGACCGGTGCGCGCCACGCCCATGGTACTGCTGCCCCGGCGCCACCTTGGCCCCTGGCAGGCGCTCGTGCCGCCGGACCACCAGGCCGAATTGTCGGCACGCGCGCAGCGGGTGCGCGAGGCACTGGCCAGCCACGGCGCGATGTTCTTCGACGAACTGCTGGGCGACACCCGCCTGCTGCCCAATGAACTGGAAACGGCGCTGGGCGAACTGGTCGCGGCGGGCGCCGCGAACGCCGACAGCTACGCCGGCCTGCGCGCGCTGCTCGTCCCCGCGTCCCAGCGCACCGCCCACCAGCGTCGGCGTTCGCGCCACGGCACGGCCCCGAACCAGATGGACCAGGCCGGCCGCTGGGCGCTGCTGCGCCGGCCCGCCGCCACCGACCCCGCGCCCCCCGGCAAACGTACGCGTACGGATCCGCAGGTCCTGGAACACATCGCCCAGGTCCTCCTGCGCCGCTACGGCGTCGTCTTCTGGCGCCTGCTGGAACGCGAGGCCCGCTGGCTGCCGCCGTGGCGCGAGCTGCTGCCCGTGCTCCACCGCCTGGAGGCCCGCGGCGACGTGCGGGGCGGCCGCTTCGTGGCCGGCCTGGCGGGCGAACAGTTCGCGCTGCCCGAGGCCATCCCGCTGCTGCGCGGCATCCGGCGCCGCGAGCCCGGCGGCGAACTGGCCTGCGTCTGCGCCGCCGATCCGCTGAACCTGGCGGGCGTGCTGCTGCCCGGGGAAAAGATACCCGCGCTGGCCGGCAACCGCGTACTGTATCGCGACGGACTGCCCGTGGCCGCCGCCGTCGCGGGCGACATCCGCTATCTGGTCGAGGCCGCGCCCGACGAGCGCGAGCGGCTGCGCGCGGCGCTGGTGGCGCGACGCTGAAGTCCCCCCGGCGGCCCCTCCCGGCCGCGCAAACCCGAAAAGCAGAAATGCGGAAAACAGCGGGTATCGCGCAAGTGCAAGCGGCTACAATTGCGCGTTGCGTAGGCGGCCCACGGGCCGTCCGGATTCTCCCCCATCGATGGCCCCGCGGCCCCGGCCGACGCCATCCTTCGCCACACAGGAATTGCGCAGCATGATCATCGATTGCCACGGTCACTACACGACCTCGCCTGCCGCCCACAACCAATGGCGCGACCAGCAGAAGGCCAACTTCAAGGCCGGCGGCGACATCGACCCGGCCTATCCCGATATCTCCGACGACGAGATCCGCGAGACCATCGAGAAGAACCAGCTGCGCCTCCTGCGCGAGCGCGGCGCCGACATGACCATCTTCTCGCCCCGTGCCTCCGCCATGGAGCCCCACGTCGGCAACGAGAACGTCAGCCAGGTCTGGGCCCGCCGCTCGAACGACCTGATCAAGCGCGTCGTCGACCTGTACCCCGAGACCTTCATCGGCGTCTGCCAGCTGCCGCAATCGCCCGGCGTCTCCATCGCCAGTTCCATCGCCGAGCTCGAGCGTTGCGTCACCGAACTGGGCTTCGTCGGCTGCAACCTCAACCCCGACCCGTCCGGCGGCAGCTTCAGCGCCCCGCCGCTGACCGACCGCTCGTGGTATCCGTTCTTCGAGAAAATGGTCGAGCTGGACGTGCCGGCCATGATCCACGTCTCGGGTTCGTGCAACTGCGCGATGCACGCCACCGGCGCCTACTACCTGGCCGCCGATACCATCGCCTTCATGCAGTTCATCGAAGGCGACCTGTTCCGCGACTTCCCGACGCTGCGCTTCATCATTCCCCATGGCGGCGGCGCCGTGCCCTACCACTGGGGCCGCTACCGCGGGCTGGCCGACATGCTCAAGCGCCCGCCGCTGGCCGAGCACGTGATGAAGAACGTCTACTTCGACACCTGCGTCTACCACCAGCCCGGCATCGACCTGCTGTTCGAGGTCATCGACGTCGACAACATCCTGTTCGGATCGGAAATGGTGGGCGCGGTGCGCGGCATCGACCCCCAGACCGGGCACTATTTCGATGACACCAAGCGCTACATCGACGCGCTGGACATCCCGGCGGAAGACAAGCGCAAGGTGTTCGAACTGAACGCGCGCCGGGTCTATCCGCGCCTGGACGCGCAACTGAAGGCACGGGGACTGTAAACCGCGGTTTCCCCCTTGCCTGACGGGGCCTGCCGGCCTCCAAAGGCCTCCACCGATACTTGTCAGGTATCGGTGGAGAAAACCCGCCATCTTTTCCCCATCGCTCCCCCGCTTTACGCTTGCATCGGGCACAAGGGCGTGCTCATTCTTCCCGCACGCCCCATAACAGAGACAGGAATCCCCGATGCGCTACGTCCGCTTCCTCCACGACGGCACCCCCTACCTCGGCACCCGCGAGGGCAACAAGATCCGGATCCTGGGCGAGGAATCGATCGAATCCCTGCTGGTCGCCGACACCGACCTCGAAACCTACGCCGGCACCCGCGGCGGCGGCAAGCTGGTGGACGAGGCCGACGTCGCCTACCTGCCCGTCGTCGAGCATCCGGCCAAGATCTTCTGCATCGGCCTGAACTACGCCGACCACACCAAGGAAAGCAAGTACGAGCAGCCCGCCTATCCCACCATCTTCCCCCGCTACGACACCAGCCTGGTCGGCCATGGCCAACCCATCGTCCGCCCGCGCGTGTCCGACTCCCTGGACTTCGAGGGCGAACTGGCGGTGATTCTCAAGCGCGGCGGGCGGCACATCAGGAAGGAAGACGCGCTCGACTGCATTGCCGGCTATGCTCTGTTCAACGACGGCTCGGTGCGCGAATACCAGTTCCTGTCCCCGCAATGGACGGTGGGCAAGAACTTCGACGCCACCGGCGCCTTCGGTCCGGAACTGGTCACCGCCAGCGAAGTGCCGCCCGCGGCGCGCGGCCTGCGCCTGGAAACGCGCCTGAACGGCGAAGTGGTCCAGTCGGCCAGCACCGACGACATGATCTTCGACATCCCCACGCTGATCAGCGTCATCAGCGAGGCGATCACGCTGGAACCCAGCGACGTCATCGTCACCGGCACGCCCGCCGGCATAGGCTGGGCCCGCACGCCCAAGCTGCTGATGCGCGCCGGCGATGTCTGCGAAATATCGGTGACCGGCTTCGCCACCCTGCGCAACCCCATCGCCGACGAAGCCTGAACGTCCGGCCACGGCCGCACGACGGAGGAGACCCATGAGCATACAGACCCAGCATGGCGCGGGCACCCGGCAAGCCGCGGTGCATTCCATCGACCACTACGCGCTGACGGTACCGGACCTGGCCGTGGCCCGCCATTTCCACGAAGCCTTCGGCCTCGCGGTCGAAGCCGAAGGCGATGGCCTGGCGCTGCGGGCGCGGGACGGACACGTCTCGGCCCGCCTCCACGCGGGCCCGCGCAAGGCGCTGGCCTACCTCAGCTTCAATTGCTATGCCGGCGACCTGGCGGCCATCCGCGCTCAGCTGGAGCAGGCCGGCGTCGCAACGGCCGCCGGCGTGCCGCACGCCACCGCCGAGGGCATCTGGTTCCACGACGCGGACGGCAACCTGATCCAGGTCAAGGCCGGCCCCAAGATCACCCCGGACGCCAAGAGCCCGCTCGACGACATCCACGTGCAGGCCGACGCGCGCGGCGCCCGCTTCCGCAGCCAGGTCGCCCAGGTCCGCCCGCGCCGCCTGTCTCACGTGCTGCTGTTCACGCCCGACGTCTCGCGCGCACTGGCTTTCTATGAAAAGACGCTAGGCCTGAGGCTGTCCGACCGGTCCGGCGACGGCATCGCCTTCACCCACGCCCCGCATGGCTGCGACCATCACCTGGTTGCCTTCGCCCGCAGTTCGGCACGCGGCTGGCATCACTCGGCCTGGGACGTGGCCAGCATCGACCAGGTCGGCCAGGGAGCGGCGCAGATGGCCGCAGCGGGCTACACGCGCGGATGGGGAACGGGCCGGCACGTGCTGGGATCGAACTTCTTCCACTACGTGCGCGACCCGTGGGGTTCGTACTGCGAATACTCGGCCGACATCGATTACATCTCGGCCGAGCACGGGTGGCCCTCGGGAGATTTCCCGCCCGAGGACAGCCTGTATCAGTGGGGGCCGGACGTGCCGCCGGACTTCATTCACAACACCGAGGCCTGATCGAGCATACATGCCGGTCGATGCGACCGGCATGCAGACTCCACCCCACTGCTGGCCCTGGCCAGCGAAATACGCGAAGCGGTCGAGGACGGTGCGTTCGCGCAATGGTGCCGCCGGCGGCGGTCAGCCCATCCGCCCCCGGCCTGTCGCCCGGGCCAGCGTCGACCGCGCATCGGCCCCCGCCCGCCCCCGCCAGGCGATATGGTGGTCCGGCCGGATCAACACCCGCTCGGCGCCATAAAGCGCCCGCGCGGCGTCATCGTCGAGCTCCAGCACCTCCAGGCCCAGGCCGTACTCGTCCGCCACCGCGTGCCACGCCTGGCGCTCGCCGGCCGGCAGCGCGCCAAAGGCAAGCAGCGTGAAGTCGCGCCCGAACAAGTCGAACAGCACCTTGCCGCGCACGACGGCATGCGGCGCGCGCGACCCCGGCAAGGCCAGGGGCACGTAGCGGTTCGGATCGTCTTGCGGCGCGGGACCTGGCTCGACCGCGACGATGGGACTGTCCAGGTAGCGCACGCCTAATTGCAGGCCGGGAATGTTGAACTCGCTGGCCACGTGCGCGGCCAGGCGGCGGCCGAGCTCGGCGCGCGCCCGCACGCCGGCCTCGCTCTCTTCCTCGATGTCGGCGCCGGCGCGCAGGTTGCCGATGCTGTCCGCCATGCTGCGCGCGAAGGCCGTATTGCGCAGCGCCATGGGCCGGCGTTCGCGCTCGTAGCTGTCCAGCAGCGCGGGCGGGGCCGCGCCCTGGATGACGGCGGCCAGTTTCCAGCCCAGATTCACCACGTCGTCGATCGAGGTGTTGTAGCCCATGCCTCCGGTGGGCGTGAAAAGATGCGCGGCATCGCCCGCCAGGAACACGCGGCCACCGGCCATCCTGTCCGCCACCAGCGTATAGCCGGCCACCCAGGGCAGGCGATCGATGAGTTCGAAGTCGAATTCCCTGCCCACCACGGCATGGGCGGTGGCGACCGGATCGATGTCGCCAGGCGCCTGGCCGGGGGCCAGTTGCACGGCAAGGAGGAAGGTCTCGATGCCGTCCACGGCGATCAGCAGCCCCCGCTGGCGCGCGTTCACGGCCCAATACTGCCAGGCGGGCTGCTTGCCGATCGCGTCGTAGAGCCGCCTGGACCGGAAGTAGATGGACAACATCTGGCCGCCGAAGAAATCGCGCTGCTCGCTGCCCTGTCCGGAATAGCCCACGCCCAGCGACTTGCGCACCAGGCTGCGGGGACCGTCGCACCCGACGAGGTAGCGCGCTTGCAGTTGCCACGCCTGACCACCGCCTTCGGGTTCGACCGTGGCCGTGACGCCCTGCTCGCCCTGTTCGACGGCCACCGCGCGCTGCCCCAGGCACAGCCGCACGCTTGGATACGCGGCCGCGCGCCGGCGCAGCACCGGCTCGATCAGCATCTGCTGCACCCGATGCGGCAGCTCGGGAGTCGGCCACGCATCGCTGCCGTAGTCGCCGGCATTGTCCGGAGCATGGCCGCCGGCCTCGCTGCGCCGAGCCGCCTCGCCGCGGCTCGGGATCCTGAACCGCGCCAGCTCGTGCTCGGCCAGCTGCGTGCAATAGACCACGTCCTGCGGATAATCCGGCGGCAGGCCCAGGGCCCGGATCTCGTCGGAGAAACCCCGCCGGCGATAGTGCTCCATGGTCCGGGCCGAGGTCGCGTTGGCCTTGGGAAAGGCCGGCGGATCGGCATCCTCTTCCAGCAGGACGCAGGGAATGTCCCGGCACCCGAGTTCGATGGCCAGCATCAGGCCGGCGGGACCGCCGCCGACGATGGCGACTTCTGTCTGCATGGTATTCACGGTAAGGCTTCCTTCAGTCCGTCGTCGCCCCCGTGCGCCGCACCATCTCGGCATAGCGGGGAGTGTCCTTGCGCATCCACTCGGACACCGTCGCGCCGGGAACGGCGGCGGGCACGAATCCGAACGTGGCCATCCTGGCCTTGACCTCGGGCACGTCCAGCGCCGCGCGCACCGCGCGCGAGATCGCCTCGACCCGCTCGGCCGGCGTGCCCGCCGGCGCCACCAGGGCGACCCAGGTGGAGGCATCCACGCCCCGGGGTCCGCCCGCCTCTTCCAGCGTGGGCACGTCGGGCAGGGCCGACGATCGCTGGCCGTCGGCCACCGCCAGCACGCGCAGCTTGCCGGCCTGGATCAGCGCGCCGGCAGTGGCGTACGAACCCAGCGCCCAGGTCACTTCTCCGTTGGCCACGGCCGCGTACAGTTGCGCGGTGTCCTTGAACGGCACGTGCAGCATCTGCGTGCCCGTGGCCGCCTCGACCTGCGCGGCGCCCAGGTGGCCAGGGCTGCCGACCGCCCACGAACCGTACGTCACCTTGCCCGGCGAAGATTTGGCCGCGGCGATCAGCTCGGCCACCGACTTGACCGGACTGCCGCTGGAGACCACCACGAAGAACGAGGTCCGGTACAGCCCGCCGACGGGGACATAATCCTTGACCGGGTCGTAGGGCAGCTTGCGGAACAGGCTGGGATTGATCGCCATGTGGCCCACGTCGACGACGCCCAGGTCATAGCCGGTGGCCGCGGCGCGGCGCACCGCCTCCATCGAGATGAAGCCGTTGCCGCCCGGCCGCGGTTCCACCACGACGGCCTGGCCCCAGTCCTTGGACAACTGCTCGCCCACCATGCGGGCTACGGCATCGGGGCCGCTGCCCGCCGGAAACGGGCTCAGCAGCCGCACCGGCCGGGTGGGAAAGGCATCCGGCTGCGCCGCGCCGGCGGCCATGGGCTGCAATGCCATGGCGCAGAACAGGGTTGCCGCGAATCTGGCTAGGGTCATGGTTTGTCTCCGTAATGGGGTACTTGTTGTCGGAGACGAGTCTAGGTAAGGTCAGTGCTTACAGAAAGATGGCAAAATCCTTCCATCGATACCTAGGCGTTATCGACATGAAACTGCACCACCTGCGCGACTTCGTCGCCATCGCCGACGCGCACAGCGTGCGCGGCGCCGCGCGGGCGCTGGGCCTGGCCCAACCCGCGCTGACCCGCAGCCTGCGCGAACTGGAAGGCGAACTGGGCACGCCCCTGCTGGAGCGGCACGCGCGCGGCGTGGTGCTCACCCCCATCGGCCAGGCCTTCTACGGCCGCGCGCACGCCGCCATGGCGGAACTCCAGCGCGGGCGCGAAGAAGTGGCGCAGTTGCTGGGCACCCCATCGGGCACGGTCACCGTCGGCCTGTCCAGCGCGGTCTGGCTGGTCATGGCGGCGCGGGCGCACCAGGGGTTCCGCAAGAAATATCCAGGCGTGCGGCTGCGCATGATGGAAGGCTTCTTCTCCATGCTGGAAGGCCGCCTGCAGGACGGTACCCTGGATTTCTTCATCGGTCCCCGGCCCGCGCGCCCCATCGGCGACGGCTACAAGGTGGACCTGCTGTTCCACAATGACCGGGTGGTCGTGGGCCGCAAGGGCCATCCCCGGCGCCACGCCACCAGCCTGGCGGAACTGGTCGACGAGGACTGGGTCCTGACGGGCGTGCGCGAACGCGTGGAGGCCGAATTCGAGGATGCCTTCGCCAGCCAGGGGCTGCCCCCGCCGGTGCCCATGACCCAGGCCGAATCCATGGTGGGCGTGGCGGCGCTGCTCAGCTCGACCGATGCGCTCGCCATGCTGCCGCGGCAGTGGCTGCAGGCCCGCCTGTTCGAAGGGGTGATCGAGGCCATCCCGGTGCGCGAGCACATCGAGGGCCCGGACATCGTGCAGATCTCGCGCGCCGGCGTACCCTTGACGCCAGCGGCGGCCTATCTGTCCACCTTGTTCGAACGCGCCGCGGTCTCGATGTGACCGCGGCCCTCAGCCCGCCTGCTCGCGCCAGATGTCCAGGCTCTGCTGCGCCGGCCGGTCCGAGAAACTGAACAGGACGGTATCGGCATCCGCATGCAGGGTGTAGGGCATCCATGACGGGCAGACGAACACGTCGCGCTGGCCAAAGCGCAGTTCCCGTCCGCCTATGCGGCACGTCCCGCTGCCTTCTCGCACGGCATAGACGGTGGCGTCGGTCGAACGATAGGCCGCGCCGTCGAAACCGGCCGGCAGGTACTGCAGGAACGTACCCATGGTCGGCATGGGCCACCCGCCGGTGACGGGGTTGACGTATTGCAGCTTGTGGCCCCAGCACGGATGCGGCGCCTGCGACCGCGCGAAGGCCAGCAAGGCCTCGCGGCTGCGCGCGTACGGGTACCAGCACAGCGGCGAGGTCCGGCTGGCCGGCTCGAAACCCACCGGCTTCATCGTCGCGCCGAAGGCCGCCAGGTTGTCCGCGCCATCGCCGCCCTGCCCCGACGGCGCGGCCTCGCCCTTCTCCATGAATTGCGCGTCGAACAGTTCCACGATGGGCACGTCCAGCCCGTCCAGCCAGACCATGGGCTCGTCGGAGGGATTGCCGTGGTCGTGGAAGGCCCACGACGGGGTGATGACGAAGTCCCCCTCCTCCATCGCGATCCGGCGTCCGTCCACCGCCGTATAGGCGCCCTTGCCCTGCAGGACGAAACGCATGGCCGACTGCGAGTGGCGATGCGGCGGCGCCACTTCGCCGGGCAGGATGAGCTGCAGCCCCGCATACAGGCTGTGCGTGATGCGGGACCGGCCGCGCAGCCCCGGGTTCTCCAGCACCAGGACCCGGCGCTCGGCCTCTTCGGCGCTGATCAGGTTGCCCGCGTCCCGCAGGTAGGGCCACATGGCTGCCCACGGCCAATGGCAAGGCTGGCAGGGCGTGGACGGCGTGGGCGTGATCAGGCCGTGCAGCACTTCCCACAGCGGCGTGCAATGGCTGGCGTCGATGCGGCCGTAGAACGCCTCGCGCCGCGCGCGCATGTCGTCCGTCATCGCGGAATCTCCTTCGGGTCGTACATCCAGGCCATGCTTTCCATGGTCTGCTCCGCCGTCCTGGCGCCCAGGAACGCGTTGCGCAAGTCGCGCGTGGCGCCCGCGGCGTGGTAGGCATGCCCATAGAGCCGCGCCGTCAGCTGCGTGCGGGCGGTGCGCAGGTAGCGCGCCTGCTGGTAGTCCAGGAACGCGGCGGCCATGTCGCCCCGATGGGCCTGCACCTTGCCGGCCAGGCACACGGCATCTTCCATCGCCATGCAGGCGCCCTGCGCCAGGTATTGCAGCATCGGATGCGCGGCATCGCCCAGCAGCGTGACCCGCCCTTTGCTCCAGTTGGCCACGGGTTCGCGGTCGCACAGCACCCACATGCGCCAGGACTCGATCTTCTCGAGCATGCCCAGGACCAGGGGATGCGCGCCCTGGAAGCGCAGGTGCAGTTCCTCCGGGTCGCCGTAGGTATCCCAGCCGTCCTCGTAGCGATCGCTGTGGAACACGGCCACCAGGTTGAACAGCTCGTTGCCGCGCAGGGGGTAGTGGACCAGGTGATACTTGGGCCCCATCCAGACCACCATCGCGTTCAGCCGATTGCTGTCGGGCACTTCGTCGGCGCGCAGCACCGCGCGGTAGGCGATATGGCCCGAGACGCGGGGCTTGCCGTCGCCCACGATGCCCGCGCGGATGGTGGACCAGAGCCCGTCGGCGCCGATCAGGGCCGCGCCAGTGAACGTCTCGTCACGTTGGGTACGGACCACGACGCCGTCCGGCGTGTCCTCGTAGTCCTGCACCTTGGTGGCGGCATGCAGCGTGACGCGCCCGCTTTCGCGGCAGGCTTCCAGCAGGACCGCATGCAAATCCGCGCGGTGGATCAGTCCGTAGGGCCGGCCGAAGCGTTGCGGGAACAGGCGAACGACGGGCAGTTGGACCAACCGTTCGCCGGACAGCGCGTCCATCGCGACGATGTCGTCGGGAAACGAGGCCAGCCGGTTCACCTTGTCGGTGATGCCCAGCGCATCGAAAGTATGGAAGGCGTTGGGGCCCAGTTGGATGCCGGCGCCGATTTCCTTGAAGGTCTCGGCCTGCTCGAACACCGTCGCCGGGCGCCCGGTGCGCGCCAGCGCCAGCGCTGCCGCCAGACCGCCTATGCCGCCCCCCGCCACCAGGACCCGGGATGTATCGTCCGCGCTCATGCCGGGTCTCCCGCCTGCGCCTGGCGCACGGCCACCGTCATCCGGCCCACGCCGGCCACCTCGACGTCGATGACGTCGCCCGCCTCGACCGGCCCGACGCCTTCCGGCGTCCCCGTGAACAGCAGGTCGCCGGGATGCAGCGTGTAGAACGACGAGGCCAGCTCGATCAGCTCGGGTATCCCCAGCACGAGGTCCCGGGTATTGGCCCGCTGGCGCGGCTGGCCGTTCACGGTCAGCCAGAAATCCAGGTTGGCCGGATCCGGTACTTCGTCGGGCGTCGCCATCCATGGTCCCAGGACCGAATAGGTATCGATGGACTTGCGCAGGCTGCGCTCCTCCGGCCCGCGGGTGGTCATGTCCAGCCCCACGCAATAGCCGGCGATGTACTCGTGCGCCCGCGCGGCGGGAATGTCGCGGCCGCGCCGGCCGATCACGACCACCACCTCGGCCTCGTGGTCGTTGCGGCGATCCGGATGCTTCAGGGCGACCCCCGCGGCCGGACCGACCAGGGAACTGGTGGCCTTCAGGAACAGGCCCACGCGCTGGATTTCGCCGACCTGGTTGCGATGATGGATTTGCGCATCGCTCCGGGCTTCGTCCAGGTGCTTCAGGTAGTTGACCGGCGCCGCGATGATCTTGCCCGGGCTGGCCACCGGGCTCAGCAGGGAAACGTCCTTCAAATGCAGGCTGGGCGCCCCCGGCAACAGGTCGCGGATGCAGCGCCGGACCACGTCCAGGTTGGCGATCAGCGGGTCGAAGGGCGGCAGCGGATAGGTATGGGCGGGCAGGACGGCAAGAGCGGGCGTGACGTCGCGGACCCGGTCCCCTTCCACCAGCCCCAGCCGGTCCGCGTCGAAGCGGCAAAGCAGCATGGATGTCTCCTTGCAGGAATGTCAGGCAGGAAGACTAGGGATGCCGCACTATTGCGTCAATCGACTAGAATTTATTCATCATATTTAAAAATACAATATCCCTTTCTCGCCCTCCATGAGCAAACTCGACCTGACGGACCTGCGCCTTTTGCAATCCCTGGGCCAGACCGGCACCGTATCGGCCACGGCCGACGAACTGGGCCTGAGCCAGCCGTCGGTCAGCATCCGGCTGGGCAAGCTGCGCCGGCACTTCAAGGACCCGCTGTTCGTGCGCACGTCCGCCGGCATGGTGCCCACGCCCCGCGCCGCCTCGCTCACCTCCGCGGTGCAGGGCGCGCTCGCCCTGTTCGACGGTACGGAAGGCCGGGACCCGGACTTCGATCCCGCCACGTCCGACCGGGTGTTCCGCATCTGCATGACCAACACCGGCCAGATGGTCGTCCTGGCCCGTCTGCTGAACCGCCTGGCCGAGATCGCCCCCCACGTACGCCTGGAGATACGAGACCTGGATCCGGACACGCCGCGCCGCCTGGAAACCGGGGATGCCGACCTGGCCATGGGCTACACGACCAGCATGCAGGCGGGTTTCCACCAGCAGACGCTGTTCAGCGAACACTATGTCTGCCTGGTCCGTGCCGGCCATCCGCGCGTCAAGGCGAAACTGACGAAATCCCAGTTCCTGTCGGAGTCCCACGTGGCCGTGATGACCACCGGCACGGCCCACTGGCTGCTGGACAAGGCGATCGACGACGCCGGCATCGTCCGCAAGACGGCCTTGTGGGTACCGTCCTTCCTGGGCCTGGAGGAAATCGTCGCCAGGACCGACCTGCTCGCGCTGGCCCCCATCCACCTGGCTCGCATCCTGGCCGCCCACGGAACGATCCGCTACCTGGCGGTGCCGTTCGATCTGCCGTCCTACCTGGTGCGCCAGTACTGGCACGAGCGCTATCACCGCGATCCAGGCTGCAAATGGCTGCGGGCGGTCGCGGCCAGCGTGTTCCAGGAGTAGCGGGCACGGCGTTTGCTAAGGGTCCCCACCTCAGTGAGAGGGGCACTCTGGAGAAACCCTTATGAACAAATCGACCATACCGGCCCCGCAAAAGGCCGCCCTGAGCCTGTTGCTGGACGACCATCGCAATGCCAAGAAGCTGTTCAAGCAGTTCAAGGACGCGGGATCCGACGCGGAAAAGGAAGAAATCGCCCAGACGGTCTGTAAAGAATTGACCATCCATACCAAGCTGGAAGAGGAAATCTTCTATCCCCTGGTCCGGCAGGAAGGCGGGGAACCCTTTGCAGACCTGCTGGACGAGGCGGTCGTGGAGCATGCCAGCGCCAAGGAATTGATCGCGCAGATCCAGGCGATGAAGCCCACCGACGAGATGTACGATGCCAAGGTCACCGTCCTGGGCGAATACATCAACCATCACGTCAAGGAAGAAGAAGAGGAACTGTTTCCCAAGATCGTCAGCAAGAAGATCGACCTGCGGGAAGCGGCGGACATGATGGCAACGCGCAAGGAAGAGCTGATGGGCACCGTCCCGGCCTGACGGCCGGGCAGCCGGGCGGGAGGCTTCGCTGCCCGGCTGCCCCCAAAAGCGGGGTACCATGTCCACCTGCTTGTCGATACTACCCAGAAGCCCCATGAAGCAAGAACCGACTTTGCGCGACGACAGCGCTCCTCGCCCGGAAAGCGACACCAGCTTTCTTTGGTCCGATGCCCGGCTGCTCGGATTCCACCCCATGGACGAGTCGCACAAGGAGTTCTACGACGTCGCCTTCCGGCTGCTGACCTGTACCCAGGACTCCGCGCCGGCCGCGCTGGACGCGTTCGAGGAACACGTGAAATCGCACTTCGGCCAGGAAGAAGAGTGGATGCGTACCACCGACTTCCCGCCGTCCGACTGCCACGTGCAGGAACACGAAGCGGTCATGAAATCCACCCGCGAGGTGCGCGAACTGTTCCTGAGCGGGCAGGCCGACGTGGCGCTGGTGCACGACTTCGCCCTGCACCTGTTCCAGTGGTTCCCCGGCCATGCCGACTACCTGGACGCGGCGCTGGCCGCCTGGATGAGCAAGCGGGCCTACGGCGGCAAGCCCATCGTGCTGCGGCGCAAAATATAAGGTGGAAATATAAGGCGGGAAGGCCGCCGCGCTACGCCAGCGGCGGCAGCAGGTTCATCAGCAGCACCATGGCCAGGCCGACCACGGCCACGATGGACTGCACCACCGAGATCGTCTTCGTCGCCTCGCCCATGGTCATGCCGAAGGACTCCTTCACCATCCAGTAGCCGGCGTGGTTCGCGTAGTTGAAGAACAGCGATCCGCAGCCGATCGACAGGGCCAGCAGCGGCAGGTTCAGCGTCGGGTCGGCGCCGGCCAGCGGCGCCAGCAGGCCCGAGGCGCCCACGATGCCCACCGTGGCCGAGCCGGTGGAGACCGACAGCAGCATGGAGATCATCCACCCCAGTACCAGCGGCGGCAGCGCGAAGGCCTGGGTCAGGTGCACGATGGCATCGCCCACCTTGGCGTCCGTCAGCACCTGCTGGAACGCCCCGCCGCCGGCGATGATGAGCAGGATGCCGGCCACCGGCTTCAGGCTGGCGCCCAGCGCATCGCGCAGCTTCTCGGCGTCGCCGTGCCGGGCGTAGACGAGCACGATGGCCGCGAACAGCACGCCGATCAGCATCGCGATGATGGGATTGCCCAGGAAAGCCGCCATCTTGAAGGTGAACGAGGATTTGGGCACCAGCATCTCGGCCAGCGCGTGCACCAGCATCAGGATGGCCGGCAGCAGCGCCACCAGCACGCCCAGCCCGATCCCGACCGGCCGGCCGGGGTCCGCCTTGCCCACCGAGAACTGGTCCACCAGCGCCTGGTCGGGCCGCACCGTCAGCCGCGGCGCGATGAAGCGGGCATAGACCGGGCCACCCAGCACGATCGAGGGTATCGCCGCGATGAAACCGTAGATCATGGTGGCGCCCACGCTGGTCTTGAGCGTGGCGATGGCGGTCAGGGGCCCGGGGTGCGGCGGTACCATGCCGTGCATGGACGCCAGCGCGGCGATGACCGGCACGCCCACGTAGACGTAGGCGGAGCCCTTGATGGCCTTCTGCTCCTCCAGCTTGCGGGCCACGCTGAAGATCAGCGGCAGCAGCACCACCAGACCCACCTCGAAGAACATGGGGATGCCGACGATGAAGGCCACCAGCGCCATGGCCCATGGAATGCTGGATGGCGACGCCTTCGTCAGGATGGCCCCGGCCAATCCGTCCGTCACCCCGGTGTCCGCCAGCACCTTGCCCAGCATCGCCCCCAGGGCGATGACGACGCCCACGGCTCCGAGCGTCTTGCCCGCCCCGTTGGTGATGGCCTTGACCAGGGTGTCGGGCGCCATGCCGGTGGCGAACCCCACCCCCACGCACACCACCAGCAGCGCCAGCAAGGGATGCAGCCGCAGCCGCGACACGATGAGCCCGACCAGCGCCAGCACGCTGATCAGGGCGGCCACCAGAAGCTGAATATCGTCGTGGGTCATGGTTTCCCTGTGGATGCCGAAGCCGTAGGAAAGAACTCGTACCGTTGCCCAGTCTATACGAAACACCCGGGGGGATAACTGAGATAATGACAGGGTCACTTTGCCGAATCCGATGCGCCATGCAATTCCATCTGAACGGGTTCAAGCCCGGCGACCCTGAAATCTCCGAACCTGCCGGGCACGCCGCGGGCCCGCGCGCCGACGCGCTGCCGGACGAGGTCGACATCCTGATCGTGGGCAGCGGCCCCACCGGCCTGACCCTGGCCACGCAACTGGCGGCCTTTCCCGACCTCAAGACCTGTATCGTCGAACAGAAACCCGGTCCCCTGCGACTGGGCCAGGCCGACGGCATCGCCTGCCGCACGGTCGAGATGTTCGAGGCCTTCGGCTTCAGCCGGCGCGTGCTCAAGGAAGCCTATTGGGTCAACGAGACCTCGTTCTGGAAGCCCGACGACGAACAGCGCGACCACATCGTTCGCAGCGGCCGCATCCAGGACACCGAGGACGGACTCTCGGAGTTCCCCCACGTGATCCTGAACCAGGCCCGCGTCCACGACTTCTACCTGGACGTCATGCGCAACGCGCCGTCGCGGCTCGAGCCCCACTACTCGCGCCGCCTGCTGGACCTGGCCGTTGCCGAATCCCCGGCCGGCGGCACGCCCACCCACCCGGTCACGGCGCGCTTCGAACGCACCGATGCCGGACACGAAGGCCAGGTCGAGACCGTGCGCGCCCGCTTCGCGGTCGGCTGCGATGGCGCCCACAGCGCGGTGCGCAAATCGCTCGGACGCGCGCTGCACGGCGAATCCGCCAACCAGGCCTGGGGCGTGATGGACGTGCTGGCCGTCACCGACTTCCCCGACATCCGCATCAAGTCGGCCATCCACTCGGCCAGCGAAGGCAGCGTGCTGATCATCCCGCGCGAGGGCGGCTACCTCGTGCGCCTGTACATCGAACTCGACAAGCTGAACGAGAACGAGCGCGTCGCCAGCCGGCAGATCACGTCCGACCGCCTGATCGCCGCCGCCCAGCGCATCCTGCGCCCCTACACCCTGGACGTGAAAGAGGTCGCGTGGTGGTCCGTGTACGAGATCGGCCAGCGCCTGTGCGACAAGTTCGACGACGTGCCCGAACAGGAAGAACACGCCCGCCTGCCACGGGTCTTCATCGCCGGCGACGCCTGCCATACCCACAGCCCCAAGGCGGGCCAGGGCATGAACGTCTCGATGCAGGACGGCTTCAACCTGGGCTGGAAACTCGCCGCCGTCCTGCGCGGCCAGAGCACGCCCCAGATCCTGCATACCTATTCCAAGGAACGCCAGACCGTCGCCAAGGAACTGATCGACTTCGATCGCGAGTTCGCCAAGATGTTCAGCGCCGCGCCCAAGGATCCTTCCAGGGACGACAGCGAAGGCATCGACCCGGCCGAATTCCAGCGCTACTTCGTCAAACAGGGCCGCTTCACCGCCGGCACCGAAACCCGCTATTACCCGTCCATCATCAGCGCGGAGCCGACCCACCAGGAACTGGCGCGCGGCCTGACCATCGGCATGCGCTTCCACTCGGCCCCGGTCATCCGCCTGGCCGACGCCAAGCCCATGCACCTGGGCCACGCGGTCAAGGCCGACGGCCGCTGGCGCGTGTTCGCCTTCGCCGATGCCGCGGACCCCGCCGCGCCGTCCTCGGCCATCGGCGAACTGTGCCGCTTCCTGGCCGAGTCAACGCAATCGCCGGTCAGGAAATACACGCCCGCAGGGGCCGACGTCGACGCCGTGATCGATGTGCGCGCGGTCTTCCAGCAGGGCCATCGCACGCTGGCGCTGGAAACCATGCCGTCCTTCCTGCTGCCGCGCAAGGGCCGCCATGGGCTGATCGACTACGAGAAAATGTTCTGCCCCGACCTCAAGAGCGGCCAGGACATCTTCGACATGCGCGGCATCGACCGCCGGCGCGGCTGCGTGGTGATCGTGCGGCCGGACCAGTACGTGGCGCACGTGCTGCCGCTGGATGCCCACGCCGAACTGGCGGGGTTCTTCGACGGCTTCATGGTGGAGGCAGGCTAGGAAGACTGGCGCGCCAGCTACATCATGGACGCCACGCCCTGGATCAGGTAGACGGTCCCGATTCCCAGCACGATCGTCCGGGTCCAGCGGCGAAACTGCGCGTCGGTGATGCGTTCGAGCACGGCCCGGCTCAACGAGGTGCCGACCACGGCGCACCCGATGATCGCCCCCCAGTGCCACCATTGGGCCGACAGCTCCGCCGCGCCCAGCGCGCCGCCGAAATACGCCAGTTTCGAGGCATGTCCCAGCACCTGGCACGTTGCCTTCGTCGCCACCACGGTCCGGCGGTCCATGGTGGTCGAGCGCACGAAGAAAATATCCAGCAGCGGCCCAGTGACGCCACTGAGCAGATGCATGACCTGGCACACGAAGCCGCATATTTCCGCGGCCATGCGCCGCTCCGCCTGGGGCGCCAGGCGGGCCGGCACCGCCAGCGCGATGAAAGGGCTCAACCCCAGCACGATCAGCGCCAGGCTGCGGCTGGGAACGAACCGGACGCTGAACATCAGCGCAAACGCGACGGCGGCCCCCATGGCGAACCGCCCCACGATCCGCCAATCGGTATGCGCGCGCCACAGCACCGCGCGCCAGACGTTCGACGCCAGCAAGGCCACGCTTTGCACGACCATGGCCGCCGAGACCGGCATCAGCAACAGCAAGGCGCCCATCAGCACCATGCCGCCCGCCATGCCGAATACGCCCGACAGGAAGGCGGCAAATACGGTCAACAGGCTGACAATGGCGAAAATTCCAGCCGTCATGGCTGCTCCCCCATGGAACCGTTTCATTACGGTTCTTTTTTCGCCGGCGAGTATAGCCCCGCCGCAACCCTGCTGGCCGCACTGCAAGAACAATAATGCGAATCGATATCATTTTGTGAGAAAATAGGAGAATTTCCTTGACCCTGTAAGGGGAACGCGTGTCCCGACCTGCCGACAGTGCCGCCAGTCAAGCGCTCGGCGGCATCTACGTCCAGCACAGCCAATGGTGAAACTTCAGCCGTTCACCTGACGCAACTGGCACCGTTCCGCTTTCCAAAACCTGCAACATATTACTCACACAATAGTTCAATGAATGTTGTATCGTAGAATAATGAACGAGATCCAAGCCATCAATGCGCTCTCCGCCTTGGCCCATGCCCAACGGCTGCGAACCTTTCGCGCCCTGGTCGTAGCAGGGCCGGCCGGACTGACGCCGAGCACCCTGGCAGACCAGCTCCAGGTCGCCCGCAATACCCTGTCCTTTCACCTGAAAGAGTTGGCGCACGCTGGCCTGGTGACCGTGGAGCAACAGGGGCGCAACCTGATCTATCGCGCCGACTTCGCCCAGATGAACGGGCTGCTCGGCTATTTGACCGAACACTGCTGCCAAGGCGCCGCCTGTGAAATCTCCGGCGCCGACGCATGCACCGCATGTTGATTTCCCAATGAACTGCGCTCGCGAGACCCCCATGGAAAACAAGGCCTACAACGTTCTGTTCATCTGCACCGGCAATTCGGCTCGATCCATCCTGGCTGAAGGCTTGCTCAACGGACTGGGCAAGGGACGCTTCCGCGCTTACTCGGCCGGCAGCCATCCCAAAGGCGAAGTGCACCCGCAGGCACTGGTTACCTTGGAGCGCTTGGCTTTGCCGACCACGGGATATCGCAGCAAGAACTGGGACGAATTTGCGCGTGCTGATGCCCCGCCGCTCGATTTCATCTTCACCGTCTGCGACAACGCGGCGGGAGAGGTTTGCCCGATCTGGCCGGGCAAGCCGG
This sequence comes from Pigmentiphaga sp. CHJ604, assembly GCF_036972535.1. Taxonomy (NCBI): domain Bacteria; kingdom Pseudomonadati; phylum Pseudomonadota; class Betaproteobacteria; order Burkholderiales; family Alcaligenaceae; genus Pigmentiphaga; species Pigmentiphaga sp. CHJ604. The sequence goes on along the minus strand of NZ_CP136998.1, from coordinate 1,530,795 downwards.
TATCGGCCCATTGGGGCGTGCCCGACCCCGCCGCGGTGGAAGGGGATGATGAACAGCGCAAGGCCTTCCACGATGCAGCCATCGCGCTCAAACGCCGCATCGAGCTATTCCTGGCGCTGCCGATCCAGAAGCTGGACGGTATGTCTTTGCAGCACGAGCTGCAGAGCATCGGCAAGCGGTAAGGGGCCGGCATGTCTGCGCAGAATCCCGCGCTGGGATGTGCCACACCGGCGCCTTCAATGAGCATTTTCGAGCGCTACCTCACCGTCTGGGTACTGCTGTGCATCGTCATCGGTATCGCAGCAGGCCAGATCGCCCCCGGCATCTTCCAAGCGATCGGACACATGGAGGTCGCCCAGGTCAACCTGCCCGTGGGCCTGCTCATCTGGATCATGGTGATCCCGATGTTGGTCAAGGTGGATTTCGCTGCGTTGGGCCAGGTGCGCCGGCACTGGCGCGGCATCGGCGTCACCCTGTTCGTCAACTGGGCGGTCAAGCCCTTTTCCATGGCCTTCCTGGGCTGGCTGTTCGTGCGGCAGGTATTCGCCCCCTGGCTGCCGCAGGACCAGCTCGACAGCTACATCGCCGGCTTGATCCTGCTGGCCGCCGCGCCCTGCACCGCGATGGTGTTCGTCTGGAGCCGACTCACCGGCGGCGATCCCGTGTTCACGCTTTCGCAAGTAGCGCTGAACGACGCCATCATGGTGTTTGCGTTCGCGCCCATCGTCGGCCTGCTGCTGGGAATCTCGTCCATCACCGTACCCTGGGATACCTTGCTGACTTCGGTCGTGCTCTACATCGTCATCCCCGTGCTCCTGTCGCAGCTCTGGCGGCGCGCGCTGCTCAAGCGGGGCCAAGCCGCCTTCGAGCGCGCCATGGCCCGCATCGGCCCGCTGTCCATCGCGGCCCTGCTACTAACGCTGGTCCTGCTGTTCGCGTTCCAGGGCCAAGCCATCATCCAGCAACCGCTGGTCATCGCCATGCTGGCCGTCCCCATCCTGATCCAGGTCTTCTTCAACTCCAGCCTGGCCTACTGGCTCAACCGGCGTGTCGGCGAGAAACACGACATCGCCTGCCCCTCCGCCCTCATCGGCGCATCAAATTTCTTCGAGCTGGCCGTGGCGGCCGCGATCGCCCTGTTCGGCTTCCAGTCCGGCGCTGCATTGGCGACCGTGGCAGGCGTGCTGATCGAAGTTCCCGTCATGCTGCTGGTGGTGCGCGTCGTCAACCGGTCCCGTAACTGGTACGAGCGTGCCTAACATCCCACCTGGACCACTCCCATGAGCAACGTCACCATCTATCACAACCCGGCTTGCGGCACGTCGCGCAACACGCTCGCCATGATCCGCAACAGCGGCGAAGAACCCATCGTTATCGAATACCTGAACGAACCGCCGTCGCGCGAAACGCTCTCTCGGCTGATTGCCGACGCGGAACTGACAGTCCGGGAGGCGTTGCGCGTCAAGGGCACACCCTACGACGAGCTGGGCCTGGACGACCCAAAGTGGACCGACGAACAGTTGCTCGACTTCATCGGTAAGCATCCGATCCTGATGAACCGGCCTTTCGTGGTGACGCCGCTCGGCACCCGCCTGTGCCGGCCGTCCGAAGCAGTGCTGGACATCCTGCCTCGTCCACAGCAAGGGGCGTACACGAAGGAAGACGGCCAGGTCGTCGTGGATGCGGAGGGCCGTCGTGTCTGAACGTTGGCCAGACTTGCCGAATATTGACGAAACGCTTTTCACTCGTCCGGAGCTGGGCCAGTTTCAGTTCCCCTGGTCGCGGTCAGGGCAACCGCCCAGATTCCTGGTGCTATATGGCTCCGTTCGTCAACGGTCATACAGCCGGCTTCTGGCTCAAGAAGCCCGCCGGCTCCTCCAGGCCATGGGCGGAGAGACCCGGATTTTCAACCCTGTCGGACTTCCCCTTCCGGACAGCGTACCGGACTCCGACGCCAAGGTCCAAGAGCTGCGCGATCTCGTCCAATGGGCCGACGGCATGGTCTGGGTCTCGCCGGAGCGCCATGGCGCGATGACCGGCATCATGAAGGCCCAAATCGATTGGATCCCTCTATCCCTCGGCGCCGTCCGTCCTACACAGGGCAAAACGCTGGCGGTCATGGAGGTATCGGGCGGCTCGCAATCGTTCAATGCCGTCAACCAGATGCGGCTCCTGGGGCGCTGGATGCGGATGCTCACGATTCCCAACCAGTCTTCGGTGCCCAAGGCCTTCCTGGAGTTCGACGAGGCAGGACGCATGAAGCCGTCGAGCTACTACGACCGCGTGGTGGATGTCATAGAGGAACTGATGAAGTTCACGCTGCTCACACGCGGTGTTCGGGACTACCTGGTGGATCGATACAGCGAACGGAAAGAGAGTGCGGAGGAACTATCGAAGCGCGTGAATCAGCGATCGATCTGACGAACCAAGCATCACCGGGCTTCTCATTCAGGCGCAACACTTTGGCTCACGCCAGGCGACGGCGGGCAAAGAAAAAGCCGCTTTCCCTGGGGAGAAGCGGCTTTTTGGCAACGGCGGCAATCCGTTGCGGTGTCCTGGCGGACAGGGTGGGATTCGAACCCACGATACGCTTTCACATATACACGCGTTCCAGGCGTGCGCCTTCAACCACTCGGCCACCTGTCCTTGCTGCCCAGAAGCCTGGGCAGAAGAGCCCGCAATGATACCAGATTGCAGACCATGCAGCCAAGCCCCGCTGCAAGGCCGGGCAACGGTGTCCGGCACGGCACATTGCGATGCACAAAATCGTGCCATGCGGCAACACGGGAACCAGAGTGGGGAGTGAATCAGGCACCAGATCGAACGATTTGGCGAGAATGGAGGAGACCGCTGCGCCTTGCCGTTATAGCCACGGCGGCCGACGCTCTAGGTCGTCGGCCGCGCGGGCGTTTTGCTTTTCTAAAGACTGCAGGGGTTTTGTCTCCTCCACTGCATAACGATATTCTGCGCCCGCTATTGGACTGTGACACTAGGGATTGACCCCTATTATGGTGCGGCGCGCACCACAGCTTTGGATACAAATGCACCAAAGCCGTGCATTCTACGGCAATCAGAGCGCCTTGCCCAGTTGCTCCAGGATGGCCGGGTTCTCCAGCGTGGAAACGTCCTGCGTGACCGATTCGCCCTTGGCGACCACGCGCAGCAGGCGGCGCATGATCTTGCCGGAGCGGGTCTTGGGCAGGTTGTCGCCGAACCGGATTTCCTTGGGCTTGGCGATGGGGCCGATTTCCTTGGCGACCCAGTTGCGCAGTTCCTTGGCGATCTCGGCGGCCTCGGCGTCGTCGGGCCGCGAACGCTTCAGCACCACGAAGGCGACCACGGCCTCGCCGGTCAGGTCGTCGGGACGACCGACCACGGCGGCTTCCGCCACCATGGGGTGGGCCACCAGCGCCGACTCGACCTCCATGGTTCCCAGGCGGTGGCCCGAGACGTTCAGGACGTCGTCGATGCGGCCCATGATCCAGAAATAACCGTCGGTGTCGCGGTTGGCGCCGTCGCCGGCCAGGTAGCAGGTACCGCCCAGTTCCTCGGGGTAGTAGCTTTTCTTGAAGCGCTCGGGGTCGCCCCAGATGGTGCGGATCATGGCCGGCCACGGACGCTTGACCACCAGGAAGCCGCCCTTGCCGAGTTCGACGTCCTCGCCGGTCTCGTCCACGATGGCGGCCATGATGCCTGGCAGCGGCAGGGTGCAGGATCCGGGCTTCAGGCCGGTGGCCCCCGGCAGCGGGGTGATCATGTGGCCGCCGGTCTCGGTCTGCCACCAGGTGTCGACCACCGGGCACCGTTCGCCGCCGACATTGTTGTAGTACCACATCCAGGCTTCCGGATTGATGGGCTCGCCCACCGATCCGATGACGCGCAGGCTGGACAGGTCGTATTTCTTCGGATGATGGTCGGGGCTGGCCTCGGCCGCCTTGATCAGCGAACGGATGGCGGTGGGCGCGGTATAGAAGATGGTGCAGCCGTGCTTCTGGATGGTCTCCCAGAAGCGGCCGGCGTTCGGATAGGTGGGCACGCCCTCGAACACGATCTGGGTCGCGCCCACGGCCAGCGGGCCGTAGGCGATGTAGGTGTGTCCGGTCACCCAGCCGACGTCGGCCGTGCACCAGTAGACGTCGGACGGCTTGAGGTCGAAGGTCCATTTCATGGTCAGCGCGGCCCACAGCAGGTAGCCCGCCGAGGCATGCTGGACGCCCTTGGGTTTGCCGGTGGAACCCGAGGTGTAGAGCACGAACAGCGGGTGTTCGGCCTCGACCTGGACCGGCTCGCACTGGTCGGACTGGCCCTTCTCCACGTCGTGCATCCACAGGTCGCGGCCTTCGGTCCAGGCCACCTTGCCGCCGGTGCGGCGATAGACGACGACGTTCTTGACCGCCTCGCAGCCGCCCATGGCGAAGGCTTCTTCCACCGCGGGCTTGAGCGGGATGGTCTTGCCGCCGCGGACCTGCTCGTCGGCGGTGATGACCAGCGTCGCGCCCACGTCGACGATGCGCTCCTGCAGGCTCTTGGCCGAGAAGCCGCCGAACACCACGGAGTGGGTGATGCCCAGGCGGGCGCATGCCTGCATGGCGACCACGGCCTCGATGGACATGGGCATGTAGATGATGGAGCGGTCGCCCTTCTTGTAGCCCAGGGCCTTGATGCCGTTGGCGAAGCGCCCCACGCGGGCATGCAGTTCGCGGTAGGTGACCTTGGTGACGGCGCCGTCATCGCTCTCGAAGATGATGGCGACCTTGTCGGCGTTGCCGTTGGCCAGGTTGACGTCCAGGCAGTTGTACGAGACGTTCAGCTCGCCGTCGTCGAACCACTTGTAGAAAGGGGCATTGCTCTCGTCCAGCGTCCGCGTGAACGGCTTGCTCCATTGCAGGGTTTCGCGCGCCAGCCGCGCCCAGAACCCCTCGAAATCGCGCTCGGCCTCGTCGCACAGCGCCTGGTAGGCGGCCATGCCGGGAACGTTCGCCTGCTTGACGAAGTCCGCGGAGGGTTGGAAAACGCGTGTCTCGGTCAGCACTGAATCGATGGTAGACATCGCCTTGCGTCCTTTGATGGAAGTGATAGGGAGCGGATACCCATAGGTTACCGAAAGCCGGTGGTCCGTACGCGCTGCACTGCAACAAACCCACCCAGGGCACAGCGGATCCGGCTCCGCCGGTCCGCCAGTGCCGCCCCCTTGAGGGGGCGCGCGAAGCGCGTAGGGGGTGGTCCTTCCTCTTGGCATACAATTCCCGCCAAACCGTCATTCTGCGCGCCCCAGCCTACCTGGAAAACATGTCTTCCCCTCTCATGCCACCGGGGCTTTCCCGGACGGAACCCCTGCGCCCGCTGCCCAAGCTCATCTTCATGAGCCGGTGGCTCCAGTTGCCGCTCTACCTTGGTCTGATCGTCGCCCAGGGGGTGTACGTCTACCATTTCTGGGTCGAGCTGGTGCACCTGATCGAAGCGGCCTTCGGCAACAAGGAGGCCATTGCCATGCTGGCCGAGGCCGTGATGCCGGTCGTGCCCGGCGCCGCGCCCGCCGCACCGCCCACCAAGCTGACCGAGACCACCATCATGCTAGTGGTGCTGGGGCTGATCGACGTGGTGATGATTTCCAACCTGCTCATCATGGTCATCGTGGGCGGCTACGAAACCTTCGTCTCGCGGCTGCACCTGGAAGGCCATCCCGACCAGCCGGAATGGCTGTCCCACGTCAACGCCTCGGTCCTGAAGGTGAAGCTGGGCACCGCCATCATCGGCATCTCGTCCATCCATCTGCTCAAGACCTTCATCAACGCCGCGCACTACGACGCCAAGACCATCCTGGCGCAGGCCGGCATCCACCTGGCCTTCCTGCTGTCCGCGATGGCGATCGCCTATTGCGACCGCCTCATGGCGCCGATGCTCAAGCAGGACGCCCACGGACACTGACAGCACGGCCACAACCTCCCGGCGCGGCGGCATGCCAGCGCCCCACCCTTCTCTTTTCGGAGCGCCCATGACTACCGTCATCAAGGAAGAAGACCTGATCCAGTCGATCGCCGACTCGATCCAGTTCATCAGCTACTACCACCCCGTCGACTACATCCGCCACCTGGCCCGCGCCTACGAGCGCGAGCAGAATCCGGCGGCCAAGGACGCGATCGCCCAGATCCTGACCAACTCGCGCATGTGCGCCGAGGGCAAGCGCCCCATCTGCCAGGACACGGGCATCGTCAACGTGTTCATGAAGATCGGCATGGACGTGCGCTTCGACACCCGGCGCACTCTGCAGGAACTGTGCGACGAGGGCGTGCGCCGCGGCTACCTGAACCCGGACAACAAGCTGCGCGCCTCGGTGCTGGCCGATCCGCAGTTCGAGCGCAAGAACACCCGCGACAACACGCCCTGTGTGCTGAGCGTGGAGCTGGTTCCCGGCAATACCGTGGACGTGCAGGTCGCGGCCAAGGGCGGCGGCTCCGAGAACAAGACCAAGTTCGTCATGCTCAACCCCAGCGACTCGCTGGTGGACTGGGTGCTCAAGACCGTGCCCCTGATGGGCGCCGGCTGGTGCCCGCCCGGCATGCTGGGCATCGGCATCGGCGGCACGGCCGAGAAGGCCATGCTGATGGCCAAGCAGTCGTTGATGGAAGACATCGACATGTACGAACTGCTCGAGCGCGGCCCCAGCAACAAGCTGGAAGAACTGCGCATCGAGCTGTACGAGAAGGTCAACGCGCTGGGCATCGGCGCCCAGGGCCTGGGGGGCCTGACGACCGTGCTGGACGTCAAGATCAGCATGTTCCCGACCCACGCCGCTTCCAAGCCGGTGGCCATGATCCCCAACTGCGCCGCCACCCGCCATGCGCACTTCGTGCTGGACGGTTCGGGCGCGGCCATCCTGACGCCGCCGTCGCTGGACGAGTGGCCCGACGTGCACTGGGCGCCGGACTACAACAAGTCCACGCGCGTGAACCTGGACACGCTGACCAAGGAAGAAGTCGCCTCGTGGCAGCCGGGCCAGACCCTGCTGCTGTCGGGCAAGATGCTGACCGGCCGCGACGCCGCGCACAAGCGCATCCAGGACATGCTGGCCCGCGGTGAAAAACTGCCGGTGGACTTCACCAACCGCGTCATCTACTACGTCGGCCCGGTCGATCCGGTGCGCGACGAGGTCGTCGGACCGGCCGGCCCCACCACCGCCACGCGCATGGACAAGTTCACCGACATGATGCTGGAGAAGACCGGCCTGATCTCGATGATCGGCAAGGCCGAGCGCGGCCCCGTCGCCATCGAGTCCATCCGCAAGCACAAGTCGGCCTACCTGATGGCGGTCGGCGGCTCGGCCTACCTGGTGTCCAAGGCGATCCGCGGCGCCAAGGTCGTGGGCTTCGAGGACCTGGGCATGGAAGCCATCTATGAGTTCGACGTGCAGGACATGCCCGTGACCGTGGCCGTGGATGCCAACGGCACGTCGGTGCATGAAACCGGGCCGAAGACGTGGAAGGTCAAGATCGCTGAGATGGCTTGACCCCCCTACGCGCTTACGCGCGCCCCCCAGGGGGCGGCACTGGCGGACCGGCAAAGCCGGATCCGCTGTGCCCTGGCAACTGCGGAGGCAACGGCGAGGCGGATGGAATTGTCCGACCCTATGCCCGCAGGATCGAGATGTTGCCTATGATCGCTCCTCGTTCTACGATCGAGAGCCGGCATCGTGCATGTTGAACTTTTTACCTCGATGACAGCTGTGGGCGTATCGGAAGAGCGCGCCAAGGCCGTCGTGCTTGCCATGGACTCCGCTATGGATGCGAAAATCGACTATGGGCAGGAAGGCATGCGGCGGGACATCGAGAGCCTGCATCGGGATATACAGGCTCTTGATCACAAGATAGATCTCGGCTTGAACGCCCTGCGGGGCGAGATGAAATCCATGGAGCAGCGCACGGATGCCTCGCTGGCCGGACTGCGCGGCGAAATGCGCGCCATGGAAAGCCGGCTCGACACCAAGATCGATTCGGTCGGGCGTGAAATCGGTTACGTCAAGTGGTATGCCGCCTCGGCGGTGCCGGCGACCGCGCTGGTGCTCGGTCTGCTCAACTACCTGAAGGCGTAAGCCCTTCGGCCTCGTGGCCCCGCCTCACGCCGCGGGCCATGTCGACGTGCCGCAGCACCGCCAATCCGATCAGGAAGAACAGTCCGGTGGACAGGATGCCCAGGCGGTGGTTGCCCTGGGTGGCCCAGGTCACGAGGCCGTAGGTCAGCGGGCCGATGATGGACGCGAGCCGGGTGGCGAAGGTCCACAGGGCGAAGAATTCGGCCAGGCGGGAAGCCGGTGCCAGGGCGCCGGTCATCGCCCGCCCGGCGCTCTGGCTGGATCCCATGCACAGTCCGGCGATGGTGGCGGCTGCCCAGAAGCCGCCCTGGCTGGTGGCGAAGAAGGCGATCAGCACCATCGCGATCCAGCCCAGCAGCGTGGCGGCCAGGGCCCGTTGGTGGCCGATGCGGTCCTCGACGAAGCCGAAGGCGAAGGCCCCGGCGGCGGCCGCGATGTTGACCAGGAACACCAGGGTCATGATCTGCGTCTGGCCGAACTTCATGACCTGCTCGGCATAGACGGCGGCCAGCGTGATGACGACGGCGATGCCGGCCTGGTAGAAGACGCCGCAGATCAGCAGCCGGCGGAAATCGGGGAAGGCACGCGAGTCGCGCCACGAAGCCGCGAGCTGGCGCATGACCGGCATGAAGCCTGGCCGCCCGCCAGCCGCGCGCGCGGGCCGGGCGCGTTCGCGCAGGAACAGGAAGACCGGCACGGCGGCGGCGGCGAAGACCGCGGCGGTGACCAGCATGGTCCAGGGTACGAAGTCGGTGGCGGGCCGGCCCGCCGCCTGCGCCGCGATCACGACCGCCAGCGACAGTCCCAGAGTCAGCATGCCGCCCACGTAGCCGAAGCTCCACCCCCAGCCTGAAACGCGGCCCAGGTACTGGGGCCGGGCGAGCTCGGGCAGGAAGGCGGCGATGACCGATTCGCCCACGCTGTAGCAGACGTTGGAGATGATGATCGCAGGTACCGCGATCCAGAAGCCGCCCGGCCCGGCAAGCGCCAGGGCCGCCGTGGCCGCCACGCAGCCCACGGTGCTGGCCGCCAGCAGCCGCTTCTTGGCGGCCTGGGCATCGGCCCAGGCGCCCAGGCCGGGCATGGCCAGCATCACGATCAAATAGGACAGCGACAGGGTCGCCGTCCACGCCAGCGTGGCCCAGTGGGCATTGCCCGCCACCACGCCGACGAAATAGGCATTGAAGACGGCCGTCAGGACGACCGTCGTGTAGCCGGAGTTGGCGAAGTCATAAAGCGCCCAGGCGAAGACCTCGCGCCGGCGGACGCCCGGGTTCAGGGCGCCGCGCATGGACGGCCCGGACATGGCGGCCAACCCGGCTGGCGGACTCAGATTCCGAGCGCCGCGATGCCCGCGCGGGCGATCTGCGCATCTTCGTTGGACTTCACGCCGGACACGCCCACCGCGGCGATGGTCTCGCCTTCCACCACGACCGGCACGCCGCCTTCCAGCATGCCATGGATGGTGGGCACGGACAGGAACGAGGTGCGGCCATTGTTGACGACGTCTTCGTAGACCTTGGATTCACGGCGGCCCAGCGCGGCCGTATGGGCCTTGGAGGGGGCGATGTGGGCCGAGATCGCGGGAGCGCCGTCCAGCCGCAGCAGGCCCAGCAGGTGGCCGCCGTCGTCGACCACGGCGATGGAAACGGCCCACTTGTTGGCGAGCGCCTCGGCTTCGGCGGCGGCCAGGATCTTCTTGACGTCGTCGGCGGTCAGGACGTGCTTGGTCTTCATGGAACGGAATCCTCGTTGGGGAAAAACGGGGATTGTAGGGCGTCCCCATGCCGGATTTATAGCTTTGCACGCACAAGTGCATTGACCTGGGCGCCGCCAAAGAGGTATCTTAGCGCCACTTTTGTATCATCTTGTGCCCAGCGTCCCCCTATACGAATGAAAAAGGCCCGCATTCCCCTTCGCCTCCCTGCATCCCGGCCACGATTCCCGGCCGGCGGGACGAAGGTCCGGAAAGCGGGTGGGAAGCTGGCCATGCTGGTCGGGTCCGCGATACTGGCCGGCTGCGCCACGCAATCGCCGCCCTCCCCGCAGAACGGTCCCTCGGCCGCTGCCGATACGCCCGCCAAGCGCGTGGCGCGGTACAGTCTGCCCAGCCACCCCGTTCCGTCGTGGAAAGACAGCATCTCCCCCGTGCCGTCCCGCACCGAACCGCTGGATCCGGAAAAGATCCTGTCGGGCCAATGGCAGGACGACAAGTCCGATACCACCGTGGGCGGCCAGGCCGAACTGGCGGCCTACGCCCTGAATTACCTGGGGGTGCGTTACCGCCTGGGCGGCTCGTCGCCCGAGGCCGGCTTCGACTGCAGCGGGCTGGTAGCCTACGTCAGCCGTGAAGTCCTGGGCCTGCAACTGCCGCGCCGGGCCGAGGAAATCAGCCGGGTGGGCGACCCCATCGACATCGGCGACCTGCAACCCGGCGATCTGGTGTTCTACAACACCCTGCGCCGGAAATTCTCGCACGTGGGCATCTACCTGGGCGACGGCCGCTTCGTGCACTCCCCCTCGTCGGGAGGGGTCGTGCGGGTCGAAAGCATGGACATGGCCTACTGGAAGAAGCGCTTCAACGGCGCCCGCCGCCTGGCTTCCTCGGAATCAGCTTCACGCTGACTTCTTCCTGCGCGACGCGGGCGCACGGCGCGCCCGCCTCGGCGCCGCACAATCCACAGTTCTCGAGCGCCTGCTGCATCGAACACACCGATCGCCGGCACGCCACCACCTGTATGCCCGCGCGCTGGGCGGCTTGGCGGAAGGCCTTCATCACGTTGTGCCCGAGGAAATCGGTCAGCAGGATCAGCAACTCCGTGCCCGACGGCAGTTGCAGCGTCTTCTTCTGATGCGCCGGATCCCGCCCGCTGATATGGTGGGTGATGGCGATGTTGTGCCCCTTGAGCAGGTCCGGGATGTTGCCTAGCCGGTCTGCCCCGACCACGACTGCGCTGACTGCCATGACGATCTCCGTGATGTCGATTGCTTTCGCCAAATGATAATCATTCTCGTTATAGAGTCAACAAGAATGATATGAATTCTCATTTGATTAAACTGATCGACATCGCTCCGGAGATAGGAAAAGCCTGTCAGCCCTGGTCCGATGGCTTGATCGCATTCTGGACGACTTCCCGCGTCAGGCTGGGCGCCAGCAGTTCGACGAAGGTGTAGACGTAGTCCCGCAGAAAGGTGCCGGACTTCACGCCTATCCGGCTGGTGTGCATGCCGAACAGGCGCCCCACCGGCAGCCCGACCAGTCCGGTGTCGCGCCGGGGGTCGTAGGCGACCCCGGCGATGATCCCTATCCCCAGTCCCAGCTCGACGTAGGTCTTGATGACGTCGGCATCGATGGCCTCGAGCACGAAGTCCGGGTGGACATCCTGCGAGCTGAAGGCCTGGTCGATCGCGCTGCGGCCGGCGAAGGCGCGGTCATAGGTGATGACGGGATATTGCGCGAGCTGCTCCAGCGTCAGTTTCTTGGCCTGGGACGACGTCAGCTGGGCCAGGGGATGGTCCGGCGTGACCACCACCACATGCTCCCAGGTATAGCAGGGCAGCGTCACCATGCCGGGAGTCAGGGCCAGCGCCTCGGTGGCGACCGCCAGGTCGGCCTGCTCGTTCAGCACCATGTCGGCCAACTGGCCCGGACTGCCCTGGATCAGCGACAGATGGACCTTGGGAAACAGCTTGCGGAAGGCGGGAATCACCTGCGGCAAGGCGTAGCGGGCCTGGGTGTGGGTGCAGGCGATGGTCAGGCCGCCTTCGTCGCGCCGGGCGTATTCGTCGCTGACCTTCTTGAGGTTGTCGACCTCGCGCATGATGCGGTCGACGATCTGCGAGACGGCCAGGCCGGGCTTGGTCAGGCCCTTGATGCGCTTGCCATGGCGTTCGAAGATCTTCACGCCGAGTTCGTCTTCCAGTTCGATGATGGCCTTGGACACCCCTGGCTGGGACGTGTAGAGCATCCTCGCGGCTTCCGTCAGGTTGAAGTCGCGGCGCACGGTTTCCCGGACGAATTTGAATTGCTGCAGGTTCATGGTGCGATTCACTATGGATCTGCCATCCAACCCGGACGGATGGGCCGTGGCAACCCATAGATCATAATGTAATATACGACATGCTATTTATTATATTTAGTAATTAGCATAGTCGGATTTCGCAGCATGGAGGCCACGGAACCAGCCCAGGCCCCGCGCTAGGCCCCTTTCGGCGCCTTCACCCTGAGGCGGAAATACATCAGGGCCGCCGTCAGCGCGGCGACCGCCCCGTGCAACCCGACCAGGGCGACGAAGAAGTCCACCCGGCCGTTGTTCACCCAGGCCTTGGCCAGGTTGACCATGTTCAGGTAGAACAGGGCCACCAGCAGCGCGATCACGATGTCGCCGGAGCGGCCCAGCCGCGGATTCACCGCGCCCAGCGGAATGGCCAGCAGCGCCAGGTTGATGGCCAGCAGCGGCATGCTGACACGCCAGAGCAATTCGCCGGCGGCGCCCTGCCCGCCTTCGCGCAGCAACTGCATGGTCGAGCGCGCCTTGGTGGACAGGTCATCGGCGGAAGGCGGGCCCTTGCTCTCCATCCGCACGCCGTATTTCTCGAAACTCATCAGGCGGAACTGCGGCGTGCCGGGTACGAATTCGTAGCGATGGCCGGATTCCAGCACCATGAAGCGGTCGCCGTTGGGCTGGTCCTCGAGCATGCCCCCGCCCGAGACCAGCACGTTGAGCCGGCCGTTCTCTATCCAGCGCGCGAACACGTTGCTGACCCGGTCCACGGCGTCGTTGGCGGACTCCACGTAGAACACCCGGTCGATCCCGCTGGACTCCAGGAACTGGCCCGGGGTGACCTTGGAGACGTCGGAACGCTGCTCGTAGCGCTGGCGGTACTCGGCGATCTGTTTCTGGGCCCAGGGCGAGGCGGCCAGGGTCAAGGTGGCGATCAATACCGCCGACGGAATGGCGAAGCGCAGGATGGGCCTGAACCAGTCGGCCAGGCTCAGGCCGCTGGAGAACCAGACCACCATCTCGGATTCGCGGTAATTGCGGGTGACCGTGGTCAGCACGGCGATGAACACCGAGACCGCGATGATGGTGGGCAGGGCGTTGATGGATGAGAACGCGGCGATGCCCGTGACCACGTCGGCGCCGATGCGGCCGGCCGCCGCCTCGCCCAGCAGGCGCACCAGCAGCACGCTGATCCATACGACCACGAGCGTGGAGAATACGACGCTGGCATGGCTGGTCAGTTCGTCTTTGACGGAGCGCTGGAACAGGGACACGGTACTGGCCTGTGCGAGGGGCCCGCATCTGCGGGATAATTGACAATCTCGCGACTACATACAGGAAGAATCGCGCATGGACTTTAGCACACAGACCTCCGCCCCCGAGAAAATCAAGACCGCCGCGCTGGTGGTCGGCGTGCACGCCGACGGCGTGCTGACGCAGGCGGCCGATGCCGTCGATCGGGCGGCCCAGGGCGCGGTGCGCGCCGCCGTCAAGACCGACTTCAAGGGCAAGGCGGGCGAAACGCTGGTGCTGAGGTCCCTGCCCGGCGTGGCGGCCCAGCGGGTCGTGCTGGCCGGGCTGGGGTCGCAGGAGGCCTTGTCGCCCAAGGCGCTGGCCGCCGCCCATCGCGCCGCCCTCGCCGCCGTCGCGGCGCTGGGCGTGACCGAGACCGTGTCGGCCCTGGCCGCCGTCCCCATGCAGTCGGCCGACGTCCGCACCCGCGCGCGGCTGGCTGCCATCGCGGCGGGCGAAGTCACCTACCGCTTCGACGCCACCTTCGGCAAGCGCGATGCCGTCAGCCGGCCCAAGCTGGCGCGCCTGGTCCTCGCGGTCGAGCGATCCGAGGCCAAGGAGGCCGAGGCCGGCCTGCGCGAAGGCAGCGCCATCGCCAACGGCATGTCGCTCGCGCGCGACCTGGGCAACCTGCCGGGCAACGTCTGCACCCCCACCTACCTGGGCGAGACCGCCAAGAAGCTGGGCAAGTCGCACAAGCTCAAGGTCGAGGTGCTGGACCGCAAGCAGATCGAGGCGCTGAAGATGGGCTCCTTCCTGTCCGTGGCGCGCGGCTCGGACGAACCGCCGAAGTTCATCGTGCTGCGCTACGAAGGCGCCAGGCAGAAGCCAGCGGGGCGCGGCAAGGCAGCCGCCGGCGGCCCGGTCGTGCTGGTCGGCAAGGGCATCACGTTCGACGCGGGCGGCATCTCGCTCAAGCCGGCCGCCGGCATGGATGAAATGAAGTACGACATGTGCGGCGCCGCCAGCGTGTTCGGCACGCTGCGCGCCGTGGCCGAGCTGGGCCTGCCGCTGGACGTGATCGGCGTCGTGCCCGCGTGCGAGAACCTGCCCAGCGGCCGGGCCAACAAGCCGGGCGACGTGGTGACCACCATGTCCGGCCAGACGGTCGAGATCCTGAACACCGACGCCGAGGGCCGGCTGATCCTGTGCGACGCCCTGACCTACGTCGAGCGCTTCAAGCCCTCCACCGTCATCGACATCGCCACCCTGACGGGGGCCTGCGTCACGGCGCTGGGCCACGTCAACACCGGCCTCTTCACCCCCGACGACGCCCTGGCCGACACGCTGACCAGCCTGTCGCGCCAGGCGCTGGACCCGGTATGGCGCCTCCCGCTGGACGACGACTACCAGGAACAGCTCAAGTCCAACTTCGCCGACATGGCCAACATCGGCGGCCCGCCGGCGGGCGCCGTCACCGCCGCGTGCTTCCTGTCGCGCTACGCCAAGGGCTATCGCTGGGCGCACCTGGACATCGCCGGCACGGCCTGGCGCAGCGGCAAGGACAAGGGCGCCACCGGCCGCCCCGTCCCGCTGCTGACGCAGTACCTGCTGTCCCTGGTCTGACGCCCCGTCGCCCATGACCGAAATCGACTTCGCCTTCAGCGCCCCCGACCGGCTGCGCACCGCCTGCCAGATCGCCACCCGCCGCCACCAGGCGGGGCACCGGCTGGTGGTGTACTGCCGCGACACGGGGCGCCTGAACGCCTTCGATCAGATGCTCTGGGCGCTGGACGACATTTCCTTCATCCCCCACGTCCGCGTCAACGATCCGCTGGCGGCCGACACGCCCATCGTGCTGACCGCCTCGGACGCGCCCACGCCCCACCACGACTGGCTGTTGAACCTGGACGACACCTGGCCGCCCATCTACACCCGCTTCCAGCGCGTCATCGAGATCGTCACCAACGATCCCGCCGACCGCGAAGCGGCACGGGCACGCTGGCGCTTCTACCAGGAGTGCGGCCACAACATCGTGCGGCACGACGTGTCGCGCCACCAGTTGCCCTGAGCCGATATGCAAGCCCCTTCTTTCCCTCCGCGCGACGACGCCGGCATCCCGCTCCTGACCGAAGTCCTGGACCTGCCGCAGCCGGCCAGGAAGGCGGAGCCGGCCCCTTTGCCCCCCGCTCCATCCTGGCCCGTGGCCGCGCCTGCCGCCGCCCCCGCCGCCACGCCAGGTCCGGATGACGAAGACGGCATCGAGGCGCTGCGCGCCGCCATCCTGCAGGACCTGCTCGACCGGGTGGAACCCCTGCTGAAGACCCGCATGCGGGCCTCGCTGGAAGTGGCGGCCGCCCGCGCACTGGAAGACATCGCCTACAACCTGCGGGAAGAACTCGGCCGGCTGGTGGACGAGGCCGTCCAGAAAGAACTGATCCGGCGCGCCGCCGTCGAGAGCAAGCCCCTTTCTCCGCGCTGAAGAGACGCCGGCCGCCTGCCGTCAGCCTCTGAAGAATCCACTAAAATCCTCGGTTTGGCGCCTGCGGCGCACCGCCGCGCGCCCGACCGACGTATTTCCGGAACACCGATGACCTCAGCCTCTCCCCAACCTCAAACCGAGACCGACGAACTGCCCAAGAGCTTCGAGCCGGCCGCCATCGAGGCGCGCTGGTATCCGCTGTGGGAACAACGGGGGGACTTCAAGGCCGGGGTACACGTCCAGGGCCCCGACAACGGCCGGGCCTTCACCATCCAGCTGCCGCCGCCCAACGTGACGGGCACGCTGCACATGGGCCACGCCTTCAACCAGACCATCATGGATGGCCTGACGCGCTACCACCGCATGCGCGGGTTCGACACGCTGTGGATCCCGGGCACCGACCACGCCGGCATCGCCACGCAGATCGTGGTCGAGCGCCAGCTCGACGCGCAGAAGGTCAGCCGCCACGACCTGGGCCGCGACAAGTTCGTCGAGAAGGTCTGGGAATGGAAACAGCACTCCGGCGGCACCATCACCGGCCAGATGCGCCGGCTGGGCACCTCGCCCGACTGGACGCGCGAATACTTCACCATGAACGAGGACATGTCGCGCGGCGTGGCCGAGGTCTTCACGCGGCTGTACGAGCAAGGCCTGATCTATCGCGGCAAGCGCCTGGTCAACTGGGACCCCAAACTGCTGACCGCCGTCAGCGACCTGGAAGTGGTCAGCGAGGAAGAAGACGGCCACCTGTGGCACATCCGCTACCCGGTCGACGGCAGCGATGCCGCCATCGTCGTGGCCACGACCCGTCCCGAGACCATGCTGGGCGACGTCGCCGTCATGGTCCATCCCGAGGATGAACGCTACCAGGCCCTGATCGGCAAGCAGGTCCGCCTGCCGCTGACCGGCCGCCTGATTCCCGTCATCGCCGACGACTACGTCGACCGTGAATTCGGCACCGGCGCGGTCAAGGTCACGCCCGCGCACGACTTCAACGACTATGCGGTGGGCCAGCGCCACGGCCTGCCCATGATCTCCATCCTGACGCTGGACGGCCGCATCAACGACGAGGCGCCCGAGGTCTACCGGGGGCTGGACCGTTTCGAGGCCCGTACGCGCATCGTGGCCGACCTCGAGGCCCAGGGCCTGCTGGCCGAGGTCAAGAAGCACAAGCTGATGGTGCCGCGCGGCGACCGCACCAACGCCATCATCGAGCCCATGCTGACCGACCAGTGGTTCGTCGCCATGAGCAAGCCGGCGCCCGAGGGCACCCACCATCCCGGCAAGTCGATCACCGACGTCGCGCTGGAAGTGGTGGCCGACGGCCGCGTCAGGTTCTACCCCGAGAACTGGACCACCACCTACAACCAGTGGCTCAACAACATCCAGGACTGGTGCATCTCGCGCCAACTGTGGTGGGGCCACCAGATTCCCGCCTGGTACGCCGACGACGGCCGCATCTTCGTGGCCCGCAACGAGCAGGAAGCGCGCGACAAGGCCGCGGCCGCCGGCTACGCCGGCGCGCTCACCCGCGACCCTGACGTGCTGGACACCTGGTTCTCGTCGGCGCTGGTGCCGTTCACCACGCTGGGCTGGCCCGAACAGACGCCCGACCTGGCGCGCTACCTGCCCTCGTCGGTGCTGGTCACCGGCTTCGACATCATCTTCTTCTGGGTCGCCCGGATGGTCATGATGACCACGCACTTCACCGGCCAGGTCCCGTTCAGGCACGTCTACATGCACGGCCTGATCCGCGATGCCGAAGGCCAGAAGATGAGCAAGTCCAAGGGCAACACCCTGGACCCGGTCGACCTGATCGACGGCATCGACCTGGACGGCCTCCTGGCCAAGCGCACCACCGGCCTGATGAACCCCAGGCAGGCCGAGAGCATCGCCAAGAAGACCCGCAAGGAATTCCCCGAGGGCATTCCGGCCTTTGGCGCCGACGCGCTGCGCTTCACCATGGCCGCCTACGCCACGCTGGGCCGCAACATCAACTTCGACCTGAAGCGCTGCGAGGGCTACCGCAACTTCTGCAACAAGCTGTGGAACGCCACCCGCTTCGTGCTGATGAACGTCGAAGGCAAGGACTGCGGCGTGGAAGCCGGCGCAGCGGTGGAACTGTCGGTGTTCGACAAGTGGATCATCAGCCAGTTGCAGCGCACCGAGGCCGAGGTCGCCAAGGGCTTCGACGACTATCGCTTCGACAACATCTCCACCGCGCTGTACCGCTTCGTCTGGGACGAATACTGCGACTGGTACCTGGAGCTGGCCAAGGTCCAGCTGCAGACCGGCAACGAAGCCCAGCAGCGCGGCACGCGCCAGACGCTGATCCGTGTGCTGGAAACCGTGCTGCGGCTGGCGCATCCCATCATCCCGTTCATCACGGAAGAACTCTGGCAGAAGGTCTCGGTGGTGGCCGGCAAGCGCCGCGCCGGCGAATCCACCAGCGTGGGCGTGCAGCCCTACCCCGCCGCCCAGGCCGAGAAGATCGACGAGGCCGCCGAAGCCGCGATGGCCGAGCTCAAGGCCCAGGTCGACGCCGTGCGCGCGCTGCGCGGCGAAATGAACGTGCCGCCCTCGCAGAAGGCGCCGCTGAACGCCACCGGCAACCGCGCCGCCCTGGAACGCAATGCCCCCTACCTGGCGGCCCTGGCCCGGCTGACCGAGGTCAAGGTGGTCGACCGGTTGCCCGACGTCGTCGGCGCCCCCGTGCAGGTGGTCGGCGACGCACACCTGATGCTGCACATCGAGGTCGACGTGGCCGCCGAGAAGATCCGCCTGGACAAGGAGATCGCCCGCCTGGAAGGCGAGATCGCCAAAGCCAACGGCAAGCTGGGCAACGCCAGCTTCGTCGACCGCGCCCCGGCCGCCGTGGTGGAGCAGGAACGCGCCCGGCTGGCCCAGTTCAGCGATACGCTGGACAAGGTGCGGGAGCAGCGGGCGAAACTGGGCTGACAGCGGATTTTCGACCGGCGAGAACGGCCCCTTCCGGGGCCGTTTCCTTATCCGCAACGCCCTCCCCCTGAACCGAAGGATGACAAAAAGATCACCCCGACGGTTGAAATATCGCTGCATGCTTGACAAACTGTCTCCACGAGGAGACACTTGGCATGCTGATCATCAAGAGAACGAACCAGTTCGCGGAATGGCTGCATCGGCTGAAAAGCCCAAGCGACCGTGGCGCCATCCTGATGCGGCTTCTGCGCGTCCAGCACGGGCTCTTTGGCGACATGCGTTCCATCGGCGAAGGCATCCACGAACTTCGCCTGCATATCGGCCCAGGCTACCGGCTCTACATCGCACGGGAGGGTGCCGACATCTACGTCCTGCTCTGTGCGGGCATCAAGGACACGCAGAAACACGATATCGAACTCGCCAGGACCATCTGGCGGGACTTGAAGCGGGAGCGACACGCATGATAGCGCCGACAAAAACAACCACCGCCGAATTCGATGCGGCTGAATTCCTGCGAGACGAAGCAAGCATCGCCTGCTTTCTCACGGAAGCGGCCGGCGACGCAAACCCCGACGTCTTTCTTGCCGCGCTGGCAGCCGTGGCGCGTGCGCGCGGCATGAGCGACATTGCGCGCAAAGCCGGACTGGGCAGGCAAAGCCTGTACAAAGCCCTGGCTCCAGGGGCCAATCCGCACTATCTGACCCTGCGCAAGGTCATGGACTCGCTCGGTGTCGTCTTCACCATTGCAGCCAAAGCCCCGTGACGCTCGCCCTGCCCGGCTCAACGAGCCGTCGTATCCCTGGCCACCCGGACCGGCTTGACCACCGCGCCAAAGCGATCGTGGATGAAGGCCGCCACCTTCTCTCCCCATAGCCGGTGCCCGGCCGTGGTCGGATGCATGGAATCCGCGAACAAATAGTGCTGGTCCGCGTCCGGCTCCACCAGCGTGGCGGGGGTGCACAGCAGTGCATCCACCTCGCCCTGCGACGCATCGTAATTGGTGCAGGCGGGCTTGTCGGTCACGGTCAGGCCCACCGCGGCGGGGTCGTCGACGGCATCGTCGATCAGGCCGGCCAGATCGAACACCTGCACGCCCGTGCCCGACAGCCCCCCGGCCACGAGTTCGTTGTAGCCCTCGGACACGTCGGTGGCCAGGTCTTCCAGCTCGGTATTGCGGATGAACGGCAGCATGCCCAGGTCGGGAAGGTTGACGTATACGATCCGCTTGGCGCCGGCCGCGGACAGACGCTTGAGCTGGGCCACCATGGCGGCCGCCTTGGCCCGGACCAGCGCCTCCATCCGGTCGTCGGCATCGGACGCGGGTTCGGGCTCGGTGTCTCCCAGGGTCTGGAAGGCATCGAGGAAATCGTTGCCGCCGCCCTGCACCAGCACCAGTTCCGTCCCGTCGAAGCCTTTGTGCGTGGCCAGGTAGCGGTCGATCTGGGCCTTGATGGAAACGGCGGTCTCGCCCTGGAGTCCGCCATCGGCCGGGATGCCATCCGGAGCCGGCGCCGTCGCGGCGTCGGTCTCGATATGGGCACCGCCCTGCGCATAGCCATTGCCGCCCAGGTCCACGATGCGGCCGCCTTGCCCGCGCGGGCCGAAATCGACCTGCTGGTTCGGCTTGATCGGGAGGCCCAGCGCGTCGGCCACCACTTCCACCCAGACCTCCCCGGGCTTGGTCGTGAAACGCTGACCTGCCGCGCTGCGCGTGGCCGGATCGGGATAGGTTGCGCCGGGATTGTAGGTGCCGACGTCGCTCAGGCTGTCGCCGAAGGACACGATGGCGCTGATCGGCCCGGTCACGATCGGGCGCACGGCGCGGTCGCGGAAGGCCATTGCCGCCAAGCCGCCCACGACGAGCAGCGCCAGGACCAGAAGCCAACGCAATGACGGTAGCCGCATGGGGGTCACCTTGGGGAGAACGGTCGCGCCGGCGAACGCCAGCTGCGGTATGACACGCCGCCCGACGGCAGGTTCAGCGCCGCGGGCGGAGAAAGTACCTGTAGCCCGTCAGCGGCGTTTCATGTAATGCACGAACACTTCGCCATCGTCGGTCTGCGCCAGCAGCTCGTTGCCGGTCTGCTTGGAAAAAGCCTGGAAGTCACGCACCGACCCCTTGTCGGTGGCCACCACCTTCAATACCTGCCCGCTCTCGAGCGTGGCCAGCGCCTTCTTCGCACGCAGGATGGGCAAGGGGCACTTGAGCCCCTTGGCATCCACCTCCAGATCGAACGCCACCGGTTCGGTACTCATTGCGCCTTCTCCCGCCGCACCGCTCACAGGCGGCCTTCCACCCAGCCCTGCACGCTGGCGAGCGCCTGCGGCAGGCCCGAGGGATCCGTGCCGCCGGCCATCGCCATGTCCGGCCGGCCGCCGCCCTTGCCGCCCACCTGCTGGGCCACGAAATTGACCAGATCGCCGGCCTTGACCTTGCCGGACACGTCGGCCGTGGCGCCGGCCACCAGGCTGACCTTGCCGCCGTCGACGGCGGCCAGCACGATGGCGGCGGACTTGAGCTTGTTCTTGAGCTGGTCCACGGTCTCGCGCAGCGACTTGGGATCGACCCCGTCCAGCTTGGCAGCCAGCACCTTCACGCCCTTGACCTCGACCGCCGAGGCCGCCAGGTCATTGCCGGCGCTGCTGGCCAGCTTGCTCTTCAACTGGGCGATTTCCTTCTCCAGGCCCTTCAACTGGTCCTGCACCTGGCCGATGCGCGCCGGCAGGTCGCCCGGCTGCACCTTCAGCGCGCCCGCGGCCGAAGCCAGCGTGGCGTTCAGGTTCTGCAGATAGGACAGGCTGTTGTCGCCGGTGATGGCCTCGACCCGGCGCACGCCGGCGGCCACACCGCCCTCGCTCACGATCTTGAACAGGCCGATGTCGCCGGTGCGACCCACGTGGGTACCGCCGCACAGCTCGCGCGAAAAGCCGATGTCCAGCACCCGCACCTCGTCGCCGTACTTTTCGCCGAACAGCGCCATCGCGCCGCCCTTGACCGCGTCGTCGTAGGCCATCAACTGCGACTGCACCGGCGTGTTGGCCAGCACCTCGCGGTTGACGATGGCTTCCACCTGCGCGATCTGGTCGGCGCTCATGGGGGCGTCGTGCGCGAAGTCGAAACGGGTCTTGTCCGGGTCCACCAGCGACCCCTTCTGCTGCACGTGCTCGCCCAGGACCTGGCGCAACGCCTTGTGCATCAGGTGGGTGGCCGAGTGGTTGCGCATCGTGCGCGCGCGGCGGACTTCGTCTACCTGGGCATCGACCGTGTCGCCCACCGCCAGCGAGCCCGAGACCAGCTTGCCATGATGGCCGAACACGTCGGCCTGGATCTTCTGCGTGTCTTCCACGTCGAAACGCGCCGCGCCCTGCACCAGCACGCCGGCATCGCCCACCTGCCCGCCCGACTCGGCGTAGAACGGCGTGCGGTCCAGCACCACCACCGCGGCCTGCCCGGCCTCGATGCGCGGCACCGAGGCGCCATCCACGTACAGGGCCGTGACCTTGCCTTGCGCGGCCAGGTGCGCATAGCCTTCGAATACCGTCTTGGCGCCGTCGTACGACAGGCCGGCGGCCATCTTGAACTTGCCCGCGGCGCGGGCCTGCTCGCGCTGGCGGGTCATCGCGGCCTCGAAGCCGTCCATGTCCACGTCCACGTTGCGCTCGCGGCAGATGTCGGCCGTCAGGTCCACCGGGAAGCCGTAGGTGTCGTACAGGTTGAACAGCGTCTCGCCGTCCAGCGCGGCGCCCGGCTTGAGCGCGGCCAGCGCGCCGTCCAGGATTTTCATGCCGTGTTCCAGCGTTTCGCCGAAACGCTCTTCCTCCTGGCGCAGTACCTGCTCGACCCGCGCCCCGGCCTTGGCCAGCTCGGGATAGGCCTCGCCCATCTCGGCCACCAGGTCCTTGACGATGCGATGGAAGAAGGGCTTGGTCTGGCCCAGCTTGTAGCCGTGGCGCAGCGCGCGGCGGATGATACGGCGCAGCACGTAGCCGCGGCCTTCGTTGCCCGGGATCACGCCGTCCACGATCAGGAACGAGCAGGCGCGGATATGGTCGGCGATCACCTTCAGCGAGTTGTTCGCCAGGTCGGTACAGCCGGTTTCGCGCGCCGCGGCCTTGATCAGGTTCTGGAACAGATCGATTTCATAGTTCGAATGCACGTGCTGCAACACCGCGGCGATCCGCTCCAGGCCCATGCCCGTGTCCACGCAGGGCTTGGGCAGCGGGTTCAGGGTGCCCGACGCGTCGCGGTCGAACTGCATGAACACCAGGTTCCAGATCTCGATGTAGCGGTCGCCGTCTTCCTCGGGCGATCCCGGGGGGCCGCCCCAGATCTCGGGACCATGGTCGTAGAAGATTTCCGAGCACGGGCCGCAGGGACCGGTATCCGCCATCTGCCAGAAGTTGTCGGACGCGTAGCGCGCGCCCTTGTTGTCGCCGATGCGGACGATGCGCTCGACCGGCACGCCGATCTCGTTCTGCCAGATGCCGTAGGCCTCGTCGTCCTCCTGGTAGACCGTGACCCACAGCTTTTCCTTGGGCAGCTTGTAGACCGTGGTCAGCAGTTCCCAGGCGTAGTGGATGGCGTCGCGCTTGAAGTAGTCGCCGAAGCTGAAATTGCCCAGCATCTCGAAAAACGTGTGGTGCCGGGCCGTGTAGCCCACGTTTTCCAGGTCGTTGTGCTTGCCGCCGGCGCGCACGCTGCGCTGCGACGAGGTCGCGCGCTTGTACGGGCGCACTTCGTTGCCCAGGAAGACGTCCTTGAACTGGACCATGCCCGAGTTGGTGAAGAGCAGGGTCGGATCGTTGGCCGGCACCAACGACGAGGACGGCACCACGGTGTGGCCCTTGGACTCGAAGAACTGAAGGAACTTCTGACGGATCTCGGCGGATTTCATCGCTGCACGCAGGTAGGGGGATGAATCGCCAACTGCACCCGTTTGCATCCCCGGATAGATATCGAATCGTCAATTATAGAGGGACGGCGGCCCCGGGGTGCGCGCCCGGGCCGGAACGGGGAAAACGGGGGCGGATCGCCGGACCGGCGAGCGCCGGAGCCGGGCTACCGGCCTGCCATCGCCTTCTTGATCTTCTGGTCGGTCTTGTACTGGCTGAGCGCGTAGACCGACCAGATCGCGGCCGGGATCCAGCCGATCAGCGTCAATTGCAGGATCAGGCAGAAGATGCCGGCGAAGGGGCGGCCGATGGTGAAGAACTGGAGCCAGGGAAGGAGCAGCGCGAGAAGCAGACGCATGGGACGGAATGGAAACGGTGATGCGGACATTCTACCGGTAAGGCAGGACGCCAGCCGGGCGCCCCCTCGGCAACCACGTACGTGGAGCCCCGTATCTTGTGTCGGGCCAAGGACCCGTTAGACCGGATATCCCCCGGCTAGGGGCTCATTCGCCGCCTCGGAGATTCCCGGGCGGTGTCGCATCGAGGCTTGCCATGAAACGTCCATCACCCCCCATCGGGCCGGGGTCCTTCCCCGGCTTCATTTGCGCGCTTCCCCTGACTGCCATGCTGGCCGCCTGCGGAGGCGGCGGATCCTCTCCCCCGGCGCCCCCCGCCCCACCCCCTGGCCAGGAAACTACCCGGCCGATCACCGACATGCCCACGTCCAGCCATACGGGAGAGAAGCTGGCTGCGTTCACGCGACTCAACGAGGCCCGGCTGGCGGCCGGGGTCGGTGCCGTGGAACAGAATGCTCAATTGGATGCCGCCGCGCAGGCACATGCGACGTATCAGGTCAGGAACTATGTGAGGGGCCATGGGGAAGATCCGAATAAGCCGTGGTTCACGGGGACGGACTATGTCTCCAGGGCTACTGCTCAGGGATATACGGGAAAACCAGTCACGGAGGCTATTTCCTATTTCTCACCAGGCGTCGAGGCCATTGACTCTCTCTTGCATTCGGTCTACCACCTGTACGGGGTACTGGAGCCGCGAGCCAACCAAGTAGGTCTGGGCGTGGATTCCACGACAACACCCGCCATTTTTAGCAGTACCAGTATCACCTTTGGCGCAACCACCGCGAACTTGCAACCCATTCACACAACGTGGCACTGGCCAATTGACAAGCAGACGAACGTCAACCCCCGCTTCGTCCCCTCGAGTGAATCGCCAAACCCGGCCCCAGACCTGCTTGTTACCGGCACACCGATCATGTTCTGTGGCTCGGAAGGACACTACGCCCCGCTCGAAGTGTTGCGAGCCACTGCCCAAGAAGAACAGACTACTAGTTCGATTCAGATCCGACTCTTGCGCCATGCTTCCGTATACATCGACAAGGCCGTCGATGCTCAGATCGTCACTGACGGCAACCTGACGGCAACACATCGTGGCTGTGTATTCCTTCTACCCATTGCCGAACTGGAACCAGGCAAGACCTACAGAGTGGAAATCGAAGCAATCCAAGCGGGAAACAACATTGGAAAAGCTTGGACATTCTCAACGAGGGATGTCCACTAACTTGGAAGAGGAAGCATCCTCTTCCAAGCGCTATCCTGGCATCTCGTAGTAGCAAGAAGAGTAAAAGCTCCCGTTCTGGAAAAAATATCCGGAGTAGCCGTTGCCGGCAGGCTGTTGATGGCGGTTCTGGTTAGAAAACTTGCCATATCCGTTGCTGTAATGGTCCCAAGTGTATGTGGCCCAAGCGCTGGCGCTTCCCATATACCAGGGAAGACACGATGCCCCGGCAACGGTGATGGCTGAACTGCTGATCTCCAGCACAAGATTCGCGCTCATGGAGCCGGGAGCGGCCGCACACCTGGTGTCTAGTGGAGTCAGAACGCACAGCCGAGACCACTGATTGTTCCACTGCCCATGTGATTGGACTTCCGCGCCGCTTCCCTTCACCACAACGCGCAGGACGGCGGGCAGTTCATTCCAACCACTTCGACCATCCCACAGCTCACGGAAGTACAGTTCTGCACCAGCCATGCGGTCAAGCAGCTCCTGAATGGTTGCGGGTGCTCGCGGCTCTTGAGGTATATCAACTCCGGGCGGCGTGACCGGACTATCCGGCATCACCCTCTTCGCCACCCCCGTTATATGCGTGGAATCCACCCAAGGTGTCCGCATCTGCGGCGGTGCCGGTTGCGCGCCGGCGTTCCATGAAACCAGGACGCAGCCCGCGCCCGCGGCGATGATTCGCTTCATTCTTCCTCCCTAGTATTTGCAATAGACCTGGGCGATGGCCTTGGCGGGACCGCCAAGAACCGTTCCGTCGTAGTCCAGCAGTTGCACCTGCCAGCCCGTCCCGGCGTCCACTGCCTTGCGGGTGAACGACGAAGCCTTGGAGGACTCGATCTGGGGCAACAGATAGATGAGCGGTGTGCCGGCGGCGGTACCAAGCCGGCCGCAGGCGGGTTTCTGGACGGTGTCGCCGGACGCGACGATCTGGCTGCCGGTCATGACGTAGCTGGACAGCAGGTCGTCGGCGCGCATCCAGACGCCAAGGCGGCAGACCAGGCCGGTGCCCGAGGCGGAGTCGGTGGCGAACGCGCCGTTGGGGGCGCAGGCGGCGCCGGTCGATGCCATGGCTGCCAGTTCGCGCCATGTGCCGCCGGCGCAGACCAGGAGGCCTCCGGCCGACGTGCGGGCGAATTCGGCGTTGGCGCCGGCCTCGGTGGATATCCGTGAGAGGCAGGGGGTGTTGGCCGCGGCCACCTCCCTGACGCCCAGCCGATCGACGGACACGCCGGCATGTCCGACGAGGTCGCGGCCGACGACCGAGAGCGCAAGGCCGGCCCCGGTCGCAACGATCATCTGGCCCGTGTTCACGCGCAAGGTGGGCTGCGCGTCGGCGGCGTCGAAGATCGATCCCCGGTCGGTGGACAGTCCCGCGGCGGCACGGACCCGCTGGCTGGCGACGATGCCCGAGACTGGATCGATCTGGACGATGCTGCCGTTGTCGGCCCGGAACAGGCCGGTCTTGGTCTGCAGCACGCCGGCGCACTGCACGGTCAGCACGCCGGTGTTGGTCGCCGTCAGGCAATCGCCGGCCGTACCCCGCAGCACCAGGGAATCGTGCAGCCGCACGCCGCCTCGCACATCCAGGCTCCCCTGCAGGTCGGGATTGCGGCTATCCCGCATGCGCACGAACTGCTGGAACAAGGTCGTATCCAGGCTTGCCAGGGCTCCCACGACACCCGCCGTCGCGCCCAATGGATTGGGAAGGACGTGTGTCGCGCCGCGCATCAGCGCCGGCTGGTCGGGATAGGCGGCGGCGCCGTATCCGGCGGTGGCCATGACGACCTGGGCCAGGATGCCGGGATCCGGCTCGGAAGCCCCCGGCGCGCGCAGCGGCGTGGCGGTATGCACCAGCGCATCCACCCTGCATCCGGTCCCTGGGCAGGAGCCGCTGCGCTCGACACGGATGGCGACAGCCTGGTTGAACGGCGTGCGATCGGGAAATCCGCGCTGCAGCAGTCCGGCCTCCCTCAGTTCGGCCAGGGTGGGCGCGAATGCCTGCGCCACGCCGGCAACGGGTGCTCCGCCGGCCAGCGCGTCGTAGTGCCGGACCAGGTAGCCATCCATGGCTCCCTTGATCGCGAGCAGGTACGTTCCCGTCGCCTGGGCCGCCGCGTCGTCCACCTCGCGCACCAGGCGGCTCCCCGCCAGGACGGCCAGCACCATGGCGATGCTGGCGGCGATGGCCAGTTCGATCAGGGTCCATCCGCGCTGGCGTGCCGCGCGGGCAGCCGGCGCGGCATGGAGAGCCGTCGTATGCGACATGGGCGCGCCCTATCGTGCGGTGAACGAGAAGGAGTTCGTATCGCCGCTGGTGCAGGCGGCGTCCGCGCCGGCGGCGTTATAGGTGCCCGCCGCTCCGCCGGTGCCCGGCTGCTTGACGGTGACACTGTTGATGACGATGCGCTCGGACACCCGCTGCATGACCGCGGCCAGCGCCGGGCATGCCGCTTCGTTGACCTTGTCCAGCGTCAGTCCGAAGGCATCCCCGGACGAAGTCAGGGTATCGGCAGCGAGCACGATCCTGCCGTCCGTGGCGCCAAGGCCATGCCGGACCGTGGCCGTGGCCCCCGAGCCCGCGACGGTGATGACGCTGCTGCTGCGCAGCGAATTGGCGAGCTGGGCGATTCCTATGCCCGTATAGGGCGTGTTGCCCAACCCCTGGCTGGAGACCTTGGTGCGCGCGATGAAGCGATGCAGTTCCTGCCCCACCGCCGGCACCTTGTTCTCGATGACATAGCCGTTGATGGCGGGAATGCCGATGATGGCGGCGATCAGGACGATGGCGGCGACGATGGCGACCTCCACCAGGGTGAAGCCCTGCTGGCGCCCGGGACGAACGTGAAGAAAGCGAGACATGGGGATACCTCATCGGCTGGAGTAATAGTTGGTCAAGGCGGAACGCATTTCGTTGACGACGCCGACATGCCAGAAGACCAGGGACAACGCGACGCCTACGGCGGCCAGCAGCAGCACCCAGCGGGCGGCGGCCGCTTTCCTGGCAACCTGTCCCAGCGACCGCCCCTCCAGGCGCACGCGCGTCTGCTGCAAGGCGCTGTCCATGCCGCGGGCCGAGATCAGGTCGGCCAGGAACCACAAGGTCTCGGGCTCGACGATGCCGGTGTCGAAGGTGGCGCTGCCCACGCGGCCGTCGTCGATATTCGCGATCATTCTTTCCAGGTGCCAGCGCCGCCACGGATTGGCGCCCTCCACCTGCAGTTCCAGAGCTTCGCGCAGCGCGGTACTGACGTTGCCGCGCCGCTTCACCATGGTCGCCAGCGACGCCAGGAAGCGTATGCCCTGCAGGTCCCGGTACAGGCGCCAGACAAAATACCGGTCCAGCACACGGCGGACACGGCCGGTAAGGTTGGGCATGGACCAGGCCACGAAGTAGACGGCCAGGCCCACGGCCAGCGCGGACACGAACAGGTGCGCCTGGACGAGTTCGGCGAAGGCATAGAGACGCCGGGTCAGGCTGCCCAGGAACTCGTCGGGAACCGCACCGAACGCCCGCTTCAGGCGCGGCACGGTGAACATGGGCACGGCGACGATCATGCCGAACGAGACCAGCACGGCGGCAAGGGCCGCCGACAGCGTGGCGGACAACGTGCGCCGTGCCTCGTCGGCCAATCGCGTCACCGCCGCCACGTCGCGCAAGGTCTGTTCGAGCGCACCCGCGCCGCCTCGCTGGGCCATGCGAAGCAGGACCAGGTCGTCGTCCGGCAGCGTCGAACGCAGGGTCTCGTGGAGATCGCCGCCCGCATGCTGATAGCGCGCCGCCCAGTACGCGGACAACACGCCCCGCGGATGGTCTCCATAGCGCCGGGCGTCGTCCAGGAAGATATCGCGCAATGTCTTGCGGCCATTGCAGGCGTCCATGACATCGGCCAGATAGTCGTAGTAATCGGCGCGGCCGGGCCGGAACTGCGCCGCGCACCACGCGATGCGCGCGCGTTCGCGAAGCGTGTTCATGCCGGACGGCCTCCCCGTTCGGCATCCCGGCGGCGCCCGAGCGGCGCCTGCACCCGGCCGGAGGCCAACCTGCGGGGCCGCCTGCGCCCAGGCGGCACCTGTGGCGCGCGGGTCCTCCGCAGTTCGACGGTCTCGAAACTGACGAATCTCGGTTCGATGTCGCGCGGATCGACCAGCCCTTGCGACGCCTTGTAGATCGCGCACTCCATCGCCGTCTTGCCCGTCATGTCGGCATGATCGAACGCGCTGCGCCGCTGGAACCGGAAGTAGTCGCGCAACGCCAGCGTGTCCGCGTCGCGCACCAGCCGCAGGAACCCGTCGTCGACGGTGGGATCGATCATTTCGGCGGCGACGGTGCGCCCGGCGTACCCATGCAGTTCCGGCAGGGTGCTCTGCCGGCAGGCGGGGCATCCATCGGGATTGCGGACCTTCAGCGCCTTGACGTCGATGGCGTACAAGGCATGGAGCCGATCGGCATAGCGTCGCCAGTGATCGGGCTCGTGGCTGGCCATGCCGCCCCCGCCGGCCCGGTCGAACAGGCTGGACAATGGCAAGGCGCAGGCGGGGCACAACGCCGGCAGCAGCGTCTGATAGACCAGGAGCTTCAGTATCCCGGGCGTCGCCAGCAGCCTTCGGGAAACGCCGATGAAGTCCGAGGCCAGGCGGTCCGGGATCAGGGCCGCGCCGCCCGCATGCGTCGTGGTGTACAGGTTGCTGCCCGAGCTGGCGAGGTCCATGAACGCCCTGCCGGTGGAGCGATCGCGTATCTCGCCGATGAGCAGGTCGTTCATGGCCGATCGCTTGATGGTCTTGAGCTTGGCGTCGAACTCGTTGGAAACCGAACCGTCGAGCGACCGGCTGACGCTGTTCTGCAGCGCGTTGGGAATGAGATATTCGACCGGGTCCTCGAGCGTGATGACCTTGCGGGTGGACGGGATGCGGGACATCATCGAGGCGATGGTGGTCGATTTGCCGGATCCCACCACCCCTGCGAGCACGATGGCTCCCCCTTCGGCCACCAAGGCGCGTTCGACCACTCGTACCTGGGAAGGCAGATACCCCAGCCGGGCGAAATCCGGGGGCTGTTCACGCATGTCCATGCGCAGCAGGCGCATGGTGACCGACGCCCCGGCATCGGTGGCGAGCGACGCCCAGCGCAACATGAACGACACCCCTTCCACATCGTGCAGGATGCTGCCCTGCTGCTCGATCATCGGGTCGAAGACCGCGCCGTTGCCGCCTTGTATATCCATGTAGGCGACGGCCAACACCTCGCGCAGCGTACTGGTCTGCATGCCACGGAAGCGTTCGGGCATCACGTAGCGGCCGCCCAGGGTGTATCGGATCTCGGATTCCGGATGCGCGGATCTCAGGTTGACATGGATGTCGCTCGCACCGTGGCGCGCGCCCCAGGCGACGATGTCGTGGAAAGCCGAAGCCATGGAGCTCTTGACAGGATCGAGCAGTACCCGGCGGCGCGACCGCAGGGTATCCCCCGTGATCTGGCCACGCACGATCGACAGCAACAGCGTCGCCGGCACCACGACGCGGGCGGGACTGGCCAGCGTTCGGCCGCGCGCCTGCACCATGCGCTCGAACTCCTCGATCTGCTCGCTGCGCGCATAATCATCGACGGTGAACAGGGCCACCCGGCCGTCCTCGAGTTCGACGGGACAGAGCTTGTCCAGCAGGCTGCCGACGTCGAAGCCGGAACGCAGCACCCGCCGGAAGGCTGGCGTCATCCGGGCGAGCTGGTCGCGGCCGTCCAGCCGCATGACGAGCTCCGGGAACGCGATGCCCTTGCATGCGGACGGGTCCTTTTCTTTGTCCGCGGACGCCGCGGCGGTAGCGCCCGACGCCCTCAGGCGGCTGCCGGCCAGCACCGCCGACACGCCCGGCCGGCCCCAGATGAGCGGGCTCATGGCCGCGCTCCGAGTGCGGGAACGAGCATGGGCAGCATTGCCGGCGCCGGCACCGGCGCCATGCCGACCGAACCGGCTCCCGCCGCCGCGGCCGGCATGGGCACGGCGGGCGGGATGCAGGCCGAACGTTCTTCCGCGCCTTTTTTCAGATAGACGCAGCCGTCGTCGATACGCTGCAACCGATATTCCCGGCCCGGATGGATCGTACCGCGAGGCAGCTCGCTGCCCTGGCGATACAGCCGCGATTCGCCATTGACCAGCACGACCGCGTTCAAGCCCCCGCTCAAGCCATACAGGGAAGTCAGGACGATTTTGTCGCCATGGCGGGCCGGCGCCGCGGCCGACCTCGGGGCAGGCGCCTGGCGGGCTCGCTCCGCGGCCAGGGCGCGGGCGGTATCGATGCGTAGCATCTCGCGCACCTTGTCCAGTTCGCTTTCAGCCGCTTCCACCCGGGGATGGATCAGGAACAGGGCGGCGATCATGGTCATGGCGGGCCGCCCGCCCCACTCAATCACGCGCATAGAGGACTCCAGAAATGCCGGCCATGAGCCGGCTCCGATTCAAGGAAAGCTCGGCGTCGGGAGCGACGGTGAGCGAGGCCGACCGCCATTCGACCTGGCCGGCCAGCAGCTCCGGCATCAGGAACAGGGACCGCAACGGTCCTTCCAGCGCCAGCGGCCGCTCGAATATGGCCGGCATCGAAGGCGGCGCGGGGATGACGGCCCCGTATTCGTCGCGTGGAGGTTCCAGCCGCGCGGGCGCCGCGTCTCCCAGCGTGATGCCCGACAATAGCGGCATGACCTGCTGCAGGGCCGTGACGGTCTGGTCGTCATGCTCCTCCTGGCTCCTGAGCCGCGATGGCTCGAGCGCCTGGCCGCCGCCGGCGATGGAAAAGTGCGCTACGACGGCATCCATGGGCTGCCATGTCTCTTTCCAGCCTGGCGGGCGGGCCGCGAGAAAGCTGGCGTTGGTGGCCAGGCGATGCCCCCTGCCATACCCGGCGCGGCACGTCCAGCCCGGCCCGGCATCTCGCGTGCACTGGGCGGACGACAGCTTCCAGCCTCCCAATTCGGCGGGCAGCTCGGCCAGCGCATCCAGGACGGCCAGCCCATCCTCCTGGGCGTGCAGGCGTACCCGCTGGCGAAAGGTCTCGAACACGCGGGCCCATGCCGCGTCGGGATCGACGCTTGCCGGCGCGGGCGCCTGGGTGCCGCCCAGGTGGCGATACCAGTCCCAGCCGGCCCGCAGCAGAAATGCGGCGGCACACCCCAGGGTCGCGACGACCAGCGGCCGCGGCAGCGTCGGCATGCTCCAACCGCATGGCTGGAGCCGGTATGGATCCGGCGATTCGCCCAGCAGCTCCGGCAGCGAGACGTCGCCGGAATCTTCCGAGTCGGCGTCCAGGACGACGAGTTCGTCGCCGTGATGCGCGGCCAGGGCGTCCAGGGCCTCCTGGGCATCGGCGGCGGTATCATGGACGCGGTCCGAATGCGTGAGTACCTTGCCACCCTGCGAGGCGACCACCCATATGCGCCCGTCGGGCAGCACCGCCCGCAGCGCGACCACCCCTTGCCTGTGGTCGGCGGCGAAGGCCAACGCCCCGCTGTGGAGACTGGCCGCCAGGCCACGGTCGGCACGGCTCAGACGGACCACGCCGACGGCCTCCGAACCGGGCGCATGGGCATAGTGCGAAGCCCTGACCTCCCGAGCCTTCTGGCGCGCCCGCTGGTCCAGCCGGCTGCCCAGGATGGTGTGCCAGCGCATGCCCAGGACCAGCACGCGCTCGTCGCCGTCGAATCGAAGCAGGACGTAATCGTTCATGGCGAGTCAGAAGCCTTCCTCGACCTGCGCGGTGATGAGCACGACCGTATTGCGACGCTCGCGCGCGGTCTTGCCCGAGCCGCCCAGCAGCATCGGCGCCCCCTCGTCCAGCCGGCGCTTGTCGTACTGGTCCTGCGAACGCTCGAAACCGGACACCAGCACCGGCTGGCCGGGCCTCAGCTCGACCTGCTGCACGGTCCCCATGCCATCCACGGTTTTCTGCTGCAGCTGGACCTGGTTGCCGCTGGCGCCGAAAGTCAGCGTCTTGAGAGGCTGGGCGACCGTGTTGTCGTAGGCGATCGTGAGGAGGATCTGGCCGTCGTCCTGCGCATCGGGAATCACGGTCAGGAAGGACCCGACGGTTTCCTCCTTCTGCGTGACTGACGGCGCGGTGGACGTGCCCGCCGACGACGCGACGGTAGTGACCTGCACCTGGTCGATATAAGTGAAGGTGGTGCGGACCGCATGCGTGACCGGGCGCCGGTTCAGGGTCTGCAACGGCACCGTGGTATGGCGGGTGATGGTGGCGATCTCGCTCAGTGCCTTCAGTACCACCGCCGAGCCCTCCCAACGGCCGCCGGCGATGGACAGGCCCAGGCCCGACCCCGCGACGTCCGACACCAGCGATGCCGGGGAGCCGGCCTGGGCGGCATCCCGTGTACGGCGATAGACCAGATTCCAGTCTATGCCTTGCTCGGTCTGGTTCCTGGCCACCAACTCGATCTCCTCGAACATCAGGCGCACGCGCCGGGTCAGGGCCTTGTTCTCGCGTTCCAGGAAAGCCGCGACACGGTCCAGCGCCTCGGGGGTGTCGGTGACGACGATGAGCCCCGAGGCGTCGCCATTGGCGACCAGCGTGCCGGCACGCGTGAGGAAGGGTTCGAGCTTGGCCTTGACCGCCCCCAGGGCGTCGCTGCCCGTCGATTCGATGCGCGTGGACGATGTGCTTTCGAAAGCGCCTGCGTTGCCGCCGCCCGCCCGTCCCAGGCTGGCGGCCGCGGAGGCCTTCAAGGTAAGCGCGCGTACGTTGAATACCCGGGTATCCGTGCGGAAGAAGACGATGGCGCCGGCCTGGTACTTCCAGTGCACGCCCAGGCGGTTGGCCGCCAGGTCCAGCAGGCGGGGCAGCGGATGCAGCCCCGTCGGCAGGCTGACCTGGACGGCGGACGGCGTCCCCGCGCCGGCCGCCTGCGCCAGGGTCAGGCGCGGAAGAAAGGCTTCCTGCGGCAGGAGCGCGTCCGGCTGGATACGCACCTGTATGCCGGTGGCAAGCGCAATCTGCTCGCCCAGCGTGGGCAGGTCGACCCGGCCTCCGGGAAACATCAATGCCGTCTCGACCGACGCCCGGAGCGCCTCGGGCAGCGTGACCTCGCGCGACAATGGCTGGGGCTTGCCCGCCAGCCAGGGCCGGGCGACTTCCTGGGCACGTGCGCGCCCGGGCCCGCCCGCCACGGACTGCTGGAACGGAATGCGGGCGGTGGCGATGTTGTCGGACGCACGCGCCGCGTCGGCGTCGATGTGGCGCATGGCCTCGAACTGCCCGCAGCCCGACACGAAAAGAACCATGGCCGCCGTGCCGCGGAGGAACCGCGGCGACACACTGCATGCATGGACCATGGCCTACCCCTGGCGTCCCGTCGGCGTGCTGGTACGGTCGCACGATTCCGCATGGGGGACGACGCGCAGCACGCGGTTCGAGTAGAAACACGGCTGCAGGGGATGGGTGGACAGTTCGGTGGAGGCCAGCAGTTCGCGCACGGCCGTCTTGAAGTCGCTGCCCAGGCTGGCCGACCCGGCAAGCGGTATGTCGACGTCGACCGTCCAGTGTTCGGGGTCGAAGGTCCAGCCCGCGGCCATGGCCCACCGCCGCAGGGCCTGGCGCATGGTCCGGTCCGCCGGCGTGGCGTCGTACGTTCCCCGACGGACGGGCGCGGGGTCCGCTGCGGGACGCCCGCTGCCGATGGCGACCGTCTGCCCCTGGACTGGCCCGGGATAGCCTGGTGCGGCGAAAGACGAATCGTCCGGGTCGGATGGGTAGCCGCCCGCTCCGCCGGAACCACTCGTGCCGGCGCGGCCGCGGCCCCCGTGGTACTGGGCACGCGCCACGACTTCGCCTATCCGCAACAGGTACTCGCCCGCCGTGCCGGCCACCACCGCGTAGCCGCCCTGCCATGCGACCGGCGCCAGCCTTTCCCCTTGCGCGCCGACGCTGAAGACGGCAGGCAACACCTGCCCGACGCGAAATTGCAGATAGGTCTGCCGCCCGTCGTCGAAGACCTGCACGGGCGCCACGCGCTTGTCGCCCACGATGCGATAGGAAAAATCGAAAGCGCCATCCCTGCCGGCGTGCGGCGCAGGCAGGGCTTGCGCCGCGGCGGTTCCGCAGGCGAGCCATGCGGCGGCGATAGTGATGAGACACGGATGCATAGAGGACCCTTGGCAAAGCGGCGCGGCCAGACCGCGCCCAGGCATGCATCGTGCCGGGCAGCTCTGTGCCCGGGTAGCGTGTGAACTACTTACTGCCGGATGTTTTCATCCAGGTCCGGCGATGGCGGGCAGGACATCCATCACTGTCCCTTCAGCCCCAGTTCGCGCACCAGCGAGCCCCACTTGACGTTCTCCTCGGCCATGAAGCGCGAGAACGCTTCCGCCGAATTCGGCACCACCTCGAATCCCATGCCGGTCAGTTTCTCCCTGACCTCCGGCTGCTTGAGCACCTGCAGCACTTCCCGGTTCAGGCGCGCGACGACGGCATCCGGGGTCCTGGCCGGCGCGACCAGGCCGAACCAGGTGATGACCTCGAAATCGGGATAGCCCGACTCGGCGATGGTAGGCAGGTCGGGCATGGTCGGGGACCGCGTCCTGCCCGTTACCGCGATGGGCCGCAGCTTGCCGTTCTGCACGTTGGGAAGCAGGCCGGAGATGCTGGACATCATCATCTGCACCTGGCCGCCCAGCAGGTCGACGATGGCGGCCGAATCCCCTTTGTAATGGACTGGCGTCAGGTCGACGCCACAGCCCGGCATCAGCAAGCATCTGCAGCAACTGGAAGAAGAACTCGGGTTCGAGGTCTTTGCCCGCAAGCGCAACCGCATCGTCGGCCTGACCGAACCCGGCGAAGAAGTCGTGGCCATCGCCCAGCGCGTGCTCAACGACATCGACAGCCTGAAACGGCTGGGCGAAGAGCCTTCCTCGCGCGAAGGGGGCAGCCTGACCATCGCCACCACGCATACGCAGGCCCGCTACGTCCCGCCCCAGGTCATCGAGCGCTTCATCCGCCAGCATCCCAAGGTGCAGTTGCACCTGCGCCAGGGCAATCCGACGCAGATCTGCGAAATGGTGGAAGCAGGCGTGGCCGATCTCGCCGTGGGCACGGAAACCACGCGAGCCTTCCCGACGCTGGTCCGCATGGACTGTTTCGAGCTCGAGCGTTCCATCCACCAAGGTGGGTCATCCGCTGCTCAAGATCCGCAAGCCCACCCTGCGCGACGTGGCGACCTATCCGATCATCACGCACGACCCGGCTTTCAGCGGGCGATGGAAAGTGATCGACGCCAGCCACCTTGTTCGAACCCAGCATGACGTCGATTTCCCTGCGCATCAATGCCTATCTGCGCAACCACACCTTCGACTTCATCAGGATGTTCGCTCCGCACCTGACGCGGGACGCGGTCCGGGCGGCACTGCAAGAGGCCCGGTAGGCCGTGCTACGCTAGTCGATCCGTGCCATCGCCTCGGATTCCGACGACCATGCGCATCCGCATTCTGTCCGACCTCCACCACGAACACTTCAACGGCAATCGCCCGTTGCCCGACGTCGACGCCGACCTGGTCGTCCTGGCCGGCGACATCCATACGCACGATCTCGGCATCGCCTGGGCCGGCCGGGCCTTCGGCAAGACGCCGGTCGTCTACGTGCCGGGCAACCATGAGTTCTATTCCGCCCACATGGGCAGGCTGGACCGCAAGATGCGCGAGACGGCCCGCCGGCACGGCGTGCACCTGTTGCAGAACGAAGCAGTGGAGCTGGATGGCGTGCGCTTCCTGGGCACCACGCTCTGGGCCGATTTCGCGCTGTATGGATCGCCCGGCGATGAACTGGCGCAAGCCATGGCCGTACGCGTGATGCCCGATTTCAGCTGCATCGACACCGACCAGGGAAAGTTCACGCCGGCGGCCTGCATCGCCCTGCACCAGGCTGCTCGCGCCTGGCTGGGACAACAGCTGAACACGCCCCACACCGGCCCCACGGTGGTCGTCACCCACCATGCGCCCAGCGAACGTTCGGTGCCGCAGCAGTACAAGGGCAACCAGCTGTCGCCGGCCTTCTCGTCCAACCTGGACGACCTGGCGGCCAAGGCCGACCTCTGGATACATGGCCATACCCACACCTGTTTCGACTATCGCATCGGCAAGGCGCGCGTGGTGGCGAACCCGGGCGGCTATCCGGGCGAAAACGGGGAATTCGACCCCGGCCTGGTAGTGGAGATCTGACGGTTTACCGGAAGTCGGCGCCGATCAGGTCGTAGCGATCGGTGCACAGGGCATCCACGCCCCATGAGAAGAGTTCGCGCGCCCGCTCCGGATCGTTGACCGTGTAGCACATGAGGCCGTACCCCGCGGCCTTGATGTCGCGCGCCAGCCCGGCATCGAGCAAGTCGTGCCGGCAGTGCAGGGACACGCAATCCAGGGCTTCGAGCCGGGTCCGCCAGTCCGGCGGCACGCCCTCCACCAGGAGGCCGCGCGGAATGTCCGGCGCGGCTTCGCGCGCGGCGCCCAGCGCCTTGGCGGAAAAGGACGAGAACAGCGGCAACCCGGCGGGATCGGCAACCCCCGCATACAGATCCTGCACCATCTGCCCCACCACCTGCCCGGTATCCACGTCGTGGCCCGGGATGGGCTTGATCTCGATGTTCATCCAGACGCCATGGCGGCGCAGCCATTGCACGATGTCCTCCAGGCGCGGCACGGGCTCGCCCTGGAAGCGCGGATCGAACCAGGCGCCGGCGTCCATGCGCGCCAGGTCCGCGGACGCGAATGCGCCCACGTCTCCCACGCCGGGTACGGTGCGTCCGAGCCGGGTGTCGTGCATGAGGATGGGAACGCCGTCGGCGGCGAGCATGACGTCGAACTCGACGCCGCCGATGCGGCGGGCATGGGCCTCGCGCATGCCCGCCAGGGTGTTCTCGGGGGCCAGCGCGCCCCCGCCCCTATGAGCCACCACGCGGGGATAGGGCCAGGTCCTGATGGAAACGGCGCCTTCCCCGGTGGTCATTTCTTCGCGCTCATCACCGCCGACGACCGCGCCACGGCATCGTCCAGCCCCTGCTTGGGCGGCTTGACGCCGTTCCAGACGGCGTTCAGTTCGCTGTTGATGATGTCGGTCACGCGATCGTAGTTGT
Source organism: Pigmentiphaga sp. CHJ604 (assembly GCF_036972535.1). Taxonomy (NCBI): domain Bacteria; kingdom Pseudomonadati; phylum Pseudomonadota; class Betaproteobacteria; order Burkholderiales; family Alcaligenaceae; genus Pigmentiphaga; species Pigmentiphaga sp. CHJ604. The sequence goes on along the minus strand of NZ_CP136998.1, from coordinate 1,492,441 downwards.
TCAGGCGGAAGCCCCGCGTGAACTTGGCGGGCGGATTGGCCATGGCCCGCACCACGTTCTCGGCGCCGGGGATGTTCTTGTAGAACGACACCTCGGAGGCGCGATAGGCCGCTTCGGTCAGCGGCAGGAAGCCGGTCTTCTGGTGCCATTCGGCCGCCACCACCGGCGTGGCCAGGTAGGCGATGAAGGTGGCCAGCGCCTTTTGTTCGGCGGTGGAGTGGCCGCCCAGCGCCCAGAACGCGGAACCGCCCACGAACGGCGTGCTGGGACGCGACGCCTCTTCCTCGTAATAGGGCAGCGGCGCCACGCCGTACGAGAACGCCGCCTTGCCCTGAACCTGGGCCAGCGCGCTGCTGCCGCTGGTCAGCACGGCGCACTCGCCGGACGCGAACGCGGCATCGGCCTGGTCCTGGTCGGTGCGCACCGGGAACAGGTGGCTGCGGACCCAGCTCATCATCAGGGCCAGATGGCGGACGTGCAGCAGGTCGTTGGCCAGCAGTTGGGCGCCGTTGGGCCCTTCCAGCCCGTTGTTGCGCGTGGCGTAGGCCGTGTTGTGCATGGCCGAGAGGTTTTCCACGTGCACCCAGGTCTGCCAGCTCGTGGCGTAGGGACAGTTGACGCCATTCTGCAGCAGCGCGATCAGATGCGCTTGCATGTCGCGCCAGGTGCGCGGCGGGGTATCGGGATCCAGGCCCGCGCGCCGGTACAGGTCGCGGTTGTAGAGATAGACGGGGATGTCGGCCATCCAGGGCAGCGCCAGCAGGCGGCCCTTCGCATCGCTCATGCCGGCGGTGGTCTGCGGCAGGAACCAGCGCAGGTCCTTGATCGGATACTTGGCCAGCAATTCGTACATGGGCAGGATGGCTCCCTGCCGCGCGATGAACTCAGGCGAACGGTTGTCGGGCAGCTCGACCAGGTGCGGGGCGCGGCGCGCGCGCACGGCGGCCGTGCCATCCTCGATCAGCGCCTCGACCGAAGGCTTGGCCGTGACCTTGACCATGAAGCCGTGCTGCTGTTCGTTGAAGCGCTGCACCAGCGAATCGAACTCCGCCGCCTGCTGCGGGTTCAGGGTATGCCACACCTGCAACTCGATCGGACCGGAAGGCGCGGCCATCGCGGCGGCGGCACCGGCGGCACCCGCGGCGCCAGCGGCCTTGGCGGCGCCCGCCGCCGGCTTCTTGGCCGGCGCGGCCTTGGTCGCCGGCTTGGCGCTGCCCTTCTTGGCGCCCTGCGCCGCTGCCGTGCCCAGGCCGCCCACGGCCAGGACGCCGGCGGCGAACACCGACACACCCCATTTCAACCAGCGCTTAGTCGGCTGCATCGATCCGTTCTCCGAAAACATGGTCAAGCTCAAGAGACACACTCACAAAAAGGGAAAATCCACCTGCGGCCGGCGGCCGCCTATCAGGTCGGCCAAGGCCCTCCCGGATCCGCAGCCCATGGTCCACCCCAAGGTGCCGTGCCCGGTGTTCAGGTACAGATTGGGCAGGCGCGTGCGGCCGATCAGGGGCACGTTCGACGGCGTGGCGGGGCGCAGTCCCGACCAGTACGACACCTTGTCGAAGTCCAGCGCTCCTGGAAAGAGCTCCCGCGTCAAGGTGGTGAGCGCCTGGCAGCGCACCGTGTTCAGAGCGCGGGAATAGCCGCTGAGTTCCGCGGTTCCCGCGACTCTCAGCCTGTCGCCCAGCCGCGAAAATACCACCTTATGGGCACTGTCCGTCAGGCTGACCGTGGGAGCGCGGGTGGAATCCGTAACGGGGTATGTCGCCGAATAGCCTTTGGCCGGATAGACCATGCAGGAAACGCCCAGCGGGCGCACCAGCTCCGGCGTGAAACTGCCCAGCGCGGCCACGAAGACGTCGCCCTGCACCTTGGCGTAGCGCCCGTGGGCGTCGATGGTCTCCACCGCCTTGACCCACCCGCCCTCGTCCAGCAGGCGCGTGATCTGGGTGGAGAAACGGAATTCCACGCCCGCCGCGGCGGCCTTCTCGGCCAATGCGGTGGTGAAGAGATAGACGTCGCCGCTTTCGTCGGCCGCGGTGTAGTCTGCACCGACGATGCGGTGGCTTTGCGGCGCCAGGGCCGGCTCCAGCGCCACCAGTTCCTCGGTACTGAGGATGCGGCGGTCGACGCCGTATTCGCGCATCAGGTCGGCCGCCTTCTGCGAAGCGTCGAATTCGGCCGGATCACGATAGAAATTGATGATCCCTTTCTCGAGATGATCGTAAGGGATGCCCAGTTCGGCGCGCATGTCCTGCAGGGTCTTGCGGCTGTAGGCCGCCATATTGACCAGGGCCCGCACGTTGCGCGGCAGCCGGCCGGGCAGGCACTCGCGCAGGAAGGCCATGCACCACAGCCACTGGTGCCAGTCGGCGTGCAGCCGGAACAGCAGCGGCGCGTCGCCCCGGAGCAGCCAGCGCGCCAGCTTGAGCGGAGCCTGCGGATTGGCCCAGGGCTCGGCATACGAAACCGAGATCTGGCCGCCGTTGGCGAAACTGGTTTCCTGCGCCGGACCAGGCTGGCGGTCGATCACCGTGACGTCGTGGCCGGACTGGCGCAGCCACCATGCGCTGGACGTGCCGATGATACCGCTACCTAATACGACAACTCTCATTCTTGCTCCTCGGGCCTGGCGGACCATGTCCACCGCGGCGCCGCCCCGGCAGGCGGCGGAAAGCGTAAGTGTATCGCTCCCGAGGCGGCGGCATGCAAGCGCCCGGCCTCCGGCCGGAGGAGTTCGGCCGGGCCTGGCCTCAGGCCTTCAGCGGCACGGCCGGATCGGCCGCCGTGCCCTTGGCGGGCGACAGTCCGGCCTGCATGAGCTTGCGGGCCGTCATCTGGTCCACCGGCGAATTCACCGACTCGATGGCCCGCAGCGCGTCCCCGTCGAAATGCAGCACCGAGAAGCCGGTGCCGCGCGCCGCCGGCCGCACGACGCTTTGGTAACCCGGGCGCCACAGGCCGGTGATCTGCAGGCGCGCCTCGCCCTGGTCCGACCAGAACCTGGGCACGGCGGTATAGGGCTGGGGATCGCCGCACAACCGGGCGGCCAGGGTGCGGGCCTGGTCGTTGGCGTTCTGCACCGATTCCAGCCGCAGCGGCTGCGGCCATGCGGGATGCGGGAAGGACGTGCAATCGCCGATGGCGGAGATGGCCGGATCCTCGGTGGACAGGGTGGCGTCGACCACGATGCCGTTGTCGCAGGCCAGGCCGGCGTCCCGTGCCAGGTCCACGTTGGGCGTCGCGCCGATGCCGGCGATGACGATGTCCGCGGGGACGGCCGCGCCGCCCGACACCACGCCCACCGCCCTGCCCTGCGCCATCTCCAGGCCGTCGACCGAACTGCCCAGGCGTATGTCCACCCCCGCCGCGCGATGCGTCTCCAGCAGGAAGGACGAGATCTCGGGCGACACCGAGCGCGTCAACAGGCGCGGCATGGATTCGAACACGGTCACTTCCTTGCCCAGGTGGCGGGCGGTGGCCGCGATCTCGAGACCGATGAAGCCGCCGCCCAGCACCACCACCCGCCGGGCGCCGGGCAGCGCATCGCGCAGTGCCCGCGCCTGGGCATAGGTGCGCAGATAGTGCACGCCGGGCGTCCCCACGGGTGCCTGCGGCAGTTCGCGCACGCACGCGCCCGTGGCCAGCACGAGGTGGTCGTAGGCCAGGTCTTCCTGCCCCGCGGCCGACGACAGCCGCAGGCGCTTGCCGGCCCGGTCGATGGACAGCGCGCGGGTGCCCAGCCTCAGCGTGATGCCGGCCTGCTCGTAGAAGGACGCGCCGCGCAGCTCGGGCAGCGGCGCCTCCGGATCCTTGATCAGGGTCTTGGAAAGCGGCGGCCGGTGATAAGGGATCTCGGGCTCGTCGCTGACCAGGACGATGCTGCCGGGAAACTGCTTTTCCGCCAGCGAGGCGGCCAGCTGCGCGGCGGCGTGTCCGCCGCCCACGATAACGAGTCGGGTCATGTGCTTACCTTGCGTCGGCGCGGACCGCGGGGCGGGACCAGCCCCCGGGCTCGCTGGGTTTCCATGAAGGCGTCGGAGGTGGCGTCCACCATGGGCAGGTTCTCGTGCAGGCGCCGCAGCAGATCGATCAGCACGTCCACCTCGTCCGGCGCGAGCACCGACAGGAATGCCTGTTCGCGGTTGAGCGCGAACTTCATGATGCTGTCGTGCATCTCGCGCCCGCGCGGCGTGAACGCGGCGTGGCGCAACCTGCCGTCGTGGTCGTCGGAACTGAACGAGATCAGGCCCTGCGCATGCATGCTCTTGAAGGTCCGGCTGACCGAGGCCTTGTCCATGCCGATGAGCTGGCACACGCGCTGCGCGGTGACCTTGCCCTCGATCGCCAGCATGACCATGATCCGCCAGGTCTCGATGCCGACGCCGTAGGTCTCGAGGTAATGCTTGGACGCACCGCGCGCCAGCTTGTTGGCGATGAAGGTGAAATACGCGGGGGTATAGCGGTCTAGGTCGACGGCGGGGCCCTGCGGCGCGTCGGTGCGCGTCGGACGTTCTCGTTGTCTGGCGGTCATGCCTCGGGCACGCATGGCGTGCGTGGATAATGGGTTATTGGCTCTCCGGCAGCGTGAACGACAGCCCGGCCAGGTCTTCCGTCATTTTAACTTGGCAGCTCAGGCGGCTGCCGGGACGGCGCTCGGCGGCCGTGCACTCCAGCATCTCGTGCTCGGTGGGCAGCATGGCGGGCAGCCGGGCCAGGGCGGTCTCGTCCACATAGACGTGGCAGGTGGCGCACATGCACGAACCGCCGCATTCGGCGACGATGCCGGCCACCCCGGCCGACACCGCCGCCTGCATGATGCTGGTGCCCACCGGCACGTCCAGGGTGACACGCCGGCCGTCGGGCTGGATCAGATGAACTTCGGGCATACATCCTTCCTTCATGCTGCGTGGAGTTTCAGGGGCAGCCTCGCCAGCGCCCTGAGCGTGTTGTTCAGGCGCCGCGTGGGCGGCCCCAGCGGCTCGATGCGGCGCACGCGGCGGGCCAGCGTCGAGAGGATCAGTTCGCCTTCCAGCCGCGCCACGGCCTGCCCCACGCAGCCGTGCAGGCCCGAACCGAAGGTCATGTGGCCGGTGGCACGGCGCTCGATGTCGAACACGTCGGGGTCCTGCCACTGGCGCGGATCGCGGTTGGCCGAGGCCAGGAAGGTCAGCACCTTGGTATCCGAGCGGATGGGCACGCCGGCCAGTTCGCAATCGCGGCTGGCGGTGCGGAAGAAAGTCTGCACCGCCGCCTCGAAGCGCAGCGACTCCTCGAAGGCCTGGCGGGCCAGCGCAGGATTGGCGTGCAGCTTGTCCCATTGGTCCGGATGGTTCGCCAGGCACCACAGTGCATTGCCGATGCCGTTCACCGTGGTGTCCACGCCCGCCGACAGGAAGGAGCGCACCAGCATCGGCGCCTCGGTCTCGGTCAGCTCGCCGGTCTCGACCGCCTGGTAGATCTGGTCGCCGAATCCGCCCGGGCGCAGGTTCCGGCGCTGGCAGTTGCTCATGATCCAGTCCGTCAGCGGCTCGACCCGCTTGGCGGCATTGACCAGCAGTTGGTTGCGAGGGCCGAAGGCATTGAACACCATGTCGCCATAGGCCAGCAGGTTCTCGCGCCCGTCTTCCGTCAGGCCGACCGCGTCGGGAAACACTTTCAGGGGATAGGCCTCTCCCAGTTCCTTGACACCGTCTATCGTGCCCTTCTCCACCAACCGGTCGATCAGCGCCTCGGCCACCGCCTGGAATTGCGGACGGATCTGCTGCACGGTCCTGGGCGACAGGATGCGGCCCAGCACCGTGCGCGAGCGCGTATGCTGCGGCGGATCGGCCTCGAGGATCAGGCTGGGCGGCCGGAACGGCTTTTCCGTGCGGAAATTGGCGAGTCCGACGCCCGCCGACGAGATGAAGGTCTGCCAATCGTTCAGCACGCCATGGACCTCGGCATGCCGGGCAACGGCCAGGATGCCGTACTTCGGAATGTGTACCACCGGGCCGGCATCCCGCATCCGGCGGTGGTAGTCGTAGGGGTCGGTCAGGAATTCGTCGCTGAACGGGTCGAAATCGACCACGGGAATGTCGGCGGCTATATCGGCCATGTTCGCCTCACGGGTAGGTTCGGGGCATGGCCGTCACGCGACGGCCATGCCCAGGTAACGATCGAGAATGTCGTCGCGGGTACGCAGTTGCACGCAGTCTCCCTGGTGGACCACGCTCCCGCGCTCCAGAATGACGCCCTGGCGGGCGAAGGCCAGGACCTCCTGCACCTGCTGCTCGACGATCAGCATGGTGGGCCCGCCCTGGGCCGCCAGCCGGCGGAAGGCTTCCAGCAGTTCCTGGCAGATCACGGGCGCCAGCCCCTCCAGCGGTTCGTCCAGCAGGAGCAGGCGCGGACGGCCAAGCAGCGCGCGGGCCACGGACAGCATCTGCTGTTCGCCGCCCGACAACTGGTTGCCCCGGTTGCGCCGCCGCTCGCGCAGTCGCGGGAATAGCGCGTAGGCCTGGTCGAGATCGCCGGCGGGAAAGCGCTTCAGGCCCGCCACCAGGTTTTCCTCCACCGACAGGGAAGGAAAGATGTCGCGGGTCTGCGGCACGTAGCCCAATCCCAGGCCGGCGCGTTCGTCCGGCCGGCAGCGCGTGATGTCGCGCCCCTCGAACAGGATGCGTCCCGCCTTGACCTGGGCCAGGCCCATGATGGCCTTCAGCGTGGTGGACTTGCCCACGCCGTTGCGGCCCAGCAGCGCGGTCAGGCTGCCCGCCTCCACGGCCATGCCCAGGCCGTTCAGCACCGTGACCGGGCCGTAGCCGGCCACCACGCCCTGCAGTTCCAGCAAGGGAGCGCCGGGGTTCATGCCTTCGCTCCCAGGTAGGCCGCCCGCACCTGGGGGTGGCGGCGGATCTCGTCCGGCGTGCCCTCGGCCATGATGCGTCCCTCGGCCAGCACGATGATGCGCTGCGCGAAACTGAAGACCAGGTCCATGTCGTGTTCGATCATCAGGATGGAAAGACTGCCGGGCAGCTCCTCCAGCGCCCGCAGCACGGTGCGCCCTTCCCCGCGCGGCACGCCGGCCATGGGTTCGTCCAGCATCAGCACCGAGGGCCGCAGCGCCAGGGCCAGCGCGATCTCCACCAGGCGCTGCTCGCCGTAGGCCAGGTCGCCGGGCGTCCGGCCCGCCGCCGGCTCCAGCGACAGGCGCTCCAGGATGGCCCAGGCCTCGTCGCGCACCTCGCGGTAGACGCTGGCAGGGCGCCACCACCGATGCGCCATGCCCTGCCGCGCATGGATGGCCATCTCGACCTGGTCCAGCACCGGCATGCGCGCGGGCAGCGTGGTGATCTGGAAAGTGCGGGCCAGACCGCAGCCCACTCGCCGGGCCTGCGGCAGGTGCGTCAGCCGCCGGCCCTCCAGCAGGACCTCGCCGCCGCTGGGCTTGAGCGCGCCCGAAATCAGGTTGACCAGCGTGGTCTTGCCCGCGCCGTTGGGGCCGATCAGGGCCACGCGTTCGCCGCGCGCCAGGTCAAAGGACACCGCGCGCGTCACGTGCAGGCCGCCGAAGGACTTGTCGAGCTTGCGTACGCTGAGCGTCATGCGGCCTCCTGCTTGCCGGCCCGCGCGCCATGGGCCCATGGCCGCGGCATCGCCCGGAACCAGGCCGCGAGGGATGCGCGCGGCGCCAGCACGATCGCCATCAGCAGGCCGCCGATGACGAACAGCCAGTGGTAGGGATTGATCGACGACGCCGTGTGATGCAGGACCATGAAGATCGCTGCGCCGACGAGCGCGCCGTACAAGCGTCCGGCCCCGCCCAGTATCAGCATGACGAGCGCCTCGGCCGACAGCGAGAAGCCGAAGCTGTCCAGCCCCACGATGCCGCTGATCTGCGCCGATACCGCGCCCGCCATGCCCGCGAACAGGCCGGCGACCACGTAGATCTTCCACAACTGAAGCCCGACCTGCGTGCCCAGCGCGGGCATGCGCGGGCGGCATTGGTGGATACCGCGCACCGACAGGCCGAAGGGGGAATCGACGATGCGCTTGACGAGGTAATAGCTGCCGACAAGCACCGCCAGCGCGTACAGATAGGCAACCTTGCCTTCCAGGTCGAACGGCGCGATACCCAGGACGGGATCGATGACGAAGCCCGAGAGCCCGTCGTCGCCGCCGGTCCATCCGCGCAGCTTGTTGGCCAGGCTGTGCAGGATCTGCGCGACGGCCACCGTCAGCATCAGGAAGGTGAACCCCTGGTAGCGCAGCACCAGGAGGCCCGAGACGGCAGCGGTCGCCGCGCCCGCCGCCGCGCCCGCCGCCAGCCCCAGCAACGGGTCGGCGCTCCAGCGCAGCGCGACGATGCCGGCCGCGTAGGCGCCCATGCCAAAGAAGGCTACGTGGCCCAGCGTGGCCAGCCCCGCGATACCCACCACCAGATCCAGCGACAGGACGAACAACGCCATCACGGCGATGCGCGCCAGCAGCGGCCACTGGTCGGGCAACAGCAGGCCGCACAGGCCGACGCCGGCGATGATGGCGCAATGCCGCAGCGGCGACGACGGCGCCAGCGCGCGCTCGATATCCGCACGGCTCATGCGGCCCTCCTGAGCAGCCCCTGGGGCCGCGCCGACAGCACGAGGATCATGGCGACGAAAAAGAACAGGCTGCCGTATTCCGAGGCCAGGTACTTGCTGGCCGTCTCGATCACGCCCAGCAGCAGCGCCGCGGCCAGCGTGCCGGCAATGCTGCCCATGCCGCCCACGGCCACGACCACCAGCACCAGGACCAGGTACTTGAGGGCATAGTAGGGTTCGAGCGGCATCAGTTCGGCGCCCAGCACGCCGCCCAGCGCCGCCAGCCCGCAGCCGGCGGCGAAGGTCAGTCCGCCGACCAGGCGTATGTTGATGCCCAGCGCGGCGGCCGCATCCTTGTTGTCGACCGCAGCCCGCAGCCAGACGCCGAAGCGCGAGCGCGAGACCACCAGGCCGCACAGCAGCGCCACCGCGGCTCCCATGGCGATGACCAACATGCGCTGCATGGGCAGCGTGCGCATGCCCAGGTCGACCGAGCCGGCCAGCCAGGGCGGCAGCGGAATCAGTTGTACCTGCGGCCCGAAGACGAGATTGGTGGCGGCCACGAACACGAAGGCCAGGCCGATGGTGAACAGGACCTGGTCGAGCTCCGACCGGCGATACAGGCGCCGCAGGACGACGGCTTCCAGCACCGCCCCCAGCGCCGCCGTCAGCGCGACCGCGGCGGCGACGCCCGCAGCGTAGCCCCAGGACTGGGTGCGCACCAGCCAGGCGGCCAGGTAGCCGCCGGTCATGGCGAAGGCGCCATGGGCGAGATTGATGAAGCGCATCAGCCCCAGGGTGATGGAAAGCCCCACGGAGATGATGAACAGCACCATGCCGTAGGAAATTCCGTCGATCAGGATGTTGGCGAGAATGTGCATGGAGGCTGCGCCTACTTCCTGAGCCCGAAGTCCGGCTGCGGTCCGAAGTTCTCGATTTCGCGGTTGACCAGTTGGCCGCCGCTGCGCTCGACCTTGCGCAGATAGACGTTCTGGGTCACGTGGCGCGTGGCCGGATCGATGGACACGGGTCCGCGCGGGCTTTCCCAGGACAGCTTGCGGGCCGCCTCGATCGCCGCCGCGCCGTCGCGCTTGCCGCCGGTGGCCTCGATCATCCTGTGGATGACGGCCATGCCGTCCCAGGCGCCCACCGACGCGTAGTTCGCGATCGCATCCTTGCTCTGCCCGCGCAGCGCCTCGATGAATTTACGGTTGGCGTCGGAGTCGTGCGCGGCCGAGTAATGGAATGCGGTGGTCAGGCCCAGCGCGGCGTCGCCGAACTTCTGCAGGTCGAATTCATCGGTCTCCGCCGATCCCAGGAAGTCGATGCCGGCCGCGCGCAGCCCGTTCTCGTTGTAGGCCTTCACGAACCCCAGGTTGGGAGGCCCGCCGGGCAGGAAGACATAGACGCCCTGCGCACCGCTGGCCTTGATCCGCTGCACGAAAGGAGCGAAGTCGGTGGTGCTGATGGGCATGCGGATGGACTCGACCACGGTGCCCCCGAGCCTGGCGAACTCGGTCTTGAAGGCCGTCTCGGCATCGACGCCGGGAGCGTAGTCAGTGACCGCGGTGACCATCTTGCGCTTGCCCTGCTTGTAGGCCCAGCGCGCGGCGGGAACGGTTACCTGCCAGAGGGTGTATGACGTACGGATGAAATAGGGCGACTTCTCGGTGATGTCGGAGGTCGCGGCGTTGAAGATGACCGTGGGCGTCTTCGACTGCGTGATGAGCGGCGCGACCGCCATCGCATTGGGCGTGAAGACGAAGCCCCCGAGGTAGTCCACCTTGTCCTTGACGACCAGTTCCTGCGCCAGCGCCTTCGTGCCGCTGGGATTGGGACCGCCGTTGTCACGGTAGAGCACCTGCACCTCGTGCCCGGCAAGCTTGCCTGCGTGGCTGGCCAGATAGGCCTCCACGCTGTCCTTGTAGAGCTTGCCGTAGTGGGCGAACGGGCCCGAGAACGGACCGATGACCCCCACCTTGATCGTCGCCGCCTGCGCCTGGGCGGCACAGGCCACCGCCGCGGCCGCGATGGCCCCGCCTATCAGCTTCCTCATGTCTCCTGCTCCTCGTCTCGTGGCGAATCTTTTGTGCAGTGAGGGCGATTCTGTGGCAAGAAAGTTGGTTAATCAACTAGTTGATTACCCTAACTTTCAGCTCGACCGTACGGGGCAGGCCCGCCGACGCGGAGGATCGCTCCGGGCGGCGCCGGTTTTGCACCTCGATTGATACCGATATATGCTTTTGCGCTTGCCGGCCGAGCCGCCCGCGAGCCACTCCCTCGGCCCCTTCCCTTTCGATGCCGGGCATGCGCCTATGCAGGCCTGCCCGACTCCCGCGCACGAAGACGCCCATGGCCCTGCCCCGCAACTTGTCGTCCTTCCATGTCTACCTGTTGACCGGCGCGATGGCCGCCCTGGTCTTCATCACGGACATCTTCACTCCCATCGGCTTCGTGGAGTGGATCCTCTATATCGCGCCGGTGACCGGCTGCCTGTTGTCCCGCGATCGCATGGCCCCCTACTTCGTGGCCATCGCCTGCACCATCCTGCTTGCCATCGGCTACGTCTGGTCGCCGACCAACGCCGAGCTGACGGCGATGGCGGCCATCAACCGGGTGATCGGGGCCATCACCCTGTTCGCGCTGGCGACGGTCGCCTCGCTGTACATCGACTCCGGCGCCAGGCTCCGGCGCATCGCCTGGATACAGGAAGGCAGGGTCAGGATGGCCACCGCGGTGCAGGGCGAGAACAGCGAAGCGGATTTCTCCACCGGCGTGCTGCGCGCGCTGGCGGACTATCTGGACGCGAAGGTGGGCGTGCTCTATTCCCTGGATGCCGGCAGGCTGCGCCGGGTCGCAGCCTGGGCGCTGCCCGAGGGCGAACGGGCGCCGGCCGAGATACCCATCGGCGACGGCGCCATCGGCCAGGCCGTGCTCGAGCGGCGGCCACTGGTCCTGCAGGGCCTTGCGTCCAGCCACCTGAAGATCGGCTCGGCGCTCGGCTCCACGGAACCGGCCGGCATCGTGGCGGCACCGCTGCTCGCGGACGGCGCCGTCGTCGGCGCCATCGAGCTCGGTTTCCTGGGAACGGATGGCGCCACGGCGGACGTCATCGACATGGTGCAGGCTGCCACGGAAGGCATAGGCGCCGGCCTCAGGGCGGCGCAGTACCGCACCCGCCTGGAGGCCCTCCTGGCCGAGACCAAGCGCCAGAGCGAAGAGCTGCAGGTCCAGCAGGAGGAACTCCGCGTTTCCAACGAGGAACTGGAAGAACGGAGCCGGGCGCTCATGGATTCCCAGTCCAGGCTGGAGACCCAGCAGGCCGAGCTCGAGCAGACCAACCGCCAGCTGGAGGAATACACCGACAGCCTCGAGCGGCAGAAGAACAATCTCATCGCCGCGCAACGCGCCCTGGCCGAGAACACCCGCGCGCTGGAACGGGCCAACCAATACAAGTCCGAATTCCTGGCGAATATGTCCCACGAGTTGCGCACGCCGCTCAACAGTTCGCTGATCCTTGCCAAGCTGCTGGCCGAGAACCGGCACGGCAACCTGACCGACGAGCAAATCCGCTACGCGCAGACCATCCACTCGTCCAACACCGACCTGTTGCTGCTGATCAACGACATCCTGGATCTGTCCAGGATAGAAGCGGGCCATATCGACATCCAGGCAGAGCCCGTCACCGTCGACAGCATTCTGGATGCGATGCGGCGGTCTTTCGAACCTGTCGCCGGCCAGAAGCAACTGCAATTCCGCGTCGAACGCGGCCAGCATGCCCCCGAAGTCCTCGTGACGGACAACCAGAGGCTGCAGCAGATCCTCAAGAATCTCCTGTCGAACGCCTTCAAGTTCACCGAGACGGGCAGCGTGACCCTGCGCGTGGCGCCGGCCGGCGAGGAGCAGGTGCGCTTCGACGTGGTGGATACCGGCATCGGCATCGCGCCGTCGCAGCAAGGCGTGATCTTCGAGGCGTTCCGCCAGGCTGACGGCACCACCAGCAGGAAATACGGCGGAAGCGGCCTGGGGCTGTCCATCTCGAAGGAGTTCGCGCAATTGCTGGGAGGCGACATCACCGTTTCCAGCGAGGTCGGCGCGGGCAGCACCTTCTCGCTCACGGTGGCGATCCATGCGCCGCAGGAAGCCGCCTCCCCGGCCGGGCCTCCTGCGCGGAACGCCGCGCCTGTCCAGCCGACGCCGCCCGCAGTACCCGACGTGCCCGCGCAGCGCGCCTCGCCCGCCGCCCCGGAAGCGCCCGCGACACCGCGCCAGGACGCCATGCCTGACGATCGCCAACAGCTCACGCGGACAGGCAGGCTGATCCTGGCCATCGAGGATGATCTCGCCTTTGCCCGGATACTGTACGACCTGGCCCATGAGCTGGATTTCGATTGCGTGCTGGCCATGACCGCGGTCGAAGGCATGGAACTGGCCCGCAAGCTCCAGCCCTGCGGCATCCTGCTGGACATGGGCCTGCCCGACGATTCCGGCCTGAGCGTCCTGGAACGCCTGAAGCGCGATCCGGCCACGCGGCACGTGCCGGTCCACGTGGTCTCTGTTTCCGACTACACCGAGACAGCCCTGCAACTGGGCGCCATCGGCTACACCCTCAAGCCGTCGGCGCGCGAACAGCTGGCCGGCGCGATCCAATCGCTGGAAGCCCGGCTCAGGCAGCGCTTGCGCCGTATCCTCGTGATCGAGGACGACGCGGCGCTGCGCGGCAACATACAGCTGCTGCTGCAATCCCCCGGACTCGAACAGACGGGCGTCGGCACCATGGCCGACGCGCTGGAGCAATTGCGCACCAGGAGCTTCGATTGCGTCATCATGGACCTCGCGCTGCCCGACGGCTCGGGGTACGACCTGCTCGAGAAAATGGCCGGCGACGGTCCCTACGCCTTCCCGCCCGTCATCGTCTACACTGGACGCTCGCTGACCACCGACGAAGAGCAGCGGCTGCGCCGCTACTCGAAGTCCATCATCATCAAGGGCGCCCGGTCGCCGGAGCGCCTGCTGGACGAAGTCACGCTGTTCCTGCACAGCGTCGAGTCGGACCTGCCGCCGGAGCAGCAGCGCATGCTGAAGGAAGCACGCAGCCGCGACTCCGCGTTCGAGGGGCGGCGCATCCTCCTGGCCGAGGACGACATCCGCAACATCTTCGCGCTGTCGCAGGTCATCGAACCGCTCGGCGCCCAGATGGAAATCGCCCGCAATGGCCGCGAAGCGCTGGAAGCCCTGGCCCGCTCGAGCGACATCGACCTCGTGCTGATGGACATCATGATGCCCGAGATGGACGGATTGACCGCCATCCGCGAAATCCGCGGCCGCCCGCAGTTCGCCAAGCTGCCCATCATCGCGCTCACGGCCAAGGCCATGCCCGCCGACCGCCAGCGCTGCCTTGACGCGGGCGCGAGCGACTACATCTCGAAGCCGCTGGACGTCGACAAACTGCTCTCGCTATGCCGGGTATGGCTGCCTCAATAGGAAAGGACCAGGGAGCCCTCATGCCCACGGACAAGGATTTCGACCTGGAACTCGGCCTGCTGCTGGAAGCCATCTATCTCAAGTACCAGTACGACTTCCGCGACTACTCGCCCACTTCGCTGCGCCGGCGCATCGCGCAGGCGCTCCCCGCGTTCGACTGCAGGACGCTGTCCCAGTTGCAGGACCGCATCCTGCACGAACCCGAGGCGTTCCCCAGGCTGATGCAGTACCTGACCATCCAGGTCAGCGAGATGTTCAGGGATCCCGGCTATTTCAGGGCGCTGCGCGAGCACGTCGTGCCGGTGCTGAGAACCTACCCATCCATCAAGATCTGGGTGGCCGGCTGCAGCACCGGGGAGGAACTGTGGTCGCTGGCCATCCTGATGGAGGAGGAAGGACTGGGCGACCGCACGCTGTTCTATGCGACGGACATCCACCAGCAAGCCCTGCGCGCCGCGGAGGCCGCGATCTACCCCACCGAACGTATCGGCGAGTTCAGCCGCAACTACCTGGCCTCCGGGGGCAAGCGCTCCCTGTCGGACTACTACCATGCCGCGTACGGAGCGGCGTCGTTCGCCCGCTCGCTCAAGCCGCAGGTGGTCTTCGCCAACCACAGCCTCGCGACGGACAGCGTGTTTTCCGAGGTGCACCTGGTGTCCTGCCGCAACGTGCTCATCTATTTCAACCGCACGCTGCAGGACCGGGCCCTGGGCCTGTTCCGCGACGCGCTCGTGCGGCGGGGATTCCTGGGACTGGGCAGCAAGGAGAACATCCGGTTCACCGCCGCCAGCGAGGCATTCGAAGACTTCGTCCCGGCCGAGAAGATCTATCGGAAACAATGACATGGACACGGCGCCCTTCCCGTCGCACCTGGAGGCCATAGCCATCGGCGCTTCCACCGGCGGCATCGAGGCATTGAGCGAACTGCTTCCGGCGCTGCGCGACGGCCTGCCGGCCACGGTTGCCGTGGTCCTGCACATCGCCCCCGCCCAGCGCAGCATGCTGGCCGCCCTGTTCGCCGGCCGCTGCGCGCTGCCCGTGGTGGAGGCGGACGACAAACAGCCCGCCGAGGCGGGACATGTCTATTTCGCGCCGCCCGACTATCATCTGCAGGCCGAAGGCGACCGGACGTGGTCGCTCACGCAGGACGAACCGGTCAATCATTCCCGGCCGTCGATCGACGTGCTGTTCGAGACCGCTGCCGACGTCTACGGCCGCGGCCTGCTCGGCATCGTCCTGAGCGGCAACAGCAGCGACGGCACGGCCGGCTTGCTCGCCATCCGCCGCGCGGGCGGCATCACCTGGGCGCAGGACCCGGATACGGCGCCCGCTCCCATCATGCCACGCAGCGCCATCGAGGCCGGCGCGGCCGACGCCGTATTGCCACTGGCGGCCATGGCGGCCGCCCTGCGCAAGCTCGGCACGGCCCGGGGCGGCGCGCCGGCGGACCAGATCTAGAAGGAAAAACGCATGCCACGCTCAGTGAAGATTCTCGTGGTGGACGACATCGAGGAAAACATCGTCGCGCTGGAGGCGCTCGTGCAGCGTCCCGACGTGGAGCTGCTGCGGGCCAATTCGGGGCCGGAGGCGCTGGAGCTGCTGCTCGGACACGACGTCGCCCTGGCACTGCTCGACGTGCACATGCCGGGCATGGACGGCTTCGAACTCGCGGAGCTGATGCGCGGCAGTCCCCGTACCCGCCACGTCCCCATCATTTTCCTGACCGCCGCCGACCGCAGCACCCATCGGACGTTCCGAGGCTACGAAGCCGGCGCGGTGGATTTCCTCTACAAACCCCTCGACCCCCACATACTCCGCAGCAAGATCGACGTCTTCATACAGTTGCAACACCAGCGCCTGCAACTGGCCGAACAGCTCGACACACTGACGCAGTTGCTGCGCACCAACGAAATGTTCGTCGCCGTATTGGGCCACGACCTGCGCAACCCGCTGTCGGCCATCGTCAACATCTCGGAAGTCCTGGTCCAGACCGCCACGGACGACCGCACGCGGGACTGGGCGGGCCGCATCCGGAACAGCGGGACCCGGATGTCGCGCATGGTGGACCAGATGTTGGACCTCGCGCACATGCGCACGGGAACGCTCACCCTGGCCATCGGACACGAGCCGGTCGATCTCGCCGGTCTGTGCCGTGGCATCGTGCAGGAACTGGACCCGCTGGACGACCGGCGCGCGATCCGGCTGGAGTGCTCCGGCGACACGCACGGGCATTGGGACCAGGACCGCCTGCAACAGGTTTTTTCCAACCTGCTCGGCAACGCGCTGCAGCACGGCATACCGGGAGAGCCGGTGTCCATCAGCATAGACGGAACGAATGACGGCTCCGTCACGGTCAAGGTGGCCAATTCTGGCTCGCTCGACCCCGACGTCCGCACCCGGCTGTTCCAACCCTTCGCCACCACGGCGGGCCGGTCGCGGCCCTCCGGCGGGCTCGGGCTGGGCCTCTACATCGTCAAGGAACTGGTAGCCATCCACCAGGGCCGGTTGACGGTGAATTGCGACACCGAGGGGCTGACGGTCTTCGAAGTCGTCCTGCCGCGCCGATCCGGAACCGCCGGCGAAAACAAGGTCCCGGCCTCGCTGGCCGCGCCCTTGGCTCACCGCCGCTGAAGGGGCTCGTCCGCCCCGGGCCCCACCCGCCACCAGGCGGGAAAGAGCTGCCGCACCTCGGGCCGCCCGTACCGATCATCGATCAGCACCAGCACGCCTTCGTCGTGCTCGGTCCGTATCACCCGTCCGGCGGCCTGCACCACCTTGCGCAGGCCCGGATACAGGTAGGTGTAGTCATATCCCCGGCCGAAGCGGGCTTGCATGACGTCCCGCATGCGTTCGTTGACGGGATTGACCTGCGGCATCCCCAGGGTGGCGATGAACACGCCGATCAGCCGCGAACCCGGCAGGTCCACGCCTTCGGCGAAGGCGCCCCCCAGCACGGCAAAGCCCAGCCCCTGTCCGCCTTCGACGAAACGGGCCAGAAAGCCGGCGCGGCCGGCCTCGTCCATGTCCGGCGTCTGCACCCAGATGGGCCACTGCCCGCCATGCTCGCGTACGCCCTCGGCCAGGCGCCGCACGTAGTCGAAGCTGCTGGCGAACACCAGGTAGTTGCCGGGCCTGGCCGCGTATTGGCGCACGATCAGGCCGGCGATGGCCGGCACCGAGCGCTCGCGATCGCGGAAACGCGTGGAGATGTGTCCGGCGATCCGCACCGACAACTGCGTGGGCCTGAACGGCGCCCGCACCTCCATCCAGCCCGTGGACGCCGGCAGGCCCAGCGTATCGCGATAGAAGCCGGATGGCGCCAGCGTGCCCGAGAACAGCAAGGTGGCGTGCGCCGCCGCATGGCGGGGCGCGAGAAAGGACGCCGGCACCACGTTGCGCAGGCATAGCGTGGAAACCGGGCGGCGCCCGGGTGCAAGCGTCACGTCGAACAGGGAATGGGAGCCGAACTGCTCCGCCAGGCGGATGAAGTGCAGCGCATCGAAGTAGAAGCGCTGCAACGCCGGCGCCATTCCCACGGGCGTCTCGGCCAGGCGGTCGGTAATCGATGCCGTCGCTTGCTGCAACGAGGCCAGCCACGCGGCCGGCACGGCCGGATGGCATTGATAGGGAGCCGTCTGCAGGCGGTTCCATGCGCTCCACTGCCGGCGCACGGCATTCAGCGGGCGGCGCAGCGCGGGAGGCGCGGCGGCGAGCGCGGCCTGGAACGCGGACTGGTCGACGCACGCGCTGTACATGCCGCGCGCCCGCTCCACCAGGTTGTGGGCTTCGTCCACCAGTACGGCCACCCGCCAGCCCTGGGTAACCGTCAGCGCGTACAACAGTCCGTTGCCATCGTAGTAGTAGTTGTAGTCGCCCACCACGACGTCGCTCCAGCGCGCGAGTTCCTGTGCCAGGAAATAGGGACATAGACCATGGGACAGCGCGATCTCCCGCACGCGCGGCCGATCCCAGCGGCCTGCGGCCGCGACCGCGTCGGCGCGCGCCGCGGCCAGGCGATCATAGAAGCCACGGGCCAATGGGCAGTCGTCGGGATGGCACGCGCGGCCTGGATGCTCGCAAGCCTTGTCGCGCGCCACCAGCTCCAGCGTGCGCAGCGGAAGCCTGCCTGCGGCGCCCGCGGCCAGCCGGTCGATCGCGTCGAGGGCCAGCGCGCGGCCGGAGCTCTTGGCGGTCAGGAAGAAGATCTTGTCCAGGCGTTGCGCCGCGCAGGCTTTCAGCGTGGGAAAAAGCGTGCCCAGCGTCTTGCCTATGCCGGTGGGCGCCTGCGCCATGAGGCACAGGCCGTCGCGTGCCGTCCGGAAGGCGGCCACCGCCAGTTCGCGCTGGCCGGTGCGCAAGCTGGCGTACGGGAACGCCAGCGACGCCAGGGCGCTGTCACGGTCCTGGCGATGCGACCGTTCGGCCAGCGCCCATGCCAGGAAACGTTCGCATTGTTCGTTGAAGAAGGCCTTGAGCTCGGCGGCGGAAAGCCGTTCCGTCAACACCGTCTCGCGCCGGCTGGCGACGTCGAGGTAGACCAGGGCCAGTTCCAGTTCCGTCAATCCCCGCTCGCGGCACAGCAAGTGCCCATACATCCGGACTTGTGCCCAATGCAGGGCGCGGCGGTGTCCGGGCAGCGCATCGAGCCGGCCACGGTGCGTCTTGATTTCCTCGAGCCGGTTCGCCGCGCGATCATAGCCGTCCGCGCGGCCCCGGACGCGCAGCACGCCGTAGTCCCCCGACAGCGCGATCTCGGCTTCGTAGCCGTCTCCACGCCGTCCCGCGACCAGGACGTGTCCCGCCTGGCCCTCCTGGGCGGTCGGCGCGGGCGTGTAGCGCAGGTCGAGATCCCCCTGGCGCGCGGTGAACTCGCACAGGGTGCGCACGGCCACGACGTACGCGGGCGACGGGAGCTCGTCCCGCACCGGGGCGGTCCCGAACGACTGTATATCCATACAGTAATCATAGCAGCCCGCCCGCCGCCGGCGGCGCATGCAAAAAGCCCCTCGTCCGTGGGACGAGGGGCTTCGGGTCCGGCCGGTGCCGGGCGCCGGCCTACTTGCGCATCGACGCGATGATGCCGTCGAGCTGCTCGAGCATCTGGTCGATCTCGTCCGTGGATACGTTCAGCGCGGGCATGAAACGCAGCAGGTTGCCGCGCGGCGCATTTAGCAGCAGGCCATTGGGCTCGAGCGTGCGTGCGCGCTCGACGATGGCCGGGCCGTCCTCGCGGTCCATGACCAGCGCCCGCAGCAGGCCGTTGCCGCGTTCGCCGGGCATGCCCCACTTGGCGGCCAGCTTCACCAGGCCTTGCGACAGGTACTGGCCGCGCTCGCGCACGCCTTCCATGAAGCCGGGCGCGGCCAGCGCGTCGAACACCGCCACGCCGATGGCCGTCATGAGCGGGTTGCCGTTGTAGGTGCCCCCCTGGTCGCCGTGCTTGAACACGCAGACCTCCTCGCGCGCCAGCATCGCCGCCAGCGGTGCGCCCCCGCCTATGCCCTTGCCCAGCGTCATGATGTCGGGGCGCACCCCGGCCTGCTCGTAGGCGAACATCGTGCCCGTACGGCCCATGCCGGTCTGCACTTCGTCCACGATCAGCAGCAGCTTGCGCGCGTCGGCCAGCTTGCGCAGGCTTTGCATGAATTCGGTCGTCGCGGGAATGACGCCCCCCTCGCCCTGCACCGGCTCCAGCATGATGGCCACGGTCTGGTCGTCGATCAGCGCCTCGACCGATGCCAGGTCGTTCAGCTCAGCCTTGGGGAAACCGTCGACCTGGGGCGCGAAGATCGTGCTCCAGCCCGGCTTGCCCGAGGCCGACATGGTCGCCAGCGTGCGGCCATGGAAGCTGTGGTTGAAGGTGATGATCTTGAAGGCGCCCTGCTTGTGGACCTGCCCCCACTTGCGCGCGAGCTTGATCGCGCCCTCGTTGGCCTCGGCGCCGCTGTTGGCGAAGAACACGCGGTCGAAGCACGAAGCCTGGGTCAGGCGCGTGGCCAGTTCGATCGACGGCAGGTTGTAGAAGGCCGGCGACGGGTTCAGCAGCTGGCGCGACTGGGTCTCCACGGCCTTGACGATTTCCGGCGGGCAATGCCCCAGGCAATTGACCGCCCAGCCCTGGATGAAGTCGAGATAGCGCTTGCCTGCATGGTCTTCCAGCCACGACCCCTGCCCTCGGACGAACACGAGGTCCGGGCGCTGCGTGATCTCCATGAGGGCGTTGACGTTGAACTGGCCGAATTCCATGACTCAAACTCCTTGCGTGCCCGAGGGCGAAAAATGGAAAACCCGCCGACGCGGCGGGTCGATAAACATTACACCGTGTTGCGGGCGATGTCTGCCTCGGACGTGAAAGAGTCCGCATAAAACTCGTCATCGGGCAGTCCGCACTGTTGTACAAAGTCCCTATGCGCCGATTCGACCATGACGGGCGCGCCGCAGGCGTACACCTGATGGCCGGAAAGATCCGGCAGGTCGTCCATCACCGCCTGGTGCACGAAGCCCGTGCGGCCGGTCCAGGCATCCTCGGGCAGCGCGTCCGACACCACCGGCACGTACCGGAAATCCGGGCGGGCCGCGGCCCACTCCCGGGCCACCTCGTCCATGTACAGGTCGCGCGGGCGGCGGCCGCCCCAATACAGATGGACCGGACGGCGGATGTCCTTGTGGATCATGTGCTCGACCATGGCCTTGATCGGCGCGAAGCCGGTGCCGCTGGCCAGCATGACGATGGGCTTGTGGCTGTCCTCGCGCAGGAAGAACGAACCGAACGGGCCCTCGAAGCGCAGGATGTCGCGTTCCTTCAGCTGGGTCGCGCCCGCGCCGAACACGTGGTCGGTGAAGGCGCCGCCGGGCAGGTGGCGGATGTGCAGCACCAGCCCGCCTTCCTCGTGGGGTGCGTTCGCCATGGAATACGAACGGCGCCGGCCGTCCTTCATGATGATCTCGACGTATTGCCCGGCGTTGAAGCGCAGTTGCTCGGTGGCCGGCAATTGCAGGCGCACGATCCGCACGTCCGGCGCCGCCTCGGCCAGCCCCTGGACGCGGCAAGGCATCTTGCGGATGGGGATGTCGGCGATGCCAATGACTTCGCGCGCCTCGATGGTGAGATCGGTCAGCGGGCGCGCCACGCAGAACAGGGTCAGGCCCAGCTCGGCCTCTTCGGGCGTCAGCGTCTGGGCCTGGTGGGGTCCGAGCTCGATCTCGCCCGCGACCAGCTTGCCCTTGCACGACGAACATGCCCCATTCTTGCAGCTATAGGGCAACATTACGCCTGCCTGCAGCGCCGCATCGAGCACGGTCTGGCCATGTTCGACCGTGAACCGATGACCGCTGGGCAGAACGGTGACCTGATGACTCATCACCTGGATCCTATGAAAACGGTGGAAATACGATGAACATCCCGCAGCCTGCGCATGCCGCGCGCCTGGGTCGCCCGCGCCTGCTGATCGTCGGCTGCGGCGACACGGGCATGCACGTCCTGGAGCGGCTGGCGGGCCGCAGAAGGGTCTTCGCGCTGACGTCCAGCCCGCAGCGGCTGCCCGAGCTGCGCGCCGCGGGCGCCATCCCGCTGCTGGGCAACCTGGACTGCCCGCGGCAACTGGCCCGCCTGCGCGGTCTGGCAGCCGACGTCCTGATGCTGGCCCCCCCGCCCGGACAGGGCGAAGGCGATCCTCGCTCCCGCAGGCTGGCGGCCGTCCTGCGGCGGCCGGCCCCGAAAGCGCGCGTCCGGCCGGCTGCGATGGGCCCCGGCCCACGGCAAATCCGGCATCCCGCCATTGTAGCCAAACCACGCCGCGGCGCCCTGGCCACCGGGGCGCTCACGGTGGTCTACGCCAGCACCACCGGCGTCTATGGCGACGCCCGGGGCCGCCGGCTGCCAGAAACCGCGCCCGTGCACCCCGCGTCCCCCCGCAGCCGGCGCCGGGTGGACGCCGAGGCCGCCTGGCGTACGCCCGGCCCGGCCCGGGCTCGCCGGGCGCGCCTGGGCCTGGCTCCCTGGCGCGCCGTCGTGCTGCGCATTCCCGGCATCTACGGGCGCTACCGCCTGCCGCTGGAGCGGCTGCGCGCCGGCCTGCCGCGCCTGGCCCCCGGCGAGGACGTTTACACCAACCATATCGAAATCGGCGACCTGGCCCGAACCCTGGAGGCCGCCCTGTATCGCGGACGGCCGCAGCGCATCGTCCATGCCGCGGACGGCCAGGACCTGAAGATGGGCGACTACTTCGATGCCATCGCCGACGCCGCCGGCCTGCCTCGCCCGCCCAGCCTGCCGGCGGCCGGCGTCCGCGCCGCGGTCAGCCCGGCGATGTGGTCCTTCATGCAGGAGTCACGGCGGCTGGACAACCGCCGCCTGGTGACCGAGCTGCGCGTGCGCCTGCGTCATCCCACCGTCCGGCATGCACTGGACGCGTGGTATCGGCCCGCCGGCTAGGCCCGGATGCGGGCCTCGTGCGCCTGCCCCTCGGCCTGCAGCCAGGCGCGCAACGTCGCGATGGCCGGATCGGCCGACCGCTGTTTGTCGTGCACGAAGAAATAATCGTCGGCCGGCGCCAGCACCTCGGGAAACAGCGCCACCAGCCGTCCGGCCTCCAGTTCCTCCTGCATCAGGTAGCGGGGCCCCATCACGACACCCAGTCCATCGAGCGCGGCTTCGACCGCCAGATAGGTATGGTCGAAGCCCAGGCTTGCCCGCGGCTGCAGATGCGGCACGCCGGCCACCGCCAGCCAGCGCTGCCAGTCGTCGGGCCGCATGTCGGCCGTCAGCCAGGTTTCCCGCTCCAGCGAGTCGATCGAGGCGGGCCGGCGCCTGACCGGTCCGGCCCGCAGCGGCGTCACCGCCTCTTTCATGAAAGGTGTCTCGACCAGGTGCGGCTCGCCGCTGCGGCCGCGCCGGATCGCCGCATCGACCCCGCCCGGCAGCGCGTGCGCGCGATCGCGCCGGTTGTTCAGCTGGATCTGGATGTCGGGATACTGGCGCAGGAACCCGGTCAGCCTGGGCACGAGCCAATGCAGGGTCATGGTGGGCGGCGCGCTGATCACCAGCTTGCGGCCGGCCTCGGGACGGGCGCGCTCCACCGCGCCCGCCATGCGGTCGAACGCGTCTCGCAGTTCGCCCGCCAGCACCCGCCCTGCCACGGTGGGCTCGAGCCGGCGTCCGCGCCGGTCGAACAGCGCCGCACCCAGCCAGCGCTCGAGATTCAGCACCTGCTTGCTGATGGCGCCGTGCGATACGCACAGTTCCTCGGCGGCGCGCGACTATTCGATGCAGTACGTCGTGGCCGTGGCGCTGCTCACGGGGCGCCTCGACCACCATGATTATGACGACGCCACCGCTGCCGACCCCCGCATCGACCGCCTGCGCGCGCTGACCCACCTGGCCGAGGATCCGGCCTATACCCGGGAGCACCACGATCCGGCCGTTCGAAGTTGCGCCAATGCCGTGCGGGTGACACTGGACGACGGTACGGCGTCGCCCTGGATCGAGACGCGGTTTCCCGCAGGCGACCCGTCGCGTCGCGATCAGGCCCTCCCGCTGCTGGCTGACAAATTCCACGCGCTTTCAGCCCGCCGATGGCCCGACGGACGCGGTCGCGACCTATGGATACGGCTGAACGACGCCGCCAGCGCCGCGAACTGGCCTGCCGACGAGTTCCTGTCATCGCTCACACGCCTCTGACTGCCAGGCTTCATGCCGGCGAGGCATCCCGCAGCCATGGCCCGGAGCATGCGTGGCCGCAGGCTGCCTATTCCCACACGATGCGTACCGCCAGGAACAGGAAAATCAGGCCCGCCAGCCGGTCCAGCCATACGCCGACCTGCGGCCGGCGCCTGAGCAACTGCCCCAGCAGGCCGGCGAACCAGGCGATCAGGCAGAACACGACCGCCGCCTGGACCATGAAGATCACTCCCAGCCACAGCATCTGCCAGTCGGGATGCCCGACCCAGGGATTGACGAACTGGGGCAGGAAGACCAGGAAGAACAGCGTGACCTTGGGATTCAGCATGTTGGCCAGCACGCTCTGGCCGAAGATGCGCGCCAAGCCGAGCGGCGGCGGGCCGCCCGTGGGCGAGAAGCCGCCTCGGCTGCGCAGTACCTGCACCGCCAGCCACATCAGGTAGGCGGCGCCAGCCAGGCGGATCGCGTCGAACGCCATGGGCGACGCCCGGAGCAGCGCCGCCACGCCCAGTACGGCCAAGGTGGTGTGGAACAGGCAGCCCGAGGCGAAGCCCAGCGCGGCCGCGATGCCGGCGGCGCGGCCCTGGCTGAGGGAACGGGCAAGTACCTGGAGGTTGTCCGGGCCGGGCGCGATGGTCACGCCCACCGACAGGGAAAGAAAGAGCAGCAGATCGGCCTGCATCGGCGCACCGGCAGGCTCAGGACTTCCGGATCACTTCTTTGATGCGGTTGTTCTCGTCGACCAGGACCACGATGGGCTTGTGCTCGGCCGCTTCCTCGTCCGTCATCGGGCCGTAGGTGCAGATGATCATCAGGTCGCCCACGTGGGCGCGCCGGGCGGCCGCGCCGTTCAGCGAGATCTCCCCGCTGCCGCGCTTGCCCTTGATGATGTAGGTGGAGAAGCGCTCGCCGTTGTTGATGTTGTAGAGCTCGATGCGCTCGTACTCTTTCATGCCGGCGGCATCGAGGAAATCCTCATCGATTCCGCACGAGCCTTCATAGTTCAGATCGGCCTGAGTCACCGCGACACGGTGAATCTTGGCGCGAAGCATGATGCGTTGCATAACTCGGGTGTCCTAGGAAGCGGCCGCAAACGGCCAGGTGCGTTTATACCCGATCCCGGCCGGACCGCACCAATGGCGGCCTGGCGCCGCCTCCAGCGGCAAAGGGCGCCCGCAGGCGCCCTTTGCCGGCCGGACCGACGGCGCGCCGTCAGACCGATCGCAGGTAGCCGGGCTCCACCGCCTGGATGGGCGCGAAGCTTTCGCGCGTGGCGATGAACTCCGGCCGCGGATTCAGGCCGTACCTGGGGGGGTTCAGGGTATTTTCCACGCTGTTATACACCATGAACACGTTCGATCGCGGATAGGGCGAGATGTTGCTGTTCGAGCCGTGCATGATGTTGCAGTCGAAGAACACGACCGAACCGGCGGGCGCCGACAACACGTCGATGCCGCCCTGGTCGACCAGCAATTGCAGACTGACGGGGTCGGGCACGCCGTACTCCTGCTTCTTCAGCGACTGCTTGTAGTGGTCCTGCGGCGTCTCGCCCACGCACGAGACGAATTGGCGGTGCGAACCGGGCACCACCATCAGCGGCCCGTTGCTGGCGTCGTTGTCGGTCAGCAGCACCGAGCAGCTCAGCGCCCGCATGGCCGGCATGCCATCCTCGACGTGCCAGGTCTCGAAGTCCGAGTGCCAGTAGAACTCCTTGCCCTTGAAACCCGGTTTCATGTTGGCGCGCGACTGGTGGATGTAGACATCGGAACCCAGGATCTGCCTGGCGATGCCGACCAATCGCATGTCCTGCGACATCCGGCCGAGCAGCTTGCTCAGCTTGTGCACCATGAACACCGACCGGACGACGTCGGTGCCCTTCTCGGTAATGGCTTCTTCACGGCGGCGGATGGCGGGGTCGCGCACCAGCCGCTCGACCTCGCGCTTGAGCGCCTGGGTCTCTTGCGCGGAGAAGAAATTCTTCAGCAGGATATAGCCGTTGCGCTCGTAGCCGCCCAGTTGCTCGGCGTCCAGGCCGGTACCCGGCTCCACCTTGGCGCTGCCGTACACCACGGGGTCGCGCCGCTGCACGATGCCGGCGGCGCGGTCGGCGCGCGAGGAATAGATATCGCGTGCGGGAGTAATCATGGTTGTCCTCCTATTCTCATGGGCGCCGCCCCGCCCGCCGGCGGGCGCGGCCCCTTGCCGAGGGCCTTCAGGCGACCTTCGCTTCGTCCAGGGGATAGACGCCTTCGGCGTCGTGCACTTCCTGGCCGGTCAGCGGCGGATTGAAGACGCAGATGACCCGCAGCGGCTCCTTGCCGCCGCGCAGGTAGTGCTCGTCGTTGTCGTTGAGCGCATAGACCACGCCCGGGCCGAGCTTGTAGACCTTGCCGTCGGCGACGGTCTCGATCTCGCCGTCGCCTTCGATGCACCAGACGGCCTCGACGTGGTTCTTGTACCAGATGTGGGTCTCGGTGCCGGGATGGATGATGGTCTCGTGGAACGAGAACCCCATGCCGTCCTTCTTCAGCAGCACGCGGCGGCTGGTCCAGGTCGGCGTGGATACTTCGTTCTCGGTGCCTATGATGTCCTTGATGTCGCGTACGATCATCGTCCCTTTCCTCCAAATTTCAATACACGGGCATTCGATTGCTTCTGGGCCAGCTGCTCGGCGGCCACCACCTCGGCCACCGCGCGGTCCAGCACTTCCAGCGCCTGCCGGAGCTGGCCTTCCTCGATGGTCAGCGCGGGCAGGAGCTTGAGCACTTCGTCGTTGGCGCCGGAGGTCTCGATGACCACCCCGCCCTTGAACGCCTGGGCCGCGATCTTGTTGGCCAGTCCCGGCACGCCGCTGACCAGGCCCTGGATCAGGCCGCGTCCCCGCACCGACAGGTCCGCCTCCGGATGGCTGTGGACCATGTTCTCCAGCCAGTCGCGCACCAGCGTCTCCTTGGCCTGGATCTCGCGGGTGAAGGCGCCGTCGCTCCAGTAATGTTCCAGCGCCTGCCGCGCGGTCACGAAGGCCAGGTTGTTGCCGCGGAAGGTGCCGTTGTGCTCGCCGGGCTTCCAGATGTCCAGTTCGGGCTTGATCAGCACCATGGCCATGGGCAGGCCGAAGCCGCTCAGGGACTTGGACAGCGTGACGATGTCGGGCTGGATGCCGGCCGACTCGAAGCTGAAGAAGGTGCCCGTGCGGCCGCAGCCGACCTGGATGTCGTCGACGATGAGCAGCATGTCGTGGCGGCGGCACAGGCGTTGCAGCTCCTGCAGCCAGCGCAGCGTGGCCACGTTCACGCCGCCTTCGCCCTGCACGGTCTCGACGATCACCGCGGCTGGGGTGTCCATGCCGCTGCTGCGGTCTTCCAGCATGCGCTCGAAGTACGCCATGGTGTCCACGTCCGGACCGAAATAGCCGTCGTACGGGATGAAGGTGGTGTTGCCCAGGCTCACGCCGGCTGCCTCTCGGTACTTGGCGTTGGCCGTGGCCGACAGCGAGCCGGCACTCACGCCATGGAAGCCGTGCGTGAAGGAAACGATGTTCGGGCGCTGCTTGACGCGGCGGGCCAGCTTGAGCGCGGCCTCCACGGCGTTGGTGCCGGTCGGGCCGGTGAACTGCAGCGTGTACTTCATGCCGCGCGGTTTCAGGATCAGCCGCTCGAACGCTTCCAGGAAATCTTTCTTGGCCGAGGTGGCCATGTCCAGGCCGTGCACCACGCCGTCCGCCTGGACATAGTCCAGCAGGGGCTGCTTCAGCACGGGGTTGTTGTGGCCGTAGTTCAGCGTGCCAGCGCCGGCAAACAGGTCGATGTACTGCCGGCCCTCTTCGTCGAACAGCAGCGAGCCCTTGGCCTTGCTGAAGACGACCGGAAACGAGCGTATGTAGCCGCGGACTTCCGATTCGAGACGGTCGAAGATCTTGAGATCCATGGTTTTTCCCTCCTGTTTTGCTTCTAGAAGCGTGAAAGACGTATAGGCGGACCCGGACGAACCGGGACGGATACGAGGGGCATCCGGCCTTTGCTAGAACGGGCCGATGCGCAGCAGCCGCTCGTCCTCGTGCTCGGCCTGGCCGAACAGTTCGGGCGGAAACATGGGCTGCTCCACGCACTGGGCGCCGCGATCCTGCGCCAGCGCCGCGAACATGCGCCGCGACGGCTGGTTGGATGGGGACACGGTGGTTTCGATGCTGTGTATGGGCTGCGGCAGCGGCCTGGCCAGCAGGTGCTCGAGCATGCGCTGGCCCAGGCGACGGCCGCGTGCCATGGGATGGACCGCAACCTGCCAGACGAACAACACGTTGGATTGCTTGGGCGGAAGGTAGGCAGAAACAAACCCTGCCAATTGCCCTTGCCGGGTGGCCACTACGCAGGTATCGCGAAAGTGCCGGCACAGAAGAAGGTAGGCGTAGGTGGAATTGACATCCAGCGGCGGCGATTCCTGTATGAGTCGCTGGATGTCCGCGGCATCTTCGATTTCAGGTGGCCGGAGATCGAAATTCTCCAGGGCCGGATTGAATACCGCAGGTTGGATGAGCGTGTCGTCGATCGCTTTCAGACTACGACCCTCCTATGTTTCGCACGCCGGCGCCTTGCGGCGACGCACTGGGTTTGATGGCTCCGGGTCACACCGCCAGGCCCGACTCCGGAGACGTATCCGATGCATTGATGTCCAGGATGGGCGAGGTGTCCGAACCCGGGTTCTCCATCAGGCTGACGATGCGCTCGAGCGAGAGCGTGATCGTGGCCTGTTCCAGTTCCGGCAGCGCGCCCAGGGCATCGGCCAGCGTCTTCTGCAGCGGCGACGGTGCCTGGCTGGCCACCTCGCAGCCGGCATCGGTGGCCGATACCAGGACCGTGCGGCGGTCTTCCCTGCTGCGTTCCCGCTTGACCCAGCCCTTCTCCTCCAGCCGGTCGAGGATGCCGACGACCGTGCTCGGGCTGACCGAGATTTCACGGCTGATGGCCGTGGCCGTCAGCGGCCCCGACTCGATCACGGCCAGGAGACAGACCAGCTGCGGCGCGGTGATATGGCTGCACGCCGCCAACTGCTTGGAGTGCAGCGCGATGTTGCGTGTGATGCGACGCAAGGCTCGCAGGATGCGCAGGTTGTAGTTGACGCCCGTGTCCGCGGCCGAGCCGATGTGGTCCATGTCCAGGAAATCGAAAGTGCTTGGTGAAAAAAAATCACTGCCCACAAATCAATGTAGAGCAATGATTTCAACTCAAATCATTCTAGTCAGAAAGACTCGGGGTGTCAACCCTACAAACCCTGGATTCCGATGTCAACGGCTCCGAAATTACCCTTATCCGCTTCGATTCCGCCGACATCCCGCTGAAACATGAAAAACCGGGGTTCAGCCTTGCGCCACGCGCTTTCCGGCCAGTTCGGCAGGGTCGAAACTATCGACCTCGACGACGTCGGCGATGGCGCGTTCCAGGTCTTCGAACATCAAGGCCTGGGCCGCGTCCACCTTTCCGGCGCGCACGCCGTCGCGCCAGTCGCGGACACCGGCATGGCGCAGCTCGTCCAGCACCGGAGCGGCACGCGCCGCGAGATCGAAGGCCTGTGCCAGCCTGTCCAGCGCCTCGCCCGGACGTGGCCGGGCCAACCCGGGCAACAGGCGATCGCGTGCCGGCGACGGCTCGAGCAGCCGCTCGGCGCAAGCCAGGGTGACGGCATCGGCCGGGCCGCGCCGGCGCACGCCCCGGGGCAGGCAGACGAACCGCAGCACCCCCGCGGCCGCCCGCGCGGGCAGATTGGCCAGCACCGCGTCCAGGCTCGCC
Organism: Pigmentiphaga sp. CHJ604; assembly: GCF_036972535.1. NCBI lineage: Bacteria > Pseudomonadati > Pseudomonadota > Betaproteobacteria > Burkholderiales > Alcaligenaceae > Pigmentiphaga > Pigmentiphaga sp. CHJ604. The sequence continues at coordinate 1,462,931 of NZ_CP136998.1, read as the reverse complement.
TCGATGGCGGCGAGGCCGCTTTCCATGCACCACTGCACCAGCGGCAGGTCGTCGGGTTGCCGGCCTTCGTCGTGCCAGCGCTTGAGGACGGCGGACAGCAGATACAGCTCGGCCAGGATGTCGCCCAGCCGCGCCGACAGCATCTCCTTGCGCTTGAGCGCGCCGCCCAGCGTCGCCAGCGTGACGTCGGCCACCAGCGCGAATGCCGAGGCATAGCGGCCCAGTGCGCGGTAGTAGGGGGCGACCGGACCGGCCGAGCGCGGTGCCGGCGCGAACCGGCCACCGGTCCAGGCGCGGCCGAAGGCACGGAGCGCGTTGGCCGTCGCGTGGCCGGCATGACGCCAGAAGGTACGGTCGAATTCCTCCAGGCCCCTGGCCTGATCGCTGTCGGCCAGCGCCGCCATCTCGCGCATCAGGAACGGATGCGCCCGGATGGCCCCCTGGCCGAAGACGATCAGGCAGCGGGTCAGGATGTTGGCGCCCTCGACCGTGATGCCGATGGGGATGGCGCGGTAGACGTTGGACAGGTAGTTGCGCGGGCCGTCGATCACCGCCTTGCCCGCGTGGATGTCCATCGCGTCGTTCACCGCGATGCGCATGCGTTCGGTGGCGTGGTATTTCATGATGGCCGAGATCACGGCGGGCTTGTGCCCCGCGTCCAGCGCTGCGCAGGTCAGGCGGCGCGCGGCATCCACCTGGTAGGCCAGGGCCGCCATCCGGCCCAGCTTCTCCTGCACGCCCTCGAACTTGCCGATGGGAATGCCGAACTGTTGGCGCACGCGCGCATAGGCACCGCTGGTATGCGCCGAGAATACGCACGAGGCCGCCGCCAGCGATGGCAGGGAAATGCCCCGGCCCGCCGCCAACGCCGTCATCAGCATCTGCCAGCCCTGCCCCACCCGCTCGACGCCGCCGATGACCGCCTCCATGGGGATGAACACGTCCTTGCCCTGGTTCGGGCCATTCTGGAACACCTGCATCGCGGGCAGGTGCCGCCGGCCGATCTCCACCCCCGGCGTATCGGTGGGCACCAGCGCGACGGTGATGCCGATGTCCTCGCGGTCGCCCAGCAGCCGGTCGGGATCGCGCAGCTTGAAGGCGAGCCCGAGCACGGTCGCGACCGGCCCCAGCGTGATGTAGCGCTTGTGCCAGGTCAGCCGCATGCCCAGCACTTCGCGTCCCTGCCACATCCCCTTGCAGACCACGCCGTGGTCCACCATGGCGGCCGCGTCCGATCCCGCCTCGGGGCTGGTCAGCCCGAAGCATGGGATGTCGCGGCCGTCCGCCAGCCGCGGCAGCCAGTGCTCGCGCTGGGCGTCGGTGCCGAAATGCAGCAGCAGCTCGCCCGGCCCGAGCGAGTTGGGCACCATGACCGTGACCGCCGCCGTCAGCGACCGGGTCGAGATCCGCCGCACGACTTCGGAATGCGCGTAGGCCGAGAATCCCAGTCCGCCGTACTTGCGCGGAATGATCATGCCGAAGAACTTGCGTGCCTTCAGGAACGCCCAGATGTCGGGGGGCAGGTCATGCAGTTCCCAGTTGACCCGCCAGTCATCGACCATGGCGCACAGCTCGGCCACCGGCCCGTCCAGGAAGGCCCGCTCTTCGTCGCTGAGCCTGGCCGGCGGCATGTCCAGCAGGCGGCGCCACTCCGGATTGCCGGTGAACAGGTCGGCGTCCCACCACACGTCCCCGGCCTCGATGGCCTCGCGCTCGGTGTCCGACATGGTCGGCAGCGCCTTCGCGGCCCAGCGGAACAGCGGCTTGGACAGCCATTCGCGGCGCCATGAGGATGCGGCCATCGGGATGTCTCCTTGTCGACTATCTACCTCATATAGTAAGCCGGCCGGAAGACGCGACCGCGGCCGCGCGCGGCCCGGGCAGGCATGGTCTGGTTAAATAGGGGCTGCTCGTTCTTCACCCATTCCCATGCATCCTCCCCGCCTGGCCTTCGTCGACCTGGAAACCACGGGCACGACGCCGCGCAGCGACCGCATCACCGAGATCGGCATCGTCCAGGTGGATGCCGACGGCATGCGCGAATGGAGCAGCCTGGTCCACCCGGGCCGCCCCATTCCCCCGGCCATTCAGTCGCTGACCGGCATCACGGACGCGATGGTGGCTGGCGCCCCGCCCTTCGAGGCCCTGGCCGACGACATCGCCCGGCGCCTGGACGGCTACCTGTTCATCGCGCACAACGCCCGCTTTGACCACGGTTTCCTGCGCGAGGAGTTCGACCGGCTGGACCGGCCCTTCCGGCCCGATGTCCTGTGCACCGTCCGCCTGTCGCGCAAGCTCTACCCGCAGTACCGCAGCCATAGCCTGGATGCGTTGATCGCCCGGCACGGCCTGCATGTGCATGCCCGCCATCGTGCGCTCGACGATGCGCGCCTGCTGTGGCACTTCTGGCAGGACATCCACCGCGAGTTTCCGGCCGGGCAGCTCGGCGAGCTCGTCGATGCGCTGGCCGGCCGCGTGCCCTGGCCCGAATACCTGGACCCGGCCCTGCCCCGCCTGCTGCCCGACAGCCACGGCGTCTACGTCTTGCGCGACGTGAACCACCAGCCGCTGTATGTCGGGCGGGCCTCCAGGCTGCGGGACAAGGTGCTGGCGCATTTCCAGCCGGGCGCCTGGAAATCGGCCAAGGCACGGCGCCTGGCCGAGCAGGTCCGGCACATCGAATGGCTGGAGACGGGCGGCGCGATCGGCGCCCTGCTGCACGAGAACCGGCTGTTGCGAACCCTGGCGCCGTTGCACAATCGCCGCGCGCGCACGCCCGCCCTGGCCGGCGACACGCACTGGCCCTACGAAGGTCCGGTGGGGATACGCGAGGCCCGCGTCATCCACGTCGTGGAACGCTGGCAGTTCCTGGGCAGCGCGACCGACGATCAGGCCCTGTACGGCCTGCTGGACGGCGGGCGCGCCGAATACGACCACGAAGTCCACCGCATCCTGCGCGATCGGCTGGCGCAGGTCCCGCTGCTGAGGCTGGACCGCGCACGCACGGACTGAGGGCGCGGCGGCGGACCGGCGGCTATTTCCCTCCCGGTCCCGCCACGTCGATGCCGCTGCCCGACAGCTTGTTCGACCTGGGCGAACGGCCCAGGTCATCGGCGGAAGTATTCCGGTCGTTCTGGCGGGCCATCTGCTCTCGCTTGAGATCGGTCTCGGCGGCCTGCCGCTCCGGCTTGCGGGCGGGCCGGGCGGCCGGCTCGGAAGGCTTGGTGGACGAAGGTTTCATAAATGCTCCGGACGGCTTATCGTTGATCCGATCCACCCGCGGGTGGATCATCGCCGATCAGCACGAGACGTGCCCGACCACGACCGCCAGGAGAACGACATGCCCCCGTCCGCGCCCATGAACCGCCGCATCGTCATGGCCAGGCGCCCCGCCGGCACGCCGGTGGCCGAGGATTTCCGCCTTGAAACCGAGGCGGTTCCCAGTCCGGCCGACGGCCAGGTGCTGCTGCGCACGCTCTACCTCTCGCTCGATCCCTACATGCGCGGCCGCATGAGCGACGCGGCCTCGTATGCGAAGCCGCTGGACATCGGGGACGTCATGCTGGGCGGCACGGTGTGCCGCGTGGCCGAATCGCGCCATCCTGACTTCGCCGCCGGCGGCCTGGTCCTGGCCGCCAGCGGCTGGCAGGACTACGCGCTGTCGTCCGGCAAGGGGCTCACCCGCCTGCCCGCGGACCTTGCCCATCCCTCATGGTCGCTGGGCGTGCTGGGCATGCCGGGATTCACCGCCTACGTGGGCCTGATGCAGATCGGCACGCCCAAGGCGGGCGAGACGGTGGCCGTCGCCGCTGCGACCGGAGCCGTCGGATCGGTGGTGGGACAACTGGCCAGGCTGCACGGGTGCCGCGTGGTGGGCATCGCCGGCGGACCGGACAAGTGCGACCATGCGATCCGCGAACTGGGCTTCGACGCCTGCGTGGACCATCGCGCGGCCAACCTCGCCCAGCGCCTGGCCGCGGCCAGCCCCAACGGCATCGACGTCTATTTCGAAAGCGTGGGCGGAGCCGTGTTCGACGCCGTCCTGCCGCTGCTCAACCGCCATGCCCGCATCCCGCTCTGCGGCCTGATCTCGCAGTACAACGCCGTGCCGGGCGTCGAAGCCCCGGACCGCCTGCCCATGCTGATGCGCCTGGCGCTGACCAAGAGCCTGCGCATCCAGGGCTTCATCGTCTCGGACTGGTACGGACCGCTCTACCGGGAGTTCACCCGCCAGATGTCGGACTGGATCGCCGACGGGCGCATCAAGTACCGGGAAGACATGGTGGACGGGCTCGAAAACGCCCCCGCCGCGTTCATGGGTCTGCTGGAGGGACGCAATTTCGGCAAGCTGGTGGTGCGGGTCGCCCACTAGATGGGGCGCGGCGTGCTACCCTAGGGACGTCATCGAACAATTACAAGCAGGTCGCGCCACGGCGCAGTCCCGCAACAGGAGACTCGTATGACGTGCCAAGTGATTCCCCTGCGGCCACGCCGCGCCAAACGGCGGACGTTCACCGTGCCGGGCAAATCGTGGATGGTCGCGGTACCCGTGGCCCTGTCGATAGGCTGGCTGCTGGCCCTGCCCGGCATGCCGCATGCGCAGGCCGGCCCGACGGCCTCGGCCGAGCACCGGCTGGATTTCGCCATTTCCAGCGGCGACCTGCGCCCTGCGCTCGAAAAATATGCCCGCCAGGCGGGCATACGGCTGTCGTTCGATCCTGCCCTGGTGGCCGGCCTGACGACGCCCGGGCTGACCGGCCGCTACACGATCCAGGACGGGCTGGACACCTTGCTGCGGGGCACCGGGTATACCGCGGCCCAGGAAGGCGGACGCTACGTCCTGATTCCCGAGCCGCCGGCCTCGGCCGGCAAGCGGCCGCCCAGCGGACCGCGCCTGGTGGGCGCACTTACGCCTGTTTGAAGTCATCGGTGCTCAGGCCCAGCCTGTGCATCTTGTCGTAGAGCGTCTTGCGCGGCAGGCCCAGCATCTCGCTGGCCGCCGCCGTGCGGCCCGAGCAGTTCTTCAGCGCGTCCTCGATCAGCAGGCGTTCGAAGCTGGTCATCTGCTCTTCCAGCGAGCGCCTTGCGCTGGCCGCCGCGCCGGCCGGGCCGTCCTTGGCCAGCCCCAGCACGTAGCGGTCCGCCACGTTGCGCAGTTCGCGCACGTTGCCCGGCCAGTGATGCGCCATCAGCGACTGCAACTGGGACCCCGACAGCACCGGCGCATCCCGCCCATAGCGCAGGGCCGCCTGCAGGATGAAATGCTCGAACAGCAGGGGGATGTCCTCGCGCCGTTCGCGCAGCGGCGGGATCTCCAGCACCGCGACGCTCAGCCGGTAGTACAGGTCGGCCCGGAACGCGCCCCGCTCCGATTCGGCCAGCAGGTCGCTCTTGGTGGCGGCCACGACCCGGCAGTCCATGGGCTGAGGCTCGTTCGACCCCAGCCGTTCGAACACCCGCTCCTGCAAGGTGCGCAGCAGCTTGATCTGCAACACCATGGGCATGGTCTCGATCTCGTCCAGGAACAGCGTGCCGCCGCGCGCATACTCGATCTTGCCGATGCGCCGCTTGGCCGCGCCCGTGAACGCGCCGGCCTCGTGGCCGAACACCTCGCTCTCGAACAGCGTCTCGGGCATGCCGCCGCAGTTCAAGGCCGAGAAATGGCGATCGCGCCGGTTGCTGTGGTCGTGCAGGCACCGGGCCACCAGTTCCTTGCCGGTTCCGGTCTCGCCCACCACCAGCACGTCGGCGTCGGTATCGGCCAGGTCCTGCACCACCTTCCTCAAGGCCACCATGGCCGGCGACCGGCCCAGCAGCGCGCTTTCGATGGCGAGGCGATTGTCCAGCTGCCGCCGCAGGGACTGCACCTCGAGCGTCAGCCCGCGCTTCTCCAGGGCCCGCTGTACCACCTCGCTCAGGTGCTCGGAGGAAAACGGTTTTTCGATGAAATCGTAGGCCCCCAGGCGCATGGCCTGCACCGCCATCGAGATGTCGCCATGGCCGGTCACCAGGATCACCGGCAGGCAGGCATCGATCTCCAGCGCGCGGCGCAGCAGCTCCATCCCGTCCATGCCGGACATCTTCACGTCCGTCACGAGCACGCCCGGAAATCCGGGCACGACGTGCTTGAGCGCCTGCTCGGCCGACTCGAACGCCTTGACCTCGAGGCCTGCCAGTTGCAGCGCCTGCTTGCCCCCCAGCCTGACCGCCGGGTCGTCCTCGACGAACAAGACTGTCAATCCTTCATGCATCCACTGTCTCCTCCAACTTCGCCGGCCGCAGTTGCAGCACGAATTCCGCCCCGCCCCCCTCGCGGTTGCAGGCGCGCAGGCTGCCGCCGAAATCGCGCACGATGCCCGCCGAGATCGCCAGCCCCAGTCCCAAGCCCACCCCCTGCTCCTTGGTCGTGAAGAAGGGTTCGAACAGCCGGCGCATCACCTCGTCGGGAATGCCCGGCCCGCTGTCCAGGACCGAGATGACGACCCAGCCCCCCGCCTCCGTGACCGAGATCTCCAGGCGCCGCTCGTCGCTGCGCGCCATCGCGTCGATGGCATTGCCCAGCAGGTTGACCAGGATCTGTTCCAGCCGGTTGCCGTCGCAATAGGCGCAGGCATCGTCCGGAACGCTCAACCGCAGCTCGACCCGCTCCTGCCGCAGCCGCTGCTCGAGCAGGAAACAGGCGTCGGCCACGGCCACCGCGATCGAGGTCGGCTTGAGCAGGGCCGGCGACTTGCGCGCGAACTTCTTCAACTGGCCGGTGATCTTGCCCATGCGGGCGATCAACTGGCCGATCATGGTCAGATTCTCTTCGGCATCGGCCTGGCGTCCGCGCTGCAGCAGCACCGTGGCATTGTCGGCCAGCGTGCGCAGCGCCGCCAGCGGCTGGTTCAGCTCATGCGTGATGCCGGCTGCCATCTGGCCCAGCGCTGCCATCTTGCCAGCCTGCACCAGCTCATCCATGGTGGACTTCAGCACTTCCTCGGCGCGGCGGCGCTCCGCGATCTCGGTCTGCAGGTGACGGTTGGCGTTGCTCAACGCCTGCGTGCGCGCCGCCACCTTGCGTTCGAGCTCGTCGTGCGCCCGCTGCAGGGCCGCGCTGGCCGCCAGGCTCTGGGCGATGGCGCGCCGCCGCTGCTGCAGGTACAGGCCCAGTATGGCAAGGAACCCCATGGCCAGTGCCACCGCGATGGCCATGTTGCGGGCGCGCGCGTGGATGGGGGCCATGTTGGACAGGGCCATGAGCTTCCATTGCGTGCCCGGTATCTGGCGGCTCTGCACGAGATAGGACGGCACCAGGAAGTTGCCGCCCTCGCCCTCGCGCGCCGCTTCGTTGGTGAACTGCACGATGCGCACGCCCTCGGGCTGTTTGCCGACCTCGGCCATGCCCAGCGGCTCCAGCGATCCCGCGCGGTGGTACTGGCGCGTCACCGCCAGCTTCTGGAGCGTGTGGGACGACAGCGGCGCCAGCGTCTTGAACTTCCATCCCGGTACCGAAGTCAGGAAGATGACGCCGTTCTCGTCCACCACCACCACCTTCTCGTCGGCACGCAGCCAAGCGTCGTCGAGCTTGTCCAGGTCGACCTTCAGCGCCGCTACGCCCAGCATCCTGCCGTCGTGGTAGATGCCGTACGAGAAGTAATAGCCCGGGGACTGGCTGACGGTGCCTATGCCGTAGAAGCGGCCCGACAGCCCCTTGGCCGCGTCGATGAAATAGGGCCGGTACGAGAAATTGCGGCCGACGAAGCTGGGCGGGCGGTTCCAGTTGCTCGCGGCCAGCGTCAGCCCCTCCATGTTCATGACGTAGATCTCGGAAGACCCGGCCTTGCGGTTGACCGTTTCCAGGTACAGGTTGACCCGGGCGATCCGCTCGGGATTGCCGGGATCCTGCAGCAGCGCGATGACGTCCTTGTTCAGGGACAGGATGCCCGGCAGGTAGTCGTAGCGCGTCAGCTCGCTCTGCACCCCGCCGGCATAGATGTCGAGCCTGTGCTCCACCCCCTGGCGCAGCACCTGGATGCCGGTTCGTTCGCCCCAGATGTAGGCCAGCATCACCGCCAGGGCGGCGGCGAACAGGCAGACGCCGCCCCACACCAGGCGGCGCTTGGAAAAACCGCGGGCAGGCGGGTTGACGCTCAAGTCCCCATCCATGATTTTCGTGTTCTAGTGTCCGCAATTTATCCCAGGCACGCCAGGAAAGACATCGGAGCTTGCGCCACGTGGCGGCGCAAGCTCCTTTGCACCTAGTCGGCGTAGACGCCGGCCGCCCGGATGATGGGCGTCCACTTGGCGATCTCGTTGCCGAGATGCTTGCGCAGCGAGTCGGGCCTGGCCCGCTCGCCGGTCGCCGCCTGCGCCCCCAGCTCCTCCATCTTCCCGCGGAACACCGGGTCCTGGACCGCCGCCTGCAGCGCGGCCGACAGCTTCTCGACCACGGCCGGCGGCGTGCCCTTGGGCGCATACATCGCGTGCCAGATCTTGACCTCGATGCCCGGCAGCCCCTGCTCGGCCGCGGCCGGGATGTCCTTGAACGCGTCGATGCGCGTGGACTGCATCGCGACGTAGGGCTTGACCACGCCGGCCTTGATCTGTCCGGCGACGTTGGTGGTCTGGTCGCACATCAGGTTCACCTGGCCGCCGATGAGGTCGGTCAGCGCCGGCGCGGTCCCCTTGTAGGGCACCGTGCCCAGCTGCGTGCCTATGGTGCTCATGAACAGGAGGCCGCACAGGTGCGAGGCCGACCCGATGCCGGCATTCGCCAGGAACAGCTTGCTGGAATTGGCCTTGATGTAGGGCAGCAGGTCCTTGAAGTTGTCCGGCGGCAGGCTCTTGGTGCCCAGCAGCACCATCGGCACGTCGGCGATCTCGCCGATCATCTCGAAGTCCTTGAGCGGATCGAAGCCCAACTGGCGGTACAAGGCCGGCGCGGTGGACATGCCGATGTGGTGGATCAGCACCGTATGGCCGTCGTTGCGTGCGGTGGCCACCTTCTTCGCGCCTATGGTGCCGCCCGCTCCGCCTACGTTCTCGATCACGATCTGGCCCTTCAGGTGCCTGGCCATGACGGCCGTCACGTCGCGCGCCACCTTGTCGGTGGGGCCGCCCGCGGCGAACGGCACGACGGCGACGATGGGCGCGCTGCCGGGGAAGTCCTGCGCCTGGGCCGGAGCGGCCAGGGCCGCCAGGACGCCGAGCGATAACGTGGAAAGAAACTTCATTTCTATACCTCCTTAAGGACGAGTGATGTCGAACACCAGATTCCGGGGGGACGGGCCGAACGAAAGCCACGTGCCCTTGAGCGGCTGCTGCTCCACGCCGGGCTTGCTCCAGTCGCACACGCCGCCGGGGAAGATCTGCCGCAGGCGCTCCAGCTGTCCGGCATTCAGCGTGACCTTGTAGTCGGCCGGATCGACGGCCTTGAGCTGGCACTTGACGATGTTGTCGGCCAGCGGCGCGCCAGCCACCAGGCGCGGCGTGATGCCTGCCGGGTAGAGCTGGTTGCAGCGTCCGTCGCCATAGGCCGTGGACGGTTCGACGATCTTGTTGCCGCCACTGTCCCAGCAGGCATCCGCCAGCCCCGCGGGCTTGTGCGAGACGACCTTGCGCGACCTGGGCTGGTCGGAGGCGTCGCCCACCACGCCCATCAGCCACTGGTCCATGAGCTGCAGCAGGTTGTCGCCCACCGGGCCCGGTCCGAGCATGACGTGGTTGTCGAAATGCCCGTTGGCGGCCTTCAGGCGCTCGCGCACCGAGTACGAGTGGATCTTGTTGTGGATGTCGCCGTTCACCGCGTTGTCGAAGTAGTCGCGGTGCTCCAGGATGGCGGTCGAGGCCAGGCCGCCCCCGCCATGGGTGATGCGCCCCGACTGGTAGGCGCGGCGGATCGCGTCGATGTCGCCGGTCGTGCGTGCCGCCGTGGGCTTCAGGTCCACGTCCAGGCCGCCGATGTTGGCGTTCAGGTCCAGGAACTCTTCCACCGTGATGGCGCCGTCGTTCAGCGCCTTCAGTCCGTACTGCACGCCCACGTTGTCGATCGGCCGCAGCGCGAAGCCCCGGCTGTCCTTGCCGTAGACGTTCACCGTATGGTCATACACGGTGGCGCGGCTGCCGCCGGGGTTGTTGACCGGGTGATACTTCAGGCTTTCCTGGAACCCCGCCGGGAACGAGACCACCGGATCCAGCCGGCCGGCGCTGCCGCTCATGTTGGCGATGTTGCCGACCTGCAGGTAGCCGGAGATCGCCTTCTTCTTCTCGTCGCTGTAGGGCAGCCCGCCCGCGCGGTTGAAGTAGTTGTTCAGCAGCCGGGAATCGAAGACCTTGAACAGCGTGGCCGAGGTGACGTCCGGGAATACCATGTTCACGATGATGCCGTCGAACAGTCCGGGATAGTTGTCCGAGGTCTGGAAGCTCTGATAGGCGCCGCCCGATCCGCCGGTGCCTATCGTGTAGACCGGCACGCCGTAGGCCTCGATGAAGCGTTCCTTGGTCATCGCGACGGTCTCCGACGACAGCAGGTCGTTGCAGTTGGAGCCGAAGATGTTCAGCGTGGACGTGACGGCCGCGTAGCCCTGCTTCATCCACTCGTCGACGATCAGGGTGCCGAAGGTCGCGCCCTGCGTGTACCAGCCGCCCTGGCAGCCGCCGCCCAGCGGATACATCAGCTTGCCGTTCCAGGCCTTCGAACGCTTGTTCGGGCCGATCTCGCCGTCGTTGAGCGGATCGTGCAGCATCGCCGACTGGTAGATGCCGCGGTTGATCGTGCCCGTTTCCAGCCGCACGAGATATGGCACCGTACGCTCGGTCGGCTTGCCCTCGTCGATGGTGATGGTGGCCATGTCGGCCGGATAGACCGTGGGCGTGTTCCAGCGGCTGTTGCCCCCCGACTTGTTCCGGTAGAAGTAATCGACCCGCGTATTGGTGGAGCAGTGCTCGCCGAACGGCCCGTCCAGCGTGCCGCCGCCCAGCCGGCCGAAGGTGGTGGTGGTGCACAGGAAGGGCTTCTGGTGGGGGCCGGAGATCATCGGCCCGGTGATGGGATAGTTCGTGACCTCCAGCGTGGCGGTCGCGTCCCCGACCTGGGCGCGCAAGGTGTTCTTGCCCAGCGCCATGCCGCTCACCAGCCCCTGCCAGGTGCGATCGCCGATCTTCGCGAACGCCCGCGACACGTCGCTCTTGTCCAGCATGACCACCGGCGTGCCGCTGACGCCGGCCGGCACCTCCAGCCGCACCAGCGCGTCGTCGCCCGTGACGTAGTCCGGCAGCGAGGAAACCGTGCTCAGCTTGAGGGCCGGCGCCGGCGGCGGTCCCGGAGGCGCTCCGCCATCCCCGTCATCCCCGCCGCAGGCCGTGGCCAGCACCGCGGCGGCGCCCGCCGCCAGGGCCAGCCGGCCCATTCCATATCCATGGGCGCGCGCCTGCCGCCCCCGTGTCGTCTCGGGTCTCATTCCTGCCTCCTCCTGTCATGTGTCTTGAATCTTCTCGTTACAGCGACGGAGGATTAGCAACACCCATGCCAACACGGCCCCGGCACGCGAACATGCGGCAAGGGCCTGTTTTCATTGGCGTTTTCGGGAGACGGCGGGCAGAGGGAGCGACACGGGCGGCCAGAATTCCGCCATGCGGGCCGCCCGCCGTTCCGGAATTCCGCAACGGCGGGCGCGAGAGGTCAGTTCCGGTCGGGGGAAGGCGGACCGTCTATCGACGAGAACAGGTCCCACACCGCCATGAACAGTGCGGCGATCAGCGGCCCGATCACGAAGCCGTTGATCCCGAACAGCGCCATGCCGCCCAGGGTCGAGATCAGCACCACGTAGTCGGGCATGCGCGTGTCCTTGCCGACCAGGATGGGACGCAGCACGTTGTCGACCAGGCCGATCACCAGGATGCCGTACAGGGTCAGGATGATTCCTTGCAGCACGGCGCCGGACAGGAGGAAGTAGACGGCGACCGGCCCCCAGATCAGCCCGGCCCCCACCGCCGGCAGCAGCGACAGGAAAGCCATCACGACGCTCCACAACAGGGCGCCCTTGATGCCCAGGATCCAGAAGATCAGGCCGCCCAGCATGCCCTGGGTGATGGCCACCACGATATTGCCCTTGACCGTGGCCCGCACGACCGCGATGAACTTGCGGAACAGGTGGCGCTTGTGTTCCTCGGTCAGCGGCAGGGCCTGGCGGATGCGGGCGGACAGGTCCGGGCCGTCGCGCAGCAGGAAGAACAGCAGATACAGCATGACCCCCAGGCTGATGACGAACTGGAAGGTGTTCTGGCCGATGTTCAGCGCCTGGGTGGCGAAGAACTGGCTGCCCCGGGTCGCGACCTCGGCCAGCTTGTTCTGGATGCTGTTCACGTCCACCAGGCCGAACTTCTCCAGCAGGCTGCGCGCGGTGGGAGGAAGGGCCGCCATGGCCTGGTCGAGGTAGCCGCGGAAATCGATGTCGCCCGCCTTGATCTGCTCGTAGAGTCCCGCGCCCTGGCTGACGATGGTGCCTGCGATGAGCGAGACCGGGATGATCACGATGAGCACGCACACCGCCAGCGTGGCCAGGGCCGCCAGGTTGTTGCGGCCGCCGAACGCAGCCACCAGCCGGCGCTGCAAGGGGAAGAAGATGATGGCCAGGATGGCCCCCCAGAATACGGCGCCGAAGAACGGCCACAGCAGCCAGCCGAACGCCAGCGTGACCAATACCAGCAGGAGCAGGAAGGTGCGGTATTGCAGAGAGGTCTGGCTCATCGAGGACGTTCCTTCAATGTTCGGGGGGCGTTCTGGTCGTGAAGACGGGCAGGGTCAGGCTCCAGCGGATGGCGACCATGCGGAACAGGAAGCCGGCCACCAGCGCGATGGCGGTGGCATGATCGTGCCCGACGCCGTAGCGCTGCAGCAACACGTACAGCGTGCCGGTCGCCAGCGCGACGGAGGCGTAGAGGTCGCGGCGCAAGACCAGCGGCACCTGGTTGCACAGGATGTCGCGCAGCAGGCCGCCGCAGATGCCGGTCACCATGCCCATCAGCACCACGATGGCGGGATGCGCGCCCGCGGCCTCGGCCACGTCGCAGCCGATCACGGCGAAGGCGACCAGGCCCAGCGCGTCCAGCAGCAGGAAGGCCATGCGCACCCGATGCATGTACCGGACCAGGAGCGCCGCCGCCAGGGCCGCCCCCACGGTGAAGAATAGATATTCGGGATGGGCCACCCAGCCCAGCGGATAGTGGCCCAGCAGCACGTCGCGGATGGAGCCGCCCCCCAGGGCCGTGACCGTGCCGACGACGCAGACCCCGAACAGGTCCATGCGCCGCCTCATGCCCATGATTGCGCCCGAGGCGGCCTCGGCGGTGATGGCGACCAGATAGATCACTTGCAGCAACATAAGCGGGGCCGCTCGGCCGTCTCCTTTTCCCTGCGCGCCGGAGCGGCGCGCGAACCACGCGGATTATCGCATCCGGCCGGACCGCGGGGCGCCTGCTAGGACCCGACGGCTGGCAGGGCCTGCATCAGGGTCGCGCGGAAGTCATCCAGGACGGGCGGCCCCTTGAAACCGCGCCGCGTCACCTGATAGAGGTCCAGGCTGACCGCCGGCTTGACCAGCAGATCGGTGGCCACCCGGTGGCGGTGGCAGGCGACCAGCGCGAACGTGGGGATGACCGCCGTGCCCAGCCCGGCTTCGACCATGGAGATCAGGGTCTCGAAGAAGTTGAAGCTGGCGCGGTCCTCGTTGCCGCGGCCGATCTTCTCCAGGTGCGGCTCGATCAGCCGCTGGATGGGATTCGCGGGCGGCAGGCCGAGCAACGGCACCTCGCGCAGGCTGGTCCAGGCCGCCGTGCCCACCGGCCGGCCCGGTACCCCGTCCGTCGGTGCGACGCGCATCAGCCGGAATTTGCCCACCGGCGCGCGGTCCAGCCCCGCCAGCGGCTTGAAGAAGAACCCCAGTCCGATATCGGCCTCGCCCGCCGCCACCAGCGCCTCGACCTGCTGCAGCTCGGTATCGGCCAGCCGCAGTTCCACGTGGGGGTGGGATTGCTTGAACAGCTGGAACACCCGGGGCAGGATGTTGGACGAGATCAGCGGCGTGGCCGCGATGCGCAGCGTCTGCCTTGCGCGCCGGCCGGCCACGCCCAGCTTGGACACCACCTCCTCCAGGTCCCCCACCACCCGCTGCGCCACGGGCAGCAGGTCGCGGCCGGCCTCGGTCAGCACCACCATCCGGGTCGTGCGGTCGAACAGCCGGCAATCGAGCTGCTTTTCCATCTCGCGGATCATGATGCTGAGCCCGGCCTGCGTCATATGGGCCTTCTCGGCGGCGCGGGTGAAATTGCCGATCCGCGCGACGTGCAGGAACACCTGCAACTGGCGCAATGAGAGATTCATAAAACTCTAATATGTATTCATATCATATCTAAACTTCAAAAATAATACGTTCTGGCGCCTAATACCAGCACCAGCGGATCCCTGGCCAGGGATCCGCAAGAGAAAGTTCATCACGAGGGTACGAACATGAGCAGCGAAGAGGACGTGGTCATCATCGGCGCCGGGATAGGCGGGCTGACGCTGGCCCTGAGTCTCCACCAGGCCGGCATCGCCTGCCGCATCTACGAGGCCGTGCCCGAACTGCGGCCGCTGGGCGTGGGCATCAACGTCCTGCCCCACGCGGCGCGCGAGCTGGCCGAGCTGGGCCTGCTGCCCGAACTGGACAAGGTGGGCGTGCGTACGCGCGAGTCCATCTTCTTCAACGAACACGGGCAATTCGTGTTCCGCGAAGCCGCGGGCCTGGCCGCCGGCTTCGACTGGCCGCAATACTCCATCCACCGGGGCGACCTGCAGACCGTGCTGTTCGACGCCGTCAAGCAGCGCCTGGGCCCGGACGCCGTGGTCTGCGGACAGCGCTGCACCGGCGCCACGCAGGACGGGGAATCGATCACCGCGCACTTCGTCTCGCCCGACGGCGAACGCCTGCCCGACGTGCGCGCCCGCCTGCTGGTCGCCTGCGACGGCGTGCACTCGGCCCTGCGCAAGCAGCTCTATCCACAGGAAGGCGCACCCCGCTATTCGGGCGTCAACATGTGGCGCGGGACCGCGGTATGGAAACCGTTCCTGAGCGAGGCCAGCATGGTGCGCGCGGGCTGGCTGGACGTGGGCAAGATGGTGATCTACCCCATCCGCAACGACGTCGACGGCAAGGGCAGCCAATTGATCAACTGGGTGGCGGAAATCACCGATCCCAATCCGGCCATCCGCGACTGGAGCCGGCCGGGCAGGCTGGAAGACTTCCTGCCTGCCTTCGAGGACTGGCATTTCGATTGGCTGGACGTTCCCGCCCTGATCCGGTCCTCGGACTCGATCCTGGAATATCCCATGGTGGACCAGGATCCCCTGCCCACCTGGACCCAGGGCCGCCTGACGCTGCTCGGCGACGCCGCCCACCCCATGGTGCCGCGGGGGTCGAACGGCGCGGGCCAGGCCATCATCGACGCCCGCTACCTGGCGGGCCAGTTGAAGCGGCGAGGCCTGACCGAGGAAGCCCTGCAGGACTACGACAAGGTCCGGGTCGCGGCAACCACGCAGGTGGTGCTGACCAACCGCACGAATCCGCCCGACGCCATCCTGCGCGAGGTCTACGAGCGGACCGGCGGCAAGCGCTTCGAACAGCTCGAACCCATCGTCTCCCAGGCCGAGCTGCAGGGCATCTCCGACAACTACAAGAAAGTCGCCGGCTACAGCCCGGCCGCGCTGAAGGCCCGGCCCTCCTTCCTCTGACCCCGGCGCGGTCCGCGAAGGACCGCCCCGCCCTTTCCGAGCCGCCCTCTGGGGCGGCTTTTGTTTTTGCAAGTTCCGAAATTATTGAAAAATTTTATCGGAAAAAAACCGCCATATTTAAATTAAAAGTATCTGTTATTGATACTTTTTCAAAATTCGCCGACAATCTCTGCCACATCATCGACAGCCCCCACCGCCCCCGGCGCCGGGAGCAGAAGGAGACACCATGGCAACGCTCGTTCCCATACAAGGCCTGCACCACTACGCCTACCGGTGCCGCGACGCCGAGGAAACCCGCCACTTCTACGAGGACCTCCTGGGCCTGCCGCTCGCGCACGTGATCCGGGCCGACCACGTGCCCAGCACCGGCGAATACTGCCCCTACGTCCACATCTTCTTCGAGATGCGGGACGGCTCCTACATGGCCTTCTTCGACCTGGGCGACGGCCAGGCGGCCGAACCTTCCGCCAACACCCCCGACTGGGTCAACCACATCGCGCTGCAGGTCGAGTCCGAGGACGAACTCCGCGCGGCCCGCGCCCGCCTGGAAGCGGCCGGAGTCGAGGTCCTGGGCGTCACGGACCACGGCTTCGTCAGGTCCATCTACTTCTTCGACCCCAATGGCATCCGGCTCGAACTGACGACCCGCACCGCGCCCGCCGCCAAGCTCGACGAATTCAAGGCCTCGGCCCATGCCGAACTGGCGGACTGGGTCCGCACCCGGCCCTCGGCCGCCCATCGCTAACCGCCCGCCCCGCAACCCACAAGGAAATCCGCGTCATGTCCACGCCGTCCAAGCACACTTTCGACCGCATCCCCGTCATCCTGCAATTCCGCGAGCCGGTCGAAATGGTGGAAACCTACGGCTTCAACGGCAGCCAGGGCTATACCGTGCTCGAAGGCCAGCGGCTGGTGCCCCGCAACGTCCAGTCCAAGGTCGTGTTCCTCTTCATGCATCCGGCCTCGACGCTGCAGCTCCTGCCCATGCCCGTGGCGCTGGCCGAATCCGGCATGCACGTGCTGTGCGCCGGCAGCCGATACGCCAAGAACGATTCGGCCCTGATCATGGAAAAAGTGGCGGCCGACCTGGGCGCCTATATGCGCTACGCACGCGAAGACCTGGGCTACGAGAAAGTGGTGCTGGTCGGCTGGTCCGGCGGCGGCGCGCTGTCGCTGTTCTACGAGGCCCAGGCCGAGGCGCCCTCGATCACCCACACGCCGGCGGGCGACCCCTATGACCTGACGCAGGCCGGCCTGACGCCGGCGGACGGGATCATCTTCATCGCCGCCCACCTGAGCCGGCCGGAAACCCTGACCGAATGGCTGGACCCTTCGGTGCGCAACGAACTGGACCCCGAGGACCGGGACCTGGAATTCGACATCTACGCCCCCGACTGCCCCAACCGCCCCCCCTTCTCGCAGGACTTCGTGGCGCGCTTCCGGGCGGCGCAGCTGGCGCGCAATCGCCGCATCAGCGCCTGGGTGCTCGATACGCTGGACCGGCTCAAGCGCTCGTCCTCGGGCGAACGGGAACGCGGCTTCGTGGTCCATCGCACCATGTGCGACGTGCGCTGGCTCGATCCCGCGGTGGACCCGAACGGGCGCAAGCCGAACTGGTGCTATCTGGGCGACCCGCGCGTGGTCAACTCCGGCCCCGCCGGCCTGGCCCGGTTCAGCACGCTGCGCAGCTGGCTGTCGCAATGGTCCTACGACCACTCCAACATCAAGGGTCCGGTGAACGCCGCGCGGATACGCCGGGTTCCCGTCTTGCAGATCGAGAACGAAGCGGACGACGCCGTGCCCGCCACCCACAATCCCCTGATCCATGCGGCGCTCGGCACCCCGGACAAGGAATTCGTGCAGATCAAGGGCGCGACCCACTACTACCTGGGGCAGCCCCGGGAACTCGCGCAGTGCATGGAGACCATCATCGACTGGACCCGCCGCAAGATCGCGGCCGACTTCGAGGCTCCGGCCGCCGCGCAGCGCTGACCGGGCAAGCCGGTCCGGGATTGATTACCATCATGCCTGCGAACGCGCCGGCCGGCCTGGCCGGCGCGCCGAATACCGAGGTGCATCGATCCCCCATGTCCCAGTTCGCCAAAGTCCTCCAGGTCCTGGACCTTTTTTCCGAAGCCAGGACCACGCTGGCGGCAGAGGAAATCGCCGAGCTGCTCGAAGTCTCCCGGCCCACCGCCTTCCGCTACGTCAAGCAGTTGTGCGAGACCGGCCTGCTGGCGAAGATCGCGGGGCGATACGCGCTGGGCGCGAAGATCATCGAACTCGACTACCGCATCCGGCGGACCGAGCCCATCATGCTGGCCAGCCGCGCCAGCATGCGCGAGCTGGCCCAGCGCACGGCCACGACGGTCGTGCTGTGCAACATATACGGCGACGAGATCGTGCACAGCCACCACGAGCGCGTGGGCGAACTCGCGCCCATGAGCCTGGACCGCGGCCACCTGATGCCCCTGTTCAAGGGCGCCGCCCCGGCGGTCATCCTCGCCAACCTGCCGGCCGCGCGCCTGAAGCGGCTGTACGAACGGCACAAGGCCGACCCCGACGTGCTTGCCATCGCCGGCGACTGGCCATCCTTCGCCCGGCACTACAAGCGCATCCGCAAGGATGGGCACTACATTTCGCGCGAGGAGATCGACCCGGGCGTCATCGGCATCGCGGCGCCCATCTTCAACGACGGGCGCCACGTCGTCGGGGCCACCACCCTGGTCTACGAGAAAAAGCGCGAAAAACTGGTGAACGAGGAAGGCTATGCCGAGCTGGTGCGGCATTGCGCGGCGGCGGTGACCCGGGAGATCGCCGCCGCCGCGCCGCAGGCTACTTGAAGTCGGCGTTCGGGTCCCTGCCCTCCTGGCCCGAACCGGGTGCGGGCTCTTCCCCGTAGGCGCCCCCGCCGCCATAGCTCTCGCCGTACGAGCTGTCCACCTCGATCTTGACGCTGCCCGGGTCCACCGCGGCCTGGTCGCCCTTGTAGTGCATCACCAGTCCCGGCATCAGCATCACGACGGCCACCATCAGCAACTGGATCACGATGAACGGAATCGAGCCCCAGTAGATCTGGCCGGTGGTGACCTTGGCGATGCGCTTGCCCGTGACCTTGTCCAGGTAGTCTTCCTTGGGCGCCACCGAACGCAGGTAGAACAGCGCGAAACCGAAGGGCGGATGCATGAACGACGTCTGCATGTTGACCGCCAGCAGCACGCCGAACCAGATCAGGTCTATGCCCATTTTCTCGGCCACCGGCCCCAGCAGCGGCACGATGATGAAGGCCAGCTCGAAGAAGTCCAGGAAGAAGGCCAGCACGAAGGTCAGGATGCTGACGACGATCAGGAAGCCCCATTGGCCGCCGGGCACCGAGGTCAGCAGGTGTTCGACCCACAAGTCGCCGCTGACGGCCCGGAAGGTCAGGCCGAACACGGTGGAACCGATCAGGATGAACACCACGAAGCATGACAGCTTGGTCGTGGTGTCCATGGCCTGCTTGAGCAGGTTCAGCGACAGGCGCTTGCGCATGAGCGCCATCGCGATCGCCCCCACCGCGCCCATCGCGCCGCCCTCGGTCGGAGTGGCCACGCCGATGAAGATGGTCCCCAGCACCAGGAAGATCAGGAACAGCGGCGGGATCATCACGAAGGTGACCCGCTCGGCCAGCGCGGACAGCCACCCCAGGCGCAGCCATTTGTTGGCCAGCGCGATGATGAAGGCCGACACGCCCCAGATCAGCATGGTCAGCACGATGCGCTCGTCCACCGGCGCGGTGTCGTGTTCGAGATAGTCCCCGACCAGCGCCGCGATGCTCGCCGAGACCAGCATCAGCACCAGCAGCGACCGGCCGCCGCGCGTCCCATTGGGCTCCTGGAAGCGCCGGGCTTCCTCGGGCAGCGCGGGCGCGCTGTCCGGCTTGATCAGCGAGGCCAGCACCACGTACACGACGTAGGCGCCGGCCAGCAGGAAACCGGGCAGCATCGCGCCCCGGTACATGTCGCCGATCGACCGGCCCAGCTGGTCGGCCAGGATGATCAGCACCAGCGAGGGCGGAATGATCTGCGACAGCGTGCCCGAGGCCGCGATCACGCCCGAGGCCAGTCTGCGGTCGTAGCCGTAGCGCAGCATGATGGGCAGCGATATCAGCCCCATGGAGATGACCGAGGCCGACACCACGCCCGTGGTGGCCGCCAGCATCGCGCCGACGAACACCACGGCGATGGCCAGCCCGCCCCGCAGGGACCCGAACAACTGCCCGATGGTCTCGAGCAGGTCCTCGGCCATGCCGGAGCGCTCCAGCACCAGCCCCATCAGGGTGAAGAAAGGCACCGCCAGCAGCGAGTCGTTGGTAATGATGCCGAACACCCGCTGCGGCAGCGCCTGGAACAGCACCGGCGTCAGCAGGCCCAGCTCGATGCCGATCAGCGCATACAGCATGCCGTTGGCGGCCAGCGCGAACGCAACCGGGAATCCCAGCAGCAGGAAAACCACCAGGTTGGCGAACATGATCGGCGCCAGGTTCGCTATCAGGAAGTCGATCATCATCGGCCTCCCTGCGTGCTGCCGTGGGCGGCGGCCTCGCGGGCCTGCGCCTCGCGGGCGATTTCCTCGGCCAGCTCCTCCTCGGCGCTCTTGCCCCGGTCCCGCTCCCGCGGATCGGGCCCCTTGCCCATCAGGAAGGCCACGCACTTGATCAGGTGCGAGAGGCCGGCCAGCACCAGCAGGCAGAAGCCGACGGGGATCAGGAGCTTGACGGGCCAGCGCACCAGCCCGCCGGGGTTGGAAGACTGCTCGTCGGTCACGAAGGAATCGACGAACACGGGCCAGGACAGCCACATGATCAGCACGCAGGCCGGCAGGAGGAAGAACACGACGCCCAGGACCTCTATCCAGATCTGCGTACGCTGCGACAGCTTCTGCGCGACGATGTCCACGCGCACGTGTTCGTTCTTCAACAGGGTATAGCCCGCGGCCAGCAGGAAGATGGCGCCGAACAGGTACCACTGCAGTTCGAGCCAGGCGTTGGAGCTGGTGTGGAAGACTTTGCGCACGACGGCGTTGCCCGCGCTGACGACCACCACCACCAGGGTCAGCCAGGTGACGGCCTTGCCGACCAGCAGGTTCAGCCTGTCGACCAGGCGGGAGAAAGCAAGGAGAGCATTCATGGTTGTAGACCGATGCTGAACGAAAAACGCCTGGCGCGTGGCCAGGCGAGCGATTCATGCTTCCTGTGCGTGGCGGGGAACCGGGTAGGTAGCGCCACGCTGGGGCCTGTCACTTGCGAATGGTGGACATGTAGCCGTCGAAGTTGCCTTCGGCCACCCGGAACCATGGCAGCACGTTGCCGCGGAAGGCGACCATGCTGTCATAGACCTTCTTGAACTCGGGGCTCTTGGCGCTCATCTCGGCGTATACCTTGTTGGCCTCGGCATAGCAGGCGTCCATGACCGACTTCGGAAAGGCCCGCAACTGCGCCCCCTGCGAGATCAGCCGGCGCAGCGCCGCGGGATTCTCGGCGTCGTACTTGGCGATCATGTCGTTGGTGGCGGCCGCGCACGCCTGTTCCAGCACGGCCTGGTACTGCTTGGGCAGCTTGTTGTAGGCGTCCTGGTTCACGTACAGCGACACCTGCAGCGTGCCTTCCCACCAGCCCGGGTAGTAGTAGTTCTTGGCGACCTTGTGGAAGCCCAGCTTTTCGTCGTCGTACGGACCGATCCACTCGGCCGCGTCGATGGTGCCCTTCTCCAGCGCCGGGTAGATGTCACCGCCGGCGATCTGCTGCGGCACCACTCCCAGGCGGGACAACACCGCGCCGGCGAACGCGCTGACGCGGAACTTCAGGCCCTTCAGGTCCTCGACCGACTTGATCTCCTTGCGGAACCAGCCGCCCATCTGGGTGCCGGTATAGCCGCAGGGGAAATTGACGACGTTGTACTTCTTGAACACCTCGCGCAACAGCTTGAGGCCGTCGCCGTGGCGCATCCAGGCGTTCATCTGGCGCGTGTTGAGCCCGAAGGGCACCGCCGCGTCGAAGCTGAGCGTGGGGTCCTTGCCGTAGTAGTAATAGGAGGCGCTGTGCCCGCATTCGATGGTGCCGTTCTGCACGCTGTCGAGCACTTGCAGCGCGGGCACGATCTCCCCGGCGGGAAAGGCGCGGATCGTGAACTTCCCGCCGGTGGCCTCGGATACATACTTGGCCACGGCCTCGCCACCGCTGTAGATGGCATCGGCGCTGCGGGGAAAGCTGGAGGCGAGGCGCCAGGTGACGGTAGGCGCGTCCTGGGCGAATACGGGTGCTGCCAACGTCACGCCGCCGGCGGCGGCGCCCACGGTTGCCTTGGTCAGAAAGGAACGGCGGTGCATGTGCGGGTCTCCCGGGTGGTTGTAACCGACGGGCGGCACCGGTCCTGTCAAAGGGCGTCACGAGACTGCAACCGGTGCAAAACAAGTGCCACCCATAGGTAGGGCAAATACATGATAACGGGACGCTCGAGCACTGCGTTCCTAAGGGAAACCCTGATCCCCAAAACGGGAATTGACATGAAACCACCATCAGTCCGTGCCTATCCTGGCTTCCCGGACAACCCGCTTCCACTTGGCCAGCTCGGATCGCAGCAGCTCTCCCAGCTGCTCCGGCGTGCTGGGTTCGGCCAGGGCCCCCAGCGAGGCGAACTGCTGCTGGACCTCGGGCAACCGAAGGATGGCGGCGATCTCGTCGTGCAGGCGCGCGACGATCGCGGGCGGCATGCCCGCCGGGCCGAACACCCCGGTCCAGACATCGACCTCTCCCTCGGGCAGCCCCAGCTCGCGCAAGGTGGGAACGTCCGGCAGCAGCGGGCTGCGCCGGGCACTGGTGATGGCAAGCGGACGCACCTTGCCCAGCCTGGCCTGGGGCGCCGAGGTCAACACCAGGTCGAACATGGCGTCGACGTGCCCCCCAAGCAGGTCGTTCAAGGCCGGAGCGCTGCTCTTGTAAGGGACGTGCAGCAGCGGAATGCGCGCGGCGCTCTTGAGCAGTTCCCCCGCCAGGTGGTTGGACGTTCCCGCGCCGGCCGACGCATAGGTGATGGGCTGGGCGCGCGTCTTCGCCAGCGCCAGGAACTGCGAAAAGTCGGCCGCCGGCAGCGACGGATGGACCACCAGCACCAGGGGCAGCGAATTCACCAGGGAAATGGGCGTGAAGTCCTTGACCGGATCGAAGTCGACCCGGTTGATGAGCGGGTTCATGACCTGGGAACTGACGCCGCCGTACAGGATGGTATAGCCATCCGGCGCCGCCATCGCGGCATGCTTGACGCCGATCGCCGTGCTGGCTCCCGGCCGGTTCTCCACGATCACGGGTTGGCCCAGCCGCTGTCCGAGCTTCTGGGCCAGCGCCCGCGTGAGCACGTCTGCGGTGCCGCCCGGCGCAAACGGCACGATGAAGCGGATCGGCCTGTCGGGATAGGATTGCGCCCGTGCGCCGGGCAAGGCCATGCAGGTGAGCGAAATCCCGATTGCCGCTTGCATGCATAGAGTGCGAATCATGGTCGTATCCTCGGCTGCCGTTGGACGGCGCGCAAGACGTCGGCATCGCCGGCCGGTCGCCCCTTGCGAAGCCGGCCGGCACGGTTCACAGCGTGTATTCGGGCAGGTCTATGCCCAGTTGAGCCGCCTTGCTCCTGATCTCGGCCAACGTGGACACGAAGGCCTCGTGCTCGATTTCCGGGGGCGCCGCTCCCAGGCCGGCCTTGGCCACGACAAGGTCGAGCCGGGCGAACAGATCCTGCTCTTCGTTGACGTTGGACGACGAGTGGAACCCGCCCAGTTCGATGTTCTCGATGACGTCGATCATGGCCGTCCTCACATTCTCGCGGACTTCGTCCGAGACCTGCGGCAGGCGATACGCCAGGTATTCCCAACCCATGCCGATGTGACGGACCTCGTCGGCCAGGATCCGGCCCAGGACGGCCCGCGCGACGGGATCGGTGGTGTGGTGATAGCGGACGCGGAATATCTCGACCGCGAAGTACTCGCTGACGCAATGCCAGCAGGCCAGCACGGCCTCGGGGGTGTAGTCCGGGTTCATGCCGCGCTCGCGCAGGCCCGCCACCAGACGCTTGCGCGGCGCGCCTTCCGGCGGTTCGGGCAGGTAGCCGCCCAGTTTCTCCGCCATCAGGTACGAGGCCTCGATGTGCTTGGCCTCGTCCATGAACTTGGTCGCCAGGGCCAGCTTGATCATGCCCGGCCGGCCGCCCTCGAAGGCGAACCGCAGCAGCACGGTGGGCGATTCAGCCAGGCCGGTGTATTCGCTCCAGGCGCGCCGGCTCCAGAACACCCGGGCGGCATACAGCTCCTCCGGGGTGTACTTGCCCAGGTCCAGCTGGCTCCAGGGGATGTCCGTGACCGGATCCCAGTTCGATCCCTTGGCGACGGTCCAGATACGTTCGACGCGGGGCAATGCCTCCCCCAGGTTCAGCGGAAACCGCTGCTCGCGTATTCCGGGAAAGCCGGTGACGGGAATGAAAGACGACGGCTGTGCGGACATCTCGGCTCCTTGTGATTCCGTTTTCCTTAACTAACCAACTGATTAGTTAATAGTCTAGAAATCCCGGGCAAGGCATGTCAAGAAGATTCTTTCCGCAATGATCTTTGACATGATCGATAGCCGATGCTTAGAATTAACCAACCAGATAGTTACTTATAGAACAGGGAGACCGGCATGATCACCAAGACACCCCTGGGGCCCTCGGGCCGCCCCTACTCCCAGGCGCTGGAGGTGGCCGGCGGCAAACGCATGGTCTTCGTATCGGGCCAACTGGCGCGAACCGACCCGGAACATGCCCGCCATGCGGGCGACCTTGGCCGGCAGGCGCGGGAAATCTTCGCCAACATGGATGCGCTGCTGCGCGAGGCGGGCGGGTCGCTGGCCGATGTGGTCAAGATCACGGCCTTCCTCACGACGCTGGACGGCTACGCGGACTATTCCGCGATACGCCGCGAAGTCTTCACGGACCCGCTGCCCGCCAGTTCCACGGTGCAGGTCTCGTCCCTGGTTACGCCGGGATGCCTGATCGAGATCGAAGCCATCGCGATACTATGAACGGCATTGGCCGCCCCCTTCGTAAAGAATCCTCCATGGCATCACGCACTTCGTCACTCCGCCCGAGGGCTACCCCCACCCCGCGCAAGGCCGTGCGCGACAGCGTCGCCACCCGCAGCGCGATACTCGACTCGGCCGAGAAGATCTTCGCCCGCGACGGGCTGCGCAGCACCCGCACCGAGGAAATCGCCGCGGGCAGCGGCGTCACCAAGGCGATGATCCACTATTACTTCGACACCAAGGAAGCCCTGTACCAGGCGGTGCTCGACCGCGTGTTCCAGGACCGCGAACAGGGTATGGACTTCAATTCCCTGCGCAAGCTTCCGCCGGTCGACGCGCTGCATGCCTTCGTCGAAAGGCTGCTGCAGCAGATGGTCGCCAAACCCCATCTCGGACCGTTGTTCGCGCTGGAGAACATCCAGAACGATGGCGCGTTCTACAACCGCAACGGCGGCAAGCTGTACCGGACGCTGGCCGACATCCTCGAGCGCGGCGTGGCGGACGGCTCGTTCCGGCAGCAGGACCCCGGCCATGCGGCCGTCAATATCATGGGCGCATGCGTACACTTCTTCAACGTGTCCTCGAACATCCGGACCCTGTGGCCCAAGGACAAGGCCGACTCCACCGCATCGATGATCAGCCACTGGCGGGCCGTGGTCGAGTTCGTCATGTGCGCGGTGCTGGCCCCGTCGTCGAGCCCGCGCGCCAGGACGCCCCGCCAGCCGCGGCTGGCCGCCCTATGAACGCGGCTCGAACGGTGGACGCGCTGCTGGCGCGCATCGGCCCGGCCTGGGGCGACGATATCCGGACGCACCGGGACCTGGTGCTGGATGCCTACACCTCCTTGCTGGACACGACGTCCGCCGCGGGCCCTGCCTGCACGCGCAACGTCGCCTACGGGTCCGACCCGCGCCACGTCCTGGATATCTATCGCGATCCCGCCCTAGCCGGCCCCCTGCCTGTCGTCGTGTTCATGCATGGCGGCGCCTACGTGCGGGGAGACAAGGACGTCACCTCGCGTGTCTACGCGAATGTACCCACCTGGTTCGCCCGGCAAGGCTACCTGGGCGTCAACCTGGAATACCGGCTCGCGCCCGGCGCGCCCTATCCCGGAGGGGCCGAAGACCTGGGACGCGCGCTGGCGTGGATGGAAGAGAACATCGGCTCCCACGGCGGCGATCCGGGCAGGATGGTCGCGATCGGACACAGCGCGGGCGGCACCCACGTCGCCCACCATGCCCTGGACCCGCAGTTGCCCTATCGGGGCAAGGGACTGCGGGCGGCGGCCATCCTGTCCGGCCGGCTGCGCGCCGATGCGCTGGCAGCCAACCCCAACGCCGCCGGGGTGCGAGCGTACTTCGGCAACGACGAGAGCCGGTACGAAGCGCTGTCGCCGGTCAGCATGGTGACGCCGGACGCCCTCCCGCTTTTCGTGGCGATCGCCGAGTACGAGAACCCGCTGCTGGACGTCTACGGCGCGGAATTCTTCCACCGCCTGCGAGCCCGCGGACACCGGGCGAACCAGTTCCTCATGCTGCCTCGCCACAACCACATGTCCATCATGGCTCACTTCGATACGGGCGAGGACTTCCTGGGGCGCCAGCTTTGCGATTTCTTCGAGCGATACGGCGCCCCGCCAAACCATGCGCCACGCGCGATGGCGCCCGCATTGATGGCGCCGTAGACCACCAGCGCCAGCGCCTGGGCCGCGAAAACTCCCGCCAGCCCCAGCCCCGCCGCGATCGCGGCCATCCCGCCGGTTGCGCTCAGGATCAGGCGCACGACGCTGCCGGTCACCGGCCACAGTAGCCGCCCCGCGCCCTGCGATGCGAAGTAGAGCGCCAGCCCCGCGCCGAAGAATCCGTAGGCGGGCCCCACGATGCGCAGATAGAGCGATCCGGTGGCCAGCATGTCGGGCTCGCTGCCGAACATCGACAGCCAGGCATGGGGGAAACAAGCGGCCGCCAGGCCTATGGCCTCCGCCACGACGAAGGCGCATCCCGCGCCGACCCAGGCGATGCGCAGCGCCCGGTCGTGCCGGCCCGCCCCCATCGCCGCGCCGACCATGGCGACCATGGGGCCGCCCAGGCCGAACACCAGGGGCACGAGCAGGTATTCCAGGCGCGAACCGGTGCCGTAGCCCGCGATGGCGGCCGGGCCGAAATGGCCGGTCAGCGCGGTGGCGATGCTGATGGCGATGTTGATCGCCACCGTGGAAACCGCGGCGACCAGTCCCACGCGAAGGATGTCGCGGAAAAGCGGCCAGCGCAGCGCCCAGCCCTTCCAGGTCAGGCGGACGATGCCGCGGCCCGAACAAAGAAAGGCCAGCAGCGCGGCGCTGCCCGCGGCATAGTAGACCAGCAGCGCGATGGCCCCGCCGGCCACGCCCAGGCCCGGCAGCGGTCCCCAGCCGAAGATGAGCAGGGGCGACAGCGGCACCAGCATGGCTGTCCCCGCGCAGGTGACCGCCGCGGGCAGGTTCATGTTGCCAGTGCCGCGCACGACCGACGCCAGCGAATTGAACAGCCACACCAGCGCCGACGCGCCGAAGATCCAGCGCGAATACTCCAGCGCCGCCTCGAGCGAACCGCCCGAGCCGCCCATGCGCCCGTACAGCCAACGGCCGCCCGCCAGCCCGGCCACCGTAAAGAACAGGCTGAACAGCAATCCCACCACGATCGCGTGGTGGACCAGCGAATCGGCGTCCTCGCGCCGGCCGCTTCCCAGCGCCCGGGCGATCGACGAGGAAATGCCGCCTCCCACCGCGCCGCCGGACAGCATCTGCATCAACATGACGGTCGGGAACACCAGGGCCACGCCGGCCAGCGCGTCGGTGCCGAGCCTGCCGACGAAATAGGTCTCGATGATGCCCGCGCTGGCCTGGGCGGCCAGCACCAGCGTGTTGGGCACCGCCAGCCGCAGCAGCGTGGGGACGATGGGAGCCTCGATGAGGCGGCGCGTGCGCGGATCGATGGACATGCGGCCGGCTCCGTCAGGCGGACCGCGCAGCGGCGGGCGCGGGCACGGGCGCCCGCCGGCGAATCAGGAAAACGACCAGCGCGGCCACCAGGCACGCCGCGCCCGCGGCATACAAGGCCGGCGTGTAGGTCAGCATCTGCGTGCGGACCAGCCCTGCGCCGTACGCGGCGATCGCGCCGCCGATCTGGTGGCCGGCGAACACCCAGCCGAACACCATGCCCGCCTTCTCCTTGCCGAATTCGGCCGCCGCCAGCTTGACCGTGGGCGGCACGGTGGCGATCCAGTCCAGGCCGTAGAACATCGCGAACAGCGACAGCCCATACAGCGTGAACTCCGAATGCGGCAGCCAGAACAGCGACAGGCCGCGCAGGCCGTAGTACCAGAACAGCAGCTTGCGATTGTCGTAGCGGTCGGACAGCCAGCCCGAGAGGATGGTGCCCACGAAGTCGAACGCCCCCATCATCGCCAGCACCGAGGCGGCCGGCAGCGCGGCCAGTCCGAAGTCGCCGCACAACGAGATGAAATGAGTCTGGATGAGGCCGTTGGTGCTCAGGCCGCAGACGAAGAAAGTGCCGAACAATACCCAGAACGTCCGGTTGCCGGAGACGGCGCGCAGCACCTGAAGAGGAGCCAGGAACGAGGGACGCGCCGTGGCGGGCGGCGCCGCCGCGGCGTGGGGATCGGCGCCATAGGGCGCGAGGCCGAGATCCTGCGGACGATCGCGCGCCAGCAGGAACGCCAGCAGCGCCACGGCCAGGCAGCACGCCACCACCGGCGCCACCGCCATGCGCCAGCCGACATGTTCGATCAGCCAGGCCGCGGCCGGCAGGAACACGAGCTGCCCCGTGGCCGCGCTGGCCGTCAGCATGCCCAGCACCAGTCCGCGACGCTGGTCGAACCAGCGCGTGGCGACCACCGCCCCCAGCACCACGGCCGTCAGGCCGGTGCCGAACCCCAGCAGCAACCCCCACAAGGCGACCAGGTGCCAGACCTCGGACATGCGCGTGGCCAGCAGCAGTCCGAAGGCCACCAGGACCATGGCCGTGCACATGATGCGGCGCAGCCCGTAACGTTCCATCAGGATGGCCGAGAACGGCCCCATCAGGCCGAACAGCGCGAACCGCACGGCCAGGGCCGACGAGATCTGGTCGACGTTCCAGCCGAACTCGCGGGACAGCGGTTGCAGGAAAGCGCCGGGCAGGCCCAGCGCGGCCGACGACGACAACATGGTCAGGAAGGCCAGCGCCACCATGACCCAGGAAAAATGGATGCCTCGCCGGGCCAGCCAGCGCGATACGGGATGGGCGAACACGATGCGGTCCTGTCAGGGCGTGGGAGAGGTATCGTCCGCGGGCAGCAGATGCCTGCGGGCCGCGTCCAGGATCTGGTCGGAAATGGGGTCGGACGCCGTGGCCCGCGCCATCAGCAGCGCGCCCACCATGAGAGACAGTTCGACCAGCGCGCGCTCGCGGTCGGCCGCGGCATCACCACTGCCGTACAGCGCGGCCAGCGAGGAAACCAGCCCCTGGATGCCGTCGACATAGCTCCGGCGCACCGGCTTGTCGGCGGATTCCCGGGCCACGTCCACCGCCAGCGAGGCCGCCGGGCAACTGCTGCCGGCGTTGTCGCGTGCCCGCGGCGACAGGTAGGCTTCGACGATGACGCGCAGCGCCGCGGATGCGTCGGCCATGCCCGCTGTCCGTTCCCGCCAGCGTTCCCGCGACGCGGCGAAGGCCTTGGCGCAAGCGGCTGCGGCCAGCGCGTCCTTGGATTCGAAGTGCCCGTAGAAGCCGCCGTGGGTCAGCCCGGCCGCCGCCATGAGGTCGGCCACGCTGACTCCCTTGATGCCTTGTTCCCGGATCAGCCGCGCCGAGGCTTCCTCGATGGCGGCGCGGTTCTTCTCGGCCTGCTGTCGCGATACGCGGGGCATGTCGCCCTCCTGTGCATGAAGGGCGAATAATAAATGATGACTATAATTTATTCAATAGATGTCATTCATCATCTATTCTCCTCTCAATGCGCCTGGCGTCGGTAGGCCAGCCGGTACAGCGTGGGCAGAACCAGCAGGGTCAGGGCGGTGGACGAAATGATGCCGCCTATGACCACCGTCGCCAGGGGCCGCTGCACCTCCGCGCCAGTGCCGGTCGCCAGCGCCATGGGCACGAAGCCCAGCGATGCGACCAGCGCGGTCATCAGCACTGGCCGCAGCCGCGTGGCGGCGCCCAGGCGGACCGCCTCGTCCAGCGGATGGCCTTCCGCCCTGAGCGACCGGATGAAGGACAGCATCACCAGCCCGTTCAGCACCGCCACGCCCGAGAGCGCGATGAAGCCCACGGCCGCGGAAATGGACAGCGGGATGCCTCGCAGCCACAGGGCCAGCATGCCCCCGGTCAGCGCGAAGGGGATCCCGGTGAACACGATCAAGCCGTCGCGCAGGTTGCCGAACATGGCGAACAGCAGCGCGAACACCAGCAGCAGCGAGATCGGCACGACCCATTGCAGGCGCTCGGTGGCGGACTGCAACTGCTCGAACGTGCCTCCCCACGCCGTCCAGTAGCCGGGCGGGATGCGCACCGACGCCTCGATGCTGTCCTGGGCATCCGACACGAAGGAACCCAGGTCGCGGCCACGCACGTTGGCACTGACCACGATGCGCCGCTTGCCGTCCTCGCGGCTGATCTGGTTGGGACCGGGCGCCAGTTCGAAACGGGCCAGCTCGGCCAGCGGCACGAAGGCCACGCGGGCCTGGCCCTCGCCCCGGGGCAACGCCACCGGCAGTCGCTTGAGCGCCTCGATGTCGCCCCGCACGTCGTCGGGCAGCCGCACCAGGATGTCGAACCGCCGGTCGCCCTGGAAGAAGATGCCCGCCTCGCGCCCGCCCACCGCGGTGGCGATGGTCTCCTGCACCTCGGCCAGGCTCACGCCGTAGCGCGCGGCCTTCTGCCGGTCGACCGCGATGGTCAGCATGGGCAGGCCGGCGGTCTGCTCGGCCTTGACCGCATCGGCGCCCGGCAGGCGCGCCATGACCGCCGCGATCTCGGCCGCCGTGCGTTCCAGCTGTGCCATGTCGTCGCCGAAGATCTTGACGGCGACGTCGCTGCGCACGCCCGAGATCAACTCGTTGAAGCGCATCTGGATGGGCTGCGTGAACTCGTAGTTGTTGCCCGGCACGCCCTCCACCACTTTCCGGATGGCGGCCACCACTTCCTCGTGGGAACGGCGCGGCTGCGGCCAGGCATCCTGCGGCTTGAGCATGACATAGGTGTCGGCGATATTGGGCGGCATGGGATCGGAGGCGATCTCGGCCGTCCCGATCTTGGCGAACACCCGTTCCACCTCGGGCACCTTGGCGACCTGCTTCTCCAGCTCCTCCTGCATCGCGATGGCCTGGGACAGGCTGGTGCCGGGTATGCGCAGCACCTGCACCGCCAGGTCGCCTTCGTCCAGGTTCGGGATGAACTCCGCGCCCAGCCGCGTCGCGACGGCCAGCGCCAGTGCCACGGCCACCGCGCCGAAGGTCAGCACCACCGGCGTGTTGGCCAGCGAGCGGCTCAGCAGCGGCTCGTACAGCCGGCGCGCGGCGGCCATCAGGCGGTTTTCCTTTTCCTGGACGCGGCCGTCCAGCAGCAGCGCCACGGCGGCCGGCACGAAGGTGATCGACAGGATCATCGCGCCCAGCAGCGCCAGCACCACGGTCATCGCCATGGGATGGAACATCTTCCCTTCCACGCCGGTCAGGGCGAAGATCGGCAGGTAGACGATCATGATGATGAGCTGGCCGAAGATCAGCGGCCGCCGCGCCTCCTTCGAGGCCTCGAATACTTCGCCGAAGCGTTCGGCGCGCGTCAGCGCGCGGCCCGCGGCGGCCTGGGCGTGCGCGATCCGCCGCACGCAGTTCTCGACGATGACCACCGCGCCGTCGACGATGATGCCGAAATCCAGCGCCCCCAGGCTCATCAGGTTGGCGCTGACCTTGTAGGACACCATGCCCGTGAAGGTGAACAGCATGGACAGGGGAATGACCATGGCCGTGATGAGCGCCGCCCGGATGTTGCCCAGGAACAGGAACAGCACGACGATGACCAGGATCGCGCCTTCCAGCAGGTTCTTCCTGACGGTGGCGATGGCCTTGTCGACCAGCGTGGTGCGGTCGTAGACCGTCACGGTCTTCACGCCCGGCGGCAGGGTCTTGTTGATGGCCGCGAGCCGTTCGTCCACGGCGCGGGACACGGCGCGGCTGTTCTCGCCGATCAGCATGAACACGGTGCCCAGCACCACTTCCCTGCCGTTCTCGGTGGCGGCGCCGGTGCGCAGCTCGCGGCCCATCTGCACGTCGGCGATGTCCCGCACGCGTATGGGCTGGCCCTGGGCCTGGCTGACGATGACCTCGCGGATGTCCTCCATGGACCCGACCTGCCCGGGCGCGCGCACCAGGTACTGCTCGCCGCCCCGCTCGATGTAGCCGGCGCCGACGTTGACGTTGTTGCGGTCCAGCGCCGTCACCACGTCCGCCAGCGTCAGGCCGTGGGCGGCCATGCGTTCCAGGTTGGGCGCGACGAGATACTCCTTCGCGTAGCCCCCTATGGTGTTGATGTCGGTCACGCCGGGCACCGTCCGCAGTTGCGGGCGTACCACCCAGTCCTGGATCTCGCGCAGGTCCGCCAGCGTGTAGGGGCTGCCGTCCGGCTTGCGCGCGTCCAGCGCGGCCTCGACCGTCCACATGTAGATCTCCCCCAGCCCGGTCGAGATCGGCCCCAGCGTCGGCGTGACGCCGGCCGGCAGGGCCTCGCGCGCTTCCTGGATGCGCTGGTTGACCAGTTGGCGGGCGAAGTGGATATCGGTGCCATCGCGGAAGATGACGGTCACCTGGGACAGGCCGTAGCGGGACAGCGACCGGGTCTGCGCAAGGCCGGGCAGTCCCGCCATGGTGGTCTCGACGGGATAGGTGATGCGCTGTTCGGTCTCCAGCGGCGAATAGCCCGGCGCGGACGTGTTGACCTGCACCTGGACGTTGGTGATGTCGGGCACCGCGTCGATGGACAGGCGGGTGAAGTTGTAGAGGCCCAGCGCGGCCATGCCGAACACCGCCAGCATGACCAGCCATCGTTGCTCGATGGCGAACCGGATGATCCGTTCGAACATGAGTGTCTTCCTGTCTGTCCGGTCTAATGGGTATGCTCGGCGCTGGCCTTGCCCAGCTCGGCCTTGAGCGTGAAGGTGTTGGTCTCGGCGTAGCGCGCGCCGGGAGCCAGGCCCTCGAGCACTTCCACCCGCATGCCGTCGCGGCGGCCGGTCTTCACCGGCTGCGCCTTGAAGCCGCCGGGCACGACGGTAAACACCACGCTGTCATCGCCCACGGTCTGGATGGCATCGGCGGGCACGGCCAGGGCAACGGCTTCCTCGCCGCGCAGTACCTTGACGGTGATGAAGAGCCCCGGACGCCAGGCCATGCCGGGATTGGCGAGCGTGACGCGGGCGGTGGCCGTGCGGGTCTGCGCGCCCAGCAGCGGACCGACATAGGACACGGTGCCTTCGGCCGTCTCGTTCAGGGCGGAAGAGGAAATGCTGACCTTCTCGCCGACGCGTACCGCCGCCAGGTCCTGCGGGGCGACGATGAACTCGGCCCAGACCGTGCCCAGGTCGGCGATGGTGAACACGGCGGTGGTGTCGCCCACTGCCTCGCCCATGGCCATGTGCTTCTCGACCACCGTGCCGTCGAAGGGCGCGCGCAGCTCGTACTGGTTCAGCGCGGGCGCCTGGCTCGTCGCGCCCACGGCCCGGAGCTTCTGCGCGGCGTTCTGCACCGCGATCCTGGCCTCTTCCCGCGCGGTGCGCGCCTGCAGGTAGTCCTGTTCGGCGGACACCCGCTCCTCCCACAGCTTCTTTTCGCGCGCGAAGGTTTCCTCGGCCAGGTCCTCGCGCTTGCGCGCGGCCAGCAGTTCGCTGCGCAGGTCCGACAGCGACGTGCTGGCGATCACGGCCAGCACCTGGCCCTTGCGGACCTGCTGCCCCAGGTCCGCCGACACACGTTCGACGATGCCTGCCAGCCGCGGCACGACATGGGCCGTGCGGTCCTCGTTGAAGCGTATCTCGCCCGGGAATTCGCGGGTCGGCCGCAGTACGCCGGGACCGGCCTCGGCCGTGCGTATACCGGCCGCCTGGACCTGGGCCTCGCTCAGCCTCACCAGGCCGTCCTCGGCATGCTCGTCGGCGGAGGCGCCGGCCGGCGCCTGGCCACCATGGCCGTGGCCGTCGCCCTCGCCATGCGGAGCGGGCCAGAACAGCACGCCTGCCACCGCCAGCGCGCCCGCGATCAGGATGGCCGCCATCGCGGCCTTTTGTTTGCTTGTCGTCGACATGACAGAATTCCTTCAGCGGCCCAGCACGCGATCGATCGCGATGGCGGCCTGGTAGGTGTCGGCCAGCACGGCCAGATAGCGGATGCGGGCCTGGAACAGCGTGCGCTGGGCGTCCAGCACATCCAGGAAGCCGGACTTGCCGGCCTCGAACCCGCGGGTGGCTGCTTCATAGGCCTCGCGCGCGCCGGGCAGCACCGTGCCGCGCAGCGCGTCGGCGCTCTTACGTGCCAGTTCCAGTTGCGCGGATGCCTGGCGCAGCTCCTGTGCAAGCCTGACCTGCAGGGCACGATGCACGTCGCGCGCCTGGTCGGCCCGCACGGTGGCCTCGTACAGGTTGCCCTGGTTGCGGTCGAACAGCGGCAGCGGAATCGACACCCCCAGCAGGGTCTGGTTGCGCCCCAGTTCGTTGTTGCGCTGCGTGCCCGCCGTCAACCTGACGTCGGGATAGCGCTTGCTGCGCTCGACCCCGACCACGGCGTCGCGGCGTTCGATCTCCAACCGGTGCGCCGCCAGCTCGGGCGCCTGCTCCAGCTCCCGCAGCAGCGCATCGACGGGCGCGCGCGCGGGGAGTACGTCCAAGCTGCCCACGGCCTGGCCGAAGCGCGGATCGGGCTCGCCCCACAGCGACCCCAGCGCCCGCCTCGCTTCCTGCAAACGCGCCCGCGCCGCCTCGACCTCGAGGTCGGCGTTGGCCCGCTCGACGCGAGCCCGGGTCTCCTCCAGCGGCGGGACTTTGCCGGCCGCCACCCGCCGGGCCGCGATGTCGGCCGCCCGGGCCGCCACCTGCGCCGACCCGTTGGCCAGCGCCACGCCCTCCTGCGCGATCAGCAGGTCGAAGAAGGCGGCCACCGTGGCCGCGCGCAATTGCGCCCGGGCCCGCGTGAACTCGGCCACCGCCACGGTCTGCGCCCGCTCCGCGGCCAGGATGCGCGCGGAGCGCTTGCCGCCCAACTCGATGGGAATGCCCAGCTCCACGCTGGTGGTGCGCGAATCGCGCCGCGTATCCTCGACGGCGAAAGCGATGTCGGGATTGGGCAGGACGCGCGCCTGGACGACGCCGCCCTGCAAGGCCTCGGCCTCCTTGGCGGCAGCCGCCAGCGCCGGGTTGCCCGCGGCAGCCATGGCCAGCGCGGACTCCAGTGTCAGCGGACCGCCGGCGGCGGGCACCTGATCAAGAACGGGAACGGAAACGGGAACGGGATCGGGCCGCGGCTGGGCCGCGGCCATCGGGCTGGACAAGGCGGCCGCCAGCCCGAGCGGCCATAGAAGTCTGCGCATCGAATTGCACCAGGGAAACGGTTGCGTGAATTCGGCGAGACGAAAGCAACGAGTGGAACGGCTGCGTCTCGCCGGCTAGACGAGCGCACGCCATTGGGGGCGTTCAGGCAGCGAGACGGGCGCCGCGGCCAGGAAGGCTGGCGACGCGGGAGAAAGGGCGTGGGCGATGCCTGCCTTGGGCAGGTCCGGCGTGCCGGCCAGGACGGCCTGCAGCGCGATCATGTGGCAGACCACACAATCGGGATGCACGGCTTTCTTGGCGTCGCCCTTGTCGCCGGTGTCCTGGTGGACGTGTTCGTGGTGGCCGAAGTGGGCCTGGGCCACCGTGCCGGTTTCGTGCTGGCAATAGGCGGCTGCCGCCGCCCAGGTGAACTGGAACGGCAGGAAGGCGATCATCAGCAGGATGAACAGGCGGCGCATCTGGCCATTGTAGCCTCTGGCGCCGCTGCACGCCTGCGGCCGCTTGTCGCGGGCCGGGCCTGTTCCCGCCGGGAAGAGCCTCGCGCAGGCCGGAAACAGCCCTAGCGCAGCAGCCGGCTGCCGCTGTTGCGCGAGCCGGAACGGTCTCCGGTCCCCTGGGACTGCGTGCCCGTCGAGGAATCGCGCCCGCCGGAACCGGTGGCTCCACGGTTGGGCGGCTGGTTTTGCGCGCCGCCCTGCGTGGTGCTGCCCGGATAGCCGGCCCCATCGGTGCCCTGGCCCTGCTTGCCGGCGGACGAACCGCTGCTCTGGGCGTTGCCCGACGATCCCGACGGTCCGCTGTTCGCGCTGCCTCGCGTCGGGCTGTCGGAGCTGGACCCGCTGGGCGCATTGCTGCCGCCGCTCTGGCTGCTGCTGCCGCTCTGGCTGCCGCCGGCACCAGGTCCGGCCTGGGCCATGGCCAGCGGCGCCGCCAGGGCCATGCCCATGCAAAGCAGGATCTTTCTCGTAATGGGGTGCGTCATGTCGTTCTCCTGAAAGCCCCTCTTCCAGCAGAAAACATGCCCGCCCTTCCCAGGGCCTGTTCACGCTGAAAGGAAGCGTGCACAGGCCGGGAATGGGCGCTAGAGGCCCAGCACGCGCTCCGCATTGGCGTGCATGACTTTCTCCATCACCGCGTCGCTGTAGCCCAGTTCCTCCCACTCCTTGAGAATGCGCGCATAGGGCAGGCTGGGGTAATCGCTGCCGAACATGATCTTGTCCTGCAGACGGCCGCGGATGTCGACCTTGAGGTTGCCCGGGAAGTGCTTGGGCGCCCAACCCGACATCTCCCAATAGACGTTCCCCTTGTGCAGGGCCACGGCGGTGGTCTCGTCCACCCAGGGCCAGCCGGGGTGCGCCATGATGATCTTCAGGCTGGGGAAATCGGCCGCCAGGTCGTCGATGGCGGCAGGATGGGCATGGCGTATGCGCGCGCCCATTCCTCCCGGCAGGCCGGCCCCCATGCCCGTGGTGCCGACGTCTATCATCACGGCCGCGCCCAGCGAGGCGATTTCCTCGAACAACGGGTAGTAGCGCGTGTCGTTGACCGCGAAGTGCTGCATGATGGGGTGGAAGTGAAAACCCATGAAGCCCAGTTCGCGCACCGCGGTTCGGGCCTGGCGTATCGCGATCTCGCCCTTGGCGGGCTCCAGCGCGCCCCAGCACTGGATGATGCGGCCGGGATGGCGTTTCCACATGCCGTGCACGTACTCGTTGGTGCAGGGCGGCGTGGCCACGGTGGTCTCCAGGTCCAGCGCGACCAGGCAGGCATCCACGCCGGCCGCGGCGAACTCGGCCACTACCTCGTCCTCGGGCTTGCCGACCCAGTTCCGCTTCCAGTAGGTGGCCAGGGCCTCGACGTACGGACCCTGGGCGTCGATCCAGGTCTGGGTGCCCGGATAGCAATGCAGATCGATGATGCGCATCTCGCGTCTCTCCTTCGCTCAGGCCGCGGCCGCCCTGGAGGCCACCATCTCGGCCAGGGATTTCTTGGACACCTTGCCGAAGGTGGACACCGGAAAATCGTCCAGCACCTCCAGCCGCTCGGGCAGCTTGAACTTGGCGATCTCGCGCGCCTTCAGGAAATCCACCAGCTCGGGCAGCGTCAGCGATGCGCCCGCCCGCAGCACCACGCACGCGCACATGCGCTCGCCCATGTCGGGGTCCGGCATGGGGACGCAGGCCACGTTCTGCACCGCGGGATGCATGAGTATCAGGTTCTCGATCTCTTCCGCGCTGATCTTCTCGCCGCCGCGGTTGATCAGGTCCTTCTTGCGGCCCTCGACGATGTAGTTGCCCGAGGGGTGCTGGCGCATGAGGTCGCCGGACCGGTAGAAGCCGTCGGGCGTGAACTGCCTCGCGTTGTACTCGGGCACGCCGAAGTAGCCGCGCAGCGTGTAGGGCCCCCGGCAGGACAGCTCGCCCACCTCGCCCGGTCCGACCTCGCGTCCCTCGTCGTCGATCAGCTTGATTTCGTCGTCGGGGCAGACCGGTCGGCCGCACGTTTCCATCATCACGTCCTCGGGATCGTCGTGGCGCACGAACATCAGCACGCCTTCTGACATGCCGAAGTTCTCCTGCACCAGCGCGGACGGAATGAGGCGACGGGTACGCGAGCGAACCTCGGGCTGCATGCGCTGCCCACCGCTCTGGATGAGCCGCAGCGAGGACAGGTCGTGGCGTCCGATGTCCGGATCGTTGATCAGGCGGATCAGCAGCGCCGGCACCACCTTGAGGTGCGTCACGCGGTGCTTCTCGATCAGCGCGAACATCTCGGCCGGACGGGTGTTCGCGTGCAGCACCACCTTGGCGCCGTTCAGCAGGAAGCCCTGTATGCCGGGACACGCCAGCGGCAGGTTGTGCGCGATGGGCAGCACCAGCAGCAGCACGGAACTGCCGTCCACCCGCGTGACCTCCGACGCGACCTTGGAGTTATAGGCGTAGTCGTTGTTGGTGCGCGGGATCAGCTTGGGGATGCCGGTCGTGCCGCCCGACAACTGGAAGATGCAGGGGTCCTCGGGATCGATGCGTATGTCGCGCAAGGCGGTCCGGTCTCCCGGAGCGGGGGTCTCGATCAGTTCGGGCAGCGAGTGCTCTCCCGGGCCCGCCGGGCCCAGCACCAGCCGCAGCCGCAGGCAGTCGTTCTCGTGCTGGATGCGGTCCACCACCGGACCGAAGGCGAAGTCGCCCTGCGACACGGGATAGACGCAGCAGCGCGCCTGCGACAGCCTGACGAACTGGCTGATCTCCTGGTAGCGATGGGTGACCAGCGCGGCGATGGGAATGGCGCCGATCTTCTGCAGCGCGAAATACAGGATCACGAACTCCGCCACGTTAGGCAGCGTGGGCACGACGCGATCCAGCGGCTTGAGCCCGAGCGCCAGCAGGTGCAGCGCCAGGTTGTCGCTCAGCCTGTCCAGGTCGGCGTAGGTATAGCAGCGGTCGCCGTCGACCAGCGCCACCTTTCCCGCATGGCGCGCGAACGCCTGCGCGAATTCCTGCGCCAGAGAACGATCCTGCCAGTAGCCTCGCTCGCGGTAGCGGCGGGCGAACTCGGGCGGAAAAGGAACGAATCCCTCGAGCATGGCGTCTCCTCAGGTCGAGCTGGTGTAACCGCCATCGATCACGACGATCTCGCCGGTGACGAAGCGGTTCGATTGGAGCAGGTTCAACATGGTCTCGGCCACGTCGTCGGCGGTCACGCAACGGCGCAACGGCGTGGCGCGGGCACGCTTGCCCATGAGATCGTCGTACCGGTCTCCCAGCATGCGCTGCATCCAGTCGCCTTCCATCCAGCCTGGCGCGACGGCGTTCACGCGGATATCCGGTCCCAGGTTCCAGGCCAGGGTCTTGGTCAGGTTCACGACCGCCGCCTTGCTGGCGGCATAGGGCAGGGGCTGGGGCCCGGGCCTGAGCCCGACGATGCTGGCCGTGTTGACGATGGCCGGATCCGTGCCCTTCCTGAGCAGCGGCACCGCGGCGCGCGTGACCTGGAAAAGCCCCCGCACGTTCACGGCGAAGGTGCGGTCCCACTCGCCCATGTCCAGGCTGTCCAGGTCGCGGACCTTCCAGGCCGCCGTCGTGCCGGCATTGTTGACCAGGGCGTCCAGGTGGCCGAACCGGTCGCCGACGGCGCGCATCATCTCGCGCACCGCGGCATCGTCGGCCACGTCGCACTGGAGCAGCATCGTGCGGGCCCCCAGGGCAGCCGCCTCGCTGGCCACTTCGCTGGCGGCCTTCGCGCTGGATGCATAGTTGATCGCCACGTCGTACCCGGCGCGCGCCAGGGCCAGGACCGCGCTGCGGCCGATACCGGTCGCGCCGCCGGTGACCAGCGCCTTTCTTCTCTCGTTCATCTGCATTTCCATCGTGGTTTGATCGGACGGCCAGGCCTATTGCGGCTGAATCGCCAGTTCCTGCACCGTGTTCTTCCAGACCGCCTGCTGGCCGCGCACGAAGGCCTGGAGATCGGCCGCGCTGCCATGCATGGGGTAGACGCCCAGGTCGGCCAGGCGCGAGACCAGCTCCTTGTCATCCAGCAGGCGATTGATGTCGGCATTGATCCGTTCGACGACCGGGCCGGGCGTTCCGGTGGGCGCGAACAGCGCGAACCAACCCAGCGACTCGAAACCCGGCAGGGTCTCGGCCACCGTGGGCACCGACTCCAGGCCCGGCAACCGCTGCGGCGAGGTCACCGCCAGGGCTCGCATCTTGCCGGCCTTGACGTGCTGGACCAGGGCCGGGATGCCGTCGATGGTCAAGGCCGCCTCGCCCGCCAGCACCGCGTTGATGGCGGCCGGC
Organism: Pigmentiphaga sp. CHJ604; assembly: GCF_036972535.1. Taxonomy (NCBI): domain Bacteria; kingdom Pseudomonadati; phylum Pseudomonadota; class Betaproteobacteria; order Burkholderiales; family Alcaligenaceae; genus Pigmentiphaga; species Pigmentiphaga sp. CHJ604. Next base: position 1,422,721 of record NZ_CP136998.1, on the reverse strand, counting down.
GACCCCGCATAGGGCACGGTGAAGAGCTGGAAACCGCCGGCCCGCGCCAGCATCTCGCCGGTCAGGTGCGGCACCGAGCCAGCCTGTGCCGCCGCGAAATTCAACGTTCCCGGCCTGGCCTTGCCTTCCCTCGCCAGGTCGGCCACCGAACGGATGGCGGACGTGCCGGGCACCACCACCATCATGGGGCTGGTGCCCACCGCGGCCACGGGCACGATGTCGCGATCCACGTCATACTGCGGCTGCTTGTAGAGCAAGGGCGTGAGTACCGCCGCGGCGGCGGGCACGAACCCCACCGTGTAGCCGTCGGCCGCGGATCGCGCCAGCGTCGACATGCCCGGAATGCCACCGGCGCCTGGCTTGTTCTCGACATACACCGACTGCCCCCAGGCGTGCGAGAGCCGGTCCGCGACCAGCCGTGCCACGACGTCGGGCGCGGCCCCGGGCGGGAACGGCACGATCATCCTGACCGGCTTGACGGGCCAGGTCTGGGCCCGTGCATCCTGAATCAACGACAGGGCGACGGCGAACCCTGCCGCCCATGCCAGCAGCCGGCCGTGCCGGCCCAAGGCCATGATGCGTTGCATGCTTGTCTCCTGCGCGTGCTATCAAGTTTTTCTGGTGAACGCGAGGTGACTGTAGAGAAGTGGCGGTGCTACGGACAAGATGTCAAAATCCCATGAGTGATTCGATTTTGATATCCATGAAACTCAATCAACTGCGGGATCTCGTGGCCATCGTCGAACATGGCGGATTGCGCGCCGCCGCCCGCCGGCTGGGCGTGGCGCAGCCGCTGCTCACCCGCAGCGTGCGCGGCCTGGAAAAGGAACTGGGCACGCCGCTGTTCGAGCGCCAGGCGCGCGGCATGGTCCTGACGCCGCTCGGCCGGCTGTTCCACGAACGCGCGCGCGGCATGGTCAACGAACTGCGCCGGGCGCGCGACGAACTGGCGCAGGCCCAGGGTTCGGGCGCCGGCACGGTCATCGCCGGCCTGTCCATCATGCCGCACATGGGCCTGCTGCCCCGCGCCCTGCCCGCCTTCCGGCGGCGCTATCCCCAGGTCTACCTGCAACTCATCGAAGGACTGTTCCCCGACCTCGAATCGCAGTTGCGCAGCGGCGCCATCGACTTCTACCTGGGCGCCGCGCCCGGCACCGTGCCGGCCGGCTTCATCGTCGAACGACTGTTCTCCAATACCCGCGCCGTGGTCTGCCGCAAGGGGCATCCGCTGGCGCGCTCGCGTTCGCTCAAGGCGCTGGCCGGCGCCGAATGGGCCCTGCCCTCGACCGACTACGACAATCAGGACGACCTGGCGCGGCTGTTCCAGGAATACGGCCTGCCTTCGCCGCGCGTGGCGCTCCAGGCCCGCACAGCGCTGTCGATGATGGTCGCGCTGGCCAACAGCGACCTGCTGGCGCTGCTGCCGGTGCAATGGCGGGAATTCGACCTGACGCGCGATTCGCTGCAGGTGATCGCCGTGCGGGAAAGCCTGCCCGCGCCCGACATCGTGCTGATCCGGCGAGCGGAGATGCCCATGACGCCGGCGGCCGAGCACTTGTGCGATCTCATGCAGCGCAATGCGCCATCCCTCCAGCCCACGCGGGGCCGCGCATGATACGCAGGCACATCGAAGCGCAGGTGCTGGGCCTGACCGGACTGGCGCTGGGCGGCATCGACTTCGAGCATCCGCGCGGCGATCCTGGCCTGTTCGGCCCCGGCTCGGCCTGCTGGAAGGTGCACGGCGATTTCACCTCCATGCTCATCGGCGGCATCGCCGCGCTGCTGATGCAGATGCTGCATCCCCTCGCGCTCGCCGGCGTATGGGATCACTCCAACTTCCGCCAGGACATGCTGGGCCGCCTGCGCCGGACCGGCCAGTTCATCTCGGGCACCACCTATGCCGCCACGGCGGATGCGGAGCGGCTGATCGCGCGCGTGCGCGGCATCCACGAACAGGTGCGCGGCACGGCTCCCGACGGCCGTCCCTACGCGGCCGACGACCCCGACCTGCTGACCTGGGTCCACGTGGCCGAGGTCAGCAACTTCCTGGCGGCGCACCTGCGCCATCGCGACCCCACGCTGTCCGGCGCGGAACAGGACCGCTACTACGACGAGATCGCGCTGATCGCGCTGCGCCTGGGCGCCCGCGAGGTCCCCCGTTCACGCGCCGAAGTGGCCGCCTATCTCGCGCGCATGCGGCCACAACTGGTGTGCGACGACCGCACCCGCGAGATCGCCCGTATCCTGTTGTCGCATCCCCCGGCCGTCAGCCCGCTGGCGCGGCCGGTAAGCCGGTTCATGATGGAAGCCGGCACGGCCTTGCTGCCCGGCTGGGCCGCCGACATGCTGGAACTGCGGCGCCCCGCATGGCGCGTGCGGGCGGCCGGCGCCGCGATCGGCGGCATCGCGCCGGTCCTGCGCTGGGCCGTGCGCAACGGCTCGGCGCACCGGGCCAAGCGCCGCATGGGACTGCTTCCTCCCTCCTCCGACGGGCTTTGACGGGCGGCACGCGAATGTCTAACATATATTCCATATAGAAATTTGCTTATTTCTTTAAGAAATATATGATCTTCCGCCAGTTCTTCGATGCCGACTCCAGCACCTACACGTACCTCCTGGCATCCCGCCGCGGGGGCGAGGCGCTGATCATCGATCCGGTCAAGGAACGCCTGGACCACTATCTGCAAGCCATCCGCGAACTGGACCTGCGCCTGGTTCACGCCATCGACACCCACACCCACGCCGACCACATCACCGCGCTGGGCGACCTGCGCGACGCCACCGCCTGCACCACCATCATGGGCGAACGCTCGCGCGCCGAGTGCGTCTCGCGCCAGGTCGGCGACGGCGAGCTGCTGCGTGTCGACGGCATCACGCTGCAAGCGCTCTATACCCCCGGACACACCGACGAATCCTTCAGCTTCGTGCTGGAACCGACCGCGCCTCGTGCCGTCTTCACCGGCGATGTACTGCTGATCCGCAGCACGGGCCGCACCGATTTCCAGGCCGGCGACGCCGGGCTGTCCTGGCACTCCATCGTCGACCGCCTGTTCGCGCTGCCCGACGACACCACGGTCTACCCCGCGCACGACTACAAGGGCTGGACCGCCTCCAGCATCGGCGAGGAAAAGCGGCACAACCCCCGCCTGGCGGGCAAGACGCAAGCCCAGTATGTCGAGATCATGGACAACCTGAACCTGCCCAACCCGCGCCTGATGGACGTCGCCATACCGGCCAACCTGGCCTGCGGCCAGGCGCCGGCCGCCTGATCCGCCGGCTGGCGTCCCGGAGCCGGGCGATCCAGGGCCCCGGGGGCCGTGCCCCCCATGCCCATCCCGCAGGGCATCCATGAAGGCCTATCATGGGACGTCAACCGATCGAGTCCCATGACCACGCTGCTCGTCCACCATGAACTCAACCGCCACGGCCGCGACTTCGCGGTCGGGGACATCCATGGCCATTTCACGCGGCTGCGAACCGCGCTGGACCATGCCGGCTTCGATCCCGCCATCGACCGGCTTTTCAGCGTGGGCGACCTGGTCGACCGGGGGCCGGAATCCGAGCAGGCGCTGGACTGGCTGGCCCTGCCCTGGTTCCATGCGATACGCGGCAATCACGAAGACATCGCGATACGCTACGCCAGGGGCAACCCCGTCGACCAGACCAACTACATCGCCAACGGCGGAGCCTGGTTCGTGACGCTGCCCCTGGCGCGGCGCCGGATCTACGCCGAGGCCTTCGCCCGCCTGCCGCTGGCCAGGGAGATCGAGACGCCGGCGGGGCTCGTGGGCATCGTGCACGCGGACAGCCCGGTGCGGGACTGGAGCAGGCTGCGCTGGTCGCTGCGGCTGTGGCGCGCGGCGCGGGACCGCGCGATGTGGTCGCGCGCCCGGCTGCAAGACGAAGATGTCGGCGGCGTTGCCGGACTGCGCGCGCTGGTGGTGGGCCACACTCCGGTGGAAGATCCCGTCGTGCTCGGGAACGTCCATCACATCGACACGGGCGGATGGATGCAGGACGGCCGCTTCACGCTGCTGGACCTTGCCACGCTGCGGGCCCCGGCCATGCGCTAGACTGGTTCCTGCCGGACGCCGTACGGCGACAGGAGGGCATCCATGCAGTCGACGACTCCCTGCCCCTATTCCTTCGAGGCCTTCCCGCCGGGCATCGCCCCGCAGACCGGAACACGCGCGGCCATCACCTCGGATTACCGGCGGGCGGAACACGAGATGGTCGGACGCCTGCTGGACGAGATCGGCCCCTCGTCCGACGACGGACCGGTCATGGATCTCGCGTGGCGGCTGGCGTCCACGCTGCGCGACGAGTCGGCACGCCAGGCGACCGAAGGGCTGGCGCAGATGCTGCTGCAGGAGTTCTCGCTCTCGTCCGAGGAAGGCATCGCGCTGATGTGCCTGGCGGAGTCGGTCCTGCGCATACCGGACACCGCCACCCGGGACGCGCTCATCCGCGACAAGATCAGCAAGGGCCGATGGTCGGCCCACCTGGGGCACAGTCCGTCGCTGTTCGTCAATGCCGCCGTCTGGGGGCTCCTGCTGACCGGCCGGCTGTATGCCGCCCACCAGGGATCGGGCCCGCAGGCGGCGCTGGCCGGCCTGGTCGAGAAAGGCGGCGAGCCACTGGTACGGCGGGCAGTCGATGCCGCCATGCGCCTGCTGGGCGACCAGTTCGTCGCGGGCCGCACCGTGGAACAGGCGCTGGACCGCTCGCGCGCCCAGGTGGCACGGGGCTACACCCATTCCTATGACATGCTGGGCGAGGCGGCCATGACCGAGGCCGACGCCCTGCGCTACACGGCCGCCTACGAACACGCGATCCACCGCATCGGCGCCTCGTGCCGGGACGGCACGCCCTACGAAGTCCCCGGCATCTCGATCAAGCTGTCGGCCCTGCACCCGCGCTACGCACGCAGCCAACAGGCACGGGTACAAGGCGAACTCTACCCCCGCCTGCTGTCGCTCGCGCGCGCGGCGCGCGGCCACGGCATGGGTCTCAACATCGACGCGGAAGAGGCCGCGCGCCTGGATCTGTCGCTGGACCTGCTCGAACGCCTGTGCGGAGAACCGGACCTGGAAGGATGGAACGGCCTGGGCTTCGTCGTGCAGGCCTACCAGAAGCGCAGCCTGCGCCTGATCGAACACCTGGTGGCCCTGGCACGGCGCGGCGGCCGCCGGCTCATGGTGCGCCTGGTCAAGGGCGCGTACTGGGACAGCGAGATCAAGCTCGCCCAGGTCCAGGGCCTGCAGGACTACCCGGTGTTTACGCGCAAGCCCCATACCGACATCGCCTATCTCGCCTGCGCGCGCAGGCTGCTGGCGGCGCCCGACGCGGTGTTCCCGCAGTTCGCGACCCACAACGCCCATACCCTGGCGGCCGTCTACCATCTGGCCGGGCCGCAAGGCTTCCGCCCCGGACAATACGAATTCCAGTGCCTGCACGGCATGGGCGAGCCCCTGTACGACCAGGTCGTCGGCGCGGCGCGGGATGGCGGCCTGGGGCGTCCCTGCCGCATCTACGCGCCGGTCGGCCCGCACGACACGCTGCTGGCCTACCTGGTGCGGAGGCTGCTCGAGAATGGCGCGAACACCTCGTTCGTCCATCGCGTGGCTGATCACGTCCTGCCGCTGGAAGCCGTGATCGTGGACCCGGTCGCGGCCGCCCGCGACATCGGCGCCGGGGGCGGCTCCGTGGGTGCGCCCGACCCGCGCATTCCCCTGCCGCCGAACCTGTACGGCGCCGAACGCGTCAACTCGCGCGGGCTGGACTGGTCCGACGAAGCCTGCCTGTTGCAACTGTCGCATCGGCTGGCGGGCGCGGCCGGACGCACCTGGCTGGCCCGCCCCCTGCTGGACGACCAGGCCGCGCCCGGGCCCCTCCTCGAGATTCGCAGCCCCGCCCATCGCGGCGATCTGGTCGGCCATGTGCAGGAAGCCTCGCCCGCCGATCTCGAACTCGCGCTCGTGCGCGCCGGCCATGCCGCACGCCTCTGGCGCGACACGGCCCCCGCCGAGCGCGCGGCCATCCTGCGCCGCGCGGCCGACGGCATGGAGGACGAACGCGAGGCGCTGGCGGCACTGATGGTGCGCGAGGCGGGCAAGACCTTGCCCAACGCCTTCGGCGAAGTGCGCGAGACCGTCGACTTCCTGCGCTACTACGCCGCGCGCGCCACCGACGGCTTCGACGGCGCCCTTCACCGGCCGCTGGGTATCGTGGCCTGCATCAGTCCATGGAACTTCCCGCTGTCCATTTTCACCGGACAGGTGGCGGCCGCGCTGGCGGCCGGCAATACGGTGGTGGCCAAGCCGGCGGAACAGACTCCCCTGATCGCCGCCGAGGCCGTGCGCATCCTGCGCGCGGCGGGCGTTCCGCCGGGCGCGCTGCAGATGCTGCCGGGGCGCGGCGCATCCATCGGCGCCGGCCTGGTCGCCGACGCGCGCGTGCAGGGCGTGCTGTTTACCGGGTCGGTGGAAGTGGCCCGGGACATGCGGCGCGTGCTGGCCGAGCGGCTGGGCAGCGACGGCAGGAGCATTCCGCTGATCGCCGAGACCGGCGGACTGAACGCCATGATCGTCGATTCGTCCGCCCTGCCCGAGCAGGTGGTCGCCGACGTGATGGAATCGGCATTCGACAGCGCCGGCCAACGCTGCTCGGCCCTGCGCCTGCTGTGCCTGCAGGAGGACGTTGCCGACCGGATCCTGGCCATGTTGCGCGGCGCCATGGACGAATACCGCATCGGCCGGCCCGACCGCCTCGAGACCGATGCCGGGCCGGTCATAGACGAAGCCGCGCGGGACGACATCGAGCGCCACGTCGCGGCCATGCGCGATGCCGGCCGCCCGGTCCACCGCTCGGGCCGCCTGGACGCGGAAGAATGCCGGCAGGGATGTTTCGTCGCGCCGACGCTGATCGAGCTGGAACGGCCGGACCAATTGCGCCGCGAGGTGTTCGGGCCGGTACTGCACGTGGTGCGCTTCGCGGGGCGGCATCTCGACAGCCTGCTGGAACAGGTGAACGACCTGGGCTACGGTCTCACGCTGGGCCTGCACACCCGCATCGACGACACGGTCGCGCGGGTGCTCGACCGGGCGCGCGTGGGCAACGTCTACGTGAACCGCAACATGATAGGCGCCGTCGTCGGCGTGCAGCCCTTCGGCGGCGAGGGCATGTCGGGCACCGGCCCCAAGGCGGGCGGGCCGCTGTATCTTCCGCGCCTGTTGTCCTCGGCCCCGCCAGACATCGCGATACGCGCGCTGGCCCCGCATCCTCCGGCTCCCGCCTGGCTGCAACCCACCCGCCCCGCCCGGCCGCTTGCCGCCCTGTGGGACTGGGCCCGCGACCAGGGCATGGCGGAGCTGGCCGACCGCTGCGCGACCTACGCCGCGCGGCTGCCCGAGATCGCCGCGGCCACCCTGCCCGGCCCCACCGGACAACTCGACGTCTACGCGCTACGTCCGCGCGGCAGAGTGTTGTGCATCGCGGACGAGACCTCCGACCTGCTGGCCCAGCTGGCGGCGGCGCTGAGCACGGGCAATGAAGCGCTCTGGCAGGCCGGCCACCAGACGGCAGCATTGCACGCGTCGCTGCCGGCCGGCGTCGCCGGCCACGTGGCCGTGGCCGATCCCGCCGCATCGTCGTTCGACGCGGTCCTGGTCCATGCCGTGGGCAATCGCCTGAAATCCATCTTGCGCCAGCTTGCCCGCCGCGCGGGCGCGATCGTGCCGGTAGTGGACCTGGCTCCGGGAGACGCGGCCATTCCGCTCGAACGTCTGCTGGTCGAACGATCGGTCAGCATCAACACCGCCGCGGCGGGCGGCAATGCCAGCCTGATGACGATGGGTTAGGGCCGAGGGCTCAGGCGCGCATGTAGGCCCAGCCCTCGGCCTGCCGCCGCGCGATGTGCAGCACCGCGGCCTCGACCACGGCGATGCCGGCCGGCGCCTCCAGCCCATTGGCCGCCAGCGTGTTTGCGCAAAGCCGAAGATGGACGTCGGTGGCATCGGGCTGGCCCAGGGCGGCCGCGACGGCGCCCGCGTTGGCCACCAGTTCGACCTGGGCCTGGCCGTCGGCCTTGAGCAGGTTGGCCAGGTTGCGCCGCCCCCGCTCCAGCGCCGCGGGCGTGGGCGCATGGATGACGAGCCTGAGGGCCGGCATGGTCAGTCCACTCCCAATTGCGCCGACAAGTGGGTCACATAGCGGCCGAAGTCGGCATGGCCGCGGTCGCGCGGCCTGGGCAGGTCGATCACCAGGTTCTCGGCCACGTTCGCGGGACGCCCTCCCAGCACCACGACGCGGTCGGCTAGGAACACCGCCTCGTCGATGTCGTGGGTGACGAACATGATCGCCGCGTGCGTGGACTGCCAGATCCGCATCAGTTCGGCCTGCAGGTGGCGGCGGGTCAACGCGTCCACCGCGCTGAAGGGCTCGTCCATCAGCAGGATGTCGGGCTTGACCGCGAGCGCGCGCGCGATGCCCACGCGCTGGGCCTGGCCGCCGGACAACTGGTGCGGCCAGCGGTCGGCGAACTCGGCCAGCCCCGTCATCCGCAGGGCCTCGTCCACCCGGCCGCGCTTTTCGTCGGCATCGATGTCCAGGGTCTCGAGGCCATAGGCCACATTGCCGGCCACGGTGCGCCAGGGCAGCAGCCGGCCGTCCTGGAACACCACGGCCCGGCGGCGCCGGCCCGCGCGCTGCGGCAGGCGGAAGTGCATCTGCCCCGCCGACGGCGCGATCAGGCCGGCGGCGGTGCGCAGCAGCGTGGACTTGCCCACGCCCGAGCCGCCGACCACGGCCAGGAACTCGCCCTTGGCGATGTCCAGGGACAAGTCCTGGATGACGGGCCCGGGCGCGCCGGGATGGGTATACGAGAAACGATCGAATTCGATTACGGCCGCCACGACAGCACCCTTTTTTCCAGCCACCCGTAGCCCAGGTCGCAAATGGCGTAGACCAGCGATATGGCCAGCATGTAGACGACGACCGCCTCGTAGGCGCCCACGCCCGCCGCGGCGTTCATTTCCTGTCCCATGCCCGGCACCCCCAGCAGTTCGGCCGCGATCAGCGTCATCCATGCCTGGCCGATGCCGGTGCGCACGCCCGCCAGCGTGCCGGGCGCGATGGCGGGCAGCGTGATGCTGACAGCGCGCCGCCAGTAGCTGCCCTGCCCGAAGCTGCGCGCCAGTTCATAGAAGCGGGGATCGATGTTGCGAACCGCGCTGTAGGTGGCGAAGTAGTTCACCCAGAACACGCCGATGGCGATGACGAAGGCGGCGCCGGCGTGGCTGACCTTGAACCAGGCGATGGCGAACACCACCCAGGCCAGCGGCGGAATGGGCCGCAGCACGCGGGCCAGGTAGGCCTGGAACAGGTCGAAGCGCCGTATCGTCGCAGCGGCCAGGCCGACGGCGATGCCGGACACGGTGCCCAGCGCCAGGCCCCAGAAGTAATGGATGAGGCTGGAGCCGACGGCGGGCAGCAGGCGGCCCGAGGTCCATTCCTGCGCCAGCGCGTCGGGCAGCGCGAACGGATCGGGCAGCGTACCGGGATTGACCCAGCGGAACACGCCCGCCGCCTTCCACAACAGCACGAAGACGACGATGCCCGCCACGCCGTAGGCCGCGCGCACCGGCCACCCGGGATTCTTGACCATCATGGACGGCGCGCCGGGTTAGCGCTTGCCGGCGACGGCGTCATAGAAACGCGTGTCGAACAGCTTGGTCACGTCCACCGCGGGCCCCTCCAGCGTGCCGGTCTCGGACTGGAACTTCTGCAGCACCAGCGTCGCCGGCACGATGAGATTGGGATCGGCCTCGAACTGCCCCTTGGAATTGCGGATCGACTTCTCGACCAGGTCCACCGGCAGGCGGCCGCCGCCCACGTATTTCTGCACCAGGGGCGCGGCCTTGGCCGGATCGGTATCCAGCAGCCGGGTCGCCGCGACGTGGGCGGCCACCAGCGACTTCACCAGTTCTGGCTTCTCGCTGATCAGCTTCTCGCGCACCAGCAGTACCGCGCCGGGCTGGCGCGGGAACAGGTCGGAGCCGCGCGCGACGACGCGGGCCTTGGGCGCGCGGGTCAGCACGGTGGTCACGGTGGGTTCGAGGATCACGGCGCCGTCCACCGCGCCGGTCAGCAGGGTCTGCTGCATCTGCGCCTCGCCCTGGTAGATCAGCTTGAAGGACGCGGGATCGACCTTGATGCGATTGCGCAGCCAGTATTGCAGGGCGGCCTCGGGCACCGCGCCCTTGGGATAGCTGGCGATGACGGGCTGGCGCCCCTTGTCCTTGGCGAAGCGGGAGAAGGCCGTGGCGGGATCGCCGGAGGCGAAATAGGGGGCGAGATCGCCCATGGCGACGAAGCTGACCTGTTCGACGATGTTGGAGGCGACGACCTTGATGTCGGCGCCCTTGCCGCGCGCCACCAGGGCTGGCCCGATGCCGACGTAGGCGATGTCGAGCTGCCCCGCCAGCAGGGCCTGCACCAGCGCCGGTCCGCTCTGGAACTGGACCAGCTTGGCCGGACCGCCGTCGGCCGGCAGGGTGCCCTGCTCGCGCGCGATGAACAACTGCGCGTCGGGCAGGATGGGCAGGTAGCCGATCTCCAGCGGCGCGGCCGCCGCCGTCTGGAGAGAAGCCGAGGCGAGGCCGACGGCCAGCGCGGCGGATGCGAAGAAACGTTTCATGGTGTTCAGAACCCGGAGTGATATCGAGCAGATTCTATATATTGTATTTAAATGTTTTTGACTGACTTAACAACTAAAAGAAATAAGCTTAAGCCCCTGCCGGCGTGGTATGTTGTGCTCATCACGCACCTTCTACATGCGGCCCCGCGCCGCTCGGGAGGAGGAAAGCCGGCCTGCCAGCCAGGCCGCGCCGACCGATGGTATGAACGCGAAGGCTCGCACAGCGCATGCTCCTGCCGGCCCGCCCACCCGGGCCGCGCGACCATGCTTCGGCCCGGGCCGCGCCGCCGCCTCCTCCAGCCTGCCGCCTACCCCTTTCGCCGTTACGCGGCCCGTCCATCCGACCGGGCCTTCAAGGCGCCATGCGGACGCCATCCGCCGCCCCGCGCGGCCGGTTGCCCCGCGCTACCTCCTTGCGCGCCCAACCCTGGACAGCGAGTGCATCATGAGCGCACATCCCGTCGAGACCGTCCTGACCCTGGACGACAAATACACACGGCCGCGCGGCCGCGTCTACATGACCGGCACCCAGGCGCTGGTGCGCCTGATGCTGGCGCAGAAGCAGCGCGATGAAGCGGCCGGGCTGAACACCGCGGGCTTCGTCTCGGGCTACCGGGGCTCGCCGCTCGGGTCGGTGGACCTGGAGATGTGGAAGGCCGCCCGGCACCTGGAGGCCCATCGCATCAAGTTCGTGCCCGGGCTCAACGAGGAACTGGCGGCCACCGCGGTCTGGGGCACGCAGATGGTCAGCCTGGACGCCCGGGCCACCGCCGACGGCGTGTACGCGCTGTGGTACGGCAAGGGCCCGGGCGTGGACCGCTGCGGCGACGTGTTCAAGCACGGCAACATCGCGGGCTGCTCGCGCCATGGCGGCGTGGTGCTGGTGGCCGGCGACGACCACGCCTGCAAGTCGTCCACCCTGCCCCACCAGAGCGAACACGCGTTCATCGCGGCCATGATCCCGGTCCTGAATCCGGCGGGCGTGCGCGAGCTGATCGAGTTCGGCCTGCACGGCTATGCGATGTCGCGCTACTCCGGATGCTGGGTGGGGCTGAAAGTCGTCAGCGACACGGTGGAGTCGTCCACCTCCATGGACATCGATCCCATGGCGGTCGACATCCGCGTGCCCGACACCTATCCCATTCCGGAAGGCGGCTTCCACATCCGCTGGCCGGACCCGCCGCTGGAACAGGAGAACCGCCTGCAGCGCGAACGCCTGTACGCGCTGCTGGAGTACGTGCGGCAGAACGGGCTGAACCGCCAGGACTGGTTCGTTCCGCGGGCCAGGCTGGGCATCGTGACCACCGGCAAGAGCTACCTGGACGTGCGCGAGGCCCTGGCCATGATGGGCATCGACGAGGAAGCCGCGCGTTCCATGGGGTTGCGGCTGCTGAAGATAGGCGTGTCCTGGCCGCTGGAGCCCGAGTGCATCTGCGAGTTCGCCGAAGGCCTGGACGAGATCCTGGTGGTCGAGGAAAAGCGCCAGATCATCGAATACCAGATCAAGGAACATCTCTACAACGCCTCCATTTCCGCCCGCCCGCGCGTGGTCGGCAAATACGACGAGACCGGAGAATGGGTGCACGTGCCGCACGACGGCATCCTGCTGTCGCCCAACGGCGAGCTGACGCCGGCCGCCATCGCCGGCGTGATCGCCTCGCGCATCGCCAAGGTGATCTGCCGCGAGGCCCTGGACGCCCGCGCGCTGCCCTACCTGGACGCGCGCAAGCCGCCGGAGGGCTACACCCGCGCGGCTCCCGGCGCGCCGCAGCGGCTGCCCTACTTCTGTTCGGGCTGCCCGCACAACACGTCCACCAGGGTTCCCGAGGGCTCGCGCGCGGTGGCGGGAATAGGCTGCCACTACATGGCGCAGTGGATGAACCGCCATACCGAGACCTTCACGCAGATGGGCGGCGAAGGCGCGACCTGGATCGGCCAGGCCTTCTTCACCGACACGCCCCATATCTTCGCGAACCTTGGCGACGGCACCTACACGCACTCCGGGTCCCTGGCCATCCGGGCCGCGCTCGCGGCCGGCGTGAACATCACCTACAAGATCCTCGTCAACGACGCGGTCGCCATGACCGGCGGCCAGCCTGTCGAGGGCGCGCCCACCGTGCCGCAGATCCTGCAGCAGATGGTGGCCGAGGGCGTGCCCCACATCCATCTCGTGAGCGACGAACCGGATGCGCTGCGCGAGCTTCCGGGCCTGCCGGCGGGCATCGCCATCAGCCATCGCGACCGCATGGACGACATCCAGCGCGAACTGCGCGAGAAACCCGGCGTGTCGGTCATCGTCTACGTGCAGACCTGCGCCGCCGAGAAGCGCCGCCGCCGCAAGCGCGGCAAGCTGGCCGACCCTGCGCGCCGCGTACTCATCAACGAGGAAGTCTGCGAGGGGTGCGGCGATTGCGGCGTGCAGTCGAACTGCGTGTCCATCCTGCCTCTGGAGACGCCGCTGGGCCGCAAGCGCACCATCGACCAGAGTTCGTGCAACAAGGATTTCTCGTGCGTGAAAGGGTTCTGCCCCAGCTTCGTCACGGTCGAGGGCGGCGCGCTGCGCAAGCCGGCGGCGCGGCAGGTGACACCGCCGCGGGACCTGCCGGCACCGGACCTGCCCGGACTGGAACAGGCCTGGAACATCGTCGTGACCGGCGTGGGCGGCACCGGCGTGGTCACGATAGGCGCGCTGATGGGCATCGCCGCCCACCTCGAGGGCAAGGGCGTCATCGTGCTGGACATGGCCGGGCTGGCGCAGAAAGGCGGCGCGGTGATGTCGCACGTGCGGCTGGCCGCCACCCCCGCCGCGCTGCACGCCACGCGGGTTCCCGCCCGCCAGGCCGACGTCGTGCTGGGCTGCGACCTGATGGTCGCCTGCGGCCAGGACGCCATCGACATGATGGCCAGGACCCGCACCCGCGCGGCGCTGAACCTGGACGTATCGCCCACCGGCGCCTTTACCCAGGACCCCGACTGGCACGCCTCGCCCGAGGCCATGCTGCAACGCGTGCGCGATGCGGCCTGGCAGACCGACGCGGTGGATGCCACCGAGATCGCCACCGGCCTCCTGGGCGACGCGATCGCCACCAACGTCTTCATGCTGGGCTATGCATGGCAGAAGGGCTGGATCCCCCTGCGCGAGGACTCGCTGATGCGGGCGATCGAACTGAACGCCACGGCCGTGGAGATGAACAAGGCCGCGTTCGCATGGGGCCGGCAGGCCGCGCTGGACCTGCCGGCGGCCAGCGTCGCCGCCGGGCTCAAGCGGCCCGGCACGGTGGTGATGATGCCGCCCCGGCCGTACTCGCTGGATGCCCTGCTGGCCGACCGCACGCAGCGGCTCGCCCGCTACCAGAACGCCGCCTATGCCGCCCGCTACGAAACCTTCGTGCGCGAGATCGCCGCCCTGGAAGAGGAACGGGTCTCGGGCAACCGGCTGGCGCGCACGGTCGCGGCCAGCCTCTACAAGCTCATGGCCTACAAGGACGAGTACGAGGTCGCCCGGCTGTTCGTCGAAACCGGCTTCGCCGAAGGCGTCGCGCGCCAGTTCGAAGGCGACTACCGCCTGCGCTTCCACCTGGCGCCGCCTCTGTTCGCGCGCCGGGACGCGCACGGCCATCTGGTGAAGCAGGCCTACGGCCCATGGGTGCTGACGGCCTACAAATGGCTGGCCCGGGCGCGCCGGCTGCGCGGCACGCCTTTCGATCCGTTCGGCTACCTGCCCGAGCGGCGCGCGGAGCGGGCGGCGATCGGCGGCTACCAGGCCTTGATGCGGGAGATCGCCGCCACGCTTACTCCCGAACGCCTGCCCGTGGCGCTCGAACTGGCCCGGCTTCCGCAGGAAGTGCGCGGCTTCGGACACGTCAAGGAGGAGAACGCGCGCGTTGCCCGCATCAAGCAGGAGCGCCTGCTGGCCCGGTACGCCGAGCCCCCCGGCTCGACCTCGCCGCAGGAGCGCCGGGTCCCCCACGCCGTGGCCTGACACATCCTTCCCGCAGCAAGACAAGAACCGGAGAACCTCCATGATCCCGCTGCCTTCCCTGGACTTCGGCGTGAACGACACCACCGAGATGCTGCGCGAGGTCGTGCGCAGCTTCGCCTCCAACGAGATCGAACCGCGCGCCGCGGCCATCGACAAGGACAACGCGTTCCCCCGGGACCTGTGGAAAAAAATGGGCGACCTCGGGCTGCACGGCATGACGGTGGGCGACGACTACGGCGGCATCGCGCTGGGCTACCTCGCGCACGTGGTGACCATGGAAGAGCTGTCGCGGGCGTCGGCCGCGGTGGGCCTGTCCTACGGGGCACACTCCAATCTTTGCATCAACCAGTTGCACCGGCATGGCACGCCCGAGCAGAAGGCACGCCACCTGCCGCCGCTGGTCGCCGGAGATCACGTGGGCGCGCTGGCGATGAGCGAGACGACATCCGGCTCGGACGTCGTGTCCATGCGGCTGCGTGCCACGCGCAAGGGCGCACGCTTCGTGCTGAACGGCTCGAAGATGTGGATCACCAACGGCGGCGACGCCGACACCCTGATCGTCTACGCCAAGACCGACCCCGACGCCGGGCCGCACGGCATCACCGCCTTCATCGTCGAGAAAGGCTTCCCCGGCCTGGCCTTCGGCGAGAAGCTCGACAAGCTCGGCATGCGGGGCTCCAACACCTATCCCGTGTTCTTCGACGACTGCGAGGTGCCGGAGGAAAACGTGCTGGGCGGCGTCGGCAACGGCGTGGGCGTGCTGATGAGCGGACTGGACTACGAACGCGCGGTGCTTGCCGGCGGACCGCTGGGCATCATGGCGGCCTGCATGGACGTCGTGCTGCCCTACGTGCACGAGCGCAAGCAGTTCGGACAGAGCGTGGGCGAGTTCCAGCTGATGCAGGGAAAGCTGGCCGACATGTACACCACCTGGCAGGCCTGCCGCGCATACGTCTACGCCGTGGCCCGCAGCTGCGACCGGCCCGGCCACGGCCGATCGCTGCGCAAGGATGCCGCGGGCGCCATCCTGTATGCCGCCGAGAAGGCGACCTGGATGGCCGGAGAAGCCATCCAGGCGCTGGGGGGCAACGGCTACGTCAACGACTATCCGACGGGACGCCTGTGGCGCGACGCCAAGCTGTACGAGATCGGCGCGGGCACCAGCGAGATCCGGCGCATGCTGATAGGCAGGGAACTCTTCGCCGAAACCCGCTGACCCCTTGCCCAGGAGCCAGGCCATGCATGCCCACACCAGCCGGCTGGATACCCGTTCCCCGGAATTCCAGGCCAATGCCGATGCCATGCGCCGCCTCGTGGCGGACCTGCGCACGCGGGTGGCGCGGGCCGCGCTGGGCGGCGGAGACGCCGCCCGCGCCCGGCACGCCGCGCGCGGCAAGCTGCTGCCCCGCGAGCGCATCCGCCTGCTGCTGGACCCCGGTTCGCCCTTCCTGGAAATCGGCCAACTGGCCGCGCTGGGCCTGTACGGCGACGAGGCCCCGTGCGCCGGCCTGATCGCGGGCGTCGGCCGCATCCAGGGCGTGGCCTGCATGGTCGTGGCCAACGACGCCACGGTCAAGGGCGGCACCTATTACCCCATGACGGTGAAGAAACACCTGCGGGCCCAGGAAATCGCCGAGACGAACCACCTGCCCTGCGTCTACCTGGTCGACTCCGGCGGTGCCTACCTGCCCTTGCAGGACGAGGTCTTTCCCGACCGCGAGCACTTCGGCCGCATCTTCTACAACCAGGCCAACATGTCGGCCCGGGGCATCGCGCAGATATCGGTCGTGATGGGGTCCTGCACCGCCGGCGGCGCCTACGTCCCCGCGATGAGCGACGAAACCGTGATCGTGCGGGACCAGGGCACGATCTTCCTGGGCGGACCGCCGCTGGTGAAGGCCGCGACCGGGGAAATCGTCAGCGCCGAGGACCTGGGCGGCGGCGACGTGCACACCCGCGTCTCGGGCGTGGCCGACCACCTGGCCGAGAACGACGCCCACGCGCTGCACCTGGCCCGCCGCATCGTCGGCAATCTGAACCGCCCCGCCGCGCCCGCGCTGGCCGACGGCGACGAACCCGCGCACGATCCCGAGGAACTGTACGGCATCGTGCCGCAGGACGTCCGCAAGCCCTGCGACGTGCGCGAGATCGTCGCCCGGCTGGTGGACGGATCGCGCTACGACGAGTTCAAGGCCCGCTACGGCCCCACTCTCTTCACCGGCTTCGCGCGCCTGTACGGCATGCCCGTGGGCATCGTCGCCAACAACGGCATCCTGTTCTCGGAATCGGCGCAGAAAGGCGCGCACTTCATCGAGCTGTGCGCCCAGCGGTCGATCCCGCTGATCTTCCTGCAGAACATCAGCGGCTTCATGGTGGGGCGCAAATACGAGAACGGCGGCATCGCCAAGGACGGCGCCAAGATGGTGACGGCGGTCGCCACCGCCCGGGTACCCAAGCTGACCGTCATCATCGGCGGCAGCTTCGGCGCGGGCAACTACGGCATGTGCGGCCGCGCCTACGGCCCCCGCTTCCTGTGGATGTGGCCCAACGCCCGCATCGGCGTCATGGGCGGCGAGCAGGCCGCCTCGGTCCTGGCCACGGTGCGGCGCGACACCGCGCAGTCGCGCGGCGAGGCCTGGAGCGACGAAGCAGAGGAAGCCTTCAAGGCGCCCATCCGCCGCCAGTACGAGACCCAGGGCCATCCCTATTACGCCACGGCCAGGCTATGGGACGACGGCATCATCGATCCCGCGCAGACGCGGCGCGTGCTGGGCCTGTCGCTGGCGACGGCATTGAACGCTCCCATGGAGCCGACCCGCTTCGGCCTGTTCCGGATGTAGCGCCCTTCAAGGAAAGCCCCATCGTGTTCGACAAGATCCTGATCGCCAATCGCGGAGAAATCGCCTGCCGGATCATGGCCACGGCCCGGCGGATGGGCGTGGCGACCGTCGCGGTGTACTCGGACGCGGATGCCGGCGCGCGGCACGTCCGGCAAGCCGACGCGGCCCGGCGCATCGGCCCCGCCCCGGCGCGCGACTCCTACCTGCGCGCGGACGCGCTGGTCGAGGCCGCGCTGGCCAGCGGCGCGCAGGCCGTCCATCCGGGCTACGGCTTCCTGTCCGAGAACGCGGCGTTCGCCGAGGCCTGCGAACGCGCGGGCCTGGTCTTCATCGGGCCGCCCGCCGGCGCGATCCGCGCGATGGGCTCCAAGTCCGCCGCCAAGGCCCTGATGGAAAGGGCGGGCGTGCCGCTTACCCCCGGCTATCACGGCGACGACCAGGATCCCGCGCTGCTGGCCCGCGAGGCCGCCCGCATCGGCTATCCGGTGCTGATCAAGGCCAGCGCGGGCGGCGGCGGCAAGGGCATGCGCCGCGTGGACCGGGCCGAGGACTTCGATGCGGCGCTGGCCGCCTGCAAGCGCGAGGCCGTGGGGGCCTTCGGCGACGATCGCATGCTGGTCGAACGCTACGTCCTGCGCCCGCGCCACATCGAGATCCAGGTCTTCGGCGATCGCCACGGCAACATGGTCCATCTGTTCGAGCGCGACTGCTCGGTCCAGCGCCGCCACCAGAAGGTACTGGAAGAGGCGCCCGCGCCGGGCATGACCGCCGCGCGTCGCGAGGCCATGGGCCGGGCCGCCATCGACGCCGCGCGCGCCGTGGGCTACGTGGGCGCCGGCACGGTGGAGTTCATCGTCGATCCCGGGGGCGCCTTTTATTTCATGGAAATGAACACGCGGCTGCAGGTCGAGCATCCGGTCACGGAAATGATCACCGGGCTCGACCTGGTCGAATGGCAGTTGCGCGTGGCAAGCGGCGAACCGCTGCCGCGGGACCGCCGGCCGACGGCCCCGTCCGGCCATGCGCTGGAAGCGCGTCTTTACGCCGAGGATCCCCATCAAGGCTTCCTGCCCGCGGCGGGGCGGCTGCGGCGCTTCGTGCCGCCTCCCGCGGCCCCCTGGCTGCGCCTGGACGCGGGCGTCGACGAAGGCGACACCATCTCCCCGCACTACGATCCGATGATCGCCAAGCTCGTCGTCCATGGCGCCGATCGGCGCGAGGCACTGGCCCGCATGCGGCAGGCCTTGTCCGCCTGCCGCATCGTGGGCCTGCCCACCAATCTCGCCTTCCTGTCGCGGCTGGTCGCCACGCCCTCGTTCGAACAGGCGGACCTGGACACCGGCCTGATCGAACGCGAACACGATCGCCTGTTCGGGCCCGACGAACCGCCGCCCCGGGAAGCGTGGCTACTGGCCGCGCTGGCCGAAATGCGGCACGTCGCCGGCACGACGCCGGCCGGTTCGCCGTGGCGCGCGGACGGCTGGCGCCTGAATGGCGACGCCGCCACGGCATTCCTGTTCGCGTGCGGCGGCGATCGCCGCGAAGTCTCGGTCAAGCCCGGGCCCGGAGGAATGATCGCCGTGCTGGACGGCTCGACGGTCTCCGTCTGCGTGCGCGGGGAAGATCCGCGACTGGAAGCGGCCCTGCCCGATCGCACGCTGCGGGCGGACGTCTACCGGGACGGGGCCGACCGCATCGTGTATTGCGACGGCTCGGCATGGACGTTCACACGGGTCGATCCGCTACTGGCCTGGAAGCAAGGAGCAGACACCGGCGGCGCCCTGACCGCGCCCATGCCGGGCCGGATGGCTGCGCATCTGGTGCCACCCGGCGCACGGGTAACCGCCGGCACGCCGCTGCTGGTGCTTGAAGCCATGAAGATGGAACACACGATCGGCGCCCCGTCGGACGGGCGGGTGAAGGCCTTCCGCTTCGCGGTGGGCGACGCGGTGAACGACGGCGACGAACTGGTGGACTTCGAGACCTGACATGCCACCGGGTTCAGGATGCGCCCTCACCCTGCGGCCCCGCCTTGTGCCGTTGCCTGGCCGCCAGCACGGCGCCCCACGCCAGCCCCGCCGTGGCCGCCACGGCCGATGCCGTCAGCACGCCCAGCTTCGCCGCCCCCAGCAGACTTTCGTCGCCGAACGCCAGATTGGCGATGAAGATGGACATCGTGAAGCCTATGCCCGCCAGCAAGCCTACCAGCACGACCCCGCCCCATGTCGCGCCGGCAGGCAACCTGCACCATCCCAGACGGACCGCGATCCAGCTGGCAGCGACGACGCCCAGCGGCTTGCCGATCACCAGCGCCGCCGCCACGCCCAGCATGACGGCCTGCGACGAGGACACCGACAGGTCCACGCCGTCCAGCGTGACGCCGGCGTTGGCCAGGGCGAACAGGGGCATGACGACATAGGCCACCCACGGATGCAGGGCCATCTGCACGCGCGTCACGGGCGCGACCAGCTCGCGCTGCGCCCATCGCAGCCGCCGCGCCTGCGCCGCCGTGCCACCGGTATCGGCGGCGCCCTCGCGCACCAGGAAATCCGCCGCGCGGCGCACGATGTCCAGCGGATGCTCGTGGCGCGGCGCGGGCAGCACCGGCGTCATCAGCCCCAGCACGACCCCCGCCAGTGTGGGATGCGCGCCCGTCTGCAACAGGCCGATCCACAGCACCGCGCCGGGCAACACGTAGGCGTAGGCGGTCCCCACGCCCATCCGTTGCAGGGCCAGCACCATCACGATGCCCACGGCGGCCACGAGCAATCCGCTGAGGTCCAGCCCGCCGGAATAGAACATTGCGATGATCAGCACCGCGACGATGTCGTCGATGATCGCCAGCGCCAGCAGGAAGATGCGCACGCTGGCGGGAATGGACCGGCCCAGCAGCGCCAGCACGCCGACCGCGAACGCGATGTCGGTGGCGGTGGGCACGGCCCAGCCCTGGCTTTGCGGCGCCTGGCCGTTGAACGCAAGATAGATCAGCGCGGGCACCGCCACGCCGCCCAGGGCGGCCGCCAGCGGCAGCGCCGCCTGGGCCAGGCTGGCCAGCGCGCCCTCGTGGATCTCGCGCCGTATCTCCATCCCGACCACGAGGAAGAACACCGTCATCAACGCGTCGTTGATCCAGAAATGCAGCGACTGCGAGACGACGTGGCTGCCCAGGCCGAAAGTCAGCGGCGCATGCCACAGCGCGTGGTAGACGGAGGCGTAGGAGGAATTGGCCCAGACCAGGGCGGTGGCGGCGGCCGCCAGCAGCACGATGCCGCTGACGGCTTCGATGTGAAGAAATCTTTCCACCGCGAGCAGGGCTCGAGCGGCAAGATCCTGGGCGCGCGGAACGGGCCGGCGAGGGGCGTGTCGGTTCATCTGGATCATCCAAGAATCCCGCACCGGCGGCCCGACCGGTGCCCAGAACCTGCCCCCGCGTATACAGCGAGGACACCCGGCGTTATTTTATACGAACACGCGCCACATCCATCCTGCCCAGGAGAGTCCCTCATGAAAGCCGTTGTGCTCGGAGCCCCAGGCGGGCTCGACCATCTCCAGTTCGTCGACCTGCCCGACCCCGGATCCCCGGCGGCCGGGGAGATCCGCGTGCGCCTGCACGCGAGTTCCCTGAACTACCACGACTACCTCGTCGCCCTGCGCACGGACGAGCGCTACTTCGGCCGCATTCCGATGGCGGACGGCGCCGGCGTGGTCGAGGAGGTGGGCCCGGGGGTCGAGGAGTTCGCGGAAGGCGACCACGTGGTGTCCACTTTCTTCCCGCACTGGCTGGACGGCGAGGCGCGGGTGGGCAATTTCTCCACGGTTCCCGGCGACGGCGTGGACGGCTATGCGCGCGAGGCCATCGTCCGCCCGGCGACCTGGTTCACGCACGCTCCCCGCCATCTGGACCACGCCGAATCGGCCACGCTGACCACGGCCGGACTGACCGCCTGGCGCGCGCTGGTCGGCGACGGCCGGCTCAAGGCGGGCGACACGGTGCTGGCGCTGGGCACGGGCGGCGTCTCGATCTTCGCGCTGCAACTGGCCAAGGCCATGGGCGCGTCCGTCATCATCACCTCGTCGTCGGACGAGAAGCTGGCGCGCGCCCGCGCGCTCGGCGCCGACCACGTCATCAACTACCGCGACGATCCGCAGTGGGGCGACACGGTGCGCAAGCTTACCGGAGGCGGCGTGGACCACGTCATCGAGGTCGGCGGCCCGGGTACGCTGGCGCAATCCATCAAGGCGGTGCGCGTGGCGGGCCACATCTCGCTGATCGGCGTGCTGACCGGCGGCAGCGGCGAGATTCCCACGGCCGCGCTGATGGCCAAGCAGGCTCGCCTGCAAGGCCTGATCGTGGGCAGCCGCCGGCAGCAGCAGGAGATGGTGCGCGCCCTGGAGGCCATCGGCCTGCATCCCGTGATCGACCGTCGCTTCCCCCTCGAGAAGATCGCCGACGCCTTCCGCCACGAGGCCGCGCACGCCCATTTCGGCAAGATCTGCCTGGAGTTCCAGGCGCAAGACACGAAGGAGCCCGCATGACCTACGAGTTCTGGTACTGGAACGGCATACCCGGACGCGGCGAGTTCGTCCGCCTGGCGCTGGAAGCCGGCGGAATCCCCTACCGGGAATGCGCGCGCGAGCCGGGCGTCGATGCTTCGGACCTGGTGGCCGACATGCGCGCCGACCGCGACAGCCCTCCCTTCGCACCGCCGTACCTGGTCGCAGGAGACATGACGATCTCGCAAACGGCCAACATCCTGCTCTTCCTGGGAGAACGCCACGGCCTCGCGCCGAGCGACCTGGCGGGCCGGCTGTGGATCAACCAGATCCAGCTGACCATCGCCGACATGGTGGCCGAGGCCCATGACGTCCATCACCCCATCGCCTCCGGCCTGTATTACGAGGAGCAGAAGGCGGAAGCGCTGCGGCGCGCCAGCGATTTCCGCGCCCAGCGCATGCCCAAGTTCCTGGGCTACTTCGAACGCGTGCTGGCCCGCCGTGGCGACTGGATCGGCGGCGGCGGCCGCTGGACCTATGCCGACCTGTCGCTCTATCACCTGGTCGATGGCCTGCTGTATGCGTTCCCCCGGCGCATGACGACCCTGGCGCGCGACCATCCACGGGTGATGGCGCTGCACGCGCGCGTCGGCGGCCTGCCGGAACTCCAGGCCTACCTGGGCAGTGGACGGCGCCTGCCCTGGGGTGACGGCATCTTCCGCCACTACCGAGAACTCGACGGCGATTGAGGCGCGTTTGCGGAGAAACGGCGGCAGCCTGTACGCTTGGGGCGATGTCTTCTCCCGCCCTTCCCATGCCCGCCATGCTTGCCCGTTGCCTGCTGTGGACGGCCGCCCTGTGCGCCGCCTTGCCCGCCCATGCCGAAAGCTTCATCACCCGTCTTCTGAACAAGCCCGTGCCCGGCGGCGTGGCCGTGATTCCGCTGGGGGACGGCCCCGCCGCCCCCGTGGCCACCTATCTGGGCCGCAGGACGATGGTGCTGCGCGACGACGGCGGGCAGTGGATCGCCGTCGTCGGCATACCGCTCGGCACCAGGCCGGGCACGCAACGGCTGGCGGTGCAGGAGGAAGCGGGAACGCGCACGCTGGATTTCCAGGTGGGCAGCAAGACCTACGTCGCCCAGCACATCAAGCTCAAGAACAAGCGCCAGGTCAACCCGGACCCGGCCGACCTCGCGCGCATCGAGAAGGAAACCGCCGAACAACTGGCCGCCTACCGCGCCTTCCGCCCCCAGGGCCCCAGCAACGTCATGCTGGACCGCCCCGTTGCCGGCGGCCGGCTTTCCAGCCCCTTCGGCCTGCAACGCTTCTTCAACGGCGAACCCCGCAACCCCCATTCCGGCCTGGACTTCGCCGTGCCCGCGGGCACGCCGGTCAAGGCTCCCGCCGCGGGACGCGTGGTCCTGGTGGGCGACTACTTCTTCAATGGCAGGACGGTATTCGTGGACCATGGCCAGGGCTTCATCAGCATGTTCTGCCATCTGTCCGAGATCGGGGTGCGCGTGGGCCAGGAAGTGGCGCGCGGCGAGCAAGTCGGACGAGTCGGATCGACCGGCCGCGCCACCGGTCCCCACTTGCACTGGAACGTCAGCCTGAACGACGCGCGGGTGGACCCCGCCATCTTCATCGGCGCCTTCAAGCCCTGAGAAGGCGCAACACTTCATTACACATCTTCCGCTTGCGCGCCGGCCGGGCGTATGGGATGAATACCTGGATCGCCCACGCCGCGTCCAAGGAGGTTCCATGAGCAAGGTCCTGGTTCTCTATTACTCGTCATACGGCCACATCGAGAAAATGGCCGAGGCCGTCGCCGAGGGCGCGCGCAGCGCGGGCGCCCAGGTGGACATCAAGCGCGTGCCGGAAACCGTGCCGCCCGACGTCGCCAAGAATGCCCACTTCAAGCTGGACCAGGCGGCTCCCGTGGCCACGGTGGCCGATCTCGAGCACTACGACGCCATCGTCATCGGCACCGGCACGCGCTACGGGCGCATGTCCTCGCAGATGGCGGCCTTCCTGGACCAGACCGGCGGCCTGTGGGCGCGCGGAGCGCTGAACGGCAAGGTGGGGGCCGCGTTCACCTCCACCGCCACGCAGCATGGCGGCCAGGAGACGACATTGTTCTCCATCATCACCAACCTGCTGCATTTCGGCATGGTGGTGGTGGGCCTGCCGTACAGCTACCAGGGCCAGATGACCCTGACCGAGATCGTGGGAGGCGCGCCCTACGGCGCGACCACCATCGCGGGAGGCGACGGCTCGCGCCAGCCCTCGGCGGCAGACCTCGCCGGCGCGCGCTTCCAGGGCGAACTGGTGGCCCGCACCGCCAACAAGCTGTTCGGCTGATCGCGCGCGAACATCGCGGGCATGCGCCCGCGATGCCTTACTTGGCCATGTCGCGGGCGCGCTGGGCCAGGCTGGGATTCTGCTCGACGGCCTGGCCGATGCCGTTGAACTCGTCCACCGTCAGGCCTTCGCGGTGCACGGCGTCGACCATCTTGTCATCGGCCTCCTTGTGCACCTGCTGCTGCGACGCGGCGTCCGTCGCGGCGTTGAGCCGCGGCGTGTACTCCTGCGAAATCATGGCCACCTTCTGCGCGGCGCTCACGAACTTGCGCAGTTGATCGTCCGACACATTGGCCGCGGGCTGGGGCTGCGTGGGCATCGCGCCCTGCGCGGGATCCGGCGCGGGCGCCTGCTGCGGGGCCTGCGCCATCGCGGCCGACGCCATCGCGATCAGGCAGGCGCCCACGGCGGGGACATAGCTTCGTTTCATGGCAATCTCCAAATGGGGTTCCTGGTGCCACCATCCTGCCAAAACCAGGCCGGGCGCCGGGTTGCCGTATGTATGCGAGAAAGCGCCACGGGCCTCACAGGCCGTAACATCCACGCCCCGCGCGGCCGTCATCCTTGCCATGGACGAGCCCCGGGGTGCCGCCGCACCAGGGTCTGGGGCCGGCACCTTCCGACGCCCCCGGCGCCGATGCGGGCCGCCGGCCGCGATGCCGACGCTTACATCTTGGCGGCGGGACGGCTCGCGCGTCCCACGGTAGTGGGCGGTATCCAGACCGTGGCGGCCATGACCAGCAACGAGATGACCAGCACCGCCCAGAACGTCATGTGCAGGGAGTCCTGCATGGCGGCCTGGATGACGGGATTGGCGCCGGCGGATTCCAGCGCGCGCTTGAGCTGCTCCGAGGAGATGGGCGCATCGCTGGTGGCCCGGGCCAGTCCGAAGTTGAACACCGCGCCCAGCGCGGTCGCTCCCAGGGTGCTGCCCAGGTTGCGCGCGAAGATGTTGGAGGCGGTCGCGCTGCCGCGGTCGGACACGTCCACGATCTCCTGGATCAGCACCAGCGAGCAAACGCCCATGAAGCCCATGCCCAGGCCCACGATCAGCGAGCCCGCTCCCGCCAGCACCGGCGAATTGTCCGGCGACAGCAGCAGGAATGCGCAGGCCCCGATCGGCACCAGTATGCTGCCCAGGAGCAGCATGGGGCGCAGGCCGTAGCGGGGAAACGCCTTGGCCGCCACGGTGGACCCCAGCGGCCAGCCCACCATGATCATGGTCAGCGCCAGCCCCGCCACCACCGGCGTGCGGTGCTGCACGCTCTGCACGTACATGGGCAGGAAGGTCGTCAGTCCCATGATCACCATGCTTCCCAGCAGCATCGCCACGTTCGCCGCCGCCACCGGACGCCGGCTCCACAAGGCGAAGGACACCACGGGATGCTCGGCGCGCCGCTCCTGCAGCACGAACAGGACCAGGCAGACGACGAAGGCGCCGGCCGCCATCCACGCGCGCGAGGCCTGGCCGTCGCCGGCGTCGGTCAGGGCGATCATCAGTGCCGCCACGGTGGCCGTGAACAGCGCGGCGCCGGTCACGTCGATGGACATCGGCCGCCGCTCACGCTGTTCATGCAGGAAGAACACGAAGCCCGCCGTGGCCAGGAGGCCCAGCGGCACGTTCATCCAGAAGATCCAGGCCCACGAGAACTGGTGGATGATGAGCGCCCCCAGCATGGGGCCCAGCACGCCGGAAATCGCCCATACGCTGGCCAGGTATCCCTGGACCTTGCCGCGCTCGCGCACCGGATACAGGTCGGCCACGATGGTCATGCCCACCGGCTGTATCGCGCCCGCCCCTATGCCCTGGATGAGCCGGAAGACGATCATCGAGGGCATGGACCATGCGAAGCCCGCCAGTATCGAGCCCAGCAGGAACGCGGCGATGCCGGCCAGCATCATCGGCTTGCGGCCATAGATGTCGGAAAGCTTGCCGAACACCACGGTCATCGCGGTCTGGGTCAGGAGGAAGGACGCGAACACCCAGCTGTACAGCTTCAGTCCGCCCAAGTCCCCGGCTATCTGCGGCATGGCGGTCGCCACGATGGTGGCCTCGATGGCGATCATGAACATGGAGGCCATCACCGAGGCAATGACGAGGGGGCGCGAGGAACGTGATACGGCGGAAGACACGATGCGGAATCC
Organism: Pigmentiphaga sp. CHJ604; assembly: GCF_036972535.1. Lineage (NCBI taxonomy): Bacteria > Pseudomonadati > Pseudomonadota > Betaproteobacteria > Burkholderiales > Alcaligenaceae > Pigmentiphaga > Pigmentiphaga sp. CHJ604. The sequence goes on along the minus strand of NZ_CP136998.1, from coordinate 1,396,201 downwards.
GTTGCGTAAGAGGTGGCCCGGTCGGGCCCGACGAGTGTAGAGCACGAGGCTGGATCCCGGAAATGCGGCATGTCAGCCGCTTGTCAGGATCGTGATCGGCAACCCGTTGTCAGCAGCGGTATCGGCCATTGGTTCGCGTCGCCAACCTGGTATACGCTTGAGCAGCATCCGGCGAGCGGCCCCGGCCCTTCACCGGACCATCCAAGCCGTCAAGGAGATCAAACATGTCGACCGCTGCCCCCCGTCTTGCCGCCATCGCCCTGGGCCTGTTCCTGGGAGCCTCCACCGCCGCCCAGGCCCAGCTTCTGGATTCCGTCAAGGGCGCGCTGGGCGGCGGCGGCCAGCAATCGTCGGGCGGCGGAGGATCGCTGCTGGGCGGCCTGGGCGGCGCGTCCATGCCCTCGCTGGGTTCGGTCGGCACCGGCAACATCACGGGCATCCTGACCTATTGCGCGAAGAACAATTATCTCGGCGGCGGCGCGTCGTCCGTCAAGGACAAGCTGCTGGGCAAGCTGGGCGGCGAACAGCAGGCCCAGTCCGATCCCGGCTATCGCGAGGGACTGAGCGGCATCCTGGGCGGCAACAGCGGGCAGAAGATGGAGCTGGGAGGCGGCGGGCTCAAGCAGCAGATCACCGAAAAGGTCTGCGACCAGGTGCTGGAATACGGCCAGTCGCTGCTGTAGGGCCGGCACGAAAGGCCTGCTCCATGCCTTGACTCACGCCGAGGCACGAAAAATGCGGGAGGGCGCGGCACCATCCCGCATGACTCGTCCCGGAGCCGGCCGTCAATGGAACATGCCTGGCAATTCTTCCGCGCGGGCGGCGTCGATCAGGTATCGATCCGCTCGGGCGCCGATGTATGCCATCTCGATCAGCTGGATCAGAAATTATGGGTGGCGCTGGCCTGCCCCACGCGCGGCATCGAGTTCGACCCCCGCACCCTCGACCTGATCGATACCGATGCGGACGGCCGCATCCGCCCCCCCGAACTGCTGGCCGCGTGCCGGTGGACATGCGAGCGGCTGCGTGATCCGGACCGGCTGCTGCAAGGCGGCGACACGCTGGCGCTGGACGCCCTGTCCAACGGCGAAGCAGGCATACAACTGGCCGAGGAAGCCCGCCACATCCTGCAATTGCTGGGCAAGCCGGGCGATACCATCGGCCTGGCCGACGTCGCCGATCGCAGTCGCCTGCTCGCGGCCATGCGCTTCAACGGCGATGGCGTCATCACGGAAGACACGGCGGAAGCGCCCGCGGTCCGCGCCGCGATCCGCCGCATCATGGAGACCCATGGCAGCGTAGAGGGGCTGGACGGCAAGCCGGGCACGGACCGGGCGCGCGCCGACGCCTTCTTCGCCGAGGCCGCGGCGATCCGCCAATGGCGCGACAAGGTGGCGGGAGACCGCTCCGTCGTGCCGCTGGGCGACGACACCCCTGCGGCGATCCAGGCCGTGAACGCGGTACAGGCCAAGATCGAGGACTATTACGCGCGCTGCCGCCTGGCGGGCTACGACCGCCGGGCGGCTTCCGCACTGAACCCCTCGCAGGAGGAATACCGCAAGCTGTACGACGAGGCGCTGACCCTGGGTTCGGATCACATCGCCCGCCTGCCGCTGGCGGCCATCGCGGCCGATCGTCCGCTGCCGCTGCGCGACGGCGTCAATCCCGCCTGGGCGCAGGCACTCGAGACCTTCCGTACCCGTGCCGCGGAACCCCTGCTGGGCACGCCGCTCGACACCCTGCCGGAGCCGGCGTGGCGGCAGTTGATGGCGCGGCTGGAACCGGCCCGGAACTGGCTGGCCGCCAAGCCGCAGACACGGCTCGACGCCGTGGTCGTGGCCGACCTCATGGCCATGCTGGAGGACGGCACCGAAGCAGCGGTCAAATCCCTGCTCGACGCCGACGAGAAGATCGAGCCGCGCACCACGCGCATGGGCGATCTGGAAAAACTGCTGCGCTTCCAGCGCGACCTCGCGCACCTGCTCGACAACTTCGTCTCGTTCAAGGACTTCTACCGCCGCAAAGGCGCGATCTTCCAGGCCGGCACCCTGTACCTGGACGCGCGCAGCTGCGAGCTGACGGTGCGCGTCGAGGACGCGGCCCGCCATGCGGCCCTGGCTGGCCTGGCCAAGGCCTACCTCGTCTACTGCGATTGCCGCCGCCAGGCAGAGAAAATCACCATCGTCGCGGCGGTCACGGCCGGCGACGTGGACTTTCTTTTCGTCGGCCGCAACGGCGTGTTCTACGACCGCCAGGGCCGCGACTGGGACGCCACCATCGTCAAGATCATCGAGAACCCCACCAGCATCGCGCAGGCCTTCTTCTCTCCGTACAAGAAGTTCGTGCGCATGATCGAGGAACAGGTCGCCAGGCGCGCCGCCGCCAGCGACGAGGCGGCGCAGGGCAAGCTGGGCTCGCTCGCGGCCAACCTGGTCACCGCCGACAGGAAGGACGGGACGGCACGGCCAGCCACGCCGGGCAAGGTCGACGTGGGCACCGTGGCCGCGCTGGGCGTCGCGCTCGGCAGCATCAGCACGGTCCTGGTGGCGGTCTTCACCAAGTTCGTGGACCTGGGCTGGTGGATACCGGTGGCGCTGCTGGGCATCGTCCTGAGCATCTCCGGCCCCAGCGTGCTCATCGCCTGGCTCAAGCTGCGCCAGCGCAGCCTGGGCCCGCTGCTGGACGCCAGCGGCTGGGCCATCAATGGCCGCATGAAGATCAACGTCAAGCTGGGCGGCTCGCTCTCCCGCATGGCGCGCATCCCGCCGGACGCGGGGCGCAACCTGCGCGATCCCTTCGCCGAGCGGCACGGCAAGGCCTGGGGCCTGGCCATCGTCCTGGCCCTGGTCGCGCTGGCCTGGCTGGCCTGGCGCGCGGGACTGCTGGATACGGTCCTGGCGATATAAGCTTATTAGTAACAATACGTTGATGTTTTATTGACGAAAGCATAACGTTTACCTCCATCCGCAGCCCCGCCGGCCTTCGCGCCGCCGCGGAGCCGTTCCTCCACCATCGACCCGAGAACCGACGTGCCGACGCGACTCCCCTTCCGCCGCCTGCTGGCGGCCACCGCTGCCTCCGGCCTGTTGTCCGCCCCCGCCCTGGCCGCGGAACCGCCGATCACCGTCGGCCTGTTCACCCACTTGTCCGGCAACTTCGCCGAATACGGCGCGAGCTTCAAGAACGCCATCGAGCTCTATCTGGACAAGGTCAATGCCGACGGCGGCATCAATGGCCGCCCGATCAGGCTGGTGGTCGAGGACGACCGCAATTCGCCGCAGGAAGCCGCCACCGTGGCGCGCAAGATCGTGGCCACGCCCGGCGTGGTGCTGGCCATCGGTTCCTGGTCGACCACGGCGTCGCTGGCGGCGGCGCCCATCTTCACCGAGGCGAAGATCGCGCAGATCAGCCCCACCTCGTCGCACCCGGACTTCAGCAAGCAGAGCCCCTACCAGTTCCGGCAGAACAATACCGACGACGTGCTGGCCCAGTACAACGCCGACACCATCCACAAGCAGCTCAAGGCCAACCGCATCGTCATCCCGTATTCGCAGGACGACTGGGGCCTGTTCACCGTCAAGGCCACCTCGGCCGCCATCGAGAAGGACGGCGGCAAGGTGCTGCTGACCGAGGCCGTGATGCCCAACGCCCGGGACTTCCGGCCGCTGGTCAGCAAGATCAAGTCGCTCAAGCCCGACGGCGTCTTCCTGGCCCTGCCCTACCAGGAAGCCTCGATCTTCATCCAGCAACTGCGCCAGGCCGGCGTCGACATTCCGGTGGGCGGCGGCGTGCCGCTGACCTCGCCCAAGTTCATCGAACTGGCGGGCAAGGCCGCCGAGGGCGTGGTCGTGCACAGCATCTTCTTCGCCGGCGATCCGTCCAAGAAGGCCTTCGTCGACGCCTACCGCGCCAAGTACAACCGCACGCCGGACCAGTTCGCCGCGCTGGCCTATGACGCGGCCGGCGTGGGTGTGGCCGCCATCCGCCGCGTCGTGCAATCGGGCAAGCCGCTGACCGGGCAGAGTGTGCGCGACGAACTGGCGGGCGGCCCCGCCTACGAGGGCGTCACCGGCGTGACCAAGTACGAGAACGGCAACGTGCGCAAGGCGCCCACTTTCCTGGTGATCCGCAACGGCGAATTCCAACTGAACAAGTAATTTCCTTCAGCGCCTGCCGCCGGCCCGCCTCACGGCGCGGCCGGCGCAGCCTTTTCCGGCCACCGCACCCATACCCATGCTCGAATTATTCGCCAGCCAGATTCTGAACGGCCTGGCCATCGGCCAGGTCTACGCGCTGATCGCGCTCGGCTTCTCGCTGGTGTTCGGCGTTTCCAATCTCATCAACTTCGCCCAGGGCGCGCTGTTCATGCTGGGCGCCTTCATCGCCTTCACCGGCGTGGCCGTGCTGCAACTGCCGCTGCCGGTCGCGGCCACCGGTTCGGTGCTGATCGTCGCGCTGCTGGGCATGCTGCTCGAACGGGTGGCGCTGCGTCCCCTGGAGAACGCGCCCTATATCGCCCCCGTGCTGTCCACGCTGGCGATCAGTCTCATCATCGAACAGCTGGCCGAGATCGTCTGGTCGCCCGAGAGCCAGTCCTTTCCCGTATCGTTCGATGAAGCCACCTACTACTTCGGCAACGCCTACATCACCAGCACCGACCTGCTGATCTTCGGTTTCGGCGCGCTGGCCACGCTGGCCCTGACGCTGTTCCTGTCGCGCTCGTGGTGGGGCCGCGCGCTGCGCGCCACCGCGCAGGATCGCGATGCCGCGGCGCAACTGGGCGTGCGTACCGGCAGCGTGCGGCAACTGGCCTTCGCCCTGGCCGGCGCGCTGGGCGCCTTGAGCGGCGTGCTGGTCGCGCTCTATTTCAAGAGCGTGTTCCCGCAGATGGGGCTGCCCTTCGGCCTGAAAGGCTTCGCGGCGGCGCTGCTGGGCGGCTTGACCAGCACGCCGGGAGCGGTGCTGGGCGGCCTGCTGCTGGGCGTGGTCGAAACGCTGGCCAGCGCCTACATCGGCGAAGGATCGCGCGACCTGGTGGCGTTCTGCCTGGTGCTGGTCTTCCTGGTGTTCCGGCCGCACGGGCTGCTGGGCGACCGTCGCCTGGACGCGCTGGGCGGCGCCAGCGGCGCGGCGGGCGCCATGCCGACCACCAGCGTGCTGGCCTCGTCCTCCAGCCAGCGCGGCGCCGTGCGCGCCTGGGAACTCCCGCCCTGGGGCTTCCTGGCGGCAGCAGCCGTGCTGGCGCTGCTGCCGGCGCTCACGCAGAACGCCTATTTTCTGCAGGCCGTGGTCTACGCCATGATCTTCGCCCTGCTGGTGGCCAGCGTCACGCTGGTCTCCGGGGCGCTGGGCGTGCTGTCCATCGGACATACGGCCTTCTACGGCGTGGGCGCCTACGCGGTCGGGCTGCTGGCCCGCAATGCCGGCTGGCCGGCCGAGGCCGCGCTGATCGGCGCCGCCGCGGCCACCGCCTGTGTGGCGGTGGTGGCTGCCCTGCCGCTGCTCAAGCTCAGCGGCCACACGGCCGCGCTGGGCACGCTGGCCGTCGGGCAGATCGGCTATCTGGTGTTCATGAGCTGGCTGGACGTCACGCGCGGCCCCATGGGGTTCATCGGCATCCCGGCGCCCAGGCTGGCGCTGCTGGGCGGACTGCCGCTGCCGAGCCTGGCCGGCAAGTTCTGGCTGGTCGCGGCCGTGGCCGGGATCGCCCTGTTCCTGGCGCAGCGCCTGCTGGACTCCGGCGTGGGCCGGGCCTGGCGCGGCATACGCGAGGACCGGCTGGCGGCGCATACCGCCGGACTGCCGGTGCGCCGCTACCTGCTCGTGGGCTTCGCCTGTTCCGGCCTGCTGGCGGGCCTGGCGGGCGGCCTGTTCGCCTACGTGCAGAGCGTGGTCAGCCCCGAGAGCTTCACCGTCAGCGCCTCCATCCTGCTGCTGACCATCGCGGTGCTGGGCGGCCTGGGCAACCTGACCGGCGCGGCGCTGGCGGGCTTCGCGCTGACCCTGCTGCCCGAACTGCTGCGGCCCTTCGCCGAATGGCGCATGGTCGCCTACGGACTGGCGCTGCTGATCATGCTGCGCCTGCGCCCGCATGGCCTCCTCGGAGCAAGATGAAACCCACCCCCTACGCGCTACGCGCGCCCCCTCAAGGGGGCGGCACTGGCGGACCGGCAAAGCCGGATCCGCTGTGCCCTCGATCGAAACACGCGTCGCAACGGACTCCTCTTTGCCATGAACGACTGATATGACGACTCGCGATGAACAACGAGGACTGCGGGTGGAGCGCCTGAGCCGCCATTTCCGCGGCGTCAAGGCGGTGGACGACGTCAGCTTCGCCGTCGCCCCGGGCCAGACCGTGGCGCTGGTGGGCCCCAACGGCGCCGGCAAGTCGACCCTGATCCAGTTGCTGAGCGGAGTCGAGAAACCTTCGTCGGGACATGTCTTCCTGGATGGCCGCCGCATCGACGGACTGGCCCCCGAGCGCATCGCCCGGCTGGGCCTGGGCCGCAGCTTCCAGACCTCGCGCGTGTTCCCCGCCCTGAGCGTATGGGACAGCGTGATGCTGGGCACCCAGGCCGGGCTGCTCGGCCGCGCGGGGTCCGCGCGGCTGGTCGATCCGCTGACCGAGATCGCCGGCGAACTGCTCGGCCTGCCCGCCTGGCGCCGCCGCCGGGCCGAGGCAGAGGAACGCGCCCGCGCGGCCCTGCAACGCTTCGGCGAACGGCTCTGGCCGCGGCGCGACCAGCCGGCCTACAGTCTTTCGTACGCGAACCGCCGGCGCCTGGAACTGGCGCGCGTGCTGGCTGCCCGGCCGCGCTTCGTGCTGTTCGACGAACCGGCCGCCGGCATGAACCCCAGCGAAACCGCCGAACTCACCGATCTGTTGCTCGCGCTGCGCGCGGAACAGCCGCAGCTCGGCATCCTGGTCGTCGAGCACAAGCTGTCCCTGGTCCGGCGCATCGCCGACCAGGCCATCGTCCTCAATCAGGGGCGGATACTGGCCACCGGCACCCCGGCCGAGGCGCTGGACCATCCCGAAGTCGTCGAAGCCTACCTCGGCCGCGCGCGCAGGCGGCCGGTCAACTCGGATGCCCATCTTGGCTGAGCTGCCCTCTTCCTCCCCCCTGCTGCAACTGGACGCGGTCGACGTGCACTACGGCGCCGTCCAGGCCCTGTTCGGCGTCAGCCTGCGTGTCCAGGCCGGAGAAGTGGTCTCCGTGCTGGGCGGCAACGCGTCGGGCAAGTCCACGACCCTCAAGTCGGTGCTGGGCCTGGCCCGCCCGTCCAACGGACGCGTCCTGCTGGACGGCCGCGAGATCCAGGGCCTGGCGCCCGCCGAGGTCATCGGGCTGGGCGTGGCCAGCGTACCCGAGGGGCGCCGTGTGTTTCCGGACATGACGGTGCGCGAAAACCTGCTGCTGGGGGCCTACCCGCGGCGCCACGACAAGTCCGCCGTGGCCGCCGACCTCGACGAGGTGTTCCAGGCCTTCCCGCGCCTGGCCGAGCGCCGGGGCCAGCTGGCCGGCACGCTGTCGGGCGGGGAACAGCAGATGCTGGCCCTGGGCCGGGCGTGGCTGCGGCGCGGGCGCCTGGTCTGCATCGACGAGCCGTCGATGGGCCTGTCGCCGAAATTCGTCGATGCGGTCTACGAGGTGCTGTTCCGCTGGAAGGCGTCCGGCCAGACCATCCTGCTGGTGGAACAGAACGCCCGCATCGCGCTGGAGCTGGCCGACCGGGCCTATGTGCTGCAGCACGGCCACGTGGTGCTGCAAGGCAATGCCGCCGATCTCGCGGCGGACCCCGCCGTGCAGCAGGCCTACCTGGGCGCGGAAGCCCCGGCCCGCGAATTGGAGGGGGCGCTGGCCCCCAACGGAGAATGAACATGTCCCATCCCACCCTGCACACGCTGGAAACCGACGTGCTGGTGATAGGCGCCGGCGGTGCCGGCATGAGCGCGGCCATCGCCGCCTCGCAGGCCGGCAAGCGGGCCCTGCTGGCCGACCGCAGCCTGATCGGGCGCGGCGGCGCCACCATCATGGCCCAGATGACCGTGGCCGCCGCCCTGGGCGAACAAGGGCCGGACCACTGGCAGCATCACCTGCGCGACACGCTGGCGGCGGGCCGCGGCCTGTGCAGCGAACCCCTGGCCCGGCTGCTGTGCGAGGAAGGCGTGGACGCGATCCGCCTGCTGGACCGCTGGGGCGTGGGCTGGGCCCGCGACGGCGAGCGGATGGCGCAGACCCGGGCCCCCGGCCACGACCGCCCCCGCTGCGTCTACGTCGACTACCTGAACACCGGCCCCGCGGTGGCCAAGACCCTGCGCGCGCAGGCCGCGCGCGAGCCCGGCGTGCGGCGCGTGGGCGACCTGCTGGTGGTGGAACTGCTGCGCAAGGACGGCCGCGTCACCGGCGCCGTGGCGCTGCACCTGGGCTCCGGCGACCCGGTCCTGATACGGGCCGGCGCCACCATCATCGCCACCGGCGGCCTGACGCGCCTGTACCGCCGCAACAGCGCCTCGCTCAACATGGGCGGCGACGGTTTCGCGCTGGCCCTGCGCGCGGGCGCCCGGCTGATCGACATGGAGTTCGTGCAGTTCTTCCCCATCGGCCACCTGGCGCCGCGCCTGGTCGGCTTCGACCCCATCATGTGGGATCCCTTCCGCTACAAGCTGGGCGGCAAGCTGCTGAACAACCAGGGAGAGGAATTCGTCGAACGCTACGGCAACGCCGCCGAAGGCCAGGGCTACACCACCACCCGCGACGCCGCGACCTACGCCATCCTGAAGGAGGTCGAGGCCGGCCGCGGCACGCCGGCCGGCGGCGCGTGGCTGAGCTTCCGTCACGTGCCGGAAGACACGCTGCGCGCGGCGTTCGGCCCCATCATCAACAAGCTGGCCAAGGCCGGCATCGATCTGACGAAGCAGATGATAGAAGTGGCGCCCATCGCCCACTATCACATGGGCGGCATCCGGGTGGACACCGACCTCGCCACCGACGTGCCCGGCCTGTATGCCGCGGGCGAGGCCGTGGGCGGCGCCAACGGCGCGAACCGGCTGTCGGGCAACGCCATCACCGAGGCGATCGCCTTCGGACTGCGGGCCGGCCGCGCCGCGGCCGCCGACTGCCCGGAGCCGCCCTCGGTGGAAGCACTCGAGGCCCTGGCCCGCCCCTGGCTGCAACGGCTCGCGCCGCGCCACGGCGAGCCGGACGCGCTCAATGCCGCGTCCCTGATCGAGGAATTGCAGGCGCTCATGCAGGCGCACGTCGGCCCCTTCCGCACCGAGGCGGGCCTGCGGCAGGCGCTGGACGGGCTGGACGCATTGCGGACACGGGCCGGCAGCGACCTGCCGGGCGGCGGGCCGCAGGACCCGGCGCGGCTGGACACGCTGGACCTGCGCAACATGCTGCTGGTGGCCGAGGCCGTGACCCGCTGCGCGCTGGCGCGGCGCGAGAGCCGCGGCGCGCACCAGCGCGAAGACCATCCCGGGCAGGAAGACGCCTGGACGCTGAACCAGACCATCGCCTGGCGCGACGGCCAATGGACGCTGGCCACCCAGCCCGTCCAGCGCCTCGAGGCCACGCAGGAGGACATCGCATGACATCGACCAACGACTCCATCCGCCTGAAGATCCAGCGCGCCGGCGCCGGCACCGAGGCCCGCGTCGTCGAATACGACGTACCTGCCCAGGCTGCCGCGTCGCTGCTGGACGCGCTGCGCTGGGTGCGCGCGCACCAGGACGATACGCTGGCTTTCCGCTATGCCTGCATCAACGCCAATGCCTGCAAGGAATGCATGATGCGCCTGGACGGCAAGGTCGTGTACGCCTGTCTGGCCAAGCTCGAGCCGGGCACCTCGCACACGGTCGAACCCCTGCCGAACAAGCCGCTGGTACGCGATCTCGTGACCGAGATCGCGCCGCCCAAGGAACGCCTGTTCGCCGGCGAGGGCGACGACGATGACGAATGACGGCCGGCGCCCGGACGCGTCGGACGAGGCCGGCGAACGTCTGCGCATCCTGTCCTCGGCGCACCTGGCCACGGGTCCGCATGCCGAGCTGTCCGAGCTCGAGTTCGGGTTGATCATCGCCCACAATGCGTTCAGCCGCTGGATCGTGCGCTGCATGGCGGCGGCCGGCGCGGCCGACCTCGCGGTCACGGACGTGCTGGTGCTGCACCACGTCCACCATCGGAAGCGGGGCAAGAAACTGGCCGACATCTGCTTCACCCTGAACTACGAAGACACGCACGTCATCAACTACTCGCTGAAGAAACTGGCTGGCATGGGCCTGGTGCGCGGCGAAAAAAGCGGCAAGGAAGTGCTCTACGCCACCACCGGGGAAGGCGCGGCGCTGATCGATCGCTTCCGCGCCGTCCGGGGCCGCTGCCTGCTTGCCAGCGTCGAAGGCGAACTGGCCGACGGCGCCTCCCTGTCCGACGTGGCCCGGCGCCTGCGCATGCTGTCGGGCCTTTATGACCAGGCCGCCCGCGCGGCCTCATCGCTATGAATACAACCTCCTCTTCCCCCGCCGACGATGCCCGTTGGGAATTCTGGATAGACCGCGGCGGCACCTTCACCGACGTGATCGGACGCCGCCCCGACGGCTCGCTGGCGACGGCCAAGCTGCTTTCCGAGAACCCCGGACGCTACGACGATGCCGCCGTCGAAGGCATACGACGCCTGCTGGGGCTGGCTCCCGGCGAACCCGTACCCGCCGATCGCATCGAGGTCGTACGCATGGGCACCACGGTCGCCACCAACGCGCTGCTGGAACGCAAGGGCGAACGCGTGTTGCTGGCCGTCACCCGGGGCTTTCGCGACGCCTTGCGCATCGCCTACCAGAACCGGCCGCGCCTGTTCGACCGCGAGATCGTCCTGCCCGAACAGCTCGCCAGCCTCGTGGTCGAGATCGATGAGCGCCTGGCCGCCGACGGCGCCATCGTCGCCGAACTGGACGAGGCGCAGGCCCGGTCGGCCCTGGCCGAAGGCCGGGCGCAGGGCTACCAGTCCATCGCCATCGCGCTCATGCACGGTTACCGCAACCCGGCGCACGAACTGCGGCTGGCGGCGATCGCGCGTGAACTCGGCTATGCGCAGGTCTCCGCCTCGCACGCCGTCTCGCCGCTGATCCGCTTCGTCGCGCGCGGCGATACCACCGTGGTCGACGCCTATCTGTCGCCCGTGCTGCGCCGCTACGTGGACCGTGTATCGTCCGCCCTGCCCGGCGTGCGCCTGCAGTTCATGCAATCGAGCGGCGGCCTGACCGACGCCCGCGCCTTCCAGGGCAAGGACTCCGTGCTGTCCGGCCCCGCCGGCGGCATCGTCGGCATGGCCGGCGTGTCGGCCGCCGCCGGCTTCGACCGCATCATCGGCTTCGACATGGGCGGCACCTCGACCGACGTATCCCACTATGCCGGCGAATACGAACGTACCTTCGACACGCTGGTGGCGGGCGTGCGGCTGCGCGCGCCCATGATGAGCATCCACACGGTGGCCGCCGGCGGCGGATCCATCCTGCGCTTTGACGGCACGCGGCTGCGCGTGGGCCCCGAATCGGCCGGCGCCGATCCCGGGCCCGCCTGCTACCGGCGCGGCGGACCACTGACCGTCACCGACGCCAACGTCATGCTGGGTCGCATCCAGCCTGCGCACTTTCCCGCCGTGTTCGGTCCCGGTGGCGACCAGCCGCTGGATGCCGACGTGGTCCGCGCGCGCTTCGCCGAACTGGCCGGCGAAGTCGAGCGCGGCACCGGCCGCGCCACCACGCCCGAGGCGCTGGCGCACGGCTTCCTGGAGATCGCGATCACCAACATGGCCAACGCGATCAAGCTGATTTCCGTGCAGCGCGGCTACGACATCACCCGCTACACCCTGACCACCTTCGGCGGCGCGGGCGGCCAGCATGCCTGCGCCGTCGCGGACGCGCTGGCCATGCCGCGCGTGCTGATCCATCCGCTGGCCGGCGTGCTGTCCGCCTACGGCATGGGCCTGGCCGTCGCCACCGCCGTGCGGGAACGCTCGGTGGAGCGCCGCTTCGACGACGACGGCCGCGCCGAGGCGCGCCGGGTGCTGGACGAACTGGGCGCCGCGGCCAAGGGCGAACTCCAGGCCCAGGGCTGCGAGGCGGCCGACATCCGGATCGCCGAGCGAGCCTATCTGCGCTACGAGGGTACCGACACCGCGCTGCCGGTGCCGCTGGGCGAGACCTCGGACATGCTGGCCGACTTCGAGCGCGCCTATCGCCAGCGCTTCGCCTTCCTGATGCCCGGCCGCGCGCTGGTGATCGATTCCGTGATGGCCGAGGCCACCGCCGGGCAAGGCCCCCAGAGCGCGCGCGCCGCCTGGTTCGGCCGCCCCGCGCGCGAGGCCGGCACGCAACTGCAGGCCCGCGACAGCGTCGCCATCCATGCCGGCGCATGGCAGGACAGCCCCCTTTACGCCGCCGCCGACCTGCGGGCCGGCGACGTCATCGCCGGCCCCGCCATCATCACCGATGCCAACGCCACCACCGTGGTCGATCCCGGCTGGCGGGCCACCGCGACCGCGAACGGCGACATCGTGCTCGAACGCGCCCAGCCCCGGCCCCAGCGCCGCGCCGTCGGCACCGAGGCGGATCCGGTGATGCTGGAGATCTTCAACAACCTGTTCATGTCCATCGCCGAGCAGATGGGCTGGCGCCTGCAGAACACCGCGCACTCGGTCAACATCAAGGAACGCCTGGATTTCTCGTGCGCGATCTTCGACGCACAGGGCGACCTCGTCGCCAACGCCCCCCACATCCCGGTGCACCTGGGGTCCATGGGCGCCAGCGTCCGGGCCGTCATCGACAGTACCCAGGGCACGCTGCGGCCCGGCGACGCCTACGTGCTCAACGACCCCTACGCCGGCGGCACCCATCTGCCCGACGTCACGGTCATCACCCCCATCTTCGACGAGGCCGGCACCCGCGTGCTGTTCTACGTGGGCTCGCGCGGCCATCACGCCGACATCGGCGGCCTGACGCCCGGCTCCATGCCGCCCGACTCGCGCACCATCGACGACGAGGGCGTGCTCATCACCAGCTTCCTGCTGGTGCGCGACGGACATCTGCGCGAGGCCGAGATGCGGCAGTTGCTGGCCGGCGCGCGGCATCCCGCGCGCAACATCGACCAGAACATCGCCGACTTGCGCGCCCAGGTGGCCGCCAACGAGAAAGGCCGCGAGGAACTCATGGCCATGGTGCGCTACTTCGGCCTGGACGTCGTGCAGGCATACATGGGCCACGTGCAGGACAACGCCGAGGAATCCGTACGCCGGGCCATCAGCCGCCTGCGCGACGGGAGCTTCGCGGTATCGCTGGACAACGGCGCGCAGGTGCGCGTGGCGGTCACCGTGGACCACGCCACCCGCAGCGCCACGCTGGATTTCACCGGCACGTCCAAGCAGTTGCCCAACAATTTCAACGCGCCGCGCGCCGTTACCTCGGCCGCCGTGCTGTACGTGTTCCGCACGCTGCTGGACGAGGACATTCCCATGAACGCGGGCGGCCTGAAGCCGCTCACCATCGTGGTCCCCGAAGGTTCGATGCTGAACCCGCGCTATCCGGCCGCCGTGGTGGCCGGCAACGTCGAGACCTCGACCTGCGTCACCAATGCGCTGTACGGCGCGCTGGGCATCATGGCCAGCAGCCAGCCGACCATGAACAACCTGACCTTCGGCAACGCCCGCCACCAGTACTACGAAACCATCTCCGGCGGCTCGGGCGCGGGCGGCCGCTTCGATGAAAACGGCAGCCTGGCCGGCGGCTTCGATGGCACGTCGGTCGTGCAGACTCACATGACCAATTCGCGCCTGACCGATCCGGAGGTACTGGAACTGCGTTTCCCGGTGCGGCTGGAACGCTACGAGATCCGACACGGTTCGGGCGGCGATGGACGCTGGCGCGGCGGCGACGGCGGCGTGCGCACGCTGCGGTTCCTGGAACCCATGACGGTATCGCTGCTGGCCAACGGCTGGCACCATCCGGCCTTCGGCCTGTGCGGCGGGCAACCCGGCGCGCCCGGACTGGCTCGCGTGCTGCGCGCCGACGGACGGATCGAGCCGCTGGACCACGCGGATCGGGCCGAACTGCGGGCGGGCGACCGGGTGGAGATCGAAACGCCCGGCGGCGGAGGCTACGGGCCCGCGTGACGGCCAGGGGCCGCCGGCCTCATCCTCCCTGGCACGTCGAGTAGATGCTGGCCAACTCCCTCGTCACGAGCGCCTGCCAGCGCATGATGATGTAGCCGCAGACGGCCGACGAATGGATCCCCTCGCACGGCCAGTTCAACGGCAACGTGCCGCCATCGGCCTTGGCGATGCTGTTGCCGCCGCCGTCGCTCTGGTTGGCGGTGGTGGCCGCGTCGCGCGCCGCCCGGTCGGACTGGTCCGCCTGCTCGCGCAGCATGGCGGCCGTTCCGCCCCCGGCCTTTACCTTGGCCAGGGTCGACGCCACGTTGATCTCCAGGATTTCCTTGCGGGTGTCGGCCAGCATGGGCGTGGTATAGGGGCGTAGCTGGGGCGCCAGGTGCGCCATGGTTCCCGTGCAGCGCCCCCCTTGCGCGCCGGCCGTGGCACGCGCGGCCGCCGCGCCGGCCACCGGGCCGGCCCCTTCCCCCTGGCGCACGGCCTGGGGCCGCGGCTGGATCTTCGGGGCGGGTCCATCCGGCAGCGCCAGCTTCACCACCTGTCCGCCTGGCGTGGTCACGCTGGCGTTGCGCAGTTCCAGGTAATCCTCGTCGATCGCGCGCAGGTCGCCCGTCATGCTCATTTCCTTCGCGTCGGCGAACTGCCGGGCCTGCGCCGGCGGCAGCGGCACCGAGACCTGCACGTTGCGCCAGGTGCCGATGAACATGCCCCGGTCGGCGTCGTAGTCCCGCAGCGCGACCTTCATCGTATGCGGCATGGTCAGCGTGGCCAGCCGCTTCTGGTACTCGGCCGAGGTCTCGAACTTGTCCTTCTTCAAGGCGGCCAGGAACGCCGTGGTCGCCTTGCCGGCGCCGTCGTCGTAGGCGAGGCGCCAGAGACGCGAGCGCCAGCTGAATGACTGGCCGGTCAGCAGGTCCTGCTGGATGATGTACCCCGCCTGGAACCGGCCGGGCGGCAGGGTGCGCAGCAACTGGCCCGTCTTCGTGTCGAACAACTGCGCCGGTATCTGGGACTCGGTCGCATACGACGTCACCAGCACCTGGTCCGGGTGGCCCGGCAGCTCCTGGAACACGCCGGAGAACGACCGGTCCTGTGGAGACCTGCGGTGCAGCGTCTGCAACGTGATGCGGCGCTGCCACGTCGACGGATCCATGACGTCGACCTTGCCGGTCTGCTCATCGTGCAGGTAGGCGATCTCCCCCCAGCCCATCAGCCGCTCGTTGCCGTTGCTGACGCGCACCATCGAACAATCGGGCAGACTCACCCTGACGGGCGGCTGTGCCGTCAGGATATTGCCCCGCTTGTCGGCATACGGTATCCCGGCGACATGGCCGGGCAGCTCGCACAGCATCTTCCCCTGGGCCACGTCCCACGCCCTCAGCCGATGCGACGGGTTATCCCATTCCCCGATCTCGGAGTAGGCATACGGCGTGTTGCCTATCCATTGATAGCCGAGACGCTTGTACTGCTCCGCCGGACGCCGGTCGTCGCCGCGGAACTCGCCGGTCTTGACGCCATTGACGTAATAGCTGACCACGCCATCCTTGTGGGCGAGGAATTCCTGCCGGCCCTTGTCGTCGATGCGGGCAGCGCAAGCCTCGGCATCGTCCACCGACACGCCGCCCAGGTCGACTCCCCTGGCGTCGTAGTAGCTCACCCCCAGGCAGCGCAGTCCCTTGTCGGAATCGCTCATCCGCAAGTGCTGGACGATGTAGCGGCCGCCCACCTCCTTCGACCACGGAAAGTACGCGCTCGGCGGCAACGTGCGCAGCGAATTGCCTTGCAGATCGACCACTTCGGAACCGTTCTTCAGGCCGCTTACCAGCAGCGCCTCGTTGCCGACGAAGGCCAGCGAGCGGGAAGACTGGCCGGGCGGCACGCGGGTCGGCACCACCCTGTCCTTGCCCGATGCCGTATCGCGCAGCATGATCCGCCCGTCCGTTGCCTCGAAGGCCAGCCAGGCGCCGTCGGGGGAGATACTGATGGTGGTGCGCGCCGTGATGTCGAAATCCGGCCGCGCGTTGCCGGTTTCCTGCATGCCGAGCAGGCTTTTGTGGATCACGATGCGGTCCTGGTACTCGGGCGGCGGCGCCAGCGCCCGCAGGGCCCGCTCCTGTTCCTGCCTGGCCGCTTCCCGCTGCTCCCGCTGCCGGGCCGCCGCCTCGCGTTCCCGCTGCGCCTGCAGCTCCTGCTCGCGGCGCGCGTTCTCGGCGGCACGCTGCTCCTCCTCTTCCTGCCGCCGCTGATCGTCGGCGAGGGCCCGGCCGGTCTGCTCGATGATCTGGCCGAGCTGGCGGAACAGCGCGCTGGAATCTGCCGCCCGGGCCGGCGCCAAGCCGCCCGCGCAGGCAAGCGCGACCAAACCGCCCAGCATGCGAGAGCGGCAAGAAGAAGTGATATCCATGATGTGACTCTGCCAGCAGGAAAATCCCAAGCACGGGCAGCAACTGTCCCCCTTGTCTCAGGATATCGTCATGGCAGAACCATCACATCACTCAAATGGGGCATCCGCGGCCATGAGGACGAGCCACGAAGCCAAATCCTATTGCCACGTTTCGTTTAATCAATTGGCGAAATATGGAAGCGCCCACTATCATCAAGAAGCATTCGCTCTAACTTCGATGTCGGATGGAATCCATGCTTCTGGAAGTCCTGCTGGTCTGGCTGGCCTGTGCGCTGCTGGTGGTGTACAGCGTGGAACGCAAGAGAAGAAAACGCGGCTCGGCCAAATGAGCGCGCCGTGCGGCGGCGCGATGGATCCGTACCTTTACAGGCACCCCACGGCGAAGCTGGACAGCAGCCGGGATTCCGGGACGCCGCCCGCATGGCAGGCGATGCGGAGGATCGCGGCGTTCAGGAAACAGACGGCCAGGAAGGCGACGAGGACACGCAGGAACCGCTTGAGCAGCGGCCTTTCCGTCTCGCTGTAATAGCTCATACGACGATGTGCAATTGATTCTAATTGCTAAACACGTTACAGCATCCTCCTTTTATTCGCAATTATGCGAACGATGTAGCCGTGATATGAACCGCCGGCCATAGGTCAGACGGACATCCCCCCCGACACCTCCAACGCCACGCCATTGACGTAGCTCGCCTCGTCGGAAGCCAGGAAGGCGTACACATTGGCGATTTCCTCCGGCGCTCCCAGCCGCCTCATCCAGCAGGAGGTGCGGAACCCGTCCAGCACCTTCTCGGGCATGCTCTTCAGGATGTCGGTCTCGACGAAGCCCGGGCAGACCGCGTTCACCCGTATCCCCTTGGGGCCCAGTTCGCGGGCCCAGGTCTTGGTGAAACCGATCACGCCGAACTTGCTGGCCGCATAGTTGGTCTGCCCGAAATTCCCGTACAGGCCGACCACGCTCGATGCGTTCAGGATGACGCCGCGCTGCTGTTCCAGCATGGTATCGACGACGGCCTGGGTGCAATTGAACACGCCCTTCAGGTTCACGTCGATGACCTGGTCGAACTGCTGTTCGGTCATGCGCGCCAGCCGCGCATCCTGCGTGATGCCCGCGTTGTTGACCAGGATATCTATGCGGTGGAACCTGGACTTGATGGCTGCGACGACCGCGTCGATTCCCTCGCGGTCGGTCACGTCCAGCGCATGGGCCACGGCCTGGTGGCCGGCCTCCTGCAGCGCCCGCGCCTGTTCCCGCGCGGCGTCGGCCGCCCGGTCGCACAGGATCACCGTGGCGCCCTCGCCGGCGAATTTCCATGCGGTGGCCCGCCCGATGCCGGCGGCGGCTCCCGTGATGATGGCTACTCGGTCTTTCAGCTTCACTGACATCCCCCTCTGTATGGAATCCGGCCTCTTCCGGAACGCCGGGCCGGGCACCGGTTCGGCGCCAGTGTGTTTTTACCCTGTCCGGCGGAGTCCCGCATCCGCAGCAATGACGCGGTCATATCGACCCCCTAATCTGCGCCGCTTTCGGGGGAACAAACGATGTCCATACGTATCGCCAAGACCGGGCGCGGGGCGGCCGCCGCCCTGGCGCTCGCCGTGCTGTCCACGCTGGCCGCCTGCGGCGGTGGAGACGGCTCCGCTTCGACCGGCCCCGGCACGCCGACCGGCCCCGGCACGCCGACGGATCCGGTCACGCCCACGCTGCGCGTCGGCATCCTGCCCGACACCCAGGGCGGCGACTCCGGCGTCGCCCTGCATCCCATGAAGGCCATCCTGGACCTGTACGCGAAGTCGGGGGTCAACGTGGTCCTGGCGGTGGGCGATCTCGTGGAAAACGGCACCCCGGCCGAATACGCGCTGTGGCGTGGCCTGGCGGAGCAGTACAAGGACAGGATGACCATCCTGCCCATCATGGGCAACCACGACCCCAAGGGCATAGACCAGGACTGGTACGACACGGTGGAAGGCTTCATCCCCGCCGACGCATGGCACATGCCCGGCTCGGCCTACAAGAACTACGCGCTGGTGCGCGACAACGTGCTGTTCATCAACATCTCGTACGGCTGGCTGGAACGGGCCTACGACTTCGTGGAAAGCATGGTCAAGGAACACGGCGGCAAGGTCGACCACATCATCCTCCAGACCCACAACTCCTTCGCCGGCAACCGCTACGGCCTGGTACGGGAGAACATCGTCGACGGCAGCCTGGCCATCGTCAACGACACCAAGTTCCGCGAAGCCTACGACAAATACCGCAAGCTGTTCGCCGAACACGACGTGATCTACGTCTCGGGGCACGAGCACCACTATGCCCGCAGCCTCATCCGCGACGATTCCGACCTTGGCTTCCAGCAGATCATCTCGGGCGACGCCGCCTACAAGGGCTACGAGACGCGCTTCGGCGAACACGAACGCATCCAGAGCGTGCTGATGCACAAGGTGCAGCACGAGGACACGGGCTTTGTCGATGCCAACGCCTCGATCTTCACCATCCAGGGCGGCATGCTGGACTACCGCTCGTACTTCGCCAAGCATTCCGTCACCCGCAACGGGGACGGCCCCAAGGAACTCGCCACGCCGCAGTGGAAACTGCTGGACCGGTTCGTCCGCTCCACGCAGCGCTGTGAAAAGGTGGTGTTCCCTGGCAGCGTGCCCGCCGACATCCAGCGCAACAGCGCCTACGATCCGTCCTATCGCACCAGCTATTGCGCCTCGGCCAGCGGCCATCGCGCGCGCCTGCTGGACGGTACGAACCGCAGCTTCAACCGCTACGACACCCGCACCCGCGGCATGAGCGCCACGCCCGGCTATTCCTACGCCGGCAGCAACATGGAGATGCTGTCCATGATGTACCGCTACATGTTCATCAGCGACGAGAGCTTCAGCCGCAACCTCAACAACAGCCAGCGTGCGCGGCTGGTGAACGAGGGCACCGGGGACGAGGAGATCGAGGTCCGCGCGACCACCATCGACCTGAAGAAGCTGATCGCGCTGAACTGGCAGGAGCGCGGCAAGGACACGGTGTCCGACGTGCTGTGGATAAGCGGCATCGCGGGGCAGACCGGCACCTACATCGATCCGTGGGGACGCGCCAAGGACATCACGGCCACCACCGGCCTGCCGGGCAGCTACGGCGACGGTTCGGAAAGCGGCAAGCTGCCGGTGCAGTTGCCGGCGCATGCCACGCGCCAGTGGGAACTCAGCGCCGACCAGGGCGGCGACACCTATGTGCTGGAGTTCGCGCTGCCCTCGGGCGCCGACGCCACCGCCACCACGCTGGCGCGCCGCGACGCGGACGGCAAGTGGGTCGCGCTGGCCCCCGCCGCGTGCATCAGCAAGCAGCCCTACCAGGCCGCGTTCTTGACCGCCCTGCCCGCCGACGTCGATGCCTCGTGCGCCGTGGCCGTGGGCTATGACGCCACGAAATCGGCCTACTGGGCACGGGTCGACAAGGAAGGGGCGTTCGCGGTGGTGGCGCGCTAGGCTCAAGCAAGGCCGTCCGGCGTTTTCAGGAGCCGGCCATCCCTATATCATTCCCGGGAACATGGCCACGATTCCTCTTTCCTGACATGCCGGCGGCGGCCAGCGGCCCCACCCCGGCCCCCGTCATCTCGCGCGGATCCCTGACGATCGCCGCCCTGTCGACGATCGTCGAATGGTACGACTTCACGCTGTACCTGTACTTCGCGACGGTCCTGTCCCGCGTCTTCTTCGGGGGCGGCGAGCTGTCCCTGCTGGCCACGCTGGCCGGCTTCGCCGTCTCGTACTTCATGCGTCCCCTGGGCGCCCTCGTGTTCGGCCACATCGGCGATCGCCACGGCCGCCGCCGGACGCTGCTGCTGTCCATGGCGCTGATGACGGCCGCCATGCTGGCGACCGCGCTGCTGCCCGCCTACGGCAGCCTGGGCGCCACGGCCGGCGTGCTGCTGCTGGTCCTGCGCTGCCTGATGGCCTTCTCGGTGGGCGGCGAATATACCAGCGTGGTGGCTTACCTGCTGGAAGGCGCGCCTCCCCGTCGCCGGGGCTTGGTCACGTCGCTCGCCTCGGCCGCCAGCGAAGTCGGCGCGCTGCTGGCGGTGGCGGTGTCGGCCGCGACCGTGGCGCTGCTGGATACCCCCCGGCTCGACGCCTGGGGATGGCGCATTCCCTTCTTCGTCGGCGCTGCCCTGGCGGGCAGCATCTGGATCGCCCGCTCGGCCATGCAGGAGTCGCCGGACTTCGAAAGGCAGCAGCGCCAGCGCACCATACCCGCCTCGCCCATCCTGCATACGCTCACGCATCACCGCACCGCCGTGCTGAGGACCTTCGCGATCTCGGCGCTGGGCTCCATCACGTATTACGTCGGCATCACCTACGTGCCCGCCTTCCTGTCCTCGAACGGAGGCCGCGGGGAAGCCGAATCGCTCTGGCTGTCGACCGTCGCCGCCGTGGCGGTCATCGCGGCCACGCCCGTGGCCGGCGCGCTGTCGGACCGCCTGGGACGCCGGCCCATGCTGATCGGGCTCGCCGTCCTGGGCGCGGCCCTGCCGCTGTTCATGTTTACCTACATGGCACACGGCACCACCGTCCAGGTCGCCCTGGGCGCCGTCGCGCTGGCGCTGGTCGCCGGCGGCGTCAGCGCCGTGGGCGCTCCCGCCACGGCCGAGCAATTCCCGGGCGAAGGCCGGCTGAGCGGACTCGCGCTGGGCGCGACCGCGGCCACCGCGCTGTTCGGGGGAATGACGCCCTTCCTGGCGGAATGGCTGGTACAGGCCACGGGCTGGACGGCCGCGCCGGGCGCGATGATCGCGGTGGTCGCGCTGGCGGTGCTGCCCGTCCTGCGGCAAATGCCGGAGACCGCGCCTCGGGCGGCACATGAGCGGGCCTCGCCGGCCACCGAGTCTTCCCGCTAGTGCCGGGCGCCAGGCGGTTCGGGTGAACGGCGCCCCCCTGCCCGCTATTCCTCGGGCACCCTGAGCAGCACCGTGTCGTCCGGCCCCACCGACCGCCCGTCCGGCGCACGGATGTCCAGCCGGACCGGCAAGCCGGTCTCGCGGTCGACCAGTTCGGAATGCGCTTCGCCCGGCTTGAACAGATGGCGCTCGCCGAACTGGCGCAGGGCAACCATCACCGGGAACAGGTCCCGGCCCATGGCCGTCAGGCGGTACTCCATCCGCGCGCCGCTGTCCCCCACCGGGACGGCCTCCAGGATGCCGCGCGACACCAGGGTGCGCAGGCGCTCGGTCAGGATGTTCTTCGCGATGCCCAGGCTTTTCTGGAACTCGCTGAAACGCGTCAGGCCATCGAACGCGTCGCGCACGATCAACAGCGACCACCAGTCGCCGATCACGTCCAGCGACCGGGCGCTGGGGCAGTAATCCCCCTTCAGGCTTTTTCGTCCGACCATGGTCCGCGCTCCATCGATTATTAGGTTGCATTATAAAACTAAAACCCTTATCCTCCCGAACGGTTTTGTAATGAAACCAAATTATCGGGAGTTTCAACCATGGGTTCTACAGCAAGCGCGGCGCCATCGCCGCTCACGCGTCCGGTCACGCTGCTTTTCGCGGTCGCCAGCGGCCTGGCCGTCGCCAACGCCTATTTCGCCCACCCCTTGCTGGACGTCATGGCGGACGACCTCGGCCTGTCGCACGCGGTGGCCGGCCTCATCGTGGGCGCGACCCAGCTCGGGTACGGGCTGGGCCTGGTCCTGCTGGTGCCGCTGGGCGATCTGCTCGATCGCCGCATGCTCATCATCGGGCAGTCGCTGCTTTCCGTGCTGGCCCTGGCCTGCGCAGGACTCTCATCGACGGCGGCCATGCTGCTCGCCTCCATGGCGGCCGTGGGCCTGCTCGCGGTCGTCACCCAGGCGCTGGTCGCCTACGCGGCCACGCTCGCCCGGCCATCCGAACGAGGCCAGGTCGTGGGCGTGGTCACCAGCGGCATCGTGCTCGGCATACTGTTGGCGCGCACCGCCGCGGGCCTCCTGACCGACCTGTCGGGATGGCGGACGGTGTACCTGGTGTCGGCGGCGCTGACGCTGGCGATCGCCGGGCTGCTCTACAAGGCCCTGCCCCGCCAGCGGCGCACCGGGACCCGGATTTCCTATCCGCGCCTGATCGCATCGGTGTTCACGCTGTTCCTGGAAGAACCGGTCTTGCGCATCCGCGCCATCATCGCGATGCTGATCTTCGCCGACATCACGACGCTGCTCGCGCCCATGGTGCTGCCGCTCGCCGCGCCACCCTTCTCGCTCTCCCATACCGAGGTCGGCCTGTTCGGACTGGCCGGGGCCGCCGGCGCGCTGGGCGCCGCGCGCGCCGGCCGCTGGGCCGATCGCGGGCACGGCCAGCGCACGACCGGCATCGCGCTCGCGCTGATGCTGGCCGCCTGGCTGCCGATCTCGATGCTGCCGCATTCCATCCTGTGGCTGGTCCTGGGCGTCCTGGTGATCGACTTCGGGCTGCAGGCGGCGCACGTCACCAACCAGGGCATGATCTATCGCGTGCGGCCCGAAGCGCAGAATCGCCTGACCGCCGCCTACATGGTGTTCTACTCCATCGGCAGCGCGGCCGGCTCATCGATCTCGACCATGGTCTATGCCCACGCGGGCTGGAACGGCGTGTGCCTGATGGGCGCGGGCATCGGCGCTGCGGCCCTGCTCTTCTGGGCGGCCACCCTGCGCGCCACGCCGGCGGCGGCTACCGCCCGGACGGCCGGTTCCGCCCCCGGCTAGCGCCGGTCCGGACCGAGCTCGGCCTCCGCCAGCTCCGCGATGCGCAAGGTCGGCGCCACGAGCTCGTCCTCGCCGTCCTCGATGAGCCAGGTGGCGGACAGGCCGGCCCAGGCCAGGATCCATTGCAGCAGGCGCTGGCGCTCCAGCCCCGCCGCCCGGGCGACGATGTCCGCCTGCCGCGCCAGGCGCCCCGGGGCCAGGGCGATCGCGTGGTCCGGATTGCAGAACAGGTTGGCATAGTCGAAGCCACGCTCGCCCTCCAGCCGTTTCGGATCGATGGCCAGCCAGCCCCGCTCGCCGAAGTCCAGGACGTTGCCGTGGTGGATGTCCCCGTGCAGCGGCACGACGTCCCTAGGCTCGGCCAGCAGCGCCCGGGCCGCGCCGGCCGACCTGGTCAGGATGCCGCCCAGGCGGGCCGCCACCGGTTCGAGCGCCCGGAACCGCTCGGCCAGCGGCACCAGTGCCGGCGCGGGTTTGCCGCGCGGGGCATGCAGCGCGGCGACGGTCCGGCAGATGATGCGGCTGGCTTCGTCGTCCTGCCCCGCCCGCGCCATGCCGGCCAGCGACCGCGTCCCCAGGGCGCGCTCGAGCAGGATCGCGTCGCCCTCGTGCTCCAGCACGCGCGCCGCGCCCACGCCGTCCCACCACACCATCAGGCCCGCGCCCCAGCGCTCTTCGGGTTCGGTGGAGATCTTCAGCATGGCGGCCTTGCCGTCGCGCCGCACCGGCAGCAAGAGGCTCGAATGCGTGGTGCACGGATCGCCGTCGGGCTCCAGGCTCCAGCGGGCAAGCCAGGCGTCGAAAGCTTGGGGGCGAGTCATGGAGGAATGCTCTCTACGTGGAACAACGTGTCAAACTAGCACACCGACATTGTCCTAGGACGACATGAGAATACGAGGAAAGAGCGCGGCCGAGATCTTCGACAGCGTTCGCGCGCAAGTCCAGTCCCAGCAACTCCTGCCCGGCCAGGGCCTGCCGCCCGTGCGCGAGCTGGCGGCGCAGCTGGACGTCAACCGCAATACCGTGGCCGCCGCGTACAAGCGCCTCGTGGCGGCGGGCATCGCCACCGCCCAGGGCCGGCGCGGCACCACCATACGCGGCCAGGGGCCCGGAGAACAGGAAGGCGCGCTGCCCGATTCGCCGCTGGTGGACCTGGCCAGCGGCAACCCCGACCCGGCCTGGCTGCCGGACCTGGCCGCGGCGCTGCACGCCAGGCCCTACCGGCCCCGGCTCTACGGCGAACCGCTGATCAACGCGGGACTCGAGGCCCATGCCCGCGCCTGGTTCGCCCAGGACTGCCCGGCTCCCTTCGAGGTCGACCTGGCCCATGGCGCGGTCGACGCCATCGAACGCCTGCTGGGCGCCCTGCTCGTTCCGGGCGACAAGGTCGCGGTGGAAAACCCCTGCTTCCTGAGCAGCATCAACCTGCTGCGCGTGGCCGGCCTGCAGGCGGTGGGCGTACCGGTCGACGCCGAGGGCATGCAGGCGCCGGCGCTGGAAGCCGCGCTGGCCAAGGGAGTCCGGGCCGTCATCCTGACGCCCCGTGCGCACAACCCCACCGGCTGCAACCTGAGCGCCAGGCGGGCGCGCGCGCTATCGCGCGTCCTGGCGAAACATCCGCACGTCGCCGTGATCCTGGACGACCACTTCGCCCTGCTGGCGACCGCCGCCTATCACTCCGTGCTGCCCGCGGGCACGCGGCGCTGGGCCCTGGTGCGTTCGCTCACCAAGGCACTGGGGCCCGATATCCGGATGGCACTGGTGGCCAGCGATGAAGCGACTTCCCGGCAATTGCGCCTGCGCCTGGCATCGGGCACGAACTGGGTCAGCCACCTGCTGCAGGACATGGCGGAAACCACGCTGGGCAGCCCCGACGCCATCCGGCTGATGTCCCGCGCCCGCAAGGACTATGCCGTGCGCAGGAAGCGCCTGGAGGATGCCCTGGGGGAACGGGGCATCGCCTGCCTGGAAGGCGGGGACGGACTCAATCTGTGGGTGCCGCTGGCCACCGACGACCAGGCGGTCGCCCAGACCCTGGCGCGGCGGGGCTGGCTGGTCCGCCACGGACAGCCCTTCGGCGTGCACGAAGCCGTGCCCGGGCTGCGCATCACCCTGTCGGGCATCGAGCCGGCGCAATGCCGGCGGATCGCCTCGGACCTGCGGCACTGCCTGGGCTAGGGCGCCGGCGCCACGCAGGCATCCGGGCCGCATCCCGCGCCGGCCGGTCCGCTTGCGGGCGTGCCGGCGCCACCGCCTTCCTCGCCTTCCTCCAGCAGACGGCCGATGGCCGAGCCCAGGGCCAGGTCGTCGATGCTGCCCAGGTGATGCAGGCGGATGTGACCGCGGCGGTCCAGCAGCACCAGGCTGGGCGTGCCGCCCAGGGCATAGTCCCGCATCGTCATCGGAATGTTCCCATCCGGCGCGGGACGGTCGATCCCGATGGGGAAGCTCCAGCGATATTCCTGCGTGAAGGCCCGCAGCGCGGCCGGCCCCGTCACGTCGTGGTGCTCGAACACCGTATGCAGTCCGATCACGGCCACGTCGTCCTCGCGGAACATGCGATGCACGCGCTCGGCCTGCGGCAGGCCATGCGCCAGGCAGGCCGGGCACAACATCTGGAAGGCGTACAGCAGCACCACCTTCCCACGCAGGCCGGCCAGGTCGATGGGCGCGGAGACGTTCAGCCACTCGTCCACCTGCAACGGCGGCGCTTCCACGGTATGGGGCTTGGGTCGGGACATGTCGGACTCCTGTAGTCGTGCCTGAACATGATACTCTTTTGGCATAGGACAAACCGATGAGCCGGACATGAACGCGGACAGCGAAGCCCCCCGGGCCGATACCCCCACCCAGCACGACCAGCACGGCCGCTGGCCCCAGGCCGCCTCGGTCGAGGATTTCCGCCGCAACCTGGCGGCGGTGCGCGAACGCATCGCCGCGGCATGCCGGCGCGCCGGCCGCGACCCGGCCGGCGTGCGGCTGCTGCCGGTCAGCAAGACCGTCGACGAAGCGCGCATCCGCCTGGCCTACCAGGCCGGCTGCCGCTTCCTGGGCGAGAACAAGCTGCAGGAGGCGGCCCGCAAATGGGAAGCGATGTCCGATCTGGCCGACCTGAAGTGGTCCATCATCGGCCACCTGCAAACCAACAAGGCCAAGCTGGTGGCGCGCTTCGCCGCCGAGTTCCAGGCGCTGGACAGCCCGCGGGTGGCCGAGGCACTGGACCGCCGGCTGCAAGCCGAGGGCCGCGCGCTGGACGTATTCGTGCAGGTCAACACCTCGGGCGAGGCCAGCAAGTACGGCCTGCATCCAGATGACGTCCAGGACTTCCTGCGCCAGATGCGCGCCTACTCCGCCCTGCGCGTGCGCGGGCTGATGACGCTCGCCCTGTTCTCCGCCGAAGCCGAGCGGGTCCGGCGGTGCTTCGTGCTGCTGCGCACGCTGCGCGACCGCCTGCGGCAGGACGCGCCGGCCGGCATCGGCCTGGACGAACTGTCCATGGGCATGTCGGGCGACTACGAGATCGCCATCGAGGAAGGCGCAACCGTGGTGCGCGTGGGCCAGGCCATCTTCGGCGCCCGCAGCACGCCGGACGCCTACTACTGGCCCACCGCCGACCCGCAGCCTGCATCATGAACGATCCCGGCCCCCTCCCGCTGGACGTAGTCTCCATCATGTCCCAGGTCGTCTACGGCCACGTCGGCAACTCGATCGCGGTGCCCAGGCTGTACCGCGCCGGCCTGCACGTCGCCGCCGTGCCCACCGTCGTGCTCAGCAATACTCCCCACTACCCCACGATGCACGGCGGCGCCCTGCCGCTGGACTGGTTCCAGGGCTACCTGGACGACCTGACGGCCCGCGACGCGCTGCGCCGGTTGCGGGCCGTGGTGGTGGGTTTCCTGGGCAACGCCGCGCAGGCCCAGGCGCTCGGCCGCTGGCTGGAAAGGATACGGCCGGACCACCCGGACCTCATGCTGATTGTCGATCCCGTCATCGGCGACCACGACCATGGCATCTACGTCGACCCGTCGCTGGTGGATGCCTACCGCGACCACCTCGTCGGCCAGGCCCGCGGCTTGACGCCCAACGGCTTCGAACTCGCGCAGCTGACGGGCATGCCCGTGGACGGCATCGACGACGCCATCCGCGCCGCCCGCCGGCTTCTGGCGGGCGATACCGAATGGGTGGTCGTCACCAGCGCGGCGCCCGCGACCTGGACGCCGGACGACATGAAGATCCTGGTCGTGACGCGCACCGGCACGGCAACCATCGTCCATCCCCGGCTGGCCCTGACCCCCAAGGGCACCGGGGATCTCTTCACCGCGTCGCTGGCCGCGCACCTGCTGGAAGGCGCGGCTATCGAAGCCGCGGCGCGGCAGGCCGCCGATGACGTCCTGGCCGCGCTGCGGGAAACGCAACGCGCCGGCTGCGCCGAACTGCTGCTGCCGCCCTACCCCTGAACGCCGGACCGGAACCCCGACAATGAACTGCCAAGCCCTGATCGTCCGCCACGTCGCCTTCGAAGACCTGGGCACGCTGGCCCCGCTGCTGGCCGAGCGCGGCTACCGCGTGCGCTACCTGGAAGCCGGCGTCGATGCGATCGCCCCCGGGCCGCTGGCCGCGGCCGACCTGGTCGTGATCCTGGGCGGCCCGATCGGCGTCTACGACACGGACCGCTATCCCTTCCTGGAAGCGGAACTGGCGGCCATTGCCGAACGGCTGAAGCAGGACCGGCCCACCCTGGGCATCTGCCTGGGCGCGCAACTGATGGCCAAGGCGCTGGGCGCGGACGTCAAGCCCACCGGCCGCGCCGAAATCGGCTATGCGCCGCTTACCCTTACGGACGAGGGGCAGGCCTCGGTTCTACGCGGCATCGGATCGGTGCCCGTGCTGCACTGGCACGGCGACCAGTTCGACATCCCGCCCGGTGCCGCCAGGCTGGCCCAAACGCCCGGCTTTCCCAACCAGGCCTTTGCCCTGGGGCCTCGCCTGCTGGGCCTGCAGTTCCACCTGGAAGCGCAGGCCACGCACATCGAACGCTGGCTGATCGGCCACGCCTGCGAGCTGGCGGCGCACCGGATCGACGTCGCCGCCATCAGGCGGGACGCGGCGCGCCATGGCGCCGAGCTCGAACGCGTGGCCCGCCAGGTCTTCGGCGACTGGCTGGACGGCTGCTGACACCCGGCCACCTCTTCAGATCCGCGCCGGCCCGGCTCCGCCCGTGGCCGCCTCGGCCGCCTGTATGCCCGACAGGATGGCGGACGGCACGCCGTAGCCTGGAAACGTGGTCTGTCCGGCCAGATACAGGCCGCGCAGCGGCGTGCGATGCGGGAAGAAGCGGTCGGGCGAGGCGCCGGGCGCCACGCCATACAGCGCCCCCTCGTACAAATGCCGCTGGCGGACGAAGTCCCGTGGATCCAGCACGCAGACGGCATCGATCTCCAGCCCCGGAACCCGCTGCCGCATGGCCGCCAGATAGCGGTCCACGGCGGACCGCGTCATGTCGGGCGTCCACTCGTCGGCCGAGGCGATGCCGGAGACAGGCGCGTACAACTCCAGGATGGAGCGTCCCGGCGGCGCCAGATCCGGCAGGACCTGCGTGGGGCATGTGTAGGCCAGCCAGCGCGGCGCGTCCGGCGGCATCACATGCAGCCGGCCCTGCTCGCGCATGAGAGGCACGTGGTTGACGATGAACGCGCCCGGCCCCTCGGCGACCGCGCCGCCCAGCTGGATCGATATCGCGCGATGGGATAGCGGCGCACGCCGCGCGCGCCGCGCCAGCGTCCATGGCACCGCGTCGGCGGGCAGCAGGCGGTGGACCACGTCGAAGCCTGAACAGGCCGCGATCACGCAATCGGCCTGGATGCGTTCCCCGCCCGCCAGCGCGACACCGCGCGCCACGCCGCCGGCCACCGTTATGCGTTCCACCGGCCGGCCGCACAGGATGCGCACGCCGTGGCGCTGCGCCGCGCGGTACAGCGCCTGGCTGATGGCTCCCATCCCGCCCCGGGGAAGGTGGAAGCCCTCTTCCAGCAAGGCCACCAGCCCGATGATCTGCGTGGCGGGAAGCCGTTCCGGCCCCATGCCGGTGTACAGCAGGGTGGATGCGACGGCGGCCTGCAGCCCGGCATCCGGGAAATGCCCGGCGATGAGACGATCGGCCCGCCCCGACAGGGCAGGCAGGTAGCGCCACAGCCGCCCCAGCGTCCTTGCCAGGGCCGGCTCGAACGGCAGCACTTCCTGGACCAGCGTGCGATAGATCGGCGCCCAGCGGCGCCGCAGTGCGTCCAGTCCATCCCGCAACATGGCGGTCCGTGCCGCGTCTCCCTCGACCAGGGAATCCTCCACGCCCGCCAGCCGCACCACCGTGCCGTCGCCCAGGTGGGTCGCATGCGGCCGCGCGATGGCGGCCAGCTCGATCTCGCGCTCGACGTCCATGCCCAGCCGCGCGAACCCCGATCTCAGCAATGATGGAACCGCCACGTACACGGCGCCGTTGTTGAAGGTGAAGCCTTGTTCGCTGACGGTGGAGCAGCAGCCTCCGACCTCCTCGCCGGCTTCGGCCAGGACGACGTCGACGCCTTGCCGGGCCAGCGCCACGCTGGCCGCCAGGCCCGACAGCCCCGCGCCGACGACCATCGCCGACCGTATCGACCTTCCCATGGCAGCTAGCCTCCATGACCGGAAAAATTAGACAATGTACAAAATTCTACACTGTATAATTCTTTCATGATCACGGCCGCCCTTCCCTCCAAGCGCCAGCGCACGCGCGAACATATCGCGACGGTGGCGGGCGACCTGTTCGAACGCCACGGCTACGAGGCCGTGACGATGGAACAGATCGCCGTCGAGGCGGGCGTCGTGCGGGGAACGCTATACAACCACTTCGCGGTCAAGGAAGCGGTGCTTGCCGAATGGATGCATGCGCGCCTGGCGCGCGACTTGGCGCCGCTGATGCAGGCCGTCATGAAGCGCAAGACCTTCGCCTCCCGCATCCCGGTGGTCCTGGACGCCTCGGCCCGATGGTGGGAGGAACATCGGCAGTACGCCGCGCCCTACATCCGCTTCCGCTTCCAGCAGGTAAGCGATGGATCGGGCGAGCAGTCGTCGTCCGACATGGTCACCGCGTACACCGCGCTGATCCACGCGGCGCAGCAGGCCGGGGAAGTCCGCGACAACGAACCTCCTGAACGCCTGGCCAACTACCTGCATTTCCTGTACCTGTCGGCGCTGATGAGCTGGCTGGGCGACCCGAAGGCTTCCCTGCGCAAGGCCTTCGCGCGCGCCTTCGACTTCTTTCTTCAGGGCGCGTCGCGCCCCTGAGGCTCGCCGCCGTCCCCGCCCCGCGCGCCGACCGCGATCCGGAAAGCCCCCAGGGCCACCACCGTCAGGAAGATCTGCACCACCGCGCAGGAGATGGCCGGATCCGAGCCGTAGCCCACGAGCTTGGTACCCAGCGCGCCGGCCGCCATCTGCCCGAACCCGTACAGGCCCGCCGCGGACCCCGTCAGCCCCGGTGCCGAGGACAGCGCGCGCGACAGCCCTGCCGGACTGGCCATGCCGCATCCCGTCGTCAGCAGGAAGGTGATGGCGATCAGCACGGGCACATTCAGCCAGCCCATGGCCTGCACGCCCAGGAACACCAAGGCCATGGCCAGGCTCAGCCCCG
Organism: Pigmentiphaga sp. CHJ604; assembly: GCF_036972535.1. Taxonomy (NCBI): domain Bacteria; kingdom Pseudomonadati; phylum Pseudomonadota; class Betaproteobacteria; order Burkholderiales; family Alcaligenaceae; genus Pigmentiphaga; species Pigmentiphaga sp. CHJ604. Next base: position 1,365,250 of record NZ_CP136998.1, on the reverse strand, counting down.
CCCCCATGTAGAGAAACAGCTCCGTGTTCAAGCGCCCCACCAGCCGCCGGGTCGTGGCTGACCCCACGCTGGCCCCGACGATGGTGATCGCCGCGAACCAGCCGATCTGGGAAATCGGCAACTGCAACTGCCCGTGCACGATGTAGGGTGCCGTCGCCAGATAGGGATAGAGCGCCGTGCTGGAACAGGCCCCGCCCACCATGAACCCCAGGAATCGCCGGTTGCCGACCAACTGGCCGTAGTCCCGCGCGATCTTGCCGAAGGCCAGCGGCGAGCGGTCCAGGTTGGTCTCGGGCAGCAGCCGCCACGCGCACAGCACCATCGCGGTCGCCATGCACACCAGGAACACATAGATGGCCCGCCAGCCAAAGCCGTCGGCCAGGTACGAGCCCAGGATGGGCGACAGCCCCGGCCCCACCAGCGTCAACAGGTTAAGCAGCGCCAGGTCCTTGGTGGCCCGCTCGGGCGTGGAGATGTCGCGGACGATGGAGCGCCCCAGCGTGATGCCCGCCGCGCCGCCCAGCGCCTGCGCCAGGCGGGCGGCCAGCAGCCATTCGAGCGTGGGCGCGAACAGCGCGAACACGCTCGCCACCAGATAGATGCCCAAGCCCAGCAGCAGCGTGGGCCGGCGCCCGATGGTGTCCGACACCGGCCCGTAGATCAGTTGTCCGAACGCCAGCCCCACCACGTACAGCGTGATGGTCTGCTGCATGCCGGCCGGGCTCGCGCCCAGGTCGGCGCCCGCCAGCGGCAGCGCCGGCATGAAGATGTGCATGGCCATCGTGCCGCTGAGCGTCACCAGCACCAGGAGCCACAAGGGCGCCCGGATGGACGGGGCAGGGGACGGATGCGCGCGGGTCATGGAGGTCTTTCGTCTAAAGCGTATCGAACCGGCGCGCGATCTTTTCCAGGGCCTGGCGGGTGATGCGCAGTTCCTGCGCGGTCAGGTCGTCCAGCAGGCTGGCCTCGATCTCCAGGCTCTTGGCCACGATACGCTCGGCCAGCGCGCGCCCCTGCCGCGTCAGGCGGATGGACTTCGCGCGGCGATCCTCTTCCGCCGTTTCCCACTCGATCAGGCCCAGCTCGCGCAACTGCGACAGGATGCGGACCAGCGAGGACTTCTCCAGCGACAATGTCTCCGCCAGGTCCTTCTGGCGCACCACCGGCTCGCTGGATTCGTACAAGGCCAGCAGCGGCGCGCGCGTGGCGTCCGAGAGACCCATTTCCTTGAAATGCTGATCGACCGCCCTGCGCCACTTGCGGTAGACCGCGCCGACCAGCCGTCCGAAGCGGGCCCGGACGTGTTCGTCGAGCTGCGGCGGGGTCCTTGAATTAGGTTGCATGCGAACTATTTTCCCAGGAAATTAGTTCGCATGCAACCTAAGTACGCAAACACTCCGCTGCTTGATTGCCCTATATTCTCTAGCTCGGATGACAACCTCTCTGCCCCCCCCCTGCCCATGTTGATACGCCCGGAACAACCGCACGACATCGCGGCCATCGACCGCGTGATCACCCGCGCCTTCGCCACCGCGCCGCATGCGAGCGGCACCGAGGCACGGATCGTCGACGCGCTGCGCGAGGCCGGCGCATTGACCCTTTCGCTCGTGGCGGAATCCCATGGCGAGGTCGTGGGCCACGTGGCCCTCTCTCCCGTGGCGCTTTCCGACGGCACACCCGGCTGGTACGGCCTCGGTCCGCTCGCCGTGGCGCCCGGACACCAGGGCAAGGGCCTGGGCGGGCAGCTGGTCGCGCATGCGCTCGATGCGTTGCGCCAGCGCCATGCGGCCGGATGCGTGGTGCTGGGCGAACCGGAATACTACGGCCGGTTCGGATTCCGGGCCGATCCGGACTTCGTGCTGCCGGGCGTGCCGCCGGAATATTTCCAGGCGGTCCGGCTCACGCCCGGGGCGGGTGGAGGAACGGTGGCGTATCACCAGGCCTTCGAGGTAGCGGCCTAGAGATCGCGGCCCCGCTTACGGTACTCCCACGGCGCGACAGGCGACGGCAAGGCCCACAGGCCACGCCGCCCCGCCCTCGCCTCGCCCTGCAGGTCAACCAGCGCCCGTTCCGCGGTGAACTTGGGATAGACCCAGGCATACCCATGGCGCAGCATCATTTCCTGCACGCTGCCATGGCCGCAATCGACATCGCCCAGCGTGCGGCCATAGCGATCCTTGCCATGGCGCGACAACCTGGCCTGCGCGCCCAACGGACAGAGTGCCCTCAGGAAATCGCGCGAGGCGATCCCGCCGGCCTGGCCGATCTCCGGCGCATCGATCCGCTCCAGGCGCACCGGAGTGCTTTTCTTTTGCGGGGGACATTGCAGGCGCATCGTGTCGCCATCGTGGATGGACGTGACGGTGCAGACCTGGGCGAACGTGGCGCATGGCAGGGCGAAAGCGGCTATGCCTGCCAGGCACCGGATCATCGAAATCGTGGTTTTCATGGCGGCATTATCCCAGCACCGGCGGCACGGCCCGTCGCACCATTGCTGGGCGCACGCCCCTGAGTCGAGCGCAATCGCGCGCCACTCCTGTGCGCGGCAAGGCATCGGCCGGCCGAGCATCCCCCCTCATCTCGCCGCCCGCACGGCTAAAGCCGCATGGCAGCGCGCCTGGCACGGCTCTTGAATATGTCCCTCCAAACTTGTACACAAGAGGGAATACCAGATGCGCGGATGGACGATTTCCGACTGGCTCGACGCATACCGGGACGGCGCACAACCGGCACGCCTGCTTGGCGAACTGCTGGAGTCCCTGGCGGGGCCGGATCCGGCCTGGATTTCGATCGCCAGCCCGGAGGTGCTCCAGGCCCAGTTGGCGGCGCTCGAAAGCCGGCTGCGGTCGGTCGACGGAAACATCGATAAGCTGCCGCTGTACGGCGTGCCGTTCGCGGCCAAGGACAACATCGATGCCGTCGGGTTCGCGACCACCGCGGGCTGCCCGGCGTTCGCCTATACGCCTGCGCAGAACGCGACGCTGATCGCGCGACTCGCCCAGGCCGGCGCGATATTGATCGGCAAGACCAATCTCGACCAGTTCGCCACGGGGCTCGTCGGCGTACGATCGCCCTACGGCATACCGGAAAACGCCTTCGACCCCGAATACATATCGGGCGGATCGAGTTCCGGCTCGGCCTCCGTGGTCGCACGGGGTATCGTTCCGTTCTCGCTAGGAACCGATACCGCGGGCTCCGGCCGGGTGCCTGCGGGGCTGAACAACATCGTCGGCCTCAAGCCCACGCGCGGCGCGTTCAGCAACACCGGCGTCGTGCCGGCTTGCCGGACGCTCGACTGCGTGTCGGTGTTCTCGACGACGGTGGAAGACGCGGTTCGCGTCCATGATGTCGCCGCATCGCTGGACCTGGCCGATGGACTCTCACGAGCCGCGCCGGCGGGGTCGGCGACATGGCGTCTCCCTGCGGCCCCGCGCTTCGCCATTCCGGCGGTTCCGGAGTTCTTCGGCGACGACCTGTCCGACCAGGCTTTCAAGGCCGCGGTCGCACATATCGAAGCGCGCGGCGCGACATGCGTACCCGTCGATTTCTCCGTCTTCGACGACGTGGCCGCCCTGCTCTACGACGGCCCCTGGGTGGCCGAGCGGTATGCGGCCATCCGCGCCTTCGCGGCAGGGCACGAAACCGACATCCATCCCGTCGTCCGCGACGTCATTTTCAAGGCGCGCGATTTCTCGGCCGCCGATGCCTTCGACGGCATCTACCGCCTCGCGGACCTGAAGCGCCGTGCCGACACATTGCTGGCGCAGTTCGATGCGTTGCTGGTCCCCACCGCCCCGACGCACTACCGGATCGCCGAACTGCTGGCCGATCCGATACGCTTGAACAGCAACCTGGGCAAGTACACGAATTTCGTCAATCTGCTCGACTGGAGCGCGGTCGCGGTGCCGGCGAACCTGCGCGAGGACGGACTGCCGTTCGGCATCACCCTGATCGGCGACGCCTGGCGCGAGCGGGCACTTGCCGGCTTCGCCGCATCGTGGCACGAAGCGACCGGCCTGACGCGAGGCGCGACGGGGCTGCCGCTTGCCGCTGGCAGGATCCCCGCCGCCGGATCTGCGGACCTCGACACGACAGGCGAATCCATCCGCGTGGCGGTCGTCGGCGCCCATCTGCGCGGCATGCCGCTGAACCACGAACTAACGTCGCGGGCAGCCCGGTTCGTCGAATCGACCACGACCGCCGCCAACTATCGGCTCTATGCGCTGGCCAACACGACGCCGCCAAAGCCCGGTCTCGTGCGGGCGGACCACGGCGCGCCGATACGGGTGGAGCTATGGGACGTACCCGCGGCGGCATTCGGCTCGTTCGTCGCCGGCGTTCCCGCGCCGCTGGGCATCGGCACGCTGACCCTCGCCGACGGCCGGCAGGTCAAGGGTTTCATCTGCGAACCCTATGCGCTGGACGACGCCAGCGACATCACCGAATTCGGCGGCTGGGCGAGCTACCTCGACAGTCGGCGCCCCAGCAACGAGCCGTCACGTTCCTGAACCGGAGCCCACATGTTCGATACCGTACTGATCGCCAATCGAGGCGAGATCGCTTGCCGCATCGCACGCACGCTCAAGCGGATGAAAATCCGCTCCGTGGCGGTGTACTCCGACGCGGACCGCAACAGCCTGCACGTCGCCACGGCCGATGTGGCCGTGCCGCTGGGAGGCGACACCGCCGCCGACAGCTACTTGCGGGCCGACCTGATCATCGAGGCGGCCAGGCAGACCGGCGCGCAGGCCATCATTCCCGGTTATGGCTTCCTGTCCGAGAACGCCGAGTTCGCCGCGCGCTGCGAGGCCGAAGGCATCGCGTTCGTCGGACCGACCGCGCTCCAGATGAAGCAATTCGGCCTCAAGCACGAGGCGCGCGAGCTGGCCCGGCGGGCGGGCGTTCCGCTCACGCCCGGATCGGGCCTGCTGGCGGATGTCGACAGCGCGCGCAAGGCGGCCCGGGTCATCGGCTATCCGGTCATGCTCAAAAGCACGGCAGGGGGCGGGGGAATCGGACTGACACGCTGCAACGACGAAGCCGAACTGGTCGCCGCCTTCGAGTCCGTACAGCGGCTGGGCCAATCGTTCTTCGCGAACGGCGGCGTATTCGTCGAACGCTTCCTCGACCGCGCACGCCATGTCGAGGTGCAGATCTTCGGCGACGGCAACGGCAAGGTGGTCGCGCTGGGCGAGCGCGATTGCTCGCTGCAGCGGCGCAACCAGAAGGTGGTCGAGGAAACGCCCGCGCCGGATCTTCCGCCCGACGTACGCGGCAGGCTGCTGGCCGCGGCGGAGAACCTGGGCCGCTCCGTGGGCTACCGCTCGGCCGGCACGGTCGAGTTCATCTACGACGCCGCGCGGCAGGCCTTCTATTTCCTCGAGGTCAACACACGGCTCCAGGTCGAACATGCGATCACCGAAAGCGTGACCGGCATAGATCTCGTCGAATGGATGATCCTGACGGCGGCCGGCACTCCCCCCGCCCTGGACCGGGCGATCACGCCGCAGGGCGCATCGATCGAGGTGCGCATCTACGCCGAGAACCCGCTGCGCAACTTCTCGCCCAGCCCCGGCACCCTGACCGAGGTCGGCTTTCCGCCCGACGTCCGAGTGGACAGCTGGGTGGAGACTGGCACCGAGGTATCGGCCCACTACGATCCGATGATCGCCAAGCTGATCGTCCACGGGGCAGACCGGCCCGCCGCGATCGCGGCGATGGCGCGCGCGCTCGACGCGACCCGCCTCTCGGGCATCGCGACGAACCTCGACTACCTGCGCAAGGTCATCGCGAGCCGGGGGTTCCGCGACGGCGATGTCTCGACCCGCTATCTGGACGACTTCGCCTACCGCCCGTCGGCCGTGGAGGTGATCGACGCGGGCACCTACACCACCATCCAGGACTATCCCGGGCGCGTGGGCTACTGGGACATCGGCGTGCCGCCATCGGGTCCGATGGACGACTGGGCATTCCGTCTGGCCAACCGCATCGTGGGCAACAACGAGCACGCGGCCGGCATCGAGGCCACGGTACTCGGTCCGACACTGCGCTTTCACGGCGACACCGTGATCGCGCTGACCGGCGCGCCCACGGATGCGCGGCTCGACGGCTCGCCGGTCGAATTCTGGGCGCCGGTCACGGTCCGGGCCGGCCAGACGCTGAAGATCGGCAAGGCAACGAGCGGCTGCCGGACCTACCTGGCCGTGCGCAACGGCCTGGACGTGCCGCTGTACCTGGGCAGCCGGGCGACGTTCGCGCTCGGCCAGTTTGGCGGACATGCCGGGCGCACGCTGCGCCCGGCCGACGTGCTGCCGATTGCCGATCCTGCACTGCCCGCGACCGCGGACCTGGCGCCGATCCACGCCCCGGCTCCGCTACCCTCCGCGCTCGTGCCCGCCTACGGGCGGGAATGGGAAATAGGCGTGCTGTACGGCCCGCATGGCGCCCCCGATTTCTTCAAGCCGGAATCGATCGAGACGTTCTTCGCCAGCCAGTGGGAAGTCCATTACAACTCGAACCGCCTGGGCATCCGGCTCAATGGGCCCAAGCCGGAATGGACGCGCTCGGACGGAGGGGAAGCCGGCCTGCATCCGTCGAACATCCACGATTGCGAGTACGCGATCGGCAGCATCAACTTCACTGGCGACATGCCGGTTATCCTCACGCGCGACGGCCCGAGCCTGGGCGGATTCGTCTGCCCGGTCACGATCGCCAAGGCGGAACTGTGGAAAGTCGGACAGGTCAAGCCTGGCGACCGCATCCGCTTTCGCGAGATGTCGTTCGACGAGGCGCTCGCGCTGGAGCGGCGGCAGGATGCGTTCATCCGCGACTGGAACGGGACATCGATCGATGCGCCGGCATTTTCCACGCGCCGCGGCTCGCCCATCCTGTTCGAGGCGCCCGCGCAGAGTGAACGTCCCAAGACCGTTTTCCGCCAGGCCGGCGACAAGTACATCCTGGTCGAGTATGGCGACAACGTGCTCGACCTGAACCTGCGATTCCGCGTCCATGCGCTGATGGAGGCGCTCAAGGCGGCCGCCCTGCCCGGCGTGCTGGAACTGTCGCCGGGCGTGCGGTCGCTGCAGGTGCGCTACGACGGCCGGACCATCGGCCAGCGGGCGCTTGTCGAGGCGCTGGCGGCAACCGACGCGACGCTGGCCGGCATTTCGACGATGAAAGTGCCGAGCCGGGTGGTGTACCTGCCCATGGCCTACGAGGACTCGGCGACGCTGGACGCCGTGGCGCGCTACCGGCAGTCGGTGCGCGATACCGCGCCCTGGCTGCCCAGCAACACCGAGTTCATCCGGCGCATCAACGGCCTGGCCTCGACGCAGGACGTGCACGATACGATCTACCAGACGAGCTACATGGTGCTTGGCCTGGGCGACGTCTACCTGGGCGCCCCGTGCGCGGTACCGGTCGACCCGCGCCATCGCCTGCTGACCTCGAAGTACAACCCCGCGCGAACCTACACGGCCGAAGGAACGGTCGGCATCGGCGGCGTGTACATGTGCATATACGGCATGGATTCGCCCGGCGGATACCAACTGGTGGGACGAACGCTGCCCATCTGGAACAAATTCCTGAAGAACGAAGCGTTCGTCGATGGCAAGCCATGGCTGCTGCGCTTCTTCGACCAGGTCCGCTTCTACCCGGTGACCGAGAGCGAGCTGGAAGGATTGCGCAATGACTTCCGGGAGGGCCGCCAGGGCGTGCGCATCGAGGAAGAGATCTTCGATCTCGGTGAGTACAACGCCTTCCTGGCCCGGATCGAACCGGAGCTGGAAGTGCTCCGGACCACCCAGAAGCAGGCGTTCGACGCGGAGGTCGCCCGCTGGGCGACCCAGTCCGACGAGGCTGGCACCGCGGACGACGGCCCGGATGAGGCCACCACCGCGCATGACGATCCGACGGGCTCGATCGTTGCCGCCGACATCACGGGCAACGTCTGGAAGCTGCTCGTCGAACCCGGGGCAACCGTGAAGGCGGGAGACTCGCTGCTGATCCTGGAAGCCATGAAGATGGAATTCCACATCTCCGCGCCGCACGACGGCCTGGTCAAGAGCCTGCATTGCCGCCCCGGCATGATGATCAGCGCCGGCGACCCCCTGGTATCGCTGGCATGACCGCCGCTTCATAACCGTTTCTGGAATTCCTTATGGCGGACAACCGCGTGCCGGGCGAACCGGCGCAGGGCGCGAACAACCTCGCGACACAGATCTACACCCGGTTGAAGGCGGACATCTTCGATTTCCGGCTATTGCCCGGCGACAAGTTCAGCGAAGGCGACGTCGCCGCGCGCATGCAGGTCAGCCGCACTCCGGTGCGGCAGGCGCTGTTCTGGCTGTTGCGCGAAGGCTACGTGGACGTGCACTTCAAGAGCGGCTGGCAGGTGCGGACCTTCGACTTCAAGTACTTCGAGGACCTGTACGAGATCCGCGTGATGATGGAAACGACGGCCATCGACCGTATCGTCGCCGGGCGCCAGACGGCGCAGCTCGATCCGCTGCGGGAGATCTGGTGCGTGCCAGCCGGAATGCGCGAGCAGGATCCGGCCAGGGCGGCGGCGCTCGACGAGGGCTTCCACGCGGGGTTGGTCGCCGCGACCGGCAACCTCGAGATGGCCCGGATGCATACGGACGTGGCCGAACGCATACGCATCATCCGCCGCCTCGACTTCACCAAACCGCCGCGCGTGGCCGCCACCTACCAGGAGCACGCGGACATCCTGGACGCCATCGGCAAGAACGACGCCGCGCTCGCGCGGCAGATGGTCCGTGCGCATATCGCCGAGAGCCAGGCCGAAGTCAAGCGCATCACGCTGTACATGATGCAGACCGCCCGCGAACGCTATGCGTCGCGCGAGCAGGCCTGAAGCTCCCGGGATGCGTGCGGGGCGCACCAGCATGGCGCCGCCACGCACCGACATCTATCACGACAAGACGCGAACAGCCCGCTGAATCCCCCTTCCCTGCTCCGGCGCCGCCGGCTCATCCGCTGGCCCGGAAGTTGCATCTTCAATGCAGTCTTGTATCCAAGACGAAATACAACCTTCCACTTCCAAGGACGATCAATGAAAAAGCGTGAGTTTCTGAAGGTCGCATCGGCAGCGGGCCTGGCGGGAATCGCCGGCAGACTCCCTTCCGCATTCGCGCAAGGTGCGAACAAAGGGCCGATCAAGGTGGGTATCCTGCATTCGCTGTCGGGCACGATGGCGATCTCGGAAACGTCGCTGAAAGACACGGCGCTGATGACCATCGCCCAGATCAACGCGGCGGGCGGCGTGATGGGCAGGAAGATCGAGCCGGTCGTGGTCGATCCGGCGTCGAACTGGCCGCTCTTCGCGGAAAAGGCGCGCCAGTTGATTTCGCAGGACAAGGTCGCCGCCGTGTTCGGATGCTGGACGTCGGTATCGCGCAAGTCCGTGCTGCCCGTGTTCGAAGAACTGAACGGCCTGCTTTTCTATCCGGTGCAGTACGAGGGCGAGGAAATGTCGCGCAACGTGTTCTACACCGGCGCCGCGCCCAACCAGCAGGCCATCCCCGCGACCGAGTACCTGATGAGCGCGGAAGGCGGCGGCGCCAAGCGCTTCTTCCTGCTGGGCACCGACTACGTCTACCCGCGCACCACCAACAAGATCCTGCGGGCCTTCCTGCAATCGAAGGGCGTGCAGGATGCCGACATCCAGGAGGTCTATACCCCGTTCGGCCACAGCGACTACCAGACCATCGTCGCGAACATCAAGGCCTTCGCGCGTGGCGGCAAGACCTGCGTCATTTCCACGATCAACGGCGACTCGAACGTGCCGTTCTACAAGGAACTCGGCAACCAGGGCCTGAAGGCGGCCGACGTGCCCGTCGTGGCGTTCTCGGTGGGCGAGGAAGAACTGCGCGGCATCGACACCAAGCCGCTGGTCGGCAACCTGGCCGCGTGGAACTACTTCATGTCGCTGCGCAATCCGGAGAACACGAAGTTCAAGGAGATGTTCGCGGACTGGGTGAAGAAGAACAACCTGCCGGGTGGCGCGAAGCGCGTGACCAACGATCCGATGGAGGCCACCTACGTCGGTCTCCACATGTGGAAACAGGCGGTCGAGAAGGCCAAGAGCACCGACGTCGACAAGGTGCGCGCCGCGATGATAGGCCAGAAGTTCGCCGCGCCCTCGGGCTTCACGCTGGAGATGGACGGCAACCACCACCTGCGCAAGCCGGTGATGATCGGCGAAGTGCGCGCGGACGGCCAGTTCAACGTCGTCTGGCGCACCAAGGCGCCGGTGCGCGCGCAGCCGTGGAGCCCCTACATTCCCGGCAACCAGGGCAAGCCGGATGTCGTCGGCTCGCTTCCCGCACTGGCGCGCCAGTCCGGCCTGGCCTGAGCCCGACGCCGAGACACGGCGCGGCTGTCGTGTCCCGGCGGATTCCTGTCCTTGTCCAACCCGGTCTTCCCCACATGAACCTGCGCCAATACCTGCGCGCCGTGGCCGTGTCGGCGGCGCTCGCGTGCCCCGGCCCGGCGGCCTTCGCGCTCGACGCCGCCGACATCGCTCCGTTGGGCGGTGACGACTTCGATGCCAAGCTGGCCGCGATCGACAAACTGATCGAGACGCGAGACGAGCCCTCGTTCGCGCTGCTCCAGGCGCTTTCCGACGACAACGCGCTGGCCACCGACGCGGGGCAGTTGTTGATCCGGTCGGACGAGACCACCCGCGACGCGGCGACCGGCAGGCCGGTCGGCCAGGACGTGGCCGATGCCGCGCAGCCTGTCACGCTGAACAATCTGCTGCGCGCGAAAGTCGCCGGCGCGCTGGCCGGCCTGCAGCTCGCATCGCCCGATGCCGCCGCGCGCGGCGCGGCGATCGACGCGCTGCTGAAGAGTCCGGATCCGTCGATGAAGCCCCTGGTCGACGCCGCGCGCGCGCGGGAAGCCGATCCCGCCCTGAAGCAGCGTCTCGACACACTATGGTCGATGACCGCGCTGCACGCCCCGGATGCCGCGACCCGGCTCGAAGCGGTCAAGCTCGTCGCCGCCCGCAAGGATCCGGGCATGTACGAACTGCTGCGCCCGCTGACGGCCAAATCGGCGACCGGCGCATGGCAGGAACCCGACCCGCAGGTACGGGCCGTCGCCCAGCAAGGGCTCGACACGCTGGACGGCATCGAGCGCCGCGGACGGATCGCCGGCACGCTGTTCGCCGGCCTGTCGCTCGGCAGCGTGCTGCTGCTGGCCGCGCTGGGCCTGGCGATCACCTATGGACTGATCGGCGTCATCAACATGGCGCACGGGGAATTCCTGATGATCGGCGCCTACGCGACCTACGTCGTGCAGACACTGTTCCATCGCTACGCGCCCGCGGCGTTCGACTGGTATCCGCTGGTGGCGGTGCCGGTCGCGTTCCTGGCGGCGGCGCTCGGCGGCGCGGTCATCGAACGCCTGGTCCTCAAGCACCTCTATGGCCGGCCGCTGGAGACGCTGCTGACCACCTTCGGCATCAGCCTGATCCTGATCCAGGGCACGCGCATGATCTTCGGCGCACAGAACGTCCAGGTGGAAAACCCTTCATGGATGAGCGGCGGCGTGACCGTCATGCAAAGCCTGATCCTGCCGTACAACCGGATCGCGATCCTGGCGTTCTCGCTGGCGGTCGTCGCGCTGGCCTGGGCCATGCTCACGCGGACCCGCCTGGGCTTGTTCGTGCGCGCGGTCACGCAGAACCGCCGGATGGCCGCCTGCGTCGGCGTGCGGACCGCGCGCGTGGACGCCTATGCGTTCGCGTTCGGCGCCGGCATCGCCGGACTGGGAGGCTGCGCGCTGTCGCAGATCGGCAACGTGGGACCGGACCTGGGCCAGAGCTACATCATCGACTCCTTCATGGCCGTGGTGCTGGGCGGGGTCGGCCAGATCGCCGGCACGGTGATCGGCGGCTTCGGACTCGGTCTCGTCAGCAAGGCGATCGAACCGTTCTGGGGCGCCGTGCTCGCCAAGATCGCGGTGCTCGTGCTGATCGTTCTCTTCATCCAGAAACGCCCGCAGGGCCTGTTCGCCCTGAAGGGCCGTAGCGCGGAGGCCTGAGATGGCTGTCACGATATCGACGATGCCGGGGATCCCGTCCGCCGCCGGCCAGGACATCGGACGGACGCTGGGCCTGCCGCCGCGTCCGGCGCTGCTCTCGCGCAACGCCTGGCTCGCATTGCTGGCGCTGAGCATCGCGGTGGGCATAGGGGTGCCGGTCGGCGCGCTGGTGATGCCCGAGACGAGCGCCTTTCACCTGTCCGCCTACGCGATGACGCTGGCCGGCAAGTTCATGTGCTACGCCATCGGTGCGCTCGCGCTGGACCTGGTCTGGGGCTACTGCGGCGTATTGAGCCTGGGGCACGCGCTGTTCTTCGCGCTGGGTGGCTACGCGATCGGCATGTACCTGATGCGCTCCATCGGCAACGAGGGCGTGTACGGCAGCGACCTGCCCGACTTCATGGTGTCCCTGAACTGGCAGGCCCTGCCCTGGTACTGGGAAGGCACCCAGCACCTGGGATACGCCCTGCTGCTGGTGGTACTGGTGCCCGCGGCCGTCGCCTGGATATTCGGCTTCTTCACGTTCCGCTCGCGCGTCAAGGGCGTCTACCTGTCCATCATTACCCAGGCCCTGACCTTCGCCGCGATGCTGCTGTTCTACCGCAACGAGACCGGATTCGGCGGCAACAACGGTTTCACCGACTTCAAGCGCATCGCCGGCTTCGCCATCACCCACCCCGGCACCCGTACCGCGCTCTTCCTGCTGACCTTCGCCACGCTCGTCCTCGCGTTCATCGCCGCGCGCGCCATCGTCACCTCCAAGCTCGGCCGCGTCGTCACCGCGGTGCGCGACGGCGAGACCCGGCTGATGTTCCTCGGCTACAACCCCCTGGGCTACAAGCTGTTCGTGTGGACCGTGTCGGCCATCCTGTGCGGCATCGCGGGCGCACTGTACGTACCCCAGGTCGGCATCATCAACCCCGGGGAGATGTCGCCCGGCAACTCGATCGAAATGGCGATCTGGGTCGCCGTCGGCGGGCGTGGCACCCTGATCGGCCCCATCGTCGGCGCCTTCGCCGTCAATGGCGCCAAGAGCTTCTTCACCGCCAACTTCCCCGAATACTGGCTGTTCTTCCTCGGCCTGATCTTCGTACTGGTACCGCTGCTGCTGCCGCGCGGCATCATGGGCCTGATCGGAAACGTCTTCAAGCGGAGCACGCACTGATGGGTACGCATCCTGCCATGGGCCACGCGAAGACGCCGCCGCGCAGCGCGTCGGGCTTCGGCGACGGCCTCGACCAGCCCACCCTGTCCGGGGCCGCCGCCCTGGGGCACGTGGTCCGGCCCAACGCCATCGACGTGTCGCATGGCACCATCCTCTACCTGGAAGACGTGACGGTCAGCTTCGGCGGCTTCCGGGCGTTGAACAAGCTGTCCCTGACGGTCGACGCCGGGGAATTGCGATGCGTGATCGGCCCCAACGGCGCAGGCAAGACGACGATGATGGACGTCATCACCGGCAAGACCTCGCCCGACGCCGGCAAGGTCTACCTGGGCCAGAGCATCGACCTCACCCGCCTGAACGAACCGCAAATCGCCCAGACCGGCATCGGACGCAAGTTCCAGAAACCCACCGTGTTCGAACAGCACCCGGTCTGGGAAAACCTGGAACTCGCGATGAAGGCGGACAAGCGCTGGTGGGCGTCGCTGCGCGCGCGCCTGGACCGCGCGGCCCAGGCCCGGATCGAACACACGCTGGAAGTGATACGCCTGGAAAGCGAGGCGCGCCGGCTCGCGGGCGAACTCTCGCATGGCCAGAAGCAGCGCCTCGAGATCGGCATGCTGCTGATGCAGCAACCGGCCCTGCTCTTGCTGGACGAGCCCGCCGCCGGCATGACCGACGACGAAACCATGGAACTGGCCGTGCTGCTGAACCGCCTGCGCGGCACCTGCTCCATGATGGTGGTCGAACACGACATGGAGTTCGTCGCCGCGCTGGCCGGCGAAACCGGCCGCGTGACGGTCATGGCCGAAGGCCGCGTGCTGGCCGAAGGCTCCCTGGACCACGTGAAACGGGACGAAGCCGTCATCGAGTCCTATCTGGGACGTTGAACTTGCGGGGAACGGACGATGCTGAACATTGAAGGATTGAACCAGTTCTACGGCGGCAGCCACATCCTGCGCGACATCTCCATGACCGTGCCCGACGGCAAGCTGACCGTGCTGCTCGGCCGCAACGGCGTCGGCAAGACCACCCTGCTGCGCTGCCTGATGGGCGTCGTGCCGACGAAAAGCGGCACCATCGCCTGGCGCGGCCAACCCTTCACCAGACTGCCCACCTACGAACGCGTCGCCCGCGGCCTCGCCTACGTGCCCCAGGGGCGCGACATCTTCCCTCGCCTGACGGTCGAAGAAAACCTGCTGGTCGGGGCCGCCAGCCGCAAGGCGCCCGCCGGCGTGCCCGAGCACATCTACGCGCTGTTCCCGGTACTCAAGGACATGCGGGCCCGGCGCGGCGGGGATCTTTCGGGCGGCCAGCAGCAGCAACTGGCCATCGGCCGAGCCCTGATGAGCGAACCGCAGTTGTTGATCCTGGACGAACCCACGGAAGGCATCCAGCCTTCGATCATCCAGGAAATCGGCAGGACGCTGCGCCGCCTCGTCGACGAAATGGGGCTGACGGTGCTGCTGGTCGAGCAGTATTACGACTTCGCGAAAGCGATCGCGGACCGGTACTGGGTGATGAACCGGGGGGAAATCGTGGCCAATGGGCTGGGTGCGGACATGGATGCGCAAGGGGTGCGGGAGATGATCGCGGTCTGACAACCGGAGCCGTCCCGCCCCCATTCAACCTACTCGGCCGTGGCCAGTACCCGGTCGACCCAGGCCATCGCCTCCTGCACGTCGTAGTTGCCGGCGTGCCCCTGATCCCACTGCAGGGCGTAGTCGACGTCCTTGACCTTGGGATCGGCCTTCAGCGCGCGGCTGAGGTTATAAGCCACGGTAAAGGACGTATCCCGATCCCGCGCGCCCACGCGAATGCGCCAGTGCGGCGTGATGCCGTCGGTCTTGCCGACGTACGGCAGCGCGTTGATCATCTTGTACTGGTTCAGCAGGAAATCCCGCTGAGGATTCGCGGCCCAGCTGTAGCCCGTGCTGGCCAGGCCCACGCCGTCCTGCCTGTCGGTGCCGTTGGCGCCATCGTTGTGGTTCCAGCCATACTCCGTGAAGTTGGAATAGACCTGGGAGGCGGTGCCGAACAGATTGGACTCGCCGCCGGCGCTGTTCACCGTACCCGCGCCATCGGTGGTCACCGCACCCGCGGCGGTGGCGCTCTGGCCGCTCCGGTCGAAAGCCGGCACGGACTTGAGCCGCGCCTGCGTGGCGACGAATTTCAAGTACTTCGTCATATCGAAGAACGTCACCGTGCCGGCGGCGTCCGTGCCGATGAAGTCATTCAGATAGTGCAGCGTCCCGCTCCCCCCGCCCACCCCGTTGCCCGCGGCATCCCCATAGGCGCCGTAGGCCACGAACGGCTTGCCCGCCTTGACCTGACGGGTCGCGGCCTTCTTGATCTCCGCCTGGATGGCGGCCAGCATGTTGTCCGCGGTCAACGCCGAGCCGTCATCGTTCCTCAGCCCCAGACCGGCCTGGTAGACCTTGAAGGCGTTCATCAACTCGGCACTGCCGGCCGGATCGGGATTGGAAGCCCGGATCAACGGGGTCCCGCCGGCATCGACGATCTTCCCCGCCAACTGGTCCGCCGCAACCAGCGCGCGCGTATCCAGCACATTGAACATCCACTCGTAGGCCAGATCGGCGCTGCCCATGTCCTGGATCGGACAATAGGCCACGATGGCGAACACATCATCGCCGATGGAACTCTTGCCGTCCTTGTCGATGCCGGCGGCACCGATGGCCTGCAGGTAAGGGAAATAATCCGCGCTGTTGCCCGTGGCGCCCAATTGCGTGCTCTGCGCGCCGCCCCCGCTCGTGCCGTTCACCACGATGCGGCTGGCATCGCCCGGCATGGCGCCGTCATTCAGGCGCAGATAACGCACCGCCGCCTTCGCGTCGACGATGGCCGCCGGCGCCTTGCCCTGATAGACACCGTCCTCGTAGACCCCCGCGGGAGCGACGGCGCCACGGCTGCGCGAGGCGACGTTGACATACACGAAACCGCGCTTGAGCGCAGCGCCGATCTTGTCCGTGTCGCTGGTGCTGACATAGGCGCCGCCATTGACGATGTCCGCGCCCGAATAATTGGTACGCGTGACCGGCGTCGCGGGATCCCAGCCGCCCTTGCCTCCCTGGTAGCTGGCAAGCCAGCCGGAGTTGTTGACGTTGAAGAAAATGGGATTGTCCTGTCTGGCGGCGTCGGCCTCGCGTACGACGGATAACGGGGTCCGTCAGCCGTTGATGTTGATGATTTTCCTGCGAGCGAGGTCCTGGGCTTCCTCCTCGGTTATGCCCAGCAGGCGCTGGAGAACGCTTTTGGTATCAGCTCCGAGAGAGGGAGGATAACGGTAGGCGCTTTCGTCGATGCCGGTCATCTTCACGGGGTTGCCGGCAACGGAAACACGCTGGCCTGCTTCGCTCTCGAGCGTTAGCACCATGCCGCGCTGCCGGACTTGTACGTCTGCTAGGGCCTGGTCGACCGTGTTGACCATGGCGACCGGAACGTCGGCACTATGCAGGAGTTCGACCCATTCGGCTGCCGGGCGGGCTAGTAGGGCGTCTTCGAGGACGCGCCATATCTCGTGTCGGTGTTCATACCGATTTTGTCGGCTGAGAAAATGGGCGGACCGCCCCCAGGCTCCTACTCCGGCAACATCGCATAAGGCGTGCCACATACGGTCCGTATTCGCGCAGACCACGAAGTCAACGCCGTCGCCCGCAGTGAAAGCGCGATAGCTCGGAATGGATTCGTGGCCCCTACCCTGGCGCGCCGGTATGCGTCCGGAATGTAGATAGTAGGCGGCTTGATAAGACAGCATGGCGATTTGACAGTCGAGCATGGAGATGTCGATGTATGCCCCCTTGCCCGTGCGATGGCGCGCATGCAGCGCGCCCAGCACGCCCATGACGGCATACATGCCGGCAGCGATATCACCGATAGGGATGGCCGAACGAACGGGCTTCCCATCGCTCTCCCCCGTCATGCTCATCCCGCCGGACAGGGCTTGCACAATCATGTCGTAGGCAGGGCGGCCGGCATACGGGCCCTGTTGGCCAAAGCCGCTAATGGAGCACCATACCAGCCGCGGATTGAGCGCGGACAGCCGCTCGTAAGTGATCCCATACTTGGCTAGATTGCCGGGCTTTTGGTTTTCCACGAATACATCGCTCTCTTGAGCCAGCCGTTCGATCAGTGCGAGCCCATCCGGGGTCTTGTAGTCGATCTGGATGCTCTCCTTGTTACGGTTTACCGAGAGGAAATACGCGCTGTCTCCGGCGACGAAATTCGGCGGCAAGTACCGGGTTTGATCGCCGTTTGCCGGTTCGACCTTGATGACGTCAGCTCCCATGTCGCCCAGAATCTGCGTGCCGAACGGACCGGATAGGAACAGGGTGAAATCGAGCACCCGCATGCCTTGCAGCGGCGCGTCCATAGACAAAGCTTCCTCTTCATCCTTCGTGATCATGCCTCAAGCCTCAGATTCTGTTTGTGTTGCTGAGCAGACTTGGCGATGGCGGCTCGCCTGCGTGCGGATAACTGAACTGGCCCACGCCGCGTCATTGGCCGACAGGCGGCTCGATGCGTCAGGTCGAGAAGATGTTGATGGCGCAGGCCCCGTGATCGAAACCAGCGATGCCTCCGCCAGTGCAATGGGTCAGCGCGGTGCGTGCACCGACTACCTGTCGCGCTCCCGCTTCTCCGCGCAGCTGCCAAGTCACCTCGGCTATCTGCGCTATGCCAGTGGCGCCGACCGGATGTCCTTTACACAGCAATCCTCCGCTGACATTCACGGGTATCCGGCCACCCAGCGATGTCGCTCCCGAACGAAGCAAGTCCAATGCGCCGCCCCGCTCACAAAACCCGAACGCCTCGTAGTAAAGCAGTTCGGCGACGGTAAATGCGTCATGCACTTCCGCAACATCGATGTCCTCGGGGCCGATGCCTGCCAATTCATAGGCCTCCTTGGCGCCGCGAACGGTGATCTCAGGTGTGGTCAAGTCCCTGAACCCGGTCATATACCGTCCCGAGTTGAGTTCTGTCGCCGCCACCCAGACCGGCTTGCGGGCAGCAGACCGGACATAGTTCTCGGAGCACACGATCACGGCAGCGGCGCCGTCGCCTGTCGGGCAGCAATGCAACAACGTGAACGGTTCTGCCACCGGACGCGCCTCGGCGACTTGCTCCACGGTGATTTCATTGTTGAATTGCGCGTAGGGATTGAGCGCCCCATGCCGATGGGCTTTTACCGCAACCATGGCTAAGTCGTTCGCATCAAGTCGATGTTCGTGCATGTATCTGCGTGCGCGCATTGAATAGAGCGCAGGCATGCTCAATCCGACTTCCACTTCCCAGTCGTCGGGCTGTCCGGGTAATACGCCTCCGCCAAGCGCAGTGAGCTTGTCGATTCCGAGAACCAGCGCAACTTCGATCTCGCCGTGCTTGATGGCGAGGCACGCCTCGCGAAATGCCGTTGCTCCGCTCGAGCATGCGTTCTCACAATTCGTGACCGGAATCGACGTCATCCCAAGGGTACGCAAAACACGCTGACCCACCAGCCGGCCGCTATATGCAGCGCCAGCGTATACCGCATCGATGGCACTGCGATCGACCTGGGCATCCTTCAGGGCCGCAAGCACGACCGGCCAGCCGATGTCCTGCAAGCTCGCGTCCGGTCGTTTAGCAAAGCGGGACATTGCGGCGCCAATAATCGCTACCTTGCTCATCGCATACTCTCCTTGCCATGTTTCGCACCGCTTCCCAACGCGCTGAACCTGTGCGATAGCCATGAAACGCCCTCGGCATCGACTCGCAGCTCTCCGACGGTCAGGGACACGGGCGAGTCCAAAGAAATGTGCCCGTCGGCGGGAATATCGAGGGGGCCACAAATTCTCACGCCGTTCGGGAAGTCGACGTAGGCCAGACCGTAAGGGGAGGTCCACCCTGCACGGACAGCGTGCACGATCGAATAGCTGTAAAGAATCCCGCCATCGCAGACAAGATCGGGCTCCAACGATTCGTCGAGGCAGACCGGACAAATTGGCGGTCGCGGGAAAACGACAGTCCCGCATCGATTGCATCGTCCACATACCAGTGCCCAATTTTCGCCCGCTTTGACCACGGTTCGGGGCAAGGCCCATTTCTCGCGAGGGTTGTCTTTTGTCATCATGATTCTCTTGAAATGGCCCGGTCCATCGAGACGAGCGGTGCCTTCCAGGGGTTGTAGCCATAGACCCAATCGGGATTGGCCTCCGAGGCGTGTCGCATCCAATTATTGGCGCCGGAGGCGGCTTGAATGCGGGACGCTCTTGGTTTGCGCGTCCCCTCGTAAAGGTCGAAGGCCTTGGCCATCTCGGCCGGCCCGTTATCGACCATTGTCGCGACGCATCGACTTAGCACAGCGGCATCCTCCAAAGCGGAGGCGGCTCCCTGCGCCATATATGGCGGCATGGGATGGCACGCATCGCCGAGAAGCACGACCCTTCCGTTGCTCCACCGAGCCAGTGGATCGCGGATGAACAGGCCCCATTTGTGAACGTCGGGGCAGCACTGCAGAACGTGCTGTACGTCGGGATGGAATTCGGAGAACGCCGATCTGAGTTCGTCCAGATTGCCCTTGGCCGACCAGGACTCTTGGGTAAGCCACGCCGCATCTTCGGGCTGGCTCGTCACGAAGTAGATTTCGTCGCGCTTTGCGGTCACGTAATACATCACGATATGCCTGTCCGGGCCCCACCATTTCGTCCTTGCGGGATCCAGCGGCCGGCTGCCGAGCAACGCCGCGGGAAATGTCGTGCGGTAGGCGACTCTGCCGGTGAAAACTGCATCTTGGCGTCCGAAAAGAATGGTATTGACCAGCGAATGAACCCCGTCGGCCGCCACCACCAGATCGGCGTGTGCTACTGACCCGTCCGCAAATCGTAGTCTCACTTCTCGACTGTCCTGCTCCAGTGAGACTAATTTCTTTCCGAAGTTGATGCTGTCCTGCGCGTGATCGGCGGCCAATAAACCGTGCAGGTCGGCCCGGTGCAAGACGAAGAACGGCGCCCCGTACTTGTGCTCCATTGCTGCTGCAATCGCGAACTGATTGGTAATCCTCCCGCTATCGAATTCGCGGCTAAGCGCGATCTCGGGCTCGTACGCAATGGCGCGCAATGCCGGCTCGAGCCCGAGGCGGCGAAGCACCTGCATTGCGTTGGGCGTCATCTGAATGCCTGCGCCGACTCGTCCAAACTGTCCAGCCTGTTCAAAGACCCGCACTTGGTGTCCGATGCTGCGCAGCAGGGACGCTGCGGCCAAACCGCCGATCCCTGCACCGATGATTGCTATGTTGAGTGTGTGATCCGCCATCTGCCACGTTCCATATGGTTTGTTACTGTCATCCGCCCGTTCGTCCGATGGCCTCAGTTCCCGCCGCCGGGCAAGCGGGTAATGACCGCTCCCCACTTGGGAATTTCGGCCTGAATGCGTTCGGCGAGTTGGTTTGGTGTGCTGGGCGTGACGTCCACCCCCAATGTGTCGGTTTTCTGTTTGAAAGATTGGCTCCCCAAGACTAGATTGACCGCGTGATTGATTTTCTCGACAATCGCCGCAGGCGTGCCCGCGGGCGCCATGAGTGAGAACCAGAGTGATGCCTCGTATCCGGGAACGCCGGCTTCTTGCATCGTGGGAATCCCGGGCGCGGCAGCCGACCTAGTGGTCGACGTCGTCGCAAGGATGCGCAGCCGATCTCTGTCCCCCTCCACGTAGGAGAGGCCGCCGCCGGTAAACAGCATGTCCACTCTCCCGGCCGCTATGTCGGTAATGGCTTGGCTGGTGCCCTTGTAGGGAATGTGGCGGATATCAATTCCCGCGAGGGATTTGAACAACTCTCCCGCCAGATGGGCGGAAGAGCCCACGCCGATCGAGGCATATGTGATTTCCCCCGGCCTGGCCTTGGCAAGTGCCACCAGATCGCGCACCGACTCGACCCGCAGCGACGAGCGAACGACCAAGAATTGCGGCGATGTGAAGAGCATGCCGACCGGAGCGAGATCCTTGATTGGATCGTAAGGCAGGTGCTTTTGCGTCCACACATTGATGGCAAGATTGGTGACGCTGCCCATCAGCAAGGTCTGACCATCGGCCGGTGCCCGAAGCGCACTCTTTACACCAATGACTTGGGTGGCACCCGGCTGATTGTCGATTACGATTGGTTGTTTCAGATACGGATACAGTTCGCTCGCCAGCGCGCGCGCGAAAATATCCGTCACGCCGCCCGTTCCATAGGGAATGATCCAGCGGATGGGGCGACTTGGATAGCCCGCTGGACCAGACTCCGACGCCTGTGCCGTCGCGGACGCACATACCGCACACATCGCAAGAGAAGAAACTACTCGAAGGCATCTGTGCACGGTCGGTCTCCTATTGGCTCTTTTGGCATGAGGCGATTCTGGAAGCTTCGCGAAAGACCGGTCAACACGGTTGCCCCATAATTCCGTTTGCCGGGATTTCCGCGTTGCGACGGGCAACGCCTGGTCTTTATGATTGGTCCCCGAAGCGTGGCAGAACGTGCGTGGCCGGTATGACATGGCGCGCGTCCGGACAGCCGGCTTGACAATGCGCTGTCCCGGTAACGGCCCGAGAGAGGCGACATCCGTAACCGGCGTACGAGCCCTGAATGAGGAAGGGAATAATCATGAGTATGCAGAGTGTTGCGAATGCCATCGCCCTGCTCAGGTTCGTGGGCGATCTTGATCGCCAAGCCGACATGGCAGACATTGCCGCCGCATTCGGCATGCCACAAGGGGTTGCTGGACGACTGTTGGGATTGCTGGTGGGCGAAGGACTGCTGGTTCACGACAGGCTTGCTGGCACCTATTCGCTTGGCCTGAACGCGCTAACGTTAGGCGCGTCGCTCCGCAGAAACGTATCGGTAGAGCGCTCAGCAGGCCCTATAATGCGCAAACTTGCAGACGAATTGGGTGAAACCGTGACGCTGAACGCTTACTCGAAGGAATACGGAACTGGCGTCTGCGTCGCAATCGAAGAATGCGATAAGCCGCTTCAGTACGCATTAGAGGTTGGAGAGATCAAGCCCTTACACGCTGGTGCTAGCGGGAAGGCGCTGCTCGCCTTTCTTCCGGACGCGGAATGCGAACGCATTCTGGAAATCAACGGACTACCACGATTGACGCCGCATACCACGGTGCGTCGACGCAAGCTTGATGCCGAACTACGAGCCACACGAACCCAGGGGTGGGTCGCGTCTTTCGGAGAGCGACTTGCGGGCGCGGTGGGAATCGGTGCGCCGGTCTTCAACGTGAGCGGCCATGTTGTCGCTTCCATGGTCGTCACGATTCCCGAGCAGCGATTCGATCAAAGCCAACTCAACGATTACGCCCACTCTTTGCGTGTCGGCGCTGGCCAGCTGTCGCAAATACTCGGTTATCAAGGGGTATCCGCGGTATCGGCGCGCTCTGGCAGC
Organism: Pigmentiphaga sp. CHJ604; assembly: GCF_036972535.1. Taxonomy (NCBI): domain Bacteria; kingdom Pseudomonadati; phylum Pseudomonadota; class Betaproteobacteria; order Burkholderiales; family Alcaligenaceae; genus Pigmentiphaga; species Pigmentiphaga sp. CHJ604. The sequence goes on along the minus strand of NZ_CP136998.1, from coordinate 1,342,598 downwards.
GTGGACTCGGTCCGATCAGGCACGCCAGCCGGTTCTCGCACACCAGTGAAGGCGATTGGGCCGGCGGGCGTGGAGCATGACCGTGAACGGTGACACCGGTACAGCCAGCCGCCTTCTCGCCGTACTGCGCGTTCTCGTGGAAGGTAAGCAAGAAATTTCGGTGAAGCGCTTATCCGAAATACTGGGTCTTCCTACGAGTACCACACATCGTTTGCTCCACCAATTGGTGCAGCTTGGATTCGCAGAACGCGCACCCATGCGGCGGTACTGCGTGGGACGCGAATTTTCGAGACTGGGCGCGCTTGCGATGCAGGGCCAACCCTCGCTGGAGGTGGCGCGCCCGATCATGCGTGACGTGGTGGAGGGGTGCAACGAAACATGTCTTCTCGGGTTGTACTTGCCCGCATCGCGTCAAATGTCGTTTGTGGAAAAAGTGGATTCGCGCCATCCCTTGAGATATCGCGTCCGTATGTACGAACTTCGCTCCTTGGCATGGGGTGCGAGCGGAAAGGCGATTCTTACTTGGTTGCCGGGCGCTGTCGTGGAGTCCGTGATAAATAGGGTGACGGCATCTCCGGCCACGGGATTCGCGCCGCCGTCTGTTGCGGTAATCATGAGAGAGCTTCGGAGGATTCGCGAGCGTGGCTATGCAATCAGCAAGGGGGAACAGACGCCCGGTGCCGTCGGTCTGGCCGCCCCCGTATTTGGCGAAAGCGGTCAAGTTTTCGGCGACCTGTGCATTACCGTCCCAGAGTTTCGCTTCAGCCCGAAGGACGAGCGCCACCTCGCCGAATTGATCGTTACCCGAGCCAACAAGCTGAGCGAGCTGCTGCGCGCTCCTTGTATGAACCGTGTGGCCTTCTAAGCTTGTTGCAAGGACGAGCTCGATTGCCCGACCCGACTCATTGTCTTTCGCCGGGTCGCCCGTCCTGCCTATGCAACACCTCGTCACTACATCGACTGGAGATTCGCAATGAACCGCCCTGCCAATGTCGCGCTCGGAGCAAGCGACGACAACACTGCCATTCAACATCTCCATATCGACGGAGAGGACATCGCCTATATCGATCGAGGTTCTGGCCCGACGCTTGTCTTGATACATAGCCTGGGTGGTACTCATTCTATGTGGGACGAGACCATCGCCGCATTCGAGGGATCGCATCGGATCTTGGCCTGGGACGCCATCGGCCATGGCAGCTCGACGTGCCGCAATGAGTATTCCATCGAGCGGTCTGCAAGAATGGGGTTGGCCTTGCTTGCGCATTGCGGCGTGGAATCCGCCGTTTGTCTAGGCATTTCGATGGGTGGCCAAACTGCGATGCACATGGCTCTTCTGCGTCCGCAGGCAGTGTCGGCGCTTGTGCTAGCGGACACTTCGCTTGGCGGGCGGCCAGGCGGCCCAGCCCGGGTGGCGGCTGTACGTCGGGAGGTGGATCAATACGGAATGGAAGCTTTTGCGAAAAGCTACGTAACCAGCCGCACGGCACTCGGAACTAGCGCTGCGATTTGCGATCGGTACGCTCGATGGGTGAGCGCGATGCCCCCGGGGGCCTACCTCAGCACACTGGCCTCGATCGTCGCCCAGGATCTACGCTCCTGCGCTGGGCGCATCGCGCGGCCCACGCTGATCATCGTCGGCGCCGAAGACACCAGCACACCGGTGGAGGCTGCGCAAGAGCTACAGGCGGCGATTCCCGGTTCCGAATTGCACGTGATTCCTGCGGCCAAGCACTTTTCGAACCTAGACAATCCGAAAGCATTCAACGTGCTCGTCGCTGATTTCTTGAGAAGATTGGACGTATCCTTCCCTCTCCCATCTTCTGATTGACGGCTTTCGTGCCGGCGATAGCTGGTCGGTCGCGTGGTCGGTCGCGTCCACGGGTCCGCAGCTGCCGAGCGCTGAACCTGGTGCCGATCTACGTGCTCGCCTGCGCGGTCTGTGGCCCGAAGGCGCTGCTGTGCCCGGACATTCCCAACAACGAGGCGCCGTCTTGCCGGTTACGACCGACGCGCCGCCCGGCTCGCTGGTCAACCCTAGCCATGCGGCCGCATCCGGCGGGCGCAGCGCCATCGGCCACCTGCTTCCGGGGGCTGTGTCAGGGCGCTGGCCGGCGTGCTGCCAGATAGGGTATGGGCCTCGGACTTGCCCAATTCGTCGATGACCATGTGCGACGAATGCCGGGGTAAGCGGTTCGCGGTAATCAAGTTCGTGAACGCCGGCGAGGGCGTCAATGCACGTCGGCCCGCTTTTTTCCGGGCTGAGCTCCCCGGCAACCTGGGCACTACGCCCGTTGAGATGATGGAGTCGCTGGCGCCGATTCAGGTGCTACTGCGCGAGATCGGGCGGGGCAGCGGAGGGAGTTAGGCAGCAGCCAGGTGGGTGCGGAATCAGCTTTGAATACGAGATCCTGGACGACGCGCCGGATGTGGCGCAGGACCCTTCCTGTGAAGTTCGCCGACCAGCGGCTGCAGGATGTTGATCGCCTGGGCTCGCGGGTGAAGGAAATGGACCTGAATGTCGATTGACCCACCGCGCGGCGCGGTGAATTCGAACCGGGCGAGGCGGGCATTTCGTTCGGCCCGCCTGCTCTTGGTGCGTGAAGATCAAAGGGCAAAAGGAGGCCTGTTGCGCCGCAGCGCGACGCAACGGCGCACGAGCCGTGGCATGCTGCCCTTCGCCGCCCGACGGCGAAAGGCTCCCGCCGGGGGCCATCTGCCTGTCGCTCGTATCGTCATCCAGCAAAGAACACCGTCATTGTTTTTCGATGTTCAACTTGGCCACCAGCCCAGCAATACGCGCATTCTCATGCTCGATCAGTTGTGCGAATGCCTCGCCGGATTCCACGCGCGGCGTCGCGCCGATGGCTTGCGCATAAGCCTTCATTTCATCCGTTGCCAGTGCTGCCACAATCTCCCTTTGCAGGCGGTCGACGACTGGCGTGGGCGTACCCTTGGGGGCCCAATAGCCAATCCAGTTAAAGAAGCTGTAATTGGGCAAGCCGGCCTTCGCGAATGTCGGGACGCCAGGCAGGGCCGCAGGCGGGGCATCGCCGCTGATGGCCAGCATGCGCAGCTTGCCAGTCTCGATGTGGCCCATCACCGTCGAGGGGGACGCGAACTGGGCATCGATCTGTCCACCCATCAGCGCTAGCAGCGCTTCGCCCGCGCCTTTATACGGAATGTGGGTCAATTCGATGCCCGCCTCATTGGCCAACTCCGCCATGGCAAGATGCGTGCTGCTTCCCGCACCGCCGGTGCCGTACGTCAGTCGACCTGGATGAGCTTTGGCAGCCCGGATGAAGTCCTGCAGCGTTTTGAAGGGGCTGTCTCCCTTGACCGCTATGCCGAGTGGAGAAAACATCACCGCGGCGATCGGCGTGAAATCGCGCTGGAGGTTATACGGCACCTTGCTGGTGGTATTGGGCACGATGACGCTGCTGCTGTCGTTGGCCGCCAGCGTATAGCCATCCGGGCTCTCTCGTGCCACATAGCTCATGGCGATTGCGCCCATGGCCCCTTGCCGATTCTCGACCGCCACGGCCTGCCCCAGCGACTTGCTCATGATGGCGGCAAGCTTGCGCGTGACATTGTCGGTCGAGGCGCCCGGCGCAAACGCAACCTGGATCCGCACCAACTTCTGCGGCCACGGCGCTTGCTGGGCGCGGGCCGGCCCCGCAGCGAGTAGCAACAAGGCCGCGGCGGCGGTCGACGCCGCGAGTCGGACGGAAGGGATCAACTTGGCAAGCATGGGATATCTCCGTTATTGGTATGTAGTCCGCCCTGAACAATGCGCAATCCCTTGATCTGAAACGTGGTTCTGCTGATTGATGGGCCCGGGATTTGCAAGGTATGGTTTTGCCAGTGCCTGTTTTCTTGCAAATTCCTCCAAAGAATCCCATGGGTCCAAAGCCTTCGCAGCCGCAAACGGCCGAGCTGTTCCGTCCAAGGCTGGACGAGCAGATCAACATGCAGCACCCGCTGGTCAGACTGGCCGCGCTGATCGACTGGGCCGAGATTGAGCGCACGTTCGCGCTGTCGTTCACTTCCGGCCGAGGCAGGCCCGCGTTGGCGCCGCGCCTGGTTGCCGGGCTGCTGTACCTGCAGCACACCTTCAATGCTTCCGACGAAGCCGTGGTCAACACCTGGGTGGAGAACCCGTACTGGCAGTTCTTCTGTGGCGAGACCTATCTGCAGACCGAACTGCCCATCGACCCGTCCAGTCTGACGCGCTGGAGAAAACGCATTGGAGAAGAAGGGGTGGAAACGCTGCTTGCGGCCAGCATCGATGCTGCCCGGCGTGGTGGCGTCATCCGCAAGGCCAGCACGCAGCAGGTGATCGTGGACACCACCGTCATGCCCAAGGCCATCGCCCATCCCACCGACAGCCGGCTGTTGGACAAGAGCCGCCAGCACCTGGTCAAGGTCGCCGAGGACAACGGACTGCGGCTGCGCCAGAACTACAACCGCGTGGCCCCTCGGCTGGCCGCACAGATCGGTCGCTACGCGCACGCCAAGCAGTTCAAGCGCATGAAGAAGGCCGTGCGCACGCTGCGCACCCGTGTGGGCCGCGTGCATCGTGAGGTGCAGCGCCAGTTGCATGTGCTGCCCGAAGCGGCCCAGGCCAAGGTGCAGGACCTGCTGCAGCGCACCGGCCGCATCCTGACCCAGCGCACGAAGGACAAGAACAAGCTGTACGCCCTGCACGCGCCCGAGGTGGAGTGCATCAGCAAAGGCAAAGCCAGGACACCGTACGAGTTCGGTGTGAAGGTCAGCATCGCCACCACGTTGAAGGAGGGCCTGGTGGTGGGCATGCGCTCCATGCCGGGCAACCCCTATGACGGGCACACGCTGGCCGAGACGCTGGAGCAAGTGGGCATCCTCACCGGCACGGACAGGCCACCCGCCACAGCCATCGTGGACAAGGGCTACCGGGGCGTGGAGATCGAAGGCGTGCGCATCCTGCGCTCGGGACAACGGCGTGGCATCACCCGGACGCTCAAGGCCATGATCCGTCGGCGCAGCGCCATCGAGCCGGCCATTGGGCACATGAAGATGGACGGGCGGCTCGCCCGCAATCCGCTCAAAGGGGCGCTGGGCGATGCGCTGCACGCGGTGATGTGCGGCGCAGGGCACAACCTGCGCCTGATCCTGGCCGCGCTGCGGCTTTATTGCGTCCGCGTCGGCCTGCCGATGCAGCCGGTCATTGCAGCACTGCTCGCCGCTCCGGTCGAGAACCGACCGCCCTGCTGCTAAGAACCGAATTGTTCAGGGCGGACTATGTAGTAAGCAAAGCCGCGTGGGTCAGGGATTCGACAGCGGCGAGAAACGAACCAGGGCGAGCGCATCGGACACTTTCTCGAATGTTGCGCCGACTGCCTGGCCTATGACAGGCTGTGTTCCTTCCGGATACTCCTGCGCGGGATTGCTGTATAGGCAGACGCCGTCGTCCATTTCGACGAGCAGCACCGTGTATGGCAGTTGCTGCGCCACGCCAGGGAAATAGCTGCGGTGAAAGCGGCACCAGCTGCGAAAGAGGTGGCGGCGGAAATTCAGACAGTCCGATAAGTGGAGAGCTCTGGGCCTGATCCGGCGATAATGCCGGTAAAGGAACCAGAGAGATGACCAAGAGAACGAGACGAACACACTCAGCGGCGTTCAAGGCCAAGGTGGCCTTGGCGGCGGTCAAGGGGGATCGCACCCTGGCCGAACTGGCTCAGCAATTTGATGTGCATCCGAACCAGATCACGGAATGGAAGCGGCAGTTGCAGGAGAAGGCGGCGGACGTATTCGGGTCGGCAGGACAGAGCAACAACGAGCCGCCGGCCGATCTGAAGGTGCTACATGCCAAGATCGGCCAGCTCACGCTGGAGAATGATTTTTTAGAAAGCGCGCTCACCAAGGCGGGATTGCTGAGCGCAAAGCGATGATAGACCGTACGCATGCACTGCCGGTGTCACGCCAGGCCAAATTGGTGGGGATTGCTCGATCGAGCGTGTATTATCAGGCCCGGCTGACCTGCTCCCCGAGATTAGTACGGTAATGATGTAGAGTCTGCCTCCGTGGAGGTAGCATGAAGAAGCGTTTCACAGAAGAACAAATCATTGGCATCCTGAAGGAAGCCGAGGCGGGCACAAAGGTAGCAGACCTATGCCGCAAGCACGGCATCAGTGATGCGACGTACTACAACTGGAAGGCGAAGTTCGGCGGCATGACCGTGTCGGATGCGCAGCGGCTCAAGGCCCTGGAAGCGGAGAATGCGCGGCTCAAGCGATTGCTAGCCGAGAGCATGCTGGACAATGCGGCGCTCAAGGATGTCCTCGGCCGAAAGTGGTGAGCCCGCAGGCGAAGCGAGCAGCAGTGATGCACGTCATGCAAGTGCATGGCTTAGGCGTCACCCGCGCCTGTGGGCTATTCGGCATCTCCCGGTCCTTGTACCGCTATGAATCGCGCCGCCCGGATGACCAGGCCCTACGGGACCGGCTATGTGAGCTGGCAGCCGCCAAGCGGCGCTATGGCTATCGGCGGCTGCATGTGCTCGTCAAGCGCGAAGGGTGGGCCGTCAATCACAAACGGCTGTTCCGCGTCTATCAGCAGGCAGGTTTGGCAGTCAGAAGGCGCAAGAGGAAGAGAATTGCTGGCGTCGAGCGACAGGTCAAGGCACCTGCCACGGCGCCCAATCAGAGCTGGTCGATGGACTTCGTATCTGATGGTTTGGCTGACGGACGGAGGTTCCGCACCTTGAACATCGTCGATGATTTTACAAAGGAGTGCCTGGTCATTGAGGTTGATACGTCCCTGCCAGGTCGCCGCGTCGTGGCAGTGTTGGAACGACTTGCAGATGCCCGAGGGTTGCCGTTGTCGATTACGATTGATAACGGTCCTGAATTTGCAGGGAAAACGCTGGACGAATGGGCCTACAGGACAGGGCTGAAGCTGCACTTCATCGAACCAGGCAAGCCGCAGCAAAATGCCTATATCGAGAGCTTCAACGGCAAATTCCGTGACGAATGCCTGAACGAGCACTGGTTCGTCTCGATGCGTCACGCAAGGGAAACGATTGCGGATTGGTGCCAGGAATACAATAACGACCGGCCGCACAGTTCGCTCGGGTATCTGACGCCCAAGCAGTTTGCAGACAGTTTTTTAACCGCAGACTCTAATTTGGTTTCGTACTAAATTGGGGAGCAGGTCACGGCCTGTCAACGATAGAGATCTGATGTTGATGCGCCGGATCGACGAGCTGCATCTGGAGTTTCCGTTTGCCGGGGCCCGCATGCTGGCGCGGCTACTGCGCCGTGACGGCCATGAGGTCGGCCGACGACACGTGGGCACCCTGATGAAACGCATGGGCGTTAAGGCGCTGTATTGCAAGCCCAACACGAGCCGGCGCAACGTCCAGCACAAAGTTTGGCCGTACCTGCTGCGCGATATGCGGATTAACCGGGCCAATCAGGTGTGGGCGCTGGATACGACCTATATCCCGATGGCTCGGGGCTTTGTGTATCTGACCGCAGTCGTAGACTGGGCCAGTCGCAAGGTTCTGGCTCATCGGGTGGCCATCACGCTGGAAGCGGTGCATGCCGTTGACGCCTTGGAAGAAGCCTTTACCCGCTACGGGTTGCCTGATATCGTCAATACCGATCAGGGCAGCCAATTCACAGCCAGCGCCTTCACTGAAGCGGTACAAAGCCGAGGCATCCGGTTATCCATGGATGGCAAGGGAAGCTGGCGCGACAACGTGTTTGTCGAACGGGTATGGCGCAGCATCAAGTACGAGGAGGTGTATCTGAAGGCCTACGAATCGGTCAGCCAGGCCAGGCAGTCCATCGGGGCGTATATCCAGTTGTACAACCAGAGGCGCCCTCACTCCAGTTTGGCTCCCGGCGCCGCCACCCTCAACACCGCCTCCGGGCGGTGTTGTTGTTTGTACCTTCTTCGGTACGACAGTGCGTTATTGGGCGACACTTATGGCGAGTTTTAACGATGCTGACCAATGCGGGATTGCTTCGCGACGCGCAAGGCTGGCCATGTATGCCAAGTTTGTATGTTCGGCCAAACCATGCCGTGAGCCGTTGAATTTGTAAAGCAGGCATATCTCGGCGATACCCCATCCCGCGCTTTTGAAGCGTCCCTCTGTTAATACTGGGAGGGAGCTGATCAATGCCTACAGCGTTGCAGCCGAAGTAATAGAAGTGCCTGGAGAGCAGGGCAAACTGGTTCCCCTGCCCGAAGTCACGGCAATCGTACCTACCCCGATACTCTGGACTGGCTATGTACTGCTGAAAGGGGATCTTCTCATCTACCCGCATCAAGTAAATGATTCGATCTCGCCCAGCACTCAAACGACTGGCTCCACCTGTGCCGAGGATCCAATCCCCCACACTAGCCATTTCAACAAGGTTATTACGGCGGTCGCCGGTATGTCTGAACTTGCAATGCACCAGTGAACACAGACCGCCTTCTGGGTTAGGCGCATACCCGTGGTCATGATCAACGACGTATGAAAATAGCTGTCCCGGCATCACATCCCCAATGACCATAAGCAAAGCCCGGCACCTGTGACAGTGGCCGGGCTTTCTTTGTACTCGGTACGTGGCGATTGGGCAAAACTGCTTACGCCTGGGTTACACGGCAAAAACGCTTACTTGCGTTGCAGCACTTAGATTGGCGCTAAGTGCTTGATTTTATTAGTGGTGCCCGAGGCCGGAATCGAACCGGCACGCCTTGCGGCGGGGGATTTTGAGTCCCCTGCGTCTACCAATTTCACCACTCGGGCAGGTTCTTCCGGCGCGAAGGGCCGAAAGGAAGGGAGCCGCAAATTATACCCGTAATTTGCGGTACTCTGCTTCCTCTTATCAAGGAGCAAATCATGGCCCATGCCAGCGCCCGTCACATCCTGGTCTCCACCGAGGCCCAGTGCAACGAACTGAAAGCCGCCATCGAAGGCGGTGCCGATTTCGCGCAGGTCGCGCGCGAGCACTCCAACTGCCCGTCGCGCGCCCAGGGCGGCGATCTGGGCACCTTCGGCCCCGGCCAGATGGTGCCGGAGTTCGACCGGGTGGTGTTCAGCGCCCCCGTCAACGTCGTCCAGGGCCCGGTCAAGACCCAGTTCGGCTATCACCTGGTGGAAGTGACCAGCCGCCAGGACTGACCCGCACCGCCCGCGGCCACGCCGGGGGTTCACCCCTCAGCCCGCCGCGACGACCCGTTGTGTCTGGGACCCCAGCACGCCGCCGCCCAGCGTGACCACGTCACCCGCTTCCAGGTAGCGCGGCGGGCGGGCTCCCATCCCCACCCCGGCCGGGGTGCCGGTGATGATGACGTCGCCAGGTTCGAGCGTCATCACGCGGCTGCACTCGCTGACTAGGCGGGCGCAGGAAAAGATCATGTCGCCGGTATGTCCTGTCTGCCGGCGTTCGCCATTGAGTTCCAGCCACAGTTCCAGGTCCTGCGGGTCGGGCACTTCGTCCGCCGTGACCAGGTAGGGCCCCAGCGGGCCGAAGCTGTCGAAGCCCTTGCCCTTGCCCCACTGGCCGCCGCCGCGGTCGATCTGGTATTCGCGTTCGGACACGTCGTTGGCCAGGCAGTAGCCGGCCACGTGGCGCAGGGCATCGGCCTCGTCGACGGCCCGCGCGCGGCTGCCGATGACGATACCCAGCTCCACCTCCCAGTCGACCCGTGCGCAGCCGGGCGGAATGACGATGTCGTCGTTCGGGCCCGAAACGCAACTGGTCCATTTGCAGAACAGCGTGGGTTCGGCCGGGATGGCCATGCCGGCCTCGGCCGCATGGCGCCCGTAGTTCAGCCCGACCGCGACGAACTTGCCGATGCCGCGCCAGGGCGTGCCCAGCCGCGGCGCGCCGTCTACCACGGGCAGGCGCCGGGGGTCGAGCGCAGCCAGCGCTTGCAGGGCGGCCGGCGACAGGGTGTCGGGCCCGATGTCGGCCAGCAGGCCGGACAGGTCGCGGATCGCGCCGCCGGCGTCGAGCAGGCCGGGCCGCTCCAGGCCCGGCGGGCCGTATCTCAACAGCTTCAAGGAAACTCTCCGTATGGACGCGTTCAGTTGGGGGTAATGTCGGCCAGCTTGACCGCTTTGCCGAACTTGTCGAGGTTGTTGCGGATGTTGGCGGCATAGCCGTCAGGGCTGCTGCCGATGGCGGTGGCGCCCATGGCCTTAAGCCGGACGACGGTATCGGGCTGCTTGAGCGCCCGCGCCACCGCGGCGGAGAGTCGCTGCACCACGGTCTGCGGCGTACCCGCCGGCACCACGATGCCCATCTCGGAACTGAAGTCGTAGCCGGGCACGGTTTCGGACACAGCCGGGATGTCGGGCGTCATGGCCGGACGGTCGAGCGTGGTGACGGCGATGAATCGCGCCTTGCCGGTCCTGACGTATTGCTCCAGCGCCGGATAGGCGGCGATCACCAGCGAGGTCTCGCCGCCCATGAAGGCGGGCACCGACTGGCCCGACCCCTTGTACGGCACGTGCACGACGTTGATGCCAAGGCCGTGCAGCATCGATTCCATGGCGATGTGGTGGATGCTGCCTATGCCCGACGAGCCGTAGGTCAACGCCCCCGGCCTGGCCTTGGCCAGGGCGACGAGCTCGGCCAAGTTGTGCACGTTCAGCGACGACTGCACGGCGATATAGAGCGGAATGGTCGCGGCCAGGGTCACGGGCGTGAAGTCCTTGTCGGCGGCATAGGGCAGCTTCGCGAACAGGTAGGGGTTGATCGCAAGCTGTTGGATGTCGGAGAAGAACAGCACGTGGCCGTCCGGGGCGGCGCGGACCACGCTTTCGGCCGCGCCGATGCCGCCCGCGCCGGGCCGGTTCTCGATCACGAACTGTTGCTTGAAGAACTCCGACAAGCCCGGCGCCAGCGAGCGCGCCAGCACGTCCGGCGCGCCGCCGGGGGCGTACGGCACGATCATCCGCACGGGGCGGGTCGGATAGTCATCGGCCTGGACGGCCGGGGCCGCGGACGCCAGGATCGACATACAGGCCAGCACGCGGCCGATGCGCAACAGGGATTTCATCGTGAACCTCCAGGGGCAAGAGCGCCGATGCGCATCCTTAGAACGGCTGGGTCAGTTGCGGGAAGCTCTGGTCGCAGTTGGTGAGCCGCACGCACTTCTGGACGATTTTCAAATGCGTGCCGTCGAACCGCAGCGTGTGCAGATAACGTCCGCCGTACACGCGGCGGTCGGCGCCTGGCCGGTCCTCCAGCATGATGAACTTGCTGCGGACGCGGAAACGGTCACCGTCAGCGGCTTCCAGACCGAAGTTCGACAGCACGCGCACCGTCGTCGAAGGCGGGTCCTGGCAATGGATCATCGGGTGCTTGAGCCGCGCCACACGCGTCTTCATGGTGTGTTTCTCGTCATAGTAGAGCGACACGTGACTGATCCAGTCGGCCTGGTCCTGCGCGGCCGGCGCCCAGTACACGGCATCGTCGCTGTACAGGTCCAGCCACTCGTCGAAGCGGCGGTTGTCCAGCAGATCGGCCTCGTGTTCGACAAAGTCGCGCAGGGTGTCCAGGGACGGCGCGGCATGGCCCGCGGGGGTGAGTCTTGCAAGCGTGTTCATGGTGGCTCTCTGGTGGAATCAGGCGCTCATCAGGTCGCGCCAGGCATAGTGTTTGGCGCGCTGGCCGACTTCGCTCGAACGCGCGCCGAACAGCACGCCGTCGCCTTCGTCGACCTCGGCGCCCATGCCGCGCGCGACCAGCACCCAGTCGCTGCCCTGCGCCTTCAGTCCTTCCTGGCAGCGCTCGAAGGCTTCGAGATCGTCGGTCTGGATGAACGACGACGCGGAGTGAGTCATGTTGACGTACTTGACCAGATCGTCCGAGATCACGGCCGGCGCGCCCGCCAGCCGGACCGGCCAGATCTCGACCTCGGTCAGGTCCACCGCGATCGGCTTGACCACGCGCACCGAGGTCTGGGCGATCAGGATGTCCAGTGTCGGAAACAGCGTCAGGCTGTGCCGGCGGTTCTTCAGGATGTCGGCGGTGCGTTCCTCGCCGTAGCGCGCGACCATCAGGGCACGGTAGTCGTCCCAGACGCCGCCGGCCTGCTCCTTGTCGAACAGCGACTGTTCCGAACTATGGCCATGCGGGAAGCCGCGCACGCCCAGCTGCGACACCACCGCCTCGCCGTTGGGCGCGAAGAACAGCGCCGCTCCGCCCTGGTCACCCGCACGCCGCTGGAACTGGCGACCGTCCGGACCGACGGTCGAGCCGTGGGCGGCCGCGGGGTGGTAGGTGTCGGCCATGTTGTCCATCTGCAGCTTCCAGTTGCCGCGGAAGTGGTAGCGATGGCAGCCGGCCGCGAACTCGACCCGCCCTTCGGGCGAGCGGTCGACCAGTTCGTCGATGCCCTTGCGCGCCTCGCCCAGGAAATCGAGCAGCGGCATCACGCCGGGATCGAGCGAAGCGAATACGAAGCCGCGATAGCTGTCGACACGCGGCAGCGGCTCCATGCCCGCGCGCGGCTCGCGCAGCGCTTCCTCGGGAAAGTCGGCGCGCATGGGCACGCCCGCCAGCTCGCCGTTGGGGCGGAACGCCCAGCCGTGGTACATGCAGGAAAATACGCGCGCGTTGCCGCGCGTGCGGGACAGCACCTTGGCGCCGCGATGGCCGCAGCGGTTGTACAGCACGTGTACCGAACCGCTCTCGTGGCGGCTCAGCACCACCGGCTGTCCGGCCAGCGTCGTGCAGTAATAGTCGCCCGGATTGGGCACCAGGCTGTCGTGGCCCACATAGACCCAGACCTTGCCGAACACTTTGGCCATCTCGGCCTCGAACACGGCCGGATCGGTGTAGTAGGCCCGGTGCACGCGATCCGCCTGGACCAGGCCGGCGAGTTGCTCTTTGCTGTACGTCATCGAGTTTCCTGCTGGAGAATGAAGAAGGGTCAGCGCCGCAGGACGCCGTGGCCGGCTTCCTGGTCGTAGTGGAAAATGCCATTCAGGAACATCTTGTGCCGTTCGTAGTGCATGGGCCTGCGCGGCGCGGGCGGCGTGCGGTCCACCGGGTGCCCGGCCTTCAGGATGAGGTCGAAGCGCGACGGTTTCTGCAGCAGCCCGATGTCGGCCAGCGGATCGCCGTCGACCACGATCAAGTCGGCATAGCGTCCGGCCTCAAGCTTGCCGACCCGGTCGCCGAAGCGGCGGAACAAACGCGTGGCGCCCAGCGTGCCCGCATGCAGAGCCTGCCCGGGCGACAGGCCCAGGTCGTCCACGAATATCTGCATCTCGCGGGCGTGCCACTGGCCGTAGGGCACCGGCGACCAGCCGCTTTCCGACCCAGGCACCAGCGGAACACCGGCACGGCTGGCGCGGGCCAGGTTGGTCAGCGCCGCGTCGACCTCGCGCTGGAACCCGGCATTGGCCGGATTGGCCGACCCGCCCGTGGCCTCGATCGCGTTGACCAGCAAGGGCAGCGTCGGCACGATCACGCAGCCGTTGCGCAGGCACAGATCGATGCCTTCGTCGTCGATGAACGACGCATGGAAGATCACGTCGAAACCGGCGCGCGCGGCATCGGCCACGGCATCGCGGGAACGCGCGTGCACCGTGCACATGCGGCCGAGCCGGTGGGCCTCGTCGGCCACCATCCGGTATTCGTCATAGGTGAAGGCCGAGCCGTCGAGCGAATCAGGGGTGATGAAGGAATCGTTCGATCCCGACACCTTGATGGCATCGACGCCGTCCTTGACCTGGTAGCGGATCTGCTCGACCAGTTCGTCGCGGCTGCGGATCAGCACGCCCGCCTGCCCCGGCGGGAATTCCATCCAGTTGGGGAAGGAATCCTCCAGCCCTTGGTGGGAAGTCAGTTGCCGGCCCGACACCGCAAGGCGCGGCCCCTCGAACATGCCGCTGTCGATCGCGTCGCGCACCGACTGCGCGATGTTGAACGTGGTCGCGGCATCGAAGGCGCTGGTCACACCCGCCTGCAGCACCTTCTTGGCGTTCCACACCGCCTTCAGCGTGCGGAACTCCACCGGCGTGTACAGCGCCAGTTCCTCTTCCGAGCGCGCCTCGCCGAACGAGATGTGGATGTGTCCGTCGACCAGGCCGGGCAAGATGCTGCGGCCGGGCAGGTCGACCACCTGGGCGCCGGACTGCGCGTAGCGCGGCGGCAATGCCGCCGCCTCGCCCACCCATGCGATCTCCTCGCCCTGCGTCACGACCGCACCGCGCGCGATGGGTGCATCGAGCGTGCCGTCGATCACCTTGCCCTTCAGAATGTAGGCCGGCTCACCCATGCGCCACCCCGGTGAAGAACGGGACGGCCAGCGCCAGGAACTTCTCCGGCCACTCGAAGGCGACCGAATGGCCGCAGCGGCTCAGCAGGTGCACGTCGGCCCGGGCGATGAATCGCGACATCGGGAGCGTAAGAACATCGGCGGGGAAGCCGCGATCGTCGCGGCCGTGCAGCATCAGTACCTCGCAGCCGATGGCGCCCAGCTCGTCCGCCGTCAGCGCGACGGCATCGATGAAGCGCTGCTTGTCGCCCGCGAACATCTGTTCGAAACGCCGGCCGTGATCGCCCTCGCGCAGGATGCGCTCGCGACCGTCCAGATAGGCCTCGTCGATCAGCGCCGGATCGTGCACCAGCAGGCGCGAGGCCCGCTTCAGCGCCTCGCGGTCGCCGGGAAAGCTCCAGGCGGTTTCCGTGGCGGGATTGGCGGCGAACGACGCGCCCATGGTCGCCGTCGTCATCACGCGCGCCACACGCGGTTCGCAGGCCGCCAGACGCAGGGCCAGGGTGCCGGACAGGGAATGCCCGATCACGCCTATCCGCTCTCCCGGCATGCGCGCGATCATTTCGCGGCACTGGCGCAGCCACAGGGCATAGTCGAAATGCGGCCCGGCGGACTTGGCGCCCGACCGGCCGAAACCGATCAGGTCCATCGCATGCACGTGGTGCAGCTCGGCCAGCCGCGGCAGTACGCGCTGCCAGTTGCCGTGGCTGGACGCGCCGGCACCCGAGCCATGCAGCAATAGCAGCGGCAGGCCCGCGCCGCCTTCGGCGTAGTGGACGGGGATGCCGTCCAGCTCGAACCTGCCCTCGCGCAGACGCGAACTCATAGCGCCGCGACCGCCTGCACTTCGATCAGCAGATCCTCGCGCACCAGGCGATCGATCATCAGCAAGGTGTTGGTCGGATAGGCGCGGGTGCCGAACATGCCCGGAAAGGCACGCTCGCGGTAGGCGCCCAGCCTGGGAATGTCCTGCGAGTGCACCAGGTAGGTCGTGAACTGCAGCACGTTCTGCCAGGTGGCGCCCACTTCCTTCAACGCGATGTCGATGTTGCGGAAGACCTGCACGCACTGGGCATCGAAGTCGCCCGCGCCGACGGTGTTCCCGTGCTGATCGGTCGCGACCTGCCCCGCGATGAAGACGAATTCCGAGGCCTTGACACGGGCCACCTGGGAATACTGGGCAAGCGGGGTACCAAGGCCAACGGGATTGAGGATCTGGATATCGGGCATGGCGTGTCCACGGGTGGTTTTTCAGATTAGACGCACTAACTTGATGCATCCGGAAGATGGCTTGGGCGCGGAATATGGCGCTCTTGTTTGCAGGTCACTATAGGCATGCCCTTCAGGCCTGTCACACGAATTCTCTTCCCATATGAAGTTAGAAAAACTAATCTAAAAACATGAGTCATCCACTGCCTCCCCTGACCGCGCTGAGAGCCTTCGAGTCGGCCGCCCGCCACCGCAGCCTGAAGAAGGCCGCCGAGGAACTGAACGTCACGCCAGCCGCCGTCAGCCACCAGATCCAGACCCTGGAGGACATGCTGGGCGTGCGTCTTTTCCGCCGCGTCCACCGCGGCATCGAACTGACCGCCAGCGCCGAGATCTTCTTTCCCAAGCTGGAAGAAGGCTTCGACTGCCTGCGCCAGGCGGTGGGACGGCTGCGCGACCACCGCGGCGCCGACGTGCTCGAGGTCGGCGCGCCCCCGTCCTTCATCTCCAACTGGCTGATGCCGCGCCTGCATCGCTTCGTGACCGCCTTCCCCGACATCGACGTGCGCGTCTCCACCCGGGTGCGGCAGTTCCCGCGCCTGCCGCGCGGACCGCGCGGGGACGTCGCCAGCGTGATGGGCTGGGTGGACGAGGTCGACGTGCTGGTCGTGTTCGGCAACGGCGGCTACCCGGGCATGCGGGTCGACCAGTTGATGCCGCTGACCCTCACCCCGCTGTGCAGCCCCGCCCTGCTCGAAGGCGACAACCCCCTGCGCGAGCCCGACGACCTGCGCCGCCACGTGCTGCTCCACGACGATCGCGGCGTGCTGTATGAAGGCCCGTCGTTCTGGGACATGTGGCTGGAGAAAGCCGGCGTGGAGGGCATCGACACCTCGCGGGGGCCTCACTTCTGGCACTCCATCCCCGCGATGGAAGCCGCCGTCGCCTGCAAGGGCGTGGTCGCGACCACCAAGGAACTGGCCCGCCTGGACCTGGCGACCGGCCGACTGGTGGCACCCTTCCCGCTGGAAATCCGGCTAGCGTCCAGCTACCACATCGTCAGCAACGAACCGGCCTCGAAACGCGAGGTCGTCAAGCAGTTCCGGGAGTGGCTCAAGAAAGAAGCGCGGACAGCGTGACCCGGTGCGGCGCATTGGCATTGAAAACTAGAACGACATGGCCAGGCGCATGCCGGAGCTGATCGCACGCAGCGCGTCGATCTCTGCCGCCGTATGGGCACCGCCGATCAGATGTGCCGGAAAACCTCGCGCAATGAGTGCGTGGTAAAGGTCGTTGACCGGCTCCTGTCCCGCGCAGATCACGACGGTATCGACTTCAAGGCAGCGCAGGTTTCCTTCGACCCGGACATGCAAGCCGGCATCGTCCATGCGCTCGTAGGTACAGCCCGCGACAAACTCGACGCCGGCCCGTTGCAGATTTCCTTTCAAGACCCATCCGGTTGTCAGACCCAGCGTCCGGCCCGGTTTTTCGAGACGCCTCTGCAGCATGATGACCTGCCGTGCCGGGGCGGCGGATAGCGGTGTGGCCAATCCCCCTTTGGCGCGCAAGCTGGGGTCTACGCCCCAGTAGGCTTGAAACTGGCGTATTGCCTGGTCTCCTTCGGCAGGCCACTGCTGACCAAGAAGGAACTCCGCTACGTCAAAACCGATGCCGCCCGAGCCTATGACCGCCACACGGCGGCCAGCCTGCGCTTTACCATCGAGCAGGTCGGCATAGGTGATGACCTTCGGATGCGACACGCCGGGAAAGTCGGGAATACGAGGGCGAACGCCTGTCGCGACAACGATCTGGTCGTAGTCTTGCGCGGCCAGTTCCTCATCCGTTGGCGACGCCTGCAATCTCAGGTCGACGCCCAGCACGTCGAACCGCCGGGCGAAGTATCGCAACAGCTCCCTGAACTCCTGCTTTCCAGGCACCGCCTTCGCGTAATTGAGCTGCCCCCCCAGGCGCTTCGATGCCTCATAAAGCGTGACGTCATGACCCCGCTCCGCCGCCGTGACCGCGCAGGACATCCCAGCGCCGCCGCCCCCCACAATGGCAATGCGCTGCCGCCGGCGCGAGGCATGCCATTCGGCATAGTCAAGCTCCCTGCCAGCCCGTGGATTGACCAGGCAGGTCACCGGCTTCCCTTTGAAGATATAGTCGAGGCAGGCCTGGTTGCAGGCAATACAGGTATTGATCTCGTCCGCGCGGCCCGCCGCGGCCTTACTGACGAAAGCCGGATCCGCCAGAAGAGGACGGGCCATGGAAATCATGTCGGCCACGCCCTCGGCCAGGATCTGCTCCGCGACTTCGGGCGTATTGATGCGGTTCGAGGCAACGACCGGAATCCCGACGACGCCTTTGATCGCGGCGACGGCGAATCTCCAGGCTCCCCGGGGAACGGCATACATGATGGTCGGAATGAGCGACTCGTGCCAGCCGATCCCGGTGTTCAGAATGTCGGCACCGACACTTTCCACCGCCTGCGCCAATTGAACGGTTTCCGTCCGGGAAGCGCCGTCTTCAACCAGATCGACCGCCGAGATCCGGTACATGACCAGGAAATCCGGCCCCAGCGCCGCGCGGATCCGGCGGACGATCTCGACCGGCAGCCGATGCCTGTTTTCCATGCTGCCGCCGAATACATCGCTGCGAGGGTTCGTGCGCTCACTCGTAAACTGATTCAGAAGATAGCCTTCCGAACCCATGATTTCGACGCCATCGAAGCCGGCCGCCCTCGCCAGTTCGGCGCAGCGGACGAAACCCTCGACCGTCCCCCAGACCTCCCGGGTATCGAGTGCGCGCAGGGGACGCCTGTTGATGCGTGACGGACGCTCCGAGGCTCCCACAGGCCGGGCGATGCGGGCATACCGCCCCGCATGAAGGATTTGCAGGAGTATCTTTCCGCCTTCCCGGTGGACCGCGGCGGTGATGGGCTTGAGCTTCTCTGCGTCGATCGGACTGGCCAGAACGGGCGCGGACTCGTCCATGCGCCCATCGGGGTGGGGAGCAAAGCCGCCGGTGACCATCAGGGACACCCCCTCTCGCGCCCGGGCGGCGTAGAACAACGCCAGACGCTCCGTGTGACGGTCGAGAAGCTCCAGCTGCATATGCATCGCTCCCATCAGGACACGGTTCCCCAGCAGATGGGTGCCGGCCCGTAGCGGCGACAGCAGTATCGGGTAGCGGGTCGGCGTGCAGAGAGTCATAGCCTTCTCGAAAAACGGGGAATCGACGGCGGCTCCGGGCCGAGTTCTTCACATTTCGGGGTAGTTCGGACCGCCGCCGCCCTCGGGCGCAACCCACACGATGTTTTGCGTCGGATCCTTGATGTCGCAGGTTTTGCAATGCACGCAGTTCTGAGCGTTGATCTGCAGGCGTTCGCCATTGCTTCCCGGTTGCGTATCGTTTTTCACGAACTCATAGACCCCTGCCGGACAATAACGCGATTCCGGGCCGGCATACCTGGCCAGGTTGATGTCGACAGGAACCGACGGGTCCTTGAGCGTCAGGTGCACCGGCTGGTTCTCTTCATGAGCCGTGTTCGAGATGAACACCGAAGAAAGGCGATCGAAGCTGATCTTGCCATCCGGCCTGGGATAAGTGATCGGCCTGAAATCCGAGGCGGGCTTCAGGCACTCGTGGTCGGCGTGCCTGCGGTGCAAGGTCCAGGGCACCTTGCCGCCGAAGAGCTTCTGCTCGATACCCACCATCATGGCCCCCGCGTACAAACCCTTGCTCATCCACTGCTTGAAGTTTCGCGCGCGATTCAGTTCCGAATAGAGCCAGCTGCGCTTGAACGCTTCCGGATAAGCCAGGAGTTCGTCCCGCGCGCGGCCGGCGCCGATGGCATCGAAAGCAGCCTGGGCCGCCAGCATGCCGGTCTTGATCGCGGCGTGGCTACCCTTGATGCGCGAAGCGTTCAGGAACCCCGCATCGTCGCCCACCAGCACGCCGCCCGGAAAGATCAACCTGGGCAACGAGAGCAGGCCGCCGGCGGTCAATGCGCGCGCGCCATAGGCGAGCCGCTTGCCATCCTCGAAGAAGGGCTTGATCATCGGATGCAGCTTGTAGCGCTGGAACTCGTCATACGGACTGAGGTAAGGATTCTGATAGGCCAGGCCGACAACGAAACCCGCGGCCACCAGATTGTTTTCCAAATGGTAGAGAAAAGAGCCGCCATAGGTATCGCTTTTCAGAGGCCAGCCGGCGGTATGGATTACCAGGCCCGGCCTATGTCTGGCCGGATCGATCTCCCACAATTCCTTCAGGCCTATGCCGTAGGCCTGCGGATCCGCCCCTTTGTTCAGATCGTACTTGGCCATCAGCCTTTTGCCGAGGTGACCGCGGCACCCTTCGGC
This sequence comes from Pigmentiphaga sp. CHJ604, assembly GCF_036972535.1. NCBI lineage: Bacteria > Pseudomonadati > Pseudomonadota > Betaproteobacteria > Burkholderiales > Alcaligenaceae > Pigmentiphaga > Pigmentiphaga sp. CHJ604. The sequence goes on along the minus strand of NZ_CP136998.1, from coordinate 1,322,757 downwards.
GAACACGGTGTACTTGGCAACCAGCTCCATGCCCTCCTGGAAGCCGGCAGTTCGCTCACCATCTCGACCCACGCCCATATTGCCGGTGGCCACGCCGCGTACGGCGCCTCCCTCGTCATAAAGAATCTCGGTGCCGGCGAAGCCGGCATAGATCTCCACGCCGAGTTCCTCGGCCTTGGAGGCAAGCCAACGGCACACGTTTCCCAGGGAGACGACGTAGTTGCCATGGTTCTGGAAGTTTCCGGGCAAGGCGAAGCCGGGTACTTTGAAACCGCCGGACTCGGACAGGAACAGGAACCGATCCTCCGTAACCGGCTGGTTCAGCGGCGCACCGTCTTGCTTCCAGGCCGGCCATAGCTCGTCAATGGCTATCGGATCCATCACCGCGCCGGAAAGGATATGGGCACCGATCGTCGAACCTTTTTCGATCAGGCAGACGCTGATCTCGCCGCCGCTCTCCAAGGCAAGTTGCTTGAGCTTGATCGCCGCGGCCAGTCCCGCCGGACCGCCGCCAACGATCAGCACGTCATACTCCATTACTTCCATGGTCATGCTTTCCAGTCGTTTCCAGTCAATAGATGGTCGATTCGAGGTGGCGCCACGTTCCCACCGTCTCTCGAAAACTCGGGGCATGTTCCAGGGCGCCGATCGCGCGGCAGAAACCGGCAACCCGGCTCGCTTCGCAACGCCCTGCGGTCAACTTCCCGAACTTGGTCCGCAGATCGCCGAAATCCATCGGATTGTCCGCATGGCCCTTGGCCGAATCGATCCGGACATCGAAACGGTCACCGCTGGCAAGACGCACCGATAGTCTGCAAGGCGCGGATTGCGGATACCCGTCGGATAGTGCCGGGTCGACGGTAACCCGGGTTTTTCTCATCAAGCCCGCCAGTACCGCATCGTCGAGGCGCGCATCATTGAATGAATCCCTATCCACGTCGCCGTAGACGAGCATGGTCGCGACGACAAAGGGCAGGCTGTGATCGGCGGTTTCCGCGGTTCTCGGCGCCCACTTCAATGATTCACTCGCCATTTCATTGAACGATTGCTGATACGTCGCCACGTCGATACTTTCGATCTGATCCGGCCGGACCACACCGAACAGCCGTTGCGCCGCCCAGGCGGCAGCTTGTCCGTGGTAGCACAATGGGAAACTCTTGAAGTTGACCCGCGCGATGCGGTTCGACTCGCTGGCGATCGACGGCAAGTCCCAATCGAAGGCTCCGGTTATTTCGAACAAACCATGCGGTCCCTCAAACACCTCTTCGGGACCGGTATACCCCTCCCTTGCCAACAGGACGGCGAACACACCATTGCGGGCGGCGTTCGCTCCCGCACAGTTCTTCCAGCTCGAAAGACTCCCACGCCGGGTTTGCAGCAATGCAAGATTGGGGGCCAAGGCAAGGGACAGCGCCTGCCCCATTTGTTCCCTGTCCAGACCGAACAACATGCCCGCCCCCATCGCCGATGCGACCACGCCGTAGACGGGCTGGTCCCATCCAAGGGCGTTCAAATCGACGGCATCGCAGCAGGCGCAGTAGATCTCGTACGCCGCAATAGTCGCCGCGATGACTTCCGCGCCGCTCGAGTTACAGGCATCCGCCGCGGCGGCGATGGCGGCAACGACGTCGCTGGGATGTCCGCCGCATTTTTTCCTGTAGGCGTCGCTCAGATCGAGCAGGCGTAGCATCACGCCGTTGGCATAAGCCGCCATCTCCACGCTGGCGGTCCAGTCGCAGCCCCAGACCTGGGCGGCCGGCTGCCCCCCCTTGTAGCGGCCGGCGGTATGGCGGGCTTTGTGCGCCAGGGGCGTATCAAAAGCCCCCAGCGCGCATGCGAAGGTATCCACCAGACTGCGTTTGCACGCATCCACCGCGGAGGCGGAAAATGAAGCGTCTCTGGCGGAGATCGCGAAATCGACGATTCTGGACGAGGTCTTATCCATTCCCTGCCCGGCCGCTTGCGCGGATCGGGTCATCGATGATTGCAGGCCCTAGACCTGGATGCCGCTCGCCTTGATGATGGGAACGAATCGGGCGACCTGCTCTCGAACGAACCTGGCAGTGGACTCCGGCGTCGAATCCGTGACCGGGTCGATCGCAAGGCCTTGCAGGTCCTTCTGGAACGCCACGTCGCTCATGATCTTGTGAGACTGATCGCCAAGATAGCCCACGATGGCCGCCGGCATGGCGGGAGGCCCGAAAAGCGCGTTGAACGTGTAGGACAGCAGGTCGGGCATCCCGCTCTCGACCGCCGTCGGCACTTCGGGGGCAATCGGCGAACGCTTGTCCATCGTTATGGCCAGAATGCGGACTCGCCCCATGCGCTGCGCGGCCTCGACCGACGAGAAGGTCGCCATCAGGACCGGAATCTGTCCGCCGATCAGGTCTTGCACGCTGGTCCCGCTTCCCTTGTAGGGAACATGGGGGAGTTCCAGCCCCCCGGCCTGGGTCTTGAACATTTCGCCGGTCAAGTGGTTGATGCTGCCGACACCTGCGGAACCATAGGCATACTTGCTCGGATTGGCCTTGATCAACGCGATCAACTCTTGAAGATTCCTGGCTGGAACACTCGGGTGCACCGCGATCACCATGGGAATGATGCCGAGCAGGGCAATGGGCGTGAAATCCTTCACCGGATCATACGGCGGCTTGCTCATGATGAACGGACTGATCGCGTGGGTCGACGACGTCCCGATTTCCAGCGTATATCCGTCCGGCGCCGCGCGAACGACCTCCAGGCTGCCGATCGTGCCCCCTGCCCCGCCTTTGTTTTCCGGCACGATCGACTGGCCTGCGGCGGACTCCAGTTTCTGTGCAAAACGGCGGCCCAGGATGTCGGTCTGGCCTCCCGGCGCAAAGGGGATGATCAAGCGTACGGGACGATTCGGATAGGTGCCTTGTGCCAGCGCAAGCCTTGGTGCGACAAGAGATTGCCCGGCAGCCATACCTGCCGTGGCGAGAAAGACGCGGCGATCCATGAGTGTCTCCTAGGTTGTATGACGCTTGCTCAGGGCACAGAGATGGCTCATTTGGCGTCTTTTGTGAAACCGGATTTGGTTCGGCGATTCAACCACCACCCATACTGCTTGGGCATCAACGAAAACTCGGCGTCGTAGCCCAGGGCATGGGCTGCGTGGGCGGCCCAGAACGGGTCATAGAGCATTTCGCGGCCGATTGCGATCAGATCGGCCTGCTGCCGTCGAAGAATCTCGTCCGCCTGCGGCCCATCGATGATCAGGCCCACCGCGGCAGTAGCGATGCCCGCGTCCCGTCGTATCGCTTCGGCATACGGCACTTGAAATCCGCGATTGGCGACATTGCGCGAAGCAGTCGGAGAGCGGATCGCAATGCCGCTCGCCGAGCAGTCGACGAGATCCACGCCGCACTTCTTCAGTTCCCTGGCCAGTACGATGGAGTCCTCGATCGTCCAGCCGCCCTCGTCGACCGAAGAAACACGGAAGAACAGCGGTTTGCCTTCCGGCCAGGCCTTGCGCACCGCCCGCGAAATTTCCAGGGCGAATCGCATCCGGTTTTCCAGACTGCCGCCGTATTCATCCGTTCGATGGTTGGAGGCCGGGGACAGGAATTGATGGATCAGGTAGCCATGCGCGCCATGAACCTCGAGAATGTCGAATCCGGCCTTCTCGGCACGCTGCGCCGTGGCGACCCATGCATCGACCACATCGGCTATGTCGCTCTTGGACATGGGACGGGGGATGGGCCATCCTTCCAGGTAGCTTGTCGCACTGGGGCCGATCACCTCCCAGTGCTCCTCGCCTTCAACTGGCATCGAACGATCGAGCGGACCGAATCCGTCCCACGGCTTGAGCGTCCCCGCCTTGCGCCCCGCATGATTGACCTGGATCGCGGGAACCGACCCCTGCGCACGGATGAACTGCGTGAGGCGCTTGAGCGGCGCTATCTGCTCGTCCTTCCACAAGCCCATGTCACCGACGGTGCCCAGGCCCCGACGCTCGACTTTGGTCGCCTCCACGAAGACCAGCCCCGCACCGCCCATGGCGAACTTGGCGAAATGGGCGAAATGCCAGTCCGTGATGAAGCCGTCCACCGCGCTGTACTGGGCCATGGGGGACACCATCACGCGATTCGGAATCGTGACGTCACGAAGGGTCAACGGGGTAAACAGCAGAGGGATTTTCATTGGGGCAAGAGTTTCATATCCGATCGACAAATGACCAGCGCCTTTCCTATCACTCGGCGCTCGCGAACATCTTCCAAGGCCTCTTTCGCCTTCTCCAGCGGATACTCGGAAGCAATGGCGGGAAGCAGCTTTCCGCCGGCGATGGCTTCGGCCAGTTCCCGGATGTTCCGGGCCCCGCCTTCCGGGAATTTCCTGGAATACGTGTCCCATGACACGCCGATCACGGAAGCGCCTTTCAGCAGGGGAAGATTCAGTGGCAGGCGCGGAATCTCCCCGGCCGTGAAACCCACCACCAGATGCCTTCCGTTCCAGCCCAGACTCCTGAAGGCTGCCTCCGTATACCTGCCCCCGACCGGGTCGAGCACGACATCGACACCACGTTCGCCAACAATCGCCTTGATCGCGCTACGCAGGTCGTCTTTCTCGTAGTTGATGGTGTAGTCGGCGCCGCACTCGGTGCACCGTTTCAGCTTGTCGTCCGATGACGCGCAGGCAATGACCGTGGCCCCCAGCATCTTTCCAAGTTGGACGCCGGCGATGCCCACGCCGCCGGCGGCGCCAAGAACGAGCAGAATGTCCCCTCGGGCAAGCTGCGCACGGTCTTTGAGCGCGTGGTAGCTGGTGCCATAGGCCAACGGGAATGCAGCGGCATGCCGCATGTCCATGCCCGCGGGAAGCTTCCAGAATCGATCGGCGGCAACCACGGCCGACTCGGCAAAGCCCCCCGAGCGCGTAATGGCGACACCGGCATCGCCGGGTTCGATACCCGTCACGCCGGGCCCGATCTTTTCGACCACGCCGGAAAATTCATAGCCTGGAATGAACGGCAGGGCGGGACGATGCTGGTACAGATTGTCCAGCATCAAGAGATCCGGAAAATTGGCGGACGCGGCGTGCACCTGGACAAGCACCTCGCCCGCCTGCGGCACGGGTGTCTCGACATCACTCACCGCCAGGGACGCAGGCGAATAAGACCCGCGTTCGCCGGAGCCATGCTCTCCAAAGGCCGTACAGACAAGGGCACGCATCATCAGGCCTTCTTCTTGCGGTCCAGAAATGCCGCCACACGCTCGCGGTGGTCGGGCGTCTCGCGCAGGATGGAGGTATGGGACGACACCATGTCCAGATGCGATGCGAGCGTCATCGTCATGCCCTGGTAGATGGAGCGTTTGTAGGCACGCACCGCCTCGAAGGGCTGCGCCGCGATGGTCCGCGCAAGTTCTTTGGCGGCGTTCAATGCCTCGCCTTCCGGGACGACGCGATTGACCAGGCCGATGCGCTCGGCCTCGGCCGCATCGATGACACGGCCGGTCCAGCACAACTCCAGCGCCCGGGCGGTTCCGATCAGGCGCGGCAAGTACCAGGTGCCCCCGTCCCCCGCGATCAGCCCGACGTTGATGTAGCTCTCGGCCATGGTTGCCGTCTGCGCCATGATGCGCAGATCGCACATCAGCGCCATATCCATGCCTGCACCGCGCGCGGTGCCATTGACCGCGGCAATAACAGGCTTGTCCATTCGTTCAAGCGCGAAGGCAATCTTGTGCACGTGGCGAAAAAGAAAATCCTTGCGTTCGAGCGCATCGTTGTTCGCGCGCTCTTTCTGGGCATTGACGTCGCCGCCGGTGCAAAACGCCTTCCCGGCGCCGGTCAGGATGATCGCCTTCACCGCCGGGTCTTCGGCCGCCTCTTCGAGGATCGCGTTCCACCGGATGATCATTGCCTTGGTGAAGGCGTTGTACTTTTCTGGACGATTCAGGGTCAGCACGGCAATGCCGTCCGTATCGACCTCGAACAAGATCAGGTTGTCTTCGCTCATGACTCGGTCTCTTCCGCAGTAGGTCGGGTACTTGCGCGTGCCGCGCATTGTTTGATTTGCGCGGGCGCATATCCCAGCAGTCCGCCCAGGATTTCCTGGCCGTGCTCGCCCAGCTGCGGGATGTGCGGCTTCGGCGCCGCATCCGTACCGGGCATGGCGAACGGGGCATTGGGGATCAGGTAGCTGCCCGCCGGATCCACCACTTTCGTCATGGAACCCCGGTAGACGACCTGGGGATCGGCGATCGCCTCCGCGACGGTCATATAGCGGCTGCACGGCACGCCGTCGGCCAGAAGGTGGTCCTCGCATTCAAGGCCGGTGCGGACCTTCGTCCATTCTCCGATCAGATCCATCAGTTCGCCCCAGTGCGCCTCCCTGGCGCGCGTACGGGAGAACCGCGGATCTTCGATCCACTCCGGATGGCCCACGGACCGGGCCAGGAGCTCGAAGTTCTTTTGGCTGGTGGGAGCCAGCACGATATGGCCGTCGATGGTCTTGAGAGGTTGGTAGACACGCACCTTCTCGTTGGTGGGCGCTTGCGCTTCCTGAACTTCATAGACCAGGATGTTCAGCATACCGTCGAATAGCGAAACGTCCAGGTATTGGCCCCTGCCCGTGCGCAGACGCTGGATGTACGCAGCCTGGACGGCGCTGAAGGCGGATATCCCGCCGAACAAATCGCCGGTAAAGGTGGCGGTGTTGGCCGGCTGATCCGCCTTCTGGTAACCCATTTGCGCATGATCGAAGCCGGAGGCCGCATGCACCATGGGAGCATAGGCCGGGCGCAATGATTTGGGGCCGGTCTGGCCAAAACCCGAAATGGAACAATAGATCAGATCGGATCGCCCCTCGGAAAGCGCCTTGTAGCCGACGCCAAGACGGTCGGCAACACCCGGCCGCCAATTCTCCACCACGATGTCGCACTTCTGCGCCAGGGCTTTGGCGGCGGCAACGCCCGCAGCGCTCTTGAGATTGAGCACGACGCATTTCTTGCCGGCGTTCAACTGCCCGAAGAAGCTGCTGTAGCCATTGCGGACAGGACGCCTCGAGCGATTGTGATCGCCTTCCGGTGGCTCGACCTTGATGACTTCTGCACCCAGGTCCGCAAGCAGACGGGTGCAATACGGCCCCGACATCATGTTTGTGAAATCAAGAACTCTCACCCCCGCAAAGGGACCGGGATGAAGAGTGGGTTGCGTAGCTGCTGACATGAGGACTTCGGCTCCGAAAATTCCTATTTGGAAAACGGCGCGGGAATGGGGGCGATCACGCTCCAAAGCGCCTCGCCGCCCAGCGTCGCGACATGCCGTCCAATCCACTCGGCCCATTCGCGCTCGTCTCCGAATTCCTCGCGCCAGGACCAGACGCGCCGGGTCGACAGGTGCAGCGCGTGCTCCTTGGTGAATCCCATGGCCCCGTGAATTTCGTGGGCGATGGCGCTGACGATGCCGGCGGCTTCGGAAGCCCGGACCTTGGCGACCGCAATGGCGAACGGAGAGGCCTGTTCGGTCAGGCCCTCGACGGCGGCTTGCACAGCCGCAGAGGCGGCTGCCACTTCACCTGCAAGAACGGCCGCCTGCTGTTGGATAGCCTGGAATTTCGCAATGGGTTTGCCAAACTGGATCCGCTCTTGGGCATAAGTAACCGAACTATCAAGAATGGTCTCAAGAGCGCCGGAAATGGCACATGCCCGCGCCAGCGCGCCAAACGCGTGGACTTCGCCGGGCGACATCCCGCGCTCGATCGCCACATCGCCTTCGTCAACGATGGCATCGCCGAAATCCACGGTATCGCGCGGCTCGTTGGCAAAATTCTCCGCCTGGTGCCGGACGGCCGGCTTTCTGACCACGACGGTCGCCGGCTTTTGCTCATGCATCGCGGTAAGGACGACAGAAGAGGCATGCCGCGCCCAGGGAACGCGGTGCGCCACCCCGCTGAGTCGCCACTGCCGATTCACCCTGTGCAATTGCACCTGTGCTCCCGCTGGCGTGGACGCAATCGTGGCCGGCCCCTCCACGGGCGGCAGGCCAGCCGCCGACAGCAGCATCTCGGCCAGCAGCGTTTCAGCCAAGGGGGCATGCAGGGAATAGGCGCCGGCGACTTTCAACAAGGAGAATGCATCGGCCAGGTCGCACCCCGGTCCGCCGCGCGCTTCCGCCGTGGCCGCAAGAGTCAGTCCGGAATCTTCGAGAGCCGTCCAGACAGCTTCTGGCCACCCTCCTCGTTCTGCCGTTTCGATGGCCTGGCGGGTGCAGTAATCCCCGAAAAGACGTCTTGCGGGGTCCAATAACAGTTCGCGTTCGGTAGTCATCGGGTGCCGTCTCAGCGAAGTCCAAGCCCACGTGCGATGATCCCGCGGAGAATTTCCGCAGTACCCCCGCGTATCGTGTGCGACGGGGCATAGAGGATGGCCCTGGCGAGCATGTCGTGGAAACCGTCGGCCGGATCCAGGCTGGCCCTCGCCCACTCGGGGACGACGCGGCGCGCCACGGCGGGAATCTCCTGGTCCAGATGAGTGCCCAGGTCCTTGACCAGGGCCGCTTCCACCATGGGCGATTCGCCCCGCTCCAGGAGCCCCGCGATGGAAAAAGACATCTGGTGCAGTGTGGAGAGGTGGGCAACGAGACGTCCCACTTGCTCGGCATCGTATTCGGTCGCACCCTTCCCGATGTGATCCACCAATGCAACGAGAAGACCGTAGGCGTTCATCCATCGCTCGGAGCCGCTGCGCTCATGGGCAAGTTCGCCGGTGACCTGGCTCCATGCGCCGTCTACTTTGCCGATCACGGCATCCTCCGGCAGGAAGACCCGGTCAAAGATGACTTCGTTGAAATCGTGGTCATCCGCGAGGTTGTAGATCGGGCGAATAGTGATGCCTTCGGTCTTCAAGTCCACCATGAACTGTGTGACACCCGCGTGCCGATCCGCCTCGGTTCGCGCGCTCGTTCGTGCAAACAGATTCATCTTGTGTGCCATATGCGCATAACTGGTCCAGACCTTGGTGCCTTCGACCAGCCACCCGCCATCGACCTTGGTCGCTTTGGTCCGGATGGAAGACAGGTCGGAACCCGAATCCGGCTCGCTCAATCCGACACAGATGTAGCACTCTCCCTTGGCGATCAGGGGCAGGATTTCGCTTTTCTGCTTCTCGGTCCCCACGGCAAGTAGCAGCGGTCCTATCTGGCGATCGGCCAGCCAATGCGCGCGCACCGGCGCACCGGCGGCGAGCAACTCCTCGGCCACCACATAGCGTTCCAGGTAGGAGGACTCCTGGCCACCATATTGCCTTGGCCACGTCATCCCGATCCAGCCTTTGGCGGCGACTTTGCGGCTGAACGCGGGATCGTAGCGATCCCATCCGGCAGCTGTACGGGTATAGCCGCCCGATGCATGCTCGTCCGCGAGAAAGTCGCGGGCCTGTCGGCGCAGGGCGGCCAGCTTCGGCGCCAGCTCTGCGATTGGCGGAATGAAGTTAGTGAGTTTCACGTGTTTCGTACATCGGCGTTGCCGGGGGTACGGCTCCGCCGAAATGTCTCCGAAAAAATTCTTCTGGAAAGCTTGCCAGGCGTTCATTCGTTCATATTTATGAACGTTGTTCATATTATTAAATCTAACGAGCACCCTGTCAACAGAAACCAGGCCACCGGCGGAGATTCCTGGATGAGAGGACGGAGGCGACGGCATGCCCGCCCGACAAGGCGGAACTTATTCCTTGCCTTCGTAATATTTCCGGAACTCGGGTTTCCTCTTTTCCAGGAACGCCCGCACACCCTCATGCGACTCTTCCGTACCGTAATAAAGGCTGAGCGCCTGCATGCCGAGTCCCCCGATACCGCGAATCGAATCGGAGTCAGCATTGAACGAGCGCTTCGCGATGGAAATCGCCGTCGGGCTCAAGGCCAGGATCTCGTCACACCAACGCTTCACCTCGGCATCCAGTTGATCCGCCGGCACGACCGCGTTCACCAACCCCATTTCCAAAGCCTGCGCCGCCTGGTAGCGACGGCATAGAAACCAGATCTCGCGCGCACGCTTCTCGCCGACGACTCGGCCAAGGAGCGCAGTGCCGAACCCTGGATCCACCGAGCCGACCTTGGGGCCGACCTGGCCGAAGATTGCGGTCTCTGACGCAATGGCCAGATCACAACACGTGACCAGCACGTTGCCGCCGCCGATCGCATAACCGTTGACTCTTGCGATCACGGGCTTGGGCACTTCGCGGATCAACCCCTGCAGTTCCTCGACAGGAAGCCCGATCATGCCTCGGCCGTCATATCCGCCATCGTGCGCCGACTGGTCGCCGCCAGTGCAAAACGCCTTGTCTCCCGTCCCCGTCAGGACGATCACGCCGACCGACCTGTCCCACCCGGCGCGGTTGAAAGCGTCGATCATCTCGTCGCAGGTCTTGCCTCGAAAGGCGTTGTATTTCCCGGGACGGTTGATCGTGATCGTCGCAACGCCGTCGTCCTGACGGTAAATGATGTCGCTGTACTCGCCCATGTCTGCTCCTCGGTTGTCGTGGCAAAAAATATTCAACGAATCATGGCATAGAACCTTTCGTCAGTGTATATTTACGAACATCGTTCATATATAAGAACGAATCAGGAATAGTCCCCCGCCCCGGACAGTGCGGCCGCCCCTCGGAACAAAGCCCTACTCACATCGCAGATAGACATGGCTGGACCTCTCTCACATCTCCGCATCCTCGACCTGACGCGCGTCCTGGCCGGCCCCTGGTGCACCCAGATGCTTGCCGATCTGGGTGCCGACGTCATCAAGGTGGAACGCCCCGTTGCAGGCGACGACACGCGTCATTGGGGCCCGCCGTGGACCAAAGACGGCCAGGGCGACAATACGGAGGACTCTGCGTACTTCACGTCCACCAACCGAAACAAACGTTCGATTGCGGTCGATCTCAGCACGAAAGAAGGCCAGGCGCTGGTTCGCACCCTGGCGGCGAAGTCGGACATCCTGGTGGAGAACTACAAGGTCGGAGACCTCAAGCGCTACGGCCTGTCGTATGAAGACCTGCGCGAGGTCAATCCCAGGCTGATCTACTGTTCGGTCACGGGCTATGGACAGACCGGCCCCTACGCGTCGCGTCCTGGCTACGACTTCGTCTTCCAGGGCGAAGGGGGACTCATGAGCATCACCGGCGAAGCCGATGACAAGCCCGGAGGCGGCCCGATGAAAACCTCGATCGCGGTGGCGGACGTGCTCACGGGATTGAACGCCGCGATCGGCATTCTTTCCGCGATAGAGAGTCGCCACGAAACAGGTCGTGGACAGCATATAGACATCGCGCTTCTCGACACGATCGTGCATTTCGGCTCGAACCAGATCGTCAGCTACTTCACCAGCGGCAAGATTCCCCGACGCTGGGGGAACGCCCACCCCAACCTCACGCCTTACCAGATCTTCAAGACTGCCGACGGCCACCTGATCGTGGCTTGCGGCAACGATGCCCAATACCAGGCGATCTGCTCGATCCTGGGACGCGACGACCTGGCGCGGGATCCTCGATTCCAGATCATGTCGGGCCGCAATGAAAACCGGGCGGCGCTGGTCCAGCAGCTTGAAAAGACTTTTTCAGAACATACCACCGAGGAATGGCTCAAGCGTCTCGAAAACTGCGATGTCCCGACCGGTGCGATCAACACTTACGACAAGGTATTCCAACATCCCCAGGTGGTCCATCGCCAGATGAGAGTGGACATGCCGCACGTAGCGGGAGGCATGGTGAGCACCGTGCGCAACCCGATCCGGCTTTCGGGAACGCAGATCGAATACCGGTATGCGCCGCCACAGCGCGGCCAGCACACCGACGAAATTCTTGGCGAGATCCTGGACCTCGCCGCCAGCGACCTGGAAGCACTGCGCAAGAAGGGCACGATTGAATGAAGCGGGGCGCAAAGCGCCCAAGGAACCCGCACAAATGACCTACGAACTTCAAGAGGATCAACGCCAGGTCCAGGATCTCATCCGCCGCGTCGCCAGGGAGCGCGTCGCTCCACGCGCGCAGGAAATCGACCGGACTGCCGAATACCCTCACGACATGTTTGCCCTGCTCAAGGATCTGGGACTGTTCACCTTGCCTTTTCCCGAGGTCTATGGCGGCGCCAACAGCATGCTGTCCGCATGCGTTGCCATCGAGGAACTGGGACGTGTCTGCTACAACACCGCCTACCTCCTTCTCGTCCAGTGGGTGCCTTTTGGAGCAATCCTCGCTGGCGGCACCGAGGCCCAGAAACAGCGCTTGCTGCCCGGCCTGGCTGCCGGAGAGATCCGCGGCGCGTTTTCCACCACCGAGGCGCAGAGCGGGTCCGATGTCGGCAGCATCCGCTGCCGCGCCGTAAAGGTGGAGGGCGGCTACAGGATCAATGGCGCCAAGATCTGGTGCACGAACTCCGACATCGCGGATTTCGTCCTGGTGGCGGCCAAGTACAACGATGGCGACAAGGACGGAATCAGCCTGTTCATCATCGAGAAAAACGCCGAGGGATTCACGGTCGGAAAGAAAGAAGACAAGATCGGCGCACGCGGCGTTCCCTCCTGCCCGCTCTTCCTCGACAACGTATTCGTCCCCGACGAAAACCTGCTCGGAGGCGGCTTCCGCGCCGTCATGGAAGCCTTCAATGCCAGCCGTCCGCTGATCGGCGCTCGCGGTGTCGGACTGGCCCAGGGCGCCATCGACCACGCCATCGAGTTCATCACCAACCGCAATGCCTTCGGCCAGTCCATTTCGGAATTCCAAGGCATCCGATGGATGCTGGCGGACATGGCGATCCAGACCGAGGCCGCGCGCAACCTGGTCTACCGCGCCGCATCGATGGTGGATGCCTGCGAACCCGCTGCCGCGCTGGCGCCGGTCGCCGCCATGGCCAAGTGCTTTGCCACGGACACCGCGATGCGTGTGGCAACCGACGCGGTGCAGATGTTCGGCGCCGCCGGCGTCTCGTCGGAGTACCCGATCAACCGATACTTCCGGGACGCGAAAGTTCTTCAGATCATCGAAGGCACCAATCAAATCCAACGCAACATCGTCGCCAACGGGTTGCTTGGCCGTCCTTCCCGCCGATAGACGGACGCCAGGCACCGCCAACAGTAAAGGTAAAACCATGAGTGAAGAAGACATCCCCACCGTCGGTCTTGGCCTGTACTTCGAGGATCTACCGCTCGGGAGGAAATTCAAGACGCTCGGCCGCACCGTCCAGGACGCCGATATCTGCGCATTCATCAACGTCATTCACATGACGGAGGTGCTGTTCACCGATATGGAGTTCGTCAGGAACGAGTCGGACATCAAGGGCCGTATTGCCCCGGGGGCGTTCATCTACGGCATGGCCGAAGGCCTGCTCGCCCAATCGACGATGCAGAAGACGGGCTACGCGTTCATCAACATGGAGCTTACCGTCCATTCGCCAGTGTTTGCCGGCGACACCTTGCATGTGGAGTGCGAGGTCATCGAATCCCGCCGTTCGAATAGCCGGCCGGGCCGTGCACTGGTCCGTACCCGCAACAAGGTCGTCAAGCAGGACGGCACGGTCGCCTTGACCTACACCCCGCTGCGGATGCTGAAGTGCCGAGACGCAGCGAGATAGCAACTTTTTTGCAATGGAGAAAGCCATGCGAGGACTCAAGGACAAAGTCGTCATCATTACCGGCGGAGCCGGCGGCATCGGCGCGGCGCTTTCTGCAAGATTCGCCGCCGAAGGCAGCAAAGTCGCCATCTTCGATCTCAACGCGGCCAGTGCCGACGAAGTCGTGGAAGGGATCAAGACGAACGGAGGAACAGCCATCGGCTGCGCGGTCGATATCACCGATCACGATGCCGTCAATGAAGCGGTCGCCAGGATCGAGGCCACGCTCGGCCCCGTCGACGTGCTCGTGAACAACGCCGGCTGGGATCACGCGGACCGCTTCGTCAACACCACGCCGGCCCTTTGGCAGAAGCTGATCTCCATCAATCTCGTCGGCCCGCTGAATCTCCATCATGCGGTGCTCAAAGGTATGCTCGAACGCGGTCATGGACGCATCGTGAACATTGCCTCCGATGCCGGCCGGGTCGGCTCCTCGGGAGAATCCGTCTACTCGGCATGCAAGGGCGGCATCATCGCCTTCACCAAGACCATCGCCCGCGAGACCGCGCGCAAGAAGATCAACGTCAACGTTGTCTGCCCGGGGCCGACCGACACCGCACTGTTCAAGGATTTTGCCGGGGAAGGCGAAAGCGGAGACAAGCTGCGCGGTGCGCTGGAAAAAGCGATTCCGTTTGGCCGCCTGGGCCAGCCGGAAGATGTAGTCGGTGCCGTCTGCTTCCTGGCCTCGGACGATGCGTCCTTCATTACGGGTCAGGTGATTTCGGTCTCGGGTGGGCTGACGATGGCGGGCTAGCGCCGTCCGCCCCCTTTCACCTGGCAGCACCGGTTCCCAATGAATGCGAGACAAACGGCATGAAGACGATTCTCAAGACGGTTCCCCTTCTCCTCCTCATGGCGTCCAACGCCGCCCACGCCGAAGAAACCTATCCGTCGCGCCCGATCCGCCTGGTCCTTGGATTTGCCGCCGGCGGAGGGACCGATGTCATTGCCCGCGGCATTGCCCAGAAAATGGGCGATGCCATGGGAGGACAGGTCTTCGTCGACAACGTGACCGGCGCCAACGGCAATATCGGCAGCGACCAGGTCGCGAAATCCAGGGCTGACGGCTACACGCTCCTCTACAACACGTCCGCCCTGATCCTGAGTCCTTCGCTGTACACGAAGCTTCCGTACAGCTACAAGGATTTTCAGCCCGTTGCTCTCACGGCCAGCCTCCCGATCATCCTGGTGGCATCACCGAAGAGCCCGTACAAAAGCGCGTCGGACCTCATCGCCGCCATCAAGGCGAATCCGGGAAGGTTGAACTACGCGTCCGCCGGGAACGGCAACATCACCCACCTCTCCGCACTGCTCCTGCTACAAGCGATCGGGGGGTCCGCAACTCACGTTCCCTACAAGGGCGAAGCCCCCGCCGTCACCGACGTCGCAAGCGGACAGGTGGATTTCTATGCGGGCACCTCCGCGGGAGTGATCCCATTCATCAAAGACAAGCGCCTGATCGCCCTGGCAGTGGGCACGGAAAAGCGCATGAGCGGGCTGCCGGATGTCCCCACCCTCTCCGAGGTTGTCGGCAAGCCGTTGGAACTTGGCGCCTGGTCAGGCATCGTGGCCCCGGCGGGCACCAAACCCGAAATCGTCGCCAAGCTCAACGCGGCCATTCAAACGGCCCTGAACGACAAGGATCTACTGGTTCGCCTTGCAGAACAGGGAGCCGAACCGAAGCACGGCACGCCAGTCCAATATGGCAGGTTCATCGCTGACGAACATGAGCGATGGGACAGGATCATCAAATCCAACAACGCACGCATCGACTAGCCCTGCAAGATCGAAGAGGAAGCATGCAATGGCTATCGACACCCTGGAACAAATGCAGGCGATCGTGGACCGGTCACCCTTCAATCGATGGATCGGCGTCAAAGTTGCCCATCTGGGCCCCGATGGGCTCATGCTGGAGGTTCCCTGGCGTCTCGACCTCGTATCCAGTCCGGAACGCAACTCGATACACGGCGGTGTCCTGGCATCGCTCATCGATACGGCCGGCGACTACGCCATTGCAGCACGCCTTGGCTATCCGGTCCCGACCATCGACCTTAGCGTGGACTATCACCGGGCCGCCAGCTCCGGGGTCTTGCGCGCCAGTGCGCAGGTCGTTCACATGGGGAAGCAATTGATCACTGCGGAAACGCGCATTGCCGATGACCAAGGCCGCCCGATCGCCAGCGGTCGAGGACTCTATTTCGACAGCGGCCCCCCTCGGGCGGTAGCCAAGACGACCGGCGCCGGACAGCAATGACAACGACGACCGGTATTGCCAGCGGCCCCTTGAAGGGAATCAGGATTGTCGAATTTGCGGGCATAGGCCCGTCGCCGATGGCAGCCATGACCCTCGCCGACATGGGCTCGACGGTACTGAGGATAGATCGGCCGGTCCCGCCTGGCCTGGGCATCGAGCGACCGCTCGAATACAACCTGCTCTTGCGCAATCGCCAAAGCATCGCACTCGACTTGAAGGATCCGGCGAGCAAGGAGCTGGTGCTGGAACTGCTTGAAACAGCGGATGCCCTGATCGAAGGCTTTCGTCCCGGCACGATGGAGCGGCTGGGATTGGGGCCGGAGATCTGTCTTGCCCGCAATCCACGCCTCGTATACGGCCGGATGACGGGCTGGGGGCAAGACGGTCCCCTGGCTCGAGCAGCCGGACATGATCTGAACTACATCGCTCTGACCGGCGTATTGAGCTGGATCGGGCGCGAAAAGCAACCGCCCACGCCGCCGCTCAATCTGGTGGGAGACTATGCGGGCGGCGGACTCTATCTGGCGTTGGGAATTCTTGCTGCCATCCTCGAGGCACGCAATTCCGGACAAGGACAAATCGTCGATGCCGCGATTGTCGATGGCACGGCCGCCCTGGCAACCTCCGTTTTCGGCATGCATGAAGCGGGCATGCTCGGTCCCCGGGGAGAGAACATCCTCGATTCCGGCGCCCCCTACTACGACGTGTATGAATGTGCCGACGGATGCTGGGTGTCGGTCGCGCCGATCGAAGACAAGTTCTATCAAGATCTTCTCGAGCGTCTGGAGATCGATGCAACGACGCTCGGCCGCCGGGAGGCTCCCGATTATCGTCGACGGGCGGCGGCCGCCTTGAAGGCCAGATTCAAAAGCCAGGATCGCGACTATTGGTGCAGGCTGCTGGAAGGTACGGACGCTTGCTTCGCGCCGGTCCTGAGCGCCAGCGAGGCGCCGGAGCACCCCCACCTCAAGGCTCGCCGGACCTTCGTGACGGTGGACGGAATCACCCAGCCGGCGGCGGCGCCGCGATTCTCTCGTACCGGCAACGGGCTTCCCGTTCCGCCGGCGAAACCGACCAAAGAGACAGGCAGGGCAGTTCTTGCAGAGTGGCTGGGCGCCGAAAAGGCGCGATCAAGAGAGGAATTGCTGAAAGGATGATCGACGCCGGGCCTGCTGCCTCAATTGCGAACGTCGCGCAGTACGTCGGAGGCTCGCGGTGCGACCTCCAGCATCAGCCTCTTCAAATCAGGAAGAGCCTTCTGGAAACGCTCGGTAGGGCCGGCAATCATCAACGCATGCGTCGCCGTGCCATCGTTGGAAACAATGGGCGCGGCAATACCGGAAGCGCCAGAAACCGCTTCCCCGAGACTGATGGCGATACCTGTGCTTTGGATCCGCTCGAGCTCGTCCCTGAGCCAGGCCTTGTCGATAGCGGCCTTGGTCACCGGACCGACCATCTTGGTCGACTTGATGTACCGGTCACGCCATTCCGGCGGCTGGAAAGCCAGCAGGGCGCGGCCGGCGGCAGACACGAACAGGGGCCGGGAGGTACCCGCGGGGACGGCATAGCGAACGGCTTCCTGGCTCTCGATCATTTCCACGTAGTTGCACAGACCGACCGTGCGGTCGATGGTGGCGAGGTAGACACTTTCGCCGCTCCTCTCGGCAAGCTCCAGCAGAAACGTGCGTATCAGTTTGGAGAAGGTACGGACAGAAAGTATGTCGAGCGAAAGCTGGAACGCCTTCGGCCCCAGGCTGTAACGGCCCGTGGCTTGCGTCAAGAAGCCACTTTGCACCAATGGCCTCAGGAGAGAAAGCAGGCTGCTCTTGGGAGAGACCAACGCGGCGCTCAACTCGGCAAGCGACATGCTATCGCCGGATTTGGCCAGGGAGTGGAATATGTTCAACAGACGCATCAGGGACCGGGGCCCCGACGATCCTGCCTCGCCAGGCATCACATCTTCACGCTTTGGATTTTTTCCAGTATTCGTCAACTGCGTCATGTCCCGTGTCGAATCCAGAGAAGATGCGGATATGCAGAGCGATCTCAGTTTAACGCGTTTAAGTCGCCCACACCCCCTTCTTCCGCCTTGCCGTGAACATTGAAAGTCCCTTTTTTCGCTTTGGAGACGCACATGCTGGTTACCCTTGAGTATCGTGGAGCGATTGCGATCGCAACGTTGAACCGCCCGGAGGCCCTCAACGCGTTAAGCCTTGAACTGCTGTCCGATTTGAGGGATGTCATCGGGCAGATCCGGCAATCCGCGGCGCGCGGATTGCTCATCACCGGCTCCGGCGGCAAGGCTTTCTGCGCTGGCGCCGACATCAAGGAAATGATGGAACGCTCTGCTTCTGCAAGCAGGAAGGCCATTGCGGAAGCGCAAGCCATCATCAGCAGCGTCGGCACGCTCCCCATCCCCTCTGTCGCCGTGATCAACGGCTTTGCCTTCGGGGGCGGACTCGAGATCGCCCTGGCGTGCACGTTCCGGGTCGCGATGAAGCAAGCACGGATGGGCTTGCCGGAGATCAAACTCGGCCTCATACCCGGATACGGCGGCACGCAGCGACTCCCGCGCCTCGTCGGCGAATCGCGCGCGCTCGATCTGATTCTTTCCGGACGGACGGTCGATGCCGACGAAGCCTATCGCATGGGGTTGGTTGACCGGCTGTCGGAAGGCAGCGACCCGATCGAAGCGGGCGTGGATTTCCTGGCTTCGTTCACGGGCTTCAGCCTTGCCGCCTCCGCCCTCGCCCGGGAAGCGGTCGCGAGAGGGGCGGAGCGCGGCCTGGACGATGCGCTCAGGATCGAAGGCGATTTGCTGACGCTCGCGCTTCAAACCGGCGATGCCAAGGAAGGCATGCTGGCGTTCATCGAAAAGCGCAAGGCTTGCTTCAAGGATGAATGAGTTGGCGGGGAAGGGCCGGGGGCAAGCGTCGCCTATCGCCGGTTCCCCACTGCCCGCCGGCCTGGCGGCCGTCCGGACAGGCGCCGATTCCAGGCTATGATGGTGGGTTGCCGTGCGCTTTCCCAACCCTGTCTTACCCGTGCCAGATCTCACTCTCGACGATTTCGACTACGAACTTCCGCCCGAGTTGATCGCCCAGACCCCCGCCGCCGACCGCACCGCCAGCCGCCTCCTCCACCTGGATGCGCAAGGCGGGCTGCACGACCGCCGGTTTGCCGACCTGCCCGGCCTGCTGCGCCCGAACGATCTCCTGGTCTTCAATGACACCCGGGTGATCAAGGCGCGCCTCTTCGGGGAAAAAAGCAGCGGCGGCAAGGTGGAAGTGCTGGTCGAACGCATCACCGAACCCGACCGCGCGCTGGTGCACCTGCGCGCCAGCAAGTCGCCCAAGGCCGGCGCGACGATCCGCCTGGCGGGCGCCTTCGACGTGACCATGCTGGGCCGCGAGGGCGACCTGTTCGACCTGCGCTTCCCCGGCCCGGTGCTGGAACTGCTGGCCGAGCACGGCCAGACGCCGCTACCCCCCTACATCACGCACACGCCGGACACCGGCGACGACGCCCGCTATCAGACGGTGTACGCCCGCGAACCCGGCGCGGTGGCCGCCCCCACGGCGGGGCTGCACTTCGACGATGCCCTGCTGGCGACACTGCGCGCCCAGGGCGTGCGCACCGCCTTCGTGACGCTGCACGTGGGCGCCGGCACCTTCCTGCCGGTGCGGGTGGACAATCTGTCCGAACACGTGATGCACAGCGAACTCTATACGCTACCCCAGGCCACCGTGGACGCCATCGCGCAGGCCCGCGCCGCGGGCGGCCGGGTGGTCGCCGTGGGCACGACCAGCGTGCGGGCCCTGGAGTCGGCCGCCGCCACCCACTGGCCGCTGCGCGAGACGCGCGGCGACACGCGCCTGTTCATCACGCCCGGCTTCGAGTTCCGGGTGGTGGACGCGTTGATCACCAATTTCCACCTGCCCAAGTCGACGCTGATGATGCTGATCTCGGCGTTCGCGGGCATGGACCCCATCCGCCGCGCCTATGCCCATGCCGTGGCCCAGCGCTACCGCTTCTTCAGCTACGGCGACGCGATGTTTATAGAACGATGAACGGACTCAAATTCGAACTCCTGGCCACCGAGGGCCAGGCCCGCCGCGGGCGCGTGACGCTGAACCACGGCGTGGTCGAGACGCCCATCTTCATGCCGGTGGGCACCTATGGCACGGTCAAGGCCATGGCGCCCTACGAGCTGGACGAGGTCGGCGCGCAGATCGTGCTGGGCAACACCTTCCACCTCTGGCTGCGGCCGGGCACGCAGATCATCGATGCCCACGGGGGCCTGCACGGCTTCATGCAGTGGCACAAGCCCATCCTGACGGACTCGGGCGGCTTCCAGGTGTTCAGCCTGGAGGGCCTGCGCAAGATCACCGAGGAAGGGGTGCGCTTCGCCTCTCCCATCGACGGCGCGCGGCTGATGCTGACGCCCGAGGAATCGATGCGCATCCAGCGCAGCCTGAATTCGGACATCGCGATGGTGTTCGACGAGTGCACGCCCTACGCCATCGACGGCCGGCCGGCCACCGTGGACGAGGCGGCCACCTCGATGCGGATGTCGCTGCGCTGGGCGCGCCGCTCGCGCAATGAATTCGACGCGCTGGAGAACCCCAACGCGCTGTTCGGCATCGTCCAGGGCGGGATGTACGAGACCCTGCGCGACGAATCGCTGGCGGGCCTCAAGGACATCGGCTTCCATGGCTATGCCATCGGCGGCCTGTCGGTGGGCGAGCCCAAGGAAGACATGCTGCGCATCCTGGCCCACGTGGCGCCCCGGCTGCCGCAGGACGCCCCGCGCTACCTGATGGGCGTGGGAACGCCCGAGGACCTGGTGGACGGCGTGGCCGCCGGCGTGGACATGTTCGACTGCGTGATGCCCACGCGCAACGCCCGCAACGGCTGGCTGTTCACCCGCTACGGCGACGTCAAGATCCGCAACGCGCGCTATCGCGACGACACCCGTCCGCTGGATGAAACCTGCGGCTGCTATACGTGTCAGAACTTTTCCCGCTCGTACCTGCACCATTTGTTCAGGTCGAACGAGATCCTGGGGGCGCGGCTCAATACCATCCACAACCTCCACTATTACCTGCAGCTGATGCAG
Organism: Pigmentiphaga sp. CHJ604; assembly: GCF_036972535.1. Taxonomy (NCBI): domain Bacteria; kingdom Pseudomonadati; phylum Pseudomonadota; class Betaproteobacteria; order Burkholderiales; family Alcaligenaceae; genus Pigmentiphaga; species Pigmentiphaga sp. CHJ604. The sequence continues at coordinate 1,301,764 of NZ_CP136998.1, read as the reverse complement.
GAAATGCGCGATGCCATCGCCGGCGGCGTTTTCGCGTCCTGGCGGGCGGAATTCGCCGCCAACCGGGCCCGTGGCGTCTAGAATTCCACCTCCCGGCCCCGTCGTGGCCAACCAGGAGCTCGCGGCCACTGGTCAGCACGGCGGATCCGGCCGGGGTTATCCCTAGAAGAGGCCGGGTTCCGCCCTGGGCGGGCTGGGCTACAATTTTGAGTTATTTTCGACGCAAGTCATTGATTCTGGAGAAGAAATGCTGACATCCAACGCGCTCGCCAATGTCCTGGCGCAAGCTCCTGCGGCCGGAGGCGAAGGCGCCCTGATGGGGATGCTGCCCATCGTCCTGATGTTCGTGATCCTCTATTTCCTGATGATCCGGCCTCAGATGAAGCGCCAGAAGGAGCACAAGAACATGGTTGCCGCCCTGGCCAAGGGCGACGAAGTCGTCACCGCCGGCGGCATCCTGGGCAAGGTCGTCCAGGTCAACGACACCTACGTCTCGCTGGAAGTCTCGCGCGAAGGCGACAAGGCGGTGGAAGTCCTGGTCCAGAAGACCGCGGTCCAGACCGTCCTGCCCAAGGGCACCATCAAGGCTCTGTAAGCCGGGCGCTCGCGTCCATGCCGCTCGCGCGGCATCGATGCACTGCCGGGGGCTGGCGCCGGGCGCCGCCCCTTTTTCGCGTTCTGCGGCCTGGCCCGCTGCGGGCACCGGCGCCGATGCGCCAGCCTTCCGAGGTTTGATTACCGATGAATCGCTATCCTCTCTGGAAGTACATCATGATCGCCGTGGTGGTCGTGATCGGCTTCATCTACACCCTGCCGAACTTCTTCGGCGAGTCCCCCGCCGTCCAGGTCTCCAGCGCCAAGGCGACCGTCAAGGTCGACAACTCCATGATGGAGCGCGTGGACCAGACCCTGCAGGCCGCGGGCATCTCCAACACCGGCCTGTACTTCGAGCAGAACGGCCCCGTGGGCACGGTGCGGGTGCGCCTGAACACGCCGGACCAGCAGCTGCGCGCGCGCGACCTGCTCGAGAAGTCGCTGAATCCCGATTCGTCCGACCCCAGCTACGTGGTCGCGCTGAACCTGCTGTCGGCCTCGCCCGCCTGGCTGCGCGCACTGCACGCGCTGCCCATGTACCTGGGCCTGGACCTGCGCGGCGGCGTGCACTTCCTGCTGCAGGTGGACATGAAGGGCGCGCTGACCAAGCGCTACGACGCCATGACCGGCGACGTGCGCTCGCTGCTGCGTGACAAGAACATCCGCCACAACGGCATCGACCGCGTCGGCCAGAGCATCGAAATCAAGTTCCGCGACGCCGCCACCCGCGACGCCGCGCGCGACGTGCTGCGCAACGGCCTGCCCGACCTGCAGCTGACCGACCAGGACGCCGGCGGCGACTTCAAGCTGATCGGCGCCCTGACGCCGCAGGCCATCAAGACCGCGCAGGACAACGCGCTGCGCCAGAACATCACGACGCTGCACAACCGTATCAACGAACTGGGCGTGGCCGAGCCGGTCATCCAGCAGCAAGGCGCCGACCGCATCGTGGTCCAGTTGCCGGGCGTGCAGGACGTGGCCAAGGCCAAGGACATCCTGGGCCGCACCGCCACGCTGGAAGTGCGCATGGTGGACGACTCGCCGGAAGCCACCAGCGCGCTGGCCAGCGGCACCGTGCCCTTCGGGCTGGAACGCTACACCGACCGCGACGGCCGGCCGGTGCTGGTGCGCCGCCAGGTCGTGCTGACCGGCGAGAACCTGCAGGATGCCCAGGCCGGCTTCGACGGCCAGACCCAGCAGCCCGCCGTGCACCTGACGCTGGACGCCAAGGGCGCCCGCATCTTCCGCGACGTGACCCGCGACAACGTGGGCAAGCGCATGGCCATCTTGCTGTTCGAGAAGGGCAAGGGCGAGGTCGTGACCGCGCCCGTGATCCGCACCGAGATCAGCGGCGGCCGCGTGCAGATCTCCGGCAGCATGACCACGGTCGAGGCCAACGACACGGCCCTGCTGCTGCGCGCCGGCTCGCTGGCCGCGCCCATGGACATCATCGAGGAACGCACCATCGGCCCCAGCCTGGGCGCCGACAACATCCAGAAGGGCTTCCACTCGGTGGTCTACGGCTTCGCCGCGATCGCCATCTTCATCATCCTGTACTACGGGCTCTTCGGCGTGTTCTCGGTGATCGCGCTGGCGGTCAACCTGCTGCTGCTGATCGCGCTGCTGTCCATGCTGCAGGCCACGCTGACCCTGCCGGGCATCGCGGCCATCGCGCTCACGCTGGGCATGGCGATCGACGCCAACGTGCTCATCAACGAACGGATACGCGAGGAACTGCGTAACGGCGCCGCGCCGCAGCAGGCCATCCACCTCGGCTTCGAGCGGGCCTGGGGCACCATCCTGGACTCCAACGTCACCACGCTGATCGCGGCGGTGGCGCTGCTGGCCTTCGGTTCGGGCCCGGTACGGGGCTTCGCCATCGTCCATACCATCGGGATCCTGACCTCGATGTTCTCCGCCGTGGTCGGCGCCCGCGCGCTCGCCAACCTCTGGTACGGCCGCCGCAAGAAACTCGCCAAGCTGTCGATTGGCCAGGTCTGGAAACCCAAAGAGGTCTGAGCAACATGGAATTCTTCCGCATCCACAAGACCATCCCGTTCATGCGCCATGCGCTGGTGCTGAACCTCATCAGTCTGGTCACGTTCCTGGCGGCGGTGTTCTTCATCGCCACCAAGGGCTTCCACCTGTCCATCGAGTTCACCGGCGGCACGGTCATGGAAGTGGCCTACCCGCAGGCGGTGGAACTGGACAAGGTACGCGGCACCATCTCGCAGAAGGGCTACAACGACTTCCAGGTGCAGAACTTCGGCACCTCGCGCGACGTGATGATCCGGCTGCCCAACATCGAGGGCAAGACCTCGACCCAGCAGAGCAACGAGGTCATCGAGGCCCTGAAGGCCACCGACCCCGGCGTCGAGCTGCGCCGCGTGGAATACGTGGGCCCGCAGATCGGCAAGGAACTGGCCCACGACGGCCTGCTGGCGCTGCTGTTCGTGGTGGTCGGCATCATGATCTACCTGGCGTTCCGCTTCGAGTGGAAATTCGCCGTGGCGGGCGTGGTGGCCAACCTGCACGACGTGGTCATCATCCTGGGCTTCTTCGCCTTCTTCCAGTGGGAGTTCTCGCTGCCGGTGCTGGCGGCGGTGCTGGCGGTGCTGGGCTACTCGGTGAACGAGTCCGTGGTCATCATGGACCGGATCCGGGAGAACTTCCGCAAGCAGCGCAAGGCCTCGGTGCGGGACGTGATCGACAGCGCCATCACGGCCACCATCTCGCGCACGATCATTACCCACGGCTCGACGCAAATGATGGTGATCGCGATGCTGATCTTCGGCGGTCCGTCGCTGCACTATTTCGCGCTGGCACTGACCATCGGCATCTGGTTCGGCATCTACTCGTCCGTGTTCGTGGCGGCGGCCATCGCCATGTGGCTGGGCGTCAAGCGCGAGGACCTGGTCAAGCCGGCCAAGAAGGACACCGGCGAAGTCGTGGGCTGACGCCCGCATCGTTCCGGACGACGTCCCGAAGCGCCCGGCTCCGCCGGGCGTTTTTGTTTTCATCAGGCCATTCGACCCGACGGAGCACTTCCATGAATCCGCGATTCGATCTCCTGACCCTGCAGCTGCTGCGCAAGGTCGACGAAACCGGCAGCGTGGCGCGCGCGGCCGAGACCATCCACCTGACGGCATCGGCCGCCAGCAAGCGCATCCTGGAACTGGAATCCCAGTTGGGCATCGCCCTCCTGACCCGGCGGCCGGAAGGCGCGCGCCTGACCGCCGCCGGCCAGGCGGTGGCGCGGCGTACCGAACGGGTGCTGGAGGAATTGCAGGGGTTGCAGCAGGACCTGGCGGGGTTCACCGACGGCACCTCGGGCACGGTCAGGATCGCCTCCAACACCTCGGGCATGTGCGCGGGGCTGGCGGACCTGATGGCCCGTTTCGCGGTGGAATATCCCGGCATACGCATCTCGGTGCGGGAAGCCACGAGCGCGGCGGTGCTGGAGGCGGTGGCCAACGGGTCGGTGGACCTGGGCATCGCCCATGCCGGCGCCCAGGCGGGCCACCTGCAAAGTCTGCCGTATACGCGCACGCCGCTGGTCCTGGCGGTACCCGCCGGCCATGAACTGGCCGCACGAGACGCCGTCTTCTACGAGGAAACGCTGCGGTTCCCGCACATCGCGCGGGCGGCTGACAGCGCGCTGGCGCAGTTCTCGGGCCAGGACGGCCAGGGCACGCGGTACCCGCCCGCCGTCTCCACCCAGGTGACCAGCTTCCCCGCGGTGTTCTCGCTGGTCAGCGCGGGCCTGGGCGTGGCCGTGGTGCCCGCCGCGCCCGCCGACTGGCACGTGCCGGCCAAGATCCGGCAGGTGCCGCTGGCCGACGACTGGGCCAGCTTCGAACTGCGCCTGGTGGTGGACCCGGGCGTGGTCCCCACGCCCGCCGTGTCGCGCCTGCTGGGCGCCCTGCTGTCGCAGGCCGCCTAGTCCACGCTGACCGAAGCGTCGCGCACCACCTTGCCCCACTTGACCTTGTCAGAGGCGATCAGGGCCGAGAAGGCTTCCACGGTGTCGGACGCGGGCTCGTAGCCATTCTCGATCAGCTTCTGCCGCACGGCCGGCCTGGCCACGTAGGCCCGCATCGCCACGTTCCACTTGCGCACCACGTCGGCCGGCGTGGCCCGGGGCGCGGCGACGCCCCACCACTCGTCGGCCACGTAGCCGGGCAGCCCGGCCTCGGTCACCGTGGGAACATCGGGAAAGCTTGCGGCGCGCGCGGCGCCGGTGGTCGCCAGCAGCTTGACCCGGCCCGACTTGATGTAGGGCGTGGCCGGCCCCAGGATGGCGAACATCATGGAGATCTGGCCGCCCAGCAGGTCGTTCAGCGCCGGGCTGGTACCACGGTAGGGAACGTGGCGGATGTCGATCCCTGCCATGGACTTGAACAGCTCCCCGGGCAGGTGGCCCGCCGCGCCGTTGCCCGCCGACCCGAAGGTCAGCATGCCCGGCTTGCTCCTGGCCAGCGCGATCAGCTCGCCGATGGAGTTCACCCCCAGCGAAGGATGCACCAGCACGCCGAACACGGTCGAGGCCACGCGGCTGACCGGCGTGAACTGCTTCTCGGGATCGTAGGGCAGGGATTTGTACAGGCTGGGGTTGATGGCCGACACGCCCGCCGTCGTCATCAGCATGGTGTAGCCGTCGGGCTTGGCCGTGGCCACAGCGGCGGCACCGATGGCGCCGCCCGCGCCGGGGCGGTTCTCGACGACGACCGGCTGGTGCCATTGCTGATCCAGCTCGCGCGCGAGTTCGCGCGCCAGGATGTCGGTGCCGCCGCCAGCGGGAAATGGCACCACCAGCCGGATGGGTCCGGCCGGGTAGGCATCGGCCGCCTGCGCGGCGTGTGGCCCGGCGAACGCGAGGCAGGCGGTCAGGAGAACACGGAACGGTTTCATGCGAGCACTTCCCTTGCAGACTCGGCGGCGGACGCTTCCAGCGTCGCCTCCGGAAAATAGACGGTGCCGGCGTACAGGCGCCGGGCGGTGCGAAGCAGGCTGGCCGATCGGATCTCGATGCCGGCGGCGCCCTGGCTCGCGTCGATCCCCACGCGCAGCGTACCCGCGGGGTGCTCGATGGCGACCTCGCCCGCCTCGGCCCGATCGGCGATCCGCGCGGCGACGGACCCCGGCACCTGCACGGCCGCCGCCAGGCACACCGCGCCGGTCACGGCGAACGAGGTATGGCAGGTGTAGGGCATGAAGTACCGGGCATTGATCGTACCGCCCCCCACGGGCCGCGCCACGGTCACCAGCTTGGGCATCTCCAGCCGCGACACGTCGCCCAGCCCCATGGCTCGGCCGGCCGCGCAACGCACGCGCTCGACACGAGCCAGCAGATCGTCGCGGGCATTGATCTCGTCGGCAGTCTCGTAGCCCGTCATCCCCAGCTCGGCGGCCTCGACGATGGCCATGGGCACGGCCGCGTCCACGCAGCTGACGCGCACGCCTTCCATGGTCTCGACGGCCTGGCCGGTGGGCAGCAGCTTGCCGGTCTTGGCGCCGGCCACGTCGCAGAAGCGCAGCCACACCGGCGCGGCGGTGCCAGCCACGCCGTCGATGGCCGCCTCGCCCGCATAGACGGCGCGGCCGGCCCGGGTTCGCACGGTGGCGACGATGCGCTTGCCCGTGTTGACATTGAAGATGGCCACGTCGGTGGAGGCCCCCGCGGCGGCCTTCACCAGGCCTTCGTCGATGGCGAACGGGCCGACCGCGGCCAGCATGTTGCCGCAGTTCACCGAATAATCGATGGTGTTCTTGTGGACGCAGATCTGGGCGAACAGATAGTCCACGTCCACGCCCGGCCGGGCGCTGCGCGAGATGATCGCGACCTTGTTGGTAAGCGAATCGATGCCGCCTATGCCGTCTATCCGCCTCGGCTCCAGGGCCCCCATCAGCCTGAGCAGCGCGGCGTCGCGCCGCGCGCCGGCCGGCGGCAGGTCCTCCGCCAGGAAAAACGGCCCTTTGGACGTACCGCCGCGCATCAGTACGCAGCGCAGCCCCAGTTGATCGGAAAATGTCTGCATGGCTTTCCTCCTTGCGGGGCAAGTCTGGGCCGTCCGGCCCGAGCGGGCAAACGACGAATCGGCGCGGGGGGCGCGAAAAAAATTCAGGTCTCTGCGGACACCGTCCCGCCGCATACTGGCGGCCATGCGACACCTGGACTATTCCCGACTATCGGCGGGCGAGATCGCCGCCCGCCTGCGTGACAACCTCCTGCTGCCGGCCGACGTCGCCCGCGGCGTGATCGAGCAGCACGCGCGGCTGGAACCGGCCCTGGAGGCCTGGAGCTGGTTCCAGCCGCGCGAGGTCGAGCGCGCCTACCGCGACGGCCCGGCGTTCACCGATCCGCGCCCGAGCCTGCTGGGCGTCCCCGTGGGCGTGAAGGACATCATCGACGTGGCGGGCATGCCGACCGGGCTCGGTCTGCCCGGCGCGGCCGCCCCCGCGTCCCGCCATGCGGCCTGCGTCGAGCTGCTGCGCGCGGCGGGCGCGGTACCGGTCGGCAAGACCGTCACCGCCGAGTTGGCCTTCTCGCATCCGGGTCCGACGCGCAATCCTCATGCGCCCGGCCACACGCCCGGCGGGTCGTCCAGCGGCTCGGCGGCCGCGGTCGCCGCTGGCATGGTGCCCCTGGCGCTGGGCACGCAGACGGGCGGCTCGGTCATACGACCGGCCGCCTACTGCGGCGTGGTTGGCATCAAGACCTCGCTGAACGCGGTCCCCACGGCCGGCGTCGCTCCGGTGGCCGGCAGCCTGGATTGCCTGGGCTGGTTCACACGTTCCGTGGCGGACGCCATCCTGGCCGCGAGCGTCCTGCTTCCCTGGCGGGACCTCGCACCCCTTGCTCCCGGGCACCGGCTGCGCATCTGGATGCTGGACGCCACGGAACTGGGGCCGCTGGCTCCTGAAGCGCGGCAGGCGCTGGACGATGCGTCCGCCGCGATGCGCGAGGCGGGCTGCGCCGTCGTCGAGGCGCCCCTGCCCGGCCTCCTGCCCGCGCTGGCCGAATGCCACCGCCGCATCATGCTGCACGAGCTGGCCCGCTCGCTGCTGCCCATCCTCAACGCGCGTCGCCACGAGTTGAGCGCCGTCATGCTGGCGGCGATCGAGGCGGGACAGGCCATCACGGCCAGTCACTACCAGGAGGCCCGGGACCGGGTGCGGAACGCGCGCGCCACGCTTGCCGCCCACATGCGGGACGTGGACCTCATCCTGACTCCCAGCGCGGCGGGCGCTGCACCGGCGGGCCTGCACCATACCGGCGAATCGACCTTCAACCGGATCTGGTCGGTGCTCGGCTGGCCCGCTATCCACCTGCCGACGGCCTGGTCCGCGCGCGGCCTGCCGGTGGGCGTGCAACTCGTGGGCAGCCCCGGGGAAGATGAGGCGCTGCTGCGGCGCGCCGAGGCCATCCACCCCGTGATAGACCGGCGCGGACCGGTACCGCGCGGCCAGGCACCGATGGCACAATAACCATTCTCCCGCTTCCTCGGTGGCTGCCCCATGCCCAACCCAAGCAAGATCCGCGTCTGGGACCTTCCCACCCGCCTCTTCCACTGGCTGCTCGTCATCTGTGTGGCCGGGGCCTTCGCCACCATCAAGGCCGGCGGCCTGTGGACGGAATACCACCTGCTGTTCGGCTACGCGGTGCTGGGGCTGATCCTGTTCCGCATCGTCTGGGGATTCGTGGGCAGCAGCCATGCCCGCTTCGCGTGCTTCGTGCGCGGGCCGCGGGCCATCGCCGCCTACCTGGGGGGCACCATGCCGCGCACGCCCGGCCACAATCCGCTGGGCGCGCTGTCGGTGGTGGCCATGATCCTGCTGCTTGGCTACCAGGCCGTCACGGGGCTGTTCGCCAACGACGACATCTTCACGGAAGGGCCGCTGGCGGGCCTGGTCGGCAAGGACTGGTCGGACCGGCTGACCGGGCTGCACAAGCTCGATGAGCTGCCCATCCTGATCCTGGTCGGGCTGCACCTCCTGGCGATCATCTGGTATCGGGTCGCGAAGAAGCAGAAGCTGACCCGCGCCATGGTGACCGGCGATGCTCCGGCCGAGGAATTCACCGCTGGCGCCGACTCCGCGCGGGATACGGCGGGCACCCGCCTGCTGGCGCTGGTCATCGCGGCCGTGGTCGCCGCGGTGGTCTACGGCATCGTGTCGCTGCGGCCCGCCGCCATGTTCTGATCCGTCTCGGGCCGTGCCGGTCAGCGGCCGCCGTGATGACCGCCGCCTCCGCCGCCGGCCATGCCCACGCTGCCGCCCCCACGGCCTTCCCCGCCACGGCCTTCACCGCCATGGAAGCCGCCGCCCCCGCGGCCGAACTCGCGTCCACCGCCGAACTCGCGGCCGCCCTGCGGACCGCTCCAGCCCCGGCCCGCTCCGGGGCCAGCCTGAACTCCGCCGCCTTCGCCACGGCCACCGGCCCATTCCCGGCCGCCGGACGGACGCGAGGGCATGCCCGCGGCGCCGCGCGGGCCGTCCTGGCCCGGACGCGACGCCTGGGGCCCCTGCCCGCGCCCACCCTCGGCTCCCGGCATCCCCGCACCGCCACCGGGCATGCGGCCCGGCATCGCGCCCGGGTTACCCGTCTCGCGGCCGCGGCCGCCATCGGCCCTGGGGCCGCTTCCCTGTCCATCGAAACGGCTGCCGGGCGTGCCGCGGTCGCCCGCCGCTCCCGGCCGCCCGCCATCGAAACGGCTACCGTGGCCACCGTCGAACCGGCTGCCGTGGCCTCCGTCGAAGCGGCTGCCGAAATCCCTGCCGGGATCGCGCAGCGACGCGCGGTCGATATTGGGCAGGTCGCGCCGCCAGGCATCGGCACGTGCGCGGTACGCCTCGCGCGCGGCGAAATGTCTGGCCGGATCGCCGCCGTAGAACTGGCGGCCGCGCCCGGGATCACCGTAGCCGACGTTGCGGCGGTGGTAGGGATCGTGCTGCCAGTCGACGTGGCTGAAGCGTGTGCGGTTGAAGTTGTTGTAGTTGTAGATGTTGACGACGTTGACCCGGTGCGAGTGCCAGTCGTAGCCGCCCCACAGCGCGTGCCCGATGAACAGGCCCACGCCGAACGAGAACACGACGCCGGCGGCCACGTAGCCGGGCGGGTACCAGTAGAACGGCGTGTAGGCCGGATACAGCCAGGGCCCGTAGACGACCGTGGGGTTATAGACCGGCACATACACCACGTCCGGCCGCGCGGGCTCGATGCGGATGACCGTGGTGCCGCCCGAGGACGGCACGGTGGTGACCGTCTGCTCCGGCCCGGAGGTCAGGTTGCCGGCCGCCTGGGCCCGCGACCGCAGCACCTGGACCTGGTCCATCAGCGCATCCTGTTGCGACAGGAAGACGTCGCCCAGGCGCGTGGTCCAGCTCAGGCGTTCGTTCATCATGTCCAGCACGTTGGGGAAGGCGACCAGCGACTTGACGCTGGGATCCCAGTCCTGGTTCTGCATCGCGCCTTCCAGGTCCGCGCCCGTCACGTTGGGATGGTCCTTCTGCCAGCGGGCAGCCTCGACCACTTCCAGCGGATAGGTGGAGGCCATCAGGATCTGCGACAGCAGCGCGTCGGGATACAGCGCGATGGGCGCGACCAGTTGCTCCAGCTCCGCGGGTTGCGCGACGCCGTTGCGGGTCGATGCCGTGGTCTGGGCCGCGACGGGAACCGGCAGGCCGGCCACGGTGGAAAAGGCGGCGGCCATGCACAAGACGATTTTCGATACGGAAGCCATGACGGGCCCCCCATTTGGCGGAAATACACAGGTATTCGACCGCCGGAAAACGAAAAAAGCCAGGGTGGACCTGGCTTTTTTTTGAAACAACGGGCTTACAAGCCCTGAAACCTATTTCGATCGATTACCGGTTCCGGAAATTGTCGTGACAGGCCTTGCAACTGGCGGCGGCCGCGCCGTACGCGGTCCGCACCTGGGCCAGATCGCCGGTGTCGGCCGCCGCCACCAGCTTGTCGATATCGCCGTGCAGACGCTCCTGGCCCTGCTTGAACCTGGCGTTGTCGGACCAGACCGCGGGCTTGGCGCCGCCGCCTTCGGTTCCCGGGCCGAATGCGCTCCACGGCAGTTTGGACATCATGGCCACGATGGCCACGTCGGCCTTCACCTGGGCCGGGTCGTAGGGCTGCTGGCCGCGCACGACCGGCGCGATGCGGCCGAAGTGGTTGGACATCACGGTAAGCGCCGACTGGCGATACTTGACGGCGTCCTCGGGCTTGGCGAACTGGGCGGCGGCGGTGGCGGGCAGCAGCATGGGGGCGGCAGCGATACAGGCGACGGACAGTACGCGCAAAAGTCTCTTCATCAGGGGCTCCTGGGTAGGACGGACGGGGGAGGGTCTACCGGACGATAGACCGGTCGGACAACGATTCCAACGTGTTCGATGCGCGCGGCGCGCCAGGGTTCCCGGGATGTGGGCGCCGGCGCCCACATCCCGGCGGGCTACGACAGCTCGCGGGCGAGCTTGGCCGCCAGGCCGATGTAGTTGCGCGGGGTCATCGCCAGCAAACGGGCCTTGGGCTCGTCGGGCAGGTCCAGCCCCAGGATGAATTCGCGCAGCGCCTCTTCGCTGATGCCCTTGCCCCGGGTCAGCGCCTTCAATTGCTCGTAGGGCTGCGGCAAGCCATAGCGCCGCATGACGGTCTGCACGGGTTCGGCCAGCACTTCCCAGCAGGCGTCCAGGTCGGCGTCGATGGCCGCGCCGTTGATCTCCAGCTTGTCGAGCCCGCGCACGCAGGCGTCGTAGGCCACCAGGCAGTAGCCGAAGGCCACGCCCAGGTTGCGCAGCACGGTGGAGTCGGTCAGGTCGCGCTGCCAGCGGGAAACGGGCAGCTTGTCGGCCAGGTGGCGCAGCGTGGCGTTGGCGAGCCCCAGGTTGCCTTCGGAGTTCTCGAAGTCGATGGGGTTGACCTTGTGCGGCATGGTGGACGAGCCGATCTCGCCTTCCTTCAGGCGCTGCTTGAAATAGCCCAGCGCGATGTAGCCCCAGATGTCGCGGTTCACGTCGAGCAGGATCACGTTGGCCCGCGCCACGGCGTCGAACAGCGCGGCCATCCAGTCGTGCGGTTCGATCTGGATGGTGTGGCGGTTCTGCGTCAGGCCCAGGCCCTGGAGCACCTTGGCGCTGAAGGCTTCCCAGTCGATCTCGGGATAGGCGGACAGGTGGGCGTTGAAGTTGCCGGTGGCGCCGTTGAGCTTGGCCAGCGGCTCCACGCGCTCGATCTCGGCGATGGCCCGGCCCAGGCGCGCCGCCATGTTGGCGAATTCCTTGCCCATGGTGGTGGGACTGGCGGGCTGGCCGTGGGTACGCGACAGCAGCGGCTGGTCGGCATGCTGTTCGGCCAGGGCCGCCAGCTTGTCGTAGGCCTTGCGCAGCGCCGGCACGAGGGCCTGGTCGCGCGCGGCGCGCAGCATCAGCGCGTGCGAGGTGTTGTTGATGTCTTCCGACGTGCACGCGAAGTGGATGAACTCGGCCGCGGCGGACAGCTCGGCGTTGTCGGCCACTTTTTCCTTGAGCCAGTACTCCACCGCCTTCACGTCATGGTTGGTGGTGCGCTCGATGTCCTTGATGCGGGCGGCGTCGGATTCGGAGAATTCCGCCACCAGTTCCGCCAGCCGCTGGCGCGCGGCAACGGAGAAGGGTTGCAATTCGGGCAGTCCCGCGTCGGACAGCGCCACCAGCCACGCGACCTCGACCTGCACCCGGTGATGCATGAAGCCGGCTTCGGACAAGAGCGGGCGCAGGAGCGCGCCGCGGCTGGCATAGCGGCCGTCCAGCGGCGACAATGCATTGAGGGGGGTCAGCTGGTCGGAAGTCTTCATAAGCGCTTGAAAGTAAAAAGAAATTGTAGCACCGCAGCATATCCGGGGACGGGTCCGGATGGTATACTCCGCGGCCCATCCATGCCCGCCGGCCGGCCCTGATTTTAGGACCACCCGGCTCTTGCTCTATGAAACTTATCGGCTCGTTGGCCAGCCCCTTCGTCCGCAAAGTCCGCATCGTCCTGGCAGACAAGAAACTCGACTACCAGTTCGAGCAGGAAAACGTGTGGGCGGCGGACACCCGCATCCAGGACTCCAACCCGCTGGGCAAGGTCCCCTGCCTGATCATGGAGGACGGCGGCGCGGTCTTCGATTCCCGCGTCATCGTCGAGTACCTGGATACGATCACGCCCGTCTGCCGGCTGCTGCCCCCCTCGGGCCGCGAGCGCTCCGAGGTCAAGTGCTGGGAAGCCCTGGCCGACGGCCTGCTGGACGCCGCCGTGCTGATCCGCGCCGAATATACCCAGCGCCCCGAGGCGCTGCGCAGCGAGAGCTGGATCGCGCGCCAGCAGGGCAAGATCGACGCCGCCTTGGATGCCATGGAAACCGGCCTGGGCGAAAAGCCCTTCTGTGCCGGCAACAGCTACACGCTGGCCGACGTCGCGGTGGGCTGCGCGCTGGGCTACCTGGACTTCCGCTACCCCGAGCGCGACTGGCGCGACGGCCATCCGAACCTGGCCCGCCTGGCCGAAAAACTGGCGCAGCGCCCTTCCTTCGCCGACACCGATCCGCGCCGGGGCTGATCCCGGCCCGTCCGCTCCGCGCTGCTATGCTTGACTCCGTTGCAGCCCCAAGGAGTCTCGCATGTCCTGGTTTGCCCCCCGATACACCACGTTATGGCTGGCCGTCCTGGGCACCGCGGGCTTCGGCCTGCTGGCCGCGGACGACGCGGACTGGGGCATCCCGGCGCTGATATTCGCGGCGCTGCTGGCGCTGGGTATCGTCGATCTCCTGCAGCGCAAGCACGCCATCCGCCGCAACTATCCCATCCTGGGCAACCTGCGTTTCCTGTTCGAATTCATCCGTCCCGAACTGCGCCAGTACTTTTTCGAGGACGACACCAAGGCCGCGCCGTTCTCGCGCAACCAGCGCTCCATCGTCTACCAGCGCGCCAAGCAGGACATCGACAAGCGCCCGTTCGGCACCCAGGAAGACGTGTACGAACGCCGCTACGAATGGATCAACCACTCGATGGCCCCGGTGCACATCGAGAACTTCGATTTCCGCGTGGCGGTGGGCGGACCGGACTGTACCCAGCCCTACAGCGCCTCGATCTTCAACATCTCGGCCATGAGCTTCGGCGCGCTGTCCGCCAACGCGGTGACGGCGCTCAACACCGGCGCCCGCAAGGGCAATTTCGCGCACGATACCGGCGAAGGCGGCATCAGCCGCTACCACCGCGCGCCGGGCGGCGACCTGGTCTGGAACATCGGCTCCGGCTACTTCGGCTGCCGCGACGCCGACGGCCATTTCAGCGAAGAGGCCTTCGTGGCCAACGCCACCTCGCCGCAGGTGCGCATGATAGAAATCAAGCTGTCACAAGGCGCCAAGCCGGGCCACGGCGGCATCCTGCCGGGCGCCAAGGTCACGCCCGAGATCGCCGAGGCGCGCGGCGTGCTGGTGGGCGTGGACTGCAACTCGCCCTCGCGCCACGGCGCCTTCTCCACGCCCATCGGCCTGATGCAGTTCGTGGCGCGCCTGCGCCGGCTCTCGGGCGGCAAGCCCGTGGGCTTCAAGCTGTGCGTGGGCCATCCCTGGGAATGGTTCGCCATCGTCAAGGCCATGCTGCAAACCGGCATCACGCCCGACTTCATCGTGGTGGACGGCGCCGAAGGCGGAACCGGCGCGGCGCCCGTGGAATTCACCGACCACGTCGGCGTGCCGCTGCAGGACGGCCTCCTGCTGGTCCACAACACCCTGGTCGGCGTGAACCTGCGCGACCGGATACGCATAGGCGCCTCGGGCAAGATCATCACCGCCTTCGACATCGCGCGCACGCTGGCGCTGGGCGCCGACTGGTGCAACAGCGCGCGGGGCTTCATGTTCTCGCTGGGTTGCATCCAGGCCCAGGCCTGCCATACCGACCGGTGCCCCACGGGCGTCACCACGCAGGATCCGCTGCGGCAACAGGCGCTGGTGGTGCCGGACAAGGCCGAGCGGGTCTACAACTTCCACCGCAACACCCTGCGCGCCCTGAGCGAACTGGTGTCGGCCGCGGGCCTGGACCATCCATCCAAGCTGAGCGCCGAGCACATCGTGCGCCGGATATCGGGCAACGAAGTCAAGCTGCTGGCCAGCCTCTTTCCCTTCCTGAAGCGCGGCGAGCTGCTGGCCGGCACGCCGCCCTACGAGGTCTACCGGAAATACTGGCCCATGGCCCAGGCCGAGTCCTTCGAGGCCATGCTGCCCCAGACCCAGGCCGCTTCCTGACCGCGGCCGCCTACCCCTCGCTCCCCTTCCGGCCGCCCGGCAGGAAGGCAGCGACGGTCTCTGATGAGAATGAAAAAAGCCACCTGAATGAACGGTGGCTTTTTTCATGGCGTCGCAGCTACGGATATCAGGCTTCGGCCGTGACCGGGTTGCGCAGCAGGCCGACCTTCTCGATCTCGATCTCCACCACGTCGCCCGGCTTCATCCAGACCTGCGGATTGCGTGCCTGGCCCACGCCGGCGGGCGTGCCCATGACGATCACGTCGCCCGGCTCCAGGGTCAGCACTTCGGTCAGCAGCTCGATGGTCTCGGGGATGTCGAAGATCATGTCGCTGGTGTTGGCATCCTGCATGACCTGGCCGTTCAGGCGGCACTTGATCGACAAGCCCTTGGCGGCGGCAGGCAGCTCGTCGGCGGTGACCAGGTGCGGGCCGAAGGCGCCCGTGGCGTCGAAGTTCTTGCCGATGGTCCACTGCGGCGTGCGCTTCTGGTAGTCGCGCACCGAAATGTCGTTGAAGCAGGCATAGCCGAACACGAGGTCCATGGCCTGGTCGCGCTTGACGTGGCGGCCGGCCTTGCCGATCACCACGGCCAGCTCGGCCTCGTAGTCGAACTTGTCGGACACGCGCGGACGCACCGTGGGTTCGCCATGGGCCAGCAGCGAGGTGGCGCCGCGGAAGAAGAACCAGGGGTATTCGGGCTTGTCGCGGCCGCCTTCCTTGGCGTGGTCGAAGTAGTTCAGGCCCAGGCAGATGATCTTGCCGGGGCGGGGCACCACGGGCGCGTAGGCGATCGAGTCGGCCGGCAGGCGCGGAGCCGACGACGCGATGGCGGCCTTGGCAGCGGCCTGGAGGTCGACGCCGGCCTGCAGCGCGGCACCCAGGTCCGCCGGGACCTGCGGCTGGGCCTGGTTCAGGTCGATGATGCCGTCATCGGCCAGGACGCCCAGGCGCACGGCGCCATCTTTGCGGAAACTCACGAATTTCATCTCTAACTCCGATAGTGGGGTGAAAACGCGCGTGCCTGCACGCGCAAAGACGCCTGCCCCGCGGGGCGGTCATTCCTTCGGCTTCGCCATTTTATATACATTTTCTTGAAACGCAATTTTTTATACATATTTTCTTCCAAGACGGTGTTTTATACACTTTCATATAAAATCCACCGGCCGGCACCCACGCACGGCCGCCCCCGCAACGGGCTTCATGGAGTTCTCGTGGCTAAGACCCCCGCCCCACCGGCCGATCCCGGCGCCCCCGCCACCCTGGCCACCTCGCTGTACGACCGCATGCGCGCCGATCTGCTGGCGGGCCGGTTGCTGCCGCCCGGGCGCAAGCTGCAGATCGAATTCCTGAGCCATCACTACGGCGCCGGCCAGACCCCCGTGCGCGAGGCGCTGAACCGGCTGACCGCCGACGGCCTGGTGGAGCAGCGCGACCAGCGCGGCTTCGCCGTGGCGGCGGTCAGCCCCGCCGACCTGGTGGAGATCACCAATACCCGCTGCTGGCTGGAAGAGATCGCCCTGCGCAAGTCCATGGCATCCGGCTCCGCGCAATGGGAAGAGGACCTGGTCCTGGCCTTCCATCGCCTGTCCAAGACGCCACGCTCGCTGCGGGACGACCGCTTCGAGGCCAACCCGGAATGGGAACAGCGCCACCGAGCCTTCCACCGGGCGCTGATAGGCGGGTGCGGGTCGCGCTGGCTGATCGGCTTCTGCGAACAGCTGGCGGACCAGTTGTACCGCTATCGCCAGTTGTCGGTGCAGAAGATCTTCCCGGACCGTCCGATCCAGGCCGAACACGAGGCATTGATGGAAGCCATCACGGCGGGCGACGCCGATCGGGCCGTCGAACTGCTGACCGAGCACTACCAGAAGACCGCGCGGATCGTGCTGGATGACCCCGAGGCCTTCGAGGGATAGCCGGCCGCGCCGGCGCCCCCCTTTGATAAAATCCCCCATGGATCCGAACGAGTACCCTCCATGGTCTGGACGCCCCGAGTCACCGTCGCCGCCGTGATCGAGCGCGACGGCAAGTTTCTGGTCATCGAGGAAGACACCGGCGACGGCGTCAGGCTGAACCAGCCGGCCGGCCACCTCGAAGCCGGCGAGTCGCTCGAGTGCGCCGTCAGGCGCGAAACCCTGGAAGAGACCGCGCATCCCTTCGTACCGTCGGGATGGTTGGGCACGTACCTGTGGCGCCCCGAAGCCGCCGATGCGCCGACTTTCCTGCGCTTCGCTTTCGTGGGCGAGGCAGGCCAGCCGATTCCCGGCCGCGCCCTGGACGAAGGCATACGCCGCGCGTTCTGGATCTCCGCCGACGAACTGCGCGCCCGGCAGGCCGAGCACCGCAGTCCGCTGGTCATGCGCTGCGTGGACGACTATCTGCGCGCGCGGGCGTCGGGCCGGCCGTGGCTGGCGCTGGACGCGCTCTACACACATACGGCAATCGTGGATACGCATCATGGCAAGCAGTAAGGGACGCATCGTAGTGGGCATGTCCGGCGGCGTGGATTCGTCGGTCAGCGCCTGGCTGCTGAAACAGCAGGGCTACGAGGTGGTCGGCCTCTTCATGAAGAACTGGGAGGACGACGACGATTCCGAGTACTGCTCGACCCGCCAGGACTGGCTGGACGCCGCCAGCGTGGCCGACGTGATCGGCATCGACATCGAGGCGGTGAACTTCGCCGCCGAATACAAGGACCGCGTGTTCGCGGAATTCCTGCGCGAATATTCGGCCGGCCGCACGCCCAACCCCGACGTGCTGTGCAACGCCGAGATCAAGTTCAAGGCCTTCCTGGACCATGCCATGCGCATGGGCGCCGAACACATCGCCACCGGCCACTACGCGCGCGTGCGCCGCGTCGAGTCGGGACCGCAGGCGGGCCGCCATCAATTGCTCAAGGCCCTGGACGGCACCAAGGACCAGAGCTATTTCCTGCACCGGCTGAACCAGGAACAACTGTCGCGCACGGTGTTCCCGCTGGGCGAGATCCGCAAGACCGAGGTGCGGCGCATCGCTCATGAGCTTGGCCTGTCCAATGCCGCCAAGAAGGACTCCACCGGCATCTGCTTCATTGGCGAACGCCCGTTCCGCGAGTTCCTGAACCGCTACCTGCCCACCCAGCCCGGCCCCATCCTGACGTCCGAAGGCCAGCGCGTGGGCCGGCACGTCGGGCTGTCGTTCTACACGCTGGGCCAGCGCAAGGGCCTGGGCATAGGCGGCGTGAAGGGCCGCCAGCAGGAGGACGGCACCGCGGACGCCTGGTACGTGGCGAAGAAGGACCTGGCGTCCAACACGCTATACGTGGTGCAGGGCCACGACCATCCCTGGCTGCTGAGCCACGCCTTGCAAGCCCAGCAAGCCTCCTGGATCGCCGGCGAGCCCCCCGCCCCCGGCACCTACGGCGCCAAGACCCGTTACCGCCAACCCGACGCCGCCTGCACGCTGCAGCACGCCCAGGGCGAAGCCTTCGAGCTGGGCTTCCCCGAAGCGCAGTGGGCCGTCACCCCGGGCCAGTCCGCCGTCCTCTACGATGGCGAAGTCTGCCTGGGCGGCGGAATCATTGCCCTCCCCTCTTGCCCTTCGGGCGCCCGCTGAAGGGGGCGGCGCAAGGGGCTACCTCAACCCCGGCATGTCGAAGCCCAGTTCCTCCAGCTTGCCGATCAGCTCCGCCTCTTGCTCCCCCGGCAGCTCGGTCAACGGCGGCCGCACGGCGCGCCAGGCCTGGTCTTGCGCGAAATAAGAGATGATCGCCTTCAGCGCCGGGATCATCGAATACTTCTGCACCAGTTCGCGAGTCTGGGTGACCTTCTGCTGCAGCGCTTCGGCGTCGGGACCCTGCCAGTTGGCGTAGAGCTGGCTGATGGGACCCGGGTTGATGTTGCCGGTGGCCGTGATGCAGCCCTTGCCGCCCGCGCGCAGGCCGCGCAGCAGCAGTGTTTCGCTGGCGGGGAAGACGTCGAAGCCGGTCGAGGCGAAGGCGTCGATGACGGACTTGGAGTAGTTCCAGTCGCCGGACGAGTCCTTCAGGCCCACGACGGTGTCGGGATAGGCCTTGATCAGGCGCTCGATCAGCGGCAGCGAGATCGGCACCTGCGACACGGGCGGGATGTGATACAGGTAGACGCGCAGCGCCGAGTCGCCGACGTTCTCGATGACCTGGCTGTAGTAGCGGAACAGGCCCTCGTCGGGCACGCTCTTGTAGAAGAACGGCGGCAGCATCAACACGCCGGCCGCGCCGTGCTTGACGGCGGCGGCGGTCAGTTGCGAGGCCTCGGGCACCGAGCAGGCGCCGGTGCCCGGCATCAGCTTGGCGCCGGGGATGCCGTCGGCGACGAGCCTGCCCATCAATTCGATCTTCTCGGTGGCCGACAGCGAGTTGGCCTCGCTGTTGGTGCCGAAGATGGCCAGGCCGGCGCAGCCGCTGTCGAGCAGCCACTGGCAATGGCGGGCGAAGCGGTCGGCATCGGGCAGCATGTCGGGCTGGAACGGCGTGACGACCGGGGCAAGCAGGCCTTGCAGGCGGGGAGGTGCGGACATGTCTCTCTTCCTTCTTACGGGGGGTTGATCATTCATGGGGCTGGGCGCCACGTTGGTCGATGAAACGGCAACCCCTCCAGGGCACAGCGGATCCGGCTCCGCCGGGCCGCCAGTGCCGCCCCTCGAGGGGCGCGCGCAAGCGCGTAGGGGTGGGCTCCATCCTCAGTGGGCTTGGATGCGTTGCAGGCGGGCCATCGCGTTGCTCATGTGGGCATGGGCGGCCTGCCGGGCGGCTGCGGGGTCGTGCGCGGCGATGGCCTCGTAGATGGCTTCGTGTTCCATCGTGATGTCGGTCAGCCAGCCGGCCAGCTCGCAATTGCGGCGGCTGATGGAAAGCTGGTTGCGGGTATGGCGTTCCAGGAACTCGAAGAAATCGTCGTAGACCGGGTTGTTGGCGGCGCGCGCGATGGCCCGGTGGAACAGGATGTCTTCCTCGACCCCGTCGCCGCCGCGCAGGCTGGCCTGGTTCAGGACTTTCAACGCCTGGCGGATCTCCTTGACCTGCGCCGGGGTCGCGCGGGCGGCTGCCAGGGCGGCGGCCTCGGTCTCCACGCCTATCCGCAGCTCGAACACCTGCTGCACGACGGCGTTCGCCTCTTGCCGCTCGCCGCCGATGCGGAACGGCCGGCCCGCTGGTGTGGCCGCGACGAAGGCCCCCAGCCCCTGGCGCGTCGTGACCAGGCCATCGGACTTCAGGCGCGCGATGGCCTCGCGCACCACGGTGCGGCTGACGCCGAAATCGGCGGCCAGGCGTTCTTCGGTGGGCAGGCGGCTGCCGGCCTCGCGCTCGCCCGACACGATCTGCGTGGCGAGCACTTCGCTGAGCTGCTCGGCCAGGTTGCTGCTGCGCAAGGGAGTCGATGACATGCGAAGGCGTGACCGGGGAAGGTTCAAAGCACACATATTGCCCGGTTATCATACAACCCGTCAACCTGGGGACGGCCGCCGGCCGGTGCTGCCGGCCCTGCCCGGCGCGGCCGATTTGACCGGGCATGCTAGGATGCTCCGGGCGACGCGAGGGGAATCGCCACAGGCCGCGCAAGACGGCAACGCCCTTGCGTTCGACCGCCACAACGCAACGAGGAGAATCTCATGAAGATTGGGGTCCCGACTGAAATCCGGCCGGGGGAGACACGTGTTGCCGCAACGCCGGAAACCGTGAAGAAAATGTCGGCAGGCGGCAACCAGGTACTGGTGCAGGCCGGCGCCGGACGGCTGGCCAGCTTCCCCGACGAAGCCTATGCCGCCGCGGGCGCCACGCTGGTGCCCGATGCCGCGCAGGTCTACGCGCAGGCCGAACTGGTGCTGAAAGTCCAGGCGCCGCAGGAGTCCGAGCTGGCGCAACTGCGCGCGGGCCAGATCCTGCTGGGCATGCTGAACCCCTTTGACGCCGAAGGCCTGGAGAAACTCGCCGCCACCGGCGTGACCGGCTTCTCGCTCGAGGCCGCGCCGCGCATCACGCGCGCGCAAAGCCTGGACGTGCTGTCCTCGCAGGCCAACATCGCGGGCTACAAGGCGGTCATCGTCGCGGCCGACCACTACGGCCGCTTCATGCCCATGCTGATGACCGCCGCCGGCACCGTCAAGGCCGCGCGCGTCGTCGTGCTGGGCGCCGGCGTGGCGGGACTGCAGGCCATCGCCACCGCCAAGCGGCTGGGCGCGGTGGTCGAGGCCTCGGACGTGCGGCCCGCCGCCAAGGAACAGATCGAATCGCTGGGCGCCAAGTTCATCGACGTGCCCTACGAGACCGACGAGGAACGCGAGATCGCCCAGGGCGTGGGCGGCTACGCCCGGCCCATGCCGGCGGCATGGATGGCGCGCCAGGCGGCGCTGGTGGCCGAACGCTGCAAGCAGGCCGACATCGTCATCACGACCGCGCTGATCCCGGGCCGCCCCGCGCCCGTGCTCGTCAGCGAGGAAACCGTGGCCGGCATGAAGCCGGGCTCGGTCATCGTCGACCTGGCGGTGGAACGCGGCGGCAACTGCCCGCTGTCCCGGCCCGACCAGGTGGTCGAGGCGCACGGCGTGAAGATCGTCGGCTACACCAACCTCGCCGCGCAGGTGGCCACCGACGCGTCCGCCTTGTACGCCCGCAACCTGCTGGACTTCCTGAAGCTGGTGGTCGCCAAGGATGGCGCCCCCGCCATCCAGCGCGAAGACGAGATCGTTGCCGCCTGCATGGTGTGCGATGCCAACCGCGTGCTGAGGAACAAGTAATGGAACTCATCGACCACACCATCATCAACCTCATCATCTTCGTGCTGGCCATCTACGTGGGCTACCACGTGGTCTGGAACGTCACTCCCGCCCTGCACACCCCGCTGATGGCCGTCACCAACGCCATCTCCGCCATCATCATCGTCGGCGCCATGCTGGCCGCGGCGCTGACCGACACCGGCCTGGGCAAGGCCATGGGCGTGCTGGCCGTCGCGCTGGCCGCGGTCAACGTGTTCGGCGGCTTCCTGGTCACGCGGCGCATGCTCGAGATGTTCCGCAAGAAGCCCAAGGCCGCGCCGGCCGACGCCGCCAAGCAGGAGGCCCGCTGATGCTATCGCTCAACGTCGTCACCCTGCTCTACCTGGTCGCCTCGGTGTGCTTCATCCAGGCGCTCAAGGGCCTGTCGCACCCCACGACCTCGCGCATGGGCAATACCTTCGGCATGGTCGGCATGGCCATCGCCGTGCTGACCACCGCCGCGCTGATCGGCAAGCTTGCCGCCGAGCCGCTGGCCGGCCTGGGCTGGGTCGTGCTGGGCCTGCTGGTCGGCGGCACCGCCGGCACCATCATGGCCAAGCGCGTGGAAATGACCAAGATGCCCGAGCTCGTGGCCTTCATGCACAGCATGATCGGCCTGGCCGCGGTGTTCATCGCCATCGCGGCGGTGGCCGAGCCGCATGCCTTCGGCATTGCCGATCCGGGCATCCCCATTCCCACCGGCAACCGCATCGAGCTGTTCATCGGCACCTTCGTGGGCGCGATCACCTTCTCCGGATCGGTCATCGCCTTCGGCAAGCTGTCGGGGCGCTACAAGCTGCGCGTGTTCCGTGGCGCGCCGGTGGTGTTCGCCGGCCAGCACATGCTGAACCTGCTGCTGGCCGTCGTCATGGTCGGATGCGGCATCTGGTTCGCGGTCACCCAGGAGTGGACCCCGTTCGTCATCATGACGGCCATCGCCTTCGTGCTGGGCGTGCTCATCATCATCCCCATCGGCGGCGCCGACATGCCCGTCGTGGTGTCGATGCTGAACAGCTACTCCGGGTGGGCGGCGGCCGGCATCGGCTTCTCGCTCAACAACCCCATGCTGATCATCGCCGGCTCGCTGGTGGGCTCGTCGGGCGCGATCCTGTCCTACATCATGTGCAAGGCGATGAACCGGTCGTTCTTCAACGTGATCCTGGGCGGCTTCGGCGGCGACGCCTCGGCGGCCGGCGCGGCGGGCGAACAGCAGCAGCGCAGCGTCAAGTCGGGCAGCCCCGACGATGCCTCCTTCATGCTGACCAACGCCGAGACCGTGGTGATCGTGCCGGGCTACGGCCTGGCCGTGGCGCGCGCACAGCATGCGCTGAAGGAACTCACCACCAAGCTGACCGAGAAGGGCGTGAACGTGAAGTACGCGATCCATCCGGTGGCCGGCCGCATGCCGGGGCACATGAACGTGCTGCTGGCGGAAGCCGAAGTGCCGTATGACCAGGTGTTCGAAATGGAGGACATCAACTCCGAGTTCGGCCAAGTCGACGTGGTGCTGGTGCTGGGCGCGAACGACGTGGTGAACCCCGCCGCGAAGAACGATCCCAAGTCTCCCATCGCGGGCATGCCCATCCTCGAGGCCTACAAGGCACGCACCATCATCGTCAACAAGCGGTCGATGGCGGCGGGCTACGCGGGCCTGGACAACGAGCTGTTCTATCTCGACAAGACCATGATGGTGTTCGGCGACGCGAAGAAGGTCGTCGAGGACATGGTCAAGGCGGTCGAGTAGTACCCGCCGTCCTGCCGCCCTGAAAAAGCGCGCGCAGGACGGCAATCAACGCCATCGGCTGGTCCAGCATCAGGTAATGGTGGGCCTGTGGCACGACCACGGGCCCACGCCCATGCCGCAGATGCGCCACGATGCGCTCGGCGTCCTCCTGCCGGATGACACTGCTGAATTCCCCCCGCACGTAGTCCACGGGAATCTCCAGGCCGGCGAGCAGTTCCGACATGTCTCCCTCGTGCGGGCCCGGCGGCAGGTGGGGATCGAATTTCCACAGCCAGCCGCCCTGCTGCCGCCTGAGCGCATGGCGGGCGACGTGATCGACCAGGAACGCGTTGTCGCAGGGTTGCGGCGGCGTCAGCCGGTACCGGGCGCGCGCGCTGGCGAAGTCCGGATACGGTTCGAGCCGGGGACGCCTGGGCGGCGCGGCGTGGCTGGGTGGACTGTCGGCCAGGCGGCAGATGCTGTCCACCGCCACGACGTGCCGGATCCGGTCGGGAAAATCCGCGGCGGCGCGCAGGGCGCGTGCGCCGCCGAAGCTATGCCCCACCACGACCGCCGGCCCCAGCGCCGCATGCTCGATCACGGCGCCGATGTCGGCCGCGAAGCCCTGCGCGGTGTAGGCGGCACGGTGGCCGCTGTCGCCCATGCCCGACAAGTCCATGGACACGACCCGGAAGGCGTCGGCGAAGTACGGGGCGATGAAATCCCAGTAGCGGGCGTGCGCGCGGTAGCCATGCACGAACAACAGGCCGGGCTTGTGGGTGTGCTCGAGCCCCCAGGCCAGATAGTGCAGGCGCGCGCCATCGGCCATGACCCAGCATGATTCGGCCGGCCGGGCCATGGCGCGCAGATACCAGTCGGGTCCGGCCGAGGGCGCCGCCGCTTCGCTCGCCTGCACCGCTCAGTCCAGGCGGGCTCGGGGTTGCGCGCCGGCGGCATCGAGGACGGATGCATGGCGGCTGGACGCGGCGATGTCCAGGCGGGCCTGGGCGACCTCTTGCATATGCCGGGCGATGGTGGCGCGGCGCTCGGCCAGCACCAACCGCTTGGTCAGGCGATTGGCATGGAAGGAATTGCCTGCCAGCTTGCGCGCCAGCGCCAAGGCTTCGGCATAGGGATCGGCGGCGACCCGGTTCACCAGGCGGATGGCCTGCGCTTCTTCGGCCGAGTAGGCCCGGCCGGTCAGCATGATCTCGAGCGCGGCCGCTTCGCCCACCAGGCCGGGCAACGTGATGTCGCTGATGCCGGATAGCATGCCGTGTTCGACTTCGGGGAAGGACAGGCGCGCGTCCGGGCCGGCGATGCGCAGATCGCAATGGATGGCCAGCGTCAGGCCAAAACCGATGACATAGCCATGCAGGGCGGCGACCACGGGCTTGGTGAGTTCCACGCCCACGGACGGAATCGCGTTGGCCAGGATGTCGGTGCCGACGGTGCCGCCGGTCTCTTTCATCGCCTTGAAATCGGAGCCGGCCGAGAATGCCCGGGGGCCTGCCCCCCGCATCACCACGGCCCGGACCTCGTCACGCGCCTCGGCCTGCCGCCATATGTCCGCCAGCGCCTGCTTGTGCGCGGCGTCCAGCGCATTCAGCCGCTCGGGACGATTCAGCGTGACGACGAACACGCCATCGCCCATGCCTTCGAATTCGATGCTCATCGATTGCTCCGCCGTGCCCCGGTTGCAAGGCACATCCTGGACGATTTTAGGAAGAGTTTGTATAGAGCACAACTTGTGTTTATTATGAACATATCGCCCTTCATCGCCCGCCATGAGCATCCCCGCGCTTCTCGAACAAGCCCGCCGGGCCTGGCCCGACCGCTGCGCCCTGATCGACGCGGACAGCGGCCGAAGCTACGGCTTTCCCGAACTGGTGGGCGAAGTGTTCGCCTTCTCGCACCGGCTGCTCGCGGCGTTCGACACCCGGCCGGGCGACCGCGTCGCGCTGCTGGGAGACGCAACGCCGGCTTTCCTGTTCGCCGACTATGGCGTGATGAGCGCGGGCCGCGTCCGGGTATCGCTGGACCCTGCCCTCGACCCGGCCGAACACCTCGCCCAGTTGCACGACTCCGGCGCGAAGGTGCTGCTGTACTGTCCGTCGCACGCCGACCGGGTGCAAGCGCTGCGACCGGGCCTGCAGGACTGCGGCATCGATGCCCGTCCGCTCGACAGCCTGGCGGGCGAAGCCGGGGCGGCCACGACCGGCCTGCATCCACCTGTCCCATGCGAACCGGACCGGATCGCGGCGCTGAACTACACGGGCGGCACCACGGGCATGCCCAAGGCCGTCGTGCATACGCACAGCAGCTATGCAGCGGCCCTTCACAACATCGTGGCGGCGCGCCGGCCATGGACGGGCGACCGGATGCTGAACATGCGGCCGCTCTGGCCGATCGCGGCGATATCGCTGCTGGCCCATCTGCTGCATGGCGGCACGCTCATCCTCGGCGGCCATTTCGAGCCCCGGCGCTTTCTCGAGCTGGCGGCGCGATACCGGCCGACCTGCACATCGCTGGTCCCCACGCACCTGGTCCGCATCCTCAGGGTGCTGCCCGACGTGCACGTCGATCTCGGCTCGCTGGCCTGCATCGAAATCGGCGCCGCCGCCATGCCGCCGGAACTGTTCGAGCAGGCAGTGGCCGCCTTCGGTCCCGTTTTTTCCGTCATCTATGGGCTGACCGAAGCACCGTGGACCTGCTATCGGCCGCCGTCCGCCGCCTCCGAACTGCTGGCCGATCCGGCCAGCACGCTGGGACTGGTCGGCCCCACGACCGACCGCGCCGAAATCGCCATCGGCGACGGCCGTACCGTCCTGCCCGCGGGCACGGTCGGCGAAGTGCTGATACGCGGCGGCCACGTCATGCAAGGCTATTGGAACCAGCCGGAGCTGACGGCTGCCGTGCTGGACGGCGCATGGTTCCACACCGGCGACCTGGGCTGTCTCGACGCCCGGGGCCGATTGCGCATACAGGGACGAGCCAAGGCCATCATCCGCACGGGCGGTAAATCGGTGCAGCCGGCCGAGGTGGAGCAGGTGCTGTGCAGCCATCCTTCGGTGTTCGAAGCCGCGGTCGTCGGCATCGCGGACCCCGAGTGGGGAGAAATCGTCGCCGCCGCCATCGTCGCGCGGCCCGGCTCCCGCCCCAGCCCCGACGAGCTGGCGGCGTTCTGCCGGGAACGCCTGTCCGCGCACAAGCGCCCCAAGCGCACGGTGTTCATGGACGCCCTGCCGCGCTCCCATTACGGTAAAGTGTTGACCCGGAAGGTCCAGGACGCGATCGCCGCCGCCCGCCAAGACTGAACTCCCTTTAGCGTGAACAGGCCCTAGCCTTGCAGACGACGCCAGAACACCGCCAGCCGGATGCCGACGGCACCGGACGGGTGCAATCCATAGACCGCGCCTTCATGGTGCTGCGCGAACTGGCCAGCACGCCCCAGGGCGCCACGGCGCTGGACCTGTCGCGCCGCACGGGCATAGAACGGACCACCGTCCATCGCCTGCTCAAGACACTCGTGCACTGGGACATGGTCACGGCCGACGACGGCGCCTATGCCTTGGGCCCCGAGTGCCTGCTGTTCGCCACGGCGCACGCCAGCCGGCTCAACGTGCGGCGCGCCGCGCTGCCCTACGCGGTCGAACTGCAGGAGAAAGTCCTGCACGGCCGTTCCGCGCTGGTGTCGATCTCGGTGCCGGCGCGCGACCGGGTCATCATCGTCGAACGCATCTGGACGCCGCGCACGCCGATGAACGTCATCATCGATATCGGCAACCAGTTCCCCATCGACGATTGCGCCAGCGGCAAAGCCATCCTGTCCACGTATGCCGACGACCTGTGCCTGGCCACGCTGGGCCAGGCCCGTTTCGACAAGGTCCGCCCCGCGCTGCGGAAAATCCGCCAGGCAGGGGGATTCTGCGCCACCGTGGGCCAGTACAAGCGCGGGCTGGCCTCGCTCGCCTGCCCCTTCCACGGACGAAGCCCGGCGGCGCTCGGCGCCATCGTCGTCTCCGGACTGGACCTGGATGACTGCCTGGACACGGGCTCGTCGCTGGCACAGCACCTGTACCGAGCGTGCGAGAACGTCTCGTCCGCGCTCCAGCACGGCTGACGCCGCGCGGCCGTCAGGCCGCCGGGTAGCGGCGCGGCCGCAGTCCCGCCTGGAACCAGTTGATCAGCGATACGCCGTCGAACACCGGAATGCCGAAGCGCTCCGCGATGTCGGCGCTGAACGGCGTCATGTTGGCGCACTCGGACACGATGGCGCCGACGTCCGGATGGCGGTCCAGCAGCCGCTCGGCGGCCTGGAGCACCTCGACACGCATCGCCTCGTGGCGCGGCACGACATCGCCCGACTTGATGGCGGTGACGAATACCGAGTCGGCCGGCATGCCCTCGACGGGCGTGCCGGCATCCACGCCCACCGCCTCCAGGTGCGAGGCATGCAAGCTCTCCTTGCTGAAGGTCAGTATCCCCACCCGCTTGTCCGGCGCGATCAGGCGCTGCGCCAGCGGAACCTGGAGCAGGCTGCTGGAGGCCACGGGCACGCCGCAGGCCGCCGCCAGTTCCCGCTGGTACAAGGCCAGGAAACCGCAAGTCGTGGCGATGCCGTCGACGCCGCCGGCGACCAGGTCCCGCGCCGCGGCCTTGAAGTCGTCCAGCAACCCCGAGGATTCCAGCGCCATCATCTTGTCCGGCGTCGCGCCTTCGACGATGCGGTACTGCACGGGGAAGTCCCAGGTACCCGCATGGCCGACATCGCCCGGCAGGCGGCAAAACCCGGTCTTGACCATCAGGATGCCGACGGTCACGCCGTGGAAAGTCTTCTTGCGTCCAGCCACCGTTGTTCCCCCGTCCCGATCACTTGGGTTCGATCTTCGCATCCGCGACAGCCTGCGCGTACTTCTTGCTTTCCTGCCGGACATAGTCGCCGAACTGCTTGCCCGTGACCGTGCCGGCAACCATCCCCTGCTTGTCCAGCCAGGCCTTGAATTGCGGCGATCCCAGCACCTTCGTCAAGCCAGCCTGGATACGCCTGGACACGGCTTCGGGCATGCCGGCGGGGCCCCACATGCCGTACCACGAGACGAAGTCCATGTCGGGCACGCCAGCCTCGCCCAGGGTGGGCACCGAAGGCAACAGCGCGCTGCGGCGCTCGCCCGTGACGGCGATGGCCTTCAGGCGGCCGGTACTGACGAAGGGCAAGGTAGTCAGCACGGGATCCATGATCGCGCTCAACTGGCCGCCCACGATGTCCGTCAGCGCGGGGGCGGACCCCTTGTAGATCACCATCGGGATCGACGTGCCCGCCCGGACGTTGAAGGTTTCCATGGCCAGGTGGCCGCCGGAACCGAAGCCCCCCACGCCAAAGTTGATCTTGTCCGGATGCGCCTTGGCCTCTTTGATGAAATCGCCGACCGTGGCGATGCCGCTTTGCGGCGACACGACGAAGACCAGGGGTGTGCTGGCCACCATGCCGATGGGCGTGAAGTCCTTGTGCAGATCGAAGCGCTGCTTCTCTTTCATCACGAGCGGGTTGACGATGACCGTGCTGGCCGTCAGCAGCAGCACATGGCCATCGGGCTCGGCGCCGGCGACATATTCCGCGCCGATGTTGCCGGAGGCTCCCGCCCGGTTCTCGACCACCACCTGCTGCCCGAACTCCTCGGACAACTGCGCGGCAAGCGCGCGCGACAGGGCATCGACCGTTCCACCCGGAACATAGGGCGCGACGATTCGCACCGGCTTGACGGGGAACCCCTGCGCCGATGCCGTGCCCGCCGCAAGAGCAAGGACAGCCGCCGCGCCCGCCGCCATTCTCTTCATCATCATCATGAACGCTTCCTCTGGCCGATGGAAGGAGCCGGAGCATCTGCGGGGATGCATGCCGGCACCCTCGGTTGATTGTTCGCAATATGGACAATATGTGCGAATCACGGCTAGGTTATGCGCGACGCTCCGTCCGGTCAACGAATTTTTAGGAAGAGATTCATGGCGTCCGGAAATGAGGCGTCACGGCTCGGCCGACGTCGCGGGCAACAAGGCCGACAGCGTTTCCAGCGTGTCGGCCTCTTCCACCGGCTTGTCCTGCCGCCAGCGCAACATGCGCGGAAAGCGCACCGCGATGCCGCTCTTGTGGCGCGTGCTGCGCGCGATCCCTTCGAATCCCAGTTCGAACACCAGGGTCGGCAGTACGCTGCGGACCGGTCCGAAGGTCTCCTGCGTGGTCTTGCGCACGATGGCATCCACCTGGCGGATCTCGTCGTCGGTCAGGCCCGAATAGGCCTTGGCGAACGGGACCAGGCCGCGTCCGGGCGTTCCCGGAGGCGCGTCCCAGACGGCGAAGGTGTAGTCGGTGTAGAGGCTGGCGCGGCGGCCATGCCCCTTCTGGGCGTAGATCAGCACGGCGTCCACCGAATAGGGATCCACCTTCCATTTCCACCACAGCCCCACGTCCTTGCTGCGCCCCACGCCGTAGCTGCCGCCGGCCTGCTTGAGCATCATGCCTTCCACGCCGCGCTCGCGCGAGCTCTCGCGCAGCCGGGCGTAGTCTTCCCAGGAGCTCTCCAGCAGCAGCGGACTGGGCAGCAACCCGGCACTTCCGGCGTCGGCCAGCAATGCGTCCAATGCGGCGCGGCGCTCGCGCTGGGGCCGGGCGCGCCAGTCCTGGCCCTCCAGCTCCAGCAGGTCGTAGGCCAGCAACGCCACGGGTATGTCGCGCAGGATGCGCGGGGTCAGGGTCTTGCGGCCGATCCGCTGCTGCAATTGCGCGAAGGGCTGCACCCTGCCCTCCTTGTGGACCACGATCTCGCCGTCCAGGACGGTCCCTTCGGGCAAGGCCGCCGCGGCCTGGAGCAGCTCGGGAAAACGGTCGCTGACCAGTTCCTCGCCGCGCGACCACAGCCAGGCTCCGCCCGCGCGTCGCACCAGTTGCGCCCGGATGCCGTCCCATTTCCATTCCACCAGCCAATCGGCGGGCGGGCCCAGCAGCCGCTCGAAGTCGGCGATATCCGCCTGCAAGGGATGGGCGAGGAAGAACGGATACGGCATCCCGCTTTCCTGGCGGCCGGCAGGCGCCTCGGCCGCGATCAGCGCCAGATAGCCCTGGGCCGAGGGCAATGCGTTCAGGTCGGTATAGCCCACCATGCGCTGCGCGATCTCCTTCGCGTCCACGCCGGCCAGCTCGGCCAGCACGCGCGTCACCAGCAGCCGCGACACCCCCACGCGGAAGCTGCCGGTGATGAGCTTGGTGAAGACCAGCCGGCCACGCGTGTCGAGCCGGCTCCAGGCCTCCAGCAAGCGGGGCTTCAAGGGTCCGGGGTCCATGCCGCGCAGCGGCAACAGGCTGTGCTCCATCCAGGCGGCCAGGCTGGCATCGTCAGCGTGCGGCGTGTCGGGCAGCAACAAGGCGATGGTCTCGGCCAGGTCTCCCACGGCCTGGTAGCTTTCCTCGAACAGCCACTCGGGAACGCCGGCGGCCTCGCGCGCATATTCCTTCAGCAGCTTCGCGGGCACCAGTTGTCGCGGTTTGCCGCCGGCCAGGAAATACACCGCCCAGGCGGCATCGGCCGGCGGCGCATGGCGCAGGTAGTCGAGCATGGCCGCCCGCTTGCCCAGGCTGGAGGTCGTGGCGTCGAGCGCGGCATAAAGATCGACGAAGGCTTTCATGCGTCGTCCGCCGGTGTCGCCGGATCGCCGATGTCGCCATCCTCTTCGTCGCCATCCTCTTCGTCGCCGTACTCGGTGGCGAAGGTCTCGGCATCCAGGCCGCGCTCGCGCAGCCAGCGCACCATGGCGTGCGCGCTGCCATGGGTCACGAAGACCCGCTGCGCCCCGGTGGCCTCGATGGCGCGCTGCAAGGCCGGCCAGTCGGCATGGTCGGACAGCACGAAGCCGCGGTCCACGCCCTTGCGTCGCTGGTTGCCCCGCACCCGCATCCAGCCGCTGGCATAGCCGTCGGAATGATCCCCGAAGCGCCGGAGCCAGGGCGAGCCCTGGGCCGAAGGCGGCGCCAGCACCAACGCCCGCCGCAGCATGGACCGGTCGGCAACGTCGGTCACGCGCGGCGCGGCGGGCAAGTCGACGCCGCTGCGGCGATACGCGTCATTGAGCACGGCCACGGCGCCATGCGCGATGACCGGCCCGATGGCCGGGTCCACGCTGGCCAGGACGCGCTGCGCCTTGCCGAAGGCGTAGCAGAACAGCACCGAGGCGCGTCCCGCGTCGGCGTTCCGCCGCCACCAGTCGTCGACCTCGCTGAACAGCGCCTCGCGGCCAGGCCAGCGATAGATGGGCAGGCCGAAGGTCGATTCGGTGATGAAGACATGGCAGCGCACCGGCTCGAAGGGTGCGCAGGTGGGATCGGCCTCGAGCTTGTAGTCGCCCGATGCCACCCAGACCTCGCCGCGATACTCGATGCGCACCTGGGCCGAGCCCAGCACGTGGCCGGCCGGATGCAGGGAAACCCTGACCCCGTTCATCTCCACCGCCTGCCCATAGTCCAGCGTCTGCAGCGGGATGTCGCCCAGGCGGATGCGCAGCACCTGTTCGCCCGCCGCGGCGGCCAGGTAGGCGCCGTGCCCCGCGCGGGCATGGTCGGCGTGGGCATGGGTGATCACCGCCCGTTCGACGGGGCGCCACGGATCGATATGGAAGCGCCCGGGCGGGCAGTACAGCCCGTCGCGGGTGGCGACGACGAGATCCATCGGCGGTTTCCGCATAAGCCAATAACCGGAAGATATGAGCGCCGCCGGGCGTACACAAGCCGGGGGTCGCAAGCGGATGGTTCGGTTCGTGAGCAGATGTGAACGAGCCGCTTGTACGCCGAGCTTCTGAGCAAATGCGAATTTCTTGGTTGGGTTCCGCGGATGGCTGGCTTATGGTGACAGCCTCGACATTCGGCAGCCCGCCATGCACTCGATACTGACCATTACCGGCAGCCCCTCGGCCGTCTCGCGCTCGACCCTGCTGGCCCAGACCCTGGACGCGCACCTGGAACAGGCGGGCTATGCCACCCGCTCGCTGAACGTGCGCGACCTGCCCGCCCAGGCCTTGCTGTCGGCCGACACCACCGACGCCCATATTGCCGCCGCGCTCCGGTCCCTGGCGCCGGTCGATGCCGTGATCATCGCCACGCCCATCTACAAGGCGGCCTACAGTGGAATACTGAAGACCTTCCTGGACCTGCTTCCCCAGACCGCGCTACAGGGCAAGGTCGTCCTGCCGCTGGCCACGGGAGGCTCGCCGGCCCACCTGCTGGCCGTGGACTATGCCCTGCGGCCCGTGCTGAACGCGCTTGGGGCGCGGCACATACTCAGCACGGTGTATGCCGCCGATGCGCAGATCACCGGCGACTCGGTCACAGGCTATCAACTCTCGCAGGACATCGCCGCCCGGCTGCTGGGCGGCTTGCGCGAGCTGAACGCAAGCCTGGGCGTGCGCGTCCCGCGCATCCAGCCGGTGGAAGTGCGGGAACGCCTGTACGCCTGACCCGTCACGGCGGGATCAATCGCCGACGATCTTGCGGTCCCGGATGATGGCGCCGAAACGCTTGGCGTCGTACTCGGCACGCTCGTGGAACTGCTCGGGCGTCATGGGCGCGGGGTCGCCGCCCAGGGCCACCAGGCGCTCGCGGAAGGCGGGCGTGCTCACGATCTTGTTGATCTCGGTATTGAGCTTGGTGACGATGTCCTTGGGCGTGCCGGCGGGCGCGTAGAAGCCGAACACGGTGTCGGCATCGAAGCCCTTCAGGCCCGCCTCGTCCAGCGTGGGCACGTTGGGGAACATGGGCGAGCGCGTCAGGCTGCCCACGGCCAGCATGTTGAGCTTGCCCGACTGCACGTGCTGCATGGCAATGCCCGGGTCGAAGGCGAAGTCGATCTGACCGGCCAGCAGGTCCACCAGCGCGGGCGCGGCGCCACGGTACGGGACATGGACGGCGCTCACGCCGGCCTGGCTCTGGAACATCTCCGCGGCCAGGTGGGGCGAGCTGCCATTGCCCGGCGTGCCGTAGGTCAGCTTGCCGGGATTGGCCTTCAGGTAGCCGATGAACGACTTGACGTCGGTGGGCAGCTTGCCCGGCTTGACCACCAGGAACACCTTGACCTTGGCGGCCGCGGCCACGGGCGCGAGGTCCTTGATCGGGTCGAAGGACATCTTGGGATAGATGTAGGGGTTGACTGACACCATGCCGCCGGAACTCATCAGCAGGGTGTAGCCGTCGGGCGCCGAACGGGCGACCGCCTCGCCGCCGATGTTGCCGCCCGCCCCGCCCTTGTTCTCGACCACCACGGGCTGGCCCAGCGCCTCTTGCAGGGGACCGGTGATGGCGCGCGCGATCTGGTCGGCGGCGCCGCCCGGCGGGAAGTTGACCACGACCTTCACGGGCTTGGTCGGATAGGCTTGCGCCACGGCGCCGAAGGCGACCGCGCATCCCAGCGCGAGCGCGCTCCACCTGGCCGCGAGGGCCGCTTTGCCTGCTTGACGGTTCATGTCTGTCTCCTGTTTTGTCATGAACGAACACGGATGCCCGCGTCCGCGCCCGGCCGCGACGGGCGCGAGCGGAGCGATCAGAACGGGTAGTGGCGCGGCGTGGTCTGCACGGTGATCCAGCGCAGTTCGGTGAACTCGTGGATGCCGGCGTTGCCGCCGAAGCGGCCGATGCCGCTGGCCTTGACACCGCCGAACGGCATCTGCGCCTCGTCGTGCACCGTGGGGCCGTTGACGTGGCAGATGCCCGACTCGATGCGCTTGGCCACTTGCATGGCACGCGCCACGTCGCGCCCGAACACGGCCGAGGACAGGCCGTACTCGGTGTCGTTGGCGCTGTTGATGGCGGCCTCGACGCCATCAACCCGCACTACCGCCTTGACCGGCCCGAAGGATTCCTCGCCGTAGATGCGCATGTCGGGCGTGACGCGGTCCAGGATGGTGGCGGGCATGAGCGTGTTCTCGGCCTTGCCGCCGCACACCAGCACCGCGCCCTTGGCCAGCGCGTCGTCGATCATGGCGTTGCAGCGTTCGACGGTAGCCATGTCGACCACCGATCCCAGCACCGCGGGCCCCTTGCGCGGATCCTGCAGCGGCAGCGACTTGGCCTTGGCGCCGAAGCGCGCGACGAATTCGTCGGCGATCTTCTCGTCGACGATGATGCGCTCGGTGGACATGCAGATCTGGCCCGAGTTGGCGAAGGCGCCGAAGGCGGCGGCGTTGACCGCCGCGTCCAGGTCGGCGTCGTCCAGGATCACCAGCGGCGCCTTGCCGCCCAGCTCGAGCACGACCGGCTTGAGGTACTTGGCGCAGGTCTGCGCGATGATCTTGCCCACGCGCGTCGAACCGGTGAAGTTCACCCGGCGCACGGCGGGATGCGAGACCGCGGCCTCGACCACCGCGCCGGCATCCGCCGGGTCGTTGGTGACGAAGTTGACCACGCCCGCGGGAAAGCCCGCTTCGTTCAAGGCCTCGACGATCAGCCCGTGCGTGGCGGGGCACAGTTCGGAGCCCTTGAACACGACCGTGTTGCCGCAGGCCAGCGGCACGGCCACCGATCGCACGCCCAGGATCACGGGCGCGTTCCACGGCGCGATGCCCAGCACCACGCCCGCGCCCTGGCGCACGGCCATGGCCAGGCTGCCTGGCACGTCGGACGGAATGACCTCGCCGCTGATCTGGGTGGTCAGGGCGGCGGCCTCCTGCAGCATGCCCGCCGCCAGGTGGACGTTGAAGCCGGCCCACATGGCCGATGCCCCGGTCTCGGCGGCCATCGCCTCGATGAAGGCCGGCGCCTTGGCTTCGAGCGCCTGGGCGGCCTTGAGCAGCAGCGCCCGGCGCTCGCCCGGGCCGGTCTCGCGCCAGCTCGTGAACGCGCGCGCGGCGGCGTCGACCGCCTTGGTCATGTCCTCGGGGGTGGCGGCCGGCGCCCGGGTCGCGACCGAGCCGTCGAGCGGATTGCGGCGCTCGAAGGTCGCCTTGCCGGAGGCCTCGGCGGATTGGCCGTCGATCAGCATGGTCAGGGTTTTCATGTCAGTCTCCTGCTCTGGAAGAATGGGGATAGTGACGGCGGAATCAGGCGATTTCCACGTCCACCAGGATGGGCACCGGCGATGCCAGCGCTTCGCGCAGCACACCGGCCAGCTTGGCGGGGTCCGACACCCGGATACCCTGGCAGGCATGCCCGCGCGCCAGCGACACGAAGTCGAGATCGGGCAGGTCGGTGCCGGCAAGCGGGTCTTCGGGCTTGAAGCCGAAGGTCGGGGCGAACTCCGTCAGGGCAGCATAGCGCCGGTTGTTCAGGATCACGAAGGTGATCGGCAGCTTGAGCTGCGCCGCGGTCCACAGCGCCTGGATGGAGTACATGCTGGAGCCGTCTCCGATCAGACCGATGACCTTGCTTTGCGGCTTGGCCAGCGCGACGCCCACGGCGGCCGGCATGCTGTAGCCCAGGCCGCCGCTGCACATGGTGTAGAAGGTCTCGCTTTGCAGCATGGGCAGGTACTTGTGCATGACCGGCCGCGCGCTGGGCGACTCCTCGACCACGATGGAAGCGGGATCGCGCACCTCGGCCAATGTCTGCAGCACGTAGGCCACCGACATGGGCGAGGACGGCTCGGCGCGCGGCAGCGGCGCCCGCGGGGCGGGCAGTTCGCGCGCCGGCGGCGAAGCCCGCGCCAGCAGTTCGCGCACGCCCAGGCTGATGCTGCCCACCGCCGCGGTGCCCACCGGCGCCCAGGCCGCGACCTGCGGATCGTCGGTGAGCTGGACCAGCTTCGCGCCGGGCGGCAGGTGCGGCCCGAAGCCTTCGACGTGATAGGTGAAGGCCGGCGCGCCGATCACGAAGATGCAGTCGTAGCCACCCAGCATCGAGACGATCTTCTCGCGGATGGCGGGCAGGAAGCCCATGAACTGGCGATGGTCCTCGGGGAAGCCGCAACGGCCCGACATGGGCGCGACCCACACGCCCGCCTTGTGGCGCTCGGCCAGTTGCACCACGTCGTCCCAGGCGCCGTCGCGGTCGACGGAGGCGCCGATGACGAAGGCCGGACGCCGCGCAGCGTCCAGCGCGCCGGCGATCTCGGCCATGACGTCGGGATCGGGCCGCAGCAGCTTGCCGACCCGGCGGGCCTCGACCGGCTCGCATGCTCGCGACCAGTCGTCTGCCGGCACCGAGATCAGCACCGGGCCGCACGGCGGCTGCATGGCGATGTAGTAGCCGCGCGCGATGGCCAGCGGAACGTCCTCGGCCCGCGCCGGCTCGCAGCTCCACTTCACGTAGGGCTTGGGCAGTTCGGTGGCCTGCGCCGAATGCAGGAAGGGATCGAAGGGCAGGATGGAGCGCGACTGCTGGCCGGCGGTGATGACCAGCGGCGTACGGTTCTTGTAGGCGGTGAAGATGGTGCCCATGGCGTTGCCCACGCCGGCCGCCGAATGCAGGTTGATGAACGAGGCGTTGCGGCGCGCCTGCGCGTAGCCGTCGGCCATGGCGACCACCACGCCCTCGTGCAGCCCCAGCACGTAGTCGAAGTCGCTGGGGAAGTCCAGGAAGAGCGGCAGCTCGGTGGATCCCGGGTTGCCGAAGATGGTGGTCATGTCGAAGGCGCGCAGCAGGTCGAGCACGGCTTCGCGGACGGTGGTCATGGGTCTCGTCTCCGCGGTGTGATGGTGTGCGGGCCGGGGTCCGTTTCCTGAGCCCGGCGAATCCCGAGAGTATGGCCAGCATACCCTTGCCTGAACATTGCTTTTTCAGGAAAAAGTCATTACCTTTTGGCATGACTTTCGACATACGCCAACTCAACGCCTTCCTGGCCGTGGTCCAGCACGGAACGCTGGGCCGGGCGGCGCAAAGGCTGAACATCACCCAGCCCGCCCTGAGCCGCACCATCCGCCGGCTGGAAGAACAGATCGGCGCCCCGCTGTTCGAGCGCTATGCGACCGGCATGATGCTGACCAGCTTCGGCCAGGCGCTGCTCCCCCACGCCACCCTGCTACAGCGCGAAGCGGAACAGGCCACCGAGGAAATCGACGCGCTGCGCGGCCTCTCGCGCGGCACCATACGCGTCGGCGCGGTGGCCAGCGCGGTCAGCCTCGTGCTGCCCATGGCCATCGGACGCGTGCTGGCCCAATGGCCGAACCTGCAGGTCCATCTGCTCGAGGGCGTGGGCGACCTGCTGACCGACGCGCTGCTGACTCACGACATCGATCTCGCCATAGGCGTGTCGATGCCGGACACGGCGGACATCTGCGTGATCCCCGACTGCGAATGGCACGACACCAGCCAGATCATTGCCGCGTCCACGCATCCGCTGCGCAAGCGCGCCCGGCTGCGCCTGGAAGACACGCAAGGCCACAAATGGGTGCTGCCGCCGCGCGGCACGGCGCCGTTCGACGAACTCATGCACCTGTTCGCCTCGCGCGGCCTGCCCCCGCCCGACATCGTGGTGGAGACGCGCTCCATCATCGCCATCAAGAGCATGGTGGCCCACGCCGGCTTCCTGAGCTGGATGCCGCACCCCATGTTCGAGGCCGAGCGCGGCGCGGGGCTGGCCGACACCCTGCCCATTCCCGGCGCGGCCCTGCAACGCCGGCTGATGGTGTTCCGCCGCACCAAGGGCATTCTTCCCCAGCCGGCCGTCAAGCTGCTGGACGAACTGCGGCTGATGTGGGCGTCTCCTACCCGCTGACGCGCTTGCCGGCCAGCGCGGCGTCGACCGCTTCTATCCAGTGCACGACCGGGGTGTCCGTGCCGGCCTGCAGATGCGCCAGGCAGCCGATGTTCGCGGACAGGATGAGATCGGGGCCGGCCCTGCCCAGTTCGGCGAGCTTGCGGTCGCGCAGCTCACCGGCGATCTCGGGCTGCAGCACCGAGTAGGTTCCCGCCGATCCGCAGCACAGGTGGCTTTCCGAGAACGGCTGGAGCGCGAAGCCCAGGTCCGCCAGCAGGCGCTCGACCAGCGGCCTCAGGCCCTGCCAATGCTGGAGCGTGCACGGCGGATGGAAGACCGGCCGCGCGGCCAGCCGGCCGGCCAACCGCGGAGCCAGCTCGCCCGCGTGCGGCGCCAGCACCTCGGCGATGTCGCGCACCATGCCCGACACCCGCGCCGCCCGGCCGGCATAGGCCGGATCGTCGCGCAGGTGGTGCGCGTACTCGCGCACGGTGGCGCCGCAGCCCGAGGCGTTCATCACGATGGCCTCGATGCGGCCCGCTTCGATGTCGGGCCACCAGGCATCGACATTGGCGCGCATCTGCGCCAGCGCCGCCGCCTGCTGGTTCAGGTGGAAGCGCGCCGCGCCGCAGCAGCCCGAACCCGGCGCGACCGAGGCCGAGATCCCCACGGCATCGAGCACGCGCAGGGTGGCCGCGTCGATGGCCGGCATCATGGAAGGCTGCACGCAGCCCGCCAGCATCAGCACCTGGCGCTCATGGCGGCGCCGCGGCACCTGGCCCGCCGGCCGCCGCGGCGGCACCTTGGCCGCCAGCGCGGACGGCAGCAAGGGGCGCAGCGCCTGCCCCAGCCTCATGGCCAGCCCGAAGGCCGGCGTAGCCAGCGTCCTGCCCAGCACCGCGCGCTTGAGCTGGTCGCCGGGCGCCCTTTCCACGCGCGTCTCGACCATCCTGCGGCCGATGTCGATCAATTGCCCGTATTCCACGCCGGACGGACAGGTCGTCTCGCAATTGCGGCAGGTCAGGCAGCGATCCAGGTGCAACTGGGTGCTGGCCGTGACCTCGCCCCCCTCAAGCATCTGCTTGATCAGGTAGATGCGGCCGCGCGGGCTGTCCAGTTCGTCGCCCAGTACCTGGTAAGTGGGACAGGTCGCGGTACAGAATCCGCAATGCACGCACTTGCGCAGGATGGCCTCGGCCTGCCTGCCATCGGGGGTGTCCTTGATCGACTCCGTCAGCCGTGTCTGCATGGAATGGGTGGTTCGTGTCTAGAGGTCGGGATACATGCGGCCGGGATTGAACACCCCTTCCGGATCGAATTCGTTCTTCAGGCGCCGATGGATGGCGGCCACGGGCGTCGACAGCGGATGGAACACGCCCGACGCCCGCGCCTCGTCCACCGATGCGGCGCGAAACAACGTGGCATGCCCACCCGCCAGCGCGGCCGCCTGGCGCACGCGCTGCGCCGGCACGGGCCCGCTCAGCCATCGCTGCGCGCCGCCCCATTCGATCAGCGTGGGCCCCAGGCCCAGCGGCCGGGTCACCGACGGCAGCGACAGGCGCCACAGCGAGCGCACGGCCAGGAAGGGATGCGTATGGTCGCGCAGCGACCGCCACCATGCCTGGGCCTCTTCGTCCGGCAACGCCTCGCCGCCCAGCGCCGCGCGTGCCGCCGCGATCGCGGCCTGGGCGCCCGACAGCCGGACGGTCAGGCATCCGCCGCACCAGGCCGTGGCGCTGACCGGCAACGCCTGGCCGCCCCAGGCATTCATCCGGCGCAGCGCCGTCGCCTCGTCCATCTCAAAACGCAGCGTGGTCTCGCAGGCGGGCCGGGGCAGCACCTTCAGCGACACCTCCAGGATCGCGCCCAGCGTACCCAGCGAACCGGCCACGAGGCGGGACACGTCATAACCCGCCACGTTCTTCATGACCTCGCCGCCGAAACGCAGCACGCGCCCCTGGGCATCCAGCAGGCGCACGCCCAGCACGAAATCGCCGACCGAACCGGCGCTGGCGCGGCGTGGTCCGGCCAGCGCCGTCGCGATGCAGCCGCCCAGCGTGGCGCCGGCCGAGAAATGCGGCGGCTCGAAGGCCAGCATCTGGCCCTGCTCCGCCAGCATTTCCTCGACTTGAGCAAGGGGCGTACCCGCCCGGGCGCTCAGCACCAGCTCGCTGGGCTGGTAGTCGATGACACCCGCGTAGGGCGACAGGTCGAGCACGGCATCGTGGTCCACCGGCAGCCCGTAGAAGCCCTTGGTGCCGCCGCCGCGGATGTACAGCGACTTGCGGCCCACATGGGCCATCAGCACGCGGGCGCGAAGATCGGATAACAGAACGTCCATGGCCGGGAATCAGAAGCGGGGGATCTCGGGAAAGCGGATGGCATCGCGGTGCACGTGCCGGCGTCCGTATTCGTTGCACCGGGCCAGCGTCGGGATGGCCTTGCCCGGATTGAGCAGGCCGGTCGCGTCGAAGGCGTGCTTGATGCCGAAGAAGACGTCCAGCTCCTCGCGCGCGAACTGCACGCACATCTGGTCGATCTTCTCGGCCCCCACCCCATGCTCGCCGGTGATCGTGCCGCCGACCTCCACGCACAGCTCCAGGATCTCGGCGCCGAATTGCTCGGCCCGCTCGACCTCGTCGATGTCGTTGGCATCGAACAGGATCAGCGGATGCAGGTTGCCGTCGCCCGCATGGAACACATTCGCGCAGCGCAGGCCGTACTTGTGCTCCATCTCGGCGATGGCCGACAGCACGCGCCCCAGGCAGCGGCGCGGGATGGTCCCGTCCATGCAGTAGTAGTCGGGAGAAATCCGCCCCGCCGCCGGAAAGGCATTCTTGCGGCCGGCCCAGAACAGCAGCCGCTCGGCCTCGGAACCGGAAACCTGCAGGCGCGTCGCGCCGCACTGGGCGAACAGCGCCTCGATCCGGCAGATCTCGTCGGCCACTTCCTCTTCGGTGCCGTCCGATTCGCACAGCAGGATGGCCTCGGCATCGAGGTCGTAGCCCGCGCACACGAAGGGTTCCACCATGTGCACGGCGCGCCGGTCCATCATTTCGAGTCCGGCGGGAATGATGCCGGCCGCGATGACCCGGGCGACGGCATCGCCGGCCGCCTCGACCGACGCGAAACTCGCCATGACCACCCGCGCCACGGCCGGACGCGGGATGAGCTTGACCGTGACCTCGGTCACGATGCCCAGCATGCCCTCGGAGCCGATGATGATGGACAGCAGGTCCAGGCCGGGCTCGTCCAGCGCCGACGAGCCGAGCTCCAGCACCTCGCCGTCCATCGTGACCACGCGCGCCGCCAGCACGTTGTGCACCGTCAGGCCGTATTTCAGGCAATGCACGCCGCCCGAGTTCTCGGCCACGTTGCCGCCTATGGTGCAGGCGATCTGGCTGGAGGGATCGGGCGCGTAGTAGAGCCCGTGGGGCGCGGCGGCCTCGGAGATGGCCAGGTTGCGCACGCCCGGCTGCACCACCGCCAGGCGCGCCTCGGGGTCGACATGGACGATGCGGTTGAACTTCGCCAGGCCCAGCAGCACACCCTCGGCATGCGGCGTCGCGCCGCCCGACAACCCGGTGCCCGCGCCGCGCGCCACCACCGGCACGCCCATCCGCTTGCACAACCGCAGGACCTGCCGCACCTGCTCCTCGGTCTCCGGCAGCACCACGACCATGGGCAACTGGCGGAACAGCGACAGTCCGTCGCATTCGTAGGGACGCGTGTCCTCTTCCCTGAACAGCACACAGTAGTTGGGAAGCACAGCGCGCAATGCCTGCACCACCTCTACCTGGCGCTCGGCCGCGATCGGGTCCAGCCCGATTTCTGTTGGGGCGTTCATGCACATCTCCAGTAACTTCTGAAGATAGCGTGCCCCCGCTTTCCCCAATAGTGGTATTACCCCCCGGGAAGCCCACCCCCTACCCGCTACGCGGGCCCCCTCAAGGGGGCGATGCGGGTGGACCGGCGGAGCCGGATCCACCGCATCCTGGGTCTAGTACCTGTTTCTTGAGGGGTGGCACCGGTGCTATCGCTGGCCGCCAGCGATAGCACCGATGATTCGGTCCAAGATAACCTCCCTAGACCCAGGAAACCGCGGATCTGGCTTTGCCAGTCCGCCGGTTTCGCCCCCTTGAGGGGGCGCCCGAAGGGCGTAGGGGGTGGGCTTCCCCTCAGCGCGTAGGGGGGGGCAATATCTTCCCGGGATTGAGGATATTCAACGGATCGAAAGCCTGTTTCACCTGCCGCATCAGCGCCAGCGCGTCCTCGCCGTGCTCCTCGGCCAGGAATTGCATCTTGTGCAGGCCCACCCCGTGTTCGCCGGTGCAGGTGCCGTCCATGTCCAGGGCGCGGCGGACCATGCGGCGGTTGATGGCCTCGGCTTCGGCCCATTCGGCCTCGCTGTCCGGGTCCAGCAGCATCTGCACGTGGAAGTTGCCGTCGCCCACGTGTCCGACCACGCAGGTGGGGAAGCTGGCCTGGGCCAGGTCGGCGTTGGTTGCGCGGATGCAATCGGCCAGCCGGGAAATGGGCACGCAGACGTCGGTGCTGGAGGCGCGCGCGCCGGGACGCAGCTGCAGGGTGGCGAAATACGCGTTGTGGCGCGCGGCCCAGAGACGGTTGCGGTCCTCGGGATGCACGGCCCATTCGAAATCCATGCCGCCGTGCTCGCGCGTGATCTCCTGCACCGTCGTGGCCTGTTCCTCGACCCCGGCCGGGCTGCCGTGGAACTCGAACAGCAGCAGCGGCGTCTCGCGCAGGGTCAGCTTGCTGTAGAGGTTCAACGCGCGCACGGTGGCGGTGTCCAGCAGTTCGACCCGGGCGACCGGGATACCCATCTGTATGGTCTGGATGACCGCGGCCACGGCCGCATCGACGCTGGGGAAGTTGCAGACCGCCGCCGACACGGCCTCGGGCTGGGGATACAGGCGCACCGTGACCTCGGTGATGATGCCCAGCGTGCCTTCGCTGCCGATGAAAAGACGGGTCAGGTCGTAGCCCGCCGAGGATTTCTTCGCGCGCCGCGCCGTGCGGATGACCTTGCCCTGGGCCGTGACCACCGTCAGGGACACGATGTTGTCGCGCATCGTGCCGTAGCGTACCGCGTTGGTTCCCGACGCCCGCGTGGCGGCCATGCCGCCCAACGAGGCGTCCGCGCCGGGGTCGATGGGAAAGAACAGCCCGGTATCGCGGATTTCGTTGTTGAGTTGCTTGCGCGTGACGCCGGCCTGCACGGTAACGGTCAGGTCGTCGGGGTTGACCGACAGGACGCGGTTCATGCGGGACACATCCAGCGTAATGCCGCCTTCGATGGCCAGCACATGCCCTTCCAGCGACGATCCCGAACCGTAGGCGATCAGCGGCACGCCGTGCGCGGCGCAGGCCTGGACGGCCGCCACCACGTCCTCGGTGCTTTCGGCGAACACCACGGCGTCGGGCGGCACCGCCGGATAGGGCGACTCGTCGCGGCCGTGGTGTTCCCGCACGGACGCATTGAGCGACAGGCGGTCGCCGAAATGAGCGGCCAGCGCATCGAGGCAGGCCTGGGGCACCGGACGGCGCAGCGAGGAAAAATCGGGGGCATTCATGAATCGACAGCCTGAGGGTGGATCCCCCAGATTTTACGCCCTGCCCCCCCAATCAGGCCCGCCGCACCGCCGCACCGCCGGCGGCACGAAGGCCGTGACCGGCGGCGCGTCGTCAACGCGCTCGATCTCGACCAGGGCGGTCTGCGCCATCGAGCCCTGCGCCAGGCTCGACGTGCCCTTGTCGAGCGTCACCATGTTCGGATTGCCATGCTTGTCCAGCGAACCGGGCTCGCCGCCTTGCAGCGGGTCGTACCAGGCCCCGGTGGCGATCTGCGCGACGCCCGGCATCAGGTGCCCGGCCAGCACGGCTCCCGCCAGGAAGGCCCCGCGGTCGTTGAACACGCGGACCACGTCGCCTTCCCGGATGCCCCGCGCCTCCGCGTCGTCGGGATGCAGGGCGATGGGCTCGCGCCCGGCCACCTTGCTGGCGCGGCTGGCCTGCGCCGGATCGAGCTGGCTGTGCAGCCGGGTGGCCGGCTGGTTGGACAGGAGGTGCAGGGGATAGCGCGCGGCCTGCGCGCCGCCCAGCCATTCGGCCGGCTCCAGCCATGCGGGATGGGCCGGGCAGTCCGCGTAGCCATAGCCCTCGATCGTGCGCGAATGGACCTCTATCCGGCCCGAGGGCGTGGCGAGCGGATGGCCCCCGGGATCGCGGCGGAAATCGTCCAGCAGCACGCAGCCGGTCTCGGGCTGGGGAAAGGCGAATTGGCCGGCCTGCCAGAACGCATCGAACGCCGGCGGCGCGTAGCCCGACTCCCGGGCCTTGGCGGCCGCGACCTCGTACATGTGGCGCAGCCAGCCCATCTCGTCGCGCCCTTCGGTATAGGCCGCCTCGAAACCCAGGCGCCCCGCGACCTCGGCCAGGATGTCGAAGTCGTTGCGCGCCTGCCCCACCGGCGGAATGAC
Source organism: Pigmentiphaga sp. CHJ604 (assembly GCF_036972535.1). Taxonomy (NCBI): domain Bacteria; kingdom Pseudomonadati; phylum Pseudomonadota; class Betaproteobacteria; order Burkholderiales; family Alcaligenaceae; genus Pigmentiphaga; species Pigmentiphaga sp. CHJ604. Next base: position 1,257,232 of record NZ_CP136998.1, on the reverse strand, counting down.
CTGCCGCATGGCCATCCAATAAGGGGAGTTCTCGTGCGCCAGGATGTCGTTGCGCTCCATGGTGGTGGTCGCCGGCAGCACGATGTCGGCATGCCGGGCGGCGGGGTTCCACCACGGCTCGTGGACGATGACCGTTTCCGGCGCCTGCCAGGCGCGCAGGAAACGGTTCAGGTTGGTGTTGTGGTGGAAGGGGTTGCCGCCTATGGAATAGATCAGGCGGATGTCCGGGAACGTGATGGCCCGGCCGAAGCACTCGATCTGCTTGCCGGGATGCAGCAGCATGTCGGCGATGCGGCCCACCGGCACGTAGGTCTTGATCGCATTGGGCCCCAGCGGCAGCGTCGGGCGCGGCATGCCCTCGACGCGTGGCGCCGTCATGCCGTTGACCGCGCCGAAGCCGATGCTGAAGCCGCCGCCCGGCAGCCCGATCTGCCCCAGCATCGCGGCCAGGGTGACCAGCATCCACACCGGCTGCTCGCCGTGATCGGCGCGCTGCACCGACCAGCTCAGGTTCACCATGGTGCGGCTGCCCGCCATCCTGCGGGCCAGCGCGCGGATCTGGCCGGCCGCAATGCCGGTGATGGCCGCCGCCCACTCCGCGCTGCGGGGCGGCCCGCCGTCGCGGCCCAGCAGATAGGCCTCGAAGCGCGCGTAGCCTTCGCAATGGCTGGCCAGGAACTCCCGGTCGTGCAGGCCTTCCGAGGCCAGCGTATGGGCGATGCCGAGCATCATCGCGGTATCGGTATGCGGGCGGATGGGCATCCATTCCGAACGGGACGCGGGCGGCTGGTCCGCGCGCGACGGACTGATGGTCACGAACACGGGCCCGCCGCTTCCTGTGTTCCGGTACCAGTCGGGGTTGTCGTGCACCACCGCGCCGCCGGGGTCGAGCTGGGTATTCTTCAGGGCGGCGCCGCCGAACATCACCATCAGTTCGGTCGAGGCCATGACTTCCGGCCACGATGCCACCAGATTGGTGATGTCCGAGCGCCCCAGGACGTAGGGCATGATGCCCAGCGCGGCGCCGAAGCTATGGTTGCCGCGCTTGTCCACGTAGCCGCCGTGCAGGCCCAGGAAACGCTTGAGCACGCTGGGCCCGTGGTGCAGCCGGCCGGCGCTGGCCCAGCCATACGAACCGCCGTAGATGGCCTCGTTGCCGTGCTCGGCCTTGACCCGGGCCAGCTCGTCGGCGACCAGGCCCAGGGCCTGGTCCCAGCCGACGGGCACGAAGGCGTCGCCGCCGCGCCCCTGGCCGTTGCGATGGCGCAGGTAGCCCGCCCGGACATAGGGCTGGTCGATCCGCAGCGGCCCGCGCACGATCTCGGGCAGGCCCCGCACGAAGCTGGCCGGATGCGGGTCGGCGCGGAACGGCACGGTATCGACGATGGCGCCTTGCTCGTCGGTCACCACGTCGTAGACGCCCCAATGCGAGGCGGTCTGTATGGTTCGGGTCGCCACGTGTCCTCCTGGGAAGATGGAACGATCGCCGGCCGTCAGTCGGCCTGGATCTTCAATTCGTCGATCAGCCGCCCCAACTGCCGGTAGTCGGCGGCCACCCGGGCTCCGAGCTTTGCGGGCGAGCCCCCCGCCGGCACGGCCGACCATGCCGCCAGCGCGAAGAACGCGTTCCAGGCGCACAGGCGCACGTCGGGAAACCCGGACTCGGCGATGGAAGGCACATTCGGCAGGAACGGCGTGCGGTCGGGATCCGCCACCGCGATGGCCGTCAATTTGCCTGCCTTGAGATACTGCCTGACCGGCCCGATCGTCACAAGCGCGACCGGAATGTGGCCCGCCACGACGTCGGTCACGGACGGCGCGACGCCCTTGTAGGGACGCGCCATGACGTCGGTGTCGCTGCCAGGTGGATAGGCGACCACGATGGTGATAGGCTTTTCAGCATAGCGTTGCGCGTGGCCGGCCGCGCTCCAGCCCCCCCCCGCGACGGCCAAGGCCGCGCCCAACCGCCGACGAGTGATTTTCGACATGACGTTCCTCCGTGGAATCCCCGGCACTATAGGAATCGCCCGCTTCTTCCACTGGCGAGAAACCGTCAGTTTTCGGCGAAGAACCGACATATGACCCTGCTGCCCGTGCCCCTGCCCGTCGACATGGCGGGCGAGCCGCTGCGCGTCGTCGTGCGCGAAGGCCAGGCCGGCGAAACCTCGCTCCACACCCACGCCTGCGGACAGCTGCTGTATCCCGAGCGTGGCGCCACGCTGCTCCAGACCGGGCACCACCTGGTCCGGCTGGGCCCCAGCCGAGCCGCCTGGATCCCTCCCGACCTTCCCCACGCGGTGCTGATGGAGCGCCCCTACCGGTACCACAGCGTGTATATCGATGCGGCCGTATATGCCGAGCCGGCCTTTGCCGTGACGGGAATCAGCCCCCTGCTCAGGGAACTGATCTTCGACGCGGGACGCTGGGACGCTTCGCACGCCGACGCCTCATCGCGCCATTGGAAGACCCGGGTGATCCTGGACGAGATCCGCCGGGCCCCGCGCGTGGCAGCCGGCCTGCCCATTCCCGAGGACGCGCGCATCGCCCAGATCTGCCGGGCGCTGGAGGCCGACCCGTCGGATGGCAGGACGCTGGCGCAATGGGCGGCGCAGGCCGGAGCCAGTGAGAAGACGATGCAGCGCATCTTCGTGAAGCTGACCGGACTGTCGTTCCAGCAGTGGCGCAATCATGCACGCATGACACGCGCGCTCGAGCTGCACGGCCAGGGCCGCCGAATGCTCGATATCGCGGTCGAGCTGGGCTATTCCAGCGAAGGCGCCTATTCCCACGCTTTCAGGCAATTCTACGGATACTCGCCCAGCCAGTTGAAGAGAAGGAAAGCGGAAACGCCCTGACTACAATCCACGCACGGCGATGCCCACAGGGGCATGCACAGGGACCCTGATCATGGAGCATTCATGGGACATCGATTGAGCGTGATCGCCACGCGCACCGGCGACGACGGCACCACCGGCCTGGCCACCGGACCGCGCGTGGCCAAGGACTCGCCGCGCATCGCGGCCATCGGCGACGTGGACGAACTCAACAGCGCGGTGGGCCTGCTGGCGACCGAAGCCTTGCCGCAGGACATCGCGCACGACTTGCTGGACATCCAGCACGATCTGTTCGACCTGGGGGGAGAACTCAGCATGCCCGGCCACGTCCTGCTGACTGAGGCGCGCGTGGCGCACCTGGACGGCCTGCTGGCCGATTACAACGCCCGGCTGCCGCCGCTGCGCGAATTCGTGCTGCCCGGCGGAAGCCGGCCGGCGGCCCTGGCCCACATGGCCCGTACCGTATGCCGCCGAGCCGAACGCAGCGTGGTGGCGCTGGCCGGCGTCGAGACCGTCCATGCGCCGCCGCGGCAATACCTGAACCGCCTGTCGGACCTGCTGTTCGTACTGGCCCGCGCCATCAACCAGGATGCCGGCGCGCCGGAAGTCCTGTGGCGCTCGGGCCGTACCCGAGGCCTCTAGCCGCGGCCTACTTGCCGCTGCTGGTCGCCACCAGCCGGCGCGCCTGCACCGCCCGGGCCAGGCGCTCGAGCACCTGCACCGAGGTATCCCAGTCGATGCAGCCGTCGGTGATGCTTTGGCCATAGACCAGCGGCTTGCCGGGAACCAGGTCCTGCCTGCCGGCCGTCAGGTGGCTTTCCACCATCACCCCGATGATGCGGTTGTCGCCCGCTTCCATCTGGCGCGCCACGTCGTCCAGCACCTGGGGCTGGTTCTCGGGCTTCTTGCTGCTGTTGGCATGGCTGGCATCGATCATCACGCGCTGGGCCAGGCCGGCCTTGGCCATGTCCTGGGCGGCGGCTTCCACGCTGGCGGCGTCGTAGTTGGGCGCCTTGCCGCCGCGCAGGATGACGTGGCAGTCCTCGTTGCCGTTGGTGGACACGATGGCCGACACGCCGCCCTTGGTCACCGACAGGAAATGGTGGGGCTGGGACGCCGCCTTGATCGCATCGACGGCGATGCGGATGTTGCCGTCGGTCCCGTTCTTGAAGCCCACGGGACACGACAGGCCGGAGGCGAGTTCGCGGTGGACCTGGCTTTCCGTGGTGCGCGCGCCGATGGCCCCCCAGGAGACGAGGTCGGCGATGTACTGGGGCGTGATCATGTCCAGATATTCACACCCCGCAGGCAAGCCGAGGGCGTTGATCTCCAGCAGCAACTGGCGGGCGGTGCGCAGCCCCTTGTTGATGTTGAAGCTGCCGTCCAGGTCGGGATCGTTGATCAGGCCCTTCCAGCCGACCGTGGTGCGCGGTTTCTCGAAGTACACCCGCATCACGATCTCGAGCTCGCCGGCGAAACGGTCGCGCTCGGCCTTCAGGCGGGAGGCGTATTCCAGGGCGGCCTTGGTGTCGTGGATGGAACACGGCCCGATCACCACCACGAGGCGGTCGTCCATGCCGTGCAGGATGCGGTGCAGCGCCTGCCGGGTGGAGTAGACCGTCTCCGAGACGTTGGTGGTGCAGGGAAACTCGCGCATCAGGTGCGAAGGCGGAGCCAGCTCCTTGATTTCACGAATGCGCAAGTCGTCGGTGTTGTGGGACACGATCCTCTCCTGGATTTCAATGATGTCTGGTATGCATGTCTTGGGGGGTTCGCCCCACCGTTTCGTCCAGGCACAAAAAAAGCCGCCAGGACGCTGGCGGCTTTTTTGGGGCAGGAATCCGTTAGATACGACGCTTCCTTTCCTCCGCCAGCGGCTTTGGAAATCCAAAAAAGTAAAAGTAAAAATACGTGGAAGCGTAGTTCATAAAATATATCGTAGCAGGGGCCGGCCGCTTCGGCAAGTAGCGGGCACCGTTCTTGCGGACGGCGGAAACCATGGCCACGCCCGCTTCCCACACCTGGATGCCGCCCCGCCGGCGGCGCCCCCGGCTGCTTGCCTGGACGCTGGCGGCCGCGGCGCTGTGGCTGGGCTGGCCCGTCGTCCGCCCGGCACTGGAAATCCCCCTGTACGGACTGAGACTGGCGGCGATGCCCGCCCCCTCGCGCCTGCCGGTGCCGGTCGAGGGGGTGCGTCCGCGCGACCTGCGGGACACCTGGAACGCCCCGCGCGCCGACGGCCGGCACCACGAAGGCATAGACATTTTCGCCCGCCGCAACACCGCCGTGCTGTCGGCCACGGAAGGCATCGTGACCCGGATCGGCACCAATACGCTGGGCGGGAACACGGTGTGGGTCATGGGCCCGGGCCGGCAGATGCACTACTACGCCCACCTCGAACGCTATGCCGACCTGCGGTCGGGCCAGCGCATCCAGGCCGGGATGCCGCTGGGCTACGTGGGCAACAGCGGCAACGCGCGCGGCACGCCCACCCACCTGCACTACGGCATCTACGAGGCCGGCGGCGCCATCAATCCGTATCCGCTGCTGGCCGGGCGTTGAGGGCGCCTTCGTGCGTGCTCAGCCGAAAAAGGCCAGCAGCATCCGGTTCGTCGCCTCGGCCTGCTCGAACTGCACCCAGTGCCCGGCATGGGGAATCACGCGCCACTGGCGCTCGGGCCGGCCGTCGACCCACCACGGCCCCACCCGGTCCGGATACGCGGTCACGTCGTGCTCGCCCCAGGCGAACAGGATGGGCATGGAAAAGCCGTCCAGGATGCCCTTGGTGGGGCCGCTCTGCGACAGGGCCTTGCTGCGAAAGCGCGTGGCCTCGCAGGCCTGGCGGTGCACCGCGACGGCCAGCGCGTCGATGCTGCTTTCGTCGTGCAGCATCAGGGCGCGCAGGTTGTGGCGCAGGTCCTCGACCAGGGCCGCCTCGCCGCTTGCCAGCCGCCAGTTGACCATCGCGGCCTTCTGCCGGCGCGGCGTGCCATGGCCGGCTGCGCCCAGCAGGGCCAGGTGCGCCACGCGCCCGCGCCGCGCGGCCAGGTGGGCCGCGCACAGGCCGCCGAACGAGAAGCCGGCCAGGTCGATCGGCGTGTCCGCTCCCACGAGCTGGTCCAGCGTTGCCGCAGTGGTCGCCACCAGGTGGGGCAGGTCGGCGGGCGGCGTCAGCGTGCCGGATTCGCCGAACGACGGCATGTCGGGCACCCATACGGTGTGGCGTTGCGCGAGCGCCCCCAGGTTGCGTATCCAGTGCCGCCAGCTGCCGTGCCCGCCATGCAGCAGCACCAGCGGACTCCCCTGCCCGGCCGAGCGCCAGACGACGCGCGTGCCGGCATGCTCGGCCTCGTGGCGGACGGTGGCGGCATCCATGGCGGCGATGGCCGCCTCGGCCTGGGCACGGTCGTCGTTCGGGAACAGGATGGGATCGATGTCGCTCATGACGGAGGGGCGGAAGCTGGCCGACAAAGGCGCAAGCTTAACCCGTCGCGGCGGCGGCCACGGTCCCATCCACTACACTAGCGCCTCTGCACCGATTCTTGACCGTGGCCAGCATGTCCGAACCCGTCCGCCTATCCAAACGCATGTCCGAACTGGGACTCTGCTCCCGCCGGGAGGCGGATGAATGGATCAGCCGCGGCTGGGTGCGCGTGGACGGCGCGGTGGTGTCGGTGCTGGGCAGCAAGGTGCTGCCGAACCAGAAGATCACCATCGAACGCCAGGCCAGCGCCGAACAGGCGCAGCGGGTCACCATCCTGCTGAACAAGCCGGTCGGTTATGTCAGCGGCCAGGCCGAGGACGGCTACCAGCCTGCCGTGACCCTGGTCAAGGCCAGCACGCGATGGACCGGAGACCGCTCGCCCATCCGCTTCCAGCCCAGCCAGTTGCGCAGCCTGGTGCCGGCCGGACGGCTGGACATCGATTCGGTGGGCCTCTTGGTACTGACCCAGGATGGCCGCATCGCCAAGCACCTGATCGGCGAGGACTCCACCGTCGACAAGGAATACCTGGTCCGCGTGCAATACACCCGTCCGGGACGCCTGCCCGACAGCGACCTGAAGCGGCTCAACCATGGCCTGTCGCTGGACGGCAAGCCGCTGCGGCCAGCCAAGGTTCGCTGGCAGAACGACGACCAGTTGTCCTTCACGCTGCGCGAGGGCAAGAAACGCCAGATCCGCCGCATGTGCGAACTGGTGGGCCTGAAGGTGGTGGGACTGAAGCGCGTGCGCATCGGCGGCGTGGCGCTGGGCGACCTGCCGCCGGGGCAATGGCGCTATCTTCGGCCCGACGAACGGTTCTGATTCAGTCCAGCGACGCGCCCGATTCCTTGACCGCCGTGGCCCACACCTTGTTGTCGTCGGCCAGCTTGCGGGCGAACTGCTCGGGCGTATTGCACAGTACCGATACTCCGATGGCCGCCAGCTTCGCGGCGAACCCCGCGTCCTTGCCCGCTTCCGCCAGCGAGCCGGCGATGCGGTCGATCACCTCGCGAGGCGTGCCCGCCGGCGCGGCGATGCCGTTCCAGGTTTCCGTGGAAAACCCGGGATAGCCCTGCTCGGCCACCGTCTTGACCGAAGGCAGGTCGGTCGACCGGCGCTCGCCGGATACCGCCACGACGCGCAGCTTGTCGCTCTTGACGTAGGGCAGGACCTCGGCGACGTTGGCGAAGTACATGGGCACCTGCCCGCCCACCACGTCGGCGATGGCCGGCGCGCCGCCGCGATACGGGGCGTGGATCATCGACAGGCTGGCGCGCTTGACGAACATGGCCATCGTCAAATGGCTGACCGAGCCGCTGCCCGCCGAGGCATAGGCGACCTGGCCCGGCCGCGCCTTGATGTAGTCCACCAGTTCCGGCAGGCTCTTGGCCGGGAAGCCGGGATGGACCGCCAGCGCGAACTCGTTGGTGGCCACGATGGACACCGGCGCGAAGTCCTTGATGGGATCGTACCGGACCTTCTGCAAGGCCGGAACGATGGCCATCTGCGGCAAGGTGGCCATGAACAGCGTGTAGCCGTCGGGCCGGGCGCGCGCGACGTAGTCCGCGGCGATCGCGCCGTTGGCCCCCGGGCGGTTGTCGACCACCACGGTCTGCTTGAGCTGCGTGGTCAGCCATTCGGCGGTGATCCGCGCGATGCTGTCGGTATTGCCGCCGGCGGCGAACGGCACGACCAGCGTGATCGCGCGCTCGGGCCATGCCGCATGCGCGGCCCCCGCCATGGTCAGCGAAAGAAGAACCCCTGCAAATCGCCACTTCATTTTCATGCCATTCCCCGACGTGCGTGGTTGAAAAATCAGGCTGCGTGATTCATTTCCCGATAGACGTCGCGTGCCTCGGCTTCGGCCGCCTTTACGTGCGCCACGGCCACGGCGCGCGCCTCGCGGGCATCGCCCTTCTCCAGCGCGCCATAGATGGCCTCGAGCTCGCGCACGCTGTGCTTGGCGCGGCCGGGGCTGGCCATGGTCCGGGCCCGCAGGAAGTTGATGCGTGTCAAGAGGCCGTGCAGTACCTCGCCCATGACCGCGTTCCCGCAGCATTGGATGATCACTTCATAGAAATCCGCCGTGGCCGAGATGCGCGTCTTCCAGTCCTGCTGGTCGACGGCGGCGGCAAAGATGTCGAGCGCCTCGCGCATGCGGCGCAGGTCGTCCTGCTTGACGCGCCCGGCCGCCAGCGCGGCGGCCTCGCCTTCGAGCAGCGCGCGCAGGTGATAGATGTTCTCGGCCTCTTCCCAGCTCAGTTCGGCCACCGACGGCCCCTTGTTGGGCACGATGGTGATGAGCTTTTCCGTCGCCAGCACCCGCAGCGCCTCGCGCACGGAAGTGCGGCTGACGCCCAGCAGGCTGCACAGCTTAGCCTCGACCAGCCGTTCGCCCGGCTTGAAGTAGCCGCTGGTGATGGCTTCGCGGACCAGGCGCACCGTTTCCTGTTGCACCGAGCGCGGAGAGATCTTCAGGTCCATGGGATCGTGTCTCCGGTTACAGCGGCGGCAGTTGCCGGGCCTGGTGGCGGTCGAACAGGTCGTATGTCCCCTTGAACCAGGGCTGGGCGGCGAGGCGCTCGCGCCAGGGCGTGGCGCGGGCCTTCGCGCGGGCCGGCGACTCCAGCGCGCCGACGTCGTCCAGGTAGTGCAGCGCCAGCCGGTTGTAGCGGCCCGGCTCGCCGTCCTTGACATGGAAGCGCCGCACCGTCCGCCACTGGGGGCATTCCAGCAGCAGCGGCACGTGATCCTGCTCGTACCAGGCGTCGAAATCGTCCAGGTGTTCCGTGGGCACGTTGAACCACACGGGATAGAGCACCGGGGCATTCAGGGCTTCGGGCGAGGCGTCGCCGGCGCTGCCGATTTCCTCGCACAGGTAGCGGGTGAATCCGGAGACGTTGCGCAGCATCCACGCCGTTTCCTCGGAAGGATGCTGCTTGATGGCCTGGTAGGCGACGGTGCGCAGCGCGGCCAGATCGTCCATTTCATAGACGGCCAGGTAGTTGCGCTCGGGCGCGGCGTACCGCTGGGCGCTGACGAAACCGCGCAGGCCCATGCGGATGGGGATGTGCTCGGTGTCGTACCAGTGGTTGAACCTGTCCTCCCACTCGGGGGCCGGTTTCATTTCCGAGAACAGAATGGCGCGTCCGCGCATGGCGTCCTCCTGACCTTCATTGACTTTATGATTGTATGACAATAACATCGTCGAACATTCGGTTCAACAAGAATTTGAAACCCTCGCCGAGGGTGGCTGACGTCAGGAGCGACACATGCAATTGAAAGTACGCAGGTGGCAGGCGATCGTGGAAGAGAAGCTCGAGGAAGCCGGCCGGCCGGCCGACGGATCGCTGCGCAAGGCGGCCATCGTGGCCTTCGTGGAAAACCCCTACGCCGGCCGATATGTGGAAGACCTGTCGCCCATGATCGAGGCCAGCCCCGAACTGGGCGCCCGCATGGCCGCCCGTCTGCGCGCGGCCTATGGCGACCATCCGATCCTGTCGTACGGCAAGGCCGGCGTCGTGGGGCTGGGCGGGGAACAGGAACATGCCAACGCGCTGCTGACGACGGCGTCGGCCGAACCCCTGCGCAAGGAGATCGGCGGCGGCAAGGCCTGGATCTCGTCGGTGACCAAGATCGGCGGACCGGGCACGGTGCTGGACGTGCCGCTGGCCTCCAAGGATGCGCTGTACGTGCGCTCGCTCTATAACGCCATGACGCTGTATTTCGCCGACGGCCCCCTGCCCGACGAAATCGCGCTGGTGTTCGCCGTCTCCAACCGCGAGCGGCTCAACGCGCGCGTGGGCGGCCTGCGGCTGCGGGACGTGCAGGGCAAGGACGGACTCGTTTGAGGAGCACACGATGAAACTCGCCATCGTCAACCTGGGCCGGATACTGACCGGCGAATGGCGCGAGCCCTATGCCTCGGGCGACGCCATCCTGATGCAGGACGGGCTGATCTCCAAGGTCGGCACGCTGAGTCCTGCGGAAGTCGAAAGCGCCGACGTGGTCATCGACGCGGCCGGCACCACCGCCATTCCGGGCCTAATCGACTCGCAGGTGCACAACACCTTCGGCGACTACACGCCGCGGCAGAAGACCGTGGGCTTCCTGGAAAGCTACGTGCACGGCGGCGTCACCACCGGCATCACGGCCTCGGAAGTGCACACGCCCGGCCGCCCCAAGGATCCGGCCGGCGTCAAGGCGCTGGCGGTGGCCGCCCAGCGCTGCTTCCAGGACTACCGTCCGGGCGGCATGCGGGTATATGCGGGCTCCATCATCATCGAACCCGGCCTGGTGGAACAGGACTTCGCCGACATCGCCGCGCAGGGCGTCTGGCTGGCCAAGGCCGGCTTCGGCGCGGTCAAGACCCCGTACGACTACGTGCAGGCCATAGGCTGGGCCCGCAAGCACGGCATGATCACCACCGTGCATACCGGCGGCTCGTCCATACCCGGTTCGTCGGGCATCTGGGCCGAGCACCTGATCGCCATGAACCCGCATGTCTCGTTCCACGTCAACGGCGGCCCCGTGGCCATGCCCGACGAGGGTTTTCCGAAGATGGTGTACGAGTCGGAGATCGCGCTGCAGGTCTGCACCGCGGGCAACCTGCGCACCACGCTCATGCTGGGCGACATGGTGCGCAAGGCCGACCAGTTCGACCGTTTCCTGATCGCCACCGACACGCCCACCGGCAGCGGCATCATGCCGCTCGGCATGATGTACACGATCACCCACCTGGCCAGCCTGACCGACATGCCGGTGGAATGGGCCATCGCGGCGGCAACCGGCAACAACGCCCGGGTCTACGGCATCAACAGCGGTTTCCTGAAGCCGGGCAAGGATGCCGACGTGGTCCTGCTGGACGCCTGCGTGGGCGGATCCAAGGACGATCCGCTCGATGCCCTGCGCAACGGCGACATCGCCGCGGTGTCGGCCGTCGTGACCGCCGGCGTTCCGCGCTTCGTCGGCAAGAGCCGCAACACCCCGGCCGGCAACCGCCCGGTCCGCGTGGCCCGCTGCGACATTCCCCAGGACTACTCCACCGGAGGCCATTGAATGAGCAAGCACATCGCCATCGTGGGCGCCGGGCCGGTCGGTGTCGTCGCGGCGCTGGCCGCCGTCCAGCAGGGCTTCCGGGTCTCGCTGTACGAAGCCGAGTCGCGCGTGGACGACAGCCCCCGCGCCGCCACCACCCATAGCTCGACCCTGGAGATGATCGCCCGCGTGGGGCTGATCGACCGCTTCGTCAAGGAAGGCCTGACGGCGCGCTACTTCCAGTTCTGGGACCAGGCCGCGCAGTCCATGGTGGCCCAGTTCGACCACGAGATCCTGAAGGACGACACGCCCTACCCCTTCGTCGTGCAGACCGAGCAGCACAAGCTCGGCAACATGGGCATCGAGAAACTGCGCACGTACGCGGACGCGGCGGCCCACTTCGAGCATCGCATCACGGCGGTCGCGCAGTCCGGGGACGGCGTGACCCTGACCGCCCAGGCCCCCGGCGGAGAGGTACGCATCGAGGCCGACTACGTGATCGCGGCCGACGGCGGCCGCAGCGCGCTGCGCAAGGCGCTGGACATCCCGTTCGAAGGCATGACCTGGCCCGAGCGCTTCATCGTCATCACGGTCAAGGACGACTTCGAGCGCCTGATGGGCTGCTGCTACCGCAACTACCTCGCCCACCCCGACGCCTGGACGAACCTGTTCAAGATCTCGGGGGACGACATGCAGGGGCGCTGGCGCGCGGTGTTTCCGTCCGGCGTGGACGAGACCGACGAAGAGGCCCTGAGCGACGCCGCGGTGGCCCGCCGCCTTGCCCACGTGTTCCCCAGGGCCGAGCCCTACGAGGTGCTGCACCGTAACATCTACCGCGTCCACCAGCGGGTGGCGGCGCGCTTCCGGCAGGGCCGGGTGTTCCTGGCGGGCGACGCCGCGCACGTCAACAACCCCATCGGCGGCCTGGGGCTGAACTGCGGCATCCACGACGCCATGGAACTGGTCGACATGCTGGCCGCCGTCGAGCGGGGCGAGGAAGACGCGTCGGTCTTCGATCGCTACGAGCGCCGGCGCCGGCAGATGAACATCGAGTTCGTGCAGCAGCAGACGGTCAACAACAAGAAGCGCCTGGAGGAGAAGGATCCCGCCGTGCGCGCACAGGCGCTGGACGACATCCGCAGGATCGCCGACGATCCGCAGCGGCACCGCCAGTTCCTGCTGCGCAGCTCGCTGATCGACAGCGTGCGCAAGGCCAGGACGATCGCCTGAGGCGCCCGGACCGGTTCGCCGGCCCTATCCCGCCGCGCAGTACGGCGCCGGGCCCCCGCCCGGCACCGCGCGCACGCTGGCGGCGATGGCATCGGCCACCAGGGCGACCAGCCCCTGGTGGGCCGCCACCACGTCGGCGACCGACCCGCCGGCCGCGGCCTGCTCGAAGCGGCCCAGGCAGACCTGCCCCGCGCCGCCGGCCGACGGCTTGACCGACCACGCCACCGTGGCCTCGACCGGTCCGCCCAGGCGCGCGTCCAGGCGCGAGAACTCGACGTTGATGCGATAGGCGGGCTTGCCCGCCACCCCGCCCTTGGCCACGTCCACCGCGTGCAGCCGGCCCTGGAGCGCCGAGGACAGGGCATCCTGCAATTCGTCGCCCAGCGTGGCGGACCACCGCTGCCCTTCCAGCATCTGTATCTTCGCGCCATCCTCGCGCAGCACGATCTGGCGACGGCGCAGGCGCTCGGGCAGCGCCACCGGGGCGAGGTCGATCACCATGGCCGGTCCGGCCGAGGGCGCGGCGGCCGCGTCCCGGGACGGGGCTTGCAGCGTGTAGACGTCGGGCGCCACCGGCGCGGCGCAACCCGACAGTCCCGCGGCCAGCGCCGCCGTGGCCAGCACGAATGTCTTCATCGTTCTTCCTTGGGCTTTCCACGCAGCAGTGACTGCGGGTTCTCTTCCAGATAGTCGGTCAACAGGCGCAGCGAATTGGCCGTGCGCATCAGTTCCCGCAACGCGCGCCGCAGGTCCTGCTGCATGGGGGCATCCGCCGAGAACGTGCCTTCGGCGGCCTTGAGCGTCTTGCGCGCGTCCTCCATCGTCGCCACGATCTCCGGGGCGACCTGGCCGTCCAGCCGCTTCACCAGCTTGTCGGCGGACGCCATGGTCTCGCGCATGCCGGCCAGCGCCGCCGTCAGGTCACGGCCGATGGCGTCGAACGGCACCTTGCCGATCTTGTCCACGATGTCGGCCAGCTTGCCCTGCAATTCATCGAAGGCGCCCGGTATCGTCGGGAATTCGTCCAGGCCGTGGCTGCGGCCCATGTTGGCCGGCGGCGGCGCACCCTTGAAGAAATCGATGGCGACGTACATCTGACCGGTCAGCAGGTTGCCGTTGCGCAGTTGGGCGCGCATGCCGCGGCGCACCAGCGCGTCCGTCAGGCGGCGCTCCGCGTCGGCATCCAGCGCGCCCGGCTCGCCGGGCCGGCGCAAGCCCAGGCGCGAGGGATAGAAGTCCACCACCACCGGCAGCCGGAAGGAATTGGTGGACCGGTCGAACTCGATGCCAATGGAGCGGACGGCGCCTATCACCACCCCGCGGAAGTCGACCGGCGCACCGGGCGACAGGCCCCGGACCGATTGCTCGAAGTACATCACCACGCTGGTCGCCGGACCGTCGTCGACCTTGAGCGCGTCGTCCTGGTTGCCGGCAAGCTGGAACACGGCATCGTCCTGCGCCGGCTGCCCCGGCGGCAGGTGGGGCGAGTCGATGAACGAGACGCCGCCCAGCAGCACGGTGGAGATCGATTCGGTCTGCAGCTTCAGGCCGTCGGCGTCCAGCTTGAGGTTGACGCCGCTGGAATGCCAGAAGCGGGAACTGGTGGTGACGAAGCTGTCGTAGGGCGACCGGACGAATACCCGCACGGTCACGCCCTTGCCGTTCTGGTCCAGGTCATAGGCCACGACCTGGCCCACGTTGACGCGGCGGAAGTACACCGGCGAACCGATGTCGAGCGAGCCCAGGTCGCCGGCGTGCAGGACGAACTGCTTGCCCGGCGTGTCGGCCGTCACGATGGGCGGCACTTCCAGGCCCGTGAACGAGTCCTCGCGCTCCTGCGAACGTCCGGCGTCCACGCCTATGTAGGCGCCCGACAGCAGCGTGCCCAGGCCGCTGACGCCGCTGGCGGCGATGCGCGGCTTGACCACCCAGAAGCGGCTGTCCTCGACGGCGAAGTTGGCGGCATCGGAGGTCAGCTCGACCTCGACGATGACGTGCGACCGGTCTTCGGCCAGGCGGATGGATTTCACCTGGCCGATGTCCACGTCCTTGTAGCGGACCTTGGTCTTGCCCGCCTCGATGCCTTCGGCCGAGCGGAAGGTGATGTCGATGGTCGGCCCGCGGGCATACCAGCTGTTGACCGCGAACGAAAGGCCGGCGATGGCCGCGACGATGGGAATCAGCCAGACCAGCGACGGCAGCCACCGGTTGGGCCGGCGGCGCGCCGGCTCGCCCGGCGTGACGTCAGCGGGAGTATCAGGCTTGGTTGTCATGGGCGTCTATGGGGTCCCAGATAAGGCGAGGATCGAAGCTCATCGAAGCGAGCATGGTCAGCACGACCACGGCACCGAACGCGATCGCGCCGGGCTCGGGCCGGACGGTGGCCAGCGCATCCAGGCGCACCAGCGAAGCCAGCAGCGCGACGACGAACACGTCCACCATGGACCAGCGCCCCACGGCCTCGACCATGCCGTACAGCCGGGTGCGTTCGACCGGCCGCCAGGTCGAACGCGCCTGGGCCGTGATGACGAGCATCAGCAATACGATGAGCTTGAAGATGGGGATGACGATGCTGGCGCAGAAAACCACGGCGGCGACGAAATAGGAGCCGTCCTGCCACAGGTAGACGACGCCGCTCAGGATGGTGTTGGTCTGCGAGCCCAGCAGCGTGCCGGTGGTCATGATGGGCAGGATGTTGGCCGGCAGGTACAGGGCCATGGCGGCCAGCAGGAAGGCCCAGGTGCGGCGCAGGCTGTCGGGCTTGCGCAGGTGCAGCGCCGCACCGCAGCGGTCGCACGCGAAGCCGCCGCGCCGGCGGGGATGGATGGCCGAGCACTGCGGGCACTCCATCACGCCCGCCTGTGCCGCGGTGCGCACCGGGCTCATGGCCGGTGCTCCGCGGGAGACGGATGGCCGGCCTCGATGGCCTCGGCATGCTCCCACAGGTCGGCCGGATCGAAGCTGACCACGATCGCCAGCAGCACCGTCAGCGCCCCGAACGCCCACAGCGCCACGCCGGGGATCACGGTCGCCATCGCGGACAATTTCACCAGCGATGCCACGATGCCCAGCATGAAGACCTCGATCATGCCCCACGGCCGCCCCAGCCGGACAAGGCGCACCACCGGGCCGAAGCCGGCCGGGATCCGGCCCAGCCACAGCGGCACCAGCAGGTAGGCCAGGAGGCCCAGTTCGACCAGCGGCATCAGGATGGTCGTGACGAAGACCAGGGTCGAGACCGACAGCATGTCCTCCCGCGCCAGTACCCGGACCGCGCCCCAGACGGTGGTGCGCGTGCTCAGGCCCTGGATCTCCATCGTGACGATGGGGAAGGCGTTGCAGCAGACGAAGACGATGAGGCTGGCCAGCACCACCGGCAACAGGACTCCGTAGCGCCGTTCGTTGTTCCGGTAGAGCTCGGACCCGCAACGTGGGCAATAGGCCCGCTCGCCCGGGTCGAGCCGGATCCGGCGGAACACGGCATCGCAGTGTTCGCACAGCTTCAGCGACGTGTCGGCGCGAGGATCGGAATAGTTGGACATGAAGAGGGCTGTCCGCTTCCGCCGCGGGCGGATTGGGCAAGAAGACACTTACAGACAAGACTGTATGTATATGCCTGCGCCATGATATCGCAGATTGCCGCGGCCGCGCATCGCCTCACGGCGCCTGGGACAGGGCCCGGGCCTCTTCCTCCAGGCATTCGACCAGGGCCAGCATGGCGGGCGACGGTTCCAGGCTGTCATGGCGTATCACCCCGATGGGGCCGAACACCGGTGGCAACTCCACCGCCAGGATCGCCAGCGCATGCCGGCGCGCATGATAGGCGGCCACCGCGCGCGGCATCACCGACAAGGCCTGGCTGTTGTCCATCAGGACCATGTTGTTCAGCACCGAGGCCGATTCCACCCGCGAGGCCGGACGGACGTCCTCGCGCTGGAACAGCATGTCCAGCCCCGCGCGCACCGGGCTGCCGCGCGGCGGCAGGATCCACGGATAGGCCGCCAGGTCCTTCCAGGACGGCCGTTTCCTGGATGCCAGCGGGTGGCTGGCCGACCCGCATACGCACATCGGCTCTTCACCCAGGATGCGCGTGGAGAGTCCGGCACCGGCCGTGCCCGCCCCCAGCCGCGCCACCACCAGGTCCAGCTTGCGGGTCTGGAGATCGGGCAGCAGCGCCTCGATCGAACCTTCTCGCACCAGCACGTTGACCCCCGCCGTCCGGCGCTCGAGCCGCAACAGCGTGCGCGGGACCAGGAAGGCGGCGGAGGACGAGTTGATGCCCACGCTCAGGGTCTCGACGCCCAGGCCGCCGGGCTCGGACCATTCCCGTCCCATGCGTTCGAGGTCGCCCAGCACCCAGCGCGCGTGCCGGATCATCGAGGCGCCGTGCAGCGTCGGGAAGGTCCCTTTCGAGGTGCGCTCGAACAACCTGGCCCCGACCATGCCCTCAAGCTCGGCCAACATCCTGGAGACCGCCGGCTGGGTCGTGGCCATGCGGCGCGCGGCCTCGCCCACGTTGCGCACGTCGTCCATCACCACCATCAGGCGCAGGTGGCGCAGCCGGAGCCGGCCGCGCAGGTACCAGTCCGCGCGCAGCGCGGTCTCGGAAGCATCGGGCATTACATACCAATTTTGATATGTTGATGGCCAAATATATCATTGGACCGCAATGATCGAGATCGGCCATCATCTGCCGCAGATGAAGCGTCCGCCACCAGGAACGGACGCATCGAAGGAGACGATCATGCTGAATTCCGCCACCGGCCTCGTGGCCGCCCTCGCCTTCGCGGCCGGTGCCCAGGCCGCCTATCCCGACCGCCCCGTCACGCTGGTCGTGCCCTCGGTTCCCGGCGGCGCCGCCGACATGGTGGGCCGGCTGGTCGCCGAACAGCTCGGCAAGCAGTGGAACGTACCCATCATCGTCGAGAACAAGCCCGGCGGCGCCACCATCATCGGCACCCAGGCGGTGATCAAGGCCGCGCCCGACGGCTATACCCTGCTGCTGGGCATCGACGCCTCCTTCGCCGCGGTGCCCTTCCTGATGGAGAAAATGCCGTACCAGCCGCAGAAGGACCTGGAACCGGTCGCCACGCTGTCCACCCTGCGCTACGTGCTGGTCGCCTCGCCCACGGCGCCGTTCAAATCGGTCGAACAACTGCTGGAGCAGGCGCGCGCCCGCCCCGACACGATCACCTACGCCAGCGGCGGCGAGGGCTCCACCCACCACCTGGGCATGGCGCTGTTCGAACAGGAGGCCGGCGTGTCGTTCAAGCACGTGCCGTACAAGGCGGCGCCCCAGGGCTTCGTGGACGTGATGGGCGGCCACATCGACATGATGTTCCTGGCCGCCAGCACGGCCATCCAGCCGGTCCGGGGCGGCAAGGTCCAGGGGCTGGCCAACACGGCGGCCACGCCCATCCCCGACCTGCCTGACCTGCCCATGCTCAAGGACAAGGTGAAGGGCTTCACCTTCGACAGCTGGTTCGGCCTGTTCGCGCCGGCCGGCACGCCGGCGGCGGTGATCGACAAGCTGACCGCGTCCGTCCAGGCGGTGCTGCGCAATCCGCAGGTGCGCGACAAGCTGCAGGCCCAGGGCCTGGCGGCGGGCGAAGGCGGCCCGCGCGAGCTGCGCGAGCGCATCGCCGCGGACACTCGCCGCCTCGTCCCCGTCATCGCCAAGATCAAGAGCCAGCAAAGCAAGCCATGAAGCGCCCCAACATCCTGCTCATCACCACCGACCAGCACCGGGGCGACTGCCTGGGCTTTGCCGGACGGCGCGTGAAGACGCCGCACATCGACGAGCTGGCTCGCACCGGCACGCACTTCTCGTCGTGCATCACGCCCAACCTGGTATGCCAGCCATCACGGGCATCGATACTGACCGGCCTGCTGCCGCTGACCCACGGCGTCTGCGACAACGGCATCGACCTGGACGAGCGCACGGGCGAAGCCGGCTTCGCCGGCAGCCTGGCCGCGGCGGGATACGCCACCGGCTTCATCGGCAAGGCACATTTCTCCACGCACCACACATTCGCCCGCACCGGCCGGCCCGAGTGCCAGCACACCGAGGCCGAACTGGGGCCCGACTGGTCGGGTCCCTACATGGGCTTCGGCCACGTGGAACTGGTCGTCGAAGGCCACAACTACTGGCTGCCCACGCCGCTGCCCGGCGGCCTGCACCATTCTCGCTGGTACTACGGCGACGGGCTGGGGGACATGCGCAACCGCCTCTACCAGACCGACCTGGGACCACCCAGCGGCGCGCCGCAAACCTTCAACTCGGCCCTGCCCGTGGCCTGGCACAACTCGACCTGGATCGGCGACCGGACCATCGAATACCTGCGCGCGCATCGCGACGAGCCCTTCTGCCTGTGGGCCTCGTTCCCCGATCCGCACCATCCCTTCGACTGCCCCGAACCCTGGTCCCGGCTGCATCATCCGGACGACGTGGACCTGCCCCGCCACCGTTCCACCGACTACGATCGGCGCCCCTGGTGGCATCGCGCCGCCATGGAAAGCCGGCCGGTGGGCAGCGCCGAGGTCCAGGCATTGCGACAGAACTTCTCGCGCATCCCCACCCAGCCCGATGCCCAGCTGCGCAACATCATCGCCAACTACTACGGAATGATCTCGCTGGTGGACCACCAGGTAGGCCGCATCCTCAAGGCCTTGCACGAGTACGGACTGGACGGCGACACGCTGGTCGTCTTCACCTCGGACCACGGCGAATGGCTGGGCGACCACGGCCTGATGCTCAAGGGACCCATGGCCTACGAAGGCCTGCTGCGCGTGGCCATGGTGGCGCGCGGGCCGGGCGTGCAAGCCGGCGTGCAGGTGCGCGATCCGGTCTCGACCCTGGACCTCGCGGCCACGATGTTCGACTACGCGAACACCGCCGCGCTGGGGCCGCAGCACGGCCGGAGCTTGCGGCCGCTGCTGGAAGGCGCGGACGCCGGCCGGGACTATGCCCTGAGCGAATGGGACGTAGCGGCCTCGCGCTGCGGCGTGGAACTGAAGCTGCGCACGGTACGCACCCGGGACTGGAAACTCACGCACGAACAGGGCAGCGGCGCGGGCGAGATGTACAACCTGGCCGACGATCCGGACGAGATGGACAACCTGTTCGACGACCCTGGCTACGCGGGCCGGCGGCGGGAACTGCTGGACATGCTGCGCGAGCGGCCCGATGACCGGCGGCCCGAGCGGCTGCCGGCTTCGGGCGTGGCCTGAGACGGCGGCCCCAATCCTAGGGCTCCCGGGAAGACTCGGGCTTGAACCGGCCCAGCCCCCTGGAAACCTGATCGGCCGACTCGACCAGCCTGGCCAGATAGCGATCCACCGCCTCGACCGATGTCATCACCGACGAAAACCAGGTCAGACCCAGCGTGGCGGCGACGCCGCCATGGTGGAAAACCGGAACAGCCAGCGTGCAGGACTGCTGGCTGAGCTCGGGCACGCGCAGGGCGTACCCCTGCCGCCGGGTCTCCTCCAGCAGGCGCTCCAGCCCCTCGGGGTCATGCGCCAGCGCGTCTTCCTCGCGGCCCGTGCGGCGCACCACGTCCAGGATGAACTCGCGCTCCTGCGGATCGCAGAATGCAAGGTAGGCCAGGCCCAGCGCCCGCCCCACCAGGCTGCGCCGCAGGTTGATCGACGAATGCAGCAGCGACAGCGGCGACTGCGGAATGGTGCTGTAGCGCACCACCATCGCGTCGATGTCCAGCAGCGCCAGCGTGACCGGCCACTTGAATTCGCGCGTCAGCGCGTCGCACACGGGCGTAGCCACCTCGATCACCTGCGGCTGGTGGTTGTAGCCGCAGCACAGCGACGCCACGCCCGAGGCGAGGTAGTACGCGCCGAACCGCACCGATTGCGCCACCAGCCCCTTGGCTTCGAACGTGCGCAGCAGCCGTGCGATCGTGGACTTGGGTATGCCGGTGCGCCGGTGCAGATCGTCGATGCTCGATACCGACTGCCGGTTCAGGGCCTGCAACAGCTCGATCGCCCGCTCCACGCTGCGGATGCCGCCGCGGGCGCGTTCGTCCGGCGCGTCCGGATGCGGCCGGGTCATGCCGGCCGCGCCTCGGCGGCACCGGCCGCGGCGCGCGCCGCCATGTGCTGGCGATAGGTGCTGAGGCGGTAGCCAAGATCGGGCGAAGCTTCTTCCACATGCATGGAGATAGCAATGGGCAAACGGTCGGACAAGGGCTTGAATCGTGCGAGGATGGCAGCGAACAAGCGGTCGGTCGACGCCTTCTTTACCTGCGGATCCCGGCCAGGCAGCGTGCGCAGGACAAGATGCACGAAGACGTTGTCGGGGTGGGCGTCGGCGATGCGGTAGCGCCGGACCGGCACCGCGCGGGTACGCAGCCCGGCCAGCGGAAAGACACCGTCGGCCGCCACCTCGCGGTGTATGTCATCGAGCAGCGCGTCGATATCGACGTGCGACTCCAGGTTGTCGGAATACTCCATCCACAGATGCGGCATGTCTGTCCCCCTGGCTTACTGGATGCGCAACTGATGGCGCTGGATGAAACCTGCGATGTCCCGCGCCTCGCCACGATACTTCTTGCCGAAATCCGCAGCGCTCTGCACGTCCAGGATGATCCCCTCTTCGCCCAGCTTGCTCTGGACCGCGGGATCCCTGAGTGCGGCATTGATGGCCGTATTGAGGCGCTCGACCACCTCGGGCGGCGTGGAGGGCGGGGCGAACACGCCCAGCGCACCGCTGGCATTGAAGCCCGGCGCGCCGCTGCGGGCGATCACCGGCAGCCTGGGAAAGGCGGGGCTGGGATCGGGCGAACCGATGGCCAGCGCCCGCACGGTACCGCTTTGCAGATGGCCGGCGGCCAGCGACGAGGAACCGAAGATGGCCTGCACCCGGCCGCCCAGCATGTCGGTCAGCATCTGGGCCGCGCCCTTGTACGGCACCGCGGTCATCTTCAGGCCAAAGGCTGCGTTCAGGTGCTCCAGCGCGAAATGGTTGGGCGAACCGATGCCGCTGGTGCCGAAGTTGTAGATGCCCGGCCGGCTCTTGACCAGCGCCACGAACTCCTCGAAGGTCTTGGCCGGAAAATCGGCGCCAACCAGCAACAGCGTGGTCGGCCGCCCCACCGAGGCCACCGGGAGCAGGCCGTTGACCGGATCGAAGCTGAGTCCCTGGTTGGTGGCCGCGGCGATCTGCAACGAGGTGTAGGCGGTGAAGAGGATGGTATGGCCGTCGGGTTTGGCCTTGGAGGCGAGGTTGGCGCCGACCAGGCCCGCCGCCCCACCCTTGTTCTCGGGCACGACGGCCTGGCCCAGCATGGGGGCCAACACGGCCGCCAACTGGCGCGCGACGGTATCGACGATGGCGCCGGGCGGATAACCGATCAGCATGGTCACGGGCTGGGTGGGATACGGACCCTGGGCCTGCGACGGCGCGGCGGCCAGCAGCGCGAAAACGGCGCCCAGCAGGCGCGCGGCGGTACGGACGGCGCGTGGGCAAGCGCGCGCCGCCGAAAGCTCGGAACGGTACATGATGTCTCCAGGAATGAATCGTTATGGGTGGCGCGCCTCAGGCGCCGGCGGCCGGATCCTCGTAGTCGGCCGAGTTGCAGATCCAATGGTGCGCGATGAAATCGCGCCGTGGCGGTGAAAACACGTCGATCAGCAGGTGGTAGCCCGGTCCGACGCCCTCCGTGGTGTGGACCAGATTGACCGGGATCACCAGCAACGTGCGCGGATCGGCCTGCACATGCAGGTCGTCGCGCCAGCGCGTCGCGTCGTTGCCCCAAGGCGTGCGCAGGTGGTGCACGAACTCGCCCTCGATGGCCAGCGAGCCTTGCTCGAAGCGCGCGTGGCTGTGGGGGCTGAGCTGCGTGCGGTCGCGCGGACCGTCGTATTCGACCCAGTTGATGCTCAGGGTATCGGTCTGCAGCATCTTCAGGCGCTTCTTGTCGGGTGGCGCAATGATATCGTCGACGGGAATCACGACCAGCTCGCCGGCCTTGCGCACGCGGCGGAACGCCGGGGTCGAGGCGACGACGCGCGGATCGTGCTCCACGGCGTTCAGGTAATCCTGCTCCGCCAGGTCCGGGCGCGAACTGGCGATCAGAATGCCCGGACCCGGCGCATCCAGCGTGACCGTGCAGCGCCCGGCCGGCACGATGCACAGCGAACGGCCGGGCGCATCGGCCCGTCCCCCTTCGTACTCGATGTGCGCGCCCGCGCCCGGCAGCAACAGCAGCAGTTCGTGCTCGCTGCGCGCCGCATGGGGCTGGGTGCTGTCTATCCATTCGACCGAGAAATTCTGGGCACGGCCGATGCGCCGGCCACCGGCCGTCAGCGGGTTGTCCAGGTCGATCAGGTCTGCGTCGCGCAGCACCGTGGAGTCGTTGTCGCTTGCCATGGCTGGATTCGTAGCGTGTCGTTCAGTTGAGCGGAGGGTTGGGGCGGGACAGCTCGACGAGTTCGCCGACGGAGGAATACTGCGAGCCGCCCAGACGGGTCAGCGGACGCGTGCGGGCGACGTCGAAATGGCCCTGTGCCGTCATGAACGCCTCGTCCAGGTGCACGCCGACGATGCGGCCGAATACCACCGAGCTGCGAGTCTCGCCGGGCCGCTCGGGCTCGATCTCGACGATGCGCAGCAGCGTGCATTCGAGATGGGCGGGCGAGGCGCCCACGCGCGGCGGGCGAACCTTGACGCTGGCGAGCTTCTCCAGCCCCGCCAGCGCGAACTCGTCGGTGCCGTGCGGCACGTTCAGCGAAGTCTGGTTCATCGCCTCGCGCAGGTCCCAGGTGACCAGGTTGGCGACGAATTCCCCGGTGGCGCGGACGTTGGCCAGCGTGTCCTTCTCCGGGCGGTCGCCCGCGGCGTTGCACGAGAAGATCAGCACCGGCGGCGCGGTGGAGACGAGATTGAAATGCGAGAACGGGGCGAGGTTGGCCACGCCCGTGGCGCTGAGGGAGCTGATCCAGCCTATCGGCCGCGGCGCGACGATGGCGTTGAACAGGCTGCGCTTGAAACCGGGTGCGGTCTCGGGATCGAGAAACATGGCGGCGGGATGGGGGTAGCGGGTGACGGGCGCAGCGGCGACGGTCCGCCGCGTGCGGTTCGCGAAAAATATACGAACCCGCGCGGCACGCTGTCCATCGACATTTCCCGACTTTTCTCCCAGTGGAAAGCTCGGCCGCCGCCGGGCTTTCCCCAGGCGCGGCCGCTCAGGCGGTGCCGCCCACCGTCAACCCTTCCATCCGCAGCGTGGGCTGCCCCACCCCCACCGGCACGCTCTGTCCATCCTTGCCGCAGGTACCCACGCCGGAATCGAGCTTCATGTCGTTGCCGATCATGCCGACCCGGGTCATGGCATCCGGGCCGTTGCCGATCAGCGTCGCGCCCTTGACCGGATAGGTGATCCGGCCGTCCTCGATCATGTAGGCCTCGGAGGTCGAGAAGACGAACTTGCCGTTGGTGATGTCCACCTGTCCGCCGCCGAAGTTGACGGCATACAGGCCGCGCTTGACCGAGCGCACGATTTCCTCGGGATCCTTGTCGCCGGCCAGCATGTAGGTGTTGGTCATGCGCGGCATGGGCAGGTGGGCGAACGATTCGCGCCGGCCGTTGCCGGTCACCGCCGTCTTCATCAGCCGCGCGTTCAGCGAGTCCTGCATGTAGCCGCGCAGAATGCCGTCCTCGATCAGCACGTTGCGCTGCGAGACGTTGCCTTCGTCGTCGATATTGAGCGAACCCCGGCGGCCGGGGATGGTGCCGTCGTCGACCACGGTCACGCCCTTGGACGCCACGCGCTCGCCGACGCGGCCGGAGAACACGCTCGACCCCTTGCGGTTGAAGTCGCCTTCCAGCCCGTGGCCCACGGCCTCGTGCAGCAGGATGCCCGGCCAGCCCGAGCCCAGCACCACGGTCATCTCGCCCGCCGGCGCCGGACGCGCCTCGAGGTTGACGAGCGCCTCGTGCACGGCATGGTCCACGTACTGCTGCAGCAGCTCGTCGCTGAAATAATCGAAGCCGGTACGCCCGCCGCCGCCGCCGTGGCCCACTTCGCGCCGCCCGTCCTGCTCGGCGATCACGGTCAGGGACAGCCGCACCAGCGGCCGCACGTCGGCGGCCAGGCGGCCGTCGCTGCCGGCCACCAGGACGACGTCGTATTCGGCCCCCAGGCCGGCCATCACCTGCACCACCCGCGGATCCTTGGCCCGCGCCATGCGCTCCACCCGCTCGAGCAGCGCGACCTTGTCGGGAGCCGGCAGCGAGACCAGCGGATCCTGCGGCAGGTAGAGCGAACGCCCCTCGGTGGGCCGATAGCCGCTGGCCACCTTGGCCCGGCCGGCGCCCTGGCGCGCGATGGTGCGCACCGCGCGGGCCGACGACAGCAAGGCATCCTGGGACAAGGAATCCGAATAGGCGAATGCGGTTTTCTCGCCGCTGAGCGCGCGCACGCCCACGCCCTGCTCGATGGAGAAGCTGCCGGTCTTGACGATGCCTTCCTCCAGGCTCCAGCCTTCGCTGCGGGTGTACTGGAAGTACAGGTCGGCATAGTCGACCTTGTGGGTGAAGATCTCGCCCAGCGCGCGGGAGAGATCCGCCTCGTCCAGGCCCCAGGGGTCGAGAAGCAGGGATTTGGCGATGGCCAGGGACTGGATGTTCGGTTCTACGAGTTGCATGGATGGGTGATAAGGAAATCGTTGCGAAACGCGGCGGGCGCCACGGGGTCTACAGTACACGATGGCGCAGCGCGGGCAGCGCGGCGCGCACCTCGGCGATGCGGGCGGGATCCAGCAGGCCGTCGACCACGCCGGGGCCCTCGGGCAGCACGGACTGCACCGTTCCCCAGGGATCGACCAGCATCGCGTGGCCCCAGGTCCGGCGCCCGTTGGGGTGCGTGCCGCCCTGCGCCGGCGCCAGGACGTAGCACTGGTTTTCTATCGCGCGGGCGCGCAGCAGGATTTCCCAATGCGCCTGGCCTGTGGTGTAGGTGAAGGCGGCCGGCACCAAAATCAAGTCCACCTGGCCCAGCGCCCGGTACAGCTCGGGAAACCGCAGGTCGTAGCAGGTGGACAGGCCCACCCGGCCCCAGGCCGCGTCGAAGCCCACCGGCGAGGCACCGGGGCGGATGCTCTGCGCCTCGTCGTAGGACTCGGCGCCGCGGCGGAAGTTGAACAGGTGGATCTTGTCGTAGCGCGCGAGCGTGCGGCCGTCGGGGCCGTAGACGAACGCGGTGTTGTAGACCCGGTCCGGATCCGGACACTCCAGCGGCAGGGTTCCCCCCGCCAGGTAGATGCCGTGCCGGCGCGCCTGGGCGGACAGGAACGCCTGGACCTGGCCGTGTCCCTCGCGTTCGCGGATGGCCACTTTCTCGCGGTCGCTGCGGCCCATGAAACAGAAATACTCGGGCAGGGCCACCAGGTTGGCGCCCCGGCCGGCGGCTTCGGCGATCAGGGCTTCGGCGTCGGCGAGGTTGCGCGCCACGTCGGGGGTCGAAACCATCTGGATGGCCGCCACGCGCACGGCGGGGTCGGAAGCTGTCATGGGCGGGGGTTCCTGGCTGTGTGTTGCACGGGCATGCGGCTATTGTCGCGCAGAATCACGGCGGTGGTGCCGCCGGCTCGGCCACGGGCGGTGCCGTTTCCTTGCCCGCCGCATCGACCTTGGTGCTGCCGACCTTGGCCACCTGGGGGTCGGTCCAGGTGCCGGTGACCTCGTACTGGTAGGCCAGGACCTTGGACAGCGGATCCTTCAGCAGCAACTGGGCCAGGAACACGCTCAGCCCCACCGCGGGGTTGACCGCCAGCCCGTACAGCAGCGAGGCGGCGCCGGCATCTAGCTTGGGCACCACCACCACCTGCAGGCGCTGGGTCTCGTGCGCCAGGTCGGCATCGCCGGCGATGACGACGGTGGCGTTCACGCCGTTCATCTTGAAATCGTCGGTATGGGCCACGCCGTTGGCGATGGCCGCGTGCGCCCGTATCGTGTCGTAGGCGAAGCCTTCGCTGAAGATATCGCGGAAATCCAGCGTCACCCGGCGCGGCAGCGATTGCAGCGACAGCACGCCCAGCAGCTTGGCGATGCCCGGCTCGGCCTTGAGGAACTGCCCCTTGTCCAGCGACAGCTCGACCTTGCCGGACAGGCTCGCCAGGTCCAGCGTGTAAGGCAGGCCCCGCCACGATACCTGCGCCGACATGCTCCCCGTCCCGCCCGCCATGGCGCCGTGCACGCCCATGCGCTCGAGGAACTTGCCGGTGTCGGCCAGCTTGAGCACCGCGTCGAGCGACATCGCGCGCCGGCCTCCGGGGCGGGCGCCGGTTTCCAGCTTCCAGACGCCCGAACCGTCCAGCTCGGCGTCCGGGTTTTTCACGTTCAACCGGCGCAGCCGCCATTCGCGGCCCCGGTCGGAACTCTGGGCCAGCACCTCCAGCCGTCCCAGCGCCTTGCCGAACAGTTCGAAGTGCTCGGCCACGAGATCGATTTCCGGCACGTCCTGGTCGTCGGCGGCGGGCTCGTCCAGCGCGCCGCCGCGATCCGCGTCCTCGGTCTCGCTGTCGACCACCAGCCGCGACAGCCGCGCGCTCAGGCGGTTGGGCCCTTCGCCGCCGTGGGTTTCGGCCCATGACAGGCGGCCGGCCAGCTGGGCCGACTCGACGTCGGCACGCCAGTTGGCGTTGCCGCCTGTCTCCTGCCGCACGGCGTACAGCGTGACCTTGTCGAGCTGGCGGCCATGCACGCGCAACACCGGGGTCGACAGGCTGATGCGGTTCAGGGGAATGTCCGCGCCCCCGCCCTGGCCAGCCCCCGCCGCCGGATCCCTGGGCGGCTCGAACTCCGCGGCCACCTTGCGCAGTGCGTCCACGTCGACCTCGGGCAGGGAAGCGCTCACGCTCAGCCCCGGGCCGCCGATCGTGGCCGCGCGGTTGATGCCGATGGCCCCCCGCACGGCGGCCACGGTGCCGGCGGACGCGTAGTCGCGTTCGACGTGCAGGTTGACGGCGGGCCCCAGGCTGCCGGCGAACCAGTCCATCCGGGGCTTGTCCGCCGTGGCGGCGTTTCCGCTCCATTCCAGCCGCGACGGGCGCGCCTCTTGCGCGGTCTTGCCCAGCGGCGCGGGCAGGTCGGCCGCCAACCCCACCAGGTCGGACTCCACCAGCACGGTGGGCGTCTTGCCGGGCGGGATCCGCACCGAGGCCTTGTAGGCCGTGCGGCCGGACAGCCGCGCCATGCCGGGGGCCTTCCACCAGAAGCCCAGCGCCGCGGCCGATGCGGAGCCCTCGGCCCGCAGCAGGTCCGTGCCGTCCGGCTGCGGGCCGCCGGACAGCTTCAGCGGGCCGTCCAGAGCCATGCCCGCCACGTTGCGCAGGGCGATGCCATGCTGGTCGAAGGCCACCGTCCCGGTCAGCCGCGAGAAAGGCGGCACGGCGGGCGCCAGGGAGAAATCGTTGCCCGACAGCCGGACCTCGCCCTTGACCTGCACCTCGGCATGGCCGGGATCCGCGTCATGGTGGTCGAGCGGAATGCGCAGGGACAGGGGCACCACGAAGTTGCCGCTGGCGGAGGCGTCGTCCAGCGCGCCGCCTATCATGTGTCCCACCGGCGAGCGCTTGACGAAGGCCAGGAACGCCGGCGCCGCCCCGCGCGTCTCGCCATCGATCTCCAGCAGCGGCCCATGCTCGAGGTTGGCGATGGCCGCGCGCGTGCGCCCCATGGCCACGGTCGTCGCGCGGTCCACCCGCACGCGGCCTGAGCGGACGTCCACGCCCATCGACACCCGGTCGAACACGAGATCCCCCGCGAGGTCTTCCAGCCGGGGCCAGAACTCGCCTCGCGCCAGGGGTTCGGGCAGGTAGTCCAGGGTCACGCCGCTGACCTTGCCTGCCACCCGGAACTCCCCGGACTTGTCCGCGCCGTAGGGAAAGGTGTCCAGGTCGCCGCGCAGGCGCACGGCCACGTTCTCGGCCTGTCCCGAGACCAGCGCATGCTGGAGCCAGGTCCGGACGTCCGCGCCGACCACGATGGGGATGTAGCGATGGACCTCGCGCACGTCGGCGCGCGCCAGCGTGCCCCGCAGGTCCAGGGTGCCGGCGGGCCCGCGGCCCTGGCTGCTCCAGTTGCCGCTGAAACTGCCCTCCACGCCGCGGCGGCTGAAATCCAGGCGCTCGACGTCGACCGTCCAGGCGCCGTCGGCCCCCTTGCGGGCCGCGGCCCGGACATCGAAGACATCCATGGGCAGGTCGGGCTCGGCGAACACGCCCGGAAAACGCAGCACGGCGTCGCGCGCGTGGACGTCGACGCGTCCGCCCTGCGCGTCCACCTCGATGCTGCCCCGCAGGTTGGAGAACCCCGGCCGTTGCGGATGGTGGCCATCGTTGACCGCCGGTTCCGGCGCCGCCGCGATCGACAGCCCCGAGAACGCCGCGCGCCCCGATACCCCGGTGGGCTGCGCGGGCGCCCCCTGCCAGCCCAACCGCAGTTCGTCGATCCGGCCCTCGGGCCGCAGCTCGGCCAGCTTCTCGCGCGCCGCCGCTGGCAGGGGCAGGCGGTCCGCCAGATGCAGGCCGGTCGCGAGATCGAATCCGTCCACCTCGAGCTGCGTGGCGGGCGGCGTGCCCTGGCGCCCCGGAGTCCAGGTGGCGGCCAGCCGCTGGGGATGCAGCGCCAGGCCATCGGCGGTCGCCGCGTCCAGCCCGGCCAGGTCCAGCTGGTAGCCGCCGCCGGCCACCGGGGACAGCTCGGCCCGGCCCGCCAGCCTGGCGATGTCCAGCGGCGGCAGGTCCGGCCCGAGCTGCACGCTCAGGTCGCGCAAGGCCAGGCGCGCGCTGCCGGAGCGGATTCGTCCACGGTCGTAGTCCATCCAGGCCCGCAGGTTGCCCGCGCCCTGCCGAGGCTCGCCCGGCAGGTCCAGCCAGGGCCGCCATCCCGCCAGGTCGACGCCGTCCAGCGCCGCGTACAGCGACCCCCGCCATTGCTGCGGATCGGAGGCGTCCAGCGTGAACCAGCCATGCGTGAAGTCCGCGCGCACGTCCAGCATGGACCCCAGCGCGGCGGGCGGCTCGGCCCTGAGCGCGGCACGGTGGTGGCGCCCGGTGTTGCGCATCACGAAGGCCACGTTGCCGATCTCCAGCGGCGGCGCCTCCCGCCGGGCATCGTTCCACCGCAGGCGGGCGCCGCGTACCACGACCTCGCGCTGGGACAGCAGCCAGTCCAGGCCTTCGCGCGATCCGCCCCGGGCCTGGGGATCGACTTCCCAGCCGGCGATCCAGTAGCGCCCCTGCCCATCGCGGCGCGCCTCGAGTTCGGGCGCGTCGAGCTGCAGGCGCAGCAGGCGCGGCTCCAGCACCAGCAGGCTGCGCCACGACAGGATGGCCGACACGCGAGGCAGGACCAGCCCGGACTGCCCGGAGGCATCCGACACCTGGACGGAGGACAGTTCGAAGCTAGGATGCAGGCCCAGCCATTCGGCATCGATCCGGCCTATGGTAACCGAGGCCCCGATCGCGCGGCCGACCATGCGCTCGATGCCCGGCCGGTAGTCGTCGATAGCGGGCAGCACGGCGTAGCGCACGACCACCAGGGCAACCGCGAACAGGAAATAGGCGGCCAGGATCACCCAGACCAGGGGCCGCACCACGAGGCGATAGAGATAGGCTAGGTCGATATGCACGAAGAAACGGCGGAACGCAGTCGTTCCGTCGAAGCGGCCGCTGTGGCCTGGATGGATGAATCGGGAAAATGAAAGCTTATACCGCCCCGCATGTCTTATGCTGGCTTATGCGCAAAACTTCTTCGTGGCGCACAATTCTGTAACGTACTGCCACAACTTTCGCCATGACAGACACTTCGCTGCTCACCCCCGCGCTTTCCTGGTCGGGCCACCTGCGCCGACGCATAGACGCCCAGCCCGACTACGGACGGTGGCTGGCCGACGCGATGACCCGGCCGGTCGACGTCCAGGCCCTGGCCGCCTGGTTCGACGAATTGTGCACGGCCCGGGGCGTGGCCGCGGCCGGCCCCCTCCCGGTGGCGGACTGCCGCGCGGTGCTGCGCAGGCTGCGCGAGCGCGTGTTCTGCACCGTCATGGCCCGCGACCTGGCCGGCCTGGCGCCGCTGGAGGAGGTCGTGGGCGCCATGACCCGCCTGGCGGACCTGGCCATCGAGCAGGCCTACCGCAGCGTGGCGGCCGAACTGGCCGAGGTGCACGGGATCCCGCGCGAGGCCGCCTCCGGCCTGCCGCAGGAAATGCTGATCGTGGGCATGGGCAAGCTGGGCGGCGAAGAACTGAACGTCTCGTCCGACATCGACCTGGTCATGCTGTACGGCGACGAGGGCGAGACCGACGGGCGCAGGCCCATCTCCCATCACGAGTTCTACGGCAGGCTGACGCGGCGCATGATGCCGGTCATCTCCGAGATCGACGCCGACGGCCACGTGTTCCGCACCGACCTGCGGCTGCGGCCCGACGGCGATGCCGGGCCGCTGGCCTGGAGCCTGGACGCCTTCGAGAACTACCTGGTCTCGCAGGGACGGGAATGGGAACGCTATGCCTGGCTGAAGGCGCGGCGCATCGAGGCCCAGGCGTTCGAGGGCAGCGACCCCGCCAGCCAGGCGGCGCAACTGGAGGCGCTGCGGCGGCCTTTCGTCTACCGCAAGTATTTCGACTTCGATGCGCTGGCGGCGCTGCGCGCGCTGCGCGAGCGCATACGCGAGGACTGGAACCGCCGCTCGTACAACGGCACGGGCAGCCAGGCCACGCAGGCCGACAACGTCAAACTGGGCGAAGGCGGCATCCGCGAGATCGAATTCGTGGTCCAGCTCTCGCAACTGATACGCGGCGGCCGCACGCCGACGCTGCAGGAGCGCGGCCTGCTGGCCGCGCTGCATGCCGAGCGCGAGGCCGGCCTGGTCCAGCCGGAGGATGCCGTGCGCCTGGAGGCCGCCTACCGCTTCCTGCGGCGGGTCGAGCATGCCCTGCAATACCGCGAGGACCAGCAGACCCACCTTCTGCCCCAGGACGACGAACGGCGCGCCGAACTGGCCCGCGCGCTGGGCTTCGACGATCCCGCCGGCTTCGAGCGCACGCTGACCGCGCACAGGGAATTCGTCGAAACCACCTTCCGGGGCGTCTTCGGCCAGAACGAAGGCGATCAGTCACCGGGGGACCGCGGCGCGGCCGACCCCGAAGACGAACTGGTCGCGCGCATACGCGCGACCCTGCCGGCCGAGGCCGACAGCCTGCTGCCGCGCGCCTCGGCGCTGCTCGACAGCCCTCGCATACGCAGCCTGCCCGACAACAGCCGGCGGCGCCTGGCCGCCCTGCTGCCGGCCGCCGTGGACGCCTGCGCCGGCACCAAGGCGCCCGCCGCCGCGCTGGTCCGCATGTTCGGGCTGATCGAGCACATCGCCCAGCGCAGCGCCTACATGGCGCTGCTGGCCGAGTATCCCGACACGCTGGCGCGCGTGGCCCGCATCTTCGCGGCCAGCGACTGGGCCGCGGGCTACCTGACCCGGCATCCGCTGCTGCTGGACGAGCTGCTGGACTGGCGCACGCTCATGGTGGAGCCCGACCTGCCCGCCATGGCCCGCAAGCTCAGCGACGAACTGGATGCCTGCGTGATCGACGGCACCGGCGCGCCCGACGTCGAGCGGCAAATGAACCTGATGCGCGACACGCAGCGCCAATGGGGCTTCCACCTGCTGGCGCAGGACCTGGAAGGCCAGTTGACGGTCGAGCGGCTGGGCGACTACCTGTCCATGGTCGCCGACATCATGCTCGAGGAAACGCTCAAGCGCGTCTGGTACAGCGTGTCCAGGGACGAAGGCCGCACGCCCGCGCATTTCGCGGTCATCGCCTATGGCAAGCACGGCGGCAAGGAGCTGGGCTACGCCTCGGATCTCGACCTGGTGTTCCTGTTCGACGACCCGCGCGAGGACGCCGGCGAGATCTACGCCCGCTTCGGCCAGCGCATCCTGTCATGGCTCGGCTCGATGACCGCCTCGGGGCGCCTGTACGAAGTGGACCTGCGCCTGCGCCCCGACGGCCAGGCCGGGCTGATGGTGATCTCGACCGAGGCCTTCGAGCGCTACCAGAAGGAGCACGCCTGGCCCTGGGAGCACCAGGCCATCACGCGCGCCCGCTTCGCCGCCGGGGATCCCGAGGTGGGCAGGCAGTTCGAACGCATCCGGCGCGAGGTGCTGCTGATGCCGCGCGACGCCCGCCAACTGGCCGACGAAGTCATCGCCATGCGCCGCAAGATCAGCGAAGGCCATCCCAACCGCACGCCGGACTTCGACCTCAAGCACGATCCGGGCGGCATGGTGGACGTCGAGTTCGTCACCCAATACCTGGTCCTGCTGCACGCCCGCGAGCACGAGATCCTGGTACAGAACCTCGGCAACATCGCATTGCTGCGCCTGGCCGCCGAAGCCGGCCTGATCCCCGCCGACCTGGCGCGGCGGGTGGGCGATGCCTACCGTACCCTGCGGCGGGAACAGCACGCGCTGCGCCTGCAGGACGTGGAAAAGGCTCGCGTGCCGCAGGAGGCCCTGACGGCGGAACGTGCCGCCGTGATCGAACTGTGGGAACAGGTGCTGGGCCCCCGTTCCTGAGATCCCCGGGGGCGTCGTCCCCCGTCTTCCCCTTCCCCCGATTCCCGCCGGAAGCGGCACGCGGCCGCTCGCCCGCTGCTCCACCCTACCTAGGGTTTCACACAGGTCTTATTTTTGAGTTTTTTACGTAATATGCAAAAAACTCGAATTTCAATGGCGATTATTCGCCACATATTAGATTATATTTTCCATCATGCCCCAAAGACCCGGTCTTTCCTTCAGCCACGTCGGCATCTTCGTCACCGATATCCAGCGGATGGCCGATTTCTATTCGCAGGTCCTGGATTTCACGATCACGGACCGTGGCATGCTCGACGGCCCCCATGGCCCGATCGAACTGGTGTTCACCAGCCGCGATCCGGACGTCCACCACCAGATCGTGCTGGTGTCCGGGCGGCCCGCCGATCTCCGCTTCAACGTCATCAACCAGTTGTCGCTGATGGCCGACTCGCTGGAAACCCTGCAGCGCTACCATCGCCGCCTGGTCGGCGCGGGCGTCGCAGAACTGGCGCCCGTCACGCACGGCAACGCGCTGTCGCTGTACTGCCGCGACCCGGAAGGCAACCGGCTCGAGCTGTACATCGACACGCCCTGGTACGTGTCGCAGCCCATGCGCGTGCCCATGCCCATCGAGCTGCCGCCGGCCGAACTCATGGCCTGGGCCGAGCGGCACGCGCGCGCCCTGCCCGGTTTCCGCAGCCGCCAGGAATGGCGGGCCGACATGGCCCGGCGCATGGGCGTGGAGCAGGCGCCCGCATGACGGAAAGCGCATCCAGCCTGGGCCGCATGCTGATGCTGCTCGATGCCTACACGCACGACCGGTACGCCTGGACGGTGGACGACCTGGCCAGCCACTTCGGCTTCACCCCCTCGTCCACCTACCGCTACGTCAAGGAATTGTGCGCGGCGGGCTTGCTGATACGGCTGCCGCGCGGCATCTACGTGGTGGGCGCGCGCGTGGTCGAGCTCGAGGCCCTGATCCGCGAGACCGACCCGGTCACCCGTGCCGCCCAGCCCATCCTGCGCGACCTGGCGCAGGAAACCGGCTGCCACGTGCTGCTTTCGAACGTCTACGGCGAGCACCTGCTGAACGTGGCGCACGAAGCCGGCGTCGAGCCGCTGGAATTGACCTACATGCGGGGCAAGAGCCTGCCCTGGTTCCGCGGCGCGCCTTCGCTGTCGGTGCTGGCGTTCTGGCCGCGGGCGCGGGTACGCAGCCTGTTCGAGCAGACCCACCCGGACGCCGGCGAGCAGGCCTGGAACGCCACCTGGGCCGGCCTGAAGGCCATACGCAAGGCGGGATACGCCATCAGCCACGCCGGGCTCGATCCCGACGTCATCGGCTACGGCGTGCCCGTGATGGCCGAGGATGAAGTCATCGGAACGATCTCGCTGGTCTGTTCGAAACAGCGGGGGGAGTTCCTCAACGGCGCGGCCCTGGGGGCCGTGCTGCAACAGAAAAGCCGCGAGATCTCCGCCCGCCTGCAGGCGGCGGACTGAGCGGCCACACGCGCGCCTCGACGGGCCGCACGAAAACGGGGACGAAGAGGAGACCCACCATGCATGACACGATCACCGGCCGCCGCCAGGCCCTCGCCGCCGCCGGCATCCTGGCCGCGGTATTGGCGGGCCCCGCGCACGCGCAGACCACCTACCCCAACCGGCCGATCAAGCTGCTGGTCGGCTTCGCGGCCGGAGGCGGCAGCGACGTCGTGGCCCGGCTGGTCGGCAAGGCGCTGTCCGAGCGGGTCGGCCAGCCCGTCATCGTCGAGAACCGCGCCGGCGACGGCGGCAACATCGCCTCGGCCCAGGTCGCCAAGAGCGAGCCCGACGGCTACACGCTGGTCCTGATGACCAGCGGCCACGGCACCAATGCCGCCATGCGCAAGGACCTGCCCTTCGAGCCGGTCAAGGGTTTCAGCTGGATCTCCACGATCACGACGTATCCGTTGACGCTGGCCGTGGCGCCGTCCTCGCCGATCAAGTCCTTCGACGACTTCGTCCGCCGCATCAAGACCGAAAAAGACCGCTACACCTACACCTCGGTCGGCGTGGGTACCGCCATGCATCTCGTGGGCGAATGGATCATGGCCGAAAGCGGCGGCAGCGCGCTGCACGTGCCGTTCAAGGGCGGCGCCGGCCCGATGACCGAGCTGCTGGCCGGACGCGTGGACGTCATGATCGACACCATGACCAACACCGCGCCGCTGTTCAAGTCGCAGCGCGTGCGGCTGCTGGCGACCACCGCGCCCAAGGGCGTGCAGGCGCTGCCCGGCGTGCCGAGCGTGGCCGACACGCTGCCGGCGGTGGTCTTCGAATCGTGGCTGGGCATCGCCGCGCCCGCCGGCACGCCCGCCGACGTGGTCGCGCGCCTGAACCGCGAATTGCGCGCGGTGCTGGATACGCCCGCCGTGCACCAGCAACTGGTCGACTGGGGCGGTTCGCCGCGGGCCTCCTCGCCCGACGAATTCCAGGCCCGCGTCGAGAACGACATCCGCCGGCTGCGCGCCGTCGTGGTCCAGCGCAACATCCAGGCCGAATGAAAGGGGCGCGGGCGCTCAGCCCGCCAGCCACCTCAGCAGCCACAGCGTGACCATGCCCGCGCCTATCATGGCGATCGTGTTGCGGGTGGCCACCATGACCGCCACCGCGATCACGGCGGCCAGCGCGCGCCAGTCGAACACCGGCAGGCCGCCCGGCGCCCATGGCAGCAGGTCCGGCACGATCACGGCCGCCAGCGCCGCGGCGGGCGCATAGCGCAGCGCCCGCCTGACGCCTTCGGGCAGGGGCACGTTGTCGCCCAGCAGCAGGAAGCCGGCGCGCGTGAGCACGGTGCACAACGCCAGCGCGATGATGACCAGCCAGACGTACAGGGAATCGGATACCGGCGGCAGGGTGGACGGACTCATGCCCCCGCCTCCTTGCGGCGCTCCAGCGCCCGCTCCGTGGCCACGCCGGCCCAGACGCCCGCCACGACCGCCAGGACCAGCCCCAGCCGCAAGGGTAGCGGCTGGCCGGCCCACCCCACCAGGGATGCCGCCCCGACCGCCGCGGCCACAGGCCAGCTCGCGACCATGGGCACCACGATCGCGATCAGCGCCAGCACCGCGGCGAACTCCAGCGACCACGACTGCGGCACCACGGCGCCCAGCAGGATGCCGGCCACCGAGCACACCTGCCAGGTCAGCCAGTTGCCCACCGCCGATCCCAGGAAGAACCAGGTCTGCTCCGGCGTGCCCTTGACGGCGGCATCGCCGTAGCGGGGCATGAACAGCACGAAGCCGATGTCGCTCGTCAGGAAGCCCAGTCCCAGGCGGCGCCAGCGCGAGTAGCGGCGGAAATACGGGTGCAGCGCCGCCGCGAAGATCACGAATCTCAGGTTGACCACGCAACCCGCGGCGAACACCAGCCAGACCGGGGCGCCCGCCACGATCAGCGGCAGGGCGGCCAGTTGCGCGGAGCCGGCGTACACCAGGAAGGTCATCGCCAGCGCCAAGGTCTGGCTGAGGCCGATCTTGACCATGGCCACGCCGCTGACCATGCCCCAGACGCCGATCGCGATCGTGGTCGGGGCCAGCGCCTTCAGGCCCGCGACGACGGCCGCCCGGCGCTCCTGGGGGGACAGACCGGGCACTGCGGCGGACGGGCGCATGGCGGACATGGGATCGGGGGGGAACGGCGGCGGGCTCCCGGCGAAGGCCGGCCGGGAAGGAGTAAAGTTATGGCTCGCAGCTATTGTAAGTGATTACCCGAATCTCCCTGGATTCCCGGGAAGCGGCGGGCGTGGACCCCTGCGCGCCCGCTTCGCCGCTGGATCCTGTCGCAGATTGGTACAATATCTGGTTCATTTCGGAGATCCCCATCATGTCGATGTCAGACCGCGACGGCTTCATCTGGTACGACGGCAAGCTCGTGCCCTGGCGTGAAGCCAACACCCATGTGCTCACACACTCTCTGCACTACGGGTTGGCGGTATTCGAGGGTGTGCGTGCGTACAAGACCGACATCGGAACCTCGATCTTCCGGCTCAAGGAACACACCGACCGCCTGGTCAACTCGGCCCACATCTACCAGATGCAGATCCCGTACAGCCGGGAAGTCCTGATGGAAGCGCAGAAGGAAGTGGTCCGCGTCAACAAGCTGGAATCCTGCTACCTGCGTCCCATCGCGTTCTACGGTTCGGAAAAGATGGGCGTCTCGCCCAAGGGCGCCAAGGTCCACGTGGCGGTCGCCGCCTGGGAATGGGGCGCCTACCTGGGCGCCGAGGCCCTGCAGAAGGGCATCCGGGTCAAGACCTCGTCCTATGCCCGCCACCACGTCAACGTGACCATGCCCCGCGCCAAGCTGGCCTCCACCTACGCCAACTCCATCCTGGCGAACCTGGAAGCCACCGAGGACGGCTACGACGAGGCCCTGCTGCTCGACACCGAAGGCTTCGTGGCCGAGGGCTCGGGCGAGAACGTCTTCATCGTCAAGGACGGCGTGCTGGTCGAGCCCGAGATCGCCTCGGCCCTGACCGGCATCACGCGCTCGACCATCCACAGCCTGGCCGCCGACCTGGGCATCAAGGTCGTCACCAAGCGCCTGACCCGCGACGACATCTACATCGCCGACGAAGCCTTCTTCACCGGCACGGCGGCGGAAGTCACGCCCATCCGCGAGCTGGACCGCCGCAAGATCGGCGCCGGCCAGTGCGGTCCGATCACGGCGCGCCTGCAGCAGGCCTTCTTCGACCTGGTCGCGGGCCGCAACGCCAAGTACGGCCACTGGCTCACGCACGTCTGATCGGGAGGAACGGCCATGACCACCGAAGCCGCCAACGCCATCATCGAAGTCGATGCCGATGCGCTTCCGCTTTCGTGCCCGGGGCCGCATACTCCGCTGTGGAACATGCACCCCAAGGTATTCCTGGACATCGGGACGACCGGCGAAGCGAAGTGCCCATACTGTGGCGCCGAATACCGTCTGAAGGACGGCGCCAAGGTACATCATCACTAAATCCCCCCGGGCGCTCGCGCGCCCCTGGGGGGGACATGGCTGACGCTGCCCCGGCCCGCCGGGGTTTGCTTTTTATTCACAGGACCTCCCCGTGCAGCACAACGATTACATCCTGACGCTCGCCTGCCCCGATACGACCGGCATCGTGTACCACGTGTCGGGATTCCTGTTCGAGCGCGGCTGCAACATCCTGGACTCGCAGCAGTTCGGGGACGAGGACACCAAGCTGTTCTTCCTGCGCGTGCACTTCTCGGTGCCGGACGGCCTGGACGCCGACACCGTGCGCAAGGAATTCGCCGCCGTGGGCGAGCGCTTCTCCATGCAGTGGCAGATCCGCGACCCGCACCGGCGCGCGCGCGTGCTGCTGATGGTCAGCAAGCACGGCCACTGCCTGAACGACCTGCTGTTCCGCGCCAAGAGCGGGCAACTGCCCATCGACATTCCGGCCGTAGTCTCCAACCACCCCGACTTCGCGCTGCTGTCCGCGTCGTACGGCGTGCCCTTCTACCACCTGCCGGTGGCGCAGGGCGGCAAGGAACAGCAAGAGCGCCAGGTACTGCAGATCGCCGAGCGCGAGAACGTCGACCTGGTCGTGCTGGCCCGCTACATGCAGATCCTGTCGCCCGAGATGTGCCGGGCGCTGGCCGGCCGCGCCATCAACATCCACCACAGCTTCCTGCCCAGCTTCAAGGGCGCGCGCCCGTACTACCAGGCGCACGACCGCGGCGTGAAGCTGATCGGCGCCACCGCCCACTACGTCACGCCCGATCTGGACGAAGGCCCCATCATCGAGCAGGACATCGCCCGCGTGGACCACAGCATGTCGCCGGAAACCCTGACCCAGGTCGGGCGCGACGTCGAATGCCTGGTGCTGGCGCGCGCCGTGCGCTGGCACGTCGAGCATCGCATCCTGTTGAACGGCCACAAGACGATCGTGTTCGCGTAAATGGTGCTCAAATCCCGCGGCGCTCCGCTGTTCGCCACCTCCGAAGAAGCCGAGCAGGCGTTCTACGACGCGCTGGAACAAGGCGATCTCGCGCAGTTGATGGCCGTCTGGGCCGACGACGAAGACATCGTCTGCATCCATCCGGGCGGGCCGCGGCTGATCGGGCACGACGCCGTGATGGAATCGTGGCGCGAGATCCTGGGCAGTTCGCCGGTGCCGATACGGCCCACGCGCGTCCACGCCGTGCAAAGCATGATGAGTTCGGTCCACACCGTGGTCGAACAACTCATGGTCGACACCTCCCAGGGCAAGCAGCTCGTCAACTGCTATGCAACCAATGTCTTCCACAAGGGTCCCACAGGCTGGCGGCTGGTCTTGCACCACTCGTCGCAAGCCCCTGCCGACCTCGGCCCGACCGAGCTCCAGGACGTTCCCGACCTATTGCATTGAGTTGCCCGCCCATCTCGCATGCCCGCCTACCTGGACACGACACCCTGCCCCACTCCCGCATGGTTGCCCGAAGGACATAGCCAGACCATCTTCGCGTCGCAGCTCTCGTCGCACCATCACGCCTCGTTCCAGCGCGAACGGGTGGACACGCCCGACGGCGATTTCATCGACTTCGACTGGACCGCCCCGGGCCTCGGCCCCGATACGGTCGTCGGCCCCGAGCTGTTCGCGCGGCTGGCCGAGACGGCCGGCACCACCGCCGCGTCGCGCAACGGGCTCGTGCTGTTCCATGGTCTGGAAGGCAGCAGCGCCAGCCACTACGCGCAGGCCATCTCGCAGTATTTCCGGGCGCGCGGCTGGACCGTCGTCGTCCCGCATTTCCGCGGCTGCTCGGGCGAGCCGAACCGCCTGCCCCGCGCCTACCACTCGGGCGACTCGGCCGACGTCGGCTTCATGCTGGACGCGGTGCGGCAGCGCCTGCCACGGATGCACTGGCACGCCGCCGGCATCTCGCTGGGCGGCAACGCGCTGCTGAAATACCTGGGCGAGGCCGGCGCCACCGCCGGCTGGCTCGCCGCCGCCGCGGGCGTCTCGGCCCCGGTCGACCTCATGGCCGGCGGGCGCACGCTGGGCACCGGACTGATCAACCGCCGGATCTACACCCACATGTTCCTGCGCACGCTGAAGTCCAAGACGCTGCAGAAGGCGCAGCGCTTCCCCGGCACCATCGACGTGCTGCGCGTGGCCAACGCGCGCGACCTGTACGAGTTCGACGACGCCTACACCGCGCCCACGCACGGCTTCCGCGACGTCGACGACTACTGGACGCGCGCCTCCAGCAAGCCCCTGCTGATGGACATCGCCATCCCGACGCTGGTGCTGAACGCGCGCAATGACCCGTTCCTTCCCGGCCGCTACCTGCCGACTCCCGAGCAGGCCTCCAGCCACGTGGTCCTGCACCAGCCGGCACAGGGCGGCCACGCGGGTTTCCCCACGGGCAGCTTCCCGAGCAACCTGAACTGGCTGCCGCGCAGGCTGGCGGACTTCTTCCGGAACGGCCGCTAGCCCTGCCCGGCCCCGCATCGGGCAAGCCCCCGCTGACATCCCCGGCGTTTTCTTCGACAATGGAGAAAACCACACGGATGCTTCCATGGCCTCGACTTCCACGGTATCCAACGCCTCGGCCACCACCGGCGGCCGCCTCCTGGTCGACGCGCTGACCGCCAACGGCGTCGACCGCGTCTTCTGCGTCCCGGGCGAAAGCTACCTGGACGTGCTGGATGCCCTGCACGCCCACGCCGACATCGACGTCGTCGTCGCCAAGCACGAAGGCGCCGCCGCCAACATGGCCGAAGCCGACGGCAAGCTGACCGGGCGGCCGGGCATCTGCTTCGTCACGCGCGGCCCCGGCGCCACCCACGCCAGCATAGGCGTGCACATCGCGCAGCAGGACTCGACGCCGCTCATCCTGTTCGTCGGCCAGGTGCCCACCCGCGAGCTGGGCCGCGAAGCCTTCCAGGAAATCGACTACCAGTCCATGTTCGGCGGCATCGCCAAGTGGGTCGTCAGCATCGACGACGCCGCGCGCATACCCGAACTCGTGGCGCGGGCCTTCGCCTGCGCCACCTCGGGCCGCCCCGGACCGGTGGTGCTGGCCCTGCCCGAAGACGTATTGAGCGCCGCCTGCCCGTCCGCGCCGGCCGCGGTCGCCCCGGCAGTCGCCGGCGGCCCCGATCCCGACGCGGCCCCGCGCCTGCGCGAGATGCTGGCCCAGGCCCGCCGTCCGCTGGTCATCCTGGGCGGATCGAACTGGAGCGAGCCCGCCGCCTCGGACTTCTCGGCCTTCATCCAGGCATGGAACCTGCCCGTGGCCTGCGCCTTCCGCCGCCAGGACATCTTCGACAACCGGCGGCCCCAGTACGCGGGCCACCTCAGCCTGGGCATGAACCCCGAACTGGCCGAGCTGGTGCGCGACGCCGACCTCGTCCTGGCCGTGGGCACGCGGCTGGGCGAGATCGCCACCGGCGGCTACACGCTGCTGACGCCCCCCCGCCCGGCCCAGAAACTGATCCACCTGCACGCCGACGCGGCCGAACTGGGCCGCGTCTACCAGCCCGACCTGGCCATCCAGTCCGCCCCGGCAAAGGCCGCCGCGCTGCTGCGCGGCCTGGAAGCCCCGGCCTCGCGCGCCTGGGACGACTGGACCCGCCGCGCCGGCGAACTGCACGCGCGCTACCAGGTCGTGCCCGCGCCGCATGCCGAGGCCCGCGGCGTCGACCTGGGCCGGGTCGTCGCCCATCTGGACCGCGCCCTGCCCGACGACGCCATCGTCGCCAACGGCGCCGGCAACTATGCGGTGTGGCTGCACCGGTTCTACCGCTACCGCCGGCCGCGCACGGAACTCGCCCCCACCTGCGGCGCCATGGGCTACGGCCTGCCCGCGGCGATAGCCGCCAAGCTGCGCCATCCCGACCGCACCGTGGTCTGCGTGTCCGGCGACGGCTGCTTCCTGATGTATCCCCAGGAACTGGCCACCGCGCTGCAATTCGGCTCCGCCGTCGTCGTCATCGTCGTCAACAACGGCATGTACGGCACCATTCGCATGCACCAGGAAAAGCGCTTCCCGGGCCGGGTCAGCGCCACCGACCTGCGCAACCCCGATTTCGTCGCGCTGGCACTGTCGTTCGGCGCCCATGCCGAACGGGTGGAAAGCGCCGAAGCCTTCCCCGCCGCATTCGA
Organism: Pigmentiphaga sp. CHJ604; assembly: GCF_036972535.1. Taxonomy (NCBI): domain Bacteria; kingdom Pseudomonadati; phylum Pseudomonadota; class Betaproteobacteria; order Burkholderiales; family Alcaligenaceae; genus Pigmentiphaga; species Pigmentiphaga sp. CHJ604. The sequence continues at coordinate 1,214,923 of NZ_CP136998.1, read as the reverse complement.
GCGCGCCTGCGCGGCCGGCCGCCCGGCGCTGCTGGAGCTGCGCACGGATCCCCGGCAAATCACGCCGCAGTCGTGGCTGGCGGGGCATGGATAGCGATGTCCTGGCCGCCATGGCGCGCTGGCCCGACGTGCCGGACGCGTATGGCTGGTTGTCGCTGGATGCCCGGGGCCGCTGGCGCCTGCATCCCGCCGGCGACGCCCTGGCGGGAGGGCCGGGCGTCTCCATTTCCAACACCGGGATCCTGGCCTTCATCGGACGCAACTACGGGCACGACGAGCAGGGCCGCTGGTTCTTCCAGAACGGTCCGCAACGCGTGTTCGTGAGGCTGGACGCGGCGCCGCTGATCCTGCGCCAGGCGGATGCGGCCGGTTCGCTGGCCACCCATACCGGCCATGCCGTGTCCCGCGTGGATCGCTGGGCGCTGGATGCCATGGGCAGGCTCTACGCCGCGACCGAACACGGTCCCGCCATGGTCGAGGATCGCCATCTGCCCGACGTACTGGAACGCATGAAGCTGGCATCGGGGCAGCCGCTGCTCGATGCCCCGCCGGGCTGGTTGGCCGACACCGGCCAGGCGCCGGCCGGGGCCGCGACCCTGTCCGTGGTCTATCCGCCGGTTGGCGCCGCCGCCGCGCCGCTGGCCCCGTTGCGCGGCCCGGCCGGCCAGGCCTTCGGCTTCGTCGACAGGCCCGGGCCCGTCAGCTCTGGAAGCGCTTGAGCAGGTCGCGCTCTTCCTTCAACCGGCGCTGGTATTCGCGCACCTTCGCGTCGATCTGCGACTGCTCGTAGAAATCCCTGGAAGCCGCGCGCGCCTGCTGCAACTGCTCGACCGCGGCCGGCAGGGCGCCGGTCATCGCGTAATAGTCGGCCATGCTGCGGCGCTCGTTCACAGTGCTGCCCAGCCGCGAATAGCTGACCGCGGCCATCTGGTAGAAGCGGGGCTCGTCGCTCCACTTGAGCATCTGCTCTTTCAGGAAATCGACCGCCTCCTGGTTGCGGCCGGCGCGTTGCAGGGACTCGGCCATTGCCATGGCCAGGCCGCGCTGCTCGGGCCAGCGCGCGACGGCGCTACGCGCCAGGCTCATGGCCTGTTGCGTGTCGTTGCGCGCCAGCGCCAGGTCGATGGCCAGGTGCTCGAGCATGAAATGGGTGCGCGCGCCCGACGTGGCGGCCAGGTAGGCGTCGTTGGCCTTGCCGTATTCGCGCTGGCGCACATAGCCCAGCGCCATGCCATAGTAGGCCGCGGCACGCTCGATGCCCTGGGCCTCGGTGCTGCGGTTCTGGAAATAGCGGATGGCCTCGATGGTGTCCTGGCCGCTGTTTGCCTGCAGCATGCGCATCTTGGCGCGCACGAAATAGAAATCCGAGGAACTCGGGCGGTCATGGATCACCACGCCGCGCGCCCGGTTCTGCATGTCGGACATGCGTTCGATGGACAGGGGGTGGGTGCGGGTGAAGGCCTGGCCGGTCCTTTCATTCAGCCCCGACGCCTGCATCAGCCGGCCAAAGAACGAGGCCATGCCGTTGACGTTGTAGCCGGCCGCCTCCAGCATCTGGAAGCCGGTGCGGTCGGCTTCGCGCTCGGCCTCGCGCGAGAAGCCCAGTTGCGAGTTGATCGCCGCGGCCTGGCCGAAGGCCATCGCCGCCTCGGGCGCCTGCGAGTTGCCGCGCGCGGCCACCAGCGCCGCCAGCAGGGCCGCCACCATGATCAGCGTGTCCTGCTTCTGCTGCACCAGACCCCGGGCGATGTGCCGCTGCACCACGTGGCCGATTTCGTGCGCCAGCACGCCGGCCAGCTCGGACTCAGACTGCGCGGCCACCACCAGCCCGGTGTGCACGCCTATGTAGCCGCCCGGCATCGCGAAGGCGTTGATGCTGGGATCGCGCACCGCGAACACGTTGATGTTGGGCGTGCCTGCGGGCGCCTGGGCCGACAGCTGGCGCGCCATGCCGGTCAGGTACTGGAGCAGGTCCGGATCGTCGATATAGGCCGGGTCGCGCAGTGACTCCATCATGATGGCGTCGCCCAGGCGCTGCTCCAGCCGCGGCGAGAGCTCCTGCGCCGCCGAGTCCCCCAGGTCGGGCAGCCCGACCGGCTGGGCGGGCGCCAGCGCCGGCGCGGCCGCCGCCAACAGGGCCGGCAGCAGCAGCGCGACGGCCTTGCGGCGCAGCGACGGGGAACGTTCGGAATTCGGCATACCGGTATGATAGCCAGCTTGGGCGACGGGTTCCCGCTCCCCTGTCGAAACGTGAAAAATTTACCTATGGCGGCCGGTATCGGGCCGGCCGCACGGCAACGCTTACAGGACATGCCATGAGCCTCAGCACCCTGATTTCCGCGCAGGCGCTGCACGCGCTGCTGCAATCCCCCTCGCCGGTCGTCGTGTGCGATTGCAGCTTCGACCTGGCGGACACCGGCGCGGGCGAGCGCGCCCACGCGGCCGCGCATGTCCCCGGTGCCCGCTACGTCCACCTGGACCGCGACCTGAGCGGCGCCAAGACCGGCGGCAATGGCCGCCACCCCTTGCCGCGGCGCGAGGACTTCGCCGACTTGATGGCCCGCCTGGGCATCTCCGACGCCACCCAGGTGGTGTGCTACGACACCGCCGGCGCCGCCATGGCCGCCCGCCTCTGGTGGCTGCTGCGCTGGGCGGGCCACGAGGCCGTCGCGGTGCTGGACGGCGGGCTGGCGGCCTGGCGCGAGGCCGGCTACCCGCTGGAGGCCGGCCAGCCCGCCGCGCCCGCCCCGGGCGCGTTCACGCTGCGGCCACCGCTGGTCGCGGCCGCCACCTACGAGGACGTGCGGGCCAACCTGGACGCGCCGGCCCCGCGCCTGGTCGTGGACGCGCGCGCCCCCGACCGCTTCCGCGGCCAGAACGAGACCCTGGATGCCGTGGGCGGCCACATTCCCGGCGCCGCCAACCGCTTCCTGCGCGACAACCTCCAGCCCGACGGGCGCTTCAAGCCCGCCGCGCAGTTGCGGTCCGAGTTCGAGGCCGTGCTGGGCGGCACGCCCGCCGACCGGGTCATCAGCCAGTGCGGCTCCGGCGTCACCGCCTGCCACAACCTGCTTGCCATGGAAGTGGCGGGCCTGACCGGGGCGGTGCTGTACCCCGGCTCGTGGAGCGAATGGAGCAGCCGCCCCGGCTCGCCCATCGCCACCGGAGACGCATGATGGCGCAATCCCCCCTGACCCATTTCGACGCGGCCGGGCAGGCCCATATGGTGGACGTCGGCGCCAAGCCGGCCACCGCGCGCGTGGCCGTGGCGGCCGGCACGATACGCATGCAGCCGGCCACGCTGGCCCTGGTCCGCGAGGGCAACGCCAAGAAGGGCGACGTGCTGGGCATCGCGCGCATCGCCGCCATCATGGCCGCCAAGAAGACCTCGGACCTGATCCCCCTGTGCCATCCCATCCCCTTGACGCACGTGGCCTGCGATTTCTTGCTGGACGAGGAAGCGAGCGCCGTGCGCTGCACCGTGCGCGCCGAGACCGTGGGCGGCACCGGCGTGGAGATGGAGGCGCTGACCGCCGTCAACGTCGCGCTGCTGACGATCTACGACATGTGCAAGGCGGCGGACCGGGGCATGGTCATGACCGACGTGCGGCTGATGGAGAAGAAAGGCGGGAAGTCGGGGACGTGGCGCGCAGAGGGTTGAGCCGGCCGCCTATGCTTCCCAATCTTCGACCCGCAACGCGGGTATGCGCGGGAACTCGCGTACATTGTGCGTGATGAGCGTCAGACCACGCGCCAGCGCCTGACCGGCGATGAGCACGTCGTACGGGCCGATCGGTGTTCCGGCAGCGTTCAGCGTCGCGCGCAGCTCGCCAGCCTGCCGCGCATCTTCCTGATCGAAGGCGAGAACTTCGAATTGCAGGGCGTCGAGTCGCGCCAGGTTCTGCGTAGTCCGCAGTCCTTTGTACGCGCCATAAAAAAGTTCGTGGGCCACGATAGCGGAGAGCGCGAAATCCGCGGGTTTGTGGCGCCGGAGTCGCTCCAGGAATCCGGGATGGCCCTTCAGAAGCGCAATGACGGCGTTGCTGTCAAGCAAGTATTTCACTTGAAGTAGTCCAGCTCGGGACGCTCCTGCTCCCGTGCCGCTTCTGTGGCGGCCCGTTCGAAATCTTCATCGACCGGCCCTATGACGGCATCGAGCCAGGCCCAGTTCTGTGCGACCGGTTCCAGGATGACGGCATTCCCCTGACGCCGAATGCGGACCTCCTCAGTGTCGAAACGGTATTCCTTGGGTAGCCGCACCGCTTGCGAACGGCCGGACCAGAAGATCTTGGCAGTATCCATGTAGACCTCCCAGAATGATATATACCAAAAAAATATACCATTCAAGCTACTGCGGGAGCAAGTTCCCCCTGAGGAGACCCTTAGACCTGTACGACTCAGAAACTCGACCACGCCGGCGTCGTCATCCCCTCGGGCGTGACGGCGCTGTACACCCCGCGCGCGACGGCGCGGGCCAGCACGTCGGCGGCCAGCGCGCCCAGCCGGCAGACGATGAAGGGCCGCGGGTCCACCGGGCCTTCCATCATCGGCGCCTGGCGCTGCCCGGTGGAGATCGCGAACACGGTATCGCCGTCGAACGGCGCATGGATGGGGCGGATGGCGCGGGCCAAGCCGTCCTGCGCCATGGTGGCCACGCGCTGCAACTCGTCGGGCGACAGCGCGACGTCGGTGGCGACGCAGGCGATGGTGGTGTTGGCGCGGGGGCGGGGATCCAGCTTGGCGTATTCCCAGTTCTCGCCCTCTGCCCGGGTATTCGCCGGGCCCAGGCCGCCGAATTCGTCGCCGATCTCGAAGGCTCCGGCCCAGAAGCGCCGTCCCTGCGGCGCCACCGCCGAGCCGAAACTGTTGCAGGCCACGATGGCGCCCACGGTCATGCCGTCGTGCGTGACGTAGGATGCCGATCCCAATCCCCCCTTGAGCGCCCCCGCCGAGGCGCCGAAGCCCGCGCCGTGCGTACCCAGGTCGAAACCGGGCTGGGCCTGGCGAGCGGCCCGCATGGCCAGGTCGCGATAGGGCGGGGCCTCGCCCCATTGCTTGTCGCCGCCGTTGGCGAGGTCGTACAGCACCGCGGTCGGCACGATGGGCGAAGGCGGCACGCCGGGCTGGTGCAGCAGCGTGAAGCCGCGCCCCTGCGCCCCCAGCCAGGCGGCCACGCCGTCGCCGCTGGCCAAGCCGTAGACCGAACCGCCGGACAGCACGATGGCATCGACCGAACGCACGAGATTGGATGCGCCCAGGGTGTCGGTCTCGCGCGTGCCGGGCCCGCCGCCGCGGATGTCCACCGCGGCCATGGCCCGCTCGTCCGGCAGGATCACGGTGACGCCGGTGCAGGCCCGGGCGTCGTGCGCCTGCCCCACCCGCAGGCCGGCGACGTCGGTGATCAGGTTGCGCCCGCCCGGGCGGCCGGCCATTGCGTCGCGTGCGTCCATGCTGGAACTCCGTCGGGGGAAATGAAGTGGGGGCTATTGTAGGGACCGGCCGGCGGGCCGGCCACCCGCCCGCTTCATTCCTGGTCGCTCAGTTGCCTGGCCCGGGCGATGAAACTGTCCAGCATGGTGAAGAACCTGGCCACGTCGGCCGCGGAATGCCCGTCCAGCACGTGCCGGTTCCGGGCCTGGGCGGCGGCGGTCAGTTCCGCGTGCATGGCCAGTCCCTGCGGCGTCAGCGACAGCTCCGCCTCGCGGCTGTCGCGCGCGCTGCGCGCGCGGTTGACGTCGCCCCGCGCCACCAGCGAGGACACCGCCCGGCTGATCTGGGCGGCATCGAGCATAGCGTGATAGGCCAGTTCGCGTATGGACACCGGCTGGAACACGCCCAGCAGGGTGACGACCTGCCACTCCACCTGGGACAGGCCATAGTGCGCCTTGGCGAACTGGACGGCGCTGCGGGTCAGCGCCTTGCTCAAGGTACTGACCCGGGGCGCCAGCAGGCCGCCTTCCGGGAAGGCCTGCGAGTGCCCGGGCCGGCGCGGCGGATTCGCCGATGAAGATCGTGCCATGGCCTACTCCAGCCCCGCGCGCGCCAGCGCCGCGTCGAGTTCGTCGAAGGACGGCGGCGACACGGCCAGCAGCCGGCCTTCCCGCACGACCAGGCGGTCGGACTGGGGCCGGGCCAGCAGCCGGGAAATACCACGGGCGTCGAAAATCACGAAGTCCGCCGCTTCGCCCGGTTCGAGCCGCCCGGATCCGCCGTGGCGCATCAAGGCCGCGGGAGTCGCCGTCACGCTGGCGGACCAGTCGCCGGCGTGGCTGTCCAGGTGGCCGTTGCGCACGGCTTCGCGGAATACCTCCAGCATGTCGTAGTCTCCGTAGGCGTGGAATGCATCTGCGCAATTGTCGCTCGATAACGCCACGGCAATGCCACGGGCCGAGATTTCCTGCAACGGCGGCAGCCCGCGCAGCCGGGGCGTGCGGCCCGCCTTCCTGTCCTGCAGGAACAGGTTGACCAGCGGCAGGCTGACGATGGCCAGGCCCGCGTCGCGGCAGGCATCCAGCACGCGCTCGCGGGTCTCGTCCTCCTGGACGGCCAGGCTGCAGCAATGGCCGCATACGACCTGCCCGCCCAGGCCGCGCGCCTGGGTGCGCCGCGCGACCTCCAGCAGGGAATCGGCCTCGGGTTCGCAGGATTCGTCCACGTGCAGATCCACGTCCAGGCCATAGCGCACGGCCCAGTCGAACAACGCATCCAGGGCCAGCCCCAGGCGCTGCCGCGCGGCGGGCGGCGCCAGCCCGGGCACGCGCGTCACGCCGCCCAGTACGCCGCCGGTCTCGGCCACGCGGCGCACGAAGTCCTCCGCGCCATCGCCCAGATAGGTTTCCATGGGCGCCATGGCCACCATCTGCACCCACACCCGGTGCCTCCATCGCTCGCGCAACCCCAGCATGACGTCCCATGCCATGCGCGCCTGCGGACCGGCCGCATCCAGGTGCGTGCGCAGGCCGGCCGTACCGTGCGCCCAGGCGCAGCGCAGGGCGAAGTCGGCGCGCGCCTCGAGCTCGGCCGGCCGCCAGCGCGCATGATCGGCCATCACGGCCTTGACCGCCCCCAGCAGCGTGCCGTCGTCATTGGGCGCGCGCGCCAGCGTGTGCGTCTTGTCCAGGTGGGTATGCAGGTCATGGAAGGCCGGCCAGACCTGCCGGCCGGCCAGGACCGGCCCCGCGCCCCCTTGCAGCGCCCCGGCGGGCGCGACCGCGCGCAGGCGCCCTCCTTCGACCGCCAGGTCCACGTCCGCCAGGCCCTGGGCGTCGGCCAACCCGGTCAGGGCGGCGGGCAGCAGCGCCGCGGGCGCCCGCGCGCCGCGCAGGACGTAGGCGCCGGCCGCCCGTTCGAGCTCCGCGGCCAGCGATTTCAAGATTCGCGCTCCATGGCGCTTTCGTGCCACCGCCGCAGGATGCGCTGCGACACCCACGAGGTCGCCAGGAAGATCAGTACCCCGGTGCAGGAAATCATCAGCAGGGCCGCGAACATGCGCGGCGTCTTCAACTGGTAGCCGGCCTCGAGGATGCGATAGGCCAGGCCCGAGCCCTGTCCGCCCGCCCCGGCGACGAACTCTGCGACCACCGCGCCGATCAGCGACAGCCCGCCCGAGATGCGCACGCCCGCCAGGAAGTACGGCATGGCCGACGGAATGCGCAGCCGGCGCAGCGTCTGGCCAGGCGTGGCGCCGTAGAGCCGGAACAGGTCGCGCAGGTTGTGGTCGGCGCTGTTCAGGCCGACGATGGTGTTCGACAGGATGGGAAAGAAGGCCACCAGCCACGCGCAGATCAGCAGGGCCGCCTGCACGTTGTCCACCCAGATGATCAGCAGGGGCGCGATGGCGACCACCGGCGTGACCTGCATGATGACCGCATAGGGGAAGAAGGTCAGCTCTATCCACTTCGACAGGCTGAACAGGATCGCGATGGCGCCGCCCACCAGCACGGCGCTGACGAAGGCCGAGGCGGTGATCTTCAGCGTGACCCACAGCGCCGCCGACAGCAGCGGCCAGTCCTCGACCAGGGCCCGGCCGATGTCGGCCGGGCCGGGCAGGATGTGGGGCGAGATGCGCAGGCCGCGCACGATCGCCTCCCAGGCCAGCAGGCAAAGAACGCCCATGACGACGGGCAGGACGATGCGCGCGGTACGGAGCTTGGGGTTCATGCGTTCATCGCCTTTTCGAGGGCTTCCGAGGCCTGCCTGCACAGGTGCGCGTATTCGGCCGAGGTGCGGGACGATTCGCCGCGTTCGGCGTCGGGAGAAATGGACAGATCGGCATGGAGCCGCCCCGGCCGCGCGGCCATGACGATCACCCGCTGGGACAGGTACACCGACTCGAACACCGAGTGCGTGACGAACACGGCGGTGAAGCGCTGGTCCTGCCACAGCCGCAGCAGGTCGTTGTTGAGCTTGAAGCGCGTGATCTCGTCCAGCGCCGCGAAGGGCTCGTCCAGCAGCAGGACCTGCGGCCGGGTCACGATGGCCCGGGCGATGGAGACGCGCATCTTCATGCCGCCGGACAGCTCGCGCGGCAGGGCATGCTCGAATCCCTTCAGCCCGACCTTCTCGAGCGCCTCGGCGGCGCGCCGCCGGGCCTCGTCGCGCCGCACGCCCGCCAGGTCCAGCGGCAGCGTGGTGTTGGACAGCGCCGTCTCCCAGGGCATCAGCGTGGGTTCCTGGAAGACGAAGCCGACCGCCCCCTTGGCCCCCTGCCGCACGACATCGCCGGCGGTCGGCTCGGACAGTCCGGCGATCATGCGCAGCACCGTGCTCTTGCCGCAGCCCGAGGGTCCGAGCAGGCTGACGAAGCTTCCCCGCGCCAGCGACAGGCTCAGGTTCTCGACCGCCAGCGTGCCGTTGCCGAAGCGCTTGGAAATGTTCCGCAGTTCCAGCACGCGGCCGGTATCCATGGCCGTTCCAGTCATCGCATGCCGACCTTCTTGTTGACGAACTTCAGCGTGTAGGCCTTGCGCACGTCCAGGCCGGAGGGCAGCACGCCCACGTCCACCATGGACCGGTAGAAATGCTCCCAGCGCGCGTCGGTCATCGCCCCGATGCCCAGGCGCTTCGCATCGCCGGAATCGATCAGGCCGCGTTCCTTCATCGCGCTGATCGCGAAGGCGATCTGCTCGTCGGTCATCTCGGGATTGTTGCGCTTGATCAGTTCATTGCCGGGCGACGGATCGTCGTACAGGTAGCTGTACCAGCCCTCGATGGACGCATCGACGAACTTCTGCACGAACTGCGGCCGCTTCTCGACGTTGTCGCGCGTGGTGACGATGGTGGTCATGTAGGGATCCCAGCCGTAGTCGGCCAGCAGGAAGGACACCGGGTTCTCGACGCCGGCCTTCTTCAGCGCCAGCGGTTCGTTGGTGATGAGCCCCTGCTGCACCACCTTCTTGTCGGCCAGGAAAGGCGCCAGCGAGAAGGTATAGGGCTTGACCTGGTCGTCGGTGAAGCCGAAGCGCCCGCGCAGGTAGGGCCAGAAGGTCGCCATGCCCAGCGCGCCCACCAGCACCGTGCGGTCCTTGATCTGCTCGATCCTGTCCACGCCCTGGTTGGGATGGGCGATCAGCACGCGCGGGTCCTTCTGGAAGATCGCGGCCACCGACATCAGCGGAGCGCCTTCGCGCGCCGCGTTGAGCGAGGTGCCGCTGCTGCCCGCCGTGAAATCCACGCGCCCGGCCAGCAGCATGGGCGTGGGATTGCTTTGCGGATTGCCCAGGCGGATCTCGACGTCCAGCCCGTGCTTGCGATAGATGCCCTTGGCCACGGCCTGGAAGAAGCCGCCCCACTCGGCCTCGGCTCGCCAGCCGATGAACATCACGGCTTTCTCCGGCGCGGCGCCGGACGGCTGGGCGCCGGCAAGGCCCGGCTGCGCGCAGGCCAATGCCGCGCAGAACAAGAGCGCGCGGCGAACCCTGGAACTGGACTGCTTCATGACGATCTCCCGACAGTGACTAACATCCATCCGCGCGCGGCGGCTTCGAAATCAGAAGAACTGCTCCACGTCGATGTCGTGGTCGAGCAGGCCGGCGCCGCGCAGCACGGTCACCCAGCTGCGGTACATGGCCTTGACCTCGGGATCGTCCATGCCGAAGGGGTGGAAGAGCGTGGTCTTGAACCCGATCTCGCGCAGCAGCGCGGAGTCCTGGCCGGTATGGCGGGCCATCGCGTCCAGCGCGGCCGACGGATCGGCGTACACGACGCCCACGGCTTCGGCCAGCGCATCGGCCGTGGCGGCGAACAGCCCGGGATCGCGTGCGTAGGCCGCCTGCGTGGTCCACCAGTTCGACACCAGCGACGGATTGCCGGTGCTGGCCATCGCCAGCGAGCCCTCGCCCAGCACCTCGTCCACCGCGCGGCCCAGGCCGCGCCGCAGCATCAGGGTGACCAGCGGCTCGACGCAGATGGCGACGTCGATCTCGCCCGCGGCCAGCGCGTCCGGCATCTTGTGGAAAGGCATCGGCACCCACTGCACGCGCGAGACGTCGACGCCGTGCAGGTTGAACAGGTGCAGCGGCGCCGAGTGCGTGATACCGCCGTCCAGCGCGAAGGCACCCAGGCGCTTGCCTTCGAAGTCCGACGGCCGTTCGATGGCCACGCCGTGGCGGGCGATGAGATTCATGAAGTCGGCGCTGCGGCCGGCATAGGAGCCGCGCAGCGCGGCGGCCGACACGAAGCGGGACGGCAGGTCGAACCGCTCGCGCGCCATGATGGTAAGCGTGGGGCCGGAGAAGGTCAGGTCCATGCGGTCGGCGCGCATGTCCTCGATGGCCTGCACCGCCGACCGCTGCACGAACACGGGTTCGATGCCGCGCTTGGCGAACAGGCCGGCGTCGATCGCGGTGAACAGGGGAACCAGCCCCATCATGGGGTCGGGATGGGCATCGATTCTGAGTTTCATGTCGCTCCGGCCGCTGTGCAGGTCATGACGATTTACATGACTTTATCATGCAAATTTCGGCTGTCAATGGAACCTGGGACAGGGACAAACCCTGGGCTGGAGGACGCGTGGCGGGGACTAGGTCGTGTTAACACTAATGGTGTTAATCATGAAAATTAAGAGATACTTCGGTGATGGAAATCAGCGAAGCCCAATTCAAGCAGATAGAGCATTGCCTTCCTCGCCAGCGGGGCAATGTGAGCATGAGCAATCTGAACGTGCTGAACGCGATCCTGTACGTGGCCGAGCACGGCTGCAAATGGAGAGGGTTGCCGGAGCGTTTTGGCAACTGGCACACGATCTATACGAGAATGAACCGGTGGTCCAAGAGCGGCGTTCTGGATCGGGTGTTCGAGCAACTGCAGCAGTCGCAGATTGTCCGGATACGCATCGAGGCGGTGTCGCTGGACAGCACGATAGTCAAAGTGCATCCGGACGGTACGGGGGCCCTCAAAAAAAAGGCCGCCAAAGCATTGGCAAGTCTCGAGGAGGCTGGACCACCAAGATTCATCTGGTTGCCGCGGATGCTCGAACGGCAGTGATCTTCGCGCTGTCGCCGGGCCAAGCCGGCGATGGCCCGCAGGGGCGGGCACTGTTGCGCCGCCTGGGCAGACCGAATCGGCCACTGCACTTGCTGATGGACAAAGCCTACGAAGGCAACGAGACTCGGCAACTGGCCTTGGATTTGGGATACATCCCAGTCGTGCCGCCATTGAAGACGCGTGTTCAGCCATGGCAGTACGACCGGGAGATGTATAAGCGGCGCAACGAGGTCGAGCGCCTGTTTCGGCGACTCAAAGGCTTCCGCAGAATCTTCTCCCGCTTCGACAAACTCGACGTCATGTTTACCGGGTTCATCAATTTCGCCCTGATTGCAGATGGGCTGCGTTGTGTTAACAGGCCCTAGGCGGAATCGACATTCATGTTCTTTACCCGGTCTTGTTGAACGGGAGAAGGAACCCTCGCTATGTCTTGATCTGCGATCGTCACTTATCACCACCGTAGTCCTTGGTCGGTGGGGCGGGGCGGCCCGCTCGGGGGGCGCATTCGGAGCCGCCGGTGAGGGTGGGCTTGGCGGGGAAGCAAGGGCGCAGCTGTTTGAGGGCGGCAGTAGGCACAGTCCGGGGGACTGTGCCCGCCCGAGTTCTGCGCCCACCCCGCCAAGCCTGCCCTCGCCGGGCAGTCCCGCGCAGCGGGACCGGCTTCGCTGCGCCCCCCGAGCGGGCCGCCCCGCCCCACCGATCAAGGACGGTTCAAGAACTCAATCCCCGCCACTGAGGACACCCCCCATGCATGGCGATTCAGCCTAGTGCAGCTTGACCCGGGGCTGCGAGCGGCGGCTCAGGAAGCGGCTCAGCGAGCGCACGCTGGCGCCCCACCACCCCAGTACCGCGGCGTAGTGCGACCAATGCGTGCCGGCATACATCATGCGGGCGATCCAGCCTTCCACCAGCAGCTTGCGGCCGGAAAGATTGCCCATCAGGCTGCCCACCCCCTCGGCATGGCCGATCGACACCAACGAGCCGAAGTCGCGGAAGCGGAACGGCGCCGCGAAGGCCGACTCCCCGCGTATGCGGGCGGACAACAGCGGCAGCAGATACGAGGCCTGCTGGTGCGCGGCCTGGGCCCGCGCGGGCACGGTCTTGCCGGTCTCGCGCCACGGCGCCGCGGCGCAATCGCCCAGGGCGTAGATGTCGGGGTCCTGGGTGCGCAGCGTCTCGTCCACCTGCACCTGCTGCATCGGGTTCAGCGGCAGCCCCAGCCGGGACAGCAGCGACGGCGCCTTGATGCCCGCCGCCCAGACGCACAGGTCGGCGTCGAACACTTTGTCCTGGGCCACCACGGTATGCGGCGTGACCTCGGAGACGCGGCAGTCGGCCACCACCGTCACGCCCCGCTCCACCAGCAGCTCCTCGGCCGCCTTGGCGACGCGCTCGGGCAGCGGCCCGAGTATGCGCGGACCGCCCTCGATCAGCGTGATGCGCAGGTTCTGGCGCGTCATGCCGGGCAGCCCGTAGGCGGAGATCGTATTGCCCGCCTCGTGCAATTCGGCGGCCAGCTCCACGCCGGTGGCGCCGCCCCCCACGATCACGACGTTGACGACGCCCGGCGTGGCCTCGTCGATGCCGGCCGAGGCGCGTGCCATGGCCTTGAGCAGCGCGAGCCGGAAACGCTCGGCCGCGTCAGTGGTGTCCAGCGAGATCGCATACTGGTCGGCGCCGGGCGTATTGAAGAAATTGCCCAGGCTGCCCACGGCCAGCACCAGCGTGTCGTAGGGGACCTTCCGTTCGGGCAGGATGGCCGTGCCGTCGGCGTCGCGCAGGGCCGCCACCCGCACGTCGCGCGCCTGGCGGTCGACGTCCTGGATTTCTCCCAGCACGAAGCGGAAACCGTTGTCGTGCGCGAGCATCGCATAGGAAAGCCCGTCGCGGTGGATGTCCACCGTGCCCGCGGCGACCTCGTGCAACGAAGGCTTCCAGATGTGGAAGGGCGTGGCGTCGATCAGCGTGACGTGCTCGGGACCATGGCGCCGCCCCAGGCGTACCGCCAGCTCGAGTCCACCCGCGCCGCCGCCGGCGATGACGATGCGATGCAAAGGCCGTGCGTTCATAGGCTCTCCTGAGTGACGCATGGAACGCCGGGCCATTCGCTCCGGCGGCACATCTTTCAGCACCCGGCGTGCCCGCCGGCCGACACCAGGGCCTGTTCACGCGAAAAGGAGCCCCGCGCAGGCCCTAGCGTCCGGCGATCGACATTTCCGGCAACAGGATGGACCCGGTCGTCTTGGTGCCGCGCGTGAGCGTGTCCGCCCCCACGGCAGCAATGCTGCCGAACATGTCCTTGAGGTTGCCGGCGATGGTGATTTCCTGCACGGCATGCTGGATCTCGCCGTTCTCGACCCAATAGCCGAACGCGCCGCGGGAATAGTCGCCGGTCACGTAGTTGATGCCTTGTCCGATCAGCTCGGTCACCAGGAGGCCGGTGCCCAGCTTGCGCAGCATGGCACGGAAATCGTCGCCCCGGCGCGTCGTGCGCGAGGCCAGCACCAGGTTGTGCGAGCCGCCGGCGTTGCCGGTCGTGACCATGCCGAGCTTGCGGGCCGTGTAGCTGGACAGGAAATAGCCCTGGACCACGCCGCCGTCGACGACCTTGCGCGCCTGCGTGCGCACGCCTTCGTCGTCGAACGCGGCACTGCCCTGGGCGCCCTTGATGGCGGGATCCTCGAGCACGTCGATGTGCCCCGGGAAGATCTGCCGGCCCAGGCTGTCGACCAGGAAGCTGGATTTGCGGTACAGCGCCCCGCCGCTCAGGGCCTGCGTGAGCGAGCCCAGCAGGCCGCAGGCCAGGGGCGCCTCGAACAGCACGGGATATTTGCCGGTGGGGATGCGACGCGCGGACAGCCGGGACAGCGCCCGTTCCGCCGCGTAGCGGCCGACGCTGGCCGGGTCGGCCAGCCGGGCCCAGTCGCGGTCGCTGGTGTACCAGTCGTCGCGCTGCATGTTATTGCCCCGCCCCGCAATCGGCGATACCGACAGCGAATGGCGCGAGTACGGATAGCCGTTCAGGAAACCGCGGGTGTTCCCCATCACGAAGTGTCCTTCGTACGAGGACACCGACGCGCCGTCGGAATTGGTGATGCGCCGGTCGGTGGACAGAGCCGCGCGCTCGGCCCGCAACGCCAGTTCGGCCGCGGCCTCGGCCGGCAGATCCCACGGGTGGTAGAGATCCAGGTCCGGGAATTCGGTGGCCAGCAGGTCGGCGTCGGGCAGGCCCGCGGCCGGGTCCTCGGCGGTATGGCTGGCGATGTGGAAGGCGGCCTGGACGGTGTCGCGCACCGCCTGGTCCGAGAAATCCGAGGTCGAGGCCGAGCCACGGCGCTGCCCGACGTACACGGTGATGTCCAGGGACCGGTCGCGCGTCTGTTCGACCGTCTCCAGCGAGCCCCGGCGCACCGACACGGCCAGCCCCTGGCTTTCGGACACCTCGGCCGCGGCGTCGGTGGCGCCGACGCGCCTGGATTCGTCCAGCACCCGTTGGATCAACTGGCGGAAGGCGGCGGGATCGGTATCGAGCGCGGGACGGGCCGGCGCGGCGGTCGTTTTCTTGCGGGACGGGGATGTGGCCATGGAATTTCTTCGGGAAGGAGGCGGCCCGGGCACGCGGGCAAGGCGGCCCGGGCGGGAAGGCAAGGCTTTATGATAGCTGGTGTCAGCCTTCTTACCGTCGAAGCACGTCATTTTCCATGTCCCGCTCCAAACGTAGTCCATCGCCCCTGGTCCCGGCGCAAGAAGCCGATCCGGACGGCGAATACCAGTCCCCCAGCAAGTCGCAGCTCAAGCGGCAGATGGCCGCCCTGCAGGACCTGGGGGAACGCCTGGTCGGGCTGCCCGACGCCAAGCTGCGGCAACTGCCCCTGGCCGAACGCCTGTACGACGCGATACGCGAGGCGCAGCGCATCACCTCCCACGAAGGCAAGCGCCGGCAATTGCAGTATGTCGGCAAGCTGATGCGCGAGGCGCACGTCGAGCCCATCCAGGCCATGCTGGCCGAGTGGGACGGCGAATCCATGGAACAGATCGCCGCCTTCCACCAGCTCGAACTGTGGCGCGACCGCCTGCTGGCCAGCGACGAACACTTCACGGGCTTCATGGACCTGTACCCCCACGCCCAGGCCCAGCCCCTGCGGGCACTGATACGCGCCGCCCGCAAGGAACAGGCCGCCAACGCCGCCCTGCTGCCCGGGCGCGAACCGCAGCGCAAGCACTACCGCGCGCTGTTCCAGGAAATCAAGCGGCTGCAGGCCGCTCCCGATGCCGGGTCGCCGTCCCCCGACGACGACGAAGACGACAACTGATCCCACCGCCGCCATGACGACTTCCGCCAAGCGCCTCGTGCGCAACCATCCCGACGAACTGCTGTGCGGCCTGGTGTCCGTCAGCGACCGCGCCTCCAGCGGGGTCTACGCCGACGAGGGCATCCCCTCGCTCAAGGCCTGGCTCGACGGCGCCCTGCGCACGCCGGTGCGCTACGTCGAGCGGCTGATCGCCGATGACGCGCCGGCCATCTCGGCCACGCTGACGGAACTGTGCGACGAACTCGGCTGCGACCTGATCCTGACCACCGGCGGCACCGGCCCGGCGCGGCGCGATGTCACACCCGAAGCCACGCTGGCCGTGGCCTCCAAGGAAATGCCCGGGTTCGGCGAGCAGATGCGCCAGATCTCGCTGCGCTTCGTGCCCACCGCCATCCTGTCGCGCCAGGTCGCCGTCATCCGCGAACGCGGCACGTCGGCGGCGGACGGCGCCGCCCTCATCATCAACCTGCCCGGACAGCCCAAGGCCATACGCGAGACCCTGGAAGGACTGCGCGAAGCCGACGGCAAGCTGGTGGTCCCCGGCATCTTCGCCGCCGTGCCCTACTGCATCCAGCTCCTCGAGGGCCCCTACGTCGAAACCGACGAAACCGTGTGCAAGGCGTTCCGCCCCAAGACGGCGATCCGTCCCGCCTCTTAGCGCCGGCCCCTCAATCATCGAGAATGCCATGACCGATACCCTGCTCGACTGCGTCCAGACCGAGACCGGCCCGAACCCCACCCGCGCCGTGATCTGGCTGCACGGCCTGGGCGCCGACGGCCACGATTTCGAGCCCATCGTCCCCGAACTGGACCTGCGCGGCCTGCCACCCGTGCGCTTCGTCTTCCCGCACGCCACCGTGCAGCCCGTGACCATCAACGGCGGCATGGCCATGCGCGCCTGGTACGACATCATCGTCAGCGACCTCGTCCGGCGCGAGGACGATGCCGGCATCCGCGCCTCGCAGCGCCTGGTCGAAAACCTGATCGCGCGCGAGAACCAGCGCGGCATCGCCACCGAACACATCGTGCTGGCCGGCTTCTCGCAGGGCTGCGCGATGACCCTGCACACCGGGCTGCGCCTGCGCGACAAACTCGCCGGCCTGGTGGCCCTGTCCGGCTACCTGCCCCTGGCCGCCAGCTTCGCCGCGGAACGCAGCCCCGCCAACGCCGGCACGCCCATCTTCATGGGCCACGGCACGGCCGACCCCATCGTCATGCTCGACCGTGCCACGGCCTCGCGCGACCTGCTGCGGCAGGAAGGCTACGACGTCGAATGGCATGCCTACCCGATGCCCCACTCGGTCTGTGCGCCGGAGCTCGGGGACATCTCGGCCTTCCTGCGCAAGGTACTGGCTTGACGCCGATCAAGACATAGCCGCTCAAGATGTGGTGTACTGCGCGTAACGAAAACGCCCGCGCCGCCACATCGGCGCTCGAGCTGTCATCTTCGTGATCTTCAAGGAGAAAACGTCATGTTCAAGAAAATCCTGATCCCCACCGATGGCTCGCCGCTGTCCGCCCAGGCCGCCAACGCCGGCGTCAGCTTCGCCCGCTCCGTGAACGCGGAAATCGTCGCCCTGCACGTCACCCAGCCCTTCGCCGCCACCATCGGCTTCGACGGCATGGCCGCCGCCTACGCGATCACCGACGACGCGTACGAGAAGGCCTCGGCCGAACAGGCCGCCAAGTACCTGGATGCCGTCACCAGCCGCGCCGACACCGCCGGCGTCAAGAGCACCGCCCTGTCCGTCTCCAACTTCAACGTCGCCGACGGCATCGTCCAGGCCGCCGCCGAAACCGGCTGCGACCTGATCTTCATAGGCAGCCACGGCCGCAGCGGCCTCTCGCGCCTGCTGCTGGGCAGCGTCACCGCCAAGGTCCTGTCCCTGGCCCACGTCGCCGTCCTGGTCTACCGCGTGAAAGAAGAAAAAGAAAAGAAGGGGCCCCCCCCTACGCGCTGACGCGCGCCCAGAATGGTGGGCCCCCAGCCGCTACGCGGCAGCCCCCCAAGGGGGCCGGGACCCGCCTTGGGGCGGCCCGGCGCCGGGTCCCGTGGGCGATGCGGGTGGACCGGCGAAGCCGGATCCACCGCATCCTGGGGCCGATACGCTCCGGACGCCGCCGTCTCAAGAACTCAGGGCTCCCCCTGCCCCCTGACCACCTCCCTCAGACACTCCAACGCCACCTCCACCCCCGCCGGCCGCAACGCGTCATTGCGCCAATACATTTCCACCGACCCGAACCCCGACAGCCGCAGCGGCACGATCCGCACCGCGTTCATCGTCACCAGCCGCATCGCCGCCCGGTGCGACGCCACGCCGACCATGTCGCTGTGGGCCAGCAGGGTCATGTTCAGCGTGGCCGAATTCGACTCCACGTAATCGACCGGCAGATCCCGCCCCGCCGCCGCCAGCGCCGAATCCAGCGCGTTGCGTATCGGCGTGCCCCGGGGCCACAGAATCCATCGATGGCCCATCACCGCGTCCCACGTCGGCTCGCCGCTCTCGAACAACGGGTGCAACGGCCGCGCCACGAAATGGATGGGCTCCAGGTATAGCGCCTCGGACCGGATAGCGGGATCGTGCAGTTCAGGGGCGGAGCGGCCCACGACGATATCCAGTTCCCCCTGCGCCAATTGCCCCATCAACTGGTCCATCGTGCTTTCCACCACCCGTATCCGGGCCTGCGGCATGCGCCGCAGCAGGGCCAGCATCGCCAGGGGGACCGTGTCCGGCGCCGCCGCGCCCGAGGTGCCGATCAACACCTGCCCGCTCCCCCCTTCGCGCATGGCTTCCATGTCACTGTGGGCACGGTCAAGCTGGGCCTCGATGCGCCGGGCATGGGCAATCAGCGCCTCGCCATAGGACGTGGGCCGCAGCCCGCGCGCATGCCGCTCGAACAGCGGCAGCCCGATGTCGTCCTCCAGCTCGCGCAGCCACTTCGACAGCGCGGGCTGCGTGGTGTTGAGCGCGGCGGCCGAATGGCTGATGTTGCGGGTCTGGGCAAGGCTGAGCAGCATCTGGAGATTGCGCAGCCGCAGGCGGTGGGTCCAATCCATGGGCGAAAACCGGGAACGAAAGCGTCACCCCAGCCATATCGTGCTGGATATGGATGAGAATAAAAATTCATTTTCCAAAGCATATCGCTTTCCGCATACTGCCAGGAGACCACACCAAGGAGACATCGAGATGCCGAGACCCCTGCGCGCGCTGGGCGCCCTTGCCCTGGCCTGTTCGTGCGCCAGCGCCTACGCCTGGCCCGACCGCCCCATCACCTTCATCGTCCCCTACACCCCCGCCACCGGCATCGACCTGGTGGCTCGCCAGCTCTCCACCCAGCTGGGCAAGACCCTGGGCCAGCCCATCGTGGTCGAGAACGTGGCCGGCGCCAGCGGCAACATCGGCAGCGAGCGCGCCGCCCGCGCCGCCCCCGACGGCTACACCTTCATGGTGCAGGTCAATACCCTGGTCATGAACCGCAGCCTGTACAAGTCGCTGCCCTACGACCCGGTGGCCGACTTCGACCCCGTGGCGCTGACCTCGTGGGGCACGCTGCTGCTGGTGTCGCCCACGTCGCGCAAGCCCGGCACGGTGGCCGAACTGGTGGCCGCGGCCAAGGCGGCCCCCGGCAAGCTGACCTACGCCACCCCGGGCGTGGGCACGCCCCACCACCTGTCCATGGCGCTGTTCCTGCAACAGACCGGCGCCGAGATGATGCACGTGCCCTACAAGGGCACGGCGGGCGCCGTCACCGACATCCTGGGCGGACGCATAGACGCGATGTTCCTGCCCGTGCACGTGGCCCTGCCGCAGATCAAGGGCGGCAAGCTCAAGGCCATCGCCACCGGCAGCGCGAAACGCCTGGCGCAGTTGCCCGGCGTGCCGACCCTGGAGGAAGCGGGCATCAAGGGCGGCAACGTGGACATGTGGTACGGCGTCTTCGCGCCCAAGGGCACGCCGCCCGAGATCATCGCCCGCATGAACAAGGAAATCTCGCAGGCGCTGCAATCGCCCGCCACGGCCTCGGCATTCGAGTCCCAGGGCATGGTGCCGGCCACCGCCTCGCCGGCGGAATTCGGCAAGCTCGTCGCCAAGGATGCCCAGCGCTGGGCGGACGTGGTGAAGGCGGCGAACATCACCGCCGAATGAACCGCCGGGCGGCCGGGAATGCCGCCCGTGGCCTGTGGTATGGTGGGCCGGCGCGGGCCGAAATCCCCCACGGTCCTTGGGCTTGTTTCGGCCGCGAACGCCCCTATCCTCTCCTAGAGAATCATCCGGGAGGCCCACTTGGCCGATCTACAGACGCTGCTCGTGCTCTACGGGGCATGGCTGGTCTTCTTCAACGTGCTGCTGGAACAGGCGGGGCTGCCCATACCCGCCTATCCGCTGCTGGTCGTGGCCGGCGCGCTGGCCGCGCAGGACCAGCTTTCGTGGCCGCTGATCCTGGCCGGCACCGTGGCGGCCAGCCTGATCGCCGACAGCGCCTGGTACGCGGCCGGCCAGCGCCACGGCGCACGGCTGCTCAGCACCATCTGCCGCATCTCCCTGTCGCAGGACTCCTGCATACGCCAGACCCAGAGCCGCTACCTGCAGGTGGGGCCGCGCCTGCTGCTGGTGGCCAAGTTCCTGCCCGGCGCCGGCGCCCTGAGCACCGTGATGGCCGGCCTGACCCGCGCGCCCTACCGCACTTTCGTCGGCTACGAGATCGCCGGCACGCTGATCTGGGGCGGTTCGGCGGTCCTGCTGGGCGCGCTGTTCCATCCCGTGGTGGCGGACATCCTGCTGGCCATCGACCAGTACGGCCAGATGGGCCTGCTGTTCCTGGGCACGCTGCTGGCGCTGTACATCGCCTATCGGCTGGTCCAGCGGTGGCGGGTCATCAAGTACCTGCGCACCGTCCCCCGCCTGCCCGTGGACGAACTCGCGTCCTGGGAACGCGAGGGCCGGCGGCCGGTGCTGCTGGATGTGCGGCCCCAGCCCGAAGATCCCCTGCCGGGCGCCATCGCCGTCGACGTGCACGCGCCCCTCGACCAGTTGCAGCTCGGTCCCTACGACACCGACATCGTGGTGTACTGCGCCTGCCCCAACGAAGTCTCGGCGGCCTTGCTGGCGACCAAGCTGCGCGCGGCGGGCTATACCAATACCTGGGCGCTGCTGGGCGGGCACGATGCCTGGCGGGCCTACCGCGAAACGCCCGAATCCCCACTCGCTTCCCCGGCCACGGAGCAATCATGAGCGTACACGTCAAATCGAACATGCCCGGCGGCATGCGCTACACCATCTCCCTGGGCGCCCACGACGTGCCTCTGGACATGCCGGTCCCCAAGGGCGAAGGCCCGTCCCCGCACGACTACTTCGACGCCGCGCTGGGCGGCTGCAAGGCGCTGACGCTGATGGTGTACGCCAAGGGCAAGAACATCCCCCTGGACGGCGTCGAGGTGGAAATCGTGCGCGACGACAAGGACGAGCGGCGCGGGGAATACCGGTTGACCGCCCGCCTGGCGCTCAGCGGCGACCTGACCGACGAACAGGTGGCCGAGCTGCACGCCGTGGCCGACCGCTGCCCCGTCCACAAGCTGATGACCACCACCACGATCAAGATCGATACCGAGGTCGCGCGCGCCTGACCGGCCGGCTCAACTGGCGGCGATCCCCGCCCGCTTCAATAGTTGCCGCTGCTCGGCCTGCGCCACATCCTGCAGCCAGGCGACGAACGACTGGGCGGCGGGCCCCGCGTCGGGCGCGATGCCGTAGTAGTAGCGGTCCAGCGCCAGCCGCAGGTCCGGCAGGGGCGCCGCCAGGCGGCCCCTGGCCAGGTCGTGGCCCAGCAGCGACACCGGAGCCAGCGCCAGCCCCAATCCATCCAGCGCCGCCTGCATCACGAAATGCAGGTGATCGAACTGCAGCGTCTGCTGCTGCCGCGCACGCGGCCGGCCGACCTGCGTGAACCACGCCTCCCAGTCCGCGCGGCGGGAACGGGAATACAGCAGGACATGTCCGGCCAGGTCGGCGGGACGCCCGATCGGCCGTGCCCGCAACAGCTCCGGCGCTGCCACGACCAGGCCTTCGTCCTGCATGAAGGCGCGCGCCTCGATCGACGGGGGCCAGCCGCGGCGGCCGCGCCGGATGGCCACGTCGAAGCTCTCGAGCGCCTTCTCGGGCGCCAGGGTGCTGGTCACCACTTCCGGCTTGACCTGCGGATGGCGGGCCACGAAATCCGGCAGGCGCGGAATCAGCCAGCGCACCGCGAAGCTGGGGCGCACGTTGATCCGTACCGCCCGCGGCGCGCTGCGCCCGACGAAGACTCCGGCGGCGGCCGAGATGCTGGCCAGCGCGGGCGCGGTATCGGCCAGGAACTGCGCGCCCGCCGCCGTCAGCACGATCTGCCGCGTCCGGCGCTCGAACAGTTCCACGCCCAGGTAGTCCTCCAACTGGCGGACCTGGCGGCTGACCGCGCCATGGGTCACGCCCAGTTCCTGCCCGGCGCGGGTGAAACTCAGGTGGCGGGCGGCGGCGACGAAGGCCCGGACGGCATTGAGAGGCGGCGGACGATGGAGCATGCGTGCAATTTTCTCACGTGTCGCGCCAGTTTAAATCGTTTGTCGCCCTGTCACGCGAACGTCACCATGTCGGCCTATGTCCGATCCCGACATCGCCACCGCCGATCGCCATTCGCGCGACGCCTCCATCGTCCTGGGCCTGTGCCTGCCCGCCGATACCGTCCTCTATCTGCTGCTTCCCGTCCACGCGGGCCAATTCGGCATAAGCCTGGCGCAGGCCGGTGTGTTGCTGGCCGCCAATCGGCTGGTCCGGATAGCCGGCTATGGCTGGGTCGCCAGGCTGTACGCCGAGCGCGGCGATCGCGCCGTCTGCACGCTGGCGGCGCTGGCCTCGGCCTGCTGCGCGCTGGGCTATGCGCTGTTCCCGGGCTTCTGGCTGCTGCTGGCCGTCCGGCTGCTGTGGGGCCTGTCCTACGCGGCGCTGAACCTGTCCACCCTGGCGCTGGCCACCGCCAGCCTGTCCGGATCGGCGCAGCGCACCGGCCGCTCGCGCGCCCTGATCGCCGCGGGCCCCATGCTGGCCCTGCCGGCGGGCGCATGGCTGGCGGACCTGGCCGGACCGCGCTTCATCTTCTTCATTCTGGCCGCCCTCGCCCTGCTGGCCCTGCCGCTAGCGCGCCGCCTGCCCGCCCACCGCCGGCCCCGGAGCGCGCCGCAGCCCGCGCGCCGCATACGGCCACCAGGCAGCCTGGATGCCTGGTCCTTCATGGAAGGGCTGACGCTGGACGGCCTGTTCATCATCGGCCTGTCGCTGCTCGCGCAGGACGCACTGCCCGACTGGGCCCTGCTGGCGGCCGGCGTGCTGATGGCGCTGCGCTACCTGTCGGAGATCCTGCTCAGCCCGCTGGGCGGGCGCATCGCCGACCGCCTGGGCGCCGAACGCATGCTGGTGGTCCTGTCGCTGGCCACCTCGGCCGCGCTGGTGGGTTTCGGCGCCGGCTGGCTGTGGGCCTGCGCCTTCCTCATCGTCGTGCTGCGCGCCCTGCAACTGCCGCTGCTGGCCCCCATCGTCGCGCATCGCCACCCCGGCAACGAACGCATCCAGGCACTGGCCTCGCGCGCGGTCTGGCGCGACATCGGCGCAGGCACGGGGCCGATGCTGGCCGGCCTGCTGCTGCCGGCCGCCCCCGCCGTGCTGGTCTACGGCGGGGCCGCCCTGCTCTTGTCGGCCGCGGCGCTGGCCTGCCTGCGCCGCCCCTGATCCGGCGCGGCCCGCATCAATCGATGCGGATGCCCGTCTGCCGCACGATCTGCCCGTAGCGCTCGACCTCCCGGGCCATCATGGCCGCCAGGTCGGCCGGCGTGCCGGTCTGGATCTCGAAGCCCTGCATGGCGAATTTCTGCATGACGTCCGCATCCCGCAACGCGCGGTTCATCGCCGCATTGATGCGCGCGACGGTCGCCTCCGGCGTCCCCGCCGGGGCGAACAGGGCCAGGCCGCTCGGCACGTCGACGCCCGGCATGCCGGCCTCCGCCATGGACGGCACGCCCGGCACCAGCGCCGACTCGGCCGCCGTCGTCAGCGCCAGCGCGCGCAGCTTGCCCTCGCGGATCTGCGGCACGACGGCGACGTCGGCGATCATGAAGTCCACCTGGTTGCCCAACAGCGCGACCACCGCCGGCCCTACGCCCTTGAACGGCACGTGCGTGAACGACACGCCGGCGGAGCGCGCGATGATTTCGGTTACCAGGTGGGGCGCGGCGCCGTTGCCGCTGGAGGCATAGCTCAGCCGCCCCGGCTGCCTGCGCGCCGCCTCCAGCAGGTCCTTCAGCGACTTCGCCGGCGAGGCGGGATGGACCACCACGATGAACGGCGAGACGGTCATGTTGCCGACCGGCGCGAAACCGCGCAGCGCGTCGTAGGGCAGCTTCCTGTAGAGCGCCTGCGAACTGGCGTGGGTGATCGGCCCCGTCACGTACAAGGTGTAGCCGTCGGGCGCGGAGGAAGCGACGTAGGCGGCGCCGATCGTGGTGCCGGCGCCGGGCTTGTTCTCGACATAGACCGGCTGGCGGAACTCGTCGGCCAGCCTGGCCGCGAGAATGCGGGCCGCCACGTCGGTCGAACCACCCGGCGGAAAGGGCACCACGATCTTGACAGGCTTGGCCGGATATTCCTGGGCGTGAAGACCCGCCATCGGCAACAACGCGGCCAGCGCCAGCGCCGCGATGCGGCGCGCGCCCATCATGCCTGCCTCCCGGCGGCGTCCATCCGGGTCTGCTCCCGGACCACCTCGATGCCCGCCCCGCGCAGCAACTGGTCGATGCGGCGGATCTCTTCGACGCGCGGCTCGGGCATGGGCGGACGCATGCGCGGCGACTCGATCAGGCCCCGCAGCCAGGTCGCGATCTTGTAGCGCACGTGCAGCCGGCCGGGCTCGGCGTAGATGTATTCGTGCAGGCGCGCCAGGCCCGCGTCCCAGATGCGGCGCGCGGCGACGAGGTCATTGGCGCGCATCGCCTCGATGTGGTCCAGCATGGGCTCCAGCGCATAGTTCCACGAGCCGCTGATGGTGCCGTCGAAATTGCCGCTGGCCAGGTACTCGTGGAAGAAATGCGCGCTCGAGCACAGCAGCGCGACGCCGGGCGCCTGGTCGCGCATGGCCCGCGCAAGGATGCGGTGGCCCTGGTAGGCGTAGGTCGTCTTCCAGCCCACGATGTTGGGCACCTCGCGGCAGAATTTCAGCGTGGGTTCCAGGGGCAGGCCCAGTCCCCAGGGCTGCGACGCGTTGGTGATGGGGTGGGTGAAGATGGGCAGGTCCACGGCCTCGTCCTGCGCCTTGATCTGGTCCAGCCACACCTCCGGATAGCGGACCGAGTCCCAGGCGATGGCCACGTCCATGGAACCGGCCGGCGGCACCACGAAGATGCCCTGGGCACCCAGCGCCTTCGCGTCGAGCGCCGTCTGCACGGTCTCCGCGGTGGTCCAGGCGAAGGTGCCGGCCAGCACCGGCATCCGGCCCGCGGCTTCCTCCATCACGATTTCCAGCACCCGCCGCTTTTCCTCGCGGGTCAGGTAGAAGGCTTCGCCCGCCTCGGGATTGGCGATGAGGCCGCCCTCGGCGGCGAACCTCGGTTGTTGCAGGTAATAGCGCACCAGCCGGCGCAGGCCCGGCTCGTCGATGCCGAGGTCGTCCCGCAGCGGCAGGACCAGCGCCGTGTAGAGGCGGCGTGCGATGGGATGGAGGGAGGTGTTGCTCAACGGAAGCTCCTGAAAGAAAGAATGGGACGGTGCATCATTCGGGGGTGATGCCCGCATCGGTGATGATCTGTTTCCACTTGCGCCGGTCGCGCGCGACGCGTTCGGCGAAGGCCGCGCTGGTGCCGCCCGCGGGGTCGGCCGCCAGGCTGGTGATCTCGGTGCGCAGGTCGGGCGACGCGATCGCGGCGTTGAGCACGCCGTTGAGCCGCTCGACGATGGGCGCGGGCGTGCCCGCCGGCGCCCACAGGCCGAAATAGGCTTCCATGTCGAAGCCCGGCACGCCGGCCTCGATCAGCGTCGGCACCTCCGGTAGCACCGGCGTGCGCTTGCGCCCGGCCACGGCCAGCGCGCGGATGCGCCCGCCCTTGAGCACCGCCAGCGCGGACACGGCGCTGTCGAACATCATCGTCAACTGGCCGCCTATCAGGTCCTGCACGGCCAGCGACATGCCCTTGTAGGGAATGTGCGTCATCTCGACGCCGGCGGCGCGCTTGAAGGCCTCGCCGTTCAGGTGCGCCAGGGTGCCCACGCCGGCCGAACCGAAATTGTTGTCGGCGCCGCGGCTTTTCATCAGCTTGACCAGCGAGGCCACGTCCTGGATGCCCGAAGCGCTGGATACCAGCAGCACGCTCTTGCCGTTGGCGATCTCGACGATGGGCGCGAAGCTCTTCTCGGGATCGTAGGGCAGCGAGGACTTGATGGCGGCGGCCAGGGAATGGGTGCTGGTGGTGGACAGCAGCAGGGTGTAGCCATCGGGCGCCGCACGGGCTACCGCCGCCGCGCCGATGATGCCGCCCGCGCCGGGCTTGTTCTCGACCGCCACCGGCTGGCCCAGCGATTCGCTCATCTTGCGTGCGACCAGCCGCGCCATCACGTCGGCCGCGCCGCCCGGCGGGAACGGCACCTGCAGCAGGATGGGCCGGACGGGATAGGCATCGCCGCGCGCCACGGCCGGCGCGAGCAAGGCTCCGCCCGCGACCTTCAACAATTGACGTCGATCCATGTTCGTTTCCAAGAAGGAAGAAGAAAGGTGGGCCGGCCGCGCCGGCCCCGGTCACTTCGGAGGCTGCCTGCCGCTCTGCTCCAGCGTGCCGCCGTGGCCCCAGGTGCTCTCGTAGTCGGGGCGGCTGCCCTCGGCCAGGAACCGGCGCTCCAGCTCCATCACTTTCGGGATGCCGGACAGGGTCTTGTAGTCGGCCGGCCCGTCCGGGCAGGCGTTGACCTGGGCGGCCCAGTCGGCCAGCGCCGCCTGGCCGCGCCGGCGGAAATCGTGCAGCACGCGCCAGGCGGCCTGCATCCCCGACGAGGCCGCGATGGTCGGGTACAGCACCACCCGCAGGCCGAGATCGCGGTACTCCTCCAGCGTCGGCGCCGGCCCCTGCCCGCCCCAGATGGTCAGCACCGGGACGGGAATCTCGCGGCAGGCGATCTTCAGTTGCTCGCGGCTTTGCACCGAATTGAGCCAGACCAGATCCACGCCGCCCTGCTCGGCATAGGCGACGCAGCGGTTCAGCGCGGACTCGAAGGTCTCGCCGGCGGCCCCGAGCGCGTCGCAGCGCGCGCACACCACGAATTCCCTGTCGATCTCGTCGCGGGCGGCGACGGCCGCGCGGTACTTGCCCACGGCTTCGTCCACCGGAATGCAGCGGCGGCCGGCACTGGTCCCGGACTTCTTGGGCGCCTCCTGGTCCTCGATCTGCAATCCCGCCACGCCGGCCCGCACCGCTTCCTGCACCGCATACCAGACGTTGACCGCATTGCCGAAGCCCGTGTCGAAGTCGAGGAAGATGGGGATGTCGGTCCGGGCCGCCACGTGCCGCGCATGATCGACCACGTCGCGCATGCCCATCACGCCGGTGTCGGGATATCCGTACAGGAACGCGCACAGTTGCGAGCCGGCGATGAAATAACTTTCAAAGCCCGCGTCCTGCGCGATGCGGGCCAGCAGGGGGCTGAAGCCGCCGGGCATGACCAGTAGTTCGTCCCTGGCCAGTAGTTCGCGGAATTGGCGCCGCTTGGCTGTCGCCTCGTTCATCGTCCCGTCTCCCGTCGCCCCGTCCGGCCTGGCCGGCGGGTGCATTTGTGCTGCTTGCGGGAAATTCTAGGAACAGCCTTTTAATTTGTCTAATATATCTCTTATATCTATTGATTTAGGTTACTTATGAATCTCTCGATCCGGCATTTCAAGGCTTTTCTTTCCGTGGTGCATACTCGCAGCTTCACGCGCGCGGCGGAGCAGATGCACATCAGCCAGCCCGGCCTGAGCCTGATGATGCAGGACATGGAGGGCCAGCTGGCGTGCCGGCTGTTCGAGCGCACCACGCGTTCGGTCCACCTGACCGCGGCCGGCCAGCGGCTGGTGCCCGTGGCCCAGCACGTGGTGGACGAAGTGGAAACCATCGCCCCCGTCCTCAGCCAGCTCTCGGAAGAGCGGCGGCGCACGCTGCGCGTGGGCGCCACGCCCATATTCTCCGCCAGCGTGATGCCGCACGTATACATGAAGCTGCGCGTCACCCAGCCCACGCTGGACCTGCATGTGTTCGACCTGCCCAAGCCCGAGGTCGAACGCCGCGTGCGCAGCGGGGAACTCGATTGCGGGCTGGGCATCTTCCCGCGGCACGTGCCCGAGGTCTCGCGGCGCCCGCTGTTCGAGTTCGACTTCCTGTACGTGGAATGCCGCAACGCCCCGCTGCGCCTGAAGGCGCAGGGCAGGGCCCGGCGCATACGTTGGGACGACCTGCCCGACGTGCCCTTCGTGGAGCTGCACCCCACCTCGGAACTCCAGCAACTGATCGACAAGCGCAAGGCCGCGTCCAGGCGCCTGCGGCCGGAGGGCGGCATCCGGATGAACAATCTGGAATCGCTGATCGGCATGGCGGCGGCCGGCGTCGGTCCCACCATCGTTCCGTCCTTCGCCGCGCCGGTCGGACCCGACGTGCCGGTCGTCACCGCGCTGCTGACCGACCCCGTGCTGTCGCTGGGCTTTCACCTCATCACCAAGCGCGGAAGGGAACAGCCTGCGGTCCTGGAGGCGTTCACCGGCACGCTGCTGGAGGTGATCGCCGAACGCGGGGAACGCACTTACGGGACGCCGGAAAACTGACGTTCCGCTGAACGGCCGGAGGAACGGAAACTCGACATCCCTTCAACGAAAATTCGACGCACGCCCGACCATACTGGCGCCGTTCTGTCGTTCCCTCCGAGTGTTCCATGGATGTCCAACACGATCTGGATGGCTTCGGCCCGGCGCTGCCCGGCGTGGTCCTGCCTCTGCCCGAGGCAGCCGCGCCCAGGGATTCCGCCTTCCACGATGCCCATGTCAGCTGCGTCCTGCCCTGCCTGAACGAAGCCCGCAACCTGCGCGAACTGCTTCCCCTCTTGCGAGCCCGCCTCGACACGCTGTGCCGAAGCTGGGAGATCATTGTGGTGGACGACGGCAGCACCGACGAGACCCCTGAACTCATGGCCCGCTGGAGCCAGGTCCCCGGCTTCCGCTACCTGCAGCTGTCGCGCAACTTCGGCAAGGAAGCCGCGCTCAGCGCCGGGCTGGAATCGGCGGACGGCGACGTCGTCATCAGCATGGACGCCGACCTGCAGCACTCGCCCGACCTGATCGACAGGATGCTGGTCAAGTGGGCCGCCGGCGCG
Source organism: Pigmentiphaga sp. CHJ604 (assembly GCF_036972535.1). Taxonomy (NCBI): domain Bacteria; kingdom Pseudomonadati; phylum Pseudomonadota; class Betaproteobacteria; order Burkholderiales; family Alcaligenaceae; genus Pigmentiphaga; species Pigmentiphaga sp. CHJ604. The sequence continues at coordinate 1,185,720 of NZ_CP136998.1, read as the reverse complement.
GACATGGTCTACGCGGTGCGCAGCCATCGCGACGACGAGCCGGCGCTCAAGCGCCTGGGCTCGCGGCTGTTCTACCGGCTGCTCAGCTCGCACGGCCGCGTCAACGTCCCGGCGCATGCCGGCGACTTCCGGCTGATGGACCGCCGCGTCGTCGACGCCCTGATCGCCCTGCCCGAACGCACCCGCTTCATGAAGGGCCTGTACGCCTGGGTCGGGTTCAAGGCCGAGCCGCTGCCCTACGTTCCCGCCGACCGTGCCCACGGCAGCAGCCACTTCCGGCCGCTGCAGCTCGGGCGCCTGGCCCTGGACGGGCTGACCGCCTTCACCACCTGGCCGCTGCGCATGGCGAGCCTCGTGGGTGGGCTCTTCGCGGCGCTGTCCATCGCCTATGGCTGCTACGTGGTGGGTGAATACCTGGTCAAGGGCAACATCGTCGCCGGCTGGACCACCATCGTCGCCGCCCTGCTGTTCTTCGCCGGACTGAACCTGATCTCGCTGGGCATCGTGGGCGAGTACGTCGCCCGCATCTTCGACGAGGTCAAGGGCCGGCCGCTGTACGTGGTCCGTTCTCGCCGCGGCACGGGGACGCGCAGCCGCCGCGCAGGCATGCGATGAAAAATGGCCCCCACGCTTGCCGCTGCGCGGCTGCGCTGCCCCCCAAGGGGGCGTTTTCATCTTGGGGCGGCCCGGCGATGAAAAATATGGCCCCCACGCTTGCCGCTGCGCGGCTGCGCTGCCCCCCAAGGGGGCGTTTTCATCTTGGGGCGGCCCGGCGATGAAAAATGACCCCCACGCTTGCCGCTGCGCGGCTGCGCTGCCCCCCAAGGGGGCGTTTTCATCTTGGGGCGGCCCGGCGATGAAAAGAACCAGCCTGTTCTTTGCCGCCATCGCGGCGTGGCTTGCCATGCTGTCCTGGGTGCGGCCGCTGATGCTGCCCGACGAGGGCCGCTATGCCGGCGTCGCCTGGGAAATGCTGCGCAGCCACTCCCATGCCGTGCCGCTCTTGAACGGCATGCCCTATTTCCACAAGCCGCCGCTGTTCTACTGGCTGGCCGAGGCCTCGTTCTCGGTGTTCGGGCTGAACGAGTTCGCGGCCCGCCTGCCCTCGGTCCTGGCGGCCTGGCTGGCGGCGGTCGGCCTGTACCTGTTCCTGCGCCGGCGGCGCGACGTCGGCACCGCCGCGGTCGCCGCGCTGATCCTGGTCACCCTGCCCTTCTTCTACGGTGCCGCGCAATTCGCCAACCTCGACATGCTGGTGGCCAGCCTGATCTCGCTGTGCATCCTGGCGGGCGCGGAAGCCCTGCTGCGCGCGCGGGAAGGCGGCTCCGCCCGCGGCATGATGCTGGCCTGCGCGGTGCTGGCCGGACTGGCCGTGCTGGCCAAGGGCCTGATAGGCGTCGCGCTGCCGGCCGCCGTCCTGATGCTCTGGGTGGCATCGGCGCGCCGCTGGACCGAGCTGCGGGTCCTGCTGTGGCCGCCCGCCATCGGCGTCTTCCTGCTCGTGGCGGTGCCCTGGTTCTGGCTGATGCAGCTGCGCTATCCGGAGTTCTCCCACTACTTCTTCATCTACCAGCAGTTCGAGCGATTCTCCGCCGGCGGCTTCAACAACGTGCAGCCGGCCTGGTTCTACCTGCCCGTGCTTGCCGGGTTGGCGCTGCCCTGGTCGGCCTGGGCCGCCGGCCTGTTCGACAAGCGCTTCTGGACCGCGCCCCGCGGCGAGCTGCGGCGGCTGGCGCTGGTCTGGCTGGCCGTGATCCTGGCCTTCTTCTCCATCCCCAGCTCCAAGCTCATCGGCTACATCGTGCCGGCGCTGCCCGCCTTCGCCTTCCTGCTGGCCGAGGTCGTCATGTCGGTCCGGCGCAGCGGCCGCAGCCTGCGCTGGCGGCGCCTGTTCCCCTTGTCCGTCATGGGCGCCGCCACGCTGTGCGGCGCCGCCATGGCCGCGGCCGCCGCCTATTCCCACCATGGTCCCAAGGCCCTGGCCATCGACATCGGCGCCCGCCTGCGGCCGGGCGACACGCTGGTGGCCCTGCACGAGTATCCCTTCCAATTGCAGCTCTACTCCCGCTCTCCCGCGCCCATCTGGGTCGTGGACGACTGGCTCGACCCGCAGATCCCCCTGCGCGACAACTGGCGCAAGGAACTCTACGACGCGGCGCACTTCGACCCGGTGCAGGGCCAGCAGGTGCTGCTGTCGGACCGTCTGCTGCGCGAGCGCCTGTGCGGGGCCCCCGCGGGAACGCGCTACTGGATCTGGGGCAGCGCCGACGACGCCACGCGCAAGCCGCTGCTGGCAAGCCGGCAGCCCGTGCTGGGCGAAGGGCGCAGCCGCGTATGGCTGGTCGAGGCCGGCGATGGGCTCATGCGCCAGGCGTGCGGCGAAACGCCCATAGCCGGCTTGCAATGAAGGTACCCGCCGCGATCCCCACCAACACCGCTGCCAGCAAGACGTCATAACGCACCGAGGACACATGGAGCAGCCAGGCATAGGCCAGTTCATTGATTGCGAAGCCGCCGGCGGATACGAGGAAAAACCTCGCCGCGGCGCGCTGCCACGCACGCGGCGGGTGCCGGAACGTGAACCGCAGGTGACCCGTGAACGATACGCAGAATGCGGCCAGCCAGCCCACCACGTTGGCCCGCAGGGGCACGAGGTGCAGGGCTTCGACGCACGCCACAGCCACGATCCAATGGGTGGCCGCCGCCAGGCAGCCGACGGCGGCGAAACGCAGGATCTGTCCGGCAAGCAGGCGCATGGATGGCCATCCAACGGAAACGTGATGAACGGACCGCCATTATCCGGCAGGCGCATCGTCGTGTGCGCGGACGATTTCGGCATGGACGCATCGGTCGACCTGGCCATCCTCACCCTGGCCGCGCGCAGGCGCGTCAGCGCGGCCAGCTGCATGACGCTGGGACCCAGTTTCGGCACCTATGCCGGCCTGCTCGGCGACACCGGCATCGAGACCGGCCTGCATGTGGACTTCACCGCCTTCTTCGACACGCCCGCCGAACGCCTGTCGCTGTCCGCGCTGATTGCCCGCAGCTACGCGGGCCTGCTCGACGACGCCTGGATCGATGCACGACTGGCCCGGCAGTTCGATGCCTTCGAGCAGGCCTTCGGCCGCCCGCCCGCCTACGTCGACGGCCACCAGCACGTGCACCAGCTGCCCCACATCCGCACCCGCCTGGTCGCCTTGCTGACGCGGCGCTATGCCCACGCCCTGCCGTGGCTGCGCTCTACCCGCGCGGCGCAGTTGCCCGGCATGCCGCGTCCGCCGCGCCTGAAGGCCCGCGCCATTTCCGCGCTGGGGGCCGCCGGACTGTCCCGGCTCGCGCACGGCCACGGGCTGCGGACCAACGAGCGCCTGCTGGGCGTGTACGGCTTCGAGGGCGGCGAGCAGCACTATGCCGCGCTGGTCCGCAAATGGTTGCGCCATGCTCGCGACCGGGACGTGCTGATGTGCCATCCGGCGGTCGCGCCGGTGCCCGACGATCCTCCCGGCGGGCAGCGCGTGGCCGAGTACCGGGTGCTGGCCGGCCCGGCCTTCCTGCGCTGGCTGGACGAGGAAGGCCTGCGGGTGGGGCCGTTGGCCTGAGAGGCGCGCCGCGGCCGGCTCAGCGCCTGGCGAACGGCAGGCTGCGCGCGTTCTCGATGGTGATGCTGATGGGCGACGGGCCCCGCAGATCCAGGCACAACGACTTGAACAACTCGATCGAGTTCATCAGCACGTTCTTCTTGTGGACGATGCCGATGTCCACCAGGATGGGCCGGCCCGCACAGCGCAGCAGGCTCAGCCTGCGGCTGGCCACCTCGTCGGCCAGCGCGTAGACCGGCATCAGCGCGACACCGGAGCTGATGGAGACGATGCGCTTGATGAACTGGGCGTCGTTGGACTCGGTCAGGACGGACGGATAGCCGCCGTCCGGCAGGAACAGTTCGTCCGTGATGGCCCGCGTGCCGCTGCCCGGCTGGAACAGAACGAACGGAAACTCCCGCAACTGGTCCAGCGAAACGGTCCCGCGCTTGGCCAACGGATGGCCGCTGCGGACGATGAACGCGTGCTCGGTGCTGCCCAGCGCCACCCGCACCATCTGGCTGCTGCCCTCGGCCAGCGGACCGAACGCCACGTCGGCCGTCCCGACCTGCACCCGCCTGACGGCGGCCTCGGCGCTTTCGGTGGCGGTGAAGATCAGTTCTATGCCCGGGTACTTCTCGATGAAGGCCTCGCACAGGTCGCCCAGCACGTAGACGATGGACAACGTGGTGGCCGCGATGCGCAGCGTGCCCGTGACCGGCCCCGTCTTGGAGCGCTCGAAGCGTGCCTCCAGCGCCATGATCTCGGCGCGTATCTTCTGCGCCGAGGCCAGCACCGCCAGCCCCGCCGGGGAAGGATAGACCTTGGGCCGGGCCCGGATCAGCAAGGTTTCGTCGAGCTCGGCCTCGAGGTGGCGCACCTGGTGGCTGAGCGCCGACTGGGTCAAGCCTAGCTGGGCCGCCGCCTCGCCGAAACTGCCGGTGTCGGCGATGGCCTGCAGCGCTCTGAGTTGCTTCAATTCCATGGCGGTATCGCGTAAGTCGTCCGGGAAAGCGCATGAAGCGCACCGGCATTTTGGCATCGATCGCCCCCCGCGGGCGCACCACCGCCGTGCATGAAAAGAATTCATCGCATGCCGCAGGAAATCGCGTTGACGGGCCTCTCGGCCCGCCTCTAACCTCGATCCGCCTCGCCATCCCATCCACCCTTATCGCCGCCTTCGCGGGCTCGCGTCCCGCGAACGAAGCACGGCAATGGAGTCAACATGCTCAGGACCCTCGTCAACGCCGGTTCCCGCTCCCTGCAAAGAAAGCGCCGCGCCGTCCTCGCGGCCGCCGCGCTCGCCTGCCTGGCCACGCCGGCCATGGGACAGGCCCAGCAGGTCACGCTGCGCGCCGTCAGTTCCTTTGACGAGAAGACCTTTTTCTCCCGCCACTTCGAGCGCTTCGTGGAGAAGGTCAACCGGGAAGGCAAGGGCCTGGTGCAGATCAACTATATCGGCGGCCCCAAGGCCATCCCGCCGTTCGAGGTGGGCAACGCCGTGCGCAACAAGGTGGTCGACCTCGCCAACGTGACCGGCGTGTTCTACACCAACATCGTGCCCGAGGCCATCGCCATGTCCTACACCGACCTGACGACCCGGGAACTGCGCGAGAACGGCGCCATCGACTACATGAACACGCTGCTGGCGCCCAAGGGCCTGACCTACCTTGCCCGGCTCAGCGACGGCGTGCCTTATCACATCTATACCAACAAGGGCTTCACCGGCGACCTCAAGGGCCAGAAGATGCGCATCACGCCGGTCTACCGGGACCTCTTCCTGAGCCTGGGCAGCACGGTGGTGCAGACCGCGCCGGGCGAGCTCTACACCGCGCTCGAGCGCGGCGTGGTGGACGGCTACGGCTGGCCCATCGCCGGCATCTTCGACCTGGGCTGGCAGGAAAAGACCAGGTACCGCGTGGATCCCGGCTTCTATGGCTCGGAGAACGGCATCCTGATGAACCTGTCGTCCTGGAAGAACCTCACCCAGGCCCAGCGCGATTTCCTGCAGAAGCAATTCGCATGGGCCGAGGAACAGAACGCCACCTACAAGGACGAGGTCGCCGCCGAGACCAGGCGCCAGGCCGAGGCGGGCGTCAAGACCATCGCCCTGTCGCCGGAAGACAGCCGCAAGCTGCTGGATGCCGCCCGCGACGCCGCCTGGAAGCGGATGGCCGAGGTCAGCCCCGCGCACGCGGCCAAGCTGAAGTCGCTGTTCTCGCGCCCCTGATCCGCCATGCAGACGATTTCCCGCGCCTACGGGCATCTGCTTTATCTCTGTTTCTCCCTGGCCTGCCTGATCCTGCTGGCGATGACCGTCATGATCTGCGCCGACGTGTTCACCCGCAACACCGGCCTGGCCGACCTGTCCTGGAGCAACGAGATATCGGAAACGATGCTCTCCGCCATGACCATGCTGGCCGCGCCCTGGCTGCTGCGCCAGGGCCAGCACATCCGGGTCGACATCCTGCTGCAGGCGCTGCCGGCGCGCGCCGGCTGGGTGTGCGAGTGGGTGGCCGACCTGCTCGGCTTCGCCTGCAGCGTCGCCCTGGCCTGCTACGGCTGGCTGGTCACCCACGAAAGCTACCTGGGCGGCGGCATGATCACCAAGACGCTCGTGACGCCGGAATGGTGGGGTACCGCGCCCTGGGTGCTGAGCTTTTCCCTGCTGTCGATCGAGTTCCTGTTCCGCATGGACCGGTTGCGCAGGTCCGAACACCGGCCCCGGCATGATGCCGTGTCGGCCAGCTAGGAGGCGCCCATGACCTGGCAACAAGCCTCGCTGCTGCTGTTCGGCGGCTCCACCGCCCTGCTGTTCCTCGGCCTGCCGGTGGCTTTCTCCTTCCTGGTCATCAACCTGGCCGGGGCACTGCTGTTCCTGGGCGGCGAGCCCGGCCTGGGCCAGCTGGTGCGCAACGGCTCGGCCTCCATCACCAGCTTCTCGCTCACGCCCATCCCGCTGTTCGTCCTGATGGGCGAGGTCCTGTTCCACACCGGCGTCGCGCTCAAGGTGATCGACGGCATCGAGCGCCTGATCCGCCGCATGCCCGCGCGGCTGGCGGTGGTCGCGGTCGTGGCCGGCACGATCTTCTCGGCCATCTCGGGCTCCACCATCGCGACCACGGCCATGCTGGGCAGCCTGATGCTGCCGCTCATGCTCCAGCGCGGCTACCACCCGACCATGGCCTGCGGTCCCATCATGGCCATCGGCGCGGTCGACATGCTGATCCCGCCCTCGGCCATCACCGTGCTGCTGGGTTCGCTGTCCGGCATCTCGATCTCCAAGCTGCTGGTGGGAGGCGTCACTCCCGGCTTCATCCTGAGCCTGTCGTTCATCGCCTACATCGTGGTCCGCGCCAGCCTGCGGCCCGCCATCGCGCCCAACGGCCCGCTGGACGAACACCGGGGCTGGGAGCGCGTGCGGCCCTTCCTGGTGTACGTGCTGCCGCTGGCGACGATCTTCGGCGTGGTGGTCGGCTCGATGATCGCCGGCTGGGCCACGCCCACGGAATCGGCCGCCCTGGGGTCGATGGCGACCATCCTCGTCACGGCCTGCTACCGGGCGCTGACGCCGGCCCGGCTGTTCGCCGCGCTCAAGGGCACGCTGGTGATATCGGCCATGATCCTGTTCATCATCCTGGGCGCCACCACCTTCTCGCAGATACTGAGCTTCTCGGGCGCGACCAGCGGCCTGGTGCAGACCGTGACCGGCACGGGGCTCTCCCCCATGGCCATCGTCGCGGGCATGCTGGCGCTGCTGATCTTCCTGGGCCTGTTCGTCGAGCAGATCTCCATGATGATGATCACGCTGCCGGTGTTCATGCCCATCGTCAATCAGCTGGGCATCGATACGGTCTGGTTCGGCATCATGTACCTGATCTGCATGCAGCTTGGCCTCCTGCTGCCTCCGCACGGCATGCTGCTGATGACCATGCGCGGCGTGGCCCCGGCCGAGGTCGGCATGACCGACATATTCAAGGCGGTCACTCCCTATGTGGCCATGACCGTGCTGTTGCTGGCGGCGATCTTCCTCTGGCCGTCGATAGCCACCTGGCTGCCGTCGAGGTTCTAGGAAAAGACCCGCTTCCGCGCGCCCGCCGCGCCCCGATCCCTCTTGTTCCGCGGCGGCTGTCCACCGACAGCCGCCAGGGACCCCTTTCATCTTTTTTCCGGAACGCTTATGGCAGAGCGATCATTCAAGCAGGAAGTCACGAAGCTGCGCCTGGGCGCGGGGCAGGAGTTCGAAGGCGAAGGCATCCTGGCCGTGACCAAGGCCCTGCTGCAATCCGGCGTCTCGTACGTCGGCGGCTACCAGGGCTCGCCCGTTTCCCATCTCATGGACGTCCTGGCCGATGCCAGCGAGATCCTGGACGAACTGGGCGTGCATTTCGAAAGCAGCGCCAGCGAGGCGACGGCGGCCGCCATGCTGGGGGCCTCGGTCCACTACCCGCTGCGCGGCGCCATTACCTTCAAGTCCACGGTCGGCACCAACGTGGCCTCGGATGCCCTGTCCAACCTCGCATCGGGCGGCGTGACCGGCGGCGCGCTCATCATCCTGGGCGAGGACTACGGCGAAGGCTCGAGCATCATCCAGGAGCGCTCCCACGCCTTCGCGATGAAGTCGCAGATGTGGCTGCTGGACCCCCGCCCCAACCTGCCTTCGCTGGTGCGCGCCGTGCAGCAGAGCTTCGACCTGTCCGAGGCCAGCAACACGCCGGTCATGCTGACGCTGCGCATCCGCGCCTGCCATGCGCACGGCCGCTTCGACGCCGCCGACAACAGGCGTCCCGCGTTCACGCTGAAGGACGCCATCGAGCAGCCCCGGCGCGACGTGGAGCGCATGGCCCTGGCGCCCGCCACCTTCGTGCACGAGCACGAGAAGATCGCGCAGCGCTGGAAGGCCGCCGAGGACTTCGTGCGCGAGCAAGGCCTGAACGAACGCTTCGACGGCGAGGCCCGCCATGTCGGCATCATCGTCCAGGGCGGCCTGTACAACACCCTGATGCGGGTGCTGGAGCTGATGGGGCTGGCCAACATCTATGGCGACACCGACATCCCCATCTACGTCATGAACGTGGTCTATCCCGTGGTGGAAAGCGAGGTGCTGGATTTCTGCCGGGACAAGGACGCGGTGCTGATGCTGGAGGAGGGCCAGCCCGAGTTCATCGAACAGGCGCTGCACACCATCCTGCGCCGCGCCGGCGCCGGAACCGTCCTGCACGGCAAGGACCTCCTGCCGCGCGCCGGGGAATACACGCCCCGGGTCGTGATGAAGGGGCTGCGCCGCTTCCTCGACCGCCACGCGCCCGAGCTGGCCGGGCGGCGGCCCTTGCCCGAGGGCGTGGCCCGGATGCTCGAACCCAGGATTCCGCCCATCGTGCCGTCCATGCCCGGCGTCGCGCTGGAGAAAGTGGACGAGGTCCTGCCGCGCCCCCCCTCCTTCTGCACGGGCTGCCCCGAACGCCCCATCTTCACCGCGATGAAAATGGTGGAGAACCGCATCGGCAAACACTACGTGAGCGCAGACATCGGCTGCCACCAGTTCGCCGCGCTGGCCCCGTTCAACATCGGCGCGACCTCGATGGGCTACGGCCTGGGCGCGGCCGGCGCGGCGGCGCTCAACACCGGCGAAACCGACCGGCGCACCATCAGCATCATGGGCGACGGCGGTTTCTGGCACAACGGGCTGACCTCGGGTATCGGCAACGCGGTCTTCAACCGCAGCAACAACGTCACGGTCATCGTCGACAACGGCTATTCGGCGGCAACGGGGGGCCAGGACATCCTGTCGTCCGCGGCCGACACCCCCACCCGTTCGACCCGCCACGGCATCGAGGCCGCGGTGCGGGGCGTCGGGGTCGAATGGGTCCGCACCGTCACCCATACCTACGACCTCCAGCAGATGCAGTCGGTCCTGAACGAAGCGCTCACCACCGACGAACCCGGCCCCAAGGTCGTCATCGCCCAGTCCGAGTGCATGCTGAACAAGCAGCGGCGGATCAAGCCGCGACAGCGCCAGATGGCCAAGGAAGGCCGGCGGGTGGTCAAGGAACAATTCGGCGTCGACCACGACACCTGTACCGGCGACCACTCCTGCATACGCCTGTCCGGCTGCCCCTCGCTGTCGATCAAGGACAACCCCGACCCGCTGCGCCGCGATCCGGTCGCCACCGTGCTGCCCAGCTGCGTGGGCTGCGGCCTGTGCGGCGAGGTCTCGCACGCGGCCGTGCTGTGCCCGTCGTTCTACCGGGCCGACGTGGTGACCAACCCCACCCGCCTCGAAACCCTGGGCGCGCGCCTGGCCGGAACGATCATCCGATTCCTGCAGCGCCGCCTTGCCAAGCAGGAGTACCGCCATGCCGCTTGAGGCAACCCCGCGCCCGATCAAGATCGCCATCCTCGCCATGGGCGGGGAAGGCGGCGGGGTGCTGGCCGACTGGATCGTGGCCACGGCCGAACACGCGGGCTTCCATGCCCAGTCCACGTCCGTACCCGGCGTCGCGCAGCGCACCGGCGCCACGATCTACTACGTGGAGGTCCTGCCCGGACCCCGCCACCGGACGCGTGCGCCCGTGCTCGGCCTGATGCCCGTTCCCGGCGACGTGGACGTGGTGATCGCCTCCGAGCTGATGGAGGCGGCCCGGGCGGTACAGCGTGGACTCGTGACGCCCGACAGGACCGTGCTGATCGCCTCGTCCAACCGTGTCTACGCCCTGCCCGAGAAGATGGCCATGGGCGACGGACGCAAGGACTATGCCTCGCTGTACGAGGCGGGCCGCGCGGCGGCCCGCGAATTCATCTGCCGCGACTATTCGGCCCTGGCCGAACGCAGCGGCAGTGTCATCAGCGCGACCCTGTTCGGCGCGCTGGCCGCCACCCGGGCGCTGCCCTGGGACCGGCAGGCCTTCGAAGCCGCCATCGAACGCGGCGGGATAGGCGTGGCCGCCAGCCTCCGGGCCTTCGACGCAGGCTTTCGCGCCCATGCCGACGGCCCCACGCCATCGCCCGGCGCCGCCTCGCCCGCGACCGACGCGGCCGTCGATCCCCGGCTCGCCACGCTGGACGCCCGCATCGGCCGGGAGTTTCCCGCCCCGCTCGGGGACATCCTGCGGGCAGGCATCGTGCGCGCCGCCGACTACCAGGATCCAGCCTATGCCGCCCTGTACCTGGACCGGCTGCGGCCCCTGCTGGATATCATCGGGGGCTCCGACCCGTCCTGCCGGCTGCTGCGCGAGACGGCGCGCCATCTCGCCTTGTGGATGACCTACGAGGACACCGTGCGCGTCGCCGAACTGAAGATCCGCGCCACCCGCTTCGACCGCGTCCGGCAGCAGCACGGGGCCAGCGCCGGCCAGGCACTCCACATCAACGAGTTCTTCCACCCCCGCCCGGAGGAAATCGCCGACATGCTGCCGGCCGGCCTTGGCCGTTGGCTGCTGGCCTCGCGCTGGGCCGGGCCGCTGCTGGCGCGCGCCACCCGCAAGGGCCGCGTCGTGCGCACGTCCAGCCTGCGCGGCTTCCTGCTGCTGTACGGCATCGCATCCTTCAAGCGGCTGCGGCCACGCTCGCTGCGGCAGGAACGCGAAACCGCCGGCATGCAGGACTGGCTGGACCTCGTCGTGCTGCTCGCCGCCGAGGACTACGACCTGGCTTGCGAGATCGCCGAATGCCCGCGCCTGATCAAGGGCTACGGCGACACCCACGCGCGCGGCCTGGGCAGCTACCGCAAGATCATGGCCGTACTGCCCGCCCTGCGTGGCCGCGGCGATGCCGCGCGTACCGTGGCCGGCCTGCGCGAGGCCGCGCTGGCCGACGACAGCGGCGAGCGGCTCGCCCGGCAGCTCTCGGGCATCGCGCACCAGGTGTGAGCATGAGGTCTAATTGAAAGCCGCGGCCATTCCCGCGCCCGCCCGCTCCATCCATCGAGGAAACCGCATGGGAACCATCCATGTCATGCCGGTCGAGATCGGCTTCAAGCACTGCGATCCCGCCGGCATCGTGTTCTATCCGCGCTACGTCGAGATCCTGAACGACACCGTCGAACACTGGCTCCGGCACGGCCTGGGGACCGGCTTCGCCGCCCTGCATGGCGAGCGGCACATCGCCATTCCCATCGTCAACCTGCAGGTCGATTTCCTGGCCCCGAGCCGGCTGGGAGAGGACATCGTCTCGGCACTGCGGATCGACGGCGTGGGGCGTACCTCGCTGAAGATCGCCATCGAACTGAGCCCCGCCGGCGACGACCAGCCGGTGCGCCTGCGCGCGGCGCTGGTCCTGGTGTTCATCGACATGCACACCACGCGGCCCATCGAGGTGCCCGAAGACGTGCGCCGCGCGATCGAGGCTGGCGGCTACTGGCAGGCCTGAGCGGACCCGGCGCCTAGCGCCTTGGTCCACGGTTACCGATTCCAGAGGCCGCGCTCCGGAAAATGTAACTCGGCCATCATGGCCAGCCGCCTTCCAGCCATGTGTATCCGTTCGCTAGCGGACGGACTGCCTTTCCCCGGCCCCGCCGCCTTCGCCCCGGGACTCGCAGGAGGCGTACCCCCTCATTCAGCCACTGTTCAGGCGCCTTTGTTGCGCCTGGAGCGGTTTCCCCCGCCCGCGCGGCGCGCTTTTCGCAGAAAAAACGGCGTGGGCTCTTTCTAACAATTGAGACATCCTGCAAACTTCCGATAACACACGCCCCCTATACTCGTTCGCGCAATTACAACGGGAAAAGCATGATTGTTTTCATTGCCATCATCGCTGCCATCTGCGTAGGGGTCATCGTGGTCAAGGCTCGCCAACGGGCGAAGGCTCGCGAGATCGCCCGCGAAAGGCATGGCAAGCAGTGCCCGAGCTGCGGCAAGTACGTGCATCCCGCCGCCGCTATTTGCAAGCACTGCTACGCCCGGCTGCCGGCGTCCAAGACCTAGGGTTTGCGGAATTTCAACAGGAAGCCATCGGCCTCTCCGATCGCGGCGTAGCGTTCGCGATCCTTGTCGCCCAGCCGGAAGGTAGGCGGCAGCGTCCACACCCCCGCCGGATGATCCTTGGTATCCCTGGGATTGGCCAGCGCCTCCGAGCTGCCGACGAAGACGAAGCCGGCCTGCCGGGCGAGCTGGATCGCGTAATCCTGCCGTACGTAGCCATCGGCGGCGCGCGGGTCCTGGGGCTTGTCGGCCCGGCCGCGGTGGGCCTCGATGCCCAGGATGCCGCCGGGCTTGAGGGCGCGGTAGAAGGCGGCCATCACCTCTTCGGCATAACCGTCGTTCATCCAGTTGTGCAGGTTGCGGAAGGTCAGCACGATGTCGGCGCTGCCCGGCGGGGCGATGTCGTAGCGCCCCTTGCCGAAGGCCGTCACCCGGACCCGGTCGTACCAGGCCGGATTGGCATCCAGCTTGGCGCGGAAATTCCGGTAGTACTCCTGGTAGTAGGCGCGCCCCCCGCCGTCCTGCGGATACTGGGCGGCGTAGTAGGTGCCGCGCGGCTTCAGGTACGGCGCCAGGATCTCGGTCCAGTAGCCGGCCCCGGGCGAGATCTCGACCACGGTGGCGTCCGGCCGCAGCTCGAAGAAGTGCAGGACCTCGTAAGGCTTGCGCGCGGCGTCCCGGGCGACGAAGGCCGGCGTGCGCGCCGGACTGGCGATGGCCTGCTTCAACGCGGTGTCCTCGCCGACCGGCGCGACGGCGCACCCCGCGCCGAGCAGCGACACGCCAACGACCGCGACCAAGGCTTTGAATGACATGCGAAAGGCTCCCATGGAGAAGGACCCTGCACCGGTGTCGGTGCGGTCCGTGGCTGCGCATACAATGACGCCGTTCCCCGTTTTAACACCGGCCCGCCCAGGCGGGCCATGCCCAGACCGCATATCGATCTGCGTTTCCCGTCGCGTCCCGTCCACGGCCGGAAAGCAGACCCCATCGGGGCGCGGCGCCTTTTTCCTTTCCCTCCATGATCTCAAACGCATGCGGCGTCGATTTCGGGACGTCCAACTCCACCGTCGGCTGGCACCGGCCCGCCGCTCCCTCCCTGCTGCCGCTGGAAGACGGGCAGCCCACCTTTCCCTCGGCGGTCTTCTTCCACGCCGAGGACATCGAGACCAGCTTCGGCCGCGCGGCGGTCCGGGACTACCTGGAAGGCTATGACGGCCGGTTGATGCGGGCGCTGAAAAGCCTGCTGGGCACGCCGCTCATGGAAGGCCACACCGAGGTCCAGGGCCGGGCGCTGCCCTTCCGCCTGCTGCTCTCGCGTTTCATCGGAGAACTCAAGCGGCGCGCCGAGCACGCGGCCGGCAGGACTCTCGACCAGGCGGTGTTCGGCCGCCCCGTCTTCTTCGTCGACGACGATCCGCGCGCGGACGCCAAGGCGCAGGAGACCCTGGCGGAGATCGCCCGCGAGGTAGGCTTCCGCCACGTCGAATTCCAATACGAGCCGATGGCGGCAGCCTTCGACTACGAATCGCAGATCGCCGGCGAGGAACTGGTCCTGGTGGTGGACATCGGGGGCGGCACGTCGGACTTCACGCTGATACGCCTGAATCCCGCGCGCGCAGCCGCCGCCGAGCGGCGCGAGGACATCCTCGCCAACGGCGGCGTCCACATCGGCGGCACCGACTTCGACAAGTACCTGAGCCTGCGCACCGTGATGCCGCTGCTGGGCCTGGGCAGCCGCCTGACCAGCGGCAAGGAGATGCCCTCGACGCCCTACTTCAACCTGGCATCGTGGCACACCATCAACCAGGTCTATGCCCGCAAGTCGGCCACCATGCTGGCCGAACTGTTCCACGAATCGGCCGAGAAGGACAAGCTCGCCCGGCTGCTGGAACTGGTCAAGGAGCGCGCGGGCCACTGGGTGGCTTTCCAGGTCGAGGAAGCGAAGATCGCGCTGGCCGCCGCGCCCGAGGCCCGGATGGACCTGGGCCGCGTCGAGCCCGGGTTGATCCAGGTGGCGACGCGCGCCGACCTGGATGCCGCCATCGAACACCTGGTGGACCGGATAGGCAGGACGATCGCCGAGCTGCTGGACACCGCCGGCATCGCCGCGCGGGCGGTCGATACGGTGTTCTTCACGGGGGGATCGAGCAGCGTACCGCTGCTGCGCAACCGGGTCGCCTCGCTGCTGCCCGCGGCGCGCGCGGTCCAGGGAGACACGTTCGGCAGCATAGGAACGGGCCTGGCCCTGGACGCCGCGCGGCGCCTGGGGTGAGACGCCGGCCGGGGCTCAGCGCCCCGAGACCTGCTCGCTTTCCACGGTCATGTCGAGCACGTAGGCGTAGCGGGAGGCGTCCGCCGGCGGATTGGCGAGGGTGTAGCGCTTGATACGCAGCACGTTGCGCACGCCGGCCGTATGGGTATAGCCCTGGATGTTGCCGTAGAAGGCTTCCCAGTCGCCATAGCCCTGCTTGACGCCGGCGGCGTCGTAGCTGACCGTGCGCACCCGCATGCATTTCATGTTCGGGATGAGGGGATGGCTGCAGGGAACCAGGTCCGGCGCCACCTCCAGGAACATGGTCTCGCCCGCCGACCCGTAGCGCGTCTCGTCGGTGGGCGTGCCGGCCAGCCGCCATTGGCTGCCGTCGGCGAAGGTGAGTTTCAGGGCGGGCTGCGCCCCCGCCTCGGGCCGCGCTGCGCCACCCAGGATCTCCCAGCCCGACACCGTCGGCAGCCGCTCGGCCACATCCCGTTCGTACTTCATCAAGGCCTGGTCCGGGCACATGCGCAAGGTGCCGGCCATCTGCGTGATGGCCATCCGCGCGCCATCCACGCGGTAGCCGCCGCCCAGCATGTTGCACAGCCCGGCCACGGAAACGCGCTCCCCGGCGAAGGTCAGCTGCAGCGCCTGGCCACCGTGGGTGTTTACCGCATCCGGCTGGGGCGCGCCGGTCGCGTTCAGCGCCTGTTGCAGGCGCCAGTGATAGGCCGTCAGGATCGAGGCATCGGTCTTGGCGCCGGAGCCGCCCGCCGCGCCGCCCTGCTGGGCACAGGCCGCCAGCCCCTGCACCACGACCGCCGCGAGCAGGATTTTCCAGGTCCGTTTCATGGACGTTCTCCTTCTTCTTGAGGCCATCAAGCGTAGCATTCCACGGCGCCCAGGCGCGCGGCGGCCCGCCGGGGAGTGCTACAACTGCAATAATCGCCCCATACCCGCAACAAGTCCTGACAAAGAAACGATGCCGGCGCACTATTTCATGGCCATCGGCCTGACCGTGGTCTTCTCCATCGGTACCGTCGCCCTGCACTACGAAGCCTTGCGCTTCATTTCCTCCATCCATCCGCGGCGCTGGAGCGGGCGGGCGAACATAGGCGTGCTGATCTGCGCCATCATCGCCGCCCATTGCCTGGAGGGCATGCTGTTCGGGGCCGGCTACTGGATAGGCGCGGAATGGCTGGGGCTGGGGCACCTGACCGGCGCGGCCAGCGCGGGCCCCCTGGCCTACATCTACTTCGGACTGGAAACCTTCACCACCCAGAGCCTGGGCGACATCTTTCCCACCGGGCCGCTGCGTCTGCTGGCCTCGGTGGAACCCCTGGTGGGCCTGATTCTGATCGGCTGGTCCACTTCGTTCACGTTCATTCTCATGCGGCGCAACTGGCGCGAGCGCCAGGACGGCGAAAACCGCCGCTGAGCGCCCCCCGCGCGCCCCGGGCCTATATCCTTCCCATCAACAGCAGGACGATCAGCACGACCAGGATCACCCCGATGATGCCCGAGGGCCCGTATCCCCAACTGGCAGCATGGGGCCATGCGGGAAAGGCGCCGATCAGCGCCAGCAGCAGGATGATCAGAATTATTGTGGTGAGCATGGCGTTCTCCTCGATAGCGAAGGAAGCGGCCTTGGCAAGGCCTGCCTGCTCCTCAGCAAGATGCGCGCCCGCCCTCGGCTTCAGACCCCCAGCCTGGCGCGCAGCGCCTGGCGATAGGGCCGCGACACCGACCAGGGTTGGCCCAGGCCGCGCAACTGGACGGTCCACGGCATCGAAGCGCCCCGCTCCAGCGCCTTGACGTGCCCCAGGTTGACCAGCGCCGTACGGTGGATGCGCATGAAACTCTCCTGTGGCAGCAGCTCCGCCCAGGCGGACAAGGGCCGCATGTCCTTGACCGAGCCCCCGCCCGCCAGCCAGATCAGGGAATAATCGCGCGCCGAGCGCACGCCCAGGATGTCCGCCGGGGCCAGTCCGCGGGTTCCGTGCCCCAGCCGCAGGTAAAGCAGGGGCTCGTAGAGCTGCGCGCGCGCCCGGCTGCGCTCGGTTTCCGTGCCGCCATAGCGGGCCTGCGCGATCAGGTCCGCGCACAGGAACAGGCCCAGCGCCTGCGCCGGCTGCCAGCGCACCGGCGCGCGCGTCGCATCGAAGCCTATGCAGGCGCGCAGGCGGCCTTCATGGAACACAGGCACGCTCAGCACGCTGCGATCCTGCTGGCGCAGCATTTCCGCCTGTACCGACCTTGCCGCGCGCGGCATGCGCGCCACGTCATGGATCATGACGGCGCGCCGCTGGTTCAGGGCGCGATGCAGCCACGCGATCATCGTGACCGGCGCATCCTGGAGATCGCTCACATGGGAGGTGATGCCGGACCGGCACCACTCATGGGTGTTGCGAAAGCGCAGGGCGCGCGCATCGTATTCGAACATCCATGCGCGATCGACCTGCGCCAGCGTTCCCAGCGCCTGCAGGGCCAGGAAGATGGCCTCGTCCTGGGGCCGGCTCATCAGTGCCAGGGCAACCTGGTGGACCCAGGCCCCCAGCGCCGGAGCCGGCGCGCACTGGTCGCGCTCCAGGGTCTCGAACGGCGCGTCGCTGTCCATGCTGTCCATGGCTGGCCTCTTGCGGCGCTATTTGCGGATGGCGTCCACGCACGCCTGCAACACCGGGCGCACGGCCTTCACGAACGCCTGGAAAGGCGCGCCCGTGCTGGTTTCCGGACCGCGCCAGTTGTAGGTGAAGCAGAACGTGACCGGCACCCGGTCGACGATCATCTGGCCGGGAAAGCTGATGGTGTGGAAGTCCAGCCAGTCGATGCTGCCTCCCTTGCCATACGCGATGATGTCCGCCGGCACCACCAGCGAGATCGCGTCGGCCATCGCCAGTATCCGCTTGTATTCCGTCAGGGTCGCCGGCTGGGTGAAGAACTTGCCCGACAGCGATTGCCGGTACCACGCCACCAGCTCGGTGGCCGTGCTGAGCATCGACTGCCTGTCGTTGATCGCCTGCCGCGCGTTCGGCAGCGAAGGCTGCGCCAGCTCCGCCATCAAGGCCTCCCAGCCCAGGTCCACGCCGTCGGGCGCCCCGGCCAGGTACGAGAACAGGCGGCGCGTCGAATCCGGGATCCGCGTATGCGTCAGCCCCGCCCGGGCGATCAGTTGCCGCACCCGGTCCGCCCCCACAGCGGCATAGGCCATGTCGGTGGCGGTGTTGTCGCTGTGGGCGATCATCGCCTCCAGCGCGTACTTGGCGGGCAGCGTGCCGTTCAGGTCGACGAATACAGGGCTGCCGGGCGAGCGGACCCCGTCGTCGATGGTCTGCGGCATGTTCCCGGAAATGCCGTTGTACGACGTTTCCGCATCGATCACGAACTGGCCCAGGATGAAGGTCTTGATCGCGCTGCCGATGAACAGTTGCCGGTCGGGGTTGTAGCTTGCGCTCCAGGAAGCATTGGGAACGTCGGCCCGCACCAGGCAGTGCGTGCCTTCGGGCGCCAGCGCGCCGAAATCGGCCACCGCCTTGAGAACCGCGTCGCTGGCATTGCCCTCGGCGGCCTGGGCATCGCCCCCGCACGCGGCCACGGCCTGCACGGCCAGCGCCGACGCGGTGAACTTGAAAAGCCTGCGGCGCTGCAGATCGGCCGGGTCGATGGGGAATTGCATGGTCGGGGACACTCCGCTGGTTGACGCCCGCTCACGCGCGGCCCGCCACCCCGGCAGCCGTCATGCGGAGCACGCATGGACGTCGCGGATGTTGGAAGTCGGTGTGGGAATTGTCAATCAGGAACGATCAATCGACGTTATTCGCCGACGAATCGACATACGCCCCCGCTGTCAGCCGGCGCCAGCGAAGGCTGGCGCCGGCTGCCGCGACTCATCGCCGCATCGAGCCTCCCGACGACGCGCCGTTGTCAGGCGAAGGAACCGGCTTGCCCGACGCGCCCGAGGACGGTCCCATGTCGGTCCGGGATTCCCGGTCGTTGCCGCCCGGCCGGGTGCGGTCGCCCGAAGGCTGAGCCGCATCCGAGCCGCTGCGGCCGGCGGGCAAGGGCTTGCCCGAGGCCCCGCTGGAGGGCCCCATGTCGCTGCGGCTTCCGTGCTCGACGGGCCCGGTCCGCTTGGTGGATTCGGGCTGCGGGCTGTTCTTCCCCTGGTCCGCGGGCAGGGGCTTGCCGGACGAGCCGGTCGACGGCCCCATGTCGGTCCTGGCATCCTGGCTCGTCCGGTCGGGCGAACTCGTCTGCGCGATGGCGAACGGCGTGGCAGCCGCCAGCAGGACGGCGAGCAGCGTGTTGCGAGTGGTACTCGAGCATTTCATGGCGTCACCTCTTTGGTTTTGGATATGAACCCGGGCTGCCGCAAAACGCGTACCCGGCTTCGCGAGGCGGCGAATGCCATGTCGAACGCCCAAACAAAAAGGGCTAGTGGCTGCTGGCGCACTAACCCTTGGAATTCCTTGGCGGAGCGGACGGGACTCGAACCCGCGACCCCCGGCGTGACAGGCCGGTATTCTAACCAACTGAACTACCGCTCCGCAGCGGCGTTTTTACTGCTGCCAACCTGTGGCGGTTGGCGTCCCCTAGGGGATTCGAACCCCTGTACTCACCGTGAAAGGGTGATGTCCTAGGCCTCTAGACGAAGGGGACCTGGAACTGCTGTTTCGTGGTGGAGGTAAGCGGGATCGAACCGCTGACCTCTTGCATGCCATGCAAGCGCTCTCCCAGCTGAGCTATACCCCCACGGTTACTGCCATTCAGTTACCGCCATCCATCTGGGTGGATGCCCGCTGAAATGTTTTTCAAGCGGGATCTGGATTATAGCCATATTTCAGCTTGCAAGTCCACGCAGGACCCGCCTGAGACACAGGCGGAGCAGAAAAGCAAAAGCCCTGCTAAACACGGGATTTAGCAGGGCTTTCTGATTCTTGGCGGAGCGGACGGGACTCGAACCCGCGACCCCCGGCGTGACAGGCCGGTATTCTAACCAACTGAACTACCGCTCCGCAGCGGCATATTTTTACTGCTGCCAACCTGTTCGGCTGGCGTCCCCTAGGGGATTCGAACCCCTGTACTCACCGTGAAAGGGTGATGTCCTAGGCCTCTAGACGAAGGGGACCCGGAACTACAGTACTGCTTCTTCCCGGACTGGTGGAGGTAAGCGGGATCGAACCGCTGACCTCTTGCATGCCATGCAAGCGCTCTCCCAGCTGAGCTATACCCCCGTCCTGCGAAGAAGCGAGATTATGCACGGTTTTTAAACCGTGTGCAAGCGGGCCAGCACTTTCTCGCGGCCAAGCAGTGACAGGACCGCATCGATGGCCGGCGTCTGCGCCCGTCCCGTCACGGCTACCCGCAGCGGTATCCCGAGCGCCGGCATCTTGACGCCATGCTTGGCCAGGGTGGCCTTCATCAGCGCCGAGATCTGTTCCCGGGTCCATTCGATCGAGCCGGCCTCTTGCGCGAAGTCGCGCAGGATCGCGCGCGCGGCATCGGTCAGGTGCTGCGCGACCAGGTCCGGCGGCGTGGCCGCGGCATCGAATTCGCCGCAGAACAACATGGCGTCGTCGGCCAGTTGCTCGAGCGTTTCGGCGCGTTCCTTGAGCAGCGCCATGATGGCCGGCAGGTCCACGCCGTCGACCGCCCCACCCCGCTTGGCGATGCGCGGCGCGACGCGCGCGGCCAGGTCGGCGTCGGCGCTCTGCTTGATGTAGTGGGCGTTGACCCAGTTGAGCTTCTTGGGATCCCACTGCGCCGCGGACTTCGACAGGCTGCGGGTATCGAACCACTCGACCAGTTGTTCGCGCGTGAAGATCTCGTCGTCGCCGTGGCTCCAGCCCAGGCGCGCGAGGTAGTTGATCATGGCTTCCGGCAGATAGCCCTGGTCGTCGTACTGCATGACGCTGACCGCGCCATGGCGCTTGGACAGTTTCTCGCCGTCCGGTCCCAGGATCATGGGCACGTGGCCGTATTCCGGCAGCGTGGCGCCCAGGGCCTTCAGGATGTTGACCTGGCGCGGCGTGTTGTTGACGTGGTCGTCGCCGCGGATGACGTGGGTGATGCCCATGTCCCAGTCGTCCACCACCACGCAGAAGTTGTAGGTGGGCGTGCCATCGGGCCGGGCGATGATGAGGTCGTCCAGTTCGGCGTTGGCGATGGTGATCGGGCCCTTGACCAGGTCGTTCCAGGTGACGTCGCCGTCCAGCGGATTGCGGAAGCGCACCACGGGCTTGCGGCCCTCGGGCACCGGCGGCAGGGTCTTGCCCGGCTCGGGCCGCCACGTGCCGTCGTAGCGCGGCTTGCGGCCTTCGGCCCGGGCGCGCTCGCGCATGGCTTCGAGTTCGTCGGGCGAGCAGTAGCAGTAATAGGCCGACCCGGCGGCCAGCATGCCCGCCAGCACCTCGCGATAGCGGTCCATGCGCTGCATCTGGTAGAACGGGCCTTCATCGTGATCGAGCGCCAGCCACGCCATGCCGTCCAGGATGGCTTGCACCGCTTCGGGGGTGGAACGCTCCAGGTCGGTATCCTCGATCCGCAGCACGAAGGTGCCGCCGTGGTGACGCGCGAACGCCCACGAGAACAGCGCCGTGCGCGCGCCGCCCAGGTGCAGAAAGCCCGTGGGCGACGGTGCGAAGCGGGTACGGACCGCGGGGTTGCGGCCGGACGACGAGGAATCGGTGCTCATAGGAAAACGGCTCTCGTGCAGGAGTGAATACTGGGCGCGCGAAGCGCGCCAGGGTCGGCTGACCGGGGTAGTATTGTATTGCAGCAAATCCGTGCGGCCCCGGGCCGCCACGCGCCTGCGCGTCCTCATCCAGAAAGGAGGGCCATGTCCCGGCACGCCCTGTCCCCGCTGTTCGATCCCCACTCGCTGATCGCCATCAGCGACCGGCCGCTGCCGATGATGGCCTCCCTGCCCGCCGCGCTGCGCGCCCGCACCACCGAGCTGCGGCTGGACGAGCGGCGCACCTGCGTCCTGCCCGCCGGGCTGGCCCAGGCGGCCGAGCGGCCCGACCTGGCGGTGGTGTCCGTTCCCCGCGACGCGCTGCGGACCACGCTGGAGACGCTGGCGCCGGCCCGGCCGCGAGCGGTGGCGGTGCTCACCCACGAGCCATCGCTCGAGGACAACGATTTCTGCCGTGCCTGGGCCGCGGCCCACGATTGCATACTGCTGGGGCCGCACAGCTTCGGGCTGCAACGGCCGCACGCCGGCCTCAACGCCAGCGTGCACCCCTCGCTGGGGCGCTCGGGCCGCGTCGCCCTGGTCACGCAATCGCGCTCCATCATGGCGGTCGTGATGGATTGGGCCGATGACAACCGGACCGGCTTCTCGACCGTCGTTTCCCTGGGCAGCGAAGCGGCGCTGGACGTGCCCCGCGTGCTGGATTTCCTGGTGGCCGACGCGCGCACCGATAGCATCGCGCTCTACCTGGAGGACGTGCGCGACGCCCGCGAATTCATGAGTGCGATCCGCGCCGCCGCCAGCGTCAAGCCGGTGGTGGTGCTCAAGGCCGGGCACGGCGGCCGAGAGCGCACTAGCGTGCGGCCCCTGGCCGCCGACGAGTCGGCCTCCGCCGCGCCGCCTCCGGTCCCGTCCGACATGGTCTTCGATGCCGCGCTGCGGCGCGCTGGCGCGGTGCGCGTCCGCTATTTCGTGCAACTGTTCTCGGCGGTGAAGGCGCTGGGCTTCGCCAAGCTGCCCAGCGGCCGGCGCATCGCCGTGCTGGCCAACGGCAGCGGTCCGGCGCAGCTGGCACTCGACCAGTTGGGGCCGGGCCGGCCGGTCATGCGCGCCGAACTGGGCGAAGACACGCGCAGGCAACTGGCTGCCACGCTCAGCGCCAATGCCTGGACCGACAATCCGGTGGTCGAGTTCTCGGCCCCCGATCCCCAGGCCTGCGCGCAGGCCGTGCAGGCCATCGTCGCCGACGCCGGCGTGGACGGCGTGCTGGCCGTGCTGTCGCCCGATCCCGAGGCCGACATGCGCGCGGTGGCGCAGGCCCTGGCCGCCACCGCGCCCAAGGCCTCGAAGCCGGTCATCACCTGCTTCATGGGCGATGCCGCCATGCGGCCGCTGCGCCGCATCCTGGACGACGCCGGCTCGCCCTCGTTCCGCACGCCCGAAGCGGCGGTGGACGCCTTCGGCAACCTGGCCACCTATCACTACAACCAGCAATTGCTGCTGCAGACCCCGCCCCCCGAGCCGCCCGGCCAGGAGCCCGATCTGGCCGGCGCGCGCATCCTGCTCGACGGCGCGCGGCGCGAGGGCCGGCTGACACTGACCGAACCCGAGAGCAAGGCGCTGCTGGCGGCCTTCCACATCCCGGTGGTCCAGGTCCTGCTTGCCCGCACCCCCGCCGAGGCGGTGATCGCCGCGCAGCAGATCGGTTTTCCCGTGGCCATCAAGATCGACTCGCCCGACGTGGTGCGCAAATCGGCGGTCCGGGGCGTGCACCTGGACATCCGCAACAGCACCGAACTCGTCACCGCCTACCAGCGCATGCTGGCGAATGCCCACGCCGCCGCGCCGCAGGCCTACATCGAAGGCATCACGGTGGAGGCCATGGCCGGCCCGCCCGGCTCGGCCAAGGTCTCCATGGGCGTGGCCCGCGACGCGCTGTTCGGACCGGTGATCCGTTTCGGATCCGCGCGCTCGCGCAGCGAAAGCCCCTCCAACCGCAGCCTGGAACTGCCGCCGCTCAACGGCTTCCTGGCGCGCCGCCTGATGGAGCGTTCGCCGGTCTGGCGCTACGCGTTGGCGGGCCAGCTATCGCCGCGCGCACTCGACGCGCTGGAGGACGTGCTGGTCCGCATTTCCGAGATCGTCTGCGCGCTGCCCGATATCGAGACCATAGACATCGACCCGGTCATGATCGACGGCGACCGGGTCGTCGCGGCCGACACCCGCATCACGCTCACGCGCGAGACCGCGGGCGACGCCGACGCGGGCCTGGGCGGCTACGCCCACATGGCCATCCACCCCTACCCCGCCCGCCTGGTCAGGCACCTGCAATTCAAGGACGGCTCGCCCTACACCATCCGCCCCATCCGGCCCGAGGACGCGGCACCGTTGCAGGACTTCACCCGCCAGTTGTCCGAACACACGCGCTACATGCGCTTCATCTCGTTCATGCGCGAGCTCTCGCCGCGGACACTGGCGCGCTACACCCAGGTCGACTACCACCGGGAACTGGCCCTGGTGGCCACGGTCTGGGAAGCCGACCCCGACCACCCCGGCGAACTGCGCGAGGCCATCATCGGCGTGGCGCGTTATCTGCTGAACGCCGACGGCGAAAGCGCCGAATACGCGCTGGTCATCGGCGACGCGTGGCAACGGCGCGGACTGGGCATCCAGCTCATGACGACGCTGGTGGACGCGGCGCGCAGGCAAGGATTGGCCGTCATCGAAGGCTTGGTACTGGGCAACAACCGGCCGATGCTGACGCTGATGGGCCGGCTGGGGTTCCACGTCGACGTGGACCCCGACGACTTCAGCATGCGGCGGGTGTGGCTGCGCCTGAAAGGCGACGGCGCCCCGGCGGGCGACGGTCCGGCGGGCTAGCGCGGACGGGGGCTTTCCTTCCTGGCCAGGCCGGCGACGAAACCCAGCGCGGCCAGGGCAACCAGCGCGGATACGGCAAATCCGGACACCGCACCGTGCGCCAGCAAGCCCGCGCCCAGCGCGGTCCCCAGGGCGATGCCCAGGTAGATGCAGGAGGCGTTCAGCGCGACCACCAGCGGCGCCTCCTGCGGCGCGGCGTTGGTCAGGCGCAGTTGCTGCGGCGGTGTCTGACCCCAGCTGCTCATGCCCCAGACCAGCACGAGCAGCCCCACGGCCACCTCGTGGCCGGCGCCCGCCACGGCCAGCCACGCCATGATTGCGAATGACGCCGCCATGGCCACGTATGCGGTGACCGACACCGGCGTGGGCCCCCAGCGATCGGTCCCGTAACCGGCAAGCAGGTTGCCCAGCACCGCCCCGACGCCGTAGCAGAGCAGCATCGCGCCGATGTGTCCGTCGGCGATCCCCAGGGCCTGCAAGGCGGGCACGCTGTAGGCATACACGATGTAGCAGGCCGTCATGCCCACCACCGTGAGCGGCAGCACCCAGGCCACCGCCGGCCGGCGCAGCACCGCCAGGCGCGCGCGCAGCGACGAACGCGCCTGCCCCGGCAGGGCGGGCATGATCAGCGCCACGCCCACGCAGGCCAACGCCGCCAGCGCGGCCACCATGCCCAGCGCCGTGCGCCAGCCGAACCACTGGCTGACCAGATTGCCCAGCGGCACGCCCAGTGCCGTCGCCACCGTCAACCCGCCCGTGACCAGCGAAAACGCCCGCGCCCGCAGCTCAGGCCGCACCAGCGCCCCACCCGCCGCCGTGGCCGTCGGCGTATAGGCCGCCGCCCCCACCGCCGCCAACGCTCGGCTTGCCAGCAGCGTCCAGATGTCCGGTGCCAGCGCCGAAAGCAGATTGGCCAACGCCAGCACCGCCAGCGCCCCCACCAGCACCCGATTGCGCGACCACGGTGCCGTGACCGTCGCCAGCACCGGCGCCAACAACGCATACGTTCCCGCGAACACCGTGACCGACAGCCCCGTCATGGAATTCGATGCCTGCAACGACTGCGCGATCGAAGGCAGGAACCCCGACACGATGAACGCATCCGTCCCCACCGCGAACGTCCCCAGCGCAAGAATGGCAACCGATCCCAACCCCTGCCCCGGCAAGGCACTGACAGACGAAGAAGCGCTACGCGTCATGATGAAGAACTCGGCAAGAAGCGAGGCCATGCCTCTATTCTGGATATCTTATATCCAGATTAAAAACAAAACAAACCCCAACCGCAGCCAGCGAAGCACAAATGCCACAACCCAAGAAACAGGTACTAGACCCAGGATGCGGTGGATCCGGCTCCGCCGGTCCACCCGCATCGCCCCCTGGGGGGCGCGCGAAGCGCGTAGGGGGGGACCTACCTCAAGCTGAAGTCCACCCCCGTCTGCTTCGCGCCCTCGGCGGGCTTGGCCTCGATCTTGGGCGCGACCACGAAGGCCCGCTCGCCCAGCTTGGCCTCGCGCAGCACGGCCATCACGGCCTGCGCGCGCCGCACGGCCAGTTCGCGCAACTGGTCCGGCCCCACGTTGACGCTGGCTGCCAGCAGCGCCTCCATATCGGGACCGGGCAAGGACTTGGCAAGGCCGATCACGTTGCGCGGCTTGTCGATCTTGGCGGCCTTGTAGGCGCTTTCCAGGTAGCGGGCCCGCTGCGCGGCATCCAGCGGCGGCAGGTCCTTCCCGTCGGCGTCGTCCCCCTTCTTGCGCAGGTCTTCCCGCTGCTGGACGCGGATCAGGGCGTCGACGCCGGCCTTGCGCAGGCCCTCGGTGTCCACGGACGGGTTGGCCCGGCCGGCCACGTCCAGCTTCAACGCCGGACGGTCGTTCAAGGCCTTGACCAGCGTTTCGACGCGTTTGCGCGCATCGTCGTCGAGCACGGCGCGGCCCGGCGCGAAATCGATGTGGGACAGCTCCTCGCCCGAGCCGAAGGCCGAGGCCAGCAGCGAGAACGGCGCCGTCACCGCCCGCACGATCAGGTTGACCAGCGCGCGGAAGATGATGCCGCCCACCGAAAACTGCGGGTCGTCCAGCGATCCGGAGATGGGCAGTTCGATGTCGATTTCGCCCCGGCTGTTCTTGAGCAGCGAGACCGCCAGCAGCACCGGCAGCTTCAGGGCATCGGGGCTGTCGACGCGTTCGCCGAAGGTGAGCTGGTCGAGGAAGATCTTGTTGCTGGCCTGGAGCTTGCCGTCCTGGATCAGGTAGTGCACGTCCATCGAC
Source organism: Pigmentiphaga sp. CHJ604 (assembly GCF_036972535.1). Classification (NCBI taxonomy): domain Bacteria; kingdom Pseudomonadati; phylum Pseudomonadota; class Betaproteobacteria; order Burkholderiales; family Alcaligenaceae; genus Pigmentiphaga; species Pigmentiphaga sp. CHJ604. The sequence goes on along the minus strand of NZ_CP136998.1, from coordinate 1,159,129 downwards.
AGCTTGCCGCGTTCGATGGCATAGCCGGCGTACTTGGCGGCATAGGGAGTCAGCGCCGGCAGTTCCACGCCCTTGGCGCTGGCATGGATGTCCGTGTACAGCCGCGGACCGAAGGGGTGGAGCTTGCCCGTGATGTCCACCGGCGCGTCGCCGTCCACCTTGGCCGTCACCTGCACGTCGGCCGGCTGGCTGTCGGCCGAGGATACGGCCGAGATGCTGCCGGCGATGTCGGTCAGGTTGGCGCGGTAATTGGGCTTGACGAAGTTGTCGGTGAAATTGATGTGGCCTCGCGCCAGCTGCACCGCGCCCACCCGGATGTCGCGCGGCATTCCGCCCGCCTCGGGGGCTGCCGCGCCTGTTTCCTTGGCGCCCTGCACCCGCCGTTCCGATGCCGCCGGCTCGCCGGCCTTCGTTGCCGGCCCGGCCGGCTTCTCGTCGGTGATGGAACCGGCCTGTTCGCCCGGCTGGACGATCAGCTGCGACAGGTTCAACCGCCCCTGCTCGCTCAGGATCACCCGTGCGAAGAAATCTTCCAGCGAGATGTCGCCCAGGTCGGCCTTGAGCGTATCGCCCGCGCTGGCCACGTCCAGCCGCTTGAACGCCAGCCGCTTCCATTTCAGGAAATCCGCCGAGTTGAGCTTGTCGATCAAGTCGAGATTGGTGATCTCGGCGGCGCCGGTCCAGGCCGCGCGCTGCGGCTGCCTGCCGGTGGCGGCCGCGAACTCCAGCCTGCCGTTGGCGCCGGCCACGACGCTCTTGACGGTGGCGTTGAGCCGCTCCGCCAGGTAGGGGGCGAGCGCGGTCAGGTCCAGCCGGTCGGCGCGCACCTGGGCCTTGACCGAAAGCGGCTCGGGCACGACCGTGCCCTTGATGTCGGCGGTGCCGCGACCCTGGACGGACGAGCGCAGCGAGAAATCGACGGGCGCCCGCAGGTTCGACCCGAGGTTGCGCGCCTCCATCTGCAAGCCGTCCAGCCTCAGCGCCACGCGGGGCGACACGGACTCGTCGGTCAGCCTGAGCGAGCTCTTGGCGACCGACAGTGTGCCCGCGCTCACCTTCCACGCGGCCTGGCCATGGCCGGCGGGGGCCGGGGTCGGCTTGCCGGCGGGTCGGGTCCGGGGCGCGGCCGGAATGGCGATATCCGCCCAGCTCACGGCCGACGAGGCCGAGCGGGTGGCCGCCAATGCCAGGCCGTCGATGGCGATGCGTTCAATCCGTGCCATACGCCCCGCCAGGTCGCCAGCCAGCCCGCCCACCTCCAGCGACTCCAGTTTCAGGCTGGATGCCTTGTCCGAGACCGGTGCCGCGGCCAGCTTGCGCAGCGCGACGCTGCCATCGCTCCAGCGCACCGCCAGGGATTCGCCCTGCTCCACGTGCAGCCTGGCCGCCGCGCCCAGCGAGCCGTCGTCGATGCGCAGCGCCAGGTACGGCTTCCACAGCGGCGCCAGCGCAGGCAGCGCCAGCGAATCCAGCTTGAGGTCGAGGTCCGCCGACAAAGGCTGGAGGCGGACCGGGCCGCTGACGTCCAGGCGGCCCGCCTCGCCCACGCGCGCGGCCACGGTCAAGGGCACGGCCTGGTCCTGCGCCGCGGGCAGGTTCAGATCGCGCAGCTCCGCCGCGAACTCCGAGATGCGGTAATCGAAGCGATCCTGCTCATCGTGCCAGGCGAGTTCGCCGTCCTGCAGCGCCACGGTTCCCACCGACACATGCCAAGCATCGGCCTGTGCGGGCGCGGGCGCGGAAGAAGGCGCCGGGGCCGGGCTGGCGGACGGCGACGGCGCGGCCGGCGCCGCGGGCGCAGGCGCAGCGGGCTGCTGGAAACGGCCAGCCACCTCGGCCAGGTTCACGCGCCCGTCGGCCGAGCGGCTGGCATGGATCGAGGGGCCGGCCAGGACGATGCGCTCGGCCTGGAACCGGCGCGCCAGCGGCTCCAATGCGAACTTCTCGAGCGCCAGGCTCTTGAACGCCAGCAGCGCGGCATCGCCCTGGTCGCGCACGTCCACCTCGCGCACCGTGGCATTGCCTTCCAGGCGGACCTTGGGCGCCGCCGAGCCGCCTTCCTCGAACACCAGCTGGGCATCGCTGTCGAGCCGGGCGTGCTTGAGCACCACCGGCATCGCGCCCGGCACGGCATCGGCCAGCGCATCCAGCCCCAGGTCGTCGATCTTGAGATGCAGCGAGGACGTACGCGGCGTATCGAAGGGCCGCGCGGTGCCCTCCAGGTTGAGCGGACTGCCGTTGACCAGCGCCGACAGCCTGGGTTGCACGTCGATGTCGGTGGCATAGGCCAGCGTGGACAGGAAGGGAATGCCCACCTGCAGGTCGCGCACGGTGTGCTGGCGGCCCGTGACCTTGTCGTCGACAGTGATCTCGCCGCCGTCCAGCTTGACGTTGTTCAGCGAAAACCGGGGCGGCGGCCCGTCTTCCGAGGGCTTGGCGGCCAGGCGGTCGAGCATGTCGCTGATGTTGAAGCGTTGCGGCCCCTCGCGGACCAGCGAGACGCGCGGCGCGGTGATCGTCAGCCCGTCCACCACCGGCGCGAGCCGGAACAGCGACGAAACCGAGGCATTGACCTCGACCTGCTCCACCGAGAAATCCGGATGGGTGCCCGCCTGGTCGAGAATGGCGAAGTCATGGACGCGCAGGCGCAGCTTGAAAGGATTGAACGACACCTCGCCCACGCGTGCCGTACGCCCCAGCACCTCCGGCACCTGGGCCAGCGCCACGCTGCGGACCAGCCGGGGAATGCCCCAGGCGGTCAGGGCCAGGAACAGCAGCCACAGGACCAGCAGGGCAATGAGAATACGAACCAGCGGCTTGCGCCGCCGCCTGATGCCGTCGACCGTCCCCCCCAGCGTGAAAGCCACGTCGCGATCCGGTCAGAGGGAATTGCTGGCCGACATGAACAGCTTGGTCGATCGCGCTCCGCTGCGGCAGAAGGCCAGGACCGGCCCCGGCAGGGTCTTGAGCAGGGAAGCGAAGGTGGAAACGTCGCCGGGCTGGATGTTCGCGCCGTTGACCGGCTGGTGGACGTAGTTCAACCCCGCCGCCTGCGCCGCGGCCTGCATCTGCTCGCTGGAGGGCTGGGCCGGCCCACCTTCGAAATCGGGCCGGTTGTTGATGACGCTCTTGAAACCGGCCGCCGCGACGGCGGCCATGTCTTCCGGGGCCAGTTGGGGGGCCACGGCGAAGTTTTCGGTAAGGGAAGTGAATGCGGACATGCGAGTCTCCGGAAGGATCCCCCCGCGCGCCGCGCGCGCTCCGGAAGCGCCTTGCGGGCCGCGCGTTGCGGGGGATCGATAAGGGGTAATCCTAACTCGGAGACGTCCGCCAGACAAACGAAACGCGCAGAATACGTCGAGGTTCCGCGCCGCCCGCGGGGCGGCGCGGACGGCCTCACGAAGAGCCGGCCTTGCCCTGGATCTCGATGACGACCCGGCGGTTCGGCGCCAGGCAGGCGATCAGCTCGCTGCGGTTGCGCTGGTCGCACTGCACCACCGGCTCGCGCGAGCCCCGGCCGTCCGAACTGATCAGGTTGGACGGCACGCCGGAATTGACCAGGTAGGCCACCACCGTGGCGGCCCGCTGCCGGGACAGCCTGTCGTTGTAGCTGGCGCTGCCCAGCCGGTCGGCATGGCCGATCACCCGTACCCGTTCGACGTCCACGCTGCGCAGTTCCTTGCCGATCTCGTCCAGGCGGCGGCGCCCTTCGGGCGAGATGCTGGCCAGATCGGACCGGTCGAAGGCGAACAGCGCGTCGGCGCCCAGCGTGATCTGCCTGGGGGGCGGCTTGACCGGCGCGGGCGCGGGCGGAGGCGGCGGAGGCGGCGGAGCGGCCACCGGGCGCGGGAACACGAAGTCCGCGCACTCGCGCCGGTTCCAATTGCCGGCCTCGGTCTGCATGTCCTTGTTGAAGCGCAACTGGTACTGGCAGGTGATGAACTCGTTGCCGTTGCCGGTACGGAAATTGAAGATGTAGTTCCAGGTGCGCACGCCGAACACGCCCTCGCTGAAGTGCGGCGGGCCGAGCAGGTCGTAGACCTGGGGCTTGGTCATGCCCGGGATCATCTGCCTGAGATTGTCCAGGTTGACGAAGGTGCCTTCCTTGAGCGAGGCGGACTCGCGGGCCGGAAACTCCACCGCGGGCGGGCTGGCCCCGTTCGCCGCGGCCGGCGCGGACGGCGACGCCGGGGCCTTCGAACTGCGGAACATCGAGCAGCCGCTCATCACGGCCACCGAAGCCACGCATGCGGTCAGCAGCGCGAGGCGCCTGCCGGCCAGGCCGGCGCGGCGGGCATGGGGGTTGTTTTCTTGCATCCTGGCCTCCGATGATTCGTTCATGCGCGCTACCACTGGTAACCCGCGCCGATGACGGCACCCACCTTGCCCTGGGAATTGACGTTGCCGGCGATCTTGTAGACCCAGCGGCCATTCTCCGAGATGGTGGACAGCCCCACGGCGATGGCGGACTGGCCGAGATAATGGCTGGCGGCCGCCGAGGCCATGCTGCGCCCCGGGGTATACGCCTGGGGCAGGCCCGCCACCGCCATGGCCGAGGCCGCGCCGGCATTGGCGTTGCGCTCGACCCTGCGCAGGTCGTCGCGCACGCTGCTGATGCTGCTCGTGAAGTCCGACGTGGCGCTGCGCAACTGCCGCAGGTTGACGGCGTCCGTGTCGGCGGTGCCGTCGCCCACGTTGGCGATCTGCCGCTCCTGGCCCGCCGCGCCCACCGACACCACGTTGGGCCGGTCCGCCACCGAGTTCGTGCCCAGGGCGACGCTGTTGGCGCCGCTGGCCTGCGCGCCGGTGCCCAGCGCCATGCTGTTGGCCACCGTGGCCTGGGCGTTGTTGCCCAGCGCGACGGTATTGCTTTGCGTGGCGTTGGCCTGGTTGCCGATCGCCACCGAGTTGGTGGCCGCCGCGCCCGTCTGCGCGCCATTGCCCATGGCCATGCTGCCGCTGCCCTCGGCCTTGGCGCCGGTACCGAAGGCGGAGGCATTGGCTCCCGAGGCAAGGGCGGAGTTGCCCACCACCGTCGAATTGACCCCAAGCGCCTGGGCGGAGTTGCCGACCGCGGTCGAGTTCTCGCCCTTGGCGATCGACGCGTTGCCCAGCGCCGTCGCCGCGGCGCCCTCGGCCATCGCGCCGGCACCGCCGGCCACCGAGTCCTTGCCCGTGGGCTTGGGTTTGGCGCGGGCAAGCGAGTTCTCGATCTGGAACATGCCGTCCTTGCCTTCCTGGATGTTGGTGATGTCTCCCGACACCTCCTTCAACTGGGCGTAGTTGACGGCATCCGTGTCCTGCGTGCCGCGCGCGACATTGGTGATCTGGCGTTCCTTGCCGGCGGCGCCTACCGATACGGTGTTGTCGCGATCGGCGACCGAGCCGGCGCCGAGCGCCACGCTGTTCTTGGCCGACGCATCGGCATTGGCGCCGATCGCGGTCGAGCTCTCGCCCGTCGCCTTGGATCCGGTCCCCATGGCCGTCGAGTTCGCGCCGCTGGCCGTCGCGCCCGAGCCCATCGCCGTCGCCTGGGCGCCCGTGGCGGTCGCTCCGGAGCCCACCGCCGTCGAGGCCGTGCCCGAAGCGGCGGACGCCCCGCCGACGGCCACGCTGTTGTCGGCGGAAGTCGTGGCGCCATTGCCCATCGCGACGCTGTTGGCACCGCCCGACACGGCTGCCGGACCGGCTGCGACACTGTTGGTGCCGGTGGCCTGCGCCCCGGCCAGCGTGGAATTGGCCTTGAAGTACTTGGTGTCCGAATCGATGTCGTTGATGCGCTTGTACAGGCTGAGGTTGCTCATGATGTTGGTCTCATCCTGAGTCCAGCCCCACAGCTGCGAACCATTGATCGCGTCCGTGCTGGAGGACGTCACCGCGCCCCGGCCCACGTTCGAGATCACCGTCGACGTACCCCCGGCGTTCAGGGTGATCTTCGACTTGGTGTCGTCGTCGTACTTCACCGCCAGCTTGTCCATTTCGCCGATGCGGCCGTCCACGGCCTTCAGCTGCGCGATGTTGGCGGCATCGGTATCGGCGCTGCCCGCCGACACGTTGGTGATGCGGCGCGTCGCACCGGCGCTGCCCACCGACACTTCGCCCGCCGACGACTGGCGCGCGGTCAGCGCATACGCGACGTAGTCGCTCTGCGCGCCCACGGTCGTGGTCGAGCCCGCGCCCAGGGCCACGCTGTTGGCCATGCTGGCATTGGCACCGTTGCCCAGCGCCACGGCGTTGGCGGCCGACGCCACCGACGCGCCCCCCGCCGCCACGCTGTCCGTGCCGGTGGCCGAGGCCGCCGCCAGGGTCGAATTGGCCTTGAAGTACTTGGTGCCGTTGTTGTCGATGTTGGTGACGCGGTTGTCCACGTTGGTGACGTTGGTGTTGGTCTCGTTCAACTGCGAGCCGTTCACCGCGTCGGTGCTGGTGGCGCTGACTTCGCCGGCCTTGACGTTGGTCACCACCGTTCCCGTGCCGCCGGCGTTCAGGGTGATCCTGGTCTTGGTGTCGTCGTCGTACTTCACCGCCAGCATGTCCACTTCGCCGATGCGGCCGTCCACGGCCTTCAACTGGGCGACGTTGGCGGCGTCGGAATCGGCGCTGCCCGCCGACACGTTGGTGATGCGGCGCGTCGCACCGGCGCTGCCCACCGACACTTCACCCGCCGACGACTGGCGCGCGGTCAGCGCATACGCGGCGTAGTCGCTCTGCGCGCCCACGGCCGTGGTCGAACCCGCGCCCAGGGCCACGCTGTTGGCCATGCTGGCGTTGGCGCCGTTGCCCAGCGCCACGGCGTTGGCCGCAGAAGCCACCGACGCGCCGCCCGCCGACACGCTGTCCGTGCCGGTGGCCGAGGCCGCCGCCAGGGTCGAATTGGCCTTGAAATACTTGGTGCCGTTGTTGTCGATGTTGGTGACGCGGTTGTCCACGTTGGTGACGTTGGTGTTGGTCTCGTGCAGTTGCGAACCGTTCACCGCGTCGGTGCTGGTGGCACTGACATCGCCGGCCTTGACGTTGGTCACCAGGGTGCCGCCGGCGCCGCCCAGCGTCGCCTTGGTCTTGGTGTCGTCGTCGTATTTCATCGCCAGCTTGTCCACCTCGCTGATGCGGCCGTCGACAGCCTTCAACTGGGCGACGTTGGTGGCATCGGTGTCGGCGCTGCCCGCCGACACGTTGGTGATGCGGCGCGTCGCGCCGGCGCTGCCCACCGACACTTCACCCGCCGACGACTGGCGCGCGGTCAGCGCGAAAGCCGCGTAGTCGCTCTGCGCGCCCACCGTGGTGGTCGAGCCCGCGCCCAGCGCGATGCTGTTGGCCATGCTGGCATTGGCGCCGTTGCCCAGCGCCACGGCGTTGGCGGCCGACGCCACCGACGCGCCGCCCGCCGCCACGCTGTCCGTGCCAGTGGCCGAGGCCGCCGCCAGGGTCGAGTTGGCCTTGAAGTACTTGGTGCCGCCGTTATCGATGTTGGTGACGCGGTTGTCCACGTTGGTGACGTTGGTGTTGGTCTCGTTCAACTGCGAGCCGTTCACCGCGTCGGTGCTGGTGGCGCTGACTTCGCCGGCCTTGACGTTGGTCACCACCGTGCCGCCCGCTCCGGCCAGCGTCACCTTGCCACGCGTGGCATCGTCGTACTTGACCGAATTGGCGTCGATGCCGTCGATCTGGTCGGCCACCGCCTTGAGCTGGCGCACGTTGACGGCATCGGTATCCGCCGTGCCGCCCGCGACGTTGATGATCTGGCGCTCGTTGCCCGCGGAGCCCACGGACACCGCGCCGCGCACCGGCACCGCGACGTTCGAGAACACTTCCCTGCCGCCGCCCTCGCGGTCGGAAACGGACTGGAAGCCCAGCGCGACGCCGCCCGCCACGGTCGACGATGCGCTGGCACCGACGATGGTCTGGCCATTGGCATTGCCGTAGGTGCTGTCGCCGATCAGGACCGAGTGGCCCTTGCGCGCCGCGTAGTTGGTGTCGGGCACGCCCGGCATGTTGGGATCGGTGAAGATCGTCCCGGCATCCTCGTTGGGCAGGATGTGCTTGGCGTTGGTGCCGATCACGACTTCCTGCGAACCGTTGGCCGAAGCGCCGTCGCCGATCAGCACCTGGTTGTTCTGCGCCGCGGGAATGTCCCAGCAGGTGGCGCCGGCCAGGCCCAGGACGTTCAGGCAGTTGTTCCTGTCCACCCAGGACGGCGGCTGCGTGCCCGGCAGCAGCAGACCGTTGTTGTAGGTCAGGCCGGAATTGATGTTGGTGATGTAGTTGCCCGAGGTCACGCCGCCCAGCAGCGTGAGCTTCTGCTCCGGCAGCGGGCCCCCCAGCGTGCCTTGCAGCGTACCCGTCACCGGTGCCAGGTCCAGGATGGGGATGCCCAGCACGTTGACCACGCTGAAGCGCGCGTTGATGTTTTCGCGGTTCACGCTCAGCGCGCCGGAACGCATCCACGCTTCCTTCTGGCCGAACAGGCTCATCGTCAATGGCTGCAGGCCCTGCCCGACACCACCCAGCAGGCCGGCCGTGCCGATCACCAGGCCGGTGGGCGCGGGCGGATTGAGCGGCGGCGGCTCCGAGCCCGACGAGGCGGCGACCGCCATGGTCTGGCGGTTGGAACTGCTGGGGAAGAGCGACCCTCCCGTGGGCAGGATACCCAGCGTGCCGTTGCCGCTCAGCGGCGACATGGGCGAGGCGGGCACGCTGTTGGATAACGTGGCGACCGATCCCAGCGACGCCGCCGAAGCGACCGCGTCATCGGCGGGCACGGCGGCATTCCGGCTCTTGTCCACCGGCGCGGAAGCCAGCACCTCGGCGAGCTTGGCGGGAACCGACTCGACCGCCTTGCCGGCCTTGCCCGGCAGCGCCGAGCCGACCTTCTTCGTCACCGCGGCCGGCGCGGCGGCGATGGCCTGGACCGCGGCGGGAACCGGGGTGGCGGCCAGCACCTCGCCGACCACGGGCAGCGACGGCACGGCCTCGGCGATGGGTACCTGCTGCAATGCCGGGGCAGGCGGCAGGATGGGCGCGCCGATGCCGGCCAGGGCCGCCGCCGTCTGCGAGACGCCCTGCTGCACGGCCGACGCCACGGGGGCGACGCTGGGCGCCGCATTGGTCGTGGCCTGAAGCAATTGGCTCATCACGCCCACCGCGGCGCCATCGGTCAGCCGCGCGTTCGACAGGCCGGGCACGCCATGCATGCCGTCGGCCGCCGCCGGCGCCGCCCATGCCCCGGCCATCAGCGCCACGGCAAGCGCGCCGGCCTTGCTGGCGCCACCCTTACCCCTGGCACGCGCGGTTTCGGCAACCGCCACCCAACATCCGAGCCGCTGGCTCCACACGGTGCGATAGGTCTTGTTCAATTTCAGCCCCCACGGATAGGTATCCCAACAGAGCCGCGATCCGCCGGATGGCGAATCGACCACTGCTGGAAAACACGTTTGCGGGAGCTTCGAGCAAAAGCTATGCCATCGGCCTGGACGCCTCGCGGCGCAAGCCCGCGCGAACTCCGGAACGAGGGCGCACGATGCGGCGAAAACGTTGAAAACAAACGGGATATCGGCAAACCGAAGATGTTCCTCCGGTGCGATAGTCACACCGATTCCCGGGCCCGCCGCGGGGCGGCGGAGCCAAAACGTTACGTACCATACGCAGGGGCGTTACGTAACGCGCGGGGGACGGGAACGCCCCGCGACGGCCTCGCGCGCCACCTCGATGAAGGCCGCCGCCGCGGCCGAGGGCGAGCGGAAGCGATCGCGGATCAAGGCGATTTCCGAGCGGACCACGGGGTCGCGCAACGGCCTGGCCACCGAGTTGCCGTCGCCGGGGACCAGCGCGCCGTAAGGCGGCATGATGGCGGCCCCGAACCCGGCCTCGACCAGGCTGATGACCGTGCTCAACTGGACGACCTCGACGGCGATCCGGGGCTGCAGGTCCAGGCGAGCGAAGCAGCCGTCCAGGAATTGCCGGAAGGAATTCTCCGGGGTCAGCGCCACCAGCGGCGTCTCCGCCAGATCCGTCCATTTCAGCTGGCGGCGGCGCGCCAGCGGATGGACGCGGGGCAGCAGCGCCACCAGCGGCCCTTCCAGCAGGGGCTCGGTCAGGTATTCGTCGCGATCGGCCGGCAGCATGCCTATGCCCAGGTCGATGTCGGCCGAGGCGATGCCCGCGGGAATGGCCTCGGAAGGAATGTCGCGCAGGGTCAGCGCGATGTGGGGATAAGCGCTGCGGAACCGGGCGGCGATGCCCACCAGCAGGCGCGACATCAATAGCGGGGGCGCGGCCACCGTCACGTGGCCGTGCTGGCGCGAGGCCAGCCCCTTGACGTTGCCGACGGCGGCGGAGAGATCGGCCAGCAGGCGCGCCGCCGGCCCGCGGAACTCGCGCCCGGCGTCGGTCAGGCTGACCTGGCGCGTACTGCGGTCGAACAGGCGGCACTCCAGGCTCTGTTCCAGTTCACGGATCAGGATGCTTAGGCCCGACTGGGAAATATGGATGCGCTGGGCCGCCTTGCTGAAGTTGCCTTCGTTGCACACCGCGACGAAGGCCTCGAGTTGGCGCAGGGAAATCGACATCGTGCGGGCCCGCCGGCAAAGTATTGGAAATCACTATGAATCTATATGAATATTTCAATTTTTACAATTAGTCGACTCTGCTAGATTTGCCGGAACGCTTACCGCAGGAGCCCGCCGGCCGTGTCCCCCACCCTCGTCCTTCACCGAGGCAGGATCATCACCTGCGACGACCGCGGCGACGTCGCCTCGGCCGTCGCGATCCGCGGCCGGCACATCGCCGCCGTAGGCCGTGATGACGACATGCTCGCCCTGGCCGGCCCCGAGACCCGGGTCGTGGACCTGGGCGGCAAGGCGGTGCTGCCAGGGTTGACCGATGGCCACGCTCACATGGACCGCGAGGGCCTGCGGCGCCACCTGCCCAGCCTGGCCGGCGCGCGCACGCGGGACGACGTCCTGGACATCATCGCCGACGAAGCCGCCAAGGCCCCGCCGGGTACCTGGATCGTGACCCAGCCCATCGGCCAGCCTCCCGAATATCCCGAACCCGACGACGCGCTGGCGAACGGCCCCTACCCCACGCGCCACGACCTGGACCGGGTCAGCCCCGATCATCCCGTCTACATCCGGCCCATCTGGGGGTACTGGCGCAACCGCGCGCCCCTGGTCTCGGTGGCCAACAGCCGCGCCCTGGCGCTGGCCGGCGTGACGCCCGCCACGGTCTCGCCCTCGCCCGACGTCGACATCGAACGCGACGACGCCGGGCGCCCCACCGGCCGGTTCGTCGAGCGCACGCTGGTGCCCATCGTCGAACATACCCTGATGCGCGCCGCCCCCGGCTTCACCGCCGAGCAGCGCGCCAGCGGACTGCGGCACGCGATGGCCGAATACAACCGCTACGGCACCACCGCCGTATTCGAAGGCCACGGCGTGGCCGGCGAAGTCATCGACGCCTACGAAACGGTCCGCGGCCAGGGCGCATCGACCGTGCGGTCCACCCTGGTCCTGAGCCCCTATTGGGGACCTCGTGGCGGCGGGCAGGCGCTGGAGCTGCTGCGCGAATGGCGCACCTGGCTGGCTCGCCGCGGGCGGGGCGACGACATGCTGCGCGTGCAGGGTCTGTACGCCGAGATCGACAAGGATCCGCTGAACAACATGCTGCGGGCCGGCAATCATCCCTGCACCGGCTGGGCCGGCTTCCAGGCGGGAGCGGCGCTGGATGCCGGCGCGCTGGCGCCGCTGCTGGCCGAGGCCGCGCGGGCCGGCATCCGCGTGGCGGGCATCTGGCCCGACCTGCTGCCCCTGTTCGAACAGGCTCACCGCCAGCACCCCATCGACGACCAGCGCTGGGTGCTCGGCCACCAGCCGGTGGTCGACGCCGACACCCTGGCCCGCATACGCGATCTGGGTCTGGTGCTGACCACGCATACCAACCGCCATATCTACAAGGACGGCGACCTGTGGATGCAGCGCCGCGGCGCCGCCGGCCAGGACGACATCGTGCCGCTGCGCCGGCTGCGCGATGCCGGCGTCGCGGTGGCGTTCGGCAGCGACAACCTGCCGGTTTCGCTGTTCGGCCCCATCTGGCACGCGGTCGCGCGCCGCAGCCGCGGCGGCGCATCCGTTGCCCCCGGCCAGGCGCTGGGCCGGCAAGAGGCACTGGACGTCGCCACGCGGGGCGGCGCCTACCTGACATTGGACGAAGACGTCCGAGGTTCGATCGAACCCGGCAAGCTGGCCGACCTGGCGGTATTGAACGCCGATCCGCTGACCTGTGCCGAGGACGATATCCCTACGCTGCATTCCCTGTTGACGGTGGTCGACGGCCACATCGTCGCCCCCACCCCCTGAAGGAGATTCCCATGACATCCGTCCCGTTCCCGGCCCGCCGGCTGGCGGTCGCCAGCCTCGCCGCGGCCTGCGTCCTCGCCTCGACCGCCGCCGTCGCGGCCGATGCCTGGCCCTCGCGCCCCATCCGCGTGGTGGTTCCCTACGCGCCCGGCAACACCGGCGACATCACGCTGCGCTTCGTCCAGTTGCAACTGGAGAAGCAGTTCGGCGTGCGCATCCTGATCGACAACAAGAGCGGCGCTTCCGGCAACATCGGCGCCGACGAGGTGGTGCGCGCCACTCCCGACGGCTACACCTTCCTGCTGGGGGCGACCAACAACTTCGTCACCAACCAGTACCTGTTCAAGGGCATGCGCTTCGATCCGACCAAGGACCTGGTGCCGGTGTCCCTGCTGAGCAACGGCCCTTCCGTGCTGGTGGTCAACGGTTCGTCCGACATCCGCACCCTGTCCGACCTGACCGCCGAAGCAAAGAAGAATCCCGGCAAGCTGAACTTCGGATCACCCGGCAACGGCACCCCGCCCCACCTCGCGGCCGAGCTGTATAGCCAGCTCGCCAACGTGCAATTGACCCACGTTCCCTACCGGGGCTCGCCGCCCGCGGTCCAGGCTCTGCTGGCGGGCGAGATCCAGCTGTATGTGACTGCGCTCAGCTCGGTGGCCGGCCATGTGACCAGCGGCAGGCTGCGCGCCATCGCCGTGGCCGATGGCGAACGCCTGCCCATCCTGCCGTCGGTGCCGACCACGGCCGAGCAAGGCCTGCCGGGACTGGTCACGGGCAACTGGTGGGGGCTGGCCGCGCCGGTGGGCACCGACCCGCAGATCATCGACAAATTCTCGCGCGCGCTGCGCGAGGTATTGAAGGATCCCGCCATCCGCAAGCAGTACACCGACATCGGCGTCACGCCCATAGGCAGCACGCCGGCGGAATTCGCCGCGCGCATCAAGCAGGAGGCGCAGGCGTGGAAGGCCGTGATCGAGAAGGCCAACATCCAGCCCGAATGAGGCGGTTTCCGGCGAGGCGCCTCAGAATTCCGTGTGCAGGCGCACGCCGAACACCTTGGCCGGGCCGCGGTCGCGGTTGTAGCCGGGATGCCGGATGTACTGTGCATCGGCGGTGATCCATAGCCGCTTCAAGGGGCGCCAGCTGTAATAGGCCTCGGCGATCTGCTCGGTACCGTAGTTCAGCGTGCCGTCGCCGAGGAAGGCGCCGGCCCCGCCGCGACGCAGGTATTCGCGATGGGAGGCGCTGAGCGCGTTGATCGCGGCCGCCACGCCCGCGGTGTCGCCCGGCCGCCCCCACGCCGCGCCGTCGAACACCACGCCGCCCGAGACCGATCGATCGATCTCGGTGAAGGCGTAGGTTTCGGTCTTGCCGTCGGCCCAGTTCAGGCGGATGAAGGCGGTGGCGCGATCGGACAGGCCCTGCTCCAGGCTCACCCCCATGCCGAGCTTGGCCCGCTCCTTGCGCACCGCCGCCAGGTCGGGCGTTCCGCCCCGCGCGGCCGCCAGCGCATCGCCGTAGCTTCCCATGTTCGCCTTGTTGCGGAAGGCCAGCACGCGCAGCGTACCGGGCCGGTCCAGCACCGCATACGACTTCTCGAATTCGACCTGGTCCCCGTAGTGGCGTCCCAGCCGCCGGTCCAGCGGCAGGCCGTTGGACTCCCTGGGCTGCATGAACCGGCCGGCGCGCACCGCCCAGCCCTCGTCGATGTATTCCAGCACCGCCCCCCAGGTGTAGCCCCGGGCGTCCGCGGCATAGTCGTAGCTGCCATGCGCCATGAAGGCCCAATTCATGAACTGCGTGCGCGGGTCGTGACTGACCGACACCGCGTCGAACACATCCAGCACCGAGATATTGCCCGCCGTCAGCACGATGCGCCGCTTGTCGACGAAGCCCGCGAGCTGGTTCATGTCCGCGTCGACCGCCTCGCGTCCGCCGCCCAGCCCCCAGGTCTGCCGCAGGAAGGCGCGGGCCCGGTAGAAGGTCATGTCGGAACCCGCGGTCTTGGCCAGCTCGCCGTTGGGCAGGCCACCCAGGCCATGCAGGCCGGAGAACGCGATGCCTTGCGAGCCTTCGCCGTTGAAATGGACCTCGGCCCCTTCCCACAGCCTGGCGCCCAGGTCCACGGTGGCCGTCAGCGAATAACTCGTTGCACGCGATCCCGACAGCGAGTTCTCCCCCTGGTACGGGGATGCGAACGAGGGCTTGCGCTGCCATACATAGGTCGACTGGGCATGGATGGCGAAGGCCTCCGCCTGGACCGGCGACGACTCCTGGGCCATGGCCGGCGTGGCCAGGAAAACGGTCAGCAGGAACCCACACGCCCGCAGCCGGCGGAACACGACCATCATTCTTCTTGTACTCGCGACGCGATCACCCAACGTACAATTATGCCGGCCCTGCGTGACACAGCGGTGACGCGGGGCGCCGAACAACGAGGAGACACCACCCCATGACCCCACCGCCGGCCGACCGTCAGCGCCAACGCCTGATCATCGCCATCACCGGAGCCAGCGGCTCCATCTACGGCCTGCGCCTGCTCGAAGCGCTGCGCGAACTGCCCGATTGGGAAAGCCACCTGGTCGTCTCCGAAGCCGGCGTGCTCAACACCATGCATGAACACGGGCTCGGCCGCAAGGACCTGGCCTCGCTGGCCGACGTGGTCTACCACCCCGGCGACGTCGGCGCCGCCATCGCGAGCGGCTCGTTCCTGACCGCCGGCATGGTCATCGCCCCCACCTCGATGAAGACCCTCGCGGCCGTGGCCCACGCCTACGCCGACAACCTGATCACCCGCGCCGCCGACGTCGTCCTGAAAGAACGCCGCCGCCTGGTCCTCCTGACCCGCGAGGCCCCCCTGAACCTCGCCCACCTGCGCAACATGGTCGCCGTCACCGAAATGGGCGGCGTCGTCTTCCCCCCCGTCCCCGCCTTCTACTCAGGCGCCCAGAGCGTCGACGACATCGTCAACCACACCGTGCTGCGCACCCTGGACCTCTTCGGCATCCACTCCGACCGCCTCAAACGCTGGAAAGGTTTAGGCGGCCGCTAGAAGCCCCCCTACGGCCTTCGGGCGCCCCCTCAAGGGGGCGGCGCTGGCGGACCGGCAAAGCCGGATCCGCGGCGCCCAGGATCAAAGCCAGCATGCGGTGCTCCGCACCGAGAACGACGACACAGACCACGACACGGTGGATCCGGCTCCGCCGGTCCACCGCCGTCGGCCCCCCGGGGGGCGCGCGTCAGCGCGTAGGGGGGATCTCAATACGGCAAGCCGACGTAGTTTTCCGCCAAGGCGGTCGAGGCGGCTTGTGAGCCGACCAGGTAGCCCAGCTCGGCATGCTGGATCTTCTGGCCAAAGTCGCCGTTCTCCGGGAACTTGTGCATCAGCGAGGTCATCCACCAGGAGAAGCGGACGGCCTTCCAGACCCGGTCCAGGCACCGTTCGGAATAGGTCTCGATGCCCTGCTGGTCGCCGCCGTAGTGGCGGATGATGGCATCGGACAGGTAGCGTACGTCCGAGACCGCCAGGTTCAGCCCCTTGGCGCCGGTGGGCGGAACGATATGGGCCGCGTCGCCGGCCAGGAACAGCCGGCCGAAGCGCATGGGTTCGGCCACGAAGCTGCGCAGCGGCGCGATGCTTTTCTCGATGGACGGGCCGGTCACCAGCGAGTCGGCCGCCTTCGCATCCAGCCGGCTGCGCAGTTCGTCCCAGAACCGTTCGTCGGACCAGTTCTCGACCTTGTCGTCCAGCGAACACTGCACGTAGTAGCGGCTGCGCGTGTGCGAGCGCATGCTGCACAGCGCGAAGCCGCGCTCGTGGTTCGAGTAGATGAGCTCGTCCGACACCGGCGGCGTCTCGGACAGAATGCCCAGCCAGCCGAAGGGATAGATCTTCTCGTAGGTCTTGATGGCGGAGGCCGGCACGCTGGCGCGGCTCACGCCGTGGAAGCCGTCGCAGCCGGCGATGAAGTCGCACTCCACCACGTGCTCGACGCCGTCCTTGCGATACGTGACCTTGGGCCGGTCGGTGCCGAAGTCGTGCACACGGACCTGCTCGGCCTCGTAGACCGACGCGTAGCCGGCCGCCTGGCGCGCGTCCATGAGATCGTGGGTGACCTCGGTCTGCCCGTAGACCATGACGCTCTTGCCGCCCGACAACGTCTTCAGGTCGATGCGGTGGCGCTGGCCGTCGAAGCACAGCTCGATGCCGTCGTGCACCAGGCCCTGCTCGTGCATGCGGCGGCCGGCGCCGATCTCGTCCAGCAGGTCGACCGTGCCCTGCTCCAGGACGCCCGCGCGGATGCGGCCCAGTACGTATTCCTTGCTGCGCTGCTCGATGATGAGCGTCTCGATGCCCGCCCGGGAAAGGATCTGCCCGAGGAAGAGCCCGGCCGGACCGGACCCGATGATTGCGACTTGGACCCTCATGGCGTGTCTCCTGCATGTGTTCTGACTTCCAGGCATCTTAAGAGCCGGGTCGGCGGCGCGCGATAGATTATGGAGACATCTTCATGGATAATCCGAACATCTTGCGTGCCAGGAACCATGGCCATGAAAAGCATCGTCCCCACCTATGCCCTGTATGGGGAACACGGCAAGAACCTCGTCCCGGAAAGCCTTCACTGCGAATCCATCCCGCAACGCAGCCGCCTTTACGACTGGGAGATCAAGCTGCACCGCCATGACCTGTTCGTGCAAATTCTGTACATACGGTCAGGTACCGCCGACATCCAGTTCGACGATCGCCGCTTCACCGTCCACGGCCCGTGCGCCCTGTTCGTTCCCGCCCTGCACGCGCATGGCTTCCGCTTTTCCGAGGACATAGACGGCGCGGTCATCACCATCGTCACGCAGCAGATGGAAAGCCTGCTGGCTCGCCACGCGGAGCTCCTTCCTCATTTCCAGGCACCACGCCACGTCCCGTTCGAGCCCGGGGAAGCGGCCTACGCGCCCTTCGCCCAATCGATCGAGCTGCTGCTGGCCGAATACGACGAAGCCCACGCCTGGAGACTGGCCCTGCTCGAATCGCTGCTGGGCACCGTGCTGGTCCTGCTGGCGCGCAAGGCCGCCACGCTGGCCGGCCCCCGGCCGGGCCGGCGCAGCTCGCGCGGCGTCATGCACCTGCACCGCTTCAAGACCCTGCTGAACCGGAGCTTCCGCGAGCAGCGCGACATCGCCTATTACGCCGAGCGCCTGGGCATCACCCCCACGCAGTTGAACCGGATCTGCCGCGACGAGCTCGGCCTGTCGGCCCTGGGCGTCATCAACGACCGCCTGCTGACCGAGGCGCGCCGCGACCTCGCCTATTCGTCGCTGAGCGTGAAGGAAATCGCCCTCACGCTGGGCTTTTCCGACCCTGGCTATTTCTCGCGCTTCTTCACCAAGCACACAGGCGCATCG
Source organism: Pigmentiphaga sp. CHJ604 (assembly GCF_036972535.1). Taxonomy (NCBI): domain Bacteria; kingdom Pseudomonadati; phylum Pseudomonadota; class Betaproteobacteria; order Burkholderiales; family Alcaligenaceae; genus Pigmentiphaga; species Pigmentiphaga sp. CHJ604. The sequence continues at coordinate 1,141,373 of NZ_CP136998.1, read as the reverse complement.
CCCAGCGACTTCCGCACCATGGTGCGCGACCAGCTCGACCGCAACCGTGCCGCGCCTCCCCCGGGGGCTTGACCGTCTTCGGCTTTCGCCATTACTTTCAGGAACTTGTAAGCTTGCCGCCCGCGCCGCGCCGCCGGGCGTGCCGCTTGCTGCGCCGGACGATCACGCATCCCTGCCCTGCACCGAGGACCCTCCCGTCATGAGCAACGCGTTCCCCGCATCGACCCCGCATGCGTCCAACCCGGATGCCGCCGCCAGGCCCCCCACTCGCCCGCTCCTCGGTACGCTGGACATCATGGCGCTGGTCGTGGGCATCGTCATCGGGGCCGGCATCTTCAGCGCGCCGTCGCTGGTGGCGATGCACGCGGGCTCCCCGGCCGCGATGATGATGGCCTGGATCGTCGGCGGCATGATCTCCGTCGCCGGCGCGCTGTGCTACGCGGAACTGGCCAGCACCTACCCGCATGCCGGCGGCGACTACCACTATCTGCGGCGCGCCTTCGGTGCCCGGCTGTCCTTCCTGTTCGCGTGGGCCCGCCTGACCGTCATCCCCACCGGCTCGATCGCCCTGCTCGGCTACATCTTCGGCGACTATGCCACGCAGATCGCCAATCTCGGACCGGCTTCGCCCGCCATCTACGCCGCCGCGATCATCGTCGTGCTGACGCTGGTGAACGTGGCGGGACTGAGCACCGGCAAGTGGACGCAGAACCTGCTGACGGCCCTGGAAGTCGGCGGCGTCGTGCTGATCATCGCCGTGGGCCTGCTGTTCGCGCCCGAGACAGCGCCGGCCGCGCCGGCTGCCCCCGCCTCGGGCGTCGCCAACTGGGGCCTGGTCCTGATCTTCGTGATGCTGACCTACGGCGGATGGAACGAGGCCGCCTACATCTCGGCCGAGGCCTCGGGCCCTGGGCGGACCCTGCCGCGGGCGCTGTTCTGGAGCCTGGCGCTGATCACGCTGCTGTACCTGCTGGTCAACCTGGCCTACCTGAACGTGCTGGGCCAGGATGGCATGGGGGCCTCGTCGGCCGTCGCCGCCGACATGATGCGGCGGGCGCTGGGCGAACCGGGCGCGCAACTGATCGCGCTGCTGATCGCGATCTCGGCGCTGACCTCCGCCAACGCCACCATCCTGACCGCCGCGCGCACCACCTACGCCTTCGGCCAGGACACCCCGGCCTTCTCGATGCTGGCCAAATGGCATCCGCAGTGGAACACACCGGTCAACGCCTTGTGGGTCCAGGCGGCCATCTCGCTGGCGCTGGTCGCGCTGGGGGCCTTCACCCGCAGCGGCTTCGCCACCATGGTCGAATACACCGCGCCGGTGTTCTGGCTGTTCTTCGTGCTGAGCGGCGTGGCGCTGCTCGTGCTGCGGCGCAAGGACCCCGGCGCCCATCGCCCCTTCCGCGTGCCGCTCTATCCGCTGACGCCGCTGCTGTTCATCGCCACCAGCGGCTACCTGTTCTATGCCAGCCTGCGCCATACCGGCGTCGGCGCCCTGGTGGGCGTGGCCGTGCTGGGCGTGGGCGCCCTGCTGATGCTGGCCCAGCCCCGCGGCCGCACGCCGTCCGCATCCTGACCCGCCACTTCTCCGGGAGCCTTCCAGCCATGAAACGCCGCCAGTTCTGCCTGACCACCCTGGCCGCCGCCGCGGCCGCGCCCGCCTGGGCCCAATCCTTCGGCACCGCCAAGCCCCTGCCCCGCACGCCCGACGTGATCTTCGTGCCCACGCCCCAGACGGTGGTGGACGCCATGCTGCAGGTGGCCAAGGTCGGCCCCGACGACATCCTGTACGACCTGGGATCGGGCGACGGCCGCATCCCGATCACCGCGGCCAAGCGCTTCGGCACGCGCGGCGTGGGCATAGACCTGGACCCCCAGCGCATCAGCGAGGCCAACGCCAACGCGCGCAGCCAGCAGGTGACCGACAAGGTCCGATTCATCCAGGGCGACCTGTTCGAACAAGACCTGAGCCCGGCCACCGTCATCACGCTCTACCTGCTGCCCAATCTCAACCTCAAGCTGCGACCCACCCTGCTCGCGCTCAAGCCCGGCACGCGCATCGTCTCGCACGCGTTCGACATGGGCGACTGGGAACCGGAGCAGACCCTGACGGTAGACAGCAAGCGGATCTACTTCTGGACCGTGCCGGCTCGCTAGGCTGAATCGACATTCATGGCATCCATGATGGCTAAGGGCCAACCGCGCCAACTCCGGGAAGTCCCGGCAAAGCCGGGACCGGCTACGCTGCGCCTGCGCGCCCGCCCGGCCCCGGCGCCCCGGACAAGACCGGATAAAGAAAATGAATGTCGAGTCAGCCTAGGTTGGCGGCGGGTCAGAACCTCTCTACCCGCTCCAGGATCTCCTGGCCATAGGCCTCGAGCTTGCGCGCCCCCACCCCGCTGATCGCCCCCAGTTCGGTCAGCGACGCAGGCCGCGCCAGGGCGATTTCCCGCAGCGTCGCATCATGGAAGATGACGTAGGCCGGCACGCCATGGCTGCGCGCCACTTCGCCCCGCCAGGTGCGCAGCGCGGTGAACAGCGCCTCGGCCTCTGGCGGCAGGGTAACGGCGGAACGGGCCCGCGAGCTTTCGCGCGCACGGGCCGGCTTGGCGGGCTCGCGCCGCAGCATCAGCGTGCGCTCGCCCTTGAGCACGCTGCGGCTACCCTCGGTCAGGGCCAGCGTGCCGAAGGCCTCGTGGTCCACCGTCAGCAGGCTTTGCGCGATCAACTGGCGCAGCACGTTGCGCCAGTCCTTCTCGCTCAGGTCCGCGCCTATGCCGAACACGCTGAGTTCGTCGTGCCGGTGCTGCTCGACCTTTTCGTTGCGCTTGCCGCGCAGGATGTCGATCACGTGCCCGGCGCCGAAACGCTGGCCGCGTTCTTTCCATAGCCGGTAGACCGCCGACAGGATCTTCTGCGCCGCCTCGGTGCCGTCCCAGGCCTGGGGCGGTTCCAGGCAGGTATCGCAATTGCCGCAGGCCTGCGAGGCCTGGCCGAAATACTGCAACAGCCGCACGCGCCGGCATTCGACGGTCTCGCACAGCCCCAGCATCGCTTCCAGCATGGACGCCGAGCGGCGCTTGTAGGCCTCGTCGCCGGTCGACTCGTCGATCATGCGGCGCTGCTGCACCACGTCCTGCAAGCCATAGGCCATCCAGGCCGTGGCCGGCAGGCCGTCGCGTCCGGCCCGCCCGGTTTCCTGGTAGTAGCCTTCCACCGACTTGGGCAGGTCCAGGTGGGCGACGAAACGCACGTCGGGCTTGTCGATGCCCATGCCGAAGGCAATGGTGGCCACCATGACCACGCCGTCCTCGCGCAGGAAGCGCGCCTGGTTGGCCGCCCGCGTGGCGGCGTCCAGGCCGGCGTGGTAGGGCATGGCATCGATGCCCTGGGCCCGCAGCGCCTCGGCGGTTTCCTCGACCTTGGCGCGCGACAGGCAATAGACGATGCCGGAATCGCCCGCGTGCTCCTGCTTCAGGAAATCGAGCAACTGGCGGCGCGGATCGTTCTTTTCGACGATGCGGTAGCGGATGTTGGGACGGTCGAAACTGGAGACGAAATGCTGCGCGTCCTCGAGCCCCAGCCGCTGGGCGATCTCGACCCGCGTCGCCTGGGTGGCGGTGGCCGTGAGGGCGATGCGGGGCACGTCGGGCCAGCGCTCGTGCAGCGCGGACAGGCCCAGGTATTCGGGCCTGAAGTCATGCCCCCATTGCGACACGCAGTGCGCTTCGTCGATCGCGAACAGGGCGATGCGGCCGCGCTCGAGCAGGGCCAGGCAGCGATCGGTCAACAGGCGCTCGGGCGCCACGTACAGCAGGTCGAGCTCGCCGGCCACGAACGCGCGCTCGACCTCGCGCACACGCGCGAAGTCCTGGGTGGAGTTCAGGAAGGCCGCCCGCACGCCCAGTTCGGTCAAGGCATCGACCTGGTCCTGCATCAGCGCGATCAGGGGCGAGACGACCACGCCGGTTCCGCTGCGCACCAGTGCCGGTACCTGATAGCACAGGGACTTGCCCGCGCCGGTCGGCATCAGCACCAGCGCATCGCCGCCGCCGATCACGTGGTCGACGATCTCCTGCTGTGGTCCGCGGAACTGGTCGTAGCCGAAAACCCGGTTCAGGACCTCCAGCGCGCTGCCGTCAGCCATGCGCCGCGGCCTTGTCGTGCAACAGGTCCAGTCCCTGGCGCAGGTCGGCGATCAGGTCGGTCGGATCCTCCAGGCCGATGTGCAGCCGCACGGCGGGCCCCTCGGGCTGCCACCTGGTGGCCGTGCGATAGGCCGCGGCATGCACGACCGTGATCAGGCTTTCGAAGCCGCCCCAGCTCGAACCGATGCCGAACAGTTTCAGGCCGTCGACGAAACGCGCCAGCGCGGCGTCGCCGACCGGCTTGAGCACCACCGAGAACAGGCCCGAGGCGCCCCGGTAGTCGCGCTTCCAGAGCGCATGGCCGGGATCGCTTTCCAGCGCCGGATACAGTACCCGGGACACTTCCGGCTGGGCCTCGAGCCAGCGTGCCACCTGCAGCGCGTTGCGCTCGTGCTGGCGCAGGCGCACGCCCAGCGTGCGCAGGCCGCGCAGGGCCTGGTAGCAATCGTCGGGACTGACGCTGTAGGCATAGTCGTACACCGTCTGGCGCACCGGCTTCCAATAGCGCTCGTTGGTGGCGACCACGCCTATCATCAGGTCGGAATGGCCGCCTATGTACTTGGTGCCCGCATGGATGGAGATGTCCACGCCCAGTTCGAACGGCGAGGCGAAATACGGCGTGACCCAGGTATTGTCGGCCAGCACCGGGATGTCGCGCGCATGGGCCGCCGCCGCGATGGCGGGGATGTCCTGCATTTCGAAGGTGAGCGAACCCGGGGACTCGCAGAACACCGCGCCGGTGTTGTCGCGCAACAAACCGGCGATGCCGGCGCCGATGAGCGGATCATAGTATTCGACATCGACCCCCAGGGGCACGAGCCTGCGGTCGCAGAAACCGCGTGCCGGCGAATACGCCGAATCGGCCACCAGCAGGTGCTGGCCCGGCTTGAGCACCGCCAGCAGGGCCACGACGATGGCCGACAGGCCGTTGGGCGTGGCCACCGCCTGGTGCGCGCCCTCGAGCCTGGCCACGGCCTCTTCGAAGGCGAAGGTCGTGGGCGTGCCGTGGCGGCCGTAGCTGACCGGCTTCTTCGTCAGGTCGCGCGGCGCCTCGTACGACTCGATCGTGGGATGGATGACGGTGGAAGTGCGGAAGACGGGCGTGTTGACCATGCCGGCATAGGCTTCGGGAGCGCGTCCGGCATGCGCCAACAGCGTATCGGGCTTGGGCATGGACATCTCTGGCAGGTTCGGGCGGGTCGCCGATCACAGGGGATTTTAGCGAAGTCGGCTGGATATCGAAGCCGAAGCGGCGCCAAGCCGGACAAGAAGGCCTCACTGGGCCGCCCGTGCGTCCCCCTGGGCCAGGCTGGCGGCGATCCGGTCGACGATTTCCTCGGGCGTGCGCTCGGCATCGACCACGATGCCCCGTCGGGGCACCTCCAGCGCCTGGAACTGGCTGCGCGCCAGGGCGGGATCGAAGAAATGCCCCCGGCGGCGAGCCAGCCGCCGCATGACCGTCTCGTAGGAAACGTCCAGGTGGACGAACACGACGTCCTCGCCGGGCCGGGCCAGCGCGTCGCGATAGCGCTGCCGCAGGGCGGAACAACTGAACACGTGGGTGCGGCCGCCGGCCAGGACGGTCTCGATGGCGGCGCGCATGGCTCGCAGCCATGGTTCCCGATCGGCGTCGCCCAGCGCCACCCCGCGCGACATCTTCTCGATGTTGGCCTCGGGATGGAACTCGTCCGCGTCCGAATAGCCGCAGCGCAGGCGGGCGGCCAGCAGCTTGCCTATGGTCGTCTTGCCGCTGCCCGATACTCCCATGATGATCACCACCATGACCGTCTCCCGTGGCGGCCGTCCGCAATATCGGCCGGAAAGCCCCTCTTCTCGCAAGAAACGTACCTCATTGCGCAAAAAAAACCGGCGCATCGCTGCGCCGGTTTTCCGGTCCGCCGTGATCAGCTCTTGGACGGAGCATCCTGACGGCGATGCTCGCGCATGCGGTCGCCCCGTTCCAGGCGCTGCTTGACCGCGTCGGTCACGACCTGCTTTTGCTTGCCGTCCAGCGAATCATAGGCGGCCAGCCAGGCGTCCCGGGCGGCATCCAGCTTGGGCTTGACGGCCGCGCGTTCGGCGTCGTGCCGGGCACTCAGCGCCCGCAGGTCCAGGGGACCGGCGGCGACCTGCGTGCGCAGGGCCTTGATGCCTTCCTCGCGCTGCGCCCGCATGGCCTGGCCGGCCTCGCGACTGGCGCTCTGCGCCGCATCCCACAGCTTCTGCTGCGAATCGGTCAGGTTCAGCCTGGACTTCAGGTGTCCCAGCATGGCCAGCGGCGACTGCTCCATGCCGCCCCGGAAGAAGTGATGTCCCTTGGCTCCATGGTGGCCCATGGGGCCCCGATGGCGTTCCGGCGCGGGCTTCTGTTCGGCCTGCGTGGTATTGTCGCCCGCGGCCTGGGCATGGGCGGCCTGCAGCACGCCTGCGCCCCCGGTAGCCAGGGCCAGCGACAGAGCGATCGTACGAAGGGCGTTCTTGGTCATTGCATTACTCCTTGTCGACACCGCATCGGACTGCGGCGGTGAGGGCATTCTTGTTCCAGACCCGTTTCGGACCGGTTGCGGGGCGGGGCCCATCTGTTTCAACCGATTTCAGGCAGCTTGCGGGTCCTGCCCCGCCACGCGAACATTCCCCCATGGAAAAATCCGCCATCAAACTGCTCGTGGTCGATGACGACCCGGCTCTGCGCCAGCTCCTGGCCGACTACCTGAACAAGCAGGGCTACGACACACTGCTGGCGCCGGACGCCACCGACCTGGAAGCGCGCATCACCCGCTACGCGCCCGCCCTGCTGGTGCTCGACCGCATGCTGCCGGGCGGCGACGGCGCGGAAGCCTGCCGCCGCCTGCGCGAACGCGGCGAGGACCTGCCCGTGATCCTGCTGACCGCGCGCGACGAGACGGTGGACCGCATCATCGGCCTGGAATCCGGCGCCGACGACTACCTGGGCAAGCCCTTCGATCCGCGCGAGCTGCTCGCCCGCATCGAGGCGGTGCTGCGGCGCAAGAGCGGCCCCTCGGCGCTGGTCAAGGACGCCCCGGTCTCGTTCGGCCCCTTCATCTTCGACGCCAAGGCCCGCACCCTGCATCGCGGAGCCGAGCAGGTACGCCTGACCGGCGGCGAATTCAACTTGCTGGAGGCCCTGCTGCGCAATGCGGGCAAGCCGCTTTCGCGCGAGAGGCTGCTGGCCCTGGCGCGCGACGACGAGGCCGGCGAGCGCAACGACCGCGCCATCGACATCGCCATCCTGCGCCTGCGCCGCGCCATCGAGGACGACCCCAAGCAGCCGAAATGGATCCAGACCGTCTGGGGCATCGGCTATCGGTTCTCTCCCCTGACCCCGAACGACGATCCGGCGCCGGCCTCGCCGTCCCTGCCATGAACGCACCCGCGCGCCGAGGCTGGGCGGGCCGCCTGGTGCCGCGCTCGCTGCGCGCGCGCCTCGTCCTGCTGATCCTGGGCGCGGTGCTGGTCGCGCAGGCCACGACCTTCCTGGCCATCGAGCACTACCGCCGCAACGTCCTCGAGAACGTCACCCCGGACCTCATGGCGACCACGATACGCACCCTGCGCGCGTCCATCGCGCAGATCGACGAGAGCGAGCGCGCCGCCTTCGTCGCGGCGGCCTCCCAGGGCGAGTGGCGGCTGGTCTCCCGCCCCATCCCGCCCCGGCCCCGGCCGGGCGAGCCCCCACGGCGGGAAGGCCGCCCGGCCCACCCCCGGTTCGAACCGCTGCCTGGGGGCCGCATGCCGCCCGACTACCGGTCCGGCGAATTCCGCTTCGGCCCCGAGCGCCGCGGCCCGCGCGAGGCCCCGCGCTGGGCCGACGACGACCCCCGCCACGCCATGCGGGGCCTGATCCAGCGCCTGAACGCCCAGTTGGCGGACGGCTCGCGGGTAGCGCTGTCCCGCGGCCCCGAACCCGCCCTGTTCATCTCCCTCACGCCCGGCCTGGGCAATGACGACGAACCGCTCATGCGGTCCTGGCTGGTCATCTCGCTCGAACGCATCAGCCCGCCCGTCAAGACGCCCCTGATCGTCATGTGGCTGGGCGGGGTCGGCGCGATCCTGCTGCTGGCCGCCTGGTTCTCCTGGCACATCACGCGCCCCATCACCTCGCTCGCCCATGCCGCCGATCGCCTCGCGGCCGGCAAGCCGGAGCGGGTGGAACCGGCCGGCCCGCACGAGACCCAGGTCCTGGGCGAACGCTTCAACGCCATGCTCGATGCGCTGAACGAGTCCGACAAGGTGCGCCGCACGCTGCTGGCCGGCCTGCCGCACGACCTCAAGGGCCCGCTGTCCAGGATGCGCCTGCGCACCGAGATGGTCGACGATCCGGCGCTCAAGGACGGCCTGCGGCAGGACGCCGAGGACATGCAGCACATCGTCGACCAGTTCATCGGCTTCGTGCGCGGCACCGACCGCGCCACCTACCATTTCACCCCCATCGACCTGGGCGACTGGCTGCGGGAACGGATCCACGCCTGGCAAGGCACCGGCAGCCAGATCGACTATCCGTCCCCCCCCACCGGCGAGATCGTGGTCAACGCCGACGCCGTCGCGCTGGCGCGGCTGGTCGACAACCTGATCCAGAACGCCATGCAGCACGGCGCCCCGCCCCTGGAGATCACCCTGGAAGCCCGCTCCGGCGAGGCCCGCCTGGGCGTGCGCGACCATGGCCCGGGCATCAGCCCCGACCGCTACGAAGACGCCCTGCGCCCCTTCTCCCGCCTGGACCCCGCCCGCAGCCGCACCGGCAACGTCGGCCTGGGCCTCGCCCTGGTCGACGCCATCGCCCGCGCCCACGGCGGCCGGATCGTCCTGGAAACCCCGGCAGGCGGCGGCCTGCGGGTCATCGCGGCCATCCCCCTCCCCCCCTGACCCCACCCCGCCAGCCGGACCTCCCTCAGGCACTGCGGATCCGCTCCGCCGGTCCGCCAGTGCCGCCCCAAGGCGGGTCCCGGCCCCCTTGGGGGGCTGCCGCGCAGCGGCCGGGGGCTCACCATGTCGGGCGCGCGCGGCGCGTAGGGGGACCAGCGTTATGGCAAAATCGAAGCAAGGACCAGTTCGTCCACCCCTATTTCCAATGACCACACCGAACAAACCCGCTCCCGCTCCAGCCACCAATTTCCTGCGCAATATCGTCGAGGCCGATCTGGCCGCCGGGCGCTATGCCGAGAAACACTGGGCCGGCCACCCCGGCCCGGCGTCGGACCTGGCCGGCGCTCCGCTGGATCCGGCCCGCATCCGCACGCGCTTTCCGCCCGAGCCGAACGGCTACCTGCACATCGGCCATGCCAAGAGCATCGCCCTGAACTTCGGCCTCGCCCGCGACTATGGCGGCGTCTGCCACCTGCGGCTGGACGACACCAATCCCGAGAAGGAAGAACAGCGCTACGTCGACGCCATCGTCGATGCCGTGCGCTGGCTGGGCTACGACTGGACGGCGTTCGGCACCGAGCACTACTACCACGCCAGCGACTACTTCGACTTCATGTACGAGGCGGCCGAGGCGTTGATCATGGCCGGCCACGCCTACGTGGACGAACAAAGCCCCGAGGAAATCCGCGCCATGCGCGGCACGCTGACCGAAGCCGGCACCGATTCGCCGTGGCGCAGCCGCCCGCCCGAGGAGTCCGTCGCCCGCCTGCGCGAGATGCGCGACGGCAAGCATCCCGACGGCTCAATGGCCCTGCGGGCGAAGATCGACATGGCTTCGCCCAACATGAACCTGCGCGACCCGGTGCTGTACCGGATCCGCCATGCCACGCACCATCGCACGGGCGACAAGTGGTGCATCTACCCGATGTACACCTACGCCCATCCCATCGAGGATGCGCTGGAAGGCATCACCCACAGCATCTGCACGCTGGAATTCGAAGACCAGCGGCCGTTCTACGACTGGCTGCTGAACAACCTGCGCGAGCTGGGCCTGCTGGAGGCGCCCCTGCCCCACCAGCACGAGTTCGCGCGGCTGAACCTGACCTACATCATCACCAGCAAGCGCAAGCTGCTGCAACTGGTCAACGACGGCCACGTCAGCGGCTGGGACGACCCGCGCATGCCCACCATCCTGGGCCTGCGCCGGCGCGGCTATACCCCCGAGGCCATCCAGCTGCTGTGCGAGCGCACCGGCGCCTCGAAGTCGGACTCCTGGATCGACTATTCGCTGCTGGAGCAGGCGCTGCGCGACGACCTGGACCCCAAGGCGCCGCGTACCGTGGCGGTGCTGCGCCCGCTCAAGCTGGTCATCACCAACTATCCGGAAGGCCAAACCGAGGAATGCTCGGCCCCCCGCCATCCCCACCATCCGGAAATGGGCAAGCGGACCTTCCCGTTCGGGCGCGAACTCTGGATCGAGCAGGAGGACTTCGAGGAAACCCCGCCCAAGGGCTTCTTCCGCCTGTTCCCCGGCAACATGGTGCGGCTCAAGTACGGCTACGTGGTCAAGTGCACCGGCTTCGTCAAGGACGAGGCCGGCAAGGTGGTCGAGGTCCAGGCCGAATACCTGCCCGACACCAAGAGCGGCACGCCCGGCGCGGACAGCGTCAAGGTCAAGGGCAACATCACCTGGCTGCACGCCCCCACGGCCGTGCCCGCCGAGATCCGCCTGTACGACCGCCTGTTCACCGAACCCAATCCCAGCGCCGGCGGCAAGGATTTCATCGAGTACCTGAACCCCAACTCGGTCGAGACCATCCAGGGCTACCTGGAACCCGGCACCGACGGCACGCCGGGCACTTCCTACCAGTTCGAACGCTTCGGCTACTTCGTCGCCGACCGCGAAGACTCGTCCACCCTGGCCCCGGTCTTCAACCGCACCACCACGCTCCGCGACACCTGGAAGTAGTCGTCCCCCCCCTACGCGCTGACGCGCGCAAGGAAAGCCCACCCCCTACGCCCTCCGGGCGCCCCCTCAAGGGGGCGATGCGGGTGGACCGGCAAAGCCGGATCCACCGCATCCTGCGGTCTAGAGTTTTTATCTTGGATTGGGGTACCTGTGCTTCGCTGGCTGCCAGCGGTAGCAGCGGTGCATCAAACCAAGAAAGCCGCACTAGACCCAGGAAACCGCGGATCTGGCTCCGCCAGTCTGCTGGTTTCGCCCCCTGGGGGGCGCCCGAAGGGCGTAGGGGGGGGGACCTCCCTAGCCCCGGCGTGGGCGTTAGCGGTTGTGTCGGTGGGGCCGACACAACCGCTAACGCCCACGCCGGGGCGCCTACCGGTAGAATCTGCATTTTGCGCATTTGCGCCGTCCGGCGCCGCCCATGGAAGCCAGTCCCGTACTTGATATCAAGAGCACCTCGCTCTACGCCATCCGCGTGGTGTTGCATTCTTCCGACCTCCAGGCCGTGCTGGCCGCGCTGGACCAGCGGATGGAGGAGGCAGCCGGCTTCTTCGAAGACGAACCGGTGGTCATCGACGCCTCTCGGCTGACCGAACCGCTCGACTGGAACCAATTGGCCGAGGCCCTGAAGCGGCACGGCTTGCCGACCATAGGCATCATGGCTCCGGCGGATCTGGCCGAATCGGCGCGCCAGGCCGGCCTGGCCCTGTTGTCGCTGCCCGCCGCGCCGGCCCGGTCGCCCGCGCCCGAGCCCGAGGCCGCCGCCGAGCCGGAACCCGCGCCAGCCGCCCAGGCGCCGGCTCCCGCCCCCAGCCAGCCGGAAACGCCGCCCGCCACCGAAACCGTGGCCGAGCAGCCGCCCGCGGCGCCGCATGCCGTGCCGACCATGGTCATCGACAAGCCCCTGCGCTCGGGCCAGCGGGTCTACGCCCGCCATGCCGACCTGATCGTCATGGGCGTGGTCAGCCACGGCGCCGAGGTCATCGCCGACGGCAACATCCATGTCTACGGCCCGCTGCGCGGCAAGGCCATGGCCGGCGCCCGCGGCGACACCAAGGCACGCATCTATACCACCCGGCTCGAAGCCGAGCTGGTCGCCGTCGCCGGCGTGTACCGCACGCTGACCACGGCGCTTTCCCCCGACATCCAGGACAAACCGGCATTGATCCGCCTCGACGGCGAGAAATTGCTGGTCGAACCGTTGCCCATCTAACTCATAAGGACCCACTCCCCATGGCACGTATCGTTGTCGTGACTTCAGGCAAAGGCGGCGTCGGCAAGACCACCACCAGCGCCAGTTTCGCTGCAGGGCTGGCGCTGCGCGGCCACAAGACGGCAGTCATCGATTTCGACGTCGGCCTGCGCAACCTCGATCTCATCATGGGTTGCGAGCGCCGCGTGGTCTACGACCTGATCAACGTCATCCAGGGCGAAGCCACCCTGAACCAGGCCCTGATCCGCGACAAGCAGCTCGACAACCTCTACATCCTGCCGGCCTCGCAAACGCGCGACAAGGATGCCCTGACGCAGGAAGGGGTCGAGAAGGTCATGGAAGGGCTGAAGGAAATGGACTTCGCCTACATCGTCTGCGATTCGCCCGCGGGCATCGAATCGGGCGCGCTGATGGCGGCCTACTTCGCCGACGACGCGCTGGTCGTGACCAACCCGGAAGTCTCGTCGGTGCGCGATTCGGACCGCATCCTGGGCATCCTGTCGGCCAAGTCGCGCCGCGCCGTCAACAGCGAGGAACCGGTCAAGGAACACCTGCTCCTGACGCGCTACAACGCCAAGCGCGTGGCCGACGGCGAAATGCTGTCGCTCAAGGACGTCGAGGACATCCTGCGCATCAAGCTGATCGGCGTCATTCCCGAATCCGAAGACGTGCTGCAAGCCTCGAACCAGGGCCTGCCCGCCATCCACCTGAAGGGTACCTCGGTGGCCGAAGCCTACCAGGACGTCGTCGCCCGCTACCTGGGCGAGGACAAACCGCTGCGTTTCGTCGATTACGAAAAGCCCGGCCTGTTCAAGCGTCTGTTCGGAGGGAAATAATCGATGTCGCTGCTCTCCTTTTTCCTAGGACAGAAAAAGCCGCCGTCGGCCGGTGTCGCCAAGGAACGGTTGCAGATCATTCTTGCCCACGAACGATCGGGCTCCGGCGCCTCGGCCGATTACCTGCCGCAATTGCAGAAGGAGCTGGTGGCCGTCATCTCGAAGTACGTCAAGATCAATCCGGACGACATCAAGGTGAACCTGGAGCGCCAGGACACGCTGGAAGTGCTGGAAGTCAAGATCGAGATGCCTTCGGCGACCTGATGCCGCCCGGCTCGCGCGGCCCCGGCGTCCCCGCGCCGGCGGCCCGCCAGAATGCCTCGGCCGCGGCGGGTTCGGCCGCGCCGCGGCGGTACAGGCGGATGTCCAGCTCGATGCGCCAGGACGGTTCCCCCGCCTCCATCAGTTTTCCCTCGCCCAGTTCGTCGCGGACCAGACTGGCCGGCAGCCAGGCGACGCCACGGCCGCTGCGCGCCATCGATTGCAGCACCGTCGCCAGGTGCGCCGTCACCGCCACATCCGCCCGCAACCGTGCCAGCGCGGCTCCATGCACGGCCCGGACGATGCGCCCCAGGCCCGATTCCGCGCTGTACGCCAGGATGGGCACGCGCTTGCCCGACGTCCCGCCCAGCACGAAACGCGGCCGGCCTTGCCGGTCCGGCGCGCAAACCGGCAGCAGCACGTCGTCGCCCACCTTGATGGACGGATAGGCCGAGGCGTCCAGCCGGGCCGGGGCCTGCTCGTGCGCGTGGCACAGGAAGAACTGCGCCCGCCCCTGGGTCATCAGCGCCTCGCATTGCTGGGCGACGTCCGACACCAGCTGTATGGGCCCCAGGCTCAGGCCGGACTCCAGGCCACGCAGCCAGTCGGGCAGGAAGGTCAGCGACAGGGCATGCGTGGCCGCGAAGCGCAGCGTGGCCGAGCTGGCCTGCGCCACCCGGCGGGCCTCGTCGGGGATGCGCTCCACGCGCGCCAGCATGTCCTGGGCCGTGGTCCGGAACCACAGCCCCGTCTCCGTCAGGGTGACGGGATGCGTGGCCCGGTCGAACAGCGTCACGCCCAGCCATTCCTCCAGCATGCGTATGCGGCGGCTGAAGGCCGGCTGCGTCATGTGCCGCAGCTCGGCCGCGCGCGAGAAGTTGCCGCACTCGGCCAGGACCAGGAAATCTTCCAGCCAGATCAGGTTCATGGCCGATGCTTACAGAGCATGGAAAAAGAGAAAACTAGCATTGGCCGCCCGATGCGGCAAACGGCATGATACGTCCATGCAGCCGGCCTTCCGCCCGGCCCTCCTGGAGTTTCCATGTCCGTGCGCATTCTCGAAATCCGCGAAGTCACCAAGCCCATTTCCTCGCCCATCCGCAACGCCTACATCGACTTCACGAAGATGACCAGCAGCCTCGTGGCCGTGGTCACCGACGCGGTGCGCGACGGCAAGCGCGTGATCGGCTACGGCTTCAATTCCAACGGCCGCTACGGCCAGGGCGGGCTGATCCGCGAACGCTTCGCGCCCCGCATCCTCGAAGCCGACCCGAAGTCGCTGCTGAACGATGCCGGCACCAACCTGGACCCGCACCGCGTCTGGGCCGCCGCGATGTCCAACGAGAAACCCGGCGGCCACGGCGAACGCTCGGTGGCCGTGGGCACGATAGACATGGCCGTCTGGGACGCCGTCGCCAAGATCGAAGGCAAGCCCCTGTTCCGCCTGCTGGCTGAACGCCATGGCGTGACGGCCGATCCGCGCGTGTTCGTCTACGCCGCGGGCGGCTACTACTACCCCGGCAAGGATTTGTCGGCCCTGCGCGCCGAGATGCGTTCATACCTCGACCGCGGCTACAACGTGGTCAAGATGAAGATAGGCGGCGCCTCCATCGACGAGGACCGCCGGCGCATCGAGGCGGCATTGGCCGAGATCGAGGGCCGCGGGCAACTGGCGGTGGACGCCAACGGGCGCTTCGACCTGGACACCGCCATCGCCTACGCGAAGATGCTGCGCGACTACCCCCTGTTCTGGTACGAAGAGGCCGGCGATCCGCTGGACTACGCCTTGCAGGCCGCGCTGGCCGAATACTACCCGGGCCCCATGGCCACCGGCGAGAACCTGTTCAGCCACCAGGACGCCCGCAACCTGATCCGCTACGGCGGCATGCGGCCGGACCGCGACTGGCTGCAGTTCGATTGCGCGCTGTCCTACGGCCTGGTCGAATACGAGCGCACGCTGCAAGTGCTGCGCACGCACGGCTGGTCGCCCCGCCGCTGCATCCCCCACGGCGGGCACCAGATGTCGCTGAACATCGCCGCCGGCCTGGGCCTGGGCGGCAACGAAAGCTATCCGGACCTGTTCCAACCCTACGGCGGCTTCCCCGACGGCGTCCGGGTCCAGGACGGACACATCGTCATGCCCGAGCTGCCGGGCATCGGCTTCGAGGGCAAGAGCGACCTGTACGCGGAAATGCGGCGGCTGGCGGAGTAGATCCGCCAGTCCGCTCCTTGCGTTTACAGATCGCCCTCAGTGATCGACGTGCTCTTGCCCGAGGAAGACTTGACGGAGATCGTCGTGACGCCCTTGTCCGAAGTGGCGATGGTCGTATCGACGGTCTCGGCGTCGGTCTTGGCGCGCAGGCCGCCGCTGATCAGCTCGCCGAAAGCGATCCGGGCCACGACCGGCGAAGTCAACGACACCCGGTAGTCGAACTCGCCCAGCGGCGAGCGGGAACCCTTGGCCCGGTAGTCGACCTTGGTCATCGTGTCGGTGTCCGTGGCATGGTCGGTGCTGAATTCGGAGGCATACTCGCTGATCTCCATCGACACGCCGCTCTCGGTCAGCTTGACCGCGCCCGAGATCTTCAGGGTGCTCGTGCCGTCGTCGGTGTCCGGAGCGCCACCGGGCGTGGTAGCCGCCTTCAGCACGAAATCGCCGTCCAGCGTAGTGTCGTCGTCCACTTTCATGCCGCGGAACGGAAACGTCATCGTCGCCGCGGCCGGCTCGTCGTTATCGAAGATGTCGCCGCTGACGTCGCTGAACGTGACGGTCGTCTTGCCAGTCAGCACCACGTCATCGTCATCGCACCGGTCGAACTGGATGTCGACCTTGTCGCCGTTGCCCGGGATGGGGCCGCTACTGGCCCGAGTAAGCGTGGCCGTATAGGTGCCGCCGTCGTCACAAGGCTGGGGACCGCTCGGCGCACCATCGTCCAGGAAGCTGAGCGCCTGGCCGGCTGCGGATATCGTAACCTGCGGCACGCCCAGGCTGATACCTATCACATCGAAGGCGAGCTCCTGGAGCTGCTTCTCGGAATAGGTAGGCTTGGCGGGATCGTCGCTGCCGCCACAGGCGGCCAGCAGTGCCAGCGCGACAGCGGCGCCGGTGGTTTTCAGGACATGGTGCATCGGGATTCCCCCTGGGTGTTTTCTTGGAATGGCTTGAGGCCATCTGCATCCTAGGAGGCGTACGTTCTTACGACAATCCTCCAAATTGAGGAATTCCCGTTCGCTGAAATGCTCCTGGCGGGGATAGACATATCATCCGCGACCCGGCGCAAATGGCAGGAGCGAATGCTTACTCTTTTCGGAGCTGGCCTGGTAAGGTGATGGAAACACGAAGCCCTCCCAGATCCGGGGAGCGCGAGAAACCGATCACGCCCCGATAGGCCTCGACCAGATCCCGGGCGATCGCCAGCCCGAAACCGGTACCCGGGCGGGACTCGTCCCAGCGGCGGCCCCGCTCGATGCGCAGGGCCTCGTCCTCGGGCAACCCCGGGCCGTCGTCCTCGATGACCAGCGTCCAGTCCCGCTCGCCGGCCTGGCGGGCCACCAGCCGGATCTGGCTGTGGGCCCACTTGCGCGCGTTGTCCAGCAGGTTGCCGAGTATCTCCATCAGGTCGCCCTCGTCTCCCGCGAAGCAGAGCCCCTTGGCGACGTCGGCGTCCCAGTCCAGCGACTGCGCGCCGGGCAACGTCTGCAGCGCGCGCAGGGTCTTGTTCACGGCGTCGCCGACCGGCGTCGAACGATACCCGAGCGCGGCCGCCATGCCGGCGCGAGCGCGCGCCAGCGTGCGGTCGACCTGGCGCCGCATGGCGCCGACCTGCTCGTCGATCTCGTCCGCCAGCGCTGCCTGCCCGCCGTCGCGGGCGCGGCGTGCCGCCGCCGCCATGACGGCCAGCGGCGTCTTCAACCCATGCGCCAGGTCGCCTGCCTGGGTGCGTGCACGTTCGAGCGAAGCGTCATGGAACGCCAGCAACCGGTTCAGTTCATCCACCACCGGCTGGACCTCGTCAGGCACGCCGCGCGGCAGCTCGCGGCCATGTCCGCTGCGCACCGCCTGCAGGTGGGCCTGCAGGTCGCGGAAGGGGCGCAGCGCCAGATGGATGAACCCCGCCATGGCGATGATGAGAAGCAGGCCCAGCCCGACCAGCGAAGGAACCAGCAGGCTCAGGAACGAACGGCGCTCGGCCTGCAGGTCGACACGGTCCAGCGCCACCAGCAAGTGGACCCGCGCATCGGTGGCTGTATCGTTCAGGACGATGGTGCGTTCGATCGACAACAGGCGCGAATGCTCCGGACCGTCGATCCAGCGCGCGCGCAAGGGGCGCCCTGGCGGCGTATCGATGGTGGGCAGCGCCTCGTCCCATAGCGAACGCGAACGCAGCTGCTGGCGCCGGGGCCCGTCGATCTGCCAGTACAGGCCGCCATAAGGCTGCTCGAAGCGCGGATCGCTCGGGGCCGCCTCCAGGCCCATCGTTCCGTCGCCTTCCAGGCGGACTTGCGCGGCCAGCGCCTTCAGGTACAGGGCCAGCTCGGCGACCGCGCGCCGCTCCATCTGGCGGTCGAAGATCAGCGTGAGCCCGACGCCCCCCGCCGCCAGCGCCAGCAGGATCATCAGCGCCGCGGCGCACCCCAGCCGGACCAGCAGCGAACGGCGGCTCATCGGGCGTCGTCGGGAATCAGATAGCCGTGGCCCCGCCGCGTCTCGATCAGGTCGACCCCCAGCTTGCGGCGCAGCCGGGCGACCAGCGCCTCGATGGCATTGGTGTCCCGGTCGCTGCCGGTTTCGTAGATGTGCTCGATCAGCTCGCTCTGCGACAGCACGCGGCCCGGGTGGTGCAGGAAATAGGCCAGCAGCCGGTATTCCAGCGAAGACAGCGTCATCGCGGCCCCATGCACGGTAACCAGCCGGGTCCG
Source organism: Pigmentiphaga sp. CHJ604 (assembly GCF_036972535.1). Classification (NCBI taxonomy): domain Bacteria; kingdom Pseudomonadati; phylum Pseudomonadota; class Betaproteobacteria; order Burkholderiales; family Alcaligenaceae; genus Pigmentiphaga; species Pigmentiphaga sp. CHJ604. The sequence continues at coordinate 1,123,145 of NZ_CP136998.1, read as the reverse complement.
GGTGTCGATTTCCACGGGCCCGGCGCGCAGTATGGCCGACGATTGGCCCGCCGCGCGCCGCGTGATCGCGCGCAGCCGGGCCAGCATTTCTTCCATCTGGAAGGGCTTGGCCAGGTAGTCGTCGGCGCCGGCGTCGATGCCCTCGACCTTGTCGCGCCAGCCGTCGCGCGCCGTGAGGATCAGTACCGGGGTGGCGATGTCCGCCGCGCGCAGCCGTTTCAGGACGGTCAATCCGTCCAGCTTGGGCAGGCCCAGGTCGAGCACGATGGCATCGTAGTCTTCGGTGCCGGCCCGGAACCACGCGGTTTCGCCGTCGGCCGCCTCGTCCACGGCATAGTGCGCGCGCTCCAGCCCGGTACGGATATCGGCCGCGATGCGCGGCTCGTCTTCGACTACCAGTATGCGCATGTCTACTTGATCTTCAGGATTTCCAGGGTGCGGGCATCGATTTCGAGCTTCTTGCGCCGGCCGCTGGGTGGCAGGACCTTGACTTCGTAGACCCAGATTCCATCTTCGCGGTCGAGCTCGATCTCAATGATATCGCCGGGCACCTTGTCGCGCACCACGCCCAGCACATCGGACAGCGGGCGGATCTCGCCATGCACCAGCGCTTCGCGCGCGCAGTCCTGATCCCGCCTGCAGCGGTCGTCGCGGGCCAGGGCCGGAGCCATGGCGCAGGAGAGCGCCGCCGCGAGCAGGATCGCGGACAGGCGGGGGGAACGGCTGGATATTGCAGACATGGGCGGCACACTAACAGTCGCTGGCTGATAAAACGCTGACATCGGCGGTCAGGAACGCGAGGCGGGGGATGGCTATTCTGCCAGCCATGGACAACCCGCCAACACCAACGAGGAACACCATGCGCCTGCTGCCCGCCCTGACCATCGCCCTTGCCGCCACCGCCTCCTACGCCACCGCCGCCCAGGCCGCCGACAAGTGCGCCTATGTGCCCCACGACCGCTGGGTTCCCATCGACCAGGCCATACGCAAGGCCGAATCGCTGGGCTACGAAGTGCGCGAGGTCGAACGGGACGACGGCTGCTGGGAAGTCGAAGGCTTCGACAAGAACGGCGCCAAGATCAAACTGTACCTGGATCCGGCCACGGGCGAGGTGGTCAAGCCCTCGGACTGGCTGCCCCGCAGGAGCCGCCAATGATGGCCTCCCCTTCTGTCTGCCGCACGATAGCCTCGAGGAAAAATGCCGTGAACCAGCCCGCGTTCTCCGACAGCAGCGACGCCAGCCTGTTCGACGTCCAGCATGCTCCCGGCACCATCGGCGCCGACGCCGTCCTGCGCGGCCGGATCGAGTCGGCGCTGGCCGACCTCGGCCGGGCGCGCGAGGAATGCTTCGGCTACGCGGCCTATGGCGCGGTGGTGGCGGGGCTCAAGCGCGACTTCGCCATTCCGTCGTACCTACCGTGGACGGACATCTGGAACTGGCCCGCCGATCGGGCCGACGAAATCCTGAACTACCTGCACGGCCGCCACGCCGAGACCCTGGGACGGCCGGCGCAGCGGCGTTCAGCGTAAGGCGTAGTGCACCATGCGCGCCAGCGGCGGCTCGATGCCGTTCAGCACGCGAGCGGGCAGGTTCAGCGGCTTGAGGAACATCTTCACGCTCATGTCGGCGCTGACGTTGCGCTGGACCAGGCGCCGCGCATCGGCATTGATGCGATCGATCCATGCCTTGTCGTTCGCATGCTCGGGATGGCGATGGTTCAACACATGGCGGATGGCGCATTCGGCGTCGTCGTTGCGTATCTCCAGCAACCGCCGCACCAGCGCGCCCAGCACCTTCACGCGGCCATTGCCTTCCAGCGTGTTGTAGCGGTTGAAATAAAGATAGAAGTACTTGTAGTGGCGGACCTCATCCGTCCGGATGTTGGTGGTCAACTCGCGCAGCACGGGTTCGGGCGCGTACTCGGCCAGGCTGCGATACAGCGTGGCGGTACCCATTTCGACCACGCAGCGCGCGGCCAACTCGAGGGCGCGCGTGGGTTCGAACTCCTCCAGCGTGCAACGCTTGGAATACTCGCCGAAGAAGCTGTCGAACGCCGCCTGCCAGTCGAAATCGGGCCAGACGTGTTCGATGTAGGCGCGCAGCGCGCGGCCGTGCTGCAGCTCTTCCTGCTCCCAGTGCTGGCCGAGCCAGGTCGCCACATCCTGGTCGTCCCGGTAGTAGTTCACCAGGTTGCGGGTATAGAGGTCGGAACCGCTTTCTATGAACGAAGCGCTGCACAGCAGGTAGAACAGCGTATCGTCGTCCCGCACCAGGCTCCGCTCGATGCGGTTCAGGTCGATATCCTCGAGCCGCCAAGGCATTTCCGTTGCAACAGCGTCCACCGAAAAATCTCCGAAGTTCGCAGTTCATTCTTGCAGCATAAGCCGAATCCGCCCTTGATTCGAGTCCCGACAGGCTTCCGGATGCATCCGCCCGGGGTTACTTTGTGTAATGCTTGTCGAGTTCGTTCACAGACAGTCCGGGGCGAATCTGTCACTGTTAACCCAAGCTGCGGCGCGACGGTCGATGCCGCCAGTACACGACTACGTACTATAGGGAGTCACTCATGAACAAGAATCTCATTGCCAAGCTGATGATCGGTGCTGCCATGGTGGTCTCGGCAGCGGGATGTGCCAGCTGGGACAGCATGTCCAGCCGGCAGAAGAGCACCGTGGTCGGTGCCGGCGTCGGCGGCGTGGCCGGTGCGGCGGTGACTGGCGGCGGCATTCTCGGCACGGTGGGCGGCGCGGCCATCGGTGGCGTGGTCGGCGACCAGATCGGCAAGCGCCGCTGATCCCGGGCCGGCTTCGGCCGGCCGCTTCCAGGCACGACAGCCCCGGCTCCTCGCGGAGATCCGGGGCTGTTGCTTTTATACGACAAGATGTATCAGGATGGCGTGGCGCCTATTCCGGGAGGATGTTGGCCGCCTTCACGACCTCCCGCCACTTGGCCAATTCCGCCTTCGACAGCTCGCCCAGCGCCTGTGCGCTCATCGCGCGCGGCGTCATGCCTTGCTTGAGCAGGGTGCCCCGCACGTCGTCGTTCTCGAGCAGCCGGTTGAAGGCGCCGTTGTAGCGCGCGACCAGTTCGCCCTTCATGCCCTTGGGGCCCCATACCGCGTACCATGCGTCCGCGTCGTAGCGAGGCAGTCCCACGGCCGCCAGCGGAGGCACCGCGGGGTAGGCAGGATCCTGCTCGCGGCGGGACGCGCCCAGGATGACCAGGCGCTTCTCCTGCTGCATGGGCACGGCGACGTGCATGGGCTGGAACATGGCCTTGATGTGGCCGGCCAGCAGGTCGGTCGTGGCGCCGGCCGAACCCTTGTAGGGCACGTGCACCATGTTCAGCCCGAGCTGGGAGACGAGCATCTCCATGCACAGGTGGTGGAAGGTTCCCTTGCCGGGCGAACCGTAGTTGACCGTGCCGGGATGCCGCCGGACATACTCGATGAACTGGGCCAGCGTCGTCACGCCCAGCGACGGATGCACGCACAGCGCGAAGTTGGTCGACCCCAGCATGGCGATGGGCGTGAAGCTGTCGATGACGTCGAACGGCACCGAGGAATAGACCAGCGGCAGCGTGAGCGCCGTGTTCGTGCTGAACGCGATCGTATGGCCGTCGGGCGCGGCCTTGGCGACGGCGCTCAGGCCGATGATGCCGGAGGCGCCCGGCTTGTTCTCGACCACGAAGGTGCGGCCGGTCTGCTCGGCCAGGCGGGGCGAGAACAACCGTGCGCACAGGTCGGGCGTGGTGCCCGGCGTGAAGGGCACCACCACCTGGACGATCTTGTCCGCCAGGCCCAAGTCGTCTCCGGCGGCGACCAGGCGGCCCGGCACGAACGCGCCCGCCGCCAGCGTGGCGATGAACGCCCGGCGTCCGGAAAGGTTTGCGGAATCCTGCATGCTTGTCTCCTCGTTCTGTGTTCGGGATCGTGGCGCCGGCAGCCGCCGGCTATTGGATTTCGTTGGCCCGTCGCACGCTGGCGATCATGGACGAGTTGATCAGGTACTGGCGGTGGGCGTCGGGGTTTGCCACCGTGGCGCGCAATTCGTCCAGGCGTTCGCGGCGAACCTTGGCATCGCGCTCTTCCAACAGGCGCTTGTTGCGTATGGTGATGGCCTGCACGTATTCCACGTTCACCGTCCGGCGCTGGCGATGGTAGCGGTCGAGCAGGTCGTCGGGCGCGCCGTGCAGCATGACCTCGGCCAGCTTGCCGGTCAGGTTCATCGCATCGTGTATGCCGCTGTTCAGCCCCATGCCCCCCAGCGGATTGTTCACGTGGGCGGCGTCGCCGGCCAGGAACACCCGGCGGTCGCGGAAATCCTTGGCGACCCGCTGGTGGACGCGATAGACGCTCTTGTAGGGAATGTCGTAGTCCTGGTCCGGAGACAGGAAGCCCTTGATCTTGCCCTGCACGAAATCCGGCGCCAGCACCTCGGCTTCGTCCATGCCGGGGGCGATCGGGAACGCGATACGCCAGATCGGCGGCGGCCCGTCGTGGGGCTGGATGAAGATCGCGCTCCATTCGTCCGGATCGGCGATGTAGGCGTTGCCGGTATAGCCTTGCTGGCGCAGGTCGTAGCGCGTGGCGAACACCAGGAAACGTTCCGGCCAGGTGAAGCCCTCGAACTCGGTGTCCATGGTCTTGCGCACGATGCTGCGCGCGCCGTCCGCGCCGATCAGGTAGCTGGCGCGGATCTCCTGCCGTCCATCGGGACCGGCCACCTGCACGGTGACGCCGTCGGCGTCCTGCTCATAGCCGGCGCACTGGTGCGCGAACAGCAGGCGCGCGTTGCGGTGTTCGCGCAGCGCCTCGGCCACGATGGCCGACAGCTTGTGCTGTTCCACGTGCAGGCGGAAAGGATACGGCGTCAGGTCGGCGATCATGCCCAGGTCGAACTGGGCCACCAGCCCTTCCTTGCGATCGCGTATCTGCCATTCGGGCACCCGCAGCGCCCGCGACCGCAGCGTTTCGCCTATGCCGAGCGTGTCGAGCATCTCGACCGTGGGCGGATGGAAAGTACCGGCCCGCAGGTCCTGGGGAATGTGGTCCTCGCTTTCCAGGACGACGACGTCCACGCCTTTCTGCGCGAGCGACAGGGCGGCCACCAGGCCCACGGGGCCGGCGCCGGAAATGACGACAGGATGCTGTTGCATGATTCGGTTCTACGATGACTGGAGTGATTCGGATACGGGACAGCCGGTCAATCCCGGCTTTCGCGCCACAAGCCCAGCAGTTCCTGCACCGGACGGTCGGAAAAGCTGAACAGGATCGAGGGTTCCCGCGCCACCAGCCGATGCGCGGTCCAACTGGGGATGACGAAGACGTCGTTGGGCTCGGCCATGAATACGCGATCGTCCAGGACGACCTCGACCCGGCCCTCGAGCACCGTGAACACCGTGCCCGACGAACATCGATAGGATGCCGTGGAGAAATCCCTGGGCAGCAACTGCGCATAGGCGCCCATGGTCGGCATGGGCGAGCCGCCGGTCAGCGGATCCACGTAGCGCAGCTTGTAGCCCAGGTGCGGATCGGGCGCGCCCGCGGCCTGCATGCCCAGCAGCGACTCGCGGGTGCGCTCGTACGGATAGCAGAACAGCGGCGAGGCGCGATTGGCCGGCGGCGTCCAATCCACCGGGGCGAGCCCGTTGCCATAGCGCAGCAGGCTGTCTCCCACCGGACGGCGCAGCTCCTGGCGGTCCTCGGACGAGGCCTCGGCGAAGCTGGCGTCCAGCATGGCGACCAGTTGCACGTCCAGTCCGTCGAGCCAGATCATCGGGGCGTCGCTGTCGTTGCCGTGGTCATGCCAGGTCCATGACGGCGTGGTGACGAAATCGCCGCGCCGCATGATGGTCTTCTCGCCCTCGACCGACGTATAGGCGCCGCTGCCTTCCAGGATCAGGCGCATCGCGGCCTGGCTGTGCCGATGGGCGCGCGCCACTTCGCCCGGCAGGATGGCCTGCAGGCCGGCGTACAGCGAGGTCGTGATGGCCGCCTTGCCCCGCAGCCCGGGATTCTCGAGGATGAGCACGCGGCGCTCGGCTTCCTCGGCGGTGATGAGCGAGGTCGCCTCGGTCAGGTAGGGCCGCACCTTGCCGTACGACCAGTGGGCCGGCTGGCAATCGGAACGCGGCGTCCGCGTGACCAGGTTATGCAGCTGTTCCCACAGCGGCGCGAGATTGTCGGCGCCGATGCGGGCGTAGAACGCCTCGCGTTCGGCCCGCGTTGCCGCGGCTGCCGGTTCTTGCCTGGAATCGTTCATGTGTCTCCTCCGCCCTGCGGCGTCTCCGGCGGCGCTCAGCGCACCGCCACGTCCATCTCGCCCAGACCCTCGATGCGGGCATGCATGACGTCGCCCGGCTGCACCGTGTTCACGCCCTCGGGCGTGCCGGTCATGATGACGTCGCCCGGATACAGGGTGTAGACGTGCGAGGCCACTTCGATCAGTTCGGCGATGCCGGTGATGAGGTCGCGCGTATTGGCGCGCTGGCGGGGCTCGCCGTTGACGTCGATCGAGAAATCCAGATTGCCCGGATCGGCGATCTCGTCCGCCGTCACCAGCCAGGGGCCGAGCACGGTATAGCTGTCCGCCGACTTGCGATAGCTGCGATCCTCGGTACCGCGCACGGTCATGTCCAGGCCGATGCAGTAGCCGGCCACGTAGCCCATGGCGTCGGCGGCCGGAATGTCCTTGCCCTGCTTGCCGATCACCACCGCGAGTTCCACCTCGTGGTCGTTGCGCCTGCCCGGGAAGGCGATGCGCACGCCCTGGCTCGCGCCCACCACCGACTGCGCCGATTTCAGGAACACGCCGAACTTGGCGACCGGGCTCTTGAAGCCTTCGTAGTGGGCGATGTGCACGTTGTTGTGGATCTGGGAATCGGCCAGCGACTCGTCCACGTGGGCATGGTAGTTCAGCGGCGCGGCGATGACCTTGGACGGCGTGGCGACCGGGCTCAGCAGCCGGACGTCGGCCAGGCGCCGCGTGGCGGCGCCGGCCTTGGCGGCCTGGATGGCGGGAATCAGTTCGCCCAACCGTTCGATGAACAGATCGCCGGGCGGCACGGGCCAGGCCAGCGCGGGCAGTTGGTCTTTCACGGACGACACGTCGTAGACGGTGTCTCCTTCCACGAGGCCGATCCGGCCTTCGTCGTAGCGGCAAATCTTCATTTGGTCTCCGGTGCCGCTGGGCGGCGGCCATGAAAAATTTTGAGCACGTTCAATTTTAGGGAAACCGGGGGCCGCTAGTCAAGGCGGATGGATCCGATGGATCGCACATTGCGGACGCTTGCGCATCCCCTTGTTGGGGGATGCAGCGGCACGCACCGCAACCTCATACTCCGCCTATCCACAACATGCGCGGCGGAACCGCGCGATTTCACGGGGGAACCTGACATGAAGAAGCACATCAAGACAGCCGGCTCCGTTCTCGCCCTGGCCATCCTGGCCGCCTGTGGCGGGGGCGATGGGAGTTCGAGCGGTTCGGGAGGGAGCGGCGGCGGGGACGGAGGCGGAAGTGGCGGCGGCACGCCGGCCCCCCTGTACACCAAGCAGCAGATGGAATGGGCCGGCCATGAGAGCTTCTACACCTCGGTAGGCGTCACCCAGATCCCCGGCTTGATTGCCCAGGCGAGCCTGGGTTTCGTCCGCTATGCCGTCGAGCACGACATCACGACGGATTCGGAAGAATGCGACGGCGACTCGCCCGGCACGGTTACCGCCACGTTCACCGATGGCAATGGCAACCACAAGATCGACAACGGCGACAAGGTCACCTTCAAGCTCGTCAACTGCCGTGGCCCGGTCGGGGATGAGCTGGTCGATGGCACGGTCACCATCACCTACAGCAACGTGACCGGCGACCTCCTGGACGGATCGGCATCTTCCGGCGCCACCATGACCATCCCGCTGGCGGACTTCAAGCTGGACGGCAGCGAGACCCTGAACGGGACGGTCGTCATCGACTACGCACGTGACACCAAGGATACGGTGGACGACAGCGACGACACACTTTCGGTCCAGACCACAGCCGATCAACTGGACATCGGCTACTCCCAGGACGGCAAGAGCTACGCCACGCGCATCGAAGACTATTCCAGCGATTACACCTATGGGAGCGAAACCCGGCTGTACACATTCTCGGCCATCGGCTATCGCACCAGCGGAACGGACCCCCTGCTGGGCGCGTTCAACCACACCGTCAAGATGACCACGCCCCTCGTCTATTGGCGTGATCTGGGCGACGGTTCACCCGACGCGGGAGCATTCGAGACGAAAACCCCTGGTGAAACCATCACGACGACGATCGTCTTGACGGACACCGAGGATCTGGTCGAAATCAAGTCGACCTCCGGCCTTTCGTCGAAAATGGATTTCGCCGCCTTCGACGATCTCTGAGCCTTCCCCGCGAGCATCCCCGCGTCTTCCGCTAGCGGCCCGGTTTCCTCCGGGCCGCTTTTCGTCGGAAGCAGGACTTTAGTCCAATGTGCCGCGCCATCGGCGCTGGCAAGATGCCCTCCACTATTTCCATCGGGGGCGGGGAGCGTCATGAAACCGGGACTGAAGACGGCCGGCGCGCTGGCATTGACGGCACTGCTGGGCGCGTGCGGCGGGGGCGGCGGGGGCGGCGGAGCCGAGAGCAAGAACGACACCCCGCCACCGATGACCCAGGGCGAACTGCGCATGTTTTCCAGCAGCGCCTACACCACGGGACTTTTCCTGCCGTATTTCGCGCTGGGCTACGTCAACGCCCTGATCACCCATGTCGGCGACGGCATGCCCGAAGGGCCGCAGCCGTGCGCGGAGGGGAAAGGCAGCCGCACCTCTGTCTACACCGATGCCGACCATGACGGGAAAATCAGCGCCGGCGACTCGTTGGCGATAGACATGACCGATTGCGCCACGCGGGGCCTGGGCGAGGCGCTGAACGGGCAGGTCAGGATCCTGGTGCGGGAAGTCCAGGGCGATCTTGTCGACGGGTTCAACACCTCGGGCGTCTTCACGCTTGAAGCCCCTGACCTGGCGCTCTCGGCCAACGAATCGATCGCCGGCACGCTGCAAGTCCGGTTCGAACAGACCACCCACGACATACCCGAGGACTCGGCCACGCCCGACGACATCGAGGAGATCCTGAACATCAGCCAGTCCGGTGGCGATTTCAAGGTCCGCTACACGGAAGATGGCAAGACCTATGGCAATGCGATCAGCGACTATGCCGCCGAATCGCACTACCTGTACGCCACCGGGACCGAACGCTATACCGCGCTGCAATTCTCCAGCCGCGGGCAAAGCGTCAACGTCGGCGACTTCGAGCAGCGCACGAAGCTGATCGACCCGCTGGTCTTCGTCCATGCCGAAGACGGCGGCGCGCCAGGCCCGATCTCCGGCCGCTTTACCGTGGAGACCCGGGGGGAAACGATCACGACCACGTTCAGCAGCCCAGCCGCGGGCGCTAGCAACGTACTGATCGAATCTTCGTCCGGCGTGCGGTGGAGCGGCTCGTCCGACGACGGCGAGCTTTAAGGCCTGTTCACGCTAGAAGGAGGCTCGCACAGGCCGGGAATGGACCCCTGTCTTCGATCGCTGAAAGCATCGGGGCCCGGCCTGCCTGGGCAGGACCGGGCCCCGGAACACGCCGAAGCGTCCGTTACTTCAGCGGCTTGAACCGCACCCGCTTGGGCTTGGCGCCTTCCTCGCCCAGGCGGCGCTTCTTGTCGGCCTCGTATTCCTGGTAGTTGCCGTCGAAGAACACCACCTGCGAATCACCCTCGAACGCCAGGATATGCGTGGCGATCCGGTCCAGGAACCAGCGGTCGTGGCTGATCACCATGACGCTGCCGGCAAACTCCAGCAGGGCATCCTCCAGCGCGCGCAGGGTTTCCACGTCCAGGTCGTTGGACGGCTCGTCCAGCAGCAGCAGGTTGCCGCCGGCCAGCAGGGTCTTGGCCAGGTGGAGCCGGCCGCGCTCGCCGCCCGACAGGTTGCCCACGGTCTTGTTCTGGTCGCCGCCCTTGAAGTTGAAGCGGCCCAGGTAGGCGCGCGACGACATCTCGAAGCGCCCCACCGTCAGGATGTCGGCGCCGTCGGCCACGGCGTCGAACACGGTCTTGGTGTCTTCCAGCGCATCGCGCATCTGCTCGACGTAGGCCAGCTTGACGGTCGACCCGCGCACGACTTCACCGCTGTCGGGCTGCTCCTTGCCGGCGATCATGCGGAACAGCGTCGACTTGCCGGCACCGTTGGGGCCGATGATGCCGACGATGGCGCCGGCCGGCACCTTGAAGCTGAGATCGTCGATCAGCAGGCGGTCGCCATAGCCCTTGCTGACGTTCTTGAATTCGATGACCTCGTTGCCCAGGCGCTCGGCCACGGGAATGAAGATCTCGGAGGTCTCGTTGCGCTTCTGGTATTCGTGCGAGCTGAGCTCCTCGAAGCGGGCGATGCGCGCCTTGGACTTGGCCTGGCGCGCCTTGGGGTTCTGGCGCACCCACTCCAGTTCCTTCTTGATGGTCTTCTGGCGGGCGGATTCGTTGGCCTCTTCCTGCTTGAGGCGGTCTTCCTTCTGCTCCAGCCAGGAGCTGTAGTTGCCCTTCCATGGAATGCCGTGACCACGGTCCAGTTCCAGGATCCATTCGGCGGCGTTGTCCAGGAAGTAGCGATCGTGGGTGACCGCGACCACGGTGCCCGGGAACTTCTGCAGGAACTGCTCCAGCCAGTCCACGCTTTCCGCGTCCAGGTGGTTGGTGGGCTCGTCCAGCAGCAGCATGTCGGGCTTGGACAGGAGCAGGCGGCACAACGCCACGCGGCGCTTCTCGCCGCCCGACAGGTGGCCCACCACCGCGTCCCACGGCGGCAGCCGCAGGGCGTCGGCGGCGATTTCGAGCTGGTGCTCGATGTCGTCGTTGCCGCTGCCGCTGCCCGCCGCGATGATGGCCTCGAGCTCGGCCTGCTCGGAGGCCAGCGCGTCGAAGTCGGCATCGGGCTCGGCATAGGCCGCATAAACCTCGTCCAGCCGCTTCTTGGCGGTGAACACGCCTCCCAGCCCGGTCTCGACCGCCTGGCGCACGGTGTGCTCGGGATCGAGCTGCGGCTCCTGGGGCAGGTAGCCGATGCTCAGGTTCGGCATGGGGCGGGCTTCGCCCTCGATGTCCTGGTCCACGCCGGCCATGATCTTGAGCAGCGTGGACTTGCCTGCGCCGTTCAGCCCCAGCACGCCGATCTTGGCGCCCGGGAAGAACGACAGCGAGATGTCGCGCAGGATCTGCCGCTTGGGCGGCACGATCTTGCCGACGCGATTCATGGTGAAAACGTATTGGGCCATGGGTGGACGTACGAAAAGGAAAAAGGGCGCGGGGCCGGCTCGGCCGGCCCCGCTGTGGCGAAGCAGACAGTGTAGGCCGGTTCGCGCGGGAAAGGCGAACCGGCGGCCGCGCTACTCCAGCTTGATGCCGGCCTGCCGGATGATGTCGCGGTTGTTGTCGTACTCGGCGCGGATCAGGCGCGCGAACGCCGCGGCGCTGCCGCCGGTGGGCACGTTGTCGCTGTCGACCAGGCGCGCGCGCAGGTCCGGCTGCGCCAGGGCCTTGTTGATCTCGGCGTTCAGCCGGGCCAGCACCGCCTCGGGCGTGCCCGCCGGCGCGAAGACCCCGAACACCGACATCAGGTTGGCCTTGGGAAAGCCTGCCTCGGCGAAGGTCGGCACGTCGGGCAGGAAATCGATGCGTTCCGGCGCGCCCACGGCCAGCGGCCGCAGCTTGCCGGCCTTGATGTGGCCGTTCAGCACCGGGCCGAGATTGGTGGACAGCAGCTCGAACTGGCCGCCCAGCGCATCGTTCTGCTGCTGGCCGCCGCCCTTGTAGGGAATGTGGGTGATGTCCACGCCGGCCGCGCGCTTGAACTGTTCCAGCGTGATGTGGCCGACCGTGGCCAGGCCCGAGGTGCCCCAGCGCAGCGCGCCCGGGCGGCTGCGCGCCTGCTCGACCACGTCGGCCAGGCTCTTGCCCTGGAACGCCGGCGTGCCCAGCAGCACGACCGGCGAATACATCACGCTGGCGACCGGCGCGATGTCCTTGAACGGATCATAGTTGACCCGGCCCAGCAGCGGGTTCAGCGACAGCGGGCTGATCGAGGAAAATCCGACGGTGTAGCCGTCGGGCGCAGCCTTGGCGACCGCGTCCATGCCCAGCGTGCCGCCGGCGCCGGCCTTGTTCTCGACGATGACGGTCGTGCCGAGCTGGCCGCCGAGCTTGTCGGCCAGGGCGCGCGACACGATGTCGCTGACCCCGCCGGGCGGATAGGCGACGATGATGCGCACGGGCCTGGCGGGCCAGGTCTGGGCCGAGGCGGCGGTGCCGGCCAGCGCCAGCAGGCCGGCGCACAGGGGAAGCAGGATACGGTTCATGGTGGTGGCAAGGGAAGCGGCCGCGACAAAAGCCCCGGATGGCGCGCCGGCGCGGCCCGGCGGACGGCGTCCATTGTAGTGGAGTGCCGCGGCCCGGCCCTTGGTATGCTGTGTCCCAGGACGACTCCCCGTAAACGACGCCATGCTGCCCTTCGACTGGAATTTCCCCTATCCCTCGCAGAAGATGCCGCTGCTGGCGGCCAACGCCGTCAGCACCAGCCAGCCGCTGGCCTCGCAGGCCGGCCTGCGCATGCTGTACGAGGGCGGCAACGCCGTCGATGCCGCGCTGGCGGCCGCCATGGTACTGACCGTGGTCGAGCCGGTCATGAACGGCATAGGCGGGGACCTGTTCGCCATCCTCTGGCACGAGGGGCGCCTGCACGGCATCAACGCCAGCGGCCGCTCGCCCGCCGCCTGGACCCTGGATCACTTCCGCGGCCGCGCGTCCATGCCGGTCACCGGATGGGATGCCGTCACGGTGCCCGGCCAGGTCGCCGGCTGGCGCGCCCTGTCGGAACGCTTCGGCAAGCTGCCCTTCGAGCAATTGGTCCAGCCCGCCCTGCACTATGCCCGGGAAGGCTTCCAGGTCACCCCGCAGATCGCCCGCCTGTGGGCCCGCCAGGCCCCCAACCTGGCCAAGGAGCCCGGCTTCGCCGAGGCCTTCTTCCGCGACGGCAGCACGCCGCGGGCCGGCGACCGCTGGCGCTTCCCCGAACAGGCCGACACCCTGGCCGACATCGCCCGGACCGGCGGCGACAGCTTCTATCGCGGCGCGCTGGCGCAGAAGATCGTCGACTTCGCGCAGCGCACCGGCGGCACGATGACCCTGGCCGACCTGGCCGCCCATGAAGTGCAATGGGTCGAACCCTTGCGCCAGGACTTCCGCGGCTACACCCTGCACGAGATCCCCCCCAGCGGCCAGGGCATCGCCGCCCTGGCCGCGCTGGGCATGCTCGAGCACCTGGACCTCGAAGGCATGGGCCTGGACAGCCCCGCCATGTACCACGCCATGGTCGAGGCCATGAAACTGGCCTTCTCCGACCTGCACGAACACGTCGCCGACCCCGACGCCATGCGCCTGGGCCCCACCGACCTGCTGGACCCGGCCTACCTCGCGCAACGCGCCGCCCTGATCGACCCCGCCCGCGCCACCACTCCCACCGCCGGCACCCCCAAGCTGGGCGGCACCGTCTACCTGGCCGCCGCCGACGCCGACGGCACCATGGTCTCGTTCATCCAGTCCAACTTCCAGGGCTTCGGCTCGGGCGTCGTGGTGCCCGGCACCGGCATCTCGCTGCACAACCGCGGCATCGGCTTCAACCTGCGTCCCGGCCACGTCAACTGCGTCGCCCCCTCGAAGAAACCGATGCACACCATCATCCCCGGCTTCGTCACCCGCAACGGCCAGCCCGTCATGGCCTTCGGCGTCATGGGCGGTTCGATGCAGGCGCAGGGCCACATGCAGATGATGGTGCGCCTGGGCGCCTTCGGCCAGAACCCCCAGGCCATGAGCGACGCCCCGCGCTTCCGCGTGGAACCCGGCGAGGTCCGCCTGGAAGCCCACACCCCCGCCGCCGTGGTCGACGGCCTGCGCAAGCTGGGCCACACCGTCGAAGTCTCGGAACGCCACAGCCTGGACTTCGGCACCGCCCAGCTGATCTACCGCAGCGACGAAGGCTACATCGCCGCCTCCGACTCCCGCCGCGACGGCCAGGCCGTCGGCTATTAGCGCCCGGCCCAACGAGTCGGCGGCCCGGCCTACACCGGTGCGGGCTGGTCCGCCGACTCCTCCTCCACTTCCCGAGTCTCCAACCGGACCAACCGTCCCCCCACCCTCCGCAAGGGCTCCAGCAACCCCGCCATCAATCCCAGCTGCGTCAACACCAACCGGTGCCCATCATCGGCGTCGTCCTCGGGCAACTGCTCCAGCGCCCGCGCCAACGCCCCTTCCTCGCCCGCGCCGGCATCCAGCCCCCCCTTCCCCGCCAACCCCGCCGCAATCCCGTCCAGCGCCTCGATCACTGCCATCGTCATCCGCGCGATCTGCGCATCGCTCGCATGGTCCGACAGGCTTTCCCGATGCGCCCCCAGCCCCGACAGATAATTCAGCAAGGTGTGCGACAACGTCAGGAACCGCAGTCCCGCGTCCGCGTCCCGCCGGAAATGCCCCGGCTCGGCCAGCATGTTCGACATCGCCATCGACAGGGCCGCGTCCGCATTGTGCGCATTGCGCCGCGCCAGCCGATAGGCCAGGTCGTCGCGCTTGCCCGTCTCGTACTGGATCATGATCTCGCGCAGGTAACGGCTGTTCGCGGCCAGTGCATTGGCCGCCACCTGCGTCAGCCGGCGCCCCTGCCAGTCGGGCATCACCACCAGCACCGCCAGGCCCGCGATGCCCGCGCCGATCAGCGTATCCACCAGGCGCGGCACGAACAGATCGTAGCCGTTGCCGATCTGGTTGAAACACAGCAGCACCAGCACCGTGATCGCCGCCGTCCCGATCATGTAGCGCGTGGAACGCGTCGCGAAGAACGCCACGCCCGCCACCACCGCGAACAGCGCCTGCACCAGCAGGCTCGAGAACAGCTTGAACAGCACCCATCCCACCAGCAGCCCCAGCACCGTACCCAGCACCCGCTGCACCAGCCGGGTGCGCGTGGCGCCATAGCTCGGCGCGCAGACGAACAACGTCGTCAGCACGATCCAGTATCCCTGCTGCGGATGGACCAGATGCAGCATCCCGTAGCCCGCCGCCATCGCCAGTGTCAGCCGCACGGCGTAGCGGAACACCGGCGCCCCCGGCGTCAACTGCAGCCGCACGCGGTCGAAGGCCTCGCCCATCGACTGGGGCGAGCGGTCCAGCAGGCTGTTGTCCTGCTGCTGCTCGTCCAGCTTGTCGGGGTTGCTCGCGCTGCCCAGCCGCCGGTCCAGTTCCGCCAGGTTGGCCGACAGCGCGTTCACCGACCGCAGCAACCGCGCCCATTCCGGGCGCCCCTGCCGCCGCAGATGCTCCAGCGAGGCGTCCAGGTCGGCCCGGGCCTGCCGCGCCTCGTCCCCGGCATCGAAGGGCAGGCGCATCCGTATCGCCCGCGCCAGGCGGCGGCAGGCCTGCCCTTGCAGGCCCAGCAGCCGCTGGCAGCGGAACATGATGTCGCTGTGGAAGAATGCGTCGGCCAGTTCGTCATAGGGGTAGTGCGAGGAACTGGCGCGTTCGTGCACGTCCTGCGCAATGAAATACAGGCGCAGATAGCGCGCCGTCTTGCGGCCCGGCCGGCTCTGGCCCAGGCGGCTGAAGATGCTTTCCTTGGCCGCGTTCAGCGCCGCCACCACCTTGCCGTTGAGCTGCGCCAGCTCCAGCCGGCGGGCCTCCAGGTCGATGCCGCGCACGGGCTCGAACAGCGAGCCCTTCAGCACCAGGTAGTCGCCCAGCACGGCATACAGCCGCGCCAGCCGCTGCTGCACGGGCTGGTGCACGAACAGCGCCGCCCACATCACCGACAACAGGCCGTACCACGCCGCCCCCGCCATCAGCAGCGCCGGCTCGTGCCAGAAGCCGCCCTGGCCCCTGCCCTGCTCCACGCCGATGGTGGTGTAGATGGCCAGGATCAGGGTCGCGTATCCGATCGCGCGGTAGCGTTCGCCAATGGCCCCCAGCATGGTCAGGCAGAACGTGGACAACACCATTCCGGCCAGGAACAGCCATGGGTGGGGAAACAGGGCCTTGACGGCGACGGCCGCCACGGCGAAGCAGGCCAGCGTGACGACCTGGGCCAGCAGGCGGCCGCGCCAGTTGTCGTCGGTCTCGGCCAGCGCGCAGGCGATGACCCCCAGGAAAGCCGGAATGACCAGGTCCATCCGGTCGTGCCACCAGCACAGCGCCATGACGCTGGCCAGGGCGATGAACACGCGCAGGCTGTAGACGAAGGTGTCGTGCGCCCAGAGGCGGCGCAGGGTATCGGGAATGGAGGCGGGACGCATGGACGCAGCAAGGAACGAGCAGACGTAACTATCGCACGCAGGACTCGTGCCAGGGCCCCCGGGGCATACGACGGCCGCCCGGGTTGCGCGGACTTCACGCCACCTGGCCGGACCCGGCGGCATGCGATAATCGGGACCGGCGGGCGTCTTCGGCCCGCCCGTCGCATCTGTGCAGCCCAGGCCCATGAAACAATACCTCGACCTCGTCCAATCCGTCCTCGACAACGGCTCGTGGCAAGTGAACCGAACGGGCATCCGCACCCTCAGCCTGCCCGGCGCCTCGCTGCGGTTCGACCTGCGGCAGGGCTTTCCCGCCGTCACCACCAAGAAGCTGGCGTTCAAGTCCGCCATCGGCGAACTCGTGGGCTTCCTGCGCGCCTCGCGCAATGCCGCGGAGTTCCGCGCGCTGGGCTGCAAGGTCTGGGACCAGAACGCCAACGAGAACGCGCAATGGCTGGCCAATCCCTATCGCGAAGGCGAGGATGACCTGGGTCCGGTCTACGGCGTCCAGTGGCGCCAATGGCCGGCCTACAAGGTACTGGACGCATCGCGCACCGCCCAGTTGCAGGACGCGCTGGGCCGCGGCTATGCCCGCGTGGCCGAGTTCGACGAGGACGGCGCGCGCAAGGTGCTGCTCTACAAGGCCGTCGACCAGTTGCGCCAGTGCCTGGACACCATCCACAACAATCCCGGCGATCGCCGCATCCTCTTCCATGGCTGGAACTGGGCGCAGATCGAGGAAATGGCGCTGCCGCCCTGCCATCTGCTCTATCAGTTCCTGCCCAACGCCACCACGCGCGAGATCTCGCTGTGCCTGTACATCCGGTCCAACGACATCGGCCTGGGCACGCCGTTCAACCTGACCGAGGGCGCCGCGCTGCTGCACCTGGTGGGCCGGCTGACCGGCTACCAGCCGCGCTGGTTCAGCTATTTCATGGGCGATGCCCATATCTACGAAAACCACCTGCCCATGCTGCGGGAACAACTGACCCGCACGCCCTTCCCCGCGCCGCAGCTGGCCCTGTCGGACCGCATTCCCGACTATGCCGTCACCGGCAAGTACGAGCCGGAGTGGCTGGAACGCGTGGAGCCGGGCGATTTCTCGCTGGTCGGTTACCAGCACCACGCGCCGCTGACGGCGCCCATGGCCGTCTAGGGCCGGTTCACCCGGGCGCCAGGCCCAACGCCTCCAGTTGCCGCGCGACGTCCGGCAATTTCACGATGGCCGCGATCTCGCCCTGCAGCTTGTCGATGATCGCCTGCGGCGTCCCGGCCGGCGCCATCACGCCATACCACGAATTGATCTCGTAATCGGGAAAGCGCTCGGCGATGGTGGGCAGTTCCGGCTGCAGCGCCGGGCTGATGGTGATCGGCCCCATGTGCGAGCGCACCTTCGAGCAGCACGGCTTCCCGATGCCGGCCGATTTCGTCGAGGCGCTGTCAGTACAGTTCGTGCTGGCGAACCTCCAGCAGACCGATGCCATCGCCACCATGACGCGCGACATCGCCCACCACTACCGTCGCCAGGGCCTGGTGTCGGTGCTGCCTTTCAATTTCCCGAAATTGATGCGCCCCTTGGGCATTACATGGAACCGCGACCGGACCATGTCCCCCAGCACCACGCTGCTGATCGAATGCCTGGAGGAGGCCGCCGCGTCCGGCGCGCCGGCCTAGGGGGCCTGTTCCCCTGGGACCCGCGGCCGGACCGGCGTACCCGCGTCAGCCCACGTGCTGGCGCAGGAATTCCAGCGAGCGCGACAGCGCCAGGTCGGCGCTGGGCTTGTCGTACGAACCGCGCATGTCGCAGTTGAAACCGTGGCCGGCCGCATAGGTGTGGACGATCACCTCGGGCTGCGCGGCGCGGACCTTCTCGACGTCGGTCATCGGAATGGCGTGGTCCTTCTCGCCGAAATGCGCCATGGTCGGGATGCGGGGCTTCTTGTCGGCCATGCCGGCGATGCCGCCGCCGTAGTACGGAATGGCGGCCGACAGGCCATCCAGGCGTCCCGCGGCGGCCCACGCCACCGTGCCACCCCAGCAATAGCCGACGATGCCGACCTTGCCCGCCTCGCTGGCGATGGCCAGGGCGGCGGCGACGTCCTTCAGGGCGTTGTCGATGGAGACCTTCTGCATCAGTTCGCGCCCCTTGGCGATGTCGTCGGGCTCATAGCCCAGTTCGACGCCCGGCTGGACGCGGTCGAAGAACGCGGGGGCGATGGCCAGGTAGCCTTCCTGGGCATAGCGATCGCACACGCTGCGGATGTGGACGTTGACGCCGAAGATCTCCTGGCACACGATCAGGCCGCCGCGCGGCTTGCCCGCGGGGTCGGCACGATAGGCGGAAATGGTGACACCGTCGGAGGCGGTCAATTCGATCTGCGTTCCCATGATTCCCTTGTCGATTGGTGATGAATGATTGTCGTTGCGGTCCGGCCGCGGCGCGAACCGGGCCCACAGCCTTGCGTTGTATCAGAAATCCCGCGGGCTGGCAGCCTCCCGTCTCAACGGGCGAGCCACCGGAGGCCCGGGAGGTTCGTGCTAGATTGCGGTCTGGATACGCCAGACTTTTCCCCGCCATGCCCGCCCAGCTCATCCTTGTCGTCGCCTACGCCCGCAACCGCGTCATCGGACGCGACAACGCCCTGCCCTGGCGCCTGCGCGGCGACCTGGCGCATTTCAAGCGCACCACGCTCGGCCATCCCATCGTCATGGGACGCAAGACCTGGGAATCGCTGGGCCGGCCGCTGCCGGGCCGCCGGAACATCGTCATCACCCGCGATCCGGCCTATGCGGCCGAGGGCGCGACGGTGGTGCACACGCTGGAGGATGCCCTGGCCGTGGCCGGGGACGCCGCCCGGGTGTTCGTGATCGGCGGCGCGCAGATCTATGCCGCGACGCTGGATCGGGCGGACACCATCATCGCGACGGAAGTGCACGCGGACGTGCCGGGCGACGCCTGGTTTCCCTTGCTGCCCGCCGGCCAATGGCGCGAATCCTCGCGCGAGGCCCAGCCGCCCGAGGACGGGCTGGGCTACGACTTCGTCACCTACGACCGGATACGGGCTTAGGCTAGGCCAGCGTGCGCCCGGCCAGGCCGTGCAGCCAGGCCATGAACGGCAGGGTCAGCAGGACGCGCTCCCCACGCGTTTCCTGGCCCGCCGCCAGGGCCAGCGGGCAGAAATCCGGCGACAGCATCACCGAATGCAGGGGCGAACCGGGCTGCTGCCGGCGGCACAGGGTGGTCTCGGACTCCAGCCAACCCATGCCCAGCGTCGCGCTGCGCTTGACCAGCAGCGTGGCCTGCCGGTCCGGCACGTCCAGCACCAGCAGCGTGACGCGGCTGCCGGCGATGGCGCCGGCGGCGAGCGCCGCCAGCACCACCAGCACCGATGCGATCACGATCGGTTTGCGCATCGCCGCCTCCCTCAGCGCGCCACGGGACGCAGGGTCCACGAATCGGCCTTCACGGCATCGATCGCGCCGCGGCTATAGACCATCGGGAAGTAGTCGCCCTTGGCCCAGGCCTCCAGCAGGTTGTCGTAGTACGGGCTTGCCGGATCGGCGGACTGCCCCGGCACGTTGATCGCGAGCGACTTGTCCCAATCGGCCACGTCGATGATCTGCCGGTAGGATGCGCCGCTGGTCACGCGGAAATCCGACGTCCGGTAGGAAGCGCGGTGGACGGTATCGCCGGTCCCCCCGACGGGGAAGCGCTGCGTGGCCAGGTCGCCGGCCGTGCCGGCATCGAGGAACGCGGCCAGTTCGTGGTCGAACTTGATGTGGTGCAACGACCCCCACTTCCACGTCGAGACGTCCCCGCCCAGCCGCGTCTTCAGGTCGCCCATGGCCGACTTCAGCGTGTCCAGCAGCAGCGCGTTGCGCCCCGCCACGGGATCGGGCCCGAACACCGCAT
Source organism: Pigmentiphaga sp. CHJ604 (assembly GCF_036972535.1). Taxonomy (NCBI): domain Bacteria; kingdom Pseudomonadati; phylum Pseudomonadota; class Betaproteobacteria; order Burkholderiales; family Alcaligenaceae; genus Pigmentiphaga; species Pigmentiphaga sp. CHJ604. The sequence goes on along the minus strand of NZ_CP136998.1, from coordinate 1,102,852 downwards.
CCGGCGACGCGAGCCGGGCGAACACCACGGGCTTGGACAGCGTACCGAACACCGAACGCCCCGCAGGCGGCACGATGAGACTGGTCACCTGCGCGGACACCTTGGGCAGCCAGGCCTCGAAGATGGTGGCGGCCACGGAGTCGACGCTGGCCACGTAGTCCCAGGCACGCAGGCGCTGCAAGGCCTCGGCCACGTCCGCATCGCCGGAGTTCAGGCCCGCCAGCATGGGAACCAGCGTGCGCGCGGGTATCGACAATTCGTCGATCTGCAGCTTGGCCGAGTCCCGCACGGTGTGCCGCGTGGAGGTCTTGAGCACCTCGACGATGCGGTCGTAGCGATAGGGTTCGGCCCAGCCCATGGTGTTGGTCAGGTCGCGGTAGGCGTAGTCGTCGGGCACGTTGTACTGGTTGGCCGTGGCGAAGAAACCCTCGCGGGGGTTCAGGATGCGCGGCAGCAGCGAGCCGGACAGGTAGCCCGCCCATTCGTAGCGCCCGTCGCCCGGCACCGGCAGCAGCCCCGACCAATCCGGGTTGGGCCGTATCGGCACCAGCGAACCGCCGAACCAGCCGATGTTGCCGTCCACGTCGGCATAGACCATGTTCTCGCCGGGCGTGAAATGGCGCGCCATGCCTTCGCTGAACTCGGTCCAGTTGCTGGCCTGGTTCAGCCGCAGGCTGGCCAGGTAGGCCGCGGTGCCCGGGAACTCCAGGTAGGCGGCGCGCACGGCGTAGGCCTTGTTGGCGGCGGCGTCCTCGTACACCACCGGGCCGTGGCGCGTGAATTTCAGTGTCACGCTCTGCTCGGCCTGGCCGCGCACGGGCACTTTTTCCTCCACCTTCCTCATGGTTTCCCATGCCCCCTTGTAGCGGTACTGGTCGGGGTTGGCCGGATTGGTCTCGTAGACGTACAGGTCTTCCTCGTCGCCGTAGGCGAAGATGGTCAGGCCGAACGCGATGCGTTCGTTGTGCCCCATCGACACGCCGGGCAGCGCGGGTTCGCCGGCCCCGATCACGTTCCAGCCTGGCGCGTGCAGGTGCACCATGTAGCGCAGCGAAGGCATGCTGATCGCGCGGTGCGGGTCTCCGGCCAGGATAGGCTTGCCGGATGCCGTGCGATCGCCGGACACGGTCCAGTTGTTGCTTTCGTGCTGGAGGGCCAGCAGTTCCTCGGGCTCGCGCTTGGCGGTGCCGCCGCTGGCCGACAGGGCCGAGGCCAGGCGCTCGCGATCGGCCGGCGCCAGCGGGCTGCGCGGGAAATCCCCCGCCTCGAACGCCATGCCGTTGCGCGCCAGCTGATACTCGGCCAGGATGGCCGTGGTCAGGGTCCCGACGTCCAGTCCGGCCGGCACTTGCAGGGTCTTGACCGGCTGCTGGTCGGTCAGCTCCTGGGTGGTCGCCAGGCCGACGGCCGCGATGCGGCGCGCCATGGAGATCTCGGTGCTGACGTTGCGCGTGATGCCGTAGATGCGGATCAGCGACGACGTGGGCGACCAGCGGCCGGGTTCGGTGCCGGTCAGGCGGAACTCGATGGGCAGCTTGGCGGGATCGGCCTTGACCTCGTCGATGTAGGCGTTGATACCGTCGGAGAACGCGGTCAGGATTTCCTTGCCCTGCGGGTGGTAGCTGGCGAACTCCGCCTCGGCATCGCCGCGGAACAGGAACTTGCGTGCCGCGCGATCGGCCGGCACGAAGCGGGCACCGAACTGCTCGGCCATCTTGCCTTCGCCGCGCCGCCTCCACTGGTCCAGTTGCCAGAGGCGGTCGCGCGCGGCGTTGTAGCCCTGGGCGAAGAACAGGTCGCGCTGATTCTGGGCAAAGATGTGGGACACGCCATGACGGTCCCGTACGATCTCCACTTGCTCCTTGACGCCCGGCACCTGGGTGCCCGGACCCGGCGGGGGATTCGAGCCTCCGCCGTCACCATCGCCGCCTCCGCCACAGGCGGCCAGCAACAAGGCGGCCGCCGCCAACGACGACCATCGGATTCGTCCGTACCTGTCCATGTCTGTCTCCGTTTTTTCTTTGCGACACTTCAGTCATTGCGTCCACCGCACCGATGCGGCGGGCCGCCTTACGCCATGCGCTTTTTCTTTCTCTCCCCTTGCAGATGAACCGCCCCATGGGCGGGACGGCAGGCGGACCGCGCAATATCCATGCCATCGAGCACGGGCCGCGTGCATGCGAAAACCGGCCCCCATGGGGGCCGGCATTGCCATATCTCAGAAAAACAACGAAAAATTTGTCCGGACAACCGCACTCGGCGGTCCCGCCCGGATCAGCCGCCCCGCTGTCCCGGCTGCCACAGATAGTCGCAACGCGCCACCTCGCTCATCCAGACCAGCCCGTCGCCGACGTGCCCGGTCGTGGCCGCCTGCTTCAGGGCCTGGTACAGGACATCGGCGTGGTCGTCCGCCGCCACCATCTCGATGCGCACCTTGGGCGAGAAATCCAGCAGCTCTTCCTTGAGGTTCTGCGGCTGGTGCCGCCCCGGCGCGCTGCACCCTTCCACGTGACTGACGGTCATGCCCGGAAAACCCGGCGTGCGCATCAGCGCCTCGCGTACGTCGTCCAGGCGCACCGGCCGTATGATCGCCTTGATTTCCTTCATTCGATTTCTCCTTGCGTTCGCCTATGCCTCGGGCGATTCCTCGTCGAACCAGCGGTACAGCGTGGGCAGCACCAGCAGCGTGAGCAGCGTGCAGGTGATCAATCCACCGATCACGACCACCGCCAGCGGCCGCTGCACTTCCGAGCCCGGTCCCGTGGCGAACAGGAAAGGGACGAGGCCCAGCATGGCCACGGTCGCCGTCATCATGACCGGCCGGAACCGCATGGTCGCCCCTTCCACCACCGCCTCGGCCAGCGGCATGCCCTCCATCCGCAGCTTGCGTATGTAGGACACCATCACCACCCCGTTCAGCACGGCGATGCCCCACAGCGCGATGAAGCCCACCGACGCCGGCACGGACAGATACTCGCCCGTCACGAACAGGGCAATGATGCCGCCGATGGAGGCGAACGGCAGCACGGTGATGATCAGCGTCGCGTAGCGCACCGAGTTGAACAGCAGGAACAGCAGGAAGAAGATGGCGGCCACGGTGGCGGGCACGATGATGGACAGGTGGCCCAGCGCTCGTTCCATGTTCTGGAACTGCCCGCCCCATTCCAGGTAGTAGCCCGTGGGCAGTTGCACCTTGCCCTGCACCGTCTGCTGCAACTCCGCCACGAATCCGCCCAGGTCGCGGTCCTGCACGTTGATGGCAACCACCACGCGCCGCTTGCCGCCCTCGCGGCTGATCTGCGCCGGCCCGTCGCGTACCTCGATGGCGGCCAGGCTCTCCAGCGGCACGCGCACACCATGCGGCGTGGTAAGCAGGATCTGGCGGATGGCCTGCACGCTGCCGCGGAACTCCTCGGGCAGGCGCACGGCCGCCGAGAACCTGCGCTCGCCCTCGTAGATCTCGGTGGCCGTCTTGCCGGCGATGGCCACCTCGATCACGTCGTGCACGTCCGACACGTTCAGGCCGTAGCGGGCAATGGCCTGGCGATCGATGTTGATGGACAGGTACTGCTGGCCGCTGACCCGGTCCACCCGCACGTCGCGCGCACCCGGCACCGTCTCGGCCACCCGCGCGATCTCCTGGGCCTTTTGCAGCAGCCGGTCCAGGTCCTCGCCGAACACCTTGACCGCCACGTCCGAGCGCACGCCGGTGACCATTTCGTCGACCCGGTCGGAAATGGGCTGCGCCATGATGATCTGCGCGCTGGGAATCACCTCCAAGCGCTTGCGGATCTCCTCGGCGATGGTGTCCTGGGTCCAGCCCTCCGGCCACTCGTCCTGCGGCTTGAGGCTGACGATGGGCGTGGACTCGTTCTGCGCCTGCGGGTCGGCGGGACTCTCGCCGCGGCCCACCCCGGAGATCGCCGATTTCACGCCGGGCACGCCCATGACGATCTTCATGGCCTGGCGCTCCAGTTCGATCGATTCCTCGAGCGAGATGTTGGGCACGCGGTTGATGCCCGGCACGATCGATCCCTCCTTCATCTCCGGGATGAAGGAGGTGCCCAGGAAAGGCAGCACGGCCACCGATGCGCCGAAGGCAAGCACGGCCATCACGACCGTCTTCTTCGTGTTGCGCAGCACCCAGTCCAGCATGCGCAGGTAGCGCCGTTTCATGAAGGCGATCATGCGCGTGTCGTGCTCGGCCCCGCCCTTGAGCAGATAGGAGGACAGCACCGGCGACAGGGTCAGCGACAGCACCAGCGAGATCGCCAGCGCGATGGCGATGGTGTAGGCCAGCGGCGCGAACATCTTGCCTTCCATGCCCTGCAGCGTCATCAGCGGCAGGAACACCAGGATGATGATGCCGATGCCGAACACCACCGGCGTCGCCACCTCGGCCACCGCCTTGAGGATGATGCGGACCTTGCTCTCGCCGCTTTCCTTGGCATGGCCCAGGTGGGCGAAGGCGTTCTCGACCACGACCACGGAGCCGTCCACCATCAGTCCGATCGCGACCGCCAGCCCTCCCAGCGACATCAGGTTGGCCGATATGCCCAGCCGGTTCATCGCGAAGAAGGTGAGCAGCGGCGTCAGCACCAGGGTCGCCACGACGATCAGCGAGGACCTCACGTCGCCCAGGAACAGGAACAGGATCACGACGACCAGCACGACGCCCTCCAGCAGCACCTTGGCCACCGTCCACAAGGCCGCGTCGACCAGTTCGCTGCGATCGTAGTAGGGCACGATCTGCAGGCCGTCGGGCAGCATGCCCTGGCCGTTGATCTCGGCCACACGCTGCTTGATGCGCGCCACCACTTCCTTGGCGTTGCCGCCGCGCATCATCATGACGATGCCGCCCACGGACTCGGTCACGCCGTTCTTGACCACGGCGCCGTAGCGGACCTCGTGCCCCATCCCGACCTCGGCCACGTCCCGCACGTACACGGGCGTGCCGTTGGATTCGGCCAGCACGATGTTGGCGATGTCCTGCAGGTTCTCGATCAGGCCCACGCCCCGTATCAGGTACTGCTCGGCGTAGTGAGGCAGGATGCCCCCGCCCGAGTTGGCGTTGTTGCGCGCCAGCCCTTCGTACACCTGGTGCAGCGTGATGCCGTAGTGGCTCATGCGGTCCGGGTTGACCCGGACCTGGTACTGCTTCACGTAGCCACCCTGCGAATTGATCTCGGCCACCTGCGGAATCGAACGCAGCAGCGGACGCACCACCCAGTCCTGGACGATGCGCCGTTCCGTCAGCTCCTTCTGCGTCAGTTCCCGATCGCCGTCGTCGGGCCTATCCAGCGTGTACTGGTAGACCTCGCCCAGGCCCGTGGACACGGGCCCCAGCACGGGCGTCACGCCGGTGGGCATGCGCGAGCCGATCTCGATCAGCCGCTCCATCACCAGCTGGCGCGCGAAATAGACATCGGTCGCGTCGGTGAACACCAGGGTGATCAGCGACAGCCCCGGCTTGTTCAGCGAGCGCATTTCCTCCAGCCCGGGCAGGCCGGTCATCGCGATCTCGATGGGCACGGTCACGAAGCGTTCGACTTCCTCCGGCGAGCGGCCGGTGGCGTCGGTGGCGATCTGGACCTGGACGTTGGTGACGTCCGGGAAGGCATCCACCGACAGCTTGCGCATGGCGTCCAGGCCGACCACGAGGGCCACCACCGCCAGCACGGCGATGATCAGCCGCTGCTGCAGGGCAGCGCGGACGATTTTCTCGAGCATGATCGTTACTCCGGATCGACGCCAGCGCGCTGGTTGTTGAGGTGGAAGGCTCCTTCGACGACGATGCGCTCACCGGCCTTCAGGCCCGAGGCCACCACGCGCTTGCCGTTGGACGAGGCGCCCATCTGCACGTGGGTCGCGCGAAAGCGGCCCGGCTCGATCTCGACGTAGACCAGGTCCTCGTTCTCGAAACGCACCACGGCCGACGCGGGAATCACCAATTGCTCGGTGGGCCGGCTGGCGATCAGCATGGTCGCCAGCATCGCCGGCTTGAGCCGGCCGTCGGCGTTGTCGATGGAGGTCCTGACCGGCACGGTGCGCGTGGCGGGATCGACCACCTGGCCGACGAAGATCAGCTCGCCGGAGATCTTGCGGTTGCCCAGCGCCGGCACCTCGATGTCGACCGTCTGGCCCGCCGCCACCAGGTCGGCCTGCTGTTCGGGCACCTCGGCCACCGCCCACACGCGCGACAGGTCGGCCACCGTGAACAACGAATCGGCGGGCTGGACCACCTGCCCCGGCGACACCTTGAACTCGACCACGGACCCGCGCAAGGTGGACACCACCGGCGAGAAGGAACTGATCTCGCCCGACTGCCCCATGCGCGCGATCGCCGACGGCGACATGCCCAGGACGCTCAACTGGTCGGAGGCGGCGCGCAGCTCGGCCGCAGCCACCGCGTATTCGTTCTCGCGCCGTTGCAGTTCGGCCTTGCCGATCACGTCGGCGGCGAACAGCAGCCGCGCGCGCTCGCGGGCGTTCTGCTGCAGCTCGGACTGGGCCTTGGCCTTCAGGTAGGCCAGCTGGGCGCTGCCCAGTTCGGTGCTGTGCAGGCGCGCCAGCACGTCGCCGGGCTTGACCGCCGCGCCCAGCGTGGTGTTGATGTCGGTGACCCGCCCCGTCACCGGAGCGCCGATCCGGGCCATGCGCTGGCGGTCGAAATCGATGCGGCCCGCCACGCGCAGCACGTCGCTGAACGGCTCGGTCGAAACCGGGGCGATCTTGATGCGGGCCAGCATGGCCTCGCTCGCGACCACGATGCTGGGGTCGAGGACTTCGGCCGGCTCGGCCTCGTTCGCGGGCTTGTCGCCGCAGGCTGCCAGGACGAGGCAGACAGCGGCCAGGAGGCTCCACCGCGCGGCGGCGGGCAGGGTCCGGCGTGCGCCGTGGGAGGTCGTGCGGAAAGGGCGCGGAATCATGAGGGGTCACCTGCGGAAGAGTTGGCCAGCAGCCGCTCGATTTCCACGGCGGCCATTTGCAGATCGAATTGGGCGGCGATGAGGTCGTTGCGCGCGGTGCGCAGCACGCGCTGCGCATCGATGTAGTCGATGATCCCGCGCTCGCCGTAGCGGTAGGCGGCCTCGGCCACGTTCAGCGCGGCCTCGGCCTGGCGCACGATGCCCGACTCCAGCGCCTCGACCTGCGAAGCGGCGATCTGGTACTGCTGGTAGGCGGAATCCAGTTGCTGGGTCAGCTCGAATTCGCGGGCCTCGAGCAGGCTGCGCGCGCGCATGGCGGTGGCGGCGGCCTCGTCGATCGGCCCCTGCCGGCGGTCCCACAGGGGCACGCTGACCACCACGCCGAACTGCGTGTCGCGCGTGTCGGGATCGCGGCTGGACGTCGCCTTGAGCGCCACCGAAGGCATGCGCAGCGAACGCTCGTAGTCCACGGCGGTGCGGGCCCGCTGCAATTCGGCCCGGAACTGGGTGAGCTCGGGATTGCCCGCCAGCATCACCTCGCGCAGCCGCTCCAGGTTCTCGAGGGACGGCTTCCCGCTCAACTGGCCTTCCACCGCGAAACCCGCCGGCAGGATGCCGCCGACCTGCTGGCGCAGGAATGACTTGGCCTGGTTCACGCGCAGCAGGGCGCTCTGGCTGTTCTTCTGCGCGTTCAGCAGTTCGGCCGCGACGCGGATCGCCTCGTACTTGGGCGCATCGCCCACGTCCACCCGGACCTGGGCACGGTTGTACAACTGCTGGGTCAGCGCCAGGTCCTCCTGCGCCGCGGCGAACTCGGCCTCGCGCCGGAGCGTTTCGTAGAACCCGCGCTTGACCTGGGCCACCAGCCCCGCCACGAAGAACTCCTGCCCCGCGGTCACGGCCCGCAGCGTGCCCGTGGCCAATTCGTACCGCAGCCGGCGCTGGTTGGGCAGATCGATGCGCTGCGTGAGGGACAGCGTCTGGCCGATGCCGGTGGCGGCACCCGGCTGGCGCGCCGATACGCGGCCAGTGGTGAATTCCACCTCGGGGTTGGGATAGGCGCGCGCGGTGGTCAGGCCGGCCTGGGCGGCATCGACGCCGGCCGCGGCGGCCTCGATACCCTTGTTGCCCTGGAGGGCAAGGGACAATAGCTGGTCGAGCGTGTAGGGCTGCGCCGCAGCCGCGTGGGTACACATGCCCGCCAGCCACACTGACAGAACGAGTGTGATGGGCTTCATGATGATCGTAGGAACGGACACGCGCGGCGGCACAAGGCCGCCGGCAAGGCGCGTGCGGCGGCTACCTGCCGCCGCAGACGAGGGTGACGCGGATCAGGCCGTCAGTGACGGCGGGCGGTAGGCCCGGAACACCGGAGCCGGCGCGGGCGGATGCTGCGACGCGATGAACAGCGAGTCGCCCAGGACGGGCTCGGCGATCGCGACGCACAGGGGAAGATCGAACTCGTGGGGATCGAGCGGCGCCCCCGCGTAAGAATTGTCGTTGGCCGGCGGCCGGCAGACCAGGTCGTCCACCGCCACGTCGCCCCAGTCGGGCTCGGAGATCTGCTCGACGATGTCGAATTCCTCGTCCAGCTCGAATTCCCAGCGCGGCATGTCGATCCGGACGGCGGCGCCGGCCTGGGGCGCCTCGCGCATTTCGTGGCCGGCCGCCACGGGCAGGTGGGACGCGACACGGGCGTGCTGGTAGCTGGCCACCACGTGGGCCTTGAGCTGGCACGCGGCGGACTCCGCCCACACCCATTGCAGGGGCAGGCACAGCAATACGAGGAACACGTACCAATGTCGCATGTGCAGCATTTTAAGCGCTGCGAGAGTTTTTGCAATTCACTCTCATTTCGCCCCGAATGCGCGGCGGCGCGGCCCCCGCGGGGCTCACCGCCCGTCCGGGGTGGTCATGTTGCGGCGGACGCGTTGCAGCAATCCTATCAACTGCCCTTGTTCGGCCTCGGTCAGGCCACGCAGCGCGAAATCGGCCAGCTCGTCGCCCACGTTCAGCGCCTCGGCCAGCATGGCCTCGGCCTTGGCCGTGGCCTCGACACGGAACGCCCGCCTGTCGCCGGGCACCGGCATGCGCGTGACCCAGCCGCCCTCCTGCATCCGGTCCAGCATGCGGGCGACGGTCATGGGCGTGACGTCCAGCGTCTCGGCCAGTTGCGCCTGCGTCATCGGGCCCAGGAAGGACAGGTACAGCGCCAGGCGGCACTGCGCGCGGCTGAGCTCGAGCCGCCCGCGCGCGCGGCGGTCGAATTCGGTGCTCATCAGCCGGCCGATGTCGGACACCAGGAAACCGAAGCGCTTGTCGTAGGGAGTCGCCATGGGAGGACCGGAAGAAGAACGCGCGATATTGTCGCCCATCGCCGTGCGTTCGGGAATATGTAAGCAAGCATATGATATACGTGCATATCATTCCAGACCAGCCGGACATCCGCCGTGCAAACCTCCGCCGCGCCGCTCAACCGGCGCATGATCACGCTGTCCATCATGCTGGCCACGCTGATGCAGACGCTGGACAGCACCATCGCCAACGTCGCACTGCCCCACATGCAAGGCACGCTTTCCGCCTCGCAGGACGAGATCAGCTGGGTATTGACCTCCTACATCGTGGCCGCCGCCATCGCCACGCCGCTGACCGGCTGGCTGGCCGCGCGGCTGGGCGTCAAGCGCCTGCTGGCGGTCGCGGTCAGCGGCTTTACCGTGGCCTCGCTGCTGTGCGGCATGTCCGAAAGCCTGGCCCAGATCGTCGGCGCCCGGCTGCTGCAAGGCCTGTTCGGCGCCGCGCTGGTGCCGCTGTCCCAGTCCATCCTGCTGGACATCAATCCGCGCGACAAGCAGCCGCAGGCCATGGCGATCTGGGGCGTGGGCGTGATGGTGGGGCCGATACTGGGTCCCACGCTGGGCGGCTGGCTGACGGACAGCTACAACTGGCGATGGGTGTTCCTGATCAACCTGCCGATCGGCGCCTTCGCGCTGTTCGGCGTGCTGACCTACCTGCCCCGCTCCAAGCCCTCGGCGCGGCAGGCCCTGGACTTCTTCGGGTTCATCACCCTGTCGCTGGCCATCGGGGCGCTGCAGGCCATGCTGGACCGCGGCCAGCAGCTGGACTGGTTCGGCTCGCTGGAGATACGCATCGAGGCCGCCATCGCGCTGGTCAGCTTCGTCTTCTTCGCGCTGCATACGGCCACGGCCGGCAAGGGGTCCTTCTTTCGTTACGAACTGCTCAAGGACGGCAACTTCGTCACCGGCACCTGTTACATCTTCGTGATCGGCGCGGTGATGTACGCGACGCGGGCGCTGCTTCCGCCCATGCTGGAGGCATTGATGGGCTACCCGGTGGCGACCACGGGCCTGGTCACCGCGCCCAGCGGGGTGGGCACCATGGTGGCCATGCTGATTGCGGGACGGCTGGTCGGGCGCATGGACGTGCGCATGATGCTGCTGGCCGGATTCCTGGTGTCGGCGGTCGCCCTCTACCAGATGATGGGCTACACGCTGGTCCTTTCGCAAAGCGACATCGTCTGGCCGGGCGTCATCCAGGGCGTGGGGCTGGGCTTCGTTTTCGTCCCGCTGAGCGCGGTCACCTTCGCCACGCTGGCTCCCGAGCTCCGGGCCGACGGCACGGCCATCTTCAGCCTGGTGCGCAACATCGGCAGCAGCATAGGCATCTCGGTGATCCAGGCCCAGGTCACGCGCAACACGCAGGTCGTGCATGCCTCGCTGGTCGAGCACATGAATCCGGCCAACGCCGCGCTCGTGCAGAACTATGACCTGAGTTCGCCCTCGACGCTGGAGTCGCTGAACCGGATGGTCACGCAGCAGGCGTCGATGATCGCCTACGTCGACGCGTTCAAGCTGATGTTCATCGCCACCCTGTGCGTGGTGCCGCTGCTTGCCATCGTGCGGTCACGCCGGCGCGCGGCGGGCGAGGACGCGCCGCACGTGGCCATGGACTGACCGCCGCCGGGCATGGCCGCTCAGCGGCGGCGGCCGGATACCTGCCGTGGCGTCAGCCGGCGTCGACCGAGGCCTGGTAGCCCGCCGCGTCCAGCAGGCCGGCGGTATCGGCCATGTTGTCCGGCCGGAGCTTGAAGATCCAGGCGGCATAGGGTTCCTGGTTCAGTTGCTCGGGGCTGGCCGAGAGCGCTTCGTTGAAGGCCACGATCTCGCCCGCCACCGGGGCATAGATGTCGGAAGCCGCCTTCACCGACTCGACCACGCCCGCCGTCTCGCCGGCCTGGAGCCGGGCCCCCACCTTGACGTCGCCGACGTAGACCAGGTCGCCCAGCTGGTCCTGCGCATGGTCCGTGATGCCCACCACCAGCAGGTCGCCGTCGGCGCGGATCCATTCGTGGGTCTTGGCGTACTTGAGTTCGGAAGGAAGATTCATGGAGGCGGATCCAGGTAGTGAGTCGAAGAGATGGGGGAATTGTAGTGAACCTTGGGGCGGGCGACGCGGGTCAGGGCTCGCCGCTGTCGAGCACCTTGCCGCGCCGCACGAAGGGCAGCCGGCAGACCACCGCCGGGACGCGCCGGCCGCGGATCTCCACCTCGGCCGCGTCGCCGGGCGATACGCTGTCCGGCAAGCGGGCGAAACCGATGGACGTGCCCAGCGTGGGCGACATGGTGCCGCTGGTGACCATGCCGGCGCCCTCGGCCGTGTGGACCGCCATCTGGGCGCGCATCACACCCCGGTCCAGCAGCCTGAGCCCCAGCAACTGCCACTTCAGGCCGTAGGCCAGCGCCGCGCGCCCGACGAAGTCGCGCTGCGGGTCATGGTCGGACACGGTCCAGGCCAGTCCGGCCTCGGCCGGCTGGGTCAGTTCGTCCATGTCCTGCCCGTACAGGTTCAGGCCGGCCTCGACCCGCAGCGTGTCGCGCGCCCCCAGGCCGCAGGGCGCGACGCCCGCCGCCAGCAGGTCGCGCCACAGGGCGGGCGCCTCGGCGCCGGGCAGCACCACTTCCACGCCATCCTCGCCGGTGTAGCCGGTGCGCGCGACCAGCACGCCCTCGGCCCCCTCGGCCGTGAACGGCGCCAGGCCGCGCGCCAGGCGGCCCAGCGCCGGCCTCGCCTGCGCCAGCCGTTCCCGGGCCTCGGGCCCCTGGACCGCGATCATCGCCAGTTCGCGGCGCGGTTCGATCGTCACGTCGTAGCCGCCGGCCTGGGCGACCCGCGCCATCCACACCAGGTCCTTGTCGGCCGAGGCGGCGTTGACCACGAGCCGGTAGTGCTCCGGCGTCAGCAGGTAGACGATCAGGTCGTCCACCACCCCGGCCTGCGGATTGAGCATGCAGGAATACAGCGCCCTGCCCGGTTCCGCCAGGCGATCCACGTCGTTGGCCAGCAGATGGCGCAGGTAGGCGCGCGCCTGGCTTCCCGCCACGTCCACGTTGAGCATGTGCGAGACGTCGAACATGCCCGCGCCGCGCCGGACGGCATGGTGCTCGTCGATCTGCGAGCCGTACGAGACGGGCATGGACCAGCCGCCGAAGTCGATCATCTTGCCGGACAAGGCCAGGTGCTCGGCGAAGAGCGGAGTCTGTTTCAGGGGGAGAGACGCGGTCATGCGGATTCCTGCGCAACGGGATGGACGGACGTCAGCCGCGCACCGCGGACCACGAAGCGGGCGAGGCGCCGGCACGCGTGCCCTGCATGGTGCCGCCGTTCACCTTGCCGCGATAGCGCACGCCGTTCACCGAGAACGAGATCTCGTCGCCGCGCAGGGTGGCGTCGTCGATGGGCCGGGCATCCAGGGTGCCGCTCAGCCGCTGGTATTGCTGGGCCAGCTTCAGTTCGCGGCCGTCGAGCTTCCAGGTGCCCTCGACCCTGGCCGGCACGATCCACAGCAGCGCCGAGCACCACGTCTGGCATTGCTCGGTGACCGTGGCCTGTTCGTCGGGCCGCCAGTCGCCCATGGGGAAGGTATTGGATACCACGCGGGTGCCGGGCTTGAGCTCCAGCAGCCTGGGCCGCAGCTTCTCGTTGATGGTGGGCAGCAGGAACAGCGTGATGACCGTGGCGCGGGAAAGATCGGTCTCGAACAGGTCGGCCTTCTCGAACGTGGCGACGCGGGACACGCCCGCGGCCTGCGCATTGCGGCGGGCCAGCTCCACCATGTCGGGGTTGTATTCGATGCCGTGGGCCTTGATGCCCCGCTGGGCCGCGGTGATCACCAGGCGCCCGTCGCCCGATCCCAGGTCGATCAGCGTGTCGCCGGGCGCTGCCTTGGCCATGTCTATCATCTTGTCGACCAGGCTCTGGGGGGTCGGCACCCACACCACGTCCTTGCCTTCCTGGCCGACGTCGGGAACATACGACGACCCCGGCTTTTCCGCCGCCTGGACACTGGCCAGGGCAGGCAGCGCGCAGGCGGCCAGGACGGCCATCCCCCGCGCGCACCGGCGCAACAACTTCGACTGCGACGAACTACCCAACAACGCGAGCATCATGGGGTTTCCCCTTTTCTGGTGAACGAGTGAGGCGGGACGTGGGTGCGTCGGATTCGATTGTGCCTGACTCGATGTCGCCGCGAAAGCGGGCCGGGCCTCCAGGGGATTCTCAACCTCTGGCCGTCCTCTGTCAGATCGCCCTGCTGGCGGTCTGCGGTTTGCCGCAGGCGGCGGCGCAATATCCCGATCGCCCCGTGCGCATCGTCACGCCCTTTCCGGTCGGCAGCGGGGTCGACGTGAACCTGCGCATGGTGACCGAACGCCTGTCCAGGGCCTGGGGCAAGCCCGTGCTGGTCGAGAACAAGCCTGGCGCCGCGGGTTTCATCGCCATCGAAGTGGTCAGGCGCGCGCCCGCCGACGGCTACACCCTGCTGCAACTGGATAGTGCGCAGATGGCCGCGCAGCCCTATCTGTTCAGCAAGCTTCCCTACGACCTGAAGCGTGACTTCACGCCGGTCACGACCTTGTTCCGCAACTATTTCTTCGTGGCGGTGCCCACGGACAGCCGCTACCGGAGCATGGGCGACCTGATCGCCGACGCCAAGGCGGCCCCGGGGGCCATCAACTACGGATCCTGGTTCGTGGGCAGCCCCGGACACCTGGGCGGCGCCATGCTCGACCAGGCGGCGGGCACGTCCATGACGCACATCGCGTACAAGGAAATGTCCCAGCTCTACACGGCCGTGGCCAGCAGCCAGGTTCCCTGGGCATTCGGCACCATAGGAAGCATGAACGCGCTCTACAAGGGGGGCAAGCTCAGGTTGCTGGCGGCCGCGGCGCCTTCGCGGGTGCAAGGGTTCGAGTCGGTCCCGACCATGGGCGAGGCCGGCGGGCCGCAAGGTTTCGAGCTCAGCGCCTGGGTGGGCATCCTGGCGCCTCGGGGCGTTCCGGACGCCGTCGCGGCCAGGATCCGCCGCGACATCGCCACGGCACTGCAGGACCCGGAACTGCGGGAACGCTACATGCAGCTGGCCTACGAGCCGCTGGCGATGACGCCCGAGCAGTTCCAGGCCCAGCTCGATGCCGATTCGCGCAGATACGGGCAGATCATCAAGCGCTTGAACATTTCCCTGGATTAGGACCGGGCCTGGGCCAGGATGCTGCGCAGCATGTCCACCAGTCTGAGCGCCGCCGGCGACAACGCGTGGCCGGGCAGCGTGACGATCGCCATGCTGCGCACCAGGGTGGGGCGGACGATACGCAGCTTCTGCACGCTCGGGCCCAGCGTGCGCGGCAGCGCGGTCGCCGGCAGGATGGCGGCGCCCAGGCCGGCCGTCGCCATGGATATCAGCGTCTGCGAATGCATGAACTGAAAACGCGTGGCCAGGTGCAGGCCCTGCGCGGCCATCGCTTCCTCGACGATGGCACGCAGCGCGGTGCCCTGTTCGAGCACCAGCAGGGGCATGGCCGCCAGGGCCTTGAGCGAGATGGTCTTGCGATCGCCGTCCAGCAGCGCGCGGGGCACCAGCGCGACCAGTTCGTCGGTCAGCAGGGGCTCGAAGCGGAACTCGGGTGAACCGGTCATCACGCTGATGCCGAAGTCCACTTCCCGCTTCCTGACGCTTTCGAACAGTGCCGCCGCGGTGACCTCGCGCACGAAGACCTGGATGCCGGGATACCTGCCCTGGAAGGCGGCCAGCACGTCGCCCAGGTAGGCGCCGGCGATGGTGGGCGCGCAGGCCAGCGCGATGCGCCCGCGCTGGACGTCGGCGGCCTCCTGGATCGCCTGCAATCCGCCCTCCACTTCTTGCAGGGCGCGGCGAACGCACTGGAGCAACTGCTCGCCTTCGCGCGTCAGGGTGACCTGGCGCGTGGTGCGATGGAACAGCGGCACGCCCAATTGCTCTTCCAGGCGGCGGATCTGGCCGCTGACCGCCGAACCCGAGCGGTGGGCGCGTCCGGCGGCCGTACGGAAACTCCGGCTCTCGCCGACCAGCATGAAGGTATGCAGCAGTTTCAGATTGACCGAGGAGATCGGATCACCGGGTCTGGCCATGGAAGCTCGCTGGTTTCGCGGACGAGGGATTGTACGGAAAATCTTCCTAATCCTAACAATAATCGCGATTGTCGTTCCACCGGACGATTCCTACACTGCACGGCATGGAAACCGCACGATGCCCCCGACCGGCGGGCACGATGCGGCCGGACCGCCCAGGTCCGCGCCCCCTGGAGACAAGCCATGAACCGTTCACGATCCGTCGGACTCCTGCTGTCCACGCTCGCCGCCGCCCTGCTCGCGGCCGCCCCGGCCGCCGGCCAGGGCGACTACCCCACCAAGCCCATCCGCATCATCGCGCCCTTCCCGCCCGGGAATTCGTCCGACGTCGCCGCGCGCTTCCTGGGCGAACAGCTGGCTGCGCGGCTCGGGCAGCCGGTGGTGGTCGAGAACAAGGTCGGCGCGTCCGGACAGGTGGGCGCGGCCTATGTGGCCAAGTCCGACCCCGACGGCTACACGCTGCTGATGACCTCCACCTCGGCCACCATCAGCCCGGCCATCTACAAGTCGATCCCGTTCGACATCCTGGGCGACTTCTCGCCCGTCGTCCGGGTCGCCGTCGCCCCCATGGTCCTGCTGGTCCGCGCCGACGCGCCGTACGCCAGCCTGGAGGACTTCGTGGCGCAGCTGCGCAGCCACCCCGACCGCTATACCTACGCCACCGCGGGCAGCGGGACGATCCAGCACCTGGCCATCGCCGCGTTCCTGTCCCGGCTGAAAACGGACGTGCTGGGCGTCCCCTACAAGGGCAGCCCCCAGGCGCTGACCGACCTCATCGGCGGCCAGGTGCAGTTCATGTTCGATGCCGTGCTGTCGGGCAAGCCGCACGTGGACTCGGGACGGCTCAAGCCGCTGGCCGTGGCCAGCCTGGCGCCCATCGCGCAGATGCCGGGCGTGCCGGCGGCCGCGCAGTCCGCCGTTCCGGAGCTCAAGGACTTCGAAATCGAAGGCTGGGTGGGCCTGCTGGCCCCCGGGGAACGCCGGCCGCGATCACCCGGCGCCTGAACCGCGAGATCGTGGCGGTCCTGACCTCGCCCGACATGCGCGAGCGGCTGGCCAAGGCCAACATCGCCGCCGCCCCGGCCAATACGCCGGAAGAGTTCTCGCAGTTCCTGCGCAAGGACGCCCAGCGCTGGAAGGACATCGTGGCCGCCGCCCGCATCCCCCAGGAATGACCATGGCCCAGGACACCGCCGATATCGCCGCGCTGTGCGCGCTGCTGCGGCAAGCCTCGGCCGCGGCCGCCCACGAAGCCATGGAGCGCGCGGGCCACCTGTCGCCCTCGCTGTCCGCCCTCGTGCCCGGCGTGCTGTGCGTGGGGCCGGCGCACACCGTGCGCGCGCCCGCCGGCTACGGCGACGAGATCGTGCGCGCGGCGGACGAAGCGCCGCCGGGCTCGGTCATCGTGATCGACGTCGGCCCCGCGCCGGACGCCTGCACCTGGGGCGGCACGGGAACGGCCGTCGCCCAGCGCCGCGGCGTCTCCGGCGTCGTCAGCAACGGGCGGGTCCGCGATCTTGCCGAGATACGCCGCGCGCGCTTCCCCGTATTCGCCCACGGCGCCGTGGCCACCGGCTGGTCGAGCGGGCGCCGGGGCGAGACGGGCGTGCCGGTGTCAGTGGGTGGACGGCTGGTCCATGCCGGCGACATCCTCTGCGCCGATGACGACGGCATCGTCGTCATTCCGCGCGCCGGTGCCGCCCGCTTCCTGGAACGGCTGCAGGCGCGGCTGGACTTCGAACGCGAGGCCGCCCGCATCGTGGACGCAGGTGGCCGCTACGCCGATGTCATGGCCCGCAAGGCCGCCCATACGGTACCGTCATGAACCGCATCGCAACCAGGATTCCGCAGACGGGCGCCGAGAAAATCCTCGCGCGCGCCAGCGGCAAGCCCTACGTCCGGCCCGGCGACATCGTTTCGCCCGAACCCGAACTGGTCATCATCCACGACGGCTACGTGGAGTCGGCCTACAACGAACTGTCGAGCCTGGGGTACCGCCGCATCGCCCGCCCCGAGCGCGTGATGTTCGTGACCGATCATGAGGTGGCCTACGCCAGCCCGGCCTCGGCCCTGCGCGCCCGCCGCATCCGCCAGATCGCCCGCGACTGGAACGTGGGCCGCTTCTACGACGCCGGCCGCGGCGGCCACGGGCACCTTTTCCCCATCGAGACGGGCCTGGTGCGCGCGGGCATGTTCCTGTCCTGCTACGACATGCACGCCACGAACTTCGGCGCGGTCGGCGCGGTCGCTTGCGCGCCCGGCCCGGAAATCGTCTCGGTACTGGCCACCGGCTCGGTCTGGGAACAAGTGCCCGCGACCGTGCGCGTGCGCCTGCAAGGCACCACCGGGCCGGCGCTGACCGCCCGCGACGTCGGTTTCCATGTCACGCGCCTCTTCGCCAGCGGCCGGCTGCCCGCGCACGACAACCGCGTGATCGAGTTCGCGGGCGACCATGCGGCCAGGCTGCCGCTGTCGGAACGCGTCGCCCTCTGCAACTCGCTGACCGAGATCGGCGTCGCCAATGTCTGGTTCACCCCGGCCGGCGATGGCGCCGTCCACGCCGGCGATGCCGACGCGCCGGTCGAGGCCGAGGTCGACATCGACCTGGCGGGCCTGGCGCCGCAGGTCGCCCTGCCCGGCGGCCCGCACCTGGGCACGGATGTCGGCGAAGTGGCCGGACGGCACGTGGACCACGCCTACATCGGGTCGTGCGGATCCGGCATGTACGAGGATTTCGCCGCGGCCGCGGCCCTGCTGCGCGGCCGCCGCATCGCCGGCCACGTGCGCATGTTCATCGTCCCGGGCACCGTCGAGACCTCGCTGCGCATGGCCCGCGACGGGCTCGCGGCGGTGTTCCAGGAAGCCGGGGCGATGCTGCTTCCCCCCGGATGCGGACCGTGCGCGGGCGGAGTGATGGGCCCCCTGGCCGATGGCGAGACCTCCATTTCCACGGCTGCGACCAATCATGCCGGCCGCTTCGGCGCGAAGTCCGCCCAGGCCTACCTGGGCAGTCCGCTGACGGTCGCGGCATCGGCCCTGGCCGGCTGCATCGCCGATCCGCGGGAGCTTGCGCCATGACCGCCACCATGCGATGCGTCGGGCGCTGCCACGTGTTCGGCGACGACATTCCCCTGGACGACGGCCTCATCCCCTTCGAGATGGCGATACGCCGCATCGACGATCCGCAGCGACTGCTGCCCGAGTTGCTCAGGATGGTGGATCCAGCCTTCCCCGACAGGGTGCGACCAGGGGACATCATCGTGGCCGGCACGAACTTCGGCTGCGGCAAGCCCCACTTCCAGGGTTTCATCGCGATGGCGGCCCTGGGCCTGTCGGTGCTGTGCGTATCGATGCCGTACAAGACGCTGCGCGGCGCGATCTCGAAAGGTGTCCCGGTCCTGGCCGGCCTGCCCGCCGGCGACGCGTTCGCGCGCACCGGCCATCGGCTGGACGTCGATTTCCGCACGGGCGCGGTCGTCAACCTGGACACGGGGCAACGCGTCGACGTCCCGCCCCTGTCCCCGCTGCTGGCGGACGTGGTCCGGCGCGGCGGCACTCGCGGCACGCTGGCCGCGTGGCTGGATACCCATCCCGGCATGCGCCTGCCGGTCGAGGCGCCGCGCGCATGATCAGACCGCCTGGCCGCAAGCCACGCCGGAGGCCCAGGCCCACTGGAAGTTGTAGCCTCCCAGCCAGCCGGTCACGTCCACCACTTCGCCGATGAAGTGCAGGCCGGGAACGGCCTTGGCTTCCATGGTCTGCTGGTCCAGGCCGCGCGTGTCGACGCCGCCGCGCATGACCTCGGCCTTCCGGTATCCCTCGGTGCCCGACGGGATCACGGTCCAGCGCTTCATGCCCTCGGCCACCTGCCGCAACGCCTTGTCGGGCAGGTCGGCGATGCGCTGTTCCCCCAGCCCGGGATGGGCGGCGGCCAGCCACTGCTCGGCCAGCCGGCGCGGCACCATGCCGGCCGCCACGTTGCCCAGGTGCTGGCGGCCGCCGGCCTTGGCGGCCAGCAGGTCGGCCACCAGGTCCACGTCGGGCGCGAGGTCGATGACGATGGCCTCGCCCGGCTGCCAATAGCTCGAAATCTGCAACACCGCCGGACCGGACAGGCCGCGATGGGTGAACAACAGGTCCTCGCGGAACGCGGCCGCGTGCCGGCCGGCGCCGGTGCGGATGTCGACCTCCAGCGCGACGCCGGCCAGGGGAACGAAGGGCTTCCATGACGCGGCATCGAAGGTCAGCGGCACCAGCGCCGGGCGGGGTTCGACGATCTTCAGGCCGAACTGCCGCGCGATCTTCAGGCCGAAATCCGAGGCGCCGATCTGCGCGACGGGCAGCCCGCCGGTCGCGATGACCAGGCGTCGGGCGTGGATGGCGCCGGACGAGGTGCCCAGCGCGAAGCCCGCCTCGCCCTGGTCCACCGATTCTACCGTGCACGGCATGCGCCATGCGACGCCGCCCGCGTCGCATTCGGCGCGCAGCATGCGGATGATGTCCTCGCTGGACTCGTCGCAGAACAACTGGCCCCGGTGCTTTTCGTGCCAGGCGATGCGGTGGCGCGCCACCAGCGCCAGGAAATCGCGCGGCGTGTAGCGCGACAGCGCCGAGCGGCAGAAGTGCGGGTTGGCGGAAATGAAGTTGGCGGGTCCGGCGTCGCGATTGGTGAAGTTGCACCGCCCGCCGCCCGAGATGCGGATCTTTTCGGCCAGCCGCCGGGCGTGGTCGATCAGCACCACGCGCCGGCCGCGCTGGCCGGCCACCGCCGCGCACATCATGCCGGCCGCGCCCGCGCCGATGACCGCGACATCGTACGTCGCGGCCGGCCGTAATGCGGACATCAGTCGTCCTTCACGCAGTCCACGTAGTGGCGGACTTCGCCGCCGGGCAGCACTTCCTCGACCAGGCCGTGGATGTCGGTACCGAACCCGGGGAACTGGGCGTTGAACTTGCGCGCGAACTGCAGGTACTTGACGATGGTCTGGTTGAAACGCTCGCCCGGGATCAGCAGCGGGATGCCCGGCGGATACGGCGTCAGCAGCACGCTGGTGATGCGGCCTTCGAGCTGGTCGACGTCGACACGCTCGATCTCGCGATGCGCCATCTTGGCGAAGGCGTCCGACGGCTTCATCGCCGGCACCATGTCGCTCAGGTACATCTCGGTGGTCAGGCGCGCGACGTCATGGGCCCGGTACATGTCGTGGATGCGCGTGCACAGGTCGCGCAGCCCCACCCGCTCGTATTGCGGATAGTCATGGCAGAACTCCGGCAGGATGCGCCACATCGGCTGGTTCTTGTCGTAGTCGTCCTTGAACTGCTGCAGCGCGGTCAGCAGGGTGTTCCAGCGGCCCTTGGTGATGCCGATGGTGAACATGATGAAGAACGAATACAGGCCGGTCTTCTCGACGATGACGCCGTGCTCGGCCAGGAACTTGGTCACGATGGACGCCGGAATGCCGGTCTGGCCGAACGTGCCCGACACGTCCAGCCCCGGCGTGACGATGGTCGCCTTGATGGGGTCGAGCATGTTGAAGCCCGGCGCCAGCTCGCCGAAACCATGCCACTCGGCGTTGGTGTCGAGCAGCCAGTCGTCGCGCTCGCCTATGCCGTCGGACACCAGGTCGTCCGGCCCCCAGACCTTGAACCACCAGTCGCTGGAGCCGAATTCGGCCTCTACCTTGCGCATGGCGCGGCGGAAGTCCAGCGCCTCGAGAATGCTCTCCTCGACCAGCGCCGTGCCGCCGGGCGGCTCCATCATCGCGGCGGCCACGTCGCACGAGGCGATGATCGCATACTGCGGCGAGGTCGACGTATGCATCAGGTAGGCTTCGTTGAAGATGTGCCGGTCCAGCTTGCGGCTCTCCGACTCCTGCACGATGATCTGCGAGGCCTGCGAGATGCCCGCCAGCAGCTTGTGCGTCGAGTGCGTGGCATACACCACGGCCTCGGCGCTGCGCGGACGGTCCTTGCCGA
Source organism: Pigmentiphaga sp. CHJ604 (assembly GCF_036972535.1). NCBI lineage: Bacteria > Pseudomonadati > Pseudomonadota > Betaproteobacteria > Burkholderiales > Alcaligenaceae > Pigmentiphaga > Pigmentiphaga sp. CHJ604. The sequence continues at coordinate 1,081,487 of NZ_CP136998.1, read as the reverse complement.
TGGCATGCATGTCCTTGTAGAAGTCGTGGAATGCCGCATGCGGCAGCCAGGCCTCGTCGAAGTGCAGCGTATCGATGGAACTGCCCAGCAGCTCCTTGATCATCTCGACGTTGTAGACCACGCCGTCGTAGGTGCTCTGCGTGATGGTCAGGATGCGGGGCTTGCGGCCCGCGTTGTCCTTGGCGAAGGGGTTGGCGTCGATCTTCTTCTGGATGTTCTCGGGACGGAACTCCTCCAGCGGAATCGGCCCGATGATGCCCAGGTGGTTGCGCGTGGGCCGCAGGAACACCGGCACCGCGCCCGTCATGATGATGGCGTGCAGGATGGACTTGTGGCAGTTGCGGTCCACCACAACCACGTCGCCCGGCGCCACGTTGGCGTGCCAGACGATCTTGTTGGACGTGGACGTGCCGTTGGTCACGAAGAAGCAGTGGTCGGCGTTGAAGATGCGCGCCGCGTTGCGCTCGGAAGCCGCCACGGGGCCGGTGTGGTCCAGCAGTTGCCCCAGTTCGTCCACTGCGTTGCAGACGTCGGCGCGCAGCATGTTCTCGCCGAAGAACTGGTGGAACATCTGGCCCACCGGGCTCTTCAGGAACGCCACCCCGCCCGAGTGCCCCGGACAGTGCCAGGAATACGAACCGTCCTGGGCGTACTTGACCAGTTCACGGAAAAACGGCGGCGGCAGCGATTCGAGGTAGCTCTTGGCCTCGCGGATGATGTGGCGCGCCACGAACTCCGGCGTGTCCTCGAACATGTGGATGAACCCGTGCAGCTCGCGCAGGATGTCGTTCGGGATGTGCCGCGAGGTACGGGTCTCGCCGTACAGGTAGATGGGGATCTCGGCATTGCGGAAGCGCAGCTCGCCGATGAAGGCCCGCAGCTTGCTGACCGCATTGGCCACATCGTCGGGCATCCCTTCGCCGAACTCCTCATCGTCGATCGACAGGATGAATGCGCTGGCGCGGCTCTGCTGCTGCGCGAACGACGACAGGTCGCCGTAGCTGGTCACGCCCAGCACCTCCATGCCCTCGGCCTCGATGGCCGCGGCCAGCGCGCGTATGCCCAGCCCGGAAGCGTTCTCGGAACGGAAGTCTTCGTCGATGATGACGATGGGGAAACGGAATTTCATTGAGGTCCCCCCCTACGCGCTGACGCGCGCCCCCCAGGGGGCGGCACTGGCGGACTGGCAAAGCCAGATCCGCTGTGCCCTGGATGGGCACGTGGCGGCAGGGAAATCGGTTGAAAAACGGCCGGCCGCAAGCAAGTTACCTCGCACAGCGCCTCCGGGCGTAAAAATAAACAACGACTAGCGTAAAACAATTCAGTGTCGGTTTGAGGACCACCCCACGCACCCCACTGCCCCCAGACCCAGGATGCGGTGGATCCGGCTCCGCCGGTCCACCCGCATCGCCCCCTGGGGGGCGCGCGTCAGCGCGTAGGGGGGGGCTACGTCCGCGGCAACGTCACACCCTGCTGGCCCTGGTACTTGCCGCCGCGGTCCTTGTAGGACGTCTCGCAGACTTCGTCGCTTTCCAGGAACAGCATCTGCGCGCAGCCCTCGCCGGCGTAGATCTTGGCGGGCAGGGGCGTGGTGTTCGAGAACTCCAGCGTCACGTGGCCTTCCCACTCGGGTTCCAGGGGCGTGACGTTGACGATGATCCCGCAGCGCGCGTAGGTGCTCTTGCCCAGGCAGATGGTCAGCACGCTGCGCGGGATGCGGAAGTACTCGACCGTGCGGGCCAGGGCGAAGGAGTTGGGCGGGATGATGCAGACGTCGCCCTTGAAATCCACGAAGGATTTCTCGTCGAAGGCCTTGGGATCGACGATGGTCGAATTGATGTTGGTGAAGATCTTGAATTCGTCGGCGCAGCGCACGTCGTAGCCGTAGCTGCTCGTGCCGTAGCTGACGATGCGCTTGCCGTCGTGCGCCCGGACCTGGCCGGGCTCGAATGGCTCGATCATGCCTTCGGCCGCCACGCGGCGGATCCAGCGGTCGCTTTTGATACTCATGGACGGGGTCTCGTCAGGGGACGTCTACGTGAAAGGGGGAATTGTAGCTGGACTGGGGATACCCCCAATACCCCCCGCCGCCCCCCGCCCCGTTCGAATCAGTCCAGCCGGATGTCGAGCGCCTTGATCACCTGGCCGTACCGGCGGGAATCCTCGGCGATGGCCTTGGAAAGATCGTCCGGCGTCCCGCCCAGCCCCACCGTGCCCTGGCGCGCCAGCAGTTCCCGGGCCTGGGAAGACCGCATTGCCCGGGTGACCGCGCGGGCGATCTTCTCCCGCAGGGCCAGCGGGGTGCCGGCCGGAGCCATCAGCCCCGACCACGAGACCGCGTCGCCGAAGGAAAGCCCGGTGGCTTCCTTCAGCGTCGGCATCTCGGGCACCAGCGGCGAGCGTTGTTCGGCGACGACGCCCAGCGCCTTGACCCGCCCGCCGCGTATGAACGGCAGCGCCGCCGGCAATTGCGCGATCATCATGTCGATCTGGCCGCCCGCCACGTCCGCCAGCGCCGCCGACACGCTGTTGTAGGGCACGTGCAGCAGGCCGACGCCCGCGCGCCCGGCGAAGATCTCGGCCGCCAGGCAGGCCGCCACCGCGCAGGCGGCCGCCCGCAGGAGATTCGTCCGGGCAAGGGAAAAGCGTGAGGTCTTCATGGCATATCCTTGGAAACGATCGGATCCGGGCGCCGCGGGCGGCGCCCCAAGCTATTCGCAATCGGGACAGAACGAAGGCGGGCACATCATCCGGGCGGTACGCCGCAGCGGGTCCCAGTCCTGGACCTGGCCCCAGACCTTTTCGGCGAAGGCCTGGGCCTCGGCGCGCAGGCCGCCCAGGTCGACGTCGGGAATGCGGCCGTCGCGCATGCGGATCTCGCCGCCGGTGACGACCAGGTCCACGTCGTCGCCCACCCCGCACTCGACCAGGCTGCATATCGGATCCCAGATCGGCCCGTAGCGCAGCACGTCCTTGCGCCCCAGATTGATGGCGACGATGTCCGCCCTGGCGCCCGGCGCCAGCCGCCCCAGGTCCTCGCGGCCCAGCGACCGGGCGCCGCCCAGCGTGGCCGCCTCGAACACCTCCTGCGCGCTGGCCGCCGTCAGGTCATGGCTCATGACCTTGCCGTGATAGGAAGCCGTGCGCATGTTCATGATCATGTCGCGCGGATAGGTATCGCTGCCTATCGTCATGTTCACCCCGGCCTCGCGGTACGACTTCCACGAATCCAGCACGCGGGCCCGGCGCACGATGTTGATCGGGCAGTGGGACACCGAGACCCGGCTCTTCCCCATGCGCCTGAGATCGCTGCCGCCCGAGTAGTTCAGGCGCGGACTGTCGGAAATGAAGTTGGCGTGCCCGATGTTCAGCGCGGGGGTCAGCATCTCCACGCTGTCCAGCAGCTCGATGGGCGTCTTGCGGTGCTCGCGCACGGTCTCGTAGAACTCGATGACGTTGTAGCCCGCGTGCGTCGCCATCGGCACGCCCAGGTCGCGCGCGGCCGCCACCGTCCGGCGCAGGATGTCGACGCTGCAGTTCTCGACCTCGCGCGGCACCAGGATGCCGTGGACCAGGTCGCTCGGATCGCGCTCGACCCGTTCGATGAACGCCACCGCGTCGTTGAACAGATGCAGGCCGCCGTCGGGATAGGGCACGCGCGTCAGGTTGCCGTCGTCGTCCGAGGCCCAGCGGCCGCTGTCGTAGCCCGGTCCCAGGTAGCCCCGCACCCCCAGCGCCTCGCACTGCCTCCACAGCGCCTCCTGGACGATCACGTGCCCGCCCAGTTCGACGAAAGTCGTCACGCCGTTGCGCAGCAGTTCGCTGACCGTGAACGCCGCATGCAGGGCGATGCCGGGATCCACCTGCGCCTCTTCCTGGGTCAGGTAATTGGGATAGCCCTGTATGCGCGTGCCCGACCGGGCGATCGTGACGTCCATGTAGGGCTGGCCGAAGAGGTCCGCCCGGCCGTGGTCGGTCAGCAGTTTGTGCAGCGCGCGGTGACCCGAGTGCACGTGCGTGTCGATGAAGCCCGGCGACAACAGGCAGCCCGGCGCCTCGATGACGCGGTCCGCCTCGCCCCGGTAATCGTCCCCCGCGTAGACGATACGGTCCCCGTCGTAGACCACGCAGGCCTGCCGGTAGAGCACATGCCCGCCGTTCTCGTATCCCACCACCCAGTCGCCGTTGATCCTGGTTTTCATGCTGGTCTTTTTCCCTCGTTCTGCGAATATTGATCCTGCGATGCACTGCCCGAGACAGGTTCTCAGCATGCTGAGCAATTGCCGGGACTGTCAACGCGGCGGAGCCGGTCGAAAGGGACCCGCAACCCGGCTCGCAGGTACCGCGGAACGGATACAGGCACCATCCGGGAATGCGTGAAATCGACGAAGAACGAGCCCGATGCGGGCAGAAGCGGGACGGACGGCGCACGGCCCCATAGCGAGGATCTGGCCGGACCGCGCTCTCCCGCCAGGAATGGCTATCTCGATTCCGTTATGGAATATTTGATTATCACGGCCGCCCACCGGCCCCGACGAAGCCCGGACCCATGGATATCAAGCACGTCGACCTGCACCTCCTGATGATCTTCGACGCGGTGCTGGCCGAAGGCAACGTGACCCGCGCCGCGGATCGCATCGACATCAGCCAGTCCGCCGTCAGCAAGGGGCTGGCGCAGCTGCGCGAGATCTTCCGCGACCCGCTGTTCCTGCGGAACGGGCGCGGCGTCGTCCCCACCCACAAGGCCATGGAGATGGCCACCGGCGTGCGCCACGCCATCCTCGCCCTGAACGGACTGGCCTCGCCGTCCGAGCCCTTCGCGCCGCACGCCGCCCGCATGCACTTCAACATCGCGGCCACGGACTACGTCACCTTTACCCTGCTGCCCGCGCTCATGCGGCGCCTGGCCTCGGAGGCCCCTTCGGTGTCGGTGGCCATCCACCCCATCGAGCCCCTGATGCCCGAGGAATTGCTGCTGCTGGGCAAGGTGGACCTGGTACTGTCGCCGGTGGCCACCGCCACCTATCCCATCTACCGGCAGGAATTGTTCAGGGACGACTACGTCTGCCTGCACCGTATCGGCCACCCGCTGGATGGCCAGACGCTCGGCCCCCGCCAGTTCGCCTCGGCGCGGCACGTCGCCATGCCGCGCCAGAACGGCGCGCGCGAGCGCGTGCTGCAGGATGCGATGCAACAGCACGGCATCTCGCGCGACGTCGCCGCCCAGGTTCCCCACATGCTCGCCATCGCCCCCACGCTGGCCTGCACCGACCTGATCGCCACCGTCACCCGCCGCATCGCCCTGGCCTTCTGCGGTCTCTATCCGCTGCGCATGGTGCCCCATCCGCTGCCGCTGGGCGAGTTCGTCGTCTCGCAGCTCTGGCACGAACGGACCCATCCCAGCCAGTCCCAGCGCTGGCTGCGGGGAATTGATCTTCGAGGTCTGCCGGGAGTTGTGATGTAAGGCGCTAGCCGGCGGCGGGCGCCGCCAGCCCCGCTGCCAGGAAATCCAGCAGGCGCGACAGGGTCAGGTCGACGCTGGCGGCGGACACCGGCGTGGCGCGCACGTCCGGCATCAGCCGGGCGACGCGGCCGTTGTCGGCGCGGATGTACATCATGCTGCCGAACACGCATTGCAGCCGCAGGTAGAGCTCATCCCGCGTCAAGTGGGGACAGGCGCGGGCCAGGATGTCGACGAACAGCCGGCCGACGTCGTCGTGGACGCCGAACACGATGTTCTTGACCGCCGGATCGGGCTCGACCGAGCAGATGGCCGACAGCCGGTTGAAGCGGGCGCCCTCCTCGGTCTGCCCCACGCGCATGCCCGGTCCGATGAAGGCCTCGAGCACGGCGCGCACCTCGGGCCGCGCCTGCGGGTCGGCGGGCACGCAGGCCTGCAGCAGCGCGTGCCGCTCGTCGTTCATCCGGCCCACGCGCGCCTCGAAGATCGCCCGCAGCAATCCTTCCTTGGTCCGGAAGTAGTAGTGCACGGCGGCCATGTTGACGCCGGCGGTGGCGGTGATCGTGCGCAGCGATACGCCGTTGTAGCCGTGCTCGGCGAACAGCCGCTCGGCCACGTCGACGATGCGGTCGCGGGTAGAGGCGGATTCGGCGGGATCGGCGGCGGGGCTGGGCATGGAGTCGTCCGGAAAGCGATAGGGAGCCTATGTTACCCGCAAAGCCTGGATTTTTGTTTCAGTCGATTGATTGAATCATTCGTTTGACCGAATGGCTGGGAATTCCTATGATGGACCCTGACGCGCCATCCGGCGCCCGCATGAGGAACCCCATGAACGGAAAGATCCGCCGTGTCGTGACCGGCCATGACGAGCAGGGCCGCGCCGTCGTGCTGGAGGACGGCTATGCGCCCAACGTCCGCCACGATGCCAGCCGCCCCGGCTACTACCTGACCCAGCTGTGGCTGACGCCCACGGCCCCCGCGCCCATCGACAATGGCGCCGACCCCACCCTGGGGCCGGTGTCGCTGGCCCCGCCGAAACTGGGCACGGTGGTGCGCATCATCGAATTCCCGCCCGCCGGCCTGGAACTGCGCGACGTGGATGCCGATGCCGCCAAACAGGCGTTCTCGATGTTCGGCGGCCAGCATGCGCTGACCGCCCAGGGCGGCGGCAAGCAGCGCCACCCCTTCATGCATCGCACCGAAACCATCGATTACGCCATCGTGCTGTCGGGCGAGATCACCATGCTGCTGGATGAATCCGAGGTCACGCTCGGCGCCGGCGAAGTCCTGATCCAGCGCGGCACCAATCACGCCTGGACCAACCGCACGAACGAGCCGGCCCGCGTGCTGTTCGTCCTGGTCGACGGCAAGTTCGATCCGGCCCTGCCCGTGCAGCAGTAACCCCCACTCCAAGAGGAGACCAAGCATGTCTTTCAAGAAGATCCTGTTCGTTCCGCTCCTGGCCGCCATGTGCGCCACGGCCACCGCCCAGACCTACCCGTCGCGCCCGGTCGAGCTGATCGTTCCGTACTCGGCGGGCGGCAGCGTGGACGTCATGGCGCGCGCCTTCGGCCGCGAACTGTCCGAGATCCTGTCGACGCAGATCGTCGTCAACAACCGCGACGGCGCGGGCGGCACCATAGGCGTGGCCGCCGTGGCCTCCGCGCGTCCCGACGGCTACACGGTGCTGTTCTCGCCCTCGTCGCCGCTGACCCAGGCCCCCTTCCTGATGGGCCGCCTGCCCTACCAGCCCGACAGCATCACGCCGATCTGCCAGATCTTCGAGAACCCGTTCGTCATCGCCGTGCGCAAGGACTCGCCCATCCACAGCGTCAAGGAACTGCTGGACCAGGCGCGCCAGCAGCCGGGCAAGCTGTCCTACGGCCACGCCGGTCCCGGATCGGTACCGCACCTGGCCACGGCCAACCTGGCCAAGTCCTCGGGCGTGAACTTCAACGAGATCGCCTTCCGCGGCGATGCCCAGGTCATCCCGCAACTGCTGGGCGGCCACATCGACTTCGGCGCCCTGGGCGTCTCGTCGGTGGTGGGCAAGGACCTGCGCATCCTGGCGGTGTACGGCGACAAGCGCCTGGCCGGCCTGCCCGAGGTACCCGCCATCACGGAGTTCGGCATCAAGCACGCGGTCATCGCCCGCAACGGCCTGTACGTCAGCCGCGGCGTGCCGCAGGCCGCGCGCGACAAGCTCCAGCAAGCCTGCCACGCCGCCACGCAGAAGAGCGAATTCCAGAAGGCGGCCGGCCAGCTCTACCAGCAGGTCAACTACCTGGACAGCGCCACCTTCGCCAGCCGGCTGGCCAGCGACAACGACACCAACCGTGCGCTGATCCAGTCGCTCGGCCTGCTGAACACCGGCAACTGAGCGCGGCCATGTACGAGATCATCGATGCGTCGCTGCACGCCTTCATCGACGTCGAGCCCGACAGCGACTTCCCCATCCAGAACCTGCCCTACGGCATCTTTTCCACGCCGGACGGCGGGCTCCGGGCCGGTACCGCGCTGGGCTCCTGGGTGGTGGACCTGCACGCGCTCGAGCGCGCGGGACTGCTGCCCACGCCCTCGGGACCGGCGCTGTTCGGCCAGGGCAGCCTGAATGCCTTCGCCGCCGCCGGCCGGCCCGTGTGGAACGCGGTCCGGGCACGCCTGGCGGCGCTGCTGTCCGGCACCGACTCGCGCCTGCGCGACGACGCCGGATTGCGCTCCCGCGCGCTGCTGCCCATGCAGGCGTGCACGCTGCACCTGCCGTTCGAGATCGCGTCCTACACCGACTTCTATTCGTCGGAGGACCACGCCACCAACGTGGGCAAGCTGTTCCGGGATCCGGCCAATGCGCTCACTCCCAACTGGAAGCACCTGCCCATCGGCTACAACGGCCGCGCCAGTTCGGTGGTGCTGTCCGGCCACGACGTGAACCGCCCCATGGGGCAACTGCCCGTCGCCGGCGGCGCGCCCGAGTGGGGGCCCTGCAGCCAGTTGGACTTCGAACTGGAAACGGCCTTCTTCGTGGGGCCGGGTACGGCCCTGGGCAGCCGGCTGGATCCCGATGCCGCGATCGCGCGCATTTTCGGGATGGTGCTGATGAACGACTGGAGCGCCCGCGACGTCCAGCGCTGGGAATACGTTCCCCTCGGCCCCTTCCAGGCCAAGGCATTCGCCACGTCGATCTCGCCGTGGGTGGTCACGCTGGACGCCCTGCAGCCCTTCCGGGTGGACGCCCCGCAACAGGATCCGGTGCCGCTGCCCTATCTGCGAGAAACCGATCGCCACGCCTACGACATCGAACTGTCGGTGGAACTCGGCACGCCGGACGGCGCATCCGCGACCATCACCCGCAGCAACTTCCGGCACCTGTACTGGACCATGGCGCAGCAACTCGCGCACCACACCAGCAGCGGCTGCAACCTGCGCACCGGCGACCTGATGGGCTCGGGCACCATCAGCGGGCCGAGCCCCGAGGCGCGAGGCTGCCTGCTGGAGCTGACCGAGAACGGCAGGCAACCGCTGGCCCTTGCGGACGGCAGCACGCGCGGCTTCCTGCAGGACGGCGACGAAGTCGTCATTCGCGGCCATGCCCGCCGAGGCGCGCTGCGCGTGGGTTTCGGCAGCGTACGGGGGCGAGTGCTGCCGGCCATTCCCTGAACGCGCGGGGGGCCGGCAACGGCCCCCCGCGTCTGCGTCAGTCGTCGAACAGCACGAAATACAGCAGGTCCAGGCCGTTCAAGGTGCCGCCCTTGGCCACCGCCGACAGGCGATTGCTCAGGCGGTAGCTGAGCTTGACCACACCGTCGCGGCCCGACAGCGCCTGTTCGAAACTGGCGTAGAGCCGGTCGGACAGGCGCTTGCCCACCACCAGGAACTGGTTGTTCGACAGCGCGTAGGCCGACGAGGTACTGTCCCCCGCCACCGTGCGGTCCGGCAGCAGGCCGCGGCTGCTGCCCACGTTGCCCGACCGCACGCCGATCTCGTCCAGCCCAAGCTGGCGCGAGATCGGTTCGCTGCCCTGCGGCCCCAGCAGCGACGTCGCCGCGCTCAGCAACAACGTGGCATCGGCGCCGCCTCCGCCTTCGTCGGGGCCCCGGCCCAGCAGCAGCCACGAGAGTTTTTCCACGTCGCTCACCTCGGGCGTGGAGACCAGCGCGATGCGGGGGCGGCGCGCCGTGCCGCTGATCCGCACGCCCGCCTCCACGCGCGGGCCGACACGCACCGCCACGACATCCAGCAGGGGATCGTCCAGCGGCCCCTGGAAAGTCAGCACGCCGCGGCGCACCGTCAGCGTCTGGCCATAGGCATCGAAGCGGCCGCCGCGCGTGCGGACCGTGCCGCTGGACGACAAGGCGCCGACCATGCCGACGATGCGCAGGTCGCCGGTGATGCCGGTATCCAGGCCGTAGCCTCGCAGGTAGAAGCGGTCGCCCAGCTTGGCGCCGACGTCGATGGCGATGCCCAGCGTCTTCTTCTGCCGCTCCTCGCCGGTACGGCGCACGTACACGTCGTCCGACAGCTTGGCCGGAGCCTGGGTGCCCATGTCGACCCAGCCGGTGTCGGCTTCGAACAGGCCCGCGATACGCATGCGGTCCGGGATGATGTCCATGTCCACCCGCCCCGAGCCGGCCACGAAGCGATCGGCGCGCTGGATCGCGGGGAAGCGTTCGGCCTTGAGAGTCGCGTGGCCCGAGGCCTGAGACATCCGCCAATCGGCGCTGATTTCCATCCAGCCGCCCTGGCTCTCGTTCTTGATCCACTGCTGCACCCGCGAATCGCGCGGGTTGACCCGGATCACGCTGGGAAAACGCAAGGATTCCAGCACGATGCGGTCATCCTCCAGCGTGGCCTTCAGCGTGCCGTCCAGCAGCCTGAGCCCGTCGTCCAGCCGTACGATCCGGATGCCTTCCCCCTGGAGGCCGCCGGAGGCATGCCATTGGCCGCCCGACTGGGCGACGCGCGCCGAACCGGCCACCTTGCCGCCCACCTCGACGCTGTCGCCGATGAACAGGCTGACCCAGCTCAGGTCCTTCAGGTCCACCTGGGCATCGAGCTGGGCCGGACGGTCACGGTCCAGGCCGATCGCGCCGCCACGGGCGATGACGCCGGCCTCGCCGTCCACCCGCACGCTGCCCACGCGGTCGCCCTCGACCAGGGCTTGCAGGACGATGCGGCTGTGGCCCGCGTTGCCATCCGGCGTCGCCCTGAGGCTGGCATCCAGCGTGCGCAGGCCCAGCGCCATGGGCGGCGTGCCGGGCACCCACAGGTCACCGCTGCGGCGGCGGATGTTCGCCGTCCCTTGCAGCGAACCGGCGAAACGCATGTCCCAGTCGGCATCCAGCACGATGACGCGCTCGCGCGGAATGGGCTTGCCGCCCAGTGCCTCGAGCAGGATCTCCGGCGCCCAGGCCAGTCCCTCGGCGCGGCCGCGCGACTCCCAGCGGCCGCCACCGCCGCGTGCCCCCTCGTTGACCAGCTTGCCGGTCTGCCCGCCCGGCAGGCGCAAGGCGATGCCAGCGGGCCCCACTTCCCATTGCCATTGCGGTGCCGCCGCGGACGGCACGTAACTCAGTTCCACCGGCGCCTCGAGCGACATGCCCAGCGGCGCGCGGGACAGGTCGAACTGCCCTACCTTGCCGCGCCAGCCGGGCGGCGCGCCCCGGCCCGGACCCGCGCCCCAGCCGCCGTCGAAACGGATCGCCAGCGTGGCCGGCGCCGACCGGTCGGCCGGCACGAACTCGGCATCCACCGTCCCTTCATGGCGCGCCATCGTGCCTTGCAGACGCAGGGTGGCCTGGCTCAGGGTGGCCTGCGGCGCGCTGGACACGGCCACGTTGTCGATGCGCAGGTCGATGTCGGCCGGCGCGGCCGCGAACCCGCCCTGCGGACGCTTGCCGTTGACCGGCGATCCGCCCAGGCTCGTGCGCCCCTGCACCTTGCCCACGCGCACGCCGCCGGGCAACTGCAGGTCGCCCGCGTCCAGCGTCATGTCCAGCACCGGCGCATCCAGCGTTTCACCCAGCGAGCCGCGCGCGGACAAGCGGCCGTTCAGCAGCGATGACAAGGTCTGCAGGCGTGGCGCGTCCAGGTCGAAATCCAGCTTGTCGCCCGGACGCCCGAACGCGCCCTTGGCCGTCAGCCGGTTGCTGCCGGCGTTCAGCGCCGCGTCGGCACGCGTGACGCGCATGCCGGCAAAAGCCAGTTCGCCGTGCCCGCCCAGGGGCTGCCCGTTCCAGCGGCTGCCCTCCTCGATGCGCAGTTGTGCCGTCCCGCCCAGTTCGGGCAGCAAGGCCCCTTTCACCTCGGCTCGCGCCGAGACCTGGGCCGGCGGCAGGGCCTCGCTGCGCACCCAGTGGCTGGGGTCGAAACGGTCCAGCCGCAGCTCGGCGGCGAAACGCCGGGGCTCGGCCAATTGCAGTTCGCCCTTGCCGTTCGCGCGCGCCTCGCCGGCGGTCAGCGCGAACTGCGGAATGCGCACGACCTCGTCGCGCACGCCGGCCTCGAGCTTGAGCGCCAGCGGCACCTTGCGCGACCGGTCCGACAGGTCCGCGGTCAGCGACTGGACCACCGCGTCGGCGGAAAACGCCAGCGTGCCCGCCAGCCTGGTCGGCAGCGCCGCGCCGTGCAGCCGCGACGCATCGATGCCGCTGGCCTGCAGCCGGCCCTGCACGCGTCCGGCGTCGCCGGCCGCGGCGTCGCGGCGCCAGTCCATCTGGCCCGACAGGCGCCCGCCCCCCGCGAACTCGATCAGGAGCGAGGCAACGTCCAGCGCGTCGAAGGTCTCGACCGGCGCGCTCAGTTGTCCCGATATCGCGGCCACCGGTACGCCGTCCTTGTCCAGCGGGCGCGGGGTGGAATTGGTCAGCGCGAACGGGCCTTGCAGCAGCGGCGGGCCGCTGCCGTCGGCCACCGCCAGGTCGGCGGTCAGGCCGAGGTTGGCGGACGGCGCGCCGGGCATCCAGGCGGCGGGATCGATGCCGTGCAATTGCAGCTTGAGGCCGCGCAGCGGGAATCCTTCCAGCAGCGCCGCCTGCCCCTCGGCATTCACGTCCACGCCCGCGCCGTCGCCCCTCACGGCGAAGGCCAGGCGTTCCAGCGATCCGGTGGCCGAGGCGCCCAGGTCGAACGCGTGCGCCGCCTGATGGCCGCCGGCATGCAGCGCCAGCTTCACCGGGAACGGCGCATCCGCGCCCACGCTGGCCTCGCCCCGCAGCGTCGCCTCGGCCTGCGGCGCCGCCACGTGCAGGTTGGCCAGCAGCACCCGGTGCTCGGCGCCCGACGACGTCGCGCGCAGGTCGATGCCGTCGAAACTGGCGGGCAGCCGTTCGCCATCCATCTCGATGTCCAGCGTGCCGAGCCCCAGCTTGTCCACGTCGATGGCAAGCGGCAGCCGCAGCGAGGTCAGCGGCGTGGCGGGCTCGTCGGACGGCCGCAGGTTCAGCCTGGCCCGCCGCGCCGACAATTCGGAAACGTGCAGCCGCGCCCCGCGCAGCGCGCGCCAGCGGACATCCAGGCGCAGCCTCTCCAGGTCGGCATCCAACGTCGGCAGCCGCAGCTCCAGCGCATCGATGTCCAGTCCGCCCAGCAGGGACCCGCGCACGCCCTCCAGGCGGACGGATCCGCCCGCCAGTTGCACGCCTGTGCGCACGGCCCAGGCCGCGCCGCTGGCCGAGGACGCGATCCATGCGCCCGCGCCGGCCACCGCGGCCACGCCCAGCGCGAAGACGCCCGCCACGGCCCAGGGCCAGCGGCGGCGACGCGGAGCGGGCTTGGGGGAAGGAGTGACGGGCCCGTTCAAAATGCGATCCCCAGGGAAAAGTGCAGGCGGATGTTCTTGTCGCGCAGCGCGTAGGCCAGGTCCACGCTCAGCGGCCCCGCCGGCGTGCGGACCCGCAGGCCCGCGCCCACGCCGGTCGCCAGCTTCATGTCCGAGAAGCGCGAGGCGACGTTGCCGGTATCGACGAAGATCGCCCCGCCCAGCCGGTCGTCGAAGTAACGCGTGGCCTCCACGCTGGCGACGAACAGCACGGCATCGCCCAGCACCGCGTTGCCCACCTGGCGCCCCAGGCCCAGGTAGCGATACCCGCGCACCGAACGCGCGCCGCCGGTGCGGAACGAGAAATCGTCCGGCACGCGGTTGATGTCCTGCGCCCACAGGCGCCCGACCTCGCCGCGCACCGTGATGACGTCGCGCTTGGTGGGCGACCACCAGAACTGGCCGCGCGCGGTCAGCCGGTTGAAATGATTGCTGGCGTCGAGCGCGGTGCCCGCGCCGGCGCCCAGCGCGAACAGCGTGCCTTCGCGCGGGTCGTACTTGTCGTTGACGTCGCGGCGGATGATCTCGGCGGTGGCCGTGGCCGTGTTGGTGGTGAAGGAGTTGTAGCCGTCGATGTCGGTCATTTCGTGCGCGACCCGCGCGCCGTAGCGGGTCTCGTACTCGACGCGGCTCTGGAAACCGGCGGGATAGGTCTTGGCGCGGATGGCGCCCACCGCCAGCCGCCGCACGTGCAGGCCCTGCACGTCCGAGTCCTGCGCCAGCACGCCGAAGCTGTCGCGGAACCCGTTCTCGTTGGGCGCGAGATGGATGTCGGCATAGCCGAGCTTGCGCAGGCGGTCCAGCCGCAGCCCGGTCTCGAGCTCCACCGGCTGGCCCAGGACCACGTTCTGCCGGTAGATGGTCTCGATGCGCGGTCCCGCCTCGTCGTCCACGCCCAGCGCGACACTCATGCGGCGGGGACGCGATTCGACCACGTCCGCCAGCACCGGCAGCGTCAGGTGGCTGGGCCCCTGGTAGGCCCGCTCGGTGCGTGTCTGGTCCGGCTCCAGCCCCTTGGGCATCAGGGCCGGATCCTCTTCATGGTTGGGCGCGATGCCCTGGCGGTCGATGTCGAGCTTGGCGCCCGAGAAGAACGGCGAAGACTGGAGCGTCTGCTGCCAGTCCACCATGCGGTCGCGGTCGTAGGGCTCGCCCGGGCGGATGCGGACATAGCGCTCGACCGTGCCCTGGGGCACGCGTTTCAGGCCCCGGACCTCGACGCCCGACAGGCGCACCGCAGGGCCGCTGTCGAGCTTGACGTGCAGCGCCGCCCGGGCACGGTCGGCGTCCACGTCCGCCGCCGTATCGACCAGGCGGGCCACCGGGAAATCGCGCTCGGACGCCGCGTCCAGCAGGTTGCGCTTGGCGGTTTCCCATTCGTCGTTGCGGAACGGGCTGCCTTCCTTCAGTTCCCAGTCCTGGCGCAGCTTGGCGACGCGCTCCTCGAACTCCGGACCGGATATGGCGCCCAGGAAAGAGATGTCCACGGTCTCGATGAGGGTGCGCTCGCCCGGGACGATGGTGATGTCCCAGGTGGGACCCGCCACGTCGGTGCCGGCCTCGAGCTGGACCTCGGGCGAGAAATAGCCTTCGGTGGCCAGGGCGTCCAGCGTGGCCTCGCGGGCGCGGCGGCGCAGGCGTATGCCCTCGCCGCCGTCCTGGTCGTCGGCCATGTCCGCCATGCTGTCCACGGCGTGCGTGACGGCTTGCAGGGCGCTGGCAGGCAGCCCGCCCGGATCGATGGTGATCTCGGGCCGCGCCGCGAACGCGGGCTGGGCCAGCAAGGCGCACAGGACGGCGGGCGCGAAAGGCAGGCGCATCACGTCCGCGGAGCAGGCAATACGTTTCCGTTCGCGACTGCGGCGCCAGCCCCGTCGGCGCCCGGGAGAGGATCGATCATGCCGGGTACGGCCGCGCAGGCCCGTTCGACTGACAAACTCATGACGCTTCCGCTGTATTGATTTTCAACCGCAAGCATAGCGGATCATGCGCGTGTTCCGTGATCGCGCGCGGAGTATTGTTTCCATCTGTTTACGGCCGCTCCGGCGCCCGTAAGTAGCATTGCCCATTTGGAATACGGCCATCCTCGGCTAGACTACGGGGTCTTCATAACAGTAGGTGGGGGAAATTCGGTCAAATAAGACCGGTTTCGCTGGCGTTACAAGCGTTTTCCAACCAAAAGGGGAATGCCCGCCTGACCGACCCGCCTGAAAAAATGGAAATTGGCTTACTTCTGATTTTGTTCATCGCCAACGGCATTTTCGCCATGAGCGAGATCGCTGTTGTCACCGCCCGCAAATCCCGCCTGCAACAGCGCGCCGACGAAGGCGACGCCAAGGCCCGCGCCGCGCTCGAACTGGCCGAACACCCCACGCGCTTCCTTTCCACTGTCCAGATCGGCATCACCTCGATCGGCATCCTGACCGGCATCGTGGGCGAGGGCGCCCTGGCCAAGCCGCTGGCCGAGGCCATCCGCGACCACTTCCCGGCACTGGCGGACGCGGCCAGCGCGATCGCGCTGACCCTGGTGGTCATCGTCATCACCCTGATGTCCATCATCATCGGCGAGCTGGTCCCCAAGCGGCTGGGCCAGATGCACGCGGAGACCATCGCGGGCCTGATCGCCGCGCCCATGCGCCTGCTGTCGTGGGTCGCCACGCCCTTCGTCAAGCTGCTGTCGCTGGCCACGGACACGGTGCTCAAGCTCATGGGCGTCAGGGAAAACAACGACCAGCTCGTCACCGAAGAAGAAATCCAGGTACTGATGGCCCAGGGCGCCACGGCGGGCATCTTCGAACAGGCCGAGCAGCAAATGGTGCGCAACGTCTTCCGGCTGGACGAACGGCGCCTGTCCTCGCTCATGGTGCCGCGCTCGGACATCGTCTACCTGGACGTCAACGCACCGCTCGAGGTCTCGCGGGCGAAGATCGAAAGCTCGCACTACTCCCGCTTCCCCGTCGTGCGCGAAGACCTGTCGGACGTGATCGGCTTCGTGCGCGCCAAGGACCTGCTGGCCCAGCTCATGGCCGGCGAGCCGCTCGATCTTGCCAGCCGGCTGAGCCCGGTGCTGTACGTACCCGAAACGTTGACCGGCACCGAGCTCGTCCAGAATTTCCGCGACTCGCACACCCAGACGGCGCTGGTCGTGGATGAATATGGCGACGTACAAGGCCTGGTGACCTTGCGCGACGTGCTCGAAGCCATCGTCGGCGAATTCCATACCTCCACCGCGCCCGAGGAATCCTCGGCCGTGCAGCGCGAGGACGGCTCGTGGCTGCTCGACGGCCTGCTCGACGTGCACGAGATGGAGGATATGCTGGGTTTACAGCATCTACCCGAAGGCGATTCGGGCACTTACCATACGCTGTCCGGCATGCTGATGCTGCTGCTGGGCCGCATCCCGCACACCGGCGAGCAGGTCGACTGGGCGGGCTGGAACTTCGAAGTGGTCGATATGGATGGCAAACGCATCGACAAGGTCATCGCCACCCGCATCGAACCGGTCGAAACCCCGGAAGAACCCTATTGAACCTGGCCGCGGACGTCCCCACCTGCAAGGTGAGCCCGAAAAACCGGGAACTTTTCCAAGCCCGCCGCCGCCCAAACGCTTTCACCGCCCGCTCCGGGCGCTCCCGCCCGACGCACCACCTATGACTGACACCATCGCCAAATTGCTACGCACCGCCTTCGTGGCGGGCATCGCCCTGGTCGGCATGATCATGGCGGCCATCCTCCTCGCCTCGACCGCCGTCGCCCTGGCCATCGTCTATGTCGTGGCCAAGCTGCGCGGCAAGCCGTTCGTCGCCAATACCTACTGGAAGCGCTCCCAGACCCGCTGGGGCTTCGGCGGCGGCAACGCCGAGGGCGCCACCGCGGCGGCGGCCCCCGCCCGCTCCACGAGCGGCTACGCCAACCGCATGAAGCGCAGCGACATCGTCGACGTCGAGGTAAGAGAGCTGTCCTGAAAGGCAAGCCCTCCCCCATGCGGCCTTCGGCCGCTCCCTCGCCAACCTACCGATACAACCCGCGTTTGGCCAGCCACTCGTTGATCAGCGCGGACACTTCCAGGTTGTTCTTGTCCATCATCACCATGTGGGAATTGCCCTTGATACCCACCTTGGGCAGATCGACCTCGTCCACCTGGCCGCCGGCCTCCCTGACGGCCTGGGCGAAGCGCGCGCCCTTGGCGCGGATCGCCGGCCAGCGCGAGTCCTGTTCGATGTAGTCGCCGTACACCATCAGGGCGGGCACCGACTTCAACGCCGCGATCTTTTCCTTGTCCTCGTCGCCAACCTCGGCCGGCTCGACCGCCACCACGGCGCGGATCTTGTCCGGGCGTGCCTGCGCGGCCTGGAAACCGAACTTGCCGGCCTGGCTGTGCACCAGCAGCACGCACGGGCATACCTTGTCCACCAGTTGCAGATAGGCCTTCAGCGTGGGCTCGTCCGTGGTGATCCACCGGGGCACGAACTGCCGTGAAAACTGCCAGATCTGGTCGGCGGGAAACTGGTTCCCGGGCAGCAGCTTGCGCTTCGCCGGATCATCGCTCCACGACCCCGCCCCGCCGATGCGGAAGCGCTCGTAGGCATTGGCCGCGGTGACCAGCACCGGATCGCCCTGCCACACCGGCTTGGCCGTGGCCGGCCATCCCGAACGGCCACGCTCGACCGCGTCCGAGTTGTAGACCGCCCATCCCTTGCGCAGGAAATCGTTCAGCCACCCGGGCCGGCCATCGGGCGTCGTCTCGTACGTCACCCCCGTCAAACCGCCGCCATGCCACATCAAGAGCGGCACCGCGCCCTTGCGGGGCTCGGGGATGAAGTACTGCACGTACATCTGCCCGACCATGTAGGTGCCGTTGGGATCGATCTTCAGCGGCACGCCGTTGGCGGTGAACTTCACCTCCTTCACCGGCTCGCCCGACACCACGAAAGGCTCGCCGCCGATATGGAACGACCCCATGTCGCGCAACACGATAGGCTGCGCCACCGCCGCCACCGCCCAAGCCGCCGACAACACCGCCGCGGCTACTGCAACGCTTCTCTTCATATCTCCTCCTGATAAAGAAAAAGGCGGTGCAAGCACCGCCCTCCACGCCATTCCCGGATGCCCCGCAAGACACACCCAAGGCCAGCCACAATCTCATTCCCCAGGATGCGGTGGATCCGGCTCCGCCGGTCCACCCGCATCGCCCCCTGGGGGGCGCGCGTAAGCGCGTAGGGGGGGACCCTTACTCAGTCGTGATCTTCGCCGCTTCCACCACCTTCTTCCAGCGAGCCACTTCGGACTTCACGAATTCACCCAGCTCCTGCGGCGTGCTGCTCTTCGTGTCGGCGCCCTGCTCCTTGAACTTGGCGATGACTTCGGGGTCATGCAGCGCGGCGTTGAGCTCCTTGTTCAGGCGCTCGACGATGGCGTCGTCGGTGCCGGCCGGCGCGAACAGCGCATACCACTGGGGCACGCTGACGCCCTTGACGCCCAGCTCTTCCAGCGTCGGCACGTCCTTCAGGACGTCGGAACGCTTGTCGCCGGCCAGGGCCAGGGCCTTGATCCGGCCCGAGGCCAGGTGAGGATAGGCGCTGAACAGGCTGGGGAACATGACCTGCGTCGTGCCGGCCAGCGTGTCGGTCATCGCCGGCGCCGAGCCCTTGTACGGCACGTGCAGCATGTTGGCGCCCGTCACCATCTTGAACAGCTCGGCCGTGACGTGCGGCGCGGTGCCGGCGCCCGCCGAGGCGTAGCTCAGGCCCTTGGGATCCTTCTTGGATTTCTCGATCAGGTCCTTGACCGAGGTGATGCCGGAGGACGAGGACACGACCAGCAGCGTGGGGGAGCTGGCCAGCAGGCCGATGGGCTTGAAGTCCTTGACCGGGTCGTAGCGCAGCTTCTGCAGCGCGGGGTTGATGCCGTGCGTGGCGATGTAGCCGAACAGGATGGTGTAGCCATCCGCCGGGGCGCGCGCCACGTACTCGCTGCCGATGGCGCCCTGCGCGCCGGCCTTGTTGACGACCACGACGCTTTGCTTGAGGCTGTCGCCCATCTTCTGGGCGATGACGCGCGCGAACGCGTCGTTGCCGCCGCCGGGAGCGGTGGGAACGACGATGGTGATCGGGCGCTCGGGCCAGGCGGCCTGGACGCTGGCGGCGCCCAGGGACAGGGTGAAGGCAGTGGCAAAGGCGGCGATCGCCGGCACTCGGAACGAGGCTTGCATGAATGAGTCTCCGTGTGATTCTTCGGAACTACCGAAGCGTAAGCGGCTTCCGCCAGGCGCTCGACGATGGCGCCCGGAGGCGGATGACGCGGTCCTAAAAAAAGCGTGCAGGAATGTAAAGCTGCCCTTCCATGATTTTCCGGGCGGTGCGAATCAGGCCTGCACCGCACACTTCGATCGAAGGCGCGGTGCCACGCAATTCGACATCGACCTCGATGCGCCCCGAGGGGTGCGCCACGGCGATGCGATGCATGCCGGCCGCGCGCGGCGCGCCCAGCTCGAACGCCACCGTGCCCGGCGTCACGAAGGCGGTTGCCACACCGATGGCGCCGGTCACCGCATGTGAGCGGTGGCACTTGTGCGGCGTGAAATACCGCGACACCACCGTATCCGCATCCGCCGACGCGCTGACCAGTACGGGCTTGGGAATGACGCTGTCGGTGACGTCGCCCAGGCCCATGCGCCGGCCGGCCTCCAGGCGCAGGGACTCCAGACGTGCCAGCATGGCCGTGTTGGCATCCAGCTCGACCGCCGTCTCGTCGCCCTTCACGCCCAGTTGCGATGCGCGCACGATCATCAGCGGCATGGCCGCATCGATGCAGGTGACGGGCACGCCGTCGATGACGTCCTGGGTGTTGCCCGTGGGAAACACCTTGCCCGTGACCGAGCCCCAGGCATCGAGGAAGTTCAGCCGGATCGGCGCGCCGGTGCCCGGCACGCCGTCGATGCGGGCATCGCCCTCGTATTCGGTCTTGCCGCCCGGCGTCTGCACCACGGCATCGATGGTCGAATTCGTGTTGACATTGTAGATCCGCACGCGGGTCTCGCCGTCGCTGGCGGCGACCATGCCCTGGTCGATCGCGAAGGGCGCGACGCCGGACAGCATGTTGCCGCAGTTGGGGCGGGTGTCCACCAGGGCGCGGTCGACCGACACCTGGGCGAACAGGTAGTCGACGTCGCAACCGGGACGCGTCGAGGGCGAAACGATGGCGACCTTGCTGGTCAGGGTATTGGCCCCGCCCAGCCCGTCGATCTGGAGTTCGTGCGGCGATCCCATCGCGGCCAGCAGCACCTGGTCACGCTTGGCGACGTCCTGCGGCAGCCATTCGGCGCGAAAATAGGGACCGCGGGACGTACCGCCCCGCATCAGTACACAAGGTATGGCTTTTTGCATGACGAAATGATGCACCTGGCTTGTGCATTAGTAAATTGCATTTTTTATATAATTTGATGCATGGCACGCATTAGTTTCGACCTCCAGGAATTGCAGGCTTTCGTCGCGGTGGCTGAACGCTCCAGCTTTCGCGCGGCCGCGGACGACCTGCACCTTTCCCAGCCCGCGCTCAGCCGGCGCATCGAAAAGCTCGAGGCCATTCTTGGTGCGCGCCTGCTGGACCGCACCACCCGGCACGTTTCGCTCACCAATGTGGGGCGCGTGTTCCTCGAACGGTCGCGTGCCGCACTGGACGAGCTGGAAAGCGCCATGCTGGGCGTGAGCGACCTCGCGGCACAACTGAGCGGCCTCGTCACGGTGGCCTGCGTACCATCGGTGGCCTATTACTTCCTGCCCTCGGTGCTGCGCGACTTCACCGCCAAGCACCCGCGCATCCGGGTGCGCGTCATCGACGAAGGCGCCAACACCGTCCTGAACGCGGTCATCTCCGGCCGGGCCGATTTCGGCGTGAACTTCATCGGCACCCAGGAGGCCGAGGTCGATTTCAAGGCCATCTTCAAGGAAAACTTCGTGCTGGCCGCGCGCAAGGACCATCCCCTGGCCCGGCGCAAGTCGGTCACCTGGGAGGACCTGACGCGGGAACGCGTCATGACCGTCGACAAGGGCAGCGGCAACCGCCTGCTGATCGAGGCCGCGCTGGCCAAGAGCGGCAAGCGGTCGCAGACCGCCATCGAGGTCAGCCACATCCTGACCCTGCTGGGCATGGTGGAGGCCGGCCTGGGCGTGGCCGCCGTCCCGCAACTGGCCCTGCCGCTGACCACGCACGCGACCCTGGTCGGGATTCCGCTGTCGCAGCCGCGCGTCAGCCGCACCCTGGGCCTGATCTCCAAACATGGGCGGCCGCTTTCCCCGGCCGCCAACTTGCTCTACGACATGCTGCGCAACGCCGGCCGCGCGGCGCGCGCCTGACGGCGCCCGCCTTCAGGCCGGCGGATCGATCAGGGCCAGCGCCTCGCGTATCTGCCCCGCCTGGCCGGGGCGTACCATGCGCGCCACTTCGCGCCCGCGATCCAGGAACACGAGCGTGGGCCATAGCTTCACCCCGAACGAGCGCCCCAGCGGCCGGCCCTTGCCGTCCTCGATCTTCAGGTGCCGCACCTTGGCGTGTCCCTCGAAGGCGGCCTCGATCAGCGGCTGGGCCGCCAGGCAATGCCCGCACCAGGGCGCGCCGAACTCCAGCACCGTGGGCTCGCCCAGGGCGTCGATCTCGTCCCGGGCGGGTTCCCGGGCCGCATAAACGGTGTTCATGGACATGGATGCCTCCTGTACGCCCAGTATGGCAAAAACGGCGGCCAAGCGGCGCGCGCAAGCGCCGTGCCCGGCCATCGGCCGCCCCAGCGGCTAAAATCCCTTATTCGATACTTTCATCGCCCCCTCGTTTCCGCCCCATGTCGCGCACACTCTTCGTCACCACCGCCCTGCCCTACGCCAACGGATCCTTCCACATCGGCCACATCATGGAATACATCCAGGCCGACATCTGGGTCCGCAACATGCGCATGCAAGGCCATACGGTCCACTTCGTGTGCGCCGACGACGCCCATGGCGCGCCCATCATGCTGAAGGCGGAAAGCGAAGGCATCACGCCGCGCGAACTCGTCGCCCGCATCGCCGCCGAACGCCCCAGGTACCTCCAGGGCTTCCACATCGCATTCGACCACTGGCACTCCACCGACACCGACGAGAACACCGAGCTGTCGCGCCAGATCTATCTGAAACTGCGCGATGCCGGCCTGATCGAGACCCGCACCATCGAGCAGTTCTACGACCCCGTCAAGGGCATGTTCCTGGCCGACCGGTACATCAAGGGCGAATGCCCCAAGTGCGGCGCCAAGGACCAGTACGGCGATTCCTGCGAGGTCTGCGGGGCCGTCTACGCCCCCACCGACCTGCGCAATCCGTATTCCACCCTGACCGGCGCCACGCCCGTCCTCAAGACGTCGGACCACTTCTTCTTCAAGCTGTCCGACCCGCGCTGCTACGCCTTCCTGCAGGAATGGACCGGCAGCGTCAACGGCAACGGCACGCCGCGCCTGCAGCCCGAGGTCTACGCCAAGACCCGCGAATGGCTGGGCGAGGAAGGCAAGCTGGCGGACTGGGACATCTCGCGCGACGCGCCCTACTTCGGCATCGAGATCCCCGATGCGCCGGGCAAGTATTTCTATGTCTGGCTCGACGCGCCGGTGGGCTACCTGGCCTCGCTGAAAGCCTATTGCAAGAAGACCGGCCTGGACTTCGACGCCCTGCTCGATCCGCAGTCCGATACCGAGCAGTACCACTTCATCGGCAAGGACATCGTCTATTTCCACGCCCTGTTCTGGCCCGCGATGCTGCATTTCGCCCAGCGCAAGACGCCCGACGGCCTGCACGTCCACGGCTTCATCACCGTCAGCGGCGAGAAGATGTCCAAGAGCCGCGGCACCGGCATCTCGCCGCTGCGCTACCTCGACCTGGGCATGAACCCCGAGTGGCTGCGCTACTACATCGCCGCCAAGCTCAACGCCCACGTCGAGGACATGGACTTCAACCCCGAGGACTTCGTCGCGCGCGTCAACAGCGACCTGGTCGGCAAGTACGTCAACATCGCCAGCCGCGCCTCGAACTTCCTGATCAAGCATTTCGACGGCCAGCTCTGCTATGAAGGCGGGACGCCCATCGAACTCGAGAACGAGCTCAACGCCGCGGCGACGCTCGTGCGCAACGCATTCGAGGCGCGCGAGTTCGGCAAGGCCATCCGCGAGATCATGGCCACCGCCGACCGCATCAACCAGGCCTTCGACGCGGCCCAGCCCTGGGTGCTGGCCAAGCAGCTGGATGACGCGGACAAGAAGCGCGAACTGCACGAGATCTGCTCGCGCACCATGATCGGCTTCAAGGCGCTGTCGGTCATGCTGGCGCCGGTCCTGCCCGAGCTGACGCGGCGGGTGGCGCACGAGCTGTTCGGCCTGGGGCGCGATTTCGAATGGCGCGACGTGGTCGTGCCGCCGCAGCGCATCGCGCCCTACAAGCACCTTGCGCAGCGGGTCGACCCGAAGCTGCTCGACGCGCTGCTGGAAGCGCCCGCCGCGCCGGCGCCCGCGGCGCCCACGCCCGGCGGCGAAGAGATTGCGCCGGCCATCACCATCGACGACTTCGCCAAGATCGACCTGCGCATCGCCAGGATCGTCAATTGCGAATACGTGGAAGGCTCGGACAAGCTGCTGCGGCTGACGCTGGATGCCGGCGAAGGCCGCACCCGCAACGTATTCTCCGGCATCAAGTCGTCCTACAAGCCGGAAGACCTGGTCGGCAAGCTCACCGTGCTGGTGGCCAACCTCGCGCCGCGCAAGATGAAGTTCGGGGTATCCGAGGGCATGGTGCTGGCCGCGAGCCACGCCGATGAAAAGACGCAGCCCGGCATCTATGTGCTGGAGCCCGTGGCGGGCGCCCAGCCCGGCATGCGCGTACGGTAGGCGGCGCGGCGGGCCGTGCCTTCGCCCGGGGGGCGGCGCCCGCCGGGCCTAGCGCGCCCGGGCTTGCGGCGTCTGCCCGGCCGGCGCGTGGCCGGCCTTGACGCGATTCACCACCATCTTGTCGTTCAGGTTCTTGATGATGGACGAACCGGTGCGCACGCACAGGAACGGGAACAGGCCGTGGATCAGGGCCGCCAGGCCGCCCATCAACATGCGGAACGCGAACCCCCACGACGCGGCGAGATGTTCGAAGTACGTCTCACCCACGGAAGCGGGATGCGAAGTGAACGACCATTTGCTCATGGGAATGTCGGAAAGTAGGGAAACCGGGGAATACTTTATCAATTGAGCCCCGCAAAATTACTGCAAATTTACGTCCAAGCCAGGCCGGAAGATAAAAATCATTCCCCAAATCCGGGAAAATGAAGAAAAATCACCCCGCCACCCCGGACAAACCGCCCCGGACGCCCGCCGGCCGGCGCCACGGCCCGGCGTGCAGTAAACTCCCGGGTGCACAGCAGACGTCCCGACCGACGGCCCACGCGCCGGCGGCACGGCATGCCAGAACAAAGGTTAGTCATGGCCAAGAGTTACGAATCCGACATCACCCGATTCCTGCAGGACCTGAAGCAGCAGCGCCCCAACCTCGAAAGCGAGCAGAAGCAGGGCCGCGCCCGCCTGTGGGACAAGACCATCGATCCGGAACTCGTCGAAGGTTTCAAGGCCGGCACGGTGCCGCAGAAGCCCTATGTCTATCAGACTGAAGACTGATCACCTCCCGCATGGGCTCTTCCCCGCCCCCCAACGACGGGCTGGCAGCATTGGCTGAACCCGCGGTCGACAGCACGCCCGACGTCGTCGACGGCGTTGCCATCGCCCGGCTCTACGGCGAGCCGCTGTTCGCGCTGCCGCAAGACCTGTACATCCCTCCCGATGCGCTCGAGGTCTTCCTCGAGACCTTCGAGGGCCCCCTCGACCTGCTGCTCTACCTGATCCGCAAACAGAACTTCAACGTACTGGACATCCCCATGGCGGAAGTCACGCGCCAGTACCTGTCGTACGTCGACCAGATCCGCAAGCACAACCTGGAACTGGCCGCCGAGTATCTGCTCATGGCGGCGCTGCTGATCGAGATCAAGTCGCGCATGCTGTTGCCCGTGCGCAAGGCCGACACCGACGAGGAAGTCGAGGATCCGCGCGCCGAACTCGTCCGGCGCCTGCTCGAGTACGAACAGATGAAGCTGGCCGCGCAGAAGCTGGACCAGTTGCCGCAGCTGGGACGCGACTTCGTGCGGGCCCAGGTGCTGCTGGAACAGACCACCGTGCGCCGCCTGCCCGACGTCAACGTCGAGGAACTGCGCGACGCGTGGGCCGACATCGTCAAGCGCGCCAAGCTCAATGCGCACCACCACATCTCGCGCGAGGAACTGTCCGTGCGCGATCACATGAGCCAGATCCTGCGCAGATTGCAGAACGTGCGCTACATGGAGTTCACCGAACTCTTCATGGAACGCGTGCAGGACGGCGCCGGCGTGCCGGTGATCGTCGTGCACTTCATCGCCATGCTGGAACTGGCACGCGAGTCGCTGCTCGAGATCACCCAGGCCGAGCCGTACGCGCCGATCTACGTGCGCCTCGCCTTCACTTCCGTCCATACCCACTGAGGCCCCGGCGCGCGGCCCGGCCGCCCGCCTCCCCGGCCTCCAAGCCCACCTTACCGAATCCAACGCCATGAAGGTCGTCCACACCATCGAAGAATTGCGCGATCAACTGCGCGGCCAGCTCCGGGTCTCGTTCGTTCCCACGATGGGCAACCTGCACGAGGGCCATCTGGCCTTGATGAAGACGGCCCGCCAGCACGGCGACCCGGTCGTCGCCAGCATCTTCGTCAATCGCCTGCAATTCGGGCCCAACGAGGACTTCGACCGCTACCCGCGCACGCTGCCCGCCGACATCGAGAAGCTCGAGCGCGACCGCAACGTCTACGTGCTGTTCGCGCCCGACGAGCGCGAGATGTACCCCGAGCCGCAGAACTTCCGCGTCCAGCCGCCCGACGACCTGGGCGGCATCCTGGAAGGCGAGTTCCGCCCCGGCTTCTTCGCCGGCGTATCCACCGTCGTGCTCAAGCTGCTGTCCTGTGTGCAGCCGCGCGTGGCCGTGTTCGGCAAGAAGGACTACCAGCAGCTGATGGTGGTGCGGGCCATGTGCCGGCAGTTCCAGTTGCCGATCGAGATCGTGCCGCAGGAAACGATACGCGCGGACGACGGCCTGGCCCTGTCCTCGCGCAACGGCTACCTGAGCGCGGACCAGCGCGCCGAAGCGCCGCAGCTGTACGCGACGCTGCGCCGCGTGCAGGCCGGCCTGCGCGGAGGCAACCACGACGTCGCCGCGCTCGAGCGCGACGCCGCCGCCACGCTGGGCGGGCGCGGCTGGAAGGTGGACTACATTTCGGTGCGGCGCCAGCGCGACCTGCTGCCGCCCAGCCGCGAAGAGGTCGAAGGCGGCGAGCCGCTGGTGGCGCTGGCCGCGGCCAAGCTCGGCACGACCCGGCTGATCGACAACCTGGAGCTGTAGGCGGGCGCGCCATCCGGCCTCGGTTGCGAGGCTTGCAAGCAATTGATACAGCGCTGCGCGGCCGGGTCCCCGGCTGCGCGCCGTTCGCTACAATTCCCGGCACTGGATGGTTTACGATACGCCCATGATCGAAGATCTCGACCTTCTCGCCAGCCGCATACGCCAGCTCACCGAGCTGACGCAAAGCCTGCGCGACGAAAACGCGGCGCTGGGCAAGAGCCTCGCCCAGCGCGATTCGCACATCCGCGTGCTGCGCGATACGCTGGCCGCCGCGCAGTCGCGGGTCGAGGGCGTATTGGCGCGCCTGCCCGGCGGCGAGGAACCCGCCGAGGAAGTCGAGGGCGAGGCCGATGCGCCGGACAACGCTTCCTCTCCTGGATCAGAAAGCGCCGACCCGGGCGCTCGGAGTCTATATGGAACGTCTTGACGTCACCATCCTCGGCAAGGACTACCCGCTGGCTTGCGAACCTTCCGAAAAGGAAGCGCTGCTGACCGCGGCCACCATGGTCGATCGCGCCATGCAGCGCATCAAGGCCGGAGGCAAGGTCGCGGGCACCGAACGCATCGCGGTGATGGCGGCGCTGCAATTGGCCGCCGAGTTGATGAATGCGAATTCTCCCGACTCACGACTTGCAGTCGGCGACTACAAGCGTAAAATTGAAGACATGCATCGCATGGTCGATGCAGCCCTGGGGGCCCAAGAGAAGTTGTTTTAAGTTTTGATGTTTGTGCGGTACTTTTCTGTGCGGCACAAACGCGTATGATCAGTCTTCCCTGCCGTGCTCGTGTTTGGCCTTATATTTCTTGGACCCATGCTTATGGCATGAGGTTGTGGAAATTGCCCGCGGGCGTGATCGTCTCTCCGTCAGACGAACCCGAAGCGCGGCTGACCGCGACCACCTTGAACCCCGGTTCAAGATGCCGGCCTAGCGACACAGGCGGGGATCCTATCCGACCCGGAGCATATACGTTATGCTCCGGGTTCTTTTTTGCCCCCCCTACGCGCTTACGCGCGCCCCCCAGGGGGCGATGCGGGTGGACCGGCGGAGCCGGATCCACCGCATCCTGGGGTACCAACAGGCTGGCGGGGGGCGGCGTTCGTCAATGCCGACTTGATTGGTTTCGACCAAGCATTGCCGAGGTAGTTTTTTTCGGTGCTAGAACTAGAACGAAGGGTGCGTCTTGGGGAGAAGAGACGCGTCCACCGATTTACCAACTATCGTCAAGACTTCAACATGGATCCATTGTTTATCGTTGCCTTGCTCGTACTCGGGGCCTGCACGGGCTTTGCCGCGGGGCTGCTCGGCATAGGCGGGGGCATGATCATGGTGCCTTTCCTGACCATGCTGTTCACCTGGCAGCGCCTGCCGCCCGAACTGGTGGTGCATGCGGCGATCGCGACGTCGATGGCGTCCATCCTGTTCACGTCGGTTTCCAGCGTGCGCGCGCACCACAAGCGGGGCGCGGTGCGGTGGGACATCGTGGCGCGGTTCGCGCCTGGGCTGGTGATCGGCGGGCTGCTCGCGGGCGGGGCGGTGTTCTCGGCGCTCAAGACCGGATGGCTGGCGCTGGTGTTCGCGCTGTTCGTCGGATACTCGGCCATCCAGATGCTGCTGGACAAGAAGCCCAAGCCGACCCGCCAGATGCCGGGCACGCTGGGCACGTCCGCCGCGGGAACCGGCATCGGTTTCCTGTCCGGACTGGTCGGCGCCGGCGGCGGCTTTGTGTCCGTCCCTTTCATGACCTGGTGCAACGTCCCGTTGCACAACGCCGTCGCCACCTCGGCGGCGCTGGGTTTTCCCATCGCGCTGGCCAATACCGCGGGTTACATCTGGTCAGGCATGCAGCATCCCAGCGGGCAACCCGGCATGCTCGGGTATGTCTATTGGCCGGGGCTGATCGTGTTGATCGTTTCGAGCGTGCTGCTGGCACCGGTGGGTGCCCATACCGCGCACAAGCTGCCGGTGCGTTCGCTCAAGCGCATCTTCGCCTACCTCCTGATGCTGCTGGCGGCCTATATGCTATACAAGGCTGTCACCGCGCTGACGGGGGCCTGACAGGCGCCGCGGTCCGGGTCGCGGTGCGCGTGGTCAGCCCTTCCATCAATCAGAACAAGGACTCACACCATGGCTTACCGCCCCACCCTCGCTCCCACCATGCGCCGCGCCCTGTGCGGCGCGGCACTGGCCGCCTCGGCCGCGATGTCGTCCATCGCCGTCGCCCAGGCCGCGCCGGACACCGCCAAGCCCGATCGGCCGACGCTGTCGCTGTCGGCCGCCGCCACCTCGGAAGTGGCGCAGGACAAGGTGACCATCA
Source organism: Pigmentiphaga sp. CHJ604 (assembly GCF_036972535.1). NCBI lineage: Bacteria > Pseudomonadati > Pseudomonadota > Betaproteobacteria > Burkholderiales > Alcaligenaceae > Pigmentiphaga > Pigmentiphaga sp. CHJ604. Next base: position 1,052,423 of record NZ_CP136998.1, on the reverse strand, counting down.
CGCTCGCCAACGAGATCGAGGGCAACGACCAGGCCAAGCTGTCGCAGCAACTCAACCAGTTGCTCGAGACCACGCTGGCCGAAGCCAAGCGCAACACCGCGGTCACCGCGCGCAGCGGCAACTACAACGTCTGGGCCAACACCGATCGCAACGGGCGCATCACCACCTGGCGCGGACGCGCGGAACTGATCCTGGAATCCAAGGACTTCGGCGCCGCCTCCAAGCTGGCCGGTGAACTGAGCCGCCAGATGGCGGTGTCGAACGTGTCGTTCTCGCTGTCGCGCGAGGCGCGCGAGGCCGAAGAGCAGCGCCTGCTGGCCGAAGCGGCCAAGGCCTTCACCACGCGAGCAACCCAGGCCGCCAAGGCATTCGGCTTCTCCGGCTATGCGGTCAAGCAACTCGACCTGAGCGGCAGCGGCACGGTCACGCCCATGCCGCGCGCCTATGCGATGGCGGCTCCCGCCATGGAAGCCAAGGCGGCCGACCTGCCCCTGGAAGGCGGCAAGTCGTCGGTGTCGGTCTCGGTGCGGGGCACGGTCTACCTGCAATAGGCCGTGCCTGCCGGCCGGCGGCTCAGGCCGTCGCCGGCCGGCGCGCCCAGACGAACAGGGCCAGTCCCACCAGCACCATGGGCAGCGACAGCCACTGCCCCATGCTCAACCCCCCCGCCAGGATGCCCAGGAAGCTGTCCGGCTCCCGGGTGTACTCCACCATGAAGCGGAAGAACCCGTAGCCCATCAGGAACACGCCGCTGACCTGGCCCACCGGCCGGGGCTTGCTGGCGAACAGCCAGACCAGCGCGAACAGGGCCAGGCCTTCCAGGCCGACCTCATACAGTTGCGAAGGATGGCGGGCCACGCCGTCGCCGGCCTGCGGAAACACCATGCCCCAGGGCACCGTCGTGGGCCGGCCCCACAACTCGCCGTTGATGAAATTGCCCAGGCGCCCGGCCGCCAGCCCCAGCGGCACCAGCGTCGCGACGAAATCGCCTACCTGCAGGAAACGGAAACCGCGCCGGCGCGCGAACAGCGCCATGACCAGCAGCACGCCCAGCAAGCCGCCGTGGAATGACATGCCGCCATGCCAGACCGCGAGAATCTCCAGCGGATGCGCCAGGTAGTAGCCCGGCTTGTAGAACAGGACATAGCCCAGGCGCCCGCCCAGCACGACACCCAGCACGCTGTAGAACAGGAGATCGTCCAGATCGCGCGTCGTAAGCGCCGTCTTGCCGTGGCGGATGCGCCAGCGGCCCAGCGTCCAGGCCAGGAGGAACGCGACCAGGTACATGAGGCCATACCAACGCACCGCCAGGGGTCCGATCTCGAACGCGATGGGAGAAAACTGCGGGTGAACCAACATGTTTGCGCGCGCCTTTCAAGGAAAGGCCGGACGTCTGCCCGGCCACGATGTCTGTCGAACAGTGGCGATCATAACGCCCCTTGTCCCGAGGCCCTGTGACAGATCGACGCAGGCGGCATCCGAGCCGGTGTACACCCGCTTCGCTTGTATATACTCTGCCCCGTCGAGAAATACGCGCATCGCGCAGCATCCAACGGAGAATCTTCATGTCCATTCGTTCCCTCAGCCTGGGCGCACTGGTGGCCTTGGCCGCCCTGCACACGACCGCCGGAGCGCAGACCACCGGACTCGATCTCGCCAAGGCCAAGAACTGCATGGCCTGTCACAGCGTCGACGCCAAGCTCGTCGGCCCCTCCTATCAAAGCGTGGCGCAACGCTATGCCACGGACTCCGAAGCGGCCGACAAGCTGGTCGCCTCCATCCGCAAGGGCAGCTTCCGCAAGTGGGGCGCCATTCCCATGCCCGCGCAGAACGCCGTCAATGACGACGAGGCGCGCAAGCTGGCTCAGTGGATCCTGACGCTGAAGAACTGACGCCCCCCCGGACTGGCGCGCGTCAGTCCAGCTTCAATCCCAACTCGCGCACCAGCCCGGCATAGCGCCGTGTGTCCGAGGCCGAGACCGCGGTCATGGCCTCGAGCCCCTGGGTCCTGGCCGCCAGGCCGATGGCGGCCAGCTTGTCGTGCACCGTGTTCGCCGAGCTGTTCCGGCGACCCCGCGCCGCGTCCTGAACGCCGGGACCGGCATCCATGGCGCCCGGTCGGCCCGCCGGGAACGCATACACTATCGTCATGGGCGCCCCTGGCGCCGGCTCTCTCGAAGAGGACGATCATGCCCGCACAAGTCGACAAAGCCGTGTTCGGCGGTGGCTGCTTCTGGTGTATCGAAGCGGTGTTCCAGCAGATCGAGGGCGTGCTGCGCGCCGATTCCGGCTATGCCGGGGGGCACGTGGACAACCCCACGTACGAGCAGGTCTGCGACGGCGATACCGGCCACATCGAGGTGGTCACCGTCACCTACGATCCGGCTGCCATCACCTATCACGAACTGCTGGAAATCTTCTTCGCCTCGCACGACCCGACCACCGTGGACCGCCAGGGCAACGACGTCGGACCGCAGTATCGCTCGGCCATCTTCTGGCAGACCCCGGCGCAGGAAGCGGCGGCGCGCGAGGTGATCGCCGACCTCGAGGCGCGGCAGGTATTCGGCTCGCCCATCGTGACCCGGCTGCTGCCCCCGGCCACGGTCTGGCCGGCGGAGGACTATCACCGCGACTACTTCCTGCGCAATCCCGGCCAGGGCTATTGCGCCTTCGTGGTGGCGCCCAAGGTGGCCAAGATGCGCAAGAATTTCGCCCACAAGCTCAAGCAATCCTGAAGGAACCCCTCATGAACCGACGCCGGGCCTTGCTCGCCGGCGGCGCCATGGTCGCGGCGGCCTGCCTGTCCGCGCCGGCCGCCGCGCAGGACGCCGCCTATCCCACGCGCCCCATCCGCTTCGTGGTCCCGTATCCGCCCGGCGGCCCGCTGGACATCATGGCCCGCGCGCTGGCGGAAAAGATCCGCCCCACGCTGGGCCAGCCCGTGGTCGTCGAGAACAGGCCGGGCGCCGGCGGCAACATCGGCGCCGATCTCGTCGCCAAGTCGGCGCCCGACGGCTACACGCTGGTGATGGGGGCGGTCGCCACGCATGCGATCAACCCGGCGCTCTTCCCCTCGATTCCCTACGATCCGGTCAAGGACTTCGCCCCCATCGTGCTCGTGGCCTCGGTGCCCAACGTGCTGGTGATGAACCCCGCCACGGCCGCCAGGCTGGGCATCCAGACCGTGCAGGACCTGATCGGCTACGCCCGGCGCAACCCGGGCAGGCTCAACATGGGCTCGGGCGGCAACGGCAGCGCGGGGCACCTGGCGGGGGAATTGCTGAAGACCCGTGCCGGCGTATTCGCCGCGCACATCCCCTATGCCGGCGCCACGCCGGCGCAGGTGGCGCTGATGAGCGGGCAGACGGACTTCATGTTCGACAATCTCGCCGCCGCCTCGCCGCTCATCGCCGCCGGCAAGCTCAAGGCCCTGGCGGTCACCACGGCGGCCCGGTCGCGCCTGCTGCCCGAGGTGCCGACCATGATGCAGGCCGGCGTGCCGGACTTCGATCTGGGAACGTGGTTCGGGATCTTCGCGCCGGCGCACACACCGGAGGCCGTGGTGCAAAAACTCCATAATGAATATGCGCGGGCGCTCGGCAGCGCCGACATGCGCCGGCGCCTGGCCGACATGGGCTCGGACGCCGAACCCGGCACCCCGGCGTCGCTGGCCGCGCTGGTGCAGTCCGACCTGCGCAAGTACGCCGAGATCGTCAGGATCTCGGGCGCCAAGCTGAACTGAGCAGGGGGCCGGATGCAGGTCCGGCCCCTCTGCTCAATCAGCGCGGTGGTCCCAGCGGTCGGTTCCGCCCTCGGCCACCCGCAGCCCCTGCATCTCGGCCACCACGGCCATCCTGTCCGTGTGCATGCGCCAGACCAGCTCGACGGCGTTGCGCACGCCCAGCTTGGCCAGCACCCGCGCGCGGTGGACCTCGACCGTCCGGATGGATATGCCCAGCCGGTCGGCGATCACCTTGTTGGCACGTCCCTCGACCAGCAGGTCCATGACTTCGCGTTCCCGCGGCGTCAGAGACTTGCCGCGTTCCTGGCCATCGTCCCACCCGTGCATCGCCTTCATCGTGCTTCCCCTTCATTGGATAACCTTGCCGTGGGAAGGGCTTCGCGCCCCCCAGGGGAAGTCTGCACGACACGTCGGATGCGAAAAAGCTGTCAAGGCTGACAGGAGTCTGAACATCCTATGGATCAATTTGGCACAAAGTTGTGCCGATCCATCATTTTTCGGGAAAACCCCGACTCATTGCGAGCAATTTCGTTATTCACGCCAGCTTCGCGTGAGCTAACATGCCGGCCTTGCAAGTGAAGTCAGATAGGAGCCCACTTCCAATGCGCATTCAGTCAAAACAAAATTTCTGGTCCGGGGTGATGTTCGTCTTCCTCGGGCTATTTTTTGCCGGGTTCGCCGTTGATTACCAGATGGGCACGGCAGCCAAGATGGGGCCGGGCTACTTCCCGTTCTGGCTGGGCGTGATCCTGGCGATCCTCGGTGCGATCATCGGCATCTCCGGCCTGTCGCCCAAGGCCGAGCCCACGGAAATCCCGAAACTCAATCTCAAGACCACGGGCATCATCCTGGGCAACGTGGTCCTGTTCGGCATCCTGCTCCGTCCGCTGGGCGTGTACGTGTCGGCGTTCCTGCTCGTGCTGCTGTCCAGCATGGCCAGCCACGAATTCAAGTGGAAGGTCGCGATCATCAACGGCATCGGCCTGGTGGTCGCCGTCCACCTCATCTTCATTGTGGGCCTGGGTCTGATCTTCCCGCTGTGGCCTTCGTTTCTCGGTTTGAACTAAGGAAAGCCATCCATGGAAGTGTTAGAGCACTTGGCCCTAGGTTTTGAAACGGCGCTCTCGTTTCAGAACATCATCTACGCATTTCTCGGTTGCCTGATCGGCACCTTGGTGGGCGTGCTGCCCGGCTTGGGTCCCGTTCCGACCATCGCGATGCTGCTGCCCATCACCTACGCGCTGCCCCCGGTGGCCGGCCTGATCATGCTGGCCGGCATCTACTACGGCGCCCAGTACGGCGGTTCGACCACCGCCATCCTGGTGAACCTGCCGGGTGAAACCTCCGCGGTGGTGACCTGCCTGGATGGCTACCAGATGGCGCGGAACGGCCGCGCCGGACAGGCGCTGGCCATTGCGGCCATCGGGTCGTTCTTCGCCGGCTGCGTGGGTACGCTGCTGATCGCCGCCTTCGCGCCCCCGCTGGCCGAAGTGGCCTTCCAGTTCGGTCCCGCGGAATACTTCTCGCTGATGTGCCTGGGCCTGGTCGGTGCGGTCGTGCTGGCGTCGGGTTCGCTGATCAAGGCCATCTGCATGATCTTGCTGGGCCTGCTGATCGGCATGGTCGGCACGGACGTGAACTCGGGCGTGGCCCGCTTCTCGTTCGGCATCCCGGAACTGACCGACGGCATCGACTTCGCCGCGGTCGCCATGGGTGTGTTCGGCTTCTCGGAAATCATCAACAACGTCGAGCAGAAGGAAGAGCGCGAAGTCTTCCTGGACAAGATCGGCCACCTGTACCCCACCTGGCCCGACCTCAAGGAAGCCGCGCCCGCCATCATCCGCGGCACGGCCATCGGCTCGGCCCTGGGCATCCTGCCCGGCGGCGGCGCGGTGATGTCCTCGTTCGCCTCGTACACGGTGGAAAAGAAGCTCGCCAAGGATCCCTCCAGCTTCGGCAAGGGCAACATCCGCGGCGTGGCGGGTCCGGAATCGGCCAACAACGCCGGCTCGCAGACCTCCTTCATCCCGCTGCTGACGCTGGGTATCCCGGGTAACGCGATCATGGCCCTGATGGTCGGCGCCATGACCATCCACAACATCCAGCCTGGTCCCCAGGTCATGACCAGCAACCCGGACCTGTTCTGGGGCCTGATCGTGTCGATGTGGATCGGCAACCTGATGCTGGTGATCCTGAACCTGCCGCTGATCGGTATCTGGGTCAAGCTGCTGAAGGTGCCCTATCCCATCCTGTTCCCGGCCATCCTGCTGATCTGCTCGATCGGTGTCTACACGCTGAACTACAACGTGTTCGACATCTGGATGACGGCAGCCTTCGGCCTGATCGGCTACATCTGGTCCAAGCTGAAGTGCGAAGGCGCCCCCCTGCTGCTGGGCCTGGTGCTGGGTCCCATGATGGAAGAGAACTTCCGCCGCGCCCTGCTCCTGTCGCGTGGTGACTTCACGACCTTCGTGACCCGCCCGCTGTCGGCGACCCTGCTGGTCATCGCCGTCATCCTGGTGCTGATCGTGGCCTCGCCCACGATCCGCAAGAAGCGCGAAGAAACCTTCGTCGAAGACTGACGACACACCAGCCGCTCCGGCGGCTGCAAGAAAAAAGGCGCCTCCGGGCGCCTTTTTTCATTGCCGGGCCGCCCCAAGATGAAAAACGCCCCCTTGGGGGGCAGCGCCGCCGCGAAGCGGCAAGCGTGGGGGCCATTTTTCATTGCCGGGCCGCCCCAGGATGAAAAACGCCCCCTTGGGGGGCAGCGCCGCCGCGAAGCGGCAAGCGTGGGGGCCATTTTTCATTGCCGGGCCGCCCCAGGATGAAAAAGCGCCCCCCTGGAGGGCAGCACCGCCCACCTTCGCCATCCGGCGGAAACAGGCACCCCGGACGCTATACACTTGCCTCTGGCAATGGAGAATCAGCATGGCATCGATTGGCACCAAGACCTACGACAGCACCTCCCCGCTCAACGTCAGCTTCATCGGCCTGGGCGTCATGGGCTTTCCCATGGCCGGCCACCTGGCCCAGGCCGGGCATGCGGTCCGGGTCTACAACCGCACCCCGTCCAAGGCCCGCGACTGGGTACAGGAGTTCGGCGGCAGCCACGCGCCGACGCCGCGCGAGGCCGCCCAGGACGCGGACATGGTCTTCCTGTGCGTCGGCAACGACGACGACCTGCGCAGCGTCGTGCTGGGCGCCGATGGCGCCCTGGCGGGCATGAAGCCCGGCTCGCTGCTGGTGGACCACACCACGGCCTCGGCCAAGGTCGCGCGCGAACTGTACGCCACGGCCCAGGACCAGGAAGTCGCTTTCATCGACGCTCCCGTCTCGGGCGGCCAGGCCGGCGCGGTCAACGGCGTGCTCACGGTGATGTGCGGCGGCGATGCCGACGCGTTCGAGCGCATGAAGCCCGTGGCGCAGGCCTACTCGCGGGCCGTCACGCTGGTCGGCGAGCCCGGTGCCGGCCAGCTGGCCAAGATGGTCAACCAGATCTGCATCGCCGGATTGGTGCAGGGCCTGTCCGAGGGCATTGCATTCGGACAGAAGGCCGGCCTGGACATGAAACTCGTGCTGGACGTCATATCCAAGGGGGCGGCGCAAAGCTGGCAGATGGAAAACCGCGGCGCGACCATGGTGGACGGCCAGTTCGACTTCGGCTTCGCGGTGGACTGGATGCGCAAGGATCTGGGCCTGGTGCTGGACGAGAGCCGCAGCAATGGCGCACGGCTGCCCGTGACGGCCCTGGTCGACCAGTTCTATGCCGACGTGCAGCAGATGGGCGGCAGCCGCTGGGACACGTCATCCCTGATTAAACGGCTGGGGTAGCCCCCCCTACGCGCTCACGCGCGCCGGCATGGTGAACGGTCGTCTGTTTACGCGCGCAGAGCGGCCAAGGTTCGTTCCATGGGCCAGGCCAGGTCCACGACCAGGTTGGCGATGCCGGGCAGGTCGTCCAGGTCGACGAAGGGCAGCGATGCCTGGCCCGCGGGAGGCACGTCGCTGACGACGGCGCCTATGCTGGCGTCGTCGGGATACAGCCACGGCTTGCCGTTGGCGGCGCGGTGGATCTCGATCTTGACGTGCGGATCGCGCTTGAAGCCCTCGACCAGGATGAAATCGACGGGCGAAAACTTGTTCAGCAGCTCGCCCAGGCGGGGCTCGGCCTGGCCGCGCAGTTCGTGCATCAGCGCCCAGCGGCTGCCCGATGCGACCAGCACTTCCCTGGCACCGGCCTCGCGGTGCCGATGGGAGTCCTTGCCCGGCTTGTCGATGTCGAACGAATGGTGCGCGTGCTTGAGCGTCGACACGCTGTAGCCCTTCTCCCGCAGCGCGGGAATCAGCCTCGTCAGCAATGTGGTTTTGCCGGCTCCGCTCCACCCGGCCAGTCCCAGGACGCGCGTCATCAGATCAGTCCGTCGAAAGGCAGGACGTCGACCAGCTCGCCGGCCGCCACGTTGCCTTGCTCGTGCCCCAGCACGACCAGGCCGTTGGCCTGGCTCATGCTGCGCAGGATGCCCGACCCCTGCGAACCGGTGATGCGCACTTCCCAGCCGCCGTTCGCGGCGGGCGTGACGATGCCTCGCTGGTATTCGGTACGCCCCGGCTTCTTGCGGATAGCCCCCGCGCTGGCCGCGCGCAGCATGGGCAGCGGCTGGGCCGGCGCGCCTGCCATGGCAAGGAGGGCATCGCGCACCAGCGCGTAGAAAGTCACCATCACCGCCACGGGGTTGCCCGGCAGGCCGAACAGGATGGCGCTACGCCCGCCGGTATCGATGCGGCCGATGGCCATGGGGCGCCCCGGCCGCATGGCGATGCGCCAGAACAGCACGTCGCCCAGCCTGGCCATGATGGCCTTGGTGTAGTCGGCCTCGCCCACGCTCACGCCGCCCGACGTGATGACCACGTCGGCCTGCGCGGCCGCGTCGCGGAACGCGGACTCGAGCGCCTGCGGATCGTCGCGCACCACGCCCATGTCGAGCACGTCGACGCCCAGCCGCTGGAGCATGCCCCACAGCGTGTAGCGATTGCTGTCGTACACGCAGCCCGGATCGAGCGGCTCGCCGATCGAGCGCAGTTCGTTGCCGGTGGAGAAGAACGCCACGCGCAGGCGGCGCCAGACCGGCACCTCGGCCCGGCCGAGCGAGGCCAGCATGCCGAGGTCCGCCGGGCGCAGCACGCGGCCGGCGGACAGGGCCACGTCGCCGCGGGCCAGGTCCTCTCCCGCCAGCCGGCGGTTCTCGCCGGCCTTGACCGCGCCCGCGGGCACGACGATACGGTCGCCATCCTGGCGGACGAATTCCTGCGGGATCACGGTATCGAGCCCGTCGGGCATGGTGGCGCCGGTCATGATCCGCACGCACTGCCCGGACGCCACGCTGCCCGTGTAGGCATTGCCGGCCAGGCCGCTGCCCACGACCTGCAAGGCCGTATCGCCGCCGGCGGCCAGGTCGGAACCGTAGAACGCGTAGCCATCCATGGCCGAGTTGTCGTGGGCCGGCACGTCGATGTCGGACACGATGTCGCGCGCCAGCACGCGCCCCATCGCCGAGCGCAACGCCAGCATCTCCACGCCCTCCACGCGCGGCACCAGCCGGGCGATGAATTCGCGGGCCTGCTCGACCGGCAGCGCATTCGGGTCGTAGCCGCTGACACAGGACGAGATTTCTTCTAGCGAGGGGGCGGGCTTGTCGTTCATGGCATCAGAGCTGCTGCAATTCGGCGATCGTGTTGGCGCCCGCGAAAGCCGCGGGGTCGTCGAAGAGGACCTCGACACAGCGATGGGTGGCGGTCCACTTGTCGATCTTGCGTCCCCCCGCGGCGGTGAAGGCCACGAGACTGTCCAGCAGCTCCGCCCGCAGCAGGCAGAACACCGGCTGGGTCCGCACGGCGCCGTCCTGGCGGGTGGCCACCATGGCGATCTCGGCGCCGGCCGCCTCCAGTTCGCCGGCCAGGCGGGCGACGAGATCTTCGGGAAACTTCGGCGTATCGCAAGGCACCGTGACCAGGTAGGCGGTCTCGCAGTGCTCGAGCCCGGTCAGGAATCCGGCCAGCGGCCCCGCGTAGTCGGGCAGCGCGTCGGGCCACACCGGCACGCCCATGGATTCGTAGGCAGCCAGGTTGCGATTGGCGTTGACCAGGACCTGCCCCACCTGGGGCCCCAGCCTGAGCAGCGCATGCATGGCCATCGGAATGCCCTGGTAGTTCTGCAGGCCCTTGTCGACACCGCCCATGCGGCTGCCGCGCCCGCCCGCCAGGATCAGGCCGGTAATGGAGTCCTTGTCGATCATGCGGCTGAGTATAGACGAGGCGCCCGCGGATTTCGCCGTCCGCGGGCTGGTGGTCTAATATCCCTCATCGGCCTGCGATACGCAGCCTCCCACTCACGAGTCCGCCCCCTTCCCATGGCCACATCCGATTCCCTGCTCCAGGCCCTGCAAACCGTCGTCGATCCCAATACCGGCAAGGATTTCGTCTCGACGCGAGCCATCAAGAACATCGAGATCAACGGCGGCGACGTCTCCTTCGACGTCCTGCTCGGCTATCCCGCCAAGAGCCAGATCCCCGCCCTGCGCAGCGCGCTGATCGCGGCGGCCCGCACCGTGCCCGGCATCTCCAACGTCAGCGCCAACGTGCGCAGCGAGATCATCGCCCACGCGGTCCAGCGCGGCGTGCCGCTGCTGCAGGGCGTCAAGAACATCGTCGCCGTCGCCTCGGGCAAGGGCGGCGTGGGCAAGAGCACCACGGCCGTCAACCTGGCCCTGGCCCTGGCGGCCGAAGGCGCGCGCGTCGGCCTGCTCGACGCCGACATCTACGGCCCCAGCCAGCCGCTCATGATGGGCATCGACGCACGCCCCGTCAGCGACGACGGCAAAACCATGGAGCCGCTCGAGAACTATGGCGTGCAGGTCATGTCCATCGGCTTCCTCGTCGCCCACGACGAAGCCATGATCTGGCGCGGCCCCATGGCGGTGCAGGCGCTCGAGCAACTGCTGCGGCAAACCAACTGGAAAGACCTCGACTACCTGATCGTCGACATGCCTCCCGGCACCGGCGACATCCAGCTCACGCTCAGCCAGCGCGTGCCCATGACCGGCGCCGTCATCGTCACCACGCCGCAGGACATCGCCCTGCTGGACGCGCGCAAGGGCATCAAGATGTTCGAGAAAGTGGGCGTGCCCATCCTGGGCGTGGTCGAGAACATGGCCGTGCACGTGTGCAGCCAGTGCGGACACGTCGAACACATCTTCGGCGCCGAGGGCGGCAAGAAGATGGCGGCCGAATACGACACGCCCTACCTGGGCGCACTGCCGCTGGACATCAACATCCGGCTGCAGGCCGACAGCGGCAGGCCCTCGGTGGTGGCCGACCCCGATGGCGAGATCGCCGGCCTGTACAAGACCGTCGCGCGCCAGGTGGCCGTGGCCATCGCCGCCCGGAACAAGGACTTCTCGTCCAAGTTCCCCACCATCTCCATCAGCGCCGATTCCTGACCCGAGGCCGCCATGACCAGCCAGGCTCCCCGCATCGACGTCGCCGTGATCATGCGCAAGGAGCGCGTCCACGGCCCGATGAGCCGGTGGCAGTCCTGGCGGTGGACCCTGGCGGACGTGGTGGCCGACGAGCCGGCGTTCGGCGGCGCGCCCCACCGGCTGCGCCAGGACGCGCACGGCGAACTGTGGCTGCATCCCGGCTTCGCGGTCGAGCTGTTCAAGGACGACGCCGAGGGCTACTACCTGAACGCCACGACCGAGGCGCCCTGCTGGTTCGTGATGTGGCGCATGCAGGAAGCGGCGGGCCCGGACGATGAACCGCTGGCGCGGCCGGAGCTGGTCACGCTCAGCTACTACCACGCCGGCCGGCTGCTGGACGCCCAGGAAACGGTCGAACAGGTGCCCGCCCCCGCCGACGTCGTGGGCTGGCTGCGGGCCTTCGTGGCGCAACACTACGTGGCCGAGCCCAAGCGCAAGCGGCGCCCGGTCAGCTTCGTGCCGTTGCAGGACCGCTTCGGCAACCCGGCGTCGGTCAGCACCGGCCGGCGCAAGCACGGCGAAGAACCATGAGCGGCGACGGCGAAGGCTTCCTCGGCCGCTGGTCGCGGCGCAAGGCCCGGTCGCGGGCAGGCGTGGGGGACGAACGGCCGGTCGACGCCGCTTCCGCTCCCGAGGCCGAGCCGGGACCGGTCGAGGCCTCGCCGGGCGTGCCCGCCGCGCCGTCCACGCATCCGCAGGACCACCCGCAGGGCGAGGCCCACGACGCCGGCGCGGCGCAGGCGCCGGACACCGCCGCCAAGGCAGCGCCCGCCCCGACGCGGGAAGACCTGGCCGCGCTGACGCATGACTCCGATTTCTCGCCCTTCATGCGGCCGGCGGTCGAGCCCGACGTCAAGCTGGCCGCGCTCAAGAAACTTTTCTCCGACCCGCACTACAACGTCATGGACGGGCTGGACGTCTACATCGACGACTATTCCTCGCCCGAGAAGCTGCCCGCATCCACGCTCAGGCAGATGGTGAGCGCGCGCGTGCTGGCCCTGGTCCAGGACGATCCCGCCCCGCCTGCGGGCGATGCGGCGCCCGGCCACGCCCCCGCAAGCAAGGAGCCGGCCGATGATGGCGCGCGGGGTTCCGTGCTAGAGTCTGGCGCATCCACAGGCCAAGCGCCCAGCGACGGCCAGACGCATTTCGACTTTCCCGAGCCCGATCCTCCCAGGTAGCCGGGCTCCCTCGAGCGCCCATGCCCACACTGATCTGCGACTGCAACAACACCATGCCCCTGGACGCCGATGCACTCGGCGCGGCATTGGACGAAAAGCTGGTTCTGCACTCCACGCTCTGCCGCCACGAGGCCGGCGCGTTCCAGCAGGCCGTCACGGGCACCGCTTCCGTCATCGTCGCCTGTACGCAGGAGAAGCGCCTGTTCGCGCAGATAGGCGAGCACACCGAGGCCGCCGTCGCCCCCGTGCGCTTCGTCAACATCCGCGAGACCGGAGGCTGGAGCCGCGAGGCCCCGAAAGCCACGCCCAAGCTGGCGGCGCTGCTGGCGGCCGCCCGGCTGCCGGACCCCGAACCGGTCCCCACCGTCAGCTATCGCAGCGCGGGGCGCCTGCTCATCGTCGGCCCGCTGGACGAGGCCGAACGCGCCGCGGCGATGCTGGCGGACACGCTTGACGTCACCATCTTCGCGCGCGGCCCGGGCACGGCGGACGCGAGCCAGGAACGGCGCCATCCCGTGCTGGCGGGCCGCCTGGAATCGCTGCAAGGCTGGCTGGGCGCGTTCGACCTGACATGGGTGCAGGACAACCCCATCGATCTCGACCTGTGCACGCGCTGCAATGCCTGCCTTGCCGCGTGTCCCGAAGGCGCCATAGGGCTCGACTACCAGATCGACCGCGCCCGGTGCCGCGACCATCGCGCCTGCGTGGCGGCCTGTACGACCGCGGGCGCCATCGACTTCGCCCGCGCCCCCGAACGGCAGGAAGCGCGCTTCGACCTGGTCCTGGAGCTGGGTGGCGGCACGCTGTTCGCGCAGCATGCGCCGCCGCAGGGCTACTTCGCCTGGAACGGCGCGGACCCGGCCCCGCTCTTGCGCCTGCGCGAGCTCGTGGGCGAATTCGAGAAGCCCAAGTTCTTCGACTACAAGCAATCGCTGTGCGCGCACAGCCGCAACGACACGATAGGCTGCCGCGCCTGCGTCGACATCTGCTCGGCCCTCGCCATCGAAAGCGACAAGGCGCGCCAGCAGATCAAGGTCAATCCCAACCTGTGCGTGGGCTGCGGCGCCTGTACCACCGCCTGCCCGACCGGCGCGATCACCTACGCCTATCCGCGCATGACGGACCAGGGCGCGGTGCTGCGCACGCTGCTGTCCACCTATGCGCGGGCCGGCGGCCAGGCCCCGGTCCTGCTGGTGCACAGCCAGGAGGCCGGCCGCGCGATGGTCGAACGCCTGGGCCGCGACGCCAGCCTGGGCAGGCTCCACGGCCTGCCCGCCAACGTCATCCCGCTGGGAGTCTGGCACACCGCCAGCCTCGGCCTGGAAGCGTGGCTGGGCGCCGTCGCGCTGGGCGCCTCGCAGGTCGCCATCCTGGCCACGGCCGAGGAAGCGCCGCAATACCTGGACAACCTGGCCGCGCAGCTCGCGGTGGGCCAGGCCATCCTCGACGGCCTGGGCTATGCGGGACCGCACCTGCACCTGCTGCGCCCCGATACGCCGCAGGCGCTGGACGCGGCGCTGCGGGAGCTGGCGGCGCGGCGTCCCGGGGTGCCGGCCGCGCCGGCGCGCTTCGCCATGGTGCGCGAGAAACGCAGCACGCTGGACCTCGCGCTGGACCACCTGATCGCCCACGCCCCGGCCGCACGCGACGAGATTGCCCTGCCCGGCGGCCCGCCGGGCACCGGCTCGCCCCTCGGCGGCCTGGCCATCGACAAGGACGCCTGTACGCTGTGCATGAGCTGCGTGGGCGCGTGTCCGTCCAGCGCCCTGCTCGACAACCCGGACGCGCCCCAGCTGCGTTTCCTGGAAAAGAATTGCGTGCAGTGCGGGCTGTGCGTCGAGACCTGTCCCGAGGACGCGCTCGCCCTCGTGCCGCGCCTGCTTTCCACGCCCGAACGCACCCGGCCGCGCGTGCTGAACGAGACGGCCCCCTACCACTGCGTGCGTTGCAGCAAGCCCTTCGGCACGCAAAAGGCGATCGAAGCCATGCTGGCCCGGCTGAGCGGCCACCCGATGTTCCAGGGCGCCGGCCTGGAACGGCTGAAGATGTGCGGCGATTGCCGCGTGATCGACCTGTACTCCGGCGCCAACGAAACGCGCATCACCGATCTATGAACGCTTCCATTTCCCCCGCCGACATCGGCTCGGCCTCGCTCGACGAGGAAATCGCCCGCGCCGAGCTGTACGGCGTGCTGGCGCGCCTGTTCTACGCCCCGCCCGATCCGGACTTCGCGGCCGGCCTGCGCGCGGCGGCCACCGAGGCGCCGATGGCGGGCGCCTTCCTGGAAGCTCCGTGGCGCGACCTCGTGGCCGCGGCCCGGGCCGCCGACGATCCGTCGCTGCGCGACGAGTACGAAACGCTGTTCGGCGGCCTGGGCAAGCCCGAGGTCTACCTGTACGGGTCGCACTACCTGAACGGTTTCCTGAACGAAAAATCGCTGATCGCGCTGAGGAACGACCTGGCCGCCCTGGGCCTGGCCCGGGATCCGGCCATGCCCGAGACCGAGGATCACATCGCCTACCTGTGCGAGGTCATGCGCTACCTGATCGCCGGAGACGACGCCGGACAGTGCCATCTCGCCAATCAGCGGAAATTCTTCGGCGACCACCTGCTGCCGTGGGTGCCCGCCATGTGCGACGCCCTGTCGGCCCACCCGCGCGCCCGCTTCTACGCGGCGCTGGGCGAATTCACGCGGGCCTTCGCCAGCGTGGAGGCGCAGGGCTTCGACATGCTGCCCTGACCGGCTACGGTCGAGGGTATACCCGAGGCGTGGCGCGGCTGGCGGCATTGCCTGTAACTGGTTACCGGGGGTACAGTATGCACAGCACTTCATATCTGCCAGCTCCAACGGAGACAGAGATGCCCAAGACCGCCGTCAACCTATCCCGCCGGGGTTTCTTCGTGGGTGCCGCCACCGCCGGCGCCGCCGCCGTCGGGGCGGCCGTCGCGCCCTCGCTGCGCCCCGATCCGGCCCCGCAGGCAGACGCCAAGCCCGCCCCCGAACGAGGCGGCGGCTACAGCGTGACCGACCACGTCAAGCGCTACTACAAGTCCACGCTGGTCTAACCACCGGAGCACGGCATGTTGCTGACCAAGAAAACGGGCGCCGGCGACTCCGGCGCATCCTCTTCCTCGTTCGTCCACAGCCTGCGCCGCGGCATGGCCCACGCGCTGCCCACCATGGACCGCCGCACCTTCCTGCGCCGCTCGGGCCTGGGCGTGGGCGCGGGGCTCGCGGCCACGCAGCTCGGCCTGGTCAGGAAGGCCGGCGCCGCCGACGGCGACCAGAAGGCCGGCACCGGCAAGGGCAAGGTCGAGGTCCGGCGCACCGTCTGTACCCACTGTTCGGTGGGCTGCGCGATCGACGCCGTGGTCGAGAACGGCGTCTGGGTCCGCCAGGAACCCGTGTTCGATTCGCCCATCAACCTGGGCGCGCATTGCGCCAAGGGCGCCTCGGTGCGCGAGCACGGGCACGGCGAGCACCGCCTGCGCTATCCGATGAAGCTGGTCGACGGCAAGTACCAGCGCATCAGCTGGGACACCGCGCTCGAGGAAATCTCGGCCCGCATGCTGCAGCTGCGCAAGGAAAGCGGCCCGGATTCGGTCTACGTCATCGGCTCGTCCAAGCACAACAACGAGCAGTCCTACCTGCTGCGCAAGTTCATGAGCTTCTGGGGCAGCAACAACTGCGACCACCAGGCTCGGATCTGCCACTCGACCACGGTCGCCGGCGTCGCCAACACCTGGGGCTACGGCGCGATGACCAACTCGTACAACGACATGCAGAACGCCAAGGCGGCGCTCTACATCGGCTCGAACGCCGCCGAGGCCCATCCGGTGTCCATGCTGCACCTGCTGCACGCCAAGGAAACCGGCTGCAAGGTCATGGTGGTCGATCCACGCTTCACCCGCACCGCCGCCAAGGCCGACAAGTACATCCGCATCCGTTCGGGCACCGACGTCGCCTTCCTGTTCGGCGTGCTCTATCACATCTTCAAGAACGGCTGGGAAGACAAGAAGTACATCGACGCCCGCGTCTACGGCATGGACCAGGTCAAGGCCGACGTCATGGCCAAGTGGACGCCGGACAAGGTGCAGGACGTCTGCGGCGTGGACGAGGCCACGGTGTACGAAGTGGCCAGGACCATGGCCGAGAACCGTCCCAGCACGCTGGTGTGGTGCATGGGCCAGACCCAGCACTCCATCGGCAACGCCATGGTGCGCGCCTCGTGCATCGTGCAACTGGCGCTGGGCAACATCGGCGTCTCCGGCGGCGGCGCCAACATCTTCCGCGGCCATGACAACGTGCAGGGCGCCACCGACGTCGGCCCCAACCCCGATTCGCTGCCGGGCTACTACGGCCTGGCCGAGGGCTCGTGGCGCCACTACGCCAAGGTCTGGGACGTCGACTACGACTGGATCAAGAGCCGCTACGCCTCGCCGGCGATGATGACCAAGTCGGGCATCACCGTCTCGCGCTGGATAGACGGCGTGCTGGAAAAGAACGACGTCATCGACCAGGACTCCAACCTGCGGGCCGTCTTCTACTGGGGCCACGCGCCCAACTCGCAGACGCGCGGCCTGGAAATGAAGCGGGCCATGGACAAGCTCGACCTGCTGGTCGTGATCGATCCCTACCCTTCGGCCACCGCCGCCATGGCGGCCATGCCCGGCAAGAGCGAGGACCTGAACCCCAACCGCGCCGTCTACCTGCTGCCCGCGGCCACACAGTTCGAGACCAGCGGCTCCTGTACCGCCTCGAACCGCTCGCTGCAATGGCGCGAGAAGGTCATCGAGCCGCTGTGGGAGAGCCGCACCGACCACATGATCATGTACCAGCTTGCGCAGAAACTCGGCTTCGGCGCCGAGCTGTGCAAGAACTACAAGATGCAGAAGGTCAAGGGCATGGACGAGCCCGTGATCGAGGACATCCTGCGCGAGATCAACCGCAGCAACTGGACCATCGGCTACACCGGCCAGAGCCCGGAACGGCTCAAGGCCCACATGCGGCTGATGCACGCCTTCGACGTCAAGACCCTGCGCGCCAAGGGCAGCGTGGTCGACAAGGAAACCGGCTACGACATCCAGGGCGACTACTTCGGCCTGCCCTGGCCCTGCTTCGGCACGCCCGAGCTCAAGCACCCCGGCTCGCCCAACCTGTACGACACCTCCCGCCACGTCATGGACGGCGGCGGCAACTTCCGCGCCAACTTCGGCGTGGAACGCAACGGCGTCAACCTGCTGGCCGAGGACGGCTCCCATTCCAAGGGTGCCGACATCCCCACCGGCTATCCGGAATTCGACCACGTGCTGATGAAGAAGCTCGGCTGGTGGGACGAACTGACCGACGCCGAGAAGGCGGCGGCCGAAGGCAAGAACTGGAAGACCGACCTGTCGGGCGGCATCATCCGCGTGGTGATGAAGAACCACGGCTGCCACCCCTTCGGCAACGCCAAGGCACGCGCGGTGGTATGGAACTTCCCCGACCCCATCCCGCAGCATCGCGAGCCCATCTACGGCACGCGTCCGGACCTCGTCGCCAAGTACCCCACCCACGACGACATGAAGACCTTCTGGCGCCTGCCGACGCTGTACAAATCGCTGCAGCAGAAGAACGTGGACGACAAGCTGTACGAGAAATTCCCCATCATCCTGACCTCCGGCCGCCTGACCGAATACGAGGGCGGCGGCGACGAGACCCGCTCCAACCCCTGGCTGGCCGAGCTGCAGCAGGAAAGCTTCGTCGAGATCAACCCCAAGGCGGCCGCCGAGCGCGGCATCACCAACGGCTCACGCTGCTGGGTGGTCACGCCCACCGGCGCACGGCTCAACGTGCAGGCCCTGGTCACCGAACGGGTCGGACCGGACACCGCGTTCATGCCCTTCCACTTCGCCGGCCGCTGGCAGGGCAAGGACCTCCTGGCCTACTACCCCGAGGGCGCGGCCCCCATCGTGCGCGGCGAGGCGGTCAACACCGCAACCACCTATGGCTACGACAGCGTCACCATGATGCAGGAAACCAAGACCACCATCTGCAACATCGAGAAGGCATAAGGAGCGCGCCATGGCCAGAATGAAGTTCATCTGCGATGCGGAGCGCTGCATCGAATGCAACGCCTGCGTCACCGCGTGCAAGAACGAGCACGAGGTGCCGTGGGGCGTGAACCGCCGCCGCGTGGTCACGCTGAACGACGGCGTGCCGGGCGAGAAATCCATTTCGGTGGCGTGCATGCACTGCAGCGACGCGCCCTGCATGGCGGTCTGCCCCGTCAACTGCTTCTATCACACCGACGAAGGCGTGGTGCTGCACAACAAGGACACCTGCATAGGCTGCGGCTACTGCTCGTACGCCTGTCCGTTCGGTGCCCCGCAATTTCCCTCGCAGGGCACCTTCGGCGTGCGCGGCAAGATGGACAAATGCACGTTCTGCGCCGGCGGCCCCGAGGCCCACGGCAGCGAGGAAGAATTCAAGAAATACGGCCGCAACCGGCTGGCCGAGGGCAAGCTGCCCGCCTGCGCCGAGATGTGCTCGACCAAGGCGCTGCTGGGCGGCGACGGCGACGTGATCGCCGACATCTTCCGCACCCGCGTGGTCACGCGCGGCAAGGGCGCCGAAGTCTGGGGCTGGGGCACGGCCTACGGCTCCAAGCAGGCCGGCCAGCCGCCGCAGAACCCGCAGCCGGGCGGCACGAACACCGGAGGCAAGTGATGAAAGCCAGCATCTTTCTCGCCGTCCTGCTCGTTTTCGGCACGGCCGCCTGTACCGAACGTGACCAGTCGCTCTACCAGGGCAAGGTCCAGAACGGCGAGCCCGCGTACAAGGGCACGGGCGTCTCGGCCTTCACCGCGCCGGGCTGGTCGCCGGGCGACCGGAACAGCTGGGAGCAGGAACTCAAGACCCGGGCCCAGCGAGGCCAGAACGAATACACCCGGGTGAACTGACCGGAGGTCGCCATGTTACGGTCGCTACTTGCCGCGCTGGCGCTGTTCGGCGCCATGCTGGGATCCCCCGCCGCCCAGGCGGCGGATGCCGCGCAGCCCCCCGCCGGCACCTCGATGGGTGCCATCCAGAGCGCCAACATCTTCGAGGTCAAGCCCGACGCCAGCCAGGACCCGGGCTATGCCGACCAGACCAACGCCGAACGCGCCAAGGTCCAGCCGGGCAACAACGCGCCGAACTGGCGCCTGGTCAACTCCGGGCAGCCCGGCTATAGCAGCCTGCCGCGCAGCGAAGCTCCGGAGGCCGGCGTGCTGATCCAGCGTTTCGTGCAGTACCCGGGCTCGAAATACACCTCGGCCGGCGAAGCCTGGCGCCAGGTGCGCAACAACTGGCTGATCCCCTACGGCGGCTCGCTGCTGTTGATCGTGCTGGTGGCCATCGCGCTGTTCTATTTCACCAAGGGCCCGCTTACCGTCCACGGCGCCGAGACCGGCCGCAAGATCGAGCGCTTCACGTACTTCGAGCGGGCGGCCCACTGGGTCAACGCCATCGCCTTCGTGATCCTGGCGATCTCGGGCCTGATCATGGCCTTCGGCAAGTTCTTCCTGCTGCCCATCATGGGCAGTGCCCTGTTCGGCTGGATGACCTGGCTGCTCAAGACCGCCCACAACTTCGTGGGCCCGCTGTTCGCGGTCTCGCTGGTGGTGGTCTTCCTCACCTTCATCCGCGACAACCTGCCCACGCGCGACGACATGGTCTGGCTGCGCAAGGGCGGCGGACTGTTCAACGGCCAGCACATCCCCACCGGCCGCTTCAACGCCGGGGAAAAGCTCGTGTTCTGGGGCGGCGTGCTGTTCCTGGGCTTCATCGTCATCGGATCCGGGCTGGTGCTGGACCGGGTCATCCCCGGCCTGGTCTACACCCGCGGCACCATGCAGGTCGCGCACATGGTCCACGCCGTGGCGACCATCCTGATGATGTGCATGTTCATGGGCCACATCTACCTGGGCACCATAGGCATGAAGGGCGCCTACAAGGCCATGAAGACCGGCTACGTGGACGAGGCCTGGGCCCGCGAGCACCACGAACTCTGGTACAACGACATCCAGGCGGGCAAGATCCCCGCCCAGCGCACCCAGCCCGCCCAGAAGAAGCCGGACACCCGGCCGGCGAACGCCTGAACCGCCGGCCCCGACCAGGAGATCCTGCATGAAAACCGCCCTCGCGCTGCTGCTGGCCGTCTTCTCCACCGCCTCCCTGGCCAAGCTGCCCCCACCCAGCCCCGAGGCCCAGGCCAAGGCGGCCGAGGCGGCCGCCCGCACGGCCTGGGCCGCCAAGGTCGACGGCTACAAGCTCTGCCAGGCGCAGGACAAGGCCGCGGCCGCCTATTTCGCCAGCGCGCGCGCCGCCGGCAAGCCCGTCCACGCATCAGCGTCCACGCCGCCCTGCGCCGATCCGGGCCCGTTCGTCTACACGCCGCCCGAAGCCAAGCCGCTGGAAGCCGCGGGTGCGCACTCGCCGTCGGAAACGGCCAAGGCGCCGCACAATTCCGCCGCGCCCGACGCCGCCACGCCCAAACAGTGACCGCATCGCCCCGCCACCGTCCTTTCCTGACCGATGCCCGTGCCCCGCTGACGCGCGAGATCGCCGTCGTCAACGAACACGGCATACGCGATACGGTTTCCATCCCGGCCGAACGCTCGCTGACCGTCTACGTCGACAAGCGTGAACTGGTCACGCTGATGACCCTGGGCGCCATGCCCGAACTGCTGGTGCTGGGCTATCTGCGCAACCAGCGCCTGGTGCGTTCGATAGACGAGGTCGAGGCGGTCACGGTCGATTGGGAAGTCCAGGCAGCGGCCGTGCAGACACGCGACGGCATCCAGGACCTGGAAGCCCGCACCTCCCAGCGCGTGGTCACCACCGGCTGCGGCCAGGGCAGCGTCTTCGGCGGGTTGATGGACGAGATCGACGACATCCGCCTGCCCGGCGACGCGCGTCTCACCCAGGGCCAGCTCTACGGCCTGCTGGATGCCATAAGGCTGCAGGAAACCACCTACAAGTCCGCCGGCTCCGTGCACGGGTGCGCGTTGTTCCAGGGCGAGCGCATGCTGATGTTCGTCGAAGACGTGGGGCGCCACAACGCCATCGACACCATCGCCGGATGGATGTGGCTGCAGGACCCGGCCCGGATGGCGGGCGACGACAAGGTGTTCTACACCACGGGGCGGCTCACCAGCGAAATGATCATCAAGGCGGCGCAGATGGGCATCCCCATCGTCGTCTCGCGCAGCGGCATCACGCAGATGGGCTACGAGCTGGCCGAGCGGCTGGGCCTGTGCGCGATCGGCCGGGCCACCAACAAGCATTTCCTTTGCTATACGGCGCCCTGGCGCCTGACGCTGCAGCCGGAACTGGCGGCGGCGCCGCGCCCCGCACGCACCGCGCCGCAGGGCGCCTGACCGCGCGGGCTCAGGCGCGCTTGCCGGCCTTGGGCGTGCGGAAACTCCACCAGGGCAGCACGCGCCGCATCGACAACACCTCGCCGCTTTGCTGCGGCTGGTACCCCGGCATCGCCGCCAGCTTGCGCTGCCAGGACTCGCTGCGCAGGATGCCCAGCAAGGCCTGGGTCGAAGGCAGCTCCAGCGTGGATTTCAGGCACACCAGCAAATAGTTCTCGGACACCAGCGGGATGAAATCCAGCCGGCTGGCCCGCGCCGCGACCTCGATGCCCAGGCCCGCGTCCGCGGCTCCCGAGGCCACCGCGTGCGCCACCGCCGCGTGCGACGGCTCGGTGTGGGCATAGCCCTGGATGGCCGACGCAGGCAAGTCCTGCCTGGCCAGCAGTTCATCCAGCAGCACCCGCGTGCCGGTGCCCAGCGGACGATTCACGAAGCGCACGGCGGGCCGCGCGAGATCGGCCAGCGACGCGATGCCCAGCGGATTGCCCCGCGCCACCATCAGCCCCTGGCTGCGGCGGGCGAAGCCGATGATCTTGTGCTGCCCGGGCCGCAGCAGCGGCTTGTACGTGCGCTCGGCCAACGACCCCGGCGGGGAATCGGCGGGGACATGGAACCCCGCCATCACGCACCGGCCCTCGTTCAACGCCTTGATCGCATCGACGCTACCGGTGAAACGTATGTCCAGGTGCAGCTTGTCGCTGGCCACGGCGTGCTCGCGCAGCGATGCCAGTGCGTCGTCATGGCTGGCATGCAGGGCCACCACGTGGGCGGCATCGTCGAACGCCACCGCGAAGGCGCGCTCCAGGTCGGCGTACAAGGCGCCGATCTGCGGCGCCAGCCGCGCCTGCGCCTGACGCTCGGCCCATAGCAGCTTGTTGCCGAACTCGGACAGCCGGGCCGGCTGGCCCTTGTCCCAGACCACCAGCGCGTGCCCGAGACTCTTTTCCCAGCGCTTGAGCTCGCCCCAGACGTGACGATAGGACAGGTCCAGGGCCTTGGCGGCGGCCGAGATTGAACCCTGCTCGCGTATGGCATGCAGCAGGTCCATCAGCGGATTGCGGATGGAGGCAGCGTTGGCGCGCAGTACGCCGAAGGTGTAGGAGAGTTCGATTTGATGCACTGAAGGAGTATATATGACCCCCCCCTACGCGCTTCGCGCGCCCCCCAGGGGGCGATGCGGGTGGACCGGCGGAGCCGGATCCACCGCATCCTGGGTCTAGTACCGCTGTCTTGAGTTGTGGCGCCGGTGCTTCGCTGGCTGCCAGCGGTAGCAACGGTGTGGCGTACCAAGAAACGGGTACTAGACCCAGGGCGCCGCGGATCCGGCTTTGCCGGTCCGCTAGTGCCGCCCCTTGAGGGGCGCGGCCATAGGCCGCGTGGGGTGGGCTCTCCTGCCGGTCCGCCAGCGCCGCCCCCTTGAGGGGGAGCGGCCAAAGGCCGCTTGGGGGTGGGACACCTATGCACGCTGCTTCATATCGCTTCGGCTGTCGCACTCCGTTACGCTGGGGCGGCACATTTGAAGACGGCATGAACACTCTTGCGGAAAGCGCGGGCACAGCGCTGCGCCTTATCACTTCTCTCGATCCCGTCCTGCTCGACATCGTCCGGCTGTCGCTGGCGGTCAGCGCCTGCGCCTGTCTGCTGGCCTGTGCCGCCGGGCTGGTGCTGGGAGCATGGCTGGGGGTGGCGCGGTTCCCCGGGCGGGGGGCCGTGCTGACGCTGCTCAATACCATGCTGGCGCTGCCGTCCGTCGTGGTGGGGCTGCTGGTCTATCTGCTGCTGTCGCGTTCGGGCCCCCTGGGCTTTCTGGGCTGGATGTTCTCGTTCCAGGCCATGGTGGTGGCGCAATCCATCCTGGTGCTGCCGGTGGTCATGGCGTTGACGCGGCAGGCGGTCGAGGATGCCGACCGCAGCCATGGCGAACAGTTGCGTTCGCTGGGCGCGGGCACTTTCATGCGCGGGCTGCTGCTGACCTGGGACGAGCGCTTCGCGCTGCTGACCATCCTCATCGCGGCATTCGGCCGGGCGGTCTCGGAAGTGGGCGCCGTGATGGTCGTCGGCGGCAACATCGAGGGCTACACGCGGGTCATGACGACGGCCATCGCGCTCGAGACCAGCAAGGGCGACCTGCCCCTGGCCGTGGCGCTGGGCATGGTGCTGCTGGCCGTGGTCCTGCTGCTGAACACGCTGATCTCGCTGGTGCGCCGCTGGCGCGAACGGCGCGACGCGGGCCTGTCCGCCTGGCTGCGCATGCCGGACCCGGCCGCATGAAGCGCGCGGCCTCGATCATGCCCCTGGGCGTCGACACGGATGCCGCGCTCCCGGCCGTGCCGGACCTGCGGGCGCCGGCCCCTGCCCCGGTCCTGTTCTCGCTGCGCGGCGTCGATCTGCACTACGGGCCGGTGCGCGCGCTGCACGGTGTCGACCTGTCCATTCATGCGGGGGAACGCGTCGCGCTGGTCGGCACCAACGGCAGCGGCAAGAGCACGCTGCTGCGCGTGCTGCATGGCCTGCTCGCTCCCTCCTCGGGCACCGTTTCCTGTCTGCCGCGCAACCGACAGGCCCTGGTGTTCCAGCGGCCGCACATGATGCGCACCTCGGTGCGCAACAACGTCGCGCTGGGGCTGTGGCTGCGGGGCATGGGCTGGCGCCGGGCGCGGCAGGCCGCCATGGGCGCGCTGGCGCGCGTCGACATGGCCGAACTGGCCGGCCGCAACGCCAAGGCGCTGTCCGGCGGACAGCAACAGCGGGTGGCCCTGGCCCAGGCGTGGGCCATGGACGCGGACGCCCTGCTGCTGGACGAGCCCACCGCCAATCTCGATCCGCACGCCAAGCGCGAAGTGGAAGCCTTGATGCAGGAATTCGCGCAGCCGCGTTCGGGACGCACCATGACCATGGTGTTCAGCAGCCACAACCTGGGCCAGGTCAAGCGCCTGGCAAGCCGGGTGGTCTATCTGGAGCGGGGCCGCGTCCTGGCGGACCTTCCCGTCCATGCTTTCTTCAACGGGCCGCTGCCCGAGGAAGCCGGTCTTTTCGTCAAAGGAGAAAAAATATGAAGCTCTTCCACCGCCTGCGTCCGCTGGTCCTGGGCTGCCTGCTGCCCGCGGCCGCCGCCCTGGCCAGCCTGCCCGCGGCCGCCGAAACCATCGTCATGGCTTCGACCACCTCGACCGAGCAGTCCGGCCTGTTCGCCCACCTGCTGCCCGCCTTCAAGAAGGCCAGCGGCATCGACATCAAGGTCGTCGCGCAAGGCACGGGGCAGGCGCTGGACACCGGTCGGCGCGGGGATGCCGACGTCCTGTTCGTGCACGACCAGGCCGCCGAGGAGAAATTCATCGCCGAGGGCTATGGCGTGAAGCGCTATCCGGTCATGTACAACGACTTCGTGCTGATCGGCCCCGCCGCCGACCCCGCCGGCGTCAAGGGCAAGGACATCGTCCAGGCGCTGAAGAAGCTGTCGGCGGCGAACGCCGAATTCATTTCCCGCGGCGACAAGAGCGGCACGCACTCGGCCGAGCTGCGCTACTGGAAGGAGGCCGGCCTGGACGACAAAAAGGGCGGCGGTTACAAGGCTTGCGGCTGCGGCATGGGGCCCGCGCTGAACATGGCCTCGTCCACCGGCGCCTACGTGCTGTCGGACCGCGGCACCTGGCTCAGCTTCAAGAACCGGGGCAACCTGGCCATCCTCGTGGAAGGGGACGAACGCCTCTTCAACCAGTATGGCGTGATGGTCGTCAACCCGGCCAAGCATCCGCACGTCAAGGTCGCGGCCGCGCAGAAGTTCGTGGATTGGGTCATTTCCCCGGCCGGGCAGCAGACGATCGCCAGCTACAAGATCGACGGCCAGCAACTGTTCTTCCCCAACGCCAAACCGTGACGGCCGGCCCGGCCTCGCGCCGGGCACTTGCCACGCCTGACCCGGGCGGCCTTTCCAGGCCGCTTTTTTTTCGTCTGGGCACCTTGTGCCGACCACTCCGGCGTTTACAAATTCACTATTGAAATAGAATTGATAATAATTATCATTAAAAGATTTATTCACCATAGCCACCGGAAATCGCACCCCATGCCACCCTTCTCCACCCCACTGCGCCGCGCGGGCCTGGCCGCCGCGCTGGGCACGCTTCCCGGCGCCCTGCTCGGGCAGACCACCGAACCGGCCACCTTGCAGGAAATCCGCGTCGAAGCCACTCCCGAGCGCGAGACCGCCAGCGGGCCCGTCTACGGCTACGCCGCCAAGCGTTCGGCCACCGCCACCAAGACAGACACGCCGCTGCACGAGACGCCGCAGTCGGTCACGGTGGTCACGCGCGACCAGTTGACGGACCAGGGAGCCACCAACCTGCAGGACGCGCTGGGCTACGCGGCCGGCGTGCGATCGGACGCCTACGGCATCGACTCGCGCGCCGACTCGGTACGCATACGCGGCACCGAGCCCACCCTGTACCTGGACGGCCTGCGCCAGCACTACGACTACTACACCAGCACCACCCGCACCGAGCCCTATACGCTGGAGCGCCTGGAAGTGCTGCGCGGTCCCGCCGCCATGCTGTATGGCCAGGGCAGCACCGGCGGCATCATCAACATGGTGAGCAAGCGCCCGCAGGCCGAGTTCCAGGGCGAAGCGGGCATACAACTGGGCAACCGCGGCCGCAAGCAGGCCCAGGTAGACCTGACCGGGCCGCTGACGGCCGACGGGCAGTGGCTGTACCGGCTCGTCGCGCTCAAGCGCGATGCCGACACGCAGGTCGACTACGTGAAGGACAACCGCAGCCTGGTCATGCCCTCGCTGACGTGGCGCCCCGGCGCGTCCACCTCGCTCACGCTGCAAGGCCTGTGGCAGAAGGATGAAAGCGGCTCGACCGCGCAGTTCATGCCGTGGTCGGGCATGCGCACCGACAATCCCAACGGCAGGATCCCCACCAGCCGCTTCATCGGCGAACCCGGCCATGATCGCTACGATTCGCGCCGCACCTCGTTCGGCTGGCTGTTCGAGCACCGCTTCAACGACCAGTGGTCCTTCAGCCAGGGTT
The DNA here is from genome assembly GCF_036972535.1 of Pigmentiphaga sp. CHJ604. Classification (NCBI taxonomy): domain Bacteria; kingdom Pseudomonadati; phylum Pseudomonadota; class Betaproteobacteria; order Burkholderiales; family Alcaligenaceae; genus Pigmentiphaga; species Pigmentiphaga sp. CHJ604. Next base: position 1,025,533 of record NZ_CP136998.1, on the reverse strand, counting down.
TCCGCCATGCCAACAACAAGGTGGATTACCTGACGCATTATGCGGACTCGTTCACCGAACCCGGGGGCTGGGCCGCCGACCCGATCAACCAGCGCCGCATCGGCCGCTACGCGGACGACGCGCTTACCAAGGTGCGCATCGACACCCTGGACCAGCACCTGACCGGCAAGCTGCAGACCGGCATCGTGCAGCACCAGGTACTGCTGGGCTTCGACTGGACCCGCTACCGCCGCGATCGCCGCAGCGGCGCCGCAGACGGCGGCACCATCGACGCCTACGATCCGGTCTACGGCAACTACACGCCGCCCGTGCTGACCGACGAGCCGCGCTATACGCTGCGCCAGGCGGGCCTGTACCTGCAGGACCAGATGAAGATAGGCAAGCACTGGATCGTCGCCGCGGGCGTGCGCCACGATCGAACAACCGCCGGACTGGCGGGCAGCGCCGACGAAAAAGACAACGCCACGACCAAGCGCCTGGGGGTGATGTACGTGGCCGACAACGGCCTGGCGCCCTACATCAACTACAGCGAATCCTTCACGCCCGTGCCGGGCACCGACAAGGACGGCGCGCGCTTCAAGCCCCTGCGCGGCGAACAGTGGGAGCTGGGCGTCAAGCATCAGTCGGCCGACGGCCGGCGGATGGCCACCGCCTCGGTCTACCAGCTCAAGGAAAAGAACCAGTTGGCGGGCGATCCGGCCAATCCGCTCTATTCCATCCAGGTGGGCGCGACCAAGACCAAAGGCCTGGAGCTCGAGTATCGCGGCGCGATCACCCGCGGCTTCGATCTGATCGCACACTACAACTACATCGACCTGGACAAGTCGCTCGAAGGCATGCCGCGCCACCAGGCCGCGGCCTGGGGCAAGTGGCGCTTCGCGCTGGGTGGCGTCAACGGCTTCGCGCTGGGAGCCGGAGTGCGCTGGATGAGCTCGTTCCGCGATGGCGTGGCCCCCACCACGCCATCGGTCACGCTGTTCGACGCCATGGTCTCGTACGAGACCGACCACTGGCGCTACGCGCTCAACCTGAACAACCTGACCGACAAGACCTACGTGGCGACGTGCCTGTCGCGCGGGGATTGCTGGTACGGCGCGCGCCGCAGCATCATCGCCAGCGCGACCTACAAGTTCTAGCCGCCGGCGCCAGCCATACCCCGCACGTATGGCTTCCAGCCGAAACCCGTCTTGGACAGGGCCGCCTCCCGCGCGGTCCAATTCTCCTCCAGAGCCACCGAGTGGCCGTTCACATTCCATGGAGGAGAAATGGACCAGGACTTGCAGATCGACGACCCCTTGTTCAAGGAAAAGGGCTTCGGGCGCCGCATCGGTTTCGGGCGCCACTGCGCGCTGATCGTCGTCGACATGATCCGCGGCTTCACGGACCCGGCGCAGCCCCTGGGCGCCGACCTGAAGCAGGCGGTGCTCGCCACCAACCGCCTCGTCGCCGCATGCCGCCGGATCGGCGCGCCCATTCATTTCTTCACGGTGGGCTACCGGGCCGACCTGTCCGACGCCGGCGTCTGGCAGCGCAAGATGGGCGGCATGGCCAGCCTGCTGGAAGGCAGCGACAACGTCCGGCTCGATCCGCGCCTGGACACGGTGGATGGCGACTCCATCATGTCCAAGAAATACGCGAGCTGCTTCGCCGGCACGGACCTGGCCGCGCGCCTGGTCTCGCAAGGCGTGGATACCGTCATCGTGACGGGCTGCACCACCAGCGGCTGCGTGCGGGCGACGGTGGTGGACGCGGTGCAGAGCGGCTTCCGCCCCATCGTCGCGCCCGAAGCCGTGGGCGACCGCTCCGGCGCGGCCCATCGCCAGAGTCTGCTCGACATGGATGCGAAGTACGGCGACGTCGTCCCGCTAGACGAGGTCATCGCCCATCTTTCCCGCATCGCGCAACCGGTGGAGGCCTGACATGAAAAAGCCAGCTCTATTCGCCGCCCTGCTGCTGGCGATGGCTCCCGCCGCTGGCCATGCCGACGCCGGGTTTCCCAGCCGTCCGATCAAGATGGTGGTGGCCGCGCCCACCGGCGGCGTGCCCGACGTCATCGCGCGCCTGGTGGGCCAGCACATGTCCGCCTCGCTGGGGCAGCCCATCGCCGTCGAGAACAAGACCGGCGCGGGCAGCATCATCGCCCTGGAATCGGTGGCCAAGGCCAATCCCGATGGCTACACCCTGCTGGTGGCCGACTCCAGCCCGCTTACCATCAACCCCACGCTGTACAAGAAGCTGCCCTACCAGGGCATGGACAGTTTCGAGCCCATCGCCTTCCTGGGCGCCGCCCAGCTGTTCCTGACGGCCGGCCCCTCGCTGAAGGCCAACTCCTTCCAGGAAATGGTGGCCCAGGCCAAGGCCGCCCCGGGCAAGCTCACCTACGGCACCATAGGCATCGGTTCGCTGCACCACGTCATGTTCGAGGAGATCCGCCGCTCGGCCGGCATCGACATCATGCATGTCCCGTTCCGCGAACAGCCTTCCGCCCCCGTCGCGGCGGGGACGGCCGACATGCTGCTGGCCGGCCTGCCCTCGATAGAAGGGCTGGTGCGGGCGGGCCGCCTGCGGCTGCTGGGCGTGACCAGCAAGGCGCGCGTCGCGCAGTTGCCCGACGTGCCGACGCTGGAGGAAAGCGGCCTGCCCGGCTACGTATTCACCGCCGACATCGGCCTGCTGGCACCGCGCGGGACGCCGCCCGAACACCTGCGCAAACTGGCCGAAGCCGCCCGCCACGCCGTGGCCCAGCCCGACGTGCGGCGCAAACTGGCCGACCTGGGCATCGTCCCCGACGGCCGCGTCCTGGCCGAGTACGGGGACTACATGCGGCGAGAGATCGACCGGTTCGGCGGCATGGTCCAGCGGGCGGGGCTGGCCGGCACCCAATAGCTCGCCACCTTCCGCCGCGGTGCCGGCCGCGGCGGAATCGGCCTACTATAGGGCGGAATCCCCCATGCCTGCCGCCTATGATCACGCTGAAGCGACTCGAATACTTCGCCAAGGTCGTGGAGACGAGAAACATCACCCGCGCCGCGGAACAGCTGCACATCGCCCAGCCGGCCCTGGGCACCCATATGCGCGAGCTCGAGGCGGCCCTGGGCGTTCCGCTGTTGTCGCGGCATTCGCGCGGCGTGGATCCGACGCCGGCCGGCAGCCTGCTGCTGGAACGGTCGCGCCAGATCTTCGAGCTGGTCGCACGGACTCAGGATGACGTACGGCGCGCCGACCAGGCCGCGCCGGTCCGCTTCAACCTGGGGCTGACCTCCAGCACCATGCTGCTGATCGGCTCGGACCTGCTGCTGACCCTGAAGCGCCGGTACCCCCACATCGACCTGCAGCTGTACGAGAACCCGAGCTTCCTGCTGGTGGACGCGCTCGAGCGCAAGGACATCGATGCCGCGCTGGCCTATTCCGTATCGCCCCACCCCGGCTTGTCCACGACCCCGGTGCTGAAGGAACGGCTGCTGCTGACGGTCCGGGCCGACCTGGCGCCTTCCTGCGGCCCCGTCACCATGGACGAAGTATTGGCGCACGAGCTGGTGCTGGGCAACGAACGCGACGTCGCGCGCCGGCTGGTCGAAGCCAGCGCCTTCGAGAAAGGCACGCAGCCCCGCATCCAGTGCGAGACGCACTCCATCACCAGCCAGCGCGACCTGGTGCTGCGCGGCGCGGCGGCGGCCGTCATGCCCCTGGGCGCCATCGCGCGCGAGCTGGAGCGGGGCGAAGTCATCGCGCGCCCCATCGTCGATCCTGGCATGCACATCACGCTGTTCATCGTTCGCCGGCACGCGGCGGACGAGGCCAGCCGCCAGTATGTCGGCCAGACCGAGCCCATCGTCCGGGCCTGCGTGGACATGATCGCGGGGCGGCTGGGGGAACTGGGCAGCCCGGTGTAGAACCGCATGAGTTGCGCTTGCCTCTCGTTTGCGGCTATGGTGACCGTTACCCTTCGACACATCCCGGGAGTTCCGCCAGGCATCTGCGGCCGCGGCGGCCCGCTCCGGACACAGAATAGATATACCGATGGATACGAAAGGGACTGCACTCCACTTGCTGGAGCGGCTCTATGACGGCGTCCTTTCGGAGGACCAATGGCGGCAGTCGCTGCGGGACATCAGCCTGTCGCTCGGCGCGGCCAGCGCCGGTCAGGTGGCCCTGCACGTGCCGACGGACTCGCTGGAACTGGACGAGCTCATCGGCCTGCCGCCCAAGGTCATCGCGCATTTCAACGAAATGCAGGACCTGGACCCTGGCCGCGCGGCATCGTCGCTGCTCGCATCGGGCCGCATCTACCTGGACTACGAATTCCATGGCCAGGCGCGCCTGCAGCGCGAACCCTTCTACCAGGAGTTCCTGAAGCCGAACGGCCTGGGCACCTATGCCCTGCTCCCGCTGGGACAGGACGAAGAGCGCATGTACACCTTTTCCGTGCAAAGGGAAAACGGCCGTCCGCCGCTGGACGACGATGAGACCCGGCTGATGCATGCCGTGTTGCCCCATCTGCGCACCGCCTTGCACCTGCAACTTCGATTCCGCCAGCAACAAGCCGAATCGCTGCTTCTGCGGCACATGCTGGACCGGCTCGGCTTCCCGCTGCTGGTCTGTTCCGCGCGCGGCCGCATCGTGCAGTCCAACCACCTGGGCGACATCTGGCGGCAACAGCCCGACTGCCCCCTGGGCGCCCGCGCCTCCAGCCTGCCCCAGCCCATCCGCCGGCTGCTGGACAGGGCCTGCGGCCACGGCGCCGAGGCCCCCTCGGCCGGCTCGCTCGCGCTACCAGACGGCGGCCGGCTCATCGTCCTGCCATGTCCGCTCACCCAAGACCTGCGCGGCGGCGACGCCCTGGCGCTGCTTGCCGCGCAGGGGCCGCAATGGCGTCCCACCCCGAGGGGCACGCTGCTGCGTACCCTGTTCCGGCTGACGCCGGCGGAAATCCGCCTGGCCCACCACCTGGCCCGGCACGACGATCCGCTGCCCACCGTTGCCGAAACCCTGGGCGTTTCGCTCAACACACTGCGTACGCAGCTGCGATCGATCTTCGACAAGACCCAGACCCGGCGGCAGGCAGACCTGGTGCGGCTGATGGGACACCTGGGCCTGCTGACGCCGGGGGACTGATCGTGATTACAGGTCGTCGAATTCCCCGTAGGTCATCGTCTTGCTGCCGCCCAGGCTGGACGAGAAGGTGACGGTGCCCGGCGCGTTGCCATTCGCCTGGAAGCGGGTGGTGATCGTTTCGGCCGCGGTCTTCGTGGCGAACGCACCCGCCAGGAAACCGCCCGCCTCATGCGAAAAGCGGACCGTCTCGGTCATGCTGGCGTCGTAGGCGTAGTCGGGGCCGAGCACCGGATCCGAGCCGCTGACCGAGAACGAAATGCGCGAATAGGTATCGGCATCCGTCGTGGGATCGTAGGCCACGGCCACGGCGTAGTCCTTGAACTTCATCGTCACGGCACCGCCATCCTCGGTCAGGACGATCGCGGGAATATCGAACTCGGCGCGCTGCCCCTTGGGTTCGGCCGAACTCACGTCGTTGGACGCCTTCACCGATGCCGTTCCCGACGCGGACGTCCCGTCGAAGGACGCGCCCTCGCCCAGCGTGACCCTGGCGGCCAATGTCCAGTCCGACTCCTCTTCCAGCAGGTCGCCCTCCACCTCGTCGAAATCGACCGTCGCCTTGCCCGTGAACGGAATGCCGTTGTCGGACACGCGACAGTCGTTCATGGTCAATGCCACCGAGTCCCCGGCCGACAGGGTGCCGCTGTCATCCGCATCGGTCCAGACGCCCGAGACCGTCCCGCCGTCCAGGCACTCGGGCGTGCCGTCCCGGCCAATGACGATTCCGTTCTCGAGCATGGGTTCGAACGCCTGGTGCAGGGACACGGCCGAGAACGCCGTCTCGTGGCCGTACCAGATCTGTTTCTCGCTGAGCGTCTTGCCGTCGCCGCCGCCCCCACCGCCGCCTCCGCCACCGCCCGAATCATCACCGCCGCCGCCCCCGCAGGCGGCCAGCGATGCCGCCATCAAGGCGGCGCAAAGTGCGGTCAACGATTTCGACATGCTCGACTCCTTACTGAATGAATAGGCAATGTCGGCATTCTCGAAAATCGCGCCGCCCGGCGCATCACAGGATCCAGTGAAGAAAACCGGGCTCCCCTTGCAGACGGGGCCGTTCAGAACACCCCGCGATACGATCCTCCGTCCAATTGCAGGTTCTGCCCCGACAGATACCCGGCCTGCGCGCTGCACAGGAAGGCGCAGGCATCGCCGAACTCCCGCGGCTGCCCCAGCCTGCCGGCCGCGATGGTGTCGACGATGCGCTGCCGCGCTTCCTCATAGCCCAGGCCCTGCTCGCGCACCATGCGCTCGGCCATGAAGCGCTGGCGGTCGGTGTCGAAGCGCTCAGGCAGCAGGTTGTTGATGGTGACGTTGTCGGCCACCACCTCGCGCGAGATGGCCTTGCACAGCGCCGTCAGGCCGGTGCGCGCGGACGTCGACAAACCCATGGCCGGGCTGGGCGATTTCACCATGGCCGACGTGATGTTGACGATGCGGCCGAATCTCCGGGCTCGCATGCCGGGCAACAGCGCGCGGATCAGCAGGGCGGGCGCCAGCATGTTGGCCTCGATCGCCCGCAGATAGTCTTCGCGCTCCCAGTCGACGAAGCGCCCGGGCGCCGGCCCCTCGTTGTTCGTCACCAGGATGTCGGCATCCGGGCAGGCCGACACCAGCGCCGCGCGGCCCGCGTCGGTATTGATGTCCGCCGCGATCGCGCGCACGGCGCCGCCGGTTTCGGCGGCCAGCTCCCGGGCGGCGGCGGCCGCCGAATCCGGCGAACGGCCGTTGATCACGACATGCACGCCCTCGCGCGCCAGCGAGGCGGCGCAAGCCCGCCCCAGCCCGCGCGTGGACGCGCACACGATGGCCTTGCGGCCGCGAATCTGCAGATCCATGAGTCTTCCGCCTATGGCTGTTGGTGGGCCGGCACGGGGCGGCCGATGGCCTGCATCAGGTGCCGGGCAAGCTCGGCGCGCGTGCCTATCCAGATGTCGTCCGCCGCCGTGGCGATCTCCAGCAGCCGCTGGAACGCCGCCATCCCGGCCGGGCGCCCGCATACGTGGGCATGCACCGTGGGATCGATCTTCTGCGGCGTGCGTTCCCACTTGCGGACGTAGTCGAGCCAGTCCTCGAAGATGTCCACCATGGCGCTGGGCGGCTGGCCATGGCGCATCACCAGCGGCAGGTCGTTCACTTCCATGGTGCCGGGCACGGCCACGATCGCGTGGTCGCCGAAATCCACCAGGTAGGGCATGTCGTCGTTCAGCGTGTCGCCATGCCAGAGATAGCCGGCCTGGGCCAGCAGGCGCGCCGTGCGGTGGCTGGGCGTGCCGCGCGGACTGATCCACCCCAGCGGCGCCGTGCCCGTCGCCGCCGCGATCAGGTCGGTCGTGCGGCGGATGTTGTCGCGCTCCTGCGCCTCGTCCAGATAGGCGGGGATCACGTCCATCGCGTACGAATGCGCGACGACGTCGTGGCCGGCCTGGGCGATGTCCTTCACCTCTTCCGGATAGCGCTCGGCCATGATCCCGCTCACCAGGATCGAGGCCCGGACGCCGTTGCGCGCCAGCGCCTCGAGCACGCGGTGCACGCCGCGGCGATGTCCGTACTCGGCCCAGCCGACCGCGTTCAGGTCGGGAATGCCGCCCTTGAGCGGATTGCCCATGGGGCCGATGCCCGGCCACGCGCCGTCCGACCACCATTCGTAGGCCATGCGGAACACCACGCCTATGCGCTTGCCGCCGGGCAGCAGGAAGCCGGCGGGCGGATGGATCTCGGTCGCGCCGGCGTGCAGGTTCAATACATCCATGTCGTTTCCTCGTTCGGTCATGGTCATCGGATCATTGGGCTTCGATACCGGCGCGCTTGACGGCTTCCGCGTAGCGGGCGGAATCGGCGCGCACCAGTTCCGCGAACGCCTGGCCGGCGCGCGGGTCGGGTTCATAGCCGCCATCGCGCAGCATCTTGGCGAACGCCGGCTGGGCGACGATGTCGCGCACGGTGGCCGCGATCGTGTCGATCGCCGCCTGCGGCGTTCCGGCCGGCGCGAACAGGCCCTGCCAGGCCGCCGGCAGCACGAAGTCGGCAACGCCCGCCTGCGCCATGGTCGGCGCATCCGGATACTCGGGCGTGCGCTGCTCGCCGGTGAAGCCCAGCGTGCGCACCTTGCCCGACTGGACATAGGGCAGCGCGATCGTGGGCGGAATGAACATGATGTCCACGTCGCCCGCCGCCACCGCGTTCAGCGCCTGCGAGGCGCTCTTGTACGGCACGTGCAGCATGCTCATGCCGGCGCGCGCGGCGAACAGCTCGCCCGCCAGGTGCAGGGTGTTGCCTATGCCGGGCGACGAATACGTGATCGGCTTGGCGGCCTTGCGGCCATAGTCCACCAGCTCGGCCACCGTGCGCACGGGCAGCGCGGGATTGACCATCAGCAGGTAGCCCGTGCCGGTCGCCACGTTCACCACCGGCACGAAGTCCTTGCCGATGTCGTAGGGCAGCTTCTTGTAGACATGGGGATTGATGACGAACGAGGTCGTCACGTGCAGCAGGGTGTAGCCGTCGGGCGCGGCCTTGGCCACGTCGGCCGCCCCGATGACGCCATTGGCGCCGGGCTTGTTGTCCACCACCACGCGGGTCCTCAGCCGCTTGTCCATCTCGGCGGCCAGTTGCCGCGCCACGGTGTCCGGCGTCCCGCCCGCCCCGAACGGGACCACCACACGGATCGGATGCGAGGGATAAGGCGCCTGCCCATGGGCGAGCGGGCCCAGCGCCATCATCGCGGCCAGGCACCACCATCGGATCGTTTTCATCGCTCCTCCTTTTTTATCGATAAAAAATATTTCTTTTTTATTTTTATCGATCACAAAAGAAAAGAAAAACCACGGAGAAACCCGGATATGCTTGGCACCAGCCGTCATTCCCGGCTGTGTATGATTTATCGATAAAATTCGACCATCATGCTGGAACCCGACGACGCCCTTCCCGCCGGCCGCATCGTGCCCGCCACCCTCGCCTCGCAGACCTACGAGCGTCTGCGGCGCGACATCGTGGACGCCCATTACGCACCCGGCCAGAAGCTGGGCACCCGCCAGTTGAGCGAACGCTACGAGGTCGGCCTCGCCCCGCTGCGAGAGGCGCTGACGCGGCTGTCGCGCGAGGGCCTGGTCGTACAGCACGACCGGCGCGGCTTCGCCGTGCCCAACTTCGGCGGCGCGCACCTGGAAGAGCTCTCGCGCACGCGGTCCTGGCTCAACGACATCGCCCTGCGAGCGTCCATCGACTACGCGGACCAGACCTGGGTCCAGGGACTGGTCCAGGCCTACCACCGCCTGGCGCGGCTGGACCGCTATCTGAAGGGCAAGGACGGCCCCCGCGAGAATCCCGAGTGGGAAGCCGCGCACCGGGACTTCCATACCGCCCTGATCGCCGGCTGCCGCTCGCGCTGGATGATCGACTACTGCAACCAGATGTTCGAAGCCTCCACCTACTACCGCCGCTACTCCCGCATCACGGCCGAGTACCGCAAGGGCCGCGAGAACGAACACGAAAAACTGTTCCAGGCGGCGGTGTCCCTGCAGGCCGACGAAGCGGCGCGCCTCATGCGCAAGCACGTGATGGAAACCGCCCAGCGCGTGCAGGAGCGCTTGCTGGCCGAGTCGGCCAGGCCAGGCCTGCGGTCCTGACACGCTTCATGGTGCAACGCGCAAGAAACGCGCGCTGGACATTGACCGCCGCCGGCCTATACTTACGCCCGTGACGCAGGGGTACTCATCGCCGGTTCGGCGTGGGTTGAGATGACACCCTCAGCACCTGTACGGATAATGCCGATGCAGGGAGCGTTTTCCGGCGGAACCTCGCGTTCCCGGCATGCGGCCCCAGGCCGCCCCCCCAGTCCGTGCACGGACGTCCCCGGGGGCCACCCGGAAAATCCCTTCCTTCGTTCGGCTCCGGAAACCTTTTTCTTGGAGCTTCCATGAACGCCAATCCCAAGTTCATCGCCGCCACGGCCCAGGTCGACCAGGCCGCCATCCAGCCGCTGCCGAAGTCGCGCAAGGTCTACGAACAGGGCTCGCGCCCCGACATCCGCGTGCCCTTCCGCGAGATCGAGCAGGCCGACACGCCCACCATGTTCGGCGGCGAAAAGAACCCGCCCATCACCGTCTACGACACCAGCGGCCCCTATACCGACCCCGACGTCAAGATCGACATCCGCTCGGGCCTGGCGCCGCTGCGCGAGAACTGGATCGCCGAACGCGGCGACACGGAACAGCTCGACGGCCCCAGCAGCGCCTACGGCCGCGAACGCCTGGCCGATCCCAAGCTGGCCGAGCTGCGCTTCAACCTGCACCGCGCCCCGCGCCGCGCCAAGGCCGGCGCCAACGTGACGCAGATGCACTACGCGCGCCGCGGCATCGTCACGCCGGAAATGGAATTCGTCGCGATCCGCGAAAACCTGCGGCGCGAGCAATACATCGAATCCCTGCGCGCCAGCGGCCCGCAGGGCCAGCGCCTGGCCGAGCTGCTGGGCCGCCAGCACCCGGGCCAGTCCTTCGGCGCCTCGATCCCCGCGCGCATCACGCCCGAGTTCGTGCGCGACGAAGTGGCCCGCGGCCGTGCGATCATTCCCGCCAACATCAATCACCCGGAAATCGAGCCGATGGCCATCGGCCGCAACTTCCTGGTCAAGATCAACGCCAACATCGGCAACTCGGCCGTCAGCTCTTCCATCGCCGAGGAAGTCGAGAAGATGACATGGTCCATCCGCTGGGGCGGCGACACCGTCATGGACCTGTCCACCGGCAAGCACATCCACGAAACGCGCGAGTGGATCATCCGCAACTCGCCCGTGCCCATCGGCACCGTGCCCATCTACCAGGCGCTGGAGAAGGTCGACGGCAAGGCCGAGGAACTGACCTGGGAAATCTTCCGCGACACGCTGATCGAACAAGCTGAACAGGGCGTGGACTACTTCACCATCCACGCCGGCGTGCGCCTGCCCTTCGTGCCGCTGACCGCCAAGCGCATGACGGGCATCGTCTCGCGCGGCGGCTCCATCATGGCCAAGTGGTGTCTGGCGCACCACAAGGAAAGCTTCCTGTACGAGCGCTTCGAGGAAATCTGCGAGATCATGAAGGCCTACGACGTCAGCTTCTCGCTGGGCGACGGCCTGCGTCCGGGCTCGATCTACGACGCCAACGACGAAGCGCAGCTGTCCGAGCTGCGCACCCTGGGCGAACTGACCCAGGTCGCCTGGAAGCACGACGTGCAGGTCATGATCGAAGGCCCCGGCCATGTGCCCATGCACATGATCAAGGAAAACATGGACCTGCAGCTCGAGCATTGCCACGAAGCGCCCTTCTACACGCTCGGCCCCCTGACCACCGACATCGCGCCCGGCTACGACCACATCACGTCGGGCATAGGCGCCGCGCAGATCGGCTGGTACGGCACGGCCATGCTCTGTTACGTCACGCCCAAGGAACACCTGGGCCTGCCCAACAAGAAGGACGTCAAGGACGGCATCATCACCTACAAGATCGCCGCCCACGCCGCCGATCTCGCCAAGGGCCACCCCGGCGCGCAGATCCGCGACAACGCGCTGTCCAAGGCGCGCTTCGAATTCCGCTGGGAAGACCAGTTCAATCTCGGCCTGGACCCGGACACCGCCAAGGACTTCCACGACGAAACCCTGCCCAAGGACTCGATGAAGGTCGCCCACTTCTGCTCGATGTGCGGGCCGCACTTCTGCAGCATGAAGATCACGCAGGACGTGCGCGAATATGCGGAGCAGATCGGCGTCAGCGAGGCCGAAGCCCTGAACAAGGGGATGCAGGAGAAGGCGGTGGAGTTCGTGAAGAAGGGGGCGGAGATCTATCACCGCTCCTGAGCGGTCCAGGGCCGCTTGATACACTGGCCGGATGGCATGTGCGCCGGCCCGCTACACAGGTAGACGCTCCGGCGGGCATAGGCCGCGGCGGCGCCGGGGCGGGCCGGCTGGCGCGGCGTTGGGCCAGCCGGGTCCGGAGACGAAATCGGGGAAGCAAGGGTGAAACTGTTTGAGCGCGGCAGTAGGGACAGTCCGGGGGACTGTCCCCGCGCGAGTTTTTCGCCCGCCCCGATTTCGTCTCCGGACCCGGGAAGTCCCGGCGCAGCCGGGACCTGGACCGTCGCCGCGCCAGCCGGCCCGCCCCGGCGCCGCCGCGGCCTATGCCCGCCGCATGCGCCCCGGATGCCGCTATGAACACGCAAGCTTTCAGGATTTCATCATGACAGACACATTCACCCTTGCCGGCAAGACCTACTCCTCCCGCCTGTTGGTGGGCACCGGCAAGTACAAGGACTTCGACGAGACCAAGGCCGCCATCGACGCCAGCGGCGCCAACATCGTCACCGTGGCCATCCGCCGCACCAACATCGGCCAGAACGCCGGCGAACCCAGCCTGCTGGACTACCTGCCGCCCAGCCAATACACCATCCTGCCCAATACCGCCGGCTGCTATACCGCCGACGACGCCGTGCGCACGCTGCGACTGGCGCGCGAACTGCTGGATGGACACGATCTGGTGAAGCTGGAAGTGCTGGGCGACTCGCACACCCTGTTCCCGAACATGCCCGAAACCCTGAAGGCCGCGGAAACACTGGTCAAGGACGGCTTCAAGGTCATGGTGTATTGCACCGACGACCCCATCCAGGCCCGCATGCTGGAAGAAATCGGCTGCGTCGCGGTGATGCCGCTGGCCTCGCTGATCGGCTCGGGCATGGGCATCCTGAACCCGTGGAACCTGCGGCTGATCATCGACCAGGCCAACGTGCCCATCATCGTGGACGCGGGCGTGGGCACGGCCTCGGATGCGGCGATCGCCATGGAGCTGGGCTGCGACGGCGTGCTGATGAACACCGCCATCGCCGCGGCCAAGGATCCGGTGCTGATGGCCAGCGCAATGAAGAAAGGCGTGGAAGCCGGACGCGAAGCCTTCCTGGCGGGCCGCATGCCGAAGAAGCTGTACAGCGGCTCGCCCAGCTCGCCGATGACCGGGCTGATCCAGTCTTAAGCGTAGTTACCCGGCCGATCCGGCTGCGGGCGCAGGAACAGGTCCCCGGGGCGGACGCGCCGGCCGCTCCCGTGCCGGGAGCGTAGCCGCTACCACCACCCGTGAAAGTGATGCACCGGCCCGTTGCCCGACCCGACGCCCAGCCGGTCGGCGTGGCGGATGGCCTCGGTCAGGTAGTGCTTGGCCCGGCGCGCCGCCTCGGGCACGTCCTGCGCCTGCGGCAGCAGCGCCGCCAGCGCGGCCGACAGGGTGCAGCCCGTGCCGTGGGTATTGCGGGTGTCGATGCGCGGCGCCGCCAGCTCGATCATGCGGTCGCCGTCGTGCAGCAGGTCGATCGCCATGTCGCCCGGCAGGTGCCCTCCCTTCAGGAACACCCAGCGCTGGCCGGTGTGGGCCAATTGTTCGCGCAGCCGCTCGGCCACGCGCCGCATTTCCTTGACCGTCTCCACCGGCCGCTGCTCCAGCAGCACGCCGGCCTCCGGCAGGTTGGGCGTGATCATCGTCACCTGCGGCATCAACGCTTCGCGCAGCGCGCCGATGGCGTCGCGCGCCAGCAGGGCGTCGCCGCTCTTGGCGATCATGACGGGATCGAGCACCACGTGCGGCGGCTTCCAGTGGGCAAGCCGCTCGCCCACGACCTCGGTGACGGGCCGGCTGCCCAGCATGCCGATCTTGACCGCGTCGGCGGGCACGTCGGCGAACAGCGTGTCGATCTGCTGCGCGACGAAGGCGGGATCGACGGGCTGCACGCCCGTCACGCCCTGGGTGTTCTGCGCGGTCAGCGCCGCGATGACGCCGCAGGCGTACGCGCCCAGGGCGCTCATGGCCTTGACGTCGGCCAGCACCCCGGCGCCGCCCGAGGGGTCCACGCCCGCGATGGTCAGGGCCTTGGGAATGGGACGAACGGCAGACATGGCGATCCTCTGGAAACGAAACGCGCCGCCCCCCCGGGCGACGCACGCCGCCAGTATAGTCCGCCCGCCGGCCCGCCCCGCGCCGGCATGTCCGACCCGCGCGAACGCGGGTAACATGGCAGACCATTCTGTGGAAGGCCAACCATGATCTACGAACTCGCGCACATCGAAATCCAGCCCGGCACCCAGGAAAAATTCGAGGCCGGCGTCCAGGAAGCCGCTCCGCTGTTCCAGCGGGCGAAGGGCTGCCACGGCATGGAACTGCACCAGACGCTGGAAGACCCCAACGCCTACCTGCTCGTGGTCCAGTGGGAAACGCTGGAAGACCACACCGTGCACTTCCGGGGCTCGGAAGACTTCAAGGCCTGGCGCGCGCTGGTGGGCAGCTACTTCGCCAAGCCGCCCGAGGTCCGCCACGCAACGACGGTCGCCAAGCCGTTCTGAGCCGGTTAGAATGGTTTGTTTTGTTACGTTTTCCTGCCAAGTCCTGCCATGAACGCTGCTTCCCTTCCCGACGTCGAACACGCCCGCTTCAATATGGTGGAACAGCAGATCCGCCCCTGGGACGTCCTCGACCCCAAGGTGCTGGAACTGTTGTTCAAGGTGAAGCGGGAGGACTTCGTGCCGCCCGCGCTGCGCACCCTTGCCTTCGCCGACACCGAGATCCCGCTGCGGATCGACGACTACGACAGCGGCGAATGCATGCTCGCCCCCAAGGTCGAAGCGCGCCTGCTGCAGGAACTCGCGCTCAAGCCCACCGACAGCGTGCTGGAAATCGGTACCGGCTCGGGCTACCAGACGGCGCTGCTGGCCAGCCAGGCCCAGACGGTGACGTCGGTCGAGATCCTGCCCAAGCTGGCCGCCTTCGCCCAGGCCAACCTCAAGCGCGCCGGCATCGCCAACGCCACGGTCCAGGTCGGCGACGGCAGCAAGGGCTGGGGCTCGACCGAATACGACGCCATCCTGGTCACCGGCTCGGTGCCCGAAGTGCCCGACAGCCTGAAGTACCAGTTGCGCGTGGGCGGCCGGCTGGCCATCATCGTCGGCCAGGCGCCGGTCATGACTACCCTGCTCATCACCCGGACCACGGCCGCCAGCTTCGAGACCACCTCGCTGTTCGAAACCCTGGTCAAGCCCCTGCGCGGCGTCACCGTTTCCAAGTTCAAGTTCTAAGCGGAGTTTCGTGCCCATGCGCGCCAGGCCGTACTACGTCCAGACGCTGTGCGCGCTGTTGGGCGCCTGCGCTTTCGTTCCCGCGGTCGCGGCGCTGGACCTGGAGCAGGCCTACCAGGCGGCGCTGGCCAACGACGCGACCTTCGCGTCGGTGCGCTCGGCCTATACCGCCACGCTTGAAAAACTGCCCCAGGCGCGCGCCTCTCTGCTGCCGGCCATCTCGCTGGCCGGCAGCCGGGCCGAGGCCTCCACGACGCGCCTGCCGGGCGTGACCTACACGAACGAGAGCTATACGCTGCAACTGATCCAGCCGCTGTTCCGCTGGACGGGCTGGCAGACCTACGAGCAGTCCAAGCTGCAAGTGGCCGTCGGCGAAGCCCAGCTCGCCCAGGGGCGCCAGGACCTGATCCTGCGAGTGGCGCAGGCCTATTTCGACGTGCTGGCGGCGCAGGACAACCTGGCCTTCATCGGCGCCCAGAAAATCGCCATCTCGGAACAGCTGGAATCGGCCAAGCGCAACTTCGAGATCGGCACGGCCACCATCACCGACACCTACGAGGCCCAGGCGCGCTACGACCTGGCCCAGGCCCAGGAAATCCAGGCCGAATCCGACCTGGCGGTCCGCATCGGCGCGCTGCAGCAGATCATCGGCACGCCAGCGGGCGACCTCGCCAAGCTGCCGCCCGCGGTCAACGTGCCGGCGCCGCAGCCGCCCCGGATCGAGGCCTGGACCGAACAGGCCGCCGCCAACAACCTGGCCGTCGCCCAGGCCACGCTGAACAGCGAGATCGCCCAGCGCGGCATAGAAATCGCCAAGAGCGGCCACTACCCCTCGGTCGACCTGGCCGCCAACGTGGCACGCACGCGCGGGCTGGTCGGGCAGACGGTGGTCAACGACTTCTACACCACGCGCTCGGTGGGCGTGCAGGTCTCGGTGCCCATCTTCGCCGGCTTCGGCACCACCTCCAGGGTGGACGAGGCCGTCGCGCTGTCCGAGAAGGCCCGCAACGACCTGGAGGTCGCCCGCCGGGCCGCCATCCAGAACACCCGCGTCGCCTTCCAGGGCGTGAACGCGGGGCTGGCCCAGGTCCGCGCGCTGGAGGCCGCGCAGGTCTCCAGCCGCAGCGCGCTGGATGCCAACAAGACCGGCTACGAAGTGGGCGTGCGCATCAACATCGACGTGCTGAACGCCCAGCAGCAGCTCTATTCCACCGAGCGCGACCTGGCCAAGGCACGCTACGACGCCCTGCTGTCGGGTCTGCGCCTGAAGGCTGCCTCCGGCATCTTGTCGGAAGACGACGTGCGCCAGGTCAACGCGCTGCTGCGCTAGGGCCGCGCAGCGGCCAAGGCACTACCCGCGTTTCTTCAGCCTTCCGTACACCCGGTAGGCATTGCCCGAATAAATCCTGGCCTTGTCGGCCTCGCCCAGGCCGGCGGCATCGATGTAGCGACGCGTGTCGTCGAAATGATGGCCGGTCTCGGGGTCCACGCCGCGCACCGCGCCCACGGTCTCGGACGCGAACAGGATGTTCTCGGGCGGGATCACCTTCAGCAACAGGTCTATGCCCGGCTGATGGTAGACGCAAGTATCGAAGAACACGTTCTGCAGCAGCAGTTCCTTGAGCGGCGGCAGGCCCATGTCCTGCGCCAGCCCGCGATAGCGCCCCCAGTGATACGGCACCGCGCCGCCGCCATGCGGGATGATGAACTTGAGCGTCGGGAAATCCTTGAACAGCGAGGACGTCAGGAACTGCATGAAGGCCGTCGTATCGCCATTGATGTAGTGCGCGCCCGTCGCGTGGAAATGCGGGTTGCAGGAACCGCTGACGTGGATCATGGCCGGCACGTCCAGCTCGACCATCTTCTCGTACAGCGGATACCACCACTTGTCGTGCAGCGGCGGATCCTTCCAGTACCCGCCCGTCGGATCGGGGTTCAGGTTGCAGCCGATGAAGCCCAGTTCCTTCACGCAGCGCTCCAGCTCCGGTATGCACCTGGCCGGCTCCACGCCCGGGCTCTGCGGCAACTGGCAGACACCGGCGAAATTGTCCGGGTACAGCTGGCAGATGCGATGAATGAGGTCGTTGCAGACGATGGCCCACTCGCTGCTGGTCTGCTGGTCGCCGATGTGGTGACCCATGCCGACCGCGCGCGGCGAGAAGATCGTCAGGTCGGTGCCGCGCTCGCGCTGGATGCGCAATTGCTTGGTCTCCAGGCTTTCGCGCAGTTGGTCGTCCGAGATGACGGGGCGCGGGAAGATCTCGCACTTGCCGCATTCGCAGGCCGACACCTGCAGGCGCCGGTACTCGTTCAAGGCTTCGGGCGCAGTCGTGTAGTGCCCATGGCAATCGATGATCATGCGGACTCCTTGCTCCTGTCGTCGTGAGTCGTGGCCGGGCCGGCATCGGCCCGCGCAGGCATTCCCGCATTCTGCCGACAGCAAGGCGCGCGCATCCATTGAGTAATGCTTCCGGTGACTTGAGGAAACGCTCAACCCAGGCCGTTTCGCCAGACCGTCTTAACCATCCGCTCAACCCCGCGGAAGTTTTACTCAATAGACCCGGCGGGGCCTCGCATGCAACCATCCTCGCCAGTACGACATCCACATCGGCGCCCCCTGAACGCCGGGACAAGGAGACAAGCCGTGACACTCCCCGCATTGCGAATTCCGAAGTACGCCGCAGTCCTCTTCGCCGCCGCGTTGTCGGCCGGCGCCATCCCTCCCGCCGCCGCGGCCGACTATCCGGATCGGCCGATCCGGATGTACCTGCCCTACGGCCCCGGCGGCATCGGCGACCTGACGGCGCGCGTGGTCACGCAAAAGGTCAGCGAGATCCTGGGCCAGCAGATCGTGATCGACAACAAGCCCAGCGCGGGCGGCGTGCAGTCGTTCCAGGCCGGCCTGCAGGCCCCTGCCGACGGCTACACGCTCGTGCAGGGCGGCAACGGCACGGCCATCACCCAGACGCTGGTCAAGGACCTGCCCTACAGCATCGTGGACGACTTCACCCAGGTCGCCACCCTGTCCAGGTTCAACCTGATCCTGACGGTCAAGCCCGATTCACGTTTTCGCAATCTTACGGAGCTCATCGCCTATGCCAAGGCCAATCCCGGCAAGCTGAGCCTGGGCACCACCAACGTCGGCTCCAGCCAGCACCTGGGCGCCGAGCTGTTCAAGTCGGTGGCGGGCATCCAGGCCGAGACCATTCCCTACAAGACCAGTGCCGCGCTGCTGACCGGCGTGCGCTCCGGTGACATCGACGTGGGCTTCGACTTCGTGCCACCCATGCTGTCTTCGATCAAGAGCGGCGCGGTGCGCGCGCTGGCCATCGCGGCCGACGGCCGCAACCCCAACCTGCCCGACGTGCCCACCACCGCCGAAAGCGGCCTGGACGGCTACGTGGTGGCGTCGTGGAACGGCGTGTCGATCCGCCAGGGCACGCCGCGCGCCATCATCGACAAGCTGAACCGGGCCTTCGTGGCCGCCGTCAACTCGCCCGAGGTCGCGCAGAAGCTGCGCGAGATGAACTCCGAACCCTACGCCCTGGGCGTGGACGAGTCGCGCGCCCTGATGAAGGCCGACATCGCCAAATGGAAGGCGGTGATCGAGAAGGCGAACATCCCCATCAACTGACCGAGGGCAACATGAAGAACGTCGTCGTACGCAACATCCCGCGCGGCCCGCAGGACCTCATCGCCGAACTGGCCACGCACGGCGTGGCCACCGTGCACGAGGCCATGGGGCGCGCCGGCCTGATGGCGCCGTACCTGCGTCCCATCTACGCCGGCGCCAGCATCGCCGGAACCGCCGTGACCGCGCTGACCGCGCCGGGCGACAACTGGATGCTGCACGTGGCCATCGAACAATGCCGGCCCGGCGACATCCTGGTGGTCGGCGTCATGTGCGAGAACACCGACGGCATGATCGGCGACCTGATCTGCACCTCGCTCAAGACGCGCGGCGTCCAGGGCGTGGTCATCGACGCCGGCTGCCGCGACGTGCGCACGCTGACCGAGATGCGCTTTCCCGTCTGGTCGCGCGCCATCTCGGCGCGCGGCACGGTCAAGGCCACGCTGGGCCACGTCAACCTGCCGGTGGTGTGCGCCGGCATGAACGTGAACCCGGGCGACGCCATCGTGGCGGACGACGACGGCGTGGTGGTCGTGCCGCGCCTGGAGATCGCCCGCACGCTGGAGCTGGCGCGCCAGCGTACCGCCAAGGAAGAAAAGTCACGCAAGCGCTACCTGGCGGGCGAGCTGTCGCTGGACGTGGCCAACATGCGCCAGGGCCTGGAAGCCGCCGGTCTCCTTTACGTCTACAGCGCAGAGGACCTGGACAAGCTTGACGCCTGACCCTCTACACCATTCCCGCCTTCCCTCCGACCAAGCAGCCATGACATCCAAGCAACCCCTGCCCCTGAAGATCGCCATCGCCACCTACGGCCACACCGCGGCGCTCAAGCGCGGCGACGTGCCCATCGAAGGCGTCCAGCCGGACTTCGTCGAGATCAAGCCCATCATCGCGGCCTTCCGGCGCATGGTGCGCGACGTCGAGTTCGACGTCTGCGAAATGGCTCCCGCCACTTACATGATCGCCCGCGAGGCCGGCGCCCCATTCAAGGCGCTGCCCGTCTTCATCTTCCGTCGCTTCCACCATGCCGGCCTGGTCTACCGCGACGACGCCGGTATCCGCGAACCGCGCGACCTCGAAGGCAAGCGCGCGGGCGTGCGCGCCTACTCGGTCACCACCGGCATCTGGACGCGCGGCATCCTGACCAACGACTACGGCGTCGACAACGATCGCATCACCTGGGTGGTGGACGACGAGGAACACGTCTCCTCGCTGCAGTTGCCGCCCAACGTCGAACAGGCCAAGGACGGCAAGTCGCTGGTGGACCTGATGGCCAGCGGCTACCTGTCCGCGGCCTTCACCGACAACGCAGGCATCGGCCGCGCCGGCGCGCCGGCCGACGGCTGGCAAGCGGGCGGCCGCATCAAGCCGCCCGAATACCTCGAAATGTTCCCCGACGCCGAGCGGCTCGAAGCCGAGTGGTACCGCAAGACCGGCATCTACCCCGTGCACGGCCTGATCACCGTCAAGGACGAGGTGCTGGCCCGGCACCCGTGGGTGGGCAAGGCCCTGTACGACGCCTTCCTGGCCTCGAAGAACATCTACCTGCGCCAGCTCGCCGCCGGCGAATCGGTGTCGGACAAGGACGAGCACTACCGCGCCATGGGCCGCATCGTGGGCGACCCCCTGCCCTACGGCATCGAGGCCAACCGGCCGTCCATCGAAGCCATGATGCATTACTGCCACCAGCAAGGCCTGCTCAAGAAGCGCTACGCCGTCGACGACATGTTCATCGACGTCGGCGCCTGACCCGCCCCCTCCGATACCCATCATTTCCGCGACACCGCCATGACCACACGCCTGATCGACATCCACCCGCACATCATCTCGCCCGACACCGCCCGCTACCCGCTCAACCCGCTGGGCGGCGAACGCTCGGGCTGGTCCGCCACCCGGCCGGTCACCTTCGAACAATACGTCGCCGCCATGGATGCCGTCGGCATCGACAAGGCCGCCATCGTCCATTCCTCGACCACCTACGGCTTCGACAACTCTTACGTGGCCGACTCCATCGCCACGCAGCCCAAGCGATTCGCCGGCGTCTATTCGGTCGACATGCTGGCCCCCGACGCCACCCGGAAGATCCGCTACTGGACCGAACGCGGCCTGGCCGGCCTGCGCATCTTCACCACCGGCAGCACCATGCCGGGCCAGGCGCCGACGCTGGAAGACCCCGCCCTGCACCCCGCCTGGGGCCTGGCGGGCGACCTGGGCATCCCCGTGTGCGTGCAGATCACCAAGGCCGCCATCCCGGCGCTGGAGAAACTGCTGACCGCCTTCCCCCAGACCCTGGCCATCGTCGACCACATGATGAAACCGGACATCAGCAGCGGCCCGCCCTATGCCGGCGCCCAGCACCTGTTCGACCTGGCCCGCTTCAAGAACCTCTACCTCAAGCTCAGCAGCCGCAACACCGAGTCCGCGTACTCCGGCCAGGCCACGCCCGAGACCTTCTTCGGCCGCGTGGTCCGGGAATTCGGCGCCGACCGCATCGCCTGGGGCTCCAACTTCCCCGCCGCCGAGGACAGCCTGGCCGACATCGTCAAGGCATTCAAGGACTACATCGCCTTCCTGCCCGCCGCCGACCAGCGCTGGATCATGGCCGGCACCGCGCAGAAGCTCTACCCCGTGCTGAAGGACTGACCCCATGACCACCGCACACGCCACGCGCGTCACGCTGAAAACCAACCTGGCCGACTCTCCCGTGGCCGCGGCGATGAAGGACGGCCGCGTCGCCTCGGACATCGTCCGGCTCGACTTCTGCGGTCCCAAGACCGCGCACGACGGCTTCAAGCCGATGATCCGCGACAACGCCTTCGACGCGGGCGAACTGGCCATCGTCACCTACCTCCAGGCCAAGGCCTACGGCAAGCCGTTCGTGATCCTGCCCGCGCCCATGGTCGGCCGCTTCCAGCACCATTGCGTCGGCTTCAACAAGGAACTCGGCCACCTCGACCCCAAGGACATCGAAGGCAAGAAGGTGGGCGTGCGCACCTATGCGCAAACCACCGGCCTGTGGGTGCGCGGCATCCTGCAGCACGAATACGGCGTCGATCCCAACAAGGTCGAGTGGTACACCGTGGACGAATCCCACCTGGCCGAATACCGCGACCCGCCCAATTGCCACATGCTGCCCAAGGGGTCGTCGATTCCCGAGATGATGCTGAACGGCGAACTGGCCGCCGCCATCCTCGGCAACGACATGCCCAAGGACCCGCGGGTGCAGACCCTGGTCCCGGAACCCATCGCGGCCGCCAAAACCTGGTACCAGCGCGAAGGCGTCGTGCCCATCAACCACGTCTTTGCCGTCCACCAGGACGTCACCCGCAAGCATCCCGAGGCCGTGCGCGAGATCTACCGGATGATCGCGGAAAGCCGCGCGCTTGCCCCGGCCGCCGCGCTGGAGACCCTGCCGCCGCTGGGCCTGGAAGCCAACCGCAAGGGCCTGGAGATGGCCATCGAGTGGTCGTACGAACAGAAGATCATTCCACGCCGGTTCACGGTGGACGAATTGTTCGACGACGTCACCGGCGCGCTGGGTTGACCGCCACCGCGGCGCGCAGGGCTTCATCCTGGTAGTTCAGCGCGCCGGGGCGGGATTTGCCCAGCATCACCTGGAAATAGACCGGCTCCAGGCTTGCGTTCAGATAGCCGTGCATGACGCCCGGCGGGCAGGAGACGCATTCCCAGGCCCCCAGGCGGGTCTCGAACCGGTTCCCGGCCTTGTCCTCCAGGAACACGTCCAGAAAGCCCTGCAGCACGAAGAACACTTCTTCCACTTCGTGGGTATGGGCAGCATTGCCCTGGCCGGGCGGCACGAACATGACGCTCAAGGTGAAGCCCAGCGGCGGGATGACGCTGGGATCGCCATGCTTGGCGGATCCGCCCGCTCCGATGAATCGATGCTGGGCACGCCGGAAGCCGTCGAGCTTCGCGTCTTCGAATGCTTCCCAGTCGGGCTTGCGGTCACGGAAACGCGCCACCTGGCGCTGGCCGATCTGCTCGATGCCCAGGTCGGTCGAAGGCGCCGTGGAAAGGGACGTCATGGTGTTGCTCCTTGGTAGGGTCGGGATGGCAGGCTCGGGTTGTCGAGCCACTGCCTAAGCAATTGGGTAACCGCGCCGGGGTGCTCCAGCGTGGACAGATGACCGCAGTCGCGCAACATGCGCAGATGGGAGCCCGGGATGGCCCGAGCCAGGGCATGCTGGCTTTCCTGTGGTGCAATGGCATCCTGGTCGCCTCCGACGATCCAGGTCGGACAGGCGATACTCGCCAGCCTGTGGGCAATGGGCGGCCGGTTCATATTGGCCTCCTGCTGGCGGATGAACACCTCCGCACCGAGCGACAGGGACATGTCCCGAACGACCTGCGCCAGGATCTCGTCTCCCAAGGCTTGCGGACGCAGCAAGGCGGGCAGCAACTGCTCCACCAGCGCCGCGAAGTCCCGGCGGGCCAACTCGATCTGGGCGGTACGGCGCCGGCGCCCCGCCTCGGTCTCCGGGGCATGGGCACGCGTGTTCAACAGCGCCAGCCGTTCGACTCGATCAGGGGAACGCAAGGCGGCGAGCGCCGCCAGGTAGCCTCCCATCGACAACCCTGCCAGCGCGAACCGCTCGAACGGAACGTCGGCCAGCATCCGCTCCACCGCCTCGGGCAGGCTGGCGTCGCGCGACAGGTCGGGAATCCAGATGTCGGCGCGGTCGTGCAGGCCGATTCGCTGGGGTTCCCACAGCACGCCGTTGCAGAGCAGGCCGGGAATGAGCACCAACGGGACGCGGATGTCACGATTCATGATGAAGCGTTCCGAGCCGGTTCAATAGGCGGTGATGCCGGCCTGCTTCACGATCGGCCCCAACCGCTGCAAATCCTGGCGCAAGGCACGGCCAAGCTCGGCGGCCGGCAGCGCGACGCTCTCGAACCCCATGCTGTTCATCCGCTCGCGCATGGCAGCCGATCGCAGGCTCTTGTTGATCTCGGCATTGAGCCGATCGACGATGGCCGGATCCGTGCCGGCGGGCGCGAAAATGCCGTGCCAGCCGGCGGCCACTTCCATGCCGTCCACGCCGGCTTCCTTGAACGTCGGCACGTCTGGGAAAATAGGCAGCCGGTTGGGGCCGATCACGGCCAACGCGCGCAGCTTGCCGGCCTGGACATGGGACATCGCGGTGCCGGAGTCGAACATGAAATCGATCTGGCCCGCCAACAAGTCGTTCAAGGCCGGCGCAATGCCCTTGTAGGGAACGTGGGTCGCGCGGGTGCCGGTCCGCATGGCCAGCAGTTCCGCCGCAACCTGGGGCAGCGACCCGTTGCCGGACGACCCGTAGTTCAGTTCGCCGGGCCGCGCCTTCATCGCGGCGACCAGTTCCCTGAGCGTGCCCGCCCGGGTGCCCGGCGCGACCACCAGCACCATGTTGAGCCCGGCCGTCATCGCCACCGGCGCGAAGTCCTTCTCGGGGTTGAAAGGCACGCGTTCCAGGACGAACGGATTGAGGGTGAACGTGCTGGAACTCAGCATCAGCAGCGTATGACCGTCGGGTGCCGAGGCCTTCACATGCTGGGCGGCGATATTGCCATTGGCGCCGGGCCGGTTCTCGACCACGACGGGCTGCCCGAGCGTCTTGCCCAGGTCGGCGGCGATCGCGCGGGCAATGGCGTCCACCGATCCGCCGGCCGCCGTCGTGACCACGATGCTGACAGGACGGTTGGGAAAGGCCGAGGGCTGGGCGGCCAGGGAAAAGGGCAGACAGAACAAGAACAAGCCGATCAGTCGGGCTGGCATGGCGACTCCTGGTTCAGCGGCCGGTGCCGCGGGGCGTGTGGGGAAAGCCAGTGTAGGTTGCCGTTCACCTCGGTTTTGCCTACATTTACTTAACTTTCAGTTAAGGCAAACTTTCCATGCCCCGTGTCCTGACCAGCCGCCACCTGCGCGTGTTCGCGGCGGTCATGAAAAGCCGCAGCCTGGCCGAGGCCGCCCTCAAGCTTGGCGTGTCCGAACCCGCGGTCAGCAAGATCCTCCGGCTCCTGGAGCGCGAAACGGGCGTGGCCTTGTTCGATCGCTCCGGGGGGCGCCTGCGGCCCACGGCCGCCGCCAAGCAATGGCTGCCCCATGCCAACCGCGCGGCCCAGCAACTGGATTTCGCCCTGGACATGGCCTATGAACTCGAGCGCGGCAAACAGCGCCGGGTGACCATCGCCGCGCACGCGCCGCCGCTGATCGCGATCGTGCCCCAGGCCGTCAGCCGGCTGCGGCGCGAGATGCCCGACGTGGAGGTGGACCTGCGGGTCGAGACGCCGCATGACACGCTGGAACTGGTCGCCCACCAGGAAATCGACGTGGGCGTCACCAACCAGCCGCTGCCACAGTCGGCCAGCAACCTCGAGTTGTGCGAGCGGCGGACGATATCGGAGGATCTCCTGATGGCGGCGCTGCCGCCGGGGCACCGGCTGGCCGGCCGGGCGCTCGTCCGCCCCGACGATCTCCAGGGCGAAACGCTGATCGCCCTGCCCGACGACTCGCCGACCACGATCCTGGTCGAAGCCACGCTCAACGAATCCGGCGTGCGCGTGCGCGCACCGGTGCTGGCCAGGAACTCGCTGGCGGCGTGCGCCCTGGTGCGCGAACAGGTCGGCATCGCCCTGATCAATCCCCTGCTGCTCGCGGGCGGCATCTTCTCCGACATCGTGCTGCGCCCCTTCCGGCCTCGCATCGTGCTCTGGACCGAGGTGTACTACTCGGCGCTCCGGCCCCTGTCGCCCGAGGCCGCGGCGCTCGTGCGCCACGTGGAAGCCGTGGCGGCCGATATCAAGGGGCAGGCTTCGTTCGGTCCGCCCGGGCGCCGGCAACGCCAGTAATCGCCAACTTGGCCTTAACTTCCGGTTAGGCCGAGCCTGCGCGGCACGCCAGGGCCGGTTGAGTAAAATCCCCCGGCTTGAACAACCGGCAACGGACCTTACCCCGGGGGGCGGCATGACGCAGATCGACTGGTATCTCCAGATCAACTTGAAGGCACGCCACCTCCGACTCATCACCGCGCTGTACGACCACGGCAATCTCAAGCAGGTGGCCGAAAGCTCGCACGTCACCGTGCCCGCGGTCTCCAAGGCCCTGGCCGAACTCGAGAAAGGCCTGGGCCTGGAGCTTTTCACCCGCACCGCCCAGGGCCTGCGCCCCACGGCCTACGGCGAATGCCTGGTGCGCCATGCCCGTACCCTGCTGACCGAACTGCATCAGGCGCGCGACGAACTCAACTCGCTCAGCTCGGGCGCGGTGGGCAAGATCCATATCGGCGCCTTCCCCGCCGCCACCTCCATGCTGCTTCCGCAGGCCATCGCCATCCTCAAGCAGCGCTCCCCCCACACCAACGTGCTGGTCACCGAAGGCACCGCCCAGACCCTGCTGCCCGAACTCTGGCAGGGCCGCGTCGACCTCGTGGTCGGCCGGCTGCCCCTGCGCAGCGCCGCCGACGGGTTCGAGGAAAGGGAACTGCTGGACGACCCCGTGCAGCTCATGACGCGGCACCAGCACCCGCTGGCCCGGCGCAGGCGACTGAAATGGTCCGACCTGCAGCCCTACCCGTGGATCCTGCCGCCCGCGGGCAGCATCCTGCGCGCGCCGCTGGAGCGCACGCTGGAGGAACACGGCATGACACTGCCCAACAACTACGTCGAGACCCTGTCCACGCACCTGGCGCGCGCCTACCTGCACGTCACCGACGCCATCGCCGTCATGGCCGGTGCCGTCGCGGCCGACGCGTCGGAACCGCTGGCGGTGCTGCCGCTAAGCTTCCCGCACCTGATGCGGCCGCGCGGCGTGCTATGGAATCGGAACCGAGGGCTGACGCCCGGGGCGGAGTTGATGATCGCCTGCCTGGAAGACGCGGCGGCGGGGATGCAGCATAGAGGCGAACCCTAAGCTCCGCTCATAGGCACTTCCACTATCGGACAAGAAGACGTTTTCCAGCCCCTGCCCTGATGGCCTGTCTATAACCTTTGCGCCCTGAAGACCGTGTTTGTACGACGGCACCTCTTCAGGATTTTCCTGTTTATATCCGAACAGATATAATTCATGACAGAGAAACGCAAAGTCTTGTATTGGGAAGGATCGTCCAGAAAGGACTTCAAGCAGTTTCCGCTGCCCATACAGAAAGACATGGGTATCGCGCTGTTTGTTGTCCAATCAGGGTTGACGCCCGCGTCATGCCGGCCGTGGAAAGGGCTGGGCCCGGGGATATACGAACTGAAGGAAAATCATCGTGCCGACACCTTCCGCGTCGTCTACTCCATCCGCCTTCGACACGCCGTTCATGTGCTGCATGCGTTTCAGAAAAAATCGGTGTCTGGCATTGCAACGCCTAGACCCGATGTGGCCGTGATCGTCCAGCGCTGGAAAATCGTGCTGGCACGCGAACAGGCGAGCCATTGACATGCGAGGAAATGATCATGGATGCAGGAACCCCATCAGGCGGCACCGACAATGTCTTGTTCGATCTTGGCTTCGCTGACGCCGGGGAACTTTCGGCCAAGGCGTCTTTGGCAATGAAGCTCAATCGACTGATCGATGACCTTCATATCACCCAGGCGCGAACGGCCGAGCTCACCGGCATGACGCAGCCCAAGATCTCGCAGGTCCGCAACTACAAGCTACGGAACATCTCTCTGGAGCGCCTGATGCAGGCGTTGGTAGCCCTGGACCAACACGTCGAAATCGTCGTTCGTCCGGCTCGACGTGCCCAACAGGCTGGAATCACCGTAGCGGCCTGACACAAGCCACGACGCGAAGCTCCATGGGCGCTCACCCCAGCCAGGGCCCCACCGCCCGCATCACCCGCTGCGTCGCGCCGGTATGCGTGGCGCTGAACCGGCCCGCGGCGGCGCGCATGCCGGCGCGGCGGTCGCCGTCGTCGATCAGTTCCAGCGCGAGCCGCCAGGCGGCCTGGGCGCTGTCCGCGCGCAATGCGGCGCCCGCTTCGATCGCATCTTCCGAGGCTTGCGCGAAATTGAAGGTATGCGGACCGACGATGACCGGCACACCGCAGGCAGCGGCTTCGATCAGGTTCTGCCCGCCCAGCGGCGCGAAGCTGCCCCCCACGATGGCCACGTCGGCGCCGGTGTAGTAGAAAGGCATCTCGCCCAGGCTATCGCCCAGCAGCACGGCGGTGTCCTGATCGATCGGACCGAACGGCATGCCGGGCATGGACGAGCGGCGCCGCATGGACAGGCCCGAGGCCAGCACCATGGCCGCCACCTCGTCGAACCGCTGGGGATGCCGGGGAATCAGCACGGCCAGCGGCGCCTGTCCGCCCTTCGTGCGGGGCATGTCGCGCAGCGCCGCCAGGATGGACTCTTCCTCGCCCTCGCGCGTGCTGGCCCAGGCGATGACCGGCCGGCCCAGGCGCTGGCGCCAGGCGGCGCCGGCCTGCATCAGGTCGTAGGGCAGTTGCAGGTCGAACTTCAAGTTGCCCACCACCTGCGGATCGCGCGCGCCCACCTGCCGCAGCCGCTCGGCGTCGGCCCGGGTCTGGGCCAGCACGGCGTCCAGGCGTCCATAGGTGCGGCGCGCCAGGCTGGCCACCCGCATGGTCTTGCGCGCGGAGGAAGCCGACAACCGCGCGCTGACCAGGGCGATCGGCACCGCGTAGCGCCGCGCGCCCGCCACCAGGTTGGGCCAGACCTCGGTCTCGACCAGCAGGCCGCAGCGCGGCGCGAAATACCGGTAGAAGCGGTGCACGGCGCCCGGCATGTCGTAGGGCAGCCAGGCCTGGCGCAACCTGCCCTGCACGATGTCCTGCTCGAACAGGCGCGCGCCTTCGGTGCGGCCGGTGGCCGTCATGTGAGTCAGCAAGACCGGCAGGCCCCGGTCCAGCAGTGCCCGGACCAGCGGCTGCGCCGCGCGCGTCTCGCCCAGGCTGACCGCATGCACCCAGACCGGCGCGGCGCGGAAACCGCCGCGCGCCGGCGCATGCCGGCCGCTGCCATAGAAACCGAAACGCTGGGCCGGATGGACGCCGTACACCGGCTCGCGCCGTGCGCGGCGCCAGATGCGCCACAGCAGGAAGGGCGTGGCCAGCCGCCACAACGACGAATACAGGGCCTGCAGCACGGCGCCCCGCATCAACGCGCCGCTCCCGGCACGGCCGCTTCGGCCGGCAGGGCCTGGCCGATGGCCGCCAGCACCTGCTCGCACGAAGGCGGCGTTCCCCGCCCACCCAGGCTGGCCGTGAAGGCCGAACCCGTCACCGGCGCCAGCGCCGGATCGTAGTCCGCGTAGATGCCGATGGTGGGCCGCCCCAGCGCCCCGGCCAGGTGTGTCAGCCCGCTGTCCAGCCCCACCACCACCGATGCGCCCGCCAGCACGCCGGCTACCTCGGCCAGCCCCATGCGCGGCAGCGCCCGGGCGCCCGGAATGCCGGCGATCAGGCGCTGCGCCCGCGCCGCCTCGTCTTCGGTGCCCGCAAACACCAGCGGCGCATGCCCCGCCACCGCCAGCCGCTCCAGCACCATGCGCCACGACGTCTCGGCCCACAGCTTGGTCGGCCGGCTGGCCGACGGCATGATCGCGGCATAGCGCGCGGGCAAGCCCGCGGGCGGCTCGGCGCGGATGCCGAAATCCGGCGGTCCCGCCAAGTCGTATCCCAGCGCAAAGGCGGCCAGTTCCCGCATGCGCACCACTGCCGACTGCTCGAACACCACCCGGTAGCGATGCTGATAAAAAAAGGACGCGAAGGGATCGCGCGCCGAACGCAGGTCACAGCCATGCAGCGGCCCGTTCGCCATGCGCGCCACCATCGCCGATTTCCAGAGCCCCTGCATGTCGATCACGGCGTCATACCGATGCTCGAGCAGCCGCTTGCGAAAGGCCGCCCGCTCGGCCCTTACCGATGCCGACCACCAGGTCTTGCGCCAACGGCGCAGCGCCACCGGAATGACGGCGTTCAGCCGCGGATGCAGGGCGGGGATGGCGGCGAATGCCTCTTCGGCCACCCAATCGACCTGCGCATCCGGCATGTGGCGGACGATATCGGAGACGGCGGGCAGCGCATGGACGATGTCGCCCATGGACGAGGTCTTGACGAGGAGAATACGGGGCACGGACGAAAGCCGGCGGGAACCGGCTGCGTGGAAAGGGCGGATTTTAACCGGAGGGAAGGACCCGATCCACCTGGGCGGTCATGGCCCCATCCCTTCAATGCCCCGGCCAGGGATACTGGTCAAGGCCTCCCGAACTTGAGCGAGTAACCCAGGAAGACTGCGCTGGATCGTCTTCCAGACGATCTCAAAATCGACCTTGAAATAGCCATGGGCAAGCGCGTTGCGCATCTGGTAGGCGAACGACAGAGGCAATTCCGGATGCGCCGCCGCAAATTCGGGATAGCGCTTCTCGATGTTATTGCTGGCTTCGCCGATGATCTCGAAATTGCGAATCACCGCATCCTGCACGAGTTGGTCGCGCAGAAACGTGCCCTCGTCCATGCCGCCGGTGTAGTAGTTGATGCGTTCGATGGCTTCTACGATATGCGTGAGATAGTCGACCAAGCGTTGCTGGTCACGAGTCATACCGGGCGAGCCTCCGCGAGCACCTTGGCCCGGAACCGATCTGGCAGCGCATTGGGAGTAAGAACATCCACAGGCACCCCCAACAGCTTGCCCAACTCGTGTCGGATCGCACCGATGTCAAATAGGGTCGTCTCCGGCGTCGGATCGATGAGGATGTCCAGGTCGCTGCTATCCGTATCCTTACCGCGCAGTACGGAGCCGAATACACGAGCATTGCGGGCGCGATGAGACTCGACCACACGCCGTATCGCGACGCGGTTCAAGGCCAGGGCTTCGGAGGGTTTCATACGCTCTCCCGCAACACAATGGTTTCACGATAGCCGAAAAGCGAGCACCTTGCCTACATCCCCCCATTGCCCCACTGCGCCACCCAATACGCCGTCGACGCGTCATGCCCGTCCGCCGTTCCCTTGCCGGCCAGTTCCCGGGCAATACCCGTGGCCAGGACCTTGCCGTACTCGACGCCCCACTGGTCGTAGGGGTTGATGCCCCACACCAGCCCCTGCACGAACACCTTGTGCTCGTACAGCGCCAGCAGCGCGCCCAGCGCATGCCCGCTCAGGCGCGGCAGCACGATCAGGGTGGAGGGCCGGCCACCGGGATGCGCCTTGTGGCGCGCCAGCCAGGCCGCGCGCGCGGGATCGCTTTCCTTGGACGCCAACTCGGCCTCGAGCACCGATGCGGACTTGCCGCGCAGCAGCGCCTCGCGCTGGGCCAGGCAATTGGCCACCAACAGCCGGTGGTGTTCCGGATAGGGGTGATCCGCCTCGCGGCAGATGATGAAATCCACCGGCGCGCCTTCCGGCCCCTGGTGCAGCCATTGGAAGAACGTATGCTGGCCGTCGGTGCCCGGCATGCCCCAGACCACCGGCCCGGTCGGCACGGTAACGGGCCTGCCCTCGAGGTCGACCGACTTGCCCAGCGACTCCATTTCCAGTTGCTGCAGATAGGGCACGAGATGAACCAGCCGCGCATCGTAGGGTGCGATGTTCAGCGAGGCATAGCCGAACACGTTGCGATTGGCCACTCCCGCCAGCGCCAGCTGCACCGGCGCATTGGCGGCCAGCGGCGCGTTCAGGAAATGCGCGTCCATGGCCGCCGCGCCCTGCAACAGCCCATCGAGCGCCTCGGCGCCCAGGGCCAGCGCGATCGGCAGCCCGATGGCCGACCAGACCGAATAGCGGCCGCCCGCCCAGTCCCAGAAGGTGAAGATGCGCTCGGGCGCCACGCCCATGTCCCGGGCCGCGTCGGGGTTGGCCGTCACGGCCACCACCTGCGACCACGGATCGGCGATGCCGGACTCGCGCAGCCAGCGCAGCGCGCAATCGGCGTTGCGCAGCGTCTCGGTCGTATTGAACGATTTGGACGACACCACCACCAGCGTGCGCCGGGGGTCGAGCCCGATCAGGCCGGCCTCGATGGCGTGGCCGTCGATATTGGACACGAAGCGCATCTGCCGGCGGGTACCCGCATAGCCCAGCGCGGCCACCACCAGCTTGGGGCCCCAGTCGCTGCCGCCGATGCCGATGTGCACCACGCTGTCAAAGCGCCCTTCCGCGTCCACGTGGCGCACGAAGGCGCGCACGCGGTCGCGCTCGGCCAACACCCGGCCCGCCACGCGCCCGGGCGGCTCTTCCGCCCGCAGCGCGGTGTGCCAGGCCGCGCGATTTTCCGTGCAATTGGCGATGCCGCCTTCAAGCAGCCGCGCGCGCGCTGCCTCGAAGTCGCGGGCGGCCAGCAGCGCTGCGCCGGCCGCCGCCAGTTCGTCGGACTGCGCCTGGGTACTCAGGTCCACCGACAGGCCGGCCGCCTCCACCACCCGCAGCGTGCCCGCCCGACGATCCGCCCGATGGGCGGCCTCGACGAAGGCGCGCCATTCGGCCGTCTCGGCCAACGGCGCAACGGACGCCAGATCGGCGGGAGCCCCTTCCTGCATGGCCTCCCTCCTTAGAACGGCAGCTTGGCGTCGGGGGCGACGCGCAGCAACTGCGTACGGAAATCCTGCTGGATGCGGGCCAGCGCGGCCTCGTCATCCGCCTCGAACCGCAGCACCACCACGGGCGTCGTGTTCGAAGGACGGGCCAGCCCGAAGCCATCCGCGTATTCCACCCGCACGCCGTCGATGGTGATGACCTCGCGCGCGCCGGTGAACTGCCCCTGCTGCTGCAGGCGCCTGACCACCTCGAACTGCTCGCCCTCGGCGGTCTCCATCTTCAGTTCGGGCGTGGACTTGGCCTGCGGCAAGGCTTCCAGCACGGCCAACGGATTGTCCGAGCGGGACACGATCTCCAACAACCGCGCGCCGGTATACAGGCCGTCATCGAAACCGTACCAGCGCTCCTTGAAGAAGATATGCCCGCTCATCTCGCCCGCCAGCGGCGCGCCGGTTTCCTTGAGCTTGGCCTTGACCAGCGAATGCCCGGTCTTCCACATCAGCGGCTTGCCGCCCGCGGCCTTCACTTCCTGCGCCACGTAGCGGCTGCACTTCACGTCATAGATGATCTCGGCGCCCGGATTGCGCGACAGCACGTCGCGCGCGAACAGGATCAACTGCCGGTCGGGCCAGATGATCTGCCCCGACTTCGTCACCACGCCCAGGCGGTCGCCATCGCCGTCGAAGGCCAGGCCGATCTCGCAATCGGTCTCGGCCAGGCAGCGGACCAGGTCTTCCAGGTTGTGCGGATCGGCCGGATCCGGATGGTGATTGGGGAAGGTACCGTCCACGTCGCAGTACAGCTCCACCACCTCGCAGCCCAGCGCCTTGAACAACTGCACCGCCACCGGACCGGCCACGCCGTTGCCCGCGTCCACCGCGATCTTCATCTTGCGGGCCAGCTTCACGTCGCCCACGATGCGCTGCAGGTATTCCGGCACCGCGTCCCATTCCTTGCGGGAACCCGGCGTGGCGGCGTCGCCGCCGGCATTCTGCACCATGGGCTCGCGCAGCGCGGTAATGGCATCGCCGTACAGCGTCGTGCCGCCCAGCATCATCTTGAACCCGTTGTACTGCGGCGGGTTGTGGCTGCCGGTAATCGCCACGCCCGACCCCGTGCCGCTGACGTTGGCCGCGTAATAGACCAGCGGCGTCGGCACCATGCCCACGTCCAGCACGTCGATGCCGCCGGCCATCAGCCCGGCCTGCAAGGCCCGCGACAGATCCGGTCCGCTCAGGCGCCCGTCGCGGCCGACCACCACCTGCCGCACGCCGGCCCGCTGCGCTTCCAGCGCCAGCGCCGCGCCCAGGCGACGCGCGAACTCCGGACTGAGCGGGGACGGGACCACGCCGCGGATGTCATAGGCCTTGAAGGCGGAAGCGGCGATGTCGGCGGGTGAAGATGAGACGTTGGTCCCCACGGGATGCTCCTGGTTCAGATTCGTTCGATGAGTCGCAGCGGTGCGATGCGCCCGCCAACCATGGGCAAAACGCGCAATCAGCACTCACTAACCAATTTAGGTGTCCATGCACCGCCTTTCCAGGCGATATAGTCCGGTGCCAACCCCGGAAAGTTCACCGGGACTATAGATGAAGTTAAGGTACGAAAACCCTGTTTTCTTGTATGACGTAACCCTGCGTAACGGCGCCACAATTATGCGATACCGCATGACACTTGCAATTGCGTGACACGACCCGGTTGCCGGATATACAAATAACAGGCTAAACAATCCTTTGCGCCGGCAACGGACCGGCGCCTACCTGCGGCAAGCGTGCATGCTCAATCTGACGATCAGTTTCATTGTTTCCCTACTCGTGACCATGTTCATCGTGCGCTTCGCCAACCGCGACAGCGCCGCGGCGGACCATGACCTGGACGGCGTCCAGAAATTCCACGTCCGGCCGGTGCCGCGGATAGGCGGCCTGGGCATCGTGACCGGCTGTACGGTGGCGGTCGCCGCCCTGACCTCGCGTGACTTCCCCCTGGCCATCGACCTCGCCCTGCTGTTGCTGTGCTCGGCCGTGGTCTTCGGGATCGGGCTGGCCGAAGACTTCACCAAGCGCATCAGCCCGACGCTCCGCCTGCTGTGCGCGTTCGCCGGGGCCGCGCTGGCGGCCGTCTTGCTGCAGGCCACCATCACCCGCATCGACATCCCCCTGGCCGACGCCTGGCTGGCCATCCCGGCGGTGGGCGGCCTGGCCGCCATCGTCTGCGTGGGCGCGATGGTGAACGCCGTCAACATCATCGACGGCTTCAACGGACTGGCCGCCGCCGCGGCGCTCGCCATGTTCGCCTCGCTGGGATACGTGGCCTTCAAGGTCAACGATCCCCTCATCCTGGCCGGCTCGCTGCTCATGATCGGCGCCATCCTGGGGTTCCTGGTATGGAATTATCCCTACGGCCTGATTTTCCTGGGCGACGGCGGCGCCTATTTCCTGGGTTTCATGCTGGCCGAACTGGGCATCCTGCTGGTGGTCCGCAATCCCGCGGTCTCGGCCTGGTATCCCGCGCTGCTGTTCATCTACCCCATCTTCGAGACGCTATTTTCCATATATCGAAAGAAATATCTGCGCGGCATGTCGCCCAGCCTGCCGGACGGCGTGCACCTGCACATGCTGATCTACAAACGGGTCATCCGCTGGGCCATCGGCACCCGCAACGCGCAGTTGCTGACCCAGCGCAACGCCGTCACGTCCCCTTATTTGTGGGCGCTCAGCCTGGTCGCCATCGTCCCGGCTACCGTGTTCTGGGACCGGGGACTAGCGTTAATGCTATTTCTCGTTGTGTTCATCGCTGTCTATACTTGGCTGTATACAGCCATCGTGCGCTTTCGCACGCCCAGGTGGCTCGTCCTGCACCGGTCCAGGGAATGACTCCAGCGCAGGGACTTTCCCAGATGGGGAAAGACCGCAAATCTCCGAACATTAGTTAAACAGCGTAACAAATTGTAAACGCTGTCATCCCAGGGGGCCCGGTGCGCGGCCCCCGGGCATTACCCCATTCTAGGGACCATCTCCCGTATTTTGTTACATAGCGGAAGTGGAGTGTCATACTTCCCCGCCTATGCTGTCGTCCGTGTGGCTTGCGTTGGCTAAACGGCAGATTTCCATAAAAGCCGTAGTGGGGAATCATGGCGGCCTGTCTCTACCGGTGCTCCGATAAAAAGGAACGCCAGGCGTCGCTTTCCTCGTCAGACAAGCAAAGAAGCATGAGGCAATAAGAACGCACGGAAGAAATCATGGCTGCAACACAGGTTAAATATTTCGGCACCGACGGCATCCGGGGCAAAGTGGGCGGAGCGGTCATCAACCCCGCCTTCGCCCTGCGCCTGGGCCATGCCGCCGGCCAGGTCCTCCTGGCCCAAGCCCCGCGCGGGCACCGCCCGTCCGTCCTGATCGGCAAGGACACCCGCATTTCCGGATACATGCTCGAATCCGCGCTGGAAGCCGGGCTTTCCGCCGCCGGCGTGGACGTCGTCCTGGCCGGCCCCATCCCCACCCCGGCGGTCGCCTACCTGACCCGCGCCCTGCGCCTGTCCGCCGGCATCGTCATCAGCGCCTCGCACAACCCCTTCGACGACAACGGCATCAAGTTCTTCTCGGCCCAGGGCAGCAAATTCCCCGACCAGACCGAAGAAGCCATCGAAGCGGCGCTGAACCAGCCCATGGGCTGCACGCCCTCCGAAGGACTGGGCCGGGTCAAGCGCCTGGACGACGCCGCCGGCCGCTACATCGAATTCTGCAAGGCCAGCTTCCCCCCGGAAATGGACCTGAACGGCCTGCGGATCGTGGTCGACGCGGCCCACGGCGCCGCCTACCACATCGCGCCCAACGTCTTCCGGGAACTGGGCGCCACCGTCATCCCCATCGGTTGCGAGCCCAACGGCTTCAACATCAATGAAAAAGTGGGCGCCACCCATCCGGAAACCCTGGCCGAGAAGGTCAAGGAACACCGCGCCGACCTGGGCGTGGCCCTGGACGGCGACGCCGACCGGCTGCAAATGGTCGATGCCAGCGGCCGCATGTACAACGGCGACGAGCTGCTGTACGTGATCGTGCGCGACCGCATGATCCAGGGCCCGGTGGCCGGCGTGGCGGGCACCGTCATGACCAACTACGCCTTCGAGCGCCGCATGGCCGAACTGGACGTCCCGTTCGTGCGCACCCCCGTTGGCGACAAGAACGTGATGCAAGCCCTGCAGGACAAGGGCTGGCTGTTCGGCGGCGAAAGCTCTGGCCACATCCTGTGCCTGGACCGCCACTCCACCGGCGACGGCGTCATCGCCGCGCTCCAGGTCATGGCCGCCATGCGCCGCAGCGGCAAGGGCCTGCCGGCCCTGACCTCGGAACTGCACCTGCTGCCGCAGAAGCTGGTGAACGTGAAGCTGCAACCCGACCTGGAATGGGAATCCCACCCCGGCCTGGCCGCGGCCTACCGGGAAGTCTCCGCCACGCTGCAGGGCCGCGGCCGGGTCCTGATCCGTCCCTCGGGCACCGAGCCTAAGCTCCGCCTGATGGTGGAAGCCGACGAGGAAATGCTGGCGGTCCGCTGCGTGGACCGGCTGGCCACCAGCCTGGCCTGATCCGTCAGTCGACCGGTCCGGATCCATAATATCCATATATATATTACGGATCCGGGGCGGCAAGACCAGGACAGCGCGGCAAAAGAGGAGCAGGAAATCGACGAAGCAATCAGGCAACCGGCACATGATCGCTACGTTTCGTATTTCTCAAAAATGAGATTGACCATTTCGCGCATGCACAAACTGATGCAATCTTTTTCCGGTTTCCCACGATAGGCGCATCGCGACATGCTAATCTTTCAGACCGTCCAGAATCCACCAGAAAGACCGCATGCCGGCTTTCCGCAATCCCCCAAACCGGGGATTGATGCAATGGGACGCGCCAACCAAAATACCGCCGCCGCACTACCGAGTGCCAACTGTCTTCCTGCCGGGCAGTCGATGGGGAACGAGTCGCAAAGGGGTGTGCATCCCCCGGGGGCCGGACTCGCGATCCGCGATCGGATTGGTACAAGGTAATCATGCAGACGAAACTACGCGACTTTCTTCTTTCCCTGTCCAGACCGCAAAAAATCGCGGTCATGGTGATCGCTGATGCGATCGCGCTGCCCGCCAGCCTGATCGCGGCGTTCTACCTGCGGCTGGGCGATGCGGTCATCCTGCAGCGCTACGGCGTCAGCGCGCCCATCATCATGGCGCTAGCCGCGATTCCCGTTTTCTACCTGTGCGGCCTGTATCGCAACGTGGTCCGCTACATGGATATTTCCATGCTGCGCTCCACGGGTATCGGCCTGGCGGTGCTGGCCATCGGCACCTATATCGGATGCGTGCTGTTCAACCTGCCGGCGCCGCCGCGCGGCACGCTGCTGATCTACTGGTTCATCGCCTTCTCGTACGTCGTCATTTCCCGCTTCGGCGCGCGCCATCTGCTGCGCACGCCGCTGCGCCAGCACATCGTGGCGCCGCGTGTCGCCATCTACGGCGCCGGGGAAGCCGGGTTCCAGCTGGCTGTCGCCATGCGCACCAGCCACGCCTACACGCCCATCTGCTTCTTCGACGACGACAAGCGCCTGGCCAATAAACACGTGGGCGGCCTGCGCGTCTATGCGCTCAGCCGACTCAACGACATCGTGCGCAAGCACGAGATCCAGCAGGTCATCCTGGCCATTCCCTCGGCATCGCCCGAGCGCCGGCGCACCATCGTCAACCGTTTGTCCAGCCTGGGCATCCCGGTGCGCACCCTGCCCACCATGGCGGAAATGGTGGAAGGCAAGGTGCTGGAAAGCGCCATCCGCGAAATCCAGGTCGAGGACCTGCTGGGCCGCAAGCCCGTCCCGCCGCGGCGCGACCTGTTTTCCAAATGCGTCACCGGCAAGTCGGTCCTGGTCACGGGCGCCGGCGGCTCCATAGGCAGCGAACTGTGCCGCCAGATCGAGTCGCAAAAACCCGACCATCTCGTCCTGCTGGACCATTCCGAATACGCGCTGTACGCCATCGAGCACGAACTGCGCGAGCGCTTCCCCGCCACCCAGCTGTCGGCCTACATGGGCAGCGTGTGCGACACCGAACTGGTCAGCCGCATCGTGCGCGAGCACCGCGTCGACACCATCTACCATGCCGCCGCCTACAAGCACGTGCCGCTGGTGGAAAACAACATGGCGGCCGGCATACGCAACAACGTGCTGGGCACCTGGTCCGTAGCCATGGCCGCCGCCCAGAACAACATCGAGACCTGCGTCCTGATCTCCACCGACAAGGCCGTGCGCCCGCCCAACGTCATGGGCGCCAGTAAGCGCTGCGCCGAACTCATCTTCCAGGCCTTCGCCCTGCGGCCCAACAACCGCACCGTATTCAGCATGGTGCGCTTCGGCAACGTGCTGGGCTCGTCCGGATCGGTCGTACCGCTGTTCCGCAACCAGATCCAGCGCGGCGGCCCCATCACGGTCACCCATGCCGACGTCACCCGCTACTTCATGCTGATCCCCGAAGCGGCGCAGCTCGTCATCCAGGCCGGCGCCATGGCCCGCGGCGGCGAAGTCTTCGTGCTGGACATGGGCGAACCGGTCAAGATCATCGACCTGGCCCGCACCATGATCCAGATGTCGGGCCTGACCGAGAAAAACGCGGACAGCCCCAACGGCCACATCGAAATCAAGGTGGTAGGCCTGCGGCCGGGGGAAAAGCTGTACGAGGAACTGCTGATAGGCGGCGACACCATCCCCAGCGACCATCCGCGCATCCTGTGCTCGCGCGAACACTACCTGACCCTGGGCCAGCTCGAATCCCTGCTGGAAACCCTGCATACGGCCTGCGACAACGGTTCCGCCCTGGACATCCGTATGGCCCTGCAGAAGCTGGTGCCGGAGTACACGCCCTACTCGCTGCTGAGCGATAGACCTACCGGGCAGAACGAGCTTGCAGCCAGCCCGGCCAGCACCTGGGAAAACAAGGCGGCGCGTGCCCCGCTGGCCTCGTACGAGAGCAAACGAGACGTCGCCGTGGGCCATCCGGCCTAAGCCTCTCTATACTGGACCGTAACCGTACCCACAGCCTTCGTTCCGAAGGCCCTTTTTCATGGCAAAACGCGCTTTCGACATCGTCCTGGCGGCAATCGCCCTACTCATCCTCAGTCCCGTCATCCTGGTGCTGTGCATCGCGATCCGGCGGAAACTGGGTTCGCCGGTGTTCTTCCGCCAGATCCGCCCCGGCCTGGACGGCAAGCCCTTCCAGATGGTCAAGTTCCGCTCCATGCGCGATGCCCAGGGCCCCGACGGCCAACCGCTGCCGGACGATCAACGCCTGACCTCGTTCGGCAAGCGCCTGCGCAGCACCAGCCTGGACGAACTGCCCGAACTCTGGAATGTGCTGCGCGGAGACATGAGCCTGGTCGGCCCTCGTCCGCTGCTGATGGAATATCTGCCCTTGTATGACCAGCGCCAGATGCGTCGCCACGAAGTCCGGCCGGGAGTAACGGGCTGGGCCCAGGTGAACGGCCGCAACGCCCTGTCGTGGCCGCAGAAATTCGAACTGGACATCTGGTACGTGGACAACCGCTCGCTGTGGCTGGACGTGAAAATCCTGTGGATGACCGTGCGCAAGGTGCTGGTGCGCGAAGGCATCAGCGCCGACGGCCAGGCCACCATGGAACGCTTCCGAGGCAACAACCCATGAAACGACTCGCCATATTGGGCGCGGGCGGCCACGGCCGCGTGGTGGCGGATGCGGCCGAGGCCGGCGGTCAATGGCAGGAAATCGTCTTCTTCGACGATGCCTGGCCCGAACGGAAGAGCAGCGGCCCCTGGCCCATCGTCGGCAACCTGGCGGCCCTGCTCCAGCAGTGCCAGGAATTCGACGGCGTCGTGGTGGGCATAGGCGCCAACCGCGTGCGGCTGTCCAATACGGACACGCTGGCCGCCGCGGGGGCCCGCCTGGCCACCATCATTCATCCACGCGCCACAATCAGCCGCCATGCTGGCGTGGGCTCGGGCAGCGTCGTGTTCGCCGGAGCCGTCGTCAACATAGGCGCCCGGATCGGGCAAGCCTGCATCGTCAACACCGCCGCCACCGTGGACCACGACTGCCAGGTGGCCGACGGCGTCCACATCAGCCCTGGCGCCAACCTGGCGGGCGGCGTCACCGTGGGCGCCTGCAGTTGGATAGGCGCCAACGCCGGCATCCGCCAACAGATATCCATAGGCGCCCATGCCGTGATAGGCGTGGGCGCCGTCGTCGTCAGCCCCCAGCCGGACGGAATCACCGCCGCGGGCAACCCGGCCAAAGATTTGAACAGGACCACGCCAACATGCTGAATACCCCCTTCTCCCCTTGGCCCTCCTTCACCGAAGAGGAAGCGGAAGCCGTCAAGCGGGTGCTGCTGTCTAACAAGGTCAATTACTGGACCGGACAGGAATGCCGGGAATTCGAAAAGGAATTCGCGGCGTGGTGCCATACGGAATATGCCATTGCGCTGGCCAACGGAACGGTGGCGCTGGATCTTGCCCTGAAGGCGCTGAATATCGGTCCTGGCGACGACGTAATCGTCACCCCGCGCACCTTCCTAGCGTCTGCCTCGAGCATCGTCAACGCCGGTGCGCGGCCGATATTCGCTGACGTCGACCTGGATAGCCAGAACATCACGGCTGAAAGCATCCGTGAGGTTCTGACTCCCAATACCCGCGCCGTGATATGCGTTCATCTAGCCGGCTGGCCTTGCGAAATGGATCCTATCATGGCCTTGGCCGAAGAAAAGAGTTTCTTCGTAATTGAGGACTGCGCACAAGCCCACGGGGCCAAGTACAAAGGCCGCCCTGTCGGTAGCATCGGCCACATCGGTGCCTGGTCCTTCTGCCAGGACAAGATCATGACCACAGGAGGGGAAGGTGGGATGGTCACGACCAATGACCGTGGTTTGTGGTCCAAGATGTGGGCCTACAAGGACCACGGCAAATCATGGGAAGCGGTGTATGAACGGCAGCATCCGCCAGGATTCCGATGGGTACACGACTCTTTCGGCACCAATTGGCGAATGATCGAAATCCAGGCGGCAATAGGTCGCATCCAACTTCGTAAAATGGCAGACTGGACCAAACAGCGCCAAACCTATTCTGCTCAAATCAACGAAGCAGCCCAGGCCTTCACATGCGTACGGATTCCCAAAGTACCCGCCTACATTGACCACGCGGCTTACAAACACTACTTGTTCGTTAAACCAGCGCAGCTTGCTGTAGGTTGGACACGGGACCGAGTTGTCCAAACACTGACGGAGCAGAAAGTACCTTGCTATCAAGGATCATGCTCCGAGGTTTATCTTGAAAAAGCATTCACGCACACAGACTATCGGCCACCGAATCGCCTGCCTAGGGCAGCAGAATTGGGCGAGACTAGTCTGATGTTCTTGGTCCATCCTACCCTCTCTGCCGTTGAAATGAAAACCACCTGCTCCTCGCTAACATCGATCTTGGAAGCAGCCTCCATAAAAAAACCTCCAACCTTGTCCGAACAATGAGGAAAAAGGTACTAATTATTGGCGGGCTCGCTCAGTCCCTAATAAACTTCAGATGGCCTCTCATCAAGGCCATAGCGAACCGAGGATACGAGGTACATGGCTGTGCCGCTGATAACAACGAAAGAGTCTCCAAACTCTTTTTGGATATCGGTGGCAAATATCATGTTTTTCATCTGAAACGAACAGGGTCCAACCCCGCAGATGACATTAGGACTCTTTTCGAGTTGTGGCGATTAATAGGCAAAATAAAGCCAGAATACGTTATTTGCTACACCATAAAACCTGTAGTTTACGGAATCCTCGCCTCTTGGATTCGCAGAGTGCCTTACCGCTACGCATTAATCACTGGCTTAGGATATGCATTTACCCAATCAAAAGAGGGCCGTACCCGCTCCTGGATTCAGAGCACCTCTAAAACTCTCTATAAACAAGCCCTACAGCGTACAGAGCATGTTTTTTTTCAAAATCCAGATGACCAGAATTTCTTTAAAAATTCAGGCATTCTTAAATCAGAGCAAAAAAGTTCCATTGTCAACGGCTCTGGAGTAGACACCCAGCATTTCCATGTCGCCCCGCTTCCCCCAAATCCGGTATTTCTGCTAATCGCCCGTCTGTTGAGAGACAAAGGAATCCTCGAATATGTAGAAGCGGCGAAAATAGTTAAATCTCGAGGAGTCGATGCAACCTTCTTACTTGTCGGCCCATTCGATGTAAATCCATCAGCGATTACCAGCGATCAAGTGGACGATTGGCAGAAATCGAAGATTATTCACTATCTGGGCACCGTTGATGACGTTCGCCAGGTCATCCGAGAAAGCAGTATATATGTTCTACCATCTTATCGAGAAGGTACCCCACGATCGGTACTTGAAGCCATGGCCATGGGACGTCCTGTTATAACTACAGATGCTCCGGGCTGCCGAGAAACGGTCGTAAATGGAACCAACGGTTTCTTAGTCCAACCTCAAGACCCCATTTCACTAGCGGAAGCAATGCTTCATCTGGCCCTCGATCCCGATTTACGCGAAAAATTCGGGCAGGAAAGCAGGAAAATCGCTTGTCAAAAATACGACGCGAACTCAGTAAGCTTTGCTTTGCTAGAATCGACCAAAATCGTTCCCCAAAATCGCTAGACAATCCTTACTATCGAGAAAGAAAAATGCAAAATCTGAACTCCACAACAATCGCTGTCATCGGTCTCGGCTATGTAGGACTGCCTTTGGCCGTTGAGTTTGGAAAAAAATACCAAACAATCGGCTATGACATTCGGAAAGCGCGAGTGGAAGAACTTGCTCTGGGCCACGATAGCACGCTTGAGGTTTCTGCTAGCGAACTTCAGATGGCCCCTCATCTTAGATATACCGACAACGCAGCCGAATTGCATGCCGCGAACGTGTATATAGTCACAGTCCCCACACCAATTGATCAAGCGAAAAGGCCTGATCTCACCCCGCTGATTAGAGCAAGTGAAACGCTGGCTGCGGTCTTGAAGCAAGGCGATATAGTTATCTATGAGTCGACTGTTTATCCAGGTGC
The DNA here is from genome assembly GCF_036972535.1 of Pigmentiphaga sp. CHJ604. Classification (NCBI taxonomy): domain Bacteria; kingdom Pseudomonadati; phylum Pseudomonadota; class Betaproteobacteria; order Burkholderiales; family Alcaligenaceae; genus Pigmentiphaga; species Pigmentiphaga sp. CHJ604. Next base: position 982,156 of record NZ_CP136998.1, on the reverse strand, counting down.
CACAGAAGAAGTCTGCGTACCAATTCTGGAGAAAAATTCTGGGCTCAAATTTAACGACGGCTTTTACGTTGGCTACAGCCCTGAAAGAATTAATCCGGGGGATAAACAGCATCGCGTGGCATCAATTCTAAAAGTAACGTCTGGCTCGACCCCCAAGGTAGCAGATTTTGTTAACGAGCTCTACAAATCAATCATAACGGCTGGAACTCATAAAGCCTCTTCCATCAAAGTGGCCGAAGCGGCGAAGGTTATCGAAAACACACAACGAGATGTCAATATAGCCCTTATCAACGAACTTGCCTTGATTTTTAACAAATTAGGAATAGATACGTTAGAAGTCCTTCACGCCGCGGGAACAAAATGGAATTTTCTTCCGTTCCGCCCTGGCTTGGTAGGAGGGCATTGCATTAGTGTGGATCCCTACTACCTCACCCACAAAGCTCAGGAGATTGGTTATCATCCCGAAGTCATACTTGCCGGTCGCCGAATCAACGACGGGATGGGCACCTACGTGGCGAACCAAACGCTGCGCCTGCTCGTTCAAAAAACTATTAATCCAGTTTCAGCAAAGATTCTCATTCTCGGATTGGCGTTCAAGGAAAACTGCCCGGATCTAAGAAATACTCGGGTGGTTGACATTATTCATGAATTGAAGAATTTTCATGCTTCCGTTGACATTTACGACCCGTGGGTCGATGGAAAAGAAGCAGAACACGAATACGGGCTCACGCTCATCGACTCTCCAATCTCTAACTCCTATGACGCGATCATTATTGCGGTAGGTCATGCCGAATTCTCGGACTGGGGTGTTGATAAGATCAGAGGACTGGGCAAGAAAAATTGCGTTATTTATGACGTGAAGCACATCTTGCCGCAGGATGCTGTCGACGGCCGCTTATAAATTAAGCCCAATAACATGACCTCTCCCTTTGAAAAACTTCAAACTCAGCTTCTTGCTCATCCCAAAACGTGGCTGATAACGGGCGTAGCTGGTTTTATTGGCAGTAATATATTGGAAAAACTGCTCCGATTAAATCAGCGAGTAGTTGGGCTCGATAATTTCTCAACCGGACATCAAAACAATCTAAAAAATGTCCAAGCAGTTGTCTCGGAACCTCAATGGAATGAATTTGAGTTCATCGAAGGTGATATCCGAGATTTTGAAGTGTGCAAGAAATTATGCCTAGGTGTCGACTACGTACTCCATCAGGCGGCCTTGGGTTCTGTGCCAAGATCGATTAATGATCCCTTAACAACAAACACGACCAACATTACCGGTTTCCTCAACATCTTAGTTGCATCCAAAGAGGCGAAGGTCCGTAGCTTTACCTATGCTGCGAGCAGCTCTACATATGGCGACCACGTTGCGTTGCCAAAGATTGAAAACAGAATCGGCGCGCCACTCTCACCATACGCAGTAACTAAGTATGTCAATGAACTCTACGCAGACGTATTCAATCGATGCTACGGCTTTCAATCCATTGGCTTGCGTTACTTCAATGTCTTCGGCAAGCATCAGGATCCGAACGGCGCCTACGCCGCCGTCATCCCAAAATGGATTGCCGCAATGCTGGAAAACTCCGATATACATATAAATGGCGACGGCTCAACTAGTCGAGATTTTTGCTTCATCGACAACGTTGTTCAAGCCAATTTATTGGCGGCAACCAATGAAGACGATAAGGCAAATGGAGAAGTCTACAACATAGCCTATGGCGAAAGGACATCCCTGATTGAGCTGTTTGAACTGCTTCAAAGAAATTTGCACGAACGCGGCGTCATCTATACGAAAGCGCCTATTCATCGAGCCTTTAGAGATGGAGATGTACTCCATTCTCTTGCGAATATCGATAAAGCCCGTCAACTGCTCCAGTACTCCCCTGATTTTGACATCAGGAAAGGCCTAAGAAGCGCGGTGCAATGGTATATCGATAGTCATAAATCTGAAAACCCGAGTGAGAAAAAATGAAAAACTTCGCTTTGATTGGAGCCGCAGGTTATATCGCCCCGCGACATATGCAAGCGATCAGCGCCACAGGGAATAATTTAGTTGCTGCATTTGACCCTAATGACTCCGTTGGGATCATAGATAGTCACTTCCCTGACTCCAATTTTTTCACAGAATTTGAACGCTTTGATCGCCATTTGGATAAGCTTCGTCGAGCGAATGATGCCAAGAAAGTTGACTTCGTCTCCATTTGTTCGCCCAATTACCTCCACGACTCTCATATGCGTTTCGCGTTGCGATCTGGAGCAGACGCTATTTGTGAAAAACCTCTGGTCCTCAATCCCTGGAATATTGACGGCTTGAAAGAAATTGAAAAAGATACTGGCAAAAAAGTCAGTACGATTCTGCAATTACGAGTTCACCCAGCAATCCAGGCGTTGCGAGAAAAAATACAATCTGGAAATAGCAATTCAAAACAAGATGTGCAATTAACCTACATTACATCCAGAGGACAATGGTACCTCCAATCATGGAAAGGTGATGAAAAAAAATCGGGGGGAATAGCCACTAACATTGGGGTTCATTTTTTTGACATGCTCCATTTTGTCTTCGGAGCGCTTCAGGACAACAAAGTTCATTACAGCTCCGAAACAAAAGCCGCAGGCTACCTAGAGTACGAGAAGGCTAGAGTGCAATGGTTCTTATCCGTTGATGCAGAGGACGTTCCCAAGAGTTTACATGCCAAAGGTCAACGCACCTATCGGTCGATTACTGTAGGCGGCGAAGAGATCGAGTTCTCAGGAGGCTTTACTGATCTCCATATAAGAAGTTACGAAGAAATTCTCGCAGGCCGCGGATTCGGCTTAGAAGAAAACCGAACAGCGATCGAAACAGTTGCTGCAATTCGCACACTCGCCCCCCTGGGAAAGACTGGCGACTATCATCCCTTCTTAAATTCAATATAAACGAACGCCATGAGCTACTTTCTCCATCCAAGCTCCGTCGTAGATGAAGGCGCCAACATCGGAAATGGCTCCAAGATATGGCACTTCTGCCATATCTCGTCACATGCTCGGATTGGAACTAATGTTTCAATTGGACAGAACGTCTTTGTCGGCAATCAAGTTTCCATTGGAAACAGCTGCAAAATTCAAAACAACGTCTCGATTTACGACAACGTCACCCTTGAAGACGGCGTTTTCTGCGGCCCCAGCATGGTCTTTACGAACGTATATAATCCGAGAGCCCTAGTTAATCGAAAGAGCGAATATCGCACTACGTTGATCAAACGGGGTGCGACGTTAGGCGCAAACTGCACAATAGTGTGCGGGACTACAGTTGGCATCTTCGCCTTTGTAGGAGCTGGGGCGGTTGTAAATAGAGATGTCCCCAATTACGCCATAGTAGTCGGTGTCCCAGCACGTCAAATTGGTTGGATGAGTGAACATGGAGAAAGGCTTTCACTCCCCACTTCAGGTGTCGGAGAAGCCGCCTGCCCGCAAACAGGCGAAGTATATCGCTTAACAGGAACAACACTCACGAAGAAGGAGGACTAAATGCAATTCATTGACTTGAAAACTCAACAAACTCAGATCCGAGCTAAAATCGATGCGGGTATTGCGCAGGTTCTCGCTCACGGGCAATATATTTTAGGCCCAGAAGTAGAACTCTTAGAAAAGAAACTTGCCGAATTTTGTGGCGCAGCTTATTGCATAACCTGTGCGAACGGCACTGACGCGTTACAAATCTCTCTCATGGCGTTGGGAGTTTGCCCCGGAGACGAAGTGATCACTCCAGGTTTCACATATATAGCTACAGCTGAGGCCGCGGCACTCCTCGGCGCTAAACCTGTATATGTTGATATCGACGCCAAGACATATAACCTGGATCCCAATTCGTTGGAACAGGCGATCACCCCACGAACCAAAGCAATTATTCCTGTTTCTCTTTATGGGCAATGTGCAGATTTTGATAAAATAAATGCAATTGCGTCAAGCAGAAACATTCCTGTTATTGAAGACGCGGCTCAAAGTTTCGGTGCAGAATATCGGGGAAGACGGTCCTGCAATCTATCAACGATAGCTTGCACAAGTTTTTTCCCCAGCAAACCCCTCGGCGCATACGGTGACGGTGGAGCAATCTTCACCAATGACGAACACTTGGCCCGCACCCTTCGACAAATCGCTCGACATGGACAAGATCGTCGTTATCATCACGTACGAGTGGGCGTAAACAGTCGCTTGGACACAATCCAGGCAGCCATATTATTGGCAAAGCTCGAAATTTTTGAACAAGAAATTGAACTGCGAGGCCGTGTGGCGACCCAATATGCTCAAGTATTTGAAGAGCGAGGGTTTTACTCCTACCCTAAGGTTGCTCCTGAATGCAAGAGTGTTTATGCGCAATACACTGTTCGAGTGCCCAATAGAGATCAAGTTATTGAGCGACTGAAATCCATAGGAATTCCAACAGCCGTTCATTACCCAATTCCACTAAATCAGCAACCAGCTGTAAACGATCCCCATGCACAACTTCCCGTTGGTGATCAAGCCTCACGAGAAGTATTGAGCTTACCCATGCATCCGTATATGCAACTGCTACAGCAGCAGACGATTGCCGACGCTTTGATCTCAACAATTTCTCTCACCACATGATAGCATTTAGCCAATTTTGGAAGAAGGTTCTAACAGTTACTGCAGGAACATTGGGGGCCCAGCTTCTTCTGTTGGCTACACTTCCACTCCTGACTCGCTCGCTCTCGCAGGCAGATGTTGGGAGTTATTTGTTTGCTATCAGCGTAGCCGCCGTAACAGTCGTGCTGGCTTCTGCGCGATTGGATATGGCAATTTTTTTGGAAGACAACCAAAAGGATGTCTTCCGAATACTCGGTACTATATTCATAACCTCACTAACAGTTTCCATATTGGTCGGTTTTTCTATTTTTTTTATAGGAAACTTTCCTTTCTCAAAAAATCTTGATTCACTCAAAGGATCGTCCACAGCCATTGCGGCAACTACCTTTTCTCTTTCTATTTTCACTGGCATTCAAGCGGTTCTTTCATATCAATCTAGATTTTCTACCCTTAGCTTTCTAAAATTTTTTCAAGCGCTGATCATTTCCCTGCTTTTGATTCTTGCAGCAATGATTTTTTCGACGGCTAAATCACTTATCCTCGCCCATGCTATTGGCATGCTCGCATCTGTGGCGTTGGGTGTTCTATTGCTAAGAAAATTTTCTTCAGGCTCATTGCGCTTACCACGAGCAGCGGAGATGCGCGAGGTATTCAGAAAGCATCGACGATTCCCCATCTTCTCAATGCCTGCGGACTTAATCAACGTCCTCTCCTCTCAACTCCCTGTTTTTTTGCTCGGAGCCAAGTTCGGCACGGCCGCTGTCGCGTTCTATGCTCTAACAACCAGAGTAATGGTCGCACCAATTTCATTGCTGGCAGGTTCAATTTTGCCAGTATTTAAAGAACAAGCAAGTTCAGAGTATCGAGAAAATGGAAGCTGCCTAACAGCTTACCTTAAAATGCTTAAGACGCTCACTCTGATCTCAATTATCCCTGCTAGCTTGGCATTTTATCTATTAGAGCCAACGTTCTCCCTTCTCTTTGGTGCTGAATGGATGGAAGCCGGGACATTAGCAAAAACAATGCTCCCACTTTATTGTTTGAAGTTTATTGCTAGCCCGCTAAGTTATACCTTGTACGTGGGAAACTGGCAATCATATGATTTGATTTGGCAGAGCGTCTTACTATTTTTCACCGCAATGATTTTCTCTTTCGCGGAAAACTTGCACGCTGCGGTTCTCTACTATACGATTGCATATTCATTTCTTTATATCATTTACCTCGGCATGTCTTATCGCTGCGCCAAAGGAAAAAAATGATTGTTATTATTGATGCCGAGTTTGGCAACATACGTTCCGTCGGCAACATGCTACTAGCCTGCGGGCATCAATTTGAAATTGCAACATCCCCTGCACAAGCTATCAACGCTACCAAGTTCATATTGCCCGGCGTCGGTGCATTCGATCATGGGATGCAGCAGTTGCACAAAGGAGGATGGAGTGATTTTTTGCACGAAGCAGTTATAGATAAAAAAACGCCCATTCTCGGAATTTGTCTAGGCATGCAACTCATGTGCACCCAAAGCGAGGAAGGGCAATTGCCTGGACTAGGATGGGTGGATGCATCGGTGCAACGATTTCGATTCATGAAGGATAGTCAACATAAAGTACCCCATATGGGATGGAACAGAGTATCGGTTGTTAGACCCAATCCATTGATTAGCGAAACTGATTCTCAGCGATTTTATTTTGTTCACTCCTATTTCATTGCTTGTAGCGAAGAAGAAGTCGTTATAGGAAAAACTGAGTACGGGAACTCATTTGTCTCTTCGTTTCAAAAAAATAACATCTACGGAGTACAATTTCACCCTGAAAAGAGCCACCGTTTTGGCATGGCTCTAATGAAGAATTTTGCGGAACATGCTAAGTAATGATCCCACCTCGCATTATTCCATCTCTCCTCATAAAGAATGGCAAATTAGTTAAAACGAGGGAATTCTCGGACGCCCGTTATGTCGGTGACCCAGTAAATGCAATAAGAATTTTTAATGAAAAAAACGTTGATGAACTCATAATTACGGACATATCGGCGACTATCGACAACAGGGAACCCGATTATAGGCTTATTGAAGAGCTGGCAGGCGAGTGCTTCATGCCCCTGTGCTATGGAGGGGGGATTCAAAACTTAAAGCAAGCCTCAAATGTCTTTCGAGCGGGGGCAGAGAAAATTGCGATCAATTCGGCAGCACTCCAAAATCCGGGTCTCATCAGAGAAATTGCGGACCGTTATGGGAGTCAAAGCGTAGTGGTCTGCATGGATATAAAACGAGGCTTTTTTGGAAAATATCACCTCTATCGCTATGCCACTCGCTCTCTCGAAAGAAAAATATCAATTGAACAGCACCTGAAGGTATCACTAGATTCCGGGGCAGGTGAGATATTTCTTAACTCAGTTGATCGTGATGGAACGTTGACCGGATTGGACTTAGATTTGTTATCTAAGGTAGCGCAGCACATTCCAGTACCATTGGTTCTGGGCGGCGGTACCAAGTCTCTTGAGGATATAGTAAAAGCAGCGAGTTCCGGCGCCAATGCAATTGCTGTCGGAGCATTTTTTGTTTTTTATGGCCCGCATCGAGCAGTATTGATCACTTATCCAACGCCCGATGCAATCGAGAAAGCCTTTCAAAACCATGCAAGAACCTAATGTTACCTGCCGCCGCTGCGTAATGGACACCAGTGCTTCGAATATAACCTTTGATAAAGAGGGCTATTGCAATTTCTGCAGTGAATTCCTCAATCGTTCACGACACATATTGAACTGCTCCTCTCAAGAGCGCGAAGTTTTACGGAATAAATTTATTCAGAAGGTGAAAACCGAAGGCCGCGGCCAGTCCTACGATTGTATTATTGGAGTATCCGGTGGAGTCGACAGCTCATGGGCATTGGTCAAAGCCATAGATTTGGGGCTTCGCCCACTTGCTGTCCATATGGATAATGGGTGGAACTCCGAGTTAGCACAGAATAATATTTCAAATATCGTCACAAAATTGGGCGTTGATCTCTATACTCACGTTATAGACTGGGACGAGTATCGAGACCTTATGAATGCCTTTTTTGATGCTGATGTGATCGATGTGGAGTTGCTCTACGATAACGCGATGCTGGCTGTGAACTACAAACTCGCGGCAGAACACAAAACAAAATACATTCTCTCGGGATCCAATCAATCAACAGAAGGAATACGTATGCCTGCGGGATGGAATTGGTTCAAACGAGACAAACGGAATATACGCTCCATTGCTCATCGCCACGGGGTCAGATCTATGAGAACGTTCCCGGCGATGGGGGTCTTAGATCACATAAAATATGAAGTGATTAAGAAAATCCAATGGATCTCCTTTCTTGATTACTTTGAATATGAAAAAGAATTGGCAGTTAAGGAGCTCGTTGAGCACTATTCATACAAACCTTATCCATACAAGCACTATGAATCTGTTTTTACGCGCTTTTATCAAGGATATATCCTTCCGAAAAAATTTGCTGTCGATAAGCGACGCTTGCATCTGAGTACTTTGGTGAGCACAGGCCAACTCTCCCGAGACGAGGCCGTGGCGAGTTTAGGTACTTCGCCCTATCCTAGCCCTCAAGCTTTGGAGCAAGATATCCGTTACTTTCTAAAAAAAATGCGGTGGTCGCAACAACAATTAGATAAGTATTTAGCACGACCGGAAAAACCTCACTCTGACTATGCTACAGAAAAACCAGCGTGGGAGTTTCTGAAAAAAGCATATAATATTTTAAATCGCTGAGAAAACAATTCCTCATTGATGACATCAATAATGGTAGATACTAGCGAAAAAAACCGTCTAAGCGTAGCCTGTTACCTTTATAGCGCTCTTATTTTTGTTTCCATGCAGCCTTTCTTTGTGTGGAATTCGCCAGAAATTGCCTTTTCTCTCATAGCATTATTATTTTCACTCTCGATTCTTTTGAGAGGATCATTGCGCAGACCTCAAAAGCAGATCTTTAGTCTTCTCATCATTGCCACTTTTTTTTTCCTTTATGTAGCGGCTCCTTTTCGTTTAGCAGATAGTCTATCGATTAGACCTATTGCCTACTCCTACGCCTTGATCGTAGGTGTTTATTATTTTGGCGGAAATATTACTACGAGCTGGAAAATTTTAAAGAACATATTTGTAGTAATTTCAGCCATCAGCCTTGTTTCGATGATTTTTCTCACGCTTGGCGCTCCCTTCCCAAGCATTACGATTAGCCAAAATTTTCGCCCTCAAGAAAGCGATCAATATATCCTTTACTATGGGATGAGCTATCTAAGCTCGCAGATATCCAATTTTGGCGGTCTGACAATAGTCAGAAATTCCGGCTGGTTTGGTGAGCCAGGGCACTTTGGGATATATATAGTTTTGCTCTTAGCCACAGAAGAACGATTGTTGGCTAGCAAGTCAAACAAGCTTCTCTTCTTGACATTACTCTCGACCCTCTCATTGGGCAGCTATATCTCTTTTCTAGTTCTCTTTTTAATACGAGAACGTAGATTCGGTTCATTAGTTTTCCTTTCCTTAGTCTGTTTAGTATTTTATATACTTGCAAGGGATCTTATCGATAATTTCCTGTTGTCCAAACTTCTTTCTGATCAGCCACTTCTCCAGGCTCGGGCTGATTTTTCGCTTGACCTACAAGCCTATACACCTGCACAGTTAATTTTTGGATCAGGCAGGGACTATCTGACCAGCCTTAATGAGTATTCCTCGAACTGGGATGCTTTCGCGGCAAAGTACGGCTTGTTGGCCATAGCGATATTTTTATTTTCTGTTTTCTACATTTTAAAGACATCGTTCAAATTCCACAACGCGTTAATCGGTCTCGGGGTAGCCACAATCGCGATTATTATTATGCTTCATCGCTCGTGGATGATAGATACGCTTTATCTTTGGTCTGCATTTTTTGTTATTGTTTACAAGATGCGAAATAAATCGCCTTCGCCTTGCTCGTCGGAATAAAGCAAGAATGGCAAATTACCTTGTTATTGTCGCCACATCAGTAGGGGGCGCAGAGCGCCGCTTTATAGATATCTTTTGCTCTTTGAGAGAGCGAGGAGTCGATCTAACGCTAGTCACGAGCGCAAGATTGGCAAAATTGGCGCAGATTGACAAAAAATTCTTACCCTCGGTAGTTATTCTTGGGGCTGAGAAATCCTCATTATTAAGTTTTTGTTTTGAATATTTTAAGTGGTGGAAAAAGAATACAAGAGCGTTAGACAAATTCCACTACCCAGTCAATGCATTGTTTTTCCTGCATTTTTTCTCAAAACAAGTTTTTTCGATTTCCCTTACCAACTGCTACTATGCTCCTCGATTCACCTTACGGAGTCGCTCACAGCTTCGGCAATATATTGCAATGATATTTGCTCGAAGGGTTGATGTTTTGAACCCTAGCATACATCAAGCAGTTTGTTCATATAAAATCTCCTCCGCTGAAAAAATTTCACTTACTCCGGGCGGAACGTTTGTTTACTCAGAAAATCAAGCGAACATTTCTTTTATCGCGAAGCGTCCTATTGTTGGCATGATAAGTCGCTTGATCGAGGGAAAAGGGATTTTTGAATTCCTCAACATTTTGCCCGCTCTCTGGACCCGCCTTCAAAATGAAGTTCCGCCAGATTTTTGTTTTTTTATCGCGGGCCATGGCAAGCTGGAAGAAGAAGTTAAAGAAAGAATCAAAACTCTCAGTGACCAAGGCATACCCATAAAGTATTTAGGCTTTATTCAGCCCAAAAAACTTCTCCCCGAATGCAGCATAGTTTTCTCACTACAAGAAATAACTAACTATCCTTCTAGGGTCGTTGCAGAGTCCTTGCTTCATGGTTGTGAAGTCTATGTCAGCGACACCGGCGATTCTAGGGATTTCGGTGAAAATATTTGCGGGTTACATTACATAAACCCGAAACTGAATGCGAAGTTTTTGTCTGAACTTATTCTTAAAACACTACAGTGCCAGAGGAATTTTCCACATTTATCTCGTATTGTGCAAGATGCTAAACACAGATTTTGCAACGAAGCTGTTTTAGATTACTTTGAAGACCTTATGCTGAAATAACGCATGTATGAAAAGAGACTCTTCTCGATTTTTCATAGCGCCTTTCTTTACGCTGCAACCCCTTCAATTCGCCATACTCCCCCTTTCAATGAAATTTCCGAATTTGTGATATTAGAAATTCGCACTTTCGCCTTCTGCTGATCGTCAATAAATGCATTCCATACCACTCCTTCCGGTGGCTTAAATTTTGGAATTATGTAAAAACTCATAGAATCATTTACTCCCGCCAAATTTAAGAGTTTTTCTTGTGATGCGAACGGGGAAATGACCATTGCTTCTATGAATATATCATGACGAAGAACTTCACTCACTGTAGCACCTTCACCAAGGCGAAGTCGTAAACGTCCCTTTCCGGCTGAGCGAATAGATAATACTGCGTCCGCGTCCGTTTGCTTCAATTCAAGATTGAATTTTCTTTCTCCATTTGAAGAAAAACTCATATAACCGGCACCAGAAGACGAGTTGAGGTCTATTTCTTTAAAAATCATTGGAGACTTCAAATAGGGAAATCCAGTTTTCGAATCACGCCCGATAACATAGTTGTCGCTGCCGGCATCGGATAGTACGTCAGAGGAAGTAGCGCCATTTGTCGTACTAAGGACTGAATTTCTGATAGCACCATCTGATAAAGAGAAATTTTTATCTAAATTCCCTTCAACATAGTAAGATACGATAACATTTCCTTTTGCATATTTATCTAGCAATATTCCAGTCCCGTTGAATTGAGCAGACACTTGGATAATAGTATTATCCGAGCATCTCCCAAGTTTCAAGCCAGCCCCAGATCTGGATTGACGACAATCAGCTCCCATTAGTAAACCGCAGTTTACATCTGGATGCAGCGGATCTTTTGACTGGTGATCGACAAAAATACCATTCCTTCCAGCCCCATAACTAATTATATTCACCCCTCGCCACATATTAGTATTATCGCTGCTAGAATCACTCCCTATTCGGTAGTTATCACGCCCATGATAGAACATAGATACATTATTAACGGAGGATCGAGTACCAATCTGACAAACACCGTCACCTTTATTCCCAGGCGCCCCCACTAGAGAGCAGTTAGATAAAGATGAACATTCTGACAACGTTATCCCATTAAAATTTCCATCTTTAAGATAGATGGTCCCATGACTTGACTTCTCGCTAGGGGGATCCGATAGATACCCTTCACCAGATAGCGTACAAGACGCAGGTATTACCAGCGATTTGGTATATCTATATATTTTCCCCGCGCGGCCGCGAACTACTCCACCTGTTATTTTTCCCGCTTGTTGGAGTGCAAATTGTAAGGCTTGAAAATCATCCACAACGCCATCTCCGACTGCCCCGAAGTCTTCTGGCTCGATAATTATTCTTCTTAGTTTTTCCAGGACATTCGATGGCACCGCTCCCACACCTGATTGTGTAAACTTGATAGATCCAAGGTCGGCCCCTAGAAATGGCTCTACCTTTCTATCTGCGAAAGTTAGCCCAGGCTTCTCGTTGGTACCTTCTGCTTGATCTACCGTTGCAGCTTTGGAACGTCCAAAATATGCTGCCGGGACCAGAAGGGCTCCTAGGAGCTTACGACGAATTTTTTTCATGATCGGGCCTCCATTAAGACAGGTCTCACCTGTACCTGAATTTGAGAAGTTTGACCAAGCTGAGCCAGTTCTAGTTCAGTCCTCAATCGACTTTTCGTAAGCGCCGGCCTGCGTATTTCGGCGAACGTGACCGCCGATTTCGGGAACGTGACCGATTCGGCGGGGTTTGGCATTGGTAAGACGTATGTGCTCCATAAACCGCATCCTATTTGCATGACCGGAAGTCGTGCACAGTTCACTGCGTCATGATTGAAGGTAAGCGGTCCACAAAGGCCAGGGTATTCAGCTGACGGTTTCGGTGACTAAATCCGTGACATGCATATTCCACGGCAACAAGGCCTCGTAATCGTCGGCAGTACGAGCAGTGGGCAACTGTCGCAGCACGCGGCGCAGCCACGTATACGGCTCGGTAATGCCCCCTGTAAAGCCTGGGAGTCAGAAGTAGAATTTTCTCGAACAGGGAGTTCTACAGATGAAGCGATCGAAGTTCACGGATAGCCAGATCGTCGGTAAGACTCCGGCCAGTACCGTCTGTCGTTCTGTCGTAAATCTCTCCAATCTAGATGTCCATTTATTCGTTGATGGACATCACGATCATGAAGAGAGATTCTGTTGTTGACGTTGAGAAGAACAGCGCGAGCAGCCGGCGCCGCTACGCGGCCGAGTTCAAGCGCGAGGTAGTGATCGAATCGATGGCGCCAGGCGCGTCGATTGCAAAGGTTGCTCTTGCCCACGGCATCAATGCCAACCTGTTGCATACCTGGCGATGGCAGTTCCGGCATCAAGGGGCGATCGAGCCCCGGCAGACTGGGCTGGTGGCTGTCGAGGTCGACCGTGATCATGCCGGCGATCCGTCGGGGCGAGGCGCTGCGGTGGCAACGCCCGTCTCAGATCGGATCGAAGTTCATATCGGGCCGGTGCGCGTGGTGGTCTTCGGACGGCCAGATGCTGCCGGCCTGCGCAGCGTGTTCGACGCACTGCGCGCATGATCGGCCTGCCATCGGGAACCCGTGTCTGGCTGGCGGCTGGGTCGACGGACATGCGACGCGGATTCGACGGCCTGGCCTCGATCGTGCAGCACAAGCTGTTGGAAGATCCGTTCAGCGGCCACGTGTTCGTCTTCCGCGGCCGCAAGGGTGATCGCATCAAGGTGTTGTGGTTCAGCGGCGACGGCATGTGCCTGCTGGCCAAGCGGCTCGAGCATGGGCACTTCGTGTGGCCCGGTGCCGAGTCGGGCACGGTGCATCTGACGCCAGCCCAGCTGTCGATGCTGCTCGAAGGCATCGACTGGCGTCGTCCTGCGCGCACGAACCGCCCCACACAGGCCTGACGCCGCGCCGTTGATATCAACGGCATGCCGCGCATCGCCGCTGATAGAATGCCGGCATGCAAACGGCCACCCCGCTTCCCGAGGATATCGACGCGCTCAAGGCGCTGGTGATGTCGCTGCGCGAAGAGCAGGCCACGCTGCGACAATCCCGGCACGACGACAAGCGGGAGATCGAACGGCTGACGCTGCTGCTGGCCAAGCTGCAGCGCATGCTGTTCGGCCAGAGGTCCGAGAAGCTGCTGCGCCAGATCGAACAACTCGAACTCGAGTTGGAAGAACTCCACATCAATCAGGGCGAGCGTACGCCGGCGGTCGAACGCCAATCGTCCGAGCGGTCCACGCCGGTTCGCCGGCCGCTGCCTGAACATCTGCCTCGGGACACGCATGAGCACCTGCCGCCGATGGCCAATTGCCCGGACTGCGGCGGAGCCTGGAAGCGGCTGGGTGAAGACGTCAGCGAGATGCTCGAGTACGTGCCGTCGAGCTTGCGCGTGGTGCGCCACGTGCGGCCGCGCCTGGCTTGCAGTTGCTGTGACCGGATCGCGCAGGCGCCGGCGCCGAGCCGACCCATTGCGCGCGGCTTGCCGGGCCCCGGCCTGCTGGCGCACGTGTTCGTCAGCAAATACGCGGACCATATCCCGTTGTATCGCCAGAGCGGCATTTACGCGCGCGAAGGCGTCGAGCTGGCCGACAGCACGCTGGGCGACTGGGTCGGCGCCGGTCACCGCCTGATGGCGCCGTTACTCGACGCCTTGCACGACCACGTGTTCGCCGGCACCAAGCTGCACGCCGACGACACGCCGGTGGCGGTGATGATGCCGGGCAACGGTAAGACCCGCCAAGGACGGCTGTGGACGTATGTGCGCGATGATCGCCCCAGCGGCAGCACGGTGGCGCCGGCCGTCTGGTTCCGCTACTCGCCGGATCGCAAAGGTATCCATCCGCAGCAGCATCTGAAGCACTTCAGCGGCACGCTGCAGGCCGACGCGTACGCCGGCTACAACGCGGTCTACGAAACAGGCCGCGTCATCCAGGCAGGATGCTGGGCACACGCCCGGCGCAAGTTCTACGACATCCATGCTGACCGGCCTACGCCGGTCACCACCGAAGCGCTCGCGCGCATCGGCGAACTCTACCGGATCGAAGCCGATATCCGGGGCAGTCCACCCACGACCCGGCGTGAGCAGCGCCAGGCGCGCGCCGCGCCCATCACGGCAGCCCTGCACGCCTGGCTGCAGGCACAGTTGCCTACAGTGTCGCGCAAGTCCACCCTCGCCGATGCCATCGGCTATGCCTTGAACCAGTGGCAGGCACTGACACGCTATCTGGATGACGGCGAACTGGAGATCGACAACACCGCTGCCGAGCGCGCGCTGCGCGGCGTCGCCGTCGGTCGCAAGAATTACTTGTTCATGGGGTCGGACCGCGGCGGCGAGCGGGCCGCCACCATGTACAGCTTGATGGAAACGGCCAAGCTCAATGGGATCGATCCCGAGGCCTACCTGCGCCACGTGCTCACCGTGATCGCCGACCATCCCGTCAACGACGTCGCGGCGCTGCTGCCCTGGAACGTTAGCCTTTAAACGGTCCCAGTAACGCATCCGGTCAAGACGGTATTGCCCGGATGCTTACGATCGTCGAGGCGATCAAGCGGGTTGAGGGTGGGTTGGCGGTGCCGGAGTTGTGCCGGGAACTGGGCGTGAGCTCGGCGACGTTCTACAAGTGGCGGTCGAAGTTCGGCGGCATGGACACGTCGATGATGGCGCGCATGAAGGAGCTGGAGGCGGAGAACGCTCGGCTGCGCAAGATGTACATCGAGGAGAAGCTCAAAGCCGAGATCGCCTCGGAGTACCTGGCAAAAAAGTCCTGAGGCCGTCTCGCCGACGCGAGATGGCCAAGGAAGTGGTCAGGTCCAGGCGAGCATCGATCCGTGTGGCCTGCGTAGTCTTTCGTATCAGCGAATCCTGCTATCGGTACGAAGCCAAGCTCAAGGCCGAGAACGAGGAGATTGCCGATTGGCTGATGCGCCTGACCGACAACCATCGCACCTGGGGCTTCATGCTGTGCTTCTTGTACCTGCGCAACGTGCGTGGATTTGGCTGGAACCACAAGCGCGTGTACCGCATCTACAAGGAGTTGGAGCTGAACCTGCGCATCAAACCTCGCAAAAGGCTGGTTCGGCAGATGCCGCAGCCGCTGGAGGTTCCCAGGGCCATCAACGAAGTCTGGTCGATGGACTTCATGCATGACCAGTTGGCCGACGGCCGGAGCATTCGGACCTTCAACGTGATCGATGACTTCAATCGTGAGGCGCTGGGGATCGAGGTGGACTTCTCGCTTCCTGCTGCTCGGGTAGCACGGGTGTTGAACCAGATCATCGAACAGCGGGGACGGCCCCTGGCGATTCGTTGCGACAACGGCCCGGAATACGCGGGTTCAACGTTATTGGCCTGGGCGCAAAAGCGGGGCATCAAGCTCGACTTCATCCAGCCCGGCAAGCCGCAGCAAAATGCCTATATCGAGCGCTTCAACCGGACGGCCAGGTACGAATGGCTGTCACAGTACGAGTGGGAAGACCTGGCGCATGTGCAGGACCACGCCACGCGCTGGATGTGGTCCTACAATCACGAACGCCCGAATATGGCATTGGGCGGGTTCACACCAAAGCAGCGGCTGGCCATGGCCGCATCAGTTTCTACTTCTGCGACCCAGTAAGAATGGGGGCATTACCATACCGCCCCCATGAAGCGTTGGGTGGCGTCCCGCCGGCGCAGTATATGCCCCGGTTAACCCACGCTCCGAATCTCTATCGGCCGCTGTCTACTTGACGGGGGTGCTTACGCGTACACCGGCACGCGCCAGAATGTGCTCGAAGCGCGCCAGCGGCAGACCGTCGACATACTTCATGGTCAGCAGCATCACCAGCAGGTCATTGCTGGCGTTGCTCTTGGGCAGCACTTGCGCGGGAACGGGCGCGATCACGGGCGCCTGGTCGCCGCCTGGACACGCGTAGCGCTTCCTGATGTGGCGCAGCACCCGGATCTGCATCGGCACGATGTCCAGCTGCTCGCTGATCGTTTCACCGATCACCACCATCGGCGTGCCGCAGGCGCAGGTACGCTCGGCTTCGGGCACCTCGTGAACGATGTCCAGGCGCGGCAACTCGGCCGGCAGCGGGGCACGCCTGCCGGCGCGCAGGCCAGCGCGTTGATCTACTCGCTGGTGGAAACGGCCAAGGCCAACGGCCTGGAGCCGTATACGTGGCTGCGCCGCGTGCTGCGACAGTTGCCCACTGCTCGTACTGCCGACGATTACGAGGCCTTGTTGCCGTGGAATATGCATGTCACGGATTTAGTCACCGAAACCGTCAGCTGAATACCCTGGCCTTTGTGGACCGCTTACTGGAAACCTGCGGTTTGATTCCAATCGTCAAGATGGATTCGGCAGGCGCTTACTCGCGACCGCACATGCTGGGCGCACATAAAAAGAAAAAGGCAAGGATTTTTCCCTTGCCAAAAAAATATTTATTCTTGAATTCTATAAAAACTATCCAATCAATTGGATATAAAAATTAATTTTTTGAGCCATATCCGTAATAGTAGCGATAAGCATAGCCATACCCCACTCGCCGCCGCTTAATTCCATTGAAAATCATGCCTTTAACCGCGCAACCCGCAGCCTCCAGTTTTCGAACAGCATCTCGCACTTCACCGGCCGTGCTAACTTCCGCTCGAACTACCAAGAAAACGGTTGCTGCTCGGCGTGCAACAGCTAAAGTATCGCCAACCGGGAGAATGGGAGCCGAATCTAATACAATATGATCATACTCGTTTTGCAACGTTTCCAAGAGCCTAGCAAAATTATCTGTTAACAGAAGCTCTCCTGGATTAGGTGGGATTTGTCCGGAGGGCAAAACATCTAATCCATCAACAGATGATGCATTTCGAATAAGAACATCATTCAATGAATTCTGCCCTGCTAAATAATTAGATAGTCCTTGAACATGATCGTAACCGAAGTAGGCTCCTAGTTGAGGACGTCGCATGTCAGTTTCGACAAGCAAGACCCGCTTACCTGTCGAGGCAAGCAAAACGCTAAGATTTGCAGAGACGAAACTCTTTCCCAAGGAAGACGTAGCTCCGCTAATTACAATGTTCTTGTTAACAGCCCCCAAGGTTGCGAAAGTCAACCCTGTTCTCAATGAACGTAAGCTTTCGATAGCGGGGTCATCTGGCTGCAGAACAGCCAGTAATTGACTACGACCAGGTACGATCGCTCGCCGGCCCTCTTTATCGCGTTTACTAGAATCGAGGTTCTCTTGCGTGACGCTTTCCGGAATACTAGCAAAAGACACCAAGCCCGTGGCTCGTTCTACCTCACTAACGTCTCTAAGAGTAGGACGAAGCATGCGAACCACTAGGGCGGCAACGATCCCGAACAAGAGTCCAATTAAAGCCGCAACGGCAACAACTACAGCTTTCTTAGGAGCAACGGGCTTTGTATCTCGTACTGCAAAATCAATTATCCTGACATTCCCTACCGTTCCAGCTTTGGCAACCTTTAATTGCTGAGCGTTATTTAACAACGCCACATATAGCTCATTACTTACTTCTGCATCACGCTGCAGTCTAAGCAAGTCTCGCTGGGCCGCCGGCAACCTATTTACCTGATCATTAATCGATGTAGTTTCTCTGTTCAATACCGCCAGTTGGGATTCTACTGCTTTCAATTCAGGATGCTCAGCACGATAACGCTGTCTCAATTCGTCCCGTTTTAATTGCAACCGAATGCGCTCTTTTTCTGTTTCGATAGCTTGCTGAAGCAAGCTATCAGTCGCTTTTTCAACACTGACAGTATTTGTTTTTGTTCGAAATGTATTTAGCGCATCCTCTGCACGAATCACACTCTTTTTTATCTCTGGGAGTTGTTCTTCAAGGAATTTTAGACTTTGATCTGCCTCTGCGCTGCGCCTTTCGACGTTTTGAGTCAGATAGGCACGTGCAATAGAATTGACAAAATTCCTAGCGAACTCAACATCGGAGTCAGTAAATCTAACTCGGATAACGCTACTTTGCTTCCCTACTTCACTGATCGACAGATTTTCAAGAATATCCCGATAAACATCAACGGACGCCTGGCGAACAACCTTGAAGAGCGTACCGTCTCTCGCCTTTAAATTTACAACAAGGAGCTTCCCTTTCCTACCATTTACCTCAAAGCCCAAAACTTCACCAATATGCCCAGAGGCAATTACGTCTCGATCGTCATTTAATAGTTCAAAGCCTCCATTTTTGGCCCGAACAAAAAATTCTTCACCCAAAGCTGCCTCAGGTACTTCGAAAGCTTCAATGGTAAGTTTTTCCCCGCCCCAAGCATAGCTATCTAGGCCCCAGAGTGATGAAGCGGCATCATCATCCTCATATCGGCGAGCAACCCAAGCACCTATTAACGGAAAATAGTTCGGTTTTACTTCGATATCCGCACGTGTCGCAGCGATCGCTTTCATGACGACCTCGCGTGAACGCAGAATTTCTACCTCACCGCTCACTGGACTCGTCTCAGTTCCAAGCGCTTGGGCAATCTCTTGCAAGCCGGCGATTGCACTTGTCTTTTTATCTTCGACCTGAATTAACGCATCCGCGTTATAGATTGGCGTGGCCAAGACTATATAAAGCCCTCCAATGCAAATTGCAGCCACGAAGAATCCGACGATCACCCATGCATACTGTAATAACGTATCTATAACGTCAGATAAGTTAATTTCATCCGCCAATTCTGTCACTTTAGCTGTTGCTCTAGCTGAGTTAATTTCCGTCATATTCAGAAGCCGCTTTAATTTTGAACTGTTGCACGGAGAACTGTCGCCGTTGGAATAATATTGTTCACAACCCGACCGAAGCGAGCAACATTTGCAGGGTCTACATAGACAATATCTCGCGGCCGTAAGTCAAATCGATCCGCCAAAATTAACGCATCGGGTGCAGCAGCATTCAAATGCCAAATTTGCGGCTTGCCGTTAGGACCAGATCGAATCACGTACAGTTGGCCCGCATTTGAACTAAGTGGATTAAATCCCCCTGAATCCGACACAACCTCTGCCAGACTCAAACGACCACGGGGCATGACGATGGACTGCGGCTTGCCAACTTCGCCAAGGACAAATATCTTGTTGTAGCGATTTTCCGGAACGGTCAGTATATCTCCAGCCTGTAATTGGAGGTTTTGTGAAATATCCCCTTGATAATATAGAGCATAAAGATCTACAGGAATTGCTTTACTTCCTCTCATTAACGAGGCTGCCATCAAGTCCGCCTCGGGCTTGAGGCCTCCAGCCTGAGATATCAAATCCGTGATGGTTAATGGAACGTCGGTAATAGGGACAACTCCTGGTTTTTCCAATTGCCCCATTGCGAACGCGCGCTTTCCGCGATATGTCAATACCGAAACATCTACTTGCGGCTCCACCAGCACAGCCGACAATGTTTTCGCCAAGCTATCTCTGATTTCCTGAACAGTTCTTCCCGCGGCCTTCACTTGACCCGCATAGGGGTAAAAAAAAGATCCGTCATTGTTTACCACCCTGCCCTGCAAATCATTTAAAACACCCGATGGATTATTTAATTCTGGATGATTCCAAACAGTGATACGCAATATATCTTGCGGGGCGACAGTGTAACTATATTGCTCGCGACTACCGCTTCCAGAAATTTCTTTTATTCTTCCCAAACGCGCCTCGGCCTTAGCACGTTCTTGATAATTTTTTTCTATTGTCGCGGGTGTAATTGGGTATATGTCGGCTCTTTTTTCGATTGATTCGACATCGCTTATGTCATATACATAAGCCTCGTCCGTTTCATTTATTTTTGGAGTAACACCTAAATACTGGCCAGGTACGAGAGAACATCCAACAACTAAGGTACACCCAATCAGACACCCCGATAAGCGAGCGACATTCGGCACAATAGAAAAATTGGGTGCCATAGATCCGAAAACTCCCATCAACATACTTTTCATGAGAAAACCTACCCTCAGCTCACGCTGCGACACGCAGCATCCCGGCTTCAGCCAATCGCGTTATCCAGGCGACCGTTCCATCTTCACACTGTTTCCAAACTCGTTCAAACGACGGCAAAGGCTCGTTAATAGGGTCACTTATCTCCAATCCTTGCCATTGCCCCAACAGGAAAGTCTTACCACTCGCAGTAGGAAAGCGTTGTTGCACTTCGCGGCGATGCCCTGAGTCCATCACAAAAATTGCAGCTGCCATATTCATATCGGCACTGCTTACCGTAGAAGCACGTTTATCCGGCGCAATTTCTATGCCGTGGGATAACGAAACCTCCTTTGCATACGGATGCGGCGGACGGCCAACTGGAGCAGCTAATCCGCGAGAAATTACTGCTGCCGCTAACCTACGCTGAGAGAGGTAGTGAGCCATTAATGCTTCAGCCATTGGGCTACGACAGACATTCCCAGTGCACATCACAAGAAGGACTGGATCAGTAGATTTTGACTGCTTAGAAAACATAAGAAACCTAAATCACACTCTGAATCTTAGAAACGGCAAGAACTCTGCCTTCAGAACGCTCCTCGCAAAGGAACATTCATCGAAAACATCACACTAAAGCCATTATCAATTTTTCCAGCTGTGCGGCGCAGTAGGGAAAATCCAGCCTGAAACCGAGCAGAGTTAATGCGCCAGCTATATGAAAGCTCAGCAGCGTACCATCGCGCCTGCTCCGGAAATGCTTGATTGGTCGCCTGCATAGCCACATTGGTCTGAGCCTGCATTACCCGGAAGCCATATCTTGACGAATATCGAAAATCGTCTGGAATCACAACCACCCCAGCCGAAAGCATTCGCCCAGACCCCCCGATTGGATGACCTATTGGCAATCCATCATGGTACAGGCCATCTTTATAGGTAATGTGGTTATACGCCGTTCCTGCTCTTCCGTCTCCCAGACCGAAAATACGACTCGCAGTCGTATCAGCAGCTTCCACGTGCCATTGCATACGTGTCGCACCTAGGGCATGTTTGTATTGGACCCCTAACTGAGCCAGATAGTGAGATGGCAGCCCTCCGGCCTCATCTTCACCAGCAACTTGGCTATATACAGTAACTGGATTACCACCAAGTCCGAATGTATATCTCATGTCGAATCCGGACAGCTCATTGCTGGGATCTCTACCCGGGGTTACATCGTTTGAGTTTCCTCTCAAAGCGTTCCAAAGTGATCCCCACCCATTATCTCGTCCCCGCCCGCCCCACTCAATAAATCGAGAAGCACCCAGCTCCAACCCTTTAAGAGGCTGAACAAAAACCCGCATATTGATTACTCGGGCGCCCGGCACCGCCTTGTCATGCTGCAGTTGCCCGAGGAATAACTCATATCCCCACGGTCCGATCCAAGACAACCATTCATGTTCTGGTGCGCTTTGCCTAGCTCGCTGCAAACCAATTCCCGGAATAGAGGTGCCTGCATTTCCCCAATTCAGACTTCCATCGACTCCCGGACCCCAAAAATGTGCAAGTTGGCCGACATATAAAGCCTGCCCTAGAACCTGAGCTGAAATATAACTACCTTCTAAACTTCCCTTTGCCTGCTTGCTCGTAAGGGGGTCAAGCAATCCATTAACCTGCAGTTTGCCTGCGAAGTCATCCCCCCCTCCCTGTAGGTACACCCCACCCGTGCCTGCGGCCAAACTCTGACTGGCAAAGCCTAACTGCGGCAATGAGTCGGTGTTGACCTGAGCAGTAACCCCGAAGCTAGTACGCTTCTGGTCATCCAAATAGCGCCGCACAGATAGGATCGCATGTACATCGGCCCGCGTCAGTTCCTTTTTCTTGCGAGCCTCGAGCGCTGTCTCTAGAACAGAGACAGGGATCGGCCATGTGGCCGTGGACACATAGCCGATGATCTCGCGGTCAACCAACCACTGGAGGTCGTCTCGAAGCTCCTGATTACCAGCCTCGACCATGGCTGCGTTCTGCGCACGGACGATGCCACAGGTCAAAGGGCCAACAATCCCCAGCAGGCAGATTACAACTAGTCGGACACCACGCAGGCTGGTGAGTGTTTTCAAGCAAATCAACCCGTTATTTAGCACGATAGGCAGTAGGAAGAGAGAGGGTGAAACGCGGCAGAAATAAGGGTAAACCCCAATCTCCATAGAGAAGACAGGGCGAGCAAACATACCATGAAACCCTTAGCCTCCCTATCGCCCTTAATTTCTATAACAAATTTGCGATCTTCCCGCGATGAAGGTTTCATGATCCTCAGGTTTGCACCTGATACAGACATGATAGCCCCCGTAACCAAAGTTTGATCCACGGTAACAAACGCTTTTTCACTTTTCTTTGCACTCAACTTCAGCCCCCCAGCGCACCGGAACGAGAAGCAAGTCGAGTAACATGCCTAGCAACCTCACATTCTCACCTCTTCTCGAGTCTCTTCTATGAAACCGATCCGTACCGCCGTCTTCCCCGTTGCGGGCCTGGGCACGCGTTTCCTTCCTGCAACAAAAGCCATGCCGAAGGAGATGCTGCCCGTCATCGACAAGCCCCTGATCCAGTACGCCGTCGAGGAAGCGGTGGCGGCGGGGATCTCTACGATGGTCTTCATCACCGGCCGCAACAAGCGGGCGATCGAGGATCATTTCGATACGATCCCCGAGCTGGAAGCCGAGCTGGTGGCCAAGCACAAGATCGAGCTGCTGCGCACGGTGAAGAACATCATCCCGCCATCGGTGAACTGTATCTATATTAGGCAGCCTGCTCCCCTGGGTCTGGGCCATGCGGTATTGTGCGCCGAACCGGTGGTGGGCCGGGAGCCGTTCGCGGTGCTGCTGGCCGACGATCTGATCGATGCCGACGTGCCTGTTACAAAGCAGCTGGTCGATGCCGCGCTGGCGAACGGCGGCAGCGTGCTGGGGGTGCAGGACGTGGACCGGCAGGATACGTCGAAGTACGGGATCGTCGACACGCGGGACGCTTCGGGGCAGACCGCCCAGGTATTCAACATGGTGGAGAAGCCGGCTCCGGAGGACGCCCCGTCCACGCTGGCGGTGGTGGGCCGCTATGTGCTTGAAGGCGAGATATTCGATCACTTGCGTACGTTGGGCAAGGGCGCCGGCGGCGAGATCCAGTTGACGGATGGGATCGCGGCGCTGATGCAGGCCAAGCGCAAGGTGTTCGCGCATCGCTATGACGGCAAGCGTTACGACTGCGGCAGCAAGACGGGGCTGTTCGAGGCCACGGTCGCGTTGGGCAGGAAGTATCACGGTTTCGAAGTGAAGTAAGCTGCGGCGGGGCCGGCCTTTGGGCGCCGGCCATCCTTTACACTAACGGGCCGCCCGTTTCTCTATACGCCGTGAAGACCGCCCGCCGTTACCTGGCCACCGAAATCTATCGTTCCTCGTCCGTCGTCCTCATGGCGCTGGTGGGGTTGTTCTCGTTCTTCGCCCTGGTGGACGATCTGGACCAGGTGGGCCGCGGCGGCTTCAAGCTGTATCACCTGTTGTTCCTGGAGTTGCTGGCGCTGCCGACGCGGATCTATGACATCCTGCCCATCGGTCTGCTGATCGGGGCGATCCTGGCGCTGGCGGGGCTGGCGCAGCGGCACGAGCTGGTGATCCTGCGGGTGTCGGGGGTAAGCGGGATGCGGCTGCTGGGGATGCTGTGGCTGGTGTCGGTGCCGGTGATGATGCTGGCGATCGTGCTGGCGGAGTGGTTGACGCCGGCGGCCGAGATCAAGCTGAACGAGACGCGCCTGACGATCACGGGCAGCGCGGGTGGTCGGTCTTCGGGGGTGCTGCGCAGCGGCTACTGGTTCAAGGAGGACGCCGCGACCGGCGAGCGCATCATCAATGTGGGAGCGATGCAGGCCGGCGGCGGCGCCTCGGATGTGACGCTGTACGATTTCACGCCGTCGCGGCAGCTGGCGTCGATCACGCAGGCGAAGACGGCCAGTTTCGGTACGAATGAGCTGCGTCTGCATGACGTGGCGATCACGACGGTTTCCCCCACGCTGGAGTCTTCGTTGCACGCGGGGACGCGGGCGACGCAGGCGCCGGTGGTGGTGACCCGGGAGGCCGAGCGTACGGTGTCGACGACGCTGACGCCGGAATTGCTTCTTGCCCGGGTGCTGACGCCGGAGCGGATGTCGTTCACGGATCTGCTGGATTATGTGGGCTATCTGAATAAGAACCATCTGACGTCGGACCGGCAGATCGTGGCCATCTGGCGGAAGTTGATCTATCCGTTCACGCTACTGGCGATGATCACGATCGCGGCGCCCGTGGGGTTCATGCAGACGCGGCGCGGCGGGGTCGGGGTAAAGATTTTCCTGGGCATTCTGCTGGGCGTGGGCTTTTTCATGTTGAATCAGCTGGCGCTGAACGTGGGCATGTTGAATCGCTGGCCGGCCTGGGTGACGGCGGTCGCGCCCAATGCGCTGGCGCTGGGGCTGGCGTTGCTGGCGATGCTGGGAATGGAGTACGGCAATCTGCTGCGCGCCCGGTGGCGGCAGGCGGCCGGTGCGGCGACATGAGTATCTGGATGATCGGCGACCTGCAGGGGTGCTGCGCGCCGCTGGAGTCGCTGCTTGCGCGGCCGGAGATCGCGGGCGATGCCGATGCGCGGTTCTGGTTCGCTGGTGACCTGGTGAACCGGGGGCCGGCCTCGCTGGCGACGATACGCAAGGTGATGTCGCTGGGCGAGCGGGCGGTGGCGGTGCTGGGCAATCATGACCTGCATCTGCTGGCGGTGGCGGCGGGGCTGCGCAAGGCGGGGAAGTCGGACACGATCCAGGAGATCCTGGATGCGCCGGACGCCGCCGACATCCTGGCCTGGCTGCGGCATCGGCCGCTGGCGCATTTCCAGTTGGGGCACCTGCTGGTGCACGCGGGTGTGCTGCCCGGCTGGACGGCGGCGCAGACGCTGGCCTTGGCGGGCGAGGTGGAAACGACGCTGCGCGGGCCGAACTGGCAGGGTTTCCTGGGCCAGATGTACGGCAATCTGCCGGCGGCCTGGGATGACGGGTTGCAGGGGGCGGATCGGCTGCGGGTGATCGTGAATGCGCTGACGCGGATGCGTTTCTGCACGGCCGACGGCACTATGGAGTTCGCGGCCAAGGCGAATGCCAGGCATGCGCCGGACGGGTTCATGCCCTGGTTCGACGTGCCGGGCCGGGCGACGGAGTCGGTCACGGTGGTGTTCGGGCATTGGTCGACGCTGGGGCTGCTGGAGCGTCCGGGCCTGTTGTCGCTGGACACGGGCTGCGTCTGGGGCGGGCAATTGACCGCCGCGCGGCTGGAGGACCACAAGCTGGTGCAGGTGGCCTGCCAACAGTATCAGGTGCCGGGCTGATCGCCCGCCGGCAAGAGGTGTGACCGTGGACGTGCTGGAAACCCGCCTGCCGGAAGTGCTGGTGTTGGCGCCCGAGGTGCGGCGCGATGCGCGCGGGTATTTCGTGGAAACGTTCCGGGCGAGCTGGCTGGAGCAGGCCGGCATCCAGGCGGAGTTCGTGCAGGAGAATCAATCGCTGTCGCGGCGCGGCGTGCTGCGCGGGCTGCATTTCCAGTGGCCGGGCGCGCAGGGCAAGCTGGTGCGGGTGGCGCGGGGCCGGATCTTCGACGTGGCGGTGGACGTGCGGCTGGGATCGCCGCGTTTCGGCGCCTGGGTGGGCACGGAACTGGATGGCGAGGCCCACCGGCAGGTGTGGATTCCCGCCGGATTCGCCCATGGCTTCTGTGTGCTGTCGGACGAGGCCGAGGTCGTCTACAAGTGCACGGCCTATTACGATGCGGCCGCCGAGGCCGGCGTGCGCTGGAACGATCCGGCGCTGGACATCGCCTGGCCCGGCGCGGGTCCGTATGTCCTGTCGGCCAAGGACGAGGCGCAGCCGCTGCTGGCCGACCTGCCGCGCGACCGTTTGCCGCCCTATCGGGGTACGCCATGACCATCCTGGTCGCGGGCGCCGGCGGGCAGCTGGGGCGCGAGCTGGTGTTGCGCGGCGCGGCGCTGGGGGTCGTGGGGCTGGATCATGGGCAGTGGGACGTGAGCGATCCCGTGGCGACCGCCCGCATCGTGGCCGAGTATCGTCCCCGGGTGGTGATCAACGCGGCCGCCCATACGGCGGTGGACAAGGCGGAAGGCGAGCCCGAGCGGGCCCTGGCGGTGAACCGGGATGGCGTCCGGAACCTGGCCCGGGCCTGCGCGGCCCAGGGCGCGGCGCTGCTGCACCTGTCGACCTGCTATGTATTCGACGGCGCCAAGGGCGCGCCGTATACCGAGGATGACGCCCCGCATCCGCTGAATGTCTACGGCCGCAGCAAGTGGGAGGGGGAACGGCTGCTGCCGGCTCTACTGCCCCGCCATCTGACGCTGCGGGTGTCGTGGGTGTTCGGCGCGCATGGCGGGAATTTCGTCCGCACGATGCTGCGGCTGGCCGGCGAAGGCCGGCCGCTGCGCGTGGTGGCGGACCAGACGGGCACGCCCACGCATGCGGGCGACATCGCGCGAGCCCTGCTGTGCCTGGCGGCGCGCATCCAGGACGGCGAGGCGCTGCCCTGGGGCACGTATCATTACCCGGGCGGGCCGGCGACGACCTGGCATGGCTTCGCCCAGGCCATCATGGCCCGGGCGCGCGATACGGGCCTGCTGGCCACCGCGCCCCCGGTGGCGGCCATCCGCAGCGGCGACTACCCCGCGGCGGCCCGGCGGCCGCGCTATTCGGTCCTGGACGGCACGCGAGGCCGCGAGGTCCTGGGACTGGAACCGGCCGACTGGCGCGCGGGATTGCAAGAGGTGTTGTCCGCATGGAAGGACGCGGCATGAATCATGTTCCCCGGCATGTCCTGGTCACGGGCGGCGCCGGTTTCATCGGATCGAACTTCGTGGCCTATCTGCTGGCCAGCGATCCCGGCGTGCGGGTGGTCAATCTGGACCTGATGACCTACGCGGCCGACCCCGGCATTCTTCCCCGCTTCGATGCCAGCGGCCGCCATGTGTTCGTCCACGGCGACATCTGCGACGCGGAACTGGTCGCGCGGCTGCTGCGCGAGCACGAGGTCGACACCATCGTCCACTTCGCCGCCGAGACACACGTGGACCGGTCCATTACCGGGCCGGGCGATTTCGTGCGCACCAACGTGGACGGGACCTTCGTGCTGCTGGAGGCGGCGCGGCAGACCTGGCTGGCCGAGGGCCGCGCCGCCCCGGGGCGGCGTTTCCACCACATTTCCACGGACGAGGTCTATGGCTCGCTGGGGCCGGACGACGCGGCCTTCACCGAGTCCTCGCCCTACGCGCCGAACTCGCCCTACTCCGCCAGCAAGGCGGCTTCGGATCACCTGGTGCGCGCCTATCACCGCACCTATGGACTGCCGGTGGTGACGACGCATTGCTCGAACAACTACGGCCCCTACCAGCACGACGAGAAGTTCATTCCCACCATCATCCGCTGCTGCCTGGCCGGCCAGCCGATACCGGTGTTCGGCACCGGCGGCAATTCGCGCGATTGGCTGTACGTGGACGACCATTGCCGGGGCATCGATCGCGTGCTGCGCGACGGACGCACGGGCGAGACCTACAACATCGGCGGCGGGTGCGAGCTGAACAATATCGAGGTCGCCGAGAAGCTGTGTGCGCTGATGGACGAGCATCATCCCGAGGGCGCGCCGCATCGCCGGCTGATCAGCTTCGTGGCGGACCGGCCGGGGCATGATTGGCGGTATGCGATCGACGCGGGGAAGATGCGGGAGGAGCTGGGGTGGGTGCCGAAAGAAAACTTCGACGGCGCGATCCGGAAGACGCTGGCCTGGTATCTTGCCAGGGTCGCCGTATGATGAACAGCCTCGCCCGCATGCCGCGGGACACGGGTAACACCAGTTCGGAAAACGCTCCATGCCCCACGACGCCGACGACTACGCCTCGCTCACCCGCCTGCTGAACGACCGCTGGAGCTGCCGCGGCTTCCTGCCCGAGCAACTGCCCCGCGATACCATCCAGCGCATCCTGGCGCTGGCGCAGCGCACGGCCTCCTGGTGCAACACGCAGCCCTGGGACGTGATCGTGACGGCGGGCGCGGGCACTGAGCGGTTCCGGCGGGCCTTGTTCGACCACGTGATGTCGCGCCCGCAGGCGCATTCCGATTTCCCCTTCCCGCGCGAGTACCCCGGCGTCTACCGGGAACGGCGGCGGGAGTGCGGCTTCCAGCTGTACGACAGCGTGGGCGTGCAGCGCGGCGACCGCGAGGCCTCGGCCCGCCAGGGCGCGGAGAATTTCCGGTTCTTCGGCGCGCCGCATGTGGCCATCATCACCACGCCCGAGGCGCTGGGCGTGTACGGGGCCGTGGATTGCGGCGCCTATGTGGGCAATTTCATGCTGGCGGCGCGCAGCCTGGGCGTGGCGACGATCGCGCAGGCCGCACTGGCGGAGTATTCGGGCTTCATCCGCGAGCACTTCGGCATCGGGCAGGATCGCCAGGTGGTCTGCGGGATTTCGTTCGGCTTCGCGGATCCGGGCCACCCCGCCAACGGCTTCCGCACGTCGCGGGCGGCGGTGGACGACGTTGTCAGGTGGATGGAGGAGTAGAAAATCCTCACGGTCCTAAGGATTCTTCCGTAATTCCGAGTTCATCATAGAAAATCCTTAAGTTCATGAGGATTTTCTTGTCAAATTGGGCATACTGATCAAGAATCCTTTTGACCGTGAGGATTTCATGAAAATTACGCTCGCCGACGCAACCAGCCTTGGCCCGATAGTACGTGCCGTCCGCAAAGCTCAGGGCATCCGCCAGGACGATGCCGCTGGAAGTGTGGGTGTAAGCGAGAATTTTCTGAGCAAGATCGAGCGCGGCGGCGAAACCGCGCAGTGGGGAAAGCTCTTTCAGGTCCTCGACGGACTGGGGATCCGAATCATCCTCGATCTACCAGAAGAAACCGCAGATCGCCTTTCGGCTTCGTTCGGAAGTGATGCCCAAAAACCATGAGCAGACGCACGCTCATTGCCAGCATCAACGGTCGCCGTATCGGTGAACTTTGGGAGCAGGATGGCCTGTGGGCTTTCCAGTACGACGCGGCCTGGTACGCCGACAGCAATGGCTATCCATTGAGCCCCCACCTTCCATTGCAGCGTGCCCCGTTGATCGACGGCGCGAGCAAGCGTCCGGTGCAATGGTATTTCGACAATCTATTGCCGGAAGAAGGCCAGCGCGTCTTGTTGGCCGCCGACGCCCACATCGATGCAGCGGATGCGTTCGGGTTGCTAGGCTATTACGGTGCGGAATCCGCGGGCTCTGTCACGCTGGAAACAGGTGTCGCACCGGACACCGGTATTCCCGAGGGGCTGAAGCCGCTGCCCGACAGCGAGCTGTCACGCCGGATCCGTCAGTTGCCTCGCGTTGCACTGACCCATGGGTCGAGCAAACGGATGTCCCTGGCCGGAGCGCAGCACAAGCTTGCCGTCGTACTGCGCAACGACGAACTTTATGAGCCATCGGGTTCACTGCCTTCGCTCCAGATCCTGAAACCCGAACACGTGGATCCGGCCTATCCGCATTCCGTCGCCAACGAATGGTTCGTCATGCAGTTGGCATCCAGGATGGGGTTGGACGTACCGACCGTACGGCGACGCTACGTTCCTGAACCGGTCTATGTCATCGACCGGTTCGACCGCGTCTCGACCAGCGGAGACTGGGAACGACGTCACGTCATCGATGCCTGCCAGCTTCTGGGACTGGACCGCACGTTCAAGTACGCGCAGGGCAGTCTCGAGAATCTCGCGCGCCTGGCCGACGCGTGTCGAAGTTCCGCCATCACGCGTACGCGGCTCTATTCATGGCTGGTCTTCAACATGCTGACCGGGAACGGCGACGCACACCTGAAGAACCTGAGCTTCTTCGTGTCGGCCTCCGGCGTACAGTTGGCTCCGCACTATGACCTCGTCAGTACCTCGGTCTACGATACGCCAGCCTTTGACGGGCGAGACTGGCCCGATGCGACGCCGTTGGCCTGGCCGCTGCTGAATGCTCGAAGATTCGCGGAAATCGACCGGCCGTTGATGATTGAGGCAGGCACGGCGCTGGGCATTCGCCGAAACACGTCGACAAGACTGCTGGATGTTCAACAGCGCAGCGTGGTGAACTCGGCCTCCTTGCTGTATGAGGCATTCCTGGCCGATGCGAACGATCGAACGCGCGCTCAGCCGGCGCTTCAAACAACAATCGCCGGCGAGGCTCGCTGCCTGCGCGCCATCGTTTACAACGTGATCAAGGAAATGGCTGAGCGCTTGGCTTGAACGCTACAGCCCGGCCAGCCCGCGCGCCGCGACCACCGCCTCGGTGCGGTTGCGCACGTCCAGCGCGCGGAAGATAGCGGCCAGGTGGATCTTGACGGTGCCTTCGCTGATGCCCAGGTCGCGGGCGATGAGCTTGTTGGGCTTGCCCTGGGATAGCAGGCGCAGCACGTCGATCTGCCGCTCGGTCAGCAGGCCCCGCAACTGGTCCAGCGAGGTGGAGCGGGCGCCGCCGGCGGCGTCCGCCGCGGCCGGGGGCGCGCCGGCGGGTTGGTGGGACATGCCGGACAGCATCATCTGCGGCACGAAGACGCCGCCGGCCAGCACCAGCCGCACGGCCGAGAGCATGACGTCGGGCGAATAGGCCTTGGGAATGAAGCCCAGGGCGCCCAGGTCGATGGCGGCGCGCATGACGTCGGGGTCCTCGACGCCGGACAGCACGATGATGGGCAGCGCGGGCAGGCGCTCGCGCAGCTCGGCGATGTGGCTGTAGCCCTCGGCGCCGGGCATGGTGAGGTCGATCAGGGCCAGGTCGAGATCGTCGGTGGCTTCCCGCCTGAGGTCTTCGACCTTGAGCGCCATCCTGAATTCGACGTCGGGCCCGAGTTCGGCCAGTTTTACCTTGACGGCCTCGATGACCAGCCTGTGGTCATCGGCGATCAGGATCTTCATGTTTCCCCCATATTCCCTGACACCGTAAAGATAGTCGGCCCGCCCGCGCTAGGCAAGGACCGGCGGCTTGCACCAACGATATAGGCCGCTCGGAATATGGCCCGGACATACCCCGTCTGAAAGAATCGCCTTCACTTTCTACGAGGACGCGGACCATGGGACTGCACACCCGCCCCCCGTGCCGGTCCATGCCAGGGTTATGGTCGGCGCTGCGGTCGTTGTGGCTGGCGCTGGCATGCGCCGCGGGAGTGCCGGCGTTCGCGTCCGCGCAGCCGGGCACGGCGCCGCGCGAGGACGATCCGCCGGCCGAGGCCTGGCGTCAGTGGCGCAGCGTCCTGTTCCGGGTGCAGGCGCCCTCCCTGCCCTCGGCCGTGCCGGATGGCGCGGCGGCGGAGCCGGTCAATTTCATTTTCGGCACCATCCATTTCGGCGACCCCGAGGAGCTGGCGTTGGACACCGGCGTGATGCGGGAGGCCATGCGCCATACGCGGATGCTGGTCAACGAGGTGGACAACGACGCCCACTGGGATGCCTCGAAGGAGCGCTACCGGCTGCTGGCCGACCAGGCCGGCCTGCCCGGCCTGATCGGGCCGCAGGCGTATGCCGAGCTGCAGCGCCTGCTGCCAGGCGTGCCGCCGGCCCTGTTGCACCGCTTGAAGCCGTGGGCCGCGCTGGCGCTGCTGGAGGCGCGCGGCGAGGTGGCGGGCGAGCAGACGCTGGACCGGCGGCTGGAGCGCTGGGCGACCGACATGCAGTTGCGCACCGAGCACCTGGAAACGCTGGACGAGCAGCTGGCGGCGCTGGACTGCGTGCCGTCGGCCGAGCAGGCGCTGGTGCTGAAGCAGCGTTTGCAGACCCCCTGGCTGTTCGGCGAACAATCGGCCCGGGTGCTGGAGTACTACCGCAGCCGCAACCTGGCGGCCTGGCTGGACGAGATCGACGCGATGGTGGGGCTGGACGCGCGTGCCCGCCCCATCGAGGAGAGGGCGCGGCGCTGCCTGATCGAGGCGCGCAACGAACGCTGGCTGCCCAGGCTGGACGAGCTGCTGAGACAGGGCGGCATGTTCGTGGCCGTGGGCGCCATTCATCTGACGGGAGCCGCCGGCCTGCTGGAGCGCCTGCGCCAGCGCGGCTTCCTGATCGTGGCGGAGCCGCTGTGAACGGACGGCGGCAAGCCATGGGGAGGACACCGGAATGTTGAACCGACAGCAGGTTTTCTGGGGCCAGGGCGCGTTCCTGGCCCCGCAGCATCTGCAATGTCACGAGGAATGGGCGCGGGCCTACGGGTGGGCCTTGCACGGCCTGCACGCGCCTTATCCGCGCGGCTTCGAGGCGCTGGAACTGGATGAGCAGGCGCTGGCGGGCGGGGTAGTGCGGATCGCGCGCTATGCGCTGCTGACGGCCGAGGGCCGCTGGGTGGGCGGCGGCTCGGCCGGCGCGCCGCAGCCGGGCAATGCCCAGGTTCCCGAGCGCAGCCTGCTGGAGATGACGGTGGCGGGCAACGACCCGATCTCGCTCTACCTGGTGCTGGCCCGCGACCCCACGGTGCAGGGGCTGGCGCCGGAGCAGAAGTCGCTGTTGCCGGCGCGGCATGCGTTGCGCACGGAACACGTGGCCGATCCCTTCGATCCGCAGGCGCCCGCGGTGGACGTGGATTTCGTGGACTGCCAGCCGCGCATCGTGTGCAGCCTGGACGAGCATGCCGAGGCGGTGCTGGGCAGCGCGGAGTCGTGCAAGTTCGCCGAGATCCTGCCCAACGGCCCGGGCCGCTTCAAGCTTTCGCAGGACTACGTGCCGCCGCTGGTATCGCTGGACGCCTCGTCCAACCTGGCGCGCTGGACGCGCGCGCTGCGCGACCTGGTGGTGTCGCGCGGTCAGGATTTCGCCTCGGCCAAGCGCCAGCGCGGCATACGCGCGGCCTCGACCAGCGCGCAGGAAGTGATGCGGGTGCTGATGATGCAGACCTTCGCGCGCTACATCCCGCTGTTGCAGGAGCACGTGCGGCTGGGCATGGTGCCGCCCTGGCAGCTGTACCAGGACCTGCGGCGTCTGGTGGCCGAGTTCTCGGTGTTCTCGGAGGAGATCGGCTATGCCGGCGGCATGCAATCGAATCCCGCCGAAACCGAGCTGCCGGTGTACGACCACGACGACCTGCGGCGCTGCTTCAAGCTGGCCTTCGCGCGCGCGGAAACGCTGATCAAGGCGCTGACGGTGGGCGCGGAAGTGGGCATCACGCTGGCCTACGACGGCCGCTTCCACAAGGCCGACCTGCCGGCCAGCCTGTTCGCGTCGGACAAGACCCGTTTCTACCTGGCCTTCGAATCGCCGGTGCAGGGCATGGAGCTGGCCCAGCGCCTGCAGCGCACCGGCAAGATCGCCTCGAGCGAGGAAATGCCGCGCCTGCTGCAGGCGGCCCTGTTCGGCCTGAAGATCGACCTGCTGCCGGTGCCGCCCGAGGAGCTGCCGCAGAAGACGCCGAACACGACGTATTTCCTGATCGATACCCGGCACCAGTTCTGGCAGTTCATCAAGGACCGGCGGAACATCTCGATCTTTTCCGACCTCCCCGCGGACGAGACGGTCATCAAGCTGTTCCCCGTCGGCGCAGAAGAATAGCAACAAGCGCCCAACCAGGAGTCATCCAATGGCACGCCTGCTGGATTTCTTTTCACCGGTCTTCTCGTTCGGGCTGGAGCTGGACGAGCGGATCGCCGCCGGTACGGCCGGCAACGGGGCCGCCGAGGTGCAGGAACACGCGCGCAAGCTGATCGCGGCCGCGAAGGCGGCGGCGCTGGCGGCCGGCAAGCGGCCCGAGCACGTGGAGTCGGCCTGCTTCGCGGTAGTGTCCTGGTTCGACGAGATCGTCACGCGCAACCCCGCGTACTGGAACAGCGTGACGCCGCTGCAGGTCGCGCTGTTCAACACCAACAACGCCGGCAACGAGTTCTTCCACCATCTGTCCATCCTGAAGTCGGACGAGGACGAGGTGCGCGAGGTCTACTACCACGCGCTGCTGCTGGGGTTCGTCGGCCAGTACTACTTCGAGACCGGCGACACCGGCGAGCTGGGCAAGCTCAAGGAATTGCACGGACGCCAGTTGCCCGTGCCGCCGGCGGCCCTGCACACGCTGCGCGAGGAACCCATCACGCCGCAGCCCTACCTGATGAAGGATCCGTCGGGACCGCGCTATCCCAAGCAGTGGGACAAGCTGCTGCTGAAGGCCGGCGCGGCGGTGGCGCTGCTGATCCCGGTCGGCTATCTGCTGTGGCTGCTGGTGGCGGGCCCGCGCGAGACCGGGCCTTCGGTGGAGGATCTGGTGCAGGGGCAATTGCAGACCTACGCCTGCTCGGAGCTGGACGCGCGGGTGGCCGACAGCGGCGCGACGGCGGTCAGCGGCTTTGTCTCGCGGCCCGAGGACATCGCCCGGGTGCAGACCGACATCGCCGCCATCAAGGGCGTGAAGTCGCCCACTTTCGACGTCAAGGTGCGCATCTGGCCGCACTGCGAGGTGGTGTCGCTGCTCAAGCCCTACCGTGCCCGCAACCTCGATCGCCGGCACGGCCTGCAGGTCACTCCCACCACCGGCCACTCGGACCGCTTCACCGAAGGCGAACGTGTCACGGTCAAGCTGGGCCAGGCCGACTACGACGGCTACCTGTACGTGGACTACTACACGGTGGACGGCTCGGTCATCCACCTGTACCCCAACAAGCGCGAGCCGGAGAACGGCCGGCTGATACGCGCGGGCGAGCAGTTCAACGTGGGCGAGAAGATACCCGAGGGCTGGATCGTGGGGCCGCCCTTCGGCCAGGAGCTGATCACGGTGGTCAGTTCGCCCACGCCGCTGTACGCGGCGGAGCGGCCCGAGTACGAGCCGGCCTCGGCCTACCTGCCCAAGCTGCGCGAGTTCCTGGACGCGCACCGGGGCAACGACAAACTGGCCGCGAATTTCCTGTTCCTGCAAACCGAACCGAAGCGGTGACGCCATGAGCTTCCTCGACCGTATCGCCCAGCCGCTGGAACGCCTGCCCGGCATGAAGAAGCGGCCCGTCCGCGTGGCCACCGCCGTCGTCCTGCTGCTGGTGATCGCCGCGCTGGTCGTGCTCGTGGCCACGCTGGTGCTGCCGCTGCTGCCGGCCCGGTTCTGGCAGGTGCTGGCCCTGTGCCTGGTCGCCTTCGCCGTGCTGTGGTGGTTCGCCTCGGGCGCCAAGCGGTTCTCGCGCCGGGGCTTCGCGCGCAAGCGCATCGGCGACCTGGGCCCGGGCAACCCGGAGGACGAGAAGGTGGCGCTGGAGCGCATGCGCGCCGCCATCGCCCAGGCGCGCCAGGCCATCCAGCGTTCGCCCGAGATCGGCAAGGGCCGCGATCCGCTCTACCGCATCCCCTGGATGCTGTTCGTGGGCGACGAGCAGGCGGGCGTGGACGGCCTGCTGCGCGCGGCCAACCGGGTCTCGCCCTTCCCGCCTCCCGATCCCCAGCCCGACGGTTATTGGCGATGGTGGTTCTTCAAGTCCATGATCGCGATCGAGACGCCGCCCTCGGCGGTCTGCGACGCCTCGGCCCGCGTGGAGCGGGGGCTGTGGTACCAGGCGCTGATGCTGCTGTCCACCGAGCGGGACAAGCTGCCGCTGAACGGCATCGTCGTGTGCATGGGGGCGCGCACGCTGCTGGGCGGACCGGATGCCGTGCGGCCGGTGGCGATGCGGCTGCGGCGGCTGGTGGACGAGGCGCTGGAACATCTGCAGGTGCAGTTGCCCGTCTATCTGGTGGTGACCGGGCTGGACCGGCTGCCCGGCTACGGCGCCTTCGCCGCCGCCGTGCCGGAACAGGCGCTGGCGCAGGCGGTGGGGCACCGGCTGTCGGATACCGAGGAAATCAGCGCGGCCACCGGCGGCAAGCTGGAAGAACTCTACACGCCCATCGTGCAGCGCCTGCACGCGCTGCGGATCACCGCGCTGCGCGGCCAGGCCACGCCGGCCGGACGCCGGGCCATCTATGAATTCGTCGAGCACGTGCGCGCGCTGGAGCCCGGCCTGGCGACCCTGGTCGGCCTGATGCTGGAAGACAATCCCTTCCAGCGCACGCCCCGCTGGCGCGGCCTGTTCCTGACCGGGTCGCCGCCGGATACCGCCGCGGGCAAGAGCGGGGTGGCGGGCGGGTTCCTGGACGATCTCTTCACCCGCTTCCTGCCCGCCGACCAGCCGCTGGCCTCGCCCAGCTTGCGCGGCAACGCCGGCAAGATGGCGATCGCGGCGGTGGGCGTGGGCGCGATGCTGGGCTTGTCGGCCATGCTGAGCTACGGCTTCGCCAACGCCCGGCAGGACGACGGCAAGCTGCTGGCGCAGACGCAGACGGCCTGCCGCGAACCCAGCGACGCGGTGGCGGCCGCGCGCATAGGCTGGCTGGCCCGCTGCGGCCGGACCATCGAGCAGCTGGAGGTGGCGCGCGCCGAAACCGGCCTGGGATTCGGCCTGCGGCGGGCCGACTCCGACATCGAGCGGATGAAGGAACAGGTGCTGCGCGATTTCTCCAACCTGATCCTGGCGCCGTACGACCAGATCATCGAGACCGACCTTGCGCGCAACCAGGCCGGCCTGGAGCACCTGCTGGCGGTGTCCCAGCGGCTGCGCATGCTGGACCATTGCCGCCGGCAGAGTGACGCATGCCAGCAGGAGGCGGCGAACAACCTGGCCTTCGACCAGAATGCGAGGCTGTTCAGCCCTTTTGTCTCGGGTGAGCAGGACGCGCGGGCCGATCGCGAACACGCCGCCGCCCTGCTCACCACCTACATGGGCTACCTGCGCTGGCAGCAATCGGCCACGCTGGACGCGGAAGCCCAGCGCCTGCGCGCGCTCCTGGCCCGCCTGCTGGCGGCCCATACGCCTCGTCCGGACGACGTGCGCGCCTGGGCCGACCAGCGGCGCGACCCGATCGTCCTGACCGCCTTCTGGCTGCCGCCCGACCGCGTGGTGGGCGTGGAGGCGGCCGCCATGCCCCAGGTGTCGACCGCGTTCACGCGCCAGACCTGGCGGGACGTGCTGGCCCCGCTGCTGCGCACCGCCGCCGACGCCGTTCCCGAGCGCAAGCCTGTCCTGGAAACGTTCCGAGCCCAGTACTTCAGCGAGTACTTTCGCGCATGGGGGCGTTTCCAGGCCAGGTTCTTCGAAGGCACCGCGCTGTGGCGCCCCCAGCTCGACGCCATGGGCAAGCGCGCGGGAACGGCCGAGGATCCGTACGCGCTGCTGGCCGCCGCCACCGACCGCGAGCTGCAAGGTCTGGACCTCGCGCTGCCCCTGGACACGCGCTGGACCCGGGCGTGGGCCCGCGCCAAGGATGATTGGCTGGGCGCCTGGCGCCCCCTGGGAGGCTTCCTGGCCGATGCCGTGGCCGGGATGTTCGGCCGATGGTGGGGCGCCGAGCCCATCCAGCCCCCCGCCTGGCTGCTGGCCGAGATCGATACCACCGAACGCGTGCTGCGCCCCCAGCGGCCGGACTACGCGCGCGCCTACCTGCGCCTGCGCGCCGACGCCAGCGGCCAGGAAGCCTACGACATCGCGGCCGAGCTGTTCCGCGCCAAGGGCGCGCCGCCCCAGCCGCCCGCCGCCGACTACGCCGCCCTGCTGTCTTCCGTGGACAAGCCGGGAGAGCAGTTCGCCGCCGTTTTCAAGGGCGACGACCTGGCCGCCTGGTCCGTGGTGCAGGGGCCGTCGCGGCTGCTGCTGTACCTGACCGTGCAGCGCGCCGGCCAGTTCGTCCAGGCCCGGTGGAACGAAAGCGTGGTCGCCGCGCTGCGCGGCATGCCCCCCAAGGAACAGGCGGATGCGCTGTACGGCGAACAGGGCCGGCTGACGGCCTTCGTGAAGGACTGGCTGCAGCCTTTCATCACCGAACGCGAACGCACGCCCACGCGCATCGCCGGCATCGGCCTGCCGCTCTCGCCCGCCTACCAAGGCATGGTCGCGGCCGAACGGCGCATCCTGTCGGCCCAGGTCAACAAGCCCTTTCTGGCCGGCAGCTTCCAGTTCTCGCAGCCCACGCGCCTAGGCGCCGCCAGCGAGGGGCCACAGGGCACCGTGCTGGAAGTGGTCTGCCGCGAGCGCACCTACCTCGCGTCCACCCGCGCGGAGTCGCTGGCCGACGCCACGGCCCAGGTGTTCTGGTCGCCCGACAGCTGCATCGAGGCGCGCCTGCACATCTCGCTGCCCGCGCCGCCGGAGGCGCCCGTTGCCGCCGCGCCCGGCGCGGTACCCGCGGCCGTTCCCGCGCCCGCGCCCGCGCCTGCCCTGGGGCCCCGCCTGACGCTGATCTATCCCGGCGCCGAGGGCTTCGCCACCCTGATCGCCGATTTCCGTTCGGGCTCGCACGCCTTCCGGCTGCCCGATTTCCGCACTTCGTACGGGCCCATCCAATGGAAGGAGCTGTCCGCCCGGCTGGCCCAGCAAGGCTTCACCGAGGCCCGGGTCTTCATGGACGTGCGCCCGTCCGACGACATGCTGCGCTTCCTGAACGCCCGGACCGAACCGGCCGCCGCACTGCCGACCTCCATCCTGGAATGACGACCCGGAGACTCCCATGGCCATCGATATCGCCGAACTGATGCAACCCATCGCCGGGGGCGACCCTTGCGGCGAGGACGCCTCGTTCTCGGACACCTACGACCGCATCCGGGAAGCGCGCCGCGCGGACGATGCGTCGCTGTCACAGGGCGACTGGCAGACCGAGCTCAAAACCGCCGACTGGCGGGCCGCCGCCGAACTGGCCGCCGAGGTGCTGCAAAGCCAGAGCAAGGACCTGCAGGCCGCCGTCTGGCTGGGCGAGGCCCTGATCGCCCGCCACGGACTGGCTGGCGCGGCCGATGCCATGGACGTGCTGCACGGATTGCTGGACACCTACTGGGACGGCCTGCATCCGCGGCCCGATGGCGACGACCTGGAAGAACGCGCCAGCAAGCTGGCCTGGTTCAACAGCTATGGCGGACTGGCCCTGAAGAAGGCCCCGCTGACCGCGTCCGCCCCCTACGTCACGCTGATCGACTGGCAGGACTCGCGCGAGGTGGACAACCTGGCGCGCCAGAACGCCGCCGCCTACCAGGAGGCCCTGGACGCGGGCAAGCCCACGGGGGAGTCGGTGGACAAGGCCATCGAAGGCAGCGGCCCGGGCTTCGTGTCGGACACCCTGGCCGCCGTGGACGCGGCGCAGGCCGCCTTCGACCGCTTGCAGGCGCTGGTCGACCAGCGCTTCGGCCGCCAGGCGCCCAGCCTGGCCGACCTGGGCGACGGGCTCAAGCGCGCGCGCCAGGTGCTGGGGCGGGCGGCGCAGAACCTGGGGATCGCGCCCCGACACGGACAGGAGGCCGGCGAAACCGCGGTCGTCGTTCCCACGGTGCCTGCCGCGACGCCGGCGCCCGCGTTGCAGGCCATGCCGGCGGCC
The DNA here is from genome assembly GCF_036972535.1 of Pigmentiphaga sp. CHJ604. Lineage (NCBI taxonomy): Bacteria > Pseudomonadati > Pseudomonadota > Betaproteobacteria > Burkholderiales > Alcaligenaceae > Pigmentiphaga > Pigmentiphaga sp. CHJ604. The sequence continues at coordinate 942,196 of NZ_CP136998.1, read as the reverse complement.
GCGGCCACGATGGCCGTGCCGCGCGTGGTGGTGGATTTCCAGGCCCGCGCCGAACTGCTGCGCACCCTGGGCGAGATCGCCGCCCACTTCAAGCGCGTGGAGCCGCACAGCCCCGTGTCCTTCCTGCTGGAACGCGCGGTCAGCTGGGCCGACATGCCGCTGGATCAATGGCTGGCGGAGGTGGTGAGCGACGATTCGGTGCTGGGGGTGATACGGGATCGGATAGGGGTGCCGCGGGGGTGACGGGCCTTCTTCAGGCCACGACGACTTGCGTGTGCCCCGCCGCCTGACGCCTGGTTTTCCGGACGACGATATCCACGTCGCGGCCCAGCCTGTTCAGACATTCGATCATCTTCGCCTGACTGATGCCTCGGAACTTCCCTCGCAGCATCTCGGACAGCTTCGGTTGCGGCATGCCCAGGATGTTGGAGGCCTGCTGCTGCGTCAACTTGCGATCCATTAGGATCTGCGAGATCTCTCTGACCAATTCGGCCTTGACGAGCATGTCGGCGGCGTCCGGGTACCCCAGATCCGAGTAGACATTTTCCGTGCCTTGCTCAATAGGGAAATCCTTGGTGTCATTCATGCTCTGGCCTCGTACTCGTCCACACTCTTCAACCGAGCCCTGATCAGTTCGATGTCCGGCCTGGGCGTGGCAATACCACGCACGGACTTCTTCTGAAAACAATGTAGTACATAGACGGCCGACGGATAACGGATCGTATAGACAGCACGGTAAGTGTCGCCCAGGAAATCTTCGACTACCTCGAGCACACCGGAGCTGCCAAACCCCTTGAGCGGCTTCGCCTGCGGGTGCTTCTGGCCGCCCTGGGCCAGGTAGAGGGCATAGCCAAACATATTCTGCACGGCTTCCGGCATCGCGCGAAGGTCTTTTCTCGCGGACGCGATCCATCGCAGCGGCTTCAACTCGATCACCCTCATTAATTATACCTATTTATAGATATTCGACGAGATCTCGCTATCCGTTCGATCATATGAATCCATAACGTCGCCGCCCACACCACGCTGGACAATTCCGTCCTGCCTCGCAGGCAGCATTCACCCCCTACCCCTTCCGGCCTATCTCCACGTCTGGCCGTCTGGCTACTACCACCGCCGGCCCCGCCTTTCTAGACTGCACCGCATTCCCGTTCGACCGCCGGCTACGCCAAGGAGAGCGATCATGGCCAAGAAGGAAAGCACCCAGCACAAGCTCGACCGTGTCCGCGCGCCCCGGGTCCAGCTGACCTACGACGTGGAGATCGGCGACGCCATCGAGAAGAAGGAACTGCCTTTCGTCGCCGGCGTGCTGGGCGATTTCAGCGGCAAGCCCGAGGAGCCCCTGCCCCGGTTGAAGGACCGCAAGTTCGTCAACATCGACAAGGACAACTTCGACGACGTGCTCAAGGGCATGAAGCCGCGCCTGCAATACCAGGTGGACAACAAGCTGACCAACGACGGATCGCGCATAGGCGTGACGCTGAATTTCAAGAGCCTGGCCGATTTCGAGCCGGAGAAGCTCGTGCAGCAGATCGAGCCGCTACGCAAGTTGCTGGAAGCCCGCCAGAAGCTGGCCGACCTGCGCAACAAGATGGCCGGCAACGACAAGTTCGAGGAATTGCTGAGCGAGGTGCTGCAGAACACCGACAAGATCGCCCAGCTGTCCCGGGAAGTCGCGAAAGACGACACCCCCGAAGCCTGACGCACCGTAGCCACCGGAGAACGCCCATGGCCGACACCCAGCAACAAGGCGCGGCGCCCGCCGCATCCGCCGAAGCCGAGTCCGCTTCGCTGCTCGATTCCATCCTGTCGCAAAGCCGCATCGCCCGCTCCGATACCGAAAAGGAACGGGCGCGGGACCTGATTGCCGAGCTGGTCGGCCAGATCGCCGACGGCGAGGTGACGATCTCGCGCGACGCCATCGCCTCCATCGACGCGCGCATCGCGCAGCTGGACGCGGTGCTGTCTGACCAATTGTCGGCCGTCATGCACGCGCCCGAGTTCCAGCAGCTGGAAGGCAGCTGGCGCGGACTGAAGTACCTGATCGACAGCTCGGAGACCAGCACCACGCTGAAGGTCAAGCTGTTCAACGCCAGCAAGAAGGAACTGGTGAAGGACCTGAAGAGCGCCTCGGACTTCGACCAGTCGGCGCTGTTCAAGAAGGTGTACGAGGAAGAGTACGGCACCTTCGGCGGGGCGCCCTTCGCGACGCTGATCGGCGACTACGAGTTCACGCGCCATCCCGAGGACATGTACCTGCTGGAGGAGATGTCGCACATCGCCGCCTCGGCGCATGCGCCCTTCCTGTCGGCCGCCTCGCCCGAGCTGTTCGGGTTCGAGAGCTTCACCGACCTGGCGGGGCCGCGGGACCTGGCCAAGATCTTCGACACGGTCGAGTACGCCAAGTGGAAATCCTTCCGCGCGTCGGAGGACGCGCGCTATGTCGGGCTGGCCATGCCGCACGTACTGGGGCGCCTGCCCTACGGCCCGGACACGGCGCCGGTGGAGGCCTTCAACTTCCAGGAAGACGTGACCGGCAAGGATCACTCCAAGTACCTGTGGAGCAACGCCGCGTACTCGCTGGGTGCGCGCATCACCGATGCCTTCGCCCGCTACGGCTGGTGCGCGGCGATCCGCGGGGTGGAAGGCGGCGGACTGGTCGAGGGGCTGCCCACGCACACCTTCGCCACCGACGACGGCGAGGTCGCGCTGAAATGCCCGACCGAGATCGCCATCACCGACCGGCGCGAGAAGGAACTGGCGGACCTGGGCTTCATCCCGCTGGTGCATTGCAAGGGCACGGACTACGCGGCGTTCTTCTCGACCCAGTCGGCGCAGAAGGCCAAGGAATACAACACCGACGCCGCCAATGCCAATGCCCGGCTGTCGTCGCAGCTGCAATACATCTACGCGGTCAGCCGCATCGCGCACTACCTGAAGACGATGATGCGCGACAAGATCGGCAGCTTCGCCTCGAAGGCCAGCGTCGAGACCTACCTGAACAACTGGGTCGCGCAGTACGTCCTGCTGGACGACATGGCCTCGCAGGAACGCAAGGCCCAGTTCCCGCTGCGCGAAGCCCGTATCGAAGTGGCCGAGATACCCGGCAAGCCGGGCGCCTACAAGGCCGCCGCCTTCCTGCGCCCGCACTACCAGCTGGACGAACTGAGCGTCTCGCTGCGCCTGGTGGCCGAACTACCGCAGTCGGCCCGCTAATTCACCACGAGGAGTCTGAATCATGGCATTCGACGCATTCATCCAGCTTGAAGGGATCAAGGGGGAAAGCACGGACGAGAAGCACAAGGACTGGATCGAGATCCAGAACTACGGCTTCGGCGCGTCCCAGCCCCAGTCGAACACCGCATCGTCGTCGGGCAACCTCGGATCGGCGCGGGTCGAGGTGAAGAACTTCACCTTCCTGCACAACCTGGACATCGCCAGCCCCAAGCTGTTCGAATACTGCTGCACCGGGGCAACCATCCCCAAGGCGACCATCACGCTGAACCGCGCCGGCGGCCAGAAAGAGAAGTACATGGAGTACAAGCTGACCGACGTGATCGTGACCTCGGTCAACCGCGACGGCGCCTCCGACAATACGCAGGACGTACCGCTGGAAGCCGTTGCGCTGGGCTTCGGCAAGATCGAGATGACCTACAGCAAGATCGGCATCGACGGGAAGTCGTCGGGCAACGCGTCCGCGGGCTGGGACTTGAAGAAGAACGTGAAGGTGTGATGGACGGCGGACGGGCAACCGTCCGCCGGCCCTGAATGAAGAGCCTGATCGAACGCCTGGAATCGGCATCGGCCGACAGCGGCCGCGCCGATATCTATGCGCTGCGCGAAGCCGTCTCGCGCGACCTGGAAGCGCTGTTGAACACGCGCTCGGAAGGGGCGCGCCTGATTCCGCAGGCCTACGCCGAATGCCGCAAGTCGTCGCTGACCTACGGCATTCCCGATTTCTCGTCCTACAGCCTGCTCAGTCCGCACGACCGCGACCGCATACGGCGCGCGCTGGAGGCGGCCATCAGCCAGCACGAAAGCCGCCTGTCGCGCGTCAGGGTGGGGCTGGAGCCGCCTCGCCAGTACGAACGCGTGCTGCGCTTCAAGGTGGACGCCCTGCTGTCGCTGGGGCCCGACCGCGAGAAGGTGCAGTTCGACGCGGTATTGCAGCTCAATACGCAGGCCTACGCGGTCAAGTAGCGGCCGCCGCGCGCAGCACCCCAGCCAGCGCCTGCCTGAGCACTTCGCTGGTCACCGGCTTGTGCAGCACCGCGATACCGGCCTCGGCGATCTCGCGCAGCCGGTCCGGCTTGGTCTCGCCGGTGACCAGCAGGCGCGCCGCGCGGCGGCCGCGCATGCCGGGATGCGCGTCGAGCGCGCGCAGCACCTCGAGCCCGTTCTCGCCATCGCGCAGCAACAGGTCGGTAATGACCACGTCGGGCGGCCGCGTCCACTGCTGCGCCAGCGCCAGCACCTGCGACCGGCTTTCGGCCACGGCCACCTCGGCGCCCCAGTTGCGCAGCACCAGCGACAGCCCTTCGAGGATATTGGGCTCGTCGTCGATCACGAGCATGAACATGCCCGTGAAGTCCACCTTGGCGCCCTGCGCCGGGCAGGGCGGCGGTGCCTCGGCGGGGGCCGCCTGCGGCGCGACCACCGACACCACCGTGCCCCGGCCCACGCGGGATTGCAGCCGCAGCGGCATGTGCAGCAGGTCGCACAGGCGGCGCACCGTGGCCAGGCCCAGGCCCAGCCCGCGCGATCCGCGCGAACTGGACGCGTCCACCTGGTAGAACTCCTCGAATACCTTTTGCTGGTGCTCGGGCGCGATGCCCACGCCCGTGTCCCACACGCCTATGCGCAGGCCTCCCGCGCCGTCCCGCCGGGCGCCGACCAGCACGCCGCCCTGCGTGGTGTGGCGCAGCGCGTTGCTGACCAGGTTGTTCAGGATGCGCGACAGCATGACGTAGTCGCAATCGACCCAGGCGTCGGTCTTGCGCACGACCAGCCGCAGCCCCTGTTCCTCGGCCTGGGGGCGGAAGTTGCGGCTGATGTCGTCGAACAGGCGATCGAGCGGGAACACGGCGCGCTGCACGCGCACCGCGCCCGCGTCGATCTGGGACAGGTTGAGCAGTTCGGAGAACAGGCGGTCCAGCGAATGCACGCACTCCTGGATGGAAGCGATGCAGGCCAGGCGCGGCGGATCGGTCTCGTCCGAGCGCAGGGCATCGGCGAACAGGGTGAGCGCATGCAAGGGCTGGCGCAGGTCGTGGCTGGCCGCGGCCAAGAGGCGCGTCTTGCCCTGGTTGGCGGCCTCGAGCTGGGCGTTCTTCAGGGCCAGTTCCTGGGTGGCCTGCACGATCTGGCTCTCCATGGTCCTGCGGCTGTCCGCCAGCGCCTGGGCCGCCACCTTGAAACCGTGCTGCAGGCGGCCGACCTCGGCGGTGGCGCCGGTATCGACCACGACTTCCTCGCCTTCGCCCAGCCGGTCGACGACCTCGGCCAGCTTGCGTATGGGAGCGCTGATGCGCCGCGCCGCCCACCATCCGGCGATGCCCACGCCCAGCAGGCAGGCGCCCAGCAACGCTGCCAGGGTGGACCACAGGTTGCGGCGCGCCGCGGCGATGGATTCCAGGTCGAATTCGACCATGACTTCGCCGGCGCGCGCCGATTCTTCGCTATCTATGGGTTCGAGCACCTCCAGTCCCGGCGGATCGGTGGGCTTGGTCCAGAACCCCGACTGGGCCACGATCTCGCCATCCAGGGTGCGTATCTGCACCTGCCTGACGCCCGGCTGCTGACTGCCCACGCGCGCGGCGTTGAGCAGCGCGCGGCGGTCCATGCGCATCAGCGGCGTGCGCGACAGCGTGGCAACCTGCCGGGCCACCGCCCGCGCGTTGTTCTCGGTCAGCTCGGTCAGCTCGGTCAGGTGATGGCGGGCCAGCACCGACATGGCCAACAGGATGGCCACCGCGGCCGGCACCAGGCTGAGCAGCATCAGCCGCACGGCAAGCGGCACGCTGCCGACGGAGCGGCGGGAAAGATCGGCGAGACGCGACGGCGCGGCCATGCGGAGACGGATAGTGAAGGTCTCGTGATTGTGGATAGCCCCGTTCGCCAAGACAAGCGAATTCGATTCTTGCAGATTCTGTTGCCAAATATGTCGTCTCTTTCTGTCCGCGCGGGTTGGTGCGATGATCCGATGCCCCGATTCACGCTCCCGTTACCGTGTCCACGCTCGCCCAGTTCCTCGTCCGCCGGATGTCGTTCGCGCTGCTGCTCGCCAGCATCACGCTGGCCGTCCTGCCGGGCATGTCGTGGGCACAGGAGGCCGCGCTGCGTTTCGGCGTGCTGCCGCTGGGCGGCGCGCTGGAATCGCGCCAGGACTGGAAGCCGCTGCTGGACGACATGGGCGCCTCGGTGGGCCGGCCCGTCGTCGCCCTGTCCTTTACTTCCTACGAAGGCCTGCGCCTGGCCATGCAGGAAAACCGCGTGGACCTGGCCTTCGTGTCGGGCAAGCTCGCACTCGAAGCCGTGCTGCAATACGGGATGACGGTGCTGAACCAGGTGGTGCGGCCGGACGGACTGCCCGGCTACCGCTCGGTCCTGATCGTGCGCAAGGACGGCCCCATCCAGAGCCTGGACGACGTGCTGAACCAGCCCGGCAAGTGGCGCCTGGGCATGGGCGAGACGCAATCGATGTCGGGCTACCTCATTCCCCAGCTGCAGTTGTTCGCGCCCCGCGGCATCGCGATCGAACGCCATTTCCCCAGCGAACTCGTGGACGGCCACCAGGGCACGGCGCTGGCGGTGGCCAACGGCGATGTGGACGTGGCCACCAACAACACCGCCGACCTGGATCGCTTCCGCTCCCACTTCCCCCAGGAAGCGGCGAAACTGAAGATCATCTGGGAATCGGACCTGATTCCCCATGGCGCCATCGTCATGCAACGAGGCTTCCCCGACGCGATGCGCGACAGGGTCCGCACCTTCCTGAGCGGCTACGGCCATGGCGCCGGCGCGCGCGCCGACGCCGAGCGCGTGGTGCTGGGCCGGCTGCACGGACTGGCCGGCTTCCCGCCCGCCGACAACCGGGTGCTGGTGCAGGTATTGCGATTGGAATACCAGCTCGCGCAGCGCCAGGCCCTCCAGGGCCAGTGGGTCTCGGAACAGGCGCGGCAATCCCGGCTGGCGCGGCTGGCCGCCGAATATGGGGAACAACAGCAGCGGCTCGCGGCCTCTTCTCCCTAGGGCCGCCTCCCGCTGAAGGGAGGCTCGCACAGGCCGGGGATGGGTCCTACGCCCTAAGTGGTATGGAACGGACGCCGGCGCGGCGTCACACTGCATGGCCAGGATCCTGTCGGGAGAAGCGCCATGACGCCCGAGACCAGCCACGTTCGTGTGGCCCCGCCCCGGGGGCTGACCATGACGGCCGCCGCCGGTGCCGGCCTGCTGGCCTTGGCCGCCTGCACCGCGCCGGCCACGCGGCAGCCGCCGCCCGCCGTGCCCACGGCCGCGGCGACCGCGCCCACGCCACCGATGCCACCGGCGCCGTCGCCCGCGGGCGCCGCCCGTCCCGCGGCAGCCGCCGCGCCTCCCGCCACGGACGGCGGTGCGCCCGCGCAGCCGCAGCCAGAGGGCCTGGGCACGCCTTTCTCCACCCGGTACGCGCGCTTCGAGCCGGTGCCGTTCTCGGCCCTGCCCGGCTGGTCGGCCGACTCGGCGCGCGAGAGCCTGAGCGCCTTCCGCCAGAGCTGCCTGGCGCTGGGCAAGAAGCCGGTCTGGGATGAGCTGTGCGCGGCGGCCGGCCGCATCGCGGCCACGGACGATGGCGGCATCCGCGCCTTCTTCGAACAGCGCTTCCACGCCTATTCCATGCAGAACCCGGACCAGAGCGACGAAGGCGTCATCACCGGCTACTACGAACCGCTGCTGGAAGGCAGCCGCACGCGCAGTTCCCGCTACCCCTACCCCGTCCACGGCGTGCCGGCCGACCTGCTATTCCTGGACGCGCAGGTGGCGGCCGCGGGCAAGCGGCAGTGGCTGCGGCTGGACGACCGCCGGCTGACGCCCGCCGCCCCCGGCTCGCCCGGGGCGCGCCAGTACGACGTGGACATGGGCGGACTGACGCCGGGTATCCGCGACAAACGCTATCGCGTGCGGGTCGAGGGCAGCCGCATCGTGCCGTACTGGTCGCGCCAGGACATCGAGCGGCGCGCGCTGGACGCGCAGGTGCTGGCCTGGGTGAACGATGCCTATGCGCTGTATTCGCTGCAGATCCAGGGCTCCGGCAAGATCCGGCTGGCAAGCGGCGAAACCCTGCGCGTGGCCTATGGCGAGCAGAACGGCCATCCTTTCCTGCCGCAGGCATCGAGCGCCGACACCGCCACCGTCGGCGCGGCGATCAAGACTCGCGGCCTGGCGCTGGGAGGCGGCAGCGCCGCCGCCACCTCGTCGGCCTTGCAGCCGGTGGCAAGCCCGCGTGCCGCCCCGGCCATCCAGCGCGATCCCGACGTGGCGCGCATCATCGCCGCCTTGCAGGGGCGCGGCAACGGGACGCCGGCGCGCCCGGCCGCGCCCTCGCCTACCGCCGCGATGCCCGTGGCCACGCCTTCTGCCGCCGCCTCGCCGGCCAGCCGGCCCGCGGCCCCCGATCCGGACGTGGCGGCCATCATCGCGGCGCTGGGCGGAAAGGCGCCGGCGCGGCCCGCCGCGAACCCCGCGCCCGCCACGCCCGCGGATGCGTCCCCCGCCGCGCCCGCCGCCATGGGCGGGGCCGGGCAGGCAACCGGCATCCCCGACCCCAGCTACGTTTTCTTCCGGCTGATCCCCGATGGCCCGCAAGGTCCGCTGGGCGCGCTGGGCGTGCCGCTGACGGCGGGCCGCTCCATCGCGGTGGATCCGCGCACCACGCCCCTGGGCTACCCGGTCTTCGTATCCACCGGCGACCCTTCTCCCGCGGCCGGCACCGTCAACCGGCTGATGTTCGCGCAGGACACCGGCGGCGCCATACGCGGCACGGTGCGCGCCGACTACTTCTGGGGCTTCGGCCCCACGGCCGGCGACCGGGCCGCGCGCATGAAGGAAACCGGCCGGATGTGGCTGCTATTGCCGCGAGATCTCCAGACCGCGGCCATGACGGCCGCGGTGCGCACGCGCTCGCTGGGCGGCCCGGCGGTGCTGGCCGAATGCGTGGTTCCCGATCCGGACAACTGCGTGGAGCAGTAGGACATCTCGGCACCCGCCGGATGCCACGAGTAATAGGCCATTCGACGAATGGCCGGGGCCGCCGTCCCCTCCTAGACTGCATGCTCCAACGCGCCGGATCGTCCGCCCATGCTCGAGGAACTCCTTCCCTACTACGAAGACGAGCTCACGCATCTGCGCAAGCTCTCGAAGGAGTTCGCCGCGCGCTATCCCAAGATCGCGGCGCGGCTGCTGCTGGACGGCGATGTCTACGAAGACCCTCACGTCGAACGCCTGATCGAGTCCTTCGCCTTCATCGCCTCGCGTATCCACAAGAAGCTGGACGACGATTTCCCGCAGATCACCGAGGCTTTCCTGTCGGTGCTGTATCCGCACTTCCTGCGGCCCGTGCCTTCGATGTCCATCGCCCAGTTGCTGCTGGCGCCGGGCGCGGAGCTGAGCGGCGCGCAGCGCGTCGAGCGCGGCACCACGCTGTTGACGCGCCCCGTGCAGGGCGAGCCCGTGCGCTACCGCAATGCCTGGCCGGTGGAGGTCTGGCCGCTGGAGGTCACGGCCGCCCGCTGTGAATCCATCGAACGCTCGGCCTTCGCGCTGCGCGGCGCGGAGACGGCCGCCACCATCAGCGTGCGCGTGGAGACCCGCGGCCAGGCCAGCTTCGCCCAGCTGGGCGTCGACACGCTGCGCTTCTACCTGGATGGCGAAAGCCCGCTGGTGCATGCGCTGCACGAACTGCTGCTCAACAGTACCAGCCGGGTGCAGATCGCGGCGGCCGAGGGACAGCCCGCGGCCGAGCCGCTGGAGCTGCCCGCCTCCTGCCTGCGTCCGGTGGGCTTCGGCGAGGGCGAAGGGCTGCTGGACTACGATCCCCGCTCGTTCCTGGGCTACCGGCTGATCCAGGAATACTTCGTCCTGCCGGAGAAATTCCTGTTCGTGGACCTGGCCGGCCTGGACCTGCGCCGCTTCGCCCGCGGCATCGAGATACGCTTCCTGCTCGCGCCCTTCGGCCGCCAGGAGCGCCTGGGCCGGCTGGAGCAGACGGTGGGCCGCGATACCTTCAGGCTGCATTGCACGCCCATCGTCAATCTTTTCTCGCAACCGGCCGAACCGGTGCGGCTGACGCACGAGCTGCACGAATATCCCGTGATCCCCGACGTGCGGCGTCCGCTGGGACTCGAGGTCTATTCGGTGGACGGCGTGCGCCGGCACACCCGCGGCGTGTCGCAGGAGCACGTGCGGGAGTTCCTGCCCTTCTTCTCGGTGGCGCACGGCCTGGAGCAGGAGCCCGGCACCTACTGGATCGCCCGCCGGGTCCCTTCGTCGCAGCCGTCGGACGAGGGCACGGACATGCGCATCGCGCTGGTCGACAAGGACATGGATCCCAGCGTGCCGTCGGTGGACACGCTGTCCATCATGCTGACCTGCACCAACCGCGACCTGCCGGCGCTCCTGCCCTTCGGCGGCGAGGACAGCAATCTGCAACTCGAGGACGCCGGCGCCGTTTCCGGCGCGCGGCTGCTGAAGAAGCCCACCGCCACCTGGCGCGCGCCCATGCGCCTGGCCAACCAGTGGCGGCTGATCTCCCACCTGGCGCTGAACCATCTGTCCATCGTCGAGGGCGGACGCGAAGCGCTGCTGGAGATACTGAGCCTGTACAACTTCACCGACTCGGCCAGCCTGCGCAAGCAGATCGCCGGCATCGTGGACGTGGCCGGCGCGCCCTCGGTCGCACGCGTGGGCGCGGCGCCGCGACAGGCCTTCGTGCGCGGCACGGACATCACCCTGACCTTCGACGAAAGCCAGTACGTGGGCTCGGGCGTCTACCTGCTGGCCTGCGTGCTCGACCGTTTCTTCGGGCTGTACTGCACGGCGAATTCCTGGACCCGGCTGACCGTGCGCACCTTGCAGCGCGAAGCCGCCATGGCCACCTTCGCCCCGCGCTCGGGCGACCAGCACCTGGTGTAGCGCCATGGCCGCTCCCGTCCACAGCCACCTGGCCCTTCTGCAAGCGCATCCGGAGCGATATGGCTTCTTCCAGGCCGTGCGGCTGCTGCTGCGCGGCGCCGGCATACCGGCGGGGACGCGCGCGATCCCTCCGGACGCCCTGCGCTTCGGCGCCACGCTGGGCCTGTTTTTCCCGCCGAACGAGATCGCCTCCATCGACCGGCCGGCGTGGGCCGGCGCCGACGGACCGCAGCTGATGCGGGTGAACTTCATGGGCCTGGCCGGCCCATCGGGCGTCCTGCCCCGCCACTACACCGAGTGGCTGATGGCCCTGCGCCAGGCGCGGGATCCGGCCGCGCAGGATTTCCTGGACCTGTTCAACCACCGGCTGATCGAACTGTTCTGGCGCGCCTGGGCCCGCCATCGCCCCGAGGTCGCGCTGGAATCGGATGCCGAGTCGGGCGTGCACCGGCACGTCTACGACCTGATCGGCATGGGCACGCCCCATCTTTACGGCAGCCTGTTTCCGCGCCGCGCGGCAGGGTCCCAGGCGCGGCGGCGCCCGCTGCCCGGCTCGGCGCTGGGCTACTACGCCGGCCTGCTGTCGCAGCGGCCGCACGGCGCCGGGTCGCTGGCCCAGGTCATGAGCGACTACCTGCGCGCGCCGGTCGCGGTGGAAAGCTGCGTCGGCACCTGGCAGGAGGTGCCGGCCGGCGACCGCACGCGCCTGGGCCGGCAGGCCGCGACGCTGGGGCGGCAATGCGTGCTGGGCAGCCGCTTCTGGGACCGGCAGAGCACGCTGCGGCTGCGGGTGGGACCGCTGCGGCGCCGCCATTTCGAGCAGTTGCTGCCACCGCCGGACAAGCGCGCGGGCTGGCTGGACGGCACGGTGGAGCTGGCGCGGTTCATGACCGGGCTGGCGCTGGACCTGCGCATCCGGCTGGCGGTCCGCGCCGACGAAGTCAGGCCGCTGCGGCTGGGCGGCGCCGCCACGGATGCCGCCCGCCTGGGCTGGAACACCTGGCTGGGCGGGCGGCGCAGCGCGCGGCCGGCGGACGACTGCGAATTTCAATTCAGCGCAACGGGAGGCCAGTCATGGCGGTGAACCTGCGGGCTTTGGTGGGACGCCTGAACGGCGTATGCAAGGGCGCCATGGAGGGAGCGGCCGGCCTGTGCCTGTCGCGTACCCACTACGACGTCGAGATCGAGCACCTGCTGTCCAAGCTGCTCGAGACCGAGAACACGGACGTCACGCGCATCCTGCGCCAGTTCGACGTCCCCCCCGACCAGGCGCGCAAGGAACTGGACCGCGCGCTGGATACCTTCAAGACCGGCAACTCGCGCACGCCGGCGCTGTCGCCCCATCTGCCGCTGCTGCTGGAACGCGCCTGGGTGTTCGCGTCGGTGGAATACGGCGAGGCCAGGATACGCAGCGGCCATCTGCTGATCGCGCTGCTGGCGGATGCCGACCTCAGGCGCCTGCTGGCGCCCGCCATCAAGTCGCTGCAGGGCATCAACCTGGAATCGCTGCAGCAGAACTTCCACGCCATCGCCGCGGCGTCGGTGGAAGCGCGCGACGCCCTGGCGCTGGGCGACACCGGCGCACCGGCCGACCAGGCGCCGGCGGCCGATGGCGCAGGCGGCAAGCCCAGCGCGACGCCCAACCTGGACCGCTTCTGCATAGACCTGACGCAACGGGCGCGCGAGGGCCACCTGGACCCGGTGCTGGGCCGCGACGAGGAAATACGGCTGATGGTGGACGTGCTGTCGCGGCGGCGCCAGAACAACCCCATCCTGACCGGCGAGCCGGGGGTGGGCAAGACCGCCGTGGTCGAGGGCCTGGCGGCCCGCATCGTGGCCGACGACGTGCCGCCCGTGCTGCGCGGGGTGACGCTGCTGTCGCTGGACCTGGGCCTGCTGCAGGCGGGGGCCAGCGTCAAGGGCGAATTCGAGAACCGGCTCAAGGGCGTGATCGACGAGGTCAAGCGCAGCCCCAAGCCCATCGTCATGTTCATCGACGAGGCGCATACGCTGATCGGCGCGGGCGGCGCGGCCGGCCAGAACGACGCGGCCAACCTGCTCAAGCCGGCCCTGGCCCGGGGCGAGATGCGCACCATCGCCGCCACCACGTGGAGCGAATACAAGAAATACTTCGAGAAGGACGCCGCGCTGACCCGCCGCTTCCAGGTGATCAAGGTGGAGGAGCCCGCCGACGCCAAGGCCGTCGGCATGCTGCGCGGCGTGGCGGCGGCCATGGCGAAGCACCACGGCGTGCGCATCCTGGACGAGGCCGTGGCCGATGCCGTGAAGCTGTCGTCGCGCTACGTGGCGGGGCGGCAGTTGCCGGACAAGGCCGTCAGCGTGCTGGACACGGCCTGCGCCAAGATCGCGGTCGGCCAGCATGCCACGCCGGCCGCGGTGGAAGACGCCCAGCGCAGGCTGGAGGCGCTGGCCACCGAGCGCACGCAACTGGAGTCGGAGGCCGCCACGGGCCTGGACCATGCCTGCCGCCTGGCGGAGATCGCGGCCGACACGGCACAGGTCCAGTCCGCCCTGGAGCGCCTGAAGGAAAAATGGGCGGCCGAGCGCAAGCTGGTGGCCGAGATCGGCACCCGGCTGGATGCGCTGGCCGGCCTGCCGGCCGACGCCCCCGAGCGCGCCGGCGCCGCGCAGGAACTGGACCGGCTGCGCGCCGAACTGCGCACCGCGCAAGGCGATGCGCCCATGGTCCACGCGCTGGTGGACGGCAACGCGGTGGCCGAAGTGATCGCCGGCTGGACAGGGATCCCGGTGGGCCGCATGGTGGCCGACGAGATCGACGCGGTGCGCCGGCTGGACTCGCTGCTGGCCGAACGCGTGATCGGCCAGGACCATGCCCTGCGCGCCATCGCGCAGCGCGTGCGCACTTCGCGCGCGAACCTGGAGGACCCGAACAAGCCCAAGGGCGTGTTCCTGCTGGTGGGCACCAGCGGCGTGGGCAAGACCGAGACCGCCATCGCGCTGGCCGACATCCTGTACGGCGGCGAGCGCAACATGATCACCATCAACATGTCCGAATACCAGGAGGCGCACACCGTCTCCAGCCTGAAAGGCTCGCCGCCGGGCTACGTGGGCTACGGCGAGGGCGGCGTCCTGACCGAGGCGGTCCGCCGGCGGCCCTACAGCGTCGTGCTGCTGGACGAGATCGAGAAAGCCCACCCCGACGTGCTGGAGCTGTTCTTCCAGGTGTTCGACAAGGGCAACATGGAAGACGGCGAAGGGCGCGAGATCGACTTCCGCAACACGCTGATCATCCTGACCTCGAACGCCGGCACCGACCTCATCATGCAGGCCAGCGACAACGGCCGCATCCGGCCGCCCGTGGACGAGCTGCTGGAGCTGCTGCGGCCCGACCTGCAGGAAACCTTCAAGCCCGCGTTCCTGGGCCGCTGCGCGCTCGTTCCCTACTATCCGCTGCGCGACGAGAACATGAAGCGCATCGTGCGGCTGAAGCTGGACAAGATCGCCCGCCGCATACGCGCCAATCACGCGGCGGCGTTCGAGTACGACGAGGCGCTGGTGGACGCGATCGCGCAGCGCTGCACCGAGGTCGACTCCGGCGCCCGCAACATCGACAACATCCTGACCGGCACCCTGTTGCCCGAGGTGGCCGATCTCGTGCTGGCCCGCATGGGCGCGGCCGAGCCGATCTCCCGCATCGGCGCCGGCATCGGGACCGACGGCGGCTTCGCCTACACCATCGGCTGACGGCCATGGCCATCTCCACCACCGAACGGCTGTTCGACCTGGCCACGCCGCTGGGCGAGGACGCGTTGCTGGTCGAATCCTTCGAGGGGCACGAAAGGCTGTCCGAACCCTTCCGCTTCCACCTGACGCTGGCCTCGGAACAGGAGGACATCAAGCCGTCCGCCCTGCTGGGCCAGCGCGTGACCCTGCGCGTCTACACCGAGGACGGCGAACGCCACTGGACCGGCTGGGTGTCGAGCTTCGAGCGCGCAGGCGAGCCGCGCCAGAACGACGACGACAACCACAGCACCCGCTACGTCTGCGACGTGGTGCCGTGGTTCTGGTTCCTGCAGTTGCACGAGGACTCGCGCATCTTCCAGAACCAGAGCATCCCCCGGATCGTCGAGGCCCTGTTCAAGGAATTCAGCTTCTCGGACTACGAACTGCACCTGACCGAGGACTATCCGGACCTGGTCTATTGCACCCAGTACCGGGAAACCACCTTCAACTTCATCTCGCGGCTGCTGGAGAGGGCGGGCATCCATTACTTCTTCCGCCACGAGGAAGACGCCGAGATCATGGTGCTGACCGACAACCGGGACAACAACCCCAGGCTGGAAACGGCCACGCTGCCCTTCCACCAGCAGATCCTGCTGGAAGAGCGCGACGGCATCTCGTGGCTGTCGCGCCGCTTCGCCTCGCGCACCGGCCGCTACGTGTCCAACGACTACGACTTCACCAAGCCCGGCACCGACATGCGGGTCTCGATCAATTCCCTGATACGCGTGGGCAACAACGCCGAGTTCGAACGCTACCGCCATCCCGGCGGCTATGCCGAACTGGCCGACGGCGACCAGTTGACCCGGGTGGAGATCGAGGCCGAGGAAGTCGAGTACGAGACCCTGGAAGGCGCCAGCAACGTCCGCACGCTGACGCCGGGCTATGTGTTCGAGCTGGAAGACCACCCCATCGACGCCATGAACGAGGAATACCTGGTCGTGTCGGTGGAGCACAGCGGCACCAACAACCTGGGCGACCTGGGCGGCGAGGAAGCCAGCACCTACGGCAACCGGCTGTCGGTGATTCCGCACCGGGTGACGTACCGCGCGCCGCTGCGCACGCCCCGCGCCCGCGTGAACGGACCGCAGACGGCCGTGGTCGCCGGCCCCAAGAGCGAAGAGATCTACACCGACGAGTACGGCCGCATCAAGGTCCACTTCTTCTGGGACCGCCGCAGCCACCGCAACGAGAAGAGCTCGTGCTGGCTGCGCGTGGCCCAGGTCTGGGCCGGCAGGCAGTGGGGCGCGATGTTCATCCCGCGCATCGGCCAGGAGGTCATCGTCGATTTCCTGGACGGCGACCCGGACCGGCCCATCGTGGTGGGCAGCGTCTACAACGCCGACAACATGCCGCCCTACGCGCTGCCCGCGGAACAGACCAAGTCCACCATCAAGACCATGTCCAGCAAGGGCGGCGAGGGCTTCAACGAGATCCGCTTCGAGGACAAGAAGGGCGAGGAACAACTGTTCGTGAACGCCCAGAAAGACATGGACCTGCGCGTGGGGAACGACCGCCGCACCGCCATCGGCAACGACGACCACCTGGTGGTCGAACGCGACCGGCTGGACGAGATCAAGCGCCACCGCCACGAAAAGATCAAGCAGGACCGCGTAGCCGAGATAGGCGGCGACGATCACCTGAAGATCACCGGCATGCAGGCCGTCGCCATCGCCGGCTCGCAGTCGGTGAAGGTGGACGGCGGCGTGGGCGAGTCCTTCAAGAGCCATAGCGAATCGGTTTCGCAAAGCTACTACCTGAAGGCCGGCATGAACGTGGTGCTGGAGGCCGGCGCCAAGCTGTCGCTCAAGGTCGGCGGCAGCTTCATCGACATCTCGGCCGGTGGCATCTACATCCAGGCGCCCATGGTGATGATCAACAGCGGCGGCGGCCCGGCCTCGGGCAGCGCGGCTTCGCTGGTGTCCCCCATGCAGGTGATGCAGGCCGCGCTGGCCACGCGCGCCGACCCTGGCCAGGTCTTCAAGGGCGGCGGGGACGGCGACGAGCCGACGCACGACCCGACGTCGGAAGAGAACCAGGACAAGACGCACTACATCGAGGTCCAACTGCTGGACGAGGAAGGCCAGCCCGTGACGGGCGAACGCGTGAAGTTCAAGCTGCCCAACGGCAAGACCGCCACCCGCTCCACCGACCAGGAAGGCGTGGCCCGGGTGGCGCGCCTCGACCCGGGGAACTGCGAGATCAGCTTCCCCGGCCTGGACGATTCGGCCTGGGAGTAAGCCATGCCCAACTACACGGTGGGAGAGAACGACAGTATCGCCAGCATCGCCAAGGACCACGGATTCCTGTGGAAGACGATCTGGGAACACGGCAACAACGCCGGCCTGCGCGCCAAGCGCAAGGATCCCAACCAGCTCGTCCCGGGCGACGAGATCTTCATTCCCGACAAGGGGACGAAGTCGGTCAGCAAGCCGGTGGACGCCCGCCACACGTTCACGCGCAAGGGCGAGCCCACCAAGCTCAAGCTGCGGCTGACGGTGCTGGACGAGCCGCGCGCCAAGGAAGCCTATACCCTGGTCTTCGGCGACAAGGTGATCCACGGCGTGACCGACGGCGACGGCAAGCTGGAGCATCCCATCCCGGGCGAGACGCGCAGCGCCACGTTGACGCTGTCCGAGGGCGCCGAGGTCTACGACATCGCCATCGGCGCGCTGCGGCCGGTCAGCGACAACGCCGGTGTGCAGCGCAGGCTGGAGAACCTGGGGTTCGATTGCGGCGGCGAGAGCGGGCGCATCGGCGACGCCACGCGTGATGCGCTCAAGCGCTTCCAGAGCCAGTATGGATTGGAGGCGACCGGCGAGCCGGATGATGCGACGCGCGCCAAGTTGGAAGAGCTCCATGTGTAGGACATTGCATGGGATCGAGTTCTTGATCCGGTCTTGTCTGGCGCGGAGGGGGCAGGCAGGGGGGGCCGAGCGCAGCGAAGCCGGTCCCGCTACGCGGGACTTCCCGGTGTGGAGTGGGTTGGCGGGGCGGGCCCAGAACTCGGGCGGGCACAGTCCCCCGGACTGTGCCTACTGCCGCCCTCAAACAGCTGGGCCCTTGCTTCCCCGCCAACCCACTCCACACCGGCGGCTCCGAATGCGCCAGCCTACCCCTGCCTGCCCCCACCCCACCAGACAAAACCTGCACCCCGAGTCACGCAAGCCCAATGTCTGCCTGAGAGCGGAGATCGTAGCCAATCGAAACCGTAGGTCTTGTTCGAAGCGGCGGAGCCGCCCAGCCCCTGGGGCGCATTCGGAGCCGCCGTGGTGGATGGGCTCGGCGGGGAAGCAAGGGCGCAGCTGTTTGAGGGCGGCCTTAGGAACAGTCCGGGGGACTGTTCCCGCCCGAGTTCTGCGCCCGCCCCGCCGAGCCCATCCACCACGGGAAGTCCCGCGCAGCGGGACCGGCTTCGCTGCGCCCCAGGGGCTGGGCGGCTCCGCCGCTTCGAACAAGGCCGGGTCAAGAACTCCCGTCATGCAGGCCCCGACGACGACCGAGGAGAAATAAGCAATGGGACTACTCGAAAGCGCGGCCGGCACAGCAGCGGACAAAGCCGATAGCGTCGCCGGCAAAGACTCCACCCTAGGCGGACTGATCGACGACGTCGCCGGCAAGCTCGGCGGCGGCGCCGGCGGCGTCCCCAGCGGCACCCCGTACTACTACGCCCGCGAAACACTCAACGACAAACTCGGCCAACCGCAAAAACTCTTCCTGAAACCGACCGCCCAGGGCTCCGAAAGCCAATCCTCGGACGAAAACCGAGGCAGCCGCCCCATGCCCATCGAATTCATCCACTTCGGCAAGGTGCACGGCGACATGAACGACACCTTCGCCGGCAAAGGGCCGCCGGGCCACGGCGTAGGCTGCCGCGACGCCCTGCTGCGCGAGACCATGCTGCTGTTCAGCTTCGTCGATGCCGCCAAGCACGTGCTGGAAACCAACATGCAGGGCGCGATCGGCAACGCCATGGAAACCGTCGGTTCGCTGCTGGGCAGCGGCCAGAAGTCCGCGGCGGTCGGCCCCGAGCAATTCACGCCGCTGCTGGTCAAGATCCAGGCCACCGGCGACAAGCTGAACGTCGGGTCGATCGATTACCCCACCCTGCACCAGGCCGGCGTGGACCTGCACCAAGTACGCGCCGACTTTGCCGTGCTGTGCGCCTCGGCCTTCAAGCCGGGGGCGGGCGGAGGCGCGGGACTGCCGTCGCTGCCCCTGCCCGGGCCGCTGGGCGCCGTTGGCGGGGTGGGCGGATTCATTGCCGACATTCCCAAGTACCTGTTCAAGGCCCAGGACACCTACAAGGCCATGTTCCAGGCGGCGCGCGCGGAATACGAAGCCGGCATCGAGGAAGCCTGCCGGGCCTTCTCCGTGGCGGCGATACGGGACGGCCGCGAACCTACCTTCGGCATCTGGTTCTTCGAGAAGGGAGCGCCGGACGCGCAAGGCGCGGCCCCGCCCGAGCCACCCAAGACCTACGCCGACAATCCCCTGGGCAAGGCCGAGAAGGCCGTCGACGATGCCCAGGACAAGATCGAGGAGGCGCAGGAAAAGGCCAAGGGTGCCCAGGAATCGCTGACCGACTGGCTGGAGACGGCGGGCGCCCGCACGCGGCCGGGCACCGCCGCCCTGGCCGCGGCCTTCGCCACGCTGGCGGGCGGCACGCGCTGGAACGAGCCCCGTACGGATCCCAAGAACCTCGACAAGATCGTTCCCGCGCCGGTGCTGATTTCGCGCGCGATCGCCCAGGGCACCGGCATCCAGCCCTTGCCCGGCTTCGTCGACACCGTGGTCCAGGAGATCGCCAAGGCCTCGGTCGCCATTCTCGAGCGCGTCTACACCAACCTGCTGCTGGCAGCCGGAGACGGCGATCTTCGCGTACTGACCGCGCTGTCCACGCGCGAAGCGCTGAGCAAGTTGATCGTGGACCTGGTGTTCAAGCTCGCGGGCTTTCCCCCTCCTGGAGACAACAAGAAAGCCGAAGGCGAGACCCAGCTCGGCAAAGTCAGCATGGGCAAGCAGCAATTGCTCAACAAGGGCGCGGAACTGTTGCGCGACTTCCTGACCAGGCACGCAGCCCACCTGGACGTCATCATCGATTTCATCGCCGAGGAGCTGAGCGCGGAATTGCAGAAGATGCGTGGACAGGCGCTCAGCAAGGATGCGCGGACCATGGAGATCTGGCTGGGCCGGTTGCCCATGCTGCTGGCCCTGCAGGTTCGCAATACCTTGTTTCCGCTGTTCAACCTGCTGCTCGATGCCTTCGGCCTGAGCGACACCGTGGGTCAGACCGTCTGGAATCCGGTGCGCGACAAGATCAAGCAGGCCACCGGCATGGTCCAGGACGTCAAGCACACCAAGGACAATCTCCTCGAAGCCACGGAACAGGCCAAGGAAAGCGGCAAGAAGATGGACGACGCGGTCAGCCAGCTGGGCGACAACAAATTCAACTTCCTGGATCCGGCCAACAGCGCCAAGGACATGAAGGACAAGGTCGGCAACGTCGACCGGGCACGCAAGGACGGCGTGCAGGACGTCCTGGACAAGGCCACGGGCGCGGACGAAGACAAGGCCAGGTCGCTGCTTGCCGGCGGCGACGAGGATGCGCCGCCCGCCGGCGATGCCCCCTTCAGCAATATCCGGGTAAGCGACAGCGCAGCGGTCCGGCCCGAGAAGCCCGACATCGATCAGGTCGGCAAGGTCGTACTGGGCACCGAGGCGGCATAGCGGCGGCCAGTTCGGCCCGCCCTGGTCAGGGCACCAGTTCGGTCACCTGTCCCGGCATGGTGATGGTGATCACCCCGCCCCAGTTGCACATGCAGGTCGACGTGTTGTTCAGGACCGGCTGGTTGGCCAGCATGACGGTGGGCGAACCGGGTGTCCAGGGCGAACTGGTCGCGGGCACGCAGGGCATGGGGGTGAGCACGCCCAGGGCGGCGGAGGTCGCCGAGGCGACCGTAGGATTGCCAAGGCTGGCGCACATGCCGAAGGGCATGATGTTGACCATGGGCTTGTGGTCCATGATGTTGGCCGCCGGCTGGTTCGAGGACATCATCCGATTGACGGGCAGCACCACCAGGGACGAGGGCGCCAGACCGAAGCTGCATTGCAGCAGCGCCCCGTTGACGACGTGCATGGCCATGGCGGTCCTCCCGCAGCGCGCCGGAAACCGGCGCGCGGCTACGAGCCGGTGGCGATGATTTCCACGCGCCGGTTCTCGGCGGCACGCGGATCGGCCGGATTCAGCAGTTCGGTCTGGCCCTTGCCCACCGTGCGCAGCCGCGCGGCGTCGACGCCATGGCCGACCAGGTAGGTCTTGACCGAAGCGGCACGGCGCTGCGACAGGCGCATGTTGTAGTCGGCCGACCCCACCCCGTCGGTATGGCCCGCCACCGTGAACGTGCGGCCCTTCAGTTCATCGGAGGCCAGGGCGGCGGCCAGGTTGTCGATGGACCGGCGCGAGCTTTCGGCGATCTGGTCCGAGCCGAACGCGAACTGGATCTGCATGGAAATGGCGGCCGGCGCGGCGGGGGCGGGCGCGGTTTCGGGCATCGCGGTGGCCTGGGACGAAGCGCCGGGACGCAGCGCGCGCGTGCGCACGCCGGCGGTGGCATCGTCGCCGCCGCCGGCCTTGAGCTGGTCGATGATCTGGTTGACCGAGGGGGTCTCGGTGCCGAAGTTGCCGGACTGGGCATGTGCCGGGTGCGGGATCGCAAAGGCGGCCGCGCAGGCCAGGGCCGCGGCGGCGAAAAAGCCCGGGGGAAAAGCGCGGGGCCGGACGGAGGTTTTCATGGCGCGCACTCCAGGAAGATGGGCAGGCGGATGCCATAGTGTGCGCAAATCCCCGATCCGGATCGATATGCCAAGCGGCCTATTCCATCGCCTACGGACGTGGCGTCCCCCGGCGGCCGGCCTGCCGGCGACATAGGCCCTCTGCCCTATCGCCGCGCGCGCCGGGCTTACGTAGATTGCGGATACCGCTTTCACGAATCTTCGAATCTTCGCAACGTGCTCCGAACATCCGCGCCGCCTCTGTTGCCGCTCCTGCGCCGGTTGGCCGTCCTATGGCTGGCCGCGCCATTGGCCGCGTGCTGGGCGGCCGACATGACGCTCATCCTGGACGATACGGCGCAGCAGTACGGCGAATTCGCCGCGCAGTTGCGCAGCGTCAACGCCGCCTCGCACCGGCTGACCCAGGGCAAGGTCGACATCCTGCCGCTGGACTCGCTGCGCCAGCTCGGCGCGCCACAGGCGGCCGCGCCGCGGGCCGGTCCGGACGACGGCGATTCCGTCCTGGCCGGCGTGCGCACGCGCAGCGCGCGCGGCTCCATGCTGCCCGATACGGCGTCATCGGCCTCCCCCCCGCCCCCGGCGCGCGCCGAGGGCAGCGACCCGGGCGTGCTGATCGCCGTGGGCCCGCGGGCTGCCCGGGCCGTGGTCCAGCGCGCCGGCAGCGAACCCGTCCTGCTGGCCTTGCTGGGCCGCCTGGAATACGAGGAACTGCGCGCCCTGCCGGCGCTGCGCCGCCCCGAACGCGCCATCGCCGTGCTGCTGCGCGACCCGGCCGCGGCCGAGCAGCTCAGCCTGATAGACGCCGTGCTGCCCGGCAAGCGCCGCGTGGGCGTGGTGACCGCGCCCCAGGCCGAACCGCTGATGCGCGAGCTGGCCAGCGCGGCCCTGGCCTGGCCCGCCCAGCATCCCTCGCGCGGCGGCCGGCCCTGGGCCATCGCCGCGGCCGACGCCCCCGACGCCAATGCGCTGACCGGGGCCTTGCAGGTCGTCGTTCCCGCCAGCGACGCCCTGCTCGTGCTGCCCGACCCGGTGGGATCGACGTCCGCCGCGGCCCTGGCGCTGCTGCAATCGGCGGCCACGGCCAACCTGCCCGTTTTCGCCACCAGCGAGGCCATGGTGCGGGCCGGCGCCGTGGCGGCGCTGGTCCCCGGCAACGCGCAGCTGGCCGAGCAGGCCCATGCCCTGGCCGTGCGCCTCAGACAGGCGCCTCCCGGTCCGCCGGTGGTCGAGGCGCCGCGGCGGTTGACGGTACGCACCAATCCCCACGTGGCCAAGCGGCTGGGCCTGGCCTTGCCGCCGGACGAGGCCCTGACCGCGGCCGTGGCGCGCCGGGACTAGGCCTGTTCCGCTCCATGGCTCTCATGCTCCCCGCCGCGCTTCGATCGGACAGTCTGCAACGGGACCTCATACGCCTCGGGGTGCTGCCGTGCGCCACCGCCGCCGTGGCGCTGACCCTGTGGTTCACCCACGAACGGCTGGACGCGCTGGAGCAGGCCTTCCGCGCCAACGGCGCGGCGATCGCCCGGCAGCTTGCCGTGGCCAGCGACCTGAGCCTGTATGCGGGCGACGTGGAAACGCTGCGCGACCTGGCCGAGAACATGGTGGCCAAGGGGATCGCGTCGCGCGTGGAGATCGGCAACGGCGCGGGCATCGCCATCGCGGCGGGGCCGGAGTCGGGCAAGCTCAAGCACGCCCGCCCTTTCGCCGAACCGGTGCGCCTGCGCGCCACGCGCGGCCTGACCGACTACCCCCGCCCCGGCGGACCGGCGCTGGACATCGGCACGGTGCGCGTGTTCCTGGACGATGCCCAGCACCGGAGCGCGCGCGCCGCCTCGATGCTGGCCGGCGGCCTAATAGGCGGCACGGCCCTGTTGCTGGCCTGGCTGTCGGCCCGCCACATGGCACGCGCCGTCGTCCGGCCGCTCAAACGGATCTCCGCCACCGTCTCGTCCTTGCAGGAAGGGAAGCTGGACGCCCGCTGCGGTCCGTGCGGCCGCAACGAGATCGCCGCCCTGGCCAGCGACGTCGACCACATGGCGCAACGCCTGCAGGACGCCTACTCGTCCCAGGAAGAGCGCATCCAGGCCGCCACCCAGGAGGCGCTCGCTCGGCTGTCGCAGGCTGAACAGGCCACGCGTTCGCGCACGCGCTTCCTGGCCACGGCCAGCCACGACCTGCGCCAGCCGGTGCATGCGATGGGACTGTTCATCGACGGCCTGCTGCCCACCGCCAGCCCCGCGCAGTTGCCCGCCATGCAGCGCCTGCAGGAAGGCACCCAGGTCATGAGCGCGCTGCTGGACGCGTTGCTGGACATCTCGCGGCTCGACGCCAACGTGCTGTCGCCGTCCTATGCCCCGGTGCGCGTGCGCGACCTGTTCGACCAGCTCGACGCCATGCATGGCGCGGTCGCGCGCGAGGCCGGCGTGGAACTGGTGTGGCGCGACCGCGGCCGCGCGGTCATGACCGATGCGGGCCTGGTCATGCGCGTGCTGGACAACCTGGTGCGCAACGCCGTGCGCCACAGCGAAGGCGGCAGGGTGCTGGTGGCGGCCCGGCGCGACGGCGCCGCCACCCGGATCGAGGTGCGCGACAACGGCATCGGGATCGCGCCCATCCAGCAATTGCGCATCTTCGAAGAGTTCTACCAGGTCGCCAATCCGCAGCGCGACCGGCGCAACGGCTTCGGCCTGGGCCTGTCCATCTGCGCCCGCATCGCCCGCCTGCTGCAGACCGACATCGGCGTGCGATCCGCGCTGCGCCGGGGCAGCACATTCTCGCTGCTGCTGCCCAGCACCGACGCACCGCCCGTGGCGCCCGTGGCCGCCGCGTCCGAGACCGCCGGCACGACCTCGCTGGACCTGGACTGCCTGCTGATCGACGACGACGAGGCCATCCAGGAAGGAACGGCCCACCTGCTGCGGCAATGGAACTGCCGCGTGGACCAGGCCCTTACGGCCGGCGACGCGCTGCGCAAGCTGCGCGACGCCAGCCGGCGCTACGACGTGATCCTGTGCGACCTGCAACTGGGCGACAGCGACGACGGGCTCGCGCTGCTGCTGCAGGCGCGGGAGCTGCGGCCGCGCGCCACCGCCATCATGATCTCGGGCACGACCACGCCGGACATCCTGCAGCGGGTACGGGAAGCCTCGGTCACGCTGTTGACCAAACCGGTCGCGCCCGCCAAGCTGCGGGCGCTGCTGGGACGCTGGACGCCGGCCGGACGCGGCGCCCGGTCGGCCAGTCTCTAGAACCTGTCCCCCTTAGAAGTCCGAGCAGGCATTCCGGCGGTCGGTGGATACGCAATTG
This sequence comes from Pigmentiphaga sp. CHJ604, assembly GCF_036972535.1. Lineage (NCBI taxonomy): Bacteria > Pseudomonadati > Pseudomonadota > Betaproteobacteria > Burkholderiales > Alcaligenaceae > Pigmentiphaga > Pigmentiphaga sp. CHJ604. The sequence goes on along the minus strand of NZ_CP136998.1, from coordinate 917,164 downwards.
CTCAGGTTCGGGCGCGTCCGCACCCGGGACCATTCCCGGGCCAGCACGTCGCCCGCCTGCTCGACCCGGTCGCCGGCGATCGGCCCGGTGGCGAAGCACATGGCCACGGGGGCCAGGTTCCGGTCGTACAGATAGGTGGTCGGTATCTCGCGCTGAAGGTCCACGCTGGGCAGGGTGTAGCTGTTCACGGTCAGCACGCCCGGCACGACGTTGATCAGATATCCCTCGGCCGAGACGAAGGGTGTGACCGCGGTCACGGCATAGGTGCCGGCCGGGCTCGACGCGGTGGCGGCCGAGCCGGCCGTGCCGCTGATGCCCGCTCCGGTATCGCCCAGAATCAGGCCCTCCAGTGTGTAGCCCAGGGCGGGATTGCCGATGCCGGCCGGCCGCGAGGCGCTGTCCAGCGTCACGGTCACCGTCGGTTGTTGCCGGTAGATGAAGTGGTTGTCCGCGTCGGCGATGGATGCGCCATAGGCGCGGCCGTACAGGTTGGGCAGCGTGCCCGAGCCGGCCATGCCGCCGCGCGTCTCGCCCTCCCAGGTGTCGGCCCACACGCGCCAGCGCCCGGAAGTATCGATGCGCGCGCCGTCCGGATTCTGGAAGCGCGCCGCCGCCACCAGGTCGGCGGTGCCGCCGGTCACGCCGGCATCCAGCGTCAGGTCGCCGGACTGGGTCCGCACGACCGTGGTGGCGGCGGAAATGCCTCGTTCCGAGCCGGCCACCACGCCTTCCCCCGCGCCCAGTGTCGGCAGCGTGACTTCGCCTATGCGCAGGGCATCCGCGTCGGTGTAGGCGAACCCGCCGCGCGCCCCGCCCGCCACCGTGCCGACGCGGTTCGATGCCTGGTCCAGGACGACGCTGCCGTCCGTGCTGCGGGCCGCCAGTTCGTCGGCGATGATCGAGCCCGACGCATTCTGGCCGATGTCGCCGCCGGCAAGCAGCGCGACCGTGGCGGCCTGCACGGACTGCCCCAGCGTCACGTTGCCGGCGTCCGCCTGGAGCACCATCGACCCGGCCGCGGCCGAGGCGGCGGCGATGGACAGATTGCCCGAGGTGGCCCGCACGAACGCATCGCCGGCCGTCACGCCCGAGGCGGAGACCGTCTGCGGCGCGCCCGCCCCATCCAGCCCGGCGGCCGTCACGGTCGTCACGGCCAGGTCGCCGGTGCCGCGATAGGCCAGGCTGCCGGCCGCGCTGCCCGCCAGCGCGCGCACGTCGTTGCCGCCGTTCTCCAGCCGCACGTCGCCGCCGGTCGAACGCGCCAGCAGCGCATCCGCCGCGATGCCGCCGGACGTCGATTCGGTGATCCCTCCCGTGGCGAGCAATGCCACGGTCCGGGCCCGCACCGCGGCGTTCACGGCCACGGCGCCGGCATCGGCCTGCAGGCTGGCGGCATCGGTGGCCGTCACGCCCGAGGCGACCGTCAGGCTGCCCGTCCGCGCCGCGACCCGCACCGTGCCGGCCTGCGCACCGGCCACGGTCGATGACGACAGCCCACCCCCCGCATCCTGGGTGGCGACAGTGGCCTCGCCGACGGTCAGCGCATTCGCGTCCGCGTAGCGCAGCTCGGTGGCCGCACTGCCCGCGAACACGCCGGCGTCGTTGCCGGGGGCGGTCAGCGTCACCGACCCGGCCGTCGACCGGGCCGCCAGCGTGTCCGCCGTGATGCCGGCGCCGGCCTGCTGGCCGATGTCTCCGCGGGCCAGCAGGGCCACGGTTCGCGCCTGCAGCGATTGCCCGACTTGCACGCTTCCCGCGTCCGACTGCAAGGTCAGCCCGTTGGCTGCGTTCGAAGCCGCCTGGACCGACAGGTTGCCCGTGGTCGCCTGGACGATCGCATCGGTGGCCGTCAGGCCCGAAGCCGCGACGGTCTGCGGCGTGCCGCTGGCGTCCAGCGCCCCCGCCGTCACCGTTGCCACCGCCAGGTCGCCGCTGCCGCGATAGCGCAGGTCGCCCGCGGCGGATGCCGCCAGCGTACGCACGTCATTGCTCCCCGCCGCCAGTTGGACGTCGCCCGCCGTGGACCGGGCCAACAGCGCGTCGCCGGCAATGGCGCCGGCGGCGGCCTGCGTGATGTCGCCGCCGGCCAGCAGCGCCACCGTGCGCCCCTGGACCGCGGCACCCACTCCGATCGCCCCGGTGTCGGCCTGCAGGCTGAGCAGGTCGACGGCCGAGACGGCGGCGGCGACGTCCAGATCGCCCTTGCGAGCCGCGATCTGCGTCGTATCGGCCGAGATCCCCGACGCGGCAACGGCCTGCACGTTGCCCGCGGTGTCATGGCCCACGACGGCGGCATTTCCCAGGGTCAAGCCGTCGGCGTTCGCATACCGGAAATCGGTGGCCGCGCTGCCCGCCAGGATCCCGACCCGGTTGCCCGCGTCCGTCAGCGTCACGCTCGCGCCGGTCGAACGGGCGACCAGCGTGCCGGCGGTGATGGCGGCGCCCGCCTGCTGGCCGATCGCGCCGGCCGCCAGCAGGCCCACCGAACCGCTGTCCAGGGTCCGGTTGAGCTGGATGGCGCCGGCATCCGCCTGCAGCGTGATGGCGGTCGGCGCGGTAATCGCGGCATTGGCCGTGATGTTCCCGGCACGGGCCTGCACGATGGCGCGGTCGGCCGAAATGCCATCCAGCGCCCGGGTCTGCACGCCGTTGGTCGCGGCGTCCATGCCCAGGGCCGACACGTTGCCGACCGTGATGCCGTCGGCATCGACGTAGCGGAAGTCGCCCGCCGCGCCGCCGGAAACCGTGGCCACGGCATTGCCCGCGTTGGTCAGCACGACGTCGCCCGTGGCCGACCGGGCCGCCAGCGCGTTCGCGGCGATCGCGGCGGTGGGCGATTGGGTCACGTTGCCGCCCGCCAGCAGCGCCAGCGTGCCGGCCGTCACGTTGCCGCCCAGCGCGATCGCCCCGCCTCCTTCGTTCTGCAGGGTCAGGTTGCCGGCCGTGGCCACCGGCCCGTCCACCGAGATGTCGGCGGCGTGGGTATTGCTGCCGACGATGACGTTGGGCGCATCCAGGTTCCCCATGTCGGCGTCCGACAGCGAGAACCCGTTGCCGCCCGCCCCGCCCACGGAAATCCGGGTCGCCGTGTGGTCGGTGGCATTGCCCGCGGCATCGACGCCGCCCGGCCGCAGGTTGATCGACGCACCCGACCGCACCGAGGCCGCGAGCGCGATCGCATCGGCGCTGCCGTCGTTGTCGGCCCGCAGGACGACGCCTTGCTGGCCATCGATGGCATGCGACGACAGGCTGGACGAGCCGCCTTGCAGGTCTATGCCGGCGCCGCTGCCTTCGGACTGACCCGCCACGCGCACCCGGCCGGCCTGCGCGACCAGCGAAGAGTCCTCCAGGATCACGCCGGAAGCGGTCGTGCCCGCCCCCCGCGCCAGCCCGCGCACGTCCACGTCGCCACTGGCGGACTGCACGTGCGCCCCTTCCATCCTGACGCCTTCCGCGCCCGTCGACGAATCGCCGCCGCCGATGCCGACGATGGCGATGTTGCCGGACGTGGTCGTAATGATGGTGTCGTCGCTGCTGCCCGACGTCATCTGCACGCCCTCTCCATAACTGGAAGAGACGCCGCGCACCGTGACGCTGCCGCTGGCCGCGTCGATGCGTCCGCCTTCGATGTCCACGCTGGCCACCCCGTCGCCCGCGCCCCGCAGCAGGACGTTCCCGCCGGCGCCGGCATCGCTCTGGCCGACACGCGTGTCGATGACGCTGTCCACCAACCGGATGGCCGGCCCGCGATTGGAGCTGGCGCTGCCCGCCACCGGGTCGCTCTGGCCATACAGGCTGACCGATCCGCCGTTGGTGGTCAGCGTCGCGTTCTGGAAGGCGATGGACTGATCGCCCGACAAGGTGCCGCTTGCGTTGCTGTTGAACGCCAGGTCGAGCGCGCCCGCCTCGGACACGATGCTGAACGAATCGCCTCGTATGCCGCGGTACGCGTCCAGCGCGAACGCCAGCGGCGCCGCGCCGGTCGTGCGGCGGATATCCACGCCGCTGGCTATGGTGATGTCGCCGCCCGTGCCGCTGCCGGCCCCCGTCCCTATGCGTACGCTCGTGCCGGCATCCAGGGCGGTGTTGATGCTGGAATCCTGGATCGTGGTGTCGGCCACCGCCTCGAAAGGATCGGCCAGCGGCGCGCCCGGCCCGGTGCCGTGGACGATACGGACGTCATAGGGATCGACGATCCAGTTTCCCGCCGCGCCGGTGCCGGTCCCGGCATTGACCCGGACGCCGCTCGCGTCGACGCCGCCGCCGGAAGTCTCGATCCGTCCGCCGTGGCCCGCGCCCGTGCCCCGCGCCTGGAGCGAGCCGTGGACGCGCAGGCCATCCTGCCCCGTCAACAGTACCTTGCCGCCATCGCCCTCGGCGCCGGTCGAGTTCGCCTGCACGCGCGCGAAATCGTCCACGGCCGCCACGGCCTCGGCCCGCACCGTCACGTCGCCCCCGCCGCCGGCGCCGTCGGCCAGCAGCGCGGTGGCGCCCAGCACGCCCACGTTGCGTCCGGTGACCTCGATGCTGCCGCCCCGGCCGTCCGCGCTGCCGGCGTCCACCTGCAACGTCGCGCCCACCTTGGTCGGTTCGCCCGCCAGCCAGACGTCGCTGTCGCGGCCGGCGATGCGTATGCGGCCACCGTCGGTGGCGATGTCGGGCGCCGTCCCGCCCGGCGCCTCCAGGGCCTCGACGCTTTTCTCGATGCGCACGCCGCGCGCGGCGATGGTGGTGAAGGTCGCCCCCGAGGCGCCGTCGCTCTGGATGAGCAGGCCGTCGCCGCCCGCCGCCCCGGTGATCAGGATGTCGCGGCGCGGACCGGCCAGCACCCGGGTGTCGAGCATGTGCACGCCATCGACGGCCTCGATGGTGTCGTAGCCCAGCACGCCGAAGATGTCGGGCGACTGCGTCAGCGCGTCCAGGTTGGAGCCCTTGCCGTCGATCGTCACGTCGCCGCCGGCCGCCACGGTGGTGTTCCGGATCGCCACGCCGGCTTCCGGGACCTCCACGGGAAGATTGTCGGCCAGCGTGGCATTGGCCGCCGTGCCGACGATGGTGATGTCGCCCGCCGCGTTCAACCGGTGCTGCGTGCCCCCTTCGCGGCGCCCGTCTATCCGTACGCCCGCCGCCGCCACGCCGCCGTGGCCGGTTATCGTGATGTCGCCGCCCGCCGCCACGCCGGTCCCGCTGAGGGTGACGCCCTCGCCCCCTTCCACGCCGCGGCCGGACGTCGCGTCGACGGTGGTGATGCCGGCCCCCGCGGCGGCCAGCGAACCGCCCGCCGAGCAGGCATCGTCGGCGCACAGCGACACGTCGCTCCAGCCGACGAAGATGCCGGCGCGGCGGGTCTGCGCCCGGCCATTCACGAAGGACGTGCCGCCGGTGGCCTTGCCGTTGGCGGCATCGCCTTGCCCGAACAGGCGCAGGTCGCCACCCCGGGTAGCGATGGTGGCGCCTTCCACGTCGATGCTGCCCCCGCTTTCCTCGACGAAATCGCTAGCGCCCTCCGGCCGGCGCATCGCGGCCTTGCCCGAGGAATCGGCGTTGAACTCGACGTTCAGCGCGCCCGCCTGCGACTCGATGCGCGCGCCGTTCCACATGTCGATGTTGCGCATGGCGTCCACGCGCAGGGTGGAAGTGCCGCCCTGGGTCTTGACCACGCTCGCGTCGCTCTCGAACACCACGTTGCCGCTCTGCCCCCGGCCGCCGTCGAGCGCGAAGCCGGTGGCGGCCACGGTCACATCGGTACGGTTCCCCAGCGCTTCGCCCACGGCGCCGCCGGATACCCGGCTGTCGTCACCGGCCACGGACACCTCGGTGGCGGGCCGTGCCGCCGGCGCGGTACCCACGGTCACGTCGCCCTGCGAGCTTATCGTCCATTTGCCGTTGGCGCCGCTGCCGGCGCCGGCCGCCGAGACATGGGCCGCCCCGACCTCGACCACGCTGCCCGACGTCTTGACGACGCCGCCCGCTCCGTCGCCCGCGGCATTCGCCGTCATGATGCCCGCCGCATGCAGCCCCGGGGCGCCGACGTCGACGGTGCCGCCGTTGCCCGCAGCCAGCGCATCCGCGTGCAGGCGGCTGGCCTCGTCCATAGTGACCGCCCGCCGGCCCGCCAGTTCGATGTGCCCGCCGCCGCCGTCGCCGGAGGCATCCAGGCGCGCCGATCCGGTCCGGATGCCGCCGGCCTCGATGCGGAGGGTGCCGCCCGACGCCCCCGCGGTGCCCGACACGTCCAGCGTGCCGCCCACCGCCACGTCCGCCTGGCCGGATGCCCCCAGGATGATCTCGCCATTGCGCGCGGTCAGCGATTGCGCCCGGATCGTGCCCTGCTGGTTGACCACGCGCTGCGCCACCTGGGCCGAATCCGCCAGCACCGCCACCCGGCCGCCGTTGGCCTGGAGCACCGCGCCGCTTTCGTTGGTGACCGCGGCCATGCTGGCGCCGGCGTCCGGCGCGAAGCGGAACGTGGTCAGTCCGTCGCCCTGGAAGTCCAGCGTCACCTGGCGGGCCGACACCAGTCCCACGGTGCCGCCGTCGGCCACGATCTTGCCTTCGCCGCCGTTGACCACGGTAGCAGCCATCAGCGCGATGGTCGATCCCGGCGCGGTCAGGGTGCCCAGGTTCGTCACCGAAGCGGTGTTGGCGTCGTCGCGCTCGAACCGGAAGCGGCCCGCCATGAAGTCGGCATTGGAGATGTTGAGCGTCGAGGCGACCAGGCCGCCGGTCTCCACCTTGGAGCCCTGCCCGAACAGCACGCCCGCCGGATTGATCAGGAAGATCCGGCCATTGGCCGACAGATCTCCCGAGATGCGCGACAGGTCCCCGCCCAGCACCCGGTTCAATGCGATGCTGGAGGCACCGGGCTGCAGGAAGCGGACCGCGTTGCCCGCGCCGATCGAGAACGTGCTCCACTCGATGATGGCGCGATCGCTCTGTTGCTGGATGGACATGACGTTGCCGCTCGTGACGGGCGCGAGCACGCTGCCCTGCACGGGATTGAAGCCGGTCGGCATCTGGGCGCCCGCGCTGGTGCCCACCAGGGCGAGCGCCAGCGCCAGCGGACGGGGACTCCAACGCTCCTGGGGCACCGGGGAAACGGGCCCGCGAACCTTGCGCGGGGAACGGATGGCTGCACTCATGTGATTCTCCTGGTCCCGGAGCGCGGTCCGCGCCGCCTTGGGCGCCGGTCTCCGCCGCCCCGGTTCCTTAAAACACTTTCTGGAATTGCACGAAGATCCGGGGCTTGCGGTCGCCGCCGTCGGTGACCGGCGCCGCGGTGTTGCGGCGCCACGCCAGCGAGACGTTCACCATGAAATCGCCGGGCCGCGACCAGACCGCGCCGATGCCGAAGCCCTGCATGCTGCGGGTATTGTTGGTGTCCAGGCTGGTGGGCGAATGGAACATCCGGCCCTTGCCCACGTCGTAGAACACATAGGGCGTCAGGTCCTCGGTGGCGGACCAGCGCCACTCGACCACGCCCAGCACCCCCTCGTCCACCAGCAGTTCGCTGGACGGGAAGGCGCGCACGGCGCGGGCGCCGCCCAGCGCCAGCTTCTCGGACGCGTCCAGGTTGCCGTTGGTGAGCTGCCCGCCCAGGGACACGTACAAGGTGTGGCGCGGCAGCACCGATTGCAGGCGCGACACCTGCCAGGTCAGCTTGGTGAATCCGCCGTCCGTGCGGTGGCCCGCCGGCCCCTGGTCCATCGCGCGCGTCAGGTCGTCCTTGATGTCCAGGCGCCCGTGGTAAAGGGTACCGGTGCTGGCCCAATAGCCGCCGCCGAGCAATTCGTCGCGCCGCTCCCAGCTCCAGCCCAGTCCCACGCCGACGATGTTCTTGCGCGCCGAATACGAGAACATGGAAAGATCGTCGCGCAGGTCCTTGTGGTCCACGCCCAGGCGCAGGAACAGGTTCTGGCCGCGCTGCCGGATCACGGGGTAGTTCAGCGACAGGTCGGCCACCGTCGCCCGGCCCTTGGCGCCCAGTTGCGACCAGGGCTGGCCCAGTTCATAGCGCACCCGCGAGATGCCCGCGCCCAGGCGCAGGCCGTCCGTGCCCAGCGGCGCCTCGTAGCCCAGCCGTCCGAAGTTCAGCGAATTGCCCTCAGACATCATGAGCCGGGCGTCCAGGTTGTCCCCCAGCCCCAGCGGACTGGCCACGCGCATGGTGCCGCCCGCGCGGACCCGGCCCGACTCGCGCGTGCCATGGTTGTCCGCGTCGAAGGCGAAGGTCACGCGCCGCGCCTGCGTCACCTCGACCACCAGGTCCGTCGTGCCGGGCTCGCCGCCCTCCTGCAGGCCGGACGACACCTTGATGCCGGGCAGGTCGGACAGCAGCAGCATGGCGCGTTCGTAGCTTTGCGCGCTGACCGGCTGGCCCGGCTGCAGCGGCGCGAGGTAGGCGCGGACGCGTCCCTCGGAGATCGGCGCATCCGGCGCGACCTGGATGTCCACCTTGCCCAGGCGCCCCTCGACGACGCTGATCTCGACCCGTCCCTCGCGCACGGTCTGCACCGGCACCAGCGCCTGGGCCAGGAAGTAGCCGCGGCTGCGGTACAGCCCGGTCACGTCCCGCGCCAGCGCTTCCAGGTCGGACAGCGAAACATCGCGCCCCACATACCCGGCCGCCAGCGCCTGCAATTCGTCCGCCGGTATGGCCGCGGCGCCGGTGAAGGTCACCTGCTGCAAGCGGAAGGCCGTCTGCGCGGCTGGCGCGGGCGGTTCAGGCAGGCGCTGCGACGGCGCCTGCGCCAGCGGCCCGGGCGTCTGGGCCAGCGCGGCCGAGCATGCCAGCCCCATCGCCGCGGCGGCGATACCTCGGCGATTCCATGTCTTGTCGGCACCCCGCATGCTTCAGCCCTCCACCGTCAGGCGCCAGTTCCCGATCAGGTTGAACGGCGCCCAGAAGAACGGGTGCGCCATCTTGTTGCGCTTGAGGACGGCAAGCTGGCCGGCCTGCATCGCCCGCTGGATGTCGTTGCCCTTGGCCAGTTCGGCGTACAGGGTACTCATCAACAGCTCCGCGGCGTCGTCGGACACCGGCCACAGCGAGGCGATCAGGCTGGATGACCCGGCGGACAGGAAAGACCGCGTGAACCCCAGCACCTCGTCGCCCTGCGCGATCCGGCCCAGCCCCGACTCGCACGCCGACAGCGTGACCAGGGCCGTGTGGTTCATGTCCAGCCCCAGGATTTCGCGCGCCTCCAGGAAACTCTGCCGGCCGTCCTCGTTGGCCAGCAGGATGCGCGAATAGAGCGGATCCACGGTGTCGGCCTGCGCGTGGGCGGCCACGTGGATCAGGGGCGCGCGGGCGGCGGCTTCCTTGAACTGGGTCTTGGTGGCGGCGGTGCCCATGTAGACGTTCTTCTGCGGGAACAGCCGCGCCAGTTCCTGCACCTCGCGCTCGGCGCCGGGCAGGTCGTACTGGTCCTCGATGCGCGGATTGCCGAACGCGGTCAGCGTGGGCGCGACGCGCGGCGTCCTGCGCGCGAGCTGCACGGCGATGCTCATGGACGGCGCCACCGACATCGCGTGGCTTTCGATCAGGTAGGCGCCGTTCAGGCGCAGCGCCTGGAACGGCAGGTAGTGCAGCGGGCCGTGCGGCACCACGACCAGCCGCTGCCCGGGCGCGATGCCCAGCGGCGCGATCAGCAGTTCGCCCACCCGTGCCGCGCCGTCCACCGCGCCGCGCTTGCCGTTGACGATCAGGTCGCGAAAGGCGTCGACCAGCTTGGCCAGGTCGTCGCGCCCGATCGGGATGGAAACTTCCCGCAGCTCGGATGGCCCGACGATCCAGGCCTGGAGGCGCTCGGGCAGGGCATGGAACTGGATCACCCGTTCGTCGGGCGCCAGGGACTGTTGCAGCCCCGACAGCGACAACGTGGCCATGGCGGCATCCGGTACGCTGCCCCGCCCGCGCACCGCGTCCAGCAAGGCCCGGCTGCGGCTGCGCTCGCTCAACTCGAATGCCGCCGAGGCGTTGCCCAGGTCGCTGTACAAACCGATCGCGCGCTCGAACACCGACTGCATGTCCGAGAACAGTCCCATCTTGAATTCGTCGCTGCGGAAACGCGCGCGCACCGCGTCCACCCCGTCGAGCGCCTTGCCCAGCGCATCGGCCGCCGCCGGCTTGTTGCCCAGCGCCATCTCGCTGCGCGCCACGCCGTCCCACGCCCACAGCTGGTAGTAGCCGCTGTCGGCGCCGGTCCGTCGCGTCGTGAGCGAGCGGTACAGGTCCGCCGCTTCCTGCGGCCGGTTCTCGGCCAGCAAGACCCGCGCGCGCGTGCGCTGCCACTGCGTGGCCAGGACCGGGTCGGAAGGCTGGGCGGTGGCGTCCAGCACCTGCCGCGCCCGCGCGGCATCGCCGTTCTCGGCCAGCGCGTTGACCAGCGACACGCGCACCAGCGGCGCATAGCGTTCCGAGCTGTTCGCCAGCGCGGTCTCGTAGCTCTTGATCGCCGCGGGGTAGTCGCCACGCCGGACTTCGACGTCGCCCAGCACCTTGTGCACCGGCCCCAGCACCTTCTCGGGTTCCTTGGGAGGATGCCGCAGCGCCTCGCGCGCGAAGGACTCCGCCTTGTCCAGGCGGCCCGCATAGCTGTAGGCGATCGCCAGGTCGCGATTGGCCAGCGCGGCCAGGTTGGGATCGTTGGTGGCCTGGGCCAGGTGCAGCGCCTTGCTGGCGGCGCGCACGCTCTGCCGGAACTCGCCCTGTTCGGCCAGCGCCACCGCCTGGCTGCAATACTGGTAGCCGCTGAGCTTGACCGGATCCTGGGCATACAGGATCGCACCGTCCTGGGTCAGCGCCAGCAGGGTGTCGGCATCGGCCAGCCGCTCCTGCGCGACCTGCCCCACCTCGGCGTCCGGCACGGGCTCCTGGGCCCATGCCGGCGAAAGGGCCAGTCCGAACGACAGCGCGCACACGGCCTTGCGCGCGCCGCTCCAGATCCTCTCCTTCCGCATCGCCCGCCCCATGCTCTCGCGCTCCACGTTCGCAGCGGGTGCGTCCCGCCATGGATATAGGAACGAAGTCTAGGTAGCGTGCGCTAACATGCCTATACGCAATAGGACATAGCGCTAAAGGGGTAAGGCCGCGACATGCATCTGTCACTCGACCTCGACGATCTGATGCTGTTCCAATCCGTGGTGGAAAGCGGCTCGCTCACGTCGGCCGCGCACAAGCTGGGCGTGCCGCGCGCCACGCTCAGCCGCCGCCTGATCGCGCTGGAGAAAAGCTGCGGCGCGATGCTGCTCAAACGCAATACGCGCAAGGTCTCGCCCACCGCCCTGGGCCTGGACCTGCTGCAGGAGTGCGCGGACATCGCGCGCGCCCGCGACAGCATCGCGCGCAAGATCGCACGCAGCGCCACCAGCATGTCGGGCACGCTGAACGTCGCGATGCCCATCGAGTTCGGCACGGCGTGGCTGGGGCAGGCCATCTCGGAATTCGCCCTGGAACACAACGACCTGCAGATCGTGGTCGACACCACCACGCGGCCCATCGACCTGATCGGCGAAGGCGTGGACATCCTGATCGCCTTCGGCGAGCCCAAGCCGTCGCGGCTGACGGTGCGCAAGCTGGGCGAGATCCGCTACGGGCTCTATTGCAGCCCCGCCTATGAAGCCGGCCTGCCCCAGCCCATATCCCTGGCCACGCTGCCCGCGCTCGACTGGGTGGTGACCGAGCTGCAGTCCGGACAAAGCCTGTGGAACACCGTGCCGTCGGGCGCGGGCCGCTCCGCGCTGGGGCGGGTGCGGGCGCGCGTGAACAGCATCCGCCTGCTGCGCGAGATGGTGGCCTGCGGAACCGGCGTGGGGCTGATCCCCGAGATCCTGGGACGCGATTACGTGCCCGGCGGACGCCTCAAGCGCATCGTTCCCGAGTGGGAGCCCCGCCTGCCGCTCAATGCCTACATCGTCTCGCGCACCAGCGTGCCCCGTGCCACCCGGGCGATGCTCAAATACCTGGCGGACGCCATCCGCAAGTCGCAGGACGCTTAGGGCCTGGTCACGCCAGCGGGAACCCCGCGCAGGCGCCTACGCCTTGCCGAAGTGCCCCGCCATCATGGCCTCGAAGGCGGCCGGATTCTCGAGCTGGGGCAGGTGCCCGGCCCCGGGTATCTCCACCCATTGGGCATGCGGCATCGCCCGCGCCTGCTCGCGCATGGCCGGCACGATGACCCCGTCGGCCTCGCCCGCCGTCAGCGTTGCCCTGACCGGGCTGCGCGCCAGCCCGTCGCGATAGTCGAAGCGGCTGATCGCCCGCGCGCAATGCGCATAGCCTTCCACCGGCGTCTTCAGGATCTGCTCGCGGACCCGCGCGACGAGGGCCGGCTGCTCCGCCAGCGTGGCCGGCGTGAACCAGCGCGCCAAGGTCTCGTCCGCCAGCGCCGCCATGCCGTCGCGCCTGGCGCGCGCGATCCGCTCGTCCCACAGCGCCCCGTAGTTGTCCGGCGTGCTGGACGGCGCATCGCATGCCACCAGGCTGGCCAGCCGCGCGGCATGGCGCGTGGCCAGGTCGAAGCCGATCATGGCGCCCAGCGATACGCCCATGAAATGGAAGCGCGCAAGACCGAGCGTGTCGGCCAGCCGCGTGATCGCATCGGCCAGGCCGGGCAGCGTCACCTCGCCGGCGACAGGCGCCCGGCCATGGCCCGGCAGGTCGATGGCGACCACCTGGTACGTGCGCGCCAGCCAGGCGGCCTGCCGCGCCCAGCTTTCCCCGTCGGACATGATCGAATGGACCAGCAGCACCGCCTCGCCCGCCGACGGCCCCTGCACCGTGTAGTAAAGGCCCGACCCCGCATCGAACTTGCCCTGCGCGCTCATCACCGCATCTCCCCTGTTGAAGTACCCAGCATCATAGACTCCTGGCGGGCGATCAGGGGTCCCTGCGCTTCCGAGCGGCGCTTGACCTCCAGCCAGCGCGGATCCCGCGCGAACGCATCCCAGGCCTGGTCGAAATCCACGCACGACCGCCATTTCAGCAGGTAGACGAAGGTGTCGGGCGCCTCGGGCGGCGTCCAGCTTCGTTCCAGCATCAACCCTTGCTCGGCCAGCAGGGGCGCGGCCGATGACAGGAAGCGGTCGCGCATGGCGGCGAACTTGCCGGGAGCCGCCACGTAGGTCTTCAAGGCATAGACATGGCCGTCCCCCGTCTCGACCGGCAAGGCCGCATCGCTGCCCCATTGCGTCCAGGACCCGTCGTAGACCCTGACGTCGCGTTCGCCCAGCTTGTGCAAGGCCAGGGCCAGCACGCAGGCCGACACGCCGGATCCGCAGGAGCAGACGAAGCGGGTGTCCCGCCCCAGCCCGAGCCCATGCGCCCGCATGACCTCGGCCAGCCGGTCGTCAGGCAGGTAGGCATGCGAAACCGGGTCGAGCAGTTGTTCGTAAGGCAGGTTGACGCTGCCCGGGATGTGGCCGGCGCGCAGTCCCGGCCGCGGCTCGGGCGCCAGGCCCCGGAAGCGTTCGGCGCTGCGCGCGTCCACCACCTGGGACGAGGCGTGCGCAGCGGCAGCGCGCGTGGCGGCGGTATCGGCCACCGCGTCGTGCTCGCGCATCGCGCTCCAGTCCCCTTCCCGCGCGGGCGCGGCCGGGCCCTGCTCCACCGCGCCGCCGGCGGCCCGCCACGCGGGCAACCCGCCGTCCAGCACCGCCACGCGCTCGTGGCCGTAGCCCCGGAACATCCACCACAGCCGTGGCGCGGTGCGTATGCCGTGAGTGTCGTAGACCACGACCAGATCCCCGGCCTGGATGCCCAGTCCACGCATGACGGCCTCGAACTGCGCCACCGGCGGCAGCATCGTGGGCAGGCCGGACGCCGGATCGCTGATCTCGGCCAGGTCCACGAAACGCGCGCCCGGTATGTGCGCCGCCTCGAATTCGCGGCGCGCGTCGCGCCGCTCCGCGGGCAGGTGGCTGGTGCAGTCCAGGATGGCCACGCCCGCGCTGCCCGCGATGCGGGCCAGGTCGGAGGCGGCGATCAGTGGTCCGGTCGGCATCGGGGCGGCTTCACGCTCGTTGGCCATGCCTATTCCACCTTGATGCCGGACTCGGCCACGAAACCCTGCCAGCGCTTGATCTCGCCGGCCATGAAGGTCCGGAACTCCTCCGGCGACATGTTCCCGGGCGGGCTGCCCATGGCCCCGAGCTTGTCCTTCATCGCGGGTTCGTTCAGCGTCTTGCGCACCACCGCCGAGATCTTCCGCACGACGGCGGGCGGCGTGCCGGCGGGCGCCAGCAATCCGGTCCAGCCGTCCATGCCGTACCCGGGCACGCCCGACTCCGCGATGGTGGGCAGGTCGGGATTGCGGGGATAGCGCTTGGGACTGGTGATGGCGACCGCGCGCAGCCGGCCGGACTCGATCCAGGGCTGCACGTCGGAATAGTTGGCGAAGGTCATCTGCACGTCGCCGGCCACGGCGGCCGCCACGGCCGGCGCGCCCCCCCGGTAGGGCACGTGCACCATGTCGGTCTTGGTGTCGTACTTGAAGACCTCGCCGGCGAACTGCGTCAGTCCCCCGGCGCCGCCGAAGTTCAGCTTGCCGGGATACTTGCGTGCATACGCAATCACATCGGCCACCGTCTTGACCGGCAGCGAGGGATGCACGGCCAGGATCAGCGGATTGGTGTTGAGCAACGCCACCGGCGCGAAATCGTTCAGCCCGTGGTAGTCCACCTTGTAGATGAACTGGTTCAGGGTCTGGGGCGCGGCCAGGCCCACCAGCAGCGTATAGCCGTCGGGCTTGCTCTTGGCCACGTAGGACGTCGCCAGGCTGCCGCTGGCGCCCGGCTTGTTCTCGACGACGAAGGGCTGGTTGAACGCGGCCTGCAACGCCTCGGCCGTGATGCGCGCCATCTGGTCGGCGATGCCGCCCGGCGCGTAGGGCACGATCAGCCGCACGGCATGCCGCGGCCAATCGGTGTCGTCGGCGGCTTGCGACGGCGCGATACAGGCGGCCCATGCCGCGGCGGCCAGGCCGGCGGCTTTCAAGCTTTTCTTCATGATGTGTCTCCTCCGGTGCGCGGCGCGCCCGTTATAGTGGAATGACGGTCAGCACGTCGACGCAGCGCGAATCCAGCACGACCACGCGTTCCCGCAGGCGCGGGCCGTCGCCCTGGGCATGCACGATGTCCAGGTACTTGCCGACGCCGTACAGCCGGGATTCCCCGCTCTCGAACGTGCGATAGACGCTGAAATTCGACCGCACGCGCCAGATGCCGTCGCCCACCGCGGCGACCCGGCTGGGTCCCAGCACGTGCGTGTAGCAATGCGGCTCGAAGATGTTGGCGGTACGCAGCGCCGCGATGCGATCGCGCAGCATGCCGCGCCCCTCGCAATGGATGATGCCCACGGGCAGCCCGGCCGCCACGTTCTCGCGCGTGGTCAGCCGGTAGGTGCCATCGTCGGTGAAGAAGTCCGGCCAGGACTCCAGTTCGTCGTCGTCCAGCGCGTGGGCATAGTCGGCCATCAGCCGTACGATCGCGGCCTGGACGTCCTCGCGCACGGCGGGGGAAGAAGCAGTACGAAGTGTGGTCTGCATGATCAGCGTTCCGTCAGAATCCCATGATGTCGCGATAGCCGTGCCAGAACCCCCGGACCGAGGCCTCGGTGGCGCGCGACGACTCGTTCGACTCGGCCACGCGGCCGCCCATCTCGATGAACGCCGCGCGCTGGCCCGCCCCCACCGTGCCCCGCTGCACGAACTCGTTGATGCAGCCGTCCTCCAGGGCCACCAGGCCGGCCGCGCCCGTCAGGTTCGACTGCATGATGCGCATCTTCGACTGCTCGGGCGTGTCGCGCTCGTAGCCCAGGAATATCCATTTCAGTTCGGTCCTGTCCACGCCCTGGGGCACGAAGAACCGGATAGCCAGGGAGTTGAGCGTGAACTGGAACACCACGTTGGGAAACACGGTCTGGATGCTGTGGGTGATGCCGTCGTCGAACTCTTCCCAGGCGTCCAGCAGTTCGGGGCCTTCCAGCGCCGATTCGCCGTGCTTGGCGCCGTACTTGGCGGAGTGCACCTCGGCCGTCAGGTACTCCTTGTCGAGATTGAAGGTGGCGCGCTTGGAATAGCTGATGTGGTGCCACTTGCGGTCGGACAGGATGATGCCCCCGTCCATGTCCAGCCGGTTGACCTTGAACGTGGTGTAGAAGGTATGCAGCAGCGTCGCGTGATAGGAGTCCCGCACGTTCTCGGCATACAGTTTCCAGTTGTTGTGGATGATCTGGCTATGCCGGCCCAGCACCTTCAGCGGCCGGCCGAAGTTGCGCTGGATGAAGGCGCTCATGCGCGGCCCCAGGAACTCGTCCAGTGGCGGCGTCTCGTCCGACAGCGTGCCGAACACCAGCCCGCAGAAGGCCTGCACGCGCACCGGCTGCAGCCGGTGCGCCTCGACGTCGAAATCCTCGGGCATGCCGCCCTTGCCGTTGACGCCGTTCTGGAAAGCGATGGACCGCAACCGGCCGTCCAGCCGGTATGACCACGCATGGTAGACACAGGTCAGATTCTTGACCTTGTCCTTGCTCTTCAACGCGACCAGCGCGCCCTTGTGGGCACAGCGGTTGACCATGGCGTTAATGCGGCCATCGTGGTCACGCGCGACGATCACCGGCGTCTCGCCCATCCAGGACGTGACCACGTCGCCCGGTTCGGGAATGTCCTGCTCGATGCAGAGAAACTGCCAGACCGGGCCGCGGAAGATCCGCTGCTGTTCCCTGTCGTAGACCTCCCGGTCGGAAAAGACCTGGAACGGCACCCGGGTGATGCCTTCGCTGGGCCAGTCGACCAGCGCCTCTCCTGCCTCCATCGTTTTCTCCAATACGCCTCGCGAACTTGGGGCGACGGAGCGATGGTAAGGACTTGCCCGGCCGGGGCATAGCCACATGGCTGGAACTCATCATCCCACTTTTGATGCAAATCCCATTCAATTATGGGCGTCACTCATCACCGCCGTAGTCCTTGATCGGTGGGGTGGGGCGGCCCGCGGTGGGGCGCATTCGGAGCCGCCGGAGTTGGCGCGGTTGGCGGGGAAGCAAGGGCGTGCATGTCTGAGCGCGGCAGTAGGGACAGTCCGGGGGACTGTCCCCGCGCGAGTTCACGCCCGCCCCGCCAACCGCGCCAACTCCGGGAAGTCCCGCGCAGCGGGACCGGCTACGCTGCGCCCCACCGCGGGCCGCCCCACCCCACCGGTCAAGGACGGTTCAATATCTCAGTCCCTGCAGTTGAGGCCAGTCATCATGGATGCCATGCATGGCGATTCAGCCCAGGCTAGCCGATCATCTTCGGCAGCCAGGTGGCGATGCCCGGCAGGAAGAACACCGCGCCCAGCAACAACAGGCTCATGACCACGTAGGGCACGACCGCGATGAAGATCGTCCCCATGGAGACCGACGGCGGCGCCACGCCGCGCATGGTCATCAGCAGCAGCCCATGCGGCGGCAGCAGGAGGCCGAGCTGCATGCAGATCAGGAACATGACCCCGAACCACACCGGGTCGATGCCCAGCACGCCGACGATGGGCATGAAGATCGGCAGCGTGATCATCATCATGCTGATCTGGTCGACGAAGATGCCCAGGAAGATCAGCATCAGCATCATGCCCAGCACGATCATGCCGGTGGACAGGCCATGGCCGGTGATCGTCTCCACCAGGCCGTTGCTCGCCCCCGAGAACGACAGGATCTGGGCGAAGGTCGTGGCACCCAGGATGATGAACAGGATCATGCCCGAGATCGCAGCCGTTCCCTTGAGCGACTTGACCACGGCTTCCCAGGTCAGGCGCCGGTAGAGCGCGGCCAGCAGCATGGTGGCGAAGGAACCCAGCGCCGCGCACTCGGTGGGCGTGGCCCAACCCGCCGCCAGCGCCCCCACCACGACGCCGAAGATGGACAGCGTGGGCAGCACGTAGGCCACGAACAGGTTCCATCGCGCCCAGCCGGTGCGCCGCTCGCCGGTATCGGACGCCGGCGCCCAGGACGGCGTGATGCGCACGCGCACCACGATCCACAGCACGAAGGCCACCGACAGGATGATCCCCGGCATCACGCCGCCTATCAGCAGCTTGGAGATGGAGATGCCCGACAGCGAACCCAGCAGCACGGTCAGCGCCGACGGCGGGATCAGCATGTCCACGGCGCCGATGGCCATGATGGGGCCGGTCGCGATGCGGGGATGGTAGCCGCGCGACAGCATGACCGGCAGCATCAGCGATCCCAGCATGGCGGTGGTGGCGATGGTCGATCCGGAAATGGCCGAGAACACCGTTCCGGCCACCACCGCGACCACGGCCAGGCGGCCCGGCACGCGCGTGATCAGCCGTTCGATGCCGTCGATCACCTTGAGCGCGAGGCCGGTGTGGAACAGCACCTCGCCCATCAGCACGAACAGCGGAATGGGCGTGAGCGAGAAGGCCGCCACCGAGCTGACGCTATTGCGGGCGAGCTGCATCAGCCCGATCTCGCCTCCCATGTACAGCCACGCGCCGATGATATTGATGGAGATGAAGGTCAGCGCCACGGGCATGCCGATGAACAGCAGCACCGTGGATCCGCCCAGCAGGATCCAGGCCGCGATCTGCCAGCTCATGATGCGCTCACCGCTTCGTTGCGCGGGCCCGCCTCGGCATGCAGCAGGCGGTGCATGCGGAACAGCATTTCCACCGCCAGCAGCAGGAACACCACGGGCAGCGGCGCCAGCATCCACCATTCCGGCGTGACCAGCGTCTTGATGTTCATGGCGCCCGACTGGTAGCTGGCCCAGGCCGACTGGGCGCCATACCAGGCGATCGCCAGGCAGCATCCCAGGCCCAGGACGTCGCCGAGCCATTCCAGCCCCCAGGCCACGCGGCGCGGAATGGCCTGCAGCACGATGTCCACGCGAATGTGCTGGCCCTGGCGCAGCAGCCAGGGCGCCAGGCACAGCGTGAGGAGATACAGCATGGCCTCGGACACCTCGTTGCTCCAGGCCAGGCCGCGGGGCAGGCCGGCGATGGCGAGGTTGCGCAGCAGCACGTCGGCCACGATGATGAGCATCATGGCCAGCAGCAACGCGCATCCCACGGCGGCCAGCGCCGTCAGCAGCCGCCCGTAGGCGGCGGACACGCGCGCGATCATGGACGGCTGCCGGCGGCCGGACGGGACAGCAGCGACTTGAAGCGCGCCGCGACCTCGGGGCTCTGCTTGGCCGCGGTGGCCCAGCCCACTTCGTAGGCCATGTCGCGATAGCGCCTGGCGGTGGCATCGTCGAACTTGATGGTCTGGATGCCGGCCTTGGCCTGCCGCGCGGTTTCTTCCTCGGCGTAGCGGTCCCAGAAGCCGTTCTGCGCTTCCAGGGCCAGCAACTGCTTGTTCAGGTAGGCCAGCTGCGGCGGGGTCAGCTTCTTGTAGGCCGGCAGGTTCATGATCAGCGAGACCTCGGCGTCGTAGAAGCCCGGGTCCACGCGGAACTTGGTCTTCTCCTGCCAGTTCAGGTCAAAGATGCCGCCTATCGGCCAGCCATAGCCATCCACGACGCCGCGCTCGAGCGCGGTGTAGACCTCGCCCGGAGGCGTGGTGATGACGTTGGCGTTCAGGGCCTGGAAGAACTCGCGGTAGACCGGCGTGATGCGGATCTTCATCCCCGTCAGGTCCGGCTTGTCGATCTTCTTGTTGATGTACAGGTGGAAGGGCTGGTGTTCGACCATGCGGGCCAGGTACTGCATGTTGCCCTTCTCGTTCCAGACCTTGTTGATGGCCTCGAACGCGCCGTTCTTGCGCTGCTCGGCGACCGGGACGTCGCTGAGCTTCAGGAAGTCGGCCTCGGGCAGCACGTTGGTGTAGAAGGCGCCGGTGTTCAGCGCGATGTCCACCACGCCGGTCTTGACCGCGTTGCCCACCTCGAACGGGGGCATGGTCTTGGGGCCGCCCAGGAAGTTGAGCTGCAGCACCCCCTTACCTTCCTCGTTGAACTTCTTGACCCATGCCTGCAGGTGCTGCACGTAGATGCCGTTCTCGGGAAAGGCCGAGATCAGCCGCAGCGTGGCCTGCTGGGCCTGGACGGGGCCGGCGGACATGGCCGCGCAGGCCAGGAAAGCGGCGGCTGCCTTGACGAGCGGAAATTTCATGCGTTGTCTCCTGTCTTTTCTTGTACCTACGAAGTGCTGCGTGATGGCGCCGCCTCATCCTAGACGGTCGCGAGTTTTTCCTCCAGCGCGCGGCCGCTGTCGTCCGACAGGGCCGCCTTGACCAGCGCCCGCAGGCGCGGGGGGCCGTCGTCGGCCTGCCGCAGCGCCGGCAACACCGACATGATGCGCTGGAAATTGCCCCAGCCGCGCACGTGGGTGTCGCCGTAGCCCTTGATCAGCCGCTGCGCGCGCGCCACTTCCACGGCCAGCGCCGGCTGCCCGGCCGCCAGCGAGACGATGGCCTCCATCCACCGATCCATGCGCTCGCGCTCGACCCGATAGCGCAGCGACGCCCGGCGCATGCCGCGCAGCCCCGCCACCGCGTACAGCAGCAGGAAACCGCGCAGCGAACTGGTGCGCACCACCCGGCCCTTGCGCGTGAACGGCCCGATGCAGGCCCGCGCGAAGGCGCTGCGCATCATCCACCGTCCCAGCCAGGCGGGCATGGCGTCGGCCAGTTCCTCGAGCCGGGGGTGCATGAATTCATTGATCTCCAGTTGCTGCGCCGGCGTCAGCCGCACCTCGGCGGCCACGCGGGCGAAGCGCGCGCCGCGCGTCTTCAGGTCCGCCACCCGCGCCACGTCCTCGTAGGTCATCCACAAGGCCAGGTGGCGCGCCGTCTCGGACAATACCTCCATGCTGGCGGCGCCGCGATCCGGCAGCGCGGACAGCAGCGGGACCAGCCGGTCCAGGTACTCGCCGGCATAGGCCACGTCCTGGTAGTCGGCCGCGCGGACCAGGCCGGCGCGCAGCACCGCGTGGCACTTGGCCGGGAATTCGCGCGCCATCCGCTCTTCCAGGGACGCCAGCCGGGGGCCGACGGCAGCGGGCAGCCGGCCGGGGGCCGCGGATGCCTCCGCCGGCGAAGCCGCCGCCGGCACCTCGCGCCGCACGGTGGTCTCGTGCAGCACCGTCTCCTGGCCGGCGATGGCGGCGTCGAAGCCCGCGGCGAAGGCCTCCAGGCTGGCCTTCACCCCCACGCCCCCGCGGCGGATGGCATCCTCGAACCGTTCGCGGCCGAAGGGCAGCGCGCCCGTCGCCGCCAGCGCCCCGTACAGCGCCGGACTGATGGGACTGCCGGCGTCCTCGGCGATCCGGCTGAAGTCGGCCGCCACGAAACGCCGCGCCGCCACCCGTCCGCCTTCCAGCAGCGCGGCCGAATCGACCCGGTCGTCGCCCATCGCCGTGCGCTCCGTCATGGAATACACCCGGTGGGTGGACGCGATCAGCGTGGTGCGGTCGTCCGCCACCAGGCCCCGCTGCAAGGCGCGGCCCGCCTCCATCAGCTCGGAGGCGATGACCACGTCGACCTCGCCGGGCACCGGCCCCAGCGCCATGACCGGCGCCTTGCCCGGCGGCACGTCCGCCTCGCGGAACATCTCGATGTAGTACACCGTCGCGCCCGTGCGCTGGGCCACGCCCGGCACCGAGGTGGTCTGGGCCAGGTAACCGTTGTGCTCGGCCAGGTCCACCAGCCAGTCGGCCAGCACCCCGCCGCCCTCGCCGCCCATGGCCAGCACCGCGATGGTCAGCGCGCGCGGCGCGCCTGTCTCGTTGCCGATGCTCATGCCGCCAATCCCTCCAGCCGACGGTCGATGCGGCGCTGCAAGGCGCCGATGACGGCCTTCCTGACGCGCGCCTTGAATTTGTCCCAGCGTCCCGGGTTGTTGATGATCTCGGCCCGGTAGAACGATGGGCATAGCACCGCCGCGTGCGACACCTCGCCGCACAGTCCGCAGCCCACGCAACTGTCCACCACCGCCGCGACCGGATCGGTGCGCAGCGGATCGGGATTGTCCCGTATGGTCAGCGAGGGGCAACCGGACAGGCGGATACAGGAATGGTCGCCGGTGCACGTATCGGGATCCACGCCGAAGCGCTCGCGCACGACCCGCCGGCCTTCGCCTATGGCCTTGCGCATGAGCGGACGCACGCGGCGCTGCTTGTTCAGCATGCATTCGCTTTGCGCCACCACCACCTTCGGCCCCTTCTCGCGCGTGGTCAGCGCCTCGCGCAGCGTGTCGCGCATCTGCGCCACGCTGTAGGTGCGCGTCACCGTCCGCACCCACTTCACGCCCACCCCCCGCACGGCGTTCTCGATGGGGTTGTTGGTGCTGCGTATGGGGTTCTCGGCCTTGGACGACAGCACGTCCTGTCCGCCGGTGGCGGCCGAATAGCCGTTGTCCACCACCAGCAGCACGTTGTCGGTCTCGTTGAACACGGCGTTGCCCACGCCGCTGGTCAGGCCGTTGTGCCAGAACCCGCCGTCGCCCATGATGGAGATGGTGCGGCGGGAAGTCTCGCGCGTGTTCAGCGCCGAGGCGCCGGCCCACCCCAGGCCGTAGCCCATGGTGGTGGCGCCCAGGTTGAAGGGCGGTAGCACCGAGAACAGATGGCAGCCGATGTCGCAGCTGATGTGGTGCCGGCCCAGTTCGCGCTCGACCAGCTTGATGGCGGTGAAGATGGGCCGTTCCGGACAGCCGGTGCAGAACGACGGCGGCCGGCCCTGGACCTGGTCGGAAGCACGCTGGATGGCGAAGGCCTTGGGATTGTCCGGCATGCGCGCGGGCGAGGCCGGCCGCGCGGCGCGAGGCAGCGTCCGCCCTTCGAGCAGGCCGGGCTCGTAGCGGCGCACATACTCCGCCAATCCCTTGAGCAGCACGCCGCCGGTGTATTCGCCCGCCATCGGCAGCACGTCCTTGCCATGGACGCGCGTGTTCAGGTCGGCACGCCGCAGGATGGCGTGCACCGCCTGCTCGATGTAGTCGGGCTGCCCTTCTTCCACGATCAGGATGCTGCGCTTGCCGGCGCAGAAGCGGACGAACTCCTCGTCCACCAGGGGATAGGTCACGTTCAGCACGTACAGGGGAATCCGCGACTGGCCGAAGGCATCGGCCAGCCCCAGCAGCTCCAGCGCGCGCAGCACGCCGTTGTACATGCCTCCCTGCATGACGATGCCGATGTCCCGGTCGTCGGCGCCGAAGAACTCGTTCATGCCGTGCTGGACGATGTAGCGCACCGCCGCCGGCCAGCGCTTGGCCACCTTTTCCTGTTCGTGCAGGTAGGAGGCCGGCGGCAGCACGATGCGGTTGACGTCGCGCTCGGGATTCTCGATGGCGTCCTTGAGCGTGAACGCCGGCCGCTTGTTGGCCCGCGTGGTGAAGCGGCCATGCACGTGGCAGGCGCGGATGCGCAGCTGCAGCATGACCGGCGTATTGCTGGCCTCGGACAGCTCGAAGCCCCGCTCCACCGCGCCCACCATGCTTTCCAGGTTGGGGCGGGGGTCCAGCAGCCAGACCTGCGATTTCATCGCGAAGGCATGCGAGCGCTCCTGCATGATGCTGGAGCCTTCGCCGTAGTCCTCGCCCACGATCAGCAGCGCGCCGCCGGTCACGCCGCCCGAGGCCAGGTTGGCCAGCGCGTCCGAGGCCACGTTGGTGCCCACGGTGGACTTGAAGGTGACGGCGCCGCGCAGCGGATAGTTGACCGAGGCCGCCAGGGTGGCGGTGGCCGTCGCCTCGGAGGCGCTGTGCTCGAAGTGCACGCCCAGCTCTTCCAGGATGTCGTTCGCGTCGGTCAGCACATCCATCAGGTGCGAGATCGGCGCTCCCTGGTATCCCGCCACGTACGACACGCCGGACTGCAGCAGGGCCTTGGTCACCGCCAGGATCCCCTCGCCGCGGAACTCCTCGCCCTCTCCCAGCTTCAGCTTGCCGACCTCGTTCGTGAACGAACGCTCCGCCATGGTCCCGTTCTCCTCTGCCTGGTGTCAGCGCATCATTCTTCTCCAGCGGCGGGCCGTGGGCTAATGGTTTATTCGTATATCCCACATTTGTTTTGTGAATACCCCGGATAATCCCTATAAGGATCATCCATGAATATCGGCCCGGCCTGTCTTGATTCCCTACATTTTCCGGTATTGATAAATCCATCCTTTGCTGCCAGCATGACAGCTGCGGTTTTGCTGCAAGGAGCGTGCTGTGAAGCAAGATCCTGCCTGGAACCCGACGGCCCGCGCGGACTCCACCGGAGCCGGCATGTCCCGCCGTGGCTTCCTGAAGGCCATCGCGGTGGGCGGCGTCACGGTGTGGATCGCCCCCCTGTACAGCGCCGCCTTCGGCGCCCTGTTCGAGGAACGCATCTTCCGCGGTCCCGAATGGAACCGGGCCAGCGGCCGCACCCGCTTCCGGGTCGACGGCCACGAGAAGGTGGTCGGCGGCAAGGTCTTCGCCCGCGACATCCGCGCCGCCGACATGCCGCACTGGCCCAAGCAGCAGTCCCACGCGCTGATCCTTCGCGCCACGCTGGCCGACCGGCTCTACGAGGGTTTCGACCTCGCGCCGCTGGGCGATGACCTCAAGCCCGACCGCGTCGTCACGGCCGAGGATCTGGCCCGCGACAAGCTCGCCTTCCCCAGCTTCTACGGCGACGACATGCTGCTGCCCGCCGGCAAGACGCCGGCCTACCTGGGACACGCGGTCGCCATCCTGATCTTCCACGACTTCGCGCGCTACCAGCTCGCCCGCGGCCGGCTGCGCGCCGCCCGCGACGTCATCCGCTACGGCGCGACCACGGGGCCGCTCGACCGCGAGCCCTGGGGCGTGTTCCGCTACGTGCGCGTGGGCGGCGCCTCGCCCGACGACGAAGATGCTTATTCCAGCCTGAAAGACAGCCCGCTCTTCCCCACGGAAAAGAAGACACTGATCTGGCCCTCCACCAAGGCCGAGGACAGCATCGACGCGCAGGGCATGCGCGCGGCCGAGCAGATCGGCGCGGAACTGGCCTCGCCGCCCGCCGACTGGCTGGTCATGAAACGACGCTACACCACGCAGTCCATCGACACCGCCGCGCTCGAGCCCGACAACGCGAACTGCTGGTATGACCCGGCCACCCGTTCCCTGCACATGGTGCTGGCCACGCAATCGCCGCAGGAAGTGGCCGAGGCCGCCGCCAAGATGGTGGCCGACAGCGGCTTCCCGCTGGAACACCTGTTCGTGCACCCCTGCTACACGGTCGGGTACGGCTCCAAGGACCATTGCAACGTGCCGTTCTACGGCCTGGTCGCCGCGCTGTACGGCGACGGCCATCCGGTGCGCTTCGCGGTCGACCGCTTCGAGCACTTCCAGACCTCGCTCAAGCGCCACGCCTTCGACATGCAGTACACCATGGCGGTAGACCGCAAGACCGGCAAGCTCCAGTCCTTCCAGGGCACGCTGACCGGCAACGGCGGCGGACGCGCGAACTTCTCGCCCTCGGTGGTCATGGTGGCGGCCACCGCCGCGCAGTCGGTGTACTACTTCCCCAAGAACGACCTGATCGCCGTGGCCGAGGCCACGCGGGCCATCGACGCGGGCTCGGCGCGTGGCTACGGCACGCTGCAAAGCATGGCCGCCACCGAGATGATGATCGACGAGATGGCGGCGGAACTGGGGCTCGATCCGATCGAGTTCCGTATCCGCAACGCACTGCTGTCGGGCATGAAGAACACCCAGGGCGCCATCGCCGGCGGCGCCCTGCGGGTGGACGAGGTGCTCGAGCGCGCGCGCCGCCATCCGCTGTGGGCCGAACGGGCGCAGCGCAAGCTCGACTACGAGGCCGCCCATCCGAACGAACGCTATGGCGTGGGCTTCGCCTGCGTGCAGAAGGACTTCGGCACCGGCGGCGAGGCCGCCTTCGTGCGCGTGGAGCTGACAAGCGAAGGCCGCATCGTGCTGCACCATACCGGCGTCGAGATCGGCACCGGCATGAGCACCTCGCAGGCCGTGATGTGCGCCGAATGGTTCGGCCGCCCCGCCGACGAAGTGCGCACCGCCGTTACCGACTGGTCCGACCTGCCCATGGTCGGCAACGTCGATACCTACACGGTCAAGCAGGAGGAACAGGACCGGCTGGCCGCCGATCCGATGTGGACGCCGGTCCACGCCTCGCCCTCCAGCGCCAGCAACTCCGTCTACTTCTTCGGGCACGCCACGAAGGAAACGGCCCGTGTCGTGTTCGAGCACGGACTGTGGCCGGCGGCGATGGCCATCTGGACCCGCGGCGCGGGTGGCGGCCAGGCCGCGCCCCTGGTCGTGCGGCGCGAGGACGCGCGCTGGACCGAACGCGGCCTGACCGCGAACGGCCTGGAACCGCTGCCGCTCGAGCGCCTGGTCAAGGCCGCCTACGAGGCCAACCTGGTGACCGCCGCCGTGGGCCATACCTTCAACCGCTGGCAATGGGCCGAGGCCGACTTCGACGTGGGCGGCACGACCGTCCGGCGCCCGCTCGACGGCCTGGCCGTGCGCTACGGCGACGGCGGCCGCTCGGCCAGGCCCTACGACGTCATCAGGCGGGCCAACGTCTTCTATCCGCCGGCCCAGCGCAACAACGCCGGCGTCACCTACTACAGCGCCAATGCCGCCCTGGCCGAGCTGGCCGTCAACCCGACCAGCGGCAAGGTGCGGCTGCTGTCGCACCACTCGGTGCTCGAATGCGGCAAGCCGGTGGTCGAGGAACTGGTGTCGGGGCAATTGCAGGGCGGCATCGCGATGGGCATCGGCCACGCGCTGCACGAGTACCTGCCGCTGTACGAGGACGGCCCCGGCAACGGCACCTGGAACTTCGACCGCTACCACCTGCCGCGCGCGCACGACGTGGCCGTCTGGAGCCAGACCGGCGACATCCTGCCGCCCATCTCCGACACCGATCCGCCCAAGGGCATCGCGGAAGTCGTCATGATCCCCATCGTCGCCGCCATCGTGAACGGCATCGCGCATGCCATCGGCCACCGCTTCACCGACCTGCCGGTCACGCCGGAGAAAATACGGGAGGTCCTGGAATCATGACGATCACGACCTCGCCCCTGACGCTGACCATCAACGGCAAGCAAGTCGGGCCCATGGACGTGCCCGACACCTTGATGATGGTCGACTTCCTGCACGAGTACCTGGGCCTGACCGGATCGCGCTTCGGCTGCGGCATCGGCGTCTGCCATGCCTGTACGGTGCTGCTGGACGGTCCGGACGGCACCGAGGAGATCCGTACCTGCATCACCGGTGCCCACTACTTCAACGGCAAGCGTATCCGGACCATAGAAGGCCTGGCCGAGCGCGACGATAAGCGGAAGATCATCGCCATCACCCCGATCCAGCAGGCCTACCTGGACCACTACAGCTTCCAGTGCGGCTACTGCACGCCCGGCTTCGTCATCGGCGCGACCGCGCTGATGGAACGACTCAAGGCCCACCCGGTGCGCGCCGACCAGCTGGAAGACACGATCACCGAGCACCTGGGCCGCCACATCTGCCGCTGCACCGGCTACGTACGCTACTTCGAGGCGGCCAAGGCGGTGATCCTCGCCACCCCCGGCCTCGTCCTCAAGGAGAACTGAGATGGCCCGCCCGTCCCCCCGGCGACGCGGTCCCATCGTCGCCCTCGTCATCCTGGTCCTGATCGTGGTCGCCGTCGCCGCGGCGATCCTGGGCAACCGCGACGATCCGCCCGACCGCCCGCCCCAGCAGGTCCAGGCCACGCCGGAACAATTACAGCTGGGCCGCTACCTGGCCCGCGCCGCCGACTGCGCGGCCTGCCACCAGACCGCCGACGGCGCCGCCTACGCCGGCGGCTTCCCGCTGCAGACTCCCTTCGGCACGCTGTACGGCACCAACATCACGCCCGACCCCGACCACGGCATCGGCCGCTGGACCGCCGACGAATTCCACCGCGCGCTGACCCGGGGCAAGGCCCCGCACGGCCGCAACCTCTACCCGGCCATGCCGTACACGGCCTACCACGACATCCCCCGCGCCGATTCCGACCTGATCTACGCCTACCTGATGAGCGTGCGCCCCAGCGCCCAGCCCAACAAGAAACCGGAGATCCCCTTCCCGCTCAACCTGCGCATCCTGATGACGGGCTGGAACCTGCTGTTCTTCGACCACGACCCGCTGCCCGCCGCCTCGCAGGGCGACTCCGCGCAATGGGTGCGCGGCCGCTACCTGACCAACGTCCTGGGGCACTGCGGCGAATGCCACACCCCGCGCGGCAAGCTGGGCCAGCTCCACCGCGACGACTGGCTGCAGGGCTACACCCTGAACCGCTTCGAGGCGCCGTCCCTGACCCCTCGGGCCCTGGCCGAACGCGGCTGGACGCCGGAAGACCTGCAACGCTTCCTGCGCACCGGACTCGCCCCCCAGGGCATCGCCGCCGACGAGATGTACCCCGTCATCCTGCACAGCACCCAATACCTGAGCGACGACGACCTGAAGGCCATGTCCGCCTTCCTGCTGGGCGACCAGCCCCCCAAGCCCGCCCCCGCCCCGCAAGCCAAGCCCGACAACGCCGCCCCCTCCCCCGGCCGCCGCGTCTACCTGAACACCTGCGCCGCCTGCCACGGCGTCGACGGCGAAGGCCACCCGCCCGGCATGCCTCCCCTGGCCAACAACAGCACCGTCCGCCTGGAAAACCCACGCAACCTGCTGCTCTCCATCCTGGACGGCCTGCCCGCCCAACGCCTGCCCGACGGCACCACCATCGGCGACATGCCCGGCTTCGCCCGCCGCCTGACCGACGACGAGATCGCCCAACTGACCAACTACCTGCGCACCACCTGGGGCGCCCGCGAAGGCCAGATCACCGCCGCCGACGTGACGAAACTGCGCGAGGGCAAATGAAGAGGGCAAGCCCCCTTCATTTGCCCACTGAATATTCCGTAGAATCCCCATAAGGGCCCCGGATACCCCCACCCCATCCTCCAGGACGCCAGCACCCTTGCACTGGCAGATGGCGCAGGCTGTGTCCGGGGCGGCCGCCGTGGGGCGCCCCGACACCGGGAAGTCCCGGCAAGGCCGGGACCGGCTCCTCTGCGCCCCACGGCGGCCGCCCCGGACACAGCCGTCTCAAGAACCAGAAACCCCCATGAACTTCCGCCAACTAGACCTGAACCTCCTACGCGTCCTGGTCTCCATCCACCAAACCCGCTCCGTCACCGCCGCCGGCAAACTCCTCTCCCTCTCCCAACCCGCCACCAGCAACGCCCTGGCCCGCCTGCGCTACTTCTTCGACGACGAGCTCTTCGTGCGCACCCCCCAGGGGCTGGTCCCCACCCGCATCTGCGAACAGGTCGCACCCACCGTCGCGGCGGAATTGCGCGCCCTGGAAACCGCGGTGACCGGACGCGAAGCCTTCGATCCCCAGCACAGCCACGTCGAGTGGCGAGTCTCCATGTCCGACCTGGGAGAAATGACCTTCCTGCCGACCCTGGCCGCGGCACTGCACACCGAGGCCCCCCACTCCCGGCTGACCAACATTTCCGTGCCCGCCAACGATGTCGCCGCCGCCCTGGAAGCGCGCGAGATCGACTTCTGCCTGGGCATCCTGCATCCCAAGCAGCGCGGCATCCAGGCCGACGTGCTGTTCCACGAGCCCTATGTGGCGATCACCTCGCCGGACTGGACGCCCACGCCCGGACACAAGGGCAAGACACTGAGTCCCGCCGAACTGGCCAGCGCATCGCTGCTGGTGGCCTCGCCCACGGCGACCTTCCACGACAGCGTCAGCGAAATGCTCACGCGCATGAAGCTCGACGACCGTATCGCCGTGCGGGCACGCCATTTCGGCGCGCTGCCCGAGATGGTCATGAATTCGCGCATGCTGGCGATCGTACCCACCACGTACGCGCGCAACGCGCAGCCGCGCTATGGATTCAAGGTATGGACCCTGCCCTATGCGCCCGCCTACGACGTGCGCCTGCTGTGGCACGCCAGCACGGCGCGCGATCCCTCGCTGCAATGGGTACGGGCGCTGGTGCACAGGCTGTTCCGGGTGCCCGCGGCGGGCGAGGATGGCGCCGCTCCGGCCAAACGCGCGCGGCGGCGGGCGGCGCCTCAGTGATAGTCGTCTTCGCGCTGGTGGCGCACGGCAAGGATGGTGACGGAATCAGGCCCATCGATCTCGAACAGGGCGACGTAACCCGTACGGCCGAAAGGAATCACCAGTTCGCGCAGGTAGGGCGAATGCGGCGTCGCTTTTCTGCAGGTATAGGGCGAACACTCGAGAATCTTGACGCCACCCTGGATTGCGACCAGGGCCTGGGCGGCCAGGCCCGGATCATCGGGATCCCTCTCCAGGACAAAATCATAGAGCCGCAGAAGGTCCTGCTCGGCTTCCCGCGTGAAACGAACGCGGTACATCAAGACCGCTTGCGCCGGTCGACCTTCGCTGCCTCCAGGCGCTGCTGCAACTTGTCCAATACGGCTTGCGACGATGCGTAGTCCCCCGACTCCCGCGCCTGATCACGCGAGGCCAAGGCCCGGGCCAGGAAAGCAGCCTGCGCCTCGCGGCGCGATACAGCCGAACGAACAGCCTGCTCGACAAAGCTGGACAAACTCTCCCCGGCTTCGAGGACTCTTTCAGCAGCCTCGCGCAGTTCCGGCTCTACCCGCAGGGGAGGAAGCGTGGCGGTTTTCATGGCAACTCCCAAATGCATCGCATTTGCAATACATTAACGCAACGCTGGGCCATCGGCAAGCCAGGGGACGTATTCAATCCGCCTGGCGCACCTCGGCCCGTATGGCTTCCCGCACCCGCGCCGCCATCGCATGGCGATGGTCCTCGTCGCCGTTCTCGGCCGTGGCGGGCGGCAGGTAGACGACCTGCACCGCCACGCCGGTCGAGCCCAGCACCCGCCAGGCATTGCCCATCAGCGTTTCTTCGCCCACGTACGAAGGCAAGGTGCTGCGCGCGCCATGATGGAGATAGCGCAGCGCCACCGGCAGCACCGGCACGCCGGCGCGGCGAGCGGGCTCGAACAGGCCGGCGTGGAAGGGCAGCACGTCCAGGCCGTCTGAGGTCGTGCCTTCGGGAAAGAGTCCGATCAACTGGCCGCGCGCGAAGCGCTCGCCCATGGCCTGGGCCACGTGGTGCAGGGCGCGCCGGTTGCCCCGTTCGATGAACACCGTGCCCACGCCCGCGATCAGCCAGCCCAGTACCGGCCAGTCACGCAGCTCGCGCTTGCCGACGAAGATGGTGCAGCGCACGCTGCTGAGCGCGTAGATGTCCAGCCACGACACGTGGTTGGCGATCAGCAGGGCCGCGCCCTCGACCGGCGGATGGCCGCTGACGTAGACGCGGACGCCGCACCAGCGCAGCAGCCAGCGGGACCACCAGCAGTTGATCCGGTCGCGCCGCGCCACGTCGAACCGCCGGAACACGGTGGCCAGCACGATCAGCCCGAATATCACCCACAGGGTGACAAGCAGGAACCGCAGCGAGAACCGCAGCAGGTGCGCGGCCAGGCGAAACCAGGCGCGCACGATCAGGCAGCCGCCTCATACGCGACGTGGCCCGCGACGATGGTCATGCGGACTTTGCCCGGCAGTTCCATGCCCAGGAACGGCGTGTGCTTGCCCTGGCTTTGCAGGCTGTCCTCGCTGACCAGCCAGTGCGCGTCCAGGTCGACCAGGCAGAGGTCGGCCAGCGCCCCGGCGCCCAGTTGACCGCACGAGGCCAGCACCTTGGTGCCCAGGACCCGGGCGGGTTCGCTGGTGACGCGCGCCACCGCGCGCGAAAGCGGCAGATCGGCGTCGCGGGCCCATTTCAGCGCCAGCGACAGCAGCAGTTCCAGGCCCGTCGCGCCGGGCTCGGCCTCGCCGAAGGGCAGCAGCTTGTAGTCTTCGTCCACCGGCGTGTGGTCCGAGCAGATCGCGTCGATCGTCCCGTCCGCCAGCGCGGCCCGGATGGCATCGCGGTCGCGCTGGCCGCGCAGCGGCGGGGTCAGCCGGCAATGCGCGTCGAAGTAGCCGATGTCCACGTCGGTCAGGTGCACGTGGTGGGCGCTGACGTCGCAGGTCACGGGCAGGCCCTCGGCGCGGGCGCGGCGCACCAGTTCGATCCCGGCGGCACTGGAAATGCGGCACAGGTGCAGGCGCGCGCGCGTGGCCCGCTGCAGTTCGAACAGCGTGTGCAGGGCGATGGTCTCGGCCTGCTCGGGGATGCCCGCCAGGCCCAGGCGCGAGGCCATGGCGCCGCTGGCGGCCACGCCCTCGCGGGCCAGCCAGGGATCCTCCGGGCGCAGCCACAGCGCATAGTCGAAGGTGCGGGCGTACTGCATGGCCCGCAGCAGCACGTTGGTGTCGGTGACGTGCGCGTCGGCCTGCGAGAACGCCACGCAGCCGGCCTCGGTCAGCTCGGCCATCTCGGTGATGATCTCGCCCTTCAGGCCGACCGTCATCGCGCCCAGCGGATAGACGTGCGACTGGTTGAGCTGGCGGGCGCGATGCTTGAGCATCTCGACCAGGCCTGGCTCGTCCAGCACCGGATCGGTGTCGGGCGGCAGCACCAGGCTGGTCACGCCGCCCGCCAGCGCCGCCTGCAGTTCGGACTCCAGCGTGGCGCGGTGCTCGAAGCCGGGCTCGCGCAGCCGGGCGGACAGGTCCACGAGGCCCGGCAGCACCGCCAGGCCGCGCGCGTCGATCAGGCGGTTGGGCACGAAACCGGCCGGCGCGTGGCCGATGCCGACCACGCGTCCGGCGGCGATGTAGATGTCGTTGACGGCGTCCACGCCGTTGGCCGGGTCGATCAGGCGGCCGCCCTGGATATGGATTTTCATGGGTCAGGCTCCTGCGACGATGCTCATGACGGCCATGCGGACCGCGATGCCGAACGTGACCTGGTTCAGGATAACGGCCTGCTTGCCGTCGGCCACCGGGGAATCGATCTCCACGCCGCGGTTCATCGGTCCGGGGTGCATGACGATCGCATCGGGCCTGGCCAGCGCGAGCTTCTCCTGCGTCAGGCCGTAGTGCTTGAAGTACTCCTGCGCGGAAGGCAGCAGGGCGCCGCGCATGCGCTCGTTCTGCAGGCGCAGCATGATGATGACGTCCACGCCCTTGAGGCCTTCGGCCATGTCGGTGAACACGCGCACGCCCATCTGCTCGAGGCCGGAAGGCAGCAGCGTCAGCGGACCGATGGCCCGCACCTCGGGCACGCCCAGCGTGGTCAGCGCATGGATGTCGGAACGGGCCACGCGCGAATGCAGGATGTCGCCGACGATCGCCACCGTGAGCTTGGTGAAGTCCTTCTTGTAGTGACGGATGGTGTACATGTCCAGCAGCCCCTGCGTCGGGTGCGCGTGGCGGCCGTCGCCGGCGTTGATCACGTGCACGTGGGGCGCCACGTGCTGGGCGATCAGGTGCGGCGCGCCGCTGGAGGCGTGCCGCACCACGAACAGGTCGGCCTGCATGGCCGACAGGTTGTTGATGGTGTCCAGCAGCGACTCGCCCTTGCTGGCCGACGAGGCGTTGATGTTCAGGTTGTAGACGTCGGCCGACAGGCGCTTGGCCGCGATCTCGAACGTCGTGCGCGTGCGCGTGGAGTTCTCGAAGAACAGGTTGAACACGCTCTTGCCGCGCAGCAGCGGCACTTTCTTGATCTCGCGGTCGGCCAGGGGCACGAAGGATTCCGCGGTATCGAGGATCTGGTTCAGGATCGCGCGCGGCAATCCCTCCACGGTCAACAGGTGGGTGAGTTCGCCGTTGCTGTTGAGCTGCGGGTTACGCATGGTGCGGCTCCTGGGGCGGCAGGGTTTCGAAATCGATCTTGAAGGCATCCCCGGCGCGCGACAGCACGAGGCTCTGTCCCGGCGCCAGATCGACGGTGGCCGCGGCGAAGTCGGCGGCCACGGGCAGCTCGCGCCCGCCCCGGTCCACCAGCACGGCCAGCCGGATGGAGGCCGGGCGCCCGTAGTCGAACAGTTCGTTCATGGCGGCGCGTATGGTGCGGCCGGTGTAGAGCACGTCGTCCACCAGGACCAGGTGCTTGTCGTCCACGTCGAAGGCGATGTCGGAGGGCTTGACCTGGGGATGCAGGCCGATGCGCGCGAAGTCGTCGCGATAGAAGCTGATGTCCAGCTTGCCGGGCGCCTCGGGCAGGCCCAGGTCGCGGTGCAGCCGCTCGGCTATCCACGATCCCCCGGAATGGATGCCGACCAGGTGGGTGCGGTCGGCCGGCAGCGTGTCCAGCAGCTTGCGCACGGCATCGCGCAGCCGCGCATACAGCGCCTCGGCGTCGAGGTTGGGAGGAGTTGGGTTCATGGCAGTCTCGGATCAGGGAGAACGGGGCGTGTCGAAGTAGCTCTGCAGGATGATGGCGGCGGCCACCGCGTCCACCCGCAGCCCGCGGCCGGCCGCCCCCATCTCGGACTGGGCGGCCAGGCTGGTGCCGCGCTCGTCCACCAGTTCCACGGGCAGGCCGTAGCGGCCGTTCAACTGGTTGGCGAAACGCCGGCACAGGGCCGTCATGGGCTGCTCGCCGCCGTCGGCATCCAGCGCCAGGCCCACCACCAGGCGGGACGGCTGCCATTCGCCCAGCAACTGCTCGATGCGGCCGAAGCGTGCCTCGCGCGTGGTGTTGGCGATGACTTCCAGCGGACGCGCGTGGCCGGTCAGCGTATTGCCGACGGCAACGCCGATGAATTGGGTTCCGTAGTCGAAGGCGAGCAGCGTTTCGTCAGGCATGGCCGGCTTCGCCCGCCAGCATGATCGGGGCGATGCCCAGCAGCGCCAGCGCGGCGTCGAAACGCTCGGACGGCGGAACGTTGAAGATGATGTCGGACGATGCCGACACGCTGAGCCAGGCGTTCTCGGAGATTTCGTCCTCGAGCTGGCCCGCGCCCCACCCCGCGTAGCCCAGGGTGACCAGCAGCTTGCCGGGCCCCTGGCCGTCGGCAACCGCCTGCAGCACGTCGCGCGAGGTGGTCAGGGCGAGGTCGCCAACCTTGATGGAGGAGTTGTAGTCGCCCACCGGGGCATGCAGCACGAAGCCGCGGTCGGTCTGGACCGGCCCGCCGAAGAACACCGGGGACGCCGCCTGGGGGGAATCGTCCAGCGACAGCTCGATCCGCTCGAACAGGCCCGCCAGGGTCAGGTCGGTGGGCCGGTTGATGACCAGGCCCAGCGCGCCCTTGGGGGTGTGTTCGCATACATAGATGACCGCGCCGGCAAAGTTCGGATCGGCCATGGCCGGCATGGCGATCAGGAACTGGTTCGTGAGATCGATATTGGCGCGTTCGCTCATACCTGAATTGTAAACGCCCGCGGCGGGTCAGATCTCGACCATCTCAAAATCTTCCTTGCGGGCGCCGCATTCGGGGCAAACCCAATTGGGCGGCACGTCTTCCCACTTCGTTCCAGGAGGGATACCCTCTTCCGGCAGGCCGGCCGCCTCGTCGTAGATCCAGCCGCAAATCAGACACATCCAGGTACGCATCGTCGCTCAATCTTACCAAGCCCTGTCCCCGCGGACCGGGAACCATCGGGCATCCATTAGAATCTCGCATCTTACCGAAACACCGTGGGCCCCGCCCGGATCCCGCCGGACGGCCCCGCCTTTCGAGACTTTTCGTTGCCAGCCGCCCCCACGCCTCCCCTCGTTCTGACCTTCGCCCCCTCCGACCCCAGCGCCGGCGGGGGTATCCAGGCCGACCTGCTGACCTGTGCCAGCATGGGATGCCATGCGCTGACCGTGCTGACCGGCTATACCGTGCAGGACTCGGCCGGGCTGGAAGACGGCGAAGCCGTCGCGCCCGAATGGATAGACGACCAGGCCCGCAGCCTGCTGGAGGACATGCCGGTGCGGGCCTTCAAGATCGGCGGGCTGTTCTCGGCCGAGGCGGTGGCGGCCGTGGCCGAGATCCTGGCCGACTACTCGGCCGTCCCGGTGGTGCTGCACCTGGGGGCGGATCCCCCGGACGCGGACGACGCGGAAACCGAGGACTCGGCCGAGGAAATCATGGCCGCCACCATCGAACTGCTGGTGCCCCAGTCGACCCTGGTCGTGGCCGACAGCCTGCGGCTGGAGCAACTGGTGGCGGACGGCCTGCTGGACCTGGACTCGGCCGACGAGACCGCGGCCCAGGCGCTGCTGCGCCGGGGGGCGGCCTGGGTGCTGGCCACCGGCCTGCACCAGCCCGGCGACATCGTGGTCAACACGCTGCGCGGCGGCGGCGACACGGCCGCCGAACCGGCGGGCGAATACCGCTGGCCACGGCTGCCCGGCAACTTCCGGGGCGCCGGCCCGACCCTGTCGGCGGCCCTGGCCGCCCTGCTGGCCAGCGGCATGGACGTGCGCGACGCCACGGCGGAGGCCCAGGAATACACCTGGCAGGCGCTGGCCTCGGGCTTCCAGCCCGGCATGGGCCGGCTGCTGCCCGACCGTTTCTTCTGGGCCAAGCAGGGCGAGCAGGCGGCGGCCGGCGACGAGGCAGCGCCCGATTCCACGGAGTCCGCGCCATGAGCACCGATCCCGCCCTGAACCACCCGCTGCGCGGCCTGTACGGCATCACGCCCGAATGGGACGACACCGCCCGGCTGGTGGCCGCGGTGGAAGCGGCCGCCCGCGGCGGCCTGCGCGCCGTGCAACTGCGCCGCAAGCTGGCCGAGCCGGCCAAGCGGCTGGAACAGGCACGGGCCTTGCGAACCGCCTGCGACCGCCTGGGCGTGCTCCTGGTCATCAACGACGACTGGCGGCTGGCCATCGAGGCCGGCGCCGACGGCGTCCACCTGGGGCGCGAGGACGGCGACATCGCCCAGGCCCGCCAGGCCGGCGGACCGGCGCTGCTGGTGGGCGCCTCCTGCTACGACGAGATCGGGCGCGCCCGTGCCGCGCTGGCCGCGGGCGCCGACCACGTGGCCTTCGGCGCGGTGTTCGACTCCCCCACCAAGCCCGCGGCCGTGCACGCCCCGCTGTCCTGCCTGACCGAGGCACGCGGGCTGCGGCGCCCCGGCGCCGGCCGGCCGGCCATCGTCGCCATCGGCGGCATCACGCCGGCCAACGCGCGGCTGGCCGTGGCGGCGGGCGCCGACGCGCTGGCCGTCATCACCGCGCTGTTCGGCGCCGACGACATCGAAGCCGCCGCGCGGGACTTCGCCCAGGCCTGGGCCGAGGACCCCGCCGGCAACCCCAACAAGGCATGACCATGATCCGCAACGCAGAACTCTTCGAACGCGCCTGCCGCACCATTCCCGGCGGCGTCAATTCGCCGGTGCGCGCCTTCCGCTCGGTGGGCGGCACCCCTCCCTTCATCGAACGCGCCGCCGGTCCCTACACCTGGGATGCCGACAAGAAGCAGTACATCGACTACGTGGGCTCGTGGGGCCCGGCCATCCTGGGCCACGCCCATCCGGAAGTGATCCGGGCCGTGCAGGAGGCCGCCGTCAACGGCCTGTCGTTCGGCGCCCCCACCGAGGCCGAGGTCGAGCTGGCCGAGATGCTCGTGCACCGCCTGCCCTCGATCGAGCAGGTGCGCCTGGTCAGCTCGGGCACCGAGGCGACCATGAGCGCGATCCGGCTGGCCCGCGGCTACACCGGCCGGGCCAAGATCATCAAGTTCGAGGGCTGCTACCACGGCCATGCCGACAGCCTGCTGGTGAAGGCCGGCTCGGGCCTGCTGACCTTCGGCAACCCGACCTCGGCCGGCGTGCCGCCCGAGTTCACCTCGCACACCCTGGTACTGGACTACAACGACATCGCCGGCGTGGAAGCCGCGTTCAGGCAGTACGGCGACGAAATCGCCTGCGTGATCGTGGAGCCCGTGGCGGGCAACATGAACCTGGTCCAGCCCGTGCCCGGCTTCCTGCAGGCGCTGCGCGACCAGTGCACCCGCTACGGCGCGGTGCTGATCTTCGACGAGGTCATGACCGGCTTTCGCGTCGGCCCCCAGGGCGTGCAGGGCCGCACCGGCATCGTGCCCGACCTGACCACCCTGGCCAAGGTCATCGGCGGCGGCATGCCCATCGGCGCCTTCGGCGGCCGGCGCGACATCATGGCCCACATCGCCCCGCTGGGCGGCGTCTACCAGGCCGGCACGCTGTCGGGCAACCCGGTGGCGGTGGCCGCGGGCCTGACCACCCTGCGGCTGCTGGCCGAACCGGGCTTCTACGAGAAGCTGGAAGCCCAGACCGGCAAGCTGGTGCAAGGCCTGCGCGCGGCCGCCGCCAGCGCGGGCGTGCCCTTCAGCGCCGACCACGTGGGCGGCATGTTCGGGCTGTATTTCCGTGACACGGTGCCGACCTCGCTGGCCGAGGTCTCGGCCTCGGACACCGCCGCGTTCAACAAATTCTTCCACGCCGCGCTGGTGCGCGGCGTAAGCTTCGCGCCGTCTGCGTTCGAGGCCGGTTTCGTCTCGATCGCCCACGACGACGACGTCATCGCCCGGACCGTCGCCATCGCCGGCGAGGCCTTTGCCGAACTCAATCCCTGATCCGGCGGGGCGCAGGCCGCGCCCCGCCCCTTCCGCTCCGCGAGGACAGCCATGGCCGTCAATCTGCACATTCCCGCTCCCGAACTCGTCTTTCCGGTGGACGGCGTCGAAATCGGCGTCACCGAAGCCGGCATCCGCAAGGCCGGCCGCCGCGACCTGACCGTGTTCAGGCTGGCCGAAGGCACCAGCGTGGCCGGCGTATTCACGCGCAACCGCTTCCGCGCCGCCCCGGTCCAGGTGTGCGAGGAACACCTGGCGCAGTCGCTGCCCATCCGGGCCATGGTCATCAACACCGGCAACGCCAACGCGGGCACGGGCGAGCCCGGCCTGGCCGCCGCCCGCGCCACCTGCGACGCGCTGGCGAAGCTGCTGGGCCTGGACCCGCGCCAGGTCCTGCCGTTCTCGACCGGCGTGATCCTGGAGCCGCTGCCGGTGGATCGCATCGAGGCCGGCCTGCCGGCCGCCGTCAAGGCGCTGGCGCCGGGCAACTGGACCGAGGCCGCGCACGGCATCATGACCACCGACACGCTGCCCAAGATCGTGTCCAGCAAGGCCAACATCGGCGGCCACCAGATCACCCTGACCGGCATCAGCAAGGGCGCCGGCATGATCCGGCCCAACATGGCGACCATGCTGGGTTTCCTGGCCACCGACGCCGCCATCGCCCCCGCCCTGCTCAAACGCATGGCGGGCCAGGTCGCCGACGTCTCGTTCAACCGCATCACGGTGGACGGCGACACCTCGACCAACGATTCCTTCATCATCGCCGCGACCGGCCGCGCGGGCCTGCGCATCGAGTCCGAGTCGGATCCGCTCTACCCCGAGCTGCTGGCCACGCTGAAGGCCGCGGCAACCGAGCTGGCCCAACTG
The DNA here is from genome assembly GCF_036972535.1 of Pigmentiphaga sp. CHJ604. Lineage (NCBI taxonomy): Bacteria > Pseudomonadati > Pseudomonadota > Betaproteobacteria > Burkholderiales > Alcaligenaceae > Pigmentiphaga > Pigmentiphaga sp. CHJ604. The sequence continues at coordinate 877,893 of NZ_CP136998.1, read as the reverse complement.
ATCGTGCGCGACGCCGAAGGCGCGACCAAGTTCATGACCATCCGGGTCGAGGACGCCGGCAGCCAGGAAGAGGCGCTCAAGGTCGCGTATTCGGTGGCGCATTCGCCGCTGGTCAAGACCGCCTTCTACGCCTCGGACCCCAACCTGGGACGCATCCTGGCGGCCATCGGCTACGCCGGCATCGACGACCTGGACGTGGGCCGGGTCAACCTGTGGCTGGACGACGTGTGGGTAGCGAAGAATGGAGGACGCAATCCCGACTACCGGGAAGAAGACGGCCAGCGCGTGATGAAACAGGCCGAGATCGCCGTGCGTATTTCGCTGGGCCGAGGGAAAGTGACCGAGACGGTGTACACCTGCGATTTCTCGCACGAGTACGTGAGCATCAACGCCGACTACAGGTCGTAGAGGTCCCCCTACGCCCTTCGGGCGCCCCCTCAAGGGGGCGATGCGGGTGGACCGGCGGAGCCGGATCCACCGCATCCTGGCCTTATAAGACCGTCACATCAGTCCTTAAGGCTAAAAACAGATCACTCCATTGCGCCAGGGGCTGAAACTGCGCTCACCCTGATCGCCCTGCACGCGCCCAGGCTCCCCAACGCGAAGTGAGATCTTCTCATACGCGCTGACGCCCCCCGCCGCGTTGCCGTTTTTTATTGACTCCAATATTCTGTTTGATAGAATTTCATTCTATTTTTATGGACCCATGACCATGGCTAGCGGCGCGCACCTACGCGTGAACGGCATCCGGCAGCATTATCTGCACTTCCCGGGCAGCGGTCCCTGCGTCCTGATAATTCCGGGCATCGTGAGCCCGGCCATGCTGTGGTGCCATGTAGGCGCCTGGCTGGCGGAAAGCCGCGAGTGCTTCATCCTGGACGTGCGGGGCCGGGGGTTGTCCGAGTCGGGTCCCCACCTGGACTACGGCTTCGACGCCTGCGCCGCCGACGTCGTCGCCTTCGCCCAGGCCATGGCGCGGGAAGCCGCGACCGTGGTGGGCCACTCCATGGGCGCCCGCATCGCGTTGCGGGCGGCGGCGTCCTCGCCGGGACTGTTCGGCGAGCTCATACTGGTGGATCCGCCTACCAGCGGCCCCGGCCGTCGGCCGTACCCGGTTCCGAAGGCGCGCACGCTGGCCATGCTGCGCGCGGCCCGGCGGGGCGAGGCGCTGCAGGCGGGCGCCAACCCATGGCCCGCCGACCTGCAGCAACTTCGCGCGCAATGGCTACCCACCTGTGACGAACGCGCGGTTCATGCCGCCTACGATGATTTTCACGGCCAGGACATGTTCGCCGACATGGAGCGCGTGGCCGAACCGCTATCGCTGATCTGCGCGGGAGACGGCGGCGTGGTCGACGACACCGACCTGGCGGAGATGCACCGGCGGCGCGCGGACCTGCGTTCCGTTCGGCTGCCCGGCGTCGGCCATCAGATGCAAGCGGAGAACTTCGCCGCGTTCCGCCAGGCACTGGACGGCATGCTGGATCGCCATCGCCACACCATCGAAGGGAGCCTCGATTGAAACTGGATGCGGAAGTACTGGAAGTCTTCACGAACGAACTGAAGCTGTGCGGCGTCAAGCCCGGCGAAAACCTCGTCGTCCTGACGGCGGACGATGAATGGCAGGAGAACGCCCATGCCTTCATGGCCGCTGCCGGGCGGCTGGGCGCCACCACGTTCAACCTGAACGTGCGCCGCGGCGAGCGCAATGCCGTGGGCGTGCAGGGACGCCATCCGCTGGTGGGCAACGAACTGGCCATGCGGACGCTGAAATCCGCGGACATGGTCATCGACATGGTGGGCCTGCTGTTCTCGCGCGAGCAGGCCGAGATCCAGGCAGCCGGCGTGCGCATCCTCCGGGTCATGGAGCCCTTCCACGTCCTGAAGCAGATGTTCCCCACCGAAGACCTGCGACGCCGCGTCGAACACGCCAAGGGCATGCTGGAGCGGGCGCGCGAGCTGCGCTTCGCCTCGGCCGCGGGAACGGACGTCACCTACCGCCTGGGGCAGTACCCGGTAATCTCGGAATACGGGTATACGTTCGAGCCCGGCCGCTGGGACCACTTCCCGTCCGGCTTCTCGTTCACGCAAGGCGACGACGGCGGGGTCGACGGTACCGTGGTGCTGCAGCCGGGCGACATCCTGTGCGCATTCAAGAAATACGTCGAGTCGGCCGTCACGCTGCGGATCGAGAAGGGCTACGTGGTCGACATCTCTGGCACCGGCATGGACGCGCAACTCATCAAGAGCTACATCGACAGCTTCGGCGATCCACGCGCCTACGCAGTCTCGCACATCGGCTGGGGCCTGAACGAAAAGGCCCGCTGGTACCAGTTCTCGGTCACGCGCAACCTGCCCGGCGAACACGTGATGAACGCGCTTTCGTTCTACGGCAACGTACTGTTCTCGCTGGGGCCCAACCTGGAAGTGGGTGGGACCAACGATACCGCCTGCCACCTGGACCTGCCGATGCGGCGGTGCAGCCTGTGGCTGGACGGCGAGCGGATCCTGGAGGACGGCGACATCGTCCACCCGGCCATGCGCGTGGTGACCGCGGCTTGACCGCTAGCGCGGCGTCGCGCCTCCTTCCCTTTCCCAGCGCTCGAAAGGCGTGGCGTCGCCTCCCAGCCGACGGGTGAGGTCGCTTGCCGCCTTCAGCAGCGCGTTCGTCATGGCCGGAAGCAGCTCCGGCGCGAAACGGACCGACGGCCCCGAGATGGCCAGGGCACCCCTCAGGCTGCGCTGCGGTCCGAACACCGGCGCCGCGATCGCGGCGATGTCCGGCTCGCGCTCGCCCACGGTAAAGATGTAGGGCTGGCGCGGAAACTCGTCGGGCGGAACCAGCATGCGGTCGAAGGCCTGCAGCACGCGTCCCGCCGCGCCGCGGTCCAGCGGCAACAGGTCGCCGGTCCGGATGTGGTCGCGCACGGACCGGGGCGAATCGACCCGGAACAGGCACACGCGCAGATTGCCTTCGCGCGTGAAGAACGAAGCGCCCTCTTCGGTCTCCTGCACCAGCCGCCTGAGCATGGGCGGCACATGGTCATCCAGGCGCAGCGCGGCCTGGTAGAGCCCGCCCCAGTGCAGCAGCATCGATCCCAACTGATACGAACCGTCGTCCAGGCGCACGATGCAGTGCTCGTGCACCAGGCTGGCGATCAGCCGCAGGATGGTGCTCTTGTACATGCCCGTCCGCAGGGCGATTTCATTGAGCGTGAGCGAGGTATCCGTGGCACGGAAGGCGTTGAGGATGGCGAACGCCCGCTCCACGGCGGCGACGCCTCCGGACTTCTGGTCATTGTCCATGTCGGACGGCATGGGTCCCACCTGTCATAAATTTCTTGACATTGTATCGTACCGTACTACAGAATTGAATTCCATTAGACAGAATTTTTGCGGTCACCCCACTCACCCCTTTCACGCGGAGCCGAACCCATGTCTAACTGCAACTGGAAGAACATCGCGATGGCCGCAGTCTGTGGCCTCGGCATTGCCGCGGCCGCGGGCCCGGCCCTGGCCCAGACCTATCCCAGCAAGCCCATCACGATCGTGGCGCCCTATCCGCCGGGCGGCGCCACCGATCTGTACGCGCGGTCCATCGCGAATGGCCTGTCAGAGCTCGGCCAACCCGCGGTGGTCGAGAACCGCGCGGGCGCCTCGGGCATCATCGGCGCCGACTATGCCTCGCGCCAGTCGGCCGATGGCTACACCTTCGTCATCGGCGCCTCGTCCATGTTTTCCATCCTGCCCCTGCTCAGCAAGCGGATGGAAAACGTCTACCAGCACATCGAGCCGGTCTCCATCCTCGGTTTCAACCCTTCGTACGTGGTCGTTCCCGCCTCGCTGCCGGTCAACACCATCCAGGAACTGGTCGCGCACCTGAAAGCCAACCCCGGCAAGCTCCCGTACGGCTCGGCCGGCATCGGCACGTCGCAGCACGTGTTCATGGAGCTGTTCAAGCAGCGGGCCGGCGTCGACGTGTTTCCGGTGCAATACAAGGGCAGCGGCCCCATGGTGGTCGACCTGCTGGCCGGCCGCGTGACCATGGCGATCGAGCAAGGCCCTGCCGTGCTCAGCCATATCAAGGCCGGCAAGCTCCGCGCCCTGGCCGTGACGACGCCGCAGCGCTCGCTCGCGCTGCCCGACGTACCCACGCTGGCCGAAACGGTACTGCCCGGGTTCGATGCGGTCACCTGGTTCGCGCTGTATGCGCCGAAGGGCGTGCCCAAGAACGTTCTCGCGCAGGTCGTGCCGCAGATCGCCAAGACCATGCAATCGGCCGAGGTCAAGGAACGACTGGGCGCCGTGGGCGTGGAGGCAGCCTCCAGCAGGCCCGAGGACGTCGTCAAGCGCCAGGCGGCCGAGACCGCCATGTGGAAGGAAGTGATCTCGCGCGCGAAGATCTCGCTCGAAGAATAGGCCGGGCATCCTCTCATGCATGCGAAAACGCCGCTTCCTCTCGGCCAGGAACCTCGTGCCGACTACCTCGAGAAGGTGACGGGCACCGCCATCTACGCCAGCGACGTGCACGTTCCGGGCATGCTGCACGGCAAGATCCTGCGCAGCACCGTGCCCCACGCCCGCATCGCCGGCATCGACGTCCGCGCGGCCCTGGCGATACCGGGCGTCGTCGCCGTGCTGACCGGAGACGATCTCCATCGCCTTCCCGGCAGCGCGATACGCTGGGGACTTTCCCTGCGGGATCGCCCGGTGATCGCGCTCGACAAGGTGCGCTACGTGGGCGACCCGGTGGCGGCCGTGGCCGCCGTGGATGAAGCCACGGCCGAGGACGCGCTCGAAGCCATCGTCGTCCGCTACGACCCCCTGCCTCATGCCACCACCGCGCGAGAGGCGCTGGCCGCTGGCGCGCCGCTGGTGCACGAGAACATGGAGCCGCTCAAGGACTATTACTTCCGTGGCGAATGCACGCCGCTGCCCGGCACCAACCAGTTCCAGAACTGGACCTATGAAAGCGGCGACGTCGATGCGGCCTTCAAGAGCGACGTACGCGTGTTCGAGGACAGTTTCTCGTTCCCCATGGTGTTCCATTACGCGATGGAACCGCATGTCTGCGTCGCGCATTGGCAGCCGGGTTCGCTGGAACTCTGGAGCGGCGGCCAGACTCCCACCGCCGTCCAGCGCGTCTGTTCGGAAATCCTGGGCGTGCCGCTGTCGCGCGTGCGCGTGCACTCGCCCTACGTGGGGGGTGGCTTCGGCGGCAAGGCCTCGGTCAAGGTAGACCCGCTCGCGGCGGCGCTGTCCTGGAAGGCGCGCGCGCCCGTACGCCTGTGCCTGTCGATCGCCGAGTCCATGCTGACCTGCCGCCGGCTCGATGCGGAGATCACGCTCAAGACAGCGGTCGATGGCAGCGGACGCATCGTCGCCAAGTCCGTGCGTGCGCTGCTCAATGGCGGCGCGTATGCGGACACCGGGCCGGCCATCGCCGTCAAGGCCGCGATCCGCGCCATCGGGCCGTACCACATCCCCAATCTGCGGCTCGAGGCCGTGGGCGTCTACACCAACACCGTGCCGGGCGCCGCGTTCCGCTCGATAGGCGGACCACAGGCCGTCTGGGCAACCGAATCCCAGATGGACATCATCGCGGCGGCGCTGGGCCGCGATCCCGTGGAGTTCCGGCTGTTCAACATGGCGGACAAGGGCCAGACGCTGAAGCCGGACCTGCGGCCGCTGGACGTCGACATGCGCCGTTCACTGCACGCGGCGCTGCAATCGCTGCAGGATCTGCCGGATACCGGACACCCGGGCCGGCGCGGGCTGGGTGTCGCCGTCGGGGCGACCGACCCCGGCATCGTGCCGCTGGGCGGCGCCATCGTACGGCTACGCGCCGACGGCTCGGTCAACGTCTCGGCCAACACGGTCGAGATCGGCCAGGGCAATCGCGGCGTGCTGCGGATCGTGGCCGCCCGCGCGCTGGACCAGCCGCTACGCGCGATCAGCGTCGCCGAACCCGACACCATGCAGGCCCCCTACGACTGGGGCACAGGCGCCAGCCGCTCGACCGTGATCATCGGCCTGGCCGTGCAACGCGCTTGTGAAGACATCGTGCGCCAGGTCCAGGCCATGGCCGCGCAGGTACTGGGCGGCGCGCCGGAAGCCTATCGCATCGAGGCCGGCGGCGTGGCGGGCCCGGACGGTTCGCTGCCCTTTCTCGAACTGCTGCGTCGCTTCAACGGCATGGCCGCCGGCGAATTCCTGGGTGTGGGACGCATCGACTCCGGCACCAACGACGGAGACTTCCGGCGCGCGCCGCTGTTCTGGGAAACCGGCGCCGGCGCCTTCGAGATCACGCTGGACGAGGAAACCGGCGCGATCCGCGTCCTGCGCGCCGGCGGCGCCGCGGACCTGGGCCGCGTGCTCAACCGCAAGGCGGCCGAGGGACAGGACGAAGGGGCCATGATCATGGCGCTGGGCCACACGCTGTCCGAGGAATACGTCTACGCCGACGGCCAGGTCATCAACGGCACGCTGTTCGACTACAAGGTGCCGTCGATGGAGGACCTGCCGTTGCAGGTCGGTACCACCCTGCTCGAAAGCGGCGATGGCCCCGGGCCGTTCGGCTCGCGCGGCGGCGGCGAGGGCGGCATCCTGCCCGTGGCACCCGCCGTGGCCAACGCGCTGTTCCAGGGATGGGGCGTGCGCGTGAAGGAACTGCCGCTCACGCCCGAACGCGTCTGGCGCGCCCTGCGGGAAAAAGACGCAGCCCCACCCGACAACCATTGATACGCATGCCATGGACTTCAGAATAGACGCCGTACTGCCCGCCACCGCCGCCAGGCTCTGGACCATCTTTTTCGACGTCAAGCGTGTCGCCGGCCTGATCCCGGGATGCGAGCAGGTCGTCGAGGAGGAACCCTTCAAGGCGTTCTCCGCCGTGATGATGCAGAAGATCGGCCCCTTCAGGCTGGAGGTGCCGACCCGCATCGTGATCGAATCGCACGAGCCCGAGCGCCAGGTCGTGCTGCACGCCAGCGGCACCGACCGGCGCACCGGCACGACGATCGACGTACGCATGCACGTCGTCCTAGAAGAAAGCGGCGAGGCCGGCCAGGCCGAGTGCCGGCTGGGAGTGGACGCCAGCATGCAGGTCGCGGGACGGCTGGCATCGCTGGGCTATCCCATCGTCAAGAAGCGTTCCGAGGAGCTCTTCGCAGAGTTCGAACGGCGCCTGCGCGCGGAGTTGTCAGGCCTGGACGCGGGCATCGCCGCTGCGGCCATGCCCGACGCCGCAGCGGCAGTTCCCCTGCCGGCCGCGCCGGCCCAGGCCGCGACGTCTCTTTCCGCAGCCGGCAACGGCCGGAGCTCGCGCGCATCCACTCATCAACCGGCGCCCGTGGCCGGCCTCAGCGCGCCGCCTCGCCGCACCGAACTCGTCTTCCAGTGGCCGCGCCTGGGCATCAATGTCGCCGTCGCGGTGGCTGTCGCCCACGGCGCCGTGGCCTTCGGCCAGTCTCCCTGGTGGTGGCTGGCAGCTCCACTGCTGGGTGCGGCCGCCAGCTTGGGCAAGCGAGGCGACTGATGCGCGCCCACCGATTCACCCTGCATCGGCCGGCCACCCTGGACGAGGCGATCGCGCTGAAAGCCGCATTCGGCGATGCCGCCGCCTTTCATGCCGGTGGAACGGAATTGCTGGTCGCGCTCAAGGCCCGCGTGCTGCGCTACGAGCACGTGATCGACCTCAAGCAGATTCCCGGCCTGAAAGGCATCCGGGTCCGCAGCGACGGCACGCTGTCGATAGGCGCGCTGACCAGCCACGACACGATCGCCAACGACCCGCTGGTGCGCGAGCTGCTGCCAGGCTACGCGGAACTGAGCGAACAGGTCGCGAACATCCGTGTGCGCATCGCCGGCACGCTGGGCGGCGTCCTCTGTTTCGCCGAGCCGCACGCCGATGCGCCCACCCTACTGTGCGCGCTCGATGCCTGGGTCGTGCTGGCCGGGCCGGATGGCGAACGCGAGATCCCCTCGCGCGATTTCCACCTCGGGGAATTCACCACCGCCCGCGCCGACGACGAAATCCTGGCCTCGATCGAGATCGCGCCGCAGTCCACGGGGACGCGCTCGGCCTATCGATCCTTCGGCCATACCGAGCGGCCCGCCGTGGGTGTGGCTGCCGTCTGGTCCACCGACAACCCGCAACGGCTCAGCCTGTGGGCCGGCGCCCTGTCGGCCAGGCCGGTATGCCTGGAACGCGCCCAGGAGGCCGCCGCCGGACTCGCGCCCGACCTGCCCGCCGCCTCCGTCTGGGAGGGTCTGCGCGCCGCCGTCGCGGCCGATGCCGCGGATATCGATACCCACGACGACCTGCATGGCGGCGCCGACTACAAACGCCATCTCGTGTCCGTCCTCGCCCAGCGCGCCCTTTCCGCATGCCTGCCCCAGCCATGAGCCCTGATGAACAAGAATTTCCGCTGACGCGCATAGCCATGACGCTCAACGGCGCTCCCTGCGCCGTTGAGGTCGAGCCGCGCGAAATGCTGATCGACGTCCTGCGGGACCAGTTGAAGCTGACCGGCACCAAGCGCTCCTGCGACGTGCAGGTGTGCGGCGCGTGCACCGTCCTGGTCGACGGCCAGCCTGCGTCCAGCTGCACCACGCTGTGCGCCGATGTGCACGACCGCGCCGTCACCACTATCGAAGGCCTGGCCCGGGACGGAAAGCTGGACCCCGTGCAGCGCGCGTTCATCGCCCACGGCGCGCTGCAATGCGGCTTTTGCACGCCCGGCATGATTCTCGCGGTCAAGTCCATGCTGGCGCGCTGCCCCCGGCCGACCGAACAGGACATCCGCCACTACCTGCGGGGCAACCTGTGCCGGTGCACGGGCTACGTGAAGATCATGGAAGCCATCCTGGATCTCATCCACAACCCATCCTCTTACCAACCGGAGGACCAATGAGTACTTTGCAGTCCACCGCCGGCAAACGGCGCGTGATCATCGCCGGGGCCGGCATGGGAGGCCTCACGCTGGCGGCGACGTTGCTCCAGAAGGGCTTCGACGTCGAAGTCTACGAGCAATCATCCGAGCTCCGGGAGGTCGGCGCCGGCCTCTGGATTTCGGCCAACGGCGCGCGCGTGCTGCAAGCGCTCGGCCTGAAGGAGACCATCGAGGCCATCAACCTGTCACCCGAGGATCGCCTGATCCGCTTCTGGAAGACGGGTGAGGGGCATTCGGTCTACAACCGCGACGCCGGCGCCTCCAAGGTCGACCACACTTTGATCCAGGTGCTGCGCGCGGAACTGCAGCGCGTCCTGTACGAGGCTGTCCTGCGGCAAAAGCCGGACGCCTTCCATTTCGGCCGGCGCTCGGTCGGCGCGGAAACCGTGGGCGACCGCGCCCGCCTGCTATTCGACGACGGCGGCTACGCCGAGGGCGACCTGGTAGTCGGCTGCGACGGCGCGCACTCGCGCGTGCGCCAGTCCATCTTCGGCACCGCGCCCGCGCGCTACACCGGCGCGGCGGCCTGGCGCGGCCTGGCCCCCATGGGCAAGCTCAAGCCCCAGCATCGCCAGCCGCTGGCCTCCACCTGGGTCGGGCCGACCGCACACGTGACGACCTATCCCGTTCAGCGCCAGGGCGAGCTGTTCGTCAGTTTCTCCGCGCAGGTCGACAGCCAGACCTGGCACACGGAATCGTGGTCGGAACCCGGCGCGCTTGCCGACGCCCTGGACGACTTCAAGGGCTGGCACCAGGACATCATCGACCTGTTCACGGCGTCCGAGAACCTGTTCCGCTGGGGCCTGTTCGTGCGCGACCCGCTCGAATCCTGGTCCGCCGGCCGCGTCACGCTGGTAGGCGACGCCTGCCATTCCATGACGCCCTATCTGGGCATGGGCGTGAACCTGACCATGGAGGACGCCTTCGTGCTGGCGCGCTGCCTGGAACAGGACGGCACCGACACGGCGCGCGCGCTCCAACGCTACGATGCGGCCCGCATCTCGCGCGCCAACCGTACCAAGGCCGACTCCCTGGGCATGCTGTCGGTCTTCCACAGCAAGGAACTGGAAAATCCCGAGACGGCTTGGCCCTACATTCGCAAGCAATGGTCGCCGCAAGCCGTGCGCGACCGCTACGACTGGCTGCTGCAATACGACGCTACCACGGTGGAAATCTAGAACCATGACCGATGTCCTCGACCACCGGCCCCGCCCCTGGGACGGAATCATTCCCGAAGAAGAACTTGCTATCTACCGCAAGGCGGGCTGGGGCGCGCCCGGCGGTATCGGCCGGCACCCCGCGCTGCTGGTGATAGACGTGCAATACCGCTCCATGGGCTACGAGCCCATGCCCATCGCGCAGGCCATCGAGGCCATGCCGACGAGCTGCGGGGAACATGGCTGGCGCGCCGTCCCCCATATCTCCCGGCTGCTGGAGGCCTTCCGGGAACTGGGAGCGCCCGTGCTCTATCCCTACGTCGCGCCCAAGAAGTCGCACGACCTGGGCCAATTCGAACGCAAGGTGCCCGGCGTCATGGACGTACCGCTGCGCGATTACCAGTTCGTCGAACCAGTCAGCCCCCGCCCCGGGGAAATCACCATCCCGAAATTCCAGGCCAGCGCCTTCCACGGCACGCCGCTGGCGAGCTATCTGGTCGGGCTGGGCGTGGATACCGTGGTCGTCACCGGCTGCACGACCAGCGGCTGCGTACGCGCAACGGCCGTGGACGCCTGCGCGATGAACCTCAAGGTGGTGGTGCCGCAGGACGCGGTGTACGACCGCTCGCAGGTGTCGCACGCGGTCAACCTGTTCGACATGGCCAGCAAGTACGCGGACGTCCTTCCGACGGACGAGCTGATCGGCCTCCTGCGTCAGCGTCCGTAGCCCTTGGCCCGGCTACGGCTGCGGCATCGACCGCCCGGCTGGCCGGGCGCGCCATCGAAAAAAATGGTGCAATACCCGGTGCCGTAGATGGATTCCGGCCCCGGCGGCGCCCCTGCCCGGGCCGGAATCCGTCGTTCAAGAACACGATCCGGGGCCTGCGCGGCTCCGGCCGAAGATAGGAACGCTGCTGTGCCGAACGAGTCTTCCCCACCTGTCGATCTGGCCTCTTTCCTGAAACGCGCCGAGGGCGTCCTCGCCCAGCTCGAAGCCTGGCTCCCCCCCGCCCCGCCCCCCGTGGACTGGAATTCCCACGCCTTCCGCTGGCGCAAGCGCGGAACGCGAGGCTGGCTGGAGCCGGTGCGGCACATCGCGCGCATCGACCTGGACGACCTGCAGCACATCGATCGCCAGAAGGAAGTGATCGACCGGAATACGGTGCAGTTCCTGGAAGGCAAGCCGGCCAACAACGTGCTGATGACCGGCGCCCGCGGCACCGGCAAGAGTTCCCTGGTCAAGGCCATGCTGGCCACGTATGGCGATCGCGGACTGCGCCTGATCGAAGTCGACAAGAGCGACCTGGGCGACCTGCAGGAGATCGTGGAGACCGTGGCCGAGCGGCCCGAGCGCTTCCTGGTCTTCGCCGACGACCTGTCGTTCGAGGAAGGCGAGGCCGGCTACAAGGCGCTCAAGTCGGTGCTGGACGGCTCGATCGCCGCATCGACCCAGAACGTGCTGATCTACGCCACGTCCAACCGGCGCCACCTGATGCCGGAGTACATGCACGAGAACCTGCAGGCCAAGCACCAGAGCGACGGCGAGATCCATCCCGGCGAGACCGTCGAGGAAAAGATCTCGCTGTCCGAGCGCTTCGGACTGTGGTTGTCGTTCTATCCGTTCAAGCAGGACGACTACCTGGACATCGTGGCGCACTGGCTGCGCGACCTGGGATGCAGCGAGGAATCCATCGCGCGCTCGCGTACGGCCGCGCTGCAATGGACGCTCGAGCGCGGCTCGCGTTCCGGCCGGGTCGCCTGGCAGTTCGCCAAGGATTGGGCCGGGAGGGAGGTCCCCCCCCCTACGCGCTGACAGGAGGGCTCCCCCCTACGCGCTTGCGCGCGCCCCCCAGGGGGCGGCACTGGCGGACCGGCGGAGCCGGATCCGCTGTGCCCTGGGTATTGTTCTTGTGTGGATTGCATTTTAGGAAGGATTATGGGGTCTCTGGGTTCTGGGGTGAAAGTCGTCGATGTCGCGGTGGGCGTGATGCTGCAGCCGGACGGGCGGTTGCTGCTGGGCCAGCGGCCCGAAGGCAAGCCGTATGCGGGATGGTGGGAGCTGCCGGGGGGCAAGCTGGAGCCGGGCGAGACGATATTGCAGGCCCTGGCGCGGGAATTGAAGGAAGAACTGGGGGTGACGGTGCTGGAGTCGTCGACCTGGGTCACGCACGTGCACGCCTATTCGCACGCCACCGTCAGGCTCTATTTCTGCCGGGTCACCCGCTGGGAAGGCGAGCCCCGGGGGCTGGAATCGCAGGCCCTGCAATGGGGGCGGATACGGGACGCGAGCGAGGCCGAGGTGCAGGCGGCGCGGCGCGATCACGGGGAACGGGTGAAGGCGCTGGAAGCGCGCATCGCCCGGGGCGAGCAGCCGACCGACCTGGAAACGGCCCAGGCGCGCGCGCAGTCGCCGGAGGACGCGCTGGGACTGGCGCTGGAGCCGCGCATCGGCCCCCTGCTGCCGGCCACGCTGCCGCCGCTGCGGTGGCTGCACGTGCCCGATACCTATGCCATCACCCATATCGGCTCGCCCGGCAACGTCGATGCCTTCCTGCGGCGCCTGGATGCCGCGCTGGCCTCGGGCCTGAAGCTGGTCCAGTTCCGTGAACCGGACTGGCCCGGCGGCGCGGCGGACGACGCGCTGCGCCAGGTGCTGAAACAGGTGGTGGCACGCGCCCGGCCGGCCGGCGCGCGGGTACTGGTCAACAGCGCGCATCCGCGCGACTGGATCGCCGATGCCGACGGTGTGCACCTGCGCGCCGCCGACGTCCCGGCCCAGCGCCCCAAGCTGCCGCCCGGCGCGATGCTGGGCGTATCGGCCCACAATGTCGCGGAACTGGAACGCGCGCGCCAGCTGGACGCCGACTTCGCGGTGCTGGCGCCGGTGCTGCCCACGCGCTCGCATCCCGGCCAGCCCGGCCTGGGCTGGGAGACCTTCGGCACGCTGGCGCTGCACGCCGGCCTGCCGGTGCTCGCGCTGGGCGGGCAGTCGGCGGACACGCGCGCGACGGCCCTGGCGCACGGCGCGCATGGCATCGCGGGCATCAGCGGCTTTTGGGGCGGCTGACCCGGGCGACGGACCGGCGGCCCCTTCCGCCGGCCTCCCGGCCGCGTCACTGCACGGTGATGCTGGCCTCCTTGATCACTTTCTCCCAACGCGCGGCCTCGGTGTCGATCAGGCGCTTGAACTCGGCGGGCGTATTGCCCACCGCGATGCCGCCGTGGGCCTGCACTTTCTCCTTGATGTCCGGCGACCGCGCGATGCGGGCCAATGCGTCGGCAAGCTTGCGGACGATCTCCGGCGAGGTGCCGGCGGGCGCGACCACGCCGTTCCAGACGGTCGCCTCCAGGTCCAGGCCCTGTTCCTTCAGCGTGGGCAGCTCGGGCATGGACGCCAGGCGCTCGCCGCTGGTCACGCCCAGGCCGACCACCCGGCCTGACCGGATCGGCGCCATGCCCGAACCGGTGAAGGCGAAATGGATGCGGCCGGCGTTGAGATCGACCTCGGCCGAGGCGGTGGACTTGTACGGCACGTGCAGGGTGTCGACCCCGGTCATGGAAGCGAACAGCGCGCCCACCAGGTGCGGCGACGTGCCCGACCCGGGCGACGAATAGTTGAGCTGCCCCGGCCTGGACTTGGCCAGCGCGACCAGTTCCTTCACGTTCTTGACGCCCAGCGTGGGGCTGGCCATCAGGTAGAACGGCAGCGCCGCGACCATGGAGACCGGCGCGAAGTCGCGCTTGGGATCGTAGGTGATGTTGGGATACAGCGAAGGATTGATCGACAAGGTGGTCACCGAGGCCATCAACAGCGTGTATCCGTCCGGGGCGGCCTTGGCGACGTACTCGGCGCCTATCATGGTGCTGGCACCGGCCTTGTTCTCGACGATGACCGGCTGCTTAAGCTCGCGCGCCAGCGCATCGGCGAAGATGCGCGACACCGTGTCGGCGACGCCCCCCGGCCCGTGCGGCACCACCAGCTTGATGGGCCGGTCCGGATACTGGGCGTGCGCCGCCAGGGCCGGGACCGCCGCGAGCATCATGGCCGCGACGAAAGTCTTGATGCGTGTCTTCATGCTGTCTCCTATTTTGATGCGCCGGACGGGCACCGGCCTCCCGGCTCCGTCCGGCGAAGGCTTATTGCGCGCCCGCGTCCAGGGACACGTTCCAGGCGTCGTAACCGTAGACCCAATCGGGATTGGTGGACTCGCGCATCCAGTTGTTGGCGCTCGATCCGGCCTGCACCGCCGACGTGCGGGGCTTGCGAACCTGCTCGAACAGGCGGAACGCCGCATCGAGGTCGGTGCGGTGGGCGGCCACGCAGCGCGCCAGGACGACCGAGTCCTCCAATGCCATGGCCGCGCCCTGGGCCATGTAGGGCGTCATCGGATGGCAGGCGTCGCCCATCAGCACGATGTTGCCCCGTCCCCAGCTCGGCAGCGGATCGCGCTGGAAGATCGCCCATTTGTGCACGTCCGGACATGCCGCCAGCACCGCGCGCACGTCGGGATGGAAATCGGCATAGGCTGCCCGCAGCACCTCCAGGTCGCCCTTGGCCGACCATGATTCAGGGGTCAGCCAGCCGGCATCCTCGGGTTGGCTGGTGACGAAATAGATTTCGTCCTGGTTCCGGGTGACGTAATAGATGACGATGTGGCGGTCCGGTCCCCACCATTTCGTGCGCGACTGGCCGATGTCGAGCGAGCCCAGCCGGCTGGCCGGGAACGTCGTCCGGTAGGCGACGCGGCCGGTGAAACTCGGCTGCTCCTCGCCCAGCAGCAGTTCGCGCACCAGCGAATGCACGCCGTCGGCGCCGATCACCGCGCGGGCGCGGGCCTGGGTGCCATCCTCGAAGCGCAATGCGATCTCGCCATCGCCCTGGTCCAGGTGCACCAGCTTCTTGCCCAGCGCGATGTGCGCCGCCGGTACCCGCGCCGCCAGCGCCGCGTGCAGGTCGCCCCGGTGCATGGCCAGGAAGGGCATGCCATAGCGCTCCAGGACCGCGCCGGCCAGCGGAAACTCGTTCGTCACGGCGCCGGTGTCGTGCGCGCGGTTCAACGACGACCGGGGGGCGAAGGCGATCGATTCCAGTTGCGGGCGCAGCCCCAGCCCATCGAGCACCCGCATGGCATTGGGCGTCATCTGGATGCCCGCGCCGATGCGCGCGAACTGCCGCGCCTGTTCGTAGACCTGCACTTCCACGCCCTGGGCGCGCAGCGCGGTCGCCGCCGCCAGCCCGCCTATACCCGCGCCGATGATCGCAACCGGCAACTCCGACTTCTTCATGAAACGCCTCCGATGGGTCCGCCTTTGCGGAAGCGCCCATTATTGAAGTCGGGACATATCGAGTAAATTGCAGAACAGCTCTAGCAGCTATAGAACTTCTCTATGTAACGCGAGACAGGCATAGATATCAAGCAACTCGAGTACTTCGTCCAGGTCGTCGATGCCGGCAGCTTCACGCGCGCCGCCATGGTGCTCGAAATGACCCAGCCTTCCCTGAGCCGGCAGATCCGCCTGCTGGAGGTGGAGCTGCACGAGCACCTGCTGTACCGCAACGGCCGCGGCGTGGAGCCGACCGAGGCGGGCAGGTGCCTGCTGGAGCACGCCCGGGTCGTCCTGGCCCGCCTGGCCACCGCGCGCCAGGAAATCCACGAACTGAAGGCCGTGCCCCGCGGCAAGATCGTGGTCGGCTTTCCGCCGCGCATCGCCCACCTGCTGGCCCCCAGCCTGGTGCGCGGTTTTCGCGAACGCCTGCCGGGCGCCGCGCTGACCGTGACCGAGGGGCTGAGCGTGAGCCTGAGGGAATGGCTGCACGAAGGCCGGGTCGATGTCGCGCTGCTGTACGATCCCGCCCCCGGCGAGACGCTGGACTACGAACCGGTATTCCAGGAGGAACTGATGCTGGTGGGATGCGTGCCGGGTCCGGGCGAGCGGCTGCCCGAATCGCTGCCGGTCGATGCCCTGGCGGACTATCCGCTGATCCTGCCCTGCGAGCCCAACACCATCCGCGCGGTGGTGGATGCCGCCTGCCGCCGGCGCGGCATCGCCCTGAACATCGTCGCCGAGGTCAACGCGGTCCACACCATGGTGGCGCTGGCCGAAAGCGGCGAAGGCTACGCGCTGCTGTCGGCCAGCGCCATCGGACCGCAGCGGCGCGCCGGCACGCTGGCCACGGCCCGCGTGCACACGCCGTCCATGCACAACAATCTGATCATGTGCACGGCACGGCTGCAGCCGCTGACCCGGTTGACGCGGGAAACCATGCAGTTGCTGCGGTCGCTGGACATCCGGGCACTGCTGGCCAACGCCTAGGGCCCGTTCAGTTCACCGATTGCGGCGGAGGAAACAGGCGCCCCGAGGTGTCGCCGCTCAGGTCGTCGGTCTCCAGCGGCGCGCCGGGAATGGAGAATTTCTCGGCCGCCCACGCCCCCAGGTCGATCTGGCGGCAGCGCTCGGAACAGAAGGGCCGCCAGGCGTTCTCGGGGCTCCACGGAGCCGGCCTGGCGCAAGTGGGACATTTGACGTTCTTGACCATGGCAGCATTGTAGCCAGCGGACGAAGGGGCCGCCGCGCTTAGAAGCTGTTGCACAGCGTCAGCTGGAAGGGCACGTCGGCCACCACCGGCTGGGGCTTGAGGTCGCCCCCCTGCGACGAGAAGCGCACCGACACCATGTACTTGTTGGCGCTGACCTCGGGAAACACGCCCAGCGCCTCGTCGACGTAGATGCGCAGCAACTGATAGGCCTTGCCTCCCAGCATCTGCTGGAAGGCGCCGCCCTCGGCCACCACCGCGACCTGGCGGCCCGATTCGCGCAGCATCTTCAGCACGATGGCCAGGCCGTCGCGTATGGGCAGGAAGGGCTCGACCCACTGGGCGAGATCCTGGACCCGATGCTCGACAGGCTTGTGCTTCCAGGCATGAAAGGAAGGAACGTCGAACTCGCACGCCCCGCCCGGGATCGCCAGGCGGCTGCGTATGCTGGTCAGCCATTCGTTCTGCCGCAACGGCTGGCCGGTCTTGCCCTGTGCCACCAGCGAACCCGTGGCCTGCTCGATGCTGGACAGCATGACGTCCAGGGTCTGGCGATCGACGCCGGGATGCTCGCGCAGCGAGCTCAGGGATTGGCGATAGCGCTCCAGGTCCTGCAGCAGATCGGACTTGAGATCGGCGCGCGCCGATACATCCAGGATTTCGAACAGCGTGGTCAATGCGACGTGATGCCCGCGGGCATCCGGTTGCCGCACGAAGAAGAACAGATTGTCGAAGAGGCTTTCCAGACGCAGCAGCGTACGGACGCGCTCGTTGAATGGGTATTCGTAAAGAACCACGTAGACCGTCCGGAATCGGAATTTCGTAGAAATATACCTGTACGGCATGGACACGGCGACACTTGCCGCGCCCGCTTCCGAACGGCCCTTGCGCGGGCGCTTCGGAACACCTCCATTGTAGGTACGGAGCCCACCGGAAAAACACTCAACCGTGGCCCGATCACCCCTTACTTTGAAGCAGGCGGCTCGGCAATGCGGTTTCGAGTTGTGACGCCCGCCGCGCCGGCCGCTTCCAGCAAGGCCTCGTGGAAGTCGCGATGCAAGGCGGTGTCGGGCGCGTCGCGATGGCGCAGGATGCCCACCATGCCCTGCCGGCGCGTGGGCAGGTCCAGCGCCACGAGCTGCCCGGCGGCCTGGAAGTAGCCCAGCACGCGGCGCGACAGCGCGGTCAGCAGGTTGGCCCGCTGCATCATGGCCACCAGCATCAGGATGCCGACCGCCTCGACCCGGTAGCGCGGCGCGGGCAGGCCGGCCAGCGCGAACTCGGCGTCCAGCTCGCGGCGCAGCGGGTTGCCCTGGGGCGGCACCACCCAGCCGCATCCTTCCAGATCCGTCCAGGCCAGGCCGCGGCGGCCGGCCAGCGGGTGCGAGGGAGGCGCGGCCACCGCGATGCTTTCGCCATAGACCGGCGTGCAGCGCAGGCGATCGTCGATGGCATCGCCCTCCAGGCGCGTGACCACGAAATCCAGGCGGCGCTCGAGCAAGGGCGGCAGAAGCTGGTCCAGCGTCGACTCGGTGATCGACAGCCGGGTCTCGGGACGCCGGGCCAGCAGCAAGGCCACGCTGTCCGGCAGCAGGCCGGTCGAGACCGTGGCCGTCACCCCGATCGACAGGTGCCCGTCCGCCCCTTCGGCCATCAGCGCCATGGCATGACTGGCCCGCTCGACCTCGGCCAGCATGACGCGGGCATGTTCGGCCATGGCGGCGCCGAAACGCGTGGGCACGAGGCCGCGCGAATGGCGCTCGAACAGGGGCACGCCCAGTTCGGCCTCGAGCTCGGCCAGCCACTTGGACAGGGCCGGCTGCGTCATGCAGAGACGTTCGGCGGTGTGGCTGAGATTGCACGTGTCGGCCAGGCTGCTCAGCACTTCGAGCTGCCGGATGCGCAGGCGCCGGGTCCAGTCCATTGCCATGAATTTTATGTATGACAGAGCGGCATTTTATCATTGGAAACAAATACCTCTCCGTTCCCATAATGCCGGCACGGCGCCGACCAGACTGGCTCCAGCCAGCCCGCCCCCCTTCCACGGAGACACCCCATGCGACCGCTTGCGCGCCTTTTCCTCGTGCTTTCCCTCGTTGCCGCCGCGCCCTCGGTGCGGGCCGCCGACTATCCCGACCATCCGGTCAAGCTGGTCGTCAACTTCGCCGCCGGCGGGCCGCTGGACCTGATCGCCCGCTTGATCGCCGAACAGGCGGCATCGCGCCTGAAACAGCCCGTCATCGTCGAGAACCGGGCGGGCGCCGGCGGCAACATCGGCGCCGAATACGTCGCGCGCTCGCCCAAGGACGGCTATACGGCGCTGGTCAGCGTCGACCACCTGCTGACGATCAATCCGTCGGTCTACCGGAACATGGGACTGGACCCCTACCGCGATCTCGTGCCGGCCGGCATCTTCGGCACCACCTCGCAGGTGCTGGTGGCCCACCCCAGGCTGGGGCTGAAGGATTTCCGCGACTTCCTGGACCGGGCCAGGAAGGAGGACCTGACCTACGCCTCGGCCGGCCTGGCCTCGCCCGGCCACCTGACCTTCGAACTCCTGAAGGCCCGCACCGGCATACGCGGCACGCACGTGCCCTACAAGGGCAACGCCCCCGCCCTGTCGGACGTGGTGGCCGGCCACGTGCCGCTGGCCTTCGTGGCCTCGTCCAACACCCTTCCCTATGTCCGGTCCGGCGCGCTGCAGGCGCTGGCCACGTCCGCCGCCATCCGCAATCCCCAGTTGCCGCAAGTCCCCACGGCGCAGGAACAGGGCGTACCCGACTTCGACGTGCGATTCAGCCAGGTGGTCCTGTTTCCCGCCGGCACGCCGGCGGCCGTGGTGACGAAGTGGGAAGGCCTGCTGCACGACATCCTGGAAAGCGCGGAAGTGCGCCGGCAACTGGATCAGATGGCGGTGACGCCGTTCTGGGCCGACTCGGCGCAGACCACGGCGTGGTTGCGCGACACGCGTGCGCGTTGGGACACGTTGATCCGCAAGCTGGACATCCAGTAAAGCCCGGGCAGCCTGCTAGGGCAGCGCCAGCAGGTCGAGCCACGCGCGATGCCGGGCCAGCGTACGCTCGGACAGCTGGCCGGGCGTGGTCTGGCCATCGTTGAGGATGACGTCGTCGGCCACGGCCAGCCGCTGGGCGCGCGTCGCCTGGGCGGCCATGATGCGGGCGACCATGTCGGGAGCCAGGCCGCTGCGGCGCTGCACGCGCCGGACCTGGGTGGCCTCGTCGCAATCGACCACGCAGATCCGGTCCACCCGGTCCCGCCAGCGACCCGACTCCACCAGCAGCGGCACCACGAAGACCTGATAGAGCCCCTGGCGCCGGGCGGCCTCGCGCTCGACCTCCTGGCCGATGAGCGGGTGGATCAGCGCCTCGAGCCGCGTCTTGGCCTGTGCGTCGGAAAACACCAGGGCCCGCATGCGGGGACGGTCCATCGCGCCGTCGGGACCGATCATGTCCGGACCGAATTCGCGCCGCAGCGGCTCGATGGCGAGTCCGCCCGGCGCGGTCAGCGCATGCGCGATGGCATCGGTATCGATGACGGCCGCGCCCTGCGCCTCCAGGATATCGGCCACGGCGGTCTTGCCGGATCCGATGCCGCCGGTCAGGCCCACGCGCAAGGGACGGGCGGGGAAAGAAGGAAGTGTGCCTACCATGCCAGCAGCTTAATCCATGCGTCGCCCGCGAACATCGCGGCCACGCCCGCCGCCGCCAGGTACGGCCCGAATGGCAGCGGCTGGTCGCGCCGCACGCGGCCGGCGATCATCAGCACCCCGGCCACCGCCACACCGGCCAGCGAGGCCGCCACCATGACCAGCGGCAGGCTCTGCCACCCGAGCCAGGCGCCGATGGCGGCCAGCAGCTTGAAATCGCCGTAGCCCATGCCTTCCTTGCCCGTCAGCAGGCGGAACAGCCAGTACACGGACCACAGCACCCCGTAGCCGGCCATCGCGCCGATGACCGCGTCGGGCAGGAAGGCGAAACCGCCCCACAGGTTGACGAACAGGCCCGCCCACAGCAGCGGAAGCGTCAGGTCGTCCGGCAGCAGCGAGGTCTGGTGATCGATCACGGCCAGCGCCAGGCAGGCCGCGCAGAATGCCATGGCGGCCAGGCTGGTCCAGGTCACGCCGAACACCACGACGCAGGCCGCGAACAACGCCGCCGACGCCAGTTCCACCAGCGGGTATTGCCAGGAGATGGGCGCGGCGCAATGGGCGCAGCGGCCGCGCAGCGCCAGCCAGCCCAGCACCGGGATGTTGTGGCGCCAGGCGATCGGATGCCGGCAGGCCGGACAATGCGAGGGGGGATAGGCCAGGTCGAAGCGGGCCTGCCCGGGTTGCGCGGCGCCGTGCAGCTCCGCGCACTGCTCCTGCCAGGCGCGCTGCATCATCTGCGGCAGGCGCGCGATCACGACGTTGAGGAAGCTGCCCACCACCAGCCCCAGCACGGCGGCGGCCGCATAGGCCAGCCACGGGGTGGCCGCGAGTATCTGCACGAATGACATAGACAAGGATGTAAACGCCGCCACGGCGGCCCCCCGCAAGCTTAACCGCCCCCGGGGCCCCGCGTGGGACGGGCACGGCAATAAATGTCCTGCTCCCGGCACGGCATCCGTCGATGCCCGCCGCGCTTCCCGTCGCATGCCGGCAGACGCAACAGGTTAGACTTGCGATAAATCTCAAGAGCCGGAGCCGTCATGACCAACCCGCCCCTTTCCTCCCGCCCCGCCCCTTCCCGCCTTGCCACCCTGGCCGCCGCCCTGGCCGTGGCGGCCGGATTGGGCGCGTGCTCGATCCCCCTGCCCGACCGCGAGCGCTCCGGCACCCTGGCCGCCGCCGACGCGGTGATCCCGCCGCCGCCCGCCGTGACGCGGGAACAGGCCGAGCGAGACGGACAGGATAGGGGCGTGCCCCTGGCCCAGCCGCAAACCTTCCGCGGCGTGATCCCCTGCGCCGACTGCGCCGGCCAGCGCGTCACGCTCACGCTGCTGCCCGACTGGACCTGGCGCATGCGCCGGGTGTATTTCGGCACGCGCGACAACAAGGAACAAAGCTTCATCAGCACCGGCCGCTGGGAACGCCTGTTCGACTCGCCCGACCAGATCCGACTGATCGGCGACCGCAACGAGGGCGGACTCTACGAGTTCATCTCCGGCAGCACGCTGCGCATGCTGGACCAGAACGGCGAACCCATCCAGTCCACGTTGAACTACGCCCTGACCCAGCAGTTCGAGGTGGACTTCATCACCGACACCTTCACCATGCGCGGCAAGGTGGTGGCCAAGGACGGCCAGCCCACCTTCGCCATCTGCAGCACCGGCAAGCGCTATCCGGTGTCGCCCACCGGCCAGGCCCAGGCCCTGGCCGACGCCTACGCCAAACTGCGCGTGGCCCCCGGCACCCCGGTCCTGATGTGGATAGACGGCCACATCGCCCGCAGCGGCGAACCCCCGGTAGAGTCGGTGGTCGTAGACAAGCTGGCCCGCGGCACCTTGGACAGCCCCTGCGAGGACTGATAGGCCCACCCCCTACGCCCTTCGGGCGCCCCCTCAAGGGGGCGATGCGGGTGGACCGGCAAAGCCGGATCCACCGCATCCTGGGTCTAGTTCCTTTATCTTGGGTTGGAGCACCTGTGCTTCGCTGGCTGCCAGCGATAGCAACGGTGTAACGTGCCAAGAAACAGGTACTAGACCCAGGAAACCGCGGATCTGGCTCCGCCAGTCCGCCGGTTTCGCCCCCTGGGGGGCGCGCGTCAGCGCGTAGGGGGGGGCTTCTACCTCGCCCGAGAGATACGTACCTCGGCGCCGCGGCGCTTCACTTCCAGGCCTTCGGAGGGCAGGATCTTCAGGCCTTCCAGGCCCTTGGCGTAGCTCGAACCCTGCATCTGCATGACGCGGATCTTGTTGCGCATCACGCTGGGGTTGTGCACGGGCATGCCGAACAGCCAGACCTCGTCCAGGATGCGGGCGGAGTTGAACTCGCCGGTGTGCTGGGCGGCGGGGCCCAGGCACAGCATGTGGCCTTCGCGGCCGAACACGGGCAGGCGGTCCAGGCCGCATTCGAAGGTCCAGGTCGTGCCGCCCTCGTAGCGCCAGCCCGTGTTCAGGTCCCACCAGGCTTCGCCCTTGGGGAAATAGACGCGGATCTGGTTGCCGGGCTGCACGGCCGGCGCGACCAGCAGGGCCGGGCCGAGCAGGTATTGCAGCTCGTGGGCATGCGCCTCGGGATCGTCCGGGAAGGACAGGGCCATGGAACGCTGCACCGGCAGGCCGGTGCGGGCCGCGTCCTCGATCACCCCCAGCACGTAGGGAATGAGCCTATAGCGCCACTGCATCAGCGTCTGCGCGTGCTGGAAGGCCTCCTCGCCGAAGTCCCAGGGCAGCAGCCCCGGCACGGCGTGAAAACGCAGGTGCGAACTGAACACGCCGGCCGCCAGCCAGCGCAGGTACAGCTCGGGCGTCATGGCGTCGCGCGGATGCTGGGGCGAACCGATGTCGTGGGCATGGGCGGGCAGCCCGCTGGCCCCCGCCGTCAGCGCGGCGCGCAGCGATTCGGCCAGTCCTTCCCAGGTGTTGGGCACGGACACGGGGGCCTGCATGGGCAGGCGCTGGCCGGTCGGGAAGAGATCGCGGCTCCACACCACGCCCTCGGGCGGGGTCTTGTTCCAGGCCGCCGCCTCGAACAGGCAGCGCTTGACCAGCATGGGATAGGCCGTGCGCAGCCGCGCTCCGGTATCGCCGTTGCGCGCCTCGACGCCGTCGGGGATGTCGAACTGGATGTCGCAGGACACCGCATCGACGCCCTCGTCCATGACCTGGCGGATCTTGTCGCGCCAGAAGGTCCACACGTCGCGGTGGGTCAGGTCGAGCAGGCCGAAGGCGACGCCCGCGCTGGCGGGCACGCCGGCGAACACCTGCGCGGCGCCGGATTCGTCGGTCAGCAGCCAGCCCTTGTCCTCGAGTTCGGCGAACATGGGGCTATGGGTGGGCACGCCCGGGAAACCGGGTGCGCACACCTTCAGGTCCAGGCCCTTGAACTCGCCCAGCACCTGGCGCGGATCGGGGAAGCGGGCGGCGTCCCATTCGAGGTTCAGCTTGGCGCGGATCTCCCAGGCCGCGGGTGGCCGGAACGACACGGCGTCGAGGGGCACGCCGCGGCTGCGCATCTGGCCGGCCACGGCGGCGAGCTGCTCGGCGCCGGTATCGGGCGCCTGGTGCAGCCACGTGCCCATGCTCCACAGCGTGGGCTGTCCCGCGCGGCCGGTCAACTGGGTGTACTGGTTCAGGATCTCGGCCGGCTCGCCCACGAACAGGAACACGTCCAGCTGGGCGTCGGCCACGGTCACCACGTAGCTGTCGGGCGCGAACTCGGGCAGGCCGATGTCGTGCACGACGGATTCGAGCGTATTGACGTACAGCCCCCAGCCGCGCGGGCTCCAGGCCAGCGGCAGGGCGCGCGACTCGGCCTCGTCGGACACCACGCGCTCGGCGCGGCGGTCCAGCATGATGCGGCTTTCGCCCAGGCCGTGGACGGCTTCGCCAGCCGCGAGGTCGAAGCACAGGGCCCACGACGTCGGGGCCGCGGCGTCTTCGGTGCCGAGCGGGCACAGGTCCTGGTCCGCGGACGAGGCCAGCACCTGCTGCCCCTTGCGGTACAAGGCCAGCCGCACGGGATTGGCGGCGATCTCGAGTACGTTGTCGCCCTGGACGATGCGCCAGCCGGGCTGGCCGGCCACATCCGCCTGTTCAACCACGGCCTCGCCTATGGCCTCGTCCCGGGCCAGCAGATCATGCAGGGCGGCGGCGCGCGTGGCGGAGCCGGAGGCCGGCTTGCCGGTGGCGGCGGGCGTGCCCATGCTCAACCTGAACACGCCTGGCGCGCTGGCCTCGACCAGCACCGGCTGGCCCTGGTCCGTCGTGAAACGGACGGCGGACGGGCTGGTCGTGTTGAGAGACAGGGATTCCAGACGCTGGTAGCGGGAGGAGTCGAATTGAAGTGGCACAGGTTTCCCTCGATCGCTTTCGACAGATTGGCAATAGCAAAGACGCAACCCTCGCGAGGCCCCGCTATCCGCCCCAAATGCGGCAAATGACCGCACTTTTTCGCCAAAACCTCTATTTTGACGGATTCGGGGAGGCAAATAAACCGTGGAAGAAGCCGTCTCCCGCACGGACGCGCTTCGCGGGGCGCCGCGAGAGGCCCGGCAAGGCCGTATCCGGGGCCATCCCGCGCCCCTGGAAGCAGCGGATCGGGACACGCGGGCCGGGCACCGCGCGCCCCCAGGCACGTCTTTTTTGCTGTTAATCCCGCTATTTTCCCACGATTCGGCCCGGGATCAGCGCCAGGCGATCGAGCGCAGCAAATCCCCCTCCAGCACCATGGGTTCTCCCTCCAGGGAAGCGGCCAGTATGTCGCCTCCCAGCGCCGACCAGCTCAGGCCACGCGAGGCATAGCCCGAGGCGGCCCAGAGCCCGCCATGGACAGGCGATTCGCCGATCACCGGCAACCTGCCGGGCAGCACGGCGCGCCACCCGGCCCAGCCCGTGAACGCGCCGGGATCCAGGCCGGCCCCGGCCAGTTCCGGCAGCAGCCGCGCGGCCCGGTCCAGGTTGACCGCGTGGCCCTCGGCCGTGACGACGGCGCGCGAGGCATCGTGGACGTACGTGCTGCCGGCCACGCAGGCGCCGTCCACGGCGGGCAGCACGTAGCCGTCGCCCGCCACCACGCAGCGCGGCGGGCGCCAGGCGGCATCTTGCGCGGGAAGCAGCGTGATCTGTCCCGCTATGGCCTTTTGCCCGAAGAAACCCGGCAGTTCGCCGTCGGCGGCCAGTCCGCTGGCGGCAAGCAGCCGCGGCGCCTCGGCCGCATTGGCCAGCACCACGATCTCGGCCTCGGCCAGCGTGGCGCCTTCCTGGTCGAGGGCCCGCCACCGGCGGCCCGACGGCACGTCCGCCGCCAGCGCCTCGATGCGGGCTACCCGGGCCGCCCGGACTTCGATGCCCGGCCGGGACAGCAGCGCCGCCCCCAGCAGGCGCGGACGCACCCGCAGTCCGCCCGGAAAATAGACCCCGCCGCGCGCCGTCGGGCAACCCGCCAGCGCGCTGGCTTCGTCCCGCGTCACCGGTCGCACCCAGTCGGCCGGAAAACGCAGCTCCTCCAGCATGGCGCGCATGCCGGCCTCTTTGTCGTCGGATTTGGCCTGCTGCACGGTGCCGCAGCGGGCGACGATCCCGCCGTCCATCCACGGCGCCCAGCGCGCGGCCGCGCGCAAGGCACCGGCACGGCTCAGGCGCGCGCGGGGGCTGTCGTCCCGGGCCAGCAACGGCGTCAATGCGGCGGCCAGATGGCCGCCACCTTGCGGGGGAAAAGTCCAGGCCGCATCGAACACGGACACGCGCCAGCCACGCAACGCCAGCGCATGCGCCACACCGGCCCCGGCGATGCCCGCTCCCACCACGATGGCATGGCGCTCGGCGAAGGACGGCGGCTCGGCCGGCGCGTGGCGGCGCTCGAAGCGCGGCGCATGGCGCGCCACCGTCATGTGCAGCTTGCCGCCGAAGCCCTCCCTGCGCTCGACCTCGAAACCCGCCGCCTGCAAGGCGCGGCGCGCCGCGCCGGCGCTCGCCCAGGTCGCCGCCGTGGCATCCGGCGCGGCCAGCCTGGCCAGCGCCTTCATCAGCGGCTCGGACCACATGCCGGGATTCGCGGACGGCTTGAATCCATCCAGGAAAAAAGCGTCCGCGCGCAGGACCAGCCGGGGCACGATCTGTTCGGCCAGCCCGAAGGCCAGGGTCAGCGTCACCGCGCCGCCATCCAGGTCCAGCCGGTGCAGGCCGGGAAGAAGAGGCGGCCACTGCGCCAAGAGTTGCGCCGCCATGTCGTCCCACCCGGCGGGCACCCGCGCGCGCAGCAGCTCCGCCAGGTCCTCGCGGGCGAAGGGATGGGCCTCGACGGACACCACATGCAGCCTCCGGCTGCGCCGGGGATCGTCGCGCCAGGCGCGCCATAGCGCCAGGAAAGTCAGCCCCAGCCCGAATCCCGTCTCGCACACGGTGAAGCGCTCGCGTCCGCGCCATCGCTCCGGCAGACCGTTGCCCGCCAGGAACACATGGCGAGCCTGCTCCAACGCCCCCTGGGCGGCATGGTAGATGTCGCCGTAGAGCGGGCTATAAGGCAGGCCGTCCTGATCGAAGGCCGGGCGGGAAGGAGTCAGGGGGGTAAACACGGCGAGGATGATAACCCCCCCTACGCCCTTCGGGCGCCCCCCAGGGGGCGAAACCGGCGGACTGGCAAAGCCAGATCCGCGGTTTCCTGGGTCTAGTACGCGCTTCTTGGATTGGATCACCGTTGCTACCGCTGGCAGCCAGCGATAGCACCCGTGCCAAACCCAAGATAACGGTACTAGACCCAGGATGCAGTGGATCCAGCTTTGCCGGTCCACCCGCATCGCCCCCTGGGGGGCGCGCGTAAGCGCGTAGGGGGGGTACACTCCCTGTATGAGCATCCCCGCAGCCGCCACCATGGACAAGCCCGTCCCGCTGGATCTCTTCAAGGCGCTCGAAGCCGCCGTCACCGCCGCGCACGCCGGCGCGGCGATCTTGCAAGCCTATGCGCACAAGCGCTCGGAACTGGTGATCGACCTGAAGGCCCGCAACGACCTGGTTTCGCAGGCGGACCGCGAAGCCGAAATCGCGATCATCGAGGTCCTGCGCGCGCGCACGCCGCAATACGGCATCGTGGCCGAGGAGACGGGGGGCTCGCCTTCCGGTCCCGCCAGCTGGTACATCGACCCGCTGGACGGCACCACCAATTTCGTCCATGCCATTCCCCACTACGCCGTTTCCATCGCGCTGGTGGCCCAGGAAGGCTGCGGCATCGCCTTCGAAGAGACGCGGTGCGAGCCCGGGCCCGTGGTGGGAGTGATCTACGATCCCTGTCGTGAAGAGATGTTCACCTCGGTACGCGGCGTGGGCGCCTGGCTCAACAGCCACCGCATCCAGTGCTCGCGCACGGAAACCCTGGCCGATGCCCTGCTGGCCACCGGCTTTCCCTACAGCGATATGTCGTTCACCGAAAGCTACCTGCCCATGCTGCGCGACGCCATGCACGGCACGCGCGGCGTGCGCCGCAACGGCGCCGCGGCGCTCGACCTGGCCTGGGTGGCCTGCGGGCGCTTCGACGGCTACTGGGAACTGCGGCTCAAGCCGTGGGACGTCGCCGCCGGCACGCTGCTGGTGCGCGAAGCCGGCGGGCAGGCCTTCGACCCGTTCGGGCGGGCTCCCTGGCCCGAGCAAGGCAACATCGTCGCCGGCGGCCCCGGCGTGGCCAAGGCCTTGCACGACCTGATCGGCCCCAACCTCAAGGCCGCCGGCGCGGGCTGAAGACCGCTCAGCGCACGATCATCAGGCCGATGCGCACCTGCGACTTGGCGCGCACGTTGTAGTCCAGCAGGGTCTCGCCGTAGCCGTTGAAATACTGCACGTGCAGGAAGCCGTTCAGGCGGCCCAGGCCCAGCTTGCGCAGCGGGTAGGCCATGTCCAGTTGCAGCGATCCCTTCTCGTGGCCCTTGCGCACCAGCGCCGACACCATCAGGCCATCGTCCTTGGCCCAGCGCAGCTGGTAGTCGACGTGGCCCCGGTAGTCGGCGATGTCCGGATTGCCCTCGCGGGTCATGTAGTACTTGATCTTGGGGCCGAAACTCAGGGTGCTGCCGTCATCCAGGCGGTAGCGCAGCGTGGGCCGGGCATACAGGGAATTGATGGCGCGCGAGGTGTCGCCGTCGCGGCCATTGGACTCGTGCTCGAACCCCCCGTCGAAACCCAGCGACTTGCGGCGATCCTGCGATTCCCAGACCCGGTCGGACAGCCAGAAGACCGCGGGGCGGTAGCTGCTGTCGCGGAACGGCGCGGAGTTCTCGCCTATGTCCCACAGCGAGGTCTGGCTGTAGCCCAGGTACAGGTTGTTGAGAAAGCCCGTTTCCTCGCCGTCGTTGGGCTGGAACAGCCTGAACTTCAGGCTGACCTGGAAGCGCGCGTTCAGGTTCGGGCGGGCGCCGAAGCTGAAGTACACCGGCTCGTAGGGCGAGAGCGCGCTGCGGAAGCGGCTCAATACGTCGTGCTCGTCGTTGCCCGGGGCGGCAGCCTCGGCCGGCGCCGGCCCGGACAGCGCGGTGCTGCCCGGCCCCGACCCCGCCGAAATGCCGCTGACCGCGGCCAGCACGCCGTTGTCCGGCACCTGTGGCACGGCGTTGGGCGCGCGCGGGTCGACGATGGGGCCGATCGCCGGCGATCCCACGATGGCGCCCTTCTCGGCGGGCGTCGCATCCAGCGCCAGCAGCACGGGCTCGCCCTCGATCGCGATGGCCTGCAGCCCTCGGGCCTGCTCGGGCACCACGGCCGACCAGGTCGCGCGCGAGAACTGGCCCACGGGAATCTGCAGCACGGCGGTGCCGCCGTCCAGCCGCGCGGGCGCGCGCACGACGTGGCCGGCCGCGTCCCGCCACTGCAGCACCAGCTCGCGCGGCGCGTCCCAGGCCACCGTGGCGTTGCCTTCATTGAAGAACATGGCCTCGATACGCACGGTCTCGCCGGGCCCGGCCTGGAGGCGGTCCAGCTTGAAGGTCACGCCCGCGTCGGCCTGCAACGGCGCTGCCGCCATCAAGGCGACGAGGCCCGCGGGCGCGAGCGCGCGGCGCACGACGCCATGCGACGCACGAAGACGATGGTCAGCCATCCGACCTGGCATGTGAACTCCCGGACAATGCCCGCGATCGGGCAGACGCCGCCATTGTAGGGGCACGGCCGGGAGGTACCCGCTAGGCGGCCGCCTCGGTGCCGGTCCGCAGTTCGCGCCGCAGGATCTTGCCGACGTTGGACTTGGGCAGTTCCGACCGGAACTCGATGTAGCGCGGCCGCTTGTAGCCGGTCAGGCGGTCCCGGCAGAAGGCCTTCAGGTCCTGCTCGGTCAGCGCCGGATCGCGCTTGACCACGACCACCTTCACCGCCTCGCCGGAATGCTCGTCGGGCACGCCGATGGCGGCGCACTCCAGCACCCCCGGGTGCTGGGACACCACGGCCTCGACTTCGTTGGGATAGACGTTGAAGCCCGACACCAGGATCATGTCCTTCTTGCGGTCGACGATGCGGATGTAGCCGCGTTCGTCCATGATGCCGATGTCGCCGGTCTTGAAGAATCCGTCGGCCGTCATGACGCGGGCGGTCTCGTCCGGCATGTTCCAATAGCCCGGCATGACCTGCGGGCCGCGCAGCGCGATCTCGCCGCGCTCGCCTATCGGCAGCGCCGCGCCGTCGTCGTCCAGGATCGCCGCGTCGGTGGACGGCAGCGGGATGCCTATGGTGCCGGAATACTCCTTGATGTTGATGGGCGTGCAGCAGGCCACCGGCGAGGTCTCCGACAGCCCGTAGCCCTCGCACAGCGGGGACTTGGTCACCTCGCGCCAACGGTCGGCCACCGCCTTCTGCACCGCCATGCCGCCGCCCACG
This sequence comes from Pigmentiphaga sp. CHJ604, assembly GCF_036972535.1. Classification (NCBI taxonomy): domain Bacteria; kingdom Pseudomonadati; phylum Pseudomonadota; class Betaproteobacteria; order Burkholderiales; family Alcaligenaceae; genus Pigmentiphaga; species Pigmentiphaga sp. CHJ604. The sequence goes on along the minus strand of NZ_CP136998.1, from coordinate 847,732 downwards.
CTCACGCGCAGCCCCGAGAAATCCAGCGAACGGAACTTCTCGTTGTTCAGCAGCGCATTGAACAGCGTGTTGACGCCGGGAAAAAGCGTGAAGCGGTAGCCCGACAGCGTCCTGACCAGGTCGGGAATGTCGCGCGGATTGGGCACCATCACGTTGAGGCCGCCGGCCCGCATGCCGAGCAGGGCGCACACCGTCAGACCGAAGATGTGATACAGCGGCAGGGCGCAGACGAAGATGTGCTGGGTGCGCTGTCCGCCCTGCCTGGCGGGCTGCTCGTCGGTCAGCAGCCAGGCATCGCATTGCAGGACGTTGGCGACGAGGTTCCGGTGCAACAGGACGGCCCCCTTGGCCACGCCCGTCGTGCCGCCGGTGTACTGCAGGAAGGCGACGTCGTCGGGCCCGATCTCGGGGCGCGCCAGTTCCCGCGCCGCCCCTTGCGCCAGCGCGCGCCGGAAGCTTACCGCGCCCGGCAGGCTGAACGGCGGGACGAGCTTCTTGACGTAGCGCACCACGGCATTGACCACGGTGCCCTTCACGCCGCCCATCAGGTCGCCCATGGACGCCACCACGATGTGCCGGATGGCCGTGGCGGACAGCACCCGCTGCAGGGTGTGGGCGAAGTTCTCCAGGATGACGATGGCCTCGGCGCCGCTGTCCTTGAGCTGGTGCTCCAGTTCCGGGGCGGTGTAGAGGGGGTTGACGTTGACCACCGTGTAGCCGGCCCGCAGCACCGCCGCGATGGCCACGGGGTATTGCAGGACGTTGGGCATCATCAGCGCCACGCGCGCGCCGCGCGGCAGCCCGCGCGATTGCAGCCAGGCCCCGAGCTTGCGCGACATGGCGTCGATGTCGGCGTAGGCAAGCGTCCTGCCCATGCAGACGAAGGCCGGGCGCCCGGCGTACTGCTCGAACGATTCCTCCAGCAACTGGATCAGGGACCGGTAGCGTCCCGGGTCGATGTCGGCGGGAATGCCCGGCGGGTAGTACGCCAGCCACGGTCTTTGCATGCACGTCTCCTGGTCCAGTCTTTGCCGCGCGGTGTCGGCTTATTGCGCCGATGATAGCCCAGCCGCCTGCGCGCGTCCGGTTTCCGCGAGCAATCGCCGCCGGCGCTCGGCATACGGCAGGCGCGCCAACTCGCGCGCCTCGTCCAGGAACGGCGCGAGGCTGCCGTCGCGGCAACTTTCGCAGCGGCGCGCCATGGCCAGCAGCGCCGGTACCCACTGGTGGTACGCGCCCATGGCCGCGAACTGCGCGTTGTTCAAGGTCTGCGCGAACCAGGCATCATAGCCGGCGTAGCCATGCCACCGCTCGCGCTTCATCCGCTCGTAGCGGGACTTCAGGTCGGCGATGATCTCGGCCTTGCGGGCGCGCCGCCGCTCGATCTCGTCCGGCCCCAGGCCCGCCGGATCGGGCGTGGTGGGCGCCGGCCCCTGGCGGGCGCCGGTCTCGCCGTAGGCCTGCGCCAGTTGCCGCCGCGTCTCCAGCAGCAGCGCGACGAAATCGTGCCGGCGCGCATCGAACGCCTCGTACGCGGGCCGCAGCGACTGGTTCTGCGGCTCGCGCAGCCAGCGGTCGACGCCGATCTGCTCCACCGCCGTGGCCAGCGACTCGTTGAAGGTCGTGTCGTTCTTCGCGTAGACCGCCTGGTGGGTCAGCTCGTGGAAAACCAGGCGCGCGACCTCGGCCGGCGGCAGGCGGATGAAGGTGTTGACGAAGGGATCGGGATACCAGCCCAGCGTCGAATAGGCGGGCACGCCGCCCACGTGCACGTCCCAGCCCCGTGCCTTCAGCTCGGCGGCCGTCCGCCGGGCCTCGGCTTCGCTGTAGTAGCCCCGATAGTCTATGCATCCCACCACCGGAAAACAGGACTGCTTGAGCCGCAGGGACAGTTCCGGCGTGGCGAACACGTTCCAGACCACGTAGGGGCGCTTGACGTCGGCGTATTCGGTGTAGCTGCGGTTGTCGGGCAGGCCCAGCACCTGGCTGGCATAGCGGCGCGCGTCTTGCGCATGACGCAATCGCTCGCGCAAATCGGGGGAAGTGGCGGGATCGGCCAGGACCTCTTCGACCGGCCGCGCCGCCTGCAGCAGCGACGAATGTCCGCCTATCGACTGCGCGTAGTAGCGCAGGTCGGCGCACCCGGCCAGCGCCGCTGCCAGGACCAGGGCACCCCAGGCCGCCCGGCCCCTCGTCGTTACACTCGCCATGGACAAGCTCATTGGAGATAATGGCTATGGTAACCGCCGGCCCCGGGGCACACGACCCCGCCGGCGACGCCGGACACGGCGCGGCACATCGGCCCTTCCCGCCTTCGCGACCGCCTGGACAAGGCGCGGCGCGCTCGCACCCGCGGCGGGGCAACGTTCAGGAGTTCCACATGAATCTGCTCGAACCCATCGTCGCTTTCCACAGCGACCTGAAGACGATCCGACGCGACCTCCACGCCCACCCCGAGCTGTGCTACGAGGAGCACCGCACGTCGGACACCATTGCCCGCCTGCTGGAGGGATGGGGCATCCCCGTCGTGCGCGGCCTGGGGGGCACCGGCCTGGTCGGCGTCCTGGAAGGCACGGACAGGAACGGACCGGCCATCGGCCTGCGGGCCGACATGGACGCCCTGCCTCTGCAGGAACTCAACACCTTCGAGCACGCCAGCGTGAACCCGGGCAAGATGCACGCCTGCGGCCACGACGGCCACTGCGCCATGCTGCTGGGCGCCGCCCGCCACCTGGCGGCGCACCGCGACTTCCCCGGTACCGTCTACCTGATCTTCCAGCCGGCCGAGGAAGGCGGCGGCGGCGGCAAGGCCATGATCGACGACGGGCTGTTCACGCGCTTTCCCATGGAAGCCGTGTTCGGCATGCACAACTGGCCCGGCATCCCGGTCGGCAGCTTTGCCGTCACGCCGGGCCCGATGATGGCCTCCAGCAACGACTTCCGCATCGTCGTCCGGGGCAAGGGCACCCACGCCGCGCTGCCCCACCTGGGCATCGATCCGGTCATGATCGCGGTGCAGCTCGCGCAGTCGCTGCAGACCATCCTGACCCGCAACAAGAAGCCCATCGACACCGCGGTGCTCAGCATCACCCAGATCCACGCGGGCACGACCACCAACATCGTGCCCGACGAGGCCGAGATGGTCGGCACGGTGCGCACCTTCACCATCGAGGTCCTGGACCTGATCGAGCAGCGCATGCACGAGATCGCCCGGGGCATGGAGCTGGCCCACGGCGCCCGGATCGAGGTCGACTTCCAGCGCAAGTACCCGCCGCTGATCAACCATCCCGACGAGACCCGTTTCGTGACCGACGTGCTGCGCTCGCTGGTCGGGCCCAACCAGGTGGATGCCGCGACCGAACCGACGATGGGCGCCGAGGACTTCGCCTTCATGCTGCAGGAAAAACCCGGCTGCTACGTCTTCATCGGCAACGGCGACGGCGCGCATCGCGAGGCGGGCCACGGGCTGGGGCCATGCACCCTGCACAACGGCAGCTACGACTTCAACGACGAACTGCTGCCGCTGGGGGCCAGCTTCTGGGTGAAGCTGGTCAGCGACTGGTTCGCTCGGCCTCGATCAGTATGACCCGGTAGTCGTTGACGTTGGTCAGCGTGGGCCCCGTCGTGACCAGGGTGTCGAGTTCGCGGAAATAACCCCAGGCGTCGTTGGCGTCCAGCCACGGGCCGGGCATGACGTCCCGGGCCGCCGCCCGGCGCAGGCGTTCGCTGTCCCACCAAGCGCCGGCGTTGTCCTCGCTGCCGTCGATGCCGTCGGTATCGCAGGCCAGGGCCGAGATCCTGGCTTCGCCGCACAGCTCGGCGGCCAGCGACAGCAGGAATTCGGTGCAGCGCCCGCCACGGCCGCTTCCACGCACCGTGACCGTGCATTCTCCTCCGGATACCAGCGCCACCGGCGCATCGAAGGGTTCGCCATGCCGCACGATCTGGCGCGCCAGCGCGGCATAGACCTTGGCCACCTCGCGGGCCTCGCCCGTGACGGTGTCGCCCAGCACCACCGCCTGGATACCCGCGCGGCGCAGCACGCGCGCGCCGGCCTGCAGGCTTTGCTGGGCGGTGGCGATGACGTGGTTCTCCACCCGCTGGAACACCGGATCGCCCGCCTTGGGCGTCTCGGGGTGGCGCCCCGCGGCCCCGCCCTCGAGCCAGTCGACCACCGGCCGCGGCGCCTGCACGCCGTGGCGGCGCAGGATGTCGAGCGCGTCGGCATAGGTGCTGGGATCGGCCACCGTGGGACCGGAGGCGATGGCGGACGGATCGTCGCCGGCGACGTCGGAGACGATCAGGCCCAGGACCCGGGCCCGCGTCGACGCGGCCAGGCGTCCGCCCTGCAACTGCGACAGGTGCTTGCGCACCACGTTCATCGATTCGATGGGGGCGCCGCTGCGCAGCAGCGACTGGGTGACCTCGCGCAGCGCGGCCATGGGCACCGCCGGCACCGGCAGCGACAACAGGCTGGAACCGCCGCCGGACACGAGCACGATCAGCAGGTCGTCCTCGCCCAGGTCGCAAGCCAGCCGCAGGATGTCGCCGGCGGCCCGTTCGCCGGCCGCGTCGGGCACGGGGTGGCCGGCCTCGACGCAGGCGATGCGGTCGAGCGGCATGCCGTGCCCGTAGCGGGTCACGACCAGGCCCTCCAGCGGGGCGTCGGCGGGCCAGGCGGCCTCGACGGCGCGGGCCATGCTGGCGGCGGCCTTGCCCGCGCCGACGACGACCGTGCGGCCCCTGGGTGGGGCCGGAAGGTGGCGGGCGGTGATGTGGAGGGGGTCGGCGGCGGCGACGGCCGCTTGAAACGATTCCAGGAGGAGTTGATGCATACGCGGGGAACGGCTGATGTCTCTTTTCGTGGTGATAGCCATTATGGCTGCCCGCCACCGCTTGGCTAGCTGGATGAAATCCCTATTCCACCCATCGCGCCGGCATGCACCACGCCCCCGCGTGGCACCTGGTCGCAGCCGTCCTCAGGCGCCGGGCGCCGCCGGAATCTGCAAGCCCCGCTGCACGGCGGGACGCGCCACGAAGGCATCCAGCACCCGCTTCACGTTGGCGAAGTCGGCGAACCCGACCAGCTCGCCCGCGCCGTAGAAGCCCACCAGGTTGCGCACCCAGGGGAAGGTGGCGATGTCGGCGATGCCGTAGTCGTCGCCCAGGATCCAGGCCTTGCCTTCCAGGTGGCGGTCCAGCACGCCCAGCAGGCGGCGCGACTCGGCCACGTAGCGGTCGCGGGGGCGCTTGTCCTCGTAGTCCTTGCCGGCGAATTTATGGAAGAACCCCACCTGGCCGAACATGGGGCCGATGCCTCCCATCTGGAACATCACCCACTGCATGGCCTGGTAGCGGCCGGCGGGATCCCGCGGGATGAACTTGCCCGATTTCTCGGCCAGGTAGATCAGGATGGCGCCGGACTCGAACAGCGGCAGCGGCTTGCCGCCCGGGCCGTCGGGATCGAGGATGGCGGGAATCTTGTTGTTCGGGTTGAGCGACAGGAACTCCGGCGACATCTGGTCCTGGGTGTCGAACGCCACCCGGTGCGGCTCGTACGGCAGGCCGGTTTCCTCGAGCATGATCGAGACCTTCACGCCATTGGGCGTGGGCAGCGAATAGAGCTGGATGCGGTCCGGATGCTGCGCGGGCCATTTGCGGGTGATCGGGAAAGCGGAAAGATCCGTCATGGGGAATCCTTGCTCGATGGAAGTGTCGGTCCGCCCGACTATACCAGCCGTGCACGGCAGCCACGCAGGGGGGCGGGGCCGTAGAATATTGATGAAGATCGATCAACCTTGAAGACCATGCCGCACAAGGACTATCTCAGCGCCAAGGAAGCCGTGGAGCTGCTGGGCATACGCATGCAGACCCTCTATGCCTACGTCAGCAAGGGATGGATACGCAGCGTCAAGCAGCCGGACACGCGCCAGCGCCTGTACCTGCACGAGGACGTCCTGCGGGTCAAGGCGCGCTCCACCGCCCGCTCGGGGCACGGGGCGGTGGCCGCCTCGGCCATGAACTGGGGCGAGCCCATCATTCCCACCTCGATCACCGAGATCCGTTCCGACGGTCCGCACTACCGCGGACATTCCGCGGTGCGGCTGGCCCGCGGCCACGCCAGCTACGAAGCCGTGTGCGAGCTGCTGTGGACCGGCGTCTGGCACGATGCGCCGCGCCGCTGGGATACGGGCATCACGCCCCGGCTCCAGGAAACCCTGCTGGAATCGCTGGCGCCGCCCAAGTCCAACAGCGGGCTGCTGGAGATCATGGCCATCGTCACCCTGCGCCTGGGCATGTCGCGAGGATCGGTGGAAGACCGCATGCGCGGCGGCCACATGCACGAAGCCGCGCGGCAGCTGATCAAGACCCTGGCCGGCTGCATGGGCCTGGTGTCGCGCCGGCGGCGCTTCCATGCCATACCCGACGAGGCGTCCATGGCCGAGGGCCTGCTGGCGGCCCTGGACCTGCCCGCCAGCCCGGCCAACCTGCAAGCCATGGAAGCCTTCCTGGTGCTGTTCGCCGACCACGAGCTCTCGCCCAGCACCTTCGCCGCGCGCGTGGCGGCCTCGGGCGGATCGACCCTGCACAGCTGCGTCGCATCGGCCATCTGCAGCTCGGCCGGCGTGCACCTGGGGCGGATGTACGACCGGATCGAAGACTTCCTGCGCAGCGCCGACGACGCCGCCGGCCTCATGCAGCGGGCGCGCGCGCAACACGAGCGCGGCGCCAGCGTGCCCGGCTTCGGCCACCCGCTCTATCCCAAGGGCGACGAACGCGCCGAGCTGCTGCTCGAACTGGCCCGCAACCGGCCGCGCAAGAAGGCGGCGCTCGAACAGGTCCATCGCTTCATCGACGACGTGCGCGGCGAGTTCGGCCTGCATCCCCGGCATGAGCTCGGCGGCATCGTCCTGGCCATGGCCATGGGCGTGCCGCGCCAATCGGTGGGCACGCTGTTCACGCTGGCGCGCATGGCGGGCTGGGTCGCCCACGTGCAGGAGCAGCGCCTGAGCGGCATGCTGCTGCGGCCCCGGGCCAAATTCGTGGGCGCCGCCGGCGACCCCTGAACCTCAGTCGGCCGCGGGCCAGAACGACTCGATCTCGGCCCACAGCGCGTCGGGCGCTTCCTCGGCGATGTAGTGGCCGCAGTCCAGCGCCCGGCCGTCGACCTGCGAGGCCTGCCTGCGCCACAGGTCCAGTACGTCGAAATAGCGCCCCACCACGCCCTTCCCGCCCCACAGCACCCGCAGCGGGCAATCCACGCGGTTGCCCTGGTCGCGGTCGGCGCGATCGTGTTCCAGGTCGATGGTGGCGGCCGCGCGATAGTCCTCGCAGATCGCGTGCGCCCAATGCGGATGGCGCGCGCAGCGTTCGTACTCGGCCATCGCGCGATCGGCGAAGGGAGCCAGGCCCGCGTGGCGGCCGCCCATCACGGAACGCAGATAGAACGCCGGATCGGCGCCGATCAGCTTTTCCGGAAAGGGCGCCGGCTGGATCAGCCAGAACCAGTGGTAGTAGGCCTGCGCGAAACCGCGCGTGGTGCCCTCGTACATGTCCAGCGTGGGCGCGATGTCCAGCAGCATCATGCGCTCGACCCGCTCGGCATGGTCCAGCGCCAGCCGGTGCGCGACGCGCGCCCCGCGGTCGTGGGCCAGCACGCCGAAGGTCTCGTAGCCGATGCAGCGCATCACCTCGACCGCGTCCACCGCCATCGTGCGCTTGGAGAAGGCCTCGTGCCCGGCCGGCTCGTCCGCCGGCATGCCGCTGTCGCCATAGCCGCGCAGGTCGATGGCGACGCAGGTATAGCGGTTGGTCAGCCGGGCCCACAGCTTGTGCCACATGGCATGGGACTGGGGATGTCCGTGCATCAGCAGCAGCGCCGGCCCGGTGCCGCCCACGCGCGTGGCGATGTCCACGCCATTGACGTGGAAGTGCTGCAGCCGGTCGTTGAAGAGCGAGATCTCGGACATGGCGGCCCCTAGCTTTTCGCGACGATTTCCGCCACCGCCTTGCCGACGTCGGCCGTGACCGCCTTGCCGCCCATGTCGGGCGTGCGCGGGCCGTCGGACAACACGGTCTCGATGGCAGACAGGATGGCGTCGTGCGCCCCCTTGTGGCCCAGGAACTCCAGCATCAATGCGCCCGACCAGATCTGCGCGATGGGATTGGCCACGCCCTTGCCGGCGATGTCGGGCGCCGAGCCGTGCACCGGCTCGAACAGCGACGGGAAGCGGCGGTCGGGATTCAGGTTGGCCGAGGGCGCGATGCCGATGGTGCCGGTGCAGGCGGGTCCCAGATCCGACAGGATGTCGCCGAACAGGTTGGAAGCCACCACCACGTCGAACCAGTCGGGGTGCAGCACGAAATTGGCGGTCAGGATGTCGATGTGGAATTTGTCCACGCGCACGTCGCCATATTTGCCCGCCATCGCCTCCACGCGCTCGTCCCAGTACGGCATGCTGATGGCGATGCCGTTGGATTTCGTGGCCGAGGTCAGGTGCTTGCGGGGACGCGACGCCGCCAGGTCGAAGGCGAACTTCAGCACCCGGTCGACCCCGGTGCGCGTCATGACCGTCTCCTGCAGCACGACCTCGCGATCGGTGCCCTCGAACATGCGGCCGCCCACGCTGGAATACTCGCCCTCGGTGTTTTCGCGCACCACGTAGAAATCGATGTCGCCCGGCTTGCGGTTGGCCAGCGGCGACGGCACGCCGGGCATCAGCCGCACGGGGCGCAGGTTCACGTACTGGTCGAACTCGCGGCGGAACTTCAACAGCGAACCCCACAGCGAGACGTGGTCCGGCACCGTGGCCGGCCAGCCTACCGCGCCGAAGAAGATCGCGTCATGGCCGCCGATCTGCTCCTTCCAGTCGTCGGGCAGCATCGCGCCATGCCGCGCGTAGTACTGGCACGAGGCGAAATCGAACCGGTCGAACGACAGGCCGATGCCGAAGCGCGACGCCGCCGCCTCCAGGACACGCAAGCCTTCTGGAACGACCTCGGTGCCGATGCCGTCGCCGGGGATCACTGCAATGCGGTGGGCCATGGATGAAACGTCCTTGTCGTGATGGCGCCGGCACGCAAGCCTGTCGCGAAAACCGGTGCGGGATGGAATGGATCAAGTGTATCTCGCGCTTGCCCTTCATAATTGAACGAGATAAAAACCATTGTTGAATGGAGGTTAACAATGGACACCATCTCCGACCTCGCCTTCTTTTCGCTCCTGATCCGCCAGGGCAGCCTGTCCTCCGCCGCCCGCGAACTGGGCCTGTCCACCCCGGCCGTCAGCAAGCGCCTGCAGCGGCTGGAGCGGCGCCTGGGCGTGCGCCTGCTCAACCGCACCACCCGCCGCATCGCGCTGACCCACGAGGGCGAGCTCTACCTGCGCGAAGGCAACCGCATCCTGGCCGACGTCGAGGAACTGGAACATACCGTCGGCCGCAGCCGCGACGAACCCCGGGGCCTGCTGCGCATCAACGCCACCCTGGGCTTCGGCCGCCACCACATCGCCCCCGCCCTGTCCGATTTCCTCAAGCGCTTCCCCGCCGTCCAGGCCCAGCTGCACCTGACCGACCGCCCCGCCAGCCTGCTGGACGAATCCTTCGACGTCTGCATCCGCATCGGCGACCTCCCCGACGCCCGCCTGACCGCCCGCAAGATCGCCTCCAACCGCCGCCTGCTGTGCGCCTCGCCCATCTACCTGAAGCGCCACGCGCCCCCCGCCTCCCCGCGCGATCTGGCCCGCCACCCCTGCATCGTCATCCGTGAAAGCGATACCGCCTACGGCACCTGGCACCTGCGCTCCGGCACCCGCGCCGAAACCGTCAAGGTGCGCGGCCCCCTCAGCGCCAACGACGGCGAAAGCGCCCTGTACTGGGCCCTGGAGGGCCACGGCATCATCATGCGTTCGGAATGGGAAGTCGGCGCCTACCTGCGCTCGGGCAGGCTGGTCGCCGTCCTGGAAGAATGGCACACCCCCTCGGCCGACATCTTCGCGCTCTACCCCGAACGCCAGAATCTGTCCGCCAAGACCACCGCCTTCGTGGATTTCCTGGCGGAACGGTTCGCGCATCGGCGACGGGACAGGGAAGAAGGGTTGTCGTGGTAACGGGGATACCTCGCCCCCTGCCGCCGTACAGACCGCCCCCCTTTCTAAATCAATGCGGCAGGATCTTCGACAGGAAATGGCGGGCACGCTCGGACCGCTGCGCCGACGGATCGAAGAACGTTTCCTTGTCGGTGTCCTCCACGATCCTTCCCCCGTCCATGAACACCACCCGATGCGCCACCTTCCTGGCGAACCCCATCTCGTGGGTCACCACCATCATCGTCATTCCCTCTTTCGCCAGATCCACCATCACATCCAGCACCTCGTTGACCATCTCGGGATCCAGCGCCGACGTCGGCTCATCGAACAGCATCGCGACCGGGTCCATCGACAACGCCCGCGCGATCGCCACCCGCTGCTGCTGCCCCCCCGACAACTGGCCCGGGAACTTCTCCCGATGCGCCTTCAGCCCCACCCGGTCCAGCAACTTCTGCGCCCGCTCCTCGGCCTCGTCCTTCCCGCGCCCCAGCACCTTCACCTGCGCCAGCGTCAGGTTGTCCATCACCGACAAATGGGGAAACAGCTCGAAATGCTGGAACACCATCCCCACCTTCGAGCGCAGCTTCGGCAGATTCGTCTTCGCATCGCCCACCGAGATGCCGTCCACCACGATCTCCCCTTCCTGGAAGGGCTCCAGCGCGTTGACCGTCTTGATCAACGTCGACTTGCCCGACCCCGATGGCCCGCACACCACCACCACTTCGCCGGTCGCCACCGACGTCGTGCAATCGGCCAACACCTGGAAAGACCCGTACCACTTGCTGACATGCTTGATCTCGATCATTCGAGACTCTCCTGAAAATATCCCCGGGCCGGGTCAGCGGACGATCGCCACCCGCTGCTGCAAGCGCCGCACCAGCCTGGACGCCGCAAAGCAGATGATGAAATACACCACCGCCGCGAACACGTACATCTCGACCAGCCGCCCGTCGCGCTGCGCCACCTTCGACGCCGCCCCCAGGAAATCCGTGATCGACAGCACATACACCAGCGACGTGTCCTGGAACAGCACGATGGTCTGCGTCAGCAGCACCGGAATCATGTTGCGGAAGGCCTGCGGCAGGACCACGCTGCCCATGGTCTGCCAGTAGTTCAGGCCCAGCGCGTAGGCGGCGTAGGTCTGCCCGCGCGAAATCGACTGGATGCCGGCCCGCATGATCTCGCAGAAGAAGGCCGCCTCGAACATCGTGAAGGTGATGACCGAGGACCAGTAGGCGCCGACCTTGATCGGCGTGGACGACCCGATGATCCACGCGCCGATGTAGGGCACCAGGAAATAGAACCAGAAGATCACCAGCAAGAGCGGCAGCGAGCGCATCAGGTTGACGTAGGCGCCCGCCACGGCCGACAGCCAGCGGAAGCGCGACAGCCGCATCATCGCCAGCAACGTGCCGAAGACGATGCCGCCCGCCGTCGCCATCGCGGTCAGCGTCAGCGTGAAGGTCATGCCCTCCTTGAACAGGTAGGGCAGCGTGCGCCAGATGACGTCGAAATCGAAATTGCCGAACATGTCCGCCCCCGTTCAGTGCGAGCCGCCGCGCGCGGGCCCGATGAAGCCGGGCACCGCCACGCGCCGCTCCACCCAGCGCATGAAGGTGACGACGACCAGGCTGACGATCAGGTACAGCACCGTGGCCGCGGCGAAGGCCTCGAACACCTGGAAGCTGAATTCCTGCATCGACCGGGCGCGGCCCGTGAGTTCCAGCAGGCCGATGGTCATGGCAACCGACGAGTTCTTGATGATGTTCATGAACTCGGACGTCAGCGGCGGCAGGATCACCCGGTAGGCGATGGGCAGCAACACATAGCGATAGACCTGCGTGCCGCGCAGCCCCAGCGCGGTGGCCGCCATGCGCTGCCCGCGCGGCAGCGACTCGATGCCGGCCCGTACCTGTTCCGCTACCCGCGCCGAGGTGAAGAACCCCAGGCACAGCACCGCCGGCCAGTACGCGCCCCACGGCGGCGCGATCTGCTTGATCGCGTTGCCCAGCGCCTCGGGCAGCAGCTCGGGCAGCACGAAATACCACAGGAAAAGCTGCACCAGCAGCGGGATGTTGCGGAACAGCTCCACGTAGGCCCCGGCCAGGCGTACCGCCCACTTGACCTGCGTGGTGCGCACCACGCCGACGATGGAGCCCAGCACGAAGGCGATCACCCATGCCGCCAGGGCCGTGGCCAGCGTCCACTGCAGGCCCGACAGCAACGTGTCCATGTAGGTGCCCTGGCCGTCTGGCGACAGCTCCCAGAAGATCTTCCAGTTCCAGTTGTAGTTCATCGCGGCTCCGACGTGCTTACCCGGTCCGGCACGGGGCCGGCCCCATGGAAACAGGGGACCGCTCGGGTCCCCTGGAATCCTGCTCGATCATGCGCAGCGCATGGCCGGCTGCCTGGCCTTCCGGCCCGGCAATCAGCGATAGGCTGCTGGGTCTCCCGAATCGGTGGGATTGGCGATCACCTTCTTGAGCGAATCGCTCATGGGCACCTTCAGGTTGACGTTGCGCGGCGGAATGGGCGAGTTGAACCACTTCTGATAGAGCTTCTCGACCTCGCCCGACTTCATCATCGCCACGACGGCGTCGTCCACCACCTTCTTGAACGCCGGGTCGTCCTTGGGCTCGATCATGCCGTAGGGCTCGACGGTATAGGCCTTGCTGCTGACCATCCACTGGTCCGGGCTCTTGGAGTTGGCCACCAGCCCGTACAGCAGGATGTCGTCCATGAAGAAGGCTGCGGCGCGCCCGCTGTCGACCATCAGGAAGGCATCGGCATGGTCCTTGGCGGGGATGATCTGCATGCCCAGGTTTTCCTTGCCGTTGGTCTCGGTCAGCCACTTCAGGTTGCTGGTGCCGGCCGTGGAGACGACGGTCTTGCCCTTGAAGTCTGAAAGGTCGTTCAGTTTCGAGCTTTTCTTGGCGACGAAACGCGTGGCCGTCACGAACGTGGTCGGCGCGAACGACACCTGCTGCTGGCGCTCGGCATTGTTGGTGGTCGACCCGCATTCGAGGTCCACCGTGCCGTTGGCGATGAGGGGAATACGGGTGGCCGAGGTGACCGGCGCAAGCGCGACGTTCAGCTTGGGCAGCTTCAGGTGGCTCTTGATCGCGTCGGCGATCTTGTAGCAGATGTCCATCGAGTAACCGATGGATTTCTGGTTGTCGTCCAGGTAGGAGAAAGGAATGGAGGAATCGCGATAGCCAAGCGTCAGCGTCCCCGTGTCCTTGATCTTCTTGAGCCGGCCGGTCAGGTCTTGCGCCGAGACAGACGACACGGCGACCAGGGTCAGCGCGGCGGAGAGCAGCACGAGTTTCTTCATGGAATCTCCCTTCCGTAACTAGTAACGATGTCGGCCGAGTGTAGCAACAAGCCGACAGTACGGACATGGATTTTTACCCGAGCCGAAGCCCGGGAACGTGCCGTCACCCTCCCGGACCCCCCCTCATCTCAAACCGCCACTTTCTTGAACCGGTAGGGCCGCGTCAACACCTCCGGCTTGAGGACCTGCTCCAGGGTCTCCGCATCCAGCAGCCCCGCTTCCAGCACCAGATCCGCCACCGGCCGGCCCGTCCGCATCGCATCCCGCGCGATCCGCGTCGCCGCCTCGTACCCGAGCACCGGATTCAGGGCCGTCGCCAGCCCCGCCGACCGCTTCACGGCCTGCGCCAGCCGCTCGCGATTCGCCGTGATCCCCTTGACGCAGTTGTGCGTCAACGTGGTGCATGCCGCTTCCAGGTGCGAAATGCTCTTGACCAGGCTCCACGCGATGATGGGCTCGAAGGCATTGAGCTGCAGCTGGCCGCTTTCGGACGCCATCGTGATCGTCATGTCGTTACCGATGACCTCGAAGGCCACCTGATTGACCACTTCCGGAATGATGGGGTTCACCTTCCCCGGCATGATGGAGCTGCCCGCCGCGCGCTCCGGGAGGTTGATCTCGTTCAGCCCCGACTGCGGTCCCGACGACAGCAGCCGCAGGTCGTTGCAGGTCTTGGACAGCTTGCAGGCCACGCGCTTCAGGACGCCGGACAACTGCACGAACGCGCCCGTGTCCTGCGTCGCCTCGATCATGTTCGCCGCGCGCACCAGCGGCAGCCCCGTGATCTCGGCCAGGTACCGCACCGCCAGCGGGCTGTAGTCGGGATCGGTATTGATGCCGGTACCGATGGCGGTCGCGCCCAGGTTCACTTCCACCATCAGTGTCCGGGCCTCGCCCAGCCGCGCCTCGTCCTCGCCCAGCATGACGGCATAGGTCAGGAACTCCTGGCCCAGCGTCATCGGCACCGCGTCCTGCAACTGCGTGCGCCCCATCTTCAGCACGTCGTCGAACTCCAGCGCCTTGGCCTCGAAGGCGCCGCGCAGTTCGGCCATGGCCACCAGCAGGCGCTGCAAGGAAAAGCACATCGCGATGCGCAGCGCGGTCGGATAGACGTCGTTGGTGCTTTGCGAGGCGTTCACGTCCTGGATGGGGTGCAGGACGTCGTACTGGCCCTTCCTGGCCCCCAGCAGCTCCAGCGCACGATTGGCGATGACCTCGTTGGCGTTCATGTTGGTCGAGGTGCCGGCCCCGCCCTGGATCACGTCGACGATGAACTGGTCGTGCAGCGCGCCTTCGATGATCTCCTGGCAGGCCTGGACGATCGCCCCGGCCCGTTCCGCGGGCAGCACGCCCAGGTCCTGGTTGGCGCGGGCCGCCGCCAGCTTGACGCAGGCCAGGGCCCGCACCAGGTCGGCCTGGCCGCCTATGGTCGAGCCGGAAATCGGAAAGTTCTCGCGGGCGCGCAGGGAATGGATGCCCCAGTAGGCGTCGGCGGGAATCTCGCGCTCGCCAAGCAGGTCGTGTTCGATGCGGAAGAGGCCGGAAGCGGCATTGCTGCTCATGTTCGATGTCCATCGGAAAGGCCGCCGCACCATGCGGCGCCCGATGGAAAACACTATAGGCAGGCGCCCCGCGATAGCGCCAATGCCGTGTTCGCATTGGCCAATGTTTTTTTTGCATTGCCAGGAAAATGCCCGGCGGCCAGGGACGCGTCAGCGCGCGGCGGACAGATAGTCCCAAAGGGCGTCGACCAGCGGCTTGGCGGGAACGCCGGCCGGCGCGCGTTCGCGGTAGAGCCGGATCTCCATGGTCTCGGTATAGGCCTCGCCCGCGCAGGCCAGGCGGCGCGCGGCCACCTCGCGGCTGACCGCGCTCTCGGGCAGGAAGGCCACCCCGTGCCCCTCGAGCGCCATGGCCTTCAGCCCCTCGGCCATGTCGGTTTCGTAGCGCTCGTCCAGCGGCGGCCGGGGCTGGGCGCCCGCCAGGATCAGGTCGACGATGCGGCCCAGGTAGGCGTTGGGCGCGTAGGCCAGGTAGGGCACCGGGCCGCCCCCGCCCAGGACGTACTCGGGCGTGCCGTCGGGCTTGCTGCGCGCATAGGGGTAGACCGCCTCGCTGCCCAGCACCAGCATGTCGTAGTGGCGCGGATCGAGCTGGACCGGCTGGCGGGGATGGTAATAGACCATGACCAGGTCGCTGCCGCCCTGCACCAGGCTGATCGCGGCGTCATGGACGTTCAGCGCCATCAGCCTGGCCGTGAAATCCGGCAGGCCGGCCTCGGCCCGGATACGGCTCAGCCAGCGCGGGAAGAAGGTCAGCGACAGGGTATGGGGTACGGCGAAGTCGATCACCGCCTGCGAGGCGGGACGCATGCCCCGCAGCATCGCGCGGGTCTCGTCCAGCTTGGCCAGCATGGCGATGGCTTCGGCGCGGAAGGTCTCGCCGGCGGGCGTCAGGCGGGTGGGGTAGACGGCGCGGTCGACCAGATCGGTGCCGACCCAGGCCTCCAGGGCCTGGATACGGCGCGAGAAGGCGGGCTGCGTGATGTGTCGCAGCTCGGCCGCCCGCGAAAACGAACGGGTCTCGGCCAGCGCGATGAAATCTTCGAGCCACTTGGCTTCCATGCTTGCAACCGTGGAGGAACCGGCGGAAATTGTACCGTGGGGCCGGTGCCGCGCCCGGCCGGGCATACACTTGCCGCATGGCCCCGCGCCGCACCGACCATCTTCCTGGAGTCCAGCGTGACCGATTCGCTCCCCTACCCGCCCCCTGCCCCCAATTCGCTGCCCGCCGGCCAGATGCCGGTGCTGCGCGTCATCCCCATGCCCGCCGACTCCAACCCGTCGGGCGACGTGTTCGGGGGCTGGATCATGGCCCAGGTCGACCTTGCCGGGTCGGTGCCCGCCCAGGGCCGCGCCAACGGCCGCGTCGCCACCGTGGCCGTGACCTCGTTCGTGTTCAAGGAACCGGTGTTCGTGGGCGACCTGCTCAGCTTCTACGCCCACATCGTCAAGACCGGCCGCACCTCGATCACGGTCGCGGTCGAGGTCTACGCCGAACGCATCCGCCTCAACTCGGAAGTCGTCAAGGTCACCGAGGCCACCCTGGTCTACGTGGCGACCGACCACCAGCGGCGCCCGCGCCCCCTGCCGGACCTGCGCGCGGACTGAACCCGTCTGGACACCCATGGCGATTAGTGGCACATTGACCACAAGGACGTCACCGCCCCAGCCCAGCCGGCACAGACCGGCCGGCCAGCCAACACGGCAGGCACGCAGGCCCTGCCCCCAAGGCGAAGGAGACTCACCATGGACATATCCGGTTCGCGCCTGATTCCAGCGTCCCAGGAACGCACCTGGAACAAGCTCGTCGCTCCCGAGACCCTCAAGGTCTGTATCAGCGGATGCGAAAAGGTCGAGCGCCTCTCCGAAAACGAATACCGGGTCAACCTGCGGGCCGAGGTCGGCCCGCTGTCGGCCCGCTTCCACGGCCGGCTGCAGCTGACCGACATCCGGCCCCAGGACTCCTACCACCTCACTTTCGAGGGGGAAGGCGGCGTGGCCGGATCGGCCAAGGGTTACGCCGACATCCGGCTGACGCCGGAAGGCGACGGCACGCGGGTCTCGTACACCGCCCACGCCGACCTGGAAGGCAAGCTCGCCCAGTTGCGCACGGACCAGGCCGAGAAGATCGCGCGCAAGATGATGGACAACTTCTTCGCGCTGTTCTCGGTCTGCGCGTGCCGGGCGCTGGAACGTCCCGCGCCCCGTCCGCCGCGCGTGGCCAGGCCGATGGCCGCCGGCGGCGCGCATGCCCTGCACCTGCCCTCGCAATGGGTCAACCGGCTGTCGTGGCTGGCCGCGCTGGCCGTCATCGCGGGCCTGGTGGTCTACCACACCTTCCTGCACTGAGCGCGGCAACGGCGCGCCGCGGCGTTCAGCGGCGCACGTTCTTCATCTTGATGCGCTGGGACAGGGCCATCATCGCGACGCAGAACACGATGGCCATCACCATGCCGGCCTCGATGCCGGTATTGACCGACGTGCGGGCGATGACCAGCCCCACCAGCGCGGTGCCCACCGCGCTGCCCAGGGTGCGCATGGTCTGGATCAGCGCCGAGGCCACGCCCACGTCGCGGCGCTCGGCGATCATCTGCATGAACAGCGTCAGGTTGGGGATGATGAAGCCCATGCCCACGCCGGCCAGGCCGAACGAGACCACGGCGAAGGCCATGGACGATCCGCGCTCCAGGAACATCACGCCCAGGCAGCCCACGGCCAGCAGCAGCGCGCCGAACACCATCAGCCGCTGAGGCTGGCTCTGGCGCGGGAACAGGCGCCCGTTGATGACGCTGCCCACCGGTATGCAGGCCACCAGCGGCGCGAGGATCATGCCCGCCTGGGTGGGGCTCAGCCCCACCTCCACCTGCAGCAGCAGCGGGCCGTAGTAGATCAGGATGAACATCACCGCGCCGGTCATCACGCCGACGACGTTCAACAGGCGCGACTCCCTGCGCTCGAGCACGCGCAACGGGAACATGGGCTGTTCCAGGCGGCGCTCGTACCAGACGAGCAGGAAGACCGACACGGCGGCCACAGCCAGGAACACCAGGCCCAGCACCGGACGCGGGTGGGTGGAGAAGCCCAGCTCGAGCGCCGCCATGGGCGTGCCCACGGCCAGCGCCAGCAGCGCCCCGCCCAGCCAGTCTATGCGCGGCGGCGTGTCGTGCCGGGGCTTGAGCGGCGGGAAATACCGCCACAGCATCACGAAGGCGATCACCCCCATCACCGGGCTGACGAAGAACGCCGCCCGCCAGCCGAAGGATTCGGTGATCGCCCCGCCCAGCAGCGGCCCCACGCCGCTGGCCACCGCGAACGACGTCGAGATCAGGGCCTGCCAGCGCACGCGCCGCATGGCATCGGGAAACAGGTCGGCGGGCGCCGCGAAGGCGGTGGCGATCATCATGCCGCCGCCCACACCCTGCAGGGTGCGGGCCGCGATCAGTTGCGGCATCGACTGGCTGATGCCGCACAGCACCGAGCCCAGCGACACCAGGCCCAGCGAGACGAGGATGAAGTATTTGCGTCCGAACAGGTCGCCCAGGCGGCCGAAGATGGGAATGACGATGGCCGAGGCCAGCAGGTAGCCCGTGCCGACCCAGGCATACAGGGGCATGCCGCCCAGCTCGGCCACCACGCGCGGCAGCGTGGTGCCGACGATGGTCGAATCCAGCGCCACCAGCATCACGACCGCGCAGATCCCGATCAGCGCCAGGATCAGCTGGCGCTGGTCTTCTACCGGTGAATCGAGATCGGAAGGCGGGCGGGGGCTGGCGTGCCCGGGCTGAGATGGCGGGTGCGGCGGGTTCTCGGACATTTGCGCATAATCATATACCGCGCCCCGGGTATACCCCTACCCCCCCAATGGCCCGCCGTTCAAAAGCGATAGCCGATAGCGATGGTCGGCACCCACGGATCGATGCGCGCCTTGCCGATCTGGCTGCCGTTCAGCTTCACCTTGGACGAAATGTCGATGTAGCGCAGGCTGGCGTTCAGGAACCAGCGCTCGCCCATCTTCACGTCCACCCCTACCTGCGCTGCCAGCCCCCACGAGTCGCCCAGGCTCAGGTCCTGGCCGGCCAGGGCGCCCGCGGCCCGGGTGTGGAAGAAGCGCGTGTAGTTCACGCCCAGGCCGACATAGGGCTGCACCTGCGAATCGGGCAGGAAGTGCCATTGCACGCTAAGCGTGGGCGGCAGTTGCCGGGACGAACCGATGTTGCCGCCCACCGCGCCGGAAGCGCCGATGTCGTGCCGGAAGGGTACGGCGGCCAGCAGCTCGATCCCGACGTTGCGGGTGGCCATGTAGGTCAGACTGGCGCTGGGCCGCGTCGAATTGCCGGCGTCCAGGCGCACGGCCCCGTTCAGGACGGTGCCGTTGTCCGATTTCGGCCGGACCTGGCTGATGCCGGCCTTGAGCAGCCAGTCGCCGGCTTCGTGCGCCTGCGCGGCCGAAAACGCCGCGGCAAGAAGGGCGGCAAGCAGGATGGGCGGCGTGCGGCGGGAAAACATGAGGAGCTCCATATCGAACGATGAGGCTCCAGCTTGGCAGCCCCTCGCCCCGCGCGCCTTGTCCCAGATCAAGCCGCCCTCGGGCACGCCGCTTGCTGGGGCATCCGGCTGCCCACGCGGCGCCCCACTATGGAGATCGACATGGCCAAGCCGTTGCAAGGACTCACCGTTGCCATCGTGGCAACCGACAATTTCGAACAGGTCGAACTGACGAGCCCGAAG
The DNA here is from genome assembly GCF_036972535.1 of Pigmentiphaga sp. CHJ604. NCBI lineage: Bacteria > Pseudomonadati > Pseudomonadota > Betaproteobacteria > Burkholderiales > Alcaligenaceae > Pigmentiphaga > Pigmentiphaga sp. CHJ604. The sequence continues at coordinate 828,021 of NZ_CP136998.1, read as the reverse complement.
GAAGCGCTGGAACGCGCGGGTGCCACGGTGCACATTCTTTCCGCCCAGGCCGGCGAGATCCGGGGCATGAAGCATGACGAGAAGGCCGACCGCTTCCGCGTGGAGGCGAGCTGGAACGACGCCGACCCGACCCGCTATGCGGGCGTGGTGGTGCCCGGCGGCGTTTTCAACGCGGACGTCATCCGCACCGACAAGGGCGCACAGCGCTTCGTGCAGGCGTTGCACGACACGGGCAAGCCGGTCGCCGTCATCTGCCACGGCCCCTGGCTGCTGGTGTCGGCCGGCATGGTCGACGGCCGGCAACTGACCAGTTGGCCATCGTTGCAGGACGACATCCGCAATGCCGGCGGACAGTGGGTGGACGAGGAAGTCGTGCTGGACGGCAACCTCATCACCAGCCGCAAGCCCGACGACCTGCCGGCATTCAACGCGAAGCTGATCGCCGCGCTGTCCAACGTCGAGAGCGCCGACACGCCATCGGGCGCGCAGCCTACCTGACCCCGGGTATGTGCCCGGCGCGGGGGCGGCCAGCAACCCCTATACTTGCCGCGACCAGGCAAGTATAGGTAGCGCCGCCGTATGAATGTGACCCTGCGCCAGATGCGCGCGTTCGTCGAAGTCGTGCATTGCGGCGGTTTCACCGCGGCCTCGCGGCGGCTGCACCTGACCCAGTCCGCCACCAGCCTGCTGGTGCGCGAACTCGAAGGCCAGCTGGGCTTGCAGTTGCTGGACCGGTCCACGCGCAAGCTCGCGGTCACCGAGGCCGGCGCCGAATTCCTGCAGCATGCGGAACGCATCCTGGGCGAAGTCGAGCAAGCCATCCGCCGCACCCAGGACCTGGTGCAGATGCGCCGCGGGCGCGTCACGGTGGCGACCACGCCGGTCATGGCGGCCACACTGCTGCCCGACGCCATCGCCACCTTCCAGGCCGCCCATCCCGCCATCGAAGTCCGCCTGTCCGACGCGCCGGTCGACGTCATCCTGCGGCAGGTGCAGCAGGGCGAGGTCGACCTGGGCGTGGGAGTGTTCACCGGCAATGAGGTGGAGCTGAACCGCAGCCTGCTGATGCGCCATCCGCTGGGCGCCATGATTCCCAGCGCATGGCCGCTGGCGCGACGACGGCGGGACCTGGCTTGGGCCGACCTGGCCAGCCAGCCGATGATCGTCGTGCCGCAGTCCAGCGGCTCGCTGCCGCAGATCGACCGCGTACTGCACCAGTCGGGCATCGCGGCCGAGCCGCGCTTCGAGGTGCACTATCTGTGGTCGGCCATCGGTCTGGTCGAGGCCGGCCTGGGCATCGCGGTACTGCCGTCCTACGCGGGGCTGCTGGCCCGATCGAAACGCGCGCGCTTTCGCGTGCTGCACGACCCGGTGGTGTATCGCAAGATCGAACTGGTCACGCAGCCCGGCCGTTCGCTGTCGCCGGCGGCGGCGTCCTTCCGCGCCCACCTGGCGGCGCACTGCAAGGAATTCGAGGAACGCGGCTGATGCCGCGCCGGCCGTCCCGGCCGGCGCGCGTTCACCGCGCTGCCAGTTCGCGCACGGACTGGGCCGCGTCACGCACGATCTGCGCGGGATCGCAGGCGGTCCACTGCCCGTGCCGGCGCAAGACCCGCCCGTCGACGATGACGGTATCCACGTTGGCCGGCTGGGCCGAGTAGACCAGCGAGAAGGCCGGGTCCGCCACCGGCGCCATGTTCAGGTCCGTGGTGCGGACCAGGATGACGTCGGCCCGCTTGCCCGCCTCGAGCGAACCGACGCGGTCCGCGATGCCCAGGTCGCGCGCGCCGTCCAGCGTGGCCAGCCGCAGCAGGCGGCGCGCCGTGAGCGGGACCTCGGCGCCGAAACGCTGGCGATGCGACCACAGCAGGGCGCGCATGCAGGCAAAGAAATCGGCGTTGGCCGAGGCCGACGAACTGTCCACCGACAGGCTCTGCCGCACGCAGGCGCACTCCAGCTCGTGGAACTGGATCACGCCGCGCGATGCCTGGGCGTACAACACCTCGATCACCGGCGAACACGAGAACGAGACGCCGCAGGCGGCCAGCCGCAGCTGCTCCTGCGGCGACACGCCCTGAGGATGCACCAGTTGCAGGTCCGGCCCCAGCAGGCCGTGCGCGTCCAGCACCGACACCACGCCGGGGCGCGCGTGCATGGTGATGGGCAGCCCCAGGCGCCGCACGCCCGCGAATTCCGTGCGCACGACGTCGATGGGTACGGTGCCGCGCGGATTGGAAACCGGCGTGCGAAGCGCCGCGCCCAAGTGGATCATGGGATCGCCGGCCGCTTCCCGGGCGACTTCGGCGAGGCCCGCCAGGTCCATCGCGCGGTCCAGCGGCAGGTCCTGCCCCCAGCCGTAGGCCAGGCGGCCCCGTATGCCCAGGCTGCGCATGGCCGCCAGTTCCGCGCGCGCGTGATCGGGCGTGCGGGTGTTGTGCGACCAGTTGTGGACCGTGGTGATGCCGCCCGCCAAACCTTCGGCCAGCCCCAGCCGCACCGAATGGTAGGAGTCGTCCGGCGTGAACTTCGGCCCCACGGACAAGGTCACGGGGAAATAGCCGCGCGCCGCCTCGTCGCCGCTCATCAGCGCGCGCAGCGAGCAGTTCCACAGGTGCCAGTGCGTGTCGACGAAGCCCGGCATCACGATCATGCCGCGCGCATCCAGCTCCCGCGCGCCCGGCACGCGCAGCCCCCGGCCGATCGCCACCAGCGTGCCGTCGCGGACATGGACGTCGGCATCGGGCAGGTCGTCCATGCCGTCGGCCATGGTCATCACATGGCCGCCCCGTATCACGAATTCCTCGCGCGCGGGCAGGCCGGACACGTGTCCGGCCGCCTCGTGCCATCTTGCTGACTGCATGCCCATTAGTCGGCCTTGGCTCCGGTCAGGCGGATCAGGCGTTCCTTGTGGCGCATTTCGTCGCGCAGCGCGGCGGCGAATTCAGCCGGCGCCGAGAACACCGGGTCGAAGCCGCGCGCGGCCACGAAGCGCTGCTGGAATTCCGGATCGGCGGCGATCGCCTTCACGTCGGCATGGATGCGCTGGATCACGGCGTCGGGCGTGCCGCCGGTGGCGAACAGGCCGAACCAGGATTCGCGCGGGTCGACGTCGGCATAGCCGGCCTCCGCCAGGGTAGGCACGTCGGGCTCGGACGCCAGCCGGCTGGCCCGCGCGATGGCCAGCGGCTTCATCTTGCCCGCGCGGATGTGAGGCTCGGCGATGGCCGCGCCCACCATGGCCAGTTGCACCTCGCCGCCGATCAGCGCCGTCACGGCCGGCATGATGCCCTTGTAGGGCACCTGGGTGATCCGTATGCCCGTCTTGTGCCGCAGCCCCTCGAACAGCAGATGGGGCAGGCTGCCCGATCCCATCGAGGCGTAGTTCAGCTCGTTGGGCCTGGCCTTCGCCAGCGCGACCAGTTCGTCGAGCGTGGCGGCCTTCACGGACGGATGCGCCAGCACCATCTGTGGCAGGCTGACCAGTTGCGAGATCGGCGCCAGGTCGCGCACGGCATCGTAGGGCAGCTTGTCGTACAGGAAGGGGTTGCTGGTGATGGTCGATTCGCTGGTGACCAGCAGGGTGTGGCCATCGGGCGCCGCCTTGGCGACGGCGTCGGCGCCGATGATGGAAGCCGCTCCCAGCTTGTTCTCGACGATGACCGGCCGGCCCCATTTCTGCCCCAGGCGCTCGGCCAGGGCGCGGGCGATCACGTCCACGCCGCCTCCGGGCGCATAGGGCACGACGATGCGCACCGGCCGCGCCGGCCAGGCCGGCTGCCCCATCGCCGGCCCCGCGGCCGCGACGCCCAGGGCCGCGGCACATGCCGCCAGCCACCGGCGGCGACCCTGCGCCGCCGCTGTACTTGCTTGCCTCATCACTTCTCCTTCCCGCCGGACGGCCCGGAAAGCAAGGCCCGCCTTCCGATGTCCCGCGGCGACATGGCAGGCATTTCACCCGCGGGCGGCGGGACAGGCAAACGAGAAAAATTTGTAGTTCTATCAGTTGGCCATCTAAATACGTGCTCCCGCCGCGCTTACACGCTGTCATGAAAAAAGACGCGAAATCTGCAAGAATCGGGCGCTCCGCCTTCGCCGGCCGCGCCCCGCGGCCCTCTCTTGCGAGTCCCCATGGCCTACATGCTGCTCATCGTCGAACCCACCGGCCAGCGCGCCGAACGCAGCGAGGCGGCGGGCCGCGACCTCTACGACCGCATGGTCGCCTTCGGCGCCGATCTGAAGACGCGCGGCCTGTTGCTGGCCGCCGAATCGCTGGCCTCGCAGGACGGCGCCGTGCGCGTGCAGAAGCGGGACGGCCGCACCCGCCTGGTGGACGGGCCGTTCGCCGAAGCCAAGGAAATGATAGGCGGCTTCTTCCTGCTGGACTGCGCCACGCGCGAGGAGGCCGTGGCCATCGCGCAAGCCTGCCCGGCGGCGCAATGGTGCACGGTCGAGGTCCGGGAAGTGGCGCCGTGCTATCGCTGAGCCGCTCGACCTGGTAGTTTCCCTAGGTCGCCTCCGCCATGTCGATTCCGGCACGCGCCGATCGTCGTAGGGTCAGAAGCCCACGTGCGGGCTTGCAACCACCGGAGAAACCGCCATGCGATTCATGATCATCGTCCGCGCCACCGCGGACACCGAGGCCGGCGTCATGCCCGAGGAACCCCTGCTGGCCGCGATGACCGCCTACCACGAGGAACTGGCCAGGGCCGGCGTGCTGCTGGACGCCAACGGCCTGAAGCCGTCGTCCCGGGGCTGGCGCGTCCGCTACCGGGCCGGCAAGGGTACGGTCATAGACGGCCCGTTCGCCGAGACCAAGGAACTGATCGCCGGCTACACGCTGATCCAGGTCCGCTCGCGCGAGGAAGCCATGGAATGGGCCCGGCGCTTTCCCTCGCCCATGGCGGATGCCGACGGCGAGATCGAGGTGCGCGAGCTCTTCGAGCTGGACGACCTCGGCCCGAGCGAAGCGGTGGACCGCTTCCGCAAGCTGGAAACCACCAGCCGATAACGCGCCCATCTTCCAAGGAACCCGCCATGCACAAGCAGATCTTCGTCAACCTGCCCGTCGCCGACCTGCCGCGCACCCAGGCCTTCTTCGGCCAGCTCGGCTTCACCTTCAACGCCCAGTTCACCAACGAAAAGGCCGCCTGCATGGTCATCGGCGAGAACATCTACGCCATGCTGCTCACCACGGATTTTTTCCGCGGTTTCGCCAGCAAGCCGATCAGTGATGCCCGGGAAAGCACCGAAGTCCTGGTGGCCCTGACCTGCGACAGCCGGGAAGCCGTCGACGACATGGTGCGCAAGGCCCTGGCCGCCGGCGGCACGGCACCGCGGCCTCCGCAGGACCACGGCTTCATGTACAGCCATGGCTTCGACGACCCGGACGGCCATGCATGGGAGGTCTTCTACATGGACCCCGCCACGGTCGAGCAGGGCTGAGCCTGTGACGCAGGCCGCCACCCACCGGGCCATCGAAGCCGTCTGGCGGATCGAATCGGCCCGCATCATCGCGGGCGTCGCGCGGCTGGTGCGCGACGTCGGCCTGGCGGAGGAACTGGCGCAGGACGCGCTGGTGGCCGCGCTGGAGCGATGGCCCGGGGATGGCGTGCCGGACAATCCCGGAGCCTGGCTGATGACCACCGCGAAGAACCGGGCGCTGGACCGCCTGCGCCAGGCCGCCCTGCACGCGCGCAAGCACGAGGAGTACGGCCACGAGACCGAAGTGCTGGGCGCGGGCCATGCGCCGGATCCGGCGGCCCTGGTCGAGGCCGCACGCGACGACGAAGTGGGCGACGACCTGCTGCGCCTGATCTTCACCGCCTGCCATCCCGTCCTGTCCACCGACGCCCGCGTGGCGCTGACGCTGCGCCTGCTGGGCGGATTGACGGCCGGCGAGATCGCCCGCGCCTTCCTGGTGCCCGAGGCCACCATCGCCCAGCGCATCGTGCGTGCCAAGCGCACCCTGTCGGTGGCCAGGGTGCCGTTCGAGGTGCCCCACGCGCATGAGCGCGCGGCCCGCCTGGGCTCGGTGCTGGAAGTGATCTACCTGGTCTTCAACGAGGGCTATTCGGCCACGGCCGGCGACGACTGGATGCGGCCGGCGCTGTGCGGCGAGGCGCTGCGGCTGGCGCGCGTACTGGCGGGACTGGCACCGGACGAGGGCGAGGTGCATGGCCTGTGCGCGCTGCTGGAGATCCAGGCCTCGCGTCTGCCGGCCCGCACCGACGCCGACGGGCGCCCCGTCCTGCTGATGGACCAGGATCGCACGCGCTGGGACCCGCTGCTGATACGACGCGGCCTGGCGGCCCTGGCCCGGGCCGAAGCCCTGGGCGGAGCGCACGGCCCCTATGCCTTGCAGGCCGCGCTGGCCGCCTGCCATGCCCGGGCCCGGACGCCGGACGAGACCGACTGGGAACGCATCGTGGCCTTGTACGACGCCCTGGCGCAGGTGGCCCCGTCCCCCGTGGTCGAGCTGAACCGCGCCGTGGCGGTCGGCATGGCCTTCGGCCCCGCCGCCGGCCTGGCGCTGGCGGACGCGCTGCGTTCCGAGCCGGCCCTGGCGAACTACCACTGGCTGCCCAGCGTGCGCGGCGACCTGCTGCAGAAACTCGGGCGCCGCGCCGAGGCGCGCGAGGAATTCCTGCGCGCCGCCGCCATGACCCGCAACCTGCGGGAACAGGAACTTCTCCTGGAGCGTGCTGCCCAAGCCCTCCCTTCCCACTGATCCTCCCATGACCTCATCCCCGTCTCCCAAGGCCACCCGCAAGGAATGGATAGGACTGGCCGTCATCGCGCTGCCCTGCATGGTCTACGCGATGGACCTGACCGTGCTCAACCTGGCCCTGCCCGCCATCAGCGCGCAGTTGAACCCGTCCAGCTCGCAGCTCTTGTGGATCATCGACATCTACGGCTTCCTGGTCGCGGGCCTGCTCATCACCATGGGCACCCTGGGCGACCGCATCGGGCGCCGCAAGCTGCTGCTGATCGGCGCCGCGGCGTTCGGCGTCGCCTCGGCCATCGCGGCCTTCTCCGACAGCGCGGGCATGCTGATCGCCATGCGGGCCCTGCTGGGCATCGCGGGCGCCACCCTGGCACCATCGACCATGTCCCTGATCCGCAACATGTTCCACGACGAGCACGAGCGCCAGTTCGCGATCGGCATCTGGATCGCCAGCTTCTCGCTCGGCAGCGCCATCGGGCCGCTGGTGGGCGGGGTGCTGCTGCAATTCTTCTGGTGGGGATCGGTCTTCCTGGTCGCGGTGCCGGTGATGCTGCTCCTGCTCGTGCTCGGCCCGGTGCTGCTGCCGGAATACCGCGACCCGGACGCCGGCCGCATCGACCCGCCCAGCGTGGCGCAGTCCCTGTTCGCCGTGCTGGCGATGATCTACGGACTCAAGCAGATCGCCCAGCACGGCGCGTCGTGGACCGCCGCCGCCATCATCGCGGCGGGATTCGCGGTGGGCGTGGCCTTCGTGCGGCGCCAGCGGCGCCTGCCCTATCCGCTGCTGGACCTGAACCTGTTCATGCGGCCGGCCTTCAGCGCCGCCATCGCCGCCTACGCGCTGTCCTGCCTCGCCATGTTCGGCGTCTACATCTTCATCACGCAGTACCTGCAACTGGTGCTGGGCCTGGACCCGCTGCGGGCGGGCCTGGTCACCGTGCCCTGGGCGCTGGGCTTCGTCGCGGGCTCGCTGCTCGCCCCGAGGCTGGCCCGGCGCGTGCCGCCGCTGTCCATCTTCGTGGGCGGACTGCTCGCGGCCGCCGCCGGTTTCCTGATGGTGCTGCTGGCCGACCGCCCCTACGGACTCGAAGCCATCATGGCGGGCCTGATCGTGATGAGTCTGGGCATGGCGCCGGTGTTCACCATCGGCAACGAGATGATCATCACCTCGGCGCCGCCGCAGCGGGCGGGCTCGGCCTCGGCCATCTCCGAAACCAGCGCCGAATTCAGCGGCGCGCTCGGCATCGCGGTATTCGGCAGCATGGGCACGATGATCTACCGTTCCGGCCTATCGGCGGGCATGCCGGAGGGCATCCCGGCGCAAGTAGCCGAGACCGCCTCGTCGACGCTGGGCGCCGCGGTGGCGGCGGCGCATGCGCTGCCCACGCCGCAGGCCGACGCCATGCTGGCGGTGGCGCGCGGGGCGTTCGTCGATGCGCTGCAACTCTCCGCGGCGGTCGGCGCCGTACTGACACTGTGCGCGGCCGTGGCCGCGGCCTGCATCCTGCGCGGCGGATCCGCCCGCGCCCAGGCACTGCGCGACGACGCGGCGTAGCGCGGCCGGCCGCCGCTCAGCCGCCGAAGGCGAGCACCAGCGCGTGCAGGCCGATCCCGATCAGCCCGCCCACCAGCGTGCCGTTGTAGCGGATGTATTGCAGGTCGGGGCCCACGCTCAGCTCCAGCGCCTGCACCAGCCGCCTTTCGTCCCAGCCCCTGACGGTCTGGGCGATATGCTCGGTGACCCCTTCGCGCAGCCGGGCCGCCAGGCTGCGCGCGCCGGTCATGACATGTTCGTTGATCGCTTCGCGCAGGGCGGGATTGGCGGCCAGCTGGCGGCCCAGTCCCAGCAGGCTCTGCTCCAGGTGCCGCGCCAGCGGCGAGTCCTGCGCATCCAGGTTGCGGCGCAGGGCCGCGTGGATCTCTGCCCACAGCCCCTGCACGTACGCCTGCACCGAGGGGTGATCGATCAGCCGCGACTTGATGCCGTCGATCTGCTCGCGCAATTGCGGATCGTCGCGCAGCCGCGCCACGTAGTCCGCCACCCAGGCCTCGTAGTCCTGGCGCAGCGGATGATCGGGCCGCGACAACACCTCGTGCAGTTCATCCAGCAGCGCGCGCGCCAGCCGGTCCGCCAGATTGTCGGCGATCCCTTCGACCGGTTTCACCAGGTTCACGGTCCCGACGATCCTGGGCCATTCCTTGCGCGCGTATTTCACCATCAGATCCGACACCCGCTCCTTGACGCCCTCGTCGTCCAGGTAGCCCCCCAGGCGCCGCAGGGCCTCGTCCAGCAATTGATGATGGCGGCCGTCGCGCGTCAGCAATCCCAGCACCTCTCCCGCCGTCGCCCCGGCATCCCAGGCCCGCAGGCGGGCGACGACGAAAGACTGGATGGCCTCGCGCACGACCCGCTCGTCCAGCAGGTCCAGCGCCTGCGACAGCCACGTGCGCGCCATGCCCGCCGCCATGCGCGCCTGGGCCGGCTCGCTCAGCCATGCGCCCAGCCGGCTGGCCGGGTCGAATACCTGGAGCCTGGCCAGCAGCGCGTCGGGCGCCAGGAAATGATCGCGCACGAACACGGCCAGGTTGTCCCCCAGGCGCGCCTGGTTGGCGGGAACGATGGCGGTGTGGGGAATCGGCAGGCCCAGCGGCCGCTTGAACAGCGCCACCACGGCGAACCAGTCGGCCAGCGCGCCCACCGTGGCGGCCTCGCAGAAGGCCCGGACCCAGGCCCAGGCGCCCTGCCCGCCCATCGCATGGCTGAGCCCGAAACCCGCCAACGACGCGGCAAGCAGGCCCAGCGCGCCCAGTTTCATGCGGCGCAGGCGGGCCAGGCGGGGATCGGCGGATGGGGAAGGATTCAAGACGGCGGTGCTTCGGTGGGCAAGCCTCCACTTTACCCACGGCCGCGGCGCGCTTCCAGCCGCGGGGGTCGCGGGCGATAGAATCTCCGGTCAAGATTCGCTTCCGGAGCACGACCGCCATGACCGTCCGCCGCATCGTCGCCAATCTCTCCACCCCCGACCCCGCCCTCGCGCGGGAGTTCTACGGCAGGCTGCTGGGCCTGGACGTGGTCATGGACCACGGCTGGCTCATGACCTTCGCGTCCGGCGGCAGCCAGACGCCCCAGGTCAGCGTGGCCAGCGAAGGCGGTTCGGGCACGCCCGTGCCGGAGCTGTCCATCGAGGTCGACGACGTGGACGACGTGCTGGCCCGCGCCCGCGCGCACGGGGCCGAGATCGTCTACGGGCCCTGCGACGAAGCCTGGGGCGTGCGGCGCTTCTACGTGCGCGACCCGTTCGGCAATCTGGTCAACATCCTGACGCATCGCTCGTAGGCCGGCACCCGGCCGAGCAGGCGTCCCGACGCGCGACGCCCCTATGTTCTAATCTGCCGGCAGGGCCGTGCCGGCCGCCGACTCACAGGACGCAAACCATGGCATCCCAGATCCACATCCTTTCCTCGATGGCAACCAAGCAGCTGCTTGCCGATCTCGTCGCCCAATTCCAGCAATCGCACGCACAGCAGGACATCCTCGTGGAATCCGTCGGCGGCGTCGATGCCGCCCGGCGCGTGCAGTCCGGCGAAGCCCTGGACGCCGTCGTGCTGGCCGCCAACGTCATCGACCAGATGACCGAAGCCGGGCATATCGTGGCGGGCAGCCGCGTGGACCTGGTCGTATCGGGCGTCTACGTGGCCGTGCGCGCCGGCGCGCCGCGCCCGGACATCGGCTCCGAAACCGCCCTCAGGCAGGCCGTGCTGGACGCTGGCACCATCGGCTACTCCACCGGTCCCAGCGGCGTCTACCTGTCCAAACTGTTCGAACGCTGGGGCATCGCCGACCAGATCAAGGACCGCACCGTCCAGTCCAAGCCCGGCATCCCGGTGGGCACGCTGATCGCCAAGGGCGAAGTCGACCTTGGCTTCCAGCAACTGAGCGAAATGATGAACGTGCCGGGCATCGACATCGTGGGTCCCCTGCCCCCCGGCCTGCAGGTCATGACCACCTTCTCCGCCGGCGTGGCCGCCACCTGCACCCGGCAGGACACCGTGCGCGAACTGCTGGCCTTCATGGCCAGCGCCGACGCGGCCGAGATCAAGCGCAAGAACGGCATGGACCCCGCCTAGGGCCGCCATGAACGCCGCGGCGTCCCTGTTCCAGGCCGACCGGCTGACGCTGGGACTGGCCCTGCCCTGGGTCGACGCCGCCGAACATGCCGGCCGGCGCGAAGTCGATTTCCACCATCAACTGGAACTGGCGGCCCAGGCCGAATCGGCGGGTTTCGCCGCGCTGTGGGTGCGCGACGTGCCGCTGAACCATCCCGGTTATCCCGAAGCCATCGGCCATCTCGATCCGTGGACATGGCTGGGCGCGCTGGCCGCGCGCACCCGGCGCATCGGCCTCGTGACGGGTGCCGTCGTGCTGACGCTGCGCCATCCGCTGCACGTCGCCAAGGGCGCCGTCTCGATCGCCTCGCTGGCGCCGGGACGCTTCGTGCTGGGACTGGGATCGGGCGACCGGCCGCCCGAATACCTGGCGTTCGGCCGTGATGCCGCCACCCGGCGCGAGGATTTCCGCGCGCGCTGGGAACAACTGTCGGCCGCGCTGGGGACCCCGCCGCGCGTCGTGCCCGACGTGCAGGACGATCCGCCCGTGGCCTTCAGCCTGCGGCCGCTCCCCGCCACGCCCGTGCCCATGCTGGCCGTCGGTTCGGCCGGCCAGAGCCTGGACTGGATCGCCCGCCACGCGGTGGGCTGGACCACCTACCACCGTCCGCCGGAAGTACAGCGCGGCCGCCACGGGATGTGGCGCCAGGCGGTGGAACGCGCCGCGCCGGGCCAGTTCCGTGCCTTCGGCGTCGCCATGCGCGTGGAACTGCTGGACCGCCCCGAAGCCCCGGCCGAAGCCATCGAACTGGGCTATCGCACCGGCGCACGGGCGCTGGCCGGCATCCTGGCGCGCATGCGCGAAGCCGGCACCCACCATGTCAGCCTGAACCTGCCCGCAGGCGCCCGGCCGCTGCCGGATGTCATCGCCGAGCTGGCCCCGCTGAACGCCGAGCTGTCCTGAACGGCCTTCAGGACAGGCCCGTCACCGGCAATGCCGCGCCGTGGACGGCGCGGGCCGCCGGCGAAGCCAGGAAGCGGATCACTTCGGCCAGGTCGGCCGGCGCCACCCAGCGCGCGGGATCGGCATCCGGCATGTCGCGCCGGTTCTCGGGCGTATCGATGATGGTGGGCATGACGCAATTGACGTTGATGCCCCGCTCGCGCAACTCCGCGGCCATGGACTCGGTCAGCCGCATGACCGCGCTTTTCGAGGCGCAATAGGCGCCCATGCCGGCCGTGCCGCGCAAGGCGGCATGGGCGGCGACGTTGACGATCCGGCCTTCACCCCGTGCCACCATGCCGGGCACGACGGCGCGCGCGGTATGGACGATGCTGCGGGCGTTCAGGTCCAGCAGGAAATCCCAGGTGGCGTCGCGGGTCTCGTGCACGGCCTCGCCCATGCGGAAACCGCCGGCGATGTTGCACAGCACGTCGATCGCGCCGAAGCGGTCCCGCGCGCGGTCCGCCGCATCCGCGACCTGCCCGGCATCCAGCAGATCCACCGGCGCGATCAGGCACGAGGCCGCGCCCAGCCCCGCCGGCGGTTGCGCCTCGCGGCGGTCCAGCAGCACCAGGTTGGCGCCCTCGGCGGCAAAGGCGGCGGCAACGGCGCCGCCCAACGTTCCAGCCGCGCCGGTGACCATGACCGTGCGCCGCCCCGTATGTGTCGATGCCATGTCAGTTCCCTTCCGCCCGCGCGGCATGGTAAGCGCCCGTACCCCGGGTCATGATGTCGTCCCCCGGCAGCAGGATGCCCGGCTCCAGTTCGGATTGCTGGCGTACGCGCTCGTAGACGGGCGCGAAATCGACCCGCGCGAGCTCCAGCAGTTCTTCCAGGTCGTGCAGCACGAAATAGGTTTCCTGGAAATCGTCGATGCGATAGCGCGTCCGCATCACGCGCTCCAGTTCGAAGCGGACCCGGTTGGGCGAGGGGTCTGCCAGCGCGAACAGGCTTTCCGCGTACGACGAGATGATGCCCGAGCCGTAGATGCGCAACCCCTCGGTCTGCTGCACCAGGCCGAACTCCACGGTGTACCAGTACACGCGCGCCAGGTTGGGCAGCACACCCATGCGCTGGGCACGCAGCCCGCCTTCGCCGTAGGCCTGCACGAAATCCGCCAGGATGGGGTTCATCAGCATGGGCACGTGGCCGAAGACGTCGTGGAAGACATCGGGCTCTTCCAGGTAGTCGAGCTGGTCGGCGCGGCGGATGAACTGCCCGGCGGGAAAACGCCGGTTGGCCAGGTGCTCGAAGAACACGTCGTCGGGCACCAGGCCGGGCACGGCCACCACCTGCCAGCCGGTGCGCCGCGACAGCACGTCGCTCAGGCGGCGGAAATCGGGAATCTGGTCCGCGCCTATGGGCAGGTCGCGCATGCCCTCCTCGAACTCGCGGCAGGCGCGGCCCGGCACCAGCCTGGACTGCCGCTCGAACAGGAACCTCCAGACGGCGTGCTCTTCCTGGGTGTAGCGCTCCCAGCCCTGGTCTATGGTCCAGTCCGCCCGCTCCGGCCGGCCCGCGTCGCCGGCGGCAAGACCGTGCTTGGGCGCGGTCGATGGGTGCTTCATCCTGGCCTCTTATCCGGAATGGGCGCGCGCAGCCTCGTCGGCGTGGCGCGCCAGGTCGATGTCGCGCTGTGTCAGGCCGTTCGCGTCATGGGTGGTCAGCGTGACGTCCACCCGGTTGTAGACGTTGGACCACTCGGGATGGTGATCGTTCTTTTCCGCATACAGGGCGATGCGCGTCATGAACGCGAAGGCCTGGCTGAAATCCTGGAACTGGAACCGGCGCCGGATGGCGCCCCGCTGCGCGTCCAGCTGCCACTCGGGCAGCTTCGCCATCGCCTGCTCGATGTCCTGCGCACTCAACTTCTGCATGGCCTGCTCCTTGCGCCGGGAGATCGCACCGCAGCCGCGCCCCGGCTGTCGCGCGGCCTGCGCTCCCCGACAAATCTTATTCCGTTGCCTGGAAACCGGAAACCCGCATCCGGTCGCGCCACTGGCCACGTTCGCGCTCCAGCCTGGACCCGAGCCCGGCGGTGGGCTGAGCCGGCAGGGCGTAGCCGAGGTCGGCGATCGCCTTGCGATAGGCGGGGCTGGCCAGCACCGCATCGGCCCGCGCCTGCCACTGCGCCAGCCGGTCGGCCGGCGTTCCCGCCTTGGCGAAAAGGCCGAACCAATCCACCGCCTCGAGCTGCGGCAGGCCGGCTTCGCGCGCGGTCGGCACGCCCGGCAGCTTGGCATTGCGCTGCGGCGAGGTGATCAACACGGCGCGCAGCTTGCCCTGGGCCTGGTAGGGAACGAGCAGTTGCTCGGTGGTGATCAGCGCCGCGACCTGCCCGCCCAGCACGTCGGTGACGGCATTGGCGCCTCCGCGGTAGGGCACGTGCGTCAACGGCGTGCCGCCCTGCCTGGCCAGCTCCGCGCCCAGGAAGTGCTGCGGCGTCCCCAGGCCGGGCGTCGCGTAGTTGGCCTGGTCGGCATGGCCCTTGGCCCAGGCCATGAACGCCGCCAGCGTGGCGCCCTGCGCGGCGGGCCCCAGCGCCACGCCGAAGCCGTATTCGGCCAATGCGGACACCGGCGCGAAATCCCGGACTGCGTCGTAGTGGGCGGACTTCAGCACCATGGGCGTCAGCAGCAGCGAACTGGCCGGCATCACCATCAGCGTCTGGCCGTCGGCGGGGGCGGCCTGCACCGCATCGATGGCCAGCTTGCCGGTCGCGCCGGCGCGGTTCTCCACCACCACGGGAAAGCCGGCGACCTGCCGCAGGTGCTCGGCGAACACGCGCGCCACGGCATCGGGCGCCCCGCCGGCCGGATAGCCCACCAGCAACCGCGCGCCGGCCTGCTGTGCCTGGGCCATGCCGGCCACGGCGGCCAGCGCGGCCGCGATCAGTCCGCGTAGGACCCTGGGGTACTTCATGTCTTGTCTCCTGCCGGTTTTGTGATGATGCGGCGCCGGGCGCCGCGATGGAATCCGCTCCTCACGCCAAGACCGGCGTGTATCCCCCTATGCCCGTCCCGGCCCGGATCGCCGCGTCGCCGCCATGGCGCCGGATCAATTCGGCCTGTCGCGCCTTGGCGCGGCGATCGACCTCGTCGGGGTCGCAGAACCCGGCCAGCCGCTCGCGCCAGGCATGCACGCGGCCCGGCGACTTCGCGGCGATGTCGTGCAGTTCGTCCGGATCGTCGTCCAGGTCGAACAACTGGGGAGGATGGTCGCAATAGTGGACGTACTTGGTATGGACGTCGCGCAGCATGAAGACGGCCGCGCGCGAACCCACGGTATGGTATTCGGACAGCACCGCGCGGTCGGCGGGCAGCTCCCGCAGCAGCGAACGCGCCGATGGCGACACGCGTCCGGCATCGGCGGGTACGCCCACCGCGTCCAGCACGGTATCGTAGACATCGGTCTGGCCGACGGGCGTGCGCTCGACCCGTCCGGCCTCGATGCCGGCACCGGATAGGATCATCGGTATGCCCACCGACTCGGCATACATGGTGCTCTTGCCCCAGAGGCCCCGCGCCCCCACGTTGTCGCCATGGTCGCTCAGGTACATGATGCGCGTCGCGTCGTCCAGCCCGCACTCCTTCAGCGTGCGCACCAGCGTGCCCACCTTGGCATCCAGGAAGCTGACCAGGCCGTAGTAGCCGGCCAGCGCCCGCCTGACATCCGATTCGTCGCGGAAATGGACGTTGTAGCCGGTCTCGCGCGCATACTGGCGGATGAAGGGATGGGCCGCCTCGTCGATGCCGAACCGATAGGCCTTGGGCAGGCGCAGGGGCTGCGCGGCATAGCGGTCGAAGAAGGGCGCCGGCACCGTCAGCGGAAAATGCGGCGCGACCAGCGATACCATCAGTACCCAGGGCTTGTCCGGGGCGGGCGTCGCCGCCTTGCGACGCAACCATCGGACCGCCGTGTCGCAGATGCGGTCGTCGTAGCGGTTGTAGTCCGACTCGCCCGCACGCGCCGAGGCCAGCATGTTCGCGCCGTCGCCCAGCGAGGCGGGCGGATCGCGCAGCAGCATCTTGACCTCGCCCCGGCCGCCATGGATGTGCATGGGCAGCAGGCTTTCGGAAAAACCGTAGTCCTCGCCCGGGGCGCCGCGATAGTGCAGCTTGCCTATGGACACCACTTCATGCCCGTGCTCGCGCAGCACGTGGTGCCAGCTGGGCACGGCACCGTCGTAGGCATCGACATTGTCCCAGTAGCCGGCCTCGTGCACCGCCCGCCCGGTGGCGAGCGCGGCACGGGTCGGCACACAGATGGGGCTGGCGCATACCGCGTTGGCGAAACGCGTACCCGACGCCGCCAGCGCATCCAGGTGCGGAGTCGACACCTCGCCATGGCCGGCGCAGCCCATGACGCCGGGGCTGTGTTCGTCCGACAGGATGATCAGGAGATTGGAAGCCATGAAACGGATCGTTGAACGCTGCGGAAGAGACGATGCGCGCTTTTTGTTGTGTTGTCAATGATGTTTTGACAACCAATTGGCGGCCGGCACGCTCTTCTGTCAACATGGCGCCTGTCCGTTCCACTTTCGTCCCGGCCGATGCCCATGACCGCCCCCTCCCGATCCTCGTCCCGCCGGCGCGGAACCGCGCCGGTCGATTTCGACCTGACCTCGCTGCTGGGCTTCGTCATCTTCCGGCTGTCATCCAGCCTGGGCGGCCTGGCCGAACGGGATGCGCAGGAAGTGGCCGGCCTCACGCTGCCCGAATACCGCTGCCTGGTGGTCCTGGCCACGCGCGGCGACATGGGCGTCACGCCCCTGTGCCAGATCATGCACATCGACAAGGCCTGGGTCAGCCGCACGCTGGCCAAGCTGGCTCAGGCGGGACTGGTGGGCTCCATCCCCGATCCCGCCGACGCGCGCCGCACCATCTTCAGCGTGACGCCGCGGGGCCGGCAGACCGGCCAGGCGCTGATCGCCCGGGCCATGGACAGGCAGGCCAGGATGCTGGAAGGATTCGACAGGGAAGAGGTGGAACGCTTGCTGGAACTGCTGCGCCGGATGCAGGAGAACGCCGATCGCGCGAAGGGCCGGTAGCCGCCCGGCTCAGGCCTCGCCAGCTGGCGTTCCGCAGTCCACGCATTTCATCGGTCCCCTGCGAGGCGGGAAGATGACGCTGCTCCAGCACAGCGTCACCAGTGCCAGCGCCACCTGCGGCCAGTTCACGTCGCGCGCGAACCGCGTGCCGCCGCAGGCCTCGCATCGCGCGGCGACGGGCTGGTCGAACACTTCCTGCTGATACTCCCCGCTGTTGCGGCGCGCCAGCACCGCCTGCGCGCGCGGCAGCGACAAGGCGGGAACCTGCACCTGCACACCGCCCAGGGCCAGCGAGAAAGGCCAGTTGGCCCATACCTGGTGCTCGTTCTGCAGCAGCACCGGGATGCCCTCGCTTTCCAGCAGCCCACGGGTGATGTGGGCGTCCCAAGGGTTGGTATGGACTTCCAGGGTGACGAACTCCGCCATTGCACGCCCCTCCCGTCGCCGCGCGGCGTCCCGCCAGGAATCGCCACGCCCCGTCTCGACCACGCGACTAGACCCGCTCGAAGATTCCCGCGGCGCCCATGCCCGTGCCCACGCACATCGTGACCATGCCGTACTTCAGGTTCCTGCGCCGCAGCGCATGCACCACGGTAGAGGCACGGATCGCGCCGGTCGCCCCCAGCGGGTGGCCAAGCGCGATCGCGCCCCCCATCGGATTGACCCTGGCCGGGTCCAGGCCCAGGTCGCGGATCACCGCCAGCGACTGCGCGGCGAACGCCTCATTGAGTTCGATCCAGTCGATATCGGACAGCGACAGGCCGGCCTGCCGCAGCGCGGCGGGCACGGCCTCCTTGGGGCCGATGCCCATGATCTCCGGCGGCACGCCCCGCACCGTGGCGGTCACGAAACGCGCCAGCGGCACGAGGTTGAATTCCTTGAGCGCCCTCTCGGACACCAGCACCAGCGCGCCCGCGCCGTCCGAGGTCTGGGAACTGTTGCCGGCGGTCACGCTGCCCTTGGCCGCGAACACCGGCCGCAACCTGGCCAGCGCCTCGGCGCTGGTGTCGGCACGCGGCCCTTCGTCCAGCGACATCGTGCGCTTGCGCACCGCCACCTTCTCCGCCTCCAGGTCGGGGAAGTGCGTCACCACCTCGATGGGAGCGATCTCGTCCTTGAACTCGCCCGCCTGCTGGGCGGCCAGCGCCTTCTGGTGCGAGGCCAGCGCGAACGCATCCTGGTCTTCCCGCGACACCTTCCACTGGGCGGCCACCTTCTCGGCGGTCAGGCCCATGCCGTAGGCGATGCCGATATTCTCGTCGCCCTCGAACACCCGCGGATTCAGCGACGGGTTGATGCCCATCATCGGCACCATGCTCATCGATTCGGTGCCGCCCGCGATCATCACGTCGGCCTCGCCCACGCGGATCCGGTCGGCGGCCATCGCCACCGCGGTCAGCCCCGACGCGCAGAAACGGTTCACCGTGACCGCGCCCACGCTTTGCGGCAGGCCGGCCAGCAGGGTGGAAATCCTGGCCACGTTCATCCCCTGCGCGCCCTCGGGCATCGCGCAGCCGATGATGGCATCCTGGATACGCCCCGGATCCAGCCCCGGCACCTGCGCCAGCGCCGCGCGCAGCACATGGATCAACAAATCATCCGGCCGCACCGTCCGCAACGCTCCCCGCGGCGCCTTCCCGATCGGCGTGCGCGACGCGGCAACGACATACGCATCCTGAACCTGACGTGACATCCCCATCTCCTTCAATTCGTCCGTGACGCCACGAGGCGCCCCTGTTGTTCCACCGCTCAAACCCCACTTCGTCACCACCTGCACTGAAGGAACGCCAAGAACGCAGTTCCTCGCCAGCCGGTTGGTACCCCAGGATGCGGCGGATCCGGCTCCGCCGGTCCGCGCGCATCGCCCCCTGGGGGGCGCGCGTCAGCGCGTAGGGGGGGCCACATCAATTCCTTATAGGTTTGCCGGTCTGCATCATGCCCATCAGGCGCTCCTGGGTCTTGGGTTCGCCCAGCAGCGACATGAACGTCTTGCGCTCCAGCGCCATGATCCACTGTTCGTCCACCAGCGACCCCGCCTCGATCTCACCGCCGCACAGGATCTCGGCAATCGCATGGCCCAGGCGGTAGTCGTAGTCTGAGATGAAGCCGCCGTCGCGCATGTTCACCAGTTGCGCGCTCAGCATGGCGATGCCTTCGCTGCCGGCGGCCGCGAACGGCTCCTTCCATGGCGCGCGCCAGCCCGTGTCGTGCAGGGCCTGCGCCTCGCGGATGGCCGCGTACAGCACCTCGTGCACGTTGAAGACGATGGGGTCGTCGTCCAGCAGGTAGCCCATGCGCCGGGCCTCGACCGCGGACTTGGAGACCTGCGCGGTGGCGGCCTGGAAGGCGTACTTCTTCAGGAAGGCCATCAGCGGCATGTCCGGCGCCAGCGCCCGCTCCTGCGCCGCGCGCCGGGCCAGGTAGGTCAGGCCGCCGCCGCCCGGGATCAGGCCCACGCCCACCTCGACCAGGCCGAGATAGGTCTCGAAATGCGCCACGCGGCGCGCGCAATACACCGACAGCTCGCAGCCGCCGCCCAGCGCCATGCCCGCCAGCGCGGCCACCGTGGGCACCTGGGCGTAGCGCAGCCGCAGCATCAACTGCTGCAGGCGTTCCTCCTCGGGCGCGACGGCCTGCACGCCGCCGCTCATGAACAGCGGCACGATGGCCTGCAGGTCGGCGCCGGCCGAGAACGGCTCGCCCGGATTCCAGACCACGAGCCCGCGGTAGTCCTGCTCGGCCAGGTCGACGGCCCGCAGCAGCCCCAGCGTCACGGCGGGGCTGATGGTGTGCATCTTGGTCTTGAACGAGGCGATCAGCACATCGTCCAGGCCGGCGCGGTCCAGGGTCCACAGGCGGATCGCCTCGTCCTCGAAGACGGTCTTGCCGGCGGCCAGCGGCACGATGCCCTCTCCTGCCAGCGGCGCGCGGAAGATCTGGCGCGCATAGACCGGCAGGCTGGAGCGCGGCTCGAACCTGCCCGCGGCCGGGTTCCACGACCCTTCCGGCGTATGGACGCCGCCGCGCTCGGCCACCGGGCCGCTGGTCACCCAGGCCGGCAGCGGCGCGCTGGACAGCGTCTTGCCTGCCGCGATGTCGGCCTGCACCCATTGCGCGACCTGCAGCCAGCCGGCCTGCTGCCACAGCTCGAACGGGCCCACGCCATGGCCGAATCCCCAGCGCATGGCGAAGTCCACGTCGCGCGCGGTGCCGGCGATGTCGGCCAGGTGCACGGCGATGTACTGGAAGGTATCGCGCAGGATGGCCCACAGGAACTGGGCCTGCGGATGCTCGCTGTCGCGCAGCGCCTGCAGGCGCTGCCCGGCGTCCTTGTTCTTCAGGATGCGGGCGACGGCATCGTCGGCCTTGCCGTCGGCCGGCACGTACTCGCCCTTGGCCGGATCCAGCCTGAGGATGGCCTTGCCCTGCTTGCGGAAGAACCCCGCGCCGGTCTTCTGCCCCAGCGCGCCCTGCTTGATCAGCCCGGCCAGCACCGGCGGCGTGCCGTAGTGCGCGGCGAACGGATCATCGGGCAGGTAGTCTTCCATGGTCTTGATGACGTGCGCCAGCGTGTCCAGCCCGACCACGTCGCCGGTGCGGAAAGTGCCGGACTTGGCCCGGCCCAGCTTGGCGCCGGTCAGGTCGTCCACGACGTCGTAGGTCAGCCCGAAGCGCTCGGCCTCGATCATCGCGGACAGCAATCCGAACACGCCCACGCGGTTGCCGATGAAATTGGGCGTGTCCTTGGCCCGTACCACGCCCTTGCCCAGCACCGTGGTCAGGAAAGCCTCCAGATGGTCCAGGATGGCGGGTTCGGTATGCGCGGTGGGAATCAGTTCCACCAGGTGCATGTAGCGTGGCGGATTGAAGAAGTGCACGCCGCAGAAGCGCGGCAGCAGCCCGGGGGCCATGCCCTTGGACAGTTCGGTGATCGACAGGCCCGAGGTATTGGTGGCGAAGATGGCCCGCGGACCGATCGCCGAGGCGACCTTCGCATACAAATCATGCTTCCAGTCCATGCGTTCGGCGATCGCCTCGATCACCAGATCGCATTCCTTGAGCCTGGCCAGGTCGTCTTCGTAATTGGCGGGCTCGATCAGCGATGCCAGTTCCGGCACCGCCAGCGGAGCGGGGCTGAGCTTGCGCAGGTTGTCGATGGCCTTCTGCACGATGCCGTTCTTGGGGCCTTCCTTGGCGGGCAGGTCGAACAGCACCACCGGCACCTTGGCATTGACGCAGTGCGCGGCGATCTGGGCGCCCATGACTCCGGCACCCAGCACTGCGACTTTGCGGACGAGGAAATTCGACATGGTCTTCCTGGCGATAAACGGGCCGGAGCGGCCGGCCCAATCTAGGGCATGCGCGACAGCCGCCGCGCACGGGCGATTCGGGACTAAAGACACGCGCAGCCGCCACGCCTCATCGCAGCAACTGCCTACTCGCATAGTCTACCTCTTGAAGGGAGCGGCACTGGCGGGCCGGATGGAAAGCCCGCCCCGCGCGGCCGATGGCCGCGCCCTGGGACTAGACCCGGGAGGCGCGCGTCAGCGCGTAGAGAGGGTCCACACGTCCTTATGGGACTTGGTGCTATAGAGGCCAGGTTCCAGCTTGCGCAGTTGCGGCAGGCCGTTCGTCCCCTTGGGCTGCGCCGCGATGTATTCCAGGAACACGTCGGCATCCAGCACGCCCACGTCGAGCCGCCGCGCGGCCGGCACGGCCGCCAGGGTGGCGTAGCCATCGCCGCCGTTGGCGTTGAAGCTCAGCACGAACAGCTTGTAGGTGCGGGTGGCGTTGCCCAGGTCCAGCAATCCCCAGTTCCCCGTGGCACTGTCGCGCAGCTCGATGTTGCTGACCCGGCTGCCCTTGGGCTGGGTGGCATCCACGTCCCAGCGCAGCCCGCCGGTGTAGGGATAGGGCCCCGTGGCGCCGGTGCCGCCATAGGTGGCCTCGATGCCGTCCTCCAGCAGGTTCTTGATCTCCGTCGCGGTCACCTCCAGGCGATACAGCTGGTTGCCGAAAGGCACGACCTCGATGGCGCGGCCCGCGGTGATGTCGCCCTGCAGGGGCACCCGCACGCCACCGCCGCTTTGCAGCGTCAGGTCGGCACCGCCATAGGCCTTCTGCGCAATTTCCAGGAAGGCCTGCGCCACGATCTGCTGGATGTCGCCGCCGCGCCGGGTCACGTCGCCCAGCGCGTTGCAGGCCGCGCTCGACCGGCCGTAGTCGTTCCAGCCGGCCGTCTGCGTGGGCGAGCCGCCCGGCACGCGGCGCGAGCACAGTTCGTCGGGCGCCTGTGCCACGACCGTCTTGTTGAACGCATCCACCTGCAGCTTGAACGGCTGCAGCAGCTGCGCCGCCGCGGCGTCCGGCGCCACCACTTTCAGGAAACCGCTGGCCTGCACGTCGGCCAGGATCGCGGCCCGGTCCGGCGCACCCGCCGCCGCGCCGCCAATGGCGAAATCGTCGCCGATCAGCACATGCGGCGTGCCTTCGCACTTGCTGATCTCGCCCCTGGCGTCGAACTCCACCTTCAGCTCGCCCACCACCCGGCTGTATTCCCAGGCCTGGACCAGGCACACGGGCTTGCCCTGCTTGTCGGTCATCCGCGTGGGATAGGCGCCACCGGGCGTCGCACCCAGCGCGTACGTGCCCGCCATCGCGTCGGGGCCGAGCAATGTATGCGAGTCCCCGCCCACCAGCACGTCCACGCCATCGAGCCTGGCGATGATCTGCTTGTCGTACCCGTAGCCGGTGTGGCTGAGCAGGATGATCTTGTCGATGCCCTGCTTGCGCAGCGCGTCGATCTCGCGCTGCGCCGCCACCGCCTCGTCCTCGAACACCGTACCCTTGTCCGGGCTCGAGGACGCCTGGGTCTTGGCCGCGATCGTCAGTCCGATGATGCCGATCTTCTGGCCGTCGCGCACCACGACCGTCGACGGCGATACCGCGCCCGCCGCGCGCGAGGGATGCAGCGCCGAGGACGCGGCGAAGCTGACGTTCGCGCTCAGCACGGGCGTCCTGCAACTGCCGGCGTGCAGCAGGTCGATGAAATGCTTCAGGCCGCTGTCGCCCTTGTCGAACTCGTGGTTGCCGAGCGCGAAGGCGTCGAAGCAGACCGTGTTCATCAGGGCGGCATCGGGCTCGCCCATCTCGCCCGCCCGGTTGAAATACAGCGTGCCGGTCAGCGCGTCGCCCGCGTGCAGCTTGAGCACGTGGGTCGACTTCGCCGCCAGCTGGTCGATCGCCGCCTTCACCCGGGGAAAGCCTCCGGCCGATACCGCGACGGCCTTGCGTGATCCGTCGGCCACCTTCAGTTGCAGCGTGGCCGAGGTGGCATCCAGGTGGGAATGATGGTCGTTGACGTGCAGGATGGTCAGGGCCAGGGGCCGCCCCTGCGGCTCCGGATTGACGGGAATGAGATCGTCATCGCCCGAGGACAGGCATCCTGCCGCCAGCAATACCGCGGCGAGCCCCACACCGCCGCTCACGAGTCTTTTCATGGTTTTCATCCGTTTGTCACTGAAGGACTCGAAGGATGGAGGCCTGTCATGAAACGGTCGTGAAGCTTGCATGAAGATCGTGTTGCACCGTCCCCGGGCCGTCCCGGGGACGAGCCCCGCGATCAGAACAGGCCGAGCAGCGCGGCCAGTCCCAGACAGGCGAAGATCAATGCCGCGATGCCATGCACCAGCCGCACCGGCAGCCGATGGGCCAGCTTGTCGCCCAGCAGCACGGCGGGCACATTGGCGATCAGCATGCCGAGCGTGGTGCCGGCCACCACGGCGTAGTAGGCATGGAATTGCGCGACCAGCGCCACGGTCGCCACCTGCGTCTTGTCGCCCATTTCCGCCAGGAAGAATGCCACCACCGTGGTGCCGAACACGCCCAGCCTGAGCTTGCCGGTCTCGGCTGCGTCGAGCTTGTCGGGAACCAGCATCCAGACCGCCATGGCGATGAAGGAAACGCCCAGTATCCAGCGCAGCGCGTCGGGACCGATCACCTGCGTCAGCCACGCGCCAACGGCGCCGGCCAGGGCATGGTTGACGATGGTCGCGGTGAAGATGCCCAGGATAATGGGCCAGGGCCGACGCCAGCGGGCAGCCAGGAACAAGGCGAGCAGTTGGGTTTTGTCGCCGATCTCGGCCAGGGCGACGATGCCGGTCGAGACGAGGAAGGCTTCCATGTTTGATACGCGCTCCGGGCCGGACGGTTGACCGAATGATCGTGCAACAGCCCCGGCCCACCGGAAGCTGCACGATCAAAGGTCTTGCCAAGTCCTGGACCGCCTGCGCCATGCCCGTAGGCAAGTGTGTTGACGCAGGCCCTTGCACCCAAAGGCAAGGAGGCTACTCCCCAATGACGGGCGCAAGTATAGCGCAACTGGCCCGCCGCGCGCCGTACGCCGCATAATATGCGCTGCTTCAAGATGGAATGCCCGAATGAAGAACCGCTCCTCCGACCAGGACGACCGGCGCCCGGCCGGTTCGCTGGCACAAGCCACCGGCGCCTGTCTCGCCGCCGCGGCGCTGCTCTCGCCGGTCGCCCACGCCCAGGAAGACCCGCTTCTTCCCATCCCCGTCGGCTTCGTCCACCTGACCGACGTCGCCCAGACCGTGCGGCTGGACATCCGCTATCACGGCAGCGCCAACTTCATGGGCCGGCCGGCGGCGGGCTACGACGCCCCCACCTGCATCCTGACCGAACCCGCCGCGCGGCGCCTGCTGGCCGTGCAGCGCGAAGTCCGGCCCCAGGGCCTGACGTTGAAGATCTTCGATTGCTACCGGCCCCAGCGCGCCGTGACCGATTTCGTGGCCTGGACGCGCGACGCCGCCGACCAGAAGACCAAGGCCGAATACTTCCCCGGCGTGGACAAGGCCGCGCTGCTCGAACTGGGCTACATCGCCGAGCGATCCGGCCACAGCCGGGGCAGCACGGTGGATCTGACGCTGGCCGCGCTGGAGCCTGAAACCGCCTCCGCCCTGCCCGTCCGTGGTCCGCTGCTGGCCGGCGGCGAGGTCGACATGGGAACCCCCTTCGACCTTTTTGATGTAAAGTCGCATACAGACAATCCTGATTTACCCGAGGCTGTCCGACACAATCGCCGGTTCCTGAAGGAACTGATGGCCAGGCACGGTTTTCGCAACCTGCCCGAAGAGTGGTGGCACTACACTCTGGACGAAGAGCCGTATCCGGATACCTATTTCAATTTCCCCGTACGCTGATCCGCGCGCCGCGCGCACGGCGCGCGCACAACAAGAAGATGCATCCCCTGGACGGACTTACCCCGCCGCGCAAGTACTGGGCCCTGGCAGCCACGATGCTGGCGATGGCGATGACCGTCCTGGAAACCACCATCACCAACGTCGCGCTGCCGTCCATCGCGCGTGACCTGGGCGTCTCGCCTGCCCAGGCCGTCTGGATCGTCAACACTTACCAGCTCGCGATCGTCGTCGCCCTGCTGCCCTTCTCGTCGCTGGGAGAAATCCTGGGCTACCGGCGCGTGTTCGGCGCGGGCCTGACGGCCTTCACCATCGCCTCGGCGGGCTGCGCGATGTCGCAGTCGTTCACGATGCTCATTTCCTTCCGCGTGTTCCAGGGCCTGGGCGCGGCGGCGGTCATGAGCGTCACGCCGGCCCTGCTGCGCTTCATCTATTCCCAGAAGCAGTTCGGCCGGGCCATCGGCTATAACGCCCTGGTCGTGGCGACCTCGTCCGCCGCCGGGCCGATGATAGGGTCGCTGATCCTGTCGGTCGCCTCCTGGCCCTGGCTGTTCGCGGTCAACCTTCCCATCGGCCTGTTCATCCTGTCCATCGGCAGCCGCATGCTGCCCGAGACCGAACTCGCCAAGCGTCCTTTCGATGCGCTCAGCGCCACGCTCAGCGGATTGACCTTCGGCCTGATCGTGGTGGGCGTGGACCGGCTGCTGCACGATTTCATGACGGCGCTCGCGCTGCTGGCCGGCGGCGCGGTGGCCGGGCTGGCGCTGGTCCGGCGCGAACTGACCCAGGCGACGCCGCTGCTGCCGCTCGACCTGCTGCGCATCCGCCAGTTCGCGTTCTCGGTCGGCGCCTCGGTCTGCGCGTTCTCGGGCCAGACCATTTCCTATATTTCGCTGCCGTTCTACTTCCAGCAGATCCTGGGCCGCAGCCAGCTGGAAATGGGCATGCTGATGGTGCCCTGGCCGCTGGCGGTGGCCATCGCGGCCCCCGTGGCCGGACGCCTGTCGGAATCCGTCGCGCCCTCGATCCTGTGCTCGATAGGTGCCGGACTGGTCGCCGGCGGCCTGGTGGTCATCTCGTTGCTGCCCACCAGCACGCCCAACGGCTGGATCATGGCCTGCATGGTGCTTTGCGGCACCGGCTTCGGCATGTTCCAGACTCCCAACAACCGGGTCATGCTGACCGCGGCCCCGCGCCATCGCAGCGGCGGAGCGGGCGGCCTGCAGGCCACGGCGCGCCAGTTCGGCATGGCACTGGGCGCGGCGCTGGTGGCGCTGGCGTTCACCGCCGCCTCGGCGCACGGGCCGACCACGGGCCTCGTGCTGGCCGCCGTCTTCCTGGCCGCGGCGTCCGCGGTCAGCGCGGCGCGGCCAGGCACCCGCATGTCAAGGTAGTTCGAGCTCGGCCAGCAGCGGCGCGTGGTCCGACAGGCGTGTCCAGGGCCTGCCGTACAACACGCTGGCCTGCCGGACCGAAAATCCGCGCTGGTAGATCCGGTCCAGCCGCAGCCACGGAAAGATGGCGGGGAAAGTGCGGGGCGGACGCGGCGCCATCAGTTCGTTGCCCATGCCGAGCTTGGGCGGGCCCTGGAACCCGGGCCGCAGCCGCCAGGGCGAGGCTTCCCCGCCCCGCAGCACCCGGCCCAGCATGCGGACCGAATCGCGCAGGCGCGGCAGTTCCACGTTGTTGCCCCGAGGCGCGGTCGCGAACACCTCGTGCAAGCCCAGGCGTTCGACCAGGATGTCCGACAGCACGTTGGTCCAGTCGTTGAAGTCCCCGGCGATCAGGATGGGATCCGAC
The DNA here is from genome assembly GCF_036972535.1 of Pigmentiphaga sp. CHJ604. Taxonomy (NCBI): domain Bacteria; kingdom Pseudomonadati; phylum Pseudomonadota; class Betaproteobacteria; order Burkholderiales; family Alcaligenaceae; genus Pigmentiphaga; species Pigmentiphaga sp. CHJ604. The sequence continues at coordinate 801,118 of NZ_CP136998.1, read as the reverse complement.
GACGGCACGACTTCCTCGATGCGCGACACCAGCGCTCCCACCTGGCGCGACCGGCTGCCGGCGAACAGTCCGAGATGCACCACGAAGCAATGCACCTCGTGGCCGCCGATGCCCACGCGGGCATGCAGCAGGCCGCGCTGCTCCAGGCGGTGATCGGAGATGTCCTGGTTCTGGTGCGACAGGATGGGGAAGCGCGACAGCAGCGCGTTGCCATGATCGCTGTGCCGGTAGACGGCATTGCGGCCATAGGCGGCCTCCAGCCTCAGGGCCGCGGCCAGCATCTCATGCTGCTCGTGCAAGGTACCGGACTTGTCGTTGCGCCCCTGGACTTCCTGGAGAAAAGCCAGGTCGGCGCGCAGCCCGTGCAGGCCGAGGCGCAGTTCCTGCACGGACTCGCGCTTGCCCAGGGCGGACATGCCCTTGTGGATGTTGTAGCTGACGATACGAACGACTGACATCGTGAGCATCAAGGGGGGACAAGGGATTCATTCTAGTGGATTCGCTGCGCTATCATGAATCGGCAGTTCCCCCGCTCCGGTGCGGCCGGCGGCCGCGCTCCGGCATCCCCTTTTCTCATCCAGATCCGGGAATCTTCATGAGCACCTACAAGATCGGCGTGATCATCGGCAGTCTCCGCAAGGAATCGTTCAACCGCCAGCTGGCGAAGGCCGTGACGAAACTGCTGCCATCCAACTTCCAGACGGAGGAAATCGCCATCGGCGATCTCCCCCTGTACAACCAGGATCTCGATACCGCCCTGCCCGGGCCCGTCGTCACGTTCAAGCGGCAGGTGGAAGCCGCGGACGGCCTGCTGTTCTTCACGCCGGAATACAACCGGTCGTACCCCGGCGTGCTCAAGAACGCGCTGGACTGGGGCTCGCGCCCCTGGGGCAAGAGTTCGTGGCCGGGCAAGCCCGCCGGCATCATGGGCGCCTCGCCCAGCCAGGTCGGCACGGCCCTGGCGCAGGAACACCTGCGCATGGTGCTGTCGGCGCTGGACGTGCCCGTGCTGCCTCAGCCGAGCATCTTCGTGCAGTACACCGGCGGGCTGGTGGATGCGGACGGCAAGATCACCAATGAGGCCAGCGCCAAGTTCATCCAGGGATTCGTGGATCGGTACGTGGGCTGGATGGAGAAGTTTCCCCCCCCTACGCCCTGACGGGCGCCCCCCGGGGGGCGGCACTGGCGGACCGGCGGAGCCGGATCCGCTGTGCCCTGGCAACCAACGGGCTGGTGGGGGTCAGCGGTTGGGCATGAGGGCGGCGATGGCGACGCCCAGCCAGCCTACGATCATGGCGCCGCCGCCGAAGGGGGCGGTGCCCCAGAACAGTTTCATGCCGGCCAGTTGGCGCAGGGCCAGGTCCACCGAGAACAGCAGCGTGCCGGCGATGATCAGGGCCGCGGCGCCGATCAGGGCGGTGCGGCCGCGCTGGACGTGGGGCACCACGGCGGCCAGGCCGGTGATGGCGGCGGCATGCAGCAGCAGGAACAACGCGGCGGTGGACAGGATGCCTCCACCCGTCAGGTGCGTGGCCATGGCGGCCAGCATGACGCCGGCCGCGCCCATCGGTGCGGCGCAGCCCAGCAAGACTCGAGAAGATAACAACATGCAGCGCTTCCTTGAAAAATGGCCCCACGCTTGCCGCCGCGCGGCGGCGCTGCCCCGCCAGGGGCGGCCCGGCGATGAAAAACCGGTCGGGCCCGGGTCGCGCCGCCGGCCGGCTACTTCGCGAACACCTGGCCGAGATCGCCAAATGCCTTGAATTCGAGCGCGTTGCCCGAAGGATCCAAAAAGAACATAGTAGCCTGTTCGCCCACTTCCCCCTTGAAACGGACGTGTGGCTCGATCACGAACCGGGTGCCGGCCTGGCGCAGTTTTTCGGCCAGGGCCTCCCATTCGTCCATGGGAAGAATGGCGCCGAAGTGGCGCACGGGGACGTCGTCCCCGTCGACCGCGCTGGTATGGCGCGTGCCGGCCTCGCCCGGCGACAGGTGGGCCACGATCTGGTGCCCGTAGAAATTGAAATCGACCCACGCGTCCGAGCTGCGGCCCTCGGGACAGCCGAGCAGGCCGCCATAGAAGGCTCGTGCCTGCGCGAGATCGTCGACGGGGAAAGCCAGGTGAAAGAGCGGGATGCCAGCCATGAGGAAACTCCGGTGCAGGCCCGCCATCCGGGCCCGGGCTATGATTGTATTGAACGAAACTTCCGATGCGAAACGAAAGTTTCCCGGCCTTGTCATCGATTTTTTCTATTAGCATCCAGGCATCCCCATGGTGATCCGCTACCTACAAACCTTCATGGCAGCCGCGCGGGCTTCGTCCTTCTCGGCCGCCGGCGCGCGCCTGGGGCTGACCCAGTCGGCCGTCAGCACCCAGATCAAGCGGCTAGAGGAAGACCTGGGCTGCCTGTTGTTCGAGCGGGCGGGCAAGTCGGTCCGGTTGAGCGAACGCGGGCGCCAGTTGCTGCCCGAGGCCGAGCACATCGTGCAGCGCTACCAGGCCATGCGCGGCGCCAGCCGGCAGCCGGCGCCGGTGGCCATCACCGTGGGCGCGATTTCCACTGCACAGACGGGGTTGCTGCCCGGCGCGCTGCGGCGCTTCCGGCAGTCCCTGCCCGCCGTGCATGTCAACGTGGTGCCGGGCATGTCCTCGCAGCTCCTCGCGCAGGTGGACGAGCAGGAACTCGACCTGGCCGTGCTGATCAAGCCCAACCTGAACCTGCCGCGCCACCTGAAATGGACCGCGCTGATGCGCGAGCGCTACGTCGGCATCGCGCCGCGCGGAACGCGGGGGGACTGGGAGGCGGTGGCGGCGGCGCTGCCGTTCATCCGCTACAACCGCAAGTCGCATGGCGGCCATCTGGTCGACCAGTTCCTGCGCCGCCTGTCGACCGGCGTGGACGAGCTGATGGAACTGGACGAACCGGCCGTCATCCTGCGCATGGTCCGCGAGGGGCTGGGCTGCGCCGTCATCCCGGGCACGCTGGTGGATGCGGCCGCCGACAGGCAGGTGCGCATCGTCGAGCTGCCCGGGCCGCCCTTCTTCCGCGAGATCGGCGTGGTCGCGCATCCGCGCGAGGCCAACGAAGCCGTGCTGGCATCGCTGGTCGAAAGCATGCGGAAACAGGCGGTCGAGCTGGAAGCGCGCGCCTGACGCCGCCCGCCGGCTGGCACGGACATCCCCGGAAACGATGCGGGCGGCGCGGCGCCTTGTCCATCGCGCGCATGCCATGCTACGGTTTTCGTACGTTCCGACGCCTGCCTGCCAGGAGACCGCCCATGACACGCACCTCCATCATGCCTTGCCTGGTCTACCGCGATGCCCCCGCCGCCATCGACTGGCTGTGCCAGGCCTTCGGCTTCACCCAGCACCTGGTGGTGCCGGGGGACGGCGGAACCATCGCCCATGCCCAGCTCACCCTGGGAGACGGCATGATCATGCTCGGCTCGGGTACGAGCGAACTCATGCGCCAGCTTACCGCCCTGCCGGCCGACATCGGCGGCCGGCAGACCCAGACGCCCTACGTCGTCGTCGCCGATCCCGACGCGCACTACGCCACCGCCATCAAGGCCGGTGCCCGCATCGTGCGCCCCATCCAGGAGGAAGATTACGGCGGCAAGGGCTATACGCTCGCCGATCCCGAAGGCTATGTCTGGCATTTCGGGAGCTACGACCCGTGGCAGGACTCGGAACTGAATCCCCCGTAGCCCTTACGCCGTCTCCTGCCGTCCGGCCACGCGGCGCGACAGGAGCACGGCCAGCGCGGGAGCGATGGCGAAAGTGCCGAACAGCCAGAGGGCGGCCCGCTGGGCGCCGGCCACGCCGCCCGGATCGGCCAATCCGGCCGCGTTCGCCACCATGCCGGCCAGCGCCGAGGCCAGCGACATGGCGTACAACTGCACCGTGGTGATCGATGCCGAGGCCAGGTTTTCTTCCCCCGGCGGCGCCGCGACGAATAGCCGCGTCAGCAGGTGCGGCCAGCCCACCCCTATGCCCAGCCCCACGCCCGCCAGCGCCAGGCAATACAGCGCCAGTCCGGGCACGCCCTCCAGCCACCCGGCACGTGGCGTCAGGACCGCCATGGCCACCAGCGCGCCCAGGCTGATCCAAGGGCCGGCCCGCACCATCCGGTCGGCCGCGGCGCCGCGCCGGCCGGCGCTGCCCACCGAACCCAGCGTCCAGCCGCCGGCCATGACGGCGGTGAGGTAACCGGCGGCGAGCGGCGTCATTCCGTGGATGACCTGCAGGAAGTACGGCACGAATATCTCGGTCGTGATGCCGACCACCAGCAGACTCATCAGCGCATACAGGAGGCCCAGCCGCGCCGACAGCGAATATGCGCCAGCCGGCAGCAGCCGCGCGGCCGCGCGCCGGTCGATCGCCGCGATGCCCACGGCCAGCACGCAACCCGCCGCCACGCCGGCCAGGTTCCACGCGGCGCTGGTGCTGAGACTGCCCAGGGACACGGCCAGCACCGATACCACCAGGAGGCCTATGGTCGCGTAGGGCGGCCGCATGCCAGTGTCGCCGGCGGAACGGCTCCGGCCCGGCAACTGGACGGATACGATCGCGGCCAGCACGGCGGCCACCGGGATCAGCGACCAGAAGGCCCAGCGCCAGTGCCCTTGCCCGGCGAACAGCCCGCCCACCGCCGGGCCGCACAGCGTCGCCACGCCCCACATGCCCGACACCAGGCCCATCGCCCGTGGCCACAGCCGCGCCTCGAACACCTGGCGGATCAGCGCATAGCTCAGCGCGAGCAACACGCCGCCGCCGAAGCCCTGCACCGTTCTCGCGGCCAACAGGCTGGGCATGGACGGGGACAACGCGCACCACGCCGACCCCGCCGCGAAGGCGCAAAGCGCCAGCAGGTAGGCGCCGCGAGGACCCAGCAGTTCCAGCAGGCGGGCAGATAGCGCCGACCCGACTATGGACGCGACGACGAACAGCGAAGTGTTCCAGGCGTAGTACTCCAGGCCGCCTATGTCGGCGATCATGCTGGGCAGGATGGTGGTCACGACGTAGACGTTGATGGCATGCAGCGCGACGCCGCCGGCCAGCGCGATGGACCGCAACGCGTTGCGGCCATGGAGCAGTTCGCCCCAGGAAGCCTCGGGCAAGGTCGATGCGCTCATGAGTTTCCTCCGTCCGTGCCCATGCCCCAGCCCAGGGCCTTGTACAGGGCCACCGCGTTCACGTACGAGGCGGTCTCCGCTTCCGTGGCCTCCTGGCTGATCTGGTAGTAGCTGCGCTGGTTCTCCAGCACGGCCAGATACGGCCCCGCGCCGGCCCGGTAGCGCCGCGTGGCGATCTCCAGTCCGGCGCGCGCATGCTCCGCGGAGCGCGCCAGCGCGGCCAGGCGCTCCTGCTGGCGGGCCAGCCGCGTCAACGCCCCCTCGACCTCTTCCTGCGCCAGCAGCAGCGTCTGCTCGTAGCGGGCCTGCGCGCCGGTCGACTGCGCGTGAGCGGCGCGCAGGCGTGCGCGGGCGCTGCCCAGCCGGAACGCCGGCCAGTCGACGGTGGGCGCGACTTCGAACGCCCGCGCGGCGCCGCCGAGGTCGCCGCCGCGCAGTGCGAAGAAACCGATGAACCCGCCCAGGCTCACACGCGGATAGAGGTCGGCGGTAGCCGCGCCCTCGTTTTCGGTGCTGGCGGCAAGCAGTCTTTCGGCGCGCACCACATCGGGCCGGTTGCGGATCAGCGCATCGACGTCTCCCAGCGGCAGGCGGCCCACCAGCGGAGCCTGCCCGCCGGCATCGGCCGGCGCAGCCGTCTCGCCCGGCCGCCGCCCCAGGAGCACGTCCAGCCGGTAGCGGGTCTCCTGGCTGGCCGCCCACAGCGGCGCGATGGCCGCCTCGCTGCGGGCCAGGTTGGCGCGCGCGTTTTCCAGATCCTCCCGCAGTCCGCTGCCGGCGCGGACGCTGGCGTCCACCAGCCGCACCGTCTGGCGCCAGCTCTCGGCCTGGGCCCGCGCGACATTCAGGCGGCGCTGCAAGCCCTGGTACTCGTAGTGATAACGGGCGACGTCGGCGGCGATGGCCAGCCACACGCGGTCCAGGTCCGCCCGCGCCGCATCGGCCTGCGCCTGGGCCGACGCGGCCAGGTGGGCCAGGCGGCCGAACAGGTCGATTTCCCACTGCGCATCGAACCCGGCGCGGAAGTTCTCGAAGGGCTTGCGCTCGGGATCGCCCGTGGCCATGGCCTGCTGCTGGACGCCGCGGCGCCAGGCGGCCTGCGCGGTAACGGCGGGATAGCGGTCCAGCTCGCGCTCGTCGTACATCGCCCGCGCGCCTTGCAGGCTGGCATAGGCCTGGCGGACATCGTGGTTGTGTTCCAGCGCGGCGGCGATCAGGCGTTCCAGCGCGGGATCGTCGAAGAACGACCACCAGGGCGCCGTGGAAGGCTCGGCGGCGAACCAGGCCTGCTCGGGGCTGGCCAGCGCAATCGGGGCCACCTGCGGCGCCTCGTAGCGGGGCCCGACGGCGCATCCGGCGATCAGTGCCGCCATGGCCAGCATGGCGGGCATGACAGGTTGCTTGTACATGCGATGCTCCTCAGTGCGCCTGCGGCGCGGCGGCGCCGGCCTCGGCCAGCTCGCGCCGGCGCGCTGCGCCGGTGGCGTGGTCGCGGGCCAGCAGCGAATAGACGGTGGGCAGCACGAACAGGGTGAACAGCGTGCCCACCACCATGCCGCAGACGATGACGATGCCCAGGCCGAAGCGGCTTTGCGCGCCCGCGCCGGAGGCGCCCAGCAGCGGCAGCAGCCCGAACACCATGGCGGCCGTGGTCATCAGGATGGGCCGCAGGCGGATCTGCGCGGCGCGCAGCACGGCCTCGATAGGCGTGAGCCCTTCGGCGGCACGCAGCTCGTTGGCGAACTCCACCATCAGGATGCCGTGCTTGCTGATCAGGCCGATCAGCGTCACCAGCCCGATCTGCGTATAGATGTTGAGCGTGGCCCCGCCCAGCGCCAGCGGCACCAGCGCGCCGCAGATGGACAGCGGCACGGTGATCAGGATGACCAGCGGATCGACCAGGCTTTCGTACTGGGCCGCCAGCACCAGGTAGATGACGATCAGCGCCGCGGCGAAGGCCAGCGCCAGCGCATTGCCCTCCTGCTTGTACTGGCGGGCGTCCGATTGCCAATCGTGGCTGAAGTCGGCAGGCAGGCTCGCCGCGACCGACTCCAGGAACGCCACCGCGTCGCCCAGCGTCACGCCGGGCGCGGGAATGGCCTGGAAGGTGGCCGAGTTCTGCTGGTCGAACTGGGTCAGCTTGTTGGGCTCGACCTGCACCGACACCGCGACCACCGCCGACAGCGGCACGAGGTCGCCGTCGGCGGTGCGCACGTACTGGAGCGCCAGGGCCTCGGGCGTGAGCCGCCGCTCGCGCGTGCTTTGCGGGATCACGTCGTACGAACGGCCGTCCAGGCCGAAGCGGTTGACGTAGTTCTCGCCCACCAGCACCGCCAGCGATTCGCCGATGTCGCGCATGCCTATGCCCAGGCTGTTCGCCTTGGCGCGATCCACCTTCACCTGCACGACGGGGTTGTTGTAGTCGAGGTCGCTGTCCACCACCACGAACAGGCCGCTCTGGCGCGCCCGCTGCTTGATGTCTTCCATGGCGTCGAACAGCGTGCGGTAGTCCATTGAACTGCGCAACACCATCTGCACCGGCAGTCCCCCGGTGGAGCCGGGCAGCGCAGGCAACTGGAACGCGAAGATGCTGCTGCCCTCGACGTCGTTCACGGCCGCCTGCAGCGCCGACTGAACCTCGGCCCCCGACCGCTCGCGCTCGCCCCACGCCGACAGGTCGATGCCGCCGATGCTGGAGGCCAGCCCGTCGCTGCCGTTGATGATCCAGCGCCCCGTGGTTTCGGGCAGGCTCTTGTAGATGTCGTCCAGCTTGCGCGAGTAGTGTTCGACGTAATCGAGGTTGGCATACTGCGGCGACTTGACCGCGGTCAGCACGCTGGCCTGGTCCTCCACCGGTGCGAGCTCGCGCTGCGGCATCGAATACAGCACCGGCAGGCTCACGCAGACCGCCAGCGCCAGCGCGCCGGTTACCCAGCGGTGCCGCAGCGAACGTTGCAGCACCGCCGCGTAGCCGCCTGTCAGGCCGCCGAAGAAACGCTCGGCCAGCCGCGCCATGCGTCCCTCGTTCTGCTGCGCGGGCAGCAGGAATGAGCTCATCACCGGGGACAGCGTCAGCGCGATCACGCCGGACACCACCACCGAGCCGGCCAGCGTGAAAGCGAACTCCTTGAACAGGGCGCCGGTCAGCCCGCCCATCAGGCCGATGGGGGCGTACACGGCCGCCAGGGTCAACGTCATCGCGATGACCGGCCCCGCCACTTCGCGCGCGCCGATCAGCGCGGCCGCGGCGGGCGAACGCCCTTCCTCGATGTGCCGGTGGACGTTCTCGACCACCACGATGGCATCGTCCACCACGAGTCCGATGGCCAGCACCATGGCCAGCAGCGTCAGCAGGTTCACGCTGAACCCGAAGGCCAGCATCAGCGCCGCCGCGCCCAGCATGGACAGCGGGATGGTGGCGATCGGCACCAGCACCGTGCGCAGCGACCCCAGGCACAGGAAGATCACCGCCACCACGATGACCAGCGCCTCGATCAATGTGTGCACGACCTCGTCGATGGAGGCCTTGATGAAGCGCGAGGTCTCGAATGCCAGCCGCGCGTGCACGCCGGGCGGCAGCGTCTTGTCGATCTCGGCCAGTTGCTTGCGTATGCCGTCCACGATCACCAGCGGGTTGCCGGACGGCGTCGAGGCCAGGCCCACGAAGATCGCCGGCGTGCCGTCCATGGTGGCGCTGCTCTCGGTCGAGGCCGCGCCCAGTTCCACGGTACCGACGTCGCGCAGCCGCACCAGTCCGTCGGCGCCGCTGTGGACCACCATGTCGCGGAATTCCTCGACGCTGATGAGATCGGTATTGACCCGGACGTTGGCGATCACGTACATGCCCTTCACCTTGCCGGGCGCCGCCTGGTAGTTGTTGCGCCGTACCGCCTCGGCCACGTCCGCCGCGGTCAGGCCGCGGCCGGCCAGCCGGTCGGGATCCAGCCACAGGCGCATCGCCAGCCGCTGCCCGCCGTAGACCGAGACCTTGGCCACCCCCTCGATGCCGGAGAACTTCGGTTCCACCACCCGCCGCACATAGTCGCTCAGGGCCGGCATCGACAGCGTGTCGCTGGCGAAGCCGACATAGGCCACGTCGGTGGACTCGCCGGCCGACCGTTCGATCACCGGATCGTAGGCCTGCTCGGGCAGCCGATAGCGCACCTGGTTGACCTTGGCCATGACCTCGGCCAGGGCCTGCGTGGAATCGCGGTTCAGCTCCATGCGCACCGTCACGACGCTGCGGCCCTGGACCGAGGACGAGGACAGGTAGTCGATGCCTTCCACCGAGGACACGGCCTGGGCGATGGGCTGCGTGACGAAGCCCTGCATCAGCTCGGCGGAAGCGCCGGGATATTCGGTCGTGATGGTGACGGTGGAACTCTCCAGCAGCGGATACTGGCGGATCGGCAGCCGGGTCAGGGACAACAGGCCCAGCAGCAGGATGAGCGCGCTCACCACCAGGGCCAGGACCGGGCGGCGGACGAATACGTCGGTGAACGTCATGGCGGCACCCGGTTCAGATGCCGGAGACGCGCGTGGCGGACACCGTCTCGCGCAGCGTATCGCCCGCGCTCGGCTCCACCGGCATCCCGTCGTTCAGCTTGAGCTGGCCCGAAGTGACCACGCGATCACTTTCGCGCAAGCCCTCTTCGATCTCGACCAGGCCTTCGTGGCGCGCGCCCACCTTGACCGCCACCCGCTTGACCACCAGCCCCTTGCCCGGCGCGTCCTGCACGACGAACACGGTATCGCCGTAGGCGGTATAGGTGACCGCGGTCTCGGGCACCGCCAGCACCGAGGCCGGGCCGTCCTGGCGCTCGACCCTGACGCTCGCGTACATGCCCGCCTTCAACGCGCCTTCCGGATTGGGCAGGGTTGCCTGGACCCGCACGGTGCGCGAACGCGAGATCATCGGATCGATCGCGTTGATCGTGGCGCGAAAGCGCCGGCCCGGATAGGCGTCCACCAGCACCTCCACGGGCTGGCCGGCACGCAGCCGTGGAACGGCCTGTTCGTCCAGCGAGAAGTTGGCCCGCAGCGACGCGGCATCGACCAGGGATGCGATGGGATCGGCGACGTTCAGGTACTGGCCGGCATGGACGCGGCGCAGGCCCAGCACGCCGTCGAAGGGCGCGCGCACCGTCTTCTGCGCGATCAGGGCCTGGACCCGCTGCAGTTCTCCCTGCGCCATGTCCCGCGCGGCACGGGCGTTGTCGAGCTGTTCGCGCGTGGCGGCATCCTCCTCCAGCAGCCGCAGCACGCGGGCGTGCTGGAGTTCGGCATTGCGCAACTGCGCCTCCAGGCGACGCGCCTCGGCCTGCTCGGGTGCGTCGTTCAGCTGCACCAGCACCTGCCCGGCCTTGACCCGCTGGCCCGACTCGAACGCGATACGCGTGATGCGCCCGCCCGCTTCGGTGGCCAGGAGGACCTGGCGCACCGCCTCCAGTTCGCCGACGCCCACGTAGACCCGGGGCAATCGGGCTCGCTGCACGCTGGCGACCGCCACCTTGGGCGCGGGATAGGCGGCGGGGGGAGGCTCGTCGCCGCCCGATGCGGCGACGCGCACGCCGGCCAGGACGACGGCGGCCAGTATCGCCGTGCCCACCAGGATTTTCTTGCGCATGATGCGGACCTTGAAGGAGGAGAGGCCCGTTCGGACACGGCCGGAGAACCCGGGAACGCGAACGCAAGCCGGATTCCTCGACAACGGGACCGGCAGGGCCTATTATCAAAGAAATTTCTTGCATATTAGAGAGCGTCTTTTATTTATGCAAGAAAGACCTTGGAAAATTGAATGGTATTCCCCACCGCCGATCGCATCCTGTTCTTCATCAAGACCCATGGGCCGGTCTCCACCGCCACCCTCGCCCGCAAGCTGGACCTGACCACCGAAGCCGCGCGCCAGCAAGTGCAGAAGCTCGTGGCGGCAGGCCTGGTCGAGGGCCGCCAGCAGCCCGCGGCGGGTGCCGGCCGGCCGCGCCAGGACTGGGTCCTGACCGAGGCGGGCAATCGTCGTTTTCCCGATACGCACGCCCAGTTGACGACGCAGTTGATCGACTCGATCCGGCAGTTGTTCGGCGAGGAAGGACTGGACCGCCTGATTGCCAAGCGCGAAGCCGAAGCCAGGGCCGCCTATGCGGCGGCGTGCGACGGCAAGAGCCTGGAGGAACGCCTGCGCCAGCTGGCGCAGGTCCGCTCCAACGAGGGCTACATGGCGAGAGTGGAACGCGACGGCGCCGACTGGCTGCTGGTGGAGGACCATTGCCCGATCTGCGCGGCGGCGCAGGCATGCCAGGGTTTCTGCCGCTCGGAACTGCAGTTGTTCCAGGAGATCGCGGGCAAGGACACGCAAGTGGCGCGCGAGCAGCACCTGCTGGCGGGAGGCGGCCGCTGCGTGTACCGCATCCACAAGGTGTAGGTGCCGCTTCGCGGCGGCGCCGCCCCCCAAGGGGGCCTTTTCATCCTGGCGACGGTCCGGCGATGAAAAAAGCCCCGCCTCTTGCGAAGCGGGGCCCGGATGGCGTGCGGCGAAGCCGGCCGCTTACTGCGCCGTCTTGACCTCGGCGGCGCGCAGGCGCACGTGCAGTTCGCGCAGCTGCTTCTCGTCCACCTCCGACGGCGCGCCGGTCAGCAGGCACTGGGCGCGCTGGGTCTTGGGGAAGGCGATCACGTCGCGGATGGACTCGGCGCCGGCCATCATCGTGACGATGCGGTCCAGGCCGAAGGCGATGCCGCCGTGCGGAGGCGCGCCGTATTGCAGCGCGTCCAGCAGGAAGCCGAACTTGACCTGGGCTTCCTCGGCATCGATCTTCAACGCGCGGAACACCTTGCTCTGCACTTCCTCGCGGTGGATACGAACCGAGCCGCCGCCGATTTCCCAGCCGTTCAGCACCATGTCGTAGGCCTTGGCCAGGCAGGCGCCGGGATCGGTTTCCAGCAGGTCCTCGTGGCCGTCCTTGGGCGAGGTGAAGGGATGGTGGGCGGCGGTGTAGCGCTGCTCTTCCTCGTCGTACTCGAACATCGGGAAGTCGACCACCCACAGCGGCCTCCAGTCGCCTTCCAGCAGGCCCTGCTTGCGGCCGAACTCGCTGTGCCCGATCTTCACGCGCAGCGCGCCGATCGAGTCGTTGACGATGCGGGCCTTGTCGGCGCCGAAGAACAGGATGTCGCCGTCCTGGGCGCCGCTGCGGCCCAGCAGTTCCTGCAGGGCGGCGTCATGGATGTTCTTGACGATGGGCGACTGCAGGCCTTCGCGGCCCTTGGCCAGTTCGTTGACCTTGATCCAGGCCAGGCCGCGGGCACCATAGATGCCGACGAACTGGGTGTAGGCGTCAATCTCGCTGCGGCTCAATTCCGCGCCGCCCGGCACGCGCAGGGCGACGACGCGGCCGCCCGCGCTGTTGGCGGCGCTGGCGAAGACCTTGAAGTCGACATCCTTCATGACGTCGGTCAGGTCGGTGAACTCGAGCTTGACGCGCAGGTCCGGCTTGTCGGAGCCGAAGCGGCCCATGGCCTCGCTCCACGGCATGACCGGGAACGGGTTGGCCAGTTCGACGCCCTTCACTTCCTTGAACACGTGACGGATCATGTTCTCGAAGATGTCGCGGATTTCCTGCTCGTTCAGGAACGAGGTCTCGCAGTCGATCTGCGTGAACTCGGGCTGGCGGTCGGCACGCAGGTCCTCGTCGCGGAAGCACTTGACGATCTGGTAGTAGCGGTCGAAGCCCGACACCATCAGCAGTTGCTTGAACAGCTGGGGCGATTGCGGCAGCGCGAAGAAATGGCCCGGGTTGACGCGCGAGGGCACCAGGTAGTCGCGCGCGCCTTCCGGCGTGCTCTTGGTGAGCATGGGCGTCTCGATGTCGATGAAGCCCAGGCCGTCCAGGTACTTGCGCGACTCGATCGCCACGCGATAGCGCAGCATCAGGTTCTGCTGCATCTGCGGGCGGCGCAGGTCCAGCACGCGGTGCGTCAGGCGGGTGGTCTCGGACAGGTTCTCGTCATCGAGCTGGAAGGGCGGCGTGACCGACGCGTTCAGGATCTCGATGTCGTGCGCCAGCACTTCGATCTCGCCCGACTTCAGCGCGGGGTTGGTCGTGCCCTCGGGGCGCTTGCGCACCAGGCCGGTGACGCGCACGCAGAATTCGTTGCGCAGGCGCTCGGCGATCTGGAAGGTGTCGGCGCGGTCGGGATCGCAGACGACCTGGGCCAGGCCTTCGCGATCGCGCAGGTCGATGAAGATGACGCCGCCATGGTCGCGGCGGCGGTGCACCCAGCCAAACAGGGTCACGGTTTGTCCCAGGTGCTCGGTCGAGACCTGGCCGGTATAGCAGGTACGCATGGAATCTCCGTCTAAATTGGTGTGTATCGATGCAGGGCCGGGCCGCGCACGCGCGCGCCGGACGTCCTTGGCGACGTCAATTGCCCCGCGCCGGGGAACCCGGCGCCACCACCCCCATCGATACGATGTACTTCAAGGCCGCATCCACAGACATGCCGAGCTCGACGATATCGGCGCGCGGCACCATCAAAAAGAAACCCGACGTCGGATTCGGCGTCGTCGGCACGTAAACGCTCACGCAGTCGGCGGGCAGGTGTTCGGCCACCTCGCCGCCGGGCGTCCCGGTCAGGAAGGCCAGCGTCCAGGATCCGGCGCGGGGATACTGCACCAGCACCGCCTTGCGGAAGGCCTGGCCATTGGGCGCCAGCACCGTGTCGCTGACCTGCTTGACCGAGTTGTAGATCGAACGCACCAGCGGGATGCGGCCCAGCAGGCCTTCCCAGACCTCGAGCAGCTTGCGCCCGAGCAGGTTGGCCGCGCCCATGCCCGTCAGCAGCACCACCAGGATCACCACCGCCAGGCCGAACCCGGGAATATGGGTGCCGAACAGCGACTCGGACGTGAGCACCGAGGGCACGACGGCCTCGAGCGTCGACACGACCAGGCCCAGCACCCACAAGGTGATGACCAGCGGGACCCAGATCAGCAAACCGGTGACGAAGTAGCGTTTGAACACGAAGGTTCCAGTAGGAGCGGACGGCGCCGCCAGCGCCGCGCCCCGGTCAGGTCGAGGCCGGCGTGCTCGGCGCCGGCGCGGCGGGCGTCGACGAAGTTCCCGAATCCGAGCCGGACGAAGCGCTTGCGGCGGACGAGTTGCTTTCCGTGGACGAGGCGGCTGGCGAGGCCGAGCCGCCGGACTTGCCGCCGCTGTTGTTGCGGAAATCGGTCACGTACCAGCCCGACCCCTTGAGCTGGAAGCCAGCCGCGGTCAATTGCTTGGAGAACGTGGACTGTCCGCATTGGGGACAGTCGGTCAACGGGGCATCGGACAGCTTCTGCAATACATCCTGCTGGTGTCCGCAGGCACTGCACTTGTAGGCGTAGATAGGCATCGCCAAGACTCCTCAGGCATACCGGTTCATCCCCACGTCAGCGGGGAACACTCAAAGAGCGGCCAAAGCTATCTGGACCGGCGGGCCGGACTTCGGGAAATTAATCAAAGCCTTGAATTTTAGCGATTTTTTGAGTATTTAGCGCGACGAGGTGGAAAAACGGCGCGGGCGGGAAATATCCCCCGTCCCTAGACCGGCAGCAGGAAGAAGACCGCCGCGATCGCCGTGGGCAGCGAGGCGCCCATCAGCAGCGCCACCGGCGTGATGGTCCCGCCCGGGAAAGAGCCCTTCAGGACCGCGAAACCGGCCGGATTGGGCGCGTTGGCGATGACCGTCAGCCCGCCGCCGGTGACGGCGCCCGCCACCAGCATGGTGCGCCATGCTTCCGAGGTGCCGTCCACCAGCGAGCCCAGGTAGGTCAGCGCCGCGTTGTCGGTGACGGCGGTCAGGGCGGTCGCCCCCCAGTACAGCACCAGCGGCGACATATCCGCCAGCAGGTCCTGCAGCCACCATTTCTGCAGGCCTCCCAGCACCACCAGCCCGGCCAGGAAGAAGCCCACCATCAGCCCTTCCTTGATCATCAGCGGACGCTGGTACTTCCGGTAGGCCTCGGTATAGCCGATGAACAGCAGGAACAGGCCCACGAACACCGCCGGATGGTGCGCGAACAGCACGACCGCGGCCAGGAAGGCCACGTGCACGGCCGTCACGGTGGCCGGCACCCGGCGTTCCTCGCCTCCCGGGCCGGACGCCGCCGGCGCGTGCGTCCGGACCAGCCGATGGAAGCAGAGCGTCACGATCAGCGCGTTCAGCACCACCGCGCATGCCGCGCGCCAGCCGAAATGGGCCAGCATGTAGGCGCTGTCCCAGCCGAAGGTGGACGCCACCATCAGCACGGGCGGCGCCGCGTAGGAGGTCAGGACGCCACCGATCGAGACGTTGACGAACAGCACGCCCAGGGTGAAGTACTTGAAGCGGGAGCTGTCGATGCGATGGAAACTGGTGTCGCGCAGCATGACCGCGGCCAGCGTCATGGCCGCCGGCTCGGTGATGAACGACCCCAGCAGCGGCACCACCGACAAGGTCAGGAAATAGACCGCGACCGACCGGCTGCCCGGCACCACCGCCGCGACGGCGCCCACCAGTTGCGTGACCAGGTTCAGGATCGGCCGGCTGGCGGCGATGACCATGATGGCGAACACGAACAGCGGCTCGGTGAAATTGCGCGTGTCCATGTACTCGACCGCCGCCCCGGCGCCCGCCAGGCCCGCCATCGCCACCAGCAGCACGAAGGCCCAGAATCCGAACACGGCCTCGACCTCGGACAGCATGTGCCAAAGCCCCGCATGCCGCCCCCCCTTGTGCGCCAGCGCGGCGAAGACGGGCACCGAGAACGTGTGGATGATCGCGATCGCGAACAGGACGGTGGCGATCAGCTCGATCGCGCTGACGGAGGCAGGAGTCATTGCTGGTGGGCGTCTTAGACTGGCAAGGTGCCTGTGGAGTGTAGCCCACCCCCTACGCCCTTCGGGCGCCCCCTCAAGGGGGCGATGCGGGTGGACCGGCGGAGCCGGATCCACCGCATCCTGGGTCTAGTACCGCTGTCTTGGGTTGTCGTGCCGGTGCTTCGCTGGCTGTCAGCGGTAGCAATCGTGCTTCAGTCCACGATGGTTTCCCTAGAGCCAGGAAACCGCGGATCTGGCTCCGCCAGTCCGCCGGTTTCGCCCCCTCGGAACCCGGCGCCGGGCCGCCCCAAGGCGGGTCCCGGCCCCCTTGGGGGGCTGCCGCGTAGCGGCTGGGGGCCCACCATTCTGGGCGCGCGAAGCGCGTAGGGGGGGCCCCAATCACGTCCTCAACGTGCGGATGGTCTCGTCCAGGACTTGCGCCTGGTTCTGCAGCGACTCGGCCGACGCGACCGACTGCTGCACCGCGGCCGCCGATTCCTCGGAGTACTGGGCGATCTGCTCGACCCGGCTGGCGATCTGCTCGGACGCCGACTTCTGCTCCATCGCGGCGTTCGAGATGTCGGCGATGACCTCGGCGGTGCGGCCGGCGGCCTCGCGAATGCGGACCAGCACGTCGCCGGCCTGGCGGGCGCCCTCGGCCGAGCGCTGCATGTCGGCATTGACCTGGCGCATGGCGTCGGCGGCCAGCGCGGTCTGCTTCTGCACGGCGGCAATGACCTGGGCGATCTGGGAAGTCGAGGACTTCGTGCGCTCGGCCAGGCCCCGTACCTCGTCCGCCACCACCGAGAAGCCGCGCCCTTCCTCGCCGGCGCGGGCCGCCTCGATGGCGGCGTTCAGCGCCAGCAGGTTGGTCTGCTCGGCGATCTCCTGGATGGTCTTGACCACCGCCGAGATCTGGCGCGACGAGGCCTCCAGTTCCTGCACCACCTCGGCGGAACTGGCCACCTGGCTGGCCATCTTCTCGATCTCGGACACCGTCTGGGTCACGACCACCGCGCCTTCCTCGGCGGCCGTGCTGGACGTGCGCGAGAAGCTGTTGGCTTCGCGGGTGTTGTCGGCGATCTGGGAGATCGACACGGTCAGTTGCTCGACCGCGGCCGCGACGCCGCTGGCCGCCTCGGACTGCACCTCGGTACCCTTGCCGATCTGGTGCAGGGCCTGGAGCGTCTGGGTCGTGGCCGTGGCGACCTGCGACCCGGTCGAATTCATCTGCTGGGCCAGGTGGGCGATGCGCGCCCGCGTGGCGTTGATGCGGTCGGCCATGATGTGGATCTCGTTGCGCGATCCGCGCGGCCCCGCCGGCACGTCGCGCGTCAGGTCGCCATCGCCCAGCCGCCCGATTCCCTCGACCACATCGCGCACCGGCCGCAGCGCGGTGGACATCTGGTAATAGGTCAGGAGGCCGGTCAGGAGGCCGCCCACGACCAGCAGCGCCACCATCAACCCGATCTGCCGGTACTGCGCCGCCATGAACTCGGCCTTGGGCCCGGTCGCCACCAGCGTCCAGCCCCAGTTGGGCACGGTCTGGAAGGCGACCAGCATGGTGGAGTCGTCGGTGGAACGCGTGGCTTCCAGGAAACCGCGGTCCTGGTCGACCATGTGGTAGTAGAAGGAGCGGTCGGCCTCGGCGGCCTCTTCGACCGTCTTGCCCTTGTAGAGCGGATGGACCAGGAACTCCGAGGTGCCGTTCATCCTGGGCGTCATCGCGAACATGGTGCCGTAGCCCGCCACCTGCGTTTTCTCGATGAACTCCAGCGCGCTGCCGACGTCGTCCGACAGGTCGACCTGGAGCGTGATGCCGCCGAAGATCTTGCCGGTATCGTCCTTGAGCGGCCGCACGTGCAGCGCGTACCAGCGCTTGTTGCGATAGACGATGTTGGTCGCGGCCTGTTGGGTATCCATGGTGGTCGCGACGAAATCGTCGGCCGGAATGGGCTGGCCGGTCATCGGCGAGCCGTCCGGCCCGCGCAGCAGCGTCGCGGCGCGGATCCACCGGTTATTGTGGCGCACGACCAGTTCGGGCTCGGCACCGGTATAGCTGCGCATGCGCTGCAGGATCGCCGAGTTGCCGTTGAGCACGTTTTCCCCGGCGCGCACGGTCATGACCTCGCCGGCGACGCCGGTTTCGGTCATCGTGCCGTCCGGCGACGGCAGTTCGCCCAGCATGCGCTGGAATACCAGCAGCTGGCGTTCGACCCGCCCGCGGGAGGACTCGAAAGAGGACACCAGGCTGGAATTGATCGAACCGAGCGCGTCCATCATCTCGCGCTCGACCGCCTCCTTGCCCGCTTGCAGTCCCTGCCAGGCCACGACGACGGCGGTCACCAGCGAGACGACGGCGCTGACGGAAAGCGCCAGCACCAGTACCTGCTTGGCCAGAGATCGCTGACCCAAGCCGAGAGACACAGCCATTGTTTACCCCAAACCGTTGTTGCCGGCTCGTGCCGGTCGTTTCGTGCGCTCGCGTTCCCTTCGCGGGCGGGCGTGTCCGTGTTTACGGCAGCGGGGACCGGGAATTGAGCATTTTTTGCGGGAGTATTGCGGGCCGGCCTACCAGGGATATCCCGGTAGGCGGCATGGGAATGATTCCTGCGGAGCGAAGCGCTCGCCCTTCAAGGAGATCCTCATGTTCGCGCACAACAAACGCCTGCAATACACCGTCCGCGTCTCGGAATGCAACCCGGGCCTGGCCAACCTGATGCTGGAGCAGTTCGGCGGTCCGCAGGGAGAACTCGCGGCCGCGTGTCGCTATTTCACCCAGGGGCTGGCCGAGGACGATCCCGGCCGCAAGGACATGCTGCTGGACATCGCCACCGAGGAGCTGAGCCATCTCGAGGTGATCGGAACCATCGTCGCCATGCTCAACAAGGGCGCCAAGGGCAAGCTGGCCGAGGCGGCCGAGGAAACCGCGGAGCTCTACCGCTCCATCACCGGAGCGGGCAACGATTCCCACCTGACCCAGGTTCTCTACGGCGGTGGGCCGGCCCTGATCAACTCGGGCGGCGCCCCCTGGCATGCCGGCTACATCGACTCCATAGGCGAGCCCACCGCGGACCTGCGGTCGAACATCGCCGCCGAGGCCCGCGCCAAGATCATCTACGAGCGCCTGATCAACCTGACCGACGACCCGGGCGTCAAGAACGCGCTGCAATTCCTCATGACGCGGGAGGTCGCGCACCAGCAGTCCTTCGAGAAGGCCTTGTACGCGATCACGCCCAACTTCCCTCCCGGCAAGCTCCCGGGCGACCCCCACTTCACCAACGTGTATTTCAATATGTCGCAGGGCGAAGGCGACATGCGCGGCTCCTGGAACGACGACGGCCATTTCACCTACGTCTCCGAGCGCGAGGAACAGTGCGCGGTGGACGGGGGCGACGGCCAGCCGCAGGTAACGTTGACCGCGGATGAGCAAGCCGCGCTGGAGGATCTTGCCACCCGCACGGCCTCCGATCCGGAAGTGGATCCGACCACCGGGGCGGAACTGGGGTCGGAAGCCGGGCGCTGACGCCCGGGCGGCGGCCCGGCCGCTAGCGTACCGTGGCCGCGGCGGGCGCCGCCCGCCGCGCGGGGCGGCCGGCGGCCCGCCCCACGCCCTCGTAGTGCAGGCCGCAGGACCTCACGTAGGCAGGATCGTACAGATTGCGGGCGTCGAATACGGCCCGCGCGCGCAGGGTCTGGGCAAGGCCGCGGAAATCGGGCGACTTGAATTCGCGCCATTCGGTCATGACCACGAGCGCGTCGGCGCCGCGGCACGCGGCGCGGGCATCGTCGGCGATGGAGAATCCGTCCTGCCCCAGGGCGCGCAGCGCGTTCGCACCGGCCACGGGGTCGTAGCCGCGCACCGAAGCGCCGGCGCGCAACAGACGTCCGATCAGGTCGATGGAGGGCGCCTCTCGGATGTCGTCGGTGGCCGGCTTGAAGGCCAGCCCCCATACCGCAATGGTGCGGCCGGCCAGGCGGCCCCGGAAAAAGCGTTCGAGTTTTTCGTACAACAGCGTCCGCTGGCGGAGGTTGACCGCCTGCACGCTGCCCAATATATCGGCCGCCGCGCCATACTCGTCGGCCAGCCGTATCAACGCGCGCACATCCTTGGGCAGGCAGGACCCGCCGTATCCCGCCCCGGCATACAGGAAGTCGTAGCCGATGCGGGGATCCGCGCCGGTGCCCCGACGCACCGATTCGATGTCGGCGTCGACTTTCTCGGCCAGGCAGGCGAGTTCGTTCATCAGCGAGATCCGGGCCGCCAGCATCGCGTTCGAGGCGTACTTGGTGAACTCGGCCGACCGGATGTCCATGCAGATGAGCCGGTCGTGGTTGCGGTTGTAGGGCGCGTAGAGCGCGCGCAGCAAGGCGCCGTCATCGTCGTCGGACGTGCCGATCACGATGCGGTCCGGCCGCTGGAAGTCCTCGACCGCGTGGCCTTCCTTCAGGAACTCCGGATTGGAGGCCACCCGCAATTCGCACGGCGCGCCGCGACGAGCCAGCTCGGCTTCGACGACTTCGCGCACGCGGTCGCACGTGCCCACCGGGACGGTGGACTTGACCACCACCAGCAGGTCGCGCGTGGCCGAGCGCGCGACGTCTCCCGCCGCCTGCAACACCTGGCCGATGTCCGCCGCGCCATCCTCCCTCGAGGGCGTACCCACCGCGATGAAGACGGCGTCGGCATCCGCCACGGCAGCCGGCAGGTCGTCGGTGAACACCAGCCTGCCCGCCGCCGCATTGCGCGCGACGAGCGTGTCCAGCCCGGGTTCATAGATGGGCAGGTGGCCGCCCCGCAGCAGATGCAGCCGGGCGGCGTCGCGATCCACGCAATGCACCCGGTTGCCCACGTCGGCCAGGCAGGCTCCGGTCACGAGTCCCACATAGCCGGCGCCGATGACGGCGAGATTCATGGCCTTGCTCCCTTTGGATATCGGTACCCCCATCCAGCAAGTTCCATTCCCCCGGCGAACGCCTCAATCTGGTTACACCTGTTCCCGCCGGCCGGTGGCAAGGTAGCCGCCATGAGCCCATCACTCTCTTCCCTGACCATCGTTTCCCCGCACCTGGACGATGCCGTGTTCAGCTGCGGCACGTTGCTCGAGCGGACACCCGGGGCCACGGTCGTCACCGTTTTCGCCGGAACGCCCCGGGACGCCCCGCTGACCGACTGGGATCGGCAATGCGGCTTCGCAAGCGCGCAAGCAGCCATGCAGGCGCGCCGGACCGAGGACGCCAAGGCGCTGGCGATGCTGGGCGCCAGCCCGGTATGGCTGGACCTGCTGGACGCGCAGTACGGCGGCGCCTATCGGCCGGAGGACATCGAGCAGCATCTCGCCCCCTGCCTGGACCGCCGGCGCGGCGGCATGGTGGCCGTGCCGCTGGGCCTGTTCCACTCCGATCATCAGGTGGTCCATGAGGCGTGCCTGCGCCTGCATGCGGGGCATCCGGAACTCGAGTGGCTGTGCTACGAGGACGCCTTGTACCGCCGACTGCCGGGCCTGCTGCAGGACCGCCTGGCCTCGCTGCTGCGATCGGGATGGCGGCTCACGCCGGTCATCGCGCCAACCTCCGCGTCCGGCGCCAAGGCGCGCGCCGTAAGGGCCTATGCGAGCCAGTTGCGCGCCTTCGGCGAAGGCGGCTACGAGGATACGGACCTGCCTGAACGACTCTGGAGGCTGGAGCGCCATGACATCGGCTGAACCCCGCGTCACCGTCGTGGTACTGACTCATGACAGGTGCGACGAAGTGCTGCGCACGGTCGGCGGACTGAGCGCACTGCCCGACAGGGTACGGCTGTGCGTGGTGGACAACGGCAGCCGGGACGGAAGCGCGGACGCGCTGCGCGCGGCCTTTCCCGGCGTGCACGTCATCGAGGCCGGCGGCAACCTGGGCGCCGCCGGGCGCAAGCTGGGCGTACGGTGGGCCCGCACGCCCTACGTCGCGTTCTGCGACGACGACACCTGCTGGCAGCCTCATTCGCTGGACCTGGCCGCCGACATCCTGGACCGCCATCCGGACATCGCCGTGCTTTGCGCACAGGTACAGGTGGGTGACGACGGACGGCCCGATCCCGCATGCGAGCGCATGGCGCGCAGTCCGCTGCCGTCGCGCGGGATGCCGGGCAAGGCCCTGCTCGGCTTCCTGGCCGGTGCCGCCGTCATGCGGACCTGCGCCTTCCTCGAGACCGGGGGCTATCATCCCGCCTTCTTCATCGGGGCCGAGGAAGCGTTGATGGCCCTGGACTTCGCGGCGGCAGGCTGGCGCATGGTCTATTGCCCGCGCATCTTCACACGCCACTACCCATCTGCCCGGCGCGACGCTCCGCTGCGGCGGCAACTGCTGGCCCGCAACGAGATCTGGACGGCGTGGCTGCGCCTGCCCCTGGCCGAGGCAGGCCGTGAAACCCTGCGTATCCTGCGCGGCCTGCGGGGAACCGCCCGCCTTGGCGTTGCCTGGTCGGCGTTGCGGGGACTGCTGTGGATTCCCGGCCAGCGCCGGGTCGTTCCGCCGCAAGTCCTGGCCATGCGGCGGACGCTGGCGCACGATGCGCAGGCCGGCGCGGGCCCCGTGCCGCTGCCGGGCCGGCGCTCGGCCCCATCCTCGCGCGAACGCTGACGCTACCCGGATTCCCCGGGTATGCATATTGCTGTGGGCCGCGTTCCGGCGCGACCGCGCCGCCACGGGAGTCCGTCGTCCATGGCCCAGGACCCGAGCGCCAAGCCCCTCGTTCAACAACTCGCCCGCACGCTGGGGCCGCCCATATGGGCGGCGCGACGGCGGGTGCTCACGGCGCTTGCCCTGCTCATCCTGGCCAAGCTGGTCATGGTCGCGGTTCCCATGGTGCTCAAGAGCGTCGTGGACGAATTGAGCCAGCCCACCCATCCCCTGGTGCTGCCCGTCTTCCTGCTGCTGGCCTATGCGCTGCTGCGCTTCCTGGGCACCCTGTTCAACGAACTGCGAGACGTGGTGTTTTCGCCGGTGCTGCACCAGGTGGTGGCCGAGTTCAACGAGCGCACGTTCGCGCATCTGCACCGCCTGGGGCCGCGCTTCCACATCGCACGCCAGACAGGATCGCTGGCGCGCGACGTGGACCGCGGCTCGGCGGGAATCACGTTCCTGCTCGGCACCACGCTGTTCACCGTCGTGCCGACCCTGTTCGAGATCGGCGTGGTCGCGGTCGTCCTGGCCATCGGCTACGACATCTGGTTCACCGTCATCGTGGTGCTGGCGTTGCTGGGCTACGGCATCTTCACCTTCGCGCTGACCGAACGCCGGGCCGCGCTGCAGCGGGAGATGAACGTCGCGGATTCGGCCACCAGCGGACGCCTGGTCGATACCCTGCTGAACTACGAAACCGTCAAGTTCTACACCAACGAACGCTACGAGCTGGTGCGTTTTCGCAAGCTGCTGGAACGATGGCGCCAGGCGGGCGTGGCCAACCAGCACGCCCTGTCCGTGCTGCACGTCGGCCAGAGCGCCATCATCGCGATGGGCGTGGCCTCGGTCATGCTGCTGGCCGGCCGCGAGGTGGTCCTGGACCACATGACCGTGGGCAGCCTGGTCCTGGTGAATGCCTACATCATCCAGATCAGCCTGCCGCTCAATACGCTGGGCATGGTGTTCCGCCAGTCCAAGGACGCCATCATCAACGCGGAACGCCTGTTCGCGCTGCTGGACACGCCGCCCGAAGCGGACGAGGCGCGCCAGTTGCCGCCGCTGGATTTCAAGCGGGGCGAGGTACGGTTCGAATCGGTCGATTTCAGCTACGAGCCCGGCCGGCAGATACTCTGGAACGTGGACTTCCGGATCCCGCCCGGCGCGACGGTGGCCGTGGTGGGCGGCAGCGGCTCGGGGAAATCGACGCTGGCGCGACTGCTGTTCCGCTTCTACGAACCCGACACCGGCCGGATCACCATCGACGATCAGGACCTGGCCGGCGTCGACCAGAAGAGCCTGCGCGCCCATATCGGCATGGTGCCGCAGGACACCGCGCTGTTCAACGAGACCGTGGCCTACAACATCGCCTACGGACGGCCCGGCGCCTCGATGGCGGAAATCATCGAGGCGGCGCGGGCCGCGCGCATCCACGAGTTCATCAATGCCCTGCCCGCCCAGTACGACACGATGGTGGGCGAACGCGGCGTGAAGCTGTCCGGCGGCGAGCGCCAGCGCATCGCGATCGCCCGCGCGATCCTAAAGAATCCTCCCATTCTCATCTTCGACGAGGCGACCTCGGCGCTGGACACCATGGCCGAACGCGCCATCCAGACCGAGCTCGCGCAGCTCTCGCGCGACCGGACCACGCTCATCATCGCCCACCGGCTGTCCACCGTGGTCGATGCCGACGAGATCCTGGTGCTGGACCAGGGCCGCATCGTCGAGCGGGGTACGCACGAAGCCTTGCTGGCCGGCCAGGGCATGTATGCCCAGATGTGGAACCTGCAACTCAAACAGAGCGAGCTGGAACGCACCAGCCGCCAGCTCAGCAGGCAGCCCGTCAACATGGTGGCGCTGGTCGCCAGCGTGCTGGACGGCCTGCGTCCGCTGATCGAGGAACGCGCCATCGAGCTCTACACCTTCATGGGATCCCATCCCTATCGGGTCACCGGCGACCCCAGCACCTTGCAGCAAGTCGTGTCCGAGCTTTGCATGAACGCCATCGCCGTCAGCCCCCCTGGCGGCCGCATGGAACTGCGGCTGGATACGACGGACGGCAACGCGCAGTTGTCCATCACCGACGGGCGCGATGACGAGGCCATCGTCGCACTGGAGCACGGCGCCGCGCCGCCGCCCTTGCCGCCGGACGGCTCGGCGGTCTTCGACCCCATGCACATCCGGGCGGTGGTCGAGGGCCAGGGCGGCAAGCTCACGACGCACGCCGTCCGCACCGGCCGGGGCGAGACGCGGGTGCTCAGCCTGCCCCTGCGCGCAGTCGCCGAGGAAACGCCCCCCGCGCACGGCAAGGCGGGCGAGGTCTTGCTGGACGGCATCACAGTGATGGCGGTCGATGACCAGGCCGAGGTGCTGGAGCAGATCGGCGCCGTGCTGGAGACCTACCGCGCGAAGGTCCTGCCCATGGACTCCGGCCGCGCCGCCCTGTCGTACCTGGAACGCACCCCTTCGGAACAATGGCCGGACGTACTGTTGTGCGACCTGTCGCTGGGCGACGAGGACGGCCACCAGGTCCTGCAGGAGATCCGGGCCCTCGAATCCCGGCGCTCGATCTCGCTGCCGGACCTCATGCCGGCCGTCGCGCTGACCGGGCGCACCCAGCCCATGGACCGCATGCGCGCGCTGCTGGCGGGATTCCAGGTTCACCTGGCCAAGCCCGTGAACCCCGACGAACTGGCCGCCACGGTCGCCACGCTGGCGCGCGACCACGCCCGGCCCGCTCCCCCGCCCGGCCCGGCCGCCTGAGCTTGTCCGACATTCTCACGACAGAGGAGTATCCCCATGAACGGCAATCCCTTCCTGGCCTCGGCCCCCACGGTGTCCGCGCCGAGCTTCTACGCGGACAGGCAGGCCGCGGCGCAGGCCGTCCGCATGGCGATGCCGATGATCGAAGCCGCGATGCGCGATCCCCACGTCGGCGACAGCGGCTTTCTTTATCTCGTCATCATGGACCCGGCCAGTTGTCCCGATCGCGACCAGTTCGAAGAAGCCATCCTCTACGAGCACGCGGTGGGCGACCCGGAGCAGTGGGACGCCGACTATGCCGCCTTCGCGCGCGGCAAGGCCCGGATCAGCTGGCGCACGGGACTCGAAAGCCATCTCGTGCAGACCGCCTATCCGCACCTGTTGCAGAAGAACGACTCCACGCTGTGGGGCACCGCGTGCCTGGACGGCTACGTGGTCGCGTCCAGCGGCGTCAACCCTTGGTACGACGAAGCCTTCGCGATGACGGTCGCGGCCTGCCTGCGGGCGATCGTCAAGGGCCGCGCGCTGTCGGAGTCCCGAGGACTGGTCCTGTAGGCAAACCCGGCAAGAAGTTCACGCTTGTGTAGACCTTACTGGTGAAGCCGGGAGCCCCATGGGCACTGGAGCCGCTTCTCGGGCCGGGAACGGAAGATGCCATGGCTGCCCCTGTAGTTGTGCTGATCAACGAAAGGGACATCACCATGCGCACCATCGCCCTCGTCAGTGAACATGCTTCCCCGCTGGCTCCTCCCGGCAGCGTGGACAGCGGCGGCCAGAACATCTATGTCGCCCACCTGGCGCGCGAACTCGCGGCCCAGGGCAACCGGGTCGACGTATTCACCCGCCAGGACGATCCCTCGCTCCCCCGCACGCTGGCCTGGCAGCCCGGCGTGCGGGTCATCCATGTACCCGTCGGACCGGCGCGCCCGATCCCCAAGGAAGCGCTGCTGCCATACATGGGGCACTTCTCGGAGTTCCTGCTTCACTACTTCCGCAACAACTGGCCGATCTACGACGTCGTCCACGCCAATTTCTTCATGTCCGGGCTGGCGGCCCTGCCAGTCACGCGGGAATTCGGCGTGCCGCTGGTCATGACCTTCCATGCACTGGACCGCGTGCGCCGCAAGCATCAGGGCAGTGCCGACCAGTTTCCCGCGGAACGCTATGCCATCGAGCTCGAGCTCGTGCGCCGGGCCGAGAAGCTGATCGCCGAATGCCCGCAGGACCTGGAAGACCTGGTCGAGCACTATGCCGCCGACCCGGCGAAGATAGACATCATTCCCTGCGGCTTCGACGCCACCGAGCTCGCCCCCATGGACCGGACCGCCGCGCGCATGGCCCTGGGATGGGAGCCGGGACGGTTCACGCTGCTCCAGCTCGGCCGCATGGTGCCGCGCAAGGGCGTGGACAACGTCATCCGCGCACTTGCCATCCTGCGCCGCCGCCATGGCGTGGACGCCGTCCTGCGCGTGGTGGGAGGCGACGCGGTGCGGCCCGACGACCTGGCCACGCCCGAACTGGGACGGCTGCGCGGCATCGCGGACGAGGAAGGCGTGAGCGAGGCGGTGCACTTCTGCGGAAGGTGCGACCGCGACCGCCTGTCGATGTTCTACGGAGCCTGCGACGTGTTCGTCACCACGCCCTGGTACGAGCCCTTCGGCATCACGCCGGTCGAGGCCATGGCCTGCGCGCGGCCGGTGGTGGGCGCCGCGGTGGGCGGCATACGGTCGACCGTCATCGATGGCAAGACCGGCTATCTCGTCCCGCCCCGCGACCCCGAGGCGCTGGCCGAACGCCTGGCCTTTCTGGCGCGGCACGAACAGACCGCCAGGCGACTGGGGCGCAATGGCCTGCGGCGCGCGCAGAAGATGTTCACCTGGACCTTCGTTGCCCGCGACATGCTGCGCGCCTACGCCGGCCTGACCCAGGCGCCGACCGCGTCCCGCCGCATGCGGCGGGAACCCATGGCCGAGCCCGCGCTGGCCGCCAAATGACTTCAAGGAGAAATGCATGACATCCCGGACACCTACGAACATGGCGGGCAGGACGGTACTGGTGACAGGCGGCGGCCAGGGGCTGGGCGCGGCGATATGCCAGGAACTCGCCGCCGACGGAGCCCATGTGCTGATCGGCGACATCGACGAGGGCAAGGCCCATGCGATGGCCCGGCGCATCGGCGCGCACACCGACGCGATCGGTTTCGACGTGGGCAACGAAAGCGACGTGCGGGCGGCCATCGATCGCGCGATTTCGCGCTTCGGCCACCTGGATGCCGTGGTCAACAATGCCGCGATCGACCTGACCGTCCCCATAGACGAGCTGGGATTGGCGGACTGGGAGCGCATCCTGCGCACCAACCTGACCGGCCCCTTCCTGGTGTCCCGGCACGCGTGCGCCCACATGAAGGAACGCGGGCATGGCCATATCGTCAATATCGCCTCGACGGCGTCCAAGCGCGCCTGGCCCAACGCCGCCGTGTACCACGCCACCAAATGGGGCCTGCTGGGCCTGTCGCATGCGCTGCACGCCGAGCTTCGCCCCCAGGGCATCAAGGTCTCGGCGGTGGTCGCCGGCGGCATGCGCACGCCTTTCCTGCTGGACCGCTTTCCCGACATCGACGCGGGCACGCTCCAGGATCCGGCCAACGTGGCGCGCACCGTGCGCTTCGTCCTGCTGCAACCCGATGAAACCGTCATACCGGAGGTGATGGTACTGCCGATGCGAGAAACGTCATGGCCTTGAAACCGGCGGTATTCCTGGACAAGGACGGCACGCTGCTGGTGAACGACGCCTACAACGTCGATCCCGCGCGGATGCGGCTGGATGAAGGCGTGGAAGCGGGGCTGCGCCGCCTGGGAAGCACGGGCGCCCCGATGGTCGTCATCACCAACCAGCCGGGCGTCGCGCTGGGACTGTTCGAGGAAGAGGCGCTGATCGGCGTGCATCTCCAGCTCGCCCGCATGTTCGAGAACGCCCATGCGAGGCTGCACGGATTCTATTACTGCCCCCACCTGGCACGCGGGGTGCGCCGCCCCTACGCCCTGCCCTGCACCTGCCGCAAGCCCCAGCCCGGACTGCTGCGCCAGGCCGCGCGCGACCTGGACCTGGACCTGGAACGCTCCTGGTTCATCGGCGACATCCTGGACGACGTGGAGGCCGGCCGGCGCGCCGGCTGCCGCACCGTGCTGCTGAACAACGGCCACGAGACCGAATGGGTGCGCGGCCCGTTCCGCGAGCCCGACTACATCGTGGACGGATTCGAACAGGCCGCGGCCATCGTGGCGGTGGCGATGCGCGCCAGGGAGGTGGCATGAACGCGGCCATTCATGGCGACGACGTCGCGCAGCGCCTGGACGAGGACACGGCCCGCGCGGACTGGGACCGGGCGGCGAACGTCCTGTGCGTCCGGCTGGACAACCTGGGCGACGTGCTGATGACCACGCCGGCGGTGCGTGCCCTGAAGGGCGCCGCGGCCGGCCGGCGCATCACGCTGCTGTGCTCGCCGGCGGGCGCGCGCCTGGCCCCCTACCTGCCCAGCGTGGATGCGGCGATCGCCTACGACGCGCCCTGGGTGAAGAACCTGCGCACCGCCAACCCCGCCCCCGACCTGGCGATGATCGAACGATTGCGCGCCGGGAACTTCGATGCGGCGGTGATCTTCACGGTCTATAGCCAGAGCGCGCTGCCCGCGGCCCTGATGTGCAGGCTGGCCGGCATCCCTCGCATCCTGGCCCACGCGCGCGAGAACCCCTACCGGCTGGTCACGCGGTGGGTCAAGGACGACGCCCCCATGGACGGCGAGCGCCATGAAACCCGCCGGCAACTCGATCTGGTGGCATCGATCGGCGTGCGCCCGGCCGCCGAAGGACTGGAGTTCGCCGTGCGGCCGGCCGACCGCGAGACCATGCGGGGAAAGCTTGCCGCGCGCGGCATCGCCGACGTGGCCTCGTGCATCGTGGTCCATCCGGGCGCCAGCGCGCCCTCGCGGCGCTATCCGCCCGAGTTGTTCGCGCAGGTCGTCCGCGAATTGTCCGCCGCCGCTCCCGTCGTCTTGACCGGGGATGCCGGCGAACGGCCGCTGGCCGGGCACGTCAACGTCCTGGCGGGCGGACGCGCGACCGACATGTCGGGCGAGCTGGGCCTGGGGGAACTGGGCGCGCTATTGGCCGACGCGGCGGTACTGGTATCGAACAACAGCGGACCCGTGCACCTGGCCGCGGCCGTCGGCACGCCGGTGGCCGACCTGTATGCGCTGACCAATCCCCAGCACGCGCCCTGGGGGGTCGAGCATCGGCTGCTGAATCGCGACGTGCCGTGCAAGTACTGCTACCGCAGCGTCTGCCCGGAAGGCCATCACGCCTGCCTGACGGGCGTCGACCCCGCGGCCGTCGTCCAGGCAGCGCACGAACTGCTGGCGTGGCGGCGTCACTCCCCCGCCGCCACACAGGCCGCCTGAACACCTTTCAAGGAGTCCGTCCATGTACACACTGGGAATCAACGCGGTCTACCACGACTGTTCCGCCACGCTGGTCCGCGACGGCGTGGTGCTGGCGGCGGCGGAAGAGGAGCGGTTCTCCCGCGTCAAGCATGGCAAGCGCCCGCTGCCGTTCACGACATGGCAACTGCCCTTCCACGCCATCGACTACTGCCTGGCGCAGGCGGGCATCGACATCCACCAGGTCGACCACTTCGCCTACTCGTACGACCCGTCCCTGCTGCTGCAGGAGCAGGCCGCGGACGGCCACATCACCCTGCCGCTGGAGCCCTCGCGCAGCGGCAGCCCCACGGCCACGAGTTCTCCTTGGGACCCCCTGTTCCTGTCCTACGTGGTCAACGCGCCGCGGCAACTGGCCGACGGCGCCCCGCATCACCTGCAGGAACGCTTTCGCGGAGCCACGTCCGGCGACATCCAGCGCCGCTGGCACTTCGTCGAGCACCACCTGGCGCACGAGGCCAGCGCCTTCCTGGCCGCTCCCTTCGACGATACCGCGGTCCTGACGATGGACGGCCGGGGCGAGCGCGCAACCACCAGCTACGGGCACTACGTCGACGGCAGCTACCGCCGGATCAAGCAGATCGATCTTCCCCACTCGCTGGGCCTGCTCTACGAGGAAGTCACCCGCCATCTCGGATTCCTGCATTCTTCCGACGAATACAAGGTGATGGCGCTGGCTTCCTTCGGCCAACCGCGCCATGCGGATTTCTTCGAGGAGGTCATGCGCGTGGGCGACGATGGCGGCTATACGGTATCGCCGCTGTCGCTGGCGCAGCGCTTCGGTCCGGCGCGACTGCGCGGCGGCCCCCTGGAGCAGCACCACTACGATCTGGCCCGGTCGCTGCAGTTCGCGCTGGAACAGACGGTCGAGCGCATGGCACGGTGGCTGCATCGCGAGACGGGCTCGCCCAATCTCTGCATGGCCGGCGGCGTGGCGCTGAACTGCGTCATGAACGCGCGCCTGCGCGAACGCGGTCCCTTTCGCGAGGTCTGGGTGCAACCCGCCGCGGGTGATTCCGGCACGTCCCTGGGCGCCGCGCTATGGGTGGATAGCCAGCAGCGCCCGGGACAAGGCCGCAGCTGGACCATGGATCATGCCTTCCTCGGGCCGGCGTTCGACGATGACGAGATCGAGGCGTTCCTGCAACGCTCGAAGCTGCCCTACCGCAAGCCGGCGGACATCGCCGAGGCCACCGCGGAGCTGCTGGCCCAGGACAAGATCATAGGGTGGTTCCAGGGCCGCATGGAATTCGGTCCCCGGGCCCTGGGCGCCCGGTCCATCCTGGCCTCGCCCATCTCCCCGGACATGCAATCCCGGCTCAACGAGATCAAGGACCGCGAGGATTTCCGCCCGGTGGCGCCGGTCGTCATGGAAGAACGCGCGCGAGAATGGTTCGCCACGTCCCGCCCGGGCCCCATCGTCGCGCCCTTCATGCTGTTCGTCTTCGACGTGCTGGCGGACAAGGCCGACCGCATCCCGGCCGTGCGCCACACCGACGGAACCGCCCGGGTGCAGACGGTGCGGCGCGAACAGCATCCCGCGTACTACGACCTGATCGCGGCGTTCGAGCGGCGCACGGGGGTGCCCGTGCTGGTGAACACCTCCTTCAATACCCGCGGGGAACCGGTCGTGTGCTCGCCGCGCGATGCGATCGAATGCTTCTGGACTTCCCCGCTCGATGCCCTGGCCATCGGCTCCTTCCTGCTGGAGAAAGCGGCATGAACGGCATTTCGGACTTGTTGGTGTCGGTGGTCGTGCCGACGTATCGCCGGCCCGACATGCTGCAACGCTGCCTGCGGGCGCTGACGTGGCAGGACATCGATCCCCGCCGCTTCGAGATACTGGTGGTCGACGATGGGCCCGATCGCCACACCCGGCGCGTGGTGGAGACGCTCGCGCGGGAACACGCCCCACGTGGACTGACCGTGCGCTATCTCGAGGCGGAAGGCACGCAGGGGCCGTCGGGCGCGCGCAACCGGGGTTGGGAACAGGCGCGTGCGGCGGTCGTGGCCTTCACCGACGACGACACGATTCCCACCCCGTCCTGGCTGCGCCATGGCCTGGATGCGATGACGGACGGGGTCGATGCCGTGGTGGGCCGGATACGCGTACCGCTGCCGGACAGGCCGCGCGATCACGAACGAGATACGGGAGGACTGGAACGGGCGGAATTCGCCACGGCCAACTGCCTGGTGCGCAAGCGCGCGCTCGTCGCCGTCGGCGGCTTCGACGAACGGTTCACGCTGGCCTGGCGGGAGGACTCCGACCTGCAATTCATGTTGCTGGCGCGCGGGCATCGCATCGCCAGGGCCGAGGACGCCATCGTCCTGCATCCCGTCAGGCCCGCTCCCATCGGCATCAGCGTGGGCCAGCAGCGCAAGGTGTTCTTCGATGCCCTTCTCTACAAGAAACATCCGTCGCTCTACCGCTCCCGCATACGTCGCCGGCCGCCCTGGAATTACTTCGCCATCGTCGCCGGCGCACTGGCCACCGTCACGGGCGCGGCGGCCGGTCTCGCCTGGCTCGCGTGGGGCGGACTGGCGATCTGGTCGGCCCTGACGCTGCATTTCTGCATCGCGCGGCTGCGCGGCGCGTCGCTCGCGCCGTCGCACGTGATCGAGATGCTGGTCACGTCGGTGCTCATTCCCCCGCTTTCGCTATTCTGGAGATTGCGCGGGGCCTGGCATTTCAAGGCGAGGTTCCTATGACGGGCGTACCCGGCTCCCATCCGCTGTGGCAGCCCGAACCCGGCCGCATCGCCGTGTTCCGCGCGCTGCAACTGGGCGACATGCTGTGCACCGTGCCGGCGTTGCGGGCCTTGCGCGCGCGCTTTCCCCGGGCCCGCATCACCCTGATCGGCCTGGCCGGCGCAAAGGCGTTCCAGCAACGCTTCGCCAACTATGTCGATGAACTGGCCCCCTTTCCGGGAATGGAAGGAATGCCGGAACAGCCGTTCCGCGAGGAGGCGTTGCCTGCCTTCTTCGACTGGGCCCGGGCGCAGCGCTTCGACGTCGCCCTGCAATTGCACGGCAGCGGCCGCCTGACCAACGATATCGTTCGCCGCCTGGGAGCGGCGCGCATCGCCGGCTTCCAGCCCGGACAGGCGCGCGATTCCGAACGCGACGCCTGGTGGCTGGCCTGGCCCGACCACCTGCCCGAAGTCGAACGCTATCTGGCGCTGATGCGGTTCCTGGACATTCCCTGCCCCGACGCCACGCTGGAGTTCCCGTTGACGGACGAAGACCGCGATTCGGCCGCCATGCTGGCCGGGCAGGAAGGACTCAGGCCGGGCCGCACGGTGCTCGTCCACCCCGGCGCCCGCCTGTCGTCGCGCCGTTGGCCGGCCGAACGCTATGCCGCCGTGGCCTCCGCGATCGCCCGGACAGGCTTCGACGTGGCGTTGACGGGAACCGACGAAGAACGCCCCCTGACGCGCCAGGTGGCCCGGCTGGCCAGCGAGCCGCTGCGCGACCTGACCGGCCGCACGGGCCTGGGCACGCTGGCGGCGATGCTCGAACGCAGCCGCCTGCTGGTCTGCAACGATACCGGCGTCTCCCATGTGGCGGCGGCGATGCGCACGCCCAGCGTGGTGATCGCCAGCGGCAGCGACGTACATCGCTGGGCGCCGGCCGACCGCTCGCGGCACGTGGTGCTCTGGCACCACGTCGCCTGCCGGCCCTGCGCCTTCCCCGACTGTCCGATCGGCCATCCGTGCGCGCTCGGAGTCAAGGCCTCGGACGTGATCCTCCAGGCCGAACGCATGCTTTGCAAGGAGCCCACTCATGCCTGAAACCCTCGCGCGGCCACTGCGCATCCTGACCTGGCACGTACACGGCAACTATCTTTACTACCTGACACAGGTGCCGCACGAATTCCATGTCGTCATCCGCCCCGAGGGCGGACCCGGCTACGCGCCGCTGGGCCCCGGACTGCCCTGGGGCCGCAACGTCCACGAGGTTTCCGCGGACAAGGTGCGCGACATGCGCTTCGACTGCGTGCTCTACCAGTCCAAGCAGGCCTACCTGGAGGACAGGGAGCAACTGCTGTCGGCCGCGCAGCGCCAGTTGCCCCAGATCTATCTGGAGCACGACCCGCCGCAGCTGCATCCGACCAACACGGTGCACTGGTTCCAGGAGCCGCGCGGAACCCTGGTGCACGTCACGCCGTTCAATGCCCTGATGTGGGATAGCGGCTGCACTCCCATGCGGGTGGTCGAGCATGGCGTGCGGCTTCCGCCCGACGTCGAGTACCAGGGCACGACGCCGCGCGGGATCGTCGTCGTGAACCACCTGAAACGGCGCGGCCGTCGCCTGGGGGCCGATGTCTTCGATGCCCTGCGTGCGCGCGTTCCGCTGGACCTGGCCGGCATGGATGCGCAGTCGCTGGGCGGCCTGGGCGAAGTGCCCAACCTGGAGCTGCCGGCGCTCATGGCCCGCTATCGGTTCTTCTTCAATCCCATACGCTATACCAGCCTGGGCCTGGCGGTGGTGGAAGCCATGATGGCCGGCGTTCCCGTCGTCGGCCTGGCCACCACGGAGATGAGCACGGTGATCGAGAACGGCGTCAACGGCTACGTGGACACGCGCCTGGACTGCCTGGCCGATGTCATGCACGAGCTGCTGGCCGATCCCGAACTGGCGCGCGCCTGGGGCCAGGAGGCGCGCCTGCGCGCCTTGCAGCGCTTCGGCATCGACCGCTTCGTGCGCGACTGGATGGACGTCTTCGCACAAGCGACCCGCACGGCCGCCGAGTACGTCGACCAACCCGAGGAGATGTCATCATGAGCCCGCGCCTGCCACGCCGCGTCGTCGTCACCGGAGGCGCCGGCTTCCTGGGATCGCACCTGTGCACCCGCCTGATCGAGGCCGGGCACGAAGTCCTGTGCGTCGACAATTTCTATACCGGCACCAAGGCCAACATCGCGCACCTGATCGGCCACCCCTCGTTCGAGCTGCTGCGCCACGACATCACCTTCCCGCTCTACATCGAGGCCGACGAGATCTACAACCTCGCCTGCCCGGCCTCGCCGGTGCACTACCAGCACGACCCCGTGCAGACCACCAAGACTTGCGTGCACGGCTCCATCAATATGCTGGGCCTGGCCCGGAGGCTGAACGCCCGCATCCTGCAGGCGTCGACCAGCGAGGTGTACGGCGACCCCGACCGCCATCCCCAGCGCGAGGACTATTGGGGCCACGTCAACCCCAACGGGATACGCGCCTGCTACGACGAAGGCAAGCGATGCGCGGAGACACTGTTCGCCGATTACCAGCGCCAGTATGGACTGCAGGTCAAGATCGCCCGCATCTTCAATACCTACGGTCCCCGCATGCGGCCCGACGATGGACGCGTGGTATCCAATCTCATCATGCAGGCGCTTGCAGGCGAGCCCATGACCGTCTATGGCGACGGCGGGCAGACACGGTCATTCTGCTACGTGGACGACCTGATCGACGGCCTGGTGCGCCTGATGAACAGCCCCGATGATTTCCACGGGCCGGTCAATCTGGGCAACACCCACGAAACCACGGTGCTCGATATCGCGCGCACGATCCGCGGCCTGGCCGGCTCGGCTTCGGACATCGAACTGCGGCCGCTGCCCCAGGACGATCCGGTCAGGCGCTGCCCCGACATCGATCTCGCCCGCCGCATGCTGGGATGGGAGCCGGCTACGCCCCTGGAAGAAGGACTGCGCCGCACCCTGGCCTATTTCCGGGAGCATTTCTTCCAGCACGGCGCCATTCCCGCCGCCGACGTTGTAACCAGCCTTGCTCATGCAGCCGCCAGCCCGCCCTAGGATTTACAATCCGCCGGCAGGCATGCCGGCGCCCTGCCGTGCAGTGCCATCCCACGCGTGGCCATATATGCCGGGAGGGGCTATGAGACTGGCCGACTTCATCGACGCGAACCTGGACCTGCTTCTAAGCGACTGGCGCGCGTTCGCCCGGCAACTGGACCTGCGGCGAACGGCCGTATCCGAGCACGCCTTGCAGACCTCGGCCCGGTCGCTGCTGCGGCAGCTTGCCGCGGACCTGCGGGCCCAGCCCCACGAGCCCTCCGCCGGACACCGGCCGTCCGGCGCCACCCGCCTGGCGCACGTCCATGCCCGCAACCGGCTGCGGGCCGGCTTTACCCTGACCGAGATGGTGTCGGAGTTCTGCGCGTTGCGTGCCAACATCCTGGAACGATGGGCGCGCGAAAACGGTGAAATGGACGCCCAAGCCCACGACGACCTGGTTCGCTTCAACCAGGCGCTGGACCAGGCGCTGAAGGAATCGATCTCCCGCTATTCAGCGGGCCTCGAGCGGGCGCGCGATCTGTTCGTCGGCATTCTCGCCCACGACTTGCGGACGCCGCTGGGCGCCATCGCCATGTCCGCGCAGGCGCTCATGCTCGCCGACGAACTGCCCGGCCGGTGCCGGGAAGCCGCCACGCGCATCGGACACAGCGGCTCGCGCATGCAGCGCATGATCGACGACCTGCTGGACTTTACCCGTACCCGCCTGGGCAGTCCGCTGCCGCTGGCGCTCTCGAACGCCAACCTGGAAGACATCTGCACGCGCGCCCTGGACGAGATCCGGGCCATCCATCCCGAGCAGACTTTTCTGCTGGAATGCCACGGACGGCTTGCCGGCCGCTGGGACGCCAATCGCCTCGCCCAGCTGCTGGCCAACCTGCTGGGCAACGCGGTCCAGCATGGCTACGCCGGCCGCCCGGTCGCGCTGCGGGTGCGCCGCGACGAGGGCTGCGTGATCGCCGAAGTCCATAACGAGGGAGCGCCGATCCCGCCTCACATGCGGCACCAGATCTTCGACCCGCTGATGCGAGGACAGCGTCCCGGCACCGAGCGACGCCGTACGGGGCTGGGGCTCGGCCTGTACATCGCCCGGCAGATCGCGGTGGCACACCGGGGCACGCTGACCGTCGCCTCGTCCGAATCGGGCACCACCTTCACCTTATGGCTGCCCGACGATCCGTCCCCGGACTGACACGGCGTTGCTCAGCTCCGGTTGTCCGTCTCCGGGGCGTCTGGCGTCTGGTTTCCCGGGTCGGCGGCGGTCTCCCGATCGACGCCCACCGGCAGTCCGATGCGCGAGGGCATGCTGTTCGGATCCACGGGATGATTGCCGATGGTGCGTTCGCGCCCGGCTTGCCCATCCCGCTCGCGCGGCGGGGTGCCGGCCTGTTCCTGCTGTTCGTGATCCGGCAGTTCGGTCAATTCGGCACCCGGATCTTCATTGCCGGTCTCGTCCACCGCGGCTTCGGGCAGGTTGGCGGGGGCGGAGGGGCCGCCGGGGCGGTGCGCGGACGATGGGGGCTGGCCGCGCCTGGAGTCGATGGGCATGGTGGTCTCCTTGGAATCACTGCATCGATCAGCAATGCGCGTGCCCGCCGCCCGGACGCCCGCTGCGTCAGGCGGCTTGCCCCAGTATCTCGCCGTAGCATGCGGCATGTCGCGCAACCATCGCCTCGTCGGTGAACCGCTCCACGTAGCGCCGGCGGGCGGCGCCGCCCCAGGCCCGGACCTGCCCGGGCTCCAGCCAGAATCGATCCAGCGCGGCTCCCAGTGCACGGGCATCGCCAGGAGGGACGACCAGGCCGGTTTCCTCGTTCAGGTTGATGTAGCTCGTGCCCGTTCCGACTTCGCAGGAGATCATGGGCAACCCATGGACAGATGCCTCGACCAGCGCCAGCCCGTAGGCTTCGTCGCGGCGACAGGACGGCAGGACGAAGCCGTATGCCGCGGCCAGCAGATCGTGCTTGTCCTCGTCGTCCAGCGGTCCCAGGAAACGTATGTTGCGCAGCCCTGCCGCCCGGGCATGGGCGTCGAGCGAGGACCGCTCGGGCCCGTCTCCGGCGACGGCCAGGGGGTAATCGCGCCCTTCCATGGCGTCCAGCAGGTGATGCAGGCCCTTGTAGTCGCGCAAGCCCCCCAGGAACACGAAGAAGCGCTGGCCGATGCGTTGCCGCCAGCGCCACACGGCCTCGGGATCGCGCGCAGGAACATCCTCGACGCCCGTGGGCACCACTTCCGTCCGCTGCTGCAGCCCGCGCAGGACCGCACTGCCCGCCAGGTAATTCGGCGAAGTCACGATGATGCGCCGCATGCGGTGCAGGAAACCGTCTCGCGCGGACCGGGCCAGGAATCCGCCGCCCGCCGCATCGGCATGGACCGTCGCCAGGGCCGGCACCGCCACGCGGCCCAGCAGGTAGGCCCATTGGGCGCATGGCCATGGAAAGTGGAAGTGCAGCAGGTCGGCCCACGCAGCCTCGCCGCGGAACCTGGCGATGAAAGAGGGAGAAACGCCACTGCGCCATGCGGGATAGCGCTTGATGCGATATCCGGACAGATCGGCCTCGTCGCAGCCCCCACGCGCCGACACGGTCAACACGCGGCTGTCGATCCCGTGGGCGCCGCCCTTGGAAGCGATGCCGTGGACGGAACGCTCGGCAACGCCGCATCCATCGGGAAAATAGACTCTGCAAATATGGAGCACGCGCATGGAGAAAAACGAACCTTGCTCGAAGCGCAGTCCATTCTACCGGTCATGGCGGGCGGGAGTCGATGCTCCAGCGTGCGAATCCTCCCTCTGATCGGCGCTTTCCCTTCAGGTCTTGCGCCAGTACAGCAGCGTCAAGAAACCGATGCACGCAGCCAGTACCACGGCCATGGTGCCGAACGCCCCGGTCACCGTGAAGGCCTCCGAGAACGACCCCACGAGCAGATAGCCGAAAGGCATGGTGCCGTTGTAGGCCATGCCGTAGAGGCCGACCAGGGCGCCGCGGACGGACTCCGGGCAGCGCCGCTGGATGGTCGCGTTGGTGGAGGTGGCCGAGAAGCTCAGGCAGAAGCCCAGCAGCACGAAGGCGGCTCCACTGACGACGCTGCTCCAGCTCGTGGACAACAGGGCCAGCGCCGCGCACGCGATCCAGGGGGCGAACCGCAGCAGACTGGCGGTGCGCGACGCGATGGACGAGGACAGGACGACCGCGGCGGCCAGCGCCCCCATGCCCGCGCAGGCGAAGAACACGCCGGTGTAGCGGGCGGCGTCGTGGAAGACCCGGTCCGCCAGCAGCGGCACGAGCGTCTGGTAGCTGCCTGCCAGCAGGCCCATGCAGGCCAGGATGGACAGGTACTTGGCGGTGAAGCGGTCGTCCAGCACGTAGACCAGTGCATTGCGCAGCCCTCCCCGGTCGTGCGAGGGCGATGCCGCCGCCGTCGCGCGGCGCGGCATCGATCGCACGCACCAGGCCATGAACACCAGCGCGGCGGCATAGGTCAGGAAGGCCGCCGCCTGGCCGAACGTGGGATAGATGATGGCGGCCATGCTCGGCCCGACCATGCGCCCCACGTTGTAGACCATGGTGTTCATGGCGATGGCGTTGGGCAGCAGCGCCGGATCCTCCAGGCCGGTCAGCAGCAGGACCTGGCGCGATGGGGTCTCGATCGCGTTCAGCACGCCGGCGCACAGCGCCAGGGCCAGGATGATGGGCAAGGTCAGCCAGTGCAGCATCGACAGCACCGCGAGCACGCAGGCGACGGTCATCGAGGAATAGAGCACGCTCAGCGTAGACCGGCGCGCGTTGCCCGCGTTGACCCGCGCCCCCGCCAGCGGCGCGATCACCAGCTGCGGTCCGTACAGCAGGAAATTGAGCAGGGCGAGCACGGCGGCCGAGCCCGACAGATGGTAGACGACCAGGTTGAGCGTCACGTTCTGGGTCCAGCTGCCCAGCACCGACACCCCCTGCCCCATCAGGTAGCGCCGCATCGTGGGTTCGGACAATGCGGGAAATACGCGTTCGAGCTGCAGCATGGGAGGGGCGGCGTGAGTGGGCGGGACGTCCCAGGATGTTAGCTCACGGCGCTTCGCCCCCGCCCGCCAGCCTGCCGGCGCCCAGCAGGGCTTCCCGGCACTGCAGCATGAGCGCCTGCAGCGTCTGCGCGAAGGGCTCGACCACCCGCGAGAAGCCGGCGGCCGGCCCCAGCGACAGCATGCCTTCCTCGTGCAGGCCCTGGGCATAGGCGTAGTCACGTGCGCGATGGCCGCGTATCCATTCGCCGAAGGCTTCGTAGCTGCGGGCCCCTTCGTTTTCCAACCGCGCCACGCGGCGCGCGTTTTCGTTGTCCAGGACGCGCCAGGTATCGCCCAACGTGGACAGCACGGTGCGCGAGCAGTGTTCGTCCGCCTCGACCACGCGCTGCTTGTAGGCCGGATGCGCCGGTGTCTCTGCCGCCGTGGTGAAGCGGCTGCCCATGACCACGCCCGCCGCCCCCATGGCCAGCGCGGCGGCGATCTGCCTGCCGTGGCCGATGCCTCCTCCCAGCGCGAGCGGGATCGACAGGCGGTCCAGCGCGAAGGCGCCGTTGACGAAGGTCGGCAACGGGTTGGAGCCGGGATGCCCGCCTTCTTCCATGCCAACCAGGGTGACCGCGTCGACCCCCATGCGTTCGGCCGCGACGGCGTGGCGGATGTGGGCGCAT
Source organism: Pigmentiphaga sp. CHJ604 (assembly GCF_036972535.1). Lineage (NCBI taxonomy): Bacteria > Pseudomonadati > Pseudomonadota > Betaproteobacteria > Burkholderiales > Alcaligenaceae > Pigmentiphaga > Pigmentiphaga sp. CHJ604. Next base: position 760,739 of record NZ_CP136998.1, on the reverse strand, counting down.
TTGTGCACGACCACGGCGCCCGCCTCGCGCAGCGCGGGCAGCAGCGGGGAAGGCGGCAGGCCGGCGGTCTCGAAATGGCGCACGCCTTCGTCCAGGGCGACGCGCAGCATGTCGGACACGATGTCGTTGGCGCCCTGGCGCCGCGACAGCGTGAGATTCACGCCATAGGCCTTGCCCGCCGTCAGCGCGCGGCATTTCTGGAGTTGTTCCCGGAAGGCGCCGACGTCGGCCGAGGAGCGGGACGTGATGAAGCCCATGGCTCCCGCATTGACGGCCGCGGCCACCAGCGAGGCGTCCGACAGCCACATCATCCCGCCCAGCAGCACGGGATAGCGGATGCCGAAGAGGCGAGTGATGGGCGTATCGATGGCCGGAGCCTGGGCAGCGGATGCGGAGTTCATGCGTAGCGCCTGCCGAGCAGGAAGATGGGTTGCAGTTCGGCCGCGAGCTTGACCAGCGCGGGCCCGATTTCGTCCAGGATGGCTTCCACCGGCAGGGCCGACGCCGGGCCGCCGCAACTGATGGCATAGCGGTCGTTGCCCTGTACCACGATGGCGGTGGCGACGGTGTTGACGTGATGCTGCGGCCGGCAATGGATGACGAAACCGCGCTCGTCGTACAGGTCCACGGCGTCCTGGAACGCCTGCAGGGCCTCGGGCCCGGGCGCGCCCGCCTCGGCCAGCGCCAGGTCTCGTTCGCCGCCGGCTCCCGAGGCCAGGTAGGCCCAGCCGATCGCGCTGCGGTACAGGGGGATGCGCGACCCCACCCGCAGGTTCATCAGCAGCGGCGAGTCGCCCTGGCAGCGCGCCAGGTACACGATGCTGTCGCCGTCCCGCCGCCCCAGCGCGACGGCCGCCTGGTAGCGATCGGCCAATTCCTGCATGCGCGGCCGCGCGATGTCCAGCGACTCCTGGCCTGCCAGCGCGGCGCCCCCCAGCGCCACGGCCGCGGGCCCCAGGCGCAGCTTGTCCGCGCCGGACTCCATGACCAGGTAGCCGAGTTTCTGCAAGGTATGGGCGAGCCGCCACACCGTGGGTTGGGGCAACCCGGTGCGGGCGGCGATCTCGGTCGTGCCGAGCTGGCGGTGTTCCGCGTCGAAGCAGCGCAGGATCTCCAGCCCGCGTGCCAGCGCCACGACGAACTGGCGGTCTTCGGGTTCGGAGCGAGCGGGAGCGTCGGCCATGCAGCCTCCAGGGATTGACGGACGGAAAGCTTGGACGTTAATCTGAATCCGTTTAGCGAATTACTAATTCGCTGTGCAAATTATAAAGGAGACGCATGTCAAACGCAAGTGCGCCCGCCATTGGCGATGCCGCCGTGCTTGCCGATCTGGAGCGAGTCGTCCTGTGGCCCGGGCATTGCGGCCATGGCCAGGCGGCGTGGCCCTTCGCGGCCCAGGTCCTGCGCCGCGCGCGGCGCGTGGCGGTCATCGCCGACCCGCGGGTCTGGCCGCTGGCATCACCGGCGCTGCAACGCGCGGCGGACCGGGCCGGCTGCCGCATCGCCGCCGTGTACGACGGCGTGCGCCCCAATCCGTCGCTGGACGAGGTCCGCGCCGCGGCGGCCGCGATCCGCGCGGACCGGTGCGACGCGCTGGTAGCGATCGGCGGCGGCAGCGCGATCGACACCGCCAAGGTGGCCTACGCCACCGTGTTCGGCGGCCAGGCCGACCCCGCCGACCTGCTGGCCCCCGGCAATGCCTGGATGGCTGGCGCCCCGCAGGCCGACGACCCGCTCTTCCTGGCCGTGCCCACCACCGCCGGCACCGGCAGCGAAAGCAGCACCGCCGCGCTCGTCAAGGACGAGCACGGCCGCAAACTGATGTTCCGCAGCGCGCGCAGCCGTCCGGGAGCCGTGGTCCTGGCCCCGGAACTGACGCTGGGGCTGCCGCGCGCGGCCACGGCCGCCGGCGGCTTCGACGCGCTGCTGCATGCCATGGGGGCCCTGGTCAACGACTGCGACGCTCCGGTGGGCGCGGCCCTGGCCGCCGAATCCCTGGTCCGGGCGCTTCATGCCTATCCGCGCGTCCTGGCCACGCCCGACGATGCCGACGCGCGTGCCGCCATGCTGATGGCCAGCTACCTGGCCGGCGTCGCGATAGGAATGAAGCGCGTGGATGCCGTGCATGGATTGTGCACGCCGCTCGAAGGCCGGGTGGACATGGCCCATGCCGAAGTCCTGGCCGCCATCTTCGATCCCATCGCGGACCACACCGCCCGGAAAGCCGCCGCCAGCTACGCCCGTGCGGCGCGCCGTTGCGGCCTGGCCGGCCCCGATGAAGACGACGCGCAGGCCGCCGGCCGCCTGCTGGACGCGATACGCCGCATGCGCGCCCTGGGCGGGCTGCCCGACCGCCTGCCGCCGCTGGCGCTGACACGCGACGACGCCCTGGCGCTGGCCGACCAGGCCCTGCTCAGCCCATCGACCCGGCTCAACCCGCGCGCCCTCGACCGCGACGACATCGCCGGCCTCTACCTGGACATCGCCGCGCGCAGCCAAGCCGCCCCATCCACCGTCATCCTTCCCGCCCCGTAGCGACATGAACCCCATCGACGACCAACCCTATCGCATGCTGATCGACGGCCGCTGGCAGGCCGGCGGCGAAGGCGCCCTGTTCCCCACCTACGATCCCGCCACGGGCGACGTCCTGGCACAGGTCCACGCCGCCACCGCGCGCGACGTGGACACGGCGGTCCGCGCGGCACGCCGCGCCTACGACGAACACTGGCGCGATACGACGCCGCGCGAACGGGCCCGGCTGCTGCGCCGGCTTGCGGCGCTGTTCGAGCGCGAAGTGGAGAAGCTCGCCTGGATCGAGACCCGCAACGTCGGCAAGCCCATCACCCATTCGCGCGAATCGCTGTCCGCCATGCCGGCCTCGCTGGACTATTTCGCCGGCATCATCCCGGCGGTACGAGGCGACACCATTCCCATGCTCAACCACGCCAGCGTGTTGAATTTCACGCTGCGCGAGCCGCTGGGCGTGTGCGCGCTGGTCATGCCATGGAACTACCCCATGACGCTGACGCTGCACAAGCTGGCGCCGGCGCTGGCGGCGGGCAACACGGTGGTGATCAAGCCCTCGGAGATCACGCCGCTCTCTACCCTGGCGCTGGCGGCGCTGTTCGCCGAGGCAGGCTTTCCGGATGGCGTGGTGAACGTCGTCAACGGCTCCGGCGCCAGCGTGGGCGAAGCGCTGGTGCGGCATCCGGGCGTCGCGCGCGTCTCGTTCACCGGAGACACCGCCACCGGCGCCGCGATCCAGGCCGCGGCCGCCGCCGACGTCAAGCGCGTCACGCTGGAGCTGGGCGGCAAGTCGCCGCTGATCGTGTTCGACGACGCCGCGCTGGATGCGGCGGTGGACGTGGCGGTGGGCGACATCGTCAAGAATTCGGGCCAGGTCTGCATCGCCTGCACGCGGCTGCTGGTGCAGGACGGCATCCGCGAAGCCTTCCAGGCAAGACTGGAAACCCGCCTGGCCGCGATCCGGATGGGCGATCCGGCCGACCCGCAGACCCAGATGGGGCCGCTGGTCAGCCGCGCCCAGGCCGAACGCGTGCGTGCCTACCTCGACATCGCCCGGCAGGAAGGCGCCACGCCACGGTCCTACCCGGATCCGGCCAGCCGCCCGGAGACGGCGCGCGGCTTCTACGTCCCGCCCACGCTGCTGACCACGGCCGACAACGGCATGAGAACGTCGCAGGAAGAGATCTTCGGTCCCGTCCAGTCGCTGATCGGCTTCAAGGACGAGGCGCAGGCGCTGCGCATCGCCAACGACACGCGCTATGGACTGGCCGCGGTCGTGTTCACCCGCGACGGTGGGCGCGCCCTGCGCATGGCCCGGCGCCTGGAATCCGGCAGCGTGGCCGTCAATACCGGCGTGAGGACGTCGGTGGACGCGCCCTTCGGCGGCTACAAGCACTCGGGCATCGGCAAGGAGCGGGGGCTGGAGGCCATCCTGGAGAACACCCAGCTCAAGAACGTGAAATACGACACCTCGCTATGAGGGCTGCCCGCGGCGCCCCACCCTTTCACCCCAGTACAAGGAGACAGGCATGACCACTTTCCACCGGCCCCTGCTGCTCGGCGCCGCACTGGCCGCCGCCGCGCCCGCCATGGCCGACTATCCCGCCAAGCCCGTGCGGGTCGTGATCGGCTTCGCCCCCGGCGGCGCCTCGGACATCGCGTTCCGCATGGTGCAGGACGAACTGTCCAAGCGGCTCGGCCAGCCCGTGGTGCCGGAATACAAGCCCGGCGCGAACGGCAACATCGCCAACGACACGGTGGCCGCCGCCGCGCCCGACGGCTACACCGTGCTGTGGGCCAACGTCGGCCCGCTGGCGGTCAACCAGTACCTGTACGCCGGCAACAAGCTCGATCCGGCCAAGGCCTTCGCGCCGGTAACTCAGCTGACCGATTCGCCGCTGGTGGTGGTGGTTCCCAAGGACTCGCCCTACAAGACCATGGGCGACCTGATCGCCGCGGCCAGGAAAGGAACGCCGCTGGCCTACGGGTCCGCGGGCAACGGCAGCTCCATGCACATCGCCGGCGCCTCGCTCGCCCTCGCGCTGGGCGGATCCATGACTCACGTACCTTACAAGGGCAGCGGCCCCGCCATCCAGGACCTGTTGGCCGGCCGGCTGGATTTCATGGCCGACAGTCGCTCGACCACCAATCCGCACATCAAGAGCGGCACGCTGCGCGCGCTTGCCCTGACCGGTCCCAAGCGCGTGGAAGACCTGCCGGACGTGCCCACCGTGGCCGAGGCCGGCGTGCCGGGCTTCTCCGTCACCACCTGGCAGGCGGTGGTCGTTCCGGCCGGAACGCCGCGCCCCGTCATCGACAAGCTGGCCTCCGCCTTGCGCGACACGCTCAAGGACCCGGTCGTGCGCGAACGCTTCGCCTCCATCAATACGCCGCTGGTCGGCAGCACTCCCGACGAGTTCGCCGTGTTCCTGGACAAGGAACGCAAGGCCGCCAAGGAATTGATCGAACGGGCCAGGATCCGTATCGACTGAACCTGCCCGACCCCGACTCTTTACAACACTTGCGACAGGAATCATGGATCTAGGAATCAAGGACCGCACCGCATTCATCACCGGCGGCGCCGGCACGCTGGGGCTGGCGGTGGCTCAGCGCCTCGCCCGGGAACAGGCCCGGATCGTCATCTGCGACGCCAACGAAGAAGCCATTGCCCGTGCCGTGGGCATCCTGGAGGGCGAAGGCGCCCATGTGCTGGGGTGCCGTGCCGATGTCACCTCGCGCGACGAGGTCGGCGCGGCCGTGGCCCGGGCGCAGGAACGCTTCGGCGGCGTGGACATCCTGGTCAACAACGCCGGCTTCGCCCGCGATGCCTACCTGACCCGGATGAAGGAAGAAGACTGGCAGGCCGTGCTGGACGTCACGCTGCAAGGCGCCTTCCACTGTTCGCGCGCCGTGCTGCCCGGCATGATGCAGAACAGGTTCGGGCGCATCGTCAACATCGCCTCCCGCGCGCATCGCGGCAACCCGGGCCAGACCAATTACTCGGCGGCCAAGGCCGGCCTGATCGGCTTCACCCGTTCTCTGGCCCTGGAGTCGGGCAAGTTCGGGATCACGGCCAACGCCGTGGCCCCCGGCGTGATCTCCACGCCCCGGATGCGCCAGCGCGCCGACTACGAGACGCTGACCGAACGGGCCAGGCAGAACACGCCGGTCGCGCGCCTGGGCGACCCGGAGGACGTGGCGGCCACCGTCGCCTTCCTGGCCTCGACGCTGGCGGGCTTCATCACCGGCGAGACGGTGCACGTCACCGGCGGCCGTTCCTGAGGCCGGCATGGACATCGAACGCTACCTGCAAGAGGCGCTCTACTACGACGACCTCGAACCCGGCGCGCAATGGCTCAGCCCGCGCCGCACGGTCACCGAGGCGGACGTGGTCAATTTCGCCGGCCTGTCCGGCGACTACAACGCGCTGCACACCGACGCCGTCCACGCGGCGCAGCACCCCTTCGGCCAACGTGCCGCGCACGGCCTGCTGACGCTGGCGATTGCCTCGGGCCTGACGACACGCATGCCGGTCTACCGGCTGATGGACCCATCGCGGCTGGCGCTGACCGAACTGTCGTGCCGCTGGCGCAAGCCGGTGTTCATCGGCGACACGATCCAGGTCGCCCTGTCGGTGGGCGAGAAGCGGTTGTCCGGCAGGCGTCCCGGCACGGGCAAGGTCACGCTCGAGCGCACCGTGCTGAACCAGCATGGGGAGGTCGTCATGGAAAGCGCCTGGATCACCCTGATGAAACTTCGCGAGGCGCAGGCATGACGGCATCCGCAACGACGACGGCCGGCATTTCCTTCGCCGACCTCGACCGGCTCATGAAGCCGCGCTCGATCATGATCGTCGGCGCCTCGTCCACGCCCGGTTCCCTGGGCCACACGACGGTGGAGAATGTGCTGGAGCACTCCGACTTCCAGGGCGACGTCCATCTGGTCAACCCCCGCGGCGGCGAGCTCAAGGGACATGTGCTCCATCCCGACATCGACAGCGTCCCCGCCGGCCCCATCGACGTGGCGCTGCTGCTGGTGCCCGCCGAGGCCGTCCTGGACGCGCTGCGCCGCTGCGCCGCGCGCGGCGTGGGCACGGCCGTGGTCTTTACCGGCGGCTTCGGCGAGGTCGGCGACGACGGCAAGGCGGCCGAACGGGCCATGCGCGACCTGGCGCGCGACACGGGCATGCGCATCTACGGCCCCAACTGCGCGGGTCTGACCTCGCTGGCACCGCGCCTGGGCCTGACGTTCTCGACCGAGTTCCGCAACGACGGCCACGGCGGCCCGCTGGCGCTGGTCACGCAGGGCGGCGGGCTGGGACGATCGCTGATGCAGGGCAGCGACCGCGGCGTGCGCTTCGGCCGCTGGTTCTCCACCGGCAACGAAGTGGACCTGGACAGCGCCGACTTCATCGCGTGGCTGGCGCGGCAGGACGACGTGCGGGCGATCTGCGTGGTCATGGAGGGCATCAAGGACGGCGTCCGCTTCCTGGCCGCCATCCAGGCCGCCCACCGGGCGGGCAAGCCGGTCGCGGTGCTCAAGGTCGGCCGGTCGAGCTTCGGCGCCCAGGCCGCGCAATCGCACACGGCGTCACTGGCGGGCGAGGACGCGGTCAACGAGGCCGTGTTCGCCCAGTACGGCGTCATCCGCGTCGACGACCTGGATGAGATGCTGGACGTCGCCAGCCTGCTGGCACGAGCGGGCGGGCGCCCGTTCCGGCGCATCTGCGTGTACTCGTCGTCGGGCGGCGCGGGCGTGCTGGCGGCCGACATGATCAGCGCCGCGGGCCTGGAGATGGCGGAACTGTCTGCCGCCACGATCCAGGAGATGGCGCGCCATGCTCCGTCCTATGCCGCGCTGGCCAATCCCGTCGACCTGACCACCAAGGCCCTGACCGATACCGCGCTGGCCCGCCGCTGCCTGGTGCCGTTGTTCGCCGATCCCGGCATCGACGCGGTCATCTATCCGATCACGTCCAACTACGCCGCCACCACCGAAACCTCGGTGCGCAACCTGATGGACATCGCCCGCGAAGCGCCCATCCCGTTCGTCCCGGTCTGGATGAGCAGCCGGCGCGGCCCGGCCCACGACCTGCTCATCGAACAAGGTTTCGCGCCGCTCTACAGCCTGCGCAACGCCACGCGGGCCATGGCCCGATGCGACGCCTACGTGCGCGCGCCACGGGAGCGGCTGGCCGGCCTGCCGCTGGCCGCTCCCGCCACGCCGGCGGCGGCCGGACCGTGGAACGAGGCGCAGGCCAAGGCCCTTTTCGCCCGGCACGGCATTCGCGTTCCCCGGGAGGCCACGGCGGCCACCGCGCGCGAGGCGGCGCAGGCGGCTACCCGGATAGGCTTTCCGGTGGCGCTCAAGCTGGTCGCCGACGGTGTGCAGCACAAAAGCGATGTCGGCGGCGTCGTGCTGGGCGTGCGGGACGAGGCCGCCGCCGAACGCGCCTTCGCCTCCATCATGGACGCGGCGGCACGGCACGGCGTGGCCGCGTCCGCGATACGCGGCGTCATCGTCGCGGAGATGGTGCGCGGTGGCATCGAAACCCTGGTCGGCGTGCATCGCGACGCGGTGTTCGGCCCCATGCTGTCCTTCGGCGCGGGCGGCGTGGCGGTGGAAATCGTGGCCGACGTGGCACGGTGCCGCCTGCCCGCCGACCGCCCGGCCATCGAAGCCATGGTGGACCAGACCCGGGTGGCGCGGCTGCTGCCGGCCCACCGCGGCCGGCCCGCCTACGACCGGAATGCCCTGGTCGACGCGATAGAAAGAACCGCGGCGCTCTTCCTGTCGCTGGGCGACGGCGTGGAAGCGCTGGAGATCAACCCCCTGCTCGTGCTCGAACAGGGCCAGGGCGCCGTCGCATTGGACGGCGTCATTCACTGATGATGGAATCCCGGATGATACGCAGCGAAATCGGCGGCGGCGACGCCCACCGCATCACCGTGCGAGGCCATGACCTCGTGCACGACCTGTTCGACAAACGCGACTTCATCGACGTGATGTCGCTGGAGCTGCTCGGCAGGTTTCCCGACGACAGGCTCAAGCGCATGCTCAACCTGTTCCTGGTCAGCGCCACCGATCATGGCCTGACCCCCAGCGCCCTGTCGGCGCGCCTGACGCTGCATGGCGCGCCCGAGGCCATGCAGGGCGCGCTGGCCGCCGGCCTGCTGGGCGCCGGCAGCCGTTTCCTGGGCGTGATCGAATACAGCGCGCGCTTCCTGCGCGATGCGCTGCCCCGGCAGGAAAGCTGGACCGACGAACAATTGCGCGAAGCCGCCGAGCGCTGCGTGCGCGAGACGCGCGCGGCCAAGCGCAAGATACCCGGCGTGGGCCACCCCGTCCATGTGGACGGCGACCCGCGCTGCGAGAAGATGTTCGAGATCGCGCGCGACTGCGGCTACTACGGCGCCTACTGCCGCTTCGCGGTGGAACTGGCGGCCGCCGCCAGCCGGGCCACTGGCCGCAAGATTCCGCTCAACGCCACGGGCGCCAAGGGCGCGATCACGCTGGACATGGGGCTGACGCCGGAGCAGGGCAAGGCGCTGACGTTGATCGGCCGCACGGCGGGCCTGATGGCGCACATTCTGGAGGAACAGCGCACCCCCCTGGGCCAGCAGGTGTGGGACATGGCGGCGGACAAGCTGCAGGCCTGACCGCCTTCAGGGCTCCGCCGGCATCGGCCCGCCGCGGAGCTCATCCACCCAGGCGCGCAGGGCCTCGATGGGCATGGGCCGCGCATACAGGAAGCCTTGCGCGTAGTGCACGCCCTGGGCGGCAAGATAGTCGCGCTGCCCGTGCGTCTCCACGCCCTCGGCCGTCAGCTCCACCCCCAGCCGCGCGGCCAGCCCGATGATCATCTCCAGCACCGAGGCATTGACCGCGTCCGTGCCGATGGCCGCCACGAAGCCGCGGTCGATCTTCAGGTAATCGACCGGGAACCGCTCCAGGTAGGCCAGCGAGCTGTGGCCCGTGCCGAAATCGTCGATGGCCAGCTTCACGCCGCTGGCGCTGAGCACGCCCATGTTCCGGTAGACCTGCTCGATGGGAGGCAAGGGCTCGCGCTCGGTGATCTCCAGCACGAAATCCGCCGCCCCCGACCCGACCACCTTGCGCAGGCGGGCAACGTCGTCGACGATGCTCGGCTCCACCAGATGGCTGGCGGTGATGTTCAGGCCCACGCGGAATAGCGGCCCCATCGGACAGCGGCGCAGGTCGCGCCCCACCAGCTTGAACAGGTGCCGCGTCAGCGGAATCGCCAGGCCGCTGGACTCGGCCACGGCGAAGAACAGGTCCGGCCGCACCGCGCCCAGGCCCGGGCGGAACCAGCGCATCAGCGCCTCGGCACCCGCGCAGGACCCATCGCGCAGGTCGATGACCGGCTGGTAGTGGACCTCGAACTCGCCCCGCCGCATGCCGCGCCTGATGGCGGCCACCAGCGAGAACCGGTACTTCAGGAAGTGGTGGCACAGATAGCCCAGCAGCAGGGCAAGCAGCACGACGAAAGGCGCGTAGCTGCCCGCCAGCCGCTTCCGGTATTCGGCCAGCAGCGCGGCATCCGCCAGGAACCGCACCCGGAACGGATAGATCGTCGACACCACCTCCTGCACGGACGATGCGCCGGGCGGCGGGACGCCCGCGCGCCGGCCCGCCAGGCCTTGCCGGCCATCCAGCGACTCGATGCCGATCCGGTAGCGGCCGCTGCCGCCCACCGCGTCCAGGAGGTCCCGCAGATAGCGGCCGTCCACCGTGACGATGACGCCGTCCCCGGCCGCGTCCAGCCGGACCGCCATTACCGCGGGCCGGTCCGGGACCATGGGTGTGCCGGGAACGAAATGAAAGGACCGCCCCGGCGGCACTGCGCTGTCCGGCAGCAGTTGCGCCAGCGGCAGCGTGAAGGCGTCCGTGATCGAGGAACAATAGAGCACGCGGTGCCGCACCAGGACGATGGCGCGGAAGTAGGGCTGGAAGGCCGCATCGTGCAGGGTGGAGTCGGCCTCGGCGCAGGACTTGCCGGCCTGCGGCGCCATCTCCGCCGCCAGCCTGTCGGCCTCGGCGAAAATGGCATCGGCCTGGCGCATCACCACTTCGGCCGCGCCACGCGCGTCGTGGCGCGCCAGCAGGCCGGCCTGCATGTAGACGAAGGGCACCGCCACCGCGAGCGGCAAGGCGGCGGCGGCCGCCACCAGCAGCCACCTCAGCCACCACCGCTTGTCCTGCCGTTCCCCGGTCGTCACGCGCCCCCCTTGCACGTACCGATCATGGATCGCATCCTACCGTGCGGGCGGCACACCCCGCTACTGGAACGCGGTCTCCAGGAAGCTGCGCAACTTGCGCGAATGCAGCCGCTCGGGCGGCATCTTGCTCAGGATCTCCAGCGCCCGCAGCCCGATGTCCAGGTGCTGGCCCACCTGCCGGCGGTAGAACGCGCTGGCCATCCCCGGCAGCTTCAGCTCGCCGTGCAGGGGCTTGTCCGACACGCACAGCAAGGTGCCGTAGGGCACGCGGAAGCGAAAGCCATTGGCCGCGATGGTGGCCGACTCCATGTCCAGCGCGATGGCGCGCGACTGCGAGAAACGCTGCACCGGCTCCAGGTGCTCGCGCAGTTCCCAGTTGCGATTGTCTATGGTCGCCACCGTGCCGGTGCGCATGATGCGCTTGAGCTCCCAGCCCGACAGCCCGGCCACCTCTTCCACCGCCTGCTCCAGCGCCACCTGCACCTCGGCCAGCGGGGGAATCGGCACCCAGGTCGGCAGGTCCGCGTCCAGCACGTGGTCGTCGCGCACGTAGCCGTGTGCCAGCACGTAGTCGCCCAGCCGCTGCGAGGCCCGCAGCCCGGCGCAATGCCCCAGCATCAGCCAGGCATGCGGACGCAGCACGGCGATGTGGTCGGTGATGGTCTTGGCGTTGGACGGCCCCACGCCGATGTTGACCAGGGTGATGCCCGAATGCCCCTCGCGCACCAGGTGATAGGCGGGCATCTGCGGCAGCCGCGACATCGGCGCCGCCGGGTCCGGCAGCGGGTCGCCCGCGCGGGTGACGCGATTGCCCGGCTCGACCAGCGCGTCGTAGTGCCCCTGTGCCACCAGCGTGCGCGCGCGCAGGCAGAACTCGTCCACGTAGAACTGATAGTTGGTGAACAGCACGAAATTCTGGAAGTGCGAAGGCGCGGTGGCGGTGTAGTGCTGCAGGCGATGCAGCGAGTAGTCGATGCGCGGCGCCGTGAACGGGGCCAGCGGCTGCGGCCCGTCCGGCGGATGGCGGTGGGTGCCGTTGACGATGGCGTCGTCGGTGACCGCGAGGTCGGGCGTGTCGAACAGGTCCCGCAGGGGCCGCTTGAGCGCCTCGATGTCCTCGCCCTCGACATAGATGCCGTCGGGAAACGCGAAGTGCAGGGCGATGGGCACGTCGGATTCGCCGATCTCGACCGCGACGCCATGGTTCGCCATCAATTGCCGCAGCTGCTCGGTCAGGTAGGAGCGGAACAGCCTGGGTTTGGTGACGGTGGTCTGGTAGACGCCGGGCTCGGCCACGTGCCCATACGACAGGCGCGAATCCACCTCGTCGTAGGTGTCCACGCTGATCCGGATGAACGGATAGCAGGCGCGGAACCGCCCGGGCGAGGATGCCTGCGTGGCGACCACCTCGCGGAAGCTGTCGCACAGGAAGGCGGTATTGCGCGCGTAGATGTCGATCAGGCGCTGGACGGCGGCGTCGGGATCGCGGAAGGACTCGGTGGGCCAGGGGGCGGGATGGCGAAGGAGGACACTGGCGGGCGGGGTCATGATCGGAGTTGGAGAAGGTCCTGATATAGCTTAGCCTACCGCGGCCTGGCCGGTCCCGCGGCCTCGTACTACACTAGCCCGCCTTCGCAAGGAGTCCGTCATGCTGCTCGCGGTAATCGCGATCGCCGTCGGCGCCGCCGTCGGGGCGCTGCTGCGCTGGGTCCTGGGGCTGGGCCTGAACGCCCTGCTGCCCGCCATGCCACCTGGCACCCTGGCCGCCAACCTCATCGGCGCCTACATCATCGGCCTGGCCGTGGCCTATTTCGCCGGCAACCCGGCCCTGCCGCCGCATTGGCGGCTGCTGATCATCACCGGCTTCTGCGGCGGCCTGACCACCTTTTCCACCTTCTCGGCCGAACTGGTTGCCCTGATCCAGCAGCAGCGGCTGGGCTGGGTGGCCGCGACCATCCTGGTCCACGTGGGCGGTTCCGTCGCGATGACCTTGCTCGGCATCGCCACCTACGCCGGGTTGCGGCAGTCCTGACCCTGCAAGGAGACGCATCGTGAACGGTTTCCAACTGACTTTCTTCACCCGGCAGGACCGGCGCCACGGCGGCCAGCCCCTGGCCCACTGGCTGCTGGCCTTCGCCCAGGCCCAGGGCGCCCTGGGCGGCACCCTGCTGGACGCCCTGGCGAAAGAACCCATCGACCTGTTCTACGTGAAGCAGCCGGTGGAGTTCGGGCGGGTGGGCGCTCGGGCGCCGGCGGCGGGCTGAAACGCCAGGATCGGTTGCAACAAAAAACCCCGCCGGGTCGGGCGGGGTTCGGCTCGTCAGGCCGCCGTGCTGATGACGGCCTCGATGCGGTTGCCTTCCGGATCGATCACGAACGCCGCGTAGTAATCCGGGCCGTAGCGAGGCCGCAGCCCCGGAGCGCCATTGTCGACGGCCCCATGGCGCAGGGCCGCCTCGTGGAAACGGTCGACGGCATCCCGGCTTGGCGCGGAAAAAGCGAGGTGAAAGCCGGGCCCGGGTACGGCCCCGCCTTTCGGGCATTGCTTGAGCGCGAACTTGTCGCCCCCTCCGGGAAGGCCGTATCCGACGGCCTGCCTGTCGGGCTCGCCGTCGAAATCCGTCCAGACACGCTCGTACCCCAGAGGCCTGAGCACCGCATCATAAAAATCGGCGGCGGCACGCAGGTCGGCCACGCCGAAAGAAAGGTGATGGAGCATCGACGGGATGGCGCGCCCGTCAGAACGGGATGTCGTCGTCCATGTCGGCGAAGTTCGGCGCCGAGCTCGACTGCGAGGCCGGACGCTGGCCGCCGCCACCGCTGGCCGGACGGTTGGACGGGCGCTGGGCCGGCGCGGAGTCACCATAGCCGCCGCCACCGCCGTAGCCGCCTTCGCCACCGCCGCCACCGCCTTCACGGCCGCCCAGCATCTGCATCTGGTCGGCGACGATCTCGGTCGTGTACTTGTCGGCGCCGGTGTCCTTGTCCTGCCACTTGCGGGTCTTCAGGCGGCCTTCGACATACACCGAACGGCCCTTCTTCAGGTATTCGCCGGCGATCTCGGCCAGGCGGTTGTAGAACACCACGCGGTGCCACTCGGTTTCCTCGCGGCGTTCGCCCGAGTTCTTGTCCTTCCATTGGGACGTGGTGGCGATGGACACGTTGCAGATCGCTGCGCCGTCGGGCGTGTAGCGAACTTCGGGGTCGCGGCCCAGGTTGCCGACCAGGATGACTTTGTTGACGGATGCCATTACCACACTCCTATTGACTGTATTCACCGGCCCGCGGCGAGGCGGGTGGATTGTAGCCACCCCCGCCCGGCGCGGCCACGGGCCACAAGAAAAAAAACATCATTGGTTGAAAATGCGCCGACCGCAATACGGTCTCGTGCGTAAATGGGACAGGAAGGGCTCAGGACGCGGGATGGGACACCCGCTCCGGCCGAGCGGTCCGCCTGGCGGGCAGGGGCTTCATCCCCCAGGCCGCCAGCAGCCATATTACCGCCAGCCCCGCCGCCGCCTGGAATACCGCCGCGGACCCCAGGTGGGAGACCAGCCAGCCGCCCAGCGCCCCGCCGGCGAAGAGCCCGATGGCCTGGCTCGTATTATAGAAACCCAGGGCCAGCCCCTTCAGCGACGGCGGCGCCACGCGGGATACCAGCGAAGGCTGCATGGCCTCGAGGATGTTGAAGACGGAGAAGAAGGCGATCATGGCGCCCACCAGCCATCCATAGTGGTCCTGGGCCCACGGCAGGAACATGCACACCAGCACCAGCCCGGCGATCGCGCCCAGCAGGGTCTTGCGGTGGGTGGCGTAGCGTTCGGTGACGCCGATCACCGGCACCATGACGACGAACGAGGCCAGCACCACCGGCAGGTAGACCTTCCACAGGGTGGCCGTGTCCAGGCCGCCGGTGTGCACCAGCGCGGCGGGTACCACCACGAACAGGGCCACCTGGATCAGGTGCAGGGTGAAGACGCCCAGGTTCAGTCGCAGCAGGTCGGGGTGCGACAGCACGCTGGACATGGATGCGGGTTCGCCCCGCAGCGCGGGCGGCGCGGCCGGAACCACCCAGGCGGCCACGCCCAGTGCGGCCACGCCCAGCGCGGCGATGGTCCAGAACAGGCCGGTCAGCCCGCCCCAGCCCACCAGCACGGGAGCCAGCACCAGCGACACCGCGAAGGTCAGGCCGATCGAGGCGCCTATCATGGCCATGGCCTTGGTCCGCACCTCGTCGCGCGTGGCATCGGCCAGCCACGCCGTCACCGCCGCCGAAATCGCGCCCGAGCCCTGGATGGCCCGCCCGATCGTGATCCAGAACAGGTCGTCGGTCGTGGCGCAGACCACGCTGCCGGCGACGAACAGCACCAGTCCCATCACCACCACCGGCCGCCGGCCCCAGCGGTCCGAGGCCAGCCCGAACGGGATCTGCATGAACGCCTGGGTCAGCCCATACATGCCCAGCGCCAATCCCACCCGCGCCGGATCGTTCCCCCCCGGCAAGGCCTTCGCCGCCACCGCGAACACCGGCAGCAGCAGGAACAACCCCAGCATCCGGCACATGAACAGCGCCGCCAGCGACAAGCTGGCGCGGCGCTCGAAAGGGGTCATCCGAAATGAAGTCATTGGGCCCCCCCGTACGCGCTGACGCGCGCCCCCCAGGGGGCGATGCCTGCGGACTGGCGGAGCCAGATCCGCGGCATCCTGAGTCGTGTAACCGTGTTTCGCAACGCGGGCCTTTGCCCGAAGGACAGTGACCGGCCGGCGGAACCGAACCCGCAATCCTCTGAATCCAATACGAGTCTCTTTGTCATGTCACCCATCGCGAACGCCGGCAGCCAGCGGCAGCACCAGCGCCACATCCCAAGAAAGCCCCACTAGACCAGGGCACGGGGGATCCGGCTCCGCCGGTCCCCCCGCCGCCCGCCCCCTGGGGGGCGCGCGTCAGCGCGTACGGGGGGGTTATATTACCAAGTTGGCTTTCGCCACCGCTCGCGTAAAGGTTTGCTTGATGGATGTCATCCGCATCAGGGGTGCGCGCACCCATAATCTGAAGAACGTCTCGCTGGAGTTGCCCCGCCACCAGCTTGTCGTGATCACTGGGCTATCCGGTTCGGGCAAATCCTCCCTGGCGTTCGATACCCTGTACGCGGAAGGCCAGCGGCGCTACGTGGAAAGCCTGTCCGCCTACGCCCGCCAGTTCCTGCAGTTGATGGACAAGCCCGAGGTCGATCTGATCGAGGGCCTGTCGCCGGCCATTTCCATCGAGCAGAAAGCCGCCAGCCACAACCCGCGCTCGACCGTGGGCACGGTCACGGAAATCCACGACTACCTGCGCCTGCTGTTCGCGCGGGTGGGCACGCCCTACTGCCCCGACCACCAATTGCCGCTGCAGGCGCAAAGCATCAGCCAGATGGTGGACATCACCCTGGCGCTGCCGGCCGAAAGCCGGTTGGCGATCCTGGCGCCGCTGGTACGCGACCGCAAGGGCAGCTTCGAGGACGAACTGGCCAGCCTGCAGGCCCAGGGCTTCGTGCGGGTGCGCGTGGACGGCCAGGTGCTGGACATCGACAGCGTCCCCCCGCTGAAGAAGACCGAGAAGCACAGCATCGACGTGGTGATCGACCGCCTGCGCGTGCGGCCCGAGGCCCAGCAGCGGCTGGCCGAGAGCTTCGAGACGGCCATCGGCCTGGCCGAGGGGCGGGCCATCGTGCTGGAGATGGACGCCGATGCCGATGGCCACGAACGCGAGCATCTGTTCTCCAGCCGCTATGCCTGTCCGGTATGCGGGCACAGCCTGCCGGAGCTCGAGCCCCGGCTGTTCAGCTTCAACAATCCCATCGGCGCCTGCCCCAGCTGCGACGGCATCGGCCACGTAGGCTTCTTCGATCCGAAACGGGTGGTGGCATTTCCCGAACTGAGCCTGGCCGGCGGCGCCATTCGCGGCTGGGACCGGCGCAACCCGTTCTACCATCAGTTGCTGACCAGCCTGGCGGCCTTCTACGACTTCGACGTGGACACGCCGTTCGAGGAACTGTCCGAGGACACCCAGCAGCGGGTGCTGTACGGCTCGGGCGACCAGGAAATCGCCTTCACCTACGTGAACGAGAAGGGACGCACGACCGTGCGCTCGCACCCTTTCGAGGGGGTGATTCCCAACCTCGAGCGCCGCTGGAAGGAAACCGACTCGGCCACGGTGCGCGAGGAACTGGGCAAGTACAGGAACGTGCGGACCTGCCCCGATTGCGGCGGCTCGCGGCTGCGCGCCGAGGCCCGCAACGTCCGCGTGGGCGAGGATGACCAGGGACGCGCGATCTACCAGCTGGAAGCCCTGCCGCTGTCCGACTGCCTGCACTGGTTCGAGGAACTGGCGCTGACCGGCGCCAAGCGCGAGATCGCCGACCGCATCGTGCGCGAGATTTCCGCCCGCCTGACCTTCCTGAACAACGTGGGGCTGAGCTACCTGTCGCTGGACCGCAGCGCCGATACCATCTCGGGCGGCGAGGCCCAGCGCATCCGCCTGGCCAGCCAGATCGGCTCGGGCCTGACCGGCGTGATGTACGTGCTGGACGAACCCTCCATCGGCCTGCACCAGCGCGACAACGACCGGCTGATCAGCACCCTGCGGCACCTGCGCAACCTCGGCAACAGCGTGATCGTGGTCGAGCACGACGAGGACATGATCCGCGAGGCCGACTGGGTCGTGGACATGGGCCCCGGCGCGGGCGAACACGGCGGGAAAGTCGTGGCGCAGGGATCGCCGGCCGACATCGTGGCCGACCCGCAGTCCCTGACCGGCCAATACCTCAGCGGCCAGAAGTCCATCGCCATCCCGCCCCGCCGGCCGGTGGCGGGCCAGGACGAACTGCCGTGGCTGGAGCTCAGGGGCTGTTCGGGCAACAACCTGAAAGGCGTGGACCTGCGCATCCCGGCGGGCCGCCTGGTCTGCATCACCGGGGTCTCGGGCTCGGGCAAGTCGACCCTGATCAACGACACGCTCGTCAACGTGGTCTCGCGCCACCTGTACAACAGCCAGACCGAGCCCGCGCCCTACGAGTCCATCGAGGGGCTGGAGCATTTCGACAAGATCATCAGCGTCGACCAGAGCCCGATCGGCCGCACGCCGCGCAGCAACCCGGCCACCTACACCGGCCTGTTCACCCCGATACGGGAGCTGTTCGCGGGCGTGCCGGAAGCCCGCGCCCGCGGCTACGATCCCGGCCGCTTCAGCTTCAACGTCAAGGGCGGCCGCTGCGAGGCCTGCCAGGGCGACGGCGTGGTCAAGGTGGAGATGCACTTCCTGCCCGACATCTACGTCCCCTGCGACGTCTGCCATGGCAGCCGCTACAACCGCGAAACGCTGGAAATCCGCTACCGCGGCCGCAACATCAGCGAGGTGCTGGACCTGACCGTCGAGCAGGCCCTGGAGTATTTCGAGGCCGTGCCGGCCATCGCCCGGCGGCTGCAGACGCTGATCGACGTGGGGCTGGGCTACATCCGCCTGGGACAAAGCGCCACCACCCTGTCGGGCGGCGAGGCGCAGCGGGTCAAGCTGTCACAGGAACTGTCCAAGCGCGGCACCGGCCGCACCCTTTACATCCTGGACGAACCCACCACCGGCCTGCATTTCCACGACATCTCGCTGCTGCTGGAAGTGATCGGGCACCTGGTGGACGCCGGCAACACCGTGGTCGTGATCGAGCACAACCTGGACGTCATCAAGACCGCGGACTGGATCATCGACATGGGTCCGGAAGGCGGCGACGGCGGCGGCAGCATCGTGGCCCAGGGCACGCCCGAGGAGATCGCGCAGGCGCCCGGCAGCCATACCGGCAGCTATCTGAAGAAATTCCTGGCCGCCGGCGCCCCTTCCGCGCCGGCCAGGGCGGCGCGCGCGCCCCGGCGCAAGGCCGGCTGACGCGCCAGGCCCGGCCGGCCCCCGAAGGCCGGGCCGCTTACTCGTCGAATTCGCAGACGGTGTAGAGGTTCAGTCCCGAATCGCGTATCGCCTTCGATCCGCCCAACCGCGGCAGGTCGATGACGGCGGCCGCCTCGACCACGTTGGCCCCCAGCCGCTGCAGCAGCTTCATGCCGGCCAGCATGGTGCCGCCGGTGGCGACCAGGTCGTCCACCAGCACGACCCGTTGCCCGGGGCGCACGGCGTCGGCATGCATCTCCACCGTCGAACTGCCGTATTCCAGGGCATATTGCTCGGCGATGGTGTCGTAGGGAAGCTTGCCCTTCTTGCGCACGGGCACGAAACCGAGGTTCAGCTCGTGCGCGATCACGCTGCCCACGATGAATCCCCGCGCATCGATGCCCGCCACCAGGTCCAGGCGCTGGTTCATGTAGCGGTAGACGAACAGCTCGATCAGCACGCGGAAGCTGCGCGGGTCCTGCAGCAGCGGCGTGATGTCCCGGAACTGCACGCCGGGCTCGGGCCAGTCGGGCACCGTGCGTATGCGGTCTCGGATGTAGTTCGGGTCCAGGAACATGGCGGGCTCGGACAGGAAGGAATCGGAGGAAACCGGGATGGGAGGCCCCGGCGACACAGGACGCCACTGTAACGCAAAGAGCGTGAAGCAAGGATCGTGCCCTTGCTACTATACTGGTAGATCATCGCAATTGAATGACCGTTGCCGCGCAAGGCGACACGAGGCGCGTTTTTCGCTGCCCGCCCTTCCACGGTACCGGCTCAGACCCATCATGAACACCTCAGACAACGGCACGTCCAACGTATACGTTCCCGGCGCTTCCGGCCCCGTCGACATCATCGATTCGGCCCGCAGCACCCTGGCGGTGGAAATCGAGGCGCTCAAGGCCCTGTCCAGCCGCCTGGACCGCACGTTCGTGCGCGCGGTCGACATCCTGCTGGCCTGCCCCGGACGCGTGGTGGTCAGCGGCATCGGCAAGTCCGGGCACATCGCCCGCAAGGTCGCCGCCACGTTCGCCTCGACCGGCACGCCGGCCTTCTTCGTCCACGCGGCCGAGGCCGTCCACGGCGACCTGGGCATGATCACCGCCAACGACGTGCTGGTCACGATATCGTATTCGGGCACGACGGCCGAACTGCTGACCATCGTGCCCGTCGTCAAGCGCCTGGGATCGCCGCTGATCGCGATCACCGGCAACCCGGATTCCGAACTGGCCCAGCTCGCCGACGTGCACCTGGACGCCAGCGTGCCCCAGGAAGCCTGCCCGCTGAACCTCGCCCCCACCGCCAGCACCACGACCGCGCTGGCGCTGGGCGACGCGCTGGCGGTGGCCTGCCTCGAGGCGCGCGGCTTCGGCCCAGAGGATTTCGCCCGGTCCCACCCGGGCGGCGCCCTGGGCCGCCGCCTGCTGACCCATGTCAGCGACGTCATGCGCACCGGCAAGGACCTGCCCATCGTGCCGGTCACGGCCTCGGTCACCGAAGCCCTGGTGGAAATCACCCGCAAGAGCATGGGCATGACCGCAGTCCTCGACGGCGACCGGGTGGTCGGCATCTTCACCGATGGCGACCTGCGCCGCCTGATCGAGCGCGAAGGCGACATCCGCAACCTGACCGTGGTCGCCGGCATGACGCGCAACCCCCTTCACATCGGTCCTGACGCGCTCGCCACCGAGGCAGCCGCGCTGATGGACGACAACCGCAAGAACCAGTTGCTGGTGCTCGACGCCACCGGCAGGCTGGTCGGCGCCCTCCATACCCACGACCTGATGGCAGCAAAGGTGCTCTGAGTTCCATGGCGATCCCCCTCACTCCCCATCCGGCCGAAGCCCTGATCCTGGCCCGCGTGCCGCAAGACGTGCGCGAACGCGTCTCCCGGCTGCGACTGATGATCTTCGACGTCGACGGCGTCCTGACCGACGGCCGCCTCTACTACGGCGAGCACGGCGAGACCGTGAAGCGCTTCCATGCGCTGGACGGCTTCGGGCTGCGCATGCTGCACGAAAGCGGCATCGAGGTCGTGTTCATGACCGGGCGCGACTCGCCCACCGTATCGCGGCGCGCCGCCGAGCTGGGCATCTCCGAGGTCCAGCAGGGCGTGCGCGACAAGAGCGCGGCCGTGACCGCGCTGGCGCAGCGCTGCAACGTCGAGCTGGACGCGGTCGGCTTTATGGGCGACGACATCATCGACCTGGCCGCCATGCAGCGCGTGGGCTTCGCCGCCAGCGTGGCGGAAGCGCCGGTCTACGTCGCCCAGGCCGCCCACTGGGTGGCCACCCGCCCCGCCGGAGATGGCGCGGCACGCGAGTGCTGCGACCTGATCCTGGCCGCGCAGGGCCGGCTGGGCGGCTACATCACCAGCCGCACCCGCACGACCATCACCGCCGGATCCTCTCCCCAATGAAAGACCGACTCGCCTCCGGGGTATCGATCGCGCTGCTGGCCGCCCTGGTGGCCGGCACGTGGTGGGCGGCCGACTATGCCAAGCGGGCGGTCAAGGAAGATCCTCCGCGCCGGCTGACCCACGAGATCGACTCCTTCGTCGAGCAGTTCGTCATGGTCCGCAGCGACGAGCACGGCATGCCGATGACGCGCATGGAAGGCGACCGGCTGGAGCACTACCCGGACGACGACTCCTCGGAAGTCACGCAGTTCCGCGCGGTCAGCCAGCGCACCGAGCGGCCGACCATGACGGCGACCTCGCAGCACGCCAGGATGGACCAGGACGGCGCGCGCGTGGTCATGCGCGGCGACGTCCAGTTGCGGAGGCTGGCCGGGCAGGGACGTCCCGAGCTCGACATACGCAGCGAGGAAGTCACCCTGCTGCCCGACGAGGATGTCGCCTACACGGACCTGCCCGCCACCGTGGTCAACGGCACCACGCGCATACAGGGACGCGGCATGCGCTACGACAACGTCTCGCGCGAACTGAAGGTCAACGAGCAGACGCGGGTGCAGATCGTGCCGGGCAGCACGCGGCCGGCCGCTCCCTCGGCCCGACAGCCATCCAAAGGATAGAAACACCGTGCCACATCACCGATTTTCCCGATACGCCGCCCAGGCCATGCTCGCCCTGGCGGCCCTCGCCTGCGGCGCCCAGGCGCTCGCGGCCGCCGCCGACCGCAACCAGCCGACGACGGTGGATGCCGACGCGCTGCGCTACGACGACCTGAAGCAGACCAGCATCTTCACCGGCAACGTCGTGCTGACCAAGGGCTCGCTGATCCTGCGCGCCGACCGCCTCGAGCTGCGCGAGGACGCCGAGGGCTACCAGTTCGGCGTCGCCACCGCCAACGGCGGCAAGCTGGTCAACGTGCGCCAGCGGCGCGAAGGCACGGACGAATACGTCGAGGGCGTGGCCGAACGCGTCGAGTACGACGGACGCGGCGAGCTGATCCATTTCATCTCGAAGGCGGTCGTCAAGCGCCTGGCCTGCGAACAGATGGTCGACGAAGTGCGCGGCCAGCGCGTGACCTACAACCAGCGCACCGATACCTACACCGCCACCGGCGGGCCGCAAGCCCCGACGTCCAACCAGCGCGTGCGCACCATCATCCAGCCGCGCGGCCAGACGGCCGCCGGCGCGCCGGCGGCGGGCTGCGGCGCCCCGACCTCGGGCAAGGCGGCACAATGAACGCGCCGCTCGTCGAGGCCGGAACGCCGGCCGGGGCGCCGCGCGCCGAAGAGTCCGCCCGGGGCGACGGCCGCCTGCGGGCCGAAGGCCTGCGCAAGTCCTATCAAGGACGCACGGTGGTCAAGAACGTGTCGCTGCACGTGGACGGCGGCGAGGTGGTGGGACTGCTGGGCCCCAACGGCGCGGGCAAGACCACCTGCTTCTACATGATCGTCGGACTGGTGCCCGCCGACGCCGGCAGCATAGATATCGATCGCGTCTCGGTCACCAGCCTGCCCATCCACAAGCGCGCGCGGCTGGGGCTTTCCTACCTGCCCCAGGACGCCTCGGTCTTCCGCCGGCTCAACGTCGAACAGAACATCCGCGCGGTGCTCGAGCTGCAGCGCAACGAACAGGGCGCGCCGCTGGACGCGAAACAGGTGAACGAAAGCCTGGAATCGCTGCTGGACGAATTGCAGATCGGACACATCCGCAGCAACGCCGCAATCTCGCTGTCCGGCGGCGAACGCCGCCGCGTCGAGATCGCGCGCGCGCTCGCCACCAATCCGCGCTTCATCCTGCTGGACGAACCCTTCGCCGGCGTGGACCCCATCGCCGTCATCGAGATCCAGCGCATCGTGCGCTTCCTCAAGGGACGCGGCATAGGCGTGCTCATCACCGATCACAACGTGCGCGAGACCCTGGGCATCTGCGACCGCGCCTACATCATCAGCGACGGCACGGTACTGGCCAGCGGACACCCCGAGGAGATCGTCGGCGATCCGGCCGTGCGGCGGGTCTACCTCGGAGAACACTTCCGCATGTAAGCGGTGCCCATGCTCAAACCCGGACTCCAACTTCGCACCTCCCAGCACCTGGCGCTGACGCCGGCGCTGCAGCAGTCGATCAAGCTGCTGCAGCTGTCGACCCTCGAACTCGAGCACGAGATCGAGCAGATCCTGCAAGAGAACCCGCTGCTCGAACGCGAGGACGATCCCGTGGCGGCTACGCTGCGGGTCGACGCCGACGGCAGCATGCACACGACCGCGCCCGCCGCGCCGGAAGCCGACGGGGAACCCGGCGGCGAGACCGTGGAAGCCCCGACGCCGGCCGACGCCGGCGACGGACCGGACCTGCCCGACATGCCGGAGCTGCACCGCCCCGGCGGCGAACACGACGACGACACCGCGCCGCAACTGGCCGCGCCCGACGCGTCGCTGCGCGAGCACCTGCTGGGCCAGCTCGCGCTCACGCAGGCCACGCCGCGCGATGCGGCGCTGGTGACGGCGCTGGTCGACGAGCTGGACGACAACGGCTATCTGGACGTGTCGCTGGAAGAGCTCGCCGCGCTGTTCCCGCCCGAGCTGGAAATCGACGCCGACGAACTGCGCTCCGCGCTGGGGCTGCTCCAGTCCTTCGACCCTGCCGGCGTGGGCGCCCGCAACATCTCCGAATGCCTCTGCCTGCAATTGCGCACGCCGGACCTCGACTGCCTGCCCGAGGCCCGCGATGCCGAGGTGCTGGCGCTGGCCCGCCAGATCGCGGCCCAGCACCTGCCCCTGCTGGGTGCGCGTGACTACGCCAAGCTGCGCAAGGCGCTGGGCTGCAACGACGACCAGTTGCGCGCGGCCCAGAGCCTGATCCGCCGGCTCGACCCCCGGCCCGGTTCGCGCTATTCGTCGCCCGCGGCGGACTACGTCGTGCCCGACGTGATCGTGCGCAAGGTCGGCAACCAGTGGCGCGCGACGCTCAACGGCGAAGCCATGCCGCGGCTGCGCATCAACCAGATGTACGCGCAGATCCTGAAATCGGAACGCAGCTCGGCCCATCCCGGGCTGTCCTCGCAGCTGCAGGAGGCGCGCTGGCTGATACGCAATGTCCAGCAACGCTTCGACACCATCCTGCGCGTGGCCCAGGCCATCGTCGACCGGCAGCAGGGTTTCCTCAACCATGGCGAAGTCGCCATGCGGCCTCTTGTATTACGCGAAATAGCAGATACACTAGGCTTGCATGAGTCGACGATCTCACGCGTCACTACGCAGAAATACATGCTTACCCCCCTGGGGACTTTCGAGCTCAAGTATTTCTTCGGCAGCCACGTCGCCACGGAGACCGGAGGAGCGGCATCGTCCACGGCGATCCGTGCGCTGATCAAGCAACTCATTGGTGCGGAGGATCCTACCCAGCCACTATCCGACAGCCAACTTGCGCAGACGCTGGGGGAGCAGGGTATCGTCGTGGCCCGCCGCACGGTGGCCAAATACCGCGAAGCGCTCAAGATTCCGCCGGTTTCGCTGCGTAAGAGCATCTAGTACGGATCGCGCCCGCGCGGCATCGCATGCCGCGTATCCATCACCCAATCGCGATGCTAGGGTTAGACCGTACTTGAAAGCCCCGGATAAAGGCTCATCTTTATAGCAACCGCTGAAAACGCATGTGCCAGCCACTTCGATTGCGTGGCGACATCCGGAACATCGGAGCGACGCAAGCAAAGTGGCACGCTCGTGCCACAAGCGCCCATGCCCTGCGGACATGGGCGCGGGCTCCGGGGAAGTCTCCCGGTACATTGCTTCAAGGAGGGCTTTACATGAATCTGAGCATCAGCGGACATCACCTCATCGTGACCCCTGCCATACGTGAGTACGTCCTGAACAAGCTCACGCGGGTGCTGAGGCATTTCGATCACGTCATCGATATCCAGGTGCTGCTTTCCGTGGAAAAACTGCGCCACAGCGCGGAAATCACCATGCATCTCCGAGGCAAGGACGTCCATTGCGAGGCCCAAGAAGAAAATCTATACGCGGCCATCGATGCCCTTGTCGATAAAGTCGACCGCCAGGTCATCAAGTACAAGGACAAGGTCCAGCGACCTCGGGTCGAGGAAGCAATAAAAAGAATTCCCCCCCCTACGCCCTGAAAGGAAGCCCACCCCCTACGCGCTTCGCGCGCCCCCTCAAGGGGGCGGCACTGGCGGACCGGCAAAGCCGGATCCGCTGTGCCCTGGGGGTAAACATCGGTCGGCGGGGAAAGGAGGCTTTTCCCGCCGTTGTAACGTTTAAGGGATGGGTTTGCGTCCAGTTAGCCGTGATCGGGATCGAGAAATGCCGCGCTGCGCCATGGTTTTCGAGGGACTGTGTAGGGTCCCGGGTGGGCGCTTCCTTCGTGGGACGAGGGCATGTGATGCCGGGTCGGGATACGGACGGGTTGTTTGCGGGGCACAAAAGTGCCGCTTTCCGTGACAGAACCGGGCCGGTGGCTATAATCGACGTCCATCTCCAAAAGATGTCGCCTGGTCCATCTATTGTGCGAATTTGTATCGCCCGACCGGCGCATACGTTATGAATCTGATCTCGCGGATACTCCCCCCTTCGAACGTGCTGCTTGATCTGGAAGTCACCAGCAAGAAGCGCGTTTTCGAACAAGTCGGCCTTTTGTTCGAGAACAATCACGGCATCGCCCGCTCGGTGGTGTTCGACAGCCTGTTCGCGCGCGAACGGCTCGGCTCGACCGGCCTGGGGCAAGGCGTTGCCGTGCCGCACGGCCGCATCAAGGGACTGACAGATGCCGTGGCCGCCTTCGTGCGCCTGGCCCAGCCCATCAATTTCGACGCCCCCGATGGCAAGCCGGTGCAGATGCTGGTGTTCCTGCTGGTGCCCGAGCAGGCTACGCAGGTACACCTGGAAATCCTGTCCGAGCTGGCGCAGATGCTGTCCAACCGCGCGCTGCGCGAGGCCCTGGCCACCGAACCGTCGGCCAGCGCGATCCATTCGCTGCTGACCCACTGGGAGCCGGCCCAGTCCGACGCCGCGGTCTGACCCGGCGGGCCCGGCCGGCCGCCTTCTCCGTGTGCCCCATGCTTACTATCGAAAAACTGGTCGACGAGAACACCGACAAGATTTCCTTGAGCTGGCTGGCCGGGCGCTCGAACGCGAATCGCTCGCCGCTGCCCGACACCTGCCTGGCCGCCGCCGACCTGGTCGGCCACCTGAACCTCATCCACCCGTCGCGCATCCAGGTCTTCGGCCACGAGGAACTGGCGTTCTATGCCCGGCTGGAAGCACGCCGACGCGCCCACCACCTGGACGAGCTGCTGGCCAGCGGCGTGCCGGCCATCATCATGGCCGACGGCCTGGCCGCGCCGGCCGACCTGCTGGAGCACTGCGAACAGCGCGGCGTGCCGCTGCTGGCATCGCCCCGCTCGGCGGCTCAGGTCATCGACCTCCTGCGCATCTACCTGGGCAAGAAGCTCGCCCCCGTCACCACCGTCCACGGCGTATTCATGGACGTGCTCGGCATGGGCGTGCTGATCTCCGGCGAATCCGGCCTGGGCAAGAGCGAGCTTGCGCTCGAACTGATCTCCCGCGGCCACGGCCTGGTGGCCGACGACGCGGTGGAGTTCTCCCGCATCGCGCCCAACATCATCGAAGGCCGCTGCCCCCCGCTGCTGCAGAACATGCTGGAAGTGCGAGGCCTGGGCCTGCTGGACATCCGCGCGATCTTCGGCGAGACCTCGGTGCGCCGGAAGATGAAGCTCAAGATCATCGTCCACCTGGTCCGCACCACCTCGCCCGAAGCCAATTTCGAACGCCTCCCCCTCCAGGCCCT
This sequence comes from Pigmentiphaga sp. CHJ604, assembly GCF_036972535.1. Lineage (NCBI taxonomy): Bacteria > Pseudomonadati > Pseudomonadota > Betaproteobacteria > Burkholderiales > Alcaligenaceae > Pigmentiphaga > Pigmentiphaga sp. CHJ604. The sequence goes on along the minus strand of NZ_CP136998.1, from coordinate 733,822 downwards.
GACGCAGGACGTGCTGGCCCTGCCCATACGCAAGGTCGTCCTGCCGGTGGCCGCCGGCCGCAACCTGGCCGTACTGGTCGAAGCCGCGGTGCGCAACGCCATCCTGCAACTGCGTGGCATCGACACCATGACCGAATTCATGGAACGGCAGATGGACGCGATCCAGAACGGCGAGGGGTAGAGGCCCCCCCCTACGCCCTTCGGGCGCAAGGGAAGCCCACCCCCTACCCGCTTGCGCGGGCCCCCTCAAGGGGGCGATGCGGGTGGACCGGCGGAGCCGGATCCACCGCATCCTGGGTCTGGTGCCGCTATCTTGGTTTGTGGCACCGTTGCTTCGCTGGCTGCCAGCGGTAGCAACAGTGCTTCGATCCAAGATAGTTTCCCTAGACCCAGGAAACCGCGGATCCGGCTTTGCCGGTCCGCCGGTTTCGCCCCCTGGGGGGCGCGCGAAGCGCGTAGGGGGGCGACGAATGTGCGTTATTGTTCAGGCTTCGATGAATGAACCTCCTACGAGGCAAAGCCTGCTGTGTTACGTGTCGTTTTCATCACCGGTATCTCGGGCTCGGGCAAGTCCGTGGCTCTTCGTACCCTGGAGGATGCCGGCTACAACTGCGTCGACAATCTTCCGGTCCGCTTTCTTCACGATTTCATCGCGGCCGCGCACGATGAAGGGCTGCAGCGTGTCGGGGTGTCCATCGATGCGCGTTCCAGCGGGGCCATCGCCAGCCTGCCCGGCACCATCAATGCGCTGCGCGCGCTGGGCACCGAGATCCGCGTAGTGTTCCTGGACGCCGATACCGGCACGCTGGTGCAGCGCTATTCGGAATCGCGCCGCCGCCATCCGCTGACCGACAAGCTGTTCCACGAAGGCGTGGCGCCCTCGGTCGAAGCCTGTATCGCGCACGAGCGGGAGTTGCTGGGGCCGCTGCGCGAACTGGGGCACGTCATCGACACCACGGGGCTGACGCCCTCGCAACTGCGGTCCTGGGTGCGCAACGTGGTGCAGGCCGATACCGTGCCGCTGGTCCTGACCTTCGAATCGTTCGCGTTCAAGGAAAGCGTGCCGCTGGACGCGGACCTGATGTTCGACGTGCGCTGCCTGCCCAACCCCCACTACGACCCGGTCCTGCGGCCGTTGACGGGGCGGGACGCCCCGGTGGCGAACTTCCTGGCAGCCATTCCCAGCGTGGGGCGCATGATCGACGACATCGCCGCCTTCATCCGCACCTGGTTGCCGGAGTACATGCAGGACACGCGCAGCTACCTGACGGTGGCCATAGGCTGTACGGGCGGGACGCACCGGTCGGTCTACGTGGTGGAGCAACTGGCCGCCATGTTCGCGGGCCAGGGACAGGTGCTGGTGCGCCACCGTGCACAAAAGCAGTTCGACCTTTATGATCCGGGCGGTGGCCCCACCGAGGCGCCGCCGCTTGCCAGACCTTAGCATTCAGGACCCTAGACGATGAAGCAGACCGACCGGCTTCCCTTGCCTGGCGCGCGCCCCACCACCAGCCGCCCACCGCGCGGAAGGACCGAAGGCCCCCTGCTCCTGGCGGCGGTCTGCGCAGCGATGCTGCTGGCCGCTTGCGGCACCACGCCCAAGGGGTCCTCGGGTTCGCGCGGCGGCGGCTACTACAAGGACGACGGTCCGCCGTCCAACCCGCCCGCCAACCTGGATCTCGTGCCCGACCCGCTGCCGGCCGTCGAGCCGCTGGCCAGCGGCGCCAACAAGCCCTATGTGATCTTCGGCAAGCGCTACGTGCCCGACACGTCCATGCAGCCCTACAAGGTGCGCGGGATCGCGTCGTGGTACGGGCGCAAGTTCCATGGCGCGCGCACGTCGAACGGCGAGATCTACGACATGTACGCGATGACCGCGGCCCACACCACGCTGCCCATCCCCAGCTACGCCCGCGTCACGCGGGTCGGGACGGGCAAGTCGGTGATCGTGCGCGTGAACGACCGCGGCCCCTTCCACAGCGACCGCATCATCGACCTTTCCTACACGGCCGCCTACAAGCTGGGCCTGCTCTCACAGGGCAGCGGAGAGGTCGAGGTCGAGTGGCTGGGACCGGAGGAAATCGCCAGGATCCGCAGCGAGCGAGGCAGCGCCCCCATGCTGGCCGCCGCCCCCACGCCGGCGGCCGAAGCCGAGGTGGTCGCCATTCCGGTGGCCACGCAGGCGCCGGCCAGCCAGATACGGGAACTGCCGCCGCTGGCGTCCGCCTCGCCGGACGGCACCGCCATGCAGGCAGTCCCTCGTCCCATGGCGAGCGGCGTGCAGGTCCCCTTGGCCGCCACCACGCCGGTGGTCTCGGCGCCGCAATCGGGCATCTTCCTGCAAGTAGGCGCCTTCAGCGGCCAGCGCAACGCCGAAGATCTGGCGGCCCGGATCCGGTCCCAGCTGGGGGAGCAGGCCGAACCGCTGCGCATCGTGAACACCGACAGCCTGCACCGCGTGCACCTGGGCCCCTACCCCTCGCGCGAGAGCGCGCTGGCGGCCGCGCAGCGCGTGCAGGCGCGGCTGGACATCGCCCCGGTCATCGTCGTGCGCTGACCGGGCGCGCGATCGCTATTCCAGTTCGCCGCCTTTGGTCTCGGGCAGGAAGAAATACACGATGACCGCGGCCAGCGCGAAGAACCCGGCAGTGGCGCCCAGGGCGCTCGCCACGCCGTGGGTGGCCGAGAAGAACCCCACGGCGGCCGGCGCCAGCGCGCTGGTGGCCCGGCCGGTGTTGTAGATGAAGCCCTGGGCGGTCGCGCGGATACTGGTCGGGAACAGTTCGGCGAAGGTGGGCGCGAAACCGCTGTAGAAGCCCGTGCCCACGAACGCGACCAGCGGCCCGAACGCCAGCAGCACCAGGCTGGACTCGATCTGCACGTACAGCGGCACGCACACGGCCGACAGCAGGAAGAACAGGATGAAGGCCATGCGGCGGCCGATCCGGTCGGCGATGTAGCCGAAGCAGACGAAACCCAGCGCCGCGCCCACCTGCATGATGACGATCCAGGTCGTGGACTTGGTCAGGTCCAGGCCGGCGCCCCCTGCGCTGACGGGCGTCGCGAGATAGGTGGGAATCCAGGTAAACAAGCCCCAGTAGCCGCACATGGCGGCGGCCGTGAACGCCAGGCCGACCACCGTGCTGCGCAGATGCTGCCCGAACAGCAGCTTCAGGGTCGCCCCGACGCCCAGGCGCTCTTTCTGGCCCGCCCAGATTTCAGGCTCGGACGCATGGCGGCGCACCCAGAACGCGAACAGCGCGGGCGCCAGTCCGACGGCGAACACCCAGCGCCAGCCCAGCGTGGGCAATACCAGCGCCGCGACGATGGCGGCCAGCGCGTAGCCCGCCGCGAAGGCACTCTGCACCCAGGCCATCACCTTGCCGCGGTGCTTGGCCGGCCACGTCTCGGTGACCAGGGCCGCGCCCGCCGACCATTCCCCGCCGACCCCCAGTCCCAGCAGGAAGCGGAAGATCAGCAGCTGCGTGACGTTCTGCGAGAACCCGCACAGGGCCGTGCCGATGGAATAGCACGCGATGCTGAGCACCAGCGACCGCGTGCGGCCCAGCCGGTCGGCCAGGAAACCGAAGATCAGACCGCCGAAGGCCGTGGCCAGCAGCGTCATCGAGGCGATGACCCCGGCCGCGCCGCTGTCGAAATTCAATTCGGCCCGCATGTGCGTGATCACCATGGCAAACAGCATCAGATCCATGATGTCCAGCATCCAGCCTATGTAGGCCGAACCGAACGCGCGCCATTGTTCCTTGGTACGCCCTACGTACCATTTTTCCTGGGCCACGCCGGATAGCGAGGTCGCGGAGGATGCCATGCTTCGTCTCCTTGGTGTATCGATAAACGATACAAACGTATCGATAAATATTCTATCCGAATATTCCCAAGCCATGCATTCATGGTTTACGATAAATGATACGAACGTATTGTTTATCGATACAAATGGTCCGTTGCCCGGCATGGGGCCGGCCATATCTTCAGGAGTCATCCATGCGCAGTTTCATCATCAGGCTTTACGAAGACCGCATCCCCGCCGGCCACGCGCCGGTCTACCTGCCGCGGATGCCGCGGTCGGTCTACGTGGTGCAGGGCGGGATCACGGTAGAGTTCTCGGACGGCACCCAGCACCAGCGCCAGGAATCGGCCTGGGTCGGGCAGGACCAGATCGCGCTGGTGGCGGGCGAGGAAGACGCCGTGCTGTGGCGCTGGGAACTGGTGGCGCCCGATGCTCCCGCGGGCACGCTGCGCAGCGCCCCGGGCGCCACGTCCACCCTCAAGCTGCAACAGGAAATCGAGCTGGACAGCCAGTTCGACTGGCTGATGCGCTGCGACCGCGTCGACTTCCCGCCCGGCGGCGTGGCGCTGACGCACGTGCACCAGGGCCCCGGCATACGCTGTTGCCTGAAGGGCGAAATCACCATCGAGACCCAGGGCAAGACCACGGTGCATCCGGCAGGCTCGGCGTGGTTCGAGCTCGGCCACGCCCCGGTCCTGGCGCCCACCACCGAGGCCACGGACACCAGCTTCATCCGCTGCTTCATCCTGCCCCAGGGATGCCGCCTGCGCAGTTCCCTGCGCTATGTTCTGCCGGAAGACGCCGGCAAGCCCAAGCGTCAGCATTATCATGTGTACGGCGAGCGCATGCTGACCCTGCCCTGACGGGCGCTTCCCGGCCCAGGCACGGGGCGGGCATGCGTCCATCGAGAATCCACCGGCCTTGCCAAGACACGCTTCGATCCATGCATCCCCCCGCCCCGGACCTTCTTCCCTCCGACGCCACCGCACCCGCCGCGGACGACGCCCAGACCGGCCATGCGCTGCCGACCTCGGGCGACGAGGCCGCGATCTCGTCGACCTCGGTCATCTCCCTGCGCATCCTGGAATTGATGGCGGCCCAGGGCACCGAATGCGGGGTCACGGAACTGGCCGAACTGCTCGGAATGCCCAAGGCGCGCGTGCATCGCCACCTGTCCGCCCTGCGCCAGCAGGGCTACGTCACGCAGAACAAGCGCACCAGCCGCTACCGCGTGGGCTGGCGCCTGTTCCTGCTGGGACGCAAGCTGGTGCAGCAGTTCGACGTCGTATCGCTGGCCAAGCCCATCATGGAAGACCTGCGCAACCGCGTCGGGCAGACCATCGTCATCACCACCTTCGATCCCAACAAGGTCGTCGTGCTGGACGTCGTGCGCGGCCGCAGCGCGCTGGAAATCCTGCTCAGTCCCGGCACGCAGTTCCCCGGCTTCCACACCGTGGCGCAGGGCAAGGTCGTGCTGGCCTTCGGTCCGCCGTCGCTGCGCGACGCGATGCTGTCCCAGCCCCTGGCGGCCAGCACGCCCAAGACCATCACCGACCCCGACCGCCTGCGCGCCGAGATCCAGCTCGTGCGCCAGCGCGGCTGGGCCGAGGCGCCCGAGGAAATCTTCACCGGCATCAACGCCCTGGCGGCGCCGATCTTCCAGGCCGACGGCTCGCTGTTCGGCGCGCTGGCCATCGTCGCCTCGATCCACTACCTGCCGGCGCGGGCCCATCCGGATACCGTGCGGGAGCTGATGCAGGCGGCCGCCGCGGTGTCCGCCGTGCTGGGCGCGGGCCAGGCGGGCGCGGCCGCGCCGGGCTGAGACCGGGACACGCCTGTCCTACCGGCGCGCCGGCGCCCGTCCGATTGAGGCATGCTGGGCGACTCGCATCCCGGGTCGCCATGCCATGTCCCTTCCCTATCCGCCCCGCCGTGGCTTTCCCTTGCCGCTACGCTTCCTTCAGCGCCAGCGCACGGGCATACAAGGCATCGCGCGGCGCGCCGGTGATGCGGGCCGCGACCTTGGCGCTATCGCGCACGCTCAGCACATCCAGCAAGGCCCGCAGCACCTCGTCCGTCCGGGCATCCAGCGCCCCGGCGGCTTCCTCGGGCGCCGCCTCCACGATCAGCACGAACTCTCCCTGCGCCCGCTGGGGATGGGCGGCCAGCCAGGCCTGCGCCTCGGCCAGCGGCATGGCGGCGATCTCCTCGAAACGCTTGGTCAGCTCCCGCGCCACGGTCAGTCGCCGCGCGGCGCCGCACACCGCCAGCAGGTCGGCCATGGTCGCGGCCATCCGGTGCGGCGACTCGTACATGACCACCGGCGCCGGCAGCGCGCACCACTGGGCCAGCCAGCGCTGGCGGGCGGCCGCCTTGGGAGGCGGGAAACCGGCGAAGACGAACGCCGGATTCTCGTCCGAGGTCGCGCCGCTGGCCATCAGGGCGGCGATCACGGCGCTGGCGCCGGGCACCGGCACCACCGGGTAGCCGGCCGCGCGCACCTCGCGCACGATGCGCGAACCGGGATCGCTGACGCCGGGCGCGCCGGCGTCCGAAACCAGGGCCACCCGCTCGCCCGCGGCCAGCCGGCCGACGATGGCCTGGGCCGCCTGCGCCTCGTTGTGCCGGTGGGCCGCCATCAGGGGCGTGGAAATGCCCCAGGCGTCCAGCAGGGGGCGCGTCATGCGCGTGTCTTCGGCGGCGATCACGTCGGCCCGCTGCAGGCAGGCCTGGGCCCTCAGGCTCAGGTCGCCCAGGTTGCCGATGGGGGTGGCCACGACATACAGCGCGGGGCCGGGCCAGTGCTGCGCCGCGATCTTGCCGGCCAGCCGTTCCCAGGCGCCGGTGGCGGGCCCGGAAGATTCGAATTCGTTGTCCATGGCGCGAGGATACCGCGAGGGCGCGCATGACGGCTGCCGACACGCAGGCCTACGCCCTGGCCCATGCGGCGCAGCGGCGGGCGGCGCGCCGCCGCCCCCGGCCGGGCCGCCGGCAGGAAGCGGAGTCGCCGCGCCGCCGCTCGCCCACGCAGCAGGCCGGCGACCGGGCCGAGCACGCGGCACTGGCCCACCTGCGCGCCGCGGGGCTGGTCCTGGTGGCCCGCAACGTGGCGTGCCGCGCCGGCGAAATCGACCTGGTCATGCGCGAAGGCCCCGTCCTGGTCTTCGTCGAGGTCCGCGCGCGCGCCCTGGGACGCTACGGCGGCGCGGCCGCCAGCGTGGGCCCGGCCAAGCGGGTGCGCCTGGCGCGGGCCGCCGCCCATTTCCTGCGCACCCGCTGGAAGGGACCGCTGCCGCCCTGCCGCTTCGACGTCCTGGCCTTCGAGGCCGACGCGCCACCCCGCTGGATACGCCACGCCTTTTCGCTCGAGACACTGCCTGGTTTCCGATAGCGGGGCGGACTCCCATCGGCGAGCCAGGGAAACTATCATTGCCGAAGCCGCTCCAAGTCTTGGCCGCCGCCCCGCAACCGAAGCGTCACGGCCGGTTACAGCGGACACACTTGCCGGCCAGGCCGGCGAGCCGGCCGTTTCCCCTGCATGAGATAATCCCGGCATGGACCTTATCGCCCGCATATCCGCCCATTTCCGCGACGCCGTCGCGCTGTTCGAACACTGCCAGGACACCCTCGCGGCGCCCACCGCGGCCGCCGTGGACGCGCTGGTGTTCAGTCTTTCCAACAACGGCAAGATCCTGGCCTGCGGCAATGGGGGCTCCGCCGCCGATGCGCAGCACTTCGCCGCCGAGCTGGTCGGCCGCTTCGAACGCGAACGGCTACCGCTGGGCGCCATCGCGCTCAATACCGACACCTCCATCCTGACCGCGGTCGGCAACGACTTCGGCTACGACCGGGTGTTCTCCCAGCAGGTCAATGCGCTGGGCCAGCCGGGCGACGTGCTGGTGGCCATCTCCACCAGCGGCAACTCGGCCAACGTGATCGAGGCCATCGAGGCCGCCCATTCCCGCGAGCTGCGCGTCATCGCGCTGACGGGAAAGGGCGGCGGCCGCATCGGCCAGATGCTGACGGAAGACGACGTGCACCTGTGCGTGCCGCACGATCGCACCCTGCGCATCCAGGAAGTCCACATCCTGCTGCTGCACGCCATGTGCGACGGCATCGACGCTCAACTGCTGGGAGATCTCTGATGTTTCGCAAACCGGCCGCTGCGGTACGCCCCCTGGTCCTGGCCCTCGTGGTCGCAAGCTCGGCATGGGCGGTGTCCGCCTGCGCGCCCATCGTCCTGGGCGGCGCCTACGTCGGCACGATGGCCGCCACCGACCGCCGTACCGTGGGCATCCAGGTCGAAGACAAGAACATCGAGCTCAAGGCCTCCAGCCGCCTGTCGGGCCGCTATGGCGACAAGGGCCACATCAACGCCAATGCCTACAACCGCAAGCTGCTGCTGACCGGCGAAGTCCCGGACGAGGCCGCCAAGCGCGATGCCGAGGAACAGGCGCGCGGCGTCGAGAACGTCCGCGCCATCGTGAACGAACTCCAGATCGGCATCCCGACCTCGCTGGCCACCCGCTCGAACGACGTATTCATCGAGGGCAAGATCAAGGCTTCGCTGGTGGATGCCAAGGATCTCTTCGCCAACTCCTTCCGTATCGCGGTCGAGAACGGCGTGGCCTACCTGATGGGCCGCGTCACCGAACGCGAAGGCAAGCGCGGCGCCGAGATCGCCGCCGGCGTGAGCGGCGTCAAGAAGGTGGTCAAGGTGTTCGACTACATCACCGAAGAAGAATTGCAGGACCTGTCCAAGGTGAAGGCCGAGCAGGACCAGTCGCAAGCCGCCACCGGTTCGTCCGGCAACCGCTGACCGGCGTCCCCGCCCGGCGCAAGGCGGGCGGGTCGCGCATCCCGGCCTATAATGGGTCGCATCGCGGGCGCGGACTTGCGCCGCCCTGCCCGCCACGCAACGGATCGCCCCCTATGTCGATTTCAGCTCCCGTCAACGGATCCGCCCGCGCCCAGCGCGGCGCCGCCAAGCTGGCCGCCATCCTCGTGGTCGCGCTGCTGGCCGCCGCCGGCGCCTGGTTCGCGCTGGCCCCCGCCGCCAAGGCCCCCGACACCACCTTCACCTCCATCCACGGCGACAAGTTCACCACCGAAAGCCTGCGCGGCAAGGTGGTGCTGGTCAACTTCTGGGCCACCAGTTGCGTGACCTGCGTGAAGGAAATGCCGATGATGGTCGAGACCTACAAGAAGTACGCGCCCCAGGGCTACGAGATGGTCGCGGTGGCCATGAGCTACGACCCGGCCAACTACGTGCTCAATTTCGCGCAGTCGCGCGAGCTGCCCTTCAAGGTCGCGCTCGACCCGATGGGCGAGATCGCGCGCAGCTTCCAGGACGTCAAGCTCACGCCCACCTCGTTCCTGATCGACAAGCAGGGCCGCATCATCAAGCGCTACCTGGGCGAGCCCAACGTGGCCGAGTTCCACGCCACGATCGAGAAGGCGCTGGCCAGCTGACGCCATGAGCGCGCCCTCCCGCATCGTCCGCATCGACCACCGCTCCTGGGACGACGCGCCCGGCCAGGCCGGCGCGTCCACGCCCGTGGCCGAACTGGAAGAAGGCAAGGTCCTGTACTTCCCCGAATTGCGGTTCGAATTGAGCCAGGCCGAAACCGGCCTGCTCGACCCCGCGCTGGTCGATCCGAAGCGCAAGAACATCAGCCTGAACGCCACCACCGGCAAGCTGACCGGCGTGGCCGTGGAAGACGAGCGCCAGGCCGCCATCGGCGCGCTGGTGCGCCGCTACTACGAAACCACGCGCCGCTTCCTGGACCGCCTGCTGCCCGAGTACGCCTCGCACCTGCACGCGCCCACCACCAGCCTGCGCCTGCACCGCATCGGCACCTGGAAGATGTCCTGGCGCAAGGACGACACCCGCCTGCACGTGGATGCCTTCCCTTCGCGGCCGGTGGGCGAGCAGCGCATCCTGCGCGTCTTCAACAACATCAACCCGCACGGCGATACCCGCCTATGGCGGGTGGGCGAAGCCTTCGACACGCTGTCGGCGCGCTACCTGCCGCAGATGCCGGCCTATCGGCCCGGCGTGGCCTGGCTGCTGCACAAGCTGCACATCACCAAGAGCCGCCGCAGCGCCTATGACCATTTCATGCTGCAGTTGCACGACCGCATGAAGGCCGACGCCGGCTACCAGCGCGACGGCATACAGGAAAGCATCGAATTCCCGCCCGGCAGCACCTGGATCTGCTTCTCGGACCAGACCCCGCACGCCGCCATGACCGGCCAGTTCATGCTGGAGCAGACCTACCTGCTGCCGGTCTCGGCCATGGCCCGGCCCGACCTTTCACCCCAGCGCGTGCTGGCGCGGCAGGTCGCCGCGGCGCACTAGCGCCCTTCCCGTGGCCGCGCCCCGCGCGGCCGTTTCAGGCATTTCCCTCGGCCTGCTCGCGCCGCTGCGCGGCCGCGGCGCGTATGCATTCGATCAGCGCCCGCACCGCGTGCGAAGGCACCGCGTCGCTGCGCAGCGTCAGCCCGACCGAGGCCGAGGTGTGCTGCGTGTCGCAGGCCAGCCGGACCAGGCTGCCGGCGCGCAGGTCGTGCTCGACCACTCCCAGCGCGATCATCCAGACCGCGTCGGTGTGGGCCACGTAGGATCGGGCGAAGGCATCGGACAGGGTCTCGATCGCCTCGCGTCCCACGCCCACGCCATGACGGACCATGTACGAGTCGATGGTGTGGCGGATGGCCGTGCCCGGCAGCGGCACCACCATGCCGCAGGCGGCGATCTCCTCGGGCTCCACGCGGCGGGCCCGCGCCAACGGATGCCCCGGCCGCGCGACCACCACCACCGGTTCCTCGTACAAGTGCTCGTATGACAGGCCCAGCATTTCCGAGGGCTCCGCCACACGCCCCAGCACCAGGTCCAGTTCGCCCTGCTTGAGCAGCGCCAGCAGGCCCGCATTCACACCCGTATGCACGCTCAGCCGCACCGACGGCCATTGGCGCTTGAACAGGCTGGCAGCCTGCGGCCCGATGGTGGGGGCGACGGTGGGCAGCGTGCCGATCGCGATCACCGCCGCGTCGTCCCGCACGGCCGACGACACATGATCCAGGCCCTCGCGCAGCGTACGCAGGCTGCTGCCGGCGTAGCCCAACAGCACGCGGCCCTTGTCCGTCAGCGACGCGCCGCGCTTGCCGCGGACCACGAGCTGCGCCTGCACCACGTCCTCGAGCTCCGCCAGGGTCTTGGAGATGGCCGGCTGCGAGATGCCCAGCGCATCGGCAGCCTTCCCCATTTGCCGGTACGCGGCGATGGCGACCAGGCATTGGAGATGCCGCAGCTTGATGCGGCCCAGTCCCATGGATATGCCGTGTTCCTGCATGCATCCTCTCTCGTCCTGCCAGAATCATAACCAAAAGGAAATCAACTCTTCTTATTTTTCATTTTTCATAACCAAAATAACTAAATACACTGCGGCAAAACATCAGCATCAGGAGCGAGACCATGCCCGTTCTTCGACCGGCCCTGCTGGCCGCCGCCGTCCTTGCCGCGTCTCCGCTGGCGCAGGCCCAGTCCGACTATCCCTCCAAGCCCGTGCGCGTCCTCGTCGGCTCTCCCCCGGGGGCCCCTTCGGACATGGTCGCCCGTGTCCTGGCCGAACGCCTGGGCAGCCGCTTCAAGCAGACCTTCGTCGTGGAAAACCGCGCCGGCGCCAACAACGGCCTGGCCGCGCAACAGGTCGCCAAGGCCGCGCCCGACGGCTACACGCTGCTGGTCACGCCCGACACCGTGGTCACGGTCAATCCCTTCGTCTACAAGAAGATGGACTTCGACCCGCGCACCGATCTCGTGCCGGTCTCGCTGGTGGCCAACTTCAACCAGATGATGGTGTGCGGCGCCGCGCTCAAGCTCACGTCCATGGAGCAACTGATCACGCGCGCCCGGCAGACGCCGATGACCTACGCATCCGGCGGCCAGGGCTCGCCCGGCCATCTCGCGGCCGAACTGGTCCTGAGCAAGGCCGGCGTCGCCATGACCCACGTGCCCTACAAGGGTCCGAGCCCGGCGATGACCGACGTCATGGGCGGCCAGGTCGACTGCGGCTTCCTGGCGACGCCCACGGTCCTGCCCAACGTCCAGGCCGGACGGCTGACCGCGCTGGCGGTGTCCTCGGCCCGGCCCTCGCCCATGGCGCCCACCGTGCCCACCTTGCCGCAGGTCGGCCTGCCCAACATCGACGCTTCGTTCAACCAGTACCTGATGGCGCCCAAGGACACGCCGGCCGCCGTGCTCCAGGCCCTGCAGGAAGCCGTGACGGCCGCGCTGCAGGAAGCGCCCGTGCGCCAGCGCCTGACCTCGCTGGACCTGACGCCGGTGGGCCAGGTGGGCGCGCAGGCCGCAGAAACCCTGAAGCGCGACACGGCCAAGTGGGCCGAGGTGGTCAAACGCATCGATATCAAGGAATAGGCCGCCTGACTACTACACTACGGGGGCAGGCCGCGACGCAGCGGCCGCGCCGACAAGATATCTGCCCCCGGAGACCCCCATGCCCGCATTCACCCGTCTGGCCGCCACCGGCATCGTTGCCACGCTTGCCGCGGCCGTCGCATCGCCCGGCCACGCCCAGGACTATCCCAGCCGTCCCATCCGCGTCATCGTCCCCTACTCGGCCGGCGGCGGCGCGGACAATGCGGCGCGGGTGATCGCGCAGCGGCTGGGCACGGCACTGCACACACAGGTCGTGATCGACAACCGGCCGGGCGCCAGCGGCATGATAGGCGCGCAGGCGGTGGCCCAGGCCACGCCCGACGGCTATACCGTGCTGTACGACGCCTCCACCTACGCGGTGAACCCCGCGCTGCGCAAGATGCCCTTCGATCCGGACAAGGACCTCGTGCCCGTGTCGCTGGCGGTCACCGTGCCCAACATCCTGGTCGTCCACCCCGACGCCCCCTACAAGAGCTTCAAAGAATTCGTGGACTACGCCCGCCAGCATCCGGGCAAGGTCAGCTACGCCTCGTACGGCGCCGGCAGCCCCGCCCACCTCGTGGGCGAGCTGCTGAAGAACCAGGCCGGCATCGACATGCTGCACGTGCCCTACAAGGGCGGCGCTCCGGCCCTGGCCGACGTGATGGGAGGACAGGTGAACGCCTACTTCGCCAACGCCGCGTCGGGCCTGTCCTACGTCCAGTCCGGCCGCCTCAAGGCGCTGGCCGTCACCTCCGCCAAGCGCATGGCCGCGCTGCCCGATACGCCCACCATCGCGGAAAACGGCTTCAAGAACTTCGAAGTGCTGGAATGGAATGGCTTCTTCGTGCCCAAGGGCACGCCGCCGGCAGTGGTCGACCGCCTGGCGAAGGAGGTCAAGGCGGCCGTGTCGGATCCGGATACCCGCGCCAAGCTGAACAAGCTCGGGCTGGACACCGTGGGCGGCACGCCAGCCGAGTTCGCCACGTTCATCCAGGGGGAGACCCGCCGCTGGAAGGAGCTGGCGACGGCGAACAAGATCACGGTGGAGTAAGAGGAGCTTCCCGTGGCTGCGGCGGACAAGCGCCCACTGTCGGGTCATCCCCGCTCCCGCGGGGAACACTAGGCATCAAGCTGATCGAGCGAAATCCCGAGCGCTTGGGCAATGCGGGCCCGGGTCGCCTTGCGCGGCCGGGCATCGGGGCCTTCCATGTTCGCGTAGGTCGGTTGCCGCACCTCAAGACGCGCGGCCATTTCCGCCTGGGTGATCCCAAGGTACTCCCGCCACGCCCGGATCAGGCTCCATCCATTCTTGATCTGAAGGCTGATCACCTCATGGGGCACCGCCTCCCCCGCGGGGATGCGCGGCTTATTGCCAGTCAGCGCAATGTATTCGTCGTAGGGAAGCACAACGAAGGCTGGCCGGCCGTCGCTAGTGTTGATGATGGTGTGATTCGTGCTCATCGCATTCTCCGCCGGGCTATTGCCCGGATGGGGTTTCAGTACGTCTGGTCGTCGCGCTTCTTCACCTCTTGCACTTCGACGATTCGGATTTCATGATCCGCGTCGAATAGCACTCGATACTTACCGACGCGCAGGCGGTAACCGTACTGGTGCTTCGTAAGGGCTTTCACATTCTGGGCGTTGGGCAAGTCCACCAACGTGGACACGGCATCAACAATCGCTTCGCGGGCCTTCTGCGTACCAACCGTTGCCAGTTGCTTGCGAGCCTTCTTCATCCAGTTGATGGTGTACATCTGTGCCTTATCGAATATAGGTTATATTATAGGAAAACCTATATAAAATCCATGACTCGGGGATCGCGCAGCAGGTAGCGCACCGGGCTCATGCGTGAGCGCGGAACATGATTCGTCCCCGCTCCCGCGGGGAACACAGGAACCGAGTACAACGGCATCGGCCGCGTAGCGGTTCATCCCCGCTCCCGCGGGGAACACAGGTTCCGGTTTACCTCACGAAATTCTTTTTGCGGTTCATCCCCGCTCCCGCGGGGAACACCGGCAGGTGCTCGCGCGCGACGATCAGCGCAACGGTTCATCCCCGCTCCCGCGGGGAACACGTGGAGCCGATTGGAGAGGGCGACTACTACGGCGGTTCATCCCCGCTCCCGCGGGGAACACACCAAACACAACCGACTGTTTTCAAAAGAAAAAATCGGATGCCGAAAACCCACCAACTTTCTTGTTAAAGAGCCGACCCCTCTGGCGGCATGAACGCAACCAGCCTCAACCCATCGTAGTCGATCGGTTCCCGGCGGTTCGCCCCAAGCGTCTGGAAGTCATAACCGGACTCGCTGTTGCTGGCCCAGGCCATCACGACGTTGCCGTCTTCATGCCCCGCGTCGAGCTGCTGCCAGATCATTTCCCGCGTGCGCCGCGAGACGTCACCGATATAGACACCGGCTCGGACCTCGAGCAACCAGATGGCCAATCTCCCCCGCAATCTTGGCGGGACGTTTTCGGTGACGACCACAAGGAAGCTCATCAGCGGCTCCGATGTCCGACGTCGCCATCGCTTTCCGGATTCGGAATGGCTGGAGGGACGGATTCAGGAGGAGCCTCGGGTGGCAGGATGCCGCCGGCCGCGAGTACATCTTCGATCAGCGGAATGATGCGTCCGAGCAGTTTGTCCGACCGGAACAAGTCCCGGCAGGCCAGACGCACCTCGCGCTCGGGCGCTTCGGGGGATTTGGCCGCGATGCGAAAGGCGAGCGGTACCACGGTTTCGAATTTGTACAGGTCGGCGATGTCGTAGACGAAGGAGAGCGGCTTTCCAGTGTGGATGAAGCCGACCGCCGGCGCGTATCCCGCCGCGAGCACGGCAGCCTCGGTGATGCCATACAGGCAGGATGTGGCGGCGGACAGGCAGCGATTGGGAATGTCCGCGGCATCCCACTGCTGGCGGTCATAGTTGCGGGCCTGCCAGTTCACCTTGAACTGCTGCGCCAGGAGCTTGTAGGTGCCACGCACGCGCGCGCCTTCGATGCCGCGCAGTTGCTCGACGCTGCGCCTGGCGGGAGCCGGTTCGCCGAATCGGACTTCGTACATCTTGCGTACGACTTTCAGGCGCAGGTCGTCGTCCAGCGCAAGCTTGGCCTGGTAGAGCAGGCGGTCGGCTCGTGCGCCGCCGGGCTGTCCGCTCGAATACAGACGCACGCCGGACTCGCCTACCCAGACCAGCAGCGTACCCACGGTGGCGGCAAGGTTGACCGCCGCGTGGGAAATACGCGTGCCCGGTTCGAGCATGATGCACGCCACCGAGCCGACCGGAATGTGTTTGCGCACGCCGGTCTTGTCTATGAGGACGAACGCTCCATCCAGCACGTCGATCTGACCGTACTGGACGAAGATCATCGAAATGCGGTCTTTCATGGGCAAAGGCTTGAGGGGCGGAAGCAAGTGATTGCCGGCCATGCCCCCCCCTCACACGTTCAGGCGAACCGTCATAGCGGCCTGCGAACAAGCATCAGGCCGCACCCGAAGGCCTTGGCATGCCCCAGCCCCGATGTCAAGGTAGCCGCGAAGGCTTCGGGATCGGTCACACGCAGTCCCCCACGAAAATCCACGGAGCTGAAGCGGATACTGTCCGCCTTGCCGACATGCTGGGTATAGCCGTCCACGGACAGCCCCACCTCGTCGATCAGAAAGCCGTGCTGCCCACCCTGCTGGTTGAGCCACGCGGTACATGCGGATCGCACCAGCGAATAGCCCGACGCTCGCTCCGAGCCTTCCTCCTTGGCCCGCCGCTTGGCATCCATCACCACATCGTGACGGCGACTCTTGCCGTCCTCGTGCTTGCGGGTGACCACGGGGTTGGCTCGTAGTTCGAACTCCAGCTCGTCACCGGCTTGCAGCCTGGGAGCATAGGGCCGCGTTTTCACGGACCAGGCGTCGCTGAAAGCCACGGGAGGACGCTTGGAGACCACGTAGAAACGCATGGCCTGCCCCTGGTCCGCCCGGCGGAAGATATGGTCCCGGGCCGAGCCGGCTTCGGAAGGGAAAAAGCGCCACAGCCACTGGTGCTCGGCATAGACCCCCGGGAACAACTGGTGCGTGGCCTCGTTTTCCCGGCCCGGCGTGGGGGTGATGACACTGAAATGCATGTCAGGCCTCCTGGGGCAACATCGCTACGTGCTGAGTGCGTTCGCCGTACTGCCAGGCGCCCCGATGAATCAAGCGGTCACGCTGGCGAACGGTCAAACTGGATTCGACGCCCGGTGTCATGCCATCGCACCAGGTCAGCTTGAAGGGGCGACGGGTCGATCCGTCCGCGGCGTGCGGGTACCCGGACAATGCGGCCAGCACGTCGTCGACGTCCATCAGGCAAGGCGCCATGGGAGCCTCGAGCGGGCACGATTTTCGTCCCAGGTAGGGCACGAAAGCTGGAGTCAACAAGGCCTGGCGCAAGGCATCCAGCGGGTAAGGCGCCTCGTCGTCGGCCTGGACGGCGACGCGATACCGGACGCCTTGCACGTGATCGCGCGTGGACAAGATGGTGTTCAACTCCGTTCTGCGAAATGCCAACTCATCCTTGCGAGTGGCATGCCGCGCTCCCTTGAGCTGGCTGCGCGAAGCGACCTGTGCGGTATGGTAGTCGCGCAGCATCGGACCGCAGGCATACACGCCGACCGCCATCAGGTAGTGCCGGTGGACAGCCTGGATCTCCTCTTCCTGATCGCGTCGCAGACCCAGTGCCGCGCACAGCAAGCCCGCCAGGGCCGATACCGTGGGAAGGTCGTGCGTGCCCCGGTATTCGCCGACGGCCGCTTCTCCCCAGGACGCCATGGCGCCTTGCAGTTGAAAGACCAGGTACGCCATGGCTCAGTCCTGGATGAAGTCGATCAAGGCTTGCAGCGAACCCGTGCCCGCATCGGTATCCATCGCCAGGCTGGCATCCGAGCAGGCACCGTAGGTCTTGTCGAAATTCGCGCGCTGCTTCTGCAGGGACTCGATGGCCTCGGTCAGCATCGATCGATCGTCGCTACCCTGCACGGGCCGCAGGAAAGCCTGAGAAAGACTGCGTGGCTGCTGAGCGCCCTTCTCCGCCAGCACGTAGGCGGCATAAGCCCGCGAGGCATAGCTGTTCTGCATGCCGGTGGGGCTCACTTTGGCGATGGCCTCCAGCAAGGAAGCCATCGCCCGGTTCGCCAGGGTCTTGTCGCCTTGCAGATTTTCTTGCAGCAGCGTGCGGTTCACGCACACGTACAAATAGAACAGGCCCGCACCGTAACCTCGTTCGCCAATGTGACCCGCCCCAGTGTCCGTGTCCAAATCATCCACGGCGCTGAAATAATCGTCCTCGACTTCCGCGCGATGAACCGTAAAAGCGTGCGCGACCTGCACGGCTGCATCCACATTGAACTCATTGGCACTGGCAAGCATGCGGCCGAACATGGAAACGTCCACGGCGGTAGCGTCCTTGCTGAGCAGATCGAGCTCGGCGGCCTCGGGGCCTTTACCGCGCTGAACACAACTGGCCGCCAATTGCAGCGCAGCCTGTCGCTCCGCGGGTGAAACGTGCACGATCTCCTTGATCTGCAGCAGTTTCTTCAAGTCCGGTTCCTGCGTGCCGTCGCCGTCGGCTTTCTTCTTCTTTGACTCCGGCTTCTCGACTTCCAGGGAACCGAAGGCGGCGGCAATCTGGCGGGCCCACTCCAGGGCCTTCTGCGCATCCAGCCCCTGGGCCAGCATGGCGTCATGCACGTCTTTTCCAAGCAGGCGGGTACGCGTTCCCAGGTGTTCTCCCACCGCGGCCTGGAACAGATCGGAGGTACGCCAGGCACGTTTGAGGCTTTGCGAGGAGACCCGCAACCGCAAGGCGCCCCCCATTAGCGCCGTCTTGGGGCGGCCCGTGTCGTCGCGGTTCAGGTTGGCGGGCGCGTAGTGAGTCAGGATATGCAATTGGATGAAGTCGGACATGGCGTTCCTCTGTACAGCGCAAGTGGGATGAAGCGGATGGGCGAGTGGGCAAGGCTGGCCTAGTTGGGCCAGCGGTAATAGTCATACGCCCAGGCGCGTTTCACTTTGTCGCCCCAGAACACGACATCGCGGGCGAGCAGAACCGGGCATACGAGACCATCGATCAAGGGCAGCATCCGACGCAGCCCCGTGAACAAAGCTTCGTCGTTGTGTGCATCGAGCAGTCGGCGAAAACGTAACTCGCTGACGGCATTGCGATCAGAGCCCGCCACACGCTCGCTCATGGCCAACGGCAAGGCAAGGCGGCCGACGGGCTGCTTCAGACGCGCCATCAACGCGCAAGCCATGGCCAGGCGATCGGCCCGTTGATTACTGAACGCTCCCGGATGAAGTTCCTCCAACTGGTGGCGCAAGCGATGCACTGCGGGGCACATGATGGCATCGAGCACCGAAGAGGCTCGGCGCAACTGCGCTCGCCCCCCTTTGTCGTATTCGTCCAGATAGGCCAGCCAGCGCCGGATGGATTGCCCTTCGGGGCTATCAGAGGTCAGGGTCAAGGGCATCACGCCTCCTGCTCATGCTGGGTTTTGGACTGCCTGTTTGCGGCGGGCTTTGCAGGCTCGACAGGCAGGTTCAGTGTTTTCCTCAGTTTTTCGCCGAACATGGTGGCGCGCAGCAATTTGTTGGCCGCCGCAACGCGGCGCGGGTTGCTGCGGTCGATTGCTCCCGCCCCGACGAACACGTCATCGAACAGAGCAAAATTGGTCTGCTGCAATGTGTTCAGCCACGACTGGCCAAGCCCTTCCAGATCGACGTCGCTCGCCCCTGAACGGATGGCGTGGATCAGTTGTCGGAGCAGTTCATAGAATGCCGCTTCGGTTCGGTTCCAGAACGCAGCGTCCACCGCGCTGTAATCGCCTCGGGCCTCGCCGCTGAACCAGGCCGTCTTGACGGCACTGCGCAGGACATAAACGCTATCCCTGGCGCCAGCCAGCCAGCTTTGAAGAGTGAATTGCAAACGCTTGATTTCACTCGGGCCGCAATCCTCAAGGCTGTACACGGGCAATCTCGCTTCGTACCAGCATCGGGCCTTCATGTTGTCCATATCGAAACCAAAGGCCCACAGACTGAGAGTGGCTCCCGCCTGGCGCTCCCTGCGGCTGGTTCGGAAGTGGGCCACCACACGGGCCGGACGCTGGGAGGCCTTGTCATCGCTCACCCCCACCAGCCAGGGCAGCCAATGGCGATAGCCGAATCCCCCTGGTTGCGGATGCAACGGCAGCCAATCGCCCTTGAGCTGATAGTAGGGCGACAGCACATGATCCCAAGGCCCCTTGTAGTTGAACCCATAGGGGGCCGTGGCATATTGGGTCAGCAGCCCGGAATGGGTCCGATGGCAGATGTCGCATGTGCCTTCGACGGTACTGTCGAAATCCAGCCTGATCCGCCGCGGCATCGCCCAGAAGATATGCATGGGATGGGTCTGGACGGGACTCGTCTCGCCCTGATCGGGTTGGATCGCCTCGACCGGCGCCAGCCATGGGAAGGTAAAGTGCGGCGCGGACTTCTTGATGTCGCCGCCGTGCGCATGGCGTTCCGGCGGTTCCATGACGTTCAGCCACAGATCGTGCCACAGCGACCTGGCCGGTTCGCAGGCCAGCAAGGTCGTCAGCGGCCCCCCACCTCGCAAGCCGGTGCGGTGTCCGGCGCCACCCGCGGGAGCGTTGATCTGCAAGGTCAGCAAGGCCGTTATCGCGCAGTGCGGGCAGAGGCGCTCGATGCGGCCACGCTTGACGAAATGGTCGCTGTTGTTCTTGATCGCGTTCTCGCCCGGGGAATCGATCAACAGCCCCGCGATTTCGAAATCGGCCTTGGCCGCCAGCGCGTGATCCTGCATGAAACGCGCGCCGTCACCGTCGTAAGTGAAATGGGCAACGTTGCCTTCCCACCAGGATTGCAGCGTGCTGGCGTCGGGAGGCGAAGCGAACCAGCGCTCCCAGTCGCGAGCCTTGCTCAGGGGAGCGTGCGTGGACAACAGGCCGATGGCGAACTGAGCCAGGGCACCGTTGAAATCCGCGCGATCCGCGTCGAAGGCGATCAGGTCCGGGGACGTCAGCTCGCTGGGGGCGATCCAGCGGCGCTTTCCTGAACGGTCGCGCACGGGCATCCATGCATCGGTTAACAGCGACATCGCGCTCCCCCTGTCTTGAACAATGGAGGCATTCTAGACACGCACTCTCAATTCGTCAACGAAAATTAAGTATGTATTGCTCTAAAAATTAGAGAGAGTGATATCCGAGAGCGCGATATCCGAGAGTGCGATAATTAGGGGATCCCCTACAGCAGGCGAACATACAAGGGGATGAACCGTATGTGTTGCTACGGGCAAACTGTTCCCCGCACGAGCGGGGATGGAACGAGGGTGTCCCCTACCCTCGTTCACTCTCTCCCGAACGGGAGTGCAAGCAACCCGAACCTCCCGTCATAAACCCACTGTCGCACCACCAACTTCTCGTCCCCCTCCCTCCCCATAGCGCTCCCCACCCAATCGCCCCCCACCCGCTCCAAAACCAGCAACACCGACCACTTCCCCTGATCCGGCAACGTCAACCGGGCGGCTTCCCAAACCTGCAAGCGCTGCGGGTCTTCCGGCGGAACGGCTTCCGCGACCAACCGTTCCGGCACCCGTATCGTGCTGTAGGACCAGGCATGCCGGAGCTGCTCGTGAGCACTCCATGGCACCACGCGATCACCCTCCCACCGGCACAGCACCACGTTTGCACTGGGCTCGCCCAGGCGCGTGGGGGTCTGCGCATCCGACCACCAGTGCTCTCCTCGCCAGACGTAACCGACATCCAGCTTGATGGTGTTTCGATACGCGTGGGAGGCCTCGCTGCTCTCCGCGCCGATCGCCTCATTGGCCGTGAACTGCAGACCAGCCGGCATTTCCACGTCCTCCGCGAACACGCCTTCGATCAACCGCCGCGCATCGGCAGGCATGCACAGTTGGCCTTCCTGCATGAAGCGGGCCGTCCACCACAACTGGCCATGATGGCGGTAGACCTTCACCGACTTGGGAAAGGCATTCTTGAACCAGGTCGAACCGGGCTCCTGCGTCCAGACGGGCCCCAGCACCCACAGGCACGGCTGATCGCGGCCATCGGGTTCAGCGGAGTCGGCCAGGCGATTGCCCCATGCGTCGCGCCGATGGCGTTGCAGGCGACCCGCCCGCTGGATGAGACGATCGATGGGCGCCAGATCGCTGATCATCCAGTCCCAGTCGGCATCAAGTGATTGTTCGGCGACCTGCGTCGCGATGACCAGCCGTCCGCGGCGCTGCTCCGCGGTGCTGTGCGCGCCAAAGTGATCCAGGACGCGCGCCTCCATGTCCAATCGATCGCGCAAGGTGAAGCGCGCATGAAAGAGCATGAGATGCTCTGCGTCCAGCTCATCGGCGAACAGCGCATGGGCGGCCATGGCATCCGCGACCGTGTTGCGCACCCAGCAAACACAGCGCCCAGCCGCCAGCGCGCGGCGGATGCCGGCAACCACCTCGTCCTGGTCCGATACGTAGCGTATCTTCACCGTCCGGCTGACGTCCGCCCGCGTTTCCACGCAACGGGTCGCCACCTGCCGCGGCTGGTCCGCGCGCCAGCTCGTGATCAGGGGATAGTCCGCCTCGACGGGTAACTCGGGTGGGTCGTGACGACAGCCCGCCGCGAACGCCGCCAGCAAGGCACGCTTCATGCGCTCGGGCAACGTGGCAGAAAGCAGGATCGCGCTGCCGCCCGCCGACGCATGCGCGCGGAGCAGGACCTCCAACACGCCCTGCATGTAGGCATCGCAAGCATGAACCTCGTCGATGATGAGCACCTTGCGGAACAGGCCCAACAGCCGCAAGGACTGATGCTTGCCCTGCAGCACCGCCATCAAGGCCTGATCGATGGTGCCCACGCCAGCCGGCGCCAGCAGCGCGCGCTTGTTGTGGTCGGCCAGCCAGGCAGTGCAACGGGCCGAGGCCGTTTCATCCCCCTGCGCCTGATCGTGCTCGGCGGGCCCGGGGCTCAGGACCGAGGCGGCAAAGGCCTCCACCAGTTCGCGCTGACCGTTCGCCAGCACCAGACTGGCCAGGCCCTCGAACAGCCGGACATAGAAAGGACTCAGGCGGCCGTACATGGCGTTGGCCGTGGCCATGGTGGGCAGGCCGATGAAGAAACCGTCTGCCGCCCCGGCACTCATCAGCCGGTGGGTCAGCATCATGGCGGCCTCGGTCTTGCCCGCGCCGGTGACGTCTTCCAACAGGTGAATCTGCGGACCGTCGTGCAAGGAAACCTCGCTCGCCCAGGCTTGCAATGGAGACGGTTGCGTCAACGCCGGGAACAACTCGACGAAGGTGGCACGCTGGCGGGCTTCGACAGGCAGAACACCGATAGCTTCACAAGCATCGGCAGCAAGCTTCTGCGCCCGCGTCCAATACTCCGCAAGCGAAACCTCGTCGTCCCGATACGGAAAATAATCCTGGTTGGAGCCGACCCAATCCGCAAGTACCGCCACCCCGGCTATCCACCAGGAGAGCTCACGGCTGGCGTCCTCGAACGCGTCGACATCGACAAAACAAGGAGCTTCCCAATCCATGTCCGCGAGAAACAATTCGCGCATGTGATCGACGAATTGCCGAATGGCCCGATGATCGTCCGGATTCACGAAGTGGGGCCAGGGGTTCTCCACGCTCTCGGAAGGAGGCTGGCCATGATGGCCAGTCACTGCGCGCACCCAATGATCAATCGCGCGCATCAGCGAGACGCTGTTGGGGCCGAACCAGCCCTCGCCGATCGCTTCGCCCTCCAGCACCGACGACCAGTAGACCAGCCCAAGCGTATCGTGCCGGATCGAATAGCCATGGCGGCTTTCCCGGCCCTGCAGCTTCAGCAGGATATCGTTGCGCTGGCCCTGAAAAGTCGTGGCGAACTTGCCCAGATCGTGCAGAACGAGCCAGAAAGCGACCCACCCTTCCAACTGCTCGGCGTTCATGGCCAGGCGGGCACAAAGCAGGCGGCGAAGCGACGAAGCGCGCCGGAGATAAGCGACGCCACAAGCGGCCACGTCCAGGCAGTGGTATGGCAACAGATGCCAACCGATCGAACCGTTCTTCGACGGCTTCGCTTTCCCCCAGTATTTCAGCGACAGGTCAGCCATGACTACACGATGCGGAGACTCCGTTTTTCATTACGCCATCAAAGGGCCGCATGACGGCGGCGAGGGCATGACGGTTCACTGATGGCTTTTCATCAAGATAACATTTTGATAAAAACGGATACAAATCGGGTTATCCCGGCAAGAGCCAGCCACCGACGGATTAGAGACCGCAAGATGGCTTATCGCCGTCTTGGGATTGCGGGGTAGAACCTTCGATCGGACGACCGACGCGCGGCTGCTTGGCAAGCATCCCCACCTCGATGCGGATTGCTTGTACGGCACGTCGCGCGGCGCTTATATCCTTCTGCGCGTGAAAGCGATATAGGTTCTGCACATCGTCTAGTGCCAGTGGCGTCCATATCACTCGTGGCACTTGGGTGGCTCCGCATCCTCACCCGCCTCGAGCTTCGCCAGCCAGGCATCCGCTTCTTCAAGCGTCACGTGCAATCCGTTGGCCTGATAGTCATTCCATGCACGCATCGCATCCTGCTTGAACGCCTCGCGCTTTTCTTCGCGCTCCACGTACTGCGTGATTGCTTCGCGCATGATCCAGTGGGCCGAACGGTCCCGCTGATCTGCAAGGCGATGTATGCGAGCTTTCAAGTCGTCATTGAGCTTGATGGTCGTGACCATGATGGAATGTATATTCGAAGGTAATACTAGTGAATACCATAGTCCTTGTGCGAGTGTCCGTCTACGGCGTGTGGCAATGGCTTATGCTGGCTCACGCACAGGAAGGGCCACGGACAAGACTCTGGCCATATGGATCGGTTCATCCCCGCTCTCGCGGGGAACACGCGTCCTGGACTGTGTTGAATTCCTCGGAGGTCGGTTCATCCCCGCTCTCGCGGGGAACACGGCTCGATGGAGATCGTGATCTCCTGGTCCTGCGGTTCATCCCCGCTCTCGCGGGGAACACTCGGGCGCACCGTTTTCATTGATCCGGTGCAACGGTTCATCCCCGCTCTCGCGGGGAACACACCAAACATAACCGATTGTTTTCAAAAGAGAAAATCGGACGCCAAAAATCTACCAACTTTTTTCCAGGAAACTCAACTCGTTAAAAAGCCGAAAGAACAGGCTTCAACTCGTCATGTCAACCAGACATTGCAGCTTATTTCTCAGCGGACAGAACCTAGCGGAGCAAGGGCATCGACCTTGTCAGCCACTACCTGGCACGCCGCCACAAGGTCTGTGACGATCCGATCATCGACACTCAAATCTCCTTCATACTCACCGAGATTACGGATGTCGTGACACTTCGAGAGCACTCGCCAGACCGCCGGTCCGAGACCCAATGTGTGGGGTAGCAATTGGAAAACCAGATAGCGATTTGTTGACCGATACCCGTTCCATCGCAGCGCAGCCAGGCAAAGTGCGTGGGCGGCGTTGTAGGCCAGATCGAAACGGCTCTCGATGGACAGGGACGAATTGAGTGCGTCCTTCAGCCTCGCATGACCTGACCTCTTCAAGCCGTCGAATTCCTTGGCGTCCGGCGGCTCCGCCTTGAGCGGCTTGCCTGGGCCGGTCAGGCTCTCAAACGGGGAGGTCGTCGGGGCCTCCCAGGATCCAGAGCTTGGGCTGATCCAGCACTCGGGAAAGGAAAGACTCCTGTACGGTCACCCGCTTCAAGAATTCCGCGCGAGTCAAGATAGTGGGGTTCACTGGCCGCCCCAGTGTGTGGCTTGCCTCTTCCAATGCTTCAAAGACATCTCCGTAGCTCACGTCATCGCTCACAAGCATAAGATCAATGTCGCTTCGCGCCGTGTCCATTTTCTTCGCAACAGAACCGTAGACAAACGCCGCGGTGATTCGACGCTCCAGAGGCCGAAGAGCACTGCGCAAAGGTTCTGCCAACCCTATCGTCTTCTGCACGATCGCACACAGTTCCTCAAAAATCGGGGAGTCTGGGTTGGCCTGATAGTGCTTTTGATTGCCAACAGCCTTGACGGTGACCAGGCCGCTCTGAGCCAAGGCCGCCAACTCACGCTGAACCGCGCCGGAGCCACTGGCCACGATTCCCATCACTTCGTTGGCATAGAAACTGCGCCAAGGCTGGCCGAACAGCAATCCCAACACGCGCTGTTTGGTTCGAGGGAATAGGGCATCGGCCAAGTTAGAGTGCATGGTGAAGCAAAACATACCCATATTGGGAATGAATTTACCCAATATGGGTATTTAATTCAAGGTATTTCTACAGGCGAATTGGCTACTGCAAGAATGCACCCTTGGCCAGATCAGGCATACACCCGAGTAACCTCCCCACTCTCGCGGGGAACACCAACCAACCCTAAGCACTTGTTTTAAAAAGAAAAAACCGTCCTCACAAAATCCACCGTTTTTTTCAACGATCCACGCCGCCCAACAGAACAACCGCTGTCATCGCCAAACCATCATACTTAACCCGCCCCGCTTCTATCCAATTCACGCGCGCCGATCGGGACTCGTCCTCCCTTCAAACCCACGCTGGACCGCCAGCCCGCGAAAACCCAGCCCGCCAGATCCAGCAGACGGGCAAGGGCGCAAGCGTTTTTCGAAGGAATTCAGCGTATCCTAGGCAGCTGATTTTTCTTCTTTTGTGTTAGAGCAGCATGGCTAGCCTGTCACGCGATGAACAGATCGCGGCACTGCGCCGGGATGGTCTGGTGGTGGTGCGCAATTTCCTGGATGACGACGCCTGCGCGGCGCTGCTGCAGATCGCGCGCGCGCAGCTCAATGCCCATATCGAGCCCATCGAGTACGAGGCGGACCTGGGTTATCCGGGCGCGCCGACTTCGCGCGAGGCCGAGGGCGGGCGGACGGTGCGGCGGCTGCTGGATGCGTGGTCGCGCGACGAGGCCTATCGGCAGTACGCGACCTGTGCGCCCATCCGCGACTGGATGGCGGCGTACTTCGGCGAACCGGCCAAGCTGTCGCTGGCCCATCACAACTGCGTCATGACCAAGCATCCGCGCTACGGCACGCTCACGGGCTGGCACCGGGACTTCCGCTACTGGTCGTTCCAGCGCGACGACATGGTCTCGATCTGGCTGGCGCTGGGCGACGAGGTGGACCGCAACGGCGCGCTGCACCTGGTGCCGGGATCGCACCGGGAAAGCTTCGATGCCTCGCGCTTCGATGAACGCAAGTTCTTCCGCGACGACCTGCCCGCCAACCGCGCGGTCATCGAGCGCGCCATCGTGCCGGAGCTGCATGCGGGCGATGTGATGTTTTTCCACTGCAATACCCTGCACGCGGCCGACCGCAACGCCACGGACGAGGTGAAGTTCTCGGCGGTGTTCACCTACCACGCCGCCAGCAACCGTCCGCTGCCCGGCACCCGTTCGGCCGCCAAGGGCAGCATCAGCCTGGAAGGCGCATGAACCTAGCGCGCATGCGCGCGCAGTTCCTCGGCCGCCAGCTCATCGGCCAGCGCGCCGGCCTGCAGCAGGAACGGTGACCGGTCGTCCCGGCGGCGGCTTACGATCACCGGCGAGGTGAATCCGGGGCTGTCCAGCGGCACATAGACGATGTCTTCGCGCTGCAGGCGCTGCACCGACGCGGGCACCACGGTCACGCCCAGGCCGGCGGCGACCAGTCCGATGGCGGTCTGCAGTTCGTTGGCCTCCTGGACCACGTCCAGCCCATGGCCTGCCGCGCGGAACAGGCCCAGCACGTGATCGGCGTAGCTGGGCCGCGGCCGCGCCGGATACAGGATGAAAGGCTGCGCGGCCAACTCGGCCGCATCCACCCCGCGGCGCGCGCGCCGGGCCAGTGGATGGGCGCGCGCCACCACCGCGACCAGCGGCTCGGCCATCAGTACCTTGCGTTCGATGTCGGGGTCGTCGAAAAGAATGCGCCCGAAGCCGATGTCGATGCGGCCCGCCTTGAGCGCTTCCATCTGCTGCAATGTCGTCAGCTCCGACAGACCCACCTCGACGTGCCGGTCCGCGCCCCGCAGGCGGCGGATCAGCTCCGGCACGAATCCGTACAGCGTGGACGGCACGAAGCCCACGCCGAACCAGCGCCGTCCCTGCTGGCCCAGGCGCCGGGTGGCCTCGGTGATCTCCTGCAGGCGCGCGGTCAATTGCAGCGAGTGTTCGAGCAGGAAGCGGCCGGCCTCGGTCAATCGCAGCGATCGGCCGGTGCGCTCGAACAGAAGCACTCCCAGTTCGTCTTCCAGCGCGCGTATCTGGCGGCTGAGCGGCGGTTGCGCCATGTGCAGTTTCTCGGCCGCGCGCGTCACGTTCATTTCCTGCGCCACGGCCTGGAAGTAGCGGAGTTGCCTGACGTCCATCGATACCTTCAGGGTATTGAAAACGCCAAATATAGTCTTGGACTCAGGAAAAATCGAATCCCATACTGGCTTCCCGAACCAAACAAACCGGAAAAGTATGGTTTTCCCACGTATCGAGTCGATCGAGGCCATCCTGGTCGACCTGCCCACCATCCGTGCCCATCAGTTGGCGATGACGGTCATGAACGTGCAGACGCTCGTCATCGTGCGCCTGCGCTGCTCCGACGGCGCGGAGGGGCTGGGAGAAGCCACCACCATAGGCGGGCTGAGCTACGGCGAGGAAAGCCCCGAAGGCATCAAGCTCGCCATCGACACCTACCTGGCCCCGGCGCTGCTGGGGCAGGATGCCTCGAATGTGCTGGCCGCCGCTCGGCGCATGAACCGGGTGGCGCGCGGCAACACCTTCGCCAAGTCGGCGCTCGAGACGGCGTTGCTCGACGCGCAGGGCAAGCGGCTGGGCGTACCGGTCTCGAAGCTGCTGGGCGGCGCCGTGCGCGACGCCGTTCCCGTGCTCTGGACACTGGCCAGCGGCGATACCCGGCGCGACATCGAAGAGGCCGAGTCCCTGCTGGCCGCACGGCGGCACGACACCTTCAAGCTGAAGATCGGCCGCCGCTCCGTGGCCGAGGACGTGGCCCACGTGTGCGCCATCAAGCAGGCGCTGGGTACGCGGGCACGCGTGACCGTGGACGTGAACCAGGCCTGGAGCGAGTCGCAGGCGGCCACCGGCATCGCCCGGCTGGAAGCGGCCGGCGTGGATCTGATCGAGCAGCCGCTTCCCCGCGCCCATCGCGCCGGCATGGCCAGGCTGGCCGCGCGTTTCGTCGTGCCCATCATGGCCGACGAGGCCGTCCACAGCCCTGAGGACGCCATGGACCTCGCCCGCCTGGGCGCAGCCGACGTGCTGGCCCTGAAGATCTCCAAGTCGGGCGGCCTCTACGACGTGCTGCGCACCGCCGCCGTCGGCGATGCCGCGGGCATGGCGCTGTACGGCGGCACCATGCTCGAAGGCAGCATAGGCACCGTGGCCGCCGCGCACGCCTTCGCCACCCTGCCCCGTCTTGAATGGGGCACCGAGCTGTTCGGCCCCTTGCTGCTGGTGGACGACGTCGTCCAGCAACGTCCTGCCTATCAGGAATTCTCGATGACGCTGCCCACCGCGCCGGGGCTGGGACTGGCGCTCGATGAAGAAAAACTGACGCGCTACCGCCGCGACCGTTGAAGCGCCCTATCACCAGGAGAGTCACATGTTGTTCCTCGTCCGCATGGATGTCCGCCTGCCGCCCTCCATGCCCAAGGAAGAAGCCGATGCGCTGAAGGCCACGGAGAAAGCCTATTCCCAAGGCCTGCAGCGGCAGGGCAAATGGCCGCACCTCTACCGCGTGGTGGGGGAGTACGCCAACTACAGCATTTTCGACGTGGCCGACAACGACGAGCTGCACACCCTGCTGTCGTCGCTGCCGCTGTTTCCCTACATGGAGATCCACGTCACGCCGCTGGCCCGCCACCCCTCGTCCATTCACTGAGCATCCCGGCGGCCCATCCGCATCTACTATCCATATCGGAGACAACGATGAAACCCCTGCACAAGACGACGTCCGCCCTGGCCCTGGCCGCCCTGTTTGCCCTGCCGCTCGCGGCGGCGGCCGCGGGCGACGGCTACCCGGACCACCCGGTCCGCTGGATCGTTCCCTTCCCGCCGGGCGGCGCCATGGACAACATCGCGCGCACGCTGGGCGAAGCCATGGGCAAGAGCCTGGGCCAGTCCTTCGTGATCGAGAACCGCGCGGGCGCCGGCGGCAACATCGGCGCCACCGCGGTGGCGCGCGCCAGGCCGGACGGCTACACCATCATGATCGTGGCCAACGGCATGGCGGTGAACCCCGCGCTGTATCCCGACATGGCCTACGATCCCGTCAAGGATTTCGCGCCCATTTCGCTGCTGGCCGTCGTGCCCAACGTACTGGTGGTCAATCCCCAGCGTATCCAGGCCAGGACCGTGCCGGAAGTCATCGCGCTCGCCAAGGCGCATCCCGGCAAGTACACCTATGCCTCGGCCGGCGTGGGAACCTCCATCCACCTGGCGGGCGAGCTCTTCGCCAAGATGGCCGGCGTGCAGATGCTGCACGTGCCCTACAAGGGCAGCGGCCCGGCGATCGCCGACATGCTGGGCGGACAGGTCGACTACATGTTCGACAGCATCACCTCGTCCAAGCCGCACATCGATGCCGGCAAGCTCGTCCCCATCGCGGTCACCACCAGCAAGCGTTCGGCCGCGCTGCCCAACGTGCCGACGGTGGCCGAGGCCGGCCTGCCCGGCTATGAACTGACGCCGTGGTTCGCCGCCTTCGCGCCGGCCGGCACGCCGCCCGCCGTGATCGACAAGTTGAACCGCGCCATGCGCGACGCGCTGAAGACGCCCAAGGTGCAAGGCACGCTGGCCGCGATCGGCGCCGAGCCCATAGGCGGATCGCCCGCCGAACTGCGCGACTATCTCGCCTCGGAAATCAAGAGCGGGCGCGAGTTGATCGAATCGCGCGGAATCAGGATGGAGTGATACGCGAACCCGGGGCTGTCTCCGAAGCGCATCCTCGCGCATAATGCGCCGTTCATCGAAGCGGAACTGCGGAGACAGCCCCATGAAAATAGAAACCCTGGCGGTACACGCCGGCTACAGCCCCGAGCCCACGACCCACGCGGTGGCCGTGCCCATCTACCAGACGGTCGCCTACTCCTTCGACAGCGCGCAGCATGGCGCCGACCTGTTCGACCTGAAGGTGCCGGGCAACATCTACACCCGCATCATGAACCCCACCACCGACGTGCTGGAGAAGCGCGTGGCCGCGCTCGAAGGCGGCGTGGGCGCGCTGGCGCTGGCATCGGGCATGGCGGCCATCACCTACGCGATACAGACCATCGCCGAAGCCGGCGACAACATCGTCGCGGCCAGCACACTGTATGGCGGCACCTACAACCTGTTCGCCCATACCTTCCCGCAGCAGGGCCTGGAGACGCGCTTCGCCGACCCGTCCGATCCCGCGTCGTTCGCCCCGCTGATCGATGCGCGGACCAAGGCCATCTTCTGCGAGTCGGTGGGCAACCCGCTGGGCAACGTCACCGACATCGCCGCGCTGGCGGACATCGCGCACGCCCACGGCATCCCCCTGATCGTGGACAACACCGTCCCCAGCCCCTACCTGTGCCGGCCGTTCGAGCACGGCGCCGACATCGTCGTGCACGCGCTGACCAAGTACATGGGTGGCCACGGCAACAGCATGGCCGGCGCCATCGTCGACAGCGGCAAGTTCCCCTGGGCGAAGCACAAGGATCGTTTCCGCCGGCTGAACGAGCCCGACGTTTCGTACCACGGCGTGGTCTACACCGAAGCCCTGGGCGAGGCGGCCTTCATCGGCCGCGCGAGGGTCGTGCCGCTGCGCAACACCGGCGCCGCGCTGTCGCCCTTCAACGCTTTCCTGGTGCTGCAAGGCATCGAGACCCTGCCCCTGCGCATGGACCGCATCTGCGACAACAGCCAGGCCATCGCCCAATACCTGCAGGACCACCCCAAGGTCGGCTGGGTCAACTACGCCGGCCTGTCCGGCCACCCCGACCACCACCTGGCGCAGCGCTACATGGGCGGACGCGCCTCGGGCATCCTGTCGTTCGGCCTGAAGACCGGCGGCCGCGAGGCCGGCGCCCGGGTGCTGGATGCGCTCAAGCTCTTCACTCGACTGGTCAACATCGGCGATGCGCGTTCGTTGGCCACGCATCCCGCGTCCACCACGCACCGCCAGCTGGATGCCGACGAGCTGAAGAAGGCCGGCGTGAGCGAGGACATGCTGCGGCTGTCCATCGGCATCGAGCACCTGGATGACCTGATCGACGACCTGGACCAGGCGCTGGCCGCGGCCTGACCCGGGAACAAGGCAGCCCCAGGGCTGCCTGTTGCGACGGCTCAGGCCGCCGCGGGCGGCACGAAGGTCTGCCAGTACCCGGGCCGCGAGGCCTGGTCGGCATAGGACGCCAGCCGGTCGGCCGCCACGCCCAGCAGGTCGGTGGCGCGCTTGCCCCGGCCCTGCACGTACTCGTCCAGCTCTCGCACGCTGCGCGCCAGCACCTCGTACCCCCCGGTGAACACCGCCGAGGTCATCTCGGTGGCACAGGCGCCCGCCAGCAGGAACCGGGCCACGTCGAGGCCGCTGCGCGCGCCGTTGGTGGCCAGCAGGGGGTAGTCCGGCCCCAGCCGCTTGCGGCTCAGCGCCAGCCAGCGTGCCGTCAGCGGCAGCGCCCAGCCGCCGCCCAGCGCGGCCGACGTGCCCAGCACGGGCGCCTCGGTGTCGAGATCGGGCAGGAAGCCCATGAAGCGTCCCATCATCACCACCGCGTCCGCGCCCGCCTGTCTGGCCGCCTCGGCCAGGGCCGCGACGTCCTCGCTCTGCCCGGTCAGCTTGATCCACAGCGGCAGCCGGGTCGCGGCACGCAGCGTGCGGACGATGGTCGTGATGCGTTCGCTGCTGCGTTCCAGCACGATGGCGCCGCGCGCGGCCTCCTCGCCGTGGGGCGCGCCGATGTTCACTTCCAGCACCCGCAGGCCCATCTGCTCGATGGCCCGCGCATAGCGCGCGCACTGGTCGAGATCGCTCAGGATCAGGCTGGGGATGACGTAGGCGCCCTGCGCCGCGGCTTCGCGATCCAGCGCGACCAGTTGCTCCATCCAGGGTTCGAACTCCAGCTGGATCAGGCCCGAGCGGCACAGCAGTTGCGCGTCGGCGGGCGGCGCGAAGTTCCAAGGCAGCCGGCGCCAGTCGCTGCCCAGCAGCGCGTAGTCGGTACGGTCCAGTTGCTGCCTGGCCGCGGCCGATTCATTGACGGACTTGGCGACCACGGCGCCCACGCCCGCCCGCAGGGCGGCGCGGATACCGTCGGCCGTCATGGTGTGTTCCCCCGATCCGCAGATCACGGGGTTCTTCAAGGGCAGCGATCCCACCGCCACTTCGAGTCTGGACATGGAATTCTCTTCGGATGTCGGCCGGGCACGCCCGGCCGCTTCAATTCTTCCCGGCGCCGGCCAGCCCCAGGTGCTTGTAGGAAACCCCGTTCAGGCGCTCGGTCAGCGCGGCGGCGGCCTGCTGCACCAGCTTCACCATGCCGGGCGGCGGCGGCGAAGGCACGTCCTTGCTCGCGCCGATCACGCCGATGATGCCCACCAGCTCGTCGCTCTTTTCCGAGCCGCGGAAAATGGGCGCGGCCAGCACGTTGATGCCTTCCAGTACCTCGCCGTTGGCTTCTTCGAACAGCCGCTCGCGTATCAACGCCAGGCGTTCCAGGATGCGCGCAGGTTCGACCATGGAGCGGTCGGTGTAGGCCTGCAGCTCGCGCCGGAGGATCTTGCGCTGCGTGGCGGCATCGCAGTAGGCCAGCACGATCCGGCCCTGGGCCGAGCAGTGATGCGGCACGCGGTTGCCGGGCTTGACGGTGATGCAGACCTGGTTGGTCGACTCCACCGATGAGATGACCAGCGCCGAGTCCTCGGTGACCGCGGACAGCAGCGCCGTCTGGCTGGTCTGGTCGCGCAGCTGCGTCAGGTAGGGATCGGCGATCAGCCGCAGGTCGAACTGCTCGCCCGCGGCGGTTCCGTAGGACACCAGCTTGGCGCCCAGCCGGTATTTCTCGCTGACCAGATCCTGTTCGACGATGCCGATCTGCCGCAGGGAAGCCAGGTGCCGGTAGACGCGCGGCTTGGGCTCGTCGATGGCCAGCGCCAGCTCGGTCACGCCCAGCGGACGCCGTGCCGCGGCCAACTGGTCGAGTATCGTGAAGACGATGGCCACCGACTCCAGCAGCGCGGGCCCCGCTCCCTTGGCCGAGGTCGCGGGTGCTTCCGGTTCCGTCTTCTTTGCGGCGCTGGTCCTCATGCTTCTCCTCAGATACCCATCAGGGCGGATGCGTTCGTGGAGGTCATTTTACGAACATCCGCCTCGGAGTAGCCCAGGTCCAGGCAGGTCCGGATCACGTGGCGGAAACCGTCCACGATCCGCGGATTGCCCTGCTGGCCGAGATCCGAGCCCAGTATGGTCCGGTCCACCGTGCCGGCCTCGATGATCTGGCGCAGGAACTCCGGTTCGTAGAACTTGAACTTGGAGCCGGGCACCCACATGCACATCGAGTGCTCCATGTAGACGCCGTCGCGGGCCAGCACCTTCATGTCGTCGAGCGTGGCATCCACCACGTAGGTGGGATGGTTGACCAGCAGACGCTTGACGCCGCGCTTGCGGGCTTCGTCGAACAGCGGCCAGATCTCCGAGATGTGCAGGTGCCCCGCGGACAGCACCACGTCGGCCTCGGCGATCAGGTCGAGGATGTCCTTGACCTCGTCCTTGAGCTTGCCGCCGGCATCCAGCACCGTCAGCGGCACCGGGTCGATCATCTTCTTCTTGGTCTGCGGGAATTTCTCGGTGAATTTGTGATCCTGCTTGTGGTGGTCGATGTGATTGGCCGACGAGAAGGTCGGCATCCACACCAGGCGCGCGCCCAGCTTGATGCCATGCTCGACCGCGTGCACGTTCAGGCCTCCCACCGCGTTGTTCAGCGGCACGCCGGACAGCATGAGCACGCCCAGGTTGCTGAAATGCTTGTTCAGCAGATAGGTGACGGGGGTGGCCGAGTAATAGTGGTCCTTCAGCAGCACGGCTTTCAGGCCGGCCTCGGAGGCTTCCCGCATGGCCTCCAGGTGGTCCAGGTAACGGGCCATCACCGACGGGCCGCTGTGGCAATGCAGGTCGATGGCGCCCTTGACGAGGTTTTCGACCCGGGGATCCAGCTCGGTGGCCGGGGTTGCGACGACAGAAGTATTCATGGGTTGCACTCCGATGTTTGAAGAAAGGCCGCGGCCATGCGCCCGCCCAGGCCCAGCGCGGCGGCGCGCAGCCAGCCCTGGTCCGAGCCGATCACGAACAGGCTGACGCCGCGCGCGGCGTAGGCGGCCAGCGCGTCGGCATCGGGAAGGAAAATGCCGACGGCGACCCCGGCGGCCGCGCCGGCCTGGATCACCGTGTCGACCGCCTGCGCGACCAGGGGATGATCGAGTTCCGTCACGCCATAGGAAACCGCCAGGTCGGCGCGTCCGATGAACAGGCAATCGACCCCGGGCACGGCGGCGATCGCGGCGATGTTGTCCACGCCCGCGCGGTCCTCGATCTGGCACAGCACGCTGACGCCGGCATCGGCTTCCCGCATGTGCCGCGCCATGGGCAGCGCGCCATATCCGCCCGAGCGCGGCGAATTGCTGTAGCCGCGCATGCCATCGGCGTAGCGGGTCCGCGCGACGATCTCGCGGGCACACTCGGCATCGACCACGTGCGGCACCAGCACGCCCGCGGCCCCCATGTCCAGCACGCGCAGCACGCTGGCGGCACCGGGGTCGGGCAGGCGCACGACCGCCGCGGTGCCGGCCGCGCGCGCGGCCAGCGCGCACTGGTCCAGCTGCGCCGGATCGAACACGGCATGCTCGGCATCGAGCACGACGAAGTCCAGGCCGGCGCCGCCGGCGATCTCGACGTGCTGGTAGGCGGGTGTCTTGATGAACGTCCCGCCCAGCGGCGCGCGCTCGCGCAGGCGGGCGCGGAAGGCCTGGTTCGCGGTGGCCATGGTCACTCGAACTCGGCGCGCTGGTACTCGACCAGGTGCTTGTAGTCTTCGCGCAGCGGCGCGAACACGTCCAGGTTCAGGACCACCTCGTCGCCCACGGGCTCGGCATAGTGCACCACGTGCGGCGGGATGCGGATCATGCTGCCCGGGCCGCCCTCGACCACTTCGTCGCCCAGGTGGAAGCGCACACGGCCCTGCACGATGATCACCAGTTGCTCGAAGGTGTGGCTGTGCGGATTGGTGTCCATGCCCGGCGTCAGCCAGTTCATGACGCACATCACGTCGTCGCCGCGGAACCCGACCCGCTCCACGCCCTTGCGTACGGTTTCCCGGGCCAGGTCGTTCCAGTTATGCAGATTCGCCAATGCCATACCGCCTCCTTGAGTTCGCTTCATTGCACCGTGACGCCCGCGGTTTCCAGCAGCTTGCTCCAGCGCGGGATGTCCAGCTTCAGGCGCGCCGTGACGCGGTCCGGCGTACCGCCTTCCGGCTCGGCGCCGATGTCGATGATGCGGCGCCGGACCTCCTCCTTGGCCAGGCCCTCGTTCAGGGCGCGGTTCAGCTTCTGGATGATGGCGGCCGGCGTGCCGCGTGGAGCGTTCAATGACAGCCAGGAACTGGCGTCGAAGCCGGGATATCCCAGTTCGGCCACGGTGGGCACCGACGGCAGCATGTTGGAACGCTTGGGCGTGGTCACCGCCAGGGCGCGCAGCTTGCCCGACTTCACCAGCGGCGTGGCGGTCGGCACGATGTCCATCATCACCTGCACGTTGCCGCCGACCAGGTCGGTCAGCGCGGGCGAGCTGCCCTTGTAGGGCACGTGCATCCAGCTGACGCCGGCCACTTGCTGGAAATACTCCCCCATCAGGTGGTTGATGCTGCCGCTGCCGGCCGACCCCATGGCCAGCGGACGCGGGCTGGACTTGGACAAGGCGATCAGCTCGGCCACGGTGTTGGCCTTGAGCGCGGGATTCACCACCAGGATGCCCGGGGTGCTGGCGTACCAGATCACCGGATCCAGCCGCTCCAGCGGATCGAACTTGCGCTCCTTGAACAGCGCCGGGCTGACCGTCAGCGGCCCGGCCGCGCCGACCGCGAGCGTGTAACCGTCGGGCGCGGCTTTAGCCACTTCTTCCATGGCCAGCAAACCGCCCGCGCCGGGGCGGTTTTCCACGATCACGGCCTGGCCCAGGCTTTCGTTCAGCGATTGCGCCATCAGGCGGCCGACGATGTCGACCGCGCCGCCCGGCGCGAACGGCACGATCAGCCGGATGGGCTTGGTGGGATAGGTCTGGGCCACCGACACGCCACAGACGGACATGCAGGCGAGGACGATGGCGCCGCCGCGCCAGACGGTGGCGGGGAAAAGCCGCGGGAATGACATGGTGTCTCCTTGTTCGAGCGTGAGCGCCCCCCTGCCTGCACGGCATGGGCGCGAGATTCCGGGAACGAGGGAGAGACGGGGGAGATTGCGGGCACGGGGGCCAGCTCCTGCCTCTCATTTGTTCTTTTAAAAAGAAAAGAATTTCTTTGTAAGAAACATGGTAAAGAGCCGGACCGGGGGTGTCAAGCGCCCACGCAGGCGACGGGCGAAAAAAAACGAGGCCCGAAGGCCTCGTTCTCGGCGGCGGGACCCGGACGCGTCAGGCAACGCCCGCCGCGTGCGCCTGCTGGTCGGCGTGGTAGGACGAACGCACCATCGCGCCCACGGCGGCATGGGTGAAACCCATGGCGTAGGCCTCGCGTTCGAACATCGCGAAGGTATCGGGATGCACGTAGCGCAGCACCGGCAGGTGGTGCTCGGAAGGCTGCAGGTACTGCCCGATGGTGATCATGTCGACGTTGTGCGCGCGCATGTCGCGCATCACCTGCAGGATCTCCTCGTCGGTCTCGCCCAGGCCCAGCATCAGGCCGGACTTGGTCGGCACGTCCGGATGCAGCGCCTTGAACTCGGCCAGCAGCCTGAGCGAATGCTCGTAGTTCGAACCCGGGCGCGCCTGCTTGTACAGGCGGGGCACGGTTTCCAGGTTGTGGTTCATGACGTCGGGCGGGCCGGCGTTCAGGATGGCCAGCGCGCGATCCAGGCGGCCGCGGAAGTCGGGTACCAGGATCTCGATGCGGGTCGAGGGCGACAGCTCGCGCGTCTTGGCGATGCACTCCACGAAGTGGGCGGCGCCGCCGTCGCGCAGGTCGTCGCGGTCCACCGAGGTGATCACGACATAGTTGAGCTTCAGCGCGGCGATGGTGCGGGCCAGGTTCAGGGGCTCGTCGGTGTCCAGCGGATCGGGACGGCCGTGGCCCACATCACAGAACGGACAGCGGCGGGTGCACTTGTCGCCCATGATCATGAACGTGGCCGTGCCCTTGCCGAAGCACTCGCCGATGTTCGGACACGAGGCTTCCTCGCACACCGTGTGCAGGTTGTGTTCGCGCAGGATGCGCTTGATGTCGTAGAAACGCGACCCCGGGGACGCCGCCTTCACGCGGATCCATTCCGGCTTCTTGAGCCGCTCCACCTGCACGACCTTGACGGGAATGCGCGAGACCTTGGATTCGGATTTCTGCTTCTGCAGCGGATCGTAGGCCGGTGCCGCCACGGGTGCGTCGGCATTGCCGCCCACGGCGGACGTTTCGGGCACAGAGCTCATCGACTGGTTCCTGTTCGGCGTGACCGGGGTAGAACCGGGGGCCGGGATTAGTAAAGACCCTTATTCTACCGCCGCCGGCGCCGGGGCGGCCAAAGCCCCTGCCGGCGCCCGGGCCGTCAGCGTCCGTTCCAGGTGGCGCGCCAGGCGGTTGCCGGCCTCTTCCAGGCCGATCCCGCAACCGCAGGACGCCAGGTCCACGGTCCTCAATCCCGCGTAGCCGCAAGGGTTGATCCAGGTGAAGGGCGACAGGTCCATCGCCACGTTCAGCGCCACGCCGTGATAGGTGCAGCCGCGATGGACCTTGATGCCCAGCGCGGAAATCTTGGCCAGCTCCAGCGCCGCCTGGGGCGGCCGGGGCCAGTCGACGTAGACGCCGGGGGCGTCCGGCTTGCGGCGCGCATCGGGCAGGCCCAGGCCGGCCAGCATGTCGATCACCGCCTGCTCCACCCGCGCCACGTATTCCTTGACGAAGTACCCCGCCCGCTTCAGGTCCAGCAGCACATAGGCCACCACCTGGCCCGGGCCGTGGTAGGTCACCTGCCCGCCCCGATCGCTCTTGACCACCGGCACGTCGCGCGGCGCCAGCACGTGTTCGGGCTTGCCGGCCAGGCCCAGCGTGAAGACCGGCGGATGCTCCACCAGCCAGATCTCGTCCGGCGTCTCGGGCCCGCGCGCGGCCGTGAAGGCCTTCATGGCCTCCCAGGTCTCGTGGTAGTCGGCGGGGGACGGCAGCCAGCGGATCAGCATGCGGCGTTACAGCACGTACTTGACCATGGGGTGCGAGGTCAGCTCGCGATACAGGGCGTCCAGCTGCTCGCGCGAGGTGGCCCGCACGATGAAGGTCAGGCCCAGGTAATTGCCGCCCGAGCTGGGCCGCCTTTCCACCGTTTCTGGGTCGAACCCGGGATCGTGGCGCAGGACGACCTCGGTCAGCACCGCGACGAAATCGGGGTGATGGGCGCCCATGACCTTGATCGGAAAGTCCGACGGGTATTCGATCAGCGAATCGGGAACTTCAGGTAAATCTGCCATGATGAATCAAAGCCTTGCGATCGCCTCGTCGTATCCCTCGCGCAGCCGCGCATAGACCGGCCCGGGTCGGCCATCGCCGACGGGCTTGCCGTCCAGGGATACGACGGGCAGGATTTCCTTGGTGGCCGACGACAGCATCAGTTCGTCGGCCGCGTCGACCTCGGCCCGGGAAATCTGCCGCATCTCCAGCGGAATGCCCCGGGCCGCGGCCATGTCCTCGATGAAACCGTAGCGGATGCCTTCCAGGATGAGGTTGTCCTTCAGGGGCGCCAGCAGCCGGCCGTCCTTGACGACCCAGACGTTGCTGGACGAGCCCTCGGAAAGATGGCCGTCGCGGAACATCACCACCTCGGGCACGTCGCGATCGGCCGCGAACTGCCGCGCCAGCACGTTGCCCAGCAGCGAGGTGGACTTGATCTCGCAATGCAGCCAGCGCTCGTCCGGCATGCTGACCGTCTTCACGCCGTCCCGGCGCGCCTGCGCCGAGGGCCGCGCGAAGGGACTGCTCATGCCGAACACCGTGGGCACGACCTGCGCCGGGAAGGCATGGTCGCGCTTGGCCACGCCCCGGGTCAGCTGCAGGTAAACGATCTGGTCCTGTGCATCCGAGGTTTCGATCAGCTTGCCCACCAGATCCTGCCACTGCTGAACCGTATGCGGATTCGGAATCCGGATCGCGGCCAGGCTGCGCTCCAGCCGGGCCAGATGCTGCGCCATCCGGAACGGCTTGCGCCCATACACCGGCACGACCTCGTAGATCCCGTCGCCGAAGATGAACCCCCGGTCCAGCACGGATATCTTGGCCTGCGACAACGGCGTGAACTCGCCGTTCAGATAGACCCGAGGATCACCCTCGATACCAGGAATCATTCCAACCCCACAATGAGAGCCCGGACAAACATACCGCACGATCACCATCCTACACCCGCCATCACCCCGGTGTTACCCAGGATGCGGTGGATCCGGCTTTGCCGGTCCACCCGCATCGCCCCCTGGGGGGCGCGCGTCAGCGCGTAGGGGGGATCACTGAAACCAGAGACGAACCGCGTCGAACGCCCGGCCGAAGATGCCGGCCACGTCCACGGGTTCGAGCACGGTCAGCGGCACTTCGCGCACCGGCTTGTCGTTCAGGGTCAGCTTGACCGTGCCCACCTGCTGGCCCGCCTGCAGCGGCGCGACCAGGGGATCGGTGCGTTCGATGGTGGACTTGACGTTGCCGGCCTGGCCGCGCGGCACGGTCACCCAGATCGCCGACGGCGAACCCAGCTTGGCCTTGCCCACGCTGCCCTTCCAGACCTTGGGCTCCACCACCGCCTGCTTGGCGTCGTAGACCTTGACGGTATCGAAGTTCTGGAAGCCCCAATTCAGCAGCTTCAGGCTTTCCTGCGCCCGGGCGTTCTCGCTCGAGGCGCCCACCAGCACCGTCAGCACGCGACGGTCGCCCCGCATCGCCGAGGCGATCAGGCAATAGCCCGCGGCATCGGTATGGCCGGTCTTCATGCCATCCACCGACGGATCCACCCACAGCAGCCGGTTGCGATTGGGCTGGGTGATCTTGTTGTAGGTGAACTGGCGTTCCTTGTAGTAGCCGTAGTAATCGGGATGATCCTGGATCAGCCGCTTGGCCAGCAGGGCCAGGTCGCGCACGGTGGTCACGTGCTGCGGGTCGGGCAGGCCCGTGGAGTTGGTGAAGTGCGTCTCCTTCAGGCCCAGGCGCGCGGCTTCCTGGTTCATCAGCGCGACGAACGCGTCCTCGCTGCCGGCCACGGCCTCGGCCAGCGCCACGGTGGCGTCGTTGCCGGACTGCGTGATCATGCCGCGGATCAGTTCTTCGACCGTGACGGGCTTGCGCGGCTCGATGAACATGCGCGAGCCGCCCGTGCGCCACGCCTTCTGCGACACGTTGACCGTCTGGGCCAGCGTCAGGCGCTTTTCCTTGAGCGCGTTGAACACCAGGTAGGCCGACATGACCTTGGTGAGCGAGGCGGGCTCGATGCGTTCGCTCGAACGTTCCTCGGCCAGGACCTGGTCGCTGGTGACATCGATGGTCACCCACGCGCGCGCCGCGATCGCAGGTGCCGGCACGGAAGCCAGCAGGCCGACGGTCGACATCGGCGGCGCGGACGGCGTCGCGGTGGAAGTGGTGGCGGGCGGTGCGGCAGCGGCCAGGGCGGAGGCAGGCATGGCGGCCGGGAACGCGAGAAAGCAGGCGGAAGCCACGGTGGCCAGTGCGAACCGACGTCCCGGACCAGACGAGAAAAAGCGCAGTTTCATGTGGGAGGATGGTCGTGCAAGAGGGGCATGCCGCCGGGCATGCCCTGGGGCCGCCTGGCGCTCGCCCCGCGATGCGGGGTGGAAAACGTGATTATAGGCACCCGGGCCGCCGGGCCGGCGACGCGGTGCCGGACACCTGATGCAACCGAATGCTACAGCTGGATCGCATCGCGGCGGTCATCCCAGGACCCGGGCCAGGTAGGCCAGCACCAGCCGCTTCACGACCACCAGGTTGCCGTGGAAGAAGTGGCCCGAGCCGGGGATGACCGTTACCGGAAGGCTTTGCGGGCGCGCCCAGTCCATGACGGATTGCAGCGGCACGGTATCGTCCTGTTCGCCGTGAATGACCAGGGTGTCTTCCGGCACGCTGGCCACGGAAAACCGGCTGGCCGCGGTCCCCAGCAGCACCAGGCCCGCGATGTCCAGCCCGCGCTCGCTCCGCGGTCCGCAGCCGGCGTGGACCTGGCTGGCCACCGCGCTGCCGAACGAGAATCCGCCCAGCACGAAGCGCCCGCCGGCCAGGGCCGGGTAACGGTCGCGGAACTGGTCCACCACGCCCAGCATGTCGGCGGCTTCGCCCTGGCCGTTGTCGAATTCCCCCGCCGATGCGCCCACGCCCCGGAAGTTGGGCCGCAGCGCCGCCAGCCCCTGCTGGAGGCAGGCGCGAGCGATCGTGGTGACCACCTTGTTGTCGCGCGTGCCGCCGAACAGCGGATGCGGATGCAGGACCAGCGCCCACCCGCGCGCGGATTCCAGGCCGCCTTCGGGAATATCGAGCGCGCAATCGACGGCACCGGCGCCGCCCTCCAGGACCAGGTGTTCCGTGGTGATGGCCATGCGAACCTCAGATCCTCAGGCGTTCGACCGGCTCGCCCCGCACCAGGTGCGAGTCGATGATCTCGTCGATGTCGCTCTGGTCCACGTAGGTGTACCAGACGCCCTCGGGATAGACCACCAGCACGGGGCCTTCCTCGCAGCGATCCAGGCAGCCCGCCTTGTTGATGCGGATCTCGCCCTTGCCGGCCAGCCCCAGCTGCTTGATGCGTTTCTTGGCGTAGTCCTGCATGGCTTGCGCACCCTGGCGCGCACAGCTGGGCCGGGGGGCATCGGCCCCGCGCTCGTTCAGGCAGAAGAAGACGTGGTGTTTGTAGTAGGACTCCATACCGGCTCGCAAAGGAATGGGGACTTCGGGTGGTCAGGCGGAACGCCGCCGGGCCAGGAAAAAGAGGGCCGCCAGCGGCCAGATCACGGACAGGCCGAGCGTGAGCGACTCCAGGTGCAGCCAGCCCGTGCGGGCCATCGCGGTCGTCATGTCGAAATACTGGTCGGACGGAAACAGGTTGACGATGCCCAGTTGCACGCACAGCGCCGTGATGCCCAGGGCCCGCTGCCAGGCCGGTTTCAGGTAGGCCATGCCCGTCGCCAGCAGCAGTCCGGCCGCCGTGCCCACGGCGGCCCCGGCGGTGACCCACGCGCCAGGCGCCTGCCCGGGGACGGCCAGGGGCTGCAGGGCCGCCTTCGCCAGCACGGCGCAGGCGACCAGCACGAGAGGAAGGATACCGCGCGCCGGCACCGGGCGCGCCACGTGCAGGAGCAGCATCGCGGCCCCCACCACCGCGGCGGCGGTGCAGA
Source organism: Pigmentiphaga sp. CHJ604 (assembly GCF_036972535.1). Taxonomy (NCBI): domain Bacteria; kingdom Pseudomonadati; phylum Pseudomonadota; class Betaproteobacteria; order Burkholderiales; family Alcaligenaceae; genus Pigmentiphaga; species Pigmentiphaga sp. CHJ604. Next base: position 690,933 of record NZ_CP136998.1, on the reverse strand, counting down.
TCTGTTCGGCAACGATGCGCTGCGCCGGCTCGGGCGACCACAGGAAGCCCACCACGTCCGATGGCAGCGCGGCCCAGTCGCCCAGCAGCAGCCACAGCTCGCCGGTGCCGAACAGCATGGGCTGGCGCGGGATCTGCATGAACACCCACAGCATCGCCAGGATCAGCGCAGGGCCGGCCTCGGGGCGGAACCACCGCTGGCGCCAGCGCGCCAGCGCGCCATGGCCGATCAGCCAGGAGGCCGTGGCGGTGCCGGCCAGCGCGCCCAGCAGGGCGCCGGCGGTATTGGCGGCGAGGTCCACGTTCGAGGCGATGCGATTGGGCAGATAGGTCTGCAATGCCTCCAGCGCACCCGACAGCAGTCCGCAGCACACCGTGGCCAAGGCAACGGCCAGCAGGCCCCTGCAGGCCGGATAGACGGCCCAGACGAACAACGCGCCGACCGGCAGATAGGCGGCGACGTTGGCGATGATCTCCGAGCCGACCCAGTATTGCGGCCATGGCGCGCGCAGGTAGGCGAACGCCGGCACGCCGACGTCCACCCAGCCCGAGAACGGATACAGGCTGGCATAGACGACCAGCAGGACGATGATGGACAGCGCCAGCCGCGCCAGCGGCGCGCCGTGCAGGCCCGATGGCACGGGCACGGCGGACGGGGGGATCGGGGTGCCCTCGTGTCGCTGCGCGACATCCTCCCTGGGGGAGGGAGCACGTCCTTCGGGCGGCGTGCTCATGGGCGGCGGGAGCAAAACGTAAACGACATGACTCAAGTTTATGCGTTTTGCGGGCTCCGGCATGCGAAATCCGCCGGCTCTGCCTACAATCCCGTGTTTCCGCGTTCCACGCGCGGCCCTCGACGAAGACCCATGGTTGCACCAGACTCTGCCCTCTCCGACGCCCGGCTTGCCCCGCCCGCGGAGCTTGCCGCCGGCTTGCGGCGCCTGCTGCCGGACTGGACCGTGACGTGGCTGGACGCCACCGCGTCCACCAACGCCGACCTCCAGCAATACCTGCGCCGCGGCGGCACCGGGCCGGCGCTGCTGGGCAGCCACGCGCAAACCTCCGGACGCGGGCGCGCCGGCCGGCCCTGGCGCACCCGCGCGGGCGACGCGCTGCTTTTCTCCTGCGGCTGGCAGGCCGACATCCCGCCCGCGCGCCTGCCGCCGCTGTCGCTGGTGGCGGGCGTGGCCGCGTGCGAGGCCCTGAGCAACCTGCTGGGCAGCGGCGCCGACGGCGCGCTGGCGCTGAAATGGCCCAACGACGTGCAGTGGAACACGGCCAAGCTGGCGGGCATCCTGGTCGAGACCGTGACCGTGCCGGCCTCGGGGCGCATGGGCCTGATCCTGGGCATCGGCATCAACCTTCGCGGCGCGGCCGCGCTGTCGCAGGCGCTGGGCCGCGAGGTCGCCGACTGGGCGCAGACCGGCGGCGCCGACGACCCGGCGCGCCTGGCCGCCACGGTGGCAAGATCCTGGCAGGACGCCATCGCCGGCTACGCCGCCGAGGGCTTCGGCCCGTTCCAGGCACGGTTCGCCCGCTGGGACGCCCTGTACGGCCTGCCGGTGCGGGTCATGGACAACGGACACGTCTTGTTCGAAGGCACGGCCCGGGGCGTGGACGAAAGCGGCAAGCTGCTGGTCCAGGCTGCCGACGGCCTGCGCGCCGTCACCGTGGGCGACATTTCCGTGCGGACGGCCGGCGCATGAGCGCGCCCGCGCGGCCGCCCGAAGGGCGCGCGACCTCCCGCGGGGAGGATGTCGCGAAGCGACAGGAGGGTAGTCCGGTGAACGCGCCCGCGCGGCCGCCCGAAGGGCGCGCGACCTCCCCCGGGGAGGACGTCGCGAAGCGACAGGAGGGTAGTCCGGTGAACGCGCCCGCGCAGCGTGCGGGCACGCTGCTGATCGACGCCGGCAACACCCGCGTGAAATTCGGCTGGCGGAACGACGACGCGACCTCGGGCCAGGCCGTGCCGCGCACGTCCCTGCAGGTCGCGTTCCGCCACGAGGAAGTGCCCGAGGCCCTGCTGCCCTGGCTGGACGAAGCGGGCCTGCGGCCCCGCGCCGCGCTGGGCTCGAACGTGGCCGGCGATGACAGCGAGCGCACCATCGCCTCGCTGCTGGCGCGCAACGGCTGCGCGGTGGACTGGATACGCGCAGGCCGGCGTCTGCTGGGCGTCACGAATGGCTACCGGCACCCCGAGCGCCTGGGCGCGGATCGCTGGCTCAGCCTGGTGGGGATCTGGAACCGCTGGCGCCGCCAGGCCGCCCCCGGCGCCGCGGCCCCGGTGCATGTGCTGGCCCATTTCGGCACCGCCACCACCGTGGATACCCTGGACGGCTCCGGCCGCTTCGTCGGCGGCCTGATCCTTCCGGGGCGCGACCTGATGCGCCAGTCGCTTGCGGCCGGCACCGCCGGCCTGCCGCGCGCCAACGGCCAGGTCGCGCCTTTTCCCGACAACACCGGCGACGCCATCATGTCCGGCGTGGCGGCGGCCCAGGCCGGCGCGGTGGCGCGCCAGTGGCTGGCCGCGCGCGAACGCTTCCGGCAGGAACCGCTGCTGGTGGCCAGCGGCGGCGCCTGGTCCGCCATCGCCGGGGAAGTCGCCCACCTGATGCGCGCGGCCGGCTCGACGCGCCAGGTGCTGGTCGTCGATAATCCCGTCCTCGACGGCCTGGCCTGCCTGGCCGAATCGGGGCTCGCCCCCTCTTCCTGACCCCCTACCCACCGGCTTTCCATGCGCAGCCTGTTCGTCGTCTTGCTCCTGGCCAACGTGGCGCTCTTCGCGCTGGATCGCGGCTGGTTCGGCCAGCCCTTCTCGGAACGCGGCCGCGATCCCGCCCGGATGCGCTCGGAACTGCGCGCCGACACCATACAGGTCCCCCGGCTGCCCGGCATCAACGCCACCGACGAAGCGCCGCCCGCGCCCGCCGCCGAACCGGCGCAATCCAGTCCGGCGGCCCCGGACGCCGAGCCTTCGGCCGGCGCCGCCGACATCGATGCCGCGCCAGGCTCCGCGGCGCAAACCACACCCCCGGCCGGCGCCGTCATTCCCGCGGCCGCCACGGCCAACGCCGAGCCGGCGCCGGCGATTCCCCCGACCGTTCCCCCCGCCGCGGCGCCGGCCAGCCCGCCCGCGCCGCCCGAACCGCTCGCCTGCGTGGAATGGGGCGCGTTCAGCGAAGCCGACCTCATCATCGCCAGGAAATGGGCGAACGACCACCTGCCGGCCGCGAAACAGGGCACGCGGCGCGAACCGGGCAAGCAGGGATGGATGGTCATCGTGCCGCCGCTGCCCAGCGCCTCGGCCGCGCAGGCCGCGGCCGCCCAGCTCGGCAAGAACGGCGTCAAGGACTACTTCGTGATCCAGGAAGGCGGCCCGCTCCAGCACGCCATTTCGCTGGGCGTCTTCAGCACCGAGGCCGCGGCGAAGAAACAGGCCACGATCCTGCAGGGCCAGGGCGTGCGCAACGCCAAGGTCGTGGCGCGCGGCGCCCAGGGCGGCAAGAGCTGGCTGCGCCTGGACGGCGTCGCCGCCGCCGGCCGCCGCGCCATCGAAGGGGCGCGCAACCTGTTCGACCGCCCCACGGTGCGCGACTGCCTCTGACGGCGCTCAGCGCGTCCGGATGCGCTGCACGAGCTTGGTGGTGGAACGGTCGTGCTCGAAGTCGATGGCCACCGCGTCGCCACCCCAACTGCGCACCAGCGCGGTCTCGGGCAGCTTGTCCATGTCGTAGTCCCCGCCCTTGACGATCAGGTCGGGCCGCAACTGGCCGATCAGCTCCAGCGGCGTGTCCTGGTCGAACCACGTCACCACGTCCACCGAGGCCAGCGCCGCCAGCAGCGCCGCGCGGTCGTCCTGGCTGTTCAGCGGCCGGTCCGGCCCCTTGCCCAGGCGGCGCGCCGAGGCATCGGTGTTCACCGCCACCACCAGCATCGCGCCCAGTTGCGCGGCGGCGTCCAGGTAGGTGACGTGGCCGCGGTGCAGGATGTCGAACACCCCGTTGGTGAAGACCAGCGGGCGCGGCCAGGCCGCGCGGGCGGCCGCGCATGCGGCGGGACTGAGTATCTTGGATTCGAAACGGGCTGGCACGGTCTGGCGGCACGGAAAGGGCGGAACGGCCCATTGTAGAGGTAGCGGGCGGCGGCGCGCGCACGGGGCGATACACTGTGCGCGTCCATGGCCGGGACCTGCCCGGGACGAGGAAATGCGATGCGACTGCTGCTGGTCGAAGACGATCCGATGATAGGCGAGAGCGTGCTGGACGTCCTGCGCGCCGAACACTACGCGGTCGACTGGGTCAAGAACGCCGGCAGCGCGGACACCGCGCTGCGCACCGAGACCTATGACCTCGTGCTGCTCGACCTGGGCCTGCCCGATGGCGATGGCCTGGACGTGCTGCGCGAACTGCGCGCGCGCAAGGCCCGCATCCCCGTCATCATCGCCACGGCGCGCGACGCCATCGACCAGCGCATCGCCGGCCTGGACGCCGGCGCCGACGACTACGTCGTCAAGCCGTACGACGTGGACGAGATCCTGGCCCGCATCCGCGCGCTGATCCGCCGCAGCGCGGGCCGAGCCGAACCGCTGTACGAACACGACGGCGTCGTCCTCGATCCCGCCACGCACACCGCCACCGTCAACGGCCAGCCCGTCACGCTCACCGCCAAGGAATGGGCGGTGCTCGAACCCCTGCTGGCGCGGCCGGGCCTGATCCTGTCGCGCGCCCAGCTGGAAGAAAAGCTCTACAGCTGGAAGGACGAGATCAGCAGCAACGCGGTCGAGGTCTACATCCACGGCCTGCGCAAGAAACTGGGCACGCAATTCATCCAGACCGTGCGCGGCGTAGGCTACGTCATTCCCAAATCATGAAACTCCTGCCCGGCCACTCCCTGCGCGCGCGCCTGCTGGCCTTCCTGCTGGCCGCCATCTTCCTGGCCGCGCTGGTACAAGGCGCCATCGCCTATCGCGGCGCGCTGGTCCAGACCGACGAGATCTTCGACTACCAGCTGCAGCGCACCGCGCTGGCGCTGGGCAACGGCAATCCGCTGTTCAGCACCGGGCCGGAAGGCGGACTGCTGGACGACCCAGCCGCGCGCGACCTCATCATCCAGATCTGGACGCCGGACGGCGTGCGCCTGTTCCGCTCCACGCCCAAGCTCGTGCTGCCCGACCGCGTCGTCCTGGGCTTCTCCACCGTCGAGGCCGACGGCGCCACCTACCGCATGTACTCGATGGAGGCGCCGCTGCAGATCATCCAGGTCGCCCAGGACGTGCGCGTGCGCACCGGCACGGCGCGCACGCTCGCGCTGCGCACCATCTGGCCCATCGCGGCCATGGCCCCGCTGCTGATGCTGGTCGTCTGGTGGGTGATCAGCCTCTCGCTCGGCCCGGTGGATCGCACGCGCCGCCAGGTCGCCTCGCGCCAGGCCGACGACCTGTCGCCCGTCAGCGAGGCCGGCCTGCCCGACGAAGTCCGGCCCCTGGTCCACGAGCTCAACCTGCTGCTCGGCCGCGTCCGCCAGGCCTTCGACGCGCAGAAACAATTCGTGGGTGACGCCGCGCACGAACTGCGCTCGCCGCTGGCGGCGCTCAAGCTGCAGCTACAATCGCTGCGCCGCGCCCAGGACGACGCCACCCGCCAGGTGGCGGTGACCCGGCTGGCGGCCGGCATAGACCGCGCCACCCGGCTGGTCGAGCAGTTGCTCTCGCTGGCGCGCCAGGAAGCGCAAGGGCCGGCGCTCGCGGCGGTGGACCTGGGCGACGTCGTGCGCACCGCGCTGGCCGACATCCTGCCCCAGGCCCACGCGCGCGGGGTGGACCTCGGCATGGAAGGCGCCGCCAGCGCGCGTATCGCGGGCCAGGACGAAGCCCTGGTCCTGCTGGTGCGCAACCTGCTGGAAAACGCCGTCAAATACGCCCCCGAATCCGGACGCGTCGACGTCCGGCTCTCGACTGGCCCGCAGGGCGTCACGCTGGACGTGGACGACAACGGCCCCGGCATCCCCCAGATCGAACGCGGCCGCGTCTTCGACCGCTTCTACCGCGCCCACACCGCCGACACCCCCGGCAGCGGCCTGGGCCTGGCCATCGTCAAGGCCATCGCCGACCGCCACCACGCCACGATAGAACTCCTGGACTCCCCCCTGGGCGGCCTGCGCGCGAGGGTGGTGTTTCCCTCCCCTACGCGCTGACGCGCGCAAGGGAAGCCCACCCCCTACCCGCTTGCGCGGGCCCCCTCAAGGGGGCGAAACCGGCGGACTGGCAAAGCCAGATCCGCGGTTTCCTGGGTCTCGGGAAACTATCTCGAACTGAAGCACGGTTGCTACCGCTGGCAGCCAGCGAAGCACCGGCGCCACATCCCAAGACCGCGGTACTAGACCCAGGATGCGGTGGATCCGGCTCCGCCGGTCCACCCGCATCGCCCCCTGGGGGGCGCGCGAAGCGCGTAGGGGGGAGCCCCTTAAGCTCCATTTAAGACAAGCGCTCCACCATGACGCCATGTTCCATCACCTGGCAGAGGAGCCCACCATGAACACCCGCAAATTCTCCGCTACGCATCTGGCCGTCGCGCTGGTTGCCGCCGGCGTGTTCGGCGTAGCCGGCGCCACCGCGTTCCAGCGCGTCTCCACGACGCAGGCCATGCCGGTCTCCGCCGCGACCGCCCAGGCTGCCGCGCCCGTGGGGGCGGTGACGCCGCCCGATTTCTCGCAGATCACGCAGCGCTACGGCCCGGCCGTGGTCAACATCAGCGTGACCGGCACCACCAAGGTATCGGACGACGACGGCGATCCGTTCGCGCAATTCTTCCGCGGCTTCCCCGGCTATCCCGGCGGTGGCGGCGGCACGCATAGCGTGCCGATGCGCGGGCAGGGTTCCGGCTTCATCGTCAGCCCCGACGGCATCATCCTGACCAACGCCCACGTGGTGAAGGACGCCAAGGAAGTCACCGTCAAGCTGACCGACCGGCGCGAGTTCCGCGCCAAGGTACTCGGCTCGGACCCCCAGACCGACGTCGCCGTGATCAAGATCGACGCGCGCAACCTGCCGGTCGTGGTCGTGGGCAATCCCAACGACCTGCGCGTGGGCGAATGGGTGCTGGCCATCGGTTCGCCCTATGGCCTGGAGAACACGGTGACGGCGGGCGTGGTCAGCGCCAAGGGCCGCTCGCTGCCCAACGACGGCTCGGTGCCGTTCATCCAGACCGACGTCGCCGTCAATCCGGGCAACTCGGGCGGGCCGCTATTCAACTCGCGCGGCGAAGTGGTCGGCATCAACTCGCAGATCTACAGCCAGACCGGCGGCTATCAAGGCCTGTCGTTCGCCATTCCGATCGACGTGGCGGCCAAGGTCAAGGACCAGATCGTGGCGCATGGCGAGGTCCACCATGCCCGCCTGGGCGTCACCATCCAGGAAGTCAACCAGGCGCTGGCCGACTCGTTCAAGCTGGACTCGCCCACCGGCGCCCTGGTCGCCAACGTGGAAAAGGGCAGCCCCGCGGACAAGGCCGGACTGAAATCCGGCGACATCATCCGCAAGATCGACGGCAAGCCCGTGGTGGCCTCGGGCGACCTGCCCGCGGTGATCAGCCTGGCCACGCCGGGACAGGACGTCAAGCTGGAAGTCTGGCGCAATGGATCGCCGCGCGACATCGTCGCCAAGCTGGGCAGCGCCAAGGCCGAAGCCACGGCCAGCGCCGATACGCGAGGCGATGCCGCGCACGGCCGGCTTGGCCTGGCCCTGCGGCCGCTCACGCCGCAGGAACGGATGGCCGTCGGCGACAGCGGTGGACTGGTCGTCGAGCAGGTGGGCGGCCCGGCCGAACAGGCCGGCATCGAGCCCGGGGACCTGCTGCTGTCGCTGAACGGCGTCCCGGTACAGAGCGTCGACCAGGTTCGCTCGCTGATCGCGAAGTCGGGCAAGAACGTGGCGCTGCTCGTGCAGCGAGGCGACGCCAAGATCTTCGTGCCCGTGCAGCTCGGCTGATCGCCAGCCCCTCGCATCGCCCCGCGACTGGCCGCTGCTCAGCCAGCGGCCAGCTCCTTGCGATAGCGGTTCAGGTCCTGCACGGTCGCGAAGCTGCGGCCGAGCAGGGTCGACATGGTGTGCAGGATGCGGTCGGCCACCTTGCCTTCCCATTCCCGGTCGAACTGGATCTGGTCGTCCAGCCAGCGGTCGAGCCAGCCCGGCTCGGGCAGCCGGGATTGCACGGTGTCGTTGGGGAACAGGCTTTTGTTGACGTGCAGGTTCGTGGGGTGCAGCGCCTGCGAGGTGCGCTTGGCCGAGGCCATCAGCACGCCGATCTTGGCGAAGGCCGCGCGCGCCTGGTCGGCCAGTTCCTTGCCGCGCTCGGTCAGGGCCCGCCTCATGTAGCGCAGGTAGGCCCCCGCATGGCGGGCCTCGTCCTGCGCGATGAGCTTGTAGATGGCCTTGATGACCGGCTCGCTGTGCCATTGCGCCGCGCGGCGGTACCAATGGTTGAGCCGGATCTCGCCGCAGAAGTGCAGCGTCAGGGTCTCGAGCGCGGGCGCGGCGTCGAACTCGAAGCGCACGTGGTGCAGTTCTTCCTCGGTCGGCAGCATGTCGGGGCGGAAGCGCTTCAGGTATTCCTGCAGCACCAGCGAGTGCTTCTGCTCTTCATAGAACCAGATCGACATGAACGCGCTGAAGTCGCTGTCCTCGCGGTTGTCGCGCAGGAACATCTCGGTGGCCGGCAGCGCCGACCACTCGGTGATCGCGTTCATCTTGATCGTATGCGCCTGCTCGTCGGTCAGCAGACTGGCGTCGAACTGGTCCCACGGCACGTCCTTCCCCATGTCCCAGCGCACGGACTCCAGGGATTTGAATAGTTCCGGGTACAGCATGATGGGCCCTTGTATGGAAGCCGGCAGCTTGAGCGTTCCAAGTCGCCGGAAGGTCGGCGAACGATACAGGGGGCGTCTTACCCCCGCATGACACACTCCTTCCAGATCCGGCCGGGCGTGGCGCGGAAGGCGCCTGTAACAGAACTTACAGGACCGGATGCAGTGCGGGCCGCTCGCGCGCCCGCACCACTTGGGGAAGGAGGCTGCCGGCCCAGATGCCGACGAAACCCGCCAGCAGTCCCGCCAATTGTGGCGGAAAATCCTCCGCGGCAAAAGCCCTGACCAGCACCCAGGCCGCCACGCCCATCACCGAGGACAGCAGCGCCCCCTGCGTGGTCGCCCGCCGCCAGTACAGCCCCATGAGCAGCGGCACGAAGGCCCCCACGAGCGTAACGGTGTAGGCGCCGGCCACCATCTCGTAGATGCTGTCGGACGTGCTGAGCGCGAACGTCAGCACGCACAGTCCGAACAGCACCACGGACACGCGCATCGCGCGCAGGAAATGCTTGTCGGACATGCCGGGCAGGAAGTGGCGCAGGATGTTCTCGGCGAAGGTGGTGGAAGGCGCCAGCAGCGTGGCCGAGGCGGTCGACATGATGGCCGACAGCAGCGCGCCGAAGAAGAACACCTGCGCCAGCGTGGGCATGCGCTCGAGTATGAAGGTGGGCAGGATCTTCTGGGGGTCCTCCTGCAGCAGCGAGCCGACCGTGTCCGGCATCACGCTGAAGGCGGCCACGCCGATGTACATGGGGATGCAGGCGAACATCAGGTAGAGCAGCCCGCCGATGACCGGACCGCGCCGGGCCGTCGTCACGTCCTTGGACGACATCACGCGCTGGTAGACGTCCTGCTGGGGAATGGAGCCCAGCATCATCGTGACCAGCGCAGCGAAGAAGAACAGTATGTCGTGCGTCGTGGCGGGCGGCAGGAAGTTGAGCAGGTCGCGGCTGGTCGCCTCGTGCACGACCACGCCCACGCCGCCGGCCAGGTCGGTGGCGAAATAGGCGATGGTGAACAGGCCGGCCACGATCACGATCATCTGGAAGAAATCGGTCAGCGCGACCGACCACATGCCGCCGAACAGCGTGTAGGTCATCACGATCAGGGTGCCGATGATCATGCCGCTGGTCTGCGAGAACACGCCGGGATCCAGCATGTGGAACACCAGTCCCAGGGCCTTGACCTGCGCGGCCACCCAGCCCAGGTACGAGATGATGATCGCCAGGCTCATGATGACCTCGACGATGGGGCCGTAGCGCTCGCGGTAGTAGTCGCCCAGCGTCAGCAGGTTGTGCCGGTAGAGCCGCGCGGCGAAGAATACGCCCACCAGCACCAGGCACATCGAGGCGCCGAAGGGATCCTCGACCACGCCGCCCAGCCCTTCCCGCACGAACACGGCCGACACGCCCAGCACCGCCTCGGATCCGAACCAGGTGGCGAAGGTCGTGGCGACCACGATGAACAGGGGCAGCGACCTGCCGGCCACCGCGTAGTCGGCTGAGTTCGACACCCGGCGGGCGGCGACCACGCCGATGCAGATGGAAACCAGCAGGTAGAGCAAGACGAACCAGAACACCATGATGCCGAGCCCACCCGGGAAAAAAAGCCAAAACCGCGCGAGTATCGCACAGCGGGCCAGGGCTTTCCAGGTCCGTCGGAGCGGGAGTCACGGCATGTGGGCATGGGCGCCACGGTGGGGGCCGGAGCGTCGCGGCCGGCGTCCCCGGGGCGGGTTCAGAAGCACAGATACAGGCCCAGGAGGCCGAGCCCCGTGAAGAATCCCCGGCGGAACGCCGCGGGGCTGATGCGGTGGCGCAGGTACTGGCCCGCCCACATGCCCGCCATGGCCGGCACCAGGGCCACCAGGGAAGCCGCCATCTGCTGGTAGCCCAGCGCGCCGCCGCGCGCCAGCGCCACGGCCAGAGCCAGCGTCGAGACCGTGAAGGCCATGCCCAGCGCCTGCACCAGCTCGTCCTTGGCCAGGCCCAGCGCCTGCAGGTAGGGCACGGCGGGAATCACGAACACCCCCGTGGCCGCGGTCACCGCGCCGGTCGCCAGGCCGGCCAGCGCGCCCAGCCGGCGCTCGGCGCCCGGCGGCACGCGCAGTTGGAAGGCCATCAGGCCGAAGGCCGCGTACAGCACCAGGGCCACGCCCAGCGCCCGGACCGCCCAGGATTGGGACCCCGTACCGGCCAGCGCCGCCGTCAGCCAGGTGCCGGCCACCACCCCCGCCAGCAGGGGCCACAGCCGCCTGGCCAGGTGCACGAAGCGGCCGCCGGCGGCCAGTTGCCAGACGTTGGTCACCATGGACGGCACCACGAGCAGCGCCGCGGCCTGCGCCGGGACCATGGCCAGCCCCAGCAGCCCCATGGCGACGGTGGGCAGGCCCAGGCCGATGACGCCCTTCACGGCGCCAGCCACGAAGAAGGTACCCAGGATAAGCAGGATCAGGGGCCAGCTGGCCGCGGAATAGAGAGAGAGCAAGGAGTCCATGGCGCCATGCTGCCGCAAGCCGCGCCGGCTGGAAATGCGGATTGCGCCGATCCAGCCTTCGGAAAATCCTGAACCAGGCCCCGGGCTACCTCGAGACCGCCCACAGCGCCACGGCCACGCCCACCGCCAGCACCGCCGCGATCACCGCCATCAGGCGATTGGTCTGCTGTTGGGCGGCCCGCAGCCGCTGCAGCTCGGCCAGGGTATCGGCGGAACGATCCGGACGGGCCAGTTGATGGTGCACCAGGCGCGGTAGCTCGGGCAGCATCTGCGCCCATTGCTGCGACTCGCGCCGGAGGTTGTTGCGCAGCGCCGCCCAGCCAACGCGCTCGTTCATCCAGCGCTCGAGATAGGGCTTGGCCGTCTTCCAGAGGTCCAGCGAGGGATCCAGTTCGCGTCCCAGCCCTTCGACGTTGAGCAGGGTCTTCTGCAGCAGCACCAGTTGCGGCTGGATCTCGACGTTGAAGCGGCGCGAAGTCTGGAACAGGCGCAGCAGCACCTGCCCCAGCGAGATCTCGGCCAGCGGCCGGTCGAAATAGGGCTCGCAGCAGGCGCGGATCGCCCCTTCCAGCTCTTCCTCGCGCGTGCCGGGCGGCACCCAGCCGGACTCGATGTGCAGGCGGGCGACCTGGCGGTAGTCGCGCCGGAAGAAAGCCAGGAAGTTCTGCGCCAGGTAGTTCTTGTCGAACTCGGACAGCGATCCGACGATGCCGAAATCGAGCGCGATGTAGCGCCCCAGCGTGCGCGGATCGTCCGACACGTAGATGTTGCCCGGATGCATGTCGGCGTGGAAGAAGCCGTCCGCGAACATCTGGGTGAAACAGATCTCCACCCCGTCGCGCGCCAGCTTCTTCAGGTCCACGCCGGCCTCGACCAGCCGCGCGGCGTGGTTGACGGGTATGCCGCGCATGCGCTCCATCGTGAAGATGGACGACGAGCAATAGTCCCACATCACTTCCGGCACGATCAGCAGGTCGCCGCGCGGCCCGCCCGGGGCGAAGTTGCGGCGCAGCTGGCTGCAGTTGGCCGCCTCGCGCAGCAGGTCGAGTTCATCGTGCAGGTATTTGTCGAACTCGGCCACCACCTCGCGCGGCTTCAGGCGCCGTCCGTCGGCCGAGATCTTCTCGATCAGCGTGGCCGCCGCCCGCAACAGCCGCAGGTCCTTGTCGATCACCGGCGCCATGTTGGGCCGCAGCACCTTCACCGCCACGTCGCGGCCGTCCTTGAGCACCGCGAAGTGCACCTGCGCAATCGAGGCCGAGGCCACCGGCTCGCGCTCGAAGCTGGCGAACAGTTCGTCCGGATGCCGGCCCAGCTCCTTGCGGATGCTGGCGATCGCCACCTCGGACGGGAATGGCGGCACGCGGTCCTGCAAGCGCGCCAGTTCGTCGGCGATGTCCGCGGGAATCAGGTCCCGCCGCGTCGACAGCACCTGGCCGAACTTGACGAAGATGGGGCCGAGCGTCTCCAGCGCCAGGCGCAGCCGCTCGCCGCGCGGCGCATGCAGCTTGCGGCCCAGCCTCATCACGACCAGCAGGCGCTCGGTCCAGGGGTGCTGGATGCCGGAGATCACGAGTTCGTCCAGGCCGTAGCGGAAGCTGACGAACATGATGCGGATCAGGCGCAGGAAGGTGAACATGGCCTAGCCCTCCGCGCCCAGGCGGGCTTCCAGCCGGGCCAGCCGGGCCCGCAGGTGCTCGACCCGCTTGCCCGCGCGCTCGGCGTCGTCGCGCAGGCGCCGCACCTCGCCCCCCCAGGCTTGCAGGGCATGCGAGGACGCGACGGCGCCGCTTTCCTCGGTCAGGTACTCCGCCACGTTCTCGGCCAGCCGCCAGGCGCCGGCGCGCAGCCCGCCCGCCAGGCCGCGCGCCGTGCTGACCAGGCGGGCGGCGGGAATGTCGCCCACGATCCCGGCCAGGTCTTCCTCCACGTCCCACCGCAGGTCCCGCGCCAGGTCGCCCAGCACGTGGGCCAGCGCCGCGTCGCCCTCGATGCGCACCGCCCCCATCCTGCGGGCGGCATCGCCCGACAACAGTTCCGGCAGCCTGCCGCCATCGACGGTCAGGGTCACGTCGGGCATGGCATCCGCGACGGCGGCCTCGACCAGGCCTTGCGGGGTGATCGTCAGCGTCACGTTGAAGGCACCGGCGGCCAGGCGAGCCGTCTTGCCGGCATGCGGGCGCAGCCGCTCGCGGGCCCAGGGCTCGCGCAGCAGCAGCGTGTCGAGCGCCCGGATGGCGACGGCGGAAGGGTACGGCAGGGACACGGGCATAGGATGGAAGGCGGAAACCTGTAGGGAGAATCGACCGGCAATCCGGCCTGCCAATGAAAAACGCCCGTCCGAGGACGGGCGTTCCACGGGGTTCGACCCCGCAAGTTTACCGGGTGGCGCGCCGGCGCGTTACCGGTTGTGCTCCTGCACCGGGATCTGCTGCACGCCCGCGAGCAGCCAACCGCCGTCGTTGGGCTTGAACAGGTTCCAGACTTCCTCGAAGCGGAACGCCTCGGTGCCGGGGGCCTCGCGCAGCATGCCGGAGAAGCGGACGCTGGCGAGGTGGCCGTCGGAGACGGTCTCGATGCCGAGCAGTTCGGCGTTCAGCAGCACTACCTCGGTCACGTTCTGCCCCTGGCGCTGGCCGATCTGCTGGCTGAGTTCGGCCAGCAGGTCGTCGGTGACCAGGTCGCGCAGTTCGTTCACGTCGCCGCGGTCCCAGACACCTTGCAGCTTCACGAAGTAGCTCTTGGCGTGGCTGAGGAAATTCGCGGTGTCGAAATCGCTGGGAATGCCCCACTCGCCGGTGGGCGCGGCACCCGTGGCCGCCGCGGAGGCGGCAGGCGCGGCCGCCGGCGCGGCGTTCACCGGCGCCACCGATTCGCGCGCCATGGTGGCAGGCGGGTCGTTGCGCTGCTGGAAGCGGCTGTTGCCCGCGCCCTGGAGCGCCGGCTGCTGACCGACGCCGCGCAGCCGGCGAACGATGAACAGCACGGCAAAGACGGCCAGCGCGATGAGCAGCAGGCTGCCGATGAACTCGGCCGCGGCCGCGCCCAGGCCCAGGTGCGACAGCAGCGCCGCCAGGCCCAGGCCGGCGGCGATGCCGGCGATGGGGCCCAGCCAGCGCGACATGCCGCTGCGCGCGGCGGTGGCGCCAGCGGCGGCCCCCGCGGCTGCAGGCGCCGCCGACGGCGCGGCCTGCTGGTTCTGCTGGGGCGTACGCGCGGGCGGCGTGGCCTGCCGCTGCGTCACGTTGCTGGACTGGCGGCCCATGCTGCCGCCTCCGCCCAGGCGCTTGGCCAGGGCGTCATGCGAGACGCCCAGCATGGCCACGGTCGATACGGCGATGACCAGCGCCGGGATGAACCTGGAAAAAAATCGTCGGGACATTGTGTGGATTCTCCTGTAATCAATGTCGTGGCGCCGCCCTGCCGGCCCCGATGCCGGATTTGCCGGGCAGCGCGGACGCCATTGCTGCCAGGTCGGGATGCCCGGCGCCGCGACGTCCCCGCAGACGGGCGGTCGTAGCAGCCTTTCCTGACAATAAGCTGAAATTTAACGGACTATGGCGCAAATCGCCAGTCGGAACGCCCCGGATTCGTGAAGGAATTTGAAACAGCGGGCGCTACAGCCGCACGCCCTCGTGCAGGGCGACCACCCCGGCGGTCAGATTGAAATATTGGACACGCGCCAGGCCCGCCTGTTCCAGCATGCCGGCCAGGGTGTCCTGGTCCGGGTGCATGCGTATGGATTCGGCCAGGTAGCGGTAGCTGGCCTCGTCCTGGGCCACCTTGCGCCCCAGCCAGGGCAGGATGTTGAACGAATACCAGTCGTAGGCCGCCCGCAGCGGCTTGGCGACCCGGGAGAACTCCAGCACCAGCAGCTTGCCGCCGGGGCGCAGCACCCGCGTCATCTCGGCCAGGGCCCGGTCCTTGTGGGTCATGTTGCGCAGCCCGAACGCCACCGAGACGCGGTCGAAATAACCGTCGGGGAAAGGGAGCTTCTCGGCGTCGCAGACGGCGGTCGGCAGCATCAGCCCCGCGTCCAGCATCCGGTCACGGCCCACCCGCAGCATGGAATCGTTGATGTCGGTCAGCCAGACCTCGCCGGTGGGCCCGGCGCGCCGGGCGAAGGCCTTGGCCAGGTCGCCGGTGCCGCCCGCGATGTCCAGCACCTTCATGCCCGGGCGCACGCCGGCGCGGGCCACGGTGAAGACCTTCCAGGCCCGGTGCAGGCCGCCGGACATCAGGTCGTTCATCACGTCGTAGCGCGCGGCCACCGAATGGAAGACCTCGGCCACCTTGCGCGCCTTGTCCGCCTCGGCCACCTGCTGGAAGCCGAAATGGGTCGTGCCCGGCGGCGTGGTGTCGCCGGCCGGCGCGGGGGAGTGCTGCTTATCGCTCATTGCTTACCTTCACGGCGTACTTCGGTTGTTGCCATTCCGTCCCGGGGCTCGGGGTCCCGCGATGCGCCCGCCGCCTCCAGGGCGGCGAGGTACTCCGCCCACAGGCGGTCCTGGTCGCGGCCCAGCGCATAAAGGATGTCCCAAGAGTAGATCCCGGTCGAATGCCCGTCGGAGAACGTGGGCTGGACCGCGTAGTTGCCCACCGGCTCCAGGGACACGAGGTCCACGTCGCGCTTGCCCACCTGCAGCGTCTCCTGGCCCGGCCCGTGGCCCCGGACCTCGGCGGAGGGGCTGTAGACGCGCAGCAGTTCGAAGGGCAGGCGGAAGCTGCTGCCGTCGTCGAACGCGACCTCCAGCGTCCTGGACTGCCGATGCACGACGATGTTGGTGGGAAGAGGGGTATTCTTGTCCAGGCCGGCCATGTTGTTCTCGCGTAAGGACTCCATGGTAGCCGATGGGGGCCGCCGCCGCGCCGGGGCCCCGCCGGGAGCCGGATCATGTCACATACCTGAAACAATACCGCCATACTATGGACATGCTTCAGCAACCCAACCGGCATACCCATGTCCAGCACTATTTTAGTCGTCGAAGACGAACCGGCCATCCAGGAGCTGGTCTCGGTCAACCTGTCCTTCGCGGGCCACAAGGTCCTGCGCGCGGCCGATGCCGAACAGGCCCAGACCCTGATCCGGGCCGAACTCCCCGACCTGATCCTGCTCGATTGGATGCTGCCCGGCACCTCGGGCGTATCGCTGGCCCGCAAGCTGCGGACGGAAGAGCGTACCAAGGCCGTTCCGATCATCATGCTCACGGCCAAGGGCGCCGAGCAGGACAAGGTCGACGGCCTGGAGGCGGGCGCCGATGACTACATCACCAAGCCGTTCTCGCCCAAGGAGCTGATGGCCCGCATCAAGGCCGTCCTGCGGCGCCGCGCGCCCCAGCTCACCGACGACCTGATCGACGTCGCCGGGCTGCGCCTGGATCCGGTCACCCACCGGCTCAACGGCAACGGCGTGACCCTGAACATCGGTCCCACCGAGTTCCGCCTGCTGCACTTCTTCATGACCCACCCCGAGCGCGTGTTCTCGCGCTCGCAACTGCTGGACCAGGTGTGGGGCGACCACGTCTTCGTCGAAGAGCGCACGGTGGACGTGCACATCCGGCGCCTGCGCAAAGCGCTGGAGCCCAGCAAGCACGACGGGCACGTGGAGACCGTGCGCGGCAGCGGCTACCGGTTCACGGCGCATCCTGTAGGCCAATAACCCCCTGCGCGTGACGCGCGCCCGGCATGGGGAGCCCCCCAGCCGCTATGCGGCGGCCCCCCGAGGGGGCCGGGGCCCGCGGGGCTCTACTTGCGGACCGGCAAGCCAGATCCGCCGTGCCCTGGCAAACTCATACGAAAAACATACAAGACGGCAGAGTCCGGGCTCCGGGCAATGCGACAATCCGCTCCATGGTCTGGATACGCAACCTCATCGTCGTCCTCTTGTGGGCCGGCCTGGCGGCCCTCACGCGGCCGATCACGGGCCGCTTCGGCTGGGCCGTCTTCAGTTTCGGCCTGGGCACGCTGCTGGTCTGGCACATCTGGCAGCTCTCGCGCGTCACGCGCTGGACCAATGACCTGCAGCGGCCACCGCCGCCCTCGGCCGGCTCGTGGGACGAGGCCCTGGCCCGCATCTACCGGCACCTGCGCAACCAGGAACGCCAGCTGGCGATGCTGGAAGGGAACGTGCAGGGCTTCTTCGCCGCCGCCCAGGCGCTGCCCGACGGACTGGTCACGCTGGACAAGGAATTCCACATCGACTGGTGCAACCGCATCGCGCGCCAGCACCTGGGCCTGCGCCTGCCGGCCGACCGCGGCCAGAACCTGCTGAACCTGGTGCGGGCCCCCGAGTTCGTGGACTACGCCCGTCAGGAGGACTGGCCCGCGCCGCGCCTGGTGCGCAGCCCCGGCGGCGGCGACCGCCTGCTGATGGTGCAGCTCATTTCCTACAACAAGCACCAGCGCATGCTGCTGACGCGCGACGTGACGCAGATCGAGCGGCTGGAGACCACCCGCCGCGACTTCGTCGCCAACGTCTCGCACGAGCTGCGCACGCCGCTGACGGTGCTGTCGGGCTTCCTGGAAACGCTGCGCGACATGCCCACCGAAGCGCTGAGCGACGAGCAGCGCGAACAGTACATGAAGCTGATGCTGGACCAGGCCCAGCGCATGCAGGCCATCGTGGCCGACCTGCTGACCCTGTCCACCCTGGAGTCGTCCCCCACCACCGATCCACAGCCGGTGAACATGCCCGCGCTGATCGAGACGGCCCTGAGCCAGGCCCGCGCCCTGTCGGGCGGCCGCCACGAGATCGTCGGCGAGATCGACGAAGGCCTGGACATCCTGGGCACCGGTACCGAAATCGCGTCGGCCATCTCCAACCTGCTGATCAATGCCGTGCGCTACACGCCCGAGGGCGGCCACATCACGGTGCGGTGGCGGCGCGACGCCGACGGCGATGCCCGCTATTCCGTGAAGGACACCGGCATAGGCATCGCCTCGCACCATCTGCCCCGCCTGACCGAGCGCTTCTACCGCGTGGATCGCAGCCGGTCGCGCGAATCGGGCGGCACGGGGCTCGGACTGGCGATCACCAAGCACATCGCCATGCGGCACGACGCCGAACTGGAGATCGCCAGCGAGCTTGGCCAGGGCAGCACCTTCGCGCTGCATTTCCCCGACAGCCGGGTGGCGTAGGACCTGTTCCCACCCTACGGGCAGGCAGGGAATGGGAATCGGGAACGCGGCGGCTATTCGGCCAGCGTGGTCAGGCGCTTCTCCAGCGCGCGCATTTCTTCGTAGCCCATCAGCTTCATGATGTCCTCGATGCCCACCAGCAGGTCGGGACGATCGACGGGCTCGCCGCTTTCCATCACGCCGCGCATGGCCTGCAGCGCATGCTGCATGGCGTGGATGGCGGCGGCCGGCAGCATGCGCGGCAGGCTGATGCGCTTGACGCCCAGCGCCTTCAGGCGCGGCAGCGGGATCAGCGGCGTCGTGGGCCGGCTGCGTATGCCGAACCCCATGTTGACGGTGACCGGGATGCCGGCGGCATCGACGATGCGCTTGATGTCGTCCTCGGTGCGCACCGCGTCGGGAAACAGCATGTCGGCACCGGCCGCCGCATACGCCTTGGCTCGGCGCACCGCGCCCTCGATGCCTTCGATGGCCAGCGCATCGGTGCGGGCGATGATGACGAAGTCATCGTCGCGGCGCGCCAGGCAGGCGGCCTCGATCTTCTTCAGCATCTCGGCCTGGCTGACCACGTCCTTGCCGGGCATGTGGCCACAGCGCTTGGGACTGACCTGGTCCTCGAGATTGACGCCGGCCACGCCGGCTTCCTCGAACATCCGCACCGTATGGAACACGTTCACCGGATTGCCGTAGCCGTTGTCGGCATCCGCCGTCAGCGGAATGGACACCGAGCGGGCCAGGTTGCGGCAATGGTTGACGTTCTCGGTCAATCCCATGACGCCGATGTCGGCGATGCCCAGCAGCGCGTTCGAGATGGCGGCCCCGCTGGTGCAGGCGGTCTTGAACCCGGCGGCCTCGACCAGCCGGATGCTGTACCCGTCGTACACCCCGGGCGAGACGATGAACGCCTCGTTCTTGAGCAACTCCCGGAACTTGCGGGGACTGTTCATGCGATGACTCCGAAATGGTCAGTGTTTCAGGTGCCCGTCCCGGCCGCCCGCCCTCCCCGCCTCCGGGCGGCGTCGGATTCGTCCCGGTCCGCGAGATGGGTGAACAGGTGCCGGGCCGCGCGTTCGATATGCGAGCGCATCAGCGACTCCGCCAGTTCCGCATCGCGCGACTTGATCGCGCGCAGGATCTGCCAGTGCTCGGCATAGGCGTCCTCCTTGCGTTCGAGCACGGTCCCGGAATGCCGGCGGTACACGCGCAGCAGGTGATAAAGGTCCTCGCACAGCGCGTGGATGATGCGGTTGTTGCCGCTGGCCCGCACGATGCGCTCGTGGAAATCGAATACCCGGGGGCCGGACGACTCGCCCCGCTCCTTGCGCAGCTGGCGCTGCCTGTCCTGCTCCAGTTCGGCCAGCAATTGCGCCACTTCCTCGTCGCTCATGCGCTGGGTGGCCAGGCTGCAGGCCACGCCTTCCAGCGCCATGCGCATCTGGAACAGCTCCAGCGCGGACTCGGCCGATAGCGAGACGACCCGCGCCTTCTGGTAGGGCTCGCGGGTGACCAGCTGGATGCCCTGCAGGCGGCGCACCGCTTCGCGCACCGGCCCGCGGCTCACGCCGAACTCCTGGGCCAGCGCCACTTCGTTGATGACGCTGCCGGGCGCCAGCCGGCCCTGGTAGATCGCGTCCAGCACCTGCTGGAACACCGCATCGGCCAGCGGCCCCTGCGCGTCCTCCCTGTTGATGAAGGTCTCGGCTGATTCGTCCATAGTGTCGACAGATTATCAAAACAGTCTTAAAAGTGTCAACTCTTTTGCATGGGCCGGGTTTGCATGGAGTATGCGTTCCACCCCGAACAGCGGCCCATCAATCAAGCCATATTTACAGAGAATATCAGCTGACTCCATGGTTTATCGCAAGGCGGCCACCGTACACCGCCAGCTCCCCATCGGCGCTAAGTGTTGACATTTAACAAACGGTGCTCATAAGATTCATACCATAGCAAAGCCGCAAGCATTTTCGCCGCCCCGCCCATGATCCGTACGCTTTCCTTCCGATCCGCCACGCTGCACATCGCCGACCTCGCCGCCGTGGCGCAGGCGGCGGGCAAGCGGCTGGTCGACTATCCCTACGTCGTGCGCGTGCTGCTGGAGAATCTCGCGCGCAACCGCGCATGGGGCCGGCCCGTCGCCGAAGGCGACCTGCGCGCCCTGCTCGACTGGCAGGACCACATCGGCGCCGACCTGCCGCTGCACGTGGCGCGCGTGATCCTGCCCGACTCCAGCGGCCTGCCGGCGCTGCAGGACCTGGCGGCCCTGCGCGATGCCGTCGCGGCCCGGGGCGGCGACGTTTCCACCGTGGACGCGCGCGTGCCGGTGGACCTGATCGTCGACCACTCGCTGCAGGTCGACCACTGGGGCGGCAGCGACGCGGCCGAACGCAACCTCGCCCGCGAGTTCCAGCGCAACGCCGAACGCTACCGCTTCCTGAAGTGGGCCCAGCAGGCCTATGCCGGCCTGCGCGTATTCCCCCCGGGCACGGGCATCATTCACCAGGTCAACCTGGAACACATCGCCCCGGTGGTCTGCCGCGCCGAGCGTCCCGACGGCACCTGGGCGCATCCGGACTTCGTCATCGGCGGCGACTCCCACACACCCATGGTCAACGCGCTGGGCGTGCTGGGCTGGGGCGTGGGCGGCATCGACGCCGAAGCGGCGCTGCTCGGCCAGGCCTACACCTTCCCGGTGCCCCGCGTGGTGGGCGTGCGCCTGCACGGCCGCATCCCTCCCCCGGCGCTGACCACCGACGCCGCGCTGCTCATCACCGAAACGCTGCGTCGCGCCGGGGTCACCGCCTGCGCGGTCGAATTCTTCGGCCCCGCGGTGGCCGGGCTCACGGTGCCCGAGCGCGCCACCATCGCCAACATGGCGCCCGAATACGGCGCGACCTGCGGCTACTTCCCCATCGACGACCAGACCCTGTCCTACCTGCGCGCCACCGGCCGCCCCGAGGAACAGGTCGCGCTGGTCGAGGCCTATGCGCGGGCCAACCACCTGTTCCGGGACGCCGATGCCGCCGTCCCGGCCTACAGCCAGGTCGTCGAGATCGACCTCGATACCGTGCTGCCCGCCATGGCGGGACCGCGCCGGCCCCAGGACCGCCTGCCGCTGTCGCGCATCGCGGAAGACTTCCGGGCCCGCCTGCCGCGCGCGCTGGCCGACGGAGGCTTCGCCGCCGCGCCGGCCTCCGGCGCCGGCACGATGGACCACGGCAGCCTCGCACTGGCCGCCATCACCTCGTGCACCAACACCTCCAATCCCGTCGTCATGCTGGCGGCCGGCATCGTCGCCCGCAAGGCGGTCGCGCGCGGCCTCCAGCCCCCGGCATGGGTGAAGCGTTCGCTCGCGCCCGGTTCGCGTACCGTCACGCGCTACCTGGAAGAGGCGGGGCTGCTGGCGCCGCTGGCCGCACTCGGCTTCCACCTGATCGGCTACGGCTGCACCACCTGCGGCGGCAAATCCGGCCCGCTCGTTCCCGAAGCCGCGCGCGAAATCGAACAGCGCGGCCTGGTCGCGGCGGCGGTGCTGTCGGGCAATCGCAACTTCGAAGGCCGCATCCACAAGCTCATCCGCGCCAACTACATCGGCGCGCCGCCGCTGGTGGTCCTGTACGCGCTGGCCGGCCGCATCGACGTCGACCTGACGCGCGACCCCATCGCCACCGATCCGGCCGGCGTTCCCGTCTACCTGCGCGACCTGTGGCCGACCCCCGAGGAAATCGCGCAGGCCATGCCGGTCGCCACACGGCGCGAGATCTTCGTCGACACCTACGAGGCCCGCGCCGCCGGCGGCTCGCTGTGGGACACGCTGGAAGCGCCCACCGGCCCGCTCTTTCCCTGGGACCGCCAGTCGCACTACCTGGTCGAACCTCCTTTCTTCCGCCAGGCCGGCGCCGCGAAAGGCCTGGACCAGTTGGAACGCGAGCTGCAAGGCGCCCGCGTGCTGGCCGCCTTCGGCGATTCGCTCACCACCGACCACATTTCCCCCGGCGGCGAGATCCCCGCCGACACGCCCGCCGGCCGCTACCTGACCCAGGCCGGCGTGGCGCCGGCCGACTTCAACACCTACGTGGCGCGGCGCGGCAACCACGAGATCATGGCTCGCGCCACCTTCGCCAACATCCGCATCAAGAACCTGCTCGTGCCCGGCACCGAAGGCGGCGTCACCATCCACTTTCCCGGGCACACCCCCTGCACCATCTTCGACGCGGCCCGCGCCTACCGCCAGGACGGCATCGCCACCCTGATCCTGGCCGGCAAGGAATACGGCACCGGCAGCAGCCGCGACTGGGCCGCCAAGGGCTCCGCGCTGCTGGGCGTGAAGGCCGTGCTGGCCGAGTCCTTCGAACGCATCCACCGCGCCAACCTGGTGGGCATGGGCGTGCTGCCCCTGTCCTTCCTGCCCGGACAGGGATGGCGCCAGCTGGGCCTGACCGGCGCCGAAAGCTTCAGCTTCCAGGGGCTGGCCCGCGGCGTCATGGACGGCACCCCGATCACGGTGGAAGCCGTCGGCCCCGACGGCATCATCCGCTTCCAGGCGCAGGCCCAGGTCCTGACCCAGGCCGAACGCCAGCTGATGCAGGACGGCGGCATCCCGGCCAGCGTCCTCCGCGCCTGCCTGGCCCCCAAGGACACCACCCCGGACTTCAACGAGGAAACGCAACCATGAACCTGGACCTCGTCCTGGCCAACGCCAGGATCCTGCTGCCGCAGCGCGGCCTGACGCCCGGCCAGATCGGCATCAGCCAAGGGCGCATCGCCGTCATCGCCGAACCCGGCGCGCAGCTGGCGGCGGACGAGACCGTCGACTGCCAGGGCCTGTGCGTGCTGCCGGGCGTCATCGACCCGCACGTGCATTTCGGCTTCGGCTCGCCCGAGACCGACTTCGAGACCGAGTCGCGCACGGCGGCCCTGGGCGGCACCACCTCGGTCCTGTCGTTCCATCGCTCGCGCGACATCCGCGAGTCGTTCCAGGCGGCCCACGACCGGGCACTGGCGCAAAGCTGCATCGACTTCGGCTTCCACTTCGGGCTGACCAGCCACCTGCACGTCGAGACGCTGAAGGAAATCTCCGAGCGCTTCGGCGTCTCGTCCTACAAGCTCTACATGATGTACAAGGGCGCCGCCGGCCTGGCCCAGGGCTTCACCGACATCGACGACGGCCTGTTGTTCGCCGCGCTGCGCGAGACCGCGCGCATCCCGGGCGCGATCCTGGGCGTGCACTGCGAGAACGTGGAAGTGATTCCGCTGCTGCGCGATCCGCTGCGCGCCGCCGGGCGCGACGACCTGAGGGCGTGGAACGAGCAGAGCCCCGACTTCCTGGAAGCCGAGAACGTGCACCGCGTGTGCTACTTCGCGTCCAAGACCGGCGCCGCCGTCAACATCGTCCACCTGAGCAGCGGCGAGGCCCTGGACGAAGTCCGGCGCCATCGGCGCAACCGCAATGCCCCGCCCATCCACGTCGAAACCTGCCCGCACTACCTGTTCCTGACGGACGAGAGTCCCGCCGGCACCTATGCCAAGGTCAACCCGCCCGTGCGTGGCCAGGCCGACGTCGACGCCATGTGGGAAGGCGTGCTGGACGGCTCGGTCACCACCATCGGCTCGGACCACGTGCCGCGCAAGCGCAGCACCAAGGACAAGGATATCTGGGCCGCCAGCAACGGCTTCCCGGGCACCGGCATGATCCTGCCCATCCTGCTGCACGAGGGCTACCACCGCCGCGGCGTGCCGCTGGAGCGGCTGATGGAAGTTGCCTCGGCCAACTCGGCCCGGCACTACAACATGCCGTCCAAGGGCGGCATCGAGGTCGGCAAGGATGCCGACCTGCTGGTGGTCGACCTGGACCTGGAGAAGACCGTGGACCCGGCCACGCTCGAATCCTATGCCGACTATTCGCCCTACGAGGGCATGACGCTCAAGGGCTGGCCGGTGCGCACGCTGGTGCGGGGCCGCACCGTGGCCCTGGACGGCAAGGTCACCGATGAAGCGCGCAGCCGGCCCGGCGGCCGCTACCTGCGGCGCCTTTGATACCCCAAGGAAACGACATGAGCCAAACCAAACGCATCTGGGACGACTTCCTGACCGAACGCGACCAGCAGGTCCTTGCCGTGGCCGGCTACGGCAAGCGCGGCGGCTTCGGCACGCGTCCCGCCCTGTTCATCATCGACGTCCAGTACAACTTCTGCGGCGATACCCCGCAGGACATCCTGGAAGGCCTCAAGCAGTACCGCACCCATTGCGGCAAGGAAGCCTGGGACGCCGTCGCGCACATGGTGCCGCTGCTGGAACTGGCGCGCGAGAAGAACATCCCCGTGTTCTACACGGAAAGCGCCCGCCGCCCCGACCTGCTCGACAGCGGCGTGCAGGTCGGCAAGAACCATCGCGGCGGGGAAAAGACCGTGCTGGCCGATACCCACGCCACCCGGACCGTCGAGGCGCTGGCCCCGCGCCCGCAGGACATCCGCATCACCAAGACCAAGCCGTCGTGCTTCTTCGGCACGACCTTCATGAGCCATCTGAACTTCCTGGACGTCGACACGCTGATCCTGGTCGGCTGCACCTCGTCGGGCTGCCTGCGCGCCACCGCCGTGGACGCCTACTCGTACAACTTCAAGGTGATCATTCCCGAAGAAACGGCGTTCGACCGCTTCCAGGCCAGCCACGCGATCAACCTGTTCGACCTGAACTGCAAGTACGCCGACGTGATTCCCTCGAGCGAGGTCCGCGACTACCTGGCCACGCTGCCGGTGCGCCAGGGCGGCGGCTCGGCCGGCTGAGCGGACCAGGCATGCCGTCCGCCACGTCCGCCGTCCCCATCCCGGTCTACCTGCTGACCGGGTTCCTGGGCAGCGGCAAGACCACCCTGCTCGCCCGGCTGGTGCACAGCCGCGAATTCGCCGACACCGCCGTGGTCATCAACGAGTTCGGCGAGGTCGGCCTGGACCACGTCCTGGTCGGCCAGTCCAGCGAGGACGACATCGTGCTGCTGGACTCGGGATGCCTGTGCTGCGCCAGCAACAACTCGCTGCAGGAAACGCTGGAGTCGCTGTACTACCGGCGGCTGCGCGGCGAGATTCCGGCGTTCTCGCGCATCGTGGTCGAGACCTCGGGGCTGGCCGAACCGGCCCCGCTCATCAACGCCCTGGCTTCCGACGCCTCCATCGCGCGCCACGTGCGGCTGGCCGGCGTGATCACCACCATCGATGCCGAGCACGGCGCGGCCACGCTGGACGAATACGAAACCGCCGCCACGCAGCTCGCGGTGGCCGACCTCGTGGTCCTGACCAAGACCGACAAGGTCGCGCCCGAGGCCGCCTCGGCCATGGCCGGGCAACTGCGCCGGCAGGCGCCCGGCGCCCCGGTCCTGCGCGCGGATCGCGACGGCCTGCAAGAGCGGACCGATCTCTTCCAGGCCGCGGACCGCCGGACCGTCGCGCCGGGCCAGTCCGGGCTGGAGCGTCCGCGGGCCTGGACGCGGCTCGCCCACGTCCTGCGCTACGGCATCGCCTCTCATGTGATCCGGGCCGATGGCCCGGTCGACTGGGCACGCTACGCCGCCTGGGTCGACTACATGCAATCACGGCTGGGCGAACGGCTGCTGCGCGTCAAGGGCATCCTGCTCATGGAAGACGGCGCCCACTACGCCATCCACGGCGTGCGCCATGTCTTCAGCCCGCCGCGGCCGCTGGACGGCGAAGTACCCGGCGACCTGTCCGGCGTGCTGGTGCTCATCACCCGCGACGCCGACGAGGAGGAGCTCGCGCTTGCCGCCGCCGTGCTCGACGGCGGCGCCTGACCCCAACCCTCGCTTTCCACGACTTCGATTCCTTCCATGCAACGTCCCGACACCCAGGCCTACGCCCAGCAGTTCCCCAAGCTTCCGCCCACCGCCACCGACGCGCAGGGCCACCTGGTCTACACCCAATTCATCGACGGCGGTTTCACGGGCGCCGACGGCGCCCGCTTGGCCACCAGCGATCCGGTCACCGGACGCCAGTGGGCCAGCATCGCCCGCGGCACCGCGCAGGACGTGGACAAGGCCGTGCAGGCCGCGCACCGCGCCTTCACCCGGGGCGCGTGGCCGGCCATGAACGCCAGCCAGCGCGGCGCGCTGCTGCGCCGCATCGGCGACCTGGTCACCGAGCACGCGGAATGGCTGGCGCACGTGGAACAACGCGACAACGGCAAGCTCAGCGCGGAGCTGTCCATGCAGATGCGCTACATGGCCAACTACTACTATTACTACGGCGGCCTGGCCGACAAGATGGAAGGCACCGTCATCCCGACCGACAAGCCGGGCGTGTTCAACTACACCGTCTACGAGCCACTGGGCGTGGTCGCCTGCATCACGCCCTGGAACTCGCCGCTGCCGCTGGCCAGCATGAAGATCGCGCCCGCCCTGGCGGCCGGCAATACGGTCGTGCTCAAGCCCTCGGAATTCACGTCGGCCTCGCTGCTCGAACTCATGAAGCTGTTCCAGCTCGCCGGCGTGCCCGACGGCGTCGTCAACGTCGTGACCGGCCTGGGCGCCGAGGTCGGGGCCGCGCTGGTGGACCATCCGCTGGTCCAGCGCATCGCCTTCACCGGCGGCCCCGAGGCCGGCCAGCGCATCAACGAGCAGGCCGCCTCGCGCATGAAGCGCGTGACGCTGGAGCTGGGCGGCAAGTCGCCCAACATCGTGTTCGACGATGCCGACTTCGAACAGGCCTTGAAGGGTGCCGTGGCCGGCATCTTCGCCGCCTCGGGCCAGACCTGCGTGGCCGGCTCGCGCCTGCTGCTCCAGGACGGCATCCACGACCGCTTCCTGGAACGCCTGGTCGAGATCGCCGGCAACGCCCGCTTCGGCCACCCGGCCGATCCGCAGACCCAGGTGGCGCCCATCTCCACCGCTCCCCAGCTGGACAAGATCGAATCCTACGTCCAGGTGGCGCTGGCCGATGGCGCGCGGCTGGTGGCGGGCGGCAAGCGCGCCCACGTGCCGGAGTGCCCGGACGGGCTGTTCTTCCAGCCCACCATCTTCGCGGACGTGGACAACCGCATGCGCATCGCGCAGGAAGAAGTCTTCGGCCCCATTCTGTCGGTCATCCGCTTCCAGGACGAAGACGAAGCCGTGGCCATCGCCAACGACGTCGACTTCGGCCTGGCGGCCGGCGTCTGGACCACCTCCATGCCGCGCGCGCTACGCATGGCGGGCAAGGTGCGGGCCGGCACGGTCTGTATCAACAACTACCGCTCGACCAGCGTCACCTCGCCGTTCGGCGGTTTCAAGATGAGCGGCGTCGGACGCGAATGCGGCATTGCCGGCATGCGCGAGTACATGGAGATCAAGAGCGTCTGGCTGTCCATGGAAACCGACATCCCCAACCCCTTCGTGCGGCGCTGAGCCGGCTCCCGGCGGCGGAAAGGCAAATTGGCTATGATGGCGCGAGTCCCCAGCGACCTACCCGGCATGACGGCGCGCGCCGCCGTGCCGCCCCACCGTGACCAGAACCGACCCCACCCGCTCCAGAAAGAGCGAGGACGCCGCCGCCTCGCATCGCATCGCCGACTACGTCCCGCTCTACTACCGGGTCTATACGCTGCTGCTCCAGCACATCCGGGACCACGGCTACGACGAGCACACGCCGCTGCCGACCGAGGCCGAGTTCGCCGAACGCTTCCAGGTTTCGCGCGTGACCCTGCGCAAGGCGATGAACATCCTGGAGGCCGACGGCCTGATCACGCGCCAGCGCGGCCGGGGGACCTTCGCCCGCAAGCCCGTCCGCCCGCCCGGCAAGACCGGCTTCAGCGGCCTGATCGAGAACATCGTCCACTTCCAGGAAACGACCAAGGTCAAGCTGCTGGCGTTCGAGCGCGTCGGGCTGCCGACCAACATCGCGCCGCTGCTCGACAGGCAGCAGGGCGAACCCGGCCTGCGCATCGTGCGCGTGCGCAGCGACGCCACGTCGCCCTTCTCGCACATCACCTGCTACCTGCCGGAACCCGAGGCCAGCCTGCTCAAGCGCAACGAACTGCGCAACACGCCGGTGTCCATCCTGCTCGAGCGCCAGGGCGTGAAGGCCACCCAGGCCGAGCAGTGGATCAGCGCCACGCTGGCCGACAAGGACACGGCCCAGGCCCTGCAGGTCGAGATGGGCAGCGCGCTGATCAGCCTGACGCGGATCTACCGGGATACCGCCGGGCGGCCCATCGAGATCCTGCACGAGCTCTATCGGCCCGATCGCTACGAATACCGCGTGAACCTGTCGCGCGTCGAGCAGGGCGACGCCCCGCGCTGGTCGGAAGTCCCGGACTGACCCGGGCGGCGCCGCCGCGCGCCCCGCCCCTCCCCTTGATCCCGCCGATACGCCCGTCGCCGGCCTGAGCCGTCGCGTCCTGATTCGTATCCGCCATCCCAACCATAAAAGTATTATGTATGATACAAAATACTTTTAGACCGGCCCGATGCCAGCGCCGGCCGCCTCGTCGAGACAGAAGGATCCCATGCAGCAGCCTCACCACGTCATCGTTGCCGGCGCAGGGCCGGTGGGCCTGACCGCCGCGCTGATCATCGCGCGTGCCGGCGTGCGCGTCACGCTCCTGGAAAAGCGCGATCGGCTCAACGAAGCCTCGAAGGCCTCGACCTTCCATGCGCCCACCCTCGCGGTGCTGGACCACCTGGGCGTCCTGCCCGCCATGCTGGCACAGGGCCAGGACGTCACGCACATCCAGTACCGCAGCACCGAACAGGGCATCCTGGGCGAGATCGCCCTGGCCGAACTGAAGCACGACACCGACTACCCGTATCGCCTGCACCTGGAACAATCGCGCATCACGCCGCTGCTGCTGGCGCAACTGCGCGCGCATCCGCATGCCGACGTGCGGTTCGGCACCGCCTTCCTGGACGCCGCCCCGGATACCGGCGGCGTCACCGTGCGCGTGCAGGACCCCAAGGGCGTCCACACGCTGCGCGCCGACTACCTGCTCGGCACCGACGGCGCGCGCAGCCAGGTACGGGAATCCATGGGCCTGCCGTTCGATCCGACCCCCTATCCCGGCTGCGTGCTGCGGGTGCTGGCCGACGAAAGCCTGGAGCGCATCCTGCCCGGGCTGCGGCCCATCAGCTACCTCGTGAACGGCGACGCCTCGGCCAGCTTCCTGCGCATGCCCGACTGCTGGCGCATCATCCTGCGCGTGCCTCCCGACGTGGACCAGGCCCACGCCCAGTCGCGCGCCTGGATACTGGAACGGCTCCGGCAACTGGTGCCCGGCCTGGCGGAACTGCCCAACATCCTCGGCCAGGACGTGTACTCGGCCAGCAAGTTCGTGGCCGGCACGTACCGCGCGGGCCGCATCTACCTGGCCGGCGACGCCGCCCACCTCAGCAATACCCGCGGCGGCATGAACATGAACTGCGGGCTGCACGACGCCTACTTCATGGCCACCGCGCTGGTCGAGGGCCTGCGCCAAGGCGACCAGGCCATCGTCGACGCGGCCGCCGACCGGCGCCACCGGGTCGCCGCCGATTCCCTGCTGCCGCGCACCGATGCCATGGTGACCGGGCAGGCCACCTGGCTCGACAACGTCAAGGGACTGCTGGGCGACCCCGCCCAACGTCTCGCCTTCCTGCGCCGGACCGCCATGCTGGACATGGCGCCCGAACTGGCGCGCCGCATCGACCCCGTTTCCGCCGCCGCATGAGACCCGCCATGACCGACCTCCCTCTCGTCAGCCGCCCCCAATGGCGCGTCGGCGCCCTGGTGCCGCCCGCCAACCCCACCGTCGAAGTCGAATATCCGGCACTGCTGCCGGCCGCCGCCGCGCTGCACGCGATGCGCCTGCCCGTGGTGGCCGGCGATCTCGACACCCGCAACCTGGCCTACCTCGACAGCTACGTGTCCTGTCTGCAAGGCTTCGGCTCGCTCAAGCTCGACGGCGCCGTCATCGCCCTGACCGGCTCGCAATACCGCATCGGCCACCAGGAAGACCTGCGCCGCTGCGAGCAATTGTCCGAGCGGTTCGGCATGCCGGTGGAAACCGCCAGCTCGGCGCTGGCGCGGGCGCTGCGCCACCTGGGCATCACGCGCATCAGCATGGTGTCGCCCTACCCCGACTGGCTGACCGAACTGGCCATCGCCTACTGGCGCGGCGCGGGCGTGCAGGTAGACCACGTCGAACACTTCGCCGACGAACTGGTGGCCTACAAGGTCTCGCCGGCCGAGGTCGCCCAGCGGCTGGCCTCGGTACAGGCGCATCCCGACGGCGCCGTGCTGCTGTCGGGAACGGGCATGCCGACCATCGAATCGATCATGCAGGCGGGGACCGGCAAGCAGGTCCCCATCCTGTCCTCCAACCTGTGCAGCATCTGGAGCATCAGCCGGACGCTGGGGATCCCCCATCCGGAGTGGATGGCACGGGCCTTCCCCTGGCTGTGCACGGCCTGATCCGCACCGCCCGTCTTCGCCCCTTCATGTCACCGAGGATACCCGCCATGACCTCCGTTCGCCTCGTCGTCCTGCTGGCCGCCCTGGCCGGCGCCGCCAGCCTGCCGTCCGCCCCCGCCCTCGCACAGGGCGTTGCCTATCCCAACAAGCCGATCCGCGTCATCGTGCCGTTCCCGGCAGGCGGCACCACCGACGTCGTCGCCCGCCTGATCGGCGCGCAGGTCGGCGAGGCGTGGAGCCAGTCCGTAGTGGTCGACAACGTGGCCGGCGCCTCGGGCCTGATCGGCACGGCCGCGGGCGTGCGCGCCGCGCCCGACGGCTACGTCCTGACGCTGGGCAACAACCAGACTCATTCGACCAACGCGTCGCTGTTCCCCAAGATCCAGTTCGACCTGAACAAGGACGTCCAGCCCATCGCGCTGCTTACCCGCACCCGCCACGCCATCGTCGTGCCCGCCTCGTCGCCGTACAGGACGCTGTCCGAGCTCATCCAGGGCGGCCGCGGCAAGCCGGTGAACTACGCCTCCTCCAGCCCCGGCTCGTCCTCGCACCTGGTGTCCGAGACCCTGTGCTCCAGCATGAAGATGCGGTGCACGCACATTCCCTACAAGGGCGCCGCGCCGGCGGTGACCGACCTGATCGCCGGGCACGTGGACTTCATGACCGCGAGCTATGCCAGCGCCATCGCCTACATCAAGGCCGGCAAGCTGCGCGCGCTAGCCATCTCGGGCGACACCCGCGAGGCGCAGGCGCCCGACGTCCCCACGCTGCACGAACTCGGCTACGAGACGTTGTCGGCCGACAGCTGGATCGGACTGTACGCCCCCGCCGGCACGCCGCGCGCGATCTTGACCAAATGGAGTGACGAGCTGGCGCGTGTCATGGCCCAGCCCGACATCCAGCAGAAGCTGGCCGGCGCGGGTTTCGAACCCTGGTTCAAGCCCCTGGCGCAGTTCGAAGAGTTCCACCGCAACGAGATCGCCCGCTGGCGCAAGATGGTGCAGACGGCCGGCGTCACCCTGGAATAGCGCCATGGCCTCGCGCACCGGCCCCACCCTGCCGCGGATGTCGCGCCTGTGCCTGGGCATGATGTCCTACGGCGACCCCGCCTGGGCGCCCTGGGTCGTCGGGCAGGACGCGGCGCGTGTCCTGTTCCGCCAGTGCCTGGAGAACGGCATCACATGCTTCGATACCGCCAACTACTACTCGGACGGGGAAAGCGAGCGCATCCTGGGCCGGCTGGTGCGCGAGCACGGCGGCCGCCATGAGCTGACCCTTGCCACCAAGGTCGGACTGCAGGTGGCCGACGGCCGGGGCCTGTCGGCGGCGCAGATCGCCCGGCAGGCCGAGGCCTCGCTCAGGCGCATGGAGACGGACTACATCGATCTCTACCAGGTCCACAGCTGGGACGACGCCGTTCCCGTCGAGGAAACGCTGGGCGCCCTCGAAGCCCTGGTCGACGCGGGCAAGATCCGCGCGTACGGCTGCTCCAACCTGGACCATCTCCAGATCGGACAGGCCGCGCGGGCCGCCGCCGCCCTGGGCGCGCGCGGCTACGCCAGCGCGCAGTTGCAGCTGAACCTGCTCTATCAGGAAGAACTGCGCGCCACCGTGCCGGCCTGTGCCCGGCACGGCCTGCACATCATGGCCTACAGCCCGCTAGCGCGCGGCTACCTGGCCGGCCCGGCGGCCGGCGACGCCGAAGCCGCGGCGCGGCTGGCCTCCGACGCCAAGGGGCAGCGGCTGTACGGCGGACCGCGCGGCGCCCGGGTCCGCGCCGAGCAGCTGCGCATCGCCGCGGAACTGGGCGCCGAGCCCGCTGCCGTCGCGCTGGCATGGGTGCTGGCCCAGCCCGGCGTGCGCTCGGTCATCGTCGGCGCCTCCCAGTCCTCGCACCTGGACGTCGCACTGCGCGGGCGCGACCTGCGCCTGCCCGCCCAGGCCCTGGACCGCCTGGCCGCGGCCTACGAACCGCGCGACTACCTGCGCGTGCGGCTGAACCCCTGACGACCGTAGGCTCAAGGCCGTCCGCCGGCGGACCTGGCGTTACCATAGGGACATCAGCGTTTCAGCCGGAGCTGCTTCCCATGGCACAAATCGTCTTGCTCGAGAACATCCATCCCAGCGCGGTCGAAGTCTTCGCCGCCGCGGGCTACAGCGACATCGCCACCCACGCCAGCGCCCTGCCGCCCGACGCGCTGCGCGATGCCCTGCGGGGCGCCAGCGTGGTCGGCATCCGTTCGCGCACCCACCTGGATGCGAGCATCATCGACAGCCTGCCCGACCTGCGCGTCATCGGCTGCTTCTGCATAGGCACCAACCAGGTCGACCTCGCCACCGCGATGGAACGGGGCGTGCCGGTCTTCAACGCGCCGTTCTCCAACACCCGCTCGGTGGCCGAACTGGTGCTGGCCGAGGCCATCCTGCTGCTGCGCCGCATCCCCGAGAAGAACCTGCGCGTGCACCAGGGCCACTGGGACAAGAGCGCGACCGGCGCCTACGAGACCCGCGGCAAGACCCTGGGCATCATCGGCTACGGCAACATCGGCTCGCAGGTCGGCATCCTGGCCGAGGCCCTCGGCATGCGGGTCATCTTCCACGACGTCGAGGCCAAGCTGCCGCTGGGCAACGCCCGCGCCTACCCCGACCTGTCCGCGCTGCTGGCCGAGTCCGACGTGGTGACCCTGCACGTGCCCGGCGGCCGCTCCACGGAAAACATCATCAACGAGGCCACGCTGTCGCAAATGAAGCGCGGCGCCATCCTGATCAACGCCTCCCGCGGCACCGTGGTCGACATCGATGCGCTGCGGGCCGCGCTCGATGCCGGCCTGCTGCGCGGCGCGGCGCTGGACGTCTTCCCGGTCGAGCCCAAGAGCGTGGACGAACCGCTCAAGAGCCCGCTCATCGGCCTGCCCAACGTCATCCTGACGCCGCACATCGGCGGCAGCACGGTCGAATCGCAGGAAAACATCGGCAAGGAAGTGGCCGAGAAGCTGGTGCGCTTCATCCAGGGCGGCACGACCAAGGGCGCGGTGAACTTCCCCGAGCTGTCCCACCAGGACCTGGCGGGCACCTCGCGCATCCTGCACGTGCACCGCAACGAACCGGGCGCGCTGGCCCTGCTGAACGCCGTCTTCGCCGAACGCAAGATCAACATCTGCAGCCAGCAACTGCAGACCAAGGGTCCGATCGGCTACGTGCTGACCGACATCGGCAACCAGGCCGACGCGGCGCTGATGGACGCGCTGCGGGCGCTGCCGATGACGGTGCGCTGCGACCTGCTCTAGGCTGGAGCGAAGGCAGGCGGCGGTCGACATCGTGGGAAAAGCATGGCAGCCCCTTACCGGCCAGGGGCTGCCGACGCGTGACTGGCCGCCGTCAGGTCCACCGGCTCGTTCTCGATCATGAAGCGGCGGATCTCGCCCGCCACCGCCGCCGGTGCCCACCGGGGCGCCAGCAGGTGGATGAACTGCAGGACGTAGCCACGCTGGTATCGATAGGGATCCAGCAACAGGGTCACCTCGCTGGGATCGAAGATGTGCGAGATGTCTATCCCCCGTATACCCAAGTCGCGTTCCGGGTTGTAGATGGGCGCCGACATGATCGCGATGCCGAGCCCTTGCTCCACATAGGCTTTCATCAAGCTCGCATCGGTCGCGGTTACTGCGGCCTCGATCGCGAAACCGCGGGCCTTCAGGACCTGGTTGACCGCCCAGCCACCCGCCGAGAGCGTGGTCTGCACGACGAACGGGTAGCGCACGATCTCTGCCAGCGTCACGCGTTCGTGCTGCAGCAGGGGATGATGCACAGGGACCAGCAACAGCCGCGGCACCGTCATTAGCGGCAGCGCCACCACGCCGCTGCGCGGACCGGGCACCTCCATCGTGATGCCGATGTCCACGTCGCCGCCGCGTACCAGCTCGATGATGCGGCCTGGCGAACTCTGTTGCAGCTCGATCGAAACACGCGGATAGCGGTCGCGCAGGCGCGCCGCGGCATGAGGCAGCAGTGCCTGGGCATACGTATGCAAGGTGGCGATGACCAGACGGCCGGATTCCTCGCGCAGAAAGTCCTGTCCCATGTGGGCCAGGCTGTCCGTTTCTCGCAGCACGCGCTTGGCGGTCTCGAACACTCGATTTCCCGCCTCGGTCAGCCCGACGATCCGACCTGCGCTGCGATTGAGCAACGTCGCGCCCAGTTGCTGTTCAAGCAGTTTGATCTGCTTGCTGATACCCGGCTGCGAGGTATGCACGACCTGCGCCGCGCGCGAAATATTGAAGCCGCTCTCGACGGTCGCGACGAAGTAGCGTAGCTGCTGAAGCGTCATGCGGATCTCCTGGTCGGCCGGCCGGGCTTCTTCATTCCCAAAAATCATAGCTCTCCCGCCCGCTTTCCGCCTCCCCATAACCTGTAGCAATAGGGCCATAACGAATCGGTCCTGTATTCGCCGATTTCGTCTCCCTAACATGGCTACCGAACACAAGCCTTGGGGACCGAAGATTCAATGGCCGCCGCAACGATCGTCGATTTCTATTTCGATTTCATGAGTCCCTACGCCTATCTGGCGCATGCGCGACTGCCCGAGTTGGCCAAGCGCCACGGCGCGCGCCTCGCCTACCACCCGATCGATCTGTTCCGGATCAAGCTGGCGGTGGGCAATACCGGTCCGTCGAACCGTGACATCCCGCTCAAGCACCGCTACCTGCGGTCGGATCTGCAGCGCTGGGCCACCGCTTACGGCATCCCCTTCGTGCCGCCATCAGGCTATGGATCGACCCGCCTCAACTGCGGCGCCTTCCGTGCCATCGATGAAGGGCGCGCCCGTTACTACGCCGATAGCGTATGGCGCCACGTCTGGGGCAGCGGCGGCGCCATGGACGACGATGGCCTGCTGGCCGCCGTGGCGAAGGAAATGTCCTGGCCGGAGGATGAATTCCTGGCCTATGTGCGGTCCTCCGAGGCAGGTCGTCGCCTGGAGGCCTCGAACGCCGCCGCGCTGGAGCGCGGCGTATTCGGCGTGCCGACCATGATTGCCGACGGCGCCATGTGGTGGGGCAACGACCGCCTGGATTTTCTCGAGCGCCACCTGCAAGGGCGGCCTCTGTCCACCGATAACACTTAGGAGGATTTCATGACGCGCAGACAAGGACGCGCCCGCTTGACCGCCGCCGACATACAAGGCGCCTGGGCCATCATGCCGACCCCCGCCAAGCCCGATGCGGCCGATTGGCGGGCCAGCGACACCGTGGACATCGACGAAGCGGTGCGGGCGGTGGAAAGCCTGATCGCCGGCGGCATAGACGGCATCCTCACTCTGGGCACTTTCGGCGAGGGAGCCACCCTGGACTGGGAAGAAAAGCGCGCTTTCCTCGGCGCCATGGTCGAAACCGTTCGCGGCCGAGTGCCTTTCTTCGGCGGCACCACCAGTCTGAATACCCGCGACACGGTCAGGCAGACCCGGGCCGCCCTGGATATCGGGGTGGACGGCACGATGCTCGGCCTGCCTATGTGGTGCAAGCCCGACCTGCCCACCGCCGTGCGCTTCTACCGCGACGTGGCTGAAGCCTGTCCCGACATGCCGATCTGTATCTACGCCAACGTCGAAGCCTTCAAATTCGAGTTCTCGCGGGCGTTCTGGGCCCAGGTCGCCGACATTCCGCAGGTCGTATCGGCCAAGTACCTGACCATCGCCCAGTTGTTCACCGACCTCAAGCTGACACAAGGCCGCATCCGTTTCCTGACCACCGACGGCGATCACTATGCCGCCGCCCGCATCGATCCCGAACAATGCACGGCATTCTGGAGCAGCGGCGCCTCATGCGGCCCGGCGCCCGCCATTCGCCTGCGCGATGAGGTCCGCCAGGCGCGCGGCACAGGCGACTGGAGCGCCGCCCGCCAGGTTGCCGACGACATCAAGGCATCGCTGTCGACACTATTCCCTAAAGGGGACGTCGCGGAGTTCGCCAAGTACAACATCGGTCTGGAAAAAGCGCGCATCGACGCCGCAGGCTGGATGAAGGCCGGCCCATGCCGCCCACCCTACATGCTGGTACCGGAAGACTATCTGGCCGGGGCACGCCGCTCCGGCGAAGCCTGGGCCGCGCTCGACCGGCGCTACAGGCAGGAACGGCAATCATGAGTGTGTACGCCATCGAACAAGCGTTGTTCGACATCGCTTCCGACCCGCAAGAGACGAACGCCTATCGCGCCGACCCCAGGCATTTCCTGACGCGTTATCGGCTCGACCCGCAAGAGTGTCGGTTGATTCTGGACATGGACGTGAAAAACCTGATCGGCCTGGCCATCAACCCCATGCTGACGATGCGGGCGTTCACCGCGATCGAAGGGCGCGACAGCATGCCCGAATACATGCGGCGTATCCGGCCGCCGGTGGCTTGAAAGGAGCATGACAGACATGGCTCGACTGGTAGGAGGATTC
Organism: Pigmentiphaga sp. CHJ604; assembly: GCF_036972535.1. Taxonomy (NCBI): domain Bacteria; kingdom Pseudomonadati; phylum Pseudomonadota; class Betaproteobacteria; order Burkholderiales; family Alcaligenaceae; genus Pigmentiphaga; species Pigmentiphaga sp. CHJ604. The sequence goes on along the minus strand of NZ_CP136998.1, from coordinate 653,575 downwards.
TGTGTTCCTCACGACCCGCTCATCCTGGGCAACGCAGACGCCCCGCCACGTGAGCAGGCGGCCCGCGTCATGCAGGCGTTCGCCCAAGTCCGGGCGCGCATCGCGACGCTGCGCGCCGATACCGCGATCGTAATCGGCGACGACCACTGCACGATGTTCGGGCCGGGCTGCGTGCCGGCCATCCTCATCGGCACGGGAGATCTGGAGGGCCCCATCGAACCCTGGCTAGGCATCCCCAGACGAGCGGTGAACAACCACCCGCCCCTGGCGCAACACCTGGTCGAGGCGGGATTCGAAGCGGGGTTCGACTGGACCGTGTCGCGTTCGCTCGCGCTCGACCACTCCACGATGGTGCCCATCCACCTGGCGCTTCCCGTCGGCACGCGCGTCATCCCCGTCTACATCAACAGCGGCGGCGACCCACTCATTCCGGGACGTCGCTGCCTCGAACTCGGCCGCATGCTGGGCGCAGCGATCGCGTCCTGGCCCGGTGACGAACGGGTCGTCATGATCGGCACCGGCGGCATCAGCCACTGGGTCGGCATGTCGGACATGGGGCGCGTCAACGAAGCGTTCGATCGGCGGATCCTCGGCATGGTGGAAGCACGCGACCTCGACGGCCTGGCGAGGCTGAGCGCGGAAGAGATCGTCGCGACCGCAGGCAACGGTGCCCTGGAGGTGCGCAACTGGATCGTCGCGATGGCGGCGATGCCACCCTACAACGCTCGCGTCCTGGCCTACGAGCCGGTGCCGGAATGGATCACCGGTCTGGGATTCGCCGAGCTGGAGGTGGCGCCATGAACGACTTGCGCGACTTCGAGGGCAAAACGGCCTTCGTGACGGCGGGCGGATCGGGCATAGGACGATGCATTGCCCTGGAAGCGGCGGCGCGTGGAGCCACGGTGCTGGTATCCGACCGCAGCGGACAACTGGCGGAACAGGTGGCGGCCGACATCCGGCAGGCCGGCGGCAAGGCGCGCGCGCTCGAACTGGATGTGCGCGATACCCAGCGGCTGCTCGATGCCGTGGACGCCGCGGCCGAACCGGCCAACGGCCTCGACCTGCTGTTCAACGTGGCCGGCATCAACATCCCCAAGAACGTAGAGCACATGGACGAGGACGAATGGTCCGCCGTCATGGACGTCAATCTCAATTCCGTCTATCGCGCCTGCCGCCAGGCGATTCCCCACATGCGACGCCGCGGCGGCGGAGCCATCATCAACATCGCATCGATCGCCGGCATCATGGCCGAGAACCGCTGCGGTGCCTACAGCGCGTCGAAGGGCGGCGTGGTGCTGTTGACTCGCAACATGGCGATGGATTTCGCACGCGACAACATCCGCGTCAACGCCGTGTGCCCGGGGTCGACGCGCACACCGCGCACGCAGAGCTACTGGCGCAGTTCGCCCACCGGCAAGAGCGAGATGGCCGAGCTGTGCCCGATGAAACGCTCGGCCGAGCCCGAGGAAATTGCCCGGCCCGCGGTATTCCTCGCCTCGGACGGCGCCTCGTACATCACTGGCGCCGCGCTGGTGGTCGACGGCGGCATGACCGCGGGCTTCCGGATTCCCACCTTCGACCGCATGTAGTCCCTTCCTGGAATAGCAATGCAGCACACGAATCTCGATTCACCGGTACGCATGAACTGGCCAGCCAAGCCCAACGAGATACCCAAAGAGGTCTTCATAAGAAAAGATGTCTTCCGCGCCGAGATGGATCGCATATTCCACGGTCCACAATGGCATCCTCTCGCGCACCGCTCGGAAGTGCCCCGCCCCGGCGACTTCAAGACCACGGCCATCGGCCAGGTGCCAGCGCTGATCGTGCACGGCGACGATGGGCAGATACGGGTCTTCGCCAACTCCTGCCCGCACCGCGGCACGCTGCTCAAGACCGCCCCCCGGGGCAAGACCAAGGCCATCGAATGTCCCTACCATCGCTGGGCCTTCAACAACCGCGGGGCGCTGATGGGCGCCCCGGGCATCCAGCAATTTCCGGAAAGCTTCCGCAAGGATCAGAACGGCCTGCACATCATCCGCAGCCAGCAGTTCGAGGGCCTCGTCTTCGCCACGCTGGATCCGGAAACTCCCGACATTCTGGAATACCTGGGCGACACGCGCGGCTACATCGCGCGGGCGTTCGGCGGCGACGGCAATCTGCGCCTGCTCGGGTACCAGAAAGTGTCGTTCACCACCAACTGGAAGGAATACGGAGACAACGAGGGCTACCATGCGCCGCTGCTGCATAGCGCTTTCCGACTGCTGAAATGGCAAGGCGGAGCGGGCCTCCAGTTCATGACACCCAACGCGCACAAGGTCATCGCCGCGGAGCTGGCCCATGCGCCGGATACGGGTTTCCTGCACGACCATACGCTGATCGAGATGCACGACAAGTCGAAGACGCCCGAGTCCATCATCGTGTCGCTGTTTCCGGTCAGCCTGATTCTGCGGCACTTGGACGTCATCACCGTACGCTACGCCCTCCCGATCTCCCAGGACGAAACCGAAGTGCACTACACCTATTTCGCGCGCGACGGCGACGACCCGGCGCTACTGGCGCATCGCGTACGGCAAGCCTCGAACCTGCTGGGCCCCAGCGGCCTGATCTCGCTGGAAGACGGCGCCGTGTTCAATCGTCTGCACCTGGGCGCACGCGCCGGCGGCATGGCGGTCTTCCAGAAAGGCGTTCGCGAAGACATGCCCTTGCCCACCGAACTGCAGCAGAACGACGAAGCGGGCAACCTGGTCCGCTGGGAACACTATCGCAAGACCATGGGGTTCGAACGTGCCTGACCACGATATCCTCCAGCGCCTGAATGCGCTTCAGACCCGGTACATCAACGCCCTCGACCGCCGCGACATGACTGCCTGGGTGGCCTGCTTCGATGCCGACGCGTCCTACATATGCATCGCCGCCGAGAACGTGGAGCAGGACTTGCCCCTGGCCCTGATGATGGACGACAGCTTGGCTCGCATCCACGACCGGGCCAACTACATCACGCAGGTCTGGGCAGGAACCTTCGAGGACTACCAGACGCGCCACTTCATCCAGCCGCTCTCGTTCCGTCAAACCGGACCTGGCCTGGCCGAGGCCGAAAGCAATTTCATGGTGGCCTATACCCAGGAAGGCGGGAAGTCGGGCGTGCTGGCCGCCGGTATCTACCAGGACGTCGTATCGATGGAAGATGGGCAACCGAAATTCCGTTCCCGGCGCGCGGTACTCGATACCGTCGCGACGCCCCGCTACCTGGTGTATCCCATCTAGCAGACAACCCGGTCTCCAGACCGGATTCAACGCCTTCCCAAGAAAAATCGGAGACAACGATGAACCCACACATCTTCACCCGGCGCCCGGCCGTGGCCTCCCTCGCCCTTGCGCTGATGCTGGTGTCGACGACTGGCGCCGCGGCTACCCTCGGCGGCGATACGATCCGGATCGTCGTGCCCTTCGCGGCCGGCGGAAGCGCCGATCAAACCGCGCGGTTGCTCGCCAGCAAGCTGGGGCCGGCGCTCGGCAAGATCGGCGTCGTCGACAACAAGCCCGGCGCCGGCGGGCAACTGGGCCTGCAGGACGTCATCCGCTCGGCACCCGACGGCCATACCCTGCTCGTGACCCCCAACGGCCCCGTCGTCGTCAGCCCCTACTTGCAGAAACTGGCCTACGATCCGTCCAGAGACTTGACGCCAGTGGCGATGATCGCCTTCGTACCCAGCGCCATCGCGGTCTATCAAGGTACGCCCTGGAAAACGCTTGCCGACCTCATCGCCGCAGGGAAGGCGGATCCGCAACCGCTTCAATACAGTGTGCCCGCGATAGGCACGCACATGCACCTGGCAGGCGAACTCCTGCAGAGCATGACCGGAGCGCGGCTGCAGGCCGTCCCCTATCGAGGCACCTCCCAGGCAGCCGTCGCCGTGGCGGGGGGCGAGGTCCCGATGGCGATATCCGATCTGTCGACCTTGCAACCGTTGGCCAAATCCGGCCGACTGCGCATCCTGGCGTTGACCGGCTCGCGCCGCACCAGTACCGCGCCGGCCATCCCCACGGTGGCGGAACTGGGCATCCAGGGCTATAGCGCTGACGCCTGGATCGGCCTGTTCGCACCCAGCGGCACGCCGGCCGACTTGATCCGCAAGATGAATGCCGAAGTGGAGAAAGCCCTGCAGCAGCCCGATGTGAAGCAGACGCTGTCCACCGCGGGGCTGGAGCCCTGGTCCCTATCCCCTTCCGAGATGGCGCAATTCCTGGCGACAGACGCCGCCAAGTGGAAGAAAGTCATCCAGGACGCGCACATCAAACTGGACAACTGAACCGCACCCCATGAAACTCGCATCGCACTACATCGACGGACAGTGGCTCTCCGCCCTGTCGGGCACCTGTGTCCACGGCGAATCGATCGACCCGGCCACCTCCGAGCCATCGGCCTTGTTCGCAGACGGAGGCCTACCCGAGGCCGAAGCCGCGCTGGCAGCCGCCTACCGCGCCTTTCACTCCACCGCGTGGAGCCGTACGCCGCGCCTGCGCAGTGACATCCTGCTCGACTTCGCCGCTCGCCTGGAAGCGCGCAAAGAGGAAATCGCCACCTGGATCGTCACGCTCAATGGGAAGCTGCGTCGCGAGGCGCTAGGTGAGATCGCCGCCGGGGTCTCCGAACTTCGCTACTATGCCGGCCTGGCCCGCAACGTGTTCGGCCGGGTGATCGAAACCGAACCCCATTGTTACTCGGTCCTCGATCGCGAGGCAGCCGGCGTCGCCATCATCGTCGTGCCCTGGAACGCCCCTGTCACCCTGCTGGTGCGCTCGTTGGCGCCCGCCCTGGCGGCCGGCTGCACCGTGGTCGTCAAACCCGCGCACCAGACGGCGCTGGTCAACAACCTGGCACTGGAGGCCCTGGTCTGCGACGACCGGCTGCCTGCCGGGGTCGTGAACTCGGTGATCGAGTCGGGCCATGCCATATCGCATCACTTGTGCGCTTCGCCGCTGGTTGACGTCATCAGTTTCACTGGCTCCAGTGCCACCGGCAAGCGCATCGCCCAAACCGCAGCGAACACGCTGGCGCGCCTGTCCCTGGAACTGGGGGGCAAGGCTCCCGCCATCGTGCTGAGGGATTGCGACGAAGACCGCACCGTGGCCGGAATCGTCGCCGGAAGCTTGGTGATGGCCGGCCAGCAATGTACGGCCATCGCCCGCGTGCTGGTCGAAGAACCGTACTTCGACCGCTTTGCAGCGCGGCTAGCCCACGCCCTGGGAGCAATACGCGTCGGTCCAGGCAACGATCCCGAGTCCCAGATGGGCTGCCTGATCGACATGCGCAGCCGGGACCGGATCGCGGCTCTCGTCGACGAGGCCGCCAAACGATACACGATGCATCTGCGCGGCCACACCGGCCAGGGAGCGTTGGCGCGCGGTGCTTTCATCACGCCCAGCCTGGTCGAGATCGATGACCTGCAGAGTCGATTCATCCAGGAAGAGCTGTTCGGTCCACTGCTGGTGATCGAACGCTTCCGCGATGAGGACGATGCCATTGCTCGCGCGAACGCCACCCGCTACGGCCTGGCCGCCAGCGTCTGGACGGCAAACCCGGCCCGGGCCCGCCGCCTGGCCAGCCGGTTGCGCTCAGGCACGGTATGGGCCAATACGCACAACCGATTGTTCGCCGAAGCCGAGACCGGCGGCCATCACGACAGCGGCTATGGTCGCCTGCATGGACAGGAAGGGCTGAACGATTTTCTTGCGACCAAGCACTTCTACTACGACGCGCAACCATGAACTCGCCCCGGCCCCATGTTCTAGGGCGAAGGCAGGAAGCGCACCGCCAGGCGCTCCCGCAGGCGGCGGTGGAACTCGGGCACGCGCTGCGCCGCCGCCCGGGTCAGTTCGCGGAACGCCTCGGGCTCGGCGCCCGGCGCGACCCGGGGCGCCGCCCAGATCGCATCGGGAAAATGCCGGTCGCCGCGCCAGCGGGGAATGACGTGCCAGTGCAGGTGGGGCACCATGTTCCCCAGCGCGGCCAGGTTGACCTTGTCGGGCCGCATGTGGTCGCGCATGACGGCCTCCACCTCCAGCACCACTCGCATCACGTGCAGCCGGTCCTCGTCGTCCAGGTCGGTCATCTCCGCCGCGTGGGCACGCCAGATCACGCGCACGTAGCCCGGATAGTCCGCGTCGTCGACGGCGATCACGCGCAGCCTGTCGTCGCGCCACAAGGCCGGCGAGCCATCGCTGGCGCACAGCGGGCAGGAATCGGCGGGGGAACTCATCTCGTGTGCACCTCGATGGCTATGACGCGCCCTGGCGCAACTGCACCTGGCTGATGAAGTGCTGCAGGACCTGCAGGCCGTCCTCGTCCAGGCCGTCCAGGGTACAGCCCATGTGATGCCCTTGCTCCGGCGCCCGGCGCGGCGTGACGTGCATCACCTTCAGGTCCACCGCCAGCCGGGTCGCCGGCCCCAGCGCCAGCGTGGCCCGCGGCAGCGGCGTGCCCACGGGGAAGGGCGGACTGCCGGGCGGCAGCAGCAGCCCGACCCCGGTCATGCTGATGTCGATCACTTCCAGCTCGACCGGCCCGCCGGCCTCGGGAGCGCGCGCCCGCACCACCGGAGCGGGGCGCATGACCGGCCGCACGCGGAAGTACGAACGCCGCTGGAAGCGGTACAGCTCCAGCGGCAACAGGCACGCCAGCCGGCTGCCCGCGTCGCCCGGCAGCCATTGCAGGTTCTGGACGCGGAACTGGATCTTGACGTGGTCCAGGTAGCCCACGGCCACCATCCACGGAGAAGCGAGCAGATGCTCCAGGCGCGCGTCGCCTGGGGTGCCGAACAGCCACAGCAGCCGCCGGCCGCGGTCCACACCGGCGATGGCCGACAGGCACGAGACGCCATCGGCGGCGACCAGGGCCACGATCTCGGCCTGCTCGACCATGCGCCCGAGCAGGGTCAGGATTTCCAGCGGCTGCGAGATCCGGAAATCCTCGAGCGAGGCGTCGTCGCCGGTAGGCTCGGGCGTCAGAGGCAGCAGCGGATGCTCCCTCATGGCTTGCCTCCCCGTGCGTGCGCGCCCGTTCCCAAGGCCGCGCCTACAGCAGGACCCGTTCGATACCGCCGTCGTTGGCCCGCCTGACGTAATCCTCCATCCATTGCTGCCCCAGCACGTGACGGGCGATCTCGACGACGATGTAGTCGGCGTCCAGGTTCGCGTCGTCGTTGTAGCGACTGAGCCCTTGCAGGCACGACGGACAGGAGGTCAGCACCTTGACGTCGCCCTGGAAGCCGTCGGCCCGCAGCTTGTCGGCCCCCTTGCGCAGCTCCTCCTCCTTGCGGAAACGGATCTGCGTGGAGATGTCGGGACGCGTCACCGCCAGCGTTCCGGACTCGCCGCAGCAGCGGTCGCTCTTGTCCACGCCCTCGCCCACCAGCGCCCGGACCGTCTTCATCGGATCCTGGAGCTTCATGGGCGTGTGGCAGGGATCATGGTACATGTACCGCGCGCCGGTCACGCCCTCGAGCTTGACGCCCTTCTCCAGCAGGTATTCGTGGATGTCGATCAGGCGGCAGCCCGGGAAGATCTTCTCGAACTCGTAGCCGGCCAGCTGGTCGTAGCACGTCCCGCAGCTGACCACCACGGTCTTGATGTCGAGGTAGTTGAGCGTGTTCGACATCCGGTGGAACAGCACCCGGTTGTCGGTGATGATCTTCTGCGCCTTGTCGTCCATGCCGTTGCCGCGCTGCGGGTAGCCGCAGCACAGGTAGCCCGGCGGCAGCACGGTCTGCACGCCGGCATGCCACAGCATGGCCTGGGTCGCCAGGCCCACCTGCGAGAACAGTCGCTCGGAACCGCAGCCCGGGAAATAGAACACCGCCTCGGTGTCGGCCGAGGTGGCGCGCGGGTTGCGGATGATGGGGATGTACTTGGCGTCCTCGATGTCCAGCAGCTTGCGCGCGCCCTGCTTGGGCAGGTTGCCGGGCATCTTCTTGTTGACGAAGTGCACCACCTGTTCCCGCATGGGCGGCTTGCCCACCGTGGCCGGCGGATGCTCGGTCTGCTTGCGCGCGAACTTGGCCAGCACGTCGTGGGCCAGCCGCTGGGCCTTGTAGCCGACGTCGACCATGGCCTTGCGCGTGGCATTGATGGTGCGCGGATCCTTGGCGTTCAGGAAGAACATCGCCGCGGCCGTGCCCGGGTTGAACGACTTGCGGCCCATGCGGCGCAGCAGGCTGCGCATGTTCATGGACACGTCGCCGAAGTCGATGTCCACCGGACAGGGCTTCTCGCACTTGTGGCACACCGTGCAGTGGTCGGCCACGTCCTCGAACTCTTCCCAGTGCTTGATGCTGATGCCGCGGCGCGTCTGCTCTTCGTACAGGAAGGCCTCGACCAGCAGCGAGGTCGCCAGGATCTTGTTGCGCGGAGAATAGAGCAGGTTGGCGCGCGGCACGTGGGTGGCGCACACGGGCTTGCACTTGCCGCAGCGCAGGCAGTCCTTGATGGCGTGCGAAATGGCGCCGATGTCGCTCTGCTGCATGATCAGCGACTCGTGGCCCAGCAGGTTGAAGCTGGGGGTATAGGCATGGCGCAGGTCGCCGCCGGGCATCAGCTTGCCGGCGTTGAAGCGGTTGTGCGGGTCGATGCGGCGCTTGTAGTCCTGGAACGGCGCCAGCTCGGCCTCGGACAGAAACTCGTACTTGGTGATGCCGATGCCGTGCTCGCCCGAGATCACCCCGTCCAGGCTGCGCGCGACGTCCATGATGCGCGCGACGGCCTCGTTGGCCTCCTGCAGCATCTCGTAGTTGTCGGAGTTGACGGGGATGTTGGTGTGCACGTTGCCGTCGCCCGCGTGCATGTGCAGCGCGACGAACACCCGGCCCTTGAGCTCCTTGTCGTGGATCTCCTGGGCCCGGACCAGGATGGGCGCGCAGGCCTGGCCGGAGAAGATGCGCGACAGCGGCGCCTTCAGCTCCGCCTTCCAGGACACGCGCACCGTGCGGTCCTGCACCACGTCGAACACGCGGGCCGTGGGCTGCACCTGCAGCCGCTCCTGCAAGGCCGGCAGCAGCTGCCCCAGCCCGATGCGGGCGAACTCGCCCAGCGTGTCGGCCAGCGGCAGGTCCATGCTGCGCAGGATCCAGTTCCAGCGCTCGCGCACCGACTCCAGCAGTTCCAGCGCCTGCACGGCGCGGTCGCCCAGGATCTCCTCGCGCGACAGCTTCTCGCCCTCGCCGTCCTCGCTCTTGCCCACCGGCAGCTCGCCGTCGAAGAACTCGGCCAGCCGGTCGATCAGCCGCAGCTTGTTGCGGGTCGACAGCTCGATGTTGATGCGCTCGATCTCGTCCGTGTACTCGCCCATGCGCGGCAGCGGGATCACCACGTCTTCGTTGATCTTGAAGGCGTTGGTGTGGCGCGCGATGGCGGCCGTGCGCGAACGGTCGAGCCAGAATTTCTTGCGGGCCTCGGCGCTGACCGCCACGAAGCCTTCGCCATGGCGGGTGTTGGCCAGCCGCACGACCTCGCTGGCGGCAACGGCCACCGCATCCTCGTCGTCGCCGACGATGTCGCCGATCAGCACCATCTTGGGCAGCGTGCCGCGCTTGCTCTTGGTGGCATAGCCCACCGCGCGCAGGTAGCGCTCGTCCAGGTGCTCCAGGCCAGCCAGGATCGCTCCGCGCGCGCGCCCCTCGCCATCCAGGTAGGCCTTGACTTCGACGATGGACGGAATCGCATCGCGCGCCTGCCCGAAGAACTCCATGCAGACCGTGCGCACGTGCTTGGGCATGCGGTGCAGCACCCAGCGCGCCGAGGTGATCAGACCGTCGGTACCTTCCTTCTGCACGCCCGGCAGGCCGGCCAGGAACTTGTCGGTGACGTCCTTGCCCAGACCTTCCTTGCGAAAGACCCGGCCATTGATCTCGAGCGTCTCGGCGCGCAGCAGGCGCTCTCCCGGCTTGCCCATCCCGTCGAACCACTTGAGCTCGAACCGGGCCACCGGCACGTCGTGGATCTTGCCCAGGTTGTGCTCGAGACGCGTGACCTCCAGCCAGTTGCCCTCGGGGTCGACCATGCGCCACCAGGCCAGGTTGTCCAGCGCCGTGCCCCACAGCACCGCCTTCTTTCCGCCCGCGTTCATGGCGACGTTGCCGCCCACGCAGGAAGCCTCGGCCGAGGTGGGGTCCACCGCGAACACGTAGCCGGCCTTGTCGGCCGCGTCGGCCACCCGCTTGGTCACCACGCCGGCGCCGGTGAACACCGTCGCGACTTCGCGGTCCACGCCGGGCAGCGGCCCGACGGTGACGTCGCCCAGGGTCTCGAGCTTTTCAGTGTTGATGACGGCGGACTTCCACGTCAGCGGCACCGCGCCGCCGGTATAGCCCGTGCCGCCCCCGCGCGGGATGATGGTCAGGCCCAGCTCGATACAGCCGCGCACCAGCGCGGCGATCTCGTCCTCGCTGTCCGGCGTCAGCACCACGAACGGGAATTCCACGCGCCAGTCGGTGGCGTCGGTGACATGCGAGACACGGGACAGCCCGTCGAACTTGATGTTGTCGCGCGCCGTCGCGCGGCCCAGCACCTTCTGCACGCGGCGGCGCAGTTCGGCGGTCTCGTTGAACTCCTGCTCGAATGCCCGCACGGCGCTGCGCGCCATGTCCAGCAGCCGCCCCACCTTGCCGTCGCGTTCCGCGTCGTCGGGCTCGCGCCGGCGCTCGACCTCGCGCAGCCGGTGGTTCAGCGCCTCGACCAGCAGGCCGCGGCGCTTGGGGTTGTCCAGCAGGTCGTCCTGCAGATAGGGATTGCGGCGCACCACCCAGATGTCGCCCAGCACTTCGTACAGCATGCGCGCCGACCGGCCGGTGCGGCGCTCGCCGCGCAGGTCGCACAGCATGTCCCAAGCCTGCGAGCCCAGCAGCCGCTGCACGATTTCCCGGTCGGAAAACGACGTGTAGTTGTACGGAATCTCCCGCAGGCGGGTCGGTGCGTGCGCAGGAGCGAGGGCGATGGGCAGAGGGGCGTTCATGGTGGGGGCTGTACTTCATCCCGAGGGTAGCCGACCATTCTAGCCGATTGCCCCACCCTCCCGCTGGAGCCGCCCGCCTTTTCCGACCCGCTAAAAGGGTCATATCTGGCGGGAAATGCATCCAACGCGGGGACATTCGCCCCGCCGGGGCGCCTAGGAAGCCACGCCCAGGCGCCGCGCCCAGCCCGTCTCCGAGAACCCCACGCTGGCCACGCCGTCCGCCGTCACCAGCACCGGCCGCTTCACCAGCGTCGGATGCTCGGCCACCAGCGCCAGCCACTGCGCCTCGCCGGCGGGCTGCTTGCGGTCCTCCGGCAGGTTGCGCCAGGTCGTGGACGACCGGTTCACCAGCTTCTCCCAGCCCCCTACCTGGGCCGCCCAGTCCTTCAGCGTGGCCGCGCCCACCGGATGCTCCCGGTAATCGACGAAATCGGCCTCCAGCCCCTGGGCGGCCAGCCATTTACGCGCCTTGCGGCAGGTATCGCAATTGTTCAGTCCGTAGACCCGCGTCGTCATGTTCCAGATCCTTTTCTTGCTACTTGTCGGGGAACACCCACAGCAGCGCGGCGGTCATCGTGGCGTAGCGCCCGAACTTGCCGATGGCCATGTAGACCACGCAGGCCCGGAAATCCAGCCGCAGCCACCCCGCCACCGCGCACAGCGGATCCCCCACCAGGGGCACCCACGACAGCAGCAGCGTCTTGGCGCCAAACCGCTTTATCCACGCGTGGGCATAGGCATGCCAGCGATCCTTCCGCGTGGGCGCGTGCGCCTCGCCGTCGTCCGGTTCCGCCTCGTGTTCGTGAGGATGCCGGGCCTCGCGCCGCGCCTTGATGCGCTCCACCGCCCGCTTGGCTCCCACCCCCATCCAGTAGCTGATCATCCCCCCCACGGTATTGCCCGCCGTCGCCACCAGCACCGCCACCCAGAACATCGGCGGCGCCAGCTTCACATAGCCGAACACCGCCGGCTCGGACCCCATGGGCAGCAGCGTGGCCGACACCAGGCTGACCAGGAAAACGGCCGACAGCCCCACCTCGGGCAAAGCCAGAGCGTGGAGCAGCCAGTGAACGGAGGATTCCAGCCATTGATGCATGGCGAGGAGTTTAGCCCACCCCCTGGCTCTTTCCAGGTGGCGAAGCGCCTCTTGAGCCATCTGTGTCAAACTTAAGGATTACGCTTTTTCCACCAACCCCTGACGCAGCATCATGGCCACCGACTATCTCAAGCGCATACTCACCGCCAAAGTCTATGACGTCGCTATCGAGTCCTCCCTCGACGCGGCTCCCCAGATTTCGGCGCGAATTGCGAACACGGTGCTGCTCAAGAGGGAAGACACCCAGCCCGTCTTCAGCTTCAAGCTGCGGGGTGCCTACAACAAGATGGCCAATCTGCCGCCCAAGGCGCTGGAACGCGGCGTCATCGCCGCCTCCGCGGGCAACCATGCCCAGGGCGTGGCGCTGGCCGCCCAGCGCATGGGCTGCCGGGCCGTCATCGTCATGCCGGTCACCACGCCCCAGCTCAAGATCGACGCGGTCAAGGCGCGCAACGCCGAAGTCGTCCTGCACGGCGAAAGCTTCACCGACGCCTACAACCACGCCAAGCAACTGGAGGCGAAGGAAAAACTCACCTTCGTCCACCCCTTCGACGACCCCGACGTCATCGCCGGCCAGGGCACCATAGGCATGGAGATCCTGCGCCAGCACCCCGGCCCCATCGACGCCATCTTCGTCGCCATCGGCGGCGGCGGCCTGATTTCCGGCGTGGCCGCCTACGTCAAGCAGTTGCGCCCCGAGATCCGCATCATCGGCGTGCAGACCGAAGACTCCGACGCCATGGTCCAGAGCGTGAAGAAAGGCCGCCGCGTCACCCTGCCCGACGTCGGCCTCTTCTCCGACGGCACCGCCGTCAAGCTCGTGGGCGAGGAAACCTACCGCCTTACCCGCAAATACGTGGACGACTTCGTCGTGGTCGACACCGACGCCATCTGCGCGGCGATCAAGGACGTGTTCGAGGAAACCCGCAACGTGCTGGAGCCCGCCGGCGCGCTGGCCCTGGCCGGCCTCAAGAAATACGCCGCCCAGCACCGCCTGAAGGGCAAGACCCTGGTGGCCATCGCCTGCGGCGCCAACATGAACTTCGACCGGCTGCGCTTCGTGGCCGACCGAGCCGACGTGGGCGAGTCGCGCGAAGCCGTGTTCGCGGTCACCATGCCCGAGGAACGCGGCAGCTTCCGCCGCTTCTGCGAACTGGTCGGCAACCGCAACGTGACCGAGTTCAACTACCGGATGGCCGATTCCGAACAAGCCCACGTCTTCGTGGGCCTGCAGACCGAGTCGGCCGGCGAATCCACCAAGATCGCCGCCAACTTCCGGCGCAACGGCTTCACCGCCATCGACCTCACTCACGACGAGCTGGCCAAGACCCACCTGCGCCACATGATCGGCGGCAGCGGCCCGCAGGCCAATCACGAACTGCTGTACCGCTTCGAATTCCCCGAGCGGCCCGGCGCGTTGATGCGCTTCCTGAACTCCATGTCGCCCAACTGGAACATCAGCCTGTTCCACTACCGCAACCAGGGCGGCGACTACGGGCAGATCGTGGTCGGCCTGCAGGTGCCGCCGTCCGACAAGAAGGAATTCGCGGCCTTCCTGGCGGAATTGGGCTATCGGCACTGGGACGAGTCCGAGAACCCGGCCTACAAGCTGTTCCTGCGATAGCCGCGGCTGCGGCCTCCGCGCGGCGTCCCCGCCGCCGGAGGCCCGCCCTTACGCCAGTTCGAAAACGATATCCTGCGCGCCTTCCCACAGCGTCTTCACGCCCAGCGCGCGCAGGTTTTCCTTGCCCTCGACCACCGTCAGGAAATGGTTGCCGGCCAGTTGGCCCATCTTGCTGGCGAACATGCAGCTGCCATAGGCCAGGATGATTTCGGTCTCGCTGTAGCCGCCCGGATAGAACAGGATGTCCCCCACCGAGGGATGGCTGGTGTGGTTCTCGAACCCCACGCCCAGCTTGAACTCGCCCAGCGGAATCCAGCAGCCCTCGCCGCTCCAGCGCACGTGGATGATCTTCTGCTTGTAGGGCAGCAACTTCAGGAAGGCGGCCACGGTCTCGGGAGCATCCGGATTGGTCTCGGCGATGAACTCGTATTCGGCGGCGCGTATGCGGATTCTTGTCATGGTGGTCTGCGAAGGATTGGGGCCCTGACGGGCCCCGGATGAAGGAAAAAAACCGGCCAGGCGCCTCAGTTTAATCAAATGGCTGTCCGGTTCAGGCGGCGGGAGCGGGGTCGGGATCGCCGATCCACTTCGTGACGGTCGGCGCCTTCCAGGCCGCCAGCCCATCGAGCAGCGCGCCCGGGTCGGCCTCGATCACGATCATGTCGCGGTGCTCGGCCTTCATGAAACCCTCCTGCACCGCGTGCGTCAGCATGGCCCGCATGGGCTCGTAGAAGCCGCGCACGTTCAGCACGCCGCACGCCTTGGTGTGGTCCCCCAGCTGCGTCAGCGTGGCCGCCTCGAACAGCTCCTCGTAGGTCCCCAGCCCGCCGGGCATCGCGATGAAGGCGTCCGCCAGGTCCGCCATGCGCGCCTTGCGCGCCCGCATGTCCGCCACGATCTCGTGCGAGGTCAACCCCGGATGCAGATGGCCGCGGTCGTGCAGCCGGCGATTGATGACGCCCACCGCCTGTCCGCCCGCCTCCAGCACCGTGTCGGCCATGATGCCCATCAGGCCCTTGTGGGTGCCGCCGTAGACCAGCGTCAGGCCCCGGGCGGCGATCTGCGCGCCCAGTCGCCGCGCGGCCTGCGCGTACTCGTCCGAAAAACCGAAATTCGAGCCGCAGAAAACTGCGACCCGGCCAAGAGCAAGCGCTGTGGTGTCCATGAAAAAAACCCTCGGTACCGAAGCATGAAAGTGTAAACGCGCCGGGCCGCCCCGATGGCGTCAACACCCTGTAACGCGAGGCACGCAGGATGGCAGCGCTCCACACCCGAGCATCCCCCCCATCCGCACCCCGACAACGATGAGCGAACATACCTACCCCGTCATCCCACTGGACTTCTCCCTGCGTCGCGCCTTCCTGCTCAAGACCTTCCGCACCGCCGGCGCGGTCAGCCTGACGGGCTTCCTGGCCGCCTGTGGCGGCGACGGCGACGACGCTTCCGCCAACCCCGCGCCGGTCGATCCCAAGCCCCCCGTCGACCCCGAACCACCGGTCGAGAAGTTCAACCCCTTCGCCAAATTCAGCGCCCTCCAGCCCGCCGACGCCAACGGCGTGATGTTGCCCAAGGGCTTCTCCTCGCGCATCGTCGCGCGCAGCGGCAAGGCCCCGGTCAGCGGCGGCAGCTTCCTGTGGCATGCCGCGCCCGACGGCGGAGCCTGCTATGCCACCGACGACGGCGGCTGGATCTACGTCAGCAACGCCGAAATGACCGCCCCGCTGGGCGGCGTCAGCGCGCTCAAGTTCGACAAGACCGGCAAAATCGTCGACGCCTACCCCATCCTGAAAGGCACCTCGGGCAACTGCGCCGGCGGCCCCACGCCCTGGAACACCTGGCTGTCGTGCGAGGAATTCGAACTCACCCAGCAGATCGCCGGCATGGTCTGGGAATGCGACCCCTACCGCCCCTGGTCCGACGCCAACCCGCCCCGCGCCTGGCCCGCCCTGGGCAAGTACGCGCACGAAGCGGTCTGTGTCGATCCGGCCAATCGCATGCTGTACCTGACCGAGGATGCCAGCGGCGGACGCATCTACCGCTACGTCTGCGACTCGACCGACTGGCCCACCGGCGCCGCACGCCCCGTCAAGTTCGAATCCGGCCAGCTGCAAGTGTTGCGCATCGACGCCCTGCCCCGCGACGCCGACGCCTCCGACGCCGCCTACGCCGACCTCATCGGCTTCGGCAAGACGCCGGCCTCCGTCACCTGGGAGCCCGTGGCCTTCCCCGACCAGGGCCAGAAGAACATCCGAGACACCCTGCGCAAGGGCGGCATCCTGCCCCCCGGCAACTACTTCCAGAAGGCCGAAGGCATCTGGTTCTTCAACGGCATCGTATTCTTCGTCACGTCCCGCAACAGCCGCATCTGGGCCTACGACACCGCCCACCGCACCCTCGAAGTCATCTTCGACGGCAAACTGGGCCCGGCCGACACCCACAGCATCGACGAACCGGACAACATCACCATCACCTCCTTCGGCGAAATGCTGGTGGCCGAGGACGCGGGCAACCTGGAGATCGGCGTGCTGCGCGACGACGGCACGTCGCAGGCCGTGATGCGGCTGGTCGGCCACGACGACAGCGAGATCACCGGCCCCGCCGTTTCGCCCGACGGCACCCGGCTCTACTTCAGCTCGCAGCGCGGTACGGCGGGCAAATCGGAGGAAGGGATCACGTTCGAGGTGCTGTTGCCGACGAAGCTGGTGGAGTAGCCAGGCAGTGAGGAGGCATGGACTCATGCCCAGCCTGAGCGGGAGCATTCGAACGAACCCATTCGACGGCTGATCTCGAATGGTTCATCCCCCGCTCACGCGGGGAACAGGGGCGCCTGCGGCACCAACCGGCATCCGCAATGCGGTTCATCCCCGCTCACGCGGGGAACAGGCCAAGCCGGTGATCGCTGGCGCGGGCTGCAACGGTTCATCCCCGCTCACGCGGGGAACAGGGCCTGAACCTCGCGCAGCTGCGAGATCGAGCCGGTTCATCCCCGCTCACGCGGGGAACAGTCCGAACATAACCGATTGTTTTCAAAGGGAAAAATCGGATGCCAAAAACCCACCAACTTTTCTGTTAAAGAGTTGACCCCTCTGGCAGAAGAAACGCAACCAGCCTCAACCCATCGTAGTCGACCGGTTCCCGGCGATTCGCCCCAAGCGTCTGGAAGTCATAGCCAGATTCGCTGTTGCTGGCCCAAGCCATCACGATGTTGCCGTCTCATACCCTGAATCGAGCTGCTGCCAGATCATTTCCCGTGTACGGCGCGATACATCACCGGTATAGGCACCGGCTCGGACCTCGAGCAACCAGATGGCCAATCTCCCCCGCAATCTTGGCGGGACGTTCTCGGTGACAACCACGAGAAAGCTCATCAGCGACTCGATGCCCGACGTCGCCGTCGCTATCTGGATTCGGAATGGCTGGAGGTACGGATTCAGGAGGGGCCTCGGGCGGCTGGATACCACCAGCGGCCAACACATCGTCGATCAGGGGAATGATCCGTCCAAGCAGCTTGCCAGATCGAAACAAATCCCGGCAGGCCAATCGCACTTCGCGCTCGGGCGCCTCCGGAGACTTTGCGGCTATGCGAAAAGCCAGGGGACCGACGATGATGTGCGAAACGGCTGCTCAAGAAGAGATACGGAGCTATTCGGCCGCATGACCCGGATTTGACCTGGGTACCCAGACAACCAAATGAAGTTAAAGCGATTGAGCGCGTGCAGAGAGAAAAACTTAGAACAGCGAGCTAGCGTTCGGAGCAGGAGAGCTTTGTGCTGCCACTTGGAATACCGGTGCAAACGGACCTGGCTCCCGTATTCTGAATCATTGTCCGCCAGCTTCGTCGCGCAGGTTTCCTAGCTGCAGCAGTAGTGTGGGCAAGGCCAGCTTCACAGTGTCCCACACAATGCCGAGATCGATATCAAAGTAGCCATGAGCCATGCGATTACGCATCGCACGCATATTGCGCCAAGGCACCTCGGGATGGGCTGCGGCAAAGCTGGCATGGTGATCTATGATTTTCGTAACAGCCTCTCCGATGATGATGAGGCTCATTACAACCGCCTGCTGCGTCCGCCGGTCCGTCAGGAACTCGTCTTTGGACATGCCCTCGGTGAAGGCGCACGCATTGACGGCGGCTTGGTGCATGTGATCGAGATAGTCAGAAAGGCGATTCATACGGGTTGGGCTTCCGCAAGAACCTTGGCCCGAAATTTCATGGGCAAATCGCCCGGGGTAAGCAAGTCGACATGCACCCCAAGCAGCGTTTCCAATTCGTCCTGGAGGCCGCCGAGGTCGAACAATGTAGCGCCGGGCAGAGCATCGACCAAGATGTCAAGATCGCTGCCGTCCTGATCGGTACCGTGTAGAACCGAACCAAAGACACGTGGATTCGCTGTTTTGAAACGAGCTGCCGCTTCGCGTACCGCGCTTCGTTTCAATGCAAGAATTTCGGATGGTCGCATGGTCGTCCTCCAGGATTCATTGCGAGGCACTTATATTGTAGTTCCCGACAAGACGGAGGCCGGCTCGGCACGTTACGCCGCTCACTTCGTTTGGCTCGCAGATGCTGGCGGCACTTCTGGTGTCGCGAAGCCGCTCAGTTGCGTGTTTGATTACACCACGCTTCCCATCTAGCCGACCGATTCATCCCCGCTCACGGGGGGAACACCCAGCGGTGGCAAGGCGACGAGGACATGACGCCCGGTTCATCCCCGCTCCCGCGGGGAACACCCACCGGCGTCCGCCGAGGCCGGAGCTTCGTACGGTTCATCCCCGCTCCCGCGGGGAACACACCAAACATAAGCACTTGTTTTAAAAAGAGAAAATCGGCCTCTTTAAATCCACCAATTTTTTAAAGAACCAGACCCAGCTGAAAAATAAAAAAATCGTCCCCAAGCCATCATAGCCAATCAGCTCCCAGCCGCAACAAATGCGAGCTCTGGACGTCCCATATGGAATGAGAACCCAGGCTCCATCCGCAAGCACAGCCCGCTCACATCCTTAACTCAAGGCGGCTTTTTCCTCGATCATGCAACCGGCGGTTAATGACGCCCAACTCCAGCCGTGGTGCTCATGAGATGTCCGATCGCCGGCCGCATCACGCCATGGCCATGTCGTTCTTGCGCTGCGCCCACCCTGTCAGCCTGACTTCGATCAGGGCCGAGACCGCATACAACGCGACGCCCAGCACCGCCAGGATGAACAGGCCGGCGAACACCAGCGGCACGTCGAAGTTGCCGCTTGCGATCATCATCACGTTGCCGATGCCCTTGTTGGCGGCGACGGTCTCGGACAGCACGGTGCCAACGAACGAAAGCGTGATGGCGATCTTCAGGGATGCGAACAGATAGGGCAGCGCGCGCGGCAGGCCTACGTTCCAGAGCACGTCGCGCTTGCTGGCACCCAGCACTTTCAGGACGTCCTCCAGTTCGGGCTCGGTATTGGCGAGGCCCGTGGCCACGTTGACCACGACCGGGAAGATGCTGATGACGAGCGAGGTCAGGATCGCGGGCATCGTGCCGGCGCCGAACCAGACGACGAAGATCGGTACCACGGCCACCTTGGGAATGCTGGAGAAGCCGACCAGCAGCGGATAGGCCACGTCGTAGGCCAGGCGCGAGGAGCCGATGATCATGCCCAGCACGATGCCCACCAGCACGCCGAGCACGAACCCGGTCACGGTCGTGTACAGCGTCTGCACGGTATGCGGCCAGAGCAGCGGCATCTTCTCCACCAGCACGGCGGCGATCTGGCTGGGGCGCGGCAGGACCAGGTCGGACACGCCCGTTGCCAGGCAGATTACCTCCCATAGCAGGAAGAAACCGGCCAGTGCCAGGACGGACAGGATGTAGCGCTTCGTCTTGGGCGAAAGCAGCGGCTTTTTCTCATCGCTCATGCGACTCTCCTTGCGAGCGGTTCGATCTCGGCGGGAGCGGTATCGCTCTCCGTGCGCGCATGGGCGATGCGCATGCGCAGTTCCTGGACCAGGGTGGCGAATTCCGGCGCGTAGCTATCCTCCAGCGTGCGCGGGCGCGGGAAACCGACCTCCCGGTCCTCGAGGATGCGGCCGGGGCGCGAGCTCATCACGCAGATGCGATTGGCCAGGTAGGCGGATTCGCGTAGGTCGTGCGTCACCAGCAGCACCGTCGGCCGCTTGGCGATCCACAGCTCCTGCATGATGGCCCACAGTTCTTCCCGGGTGAACTGGTCCAGCGCGCCGAACGGCTCGTCCAGCAGCAGCAGTTGCGGGTCATGCACCAGCGCGCGGCACAGCGACGCCCGCTGCAGCATGCCGCCGGACAATTGCCATGGGCGCTTGTCGCCGAAGCCTTTCAGGCCCACCTGTTCCAGCAGCGCCTCGGCCCGCTCGGCGAACTCGCCCCGCTTCTTGCGGGCGTAGTCGGCGCGGAACGGCTGGACGATCTTGAGCGGGATCATGACGTTCTCGCGGATGGTCAGCCAGGGCAGCATGGTGGGGTTCTGGAACGCCAGGCCGATGCGTACGCGCGGCGTATGCGGATCGACCGGTCCGCCGCCCTTGGCGCCGGCCTCGCGCCCGCCGACGATGACGCCGCCGGAACTGGGATTGAGCAACCCCGCCACCAGTTTCAGGATGGTGGATTTGCCGCAGCCGCTGGGGCCGACCAGCGCGACGAAGTCGCCCTGGTCGATGTCCAGGTCGGTGTGGTCCAGCGCCAGCGTGCCGCCGCCGTAGCGCAGCGTCACGTCCGCCAGTTCGATGAAGGATCGGGTCATGGAGTCATTCCCTGAGGAGAGACGGCGCATCGATGCGCAGGATGGCGGCCACCGGCCCGCCGCCGGGTGGACCTTGATGCTCGGCGCCGCCGGACACGTACAGCGCGGTATGGCCGGCTACCGATGCCAGCACGCCGCCAACCGCCGCGCGCGCATGGCGGGTGGCGTTGATGTCGGAGTCGTTGAGCATGGTGTGGCGCTGCCCCCGCACGCCGCCGTCGGGACTGGCCTCGGCCTTGGCGAGCAGGTTCACCAGCCGCTGGCCGAGCGCCTCGGCATCGCGGTCGGGATCCAGGCCGAAGGACTCGCGCAGCATGGCGCGCACACTCGCGGCGTCCACGGCGTCCCGCATCAGCGTGTGCGCCATGCGATAGGGCGACAGGCTGCCCTGGGCCTCGCCCAGGACGATCACCACGTTGCCTTCGAGTTCGATGCCGGCCGACACCGATGCGCGGGCCGACCACAGCGACCAGTCGTCCAGCACCGAGTCATCGCCGACGCGTTCGCGCGCGATCTCGCCGGTCGCCACCGCCACGCCCAGCGCCGAGGCGCCACGCGAGTAGCCCATGGACTCGTAGGTGTCGCGCGTGACCGGATCTGCCGAGCGCGACAACGCATCGTTCACCTTGGCCGAGGTCAATAGCGGACACTTGACCTGCACGAAATGCACGTCAGCCGCCGACACGATGCCGGCGTCGGCCATGGCGGCCTTCACGGCCTCGGCCGTGGCGTCGATCTGCGCCACGCGGCCGATTTCCTCGGGCGCGAAATCGCGCGTGTGCGCAACGCCCACCACCAGCCGCTTGCCCGCCGGCGGCGCGTCCGCGGCCGTGGCGAAACGGCGCGTGAATACGGTGAAATGCGGCGACAACACGCCTTCGGTCCCGCCCGACATCACAAGCGCCACGCGCGATTCGACCTCGGCCGGCGTGCAGCCCAGGTAGGGAGCGAGGAAATGGCACCAGCTCACCGCCGCATACTCGCGCGTGTGGTCGTTGACACAGCCATTGCCTTCGGTCTTGCCCATGACCGCCACGACGTGGCGCGGATCCAGTTCGCCCGTGTCCACCAGCGTCCCGACTCCGGACAGGTCGCCCGGCCCGCGGCAGGATACGCGATGCACGCCCACGACCTGCGCCCGGCGGCCCGCGGCTTCTGCTGTCCCGGTCATGCGGCCTCCCGGCGGGGTGCCGCCGTGGGCGGGACACCCGCCGGCGTCTCCAGGATGTTCGACGTGTAGCTCTCGACGTTGCGGGGCCTGGAAGCCGGCATGCGCTGCACGCCCTTGACCGACTGTCCCCACCCGGCGGCCTCCTCGACCAGCCGGCCGTCGCGCATGACGAAGCGACCGCGCACCAGGGTATGCAGCGGATACCCCTTCACGACGCGGCCGTTCCATGGCGAGATCTTGCTGACGCTGTGCAGCTTGCCTTCCGACAGGACGCCTTCGCGCGCCAGGTCCACGATGGCGATGTCCGCATGCGCGCCGGCGGCGATCACGCCTTTCGTGCCATACAGGCCCCAGGCCTTGGCCGGGTTGACCGAGCTCCAGCGCACATAGTCCATCAGGCTTGCCCGCCCGCGGTTGATCTCGGTCAGCATCAGCGGCATCTGCGTTTCCACGCCGGGAAAGCCGCAGTCGCATTGCCAGATATTCGGCCGGCTTTTTTCTTCCGGCGTGTGCGGGGCGTGGTCGGTGGCGATCATGTCGATCACGCCTTCCACCAGGGCATCCCACAGCGGCTGGTTGTGATGGGCTTCCCGTATGGGCGGGTTCAGGCGCAGGATGCCGCCCAGGCGCGTCATGTCGCCGATGTTCAGCAGCAGGTACTGCGGGCAGGTCTCGACCGTGACGTCCACGCCGCGCCGCTTGGCGTCGCGCAGCAGGAACAGCGAATCGCGCGAACTGTGGTGGGCGATGTGCACGCGGGCCCCGGTCCATTCGGCCAGGGTCAATACCCGGCCGATGGCCTCGATCTCGCATACGGCGGGACGGGAGGCAAGATGGGCCATGGCGTCGATGCGTCCCGCCTCTTCCATGCGCTGCTGGCGGCGCGCCATGATGGACGAGTTCTCGGCATGCACGACCGTGCGTATGCCCAGGGGCGCCAGTTTCTCGAACCCCTCCAGCAGCGCGCCGTCGGTGGGCGCGGGCAAGTTGCCGAAGGTGTTGCCGACGAAGGCCTTGAAGCTGGTCACGCCCGCATCCAGCAATTCTTCCAGCCGGTCTATGGTGTCGTCGCCCAGGAGGCCATGGATGCCGTAGTCCACATAGGACGATTCCGCCGCCTTCTGCTTGATGCGCAGCGCCTCGACCGTGCCGGTGGCGGGGTTGGTGTTGGGCATCTCGAACACGGTGGTGACGCCGCCGCAGGCCGCCGCGGCCGACCCGCTCTTCCAGGTTTCCTTGTTGGGATACCCCGGGTCGCGAAAATGCACGTGGCTGTCGATCGCGCCCGGCAACAGGTACAGGCCGTCGGCCTGCAGCGTCTCGCGCGCGGAAGGCATCATGTCGTCATGGCCGACGGCGACGATCCGGCCGCCGTCGATGGCGACCGACGCCTCGATGATCTGGTCGGGCGACACGACCCTGCCGCCCCGGATGAGGAGATCTACCTGGCTCATGTGTCTTCTCCTTACAGTGCGGCCCAGCCGCCGTCGACCGGCAGATCGACGCCGGTGATCTGGCGCGACGCGTCGCTGGCAAGGAAGAGGCAGGCCATGGCCACGTCCTCGTCGGTGGAAACGCGGCGCAGCGCATAGTCGGCGGCATGGCGCGCCATGGCCTCTTCCAGCGGGATGCCGTGCTTGCGCGCCATGTCCGCGCAGACCTTCTCGCGAAAGCGGGGGCCGTCGACCATGCCCGGGGCAACGCAATTGACGTTGACGTTGTGCGGGCCGGCCTCCAGGGCAAAGCTCTTGGTAATGCCGCGCAGGCCCCATTTCGAGGCGGAGTACGCCATGCGACCGGCGCGCCCGCGCATGCCGAACGTGCCGCCGACGTTGACGATCTTGCCGTAGCGCCGGGCGATCATGCCGGGCAGCACGGCATGCATGGTGTTGAAGCAGCCTTTCATGTTGAGGCCGACGATCTCGTCGAACTCCTCGGCGGTGGTCTCCCAGCCCGTCTTGCCGATCGGGCCCGAGCCGCCGGCCACGTTGACCAGGATGTCGACCCGGCCGAAGGCCGCTTCGGCTTCCCGCCCCAGGGCCTCGGTCTGGCCGGCGTCGATCAGGTCGCACCGGATCACCTTGGCGCGCACGCCCAGCGCGCGCGCCTCGGCGGCGACCGGCTCGATGGCGACGACATCCCGCCCGGCCAGCACCAGCGCACACCCTTCACGGGCGAAGGCAAGGGTGATCGCCCGGCCCATGCCCTTGGCGGGGCCGGTGATGACGGCCACTTTGTCTTTCAGCTGCAATTCCATGTCTTATCTCTCGTTCAATGCGGTAGTACTCGATCCCGCCGCGCCTGCCGTCGCCGGCGGTGCGGGGGTTCAGAAATGCGTGGGCCGCTCGGCGCGCACCGGCAGAAAGCCGCGGTCGAACACCGCTGATACGGCGGGCGTGCTGCCCAGCTGGTTGGCCTGCACCACGAGATCGATGGCCCGCTTCAGGCGGGCATCGTCCACGTCGCCGAGCCCGATCCTGGCAATCTCGGGGTGGCTCATGTCGCGCTTCATGGTCGACAGGAGCTTCTCTTTCTCCAGCTCGGCCTTGAGCAGCGGTTCGCGCTTGAGCACCGCGGCGATGCCGGCGTCGGGATCGGCCACGACGTCCTTGATGGCCTTGTTGAGCGCGCGCAGGAAACCCTTGACCGCCTCGGGGTTCTCCCTGGCGAACTTGCGCGAGAACATGATGGTGTTGGAGTACAGGTCCAGGCCGTAGTCGGCGTACTTGATGAAGCGCAGGTCCTTCTCGGGATCCATGCCGCTCAGCTTGGCGGCGAACCACACGGTGTTCACGTAGCCGAACACGCCGTCGACCTGGTCGCGCAACAGCATCTGCTCGCGCAGGTTGGGCGCCATGTTGTTGATCTTGACCTTGGCCAGGTCGAATCCCGCCGTCTTCGCCAGCGTGGGGAACAGCTTCAGGGCGCCGTCGCTGGCGGGCCCGCCCAGGGTGCGGCCCTCGAAATCCTTGGGCGTCTTGATGGGGCTGTCTTTTTTCACGACCACGGTGAACGGCGCGACGTTGTACAGCATGTAGACGGCCACCGGCGCATCGTCGGGCCGGCGCGCGGCAAAGTCGATCAGCGCATTCATGTCGCCGAACGCCGCGGTGTACGTACCGGCGGCGACCTTGGGCACGCCGGCTGCCGACCCCTCGCCCTGGTCGATCTGGACATCCAGTCCTTCGGCCTTGAAATAGCCGCGCTCCTGGGCCAGGAAGAACCAGGCCTGTGCCCCCTCGTACTTCCAGTTCAAGGTCAGCTTGATCCGGGGCTGGGCATCGGCCAGGGCGGGAAGCGCCGACAGGCACAGTCCGAGCGCGGCGGCGCCGGCCGAGGCGCGAACCAGCCGTTTCAGATGATCGATCATGGAGCGATTCCTATAGAACGAGGAGTGGAGGGAAGCTCCGGCGATTGCGGAGCGTTGGCTGCCAGCGCGCCAGCCAGGTCTTGCGCGCTGGCGACGAAGCCGTGCAGTTGTCTGACCAGGAAATGAATAGCCTGGGTGACGTAATCAGGCGATGGCGACCCGCAGGCATCGGCCAGGAGAATGTTGTCGTAGCCCAGAAACCCCGCATCCTGCAGCGTGGAGAACACGCAGCGGTCGGTATTCACGCCCGCGTAGAACAGTGTCGTGATGCCCTGCTGGCGCAGCAGGCTGTCCAGCTCGTTGTCCCAGAAGCCGCTAAGGCGATGCTTGTAGACGGTCACGTCGTCCGCCGCCACCGGCAGTTCCTCGACGACGCGCGCGCCCCATTCGCCGGCCACCACGCTGGGGCCGCGATCATCGGGCGAGCACTCGGCATAGCCCACGCCGTCGGCGCTGCGCTTGCCTTTGAAAAGGATGGTGGGGCTGAGATTGAGGCGATCGGCACGCACGCCCCAGTTGAGCCAGACCACCCGTCCGCCCGCGGCGCGCCATGCCGGCAACAGCGCGGCGATGGCCGGGATGGGTGCGCGCATGGGCGAGACGTCCACGCCTTTCTGGCCGAACCAGCCGTCGGCATGGCAGAAGTCATTCTGCATGTCGATCACGATCAACGCGGAGCGAGCAAGATCGAACTCCAGCGCCTGTCCATCGGACGGCAGGCGCAGCGGCCGGGACGGGCGGGCCGGGCGGACGAGACTCAGGCAATCGTCTCGCTGGGTCCATGCGTTGTCCGGCGAGGGGCCGAAGGAATGGGTGGGAACAGTCGGTGCGGTCATGGTCTGGACGATGCGTGGATGCCGGCGAATCCCGGAACATGATTTGCTCTATGCAATGACCGTACCCGTCCACCTGATTCTGCGATCCAATTCAATGCCATTTGACGGACTACCCGTTGCCGTATCGGCAACGATGCGGAACACGCCCGCGCCGCCCCTGGCTGGTGGTCTTTCCGCACGGCTGCCGCGCTCGACGGGGCGGCGGGCCGGCCGCCGCCGATGCGCCTCGCACACGTACCGGCCCATGCACCAAACCGAAGCGGCATGCCCGCTATCGGGCGGCGCAGGCCACGAAGCAGTGCGTCCACCCCTTCCCCACTTCCAGGTCCTCCCCTCATGAATCACCTGCGCTTTCTCCGCTACGTCGACGAAGTCGCTCGCGTCGGCTCCATCCGCCAGGCTGCCGAGCGGCTCCACGTCGCGCCGTCGGCCGTCAACCGCCGCATCCAGGATCTGGAGGAAGAATTGGGCACGCCCATCTTCGAGCGCCTTCCCCGAGGCATGCGGCTGACCACCGCCGGCGAGCTTTTCGTGCGCTACATACGCAGCCGGAGCGCCGAACTCGACGGCGTCCGGTCACAAATCGAAGAATTGAAGGGAAAGCGCCGCGGCACCGTCCGGATCGTCGCCAGCCAGGCGCTCGCGCCGGTCTGCCTGCCCGGCGCGGTGTCCTCATTCCGCGCCGCCCATCAGCTGGTCTCGTTCGAGGTCACCTTCGGCGACCACCTGCAGGCGCTCGAGGCGCTGCGCGCTTTCGACGTTGACCTGGCCCTGGTCTTCAACCTCGCGCCGGAGGCCGACATCGAGTCCATCAGGCAGTTCGACCAGCCCCTGGTCGCGCTGATGCACCGCAGCCATCCCCTGGCCGGGCAGCCTCGCGTCTACTTGCGCGACTGTGCCGACTATCCCGTCGTACTGCCCGATCGCGACATAGGCGGCCGCCAGTTGCTGGAGCGCTTCATGACGCGCAGCTCGATCAAATTGCACCCGATGGTGGAAAGCAACTCGTTCGAATTCCTGCGCGGCTGCCTCTACTACCAGCAAGCCATTTCCTTCCAGATTGCCATCGGGGCGGTCACCGAAGGCGGGGAACTGGTCGCGCGGCAGTTGGAGGACCGGCATTTCCCCAGGGGCAAGCTGGTGCTGGCGAGTTTGCGGCACCGCCAGTTGCCGGTGATCGCGCATGCCTTCGTCGAACACATCCAGCAGACGCTGGCGGCGGCCGAAGCCTGATGCCCCGCCACCCGGCGCGGATCAGACCACGCGGAGCTGTCCCGCCACCTGCATGCCGCGCTTGAACACGGCAAGCCGGGCGGCCTGCCGCAATATCGCGTCGGACACGCAATGCGCGTCCAGCAACACCAGATCCGCATGACAGCCAGGCGCCATGCCATAGTCGCGCAATCGCAGCATGCGCGCCGCATTGCCGGTCATGGTCGTCCAGATCCGCTCCAGTCCGGCGTTGTGCAGCTGGCGCGTGATCTGCGCGAGCAGCAGCATGGCCTTGAGCGGATCGGCATCGCCATAGCGCACGAACGGATCGCGCATGTTGTCGGTGCCACAGGCCACGTTGACCCCGGCCTCCATCAGTTCGAGCACGCGCGTGAGCCGCATGCGGGTGGGCAGTACGCAAACGCTCACCTCGGCGCGCCTGACCGCATCGATCGCGTCGGCCGCCTCGGCATCGCCGACCGCGGCCAGCGAGGCAATGTGCGACACCGCCACGCGGCCTTGCCATCCCTGCGCCAGGGTCTTGTGCGCCACGTAGGGCAGGGTGAACGACTCGGGCGTATCCCAGTTGTCGAGGTGATAGTCGATGTCGCAGTCGTAGCGCGCGGCCAGCGCGAAGCTCTCGTCCACCTGGCGCTCGGGATCCGATGGCCACAACGCCCGGTTGACGTTGCCGCCGACGATGCGCACGCCGGCCTCCAGGGCCTGCTCGATGTACGGCGCCGCGCCGTCCTCGGCCGAGCCGGCGGTCTCGAACCAGCCTTCCTGGGGAAATGCGATGACCTGCACGTCCACCGCGCCCGCCAACGCCCGGGCTGCCGCACGCACGCCGGCCACGGCGCGCAAGCCGACATGGCGGTCAGCCTCGCAGTTGGTGCGTGCCACGGTCGTGCCGTGCGCCAGCCCCATACGCAGAGACGCCGCCGCCCGGGCGGCGACGTCCTCCTCGGTAAAGCCGGACTTGAGGCGGCGCACGGCCCGGATTGCCGCGTCCAGGTCGGACGCGGCCACGGCATCATCCACGCGGTCGCTGGTCAGCGCCTTGTCCACATGGACGTGAGGGTCGACGAAGGCCGTCGAGAGCAGCCGTCCGTCCGCGTCCCAGGCGTCGGCATACCGGCCGCCGTCGCCCTCGGGCGCGATCTCGGCAATGCGCCCCCCGGCCACGATCACGCGCCACCGCCCTTCGCGCCCGGGGAGAGCCGCATTGCGGATGCCCCAGGCATCCGTTGCCGCCTGCGCGGCCGTCATAGCGGCAGCCTGGCCGTGCGGTCAGCCTTGGGCGGCAGGAAACTCCGGTTGAACACCTCGCCCGGCGACGGCTTGCGCGGCAGGCCGTAACTGTCGGCGATCTGGTCGATGGCGCGCGCCATGCGCTCGTCGCGCACGTCCCCCAATCCGATCTCGGCCACCTCGGATGTCAGGATGGAATGCTTGAGGACGTACAACATGCGGCGCTTCTCGATACTCTTGTCGATCAGCGGCTCGTTGCGCGCCAGGTTGTCGATGCAGGCGTCCGCTGCGGCGATGCATTCCTTCATCGCCCGGTTGACCGCCTTCACCAGGCCGCCCACCGCGCGCGGTTGCTCGGCCAGCAGCTTGGGAGATACCAGCACGCCATTGCTGTACAGATCGAGGCCGTTGTCGTTGTAGAAAATCCAACGGATGTCCTTGTCCGGATCCACGTGCTGCGCGACCAGATTCATGTAGCTGGTGGCGGCGAATACCGCCGAGGCATCCACCTGCCCGCGCAGCAGCATCTGCTCCTGCAGGTTCGGGGCCATGTTGGTCCAGCTCACCTTCTTCTCGTCGATGCCGTTGCGCTTGGCGAGCGCGGTGAAGACCTTCAGCGCCGCCGCCCCGGCGGGCGACCCCAGCGTCTTGCCCTCGATGTCCTTGAGCGTCTTGATCGGTCCGTCGGCCTTGGTAATCAGCGCAAACGGCGCCTGGTTGTAGATCATGTAAACCATGACAGGCGCCTCGCCGGGCTTGGTCGCGGCATTCTGGATGATGGCGTTCACGTCGCCCACGCCCGCCTGGTAGCCTCCGGACATGACCCGTGTCACCGCCGCCGCCGACCCGTCGCCCTGGTCGATGGTCACGTCCAGGTTCTCATCCTTGAAATAGCCCTTGTCCTTGGCCCAATAGAACCAGGCGTGGACGCCCTGGATCTTCCAGTCCAGCATGAATCTGATCTTGGCGGGCGATTGCGCGGCGGCGGGCAAGGCGCACGCCAGGGCGGCCAGGCCGGCGGCCCGGATAATCCAGCGGAAAATAGACATGTCGGATCGTTCCTTCGATAAGGTTGCGACCCGGAAGGCAATCCGCCTCGCTGCTCCGAGCGGCGGGATGCCCACTGATGGTGCATGCGGGCGCCCCGTTCCAGGCCACGCCCGACTCATGCATACCTTGTGCCAGTTGGCGTACTCGAACCTTGCCTTTTCACGGCCTGTCCGTTGCCGTATTGGCAACGGATGGGCGGGCTGGAGCGCTCAGTGTCCGGATTTGCGCTTGCGGCCCGGTTCCAGCAGCCGCGGATCGAGCGCGTTCAGGTGTTCGTAGATGTCGAGCATGGCCGACTTCAGCCGCGCCACTTCGCTCCGGCCGAAACTGTGGATGGCCACCTCCTCGAATTCGACAGCCAGCGGAATCAGTTCTTCCGCCAGCCGCCTTCCTTCCGCGGTGAGATTGATCGCCACGGCGCGCGCATTGTCCTCCAGCCGGTTCCGGACCACCAGGCCGCGCTCCTCCATGGTGCCGATCAGCCGCGACAGCGACGACACCTCCAGCGTGGTCGCCTTGCCCAATTCGTTCAGTCTCTGGTCGCCCCTTTCCCATAGCGACACCAGCACGCGATACATCGGCAGCGTGAGGTCATAAGGCTTGAGCCGCTTGCTGAACAACTCGCCTATGCGCACGCCCACGCGGTTGAGCAAGTAGGGAAAGGAATCGGTCAATCGATACATGGTCAAGGCTGCGCTCAGGAACCGGGGCAGAGAAAACCCCTATCTGATTTGGACTTTACAACAGTTGTATTTTCAATTGTTGTATGTGAAACTGTTCAAACAGTACGAAGAACATGGAGGAAGACACATGGCCGCCACGCCTTCCGGCGACGTGCAAGTCGCGTTTCGCCAGGCCATGCGCAGCATCGCCGCCACCGTCTCCATCATCACCGCTGGCGACCGCGAGCGCGGCCACGGCATGACCGCCACCGCGGTCACCTCTGTATCGCTCGATCCCGCGGCGCTGCTGGTCTGCATCAATAACCGCACGCTGCTGCATCACATCATGTCCTCGACCGAGCGGTTCTGCGTCAACGTATTGGCGCAGGAACACCAGGACCTCTCCGCCGCCTTCAGCGGCGCGGTCGCGCCCGGCGAACGGTTTGCCCTGGGCGACTGGGCCGAAACCGAAGAAGGCATCAAGCACCTGGCCTCGGCGCAGGCCCGCATTTTCTGCGTCAAGAAGCTCGCCGTTCCGTTCGGCACGCATACCGTCTTCATCGGCGAGGTCGACGACGTACAGCTGTCAGACCGCAGTGCCCCGCTGCTTTACCAGAACGCGACCTATTGCCGCTCGATCCCCATGGCGTCGGGCTAGCGCATTTCCACTCCCTCGCACCGCGCGCCGGCAGGCCGGCCATTCATGCACATAACTCGGAGACCATCATGAGCAGTTTCGCGGAACACGCCATTCTGTCGCCGCCCGGCGGCACGGACGCGCCCTCCCCGCCCCTCGTCGCCGCATTGCGCGAGCTGGCTCCCGGCTTGCGCGCCGCTGCGCGAGAAGTGGAGGCCGCGCGCCGCATACCCGCTGCCCACATGGAACGGGTGCGCGCCACCGGCTTCTTCGACCTGGTCAAGCCGGCCGCATACGGCGGCGCGGAGCAGAGCTTCGCAGCGCTGGTCGAGGCCAATCTGCTCCTTGCACAGCACTGCGCATCGACCGCCTGGGTGTGCGGCCTGCTGGCCGCGCATCAATGGCTGCTGGCGGGCTTTCCGGCCGAAGCGCAGCACGACGTCTGGGGCGCCGATCCCGATGCGCTGCTATGCGGGTCGTATGCGCCGGCAAGCCGGGCGCAGCCGGCGCCAGGCGGCCTGCGGCTGAGCGGAAGCTGGAGTTTTGCCAGTGGCTGTGAGAACGCCCGGTGGGCGCTCTGCGCCGCCATGGTGCCGTGCGCCGACGATCCGTCTCGCCTGGAGCCCGCCTTCCTGCTGGTACCCGCGACGGACTATCGCATCGTCGACACATGGGACGTGGTCGGGCTGGCGGGCACAGGCAGCAAGACACTGGTGCTCGACGATGTGTACGTACCCGCCCATCGTCTGCTGACCTTCGCCCAGACCACGTCGGGCGACACTCCAGGGGCCGCGCATTACCGGCAAGTCCCCGGCTACCGCATTCCCATGCTGACCGTCATTCCCTCGTGCCTGGCCTCGGTCGCGGTAGGTGCCGCGCAGGGGGCACTCGACGAGTACGTAGCGGTCACCAGCGGCCGCGTCACCCGCGGCGCGGTGGCCGGCGCGCATCAGAAGATGGCCGAGTTCGCCACGGTCCAGTTGCGCGTGGCGGAAGCGGCCGCCAGCGCGGACGCGGCACGGGAGATCCTTCTGCGCGACCTGCGCTGGGTCACCGCCAGGGTCGGCGGCGGCCATGCCGTGACCGAGGAAGACCGCATCGTTTGCCGGCGCGGCCAGTCGTTCGCGGTATCGCTGGCGCTGCGGGCGATCGAGGCCCTCAACGCGTCCACCGGCGGCGCGGGCCTGCAGATGGACAACCCGGTGCAGCGGGCCTGGCGCGACATCAACGCGGTCGGCCGCCACATCAGCATGAACTGGGATGCGGTGGGCACGATGTACGGGCAGATGGCGCTGGGGTTGGCGCCGCGCGGGCAATATTGACCCCCCCTACGCGCTGACGCGCGCCCCCCAGGGGGCGATGCGGGTGGACCGGCGGAGCCGGATCCACCGCATCCTGGGTCTAGGGCCGCTTTCTTGGACTGTGGCGCCGGTGCTTCGCTGGCTGCCAGCGGCAGCAGTGGCGTGACACCTCAAGAAGCTCGTACTAGACGGGCACCGCGTGCTGCGTGAATTGGGATCTTGCATTTTCTGACTGCATGTACAGGAGAGAGGAATGAAAGGAAAAATCGCGCTGGAAGAACATTTCGCCACGGAAGAGACCCTGATGGATTCGGCGGGCTTCGTGCCGGAGAAGGACTGGCCGGAGCTGAAGTCGCGGCTGCTCGATATCCAGGACAGGCGGCTGCGCCTGATGGACGAGCATGGCATCGAGGTCATGATCCTGTCGCTGAACGCGCCGGCGGTGCAGGCCATCGGGGACCACCGCAAGGCGCATGAGACGGCCCGCAGGGCCAACGACTTCCTGGCGGAGGAAGTGGCCAAGCGGCCGGACCGGTTCCGCGGCTTTGCCGCGCTGGCCATGCAGGAGCCGGAACTCGCGGCGGCCGAACTGGAGCGCTGCGTGAAGGACCTGGGTTTCGTCGGCGCGCTGGTCAACGGATTCTCCGAAGACGTGCGGCATTCCAAGCCGCTGTACTACGACATGCCGCAGTACCTGCCGTTCTGGGCAACCGTCCAGACGCTCGACGTCCCGTTCTACCTGCATCCGCGCAATCCGTTGCCACCCGACGCCGGCATCTACGACGGACACGGCTGGCTGCTCGGACCGACGTGGGCATTCGGGCAGGAAACGGCGGTGCATGCCCTGCGGCTGATGGGCTCGGGCCTATTCGACCAGTTTCCGGCGCTGCGCATCATCCTGGGCCACATGGGAGAAGGCCTGCCCTACAGCATGTGGCGCATCGACCACCGCAACGCCTGGCTCAAGGCCAAGCCGAAGTATCCGGCCAAGAGGAAGATCGTCGACTACTTCAACGAGAACTTCTACCTGACCACCTCGGGCAACTTCCGCACGCAGACGCTGATCGATGCCATCCTCGAGATCGGCGCCGACCGCATCCTGTTCTCCACCGACTGGCCGTTCGAGAACATCGACCATGCGGCCGAATGGTTCGACTCAACCAGCATCAGCGAAGCCGACCGGCTCAAGATAGGCAGCGCCAATGCGGCGCGGCTGTTCAAGCTGGACCGGTAATCGCCCCCCCCGGCCGGACATCGCATCCGGCCGGCGATCCCATCCCATAGATGGCCCGAGCCATCAGGAGGAAGACAATGAAGACGATCAATCGATGGTGGATCGTGGTCGGATCCGTGTTCGGCCTGTTGGTCGGCAACGGTCCTATCATGCAATTCACCTTCGGCGTGTTTCTGCTGCCGGTCACCAGCGAGTTCGGCTGGTCGCGTTCCACCACATCGCTGGCCCTGGTGATCGGGCTATGCGTGACCGCGCTATGCGTGCCACTGGCCGGAAGGCTCGCCGACCGCCACGGCGTGCGCGCCGTCACCCTGCCGGCCATCACGCTGTTCGCGCTCGCGATGGTCGCGCTGGCCTTCCTGGCCGATACGCCGGCGAAGTTCATGATCATCTATGCGCTGATGGGCATCGCCGCGGCGGGCCAGACGCCCCTGCCCTACGCCAAGGCGATTGCCGCCTGGTTCGACGACAAGCGCGGGCTGGCGCTGGGCGTGGCCATGTCCGGCGTCGGCCTGGGAGCGGCGCTGGTTCCCCAGTTCGCCCAGGCGCTGGTCGCGCACGTGGGCTGGCGCGGCGCATACGTCGGGCTGGCGGCGCTCACCTTCGTGGTCGGGTTTACCGCAGTCGGCCTGGCGGTGCGCGAACCGCCCCATCGCGCCGCGGCCGACGGCCTGCCGGCGTTGCCCGGACTGACCGGTCGACAGGCGCTGCGCAGCCCCCTGTTCTGGAAACTGGCCATCGCCTTTGCGGGCGTCGCCCTGGCCACGAACGGCGTCATCGCCCACGTGGTTCCGCTGCTGGTCGACCGCGGCATTGCCGCCACGCTCGCCACCTCGGCGCTGGGCTTCGCCGGCCTCGCGCTCATCGGAGGCAGGCTGCTGGCTGGCTTCCTGCTCGACCGCATCTTCGCGCCCTACGTGGCGGCCTTCTTCTTCCTGGTCCCGGTAGCCGGCATCGCCCTGCTGCTCGCCAACCCGTCGCCCGCCTATGCGGCCGTCGCGGTCGTGCTGATAGGGCTGGGCCTGGGCGCGGAAGTAGACCTGATCGCCTTCCTGCTGTCGCGCTACCTGGGCTTGAAGAGCTTCGGCGAGATCTATGGCTATCTGTTCGCAGCCTTTATGGCGGGGTCCGGCGGAGGCCCCTATGTCATGGGGCTCGTGTTCGACGCGACGGGAAGCTATTCGTCGGCATTGGCCGGATTGAGCCTGGTCCTGCTGGCTTCGGCGATGCTGGTGTTGCGGCTCGGCGCCTATACCTACCCTCGCCAGAATGGCGGCGGCAATCGGTCGGAGGTGTTGCAGGCGGCGCATTGACCAGCACGGCGCCACCGCAATGCATCGGGAAGCGGGGCGGATGGCCGCCCCCCCCGCCGCTACTCGTCGCTCACCAGGAACAACCGCCGGTGCTCCTTGATCGCATACCGGTCGGTCATCCCCGCGATGTAGTCGGCAATGGCCCGCGGCTGATCCACGTTGGCCCGTGCCTGGTACTGCGGCGGCAACAGGCGCGGGTCGTCCAGGAAGGCGATGAAGAGGTCGCGCAGCACGCGCTTGGCCTTGGTGGTCATGCGCAGCACCCGATAGTGGCGATACAGGTTGTCGCGCAGGAAGATCTTGAGTTCCTCGGCCTCGGCCTTCACTTCGGGGCTGAAGCCCGCCAGCGGCGGCGCGCGGCGCACGTCGTCGATGGAGGCCGGCTGGTGCCGGGCGATGCGGGCCGCCGTGGTCTCGGTCAGGTCGATGATCAGGGTGTTGATCATGCGCCGCACCGTTTCGGTGATGGCACGCCGCTCGGGCAGGTCCGGGTAGCGCTGCACGACCTCGGCATGATGGCGGTTGAAGATGCCGACCTGCCGCATCTGCTCCAGCGAGACGAGGCCGGAGCGCAGGCCGTCGTCGATGTCGTGGTTGTTGTAGGCGATCTCGTCCGACAGGTTGGTCAGTTGCGCTTCCAGCGAAGGCTGGGTGCGGTTCAGGAAGCGCTCGCCCACGTCGCCCAGGCGCGCCGCCCGGGTCAGCGAGCAGTGCTTGAGGATGCCCTCGCGGGTCTCGAAGCACAGGTTCAGGCCATTGAAGTCGCCGTAGCGTTCCTCGAGTTCGTCCACCACGCGCAGGCTTTGCAGGTTGTGCTCGAAGCCGCCGGCCTCGGGTGCGAACTCCTGCATGCAGGCGTGCAGCACATCCTGTCCGGCATGCCCGAACGGGGTGTGGCCCAGGTCATGGGCCAGGGAAATGGCTTCGACGAGGTCTTCGTTCAGGCCCAGGTTGCGCGCGATGGACCGCGCGATCTGCGCCACTTCCAGGCTGTGCGTGAGCCGGGTGCGGAACAGGTCGCCCTCGTGGTTCACGAAGACCTGGGTCTTGTACTCCAGCCGCCGGAAGGCGTTGGAATGGATGATGCGATCGCGGTCGCGCTGGAATTCGGAACGCCCCTGGGGCGGGGCTTCGGGGTGGCGCCGGCCGCGGGTGGCGGCCGGGTCGGCGGCGTAGGGAGCGAGGACTTGGGGCATGACGTCGGGGCTCCTCCGGAGTGGGCGGGGTCAGGCGAGCGTGGCTGGCTGCTCGCCCGCTGTCTTGGCGACGGTCCGGTCCAGGACCTGCCGGACCAGTCCGGCCTCGGCCGGGGTCCGTACCGCTTCCCCCAGCCTGGGCAAGAGGATGAAGCGGATCTGGCCGGCTTCGGTTTTCTTGTCGCCCTGCATCAGGTCGAACCAGCGGTCGGGCCCCAGGTCGGGCGCGTACACCGGGCAGCCGATGGCCAGCACCAGGCCGCGGATGCGTTCGGCGTCGGCCGGCGGCAGCCCGGCGGCCAGCGCCGAGAGCTCCGCCGCCTGCACCATGCCGCAGCCGACGGCCTCGCCGTGCAGCCAGGCGCCGAAGCCCAGCCCGGCCTCGATGGCGTGGGCGAAGGTATGGCCGAAGTTCAGGATGGCGCGCAAGCCGGTTTCCCGTTCGTCCTGCGAGACGACGTAGGCCTTGAGTTCGCACGAACGGGCGATGGCCACGGCCAGCGCGCCCGGTTCGAGCGCGCGCAGGTCCCGGGCGTGGGCCTCGCACCAGGCGAAGAAGTCGGCATCCAGGATGGCACCGTACTTGATGACCTCGGCCAGCCCGGCGGAGACCTCGCGCGCGGGCAGCGTGGACAGCACGTCGGTGTCGATTTCCACGGCGATCGGCTGGTAGAACGCGCCTATCATGTTCTTGCCGATGGGGTGGTTGACGGCGGTCTTGCCGCCCACCGACGAATCGACCTGCGACAGCAGCGTGGTGGGCACCTGGATGAAGCGGATGCCGCGCATGTAGACCGCGGCGGCGAAGCCGGCGATGTCGCCGATCACGCCGCCGCCCAGCGCGACGATCACGGCCTTGCGGTCGCAGTGCCTGGCCAGCATGGCGTCGAAGATCAGGTTCAGGGTCTGCCAATCCTTGTATTGCTCGCCGTCGGGCAGCTCGATGCGCAGGATGGGCCGGCCGGTGGCCGCCAGGGCCTGCTCGGCGCGCTCGGCGTACAGCGCCGCCACGGTGGGATTGGTGACCACGACCAGGGTGGTGGCGTCGGCCGGCACGGCCTCGGCCAGGCGATCGAGGCGGCCGGGGGCGATCCGTATGGGATAGCTCCCGCCCGGGGTCTCGACACGGACTTCTTTCATAGACACTCCAGCGGGGGCAGGTCGGCGGCGGGCGGCCGGACCTGCTTGTTGCAGGTTGCGAGCATGGGCAGGATGCGGCCGACCAGCCGCGCCACCGACACCTTGCCGGTATCGACGACGAGGTCGGCGATTTCCTCGTACAGGGGTTCGCGCTGGCGCAGCAGCTCGGTGATGCGGCCCAGCGGATCGGCCGTCTGCAGCAGCGGC
Source organism: Pigmentiphaga sp. CHJ604 (assembly GCF_036972535.1). Classification (NCBI taxonomy): domain Bacteria; kingdom Pseudomonadati; phylum Pseudomonadota; class Betaproteobacteria; order Burkholderiales; family Alcaligenaceae; genus Pigmentiphaga; species Pigmentiphaga sp. CHJ604. The sequence goes on along the minus strand of NZ_CP136998.1, from coordinate 616,517 downwards.
CGGTTGCGGTCGTAGCGGGTACGCTGGTAGAGCTCCTCGGCCTTGGCCCTGAGGTAGACGACCGTGCCGCGCTGCTGCAGCATGCGGCGGTTTTCCTCGGCCAGCACGGCGCCGCCGCCGGTGGCCAGGACTACCCCGGAAATCCGGCTGCATTCGTCCAGCGCATGGGTTTCGCGGCGCCGGAAGCCGGCCTCGCCTTCCAGTTCGAAAATGGTGGGCACCCGGACCCCGCAGCGCGCTTCCAGCACCAGGTCCACGTCCAGGAACTGGCGCGACAACGCCCGCGCCAGGCCGCGGCCGATCGTGGTTTTGCCCGCCCCCATCATGCCGACGAGAAAGACGGGCGGCACGAACACCGTGCCTGCCGGCCCCGTGGCGGCGGCCGCGCATGAATCGTAAGAGACCTGATCCACTAGCTCGTGAGGCCGAAGCCACAGAAAGATATCGATATAAGATGCATTATCCCGCAAGAGGGCCGGAAGCGGAAAATCGGCCCCCGGGACCCGGCACACCAACTGTTACAGGAACGCCCGGGCCGCCGGGCGGTCTATAAGCCGATCCGTTTCGATGTTCCTATAATGGGTCTCGTCCTCGCACGAGAAGCTGCTTCCTCATGTCCCGTATTCTCCTGAAGGTCGCCGGCGTTCTGGCCGGGCTGGCCGTTTGTGGCGCCCTCCTGGTGGGGCTGGCGCTGGCCCTCGCCTACCCGAACCTGCCCGACCTCGACGCCCTGACCGACTACCATCCGAAGATGCCGCTGCGGATCTACACCGCGGACAATGCCCTGATCGGCGAATTCGGCGAGGAAAGGCGCAACGTCGTGCGCATCCGCGACGTACCCGATGTACTCAAATCGGCGATCTTGTCGGCAGAAGACGACCGTTTCTACCAACATGGCGGCATAGACTGGTCCGGCGTCATGCGCGCGGCCCTCACCAACATGGTGAACCTGTCCAAGAGCCAGGGCGCCAGCACGATCACCATGCAGGTGGCCCGGAATTTCTACCTGTCGTCGGAAAAGACCTGGACCCGCAAGCTCTACGAAATCCTGCTGACCTTCAAGATCGAGGCCAACCTGACCAAGGACCAGATCCTGGAGCTCTACATCAACCAGATCTACCTGGGCCAGCGCGCCTACGGCTTCGCCTCGGCGGCCCGCATCTATTACGGCAAGCCGCTGTCGGAGATCACCGCCGCCGAGGCCGCGATGCTGGCCGGCATTCCCAAGGCCCCGTCGCGCTACAACCCGGTGGTCAACCCGACCCGCGCCAAGCTGCGCCAGCAATACGTGCTGCAGCGCATGCTGAGCCTGGGCTATCTGACCGAGCCCGAATACCGCGCCGCCCTGGACGAAAAGCAGCAGGTCCGGCAACTGGGCGGAGAATTCGGCGTGCGCGCCGAATACGTGGCCGAGCTGGCTCGCCAGCTGGTCTACGACATCTATAAGGAAGAGACCTACACCCGCGGCCTGAACGTCTATACGACCGTGAACCGGGACATGCAGGATGCCGCCTACGATTCGCTGCGCGACGGCGTGCTGGACTACGAGCGCCGCCACGGCTACCGCGGCCCCGAGGCCTTCGTCGACCTGCCCAATGGCATCGACAACAACCCCGAGAAGCTGAACGAGGCGGTCGACGACGCCCTGAACGACTATCCCGACAGCGATACCCTGCTGTCCGCCGTGGTCCTGGCCGCCGATGCCAACAAGGTCCGCGTGGCCCGCAGCTCGGGCGAGATCATCGACATCACCGGCAAGGGGCTCAAGTTCGTGCAGCCGGCGCTGTCGGCCAAGGCCCAGCCTTCGGTGCGCATCCGCCGCGGCGCCATCGTCCGCATCCTGAAGACCGGAAACGAGTGGGAAATCCTGCAAACGCCCCAGGTCCAGGCGGCCTTCGTCTCCACCGACCCGCAAAACGGCGCCATCCGCGCCATGGTCGGCGGCTTCGATTTCCACAGCGGCAAGTTCAACCGCGTCACCCAGGCCTGGCGCCAGCCCGGCTCCAGCTTCAAGCCCTTCATCTACGCGGCTTCGCTGGAACGGGGCCTGACTCCCGCCACCATCATTTCCGACGATCCGTTCGTGCTCGAAGCCTCGGCCACCGGCTCGCAGCGCTGGGAACCGAAGAACTACGACGGCAAGAACGAGCCCCCCATGACCATGCGCCAGGGGCTGGCCAAGTCCAAGAACATGGTGTCGATCCGCGTGCTGCAAAGCATCGGTCCGCAGTACGCCCAGGACTACATCACCCGTTTCGGCTTCGACGCCGCCCGCCACCCCGCCTACCTGACCATGGCGCTGGGAGCGGGTTCGGTCACGCCGCTGCAGATGGCCGGCGCCTATTCCGTCTTCGCCAACGGCGGCTACCGCGTCACCCCCTACCTGATCGACAAGGTCACCGACAGCACCGGCCGCGTCCTGATGCAGGCTCGCCCGACCAAGGCGGGCGACGAATCGCTGCGCGCCATCGACGCCCGCACGGCCTACATCGCCGACTCCATGCTGCGCGACGTCGTCCGCACCGGCACCGCCCGCGCCGCCCTGTCGCTCAAGCGCCAGGACGTGGCGGGCAAGACCGGCACCACCAACAACTCGGTGGACGCCTGGTTCGCCGGCTACACCCCCGGCCTCGTGGGCGTCGCCTGGCTGGGCTACGACCAGCCCCGCTCGCTGGGCGTGCGCGAAACCGGCGGCGGCGCCGCCATGCCGATCTGGCTGAAATACATGCAGCGCGCGCTCAAGGACATCCCCCAGCGCGAACAGCCCATGCCCCCCGGCATCATCGTGCAGAACGGCGACTACTATTTCGCCGAATTCCCGCCCGGCCAGGCCGTCGCCACCGTAGGACTGCCGCCCCCCTCGACCGATCCCATGTCGCGGCTGATCGACAGCCTGGGCAACCTGATCAATGGCAATGGCGGCAGCTCGGGCAGCACCAGCGGCGGCGGCAACACCCGCCCGGAATACCTGCCCTGACCGCCCCTACGCCCGCCCGCCATACCCCCACGGGCGGCCACCACCACAAGACGCCGCAGGCTGGGTCCGGGGCGCCGAGAGGCCGGACGGCGCATTCGGTGCCCCGGACCAGCCGTGTTTAGAACTCACCGAACCGGCAGTTCCTCTACCACAATCTCCTCCCCCGACTGCTCGGAACAAATCCGCGACAACGCCCGCGCCAGTTCCTCGCCAGACCGCGTATCCAGCCACTTCCCGTCCTTCAGGCGATAATGGAACCCGCCGCTGCGCGCCGCCACCCACATTTCCTGCATGGGCGCCTGGCTGTTGATGACCGCCTGGCTGCGATCGGCGAAGGTCAGCGTCAGCACGTTGCCGCTGCGCGTCGCCTCGATATCGATGTCGCGCTGCTCGAACCACACGTCGGCCTGCCGCTCGATGGAATCCAGGATGGCGTCGGCCAAGGCAAGAAACTCGCTTTCGTTCATAATTTCGACTATGTCCGACATGAAACCCACGCGCCCTGCGCGCGCCGCATGCCCAGACCCCTCGTTGGTTGCTGATACCGGCATTGTAGCCATCGGCGCCCGGCCGGCCGGGCGCCGCCTGGCTCCCCTGCTGGCGGTCCTGCCGCTCGCGCTGCTGGCCGCCTGCGGCATCAAGGGCCCGCTCTACCTGCCTGCCCAGCCGGCCCCCACGGCGCCCGCGCCGGCCGTGCAGCCCGCCCCCGCGCCGGTGTCCAAGACCACGGGCGACGTCGACGACATCTCCCGGCGCAACGAATCCATCTCGCATACCCCCCTGACACAATGACCACCCCCGCTTCCCTGCCCACTCCGGTCGGCAGCCCCCACTTTGCCTATCGCGACGGCGTGCTCCACGCCGAAGGCGTATCCGTGGCCCGGCTGGCCGACCAGCTGGGCACGCCGCTGTACGTCTATTCGCGCGCCGCGCTGCACGCCGCCTACGACGCCTACCGGCGCGGCATCGGCTCGCGCGACGTGCTGGTCTGCTACGGCATGAAGGCCAACTCCAACCTGGCGGTGCTGCGGGAATTCGCGCGCATGGGAGCCGGATTCGACATCGTGTCCGCGGGCGAGCTGCAGCGCGTGCTGGCGGTGGGCGGCGATCCGGCCAAGGTGGTCTTCTCGGGCGTAGGCAAGCAGGCCGCCGAAATGCGCCTGGCGCTGGAAGCGGGCGTCAAGTGCTTCAACGTCGAATCCGTGCCCGAACTGCACCGCCTGTCCGAGGTCGCGCAGGCGATGGGCAAGCGCGCGCCGGTATCGCTGCGCGTGAACCCCGACGTCGACCCCAAGACCCATCCCTACATCTCGACCGGCCTGAAGGAAAACAAGTTCGGCATCGCCATCGACGACGCCCCCGCGGCCTACCGGACCGCGGCCTCGCTGCCGGGGATCGAGATCGTGGGCGTCGACTGCCACATCGGCTCGCAGATCACCGAGACCGCCCCCTTCCTGGACGCGCTGGACAAGCTGCTCGACCTGCTCGACAAGCTGGCGGCCGACGGCATCCGGGTCGAGCACCTGGACCTGGGCGGCGGCCTGGGCATCCGCTACGCCCACGAGACCGCGCTGGCCCCCGCCGACCTGCTGTCCCGCGTGTTCGAACGCATCGACGCACGCGGCTACGGCTCGCGCCAGATCGTGCTGGAACCCGGCCGTTCCCTGGTCGGCAACGCCGGCCTGCTGGTGACGCGCGTGGAGTACCTCAAGCCCACGGAAGCGAAGAATTTCCTGATCGTCGACGCGGCCATGAACGACCTGATCCGCCCGACGCTGTACGAGGCCTACCACGGCGTGCTGGCCGTGGCGCCGCGCGCGGACGAGGCCACCGGACGCTACGATGTGGTCGGGCCGGTGTGCGAGAGCGGCGACTGGCTGGCCAAGGACCGCGACCTGGCCGTGCGCGAAGGCGACTACCTGGCCGTGGAATCGGCGGGCGCCTACGGCATGGTCATGGCCAGCAACTACAACACCCGCCCGCGCGCCGCCGAAGTCATGGTGGACGGCGACCACTACCATGTCGTGCGGGCGCGCGAAACCGTCGAGCAGTTGCTGGCGCTGGAATCTACCCTGGGCTGACCGGGTCCGCGCGGCCCAGTCCTCGCCAACCCGCGCAGGCCGCGCGCAGCGCATCGGCGACCTGGCGGGCCTGCGGCGTGGGCGAACGGTGGACGTGCAGCAGCACCTGGGTGCGGGCATCGCACTCGGCCAACGCCACCAGGCGCACCTCGGCGCGCGCGTCGGCCGCCATGTCCGCCGGCACCAGCGCGACGCCGAACCCCAGCTCCACCAGCCGCAGCAGGGTCGCCTTGCGGGACACCGCCTGCGCGGCCAGGGGAAAGAACCCGGCCTGCCGGCACAGTTCCACCACCCGATAGCTCAACCCGCCCCGATGGGCATGCGGCAGCGACACGAAGCGTTCGCCGCGCAGGGCATGCAGCGGCACCGCGTCCCGCCCCGCCAGCGGATGTTCCGCCGGCACGGCCAGCACCAGCGCTTCCTCGTACAGGACCTCCGTCAGCACGTCGGGCAGCTGCCGTAGCACCGGCGCGCGGGCCAGGCCCAGGTCCGCGCGTCCGTCCTGGATGTCCTGCGCCTGCTGCTCGGACGATGCGGACGAGATCGACAGGCTGACACCGGGCTGGCGCGACAGGTGGCGCCGCAGCGGCGCCAGCAGCGACCGGCCCAGCGGCACGGAACTGGAATGCAGCAGCGCCACGCTGCCCTGCACGCCGCGCTCGGCCTGGCGCGCGCGGCCCGCCATCTCGCCCAGCCCCGCCAGCATGCGCACCGCGTCCTCGTGGAAGGCCCTTCCCGCCGCCGTCATTTCCACCTGTCGCGTGGTGCGCGCCAGCAGCGCCACGCCCACCTCTTCCTCCAGCAGCTTGATCTGCCGGCTCAGCGCCGACTGTGCCACGTGCAGCCGCTCGGCCGCCTCGCTGAAGCTGCCGGCCTCGACGATCGCCACGTAGTATCCAAGCTGCCTGACCGAGAACATTTATCGCGCGATGAGATGGATGAGGCCTGATTTTAGAATTGGACCGCCACGCGCGCAGGGCTCAGACTGCTGCCGTTGCCCCGATCGAGCCCAGCCGTGGATGCCCTTCTCTTCCTGCTTCCCGTTCCGCTTTCCCAGTTCGCGCTGATGTTCGCCGGCGTGGCAGCGGCCTACGTCATCTTCGGCATGGCGGGCTTCGGCACCGCGCTGGTCGCCGGCCCGCTGCTGGCCAACTTCGTGCCGGTGGCCACCATCGTACCGCTCCTGGCCTTGCTGGACTTCGCCGCGGCCACCACCAGCGTGGCGCGCGACGTGCGCCACGCGTCGATGGGCGAGCTGCGTCGGCTGGTACCGGCGATGGTGCTCGGCAGCCTGGTGGGCGCCGTCGTCCTGCTGCGCAGCCGGCCGGACGCCCTGCTCCTGTTGCTGGGCGTGTTCGCCATCGCCTACTCGCTGTATTCCCTGAGCGGCTTTCGTCCGCACCGGACGCTGCCGCCAGGGTCGGCCTATGCCTTCGGTACGGTGGGTGGCGTGTTCTCCGCGCTGTTCGGCAGCGGCGGTTTCATCTATGCCATCTACCTGGCCGGCCGCCTGCGGGACAAGAACGACATTCGCGTCACGCAAAGCACCCTGATCGGCCTGGCCACCTTCACGCGCGCCGTGTTCTTCCTGGCGGCCGGCGTCTATGCCGACACCGGACTGCTGGCCACCGCGCTGATGCTGGCGCCGGCCATGCTGCTGGGCACCTGGGCAGGGCGGCGGATCACGCTGGCGCTGAGCCGCGAGGCCTTCCTGCGCCTGGTGGCGCTGGTCGTGCTGGCCTCGGGCGCGGTCCTGGTCTTGCGCTACTTTGCATCATGACCGCCGGCGGCATCAGCCCAGCGCACCGGCGATCTTGCGCTCCTGCTCCTCGCGCACGGCCGAGCCGAAAGTCTGCTCGAACCATCCGTCCTTGACCAGCTTGAGCACCAGGCTGTTGTCCACGACCTTGCCCAGGTCCAGCTTGCGCACCGCCGGCGTCTGCTCCGCCAGCCGGTCGATGGTGGCCTGGATGGCGGCCTTGGAAATCAGAGGTACGCGGTCGAGCACGTTGCGCTTGACGTAGATGTCGTAGACCCGGCTTATGTCGGCCTCGCTCTCGGGCTGGTCAAACGCCTTGAAGGTCGCCACGGCGAAGGCCTTGTCATCGTAGAAACGCTTGATCGCCTCGGCGTGGGCGCGGATCAGGCCCTCGGCCCGGCCTCGCTGCTCGGCCAGGTAGCTGCGTTTGTGGAGGAAGGCCGTGCTGACGTAGATGTCCTCGTGGTCGGGCAGCTCGGTCAGCACCTTCAGGCCCTGGGTTTCCAGCTTGAAGTACGACGGCGCCGTCAGCAGCCCGGCATCCACCTGACCGCCCAGCAGCATGCTGGCGCGCGACGCGGCATCGGTGCCGGTCGACACCCATTGCACGTCGTTGGGCGCGAGGCCGTACTTGCGCAGCAGCTCGACGGTATAGAAATACGGCGGGCTCGGTGCGCTTCGTCGATGCCACCGACATGGTCGACCACATCAAGGCCATCAAGAGCGCCGACGAGATCGAGGCCATCGGCCGCATGGCGGCCATGCAGGACGAGGTACTGCAGGCCCTGGCCCGCCACATCCGCCCCGGCATGAAGGATTTCGAGGTCGCCGCCTACGCCCAGTACGCGGGCCAGCTGCGCGGCAGCGAACAGGGGCTGTTCATCGGCTCGTCCTCGCCCGCCGGCCGCGCCGCGATGTACAAGCCCCGCCACCTGCAAGGCAGGGAGATGCGCGAAGGCGACGCCTTCACGCTGCTGATCGAGAACAACGGCCCGGGCGGCTACTACGGCGAACTGGCCCGTACCTTCGTGCTGGGCAAGGCCTCGCAGGAACTGCTGGACACCATGGCCCTGCTGGTCGAGGCCCAGCGCCACACGCTGGACCACCTCAAGCCCGGCGCGATGCCCGCCGACATCCTGGCCGCCCACAACGCCTTCATGCGTGCCCGCGGCATGCGCGAGGAAACGCGCCTGTATGCCCACGGCCAGGGCTACGACATGGTCGAGCGTCCGCTGATACGCGAGGACGAGACCATGCCCATCGCCGCCGGCATGAACATCGTGGTCCATCCCGGCCATGCCACCGCCAGCGTCTTCACCACCGTCTGCGACAACTACATCATCGGCCCCGACGGGCCGGGGGAATGCCTGCACAAGACCCCCAAGACCGTCATCGAACTCTGAGCCCGCCCGCCGCGCCCCGGCGCGGCGCTTCGCCGCATTACCCCTGCCCTTCCCCTTCTGGAGGCACGCCATGCAACGCAACGGATCGACCCCCTACCGCCTTCGCGCGCTATACGCCCTCGCGTCCACCCTGGCCGCCGCGGCCGCGCTTGCCGCCCCCGCGGCCCACGCGCAACGCTACCCGGACCGCCCGGTACAGGTCATCGTGCCCTACGCGCCCGGCGGCAGCGTGGACGTGATCGCGCGCTCGCTGGCGCAGAAGCTGACCGAACGCATGGGCCAGACAGTGTTCATCGAGAACCGTGCCGGCGCCGGCGGCACGATAGGCGTGGGTGCGGTCACGCGCGCCAAGCCCGACGGCTACACGCTGCTGCTGACCTCGCTGGGCGCGGTGACGGTGACCGTGCACCTGACCAAGGCCGGCTACGACCCGCTCAAGGACCTCGCCCCCATCTCGCTGCTGGCGACCAGCGGCCTGGTGGTGTCGGTCAAGGAAGACTCGCCCATCCGGTCGGTGCGCGACCTGATCGCCGCCGCCAAGGCCAAGCCGGGCGCCCTGAGCTATGCCGTGACCGGCGTCGGCAGCCAGACCTTCCTGGCGGGCGAATTGCTGAAGCGTTCGCTGGACCTGGACATGGTTCCGGTGCAGTACAAGGGAGGCGGCCCCGCCGCGGCCGCCGTGGCGGCGGGCGAGGTGCAGGCCGGCATCACCGATTCCGGTCCCATCCAGCCACTGCTCCAGTCCAAGCGGGTGCGCGTGCTGGCCGTGACCGGCAGCCAGCGGGCCTCGGCCATGCCCGACGTGCCGACGATGGAAGAAGCCGGCGTGCCGGGCTTCAAGATCGACTCGGCCATCGCGCTGTTCGCGCCGGCGGGCACCCCGCCCGAGATCGTCGACAAGCTCAATGCCGAAGTCGCCGCCGCGCTGAAATCGCCGGACCTGATCGACCGCATCCATGCCGCCTCGCACGATCCCAAGCCCAACAGCCCGGCCGAGATGAAGACCATGCTCAAGTCGGAATTCGACCGCTGGGGCGCGATGGTGCGCGAAGCCGGCGTCAAGCTGGAATAGCTCCATGAGCGGACTCGAGCTCAGCTTCGCGGCGGGTCCGTACGACCGCCTGCAAGGGCTGTACGACGGCAGCGTGGCGATCGACGGCGTGCGCATCGTCCCGCACGTGCGCCAGCGGCCGGTGGACATCTTCAGCCCCATGATCGAACACGGCGCCTTCGACGTCGCCGAGATGTCGCTCACGCACTGCTACGCGCTGACCGCGCAGCGCCGCGCCAACTTCGTCACGCTGCCGGTGTTCCCGTCGCGCATGTTCCGCCACGGCTTCATCTTCGTGAACGAGGACGCGGGCATCCGGTCGCCCGCCGATCTCGCCGGCAAGCGCATCGGCGTGCAAGGCCACCAGATGACGGCCGCGGTCTGGATCCGCGGCCTGCTGCGCGACGGCTACGGCGTCGACCTGGCGAACGCCGAATGGTACGAAGGCGGCGTGAACGAATATGGCGTCGCCGGCGGCGACATCATGGAGCTGCGCCCCAGCCGCCCGTTGCAATGGCAGCGCATCCCGGCCACCACATGTCTGTCGGACATGCTGGCCCAGGGCGGCATCGACGCGCTCATCGGCGCCTTCATCCCCCGCTCGTACGGCAGGCACCCCGCCGTGCGGCGGCTGTTTCCGGACTACAGGCGCGTGGAAGCCGCCTACTACGAGGCGACCGGCGTGTTCCCCATCATGCACGCCCTGGTTCTGCGCCGCGATCGCCACGAGGCGCATCCGTGGCTGGCGCCCGCGCTGGTGCGGGCGTGCGAACAGGCCAAGGACCAGGCCTGGCAGCGGCTGCGATTCAGCGGCGCGCTGGCCGCCACGCTGCCCTGGCTGATGGACCACGTGGAAGAAACGCAGGCCGCCTTCGGCGCGGATCCCTGGCCCTATGGCGTGGCGCGCAACCGCGCGACCCTGGAGGCCTTCTCCGCCATGCTGCATGCCGATGGCTACCTGGATCGCGCATGGTCCGCGGACGAGGTGTTCGCGCTACGCTGACGCGCGACAGGCGCGCCGGGGCGTGGCCCACGTGCGCGAAAAGCCTTAGCATGGAGGCTTCGCAGCCAATATTTAATTAATCGCTTATGAAATTGGTCAGCGGCCGCCGGGGCGCCCCCGCAGCCCAAACCAGGCGCAAGGCCGGCCAGAAGGGCCCCGGCCGCCCCGAGGGCACCAGCGTCGTCCGGGACGACATACTCGATGCGGCGGAAGAACTCTTTTCCAACCTGGGCTACGCGGGCACCACCTTGCGGGAGATCGCCGACCAGGCCAAGGTCACGCAGGCACTGATCAACTACTACTTCGGTTCGAAGTACGGCCTGTACGAAGCCGTGTTCATGCGCCGCAGCCAGATCATTTCGCAGCAGCGCCTGGAGAACCTGGCGCAGTTGCAGGCCAAGCCTGGCCGGCCCAAGGTGCGCGATGTCGTACAGGCCTTCCTGATGCCCACGCTGGCCTTTCGCGCGACGCCCGAGGGGCGGTCGTTCCTGCGCCTGCAGGCCCGCCTGCACACCGAGCCGCCGCAGATTTCCTACAAGCTGCGAACTGACGCCTACGGCAACTCCACGCGGCTCTATGTGGACGCGGTGCGCAAGGCCCTGCCCAACCTGCCGGAGCTGGACGCGTACTGGCGCGTCACCTTGATGGTGGGTACCTATCTGTATGCGTTCTCGGATACCCACCGCATGGAAGAAATGGCGCCCCCGGGTCTTTACGATCCGGACGACACCGACAGCCTGATCGACCAGGTCACCCGCTTCGTGACCGGCGGCATGCAGGCACCCTAGCGCGGGCCGGGGCGCCCCCCGGCCTTTCAGTCGTCCAGCCGGCGGAGCAGGTCGGCGTAGTCCATGACCTCGGCGTACTTCTGCGCCATGTCGAACAGGCTGGCTTCATGAGGTCCGACGGCGCGGTCGCCCACGCAATCGGCCAGCACCACCGGCCGGAAGCCCCAGCACATGGCATCGACCACGCTCGCACGCACGCAGCCGCTGGTCACGCAACCGGCCACCACGAGCGTGCGCACGCCCCGCTGCGTCAGCCACGGGGCAAGGCCGGTGGCGAAGAATGCCGACGGAACGTTCTTGTGCACCACCAGCTCTCCCGGCAGGGGCGCAAGTTCCGGCACGATGGCGCTGGCCGGCGCGGCTTCGGTCAGGCCCAGCATTCCCGGCACCTTGGCGGAAAAGACATTGGCATCGGCACCATCGTCCGCGTAGACGATGCGCGTGTGGGCGACGGGCCAGCCGCGTCCGCGCGCCAGCGCGAGCAACGGACGCGTGGCCTCGATGGCCGCGGGGATGTTGCCGCCGCCGAAGATGGCCGGATCGGCGAAGCCGTTGACGAAGTCGACGACGAGCAGGCCGAACGGAGGCTCGGGCACCAGCCCCGCGCCGAAACCCTGGCGGGCGTAGACCGCGCGGTCGTTGCCGTCCTTGCTCATGATGCGGCCTCCGCCTCGGCCAGCCGCTCCTCGATCAGGCGGCCCTCGGCCACCACCTCGCGGCCGTCCAGCGACACCGTGCAGCGGCGCAGCGGAATGTCCATGTGGCACGCGGTGCTGCGGGACCCGCCCACCTCGTTGTTGGGCCCGAGCGAGAACAGGAAGTTGCCGGCGTAGGCGCGCGCATCCATGCCTATCGTGGCCTCGCGGTCGTACAGCCCGAGCGTGGACCAGCGCGCGCGGTTCTGCGCCCCCCAGCCGATGTGCGACATGGCATAGGCTTCCGGGTCGTTGAAGGATTCCATGTAGTCGCTGAGCAGTTCGGCGTCCATGCCGCCCGTGATGGACGTGACGTAGCCGTCCTCCACCTCCATCACGATGGGATCGCTGACGTACGACTTCATCGGCAGCAGGATGTCGCCCTTGTCCACCACGATGCGGCCGCGCGTGGCCCGCTCGTTCGGCCAGGTCAGGGCGAAGCCGCTGGGCCAGTGGTCCCAGCGGCCCGGCTCGTCCACGAAGCCGTACTCCTTGACCACCGGGAACTCGCCCAACGGACAGACCAGGTCGGTACCCGCCGCCGACGTCACCCGCATCTCGCGCGAACGTTCCAGCAGCGCCCCGCAGGCCAGCACGCGTGCGCGGTCCGCTTCGTTGGGGACCATGCGCAGCAGGATCTCGGGCGGCTCGACGGCCAGCAGGATCTTGCCTCCCCCTTGCAGGATGTCGTGCTGCTCGGGCGAGAAAAGCAGGGTCATCAGATCGACCACCAGATCGCTGGCCTTGAGCGCGGCGATGGCCGCGCGGTTGCCGCTCAAGGGCGTGGTGCCCAGGTAGGCCAGGGAATCGCGGCTGAGCGATTTCTCGCCGTTGACGGGCGCCAGGTCCAGCCGGTTGACGCGCGCGCCCAGCAGCCCGGCGGCGGTCATCGCGCAGCGCAGGGTCTGGGGATGGGTCACGCCCTCGGTGGTCAATACCGTGACGGTGTCGCCGCGCTTCAGGCGCGACAGCGTCAGGACCTGGGTCCATGCCTGGATCAAATCGGAATCGCTGACAGCCATAGCGTGCTCCTTGCTAAACGGGGGTTCCCAGAAAGGTGCCAAAGCTCTGGAAGAAGCCTTCCTCGTCATCCCAGGGGATCATGTGCCCGGCCGTCGGCACGGTCCGCACTTCCAGCCCGGGCATCAGGCTGCGGATCTCGTCGACGTCGGCCGCCTCGATGACGCCTCCCTTGCCCGCGACCATCAGCAGCGCGGGCACCGCGATCGCCGGCAGGTCGGCATGCATGTCGTGCGTGCCGAAGGCGTGGTAGGCGCACACCACGGCGTCCTCGTCGCAGGTATGCAGCCATTCGGCACGCAGGCGCAGTTGTGCCTCGGTCCAGGTAGGCGAGAACGGCTTGAGCTTTTCCCAGTCGGCGCCTTCCCGCATGAGCCGAATGGAATCCACGTACCAGTCGATCCTGGCCGGATAGGGCCGGCGGCCCGGTCCCGACACCGGCGGGTCCACCATGACGAGGCGCGCCAGCCCTTGCGCGTGGTGCGCGGCCACGATGGCACCGATACGCGCGCCCATCGAATGCCCGACCAGGAAATAGTCCGCCAGCCCCAGCGCCTGCGCGAAGCCGCCCACGTCGGCCGCGCAGGCCTCGAGGCTGTAGTCCATGCCCGGCGCCGTCTCGGACAAGCCGCGTCCCCTGACGTCGAGCACGTAGGTGTCGAACTGGCGACCCAGCCGCTCGGCCACGAACGCCCAGGTCACCGCGGGGCTGGTGATGCCCGGCACCAGTACCAGGGGCCGGCCCTTGCCGCCGAAACGCAGATAGTGTTGGCGTATGCCGTTGGCGCGCACGTTGGCGCCGTAAAGAAAAGTGCTGCTCACGAATGGCTCCCTAGTAACGGCCCGACAGCAAGGCCCCGGCCCCGGGCACGATGGGCTCGAGGTCCAGCGCCTTGAGCATGGCGTAGGTGGTGGCGACGGCCGCGGTCACGACCGGCTTGCCGGTCAGCGCCTCGACCCGGGCGATGACCGGCAGCGACGGCATCTGCACGCAGGCGGACAGCACGACGGCATCCACGTCCGAGGTATCCATCGAGGCGACGATGTCCGGCAGCCGGCCTGGATCGTGCCGCCCCACTTCCAGGTTGTCGGGAATCTCCAGCGCGCGCCATTGGGTCACCTGGACGCCCTCGCTTTCGATGTAGCCGATCACCAGCCGGGTCAGCGGCACCATGTAGGGCGCGACCAGGGCGATGCGCCGGGCGCCGAGGATCTTCAATGCGTCCACCAGCGCGCCCGCGCTGGTCACGACCGGGGCGGCGCCGCCGTTCTCGCGGGTACGTTGGCCGAGCCGCGCCTCGGACTCGCGGTGATAGCCCGTGCCCATCGCCATGATGGCCACCAGGCAGGCGTAGCCCAGCACATCGACCCGGGCGTCGCTCAGTTCCAGGGCGCAGCGGTCGGACTCGGCGTCCATCGCGGCCAGTTCTTCCTTCGTGACGTGCTTCATGCGCATGCGCGCCGAATGGAAGGTGAACCGTTCCGGCCGGATCTGCTCGCGCAGCCGCAGCATGGCCGGAATCTCGGTCTCCATGGTCGTGTTGGAACTCGGCACGATCTGGCCGATGCGGTAGCGGGATGTCATGGAGGTCCTCCCCTTCACGCCGCCAGCGCCGGCCGGCCGAAGCGCTGCGCGCACGTGGTCGCGTCGTAGATGTAGACCCAGTTTGCCTGGATGCCCACGGCATTGGGATTGATCAGCTCGCGCCACCGGTACAGCAGGTCGCGCTTGAACTGCGCCCACGGCGACGGCAGGTGATAGGTCTTGCCGCGCTCGCGGGCTTCCAGCTGCACGCGGCTGGTGCGCGGCTTGCGCTCGGCCTCGTAGGCCTGCAGCGCGGCGCCGACGTCGCGGCCATAGTGCTCCAGCGCCGCGCCAAGGACGTAGCCGTCCTCGATGGCCATGGCCGCCCCCTGGGACAGGAAGGGCAGCATCGGGTGCGCCGCATCCCCCAGCAGCGTGACCCGGCCCTTGGACCAGGCCTGCATCGGATCCCGGTCGAACAGCCCCCACTTGTAGACATCCTGGGTCCGGCTGAAAAGCTCGATCACGTCGGGATGCCAGCCTTCATAGGCCTTCGTGAGCTCTTCCCGGCTGCTGCGCACGTTCCAGGACTCCTCCACCCAGTTGCGCGACTCGTTCACGGCCACGATGTTCACCGCCGCCCCGCCGTTGACGTAGTAGGTGACCAGGTGTCCGTGCGGCCCCATCCAGAACGCCGCGTCCGGACTGACGAACTTCAGCGGATGGCGGTCCACCGGCACCAGGGCCCGCCAGCACATGTGGCCGGTGAACTGCGCCGACTCCGTGCCGAACAGCGCATCGCGCACCACCGAGCGCACGCCGTCGGCGCCCACGATCAGGTCGGCCTCGTATTCGCCGCCGTCGCTCAGGGACGCGACGGCGGTCCCGCCCTCGGTGCGCACGCCGGTGCAATGGATGCCCAGCGTCGCGCCCTTGCCGTCGGCCAGGTGTTGCGACAGGATGGCATGCAGGTCCGCGCGATGGACGTGATAGAACTCCGCGCCGTAGATCTGCGGGCAGCTTTCCTTCAGCGGCGTGCGGAACAGCTCGCGCCCCGAGCGCCAGTTGCGTCCCACCATGGCTTGCGGCAGGAACCCCACCCGCTTCAGGTCGTCCGTCAGGCCCAGCGCCTTCAGGACCTTGACGGCGTTGGGCGTGACCTGCACGCCGGCGCCGACTTCGCCGAACGCCGACGCCCGCTCGAACACATGATTCTCGATACCGCGCAGCGTCAGGGCACGCGACAGCGCCACGCCCCCGATCCCGCCACCCACGATGCCTACGCGCAAGGGACGACTCATACGGCTTCTCCTTTCCTTCCTGCGGGGACCGGCGGCTGGCCGGCCCCATAAATAATTAAACAGAAAATTAATAAATGCTTCGATGACGCCCGGGTTCCATCGTCGCCTGGGGCCTGCTCACGCCAAAAGGCGGCTGGCACAGGCCCTAGCCTCCCAGATAGGCGGCCAGCAGTTCCGGATCCTCCAGCAATCCCGCGGACTCCCTCTGCGCCACGACCCGGCCGGTCTCGAACACGTAGGCACGCGACGCGGCGGTCAGCGCGTTGTGCACGTTCTGCTCCACCAACAGGACGGTCACGCCCTGCCTGCTGATCTCGCGCACCACGTCGAACACCTCGTCGGCCATCTTGGGGCTGAGCCCCAGGCTGGGCTCGTCCAGAAGGAGCAGCACGGGCTCGGACATCAGGGCGCGGCCGATCGCCAGCATCTGCTGCTCGCCGCCGCTGAGCGTGCCGGCCAGTTGCTGATGGCGTTCCTTCAGCCGCGGGAAACGTTCGTACACCCTGGCCACGCGCTGCTGTACGGTGGCCTGCGACCGGCACAGGTAGGCGCCGAGCACCAGGTTTTCGTAGACCGTCATGGCGGGCCATACATGGCGTTCCTCCGGGCTCTGGGCAATGCCCAGCCCGACGATGCGGTCCGGCGCCATGCCGCCTATGTCGCGCCCGTTGAAGCGGATGCTGCCGCGCGTGGGCTTGAGCAAGCCCGAGATGGCGCGCAGCGTCGTGCTCTTGCCCGCCCCGTTGGCGCCGATCAGCGCCACGGTCTCGCCCGGCTGCACGCGCAGGCTCATGCCGTGCAGCGCGGAGGTCTTGCCATAGCCCACGTGAAGATTGTCCAGCTCCAGCAGCGGAGCGGATGATGCCTGGACGGTGCTCATGCCGCGCGCCCTCCCCCCAGATAGGCCTCGATCACGCGCGGGTCGCGCTGCACGTCCGCCGGCACGCCCTCGGCCAGTTTTTCGCCGAAGTGCATGACGACCACGCGGTCCGATACGCTCATGACCAGGCCCATGTTGTGCTCGACGATCAGGATGGACTGCACCTGCGTGCCCCGCAGTTTTTTCAGGATGCGCCCCAGCTCCATGGCTTCCTGGCTGTTCAGGCCCGCGGCGGGCTCGTCCAGCATCAGGATGTCCGGCTTGGCCGCCAGCGCCAGGCCGACCTCCAGCAGGCGCAGCTCGCCGCAGGACAGCAGGTAGGCCGGCGCGTTCATGCGTTCGCCCAACCCCATGATGTGGACGATGCGTTCGGCCTCCTCGCGCGCGGCGCGTTCGGCCGCGCGGACCTTGCGGCCCGGGAAGAAGGTCTGCAGCAGGCCCTGCCGGGCGCTCAGGTAGTGGCCGGCCAGGATGTTCTCGAACACCGACAGCGACTTCAGGATGTTCGTCTTCTGGAAGCTGCGGACGATGCCCTTCCTGGCCATCAGGTAGGGTTTGGCGCCGGTCAGGTTCTCGCCCCTGACGTGGACTTCGCCCGAGGTGGGCGCGTAGAACCCGGTGATCAGGTTGAAGCAGGTCGTCTTGCCCGCGCCATTGGGCCCGATCAGGCCGACGATCTCGCCCGCCCTGACCTGGAAGCTGATGTCCTTGACCGCCTTGATGCCGCCGAAGGTCTTGCACAGCCCGCGCACGTCCAGCATGGGGGCGTGGCCAATTGCATGCACAGTTGTCATTTCGGTTTCCCAAGGCGCCACGCGCCGCTTACACCGGATAGAATGGCGCCCCCCCGACCCAGGGCACAGCGGATCTGGCTCCGCCAGTCCGCCGGTGCCGCCCCCTGGGGGGCGCGCGACAGCGCGTAGGGAGGAGTCCTCATCTCTCGGCGGGTGGTCAGGAATCCCATCAGGCCGCGCGGCAGGAACAGCACGATGGCCATCACCGCCAGGCCGAACAGCGACAGCCGCAGTTCCTTGGCCTCGCGCAGGTATTCCTCCAGGAAGGTCACCAGCAGCGCCCCGATCAGCGGCCCGACCAGGGTCCCCTTGCCGCCGATCAGCACCATGATGATCATGCTGACCATGAAGGCGAAGCGGAAGACTTCCGGCCCGACGAACGAGATGTAGTGCGCGTAGAACCCGCCCGCCATGCCCGCCAGGAAGGCGCCCAGCACGAATGCCAGCATGGCGTAGCGAAACGGCCGGATGCCGATGGACTGGGCGACGTAGCGGTTCTCGCGCACGGCTACCGCGGCCCGGCCGGCATTGGAATAGACGAAGCGGTACGCCAGGTAGAGCGAGACCGCCAGCACGCCCCAGGCCAGGTAGAAGAAGAACTGCTTGGTCGCCAGGTTGCCTGCCTGGGCCAGCCATGCCGGCTGCGGCACCCCGGCGATACCCATCGGGCCGTTGGTGAAGGCGACCCAGTTGTCCGCCACCAGCCGCAGCACCTCGGCGAACGACAGCGTCACGATGACGAAGAACGGCCCTTGCAGGCGCAGCGTGATGCTGCCGATCAACAGGCCCATGGCCGCCGCCAGCACGCCGGCGGCGGGAATCGTGGCCCACATCGGCCAGCCCAGCTGGGTGGACAGCAGCGCCGCGGCATAGGCCCCCGTGCCCAGGAAGGCCGTATGGCCGAGCGAGAACTCGCCCACATAGCCCACGATCAGATTCAGGCTGGTGGCCAGCACGGCATAGAACAGCACCATGATGGCCACGTGCAGCAGGTACTGGTCGTGGACCACCAGCGGCAGCAGCCCCGCGACCAGCAGCGCAACCAAGATCGCGTTACGTTCGAACTGCATCTCAACTCCCCATGACGTATGCAAATGCCCTGCCCGATCCAGGGCGCCGCGGATCCGGCTTTGCCGGTCCGCCAGCGCCGCCCCCTGGGGGGCGCCCGAAGGGCGTAGGGGGGGGCGTCATCTAGGCTCTCTCGGCTCGTTTGGAGAACAGGCCGTAGGGCCGGAACACCAGGGTAAGGATCACGATGACGAAACCGATGATGTCGACCCAGCCGGTGGCGACGTAGCCGCCCCAGAGCGCCTCCGCCACCCCCAGCACCAGCCCGCCGACGATGGCGCCCGCGAAGCTGCCCATGCCGCCCAGGATCACCACGACGAAGGCCTTCATGCTGACCAGCCCGCCCACCGACACCTGCGCCGAATAGATCGATCCGAGCAGCATCCCGGCCAGCGACGCGATGACGGTTCCCAGCGCGAAGGTGCAGGCGTATACGTTCGCGGTCTTGATGCCCGCCAGTTGCGCGGCCATCGGATCCTGGAAGGTCGCCCGCATCGCGCGGCCCAGGCGCGTCTTCTGGATCAGCAGGTAGGCGGCCACGATCAGCGCCGCGCACACCGCGACGGCGAACAGCCGGATCTTGGTGACCACGATGGGGCCCAGGAACACCGGTCCGCTGGAAACCGGCCCTTCCACCTTCAGCGGCGCGGTGCCCACCACCAGCAGCGCCGTGTTGGCCAGGAAGATGGACAGGCCGATGGTCAGCAGGATGCCCGGCTCTTCGCCCTGGCCACGGATGCGCTCTATCAGCACCCGGTCGACCAGCCAGCCGAACACCCCCATGACCAGGGCGACCAGCGCCAGGCCCGTCAGGAAATCCAGGCCCAGGGCGGTGGTCACCCACCAGCCCAGCACGCCCCCCAGCATGTACAGCTCTCCATGGGCGAAGTTGACGACGCGCATCAGGCCGAGAATGAGCGTGAGCCCCAGCGCCGACAGCGCATAGAAGGACCCGATCACCAATCCGTTGGCCAGGAACTGCGGCAGCAAGTCCATCGTTTCTCCCGACTCGGCGCGCGGATCAGGGCCGCTCGGTGGGGGCCTGCGCCACCACCTTGGGCTCGCGGTTCTGGATCTGCACCAGCACCACGTCGAAGCCGTAGCCCTCGCCCTTCTCGGTGAACTTGAAATGGCCGTTGGGCGCGGCGTAGTCCGTCTTGCGCAGGGCATCGCGGATCGCATCGGGCTGCGTGTTGCCCGCCCGGGCGATCGCCTCCATCACGATGTTCAGCGCGTTGTAGCCGGCGGCGCCGTACTTGCCCGGCTTTTCCTTGTAGGCGGCGCTGTAGTACTGGACGAAGGCCTGGTTGCGCTCGCCCGGCATGCTGGAGGCGTAGGGCACCGCCGCGTAAATGCCTTCCGAGGCGTCGCCCGTCAGCCCGATGAAGTCGGAGGTCGCCCACGATCCCACGCCGAAGATCTTGGTCTGGATGCCGAACTCCTTGAACTGCTTGACCAGGATGGAGCCGTCCTGGGTCTCGGCGGCGACGAAGACCCCGTCGGGCTTGGCCGCGCGCAGCTTGGTCAGCAAGGTGTAGAAGTCGGTGGCGCCGTGATCGAAGTACTCCTTCATCACCGTCTTGACCCCGAGCGCGGAGAGGTCCTTGGAGAAGTCCTCCACGCCGCCGCGGCCCCAGTCGTCGTTGACGCCGATGTAGGCCACCGTTTTCAGTTGCAGCTTCTGCGCCAGGATCTTGCTGAAAGTCCTGGACATCAACCGGTCGGTCTCGGCCGAGCGGAAGAAGTACTGGAGTCCCTTCTCGGTCAGGTCCGCCTTCGAGGACACCCCGGTCAGCATGGGCAGCTTGTATTTCTCGGCCACGGGCATCACCGCCGCCGTGGCCGAGCTGCAGAAGGCCCCGGTCAGCGCCACGACCTTGTCGCGCACGATCAGCTTCTCGGCCGCGTTCACCGAGTTGGCGGGACGGCACTGGCCGTCCTCGATGACCAGCTCGATCTTCTTGCCCAGCACGCCGCCGGCCGCGTTGCGGCGCTCGACCGCAAGCTTGGCGCCGTTGACGTAGGTGAGTCCGTTGTAGGCGACCGAACCCGTGAGGGGCTGGATGACACCGATCTTGATGGTTTCCTGCGCCCACGCCGCGGGAGCTGCCCCGCCCATGGTCCCCGCCAGCAACAATGCCCAAGACAGCTTACGCATAGCGACCTCTCGCAAAGGTTTCGATTAAGAATTGCCCATCGCCTCGATTAATTAAACAAGTAATTAATTTATCGATGAATTAGGGTTTTCGGCAATCGGCACGATCCGGGAAAAATAATTGTTCGACTCAATAATTTCCCGGCACCGTCGCTTCGTAAGCAGGAAGAGTGCCAGCCGTGCGCCCTGGGCGGACCACCGGTGCGGCGCCCGCTCGGGGCGCGCCGCCGCACCGGCGGGGGTCCATGCGCACCGGAATGGCGCGGCGGGCCGGCCTCAGGTCTTCATCTTGTAGCCGGTGCGGAAGATCCAGGTCACGATGCCCAGGCATACGACCAGGAACGCCAGCGTCATGCCCAGGCTGACCACGACGTTGACGTCGGACTGGCCGTAGAAGCTCCAGCGGAACCCGCTGATGAGGTAGACCACGGGGTTGGCCAGGGTGATCTTCTGCCAGATCGGCGGCAACATGCTGATGGAATAGAACGCGCCGCCCAGGAAGGTCAGCGGCGTGACGACCATGAGCGGAATGATCTGCAGCTTCTGGAAGTCGTCGGCCCACAGGCCGATGATGAAGCCGAACAGGCTGAACGTGACGGCGGTCAGGACCAGGAAGCCCACCATCCAGACGGGATGTTCGATGTGATAGGGCACGAAGATGCGGGCCGTGACCAGGATCAGCAGGCCCAGCATCATCGACTTGGTGGCGGCCGCGCCGACGTAGCCGACCACCGCCTCGACCGGCGACACCGGCGCCGACAGCAGCTCGTAGATGGTGCCCGTCCACTTGGGCAGGTAGATGCCGAACGAGGCGTTGGAAATGCTTTCGTTCAGCAGCGACATCATGATCAGGCCGGGGATGATGAACGCCCCGTAGCTGACGCCGCCGATCTCGCCCATGCGCGAGCCGATGGCGGTGCCGAACACGATGAAGTAGAGGGAGGTGGACAGCACCGGCGAGGCGATGCTCTGGGTCAGCGTGCGGAAGGTCCGCGCCATCTCGAACCGGTAGATCGCCCGGATCGCGTAGAAATTGATCATGCTTACTCCCGCACCAGGCTCACGAAAATATCCTCCAGCGAGCTTTCGCTGGAATGCAGGTCCTTGAAGTCGATGCCCTGCTCGTTCAGGGCCCGCATCAGCGAGGCGATGCCGGTGGCCTCGCCCTGGGTGTCGAAGGTATAGACCAGCGCATTGCCGCCGTCGGCCAGTTCCAGCGCGTAGCCGGCCAGCGCCGGCGGCAGCGCCTGGAGCGGGGCCTGCAACTGCAGCGTCAGCTGCTTCTTGCCCAGCTTGCGCATCAGCGCCCGCTTTTCCTCGACCAGCACCAGCTCGCCCTTGTTGATGACGCCGATGCGATCGGCCATGTCCTCGGCTTCCTCGATGTAGTGGGTGGTCAGGATGATGGTCATGCCCTCGTCGCGCAGGCGGCGCACCATCTTCCACATGTCGCGCCGCAGTTCGACGTCCACGCCGGCGGTGGGCTCGTCCAGGAACAGCACCTTGGGTTCGTGGGCCAGGGCCTTGGCGATCAGCACGCGCCGCTTCATGCCGCCGGACAGCGTCATGATCTTGGCGTTGCGCTTGTCCCACAGCGACAGGTCGCGCAGGATGCCTTCGATGCGGGCCGGGTTGGCGGGGTGGCCGAACAGGCCGCGGCTGAAGCTGACGGTGGCCCACACCGATTCGAAGGCATCGGTGGCCAGTTCCTGCGGCACCAGGCCGATGCGCGAACGCGCCGCGCGATAGTCGCGGACGATGTCGTGGCCGTCCACCAGCACGGCGCCCGCGCTCGGGCGCGACAGCCCGCAGACGATGCTGATCAGGGTGGTCTTGCCGGCGCCGTTGGGGCCCAGCAGGGCGAAGATCTCGCCCTTGCGTATCTGCAGGTCCACGCCCTTGAGCGCGTGGAAGCCATTGGCGTAGGTCTTGGCGAGGCCCGAGATGGAAACGATCGCGGGCGCCTCGCCGGGAAGCGGGGGGCGGGTCGAGACTGGCTGCATGGCGTGATGGTCGCGCCGCGGGGGAATGGGAGGGGAAGGCACGGTCCCGGCGGCGGAAGTCGAGTGTATAGGATAGGCATGGCAGCGTCTTCAAGCCTGTTCCGCCAGCAGGGGCATTTCCCGCGCGGGCCGACCCGGTATCATCCTGTTTTCGCGGCAGGCATCCGCCCGCCGCCGCACGACCGGAGCATTCCCCCATGAACCATCCCCCGGAAAACGTCAGCATGGCGCTGTTCTGCGACTTCGAGAACGTGGCCCTGGGCGTGCGCGACGCCAAGTATGAGCGCTTCGACATCAAGCTGGTGCTCGAACGCCTGCTGCTCAAGGGCAGCATCGTGGTCAAGAAGGCCTATTGCGACTGGGACCGCTACAAGGGCTTCAAGGCCACCATGCACGAGGCCAATTTCGAGCTGATCGACATCCCGCACGTGCGCCAGTCCGGCAAGAACTCGGCCGACATCCGGATGGTGGTCGATGCGCTGGACCTCTGCTATACCAAGTCGCACGTCAATACCTTCGTGATCATCAGCGGCGACTCCGATTTCTCGCCGCTGGTCTCCAAGCTGCGCGAGAACGCCAAGCAGGTCATCGGGCTGGGCGTCAAGCAGTCCACCTCGGACCTGCTGATCGCCAACTGCGACGAGTTCATCTTCTACGACGACCTGGTCCGCGAGACGCACCAGGCCGCCCGCCGCGAGCCGCGCGGGGCGCAGCCGGCCAGCCGCCGCCCGCACGACGAAGACAAGGCACGCAAGGACGAACTGGAGTCCCGGCGCGAGAAAGGCATCGCGCTGGCGGTCGAGACCTTCGATGCGCTGCTGGCCGAACGCGGCGACACCGGGAAGATCTGGGCCTCGGTGCTGAAGGAGGCCATCAAACGCCGGCGCCCCGACTTCAACGAGTCCTATTACGGCTTCCGCGCCTTCGGCAACCTGCTGGAGGCGGCCCAGTCGCGCGGGCTGCTGGAGTTCGGCCGCGACGACAAGTCCGGCGCCTATGTGTATCGCGCCAACGGCGAAGCCGCGCCGGTCGAGCCGGCCGCGCCCAAGCCGGCTGCGGCGCCCGCCCCGGCTCCCGCCGTCGAACCCGCCGAGGCACCCGCAGCCGAGGCCCCTGCCCCCCGGGCGGACAAGCGGCGCAACACCCGCGGCGCCGGCAAGAGCGCTTCCCGCCGCGGACGGCCCGAGGCCGAGGCGGCCGGGGAAACGGCGCGGCAGGAATCCGCCGCCCTGCCCCTGTTTGCCGCCGAACCGGCCGCCCGGCCCGAACCCGAGCTCGGGCCCGCGCCGGTCGCCGCGCCGCCCGAGCCGGCCCAGCCGCCCGCCGTTGAAACCGCCAGCGCCGACGCTGCCGCCACGGCCGGCGCCCCCGCCAAGAAAGCGGCGCGCAAGACCGCCCGCAAGACGCCCGCGCGCCCCCGCGCGCGCAAGACCGCGGCGAAGGCTCAGGAAGACTGAGCGCCCGGCCGGCCGCCGAAGGCGCGCGCCAGCGTCAGCACTTCGCCGGTCGCCACCGGTTCATAGCCCGGCAGCGCCTCCAGGCGCCGTATGAAGCCGGGCGCCTTCAAGATGGCCAGCACGTCGTCCAGCCGCCGCGTCTCCAGGGCCGACTGCTCCACCGCGAAGAAGTAGCGCTCGGTCACCAGCGGCACGAAGTCCAGTCCGAAGCGCCGGGCCGCGGTCTCGATGCCGAAGCCGACGTCGGCCATGCCGCTGGCGATGTAGGCGGCCACCGCCGCATGGGTGAACTCGGTGCTGTCGAAGCCGTTGATGGCCTGCTGCGGCACCTGGTCGCGCGCCAGCATCAGCTCCAGCAGCATGCGCGTGCCCGAGCCGGCCTGCCGGTTGACGAAGCGCACGCCCGGCCGCGCGAGGTCGGCCAGCGTCCGGATGCGCTTGGGATTGCCCGGCGCCACGCACAGCCCTTGCACGCGCAGCGCGAGCTGGACCAGCACGTGCTTGCGCGGATCCAGCCATTGCAGGTACTGGCGCACGGCGTCCCGCTCGAAGGGGCCGATGGGCACGTGGAAACCGGCCAGGTCGCATTCGCCGCGCGCCAGCGCGGCCACGGCCTCGGTGCTGTTGCGGTAGCGCAGTTCCACCGGCATCTGCGCGGTGTTGATCCAGTCCACCAGGGCCGCCACGGCGAAACCGTGGCTGGCGTACAGCCGCAAGGGCGAGCGTTCGGGCGCCACCGCCTTGCGGATCTCCGCCTCGAGTTCCGAGGCCAGGCTGTCCAGCGTGGGCGACAGCCGGGCGCGGATGCGGTCCTCGGCCAGCAACAGGACCGTGCCCAGGTGGCTGAGCCGCGTACCCTTGCCCGGCCGCTTCTCCAGCAGCGGCGTGCCGAACAATTGCTCGGCGCTGCGCAGGAGCCCCCATACGTGGCGATAGGACAACCCTTCCAGGCGGCCCGCCGCCGCGATCGAGCCCGACTCGCGGATGCTGGCCAGCAGGCGCAGCAGCAGGGACGTATCCACCGCGGAAGAGGCCTCGGCCCCCGTCCCCTGGACGTGCCAGCCGGGCTGGATCGCGATCTTGAACATTTATGCAATCCTGAACATATTTTTCGACGGAAATTTCTTTGTTAGAGTGGGTCGCGTAGCAAGACATATGTTCTGAATTTCATATATTAGCCGTTTCCTCCTTCGCGACGCACGGCACGGAACCCCATGGACCAGAAAGTCATTCCCATCGTCGCGGCGGCGCCCACGCGCGAACGCAGGCGCCAGCAACCCAAGGGCCGGCGCGTCGATCCCGCCGCGCTGGCCGAGGTGCGTGCGCTGTTGGGGGACGCGCCGCGCCGGCGCGACCTGCTGATCGAACACCTGCATCGCATCAACGACCGCTACGGCCAGCTCGGCACCCGCCACCTGGCGGCGCTGGCGCAGGAACTGCGCATGGCGCAGGCCGAGGTCTATGAAGTGGCCTCCTTCTACCACCACTTCGACGTGGTGCGCGACGACGGCCAGGCCGAATCCGGCACCGCGCCGCTGGCCGTGCGGGTGTGCGGCAGCCTGTCCTGCGAACTGGCGGGCGCCGGACCGCTGATCGAGCGTCTGCGGCAAGTGCTGGGCGCCGGCGTGCGGGTCGTGCCCGCCCCCTGTCTGGGGCGCTGCGAACAAGCACCCGTGGCGATGGTGGGCCAGCGCCCCATTTCCTGTGCAACGGCGGATACGGTGCAGGCAGCCGTCGCGAGCGGCGACACCCGCGACGTGCCGGGCGCCTACATCGACTACGCCGGCTACGTCGCGCAGGGCGGCTACCGCGTGCTGCGCGAATGCGCGTCCGGACAGCGCGACGTGGAGTCCGTGCTCAAGGCCATGGAAGATTCGGGCCTGCGCGGCCTGGGCGGCGCGGGCTTCCCGGCCGGCCGCAAATGGCGCGCGGTGCGCGCGGAACCCGCGCCGCGCCTGATGGCGGTCAACGTGGACGAAGGCGAGCCCGGTACCTTCAAGGATCGCTACTATCTCGAGCGCGATCCGCATCGCCACCTGGAGGGCCTGTTGATCGCGGCCTGGGCCGTCGAGGCGCAGGCCGTCTACATCTACCTGCGCGACGAATACCACGGCTGCCGCGCCATCCTGCAGGCGGAGCTGGACCGCCTGCGCGCCGATCCGCCCGTTCCCGGCCTGCCCCGCATCGAATTGCGGCGAGGCGCCGGTGCCTACATCTGCGGCGAGGAATCGGCCATGATCGAATCGATCGAAGGCAAGCGCGGCATGCCCAGGCTGCGCCCGCCCTATGTCGCGCAGGTCGGACTGTTCGGCCGTCCCACGCTCGAGCATAACTTCGAGACGCTGCACTGGGTCCGGGACATCCTAGAACGCGGCGGCGCCTGGTTCGCCTCGCAGGGCCGGCGCGGGCGCAAGGGCCTGCGCTCGTTCTCGGTATCGGGACGCGTGCGCCAACCCGGCGTCCATCTGGCACCGGCCGGCATCACCATCCAGGAACTGATCGACGAATACTGCGGCGGCATGCAGGACGGCCACGAGTTCTACGCCTACCTGCCGGGCGGCGCGTCGGGCGGCATCCTGCCGGCATCGATGAACGACATCCCGCTGGATTTCGACACGCTGCAACCCTACGGCTGCTTCATCGGCTCGGCGGCGGTCATGGTCCTGTCCCATCGAGACACCGCCGTGGGCGCGGCGCGCAACATGATGGCCTTCTTCAAGGACGAATCCTGTGGCCAGTGCACGCCCTGCCGCGTGGGCACGGCCAAGGCGCTGGAGCTGATCCGCCAGCCCGAGTGGGACATCCCGCTGCTGGAGGAGTTGTCCGCCGTCATGCGCGATGCCTCGATATGCGGACTGGGCCAGGCCGCCCCCAATCCGGTCGATTGCGTCATCAAGTATTTTCCTGGAGAACTCGGCTCCGGGTCGTCCAGCCGTGCCACGGGTAACTGACATGAATGCCATCAATCGCCGCGAGCTCGGCCTCTCTGCCGTCACCGTGAACTTCCGCCTGAACGGGCAGGAAGTCAGCGCCGCCGACAACGAAACCCTGATCCAGGTAGCCGACCGCCTGGGCATCGAGATTCCCCGCCTGTGCCATGCCGACGGACTGGAACCGGCCGGCAACTGCCGCTCGTGCGTGGTCGAGATCGCCGGCGAGCGCGTGCTGGCGCCGTCGTGCTGCCGCACGCCGCGCGAGGGCATGGAGGTCACGACCGACAGCGAACGCGCCGTGCGCGCGCAGAAGATGGTGCTCGAGCTGTTGCAGGCCGACATGCCCGAGACCTCGTACACGCGGAACAACGAAGTCGATCTCTGGGCGCGCAAGCTGGGCGTGGGCAAGCCGCGCTTCGCGCCGCGCGCGCCGGTGGCCGCCGACACCTCGCACCCGGCCATCGCCGTCAACCTGGACGCCTGCATCCAGTGCACGCGCTGCCTGCGGGCCTGCCGCGACGAGCAGGTCAACGACGTGATCGGGCTGGCCCATCGCGGCGACCATGCCAGGATCGTGTTCGACATGGACGACGCCATGGGCGCTTCCACATGCGTGGCCTGCGGCGAATGCGTGCAGGCCTGTCCCACCGGCGCGCTGATGCCCGCGCGCGAGGTGGCGCTGCAAGTGCCGGACAAGGCGGTCGAATCGGTCTGCCCCTATTGCGGCGTGGGCTGCCAGCTGACCTACCACGTCAAGGACAACCGCATCCTGTACGTCGAGGGCCGCGACGGTCCGGCCAACCACGAGCGCCTGTGCGTGAAAGGCCGCTACGGCTTCGACTACGCCCACCACCCCCACCGCCTGACCCGCCCGCTGATCCGCCGCGCGGACGCGCCCAAGCGCGGCGACGCCGTGATGGATCCGGACCGCGTCATGGAGGTGTTCCGCGAAGCGACGTGGGACGAGGCGCTGGACCTGGTGGGCGAGCGGCTGCGCACGATCCGCGACACGCACGGCAAGCGCGCGCTGGCCGGCTTCGGCTCGGCCAAGGGCAGCAACGAGGAAGCCTATCTGTTCCAGAAGCTGGTGCGCACGGGCTTCGGCAGCAACAACGTCGATCACTGCACGCGGTTGTGCCATGCCTCGTCGGTGGCGGCACTGCTGGAAGGCATAGGCTCGGGCGCGGTGTCCAATCCGGTGATGGACGTGGGCAAGGCCGAGGTGGTGATCGTGATCGGCGCCAACCCCACGGTCAACCATCCGGTGGCGGCGAGCTGGATCAAGAACGCGGTGAAGAACGGCACCAAGCTCATCGTGGCCGACCCGCGCCGCTCGGACCTGGCCCGGCTGGCGCACCGCTTCCTGCAGTTCAAGCCGGACACCGACGTGGCGATGCTGAACGCGATGATGCACGTGATCGTCCATGAAGGCCTGGTCGACGAAGACTTCATCGCCGGCCGCACCATCGGCTACGACGAACTGCGCAGGAACGTGGAAGGCTACAGCCCCGAGAGCATGGCGCCCATCTGCGGCATCGACGCGGACACGCTGCGCGAGGTCGCGCGGCTGTACGCCACCTCCAAGGGCTCGATGATCCTGTGGGGCATGGGCGTATCGCAGCACGTGCACGGCACGGACAACGCGCGCTGCCTGATCGCGCTGGCGCTGATGACCGGGCAGATCGGCCGCCCCGGCACCGGCCTGCATCCGCTGCGCGGCCAGAACAACGTGCAGGGCGCGTCGGACGCGGGACTGATTCCGATGATGTATCCGGACTACCAGCGCGTGGACAACGCCGCCGCGCGCCAGAAGTTCGAACAGTTGTGGGGCATGCCGCTGGATCCGCAGCCGGGGCTGACGGTGGTGGAGGTGATGCACGCGATCAGGGCCGGCACGGTGCGGGGCATGTACATCATGGGAGAAAACCCGGCGATGTCGGACCCCGACGCCAACCACGCGCGCGAGGCGCTGGCGGCACTGGACCATCTTGTCGTGCAGGATATCTTCCTGACCGAGACGGCCTACCTGGCCGACGTCATCCTGCCCGCCTCGGCTTTTCCGGAAAAGACCGGCACGTTCACCAATACCGACCGGCTGGTGCAGATGGGCCGGCAGGCCCTGGATCCGCCGGGCGACGCGCGCCAGGACCTGTGGATCATCCAGCAGATCGCGGCGCGCATGGGGCTGGACTGGCACTACCGCGACGTGTCCGAGGTGTTCGACGAGATGCGCCATTCGATGCCGAGCATAGGCGGCATCACCTGGGAGCGCCTGCAGGCGGAGCATGCGGTGACGTATCCCTGCCTGGCGGAGGGCGATGCCGGAGACCCTGTCGTGTTCACGACCACGTTCCCGACCGAGACGGGCCGCGCGCGTTTCGTGCCTGCCGACATCATTCCGGCGAACGAGCGGCCGGACGGAGAGTATCCGCGGGTATTGATCACGGGGCGGCAGCTGGAGCACTGGCACACGGGCAGCATGACGCGGCGGGCATCGGTGCTGGATGCGATCGAGCCGGATCCGGTGGCGTTGGTGCATCCGCTGGATCTGGAAGAGATCGGGGTGCGGCCGGGAGACGTGATCACGCTGGAGTCGCGGCGCGGAGAGGTGTCGCTGTATGCGCGGGCGGAGGAAGGCACGCCGCGGGGAGCGGTGTTCGTGCCGTTCTGTTATTACGAGGCGGCGATCAACAAGCTGACGAACGCCGCGCTGGATCCGTTCGGGAAGATTCCGGAGTTCAAGTACTGCGCGGTACGGATCCGGGCGGGAGGGACGGAGCCGGTGCAGAGCAGTTATGGGGGTGGGCAGATACTGGGGTTGGGCGCTTGAGCCGTCACAGCGGGTTGCTGTCCTGGTAGATGATCTTCGACTCCGTGAAGTCGCTCAACGCCTCATGTCCATGCAGGCGCCCCAGCCCGCTGCGGCGATAGCCGCCGGTTTCCGCTTCGGCCATCAGCTTGTTGTGATCGTTGATCCAGACCGTGCCCCGGCGCAGCTTGCGGGCGACGCGTTGGGCGCGGGCGCCGTCGCGGGTCCAGACGCTGGAGGACAGGCCGTAGACGGTGTGGTTGGCGCGGGCGATGGCTTCGGCCTCGTCGTGGAATTTTTCCAGGACGACGAAGGGGCCGAAGATTTCCTGTTGGACGAAGAAGGCGCTGGTGTCGCCGTGAGCCACCAGCGACGGGGTCAGGAAGGCGCCGTGGGGATGCTGGCTGTCCAGCGTGGAGCCTTCCAGCAGCACTTCGTCGGCTTCGCTCATGGCGCGGTGGACCTGGGACAGGACGCGGTCGCGCGAGGCGCGGTCGACCAGGGGGCCGAGGTGGTGGCCGGGCAGCCAGCCGGGGCCGGTTTTCAGGGCGGCCAGGGCGTCGCGCAGGTGGGTGCGGGCGGCGTCGTAGGCGTTGGCATGGACCAGCACGCGGCGCGCGGCGGTGCATTGCTGGCCGGAGATGATGGTGGCGGCGTCGGCGATCTTGCGCATGACGTCGGGGATGGGGGCGTCGTCGAAGACAATGCAGCTGGCCTTGTCGCCCAGCTCCAGCGACAGCTTCTTCATCGTGGGCGCGGCCGAGGCGTAGATGCGCTGGCCGGTTTCGTTCGAGCCGGTGAAGCTGATGACGTCGACGTCGTCGGACTGGCAGATCAGTTGCGAGAGTTCGGCGCCGTCCTCGACCACCATGTTGACGACGCCCGGCGGCAGGCCCGGGATCCTGATCAGTTCCTTGAGCATCTCGCAAGTGACGAGCGCGGTCTGCCAGGCGGGCTTGATCACCGTCGTGCATCCCGCCGCCAGCGCGGGGGCCAGGCTGCGCACCAGCAGCAGCGCCGGGGCGTTCCAGGGCACGATGATGCCGGCCACGCCGGCGGGTTCGCGCAGCATGGTCGAGAACACGCCGGGGCTGACTTCCTGCGCGTTGCCGGCGATATAGCGAGCCAGGCCGGCGTAGTAGTTGATCTCGGAAATGGCGCCATGCATTTCGCCGGTGGATTGGGCGATGACCTTGCCGTTCTCCATCGTCAGCAGCATCGCCAGTTCCTGGGCGCGCGGAGCGAGGTTGCGCGCCCATTGCAGCAGCACGTCCTGCCGCAGGCGGGGGGAGTTGGCCCAGGCCGATTCCTCGAAGGCCTGGCGGGCCGCGCCGATGGCGGCGCGCGCGGCCGCGGCGTCGGCCGTGGCGACGGTGCCGACGGTCTCGCCGTTGGCCGGGTTGATGTTGTCCAGGACCGGCGCCGCGCCGGACTCCTGCAGGGCGCCGGCGATGATCAGGCCGGAATGGTGTCGGGTCGTCATGATTGCTCCATAGGGGACACGGCCGCGGTCGGCGGCTCGAAAGAGGAAATCGGCCGCGATCCGTGCGCGAGACACGAGGCGTCGAGATCGCGGATGTCGGCGCGGCCGATCAGCGCCAGGTCGCGGTCCAGTTCGGCATGCAGCAGGCCGATCGCCCGCCGCACCGCTGCGGTGGCGCCCACGGATGCCGCGTACAGGAATGGCCGGCCGATCAGCACGAAGTCCGCGCCCAGGGCCAGCGCCTTGATGATGTCGGTGCCGCGCCGGAAACCGCCGTCCACGATCAGCTTGGCGCCGCCGCGCAGCGCGGCGATCCGGGGCAGCATGCGCAAGGGGGACACCGCGCCGTCCAGTTGCCTGCCGCCGTGGTTGGACAGGATCATGCCGTCCACGCCGGCGTCCAGCGCGATGCGGGCGTCGTCCTCGTGAAGAATGCCCTTGACCAGCAGCCTGCCCCGCCACCGGCGCCGGATGTAACGCAGGTGGTCCCAGGTCAGGCGGTCGCGGCCGACGCGGAACCCTGGGCTGGGCGGTGCCACGATCGGTCCTCCACGGTCGGCGCCGAAGTTCTCGAAGCGCGGGATGCCGCCGTTCAGGAGCGTACGCAGCACCACGCTCGCCATCCAGCGGGGATGCGCCAGCACGTCGCCCAGCAACCGCGGGCCAGGCGTGACCGGGATGCCGAATCCTCGCCGCAGGTCGTTCTCGCGGTTCGCCGCGACGGGCACGTCTGCGGTCACGACCAGCACTTCGATACCGGCACGTTCCACGCGCTGGAGCAGGCTGTCTATCCGCCCCGGGTCCGCTGGCAGATAAGCCTGGTACCACGCCCCGGGCGACCGCGCTGCGATGGTTTCCAGCGGCACGGACGAGGCCGCGCTCAGCACGAACGGGACCTGTTGCGCGGCGGCCGCCTCGGCCAGGGCCAGGTCCGCCTGGAACGCGAACAGGGCCGCGCCGCCCATGGGCGCGATGCCGAAGGGCGCACTGTACTCGCGGCCCCACAGCTGGCAGCGCGTGGACCGGGTTCCGACATCGACCAGGACGCGGGGCACCAGTTCCAGCCGGGACAAGGCCTCGGCATTGGCGCGCAGCGAACGCTCGTCCTCGGCGCCGTGTGCGGCGAAGCCGTAGATGCTGCGTGGCAGCCTTTTCCTGGCCTCGCGTTCGAAGTCGGCAAGCGCAAGCATCGGGCCGCCCTACTCCACCTTGATGCCGGCCTGCCGCACCGCTTCCGTCCAGCGTCCGGCCTCGCCGCTCACGAAGCGGGCGAACTCGGAGCGCGACTGCGGCGCGGGCTTCTCGCTTCCCCAACCTTCCCACATGCGCTGGATGTCCGGGTCGGCCAGCGCCCGGTTGAGCAGGTCGGACATCGCATCGGCGATGCGCGGCGGCGTCGCGGACGGCGCGAATACGCCGTACCAGGTCCCGAGCACCATCCGGTCCAGCCTCAGTTCCTTGACGGAGGGAACGTCGGGAAACAGCGGGGAGCGGCGAGCTGATGTGACCGCGAGGGCCTTCAACCGGCCCTCGCGCACGAACGTGGAGGCGGCCGGCATGGTGTCGAACAGCACGTCTATCTGTCCGCCCACCAGGTCCTTGAGCGCCGGCGCGCTTCCCTTGTAGGGTATGGCAACCATGTGGATGCCGGCGCTCTGCGCGAACGTGATGCCGGCCAGGTGCTGGAGGTTGCCGACGCTGCCCACGCCATAGCTGATTCCTTTGTCGGTGCCCCGCGCCTTGGCCACGAGCGCGTCCAGGATGTCCACGCCGGTCCCGGCCTTGACCACCACCAGGTTGGGCATGGTGGCGAACCGCCCGATGGGCAGGAAGTCCGGTCCCGTCAGCGGATAGGACAGCGAGGGCGTCAGCGCCATCCGGGTCAGTTCATGGACACTCCCGAGCAGGAAGGCGGTGCCGTCCGCGGGCGCGTGGGCCACGAATTCCCGCGCCAGCACGCCGGCACCGCCGCTGCGGTTGTCGACGATGAAGGTCTGTCCCGACAGGCGGCTCATCACGGCCGCCAGCGGCCGCACCATCTGGTCCATCGACCCGCCCGGCGAGGCCGGCACGACCAGCCGCACCGGCTGCGTCGTCCAGGCCCCTGCCGCCGGCGCGGCCGTTGCGGCCGCCAGTCCCAGGACGATGCTTCCCCCCGCTCTTCTCCACACCATGTCGTCTCCCTGGTCGAAATGATGAACGATGCCGCGCCGCCGGGACGCCGTCGTTCACGCGCGAAACAGATCGAGCATCTCGGCGCTCGGCTCGAAGCCCAGCCCGGGCGTATCCGGCAAGTCGAGCCATCCGGCAGCAGGCTCGGGAAAGCCGACGAAAAGGCGACGCATCAACGCCACCGTGGGCAGGTGCCACTCGACCTTGCCGCCGTTGGCCAGCCCCGCATGCAGATGCATGTTGTGCAGCGGAAAGGCGCCGCCATTGGTGACAGAGACATTGAACGCGCTGGCAAGGCCCGCGATACGGACGCATTGCGTGTATCCGCCGCCGATCACCACATTGGGCTGGATGAAGTCCACCGCGCCGTGGACCAGCATGTCGCGAAAGCGGAAGGCCAGCCCTTCGTTCTGCCCGGCCGCCACGGCAACGCCGCAACGGCGGCGCAGGTCCGCCATGGCGGGAATGTCGTTCTGCGTGACCGGTTCCTCGAAGAAGGCAATGCGGCAATCGGACAGATTCATTGCCAGGCGCTGCGCATGGAAGGCGTCGAGGCTGCAATTGGCATCGATGTAGACCTGCGCGTCGCTGCCCGCGGCCTCGCGCACGGTTCGCACCCGGCGCTCGTCCTCGGCGATGACCTCGTCCAGCGAAGGGCCGCCACGGTCGCGCCTTTGAAGCGCCTGATGGCCGACGACCATTTTCAGATGCTGGTAGCCCTGGGCCCTGAGCGTCGCGGCCGCCTGGCCGAGCGCATCGCGGTCCAGGAAATCGAAGCCGAAGGTCGCGTAGACGGGCACGCGGGAACGGGCGCCCCCCAGCAACCGCCACACTGGCTGTGCCAGCGCCTTGCCCTTGATGTCCCACAGGGCGATGTCGAGCGCCGCCATGGCATGCGCGGCGTGGCCGGTCTGTCCCCGGGGCGACAGCAGCCAGTAGAGACGGTCCCACAACGCCTCGTGGTTCATGGGGTCCTCGCCGACCAGCGCCGGCGCGGCCACGTCGTTCACGGCCGCGGCCACGACCCGTTCATTGGTGATCGATGTCAGTCCATGGCCGCACAACCCGGTGGAGGTTTCCACGCGCACCAGGCACGCCCGGATTTCCTGCTCGACGGGCGTGGTCCCGCCTATGCCGACCTGCACGGGCCATTTGATCGGCACCGCCGCGACTCGCGTGATCTTCATGTCCGCTCCCGTGCGCCCTACTCGACCTTGATGTCGTTCTCGCGCGCCACCTTGGTCCAGAGCGGCACTTCCTTCTCGATCAGGCGACGGAACTCGTCGGAGGTGCTGGCGTGGGCCAAGCAGCCGAGGGAGGCCATCTTCTTGCTTACCTCGGGCAGGGCGACCACGCGCGCGATCTCCCGCTGCAATACCTGGACCACGTCCGCCGGCGTGCCGGCCGGCGCCAGCAGGCCCGCCCACAACTCGACATCCAGGTCCACCCCCGCCTCCCGCATGGTCGGGACCTCGGGCAGGAAGCCTGCCCGTTGCGGAGAGGTCACGGCCAGGGCCCGCACGCGCTTGCCCTGCAGGCCGGTCATGGCCGGCGCCGGATCGGTGATGGCCATGGTGACGTTGCCCGCCATGACGGCCTGAATCGATTCGTTGCTGCCTTTGTAGGGAATGTGCGCGAAGCGCGCGCCGGTCTTGCCGTTGAACAGCTCGGTCACGAGCTGGAACGAGGCGGCGCTGGAGCCGTAGTTCGCCTTGTCCGGGTGCTGCTTCGAATAGGCCACGAGGTCGCTCACGGACTTGATCGGCAGCGAGGCATCCGAGACCAGCACCAGCGGGAACTTCGCCGTCAGCGACACGGGGGTGAAGTCCTCGACCTTGTAGGGCAGCTTGGCGTACAGGGCGGGATTGAACGAGATGGGACCGCTGGCTCCCCAGAACAGCGTGTAGCCGTCCGGCCTGGCCTTGGCCACGTAGGCCGCGCCCACGATGGAGGCCACGCCGGGGCGGTTCTCGACGATCACGGGCTGCTTGAGTCCCTTGGTCATTTCCTCGGCCACGATACGGGCCAGGACGTCGTTGCCCCCGCCCGCCGCGTAGCCGACGATGATGGTGATCGGGCGCGCCGGATAGTTCGGCTGCGCATGCGCGGCCGGCAGGCCGAGCGGCGAGATGGCCAGCGCCAGCGCGGCCAGGTTCAGGATGCGACGTACTTGCATGGTGTCTCCTTCCACGGGACTCGTGCGTTCCCTTGATTCCGGCCACGGGCGGCGCCGGCCGCCCGCGCCCCTAGATTCCGCCGATGCGCACGTGCAGCACCGTGGCCCGTCCTTCGTCGACGGCGCGCAGGCAGCGGGCGATCGCGTCCGGCACGTCGTCGGGGTCCTCCACCGTCTCGCCATGGCCGCCGAAAGCCTGGGCGACCAGTTCGAAGCGGCGCGTCTCGCCATGCAGCCGCGCGTGGAACTCGTCCGTGTCGGCCGCCGAGCCATCCGGGTGCACGCGCAGCACGGCCTCTTTCACCGCCTGCCATCCGCCGTTGTCCAGCACGACGGTCAGGATGGGCAGCCGGTAGCGCTGCGCCACGTCATAGACCGAGGTGGGCGTGCCGAAATGGAAGCCGCCGTCGCCGACCACTTGCACCACGCGCGCATCCGGCCGCGCCAGCTTGACGCCCAGCGCCATGCCGCCGCTGTAGCCCAGGCCACCTCCGGCCGTGCCCAGCAGCGTCAGCGGCCGGGTCCGGCGAATGTGGCCCAGCACCGCGGGCGCGTTGCGGATGGCCTCGTTGATGACCACGTCGTCCTGAGACAGGGCCGCGCTCAACTGCGCGCACAGGAAGGCCGGCGAGATCGCGCCGCGGGCGCCGCGCTTGCCCGCGGCCTGGGACAGCGCGTCGGCGCGGGCCTTGGCCTGCGCCCGATAGCCGTCCAGGCGCACACGCACCCGCTCGTGGAAGTCCTTGCCGGCACGGGCCCGGACGATGTCGATGACCTGGCGCAGCACCGTGGCGCAATCGGCCTGCACGCGCATGTCGGTCGCGAATCCCCACATGGGGAAGTCCTTCTTGATCGGATCGACGTCGACATGCAGCCAGCGCATGTCGGGCCGCTCGGCCACGTACTTGGGCAGCCAGGGCACGTCCACGTCCAGCAGCAGGCCCAGGTCGGCGTCGGCCTGCGCCGCGCCGGGGTCGAAGCCGCCGAAGCAGGGCGAATCGCGCGAGATGCCCAGGTAGCTGGGCGCGAACTCGAAGACGCGGATGCCGCACAGCAGCGCCAGTTCCTCCAGCGCCTGGACGGCCTCGGCCTTGCGGCCGAGATAGGCGGTAACGGCCATGGGGCGCTCGGCCCGCATCAGGGCCTCGGCGATCTGCGCGGCCCGCGCCTCGTCGATGCCGCCGGCGGCGACGGGACCGTAGCGGTCCTGGCCAAAGGCCTTCACCTGGTCTTCGGCCCATTCCTGGGTCAGGGCCTCGCGCGGCAGGGTCAGGTAGACCGGCCCCGGTGGATCGCTCTGCATGACCGAGTGGCCGCGCCGCACCACTTCACGCGCATTGATGCCGGTCGAGAGCGAGTATTCCCATTTGACGTAGGGACGCACCAGGCTCGCCATGTCGAAAGGGTCCT
The DNA here is from genome assembly GCF_036972535.1 of Pigmentiphaga sp. CHJ604. Taxonomy (NCBI): domain Bacteria; kingdom Pseudomonadati; phylum Pseudomonadota; class Betaproteobacteria; order Burkholderiales; family Alcaligenaceae; genus Pigmentiphaga; species Pigmentiphaga sp. CHJ604. The sequence goes on along the minus strand of NZ_CP136998.1, from coordinate 579,574 downwards.
GCACGAAATGCACGTAGTTGTCGCGCGAGCCGGGCAGCTCGCCGCGCACGGTGCCCGGCGCCCGCCCCGCCATCAGCATGACGGGCAGGCGCGAGCGGAACATGTTGTGCATGCCCATGGCCGCGTTCGCCGTGCCGGCGTCCACGTGGACCATCACCGCCTGCCCCTTCCCGGTCATGGCCGCGTAGCCGGCGGCCATGTGGATCGCGACATTCTCGTGCGGACAGAGCATGAAGCGGGGGTGCTTGCGTCCCTGCTCGCGCCAGCGCGCGAGTTCCTCGATGACGGAAGCGTGGTCGGTGCCCAGGTTGGAAAACACGTACTCGATGCCGAGATCGGTGAGTCCCTGGAGCAAATAGTGGGCGCTGCTGTACATGGGGTCTCCTGTGCGGTTGGCCCATGTTAGGAATCGGAGTGAAATCCGTAAAATGAACTGATGTCTGACATGCACCATAGGTATATCCAAGCCATGGCCAAGCGTCTTTCCCACCAGGTGGACCTGAACCTGCTCGAGCTCTTCCTGGCGGTATACGGCAGCCGCAACCTGACCACCGCCGGCAGGGAACTCGGGCTGAGCCAGCCCGCGATGAGCCGCGCCCTCGCCCGCCTGCGCGATGCCTATGGCGATCCGCTGTTCGTGCGGCAGCCGCACGGCCTGCTGCCCACGCCCCTGGCCGACGACCTGAACACATCCCTGCACCAGGCCCTGGACATCGTGAGGGGGACGCTGCAGACGCCGGCCTTCGTGCCCGCCACCGAACGGCGCGTATTCACGCTGGCGATGTCGGACGTCAGCGAGCAGGTCTTTCTGCCCGGACTGGCCCGGCGGGTGGCGGAGCTGGCGCCCGGCGTGCACCTGCGCACGAGCCAGTTGCAGGGCAAGGCACTGCGCGAGGCCATGGCGGACGGCAACGTGGACCTGGCCGTCGGCCACTTGCGCCTGGATCCGGAGGGACTGCAGATCGGCCGGCTCTTCTCGGCGCGCTACGCCTGCATCGCCCGCAACGACCACCCCGCCATATTCGGCCGGATGACCATGGAGAACTTCCGTCAGCTCGGCCACGTGATATCGGAAGGTTCAATGACGGGTCATGCGCACGTGCTGGAGGGCATTCTCGCCTCGCCCGGCGTGGGCGCTTCCGTCGCGCTGCGCGTGGGCCACTTTCTCTCGATCGGCCGCATCGTCGCCCAGACCGACTACATCGCCACCATTCCCCGCACCCTGGCCGCGACGTTCGAGGCCGCATGGGGCGTCAGGATGTATGACCCGCCGCTGCGCCTGCCCGCCTACGACGTATCCCAGTTCTGGCACGAGCGCTACGCGCGCGAACCCGGGCGGGTCTGGATGCGGACGGTGATCCACGAACTGTTCGGCCGGGCCCCCTGACCGCGCGGGCGGGAGCCGGAGGCGCCGCGCCGCGGGTCGGCTCGACAGCACCCCGGCCAATTGCTATGTTCGCGAAAAGGGGCGCCGTCCCGGCTCCCCGCCGCTACCCGGCTTTCCCTCGTCCATGAACACACACGAAACGGATGCCCCGACGGCAGCCCCCGGCAGGCCCGACGGCGGCTACGGCTGGGTCGTCGTCGCCGCGGGCGCGCTGATCACCTGCGTGGCCGCGGGTGCCATGTTCTCGCTGGCGGTCTACCTGCAGCCCATCTCCACCGATACCGGCTGGTCGCGCGCAGGCATCTCGGCGGCCATGACGCTGGACTTCCTGGTGATGGGCGCCGCGGCGTTCGGCTGGGGCGCGCTGAGCGACCGTTACGGCACGCGCCCCGTGATCCTGGCCGCCTCGCTGTTGCTGGGCCTGGGGCTGCTGCTGGCCAGCCGCGCCACTTCGCTGCTGGCCTTCCAGCTCGGCTATGGCGTGCTGGTGGGTGTGGCGGGCGGCGCGTTCTTCGCCCCGCTGATGGCGGTGACGACCCTCTGGTTCGAGCGCCATCGCGCCCTGGCCGTCTCCCTGGTCTCCGCGGGCATGGGCGTTGCGCCCATGACCGTGTCGCCGCTGGCCAGCTGGCTCATCCTGGAGCATGGCTGGCGCACGGCGATGACGACGACAGGCATCGCCGCCCTGCTGCTCCTGATCCCGGCGGCCCTGTTCGTCCGGCAGCCACCTGCCGGAATGGCCGGCCAGGCCCGGCCCGAGGCGGAGGATCCCGGCCTGTCGGTCCGCCAGGCCCTGAGATCGGCGCCCTTCGCCGCGCTGGCGCTGACCTTCTTCCTGTGCTGCGCCGCCCATTCCGGCCCGATCTTCCACGTGGTCAGCTTCGCCACGTTCTGCGGCATCGCGCCCATGGCCGCCGTCACCATCTACAGCGTCGAAGGACTGGCCGGGCTGGGAGGACGGTTGCTGCTGGGGACCCTGGCCGACCGGCTCGGCACCAAGCGGGTACTGATCGCGGGCCTGCTACTGCAGGCGCTGGTGATAGCCGTCTATTCGCAGGCCCGCGCGATCGGCGAATTCTATGGCCTGTCCATACTGCTGGGAGCCGCCTATGGCGGCGTGATGCCGCTGTACGCGGCGCTGGCGCGGGACTACTTCGGGCCGCGCATCATGGGCAGCGTGCTGGGCGCCGCGGTCATGGCCTCCAGCCTGGGCATGGCCTTCGGACCGCTGGCCGGAGGCTGGATCTTCGACCACTTCAACGGCTATGCCTGGCTGTACCTGGGCTCGGCCGCGGTCGGCATGGGCGCGGTCGCGATGGCCTTCGCCTTCCCGCCGTCGCCGACGCGGGCGCCGCCGCATCCGGCCTGAGGATCAGGCGGGGTACATCGGCTTGTTGTCGTTCAGGTTCAGCCAGCCCTTCACGATGCGGTAGATGTACCAGATGAAGGCCACGAACCACACGACCCAGCCGATGAAGGCCCACACCGTCAGCGCCCCCACGATGGCCCACAGCACGGAGAACCAGAACGTGCGGATCTGCCAGCGGAAGTGGCTGTCCAGCCAGGTGCCGGCCATGTCGCCTTTCTTGACGTAGTTGATGATGATCGCGACGATGCTGCTCAGCCCGATCAGGATGGCCAGCGCATACAGCGCATAGACGACGGTGGTGAGGTTCTTGGCGGATTGAAGCTTGGCGGAGTCGACCGTGACGTCGTTCATGATGCACCTCTTGTTGTTGTCGGTAGCGGGCATCGGGAAGCGCATGGTCGGGCGGCCGCGCCGCCTGCTGCGGTCACGGCCTGGCGGCACGCCGGCGCACCAGGCGCCATCCCATCAACCCCGCGAAGACCACAGTGTAGAGAAACACCGCCGAAAAATCATTCTTGCCGGCCTTCTGCCACCAATAGTGCAACAGCACGAGCACGCCGATCAGGTAGACCAGCCGGTGCAGCGACTGCCAGCGCGAGCCCAGGCGCCGCATCCAGCCGCGCGTGGACGTGGCCGCGAGCAGGCATAGCCCCGCGAAACCGGCGAAGCCCATCGTGATGAACGGGCGCCTGGCCACGTCGCGTGCGATGGACATGAGATCGAACCACTGGTCCCACCAGATGTAGGTGGTGAAATGCAGGCAGGCGTAGAAGAAAGCGAACAGCCCGCACATGCGGCGCACCCGCAGCAAGGCCGGCTGGCGGAGCAGGACGCGCAGGGGACTGACCGCCAGCGTGACCAGCAGCGCCACCAGGGTCCAGGTGCCCGAGGAACGGGTCAGGAACTCCACGGGATTGGCCGTCAGCGCATCCGTCGCCCCCAGCCAGATCCAACGCGCCAGCGGCAGCAGCGCGACGATGAACAGCAGGACCTTGAAGCGCCCCACCGCCAGTCCGAACACGCGCGGCTCGGGCGGCGCGGCCCGGGCGGCGGTCCGATGCGATGCGACGGGCGCATCCGCCATCTCAGTAATCGCGCGCCAGGTCCATGCCGGCGTAAAGGCTGGCGACCTGGTCGCCGTAGCCGTTGAACATCAGCGTCTTGCGCTTGGGCGAAAACAGGCCGTCCTCGCCGATGCGCCGCTCGGACGCCTGGCTCCAGCGCGGATGGGGCACGTTGGGGTTGACGTTCGCGTAGAAGCCGTATTCCTGCGGCGCGGCCTTGACCCAGCTGGTGGCGGGCTGCTTTTCCACGAAACGTATCTTCACCAGCGACTTGCCCGACTTGAAACCGTATTTCCACGGCACCACCACGCGCACGGGCGCGCCGTTCTGGTTGGGCAGGGTTTCACCGTAGACGCCGAAGGTGAGCAGGGTCAGCGGCTGCATGGCCTCGTCCATGCGCAGCCCTTCGACATAGGGCCAGTCGAGCACGCGCGTCCGCAGGCCGGGCATGGTATCGGGCTGCACGGCGGTGACGAATTCGACTAAACGGGCGTTGCCGGTGGGCTCGACCCGGCGGATGAGCGCGGCAAGGGAATACCCGGTCCAGGGGATCACCATGGACCAGCCCTCGACGCAGCGCAGCCGGTAGATCCGCTCTTCCAGCGGCGCCAGCTTGCGCAGGTCGTCCAGGGACAATACCTGCGGTTTCTTGACCTCGCCCTCGATCGCGACCGTCCAGGGCGACGTGCGGAAACGCCCCGCGTGGTCCGAGGGATCTCCCTTGTCGGTGCCGAACTCGTAGAAATTGTTGTAGGTGGTGACGTCCTTCTGCGAGGTCGGCTTGTCCATCACCACGAAGGCGCCATTACGCTGCGCCGCCAGCTTCACGCCCGTCGTCTGCGCGAACGCCTGGCGGCCGCTCCACCCCGCCAGCCCCATCGCCGACGCGGCCAGCCCCGCCTGCAGCATCAACCGCCGCCGGTCCCGATAGACCGCCTCGGGCGTGATCTCGGAAGGCAAAATATCGGAAGGCCTGCGTATCAGCATGACGGTCTCCAGTCCGTATAAAGCCCACCCCGTACCCGCTTACGCGGGCCCCCTCAAGGGAGCGACGCGGGTGGACCGGCAAAGCCGGATCCACCGCATCCTGGGTCTAGGACCGCTATCTTGGGGTGTGGTTCCGTTGCTATCGCTGGCTGCCAGCGGTAGCAACCGTGAGCCAATGTCAGAGCTCTCCATAGGAGTGCAGGCCGGACAGGAACATGTTCACGCCCAGGAACGCGAAACCCGTCACCAGCAGGCCCACCAGGGCCCAGTAGGCGGCGGCGTTGCCGCGCAGGCCCTTGATCAGCCGCATGTGCAGCCAGGCCGCGTAGTTGAGCCAGACGATCAGCGCCCAGGTTTCCTTCGGGTCCCACTGCCAGTAGGCGCCCCAGGCGTCGGCCGCCCACAGCGCGCCCAGCACCGTGGCCACGGTGAAGAACGCGAAGCCCACGGCGATGGCCTTGTACATGATGTCGTCCAGCACCTCGAGCGCGGGCAGGCGCTCGGCAAGCTGGCGACGGCCCAGCAGGATGCCGCCGACGATCAGCGCGGCCACGCCGGCGTAGGTCATCCAGTAGGCCGGCATGCCGCTCTGGCGGAAGATCATGGGTTCGACCGCCAGCAGCACGCCCAGGACGAACAGCGGCGCCAGCTTCACCCACGAGGAGGTCTTGCCGTGCGCCTTGACGAGGTAGGCGAAGGCGACCATGGCCGCCAGCGAGAACGTGCCGTAGCCGATGAAGTTGGCGGGCACGTGCAATTTCATCCACCAGCTTTGCAGGGCCGGCACCAGCGGCTGGATCTGCTGCGCGCCGCGGTCGAAGGTGTACCAGATCAGGAAGGCGACCGCAGAGGCGATGACCAGCAGCACGAAGCCACCCAGGCTGCGCGTGTCGTACTTGCGCTCGTAGTACAGGTAGAACAGCGCGGTGATGAGCGAAAAGAGGATGAAGACCTCGTACAGGTTGCTGACGGGGATGTAGCCGATGTCCGGGCTGAGCAGGTAGCTTTCATGCCAGCGCACCAGGAGGCCGGTCAGGCCGGCGAACACCGCGCTCCAGGTCAGCGCCGTCCCCAGCCAGGCCGCGGTGCCGCTGCGGGCGACCAGGCCTATCCAGTAACACGCGGTGGCGATGATGAACAGCGCGCACATCCACAGGATGGCGGACTGCGAGGACAGCAGGTACTTGAGGAGGAAGGCCTGGTCGGCCCGCGCGAGGTCGCCTTGGTAGAGCGTGACGGCCAGGCCGCCGCTGATGGCCACCGCGATCATCAGCGCACGCAACGGCCGCCACAGCCACGCCAGCCAGGCCAGCACCACGACCGCGCCACCCAGGATGGCCTTGTCGTAGTAGTTCATGATCCCGCCGACCCGCTGGAACGCGAAGGCGGCGCCAGCCGCCAGCAGCACGGCGAAGGCGATGTCGGTCCAGTCTACCCGGCGCGGGCCGTCCATGCCCCGCCGGGGAGCCCGGCCGGCGCCCGGGCGGGCGGATGAGGTCAGTTCCATTTAGCTACCCTTTCTGCTGCGGCGACAAGGCGGCGATATCCGCCTTGAGCCGTTCGAATTCCTGGTTGAAATCCAGCGTGCGCCGCTGGGAAGTCATGGCCATCAAGGTCTGCGCGCCCTGCCCGTCCTGTCCGGGCTTGACCCACAGCCAGACGCGGCGCTCGCGGATGTAGAACATCGAGAACACGCCCAGGATCAATAGCACGCAACCCAGGTATACCGCATTTTTACCGGGGGTCCGGCTCAATTGGAACACGCTGGCCTGGACGTGATGGAAATCCTTCAGGCCGAGGATGACCGGCGCCGGATACAGGAACAGGTCCGACATCGCGCCCACCGCCGCCTGCGTCCACGCCACCGCCGCGGCCGCCTCGGGGCCGCTGGTGGGCAGCGCGGGCAGCCCGGCGCGCTCACGCTCGACCGCGCGCAGCTCGGCCATCGCCCCGCCCAGCAGCTTGACCACGACGTCGGCCGCGCGCTGCTGCTCGCCCGACGACACATTGGTTTCCAGGAAACGGGCGATGGATTGCAGGCCACCGTCGGCGAAAGTATCCAGGGCCCGCTCGGCCGATGCCTGCAACTGCGCGGTCAGTTCGCCGTCGGCGGCGCCGCCCGAGGCGAGCCGGTTGGCGTGGGCGAACCTGCGCGCGGCCAGCGCACGGGCCTGCGGATCCTGCAGGATGGCGCGCAGCCCCATGAATTCCTTCAGGGAATTGTCGGCGTCGGCCGGCATGCGCACGTAGCGGAAATCCTCGTCGGGATTGGTGCGCACCCCCGACAGGAAGACCTTCACGCCGTCGACCTCGACGGGCAGCATGTAGTTGTGGAATTCGTGCGCCTGGCCGCTGGCGTCGCGCAGCTTGTACTGCACGCTGGGACCGACGTTGCGGAAGTCCTCGTTCTGGCCCACGCGGGCGGCGCTGCCGGACACCGCGGCCACGTGCTCGCGCAGCGCCTTGGGTTCGGCCGCACCCACGCGGCCATTGGCGAAGTTCTCGACGTTGATGGGACGGAAGCCGCTGAACTCGACGGTCAGGTCCTTCAGCGCGTCGCTGGCCGGAGCGCCGTCGGCCACCAGTTGCGCCGTGCCGCCGACCTTGCCCGACACCGGGAAGGTATAGGGCTGGTCGCCGCGCAAGGCGTAGCCCGTCAGTTCCAGGGAACTGCCGCCGTCGTCGAAGCTGGACTGGTAGACCGTCACGCCCTTGTAGCGCAGCGGTTCATTGACCTTGATGGTGGCGGGGAAGTGTTCGCCGGTCTCGTTGTCGGTGACTTCGACCTCGCTCGCGAACAGGCGCGGCATGCCGGTGGAATAGTATTCGACGATGAACTTCTTCAGCTCCAGCGTGAACGGCAGGGGCTGCACCAGCGCACCGTCGTCCACCATGACGATGCCGTTGCGCGCCTTGCCGCCCTCGGGCACCAGCACGCTGCTGCGGAAGCTGGGATTGCCCAGGCCCAGGCGCCCGGAAGCGGGCACGTCGGCGATGGCCATGTTCTCGAACAGGGGCTTCTTGCCGGCCAGCCAGATCTGCAGCCGTATCGGCAGTTCGCTGTCGAGCAGGCCGCCTATGCAGACGATGACGATGGCCGTGTGCGCGAAGATGTAACCCAGCCGATTGCCGCTGCCCCGCTTGGCCGCCAGCAGCGTGGCCGGGCCTTCGGCCCGGGTGCGCACGGCATAACCTTGGCGCTTGAGCAATTCGGCCAGCGAGCCGGCCACCCGCGACGGCGCCTCGGGCGACGCGAACTCGGCGCGATGGTGGAAGGACCGCAGGCTGTTCTCGCGCACGTGCTCGCGGAACGAGCGCATGTCGCGGACCATCTTGGGCGCGGTGCGGATGATGCACAGGCTGGTGGAGACCACCAGGAATCCCATGATGAGCAGGAACCACCACGCGTTGTAGACGTGATAGAGCGAGAAGGTGTCGAACACCTCGAACCAGAACTGGCCGAACTGGTTGACATAGTTGTTCGACGGCTGGTTCTGCACCAGCACCGTCCCGACGATGCTGGCCAGGCAGATGAAGACCAGCAGGCTGACGGCGAACCGCATCGAGGCCAGCAGTTCGAGCAGGTCGGCGCCAAGGCCGCGCGAGGCTGGGCGGGAAGCGGAGGAAGTAGCGATGGTCATGATGGGTGCTGCGGACCTCGGTTCGGACAGGTCGGTTGCCGCTGGAATCCTGCCAGGTATGCATCCTGCCAAGAATGCAAAAGGGGCGGAAGATCCGCCCCTTCAATGACCGCGATCGACAGCAGTGGTTCCTGGCGCGGATCAGCGCAGGCCGGCGATGTAGTCGGCCACGGCCTTGATTTCGGCGTCGGTCATCTTGTTGGCGATCTGCGCCATGGGCACGTTATTGTGCCGCGCGCCGCTGCGGAAGGCCACCAGCTGGGCCTCGGTATATTCGCCGAACTGGCCACCCACGCGCGGATATTGCGAGGGGATGCCGGCGCCGTTGGGGCTGTGGCAGGAGGCGCAGGCCGGGACGCCCTTGCTGGCGATGCCGGCGCGGAAGATGCGCTGGCCCAGCTCGACGGTGTCCTTGCTCTTGGCCACGGCGGGCTTGAGGGTCTGGGCACCCAGGTAGGCCGAGATGTTGCGCATGTCCTCGTCAGTCAGGCCGGCGACGTTGGCGTTCATGACGGCATTGACGCGCTCGGGCGTCTTGGCGCCTTCCTTGACCTTGAAGTTGACGAGCTGCTTGTAGATGTAGTCGGGATGCTGGCCGGCCAGCTTGGGGTTGGCGGCGCCGGCGCTGTTGCCGCCGGGACCATGGCAGCTGGCACAGGAAATGATGTTGCGGGCCGCGTCGCCGTTGGTGAACAACTGCTCGCCCTTGGCCGCATCGACCTTGGGACGGGGCTGGGCATCGGCGGCCACGGAAGGCAGGGCCACCGCCGCACCCAGGATTGCACCGCTCGCGACAAGCATCAGGGACAGCACACGCTTCATGAAAACCTCGACCTAAATTCCACAATCAGGCTACGGATACGCGACTCACGGATGCCCTGCTCCTGCTGCTCCCGCCGGCTTGCGGCAAGGATTCTCCTGCAGGTGTCTCCGCGGGGCCCACCTACCCCGTTATCGATTCGACCCGGCTCGCGCCGGAGGTGATCGTTCTTCTACTGCGAGTTTTGTTCTACTGCAAACCCGGTCCGCCCCCGCTTGCGCGGGGAGCGCATAGGCAAGCCCGACCGCGCTTTCCTATGTTAAGTAACCGCTTATTATAGCAACTACAACGTAGCCCATAGAAAACTATTCGGGAAGGACCACCATGGCTGTCTACCAGCTCGGCGCCGACGCGCCCCACATTCCGGACTCGGCGTACGTGGCCGAGCAGGCCACCGTCATCGGCAAGGCCAGGCTGGGCGAGAACGCCAGCGTCTGGCCGGGCGCGGTGATCCGGGCGGACAACGACGACATCATCCTGGGCGACTCCAGCAACGTCCAGGAAGGCGCGGTGCTGCACACCGACCCCGGGCTCAAGCTCACCATCGGCGACTACGTGACCGTCGGGCACCAGGCCATGCTGCACGGCTGTACCATCGGCGACGGTTCGCTGATCGGCATCCAGGCCGTGGTGCTGAACCGCGCGGTCATCGGCAAGAACTGCCTGGTGGGCGCGGGCGCCATCGTGACCGAGGGCAAGGAGTTCCCCGACCGATCGCTGATCCTGGGGGCACCCGCCAAGGTCGTGCGCCAGCTGACCGACGAGGACATCGCCCGCATCCGGGCCGGCGTGGAAAGCTACGTGAAGCGGCAGCAGTTGTTCAAGAAGGAATTGAAGCGGGTCGGCTGACGGGCGGCCGCGCCGCGGGGCCGGTCGTACAATAGCGGGTTATTGCTTAACTTCGCCGGCCGGCGACGCCCAGTGTCCATTCTCCATCGCGCCCATTTCACGACGTCCGCCGCCCGGCTCGACCAGTTGCCCCCGCCCGGGGCGCCGGAAGTCTGCTTCGTCGGCCGCTCCAACGCCGGCAAGTCGTCGGCGATCAACGTGCTGACCCAGCAAAGGCGCCTGGCCTTCTCCAGCAAGACGCCGGGCCGCACCCGGCTGATCAACATGTTCGGCCTGCCCGATCCGCTCGAACCCGAGCGCGACCTGGGGTTCCTGGTCGACCTGCCCGGCTACGGCTATGCCTCGGTGGCCCGGGAAGACCGCTCGCAGTGGGCCCAGGTGCTGGGCGGCTACCTGCGCAACCGGACCTCGCTGGCCGGCGTCGTGCTGCTGGTGGACATCCGCCGCGGCGTGACCGACCTGGACCGCAACCTGATCGACTGGATCGCCCCGTCCGGCAAGCCGGTACTGGCCTTGCTGACCAAGGCCGACAAGTTTCCCTACGGCCAGCGCATCAAGGCCCAGTTCGCGGTGAAGAAGGAACTGGCCGCCATCGGCGCGCTGCACACCGTGCCGTTTTCCTCGACCCATCGCATCGGCCTGGACGAAGCGACGGCCCATATCGAGGGCTGGCTGATGCCGCAGGTCGCGGCATGACGCCCGCGACGGAGCGATGGTATCTTGCGATGGCATGGGGCCCGTCCCCCGCCGCGCAGCATTGACAGGACGACAACCGCAATGAGCCAACACGAAGTATTCGCCGACTTTCCCGCCGGTCGCCCCCGCCGCCTGAGGCGCGACGACTTCACCCGCCGCCTGGTGCGCGAGAGCCGGCTGTCGGCCGACGACCTGATCTATCCCGTATTCGTGGCCGAGGGCAAGGGGCTGCGCCAGCCGGTGCCGTCGCTGCCCGGCGTCGAGCGCTACAGCCTGGACACCCTGCTGCCGGTGGCCGAGGAATGCGTCGAGCTCGGCATCCCGGTCCTTGCGCTGTTCCCCGTGATCGCGCCGGAGCTGAAGACGCCTGACGGCATCGCCGCGACGCGCCCCGACGGCCTGATCCCGCGCGTGGTGGCGGAGCTCAAGAAACGCCTGCCCGAGCTGGGCATCCTGACCGACGTCGCGCTCGACCCCTACACCAGCCACGGGCAGGACGGCCTGATCGACGAATCCGGCTACGTGCTGAACGAACCCACGGTCGAGATACTGGTCAGGCAGGCCCTGGCGCAGGCCGAGGCCGGCGTGGACATCGTCGCGCCCAGCGACATGATGGACGGGCGCATCGGCGCCATCCGCCAGGCCCTGGAAGGCAACGGCCACATCCATACCCGCATCATGGCCTACTCGGCCAAGTACGCCAGCGCGTTCTACGGCCCCTTCCGCGATGCCGTCGGCTCGGCCTCGAACCTGGGCAAGTCGAACAAGGCGGCCTACCAGATGGATCCGGGCAACATCGACGAGGCCCTGCGCGAAGTCGCGCTGGACCTGCGCGAGGGCGCGGACATGGTCATGGTCAAGCCCGGCATGCCCTACCTGGACGTGCTGAGGCGGGTCAAGGACACCTTCCGCGTCCCCACTTTCGCCTATCAGGTCAGCGGCGAGTACGCGATGCTCAAGGCGGCCAGCGCCAATGGCTGGCTGGACGAGGACAAGGTCGTCATGGAAGCGCTGCTGGCGTTCAAGCGCGCCGGGGCCGACGGCATCCTGACCTATTTCGCCCTCGACGCGGCCCGCAAGCTGAAAGGCTGAAGCCATGGACGTCCTCTGGATCTCGGAACACGGAGGGCCCCGTCCACACAACGCGGCGCAATTGGCCGCCAGCAAGGGCTACCTGTGGATAGACGCGGGCGCCGAAGACCTGGCGGCCGACCCCGACGCCTGGCGCGACGAGATCGCGCGACTGACCGGCGTGCAATTGCACGACCTGCACCTGCAGGACGCCGCCAACCCGGTCCACCCTTCGTACTTCGACAACACCACCACCTACGAGATGGTGGTGTTCCGCCGCATCGTGACCGACGCGCCGGAGGCCGAGCCGCGCCCCGCGGCCAACGGCAAGATGGGGATCCCGCTGCTGGCGAGCCTGCGCACGCAGCCGGTGTCGTTCTTCGTGCTCGGGCAGGCGCTGATCACCGTGCGCCACGGCTACAGCGCCACCTGCCAGGAAATGAAGCGCCGCCTGGCCGAGCAGCGCGGCGAGGCCCCGCCCGAGGGGCGGCGCGACCGCACGCCCAGCAGCATCGGCCCGCTGGGCCGCGTTCCGTCCGGCCCCGCCGAACTGATGCTGCGGCTGCTGAACGGCATGGTCGACAAGTATCTCGCGCTGCGCCAGCCCCTGACCCTGCAGCTCGATCGCTGGCAGCGCGAACTGCTCAACCCCAACGGCCGTTTCCGCAACTGGCTGGCGCTGCTCGATGCCCGCATCGTGCTGCGGCGGCTGGAGAATATCTGCGAGGAACAGTACGACGCGCTGTCCGAGCTGCGCGACGCGGCCATGGACCGCAGCGAGGATGCCTGGGGCTCCGGCGCCTTCGACCAGCGGCGCGATGCACTGCTGGTACGCATCAATGACGTCATGGAACACGTGAACCGCGTGCTCGGCCACGCGCGGCGCATGGAGTCGTCGGTGGAAACCGCGGTGCAACTGCACTTCTCCGCCACGGCCCACCGCACCAACGAGATCATGCGCATCCTGACCGTCGTCACGGTCATCTTCATGCCGCTCACACTCATCACCGGCATCTTCGGGATGAACGTGGACCACCTGCCCTTCGTGCACGAGCGGGGCTCGTTCTGGTGGATCATGGCCGGCATGGTGCTGCTGGCGCTGCTGCTGTGGAGCTGGTTCTCGGCCCGCCGCTTCCTGGAAATGCGGCCCTACCGGGTGGCGGAGGCCCTGGCGCGCAAGGCCGGGCTGAGGGCCGGCAGGGAAGACGCGGACACGGCGGACAGGCTTTGACCCATGGCGACACGCGCCTCGCTCCCGGACCGTTCGCGCTTGATCGCCGCGCGCCTTTACGAAGGCATCGCGGCGCCGGAGCAATGGCAGGCGGGACTGGGCCTGCTGGCCGCTGAAGTGGGCGGCCAGGCCTTCCACCAGGTGACCGTGAACCTGCGTGACGGCAGCGTGCCGGACAGCGTGATCTGCGACGCCGCGCCGCTGCACAAGTTCGCCGAATACGCCGAGCACTACGTGCGGGACGACGAACGGCTGACACTCTTCGCGCACCTGCGGGAAGGCAGCTTCATTCTCGACCACGAACACCTGGATCGCCGGCAGATGTCGCGTTCCGCGGTCTACGCCGATTTCCTGCGCAGCGTGGACCTGCGCCATACCCTGTGCGTCCTGCAACGCGACGACGGCCAGACGCGCGACTACCTGGGCATCATGCGTCCGGTGGACCACCGCCCCTATGGCGAACGCGAGCGCGCCCTGCTGGAACTGGTCATGCCCGACATGGTTCGCGCGGCGGGACTGCGGGCGCGCATGAGGCAATTGCAGCGCGAAGCCCTGCTGGGCCGGGCCGCGCTGGACGGATTGCCGCGTGGCGTGGCAATCGTCGACATCCGTGGCCGGGTCGAATACGCCAATGCGCGCGCCGAAAGGTACCTGCGCGTTTCGCCCTGGGCGAGCGCGAAAGGCGGCATGCTGGCCATGCGGGACGCCCCCACTCAGCGGCGACTGCAGGCGGCGCTGAAGCAGGCCTGCTCGGCCGGCAGGAAAGCCGACCTCTTTCCGGCCGGCGGGTCCCCGGCACCGGCCTGGATCACGGTCCTGCCGCTGGATGCCACGCACCTGCTGGCCGGGCTGCGCGATACGCCGCTGGCCATGCTGATTTTCTCCGTGCCTGCCGACAGCCTGCCGCTGGACGCCCGGCTCATCATCCAGGCCCTGGACATCACGCCCGCGGAGGCACGCCTGGCCCACGCCCTGGCCACCGGCCAGACTCTCAAGGAATTCGCCGCCGCGCACGCCGTCTCGCCGGAAACCGTGCGCAGCCACCTGAAAAATCTTTTCAGGAAGACCGGCTGTCGGCGGCAGGTCGAGCTGGTGCAGTTGATCCGGACGCTGGCCTGAGCGTCAGCGCGCGGCCGTCGCCAGCACGTCGTCCAGCACGCGCGAGAAACGCTCGGCCCCCTGGAAACCGATCACCCGCTGGGGCAGCGGCGCGCCGCCCGGCGCGAAGAACACGATGCCCGGGGGCCCGAACAGCCGGAAGCGCTTGAGCAGTTCGCGATCGTCGGCATTGTTGGCGGTCACGTCCGCCTGCACGAGGCGCATGCCGGCCAGCCGCTGCGCGACGTCGGGGCGGGGAAAGGTCAGCGCCTCCATTTCCTTGCACGAGACGCACCAGTCGGCATAGAAATCCAGCATCACGGGACGGTCGGACGCGGCCAGCAGCGCGTCCAGCTCGGCCACCGAGCGTACGCGCTCGAATGACGCCGCAGCCCCGGGCCGCGACGAGGCTCCTCCTGGCGGGCTCCAGAGTCCCTCCCCGCCCCGGGCCGGAGCGGGCCCCTGCACGGGCGGCGCCAGGACCGGACCCTCGCCGCCCGAGGCGGCGAGATGCCCCAGCGGCTGCAAGGGATCCCGGCCGCCGCTGGCCACGCCCACCGCCTGCAGGACGCCGACCAGCGCGAACAGGATGCCCAGGCCCTTGAGCACGCGGCGGCCCGTTCCGGCATCGGCGGGCAGGGCGTCGAACGCATGCAGCAGCGCAGCCGCCAGGATGGCCAGTACCGCCCAGCCCGCCATCTGGATCCAACCCGGCAGCACGGGCCAGAGCATCCACCACGCCACGGCCAGCAGCAGCATGCCGAAGAAACGTTTCACGCCCTCCATCCATCTTCCCGCCTTGGGCAGGAGCGCGCCCGCCGACGCGCCGGCGGCCAGCAGCGGCACGCCCATGCCCCAGGCCAGGGCGAACAACGCGACCCCGCCCAGCAGCACGTCGCCCGTCTGCGAGACGTACAGCAGCGCGCCCGCCAGCGGCGCGGCCACGCACGGCCCGACGATCAGCGCGGACACGGCGCCCATGGCCAGCGCCCCGGTGGCGCGGCCGCCGGGCAGGCGCGAGACCCGGTCCGACAGGGAAGACTGCCAGCTGGACGGCAATTGCAGCGTGAACACGTCGAACATGGCCAGGGCCAGCACGGCCAGCAGCGCGGCGAACACCCCCAGCACCCAGGGCGTCTGCAAGGTGGCCGCCAGGCTGACGCCGCTCAGTGCCGCCAGCAGCCCGACCCCGGTGTAGACCACCGACATGCCCAGCACGTAGGCCGCAGCCAGTCCCAGCCCGCGCAGGCGGGGCCGGGACTGGCCGGCGGCGTCGCCGACCACGATGGCCGACAGGATGGGCACCATGGGCAGCACGCAGGGCGTGAACGACAACAGGATGCCCAGGCCCAGGAAGATCAGCGCCGTGCGGACCAGGCCGCTGCCGGCCAGCATGTCGGCCAGGCCCACGTCGTCCGTGCCGGCGAAGGCCGACCACCGCAGGCCGGCCCCCGCCCCGCCCTCGACTTGCGGCAGGCCGCCCGGCGCCGAAGCGGCGGCGATGCGCAGCTTGTGTTCGGCCGGCGGATAGCACAGGCCGGCGTCGGCGCAGCCCTGGCTGGTCACGGCCAGCGCGAACGCCGTGCCGGTGGGAATCGTCAGGCGGGCCGACACCTTGTCGCGGTAGGTCTCGACCTCCTTGTCGAAGGTCTGGTCGAACTTGACCTGTCCCGGCGGCAACTGGGGATCGCCCAGCGCCACATCCGGCGGATCGGCGACGAAGCGGAACTGCTCGCGGTACATGTAGTAGCCCGGCGCGATCGCCCAGGACAGTTCGATGGCGTCGGGCGCCACGGCGCGCGCGGAAAAGCGGAAGGCCTGCTCCGGCGGCAGGAAGTCCTCCGCCGCCGCGGATCGCGGCATGAACGCGGCGCAGGCCCACACGAGGCACGCCAGGAACCAATGGACGCGCGGGCCGGCGGCCCGCAAACGGAACATGGACATCAGTTTTTCGTTTCCTGCCGGACCCAATCCAGATAGGCCGGCAAACCGTCGGTCACGGGCACGGCGATGATCTCGGGCACCTCGTAGGGATGCAGCCGGGCGATCGTCTCCTGCACGGCCCTCTGGCGGGCCGCCGTGGTCTTGATGAACAGTGGAATCTCGTCGGCGGACTCCACCTCCCCCTTCCATCGATAGATGGACAACACCGGCGCACCGACGTTCACGCAGGCGGCCACCCCGTCTTCGACGAGGCGACGGGCGATGGCCCCGGCGGTATCGGCATCGGGAGCATTGCAGAATACCAGCACCACTTGGCGGGCGGCCTCGGTTGGCGACGACATGGCGATCTCCAGGATATCAGCGCAACAGGCGGCGGCGCATCAGCGCGGTGGCCAGCCAGATGGCGACCGCCGCCGTCAGCGCCAGCTGCAGCACGGGCAACCACGGCTGGTCCGGCATCCGCCCCAGCACCAGCGGCCTCACCAGTTCGATGGCCGGGGCCAGGGGCAACAGCCGTGCCGCCTGCACCAGCGCCTCGGGCAACTGCGACACGGGAAAGAACACGCCGGACAGGAACACCATCGGCGTCACGCCCAGCGTGAAGTAGTACATGAAGAAATCGAAGCCCTTGGCCAGGGCCGACATGACCAGCGCCAGCGCGGCGAAGGTCACGCCCAGCAGGACCAGCGCCGGCGGGATCCACAGCAGCGTGGCGGCGCGCGAGATGTCCAGCGCCACCACCACCAGCAGGATCGCCAGCCCGCTCTTCATGCTCTTGGCCGCGGCCCACAGGATCTCGGCGAACACCACGTCGTCCAGCGACAGCGGCGTGTTCAACATCGCATCCCATGTACGCTGGATGTGCAGCCGCGAAAAGGCGCTGTAGGTGGCCTCGAAGGTGGCCGCGTACAGCGCCCCCATGCAGATCGAGCCGGCAGCCAGGAAAGTCACGTAGGGCACGCCGTCTATGCCCGGCAGCAGGCTGCCCAGGCCGTAGCCCAGCGCCAGCAACGCCACCATCGGATCCATGACATCGCCCAGCACGGTCGTCAACGCCGTCTTGCGCCAGACCAGGAAATTGCGCCGCAGCACCGGCACGCATCCCCGCCCCGGCCGAGGCAAGCCCCAAACTCCCGATCGCGAAGTATCCACCGCCCATTCACTCATCTCAGCCCCCAATCATCCCGACCCTCGATCCAGGGCACAGCGGATCCGGCCGCCGGGCCGCCCCGAGGCGGGTCCCCGCCCCCTCGGAGGACTGCCGCGTAGCGGCTGGGGGCTCACCATGCCGGGCGCGCGAAGCGCGTAGGGGGGTCATTCTCTCAAATCACGGCCGGCCATCCGCAGGAACAGGTCTTCCAGGTTGGCCGGCCGGTGCAGATAGCGTATCCGGCCTCCCTCGCGCAGCAGGCCCAGCACCGGTTCCGGCTCGGCCGTATAGCAATAGACCGTTTCGCCGCTGACCTCGACCCGGCCCGGCAAGGCGGCGCGGTGGCGCTCCAGCCAGTCCAGGGCGCCCTCTCCGAACACTTCCACCACCTCCGGTTCGACGTGGCGCGCGATCAGGTCCTGGGGCGCGCCTTCGGCGATCATCCGCCCCCGCTCGAGCAGGCCCAGCCGGTCGCACAGGCGCTCGGCCTCGTCCATGAAATGCGTGGTCAGCAGGATGGTCTTGCCCTGCGCCAGCAGCGTCTTCAGGCGCTCCCAGATCAGATGGCGCGCCTGCGGGTCCAGCCCGGTGGTGGGCTCGTCCATCACGATCAGGTCGGGATCGTTCACCAGCGCCCGCGCCAGCGTCAGGCGCCGCTTCATGCCGCCCGACAGTTCGTTGATGCGCGCCGTGCGCTTGGCCGCCAGCGACGCGAACTCCAGCAGGCCGGGAATACGGCGGCGGATCTCGGCGTCGGCCAGGCCGAAATAGCGGCCGAATACGAGCAGGTTTTCCTCGACGGTGAAATCAGGATCGAGATTGTCGATCTGCGGCACCACGCCTATGCGCGCCCGGGCTTGGCGCGCCTGCGCCGGCACCGGGTAGTCCAGCAGCCGGATGGTGCCGCCATCCACCGGCGTCAGGCCCAGGATGGATCGCAGCGTGGTGGTCTTGCCCGCGCCGTTGGGGCCCAGCAGTCCATAGCATTCGCCGCGCGCGATCTGGAAGGACAGCGCGTCCACGATGACGCGGCCGCCATAGCGCTTGTCCAGCCGCTCGACCCGCAGCGCGGGTCCGGAGGTAGCCAGGGGCCTGGCCCCCGCGTGCAGCGAATTGGTGGTCATGCGATGAATAGTACCCCGGGGCCGGCGCGCACCCGCTGCGACACCCCCGCGCAGGGTTTTCCTTATGTGGTCGGATGGTTGGAAGTGATTGCCAACTTCGCAGGTTACGTAACATGATGTAACGATTAACCGAGTACATGACCATCATGGGTATGCCCCCGTCCCAGGAAACCTACGACGCCCTCGTCGGACTCTGCTATGAAAGCGTGCTGGACAACGCGCGCTGGCCGGCGCTGCTGGACGCGCTGGCCGCCGCCAGCGGCAGGCAGTTCGGCGCCGTCGCGATCAGCCTGCCCGGCGAAAGCGCCGCCACCGTCACGCTGGCCGCCCGGTGCGATCCCGCCGCCATCCAGGCCTACAACGCCCACTACGGCGCCATCGACCCCATGCGCGAACTGATCGCCGCGACCGATGACGGCCGGTGGAATCACGACCGGCGCGAACTGTCGGCCGAAACCTTCGAGCACCATCCGTACTACCAGGACTTCCAGCAGGCCCAAGGGATGGACAATCGCGCGTCGATTCGGCTGAACGGCCAGGGCACCTGTGTCTACGTCGCCCTCCTGACCGCCATCGGCGTGCGGCCCGACGCCTGCCACGACGATCTGCTGGCGCGCATCGCGCCGCACCTGCAGCGGGCCGGCACGCTTTACGACACGCTCGCCGGATTGCGCGACGGCCTGGCGTTGCGCGACCAGGTGCTGGACAGCCTGCCCACCCCGCTGTGGCTGCTCGATGAAGGCCGGCACGTGGCCTACCGCAATGCAGCGGCCGAACGGCATGCGGCGCTGCCCGATGGCGCCCTGTGCGAATACAACGGCCAGATCCGCCCCCGTCACGCCACCGCCAGCCGGCTCGAAACGGCCATCCTGCAGGCCACGGGGCACGCGGGATCGCGTCGTGCCGCGCGTATCGCGCCGCCCACCGCCGGCGGCCCCGACATCCTGGTTACGCCGCTGTCCGAGGACCACCCCGACAACCCGCTGCAACGCCCGCTCGTCGCGGTCAGCGTGGTCGATCCGGAACAGCAGAACCTGCGGATAAACGACCTGTTCCAGTTCAGCCGGGCCGAGGCGCGCCTGGCCAGCAAACTGCAGGAAGGCCTCAGCCTGGCCGAGTATGCCGAGCGCCAGGGCATCGCGCTCAGCACCGCTCGCACGCAGTTGCGCGCGCTCTTCACGAAAACGGGCACGCACCGGCAGGGCGAGCTCGTCAGCCTGCTGCTGAGGATGGCGCGGCACTGACCGCTTCCCGGCAAGCTCCGGGCAGCGGCCGGATGCCTGTCAGGCCGGGACGGGCTCGTTCTCCGCCCACCGGCGCGCCGCCGGCGCACCCCGCCTGTCGCGCGCCAGCGGCGGCCGGCCCAGGATATGGTCCGCCG
The DNA here is from genome assembly GCF_036972535.1 of Pigmentiphaga sp. CHJ604. Taxonomy (NCBI): domain Bacteria; kingdom Pseudomonadati; phylum Pseudomonadota; class Betaproteobacteria; order Burkholderiales; family Alcaligenaceae; genus Pigmentiphaga; species Pigmentiphaga sp. CHJ604. The sequence goes on along the minus strand of NZ_CP136998.1, from coordinate 559,762 downwards.
CCTTCTCGGCCATCATGATGATGGGCGCGTTCGTCGGCCCCCGCACCACGCGCGGCATCGCCGACCCGTCCACCACCCGCAGGCCTTGCACGCCGCGCACCCGCATCTGCGCATCGAGCACGGCATCGGGATCGGCATCGCCGCCCATCCTGCAGGTGCCCACCGGGTGGTGCAAGGTGATGGCGGTACGCCGGATGAAGGCATCGATGTCCGCGTCGCTCGTGGCCTGTGGACCGGGCGCCAGTTCCTCGGCGCGGAACGGCGCGAGCGGCGGCTGTTCGCCGATGGCCCGCATGATGCGCACCATCTGGCGCACGGCGCGCCTGTCGTAGTCGGTCGACAGGAAGTTCTGGCGGATCACGGCGGGAGCCGTCGGATCGCCACTGGCCAGCGAGACGCTGCCCCGGCTCTCGGGCGTGATGAAGACGCCCTTGATGGCAAACGCGTCGACGTAGGGCTTGAGCAACGGACCGAGGTGCGGGCCGGCGTCCATGGGCGCCGCGGCCAGCAGCAATTGCAGATCGGGCAGCGGCAAGTCGGAATGGCTGCGAACCAGGCCCACGGCAGCGGCGGGCACCTTGCTGGACAGGCCCGAGCCGAACATCCAGGTGCGCAGCAGATCGAAGCCGATGCGGTCCAGGCGTAGCGCCCGGTGCAGCGGCCCCGTTTCCTTGCGGCGCCAGCGCACGTCGCAAACCACGTGATCCTGCAGGTTGCGTCCCACGCCGGGCAGGTCGACGCGGGTCGCGATGCCGTGCCGGCCAAGCTCCGAGGCATCGCCGATGCCCGAGAGCATCAGCAACTGCGGCGAGTTGATCACGCCGCCCGCCAGCAGGACTTCACGCTCGCAGCGCACCTGCTCGCGGCGTCCGCCGCGCAGGACTTCGACGCCCACGGCGCGGCCCTGCTCCATCAGCACTTTCGTGGTCAGCGCGCCGGTCCACACCGTCACGTTGCCGCGCGCCACCGCGGGCCGCAGGTAGGCCGACGCCGCGCTCCAGCGGCGGCCGCGGCGGATGGTGGCCTGCATGGGGCCGAAGCCTTCGATGCTGGCGCCGTTGTAGTCGTCGTTTCGGGCATAGCCGGCCAGGTCGGTGGCGCGCAGGAAGGCGTCCACCAGCGGGTCCTCGTAATGCAACCGGGTCACGGTAAGCGGACCGTCGCCGCCCCGCAGGTCGCTCGCGCCCTCTTCCCACGATTCGCTGCGGCGGAAATACGGCAGCACGTCGTCGTAGGACCATCCCTCCAGTCCCAGGCCACGCGCCCAGTGGTCGTAGTCCTCGCGGGCGCCGCGCGCATAGGCCATGCCATTGATCGAGGTCGAGCCGCCCAGGACCTTGCCGCGCGCGCATTCGATGCGCCGGCCGTCCATGCCGGGCTCGGGCTCGGTGAAGTAACCCCAGTCGTACATCCGGTGCTTGAGGATCAGGCCCCAGGTCAGCGGAATGCGGATCACGGGCGATCGGTCCGGTCCGCCGGCCTCCAGCACCAGTATCTTCAGCGCCGGGTCGGCACCCAGCCGGTAGGCCAGCGTGCACCCCGCGGAGCCCGCACCCACGATGATGTAGTCGTAATGATTCATGTCATTTCCAAGCCGCTAGCGCATGTCGATCCAGGGCGCCGCGGATCCGGCTCCGCCGGTCCGCCAGCGCCGCCCCCCGGGGGGCGCCCGAAGGGCGTAGGGGGGATTAATTCAGTTTCAGGTTGACGTTCTTGGTGTAGGTGAACTCCAGGAGCTCCTCGAAGCATTCCTCTCGGCCTATGCCCGATTGCTTCACGCCCCCGAACGGCGCGCCGATGAAGTGCTGGCTGGTGTTGTTGATCCAGACGTAGCCGGTATGGATGCGGCGAGCCGCCCGGTGCGCGGTGTCCAGGTCGCGGGTCCAGATCGAGCCAGTCAGGCCGAAGTCCACGGCATTGACGTCGGTCCACAATGCGTCCTCGTCGGACCAGCGGAACACCGACATGATGGGACCGAACACTTCCTCGCGCGCCAGCCGCATGTCGGGCCGCATGTCGGCGAAGATGGTGGGCTCGAAGAAGAAGCCGTCGCGCAGCGCGGGATCCTCGGGCTGCCGGCCGCCGGTCACCAGCCGTGCCCCCTCGTCCAGCGCGGATCGCACGAAGCCTTGCACCTTCTCGAGCTGCGCCCGGCTGACCAGCGATCCCATGGTCGTGGCGGGATCGGTCGGGATGCCCGGCCGGTGGCGCCTGGGCAGCAATTCCGCCACGCGCGCCAGGACCTCGTCGTGGATGCTTTCATGCAGGAACACGCGGCTGGTGGAGCCGCAGCTCTGGCCCGACCACGTGAAATTCATGCCGCCCACGATGCCGTCCACCAGCTTGTCGAGGTCCGCGTCCGGATAGGCCACCAGCGCATTCTTGCCTCCCAGCTCCAGCAGCACGGGCTTGAGCCCGTCGGCCGCGGTCTTCATGACCGACTTGCCGGTAGGCACGCCGCCGATCAACGTGATCTTGCGCACCAGCGGATGCTCGGCCAGGGCCTGCCCGCACTCGCGACTGCCGCACAGGAAGTTGACCACCCCCTTGGGAAACACGTGGCCGATCAGCTCGGCCAGCCGGATGATGGACAGCGGCGCCTGGTCCGGCGACTTGACCACCACCGTGTTGCCCGCCGCCAGCGGCGCCGCGAGGCGCATGGCGGCGAACATCAGCGGATGGTTGTAGGCGACGATGCGCCCCACGACCCCCAGCGGCTCGCGCACGGTGTAGTCCAGATAGCCGGGGCCCATCGGCAGGGTCTCGCCCTTGACCTCGGTCGCCAGGCCGGCGAAATACTCCAGGCTGTCGGCCGCGAAGTCCGCGTCCTTGGCCAGGATGGACACCGGATTGCCGTTGTTCAGCGCATCCAGCAGCGCCAGTTCCTGGGCATGGGCGCGCAGGATGTCCGCGGCCTGGCGCAGCATGCGGCCGCGCTCCCTGGGCGGCGTGGCCGCCCACGCGGGAAAGGCGACCTGGGCCGCCCGCACCGCGGCGTCGACGTCGCGCGCATCGGCGACCGGCGTATCGGCCAGGCGCTCGTCATACGCGGGATTGATGGTAGGCGCGTAGACGCCGGCCAGGGGTTCGTGCCAGGCTCCCCCATAGAAAAGCTGGCGGTGGGTCGGCAGGATGCCGGCGGGAATCTCGTGTGCGCGCATGGCGTCTCCGATAAGTCAGTACAGTCGGTTTTCATGGCCCTGTATCCCCGGGGCCGTCCCCTTGGGGGACGCCCGCAGGGCGTAGAGGGGTCAACTCCTGAGACGGACAGCGGCCGCTCGCAGCGCCTCGTAGTCCTTGCGAGCATCGGTCGACAGTTCCTTCATCGCGGCGGGGATCACCGCGTCCAGGTAGGCCTTGGCATCGGCCGGCGGCAGCTCGATCATCTCGCCGCCGCCCTTCTCCCAGATCGCGCGGGCCTCGGCCACGCGCGCATGCACGCGCGGACCGATCTCGGCGTCGGTCTTGCGGGCGGCCTGGCGCAGCGGCTGCTCCAGCGCACCTGCCGACTTCAGGAAGGTGGGGCTGACCAGCCCGACGATGGCGATATACGTGGACGGCAGCAGCGTCTGCGACTTGGCGACGTCGAAGTACTTCAGCGCCGAGGGAATGGGCGTGCCGGAATAGACGCCGTCCAGCGTCCCGTTCTGGAAGGCGGGCAGCACCTCGCCCAGCGACATCGACACCGGGTTGGCGCCCAGCTGCCGCAGCTGCGCGATCAGGATCGAAGAGCCGGGAACGCGGATCTTCTGCCCGGCCAGGTCCGACAGCTTGCGGATGGGCTTGCGCGAGACGATGCTGCACTGGGAATGCACCAGCGTGGTCAGCACCTCGACGCCCTTCTTCGAGGCGATGGACGCGAGCCTGGTCTTGACCTCGGGGTCGGCCAGCACCTTCATGCCATGGTCGATGCCGTCGAACAAGCCGGGCACGGCCAATGCGCCAAAGCGCGCGTCCAGGCCCTCGTACATGCCCGAGGCATTCAGCGCCATCTCGACGGTGCCCATGCTCACGCCCTCGATCGTGCGCTGCGCGGTGCCGAGCTGGCTGGCCGGGTACACCTGGCCCTTGACCTTGTTCTGCGTGGCCGCCTCCAGGTTGACCTTGTAGGCGTTCAGCCAGTCGACGCCCAGGTCGTCGGACGTGGTGGTGGTGAGCTTCATGACCAGGTTCTGCGCGCGGGCGACGGGCAGGAGCGCGAGCGCTCCCAGGCCGGCCAGATGCGCCAGGCATAGACGGCGATTCATGATGATGTCTCCAGTGGTGGGTGGCCGGCGGACGGCCTTCAGTTCAACAGCAAGCGCATGCCCCAGAGGGATATGTCCGGGATGTAGGTGATCAGCCCCAGCGCGATCAGGTAGATGACGACGAATGGCACGATGCCGCGGTAGATGCTTTCGAGCGGCAGCTTGAGCACGCTCTGCGCGACGAAGATGTTGATGCCGAAGGGCGGGTGGAACAGGCCAATGGACAGGTTCACCGTGATGATGATCCCGAAGTGCACCGGATCCACGCCGATGGCCGTGACCAGCGGCATCAGCAGCGGCGACAGCAGCAGGATGGCCGACAGCGGATCGATGAAGCAGCCCACCGCCAGCAGCAGCACGTTGATCGCCAGCAGCAGCGACCAGCCCGGCAGGTGCAGGTCGGTCAGCCACTGCACCAGCGCGGCCGGTACCTGGTGCACCGTCAGCAGCCAGCCGAACACGTTGGCGCAGGCCACGATGATCAGGATCTGCCCGGTGAACACCGCCGTCGTGCCGGCGCTAGCCAGGATGTCGCGCCAGGACAGCTCGCGGTAGAAGTAGCGCGCCACGACGATGGCGTACAGGCAGGCCACGGCGGCGGCCTCGGTGGGCGAGAACACGCCGCCGTAGATGCCGCCCAGGATGATCACGGGCGCGCCCAGCGCGCCCAGCCCGCGGGCCGCGGCGCGGCCGAAGGCCGCCCACGAAAAGCGCTCGCCGCCGCCGATGCGATGGCGCCGGGCATACCACATGACGTAGGCGCACAGCATGCCGGCCAGCAGCAGCCCGGGCAGCACGCCCGCGGCGTACAGCCGGGGAACCGACTGCTGCGCGGCCGCGCCATAGACGATCATCGGGATGCTGGGCGGGATGATGATGTCGATGGCCCCCACCGCCGTCAGCAACCCCGCCGAGAACTTCTCGGGATAGCCGTTGCGCCGCAGCGCGGGCAGCATCACCCGGCCGATGGTGGCGACGGTGGCCGCGCTCACGCCCGAGATCGCGCCGAACAGGGCCGAGGACCCGACGGTGGTCACCGCCAGGCTGCCGCGCACCGAGCCCACGCCCGCGTTGACGAAGCTCACCAGCCGGTCCGCCACCGATCCGCGGCCCATCAGTTCGCCGGCGAAGATGAAGAAGGGAATCGCCAGCAGCGCATAGGCGTCGATGGCGCCGAACAGGTTCTGGTGCAGGGCCGTGAGCGGCACGTCCATGAAGAACAGCAGCGCCACGCTGACCGACGCCAGCAGCACGAGGAAAATGGGAAAGCCCAGCAGCAGCAGGCCCAGGGGCAGGAAACCCAGCGCGAAACTCATGACAGCGCCTCCTCGGCCGCATCCACCGGATCGGGCTGGCGCAGGCCGCCGCCGGCCGCGCGCAGCGCCACGTCGAACAGGCCGACGATCACCATGGCGGCGAACGCCACCGCCACCAGCGAATGCGGGATCCACATCGGGATGTGGCCGTTCTCGCTCACGCTGCCGATCTGGTGGATACGCCAGGCGTATTCCGACGAAATGAAGCAGACGAAGCCACACAGCGCCACCGCTGCCAGCGCCTCGAGCGTGGACAGGAAGCGCCGCAGCTCCACCGGGAAATAGCGGTTCAGCACGTCCATGCGCAGATGCTGCCCGCGCACCGCCGCCACCGCCGAGCCGAAGAAGGCCAGCGCGGCCATCAGGTAGACCTGCAACTCGTCGGCCCCGGTGATCGAACGGCCGAACACGTAACGCGCCACCACGTTGGCCACGTTGATCGCGACGGCCGCCAGCAGCGCGCTGGCCAGGGCGCGCTCGAGACTGGTGGCGGCGCGCTCCAGGCCGCGCAGGATGCGCCGCGCGCCGCCGGGCTGGGTACTGGACATGATGTCTCCTCTCGTTGTGGGGAGAGATCCTAGGTTGACGCCAACCATTCGTCTAATTCAAATATTTACCTACTTACATAGCCAATCAACTATGAATTGAACCCATGGCCCGCTTCGATCCCTACCTCACTCTGCAAAAGCTCGAGGTCTTCTGCGTGGTTGCCGAACTGCAGAGCGTCACGCGCGCCGCGGACTACCTGTTCGTCACCCAGCCGGTCGTCACCTCGCACATCCGCAGCCTGGAAGACAAGCTGGGCACGGCGCTGGTCCGCCGCGAAGGCCGCGGCATCGCGCTGACCGCCACCGGCCAGCGCGTCTACAAATGGGCGCAGGAGGTCGTCACCCGCACGCGCGAGCTGGAGCGGGAACTGGGCGGCTCGACCGATCTCGCGCCGGGCCAGGCGGTGGTCGGCTCGTCCATGAGCGTGGGCACCTATCTGCTGAGCCAGTTGATCTGCGACTTCCAGGTGCAGCGTCCCGACGGCCAGGTCCACGTGTCCATCTCCAACCCGCAGGTGGCGCTGGAAGCCACGCGCACCGGCGCCTGCGACTTCGCCGTCCTCATCATCGCGCCCACGCAGAACCTGGATGGCCTGGCGGTGCGCCCGCTGTGGGACGAGGACCTGCTGCTGGTCAGCGCTCCGGACAGCCGCTGGGTGGGCGACGAGGCGCGGCGCGAGGACATCTCGCGCCTGCCCTTCATCAGCACCGCCAACAGCACCGTCATGCAGCAACTGGAGGAGGGCCAGTTGCGCGCCAACGGCATCCCGTCGCGGCGCATCGTGCTCAACCTGGGCCATCCGGAGGCGCAGAAGGAAGCCGTACGGCGCGACCTGGGCGTGTGCTTCTTCTCCAAGACCGCGGTGGAACGCGACCTGGCGCGCGGCGAGTTGCGCTGCGTCCGGACGCCCGGTCTCGCGCTCACCCTGCCGCTTTACCTGGCCAGCCGCGAGGACAAGGAATTCTCTGCATTCCAGCTTGCCCTGAAGCGGCATATCGAAGAAGCCCGGCCGCCAGGACTCAAGCCTTTCCAGGGCAAGGCCGAAGCCTAATTTGGTTTATATATAAGACGATGATTTATTAATGGAACATCCATGATCTAGATCAAGGCCCCGGCCGGCCGCCGTTCCTAGACTGGCAGCTCTGTTTCCCCACCATGCCGCAAGCAGGAGCTGCCCCATGAACGATCCCGTCGACACCCTGATCGATGCCGCCAAACCCACCCTCCGGCGTCCCGAGGGCATGAGCTTCGGCGACTGGATGAACTCGCGCTGTGTGCAGCGCTCCACCCGCAAGTACGACTGGAACGCCCTGAAGTTCCAGGCCGGCTACGACCCCAAGTACGGCCGCGCGCAGATGCGCTATCTCGGCACCGGCGCCACCGGCGTCGCCAGCGATTCGAACACCGTGCCGGCGGTGCACTTCACCTTCTCGACCATGATCATCCCCGCCGGCCACGTCGGCCCGCTGCACCTGCACGAGGACACCGAGGAAGTCTTCTTCGTGCTGCGTGGCAGAGTCCGCATCATGTGCGAATCGAAGGAAGGCGAATACTGGGAGATCGAGGCCGGCGAACGCGACCTGATCTCGGTCCCGCCCGGTGTCTACCGGGGCGAGGTCAACATCGGCGACGAAGAGGCGCTGATGTGCGTGATGCTGGGTTCGCCCAAACCGCAGACGCCGACCTACAAGCCGGACGATCCACTGTCGCGGGTCAAGCGCTGAAACCGTTCGTCAGTCCGGCGCCAGGCCCGCGATCCAGTCCAGGAAGGCCTTGACCGCGGGCTTGCAATAGGCCCGCTCGGTACATACCGCGTAGTAGTCCAGGCCGTCGCACGCCTCCCAGGAGGTGGGCCGCGCCAGACGCCCGGCGGCCTCCGCGTCGGCAACCAGCGATGAGCGGCTGATGGCCACGCCCAGCGACGACTCTGCGGCCGCGAGCATCGAGGCCGAATCGTTGAAATCGATGCGCAGGTCGCCGGGCGGGAGACCATCCAGCCCCTCGGCCCGCAGCGACGCGTCGTCGCGTTCGATATTGCGCAGCAGCGGCACGCGCGTGCGCGCCTCGGGGTCGCGCAGTTGCTCGCGGATCGCGGGCGCGCACACCGGCACGATGCGATCCCGCGTCAGGCGCAGCGCGCGGCAGTCCGGCCAGTCCCCGCCGCCCAGCCGGATCGAGACGTCCACGCCCGAACTGGCGATGTCCGCGAAGTAGCGGTGGATGTCCAGGCTCAGGTGGATCCGCGGATGAGCGTCGGTGAAACCCGCCAGGCGGGGGATCAGGACGCGCAGCGCGAAGCTGCGCGCCACCGACAGCACCAGGGTCTGGCGCTCGGCCCGCAGCGTGAGCCGGCCGATTCCCGCGCCCAGCGTCTCGAAGCCGCGCCGGGTGAAGTCGTAAAGCAGTTCCCCCTCTTGCGTGAAGCGCAGCCCGCGCGCGTGGCGCTCGAACAGGCGCACGCCCAGGTGATCCTCGAGCGCGCGGATCTGGCGGCTGAGGGCGCCCTGCGTGATGCCGAGCTCCTCGGCCGCGCGCACCAGGTTCAGGTGGCGCGCCGAGACGTCGAAGGCCAGCATGAGACGCGTCGACGGCAGCCGCGCGAGCAACGCGGACGGCGCAGGCAACATGGCGGGGGCGGCGGTCATCATTGCAGCCGGATATCGGCCTCTTTCAGCAAGGTCTTGTATTTGGCGATCTCGCGGCCGACGAATTCCTTGGCCTGGGCCGGGGTCGTCTGCATCGGCACGCCCGCGGTATCCATGAGCTTCTTGGCGATATCCGGCTGCTGCATCGCTTGCTGGACCAGGGCGTTGATCCTCTGGATCACCGGCTCGGGCGTGCCGCTGGCGGCGAACATGCCGAACCAGCTTTCGACGTTGAACGACGACACCTCGGGCGCCTCGCGGATGGTCGGCACCTGCGGCAGCGGCGGATAGCGTTCGGGCAGCGCCATGCCCAGCATCTTCAGTTCGCCGCGGTCGACGAAGCCGCGGATCGAGCCCGGGCTGGCGTAGGTCATGGTCACCCGCCCCGTCGCCACCTCCATCGCGGCCTGCGGCGCGCCGCTGTAGGGCACGTGCCTGGCCTCGATGCCGGCCATCTTGTTGAACACCTCGCCGGTCACGTGCTGGATGGTGCCCACGCCGCTCGAGGAAAAGGTCAGTTCGCCCGGATGCTGGCGGGCGTAGCGGATCAGTTCGGAAACGCTGTTCGCCGGAAAGTCGCGCTTCACCACCAGCACGTTGGGCGCGGTGGTGACCATGCTGACCGGCGTCAGGTCCCGGCTGGTGTCGTAGTCGACTTCCTTGTTGATGACGGGATTGATCACGATCTCGCCCGCGGCACAGATCAGGAAGGTGTAGCCGTCGGCCGGAAAGCCCAGCACGTGCTTGATGGCGATGATGCCGCCCGCCCCCGGCTTGTTCTCGACCACGACCTGCTGGCCCAGCCGCTCGGACACGTAGCGTCCGATCATGCGCGCGGCCACGTCCACCGCACCGCCGGCGGCATAGGGCACGACGAAGCGCAGCGGCCGGGTGGGATAGGCATCCGCGGCAACGGACGGAAAAGCGGCCAGCGCGATGGCCATGGCCGGCAGCCACCGCGCCAGCCGGCAAACAGTCTTGATCGAGTACATGAGGATTTCCTTCGCTTTGTATGTATTGGAAAAATTCGCTGCAACAGCCGTACTGCCTGACCGTGTCTCCTTGTCTTCGATGCGCGGCCGGGGGCGGGCATCCAGGACGCCCGCCCCCGGCCGTTGTCGTGTCACCCGGGTGGCCCGTAGCCGCCCGCGCCCGGCGTGCACACCCGCAGCACGTCGTTCCGGCGCAGCCGGATCTCGGCCGCCGCCGGCGGCAGGCGCCGCTCTTCGGGCGTGCCCGGGTTGAGGATGAATTCTCCCAACGCGCCGTCGGCCCCGCCCGCCATGCCCGCGGCCGGCACGTTCTGCCGCTCGGACGACAGGCTCAGCACCGTATCGTCGCCCAGCGCGCGATAGTCGCGCACCACGCCCTGGCCGCCACGGTGACGCCCCGCCCCGCCCGAGCCCTTGCGCAGCGCATAGCGCTCGATCAGGAACGGATAGGCGTGCTCCAGCGCCTCCACCGGCAGGTTGGACGAACCCGAGGCGTGCACCCGCACGGCATCGACGCCGGGCTGGTAGGCCCGCGCGCCCATGGCGCCGGCGATGGTCTCGTAGTTCACGTAGTAGCCGCCGGTGCGCGGGTCGGTTCCGGCCAGCACGATCAACTGGTGCGGCCCGCAGCCGGCCAGGGCCCGGTCGGGAATGGCCTGCGACAGCGCGGCGGCGATCACGTCGCCAAGCACCGCGCACGAAATCGACCGCGCGCCGACCGCCGCCGGCGACACCGGCCCGACCACCGAGCCCGCCGGCGCGTGGATGTCCATGGTCCGGAAATAGCCGGAGTTGGCCGGCACGTCGGGATCGAGCAGGCTCTTGACCACGGTGTAGACCGTAGCCACCAGTGCCCGCAGCGGAATGTTGCGCGCCGCCGCCAGTTGCGGCGCCGAGCCCGCGAAGTCGAACCCCAGCTTGCCTTCGCCCACGGTCAGGACGAGGCGTATCGCGGCCTTTTCTCCCGGCTCGACGCCATCCAGGTATTCGCAGGCCTCATAGCGGCCGGGCGGCACCTTGGCGATGGCGGCGGCGAAACGGCGTTCGGTGAAATCCAGGTACGCGGCCATGATGGCCTGGGTCTCCGCCACGCCGTAGCGTTCGAACAGCGCCTGCACGCTGCGCTGGCCCACCGTGTTGGCGGCGATCTGGGCGCGCAGGTCGCCCGCCCGTTCGTCGGGCGTGCGCGAGTTCAGCATCAGGATGTCGAACACGTCCCGGTTGACCTGGCCCGCGCTGACGATGCGCACGGGCGGAATGCGCAGCCCTTCCTGGAAGATGGACTGGCAGACCGCGGCCTCGGAACCCGGCACCATGCCGCCCACGTCCGCGTGGTGGGCGATGCAGGCCACATAGGCCACGATCTCGCCGCCCAGGAAAACCGGCGAGATGACGTTGATGTCGGGCAGGTGCGAGCCGCCGCCGTTGTAGGGGTCGTTGGCCAGGAACATGTCGCCCGGCCGGATCTCCTGCCGGGGAAACCGTTCCAGCACGGCCTGCACCACGCCGACCATCGAGCCCAGGTGGATGGGCACGCGCTGGGGCAGCGCCACGACGTTGCCGAGATGGTCGAACACCGCGGTCGAGCAGTCGCCGCGTTCCTTGATGTTGGGCGAGAACGCGGTGCGCATCAGCGCCGCGCTCATTTCCTCGGTCACGCCCAGCAGATAGCGGGCGACGACTTCGGCGCGGATGGGATCGACGGGAGTCATCAATGGGCTTCCTTGCCCGGTTCGCCGGGCGTGAGATCGATGTGCAGGCTGCCGTCCGCGCCGACGCGGGTCGACGAGCCGGGCGGAATGACCGTGGTGGTGTCCATCTGCTCGACGATGGCCGGCCCGTCCAGGCAGGCGCCGGCCAGCAGGCCGTCCCGCTGCAGCACGGGCGTGTCGACGAAGCCGGTCGCGGCGAACCACACGCGGCGCGTGGGCGCGCCGGCCACGGGGTCGGTCCGCGCGTCCTGCCGGGCAATGGCGGCGGCTTCCAGGCGCTCGCGGGCGATGACGACCGATACCCGCAGGTTGACGACCTCCACGCCCTGGGCGCGCATGTCGTAGCCATACAGATCGGCATGCCGGACATGGTAGGCATCGACCGCGCGGGCCAGCGCCGCCGCGTCGAGCTCGCCCGCGGCGATGTCCAGGATCAGTTCCGCGTTCTGGCCCAGATAGCGCAGGTCGAGCTGCCAGTGGCGCGACACGCCGGGGGCAGTGCGATCGGCGCCTTCGGCGGCGAGCCAATCGTCGGCGCGGCGCGCCAGTTCACTCAGGCCGGCGTTCAGGGACGGCAGCCGGTCCGGCGCGGCGGGCACCAGGCGGGTCAGCGAAAAATCGCCCTGCCGGTCCGACTGCAGCAGGCCCTGCGCCGACATGAGCCCGGGACGCGGCGGAACGATAACGTGGCGCATGCCCGCCATCGCCGCGACGTCGGCCGCATGCAAGGGCCCGGCCCCGCCGAAGGCGACCAGCGCGTAGTCGCGCGGATCCTCGCCCTGCTCGACGGAAATCACGCGCACCGCGCCCGTCATGTTGGCGTTGGCGATCTCCAGTATGCCGATCGCGACTTCCTCCGCGCCGCGGCCCATGGCGGTGGCCACCTCGTCGCGGATGGCCTGTGCCGCCAGTTCCGGATGCATGGACATGCGCCCGCCCAGCAGCGCGACCGGGCTCAGCCGGCCCAGCAGCACGTTGGCATCGGTGACCGTCGGCTTGGTGCCGCCGCGTCCATATGAGGCCGGGCCGGGATAGGCGCTGGCGCTCTTGGGACCGACCTTGAGCAGCCCGCCCGCGTCCAGCCAGGCCAGGCTGCCGCCGCCCGCGCCGATGGTGTGGATGTCCAGGGTGCGGGTGCGCACGGGGAAGCCCCCCATGTCGCGCTCGCTCTTCATGGCCGGCCGGCCGTCGCGGATCAGGCAGACGTCGGTGCTCGTGCCCCCCATGTCGAAGGTGATGAGGTTGCGCACGCCGCAGGCCTCGCCCAGCGCCGCCGTGCTGACGACCCCGCCCGCCGGGCCCGAGAAGAAGGTGTTGATGGGACGCTGCCGCACGGTCTGCGTGGTGACCGCGCCGCCGTTGGACTGCATGACGTGGGGCGCCGAACGCACGCCCAGGTCGCGCACGCCCATCTCGAAGCGTTGCAGGTAGTCGTCCATCACCGGCATCAGGCTCGCGTTGACGACGGTGGTGATGAAACGTTCGTACTCGCGGAACTCGGGCAGCACTTCGGACGAGACGCTGACATAGGCCTCGGGCCAATGCTGCGCGACCAGTTGGCGCGCGCGCTGCTCGTGCGCCGCGTTCTGGTAGGCATGCAGGAAGCAGATGGCGACCGTCTTCACGCCGCGGCCGCGCAGCGTGTCCAGCGCGCGCAGCACGTCCTCGTCGCGCAGCGGCGTGACGACCTCGCCGCCGGCGGCGATGCGCTCCGCGACTTCGGCGCGGCAGTCGTCGGGCACCGGCGGCATGGGCTTGGGCACGTCCAGGTTGAAATAGTGGGGGCGGCGCTGGCGCGCGAGGCTCAGCACGTCGCCGAAGCCCTGCGTGGTGATCAGCCCCGTCCGCGCCCACTGTCCTTCCAGCACCGCATTGGTCGCCAGCGTGGTGCCCAGCACCAGGAACCCGACCTGCGCGGGATCGACCGCCGCCAGGCTCATGATCTCGGCGATGCCGTTCAATATCCCCTGCGCGGGGTCCGCCGTCAGCGTGGGCACCTTGTGGTAGTGCCAGCGGCCGCCGCGCGTATCGCCCAACACCAGGTCGGTGAATGTACCGCCCGTGTCGATGCCTATCCAGTATTCGCTCATTCCTTCCTCGGCAAGGACCGCGGATCGGTCCTGTCGGCAGGACTATGAGCTTGGTAGACTGTTACGACAATTGGATATTTATTTACCATTCATAGGTGCTACGTATGAATTTCAAGCTGCGGCAACTCGAAGGTTTCGTGGCCGCCGCGGAAACCGGCGCGTTCAGCAAGGCCGCCGACCGGCTGGCCATGACCCAGCCCGCGTTCTCGCAGCTCATACGCGAACTGGAAGCCATGGTGGGCGTGCGCCTGTTCGAGCGCACCACCCGCCGCATGGAACTGACCGAAGGCGGACGCCTGCTGCTGGCGCAGGTCAAGCGCCCGCTGGACGACCTGCAGCACGCCTATGCCAACCTGCGCGAACTGGCCGGCGGCGAAAGCGGAACCGTGACCTTCGCCGTCCTGCCCTCGTCGGCATTCGGCCTGGGCACCCGCGCGATCGCCCAGTTGCGCGAGCGCTTTCCCAAGGTCCAGGTGCGCCAGATCGAGGACCAGAACGACCTCCTGATCGACAAAGTGCTCCAGCGCGAAGTGGAGTTCGGCCTGGGCATGTACTCGCACGAGATCCCGGCGCTGCGGTTCGACTTCATGTTCACCGACGAACTGGTCGCCATCCTGCCCGCCGGCCATCCCCGCGCGCGTGCGCGCCAGATCGGCTGGCCCGAGCTGGCCGCGATGCCGCTGGTGCTGCTGCCGGCGCCGTCCAGCGTCAGGCGGCTGGTCGACGCGGGGCTGGCGCAGGCCGGCAGCCATCGCGCGCCGGCCTTCGAGGTCGTCAACATGGTCACCGCCCTGAGCATGGTGCGCGAAGGCCTGGGCGTGACGGTGCTGCCCCGCGTCGGCCTGGAAGCCATGAACCTGACCGGCCTGGTGCACCGGCGCATCGGCCTGCCCCGGCCGCAGCGGCGGATGGGCATCCTGCGCCGGATCGACCGGCCCCTGTCGGCCGCCGCCGAGACCCTGATCGGTTTCCTGCACGAGCAGGCCGGGCAGGTCGCCCCCGCCGCCGCACGGGGTGCACGCGGTATGTCCTGAGGTCATAGCTCGCGCACCGAAAAATCGATAGGCGCGCAAAGTCGCGCTGACTATGCTGCCGGACATTCCCCGCATTTTCCCGAGCCAGCCATGACGACCGATACCGACACTTCGCCCTTTGCCGCCTTGCGCGCCCGTTTCCCCGGCACCGCCCAGCGCGCCCACCTGGACGTGGCCAGCCGCAGCCTGATTCCCGCCAGCAGCCTGGAGATCGCCCAGGCCCACCTGCAAGAGCGCGTGAACGGCGTCATCGACAAGGACCGCTACTTCGGCCTGGTCGAGACGGTGCGCCAGTCCTTCGCGCGCCTGGTCAATGCCGATCCGATCGAGATCGCCATGACCAAGAACGTGTCCGAGGGCCTGAACATCGTCGCGGCATCCATCGACTGGCGGCCAGGAGACGAAGTCATCCTGTGCTCCGACATCGAACACCCGAACAACCTCTACACCTGGCGCAACCAGGAGCGGCTGGGCGTGGTGGTGCGCGACCTGCCGTCCCCCGACGGACTGTTCCCGCTGGAGGCCGTGCTCGAGCGGCTGGGCGAGGGCTCGCGCGTGCGCGTCGTGACGGTGTCCGCCACCTCGTTCAAGCCGGGACTGCGCACCGACCTGCATACGCTCGGCCGGGCCTGCCGCGCCGCCGGCGTGCACCTGGTGGTGGATGCGGCGCAGGCGGCCGGCATCACGCACCTGGATGTCGAGGCCATGGGGATCGACGCGCTGGCGGCCAGCACGCAGAAGGGACTGTGTTCGCTGTACGGCATGGGGCTGCTGTATGTGCGCCGCGCCTTTGCCGAATCGATGACGCCGCGCTACCTGGCGCGCTTCGGCGTCACCATCGCCGCCACCCACGAAGCCGATTACGACAAGGGCCCCATCCACTACAAGGCGGGGGCGCAGCGTTTCGACGTGGGCAACTACAACTTCCTGGCGTCGGCGCTGGTGGCGGACACCTTGTCCCTGCTGCTCGGGTGCGGCACCCCGGCGATCGACCGGCACGTCACGGCCCTGGCCACCTCGCTCGCCGACGGCCTGGCCGAGCGCGGCTGCGGCGTGGTCCGGCCCACGGGCGCCATCATGGCCAACATGGTGTGCCTGCGCATCCCCGGCGGCGGCTCCGCGCCGGCCGAACTGCAACGCCACCTCCAGGAGCACCGGGTACAGGCGGCCGTCCGGCGCGACCTGTTGCGCTTCTCCATCCATGCCTACAACGACCGGTCGGACATCGACCGCGCCGTGGCCGTGACCGCGCAATGGCATGAACGCCAACGCGCCTGACCGCCTTCCCGCCGAAAAGGCCGAGCGCCGCATCGACCTGCGCAGCGATACCGTCACGCAGCCCACCGACGCGATGCGCGAGGCGATGCGCGCGGCCGTCGACGGCGACGACGGACTGGACGGCGACCCGACCGTGCGCGAACTGGAGGCGGCGGGCGCCGCGGCCATGGGCAAGGAAGACGCCCTGTTCGTGGCCAGCGGCACCATGGGCAATCTGGTCGCGGCCCTGGTGCACGCGAACCGGGGCGGCGAAGCGCTGGTCGACGAACACGCGCACGTGGCCCGCTCCGAGGGGGGCGGCATCTCGCGCCTGGCCGGCCTGATGTGCACGGCGGTCCGATCGCATGACGGCATGATGGACCTCGACTCGCTGGCGGCCTCGATGCGCGGCAGCTATTCCCGCCACGGCACGCCCACGGCGATGGTGGTGGTCGAGACTAGCCACAACCACGCGGGCGGCCGCGCCCTGCCCCTGCCCTACCTCGCCGCCGTGGGCGAACGCGCACGGGCGACCGGCGCGGCCGTCCATATCGACGGCGCGCGGATCTTCAATGCCGCGCTGGCGCAAGGCGTCCCGCCCGCGGCCATCGCCGCGTTCGGCGATACGGTGACGTTCTGCCTCTCCAAGGGCCTGAGCGCGCCCATGGGTTCGATCCTGGCGGGTTCCCGCGACTTCGTCGTCCGCGCGCGCAGCTATCGCCGCATGGTCGGCGGCGGCCTGCGCCAGGCCGGCTGCGTGGCCGCCGCCGGCCTGGTCGCCCTGCGCGACATGGCCGGACGGCTGGCCGACGATCACCGGCGGGCCCGAGCCTTGTGGACCCACCTGCGGGACCAAGAGCCGGCGCTGATCGGCGACGCGCCAGACACGAACATCGTGCTGGTCCACCTGGGCGCATCCGGGCCCGGCGGCGCCACGGCCTTCGCCGCGCGGCTGGCCTCCCGCGGCCTACTCGTTCGTCCGCGCGATGCCGATACCCTGCGCCTCGTAATCCACCGGCACATCGACGACGATGCGATCCGGATCGCCGCGGCGGAAATCGTGCGCGCGGCCGGGATGGGACGCTAGGCGCGTGTGGCTTCGCGGCGCCGCGGCGGCCCCTGCTGGGGCTCGTCCAGCGCCGGCAAATCCGCCGCCGTGGCCCGCAACAACCCCCGCAGCCATGAAATGGCCGGATCCCGCTCCTGATACTTGTGCCATTGCAGGTTCTCCGCGAAGCGGGGAATCGCAATCGGACAAGGCACCACCCGCAGCGCAAAGCGCGCCGCCATGTGGCGCGCCAGCCGGGTCGGCAGGGTCGCGATGCGGGGCGTGCCCACCAGCAGCTCCGGCACCAGCGTGAAGTTGGGGGCGATCACGTCCTGGCGGCGCTGGCGCCGGCCGCGCGACAGCATCTTCGCGTCATAGGTAATGCGCCGCCCGCCGCCCCACTCGACGCCCACGTGCGCCGCATCGAAATAGGCTTCGCTCGACAACTCGAACGCGGGGTCGAAATGCGCCTCGCACACCAGGCAGGAGAACGTATCCTCGAACAGCGGTTCGGCCGGATGTCCCGCCACCACCGCGAACTCCGGCGCGATCAGCAGTTCGATTCCGCCGCTGTCCAGGTGCTCGGGCGTCTGGGGGCTGATCGCCCGCAGGTCGAACTGCATCAGCGGCGCCAGCCTCGCCGCGCGCCGCACCACTTCGGCCAGCAGCACCGTGATGACGTAGTCCGAGGATTCGATCGTGAAGCGGCGCGTGGCCGTGGCGGGATCGAAGGTGGGCCGGGCGCGCGTCACGGTCTGGATCTGCAGCAGCACGTCGCGCACCGGCTTGACCAGTTGCTCGGCCAGCGGGGTCGGCACCAGGGTCTTGCCCACCGACACCAGCAGTTCGTCGTCGAAATACTCGCGCAGGCGCCCCAGCGCCAGGCTGGTCGCGGGCTGGCTCAGGAAGAGGCGCTCGGCGGCGCGGCTCACGCTGCGGGTGGCCAGCAGGGCGTCCAGCACCACCAGCAGGTTCAGGTCCAGCTTGTTGAAGCGCATGGCTCATCCATTTACCGAGCAAATGGTTCGGATTTAAACAATTAACTTTACGTCTGTCGACAGGGTCGCCACCATGCGAGGCATGCGGCTCGGAGCCGCCATGACGAGAAAGCTGGAGACGAGCAATGCAGTGGGATGTGATCGTGGTCGGTGGCGGCCCGTCGGGGTTGACCATGGCCGCCGAACTGGCCGGCTCGGGAGCGAGGACCCTGGTCCTGGAACGACGCACCGAAGGCGTGCAGTCGCGCGCCGGCACCCTGCTGCCGCGCGTGCTGGAACTGTTCGATGCGCGCGGCATCGCCGACCGCTTCATCCGGCGCACGCGCGACATCAGCCCCTACCCGTTCCGCCCTTCGCACATCTGGGCGGGTTTCCATCCCATCGAGTGGCATTACCTGGAGACCCGCTACGGTTTCACGCTGGGCCTGCCGCAGAACCTGACCGAGGAAATCCTGTGGACCTGGGCCGAGGAAAGCGGCGCCGAGATCCGGCGCGGCGTCGAAGCCCGGGCCGTGCGGCAGACCGCGGACGGAGTCGAGGTGGACGTCGGTGGCGGGGACGGCACGGCGGCCACGTTGCGCGCCCGCTACCTGGTCGGCGCCGACGGCGGCCGCAGCGTCGTGCGCAGCCAGGCCGGGCTTCCCTTCGACGGCCGCGGCGGCTCGTTCCGCGGCATCGTGATCGATGCCGAACTGGACGCGCCCTGGCCCGGCGGCCGCATCAACGTCGACAACGAGATGGGCTGGGTGCGCGGCTACGCCTTCGGCGCCGGCATCACCCGCTTCAACATCGTACACCGCGACCGGCGGCATGCGGCCAAGGACGAACCCGTCACCCTGGAAGAAGCCCTGCAATGCATACGCGACGTGCACGGCACCGACTATGGCATCCGCGGCCATCGCTGGGCGTCGCGCTTCGACGACCAGATGCGCGCCGTGCCCACGCTGCGCAGCGGCCGCGTATTCCTGGTGGGCGAATCGGCGCGCATCCACTACCCCGCCAGCGGCGTGGGCATGAATTTCTGCCTGCAGGACGCGTTCAACCTGGGCTGGAAGCTGGCCCACGTCGTGCAGGGCCACAGCGACGCCGCGATCCTGGACAGCTATGACGAGGAGCGCCTGCCGGTCATGCGCGACCTGCTCGACAGCGTCGCGACCCAGTGCGCGCTGCAGTTCAATTTCGAGCCCGAGGGCGTGGCGCTGAAGCGGCGCATGCAGCGCGAGTACATTCCGCTGCCCGACGTGCAGCGCAAGCTGGTGCGCGAACTGTGCGGCCTGACCCGGCCCTATCCCGCGCCGCCGGGCAGCCATCCGCTGGCCGGGCAGCACGCGCCGGACATCGACCTGGTCGCGCTGGACGGCCAATCCGTGCGCCTGGCCGAGCTGCTGCGCGAACGGCGCTTCGTGCTGCTGGACCTGGAAGGCTACAGCAACCAGTATGCAAGCCTGCCGCTGGACGCACTGCCCGTGCGTTGCGTGCAGGCGCGCCTGGGCCGTGCGCCCGCCGCGCTGGCCGACGTCAAAGGAATGCTGGTGCGGCCGGACGGCTACATCGCCTGGGCCGGCACGTCCGTGCAACAGGCCGGCGATGTACGCGCCGAACTGGCCCGCTGGCTGCGCGGGGCCCGGGCATGACCCGGCGCACGCTCATCCGCCAGGGCTGGATCGTCAGCGTCGATCCCCAGGTGGGCGACCTGCGCCAGGGCGACTTGCTGATCGAGGACGGCCGCATCGCCGCGATCGCCCCGCAACTGACGGTGGAGGATGCCGAACAGCTCGACGCCCGGGGCATGATCGTCCTGCCCGGCTTCGTCGACACGCATCGCCATACCTGGCAGACCTGCGTGCGCCACCGCTACGCCGACATCGATCCGCAGATCTATTTCGCCGAGATGCTGGGCGCCAAGGGCGCGGCCTTCCGCGCGGAGGACGTCTATGCGGGCACGCTGCTGGGCGCGGTGTCGGCGCTGGACGGCGGCATCACGACCATGATGGACTGGTCGCACGTGCAGAACAGCCCCGAGCACAGCGACGCCGCCGTCCAGGCGCTGCGCGACGCCGGCCTGCGGGCCGTGTTCGGCCACGGCTGGCCGCTGGTCGAAGGCGCGAGCTGGATGTTCGACAGCCAGCGCGGCCATCCGCAGGACATTCGCCGGCTGCGCCGCGAATTCTTTTCCTCGGACGACCAGTTGCTGACGCTGGCCATGGCGGCGCGCGGCCCGGAGATGGCCCGCCGCGAAGTCTGGCTGGACGACCTGCGACTGGCGCGCGAACTGGGCCTGCGCTCCAGCATCCACATGGGCGCCTACGCGCGCAACGCGCCGATACGCGCGATCGCGCAGATGCACGCCGAAGGCGCGCTGGGCCCGGACCTGACCTTCGTGCACTGCTGCTTCTGCGGCCGCGACGAGATCGCGATGATGGCCGATGCCGGGGTGACCGCCTCGCTGGGCGTGCATTGCGAGATGAACGCCCAGGGCATCGGCGACATTCCCTTCGACCGCCTGCTGGCCGCCGGCATCCGGCCCAGCCTGAGCGGCGATACCGAGACCAAATGCGCGGGCGACATGTTCACCCAGATGCGCCACGCCTTCGCCTACTACCGGTCGTGGATGGGCGGCGGCCACTCGCGCGTGCCCGATGCCCCCGCCACGCTCACGCTGCGCGACGTGCTGGAGTTCGCCACGCTGGCCGGCGCGCGCGCCACCGGCCTGGACCACAAGACCGGTTCGCTGACGCCCGGCAAGCAGGCCGACATCGTACTGATACGCGGCGACGATCTGAACTTGACGCCCGTATCGGACGCGGTAGGCGCCGTGGTGCTGGCCGCCCACCCCGGCAACGTCGACACCGTGTTCGTGGCCGGCCGCGCCGTCAAGCGCGCGGGGCGACTGCTGCATATCGACGTCGAGGCGCTGCGGCGGCGGTCACGGGCCTCGCAGGCCCACGTACTGGAGCTGCCGGCATGACGGCCGCGCCGGTCGTGCCGCTGGACGCGGACCTGGCCCGCATCGTGGCCGCCCTGCGCGCGCAGAATGCCCCGCCGCCCTTCGCCGGCAGCGCGCCCGAGGCTCGCCAGCGCATGGCGCGCGCCATCCTGGCCGCGCGCGAACGCCACGGCCTGCCCGAAGTGGGCGCCGTGCGCGACCTGGACGACGCCCCGGTTCCCGGCCGCGTCTATCGGCCTGCCACGGCGGGTCCGCACGCCACCGTGGTCTTCTTCCACGGCGGCGGCTTCGTGCTGGGCAGCGTCGAGCTGATGGACGACATCGCGCGCAAGCTGTGCCGCGACCTGGACGCGGTGGTCGTCTCGGTGGACTACCGGCTGGCGCCCGAGCATCCCTACCCGGCCGCGCACGACGATGCCCTGGCCGCCACCCGGTGGGTACAGGCGCATGCCCGCGAACTGGGCGGCGATCCGGCCCGCGTGGCCGTGGCCGGCGAAAGCGCGGGCGCCAACCTGGCCGCCAGCGCCGCCCTGCTGTGCCGCGACGCCGGCCGGCCGCTGGCGGCGCAGTTGCTGGTCGTGCCCGGGCTGGACATGGCCCGCGACACCCTGCGGCTGGAGGCGGACGGCCGCGACTATCCGATGTTGTCCCCCGCCGACCTGCGCGACATCGCCCGCCTGTACATGGGCGAACGCGCCGGGGAAGCCGCCGCGTTTCCGCCTTCGCCGCTGCGCGCCGCCGACCTGGGCGGGCTGCCTTCCACCGTCATCGCGGTGGCCGGGCACGACCCGCTGCAAGGCGAAGGCCTGGCCTACGCCGACCGGTTGCGCGGCGCCGGCGTGCCCGTCACGCTGCTGCGCCACGACGACATGTTCCACCCGTTCCTGGGCTTCTTCGAAGCCTCGGCCGCGGCACGCCGCGCCAACGACGATATCTGCCGGGCATTCCGCGCCTGCCTGGCATCCCTTTCCCAGGCCGGGGCCATGTCCCCCGGCCATGTAGCCCCCCAAGAGGACCCACGATGAGACACGCCAAGCAACTGATCGCCGGAGCGCTGGCCGCGCTGCTCGGCATGGCCTGCCCGCTGCAGGCGGGCGCGCAGCAGCCCTACCCCAACAAGCCCATCCACGTGGTGTTCCCCTATCCCACCGGATCGCCCATCGATGCCATCGGCCGCCTCATCGCCGATCGGGCCGGCAAGCTGCTGGGCCAGCCGCTGGTGTTCGAGAACCGCGGGGGCGCCAACGGCATCGTCGGCACCAGCTATGCGGCGCGCATGGCGCCCGACGGCTACAACATCCACCTGACCACCACCTCGGCCCTGCTGCTCAACAGCTACCTGCGCAAGGACCTGCCCTACGAGCCGCTCAAGAGCTTCACGCCCATCACCGCAGTGGCCGACCTGCCCGTCGCGCTGATGGTCAGCGCCAAGGTGCCGGCCAACACCACGCGCGAGTTCGTCGACTACCTGAAGCGCAATCCCGGCAAGCTCAATTTCGCCAGCGTCGGCAACGGCTCGTTCAACCATCTGTTGGGCGAACAGTTCAAGGCCGCCGCCGGGGTCGACATGCTGCACGTGCCCTACCAGGGCGCGGGCCAGATCGCCATGGAACTGCTGGCCGGCCGCCTCGACGCCACCATCCTGAGCGTGGGCAGCCTGCTCGGGCAGTGGAAGGCAGGACAGATCAAGGTGCTGGCCTTCATGACGCCCAAGCGCCATCCGCTGCACCCCGACGTGCCCGCCATCACCGAAGACTTTCCCGACTTCCGCCCCTTCGGCAACTGGATGGGATTCGTCGCGCCCGCGGGCACGCCCGCGCCCATCGTCGCCAAGCTGGCGGACACCTTCCGGGCCGTGGTCCAGCAGCCCGACGTGCGCGCCAAGATCGAGGAACAGCACTGGAGCGTGATCGGCAGCAGCCCCGAAGCCTTCGCCGCCTCGCTGCGCGACGACACCGCCATCCTGCGCGCGGCCGTCGACATGGCGGGCGTCAAGCCGGAATAGGAGCACGCCGATGCGCGCCTCTGCCTTGACGATCCACCTCGAACGCCGCGCCGCCGTGCATTCGGTGGACTGCTTCGTGTACTCGGTGCCCGACCTGGCCGAGGCCGAGCGCTTCTACCTGGCCTTCGGCCTGGACGTGCGGCGCCGGGCCGGCCATCTCGAACTGCGCACGCACGGCCATCCCCACGTGTGGAGCCGCCTCCACGAAGGGAGCGCGACCAAGCGCCTGCAGTACGTGCGCTACGGCATCCACGCGCGGGACCTGGACGAGATGCGCACGCGCATCGAGGACGCCGGCCTGCGGACCGAGCCGCACGACTTGTCGGACGGCCAGGGCCTGTGGCTGCGCGATCCGGACGGCACGCCGCTGCAACTGGTGGTGGCGGACAAGGTCTCGCCCGCCGCCAAGAGCCCGCCCACCCCCGTCGCCCCGGTCCCGCCCGGCCAGGGCGCCGTGCCGGCCCGCAGCCGCGTGCAGCCGGTGCGGCCGCGCCACCTGTCGCACGTCCTGTTCTTCACGCCCGACGTCACGCGCATGGTGGACTTCTGCCGGACCATCCTGGGCCTGCGCGTGTCGGATCATTCCGGCGATCTCATCGCCTTCATGCACGGCATCCACGGCAGCGACCACCACCTCGTGGCCTTCGCCAAGTCGCACGCGCGCGGCCTGCATCACTCGAGCTGGGACGTCGGCAGCCTGGACGAGGTCGGGCGCGGCTCCGAACAGATGCGCATCGCCGGCTACCAACAGGGCTGGGGGGTCGGCCGGCACGTGCTGGGCTCGAATTACTTCTACTATGTACGCGACCCCTGGGGCAGCTGGGCCGAATACTCGTACGATATCGACTACGTTCCGGCCGGACTGGACTGGCCCGCCGCCGACCATCCGCCCGAGGACTCGCTCTACGTCTGGGGTCCGCCCCTGCCGGCCGACTTCATCACCAACCAGGAATACCCCGGCTGACGGGGCAACGAGACACACCATGAGACTGATCGCCTTCAAGAACCAGGCCGGAGCGCCCGCCCTGGGCGCCCGCATCGGCAACGACGTGGTCGACCTGACCGCGCGCGGCCTGCCCGCCACGCTGGACGAACTGCTGCGCGACCCCGGCGGCCTGGACGCCGCGCGCGCCGCCGCCAACGCCCCCGGCGAGCGCCTGGCCCTGGCCGGCCTCGCGCTGCTGCCGCCGCTGCAACACCCCGCCAAGGCCTTCGCCATCGGCCTGAACTACGTGGACCATGCCGCCGAAAGCAATTTCGCGCCGCCCGCGCATCCGGTGCTGTTCCAGCGCTTCCCCTCGTCCTGGGTGGCCCACGGCGAGGCCATCGAACGCCCCCGGGTATCCGAGCAGTTCGACTACGAGGCCGAGCTGGTCGCGGTCATCGGCAAGGGTGGCCGCTACATTCCCAAGGAACGCGCGCTCGAGCACGTGGCGGGCTATTCGCTGTTCAACGAAGGCTCGATCCGCGACTACCAGTTCCGCTCCAACCAGTGGCTGTGGGGCAAGAACTTCGACCGCAGCGGCGGCTTCGGCCCGGAATTCGTCACCGCCGACGAGTTGCCCGCGGGCGCCGCCGGCCTGCGGATCCAGTGCCGCCTGAACGGCCAGGTGATGCAGGACGCCAACACCCGCGACATGATCTTCGACGTCGCCACCCTGGTGGCTGCCTGCTCGGAAGGCATGGCGCTGCAACCGGGAGACATGATCATCACCGGCACCCCGTCGGGCGTGGGCCTGGCGCGCAAGCCGCCGGTGTGGCTCAAGCCCGGCGACGTGTGCGAGATCGAGGTCGAAGGCGTGGGCGTGCTGCGCAACCCGGTGATCGACGAGGCATGAGGCCTGGCGGCCACCGGGCCAGCCCCGGCGGCTAGGCCAGGTAGCGCTTGAACCAGGCGATCGTCCTGTCCCAGGCCAGCCTGGCCGCCGCCTCATCGTAGCGGGGCGTGGAATCGTTGTGGAAGCCGTGGTTCGTGCCCGGATAGACGTGAGCCTCGTAGGTCTTGCCGGCCGCCTTCAGGGCCGCCTCGTAGGCGGGCCAGCCGTCGTTGATGCCCTTGTCCAGTTCGGCATAGTGCAGCAGCAGCGGCGCCTTGATGCGCGGCACGTCCGCCGCGCTGGCCTGCCTGCCGTAGAAGGGTACCGCCGCGGCCAACTCGGGATACGCCACCGCGGCGGCATTGGCCACGCCGCCGCCGTAGCAGAAGCCGGTGATCCCCACCTTGCCGGTCGTCCTGTCGCCCTGCATCAGGAACTCGACCGCGGCGAAGAAATCGTTCATGAGCTTGGCCGGATCGACCTGCCGCTGCAGGTCCCGCCCCTTGTCGTCATTGCCCGGATACCCGCCCACCGAACTCAGGCCGTCGGGCGCCAGCGCCAGGAAGCCCGCCTTGGCCAGGCGGCGCGCGACGTCCTCGATATAGGGGTTCAGGCCACGGTTCTCGTGCACCACGACCACGCCCGGCACCTTGCCCGCGGCCTTCGCCGGCCGCACCAGGTAGCCGCGCACCGTGCCGTGACCCTTGGGTGAGGGATAGCCGATGTATTCGGCAACGATGTCCGGATCGGTGAAGGACACCTGCTCGGCCAGCGCATAGTCCGGGCTGAGCGAAGCCAGTAGCCCGGCGGCGGTCAGCCCGCCCACCGCGAACCTGGCCGCCCGGTCCAGGAACTCCCGCCGGGATATCCTGCCGTGGACGTAATAGTCGTACAGCTCCAGCAGTCGAGGGTCGAAGTCCTGCGCAGTCAGACGAGCCATGGCATGCCCTTTTCGGTAAGGTACGCGAGTGCGGACAACATACACCGGGCGAAAAAAACTGCGAGACAAGCTCGCAGTTTTCATGAAACCAGACATCCGGCCGGGGCAAGCCCGGCTTGGCCTTGCTTACTCGGCGTCGGCGGCTTCGGCTTCCGGCGCGCGGTCGACCAGCTCCATGTAGGCCATGGGAGCGTTGTCGCCCTGGCGGAAACCCATCTTCAGGATGCGGGTGTAGCCACCGTTGCGCTCCTTGAAGCGGGGGCCGATCTCGGCGAACAGCTTGACGACCAGGTCGCGATCGCGCAGGCGGGCGAACGCCAGGCGCTTGTTGGCCAGGGTCGGTTCCTTGCCCAGGGTGATCAGCGGCTCGACGATGCGGCGCAGTTCCTTGGCCTTGGGCAGGGTGGTCTTGATGGCTTCGTGCGTAAGCAGCGAGACAGCCATGTTGCGGAACATGGCCAGACGGTGGCTGCTGGTGCGGTTCAGTTTACGGAGACCGTGACGGTGACGCATGATGACTTCCTTTATGAATCTAAGAGCGGCTTTGCCGCGAGGTTTCCAGCTCTTCTATCGGCAAAGCGCCGCGGGCCGGTGAAAAAATTCGGTACTGCTACTACTGCACGGAAGAAGCTCCGCTACCCAAGGCACAGCGGATCCGGCTCCGCCGGTCCGCCAGTGCCGCCCCCTGGGGGGCGCCCGTAGGGCGTAGGGGGGGGGGACCCCTACGGCCGCTCGAGGCCGAGAGGCGGCCAGTTCTCGAGCTTCATGCCCAGGGTCAGGCCGCGTGCGGCCAGGACTTCCTTGATCTCGTTGAGCGACTTGCGGCCCAGGTTCGGGGTCTTCAGCAATTCGTTCTCGGTACGCTGGATCAGGTCGCCGATGTAGTAGATGTTCTCGGCCTTCAGGCAGTTGGCCGAACGAACGGTCAGTTCGAGGTCGTCCACCGGGCGCAGCAGGATCGGATCGATCTGCGGCGTGCCTCGGGCGGGCGCTTCGATGGTCTCGGTCGAGCCTTCCAGCGCGGCGAACACCGACAGCTGGTCCATCAGGATGCGGGCCGACTGGCGCA
Source organism: Pigmentiphaga sp. CHJ604 (assembly GCF_036972535.1). Classification (NCBI taxonomy): domain Bacteria; kingdom Pseudomonadati; phylum Pseudomonadota; class Betaproteobacteria; order Burkholderiales; family Alcaligenaceae; genus Pigmentiphaga; species Pigmentiphaga sp. CHJ604. Next base: position 533,096 of record NZ_CP136998.1, on the reverse strand, counting down.
CGGCTTCCTCCGGCGAGATCACGCCGTTGGTCTCGATGTCCAGGACCAGCTTGTCCAGGTCGGTACGCTGCTCGACGCGGGCGCTTTCGACGGTGTAGCTGACGCGGCGGATCGGGCTGTACGAAGCGTCCAGCACGATGCGGCCCACGGTGCGGGAATGATCATCGGCGAAGCTGCGCAGGTTGCCCGGCACGTAGCCGCGGCCCTTCTCCACCTTCAATTGCATTTCCAGGCGGCCGTTGTCCGTCAGGTTGGCAATGACGTGGTTGGGGTTGATGATCTCGACGTCGTGCGAGATCTCGATGTCGCCGGCGGTGACCACGCCGGGACCTTGCTTGCGCAGGGTCAGCACGACTTCGTCGCGGTTGTGCAGCTTGAACACCACACCCTTGAGGTTCAGCAGGATGTCGACCACGTCTTCGCGCACGCCATCGATGGCCGAATATTCGTGCACGACACCGGTGATCTGCACTTCGGTCGGCGCGTAGCCCGCCATCGACGACAGCAGGATGCGGCGCAGCGCGTTGCCCAGGGTATGACCGTAGCCGCGCTCGAACGGCTCCATGATCACCTTGGCATGATTCGAGCCGATGGTTTCGACGTCGATATTGCGCGGTTTCAGAAATGCGGCATTCGCCATGAATCTTCCTTATTCCTTATCAATACCCTCGGCTCGTTACACCGATAAGGCTGGGGGAAAAATAGGCCCACCCCTACGCGCTCCGCGCGCCCCTCAAGGGGCGGCACTGGCGGACCGGCAAAGCCGGATCCTCTGTGCCCAGGGATGGGAAAGCCGGCACCTAGAGCCGGCTTCAGTTATTACCGCGAATAGAGTTCCACGACCATGGATTCGTTGATGTCGCGGGCGACATCGGCACGATCCGGGGCCTGCTTGAACGTGCCCTCCAGCTTGGTCATGTCGACGCTGACCCACTGCGGCATGCCCTGGCTGGAGGCCAGTTGCAGCGCTTCCTGGATACGGGCCTGCTTCTTGGCCTTCTCGCGGACGGTGATCACGTCGCCGGCCTTGACGATGATGGACGGCACGTTGGCGGTGTGGCCATTCAGCATCAGCGCCTTGTGGCTGACCAGCTGGCGCGCTTCGGCGCGGGTCGAGCCGAAGCCCATGCGATAGACCACGTTGTCCAGGCGCGATTCGAGCAACTGGATCAGGTTTTCACCGGTGTTGCCCTTGCGGCGCTCGGCTTCTTCGAAGTACTTGCGGAACTGCTTTTCCAGAATGCCGTACATGCGCTTGAGCTTCTGCTTCTCGCGCAGCTGCAGACCGTAGTCCGAGGTACGGGCACCCGAGGTGCGGCCATGCTGGCCGGGCTTGCTCTCGAGCTTGCACTTGGAATCCAGCGAACGGCGGGCGCTCTTCAGGAAGAGGTCCGTGCCTTCGCGGCGGGAAAGCTTACATTTGGGGCCAATATAACGTGCCACGATGTATCCTTTTCTCTGTCAGGCCATGCACCAGACATGGCGAGGAGTTTGCCTTGGTCTATTACGTTCGATGAACCAGAACGCGGCAAACGGTGGTCTTACTCGGCGCGCCCGACCCATGCCGGCCGCGCCCCCAGAAAACAATAAAAACTACGTACTGCCAACAGCAAAGCCCACTATTCTACCGCGCTTTGCCCCAAACCCCCAGGCAACGTTGCCCAACGGGCAACGAGCCCACCGATCCAGGGCACCGCGGATCCGGCTCCGCCGGTCCGCCAGTGCCGCCCCCTGGGGGGCGCGCGAAGCGCGTAGGGGGGGGCCTAGATCCTTCTGCGCTTCGGCGGACGGCAGCCGTTGTGCGGCACCGGCGTGATGTCGGCGATGCTGGAGATCTTGATGCCCAGGGCGTTCAGGGCGCGAACCGACGATTCGCGGCCGGGACCGGGGCCCTTGATACGCACTTCCAGCGTCTTGATGCCGTATTCCATCGCCACGCGACCGGCGGACTCCGCCGCGACCTGGGCCGCGAACGGGGTGGACTTGCGCGAGCCCTTGAAGCCGGCGCCGCCCGACGTCGCCCACGACAGGGCATTGCCCTGGCGATCGGTGATCGTGATGATGGTGTTGTTGAAGGACGCGTGAACGTGCGCGATGCCGTCCGAGACGTTCTTCTTGACTTTCTTGCGAACGCGCTGGGCGCCGCTGTTCGGGGATTTCGCCATTTCTGAATCCTTGACTGGCTGTCAGCCGATTACTTTTTGAGCGACGCAGCGGCGCGACGCGGACCCTTGCGGGTGCGGGCGTTCGTACGGGTACGCTGGCCACGCACGGGCAGACCGCGCTTGTGGCGGAAGCCACGATACGAGCCGAGGTCGATCAGACGCTTGATCGACAGTTGGATTTCACGACGCAGATCGCCTTCGACGGTGAAAGTGTTGATCTGTTCGCGAATCCGCTCGAGCTCGGCGTCGTTCAGATCCTTGACCTTCTTGTTGCTCGGCACGCCGGCCACTTCGCAAATCTTGCGAGCGCGCGAACGACCGATGCCGAAGATAGCCGTCAGACCGATTTCGGTGTGCTGATGCGGCGGAATGTTGATGCCAGCAATACGGGCCATAACGTTTCCTTGAATACCTGTAGCGTAGAACCGAGCCTAGGCTCAGCCCTGACGTTGCTTGTGGCGCGGGTCGGTGCAGATAATCCGCACCACGCCCTTGCGCTTGATGACCTTGCAGTTCCGGCAAATTGCTTTGACCGATGCCATTACTTTCATGATTGACTCCTAATTCTTACCCGGTAAGCCCCAGGCTTACTTCGAGCGGAACACGATTCTTGCTCGCGATAGATCGTATGGCGTCAGTTCGACCGTCACACGATCCCCCGGCAGGATGCGGATGTAGTTCATCCGCATTTTTCCCGAGATATGTCCCAGCACGACATGGCCATTCTCGAGCTTGACACGAAACGTCGCATTGGGCAGGTTCTCCAGGACCTCGCCCTGCATCTGGATAACGTCGTCTTTGGACATTTTCTCGTTACCGCACCGGTAGATTTCCGCCCTTGAAGTTCGCCTTCTTGAGCAGAGAATCATATTGGTGCGACATCACGTATGCCTGCACCTGGGCCATGAAATCCATCGTGACCACAACGATAATCAGCAAAGACGTACCACCGAAGTAGAACGGCACGTTCCACCGCAAGACCAGGAACTCCGGCAGCAGGCACACCAACGTGATGTAGATGGCGCCGCTGAAAGTCAGGCGCATCAGGATCTTGTCGATGTACCGCGCGGTCTGCTCGCCCGGACGGATACCCGGAACGAACGCGCCGCTCTTCTTCAGGTTGTCGGCGGTCTCGCGGCTGTTGAACACGAGCGCCGTGTAGAAGAAGCAGAAGAACACGATTGCAATGGCATACAGCGTGATGTACAGCGGCTGCCCGGGCGACAACGCGGCGGCCAGGTCCTTCAGCCAGCGCAGGCCGTCACCACTCGAGAACCAGCTGACCACCGTGGCCGGGAACAGGATGATCGACGACGCGAAGATCGGCGGAATCACCCCGGCCATGTTCAGCTTCAACGGCAGGTGCGAGCTTTGTCCGCCATACACCCGGTTGCCCACCTGGCGCTTGGCGTAGTTGACGACGATCTTGCGCTGCCCGCGTTCCACGAACACCACGAAAGCCGTCACCAGCACCACCAGCACGACGATGAACAGCGCCGTCAGGACAGCCATCGCTCCGGTATTGACCAGCTCGAACAGCCCAGCCAATGCGTGCGGCAGGCCGGCCGCGATACCCGAGAAGATCAGGATCGAGATGCCGTTGCCCAGGCCCCGCTCGGTGATCTGCTCACCCAGCCACATCAGGAACATCGTTCCCGTGACGAGCGAGATCATCGTGGTGGCCCGGAACATCAGGCCAGGATCGATGACCAGCCCGGGCTGCGACTCCAGCGCGACCGAGATGCCCACCGACTGCACCAGCGCGAGCGCCAGCGTACCGTAGCGCGTGTACTGCGTAATCTTGCGCCGCCCGGCCTCGCCTTCCTTCTTGATCGCTTCCAACGACGGCACGATGACCGTCATCAGCTGCATGATGATCGACGCCGAGATGTACGGCATGATCCCCAATGCAAAGATCGAGAAACGCGAAAGCGCACCGCCCGAGAACATGTTGAACAGGCCCAGAATCCCGCCCTGGTTCTGATGGAACAGGGAGGTCAGCTGGACCGGATCGATCCCGGGAACAGGGATGTGCGTACCGATCCGGTACACCACCAGGGCGAGCAACAGGAAGACCAGCCGGCGCTTCAGGTCGCCGTACTTGCTGCCGGTCTTGCCCAGTGCGTTCGCATTAGCCAAAGCTCAGTCCTCGGTTATCAGACCAGGGAGCCGCCAGCGGCTTCGATCGCCGCCTTGGCACCGGCCGTCGCCGTCATGCCCTTGAGCACCACCTTGCGGGTGAGCTCGCCGGTCTTGATGACCTTGACGTAGCGGACTTGCTGGCCGACCACGCCGGCCTGCTTGAGCGCCTGCACGTCGATTTCGTCGACCGGCAGCGCTTGCAGTTCGGACAGGCGGACCTGCGCGTACAGGTGCTGGCCCAGCGACTTGAAGCCACGCTTGGGCAGCCGGCGCTGCAGCGGCATCTGGCCGCCTTCGAAACCGACCTTGTGGAAGCCACCCGAACGGGACTTCTGACCCTTGTGGCCGCGGCCGGCGGTCTTGCCGAGGCCGGAGCCGATACCACGACCGACACGGCGCTTGGCGTGCTTGGCGCCTTCGGCGGGCTTGAGCGTATTGAGTTGCATGCTAGACCTCTCAGGCTTCCGACACGGTGACCAGATACGACACCTTGCGGATCATGCCGCGCACTTCGGGCGTGTCGACCAGGACGCGCGAGCTGTTCAGCCGGCGCAGTCCCAGGCCACGAATCGTGGCGCGGTGCGATTCGGGCGTCCCGATGGGGGAACGCACGAGCGTCACTTTGACGTTTTTCTTCGTCGTCATGGCTTATCCCAGGATCTCTTCGACCGACTTGCCGCGCTTGGCGGCGACGTCGGCCGGAGTCGAGCTTGCGCTCAGACCGTTGAGCGTAGCGCGCACGAGGTTGTACGGGTTGGTCGAGCCGAGGCTCTTGGCCACCACGTTACGAACGCCGAGCACATCGAAAATCGCGCGCATCGGGCCGCCGGCGATCACGCCGGTACCTTCGACGGCGGGCGAGATCAGAACGGTCGAGGCGCCGTGCTTGCCGACCACGTTGTGGTACAGGGTGCCGTTCTTCAGGGGCACCTTGACCATCTTGCGGCGGGCTTCTTCCATGGCTTTCTGGACGGCGACCGGGACTTCCCGGGCCTTGCCCTTGCCCATGCCGACGCGACCGTCGCCATCGCCGACCACCGTCAGCGCCGCGAAACCGAGGATACGACCGCCCTTCACGACTTTCGTGACGCGGTTGACGGCAATCATCTTCTCGCGAAGACCGTCGTCGCGTTCCTCAGCCGCTGCATTCTTACCTTGCATCTTGGCCATGTAATCCTCGCTTAAAACTTCAGGCCGGCTTCACGCGCGGCATCAGCCAGGGCCTTGACGCGGCCGTGGTAGCGGAAACCGCTGCGATCGAACGCGACGGATTCGATACCGGCAGCCTTGGCCTTCTCGGCCACGCGCTTGCCCACCAGGGTTGCTGCGGCCACGTTGCCGCCCTTGCCCGAATCGCCAGCCAGTTGCTGACGAACCTCGGGTTCGACGGTCGAGGCACTGACCAGCACCTTATCGCCTTCAGGCGAAATGATGTTTGCGTAGATGTGCAGGTTGGTGCGGAACACCGACAGGCGATGCACGCGCAACTCGGCGATCTTCCGGCGGGTAGGTACCGCGCGACGCAAACGAGCTTGCTTCTTGTCCATGATTCGTCCTTGCCCGCCTTATTTCTTCTTGGTCTCTTTGATGATGACCCGTTCGTCCGCATAGCGCACGCCCTTGCCCTTGTAGGGCTCGGGGGAGCGGTAGGCGCGGATTTCGGCGGCCACCTGACCAACCTGCTGCTTGTTGGCGCCCTTGATGACCACTTCGGTCTGCGAGGGGCACTCGACCTTCACGCCGGCAGGCATCTGATGCACGACATCGTGCGAGAAACCGAGCTGCAGCTTGACGGAATCGCCTTGCGCCTGGGCACGGTAGCCCACGCCGACCAGGGTCAGCTTGCGCTCGAAGCCCTTGCTCACGCCGGTCACCATGTTGTTGACCAGGGCCCGGACGGTACCGGACATGGCCTTGGCTTCGCGGCTGTCGTTGGCGGCGGCGAAAGTCAGCTTGCCGGCGTCTTGCGCGATCGTGACCTGGCCGGTCAGGGCCTGGACCAGCGTGCCAAGGGGACCCTTGACGGTGATCTGGTCGGCAGCGATCGTGGCTTCGACGCCCTTGGGCAGCTCGACGGGATATTTAGCTATACGCGACATGTCGGCTCCTTACGCCACGTAGCAGAGGACCTCGCCGCCCACGCCGTTGGCGCGCGCCTTGCGATCGGTCATCACGCCACGAGAGGTGGACACGATGGTCACGCCCAGGCCGTTCATGACCTGGGGAATGGAATGACGGCCCTTGTAGATGCGCAGGCCGGGCTTCGAGACGCGTTCGATGCGCTCGATGACCGGACGGCCGGCGTAGTACTTCAGGGAAATTTCGAGTTCGGGTTTGCCATCGTTGGCCTTGACCTCGAAACCGTCGATATAGCCCTCGTCCTTCAGCACGGTGGCAATCGCCACCTTCAGCTTCGAGGAGGGCATGGACACGGACGCCTTATCTACGCGCTGCGCATTGCGGATGCGCGTCAGCATATCGGCGATCGGATCGCTCATGCTCATGAATGACTCTCCTACCAGCTGGCCTTGGTCATGCCCGGAACTTCGCCGCGCATAGCCATCTCGCGCAGTTTGTTACGGGCCAGACCGAACTTGCGAAACACGCCACGGGGGCGACCGGTCACCGCGCAACGGTTGCGCTGGCGGGTGGGGTTGGCGTTACGGGGCAGCTGCTGAATCTTCAGGCGAGCCTGGTAACGTTCTTCGTCCGACTTGGACGCATCGTCGACGATAGCCTGGAGCGCGGCGCGCTTGGCGGCATACTTGGCCGCCAGCTTGGCACGCTTGATATCGCGGTTGATGAGTGAAAGCTTAGCCACTATTTCACCCCTTAATTACGGAACGGGAAGCGGAAGGCCGACAGCAGCGCCTTGGCTTCTTCATCGGTCTTGGCCGTGGTCGTGATGCTGATGTTCAGCCCACGAAGCGTGTCGATCTTGTCGTACTCGATCTCGGGGAAGATGATCTGTTCTTTCACACCGATGTTGTAGTTGCCGCGACCGTCGAAAGCACGGCCGGACACGCCACGGAAATCGCGCACGCGCGGCAGCGCGACGCTGATCAGGCGATCGAGGAATTCGTACATGCGGGCGCCACGCAGGGTCACCATGCAGCCGATCGGGTAGTTCTCGCGGATCTTGAAACCGGCGATGGCCTTGCGCGACTTGGTCACGACGGGCTTCTGGCCGGCGATCTTGGTCAGGTCGCCGGTGGCGTGCTCGATGACTTTCTTGTCAGCGACCGCTTCCGAGACACCCATGTTCAGGGTGATCTTGGTGATGCGGGGCACTTCCATCACGGATTTGTACGAGAACTGCTTGGTCAGGTCGGCAACGACCTTCTCGCGGTAATAGTCTTGAAGACGGGCCATTGTGTTTGCTCCCGCTTACGCTTTCGTCGCAATGGCTTCGCCATTGGAACGGAAGACGCGCACATTCTTGCCGTCGACTTTCTTCACGCCCACGCGATCGGCCTTGCCGGTGGCGGGGTTGAAAATCGCCACGTTGGAGACGTGGATGGGCATGGTCTTGTCGATGATGCCGCCGGGCTGGTTGGCCATCGGATTCGGCTTCACATTCTTCTTGACGACGTTGATGCCCTCGACCACGACGCGGTCTTCGGCAACGCTCAGCACGACGCCGCGCTTGGCCTTGTCCTTGCCGGTCAGGACGATGACTTCGTCACCTTTGCGAATCTTGTTCATCGCGGTCCCTTTACAGCACTTCGGGCGCCAGCGACACGATCTTCATGAAACGCTCGGTACGCAGTTCACGCGTAACGGGTCCGAAGATGCGAGTGCCGATGGGCTCGAGCTTGGCGTTGAGCAACACGGCGGCATTGCCACCGAAACGGATCAGCGAACCGTCCTTGCGACGGACGCCCTTGGCGGTACGAACCACCACGGCGTTGTAGATTTCGCCCTTTTTCACGCGACCGCGGGGGGCCGCATCCTTGACGCTCACTTTGATGACGTCGCCGATGCCGGCATAGCGGCGCTTGGAGCCGCCGAGCACCTTGATGCACATAACCGAGCGCGCACCGGTGTTGTCGGCCACGTCCAACGTGGTCTGCATTTGAATCATGGTTTACCCTGTTCCAACTTAACCCGAAATGCCCGGCACCACCTTTTCAGTGAACGCCAAGCCTTCCGATCAGTTTTGGTCCCGTCAGGCGGCAATGCGACTTGCGCACCCTGGGTTGAAATTCTGAAGCGGACACCGCAAGAACGCGGTGCCAGGCCAGTTACTACCCACCCCGGACTCCCCCTTCCCGCCACGCGCGATAGCCGCGAACTACACTGGCAAAAAGGCAAGAACCCATAGGTAAGCCTGCCATCATACCCGGCAAACTGCCACATAGCAAGCCTTTTGTCGGGATATCCCCCACAGCCGGCGCCCTCATCCGCCGGCCGGCCCGGGCGTGTGCTCGGCGTATCGCAGGTCGACGTTGGCCTGGAGGAAATCCAGCACCGCCCGGGTGCGGGGCGGCAGCCGGCCGGGCTTGCCCACGTAGACCGCGTGGATGGGCTCGAGGTCGCCGGTATTGTAGGGCTCCAGCACCGGCACCAGGCGGCCTGCCAGCAGGTCGTCCCAGGCGTGATACACCGACAGCCGGGCCAGTCCAGCGCCGTTCAGGGCAAGGCGGCGCATCACCTCGCCGTCGTTCACCCGGACGATCTCGCCGATGTCGACCTCGATCCGGCGCCCCGCCACCTCGAAAGGCCAGCGCGGGACTTCGCGCCGGTAGTTCCAGCCCAGGCGCAGGTGGGCGCCCAGGTCGCCGGGATGGACGGGCGTGCCGTGGACGGCGAGGTATTCAGGGCTGCCGACGACGACCTGGCGCGTGCGGCCCAGGAGCCGAGCCACCACATCCGAGGCGGGCAGCCGCCCCCAGCGGATCGCGATATCGACCCCCGCTTCCAACAGGTCCACGACCTGGTCGGTGAAGCTGAGGTCCAGCCGCAAGCCGGGGTGCGCCGCCAGCAGCCGCGGGATGAGCGGCCCCAGCAGGGTCTGTCCGGTCGACGTGCTGGCAGTGATGCGAACCAGTCCGCGGGGCTCGGCCTGCCCTGCGACCGAGGTCTCCAGTTCGTCCAGGTCGGCCAGCACGCGCTTGCCCTGCTCATAGTATTGGGCGCCTTCCGCGGTCAGCAGCACCCGGCGGGTGCTGCGCTGCAACAACTGCACGCCCAGCCGCGCCTCCAGGCGCGACATGACCTTGCTCACGGCCGAGGGCGACACGCCCAGCCGACGGGCCGCGGCCGACAGGCTGCCCCGCTCGGCCACCAGCACGAAGGTCTCCAGCTCGCCCGACCGGTTGGCATCGGCGGGCGCAGGAGCCCGTGCGGCACGGGTCGGGGCGGTCTTGGCGGAGATCGGCACGGTTTTTCCTTGATGGAACAGATGTCATTCCATTATTCCATCTACACAAAGGTCGCGCCCGCCTCCACAGTGTCGCTATCGACTGCAATCCACTCACAGGACCCCGACCATGCCACTCTCTCTCCTGGCGCTGGCCGCCGGTGCCTTCGGCATCGGCACCACGGAATTCATCATCATGGGCTTGCTGACGCAGGTCAGCACGGACCTGGGCATCTCCCTGCCCACGGCGGGCACGCTGATCTCGGGCTACGCGATCGGCGTCGCGGTGGGCGCGCCCGTGCTGACGCTGCTGACCCGGACCTGGCCGCGCAAGCGCCTGCTGCTGTCCCTGATGCTCATCTTCATCGCCGGCAACGTCGCAGCCGCGGCGGCGCCCGGCTACGGGTGGCTGATGGCCGCCCGCATGCTGACCTCGCTCACGCACGGCACCTTCTTCGGCGTGGGCGCCGTGGTCGCGACGGGCCTGGTCCCGCCCCACAAGCGCGCCTCGGCGATCGCGCTGATGTTCTCGGGGCTGACGCTGGCCACGCTGCTGGGCGTGCCCGCCGGCGCCTGGATCGGCCAGCATTTCGGCTGGCGTTCGGCCTTCGCCGCGGTGGCCATGGTGGGCGTGGCCGCCTACGTCATCCTTGCCTGGTTCGTGCCGCGCGACCAGGGCCGCCCGCAACTCGCGCCGCTGGGCCAGGAGCTGGCCGTGCTCGGCCGCATCCAGGTCTGGGCCGGTCTGGGCATCACCGTATTCGGGTTCGCCGGGGTGTTCGCGCTCTATACCTACATCGAGCCGCTGCTCAAACAGGTCACCGCGATGAGCGACAACCTGGTCGCGGTCACCCTGCTGCTGTTCGGCGCCGGCCTGGCGGCCGGCAACCTGCTGGGCGGGCGCATGGCCGACCGCGGCGTCATGCAGGCGCTGCTGCTGACCACCGCGGCACTGATGGCGGCCCTGGCACTGGGCCCCTGGGCCTTCGGCCAGCCGTTGGTGGCCATGGCGTACACCATCGTTCTCGGCACGGTGGCGTTCGCCACCGTCGCTCCCATGCAGATGCGCGTGCTGCAACAGGCCGGCCCCGCCGGCGCCACGCTGGTCTCCAGCCTGAACATCGCCGCCTTCAACCTGGGTAATGCCCTGGGGGCGTGGGTGGGCGGCCTGGCCCTGTCGGGCCTGGGCCTGGTGTCGGTGGGTTGGGCCGGCGCCGCCCTCACGGGCGTGGGCCTGCTGCTGGCGCTGTGGAGCGCAAGGATGTCGCCGGCCTCGGCGCCCGCCATCGGCCAGCCCCGGCAGTGCGCGTGACCGATGCCCGTCAGGGGCGCCGCGCCAGCACCGTCAGGACGGGCCGCTCGCCGTCCGCCTTGCCGGTGATGGGCGGCCGGGGCAGCCGGGCCTCGCCGGGCTCGATCACGAAGTGGTGGTCCATCGAGTACCACTTGCCCCGCAGATCGGGGTCGGGCGCGGGCTCGGTCGCGCTGTCGTGCAGCACGTACTGCCCCACCAGCGCCTGCGTGACGCCGAACTGCACGTCGGTCTCCAGGTTGGGATCGTCGCTGGAATAGACCTGCGAGAACTGGGTCTTGAAGCCCGGCTTGTAAATCATGAAATGGATGTGGGCCGGGCGCATGTTGTGCCGGCCCTGGGCCTGGATCAGTTCGCCCACGGGGCCGGTCACCGGGATCGGATAGCCGGCCGGCTTGATGCTGCGGAACGCGACGCGGCCATCGCCGTCGGTAACGAACTTGCCACGCAGGTTCATGTCGCCCTGCGCCGGATCCTGGTTCTCGTAGAAGCCCTCGGTCGAACTGTGCCAGACGTCGACTTCCGCGCCCTCGACCGGCCGCCCCTCGCGGTCGCGCACCCAGGCCTGGACGAACACCGGGTCGCCCGGCGTGGGAGAACGCACGATGGACCCGCCGTTGGGCGTCTCGGGCGAGCCCATCCGCCAGAACGGTCCCATCAGGTTGGCGGTGGTCTCGGTCTGGCCGTTGTCGCCGTTGTTGAGCAGGCAGACCAGCGCGGACAGGCCCAGCGAGCCGGCGGCCAGCACCACCTCGTTGTGCGAGGCGGTGGTCGCCTGGCCTAGCCGCGCGATCGCGCCGCACAACTGGTGGAACTCCGCCTCGGTCAGCCGCGCCTCGCGCGCGAAGGCATGCAGGTGGCGGATGCCCGCCGACAGGATTTCGCGAAAGCGCGCATCGGGCGCGCGGGCGGCCTCGGCCAGCACCGCGCGGGTAACGTCTTCCTGGTTCTTGATGATCATGGTGGGTCCGTCTGGAAACTCGGCTTGCGGACCCTCCAGATTACCGCGCTGGCAGCTGGTAGCTCCAGGTCTCGGTCAACGCGCGCTTGCCCTCGACCAGCGCGGCCCGCATCTCGACCGGCCGTTTCGGGTCCTTGACCTTGACTCGCAGCGTCAGGCGCCAGCCCTGGATGGCGGGATTGCGCTGCAGGACATTCTCGATCAGCTCGGCGTTGTCGCCCACGCTGACCTCGGCGCCCACCGTGGCATCGGGCGAGAGCCGCGCCAGGACCGGTCCTTCGAAATCCACGATCAGGGCCGTGCTGCCGTCCAGGTGGCGGATCAGGTTGGCCTGGCGGATCTCGCCGTCGGTCCGCAGCGTCTGCTTGACCCAACCCACGTCCTTCTCGATCAGCGCGGGTTCGTTCATCGTCCAGTGGATGCGGTAGTCGTGGCGCATGGGCTGGCCCTTGGGCGGCACCACGTCCGGCGTCCAGAACGCGACGATGTTGTCATTGGTCTCGTCCGCCGTCGGGATCTCGACCAGCTCCACCTTGCCCGGCCCCCAGTTGCCCTTGGGCTCGATCCACGCGCTGGGGCGCAGGTCGTAGCGGTCGGCCAGGTCCTCGTAGCGGGAGAACTCGTGCCCCCGCTGCAGCAGGCCGAACCCCTTGGGATCGGTCACCTGGAATGAGCTGACCGACAGCGTGGGCGGGTTGTTCAGGGGCCGCCACAGCCATTCCCCGCTGCCGGTGTGGATGGCCAGGCCGTTGGAATCATGCAGCGCCGGACGGAAGTTGTTGCCCCGCACGCCCTGGTTCGGCCCGTACAGGAACATGCTCGTCAGCGGCGCAACGCCCAGCTTGTTGATCTGGCCGCGCAGGAACACGCGCGACTCGACGTCCAGCACGGCGTCCTCGCCCGGCCGCAGCACGAAGCGGTAGGCGCCGGTGGCGCGCGGCGAATCCATCAAGGCGTAGATCACCAGGAAGCGGTCCTGGGGCTTGGGCCGTTCGATCCAGAACTCGCGAAAGCGCGGGAACTCCTCGGCCATGCCGTCCTTCCACGCGGTGTCCAGGGCCAGGCCCCGCGCCGACAGGCCGTAAACCTGGCCCTTGCCGATCACGCGGAAATAGCTCGCGCCCAGCATGCTCATGATTTCGTCGTGCACGCCATCGCGATTGATGGGATAGAGCACGCGAAAGCCCGCGTAGCCCAGGTTGCGCGTCGTGTTCGCATCGAAGGACATGCCGCCGAAGTCGAACTTGGCGGGGTCGTACTTGATCTCGTGGACCTGGCCGTCGACCACCTCGTTGATGCCGACCGGCGTGGAGAAATGCATGCCCTGGTGGTAGAACGCCAACCTGAACGGCGTATCGCGGTCGTGCCACTCGAACTGGTCGCGGCGTGGCTGGATGCGCAGGTAATCGGCGAACTGCATCTTGCTGAAGGCCGGCGGCAGGTTGCTGACCGGGGCCTGGTAGGCCCGGTCGGCAAGCGTCCTGGCCCGCGCCGTCACGTCGTCGAGCGTAAAGGCGCTTGCCGTGGCCGCGCCCAGCAAGGACAACAAGACCGTGGCGATCCCGAGCGACACAGGCGCGAACCTGTTGCGCGCGAAGCTGGCTACGTCTGCAAAACCCACTAGTTTCTCCCTGGAACGATGTGGACGGTGGAACCCCGAGTCGGGTTACGACCGCCGCAAGGCACGATGATTCCTCGATCCGGGGGTCCCGGACCGTCGCGGTTGTAACAAGCCGTCTGGCGCACCAACGCCCGCGCGCCCTGCCGCCACGCGGCCCGGGCGAAACGGAAAGTATCACAGCCGAACGCCGCGCCAGGGCGCACGAGGGCAGAATCGCGCCGTGCACCCGTACAATCGGGCGACCTTCCGCGGCGCCGCGTCCCGCGTCGCCGCTCCCCAGGCCCGCCCCCATGGAGGACGACCACTTGGCGCCAAGTTCATCCCATCGATTCCGCCTTCTCCCCCATCCTCCCCTGGCCCGCCCTTCGCGCGGGACGGCCGGCGCCGCTGGCCGGTCGGTGGCGAAGCGGCTCGCCCTGGGCCTGTGCGCCTTCCTGCTCGCTTCCGGCGGCGCCCGCGCCGCGGCCAACCCCGCGCTGCTGAACGACAAGGATGCCTTCATCGCCGACCTGATGTCGCAGATGACGCTGGACGAGAAGATCGGCCAGCTGCGCCTGATCAGCATCGGCCCGGACATGCCGCGCGAGAAGATCGCCAAGGAGATCGCGGCCGGCCGCATAGGCGGCACGTTCAACTCGGTCATCCACGTCGACAACCGCATGATGCAGGATGCCGCCGCCAGGAAGAGCCGCCTCCGCATCCCGCTGTTCTTCGCCTATGACGTCGTGCACGGCCACCGGACCATCTTCCCCATCGGCCTGGGCCTGGCGTCGAGCTGGGACATGGGCGCGATCGAACGTGCCGCGCGCGTGTCCGCCATCGAGGCCGCCGCCGACAGCCTGGACATGACCTTCGCCCCCATGGTGGACATCTCGCGCGATCCGCGTTGGGGCCGCACCTCGGAAGGGTTCGGCGAAGACCCCTATCTGGTCTCACGCATCGCGCGGGCCACCGTCAAGGGCTACCAGGGCCCGTCGCCGGCGCGGGCCGACAGCATCATGGCCAGCGTCAAGCATTTCGCGCTGTACGGCGCGGTCGAAGGCGGCCGCGACTACAACGTCGTCGACATGAGCCCCCTGCGCATGTACCAGGACTACCTGCCCCCTTACCGCGCGGCCATCGACGCCGGAGCTGGCGGCGTGATGGTGGCGCTGAACTCCATCAACGGCATCCCCGCCAGCGCCAACACCTGGCTGCTGCAGGACCTGCTGCGCAAGGACTGGGGGTTCCGGGGCATCGCCATCAGCGACCATGGCGCCATCACCGAGCTGGTCCGCCACGGCGTGGCGCGCGACGACCGCGAGGCCGCGCGGCTTGCCATCAAGGCGGGCGTGGACATGAGCATGGCCGACACGCTGTACCTGCAGGAGCTGCCCGGCCTGGTCAAGTCGGGCGAAGTCACCGTCGCGGAGATCGACCGCTCGGTGCGCAACGTACTGGGTGCCAAGTACGACATGGGCTTGTTCCACGACCCCTACCTGCGCATCGGCGCCGCGGCCGACGATCCGCCCGACCTTTATGCCGAAAGCCGCATGCACCGCGCCGACGCGCGCGAGCTGGCGCGCAAATCGCTGGTCCTGCTGGAGAACCGCAACCAGACCCTTCCCCTGGCCAGGACGGCCACCGTCGCGCTGGTCGGTCCGCTGGCCGATTCGCCGCTGGACATGATGGGCAGCTGGTCGGCGGCCGGCAAGAGCGAATCCTCGATCACGCTGCGGCAAGGCATGGAAGAAGCCATGCGCGGCCAGGGCCGCCTGCTCTACGCGCGAGGGGCCAACGTCACCGATGATGCGCGCATCGTCGACTACCTGAACTTCCTGAACTGGGACAACAAGGAAGTCTTCCAGGACCCGCGGCCGCCCGCCGACATGATCGCCGAAGCCGTCGGCATCGCCAGGCAGGCCGACGTCATCGTCGCCGCGGTGGGCGAATCGCGCGGCATGTCGCATGAATCCTCCAGCCGCACCCGGCTGGACATTCCCGCCAGCCAGCGCGCGCTGCTGCATGCGCTCAAGGCCACGGGCAAGCCGCTGGTGCTGGTGCTGATGAACGGCCGGCCGCTGGACCTGCAATGGGAGAGCGCCAACGCCGATGCCCTGCTCGAGACCTGGTACAGCGGCACCGAGGGCGGCCATGCGATCGCCGACGTCGTGTTCGGCGACTACAATCCCGCCGGCAAGCTGCCCATCTCCTTCCCCCGCTCGATCGGCCAGATTCCGACCTACTACAACCATCCCCGAGTGGGCCGGCCCTTCGTCGAAGGCAAGCCGGGCAACTATACCTCGCAGTACTTCGAGGAAAAGAACGGGCCGCTTTATCCGTTCGGGTACGGCTTGAGCTATACCGGCTTCAGCCTGTCGGACGTCGTGCTGGACAGCGCCACGATGGCCCGGGGCGGCAAGCTCGGGGCCCAGGTCAACCTGAAGAACACCGGCACGCGGCGCGGCGAGACGGTGGTGCAGCTATACATCCACGATGCCGCCGCCTCGGTCGTGCGGCCGGTGAAGGAGCTGCGGGGCTTCCAGCGCATCGCGCTGGAACCGGGCGAGACACGCACCGTGCGCTTCGAGATCGACGAGAACGACCTGAAGTTCTTCGATGCCCGCCTCCAGCACGTGGCGGAACCCGGAGACTTCGAGGTCCAGATCGGGCTGGATTCCCAGGACGTCAAGCGCGCCAGCTTCACGCTGCGCTGACCGCGGCGGGCCGCCCGCCGGGGCGGCCCGCTGCTAGTCGGGCTTGATCTGGTGGGCGTCGATAACCTGCTTCCACTTGGCGCGCTCCTTCGCGGCATAGGCGCCGAAGGCGTCGCCCGACAGCTCCAGCGGCGCGCCGCCCAGGGCCTTGATCCGCTCGTCCACCTCCGGATCCTTCAGCGCCGCGGCGACGGCCGCGGCCAGCCGGTCCACCACCGGTCGCGGCGTGGCGGCCGGCGCGAACAGGCCGAACCAGCCGGTGGCCTCGAAACCCGCGATGCCGCTCTCGGCCACGGTCGGCACATCGGGCACCAGGCTGCTGCGCGTGGCACCCGTGACCGCGAGCGGCTTGAGCCGACCGCCCTGGATCATGGGCAGCAAGGTATTGATGTCGCCTGACATGAATTGCACCACCCCGCTGGCGACGTCGTTCATCGCTGGCGAAGCGCCCTTGTAGGGAATGTGGACCATCTCCACCTTCGCCATCGTCTTGAGCAGTTCCCCTACCAGGTGGTTGGTAGTGCCCGTGCCGGGAGAAGCGAAATTGATGGCGCCAGGCTTGCGCCGGGCCAGTTCCACCAGCCCCTTCACATCATTGGCCGGCAGGTTGCGGTTCGCCACCAGCATGAACGGCACCGAGGCCACGGCAGCGACCGGCCGCAGGTCCCGGGCAGGGTCGTAAAGGAGCTTGGGATCAAGGCTGGGGCTGATGGCGATCGGGCCATTGCTGCCCAGCAAGAGGGTATAGCCGTCGGCCGGCGCCCGCACCACGGCCAGCGACCCCAGCGCCCCGGCCGCTCCCGGCCGATTCTCGACGATGACCGACTGCCCCAGTTGCTTGCCCAGCGACTGCGCCACGGCGCGCGCCACGGCGTCCGTCCCGCCCGCGGGCGCGAACGGCACCACCAGCTTGACCGGGGCCGAGGGAAAAGGTTGGGCCAGCGCCATGGGCAACGGCGCCGCCAGCAGCAACGACGCAAAAATGCCGAAGCGATGCATGAAAGTCTCCTGATCTTGTCGCGGGACGGCCCGCGCGGCCGTCCCCATGTCCGGTGTCAGTCGTAGCGCTTGCGGAAAAGGGGGCGCAATTCGGAAATGGGCGCCTTGGATACGATCAGTTCCCGCATCTTGTCCTCGGCACCGCCGACCTTCTCGGCCTCGTCGATCAAAGGCTCGATGAACTCGGCCGGGACCACGCAGATGCCTGAATCGTCAGCCACGATGAGGTCACCCGGATAGACCACGATGTCGTGCACGCGCACCGGTCCGTTGATCTCCATGGCCTCCATCCGGAACTTGCCGGTGATGGGGGTCACGCCCGCGGCCCAGACCGGATAGTCGATCTCGCGAATGGCCGGCAGGTCGCGCACCGCGCCGTTGACGATCGCCCCGGCGAACCCGTGGGTCTTGGCCACCAGCGCCGATTGCCCGCCCATGTTCGAGACGTTCAGGTCGCCGCCGAAGTCGGCCACCAGCACGTCGCCCGGCTCGGACAGATAGTAGATCTCGCGCGTGGACATCTTGATGGGCTCCTTGTCCAGGTAGCCCTGCGTGGGCGTCTTGCGCTCGGGCATGGAGCGCAGGGTGACGGCATGGCCCACGATCTTCCTGCCGCTTTGCAGCGGCTTGATGTGCGAAGCGGCGACCACCCCGCACACGCCGAAGCCGTCCAGCAGGTCGGACACGGTGGTGGTCAGGTCGGGCAGCGCCAGGTAACGCTCCACGACCGCCCGCGAGACACGGGGAAACTTGATGCGAGTGATGCGTTCTACCGGCACTTGCCCCCAGATCCGGCCCTGTTCCCGATATTCCTCGTAGTCCTTCAGCACTTCCTCTCGGCGCATGATCCTTCCTTTGTTGGATAAAATTTTTCCCATATTAGGAGAAATAAATTTTTCCGTCAAAGAGAGAATTTTTACTATTCCCACAATTACGAAGAAGTGCGATGTTGTGCGATCATAGGAAAATCCTGATCCCGCCGCCGCCGATGCCCGTCCGTTCCCCTTCTCCCGCAGCGCTCCCTCCCATCCCGACCGACGCCACGCCGCCGCCAGCCACAGGCGAAAGCGCGGTCGGCCGGCTGCTGACCATCCTGGATCTCTTCACCGCCGACAACCTGCAGATCCAGGTGGACGAAGTTGCCGCCTGGCTGGGCGTGGGCCGCTCCACCTGTTATCGCTACCTGCAGGAACTGAGCGATCGCGGGCTGCTGGCGCAGCGGGGCAAGGGCCGCTATTCGCTGGGCTCGCGCATCGTCGAACTCGAAAGGCTGCTGCAGCAATCGGATCCGCTGCTCAACGCCGGCAAGTCGGTCATGGCAGGTATGGCCGACATCTGCGACAACCGGGCGCTGCTGCTATGCACCCTGTACAACGATCGCGTCCTGTGTACCCATCAGGTGGGCTCCAGCCACATCATCCACGAAGGGGAGCGCATGCCGCTGTATCGTGGCCGTGGATCCGCCTTCCCCCTGTTCCAGGGCGCCGGCTCGCAAGCCATCCTGGCCAACCTGGCTCCGCATCAGATTCGGGCCCTGTACCTGGCGAAGCAGGCCGAGATCGCCGAGTCGGGACTGGGCCAGGACTGGCAGGAATTCCGCAGCGCCCTCGCGACCATCCGCAAGCAGGGTTACGTGGCTACGGTGGGCAAGCGCAATCCCCGCATCCTGGCACTGGCCGTTCCGGTACGCCATGTCGACGGGCAAGTCATGGGCAGCTTGCTGCTGCTGACCGCCCACACCGAGGCGGAACGCGCCCAGGCTCTGGCTCTCGTTCCCCGCCTGCAGGCGGAAGCGGCGCGGATAGGCGAGTTCGAGCAACGCCTGTCGAGCGGCGACACGGTTCCACCGGCCAACTGAAGACGGGGCTCTGCGCCCGTGGCGGCGGGCACCCAAAACAAAAGGCCGTGGAGTTGCCTCCACGGCCTTGCGCCGGACATCTCGCGATGCCCGTTCAGCCTGCGGGGATCAGATGATCCGCGCGGCTTCGACCAGACGGACCACCGACCAGGCCTTGGTCTTGGAAACCGGACGGGTTTCCGAGATCTCGACCAGATCACCGGTCTTGTACTGGTTGGTTTCGTCGTGAGCGTGGTACTTGGCGGACCGGACGACGATCTTGCCGTACAGCGGGTGCTTGACCCGGCGTTCGACCATCACGGTTACCGTCTTGTCCATCTTGTCGCTGACCACACGACCGGTCAGCGTACGCTTCAGCTTGGTTTCGCTCATGTTTACTTCCCGGCTTTCTCGCGCAGCACGGTACGGACACGCGCGATGTCGCGGCGCACCTTGCCGAGCTGGCTGGTGTTGGAAAGCTGCTGGGTAGCCAGCTGCATGCGCAGACTGAACTGAGCCCTAAGCAGACCCTCGAGCTCCTTGCCGAGCTCGCCGGCGTCCTTCGAACGGAGTTCGCTTGCCTTCATTGCTATCTCCTTACGTTCCGAGATGACGCGTCACGAAGACGGTCGAGATCGGAAGCTTGGCAGCCGCCAGGCGGAACGCCTCGCGCGCCAGTTCTTCGTTGACGCCTTCCATTTCATACAGCACCTTGCCGGGCTGGATCTCGGCGACCCAGTACTCCGGGTTGCCCTTGCCGTTACCCATCCGGACTTCGGCGGGCTTCTGCGAGATCGGCTTGTCCGGGAAGACGCGGATCCAGATACGGCCGCCACGCTTGATGTGGCGGGTGATGGCACGACGGGCCGACTCGATCTGGCGAGCGGTCAGGCGGCCACGACCCGTGGCCTTCAGACCGAATTCGCCGAACGAGACATTGGCGCCGCGCGTGGCCAGGCCGGTATTGCGGCCCTTTTGTTCCTTGCGGTATTTCCTGCGCGATGGCTGCAGCATGCTTATTCTCCGTCTTTGGCAGGCGCGGCCGCGTCAGCAGCCGGCTTGCGCGGCGCACGCCGGGCACCACCCTCGGGCGCGGCAGCAGCAGCTGCCTCGCCTTCGGGCCGGCGGCCGCCGCGACCACGACCAGCGCCGGGGCGGTTGCCCGGACGGTCGTTACGCGGGCCGCGGCGCGGCTTGCGCTCTTCGTCCTTGGTTGCTTCAGGGGCGGCGGCCAGCTCGGCCGAGCCCAGCGTGTCGCCCTTGTAGACCCACACCTTGATGCCGATCAGACCATAGGTCGTACCGGCTTCGGACGTGCCGTAGTCGATGTTGGCGCGCAGGGTGTGCAGCGGCACACGGCCTTCGCGGTACCATTCGGTACGGGCGATCTCGATGCCGTTCAGGCGACCGGCGCTCATGATCTTGATGCCCTGGGCACCCAGGCGCATGGCGTTCTGCATGGCGCGCTTCATCGCCCGGCGGAACATGATGCGCTTTTCGAGCTGCTGGGCGATCGAGTCGGCGATCAGCTGGGCGTCGATTTCCGGCTTGCGGATCTCTTCGATGTTGACGTGCACGGGCACGCCCATCAGACGCTGCAGATCGGCCTTCAGGATCTCGATGTCCTCGCCCTTCTTGCCGATCACGACGCCCGGACGAGCCGAGTAGACCGTGACGCGCGCGTTCTTGGCAGGACGCTCGATGACCACGCGACCCACGGAAGCGCCTTTCAGCTTCTTCTTCAGGTACTCGCGGACCTTGATGTCTTCCGCCAGCATGCCGGCGTAGGCGCTACCGCTGGCGTACCAGCGGGAGGACCAGTTACGGCTGACCGAGAGACGGAACCCGGTCGGGTGAATTTTCTGTCCCATCGTGGCTCCTTAGCTGCCGACCTTGACCACGATGTGGCAAGTCTGCTTCTCGATCTTGACGCCGCGGCCTTTGGCGCGGGCGTCGAAACGCTTGAGCGACGCACCCTTGTCGACGTAGATGGTTTTCACCTTCAGTTCGTCGATGTCGGCACCGTCGTTGTGCTCGGCATTCGCGATGGCGGATTCGACCGCCTTCTTGATGATGCCGGCGGACTTCTTGGGCGTGAACGTAAGAATGTTGATGGCCTGGGCCACCGACTTGCCGCGGATCATATCCGCGACCAGACGGGCCTTCTGGGCCGACACGCGTACGCCACGAACAATCGCAGTGGTTTCCATCGCGCTTACCTCTTGGCCTTCTTGTCCGCAGCGTGACCCTTGAACGTACGGGTCAGCGCGAACTCGCCGAGTTTGTGACCGACCATGTTCTCGTTGACATACACGGGAACATGCTGGCGACCATTGTGAACCGCGATCGTCAGACCGATGAACTCGGGCAGGATCGTGGAACGACGCGACCAGGTCTTGATCGGGCGCTTGTCTTTGCCGGCCGTGGCCGACTCAACCTTCTTCAGAAGGTGCAGGTCGACAAACGGGCCTTTTTTAATCGAACGTGACATGGCTCGCCTCGCTTACTTCTTCTTGCGCCGCTGGACGATCATATTGTTCGTCCGCTTGTTGCGGCGGGTCTTGAAACCCTTGGACGGAGTGCCCCAGGGGCTGACCGGCTCACGGGCTTCGCCAGTACGGCCTTCACCACCACCGTGCGGGTGGTCGATCGGGTTCATGGCAACACCGCGAACGGTGGGGCGAATGCCGCGCCAACGAGTGGCACCGGCCTTGCCGATCTGGCGCAGGCCATGCTCTTCGTTGCTGACTTCGCCGATGGTCGCACGGCACTCGATGTGCACCTTGCGGACTTCGCCCGAACGCAGGCGAACCTGGGCATAGGTACCTTCACGAGCCAGCAGCACGGCCGATCCGCCTGCCGAACGCACCATCTGGGCGCCCTTGCCGGGGATCATTTCCACGCAGTGGATGGTGCTACCGACCGGGATGTTGCGGATCGGCAGGGCATTGCCAGCGCGGATGGGCGCTTCGCTACCGGACACCAGCGTGGCGCCGACTTCAAGACCGCGCGGGGCGATGATGTAGCGACGTTCGCCGTCGGCATAGCACAACAGAGCGATGTGCGCCGTACGGTTGGGGTCGTATTCGATGCGCTCGACCTTGGCCGGGATGCCGTCCTTGGTGCGCTTGAAATCGACCACACGATAATGTTGCTTGTGACCACCGCCGCGATGACGCGTGGTGATATGGCCGTTGTTGTTGCGGCCGGCATTCTGCATCTGCTTTTCAAGCAGACTGTCGAGCGGGCGACCTTTGTGCAGGTGGGGGTGAACCACCTTCACCATCGCGCGGCGACCGGCGGAAGTCGGCTTCAGCTTGACGAGGGGCATTTACTTCACCTCCTGCGCAAAGTCGATTTCCTGACCCGGCTTCAGCGACACGTACGCCTTGCGCTCGTTGCGGCGGCGACCGATGAAGCGGCCAAAGCGCTTGACTTTGCCCTTGGTATTGAGAACCTGCACGGACTCGACCTGCACCTTGAAGAGCAGTTCGACGGCAGCCTTGATTTCCGGCTTGGTGGCGTCTTGCAGGACGCGGAAAGCCACTTGCTGGTTCTTGTCGGCGATGAACGTGCTCTTTTCAGAGACGATCGGAGCCAGCAGAACCTGGAGCAGACGGTCGTTGCTCATCCCAGCATCTCCTCGAGCTGAGCGATCGCGGGCTTGGTGATCAACACTTTGTTGTAGTGGATCAGCGACAGCGGATCGGCATAACGGGACTCGACCACCGCCACGTGCGGCAGGTTGCGCGTGGCCAGATAGAGGTTTTCGTCAACCGTATCGGTAATGATGAGGACCGAGTTCAAGCCCAGGCTCTTGAGCTTGTCGGCGGCCACCTTGGTCTTGGGCGAATCGACCACGAAGTTCTCGACGATCGCGATCCGGTCTTCGCGGGCCAGTTGCGACAGAATCGACCGCACACCGGCGCGGTACATCTTCTTGTTCACTTTCTGGCTGAAGTTTTCTTCAGGCGAATTCGGGAAAATGCGACCACCCCCACGCCACAGCGGCGACGAGGTCATACCGGCGCGAGCGCGGCCGGTACCCTTCTGGCGCCAGGGCTTCTTGGTGGAGTGCTTGACTTCCGTGCGGTCCTTCTGGGCGCGGTTGCCGCTGCGGGCGTTGGCCTGGTAGGCGACAACGACCTGGTGCACCAGCGCTTCGTTGAATTCGCGGCCGAAGACCGTATCGGGGGCGCTGACGGTCGCAGCGACCTGGCCCTGGTCATTCAGGAGCTTGAGATCTGCCATGTTCAGGCTCCTTTCACAGCGGGACGAACGACGATGTTCGCGCCGGCATGGCCCGGGACGGCGCCACGGACCAGCAGCAGGCCGCGCTCGGCGTCCACGCGGATCACGTCGAGGTTCTGCACGGTGCGGGTGACGTCGCCATAGTGGCCGGCCATCTTCTTGCCCGGGAACACGCGGCCCGGATCCTGCGCCATACCGATGGAGCCGGCCGAGTTGTGCGACACCGAGTTACCGTGCGAAGCGCGGTTCGACGAGAAGTTGTGACGCTTGATCGCGCCCGAGAAGCCCTTACCGATGGTCGTGCCCGTCACGTCGACCTTCTGGCCGACCGTGAAGACGGATTCCACGGTGATGACTGCGCCCGGAGCGAACTCGGCCGCTTTGGCCGGATCAAGGCGGAATTCTTTGAGCACGCTGCCCGCTTCGGCACCCGCTTTCGCGAAATGGCCGGTAAGAGGCTTGGTGACGCGCGAAGCACGGCGCGTACCGAACGTGACCTGAACGGCGGCGTAACCGTCCGTTTGCGGGGATTTGACCTGGGTCACACGGTTGTTCGACACGTCCAGCACGGTCACGGGGATGGACTCGCCATCGTCCGTGAAAATGCGGGTCATGCCAACCTTGCGACCCACCAGGCCGAGCCGGAATGCGGCTGGCGTGGAGGCCGTCGATTGGGTCGACATCGTTTTCTCCATTCCCGACTACGATTGGCCGGGGCTAAAAATGGCGTCGCACCGAAGTGCGGCACCGGACAGCAACGCCAAGGGCGCTGCGCCTACATTGATGCGATAGTGATTGCTGGCGGCACGACCCGGGAAAAATGCCGGGGAAACCCCGCCGGATCAATACGTGCCAAAAATACGTGCCAAAAGCCCATGGGCTCACCCACGGGCTAGCCGGCTAGTATAGCCTGCGCCCGGCGGCCTTTTCAAGCCCCGGGCGCAAATACCACGTCACTGCAAAGCGATTTCCACATCCACGCCAGCCGGCAGGTCCAGGCGCATCAGCGCGTCCACGGTCTTGTCGGTGGGATCCACGATGTCCATCAGGCGCTGATGGGTGCGGATCTCGAACTGGTCGCGCGACGTCTTGTTGACGTGCGGCGAACGCAGCAGATCGTAGCGGCGGATACGGGTCGGCAGGGGAACCGGACCACGAACCACGGCACCCGTGCGCTTGGCGGTTTCGACGATCTCAGCGGCCGACTGGTCGATGAGCTTGTAATCGAACGCCTTGAGGCGGATGCGAATCTTCTGCTTTTTCATGAAACTGTCCTAAAGAGCGAGGTTGGACCCCCCCTACGCGCTTACGCGCGCCCCCCAGGGGGGGCGACGCTGGCGGACCGGCAGAGCCGGATCCGCGGCGTCCTGGGTGGGGCCGTTTTTTTAAGGGAGACCCTTAAAATCAAGCAATAATTTTGGCGACGACGCCGGCGCCGACGGTACGACCGCCTTCACGGATGGCGAAGCGCAGGCCTTCTTCCATGGCGATCGGCGCCAGCAGCTTGACCGTGATCGACACGTTGTCGCCCGGCAGCACCATCTCCTTGTCCTTGGGCAGCTCGATCGTGCCCGTCACGTCCGTCGTACGGAAGTAGAACTGGGGACGATAGCCGTTGAAGAACGGCGTATGACGGCCGCCCTCTTCCTTCGACAGCACGTACACCTCGGCCGAGAACTCCGTGTGCGGCGTGATCGAACCCGGCTTGGCCAGAACCTGGCCACGCTCGACGTCTTCACGCTTGGTGCCGCGCAGCAGAATACCCACGTTGTCACCGGCCTGGCCCTGGTCCAGCAGCTTGCGGAACATTTCCACGCCCGTGCACGTCGTCTTGACCGTGTCCTTGATACCGACGATCTCGATTTCCTCGCCGACCTTGATCACGCCACGCTCGATACGCCCCGTCACCACCGTGCCACGACCCGAGATCGAGAACACGTCTTCCACCGGCATCAGGAACGCACCGTCGACCGCACGCTCGGGCGTCGGGATGTACGAGTCCAACGCCGCCGCCAGTTGCAGGATCGCCTGCTCGCCCAGCTCGCCCTTGTCGCCTTCCAGCGCCATGCGGGCCGAGCCCTTCACGATCGGCGTATCGTCGCCCGGGAAGTCGTACTTCGACAGCAGTTCCCGGACTTCCATTTCCACCAGCTCCAGCAGCTCGGCGTCGTCAACCAGGTCCGCCTTGTTCAGGAACACGATGATGTACGGCACGCCAACCTGGCGCGACAGCAGGATGTGCTCGCGCGTCTGCGGCATCGGGCCGTCAGCGGCCGACACCACCAGGATCGCGCCGTCCATCTGCGCCGCGCCCGTGATCATGTTCTTCACGTAGTCCGCGTGCCCCGGGCAGTCAACGTGCGCGTAGTGACGGGTCTCCGTCTCGTATTCCACGTGTGCCGTGTTGATCGTGATCCCACGCGCCTTCTCTTCCGGCGCCGCGTCGATCTGGTCGTACGCCTTGGCCTCGCCGCCGAACTGCTTCGACAGCACCGTCGTGATCGCCGCCGTCAGCGTCGTCTTGCCGTGGTCAACGTGACCGATCGTGCCCACGTTCACGTGCGGCTTGGTACGCTCAAACTTGCCTTTTGCCATGTTCTCTCTTCCTGCAGTTTGCCTGGAGATTTAACGATTACTTGCCTGTCGCCAATTACTTGGCGCGGGCGCTGATGATTGCGTCGGCGACGTTCTTCGGCGCTTCCGCGTAGTGCTTGAACTCCATCGTGTACGTCGCGCGACCCTGGGTCGCGGAACGCAGCGCGGTGGAATAACCGAACATCTCGGCCAGGGGAACCTCGGCCTTGATGATCTTGCCGCCGCCGACCATGTCGTCCATGCCCTGGACCATGCCGCGCCGCGAGGACAGGTCGCCCATCACGGTACCGGCGTAGTCTTCCGGCGTCTCGACTTCCACGGCCATCATGGGCTCGAGCAGCACAGGGTTGGCCTTGCGCATGCCTTCCTTGAAGGCCATCGAGGCGGCCATCTTGAACGCGTTTTCGTTCGAGTCCACGTCGTGGTACGAACCGAAGAACAGCGTCACCTTGACGTCCACCACCGGGTAGCCGGCCATCACGCCAGCCTGCAGGGTGTCGATACAACCCTTTTCCACGGCCGGAATGAATTCACGGGGCACCACGCCGCCCTTGATGGCGTCGACGAACTCGAAGCCCTTGCCGGCTTCCTGGGGCTCGACCTTCAGCACCACGTGACCGTACTGGCCGCGGCCGCCCGACTGCTTGACGAACTTGCCTTCGGACTCTTCGCAGGTCTTGCGGATGGTTTCGCGGTAGGCCACCTGGGGCTTGCCCACGTTGGCTTCCACGCCGAATTCGCGCTTCATGCGGTCGACGATGATCTCGAGGTGGAGCTCGCCCATGCCCGAAATGATGGTCTGGCCCGACTCCTCGTCGGTACGCACGCGGAACGACGGATCTTCCTGGGCCAGGCGGTTCAGGGCGATGCCCATCTTCTCCTGGTCGGCCTTGGTCTTGGGTTCGACGGCCTGCGCGATCACGGGCTCGGGGAACTCCATCTTTTCCAGCGTGACGATCGATTCCGGATCGCACAGCGTTTCGCCGGTCGTGACGTCCTTCAGGCCCACGGCCGCGGCGATGTCGCCCGCCAGAACTTCCTTGATTTCCTCACGCTGGTTGGCGTGCATCTGCAGGATACGGCCGACGCGCTCTTTCTTGCCCTTGATCGCGTTGTAGACGGTGTCGCCGGAAGCCAGCACGCCCGAATACACGCGGATGAAGGTCAGCTGGCCGACGAACGGGTCCGTCATCAGCTTGAACGCCAGCGCCGAGAACTTTTCCTTGTCGTCGGCCTTGCGGACCACGGGCTGGTCGTTCTCGTCGGTGCCGTCGACCGGGGGGATGTCGATCGGCGAAGGCAGGTAGTCGATGACCGCGTCCAGCATGGCCTGCACGCCCTTGTTCTTGAAGGCGGTGCCGCACAGCATGGGCTGGATCTCGCCGGCGATGGTGCGCTGGCGGATGGCGGACTTGATCTCGGCTTCCGACAGTTCGCCGGATTCCAGATACTTGTTCATCAGCTCTTCGGACGACTCGGCGGCCGCCTCGACCAGCTTCTCGTGCCATTCGTTGCAGGTGTCGACCAGCTCGGCGGGGATGTCGCCGTATTCGAACTTGGTGCCCTGGCTGGCGTCATCCCACAGGATGGCCTTCATCTTGACCAGGTCGACCACACCCTTGAACGAGTCCTCGGCGCCGATCGGCACTTGCAGCGGGATCGGGTTGGCCTTCAGGCGCAGACGCATCTGCTCGTAGACCTTGAAAAAGTTCGCGCCGGTACGGTCCATCTTGTTGACGAACGCGAGACGGGGCACGCCGTACTTGTTGGCCTGGCGCCAGACGGTTTCCGACTGGGGCTGCACGCCGCCCACGGCGCAATACACCATGCAGGCGCCGTCCAGCACGCGCATGGAGCGCTCGACTTCAATCGTGAAGTCCACGTGCCCCGGGGTGTCGATGATGTTGAAGCGATGCTCGGGATAGTTGCCCGCCATGCCCTTCCAGAAGCAGGTGGTGGCAGCCGAGGTGATCGTGATGCCGCGTTCCTGCTCCTGCTCCATCCAGTCCATCGTGGCGGCGCCGTCGTGCACTTCGCCGAGCTTGTGGTTGACGCCCGTATAGAACAGGATACGTTCGGTGGTGGTGGTCTTCCCTGCGTCGATGTGCGCAGAGATGCCGATGTTGCGGTAGCGCTCGATCGGGGTCTTGCGGGCCATGATCGGATTTCCTTGGTGACTGGACTGGTTGGCCCGCGGCGATCGGCCGCGGGCCATTTGAGAAACGAAGAGTGCTGCTTACCAGCGGAAGTGGCTGAATGCCTTGTTGGCCTCGGCCATCTTGTGCGTGTCGTCGCGCTTCTTGACCGCGCCGCCGCGGCCCTCGGACGCATCCATCAGCTCGCCGGCCAGGCGCAGGTCCATGGACTTCTCGCCACGCTTCTTGGCGGCCTCGCGAACCCAACGCATGGCCAAGGCCAGGCGGCGCACGGGGCGCACTTCAACCGGCACTTGGTAGTTGGCGCCGCCAACCCGGCGGCTCTTGACCTCGACGATGGGCTTGACGTTGCCGATCGCCTGACCGAACACCTCGATGGGGTCCTTGCCGGTCTTGGTCTGGATTTGTTCGAGGGCGCCGTAAACGATCCGCTCTGCGACGGCCTTCTTGCCGGAGAGCATGACGACGTTCATGAATTTGGCGAGTTCAACGCTGCCGAACTTGGGATCGGGCAGGATTTCACGCTTGGGTACTTCGCGACGACGAGGCATTTCTACTTCCTATGTCTTCAGTTGAACCGCGGGGTTTCGCCTGCGGCCGTGGCCTGTCACGTTGGGCTTGCGCCCCGACGGGCCCCTTACTCGTGCCGCTCCTGCAATCCAGGATGCGGCGACGCAACGGGTAAAGCTGCGAGACCTGGGGATCAGGCCTTCTTGGGGCGCTTGGCGCCGTACTTCGAGCGGGCCTGCTTGCGATCCTTCACGCCTTGCAGGTCCAGCGAGCCGCGGACGATGTGGTAGCGCACACCCGGGAGATCCTTCACCCGGCCGCCACGCACCAGAACCACCGAGTGCTCCTGCAGGTTGTGGCCTTCGCCGCCGATGTACGAAATGACTTCGTAACCGTTGGTCAGGCGCACCTTCGCAACCTTACGCAGAGCCGAGTTCGGCTTCTTGGGGGTCGTGGTGTAGACACGGGTGCAGACGCCGCGACGCTGCGGGCTGCATTCAAGAGCGGGCGACTTGCTCTTGGCGTGGCTGGATTCGCGCGGCTTGCGCACGAGTTGGCTGATAGTTGGCATAAGCCCTCTTCCGTAACCTTTTGGGGTCTTTTGGTTAGGTCTGGGGCCTACGTCACAAGGCCCAGACATCTACAACAAGCCATCCGGCAGCGCGGCCCCGAGCAGGAAGCCGCAACCGGGGCGAACCGGAAGAGGAACATGCACGGGCCGCACGATCGTGCGGCATGAAAACCTGCTGGGGGAGGAACGCCGCGACGCGGCTCTTGAGAAAGGCAGTGTTTGCGGGACATCCGGGCAATTTGTACCAGCCGGATATTGCAATTCTGCACATCAAAGAACGCGCGGCCCGGGCGAGCCGACTCCAGAGAGCTTGCCATAATAGCGTGCACGGCGCGAGACTGTCAACGACAGATCCGCTCGGGCGTACCGTGGCGGGCACACCGGCGGGCCGACTAGAATGGCGCGTCGCCACCAGCAGCCGGCCCGCTCCATGCCTCGAACCAAGAAAGACGCCCCCGCTCCGCGCGGCGCCGGCCGGCCGGTCGACAGCCAGTCGGTAGGCCGGGATCGTATCATCGACTGCACCGTGGACCTGCTCGGGCGCCGCACCCCGGAAGAACTCACCATCCTCGAGATCGCCGCCGAAGCGGGCGTGAACCGGGCGCTGGTGCGCTACTACTTCGGCGATCTGCGGGGTTTGCTGCACGAGGTGACCGAATTCCTGATGCGCCAGCTGCAGGACCGCATGGAGCGGGCGCTGCGGCAGCCGGGCTCCCTGCGGGAGCAACTCAAGGCGCGCCTGACGCTGCGTCTCGAGTTCATGCGGCAGCATCCCCATTTCGAGCGGCTGGCGCTGGCCGAGATCTACCATGCGCCCAGGACCGGGAACAAGGCCGGCGCGCCCACCCCCATCCAGCGCGTGACCGCGCGGGGGCTGGAGATCACCGCCATGCTCTTTCCGGAGGGCGTGCCGCCCGCCGTCGATCCGCGCTTCGTGCATCTAATATTGATAGGCGTGCCGGCCTTCGTCTCGACGGCGCAGCCGCTCATCGAGACGTTGTTCGGCACCGGCCCCCAGGCCGAGACGATGATGGACGCCTACGTCGACTTCGTCGCCCGCATGCT
The DNA here is from genome assembly GCF_036972535.1 of Pigmentiphaga sp. CHJ604. Classification (NCBI taxonomy): domain Bacteria; kingdom Pseudomonadati; phylum Pseudomonadota; class Betaproteobacteria; order Burkholderiales; family Alcaligenaceae; genus Pigmentiphaga; species Pigmentiphaga sp. CHJ604. The sequence continues at coordinate 502,853 of NZ_CP136998.1, read as the reverse complement.
GGAGGACCAGATCCGGCCGGACGGCGGCGGACGCCTCCCCTCGCCCACCTAGGGATTCCCCTGTCCGGTCCGGCGTTGACGCGCCCTCCCGGCCGTCTTATCCTGACTTTAATTACCACTTATGGTAATTATTGCCGGGCCGAAGCGATGCATGCCCGGGGAGACAGCCTTGGAATATCTGCGCAATGCCTGGTATGCCGCCGCGGCCGAGGCCGAAATCACCCGGACGCCCCTGCGCCGGATGCTCCTGGACACGCCCGTCGTGCTGTTCCGCAGCCTGGACGGCAACCCCGTCGCCCTGCAGGATCGCTGCGCGCACCGCTTCGCGCCGCTGTCCCGGGGCACCCTGCTCGGCGACGAACTGCAGTGCGGCTACCACGGCCTGCGCTATGACCCCGGCGGCCGTTGCGTGCACAACCCGCACGGCCCCCGGATCCCCGCCCATGCCGACATACGCGCCTATCCTCTCGCATCGCGCTACGGCTTCATCTGGCTGTGGCCGGGCGATCCGGCGCTCGCCGACGCCGCGTTGCTGCCGGACCTTTCCCCGTTCGACCCGCGTCCGGGATATCGGACCCAATGGGGCTACCTGCGCATCGACGCGCATTACCAGCTCGTCATCGACAACCTGCTGGACCTCAGCCACGTCGAGTACCTGCACCCCGCCTTTGCCAGCGGCGGCGCCATCGGCAACACCCGCCACGAAGTCATCGAGGCGGACGGCGTGGTGCACGCGAATCGCTGGAAACCGGGCTGCACCGTGAGCCCGCTGCTGGGCCGGTGCTGGGGCAGGCCCGATGCCATCGGCGACGCGCGGTCGTGCATACGCTGGCACCCTCCCTGCACCCTGTTCCTGGACGTCGGCGCCACCGAGACGGGCGCCGACCCCGGCGACGGAGTGACCTTGTCGTTCCTGCATCTGCCGACACCGGAAAGCGGCACCCGGACACACTACTTCTGGGCGGCGACGCGCAGCCACTCCCCGGACGACGACGAACTGACCGGCTGGATACAGGCGACCACCGAGCGCGCCTTCATGCTGGAAGACGAGCCGATGATCGAAGCGCAGCAGGACAACCTCGGGCCGGGCGCCTACATGGCGTCGCTGCATCCCGTCTACCTTGCTCCCGACCTGGCGCCGGTCAAGGCGCGCCGGATTCTCGCGCGTCTGATCGAAGCCGAACGCGGCGCCCAGCCGGCAGGCATCCGGTAGCGCCGCGCCACCCCTGGTAACCATGTGAAGGAGTACCCGTCATGCTTCGTCCTCGCTCATCGATGCTGCGCGCCGCCGGGGCACTGGCCTGTTGCTGGGCGCTGGCCGGGACCGGCGCCCAGGCAGCGGCCACGCCCGAAGAGATCACGGTGCTGACGCCCGCTCCCCCCACCCTGCCCGGGTTCGCTCCCTGGATATTGGCGCAGGCCCGCGGCTACTACCGGGACCGGGGCCTGAAGGTCAACCTGATGGCGGCCAACGGCGGCGGGGTCCAGGTGGCCAAGCAGGTGGGCGCGGGCATCGCGCTGGCCGGCAGCTCGGTGGGCGACGCGCCGCTGTTTCTGCGGCCCAACGGCATTCCCATCAAGGTGGTGGCCGTGCTGGGCGGCCACTCCCTGATGCAGGTCGTGGTCCACGACGACGACGCCCGCATCAAGACGCCGGCGGACCTGCGCGGCAAGACGGTCACGGTCGGCTCGTATACCGACTCGATCTATTACAGCTTCCTGGGCATGCTCAAGCACTATGGCGTGGACAAGAAGGCCGTGAACATCCAGGCCGCCGGCCCGACCGGCGTCTGGAAACTGTTCGCCACCCGCGAGGCCGACGCCATGGTCGCCACGCCCGACTGGGCCCTGGCGGCGGTCAACGCGGGCGCCAAGGTGCGCGTGTTCTACGGCGACCAGGTATTCCCCGGCCTTCCCCAGGCCATCGTGGCCTCGGACGAAACGATACGCACCCGGCCCGACCTGGTCGAGAAAGTGGTCGGCGCCACCCTGCGCGCCATGCGCGAGATCATGCAGGACCCCGCCGCCGCCGTGGACGACTTCGTCGCCGCCGTACCCGCCTACCAGGACAAGCGCGACTATGTCGCGCAGATCATCGGCGCCTATGCCCGCGACGTCTATCCCGGGCAGGCCGTGCCCGGCAAGATGGACCCCGCCCTGCTGCAGCGGCTGCAGGACTTCTACGTCAAGGAAGGCTTGCTGGCCAGGCGCGCACCGCTGGAAGACTTCTATACCGACCGCTTCGTCGGCAAGGCGCCCTAGCGCCGCATCGTCCGGAGACATCATGCTGATCCGCCCCCTTACGCCGGCCATAGGTTCGGAAGTGCTGGACATAGACCTTGCCGACGCGACCCAGGTCACCCGCCACGCCGACCGGCTGCGCGCCCTGCTGGCCGAGCGCCAGGTCATCTTCTTCCGCGAGCAGCGGCTCTCGCCCGATGCCCAGGTGTTCTTCTCGCAGGTGTTCGGCGACGTCGAACCGGTGTCATCGACCTTTCCGTCGCACCCCGCCAATCCCTACGTGGAAATGCTCGTCACCCGCGGCAAGGAGACCGGCACCGATATCTGGCACGCCGATCTGACCTGGCAGCCTCGCCCGCCGGTGGCCGCCTGCCTGTATGCGGTCGAGGTGCCCGAGGTGGGCGGAGACACCATGTGGGCCAGCATGACGGCCGCGCACGATTCCCTGGACGAAGGACTGCGGCGCTACCTGGCCGGCATGACCGCCGTCCACCATTGGGAAGCTCCCGCCCTGGTGAACAACCTCAAGCGCCAGCCCGACGGCGACGAGAAGTACCACGCCATGCGCCGCCGCTACCCCCCTGTGGACCAGCCCGTCTTCCTGCCCCATCCCGCCACGGGCAAGCGCGTGGTTTTCGTCAACAGCCTGTACACGACGCGAATCAACCAGATGGGGCACGACGACGGCGCGCACATGCTGTCCTTCCTGGCCGGCCTGGCCCGCGTGCCGGAATGGCAGGTGCGGTTCAACTGGCGCAAGGGCTCGGTGGCCGTGTGGGACAACCTGGCCACCCAGCACTATGCGATCAACGACTACTACCCCTCGCCGCGGACCATGCACCGCGTGTCCATCCGCTAGCATCCCGCGGATTCCGGGCCCGATCCAGACGCTGGCTAAGCATAATCTGGATGTGTATAGTCCGGATTATCCATTACGAGGCATAGCCATGAGGATGAGCGAAGGCGTGGAGTGGGGCCTGCATTGCTGCGTGGCCCTGGGCTGGATAGGACAGGACGAAGTGGTCTCCACCGCCAGGCTGGCGGCCAAGTTCGGCCTGCCCGCCGCCTATCTGAACAAGTCGCTGCAAGCGCTCGCGCGGGCCGGCATCCTGGCCTCCTCGGCGGGACCCAAGGGGGGCTTTCGCCTGGCGCGCCCGCCGGCCCGGATCACCCTGCTCGAAGTGGTCGATGCGATCGAGGGCCAGGAGGCGGCCTTCCGTTGCTCCGAGATCCGCCGCAACGGCGAAGGCGCAGCTCCCGCGGCCGAATGCCGCCGGCCCTGCGCGATCGCCTCGGCCATGCGCGATGCCGAGGCCGCCTGGCGCAAGGAACTGTCGCGCCAGACGATCGCCATGATCATGGACAAGGCACCCCGGACGGCGGCGGAACGCACGGTTCGCTGGCACGCGTACGCCTGATGTAACGTCTTGATACACAAGGTCGAGCTGGCTTTGCGCGCCCCGTCACGACTTCTTGGCTAGGATGGACCATCGTAGGGCAAAGACCGCAAGCGTCTTTGGACACGACACACCAACCCTGCCCCTCAGGAGCCCACGATGAGCGACAAGACTTCCCTCCCCGGCCACAGCACCACCGGCGCCGGGGCCCCCGCGCCCAGCGACCGCAACTCGCTGACTGTCGGCAGCGACGGCCCCCTGGTCCTGCACGATGTGCATTTCCTCGAACAGATGGCGCACTTCAACCGGGAAAAAGTCCCCGAGCGCCAGCCCCACGCCAAGGGCTCGGGCGCCTTCGGCGTGTTCGAGACCACCGAGGACGTCTCCCGCTACACCAAGGCGGCCTTGTTCCAGAAAGGCTGCAGGACGGAGATGCTGGCCCGGTTCTCGACGGTGGCCGGCGAGTCCGGCAGCCCCGACACCTGGCGCGACGTGCGCGGTTTCTCGCTGAAGTTCTACACCACCGAGGGCAACTACGACCTGGTCGGCAACAACACGCCCGTGTTCTTCGTGCGCGATCCGATGAAGTTCCCCCACTTCATCCGCAGCCAGAAGCGCCTGCCCGATTCCGGCCTGCGCGACGCCCACATGCAGTGGGACTTCTGGACGAACAATCCGGAAAGCGCGCACCAGGTCACCTACCTGATGGGCGACCGCGGCATCCCGCAGTCCTGGCGCCACATGAACGGCTTCGGGTCGCACACCTACATGTGGGTCAACGCGGCGGGCGAGAAATTCTGGGTGAAGTACCACTTCCACAACCAGCAGGGCGAGAAGAACCTGACCAACGAGGAAGCCGCCCGCATCGCCGGCATGGACGCCGACTACCACCGGCGCGACCTGTTCGAGGCGATCGCGCGCGGGGACCATCCCAAGTGGGTGATGTCGGTGCAGGTCATGCCGTACGCCCAGGCCAAGACCTACCGCTTCAATCCCTTCGACCTGACCAAGGTGTGGCCGCACAAGGACTACCCGCTGATCAAGGTCGGCGTGATGACCCTGAACCGCAACCCGGCCAATTTCTTCGCCGAGATCGAACAGGCCGCCTTCTCGCCCGGCAACACCGTGCCGGGCATCGGCCTGTCGCCCGACAAGATGCTGCTGGGCCGCGCCTTCGCCTACAACGACGCGCATCGCGCCCGCATCGGCACGAACTTCCACCAGTTGCCCGTGAACCGTCCGAAGGTGCCGGTCAACACCTACATGTTCGACGGCAACATGACCTATGAACATGCGGGCAATGCCGCCACCTACGCGCCCAACAGCCAGGGGCGCGCCTGGGCCGACGGCGGCGCGGCGCCGGAGGAAAGCTGGGAGGTCGACACCAGCCTGGTGCGCGAGGCCTACAAGCTGCACAAGGACGACGACGACTTCGGCCAGGCCGGCACGCTGGTGCGCGACGTATTCGATGATGCCCAGCGCCAGCGACTGGTCGATACCGTGGTGGGCACGCTGAAGTCCGGCGTGCGCGCGCCGGTGCTCGAGCGGGTGTTCGACTACTGGAAGAAGGTCGACGCCGACATCGGCCGCCGCATCGAGGCCCAGTACAAGGCCTAGGTACCCGGGCCGGGCCCCGCCTCCCGGCCTGGTCCCGTCCGGCGGCGCTTTTCGCGCGCCGCCGGCCCCTCCCCCCTTTCCCGCCATCTGGCCCGGAACTTGCAAGCAGACAGGCCGATGACCGGCCGGCGCACTCATCCGGGGCACGCATTCCTCGCCATTAGGTGATTCCCCCAATGAGCGGCCGGCCAAATACTCAGTACAGTGAGCATATTGTTCAGCCTACTGAGTATTTTGGTGCATCACGGCACACATCCAGTGCGCCCTACTGATCCGATCAACCGACCCCTGCGAGTTCCCCATGCTGACCAAGATGCCCTTCCACCTGCTGTGCTCCCTGGCCCTCGCCGCCCTCCTGCCCGTGGCGAAGGCAGAGGTCAAGGCAGCTCCCACCTTCCCCGTCAAGACGGTCGAGATCACCGTGCCCTACGCCGTGGGCGGCGGGGTCGACATGCTGGCCCGGCTCATCGGCGACCAGCTCGGCAAGCTGGGCCAGCCCGTCATCGTCGACAACAAGGCCGGCGCCGGCAGCACCGTGGGTACCCGCATCGTCGCGGGCAAGCCCAAGGACGGCCACTCCCTGCTGATGATGAACGACGCCTATTCCCTGGCGCCCGCCATCTACAAGAACCTGGGCTACGACCCCAAGAAGGATCTGGCGGCGGTGATCAATGTCGCCTACGCTCCCATGCTGGTGGTCGTGCCGGCGTCTTCCCGCTTCAAGACCCTGGCCGACGTGGTGGCGGCGGGCCGCCAGCCGGGTTCCAAGCTGTCGTACGGCTCCTGCGGCGCCGGCACCGACCCGCACCTGGCGGGCGAGATGATGAACATCGAATTCAAGATGAGCAACGTGCACGTTCCGTACAAAGGCTGTGGCCCCGCCCTGGTCGACGTCCTGGGCGGCCAGGTGGACCTGGCGGTGGTCACCATCTCCGGCGCGCTGACCTACATTTCCTCGGGCAAGCTGCGCGCGCTGGCCATCACCTCCAGCGAACGCTCGAAAGCGGTGCCCGACGTGCCCACCGTGGCCGAGAGCGGCGCGCCCGGCTTCAACCTCAGCCAGTGGCAGGGCCTGGCGGTGCCTGGCGGCACGCCGGACAACATCAAGATGGACATCTACAAGACGGTGTCGGCCATCATGAAGACCGACGCCATGCGCAAGCGGCTGGAGGACCTGGGCTACACCACCGCGGACGAAGGCCCCGCCGCGTTCCAGAAGATCGTCAACGACGACATCGACCGTTTCGCCGCGCTGGCCAGGAAGATCGGCCTGAGCGCGGATTGAGGCTTCCCGCATCCACGACAAGGAAAACCGATGAACAAACTGAACATCAGCCTCTCCGTAGGCAACTACGACCGCACCCAGGCCCTGTTCGACGGCCGCGTGGCCATCGAGGGCTGCAACGTGCGCGCCGTGCCGCTGGAGCCGGAAGAGGCCTTCCATCGCGCCTTCCGCTACGAGGAATTCGACGTGACGGAAATCTCGATGAGCAGCCACATGATGACCACGGCCCGCGGCGACAACAAGTACGTCGCGGTACCCGCCTTCCTGTCGCGGGTCTTCCGGCAGTCGGGCATCTACGTGCGCACTGACCGCGGCATCCAGCGTCCGCAGGACCTCAAGGGCAAGACCATAGGCGTGCCCGAGTACCAGATCACCGCGAACGTCTGGATCCGCGGCATCCTCGAGGACGAGTACGGCGTCAAGCCGGCCGACATCAAGTGGCGGCGCGGCGGCGTCGAGGAACCGGGCCGGGGCGAACGCGCGCCCATCGAACTGGATCCGTCCATCGACCTGAAGCAGATTCCCGACGACAAGACGCTGTCGGGCATGCTGGAGTCCGGCGAGATCGACGGCTACATCGGCGCCCGCGCGCCGTCCTGCTTCCTGCGCGGCGCGCCCAACGTGGGCCGCCTGTTCGGCGACTACATCGAGGCCGAGAAGGACTACTTCCGCCGCACCCGTATCTTCCCCATCATGCACATGGTCGGCATACGCAAGTCGCTGGTGGAAGAGAACCCCTGGCTGCCCGTCAGCGTCTACAAGGCCTTCCTGAAGGCCAAGGCCCTGGCCGTCAAGGAGCTGGACGAGATCTGCCACCTGGCCGTCACCCTGCCCTGGATGGTCCACCACCACAACGAGGCCAAGGCGCTGATGGGCGAGGACTACTGGCCTTACGGCCTGCCCGCCAACCACCACGTCATCGAGACCTTCGCTCGCTATCACCACGAGCAGGGCCTGTCGCGCCGGCGGGTCGCGCCCGAGGAGCTGTTCGCCGCCTCGTCCCTCGACCTGTCCAAGATCTGAAGGCGCCATGAAAGCTCCCGCTGTCGACTACGTGGCGCCGCGCAGCCTTGACGAAGCGCTGCAATGCCTGGCCGGCGTTGACAACGCGCGGGTGCTGGCGGGCGGCCAGTCGCTGATGGCCATGCTGAACATGCGGTTCGCGTTCCCGGACTGCCTGGTGGATATCAACCGCATCCCGGAACTGGCCTACCTGCGGGACGAGGGCGACACGATCCGGATCGGCGCCATGACACGACAGCGGGACGTCGAGTTCTCGGACCTGGTCCGCGACCGGCTGCCCATCCTGCGCGAGGCGATCCTGAACGTCGGCCACCGGCAGACGCGCAATCGCGGCACCGTCGGCGGCAGCTTGTGCCAGCTCGACCCCTCGGCCGAGATCCCCACCATCGCCATGGCCCTGGACGCGCAATTGCACGTGGCCAGCGCCGCCGGCACGCGCAGCCTGGCGATGGCGGACTTTCCCGCCGGCTACATGACGCCGGCGCTGGAGGCCGACGAGATGCTGGTGGGCGTGTCGATGCAGCCCTGGGAGCCGGGACACGGCTGGAGCTTCCTGGAGTTCTCGCGGCGGCACGGCGACTTCGCCATCGCATCGGCCGCCGTGCTGCTGCGCTTCGGTCCGGACGCGCGGGTGGACCGCTGCTCCATCACCCTGGGCGGCGTATCGACGGCGCCCGTGCGCATGGGGCAGGCCGAACAGGCGCTGCTGGGCACCAAGGCCGAGGCGGCCGACATCGAACGCGCCGCCGCGCTGTGCGGCGCGGTGGATGCCAGTTCCGACGCCTACGTGCCCGGCTGGTACCGCCAGCGGCTGGCGCGCGTCCTGTCCAGCCGCGCGATCACCCGCGCGCTCGAGCGCGCAACGAGATGAGATTCCCCATGGCAACGACGCAAGATCCCCGCCCCGTGCACCTGTCCGTCAACGGCAAGCCCTGCCAGGGCATGGCCGCGCCGCGCCTGCACCTGGCCGATTTCCTGCGCGGCGAACTGAAGCTGACCGGCACTCACGTCGGCTGCGAGCACGGCGTTTGCGGCGCCTGTACGGTGCTGGTGGACGGTGTCTCGGCGCGCAGTTGCCTGATGCTCGCGGTCCAGGGCGAGGGCTGCGCCATCACCACCGTCGAAGGCCTGGCTGCCGACGAGCACGAGCTCCATCCGCTGCAGCAGGCCTTCCATGAACTGCACGCGCTGCAATGCGGCTTCTGCACGCCCGGCATCCTGATGTCGCTGTCCGAGCTGCTGGCTGCGAACCCCGATCCGGACGAGGACACCGTACGCGACGTGCTGTCGGGCCACCTGTGCCGTTGCACGGGCTACCAGAACATCGTGGCCGCGGCGCTGCGCGCCGCCCGGCTCCTGCGCGAACGAGACGGCCATGCACGCTGAGCGCCAACTGACCGCCATCCCCGGCATGGGCGCGAGCCCGGGCCGCATCGAGGACGAGACGCTGCTGCGGGGCAAGGCCTGCTTCCTGGACGACGTGCCCGTCCCCGATGCGCTGCATGCCTGCTTCGTGCGCAGTCCGCATGCCCACGCGCGGCTGCGCGGCATCGACGCGGGCCAGGCGCGCGCCCTGCCCGGCGTCGTCGCGGTCTATACCCGCCAGGACCTGTTCGGGCACATCACCTCGTGGCGCATGCCGCTGGGCTTTCCGCTGGCGGCCCTGCCCGAGGACACCACTCCCTTCGCGCTGGCCGGCGACGAGGTCGCCTTCGTGGGCGAGGCCTATGCGGTGGTGGTGGCCCGGACGCGGCACGAGGCCGAGGACGCCGCGGCCGCCGTGCAGGCGGAGTTCGAGGTCCTGCCCGCCGTCGCGGACTGCCGCCAGGCCGTGCGCGGCGATGCTCCCCGGGTGCGTACCGAGCTGGCCAGCAACGTGCTGCAGGACTACACCCTGGCCTACGGCGACTGCGACGCCGCCTTCGCCCGCGCCGACATCGTGCTGGACGACGAATTCCAGGTCCATCGGGGCTGCGGCCATCCCATGGAGGGCCGCGGCGTGGTGGCCGCGCTCGATCCCGCCACCGGCATGCTGACCGTCTGGTCCTCGACCCAGATGGCGCACGAACTGCACTACACCATCGCCCACATGCTGGACCAGCCCGAGGACCAGCTGCGGGTGATCACCCCCGACGTGGGCGGCGGCTTCGGCGCCAAGTTCATGATCTACCCCGAGGAAATCGTGGTGCCCGCCGTCGCCCGCGCGCTGGGCCGACCGGTCAAGTGGGTGGAGGATCGCCGCGAGAACTTCCTGACCACCATCCAGGAACGCGACCAGTTCTGGCGCATCTCGGTGGCCGCCGACCGCGATGGACGCGTGCTGGGCGTGCGCGGCGGCTTCGTCCACGACCACGGCGCCTACACGCCCCAGGGCACCAACGTCCCGTACAACGCCGCCTCGTCCATGACCGGGCCCTACGTCGTGCCCGCCTTCTCGCTGCACGTACAGGTGGCCTACACCAACAAGGTACCGGTCGCCACCATACGCGGCGCCGGCTATCCGCAGGCGGCCTTCGTCATGGAACGCATGATGGACCGCCTGGCATCCGCCGCGGGAATCGACCGGCTCGAATGCCGCCGGCGCAATCTCATCCCCCCGGAAAAAATTCCCTACACCAAGCCGCTCAAGTCGCGCGCCGGCGTGCCGCTGGTCATCGACAGCGGCGACTTCCCGGCCCTGCAAGCCACGGCCGCCCGGGCCATCGACTACGAGGGCTTCGCGCGGCGGCAGGAGGAATCGGCCCGCGCCGGCCTGCTGCGCGGCATCGCGATCGCCAACAGCGTCAAGCCCACCGGGCGCGGCCCCTACGAGAGCGCGCGCGTCCGCGTCCATCCGTCCGGCCGCATCGTCGTCCACACCGGCGCCCTCGCCATGGGCCAGGGCATCAAGACCACGCTGGCGCAATTGTGCGCCGCGCACCTGGGCGTGGAGCCGCAGGCGGTGGAGGTCTCGGCGGGCGATACGGGCCTCTCCGGCTACGGCATGGGCGGCTTCGCCAGCCGCCAGGCCATGATGGCCGGCTCGGCCGTCTCCGAGGCCGCGGCCAAGGTCAGGGACAAGGCGCTGGCCACGGCCGCCGCCGTGCTGGGCGTGAGCGCGGATGAACTGATGCTGAGCCAGGGCGAGGTCCATACGCCGGACTTCGCCAGGCGCGTCCCGCTGGCCCGGCTGGCCATGCTGCTCAAGGGCGTGCCCGGTTATGCGCTGCCGGTCCCCGGCGATCCGGGCCTGGATGCGACCGTGCATTTCCACTGCGATGCGCAGGCCTACGCCGGCTCTTCCCACGCCTGCGAGGTCGAAGTCGATCCGTTGACGGGCGCCATCCACGTGCGGCGCTACGTGGCCGTGCAGGACAGCGGCAATCTGATCAATCCGCAGATCGCGCACGGCCAGGTGCATGGCGGCGTGGTGCACGGCATCGGCAACGCGCTGTTCGAATGGATGGGCTACGACGACAACGCCCAGCCCCTGACCACGACTTTCGCGGAATACCTGTTGCCCACCGCGCCGGAGGTGCCTCCCATCGAGGTCATCTTCCAGCCCTCGCCCACGCGCTTGAACCCGCTGGGAGTCAAGGGCATAGGCGAATGCGCGACGCTGGCGGTTGCCGCCGCCGTGATAGGCGCCGTCGAGCACGCGCTGGACGGCCACGGCTTGCGCATCACCGAATTCCCGCTGACCCCGGTGCGCCTGGCCGAGCTGCTCGATCCGCCGGCCCGGGACACGACGGCACCCAGCGCCAACCCCTGACTCCGATCGCAGACGCCATGGAATTCACCAATCACTTTCACGTCCCGCTGCCGCTGGAAGAAACCTGGAAACTGATGCTGGACGTTCCCCGCATCCTGCCGTGCCTGCCCGGGGCCCGGCTCAAGGAAGCGCTGGGCGACGACAAGTACCTGGGCTCGGTATCGGTCAAGCTGGGCCCCATCAAGCTGGCCTTCGACGGCCAGGCCGAGCTGGTGCGCAAGGACGACGAGCGGCACATCGCCTGGCTGCGCGGTTCCGGCCTCGACCCCAAGGGCCGCGGCTCGGCCCAGTCGGAATTCAGCTTCGCGCTGGTGCCGGCCGCGGGTGGCGGCACCGACGTCACCGTCACCACCCAGCTGCAACTGTCCGGCGCGGTAGCGCAGTACGGACGCGGCAGCGGCATGATCGCCGAAGTGGCGGGCCACATCCTCAAGCAGTTCGAGCACAACCTGGCTGCATCGCTGCAGGACGACGCCAATGCGGCCGAACCGGCGGCACCCATGCCCGGCGCTCCCGCCCAGCCCGCCGCCACGGTGCCGGGCGAAGCGGCCGCGCCCCGGCTGGCCGCGGTTCCGGGCAGCGCGCCCGCTTCGCCCGAAGCCCAGGCCCTGCTGCTGCAGGCGCAGGCCGTGCTGGCCCAGGCGCAGGCCGTGCTGGCGGCCACGCAGCAGGCCCTGAACCAGAACCGGCGCGGCGCGGGCCGAACCGCGCCTCCGCCCCAGGAGCTGAACATGCTCAGCATAGGCATGAAGGCCTTCTGGTCCCAGTTCAAGCAAGGCGTGGGAGGGCTGTTCGGCCGCCGCTAGCCACGGGCCCCGTGCGCGGGGCCGCACGATGAAATTCAGCATACTGACCAATGGAAACATCATGAACTGGACACGAATCGCCGCGGTGGACGAGGTCGAAGACGACGCCGGCATGCCGTTCAAGCTGGACGGCCGCGAACTCGCCCTGTTCCGCAGCGGCGGCGAATTCTTCGCCGCCGACAACGTCTGCACCCATCAATATGCGCTGCTGACCGACGGCTATGTCGAGGACGGCTGCGTGGAATGCCCGCTGCACCAGGCGCAGTTCGACCTGCGCACCGGCAAGCCGCGCTGTGCGCCGGCCACGCAGCCGATCCGCATCTATCCCGTCAAGGTCGAGGACGAGGCCGTCTATGTCGCCGTCGAATGACGCCTCCGCGCCCCTGGTCATCGTCGGCGCGGGCCAGGCCGGCGCCATGGCGGCGCGTGCCCTGCGCGAGCTCGGCCATGCCGGGAAGGTGGTCCTGATCGGCGACGAGCCCCATGCGCCCTACGAGCGCCCGCCCCTTTCCAAGGCCGTGCTGGCCGACGAACAGCCGCCGGACATCAACCTGTTGCCCGAGCCCTTCCTGGCCCAGTCCGGCATCGTGCTGCAACCGGGCCGGCGTGTCGTCCGCCTCGATGCCGCGCGGCGCGAACTGCACCTGGACGACGGCGCGGTCCAGGCTTATCGCGCCTGCCTGCTTGCCACCGGCGGCGACGTCCGCGTCTTGCCGGCCCTGCCTCCCGGTACGCCGGGCGTCCACTACCTGCGCACGCTGGACGACGCGCAGCGCCTGCGCGCGGCCCTGCGCACCGCGCGCAGCCTGCTGGTGACAGGCGGCGGCTTCCTGGGACTGGAGATCGCCTCCACCGCCCGTGCGCTGGGCCTGGACGTCACTGTGATGGAACTGGGGCCGGCGCTGCTGGGCCGGGCGATGCCGCCCGAGGTCTCCCGCTGGCTGGCCGCGCGCGCCCGGGCCCACGGCGTACGCCTGCATCTGGGCGCGCAGCCGTCGGGCCTCGTGCCCGTCGCCGGCGGGATCGCCGCCACGCTGGCGGACGCGGGCGTGTTGCGGGCGGACCTGGCGGTGGTCGCCGTGGGCCAGGTACCCAACGTGGCGCTGGCGCGCGAAGCCGGATTGCTGATCGATGCCGGCAACGGCGGCATCCGGGTCGACGAGCGCTGCCGCACCAGCGCCGAAGGGGTCTACGCCGCGGGCGATTGCGCCAGCGGCCGGGATGCCGCCACCGGCACGCACCGCCGCCTGGAATCCTGGCAGAACGCCAACGAACAGGCGCGCATCGCCGCCGCGGCGATGCTGGGCCAGGACGCCGAGCCGCCCCCGCCTCCCTGGTTCTGGACCGATCAGTTCGGCTGCAACATCCAGATGCTGGGCCACGGCGCGCCCGGCCTGGCCTATCGCCTGCGCGGCCAGCTCCCGGAAGGCCGGGACCCGGGCAAGGCCATGCTTTTCGGCATCGAGGGCAAGCGCCTGGTCCATGTCATCGCCATCAACGCCGGCGGCGACCTGCGCGCCTTCCGAAGCGTGCTGGGACGCCCCCTGGCCTGCGCGCCGGAAGCGCTGACCGATCCCGGCATCCCCGCCAAACAGCTCGCGCGCCTGGCCCTGGGCCCGGCGTCCGCCTAGGGACCAACGAAAGGAAGCACCATGTACAAGAACCAGGAAATCCTCGACTACACGGTCGGCGCGAAGAACCGTCCCGCCGACGACTATGCCTGGCCGGCGGACGACCACCTGATCCCCGACTGGGTCTACACCAGCCAATCGGTGTACGAGCGCGAGATGGAGCGCATCTTCAAGGGCCGTTCGTGGAACTTCGTCGCCCTGGAGGCCGAGATCCCCAATCCGGGCGACTACAAGCGCTCCTACGTCGGTCCCGTGCCGGTCGTGGTCTCGCGCGCCGACGACGGCAGCATCCACGTCTTCGAGAACCGTTGCGCGCACCGGGGCGCGGAATTCTGCCGCAGCAGCCGTGGCCACGCGAAGGAGTTCGTCTGCCCCTACCACCAGTGGTCCTACGACCTCAAGGGCAACCTCCAAGGCATTCCCTTCAAGCGCGGCGTGAACAAGCAAGGCGGCATGCCGCGCGAGTTCCGCAACGAGGACCATGGCCTGTTCAAGCTGCGCGTCACGACCCGGCACGGCGTGGTCTTCGCCTCGTACTCGGCCGACGTGGAGCCGCTGGAGGAATACCTGACGCCCGAGATCCTGAAGGACTTCGACGTCGTCTTCCCCGGCAAGCCGCTCAGGATCCTGGGCTATTACAAGAACGAGCTGCCCTGCAACTGGAAGATGTATCACGAGAACCTGAAGGATCCGTACCACGCCACGCTGCTGCACTCGTTCCTGGTGGTGTTCGGCCTGCTGGTGGCAGGCAACGACTCGGCCATGATCGCCGACCCCGTGCACCACCGGCACGGCACCATGGCCTCGGCCAAGAAGGAAGACAAGTACGCCGCCGTCAGCGAGGAAAACAAGAAGGAGATGCGCTCCTTCCACGACGGCATGCGGCTGCAGGACGACCGCTTCCTGGAGTTCGTGAAGGAATTCGACTCGCCCTGGTCGGTGACCATGCAGACCATCTGGCCCAACCTGGTCGTGCAGCGCGAGATGAACACGCTGGGCGTGCGCCAGATCGTGCCCAACGGCCCCCACAGCATGCTGATGATCTGGACCATGTTCGGCTACGAGGACGACACGCCCGAGATGACCCGGCATCGCCTGCGCCAGGGCAACCTGATGGGGCCGGCGGGCTTCCTGGGCCTGGAGGACAACGAGGCCATGAAATTCGTGCAGGAGGGCGTGCGCCGCAGCAGCCTGGACACGAACGTCGTGAAACTGGACGCGGGCAACGTCGGCACGGCCACGTCGCTGATATCGGAAGCCGCCATACGCGGCATGTATCGCTACTACCGCGAAGTCATGGGATGGGAAAAGGCATGATGACATTGCAGCTTTCAGGATATGCGCCCTCGCGGGTGGACGCACGGCGGGCGGCGGAGCTGCGACCGCTGGTCGAGCATTTCAACATCGAGTATTGCGCGGTGCTGGACAGCGGCCACATCGAGGAATGGCCACGCTTCTTCGCCGAGGACTGCATCTACCGGATCACCGCGCGCGAGAACGCCGAGCTGGACATGCCGGTAGGGCTGGTCTATGCCGAGGGGCGCCCCATGCTGCACGACCGGGCGGTAGCGATCTCGCGCACGCAGATGTTCGCGCCCCGCACCATGACCCACCTGCTGTCCGCCCCCCGCATCGTCGGCGAGGAAGGACAGGAAATCTGGGCCCAATGCAATTACGTGCTGCTGCAGACCCTGGTGGAGGGGCCCACCACGCTGCACCTGGCCGGCACCTACCACGACCGGTTCGTCCGCGACGGCGACGAACTGCTGCTGCGGGAGAGGCAGGTGATCCACGAATCGTCGGTGATCGCCAACGACCTGGTCTACCCCGTCTAGGAGGAATGGAATTGACTACCCTACGCAAGATCGCGCTGGAAGAACACTTCATGATGCCCGGCTTCGAGACCTACTCGAAGGCATTCCTGAACTTCATCGACCCGGCCACCATGAAGGAACTGGGCCAGCGTCTGGCCGACTTCGACACGCTCAGACTCGATGAAATGGACCGGGCGGGCATCGAGCTGGTCGTGCTGTCCCAGTCCGGACCGGGCGTGCAGGCCGAACCCGACACCACTCTCGCACTGCGCCGGGCGCGCGAGAACAACGACTTCCTGGCCGAGCGGATCGCGCGGCGGCCGGACCGCTATGCGGGCTTCGCCATGCTGCCCATGCACGATCCGCTCGAAGCAGCGCGCGAACTGGAACGCTGCGTGAAGCAGCTGGGATTCAAGGGCTCGCTGGTGAACGGCCACACACTGGGACGCTACTACGAAGGCCGCGAATACGATCCGTTCTGGGAACGGATGCAGGAGCTGGACGTGCCCATGTACCTGCACCCCATCGACCCGTGGAAGCCGCTGCACGCGCTGGACGGCGCGCCGGTGCTGGCCGGCGCCAGCTGGGGCTGGGGCGTCGAGACCGCCAGCCACGCGCTGCGCATGGTGTTCGGCGGCGTGTTCGACCGCTTCCCCCGGCTCAAGGTCATCCTGGGCCACATGGGCGAGGGCCTGCCCTTCCAGCGCTGGCGCTTCGACAGCCGCTTCGCCGCCTACCCCTATGGGGTCAGCCTGCAGCGGCGGCCGTCGGAATACATCGGCACCAACCTGCTCATCACCACCTCGGGCGTGTGCTCGCATCCGACGCTGGTCGGCGCGGTGGGCGAGATGGGCGTGGACGCCGTGATGTTCTCGGTCGACTACCCCTACGAATCGACCGAAGCCGCCGCCCGCTTCATCGACACCGCGCCCCTGGAACCCGCCCAGCTCGAAGCCATCTGCCATGGCAACGCGGCGCGGATCCTGGACCTGTAAACCGCATCCGACGGAGACTCCCATGACCAAGCCGCTGTTTCGCATCGGGCAGATCGTGCCCAGTTCCAACACCACCATGGAAACGGAGATCCCGGCCATGCTGGCCGCGCGCCAGCAGATCCGGCCGGAGCGCTTCACCTTCCACTCCAGCCGCATGCGCATGAAGCACGTGGTCAAGGAGGAGCTGGCCGCCATGGACGCCGAGTCCGACCGCTGCGCCGTCGAACTGAGCGACGCCCGCGTCGACGTGCTGGGCTATGCCTGCCTGGTCGCCATCATGGCGATGGGGCGCGGCTATCACCGGCAGTCCGAGGCCCGCCTGAAGAACCATACCGCCGCCAACGGCGGCGACGCGCCCGTCATCACCAGCGCGGGCGCGCTGATCGAAGGACTCAAGGTGATCGGCGCCCGGCGCATCGTGGTGGTGGCTCCCTACATGAAGCCGCTGACCGAGCTGGTGGTCGACTACATCCGCCACGAGGGCTTCGAAGTCGCCGACTACCGTGCCCTGGAAATCCCCGACAACCTCGAGGTCGGACGCCACGACCCCGAGAACCTGCCGGCCATCGTCGCGCAGATGGACACCAGCCAGGTCGATGCCATCGTGCTGTCGGCCTGCGTCCAGATGCCGTCCCTGCCCGTGGTGGCCAAGGTCGAGGCGCAGACCGGCAAGCCGGTCCTCACGGCCGCCATCGCCACGACCTATGCCATGCTCAAGGCCCTGGACCTCGAACGCGTCGTGCCGGGGGCCGGCGCGCTGCTGTCCGGCGCCTACTGACACGGCCTCTTCCTTCCAGCGAGCCTCTCATGCCCGACAGCCAATTCCTCTACGGCGCCAACGTGCGCGCCAACGGCATCCGCCAGCATTACCTGCGCTACGGCGGCGCCGACGGCGAGCGCGCCTCGCGCGATCCCGTCATCGTCGTCCCCGGCATCACCAGCCCCGCCATCACCTGGGGCTTCGTGGGCGAGCGCCTGGGCCGGCACTTCGACACCTATGTTCTCGATGTGCGCGGCCGCGGCCTGTCCACCGCCGCGCCCGGCCTGGACTATAGCCTCGATGCCCAGGCCGAGGACCTCATCGCGCTGGCCGAGGCGCTGGGCCTGGCGCGCGCCAGCGTGGTGGGCCATTCCATGGGCGCCCGCATCGGCCTGCGCGCCGCGCGCATCGGCATGCCCGCCATGGCCAGGCTGGTGGCGGTCGATCCGCCGGTATCCGGCCCCGGACGCCGCCCCTACCCCGCCAAGCTTCCCTGGTACGTCGATTCGATGAAGGCGGCGCGCGCCGGCATGGACTGGACCGCCATGCGCGAGTTCTGCCCCACCTGGACCGAGGAGCAGCTGCGGCTGCGCGCCGAATGGCTGCACACCTGCGACGAGGAGGCGGTGCTGGCCAGCTTCGAAGGCTTTCACACCGACGACATCCACGCCGATCTTCCCGCGATCCGGCAGCCCGTGCTGCTGATGACCGCCGAGCGTGGCGGCGTGGTCGAGGATGCCGACGTCGCGGAATTCGGGCAGCTGCTGGCCTCGATGCGGACCGTGCGCGTGCCCGGCGCCGGCCACATGATCCCGTGGGACAACGAGGAAGGCTTCTACCAGGCCTTCGGCACGTTCCTCGGCGTTTCAATCTGAGATCCCTCTCCACCTCCAGACCACAGGCAAGACCATGGCCATCAGCGACTATCCGTTCATCGAAGCCTGGCGCCAGGTGCTGACGCTGTCCCGCCTGGAGGCGGGGCAGACCGTGACCATCCTGACCAGCGCGTCCACCCATCCGCAGACCCTGTCGTGCGCCACCATCGCCGCCCAGTCCCTGGGGGCCATCGTCAACCGGCTGGACCTGCCGCCGGTCAACGGCGAGAAGGCCCTGAGCCGGGACGCGCTGGCCTACCTGGGCACGACGCCCCTGACCGGCAACCACGCCGCCATCGCCGCCCTGAAGGCCAGCGACCTCGTCCTGGACCTGATGACCCTGCTCTTCTCGCCGGAACAGCACGAGATCCTGCAGACCGGCACCAAGATCCTGCTGGCGGTCGAACCGCCCGAAGTCCTGATGCGCATGGTCCCCACCCAGGAGGACAAGACCCGCGTCACCGCGGCGGCCGCGCACATCCAGGTCGCCCGCGAGATGCGCGTGCGCTCGGCCGCCGGCACGGACCTGCGCTGCCCCCTGGGCGAATTCCCCGCCATCAGCGAATACGGTTTCGTCGACGAACCCGGCCGCTGGGACCACTGGCCCAGCGGATTCGCGCTGACCTGGCCCAACGAAGGCGGCGCCAGCGGCCGCATCGTCATCGACCGGGGCGACATCCTGCTGCCCCAGAAATGCTACGTGGACGACCCCATCACGCTCACGGTGGAGAACGGCTACGCGGTGCGCATCGAGGGCGGCCTGTCGGCCAGCCTGCTCGACGACTACATGGCGTCCTTCGACGACCCCGAGGCCTACGCGATCTCGCACATAGGCTGGGGTTTGCAGCCGCGCGCCCGCTGGTCCACACTGGGGCTGTACGACCGCGAAGCCACCATAGGCATGGATGCCCGTGCCTTCGAAGGCAACTTCCTGTTCTCTCTCGGCCCCAACAACGAAGCCGGCGGAAGCCGCACCACCGCCTGCCACATCGACATCCCGCTGCGCCGCTGCACCGTCAGCCTGGACGGGCGGGACATGGTCGCGGACGGCAAGGTCCTCGACCAGGCCTAGACACGGAGCCATCATGCACAAGGAAATCTCGACCTACCAGCGCCAGGGATTCGGCGCCGATCTCGAACTGCGCGGACCGGCCGCGCTGCTCATCGTCGATTTCGTCAACGGTTTCGCCGACCCGGCCATGTTCGGCGGCGGCAACATCCGCGAAGCCATCGAGCGCACGACGGTGCTGCTGGCCGAGGCCCGCAGGCTCGGGTGGCCCGTGGCGCACACACGCATCGTGTTCGCCGACGACGACGCCGATGGCAACGTATTCACCGAAAAGGTCCCCGGCCTGCTGAAACTGAAGGAACACGCCCCCGCCAGCGCCATCGTCCCCGAGCTGGCCCCGGCTCCGGGCGAACTCGTGGTGCGCAAGACGCTGCCCTCGGCCTTCTTCGGCACCACGCTGGCCGCATGGCTCGCGCAGCGCGGCGTGCGCACGCTGATCGTGGCCGGCGCGGTCACCAGCGGCTGCGTGCGCGCCAGCGTCGTGGACGCCATGTGCCATGGCCTACGCCCCGTCGTCGCCTCGGACTGCGTGGGCGATCGGGCGCTCGGCCCGCACGAGGCCAACCTGTTCGACATGCAGCAGAAATACGCCGCCGTCATGCCGCGCGACGAGGTGCTGCAGGCGCTGGGGGCGGCCGCCAGCCGTTGATTCCTGGGCCCGATGGGTGGTCCGCAGTATACTGAGTAAAAATGCGCCGGCCCCGCGCCGGCGCCGGTATACCTGTGAAGCACCCCACAATGACCCAATCCCCCCCCTCGCACCCTTTCGATCCCGCCGAGCAGGTGCTCTGGTCGCGCGCGGGATACCTGGTCCGCCGCCTGAACCAGATCCACTATGCGATGTTCTTCGAGGAATGCAGCAACGAGATCACCCCGGTCCAGTACGGCATCCTGACCGCCCTGTCCCTGCAGCCGGGCAGCGACCAGAAGACGATCGGCCACGAACTCGGGCTGGACCGCACCACCACGGCCGACGTCGTCAAGCGGCTCGAACGCAAGGGCTACCTGACGCGCCGCGTGGATCCCGACGACCGCCGCTCGCGGCAATCCTTCATCACCGAGGAAGGACTGCGCGTCATGGGCCAGTTGCAGGACGGCATGACACGCGCCCAGCAGCGGCTGATCGCCCCGCTCAGCAAGAAGGACCAGGAAACCTTCATGCGCCTGCTTTCCAAGCTGGTGCAGGCCAACAACCACTACGGCCGCGCGGCCGCCGACCTCTGATCCTTTTCCCCTGATTCGTCGCGGCACACCTGGCGGATCGCCTCGATCAGCAATTGCGCCCCCGGCGACGAATGCTCCTGCGTGCGACGCAGGATGCCCATGGAACGCTCGGTGCCCGCCAGCACCACCGGCAACTCCACCAGGATGCCCGCCCGCAGTTCGTGCGGGAACAACTGGCGCGAAGCCGCAGACAGCATGTCGGTCTCCAGCAGCAGCCCCCGGATCAGGGAGATGTCCGACGACTCCACCGCCACCTGGGGTTCCGGCAACCCATGCTGCGCCAGGCACGCGCCCAAGGCCTCGCGCGTGGGCGTGCCCTGCCGGGGCAGCACCCATGCGGTCTCCATCAGGTCGGCCAGATCCAGGGCGGCAGCCGCGGCCAGCGGATGATCGCGGCGCGCCAGCACCACCATGGGCTCGCGCATCAACTGCTCGACCACCAGCGCGCTTTCCAGCGGCTCCACCGGCAGCGCGCCCACCAGGAAATCCACGTCGCCCAGCCGCAGGCCCGCCACCAGCGTATCCATGGGCGCCTCCAGCGTGCGCACCTGGAGGCGCGGATGCCGGGCCAGCACACTGCCGATGGCCACCGGCAACACATACGGACGGCTGAACGGCAGCGCCCCGACCACCACCTGTCCTTCGATCACGCCCTTCAGCGCCGAGATCTCGGTGCCGGCCAGGCGCAACTGCGCCAATGCTCGCTTCACATGCGCCAGCAGCAGCTCGCCGCATTCGTTCAATGCGACGCCGGCATGCGCGCGGTCGAACAGGGGCACGCCGACGCTGGCCTCCAGGTCGTACAGCGCCATGCTGGCGGCCGGCTGGGAAACGCCCACCGCCGCCGCCGCCGTGCTGATGTGCTTGCGCTCGGTAAAGGCGAACAACAGTTCCAGGCGCCGCTCGTGCACGGCCAACGAAAAGAACGGCGCGGTGCGCAGCCGCGGCGCCGACTCGGGGTAGCGCTCGCACAACGTGTCGCAGGCTTGCTGCAGTTCGGCGAACGCCAACTCGGTCCGTCGGTGCAGCGCCTGGCCGAAGTCGGTCAACAGCCACTGGCGCGCGCTGCGCTCGAACAGCGCGACGCCGAACCAGCCTTCCAGCTCCTGCACCGAACGCGACACGGCCGACTGGGCGCGGCGCAGTTCCTCGCTCGCACGGGCCAGGTTGCCGTGGCGCACGACGGCCAGGAAGGGGCGCAGGTGCTTGGTGTGGAGCATCAAAGAGCTGGAAGGGCGTCGGCCGGGGCGTGCTTGCCGAACAAACGCAGGAGCTCGACCGAGGTCGTGACCTCGCCAAAATTCACCCGGACCGTCGATAACGTGCCCTCGTGGCCAGCCGCGTTGCCGCTGCCCACGCAATCCTCCGCCACGACGATGTGATAGCCGAGGAAGAATCCGTGCCTGAGGGTCGAATCGACGCAGACATTGGTGGCCACGCCCGCCATCACCAGCGTCCTGATACCCCGCTCCTGCAACTGCGCGTGCAGCCCGGTCTCGTGGAAACCGCTGAACGTGTGCTTGTCCACGACGATGTCCCCCTCCCGGGGTTGAATGCGGAAGAAGTCGGCACCCCAGGTTCCCTCCATGCAGCAGCCCTCGGCATCCCGCATGGCGACGTGGGCCTCCGCCAGGTACTTGAAATCGTAGACCGAGCGCAACCATGCGACCGCAGCCCCCGATCGCCTGGCCCCGTCCGCCAATGCGCCGATCCGGTCGGCGATGGCGGCATTCTCGTCCACCCGGATGGGATGGCGGCCGCTTTCAGCCCGGGTGCGCTGCAGGTAGCCGCCCTGGGCACAGAAATCGTTCTGCATATCGACGATCACTAACGCCGTGTGTCGCGGCTGCGCTTTCTCCGCCAGGGTGCGTAGGATATTGCTCATGGCTGCCCCCCTTCAACGGTCCGGCATGATGGTGCCGCACTTCTTGCAGGTGCGGAAATCGAGCGAATCCCAGAAATTGTCGTAGGCCCGCGATACCGGATCGGTACCGTAATCACTGACGATGAAGCGTTCCTCGTGCAGCAGATTGTCGCAAGAAGGGCAGAACCAATGGAAGCGGTCCACTTCGCCAGGCCGGCGCTTGCGCTCGACCACGAGCTGGAACGCATCGGGCGGGAAACGCGGCGAATGCGGCACCATGGGCGGCTGGTAAAGACAATGTCCTTCGGGAACCACCGCGACCTTCTCCACCCCCTCGGGCGTACGATAGTGCAGGTGCAGGTCCCCCTTCAGCGAATACTGCATCTCGTGGCTGGGATTCAGGTGGAACTCGCTGCGGTATTCACGGCCGCGCGCAATGAAGCACAGGCAGTCGTCCTCCTGCCACAACGGATAGGTCCGCCGCTCTTCGTTGTGCCGCAAGTGCTCCATGATTTCCTGCAAATCGATTTGCGGCATGTGCAATTGCAGGCTGGGAAATAGTTTCATCGCTATGTCCTGGTAGTGAATCCCCCCATTCTCGGCTCCCCGCGGGACTGGCGCCAGCCGGCAATGCTTCTGCCTGGGGCGAAAAAACTTATGCCCGCCCGCCGGCCATCAAAATGCTTCTGCCGGTCCCGAAAGCGCTTATGCCCCATCCCCTCCGGCCTGCGGCAATGGCACAGTGGCGGGGCCACCCGCTGGTGGGGTGGCTTGCTCAATCTTCGGGAATCCGGACCATGAAAACGCCAATCATCCATTCCGTGCTCGCGGCGATCACGCTGGCCCTGTGCGGCGCCGCGCCGACGCACGCCCAGGACTACCCCGCCAAACCCGTGCGGGTGGTCTCCACCTTCCCCGTGGGCAGCGGCCCCGACGTCGCGCTGCGGCTGGTGGCCGACCGGCTGTCGCAGAAATGGGGACAGCCCGTCATGGTCGAGAACAAGCCGGGCGGCAACGGCTTCATCGCCATCGACGCCGCCAAGCGCAGTCCCGCCGACGGCTACACCCTGCTCCAGATGGACAACGCGCAGACCAGCGCCCATCCCTACCTGTTCAAGAAGCTGCCCTACGACCTGATGCGCGACTTCGAGCCCATCACGCCCATGCTGCGCAACTACTTCTTCGTAGTGGTACCGGTGGACAGCCCCTTCCGCGGCACCGGCGACCTGCTCCAGGCGGCGCGCGCCAAACCCGGCTCGGTCACCTACGGTTCGTGGTTCGTCGGTAGCCCCGGCCACATCGGCGGCGCCATGCTGGAACAGGGAGCGGGCGTGGAAATGATGCACGTCCCGTACAAGGACATGGGACAACTCTACGCCGCGGTGGCCAACAAGGAACTGGCCTGGGCCTTCGGCAGCGGCGGCAGCGCCGGCCCCCTGCAGCGCGCCGGCAAGGTCCGCTACCTGGCCGTCTCGGCGCCCCGGCGGCTGGCGGGCTTCCCGGACGTCCCCACCATCGCGGAATCCGGCGGACCGGCGGGCTTCGACCTGGCGGGATCGGTCGCGCTGCTGGCGCCCAAGGGCACGCCCGCGGCGGTCGCCGACAAGATCCAGCGCGACGTGGCGCAGGTGCTGCGCGACCCGGAGGTCCTCAAGCGCTACGACGCGATGTTCTACGAGCCCTACGTGCTGGAACGCGCCGAGTACGTGAAGGAGCTGGCCGACGAGACCCGGCGTTTCGGGCAGGTGCTCAAGCGCTTGAATATCGCGCTGGATTGAAACGCCCGGTCAGGCCGACGCGCCGAAGTGCCCCAGGATGTCCGCCGTATCCAGCACGTCGGCATACTTCGCATGCATGTCCAGCAGGCTCATCGCATGGCTGGATTGCAGGCGGTCGAAGCAGGCGTCGGCAGCCACGGCGATGCGGTAGTTGGCGCTGAAGCCATCCACCACGGTGGCACGCACGCAGCCCGAGGTGCTGCCGCCCGCCACCACCAGCGAATCCGCACCCAGCAGGGTCAGGTAGGACTGCAGCGGCGTCGAGAAGAACGCCGATGGCTTCTGCTTGCCGATGACGAGGTCGCTGGGCTGCGGAGCGATTTCCTCGACGATCTCGTCATGATGCCGATCGGATTGGGACAACGGAGCCTCTTGCGGCCGCGATCGTGCATGCTTCCACAGCCACGAACCCATGTCCCATTTGTCGTCCCGGTACGCGCCCCGCGTGTAGATGACGGGCCGCTGCTGCGCGCGAAAGGCGGCCAGCAGTTCGCGGATGCGGTCGATGGCGTCCCAGCTTGCCTCGCCGCAAGAGTTGGGCCAGCGGCGAACGGAGTCAGTGATGGGCTCGCGCCGGTCGCCGCAAAAACCATAGGTGGCGTCGACGATCACCAGGGCCGGGCACGCGCCGAATCCCATGCGGGCGCCGTAGCCGGACAGCTCGATGATCTCACGGTCGCGCGGCGTCAGGTACGAATACAGCGATTCGAGCGTGGCCATGTCCAGGGCCTCCTCAGGCGAACAGCGCGGCATCGCCGCGGGCCTTTTCCTGCCACGCGAGCTTGCGGACGAAGTAGTTCCAGGAATGCTCGACGTGGACGGGCGTCATGATCTGTTCGCGCCGGCGCCGCCGCACGGGCGGCATGGGGAAGGTCGCTTCGGCGCGCATCTGCGAACCCAGCACGTGGATGCGCGCGGCGCGCTCCAGGAAGACCCCCACGCAGACGGCATGGGCGATGGACGTGCCGCAAAAGGTGACGCCGTGATTGGCCATCAGCACGGCGAAATGCGGTCCCAGGGTGCGGGCCAGCGCGGCGCCCTCTTCCTCGGTCTTGAGCAGCGCGGCCTCGTCCCGGTGGCAGGGCAGTTCGTCGAAGTAGTCGGCATCCAGCGTGAACGGCGCCAGCGCGGTGCCGAACGACGACAGGATGCTGGCGTGGAAGGGATGGGTATGGGCGACGACGTTGACGTCGGGCCGCGCCTTCAGGATCTCGGAATGGATGGGCCACTCAGAATGGCGCCCCCCTTCCCCTTCCAGCTTGGCGCCATCGTGGCCGACCAGCACGAAGTCGGCGGCGGACAGGATCTCGCCCAGGCCGCGCGCGTTGCGCTTGAGCCAGAAGCCGCGCCCTTGCGGATCGCGCAGCGACAGGTGGCCCAGGGTCATGTCGCCATGGCCTTCCATTTCCAGGACGCGGCAGGCCGTCGCCAGTTGTTCCAGTTGTTCGTCGATAGACATCGTGGGAGCCTCAATGGGAAGGACGGGAACTCCGGGCCGCGCCGTCGGGCTCCCAGAAGATGATCCTGCCGCGCACGGCGACGAGCAGGCGGTCGAGGGTGAAGCCGATCAGCGCCACGGCGATCACGCCGGCGTAGGACTCGGCATACATGAAGGAAGCCGACGCGTAGGCGATGTAGTAGCCCAGCCCGGTGCTGTCGCCGATCATTTCGGTGATGATCACGACCACCATGGACAGGGGCAGCGCGACCCGTATGCCCGACATGATGGCGGGCAGCGCCGCCGGCAGCAGCACGCGCAGGAAGATGCGCACGGACCCGGCCCCCATGTTGCGGGCGCTCCAGACCAGGCGCGGCGCCACGGCGCGGATGCCGAAATAGGTGTTGACCGCGATGGGGAAGGTGCACTCCAAGGCGATCAGCGCGATCTTCGACGGCGAGCCGAAGCCCAGCAGCAGGATGAAGACCGGGTACAACGCGATCTTGGGAACCGGGTAGCCGAACGAGAAGATGGGTTCCACCATCCATTCGAACCAGCGGCTGCGGGCCATGAGCACCCCCAGCAGCACGCCGATGACGATGGCCAGGCCGAAGCCGCTCAGGGCGCGCGAGAACGAGATGGAGGCGTGATAGACCAGGTCGCCGTTGGCCAGCCCTTCCACGAAGGCCCGGCCCACCTTCACGATGGAAGGCATCAGCCGCGGCGACACCCATCCCGAACGGGACAACAGCTCCCAGGCCGCGGCCAGGACCGCCAGCGGATACAGCGGCGCCATGGCTTGCCGGGCGAAAGCGCGCAGACGCTCAACCATCGCGGGCCTCCCCGGGATACTTGTCCGCCAGCAGGCGGCGGCGGATGGCCAGCAGGATGCGGTCGCTGGCGAAGCCCATCAGGCCGATGGCCAGGATGGCCGTGTACATCCAGTCATAGCGCATGGCTTCCTCGGCGCGCACGACCATGTCGCCCAGGCCGTCGTGCGACCCCACCATCTCGGCGGCGAACAGCACGATGAACGAAAGCGCGAGCCCGGAGCGCAGGCCGGTGAAGATCTGCGGCAGCGCGGCCGGGAAGATGACGCGCCTGAAGATGTAGGCAGGTCCCGCCCCCATGTTGCGCGCCGCCCAGATCAGGGATACGGGGGTGGCGCGCGCGCCGTACAAGGTGTTGATGAAAGTCGGAAAGAAGACCGCCAGCGTGATGAGGGCGATTTTCGAGACATCGCCGAAGCCCAGCCAGGTGATGATGACCGGCAGCAGCGCCACCTTGGGCACCGGATACAGCGTGGAGACGAGCGGATCGAAGAAGGCGCGCGCCTGCCGCCACACCGCGCTCAGGAGTCCGATCGCAACCCCCAGCGCGGCCCCCATGAAAAAGCCGCTGTAGGAGCGCACGCCGGACGCCATCGCGTCGCGGATGAGCTCGCCGCTTGCCAGCAATTCCCAGGTCGTGGCGGCAATGTCGGTCGGCGCCACGACGTAGCGGGGCGCTCCCGGCTGGCCGGCCGCCAGTTGCATGGCTACCAGCAGCGCCACCGGCAGGGTCCAGCCCGCGAGCCAGCGCAGCGCGCGGTTCGAACCGCCCGCCGCGGCGGGGCGTATCGCGCTCATGAGCCTTCCCGGGCGCGCAGGACCTCATCGCGCAGCATGTCCCAGATCCTGGCGTGGTAGTCCATGAACTCGGGCGACTTGCGGATGGCCGCGCCGCGCGGACGAGGCAGGTCCACGCGCAGGTCGGCCTTGATGCGTCCCGGGCGCGCCGTGAAGACGATGATCCGGTCGCTCAGGTAGATGGCCTCTTCGATGTCGTGCGTGACGAACAGCACGGTGCGGCGGTCCTGCTGCCAGATGTCGGTCAGCTCTTCCTGCATGAGTTCGCGCGTCTGCGCGTCCAGGGCGCCGAACGGCTCGTCCATCAGCAGCATCTTGGGTTCGTAGGCCAGCGTGCGCGCCAGCGCCACGCGCTGCCGCATGCCGCCGGACAGCTCGCCCGGATAGGCATTCTCGAACCTGGCGAGCCCGACCATGGCGATGTACTTGCGCGCGATCTCCAGGCGCCGCGCCTTGGGCAGGCCCTGCACTTCCAGCGACCAGGCCACGTTGCCCAGCACGGTGCGCCAGGGAAAGAGCGCATAGTCCTGGAACAGCATGCCCCGGTCGGGCCCCGGCTCCGAGACCGGGCGCCCGGCCAGGCTGATCGTGCCGCTGGTGCGCGGCTCGAACCCGCCCACCATGTGCAGGAAGGTGCTCTTGCCGCAGCCCGAGGGCCCGACGATGCTGACGAATTCGCCCTCGGCGATGGACAGGTCGAAATCCTCCAGCGCGGTCACGGCCTGGCCGTTGCGCAGGAAGCGCTTGCCGACGCCCCTGGCCTGCAGGTAGGCGGTAGTGCTGGCGCTGGCGTTCATTTCGGCAGGTAGCTCATGTCCACGACCTTGGCGGGGTCCAGATTGTCCAGATAACCGAAGGTCTTCAGTTCGGCCACCATCCTGCGCATGGAGTCCATGTCGACCTTGCCGTCGAGCGGATGCAGGTACTTGCGCATGCCCAGCGACACGTCCAGCGGAATGTTGACGAACTTCGCGTCGATCAATTGCTGGTGGCTTTCGCGCGGGCGATTCACGTAGAAGTCGGCGGCCTTGACCAGGTCGGCCAGGAAGGCGCGCAGGGCAGCGGGATGCTTGGCGGCGAATTCCTCCTTGACCAGGAGCAGCATCAGGTCTTCCTGCTGCCCGATGCCGTCAGTGGAGGTGAAGACGGTGCGCAGTCCGCCTCGCTTTTCCTCGAAGGCAGCGAAAGGCTGCGGGAAGGCGCCGATGTCCAGCTTGCCGGCCCGTACGGCCTCCCCTTGGCTGGGAAACGGCATGGCCACCCACTTGACGTCCCGCTGCGGGTTCAGTCCGTGCTTCTTGAGCGCCAGCCGGGCCCAGATCTCCGCCGACGAGCGCGCGCCGTTGATGCCCACGGTCTTGCCCTTGAGATCGGCGATGGTCTTGATGGGCGAGCTGTCGAGCACCATGTACTGGGTGGCGAAGCCTTGCGCGCCGCCCTCGCGGGACAGCGACGCGACGATCTTGAACTTGATGCCCTGGGCCGCGGCCATCATGACGCTGTGAGCCGATCCGGTGGCGACGTCCAGCTCGCCGGCTTCGAATGCTTGAAAACGTTTATCGGTGCCCCGGAACAAGGTGTACTCGAGCTTGTAGTCGCGGTTCTGTCCGGGAGTGACGGCGGGCGATGCCTTCATCGTCCACAGCGGTTCCTCGGCGGATGAGCCATGGCCCACGCGGATGGGGACGACCTCCGCCTGGCTGGCTGGAGAAGCCAGAAAAAACAAGGATAAAGCGGCACAGCAGAGCGTCTTCACCATGGAATTCATGATGCGGTCCTCCCTAGGATGGTCACGGCTTCGTCATGCCGGATTGTAGGTTCTTGCCTCGGGCGAAACGATCGAGTTATTCTTGCTCAGCCAGCAATTTTTCTTATCGGATGGGTTTTTAGGCGATGCTGGAACGGAACCGCATGCGGCACCTTCGGGCGCTCATCGCCGTGGTCGAGGCGGGCAGCATCGCGCATGCCGCCCAGCGATTGCTGCGCACGCCCTCGGCGGTGGCGAGCTCCATCCGCCAGCTCGAAACGAGCTTCGAGGCCACGCTGTTCGAACGCCAGGCCTCGGGCATGGCGCCCACGCCGTTCGGCGACGCCGCCTACCGCCGCGCCCTGCGCATCGACGCCGAACTGCGCCAGGCCTGCGCCGAACTTTCTCCCTACGGC
Organism: Pigmentiphaga sp. CHJ604; assembly: GCF_036972535.1. Classification (NCBI taxonomy): domain Bacteria; kingdom Pseudomonadati; phylum Pseudomonadota; class Betaproteobacteria; order Burkholderiales; family Alcaligenaceae; genus Pigmentiphaga; species Pigmentiphaga sp. CHJ604. The sequence goes on along the minus strand of NZ_CP136998.1, from coordinate 473,494 downwards.
GTCTCCGCTGGCGCGCCGCTGTTTGCCATGCTGGTGGGTGAGCGTCAGTTGACGGCGCTGGTCCGCCTGCGCGAAATGGGGCACATGCCCAGCGTCGCGGCGGTCATGGGCTTGACCCAGCCCGCGGTCAGCGCCCTGCTCAGGCAGGCGGAGGCGTCGCTGGACCTGCCCCTGTTCCGCCGCACGGCCAAGGGCATGGCCGTGACCGAGGCCGGCGAGCTGCTGCTGTTTCGCGTGCGGCGGGTGCTGGCGGAGCTGCGCCACCTCGAAGCAGACATCGCGCAGCAGCGAGGCGAGATCAGCGGCCGCGTCATGTTCGCCGCCCTCCCCTCGCTGCGCACGCGTGTGCTGCCCCAGGCCATCGCGGCGCTGGTGGGGCGGCATCCCAACGTGCAGATCTCCATGGTGGACGGTCCGTTCGAGATCCTCTTCGCCGGCGTGCACTCGGGCGAGATCGATTTCATCCTGACCGGTCTCAATGCCAACTACTCGCATCGGGACTTCCTCATCCGGGTGATCGGCAGCGACCGCCTGGTCGCCGTGGTCAGGGCCGGACATCCCCTGTGCGCCAGGAAGCGGGTCGAGATCACCGATCTCGTCCGCCATCCGTGGATACTGCGCGACCGGGGAGCACCCACGCGCGAACTCCTGAACGACCTGTTTCGCGACCTGGGCATCGCGCCTCCGCACGTCGCCGTGCAGGCGGGCGACCTGGGCTTGCTGCGCGGCCTGCTCCAGCACAGCGACATGGTCTCGGTGGTGTCGCCCGAGTACCTCTCCTACGAGATCGCCTCGGGCGCCGTCAAGGTCCTGGAGGTAGAACTGCCCCCCACCGGCCGGGACATCGGGTTCCTCCTGCGGCGCGACGCCCAGCCCTCGCTGCTGTGCGAGAAACTGATGCAATACATCGAGAAGGCCGCGGCGGGTACCCTGGCGCCCACGCTCGCCGCGGCCTGACCGCCGCGTCCATCAGTACCGGTTCGAGAAATTCGCCGATATCCGCTGCTTCAGGTATTCCGCCGCGGTGATCGCCGGATACTTGCGCCCGGGCCCCTCGATCACCACGTCCTCGTTGGCCTGGCAGAAGAACGCGAGGCTGTAGCGGGCCCCCTGGTACTCGTGCGGCTGCGGATTGCGCACGCGGTGGAAGTTCGACGGCAGCGCATCGTCGCTCCAGCGCATCAGCATGTCGCCGATATTGCAGGTGATGACCCCCTCGACCGCCTCGACCGGTGTCCAGGCGCGGCTCTCGGCGTCCTTGCCCGGCAGCACTTGCAAGCCCGCCTGGCCCGCGCGCTGGAACAACAGCGTCAGGCAGTCGTAGTCGGTGTGGGCGCCGGCGCGCCACAGGCCCAGCTCGTCCTTGAGCGCGGGGTCGATGGCGAAGTAGTGCAGCATGCGCAAGGTGCTCTGGTAGGTTGCGGGAGCCGGATCGTGGGCGCGGGTGAAGAAGTCGGGCGCAAAGCCCAGCTTCAGCGCAAAGCAGGACAGCAGCCGCATCCCGACCTCCCAGCACTGGCGCTCGAACCGCAAGGTGGCCTCCTTGAAGCCGGGCAGCTCGTCCTCGGTCGGCCACAATCCGTCCATGCGCGGACGCGTCACCTGGTAGGACTCCTTCTGGTCCGGCGTACGGGTGGACGGCCGGATCTGGGCCTTGTGCTCCCAGCCGGCGTTGCGGGTCAGCGGCCATTGCGCCTTGGTCTCGCGCGGCAGGGCGAAGAAGCGCTCGGCGCGCACGAACGCGGCCTCGATATCGGACAGCGGGATGCCATGGTTCTTGACCTGGAAGAAACCGATCTCGGTCGCGGCGCGCCAGATCTCGTCGGCGATCTCGGCGTGCCGGCGATCGAAATCGGCCACGTCGATGATGCGGATCTCGCGCTGGGTTTCCTGCCCCATGCCCCCCATGCGGGATTCCTTTTCGAGCTCTCCCAGCCCATAGCCGGAGGGAACCTGGAGGGACGGCGTGGCACTCGTGGTTTTCATGATGACATCCTCGTCGAAGAACAAGGGACATCGACCACTACCGGGCATCGAGCGGGGCGGTCGTGTCGCGCTTGAAGGTTGACATGGCCGCCCCGCGGGAGCGTACCCCGCGGCGCGGCCTCTTCAAGAGCAATGACCCGCCAATCGGGCCGGACGGCGCCGGGCGATTGCGCTGAACGCTTCTACTCTTTCGGCCCGCAGTCATGCAAGAACCGCTCCAGGCGCATCGGCTCGTGCCCTCCTGGCGTGCCGTGCCGCTCCGCCGCCGCGTTCACCAACTTTGTGCAGCAGGCGCCGCACCGGCGGGCCTTTTGCACCAATCGAAGACACCGGCACGGGGACGGCGCGGCGAAGCGCCGCGCGCCGGAAGCATTGTCGCTTGCCGGCCTTCCCCGGGGAAAGGCGCACGGGTGTTCCGGAGCCCGAAACGCCGGCAAACTCCGATGGCACACCCCTTGCTTGGTCGATCGCAGAGTAGAAGCGTTCAGCGTCGGCCATGCGCCGGCGCCCGGAAATTGCTCGAGTCGCGCCGGACAGGCTTGCCGCAGGCATGTCCGGGAATTCTCCATTCCACGACACGGGACCTCCATCAGATGAACCGCCGCCAGTTCCTCGCCACGCTGTCCGCTTCCGCCCTCGCCGGAGCACATGTCCGCCCGGTTCTCGCCCAGCCGCGCGCCCTCACTCCGATCAAGTTCACCCTCGACTTCCGCGTCACCAGCCAGACCTCGCCCTTCTTCCTGGCGCTGGCCAAGGGCTATTACAAGGAGGCCGGGCTGGACGTGAGCATCGACGTCGGGTCCGGCTCGGTCGCCTCGATCACGCGCGTCGCCAGCGGGGCCTACGACCTCGGCCTGGGGGACATCAGCTCGCTGGTCGAGTTTCACGCGCAAAGCGTCGGCGCGCCCGTCCAGGCGGTGTACCAGTATTACAACCGGGCGCCCTTCGTCATCATCGGCCGCAAGGACCGCGGCATCACGACCGATTTCGCCAGCCTGCGCGGCAAGCGCGTCGCGGCCGCGGCCGTGGAGGCGACGCGCCGCTGCTGGCCGATGGCGGCGCGTCAGCTCGGCGTCTCCCCGGATCTGTTCCAGTGGATCACGACCGACTTCAGTACCCGCGACAATGTCATGGTCCGCGGCGATGTCGACGCGGCCACCTACTTCCACGATTCGGCGGTCTCGCTGTTCGCCCGCATGCCGCCCCAGGAACTCGCGGTGCTCGAGTATGCGCGCACCGGCCTTGCCCTGTACGGCAACGCGGTACTGGCCAGCCGCCGGCTCATCGCCGAGAAACCGGCGGCGGTCAAGGCCTTCCTGGCGGCCACCAACCGGGCCCTGGTCGAGACCCTGGCCGATCCGGAACCCGCGCTGGCCGCGATCAAGGCGCGCGAGGCTATCATCGACCTGAAGGTCGAACGCGCACGCTGGCACATCACTCGCCGCTATCTCGCCACCGACGACACCCGCGCCGACGGCCTGGGCAGCGTCCGGGCCGACATCCTGCAGCGCCAGATCGACGAAGTCGCCGCCGTTTTCGATCTGCCCGCCCGGCCCCCCATCGGCCAGATCTTCGACGACAGCCTCCTGCCTCCCGCCGCCCAGCGCAAGGTGCCCGCATGACGGCGCAGCCCCTTCCCGGCGAGCAGCCCGTGGACGAAGGCGACGGACGATACCTGCGCCGGGCCATCGAGCTCGCCAACCTGGCCCGCTCGCGCGGCAACCGCCCCTTCGGGTCGGTCATCGTCGGCGCGGACGGCACCGTGCTGGCCGAGGCCTGGAACCGCAACGGCGAGACGGGCGACTGCACCGCCCATGCGGAAACCGAGGCCATCCGCCTCGCCAGCCCCCGCCACACGCGCGAGGAACTGGCGGGCGCCACCCTGTATGCCTCGGGCGAACCCTGCGTGATGTGCGCCGGAGCGATCTACTGGTCCAACATTCGCCGGGTGGTCTTCGGCATCGACGCCGTGCGTCTGCGCGCGTTCCGGGGCGCGCGCCTGGACCAGCGGGACGCGGAGCTGTCCTGCCGCGACGTGTTCGACGCCTCGCCGGTGCCGATCGCGTGCATCGGCCCGGCGCTGCTGGACGAGGCGGCCGCCTCGCACGAAGGAGGCTGGAAAACCTGAGCCGCACGGGCGTTTGCCCATGATAGAAAGCCTGGATACTCATCCAGGCTGCGTCTATCGGCGCAGCAAACCTTGGTCCACGCCCGCACGGACGACCGCCTGCAATTGCCTACCGACTTCCCGTGCAGCGCTGCTGATCGGCCCATGCCTGGCATAGGCGAGATCCAGGTGTTGAACGATGGCGGGCTCGATGAGCCTGCTGGCCTGGATACGGCCGCTTCGAACATCCTGGGCTACCGCGTTGTAGCTGAGCAGTGCATATACCCCGCTATTGGCGACGACGTCCCGCTGTATGCTCAGGGAATTCGCTTCGAGCGCGACGTTCAGCGACATGCCTCGATCCCGAAAAAGAGGCTCGAGGTAGCGATGCAGCACGCCTCCAAAATTATGGATGACCAGGGGCACGCCATCCAGACGAGGAAAGGGAACGGTCGGCTCACTTGTCAGCGAGGCGCCGGCCGCGCTGCACAGGTAGACATCGAAGTCCACAAGTGGAATGCCCACGCCCTTCTGCAGCCCGTCGTATCGCAACGAGACGCCCAGGTCGACATGGCCGCTTTCAAGCCAGCCCTCGATCTGCTCCGCGTAGCCCTCGACGATCCCGATCTTGATACGCGGAAACCAGGAATGGACAGCGGAAAATAGCATACCCATGATCGGAGAACTCAGCGAGGGCAAGGTCGCCAGGCGGACATTTCCCGCCGTCGTGTTCGCCAGTTCCTTGAATTCGTCCACCATGGCCTGCGACGCGTCGAGCCATGCCTGGATGCGGGGCAATACGCTGCGGCCGAAATCGGTGAGAACCATGCCCCGTCCGGTCCTGAGGAACAGTTTGCCTCCCCACTCCGCTTCGCATTGAGCCAAGGCCTTACTGACGGCGGACTGCGACAGTCCCTCTTCGTTCGCGACGCGCGAAAGGCTGCCCTGCCTTCCGATCGCGACCACGAGCCTCAGCTTTTGCGGGTCGATCTGAGGTGTTCTCAACGAGCTCTCCTCTACCTGCTCCGAGGTAGAGTAGCACTCTCGCTTCAGGCGTTCATATATAGCCGCGCCCCGGTATCGTGCAGGAACGCCGCGCGCTCGGCCGGCGACAATTCGCTCGCAGCCATCCGCGCCGCGTCGACCTTGGGCCCGTAAAGACCGCGCGTCTGCCCGACGTCAGACCCCCACATCAGGCGATCCGCGCCGAAGACATCTGCCAGGTGCCGCACGAACGAGGCCGTCGGGATGCCCGCGCCGATCAACCGGCGAAAGTTGATCGAGGTCACCTTGAAGAACGTGTTTCGAAGCTCCGCCAATCCCCTTACCAGCTCGTCCAGGTCGAAGCCCGGCGCCCCTCCTGGAGGATAATCCGACTCCGGAACCCCGGCGTACTTGCCATCGTAGATAGTGCCGTGCGGCACGCCTACGTGATCGATGACGACAGGCACGCCAGGGAAACGACGCGCAATCCGCGCCAGCGCGGGAATCGCCCGTCCGCGATGGGTTCGGAAGAAAATCACCGCAACCGGCAACTCCAGTTCCTCGGCAGCCCGCCAGGTTTCCATCGCGGCCGGAGACTCGAGCCAATCCAGGCTGAACGGATCGGCGCGGGGGGCCGATAATCGTATGCCCCCCAACCGCTGGCCATCGGCCAGACGCCGCAGCAAGGAAGGGGTCGAAGCATCGGTGGCGTCCACCACCAGGACCGGCGTGATCCTGTCGGGGTAGGCCCGCGCGGCATCCAGGATATAGCTATTGTCGTACCCGTAAATGAAGGCGCGCTGAACCGCGCAGACCTGCCCGACCTCGTGGGCATCCATGAGCGCGATGAGGGCTTCGGTACTGGTATCCACATCCGGCTGCGCCTCCTGGGGTTTGGCGCCTCCCATAGCCTCCCTCGGGTAGCGCTGGACATCGGGCGAAATCAGATGGGCGTGAGAATCGAAAAGCATGGGCTGCGGCATCGCGAAGAAATGAGCTTGCAGGCGGATCATCCGTTATTGCGGTTTGATGCCGGCCTTCTCGGCAACCATGCGCCAATGGGTGCTCTCACTCACCATCAACGCGCGCATCTGTTCGAGTGACTGGGCAAATGGCTCGATATGGACATTGCCCAATCTTTCCAGCGAGAGCGGTGTCCCCATGGCCTTCGCCGCCAGGCGATGAATCTTCTCCACCAGTGCGGCCGGCATCCTGGCGGGCCCCCACAACCCGTACCACTGCACCCCCTGAAGAGCCGGGAAACCGGACTCGGCCACCGTAGGCACGCCCGGGAGCTCTGCCGCGCGGTGGCTGGACGTGACCGCCAACCCGACCGCATTGCCTGCCTTGATCTGTTCGACCGCCGGTCCCGCCGCATCGCCCACCATCATGTCGATACGTCCGCCGATCAGATCGTTCACAGCCGCGGGACCTCCCTTGTAGGGAACGAGCAGCAGGTCCACGCCGGCTTCCTGGGTAAGCTGGACCGCCATCATTTGATTGAACGCGCCCACGTAGCCTATGCTCAGCTTGCCGCCACGCTTCTTGTACACTTCCCGCAGGTCGCCCAGCCGCCGCAAGCCCGAATCAGGCCGCGTGGCGAACAGCAAGGGGGACTGTCCCAACGTGGCCAGAGGAGTCAGATCCGACAAGGGCTCGTAAGGCAGCCGGGATACGAATGGCGCCACGGCCATCGCACCCTTGAGCGAAACGATCAATGTGTATCCGTCGGCGTCGGCCCTCACGCCCGCGTTCACCGCGATCGCCCCGTCGGCGCCGGCTCGATTCTCCACCACGAACTGCTGGCCGGCTTCCTTGCCCAAGGCCTCGGCGAGCACGCGGGCAACCGAGTCCGTCGGTCCACCCGCCGGATATCCCACGAGCACCCGCACCGGCCGCATCGGCCACCCGGCATCCGGCGCCGCCGCGTATGCCTGCAGGCAACCAACGATCATGCCCATTGCGACGCACCGCTTTCCGCAATTCATCACGGTAGTCTCCATTCGTTCTCAAAACAGTGCATGGATACGACCATCTCGTTCGCCCATGCGCAGGCCCTACATTGCCCGCACTATCCTGCCCGCACACTCTCCGAAACCTATTCTGGGGCCCTGTTCGCGCTGGCAGTAAGCGCCTAGCCGGAGTTCGTCGCCATCCTCCAGAAAGACCCGCTGCTCGCCATTGGGAAGCACCAACGGCTGTTTGCCGCCGCGCGTCAACTCCAGCAGGCTGCCCTCGGTTCCCGGAGTCGGGCCGGACAAGGTCCCGGTTCCCAACAGATCGCCCGTGCGCAGATTGCAGCCGTTCACGGTGTGATGCGCAATCATCTGCGCAAACGTCCAATAGCTGTCCCGGTTCAGCAGCGACTGCGAAATGACGACGGACGGCAGGCCTTCCCGCGCCATGGCGGCGGTAAGCAGCCGGACCTGCGCGTGGATTTCGAAAGCGCCGTTGGCTGCATCGGCAGGGGAAGACAAGTAGTCGAAGGCGGGCGGAGCGGCGGAGTCCCTACCCAACGCTACTCGATAAGGCGCCAGCGCTTCCATCGTGACTACCCACGGCGAAATCGTCGTGCAGAAATTCTTCCCCAGGAACGGCCCTAGCGGCTGGGTTTCCCAAGCCTGGATGTCACGTGCGGACCAGTCATTCAGCAGGCAGACCCCGGCGATATGCGTCTGGGCCTCGTCCACGCCGATGGCGGTGCCACGCGCATTGCCTTTGCCGATGAACACGCCGAACTCCATCTCGTAGTCCAGCTTTCTGGTATGGCCGAATATCGGCAGCACATCACCGTACGAGGCTTTGAACAAACCCTCAGGCCGAAAAACCGGCTCCCCGCTCGCTACCACCGTCGATGCCCGCCCATGGTAGGCAATAGGCATGGAGGTGAAATTGGGCAATACCGGATTATCCGGCCGGTACAGGCTGCCGACATTAAAGGCGTGATGATACGAAGCCAGAAAATCGGTGTAGTCGCCCACGGCAAAGGGCACGCGCAAACTGATTCTGGTGAGGGACCGCAGACAAGGCTCGACCGCGCGACGCTGTGCCGCGCCCTCTTCCAGCAGGCCGATGGCTTGCGCGCGCAAGTGCGCGGCCACTTCGTTTCCCTGCGCGAACAAAGCGTTCAACGATTTTTCCGCGACGCATTGCTGCAACGCCCCATGATCGACGATCAAGCCCTGCTGGCTGGCTTGCACCAGGTCCAGCACCTGGTTGCCAATGGCCACGCCAATAGCGCAGCCAGCGCCATCTTCGTCCCGAAACAGGCCAAAGGGCAGGTTATCCAGCGGAAAGTCGCAATCAAGATAGTTCGCTTCGACGACCCAACTGTGCTTGCCCGTATGCAGGGGCCTCGTCTGTGCGTTCATGGCTACGGCCTACAGCGGCTGCGCGTCGATGAGGACAAACGCAATACGCACGGGAGAGTCCGACCGGTTGGACCAGGCATGATTGGTTCCGCGCTGAATCAGAACATCGCCGGCCTTCATAAGTGTTTCGCCGATGTCCATCAACGCCCACACTTCTCCCTCGAGCACGATCGCATAGTCGATGGTGTTGGTCTTGTGGAAAGCCGGATGACGGTTTTTTCCCGTCAGGACGTGACCTTCGCCCCAGTGCGCGAACTGATCGGCAACCTTCGAAAAGTCTCGCTCGCTTTCGGGTGGCAACACCAATATCCGAAAGATGCTGCCTCCAGGCGGTGGCGACAACGGGGTCGGCCGATCCGCCGCATCGGCGGCTCCCGCGTTCGATGCAGGGGTACAGCTGGTTTCCCAAAGATCGATCATCGCCAGATTGGGCACCGCATCCGGTTGCTTGACATTGGGAGCCAAGCCGTCGCAAAGGAAAATCGATCGGCCTTGCGCATCGTGCCCCGTCACGATGCGACGATGGGAACGGATGGACGGCCTAGCGCCAGCCGGCTGATTTCCGGAGATCTGCGTCATGCGGTGTCTTTCGCCTCGTACTGGTCATGGTCGATCTGCCGATGCCTGATGCATCGCGCAGTACGGGCGTCATTCTAGGTAGGGCACCACGGCCCGGAAAGGCAGGCGGAGGAAAACCAGCTATTCCCTACGGTAAAGTCCGCGCACCAGCCCTTCGCCAATACGGTCTGTTAGGCAGGGCCCCCACGGCTTCCGCCGCGCACGAACGTCATCGAGAGGTCAGCAACAGGATGCGGAGCCCCAAAAAAAAGAGGCCCCCGAAGGGGCCTCTTGTCGTGACCTGCTACGTCACACTTGCTGGTCGTCGCCCGACTGCGGCTCGTCGCCCGAAGGCTCCGAGGTCGTCACGCTTTCGGCCGGCGTATTGAAGATCTCGCTCTCGTCGAAGGTGTTGCCCACGTCGGCGAATACCACTTCGCGCTCGGCGGCCTCCTGGGCTTCCTTCTCCTTGCGGGCGGCATGGTAGGCCATGCCGGTACCCGCGGGGATCAGGCGACCCACGATGACGTTTTCCTTCAAGCCGCGCAGGTCGTCGCGCTTGCCCATGATGGCGGCTTCGGTCAGGACACGCGTGGTTTCCTGGAACGAAGCGGCCGAGATGAACGAGTCGGTCGACAGCGAGGCCTTCGTGATACCCAGCAGCACGTTCTCGTACGTGGCCGGACGCTGGTTGTCGGCGTTGACGCGATCGTTCTCGTTCAGCATCTCGGCGCGCTCGACCTGCTCGCCCGGGATGAACGAGGTATCGCCCGGATCGACGATGTTCACGCGGCGCAGCATCTGGCGCACGATCACTTCGATGTGCTTGTCGTTGATCTTCACGCCTTGCAGGCGGTAGACGTCCTGCACTTCGTCGACGATGTAGATCGCCAGCTTCTCGATGCCTTGCAGGCGCAGGATGTCGTGGGGATCGGCCGGGCCGTCCACGATCATTTCGCCCTTGTTCACCACCTGGCCGTCGTGCACCAGCACCTGCTTTTCCTTCGGAATCAGGAACTCGTGGCTGACGCCGTCCAGGTCGGTGATGACCAGGCGCTGCTTGCCCTTGGTGTCCTTGCCGAACGAAACCGTGCCGGTGACGTCGGCGAGCATGCCGGCGTCCTTGGGCGAACGGGCTTCGAACAGCTCGGCCACGCGCGGCAGACCCCCGGTAATGTCGCGGGTCTTCTGCGATTCCTGCGGAATACGCGCCAGCACTTCGCCCACGCCGACCTGCTGGCCGTCGCGCACGGTGATCAGCGCGCCCACCGGGAAGGAGATGCTGACCGAGTGGTCGGTACCGGCAATCTTGACTTCCTCGTTGGAGGCATCGAGCAGCTTGACCTGCGGACGAACGGTCTGCTTGGCGCTGCCCCGCGTCTTGGGCGTGATCGCGACCAGGGTCGACAGGCCGGTGACTTCGTCGAGCTGACGGGCCACCGTGACGCCTTCTTCCACGTTCTCGAACTTGATCGTGCCACCGTACTCGGTGATGATCGGACGAGTCAGCGGATCCCACGTGGCCAGCTGCGCGCCGGCCTTGACCGTCACGCCGTCGCCGTGCAGCAGGATGGCGCCGTACGGCACCTTGTGGCGCTCGCGCTCGCGGCCGTTGTCGTCGACGATCAGGATTTCGCCCGAACGCGAGATGGCGACCTGCTCGCCCTTGCCGTTGGTCACATAGCGCATGGCGCTGGTGAAGCGCACCGTGCCGTTGGACTTGGTTTCCACGCCGGAGGCCAGCGCCGCGCGCGAGGCCGCGCCACCGATGTGGAACGTACGCATCGTCAGCTGCGTACCGGGTTCGCCGATGGACTGGGCGGCGATCACGCCGACCGCCTCGCCGACGTTGACCAGCGAACCGCGGCCCAGGTCGCGGCCGTAGCACGCGGCGCACAGGCCGTGACGGGTTTCGCAGGTCAGGGCCGAGCGGACCTTCACTTCGTCGATGCCCAGGCGCTCGATCGCGTCCACCGCGTCTTCGTCCAGCAGCGTGCCGGCCTCGAACACGGTTTCCTGCGTGTCGGGATCGACCACGTCGGCGGCCGCGGTACGGCCGAGGATACGGTCGCGCAGCGGCTCGATCACTTCACCGCCCTCGACCAGCGCCTTCATGGCGAAGCCGAAGGTCGTGCCGCAATCGTCCTCGGTGATGACCAGGTCCTGCGTCACGTCCACCAGGCGGCGGGTCAGGTAACCCGAGTTCGCCGTCTTCAGCGCCGTGTCGGCCAGGCCTTTACGCGCGCCGTGGGTCGAGATGAAGTACTGCAGAACGTTCAGGCCTTCGCGGAAGTTCGCGGTAATGGGCGTCTCGATGATGGAGCCGTCGGGCTTGGCCATCAGGCCCCGCATGCCGGCCAGCTGGCGGATCTGGGCCGCGGAACCGCGGGCGCCGGAGTCGGCCATCATGTAGATCGAGTTGAACGACTCCTGGCGGGTGGCGTTGCCGTGGCGGTCGACGACGGGCTCGGTCGAGAGCTGTTCCATCATCGCCTTGCCCACGCGGTCGCCGGCCTTGCCCCAGATGTCCACCACGTTGTTGTAGCGTTCCTGGGAGGTCACCAGACCCGACGAGTACTGCTTGTCGATTTCCTTGACCTCCTTGCTGGCCTCGGCAAGGATGCCTTCCTTGGCGGACGGGATCAGCATGTCGTCCATGCAGATCGAGATGCCGCCGCGGGTGGCCAGGCGGAAGCCCGACTGCATCAGCTGGTCGGCGAAGATCACCGTGTCGCGCAGGCCGCAGCGGCGGAACGACTGGTTGATCAGGCGCGAGATCTCCTTCTTCTTCAGGGGCTTGTTCAGCACCGAGAAGGGCAGGCCCTTGGGCAGGATTTCCGACAGGATGGCGCGGCCGACGGTCGTCTCGAAACGGCGCAGCACGGGCTGGAATTCGCCGTTCTCGTCACGCTCGTACTCGTTCAGGCGCACGGTGATGCGCGACTGGAGCTCGACCACCTTGTTTTCGTAGGCGCGCATCACTTCGGACACGTCCATGAAATGCAGGCCTTCGCCGGCGCCGTTCACGCGCTCGCGGGTGGCGTAGTACAGGCCCAGCACGATGTCCTGCGAAGGAACGATCGAGGGCTCGCCGTTGGCCGGGAACAGCACGTTGTTGGAGGCCAGCATCAGCGTGCGGGCTTCCAGCTGGGCTTCCAGCGACAGCGGAACGTGGACGGCCATCTGGTCGCCGTCGAAGTCGGCGTTGAACGCCGCGCAGACCAGCGGGTGCAGCTGGATGGCCTTGCCTTCGATCAGCACCGGCTCGAACGCCTGGATGCCCAGGCGGTGCAGCGTCGGGGCGCGGTTCAGCATGACCGGGTGCTCGCGGATCACCTCTTCGAGGATGTCCCACACCACCGGTTCCTGCGTTTCCACCAGCTTCTTGGCCGCCTTGATGGTCGTGGCCAGGCCCATCATTTCCAGGCGGTTGAAGATGAAGGGCTTGAACAGCTCCAGCGCCATCAGCTTGGGCAGGCCGCACTGGTGCAGCTTGAGCTGCGGACCCACCACGATCACCGAACGGCCCGAGTAGTCGACGCGCTTGCCCAGCAGGTTCTGGCGGAAGCGGCCGCTCTTGCCCTTGATCATGTCGGCCAGCGACTTGAGCGGACGCTTGTTGGCGCCAGTCATGGCCTTGCCGCGGCGGCCGTTGTCCAGCAGCGAGTCGACGGCTTCCTGCAGCATGCGCTTTTCGTTGCGCACGATGATTTCGGGGGCCTTCAGCTCGAGCAGGCGCTTCAGGCGGTTGTTGCGGTTGATGACCCGGCGGTACAGGTCGTTCAGGTCGGACGTGGCGAAGCGGCCGCCGTCCAGCGGCACCAGCGGGCGCAGCTCGGGCGGCAGCACGGGCAGCACTTCCAGGATCATCCAGTCGGGCTTGATGCCGGACTTCTGGAAGCCTTCCAGCACCTTCAGGCGCTTGGAGATCTTCTTGATCTTGGCATCCGAGCTGGTGGCCTGGAGGTCGGCGCGCAGCGTCTCGATCTCACGGTTGATGTCGATCGTGCGCAGCAGTTCGCGCACGGCCTCGGCACCCATCACCGCACGGAAATCGTCACCGTACTCTTCGGTCTTGGCCAGGAAGTCGTCTTCCGACATGATCTGGGCGCGCTTGAGCGGCGTCATGCCCGGATCGATGACGCAGTAGGCTTCGAAGTACAGGACGCGCTCGATGTCGCGCAGCGTCATGTCCAGCACCATGCCCAGGCGCGACGGCAGCGACTTCAGGAACCAGATGTGAGCGACCGGGCTGGCCAGCTCGATATGGCCCATGCGCTCGCGGCGAACCTTGGCCAGCGTGACTTCCACGCCGCACTTCTCGCAGATCACGCCACGGTGCTTGAGGCGCTTGTACTTGCCGCACAGGCACTCGTAGTCCTTGATCGGCCCGAAGATCTTGGCGCAGAACAGCCCGTCGCGTTCGGGCTTGAACGTGCGATAGTTGATCGTCTCCGGCTTCTTGACTTCGCCGAACGACCACGACCGGATCTTCTCCGGCGACGCGATGCCAATGCGAATGGCGTCGAACTGTTCTTCCTGCGTAACCTGCTTGAACAGATCCAATAGCGCTTTCATGGCGACTCCTATCAGTTACGCTCGAGATCCATGTCGATCCCGAGCGACCGGATTTCCTTGACCAGCACGTTGAACGACTCGGGCATGCCGGCGTCGATCACGTGGTCGCCCTTGACGATGTTCTCGTACACCTTGGTACGGCCGTTCACGTCGTCGGACTTCACGGTCAGCATTTCTTGCAGCACATACGAGGCGCCGTAGGCTTCCAGCGCCCACACTTCCATTTCCCCGAAACGCTGGCCGCCGAACTGGGCCTTGCCGCCCAGCGGCTGCTGGGTCACCAGCGAGTACGGGCCGGTCGAACGGGCGTGCATCTTGTCGTCGACCAGGTGGTGCAGCTTCAGCATGTGCATGTAGCCGACCGTGACCGGACGCTCGAACATCTCGCCGGTGCGGCCGTCGTACAGGTAGGCCTGGGTCTTGGAGTTGGTCAGCTTGAGGCTCTCGGCCAGCTCGTCCGGATAGGCCAGGTCGAGCATCGCGCGGATGTCGCTTTCCGAGGCGCCGTCGAACACCGGCGTGGCGAACGGCACGCCGTTACGCAGGTTCTGCGCCAGCTCGATCACCGCGTCGTCATCCAGCTCTTCCAGGCGGGCGGCCGTGCCGGTGGTGTTGTAGACCTTGCCGATAAACTCGCGCACCTTGGCCACTTCGACCTTGCGCGCTTCGGACAGCATCTCGTTGAAGCGCTGGCCCAGGCCCTTGGCGGCCCAGCCCAGGTGCACTTCCAGAACCTGGCCCACGTTCATCCGCGAAGGCACGCCCAGCGGGTTCAGCACGATGTCGACGGGGGTGCCGTCGGCCATGTGCGGCATGTCTTCCACCGGAGTGATCTTCGAGACCACGCCCTTGTTGCCGTGGCGGCCGGCCATCTTGTCGCCGGGCTGCAGGCGGCGCTTGACGGCCAGGTACACCTTGACCATCTTGAGCACGCCCGGGGGCAGCTCGTCGCCCTGGGTCAGCTTCTTGCGCTTCTCTTCGAAGGCGAGATCGAACTGGTGGCGTTTCTGTTCGATCGACTCCTTGGCCTGCTCGAGCGCGGTGGCCGCGGCTTCGTCGGCCAGGCGGATGTCGAACCACTGCCAGCGGTCCAGCTCGGCCAGGTAGGACTTGGCGATGGCCGCGCCCTTGGCCAGCTTGCGCGGGCCGCCGTTGACGACCTTGCCGACCAGCGACTTCTCGATACGGTCGAAGGTATCGTTTTCCACGATACGCAGCTGGTCGTTCAGGTCCTGGCGATAGCGCTTGAGCTCATCGTCGATGATGGACTGGGCACGCTTGTCGCGCACGATGCCTTCGCGCGTGAACACCTGCACGTCGATGACGGTGCCGACCATGCCCGAGGGCACGCGCAGCGAGGTGTCCTTCACGTCCGAGGCCTTCTCGCCGAAGATCGCGCGCAGCAGCTTCTCTTCCGGGGTCAGCTGGGTTTCGCCCTTGGGCGTGACCTTGCCGACCAGCACGTCGCCCGCCTCGACCTCGGCGCCGATGTAGACGATGCCCGATTCGTCCAGGCGGTTCAGCTGGCCTTCCGAGAGGTTGCTGATGTCGCGCGTGATTTCTTCCGAACCCAGCTTGGTGTCGCGGGCGACGACCGTCAGTTCCTCGATGTGGATGGAGGTGTAGCGGTCGTTGGCCACCACGCGCTCCGACATCAGGATCGAGTCCTCGAAGTTGTAGCCGTTCCAGGGCATGAACGCGACCAGCATGTTCTGGCCCAGGGCCAGCTCGCCCAGGTCGCTGGAAGCGCCGTCGGCCAGCACGTCGCCCTTGGCGATGATGTCGCCACGGCGCACGATGGGGCGCTGGTTGATGTTGGTGTTCTGGTTGGAACGGGTGTACTTGATCAGGTTGTAGATGTCGACGCCCACTTCGCCGGCGACGTTTTCCTCGTCGTTGACGCGGATCACGATGCGCTCGGCGTCGACGTAGTCGACCAGGCCGCCGCGCAGCGCCTGCACGGTGGTGCCGGAGTCGACCGCCACGGTGCGCTCGATGCCGGTGCCCACCACGGGCTTCTCGGGACGCAGGCAGGGCACGGCCTGGCGCTGCATGTTCGAGCCCATCAGCGCGCGGTTCGCGTCGTCATGCTCGAGGAACGGGATCAGCGAGGCGGCCACGGACACGATCTGCGACGGCGCCACGTCCATGTAGTGGACGTTCTCGGCGGCGGTCAGCATCGTTTCGCCGGCTTGGCGGCAGGCCACCAGATCGTCCACGAAGTGGCCTTCGTCGTCCAGCGTGGCGTTCGCCTGGGCGATCACGTAGCGGCTTTCCTCGATGGCCGACAGGTACTCGATCTGGTCGCTGACCTTGCCGTCCACGACCTTGCGGTACGGCGTCTCCAGGAAGCCGTACTCGTTCAGGCGGGCATACAGGGCCATCGAGTTGATCAGGCCGATGTTCGGACCTTCGGGCGTCTCGATCGGGCAGACGCGGCCGTAGTGGGTCGGGTGCACGTCGCGCACCTCGAAGCCGGCGCGCTCGCGCGTCAGGCCGCCGGGGCCCAGGGCCGAGACGCGGCGCTTGTGCGTGATCTCGGACAGCGGGTTGGTCTGGTCCATGAACTGCGACAGCTGGCTCGAACCGAAGAACTCCTTGATGGCGGCCGAGATCGGCTTGGAGTTGATCAGGTCGTGCGGCATCAGGTTCTCGGCCTCGGCCTGGCCCAGGCGCTCCTTGACGGCGCGCTCGACG
This sequence comes from Pigmentiphaga sp. CHJ604, assembly GCF_036972535.1. Classification (NCBI taxonomy): domain Bacteria; kingdom Pseudomonadati; phylum Pseudomonadota; class Betaproteobacteria; order Burkholderiales; family Alcaligenaceae; genus Pigmentiphaga; species Pigmentiphaga sp. CHJ604. The sequence continues at coordinate 457,213 of NZ_CP136998.1, read as the reverse complement.
CGCACCAGGCCGGCGCGGAACTGGTTCTCGGCCAGTTCGCCCACGCAGCGCACGCGGCGGTTGCCCAGGTGATCGATGTCGTCGATCTCGCCGCGGCCGTTGCGCAGCTCGACCAGCACCTTGATGGTGTCGAGGATGTCCTCGTTGCTGAGCGTCATCGCGCCCGTGATGTCGTTGCCGCGCCCCAGGCGGCTGTTGACCTTCATGCGGCCCACGCGCGACAGATCGTAGGTTTCCTCGCTGAAGAACAGGCGCTGGAACAGGGCTTCGACGGCTTCCTCGGTGGGAGGCTCGCCGGGGCGCATCATGCGATAGATCGCCACGCGCGCGGCGGTCTGGTCGGTGGTCTCGTCCACGCGCAGCGTCTGCGAGATGTACGGGCCCTGGTCCAGGTCGTTCGTGTAGAGCGTCTGGATCTCGCGCACGTTGTTCTCGCGCAGCTTGTTCAGCAGCGACTCGGTCAGCTCTTCGTTGGCGTGCGCCACGATCTCGCCGGTTTCCGGATCGACGACGTTGCGGGCCAGCGCGCGGCCCAGCAGGAAGTCTTCCGGCACCGAGATGCGCTTCGTGTCCGCGGCCACCAGGTCGCGGATGTGCTTGGCGTTGATGCGCTTGTCCTTGGCGACGATGACGTTGCCGGACTTGTCATTGATGTCGAAGCGCGCGACCTCGCCCTTCCAGCGCTCGGGCACGAACTCCATCAGCCCGCCCTCGCTCGCCAGCTCGAAGCTGTCGAACGAGAAGAAGTGCGCCAGGATGCTCTCGGGTGTCATGCCGATGGCCTTGAGCAGGATGGTCACGGGCATCTTGCGGCGGCGGTCGACGCGGAAGAACAGGATGTCCTTGGGGTCGAACTCGAAGTCCAGCCACGAGCCACGGTAGGGAATCACGCGGGCCGAGAACAACAGCTTGCCGGAACTGTGGGTCTTGCCGCGGTCGTGCTCGAAGAACACGCCGGGCGAACGGTGCAGCTGCGAGACGATGACCCGCTCGGTACCGTTGATGACGAACGATCCGGTGGAAGTCATGAGCGGGATCTCGCCCATGTAGACTTCCTGTTCCTTCACTTCCTTGACGGTGGGTTTGCTGGCCTCGCGATCGAGCAGGACCAGGCGCACCTTGGCGCGCAGGGGCGATGCGAAAGTCAGCCCACGCTGCTGGCATTCGCGCACGTCGAAGGCGGGTTCGCCCAGCACGTAGCTGACGAATTCCAGCCTGGCCATCTGGTTATGGCTGACGATGGGGAAGATCGAGGAGAATGCGGCTTGCAGGCCTTCTTCCTTGCGCTGCAGAGGTGCGGTATCCGACTGCAGGAAGGTACGATAGGACTCGAGCTGAGTTGCCAGCAGGAAAGGAACGGTTTGCACGTCCTCGCGCTTGGCGAAGCTCTTGCGGATGCGCTTCTTTTCGGTGAACGAGTAGGGCATGAGCACTCCGACTCAGGTTGCACGAACCACGGGTAATGGTCCTAAAATACGACTTCGAAATCTCAACGGGGCTACCCGCCGGCTGGGCCGGTACCCCTCTTCCGGGCTCCCCCGGTACGGGTTTCGGGTCCGCGGGCGGCATCATCCCCACCCACGCACCGGAAATCCGTTCGACGATCCGTGCGCGCAAAGCCACGCGAACCGGCGTTACTGCCACGGAAAACAGGCTTTAAAAGCCCATTTCCAAAAACGCAAAAACCCGGAGGCCGTTTTTCAGCGGCCACCGGGTACCGGCAAGGATCGAATTACTTGACTTCGACCTTGGCACCGGCTTCTTCGAGCTTCTTCTTGGCGGCTTCGGCATCGGCCTTGGCAACGCCTTCCTTGACGGGCTTCGGAGCGCCGTCGACCAGGTCCTTGGCTTCCTTCAGGCCCAGGCCGGTCAGCTCGCGCACGGCCTTGATGACGTTGACCTTGTTGGCGCCGACTTCGGCCAGGATCACGTTGAACTCGGTCTGCTCTTCAGCAGCGGCGGCAGCGCCACCGGCAGCGGCGGGAGCGGCGACAGCCACAGCGGCGGCAGCAGCCGACACGCCGAACTTCTCTTCCAGGTCCTTGATCAGTTCCGACAGTTCCAGGACGGTCAGGCCGGCGATGGCGTCGATGATTTCAGCTTTGCTAAGTGCCATTTTGTTTAAAACTCCAATGAATTTGATACCAGGTATTGGGTGTCGCTTCGTGTCACGAGATTCCGGGGGACGTTGACCAGAGCTATCTCAAGCCATACATCCCGTTGTGGTTCCGGCCGGCCCTTCGGGCCTTAACTTGCCGCTGCGCGTCAAGTTAGCCTTCACCGCAAGCAAGCGGCTACGCCGCTTGCTTGTCGCGCACGGCCGCGAGGCCACGCACGAACTTGGTCGGAACTTCGTTGAGCGTACGCACAAACTGTGCAACGGGCGCCTGGATGGTGCCCAGCAGCTTCGCCAGCAACTCTTCGCGCGAGGGCAGCGAGGCCAGAGCCTTGACGCCTTCGACGGACATGACGCCGTTCGGCAGGGCACCGCCCTTCAGAACGAGCTTGTCGTTGGTTTTGGCAAAGTCGGACAGGACCTTGGCGGCCGCGACCGGATCGGCGCTGATGGCGTACATCAGCGGACCGGTCAACTGCGACGACAGTCCCTCGAAGGGGGTGCCGGTCACAGCGCGGCGAGCCAGCGTGTTCTTCAGAACACGCAGGTAAACGCCCGATTCACGTGCTTGCTTGCGCAGTACGGTGACGGAAGCGACGTCCAGACCACGATACTCGGCGATAACGATCGATTGAGCCTTGGCGACTTGGGCCGAGATCTCTTCGACGACCACCGTTTTCTCTTGACGATTGAGACTCACGGTTTGAACACTCCATCATAAGACGCTCGGGATACCACCCCTTGCGTCAACCGAATGCGGCGAACCTGGTCGACTTCTTTGGATAAAGAATTCTTCCTGGGAGCGCCGTCTGCGCTGGATCCGTGCTTGGGCGGACAGCATTCCATGCCTGCCCGCGAGTCGCGGTTTTAAGATCCCCCGGGTACCTGGCAAGCCAGGGATTCCGGTTTCACTCCAGCGGTCTTTGACAGCAGCACCGCGCGTCCGGCTTGCGCCTCGCGCACGATGCAGCCCAAAGTCTGTTGCCCTGCGATTACTGCTGGCTGGCCGTCAGAGAGGCCTGGTCCACGCGGACACCGCCACCCATGGTGGACGACACCGCCAGCTTGCGCAGGTAAATACCCTTGGCCGTCGTCGGACGGGCCTTGTTCAGTGCATCGACCAGCGCCAGCAGGTTGCTCTGCAGCTGTTCGACGTTGAACGAGGCACGGCCGATGGTGGCGTGAATGATCCCGGCCTTGTCGGTACGGTACTGGACCTGACCGGCCTTGGCGTTCTTGACGGCGGTGGCGACGTCGGGCGTCACGGTGCCGACCTTGGGGTTCGGCATCAGGCCGCGCGGACCCAGGATCTGGCCCAGCGCGCCGACGACACGCATCGTGTCGGGCGAGGCGATGACCACGTCGAAGTCGATCTGGCCGCCCTTGATGCGCTCGGCCAGGTCTTCCATGCCGACGATGTCGGCGCCAGCGGCCTTGGCGGCCTCGGCCTTGTCGCCCTGGGCGAACACGGCCACGCGCACCGACTTGCCGGTACCGGCGGGCAGGACCACCGAGCCACGAACCAGCTGGTCGGACTTCTTGGCGTCGATGCCCAGTTGCACGGCCAGGTCGATGGACTCATCGAACTTGGCGGTCGCGGTTTCCTTCACCAGCGCCAGCGCTTCGGCGACGGGATACAGCTTGCTGCGATCGATCTTGGCGCGCAGCGCGGCTACACGTTTGGACAAGCGTGCCATGATTACAGACCCTCCACCGTGATGCCCATGCTACGGGCGCTGCCAGCGATCGTGCGAACCGCGGCGTCCATGTCGGCAGCCGTCAGATCGGCTTGCTTGGTCTTGACGATTTCCTCGACCTGGGCGCGCGTCAGCGTGCCGACCTTGTCGGTATGGGGCTTGGGCGAACCCTTCTGGATGCCGGCAGCCTTCTTGATGAGGATGGTCGCCGGGGGCGACTTCATCACGAAGGTGAAGCTCTTGTCGGCAAAGGCGGTGATCACCACGGGAATCGGCAGACCGGGCTCCATGCCCTGGGTCTTGGCGTTGAACGCCTTGCAGAATTCCATGATGTTCAGGCCGCGCTGACCCAGCGCCGGACCGATCGGGGGGGACGGATTGGCTTTACCAGCTGGCACTTGCAGCTTGATGAAGCCGACGATTTTCTTCGCCATGCTTGACTCCTTGCGGGTACTTGCGCAGGCCGTTCAGGCCTGCTCCCCGGGGTTGACGGTCGGGGTTGTCCGCGGCGCGAACGCCGCGAGCCGGATGGCGCTGACCGTAGCGCCCCATCCGGCCATATATCTGGTCAGGACTTCTCGACCTGGCTGAAATCGAGCTCCACCGGGGTCGATCGGCCGAAGATCGTGACCGACACGCGCAGCTTGCTCTTTTCGTAGTTCACGTCTTCCACGTTGCCGTTGAAGTCGGTGAACGGACCTTCCTTGATGCGGACCATTTCGCCCACCTCGAAGAGGATCTTGGGACGCGGCTTCTCCACACCCTCTTCCATCTGCGACAGGATCTCGTCGACCTCGCGCTGGGGGATGGGCGTGGGACGGTTGCCCGACCCACCCACGAAACCGGTCACCTTGTTGGTGTTCTTCACCAGGTGCCAGGTCTCGTCGGTCAGATCCATCTCGACCAGCACGTAGCCGGGGAAGAAACGCCGCTCGGTAATGGACTTCTGGCCACCCTTGACCTCGATGACCTCTTCCGTGGGCACCAGGATGCGACCGAAGGAGGTCTGCAGCGCGGCCCGCTCGATGCGTTCCGTCAGCGCCTTCTGGACGCTTTTTTCCATGCCGGAATAGACATGGACAACGTACCAACGTTTGCTCATCGTCTCGTTTCCGCCGTGTTATTTCCAACCAAGAATGAGGTCGTACAGCACCCATTCGATGGTCTTGTCTGTGACCCACAGGAACAACGCCATGACCACCACGAACGCGAACACCGCAACGGTGGTCTGGATGGTTTCCTTGCGGGACGGCCATACGACCTTGCGCGTTTCCTGGACCGAATCCTGGCCGAAAGCGACCAGGCGCCGCCCGGGCTCGCTGAACCAGCCGATCACGAGGGCAACGACCACGCCGGCGACGATGGCGCCCACCCGGGCGATCGTGGGGCTGCCTGCCAAGGCGTAGAACCCCACCAGCCCAGCGACGAACGCCGCGATGGCCAGGCCCAGCTTGATGCGGTCGGCAGTGCTAGTTACGGTTTCTACGTTTGGATTCGACATCTTTTCGTCCGGGCAGCGCCAGACCTGCTGGCGGTGACGGTGCTTGCAAAACACCCGGGGCAGAAGCCGCGCCGGGCTTTCTGTCGGAAGCCGCGGCTAGACCCCGCAGGCTCCGGGAGAAGTGGCAGGGGAAGAGGGAATCGAACCCACAACCTTCGGTTTTGGAGACCGACGCTCTGCCAATTGAGCTATTCCCCTATGGATGAAGCCCCCCCGAATTCTTTAGGGAGGGCTTTCAAACTTTTACCGCCAACTACTGTACTTTCGCACTACGTCTTGTCCCGCGCCAGGCGCGGGACAAGGGTCTTAAGCAATGATCTTGGCGACGACGCCGGCGCCGACGGTACGACCGCCTTCACGGATGGCGAAGCGCAGGCCTTCTTCCATGGCGATCGGCGCCAGCAGCTTGACCGTGATCGACACGTTGTCGCCCGGCAGCACCATCTCCTTGTCCTTGGGCAGCTCGATCGTGCCCGTCACGTCCGTCGTACGGAAGTAGAACTGGGGACGATAGCCGTTGAAGAACGGCGTATGACGGCCGCCCTCTTCCTTCGACAGCACGTACACCTCGGCCGAGAACTCCGTGTGCGGCGTGATCGAACCCGGCTTGGCCAGAACCTGGCCACGCTCGACGTCTTCACGCTTGGTGCCGCGCAGCAGAATACCCACGTTGTCACCGGCCTGGCCCTGGTCCAGCAGCTTGCGGAACATTTCCACGCCCGTGCACGTCGTCTTGACCGTGTCCTTGATACCGACGATCTCGATTTCCTCGCCGACCTTGATCACGCCACGCTCGATACGCCCCGTCACCACCGTGCCACGACCCGAGATCGAGAACACGTCTTCCACCGGCATCAGGAACGCTCCGTCGACCGCACGCTCGGGCGTCGGGATGTACGAGTCCAGCGCCGCCGCCAGTTGCAGGATCGCCTGCTCGCCCAGCTCGCCTTTGTCGCCTTCCAGCGCCATGCGGGCCGAGCCCTTCACGATCGGCGTATCGTCGCCCGGGAAGTCGTACTTCGACAGCAGTTCCCGGACTTCCATTTCCACCAGCTCCAGCAGCTCGGCGTCGTCAACCAGGTCCGCCTTGTTCAGGAACACGATGATGTACGGCACGCCAACCTGCCGCGACAGCAGGATGTGCTCGCGCGTCTGCGGCATCGGGCCGTCAGCGGCCGACACCACCAGGATCGCGCCGTCCATCTGCGCCGCGCCCGTGATCATGTTCTTCACGTAGTCCGCGTGACCCGGGCAGTCAACGTGCGCGTAGTGACGGGTCTCCGTCTCGTATTCCACGTGCGCCGTGTTGATCGTGATCCCACGCGCCTTCTCTTCCGGCGCCGCGTCGATCTGGTCGTACGCCTTGGCCTCGCCGCCGAACTGCTTCGACAGCACCGTCGTGATCGCCGCCGTCAGCGTCGTCTTGCCGTGGTCAACGTGACCGATCGTGCCCACGTTCACGTGCGGCTTGGTACGCTCAAACTTGCCTTTTGCCATGGCTGACTCCCGCCTCTGGATGCCTGCTATAACGGATGGAACCGAAAAAAACTGGTGCCCATGACGCGGATCGAACGCGTGACCTCTCCCTTACCAAGGGAGTGCTCTACCACTGAGCCACATGGGCGAATTCTGTACTGCAATCACCGGACCGTCCGGCAACTCACCGGAAACCCGGGCGCCTGCGACGACCTCGTTGGAGCGGGTGAAGGGAATCGAACCCTCGTCGTAAGCTTGGAAGGCTTCTGCTCTACCATTGAGCTACACCCGCCTACCTGGTACTGCTACTGCCGCGGACCCCACCGCCGCCAAACCTTCCGGCCAAAATTTTGACCAGCCGCTTGAGTTACAGCACGCTTCAAGCCACTGGCCACGAATTTCACCGAAAAGCAAAGCCGTTGGTGGAGGGGATTGGATTCGAACCAATGTAGGCGCAAGGCCAACAGATTTACAGTCTGCCCCCTTTAACCACTCGGGCACCCCTCCGCCGGGGAACGAAAGATTATGAAGGAGTCTGAATCGAATGTCAATTCACGCTCCCGGCCTATCCGTATCCGTCCCCAGGGCAGTTCGCTAATATAGACGAAAACGCCACCGCGCCCGACGCGCCCACCCCTTCGAGATACTCCCATGCACCAGGAAGCCATCGTCATCAGCCGCGCCGGCGGCCCCGAAGTCCTCGTTTCCGAGAATCGCCCCGTTCCCGCCCCCGGCCCGGACGACGTGCTCATCCAGGTAAGCTGGGCCGGCGTCAACCGGCACGATTGCGGCCAGCGCTCCCGCGGCCCCAACGACCATGAGTCGGACGTTCCCGGCTTGGAGGTGGCCGGCCGGGTGCATGCCGTGGGCGCCAACGTCCGCGACCTCGCTCCAGGCACCCCGGTCTGCGCCCTGGTGGACGGCGGCGGCTACGCGCAATACGCCTTGGCCCACCGCGCCCTGGTGCTGCCCGTGCCGGACTCGCTCACGCTCGAGCAGGCCGCCTGCCTGCCCGAGGCGGCCTTCACCGTCTGGTACAACTTCTTTTCAGTGGCCGCCATGCAACCCGGCGAAACGGCGCTCATCCACGGCGGGACCAGCGGCATCGGCGTATTCACCATCCAGTTGCTGCGCGCGCTGGGCCACCCGGTCTACGCCACCAGCGGCAGCGACGAGAAATCGGCTTTCGCGCAGTCCCTGGGCGCCAGCCGGGTGTTCAACTACCGTACCGAAGCCTTCGCCGAGATCATGGCCCGCGAGGGCCTGGCCGCGGACGTGGTGCTGGACATGTCGGGCGGGCGGCACACCGAACAGAACCTGGCCGCGCTGGCCTACGGCGGCCGCATCGTGCACCTATCGGGCGGCTCGGGCGCGCCGCTCCAGGCCTCCCTGCGCGCCATCATGCAGAAAGAGGCACGCATCACCGGCTCGATGATGCGCCCGCTGCCGCTGGACCGGAAGATGCGGGTGGCCGAGGCCCTGCGCACCCGGGTCTGGCCGCTGCTGGGCAAGGAGATCCGGCCCGTGATCCAGCGCACCTACCCGCTGTCGCAGGCCGCCCAGGCCCATCGCGACATGGAAACGGGCGACCACATCGGCAAGCTGCTGCTGGAAGTGCGGGCCTGATGCGGGCGCGGCTGCCCTCGCGCCGCCCTACAGGTCCAGGGCGACCGCTTCCTTGATGGTGGACAACGCGAAACTGGAGCGGATGTCCACGACGGACGGATGCTTCATCAGCGTATCCATCGCGAATTTCGAAAAATGCGCCAGGTCCCGCACCTGGACGCGCACCAGATAATCCATGTCGCCCGTCATCGCGTAGCAGGCCACGACCTCGGGCCAGGCCTGCACGTCGCGGGCGAACTGCTCGATGGGCGCGTGGCCGCCGTTGACGTGCTTCTGCAGGCGCACGCTGACGTAGGCCAGGAGACCCAGCCCTACCTTTTCCGGATCTACCACCGCCATGTACTGGCGGATCACCCCCCGCTCTTCCAGGCGCCGGACCCGCCGCAGGCAAGGGCTGGGCGACAAGGCCACGCGTTCGGCCAGTTCCTGGTTCGTCAGGCGTCCATCGCGCTGCAATTCCACCAGGATCCGCCGGTCCGTCCGATCCAATTCAATTTCCGCCATCTTCCGCCCCGATTCCCTATATTTCTTTTATTTTATTGCTCAGAACACCTTTATTCGAGCAATCTTTGGAATCATTCGCCTCGCGATCATTCCTACAATGCCGTCTGGGATTCCTTTCGATCAGAGGCGCGCGGCGCCACAGCGGAGACAGCCATGACCACCCCCTTCCAGCCCTGGGACAACCCCATGGGTACCGCCGGATTCGAATTCGTCGAATACGCCGCTCCGGATCCCGCCGCCCTGGGCAAGGTGTTCGAAGGCCTGGGCTTCAAGGCGATCGCTCGCCACCGCCACAAGAACGTGCTGCTTTACCGCCAGGGCGGCATCAATTTCATCGTCAACGCCGAACCCGACTCGTTCGCGCAGCGCTTCGCTCGCCTGCACGGCCCTTCGATCTGCGCGATCGCCTTCCGGGTGAACGACGCGGCGGCGGCCTACAAGCGCGCGCTGGAGCTGGGCGCCTGGGGCTTCGACGGGCACAGCGGCCCCATGGAGCTGAACATCCCGGCCATCAAGGGCATCGGCGACTCGCTGATCTATTTCGTTGACCGGTGGCGCGGCAAGAACGGCCGCAACGGCGGGATCGGCGACATCGACATCTACGACGTGGACTTCGAGCCGCTGGAGCCGGCGCGAGCCAGCGAGGACGCGGGCCACCGCGGCGCCGGCCTGACCCTGATCGACCACCTGACGCACAACGTGCACCGGGGCCGCATGAGCGAGTGGGCGGATTTCTACGAACGGCTGTTCAATTTCCGCGAGATCCGCTACTTCGACATCGAGGGCAAGGTCACGGGCGTCAAGTCCAAGGCCATGACCTCGCCCTGCGGACGCATCCGCATTCCCATCAACGAGGAAGGCAACGACGAGAAGGGCCAGATCCAGGAATACCTGGACCTCTACCACGGCGAGGGCATCCAGCATATCGCGCTGGGCACGGACGACATCTACGCCACCGTCGAGGCGCTGCGGGCCTCGGGCGTGGTCTTCCTGGACACGCCGGACACGTACTATGAACTGCTGGACAAGCGCCTGCCGGGCCACGGCGAAGACGTCGCGCGGCTGGCGAAGAACCGCATCCTGCTGGACGGCGCGCCCGGCGGCGGCCTGCTGCTGCAGATCTTCACGCAGACCGTGATCGGCCCGATCTTCTTCGAGATCATCCAGCGCAAGGGCGACGAAGGCTTCGGCGAAGGCAACTTCAAGGCCTTGTTCGAATCGATCGAGCTGGATCAGATGCGGCGCGGGGTGTTATAGCGGTAGAAGCCCCCCCCTACGCCCTTACGGGCGCCCCCCAGGGGGCGATGCGGGTGGACCGGCGGAGCCGGATCCACCGCATCCTGGGTCTAGTGCCGCTGTCTTGGGGCGTAGCATCGTTGCCATCGCTGACTGCCAACTGTGCGGCATGCCGAGAGGCGGGGCGGAAACTTGCGTTTTGCCGTCCGGCCGTCTCACTGCCGGGCGGAGCCTACCGTCCGGATGCCGTCCACCGGGGGGAGCTTGGTGGCCTGGACTTCGACACGCTGGCCACCCTGGTCCAGCACCACGCCGCCGCCCAGGACCTCGGCCAGCGTGACGCCTTCGGCCAGTTGGGTGCCCACGGCATAGGCGCGGGCGGGACGGCCGTCTATGGCCAGGACCGCGGAGCCGCGGGGGCCGGCGGCGATGAGGCCCGCCACCACCACCTGGATCTTCGCCCCGGCCCCGGTGCCGAACCAGCCGGCCACCGGATCGGTGTCGGCCTGCAGGGCGCCGTCGCTTACCGCGGTGGGCGGGGCGGGCGGGGGGGAGGGCGCCAGCAGGATGGCTCCCCACACGCCTATGCCCGCCGCGAGCGCCAGCAGCGCGACGAAGGTGCTCGATCGGGGGAGACTGGGGATTACCCGCATCACTGACTCCGGCAGGGGCCGCCTTGGCGCGGCCGGTCAAAACGGTCCATTTTGCGGGGGGAATGTGACAGGGATACCCGCATCATGAATTGTCATCTAAAGCAGCGATAATAGGTGCCGCAAAAATTACGACACGGAGTTTACGCTGTGACACGGTCACGCTCTATCCGCGCCCGGCGCCAGGCCGGCTTTACCCTGATCGAGATCATGGTCGTCGTGGTCATTCTGGGCATCCTGGCGGCGCTGGTCGTGCCGCGGGTGCTCGATCGGCCCGACCAGGCCCGGGCGGTTGCCGCCCGGCAGGACATTTCCGGCATCATGCAGGCGCTGAAGCTGTACCGCCTGGACAACGGCCGCTACCCCACGACCGAACAAGGCCTGCGTGCCCTGGTCGAACGGCCCGCGACCGGACAGGTGCCTCCGAACTGGAAGCAGTACCTCGACCGCCTGCCCGCCGATCCCTGGGGCAATCCGTACCAATACCTGAACCCGGGCGTACACGGCGCCGACGTCGACGTGTTTTCGCTGGGCGCCGACGGCCAGCCCGGCGGCGAAAACGCCAATGCCGACGTCGGTTCCTGGGACCTCTGATCCCCGGCGCCGCCCCGCTGCCCGCGGCGTCGGCGCAGGCCCCCGGCGCGCCCGGGGGTTCACGCTGATCGAATTGATGGTCGTGGTCGTGATCGTCGGCATCGCCGCTGCGGCCGTGACCATCCGGGCCTTTCCCGACCGCCGCAAGCTGCTCCGGGACGACGCCGAACGGCTGGCCCAGCTGTTCTCGGTGGCCCAGGGCGAGGTCCGCGCCGACGGTCGCCGCATCACCTGGCAGGCGGACGAGCAAGGCTACCGCTTCGTCCGCCGCGCCCGCGCGCTGACGCCGGGCGCGGTCACGGCCGCGGGCACCTCCTCCACCACGCTGGACACCTTCGGCCGCGACGAACTGCTGCGGCCACGACGCTGGGCCGACGGTCCGGTCACCGTGCAGGTCGAGCCGCCCGGCCCGCCCGTATTCACGTCGGAGTGGATTCCGGGTCCGCTCATCGTCAGGCTGCGCAACGCCGACGCGATCGTGACCATCCTGCGCGACGAGGCGGGACGCTATGCGGTCCAGTGAAGCCGGCTTCACCCTGGTCGAAGTGCTGGTCGCCCTGGCCATCGTGGGCGTGGCGCTGGCCGCGTCGGTACGGGCGGTCGGCCTGATCGCGCAGAACAATGCCGCGCTGCGCGCCAAGTCGCTGGCGCTGGTCGAGGCCGAGAACCAGTTGGCCGAGCTGCGCCTGGCCCGCCTCATGCCCAGCCCCGGACGCCAGCTGGTCAACTGCCCGCAGGGCGGTCAGGCCATGCAGTGCGAACAGGTATTCACCAATTCGGACAACACCAACATCCGCCAGGTGATGATCCGCGTCCATCCCGAAGGCGATCCCGACCGCGTGCTGGCGCAGGTCAACGGCTTCCTGAGCGCGCTGCCATGACCCGACGCGCGCAGGCCGGCTTCACGCTGATCGAGGTCCTCGTCGCCATTTCCCTGATGGCGGTGGTGGCCATCATCTCGTGGCGCGGGCTGGAGAACGTCAGCGCCCTGCAGCGACGGCTGGCGGGAGATGCCGACGAGGTCGAGAGCGTCACGCGCATGCTGGGCCAGATGGAGCGCGACCTGGCGATGCGCGCGCCGGACGCGCTGCTGGACACCGGCACCGCCACGGCCACCGGCGCGCGTCTGCCGCAAAGCCTGCGCATCACGATCAAGGAAACGCCCGACGCCTCGGCCACGCTGGAGATCATCCGCGCCGACGCCGCCGATCCGGCCGGCTGGCAGCGCGTCGTCTGGTTCCTGGACGGCACGGTGCTGCGCCGCGCGGCCGGCGCCTCGGCCCGCCTCTATCCCCTGCCCGCGGCGGGCGGCGGCGCGGCGATCCTGGGCGGCGTGACGCGTTTCGTCATACGCGCCTGGGTACCCGGCCAGGGCTGGATCAATACCCCCTTTCCCGCCACCGGCACCCCGTTCACCGGCCTGGAGCTGTCGGCCGAACGCCGGACCGGCGAACGCGTGGAACGCTATCGCCGCGTGGTGGTGCTCGAATGACGCGGCGGCCCGACCCTCGCGCCAGGCGCCGGCAGCGCGGCATGGCGGTAATCAGCGCGCTGCTGATCGTGGCCGCCGTGGCCGTGCTGGTAACCGGCCTTTTCCAGCGCCAGGCGGCGTCGGTGCGGGCGGTCGAGAACGAACAGGCCCGCATCCAGGCCCGCTGGCTGTTGCTGGGCGGCCTGGACTGGGCGCGGCTGGTCCTGCGCGAGGACGCCCGCCGCAACAACACCACGCGCCTGGGCGAGCTGTGGGCCACGCCCGTGGCCGATACCCGCATCACCCGCCCCGGGGACGACCGGGTGGCCCTGTTCTCCGGCCGCATCGAGGATGAACAGGGCAAGTACAACCTGCGCAACCTGGCCAAGGCCGGCGTGCCGCAGCCCATGGAGATCGCGGCCCTGGACCGGCTGTGCGCGATGCTGGGCCTGCCCGGCAGCCTGGCGCCGCGGATCGCCGTGCGGATCGCCAGCGCGCAGGCGGTGCCGGGCACTTCCGGAGAAACGGGTACGGGAACAGGAACGGGTACGGGCAGCGGCACGGGAACCGGCCAGAACGGGGAAGCAAGCCAGGGCCGCGGCCCTTCCGCCCCGATGATACGGACGGTGGACGACCTGGAAGGCATCACCGACGTGGACGAAAAGACCATCGAAGCCCTGCGCCCCTACGTCACGGTGCTGCCCGAAACCACCGCGGTCAATGCCAACACGGCCCCCGCCGAGGTGCTGGCGGCGGTGGTGCCGGGCCTGTCGCTGGCGCAGGCCCGCGCGCTGACCGAGCAGCGCAACGCCGGCACCTGGTTCAACGACCGTGCCGATTTCGGCAACCGCCTGGCCAATCCTGACATTACTATCAGCGACTCGCAGATCGTCACCGCCAGCAAGTGGTTCATGGTTTCCGGCACCGTGACGCTGGAGCGCGCTGCCGTCACAATGCAGGCGCTCGTCTCGCGGGCCAATGCCAATTCACCCACCGTGGTCTGGAAGAGGGAGACCAATTGAAGACAACGTTGCGGCTAGAGCTGCCCGCCCTATCCCTGCTGCATGCCGACTCGCGGGTGGCGTTCGCGCTGCTGGACCGGCAGCATGCCGTCCAGCGGACGGGCGAACTGCCGCTGGCCGAACTGGCCGCGGCCGTGCCGCCCAGCCGCGTCGAGGGCATCCTGCACCCGGCCGACAGCGTGCTGACCACCGTCACGGTGCCGCCCCTGCCCACGCACCGGCTGCAGGCCGCCGTCGCCGGAGCGGTCGAGCCCATGCTGCTGGGCGACATCGAAGGCCTGGCGGTCGCCCACGGCGCCCGCGCCGGCGATGGCTCCGTCTCCGTGGCCTGGGCGGCCCGCGAGCCGCTTGCGCGCGCCCTGCGGCTGCTGGCCGACAGCGGCCTGCCCGCCGACGCCCTGGTGCCGGCTCCGCTGGCCCTGCCGCTGACCGACACGGGCTGGACCGTGCTGGTGCGCGACGACCACGTGGTGGTGCGCACCGGTCCCCAGGCCGGCCAGGTCTGGGCCATCGACCCGTTCGCGACGACCGATGCCGATCCGGCGGTGGCGGCGCTGCTGCCCGCGCTCGAGCAGGATGCGCCCGGTGTCGTCGGCTGGATCGACCCGCAGCCCGCGGGCTGGCCCGAACTCTCGGCGACCGAGCGGCGCGCGTTGCCCACCGGGGCGCGCTGGCAGGGCGTGCTTCCGGGGTGGTCGCTGGCCCTGGCCGACCTGCAACCCCATCGCTCCGGCCGTTCGCCGTGGCGCCAGCCGGCCGCCTGGGCGGCCGGCGCGGCCGCCGTGTGGCTCGTGGGCCTGAACATCCACGCCTGGCAACTGGGCCGCGAGGAAGTCGCCCTGCGCCAGCGCATGGCCACCCAGGTCAAGACGGCGTTCCCGGACATTCCCGTGGTGCTGGATCCGCTGCGCCAGGCCGAACAGCGGCGCGATGCGTTGCGAGCCGCGGGCGGCGAATTCGGCTCATCCGATTTCCTGCCGCTGGCGCTGGCGACCACGCAACTGCTGCCGGCCGCCACGAACAACGTCGTCGCGCTGCGCTACACCCAGGGCGAACTGAAGCTGGAGCTGGTGGACGACGGCATAGGCATGGTCGCCAAGGCCGGCGCCGCGCCGCCACCGGCGCCAACGCAGCAGCAACAGGCCACGCATGGCCTGCGGCGCCTCATGCAGCGCCGGGAACAGGCCGCCGCGCCCGCGCCCACGGCAGCGCCCGTGGCCAGCCGGATGGAAATCGATCCGGCCATCCTGCAGCGCGCCGAGGGCCTGGGCCTGCAGGTCACGCACGACGACGGCGTCTGGACCATCCGCTCCGCCGCCAGCGCGGGCCAGGACGGGGGCACGCGCCCGGCGCCCCAGGGCGGCGGCGTGCGCATTCAACAGGACAACCCGCGACGATGAATCTCCCCGCTTTCAAACTTTCCATGCCGCCGGCGCTGGCCCGGCTGGGCGAAGACGCCGGACGGCGCTGGGCCCGGCTCGCACCGCGCGAGCGCCGCCTGCTGAGCATCGCCGGCGCGGTGGCCGGCATCGCCCTGGTGTTCCTGCTGTTCATCGAACCCGCCTGGACCCGCGCCAACCGACTGGAAGCGCAATTGCCGCTGCTGCGCACGCAGGCGGCCCGCGTCGACGCGCTGACGACCGAGGCGCGCAGCCTGCAGCGGGTGACCAGCGGCCGGATGACGGCCGACGAAACCCGCCAGGCCCTGGCCCAGAGCCTGGAGCGCGCCGGCATCGCCGCCGAGGTCGCTCCCGCCGACGCACCGGCGGGCACCAGCGGCGATGCCTGGCAGGTCACCGTCGACCGGGTGCAGGCCGCGGGCCTCATGCAGTGGCTGGCCTCGGTGCCCGGCCGCACCCGCCTCCAACTGGCGCAAGCCGATCTCGAACGCCCCACGGACGATAACGGACGCCTGCTGACGGGCAAGGCGTCGGGCGTCCTGGTCTTCACCCCGGCCACGGCCGGACAGGGCCGCTGATGCGCACCTGGCTCAAGATCCTCCTGTGCGTCCTGGTGGCCCTGGCCGCCGCCCTGGCGGTACTGCCGGCCCGCTGGCTGATCGCGATCCTGCCCGCCCAATGGCCGGTGGCGGTGGTCGACGCCTCGGGCACCATCTGGCGCGGCAGCGCGCTGCTTGCCCTCGGTTTCCCCGAGGCCCGCAGCACCCTGCCCACGCCCGTCGAATGGAAGACGACATGGGACGGCGGCCCGGCGGTCGAGATCCGCCATCCCTGGCTGGACGGCCCGCTGGGGCTGCGCCTGCAGACCAACGGCTTCCTGCTGTCGGGCCGCACGCTGAAGCTCCCCGCCTCGACGCTGGCGCAGCTGGGCGCGCCCTTCAACACCCTGCGCCCCACCGGCGACCTGCGGCTCAAGTGGCCGTCCCTGCGGCTCAACGGCGGCATTCCGCCCGGCGAGCTCCTGGACGCCGAGTGGAGCGACGCCGGTACCGCGCTGTCGCTGCTGCGGCCCATCGGCCACTATCGCGCGCGCCTGACCGGAGAAGCCGGCGGCGCCGTCGCGCTCGCGCTGTCCACGCTGTCCGGCCCCCTGACCATGGAAGGGTCCGGACGCTGGGCCGCGCGTACCGGCTTCCGCTTCAACGGGGTCGCCCGCCCCGCCCCCAATGCCTCGCCCGAGGCCCGCGCCGCGCTGCAAAGCACGCTATCGGCGCTGGGTCGCCGCTCGGGCGACGATTCCATCCTGCAAATCGGCCGCTAACATCATGCCTATGCTCAACCAAGCCCCTTTCCGCAACCGACCGGCCCCGGCACCCTTCGCCCGGACGCTGGCCGCGGCGGTCTCCTCGGCCATGCTGGCGCTGGCCGTACCGCCGGCCGGAGCGGCCGCCGCCGCAGGCCCCGCCAATGCCTCGGCGGCCGACGGCGTGGTGCTCAACTTCGTCAACACCGAGCTGGAAGCGGTGGTACGCGCGCTGGGGCAGTTCACCGGCAAGACCTTCCTGGTCGATCCGCGGGTGAAGGGCCAGCTGACACTGGTTTCCGAGAACCCCGTCAACCGCGACACGGCCTATCGCATGCTGCTGGGCGCGCTGCGCATGCAGGGCTTCGCGGTGGTGGAAGTGGATGGCGTCAGCAAGGTGGTTCCGGAAGCCGACGCCAAGCTGCAGGGCAGTCCCGTCACCAGCGGCGCCGGCGCCAACAGCGGCCAGCTCGTCACGCAGGTGTTCAAGCTCAACTACGAAAGCGCGACCAATCTCGTGCCCGTGCTGCGGCCCATGATCGCGCCGAACAACCCGATCAACGCCTACCCGGGCAACAACACGCTGGTCATCACCGACTACGCCGACAACCTCAAGCGCATCGCCAACGTCATCGCCAGCGTCGATACGCCCTCGGCCATCGCCACGGACCTGATCGAGATCAAGTACGGCATCGCCACCGACGTGGCCGCGCTGGTCACCAAGCTGCTCGACCCGGGTACCGGCGGCGACGCCACGCAGCGGATCACCGCGGTGGCGGACCCGCGCACGAACAGTGTGCTGCTGCGGGCCAGCAGCCCGGCGCGCAACAAGCTCGCGCGCGACCTGATCGCCAAGCTGGACAACCCAGCCGCCCGTGCCACGAACATGCACGTCGTCTACCTGCGCAACGCCGAAGCGGTCAAGCTGGCCGAAGTGCTGCGCGGCGTGCTGACCGGGCAGTCGGGCACCGGCACGATGGGCGGTACCGGCAGCCTGGGCGGCGGGATGAGCGGCGGCCTCGGCACGGGCCTGGGCGGCTCGACCGGCCTCTCGGGCAACAACACCTCGTCCCTCGGCAATAATTCCAATACCTCGGGCACGTCCGGCGCCCTGGGCGGCGCGACCGGGCTGGGCGGCTCCAGCACCCTGGGCAGCGGCACGACCCAGGCCGGCTCGACCGTGTTCACGGGCGGCGGCGCGACGGTGCAGGCCGACGCCACCACCAACACGCTCATCATCACCGCGCCCGAGCCGCTTTACCGCAGCCTGCGCGAGATCGTCGACCAGCTCGACGTGCGCCGCGCGCAGATCTTCGTCGAAAGCCTGATCGTCGAAGTCTCGGCCGAGACCGCCGCCGAGTTCGGCATCCAGTGGCTGACCGGGCTGGGCAACCTGAACGCGGGAAACGGCACCGCCGTGGTGGGCGGCACCAGCTTCGGCGGCACGGGTTCGAACATCATCGGCGCGGCACAGAACATAGGCTCCATCGGCAAGGGCCTGAGCATCGGCATCGCCAAGGGCTCGGTCAACATCCCGGGCATCGGCCAGGTCACCAACCTGGGCTTCCTGGCCCGTGCCCTGGAAACCCAGGCCGGCGGCAACATCCTCTCCACGCCCAATCTGCTGACCCTGGACAACGAACAGGCCAGCATCATCATCGGCCAGAACGTGCCCTTCATCACCGGCCAGTACGCGCAGACCGGCAGCACGTCCACCGTCAGCCCCTTCCAGACCATCGAGCGCAAGGACGTGGGCCTGACGCTCAAGGTCAAGCCGCAGGTATCCGAAGGCGGCACGGTGAAGATGACCATCTACCAGGAAGTCAGCAGCGTCGACGAGAGCAAGTCCAACAGCGCGGGCATCATCACCAACAAGCGCGCCATCGAATCCAACGTGCTGGTGGACGACGGCCAGATCATCGTCATCGGCGGCCTGATCCAGGACCAGGTCACCGGCAGCGTGGAAAAGGTGCCGGGGCTGGGCGACATTCCCGTGCTGGGCAACCTCTTCCGCTACGACAACCGCAAGCGCACCAAGACCAACCTCATGGTGTTCCTGCGGCCCTACGTGGTGCGCGAAGGCGGCTCGCAAAGCAGCCTGATGATCGACCGCTACGAATACATGCGCGCGCAGCAGGCCCAGGCGCAGCCCGGCTCGCACTGGCTGCTGCCCGACATGCAGGCGCCCCAGCTGCCGCCGCGCGTGCCGGGCGTGGGCGATCCCGTCCAGAGCGGCCGCGCCGGGGCGGGCAACGTGCCCCCCACGACCATTCCGCGCGACGTCTCCGCCCTGCAATCGACCGACCCGACCATCGTGCTCCAGGTGTTCGGCGCGCCCTCGGAAAGCGAAGCCCAACTGGCGGCGCGCCGGGTGGCCGACGCCGGCATGAGCGCCTACGTGGTCCACGACGACGCGCAGCGCTGGGACGTGCGCATGCGCGTGGCGCGCGACCGCGTCACGGTGGACACGACACTGGCGGCCCTGCGCGACCTGGGCTATGCCGCCGAGATCGTGACGCGGCCATGAATCCGCTGCCTTATTCGTGGGCCCGCGCCCAGCGGGCACTGCTCAGCATGCGGCCCGACGGCAACCTGCTGACGGTCAGCCCGCGCACGCCGGCCTGGGCCATCGCCGAGGTCCAGCGCCGCCATGGCGCGGTGCGCATCGCGCGGATTTCCGACGCCGAACTGGAAACCCGCCTGACCGCGGCCTACGCCGACACCGGCGACGCCGCCGCAGTGGTGGGCGCCGCCGAGAACGAGATCGACCTGGCGCGCCTGATGCAGGATATCCCCGAAGTGGAAGACCTGCTCGAAACCCAGGACGACGCGCCCGTCATCCGGATGATCAACGCGCTGTTCACCCAGGCCGCGCGCGACGGAGCGAGCGATATCCATATCGAGCCCTTCGAGACCCACTCGGTGGTGCGCTACCGCGTGGACGGGACGCTGCGCGACGTGGTCAGCCCGCGCAAGGCGCTGCACGCGGCATTGATCTCGCGCATCAAGATCATGGCCAACCTCGACATCTCGGAAAAGCGCCTGCCGCAGGATGGCCGCATCGCGCTGCGCGTGGGGGGCCGTCCCATCGACGTGCGGGTATCCACGCTGCCCACTGGGCACGGCGAACGCGCGGTGCTGCGCCTGCTGGACAAGGAAGCGGGCCGGCTCGAGCTGTCGCGCCTGGGCATGGACGCCGGATTGCTGCAACAGCTGGACCGGCTCATCCACCAGCCCCACGGCATCGTCCTGGTCACCGGCCCCACCGGCAGCGGCAAGACCACCACGCTGTACGCCGCGCTGGGCCGGCTCGATGCCTCCACCACCAACATCCTGACGGTGGAAGATCCGATCGAGTACGACCTGCCCGGCATCAGCCAGACCCAGGTCAACTCCAAGATCAGCATGAGCTTCGCGCTCGCGCTGCGCGCCATCCTGCGCCAAGATCCGGACGTGATCATGATCGGCGAGATCCGCGACCTGGAAACCGCGCAGATCGCGGTACAGGCCTCGCTGACCGGCCACCTGGTGCTGGCGACGCTGCACACCAACGACTCCGTGTCCGCGGTGACCCGCCTGACCGACATGGGCGTGGAACCCTTCCTGCTGTCGTCCTCGCTGCTGGGCGTGCTGGCACAGCGCCTCGTGCGGCGCCTGTGCCCCGACTGCAAGGCGCCGCACACCGAGCCGGACGGCCGCACGGTGTACCGGCCGGTGGGCTGCGCCACGTGCAGCCATACCGGCTACGTCGGCCGCACCGGCATCCACGAGCTCTACACCGTGGACGACACGCAGCGGCAACTGATCCATGAAGGCGCGGGCGAGCAGGAACTGCGCAGTGCCGCCCAGGCGGCCGGCATGCGCACCATGCGGCAAGACGGCGAGCGCTGGATCGATTCGGGCACGACCTCGCCTGAAGAAGTGGTGCGGGTAACACGGGATGTGTAGGAGGAAGGGCTGACATGCCTTCGTATCGCTTCGAAGCCGCCGACGCACTGGGCAAGCTCGACCGTGGGATGATCGACGCCGACAGCCCGCGCGCGGCGCGCGCCCAGTTGCGGGCGCGGGGGCTGACGCCCCTGGCCGTGGAGGAGGCCGGCGCCCAGCGCAGCAGCGGCGCAAGCCGCGGCTGGTTCGGCCCCCGCATGTCCGACTCGGAACTGGCCTGGGCGACGCGGCAACTGGCCAGCCTGCTGGCGGCCCGCCTGCCGCTGGACGCGGCGCTGACCGCGACGGCCGAACAATCCGAGAAAAAGCACGTATCCGAGGTCCTGGCCGCCGTGCGCGCCGACGTGCGGGCGGGCCACCGGCTGGCCGACGCGCTGGCCACCCGGCCGCGCGATTTTCCCGACATCTACCGCGCCCTGGTGGCGGCGGGCGAGGAGTCCGGCGACCTGGCGCACGTCATGGAGAAGCTGGCCGACTACATCGAGGAACGCAACGCCCTGCGCATCAAGGTCCTGACCGCCTTCATCTATCCCGCGGTGGTCGCCCTGGTATCGGTCGGCATCGTCATCTTCCTGCTGGGCTACGTCGTGCCGCAGGTCGTCAGCGCCTTTTCGCAGGCACGCCAGGAACTGCCCATGCTGACCCGCGTCATGCTGAGCCTGAGCGACTTCGTCCGCAGCTGGGGATGGCTGGTCGCCCTGGTCCTTGCCGCCGCGCTGACCGGCTGGCGCATGATGTTGCGCGCGCCCGCCACGCGACTGGCCTGGCACACCCGGTTGCTGAAGATGCCGCTGGCCGGCCGCTTCATCCTGGGCCTGGACGCCGCCCGCTTCGCCTCCACCCTGGCCATCCTGACCGGCAGCGGGGTACCGCTGCTGCGGGCGCTGGACGCGTCGCGCCAGACGCTGGGCAACGACCGCCTGCGGGCCAGCGTGGACGACGCCACGTCTCGCGTGCGCGAGGGCGTATCGCTGGCCTCGGCGCTGCAGGTACAGAAGACCTTTCCGCCCCTGCTGGTGCACCTGACCGCCAGCGGCGAGAAGACCGGCACCCTGCCCGAGCTGCTCGAACGCGCGGCGCAGACGCTGTCGCGCGAGGTCGAGCGCCGCGCCATGGCGTTGACGGCACTGCTCGAACCGCTGATGATCCTGCTGATGGGCGGCTTCGTGCTGCTGATCGTACTGGCGGTGTTGATGCCCATCATCGAAATCAACCAGCTCGTGCGCTAGCGCACGTTGCACCGGCGGCGCCAGCGCCGCCGGGTTCGCCGCATCCGACTCATGAAGAAACCCGCCGGCCATTCCAACGACCACCTCGAGAATTCGTTGGGATACCTGCTGCACCGCGCGGCCCACATCATCGCCGCCACCTTCGGCGACGAACTGAAGGCGGACGACATCCCGCTGTCCGTCTGGCGCGTGCTGGCCACGCTGAACGACCGCGACCACCAGTCGCTGAGCGAACTCGCCAGCCATACCGGCGCCGAACTGTCCTACCTGTCGCGCACCGTGGCGCAGGCCGAAGAGCGCGGCTTCGTCATGCGCTCGGCGCAACCGGGCGACAAGCGCGCGACCAGCGTCTCCATTACCCCCGCGGGACGGGCCATCGTCCGCAAATTCTCTCCGTTGACGCAGACCCTGCAAAAGCAGTGGCTGGCCGACATACCCGACGCCGACGTGGAAGCCACCTTCCGGACGTTGCGCGCCGTGTACCGGAACGCGGTCGCCGGCGCTTCGCCCTCTTCTCCGGTCAACCGCAAGATCACGGTGGCCCGCAGGGTCAACAAGCGCGCGACGCTCAAGGCCGACTCGCACTGACCCGCCTTTTCCCCCGGGGAATTCCCTAGGATCTTCGTCGCGCCAAAAAGGTTGTTTAAACTACCATTTAGTGATCCAATGCTTCGCATGCGCTGCGTGGGCATGACTCGTGTCGAGAACTGCTCCGTGGTTCCGATGCCATTGCTTGCCCGAGGTCCACCATGAAGCTCGTCACGATCGACGCGACCCCCGGCGGGATTGCCGGCGCCCTGCTGGAATCCGGCGAGATCCTGCACCTTGGCCGCGCGGCGGCCCCCGGCACGATAGAGGCCTGGCTGCCCGCAAGCGTGCGCGGCATCCTGCAGGCGGGCCCGGAAGGGCTGGAAGCCGTGCGCCGCCTGGTCCGCCGCGCGGAAGGGCTGGGCGCTAGCGAACGGGACCGGCTACGCAGCACGGGAGCCCTGACCGATGCATCGGCGACCCCGCTGCTGGCTCCGGTGCCTGATCCCCGTTTGATCCTTGCGGCGGGCCGCGCCTACGGCGCCCACGTCCGCGAGATGGGGGGCGGCCCGCCGCCCCATCCGACCGCCTTCCTCAAGAGTCCTGACAGCGTGGCCGGCCCCGGCGCCCGCATTCCCATCCCCGCCGGCATCGAACAGGTCGACTACGAAGGCGAACTGGCCGTCGTCTTCGGCCGCGCCTGCCACCGCGTGCGGCCGGCACAGGCGCTCGACCACGTCGCGGGTTACATGGCGGCCAACGACGTCTCGGCGCGCGACTGGATGCCGGGCGTCCAGGCCGCCCGCACCCCGGTCGAAGGACGCCAGAGCTGGGAACTCAACATCATGGGCAAGCAGTTCCCCTGCTTCACTCCCATGGGGCCGGTGCTGGCCACGAGCGACGCAGTCGGCGATCCGTCGTCGTTGCAGCTCGTCACCCGGCTCAACGGCCGCGTCATGCAATCGACCAGCGTCGGCGACCTGATCCATCCCATCGCCGAGACCATCGCCTACTTCTCGCAGTGGTACCGGTTCCAGCCCGGCGACGTGCTGCTGACCGGCACCCCGGCCGGCGTCGGCTTCGGCCGCGACCCGCAGGTCTTCATGCACCCGGGCGACCAGGTCGAGGTCGAGATCGCCGGCATCGGCACTTTGCGCAACGACATCGCGGCCGCCTGACGCATCCGCGACAAGAGAGGAGACCAGACATGAACATCGAAAGCATCGTCCCGGCGCCGGCCCATGCCGGGTCGGTCGTCAGGCCCTATGTGCTGTCCCATGGCACCCTGGAGTGCTATGACATCGAGAAATCCAGGCGCTTCTATGAAGAATTCCTGGGACTCGAATGCGTGCACCATGCCTCGCGCGGACTGTCCATCCGCTGCGGCCTGAAGTTCCACATCGTCTGCCTGGAAGTGGGAGAACGCCTGAAGCCCGTCAGCGTCTTCAACCACTGGGGCCTGGACGTCGCCACCCCGGCGCAAGTCGACGCTGCCTGGGAAGCCGCCAGGGCGCTCCAGGAAAAGTACGAGATCCGGCAGGTCCTGTCGGTCAAGAGCCAGCACGGCGTGTACTCGTTCTACCTGGAAGACCTCGACCATAACTGGTGGGAGATCCAGCATTACGACGGCTTCCAGCACGACGACGTCTTCGCCGCGGGCGATCGCCACAGCATGGCCGACCGCCCTTCCCAACGCCGGCTGCGCCAGGGCATCGACGCCACGCGCACGGACTGAGCGCCGGCCAGTTCCTCCAACGACAATCACCAGCGAGACACCGATGAACGACGACCTGCCCGTGCTCGACGCATTCACCCATCTCATGCCTCCCGCCTACCTGCGCGAGGTGGAGCGGCTTTCGACCAACCGCGACATCGCCAAGCGCCTGGGCACCGTGCCCATGCTCCATGACGTGCCCCGCCGCATCGAGATGATGAAGGGCTTCGGCGACTACCGGCAGGTGATCTCGCTGTCCCAACCCTCGGCCGACAACGTCCTGGGGCCGGAGGCCTCGCCCGCCCTCGCCCGGCTGGGCAACGACGGCCTGGCCGAGATCGTCGACCGCCACCGCGCCTACTTCCCGGCCTTCGTCGCGAGCCTGCCCTTGAACGACATCGAGGCGGCGCTGGAAGAATTCGACCGCGCCGTGCTCGAGCTGGGCGCCGCCGGTATCCAGATCGAGACCAACATACACGGCGCGCCGCTGGACCATCCGAGCTTCCTGCCCCTGTTCGAGCGCGCCGTCCACCACGACGTGCCGATCTGGATGCATCCCCACCGCGGCGCCGGCTACGCGGACTATCCGACGGAAGGCAAATCCCGCTTCGAGATCTGGCAGGTGCTGGGCTGGCCCTATGAAACCAGCGTGGCGATGGCGCGCCTGGTGTTCTCGGGGCTGATGACGCGCCTGCCCACGCTGAAGATCATCACTCATCACCTGGGCGGCATGATTCCCTACTTCGAAGGCCGCGTCGGCACGCTATGGGACCAGATCGGCGTACGCACCGCGGACGAGGACCTCGGCTACATCAAGGACATGCTCGGCGACCGCCCCGTCGACTGTTTCCGCCGGTTCTACGGCGACACGGCCGTGGGCGGCTCGGCCTCCTCCATACGCTGCGGACTGGACTTCTTCGGCAACGACCATGTGGTGTTCGCCAGCGACTGCCCGTTCGATCCCGAAGGAGGCCCGGGCTTCATCCGCGACACACTGCGCGCCATCCGGTCCCTGGCGCTGCCCGCCGACGCCCATCGCAAGATCTGCCATGACAACATCGCCGGGCTGATAGGCCTCGCGCACAAGGCCGCGCCCGCGGCAGCCACCAGCGTCCAGGAGGCCTGACATGAAACGCTTCGGGATCATGCTCACCGCCGCGCTGGCCGCCTTGACGGGTGGCGCGGGCGCACAGACCTTTCCCACGCGGCCCGTCACCGTCGTCGTTCCCTATACCCCCGGCGCCGGAGGGGATTTCGTCGCCCGCAAGCTGGCCCCGGAAATGGCGCGCGTCCTGGGCCAGCCCGTGGTGGTCGAGAACCGCGTCGGCGCAAGCGGCACCATTGGAACGTCCGGCGTGGCGAAGGCGCCTCCCGATGGGCACACCCTGCTCTCGACCGCCGACACCATCACCATGCTTCCGTACCTGTACAAAAGCGTCACCTTCTCGCCTTCAAAGGACTTCGCGCCGGTGGCCATGGTCGCGACCGGCACGTGGGCGCTGGCCGTCACGCCTTCGCTACCCGCGCACTCACTGGCCGAACTCGTCGAACTGGCCAAGAAGCGTCCCGGCGGACTGTCCTATGCCTCGCCCGGGCTCGGGACGCCGCACTACTTCCTGATGGAACTGTTCAAGCAGACCGCCAGGATCGACATGCTGCACGTCCCCTACAAGGGCATGTCGGGACTCGTCACCGACCTGATCGGCGGACAGGTGCAGGCCGCGCTGCTGTCCCTGAACGTGGCGCTGCCCCACGTGGCGGCGGGCAAGCTGCGGCTCGTCGCCGTCATCGCCGACCACCGCTCGCCGCTGGCGCCCGCCATACCCACCTTGCAGGAAGCCGGCTACGCCAACTTCCCGTTCGCGCCCTGGATAGGCCTACTCGCTCCCGCCGGCACTCCACGGCCCGTCGTCGAGCGTCTGCACCGCGCCGTCGGGCAGGCCCTCGCCTCGGCAGAAATCCGCGAATCGCTGCACCAGCAGGGGCTGGAAGTCGCCCTGAGTTCCCCCGAAGAACTGGGCACGCGCATCCGCGCCGACATGGAACGGTGGAAGGCATTGGTCGAACGCTCCGGCGTCGAGCCCGAATGAGCACGCGACCAGGCGAAGGGCAGCGCTTCCGGCGGAGTTGACGGCGGGGCGGCAGGCGCCTGATGATGCGCGGTGAAACGGCGCGCCGCCCCAACCGGGCGCGCCCCGCCACTCACCCAGGGACACGCCATGACGACCATCTACGATTTTTCCGCCACGGACATCGAAGGCCGCGACGTACCGCTCGAGCGCTTTCGCGGCAAGGTGCTGCTGGTGGTGAACGTGGCCTCGCAATGCGGATTCACCCCCCAGTACGCGGGCCTGGAAGCCATGTACCGCGCCTACCGCGAACGCGGCCTGGAAATCCTGGGCTTCCCCTGCGACCAGTTCGGCCACCAGGAGCCGGGCAGCAACGAGAGCATCCGGGACTTCTGCAAGCTCAACTACGACGTGACCTTCCCGATGTTCGCCAAGATCGACGTCAATGGCGACGGGGCCCATCCGCTCTACCGCTGGCTGAAAAGCGCCAAGCCCGGCCTGCTGGGCACCGGCGCCATCAAGTGGAACTTCACCAAGTTCCTGGTCGATCGAACCGGCGTGCCCATCGCCCGCTACGCGCCCACGGACAAGCCGGAATCGATCGGACCGGATGTCGAGGCGGCGCTGGGCTCCGGTCCGGCTTCGTCCTGACCGGCCACGATCAATCCCGCGCCTCGGCGTCCCTGCCTGGAATCTCCACCCCCGGGATACCCGCCAGGATCTCCGACAGGATATCGATGAACCCGTGAACCGGTGCGGAGAGCGTCTTGTGGCGCTGCCAGGCCACGACCACCTTGCGCCTGATGACCGGCTCGACCAGGGCCACGCTGCGCAGGGCTCCCCCGAACAACTCCGACGACAAGGCCATGGGCGGAATGATGGACAGCCACCCCGGCCTGAGCGTGACGTGCAACAGGCTCTGCAAGGAGTCGATTTCCAATTGCGGCCGCAAGACCAGTCCTTGCAGGCCGAACTGGGCGTCGATCAGGTTGCGCATGGACTTGTAGCGCGACGGCAGCACCAGCTGGAACCCGGCCAATTCATTTCCCCGCACGTGGTCCCGGTCCGCGAGGGTACTCCGATGACCGACCACCACCAGGGCTTCGGTGGAAATATCCCGGGTCTGCATGTTGAGCAGGTCCTGCGTCGTGCTGAGCAGCGCGCACTCCAGGTCGCCGGAGATCAGCCAACTGATCAGGTCGCTGCGGTACCCGTCGCGGGACAAGAATTCGACCGCCGGATGGCGCTCGCGGAACGCCTCCAGCGCCCGCGCCATCACGAACTGGTGAAACGACGCCTGGGCGCCGATCCGGATCTTGCCGCTGAACCGGTCCGCGCCGCTCGCCAATACCGCTCCCGCGCGTTCGAGTTCCGTCAGCACGCGGATGCAATGCCGGTAGAACTCGTGCGCCAGGGGATAGGGCGTCACGCCATGCGGGTCCCGGCTGAACAGTTGCACATCGTGATGTGCCTCCAGCCGCTTGATCTGCTGGCTGATCGCGGGCTGGACGACGTGCAGCCGGCGGGCTGCGCGCGTGATGCTGCCCTCTTCATAAAGCGCGACGAAGCAGCGTATCTGGCGTATGTCCATGCTGGGCACCCGGACAGGGAGTGATGCGCGCTTGGGGCCCGGGCATCCCGTTCAGCGGCTGGGAACGACACCCGGCGGCAGGCTCGCGACGTGCTCGGCGATCGCTCCGGGCGTCGTCAGCCATACCCGGTGGCGCTGCGAGGCGATATGGGACAGGATCCGCCGCAATTGCCTGATGCGATGGGGCTGTCCGGTCAGGAACGTATGCAGCGACAGGCAATATACCATCGGGTATTGCGCCGATTCCTGGAGCTGTTCGTCGAACGCATCGATGGCCATGCGCGTGAACTCCTCGTCGCTCGCTCCCCGGTTCACGTAGGCGGGCAGATCGTTGAGTTCCATCGACGGATAGGGCACCGCGAGAATGGGGCCGTGCTTGGTGCGGAACCACATGGGCTGGTCGTCGAACCACCAGTCGAGCATGTATTTCCATCCCAGTTCCTTGAGCAGTTCCGGCGTGTTCGGGCTCTGCGAGATGAACGGTCCCAGCCATCCGGCCGGCGCCTTGCCCTCATGCCGCTCGAACAGCGACTTGACCTCGCCCAGCATGGTCCGCTCGGCGTCCGGCGCCATGTCGGCCTGGCGCTCGGAGTTCGTACGCCCGTGTCCGACCATCTCGTCGCCACGCTGCCGGCATGCCTCCAGTACCTCCGGGCAGACGTCGTAGACCGATCCGTTGGCCAGCACCGCCAAGGGAAATCCGAACGACTCGAATTCCCGCAGGATGCGCCACACCCCCACGCGATTGCCGTAGTCGCGATAAGCGTATCCGCGGTGGTAGGGAGCGGATGGCATGGAGGTGAAATCGTTGCCGGGATTGCGCCCGAACTCGAAGCCCTCGATGTTGAGGGCGAAATAAACCGCCAACCGCCGCCCTTCGGGCCAGTCGTAGACAGGCCGGCTGACGATGGCGCTGTAGTCGTAGCGATCATTGCCGTGCTCGAACTTCTTCACTTCGCTTCCTCCTCCGATGCCGCCGGCGACAACGCTTCGAGCGCCGCCAGCAATGTCCTGGTATCCATCACGTCCGCGTACTTCTCCGCCATGTCGTACAGATTGACGGCATGCGAAGCCTGGTTCCGGTCATAGACCGCGTCCGAAGGCACGGCCACCCGGTAGTTGTAGGAAAAGGCGTCCACCACGCTGCTGCGCACGCAGCCCGACGTCGCGCATCCCGTCACCACCAGCGTGTCAGCGCCGGTATTGACCAGATAACTGGCCAGCGGGGTGCCGAAGAATGCGCTGGGATGTTTCTTGGGCAGCAGCACGTCGCCCTGGCGCGGCGCGATGGACTCCACGAACTCGTAGCCCTTGGCCGGGATCTGCATCATGGTCGGCACTTTCTCCGTCAATCGCCCCTGGTCGAAGCCGAACTTGGGCGCGACGTGGGGATACAGCACCGGCCAGTTTTTCGCGCGGAACAGCGCCAGCAGATCGGCGATGTGCTCGATCGCCAGCCAGGCGGTATCGCCGCAGGACGTGGCGAACTCCTGCACCGCCTGCTCGAACGGCATGGGCTTCGTCCCCGCCGTGCGGTACTGCACGTCGATGATCAACAGCGCCGGGCGACGGCCCAGCCCCGACGGCCGGCCAAAGCCGGCCAGGCGGGAAGCGGCCCGGTCTCGCTCGGGAATGAGCTGGTCCCATATTTCCGACATGTCGTTTTCCTCCTCAGCGCGCACCGCGCGCGATATCGACGATCCGGGCCGCGTCGCGGGCCTCGGTTCCCCGCCACGCCACGTGGCCATCAGGACGCACCAGCACAAGCGGCGCGCCATACGCCTCGGCCGCCTGCGCGGCGTCGATCCGGTGCACCGCCAGCGGCATCCCCCTGCGATCCGCCTCGCGCACGAATCGGGCAGCCTCGGCCATGGCCTCGTCGCCGAATGCCAGCAGCGCGAATCCCTTGCCGAACAGATCGAGCGTCGACCGCCCCGGCTCGAGCCAAACGTGCGGCGCGCGCGCGCCCGGGCGCGCGGTCTGCACATAGCGCGAATATTCGTCGGGAACCGGCGGCGTGCCGTCCGCCACGCACAGCGGCGAATCGTCGTAGCGGTATCCCATCTGCAACCCCCACGACTGCCATTCGTACTGCGTGGCGCGCTTCATCTGCCCGCCGATCTCGCGGCGCGCCGCTTCCGCCTGCGCCGTTTCCTCCAGCAGGTATTCGCATCGGGGCGGCGACACCCAGGTCTTGTAGTTGTGGGTCGAGTAGGCGGCATTGCGCACCGCCACCGGCTTGCGCTCCCGCGTGTAGGCCGGCAGCAGGGCCGGTCCGCCCCATCCCTCGATCATCGCCTGCAGCTTCCACCCCAGGTCGGCCACGTCGCCCAGGCCGGTATTCATGCCCATGCCTCCCGTGGGCGACATCGTGTGTACGGAATCGCCGGCCAGCAATACCCGTCCCTGCCCGTAGCTTTCGGCTACCAGTTCCGCCCGCTTCCATGGCAGGATGGACACCACCTCGAACGCGATCCGGTCCGTGCCCAGCGCACGCAGCACCCAGGCCCTGGCGTCGAAGGCATCCATATCGAACTTCGACGCCGTGCCGTACACGGTCAGCCGCCACACCTCGCGCCCGTCTATCACCGTGACGTTGCCCCACGTTCCTTCCGGTCCGATCAGCAGGAACCGTTCGGCGGCCTGCTTGCCGCACTGCGCCAGCAGCCCCGGGCAGAAGAACAGCACGCTCATCGAATAATTCAGATGCCCCCTGCCCTCCATCTCTATGCCGAGACCGGTCCGGACCGTGCTGCCCCCGCCGTCGCAGCCGACCAGATAGTCGGCCCGGATCGTCAGCGGCGCGCCCCGGCGCAGGTCCGTCGCGCGGACCAGGACACGTTCCTCGTCCTGCTCGAAGCCATCGACCCGCGTCTCGACCCGAAGCGTGCCGCGGCCGCTGTCCCGCAGCGCCGCCTTCAGGACCGGATCGAGCCAGTGCTGCGGGCAGCGCTGCTTCTTCTCCGGCGACCACTCCGGCAGCGGCATGGCCGCCAGCGCGGGATACTCGTCCCTGGCCAGCGTATGGCCGGCCAGGCTGGTGCAGAACTCGATGGAAAGCGCGAAATCGTCGGGAAACCCGCTTTCCCGAACCGACTGCGCGATCCCCCAGCGCCGGAAGAGCTCCATCGTCCGCACGGAAACGAACCCGGCGCGCGGATGGGTCACATGCCCGTCCTCCTTTTCCAGCACCACCGCATCGATGCCCCGCCACGCGAGATCCAGCGCCAGGGACAAGCCCACCGGGCCGGCCCCCACGATCGCGACCGGGGTGGACAACACTTCTTCAGTCATACAGTCACTCCACCGAAACCTTTGCATCCATCACCACCTGCTTCCATTTCCTGCCTTCGGCCACCACCGCCGCCGAGAACTGGTCCGGCGTCTCGTCCACGGGCATGTAGCCGAGCTTGGCGATTTCCGCCCGCACCGACGGGTGCTGGCTGGCGTGGCGGAATGCGCTGTTCAGCTTCGCCAGCACATCGGCGGGAATTCCCTTGGGCGCCACCAGCCCGAACCATTCGAGCGACTCGAACCCGGGATAGCCGCTTTCGGCCAGGGTCGGCAGATCGGGGACCAGCGGGTTGCGCTCCAGGCTGGAAATGGCGATGGGGCGCAGGCCGCCGTCCTGCATGTGGGGCAGCATGTGCCCCAGGGCGATGAACGCCATGTCCAGGTGATCGCCAGTCAGGTCCGTCAGTACCTGCGCGTTGCCCTTGTAGGGGACATGGATCATGTCGATCCCGGCACGCGCCTTGAACAGCTCGCCGGTCAGGTGGATGATCGACCCGACGCCCGCGGAGCCGAAACTCAGCCTGCCCGGCTTGGCCTTGGCCAATGCCACGACGTCCGCGACCGTGCGCACGGGCAGCTTGCTGTTGACCGCCAGTACCAGCGGCCCGCGCACGGCGCGGCTGACCGGCTGGAACGAAGCAAGCGGATCGTAGGGCAGCGAGGCATACAGCGACGGCGCGACCGCCAGCGTGCTGGTGCCGCCCCACAGCAGCGTGTAGCCGTCGGCCGCCGCGCGGGCCGCCAGCCCGCCCCCCAGGGTGCCGCCGGCGCCCGGCCGGTTGTCCACCACGACGGTCTGGCCCAGTTCGGGGGAAATGGCACGCGCGAAGATGCGCGCGGTGACATCGGTCGGCCCCCCCGCCGCGAACGGCACGATCAACGTGACGGGACGGCTGGGATAGTCCGCCGCCCAGGCCGCGGACAACGCGGCCGCGGACAGGGTCCAGGCCAACAGGACTCGGGCGTGACGATGCCACGCTTGTCTGGAAGCGTTCATGCGATTCTCCTGAAGTTGCGCGGTCGCCGCCGCGCCGGGAAAACTAGACGGGAATGCGGGCGGCCCATCCGCCGTAGAGCGGCTCTCCCACCCGCTCGGGAGCCAGGTAGGCCGCGCCGCCGGCCTCCCTCACCATGGCCCAGGCCAGGCACAGGTTGGAAGACAGGACCGGCTTGCCGGTCATGGACGAGACTTCGACCAGGGCCCTGAGCGTCGGCATGCCGGTTCCGGTGAACATGATGGCGTCGGCATCCTGCCAGCGCAGCCGGCTGAACGACGACATCACCAGGGGAGTCGTGATGCCGTAGATGTCGCGCGTATCGCTGGTATCCAGCGACACCGAGGCGCAATCGGCGATGTCCAGGCCCACGGCTTTCCAATAGTGTTTGCTGGCCTCGACCAGGAACGGCGGATAGGGCGCGAACAGGGCGACCCGCTTCGCGCCCAGATGGTCCAGGGCCCGGCGCAGCGCCTGCGCCGAGGAAATGATCGGATAGCCGAAGCGCGCCGACGCGGCATCCAGCGCGCGCCGTTCCTCATCCGCCCCGACCAGATACGAGCTGCCGGTGCAGGCATAGCCCAGCACGTCCAGTTTGGCGCTGTCGTAGGTCTCCAGGCTGGCCGGCAGATTGCCCAGGTAGTCGATCAGCCGCTGGCGCGAATCCGTGCGGCTGCCTTGCAGACGCGTGACGAGCATCGAGAATCCGGCAGGCAGCAGGGCCGCCAGCTCGGGCTCGACCACGGGATTCGCCTGCGGAACCGCCACGCCCAGCACCGCACCGTTGCCGTACTCGCGTACTACGTCGCTCATGACATTCCTTCGTTCGAGAGTCGAAGAAATTATGGGCAGACGTCGCCGTCGCAACAATTAACTTTGGTTGATGGGGGGTATCACGCGGCGTCGCCACCCTGGGCAAGTTCCCCCGTTTCATGGGAGCATCTGCGCTTTCCGTCAGACAGCGAGCAACAACATGAAAGAAGTCATCGACGTCGGCCTGCCCGATGTGGGCCAGCCCTTTTCCTGGGCGGTGCGCAGCGGCGGGATCCTGTTCACCTCGCAAGGACCGGTGCGCAAGGACGGCAGCATCGACACCGGCCCGATCGAGGACCAGGCCCGGCTGACCTTCCGCAACCTGCAGTCGGCGGTGGAAGCGGCCGGCGGCACGCTGGACGACGTCACGCAGGTACTGATCTACATGACCGACGTCAACGACATGAAGGCCATCGACGCCGTCTACCGCGAGTTCTTCACCGCGCCCTACCCCAGCCGCTCCAGCGCGGCCGTGGCCGCCCTGGTCGTGCCGGGCATGAAGGTGGAGATCGTGGCGTTCGGGGTGGTCAACAAATAGCGGGGATCACTCCCGGTCCAGCACCTCGAAGGGCGAGGCCGAGCGCTTGATGTAGCCCAGCACGATGTTGGACTCGATGTCGCGCACGCCGGGCGCGCGATACAGGCGGTTGACGATGAAGTCCGAGTAGTGGCTGACGTCCCGCGCCCGCACCACCAGCATGTAGTTGGCTCCGCCCGTGACGATGCGGGCGGACAGCACCTCCGGCCAGTCCTTGATGGCGGCCACGAAGGCTTCGTGCCATCCCTCCACCTCGTGGCGCATGGACACGTGCACCACGGCCTCGACTTCCAGGCCCAGCTTGGCGTAGTCCAGCACGCAGCCATAGCCCTGGATGATGCCGGCCTCTTCCAGCAGCTTGACCCGCCGCAGGCAGGCCGACGGCGACAGCGAGACCTGGGCCGCCAGGTCCTGGTTGCTGATGCGGCCGTCGCGCCGCAGGCACTCGACGATGCGCATGTCGAGGCGGTCGAGTTTTATTCGCATGGAATTTCGTCAAATTCTTTGATTTTCGAATTTTATTCGAATTCGACCCTTCCCAGCCATTGAAAATGCCAGCACATTCGATGGCCGCTTCGATAAGATTCCACCTGATCCTATCTCGCCACGCCATGTCCCTGATCGACATCAGCCCCCCGCTTTCCCCCGCCACCCCCGTCTGGCCGGGCGACACGCCGTTCCAGCAAGCCGAAGTCTGGCGCATGGAAGGCGCCTGTCCCGTGAACGTGGGGCGCGTCACGCTGTCGCCGCACACCGGCGCCCATGCCGACGCGCCGCTGCATTACGCGCGCGACGGCGTGCCCATCGGCGCCGTGCCGCTCGACACCTATCTCGGTCCGGCCCGTGTCATCCACTGTCTGGATGCCGGTCCGCTGGTGGAACCGCGCCATATCGAGCACGCCCTGGCGGATGTGCCGCCGCGTGTCCTGCTGCGCACCTACGCCCGCAATCCGGTCGAGCGCTGGGACAGCGGCTTCTGCGCGATCGCACCCGCCGTCATCGAGCTGCTGGCGCGGCACGGCGTGCGGCTGGTCGGCATCGACACGCCGTCCATCGATCCGCAGGAATCCAAGACCATGGACGCTCACCGCGCAGTGCACGCGGCGGGCATGGCCATTCTCGAGGGCCTGGTGCTGGACCAGGCGCCCGAAGGCGACTACGAATTGATTGCCCTGCCGCTGCGCTTCGCGACGCTGGACGCGAGTCCCGTGCGCGCGGTGCTGCGGCCACTACGCTGACCATCCCGCTTCCGTTTCAACGACCCATCGTCCAGGACGTTTTTCCATGACTGCCTCCCGGCAAGACAGCAACGCATCCCCCTCCGCGTGGCACAACGCGCAAATGGATTTCTCCAAATCCATGAGCTATGGCGACTACCTCGGCCTGGACCAGTTGCTGGGCGCCCAGCATCCGCTGTCGCCCGACCACAACGAGATGCTGTTCATCATCCAGCACCAGACCAGCGAGCTCTGGATGAAGCTGATGCTGCACGAGCTGTTCGCGGCCCGCGCCTGCATCCAGCGCAGCGAGGTGGAGCCGGCCCTGAAGATGCTGGCGCGCGTCTCGCGCATCATGGAGCAGCTGGTCCATGCCTGGACGGTGCTGTCGACCATGACACCGTCGGAATACAGCAAGTTCCGCCAGTACCTGGGCAGTTCCTCCGGCTTCCAGTCCTTCCAGTACCGGCAGATCGAATTCGTGCTGGGCAACAAGAACGCCGCGATGGTGGCGCCGCATGCCCATCACCCCGAGCGCAAGGCACTGGTGGAAGCCGCGCTGGAAGCGCCTTCGCTATATGACGAGGCCCTGATGCTGATGGCCAGGCGCGGTTTCGCCGTCGCGCCCGAACGCCTCGCGCGGGACTGGACCCAACCCACCCAATACGATGCCTCGGTCGAGGCCGCCTGGCTGAAGGTCTACGCCGACCCGGATGCCTGCTGGGACCTGTACGCGCTGGCGGAAAAGCTGGTCGACCTGGAAGACGCCTTCCGCCAATGGCGCTTCCGCCACGTGACGACGGTCGAGCGCGTGATCGGCTTCAAGCGCGGAACGGGGGGCACGGCCGGCGTGAGCTACCTGCGCAAGATGCTGGAAGTGGTCCTGTTCCCCGAGCTCTGGCAGATGAGAACTAGTCTCTGACCCGGGAACACCTCTCCCGCGCCGTCCTATAATTGATTGATAGTTCCAAGGAAAATCGTTCCATGTTCGAGCACGTTCCCCGCTATGCTGGCGACCCCATCCTGTCGCTGGTGCAGACCTTCCTGAAAGACCCGCGCGAGCACAAGGTCAACCTCAGCATCGGCTTCTACTATGACGGCGCCGGCAAGGTGCCCGTGCTCGGCAGCGTGAGCCAGGCCCGCGACCGCATCGACACCTCGGTGCCCGCGGTCTACCTGCCGATGGAAGGCGATGCCCAGTACCGCAAGGCGATCCAGGAAACCGTGCTGGGCGCCGGGCACCGCGCCGTGGCCGAGGGCCGGGTGGCGACCATCCATACCTTGGGCGGCTCGGGCGCGCTCAAGGTAGGCGCCGATTTCCTGAAGGCACATTTCCCCGGCAGCGAGATCTGGATCAGCGATCCCACCTGGGAGAACCACTACAACATCCTGGGTGGCGCGGGTTTCCCCATGCATGCCTTCCCGTACTACGACGCGGCCACCAACGGCATCCGCTTCGACGAGATGCTGGCCACCTTCGAGACGCTGCCCGAGCGCAGCATCGTGCTGCTCCAGCCCTGCTGCCACAACCCGACGGGCATCGACCCGTCGCGCGAACAGTGGCTCAAGATCATCGACGTGCTGGTCGCCCGCAACGCCATCCCGTTCTTCGACATGGCCTACCAGGGCTTCGGCGACGGCCTGGAAGAAGACGCCTGGGTCGTGCGCGAGACCGCCGACCGCGGCATCGCCATGCTGGTAGGCAATTCGTTCTCGAAGAACATGTCGCTGTACGGCGAACGCGTGGGCGGGCTGTCGGTGGTCTGCCCGACCGCCGACGAAGCCGGCCGCGTGCTGGGCCAGCTCCAGGCCACGGTCCGCAAGAACTACTCCAGCCCGGCGCTGTTCGGCAGCCGCGTGGTCAGCGCCCTGCTGAACGACCCCGCGCTGCGCGAGGAATGGAAAGGGGAAGTGGCGCAGATGCGCACGCGCATCCATGCCATGCGCAAGGGCTTGCGCGATCGCCTGCACGCCCTGCGCCCGGACCTGGACGTGGATTACTTCGTCAACCAGCGCGGCATGTTCAGCTACACCGGCCTGAACCCGGCGCAGGTCGACCGGCTGCGCGACGAGTTCGGCGTCTACCTGATCCAGTCCGGCCGCATGTGCGTGGCCGGACTGTTCGAGGCCAACCTGGACTACGTGGCCGCGTCCATGGCCAAGGTCCTGGCCTGATCCAGGCTGGTGCGGCTCAATCGAGCCGGATGTTCGCCTTGCCGATGACCTGGCGATACAGGCCGCGCTCTTCCTTGACCTGCTGCGCCAGCATCGCGGCATCGACGACGGGCACGTCGAAGCCGCGCTCGCTCAACTGCCTGACGAAGGCCGGATCGCGCAGGATGTGGTTCAGATGCGCGTCCAGCCTGGCCCTTACCCGGGCATCCATGCCCGCTGGAGCGAGCAGGCCGACCCAGCTGTCCACGGCCGCCAGGGCCGGATAACCGCTTTCGGCGAAGGTGGGCGTGTCGGGCAGCAGCGGACTGCGCTGGCGGCCGGTAACAGCCAACGCGCGCAGCTTGCCCGCCTGCACCTGGGGCGCCACATTGGTGACGGTGTCGAAGGTAGCCGTGATGTTGCCGCCCAGCAGGCTGCTCATGGCCGGCGCCGCGCCCTGGTAGGGAACATGCAGCATGGCGATGCCCGCCGACTGGTTGAGCAGCTCCCCCAACAGGTGGGTGATGTTGCCATTGCCGAACGAACCGTACGAGACGCTTTTCGGCGTTCCGCGCGCCTTATCCACCAGCGCCGCCAGATCGTTCAGGCCGCTGCCGCTGCTGGTGGAAAACACCATCTGGTTGGTCCCTACCAGCGCCACCGCTTCCAGCCGCTTCACGTCGAACGGCAGCTTGGCGTAGAGCTGCGGAATAATGGTCAGCGTGGAGTTGGGCGCCAGCATCAGCGTGTAGCCATCCGGCGCGGCGCCGGCCAGGGCGGTGGCGGCGATGATCGTGGCGGCCCCGGGCTTGTTCTCGACCACCATGGGCTGGCCTGTGCGCTCGGAGAAGTCCTTGGCCAGGATGCGCCCCACCAGATCCATGGCGCCGCCGGGCGGATAAGGCACCAGCAGCTTGACCGGCCTGTCCGGATACCCGGACTGCGCGTGCGCCGCTATGGGCGCGGCGGCCGCCACCCACAGCGTGGCCACGGCGGCGAGCAACGACAATGTTCCTGCGAAAAGCGGTCTTGCGATGAACATGGGAAGACTCCAGGTCCGAGGGTGGAACGGCGGGTTCAGACGGACGGCGCGCGCGCGGCCGCGGCATCCAGGAATGCGCGCAGGCGGGCGTTGAAGGCCGGCGCCTGTTCGATGTTCAGGAAGTGGCCGCAGTCCTCGAAGATGTCCAGCTCGCTGCCGGCGATGGCACGGGCGATGGCCTGCATCTGCTCGACCGGCGCGAGCTGGTCCTGCCGCCCGCCCAATACCAGCGCGGGCACGCGGATGTCGGCCAGCGCCAGATAAGGCGGCACCCGCGTGCGCACCGGCACGATCTGGCGGTACTGGTCCAGCCGCAGACGCAGCAGGCTGTCGCGCAGCCGGGCCACGACGTCGGGCGCGGTGGCGGGCCCCATCAGTTTGGGCAGCAGGCTGTCGGCCAGCGCCTGTTGGGGCTGCTCGGACTCCAGCGGCGCCAGGCGATCGCGGGCGAACTGCTCGCCATGGGCCACCGGCGCATCGGCCGGCCGGCAGGCCGCCAGCACCAGGGCACTGACCCGCTCCGGCGCGCGCGCATAGACGGACTGGATCACCAGCCCTCCCATGGACAACCCCACCAGCGGCGCGCGCGCCAGTCCCAGCGCATCCATGACCGCCAGCACGTCGGCCGCGAAATCGTGGAAATCCAGGGGGCCGGGGATGTCGTCGCTATGGCCGTAGCCGCGCAGATCCAGCGCCACGGCACGGTGATCGCGGCCGAAGTGCTCGAGCTGGTCGCGCCAATTGTCCAGGTTGCCCCCCACGCCATGCACGAACACGATGGGCGCGCCCTGGCCGTGCGACTCGTAGGCGATGCGGGGCGAGCCGGAAGTGAGCTGATATCCTTGGTGCATGGGTGTCGCCGCCTTCGAAAAGATGAGAAACCTTGGTGGAGGCCCATTCTATGCATCCCTTGGGGCGGGCTGCTAGATGGCTTTGGGCTGGCTCAGTCATAACCAATGGATATGGGTGCCGCATGGACGCCAAGCTGCAGCATTTTCTTGCCGTATACGAACACCGGTCGCTGGGTAAGGCCAGCCGGGCGCTGGGCATGTCGCAGCCCGCCCTGAGCAAGAGCCTGCGCCAGCTCGAACAGTCCCTGGACATGGCGCTGTTCACCCGCCATGCCTGGGGCGTGGCGCCGACGGTCTACGCGCACACGCTGCTGCCCTACGTGCGCGCGATCGACATGCAGCTCGCGGCGGCGCACGAGGAACTGGATGCGCTCAAGAGCGCGCATATCGGCGTGGTGCGCGTGGGCAGCGGCGCCGGGGCATCGGCCACGCTGCTGCCCCGCGCGCTGCTGAGGCTGTACGGCGAGCGCCCGGGCATGCAGGTGTTCGTGGAAGAGGGGCTGTACCATCCGCTGATCATGGGCGTGCGCGAGGGCCGCCTGGACGTGGCGGTGACCATGCTCACCAATCTGGAGTTGCCGGCGGCGCTGGCCCACTGCCGATTGATGGCCGACCCCTTCCATGTCGCCATGGCGCACGACCATCCGCTGCGGAAACTGCCGGGGCGGTCATGCCTGCCGCGCCTGCGAGACTATCCCTGGGTGCTGCCGCCGCAGAACGGCGTGCTGCGGCCGCATCTGGTCGCGTTGTTCAAGCAGCTGGAGCAGCCGGCGCCCACAGCCACCGTTCAGGGAGTCTCGATTCCATGCACCGCGGAGCTGCTGCGCAAGGGCCGCTTCCTGACGCTGTGGCCGGAATCCGTATTGCGCCACTATCCGGATCTCGCGGCGCTGTCCTTGCCGGAGCTGTGCCTGCAACGCGACCTGGTTGCCATCTGGAATCAGGAGATCCCGGCAACGCCGGCGGCGGAGTATTTTCTGGCCCTGCTGCGCGACGAGGCGGCGCGGATGCCCGCGGGCGCCTAGCACGCCTACCGGGCGCGCCTGCGGCCCCGCGCCTTCACCGCCGGGCCTTCCAGAACACCTTGACCTCGGCCAGCACGCCGAAGGCCGCCTCGGCCTGGACCTCCAGTTCCCGCAGCCGCGCGGCGATCCATCCCAGCGCGAACCAGGCCTGGGAATGCGCGTCGGCCAGCGATGCATAGTGCGTGCGCGCCACGACCAGGTCGTTGATCTCGCCCAGGATGTCCTGCAGGGCCGCGAGCTTCTTGCGATAGGCGCGAACGCGCGCGGCGCGGTATAAAGGCGCCGACAAGGCCAGGCCGTAGCGCAGGCGTTTGGCCAGCTTGCGCAGCGCGTGGCGGCGCTCGTCTTCCAGGCGCACGAAGTGCCGCCCCTCTCGGACCAGCCGGCCGTGCCACTTCCGCAGGCGCGGCGTGACGGCGCGCGCGAGACGGACGGGGCGCGCGGTTTCCGGCTCCGCCGCCGGTTCGGCCGCCGGCAGTCCGCCGGCCATGGGCAGGCTGGGGCCGGGCTCGCGTAAGCCCACATTCCAGGCCAGGAGGCCCAGCAGCCACGCCTGGAAATCCACGGACGACGCCAGGGTGGCCGCGTCGATCCCGGCCGTCGGCTGCCATTGCAAGGGCGGCATGCCGGCATCGACCAGCGCGGACAGGACCTCGCCGCCCATCACGTCCTGGTCGCGGACCCGGCCGAAGTCGGCGAAATGCCTGCGCGCACCGTCCTGCAACGCCGCCGGGGGCAGTTCGGCATTGCCGTCCAGCAGCTTCCAGGCCGAGCGCAGCCGGCGCATGCCGACACGCAACTGGTGCACGTGTTCGGCGCCCCCCAGCCGTACCCCGGGAGGCGCGTCGGCTGCCGCCAACGGCGCCGCGTTGCGAGCAATCTGCTCGAAGCATTCAGCGGTCATCGCGGCCAGCGCCTGATCGGGCGTCTCGTCCTGGCCCAGCCCGATCCCGGTGGCGAAGCGCGGCGCCCAGAACGCGGCGATCTCCGCTTCCCTGACCTGGGGCCGTTCGTCCAGCGGCGCGGCAGCGATGCGGGCCGCGGCATTGGCCAGCCCGTCGCCGCGCTCGGCCTTGCTGCGCAGGTCCAGCACCAGGCCATGCCGGGCCAGCCAGCGGCCGGCCACGATGAACAGCGCCTGGGGCCGCCCGGACAGCAGTTCGAACTCCAGCTCGCACACCGGCAGCTCCAGTCCCTGCGCCCGGATCGTGCCCACGTCGTAGGCAACCTCCACCGAGCCCGCGCGGGTACGCACCGCGGCCGCCTTGCGCCAGACGTCGGTCTCGTAGCGCACGCCGAGTTCGGCGGTCAGGCCGGCCAGCACCGCTTCGGCGGGCGTGCCGGCATAGACGGACAGGTCCAGGGTACGGCCGGGACTGGGATGATTCAGTTCGACGCGCGACATGGCGTCGGCGCCGGCCATCTTGAAGGTCTGCACCCACTTGCGGCCCTCCTGGCGCAGCCGGATCGCCGCGCGCTGGCGGGCCAGTTGCCTGTCGGGGGTGTCGAAGTACACCGCGCGCAGATGCATGCGGGGCGCGGATGACAGGGAAGCGAACTGGCCGGCGACAGCCTTGCGCGCGGCCCAGGGGACGGAAAACTTGAGTTCTTGTTCTACCATCGGGAGCAGGTCGGCCGCGGGCATGAAAAGCCTCAATGGTAGCGTTCAGCAGGGCTCCGGATTATGACAATTCATCTTCAGGTAACGAAAACGCGGCCGCCGCTCACGGCCCCACGACGAAAGCGTCGCTGAAGAATTGCGCGGACGGCAAACCGGCGCGCTCGGCGAACTCGCCGCGCGCCGCCGCGATCATGGCGGGCGAGCCGCACGCGTAGACGTGCGCCGAAGACAGGTCGGGGAAATCTTCCAGCACGGCATGGTGGACCATCCCGGTCCGCGCGCCGTCCAGCGTGCCGGCCGGTTCGTCCGACAGGACGGGAACGAAGCGCAGGCCGGCATGGCGGGCGCGCCAGGCGGCTACGGTTTCCAGCGCATACAGGTGACGCGACGTGCGCCCGCCCCAGTACAGTGAAAGCGGCCGCTCGATCCTGCGCTTGAGCATGTCCTCGATGATGGACGCCATGGGTGCGAAGCCGGTTCCAGTGGCCACGAAGACGATCGGCCCGCGGTGCTCCTCGCGCCAATGGAAATCGCCGAACGGCAGTTCGACCTCCAGCGATTGCCCACGCTCCAGCGCCGGCAGCACCGTGCCGGTGAAGTAGCCGCCGGGCACATGGCGGATGTGCAGGTGCGCCTCGTCGCTGATGCCCGGCGGGTTGGCCATCGAAAACTGCCGCCGCTGGCCGTCCCGCAGCACGACCTGGAGGTATTGTCCGGCGCGGAACTTCACCCGTACGCCCGTGGGCAGGCGCAGCCGCAACAGCGTGACGTCGTCGGCCAGGCGGTCGATCCTGTGGATCCTGGCCTGGACGCGCTTGCGCGCGGACCGGTCGGCCGGGCGTATCGAGGCCGGACTGATGGTCACGTCGCTCGACGGCGTGGCCCGGCAGTACAGGATGCCCCGCCCTGACGCCGCGCAGGCCACCCCCGCCACGGCCACCTCGCCGCTGTCCAGCCCGCCCTCGCAATTGCCGCATACCCCTTTCCGGCAGGAATACGGCAGCTCGAAGCCGGCCCGCTCGGCGGCGTCGAGCA
This sequence comes from Pigmentiphaga sp. CHJ604, assembly GCF_036972535.1. Lineage (NCBI taxonomy): Bacteria > Pseudomonadati > Pseudomonadota > Betaproteobacteria > Burkholderiales > Alcaligenaceae > Pigmentiphaga > Pigmentiphaga sp. CHJ604. The sequence goes on along the minus strand of NZ_CP136998.1, from coordinate 414,953 downwards.
GCGACTCCCCCGGTTCGCAGGGAAAGCCGTGCGGCGTGCCGGCCACGGTGACTTGCCAGGTCATAGCGGAATCGCCAGCAGCGTGTCGAAGCTGGAGCTGTCGCACACGACCCGCCGTTCCACGATCTTCGCCTCGTCGCCGGCGTCCAGGCGCAGCACGTCGACGTAGCGGCCGGTCACGAACAGGTCGGTACGGCCGGTGCGCATGATGCGATAGACGGCAAAGGGCGTCTCGGCGCGGGCCCGGCCATCCTCCAGCGACAGTACCGAAGCGGGGCCGACCAGGTGGCGATAGCGGTGGCCTTCATAGATGTTGGCTTCCCGCAGGCCCGACACCCGGTCGCGCAGCATGCCCACCGAGTCGGCGTAGACGATGCCGCCCACGAATCCCCGGCGGTGGTTGTCGTCGGACGTGACGGTGTACAGGCAGCCCCGGTCGAAGAAATCCGGCCAGGCTTCCAGCTCGTCGCTGTCTATGCACCGGGCATAGGCGGCGTTGAGGCGGTCGATGCGTAGTTGCGCGCACATCCGGGCGTCCAGCCATTGTTTGACATCCGATTGGTCCATGTCAGACTCCCATGTGGCGGCGATAGGCTTTCCAGAAACCGCGCACCGACGCTTCGGTGGCGCGCGTGTCGGATGATGCCGTGTCTTCGCCCCCCATCTCCAGGACCGCCGAGTATTCGCGCGCCGTGCCCACGCCGCGCTGGACGAAGCCGCCCACCGCGCCGTCCTCCATCGAGACCAGCCCCGCCGGCCCGACCAGGTTCAATTGCCGATGCCGCATGCGCCGCAGCTCGGGCGTGTCGTCGGCATAGCCAAGATAGGTCCAGTTCAGTTCGGTCGCGTCGACGTCCTTGGGCAGCACCTGCCGCACGACCACGCTGTTGTTGACCTGTCCCAGCACGAAGCCCGGGAACACCGACAGGATCTGCAGGGTGATGCCGTCGCCGACCTCGTCCACGTAGTCGAGGAAGCTCGGGTCCTGGAGCCGGTAGTGCTCGTTGTCGACCCGCAGTTCCTGGTCCTTGTATTCCGATCCGGCCTCGGCGGTCTTGTCGATGATCGAATAGCTGACGTGGCTGCCGCCGTCGGGCGAAACGATCAGGCCGCCGCGCTGGGTCAGGCGGTTGATCTCGAACGTGGTCAGGAACAGGTGCAGCAGGCTCGCGTGATACGAATCCTTGACGTTCTCGAAATACAGCTTCCAGTTGTTGGGCAGGATCTGCGTGTAGCGGCCGATGACCTCCAGCGGCCGGTCGCCCAGCAGCCGGCGGATGCGCGCCAGCACGTCCTCGCCGATGTATTCCTCGATGGGATCGACGTCGTCGCTCAGGCTGCCGAACACCAGGCCGCAGGTGGCGGCGATGCGCAGCTTGCGCGGCGCATGCCGGCCCGCGTCGAACCCGGCCGGCATGCCGCCCTTGCCGTTCACTCCGTGCTGGAAGGCCACGCCCTTGACGTTGCCCTGCAGGTCGTAGGCCCAGGCGTGGTAGACGCAGGAAAAGCCCTTGGCGTTGCCGGCGTTCTCCAGCGCGATCAGCGCACCCCGGTGCGCACACCGGTTCTCGAAACCGTACAGTTCGCCGTCGGCGTCGCGCGTCACCACCACCGGCATGGCGCCCATGAAGGTGGACACGTAGTCGCCGGGTTCGGCCAGCTCCGCCTCCAGGCACAGGTAGTTCCAGGTGGCGCCTTCGTAAATGTTCTTCTGCTCCAGGCCGTGCACCGCTCGGCTCTGGTACACCTCGAACGGCACGCGCGCCAGCGTATCCGGCCAGGCCGGCATGCCGGCCTCGATGCGATCCTCTATGGTCGTTTCCATTTCTGCTCTCAATCCAGCGTGACGTGGGCGGTGCGGATCACCGCGCCCCAACGCTCCGCTTCCTTGCCGACGAAAGCGGCCATCTCGGCCGGCGTGTCCCCGACGGCGGCCGCCGACAGGTCGGCGAATCGTTTCTGCACGTCCGGCATGCGGACGATTTCGGCCACCGCCTGGCTGATCCTGGCGGTGATGGCCGGCGGCGTCCCGGCCGGGGCGGCGAAGGCGACCCAGCTGCCGGCCACGACGTCGGGCAGACCCAGCTCGCCGAAGGTTGGCACGTCGGGCAGCGAGGCCACCCGCTTGTCCGCCGCCACGGCGATGATCTTCACCCGCCCCGATTGATGGAAGGCCAGCGACGAGCTGATGTTGTCGAACATCAGGTCCACCTTCCCGCCTATCAGGTCCGTCAGCGCGGGCGCCGTCCCCTTGTAGGGAATGTGCAGCAGTTGGGCCCGCAGCTCCATGCTGAACAGGTTGGCGGCCAGGTGCGAGGTCGTGCCGTTGCCCTGCGAGGCATAGGTGAACTTGTCGGGATTCCCGCGGATCTGGCGGAACAGGTCCTGGGGCGGCATGGCGGCCAGCTCGGGCCGCACCACCAGCACGGTGGGCATGGTCGCGGCCACCGAGATGGGCGCGAACCGGCGGGCGTCGTAGCCCAGCTTCTTGTACAGGTTGAAGTTGATCGCCATCGGCCCCGGCGGGCTGGCGATCAGGGTATAGCCGTCGGGTTCGGCCCGGGCGAAGGTATCCGCGCCGATGTTGCCGCCGGCGCCGGGCCGGTTCTCGACGATGACCGGCTGCGACCACTTCAGGGCGAGTTTCTCGGCCACGATGCGCGGGATCGAGTCCGCCGTGCCCCCCGCGGGGAAAGGAACGATGATCCGGACCGGCTTGGTCGGGTACGCGTCGCCACCCTGCCCCCACGCGGACCCCATACAGGTCCATGCCACGATGCCCGCTGCCAGCGGTGCCACGAATTGCTTCACGATCGTCTCCTCGGCGCGGTTGAGCCACGCCCGTTTCTAAGGTCGACATCGTAATTACTTTTGATCTGAGTGATAATCCACGAATTCGCCCGATCACTTTTTTCATTTCGAGAAAAATGGACACGCTGGACAACATGCGCGCCTTCCTGGCGACCGTCCGTACCGGCAGCTTTTCCGAAGCGGGGCGCCAACTGGGCGTTTCCCCCTCGGTGATCACCAAGCGGGTGGGGCAACTGGAATGGAAGATGCGGGGTCAGTTGTTCAACCGCTCGACCCGCAGCGTCACGCTGACCGACCTGGGCGAGCAGTTCCTGCCGCGCATCGCGGGCCTGGTGGCCGATTTCGACGACACGCTGGGGGAAATGACGAAGACGCGGGGCGGGCTGCTGGGCCGCATCCGCATCAAGATCCCGACCACGCTGGGCGCCCCTTACCTGGCCCGCATCCTGACCGAGTTCCAGCAGGCCCATCCACAGGTATTGCTGGACGTCGTCATGCTGGACCGATCCGTCAACCCGGTGGAGGAAGGCTTCGACATCGTGGTCGGCGCCCTGCCCGAGCTGTATGCGAACGTCGATGACGAGTGGCTAGCCCCGTATCCCCGCGTCGTCTGCGCGGCGCCATCGTATCTGGAAGCACGCGGCAACCCGGTCCATCCGCGCGAGCTGACCGACCACGATTGCCTGGTCTTCACGCCCTCGGGCGCGCTATGGCAGTTCGAAAGCGCGGACGGCACGGCGCAGGTGGAGGTACGGTCGCGCTTCACCTCCAACAGCAGCCGCGTGCTGCGCACCTCGGCCATCGCGGGCAACGGCATCACGGTCCTGTCGGCCGGCATGGCCGCGCCGGCGCTGGCGCGCGGCCAACTGCGCACGGTGCTGGACGGCTATCGGCTGCCGGAACTGGCCTTGAAGGCGCTGCTGCCGCGCACCCGCGGCGCCCTGCCCCGGGTGCGGGCCCTGGTCGACTGGCTCAAGCGGCGGCTGGCCGAGAATGGCGACTGGAGCGACGAGGAAAACCTCTGACGCCCCGGGGATGGCACCCCGCGCGACGGCGGGGCATGCGGATCAGAAGCGGGTATTCCGGGTGACCGACCAGCGCGCGGACAGCGCTCCCAGCAGGGCCACCCCGACCACGAACGCCGCCAGCCATTCCCATTGCGGAAGGCGCAGCGCGAATTCGGTCCCGTAGCTGCGGGCCAGGTCTGCCAGCGCGGCATTGAGCGGATCCAGCACCACGGCCACCAGCCCGATCGCGGCCAGTGCCGCCACGCCGCAACTGATCGCCCCCAGGTACAGGAAAGGCCGCCGCACGAAGGACTCGGTGGCGCCCACCAGCCGTGCGACGCCGATTTCCTCGCGCTGGGACAGGGCCTGCATGCGCACGGTATTGAATACCGCCGCCAGCACCGCCACCGCCACCACCAGGGCCAGGAACAGCAGGCTCGCGCGGGCGAAGCGCAGGATGGCCTCCAGCCGCTGCACCCAGGCGCTGTCCACCTGCACCATGTCGACCTTGGCCCAGGTCTTCCACAGGGCCGCCAGCTTGGCCGACCGCTGGGCCAGGTCCTCGCCCTCCAGCGTGACGACGATGGCGTCGGGCAGGGGATTGTCGGGCAGCACCGCCAGGGCCTGGGCGTAGGCCGGGTTGGCCTTGAGCTCGGCCAGCGCGCGGTCGCGGCTGATCACCCGCAGGCCCCGGATCTCGCTGGCGTGATCGCGCCGGATCCGGTCGGCCACGGCCCCGGTCTCGGCCGGCGTGGCGCTGACCTGCATGAAGACGGTCATCTCGGGGTCGGCCGTCAGGTGGTTGGCCACCGGGCGCAGCGACATCAGGGCCGTGGCCCCCAGCAGCGGAATGGCCAGCGCCAGCGTGATGACGAGGATGTTGGCGATGGACGAGAACGGCTGCGACAGCAGGCGGCGCAGGGTCACGCCCAGCGCATAGCGATGTTGGCGGATCAGGGGACTCATGCCTCGACCTCCCCGCCCAGGCGCGGCGTGCGCTTGCCGCCGTCGGTGACCTTGCCTTCCTTCACCAGCAGCACGCGCGTCGCGTAGTCGGTGATCAGGCTTTCGTCGTGCGTGGCCAGGATCGTGGTCACGCCCACGCGGTTGAAGTCGCGGAAGACCTCGACGATGCGGCGGGCGCTCTCGCGGTCCAGGTTGGCGGTGGGTTCGTCGGCGATCAGCAGGCCGGGACGGTTGACGATGGCGCGCGCGATGGCCAGCCGCTGCTGGTCGCCGCCCGACAGTTCCTGCGGCCGCAACCCGTCCTTGCCGGACAGGCCGACCCGCTCGATGGCGGCGTGGGCGCGCTTGGCGGCGGCCGCGCGCGAATGGCCGGTCACCGTCAGGGGCAGCATGACGTTCTCGAAGGCGCTGCGGTCGCTCAGCAGGTGCACGTCCTGCAGGATGGTGCCGATGGCGCGCCGCAGGTAGGGCCGGAACCGGCCGGGCAGCTTGCCGACGTTCTTCCCGTTGACCAGGACCGTGCCCAGGTTGGGGACGTCCAGCCCCGCGATGAGCTTCAGCAGGGTCGACTTGCCCGCCCCGGAAGGGCCGGAGACGAAGACGAATTCACCTTGGGCGATGCCGAAGGTCACATCGGCCAGCGTGTCGATGCCGCGGCCGTAGGATTTGTAGACTTGCTGGAATTCGATCATGAGGTCGAAATAGTAACCTGGGCCGTCCGGAGACGACAGGCCCCGAGGTTTTCATCATACCGAACACATGCTACGGTACGTTTCCCCAAGGAGGCCATGGCCCGCGATGCTTTATAGTCCAGGGCCCCCCGCGCAAGGAACCCGCCATGAAAGCATTGAAATCCTTCCTCGCCGCCGCCCTGATGCTGGGCGCCGCGCATGCCGCCCACGCCGGCCCCACGCTGGACGCCGTCAAGAAGAAAGGCTTCGTGCAGTGCGGCGTGTCGACCGGCGTGGCCGGCTTCAGCAACCCCGACAGCAAGGGCAACTGGACCGGCATCGACGTGGACCTGTGCAAGGCCGTCGCGGCCGCGCTGTTCGGCGACGCCACCAAGTTCAAGCTGACCCCGCTCAATACCCAGCAACGCTTCACCGCGCTGCAATCGGGCGAGGTGGACGTCCTGCCCCGCAACACCTCCATCACGCTGCAGCGCGACGCGGCGCTGGGCCTGACGGGCGTGGGCGTGAACTTCTACGACGGCCAGGGGATCCTGGTATCGAAGAAGCTGGGCGTCAAGAGCGCGAAGGAACTCAACCAGGCGGCCATCTGCCTGCAACCGGGCACCACCACCGAACTGAACCTGGCCGACTGGTTCCGCGCCAACAAGCTGACCTTCAAGCCCGTGGTCATCGACAAGTTCGACGAACTGGTCCGTGCCTTCGCCGCCGGCCGCTGCGACGCCTACACCACCGACATCTCGGCGCTGAACGTGATCCGCACCACCAAGCTGTCCAACCCGGACGACTACGTCGTGCTGCCCGAGATGATCTCGAAAGAGCCGCTGGGGCCCATGGTGCGCCGGGGCGACGAGCAGTGGGCGGCCATCGTCCGGTGGACGCTGAACGCGATGATCGAGGCCGAGGAATACGGCATCACGTCCAGGAACGTCGACGAGATGACCAAGAGCGCCAACCCCAACGTGCAACGCATCCTGGGCGTGACGCCCGGCGCCGGCAAGAACCTGGGCGTGGACGAGAAGTGGGCCTACAACATCGTCAAGCAGGTCGGCAACTACGGCGAGAGCTTCGAACGCAACCTGGGCCAGGGCAGCCCCCTGAAGATGCAGCGCGGCGCCAACGCGCTGTGGACCAAGGGCGGCCTGATGTACGCGCTGCCCATCCGCTGATGCGCGCATGACCCGGTTCAGCTGGAGCAACCCTTCCGTCCGGTCGGCGGTCTACCAGGCCGTCGCCCTGGCCGCCGTCGCCGGGCTGGCCTGGTTCCTGGTCTCGAACACGCTGGCCAACCTGGCCGCCCGCAACATCGCGTCGGGCTTCGGCTTCCTGGGACGCGAAGCGGGCTTCGCCATCGGCGAGACGCCCATCCGCTACGATCCGCAGGACACCTATGCGCGGGCCATCCTGGTCGGTCTGCTGAACACGCTGCGCGTGGCGGCGGCCGGCATCGTGCTGGCGACGATCCTGGGCACGGTAGTGGGCATTGCCCGCCTGTCGCGCAACTGGCTGGTGGCGCGGCTGGCATCGGTATACGTCGAACTGATGCGCAACACGCCGCTGCTGCTGCAACTCTTCCTGTGGTATGCGCTGATCACCGAGACCCTGCCTCCGGCCCGCCAGGCACTGGAGCTGCTGCCCGGCGTGTTCCTGTCCAACCGCGGCATCAAGCTGCCGCTGCCCGCCGACCACCTGGGCTTCGACCTGGCCGCGGCGGGATTCGGCCTGGCGGTCGTGCTGTCGCTGGCGCTGGCCCACTGGATGCGCAAGCGCCAGCAGCACAGCGGAGACGTGCGCCCCATTGCCCACTGGGTCGTCGCGCTGCTGGTCGGACTGCCGCTGGCCGGGTGGCTGGCGGGCGGCGCGCCCGTGCAGTTCGACGTGCCCCACCTGCAGGGCTTCGGCTTCATCGGCGGCGCCACGCTTACCCCCGAGTTCACGGCGCTGCTGTTCGGGCTGGTCATTTACACGGCGGCGTTCATCGCCGAAGTGGTGCGCGCCGGCATCCAGTCCGTGAACCGCGGCCAGTGGGAAGCCGCCGAATCCCTGGGCCTGCGGCGCAGCAAGGTCCTGCGGCTGGTCGTGCTGCCCCAGGCGCTGCGGGTCATCATCCCGCCGGTCACCAGCCAGTACCTGAACCTGACCAAGAACAGCTCGCTGGCCGTCGCCATCGGCTATCCGGACATCGTCTCCATCGCCAACACGACGTTGAACCAGACCGGCCAGGCGATCGAGGGCGTGCTGATCATCATGACGGTGTACCTGGCGGTCAGCCTGACGATCTCGGTGCTGATGAATCTGTACAACCGCCGTATGGCGCTGGTGGAACGCTAATGGAGGCGGCGTCCCTCATCGACGATGACTCTGCTCCAGGGCGCCGCGGATCCGGCTCCGCCGGTCCGCCAGCGCCGCCCCCTGGGGGGCGCGCGAAGCGCGTAGGGGGGGGCCTCTTCTCGTCTCCGTTGAACGTCGTACTGACGCTGCTGGTGGCCTGGCTGCTGCTGATGATCGTGCCGGCGCTGGTGGAATGGGGACTGATACGCGCGACCTTCGTGGCCTCGTCGGCGCAGGAATGCCGCGAGGCCGGCGGCGCATGCTGGGCCTTCATCGCCGAGAAGCACCGGCTGATCCTGTTCGGCCTGTATCCCTACGACGAACAATGGCGCCCGCTGCTGGCCAGCGCGCTGCTGATCGGCGCCGTCGTGGCCAGTTGCCTGCGCCGCTTCTGGAACCGCTGGCTGGCGCTGGTCTGGGTCGTCGCGCTGACGGCCACCGGCATCCTGATGTGGGGCGGCGTGCTGGGCCTGCAATACGTCGAAAACACGCTGTGGGGCGGCCTGCCGCTGACGCTGATCCTGGCCACCTTCGGCATGGGCCTGGCCTTTCCCCTGGGCGTGCTGCTGGCGCTGGGGCGCCGCTCGCGCCTGCCCGCGATCAAGGCCCTGTGCGTGGTCTACATCGAACTGATACGCGGCGTGCCGCTGATCAGCCTGCTGTTCATGTCCTCGGTCATGCTGCCGCTGTTCCTGCCCGAGGGCATGAGCATAGACAAGCTGCTGCGCGCGCAGATCGCCATCATCCTGTTCGCCGCCGCCTACCTGGCCGAACTGGTGCGGGGCGGCCTGCAGGCCATCCCCAAGGGCCAGTACGAGGGCGCCGACTCGATCGGCCTGGGCTACTGGCAGCAGATGCGCCTGATCGTGCTGCCGCAGGCGCTCAAGACCATCATCGCGCCGCTGGTCAGCATGTTCATCCTGGTGTTCAAGGACACCTCGCTGGTGGTGATCATCGGCATCTTCGACCTTACCCAGTCGGCCAAGGCCTCGCTGGCCGATGCCGCCTGGCCGGGTTTCTCGGTCGAGGCCTACCTGTTCATCGCCGCCATCTACTTCGTATTCTGCTTCGCGATGTCGCGCTACAGCCAATCGCTGGAGAAGCGCCTGCGCACGGACCGGGAACGATGAGCTCCCGTCCCGCCCGGACGCAAGCCCCCGACAGGAAAACCGCCATGTCCTCATCCACGCAGCCGATCATACAAATGGAAGGCGTCAGCAAATGGTTCGGCAAGTACCAGGTGCTGCGCGACATCGACCTTGCGGTGGAGCGCGGCGAACGCATCGTCATCTGCGGCCCGTCCGGATCCGGCAAGTCCACGCTGATCCGCTGCATCAACCGCCTGGAGGAACACCAGCAGGGCCGCATCGCCGTGGGCGGCATAGAACTGACCAGCGACCTGAAGGACATCGAGGCGATCCGGCGGGAAGTCGGGATGGTGTTCCAGCATTTCAACCTCTTCCCGCACCTGACCGTCCTGCAGAACCTGACGCTGGGCCCGATATGGGTGCTCAAGCAGCCCAAGGCGCAGGCCGAGGCCGCCGCCATGCAGTACCTGGAACGGGTGCGCATTCCGGAGCAGGCGCACAAGTACCCGGGACAGCTCTCGGGCGGGCAGCAGCAGCGGGTCGCCATCGCGCGATCGCTGTGCATGTCGCCCAAGATCATCCTGTTCGACGAACCGACCTCCGCGCTCGATCCGGAGATGGTCAAGGAAGTGCTGGACGTGATGACCTCGCTGGCCGAGACCGGCATCACCATGCTGTGCGTGACGCACGAAATGGGCTTCGCCAGGCAGGTCGCGGACCGCGTGATCTTCATGGACCAGGGCCAGATCGTCGAACAGAACACCCCCGAGGCCTTCTTCTCGAATCCGCAGAACGAGCGCACCCGGCTGTTCCTGAGCCAGATCCTGCACTGAGCGGATCCGGCGGCGGCGCCATGAACCCGAAACGCCCAATTATTACGATTGAGCAAGCCAACCGGGGATGAGCACCCCGAGGCATTAAAATCCGGAACTCATGGACCTCAAACTCTTCGAAGACCTCATCGCGCTCGCCCGCACGCAAAGCTTCGTGCGCGCCGCTGAAATGCGGCACGTCACCCATCCCGCCTTCGGCCGCCGCATCCGCGCGCTGGAGGTCTGGGCCGGAGCGCCGCTGGTGGAACGCAATCGCACGCCGGTCCAGCTCACCCCCGAGGGCGAGGTCATGCTCAAGACCGCGGAACGCACGGTCGAAAGCGTCGCCAACGCCCGCTCGCAAATCCAGCGCCACGGCACCAACCAGGGCATGAGCCTGCGCATAGGCACGGGCCGCACCCTGGCCCGCACCCTGGTGGCCGACTGGCTGGCTCGCATCACCCACATGCCGCGCAGCCCGCTGCGGGGCAAGGCGCAGATCGACATCATCACCGGCGCGACTTCCGACCTTGCCGCCATGCTTGAACAGAGCAAGGTCGACATGCTGTGCTGCTACGAGCACCGCGCGCTGTCTGTGCCGCTGAACGGCCACCGCTATCGCCACCTGACGCTGTCCACGGAGAAGCTGGTCCCCGTCAGCGTGGCCGATGCGCAAGGCAAGCCCCGCTACAGCCTGATCGGCGCCAGCCAGGCCACGCCGCTGATCGCCTACGGCATCGGCCTGTCCATGGAACGGCTGCTGAGCGAGCATTTCGAGCGCAATCCGCTGGCGGGCATGAACGTGTTCCTGCGCTGCGACTCGGCCGACGCCGTCTACGAATTCGTCAAGAAGGGCCTGGGCGTCGCGTGGCTGCCCTGGTCCATGGTGGCGGCGGACTGCCAGCGCCGCAACATGGTGGTCCTGGGCGGCCGCAGCGACGAAGTCCCGTTCGAGGTCCGGCTGTACCGGCCCCGCGCGCGCCAGGCCGACGTGGTCGAGGCGGTCTGGGCAGCGACGGAATTCGCCCGCTGATCCGTACCGCGGGAAGCCCCGCCCGCGTCCCGCACCACCCTGGGGCGCCAAGCGTTTCGTATATCCGCCACCTCCGCACCTTCCTGGGGCAAACCCTGGTGCCGGGCCGAATCCGCACATACATGTGCCTGATTCGCACCTTTGCATCCATGCCGTGCGCAAGGATGGCGGCACGATAACTGCTCTGTACGGGGCCTCACCATGAACCAGCCTACCCTTACGCGCCGCGCCCTCATGCTGGCGCTCGCCGCCTGCGCCGGCGCCGCCGCCGTCCCGGCCCATGCGCAAGACGACTATCCCGCCCGCCCCATCACCCTGGTAGTGGGCTACCCGGCCGGCGGCAGCACCGACCTGACCGCCCGCCTGTTCGGCGAGGCGCTGTCCAAGCGCATCGGCGAACGCGTCATCGTCGAGAACGTGGGTGGCGCCGGCGGCGTGATCGGCGCCCAGCGCGTGGCCAAGGCCCGCGCCGACGGCTACACGCTACTGCTGGGCGCATCCAACGAGATGGCCATCGCCAGCCTCATCAACAAGGCGGTCAAGTACGATGGCCTGAAGGATTTCACGCCCATCGGCATGATCAGCACCCAGCCCATGGTGCTGGTGGCCTCGGCCAACTCCCCCATCAAGAACATCTCCGAGTTCCTGGCCCAGGCCCGCGCCAATCCCGGCAAGTTCAGCTTCGGCACCTCGGGCGTCGGCACCGCGCTGCACCTGTCGGCCGAGAGCCTGAAGGAAGCGGGCGGCCTGCAGCTGGTGCACGTGCCCTATCGCGGCGTCGCGCCGCTGGCCAGCGACATCATGGGCGGCCAACTGCAATTCGGCGTGTTCGTGCTGTCCAGCGCGCTGGCCAACATCCGGGCCGGCAAGCTCGTGCCCATCGGCCTGATGCAGGCCTCGCGCGCGCCGCTCGCGCCCGAGATCCCCACCTTCGCCGAAGCCGGCCTGAAGGACGTCAACATGGACATCTGGTTCGGTCTGTACGGCCCCGCCAACGTACCCGCGCCCGTGGTCGCGAAGCTGCGCGCCGCGCTGGACGACGTCCTGAAGATGCCGGAGTTCCGCAGCAAGATGCAGGAATCGGGATCCACCGTGGCCGCCCCGGGCGTCGACCTGGCCCAGTTCCAGCGCAAGGAGACCGAGAAGTACAAGCGCATCGTCGAGTTCGCCAAGATCGAGGAATGAAGATGGCGACTCACGATTTCCTGCTGCCCGTGCCCGACCTGTCCGCCGTCCGTGCCGGCAACACCGGCGTCGAAGGCGTCTGGCACTTCGACTCGGGCACGCCCGGCCGCCATGTGCTGGTCACCTCGCTGGTACACGGCAACGAGCTGTGCGGCGCCTGGGCGGTCAAGACCGCGCTGGAATCCGGCCTGCGGCCCCGGCGCGGCAAGCTGACGCTGGCGTTCTGCAACCTGGCCGCGTTCGATACCTTCGATGCCGCCCGACACGACGCCTCGCGCTATCTGGACGAGGACCTGAACCGGGTCTGGAGCGACGACAAGCTCGCCGCCCCTACTACCCGCGAGCGCGCGCGCGCCGCCGCGCTGCTGCCCTGGGTGCGGCAAGCCGACTGGCTGCTGGACCTGCATTCCATGCACGAACCCTGCGCCCCGCTGCTGCTGACCGGAATGCAGCCGCGCAACCTGGACCTGGCCCGCGAACTGGGCGCGCCGCGCCACATCATCGTCGACGCCGGACACAAGGACGGCGTGCGCATGCGCGACTACGGACGCTTCGGCCAGATGACCGACAACGGCACGCGCTCGCTGCTGATCGAATGCGGCTACCACGGCGCGCTCGAAAGCCGGGCCGTGGCGCAGGACCAGGTGGCGCGCTTCCTGCGCGCCTCGGGCATCGTCGACGACAACGACATTCCCGCCGAATGGATGGGCCCCGCGCCGGACGCCCAGCAGGCCATCGAGGTCACGCAGCCGGTGGTCGCGCGCAGCATGGATTTCCGGTTCGCGCAGCCCTGGCAGGGGCTGGAGGAGCTGGAGCGCGCCGGCACCATCATCGGTTGGCAGGACGGCGAGCCGGTGACGACACCGTACGACCATTGCACGCTGGTCATGCCTTCGCTGCGGCAACTCGTGCCGGGCGTGACCGTGGTCAGGCTGGCGCGGCGGGTCGCCTGAGGCTTGGGAGGCCCGGCCGCGATCAGGCCGCCTGCGCCATCACCCAGTCGCGAAAATCGCAGACGTGGGCATCGTTCCGCAGGCGTTCGGGATAGACCAGGTAGAAGGCGGAATCCAGCACGAGCCGCCCTTCGAACGGCGCAACCAGCCGGCCGGCGGCCAGGTCGTCGGCCACCAGCGCGTACTGGCCCATGGCGACGCCCATGCCTTGCAGCGCCGCCTGGTAGGCCAGCGTGACGTTCTCGAAGGTCAGCCCGTGCGCCGGGTCGACGCCGTCCACGCCATGGGCGGCCAGCCACCGCCCCCAATAGCCGGGCCGGGCCGCCGATTGCAGCAGGGTATGGCGTGCCAGGTCCGCCGGTACGCGCAGGGGCACCGGTCCGGCAAGCAAGGCCGGGCTGCACACCGGCAGCAGCTCGATGTCCACCAGCCGGTGGGCGATCACGCCCGGCCAGTCGCCATGGCCGATGCAGATGGCGACGTCGGCGTCGCTTAGATTGTCCAGTTGCTTGAGCGACGTGGTGAAAACGGCATCGCGGTCCGGATGCCGCGCATGGAACTCGGCCATGCGCGGCAGCAGCCAGCGCATGGCGAACGTCATCTGGCACCACACGTGCAGCGGCTGGTCCCGGTTCCGGTTCAGGGCCTTGGTGGTCGCCTGCGATATGCGCTCGAAGGCTCCGCTCAGGTCGTCGCGGTACTCCCGGCCCGCCGGCGTCAGGCGTACTTCGCCGCTGGCACGCTCGAACAGGCGCATGCCCAGGAATTCCTCCAGTACGCGGATCTGCCGGCTGACCGCGCCCGTCGTCACGTGCAGCTCGCGCGCGGTCTGCGTGAAGCTCAAGGTGTGCGAGGCGGACTCGAACACCCGCAGGGGGTTCAGGGGCGGCAGTTTCATCCTGGAGATGTTGATGAAAAGTAAACCGGGTTGACTATATATCGATTGCCTGACGGCGCCCAGGCCCGCACGATTCGAGTCTGACGAACCGGAGGCATTCCCGCATGAAGACCATCTTGCTCGCAGGCTTCGGAGCCATGGGGCAGTCGATTTTTGATCAACTGAGGGACGATCCGCGCATCGGCCGGTGGCTGGTGCTGGAACGGGCTGAACGGGCCGACGACGCCCGCCGCAAGCTGGGCAGGCATGGCCAGGTGGTGCAATCGGTCGACGGCCTGGAAACCCGCCCCGACTTCGCCGTCGAATGCGCCGGCCATGAAGCGCTGGGTACCCTGGTGCCCCGGCTGCTGGAACAGGGTATCGACACCATCGTCGCGTCGGTGGGCGCGCTGGCGCTGCCCGGCATGGTCGACCGGCTGGATGCGGCCTGCCGGGCGGGCGGGGCGCAGCTGACGCTGGTGCCAGGCGCGCTGGCCGGCGTCGACGCACTGGCGGCCGCACGCGACAGCGGACTGGCATCGGTGGACTACACCGGGCGCAAGCCCCCTGGCAGCTGGCAAGGCACGGCGGCCGCCAGCCTGTGCGACCTGGAGCATCTTGCCGAAGCCACGGTGTTCTTCGAAGGCACCGCGCGCGAAGCCGCCGCGACCTTCCCGCAGAACGCCAACGTCGCCGCCATGGTCGGGCTGGCCGGCATGGGGCTGGACCAGACCCGGGTCCGCCTGATCGCCGACCCCGCCGCCGGCGGCAACACGCACACCATTTCGGCGCGTGGCGCCTTCGGCCGGCTCGAGGTCATGGTCGAGGCCGCCGCCTTCGCGTCCAACCCCAAGACCTCGGCGCTGGCCGGCATGTCCATCGTGCGCGCCGTGCGCAATCGCCTGAACGCCATCGTGATCTGACCCCCCTGTGCGTGCCGGCGCCCGGCGCGGCACCCACGACATCGTTGCAAGGACCATCATGCTCAAGAAACTCATCCCCTGCCTGGCCGCGCTGGGCACCATCGCCGGCCCCGCGATGGCCGCCGCACCCTTCCCCGCCGGGCCTGTCACGATCGTCGTGCCGAATGCGGCCGGCGGCCTGGCCGACAACATCGCCCGCCCGCTGGCCGATGCCTTGGGCCATGAATTGAAACAGCCGGTCATCGTCGAGAACAAGGGTGGCGCCGGCGGTGTCGTGGGCACGGGCATGGTCGCGCGCGCCAAGCCCGACGGCTACACGCTGCTGCTGACGCTGTCGTCCATATCGGGGCTGCCCGAGGCCGACCGCCTGCTGGGCCGCAAGCCGGCCTTTCAGCTGGACCAGTTCGTACCCATTGCGCGCATCACCGCCGACCCCAACCTGCTGGTGGTCCGGGCCGACGCGCCGTGGAAATCGGTGGCCGAACTGGTCGCGGATGCCAAGAAGAACCCGCAGGCGCTGAACTACGGGTCATCTGGCGTGTATGGCGCCATGCACATCCCCATGGAAATGCTGAAGGCCGCATCGGGCGCTCCCATCACCCACGTGCCGTTCTCGGGCGGCGGCCCGGCCCTGGTATCGTTGCTGGCCGGGCAGGTCCAGCTGGCGGCCAGCGGGCCCGCCAACGCCAGCACCTTCGTCAAGTCAGGCAAGATGCGGCCCCTCGCCCATTGGGGTACCAAGCCGCTGGCCTCGATGCCCGGCGTCCCCAGCCTGAAGTCGCTGGGCTACGATGTCGAGTTCACGCAATGGTCGGCCCTGATCGCCCCCGCCGCCACCCCCAAGCCCGTCATCGACGCGCTGCGCGAGGCGGTGCGCAAGGTCACCGCGCAACAGGGACTGCAACAGGTATTCCTCAACCTGGGCAGCCCCATCGACTACATGGACGCGCCCGAATTCGCGGCCTACTGGAAGACCGACGCCGAACGTGTGCAGGCCGCCGTTCGCCGCATCGGCAAGGTGGACTGACATGCCGCATCCTCCCGACATCCCCCCGTCCCTGCGCCAGGCCATGGCGGAACTCGGTCCGCGCTGGGGCACCAGCGTACAGGCCCACGTCCGCCAGATGGTGCAGGGGTTCTCCGAGATCCTGCGCGACGCGCCGAAACTGGCCACGGTCACGCGCGACCTTCCCTATGGCGACGATCCGCGCCAGTGCCTGGACGTCTTCCAGCCGCTGGGCCAGGCGGCCTCGCGCCGGCCGGTGCTGATGTTCGTGCACGGGGGCGCCTTCGTCGAAGGCGAGAAGGACCGCACGGCGGAGATCTACAGCAATGTGCTCTGGTACTTCGCCCGGCACGGCATCATCGGCGTCAACGTCGAATTCCGCCTGGCGCCCGCCCATCCCTATCCCAGCGGCACGCAGGACATCGCCGCCGCGGTGGCGTGGGTGCGCGCCCACGCGGACGAACTGGGCGCCGACCCGGGCCGCATCTTCCTGATGGGACATTCGGCCGGCGGCACCCATGCGGCGCACTACGCCTACGATGCCCGCTTCCACCCGCCCGCAGGGCACGGCCTGGCCGGCCTGGTGGTGGTGTCCGGCCGCGTGCGGGCCGAGAATTCGGCGGAGAATCCCAACGCCAGCCGGGTGGAGGCCTACTACGGCACTTCGCCCGCCACGATGGAGGACGGCTCGCCGGTCAACCACGTCACGGCGCAGGCGCTGCCCACCATGATCGCCGTAGCCGAGTACGAGAACCCGCTGATCGACGTGCACTGCGTGGAGTTGCTTGCCGCGCTGACCCGCGTCCGGCGCCGCGCGCCGCGCTTCGTCTGGATGGCGGGCCACAACCATACGTCGATCGTGGCGCATTTCAATACCGCCGAGGATGACCTGGGCCGGCAGATCCTGGCGTTCATGGAGCGGCCGGCCTAGGACCTGACGGCGCCAGGGCCGTTCCCGCCGGCATCAATTCCCCAGCAGCGCCCCGGCAAACTCGTCCGCCACGAAGGGCTGCAGGTCGTCGATGCCCTCGCCCACGCCTATCCAGTACACCGGCACCGGCCGTACGCCCTGCGCGCCGGCCGCCACCGCGGCCAGGATGCCGCCCTTGGCGGTGCCGTCCAGCTTGGTCACGATCAGGCCCGTCAGGCCCAGGGCCTGGTCGAAGGCCTTGATCTGCGCCAGCGCGTTCTGTCCGGTGTTGCCGTCTATCACCAGCAGCACCTCGTGCGGCGCCGAGGCATCGGCCTTGGCGATCACGCGCTTGATCTTCTTGACCTCTTCCATCAGGTGCAACTGCGTGGGCAGGCGGCCGGCGGTATCGACCATCACCACGCCCATGCCGCGCGCCTGGCCGGACTTGACCGCATCGAAGGCGACGGCGGCCGGATCGCCGCCTTCCTGGGCGATGACCGTGACGTCGTTGCGGCGGCCCCACTCCACCAGTTGTTCGCGCGCGGCCGCGCGGAAGGTATCGCCCGCGGCCAGCAGCACGCGTCGGCCCTGTTGCTGGAAGGTGCGCGCCAGCTTGCCGATGGACGTGGTCTTGCCGGCCCCGTTCACGCCCGCGATCATGGTCACGATGGGCGCGGGGCGGTCCAGGTCGAAGCGGCGCTCGAGCGGCCGCAGATGCTCGGCCAGCAGTTCGCGCAGTACCTGGCGCACGCGGTCGCCATCCTCGATGCGTTCCTGGCGCACCCGCTCGCGCAGCCCCTTGAGCAGCGATTGCGCCGCGTCCACGCCGGTATCGGCCATGATGAGCGCGGTCTCCAGTTCCTCGAACAGGTCCTCGTCGACCTTCACGCCCACGAACAGCGTGGTCAGGCTCTGGCCGGTGCGCGACAGCCCGCTCTTGAGGCGCGCCAGCCACGACGACTTGGCGGGTGGGGCCGCCTGGAGCGCCGGCGCCGGAGCTGGTGCGGGGACGGGCTGGGCCGGCGCGGGCGCCTGGGCGGGCACCGCCGGCTCCTCCGGCACGGGAGGCGGCGCTACCGGCGTGTCGGGCGCCGCCATCCCGGGAGCGACGGGCTCCTGGGCAATTGGCTCCCGGGGAGCCGGCGGGACGGCGGGCTGGTCCGCCGCCGGCGCGGGAACGGGCGCGGCGGGCGGCTCCTGCGCACGATCCTGCTCGGGGGAAGGCTGGGGGGTCTTCTTCTTGAAGAAACTGAACATGGAAACCTGTCTGCTGTAACGGCCTGCGCCTTCATCGGGACGACGGGCGGCGGCCCACCCGGCGGACACGCGGCCGCCGGCATATAGAATCTGGGATTCTACCGGTCGATCGCCATGCCCTCATCCCGCCCTCCCGCCGCCCGCTCCCACCGCTCCGCTCCGCACAAGGTCCGCATCATCGGCGGCCGCTACAAGCGCACCCCGCTGCCCGTGCTGGACCTGCCCGGCCTGCGCCCCACGCCCGACCGCGTGCGCGAGACCCTGTTCAACTGGCTCAACCATCTGTGGGGCGGCGAATTCGCCGACAAGACCGTGCTCGACGCCTTCGCCGGCTCGGGCGCGCTGGGCTTCGAGGCCGCTTCCCGCGGCGTGGCACAGGCCGTGCTGGTGGAAAGCGACCGCCGCGCGACGGCGTCGCTGGAGGCACTGCGCGCGCGCCTGGGGGCGGACAATGTCAGCATCGTGACCGGCGATGCCCGCGCCTACCTGGCGCGTCCGGCCGCCCGTTTCGACCTGGTGCTGCTGGACCCGCCCTTCGGCCAGGACTGGCTGGATCGTATCCTCGCGTCATCATTGCAAGCACTTACTGACGGTGGAATGCTCTATATTGAAGCCGAAGCGCCGATACAGGCACCGCCCGGGACCGAATTGCTGCGGCAGGACAAGGCCGGCGCGGTACATTTCCATCTGCTGCGCGCCCAGGCGAAAGCGGCGTAGCGCCTGGAAACGTCTGATACGCGTCATTTCCAATTTGCTGCGCCGCGCAAATAAGGAAATAATCACATCATCCGGAAACCGGATGCCGGCCGCCGAAGGCGCCGGACGATTCGTCCCCGCCATCCGGGCCGGGACCGAAAAGGCTGACGCCCATCAATAGAAATACGGAGCCTACGCATGATCATTGCCGTATACCCTGGCACCTTCGACCCGATGACCCGCGGCCACGAGGACCTCGTCCGCCGCGCGGCCGGGCTGTTCGACAAGGTGGTGGTGGGCGTGGCGGTCAGCCGCAACAAGGCCCCCTTCTTCACGGTCAGCGAACGGGTCGAGATCGCCCGGGAGATCCTGGGCCACTATCCCAACGTCCAGGTGGCCAGCTTCTCCGGCCTGCTCAAGGACTTCGTGCGCGAACAGAACGCCCGCGTCATCGTGCGCGGCCTGCGTGCCGTCTCGGACTTCGAGTACGAGTTCCAGATGGCCGGAATGAACCGATACCTGCTGCCGGATGTCGAAACCATGTTCCTGACGCCTTCGGACCAGTACCAGTTCATCTCGGGCACCATCGTGCGCGAGATCGCCCAACTGGGCGGCGACGTCAGCAAGTTCGTCTTCCCGTCGGTCGAACGCTGGCTGCACGCCAAGGTCACGCAGCTGGGCGGTCGCGACGGCGCCTGAGTCCCCAAGCGGCAAGGAAGTCCCCACCATGGCTCTGCTGATTACCGACGAATGCATCAACTGCGACGTCTGTGAGCCCGAGTGCCCCAACGATGCCATCTACCTGGGCACGGAGATCTACGAGATCGACCCTGCCCGCTGCACCGAGTGCGTCGGCCACCACGACGAGCCGCAATGCAAGGTGGTCTGTCCGGTCGAGTGCATCGAGCTGCATCCCGAGTTTCACGAGACCCACGAGCAGTTGATGGTGAAGTACCGCAAATTGACGGCGCCCGCCTAGGGCGCGCCTTCCGTCAGAAATCCAGCACCACCTCGGCCCGGTCCCCCACGTTCAGCACGGCGCCCGGCGGCGCGCTGACGATGGCGTTCATGCCGAACGTCACGCCGCCTTCGGGCTGGCTGCGGAAAGTGCCCAGCGTGGCCATGGGCTCATTCGCCCGCGCGCCGGTGAGCTGGTCGGTATTGGGGATCTCGCAGCGCACGCAGGGCTTGACCAGCGCCAGCCGGACCTCGCCCACCGTCACCAGCACGGTGTAGTCCTCGTCGTAGGCGCCGAACTCGCTCAGCACCACGTTGGGACGAAAGCGGTCCATGCCGACCGGAGCCTGTCCCGCCGCCGCCAGCTTCTGGTTCAGTTCGGCCAGCGAAGCCTCGTTGGCCACCAGGATGGGGTAGCCATCGGCGAAGGCGAAAACGTGGTGTCGCGGAAAGCCTTCGGCCACCGGATGACGCGCCAGCCAATTCTCGATGCGCGTCGTGCTGGCCAGCCGATGCGATTGCGGGTGCACCTTGACCAGCCGGCATGGCGTACCCAGCAATGCGCCGAACCATTGGGCGGCCAGGTCCCCCTCGTCCACGGCATCGACCTCGTCGCGCCAGACCGTGACCCGCGTGCGCACGCTGTCGTCGTCTTCGACCACGTCGACCGGTATGTCCAGGCGCGGCTGCCCCGGTGCGGTCACGAGCAGGTAGCCGTCGCGCAGGTCGGTGCGAACCCGGGCCATGGCCGGATGGCTGCGCTGCGAAAGAAAGACGCCATTGGCGTCGACCACCATCCATCGGCGGTCGTTGTGCAGGCCGGCCATGCCGACGGGAGAGCGGTCCAGGGCGATGCCGCCGCAGGACTTGATGGGGTAGATGTACAGGCCGGAGATGGAAATGGACATCGGCTTTCCGCTAAGAATTCGTCTACCGGAACAATCCCTTGAGCCGGTCCTTGACCTTGCCGCGCAGCTTGTCGCCCGCCTCGGACGGTTCGATGCCCAGCTCTTCCTTGAGTTTGTTCTTGACGGTGTTCTTGAGCACGTCGGTGGCGACCTTGCTCCATTGGATCGTATAGGACGGCGATGCGAAGGGCCCCGCCACGTGGACCGGCACGGTGACATTGCGCAGATCCGCGAGGTCCTTGCCGTCCTGTCCCGTGGAGGTATTCACGACCGTGACCAGCGCCACCAGGTCGAAGCGTTCGCCCGGGATGTCGATGCGGGCCGGCTCCCCTTCCGAGATGCGCAGCAGCGGCGCCTTGGCGCTCAGGCTGCGCACGGTGCCGATGCCGCTGGCGAACACCAGCTGGGCCTGCAGTTCCGAAAAATCGGTCTGGAGCGTATCCTGGTGCTGCCTGGCATCGTCCTTGCGGGCGGAGAGCAGCGCACGGAAATCGCGCAGGGACTGGGCGACGTTCACGCCCTTGATGGCCCCGTCGCGCACCGCCAGGCTGGCCGTGCCGTTCAGGCCGCGCTTCATCTGCCCCACGGTCTTGCCGGTCGCGGTCAGGTTGAGGGCGATCGTCGCGCGGCCGATCAGGCCGTCCTTGTGCTTGAGATCGGACAACAGCGGTTGCAGTGAAACGTTGGTGAGCGTGGGCGCGAGGCCGATGCGGTTCGTGGACGCGTCCGCGAACACGCTGCCCGACAGCGAGCCGCCGTACAGCGACGCCTTCAGGCCACTGACATCGGCGCGCCCCTTGGCCACCCGCACCGAGGCGGAGACGTTGCCGGCCTTGAGTCCTCGCGCGACAAGATTGCCGACCTTGACGGTTCCGCTGGCCGTGATGTCCTCGAGCGCGGACAGGTCCACCGGCGGATCCGCGGGCGCGCGGACGCTGCCGCCGGCCCCGCCGCCCGCCGCCACCTGCCCGGCCGGGGGCATCAGCTTGTCAAGGTCCAGCGTATCGGCGGCGACGGTAAAGGCGATGCGCGGTTCGTCGAACTGCGACACCTCGGCCGAGGCGTTGAACTGGCCGCCTTCGATCATGGCATCGAGCCTGGCCACCACGTGTTCCCGCTCGAAGTTGGCGCGCACGCTGCCTTTGACGGGGATCGTCATCAGCTTGTCGGGAAGCGCGGGGTCCTGGATCTCCAGTTGGCCCGCCAGCTGGGGCAGCGATACTTTCCTGCGCGGCAGGCTGGCCTGGACCGGCGAGGCGCTGGAGAGCCGGACCACGCGCTCTCCTTCCTTGAGTTCTCCGTCCAAAGACAGGCGCTCGATGCCGAGCTTGTCGGCGCTGCCCGATATGCCCGACAGGGCCACGCGCAGGTCCAGGTCGCGCTTGCCATCCAGGCTCACCTGGGCGGTCAGCGCCTCGCCTTGGGCTGCCTGCGGCGACACGTGCAGCGCAGGCGCGGACAGCGACAGTTCGAAGGGATCGGCGCCCAGCTTGCCTTGCGCGGACAACGACAGTTTCTCGACCTGTACCCGGCCCTCGGCCAACCCGGCATTCAGGCGCGGGGCGTCCAGCCGCAGGTCCACGCCGCTGAGCGGCCGGCTGCCCGCCACGTCGCCCTGGAACGCGACCGAGACGCCCGAGGCGTCGATGGCCTGGCGCTGCCCGTCATAGGCGAAATCGCCCTGCGCCGTCAGCGCGGTGGCCCGGATGGAAGGCAGCACGCCCGTCGCCTTCAGATCGAAGTCCTTGACCGAGAAAAAACGCTGCCCGGGATCCACCGTCAGCCGTCCCTGGACCTGGATGGTGGCGTCCACGCGCGGATTCTGGCCCAGCACCCTGGCCGACAGGTCCAGGTCGAACGGCGTGCGCGGCGCCACGCGTCCCGTCGTGGCGGACAGCCGCTCCACTCGCATCGACGTGCCTTTCACGTAGTCGCGCAGCGCCAGCTCGCCACCGCTGAACTCGATGCCCGCCACGTCGAACAGCAAAGGTTTGCCGCCGGCATCCAGCTGGCCGCCCGCCGGCTGGTCCGGGGTCTTGGGCGCCGGGCCCAGCAGGTCCTCGAAATTGAACTTGCCGTCCTGATAGCGCACCACGTTGGCCTTGAGTCCCACGACCCGGACGCGGTCGACCACGATGCGGCCGGACAGCAGCGGCAGCACCGCCACCGATACCCGTGCGGTATCCACCGCCGCGAAGATCTGGGTGGAACGAGGCTCGGACAGCGACAGCTTCTCGATCTCCACGCCCAGATTGGGGAAAACGCTGAACCGGACGTTGCCGTCCATGCGCAGGGTACGGTCGTAGCGTTTCTTGACCGCGTCGGCGACCGGACCCTTGTAGTGATTGGGATCGACCAGCAGCACCAGGGCCGTCAACCCGATGGCCGCCACGGCGAGCAGGACAGCCGCACCGATTGCGATGCGCTTGAACCACCGCATTTAACACGTCTCCGAAAATCCTGGATGGCCGGCGTGCCGCTGCCGGTTCCGCGACTGTACCCACCAGGCCTATATGATAACGGGTCCCCCCTACGCGCTGCATATGGAGAACCTGACATGACTGCTGAGAATTCCGGTATCGAACGCATCGAGTCGCGCACGGCGCAGATCGGGGGCGGCATCAGCGTGGACAGGGTATTGCCGGTACGACAGCACCGGCGCATCGGGGCCTGGTGTTTCCTGGACCATGCCGGGCCGGCCCGGTTCGAGCCCGGCCAGGGGATGCTGGTCGAGGCGCATCCCCACATCGGCCTGCAGACCTTCACCTGGCTGATCGAGGGCGAGGCCCTGCATCGCGACAGCCTGGGCAACGAGCAAATTCTGCGCCCGGGGCAGGTCAACCTGATGACCGCCGGCATCGGCATCAGCCATACCGAGGAATCCCTGCCCGACCAGCGCGTGCTGCACGCCGCCCAGCTATGGATCGCGCTGCCGCCCGGCAAGCAGGAAATCGCCCCGGCGTTCGACCATTATCCCGACCTGCCGCGCTGGTCGGAAGCCGGCCTGGACTTCACCCTGCTGGCGGGCTCCCATGCCGGGCGCACGGCGCCCACCCGGGTCCATACGCCGCTGGTCGGCATGGACCTGCAAAGCCCGGAAGGCGCCTCGCTGCGCCTGGCGCTCGAGCCCGGTTTCGAACACGGCCTGCTGGTGCTGGAAGGTGCGGCGCAGGTCGAGGGCGAACGCTTCGGCCCGAACGAGCTCGCCTACCTCTCGCCAGGGCGGGTCGAGCTGAACCTGTCGAGCGAGGCCGGCAGCCGGCTGCTGCTGATCGGCGGCGAACCGCCCACCGACGACATCACCATCTGGTGGAACTTCGTCGGCAGCAAGGCGGCCATTGCCCAGGCCCAGCGTGACTGGGAGGCCGGCAGCGCGCGCTTCGGCTCGGTCAAGGGCTACGAAAACCGGCGGCTGGTCGCGCCGCCGGTGCCCTGGTAGGTTTTCGCTGGGCGGAAACTAGAAAAATCCGGCTTGAGGTCGGCCTGCGCGCGGTGTCTAGTGTGCATGGCGCGTCTCGCAGGCGCGCCATATCCTCACCAGAACATCCGGAGACCCCCCATGCGCGTCCTTGCACTCGGACGGCTCGCGGCCGCCCTGGCCGCTGCGCTTGCGCTGTGCCCACCGGCCCTGGCGGCCGACTACCCCTCCCAACCGGTCACTTTCGTGGTCGGCTACACCCCCGGCGGAGCCATCGACCAGTCCGCCCGCCTGATCGCCAGCGAACTGGCCAAGCGCTGGAAGCAGTCGGTCATCGTCGACAACAAGCCGGGAGCCAATGCCACGATCGCCGCCACCGCGGTGGCCAACGCCCGGCCCGACGGCTATACGCTGCTGGTGGCCGCCAGCAGCCACAACCTCAACAAGTTCGTGAACAAGAACCTGCGCTACGACGTGGAGAAATCGTTCACGCCGGTTGCGCTGACGGTCGAGGTGCCCAACGTGCTCGTGGTGAACGCGGCCTCGCCCTACCGGAACCTGGGCCAGTTGCTGGCGGCGCTGCGCGAGAAGAAAAAACCGTTCAGCTACAGCTCGCAGGGCATAGGCGGCGTGCCGCACCTGGCGGGTGAACTGTTCAAGATCCGCACCGGGACCGACATCCTGCACGTACCCTACAAGGGCGCGGCACAGGGCATGACCGACCTGATGGGGGGCGTCGTGGACATGTCCTTCCCCACGCCGGGCTCGGCCATGGGCTACATCAGCCAGGGCAAGCTGCGGGCGCTGGCGGTGGCGTCGAACGAGCGGCTGGCGCAGTTGAAGGACGTTCCCACCTTCGCCGAGGCCGGCGTGCCCGACTACCTGATCAGCACCTGGCACGGCCTGCTTGCTCCCGCGGGGACCCCGCCCGAGGTGGTGGCGAAGATCAACGCCGACGTGGCCGACATCCTGCGCGACCCCGCCGTGCAGCAGGCGCTGGAAGCGCAGGGCAACCTGGCGGCCAAGCCGCTGACGCCCGCCGAGTTCCGCGCCAAGCTGTCCCGCGAGCTGTCCGTCTACGGCGACATCGCCTCGCGCATAGATCTCAGCGGGGGCTGATCCAGGTCTTGTCCGCCAGCAGCAGGTAGATGCGGGTCTTCAGGTCGGACGGCGGGGTGGTCTTCGGGTCGTTCACGTATTCCTCGAACACCGGGAAGTCGGCCGGCTGCTCGCCGCTGGCCGGCAGCCAGCCGCCGAACAGCCAGGCATAGGCCGACTCCAGCTCGCTGTACGGCCCGGTGTGCTCCAGTACCGCGCAGCGGCCGGCGGGCAGCTCCACGCGGTGCAGGGGCGCGTCCAGCGCCACGCCGGGCGGCGCCTCCAGGCCCGCTTCGCTGCGCAGGTCCTGCGTGGCCACCTGCTCGGGGTCGTCGTAGTAGATGCCGAAGCTGCGCGGTTCGCCACGCAACAGGTTGCGGCTGCCCGCCAGCATGAACAGCCGGTCGAAGGTCGCGCCTATCCGAAGATAGTCGCCGGTATGCGAAAGGGCCGCCAGGGAGGCGCCGGGAAAGCTTGCGATCTGCACGGGATACATGGTGAGCTCCTTGCTGCGATAGATGACGTCGGAAGAACGGTCCTCGCGATATCGCCCGGGCGGCATGCCGAACGCCGTGCGGAACGCCCGGCTGAACGCGGCGGTCGAGCCGTAGCCCGCCCGCCGCGCGACCTGGTCCAGCGTGCGGCCACCCCGGTGCAGCTCCGCCGATGCCCGCAACAGCCTGACCCGCTGCACCGTGGCCGCCACGGTCTCGCCCAGCATGGCGCGATAGACCCGGTGGAAGTGATACGGCGACAGGCAGGCCAGCCCGGCCAGGTGATACAGGTCGGCATCGTGGTCCGGATGCGCGGCCAGCCAGGCCAGGACAGGTTCCAGGCGCCGTTCGTAGTGGCTGCGTGTCTGCGATTTCATGAGTACCTCCGGGTACCGACTGTACGGGGGGACGTATTGCGGATTTTGCGGTTTTGGCGCCCGGCGGACCGGCCGGCGGCGAGGGCTAGAATATAAGCGTCCCGCCCCCCGAGGTATCAACGTGTCCGACTTCGACAAGATCAGGCGCACCGTCCGGCGCTTCACCGAAGAACGCAACTGGGACCAGTTCCATTCCCCCAAGAATCTCGCCATGGCGCTGAGCGGCGAAGCGGGCGAGCTCGTCTCCATCTTCCAATGGATGACCGAGGAAGAATCGAAGGAACTCAATCCCATCAAGCTGTCCGAGGCGGCCGACGAGATCGCCGACGTGCAGCTCTATCTGATCGCGCTGGCGGACAAGCTGGATATCGACATCGGCCAGGCGGTGGAGCGCAAGATGGTGAAGAATGCGATCAAGTATCCTCCCCGGGCGTTCTATGGCAGCGCCCGCAAGTACAACGAAAGCGACGAGACCTGAAGGCGACCGCCATGACTCCGTCCCGGACCGCAGCCCAGCCTCATCTCGCGACGCTGCTGCAGGCCATGCCCAAGGCCGAGCTGCACGTGCACATCGAAGGCACCCTCGAGCCCGAACTGATCTTCGCGCTGGCGCGGCGCAACGGCCTCGAGCTGCCCTATCCCGACATCGACAGCCTGCGCCGGGCCTATGCGTTCCAGGACCTGCAAAGCTTCCTCGATCTCTACTACGCCGGCGCCGCCGTGCTGCAACGCGAGGAAGATTTCTACGACATGGGCATGGCCTACTTCCGGCGCGCCGCCGCGGACAACGTCGTGCATGCCGAGATCTTCTTCGATCCACAGACGCATACGGTGCGCGGCGTGGAGTTCGGCACCGTCATCGCGGGGCTGGAGCGCGCGCGGCGCGACGCCCGCGACACGCTGGGCGTAGGCAGCGAGCTGATCATGTGCTTCCTGCGCCACCTGCCCCAGGAGTCGGCCTTCGAGACCCTGGCGGCGGCGCTGCCGTACCGGGACCGCATTCTGGGCGTGGGACTGGACAGCGGCGAGGTCGGCAACCCGCCCGGGAAATTCACCGAAGTGTTCCGGCGTTGCCGCGAACTGGGATGGCATGCGGTCGCCCACGCCGGCGAGGAGGGCCCGGCATCCTACATCTGGAGCGCCCTGCACGACCTGAAGGCCGAACGCATCGATCACGGCGTGCGCTGCCTGGACGATCCGCGACTGGTGGCCCATCTGGCCGAGCACCGGATTCCGCTGACCGTCTGTCCGCTGTCCAACGTCATGCTGAAGGTCTATCCCAGCATGGAACGGCACACGCTGGCGCGGTTGCTGGAGGCCGGGCTGTGCGTGACGGTGAACTCGGACGACCCCGCCTATTTCGGCGGCTACGTGAACCGGAACTACCTGGCCTGCTTCGAGGCCTTGCCCGAACTGGGCGCGCGCGAAGCATACCGGCTGGCCCGCAACAGCCTTGACGCGAGCTTCGCGCCCGAGACGGACAAGCAGCGCTGGCGGCAACAGCTGGACGCCACGTTCGCCGGCGTCCCCGACGCCCGCTAGGACCTGTTCACGCCATCCGGGGGATACCGCCCCGGTGCCATGAAGCCGTCACACAGGCGGCCAACAATGCGCGTCGCCGGCACTACCCGCGACGCATGGCGCCGCGGATGGCGCCGGCTGTCCGGCGCCGCCATTCGGCCCGCCTTCGCAGCACGCCACCCAACCTGACATGCCCATGAAGACACGCTGCTTCGACCGGCAGGCAACCTCCCGCCCTGTCGCCGCATCCCTGCTCGCCTCGCTCGTCCTGTCGCTGGCCGCCTGTGGCGGCGATGGAGACGGGTCCCCGGGAACGACACCCCCGACCACGCCTCCCGCCACCCCGCCCGCCGCCTCCATGGACGTCACCCTGGCCGGCTGGCCCGGTCTTGCCGGCCTGACCGTCAAGGCGGACGGCAAGGAGATCGCCGTCGCCAACGGCGCCTTCTCGGTAGCCGGCGGCGCCACCCTGACCCTCGAGGCCGGCGGGGTGGAACTGGCGTCGCTATCGCCCCGGCATACCATCACCGTGTTCGATCTGCTGTCCAGCCGCGACTGCCAGAGCTCGCCCGAACTGGGCAGGCTGCTGAGCCTGCTGCTGGCCCTGGACAGCGACCAGGATTCCTCGAACGGCATCACCCTCGCCCCGGTCGCGCAGCCGGCCTCCGGGGTCAAGCTGGCGGCGCTGAGCGAACAGGAACTGCTCGCGCTGGAAACCCGGCTCGTGGGCCGCAGCGTGTCGATCACCGATGCCCTGCGTGCGGCCAACGCAGCGCTGGACCAGGAGACCTGGACCGAATCGCTGGCCACGCGCACCTCGTTCGTGAACGACATGACGGTATTGCAGAACTACCTGGACCGCGTGCTGGCCGAGCTGGCCATGGATGCCCGGGCGCTGACGGGCTTCTCGTACCTGACCGACGAGCAGGCCGCGCGCATCCCGGCCACGCTCAAGAGCCAGGGCATGGCCTTCGACGGCGACACGCCGGTCTTCTCGTGGCGCTACGGCCTGCAGCGCACCAGCGCCGTCTATCAGCCCACCCTGAACCGTCCGCTGGCGCTGCCCGCCGACATCCAGTCCGAATACGGCGCCAGCGCCGACGGACCGCACATGGGCCACATCGGCGACATCGACATCCTGGACGGCAAGCTCTATGCCCCCATCGAAGACGAGGACGACTCGTCGCAGCAGTCCTACATCGCCGTGTTCGACGCCAAGACCCTGCAATACACCGGCGAGAAGCATGCGCTGCCGCTTGCCGAGCACGCCGACGGCGTGCCCTGGGTGGCCGTGGACGGCCCCCGCAAGCAGCTCTACACGGTGACCTGGAGCACCTCGGCGGCCGACAAGCTGAACGTCTTCGACCTGGCGACCTTCAAGCTGGTCCGCTCGGTGCCCCTGCAGACTTCATTCAACGGCAAGCGGGTGCAGGGCGCCAAGGTCTATCACGGCATGCTGTACGCCTCCAGCGATACCAAGGACGGCGTGACGGGCACCGACCTCAAGCGCAAGCGCATCTACAAGGTCGATCCCGTCAGCGGCGCCGTCATCGAGCTGATGCACTACGACGAGCCCAACCGCACCGAAGCCGAGGGCCTGGCCTTCGGCCCCGACGGCACCATGCACCTGACGGTCATCGCTCCGTACACGACACCGATATACGGCCAGACGACCAATCCCAGGCCCTTCGACGAGAGCTACAGCATCGACGGCGACGACTGGAATCCGTCCGCCACCCTGCGCCACTTCAAGCGCACCGGTGGTCCGCTGCGCGAGAAGCTCTGCGCGCTGGGCGCATAGCCGCCGCTGTCCGCCCCGCCTACAGGCCTTCCGAGAAGCCCGTGCGCGGGGCGTTGACCACCGGCTGGTCGAGGGTGACGCGTTCTCCCTGGCGCTGGTGCCAATAGGGTTCGGTCCCGTAGCGGCCGTGCAGCTCGGTGGCCCAGCCCGCGTCGGCGAAGCTTGGCCAGCGGTCCTTGTCGAAGCCTTCGGCCTGCTTCACCACGTCGGCCGACACGCCCAGGATGAACACCTTGCGGTCGGTATCCAGCGTCAGCGCGTTCCACGGGATGGCCAGGAGCTTGTCGCCCATGCCCAGGAAGCCGCCGCTCGACAGCACCGCGTAGGCGATACGGCCGGTCGACACGTCCAGCATGATGTCCTTGATCGATCCGACGTGCACGTCATCGGCGCTGTAGACCTTGTTGCCGTCCAGGGTCGAGGCGGCCATGATGTGCGGACCCGGCCCGTCGGCCGTGGCGCTGCCCTTGCCCACGATGCCGGCGCCGCCCTGCTGGGGCGCGGAAGTGCTGTCGATCTGTGCCATGTTGATCTCCTTCATGGACGTCGGCGGCTTCCACGCCCACGCCCGGTGACGAAACTGCGGAAGCGCCGTGGATCAGCAAGGAACGTACCCACATGGCAGGGCACCTTGTCGAGCTCAGGCGGAATACGAGCTTCCCAGCCGCATCAATTCCGGCGTGCCGATCAGCGCGTTCAGTTCGTCGAAATCCAGCATGCGGTCGCGCCAGGGAGCCGTCGTGCCGTGCTCGCGCAGGCTGCCGTAGTAGCCCTGCAGCACGTGGGCGACCGCGCGCGCGGTGCCGCCCGGGAAGATCGCGATGCCGAAGCCGTGCCGCTCGAGTTCCGCCGCGCTCTGGATAGGGGTCTTGCCGCCCTCCACCATGTTGGCCAGCAGCGGCGCCCGGCCTTTGAAGCGGCGGCAGGCCGTGTCCATCTGCTCCGGAGTCCTCAGGGCCTCGATGAACAGCGCGTCCACGCCGGTCTCCAGGTATCGTTCGGCCCGGTCCAGGGCCGCCTCCAGTCCTTCGACGGCGACCGCATCGGTACGCGCCAGGATCAGGGTGGACGAGGAGTCCCGCGCATCCAGCGCGGCCTTGAGCTTGCCGGCCATCTCGGCGACCGGCACCACGGACTTGCCGTCCAGGTGGCCACAGCGCTTGGGAAAGGTCTGGTCCTCGAGCTGTATCATCGCGGCGCCGGCGCGCTCCAGTCCGCGCACCGTGCGCATCGCGTTCAGCGCGTTGCCGAACCCGGTATCGGCGTCGACGATCACGGGCAGCGACACCCGCTCGGTGATGCGCGCCAGGGTATCGGCGACTTCGGTGTAGGTGGTCAGGCCGACGTCCGAACGCCCCAGGCGGGTATAGGCGATGGATGCGCCCGACAGGTACAGGGCCTCGAAGCCGGCCTGCTCGGCGATCAGGGCGCTGAAGGCATCGTAGACGCCCGGGGCGAGCACGATGCCGGGACGGGCCAGGCGGCCGCGCAAATCATGGGACATGGCGGGCTCTCCTTCAGGCGGCCAGGCCGCGCTCGAAGCTGCGGCAGTCGGTTACGTCGGCGATGCCCGCCATGTCGGCCAGCGCCGTGGCATGCACTTCCTCGCGGAAGGCGGCGCAGCCGTCCGCCAGCACGGCGACATGGTATTCGCGCATGTGGGCGTCGCGGACCGTGCTGGCCACGCCGCCGTTGGTCACGATGCCGCACACCGCGACCGTATCGATGCCGGCATGGCGCAGCACCCAGTCCAGCTGCGTGTTGAAGAAGGCGGAGTACGCCACCTTGCAGACCGACACGTCGACCAGGCCGTCCAGCTCGGCCACATTGGCTTGCCCACGGCTGCCGGGCGCGAAATCGCCCTTGCGCAGGAACGGCCGGAGCGCCGCCAGGTGCGGGGCGATCATCGGTTCGCCCCGGCCGTCCGGCCACAGCGTGAACTGGCTGGCAACCACCATGCCGCCGGCCGCTTTCAGGGCCCGCGCCGCTGCCGCCACGCGCGGCGGCAGCGCGGCCGCGGCGGCGCTGACGGCCCCGCCCCGCGCGTAGGCGCCGTCGGGCGCGAGGAAGTCGTTCTGCAGGTCGACGATCAGCAGCGCGGTGCGCGCCGGGTCGGCGGGAAAGGATGCGTTGGTCATGACGGTCGATGTCCGGTGGAAGAAGTGGCGGGACCATTCCCGGCCAGACGCTTGCGCAGTTGGTTCAGCAGTCCGCCGCTGCGGGCCATGTCTACCAGGAAATCCGGAATGGCCTCGCACTCGAGCACCCTGCCGTCCCGCGTCACCACTTGCGGCGTCGCGCGAAACCGGATCTCGATCCGCTCGGCCTCGTCCAGCGACTCCGCCTGCGGGCAGGTCAGCAGCATCAGCCCGACGTTGAAGGCGTTGCGGAAGAACAGCCCGCCATAGGACGGCGCGATCACCGCCGCCACGCCCAGGCGTACCAGCGCCGCCGCCGCCTGTTCGCGCGAGGATCCGATGCCGAAACCCGGTCCCGCCGCCACGACGTCGCCCGGCCGCACCGTGGCGGCGAACTCGGGCCGGACCGACTCCAGGCAGTGCGTGGCGATGACATCGATGCCGTGCTTCATGACGTAGCCGGGCGCCAGCAGGTCGGTATCGATGTCCGGCCCCAGCTTCCAGACGCGGTGCGTGGTCCCGCTCATGCCAGTACCTCCCGGGGATCGCTGATGACGCCGCGCAATGCCGAGGCGGCCACGGTATAGGGCGACCCCAGGTACACCTGGGCGGTGGGCGAGCCCATGCGCCCCTTGAAGTTGCGCGCGGTGGTCGAGATGACCGTGACGTCGTCGCCCATGGGACTGCCATAGCCCGAGCAGGCGCCGCAGGATGTGGGAAAGAGTTCCGCGCCGGCATCCATCAGGACCTGCAGCACGCCTTCGTCGCGCGCGGCATCCTGGTCGCGCAGGCTGGCCGGGGCGACGATCAGCCGCACGCCCGGCGCGACGCGGTGTCCCTTGAGCACCGATGCGGCGGCGCGCAGGTCATCGAGCTTGGCACCCGTGCAGGCGCCGACATAGGCGACGTGGACCGGAACGCCGTGATAATCGTCCACCGGCCGCGAATTCGCGGGGCTGTGCGGCGCGGCCACCATGGGCGACAGCGCGCTGGCATCGAAGTCGTAGCGGGTGCAGGCGGCCCCTTCGTCCGTATGCCATTCCCCCAGGTCGGGCACCCTGGCGCCGATGGCGGACAGCCATTCGGCCGTGATCTCGTCGGGTGCGATCAGGCCGGCCTGGGCGCCCAGCTCGGCGCTCATGTTCGACAGCGTCATGCGTTCCTGCATGCCGAGCGCCCGTACCGCCGGCCCGCAGAACTCCACGGCCTGGTAGGCGCCGCCGTTCATCCCGAAGCGGCCCAGCATGTGCAGCATCATGTCCTTGGCGGTGACGCCCCCGGACAGGGTGCCGGACCAGTGCATGCGCAGGGTGTCCGGCACGCGCAGCCAGATCTCGCCCGTCACGACCACGCCCAGCATCTCGGTCGAGCCTATGCCGAACATGTAGGCGCCGAACGCGCCGCCCGTCGGCGAATGCGAATCCCCGCCCACGCAGAACATGCCGGGCAGGATATGGCCGCCCTGCGGCACCACGACGTGGCAGATGCCCTGGCTGTCGTAGACGTGGGGCAGATCCTGCTCGCGAGCCCATTCGCGCGCGATGCGGACGATCCTGCGGGAATCCTCGTCGCGCTCGGGCACGTAGTGGTCCATCACCAGCACCACGCGCGACTTGTCCCAGATGCCCGCGCCCAGCTCTTCCAGCATGGGCTTGAGGCGCCTCGGTCCCGAAGAATCATGGAACATCGCGAGATCGACCTTGCAGGTCACGATCTCGCCCACGCGCACGCTGGCGCGCCCCGACGCGCGCGCGATCAGCTTCTGCGCCAGCGTCCGGCCTTCATCCGGCGATGTAATCAAGCTGTCACCCGATATCCTCGAAGGTCCCGGCCGGGCCCTTCCAATCTATTGTCCTAACAATAGTACATTTGATTCGGGTTCTTGTGTTCTTATTTGTGGCGCGCCGGATACCCGGCGCGGCGCCTTAGCGCATGTAGGCGTTGAAATCCTTGCTGACCCAGACCTTGGCGTCGATGTCGCCCACCCGCGACAGCTCCATCTCGTACTCGTAGCGGTCGGGGCAGTACAGGCCCTGCAGCCAGAGCACGGGCCGATCGTTCACGTCGTAGACCACCCGGCTGACCGACAGCAGGGCCGATCCCAGCGGCATGCCGAGCAGGCCCGCGACGGTGGCATCGGCCTGGCGCGCGGAAATGCTTTGCCGGGCCCGGCCGATCTCCACGCCCGACTCCTCGATCAGCACCAGCATGGCCTTGCGGCCCAGTTGCCGGCGGCCGAGGTTGCCCGCGAACTCGCGCGGCACCCAGGTGGTGATGCAGGAGACGGGGCCCGCCTTGGTGCTGCGCACGCGCACCGCCCGCAGCACCTGCGCACGCGGTTCGATCTGCAGCATCTGCGCCACCGGCTCGGTGGCGGACACGTATTCGTGCTCGATGACCTTGACCGTGGTGTCCAGGCTGGCGGCGATGATGTTGTCCAGCAGCCCCGCCATCCGGTGGGTGGACGAGGCTTGCTGCCCCGCCTGGTCCGGAGGCTGCAAACGCCGCGTCCCCCGGCCGGCCGATCGCTCGATCAATCCTTCCTGGGTCAGGTTCTCCAGGGCCTTGCGAACGGTCGCCCGCGAGACGCCGAACTCTTCCATCAGTTCCAGCTCGCCGGGCACGCGCTGGTCGTACAGGCCATCGCGCAGCCTTTCTTTCAACACCAGGTATACGCTGTGGTACTTCGGCAGGGGCAAGGTTTGCTGCATAGACTGGGGTTCTGTCTTATTGTCTGTCCAATAGAACAATTTAGCTTGACTCGATAGCGAAACCTGGCGGAATATCCACATGCGTTGTCCATATTCTTTCAGGTCCTGCCATGCGCCATCATAGTACAGGGGAACACCGCGCCCACCCCCGCGCGCTGAATATCTGCCGCCGTGCATTTCTGGCCCTGGGCCTGGCCGCGGCTTCGATCACGGTCCACGCGCAAACCTATCCGGACCGCCCCATCAAGCTGATCGTGCCATTCAGCCCGGGCGGCTCGACCGACGTCATCGGCCGCCTCGTCGCCAGCGCACTGGCCGAACAGGTCGGCCAGTCCGTCATCGTCGACAACAAGGGCGGCGCCGGCTCCATCCTCGGGACCGACCTCGGCGCCAAGGCGCCGGCCGACGGCTACACGCTGGTCATCACCAACGGCGCGGCCATCACCACCGGGCCGTTGCTCGGCCAGAAGATTCCCTACGATCCGTTCCGCGACTTCACGCACATCATGCTGCTGGGGACCTTTCCCAATGGCCTCATCGTGCGCACCAGCCACCCGGCGAAGAACTTCAAGGAATTCGTCGAGCTGGCCCGCCAGGCCGGCGGCAAGTACAACTACGGTTCGGCGGGCGTAGGCTCGGCCGGCTTCCTGACCGGCGAAATGCTGAAGCAGAAGGCCCGCCTGGACATGACCCACGTACCCTACAAGGGCACCGGGCCCGCCATGAACGACCTGCTGGGCGGACAGCTCGACGCCATCTTCAACAACATGTCGGTCGCCTCGACCCAGGCCAAGGCGGGCAACGTGCGCATCCTGGCCGTCAGCGGCCCCAAGCGCGTCGCCGCCTTCCCGGACGTGCCCACCATGGACGAAATCGTGCCGGGCACGGTGGGCGAGGCCTGGTTCGGCGTCTCGGCGCCCGCCGGCACGCCAGCCGCGGTCGTCGACCGGCTGCAAGCCGCGCTGGGCAAGGTCATGGCCAACGCCGACATCCGCGCCAAGCTGTCGGACTTGGGACTTACCCCCGTCGGCGCGCCGCAGGCCGAGTTCGTGAAATTCCTGCACGACGAAGACCGCAAGTGGGCGCCCATCATCAAGGCCGCCAACATCAAGCTGGATTGATGCCCGCATGGCCGTCGAATACGCACCCCGGGGGCTCATCGGCCTGCTAACCCCGCAGGCCAACACCACGGTCGAGCCCGAATACTTCATCTTGCTGCCGGCCGGCTACGCCCACATCAATGCCCGGCTGATGAGCGACAAGTCCACGATCGAGGCGCGGCTGGTCGACTACGTGGACAGGCTGGACACCGCCTGCGACCAGTTCGCCAACGCGCCCATCAAGGCAGTCGCGGTGGGCTGCACCGGCGCCTCCTACCTGGTGGGCCGCGAACGCGAGGAACGGGTACTGGCGGGCATCGAGCGCGAGCGCGGCGTCCCGGCCTTCACGGCGGCCACCGCGGTGGTCGCTTCATTGAAGCAATTGGGCGCCCGCCGGATCGCGCTGGCCTCGCCCTACCCCGCCGGGCTGACCGCCGCCAGCAAGGCCTATTGGGAATCCCAGGGGTTCACGGTCGTGCGCGTGGCGTCGGCCGCCATGGACCACACGCAGTTCCATCCCATCTATTCGATGAAAGCGGACACCGCCGGCGCGCTGCTCGATGACCTGGCCCGCGACGACACCGACGCCATCCTGATGCTGGGCACGGGCATGCCCACCCTGACCCCGCTGCTGGCGGCGAACGCCCGGTCGCGCGTGCCGGTGCTGTCGTGCATGCTGTGTCTGGCCTGGATGGGCGTCTCGGCCGTGGATGGCCAGCCCGCGCCGCTGGAACCCTGGCTGCGTGGCGACCACTGGCGCGAGCGCCTCGCGCGGCAACAGCCCTGAACCACCACGAAACGGCGCTTCCACCGGAAAGCGCCGTTTTTTCATCGCCGGGCCGCCCCAAGATGAAAAACACCCCCTTGGGGGGCAGCGCCGCCGCGAAGCGGCAAGCGTGGGGGCCATTTTTCATTTCACCATGACTCCAGTACCGCATTTCGCTGGACTACGCCAAAGCTAGATACAGCAGGTTTATCAATGGATTAGGCGCGTTCACCATATGCCGGTGCTTTCCGAAACCTGACCCGGTTTCCCCGCCAAAGGCTCCTATGAGACTCCCGGGAATCGGGCCATTCCGAGGAGTCATCATGGCAAAGATCAAGCTCACCAAGTCCGCAGTCGATGCGGCACAGCCTCAGGCGCAGACCGTCGAACTGCGGGATACGCTGGTGCCCGGCTTCCTGTGCAAGATTACCCCAGCGGGCCGCAAGGTGTTCATGCTCCAGTACCGCACGAATGCGGGCGAGCGCCGCAAGCCCTCCTTAGGCCAGTACGGGGAGTTGACCGTCGAACAGGCCCGCTCGCTGGCGCAGGAATGGCTGGCCGAGGTGCGCCGGGGCGGCGACCCTAGCGCGGCAAAGGCCGCAGCTCGCTCCGCTCCCACGGTTAAGGAGTTGTGCGTGAAGTTCTTGGAAGACTACTCCAAGGTACGCAACAAGCCCAGCACGCAGGAAGGCTATCAGAGCGTCATCGACCGCAACATCATCCCGATGCTGGGCCGCATGAAGGTTCAAGACGTGAAGCGCCCGGACGTGGCCGCAATGATGAAGAAGATGGCCCACAAGCCCGCCGACGCGAACCGGACATTCAGCGTCATGCGCCGCATGTTCAATCTGGCCGAGGTGTGGGGCTATCGGCCAGATGGCACCAACCCGTGCCGTCACGTTCCGATGTTCCCGAATGGCAAGGCTACCCACCTCATCAGCGACGAGGACATGGGCAAGCTGTTCCGGCAACTCGACAGGATCGAAGCCGAGGGGCTGGAGAATTACGTCATCCCGCTGGCGATCCGCCTGCAATTCGAGTTTGCTGGTCGTCGTGGTGAGATCGTCACGCTCCAATGGGCTTGGATGGACTTCGAAAATCGGCGCGTCGTCTGGCCGGACAGCAAGACCGGCGGCATGTCCAAGCCCATGAGCGAGGAAGCCTATCGGCTGCTTTCGACAGCACCACGCCAGGACGATTGTCCTTATGTGCTGCCATCCCCGAGTCATCCCGGCCAGCACCTGACCACGGGCGAGTATTACAACGGCTGGAGCCGTGCGCTCAAGGCCGCAGGTGCAGCGCACGTCGGCACGCATGGCATCCGCCACCGCTCCGCAACCGACATTGCCAATTCGGGCATCCCGGTCAAGGTCGGTATGGCATTGACCGCGCACAAGACCGTGGCGATGTTCATGCGCTACGTCCACACTGAGGATGACCCGGTGCGCAAGGCGGCCGAACTGGTGGCGAATCGGCGCAAGACGGTGGTAGCGGGCAGGCAGCCCGGCCAGCAGGCCAGAGAGGAAACGGCCACGGCGTGAGATTTCCGGGCCCGGAAACAAAAGCCCCGGCTCTAGGCCGGAGTGTGTATCAGGTCTTACATGATGGGTCGTAGGCTTGCGCCCATTGGAATCCATCACCAACCTTGCCGCTACTCTCCCCAACTTGCGCTCGCCAGCTTCAACCCAACCGCTGGCGTAACGGATCCAGCCTCGCCAACGATGTTCACTGGTGGTAAAATTTTGAGATGTTCACGCTCGTCGCAACCCGAGAGAAACAAGCGCCATGAATGTTGGGCAAGCTATTCGACTGTGCCGAACGCAACGGGGTGTATCTCAAAGCGCCATTGCGAACAGGGCCAACTGCTCTGTGTCGTATCTGTCGATGCTCGAGAACAACAAGCGTGATCCGACACTTTCGACGGTCACAAAAATTGCCGAGGCGTTGCGTGTGCCTGTCGGCCTGCTGTTCGTTCTGGCTGCCGACCAGAATGAACTGGGGGGGATCGACGAGAACGTCGCCGATCAGTTGATGCAGTCTGCGCTGGCGTCGCTGGGAACATCGACCAACAAGACAGCGCAGGTGGGAGGTCACTATGGCTAATGCCGAACAACTCAAAGCGTTGGTGAAATCCCATATCGAACGGGATGACCAGCACTTCTATTCTGTCGCCATGCAGGTTGCGGCCCGTGAAGCGAAGGTGGGCCACGGCAAGCTCGCCGAAGAACTGCGCGACATGATCGACGCGGCGAAAGCCCGTGTCTCGCCGGGTGGCCCCGAGGGCAAACTGGTGCCGTTGGTCCGCCCGCGTGGTGAACTGGCGAGTCTGCTGACGGTTTCCTATCCGAAGAATCGACTTTCTGACATGGTGCTCGATGCGGAGATGGCTGAACAGCTTGGCCGCATCATGAAGGAGCAAAAGCACCACTCACGTATCCGCGAGCATGGTTTGTCGCCGAGACGTAAATTGTTGCTGGTTGGCCCGCCGGGTACTGGCAAAACGATGACAGCCTCAGTGCTGGCTGGTGAGCTTGGTATCCCGCTATTTTGTGTTCGACTGGATGCTTTGATAACCAAGTTCATGGGAGAGACTGCCGCCAAGTTGCGTCAAATATTCGATGCCATCAGTGATGTGCGGGGCGTTTACTTTTTTGACGAGTTCGATGCTATCGGCTCGCAAAGAGGACTGGCCAATGACGTGGGTGAGATTCGGCGGGTATTGAACAGCTTTCTGCAAATGATCGAAAGCGACCAGTCCCATAGTTTGATCGTCGCAGCGACGAACCATGTAGAGATCCTTGACTACGCACTTTTTCGCCGGTTCGACGACGTAATCGAGTATCGGCTTCCGAGCGCGCCGCAGGCCACCAAGCTGATCCAGTCTCGGCTTGGGAAGTTCGCGCCCAAGCCCTTTCCACTCAAAGCCATCACAGCCAGGGCGGAAGGGTTGAGCTATGCGGAGATCAGACGCGCTGTGGATGAATCCATCAAGGAGGCCGTGATGCACGACGAGGAGCGCGTGAAGGCAGACGTGCTAACACGCGCTTTCGACGAGCGCCGCAAATTCAGCCTCAGAATGAACAACAAGAAGGTCGCGCCGAACCATGCCGGATCAACCGCAAGCTAAACGCCCGCATTTCATTCTTCGAGACACATCCCAAGCCGTGGAGTTCAAAGCGCACTCTGCTGGTGGCAGATCGACGCGCGAGGTGCCAGCCCTGCCCCGGCAGCAGCACGGTGCGTCCCTTCGCGGTCAGATCGAAAACTTGAAGCCCGCAGCAGCGGAGGCTGTGCAAGCCCAGCGAGACCTGCAACTGGAAAGCGGGCTGGGTTTGCAAATCCAGTTCTCCAGCCAGCCGGACGTCGAACTGGCGTTCGAGAGCCTGGCGAACGAGACCAAGAAGATCGAGCTTCTTAGCGTTCGTCACGAGGGCAGCCAGACCTTCGCCAATGTCTTTGTCCCTGACGGGGCGCTCGCGCACTTTGAGAAATACGTCTCCGACTATCTGGTGGAGAAGAAAGACAGTCGCGGTCAGGCGCGTGACCACCGGAAGTTGCTGGATGCCATCGACTCCATTCGGGCAGCATCAGTCCGGGCCTTGTGGACTGATGATCCCGACCTCTTGCCTGCTGATTTGACGACTTCCTTTTGGTGGGAGGTATGGCTGCCTGTTCGAGGTCAAGGGCAACGGCAGGTCGTCGTGGAAGATTTCAAGAAGCTCGCCCGCTTGGCAGAATGTGTCGTCAGCGACAAACAGGTCAACTTTCCCGAGCGCACGGTACTGCTGATGTACGGATCGCAGCAGCAGCTTTCTCGGTCGGTGATGACGCTGAATTGTGTTGCCGAACTTCGCTATGCCAAGGAAACCGCCGAATTCTTCGATGGCATGGACGTGGAGGAGCAACGGGAATGGGCGGACGATTTGCTGCGTCGTGCCCAGTTGCCGCCGTCAGATGATGCAGCTCCCCGCGTATGTCTATTGGACTCCGGCGTGACGCGCGCGCATCCGCTGCTGGAGCCTCTGATGGATGCGGGAGACCTGCATACGGTGGAGCCGGCATGGGGCGTGGATGACGAGGCGGATCACGGCACTGGTCTGGCCGGCCTGGCGGCCTATGGCGACCTCACAGATACCCTTTCATCTGCTGACTCGATCAGCGTTCCGCATCGGTTGGAATCGGTCAAGCTGGTGCCTGCGGAAGGTGCCAATGAAGGCGACGCACGTCACCATGCCTATCTTTTTACCGAAGGTGTCGCACGCCCTGAAATTTCCGCCCCGAATCGGGCGCGCGTGTTTGCATCAGCAGTGACGGCTTCGGACTACCGTGATCGCGGCCGTCCTTCGTCCTGGTCTGCTGCTGTCGATGGTCTTGCCGCAGATTCCGACGGGGCGGGTGACAGTCCGCGTCTGTTCGTGCTGTCCGCAGGTAACACGCGCGATCCCAATGCGTGGGCCGGGTATCCCGATAGCCTCGCCACCAATCTTGTCCATGACCCCGGCCAGGCATGGAATGCCATCACGGTGGGGGCTTGCACCGACAAGATCGACACTGAAGACCATCCCTCCTTGAATCCCGTCGCCGAAGCCGGTGGCCTCAGCCCCTTCACGACAACGACCAGAACGTGGGATCGGGCATGGCCGTTGAAACCTGAAGTGGTGCTGGAAGGTGGCAATGCGGCTAAGGACGACCTTGGTGCGGTCGGCATGGCCAGCCTGAACTTGTTGACGACCCACAACCAGCCGCTGGATCGCCTGTTCACCACCAGCAACGCCACCAGCGCAGCTTCGGCATTGTGTGCGGGGATGGCGGCGCAGATCATGGCGGCCTATCCGCACCTCCGACCGGAAACCGTGCGTGCGTTGTTGGTGCATTCGGCGCAATGGAGCGAGACCATGCGAGGGATGTTCTTGCCCGCGGTGCCGAACAAGGATGACTATGTTCACCTGATCCGTCACTGCGGATGGGGAGCTCCGAACTTGAATCGGGCGCTCTGGAGCGCAGGGGATTCGCTGACCTTGCTGGTTGAAGATCAGGTGCATCCGTATGCGAAGGTTCAGGGCAAGGGCATTGTGACGCGCGACATGAATCTGCATTCCTTGCCGTGGCCGAAGGATGAATTGGAGGCGTTGCAGGACACGCCCGTGGAAATGCGTGTCACGCTCTCCTATTTCATTGAGCCCAATCCGTCGGCGCGTGGCGCTGCATCGAAGTATCACTACCCATCGCATCGCCTGCGGTTCGATGTGCAGCGTCCGCTGGATGCGTCCACCGAGAGCTTTGTCGCTCGGGTGAATGCTGCGGCCCAGCGCGAAGATGAGGGCGATCCTGTGAATCCCTCCGATCCCAACTGGCTGCTGGGTGAACGGCAACGGCATCGTGGTTCGCTGCACCAGGATGTCTGGAAAGGCACGGCGGCGGAATTGGCCAGCCGTGGCTTCATTGCTGTCTATCCTTCGGCAGGGTGGTGGCGGACGCGGCCTGCGTTGGAACGCTACGGCCTGCCAGCAAGGTATAGCCTTGTGGTGTCCATTCAGACGCAGCAGACAGACGTTGATCTTTACGCTGCTGTCGCCCAAAAAATCCCTGCGGCTAATGCCATCGCTGTGGATACGTAATGCGCGTCCCGATGTCCCGGCGTTCCGCCATCGGAGCGTGCCGCTCTCAAGCGCGAGGGTTCCATTGTTCCGTATGAGGCGTGTATCACTGATCGCATCGACGGTCTAGCTTCGGCCGCCGTGCTGCCCGCTGCAATCCTGGCAGCAATGCCGTCGCCTCGAACCGGCGAACTGTTCCTCTTGAGTGTGACCAACCCGGCGTCGTTCGACTGCCGGTATTCCGGGCCGGTCAGCACATCCGCCATGATCGGCATGGCGCATCCGTTCTGGCTGGAGTCCCGCCCATGATGGTCGCAGACCCACTGCACGTTGCTGTGCATCTTGTCGTGCCATTGGGCGTGTCGTCCTGCTGGCCGTTGCCATGTCGTCGCGCATGCAGTGTGGGTGCCAATTCTACGCATTGGGCACCGCACTTCGCGCTGCTTTCGACGCAGCCGTCCAACGTGCAGGCGTTTTGCCTCTAACGCGCCCAGCCTGCGGCCATTGACGCGTTTGTCGGCGGGCTGGCTGCTGGTGCAGCAGCGCCGCCGGGCCGCCGACGCCCGGAGTGACAGCGAAGGGCAAAGGCGGAAGGCAAGATAAAAGGTCGCGGCACTTCGCCGCGAGGAAAGCGGGTCTGCACATGGGGTTGGCGCGGCACGCTCAAGCCGGGGCATCGTGCTGCGATGGCACGAAATGCCGCTTGGACATTGGCAAAAGTGCGTGCCTGTCACGGACAGCAAGCTATTCGGGACGGAAGCCAAGCACTCCGTGGCCAGCTCCATATTTACATGCTAGATTGCGTCTTTACGACTTAATGCGACTTTGTGCCGCCACTTCATTGTCGCTGGAGCAGCCGTGACCGAGCCTTGGGTATCCGTTGAACAGATCGCCGAACACTTGGGGGTGACGCGCGATTCCATCTACCGCTGGATCGACCGCAAGAGCCTGCCCGCGCACCGCGTGGGCAGGCTGTGGAAGTTCCAGGTGTCGGAGGTGGACGAATGGGTGCGCGCCGGAGGGGCGGATGAAGGTGCCGCACAATACGAAAAATCAGCAACCTCGCGCCGCAGTTAAGAGGGGCCAATGGACAAATACCAGCTCAGCGAGCGCGACATCTGCACTAAGTTCATCACACCGGCTATTCAGCAGGCGGGGTGGCAACAGCACCAGTTCCGTGAAGAGGTGAGCC
Organism: Pigmentiphaga sp. CHJ604; assembly: GCF_036972535.1. Classification (NCBI taxonomy): domain Bacteria; kingdom Pseudomonadati; phylum Pseudomonadota; class Betaproteobacteria; order Burkholderiales; family Alcaligenaceae; genus Pigmentiphaga; species Pigmentiphaga sp. CHJ604. The sequence goes on along the minus strand of NZ_CP136998.1, from coordinate 372,328 downwards.
TCACCGATGGCCGCGTGATGGTGCGTGGCAAGCTGGCGTCTCGTATCAAGAATCCCGATGCCAAAGGTGGCCCCAAGCGGGCTGACTTCGTACTTTACGGCCGCCCCAACGTTCCCATTGCCGTCGTAGAAGCCAAACAAGCCAAGTTCTCGGTCGGCCACGGGATGCAACAGGCGCTGGCCTACGCCGAAATGCTCGACGCCCCATTCGCCATCAGTAGCAACGGCGATGGCTTTCTGCTGCATGACCGCACGGGTTTGACACAGCCCATTGAGCGCGAGCTCTCGCTCACCGAGTTTCCCGCGCTGAACGACTTGTGGCCGCTGTACCAGCAGTGGAAAGGCTTGGCCGAAGCCTCCGCCGTAAAACTGGTTGAACAGCCGTTCTATTCCGACGGCAGTGGCAAAGAGCCGCGCTACTACCAGCGCGTCGCCATCAACCGCGCCATTGAAGCAATCGCCAAAGGGCAGCAGCGCGTACTTCTGGTCATGGCCACCGGCACTGGCAAAACCTACACCGCTTTCCAGATCATCTGGCGCTTATGGAAGGCCAAGGCTAAAAAACGCATCCTTTTCCTGGCCGACCGCAACATCCTTGTTGATCAGACCATGCAGCAAGATTTCGCGCCATTCGGCGAGGTGATGCACAAGGTCACCAACCGAGAGGTGAAGAAGAACTACGAAATCTATCTGGCGCTCTATCAGGCAGTGACGGGTCGTGAGGAGTGGAAGCAGATCTACCGCCAGTTCCCTGCGGATTTTTTCGACTTGGTAGTGATCGACGAATGCCATCGAGGCAGTGCCGCCGATGATTCCGCCTGGCACGACGTGCTCGACTATTTCAGCAGTGCCACGCACCTGGGCCTGACCGCTACGCCGAAGGAAACCAAGGACGTCAGCAACAGCACCTACTTTGGCGACCCGGTCTACACCTACTCACTGAAGCAAGGCATCGAAGACGGCTTCCTCGCACCCTATAAGGTGATCCGCATCGCCACCGATGTCGATGCCGTGGGCTACACCCCAGAGAAGGGCAAGGTCGACAAGTTGGGCCAAACGGTGGAACAGCGCCAGTACAACACCAAGGATTTCGACCGCAATCTGGTGCTGGAAAAACGCACCAAGCTCGTCGCCAGCAAGGTATGGGAATACCTCAGGGCAACCGACCCAATGGCCAAAACCATCGTTTTTTGTGACGATCAGGATCACGCCGAACGCATGCGCCAAGAGCTGGTCAAGCTCATTCCAGCCGCTGCGAGCAACCGCCGCTATGTCATGCGCATCACAGGTGACGACAGCGAAGGCAAGGCTCAGCTCTCCTACTTCATCGACAACGACGAACTCTATCCGGTCATCGCCACCACGTCCAAGCTGCTCACCACCGGCGTGGATGCAAAGACTTGCAAGCTCATTGTGCTGGACCAGAACATCAACTCGATGACCGAGTTCAAGCAGATCATCGGTCGTGGCACCCGTCTGCGTGAGGACTACCAGAAGCTGTACTTCACCATCATGGATTTCAAGGGTGCCACGCGCCTGTTCGCCGATCCTGACTTCGATGGCGAACCCGTGGTGATTTACGAGCCCAAGCCTGACGAGCCTGTGGTACCGCCCGACACCGAGCTGCCAGAAGGCGCCAACCCGCCAGGCATTAGCGAACCCGAACCGCCACCTTATGGCTCGGACCCAACCGGTGGTGACGACACGCCACCGGGTGGCGATAAGGGAGGTGGCGGAGGTGTTGGTGAAGGCCGCGTCAAATACGTGATCGACGACGTCAACGTGCGCGTGGCGGTCGAGCGCTCCCAGTATCTGGACGCCGATGGCAAGCTCATTACCGAGGACTACCGCGTCCTGCTGAAAGACGACATCAAGAAAACGTTGCAGGCCGAATTCGGCAGCATGACCGACTTCCTCCGCCGCTGGAATAGTGCCGAGCGCAAACAGGCCATCTTGGAAGAACTTGCAGATCACGGCGTACCGCTCGAAATCCTGCAGCAGGCCGTGGCCAACGGCAGCGAACTAGATGTATTCGATCTCGTGGTCCACGTAGCTTTCGACCAAAAACCCCTCACCCGCCGCGAACGCGCCAACAACGTCAAAAAGCGTGACGTGTTCGGCAAATACGGCGAACAGGCCCGCGCCGTGCTCGATGCCCTGCTCGACAAATTCGCCGACCACGGCGTGCAAGACATCGAAGACGCCAAGGTGCTGGAGTTGCCGCCGTTTGACCAGTTCGGCAGCAAAACCCAGATCCGGCGCGGCATTTTCGGCAGCGTCGAGCAATACACCCAAGCCGTGCAAGAACTTGAGCACGCGCTCTACGACCAGAACGAATTGAAACAAGCCTGATCGCGCCTCAGGCCACGCACATCGAGAACGACAAGATGAATCTCAGCAGCACCATCAAATCCATTCAGGACATCATGCGCAAGGATGATGGCGTTGACGGTGACGCCCAACGCCTCGGCCAGCTCACCTGGATGCTCTTCCTCAAGGTATTCGACCAACGCGAAGAAGAATGGGAAGACGACAATACCGACTACCAGTCCCCGCTGCCTGAGCGCTTCCGCTGGCGCAACTGGGCGGCATACAAAGCCGATGCCGATGGCAAGAAAAAGCCGCAGATTGCAGGCAGCGAGTTGATCAGCTTCGTCAATAACGACCTGTTCCCCGCACTCAAAGACCAGATCGACGCTGACCGCAGCCCTCAGCACAAGGTCATCCGCGAGGTCTTTCGTGATGCCAACAACTACATGAAGTCCGGCCCGCAAATGCTGGCTGTGATCGAAAAGCTGGAAGAAGCCATCAACTTCCACGACTTCAAAACCCGCGCCAATCTGGGTGATGTCTACGAGCAAATGCTCAACGACCTGCGCGGCGCGGGCAATGCGGGCGAGTTCTACACCCCGCGCGCCATCACCGCTTTCATGGCTGATCGCGTCAACCCACGCCTGGACAAGCGCGAAACCGTGATGGACCCGGCCTGTGGCACTGGCGGCTTCTTGACTGCTGCTATCGACCACTTTCGCAACCAGCTCACCACCAAGTCCAGCGCCGAAGACAAGCGTGCCATTGAAGACCTGATCCACGGCATCGAGAAGAAGCAGCTGCCCCACTTGCTGTGCACCACCAACATGCTGTTGCACGGCATCGACGTGCCTAGCCAGATCGAGCACAAGAATACTTTGGGCATCGGCTGGAACGAATGGAGCGCCAACGACAAGGTCGATTGCATCATCACCAACCCGCCGTTTGGCGGTTATGAGGACGATGGCGTCGGCAGTGACTACCCGGCCGACCTGCGCACCCGCGAAACCGCCGACATGTTCATGGCACTTATCATCAAGAAGTTGCTGAAAGAAAACGGTCGCGCCGCCGTGGTGCTGCCCGATGGCTTTCTGTTTGGCGACGGCATCAAAGGCACGCTCAAAAAACTGCTGCTGCGCGACTGCAAGCTGCACACCATCATCCGTCTGCCCAAGGGTGTGTTCGCGCCGTACACCACCATCAAGACCAACTTGCTGTTCTTTACCAAGGGCAGCACGGTGGATGACGGTACCGAGCACTTCCACACCGACACCATTTGGTTCTACGAGCACCCCTACCCACCGGGCTACAAGAGCTACTCCAAAACCAAGCCCATCCGGCTGGAGGAATTCAAGCCTGAGCAAGACTGGTGGGGAGATGAGGCAAACGACTTTGCCGACCGCGTGGAAAACGAATTCGCCTGGAAGGTGGATTTCAAGACCAGGCGTGAACAGGCTGAAGCCGCTGCACAACCGCATTGGCAACGCGCCGAAGAACTGAACAACCAGGCTGCTGCACTGGAGGCCGAGGCCCGCGACTTGCGCACCAGCCTGGTCGGTAGCACCGACGCCACCTACCGCGAAAAGATCGACGCCCAGATTGCTGAGCTACGTGCCAAAGCCGAACCACTGCGCCTGCAAGCACGCGATGCGCAAGCGGCAGGCGATCGCCTCTACTGGCCTATCTTCAACCTCGACCTGAAAAACCCGAACGCTCCGGAAGAAGAAACCCACGATCCCGACGTGCTGCTGGAGAAATACAAAAAACTGCTGGGCGAGATTGAAGAGACCGAAAACCAGCTCAAGAGCGAATTAGCTGCCGCGCTGGCGCATCACTTCGTGAGTGAGGATGCCTGATGGATGCGCAGCAGTTTTTGGCGGAGTTCGGGCATATTGCCAATGCGCCGGGGGGCGTAGAGAGGTTGCGGGAGTTGGTGCTGCATCTTGCTGTATCAGGCGATCTGACAGTTACGGAATCACCTGTTGATGCAGCACCTTTACTCGACTCTATTGCAAGGCAGAAACAAGGTCACAGGGAAAAGAAAAAAGTCATTTCAAAGCAATCTTCTATTTCGCGTGAGGTTGTCAAAGCTCCGCCCCACTGGGCTGTTTGCCGCTTGGGCGACTTGGCATTGACTGTAACTGGTGGTGGAACACCGTCCAAAAATAACCCCGCTTATTGGGGGGGAGGTATTCCTTGGGCGAGCGTGAAGGATTTGAAGGAGCTGAAGTTCCTGGATGGCACAGAAGACCACATCACGAAAGAAGGGCTAGAGAACAGCTCTTCAAACCTGATTCCACCTGGCCGAGTAATCGTTTGCACGCGTATGGGTCTTGGCAAGGTTGCAATTAACCGTGTTGCAATTGCAATCAACCAAGACCTGAAGGCATTGGAATTGCCGAAGGAAGTAAACGCCGATTTCTTCTTGATTCTTTATCGAACTCGTCAGGTAACAGGCACTGGAACAACAGTTTCTGGTATCAAGCAGGATCAGTTATTGGCGTTGCCCGCTGTGTTGCCGCCAGTCAAAGAACAAACCCGCATCGTCGCCAAAGTCGATGAGCTGATGGCCCTTTGCGACAAGCTGGAAGCGCAACAGAAAGCCCGCCGCAAACTGCAAAACGCGTTGCGCCAGTTCACCCTGCAAGCCGTCGCTAACAGCCAAAGCCCGCATGAACTGCAAACTAATTGGGCGCGCCTAGCCGACAATTTCGGGGGACTGTTTCATGCACAGGAGGATGTGGCGACGTTCAAGGGCTTGGTCCTTGACTTAGCAGTGAGTGGCGAATTACTGAACGTTGAGCATCGCCATGCTGCTACGGGTGCCGACTTGCTCGACGCCATCGCAGCGAAGCGCATTGAATGGTCACGGGAATCAGAGGGACAGGAGAAGAAAGAAGCTTTAGCGATGCTGAAAAAGCTCCGTATTCAGCAAGTAAATATTCCAGAAGATCGATTGCCCGAGCACTGGGCATGGGCGTCACTGCTTGAGGTTTCACAAGTCATTATTGACTGTGACCACAAGACACCGGCCTACTCTGACAGCGGAATTCACCTTATTCGCACTACTGACATTCGCAATGGTGAAATGCGGCTTGATGCCACAAAAAAGGTTTCTAGGGAAAGCTATCTTGCTCGTTCGCGACGATTAACTCCGCAGGCTGGGGACATATTTTTCACGCGCGAAGCCCCGATGGGTGAGGCTGCAATAGTTCCTAATGGGCATGTTGTCTGCCTTGGCCAGCGGCTCATGCTCATCAGGCTTTTTACCGAGTTGTTTAGCAACAGATTCCTCATTTACGTAATTCAAAGCCCGAGCTTTCAAAAACGATTGCAGGCATCGGCCATCGGCATGACGGTGAAGCACATAAATGTTGGTGATGTCGAAAATCTAGTGCTTCCGGTTCCACCCAAGGCAGAACAAGATCGAATTGTTGCAATCGTCGATGGGCTTTTCCGCATGTGTGATCACTACGCAGATCAACTTTCCCGAAAACAGCGCATAGCGACCAATCTTGCTGCTAGCGCGGTTGCCAGTCTCACCGGCATCGCCATCGAACAAGAAGAGGAACCCATGAAAGCCCCGCAAACCGAGTTGATTGCCCCGCTGCGCTTGGGCACCACCCCCGACATCAAAGCGCAAGCTCCGCTGGCAACCATTCTGGTCCGTCACCGCGGCGAAATGAGCGCAAAGGACTTGTGGCAGCGCTACGGCGGCGAGATTGATGCTTTTTACGCTCAACTGAAAATCGAAGTGGCACATGGCTGGATTCAGGAACCCGCGCCCGCTGAAGTGCGCGAGAAGCCAGTCGATACGGTGAGCGTCTGATATGCAACTCCTGCGCGTCCGCATCCCCGTTTTTCGCAACCTGCGTGATCTCGACATTGCCTTCGACTCGCACTTGCCGCCCACTGCTGGCGCAGCAGCCGATACGCCGCGCAAGCCCATTCGCAGCCACGCGCTGATCGGGCAAAACGGCACCGGAAAATCGAATCTGATCGAGGCGCTGATAACCATCTTTCGCGACGTGGATCTGGATCGCGAAGCGGCCTTCGATTACACACTGGAATACAGCATCCGTGACCATACGGTGCACATTGAGGCGGATACCTCCAAGCAGAAGCGCCCCTATGTATGGGTGGACGACAAGATCGAATCGCAGGGCTACTTGCTGAAGAACCGCGAACTGCTGCCGGCGCACATTTTTGCCTATTACTCGGGTCGCAACGAACGCATCGAGGCGCTGTTTCAAGAGCATCAGCGCCGCTTCAACCAGCGCCAGGAAATCACCACCGACGAGGTGTTACCCGAACATCTGTTGGAAAACTTTACCGGATCGGAGTCGGATATTCGCGCGGTGGAAGAAGCCAAACGCCGCCGCGAGGCGCGACTAAAGCAAGCGGGCGACGATCGCTTGCGTCGCTTGTTTTACTGCCGTGGCGGGCATAGCCAACTGGTGCTGCTGGCCTGTTTGCTGTCCGACGACCCGGTATTCCAGAAGGTGTTGAAGAACCTGCATATCGAGTCGCTGGAATCCGCGCTGTTCGTGCTGAAGGAACCACACCGTCTACGCGAGAAGCGCCGAAGCGGCAAGTTCGACGAGCAGGAGCTGAACGAGGGCGATCCACGCTTCTGGTATGCGCGTGGGAATGTTGTCAGCGAGTTTCTCGACAAACTCTGGCAAGTATCCTGGGCGCCTATTGAGCAGGAGGCGACCAAACAGATCGATTTCCGTGGCCGCACCGAAAAACAGAAGCAGTTGTATCTGTTCGTGCCAAATCAGGACAAGCTCAAGCAGCTGGGCGAACTCGTCGGCAGCACCGACAGCTTTTTCCGCTATGCCGAAGGCGCTTACATCGGCGACCTGATTGACGAGGTGCGCATCACGGTCAAGAAGCGCGATGAACACGGCGGCAAGGTGAGCTTTACGCATTTGTCGGAAGGCGAACTGCAAATGCTCACCGTGCTGGGCCTGATGCGCATCACTCGCGAAGATCACTGCCTGTTCCTGCTCGACGAACCAGACACCCACCTTAACCCGATCTGGAAGCTGCGCTATTTCGATGACATCGAAGGCGTGTTGGGCGATGTCCATGCCGGTGGGTTCGACAGTACTGCGTTTGATAGCGGTGCCTTTGATTCCACCGCCGGACAATCGCAAATCCTGATCACCACCCACGACCCGATGATGGTGGGTAGCCTCAAGCGCGAGCAGGTGCACATCCTGCGCCGCGATGGTGCTCGTACGGTCGTCGATGTGCCCGATGAACACCCACAAGGCATGGGTGTGACCGGGCTGCTGAAAAGTGAATTGTTTGGCTTGTCATCCACGCTGGACATCGAAACCGAGAGACGCTTATTCCGGCGCAATGAACTATTCGTGAAATCTCCACGCACGGTGGAGGAGGATGCGGAGCTGAGTCGTTTGTCTGCTGAATTGGCTGATCTAGGGTTTTCGACCGCTGATTTCCGCGACCCGGATTACGCGCTCTTTGTACGCAAAATGGCGCAGCACCGCCGCTTCCGCAAGCCAACCCTTACGCCACAGGAACGGGCCGAGCAGGATGCGATTGCCGATTCCATCATCGACGAAATCTTGCGCGAGGAGGATAGCCGGTGATCTTCATTGATCTGGAAAACAAGTTGCCGACCGATACCGATATCCCACACTGGACACCGTGGACTCAAGCGCAGTGGGATGCCTGGATGGCGAAATCCGCCCAATTGGTGGAGGATTTGGCTGCGTTGGACACAGCTGGTAAGCGCGACGAGCGCAACGCACTGATTGATGCGAATAGTGCGCACTGGGGCGCTTTGAAGGAATGGCTGTTGGCTCTGTCGGCGGGGAAATGCTGGTTTTCGGAAGTGCGTGAGTTGTACTCGCACTATGACGTTGAACACTTTCGTCCCAAGAAAGAAGCCAAGGCACTGGATGCCAGCCTGCGGGATGGCTATTGGTGGCTGGCCTTCGACTACATGAACTTCCGTGTCTGCGGCAATGTCGGTAACCGCAAAAAAGGCGGATGGTTTCCGCTCAAGGACGGCTCTTTGTGCTCCACCGCCGCCGCTCGCTGTGAGGAATCGGAAACACGCTATCTGCTCGACCCGATTGATGATGATGACGTTGCGCTAATTGCTTTCGACGAAGAGGGCAAGGTTATTCCCATTCCAGGTTCCTCCGCGTGGGAACAAGAGCGTGTCATCGAAACAGTTAAGCGGCTCAAACTCAATGAGCATGCTCCGTTGGCAGAAGCGCGCCGCAAGGTATGGCAACAAGTGGATAGGTTGATCGACGACTTTACAAAAGCCAAGGCCCGATGTGGCGCAGGCAATAACCCAGCAGCCAAGGCAAAACTAGCCGAGGTTCGCACGAAGGTGCGCAAGATGACGAATCCTGCCGCAGAGCTGTCAGCGGTCGCTCGCTGGTGCCTGCTGGTGCGCAATGATCCACAACTTTCTAGACTGGTCGGGTGAGCGGTTGATATGAACAAACTCCCCCTCAACCTCAACGACCTGCTGCGCCAACGCACGGTCGAGGGCGAGCGCATCGAGTACAAGGCCGGCAGGAACCCGGACGCGATCATCCGCACCCTATGCGCCTTCGCCAACGACTTCGAGAATTTGGGCGGTGGCTACGTGGTGATCGGGCAGGACTGCGATACCAACGGCCAGCCCATCTTTCCGCCGGTCGGCCTGCCCGACAACCCGCTCGACAAAATCCAGCGCGAACTGCTGGCGCACTGCCAGTTGATCCAACCGCCGTATTTCCCGGTGTTGAGCATCGAAGTGGTCGAGGGTCGCAACCTGATCGTGCTGCAAGCGCCGGGCGGGCAGACGCGTCCCTACAAAGCGCCGGAAGCTGTCACGGCAAGCAAGAAAACCTGGCGCTATTACATCCGCCGCTACAGCAGCACGGTCGAGGCCAAGGGCGACACCGAACAGGAATTGCTGAGCCTGGCGGCCAAGGTTCCATTCGACGACCGCTTCAACCAGTTCGCGCGTGTCGATGATCTGTCCAAGCCCTTGATGCAAGGTTTCTTGGAGGAAATTGGCAGTGCGCTGGCGGCGGACACGCCGGTGCTCTCTACCGAGGCGTTGGGACGGCAGATGAATGTAGCGGGTGGCCCTAACCGAATCGCCTTGGCCCAAGAACGTGGGGCTGCTGTTTTTCAACGAAACGCCGGAGCGGTTCTTCCCCGGTGTGCAGATCGACGTGGTCTGGTTCCCAGAAGGGCGCGGGCGGCGACCGTTTCGACGAGAAAATCTTCAAGGGGCCGCTGGCACGGATGACGCGCGAGGCGCTGGGCTACATCCAGCGCAACTTTCTGTGCGAGACGGTCATCAAGCATCCTGACCGTGCCGAAGCCACGCGGGTCTGGAATTTCCCGTTCGCCGCCATCGAAGAGGCCGTGGTCAACGCGGTCTATCACCGTTCCTACGAGGAGCGCGAGCCCATCGAGGTGCGCATCAGCAACGATGAACTAACCGTCCTCAGCTTCCCAGGCCCGGATCGGTCGATCAGGATGGAAGACCTGAATGCAGGCCGTGCGGTCAGCCGGCGATACCACAACCGTCGCATCGGCGAGTTCCTGAAGGCGCTGGACATGACCGAGGGACGCTCCACCGGCATTCCGAAAATCCTGAAGGAAATGGCGGCCAACGGCTCGCCCGCGCCGCTGTTCGAGACGGATGACGACCGGCTTTCGTTCGTGATCCGGCTGCCGAGGCATCCGCTGGCGCTTGTTCCGACCCTGGAAGTCACCGGGGAAGTCGAGCGCCTGCTGCGTGTTCTGGCCGGAGAGATGTCCCGGCAGCAGTTGCAGGAGGGGTTGGCGCTCAAGCACGAGGATTATTTCCGCAAGGCCTACCTGCTCCCGGCCCTTGCATCAGAACTGGTCGAAATGACCCTGCCCGACAAGCCGCGCAGCAGCAAACAGCGATACCGGCTGACGGATGCAGGACGGCGCTGGCTGGCGCCGCGGCCCGATGACAGTTCGGGCTAGGCCCGGGCCGTCATGCGCCCAGGAACGCCATGACTTGAACGCGACGGCTCCCACGTGACCCTTGCTCCAATCCCGCCAAGGGATGCCCCTACAAGGCGCAAACATAACGTCCTGTCATACCGAAGCTTTTCAAGCCGAGCCCATGGCCTGGAAAGCTTGACAGCGGACATTTTTCATGTCCCCAGGCGTGGGATGGACGGCGGCACCGTGGGCAGCATGACCGTCTTCTCGAAGGTATAGAACTTCATGCTGGACTCGCCGCCCTCCCGGCCGTAGCCCGATGCCTTGATGCCGCCGAAGGGCGCGCGCAGGTCACGCGTCATGGGCGTGTTGACCCACACCATGCCGGCCCGGATCTCCGACAGCGCGCGCATCACCGTGGGCTGGTGGTCGCTCCATACATACGACACCAGGCCGAACTCGCTGTCGTTCGCGATGGCGTAGGCCTCGTCCTGCGTATCGAACGGGACGATGGTCGCGAAGGGTCCGAAGATCTCCTCGCGGCAGACACGCGCCGTGTTGTCCCGCGCCAATACCGCCGTCGGCTGGAAATAGAAGCCCGGTTCCAGTTCCTCGACCGTCGCGCCGCCGCACAGCAGCTGCGCGCCATCGGCGCGGGCGATGTCCACGTAGCCGGCCACTCGTTGCCGGTGCGCCTGGAACGCCAGCGGCCCGATCTCGGTGGCCGGGTCCAGCGGGCTGCCTATGCGCAGCCGGCGGGCGCGCTGCGCGAAGGCGTCGACGAAGCGGTCCAGCACCGCCCGCTGTACCAGGATGCGCGAACCGGCCAGGCACTGCTGGCCGTTGTTCGAGAAAATGCCGACCAGCGCGCCGTCCAACGCGCGGTTCAGGTCGGCCGATTCGAAGACGATGTTGGCCGACTTGCCGCCCAGTTCCAGCGACAGGGGCTTGAGCCCTTCGCCGGCGCTGGCCGAGATCCGCCGTGCCGTCTGCGTGCCGCCCGTGAACGACACCAGGTCCACCTGCGGATGCGCCACCAGGGCTTCGCCCGTGACGCCGCCCCGGCCGTTGACCAGGTTGACGACGCCCGGCGGCACGCCTGCTTCCACCAGCAGTTCCATGAAGCGCGCGACCGCCAGCGGCGTGACCTCGGACGGCTTGCAGACGCAGCTGTTGCCGAACGCGATGGCGCCGGCGATCTTCATCGACGTCAGGGCCAGCGGCGCGTTCCACGGGCCGATCAGCGCCGCCACGCCCACCGGCTCGCGCAGCACCAGCGTCAGGTACCCGTCCGTCTGGCCGTGCAGCTTCTCGGCATGCTGGCCCAGGAACTCCGCGAAAAAGCGGAAGTTGTAGGCGGTACGGGGAATCTGGCCCTTTTGCAGGTGGCGCATGGGAATGCCGGAGTTCATGCACTCCAGGTAGGCCAGTTCGTCGCGATGCAGGTCGACCAGGTCGGCCACCCTGCGCATCACGGCCTGCCGGGCCTCGACCGGCAGCCTACGCCAGCGCCCGTCCTCGAAAGCGGCCCGGGCAGACCGCACCGCGGCATCGACCTCGTCCGCCGGCGCCTCGACCAGGGTCGAGATGCGCCGCGCGTCGCCGGGGAAGATCACCGGCAGCTCGTATCCGGCCGAACGCGTGCAGCGGCCGTCGATGAAACTCGTTACTTGCTCGCGGATGGGGAATTCGGCCGGCGCGGGTTGCTTCATGTCGTTCCGTGCTATCCGATCGCGGCCGCTTCGCGCAGGCTCAGGATCATCGAGGTTTCGAGCAGGTACTCGCGGGCCAGGCGCGGATCGTCCGCCTTGCGCTTCAAGTCCTCCAGCGTCGCGCGGCGTTGCGCCTCCCCGCGCTCCTGCATGCGGGCGCGGTTACGGCCGGACTGCTGCAATACGTGCTTGATCGCGATCGGGCGGCGCTGGCGCTCGTATTGCCCCAGCAGCGCATCGCTTTCGCCCGCATAGATGCGGCGCAGCTTGTCGGTAAGGTTGAAGGCGTCGTGGATGCCGCCGTTCATGCCCATGCCGCCGCTGGGGCTGTTGATGTGGGCGGCGTCGCCGGCCAGCACGATGCGGCCGTTGACATAGGTGTTCACGACCCGCTGGTGGATGCGGTAGGGCCGGATCTCCATCACCTCGTAGGCCTGTTCGCGCGGCAGGACGTGTTGCAGTTTCTTCTGGATGGACTCGGGCTGGAGGGCGTCGTCGATCGACTCGCCTTCCCACGGGTACAGGCTGACCCGCCAGAGGCCGGGAAGCCGCAGCAGGCTGAAGGTGCCGGTCGAGGCCCAGCAATAGTTGATGTAGGACAGCGTGGGAATGTGCTCGTGGAACGGAAAGCGGGTGGTGGCCAGCACCGTGGTCTCGGGAAAGGTCAGTCCCTCGAAGCTCAGGTCCAGCGCGGCCCGCACCATGCTGCGGGCGCCGTCGGCCGCGATCAGGTAGCGCCCCGTCAGTTCCTGGCGCTCGCCGCCGGGCCGCTCCACCGTGACGCGCACCGAGTCCGCGTCCTGCGACACCTCCACGCACGGGTGCCCCATCAGCACCCGCACCGCCGGCAGCTTTTCCCGGATGTGGGCCAGCAGCAGCTCGGACAGTTTCCATTGTTCGGTCTGCAGGCGATAGGGATGCGGGGTCTCGTCCTTGAGCACCGACAGGTCGAATTCGGCGAATTCGCCCGTCTCGTGCATGCGCACCTGCCAGGTGGGGGCGACCAGCCCGGCTTCGATCAACCCGGGCGTGATACCGTACTCGTCCAGCATCTCCAGCGTCGGGGGGTGGAAGGTCGAGGCCTTCAAGGCGCGCGACACCTGTTCCTCGGCTTCTACGACCACGACCGGAATGCCGTAATGGCCCAGCCGCATCGCCGCGACCAGGCCCACGGGGCCGCCGCCTACAATAATGACCTGCTCGGGGGTCCCGGTGCTCACACGCTACCTCGTTTCGGTTATCGACGCTTTTCGAGCCATTTCACATTTATTCTATTGACCTGTCAATAGGACAATTAAACCATCCGATCCGGCGTTCCGGACGGTGTCGCACGGGACGTCACAAACCGGCGGGCTCGTTCGTCACAAGGAGATCGCGGCGATATCAACCTCTGGAGCCGGCTCCAGGTATCGATGCACTGATGGGTCCGCTCGGGAATGAATCATGGACATGATGACGGGTGATGGGACGGAGATCTTCGAAGCACGGCGGCGGTTCCTGTTCGGGCTGGCCTACCGCATGCTGGGCACGCGGGCGGATGCCGAGGATGCCGTGCAGGAGACCTTCATCAAGTGGATGCACGCGGATCGCGGCGCGATCGCGAATCCCGCGGCGTGGCTGACCAGCATCTGCACCAACCTGTGCGTGGACATGCTGCGCGCGGCGCACCGGACGCGGGTGGACTACGTGGGTTCGTGGCTGCCCGAGCCCATCCATACCCGCGAGGACGACACGCCGGAGTCGCGGCTGGAACTGGCCTCGTCGCTGACCACGGCCTTCCTGCTGGTGCTGGAGCGGCTCACGCCCAAGGAGCGCGCCGCGTACCTGCTGCACGAGATCTTCGACACCCCCTATCCGGACATCGCCGCCACGCTGGGCATGCAGGAAAGCGCCTGCCGCAAGCTGGTCTCGCGGGCGCGCGAGGCGGTCGAGTCCAGCAAGGTCCGCCACGCCACGCCGGCCGAACGCCAGGAACAGTTGCTGTCGGCCTTCCAGGACGCCATCAATGGCCATGGCACGGGGCCGCTGGCTGCCCTGCTGTCGGACGATGTCCGCTTCTCGTCGGACGGCGGCGGCAAGGCCACCACGCTGCAGCAGGAACTGATGGGCAAGATGTCGGTGATGCGCTTCGTCGAACGCGGCCTGATACGGTTCTGGCGGGGCATGGACTGGATCGTGGCCGACATCAGCGGCGCCAGGGGCGTGCTGCTGCGCGAGAACGGCGTGATCATCGGCGCGTTGACCTTCGCCTACGGCGAAAACGGCGCGGTGTCCAATATTTACCTGATGCGCAACCCGGACAAGCTCGCCCGTTTCCAGGGCCTGTGAGGCGGCTCTTGCAGGCCTTGCGGCAAGAGGTAACAAGTTTTGCGGACCTCGCGCCACGTTCCTAAGATGAAGGCTGCGCAGCTTTCATGGGCACGATCATGCATCTTCCTTCCCCCGGATTTTCGTCGCCGCGCCGGGCCGCCCTGGCCGGCCTGCTGGCGGTGGCGCTGGCCGGCTGCGCCAGCCTGCCCGGCCGCGATCCGCTCAACGTGCAGGTCGCCGGCATCGAACCCCTGCAAGGCCAGGGGCTGGAGATGCGGATGGCGGTCAAGCTGCGGGTCCAGAACCCCAACGACTCCGCGGTGGACTACGACGGCGCCGCGCTGGAACTGGAGTTGAACGGCAAACGCTTCGCGACGGGCGTCAGCAACGAACGCGGCAGCGTGCCCCGCTTCGGCGAGACCGTGCTGACGGTACCGGTATCGGTGTCCGCGCTCAGCGCCATCCGGCAGGCACTGGGCCTGGCCGATGGCTCCAGCCTGGACAACATTCCCTATGTGGTCCGCGGCAAGCTGTCGGGCGGCATGTTCGGCACGACGCGCTTTTCGGACACGGGCAGCCTGAGCCTGCCCGGTTACTGAAGCGAGTCTCCTACAACCCCTTCTCCACCATCTCCAGCAGCCGCTGCCCCACCGCTTCGACCTGCGCGGGACTGAAGCCGCGCAACGGCCCGTCTATCACCAGCATGGCCAGCCCATGGACGGACGACCA
Source organism: Pigmentiphaga sp. CHJ604 (assembly GCF_036972535.1). Taxonomy (NCBI): domain Bacteria; kingdom Pseudomonadati; phylum Pseudomonadota; class Betaproteobacteria; order Burkholderiales; family Alcaligenaceae; genus Pigmentiphaga; species Pigmentiphaga sp. CHJ604. The sequence continues at coordinate 357,303 of NZ_CP136998.1, read as the reverse complement.
CGCGAGGTATTCGGCGGCGTGGCGCCGCTCCGGCGTGAGCAGGCCCGCCGCCGCCATGCGATCCAAGGCGGCGCTGAGCAACTGGAACGGATCCAGTCCGCCCCGACCGGCCTTGTCGGCCGGGGGTACGTTCAGCGGCCCGTCGGCCGGGGCGAACGCGGTGCGGAACAGGCCGGGCTCCTTGCTGGCGAAGCTCAGGTAGCCCGCGCCCACCGCGCGCAGGCTGGCGCGGGCGTAGTCGGCGGGCGGGCTGTCGCCGTCCAGCTTGTCGAGCTCGGCTTCCATGGCGGTCGCCAGCGCGGACAGCGCCGCGGCCCGCACCGCCAGCAGCAGGTCTTCCCGGCTGGCGAAATGGCGGTAGGCGGCGTTCGGAACGACGCCGGCGCGGCGGGTGGCTTCGCGCAGCACGATCGCCGACGGGCCGCCCTGGCGGGCAAGCTCGATGCCCGCTTCCAGCAGGGCGCGGCGCAGGTCGCCGTGGCGGTAGGTGCTGCGCGAGGCGGGCGGGGTGACGGCGCTGGTCATGGGAACTCCATGTGGACACTGTACATTATCTCTGATAACTTATGTGTACAGCGTCCACAAACCCATCCCCTTCATCCAGCAGTCAGACGAGGAGACCGTCATGCACATCCAGCCCTATCTGTTCTTCGAAGGCCGGGCCGAGGAAGCGGCCGAGTTCTACGCCAAGGCGCTCGGCGCCCAGGTCACGATGATGCTGCGTTTCAAGGACGGCCCTCCGGCCTCGGGCGACAACGAGAACTGCGCGCCGCCGCCCGGGTCGGAAGACAAGATCATGCACATGTCGCTGCAGATCGGCGATGCCGTCGTGATGGGATCGGACGGCATGTGCAAGGGCCCGGCCGAATTCAAGGGTGTCTCGCTGGCGCTCAGCGTGGCCGACGACGCCGATGCCGAACGCAAGTTCGCGGCCCTGGGCGACGGCGGGACCGTGATCGCGCCGATGACGCCCACCTTCTTCTCGTCGCGCTTCGGCATGGTGACGGACCGCTTCGGCGTGACCTGGATGGTGCAGGTCGCGCCCTGAGGCCGGCCCCGCTACCTCCCGTCTCCGGGCAAGGCGTAGGCGATCACGTAGTCTCCCGCCTTGGTGCCCAGTGAACCGTGGCCGCCGGCCACCACCAGCAGGTACTGGCGGCCGTCGGCACCCGCGTAGGTCATGGGCGTGGCCTGGCCGCCCGCAGGCAGGCGGGCCTCCCACAGTTGCCTGCCGTCGCGCACGTCATAGGCGCGCACGTAGTTGTCCAGCGTTCCCGACAGGAAGGCCACGCCTCCTGCCGTCATGATGGGACCGCCCAGGTTGGGCACGCCCATCCGGAAAGGCAACGGCAAGGGCGAGCTGTCGCGCACGGTGCCGTTCTTGTGTCGCCAGACGATTTCACCGGTACGCAGGTCGGCTCCGGCCACGTAACCCCAGGGCGGCGCCTGGCACGGCAGGCCCAGCGGCGACGTGAAGGCGCTCAGCTTGACGGCGAACGGCGCGCCGAAGTTCTCGTTCAGGGCAGGCAGGCTGTCATTGGGCCGCTCCGAGCCCTGCACGTACAGGCTCTTGTCGTTCTTGCGCGAGACCAGTTGCGAGACGAACGCAAGATAGGTGGGTGTCGTGAAGGCGATCTGGCGCCGCGGATCGACGGCGATCCCGCCCCAGTTGAAGACGCCGAAGTTGCCCGGATAGATCAGCGAGCCCTGCGTGGACGGCGGCGTGTACCGGCCCTCGTAGCGCAGTTGATGGAACCTGATGCGGCAGGCGAGCTGGTCGAACATCGTCGCCCCCCACATGCTGGCGCCGGTCAAGGGCGGCGGGTCGTAGGACAGCGCCGATACCGGTTGCGTGGGCGCGGCCCGGTCTCCCCGCGCGGCGCCCTGGGGCGCCAGCTTCTCGGTAACGGGCAGCAACGGACGCCCCGTGCGGCGGTCCAGCACGTAGAGTTCGCCCTGCTTGGTCGGCTGGACCAGGGCCGGGACGGTCGCGCTCCCCATCGTCAGGTCGATGAGCGTGGGCTGCGCCGGCACGTCGTAGTCCCACAAGTCGTGGTGCACGGTCTGGAACGACCAGCGCACGCGGCCCGTCTCCAGGTCCAGCGCCACCACCGACGACGAGAATTTCTCCGCGCCCTCGCTGCGGTTGCCGCCCCATTGGTCGGGCGGCTGGTTGCCCAGCGGCACGTAGACCATGCCCAGCTCCTCGTCCACGCTGGAGATGGACCAGCTGTTGGGAGAATTGGCCGTATAGGTACGCCCTTCGGCAATGGGCTCGGTGTCCTCGGGGTTGCCCGAATCCCAGTTCCACACGAGCCGGCCCGTGCGTATGTCGAATGCGCGGATCACGCCCGAGGCCTCGTTCACCGAGACGTTGTCCAGCACCGTGCCGCCCACGATGATGAGTCCGCGCGCGACCACCACGGGCGAGGTGGAGTAATAGGAGCCCGGGCGGACGTTGGGCATGTTGCGCCACAGGTCGATCTGCCCGGTGCCGCCGCCGAAGTCGGTGCAGACGCCGCCGCTGTCGGGATCGAGCGCGATGACGCGGCCGTCCGCCGTCGGCATGAACAATTTGGCCGGACAGCGGGCGGAGGTCCTGCCATCGTTCGCGGCCACCGGTTGGCCGGCGGTGGGAGCCGGTCCGTTCGCCGGCGCCGGGGGCGAGGGCGCGGCGGCGGCCGGAGCGGAATCCGGCTGCGCGGCATCGCCGGGATAGTAGGACAGGCCCCGGCAGGTCAGGTGTTGCAGCGCCAGCCTGTCCTGCACGTGCGGGTCGTATCGCCACAGTTCGCGACCGGTGGTCGCGTCCAGCGCGATAACCGACTGGTGAGGCGTGCAAAGGAAGAGCCGATTGCCGATCTTGAGCGGCGTGGCCTGGAAGGTCGTCTCCTCGGGATCGCCTTCCCTGCCCCGGACGTCGCCGGTGCGGAATACCCAGGCCTGCTCCAGGCGCCCGACGTTGGCGGGCGTGATCTGCCCCAGCGCGGAATAGCGCTGCCCGCGGCCGGTTCCGCCATAGGCGGTCCATTCCTCGCCCGCCACCGGTCCCGGCGCGGCGGCGGGCGCTTCTTCCGTGAAGCTGCCGCGCAATTGATGCAGGTCGACGAACCAGGAGACGACGCCGACCGCCAGAAACGACCCCAGCGCCACCGCCAGCCCCGCGCGGGCACGCAACAGCGGTCCCGACGGCGACAGCAGCGCCCCGGTCTCCAGGCTCGGGGGCTCCAGCCTGCGACGTATCCAGGGCGTCAACAGGAACAGGCCCAGCACGAACAGCACGTCGCCGCGCGCGGCCAACGGCCACCAGTCCAGCCCCGACTCCCACAGCGCCCAGGCCAGCGTGCCCAGCACCAGCGCGGCGTAGAGCCAGATCGCCGACACATGGCCCGCGGCCAGGCGGACCCCGCAGACCGCCATCACGATCCCCGCCACGAGGTAGTACCAGGATCCGCCCAGATAGATCAGCCACGCTCCTCCCACCATCAGCGCAATCCCGAGCAGGACGAGCACGGCGCCGGTGGCGATCAGGAGTCCGTAACGCGGTGGAGCTGGCATGGGAGCCTCCTCGGGGCTGGACAGAGGGGGGCGCGTCAACAAGTTTCATGCCCAGCCGCGCCATGCCGGCCCCGTCCCGCCCGGTGCTAAGATTCACGCACCGGTCTGCTCAAGGCCCGCTTCCCGCAGGTGCGGCGCCCGGCACTTTTTGCATGCCCGGCCGGCCTGTCGTGCCTATCTGGAAAACCATCCCTCTTCGCCTCCTCGCGCTGGCCCAGCGCTACCCCGGCACCATCGCGGCCTTCGGCTTCGCTTCCGGGGTGGTCAGCTTTTTCACCGTCGAGCGCCACGAGTCCTTTGCCCGCGTCATTGCCGCAGTCATGCTGCTGAGCTGGATCTGGCTGATGCTCGAGCGCGCGCTGCGACGGCGCATCGCACAGCGCTTCGGGTGGACCATACCCATACCGGTGCTGCGCTACGGCACGCAGATGATCCACCAGGAAGGCCTGTTCTTCGTGCTGCCCTTCCTGTACACCGCCACCACCTGGAACAGCGGCCAGGCGCTGTTCACCGGGCTCGTTGGCGCCGCGGCGCTGATAGCGCTGGTCGATCCGCTGTACTTCCGGTGGCTGTCGACCCGCAGGTGGGTGTTCCTGACCTACCACACCTTCACGCTGTTCGTCGTGCTGCTGACCGCGCTGCCACTGGTCCTGCACATCCCGACGGGCAATAGCTACAAGCTGGCGCTGGGCGTGGCGGTGCTGCTGTCCTTCCCCACGCTGGCCGAGCTGGTTTCGCTGGATGCCCGCTGGCGCAGGTGGGCGGTCGTGGGACTGATGCTGGCGCTCGGCTCGGTGGGATGGCTGCTGCGCCTGTGGGTACCGCCTGCCACGTTGTGGCTGACCGAGGTCGCCATCTCGACCAGCATGGACAGCCTCAACATGAAAGCGGGCGAACGCCTGCGCGCCGTGACGCCCGCCCAGATGCGCGATCAGGGCATCTATGCCTATACCGCGATCAATGCCCCGCTGGGCCTGGAGGAACACATCTACCACGTCTGGCTGCACGACGGACGCGAGGTCGACCGCATCGCGCTGGACATCCGCGGCGGCCGCAAGGAAGGCTACCGGGCCTGGACCCACAAGCAGAATTTTCCCGCCGACTCCGGCGGCCGCTGGCAGGTCAAGGTGGTGACGGACACCGGCCAGATGATAGGCACGCTGCGCTTTCGCGTGGAAGGCGACCAGGAACCGGCCGCGGCGCCCTAGCCTACCCCTGCCTGCGCAGCAGCCTGCGGGCCAGTTCGACCACGAACACGATCGCCGCGCCGGCCAGCACGCCGAACGCGATATTGAGCAGCACGGGCAGCACAGCCGCCGCCACCGCGCCGATCACGGGCAGGCTGGCCGCCCCATGCGCCAGGCGTTCGATGCCGCCGTGCACGGCTTCGAGCCCATGCGTCAGGATGGAGCCGCCCACTGCGAACATGGCCACCGTGCCGACGACCGACAGGCCGCGCATCAGGAACGGCGCGGCGCCGACGATGCTCCTTCCCACCGCGCGCGCCACCGCGGACCGCCTCGCCCCCAGATACGCCCCGGCATCGTCCAGCTTCACCACGCCGGCCACGATGCCGTAGACCCCGATCGTCATCAACAGCGCGATGCCCACCAGCACGGCCACCTGCGTGCCGAAGTCCGCCCCGGCCACGGTCCCCAGCGCGATCGCGACGATCTCGGCGGACAGGATGAAATCGGTCCGCACGGCGCCGCGGATCTTGTCCCGCTCGAAGGCCACCATGTCCACGCCGGGGTCCTCCAGGGCCTTGCGCCGTTCGTCGTGCCGGGCCGCCTTGTCATGCGCGGGCAGGAATTTCGCCGCCAGCTTCTCGGCGCCCTCGAAGCACAGGAAGGCGCCGCCCACCATCAGCAGCGGCAGGATCGCCCATGGCGCGAAGGCGCTGATGATCAGCGCCGCCGGCACCAGGATGGCCTTGTTGCGCAGCGAGCCCTTGGCCACGGCCCACACGACCGGCAATTCGCGGTTCACCGACACGCCGGTCACCTGCTGGGCGTTCAGCGCGAGATCGTCGCCCAGCACGCCCGCCGTCTTCTTGGCGGCAACCTTGGTCATCAACGAGATGTCGTCCAGGACCGACGCGATATCGTCGAGCAAGGCGAAAAAGCTGCTTCCTGCCATCGTGGCTCCTCGAACGTCGCTGCCATGGTAGAGGCGCCGAGGCGCAACGTCTGTAACGCGTGGCGACAGCGCGATCTTCAAAAACTGTGGTTCACGCCCATGCCCACGTTGGTCCGGCTGCCGTCGTTGGATGGCCGCCCGTGGCCCACCCCGGCGTAGACCTGCGTACGCCTGGACAGCGCATACGACACGCCGGCGCTGACATAGTCGGTCGCGCCGCTGCGGCCGTAGCCCTGGAAGTCCCGGCCCACGCCGACCTTGAGCGTGGCCGCGCCGATGCGGTGGGTCGCGGCCAGCATGGCGCTGGTGCGGCGCCGGCGGGTCTCGCCCAGGAACACCTGGCTGGCGGTCGTCAGCTCGGTCAGGCTGGCGGAGGCCATCACCCGCGTCGGGCCCGAGCCGTAGGCCAGCCCGACGAAATAGGTCTTGTCGTTCACGCTGTTGCGTTCGGCGGAAACCAGCAAGGTCGCCGAGCCGTCGTCGTAGTTGATTCCGGCCGCCAGCCCCCGCTTGCTTTCGACCGTGCCGTTGGCATCGGGCACCTTGCTGCGCTCGCCGTTGGCCGCCAGGTGCACCGACCAGCCGCGCGCGACCGGCGAGTCGTAGAACACGCCGTTGTTCGCGCGGTTGTAGTCGCCCGCCGGCCCGTTGCGATAAGGGTCGGTCCGGTACGCCGGATGGTAGATCTGCCAGGCGATGGAAGCCACGCGATCGAAGTTGTACCAGGGGTCGAACTGCCAATCGAGCGCCCACATGGGAGTCATCGCCCGTCCCAGCCGCAGCTGGCCGAAGGGCCCCTTCACGCCCACGGTGGATTCGCCGTAGAACAGGGGCGCGCCGCCGCTGGCCTCCAGGCGGCCGGTGTCGATCTCGAAGCGCGACTGGAGGTGGAACATGGCGGCATAGCCGCTGCCCAGGTCCTCCGAACCCTTGATGCCCCAATAACTGCGCTGGATGTTGCCGATGGAGGTGGCGCCGCGCGCCAGGCGGTAGATGCCGGCGTCGACCACGCCGTACAGGGTGAGGGACGACTGGGCGTGTGCCGCGGTTGCCGGCACCAGCGACGCGGACAGTATGGCCAGCCAGGTGCGATGCGATCTTCTCATGTTCTGGCATGTCTGGAAAAACAAGACCCGGCGCAAGTGTGGCGCGATCGGCGCCGCTTGGCAAAGGCGCCCGCCGCCGGGCCTACGCACAAGCCCCCACGGACGACCATGCGCACGCGCGCCCCGGACACGCCCGGATCCCGGCCTAATGGCACCTCGCCCGCGCCGCGCCGGCCGGGACGCCCTCGCCATGCAGGCGAAGGACGCCACGCTTGGGAAACGCCATGACACCGCGCCACCTGGGGATGCTCGTGTCCCTCCTGTCCCTGCTTGCCGCCTGCGGCGGGGAAGACCCCGCTCCGTTACAGGCGCGGTCCATCGAAGACCTGGAACGCCAGGGCGCGCTTCCCGTCCTGGATCGCTCCGAGGACCTGGGCGGGCCCGACGCCGACGGCAATGGCGTACGCGACGACATCGACGCCTGGATCGCGCGCCAGGGCGGAGCGCCGGCGCGGCAGGACGCGCTCAGGCAACTGGCCCGCGCGTTCCGCGACGCCTTGCTGGTCCGCGGCGACTCCGTCGCCGCGCAAGAGGCCGCGTGGCGCACCACCCTGGCCGTGTCATGCGTGATGGCGCGCAGCGGCTCCGGCACCGAGGGCGCCGACGCGGTGGCCGATATGCGCAAGATGTCCGCCAACACCAAGGCCCGGGTCCTTGCCTATCTCGATTATTCCGCGGCGCTGGACGGCGCCATCCTGTCGCTACCCGCCGGGGACGGCTGCGATGAATAGGATGCTGCGCCGATGGACACGGACGCTGCTGGCGATGGCTGGCATGCTGGCGCCAGGTGCGTACGCGGCGGATCTGTGTCCGGCCCATACCCACACCCTGGCCTTCTTCAACGGCGTCTGGAATACGCCCGATACCGCAGCCAGCGGCGCGCGGGCCCTGCTCGGGGCGCTGGACGAAGCGCTGCGCGCACACCCCGCACGCGCGACGCTCGCCATCGGCGCCGAGGTGTTCTACAACGCCAGCGGCTTGCAACGCGGGACGCGCGAGGGCATCGAAGACCTGGTCGAAGTCTTCGCGCAGCGGGCCGCGGAACTGGACGATGCCGTGCGCCAGCGCTGGGAGCTGTTTTGGGAAATCGTCGATGGCCGCCTGGAAGGCTGGCGCCGGATAGCGGCCGTGCTGCCGCGCGCCCGCGACCTCGCCGTCGCGCTGACCGAGGCACGCAACGCGCGGCTGCTTGCGCATGCCACTTCGTTCGCCGCCGCCCCGCCCACCGGAATCGACTACGCCGCCCACCGGCTGCGCTTGCGCGCGCTGCACGCCCTGGGACGCGGCGTCCTGCTGGTGGGGCATTCGCAGGGCAACTTCTTCCTGAACGGCGCCTATCGCGCACAGCCCGATCCGGCGGCGCTCGCGGTGGTCCACATCGCGCCCGCATCGGCCCGCGCCAGCGGTCCCCACCTGCTGTCGGGCAACGACATGGTCATCGCTGCCCTGCGCGGCGTGGTACCGGGCACCCCGCCGCCGCCCAATCTCTGGATCCCGCCGTCGACCCGGGACCCTTCCGGCCATCAGTTGATCGAGACCTACCTGGACGCCGACCGCAACGGCCGGTCCGCCGCCGGCGCGCTGATGGCCGATCGCCTGCTGGCGCTAAAGGCCGCCGAACCCCGGGCAAGCCCGGGATTCTTCACCGCCACGCTGGCCTGGGACGGCGACGGCGACATCGACCTGCACGTGCTGGAACCTGGCGGCGCCCACGTGCACTACGGCGCGCGCGTGGGCGCCAGCGGCTCCCTAGACCTGGACAACACGGCGGGCCATGGGCCGGAACACTATCACGCGACCTGCGATCCGCAGCGCCTGCAAGCCGGCATATTCAGCGTGGGCTTGAACAACTACGCGGCGCCCGCCGGCAGGAAGGCGATGCTGCAGATCGCCACCGCGGCCCACGGCGTGATGCGCACCGTCCAGGTGGATGCGGGCCCGCCGCGCGGCGAAGCGGGGGATACCTCGCCCATCGTCCTCCTGCGCGTCGCCGTGGCCCGATCCGGCTCGGCCTGGACGGCAACCGTCCACTAGGGCCTGTTCACGCTAAAAGGAGGCTCGCACAGGCCGGGAATGGGCCTTGGGCCGGGCGGATCATTCGGCGCGGATGCCGCGCTCCTTGATCAACTGGCCGAAGCGGGCGTAGTCCTTGGCGAAGCCGGCCGCGGGTCGTCTACCGGCACGAAGCCCATGCCCCGGAGCTGTTTCGCCACGTCGGGATCCCGCAGCACGCGGGCGAACTCGGCGTGGATGCGGTCCACGACGTCCGGCGGCGTCCCCCTGGCGGCGAACAGCAACTGGAAACCTTCGACCTCCGTGCCCGGATAGCGGCGGGCCATGGGCTGGGCGGCCGCGTAGGCCACGAAGGCCTCGAACGACTCCACCGGCAGGGAGGTCCTGACGACCAGGGCATAGGGGGTACGCGCGATGCGGGTCACGGGCACGAGGTCGCGCTCCACGTCGAACGGCAGCCTGGACAGCCATGGGGTGATTGCCAGCGCCGAGGTCTGCATCAGCAACGTGTAGCCGTCCGGCGGGGCCGCCACGACGGCCTGGGTGCCGATGTTGCCGGTCGCGCCGGTCCGGTTGTCGACGATGACCGGCTGCCCCACCCGGGCCTGGATGCGCTCGGCCAGCAGGCGCGCCACGCGGTCGATCGAACCGCCCGCCACGAAGGGAACGATGAGCCGTATCGGCCGTTCCGGGTAGCCTGCCGCCGCCGGGGCGAACGGCGCCAGGAGGATGGCCGCCATCAGGCCGTGCCAGAACGCTCGGATCATGTGCCGTCTCCGTTGTTGTCATGTATCGTGGTCGCCCGATCGCTGCACTGTAGAAGGCGGGCGCCTCTCCCGCCATAGGCGCGAGGCAATGCGGCCATTGCCGGCAGGTGATGATGCCGCGCGGACACGAGACCGAACGATGACGACCCTGGAACTGATCGCCGGCCGCCACGCCGGCCTTGCCTTTCTCGCCTGGCTGGCCGGCGCGTGCGCGCTCGGCCTGTGGGTAGGGAGGCTGCTGGACGCGAGCCGGACCTCGCCGGCGCGCCGGTCGCGCGTGATGGCGGGGTTGATCGCGGGCGGCGTCGCCGTGTTCGGATTCATCGCCGCCAACGTCGTGACCGAGTCACGGCTGGTGGCCTTCGACAAGGTGCTGGCCGAGACCCTGGCCGAACGCGCCTCGCCCGCCTGGCTGCGGTTCCTGTCCATGCTGACCGTGGCCGGCGACCGGGACTTCCTGCTGGGACTGGGCACCCTCGTGCTGGCCGTGCTGCTGTGGCGCCGCCGCTGGCGCGACGCGGTGCTCTGGCTGGCGGGCACGCTGGGCGCGGCGGGGCTGAACGTGCTGCTCAAGAGCACCTTCCAGCGGGTCCGCCCCGAACACCTGCACGGGTTCACGCAGGAACTGGGCTGGAGCTTCCCCAGCGGGCACGCCACCGGCGCGATGGCGGTGTACGGCATGCTGGCCTATTTGCTGGCTGGCCTGGCGCCGCCGGCGTGGCGCCAGGCCATGGCCATGTTCGCGGCCGGCCTGATCGCCAGCGTCGGCTACAGCCGCGTGATGCTGCAGGTGCACTACCTGAGCGACGTCATCGCCGCCTTCGCCGTCACCGCGGCCTGGCTGATGGCATGCGTGGCCGTGCGCGAGCGGACGGACCGTTCGCGCGTACTCAGGCCATCAGGCCTTCGATCTCGCTGACCTCGCGCACGTCGCCGAAGTTCTGCACGAAGGTCTCCAGCGCCGCCCGGTGTTCCTCGTCGGACAGCGCCGCCAGGCAATCCGCCACCATGATGGGGAAGAAGTCCAGCATCATGGCATCGCGGCCGGTGGACTCGCAGCAGATGTTGGTCTTGGTGCCGGCGATCAGCAGATGGGTGATTCCCGCGCTGCGCAGCACCCGCTCCAGCCCGGACGAACCGTGGGCCAGGGCGCTGTAGCGGTTCTTGGCCAGATGAACGTCGCCGGACGCGGGCGCCATGCCCTGCCACAGCGACTCGGAAGCCGGGCGCGGCGCGTTCGCCTCGATGGTGCGGGCGCGCACGTCGGCGGCCACGAAATGGTCGTAGAAGCCGGACCAGTCCGATCCCTGCCCCACCGGCAGGTTCGCGTGGGTGACCCACGCGACCAGTCCGCCCCGGCGCCGCACGATGCGGGCCAGGGCGTTGATGTTGTCGACGATGGACCGGGATTCGGGGACTTCGGCGGGGCTGCCGGGGGCGACGAAGGTAGGCTGCATGTCGATGACGACGAGGGCGGTCCTGGTCGGGTCGAGCCGGTCGTGCAAGTGCACGCGCCCGCGCCGGGCGATGACGCGATCGACGATATGCTGGCGTATCGGTAGCGTGTGCATGCTAGCGACGGCCTCCCAACAGGCTGCCGCCGATCTTGACCAGATCGTCCAGGCCCACCTGCCCGTCGCCGTTCTGGTCGAGCAAGGATCCCAGCAGGCCGCCGCCCAGGCCGCCCTGCTGGCGCGCGGCATCGCGCTCCTGGCCCAGCGTGTTGCCCAGGCTGTCGGCCGACATGCCGCCCGACTGCACGCGCTGCGCCAGGAAGGCCATCACGATGGGAGCGAGCATTTTCAGCAGGTTGGCGGCGTTGCCGCCGCCCAGGCCGGTGGCCTCGCCCAGCCCGGCCTCGGCGCGCTGCCGGTCGGCGCCGAAGATGTGGCCCAGGATGGCGCCCCCGTCCGATTGGGCACCCGCGTTGCCGCCCCCCAGGAGCGACCCCAGCATGCCCTCCAGGCCGCCGCCCCCGCCGTGGTCCTGCAGCGCGCCGAACAGCGCCTGCGCGCCCTGCGGCTGGGCCGCGTTGTTGCCCATCGCGCCCAGCAGCAGGGGCAGCGCGGCGCCCACGGCCTGCTGGGTCTGGGCGGTGTCCGTGCCCAGTTGCTGCGCGAGCTGCTGCAAGGGGGCGCCTTGCAGCTGGGACATCAGTTCGTCTGACAGGGAAGAAGAGGCGTTCATGGCGATTCTCGCTGAAGACGCCGGCGCAGTGCCGGCCCAGGGGCCATCGTAGCTCGCCATGCATGAGCGCGCATGGCGTTAACAGACTGATACGTCTGGCGGGGCCGATTGTTTCCGCCCGACGCCCGCACAAGGGTCAACGCCGCGGCAGCGCCAGGTACGCCTCGCGCACGGCCTCGGTCCCATGGACGCGCTCCAATCGCCGCACGGTGAAGTGGCCCCGCCCCATGTCCTGGAAATGATCGATGAACAGCGCGTTGATCGCCCCGCCGCCGATGGCGCCTATCATCGGCACCGCCTGCGCCAGCGCCTTCTCGGACACCGCGATCGAGAAGCGCGAGGCGATCTCGGAGATCAGCCGGACCAGCACCGGCGCGCTGCCCTTGGCCGTGCCATGCTGCGCGAGGTACTGGCTGGCCGAGGCGATGGCCTGCGCCAGCGCGGCGCGGGAGGCGAAGTAGCCGGCGTCGGTCGCGTCGTCGGCCTTCGAGGAACCGCCCAGCGCCAGCACGTGCAGGCACTCCAGCCGCGCTTCGGGCGTCTTCAGGTCCTCGCCCTGGCTGCGGGCGATGTCGGCGATGGAGCGCAGCATGATGGTGGTCGAGATCGGCAGCTCCACGGCCAGCCCCGCCATGCCGAAGGCGCCGCCCGCGGCCCCCGAGGCCCCGGCCGCCAGCTTGTGCCACCAGTCGGCGGCCGCCGCCGGCCGGGTCGGATCCATGGTCTTGACCGCCACGTCCAGGGCCTTGCTGATGGAACGGCGGGCGAGTTCGTCGATCATCGACGACACCCGGTCCGGCAGCGCGGCCAGCGTACGCTCGATGGGCTTGCCGGCGATCCCCGCGATGCGCGCGGCGATGCCCGGGTGCTCCAGCAGGTGCCTGGCCCGCGCCAGTTCCTGCAGATCGGATTCGGAAAGCGGCATGGAAAGTCCTCGAAAGACGTCCGGTTGCATGGGACCGGTACGAGGGCGGCGGGTTCTGGCCCATGTTAAACAAAAAGGTACGGGCGCGGTCCCTGCGCGCCGGGAGGACTACAATCATTGATCGATCAATGATTCTGGCATCCTCCCATGTCCACGCTTCCCCAGCATTCCGAAGGCCAGGTCCTGCCCTTCAGGCAATCGCTGATGGCCGTCCTCGGCATGTGCTTCGTCATGATGATGGTCGCCATCGACCAGACCGTGGTGGGTACCGCCTTGCCCACCATCGTGGCCGAGCTGCGGGGATTCGACCTGTATGCGTGGGTGGCCACCGCCTACCTGCTGCCGTCCGTCATCACCGTGCCCATCTTCGGCCGGCTGGGCGACTACTACGGCCGCAAGCCGTTCGTGATCGCGGCCATCTTCGTCTTCACGCTGGCCTCGGTGCTGTGCGGGGCCGCCACCAGCATGCTGTGGCTGGTCGTGGCGCGCGGCCTGCAAGGCATAGGCGGCGGCATGCTGGTGGGCTGCGCGTTCGCGTGCATTCCCGACCTGTTCCCCGAGCCCCGCGTGCGCCTGCGCTGGCAGATCATCGTCAGCTCTGCCTTCGGCATCGCCAACGCCATCGGCCCTTCGCTGGGCGGGGTGATGACCGAGCAGTACGGCTGGCGCTCGGTGTTCTACGTCAACCTGCCGGTCGGGCTGCTGGGCATCCTGTTCGTCGCGCGCTTCCTGCCGCGCATCCGCCATCACACGGCCGGCAAGATACAACTGGACTGGCCCGGCGCGCTGCTGATCGCGCTGGCGCTCGGCTGCCTGCAGATGGTCGTGGAGCTGCTGCCCAAGGGCGCCGCCTCGACCACGGTACTGCTCCTGGGGGCCGGCAGCCTGGCCGCCTTCGCCGGCCTGTATTTCTGGGAACAGCGCTGCCCGCAGCCGCTGCTGCCCATCGACATGTTCCGCAACCCGGCGCTGGCGGTGCTGTTCGTGCTGGCGACACTGGTCGGCTTCATCATCTTCGCGCTGATGTTCTACGCGCCGCTGCTGCTGCAGGGCGGCTTCGGGCTGTCGCCCCAGGAAGCGGGCCTGCTCATCACCCCCATGGCGGCCTGCATCACCGTGGGCAGCATCCTGAACGGCCGCATCATCAGCCACATCGACAAGCCCAACCGCATGCTGTATGCGGGCTTCGCCACGCTGGCGCTGGCCTGCCTGGGGGTCGTCACCACCCACCACGACACGCCGCACGCGCTCTTCGCGTTCTACATGTTCCTGGCCGGGATAGGCATAGGCTTCACCATGCCCAACCTAACGATCTTCGCCCAGCACACCGCGGACCGGACCCACCTGGGCATCGCCACCGCCACGCTGCAATCGACCCGCATGGTGGGCGGCATGCTGGGCACGGCCATCGTCGGCACCATCGTCTCGCACAGCTACCTGTGGCGCGTCACCGACGTGCTGCAATCGGAGAACGCGCTGCAGTGGCTGCCGCAGCTGCACAATCCCCAGGTCCTGGTGGACCCGCAGGCCCAGCGCACGCTGGCCGAACAATTCGCCCAGCATGGCGGCCACGCCACCGAACTGCTCGAACACGTGCGCCAGGCCCTGGTCTCGGGCATCCACAACGGCCAGATCCTGGCGGTGCTGATCGCCCTGGTCGGACTGTGGCTGGTAAGGCGCGTACCGTCCATCCAGATCGTGCGCCCCGAGCGGGGCAAGCGGCCCGCCCCCGAGGAGGCGCCGTGAATCGCGAGCAACGCGGTCTGCAGGTCATCCAGCGCCTGGGCCAGACCTACCGCGCCATGCAGGCCGGCTTCAGCGGCCGCATCGGCCACGCCCTGCCGCGCTGGCGCATCCTGCTGACGCTGGCCGAGCACGGCACCTGCCCGCAGAAGCTCCTGGCCGAGCGCTGCCGGCTGGACCCCGCATCGCTGACTCGATTGCTCCATGCCCTGGAACAGCTCGGCTGGATCGCCCGTCAGGTGGATGCCCAGGACAACCGCCAGACCAACGTCAGCCTGACGGCGGCCGGACAGGAGGTGGTGGACGAGGCCATGCCCCGGCGAGCCGCTTTTCTGGACGAAGTGCTCCAGGGCCTGTCGGAGAAAGAGCTCGATGCGCTGTTGCGGACGCTGGAAGCGCTGGAGGGCAACTTCAGGCAGGCCGCCACGGGCCCGGCGGGCAACTAGCTTCGCCGATCTATCTGCTTTTTTGCTAAGGCCTATACAAAGAATCCGTTATCCCATGCCGATGCGCCTCCCTACACTGGCCGAATCTTCCTCAAGCAAGGCGCGGCGCAGGCCATGGCAAGAATCGTTCTGGGTATCGGATCCTCACACAGCCCCATGCTCAACAGTCCCGCCGAGGACTACGCCAAGCATGGCGCGATCGACCTGGGCGGCCGCAAGCTGCTGGACCTGGACGGACGCCCGGTCAGCTACGAGACGCTGCTGGCGCGCCGCGGCGACAGCCTGGCCCGGGCGCTCGAGCCGGACGAGCTGACGCGCAAGGCCGCCGCCTGCGACGCCCACATCCGCCACCTGGCCGGCACGATCGACGCCGCGGCGCTGGACGCGCTGATCGTGATCGGCGACGATCAGAACGAACAATACGGCGAAGAGAACCTGCCCGCCATCCTGGTCTACTGGGGGCAGACGATCGCCAACCGGCCGCTGTCCATGCCGGCGGATGCGCCGCCATTCTGGCGCCGCGCGCGGTCCCAATACCACGAAGACGAAACGCCGCGCGAGTATCCCGTCGCACACGAATTGGGCCGGCATCTCATCGGCTCGCTGATGGACGAGAACTTCGACGTCAGCACGTCTCGCCACCTGGCCAAGGCCCATGGCGAGGGACACGCCTTCGGTTTCGTGCACCGGCGCCTGATGCCGGCGCGGCCTATCCCCATGCTGCCGGTTTCGCTGAACACTTATTACCCGCCCAACCAGCCCCGGCCGCGCCGGTGCTATGAACTGGGCCGTGCCATCGCGCGCGCGGTCGAAAGCTGGGACACGCCGGCCCGCGTCGGCATCGTCGCCTCGGGAGGATTGAGCCATTTCACGGTGGACGAGGATCTGGACCGCCTGGTGTTGCGCGCTTGTGCCGAGAAAGACGCGGCCGCGCTGACCAGCATCGATCCGGCTCGCCTGAACTCGGGCTCGTCCGAAATCCGTAACTGGATCACCACGGCGGGCGCGGCCGAACACCTGCGCTTCGCCTGGCAGGCCTACGAACCCTGTTATCGGACCCCCGCGGGAACGGGATGCGGCATGGCCTTCGCGGTCTGGAAACAGGATTGACACCACGGGCCATCCCCACCCGACAGGAGCCAGCATGCGGATCGAGCAGAACACGACGGCGGCCGAAGCCCTGCTGATGGCCTTGAAGGCCAGCGGCATCGACTACCTGTTCGCCAATGCCGGCAACGACTTCGCCCCCATCATCGAGGCTCTGGCCAACCCCCGGCTGGGCGACGCCATGCCCGAGCCCATCACCTGCATGCACGAGACCGTGGCCATGGGAATGGCGCACGGCCATTACCTGGCCAGCGGCCGCATGCAGGCCGTGATGGTCCACGTGAACGTGGGCATGGCCAATGCGCTGTGCGGCCTGCTGAACGCCCACAGCGATAACGTGCCGGTGTTCCTGCTGGCCGGGCGCACGCCGCTGACCGAGCATGGACGCGACGGCGCGCGGCTGACCCCCGTGCAGTACGGGCAGGAGCTGTACGACCAGCACGCCATGGTGCGCGAACTGGTCAAGTGGGAATACGAGCTGCGTTATCCCGAACAGGCATGCGGATTGGTGTCACGGGCGGCCGCGCTGGCAATGGCGGAACCGCGCGGACCGGTTTTCCTGGGCTTCCCGCGCGAACCGCTGCTCGCCCCCCTGCCGCCGGGCGTGCGCTTCGAACCGTTCCCGGTAGCCCGTCCCTCGGCCTCTTACCCGGATCCGGCCGCCATCGACGAACTCGCGCAATGGCTGGCGCGGGCCCGCCATCCGCTGATCGTGGCCGAACGCGGTGATCCGGCCGGCAAGGTGGGGACATCACTGGCCCGGCTGGCTCAGGCCCACGCCATTCCCGTTATCGAGATCATGCCGGTACGCAACGTCATGCCCTCGTCCCATCCCATGATGCTGGGCCATTCGGCTGGCGACCAGCTCGAGGCGGCCGACGTCATCCTGGTCGTCGACGCGTCCACGCCCTGGGTGGAGCGGCTGCATCGTCCGGGCCCCGGCAAGCGGATCGCGCACCTGGGCCCCGATCCGCTGGTGGGACGGCAGCCCGTGCGCAGTTTCCAGACCGATCTCGCGATCTGCTGCGATACCGCCGCCGGGCTGGATGCCCTGTTGGCGGCCCTGCCGCCACCGACGGGCGATGTCGAGCGGCGCCGCGCGCACTACGCGCAACTGTCCGAACAGCGCCGGCGGCACGCGCGCGAGGAGGCCTTGCGCGGCGGCGGCAAGCCCGTCTCGGGCGCCTACATTTCCGCCTGCGTGTCCGACGTGCTTGGCGACGACGGCCTCTGCTTCAGCGAACTCGGCACCGTGCCGGACTACATGGACCTCAAGGGCCCCAACCGCTATTTCTTCACGCCTTATTCCGGCGCGCTGGGCTGGGGCATGCCTGCCGCCCTGGGCGCGCAGCTCGCCGACCGCGACCGGCTCGTGGTGGCGTGCGTGGGCGACGGCTCCTACGTGTTCGCCAACCCCGTCGCCTGCCACCAGATCGCCGAGGCGCAGGCGCTGCCCATCCTGACCATCGTCAAGAACAACGGCATGTGGAACGCCGTGCGCCGATCCACGCTGGGCGTACATGGGGACGGTCATGCGGCGCGGGCAGCGGTCATGCCGCTCACGTCGCTCGAACCGTCGCCGTCCTATTCGATGGTGGCGGCCGCCAGCCGCGCCCACGTGGAAGTAGTGGAGGACGGCGCCCGGCTTGCCGGCGCGCTCGAACGCGCGATCGACGTCATCCGCAACGAACGCCGGCAGGCGCTGGTGGAGGTCCGTACGTCCCTTTCGGCGACCCATTGAAGGCCGCCTTCATACAAGACGAGGAGGAGAGCACCATGTTCACGAGATCCCTGATCGCCATGCTGATCGCCGGATGCGCGGCTCCTGCGCTGGCGCAGGCACCGGCCTACCCGAACCAGCCGATACGCCTCATCGTCCCGCATCCGCCCGGCGGCTTCACCGACATCCTGGCGCGCCTGGCCAGCCAGAAGCTGGGCGAAAACGAAGGCTGGCAGGTCATCGTCGAGAACAAGGGCGGCGGCGGCAGCACCATAGCCGAGAACTTCGTCGCGCGCGCTGCGCCCGACGGCTACACCCTCTTCGTCACCGGCCGCGACGTCACCCTGCGCAGCGCGCTCTACGACAAGCTGCCCTATGACCCCGACCGCGATTTCGCACCCGTCAGCCAATTGGTGTGGTCGCCCATGGTGCTGGTGGCCCACCCGTCCCTGCCGGTCGGCAACTTCCGCGAACTGCTCGACGCCGCCCGCAAGACGCCGGGCAAGATCGCCTATGCATCGCCGGGCAACGGCAGCGGCGCGCACCTGGCCATGGAAATGCTGGAATCCGACCTGGGCGTGGACCTGCTGCACGTGCCCTACAAGGGCGTGGGCCCCGCCACGACCGATCTGCTGGGCGGGCAGGTTTCGCTGATGTTCCTGCAGATGGCCGTGGCCCTGCCCCACATCCGGGCCGGCAAGCTCAAGGCGCTCGCGATGCCGGCGGCCCAGCGCTCCCCCATGCTGCCCGACGTGCCCACGGTAGCGGAGTCGGGCGTGCCCGGCTTCGACGTCACCCCCTGGTTCGGCATCATGACGACCGCGGGCACGCCGCCCGGGATCGTCCACAGGCTGAGCACCGCATTGGCCAAGGTCGTCCAGGCTCCGGATGTAAAGAAGAAGCTGGCCGAGCAAGGGGTAGAAGCGGTGGGCAGCACGCCCGAGGCATTCGCCGCGCTGATCGCCTCCGAGTCGCCCAAGTGGAAGAAGGTAGTCAAGGACGCCGGCGTGCGCGTCGATTGAAACAGCCCGTTCACGCGCCCTGAATGACCGGGTCGCCGCGACAGTGTTCGAGAAAATCCTTGAGGTTATCCGACAGGAATTTCTTCTTGTGGTGGATGAGATAGAAGCGGCGCGTGAGCGGCGGCAGATCGGTGTCCAGTATGCTCAACTGGCCGGCGGCCACCATGTCCTTCACCGCGCAGCGCGACAGGCAGGCCAGCCACAGCCCTTCGGCGGCCGCGTACTTGATCGCTTCCGTGCTGCCCAGCTCGATGTCCATGTTGAGCTGGTGCAGATAGGGCAGCAGCGCCTGCTCCACCGCCAACCTGCTGCCCGAACCGCGCTCGCGCAACAACCAGCGCGATTCGCGCAACTGCTCGCGGGTGATGCGGCGCGTGTGCCACTCGGACGCCAGCGGATGCCGTGCAGAACATACGATCACCATTTCGTCCAGCAGCCAGGGGATCGGCTGGATGTCGGCATCCTGGCACGGCCCTTCGATCAGACCCATGTCGACGTCGAAGGCCGCCACGGCCGCCGACACCTGCGCGGTGTTGGCGATAGTGACCTCGATGGGCGTATGCGGCGCGCGCAGCCGGTAGCGCGCCAGCAACCCCGGCAGAACGTAGTTGCCGATGGTGGTGCTGCATCCGAGCTTGAGGGTGGCCGCCGCGTGCCCGCGCTTGTCGAAGAAACCGCGTTCGATCTGCTGGGCGTTGTCCAGCAGCGCCGTGGCCTCGGCCAGCAGGGCGCGACCGTTGTCGTTCAGGATCAGGCGCTTGCCCACCCGGTCGAACAGACGCGTATGCAGCAGGCCTTCGAGCTCGCTCAGCGCCGCGCTGACGGCCGACTGGGACAGGGCGATTTCCGAGGCCGCGCCCATGGTGCTGCCAGTCTTGGCAACGGCAACGAAGATTCTCAACTGCCTGAGGCTCATGGGCATGGGCTGTGCCTGCGATGGGGTTCCTTGGGCGGATCCTGGTGCCGCCGTGCCGGGCATAGGCGACCACTATAATAGCAACCGCCCCCAGCCGCGAACGTGACGATCCCTCCGGCCGACGCGGATGCCGCATCGACGACGGGGCATGACTCGACAGGCGCACAAGCCATGGCATCGCACGCATCGACGGCCGAAGGCGCCGGCACCGGCCGGCCCGCCAGGATCCTGGTCCCGCAAACCGCGGGCACCACCAACGACCTGCTGGCCCGCGCCATCGCGCCCGGGCTGGCATTGCTAGCGGGCCGCCCCTTCCTGGTGGAGAACCGCGAAGGCGCCTCGGGCATGCTCGGCATGGACGCGGCGGCCAAGTCCGCCCCCGACGGCCTCACGCTGCTGAACAACGTCTCGAACACCCTGGCGCTGCCCTACTTCTACAAGAACCTGCCGTTCGACGTGCTGGCCGACCTGGAACCGGTCGGCATCGAAGGCTACGGCAACCACGCGCTGGTGGTGCACCGGAGCGTACCGGTCGAAAACGTGCGCGACTTCCTGGCCTACGCCGCCGAGCACCCCGGCATGGAATACGCGGCGCCGGGCCTGGCCACCCATCATCATCTGTGCATGGCCATGATCCAGGCCATGGCGGGCATCCGGTTGAGCCCCGTGTTCTACAAGGGTTCGGCCGGGGCGATGGCGGACCTGCTGCGCGGCGAAATCCGTACCATGATCGTGCCCATACAGATCGCCGCCGACCACGCGCGTAGCGGCGACCTGCGCATCCTGGGCGCCACCAGCAGGACGCCCTTTCCGCTGTACCCGGACATTTCCTCGCTGCACGACCAGGGGCTGGCGGGGTTCGACGTCGAACCCTGGTTTGCCTTGTGGGCGCCGCGCGGCACGCCGCCCGATGCGCTGGCGCGCTACAACGCCCTGCTGAACGAGGCCATCGGCCAGGCCGAGGTGGGTGGCGCCCTGGCTCGCCACGGCGTCGTGCCCACGCCGGGCACCGTCGACGACCTGCGCCGCAAGGCCGCCGCCGAACACCGGATGTGGGGCGAGGTGCTTCGAAAAATGCAGATACGGCCGGAATAGGCCCTAGCCGCGGTCGATGCGCTCGCCGTACAGTTCCAGCCTGACATCCCGCAGGCGGTAGCCGAGCGTCTCAGCCGCCGCCTCGTACATGCGCACCAGATCGGCCCCGGGCAGCTCGACGATCTCGCCCGTATGGACATCGATCAAGTGCGCGTGCAGGGCGCGCTGCGCCAGTTCCCAGACGGCCCGCCCCTGGGTGAACACGTGGCGGCGGACCATGCCGCGAACGTGGAATTCCTTCAGGATGCGATAGACGGAAGACAGGCTCAGGGCCGGATCCGTCTTGCGGGCGCGCATCAGCAGGTCTTCCGCCGTGGGGTGGTCGGAGGCCTCGTCCAGCGCGGCAAGCACCGCCTGCCGGCCCTTGGTGGCCCGCATCCCGGCCAGCGCAGGCGGCCGTGACGCGACCGGGCTTCGTGGCGCCAGGGTGGGCTTCATCCTAACCCCCGCTGATGTCCCGGGCGGCCTTCTCCAGGACGTCCAGCACGCGCCGCGTCTCGGCCTCGTCCCAGCCGCGCGAATGGAAGGCCAGCGCCGCGCGCAGCGTGTGCATGGCCTGGTGCACCGAGCCCGGCATGGCGCGGCCGGACATCGACTGGGCGGTGATGTTCATGCGGTTCAGCACCGCGTCGACCATGGGCCGGTTTTCCTGCAGGAAGGCGCGGCCTTCTCCGGTGATCTCGAACGACCGCTTGGCGCCTTCCATGCCGGCGGCGCGGATGTGTCCCTGCTCTTCCAGCAGCGTCAGGGTCGGGTAGACCGAGCCGGGGCTGGGCGCGTAGACGCCGCCGAAGCGCTGTTCGAGTTCCTTGATCAATTCATAGCCCGAGCTGGGACGTTCGGCGATCAGCGCCAGCAGCACCAGCCTCAGGTCGCCCGGCCCGAAGACGCGTCCGGCCCGGCCGAAACCGCGGCCGCCATCGCCGAAACCACCGCGGCCGCGGCCATCCATGTCGAACGGGTCGCGGCCGCGATGGCCGCCCCGGCCCGCCATCCACGCGGGCCAGGCGGCCCACATTCTATGAGGGTGAAACATGAGAATACTCCTTCGATACAGTTAAACGATATATCGTTTGTGTGTATCGTATAGGCGTTCTTTTCGATATGCAAGCCCCCATGAGGCCGTCTAGCCACGCTTGCGCCCGCCCCCGCCTTCATCACCGTGTTCCAGCGCGAGCCGGACGAATTCGCGCGCCGCCGCCGTCTGGTAGGCGCCGCGCCTTTGCATCAGCACCGCGGTTCTTTCCAGCAGCGACGGCGTGAGCGCTATGGAGGCGAGGCCGTCCCGGCCGCTGGCGATGGTGGCCGGCAGCAAGGTCGACAGCGAAGTGCGCCGCACGATCTCGATGACCGCGCCCAGCGAGTTGGCCTCCATCAGGACACGGGGACGCAGGCCGTGCCGGCGGCAATAGCGGTCGATCTGCTCGCGCGTCGCGAACTCGGCGGTCAACAGCACCAGGGATTCGGCGTCCAGCGCCTTCAGCGCCATCCGCCGCCTTCCGGCCAGGGGATGCCGGCTGCCGACCACCAGCGCCAGCGTCTCCACCAGCAGCCGCTGCGATGCGATCTCGGGCGAGCGCACTTCCTCGAATCCTATGCCCACGTCGTACTCGTCGTCCGCCAACAACGCCTCGATGCGCTCCTGCGGCATCTCGCGCAGGATCAGCGAGACGTTGGGGTGGCGGGCGTGGAAGCGCTCGACCAGCGGCCCGACCAGATACGAGGCGAAGGTGGGCGTGACCGCCAGGCGCAGCGATCCCCGGCTCAGGTCGCCCACGTCGTGGATCGCGCGCCGGCCTTCTTCCAGGTCCTGCAGGGCCTTGCGGGCATGCTTGAAATAGACGTGGCCCGCATCCGTGAGGCGCGTCGCGCGCCCCGTGCGGTCGAACAGTTGCGCCTCCAGCATCTCTTCCAGCTGCCGTATCTGCTGCGACAGCGCCGGCTGCGAGACATGCAGCGCCGCGGCGGCACGCGTGAAGCTGCGGTGCTCGGCCACGGCCAGGAAGTAATGGATGGGGCGGAGCAGCATGGACGGACCTTATAAGAGGAAATTATCGAAAAGATAATAAATCCGTCTTTTACCTTATTGGTGGCGTCACGTAAGATCGATGTCCTGCCACCGGTCCGTCCTCATAGGGAGACAACAACATGAACATGCCCGAGCATTTCCTGCGCATGGCGGTCGATCTCGCCCGCAAGAACGCGGAATGCGGCGGCCGTCCCTTCGGCGCGGTCATCGTCAGGAACGGTTCGGTCATCGGCACCGGCGTCAACCAGATACTGTCGTGCGCCGACCCCACCGCCCATGCCGAGCTGTCGGCCATCCGCGCGGCCTGCCGCGCGCTGGGCTCGCCGCGGCTGGACGGGTGCGTGGTGTATGCCAGCGCGCAGCCTTGCCCGATGTGTCTGGCGGCGATCCACATGACCGGCATGCGCGAGGTCTTCTACGCCTACTCGAACGACGACGCCGAACCCTATGGACTGTCGTCCGCGCCCGTGTACCGCGAGTTGGCCCTGCCCCTGTCCGAGCAGTCCATCCACATCGTCCACTATCCGATCTCGCCCGCGCCGCAGTTGTATGAATCGTGGCGCGCCGCGATCAGCGAGCGCGCCTGACGGATATCGCGCCGGGCCGTCAGGCCTGGTCCGGGAACACGCCGCGATCGGACGGGAGCGGCGCGCCGGGAGGAAGCGCCGCGTTGCGCAGCCACCGGGCGAAGCGGCGTATCAGTTCCTGCTTGGGATTGTCCCCGCGCCAGACGATGTAGCAATTGACGCTGGCCGGAAAACACGCAGCCAGCGGACGCACCAGCCGTCCCGCCGCCCGACGGCGACACGCTGATGCAGGCCTGGCGCACGCCACGATGGAGCCCATGAATGCCACGGCCGACGTGCGCGGCGGCAAGGCCGAGCTCTGGGGCCTCACCCAGGTCTGCGGCGAGATCGCCGAGCGCCTGGCGCCGGCGCTGGCCAACGCGCTGTTCGCCGCGACGGGGGAACGCCTCCGCTCGTTGCCGCTGTCGCGGCACGGGTACGAGCTGGCGTAGGGGACCAGGCTTCCCTTTCCGGGGAAGCCCACCTCCTAGCTGGGCCAGATCGCCATCGCCGCGCTGGCCACCCGCTCCAGTTCCGCACGCTTGGCGCCGTCCCTGGCCTGCAGCGACATCCCCTGCACGACCGTCGTGAAATACCGGGCAAGGGTATCCAGGTCGGCCGCCGGCGACAGTTCCCCGTCGGCCACCCCCTGCTCCAGGCGCTCGCGCACACGCTGGATCGAGGCCAGCCGGTGGGTTCGCAGGAAGGCCGCCATGCCTTGGTTGGCGGGCGTGCAATTGGTCGCCCCCAGCACCACGAAACACCCCTTGGGCCTGCCCGGCAGCGTCAACGCCTTCGCCGCGGCCATCAACATGCCTTCGACCGCCTCGCGCGCGGTCCTGCCCTCGCGCAGCGCCACGTCGGTCATCCCGCCGTCGGTGTGGCGGTAGCGTTCCACGGCCTCGCGGAACAGCGCTTCCTTGCCGCCGAAGGCCCCGTACAGGCTGGGCGCGTTGATGCCCATCGCCGTCGTCAGGTCCGACAGCGACGTGCCCTCATAGCCACGCTCCCAAAAAACCTCCATGGCCCGCTGCAAGGCCGCGTCGCGGTCGAAGCCGCGCGGGCGTCCCCGTTCAGCCATATCTCACCTTTTTTGTAACGATCGATATAAAAATTCTTGACGCTCCGCGAAGAGGTCGTGGATTATTTTATAACGATCATTACGGAAATGGAGCACAGCATGTCCCGATTGACAGGAAAAGTGGCCCTGGTAACCGGCGCGAGCCGTGGCATAGGCGCGGCCATCGCGCTGCGCCTGGCGCGCGAGGGCGCGGACGTGGCGATCACCTACGCCAGTTCGCCGGACAAGGCCGAGACGGTGGCCGGCGCGCTGCGCGAGACCGGCCGCCGCGCCGTGGCCCTGCGTGCCGACAGCGCCGAACCCCATGCCCCCGCGCAGGCGGTGGCGCGCGTGGTGGAGGAATTCGGCCGGCTCGACATCCTGGTCAGCAACGCCGGCATCGGCTACTGGAAGGCGCTGGAGGATTTCACCATCGAGGAATTCGACCGCGTGATGGCGGTGAACGTGCGCGCGGCCTTCACGGGCGCCCAGGCCGCGGCGGCGCGCATGGGGCAAGGCGGCCGCATCATCACGATCGGCAGTTGCAATGCCGATCGCGTGCCGGCCCCGGGCTCGACGCTTTACGCCATGAGCAAGTCCGCGCTGATCGGCCTGACCAAGGGCATGGCGCGCGACCTGGGTCCGCGCGGCATCACGGTGAACCTGGTACAGCCCGGCCCGATCGACACCGACATGAATCCGGCCGACGGCGAACGCGCGGACAGCCTGCGCGCGCTGATGGCGCTGGGGCACTACGGCGAGGGCGAGGACGTGGCCAGACTGGTGGCCTACCTGGCGAGCGCGGAAAGCCGATTCGTCACCGGCACCGCGCTCACGATCGACGGCGGCTACAACATCTGAGGCAAGGGCATGGACGCGAACATGAAGGCCGCGCATACCGGCAAGACCATCGTGCTGGCCGCGGTGTGCCTGGCCGGACTCATGATGCCCCTGAGCTTCACGGGCCCCGCGGTGGCGACGCCCGCCATCGCGCGCGACCTGGGCGGCAGCCCGGTCGCGCTGGCGTGGGTGGTGAACGCCTTCGTGCTCGCGTTCGGCAGCTTCGTGCTGGCGGCCGGCACGCTGGCCGACCAGTACGGACGCAAGCGCATCTTCCGCCTTGGCGTGCTGGGCTTTACCATCCTGTCGGCCATCTCCACCTTCGCGCCCGGCCTGGTCGCGCTGGACCTGCTGCGCGGCGCCCAGGGCATCGCGGCCGCCATGGTGATGGCCGGCGGCGCCGCCTCGCTGGCGCAAGAGTTCGAGGGCCCCGCCCGCACGCGGGCCTTCAGCCTGCTCGGCACCACGTTCGGCGTCGGCCTGGCCTTCGGCCCCATCTGGTCGGGCTGCTGGCGCGCAGGTATCCCGCCGGCGCCCTCTCGGCCGGAGGCCTGGTGATAGCCGCGGCGGGCCTGGCCTGGCTGGCCACGATGCCGGTGGGACAGCAATCGATGGCCATCATCTGGCCGATGCTGCTGATAGGTATCGGCACGGGCTTGCCATGGGCTTGATGGATGACCTCTCGGTCAGCGTCGTGCCCAAGGAACGCGCCGGCATGGCGACCGGCATCTTCTCGACCATGCGGCTGGCCGGCGAAGCGGTGGCGCTGGCGGCAGCGGCGGCGTTGCTGCTGGCGCTGATGCAGTCGGGCCTCGCGCAGGCGCTACCCGATGCTCGCGCCATGGCGGACATTCCCGCCATCGCCAACGACATGGCGGCCGGCGCATTGGGGCAGGCCGCCACCCACCTGGGCGACGGAGGGAAGGCGATGCTGGTGGCGGTGTATGCCGATGCCTTCCGTGCCTTGCTGCTGGCGCTGGCGGCGCTTACCGTAGCCGCGGCGCTGGCTGCCTGGCTGCTGCTCAGGCCCGCCACGGCAGGCAAAGGGGTCCGAGCCGATGCGTGCACCACCCACGGCGCGTGAATCCGGGCGCGGCGGGAGAGGGAACCGGCTGCTGCCCAGCCCCGGCTCCATCCCGCGCCCCTGCCTCAGAAGCGGTGAAGAATGCCGACCGCGTACACCTTGCTGTTGAAACCGCTGTCGGACGTCGTCCCGCTGACGTCCTACACCCTTACCTTCGACGGCTCCGGCGGCGTTGCGGGCTTCGGCAAGGGACAGGCCTCGGTAGTCCTTTCCGGGCCGCCCGAGGGCGCGACGCAACTCAGCTATACCGCACAGGCGCAGGTCGGCGGAAAAATCGCCCAGGTGGGCGCTCGCCTGATCGACGGCGTGGCCAGGAAACTGGCCGACGAGTTCTTCTCGCGCTTCAAGACCGCTCTCTAACCGGCCTCGCAAGAAACGCCCACCGAAGCGGTCGAGGAAGACGCCGAGCAAGCCGGTCAACCGCCCACGGCCTCGCCGGCCTGGAAATTCTGGCGGTCGTAGCTGCGGATGACCGTGCCGGGATCCTGCCGTACGCTCAGACGTTGATCACACGTTCAAACGTTGATCGGTCGGCAAAGGGCCGTGAATGCTAGGTTTCACGGGGAAACCGGGCCACGGCCTTTGCGGGAATTGCTGGAAGTACCCCCAGTTGTACCCCCAAGGGGGTATCGGGATGATAGATCAGTCTGGATGCCGGTGCCAGCGCTGTGCCTGCCGGATAAAACGGTTATGGCGCAGACCGCATTGTTGGCTGACGCCTGGAACGGTACGCGATGAGATGCAGGGGAACGGGCCGCTGTGGCCCATACCTCGGAGAGCTCTCATGGCAAACCATCACACCAGCCACAATCCGCTGGGGCAAGATGCCCTGTTCACTACGCCGGCCTCGCTCATGCTCGATGCCCGCCTCACGCCGCTGGAGCGCAATGGTTGGCAGGTTCTGCGCATGCTGCGCTCTGCGGAAGGCGTCAGCCCGCTGGCGAACCTGGGGCAGTTGCGCCGCTATCTCACCTCTACACCGCTGGGGCAGCGGGCCGGATACGAGACGGCCCGGCGCGTTCTCGTTGTGCTTCGGCTGACGGGATGGATCAGCCTGGTGGGCCAGCACCGCGATCCTCTGACCGGCCATGTGCTCAGCGAGTTGTATCAGGTTCAAGAAAGCGCCCTGCACTTCCAGCAGGCCTGCACGCTCGATGCCAGTCTGCCCGCGCTTCTACAAGCCTCCATCGGCCACGAAAACAACCAGGTGGATCGGGTGGCCGTCCACATTCAGACAACGCTGGCACAGGCACCTGAAGCCGCTTCCATTGCGACCCACGATCAGCACCACGATGACGATGATTTGCCCCCTACGCCGCCGTCGCAGGCGAGCGAGGCAGCCGACCCACTGCCATTGTCTGGCGATTCCGCTGGCAGCACGCTTGTTCCGCAACAGACTGGACACGCTCGCCACATGACGGCTAAGCAGGGTGGTACGTATAAGACGTATATGTATAAAAAAGAACGTACGTACCGCGCGCGCGAAAGCGACGGCGATTCGGCATCGCAATCGGTGAGCTTGCCGCCTTGCCTGAGTAATGCCCAGGCAGATCAGCAAAAAGACGTGCAGGCCGCCTTGCGGCGGCTGCCGCCGCAGCATCGCCAAGAAGTACTCGACGAGTTGCAGGCACGCAGCCAGAGCGGCACCGTGCGCAATGTCGTGGCCTACTTCTTCGCCTTGGTGAAGCGCGTTTTTGCGGGCGAGTTCCGTCTGTGGGCAGGACGCAAGGAGGCGTCTGCCGCGAACCGGCCTACAACTCCGCCGCGCATCGAAGCCCGCCCGGAACCGACTGTGCCACCGGCATCGCGTGAAACCGCCCTGGCGCACATCGCCAACATCCGCAAGATGCTGAACGTCCCGACGAACGCTGGGGACATCGCAGCACAGGTAATGCAGGTCAGGGGATGGCAGCCCCATCCTGCGTAGCAAATGCTGACGCGAAACGGGTCGTCACTGCACTCCGCAGTGACGACCCGCGCCACACCACCAACAATGCGGGCAAAAGCCAGTTCCTATTGCGTGCGGCCTACATGATGATGGCCGCCCTACATTGATCGGGCAGTTGCCAAGACCGATGGGCTTCGTACATCGGCCCCCCCATCAGCGCAGGTTCCTGCAAGCGCTGGCCCGACAGGGTGGAGCCACCCCAGGTATGCCCAGGCTCCGACCGCATACCGGCCCTACCCAGGGCGGAGCCTTCTTCGTCTGTTTGAACTCATTCCCATCGCGCCGCCTGGCGCACTGTCCTTTGCAGCAGTTGCCTGTGCGCGACGCACAGGGCTCCCGCTGCATTTCTCATCCACTCACTTCATAGGAGGACTCGTCCACGTTCGCATCACTTTCGTCTTGTAGTACCTCCGTCCGGGCTCCCAGCAGGGATCAAGACGGACGCCTCATTCGAGGCTCCGGTGTCTCCTGAACACCATGCCCTTGCCCTCACGGGATCTCGCCTTGGCGAGTTGGCACCAACACTAACCACTGAATTTCAGGACAACGTAGTACGGCGCTTTGCTTGGAGGCCAGAAGATGGACGACTTGACCTACACCCTGCGGCAGCTTTGCCAGCGCAACCGTGACGGCAGCCACAACACACAGGCTGACCGGATGCGTTCTCTAGCGCTGGCTGCGCGGCAACTGCGCGAGGCCGGTTTCCGGCAGATGAAGGCTTCGTCGCTCAAGGGCAAGCACGTCCAGACGTTGCTGGGCCGTTGGCAAGGCGAAGGTTTGTCGTCTGGTAATCCCCCCACAAAACCGGCGCGGTCAGAAGTAGAATTTTCTCATTGAGGAGTTCTACAGCATGAAGAGGTCGAGATTCACGGACAGCCAGATCATGGACGCGCTCAAGCGGGCCGAGGCCGGGCTGGCGGTGCCGGATTTGTGCCGCGAGCTGGGCATCAGCTCGGCGACGTTCTACAAGTGGCGTGCGAAGTACGGCGGCATGGACGTCTCGATGATGGCCCGTATGAAGGAGCTGGAGGCCGAGAACGCGCGGCTGCGCAAGATGTATGTCGAAGAGAAGCTCAAGGCCGAGATCGTGACGGAGGCGCTCGAAAAAAAGTGGTGAGGCCATCTCGCCGGCGCGAGATGGCCCAACATGCCGTGCAGACGCGCGGTGTATCGATTCGACTGGCCTGCGAGGCGTTCAGCGTGAGCCAGACCTGCTATCGCTACGTTGCGAAGGCCGATGCCGAGAATGAGCAGATAGCCGACTGGCTGCTGCGGCTGACGGACAACCATCGCAACTGGGGTTTCGGGCTGTGCTTCCTGTACCTGCGCAACGTCAGAGGCTTCGCCTGGAACCACAAGCGGGTTTATCGGATCTACCGCGAACTCGAGCTGAACCTGCGAATCAAGCCGCGCAGACGGCTGGTTCGGCAGGCGCCTGAGCCACTCACCGTTCCTGCCGCCAGCAATGAGGTGTGGTCGATGGACTTCATGCATGACCAGCTCGCAGACGGGCGTAGTATTCGGAGCCTATCCGGAATTTTGTGGGCGAGGCATATCATGAGGATTAAAGACCATGGATATGCCGATGAAGAAGAAGCGTACCGTTGCCGCGCAGGCGGCCGCTCGAGGGCCACTGCCTGAGCTTCCCAAGGAACTGCTCGACGAGCTGGTCAAGGGGCCGATGACCCCCAGCGAAGTCCAGGACCTGATGCTGGCCTTCAACAAGGCCATCATCGAGCGGGCCATGGGCGCCGAGATGAACCTGCACCTGGGCTACCGGCCCGGCGAGGCCAAGCCGCCCGAGCAGGCCAACGAACGCAATGGAGCAAGCGGCAAGACCCTCCTTACCGATCGCGGCCCCGTGCGCGTGGATCTGCCACGCGATCGCGAAGGCAGCTTCGAGCCGATCCTGATCCCGAAGCACGAGCGGCGCTTCACCGGGTTCGACGAGCGCATCATCGCGATGTACGCGCGCGGCATGAGCGTGCGCGAGATCCAGGCCTTTCTGGCCGAGAGCTACGGCACCGAGGTCTCGCCCGACTTCATCAGTTCCGTCACTGACGAGGTGATGGCCGAGACCATCGCCTGGCAGAGCCGCCCGCTCGAGGCAATGTACCCGGTGGTGTTCTTCGATGCCTTGCGCGTCAAGATCCGCAGCGACGGCGTGGTCAGCAACAAGGCGGTGTATCTTGCGCTGGGCATCCAGGCCGACGGCCAGCGCGACGTGCTGGGCCTGTGGATCGAGCAGACCGAGGGCGCCAAGTTCTGGCTCAAGGTGTTCAATGAACTGAAGTCGCGCGGCTGCCAGGACATTCTGATCGCGGTCGTCGATGGCTTGAAAGGCCTGGCCGAGGCCATCAACACGGCGTATCCCAAAACAACGGTGCAGACCTGCATCGTGCATCTGATCCGCAACAGCCTGGACTACGCCGGCTGGAAGGATCGCAAGGCGGTTGCCGCCGCGCTGCGCCCGATCTATGCCGCGGCCAACGAGCAGGCCGCGCAGCAGGCCCTGCAGGACTTCGCCGATGGCCCCTGGGGCGCGAAGTACCCGACGATCGTACAGGCCTGGCAACGCGCCTGGGAGTACGTGATTCCGTTCTTCGTGTTCGCGCCCGAGATTCGACGCGTGATCTACACCACCAATGCCATCGAGAGCCTGAACATGCAATTACGTAAAATCATCAAGACCCGAGGCCATTTCCCCAATGATGAGGCCGCCATCAAGCTGCTCTGGCTGGCGCTACGCAATGTGCTGGCCAAGTCAGTGCGCGCCGCCTTCGATTGGAAATCCGCCATGAACCAGTTCGCCATCATGTTCGGCGATCGATTCACGCAGGCCAGGGGGTAAGGATTGCTCAACCGCCTTGCCCACAAAAATACGGATACTCCCCGGTCGGCACGAGTTCCGGGCGAAAACGCCGCAGGTACTCCATCAACACCAGCGAATGCTTTTGTTCTTCGAAGAACCATACCGACATGAACGCACTGAAGTCGCTGTCGTGCCGGTTGTCACGCAAGAACATCTCGGTGGCCGGCAAAGCCGCCCATTCCGTGATAGCGTTCATCTTGATAGTATTGGCCTGCTCGTCCGACAGCTTGCTGCCGTCGAATTCGTCCCACGGAATGTCGGTGCCCATGTTCCAGCGCACCGCTTCCATCGATTTGAAAAGTTCGGGGTAGATCATCACTTTGCCGTAAATATGGCCAACCGGCTATTGTAGTCGGTGGGCCGCAGGCAGGTGTAACCGGAAAATCGGCCGCACGCCCCACGATGCCACCTTCCTCACGCCATGGCCGCCATTCATTTCTCGTTCAACGCAGCCGACAGGCTACGCGCAGCCTGCCTGATCGCCGAGCGGCGTTACCGCGCCGGCGACCCATTGCTGGTGTACTGCAGCGACGTCCAGCGCCTCGAGGCATTCGACGTGCTGCTATGGGAGTACGAACCCGCTGCTTTCGTTCCCCATGTCTTTGCAGACGACGCCCTAGCCCATGCCACGCCCATCGTGTTGCACCGGAAGCCCCCAGCCAATGGCTCGGCGTGGATACTGAATCTGGACGATGGCTGCGTGCCCGGCCCTGATCGGTTTGCGAATATCGTCGAAGTGGTCTCGCGTGCCGACGACGAGCGTCAGCGGGGCCGCGCGCGCTGGCGCGAATACCAGCGGGCCGGCCACAGCATCGTGCAGCACGACCTTGCCCAGAACCAGCTACCCTGAAGCCCAATGTCCAATCTTCCGCCATTTCGCAAACGCCGCACGGAACCGGTCCTGAACGCACCGCGTACAGAACCGGTGTTGCGCCCATCGCCCATCACGCCTTCTGCCCCCGACCCCGCGGTTGCGCCCCCCGTATTGCCACCGCGGCCGCTATCCTCGCCGCCGGGGCAGGCGGCGCCCACGCGGCCGGAACCGACCATCGCGCGCGAACCGGCCGTCCATGTCATCGACGACGCCGTACCCGTTCTCACGCAAATCGTCGCCACGCCCGCGCTGGGGGAAGCGGTTGCGTCCCTTGAAGAAAAGTCGACTGCTCCCCAGGCCCCAGAGCCCGGCTTCGACGCAGAATTGATCAACGACATCTCGTTACGAGTGATGGACAAGCTGGCGCCCCTGCTGCCCGAGATCGTGGCCGAGGCAGTGCACGAAGCGGTTTCCACGCGCCCGCAACGTTGACGCGCGAGAAGGCCGGCTGACCTACTCTGCCTGGCCGAGCTCGCCGCGGATGGCGTCTCCGTCTTCGCCCAGAACGGGCGCCGGCCGATGGATGGGGCCGCGCTGGCCGTCGATCAGAACCGGACGGTGCACGCCCGTCACGCTGCCATGCACGGGATGGGCGAGCTGGTAAAAGCTTTGCAGGTGGCGCACCTGAAGGTCGTGCATCACCTCGGGAACCGCGTACACCGGGGCGACAGGCACACCGGCCTGGGCAAGCCTGGCCCACCATTCGTCGCGGCTCCGAGTCTTGAAGGTCGGCGCCACTTCCGCCTTCAATTCGGCATAGTTGGCAGTGCGCAGGGACGCCGACGTAAACCGTTCATCGGCCAGAAGATCGGTTCTTTCCAGCACGTGCACGAAGGCCAGCCATAGCTTTTCGACTGACGAAAGGTGCACCGTCACCTGCCTCTGATCGCCGCACAGGAAGGCGAAGGACTGCGAAACGGCGACGCGCGTGTCAGGCCGAGGCGTGGCGCCCAGACGGTTGAACTGCTCGAAACCCTCGGGCGAGAAAGCGATCGAGGCTTCCAGCATGTTGACTTCGACACGTGCGCCCTCTCCGCTTCGTACGCGCTTCATCAGTGCGCCGAGCACGCCGTAGCACGCATACATGCCGGTGATATTGTCGGAAGTCGAAGGGCCGGACATCGCCGGCTCGTCCGCGTCCAGCATCTGGCTGGCCAGCCCGCTGAAGCCCAACGCCACGGCGTCGTAGCAGGGATGATCGCGGTACGGGCCGGTTGCGCCGAAGCCCGTGATCGAACAGTGCACCAGCCGGCGGTTCAGGGACTTCAGCGCCTCCTGATGCAAACCCAGGCGGTCCAGCACGCCGGGACGATAGTTGTCGAGCAGGACATCGGCGCGCCGCAACAGTTGCTGCAGGACGGCCATGTCGGCTTCGCTGCGCAAGTCCAGCTGAATGCTTTCCTTGTTGCGATTGTAGGCGGCAAAATGCGGGCTGTACGGCTGGGCCGAGCGGCCGCGGAAGGGGTCTCCGCCATCCGGATGCTCTACCTTGATCACGCGCGCGCCCAGGTCCGCAAGCATCATCCCCGCCAGCGGCGCAGTCAGCACCGTGCCCAGTTCAATGACCAGGATTCCATCCAAAGCGTCCTTCATGGTTCAGCGTCCTGGTCAGGTGTAGTGCTTCAGAATCTGTCGCGCCAGGGTGGTGCGCAATACCTCCGTCGGGCCTTCCGTGATGCGGTAGCTGCGCAGGTCGCGCCAGAAGCGCTCGATCGGTGTGTCTTCGGTCAGTCCCGTGCCGCCGTGCAGCTGCATGCAGGTATCGACCACCCGGAACCCAGCCTCGACGCCGAATGTCTTGATCATGAAGGTTTCCATCCGGGCCTCGCGGCCGTCGTCAGTCTTCCCTGCGGCGTCATACACCAGCAGCCGGGTTGCGTAAATGTCGGTGAAGGCGTCGGCAATCATCCACTGGACACCCTGGCGACTGGCGATAGGCTCGCCAAAGGTCTTGCGCTGGCTGACATAGGACGCCGTCAGCCCGAGGCAGCGCTCGGCCGCCCCGCAAACATGCGCGCCCTGCCGCACGCGGCCGTGATTGATATAGCCCTGGGCCAGTGAAAAGCCCCCACCCTCTTCGCCCACCAGGTTCTCATGGGTGACCTCGACGTCCTCGAAGGTCATTTCACACGGCGAATCCCCCATCAGGGTTCTCTCGGAGGTCGCCAGGGTGACCCCGGGCGCGTTCATGTCCACGACGAAACACGACACGCCGCCGCGCACACCTTTCTCCGGGTCGGTCACCGCCATCACCAGAGCGAAATCGGCCGCCGCCGCCCGGGTGATGAAGCGCTTGACGCCGTTGATGCGGTAGCCGGTGGCAGTGCGCACGGCCCTGGTGCGCATGGCCGAGGGGTCGGATCCTGCGTCCGGCTCGGTCTGCGCGAAACAGAACCGCTTGCGTCCCTCGATGACCGGGTATAGGTAGTCGTCGCGCTGGCGCTCGTTCAAGCCAAGCAGAATGGGGCCGACCATCGGGCCGAACAACCCGTGGTCGCGCACCCACGATCCGACCGTGCTGCGCCCCACCTCCTCCCAGAACACGGCCAGGGCAAGAAGCGGCAGGCCTTGTCCGCCGAACTCCTCCGGGACGTCAAGCAGCCAGAAGCCGGCGTTGCGCGCGCGCTCACGCAGGGCTGCAGCCTGCTCGGGGGGCAGCAGGCCGTTGGGTCCGAGCGCGGACTCGTGCGGGATCAGTTCGCGTTCGACGAAGCGGCGGATCGAGTCGCGAAACTGCAGCAACTCTTCGGAAAGCGACTGGTACGGTATCAGGTCGAGCATGCGAAATATGGGTACATGAAGTATATGGGCCGGGGATGGCAGTGCCGTCCCCGGCCCTGGCGCCTACGCCGCGGCCGTTTGCCCCGGCTGGGTGGGCAGATGCACGATCTCGTCAAGCGAGCGCCACTCCTTGGTGGGTTCGCCCTTTTCCTGCAAGCCCAGTTCGCGCCAGAACAGCTTGCGCAGGGTGACGATGCCGAGATCGGAGCGGCCGAGAAATTCATCCTCGCGCGCCGTGATGCGATCCTGGCCGCGAATTGACAGGTAGTCCTGGGCGGCCGTCAGACCGACGAAGATATCCTCGGCGTTGTGCCACACCCGAGAGCTGAACAATTCGTCATGGTGCTCGGCCGGGTCGTACTTGCCGTACTTCGCAAAGTACTGCTTGAAGCGCATTTTCGACGCTTCGCTGGCGCCGGGGGGCTGGCCATAAATCATGAACCGCGTGGTGTTCAAGTCATCGTTTGGCACCATCCAGACGAATACGTCGATCCACGGATCTTCCGGCGTCAGGCCGGGGACAGTGATGTGATTGTTGTTGGGATAAGTCCAGTCGCTTACGCGCACGTTGCCGGAAGAGCGACGGGCGGTCTGGCGAATCCCCGCCGAGGTTTCCTGGTATGACAACTCCGGCACGGCGCCGGTGACCGCCTGGCCGAAAGGCCCCACCGTCAGCGCCTGGTGCACGAAGCTGACGTGTACGGCGTCCATGGAATTCTCCACCTGCTGGAACCAGTTGTTGTCCCAGCGCTCGCGGCCATTGGCGATCAGGGTTCCCTCGCGCTCGAGCACCGGCTTGCGGGGCAGGTCGAACTCGGGCGGCTGCCCTTCCCCAAGATAGGCAAAGACCAGCCCCATGTACTCCTTCACCGGATAACCGGGGATTTTGGTGCGCGGCATGCCGGTGTTTTCTTCCGCCGGGCGGCTCACGCACTCGCCCATGGCGTTGTATTGCCATCCATGGTAAATGCAGCGGATCTCTTCGCCCATCACCCAGCCGGTGTGCAACAGGGTACGCCGGTGCGCACAGCGGCCGCCCACGAGGTGCAGCGCACCACTTTCACCCCGGTACAAGGTCAGCTCTTCACCCATGATCAGCAAAGGGATGGCCGCGTTGACCGCCACACTCTCGGCAAGGGCAATCGGCTGCCAGAACTTGCGCAGCAAGCGGCCCATGCCCGTATTCTTGCCGCATTCGGTCAGCTGGCGAAACTGTCGCGCGCGCTCTTCGCGGCGCTGGTCCAGGGTAGTGCTCATAGTCGACTCCGTTTGGTCAGGGTTGCGGTCAATTGGGATCGCCAAGCAGATCGGTGAGGTTTTCCTGCGCTTCACCGTAGCGCGTCACCTTCGTGTTGCGCGCGTACTCGCGGATGTCCACCGGCGCGTGCTTGCCAGGCGTCCACGTTGGGTACTTGAACCGCAGCCCGGCGTCCACGGGGATGTCCACGCCCGTCATGCAGGCCGACTCGTCCGACGCCAGGAAAACCGTGGCCCAGGCCAGGTCGGACGCGCGCGGGAAACGGCGCAGCGGGAGCTGGTCCAGATATTCCTGGCGTGAATAAAACCCGTGCCGCTCGGGCTGCTTCCAGTCGCGGTCGAACATCTCGTCGCGCATGGTGGTCCAGAGTTGATGCTCCATTGAGCAAGGCGTGACCGTATTCACGCGGATGCCGCGGTGCGCCAGGTCCATTGCCGCAGAGCGGGCAAAGTTCAGCAGGGCGGCCTTGGCGGCGCAGTAGGCGGCGCCGTCGGCCTCGCCGAAGTGTGCGGCGGTGGACAGCAGATGAATGATGCTGCCGCTGGCGCCACAGGCAAGCATGGCTTTGGCGCTGTGCTGGGTGGTCAGCAATCCTGCAGTGGCAAAGCTGCCGACCGCATCGTGCCAGTCGTCCAGCTTCATGCTCAGCACGTCGCTCCAGTGCACGCGCCCCGCCATGTTCACGGCGATATCCAGGCGGCCGTACCGTTCGACCGTTTGCGCGACAATGCGCTCGACGTCCTCGTTGTTGCGCGCGTCGCCCACCATCCCGAACGCCTGGCCGCCGCGGGCGGTAATGAAATCGGCTGCCTCGCGCGCCGCTTCTTCCTTGACGTCCGTGACGCAAACCCTGGCGCCTTCCCGGGCCAGGAAGTGTGCGATGGTTCCGCCGATATTCGGCCCCGCGCCGAATACGATTGCAACTTTGTCTTTTAGTCGGTCCATGATTTCCCCGTGCTTCAGGCGCCGTCACATGACGCCAGCTGACTTTCACGGGAAGCATTGTTAGCCACGCCACCTCCAACTACAAGACTGAAACCGTCAATGCTAGTATGCAGAAACGGCATGAATAAGGCGTGATTCCCCCCCGAGCAAGTATGGACATTACCCAGATACGGCACTTCGTGCGCGTGGCGGAAACCGGCAGCTACATCAAGGCTGCAGATCTTCTCAACGTGGCGCAGTCCACGCTCAGCCGCCAGGTGCGGGCACTGGAAGTGGAACTTCGCGCAAGCCTGTTCTACCGGCACGGCCGCGGCGTGTTGCCCACCGAAGCAGGCAAGAAGTTCCTGGAATACGCGCGCGCAACCCTGCACACCATCGACTCCGCCGTCATTGCGGTGCGCGACTCAGAGGCGTCCTACTCCGGCCAGCTGGTGCTGGGCATGCCCAATAGCGTGGGCCGGATCTGTCTGTCGACCGTCGTTCCCCGCCTGATGGAGCGCTTCCCGAGAGCATCCATCAGCGTCATAGAAAGCATGTCGAGCGCGCTATACCAGGGCGTTCTGCTGGGACACATCGACTTCGCCTTCGTGCACAACCCGACGGCGTCCCCCAACATCCGGATTCTGCCGGTGGCGTCCGACGAGCTCTACCTGATCGGCCCCCGCCCCGCCGGCCCCGACCCAGACCGCGTAAGGCTGGCGGAACTCGCGCACGTACCCCTGATACTTCCTCATGGCAATCACGCAGTGCGTGTCGCCGTTGAAACTGCCGCGGCGCGCCAGGGCGTGACCGCCAACATCGCCCTTCAGGTCGACGCGTTCTATCCCAGCATTGAACTGGTGGCCAAAGGCTTGGGCTACTCCATCATGCCGGGAATGCTCGAAAAGGCGGCTCGCCTGCCGTCACTGTCGTGGCAGAAGATCACCGACCCGGTCCTGGAAAACGCCACTTGCATGGTGCTGCCGTCGCAGCCGGCGCGCAACCCCCTGCATGCCGACGCCGCCGAGCTCGTGCGCAGCACCCTGATCGAAATCCTCGCACGCTGAACGCGGGCGTAGACCTGTCCGCGGGCCAAGCCTGCGAGGCCGACCGAAGCCGCGTTGCCACCAGCCCGCCCGCCGGGCCAGATTCCCGTCCGCATGCGAAACGGAAACGCGTCCTGGCCGCGATGCAGGTCTCGCATAGCTGTATTGAGACTTTTCATATTGCTCCGGCGTCGACGATCCCGAAGAATACCGGCTACCTGTCAAACCTTTAACCGCGAGGGCCGACCAACCATGAGCCAGTCCACCGGCCAGCCTTCCGCGCTGTGGCGCTCCGCGCATCTTGCGCCGCTCTGGGAAAGTCCCAATGCGCACAAGCCGCCTCCCGGCCCCGCCGCGCCCCACATCTGGCGATGGGCCGAAACCCGTCCCCTGGTCCAGCTGGCATTCGAAGAAACCTCGCCCAGCGCCGTACAACGACGCGTACTGCAAATGCTGAGCCCGCATTCGCGCTCGGTGGCCGACGAGTTCACGTGCGGCAACGTACTGGCCGCCCTGCAATGCCTGCTGCCTGGCGAAACGGCCAGACCACATCGCCACACCATGAACGCCTTGCGTTTCATGCTCGAGGGATCCGGCGCGGTAACGCTGGTCGACGGCAAGGCCTGCGCCATGGAATTCGGCGACCTGGTGCTGACGCCCGGCATGTGCTGGCACGAGCACCGGCACGATGGCACCGAGCCGGTGGTCTGGCTCGATGTGCTCGACGTCCCGCTGCATCACTACCTGGGAACAGTGATTTTCGAGCCTGGCCCGATTCCCGCGCCCCCGGCGACCGTGGACGACCGGGCGTTCGCGTCGCCCAACATCGTGCCGGACAGCGTCGCCGCAAGCGGCAGCCATTCACCTGTGTTCCGTTATCCCTACGCCGACGCCGTTCGCGCCCTGTCGCACGCGCCACTGGCGCGCGACGGCGTACGACGCGTCCGCTACGTCAACCCAGTGAATGGCGAAGGCGCGATGCCCTTGCTGGAAAGCACGATGATCGAGGTGCCTTCCGGCAGTCCCACGCCGGCCGCGCGCACCAACGCCAACCTGGTCTGCACCGTCGTCGAAGGGCATGGCGAAAGCCGCATCGGCGACACCACCATTACCTGGCAACCTCGCGACGTATTCACCATCCCGCAGAACAACTGGGCATCGCACCTGAGCCTTGGCACAGACGCCCGGCTGTTCGTCGTGTCCGATGCCGACGTTCTACGGCGCCTGGGCATTTTGTCCGAAGACGTGCAAGCCCCGGCCTAGGGCCTGTT
Organism: Pigmentiphaga sp. CHJ604; assembly: GCF_036972535.1. NCBI lineage: Bacteria > Pseudomonadati > Pseudomonadota > Betaproteobacteria > Burkholderiales > Alcaligenaceae > Pigmentiphaga > Pigmentiphaga sp. CHJ604. Next base: position 318,006 of record NZ_CP136998.1, on the reverse strand, counting down.
AACACTAATTGCGTCACAGGCCAAGTTGATGGACTATGTGGTCCATGGAGATTACATCTGAACAATTTGCGCTCGTAGAGCATTGTCTGCCGAGACAGCGAGGCAATGTGAGCATGACCAACCTGCAGGTAGTCAACGCGATGCTCTACGTGGCCGAGCATGGCTGTAAGTGGCGAGGCTTGCCCAAGCGCTTCGGAAACTGGCACACCGTCTACACACGCATGCGCCGCTGGTCCAAATCCGGAGTTCTGGATCGAATGTTCGAAGAATTGCAGTGCTTGCAAGTGGTGCGCATCAAGATTGAAGCCGTCTCGTTGGACAGCACAAGTGTCAAGGTGCATCCCGATGGAACCGGTGCGTTAAAAAAAACGGTCCGCAGTCCATCGGGAAGTCTAGAGGCGGATGGAACACCAAGATTCATATGGTTGCCGCGGATGCTCGAACGGCCGTGACGTTCTGTTTATCGCCTGGCCAAGCTGGCGATGGGCCGCAAGGTCGGCGCTTGCTCGAGAGCCTGGGCCGCACGAGTCGACCTGTGCACTTGCTCATGGATATGGCCTACCAAGGGGATGAGACTATTCAATTGGCTCTTGATCTCGGATTTATTCCAGTGGTTCCGCCCAATCCGCAGCGGCTGAACCCATGGGAATACGATCGCGCAATGTACAAACGGCGTAACGAAGTCGAGCGACTGTTCCGCCGCTTGAAGGGATTTCGGCGAATTTTCTCCCGATTCGAGAAGCTCGATGCGATGTTCCTGGCTTTCCTTAACTTCGTCCTCGTCGCCGATGGCCTACGAGGTTTGTGTTAACAGGCCCTAAAGGATTCAGCGCGCCGTGCTGGCCCCGGGTCTGCCCCCATCCGTTATTGAAGATCACCCATGAAAATCTGCTGGTACGATGACCAACGCCTCGGCGTCGTAGACAACGGCCGCGTCCACGACGTTACCGCTGCGCTCGCCGCCCTGCCTCCCGCGCGCTATCCTGCCGCCCCTGGCGACCTTCTGGTCGCCCACCTTGATCGGCTCCGGGCAGAAGCGCAACGCCTGTTGCCCGGCGCGACGAGCAAGCCGTTGGACCAGGCCCGCTTTCTAAGCCCTGTTGCCAACCCGAACAAGATCATCGGCGTGCCGGTCAATTACGACGACCACGTGGCCGAAGCCAACGCCGACAAGGCAACCTTCACCGACCGGTTCCAAGGCAGCATCGAACAGCAGGGCCTTTTCCTCAAGGCCACCAGCTCTCTGGTGGGACCGGCCGAGGGCGTCCACGTTCGCTTCCCGGAACGCCTGACCCACCACGAACTGGAACTTGCCGTCGTCATCGGCTCGCTGGCGGCAAACGTTGGTGAAGACGACGCCCTGAACCACGTGGCCGGCTACGCCATTGCCCTGGACATGACGGTGCGCGGGCCTGAAGACCGTTCCATGCGCAAGTCTGTCGACAGCTACTCGGTGCTCGGGCCCTGGCTGGTCACGGCAGACGAAATCGCCGACCCGCAGGCGCTGGACATCCTGCTGACGGTGAATGGAGAACTGCGCCAGCAGTCGAACACTGCGCAAATGATCATGCGCATCAGGCGCCAGATCGCGTGGGCCTCCAGCTTTTACACGCTTTACCCGGGCGACATCATCATGACCGGCACCTGCGCCGGCGTTGGACCGGTCGTGCCCGGCGACGTGGTGCACTGCTCGATCCAGGGCGTGGGCACCATGGATGTGCCAATACATGCGGCAACCGCTGAACCACGTGGGCCGGTTGTTGAAACCAACTGAACACAACGCTTTTCAGGAGACAAGCAATGCTTCGTAGAACATTCATCATTGGCGGCGTCGCCGCCGCCCTGCTCGCCGCTCAGGCCCCACTACATGCGCAGTCGGGCAACGCCCAGCCGCTCTTGATCGTGGTGCCATACGGCCCCAGCGGACTGCCCGACAGCCTGGCCCGTATCATGGGCCAGAAGATCACCGAGAACACCGGGCGCCCCGTCATTGTCGAGAACAAGGCCGGTGCCAGCGGCATCATCGGCGCCCAGTACTTCATGGGCCGCGCAGCGGCCGATGGCAATACCGTCTTCCTGATCGATGACAACACCTACGCGATCAACCCGGCTGTCTACCCCGACCTTCCGTACAAACCGGCGGTCGACTTCACTCCGGTGACGCAAGCCATCGAAGGCCCGATGTACCTCGTGGCCAACACCGGGGCGAACATCGACTCGGTGCAAAGCCTCATTTCCCAGGCCAAAGCCAAGCCGAAGGCCATCAATTATGGCTCGCCGGGCAACGCCACCATCCATCACCTCGGGATGGAACAAATCGCCCTCATGTCGGGCATCGAAATGGTCCACATTCCCTACAAGGGCGTGGCGCAGTCCACCCCGGGCCTGCTCTCGGGAGACGTGTCAGTGATGTTCGTCTCGCTGAGTTCGGTTGCTCCGCACGTACAGGCCGGCAAGCTGCGGCTGCTGGCGGTCGGGTCAACGGAACGCTCGCCGCTCACGCCCGACATTCCCACGGTCTCGGAATCGGGGCTGCCCGGAGTCAAAGTCGCCTCCAACATGGGTTTCGCCGTCCGTGCCGGAACGCCGCCCGACGTCGTTCAGCGCCTGAACGAAGAGATGGTGAAAGCCCTGAAGTCGCCCGACGTGACCGAGAAGATCGAAAAGCTGGGCGTTCGCGTGGTGGCCAACACGTCGGAAGAGTTCTCGCAGCAGATCAAACACGACCAGGATTTGTTCAGCCGCCTGGTCAAGCAAACCGGACTCAAGGTCAATTGACCCCAAACGTCCCTACAAAAGCAACATGAAATCCAGACGCAACTTCCTCGCCGCACTGTTTGCCTGTATGACCATGGGCGGCAACGCCCTGGCCGCTGACGGCTTGTCGGACAAGCCGATACGCATCATCGTGCCTTTCGCCGCCGGCGCCAACTCGGACGTCGTCACCCGGATGATTGCCCAGCAGGTCACCGACAACGGCGGGCCCTCGTTCTTCATCGACAATCGCCCAGGCGGGGGCGGGACGGTGGGCGCCGTGGCGGCAAAGCGCGCAGAGCCCGACGGCCATACCCTGTTCGCCGCCAACATCGCCACACACGCCGTCCTGCAGTCGATTCAAAGCCTGCCCTACGACCCGGTCAAGGACTTTCGGCCCATCACCGAATTGTTCTATTTCCCCACCTACCTGATCGTGCCCGAACGCCTGCCCGTGAAGTCGGTGAGCGAGCTGATCGCACTGGCTAAGGCCAAACCCGACGGGCTCAGCTTTGGCTCGCAAGGCATTGGTTCCACCCCGCACCTGCTCGGCGCCATGCTGCAGCACGAAGCCGGCGCGAACCTGGTGCACATTCCCTATGCCGCCGGCGGCGGCCCGATGAACATCGACCTGGTTGCCGGCCGCCTGGACATGGTCTTCAGCACCTATGCCTCGATGAACCCGCACCGCGAATCGGGCAAGGTCAGGTTCCTGGCCATTGCTTCGTCGAAGCGGTCGGACGTCGCGCCCGAAGTGCCCACCCTGGCCGAAGCCGGCTATTCCGGCGTGGAGCTCGACAACTGGTTTGGCCGGGTTGCCCCGGCGGGCACGCCCGACGCGGTCATCGATGAACTCAACCAGCTCTTCGTCAAGGCCGCGAATGACCCCGCCATCGTGGCCAAACTGAAGGAACAAGGCATCACGATGGCCACGCAGTCGCCAGCCGAGTTCGGCGCCCTGATGGCCGCCGACGCGGAACGCGTGGCGAAGGTGGTTAAGGCGACGGGGATCAAGCTGGATTGATTCTGAGGGCGCGTGCTATGCGTTGGATAGGGCGCGCTAGCGGACCGTTGCTGGCCCTTCACGGGATAGTCAGCGAGTGAGTGCGGTCCTCGGCGGTTATCGGCATACACCGCAACGCCGGGAACCGGGTGGACCGCGTCCCGGGTCGCTGATCAAAACAACCGTCAATCGTCATTCTTCAGCGCTTCCCTGACCACTTCGCGCAGCCATTTGTTCGCTGCGTCGTGGTGTAGCCGCTCGTGCCAGATCTGCTTGATCTCGACCCTGGGGCTGGAAAACGGCAGCGGGTAAACGCCAATGTCGGACTGAACCCGAAAGGCTTCAACCAGGTCGGTCGGAATCACCGCGAACAATTCCGTGTTGGGAATAAGAGTCAATAGGCTCAGGTAATGCGGGACGGTGAGTACCGTTCGACGCTCGATACGCAGTTCATCCATCGCCCTTTCAACCACTTCCTGGCTTCGCCCTTCCGTAAGCGGCCGGTGATCCCATCTAGGCGAGACTAAGGCTAATTGAGTAGCGTCCACTATTTTTAAGCGGACACCTATGACTCCTACCGATTTAGCCATCCAAGAGTCTTTGACTCCCCGTCGGCCGCCCCGACGCTCCTACTCCAAGGCCTTTAAGGCACAACTCATTGCGGAGAGCCGGCAAGCGGGCGCCTCCATTGCTGGCGTCGCTCTGGCGCATGGCGTAAACGCGAATCTACTGCACAAGTGGATCCGCGCCGCGCGCTCGCACAGCAGCGAGGTCACGCCGTCCTTCGTTCCCGTCGCACTGAGTCAGTCGTTATCAAGTTCGGACCAATGCATCGAACTACAGGTTCGCCGAGGTGATGTGCAGGCCACGATTCATTGGCCTGTTGCCGCTGCCGATGCATTCCTGCCTTTGTTGAGAGAGTGGTTGCGGTGATTCGCGTCGATGCCATTTGGATGGCGACCGAACCTCTCGACATGCGGGCCGGGCCCAACACGGCGTTGGCTCGTGTCGTGGCGGTATTTGGTGCGGCTAAGCCGCACCACGCGTACTGCTTTGCTAACCGCCGAGCTGATCGCATGAAGGTATTGATTCATGACGGCATTGGCGTGTGGTTGTGGGCTCGGCGGTTGAACCGCGGCAAGTTCGTCTGGGCATCAAGCTTCCAAGATAACGTCGCCTTGGATCTGGAACAGTGGGAAGCGTTGATCCTCGGTTTGCCATGGCAACGCGTCGGCTCAAGTGGAGCGATCTCGGTTTTATGAGTTGCGCAATCCGGTAAGTTGTCAGCGCCGAAGTAATACTGACCCCTGGCGCCGAGGTAAAACTGACCCCCTGGGCGATGATGGCGGCTTTTGGCCGCCAAGATGTTGACCCAGGAGCAATCATTGGAGATTCGAGTACTGGCCCGTCAGGGCCACGGCATCAAGGCGATCGCGCGAGAATTGGGCATGTCGCGCAACACAGTCAGGCGATACTTGCGCGGTGAGGCGACGCCTCCCAGCTACGGCCCGAGGGCTGCGCGGCCACGCAAGCTGGACCCGTACACGCAGTACCTGCGACATCGCATCGAGGCGGCCCATCCGCACTGGATTCCGGCGACGGTTCTTCTGCGCGAGATCCGGGAACACGGTTACATGGGCGGCATTAGTCAGCTGAAGGCGTTTCTGGCGCCGTTGAAGGTTCATCCCGCCGAGCCCGTGGTGCGGTTCGAGACCCCACCCGGCAAGCAGATGCAGGCCGACTTCACGACGATACGGCGAGGCCGCCATCCGCTGAAGGCCTTCGTCGCCACGCTGGGCTACAGCCGCGCGACCTTCGTGCTGTTCTCCGAGCGAGAGGACAGTCCGGCTTGGCTGCGAGGTCTACGCGAGGCGTTCGTGTATTTTGGCGGCGTTGCGGAAGAGGTTCTTTTTGACAACGCCAGTACGGTAGTCACCGAACGGGATGCATACGGCCAGGGTCAACATCGCTGGCACCCAGCACTTGCCTCGTTGGCCGATGAGTTTGGCTTTCGTCCCAGGCTGTGTCGACCCTATCGAGCCAGAACCAAGGGCAAGGTCGAACGGTTCAACGGCTATCTGAAGAGCAGCTTCGTCACCCCGTTGGCTGCGACGCTGAAGACGGCCGGCCTGCTCCTCGATGTCGATACGGCCAATGCCCATATCGGCCGCTGGTTGGCAGAGGTGGCGCAGCAACGCATCCACGGCACGACGGGTGAGAAGCCCGAAGTGCGCCTTGCTCACGAGCGACATAGTTTGATGAGCCTGCCCAGGGCGATCGCTACGCCCCCGGCCATTGCCGTAAAAATTGCAGGTACGGTGATTCCGCACGAGAGCCTGCAGCATCCGCTGTCGGTGTACGGCGCCTTGCTGGAGCATGCCGCATGAACCTGCAGCACGCACGCATCGCCGAGCTCTGCATCCAGCTCAAGCTCGAGCGCATCGCGGCCGACTGGGCCCACCTTGCCCAGCAAAGCGCCGACGGACAGGCGAGCTTCGCCGACTTCCTGGAGAAGATCCTGAGCGGCGAGCACCAGGCAAAACTGGAGCGCAGCCGCTCGACCTTACTGAAGATGGCAACGTTGCCGGCAGTCAAAACGCTGGAGCAGTACGACTTTGCCTTCGCCAGCGGCGCACCCCGTGCGCAGATTCAGGAGCTGGCCAACCTGGCATTCATCGACCGTGCCGAGAACATCGTCTTGCTCGGACCCTCCGGCGTGGGCAAGAGCCACGTGGCCATTGCCCTGGCATATCGCGCCACCTTGGCCGGGGTGAAGACCCGCTTCATCAGTGCCGCCGACCTCATCCTGCAGCTAAACGCGGCACATCGCCAAGGACAGCTCAAGCAGTACTTCAATCGTGCCGTGCTCGGCCCACGTCTGCTCGTCATCGACGAGATCGGCTACCTGCCCTTCGGGCGCGACGAAGCAAATCTGTTCTTCCAGGTGGTAGCCAAGCGCTACGAGCGAGGCAGCATCATCTTGACCAGCAACCTGTCCTTCCCTCAATGGGCCAGCGCCTTCGCCGACGACCAGACGCTCACGGCAGCCATGCTCGACCGCCTTCTGCATCACGCTCACTGGGCTTGCCCCGTTACTCCGGACAGATCAGATGGCATGATCATGCCTGGAGAGCGAAGCGATGGCACGAAACAGAAGACATTTCACGGACGAGTTCAAGCGCGAGGCGGTGAGGCTGGCGGAACAGCCCGATAGCAACGTATCGGGCGTGGCTCAGGACCTGGGTTTGGATCCCAGCGTTCTACGGCGTTGGGTCGGGCAGATGCGCGGCGGCACATGGGAGCCGACGCCCGGCAAGGCGCTCAAGAGTGCCCAGCAGCAGGAAATCGAGCAACTACGGCGGGAGCTGGCCAAGGTCAAGACCGAACGAGACATATTAAAAAAAGCGGTCGGATACTTTGCCAAGGACCAGACATGAAGTATCCGTTCATCGCCCGGCATCGGGCCGTCTGGTCGGTCAGCGAGCTATGCCGAACCTTGGGCGTGTCGCGCAGCGGCTTTTATGAATGGCATGGCCGCTCGCCCAGCGCTCGGGAACAGGCCAACGAGCGATTGATCGGCCGTATCCGAGAGAGCTTCCAGTCCAGCGATCGGACGTATGGCAGCCCTCGGGTATGGCGGGATCTGCGCGCCTGGGGCGAGCACTGCGGCAGGCATCGTGTGGCGCGTCTGATGCGCCGGGCAAACCTCGTGGCACGAACCAAGCGCCGTCGTCACCCGTCGGATGCGGGGCCAAGATCGGCTCATGCCATTGCCGCCAACGTGCTGGATCGAGACTTTACGGCCCGCGCGCCCAACCAGAAATGGGTGGCCGACTTCACCTATGTCTGGACAGCAGAGGGCTGGCTCTACGTGGCGGCCGTCATGGACTTGTACTCACGACGTATCGTCGGCTGGTCCATGCAGGCCAGCATGACGTCGCAATTGGTGACCGACGCCCTGATGATGGCGTTGCATCGGCGAGGCCGCCCGCGCGAAGTCCTGCACCACTCCGACCAGGGCAGCCAGTACACCAGCGAGCAGTTCCAGATGCTGCTGGCCGATGCTGGGATCGTGTGCAGCATGAGCAAGCGCGGGGACTGCTGGGATAATGCCGCCATGGAGAGCTTCTTCTCCACGCTGAAAACCGAACGGCTGAGCCGACGGATTTACCGGTCCCGCGATGAGTGCAGGGCCGAGGTGTTCGACTACATCGAGCGGTTCTACAACACAAGGCGCCAGCACTCAACGCTGGGATACGTCAGCCCCATGCAGTTCGAGGCGGCGGTTTGTTAGGTTAAACAACCTGTCCGGAGAGGCGGGGCAAGCCCACCCTGTATCGCTGGCTGCTGGCGCAACGACAACGTGTACCTGATGGGTCGGGTACGGCAAAGGCGATAGATTACAGCCTTAAACGGTGGCAAGCTTTAACCCGCTACCTAGGCGATGGCGACGCACCTATCGATAACAACTGGATTGAAAACCGCATCCGGCCGGTCGCCCTTGGCCGTTCGAACTGGCTGTTTGCCGGCTCCTTGCGCGCGGGAAAACGGGCAGCGGCTGTCATGAGTCTAATCCAGTCAGCGCACTTGAACGGCCACGACCCCTACGCCTATCTGAAGGACGTGCTCACGCGTTTGCCTACGCAAAAGAACCATCAAATTGCGGAGCTACTACCGCAAAACTGGCAGCCCCTGATCTGAGCGCGATCTAGTAGACGCGTGTCAATACGAAATTACCGGACGCATACGAATGTCCTGGCAGCCGCGCGACTTCAGTTCATTGAACACCTTGAGCCAGAACTTGGCGCCCTCGGTCTGCTCGATCCACAGGCCCAGCACGTCGCGCTGGCCGTCGGCCTGGATGCCCAGCGCAAGATACACCGCCTTGTTGCTGACCACGCCGTCGCTGCGGATCTTGACGCGCAAGGCATCGAAGAACACCACCGGGTACATTGCCTCGAGCGGGCGGCTCTGCCAGGCGATGGTCTCGGCCATCACCTCGTCAGTGACGGAACTGATGAAGTCGGGCGAGACCTCGGTGCCGTAGCTCTCGGCCAGAAAGGCCTGGATCTCGCGCACGCTCATGCCGCGCGCGTACATCGCGATGATGCGCTCGTCGAACCCGGTGAAGCGCCGCTCGTGCTTCGGGATCAGGATCGGCTCGAAGCTGCCTTCGCGATCGCGTGGCAGATCCACGCGCACGGGGCCGCGATCGGTAAGGAGGGTCTTGCCGCTTGCTCCATTGCGTTCGTTGGCCTGCTCGGGCGGCTTGGCCTCGCCGGGCCGGTAGCCCAGGTGCAGGTTCATCTCGGCGCCCATGGCCCGCTCGATGATGGCCTTGTTGAAGGCCAGCATCAGGTCCTGGACTTCGCTGGGGGTCATCGGCCCCTTGACCAGCTCGTCGAGCAGTTCCTTGGGAAGCTCAGGCAGTGGCCCTCGAGCGGCCGCCTGCGCGGCAACGGTACGCTTCTTCTTCATCGGCATATCCATGGTCTTTAATCCTCATGATATGCCTCGCCCACAAAATTCCGGATAGGCTCCGCGCCGGTCCTGAGGGTCTGCTTGAGATCGTCGCCCAGCAAGCGGCTGATGTTGTCGATCAGTTCCATCGTGCTCCCCTTACGCTCGCTTGATCCATTTCGCGCCTCGCCCCTTGCCAGTCGATTCGATCAATCCCTCTGACTTCATCGCCCGCAGCACCAACCGCACCATATCCCGGCTCACGCCTGGGCAGGCTTCTTCAACCTCGGAAATCGAAAACGGCAGACTGCGACCCAAGACGTCTGCGCGTACCCGGTCGCCCTTGCTGCCACGGCCTCGCTCGATGGTCCCGACACGCTCCTCGAACTCACGGTAGGCCCGCAGCAAGGCACCCCAGAAGTAGTCGAGCCAGGGTTTAACGTCGTGCTGCCCCTGGTGCCATCCCTGCGAACTGGCTTCCAGCGTCTCGTAATAACCTTCCTTCGTGTCCTCGAAGATGCGTTCCAAGCTGATGTAGCGACCCACGACATAGTCGAAGTGGTAGAGCAGCAGCAGGGTCAACAAGCGGGACATGCGACCGTTGCCGTCCGGGAAGGGGTGGATGCACAGGAAGTCGAGCATCGCCAACGGCACCAGTATCAACGGGTCGGCCAGGTGCTGGTCCAGCGCGGTGGCGTAGCGCCCTGTCAGATCAGCCATGGCCATCGGGGTTAGATGCGAAGCCACCGGCTGGAAGCGCAGACGCGAAGGGCCATCCGGGTGACGTTCGATGATGTCGTTATTGGTAGCCTTCCAGTGCCCGCCCGCCTGCGGCATGTAGCGGTATAGCAGGGTGTGCAGTTGCAGCACTACGCCTTCGCTGAAGGGCATGTGCGCGGCCGATTCGTGGATCAGCGCCAGGGCGTCACGGTAGCCGGCGATCTCCTGTTCGGAACGGCTCTTTGGCGTTGCATTGCGGATGACCAGAGACTTCAGCCGCGAAGGTGCGACGACAACGCCTTCCAGGCGGTTGGATGACTCGGTGGATTCGACTACCGCGATCTGGCGTAGCCCTTTGAGGGCTTCGGGCGACTGCGCGGCGTAGAGTTGCTGCTTACCCTGGTACTCGCCCAGTGTGCGCAACGTGGCGGCCTGGGTGCCATCGAAGCGAAGCGCGGCGAGGTACTCGGGTGTGAGCGAATGCATGGAAATGTAAACTCAGGCTGTCTAAATGGGGTAATCATAGCCGTTAAATGGGGCATTGGCTCTAAAAATACCTCATTAACGGTGTTTGACTACCCCATTTCCTGAGCACAACAGCGGTCGTGAGGGGCCGGCATGGCTGACTGGGAAGGAAATAGATAACACGAGCAATAAAAGGGTAATAAATTACAAATTACCCCATTTGTCCTATTGTTTACCCCATTTCCAGGTTCAACCTAGGGCAAAGGCAAACGGCAAGGGAACGGCCCTCAAGGGACAACGGCCCTATCCAGAAAAGGAAAAGGCCGTTCTGCCCGCTCGCTGCTGCGATACCCGGCCAAACCGTCTCTATGCTGTGCCGCAGCGCTCCGCCGCACTCAGATAGTCCGCCCAGTCCTGCAACAGCGTCCTTCTCTGATCCAGCAGCAGCGCCTTGTTGTATGTCGCCCGCACCTTGTTGCTTTCCACGTGGGCAAGCTGCCGCTCAATCGCATCAGGCCGGTATCCGTTCTCATTGGCCCAGGTTGAAAAGGTCGTCCGCCAGCAATGCGGCGTCGTGCCCCGGCCCAGGTACATGTCGCGCATCGCGTAGGTGAGCCGGTTGGGCGTAGTGAAGCCCTTTCCGCTTCGGTGCGGAAACAGATAGCGCCCGCCACCTGTGATGTGCTGCAAATCTTTCAGCACCGCTATGGCCTGCGTGGATAGAGGGCTGACATGGTCGCGCCGCGCTTTCATCTTCGCCGCAGGCCGACGCCACAGAGCATCCTCAAAGTCGAACTCGCCCCACTCGGCATCCGCCGCTTCCCCAGGACGGCAAGCCGTCAGAGCAATCAACCGCAGACACAAAGAGGTTTCCGGATAGCCCCGATAGCCGCGCAACTCCTGATAGAACTTCTGGATTTGCTCTCGCGTCATCGCCGCCTTGCTCTCGCTGAACGGCACGCGTAGCAGCCCGCGCAGGCTGGGAATTGGATTTGCCTCGACCAGCCCCCGCACCACCGCGAACTCAAAGATCGCCGAAAGATCACCTTTGACATGGATGGCCGCCCACGCACCATGGGCCTTGCATTCCTCCAGCAACGGGCGAATCTGCTTCACGCCAATGTCGCTCATCGGCATCCCATCGAACTTGGGTGACAGGTACTTCCTGATGCGGGACTCTTTCGTGCGGTAGGAACTGAGCGCAAAGACAGGCTTGATCTCGGCCAGATACGCCTGTGCCACCTTGGCAAACGAGCTTTCACGAGCGCGCTTGCGTTCCTCCAGCGCTTCGAGGTTGCGCTGCTTGACCTGCTGCCGTTCATGGGCAGGGTGGATTCCTTGCTTGACCAAGGCACGCGCCTTCTCGCGGGCCGCACGCGCCTCAGCAAGGCTTACTTGAGGAAAGCCGCCAATGGCAAAGAGGTTCTCCTTGCCTTGCAAGCGGTACTTCCACCGCCAGAGCTTGCCGCCGGTGGGCTTGACCAGCAGGAACAAGCCCCCGCCGTCTGAAAGTTTCCAGTCTCGATCAGTCGATTTGGCCGACCTGGCCTTGAGGTCGGTGAGTAGATTTTCGGGCATCGTTGGACTCCACTGCGGGGAAAAGTACCCCCACGGTTGAACACGAGTACCCCCAACGCTACCCCCGAATTTTCTGGACCTCGATGAACAATAGGAACGCTCAGCAGACCGTATTGTTGGGCAAACCCTTGATTTAAAAAGGCCTGCTCAATCCACCAAGCGCTACCGAACGCTCCTGAGATCCGAAAAAATCGTCAGACGTTGAACAGGAAGTTCATCACATCGCCATCCTTGACGATGTACTCCTTCCCTTCCGCCCGCATCTTGCCGGCTTCCTTCGCGCCCGCCTCGCCCTTGTACTGGATGAAGTCGTCGAACGCGATGGTCTGCGCGCGGATGAAGCCGCGTTCGAAGTCGGTGTGGATCACGCCCGCGGCCTGCGGCGCGGTGGCGCCGATGGGCACAGTCCAGGCGCGCACTTCCTTGACGCCCGCGGTGAAGTAGGTCTGCAGGCCCAGCAGCTTGAAGCCGGCGCGGATCAGGCGGTTCAGGCCGGGTTCTTCCATGCCCATGTCGGCCAGGAACACCGCACGGTCCTCGTCCTCCATCTCGCCCAGTTCGGCCTCGATGGCGGCGCAGATGGCCACGGTGGGCGCGTTCTGCTTGTTGGCGTAGTCGACCAGCTTGTCCAGCAGGGGGTTGTCGGTGAAGCCGTCTTCCTTGACGTTGCCCACGTACATGGCGGGCTTGGCGGTGATGAAGCACAGCGGCTTGATCAGGGCCTTCTCGTCGGTGGACAGGTCCAGCGCGCGGATGGGCTTGGCCTCGTTCAACTGGGCCACGCACTTCTCCAGCACGGCCACCAGCTTGGCGGCGTCCTTGTCGCCGGCACGGGCGGTCTTGGTGTGGCGTTGCACGGCCTTTTCGGCGGTCTGCAGGTCGGCCAGCGCCAGTTCGGTCTCGATGACCTCGATGTCGGCAATGGGATCGACCTTGCCCGAGACGTGGACCACGTTGGGATCCTCGAAGCAGCGCACGACGTTGACGATGGCGTCGGTTTCGCGGATGTGGGCCAGGAACTGGTTGCCCAGGCCCTCGCCGGTGCTGGCGCCGGCCACGAGACCCGCGATGTCGACGAATTCGACGGTGGCGGGCACGACGCGCTCGGGCTTGACGATGGCGGCCAGGGCGTCGAGCCGCGGGTCGGGAACCTCGACCACGCCGACGTTGGGTTCGATCGTGCAGAAGGGGTAGTTTTCCGCGGCGATGCCGGCTTTGGTCAAGGCGTTGAAAAGTGTGGACTTGCCGACGTTGGGCAGGCCCACGATGCCGCACTGGAGGGCCATGGGGGAAACCTATGTTGTCATGGAAAGGAGCTGGGGGCATTGTACCGCCCCCACCCCGGGTGCAGCCCGGCCGCCCCTGCCCCCTTGGCGCGCTTACTCCGCCTTGATGTCGGCCTTCTGGATGATCCCCTTCCAGACGGCGGCCTCGCGCTCGATCTGGGCGCCGAACTCGGCCGGGGTGTTGCCGACCGCGGTCAGGCCCAGTTTCTCGAATTGCTGGGCGATCTCGGGCTTGGCCACGGCGGCCTTCACGGCATCGGCCAGCTTGCGGACGATGGCGGGGTCGGTGCCCACCGGGGCGGCCAATCCCCACCAGTTGCCGGCCACGAGGTCGGGCAGGCCCTGCTCGGCGGTGGTCTGGACCTGGGGCAGCGCGGGCAGCCGCTGCGGCGCCGCCACGGCCAGGGGCTTGAGCTTGCCGCTGGCAATATGGCCCGCCACGGTGCTGATGCCGGCCGAGGCGAAGAAGATCTGGACGTCGCCCGCCAGCAGCGCCTGGACCGCGGGCGGCGAGCCGCGATAAGGCACGTGCACCAGCTCTATGCCGGCGGACTGCGCGTACAGCGCGCCGATCAGGTGAGGCGCCGTGCCGCTGCCCGGCGTGCCGTAGTTGAGCTTGCCGGGGTTCTTCTTGGCGTAGGCGGTCAGTTCGGCCAGGTTGTTCGCCGGCAGGCTGGCATTGACCACGATCACCGCCGGGGCGTTATTGATGACGGTGACGGGCACGAGGTTCTTGGCCGGGTCGTACCGCAGCTTGGCCAGGTACTGGTTGGTGACGAAGTTGTTGGTGGCGCCCAGCAGCAGCGTATAGCCGTCGGGCGCGGACCGCACCACGTCCTCGGCGCCGATGTTGCCCGACGCCCCGCTCTTGTTGTCGATGTAGAAATTCGCGCCCAGGCGGGCCTCGAGTTCCTGCTGGACGATGCGGAAGGTCACGTCGCCGGCGTTGCCTGGCGCGTAGGGCACGACCACGCGTATGGGCCGCGACGGCCAGTTGTCGGCGGCGTGCGTGGCGGTGCCGAAGGCGCACAGCGCCAGGGCCGCCGCAAGCGCGCGGCGGGGCATGTCGGAAAGGCTGCTCATGTCGGGGTCCTCCGTTGGTCGGGGCGGGCGCCGCTCCCCTCGATCAGCTGCATGACGGCGCGATACAGGGTGCTCGACCGGTCGCACAGGTCGAGGATCACATCGAAGTGATGGCGGCCTTCGAAGACATGCTCGGAGGCCAGCAGGCCGCGTTCGCGCCAGTAGCGGGCAACGTCCCCGCTCTGCCTGCGGAACTCGTCGGTATCGCCGCGGGCCACCGCCACCACGACCGGCGTGCGGCCGCTGGGCTCGTTGGTCAGCAGCGAGAACTCCCGCACCTGCTCCGGCGTCAGATGCAGGCGCTGGTTGCGGTAGGACAGGCGCACGGGTTCGAGATGGCCCAGTCCGCTGACCAGCACCGCGCCCGCGAAGTCGTTGCCCGGCAGGCCGGCCGCTTTCCAATCATGGGTCAGGCACTGGGTGACGAGGTGGCTGCCCGACGAATGCCCGATCAGCACAATGCGCGAAGGGTCGCCGCCATGCCGGGCGATGTTGCGCACGATCCAGCCGATGCCTTCGCGCACGGCCGCGACCATCTCGGAGAAGGGAACCTGCGAGGCCCGGGGAAAGCCCAGCGCCACGTACATGCAGCCATCCCGGACGAAGGCGGGCGCGGCGAAGGCGCTTTCTTCCTTGTTCTGCCCCAGCCACGCGCCGCCGTGCACATAGACGACGACGGGATGGGGACCAGCGCCGGCCGGCGCATAGATGTCCAGCCGGGCATCCTCGTGGGCGCCCCAGCGCAGGTCATGTCCGGTGCGGAAGGGAACGGCCTCCAGGCTCAGACGCGCGCCCTCGTCCAGGGTCTGGCGGAAGGTGGGACAGTAGCGCTGGTTGTCGTACTGGTAGTCCAGCGCCTCCTGGTCGTAGTCTCCAAAGACTGCTTTCATTCATGCATTCCGATACGGGATCTGCCCAAGGTAGCAAAGGGCATTCTTTTTCAGAATTGAATTGTTCCTATAGATTGATATCAGGAATTCATGAATGTGGCGTGTCCTGCCCGGCGGCCCGGCTCAGATGGAAGGCGAGGCGCAGCCGTCCATCGGAATGACGGCGCCGGTGACGTAGCTGGCCATGTCGGACGCCAGGAACAGCGCGACGTTGGCGATTTCCTCGGGCTGCGCGAGCCGGCCCAGGGGAATGCCCGCGACCTGCTCGGCCAGCACCTCGTCGCGCGGCCGGCCGCTGGCCTGCGCCGCCACGGCCAGCCCTTCCTCGACACGATGGGTCTGGGTCATGCCGGGATTGATCGCGTTCACGCGCACGCCGCGGCCTGCGTAGGCCTGCGCATAGCCCACCGTGGCGAGCATGAGCGCCGCGTTGGCGGCTCCGCCGCCGATGTGGAAGATGCCGGGAGATTTGCCGCCCTGGCCGACGATGTTGACGATGCTGCCCCGCCCCCTGCCCGCCATCAGCTTGGCCACGGGATCCTGGATGTGCATGTAGCTGAAGTACTTGGCGTCCATGGTCTGCCGGAACGCCTCGGGTCCCAGTTGCTCGGGCGCGTACCGGCGCGCCGCGCCCGCGGAATTCACCAGCACCGCGATGGGACCGCACTCGCGCTCGGCCCAGTCCACCGCCGCCTGCGCCGCCGCCGGATCCGACAGGTCAGCGGCATGGACCCGCATCTCCAGGCCCTCGGCCTGCAAGGCTCGCCGCGCGGCGTCCAGGTTCTCCTGGCTGCGCGACACGCCCGCCACCACCGCTCCCGCCCGGGCGAAGGCGCGCGCGCAGGCCAGGCCTATGCCCTTGCTGGCGCCGGTGATCAAGACGACGGAGCCGTCGAACGACAGCGTGGGAGCTTGCTTCATGGCCTGTCCTGTTGCGGGTTCGTGATCGTTGAAGAAAGGGTCATTATCCATCCAGCAGCCCGGGCGCATAGTTCTGCAGGGCCCACAGCAAGGCCATGGGCCCGGCGTTGAAGCAGGCATGCAGCGCGATGGACGCGCCTATGCCGAAGCGCACGCGCATCCAGCCCAGCACGAGGCCGCAGGCCCACTGCGGCAGGACCAGCAGCGGCAGCAGCAGCCAGCCTCCCGCGCCCAGCCGGAAGTTGGCCAGGTGCAGGAAGGCGAAGGCCAGCGTGGCCAGATGAAAGACGATCGGAAAGGCCCGGACATGGCGGCGCAGCCATTTCCAGGGCCAGCGGTGGTCGCGCCAGGCCAGCACGGCGGCGATCGCGCCGCAGGCCAACGCCACGCTGGCACCCGCGGCCAGGCTGGGGCGCATCAGCATGGCGCTGACCAGCACGGGCAGCAGCCATAGTGCCGGCGCGGGCCGCCTCAGCCCGTAGCGGAAGACCATTTCCTCGATCACCGGCGCCCAGACGACGACGTGGAACCAGGACAGATGCAGCGCATCCAGCCTGCGCTCGGCACCCGAGGCCGTCGCGACCGATGCCGCCAGGGGCCCCAGCACCAGCAGGTTGACGCCCCACAGCACCAGCACCCAGTGGAGCAGATGCGGACCGGTCAGGCCGCCCAGCCATTCCTGGGATCCGTAGTGCGACTCGGCGCCACGCCCCCCGCGCGGCATGCGCGGCCCCAGCCGCGGGCGCCTGACGAAATCGAGGAAATCCGCGAACTCCTCGCGAAAGGCCGGCCTGCCGCGCGCCGGCGCGGCAGCCGCCGCGCAAGTCAGGCGAGCCTCAGGCATTGCCGCTGTGCAACTGTTGTATGGCCTGCTCGAACTCGCCCTTGAGCACGGCGGGAATGATGGCGCGCGACCGGTCCAGGGTCTCGTCTATGCGAGACTGTTCCTCCTTGCGCGGCGGATGCAGCACGAAGTCCACCACCTGCTGCGCCAGCCCCAGCGAGCGCGGGTGTCCGATGCCCAGCCGCAGCCGCCAGAATGCCTGCGATCCCAGCGCCGCCTGGATGTCCTTCAGGCCGTTGTGCCCCGCATGGCTGCCGCCCTGCTTGAGCTTGGCCTGCCCCGGCAGCAGGTCGAGTTCGTCGTGCGCCACCAGGATCTGCTCGGGCGCCAGCTTGTAGAAACGCGCCAGCGCGCCCACCGCCTGTCCGGAACGGTTCATGTAGGTCATGGGCTTGACCAGCAGGATGGCCGCCCCTTCGAAGCGGGCCTTGGCCACGTGGCCGAAGAAGGGCTTCTCGTTCGTGAACGATACGCGCAGGTCGTCGGCGATCTGGTCCAGCAGCCAGAATCCCGCGTTGTGGCGGGTGCGTTCGTAGTCGGGGCCGGGATTGCCCAGCCCGGCGATGAGGCGTATGGGTTCGGACATGAAGGGATCGATGCGCAAGAAAAACGATGGACGGCCGCCGGGTGCGGCGACGCGGCGGCCGGGGCTCGAAAGGCCTGTTATCTTAGCCCGATCCCTGTCGGCGGGCGCCCGGATCCCCGTCCCGCCGGACGAATTCGCAGAAGCGCATCGCGGCCGCGCTGGCCCCGCCGTGGTGCACCGCCAGCACGACGGGATAGGTCACGGCTTCCCCCTGCCCCGACACCACCTCCACGTACACCACGCCGTCCATCGCGATGCGGCGGGTCGAATCGGGAATGAGAGCCACGCCCACGCCCAGGCGCACCAGCCCCAGCGTGGCCAGCAGGTGCGTTTCGGACTGGTGCACGTGGACGTGGGCCCCGGTCTGCTGCAGGGCGACGCTCACGGCCGCGTGATAGCCCGGGCTGGCCGCGTGCGGATAATGCGTGACGAGCTGTTCCCCCGCCAGGTCGGGAAGACCGACGCGGCCAAGGCCGGCAAAACGATGGGCCCGGTGCACCGCGAGGCAGAACCGCTCGCGGCCGAAGGGAAACGTCCGCAGCTGGGGATGGCTCGCACCTCCCGGCACGCAGACGCCCACGTCGATGCTGCCGCCTTCGACCGCGGAGATCACGTCCTGGCTGGACCCCGTGGTCAAGGACACGCGTATGCCGGCCTCCACCGCGCAGAACCGCTCCAGCCATTCCGGCAGCAGGTTGAGCATCGCGCTGTCTATGCTCTTGATCCGGAGGATCTCGCGCGCGCCCTCGGTGGCCGCCCTGGCCGCCGCGACGGACATTTCGGCCTGCCGCAACAGGTAGCGGGCTTCGCGCAGGAAGACCACGCCCGCCGGCGTGAGCGAGACCGACGAACGCGTACGCTGGAAGAGCGGCGTCCCCACGGTCTCCTCCAGCCGCCGGATGGCCGTGCTCAGGGGCGGCTGGGTCATGCAGAGACGGATGGCGGCACGCCGGAAATTGAGCTCCTCGGCCACCACGATGAATTGCCTGAGCTGCCTGAGATCCGCAAGCCCCGATGGAGGTCGTTCCGGCGTGTTCATCGAAGGCGGAGGTCCGGCTGCATGGCGGCTCAATTCAAGGTGATGCGGGTCTTGTCCAGGATTTCCGTCCAGTACTTGAGATCTTCGGCCATCATGGCCTCGAACTGCGTGGGCGAGACATCGCGCGTCTGGATGGCCCGCTTGGCCAGAGCTTGGCGGAACTCGTCGTTGCGCGCAACCCGCGCCCATGCCGCGCGGAGTTTTTCCTTGACCGGCGCGCTTACGCCCGAAGGCGCGAAGACGGCAAGCCAGCCGTCGTTGGCCATGCCCTCGATGCCCAGTTCCTTGAAGGTCGGCACGGACGGAAACGCGGCCGGCCGTTCGGAACCGGTGGACGCCAGCGCGCGGATCCGTCCGCTGTGGATGAGGTCTTCGGCGCCCGCCACGGTTTGCAGGGTGAGCTGCACGTCGCCCGCGAGCAAGGCCATGATGGCGGGGTTCTGGCCCTGGTACGGCGCATGCACCATGCTCAGGCCCTGCTGCAGGCGGAACTGCTCGGCCAGCACGTGCGAAGGCGCCCCCACGCCGCCGGATGCGTATGTGTAGGCGCCGGGCTTGGCCTTGATGCGTTCGACCAGCTCGCGCACATTGGCCACGTCCACGTGCTGCGGCGCGACCATGAGGACGAAGCCCTGGTCGCCCAGGTAGCCGATGGGCGCGAAGCTGCGCAGCGGATCGTATTCCACGTCGGGCCGCAGCCTGCTGTTGAGCAGGATACCGAACGAGCCCAGCGCGAGGGTGTAGCCGTCGGGCTTGGACTTGGCCAGCCGCACCATGCCGATCGTGCTGCCGGCGCCCGGCACGTTCCTCACCACCACGGGCTGGCCGAGTTCCTTGGCGAGATAGGTCGCGGCCAGGCGTCCCGCCACGTCCAGCAATCCTCCCGGCGCATACGGGACGATGAGTTCGAGATTGCGGCTGGGATACTCCTCCGCCGCTCCCGCCGGCATCGCGCCGAACAGGGCGGCCGCCAGCACCAGTGCGCGGGCGGCGAGTGCACGGGCACGCCCCATGCCGTTCCTGACGATGTTCTTCATGTTGGTCGCGCTCCCTTCCACGTATGCATTCAAGCCACGCTTGCGCGCAGCGATTCGAGATAGGCCTCGGGAAATTCCAGTTCGGGCTGCCGGCGCGCCAGCCAGAGCCGGTGGTCCTCGTCCGAGTGCATCACCTGGCGCTCGGCCAGCGGCGGCCACTCCGGCGCGCTGAGCCAGACCCGGAGCAGATGGCGGCGCTTCTCGATGGCGTCTTCGTCGACATAGTCGGTGCGGCCATGCACGATCACGCGATTGTTGAGGAACTGGATGTCGCCGTCCTGGAACTGCATGTCCAGGTAGAAATCCGGCGATTCGGCCATGGTCTCGAGGGTGGCGATCGCTTCCCTGTCGAGGTCGGTCAGGTGTCCGTGCCCCTCCTGCGCCGCGCGCCGGATGTAGCTGCCTAGAAAGTAGCAGGCCACCCGCTGCGGCCAGCCGTCGAGCCGGTCGAACACCGGAACCGGCGCCAGGCTCACCTTTCTGCCGTCGCCCAGCTGGGCGTCCTTGTCGCCGCGCCGGAAGTAGTAGCCGCCGTACAGGCTGGCCAGCAGGTCCGGCCGGCTCTCGGCCAGCGCATCGTGGATCGCCAGCGCGCTGCAGATCCGGCTCGCGCCGCCGTTCTTGGCGGTGCGCAGGCACATCAGGCCGATGATGTCGCAGGAATCGGTGTGCATGTTCATGTGGCCGCCGTCCTGGTAGGCGCGCGCCACTTCGCCGTAGCCTTCGAGGTTCAGCACGTGGCCCAGCAGCTCGCCCCGGTGGGACTGGGAGATCGGCACGCCCAGGTGCACCGAAAGGCCGAAATAGATCTGGGCCATTTCATCGGCGCTGTACTCGGTGCGCGGCAGGCCGCGCAGCATGGCGAATCCCTTGCCGCGATAGATCTGCTCGGCAACCGCCGCCAGCTTGCGCGCCACCCGGTCCAGCGGGAAGTCCTGGCGGCGCAAGGGCAGGGTCCGCCCCCCGCCTCGTGCATTCAGGGCCGCAAGCGCGCGGCCGATTTCGTCGATATCGGCCTCGTCCAGGTGGAACAGGCAGCTTTCGGTCCAATCGATCTGCGGACCGCGCCAGGAAGCGGGCGCGCCCGTAGGAGGCAGGAGGTGGCGAGTGGCAGTGGACATGGTCGTCGGACGGGGAAGAGTTGGAATCGCCCCGGGGCGTACTGGCCCCGGACGATTCAGTGTGCCCGATCGTCCCTGATATCTCTAATTCTTTTCAATGGCACTGCTGATACGTGCGATGTCTCAGCCCTCATCGCCTCCCATCAGGCTTCGCCCATGAAAAAACCCCGACCGTAACCGATCGGGGTTTCTTCAGACAGCAGCGCGTAGGGGGACCCTATTCAGCAGCGGTTTCCTCGGCGGCGGCACCACCGGGCTTGGCGATGGCGGTCGCGATGACCGTGTCGCTGGCAGCCGGGAACGTCACGCCCTTGGGCGCCTTGACGTCGGACAGGTGGATGGATGCGCCGGCGATGATGTTGCCCAGGTCCACTTCGATGAACTGGGGCAGGTCGTTCGGCAGGCAGGTCACTTCGATTTCGGTCAACACGTGGTTGATGATCGCGCCGCTGAGCTTGACGGCGGGCGACGACTCGGCGTTGACGAAGTGCAGCGGCACCTTGGTGTGCAGGGCCTGGCCGGCGGCGACGCGCTGGAAGTCCACGTGCAGCACTTGCTGCTTGTAGGGGTGCCATTGAACGGCGCGCAGCAGGACTTGCGAGCCCTTGCCGTCGAGCTGCATGCTCAGGATGGACGAGTGGAACTCTTCCTTGCGCAGGGCATGGTAGATCTCGTTGTGATCGAGTTCGATCGACAGGGGCGCTGCGTCGCCGCCATAGACGATGGCGGGTACACGGCCGGCGCGGCGCAGGCGGCGGCTCGCACTCGAACCCTGGACGCTACGCGAAGTGGCGTTGAATTGCATGGTTTTCTCCAAAATGCGGCGGGCGACATGCCCGCTCGCGGTGCACGGAACGCGACCATCGCATTCCATCCGGCAGCGCCGCGACCAGCGCTTCCGGCTCGCCCCGCCGCCCTGCGCGATGCAGGCCGGCGGGAGCAGAACTTATTCGACGAACAGCGAGCTGACCGAGTCGGCCCGCGAAATGCGCAGCATGGTTTCACCGATCAGGGCCGCGCACGACAACTGGCGGATGCGGCTGCAGTCCCGGACCTCGTCGCTGGCGGGGATGGTGTCGGTGACGACCAGCTCGTCCAGGTCGGATTCGGCGATGCGGCCCACCGCGCCGCCCGACAGCACGGCGTGCGTGCAATAGGCGTAGACGGCCAGCGCGCCGCGCTGCTTGAGGACCTGGGCGGCCTTGCACAGCGTGCCGGCGGTATCGACCATGTCGTCCATGATGATGCAGGTGCGGCCTTCGACGTCGCCGATGATGTTCATCACCTCGGACACGTTGGCGCGCGGACGGCGCTTGTCGATGATGGCCAGGTCGACCTCGAGGCGCTTGGCCAGCGCGCGGGCGCGGACCACGCCGCCCACGTCGGGCGAGACCACCATCAGGTTGGACAGGTTGCGTTTCCAGATGTCGCTGAGCAATATCGGCGCGGCGTAGATGTTGTCCACGGGGATGTCGAAGAACCCCTGGATCTGGTCCGCGTGCAGGTCCATGGTCAGGATGCGGTCCACGCCCACGACCTGCAGCATGTTCGCCACGACCTTGGCCGAGATCGCCACGCGCGCCGAACGCGGGCGGCGATCCTGCCGGGCGTAGCCGAAATACGGCATCGCGGCGGTGATGCGACCGGCGGAGGCCCGGCGCAGCGCATCGACCATGACCATGATTTCCATCAGGTTGTCGTTGGTCGGTGCACAGGTGGGCTGGAGGACGAAGACGTCTTTACCACGGACGTTCTCGTTGATTTCCACCATGACTTCGCCGTCGGAGAACCGACCGACGCTCATCTTGCCCAGTGGTATGCCGAGGTGACTCGCGACGTCCGCCGCCAGCTTGGGGTTGGCAGTCCCCGTGAAAATCATGAAGCTTTCTTGCGCCATGACGCATTGCCCGTGGCTGTGGCCCGGTGACCTGTAACCGAGGCCGATCGACAAAACAACAAAGCTGTTGATCCTGCGAAACGCTGACAGGCATCAACAGCTTTTAGGTCAAAGACTTTGGCTGGGGAGGAAGGACTCGAACCCTCGCATGCCGGAATCAAAATCCGGTGCCTTAACCAACTTGGCGACTCCCCAACTCGTTGCCCCCGCAGGAACTGCGTGAACATCGAAACTTGCTGCGCTGGCGTCCGGCTGCGGCGGATCGCCCTCGATTCGGTGGCCGCTTACGCGGCCCAGTCCAGTAGCGGATGCGCATCGAGTCCGGCACATGCCAGGTTCACTCTCAACGCCGGCAGCCCGCTGGGCTGGACTTGCATTGTAGCGGCGATTCTATCCACCGCGCCATCGGCCTGCGCCTTCGTGTCGCACTCGACAAATAGGCACGCGCCCGACCCGGACATCCTGACCCGCGCACCACCGAGTGCCTGGGCAAGCACCGCCGAAATCCGCCCCACTTCCGAAAAGCGGGCAAAAACGACGTTTTCCAGATCGTTCCTGTAGCTATTTCCGTAGGGATCAAATGTTCCCCGAGGAAAGTCCGCTATTTTGACGCGTGGCGTATCTCTTGTCAATTCGGGTGCGCGAAAAACGTCCGCGGTCGGCACACTGGCGTCCGGCTGCACCACCACGTACCAGCGCTGCGGCAGGTCGATGGCGGTCAGTTCCTCGCCCACGCCCTCGGCGAAGGCGTTGCGGCCGAACACGAACACGGGCACGTCCGCGCCCAGGGGCAGCGCGAGCCTCATCAGCTCATGCCGCGACAGGCCGGTGCCCCACAGGCGGTTCAGGGCCAGCAGCACCGTGGCCGCGTCGCTCGATCCGCCGCCCAGGCCGCCGCCGGCGGGAATCCGCTTCTCCAGGCCGATCTCGGCGCCCTGCCCGCAGCCGGTAGCCTGCCGCAGCGCGCGGGCGGCCCGCACGACCAGGTCGGCGTCCTCGGGCACGCCGGGCAGGTCGTAGGCGCGGACGATACGGCCATCGGGACGGGCGCGGAAATGCAGCGTGTCCTGCAGATCGATGAAACGGAAGGCCGTCTGCAGCAGGTGATAGCCGTCGGGCCGGCGCCCCACCACGTGCAGGAACAGATTGATCTTCGCGGGCGCGGGAACGTCGCGCAATTCGGCAGTCATGGGGGCCAGGGCCTGTTCACGCTGGAAAGGGCCTTGCGGACCCTAGGGATTGATGACCAGGCGCAGGTCCACGTCCTGCCCGCCCTCGTTGCGCGCCATCTGCAGCCGCGTGGGACCCAGCGCGTCGTACTGCCGGGCGGTCACGCGCCAGCCCGCCTGGTCGAACACCAGCGGACGGCCCTGCTCGTCGCGCTCGGCCACCTCGGCGGGCGGCCGCGCCGCCAGGCGGCCGCGCAGCCAATCGCGCAGGCCGGACACGGGGATGTCGCTGCCCAGCACGACCGCCACCAGTTCGTCGGGATCGGCGGCGCGCGTTTCCTTGCCGCTGGATTCCCGCAGCAGCGCTTCGCCCGGCACGGCCTCGACGCGCGCCAGGGTCGCGCCCAGCGGCGAGACGAGATCGAGCGCCAGGCGGCTGCCGTCGTCGCGCCAGGCGAAGCTGCCCTGCACCGCGTTCTGCTTGCCGCCGGCTTCCTCGATCCGCAGCGCGAACCGGCCGACCCGCGACAACGAGCGGCTCTCGTCCGCGCCCTGGGGCGCGGGGATGGGAACCGGCACGGCACAGGCCGCCAGGATCGCGGCCATTGCGCCCGCGGCGGCCGCGCGGGACAGGCGCCGCATGCCGGTCACAGCGTCACGTCGAGGCGCACCAGGGTGCCCCGCAATGCCGCGTTGGACGGATCCTTGGACTGGACCTCGCGCCACAGCCGGCGCGCGCGGTCCTGCTGGCCCGAGGCCCACAGGACCTCGCCCAGGTGCACGGCGATCTCGGCGTCGGGCCGGATCTCGTAGGCGCGCTCGAGGTAGGACAGCGCCTTGGCGTTGTCGCCCATGCGATAGTGCACCCAGCCCATGCTATCGATGATGAAGGGATCGTCGGGGGCCAGGTTCATGGCCCGCTCGATCAGCCGCTTGGCCTCGGGCAGCCTGACGTTGCGGTCGGCCAGCGAATAGCCCAGGGCGTTGTACGCATGGGCATGGTCGGGCTTGATGGCGATGATCCGGCGCAGCCGGCTTTCCATGTCGTCGATCCGGTTCTGCTGCTCGTACAGCATGGCCAGGTCGTACATCAGGTCAGGCGCGTCGGGATAGCGCTGGTTGGCCGCCTCGAGCACCTTGACCGCCTCGTCGCGGTCGCCGGCATTGCGCAGGATCTGCGCCTCGGTCAGGGCCACCTGGCTGCCCTCGCGCACGTCGCGCGGGTCGATCAGGCCCAGGATGCGGCGGGCCTCGTCCACGCGGCCCTGCTTGCCGCGCAGGACGGCCTGGCGCAGGCGCGCCGGCAGGGCGGCGTCGGGGTCGTCGACCTTGGCCAGCAGGTCGAAGGCGTCGTCGTAGCGTTGCTGGTCCTCGGCGATCTGCACGCGCAGGAACAGCGCGTTGTCCGCCTCGGGCAGCGGCGCGGCGCCCTTGGCCGTGCGCTGCTCGTGCACGTCCAGGTACTGCTTGAGATAGCCGTCGGCATCCGATGGGCGCTGCGACTGGTAGGCCAGCACGCCCTGCATGTAGAGGATCTCGAAGTCCTCGGGATTGGCGCGCGCCAGGGCCTGCAATTCGTCGCGCGCGCCGTCGTAGTCCTTCAGCGAGGCCAGCGCACGCGCCAGCAATACGCGCAGGTTGCGCGATTCCGCATGCGTGGCGATGAAGGCTCGCGCCCGCGCCACGGACTGGTCGGGCTCGGTTTCCACGCCCATCTGCAAGGCCAGCATGGCGGCCGCCTCGGAATCGGGCTGGGCGTCGAGCGCCGCGCGCGCCTCCTGCAGCGCGCGCGCCTTGTCGCCCGCCGTCGCGGCGACGCGCGACAGGGCCAGGTGCGCCTCGGGCAGGTTGCGCACGTCGGTCAGCGCCTCTTCCAGGATGGACAGCGCCTTGCGCTTGTCATCCAGGCGGGCGACGACGCGGCGGGCATCGACGATGGCCACGGACTTGTCGGGAGCGGCCGCGATGCGGGCCCGCAGCGCCGAGCCCATGCCTTCGACCCGTCCCGCCGCGGCAGCCAGCGACAGCGCGGTCTGCCGCGCCTCGACGTCGGCCGGGTCCAGTTCGGCCCAGGCCTGGGCGGCGTCGAGCGCGCGCACCAGGTCGCCGCCGGCCAGCGCGAACTCGACCGCGCGGCGCGCCAGGCGTGGATCGCGTGTTTTCTCGGCCAGGTCCAGCGTCGTGCTGGTGGCGGGCCCGAAGGCGCCGCGCTGGGCGGCCACTTCCGAGGCGAGCACCTGGAACAGGATCTCGGCCGTCAGGTCGACGTTGGGGAGTGCCCTGGGCCCGATGGCGCGCCCCATGGGGGACAGGCTGAGGCCCGGAACCAGCAACTCGTCGGATGCCGGGCGCGCGTCCTGGGCGGACACGGCCGATACGGCCGTCGCCAGCCCGACCCCTGCGGCCGCCAGCTTCAAACGATGAGCGTTAAACAACATGGCACAATTCCTTGGCGTATCGCCGACGCCGTCCATATTCGTTGATGTTAGCACTGCGCTTACCACCCAACGGCCGGTGGCGGCGGGGCCCGATATGCTGGACCCCATGCCTTACTCATCGGACTGCCGGCCGCGCCAACAGTTCATCGCGCGCAAGCAGCAAACGCCATGCCCGAACTTCCCGAAGTAGAAACCACCCGCCGGGGCATCGCGCCCACGGTGGAAGGACGCGAACTGCGCCGCCTGATCGTGCGCGAGCCCCGGCTGCGATGGCCCGTACCCGCCGGTCTCGCCGCCCTGGTCGAGGGGCGCCGCGTCCTGGCCACGGGCCGGCGCGGCAAATACCTTTTGATGCAATTCGAGCATGGCTGGCTGATCGTCCACCTGGGCATGTCCGGCTCGCTGCGCCACGTGCATCCGGACGAGGAGCCGCGCAAGCACGACCACGTCGACTGGGTCTTCGACCAGGCGGTCCTGCGCCTGCACGATCCCCGGCGCTTCGGCGCGGTGCTGTGGCACGACGCGGCGGCCGGGCCGGTGGAAAGCCATCCCCTGCTGGCCAGCCTGGGCATCGAGCCCTTCGATGACCGCTTCGACGGCGGCTGGCTGTTCCGCCATACCCGCCGCCGCAGCGCGCCCATCAAGCAGGCGCTGCTGATGGGCGACATCGTCGTCGGGGTGGGCAACATCTACGCGTCGGAAAGCCTGTTCCGCGCCGGTATCCATCCGCGCACCGCCGCCGGGCGCATCTCGGCCGCCCGCTACGAGAAACTGGCCGCCGCGGTGCGCGCCACGCTGGACGACGCCATCCGCGCCGGCGGCAGCTCGCTGCGCGACTACGTGGGCGCGGGCGGCGAATCGGGCTATTTCCAGATCGACGCGCGGGTCTACGACCGGGCGGGCCAGCCCTGCCGGGTGTGCGAGACGCCGATCCGCAGGCTGGTGCAAGGACAACGAGCAACCTATTACTGCCCAAAATGCCAGCGGTAGCGGGCTTCCCTATGGAACACATGACATGATTGCTTTTTCCCGGCGCGTGGCGCAGTGGCAGCGCGAGAACGGGCGGCATACGCTGCCCTGGCAGAACACGCAGGACCCCTATCGCATCTGGCTGTCGGAGATCATGCTGCAGCAGACCCAGGTCGCGACGGTGATCCCGTACTACGAACGCTTCCTGGCGAAGTTCCCCACGGTGGCCGACCTGGCCGCCGCCGACGAAGGCGAGGTCATGGCCTTGTGGGCGGGGCTGGGCTATTACACGCGGGCGCGGAACCTGCACGCCTGTGCGCGGCAGGTGGTATCGGACTGGGGCGGGCGCTTCCCTCCCACGGCGGCGGACATCGAGACGCTGCCCGGCATCGGCCGCTCGACGGCGGCGGCGATCGCGGCGTTCGCCTATGGCGAGCGCAGCCCTATCCTGGACGGCAACGTCAAGCGCGTCTTCGCGCGCCACTTCGGCATCGAGGGCGATCCCACCAAGCGTGCGGTGGAACAGCGCATGTGGGCCATCGCCCATGCCGAGGTGCCGGCCGACGGCCCCGACGCGGCCGATGAAATGCGGCGCTATACGCAGGGGCTGATGGACCTGGGCGCCACGCTGTGCACGCGCGGCGACCCGGACTGTGGTCGCTGCCCCGTGCGCGAGTCCTGTGTCGCGCTGCGCGAGGCCAGGCAGCACGAACTGCCCACGCCGCGCGAGCGCAAGACCGTGCCCGAGCGGCATACCGGCATGCTGGTGATAGAGAAAGCGGGCGAGATCCTGTTGCAGCGCCGGCCCTCGCCCGGCATCTGGGGCGGCCTGTGGAGCCTGCCGGAATTCGCCGACGGGGATCCCGCGCAAGCTTGCCGCGTCCTGGGCGTGGCGCCGGCCGAGACCATACGGCTGCCGGTGTTCTCGCACACCTTCACCCACTTCAAGCTGCACATCGAGCCCTGGCACGTACAGGCGGGCTCGCTGGACCTGCGCGAAGGAGACCATCCGCAAGTCTGGCTGCCGTCCGCGGAACTGGCCGACGCGGCGCTGCCCGCGCCGGTGAAGAAACTGCTGGGCGGACTGTTCGGCCACAACGACCTGTTCCGGGCCTGAGGTCCGGGAACAGATCCTAGCTGCGCATCGTCACGCGCATCTGATAACGGTCGGACGGGCCGAGGACATGCTGGTATTCGATGGCCCGGCCATGCTGGTCGAACGCCACGCGCCGCACGTCCACCAGCGCCGATCCGATGGGCACCTGCAGGTCGCGCGCCAGGACCGGATCGGCCAGCGCCGCCCCCGCGGCCGCCTCTATCCTGAAGTAGGGGAAACCGGCCCGCGCCATCAACTCGCTCAATGCATGCCGGGAGAAATCCTCGGGCTGGAGGCGTGCCGCGATGTCCGCCGGCAGCCAGGCCGTGCTGTGCAGGATGGGCAGGCTGCCCCGCGTGCGCAGGCGCACGAGCTTCATCACGCGTTCTCCGGGCGGCAGCATCAAGCCGGTCAGCACCTGGAGCGGCGCCTCCACCTCCTCGAAGGACAGCAGCCGGGGAGTGCTGAGCGCGCGACTTTCCGCGACCTGCGCCATGAAGCCCGACAGCGGCGTCTGCAAGGACACCACCGCCGCCGACTCGGCCACGAAGGTGCCGTCCCCCTGGCGCCGCTCGATCAGCCCCTGCTCCTCCAGTCCCTGCATCGCCCTGCGCACCGTGATGCGCGAGACGGAAAAGAGCCTGCACAGCGCGTCCTCGGTCGGCAGCCGCTCGCCAGGCTGGTAGCGGCCGTTCGCGATGCCGTCCTTGATGACGGCGGAGATCTGGTGATGAAGGGGCGTTCCTAGGCTTCGGCTGAGTTTCTGCATGAGATGGGCGGGCCACGAGGTCATGCCGTGGGAGCACCATTTTGGCATGTCCATCACATGCGTCCCGCTTTGCATGAAATTTGTTATGTTGTCATAATGATTATACGATTTCATCCCAATGGCGAGGAAAAGAGAAGTGCCGACTCCACGTACGCTCTTCGACAAGATCTGGGACGATCACGTGGTCGCCGATCTGGGTGACGGTTTCGCGCTGCTGCATGTCGATCGCCACCTGATCACGGACGCGGGCAGCAAGGCCCTGGTGGACATGCGCCAGCGCGGCCTGGAAATGCGGAATCCGGAACTGGCCTTCGCCTCTCCCGACCATTCCGTCTCTACCCTGCCGGGACGCGCCAGTCCCACCCCACAGGGCGTCCGGCTGCTGGGCGACCTGCGCCGCGAAGCGCAAGCGCGCGGCATCCGGGTGTTCGACGTGGGCAGCGGCTCGCAGGGTATCGTCCACGTCATGGGCCCCGAACAGGGCTTGACGCTGCCGGGAGCCCTGGTGGTGTGCGCCGACAGCCATACCTGCACCCATGGCGGGCTGGGCGCGCTGGGCTTCGGCATCGGCGCCAGCGAATTCGTGCACATCGCCGTCACCCAGACCCTGGTCCAGGCCAAGCCGAGGAACATGCGGATACGCTTCGTCGGCAGGCTTGCGCAGGGCGTCTCGGCCAAGGACATGATCCTGCACGCCGCCGGCGTCGTCGGCACGGCGGGCGGGACGGGCCATGCCATCGAATACGCGGGCGATGCCGTGACCGCGCTGGACGTGGAAGCCCGCCTGACGCTGTGCAATCTCTCGGTCGAACTGGGCGCGAAGATAGGCATGGTCGCCCCCGACGAAAAGACCTACGCCTATCTGTGCGGCAGGCCCTACGCGCCCGCCGGGCAAGACTGGGACGCGGCCGCCGCCTACTGGCGCACGCTGCGCTCCGATGCCGACGCGCGCTTCGACCGCGAGGTGCTGATCGACATGGCCGGCATCGCGCCCCAGGTCACCTGGGGCACCAGCCCCGAGCAGGTGGTGGCCATCGACGGCATCGTGCCCGATCCCGCCGGCATCGACGACCCCCAGCGCCGGCTATCGGTACAGGCCGCGCTCGACTACATGGGACTGAACCCGGGCCAGCGGATCGCCGGCACGCCCGTCGACCGGGTCTTCATCGGCTCCTGCACCAACGCCCGCCTGTCGGACCTGCGCAGCGCCGCCGCCGTCGTCCGGGGCCGCAAGGTGGCCGCGCGCGTCCAGGCCTGGGTCGTGCCCGGATCCGAACACATCAAGCAGGCCGCCGAGGCCGAGGGCCTGGACGGGATATTCCTCGCCGCCGGCTTCCAATGGCGCGACCCCGGCTGTTCCATGTGCCTGGCCGCCAACGGCGACCTGGCGGCGCGCGGCGAGCGCGTCGTCTCGACATCGAACCGCAACTTCGTGGGCCGCCAGGGCCCGGGCGCGCGCACCCACCTGACCAGCCCGGCCATGGCCGCGGCGGCGGCCGTCGCCGGAGCGATCTGCGATGTCCGCGACTTCAAGGCAACCCCGGCATGACGCCCTTCACCCGCCTGGAATCCGTGGCCGCCCCGCTGCTGCGCGACAACATCGACACCGACCTGATCATCCGGGTCGAACCCCTGTTCAACGGCGTCCCGCGCGGCGAGCTGGGACCCTATTGCTTCGAGTCCCTGCGCTATCGCCCGGACGGCACGGAAGATCCCGATTTCGTCTTCAACCAGCTGGCCACCCGGCAGGCGCGCATCCTGCTGGCCGGCGCCAACTTCGGCTGCGGCAGTTCGCGCGAAGGCGCGGTCTGGGCGCTGCTGGCGCTGGGCGTGCGCTGCGTCATCGCGCCCAGCTTCGGCGACATCTTCTATGGCAACTGCTTCCAGAACGGCCTGCTTCCCGTGCGTCTGCCACGCGCCGACGTCGAGTCGCTGGCGGCGCAGGCGCGCAGCCACCCCGGCGTCCCCATGACCGTGGACCTGCGGCAATGCTTCGTGGCCGGCGCCGACGGCGCGCGCATCGGTTTCGACATCCAGGCCCTGCGCCGCGAGGCCCTGCTCGAAGGGCTCGATCCGATCGCGCAGACCTTGAAGCGCAAACACCTCATCGACGACTTCCAGCGGCACGACGCGTTGCGCCGGCCATGGATACATCACCTTCCCTCCACGCCCAAGGAATCGACATGACGACCCCGTCCTGCTCGCCGGACATCCGTCGCCGCCAGTGGCTGGCCGCGACGGCCACCCTGGCGCTGTCGCCCGCGCTGCGCGCGCAGGCCACCTATCCCCAAAAGCCCGTCAGGATGATCGTGCCCATGCCGCCGGGCGGCGCCACCGACGGCATGGCGCGGCTGATCGCGATGAAGCTGGGCGAACGCTGGGGCCAGAGCGTCGTGGTGGAGAACCGCGCCGGCGCGGGCGCCATCATCGGCACCCAGGCCATCGCGCGTGCCGCTCCCGACGGCTATACGTTCGGACTGGTCATCAGCTCGCACACCATCAATCCCGCGCTGCGCAGCACGCTGCCCTACGACACGCTGAAGGACTTCACGCCGCTCACGCAGCTGGGATCGGCGGTGATCGCGCTCGTGGCCCATCCATCGCTGCCCGCCAGCGACGTGCCGGGACTGATCAAGCTCGTGCGCGCCGAACCGGGGCGCCTGGAATACGCTTCGCTGGGCATAGGCACGGCCACCCACGTCGCCGGGGAACTGCTGAAGGTGAAGGCCGGCCTGGACATGCCCCACGTGCCCTACAACGGCAGCGCGCCGGCCTACAACGACCTGCTGCCGGGGCGGGTCAAGCTGGGCTTTGTCATCCTGGAGTCGGCGCTGCCCCACATCCAGTCGGGCAGGCTGAAACTGCTGGCCATCGCCAACGGCCAGCGCAGCTCCGCGCACCCGGACTTCCCGACCATAGGGGAAAGCGTGCCGGGCTACGCGTACGAAAGCATCTTCGGTTTCGTGGCGCCGGCCGGCCTGTCCGCCGACGTCGCGCAGAAACTGTCCGCCGACCTGATCGCGACCATCAAGCGGCCGGACGTCGTGCAGCAGATGAATGCCTGGGGCACCGACGTGGTGGCATCCACGCCGGCGCAGTTCGACGCCTTCATCCGCCAGGAAATCGACAGCACCCGCAGCGTGGCCAAGAGCGCCGGGATCAAGCTGACGGGCTGAGGGGCAGGAGGCGGCGCCTAGGCGCCGTGCCCCGCCTGGACGAACTCCCGGGCGATCAGCGCGGCCGCCTCGGACAAACGGCCCAGGCAGGCCCGCTCCATCTCGGGCGTGAGCAGTTCGGCGGGGAACGCGCGCGCCAGGCTGCCTATCACCTTCCTTTCCCCCGGCAGGAAGATCGGCACCGCCACGCCGGCCAGGTTGGGCGTGATCTGGCTGCGGCTGGTGGCGTAGCCGCTGCGCCGGATCGCGGCCAGGGCCCCGCGGAATTCCTCCCAGCTGCGCCCCAGGCCCGCCTGAGCGATCTCGTCGGCGCTGCGCAGATAGGCCTGCCGGATGCGATGCGGCGTGAAGAACGCCAGCATCGCCAGCGAGGCCGCGCCCCGGAACAACGGGAACGGCGTACCCCGCGAGCGCCGCACGGCGATGGTCTCGCCACGGTATTCGAGTGTATCGGGCCCTTCCTTGTAGATGCACAACACCTTGTCGCGATACAGGTTGTGCAGCAGCAGCACGCTGCCCGGCTCGCGCACGGCCGGCAGCACCTTGCGGCCCGCCAGGTACAGCGGATCGGTCAGCACCAGCATGCGTTCGAGTTCGATGATGCGGGGCCCCAGCGCATACATGCCGCCCGAGGACGGCGCCAGCACGCCGGCGTCGCACAGTTCCTTCACGTACCGGTAGGCCGTGGAGCGGGTATGGCCCAGCCTCGACATGACGTCCTCGACGCGCAGCAGCGGATGCTCGACGGACAGCAGTTCCAGCACTTCGAAAGCGCGGGCGAGCGTGGAAGCCGGGCGGGCGTTATCGGATGCGTTCACGGAGCGCTTGGGGCGGAATGGTGACGCGGATTATACCGGTCATGGCAACACCAACTTATTAATCCTAAATAATGGGATGTTTGACGAATCCTGAATTACGGAATAACCTGAAAAAAACGCTCCGCATCGCGGGGCCCACAAGACCGAAGGAGACAACGGTGGCCGGCAAGATCGAATGCGTCGTCCAAGGGGCCGACATCCTGGGCGAAGTCCCGCTCTGGTGCGACCGCAGCCAGCGCCTGTGGTGGGTGGACGTGCGGCGGCCCGCCCTGCAATCGTACGAACCCGCCACCGGCCGGCATCGCGCGCAACGGCTGGCGCCCGAACTGCTGGTGGGCAGCATCGCGCTGCGCGAGGCGGGCGGCTTCCTGCTGGCCACCAACCACGGCCTGTACCTGTACGACCCCGATACCGGCGAACCTCCCCAGCCCCTGCTGAACCCGGAACCCGACCTGCCCGACAACCGCCTGAACGACGGCAAGTGCGACCGCCGCGGCCGCTTCTGGGTGGGCAGCATGCCCGATACCCGCCGCACGCCGGAAGGCAGGCTCTACCGCTTCGACCCCGATCACCGCTGCCACGCCATGCTGGACGACGTCGTGCTGCCCAACTCCATCGCCTGGAGTCCCGACGACCGCACGATGTACTTCGCCGACACGCACCGGCAGGTCATCTGGGCCTTCGACTACGACCTGGACGACGGCGTCATCTCCAATCGCCGCGTCTTCAAGGACTGGACCCACCAGGCAGGGCGCCCCGACGGATCGACGGTGGACGTGGACGGCTGCCTGTGGAACGCGATGGTGGCCACCGGGCAGCTGGTGCGGCTCACGCCCGAAGGCAAGGTGGACCGGGTCATCCAGATGCCGGTCACCAATCCGACCTGCCCCGCCTTCGGCGGCGACCGGCTCGACACCTTGTACGTCACCAGCCATTCGCAACGCATTCCCGAGCTGGCCAGGGAACCGCTCGCCGGCGGACTGTTCGCGCTCGACGTGGGCGTGGGCGGCCTGCCCGAACCACGCTTCCGGGGCTGAACGCGGCACCCCGGCTCCGGCATCCGCCCCGCGTCGACCACGACCATGGCGCAGCGCCATGGAGGAGACCTTCATGCAACGAGTTCGAGCCTTGCTGTTCCTGTTGTCGTGCGCCGTCGCGGCCCCATCGCCCGCCGCCGATGTCGTCAAGCTGGTGGTGCCCTTCGCGGCCGGCGGTCCGGTGGACCAGGTCGCGCGCATCATCGCGCCGGGGCTCACCGCGGCGCTGGGCAAGACCGTCGTGGTGGAGAACCGCGGCGGCGCGGGCGGCGTCGTCGGCGCCAACTATGTCGCCAAGTCGCCCGCGGACGGCGGGACGCTGCTGGTGGCGACCTCGGGCTACGTGATGTCGGCGGGCACGATGACGCAACTGCCCTACGACCCGCGCAAGGACCTGGAACCCGTGGCGCTGATCGGCCAGGTCCAGACCCTGATGATCGCCCGCCCCGACCTGGGCGTGCGCACGCTGCGCGAGCTGGTGGACAAGTCCAAGTCCGGGGCGCGCATCAGCTACGGTTCGTCCGGCGTCGGCTCCACCATGCACATAGGCGGCGAGATGGTGAACGTCTACACGGGTTCGCAGATGCTGCACGTCCCGTATCGCGGCGCGGCCCCCGCCATCGCCGACCTGCTGGCCGGGCAGATCGACGCGCTGAACGCCGACGTGACCATCCTCGCGCCCTACGTGCGCGAAGGCAAGGTACGCGGCCTGGTGCTGTTCGACACGCAGCGTTCCAAGCAATTGCCCGACGTGCCGACCTCGGTCGAGGCGGGCTATCCCGACCTGCAGATGAGCAACGCCTACGGCATCCTGGCGCCGGCCGGCACCCCGGAGGCCACGCGCCGGCAGCTGGAGCAGGCCATCCTGAAGGTCGCGCGCTCGCCCGAGGTATCGGACAAGCTGGGCAGCATGGGGTTGATCGGCCCCATGGACACGGAGCAATTCAAGGCCAAGCTGGCCAGCGACTTCGACCGCTGGATCCCCTTCCTGAAGAAGACCGGCATCCAGGTCCAGCCCTAGAGGAAACAGAGGAACCCACCGCATGATCGTCGAGCACCGCACCTACACGCTCAAGCACGGCACCATGGACGACTACCTGCAGCGATACCGCACGCACGGCCTGCCCGTGCAGATGCGGCACCTGGGCGGGCTGGTCGGCTTCTACGTAAGCGAGATCGGTCCGCTGAACCAGGTCGTCCACATCTGGGCCTACGCCAGCCTGGCCGAGCGCGAACGGCGCCGCGAGCGGTTGGAGGCGGACCCCGAATGGGCTGCCTTCAGGCAGATGAACCGGGGGTCGTTCGTCGCCCAGGAGGTGAAGATCATGAACGTGGCGCCGTTCTCGCCGCAGCCGGCGTTGCCGGAGGACTAGGGGTGCGCCGCTAGCTCTGCACCAGCGCCCGGTGCCGCTGTATCCCCATCAGGATGCCCGCGGCGCACCCCAGCGTCAGCAGCGCCGTGCCGCCGTAGCTCATGAAAGGCAGCGGCACGCCCACCACGGGCAGGATGCCGCTGACCATGCCCATGTTCACGAAGGCATAGACGAAGAACACCATGGTCAGCGCCCCCGCCAGCAGGCGCGAGAAGACCGACGGGGCATTCGCGGCGATGGTCAGCCCGCGGATCAGCAGCAGCAGGTACAGGAACAGCAGCAGCAGGTTGCCGACGAAGCCGAATTCTTCGGCGAATACCGCGAAGATGAAGTCGGTGGTGCGCTCGGGAATGAAGTCGAGGTGGGTCTGCGTGCCCTGCATGTAGCCCTTGCCCAGCATGCCGCCCGAACCGACCGCGATGGCCGACTGTATGGTGTGGAAGCCCTTGCCCAGGGGATCGGAGGCGGGATTCAGCAAGGTGCAGACACGGTGCTTCTGGTAGTCGTGCAGCACGACCCAGTCCACGCCGTCCGTGCACAGGGTGTCTTCCAGCGAGACCAGGGTCCCCAGCGCGATCACGCTTACCAGCGTGATGGGCACCAGCAGGCGGAACGACAGGCCGGCGAAGAACAGCACGAAGAACCCGGCGCCGAATACCAGCAGCGCGGTGCCGAGGTCGGGCTGCAGCACGATCAGCGAGAACGGCGTCAGCATCAGCACCGCGGCCACGATGAAGTCGCGTATCCGCAAGGTGCCCTGGTGCTTGTGGAAGTACCAGGCCAGCATCATCGGCACGGCGATCTTCATCACCTCGGAAGGCTGGATGCGGGTGAAGCCCAGGTTCAGCCATCGTGTCGCGCCCTTGCTGGTCTCGCCGACGAACTCCACGCCGAACAGCAGCACCAGCCCGACCAGGTAGACCGGCACCGCCAGCCGCATCAGCGTCTGGGGCGAGAGTTGCGCCAGCAGCCACATCGCCAGCAGCGCGATGCCGTAGTTGCGCAATTGGTCGGCGAAGCGGCCGTCGAAACCGCCTCCGGCCGAGTACATGGACATCAGCCCGATACCCGCCAGGGCCATCAGGATCAGCAACATGGGAATGTCGAACACCGCGACCGTGCGCAGCAGGACAGTGCGCCAGGTCAGGCGGTTGAACAAGCCCGGTCCGTCAATCACCGGCAGCCTCCGCAGGTTGGGGTGGCGTGTCGGGCACGGGCCCGCCCGGGCGCTTGCCCAGCAGCCAGAAGTCGAATACCTGGCGCGCCACGGGCGCGGCCACGGTGGCGCCCCAGCCGGCGTTCTCGACGATCAGGGCCACCGCGATGCGCGGATGGTCCAGCGGCGCGAAGGCCATGAACAGGGCGTGGTCGCGCAGCCGCTCGTCGATGCGGCTGGCGTTGTAGCGTTCCCCCGAACGCAGGCTGTAGACCTGCGCCGTGCCGGTCTTGCCCGCCGCGACGTAGGGCGCGCCGGCGAAGGCCCGTGCCGCCGTGCCGCTGCGCGTGACCGAGGCCATGGCCTGCTTGATCATCTTGATGTTCTCGGGCTTGAGCGGAATGCGGTAGCTTTCGTGCGGAACGGTCAGGGTCTGTTCGCCGGTGGCGCTGTCCTGCAAGGACTTGACCAGGTGGGGCTTCATGTAGACGCCGTCGTTGGCCAGCACCGAAGTGGCCTGGGCCAGCTGCAGCAGCGTGAAGGCGTTGTAGCCCTGGCCCACGCCGATGGAAATGGTCTCGCCCGCGTACCAGCGCTGCTGCTCGGGCTTGGAATAGGCCCGCCGCTTCCAGGCGGTGGACGGCAGGATGCCGGTCTTTTCGCCACCCAGGTCGATGCCGGTGATCTGGCCGAAGCCGAAGGGCTTCATGAAATCGTGGATGGCATCCACGCCCAGGTCGGCGGCCAGCGAATAGAAGTAGGTGTCGGACGAGACTTCCAGCGCGCGGCGCATGTCTATCGTGCCGTAGGCCCGCTCCCCGGAGTTGCGGTAGCGGCGGTCGCCGAACTCGAAATAGCCGGGGTCGTACATGGTGCCGGTGAAGGTCCGCTTACCCAGTTCCAGCCCGGCCAGCGCCATGAAGGGCTTGTAGGTGGAGCCGATGGGATAGGTGCCGTACAGCGGCCGGTTGATCAGCGGGCGATCGGGCGATTCGTTCAGCGCCTTCCAGTTGTCCACGTCGATGCCGTCGACGAACAGGTTGGGATCGAACGACGGGCGCGAGACGAAGGCCAGGATGTCGCCCGTGGAAGGCTCGATCGCCACCAGCGCGCCCCGCCGGTTGCCGAACGCCGCCTCGGCGATCTTCTGCAGCTCGATGTCGATGGACAGGATCAGGTTCTTGCCCGAAACCGGCGGCGTGCGCGAAAGCGTCCGCACCGCGCGGCCCGAGGCGGTCACCTCGACCTCCTCGACCCCGGTCTTCCCGTGCAGCACGCTCTCATAGGATTTTTCCAGGCCTTCCTTGCCTATGTAATCCGTTCCCCGGTAATTGGAAATGGTGCCATCTTCTTCCAACCGGCCGATATCGCGCTGGGAAATCCGCCCTATGTAGCCGATCACATGCGCCGCGGTCTCGCCCTGGGGGTAGTTGCGCAGCAGCCGCGCGCGGATTTCCACGCCCGGGAAACGATAGGCCTGGGCGGCGAAGCGGGCGACCTCCTCGTCGGTCAGTCGGCTGCGGATGGGCAGGCTCTCGAACCGCCGCGACTCGCCCAGCAACTGGCGGAAACGGCGGCGATCGCGGGCGTCGATGTGCACCACCTCGCCCAATTGCTCGATGGTCTCGTCCAGCTTGCCCGCCTTGGACGGGGTGATTTCCAGCGTATAGGCCGAGTAGTTGCGGGCCAGAAGCGCGCCATTGCGGTCCACGACGATGCCCCGATGGGGCGTGATGGGCACGACCGAGATGCGGTTCTGCTCGGCGCGGGCGGCATAGGCGTCGTGGTTGGCGACCTGCAGGTACCAGAACCTGGATCCGAGCAGGCCGAAGCAGACGAGAACGAGCCCCACCGCCACCAGCAGGCGCAGGCGGAAATGCTGGAGTTCGCGCTCGGTATTCTTGAGTTCGGTCATGTGCTGCGGAAACCCGGCCCCTGCGGGCCGGACGGTGTTGCGTGGTGCCGGCTGGCCTGGCTTAGATGGGCCTCGTGTCGTCGGGGTCCACCGGCCTGCGCTGGGGGGCTTGCAGGATCCAGCCCGCCAGCGGCCACAACAGGGCCGAGATCACGCTGTTCAGCGCCCACCACCAGCCGGGCCAGGTGCCGTCGAGCCAGCCGCGGATAGAGAATACCGTGAGTTCGGAGACGAAAAAAACCGGCAGCACGTGCAAGGCCTGCAGCCAGGGCGAGAACCACGACAGCCGCCGGTGCATCAGCAGCGCCAGATAGACCATCAAGGTGTAGGACAGCGCGTGCTCGCCCAGGCGGGCCGACCCGTGCACGTCCATCAGGATGCCGAAGACGAAGGCGGTCAACATGCCCACGCGCCGGGGCTCGTGGACGCTCCAGAATACCAGGCAGATCGCCAGCGCGTCGGGGATGCCGCCCACCTGGCCCCAGGGCAGCAGGTTGAGCAGCCAGGCCAGGAACAGCGTGAGCCAGATGAAGCGGGGTTCGACCGGCAAGAGCAGGTGTTCGGTCGGAACCCGGGAACGTGGCAGCGTGGAAGGTGCTTTCAACGGAAGCCCCCCCCTGCGCGCTGACGCGCGCCCCCCAGGGGGCGGCACTGGATGAGGAAGTGTGCTTTCATCGGCTGGGGGTAGCGCGGGGCGCCATGGATGATGGGGACGACTTGTCCGACAGTTCGCTTTTGGAGGATTCGTCCCCCGGCGCGCCGGGAAGCTCCTGCGGCTTGATGGTCTGCAGCACCAGGAAATGCCGGTAGCGGTCCACGCCGGCCACCGGCTTGCACAGGATGCGCGCGAAGCCGGAACTGGCGTCGCGCTCGACCGATTCGACCGTGGCCACCGGCAGGCCCTCGGGATAGATGCCGTCCAGCCCGCTGGTGACCAGGGTGTCGCCCACCTGGATGTCGGCGTCGGACGCCATGAACCGCAGGCCCAGCCGGCCCGGGATCTCGCCGCCGGAGGTGATGCCGCGCAGGCCGTTGCGCAGCACCTGGA
Organism: Pigmentiphaga sp. CHJ604; assembly: GCF_036972535.1. Classification (NCBI taxonomy): domain Bacteria; kingdom Pseudomonadati; phylum Pseudomonadota; class Betaproteobacteria; order Burkholderiales; family Alcaligenaceae; genus Pigmentiphaga; species Pigmentiphaga sp. CHJ604. The sequence goes on along the minus strand of NZ_CP136998.1, from coordinate 278,358 downwards.
TGGGAATGGACTGCACCCGGTCGGTCAGCAGCGCGACCTCGGAGGTCATGGGCGAGGTGCGCACCACCTGCCCCACCACGCCGCCGTCGTCGATGACCGGCATGCCGGCGATGATGCCGTAGTGGCTGCCCTTGTCGATGATGAGGCGGCGCGAGAAGGCGTCGCGCGACTCGTACAGCACCTGCACCAGGACGGCGGGCGCCGGAACGCGCTCGCTGGCGCCCAGCAGCCGGCGCAGCTGGGCGTTCTCGGAAGCCAGTTGCGCGGCCTGGGCGGTGGACTGCGCCATCTCGATGCGCTGGCGGCGCATCAACTCGATTTCCTGCTGGACGCTGCTGTTGACCTCGAAGAAATCGGCCACGTAGCGCACGCCGTCGCGAGGCAGCAGCATCACGCGCTGGAACGGATACAGGACGACGCTGACCGCTTCACGCAAGGCATCGAGCGCCCGCATGCGGGTATCGACCACCAGCATGACCAGGGACAGGAACACGAAGAACGCCAGCCGGACCAAGGCCGGCGGCCCTTGCTTGAAAAACGACGGTGGACTGTATTGCATGGAAGTATGTCCAGCGTCCGGCGATGCCGGGACAGGTCCCGAGGAAAAAAGACCGGGGCGAACCGCTTGTCAGCCGCTTCGCCCCGTCGCGATGACAACCACGAGAAAAGATTACTCGTTCGTGAAGATGGCGCCCAGTTTGTCCATGCGCTCGAGCGCCTGGCCGCAGCCGCGCACCACGCAGGTCAGCGGATCCTCGGCCACGATGACGGGCAGGCCGGTTTCTTCCTGCAGCAGGCGGTCCAGGTCGCGCAGCAGCGCGCCGCCGCCAGTCAGCATGATGCCCTTCTCGGTGATGTCGGCGCCCAGCTCGGGCGGGGTCTGCTCCAGCGCGATCTTCACGGCCGAGACGATCTGGTTCAGCGGATCGGTCAGCGCCTCGAGGATTTCGTTGGAGGAAACGGTGAAGCTGCGGGGGATGCCTTCGGACAGGTTGCGGCCCTTGACTTCCATTTCCTTGACCTCGGAGCCGGGGAACGCCGATCCGATGGCCTTCTTGATGAGTTCGGCCGTGGGTTCGCCGATCAGCATGCCGTAGTTGCGGCGGATGTAGTTGACGATGGCCTCGTCGAACTTGTCGCCGCCCACGCGCACCGAGCCCTTGTAGACCATGCCGCCCAGCGAGATCACGGCGACCTCGGTGGTGCCGCCGCCGATGTCCACCACCATCGAGCCGCTGGCGTCGGAAACCGACAGGCCGGCGCCGATGGCCGCGGCCATGGGTTCCTCGATCAGGAACACCTGGCTGGCGCCGGCGCCCAGCGCCGATTCCCGGATCGCCCGGCGCTCGACCTGCGTGGAGCCGCAGGGAACGCAGATGATGATGCGGGGGCTGGGGGCGAACAGGCCCTTGGGGTGGACCATGCGGATGAACTGCTTGAGCATCTGCTCGGTCACGGTGAAGTCGGCGATCACGCCGTCCTTCATGGGGCGGATGGCTTCGATGTTGCCGGGCACGCGGCCCAGCATCTGCTTGGCTTCCTTGCCCACCGCCTGGATCGTTTTCTTGCCGCTGGGCCCGCCTTCCTGGCGGATGGCCACCACCGAGGGTTCGTTCAGCACGATGCCCTTGCTGCGGACGTAGATCAGCGTGTTGGCGGTGCCAAGGTCGATCGCCAGATCATTGGAAAAATAACTGCGCAGGAAACTGAACATCGGGAATCTTTTATGAAGAACGGATGCGGGGTGGGCGGGTCCGGTAAACGCGAAATGATAACTTATAATCCTGCTTCAATACCCTGAAACTGCATCAAAGTTCTGCATTATTCTCGATTCTGCGGTCTTCGAAGCAGTGCTACGACCCACCCGGCCCCGAAGCGCGCCAAAGCCCCGTCCGACGCCGTTTCGCAGCCTTTCCATCACACTGCCATGGCGCTTACCGAAACCGACGTCACGCGCATCGCGCGGCTGGCCCGTCTCGAACTTGCGGGCGACACCCAGGCCCGCGTCCTGAAGGACCTGAACGGCATCTTCGGCCTGATCGAGCAACTGCAGGCGGTCGACACCCAGGGCGTGGAACCGCTCACCCATCCCATCTCGGCCATCGAGGACGTGGCGCTGCGCCTGCGCGAGGACGCCGCCACCGAGCCGGCCACCGCCGACTCGCGCGACGCCCTGCTGGCCAACGCCCCGGCCGTCCAGGACGGCCTGTTCCTGGTGCCCAAGGTCATCGAGTAAGCCCATGCCCCAACCCCTGCACACCGAATTCTCCGGCATCGCCGAGCTGCGCAAGGCCCTGGACGAGCGCCGCGTCTCGGCCGTCGAGCTGGCGCAAAGCGCGCTCGAGGCCATCGCCGCCCGCCACGAACTCAATGCCTTCCTGCACGTCGACCCCGAACTGACGCTGGCCCAGGCCCGCGCCGCCGACGCCGCGCTGGCGAACGGCCAGGCCGGCCCGCTGGCCGGCATCCCCATCGCCCACAAGGACGTCTTCGTCACCCGCGGCTGGCGCACCACGGCGGCCAGCGCCATGCTGAAGGACTACGTCAGCCCGTTCGACGCCACCGTGGTCGAACGACTGGCCGCGGCGGGCGCGGTCACCCTGGGCAAGCTCAATTGCGACGAGTTCGCGATGGGTTCGTCCAACGAGAACTCGGCCTACGGCCCGGTCCTCAACCCCTGGGACACCGCGGCCGTGCCCGGCGGTTCGTCCGGCGGCTCGGCCGCCGCGGTCGCCGCGGGCCTGGCCGTGGGCGCCACGGCCACCGACACCGGCGGGTCGATCCGGCAGCCGGCCTCGCTGTGCGGCGTCAGCGGCATCAAGCCCACCTACGGCACCGTGTCCCGCTACGGCATGATCGCCTACGGCTCCAGCCTGGACCAGGGCGGCCCCATCGCCCGCCACGCGCGCGACCTGCTGGAACTGCTGGACCCCATCACCGGCTTCGACGAACGGGACTCCACCAGCCTGGAACGCTGCGGCGCCGAGCCCAACGCCCCCGGCCGCGTGCGCGCGGCGTTCGACGCGTTCGCGGCGCGGGCCCAGGGCGACAAGCCGCTGGCCGGCCTGCGCATCGGCATCCCGCGCGAATTCTTCGGCGCCGGGCTGGCCGACGACGTGCGCATGGCCATCGAGACCGCGCTGCAGCAATTCGAGGCGCTGGGCGCCCGGCGGGTGGACATCTCGCTGCCGCGCACGGAACTGTCCATCCCGGCCTACTACGTCATCGCCCCGGCCGAGGCCTCGAGCAACCTCTCGCGCTACGACGGCGTGCGCTACGGCCACCGCGCGGCCCAATACCGCGACCTGGCCGACATGACCAGCCGCTCGCGCGCCGAGGGCTTCGGCCTGGAAGTGCAGCGCCGTATCCTGACGGGTACCTACGTGCTGTCGCACGGCTACTACGACGCCTACTACCTGCAGGCGCAGAAGGTGCGCCGGCTGGTGGCCGACGATTTCCAGAAGGCGCTGCGGGACCAGTGCGACGTGATCGTCGGCCCCGTGTCCCCCACCGTGGCCTGGAACCTGGGCGAGAAGACCGACGATCCGGTGGCCATGTACCTGGCCGACATCTACACGCTCAGCCTGAACCTGGCGGGCCTGCCCGGGGTGTCCATCCCCTGCGGCTTCGGCCTGGGTCCGGTGCACGGCCAGCGCCCCGTCGGCCTGCAGATCATCGGCAATTATTTCGACGAGGGCCGGTTGCTCGGCATCGCCGACATCTTCCAACAAGCCACCGATTGGCATGATCGCCGCCCGGGCAGCCTGTGATCCTTCAAGCGGAATGAACGTATGAACTGGGAAGTCGTCATCGGTCTGGAAACGCACGTGCAACTGTCCACGGCGTCCAAGATCTTCTCGGGCAGCAGCACCCGCTTCGGGGCCCCGGCCAACATGCAGGCCAATGCCGTGGACCTGGCGCTGCCGGGCACGCTGCCGGTCATGAACCGGGGCGCGGTCGAACGCGCCATCAAGCTGGGCCTGGCGCTGGGCTCGCACATCGCGCCGCGCTCGATCTTCGCGCGCAAGAACTACTTCTATCCCGACCTGCCCAAGAACTACCAGATCAGCCAGTACGAGATCCCGGTGGTGCAGGGCGGCTCGCTCACCTTCTTCGTGGGCGAGCGGGAAATGACCATCAACCTGACCCGGGCCCACCTGGAAGAAGACGCGGGCAAGTCGCTGCACGACGACTTCGCCGGCCCCCACGGCGAAAAGTCCACCGGCATCGACCTGAACCGCGCCGGCACCCCGCTGTTGGAAGTCGTGTCCGAGCCCGAGATGCGTTCTGCCGAGGAAGCCGTGGCCTACGCCAAGGCGCTGCACGCGCTGGTGGTCTGGCTGGGCATCTGCGACGGCAACATGCAGGAAGGCTCGTTCCGCATCGACGCCAACGTGTCCGTGCGCCCCGTGGGCCAGAAGGAATTCGGCACCCGCACCGAGACCAAGAACGTCAACTCGTTCCGCTTCCTCGAACGCGCCATCCAATACGAAGTGCGGCGCCAGATCGAACTGATCGAGGACGGTGGCAAGGTGGTGCAGGAAACCCGCCTGTACGACCCCGACCGCGACGAGACCCGCAGCATGCGGTCCAAGGAAGACGCGCACGACTACCGCTATTTCCCGGATCCCGACCTGCCGCCGCTGGTCATCGCGCCGGACTGGATCGAGCGCGTGCGCGCCGACATGCCCGAGCTGCCCGCCGCCAAGCGCGCCCGCTTCGAAGCCGACTACGGCCTGCCCGCCTACGACGCCGCCCAGCTCACCGGCAGCCGCGATACCGCCGACTTCTTCGAGGCCACCGCCAAGGCGCTGCCCGCCGGCCAGGCCAAGCTGGCCGCCAACTGGATCATGGGCGAGCTGGCCGCCGCCCTGAACCGCGAGGAAATGGACATCGCCCGGAGCCCCGTCTCCAGCGCCCAGCTGGGCAAGCTGCTGGCGCGCATCGCCGACGGCACGATCTCGAACAAGATCGCCCGCGACGTGTTCGCCGCCATCTGGCAGGGCGAGAACGGCGGCGACGCCGATGCCATCATCGAAGCGCGCGGCCTCAAGCAGATCAGCGATACCGGCGCCATCGGCAAGATGATCGACGACGTGCTGGCCGCCAACCCCGCGATCGTGGCCGAATACCGCGCCGGCAAGGAAAAGGCCTTCAACTCGCTGGTCGGCCAGGTGATGAAGGCCGCCAAGGGCAAGGCCAACCCGCAGCAGGTCAACGAACTGCTGAAACAGAAGCTGGCCTAGGGCCTGTTAACACTAATTGCGTCACAGGCCAAGTTGATGGACTATGTGGTCCATGGAGATTACATCTGAACAATTTGCGCTCGTAGAGCATTGTCTGCCGAGACAGCGAGGCAATGTGAGCATGACCAACCTGCAGGTAGTCAACGCGATGCTCTACGTGGCCGAGCATGGCTGTAAGTGGCGAGGCTTGCCCAAGCGCTTCGGAAACTGGCACACCGTCTACACACGCATGCGCCGCTGGTCCAAATCCGGAGTTCTGGATCGAATGTTCGAAGAATTGCAGTGCTTGCAAGTGGTGCGCATCAAGATTGAAGCCGTCTCGTTGGACAGCACAAGTGTCAAGGTGCATCCCGATGGAACCGGTGCGTTAAAAAAAACGGTCCGCAGTCCATCGGGAAGTCTAGAGGCGGATGGAACACCAAGATTCATATGGTTGCCGCGGATGCTCGAACGGCCGTGACGTTCTGTTTATCGCCTGGCCAAGCTGGCGATGGGCCGCAAGGTCGGCGCTTGCTCGAGAGCCTGGGCCGCACGAGTCGACCTGTGCACTTGCTCATGGATATGGCCTACCAAGGGGATGAGACTATTCAATTGGCTCTTGATCTCGGATTTATTCCAGTGGTTCCGCCCAATCCGCAGCGGCTGAACCCATGGGAATACGATCGCGCAATGTACAAACGGCGTAACGAAGTCGAGCGACTGTTCCGCCGCTTGAAGGGATTTCGGCGAATTTTCTCCCGATTCGAGAAGCTCGATGCGATGTTCCTGGCTTTCCTTAACTTCGTCCTCGTCGCCGATGGCCTACGAGGTTTGTGTTAACAGGCCCTAGGACCCGTCCTCCGCCCGGCGCGTCACCCGGCGCGCTGGTGCCGGTACTCCTGCGTCGCGCCGCCGTAGCCGTAGGCGGCGGCGCGCGCATCGATCACGTGTACGTACGAGCATTCGTGCACGCCTCCCAACAGCTCCTTGAATGCCGCGTAGACCTCGCGGATGAAGCGCGCCTTCTCGGCCTTGGTATTGGTCTCGTCGGTCACGCTGATGTCCAGGTGAAAGGCATTGGCCCCTTGCTCCTCCAGCGATCGGCCGCCGATGAACCACTGGTCCTTCGGGACGTACTGGACCGCGACGGCGATGACCCGCTCTTCCTTGCCCAGGATGGATTGGGTCAGCCGGGTGGCCGCCTGGACGGCTTCCCGGGTCAGGGCCGCCTCGGGCTGGCCGGAAAGATGGATGACGATGTGTGGCATGACAGGCTCCTCGTGCAATGGACGAGGCCAGTCTAGGGCGGCCTTTGACATTTGAAAAACGGGATTTTAGGATCTTATCCATCAAACTTTCCGATGGATAGGCATGGACGGCTTCGAGTTCGACCAATTGCGCACCCTGGCCGCCGTGGCCGACGCCCGCAGCCTGACGGCAGCCGCGCCGCGCCTCTTCCTGTCGCAATCGGCCGTCAGCGAACAGATTCGCAAGCTCGAGGACAAGGCCGGCCAGCGCCTGCTGGTGCGCGCCAAGCGCGGCGTCACCCTGACCCCCGCCGGCGACCGCCTGTTGGCCCATGCCCGGCGCCTGCTGGCCTTGAACGAAGAAGCCTACCGCGACCTGCGCGGCGTACCCCTGCTGGGCGAACTGCGCCTGGCCGTCACCGATTACTTCCGCCCGGGAGACATCGCGCCCCTGCTGCGCCGGCTGGGCCAGAACCATCCCGGGGTGCGCCTGCACGTGGCCATCCTGAAAAGCGGCGTCATCGAACAGGCCTATGCGCGCGGCGAGTTCGACGTGGCGATCTCGATGCGCATCGAATCCCGGGGCGCAGGTGGCCGCCGCCCGCCCGCCGGGCTGCGCCTGCGGCGCGAACCGCTGTGCTGGACGGCGGCCGACGGCGCACCGCCGGCGTTCAGCCGTACCGCCCCGCTGCCGCTGGTGGCCCTGCCGGACACCTGCGCCCTGCACCAATACACCGTCGGCCTGCTGGATCGCGCCAAGGTACCCTACCTGCTCGCGCACGTGGCATCGGGCGTGGCCGGCATGCAGCAGGCCGTGGCGGCGGGACTGGGCATCGCCTGCCTGAACGCCTCGTCGCTGGGGCCCGGCATGGCGCGGCTGGCTCCCGGCCGGCGGTTGCCCGCGCTGCCCGACGCCACCTTCCACCTGCTGCCTCCACGCCAGGGCGAGAGCGCCTTCGTCGCCCAGGCTCGCGAGGCCCTGGGCGCGCAATTCTCGCAACCGGTGTACAACAAGACCCTTTCCTTCCCGCTTGCCGCTCCATGACATTGCGCGAACTCTGGCTGATCCGCCACGGACAAAGCACGGCCAACGCCGGGGCGGCCACTTCCGAGGTAGGCTCCAGCCCGCTGACGGCGCTGGGCCGCGAACAGGCCCTGCTTGCCGCCCGCCAGGTCGACCGGCGCCCCGATCTGCTGATCGTCTCGCCCTTCCTGCGGGCGCAGGAAACCGCCGCGCCCATCCTGGAAAAATGGCCCGCCACCCCGATGGAGATCTGGCCCATCCAGGAATTCACCTACCTGTCGGCCCTCAAGTGCGCGGGGCTGAACGTGCACGAGCGCCGGCCCCTGGCCGACGCCTACTGGCGGCGCGCCGACCCCGACTACCGCGACGGCGACGACGCCGAATCGTTTTCCGAGTTCGCAGGCCGCCTGCGCGCCTTCGACGAGCGCGTGCGCACGCTGCGCGGCTTCGTCGTCGCGGTCGGCCACGGCCAGTTCTTCCACGCCTACCAGCTCGCGCTCGCGCTGGGGCTGGAAACCACGCCGCCCTGGATGCGGCGCTTCCGCGAGACGGACCTGGCGTCGCCCATCGAGAATGGGCAGGTCGTGCGGGTGGACCTCGCCAGATTGATATCAAAATGATGAAATGATTTCAAATCCATCATTTTGAGGATTTGAAAATGCGTTCCATCACTGTCCGAAATATTCCCGAGGAGGTTCATCGCGCCATTCGGGTTCGCGCAGCGATGCATGGCCACAGCACAGCAGCCGAAGTCCGCGGCATTCTGGAGCAAGCCGCCAGGCCCGAAGGCAAACGGCGCACCATCTATCTCGATCGTCAGGAGCACGAGGTCCTGCCAGCATTCTCGGGCCGCATTCTGCCCTTTGACCTGGATGCATCTCGCGCGTACTCCGACCTGATGACCGGGGCGCGAAAGGCCGGCAAGGCCATCGGCAAGGCGGATGGCTACATCGCTGCTTCGGCTCTCGCGCGGGGCTTCGCGGTCACCACCCGCGACACCAGTCCCTTAGAAGCCGCGGGACTGACCGTCATCAATCCTTGGAAGTAGCGCCACCATGGCGGCCGAGATCGGGTGTACCGCGATTGGCCGGATTTCCTGGATAGTCCATCCAGTCCCCGGGGGCTGATCGGATCGGCCCACGCTCCTAAGCTGGAACCCTCGTTTCCATCGCACAGGAGTTTTCCATGGCAGACCATTCGATACGCGGCAAGGTCGCGCTGATCGCCGGCGGCGCGAAGAATCTCGGCGGACTGATCGCGCGCGACCTGGCCGCGCAGGGCGCCAAGGCCGTCATCGTCCACTACAACAGCCCGGCGTCCAAGGCGGACGCGGACGCCACCGTGGCCGCGGTCCGCGCCGCGGGCGCCGAGTCGGCGGCCCTGCAGGCCGACCTGACGACGGCCGGTGCGGTGGAAAAACTGTTCGCCGATGCCATCGCCGTGGCCGGACGGCCGGACATCGCCATCAACACCGTGGGCAAGGTGCTGAAGAAGCCCATCGTCGACATCAGCGAAGCGGAATACGACGAGATGTCGGCGGTCAACGCCAAGTCGGCGTTCTTCTTCCTGAAGGAAGCTGGCCGCCATGTGAACGACAACGGCAAGATCGTGACGCTGGTGACCTCGCTGCTGGGCGCGTTCACGCCGTTCTACGCGGCCTACGAAGGCACCAAGGCGCCGGTGGAGCACTTCACCCGCGCGGCGGCCAAGGAGTTCGGCCAGCGCGGCATCTCGGTGACCGCGGTCGGCCCGGGCCCGATGGACACGCCCTTCTTCTATCCCGCCGAGCAGGCCGAGGCGGTGGCCTACCACAAGACCGCGGCGGCCCTGTCGCCATTCTCGAAGACCGGGCTGACCGACATCCAGGACGTGGTCCCGTTCATCCGCCACCTTGTCAGCGACGGCTGGTGGATCACGGGCCAGACCATCCTCATCAACGGCGGCTACACCACCAAATAGCGGCATCCTGCTCTATGCTTGGGGCATGGATCGCTTCGACCAGTATCGCGTTTTCGTCCAGGTAGCGGAGATGGGCAGCTTCATCAAGGCGGCCCACGCGCTGGAGCTGCCGCGCGCCTCGGTGTCGGCGGCCGTCCAGCAATTGGAGGCACAGGTCGGCGCGCGCCTGCTCCATCGCACGACCCGGCGCGTGTCGCTGACCGCCGACGGCCAGCAGTTGATCGAACGCATACGGCCGCTGCTGGCCGAGGTCGAGGACATCGACCAGTTGTTCCACGCGCGCGAAAAACAGGTGGCCGGGCGGCTGACCGTGGACGTGCCCAGCCGCATCGCGCGCCGCCTGGTCGTGCCCGCGCTGCCCGGCCTGCTGCAGCGCCATCCCCGCCTGCAACTGCTGCTGCGCTCGGGCGACCGCGCCATCGACCTCGTGCGCGAAGGCGTGGACTGCGCAGTGCGCATCGGCGCCCTGCACGACAGCAGCCTGGTCGTTCGTCCGCTGGGCGACATCGCGCTGATCAATTGCGCCAGCCCCGCATACCTGCGCCAGCACGGCGAACCCCGCCATCCCGACGAACTGGCCGATGGCCATTGGGCCGTGGGCTATGCCTCGGCCACCACGGGCCGCGAAACGGCGTGGGAATACCTGGACGCCGCCGGCGAACCGCGGAGCCGGGACGTGCCCAGCCAGGTGGTGGTGAACAATGCCGAGAACTACATCGCCTGCTGCCGGATGGGCCTGGGGCTGATCCAGATCCCGCGTTTCGACGTGCGGCATCTGCTCGATGCCGGCGAACTGGTCGAGGTCATGCCCGGCCTGCGCCCCGCGCCCATGCCGGTCTCCCTGCTGTATCCCCACCGCCGGCAGCGGTCGCGCCGGCTGGCCATGTTCGTGGAATGGTTCGAGGCCCTGATGCGGCCGCACCTGGACGCCTGAGGCCGCCGGAGATTCTTCCCGGTTCTCGGGAGATAAGTTTCTTTCATTATGGCGGCGGCGCGCATCGCGCCCACAATGTGCCGGCACACACCAAGGAGCCGCGCATGACCATCGAACGCCTGAACGAAAACGCCCACATGAGCAAGATCGTGATCCACGACAACCTCGTCTACATGTCGGGGCAGGTCGCGGACGATCCCTCGCAGGACTTCGACGGCCAGTTGCGCCAGATCCTGGCCAAGCTCGACGCCCAGCTCGAAGGCATAGGCCTGGACCGCAAGCACATCCTGAGCGCCATGGTCTGGATCGACGACTACAAGAAATGGCCCAGGCTCAACGAGATCTGGGACCAGTGGGTGATTCCCGGCCACAAGCCGGTGCGCTCCTGCGTCGAGGCCAAGCTGGCCTTTCCCGAATACGAGGTCGAGATCGCCGTGACCGCGGCGCGCAAGCCGTAGGCCAACGCCCATCCGGGCACACGAGGCGCATCATGATCCCGACCCTTATCCGGCGAGCCTGGCTCGCTCTTCTGTTCGCGGTGGCGGCTACGGCGGCCCAGGCCCAGGAGCCCCTGAAGCTGGTGGTGGGCCTGCCCGCCGGCGGCAACTTCGACATCATCGCGCGCCTGCTGGCGGACAAGCTGCGCGTCTCGCTCAACCAGCCGGCCATCGTCGAGAACCGGCCGGGCGCCCAGGCGCGGCTGGCCATCCAGCATGTCAAGGCGGCCGCTCCCGACGGCAACACGCTGGTGGTGGCGCCGGGCGCGACCATCTACCTGTATCCGCACGTGTTCAAGCAGCTGGGCTATGACCCGTTCACCGACCTCGCGCCGGTGGCCAAGCTGCCGACCTGGGAACTGGGGCTGGCCGTGCCGGCCTCGTCCCCGGTGCGCAGCCTGCAGGACTTCCTGGCCTGGGCCAAGGCCCATCCCACGGCGGCCTTCTACGGCACGCCGTCGGCCGGCAGCATCCAGCATTTCCTGGGCGTCTCGCTGTCGCAGACCACCGGCGTGCGGATGGAACACATCGGATACAAGGGCGCCGCCGAGGTCATCACCGCGCTGGTCGGCGCGCAGATCCCGGCGGCGATCCTGAACATCGGCGAGATGCTGAACCTGCAGCAGGCCGGCAAGGTCCGCATCCTGGCCACCTTCGGCTCGCAGCGGGCGGCCGAGCTGCCAGACGTGCCCACCGCGGCGGAACTGGGCCTGCGGATGGATACGGCCCAGGGCTGGGGCGGCATCTATGCGCCGGCGCGCACGCCGGATGCCCGCATCGCCCGGCTCAACGCGGCCATCGTCCGCGCCTTGAAAGAGCCCGACGTGCGCGCGAAGCTGGCCCAGATGGGCATGACCCCGGTGGACAGCACGCCCCGCCAACTGGACGAACAAGGCCGCCGCGAGCTCGAACAATGGCGCCAGGCAGTCCAGGCCTCGGGCTTCAGTGCTGATTAGAGGTTCCCCCCTACGCGCGTCGCGCGCCCCCCAGGGGGCGATGCGGGTGGACCGGCGGAGCCGGATCCACCGCATCCTGGGTTGAGTAGCGTCTGCCGCATGCGACGGATCGCTCATGGATGGATGGAATGAGGAAGCAACGATGTTTTCTTTGACTACCCGCTTGGTGCATGGCGCGCCGACCGGCTGTTTGCAGACCGCCCGGGGCTGCTATCCGATCGCGGCATCGGCCCGGGCGCTTGGGATGGACGCGATGCCGGACAGCATCATCGGCCTGTTCCGCGACTGGGCCGCCCATCAGCCGGGGCTGGCGCGCATCGCAGGCGCCGAAGGCGAGCTGCGCGCGCTGGCCGTGCCGGCCGACGCCCCCGAGCTGGCGCCGCTGCAATATCCCGGCAAGGTCCTGTGCGCCGGCGCCAACTACTACGACCACCTGGCCGAGATGAAGGTACCCGACGCGCACGACAAATCCGCGCAGCGGCTGTTCTTTTTCTTCAAGCCGGCGCGGCAGGCGGTGGTGGGTCCCGGCGCCACCGTGCGCATTCCGCGCGGCTGCCGGTCCTTCGACTGGGAGATCGAACTGGCGCTGGTGATCGGCCGCGAGGCCCGCGCGATCGCCGCCGGGGACTGGCGCGAGCACGTCGCGGCCTATTGCGTGGCGATCGATTTTTCCGCCCGCGACCTGAACCGCGCGCCCGAGACCTTCTACAAATTCGACTGGGTCGCGGGCAAGGCGCACGACACCAGTTGCCCGCTCGGCCCGCTGGTGCCGGCCGCCTTCGTTGCCGACCCGCACGACCTGGCCATGCGCCTGGACGTCAACGGCGACGTCCGGCAGGATGCGCGCACCTCGGGCATGATCTTCGACATCGGCGAGCAACTGGCGACGCTGTCGCGCATCATGACGCTGGAACCCGGCGACGTGGTGCTGACCGGCACCCCGGCGGGCGTGGGCGCCGCGCGCCGCAGCTTTCTTGCCGCGGGCGACGTGGTCAGCGCCCGGATCGAGTCCCTCGGCGCCCTGCGGGTAGAGATCCAGCCACCGCCTGCCTGACGGGACGCTGGCGGGCCGCGGCTTCCCGCGCCCGCGCCTCCAGCCCCGCGATCTCGTGCACCACGTCCAGGAAATGGCCGACCGCCGGCGAGACCGGACGATGGGCATGGGTGATGACGCCCACGGGCGGAATCGTCAACGGCAGCGCGAAGGGCAGGATGGCGAACAGCCCCTGGTCGCGGTAGTGGGCCGCCACGCGCCCCGGCACGACGGCCAGCATGTCCGACTTCTGGATCACGGCCTGGCTGAGCAGCAGCGACGCGGTCTCCACGCGCGGCCGGGGCACGGGCACACCGGCCTTCACGAACATCTGCTCGAACTGGGGCCGCATGGGCGCGAACTCGGTGGGCAGTATCCACTGCGACGCGGCCAGCTCGGGCAGGTCCAGGCGCCGCCGGCGCGCCCAGGGATGGCCGCTGCGCACGACCACGCAAACGGGCTCGTCATACAACAGCTCGCTTCGGAACGCCGGATCCTGGGTGGCCGCGGTCAGGCGGCCCAGCACCACGTCCAGTTCCTGGCGCGCCAGCGCCGGCAGCAGCACTTCGTTGCTGCCTTCGGTGGCCAGCACCACTACGTCCGGCCAGCGCTCGTGCAGCCGGTCCAGCGCCGTGCCCAGCAGCACCGACACCGCCGCCGGAAACACGCCCACCCGCACGCGGCCATGCGCGCCTTCGCGTATCAGCTGGACCTCGGTCAAGGAATCGCCCACGCTGCGCAGGATGCTGCGGGCCCACCGTATGGCCGCGTCGCCACCCGGCGTGGGCCGCAACCCGCTGGACGAACGGGTGAACAACTGCGTGCCGTAGATGTCCTCGGCATCGCGCAGCAGCTTGCTGGCGGCGGGCTGGGTCATGCTGAGCCGCGCCGCGGCCTTGTGGATGCTGCCCGTGTTGTCCAGCACGTCCAGGAGCTCCAGGTGCCGCAGCCGCAACCGGCCCCGCACGCGGTTGTCCAGCCGGATGTCCATGTTGCTCCCCCCGTCCCTCGTGCGCGGCCCGGCGGGCGCGTTCATGGCTCTTCCCCGTACACGGTGTCGCACCAGGACGCCGATGCGCCCAGCGCCGCCGACAGCCTGCGGCCATGGACCATCAGCAGGTCCCGATGCCCCGCGCCCTCCGGTTCCACCCGCTGCGCCAGGCCGGACAGCGTCAGCGCCCCCGCGAACGCGTCCTGGTCGCCGAACACCGGCACCGACCATGACGTGACGAACTGGTGGTAGAGGCCGCTCGAATGCGTGGGCAGGTCGTCGGGCAGCGCGATCCGCCGGTCGCCCACGACCCAGACATGGAAGACCTGGCCGGTCGCGCTGTCGTCGAAAGGCAGCAGGCTGCCGGCCGTGAGCTGGTCATGCATGCCCTCGTTCGGCTGGATGCGGAACAGGCACAGGCGCTGGCCTTCGCTGGCCACGTAGTAGGACGCGGTTTCCCCGCTTGCCCGCGACAACTCGCGCAACTGCGGCACGACGACGTCGGCCAGGCGGAAACTGCGCTCGCACACCCTGCCCAGGTACAGCACCCGCGGGCCCAGCGAATAGCGGCCGTCGGCATGGCGCACCACGTAGCGCGTGCGCACCAGCGAATTCAGCAGACGATAGATGGTGGTCTTGTGCAGCGGCAGGCGCGCGGCGAAATCGGCCAGGCTGAGACGGTCGGCGTCCAGCCGGAAACAGTCCAGGACGGCCATGGCCCGCTCCACGGCGGTCACGCCTTCGTTGCTCATGCGGCTTTCCTTGATGCAGGTCCGGCATCGTACCGACCAATCGTTGTATAGCGTACAACGAAATTGTATGGATTAAAGTCCCATCGAGCGGCCCGGCCCGTGCCGCAGTTCTTCCCAGGAGTTCGCATGACATCCGCCTTCGACCATCCCGACTGGCTGGCCTCCTCCCTGCTGGCCGACGTCGGCGCCTACGCGCTGTCCGCGCGCATCAAGCCGCTGGATCCGGCCTGGCGGCTCTGGGGTCCGGCCCTGCCGGTGTCCGTCCCTCCCGGCGACAACCTTGCCATCCACCATGCGCTGACCCTCTGCCGGGCCGGCGAGGTGCTGATAATCGATGCCCAGGCCTATCTGGAACGCGCCGTCATGGGCGGCATCATGACCACCCAGTCCAAGGCCGCCGGCCTGGCCGGCGTCGTCATCGACGGCGCCATCCGCGACAGCCTGGAACTGGCCGGACTGGGCCTGCCCGTCTTCGCGGCGGGAACGCACCCGGCGGGCCCCTCGAAGAAGGGCGACGGCAGCGTGCTGCACCCCATCGTCTGCGCCGGCGCCCCCGTGCGCGCCGGCGACTGGATCCACGGCGACTGCGACGGCGTCGTGGTCGTGCCGCTGGAACGCAAGGACGAACTGCTGGCCGCCGCGCACGCGAAGTACCTGCGCGAGCAGGAACGCATGGCCGCCATCGCCCGCGGCGATCTCAAGCCCGCCTGGCTGGACGCGGACCTGGCCCGCGCCGCCATCGCGGTGGGCCCCCGTTAGCGCGCATGCCGCGCGCCTATCCCATAACGAACCGGAGACGACTCATGTATCGACGCCCCTTCCTGGCCGGCGCCCTGGCGAGCCTGGCCTTGTGCGCAGCGCCCACCGCCGGCGCCCAATCCTATCCCGCCAAGCCCCTGCGCTTCGTCGTGCCGTTCGCCGCGGGCGGCCCGGCCGACGTGGTGGCGCGCGAGGTCGCCACCCGGCTGGGCCAGCAACTGGGCCAGACCATCGTGGTGGAAAACATGGGCGGCGGCCACGGCGTCCCGGCCATGAACGCCGTGGGCCGCGCGGCTCCCGACGGCTACACGCTGCTGATGGCGGCGTCGGGCAACGTCACCATCCAGCCGCTGACCATGCGCAGCAGCGCCGAGGCGATGAAGCGCCTGGTGCCGGTCGGCATGGTGTCCAGCAGTCCCCACGTGCTGGTGGCGACGACGAAGATTCCCGTCACCAGCGTGCAAGAGCTGATCGACTACGCCCGCCAGCACCCGGGCAAGGTGAACTTCGGCTCGGCCGGCACCGGCGGCGTGGCGCACCTGGGCATGGAACTGTTCAAGGCCCTGAGCCGCACCCAGATCGAGCACATCCCCTACAAGGGCACCTCGCAGGTCATGGTGGACCTGGCCTCGGGCGAGGTCCAGGCCCTGTTCAGCAGCATGCCGTCGCTGAAGGCCCTGATCGACAAGGGCTCGATCCGGGCGCTGGGGCTGACGGCTCCCAGCAAGGCGTCGGACACCGCCAGCCTGCCGCTGATCTCGGCCACGCTGCCCGGCATGGAATACACCACCTGGTACGGCCTGTACGCGCCCACAGGCACGCCGCGGCCCGTCATCGACAAGCTCAACGCCGAGCTGCGCAAGACGCTGACCGACCCGGCGCTGGTCGCCCGCATGCGCGAGCAAAGCGTGGACCTGATCGCCAGTACACCCGCCGAACTGGATGCCCGCACGAAGCAGGACACCGAGAAATGGGGCCGCTTGATCAAGGAAGAGAACCTGAAGATCGACTGACCGCTTCCCCGGCTCCACCCGACGCCCGCGACCGGTTTGCCCGGTCGCGGGCGTTTTTTGGCTCTTTTCAATAATCAAAATATAAATGATAGTGAGAATTAATCTTGATTAAAATCCGTATTTGCTCAAGAATCTCGGCTTCGTTCGTCCATGCCTCGCGGCCCGGTTGGTTCCATGTCCCGTCCGTCCTCCTTCCTCTCCACGCCATCCCCCCTGCGCCGGGCGCTCCATGTCGCCCTGAGCGCGCCCCTGGCCACCGCCGCCGTGGCCATGGCGCAGGAGACCCACACGCTCGCGCCCGTCGTCGTCACGGGCACCCGCACCGAGAAGGCACTGGACGACACCCCCATCCGCACCGAAGTCGTCACCCGCGAGGAAATCGAGCGCACCCATGCCCGCACCCTGACCCAGGCGCTGGAGAACATCCCCGGCCTGCAGCTGCGGGAAATCCACGGCAAGTCGGGCTATGAGCTGTCCCTGCAGGGCCTGAGCAGCGACCAGGTGCTGGTGCTGATCGACGGCCTGCCGATCTCGGCCAGCACCGGCTCCACGGTGGACCTGAGCCAGTACCTGCTGACGGACGTCGACCACATCGAAGTGGTCAAGGGCGCCACCTCGGCGCAATACGGCAGCTCGGCCATGGGCGGCGTCATCAACGTCATCACCCGCCCCGCGCAGCCGGGACTGTCGGGCACGGCCACCCTGGATGCCGGCAGCTACGGCAGCCAGAACAGCAAGGGCGGTTCGTGGCGGCCGGCCAACCGGCACGGCCAGTTCTCCATCCAGGGCGGCAACGAACAACTGCGCGGCCGCATCGCGGCCGACGTGCTGGACGACGACGGCTTCGGCGTCAACCCCGATGCCTGGAGCCGCCAGGGCGACGAGATCCGCCGCCAGCAGTATTCGGCACGCGTGGACTGGCTGCCCGGCGCCCGCCAGCGCTACTTCGTGGACGGCAGCATCTACCGCGAGGACGATACCCAGCGCTACACCACCTTCGTGCCGCCCAACCTGCTGCCGCAGCGCAAGACCGAGACCATCGAGCGCAAGCGCATCACCGGCGGCGGCCAGTGGGAACTCGGCAACGGCGCCAGGCTGCAACTGAAGGGCGTGGGCGAGCGCTACGACAGCACCTCCCAGGCCTACTCCAACGACTTCCCGACCACGCGCCGCAATGCCAAGCAGGAAATGGGGCACCTGACCGCGCAGGTGGACCTGCCGGCCTGGCGCAACCAGCTGTGGCAATTCGGCGCCGACTACCACTACGAAGACCTGAAGCAGGACAACAACGGCGTCTCCGAATTCGTGCGCAGCGGTTCGGTCGATCGTTCCAGCAAGGAAGTCTTCGCCCAGAACGACATCATCTTCAACGACACCTGGGAACTGCTGCTGGGCGCCCGCTACCAGGACGACTCCGACTTCGGCGGCCACTTCGCGCCCAAGGCCAGCCTGCGCGGCAAGCTGCTCAACACCCAGGACTGGAACGGCGTGCTGCGGGCAAGCTTCGGCCAGGGCTACCGCGTGCCCAACCTAAAGGAACGCTACTACCTGTTCGACCACCGCGCCCTGGGCTACATGGTGCTGGGCAATCCCGACCTGAAGCCCGAGGCCTCCAACAGCTTCCAGCTGGGCGGCACCCTGACCTTCCGCCAGGACGTCACGTTCGAGATCAATGCCTTCATGAACCGGGTGAAGGACCTGATCCAGACGGACATGAGCAATACCACCATCATCGATGGCGTCACGGCCTACACCTACCGCAACATCGCGCGCGCCCGCACCCAGGGCATCGAGACCGGCCTGCGCTGGCAGGCCACGCCGGCCCTCGCGCTGAACGTCGGCTACACCTTCACCGACGCCAAGAACCTGGACACCGGCGGCGAACTGACCCGGCGGCCGCGCCACATCGGCCGCATCGGCGCCGACTGGCGCGCCCTGCCCGACACCACGGTATCCGTGCGCACCCGCATCCAGAGCAGCGAGCTGATCTCGTCCGACGACGTCGCCCAGTCCAACGGCGGCTCGGGCGGCGGCGGCCGCTCGCCGGGCTGGACCACGCTGGACCTGATGGTGAACCAGAAGATCGGCCGCCAGCTCACGGTGTTCGCCGGCATCAACAACCTGTTCGACCGCCAGCGCGACTTCTCCAATCCAACCGATTTCGGCCCGCTCCGAGGCCGCTTCGTCTACGTCGGGGCGCGCTACGCCTTCGGCTCGACCCAATGACCTTTCCTAGGGGGGAACCCATCATGCAATCCAGATCCTTGTTCACGCTCGGCGCCCTGTGCGCCGCCCTGGCGCTCGCGGGCTGCGGCGGTGGCGGCGATGGGGGCGGCAGCAGCGGAGGCGGCAACAATGGCGGCGGGAACGGCGGCGGCACGACGCCTACGCCCACCAACAAGTTCACGCAAAGCGGCGAATGGACATTCACCCTGCCTGCGGCCGGTGCCTCGATCTGCTATGACTTCGATACCAAGGCGGCCGTGGCTAACTGCTCCGGCAATACCTGGGACCTGAAGCTGACCAGCAGCGGCCTGACCGGTACGCTGTGGACCAACAGCGGCACCAGCGGAACCGGATCGGGCGGTGCCTTCGGCGGTCCGTTCGAGCACACCTGGACCGAACTGAAGACCTACCAGAACGCCACGACGGATCCGACCAGCGGCGCGGCCCTCCCCGCCACCGTCTACGCCGCCGATGCCGCGGCCAGCGTGTTCACCGGCACCAACGACATCCGCGCCGCCGCGTTCGAGTATGGCGTGACGGGCAGCACCACCGACCACAGCCTCTACCCCAACTTCCGCGTCTTCCTGATCACCGCCAACAGCGCAGCGGTGGTCGGATCGACCACCACGCCGGTCACCACCGGCGACGGCGTGTTCGCCCTGCAGATCACCGGCTACTACGGCGGCCCGGGCGGCACGACCTCCGGCCACATCTCGTTCCGCTGGGTTACCCGGACGACCGCTCCCGTCATCCAGACCGCCACGGTCGACGCCACCAGCGGCTGGGTCTACTACGACCTGGTCAACAAGCGCACCGTGGACCAGAGCGGCACATGGCACATCGCCTTCAACCGCTACAACGTCAAGCTGAACGGCGGATCCTCGGGCACCGGCACCGTCGCCGGTTTCCTTGGCAAGACCCCGGCCGGCTTCTACGACTCCACCGGCAAGCCCATTGCCGCCAAGTTCACCAGCACGACCAGCATCTCGGACACCGAAGCCGAACTGACCGCCGCCGACCTGGCCACCCCGGCCCGGACCTCCGCGTGGGTCAAGGACAGCAACGCCTCGGCGCTGAACCCCGCCGTGCAAGGCTCCTACCCCAATCCGCTGAGCTATGGCTGGTACACCTACTACCCCACCGCGGCCGCCGCCAAGAACGCCGGGCTGCCGGAAGTCGCCCACATCATCAGCGCCAACCCGGCCAACGGCACCTTGATCCGCAACGGCGAAGGCAGCAGCTACACGCGCCTGCACCTGACCGGCATCACATACGCCAATCCCCAGGACGCCAACAGCGCCCAGACGTGGACCTTCGCCTACGATCTCCAGCCAGCCGCCGACTGATTAATTTTGGAGCGGTTGTACCTTCACCGCTGCTCTTCGGAGCAGCGGTTTTTTTTCGTCGCGAAAGCGCCATGCACGTGAAATTCAACATGACATTCTTGGCATAGGAAGAACGAGTCCAGCCGTCAAGATACCTTTCTCTTTTCCGTAGAGACCGCAAAGCCTATCGAGCCACGCCAGCGCCTCGAAGCGGCAAAGCCCGGCGCTCACCCCGGCCTCCATCGATAACCTTTTAGGTTAAAATCCTTGTGGAAAAGAGAACCCCTCATTGCAAGCTGTCTTGGGTCAGAGCGCTAATCCAAGCAGGACAGGTTCGGGCAACAGCCTCGGCACTCGCGGGGGGTGCCTCGCTGGGCCTGGACTTCGATGGAATGATCAACGTAATCACGGCACTGACGCCCCAGGATTTCCATAAAAGCATGACTACACATGCCAACCATCGCATCTGGCAAGACGTTTACCGGCCCAAGACGGCGGTTGGTCAGGTCTACCTGAAATTGACGATCATTCAGGACGTTCTCATTGTGTCCTTCAAGGAACTGTGATCATGCGATGCCCCATTTGCGCAGCGGCCAAGCTGGTACATGACACCCGCGACCTTTCATACAGCTACAAGGGAGAAACCACTTCCATCCCGGCTGTAAGTGGCGACTATTGTCCAGCCTGCGGGGAGAGCGTGCTTGATACCGTCGAATCGGAACGCGTGAGCGCAGCCATGCTGACGTTCAATCGCCAGGTCAATGCAAAGTGGGTTGATCCCGATTTCATAGCCAACGTGCGCAAGAAGCTGGCGCTTGACCAACGCGAAGCAGCCGAGATTTTCGGCGGCGGCGTCAACGCTTTCTCGCGCTACGAGACCGGCAAGACCAAACCTCCGCTGGCGCTGATCAAACTGCTCAAGGTACTGAACCGCCATCCCGAGTTGCTGGACGAGGTCAGGGCCGTTTAGGAAGCCGAATAGCCCCCCAGCCGACCGCCCGTCTGATAATATTTCCCGCGCCGTCGCAAGCCTCTCCCCACCCTCCCACCCACCGGAGAAACCCTCATGCGTAAGCTCATCGGCCTGTTGAGCCTCGTCCTGCTGTTGGCTGCATGTTCCGAAAAAAGCGGCGACAAGGAAATCAAGGTGGCGGTATCGCCTGCCTCCCCGCCCAACCTGTTCGAGGAAAACGGCACCACCAAGGGCCTGGACCTGGATATCTTCGAAAGCTACTGCAAGGCTCGGGGCTGCAAGCTCAAGATCACGGCCTACGACTGGCAGGGCATGCTGGGCGCGGTGGTCAGCAAGCAGGCCGACGTGGCGTTCTCCGGCATCTCCATCACCAAGCAGCGCGAAGAGGTCATGGATTTCTCCAAGCCCTACATGGAGAACACCTGGAACCTGGTCAGCCTGAAGAGCCGCAACATCAAGTTCGACGACCTGGCCGAGATGAAGAAGTACAGCGTCGGCTATCCGCGCGGCATGGCCTACAGCGACTTCATCAAGAACGACCTGACGCCCAAGGGGGTCTACACGCTCGACAAGGTCAAGATGTACCCGTCCTATAACGAGGTGCTGTCCGACCTGCAGAACGGCAACCTGGACCTCGCCTTCCTGGACGGCACCGTGGCCTCGGTCTACCGCAAGAAGCTGCCCATCCAGGACAGCTACGTCTTCACCGGCTTCGACCGCTTCGGCTTCGCCTTCCCCAAAGGCTCCAAGCTGCGCGAGGACTTCGACAACTACATGGCGAACGAACTGAAGCCCGAAGGCGTGCAGGCCATCATCAACAAATGGATGCAGTAGTCGTCCCCCCCGTACGCCCTTCGGGCGCCCCCCAGGGGGCGATGCGGGTGGACCGGCGGAGCCGGATCCACCGCATCCTGGGTCTAGTGCCGCTGTCTTGGGTTGGTGCGGTGGAGCGTTGCCCCATAGGTACGGTATAGCGCGATGGATATCGCGCGGATATTCGGACTGCTGGGGACGGGGGTTGGATATACGGTCCTGGTGACGCTGGCTTGCAGCGCCACCGGCGTGATCGTCGGGCTGGCGATCGCGATCCTGGGTAGGCTGGGGTGGCGGTGGGTGGATGTCCTGCTTGGGGTATTCACCTACGTCTTCCGCGGCATTCCGGTGCTGGTGCTGCTGTTCATCGTGTTCTTCGGGCTGCCCACCATCGGCGTCGGCGTGCCGCCGCTGGTGTCGATGATGCTGAGCCTGGGGCTGATCACCGGCGCCTATCTGGGCGAGGTGTTCCGCGGCGCGCTGGATTCGGTCGAGGCCAGCGAGGTGCTGGCGGCCGAGGCGATGGGCATGAGCCGGGTGCAGATCTTCGCCTACATCGAGCTGCCGCAGATGCTGCGTTTCTCGGTGCCGGGCATGGTCAACGAATTCACCACCGTGCTGAAGTACTCGCCCTTCGGCTACACGGTGGGCATCCCCGAAGTCATGAAGCAGGCCATGGCGCTGTCGGCCGCCACGCTGCGCGGCGTGGAGATCTATTTCGCCGTGGGCCTGGTGTACTTCGCGATCTACAAGATACTGGTGACGGCGATCTGGGCGCTGGAGAAGCGCTGCCGCGTGCCGGGCCTGACGGAGCATTGAGAAACGGCCATGGCGCTACTGACAGTCCGTGATCTGAAGATGGCCTACGACGGCCGGACGGTGCTCAACGGCATCGACCTGGACCTGGAGGAGGGCGAACTCAAGGTGGTGATGGGCCCCTCGGGCTGCGGCAAGTCGACCCTGCTGCGCTGCCTGAACCGGCTGGTCACGCCCACTTCCGGACAGATCATCTTCCGGGGCGAGGACGTCACGCGGCCGGATACCGACGTGCGGGCCCTGCGCCAGCGCATCGGCTTCGTGTTCCAGAACTTCGCCCTGTACCGCCACCTGACCGCGCTCGAGAACGTGACGCTGGGCCTGCGCAAGCTGCGCGGCATGGCGACCGCCGCCGCCAACGAACGGGCCATGCACGAACTGGGCCGCATGAACCTGGCCGAGCACGCGCAGAAGTATCCGTCGCAGCTCTCGGGCGGACAGAAACAGCGGGTGGCCATCGCGCGGGCGCTGGCGATGGACCCGGCGGTGCTGTTCTTCGACGAGCCCACTTCGGCGCTGGATCCGGTCATGTCGCGCGAGATCATCAACGTCATCAACCAGTTGCGCCGGGACAAGGTATCGATGCTGTGCGTGACCCATGACCTGGCGCTGGCGCGTGCGGTCCAGGGACGCGTGCTGTTCCTGGACCAGGGCCAGATCCTGGCCGAGGGCGAAGCGTCGGAACTGTTCGGCGACCACGCCGACCCGCGCATCCGCGCGTTCTTCAACTGAATGGACGGCCTGCTGACCTTCCTCGGGCAAGTCGCGGAATTCGGGCCGCAGATCCTGCTCGGCCTGGAACACACGCTGCTGCTGGCCGGTGTCATCACGGTGACAGGTCTGCTCGGCGGCATCCTGGTGTTCTACCTGACGCTGAGCCCCAGCCGCCTGTGCCGCCGCCTGACCGAGGGCTACATCTCGTTCTTCATCGGCACGCCGCTGATCGCCCTGCTCTTCCTGATGTACTACGGCCTGCCGCAATGGGGGCTGCGCCCCTCGCCGCTAACCGTGGCGATCATCGGCTTCACGATGAACGTGGCGGCCTACAACGCGCGCTATCTGGCCACGGCGTATCGCGGGCTGGACCGGGACGAACTGGAAGCGGCGCGGGCGCAGGGATTCTCGGCGCCGCAGATCTTCCGCCTGATCACGTTGCCGCAGGTGCTGCGGCTGTCGATTCCCGCGCTGTCCAACCAGGTGATCCTGAACCTGAAGGACAGCTCGGTGGCCTTCCTGATCCAGTACACCGAGTTCTTCGCCCAGATCCAGGACATGGCGATCCGCAACTTCCAGTTCTTCAAGGCCTATGTGCTGGCCGGACTGGTCTACCTGGCGCTGGTATCGGTGATCGTGCTGGCCGCGCGCCAGTTGGAGCGGCGGCTGATCCTGCCGGGGACGCGGCGCTGACCCTCCGGACTATCACAGGCCGTATTGCTTGCCCGGATAGTCCTTCTGTCCCATATCGCGGGCGAGGTCCACGAACGCCCGCATGTATTCGGTCTGTTCGGCCTCGCCATGCCAGTGGACCGCGGCCCAGGACTGAAGGCGCTCCCTCTTGTAGTGGACGGGGATGATCCTGGCATCGCTCCGACGCAGGGTCACCACGGACGACACCAGGGCGATTCCGTGCCCCGCGATGGCCATCTCCACCAGACTGCTGTACGAGCCGCTTTCGAACCGGACATCGGTCAAGCGGTAGCCCCCCCGGCGGCATGCCTGATCGATCAACACCCGGCTTCCGATTCCTCTGATCATCAGCAACAGAGGCTTGTCCTGCAGCTCGGCCAGCTCCAGCGAACGGCGGCGCGCCAAAGGATGGCGGCGATCGACGATGGCGATCAGGTGCATGGGAAACAGCCGCTCTCCCTGCACGCTGTCGGTGGTGGCATAGCGGGTCAAGCCCACGTCCAGTTCGCGCGTCTCCACCTGCGCGATCACGCTTGCCGAATCGACCTCGAAGATCTTCAGCCGAACCTGCGGCCAGCGTTGCGAGTATTCGCGCAACAGGTTGGGCATCATCGTGTCGAACAACATAGGCGTGGCGCCCACCCTCAGCAGCCCCACCGCGCCGTGGGCCATGTCGCGCGCCCGCTCGCTGAACGCCTCGACGTCGCCGAGGATGGCACGCGCCCGGGCGAACAGATCGTGCCCTGCCGGTGTCAACGCAAGGCTGCGGCCCTTGCGGAAAAACAGGGCCACCCCGAGCTCCAGCTCCATGTCGGCGACCTGCCGCGATACCGCGGGCTGGGTCCTGAATAGCCGATTGGCGGCCTGCGTGAAGCTCAGGCATTCCGCCACTTCCGAGAAGACCCGTAGCGACTGAAGGCTGATCTTGGTGTTTTTCATAACATCCATGTTATGCGAAATCGCATTTTTTCTCATTTGACCGGCATATCACGCGGACAACATACTCGCCCCATCAATACCCGCCACATCATCGAGAAGGAGAATCATGGCCGCGTCCACGGTATTCATTGTCGGAGCAGGCCCGGTCGGACTTGCCAGCGCCCTACTGCTCGCCGACGCAGGCATCCCGGTCCATGTTCTGGAACGCAGTCCGGAACAACCCAGGGACATGAGGGCGTCAACCTTTCATCCGCCGACGCTCGACATGCTGACCCGCCTGGGCGTGACCGAGGAGTTGGTCGGCGCCGGTCTGGTGGCGGCCCACACTCAGCAGTGGGACAGGCAAGAGGGTTTGATCGCCGACTTCGATCTCTCGCTGCTCGCCGGCGAAACGCGCCACCCCTTTCGCCTTCAGTGCGAGCAGTGGAAACTGACCGACATGCTTGCGCAGAGACTGTCGGGACATCCTCTGGCCACGATCAGCCTCGGGACGGAAGTCACCGATGTCGACCAGGACGAGGACGGCGTCACGCTGCGTGGCCGCTGCGGCGGCGAAACCGTTTCCCACCGCGGCAGCTATGTCGTGGGCGCCGACGGCGCATGGAGCACCGTACGTCAAAGCGCCGGTATCGCCTTCGAGGGATACACCTATCCCGAACGGTTTCTGTTCATCTCCACCGACTTCGAATATGCGGAGCGGTTCACGGGCATCTCGTATGTCAATTACTTTTCCGACCCCGACGAATGGTGCGTCCTGCTGCGTGTTCCCAGCATGTGGCGGGTACTGTTCCCCGTCGCAACCGACATCGACGACAAGGCGCTGCTGGCCGACGACTCGATAGAAAGCCATCTGCAGCGGCTGGCGACAAGGCCCGCGCCCTACCGGACGATCCACCGGACCATCTATCGCGTCCATCAACGGGTGGCCGCACGGTTCCGGCACGGCCGGATACTGCTGGCGGGAGATGCCGCGCACATCAACAATCCGCTCGGCGGAATGGGGATGAACGGTGGCTTGCACGACGCGTTCAACCTGAGCGACAAGCTCATCGAGGTTCTGCGCGGCGGCGATCCAGCCCTGCTCGACCGCTACGAGCGCCAGCGCCGCTCCATTGCCATCGAATACATCAATGCCGGCACGGCGCAGAACAAGAAACACCTGGAAGAGCGCGACCCCGCCGCACGCCGGCAGCATCTGGACCAATTGCGCAGGACCGCCGCGGATCCCGGCCTGGCCCGGACCTATCTGCGGCAGAGCTCCATGCTCGACGCTTTGCGGCAGGCGGCGGAAATCCACTGAATACAAGGAGGGGAGACATGGACCACCTCGGCTATCGCCTGAAGATGGGCTCGATAGGGCCGTCGACCAACACCATCGTGCAGCCCGACTTCGACGGCATGCGCCCTGCGGGCGTCACCAACCATTACAGCAGGATACGCATTCCCAACGACCCCGTCGCCAGCGACGACGATTTCGTCGCCATGGTCCGCAACATCGAACAAGGAACGCTGGACGCCATCGACGCCCTGAAGAGCTGCGACATGCAATACCTCGCCATGGGGATGTCGGTCGCCACATTCTGGGGCGGCCGATCGGCCGCCGCCGACTATCTTTCCCGGATGACGGCGCATGCCGGCGTGGGTGTCTCCTGCGGCTCCTTCGCCACCGAAGCCGCGCTCAACCGATACGGCGCCAGGAGAATCGCGTTCCTGTCACCGTACTTCCCCGTTGCCAATGAGCACGTGCGTCGTTTCTACCATGACTGCGGCTTCCAGGTCGTGCGCGACATCTGCCTGCGCTGCCCCGGCCCGGTACGGATCGCCCACACCACCGATGCGCAATGCCGCCAAGCCATCCAGGAACTCGACGGAGACGACGTCGATGCAATCGTCCAGGTCGGCACGAACCTGTCCATGGTGAAACTGGCCGGCGCCGCCGAGATCTTTCTCGGCAAGCCCGTCATCGCCATCAATACCGCGACCTACTGGCATGCGCTTCGAGCGGCCGGTATCCAGGACAAGGTCGCCGGCTTCGGCAGTTTGTTGATGGAGCACTGAGTTCCGACACTCAAGGAAATGTCATGACCCCATACAAATTCCGCCGACTTGTCGCCGGACTCACCTTGCTGGCCACCCCCGCCTTCGCGCAATCCAGCGACGACTATCCCTCCAGGCCGATACACATCATCGTTCCGACCGCCGCCGCCGGCAGCATAGATATGCTGGCACGTGCTCTGGGCAAGCACCTGCCTCAGACGCTGGGGCGCCCCGTCATCGTCGAGAATCGCCCCGGGGCCGCCACCAACATCGGCAGCGATCATGTCGCCAAGGCCCCACCGGATGGCTATACGCTGCTGATCAACGGGGCGCCGCTGGCGGCCAATCCCTGGCTGTTCAAGAAATTCCCGTTCAAGCCGACATCGGATCTGGCTCCCGTCATCGAAGTCGGAGAAATCGCGAACGTGATCACCGTCCACCCGCAGGTGCCGGCGAAATCGCTGCCCGAACTCATCGAACTGGTCAGATCGCGGCCGGGCGACTTCAACTACGGTACGACCGGGCTGGGCAGTTCGGGGCATCTTGCCGCCGAACTGCTTGGACAGAAAACCGGCATCCGCCTCACCCATGTCACCTATCGCGGCAATGCCCAGGCGGCGACCGACCATATCGCGGGCATCCTGCAAGTCGGATTCGTCAATCTTCCGGTGGCCCTGCCTTTCATCAAGGACCAGCGCATACGCGCGCTGGCGGTGACATCGTCGAAACGGTCTAAGATGCTGCCGGACGTTCCCACCGTGGCCGAGGCATTGCAGCTGCCGGACTACGAATCGCTCGGATGGTTCGGGCTGTTCGCTCCGACGGGTACGCCGGAAGCCATCGTTGAACGTCTGCACGATGCCGCGCAAAAGGCGCTCGACGACGCGGCGGTATCCTCGTCCATCCGTCAGGCAGGCGCCGAGCCGCTGGGGGGCAGCCGCCAGCAATTGGCGGACCGCCTCGAACGGGAAACGCGAATCGCGAAACAATTAATCGAGTTCGCCGGCGCGGCGAACAGTCAGTAGGCCGGCATGGACGACATCTACACCCGGCAGGGTTTCGGCGCGACCCTCGACGTCCAGCCCCCCATCGGGCTGCTGGTGGTCGACTTCGTCAACGCCTTCGCCGATCCAGCCCTGTTCGGCAGCCTCGCTATCCAACAGGCGATAGCACGCGCTGTCCTGCTGCTACGCGAAGCTCGAATCAGGCGGTGGCCGGTCGCCTACAGCCGCGTCGTGTACGCGAACGACGGCGCGGATGCCAACCTGTTCAGCCAGAAGGTTCCGGGGCTGCTGCGGCTGACCGAACACGCGCCCGAAAGCGCCGTGGTCGACGCACTGGCCCCCATCGCGGGAGAACTGGTGCTGCGCAAGACGACGCCATCCGCTTTCCACTCCACGAACCTGGCGCCCTGGCTGGCGCAGCGTGGCGTCCGGACGTTGCTCGTGACCGGAGCGACGACAAGCGGCTGCGTCCGCGCCAGCGCCCTCGACGCCATGTGCGCGGGTTTCGTCCCGGTTGTCGTTTCGGATTGTGTCGGAGACCGCGCCTGGGGGCCTCATCAGGCAAGCCTGTTCGACCTGCGGCAGAAATACGCCGAAGTCATGTCTCTAGCCGAGCTGATGACCGCGCCAGCGGTGGATCAGGTTCAGATCACCCCGTAGCGCGCTCGGTACGCCAGCACCGCCTCGCGGTGCTGTTCGAATTCCCCGCCCCCGCCGCCCTGCTGGATCATGTCCAGGATGTCGTCCAGCGAGGCGATGCTGACCACCGGGCAGCCGTTGGTGCGCACCACGTCCTGCACCGCCGAGTGCTCGGACAGGGCGTCGTCGGGACCGACCCGCTCCATGCGGTCCAGCGCGATCAGCACGGCGGCCGGCTTGGCCTTGGCGGCCTGGATCAGGCGCACCGATTCGCGCACCGAGGTGCCGGCCGAGATCACGTCGTCGATGATGACCACGCGGCCTTCCAGCGGCGCACCCACCAGCGAGCCGCCTTCGCCGTGGTCCTTGGCTTCCTTGCGGTTGAACGCGAAGGGCACGTCGCGGCCGCGGGCGGCCAGCGCGACCGCGGTGGCGGTGACCAGCGGGATGCCCTTGTAGGCCGGGCCGTACAGCATGTCGAACTCGACGTCCGAGGCCAGCAGCGCCTGGGCGTAGAACTCGGCCAGCCGTCCCACGGCCGCGCCGCTGTTGAACAGCCCGGCGTTGAAGAAGTAGGGACTCAGCCGGCCCGCCTTGGTGGTGAACGCGCCGAATCGCAGCACGCCCAGCTCGGTGGCGAAGCGGACGAAATCGGTACGGAAACGGCTCTCGTCGATCGAGGGCTCGGTGTCGGCGGGACGGGGGGCGGTAGCGGTCTGGGGCACGGCGGTCACGGTACGAAGTCACAACGGCACGGGGGAAGGCCTTCCCCCGGCGGCGCGATGGGCCAGCGTGATTGTAAAACGGCTCGGGGCCCCCGGGCGAATCTACTTCAAAACGTCCCGCAGCCAGGCGGCGCACTTGCCCGCCTCCTCCACCGGCCAGTCCACGGTCAGGGCGGTATCGCCACGGCGCAGCTCGATGTGGATACTGCGCCCGGAGCCGCCGCGGCCCCCCAGCAGGCGCGACCACCAGCCGCCATCGGAGACCGAGGCGCGGCTGGCTTCCTGGCCGTTGACCCGTGCGGCCGGGGCGGCAAAGGCCGGCTCCGGGGCGGCCACGGGGGCGGCCGGACTGGCCGCGGCGGCCGCACGGACGGGGGCGCGGGCGGGCGCCGCCTGCGCGGCCGCCTCAGCCGGGCCTCCCGGCGCCTGGGGCTCCTTGCGCGTAATGGTTACCTGGTCCGCGCCGGAAATCTCGCCGCCGGCCAGGCGGGCCGCCAGGTTCTGGCTGAATTCTTCCCACATCCGGTCGGCCTTGGTCTTCATGACGCTCAGGCCGAAGGTGCCCAGCCGGCCCACGACGTCGACCGTGACCTTGGTGCGCAGCTCGGTCTGTCCGTCGGGCAGCGCCGTCAGGAAGATCTCGCTCTGCTGTTTCAGCGAACTGGCCACCGAGGAGTCCTCGCCGGTGCCTTCGGCGCGCAGGTATTCGGGGGCGCGCTGCTCGACGATGCGCGTCCTGAGCTTGAACTTGGCGCTGATGAAGCTGATCTTGACGTGGATGACGGCGTTGTACTCGACGTCGCTGACCACCTCGATGGACTTCATCCCGGGCACGCAGCTGGCCATCACCGTGGGATCCAGGAGCATGTCCCAGACCTTGGCGGCCGGGGCCGCCACCGTTAAGACTTTTTCAATTTCCACGCATTTTCTCCGAAGCGTCGAGGATGGACTCGACGATCTGGGCATAGCCCGTGCAGCGGCACAGGTTGCCGTTCAGTCCTTCGCGGACCTCGTCGGCCGTGGGCCGGGGGTTGCGCTCGAGCAGATGGCAGGCCGTCATCAGCATGCCCGGCGTGCAGTAGCCGCATTGCAGGCCGCCGCATTCCATGAAGCTCTGCTGCAGGGGATGCAGTTCGCCGCCCTTGGCCAGGCCCTCCACCGTCGTGATGCTGCGCCCGTTGGCCTGGACCGCCAGCGACAGGCAGGACTTGACCACCTCGCCGTCCACCAGCACCGAGCAGGCGCCGCAGATGCCGGTCTCGCAGCCGCGCTTGGTGCCGGTCAGGTTCAGGTCGTCCCGCAGGAAATCCGACAGCATGCGGCGCGCGGGGACTTCGGCACTGTGCTTTTCACCGTTGACGGTGACTTCGATCAGGTGCTTGCTCATGATTCTTCCTCAGTCCGTGGCCAGCCCATACAGCGCGGCGATGGTGCGCCTGGCGACCACCCGCACCATGTCGCGGCGGAATTCGTCCGAACCCCGCGCGTCGGAAACGGGCTGGATGTCGGCCGCGACGATGTCCGCGGCTTCGGCGGCCACTTCGGACGTGATGGTCTTGCCGGCCAGGAAATGCTCGGCGCGCGGCACGCGGCAGGGGATGGGCGTGGACGCGCCCACCGTCAGGACGGCCTCGCGGCAGGTGCCGCCGCTGCGGCGCGTGGCCAGCGACAGGCCGATCAGCGGCCGGTGCTCGGCGGCGGTGCGCAGGAAGCGGGTGTACCGGCCGGAGAAGTCGGCCGGCGGCGCCGGCACGCGGATCTCGACCACGATCTCGTCGGGTTCGATGGCGGTCACGTAGTAGTCCACCAGGAATTCCTCGATGGACAGCTCCCGCTGGCCGCGCGCGCTGCCCAGGACAACGCGCGCACCCAGCGACATCAGGCAGGTGGGCGGATCGGTGGACGGATCGGCATAGCAGAGGTTGCCGCCCAGCGTGCCCTGGTTGCGCACCTGGGGATTGGCGACCTGGGCCGCCATGGCCGCCAGCATGGGATAGTGCTGCTTCACGACGGCCGAATCGGCCACGTCCGTGTGGCGCACCAGCGCGCCTATGCGCAGGCCATCCACGGGATCGAAGCGGATCCCGCGCAAGGCCTCGATGCGCGCGACCGAGACGATGTGCGAGGGCACCAGCATGCGCTGGCGCATGGCCAGCATCAGCGCCGTGCCCCCGGCCATGACCCGGCAGTCCTCGCCCAGGTCCGCCAGCATGCGGCTGGCCTCGGCCACCGATGCCGGCTCGAGGAAATCGAAATCACGCATGGCGGGAGCCTCCTTGTTCCTGTTCGCGCGCCTGGCGCAGGGCGCGCAGGCCCGCCAGCACCTTCTCGGGCGTGATCGGCAGGTCCGTGATGCGCACGCCGATGGCGTCGTAGACCGCGTTGGCGATGGCCGGCGCGCCCGGCAGGATGGCCGTCTCGCTCGCGCCCTTGGCCCCGTAGGGTCCGTTGGGATCGTTGGACTCCACGATGCCCGAGCGCAGCAGCGGGATGGAATCGGCGGTGGGCATGTTGTAGTCGGCGAAATTGCCGTTGGCCAGCCGGCCGTTCTCCAGCTGCAATTGCTCGTACAGCGCCCAGCCCATGGCCTGCGCCGCCGCGCCGTTGCTCTGGCCGTGGACGGCCAGCGGGTTGAAGGCCTTGCCGCAGTCGTCCGACACATAGGAATCCAGCACCGTGACCCGGCCGGTCTCGGTGTCGACCTCAACCTCGACGGCCTGCGCCGCGTACGAATGCGCCGGCGCGATGTTGCCGTGGACGTCGCCGTGCATGACGGTCTTGGCATCCCAGGTGGCGCTGACCTGCAGGCCTTCGCCGTCGTGGCGCCAGATGTGCAGCCTGGCGATTTCGGCGATGGAGGCGCGCTTGCCGGGCGCGTTCCGGGAAAGGATGAAGCCGTCCGCGATCTCCAGGTCGTCGGCCGGGACCTCCAGCTTCGTGGCGGCAAGCCCGATCAGCGCCTCGCGTGCCTTGCGTGCGGCCAGAATGGCCGCATTGCCCGCCGCGATCGTCACGCGCGAGGCCAGCGAGCCGATGGCGTACGGCGAAATGTCGGTATCCGGCGCGACCACGTGCACGTGGTCCAGGGGGATGTTCAACTCATGGGCGACGACCTGGCTCAGCATGGTCATGGCGCCCTGCCCCATGTCGCATTCGCCGCTGTGGATCACCGCGCGGCCGTCCTCGTTGATCTTGACGATCACCGTCGAGCCGTCCCAGTTGCCGATGGTGCGGTTTCCGCTGACGTGCATCGCGGCGGCCATGCCGACGCCGCGAGGCCTGGAGCCCCTGGCCTGATTACCCTTGCCGGCGCGCTTGGCCTTCCACTGGATGGCGTCGATGCACTGGTCTATGCATTCTCGCAAACCAGTGCTGCCTATCTTCCAGC
The DNA here is from genome assembly GCF_036972535.1 of Pigmentiphaga sp. CHJ604. Classification (NCBI taxonomy): domain Bacteria; kingdom Pseudomonadati; phylum Pseudomonadota; class Betaproteobacteria; order Burkholderiales; family Alcaligenaceae; genus Pigmentiphaga; species Pigmentiphaga sp. CHJ604. Next base: position 245,676 of record NZ_CP136998.1, on the reverse strand, counting down.
CATGTATCGAGGTGTCCCCCGCCTCGTGCGCGTTGAGCTTGTGGATCTCCACCGGATCCAGTCCCAGTTGCTCAGCCATCATATGGATGTGGCTGTTGAGCGCGAACTGCATCTGCGCGCCGCCGAAGCCTCGGAACGCGCCATGCGGCGGGTTGTTGGTATAGACCAGCGTCGCATGCGATCGCACGTTCTCCAGGCGATGCATATTGTCGCTTCGCATGGCCGTCACGTGCATCACCTCGGCCGACAGGCCGCTGTATGCGCCGCATTCGGCAACGATGCGCACGTCCTTGGCGACGATGCGGCCGTCCCTGGCCATGCCCAGCTTCAACGTGATGCGCTCGGGCACGCTGGAACAGCAGGCCAGGAAGTCCTCCAGGCGGTTATTCACCACCCGCACGGGCCGGCCGGTCTTGACCGCCAGCAGGCCGGCGATCAGATTGTTGGCATCCTCAACCATCTTCCCGCCGAAGCCGCCCCCGGTCGTGGCCTGCATGACACGGATGTCCGAGACGGGCATCTCGAGCGCCGCCGCCAGGCGCATCCGCGCCTGGAATATGGATTGCGTGGAGGTCCATACCTGGAGGCGTCCATCCGGATCGATGGTCGCCACCGTCGCCATGGGTTCGAGATACCCGGGGTACTGGGCATGGCAGTCGTATGTCGCCTCGTAGACGAGATCCGCCTTGGCGAACCCCGCATCCACGTCGCCAAGATGAAACTTGATCTCGTGCGAAACATTGTTGCGGCCGGGATGCACGCCGGGCGCTTCTTCATCCAACGCCTCCTCGGGCGTCAGGATGGCCGGCAGTTCCTCGTACTCGACCAAGATCAGGTCAAGGGCATCGCGCGCGATCTCCTCGGTCGTGGCCGCGACCGCGGCCACTTCTTCCCCGGCGAAGCGCACGACGCCCTCGGCCAGGATGCGCCGCTCCTTGTGATGCACCCCCCACATGGCGCGCGGCGCATCCGCGCCCGTCAGCACCGCCTTGACGCCCGGCAGCGCAAGCGCCGCCGAAGTGTCGATGCGAACGATGCGCGCATGCGGATAGGGACTGCGCAGCACCTTGCCATGCAGCATCCCGGCGACCTTCACATCGCCGGCATATTGCGCGCGCCCCAACACCTTGGAACGCGCATTGACCTGGGGAATGGCCTTGCCCAGCGTGGATGCGTTCATCCTGAACTCCTGTTGCTCGGTCCCTGCATGGCGGGCTTACTGCGCCTTGATGCCCAGGGACTTGATGATGCCGCCCACCACTTCATACTCGCGTGCATTGGTGCGGCCGAGTTCGGCGGGTTCGCCGCCGTGCGGAAATGCGCCGTAGGTGGCCAGCTTCTGGATCACGTCCTGCTGCTTCAGGATCTCGTTCAGGTGGCCGTTCAGCAGCTTGACGGCATCGGCGGGCGTGCCCTTGGGCGCGAAGAAACCGTTCCACGATCCCACCACGATGTCCTTGTAGCCGGACTCGACCAGGGTCGGGATATTGGGCGCGAGCGGCGACCGCTTGGCATCGCCGATGGCCAGCGGCACCAGGCGGCCGGTGGCGAAGTACTGCGAGACCGGGCCCAGCGTGACCCAGGCGGTATCGACATGGCCGGCGACGACGTCGGTCACCGACGGTCCCACGCCGCGGTACGGCACGTGCTGGATGGATACCTTGGCCTCGCGGTTGAGCCATTCGGCGATCACGTGCATGGGCGAGCCCGCGCCCGGGGTGGCGTAGGACACCGTCTTGCCGGATTTCGCGGCATCGATCATGTCCTTCACCGTCTTGAAGCCGGTCTTGGGATTGGCCACCAGCACCAGCGGCTGCACGGCGGTCTGGTTGATGGGCTCGAAGCCGTTCAGCACGTCGTAGCTCTGGGCGGGCGACAGGCCCAGCACCATGGGCGCGGTGGTGAACGGATTGGGCGTGAACAGCAGCGTGTAGCCGTCGGGCGCGGCACGTCCGACATAGCCGTTGCCCACCGTGCCGCCGGCGCCGCCCTTGTTCTCGACGATGACCGACTGCTTCAGGCGCTCGCCCAGCTTTTCGGCGAACAGGCGCGCGATGGCGTCGGTGTCGCCGCCCGGCGGATACGACACGATGACGGTGATCGGCTTGGCGGGATAGCCGGCCGCCTGGGCGACGCCCAGGCCGGCACAGCAGGTGGTGATCGCCATGGCGGCGGCAAGCATCTGGCGGCGATAGAGATTCATCACTGGCTCCGAAAGGGACGATCGGGTACGGATAGATACAAACACCGATTCACTAGTGAAACATCTGTTCACCCAGGAAACGTGATCATCCACTTTTCTTGTTGATGCATCAACACTAAGATTGTACCGATTGACAAGCCGGAACAAAATTCCCTTGGATTTCGAAATATTCATTCAGACATAACGTCCAGGGCACTATGAAATAATCCTCCGTCCCACGCCGGCCCCCCTCTCGCCAACCAGCTCATCCATGCCCCCGAAAAAAAAGTCCCCCCCGCGTACCCCGTCCACCGGCGGCGACCCCTGGACGGACATCGACGAACAGGGCACCGGCCTGTCCGTGGACGACTTCATCACCACGCTGGTGGTCCGCACCGGCAACTCGCTGCGCCGGGTCGTGACCCTGCCCTATTCCGACCAGTTCGGATTGACCATGGCCGAATGGCGCATGCTGTCGGTGGTGGCCGAGGCGCAATGCCTGCCCTTCTCGGAACTGGTCACACGGTCGGAAACCGACAAATCGCTGGTCAGCCGCGCCATGCGCCTGCTGGAGACGCGCGGCCTCGTCATCCTCGAACCGGTGGCCGGCTCGCCGCGCCGGGGGCTGACCTGCCGGCTTTCGGCCGATGGCCAGGCGCTGTACAACCGCGCCATGCCGGTCGCCCAGCGCGCCCAGGCCGCCATGATCCGCGTGCTCGACAACGAAGAACGGCAGGTGCTGTACCGGACGCTGCACAAGCTGCGGCGCGCCTGCCATGACGAGGAAGGCCCGCCCGACCAGGACTGACCCCGGCGGCGCCCGGACACACCGCGTAGAATTCGGCCGGTCATCCGTTTTTTCCAGGAGCCGGTCTTGCTGCGCATCGTTTCCATCAACCTCAACGGTATCCGTTCGGCTTCCCGCAAGGGCTTCTTCCCCTGGCTCGGCGCAACCGGCGCCGACGTCGTCTGCCTGCAGGAACTGAAGGCCCAGGACGCCGACCTGACCGACGACATGCGCCACCCGCCGGGCTACGAAGGGCATTTCTTCCCGGCCCAGAAAAAGGGCTACAGCGGCGTGGGCGCCTACGTGAAACGCGCCTGCGAATCGGTCATCAGCGGCTTCGACAAGGAAGAATTCGACGCCGAAGGCCGCATCCTGCGCATCGACTGGCCCGGCCTGTCCGTGGTCAGCGCCTACCTGCCCTCGGGCAGCAGCGGCGACGAGCGCCAGCAGGCCAAATACCGCTTCCTGGACCGCTTCGCGCCCTGGCTCTCGGGCCTGATGGCCGAACACCGCGACACCGGCCGCGAGTTCGTCATCTGCGGCGACTGGAACATCGCGCACCAGGAAATCGACCTGAAGAACTGGAAAAGCAACCAGAAGAACAGCGGTTTCCTGCCCGAGGAACGCGCCTGGCTGACCAAGGTGTTCGACGAGATCGGCTGGGTGGACGTGTACCGCCGGCTGCATCCGGAGACCACCGGCGAGGCCTATACCTGGTGGAGCAACCGGGGCCAGGCCTGGGCCAAGAACGTGGGGTGGCGCATCGACTACCAGATCGCCACGCCGGGCATCGCCGGCACGGCGAAGGCGGCGGCCATCTACAAGGAAGAGCGGTTCTCCGACCACGCGCCGCTGACGGTCGACTACGACTGGAAGCTGGCCTGAGCCTCAGTCTATGGTCGCCCCGGACAACTTGACCGCCTCGGCCCACATCGCCCGCTCCTGCTTGACCTTGGCGGCGAAGGCCTGGGGGCCCAGGAACTCGGGCTCGACGCCCAGTTGCCGCAGCTTGCCGGCAACCTCGGGCCGCGCCAGGGCCTTCTCGGCCTCCGCCGCCAGGCGCTCGGCGATGCCCGCGGGTACGCCGGCGGGCAGGTAGAAGCCCAGGTAGGACGACGGCAGGGCGACGTTCACGCCGGCTTCCGCGAAGGTAGGTACATCGGGCAGGGCCGCCAGCCGTTTCGAGGCCGTCACCGCCACGGGGACGACGCGCTCGCCCTGTACGAAAGGCAGCGTGGGGCCCGCGGCGTCTATGCCCAGTTTCAGCTGGTCGCCCGCGACCGCGGATATCGCCGCCGGGCTGCCCTTGAACGGCACGTGCTGCACGGCCAGGTTCTGGCGCGCCCTGAGCAGCTCCATCGTGAGGTGGACGGTCGTGCCGCTGCCGGGCGATGCGTAGGCGTACTTGCCGGGATGGCGCTTGAGTTCTTCCAGCACGCCGGGCAGCGTCCTGGCCGGGAAGGAAGGGTGGACATAGATCAGGTTGGCGGCGTTGCCGAACTGGGCCAGCGGCGCCAGGTCCTTGTCCACGCTGTAGTCGAGCTTCGTATACATGACGGGGCTGACGGCGGTGTTCACCGCCGCGCCCAGCAGCAGGGTGTAGCCGTCGGCCGGCGCGCGGGCGACCTGCTGCGTGCCGATGTTGCCCGAGGCGCCGGGCTTGTTCTCGACCACGACGGGCTGGCCCAGCGAGGCAGCCATGCCTTCCAGCACCAGCCGCGCGGCCACGTCGATGGCACCGCCCGCGGGAAAGGGGACCACGGCCTTCAGGGGCCGCGCGGGATAGGACTGGGCCGCCGCCGGCTGAAGGGCAGACAGCAGGGCGATGGCGGTCAGACAGGACAATCGGAACATCATGGCATTCTCCCTCGTGAATCGAGACATTCTGGGTGGCGATGCGTTCAGGGCGCCGGGTGCAGGACCCACAAGGCCGGCTCGCCGGCCTCGCAACGGATGGGACGGCCGGTGTCCCCTTCCACCGCGGTCTGAGCGCCGGTGCCAAGGTCCACGCGATAGCCCCGGTAGTGGTCCGGCAGGCTCGGCATCGGTCCCTGCCAGGCCCGGTCGGACGTTTCCGGCAGGGGCAGCAGCAATACCGCGTCGCCCGCGCGGGCCTCGCCCAGCAGGCCATCGGCGGTCTCGTGCCAGTCCAGCACCCGCAGCGGCGGCAGCTCCGACAAGGCGCCGTTCAGGTTGCGCAGCGTCCGGCCGGGCAGGCGCGGATTGCCCCGGCGGTCGATCAGTCCGGCCCTTGGAAAGTAGCCGCGGTCCACGTCACCCAGGGTGTCCAGAAAAACGCGATGGTCGCGGTGGAAGTGGCTGCATAGCGCCGTCTCCAGCACGCGGCAGGTATTGCGCCATTCGTCGTACTGCGCTTGCGCGGGGCTGTCGTCGGCCAGCCGCACGTGCACCTGGGCGCGCAGGCCGCTGCCCTCGGCCGCGGCGGCCGCGCGCGCGATGCCCTCGCGCGCGCAGGTATCGCGGGCGATGCGAAAGACCAGGCCGTCCACCTGCGCGGTGGCGGGCAGGTCGTCGTCGACCGTGAAGCCATGGTCCACCAGCAGCTTGATCTGCTTGCCGTCGCGCGACTCGCCCGAAGCGTTCCAGAAGCGCGACAGGACGAGCGGCACGCCCGCGCGCTCCCGTGCCGCCGCAAGCCGCGCCTCCAGGTCGGGCGCGGGCGGCCATCTCAGGACCAGCTCCAGCCCGTCCAACAGGTGGCGATGCCGGCTCACGACGTCCAGCGCGGCCTCGTCCGGCCAGCCGAAATGGAACACCGCGAAGCGGCAGCCCTGCTCGGCCACCGCTTCCACGCGTGCGCGCGAGCCCGCGTCGAGCAAATCGTCCAGCGGCACGCGCAGCCGGCGCACGCCCATCTCCCACAGCGCCAGGATGGGGTAGTCGTTGCGCGCCCGCTTGCGCCGGAACTCGTCCAGCATGCTGCTGTACGGAATGTCGTACAGCACGGTCCAGCCATGGCGCAGTTCCACGCCCGGCGCGGGCAGTTCGCCGGCCGAGGGAGGCAGGCGCGGCCAGTCGCGCTGCGCGGCCGACCGATCCGATCCGCCGCCGAAGCTGCGGAGAAACTGCGTCACGATCCGCTCTTCATGGACGTCGACCACCATGACCCCCAGCTTGGCGACGTCGTTACGGCCGTTCTCGTTCTCGGGCGGCTGGCCCACGTGCAGCGTTTCCGAATAATCGGCGCGCACGAAGGCGGTGGACGGCATCAGGTAGAAATTCGTGTCCGCGTGGCGGTTCAGGAAGAAGTTGTGGACGTGGCCCGTGAACGCCGCCGCCACCTTGTGGCGCTCGACGACGTCCAGCAGCCAGCTTCGTCCCGGTTCGTCGATGTTGTCGTAATGCCCATTCTCGTCGCGGGTGGCGACGAAGGGCGGATAGTGCATGAACAGAAAGATGCGCTGCCCCGCGTGCGCCGCCAGGTCTGCCTCCAGCCACGCCGCCTGCTCGCGCTCCTGCGGCAGCCCCGAGTTGATGAGCGAGGTGTTGATGACGGCGAAGTGGCAGCCCTGCCGGTCGAAGCCGTAGAAATGTTCCCCGAAATGCCGGCTGTACAGCTCCACGTACTCGGGACGGATGGCGCCCGCCGGCACGTAGTCGGCCTGCTTGTCGCCCACGTCGTGGTTGCCGGGCACCAGATGGACCGGACAGGCCAGCGCCGCCATGGTGGCGCGGAACTGCCGCACGGCCTGCGGATAGGAGACGGCCTCGGGCACCGGATGGATCATGTCCCCCACGTGCACGACGAAGGCCGGCGCCAGCGCGTTGAGCATGGCCACGGTATGCCGCAGCCGCTCATTGGTCAGCCGATGCGACTCGAACGGCGAGATGTTGTCCTGTTCCGAAGGATTGACGTGGCTGTCGGCGATGACGGCGAAGCGAAAGAGAGGGGAAGAAGCCATGTTGCGGGTCGGCCATGAAAGCGAAAGGCCAGTATCCAGCAAGCTTTGGAATTAATAAAATTCATTTTTCTCATCCATGGATTCATGAAAATCATGGTCACGCTCCGTCAGCTCCACGCGCTCGCGACCCTGGCCAACACCGGCAGCTTCACCGCGACGGCCGATGCGCTGGCGCTGACGCAGTCCGCCGTCAGCGTGACGATCAAGGAACTCGAACAACAGGTGGGCGTGGAGCTGGTGGAGCGGGGGCGCACGGTACGCCTAACGGCGGCGGGCAAGACCTTGTGCGAAACCGCCAACCGCGTGCTGGCCGACATTCATCGCACGGTGGCCGGGCTGCGCAGCGTTGGGGAACTGCAAGGTGGCCGCATCCGCGTCGCGGTGGGGCCGCTGACCGCGGCCACTTTCTTCCCGCGCGCGCTGGCACTGTTCCGCGCGCGGCATCCGCTGGTGGCGGTCGACGTGCTGGACGTGCCGGTGGAACAGGCCTCGCAACGGCTGGCGGCCGACGAAGTGGACGTCGCCATCGGCTCGCCCGGCGCCAGCCCGGCCCTGGCCACCGTGCTGCGCACCGAACCGCTGGTGCGCGACCGCATGCACGCGGTGTATGCGCGCGGCAAGGCGCCGCCAGCCCCGGCGGGCGGACGCAGGATGAAATGGCAGGCCTTGCAGCACGCCGAGGTAATCCTGACGGACCGGGTCAGCGGCCAATGGCGCGAGGTCTTTCTACAGTTGTCGCGGGCCGGCGTGGCGCTGAACGGGGTGCAGGAAGTCAGGCTGTATTCGACGGCGCTGGAAATGGTCCGGTGCGGCCTGGGCATGACGCTGCTGCCCGCGTTCGCCGCCCGTCACCTGGACGCGGCGCACTACGACGTGCGCGGCATCGAGCATGGCGACACGCGCTGGGAGGTGCACTGGATGATGCGCGCCGCGGCGGCGACGACGGCGGCCTCGGAGGCCCTGCGGGAGGCCGTCATCGAAGCCCTGGGTTCGCGCTAGGGGACTCAGGTCACTTTGGGCAGCGACCGGTACAGCACGTCCACGCCCGCCATGAAGTCGTCGATCTCCATGGCCTCGGCCGGGTTGTGCGAGCCGTTCTCGTTGCGGATGAAGATCATGCCCGAGGGTATGCCGGCGTTGGCGAACAGGGCCGCGTCGTGTCCCGCGCCGCTGGGTATCTTCTCGGCCGGCAAGTCCAGTTCGGCCGAGGTATCCAGCAGCAGCTGCACCAGTTGCGCATCCATGGTCGCCGGGGCCGACTCGATGCGGCGGTCGAACTCGAAGCGCACGCCGCGCTGGCGCGCTACCTCGTCGCATTCGGCGCGCATCACGCGGTAGAACTCCTCCAGCGTCTCGGTGCTTTCGCTGCGCACCTCGAAGCTGAAGTCGACCCGGCCGGGAATGCGCGACACGGCGTGCTCGGCGGGGTCGGTGCCCATCACGCCCGAGGTCACGACCAGGTCGTTGCCGCGTTCGAGCAGCACGCGCCAGTGCTCGTCCAGCCGCATCAGCAGATCGGACACCGCGAACACCGCGTCGTTGCGCAGCCAGCGCGGCACGGCGCCGGAGTGCCCCGGCTCGCCTATGCATCGCACCAGGTTGTGGCGGATGTTGCCGCGTATGCCCGAGACGATGGCCGTGGGCCATTTGCGGGCCACCATCAGCGGCCCCTGCTCGATGTGCAGTTCCAGATAGGCGCGCACGCCCGACACCCAGGGCACCGGCTTGCCGGCGGCGATGCTGTCCACGTCGGCGCCAACGCTGGCCATGGCCTCGGCCAGCGTGCGGCCGCTGCGCTTGTTGCGCAGCGCCAGGTCGTCCGCCTTGAGCTTGCCCAGGATGGCGCCGGACCCCATGTAGGCCTTGCCGAACCACGCGCTTTCCTCGCCCCGCATGCCGGCGACCCACAAGGGATGCGCGAGCCGCACGCCCTCGTCCTTGAGCCGCTTCAGGCACAGCAGGCCGGCGATGACGCCGGCCAGGCCGTCATAGTTGCCGCCCTGGGGCACCGAATCCACGTGCGACCCGCACACGATGGGCGCCTGGTCGCCCGCCTGCGCCAGCGAGAACACCACGTTGGCTGCGGGATCGGTCCGCGCGGCGATGCCATGCCTGCCCGCCCACTCGACCAGCGCGTCCAGCGCGGCCGTCTCGGTGGGGCCGTAGCTCTCGCGCGAGACGCCGACGCCATCGAAGCTGAGCAGGCGGATCCGCTCGAACAGATCGATCGCGTCCTGCCGCCCGGGAACGGCCTTGGCACCGGCCATCGTGGTTGCTGCTGTCATGTCGCCCTCAAGCCATCGCCTCGAAAGGCACGAAGCCGGTGTCCTCCACCGCCCCCACCAGTCCTTGCAGGCTGGGCAGGCCCTTGCGCCGGCAGTACTGCACCAGGCCGTCGATCACGTCGATCATGGCCGTGGGATGGATGAAGGTGGCGGTTCCCACCTGCACGGCCTTCGCGCCGGCCAGCATGTATTCGATCGCGTCCTCGGCCGTGGAGATGCCGCCGCAGCCGATGATGGGAATCGAGACCGCGCGGTGGCACTGGTACACCATGCGGACGACGATGGGCTTGATCGCCGGACCCGACATGCCGCCCATGACGTTGCCCAGCTTGGGCCGGCGCGTGTCGATGTCGATCGCCATGCCCAGGATGGTATTGGCCGCCACGATGGCGTCGGCGCCCTCTTCCTGCGCCGCCCGGGCCACGTTGGCGATCTCGCCGGTATTGGGGGTGAGCTTGACCCACAGCGGCAGCGAGGTCGAGGCGCGCAGGGCCTTCACCACCGCGGCGGTGGAGCGGGCATGCATCGCGAAAGCCTTGCCGTCCTCTTCGATGTTGGGACACGAGATGTTGGCCTCGATGGCGGCCACGCCCTCGACCTGCGACAGTTCGGCCGCCAGCCGCGCGAAGCCGTCGTTCGACGGCGCCGAGATGCTGACCACCAGCGGCGGCGAGAACTTCCGGTAGAACGGGATGCTTTCGCGGATGAAATAGTCGGAACCCTTGCTGGGGATGCCGATGGCATTGAGCATGCCGCTGTGCACCTCCGCCACGCGCGGGACCGGATTGCCGGTACGCTTCTCGTGCGTGATGGTCTTGGTGACGAACGCGCCCAGGCGGTTGAAATCGATGGTGTTGGCCAGGCCATCGGCGAACGTGCCCGAGGCCGGCATCACGGGATTGGAGAGGCGCAGTCCGCCTACATCCACGGACAGGTCTATCATCACGCCACCTCCGCCAGGGGAAACACGGGACCGTCCCAGCAGACGCGCTTGCTGACCAGCTTGTCGCCTTCGCGGAAGGCGCGCACGCAGCAATAGCACATGCCGATGCCGCAGGCCATCTGCTGCTCCATCGCCACTTCGCCCGGCACGGACAACTCGGCGCCCAGGCGCTGCATCAGCAGGGTCAGGCGCGACGAACCACAGGTATAGAACGCATCGGCGCGGCCGGCGGCATGCAGCTCGCGCAGCAGGCGCTCGACGTTCTCGACCGAGCTGGTGCCGGCTTCGTCGGTGACTTCGACGATGGTCGCCCCGATGGCCGCGAAGCGGTCCTGCGACATCAGGCTGGCCGCATCGCGCGCACTGAGGATGGCCGTCACGCCCACGCCCGCGACAGCCGCCAGCTCGGCCAGGGGCGCCAGTGTCGCGAGCCCGACGCCGCGGCCCAGCACGACGATGCTGCGGGCGCCCTCGGGCAGCGTGAACCCCACGCCCAGCGGCCCCAGCATCGGCAGCTTGTCGCCCGCCTCGAGCGTGGCCAGCCCGCGCGTGCCCGCGCCGGTGACCTTGTACAGGAACTCCACCCGCCCCGTGGCCGGATCGGCCCGGTAGGTGCTCATGGGCCGGCGAAAGAACGGCGAATCCTGCTCGGTGGAAGGACACAGCAGATGAAAGAACTGCCCCGCCTTCGCCCCGGCCGCCGGCAACCCGGCATCCAGCACCAGGTGTTTGTAGTCCCGGTTGATCCATGCATTGCTGATCACCACGCCCTGCGTATCCGGCGCGGCAGGTCCGGCGCAACACCCGACATGCGATTCGGACGACAAAACTTCCATTCTGATTCCTCTGCGCTGCAAACTCCCCAGCGCTCGATAACTACCAACCTTGGGCACCGCGGATCCGGCTCCGCCGGTCCGCCAGTGCCGCCCCCTGGGGGGCGCGCGTAAGCGCGTAGGGGGGGGCTTTACTCCAGTGCAGCGCCCTTGCGTTCCGGGATCAGGAACAGCGTGGCGATGATGTCCAGCACATAGATCGACGCCAACAGCGCGATCGCATGGCTGAACGAGTACTTCGCGGCCACCGCGCCCACGGCCAGCGGCCCGAAGCCGCCCACCGCACGGCCGATGTTGAACAGCACGTTCTGTGCCGTCGCCCGCGCCTGCGTCGGATACAGCTCCGAGATCAGGGCGCCGTAGCCACCCAGCATGCCATTGACGAACATGCCCATGATGGCGCCGCCGATTAGCAGGGCATACTGCGACTCGAGCTGCGAATAGGCCAGTACCGACAAGACCGCGCCCACCTGGTAGAGCAGGAAGATGGGGCGGCGGCCGATGCGGTCGGCAAGCTGGCCGAACAGCCAGATGCCGAAGGCCATGCCGATGATGGTGATGGCCGTCCAGCCCGCCGACTTGGTCAGCGAGTAGCCGAACTGCTTGCTGAGGTACGACGGCATCCAGATCATCACGCCGTAGTACCCGAAGTTCTGCACCGAGGTCAGGATGACCACGCCCAGGCTGGCCCGCGTGGTCTTGGCATCCGCCACGAGCAGCTTGAACGAGTTCTCCTTCGGCGCCGTGGATTTCTGGCTCTCGATGAAGATCTTCGGTTCGCCGATGAAGTGGCGGATGACGAAGGCCACGACCGCCGGCAGCACGCCGATGGCGAACATGCCGCGCCAGCCGACGAGGGGCAGCAGGATGGGCGTGACCAGCGCCGCGGCCAGCACGCCCGCCTGCCAGCCCAGGCCGACGTAGGAGCTCATGCGGGCGCGCTGCTCGGGACGGCAGGCCTCGGCGGCCAGCGCCATGCCGATGCCGAATTCACCGCCCAGGCCCAGGCCGGCGATGGTGCGGTACGCCAGCAGGTCCCAGTAGCCCTGGGCCAGCGCGCACAGGCCGGTGAAGACCGCGAACAGCAGGATGGTCCAGTTCAGCACGCGCACGCGGCCGTACTTGTCGCTGAGCCAGCCGAACACGATGCCGCCGACCACGGCACCCACCAGCGTCCAGGTCACCAGGGACCCCGCCTGGGTGCTGGTCAGCCCCAGGTCGGACGAGATCGCCGCCAGGATGAAGCCCAGGATGAGAAGGTCGAATCCGTCGAGGGCATAGCCCACCGTCGACGCGATGACGGCCTTGCGGGCGTAGTCTTCGCCCTCGTTCGCCTTGCCTGCGGGGATATCCCCGGGGCTCGCGGCGTATTTGTCTGCCATTTCCTATCTCCGAAAGGAAGAGGTATCAATCGATCAAAAAGTGCTGCCAGGCGGCGACGCTGCCTCCCGCCGACGCCGCCCCCTGGAGGAGACGGCCCGTGTCGGACATGCTTGTGGCATGGAGCAGGCAAAAACCATTTACGCCGAAAGTCTTTTTTTTTAGACTAAGACACTTTTTCTTACCTTTCAAGCGAAATTTCACTAAGCTGATAAGGTAAATCCCGATGTTGCCCGGCGCGCACGATATTAGTGCAAACCCGCACTGATACTGGGCATCGGAGGGTGTACCGCTCGATTTCGGGGCGGAGCTCAAGCGTGGTTCGACATTCAGGATTCTCATTTTTTAGACTTGCTTCGATGAACACTACTTCCAGAACGCGCGCCGTCGATTTCCACGCCATCGGGGAAAGGCTGCGCGCCTACCGGATAGGCGCCTCCCTGCGGGCCGAGGACATCGCGGCCCAGCTGGGGGTGTCGCGGGCGGCGGTGTACCGCATGGAGAAGGGCGAGATCGTCAAGATCGAGACGCTGGAGCGGCTGGCCCACATCCTGGACACGTCGCTGGCGTCGCTGCTGGGCGTGGGGGCGGAGTACTACACCTCCCCGGTGGCGTACATCGAACGCATGCGCCAGCTCGAGACCGACGCCACGCGCATCATGGCCCATTTCGAGCCCATCTCCTTCCTGCTGACCTCCGACGAATACGGCGGCTACCTGGAACAGATGCTGCACGAGGCCCATCCCGGCATCGAATCCGAGCGCATGCAGGCCCTGATGAAGATCCTGGGCGAGCGCAAACGGGCCTACGCCCGGCGCCGCCCCCCCATCATCAGCCTGATCGGGCTGCGCGAGATCGAACGCTTCGTCCACTTCGGGCTGGTGGGGCGCATCGACCTTCCGCCCTCGGTGCGCATGGAGCGCTCGCTGGCGGCGCGGCGCGAGGTCGAGCGGATCATCGGCCTCCTGCGCGCCCATCCCATGGACATGCAGATCGGCATCGTCGACGACAGCATGCCCAACGCCACCTTCCAGGTGTTCGAGAGGCCCAGCGCCTCGTTCGTGGCGGTCAGCCCGTTCCGCTTCGGCGAACTGCCCAACGTCGCGACCGGCATCGCGCAGGTCACCTCCGCGCCCGAGGCCGTCGAGCTTTATACGAAAATGGTGGAAAACCTCTGGGAGAGGGCCTACAAAGGGCAACAGGCGGCGGAACTTCTCAGTAGCATGTTGAAGGTGGTCTGACGCCGGGTCGTTTGCTCCCCCCTAAATGGAACAGTGAAATGGAAGAAACCTCTATCGGCTCGACGGTGGCGCAGTTGCTGCTGGAATCGGGGGCGGTGCACGTCAGCTCGGGCAAGCCGTTCATCCTGCGCTCGGGCTGGGCCAGTCCGGTGTACGTGGACGTGCGGCGGCTGATCTCGTCGGTGGCCGGACGCAAGGTGCTGGTGGACGCGGCGCAGGCGGTGGTACGGCACCGCATTGGCGTGCAGGACATCGATGCCATCGCCGGCGCCGAAACGGCCGGCGTGCCGTATGCCGCATGGCTGGCCGACCGGCTGTCGCTGCCGCTGCTGATCGTGCGCAAGAAGCCGCTGGGCTTCGGCCGCAACGCGCAGATCGAGGGCATGGCGCAGGCCGGCGCGCGGGTACTGCTGGTGGATGACCTGACCACCGACGGCCAGAGCAAGCGCAACTTCTGCAAGGCGGTGCGCGATTCGGGCCTGGAGCTGGCCCACGTCCTGAGCATCTTCTATTACGATACGTTTGTCGAAAGCCGGCGTACCATGGAAGAAATCGGTGTCACGATGCATGCGCTGGCCACCTGGCAGGACATCATCGCGCAGGCCAGGACGGGCACGGTCCTGACCGCCGCCGACATCGAAAAAGTAGAAGGATTCCTGCTCCATACTTCCGAATGGTCCAAGGCCCACGGCGGCATCTCCCGCCTTCCGTGACTTTTATCGCTAACCTCGTGTTATGAACTTCACCGATCTGATCCAACGTTTCGCCGCCCAGGCCCCCGGTACCGACAGTTTCCTCAAGGTCAAGGAAGGTTCGCTGGCGCTGGTCTCCAGCGATTCCGAACACGCCGCCGCCTACTTCCTGATCTACGGTTTCGCCCGCTCCTACGTGCTGCTGTATGAAGACCAGGGCATCGCGCCCGCCTTCGCCGAAACCGCGAAGACCCAGCTCCTTTCCTACATGAACCGGCTCGACGAAGCGTTCAGGTCCGGCACGGCGCAGGATCTCGTCGCCGCCCTGAACTGGATCGTTCTGGACTACGGCCGCAGCGGAAAGATATTTTGAGCGCCCGCCCGGAGGCGCCCGCGGCCGCCTCGTCGCTGTACACGAACCGGCGCGTCGCGCCGCTGCTGGCCCTGGGGTTCGCCAGCGGCCTGCCCCTGGCCCTGACCAGCGGCACGCTGCAAGCCTGGGCCACCGTGGATGGCGTGTCGCTGCAGGCCATCGGCTTCCTGACCCTGGTCGGCTCGGCCTACACGCTGAAATTCCTGTGGGCGCCGCTGATGGACCGCTATACGCCGCCGCTGCTGGGCCGCCGGCGCGGCTGGATGGTGGTCACGCAATTGCTGCTGGCGCTCGCCATCATGGCCATGGGCCTGCTCTCGCCCAGCGAAGCCCTGCTGCCGCTGGCGCTGATCGCCGTGTTCGTCGCCTTCTGCTCGTCCTCGCAGGACATCGCCTTCGACGCCTACCGGACCGACGTGCTGCGCAAGGAAGAACGCGGCGCCGGCGCCGCGGTGTCGGTGCTGGGCTACCGGCTGGCCATGCTGGTGTCGGGCGGCCTCGCCCTCGTCATCGCCGACAGCTGGCTGGGCTGGGGCAACATGTACGTGCTGATGGGCGGCTTGATGGGGCTGGCCGTCCTGGCCACGCTGTGGGCACCCGAACCCGAAACGCCCGCGGCCGCGCCCCGCACGCTGGCCGAGGCCGTGACCGGGCCGCTGGTCGAATTCTTCCGCCGCCCCGGCGCCATCGTGCTGCTGGTGCTGATCGTGCTCTACAAGCTGGGCGATGCCTTCGCCGGCAGCCTGTCCACCGCCTTCCTGATCCGCGGCGCGGGCTTCTCCGCCACCGAGGTCGGCACCATCAACAAGGTGCTCGGCCTGGGCGCCACCATCATCGGCGCGCTGGCGGGCGGTTCGCTGCTGGCGAAGCTGGGATTGTTCCGGTCGCTGATGCTGTTTGGCCTGCTGCAGGCCGTCTCCAACCTGGGATTCTGGCTGCTCGCCGTCAGCCCCAAGAGCATCCTGCTGATGGCCGCCGCCGTCGGCATCGAAAACCTGTGCGGCGGCATGGGCACGGCGGCCTTCGTGGCCCTGCTCATGGGCCTGTGCGACCACCGCTTCTCGGCCACCCAGTTCGCGCTGCTGTCCGCCCTGTCGGCCGTGGGGCGCACCTACCTGGCCGGGCCGCTGGCCCCGCCCATGGTGGAAAACTACGGCTGGGCCACCTTCTTCCTGGTCACCGTGGCCATCGCCCTGCCCGGCATGGCCCTGCTGTGGTGGCGGCGGGCCGACGTGCGCGCGCTGGACCAGGCCTGAGGCGCCCTGGCGGGCGGCGTCAGACGAAGTCGTCGTCCGAGAACGTATCGTCCGAGAACGTATCGTCGGTGAAGGAATCGTCGGCCGACGTGTCATAGGCCTGCGCGCCGCCGTCCGTATCCGGGCGGTCGTCGTTCCCGCTGCCGTAGTAGTTGTTGGTGACGTTCTGCGTGATCGTCTCCGAAGCCGGGGCGTTGCCGGCCAGATGCGCCGCCTGGCCCGCGCCGCCGCCCAACAAGTGCTCGATGCCATTGAACAGGAACATCCCGCCCGCCACGCCGGCCGCCGTGGCCGCGGCATTGCCCAGGAAGCTGCCCATGGCACCGCCAGCGGCCGGTGCGCCGGCATAGGGAGCCGCGGGCGCCGCGGGCCGGTATTCGGGGCGCTGGCCGATATCGCTGCCGATCATGGAACCGCCGGCGGGTGCCGGGCGCGCCGGCGCCTTGCCCCATCCATCGCCGCCCAGCAGCCCGCCCAGAAAACTGCGCGCGGGCCGGGCTTCCTGCTGCTGCCGCGAGGCGGCCTGGAGTTCACCCACCTGCTGCTCCAGGGCGGCGATGCGCGCCTGCGCGCCCTCCAGCGCATGTTCCAGCAACAGCGCACGCTGGATGCTCAGGTAGAGCGCATCCGGCTGGCCGGCGGCGCGGTGCCGGATCAAGGCATCGGCCTCGGGGTCCTTGTCCATGCCCCGGACGCCAGCCAGGCGGTCCAGGAAATTGTCGAGCAGGGCGCGTTCTTGCGGAGTCATGAGCGGTTCTCCCGGTATGCCGGCCGAAGGCCGGCGCATTGCTGCGGAGGATGACAGCCGGGGCTTAATCCTGGCTTAAGCGCCGGGACACGTTTCCCCTGCCCAATACACACGCAGCCGGTCATACGCCAGGTTATACACGTAGGTATACGGCAGGAAGAACAGCAGCAACCCGATATCCAGCACCAGTGCTTCCCACAGCGAGATGCTCAGCCACCACGCCGCCAGCGGGACCACGATCAGGATCAGGCCGGACTCGAACCCCACCGCGTGGACCATCCGCACCCGGGTGTCGCGTACCCAGCCCAGGCGGCGCTCCACGCGCTCGAACCCGGCGTTGTAGACCATGTTCCACAGCATGGCGATGAGCGAGATCACCGCCGTCAGCGCGCCCATGTGCAGCAGCGGCTTGCCCATGATCCAGGCCAGCGCGGGCGCGCACAGCGCCACCGCGATGATCTCGAAGCACAGGGCGTGCGCCAGGCGTTCACGGAGCGATTTCTTGTTCTGCAACACGTTTCAACCTCGTTCCGTTGATGTCGTATCGGCATTTTCTGCCATACTTCCGTTAAATAAAAAGTAATTACCATCGGTTTTTCCGATAGGAAGCCAGCCATGGCCTATTCCCTGGAAGCGCTGGCGGCCTTCACCCAGGCAGCCGCGCTGGGTTCGTTCTCGGCCGCCGCGCGCAAGCTGGGCAAGCGGCAATCGAGCATCAGCGAAAGCATCGCCAACCTGGAAATCGACCTGGGCGTGCAGTTGTTCGACCGCTCCACCCGCCAGCCCACGCTGACACCGGCGGGCCGGGCGCTGCTGGTGGAGGCGGCCCAGGTCCTGGCCAGCGCCGAGCAACTGGGCCGCGCCGCCGGCCGTTATGCCCAGGGGCACGAGTCGCGGCTGACCCTGGCGCTGTCCGATACCTACCAGTCCGAGCGCTTCGAAGCCATCTTGGCCGCGCTCGATCGCACGTATCCCGACATCGAGTTCGAATGCATGATGTCCGAGGACTGGGACACGGTGGCCACCGTGCAGCGCGGCCGCGCCAACCTGGGGCTGGTGCGCGCGCAGGAGCAATATCCGCCCGACGTGGAGCACCGCACGCTACCCGACCTGTCGGAGATGGTGGTGGTCACCGGCAAGGACCATCCGCTGGCCAGGCTGGGCGCGGTCACCGAGGCCGACCTGCGCGCGGCTCGGGAGCTGCGCATCGCGCCCTACGAGGACGACGGCCGCCGCATCGCGCGAGGCCGCACCTGGTCGGCCCCCTATTACCTGATGCTGCTGGAGATGGCGGTGATGAACTTCGGCTGGGCCAGGATGCCGCGCTGGCTGGTGACCCATTTCGCCGCCGGCAGGCTGGTGGAATTGCAGGTGCCCGGCCAGGAACGCCTGCTGCCCGTGGACGTGGTCTGGTCCAACCAGCGGCCGCTGGGCCCCGTCGGTGCCTGGATGCTGGAGGAACTGCTCAAGGCCTGACCGGATGCGCGGTCAATTCGGCGATGGCCTCGCGCTCGGTGCGGAACACGTGATGGGGCGGCAGCATGGCCGTGACGCCGGAGGTGTCGAACACGTCTTCCACCTGCTTCTTCACGCCCGCCAGGTACAGGTCCACGCCCTGGTCGCGCAGCGTACCGATCAGGTAGATGAGCGTGTCGACCCCGGTCACGTCGATGCTGTTGATCGGCCCCGCGTAGATCAGCACCCGTTTGATGCCGGGATCGGCCCGGCAGCGCTCGATCACGAAATGCTCCAGCGGGTTGGCCGTGACGAAGCTCAGCCCCGCGTCCATGCGCACCGCCAGCAGGTCCGGCGCCAGCGGCGGCAGGCCGAAGCGCTGGCGGTCCCGCAGGGTACCGTCGGCATGGACCGCGACCTCGACGATGCGGGGGTGCGAGCGCTGGTACAGGAAGTAGCCCAGGGACAGGATGAAGCCCGCCAGGATGCCCCATTGCAACTGCGGCGCGGCGATCAGGGTGGCCACGGCCGTGGACGCGGCGATGACGGCCTCGGCGCGCGACGTGGCCCATAGCCGGACAAAGAAGCGCGGGGTGATCAGGTTGGAGACCGGCACGATGATGACGGCCGCCAGGAAGGCCCGCGGCAGGTGGGCGATGGCCGGGGTCAGGAACAGCAGGCTCGCCAGCACGCAGACGAAGGCGAACAGCGCGGACCAGCCCGAGCGCGCGCCCACGAACAGGTTCAGCGCCGAGCGCGAGAACGAGGCGCTGACCGGAAAGGCGCCGCTCAGGCCGCTGGCGATCTTGGCCAGCCCCTGGCCGATGAACTCCTGGTCCTCGTCCCAGCGCCGGCGCGTGCTGCGCGAGATGGTCTTGGCACTGGAGAGCGCTTCGACGAAGCTGACCAGCGCGATCACCGCCGCCGCAGGCAGCAGGCTGCGGTAGTCCTCCCAGTCCAGCAGCTTGGGCACGGTGAACTGCGGCAGGCCCGCCGGCAGCGTCCCGACCACGGCGCCGCCCCGCGCGCCGTAGCCGATGGCCCAACTGGCCAGGCCCGTCACCAGCGCGGCAGCCAGCACGATGGGCAGGCGCTTGCTGTGCTTCTTCAGCGCGGACAGGAAGACCAGCGTACCCACGCCAAAGGCGAACGCGGTCCAGTCCACGCTGCCCAGCAGGCCGCGCGGATCGGCCGCGGCCAGCGCGCCCCGCGCCTGGCTCCAGTCCAGCCCCAGCATGGCGGGCAGTTGCGACAGCATGATCAGCAGCGCGGCGGCCTGGGTGAACGCGCCCACGACGGACCCCGGCAGGAAATTCACCACCATGCC
Source organism: Pigmentiphaga sp. CHJ604 (assembly GCF_036972535.1). Classification (NCBI taxonomy): domain Bacteria; kingdom Pseudomonadati; phylum Pseudomonadota; class Betaproteobacteria; order Burkholderiales; family Alcaligenaceae; genus Pigmentiphaga; species Pigmentiphaga sp. CHJ604. The sequence goes on along the minus strand of NZ_CP136998.1, from coordinate 226,251 downwards.
CAGCCGGGTCGCGCCGATCAGCATCTGTATCGCGCCGGCCATCAGCGCCAGCCAGATGGCCAGCTCGACCCAGCGCGCCGACTCGGCCGCGGCCATGCCCGACAGCGATCCCGCCACCAGCATGCTGGTCAGCGCGACGGGTCCCGCGCCCAGCAATTGGCACGATCCCCACAGTACGCTGATCACCGGCGGGATCAGCGCCGCGTACAGGCCGGTGATGGGCGGCATGCCGGCCAGCATGGCGTAGGCCACGGCCTGCGGCACCAGGATCAGGCCGAGCGTGAAACCGGCCCGAGCATCGGCGGCCAGGTCGGCGGCGTTGGGCCGAGGCCAGTTCAGGAAGGGAAGATAGCGGGCGAGCAGAGCGGACATGGAAATGCGCCGGATCGGGATCGGCGGGTCAGAGGTGGCGCGGCTTGCGCGGCGCGCGCACGGCGAAATGGTCGTAGACGGCATCGGGCAGGAGGCGCATCAGCTTGGCGACGATGCCCATCTGCCAGGGAATGACGGTGTAGCGGACGCCGCGGTCCAGGGCACGGGAGGCTTTCGCGGCGAACACGTCGGCATCCATCAGGAACGGCATCGAATAGGGGTTGCGCGCGGTCATGGGCGTGCGGATGTAGCCCGGCGCGATGGTCGTGACCCGTATGCCCTGCGGCGACAATTCGTTGCGCAGGCTTTCGCAGTAGGCGATGACCGCCGCCTTAGAAGCGCTGTACGCTCCCGCGCCGGGCAGCCCGCGTATGCCGGCCACGCTGGCGATGCCCGCCAGGTGGCCCCGGCCGGCCTGCTTCATGGCGGGAATGAAGGGCTCGAACGTCGCCACCATGGCGATCAGGTTGGTGTCGATCACGGCGCGGAAAGCGTCGAAATCCCCCATTTCCTCGGTCAACGTGCCGGTGCTGATACCGGCATTGGCGATCACCAGGCCGGTATCGCCCAAGGCCTGAAAATCCCGGGCCGCCGCATGCAGGGCATCGCGGTCACGCACGTCCAGCGCATAGCAGCGGTGCTTGCCCGGCAGCGACGCGGCCAGCGCCTGCAAGGCCTCCTGCCGCCGGCCCACCAGGCCCAGCGTGGCGCCCAGGGCCGCATAGCGGCGTGCCAGCGCCTGCCCGATGCCGCTGCTCGCGCCGGTGATGAAGACGTTCATGCTCCCCTCTCGTAACGTCATCATTATCTCCTTTAATCATGTAGTTCTTACCAAAAATCATTAAGAAACCGTCATCGCGCCGCTCCATTGTCGCGGCGGGACAGCTCCGGCCAGCCGTGGACGAATCTGCGATACTGCGAAAAGAACCGCGTCCGCGGCAACAGAGAGCAAGATGACGTCACTTCCCGTTTCCGATGTGCAAGCCGCGCTGGCCGGACTGGTCGGCCAGGCGAATGTCTATGCCGACCCCGCGGACAAGGCCCGCTACGAAACCGGCGCCCGCTACGGCGACGGCAAGGCCGCCCTGGTGGTGCGGCCGGGTTTGGCCACCGAGGTGGCCGCGGTGGTGCGCTACTGCGTGGACACCGGCACGCCGCTGATCGCGCAGGGCGCCAACACCGGCCTGGTGGCCGCCAGCACGCCTGACGCCAGCGGCACCCAGGTCGTGCTGAGCCTGGAGCGGCTGCGCGGCGAGATCGTGATCGACCGCGCCAACCGCACCGCCACCGTGGGCGCCGGCGTCACGCTGCAGGAACTGAACGACAAGCTGGCCGAACATGGCCTGTGCTTTCCCATCGACCTGGGCGCCAACCCCTCGCTGGGCGGCATGATCGCCACCAACACCGGCGGCTCGCGGCTGATCCGCTACGGCGACGTGCGCCACAACCTGCTGGGCATCGAAGTGGTGCTGGCCGATCCGCCCGGGCAGGTGCTCGACCTGATGAGCGGACTGCGCAAGAACAATACCGGCTACGACCTCAAGCAGCTCTTCGTCGGCGTGAGCGGCGCGGGCGGCATCATCACCCGCGCCGTCGTGCAGGTCCATCCCCTGCCGCGCCAGACCGCCACCGCGCTGATCGTGCCCACCAGCCAGGAAGCCGTGCTGGAACTGCTGATCGCGCTGGAAAGCGAGTTCGGCGATTTCCTGACCGCCTACGAAGGCATGTCCAGCTCCACCGTGCAGTCGGTCATCGACCACGTGCCCGGCGTCGCCAACCCCTTCGCGCCCGAACCCATCCCGGACTACTGCCTGCTGGTGGAACTGGCCGCCACCTCGTCGCGCGAAGTGCTGGGCGTGGACCTGCAATCGGCGCTGAACGACTTCCTGGAACGGCAATTCGACGTACTCGTGGCCAACGCCGTGCTGGATGGCGGCCCCGACCTCTGGAAGATCCGCCACTCCATCAGCGAATCCATCCGTCACCAGGGCAAGCTGATCGCCTTCGACATCGCCGTGCCGCGTTCCTCCATGGTCGACTTCCAGACCACCGCGCGGCGGATGCTGGAAGCCGACTTCCCCTGGCTGCGCCTGTTCGACTTCGGCCACTGGGCCGACGGCGGCACCCACTTCAACATCGTCTGGCCCCATGACGCCACGCCCGCCTACGACACGGACACCGTCGAAAAACTCCGGCTGGCGATCTACGACCTGGTCGTCCGCCAGTTCGGCGGCAGCTTCAGCGCCGAACACGGCGTCGGCCCCTACAACGAACGCTTCTACCACCGCTATGCCTCGCCCGAGGCGCAGGCGCTGTCGGGCAAGATCCAGCATGCGATCGACCCCCGGCATGCGCTGGGCCAAGTCCATTTCGGCCCATCTCCCAAACCCTGACTTTCTCCAGCAAGCAAAAACGGCCTTGCATTCACGATGCAAGGCCGTTTTGTTTCTGGTGTGCAAGGCAAAACGCCGTTCCTCACCAGCCTGGTGTTACCCCAGGATGCGGTGGATCCGGCTTTGCCGGTCCACCCGCATCACCCCCTGGGGGGCGCGCGTAAGCGCGTAGGGGGGGACCTACTTCCTTTCCTTCCCGATCAGGAAGTCCGCGACCTGGAGCGCGCCGAGATTGCTGCCGGTCAGCGACGGCGAGGTCAGGTAGCGGCCGTTGATGGCCAGGGTGGGCACGCCGTCGATCTTGTAGGCCTCGGCCAGCTTGGTGGCGCGCTGCACCTTGCTCTGGACGCCGAAGGAGTTGTAGGCGGCCGTGAACTGGGCACGGTCCAGGCCCTGCTTCTCGGCCCAGTCGAAGATGCGGTTGGCCGTGTTCAGCGGCTGGCGCTGTTCATGGATGGCGGTGAAGACCATGCGATGCAGCTGGTCGACCTTGCCCAGGGCTTCCAGGGTGTAGTACAGGCGCTGCTGCGGCTCCATGCCGGCATTGAAGCGCACCGGCACGCGGCGTACCACGACCTCGGGCGGCAGCTTCTTGATCCAGGCTTCCAGGCTGGGCTCCAGCGCGTTGCAGTGCGGGCAGCTATACCAGAAGAACTCGGTGACCTCGACCTTGCCCGGCGAATCGGTGGCCTGGGGCTGCTGCAGGCGGATGTATTCCGTGCCTTCGCGAGGCTGCTGCGCCTGGGCGGTGCCCGGCAGGGCGGCGACGAAACCGGCGGCCAGGGCCAGGCCGGCGAACATGTGGCGGAAAGCGTAGCGACCGATCATAGAATTCCTTTGGTAACGTGGCCCGGGCGGCAGGCCGGCCGGACGCGGTGGAAACTCGGACCGCGGCAGGCCGCGCGAAGTTCCACCGGGGTCATTTCTTCACGACGGCGGCCTCGATGCCGTTCTCGGCCAGGCGCGCGCGCGTGCGGTTCATGTCGTCGAGCCGGGTGAACGGCCCCACGCGTACGCGGTGCACCGTGCCGGCGGCCACGTCGGCCGTCTCCAGGCGCGCCTCGAACCCCATGAAAGCCAGCTTGGCCTTGAGCGCCTCGGCGTCCTCGATCACGCGATAGGCACCGACCTGGAGGAAATAGGTGCCCGACGCCCCCGCCGCCGGGGCGGGTGGCTGGGAAGGCGCGGCCGCCTGCGGCGCGGAAGGTTGCGCGCCCTTCTTGCTCTTGTCGACGTTCTGGCTGGCCAGGAAATCGCCCAGCGGATCGCGGGTGGCCTGCGGCACCGGCGCGGGCGCCGGCTGCGTGGCCGAGGGGCCCGAGGCCGACGGCGCGCCGGCGGGACCATCCTTGCCGTAAAGGCTGCGGTTCGGATCGGGAGCGTTGGCCGGATCGGGCGGCTGCGCGGGCGAGGCCGGCGGCCGGGTTCCCTTGCTGACGAAGGGCACCGGCGCCTTGGTGATGTAGAACGCCACCAGCACGGCCACCAGCAGGCCGACCAGCAATCCGGCCATCAGGCCGAACATGGTGCCGCCCACCGCGCGCTTGGGCGCGGCCTGGCGCTGGGCCGTGCCGGCCGGTTTGCCGCCGCGGGCGGACTTCGTCTTCGCTGTGGAGGCCATGAATCGTTACATCCGTTGCGGAGCGGAAACGCCCAGCAACGCCAGTCCGTTGGCCAGCACCTGCCGGGTCGCCGCCAGCAGCGCCAGGCGCGCCACCTTCAGCGCCTCGTCGTCCACCAGCACGCGCTCGGCATTGTAGTAGGCGTGGAAATCGGCGGCGCAGTCCTTGAGCCAGAAAGCGACATGATGCGGCGACAGATCGTTGGCCGCGAGCCCCACCATGGACGGAAACTCGGCCAGCCGCTGCAGCAGCAGGAACTCCCGTTCAGCCGTCAGCAACGACGTGTCGGCGCGCGCCAGATCGGCCTCGTCGCCACCCCATTGCGCCAGCACGGAACAGATGCGCGCGTGGGCGTACTGGATGTAGTAGACGGGATTCTCGTCGGTCTGCTTGAGGGCGAGATCGACGTCGAACACGAACTCGGTATCGGCGCGGCGCTGGATCAGGAAATACCGCACCGCATCGCGGCCCACCCAGTCGATCAGGTCGCGCATGGTCACGTAGCTGCCGGCGCGCTTGGAGATCTTGACCTCTTCGCCGCCGCGCATGACCTTGACCATCTTGTGCAGCACGTAGTCGGGATAGCCCTTGGGGATACCGACGTCCAGCGCCTGCAGGCCCGAGCGCACGCGCGCCACGGTGCCGTGATGGTCCGAGCCCTGGATGTTGATGGCCTTGGTGTAGCCGCGCTCCCACTTGGTGACGTGATAGGCCACGTCCGGCACGAAGTACGTATAGCCGCCCTCGGACTTGCGCATGACGCGGTCCTTGTCGTCGCCTTCGCCCAGTTCGGTCGTGCGCAGCCACAGCGCGCCGTCCTGCTCGTAGGTATGGCCGCTGGCGATCAGGCGCTGCACGGTCTGCTCGACCCGGCCCGACGTGTACAGGGAGCTTTCCAGGTAATAGTTGTCGAACTTCAGGTCGAAGGCCTGCAGGTCCAGGTCCTGCTCGCGGCGCAGGTAGGCCACGGCGAACTTGCGGATATCGTCGAGGTTCTCGGGATCGCCCGAGGCGGTGACCGGCTCGGCATCGGCCGCCTGCACCGTCTTGCGAGCCAGGAAGTCCGTCGCGATTTCCGAGATGTATTCACCGCGATAGCCGTCGGCCGGGAAATCCGGATGCTCGGGGCCGAAGCCGCGCGCGCGCGCCTGGACGCTGATGGCCAGGTTCTGGATCTGGTTGCCGGCGTCGTTGTAATAGAACTCGCGCGTGACGTTCCAGCCGCTGGCGTCGAACAGCCGGCAAATAGCATCGCCCAGCGCGGCCTGGCGGGCATGGCCGACGTGCAGCGGCCCGGTGGGGTTGGCCGACACGAATTCGACCATCACCTTGCGGCCGTTGGCCGGCGCGCGGCCGAACTCGGCGCCACGCACGCGGATGGCGTCGATCACCGCCTGCTTGGCGGCGGGCGCGATGCGCAGGTTGATGAAACCGGGGCCGGCGATCTCGGCACTCTGGACGAGCGCGTCCGCGCCCGGCAGCGCCAGCAGCGCATCGACGATGGCCTGCGCCAGCTCGCGGGGATTGCGCTTGAGGGGCTTGGCGATCTGCATCGCCACGTTGGTGGCGGCGTCGCCGTGAGAGGCCACCTTGGGCCGCTCGAGCAGCAAGGTGGGCGTGGCTTCGGGGGCGACGGCCTTGACGGCGGCGCCCAGGAGGCCCAGAAGTTGTTCCTGTTGCTCGGGGAGCATGGCTGGAATGATCGCGCTGAATGAAAAACCAAGAGCGGAATGTTAACAGCCGCGGGCCGGAGAGGGGAAAAGCCACGGACCCCGGCGTTCTCTACTGATGCCGCTCTGTCATCGGAGGTGACATATGATGCTTATGGATACCGAATGGCTCCGGTCGGATGGAGAGAGGTGGCGGCCATCGGGTTGCCCGCGCGGACTTCCGCCATAATGGATACCGGTCAACGACACGGGAAAAGCAACGCCATGATCGTCACCTTCAGATCCAAGGCCGCCGGCGAAGTCATCATGCTGGGCGAGCACGCCAGACCGCTGCTGGAACTGGCCGGCAAGATGCCCGAGATCGCCGCGGGCACGCGCGGCGTCTTCACGCCCGAACAATTGCCCGAGGCCATCCGCCGCATCGAGGCCGCGATAGGCGTCGAGAAGGAGCCTCGCTACGACGAGGACAACCCCGAGGAAAAAGAAAAGGCCGCCAGCCACGTCGGCCTGAGACAGCGCGCCTTCCCGCTGCTGGACATGCTGCGCAAGGCGCAGGCGCAGGACGTCAACGTGACCTGGGAAAGCTGAGGAGCCGCCGCATGACCCGACCACCCTGGCAGGACGTCCTGGACTTCTGGTTCCTGCCTCCCGACGATCCCGGCTACCTGAAGCCCCGCCACGTCTGGTTCCAGAAAAACCCCGACTTCGATGCCGAGATCGAACGGCGCTTCCTGCCGCGGATCGAGCAGGCGGTGGCCGGAGGTTTGCGCGAGTGGAAGCGCGAACTGGGCGGGGCGCTCGCGCGCATCGTGCTGCTGGACCAGTTTCCCCGCAACGTCTGGCGCGGCACGCCGCGCGCCTTCGCCGGCGACCCGCAGGCGCTGGCCGACGCGCTGGAACTGATCGACTCGGGCCGCTACCTGCAACTGCCGCCGGTGCAACGGGAATTCGTCTACCTGCCGCTGATGCACAGCGAGAACCCCGGCATCCAGGAACGATGCGTGGCCCTGTACACGACGCTGGCACAGGAACATCCCGCCTCCCAGAACTCGCTGGACTTCGCCATCCGCCACCGCGACATCGTGGAGCGCTTCGGCCGCTTTCCCCACCGCAACGCCATCCTGGGGCGGGCCAGCACGGGGCAGGAACTGGAGTTCCTGAAACAGCCGGGATCAGGGTTCTGAACCCCAGGCGGGTGGATCCGGTTTTGCCGGTCCACCCGCATCGCCCCGTGCGGCGCCCGTCACCGGGCGGGAGCGATCACACGCTCACTTCGGCGAGCCTGGTGCCCGCGGTGGCCGCCGGCTGCCCGCTGTCGCGCACATGCCGGTTGACCGCGCTCAGCACGGCCTTGAACGAAGCGGTGACGATGTCACTGTCCACGCCCACGCCGAAGCCGGTCGGGGCATCGCCCACCCGCACTTCCACATAGCAGGCGGCGGTCGCGTCGGCGCCCACGCCTATCGAGTGCTCGTGGTAGTCCATCATCCGCATCGGCATGTCCAGCGCCTGCACGAAGGCGTCGATCGGGCCGTTGCCGGTGCCCACCAGGGTGCGCGCCTCGCCGGCGACCTGCACGTCCACCTCGACCCGCACGCCGCCGTCGATGCTGGCCATGCGATGGCGGACGAAGCGATAAGGCTCGTGCTGCTCCAGGTATTCACTGCTGAAGATGGAGTAGACATCGGCGGCGACGACCTCCTTGCCGGTTTCGTCGGTCACGCGCTGGATGGCGCGGCTGAACTCGATCTGCAGGCGGCGCGGCAAGTCGAAACCATATTCCTGCTGCAACAGGTAGGACACCCCGCCCTTGCCGGACTGGCTGTTCACGCGAATGACCGCGTCATAGCTGCGGCCCAGGTCGGCCGGGTCGATGGGCAGGTAGGGAACGTCCCAGACGGCATCCGGCTGGCGCTGCGCGAACCCCTTCTTGATCGCATCCTGGTGCGAACCCGAGAACGCGGTGAAGACGAGGTCGCCCACGTAGGGATGGCGCGGGTGCACCGGCAACTGGGTGCAGTATTCGACGCAGCGGCGCACGTCGTCGATGTCGGAGAAGTCGAGCCCGGGCGAGATGCCCTGGCTGTAGCAGTTCAAGGCCAGGGTGACCAGGTCGACGTTGCCGGTGCGTTCGCCGTGGCCGAACAGGCAGCCCTCGATGCGCTCGGCGCCGGCCAGCACGGCCATCTCGGCCGCCGCGACCGCGGTGCCGCGGTCGTTGTGCGGGTGGACGCTGAGGATGATGCTGTCGCGATTGGCCAGGTTGCGGTGCATCCACTCGATCTGGTCGGCGTAGATGTTGGGCATCGCGCACTCGACCGTGGCGGGCAGGTTCAGGATGATCTTGCGGTTGGGCGTCGCGCCCCAGGCCTCGACCACCGCATCGCACACTTCCTTGGCGAAATCGAGCTCGGACGAACTGAACACCTCGGGCGAATACTGGTAGACCCATTCGGTGTCAGGACGCGCGTCGGTCAACTCCTTGATGAGACGGGTGCCTTCCAGCGCGATCTGCTTGACTTCTTCGCGCGACATGCCGAACACGATGCGGCGGAAGGCCGGCGCAATGGCGTTGTACATGTGCACGATCACCCGGCGGCCGCCCTCGACCGACTCGATGGTGCGGCGGATCAGTTCTTCGCGCGATTGCGTCAGCACCTCGATGGTGACGTCCTCGGGCACCCGGTTCTGGTCGATCAGGCCGCGGATGAAGTCGAAATCCGTCTGCGAGGCCGAGGGAAAGCCGACCTCGATTTCCTTGAAACCGATCTCGACCAGCTTCTCGAACATGCGCGTCTTGCGCTCGCCGTTCATGGGCTCGATCAGGGCCTGGTTGCCGTCGCGCAGATCGGTGCTCATCCAGATCGGCGCCTTGGTCATGCGGCGGTTGGGCCAGCTACGCTCGGAAAAGTCGTAGGCGGGAAAGGGGCGGTATTTCGCCTCGGGATTCTTCAACATGATGGACTGCTCCTGCTACTGCGGACTCGGAATGGACGGATGGACCGTGTGAGTGGCCGAGAGGGGGCTGCCGAACTGCCACGGGGACGCTAGGCCCGGCAACCGATCGGTAGTAGTAGCGAGGAGGCGATGAGGGCGACGATCGCGCGCACGTCGGCACCCGGCGCGGCTTGGCGCAGGGAGGCGGCGGAGCGGATGGCGGATGTGGCCATGGTTGCGATCGTGCTTGGGGAAAAATGCGGATAGATGTGATAGTCAACCACAAATTCGGATTGCTGGCAAGCCGCCTGGGCAAAAACTACGACGCCATCAGGCACCGGCGATGTCGGCGAGATGGTCGGCCGTCCATATGGGGAACGGAGCCTGCGCCCGCAAGGCCAGCAGGTCCGCAGCGCCAGTCACCAGGGCCTCGGCCCCGGCGACATGGGCGAGCACGACGAAGACCTGGTCCTTCTTATCACGGCATTCGGGCAGGATCGGCCAGACGGCGGGCAACGTGACAACCTCGGCATACGGAAGAAAATCCGCGAGCAGGTCGTTCTGGTCACTCGCTGACAACCGGAACTTGGGATAAGCCAGGACACGCAGCAATTCATTGGCGGTAGCCCGGCAGACCAGAGGCGCAAGCCTGCCATCCTGCCAGGCCCGACGCATCCAAGCCAGCCGGCCTGAGGTGAACATCAGCGCCGACAGCACGATGTTGGTGTCGAGCACGACGCGACGCGTCATCGCCGTGCCCAAGCAAGGGCCTCTTCGATATCCTGCTCGGTGATGCCCAGTTGCTCCAGCTTGTCACGGACGGCTTGAGCCTGATGGACCCTGACCGGGGTCAATACGATGCGTCCGTTCTCGACCGTTACGTCGAAATAGTCCGTCTCGTCCACGCTGGAGACCGCGGCCTTGGGCAAGGTGATCTGGTTTTTCGATGTCAACTTGGCAAGCATAGGAAACTCCACAAACCAATAATTCTTACTTCCTTACTTGATCATATCAAGGAATCACGCTCTATCTAAGTCCGGGGTAAACCCGGGATACCCCCCTGCCCAACGCCGGTTCACCATCATCCGATAACCAGAAGGAGACTGCCGTGGCAAGCTACCAGGCCTTCCATGCCCGCTCGGTGGACCAACCCGGGCCATTCTGGAGCGAGCAGGCCCGGCTCGTCGACTGGCACGCGCCGGCCGCCCAGCCCCTGGACCTGTCGCATCCTCCCTTCTCGCGCTGGTTCGTCGGCGGACTGACCAATCTCTGCCATAACGCGGTCGACCGGCACCTGGCCGAACGCGGCGGCCAGCCCGCGCTGATCCACGTCTCGACCGAAACCGGCACCGAGTCCGCCTACTCCTACGCGCAGTTGCACGACGAAGTGAACCGGATGGCCGCGGCGATGCAGGCCCTGGGCGTGCGGCGCGGCGACCGGGTGCTGATCTACATGCCCATGATCCCCGAGGCCGCGTTCGCGATGCTGGCCTGCGTGCGGATCGGCGCCATCCACTCGGTGGTGTTCGGCGGCTTCGCCTCGGCCAGCCTGGCCACGCGCATCGACGATGCCCGGCCGACGCTGGTGGTGTCGGCCGATGCCGGATCGCGCGCGGGCAAGGTGATCCCCTACAAGCCCCTGCTGGACGAGGCGCTGCGCCTGGCCTCGCATGCGCCGGCCAGCGTGCTGCTGGTGGACCGGGGCCTGGCGCCCATGTCCTTGCAGGAAGGGCGGGACCACGACTACACGGCGCTGCGCGAGCGGCATGCGCATGCCCGCATTCCCTGCGTCTGGCTGGAGTCGAACGAGCCCTCCTACATCCTCTACACCTCCGGCACCACGGGCAAGCCCAAGGGCGTACAGCGCGACACCGGCGGCTACGCCGTGGCGCTGGCCGCGTCGATGCGCCACATCTTCTGCGCGCAAGCGGGCGACGTGATGTTCACCACCTCCGACGTCGGCTGGGTGGTGGGCCACAGCTACATCGTCTACGGGCCGCTGATCGCAGGCATGACGACGCTGATGTACGAAGGCACGCCGGTGCGCCCCGATGGCGCGATCTGGTGGAAGCTGGTGGAGCAGTACCGCGTCACCCACATGTTCAGCGCGCCCACCGCGATACGGGTGCTGAAGAAGCAGGATCCGGAAACCCTGCGCCGCCATGATCTTTCCACGCTGCGCACCTTGTTCCTGGCCGGCGAGCCGCTGGACGAGCCCACCGCGCGCTGGATACACGAGGCCATCGGCAAGCCGGTGGTCGACAACTACTGGCAGACCGAGACCGGCTGGCCCATGCTGGCGCTGCCGCGCGGAGTGGAGGATCTGCCCACCAAGTTCGGCTCGCCCGGCCTGCCGGTGTACGGCTATCGGCTGAAGATCGTGGACGAACAGACGGGCGAGCCGTGCCCGCCCGGGCGCAAGGGCGTGGTGGCGCTGGAGGCGCCGCTGCCGCCGGGCTGCATGACCACGGTCTGGGGCGATGACGAACGCTACGTCTCCACCTACTGGTCGGGCTTTCCCGGCAAGCTGCTGTATTCCAGCTTCGACTGGGGCATCCAGGACGAGGACGGCTACGTCACCATCCTGGGCCGCACCGACGACGTCATCAACGTCGCGGGACATCGGCTGGGCACGCGCGAAATCGAGGAAAGCGTCTCCAGCCATCCGGACATCGCCGAGGTCGCCGTGGTGGGCGTGCAGGACGCGCTGAAGGGCCAGGTGGCGATGGCCTTCGCCATCGCGCGCAGCGTCGAGCGTGCCGCGACACCCGAAGGTCGCATGCGGCTGGAAGGCGAGGTCATGCAGACGGTCGAGCGCCGGCTGGGCGCGGTGGCCCGCCCGGCGCGGGTGTTCTTCGTGAACGCGCTGCCCAAGACACGCTCGGGCAAGCTGCTGCGGCGGGCCATCCAGGCCATTGCCGAAGGGCGCGACCCCGGCGACCTCACCACCATCGAGGACGCCGGCGCGTTGCAGCAGTTGAAAGAGGCGATGTTTCCGCCGGCCTAGCGCTTGGCGGCCGCGGCCAGCGCCTGGCAGAAGGCCCGCGCCGCGGGCCCCGGCGGCGCGTCCACCCGATGCGCCAGATAGGCCTCCGACGCCAGCGAGCTGTCGCGGCCCAGCGCCGACACGGCCAACCGCACCAGCCGGCCCTCGGCCAGGTCCCGCTCCACCTGCCATGCCGGCAGGCGCCCCCAGCCCACGCCCGCAAGGATGAGCTGGTGCTTGGTGTCCTGCGTGTTGACGCGGCAGGTCTGCGGCGAAAGCACGCCGAAGTCCTGTCCCGGCGTCAACGAGGAAGGATCGGCCAGCACGATCTGCAGATGGCCGGCCAGGTCCGCCATCTGCAAGGGCAGGGCCATTGCCGCCAGCGGGTGGGATGCGCCGGCCACCGCCACCACCTCGACCGCCGCCAGGGCTTGCATGGCGATCTTCGGACTGCGAAAGTGCTCGCCCACCGTGATGCCCACGCCATAGCGCCGATCGAGCAGGCCCGACAGCGGCCCGCCCAGCGGCTCGACCGCCAGCCGCACCGCCACGGCCGGGTAGCGGGACCGCATGACGTTCAGGGCCTGCGCGACCCAGGCGATGGGGAACAGCGTATCGACCACCAGCGCAAGCTCGAGTTCGACACCTTCGCCCATGCCTCGGGCCCGCGCACGCATGGCGTCCACGCGCAGCAGAATATCCCGTACGTTGGACAATAGGGCCTGCCCCTCGTGAGTCAGGACAGGGCGATGTCCGCCGCGATCGAACAGCGCGACGCCCAGTTCTCCTTCCATCCTGGCGATGGCATGGCTGACGGCCGACTGCGCGCGCCGCAGCCGGCCGGCCCCCGCCCGGAAGCTTCCCGTTTCCGCCACGGCGGCGAACACACGCATCTGGTCCAGGGTCAGGGCGTCGATCATGATCAATTATTTGGATAGAAAACATCTAAATAATGTCACTTTTGTCGATCGACGGCCAACCCTATGCTGGCAGCCTGACGAACAGGAATGCACGATGCGGGCAAGCCATCAAGACATCGCGGTACGGGAAAAGAACAGCTGGGCGAGTGTCGCGGTCATCGTCGGCGGCGGCGTGGTGCTGGCGCTGCAGGTCGGCAAGGCCTCGATCGCCGCGCCGCTGCTGCGCGCCGACATGGGACTGGACCTGGCCGCCATCGGCTGGCTCACGGCCGTCATCGCCGTGCTCGGCATGCTGGGCGGCATGCCCGCCGGATCGCTGGTGGCGGCCCGTGGCGACCGCCACGTCTTTCTTGCCGGCCTGGGCACCAGCGCGCTGGGCGCGGCACTGGGCGCGGGCGCGCCCGGCTATGCCTGGCTGCTGGCTTCCCGTCTGCTCGAAGGCCTGGGGTTCCTGCTGGTGGTCGTCGCCGGGCCGGCGCTGCTGCAACGCGTGGTCGCCGCCGCACAGCGCGATCTGGCCTTCGCGCTGTGGAGCTGCTTCATGCCCACCGGCATCGCGCTGGCGATGTTGCTCGGTCCCCTGTTCTCGTCCTGGCGGATCTTGTGGTGGAGCAGCGCGGCGCTATCGTTGGCCGCTGCGGCCTCCGTCCTGCTGCTTCCTCCTTCGGCGCGCGGCGCTTGGCGGGGATGGCGCGACACGGGCCGCGACGCGCTGGCGACGCTGCGTGGCCGGGACCCCTTGCTGCTGGCCGCGGGATTCGGACTGTACAGCCTGCAGTTCTTCGCGCTGTTCAATTTCCTGCCCATCCTGCTGACCGAACGGATGAGGATGCCGCTACAGACCGCCGGGCTCCTGGCCGCCGCGGCCACGGCGGCCAACATCGCCGGCAATCTCTGCGCCGGCATCCTGATGGAGCGCGGGGTGGCCAGATGGGCGCTGGTGGCCTGCGGCAGCGTCGTCATGGGCCTGGCGGGAAGCGGGGTCTTCCTGTCCGTGCTGCCCGACGCCGGCAGCTTCGCGCTGTGCATGCTTTTCTCGGCCGCCGGCGGACTGATCCCCGCCACGCTGCTGGCGACGGCTCCGCGCGCGGCGCCCAGTCCGGCCCGGGTGCCGCTGGTGGTCGGGCTGATGATGCAAGGCAACAACCTGGGCCAGGTCGTGGGTCCGGCCGCGGTCGGCGGCCTGATCCAGTCATACGGCTGGCCCGCCGCGGCGGGCATCGCCGGCGTGGCGGGCGTGCTGGCGCTGGCCGTGGCCCTGGGACTGCGACAGTCCGGAAGATGAATGGCAGGGACTTGAAATGCGCGCGATCGTCCAGAGATTGGGTTCAGGGGATGCCACAATCGGGTCCCCGGTGAAACTTGCTGACTATCAGGAGATTCGAGCCATGAACGCTACTTTTTCGCTGGCGCCCTTGTTCCGCCAATCGGTCGGATTCGACCGCTTCAATGACCTTTTCGAGTCCGTCTTGCGCAACGACACGGGCAGCACCTATCCGCCCTACAACGTCGAGAAGCGCGGCGACGACGACTACCGCATCGTGATCGCGGCGGCCGGGCTACGCAACGAAGACCTGGACCTGCAGGTCGAGAGCGGCGTGCTGACCGTGACCGGCGGCCGCCGTGAAAAAAGCGAAGAGGCCGTCACCTACCTGCACCAGGGCATCGCGCAACGCGCGTTCAAGCTGTCGTTCCGCTTGGCCGACCATATCGAAGTGCGCGGAGCGCATCTCGAGAACGGCCTGTTGAACATCGACCTGGTCCGGGAAGTGCCCGAGGCGGCCAAGCCCCGGCGCATCGAGATCGGCAGCGCCGCCCCCGCGCCGCGCGAGCAACCCGCGCTGGCCAACGCCGCCTGACGGCACGGCGGAGCGGCAACGCTCCGCCCTTCTTCCTTACGCCGCTGCATCCCACACGTCGTGGCTGCGCGGCGTATCGATGCGATAGTCCGTATAGGGCCGCTGCAGCAGCTCGGCTCCCAGCCGCCTGGCCGCGCCGACCGGGTCGCGGGGGTCGCGCGCGACTTCGCCCCGGCGATTGCCCGAACCGTGCACATAGCCGACGAAGGCCGAATGGCTGTACCGGGCGAATTCCTGCACCTGGTGCACGATGCCCAATCCCGCTCCGGGATAGCTTTCTTCCGAGGCCAGCGTCAGCGCCAGCCGCTTGCCCTGCATGCGCGTCATCACCTCGGCATGATGCGGGTAGGCGGCCGAGTAATAGGCGAACGACCGGTCGAAGAAAGCCTTGGTCTGCGCCGACATTCCGTACCAGTAGATGGGCGTGCAGAACACCACGCCGGCGGCGGGCAGGAACTCTTCCAGGAAGAGTTCGCCGTAGCGATCGGCCGGCAGCCCGGACGCAGGCGTACGGTCGCCCAGGAATCCGCTGATGTAGTCGTCCAGGAAACGCAGGCGTGGGGCAAGTCCCGCCTCCTGCGCGCCGGTCTCGACCGCGCGGGCCAGCAGTGCACTGTTGCCGTCCCGGCGGGGGCTGCCGATCAGGATGAGTATCGAAGAAGATGAGTCCATGTCATGCATTCCCGTAGAAAGAAGTTTCCCGGACTCGCCGGGGATGGAAAGAATGTAGGGGCATGCCGCGGTTATTGGCGAATGAGCTTCTTTCCAATAAGATGAATTGAATTCATCTCCAGGCCACTAATCCAGTGTTCGCCCGACTGCCTCTGAGCGCCCTGCGCACGTTCGAAGCCGCCGCGCGGCTGCGCAGCTTCAAGCTGGCCGCGCAGGAACTGCACGTCACGCCCACCGCGGTGTCCCACCAGATCCGGACGCTGGAGCACCACCTGGGGGTGGCCCTGTTTCAGCGCGAGGCGCGCGGCGTGACGCTGACCGCGCCGGGGGTACGGCTACTGGAAACCGTGCACGGCGCGCTCCTGGACATCGGCCAGGCCATGGACGCCCTGCGGCCGCGGCCCGGCACGGGCGTGGTCACCGTCACCACCACGCATTCCTTCGCCGCCCTATGGCTCGTGCCCCGGCTGGGCCGCTTCTACCAGGAACATCCCGGTTGCGAAGTGCGGCTGGACGCCACCGAGCGCGTGGTCGACCTGTTGCAGGACGCCAGCGTGGACGTGGCCATCCGCTACGGCGGGAACGAGCCGCCGGGCCTGCTGGCACCGGCGGCGCTGGCCGAGTCCTTCGGCGTCTATGGCACGCCGGCGGCCGTCCGCGCGGCCGCCAAGGCCAGGCCGACACTGATCTCGGTGCAATGGCGCGACTCCACCCTGTACGAGCAGGGCTGGCGGCAGTGGTGCGCGGCGGCGGGCCTGCGCTGGCTGGACGGACGGCCGTCCATGCGGCATTACGAGGAAGAGCACTACGCCTTGCAGGCCGCGATCGCGGGCCAGGGGCTGGTGCTGGCGAGCTCGGTCATGGTCTCGGATGCCGTCGGCGCCGGGCTGCTGAAGCCGTTCAAACCGCGAATACGCGTGCCGGGCGACCGCTATACCGTGTTGTGCGCTCCCGGCCGCGAACGCCACCCTCCCGCGCGCGCCTTCCTGGCCTGGATCGAAAGGGAGTTCGCCGGCGCGCGCGACGGCCAGCCGGTCGGCCGGCCGACTCGGTGAAGTGCCAAAATACCGGCATGCGCACCTTTCTTCTCTACGTCGCCACCGCCTTGGCGGAGATCGTCGGCTGCTACCTTCCCTACTTATGGCTGCGGGAAGGGCGCTCGGTTTGGCTGCTGGTTCCCGCGGCGGCCAGCCTGGCGTTGTTCGCCTGGCTGCTGACCCTGCACCCCACCGCCGCCGGCCGGGTCTATGCCGCCTACGGCGGCGTCTACATCGGCGCCGCCATCGTGTGGCTGTGGGCCGTGGACGGCATACGGCCCACCTCGTGGGACGTGGCGGGCGCGGCGGTGGCGCTGGCCGGCATGGGGATCATCATTTTCCAGCCGCGCTAGGAGGTCACAAACTGCTCATCAACGCCCGCCGCAGTTCGTTCTCGCTGCGTCCGCTGCGCGACGCGTAATCCGCCAGCTGGTCCTCGCCGATCTTCCCGACGTTGAAATACTGCGACTCGGGATGGCTGAAGTAGAAGCCGGATACGGCCGCGGCGGGGTACATGGCCAGGCTGTCGGTCAGTTCCATGCCGATGTCCTGGCAGGCCATGACCTCGAACATGTCGCGCTTGACCGTGTGCTCGGGGCAGGCCGGGTAGCCGGGCGCGGGACGGATGCCGCGATAGGCCTCCTTGATCAGCGCCTCGTTGTCCAGGGCCTCATCCGGCGCGTAGCCCCACAGGTCCTTGCGCACGCGCTCGTGCATGGCTTCGGCGAAGGCCTCGGCCAGCCGGTCGGCGATGGCCTTGAGCATGATGCTGGAGTAGTCGTCGAGCTGTTTCTGGAACTCGGCTTCCCACTTCTCGATGCCCAGGCCGCCGGTGACGGCGAACATGCCGATGTAGTCGGCAATCCCGCTGGACTTGGGCGCGATGAAGTCGGCCAGGCATTTGTTGTCCACGCCTTCGCGCTTGGCGGTCTGCTGGCGCAGGTTGCGCCAGGTGAACAGGACCTTCTGGCGCGACTCGTCGGCGTAGATCTCGATGTCGTCGTCGTTGACGCTGTTGGCGGGGTAGAAGGCCACGACGCCGTTGGCGGTCAGCCAGCGGCCTTCGATCACGCGCTTGAGCAGCGCCAGGCCATCGGCATGGACCTTGCGGGCCGAGTCGCCCACGACCGCGTCGTCCAGGATGGCGGGGAAGGCGCCGTGCAGGTCCCAGGTCTGGAAGAAGGGCTGCCAGTCGATATAGCGCGCGATCTCGGCCAGGTCGAAGTTCTTGAACGTGCGACGGCCGATGAACTTGGGCCGCGGCGGCTGGTAGCCGTCCCACGCGATGGGCGGCTTGTTGGCGCGCGCCTCGGCCAGCGGGATCAGCGGCGTGGCCTTGCGGTTGGCGTATTGCTCGCGCACGCGCTCGTATTCGGTCTTGATCTCGGCGATGTACTGCGCGGCCTGGTCCGACACCAGGTTCTGCGCCACGCCCACCGAGCGGCTGGCGTCGGTCACGTAGATGACCGGGCCTTCGTAGTGCGGCGCGATCTTCACGGCCGTGTGCACGCGGCTGGTGGTGGCGCCGCCGATCAAGAGCGGCAGGTTGCGTTCGCGGAAGTAGTCGTCGCGCTGCATCTCGGCGGCGACGTAGGCCATTTCCTCCAGGCTGGGCGTGATCAGGCCCGAGAGGCCGACGATGTCGGCCTTTTCTTCCTTGGCCTTGGCCAGGATTTCCGCGGCCGGCACCATGACGCCCATGTTGACGACTTCGAAGTTGTTGCACTGGAGCACGACGCTGACGATGTTCTTGCCGATGTCGTGCACGTCGCCCTTGACCGTGGCGATGACGATCTTGCCCTTGGAGCGGACGTCGCCGCCGGCGGCCTCGATCTGGCGCTTTTCTTCCTCGATGAAGGGAATGAGGTGGGCCACGGCCTGCTTCATCACGCGCGCGGACTTCACCACCTGCGGCAGGAACATCTTGCCCGAGCCGAACAGGTCGCCCACGACGTTCATGCCGTCCATCAGCGGCCCCTCGATCACCTCGATGGGGCGGCCGCCGCGTGCGTCCACGGCCTGGCGGGCTTCCTCGGTGTCCTCGACGATGTAGGTGTTGATGCCGTGCACCAGCGAGTGCGTCAGCCGCTCGCCGTAGGGCAGGCTGCGCCAGGCCAGGTCTTCTTCCTTTTTGGCGCCCGAACCCTTGATCGTGTCGGCGAACTGCACCAGCCGCTCGGTGGACGTGCGTTCGTCGCCCGGGTCCTTGCGGCCGAGCGGTTCGGCGCGGTCCAGCACCACGTCTTCCACCAGGTCGCGCAGCACCGGGTCCAGGTCGGCGTACACGCCCAGCTGGCCGGCGTTCACGATGCCCATCGTCAGCCCTTCGCGGATGGCGTGGTACAGGAAGACCGTGTGGATGGCCTCCCGCATCGGCTCGTTGCCGCGGAACGAGAAGCTGACGTTGGAGATGCCGCCCGACACCTTGGCGTGCGGCAGGTTCTGCCGGATCCAGCGCGTGCCCTCGATGAAGTCCACGGCGTAGTGGTTGTGCTCGTCGATGCCGGTGGCGATGGCGAACACGTTCGGGTCGAAGATGATGTCCTCGGGCGGGAAGCCCACTTCTTCCACCAGCAGCTTGTAGGCGCGTCCGCAGATGTCGATGCGGCGCTGGAGCGTATCGGCCTGGCCCTGCTCGTCGAAGGCCATGACCACCACCGCCGCGCCGTAGCGCCGGCACAGCCGGGCCTGGTGAAGGAAGGGCTCGATGCCTTCCTTCATCGAGATCGAATTGACGACGGACTTGCCCTGCACGCACTTCAGGCCGGCCTCGATCACGCTCCACTTGGAGCTGTCGATCATGACCGGCACGCGCGAGATGTCGGGTTCGGAGGCGATCAGGTTCAGAAAGCGCGTCATGCTGGCCTGCGAATCCAGCATGGCCTCGTCCATGTTGATGTCGATGATCTGCGCGCCGTTCTCGACCTGCTGGCGGGCCACGGCCAGCGCCTCGTCGAATTTCTCCTCGCGGATCAGGCGGGCGAACATCTTGCTGCCGGTGACGTTCGTGCGCTCGCCCACGTTGACGAACAGGGTCTCTTCGTCGATGTTCAGCGCCTCCAGGCCGGACAGGCGCATCTTCGCCTCGATCACCGGGGGCTGGCGCAGCGGCAGCCCCGCCACCTTGTCGGCGATGGCGCGTATGTGGTCAGGCGTGGTGCCGCAGCAGCCGCCCACGACGTTGACGAAGCCGGCGCGGGCGAACTCTTCCAGCAGGCGCGAGGTGTCTTCCGGCGTTTCGTCGAAGCCCGTGTCGCTGAGCGGATTGGGCAGGCCGGCGTTCGGATAGACACAGACGAAGGTGTCGCTGATCTTCGACAGCTCGGCGATGTAGGGCCGCATCAGCGCCGCGCCCAGCGCGCAGTTCAGGCCGATGGTGATGGGGCGGGCGTGGCGTACCGAGTTCCAGAAGGCTTCGACCGTCTGCCCCGACAGGATGCGCCCGGAGGCGTCGGTGACCGTGCCCGAGACCATGACGGGCAGGCGCTCGCCGCGCGCCTCGAACACTTCCTCGACGGCGAAGATGGCCGCCTTGGCGTTCAGCGTGTCAAAGATGGTCTCGATCAGGACGAGGTCGATGCCGCCGTCGAGCAGTCCGTTCAACTGCTCGGTATAGGCCGCGCGCAGCTCGTCGAAGGTGACGTTGCGCGCCGCCGGATCGTTCACGTCGGGCGAGATGGACGCGGTCTTGGGCTGGGGCCCCAGCGCGCCCGCCACGAAACGGGGCCGCTCCGGCGTGCCGAACTCGTCGCAGGCCTGGCGCGCCAGCCTGGCCGAGGCCAGGTTCAGCTCGTAGGCCAGTTCGGGCAGCTCGTAGTCGCCCTGGGCGATGGAGGTAGCGCCGAAGGTATTGGTCTCGATGATGTCCGCGCCCGCGGCCAGATAGCCGCGGTGGATTTCCAGGATGACCTCGGGCCGGGTCAGGCTGAGCAGCTCGTTGTTGCCCTTCACGTCCTTGCCGTGGCCGGCGAAGCGCTCGCCCCGGAACGCCGCCTCGTCCAGCTTGTAGCGCTGGATCATGGTGCCCATCGCGCCGTCCAGGATCAGGATGCGCTCGGTCAGGAGGCGCGCGAACTCGGCGCCGCGCGTGTAGGACGAAGGGGGATAGGGAAGGGCGGGGAAAGACATGGACGACACGGGGCCTCGCAGGATCCCTGGCACAGGCCCCTGGGAGGCACGGCCAGCCAGGGGGTGGACTGGCTAACCCGCTATTTTACCAAGGGCAACGAAGGTGCCCCATACTGGCGTCGAATTCAGCGGGCACCGGGAACCGGCGGCTCGAAAGCGCGGATGGCCGGAAGCGGGCCATCGTAGCGTTCGGCCTGGACCGCGGTGAGCTGTCCCGTGCAACCCTGGGCCAGCGAGGACGTGCCCGCGTCGCGCGTCAGCACGTTGGGATTGCCGTGTACGCACAGGGGCGGGCCGTCGTCCTGCCTGTCCGCGGGGTCATACCAGGCCCCGGTAGGCAATTGCACCACGCCAGGCCGAATGTCGGTGCTCAAGGCAGCGCTTGCCAGGCAGGCCCCGCGGCCGTTGGACAGGCGCACGATGTCGCCCTCGCGAATGCCGCGCGCCGCTGCGTCGTCCGGATGCATGGTGCATACCTCCCGGCCATCTCGCTTGGCTCCCGCGCTGTGGCGGCCGAAGTCCAGCTGGCTGTGCAGCTTGGTCGCCGGCTGGTTGGCGACGAGATACAGCGGATGAGCGTCGGTAGGCGCGTCCTGCGGCGCCAGCCAGGCGGGGTGCCCGGGGCAATCGGCATAGCCGAAGCCTGCCACCACGGGTGAACTCACTTGCACCTTGCCGCTGGGAGTGGGCAGCGGCGCGCCGGCGGGATCCTTGCGGAACGCGCGCAGGATGCCGCCATCGTCTTCGCGCTGTGGCAGTACCAGGCTTCCCTGCCGCCAGAATGTCTCGAAGTCCGGGGCCTCGCCGCCGAGTTCGCGCAGGGCGGCACGGGTCCGCTCGTACAGATGTTCCAGCCACTGGCGGCTGGTGCGTCCCTCGGTGAACGCCTCGTGCGTGCCCAGCCGCCCGGCCAGCGCGGCGAAGATGTCGTAGTCGTCGCGCGCCTGCCCGTTGGGGGGCGCAATGCGGTGCATGGCGACGACCAGCGGATCGGTGGGCGTGGCGCCGATGTCTTCGCGCTCCAGGGTCATGGTGCTGGGCAGAACGATGTCGGCATGGCGAGCCGTGGCGGTCCAGGCGATCTCATGCACGACGAAGGTATCGAGCTGGCGGAAAGCCCTCGCCAGCCGGGCCAGGTCCTGGTGATGGTGGAAGGGGTTGCCGCCCGCCCAGTACGCCAGGCGGATGCGGGGGTAAGTGCGGGTCTGGCCGTTGTAGGCATAGGACTGCCCCGGATGCAGCAGCATGTCCGCGACGCGCGCCACGGGGATGAAATCCTTCACGCCATTGGTGCCCTGGGGCAGCGCGGCCACCGGCACGGCGTTGCTGCGCTTGCCGTAGTGCGCCAGCGTCCCCAGTGCATAGGCATAGCCTCCGCCAGGCAGGCCGAGCTGGCCGAGCACCGCGCCCAGCACCGCGCCGGCCCATACCGGCTGTTCCCCATGCTCGGCGCGCTGGAGCGAATGCGACACCGTCACCAATACCCGCTTGCCGGGCAGGCTGCGTGCCAGCTCGGCGATTTCGGCGGCCGCGAGGTCGCATTTCGGCGCGGCCCAGGCCGCGGACTTGGGCTGCCCGTCGCTCCGCCCCATCAGGTAGTCCTCGAAGCGGTCCCAGCCGTCGCAATACCGGTCGAGGAAGGCGCGGTCGTGCATGCCCTCGGCCACCAGCGTATGCATCAGGCCGAGCATGAGCGCCGTATCGGCGCCCGGCCGGATCGCCAGCCAGCGGGCATCCGCCTCTGCCGGCATATCGCTGCGCAGGGGACTGATGCAGAAGAACCGGCAACCGCGGCGCGCCGCATCGTGCATGGCGCCGCGCTCGACGTGGCGGCTGATGCCGCCGCTGGCCACGCGCGAGTTCTTCAGCGCCATGCCGCCGAAAGCCAGCACCACGTCGGTATGGGCGACGATCTGTTCCCAGGTGACGTTGCGCCGGGCGACTTCGTCCATGCTGCCCAGGATGTGGGGCAGGATGACGCCCGAGGCGCCCGCGCTGTAGCTGTTGACCGAGCGGACGTAGCCGCCCAGCGAGGTATTCAGGAAACGGTGGACCTGGCTCTGGGCATGGTGGAAACGCCCGGCGCTGGACCAGCCGTACGAGCCGCCGAATATTGCCTCGGGACCATGGCTTTGCTTGACGCGGGAAAGCTCCGCGGCCAGGCGGTCGAGCACCTCGTCCCAGGACATGGCCACGAATTCGTCGCGGCCGCGCCTGGCGTCGGGCCCCGGTCCGTTTTCCAGCCAGCCCCGGCGCACCATGGGCTGCGTGACGCGCGCGGGATGGTCCAATGCCCCGGGGAAATTCTCGATGATGGGATTCGGATCGGGATCGTCCGGATGCGGCTGCACGATCAGCCCGCTCCGGTCGAGCCGCGCCTGGAAGACGCCCCAGTGCGCGCTGTGCGGCAGCATGCCCGGTGACGGAAACGCGGTGTCGATGTCGGCCATGGCGCGCCTCAGTCCTGCGGGCCGGTGGCCACGGGGGCGTCGGGCTGCGCCGACCATTCGCTCCATGAACCGGGATACAGCGCCGCGCCGGGGAGGCCCGCCACCGCCTGGGCCAGCAGGTTGTGGCAGGCCGTGACGCCGGAGCCGCATTGGTTGACCCACTGCCGCACCGGCACGCCGCCCGCCAGCGCTTCGAAGTCGCGGCGAAGTTCCTCCGCGGAACGGAACAGGCCGGCGTCGGTGAGGTTGTCGCGGAAGAAGCGATTGCGCGCGCCGGGGATGTGGCCGCCTATCGGATCCAGGGTCTCGTTCTCGCCCCGGAAGCGGTCGGCGGCACGGGCATCCATGATCAGGTATTCACCGCTTCCCAGGCTGGCCCGCAAGGTATCGAGGGAGACGGTGCGGGTCAGCGCATCGCGCAGCGAGAACGTGCCGCTGGCCGCGCGCGCCGGTTCATCGGTCTCGACGGGAAGGCCGGCGGCGCGCCAGGCGGCCATGCCGCCGTCGAGCACGGCCGCCGCGCGATGGCCCGCCCAGCGCAGCAGCCACCACAAGCGAGCCGCGAACATGCCGCCGGCGTTGTCATACGCCACGACCTGGGTGTCGTCGTGGGCGCCGAGCGCGCGCATGGCCCGGGCGAAAGAGTCCCGCTCGGGCAGCGGATGGCGGCCATTGGTGCCGGTCTTGGCGCCGCTCAGCACCTCTTCCAGGTCGGCATGGCGGGCGCCGGGAATGTGGCCGCCCTCGTAGAGGCGCCGGCCGGCCCGACGGTCGGCAAGGTCGAAACTGCAATCGACCACCAGCACCTTGGAGCGATCCGCGGACAGTGCCTGCGCCAGTTCGTCGACACCTACCAGGGTTTCGTACTGCATGCTTGCTTCCTTAGTCGGACGGGGATCACAACCCCATCATCTTCATCAGCTCGGGCGTGACCGCTTCGCGGTATTGCTCGATGTCACGGAGCACGTACTCGCGGAACTTGTCCATGGGCACGTCCTTTTCGACTGCCGCATCCTTCCGGATGGCCTCCCGCACGGCGGGATCCTTCAAGGCCATGCCGAGATGATGCGACAGCTTTTCCACCACGGCCTTGGGCGTGCCGGCAGGCGCCGCCAGTCCGTACCATTGCGTCATCGTCATGTTCACGCCCAGCTCCTTGAAGGTGGGCACGTCGGGCAGCGCCGGGCTGCGTTCTTCGCCGGTCAGGGCCAGCACGCGCAGTTGCCCCTGCCTCACCTGGCCGATCAGGGGCGAAGCCGTCGCGAAGAACAGGTCCACCTGCCCGCCGATGAGATCGGCGATGGCGGGCCCCGAGCCCTTGTACGGCACGTGCAGCAGATTGAGCCCGGCCAGCGACTTGATGCGTTCCATGCCGATGTGGGCCGCGCCGCCGGTACCGGTGGACGCGAAGGTCAGCTCCTTCTGCCTGGCGGTCTTCAGCACCTCGGCCGCGCTCTTGTATGACGAGTTGTGGGACACGAACATGCCATGCGGCGCTTCCAGGATGAGGCCGATCATGGCGAAGTCGTCCGGGACCTTGTAACGCAGTTGTTGCGGCTTGAAGGCCGGCGACGCCGCGAAGTTGCCGCTCATGGCCAGGATCAGGGTGTATCCGTCGGGATTGGCGCGCGCCACCTGCTCGGCGGCAATGTTGCCGCCGGCGCCGGGACGGTTTTCCACCACCACGGTCTGGCCCAGCGTCTTGCTCAGGGCCGAAGCGATCAACCGGCCATACAGGTCGCCCCCGCCGCCAGGGGGAAATCCGACCAGCAGCGTGATCGGCCGTTCGGGATAGGCGGCCTGCGCCGCCTGCGGCATGGCAAGCGCGGCGCAGGCGCATGCGAAGGCGCCCGCCGCCAAGGCGGCGCGGCGCGAAACAGTCTTGGTGAACGCCATCGATGATCTCCTTTGGTTCTTTTGTATGTAATAGCGCGGGCGGCTCTTCCTCCTCCGGCCGGTCCGCGCCGTCTCGCGCGTGCCGCCCCTATCCGGCCGCCATCAGGACAGCCGGCCGATCGCCCGATCGGACTGCTCCACCACGCGATCCACGGAGGCGGCGCATTGGCCCAGGTAGCCGGCGGGGTCGGTCAATCTGGCGATCTCCTCGTCGCCGAGCAGCCCCGCCAGGCCCGCGTGCTGGCGCAGCGCCTGCGCGAAGTCGAGCTTGTGCGTGATGCCGTGCATGGACGCTTCATAGATCCATTCGTGCGCCGTCGCCTTGCCTACCCGTTCGCTCAGCGCCAGCATCACGCGTTCGGACAGCAGATAGCCGCGCATCATGTCGAGGTTGCGCGCCATGCCATCGGCGTCCACGCGCAGCCCGGCCAGAAGGTTCTTGCCTTGCAACAGCATCGCGCCCGCGATCAGGAAACACTCGGGAAGCGCCTTCCACTCGACCTTCCAGGCGATACCGTCGCGTTCGCCCTCGCTGACCATCCCCTCGATCATGAGCGCGGCGTTGTAGCGCAGCGGCCGCGCCAGTCCCGCCAGGTTCTCGGCCGAAGTGGGGTTGCGCTTGTGGGGCATGGTCGAGGACCCGAGCTTGCCGTCGGAGAATGCCTCCTCCACTTCGGCAAATTCGTTGCGCTGCATGTTGAACAACTCGTTGCCGATCTTCGACAGCGTGGCGCCGATCATGGCGAGCAGGCAGGCGTATTCGGCGAAGCGATCGCGTGCCGGGGCCCAGCTGATCGCGGGCGCGCCCAGCCCGAGCTGGTCCAGCACACGGCGCTCCAGTTCGGGCGCCTGCTCCCCGAGCGACGCCTGACTGCCCACCGCGCCGGCCAGCATGCCGACCATCACGCGCGGCTCGCACGCCTTGAGGCGCTCGAAATGGCGCGTCATCTCGTCCAGCCAGATCGCGCATTTGTGGCCGAAGGTGATGGGCAACGCCTGCACTCCATGGGTGCGCGCGACCATGATGGTGTCCCTGTGCTCGACAGCCAGGCGTTTCAACTCGCCGATCACGGCCAGCACGTCGCGCAGGATCACGGCGTGAGCCTGCTTGACCTGCAGCGCCATGCCGGTGTCCAGCACGTCCTGCGTGGTGGCGCCATAGTGCAGCCATTCCCCGTGCTCCTTGCAGCGCGCCTGGACCTGCTTGAGCGCCGGGACCAGCGAATGCTTGATGCGGCGGATCTCCGCGGACATGGCCGGCAGGTCCAGGCCCGACACATGGGCATGGCGGGCAATCTCCTCGGCGGCCGCGGCGGGAATAATGCCCAGTTCGGCCTGCGACCGGGCCAGGGCAACCTCGAAATCCAGCCATTTCTGCACGCGATTCTCTTCCGAGAAGATCTCGCGCATTTCATCGGTGCTCCACAGGTGCTGGAGCGATTGAATATCGAATACGGATGACGGCATTGCTGTTGTCCTGGCGTCAGTTGGAAGAGGTGGAGCGCGGCAGGAGGCGCCCTGGATTGAAGAGGGAAGCCGGATCCAGCGCATGCTTGATACGCTGCATCAGCGACACGGCCAAGGCCGGTTTGTATTGCAGGAAGGCGGCCTGCTTGAGCCGCCCTATGCCGTGCTCGGCGGAGATCGAACCCTGCAGCTTTGCGACGATGGCATGCACACGGGCGTGCACTTCTTCCTCGACGGCGCGGAAAGCCTCGTCGCTCATGCCGGCCGGCCGGCTCTGGTTGTAGTGCAGGTTGCCGTCCCCCACGTGCCCGAAGCACACGAGGCGTATGCCCGG
Organism: Pigmentiphaga sp. CHJ604; assembly: GCF_036972535.1. Taxonomy (NCBI): domain Bacteria; kingdom Pseudomonadati; phylum Pseudomonadota; class Betaproteobacteria; order Burkholderiales; family Alcaligenaceae; genus Pigmentiphaga; species Pigmentiphaga sp. CHJ604. Next base: position 199,508 of record NZ_CP136998.1, on the reverse strand, counting down.
CACCGCCGCGGCGAGCGCCGCGTCGGCCCGGGCGATGAAGTCGGGAATGCGGGAGACGGATACCGAGATGTCGTGCTTGATCGAGTACCCCTGCAGGCGCTGCGCTTCCGGCACGTGGTCCCGCAGCGCCCACAGCTCCTCTGCCTGCCGGCCGGATGCCGCCAGGACGGCGTCGGTCACGAGACCGCCTTCCATCGCCGCCTCCAGGGCCGCCTCGACCGCGGAAGTCGGATCCATGGCGCTGGACGTCTCCGAGATTTCCATCAGGACCGCCCATGGATACCCGCCCGCCAACGGATCCCGCATCCCATCCAGCGGGTGGGCCAGCACCTGGTCCAACGCCTCGCGGTTGATCAATTCAAACGCGGTCACGCGTTCCCCGACCGCGCCGGTCAGGCTCGCCAGCAGGCCGACGGCCGCCTGGGGATCCGGCACGCTGGCCCATGCGGTGACCACCTTGCGCGGCGGGGAAAAGAGCTTGAACGTGGCCGCCGTGACGATACCCAGCGTGCCCTCTGCGCCGATGAACAACTGCTTGAGGTCGTAGCCGGTATTGTCCTTGCGCAGGGGCGTCAGCAGGTCCAGCACGGAACCGTCCGCCAGCACGACTTCCAGGCCAAGGGTGAGATCGCGCGTATTGCCGTAGCGCACGACCTGCTCCCCACCCGCGTTGGTCGACACCACGCCGCCGATAGTGGCCGTTCCCTGCGAGGCCAGCGCCAGCGGGAACAGCCTTCCCTGGGCGGCGGCGGCTTCCTGGGCGGCCCGTACCGTGCAACCGGCCTCCAGCGTCATGCTGTTGTCCAGCGGGTCGACCCGGCGCACCCGGTTCATGCGGTCGAGGCTGAGCACGACCTCGGTTCCCGAGTCGTCGGGCGTCGATCCCCCCACCAAGCCGGTGTTTCCGCCCTGGGGCACCACTGCCGCGCCGTGCGCGGCGCAGGCGGCCACTACCCGTGCGACTTCCCGGGTATCGGCCGGCCGCACGACGGCGCGCGCGGCGCCAGGGTACCGGCCCCGCCAGTCGCCGCAATAGCGGGCGACGTCCCCGGCGGCGGTCAGCACATAGGGCTCGCCTACAATGGCCGCGAGCGCGGCGGCCAAGGAATCGGAATGCAGGGACATGAAAGCTGCCAAAGGATCAAGGTCCGAAACCACGAAGACGGGACGTCCGGATGGACGGAGAGGAATGAGTCGAGCCGTCTTTCGTTTTATTGAATAAAATAAATTTTATTGAGCAAAACTCTAAGAGGCTTCGAAGCACGTGTCAAGCCAGTCTTCCCCTACTCCCCCCGCCGGCGTCCTGGAACGCGGCATCACCATCCTGGAAAGCTTCGACGCCGACCGGCTGCGGCTGTCGCTGCGCGAGCTGGCCGAACACACGGGACTGGACAAGGCCACGCTGCTCCGGCTGGCGGGCGTCCTGACCAAATCCCGCCTGCTGCACCGGTTCGACAACGGCGACTACGCGCTCGGCCCGGCCCTGCTGCACATGGGCATGCTCTATCGCAGCACCTTCGACCTGGGGGCGCGCATCCAGCCCGTGCTGCGCAACGTCATGCAGGAAACCGGCGAGACAGTCGCCCTCTACGTGCGCGTCGGCGACGACCGTATCTGCCTGTACCGCGAAAATTCATCGCGGGAGGTGCGCCACCATGTCGAAGTCGGCACCCGGCTGCCCCTGGACCAGGGGGGGTCGTCCTCGCATGTCCTGCGCGCCTATACCGGCGGGACGACGCCGCTGGCGGAGGAAATCCGCGCCCGGGGCTATGCCATGACCCGGGCCGAACGCGTCCCCGAGATGACCTCGGTGGCGCTGCCCGTTTTCGACGCGGACAGCAGCTTTATCGGCGCCGTCGTCGTCCTGGGCCTGGCCTCGCGGTTCAACCCCAAGGCGCAGGCTGCGGCGGTGGAGGCGGTCAGGCGCGAGCTGGCCCTGCAGGAATTCGCCTGTCGCCCTCCGGAAGGGTGGCAGCCTCCCGGCGACTGACGCCGCGCTGGAGCCGGCATCGCGCCGCAGGCGCTAGGCGGCCACTCCTGCGCGCAATTCCGCGGTGCCGAACAAACACGGTGGCGGCAGCGCCGGCTCGCCATCGCACGCGGGATCGACAAACGCTTCGCACCAGGCGGCGATCGAGCTGGCCGCCTCGTCGCTCATCGCGGGCGCGAACGCCCGCATGCGGGCCAACATCTGGTTCCAGTCGAACGGATCCTCGGGATCGCCGCGGCGCAGGTCGCGCCGGGCGTATAACCGATTACCGTCGGCCATGACCAGCGTCACCGTACTGGGACGTCGATGGGGGAATTCGCGCTGGAAGGCTTCGTCCGTCCTGATGCGGATGCGGCCGGCCAGGTCGCGCAACGCCGGATCGTCCAACCGGGGAGCCTCCATGTCCTCGATGGTCAGCCGGCCCCTGAGCAGCAATACCGCGAGCACATAGCGCAGGCTGAAGCAGGTCTCGGCCGGCCGGGCGGGCCAATCGACCCCGGCAATCTTCAGCGCGTGGGGAAAGATTGCGACCTCGATTTCGCGGATCGCGCCGATGTCGGGACGATGCGCCGCCAGCAGTTCCTGCGCCGCATCCAAGGGCGTGAACAATTGCGCGCAGCATGGCCACGCCTTGATGGTAGCGGTGTGCAGGCGCAACGGGCCGTCGAGCCCCGCATCCAGCGCGTCCAGCGGCCCGTCGCCGGCCAAATTGGCGTACAGCGCCCGTTTGCCCGTGACGAAAGACCGGGCCCCCGGCAAGCCCGCGCGCGCCGCCAGGGCGGCCGTCATGCCGTTGCGCACGGCAAATGCCGGATGCAGGGATTTGGACTCCTGGGCATCGTCTTCCATCAGTTGCCAGAGTCCCTGGGCCTGTGTCGCTCCCAGGCCCAGGGCGTGGTGCAGCACGGCCTCCGGCAAGCCCAGCGCCATGGACGAGGCCGCGGCGGCCCCGAGCGTGCCGGCCGTGGCCGTGGCGTGAAAGTTCGCGGCGTGGCGCGTGCCCAAGGCTTCCCCGACACGCAGGGCCACCTCGTAACCGGCAAGGATGGCGTCGGCCATGCGGCGGCGCGTGAGCTGGCCGCCCGAAGCAAACGCCATCACCGGCGACACGGCTACCACCCCAGGATGCAGCATGGCAGCCCGGTGGGCATCATCGATCTCGCGGATATGGGCGATGGCGGCATTGGCAAAGGCGGCTGCCGGAAGCGGCAGCATGGCGCCTCCGAAGACGGGGGTTTCGCCCCTACCGGGGTAGCAATCCGCCGCCAGTGTCCTGAAGCATCCGGCCAGCGGCATCGGCGCCGCCGACCAGCCCGCGGTGAACCAGTCGAGCAATGCCTGGGCCAGCCGCTCGCGGGTGGGCACGTCCAGCGGGGCTTCGCGTAGGCTGGACACGCGGCGGGCCAGCCGGGACTCGGGCAAGACGGGCATGTTTCGTCATTTTATTGGATGAAATAGATTTCATTCTAGACGAGAAGCGGCCCGGCATCCATTCCAGGATGCGCCCCGCCTTAGTGCAGCCGGCCGCCCAGCCGCTTGAACGCGAACGGTTTCATGCCGTCCAGGTTCAGGATGGGCTCGGAACTGGCCCGCACCCGCCGGCGCGCCGGCAGTTCGGGCAAGCGCTGCTCGACGTCGGCCGGGGCTTCGCCGCGCCAGGCGCCCACTGCCGCCTCGACCACCTCAGCGATTTCCTGGCCGCGGTTGTATTGGGCACGCAGCCACTTGCAGTCGCCGCCGTGGGTGAAGATTTCCTCGCGCAGGGCTTCCAGCAGGTCCGCCGTGCCCAGGCGGCGCGCCACCGGCATCAGCCGGTCGAAGGTCATGCGCAGGTGCTCGCTCAGGCGGATGCGGCCGTGGACGGGATCGACGTAGTTGCCGTGCAGCCCGAAGCGGGTGGCCTGGAAGCGGTTGGTCCGGTAGGCCATCCAGGCCTCGGCGCCGGGCGCGGGTTCGTCGGCCAGGACGATGCCCAGCGCCTGCGCGAAGGCCGCCAGCTGGCAGGCCTTCTCGACGGTAAGCGGGGTGTCGCAGACGCGGATCTCGACGGTGCCGAACTCGGGCTTGGGCCGCACGTCCCAGTACAGGTCCTTGATGCTCTCGATCAGGCCCGAGGTCTGCAACTGGGCGAAATAGGCCTCGAAGCCGTGCCAGTCCACCACCTCGGGGGGCAGGTGCCCGCACATGGGGAACGCGTTCAGCGCGTTCAGGCGGCTGCACGCGAACTGCGTGTCGACGCCCTCGAAGTAGGGCGACGAGGCCGACATCGCGATGAAGTGCGGCACGTAGGGCGACAGCTTCTGGGTCATGGCGATCGCGGCATCGCCGCTGGGCACGCCCAGGTGGATGTGCTGGCCGAACACGGTGAACTGGCGGGCCAGGTAGCCGTACATCTCGGACAGGTACTGGAAGCGGGGCGAATCGTAGATGGTCCGGTCATGCCAGCGCATGAACGGATGCGTGCCGCCGCCGGCCACGCGCACGCCGACGGCGTCCGCGGCCTCGACCAGCAGGTCGCGCATCTCGCGCATTTCTTCCAGCAGGCGGGCGGGATCGGTGTGCACCGACGAGTTCAGTTCGATCATGGACCGGGTGATCTCGGGTTTGACCCGGTCCGCATAGGGGTGGTTGGCGATCTGGGCAAGCAGCTCTTCGGCCGCGCCCCGCAGGTCGAAGGTCTGCGGATCGACGATCTGCAGTTCTAGCTCGATGCCCAGGGTGTTGGGCGCGGATGCCGTGAATGCGATGGACTGCATCGGGGTCTCCTTTGGAAAGGTGGCCGGGGTGAGTCATCTACCCGGGGGGCGACGCCGGACGCGCGGAGCGTCGGGGCAGCATCACGTGAAGGAATCGTTGGGCGAGTTTAGCCGCTGGTTGATGACAGATTCCGTAAAATTGACCGATCTTAAGTGTTTCCCCTAGGCTGACACCCGAAAAACCGGGGCCCAGGAGTAAGCATCCACTGACAAATCAGCAAAAACGCGGGAGTGCGGGAGAAACCCGCCGGAGACGCCCAGCCGGCCAAGGGATGGGCGCAAGAGCGAGGCAGGCGGATTGGAAGGTATTCGTGCGTATGCCGCGCCTGCCGGCGCGATGACAGGGGCCATTATAGCCCCTGGAGGAAGAGTATGTGCTTACCGTCCGGCCGGCGCGGAGCGCCGGCCCGGCGGGATCAGTGCAGGGTTACGGGATGGTGCATGTAGACGTCGAACTGGCTCAGGAATTCGTCCACGTCTTCCATCGAAGGTTCGGTGGCGATCAATTCCCGCACCTGGGAGCGGAATTGCTCGGCCGATTCGCCCGCGATGTAGATCTCGCGGCGCGCCTGCTTGTCGACGATTTCGAATCCCCCCGCGGAGGCGCCATCGAGCTGGGCGAACTCCACTACGACATAGTTGGGACTGTTATAGATCATTTCCATGGTCTGGCTCCTGGAGACAGGGGTCTGACCGACCACCTGTTCATTAAGTTGGTGCCTGCGTTTGGAAATCAAGAGGGCCAACCGGATTGATACCGCCTATCGGCCACACCATGCTCGATACCGGCTTAGGGCCCTAACCCTCGTACAGCTTCACCGCTCCTGCAAAACCTGGTCCATTCAATTGCCTGCGCAGCTCGGCGACGTGCTGGGCCGCGCTGACCTCTATCCACAGCCGGGCCGGCCGGGATTGCCGGAGCAGCCTCGCCACGGTCACCCGCAGCGGCAGCTGCCCTACGCAACAAACGCACCCGGGCGCCAGCTGTACCAGTTCGACCCCCGGTGGGGCGGACAAAGTTCCCGGCCCGCCCTCCACAATCACCGCCTGTAACCCTTCGCTTACATGAGCCCGCGCCTCTTCCAGTGCCAGACTGCGCGCCTCACGTAAGTAAGCACCAACTAATATCACGACTGGGACCGGCTTCATTTCCGCCAGAATGCCCGGGTGAAGAGGACCAGTACAGCAAACAATTCCAAGCGGCCGATCAGCATGGCGAAGGTGCAGATCCAGGTCTGGGCGTCGCTCAGCACGGCGAACGTGCCTGCCGGACCGACATCCGCCAGGCCCGGGCCGGTGTTGCTGAGGCTGGCCAGGACGGCCGTGAAGGCGGTGACCGGATCCAGCCCCGTGTACAGCATGGCCATGGTCAGCGCCATCAGCGAGGCCCAGTACAACAGCATGAAGGCCATCACCGAGAACACGACCCGGTTGGGCACCGGCAGGCCACCGATGTGCACCGGGTTGATGGCGCGCGGGTGCAGGATGTGGATGAGTTCCCGGCGCGCCTGCTTGACCAGGATCACCACGCGGATCATCTTGATGCCGCCGCCGGTGGAACCGGCGCAAGTGGCGAAGCAGGACAGCACCAGCATCCAGACCGGGGCGAAGATGGGCCAGGTCGAATAGTCGGCGCTGACGAAGCCGGTGGTGGTCGCCACCGACACCGTGTTGAACAGCGCGAAGCGCAGGGCCGTCCAGACCGAGTCATAGTTGCCGCGCTCGAGCAGCAGCGCGGTGATGGCCGCCACCGAGATCGCCAGGACGGCCAGGTAGGCCTTGGCCTCGGTGCTGCGCCAGTAGGGCCCCAGGCTGCGGCGCCGGAAGGCCTGGAAGTGCAGGGTGAAACTGATGCCGGCGATGGTCATGAACACCACGGCCACCAGTTCGATGGCCGGCGAGTCGAAGGCGGCGAAGCTCGCGTCGCGGGTCGAGAATCCGCCCAGGCCGATGGTCGAGGCCATGTGGCAATAGGCCTCGTACCAGTTCATGCCCGCCATCCGGTAGGCCAGCAGGCACAGGACCGAGATCAGCATGTAGATGGCATACAGGCCCTTGGCCGTGCCGGTGATGCGCGGCGTGAGCTTCTCGTCCTTCATCGGGCCCGGCGTCTCGGCCCGGAACAATTGGCTGCCGCCCGCGCCCAGCATGGGCAGGATGGCCACCGCCAGCACCAGGATGCCCATGCCGCCTATCCAGACCAGGGTGCAGCGCCAGACGTTGATCGACGGCGGCAGGTTGTCCAGCCCGGAAAGCACCGTGGCACCGGTGGTCGTGATGCCGGACATGGCCTCGAAATAGGCGTCGGTCATCGACAGCGGCGCGCCGATCTGGTGGTAGTAGAACAGCAGCGGCAGGGTGGCGATCAGCGCCAGCACGCTCCAGACCAGGGACACCAGCAGGAAGCCGTCGCGCGGGGTCAGCTCGCGCCGCTGGCTGCGCGTCGCCAGGCTCAGCAGCAATCCGGCGATCAGGCCGACGACCATGGCGCGGATGAACGCGTCCCGCGCCCCATCGGAAAAAATGAAGGACGTCGCCAGCGGTATCGCCATCGTCATCGAGAACAGGGCGATGACGAGTCCGAGGACGTGCAGGACCGGAATCAATTTGCGCATGCGGCGGGTCCGGAAGGATCAGAAGAAAGTCGCCGAGACCTGGAACAGCTTTTCCACTTGCGCGATCAGCCGCTGGTGCGCCACGAAGACGATGACATGGTCGTCCGATTCGATGACGGTGTCGTGGTGCGCCATCAGCACTTCATCCTGGCGCACCACGGCGCCGATGGTGGCGCCCTGCGGCAGGTCGATGTCCTCGATCCGGCGGCCCACGACCTTCGAGGATTTGGCGTCGCCGTGGGCGATGGCCTCCAGGGCCTCGGTCACGCCGTGCCGCAAGCGATGGACGGACACCACGTCGCCGCGCCGCACGTAGCGCAGCAATTCGCCGATGGTGGCCTCGGACGGCGAGATGGCGATGTCGATGCGCCCCCCCTCCATCAGCTCGCCATAGCTCTTGCGCCCGATCAGCGCGATCACCCGCCGGGCGCCCATGCGCTTGGCCAGCAGCGACGACATGATGTTGTCCTCGTCGTCGCTGGTCAGCGCCAGGAACAGGTCCATCTCGGCGACGTTCTCGTCCTCCAGCAGGTTCTCGTCGGTGGCGTCGCCGTTCAGGATCAGGGACCGGCTGGGAAGCTGGGTGGCCAGGAATTCGCAGCGCTTGCGGTTGCGCTCGATGACCTTGACGTCGCAGTGGTCGCTGATGCCGCGGGCCAGCCGCAGGCCGATGTTGCCGCCGCCGGCGATCATGACCCGCTTGACGCGCTTGTCGCTCTCGCGCAGCTCGCGGATGATCTGGCGCACGTGCCGGGTGTTGGCCAGGAACAGCACCTCGTCGCCCGGCTCGATGCGCGTGTCGCCCTCGGGCGGCACCAGCCGGTTGTTGCGGAATATCGCGATGATGCGGACATCGGCGCCCGGCAGGCGCTCGCGCAGGGTCTGGATGGGCTGGTCCGCCAGCGGGCTGCCGGCGGCGGCGCGCACCGTCACGGCGCAGACGCGGCCGCCGGCGAAGTCCACCACCTGCAGCGCCTCGGGAATGTCGACCAGCTTCTCGATGTAGCTGGTCACGCTGCGCTCGGGACAGATCAGGTGATCGACGTCGAAACCGTCCTCGGCCATCAACTCCTCGTGGTCGAGGAACTCGGACGAGCGCACGCGCGCGATGCAGCGCGGCACGTTGAACACCTTCTTGGCGATCTTGCAGGCGACCAGGTTGCTTTCGTCGGCCGTCACGCAGGAAATGAAGAGATCGGCGTCGGCCGCCCCGGCCTCTTGCAGGGTGGACACGTGGGTGCCGTTGCCCATCAACCCCCGCAGGTCCAGGCGATCCTGCAGCACGGACAGACGGGCGCCGTCGGTGTCGATGACGGTAATGTCGTTGTGCTCGGATACCAGGTTCTCGGCCACGCTGGTCCCCACCTGGCCAGCGCCGAGTATCAGGATTTTCATACGCCTCGTTTACGCGAGAGTTCGATTCCCAGTTGCTTGAGCTTGCGGTACAGGTGGGTGCGCTCCAGTCCGGTCTTGTCGGCCACGCGGGTCATGCTGCCGCCCTCGCGCGCCAGGTGGTGCTCGAAATAGACCCGCTCGAACGCGTCGCGCGCCTCGCGCAGCGGCAGGTCGAGCGACAGGCTCAGCAGGGGCGAGCGCGGCTGGTTGTCGTGCATGGCCACCGCGCCCGCCGAGCGGTCGACGGCCGGCGCGAGCCCGGGGGCGGGCGCGCGCATGCCGTCGCCGGTCGTGGGCGGCGCGGGCGCGTAACCCGGCATGGCGGGCCGCGCGGGGGCTTGCGGCGCGGCCGGCTTGGCGCCGGCCCGGCCCCGTTCCAGCGCGCCGGCGATGGTCTTGAGCAGGCGCGTCATCGTGATCGGCTTCTCGAGAAAATCGATCGCGCCGATGCGGGTCGCCTCGACCGCCGTATCGATGGTCGCGTGGCCGCTCATCATGATGACGGGCATGTCGAGCAGGTCCTGGGCCGCCCATTCCTTGAGCAGCGTCACGCCATCGGTGTCGGGCATCCAGATATCGAGCAGGACCACGTCGGGACGATTGGCGGCGCGCAGCGCGCGCGCGGCCGCGGCATTCTCGGCCAGATCGACCGTATGCCCTTCGTCGTAAAGAATTTCCGACAGGAGTTCGCGGATGCCGACCTCGTCGTCAACCACCAAAATTCTGGCCATATCTTTAGAAACCTCTGTTACGCGGACTGCGCCCCCGCAGTCTCGGAAAAACGCGACGCATCGTGTGCAACGTCCGTACCCCCGGCAAGCCGAGTGAATAGTATAGAGACCATTGCCCCTCCTTCGGGCCGGTTGGCAAGATCAATTCTGCCTCCGTGCTCCTCGACGATCTTCTTGACGATGGCCAGCCCCAGCCCCGTCCCCCGCGCCTTGGTCGTGATGTAGGGCTCGAAGGCGCGCTGCAGGATGCGGGCGGCGAAGCCGGTACCCGTATCGGTCACCATGAATTTGATGGACGCGTGCTCGCGGCCGTCGGGCAGCCGCGTCTGGATCAGGCGCGTGCTGACCGAGATGCGGTCGCTGGACGTGGGTCCGGCCGGCGCACCTTCCCCCGCCTGGCGGGCCGCCTCCTTGGCCTTCTCTTCGATGGAGTCGCGGGCGTTGGCGATCAGGTTGTGGATGACCTGGCGCAGCTGGGTGGCATCGCCGCGCACGCGCGGCAGCACCGATTCCAGGTCCACCGACAGCGCGATGTTGCCCGTGCCGGCCTTCAGCACGCCGCCCGCCGTGTCCCATCCGTACAGGGTCAGGACCTCGGCCACCAGCTCGTTCAGGTCCAGCAGCTGGTGCTGGGCCGGCGGCGTCCTGGCGTATTCGCGGAAATCATCCACCATGCGCTGCATGGAACTGACCTGGTTGATGATGGTGGTGGTCGAGCGCTTGAGCATGTCGGCGTCGGGCTGCGCGAGCTTGTCGGCCAGCTTGATGGCGATCCGCTCGGCCGAGAGCTGGATGGGCGTCAGCGGGTTCTTGATCTCGTGCGCCAACCGCCGCGCGACCTCGCCCCACGCGACCGCGCGGTTGGCAGAGATGACCTCGGTAATGTCGTCGAACACCACCACGTAGCCCCCACTCGCTCCCGCCACCGGCAGGTGTGATCCTCGCGCGAGCAGGGTAATCGTATTGTCGTCGCCGGTGGGATCGGAATTGTTACCTTCGCGCGCGCCGTCCGCCTCGGCGGCCGGCTGCGGCCGGACGATCTCGAACTGCTGCTGCCAGTATTGGCGCCCGGTGCCCGCCGCCGCGTGCTCGGCGAACGCCGTGCGTATAGTCTGCGCGAAGGCGGTCAGCCCGTCTATGGTCTCCAGCGGCCGCCCGGTGACCGCGCGCAGGTCCACCCGCAGGATCTGCTGGGCGCCGCGGTTCACGGTGGCCACGCGGAAGGCCTCGTCGAACACCAGCACTCCCGACGACAGGTTCGACAGGATGCTTTCCAGATAGACGTTGCTGCGTTCGAGCTGGCGCCGGTTGCTCTCGACCATCCGGCGCGCCTCGTCCAGCTGGCGGGTCATGGCGTTGAACGAGCGGGTCAGCTGGCCCAGTTCGTCGCTCTGGGGCGGTTCGGGAATGGGCCGGTAGTCGCCCACGCCCACCGCCTGCGTGCCCTCGGCCAGGCGCAGCAGCGGCCGCACCATCCGCGACGACAGCGAAAAGGCCGCCGCGATCGCCGCGAACACCGCCAGCAGCAGCGCCAGGGTCAGCGTGATGCCGTACAGCTTGCGCAGGCCCACCCGCGACAGCGACAGCTCCTGGTAGTCGCGGTAGCCGCTCTGGACTTCCTCGGCGTTGCTGGCGATCTGTTCGGGCACGCCCTGCAACAATTGCAGGTAGCGCGACTCGGCGGGCAGCACCCCGGGCAGCTCGAAGCCGCCGACGGGCGCGATGGGCACGATCACGCGCAGGCGCAGGGCGCCGCCATTGGACGTGTCGCGGGTCGTGCCCAGCGGCCCCTGCACGCCCTCCACGGTGGTCGGGCTGGCGGTGCTGTTGGCCTCGGCGGCGGCATAGGAACGCGCGATCTTCAGTTGCCGCAGCACCTGCGGCGTGGGCGTCTCCGGCACCAGCGAGCCGTAGGAATTGGTGGACCAGGCGATGACCCGCCCGCTGGAGGTGAACACCATCGCGTCCTGCACCCCGACCTGCTCGCGCAGCCGCGTCAGCGACAGCCCCACGTTCGATTCCTGGTTGTCGCCCAGTTCGATCGACATGGTGCGCGCCTTGGCATTCATCTCCTGGAGCTGCGAGTCCAGCGCCGCCCGGCCGAGATTCAGGCCGGACTCGAGCGCGGTGTCCACCCGCACGTTGAACCACGACTCGATGGAGCGCGACAGGAACTGCACCGACAGCATGTAGATCAGGACGCCGGGCACCACCCCCACCAGCGCGAACGCCAGCGCGAAACGGGAGGTGAGCCGGGCGCCGAACTGTCCACGCCGCAGTTGCCCCATCAGCCTGACGGTCAGCACGACCACCCAGGCGAACAGCGCCAGGGCGATGATGGCATTGAGCCCCAGCAGCAGGCCGTACTGTTGCTCGAGGCGGGAGGAGTTGCCGGTGGACCAGGCCAGCAGGAACAGCAGCAAGAGGGCGCTCACGCCGCCCATGCCCAGGAGGACGCGCAGGAAGCGGTTCAGGATACGCACGCGGCGGGTTCGCATCATTGGGACTCCGTGGGAGGAGTCAGGCCCAGTCCCCCCGGATGCGCGTGGGGCGATCCGCCTGGCGGGACCAGGCCGTTGCCGCCGGCGGAGGCGCCGTTGGCGGGGACGATGGGCGCGGACGGCGACGGGGGCGCCGACTGGGCGGGAACGGATTGCATGGGGGCGGACGGCGCGGCACCGGGGCCGGAACCGGCGGGAGGCTGCACGGCATAAGGCGGCGGCAAGGGCGGCGGCGGCAGGCCGGGCTGGGCGGCGGGGGGCGGCGCGGCACCGGAGCTGGGCGGCGGCGCGGGCTCCTTGCCCAGGCGCACGTTGAATTCCGTCCAGGGCGTCGCGAGCGACCAGTCGCTGCTGTTCAGGGCATTGACCTGGAACGGCTTGGACAACTGGGAGATGTCGAAACGCACGCGCAGCCGGCCTTCGTAGCGGGTGTCGGGATTCAGCGCGTCGCGGTCGCCGATGCGCCAGTTGCGTACATGGCGCACGACCGACAAGGCCTCGACCAGGGATCCCACGGGCAGCGCGAGGTTGCCCGAATGCACGCGCCACTGGCGCGTCAGCGGGTTGTAGACGATGCGCCAGGTCTGGTTCGAGGACAGCACGACCTCGTCGAACCAGTACCAGCGGGGGCGGCGGATCTCGACCTCGACCGAAAAGTAGAGCGGCAATCCGCGCGCGACGGCATCCTCGAGCTGGTTGTTCAGGTCAAGCAGGACATCGGCGCTCAGGAGCAGGTCGCGGCCGCGTTCGGTCACCGTCACGGACTGGACGGCGGGCTCGGATGCCGGGGCTTGGCCGCCCCACAGCAACATCAGGGCGACGACCGGCAGGATCAGGACGCGGCGGAGTCGGAGAATGATCAAACCTTGGCAAACAACGCGTAGAAAAAACCATCGTGCTGCTCGGCCGGCCGATCAGGCTCCGCCTGCGTGAGCAATTGCCCCGGCGCAGGCAGCCGCGCCGCATCGGGGTGCCTGAGCTGGAAAGCCTCGGCTTGCCTGGCCCCCTCCGCGGGAAAAATCGAGCAGGTTGCATAGAGCAATTTACCACCGGGCGCCACCACCTGCCACAAGGCATCGGCAATCCGCGCCTGGAGCGCGGCGGTATTGGCGACATCCCCCTCGCGCCGCAGCCAGCGGATGTCCGGATGGCGCCGGACGATGCCCGACGCCGTGCACGGCACGTCGGCCAGCACCGCGTCGAAGGGCCGCCCGTCCCACCAGGTCTCCAGGTCGGCCACGTCGGCGGCCTGCGTGCGCGCAGACAGGCCCAGCCGCGCCAGGTTGGCATCCACCCGCTCCAGCCTGCCGGCGTCGATGTCCAGCGCCAGCAGGTCGAGATCCGCCAGTTCCAGCAGATGCGCCGTCTTGCCGCCCGGCGCGGCGCAGGCGTCCAGCACACGCATGCCGTCCTTCACCTGGAGCAGCGGCGCCGCCAGTTGCGCAGCGGCATCCTGGACCGACCACCAACCCTCGGCGAAGCCCGGCAACTGCTGCACGGGCCGGGGCTGGGACAGCGCGACGCCCGCCTCGCCCACCGGCAGGGCCTCTACCCCGGCGGCGCGGAAGGCCTCGATCAGCGCCTCGCGGCTGGTGCGGCGGCGGTTGACGCGCAGGACCATCGCCGGCGGCCGGTTGGCGGCGCGCAGCAGCGACTGCCAATGGTCAGGATATTCGATGCGCAGGCGCCGCACCCACCAGTCGGGATGGTTCCAGACGGCTTCGGGGCGGCGGGCGGCGGTCTCCATCAGGCTGTCGCGCTCGCGCAGGAAACGCCGCAGGCTGCCGTTGACCAGTCCCTTGAACGGCGCGAGCGAACGCTGGCCCGCGGCGGCGCGCACGGCCTGGTCCACTACCGTGTGGGGCGCATAACTGACGCCAGCCGCGGCGGCTTCGCGCTCGTCCGCCACCAGCAGCGCGAACGCCGTCAGCAGCAGGGCGTCGAGCAGCGGATCGGCCGGCTTGCGGGGAATCAGCGCCTGCTTGACCGCGCGGGCCAGGCCCAGTTGGCGCATGGCGTGGAAAGACACCGCCTGGGCGGCCGGCCGCAGCGGCGCGGCAACGCGCGACAGCGCATCGGTCAGCGAGACGCCCGCCAGCACGCCCTGGACAGCGCGCGCGGCGGCCAGCAGCACGTCCGACAAGGGCGCCGACATGGGCCCGGAGGCAGGCGGCGCCATCAGGAAAGATCGGGGCTCCAGCCCCGCACGAAGACGTCGACCGGCTGGCGCTTGCCGCCGGCCTTCTGCAATTCGGTCAGGCGCAGGATGCCCTGGCCGGTGGCCAGGTCCACGCCGGCGGCGCCGGCGCGCACGACGCTGCCCGGGCTGGCCGGCGACGCCTCGTCCAGCGCCTCGGCCCGCCATACCTTGACCGGATCGGCCAGGCCGGGCAGCCGCACCGTCGCCCCCGGCACCGGATTGAAGGCCAGGATGCGACGCGCCAGCTCGGCGGCCGGACGCGAGCAATCGAGCGCCGCCTCGGCCTTGTCCAGCTTGGCGGCGTAGGTCACGCCCCGGGCGGGCTGCGGCGTGGCCGGCAGGCCGCCTTCCTCCAGGCGCGCCAGCGCCCGCACGATCAGTTCGCCGCCCAGCACGGCCAGGCGGTCGTGCAATTCGCCGGCGGTCTGGCCCGCCTCGATGGGCAGGGAACCTTCGAGCAGCATGTCGCCGGTATCCAGGCCGGCATCCATCTGCATGATGGTGATCCCGGTCCGCGCGTCGCCCGCCTCGATGGCGCGCTGGATGGGCGCGGCGCCGCGCCAGCGCGGCAGCAGGCTGGCATGGATGTTCAGGCAGCCCAGGCGCGGAATGTCCAGCACCGCCTGGGGCAGGATCAGGCCGTAGGCGGCCACGATCATCGCGTCGGCCCGCGCCGCGCGCAGGGCCTCGTGGGCCTGGGCGGCCTCGTCGGGATACTTGCCGTCCAGCCGCAGGCTGCGCGGCTGCAGCACCGGCACGCCCGCCTCCAGCGCCGCCGTCTTGACCGGACTGGGCGTCAGCTTGAGCCCGCGCCCGGCCGGCCGGTCCGGCTGGGTCAGGACCAGGCCGATCGTATGCCCGGCCCCGATCAGGGCCTGCAGGGCGACTTTTGCGAATTCCGGCGTACCGGCGAAGACCAGATGCATCTAGAGTACCCCCCTACGCGCTTCGCGCGCCCCCCAGGGGACGATGCGAGTGGACCGGAAGGGAAGTCCACCCCCAAGCGGCCTTCGGCCGCTCCCCCTCAAGGGGGCGGCGCTGGCGGACCGGCAAAGCCGGATCCGCGGCACCCTGGATCTGGACTCCCTGCTTGGCGCGCGGCCTTGCACGCCGCTTCCTGCGCGGGCGGGATGGGATTATTGATTGTCGGAGGGGGAATGATACATGGTCCCCCCCTACGCGCTTGATACATGGTCCCCCCCCCTACGCGCTTGCGCGCGCCCCCCAGGGGGCGATGCGGGTGGACCGGCAAAGCCGGATCCACCGCATCCTGGGTCTTCGTGGGGTATCTCGGTGCGAAGCACCGCATGCTTGCTTTGATCTTAGGCGCCGCGGATCCGGCTTTGCCGGTCCGCTAGCGCCGCCCCCTTGAGGGGGAGCGGCCGAAGGCCGCTTGGGGGTGGGCTTCCCTAGACCTTTTCCAGCTTGCGCAGCTTGGTCTTGATGCGGCTTTGCTTGAGGGGGGAGAGGTATTCGACGAAGACCTTGCCTTCCAGGTGGTCGAGTTCGTGCTGGACGCAGACGGCCAGGATGCCTTCGGCGTCGAATTCGTAGCGTTCGCCCTGTTCGTTGGTGGCCTCGACCTTGATGCGGGCGGCGCGCTTGACCTCGTCGTAGATGCCGGGCACCGACAGGCAGCCTTCCTCGTAGACCTGGGTTTCCTCGCTCTTCCAGGTGATGACCGGGTTGATCAGGACGAGCAGGTCGTCGTTGTTCTCGGACACGTCGATGACCACGATGCGCTCGTGGATATCGACCTGGGTGGCGGCCAGCCCGATACCCGGCGCGGCGTACATGGTCTCGGCCATGTCGCGGACGATGCGGCGGATGCGGTCGTCGACCACCGCCACCGGCTTGGCTTTCTTGTGCAGCCTTGCGTCGGGATAGTGAAGAATGGGTAGCAATGCCATGATCGTGTTGCCGTTGCCCCTCGGACAGGGGCCATTTCAGAATAAATGGGGCCGGTTGGCCGGGATCCAAGGGGCAAGATACCACAGCTTCCCGGCGAGTCCGGCCGCCCGCGCGAGGCGGGATCGCGGGGATCCCCGCTATTTATATAGCGGGAGGCGAGCGCCGTCCCTGGCCATTGGACGCGCCGGCGCGCGATCCGTTCAGCGGCGAGGCGGGACATCGATGTCCTGCCCGGGGCTACCCTGCGGCGCCTGCCATGTTTAGATAGCGGCATGCCTCTCGCCCACACTCCGGAAGAACTGTCCGCCTGGCTGCGGCTTACCCTCGAACCCGGCATCGGACCGGCCACCGCGCGCGAACTGTTGCAAGCGGTCGGATTGCCGCAGCGCCTTTACAGCCTGTCCCGCGACGAACTGGCGGCCCTGTTGCCGCCACCGCTGGCCGCGCAGCTGGCCCGTTCGCCGTCGCCCCAGCACGCCGCCACCCTGGAACGCACCCTGCGCTGGGCCGAACACCCCGGCCACCACCTCCTGACGCTGGCCGACGCCGGCTATCCCCGGGCGCTGCTGGCCATCCACGACCCGCCGCCGCTGCTCTACCTGGCGGGCGATCCGTCCCGGCTGTCGCCGCAGGCCATCGCCATCGTCGGGGCCCGCCACGCCACGCCCGACGGCATGGCGAACGCGCGCGCCTATGCCCGCCACCTGGCGCAGCGGGGCTGGTGCATCGTCAGCGGCCTGGCGCTGGGCATAGACACCGCCGCCCACGAAGGCGCGCTCGAGGCCGGCGCCGCCGGCGGCGGCACGGTCGCGGTGGTGGGCACGGGGGTCGACGTGGTCTATCCGCCCCGCAACCGAGGCCTGGCCGAGCGCATCGCCGCGCAAGGAGCCATCGTGTCCGAGTTCCCGCTGGGCCTGCCCGCGCTGCCGCACCAGTTCCCCCGGCGCAACCGGCTGGTGGCCGGACTGACGCAAGGCACGCTGGTGGCCGAGGCGGCCGCACGCAGCGGCTCGCTGATCACCGCCCGGCTGGCGGCCGACGCCGGCCGCGAGGTCTTCGCCATCCCGGGATCCATCCATTCGCCGCTGTCGCGAGGGTGCCACGCCCTGATCCGGCAGGGCGCCAAGCTGGTGGAATCGGCGCAGGACATCCTGGACGAGCTGGGCGCCGGTTCCGGATCCGCAGCGCCGCCGCCGGAACCGGCGCTGCCGCGGGATCCGGTGCTGGCGGGCATGGGCTACGGCCCCGTCCACGTCGACGCGCTGGCGGCGCGCACGGGCCTGGCGGTCCCGCAATTGCAGGCCAGGCTGCTCGAGCTGGAGCTGCGGGGGCTGATCGCCCGGCTCGACGGCGGCCGCTACCAGGCCACGCCCATGCGCTGAATCCCCTTGTGTGCCGCGCACACAACGCATGAGCAGCAAATGCCGGGCAATTTGCCTAGGGATGCAATTCAGCGTACAGTGGATCCAGCCTTACACGCTGACTTATGTTCGAAATTCTCGTCTACCTCTTCGAGAACTACTACACGCCGGAAGCGTGCCCGGACCCGGAAACGCTGGCGCGCAAGCTTGCCGCCGCCGGCTTCGAAGACGATGAAATCGACGACGCCCTGACCTGGCTGTCCGGGCTTGCCGAATCCACTCATCGTTGTGTCGATCTCGCCCTTGTTCCCAGTAGCGGCTGTCGTATCTACGCCGAGGCCGAGTATCGCCAGCTCGGATCGGAAGCGATCGGCTTCATCGCCTTCCTGGAGTCGGCGGGCGTGCTGTCGTCCCCCCTGCGCGAGATTGTGATCGACCGCGCCTTCGCGCTGGGCGAGGCCCCCGTGCCCCTGGACAAGCTGAAGATCATCGTCCTGATGGTGCTGTGGAGCCAGGAAACCGAGATCGACAACCTGATCCTGGAAGAACTGCTGGAAGACGGCAGCGCCCGGCAGCTGCATTAGCCCCCCTACGCGCTGACGCGTGCCCAGTATGGTGAGCCCCCAAGGGGGCCGGGGGTTGTTTTCGATGGAAACAAGTCTTAATCCGGGGCGCTTCGAAAGGCGGAGCCGGCGTTTTTTGGCTTGGTGGGCATAGGCCCGACTTGCGCTGCTTAAAAATCCCCCCGTATCATCCGGCGCTTTGACGCACTATTTGTTCGCGTCGGCTCCGTCAACTGGAAGTCAATGGGCAAAACTCTGATCATCGCCGAGAAACCTTCGGTCGCGCTGGACATTTCCCGCGCGCTGGGCGGGTTCAAGCGCGAAGGCGATTATTTCGAAAGCGACGACTACGTGCTTTCGTCCAGCGTCGGGCACCTGCTCACCCTCGTGGCGCCCAACGATCCGGTCAAGGGCAAGTGGAGCTTCACCCATCTGCCGGTGATTCCTCCCGAGTTCGAGCTGGGGCCGGCCGACAAGCGCTCGGAAGAGCGCCTGCGCCTGCTGGTGCGGCTGATCAAGCGCAAGGACGTGGACGCCCTGATCAACGCCTGCGACGCGGGACGCGAAGGCGAGTTGATCTTCCGCTACATCGCCCAGTACGCAAAGACCAACAAGCCCATCAAGCGGCTGTGGCTGCAATCGATGACGCAGCAGGCCATCCGCGACGCCTTCGCCGACCTGCGCTCGGACGCCGCGCTGCAGCCACTGGAAGCCGCGGCGCGCTCGCGCGCCGAGGCCGACTGGCTGGTGGGCATCAACGGCACGCGGGCGATGACGGCCTTCAACAGCAAGGACGGCGGCTTCTTCAAGACCACGGTGGGCCGGGTGCAGACGCCCACGCTGGCCATCGTGTCCGAGCGCGAGGAGCGCATCCGCCAGTTCGTGCCGCGCGACTACTGGGAAGTGCGCGCGCAGTTCGTCGCCGCCGCCGGCCTGTACGAGGGCCGCTGGTTCGACCCCAAGCACGTCAAGGATCCGCAGGACCCCGAGAAGCGCGAATCGCGCCTGTGGAGCAAGGCCGCCGCCGAGTCGGTCGTGGCGGCCTGCCGCGAGCGCACGGGTTCGGTCACGGAAGAATCCAAGCCGTCCACCCAGTTGTCCGGACTGCTGTACGACCTGACCACGCTGCAACGCGAGGCCAACTCGCGCTTCGGCTTCTCGGCCAAGACCACGCTGGCGCTGGCCCAGACCCTGTACGAACGCCACAAGGCGCTGACCTACCCGCGTACCGACTCGCGCTACCTGCCCGAGGACTACCTGGGCACGGTGCGCCAGACCATGCAGACGCTGGCCGCCAGCCGGCCCGGCTATGCGCCGTTCGCCTCGAAGATCCTGGACAGCGGCTGGGTCAAGCCCAATCGCCGCGTGTTCGACAACAAGAAGGTGTCGGACCACTTCGCCATCATCCCGACGCTGCAGGCACCGCGCGAGTTGAGCGAGGCCGAGGCCAAGCTGTACGACCTGGTGGTCAAGCGCTTCCTGGCGGTGTTCTTCCCGGCGGCCGAATTCCTGGTGACGACCCGGATCACCGAGGTCGCGGGCCACCATTTCAAGACCGAGGGCAAGGTCCTGGTCAATCCGGGCTGGATGGCCGTCTACGGCCGCGACGCGCAGGGCGAGGACGCCAACCTGGTGCCGGTCGCCCCTGGCGAGCAGGTGCGTACCGAGGAAGTCGAGGCCGTGGGCCTGGTGACCAAGCCGCCCGCCCGCTACACGGAAGCGACGCTGCTGTCGGCCATGGAAGGCGCGGGCAAGCTGGTCGACGACGAAGAGCTGCGCGAGGCCATGTCCGCGCGCGGCCTGGGTACGCCGGCCACGCGCGCGGGCATCATCGAAGGGCTGATCAACGAACTCTACCTGCGCCGCGAAGGCCGCGAGCTGGTGCCCACCGCCAAGGCGCGCCAGTTGATGACGCTGCTGTCGGGCCTGGACGTGGACGAGCTGACCTCGCCCGAGCTGACCGGCGAGTGGGAGCACAAGCTGTCGCAGATCGAACGCGGCCAGTTGGCGCGCGAGGCCTTCATGCGCGAGATCGCGCAGATGACCCAGGTCATCGTCAAGCGCGCGAAGGAATACGACCGCGACACCGTGCCTGGCGACTATGCCACCCTGACCACGCCGTGTCCGAAATGCGGCGCCGTGGTCAAGGAGAACTACCGGCGCTACGCCTGCACCGCCTGCGATTTCTCGATCAGCAAGCACCCGGGCGGGCGCACCTTCGAACTGCAGGAAGTCGAGGAATTGCTGGCCAAGCGCGAGATCGGCCCCCTGAACGGCTTCATCAGCAAGATGGGCCGACCCTTCTCGGCCATCCTGCGCATCACCGACGACTACAAGCTGGAGTTCGACTTCGGCCAGGCCGACGAGGAATCCTCCGAAGCCGTGGACTTCTCCGGCCAGACGCCGGTGGGCCCGTGCCCGAAATGCGGCTCGAACGTGTTCGAACACGGCATGAGCTTCGTGTGCGAGAAGTCGGTCGGGCCGCAACGTTCGTGCGACTTCCGCTCGGGCAAGGTCATCCTCCAGCAGGAAATCACGGCCGAGCAGATGGCCAAGCTGCTGACCGAAGGACGCACCGACCTGCTGCAGAACTTCGTCTCCAGCCGCACCAATCGCAAGTTCAAGGCCTTTCTGGTCCGGCAGCCCGATGGCAAGATAGGCTTCGAGTTCGAGCCGCGCCCCGCCAAGGGCGGCAAGGCGGGCGAGGATGCGCCGGCGGCCCGGAAGACGGCGGCAAAGAAAGCCGCCGGCCAGGACGAAGCCGTCGCGGCGCCGGCGAAGAAGGCCCCCGCCAAGAAGGCGGCGGCCAAGAAGGCCGCGCCGCGCAAGGCCGCCGCCAAGAAAGCCCCCGCGAAGAAAACCGCCAGGAAGGCGGCCGCGAAGACCTCCAGCTGAGCCGTAGAGCCCAATGACCGTCAAGAAGAAAACGCCCTCACGGGCGCGCAAGTCTCCTGTTGCCGAGCAGCCCGCCGAGGATCGCGTGGACGTCGATCCCGGCCCCGGCGGCAAGCCCTGGTATGTCGTGCGCCGCTCGCGGGTGCATGGAACCGGTGTGTTCGCGGCCCGCAAGATCCCCGCCGGCACCCGTGTCATCGAGTACGCGGGCGAACGCATCAGCGCGGCCGAAGCCGACCGCCGCCACCCGGTCAATCCCGAGGATCCGTACCACACCTTCTTCTTCGCGCTGGAAAGCGGCAAGGTGATCGACGGCGGCAGCCAGGGCAACGATGCGCGCTGGATCAACCACGCCTGCGAGCCCAACTGCGAAGCGGAGGAAACGGACGATGGCCGCGTCTTCATCGTCTCGCAGCATCCCATCGAACGCGGCGAAGAGCTCAATTATGACTACGGCCTGGTCATCGACGAGCGCATCACGCCGACGTTGAAGAAGAACTATCAGTGCTTGTGCGGCGCCGACTCGTGCCGGGGCACGATGCTGGCGTTGAAGCGGCGCAAGAAGAAAGCCTGAGGGCGGGAACCGGGCGGCGGCGCCGCCCGGTCCGGCCGGTCAGTTGTAGTCGCCGACCCGCATCGCCTGGGAGTCGCCGCCGTTGCGGGACACTACCGAGCCGTTCACGACGCGCACCGGATCGCCGCTGCGCCACGGATAGGCCGAGGCGCTATGGAAAGTGCGCACGCTGCCGTCGTCCATCCTGACGGTCATCTCGTACTGCGTCGAGCTGCGCACACGCTTCTCGACCTCGTTGCCCGCGTAGGCGCCGCCCAGGGCACCCAGCACCGTCAGCGCGGTACGGCCGCTGCCGCCACCGAACTGGTTGCCGACCACGCCGCCCACGACACCGCCGCCGACCGCGCCCAGGCCCGTTCCCTGGCCCTGGACCTGCACGGCGCGCACGCTCTCGACCGTTCCGCAGTTGCCGCAGGTGGCCGCCACCGGCCGCGCCGGTTCGCGATAGACCGGGGCAGGGCGGCTGGCGGCGCGCGTCGGCGCGGCACGCTCGGCCGCGGCCTGCTTCGCCGGAGCCGGCGCATGGGCCGAGGCCTTGCCGAAATCCCGGCCACCGGCCGGGGCGGACGCTTCGGTCAGCTCTTGCGTGGGGGCCGACTTGGCCAGCGGCGAGGGCAGCAGTCCGGTCAGGACGCCCACGCCGACGGCGGCCAGGACGATGATGCTGATGGCTGCGGCGGCCACCAGCGGATGCAGCGCGACGGCTCCCCGCATGCTGCGATGCGCGCGCGCGAAGGCGGCGTCGATGGGGATTCGGGAACCGGAAGAAGTACCGGAAAACATGGCGTCACTCCGCTCGTAAGGTTCACGTAAGTTACCTCCAAGCGGCCTTCCATGTTGTTTCGGGGCGTGGCGGGATCTCGCGCTTTCTGTATCGGAATTGACCGAATGTTTCCGCCCCCGGCTGGCAAAGTCTGCCAGAATGGTCCGCATGGAAATCACCCTGACCGAACTCGAGGACGCAATCAATTTCTGGCGCACGCGCAAGCCTTCGACGAGCGAAGCGTGCGTGCTGTGCGCCGAGGCCGCGGCGCTGGCGGGCCCCTATGCCGCCATGATCATGCATCACCTTCCCGCGCTGGACGAGGCGGCCATGCCCGAACCAGCGCGGGCGGCCCTCGCGGCCTGGCGGCAGGCGCGCCAGGCCGTGGCCCGGGTCAAAGGCTGACGCGGGCGGCTTCGGCCGGGGAAGCGACCAGGGATACGGGCGCGAACGCGCCCAGGCTGACCTTCATGGACAGCGCGGCCTCCAGCGTGAACGCACCGTCGGCCACCAGTTCCAGCACCTCTTCCGGCGATACCGTACGCAAGGCGACCACTTCGCCGTCCTGGTTCTCGGGCACGACCTCGGGCCCCAGGACGGTATCGACCACGGTCACGTGCTCGACCTGGTAGCCCTCGGGCAGAACCCGGCGCACGGTGAACTGGCCGCTGCGCCGGCCGTCCTTCAGGTGATGGGGCAACAGGCCGGCCTCTTCCCAGCTTTCCCTGAGCAGGGCCGATTCGGGGGTTTCCGCGGCGCTGACCAGCCCTCCCACGAGGGTATCCCACATGCCGGGATCGGTGGTCTTGGTGAACGACCGCTGGGCGATCCACAACTGCCCGCTGTCGGTCCAGGCGTTCAGGTGGACGGCATGGGTGGCGATGCCCAGGGGCCGCACGGATGCCCGCTCGATCACGCCCAGGACGGTGCCGTCCTCGGCCACCACGTCCAGCAGTTCGTTGCGCCAGCCGTTGAGCCGGCCGGCTTCGGAAAGCGCCGTGGCGACACGCGCCAGCAGCTCGCTGACGGCCTGGGCGCGCCCGGCCGAGGCCGGCGTGCCCGCCAGCTCGGGCAGCAGGTGCACCACGCCGGGTTCCAGCAGTATTTCGCCCGGAAAGGCGGCCAGCCAGCGCGGCACGTCGTGCGCCACCCAGCCGCAATCATGGCCGGCAATGCGCAGTCGCAGGGAGTCCGGCGGGGGATCGACCTGAGCACGAGCCGATATGGAGTCGAATACGTTCATCCAGATATCGTGAATATGCAACACAGCAAGCCCCCATTGTGCCGGAAGTCCGGATGGGACGCCCGGCACCCCGACGTAAGCGAAGGTGAACCCGGTTGCCTCGGGTAAGATGCCGGCGCTCGCACCGCCCCCAAGGAAGAGGAAGACCATGACCGATCACCCCCGTATCTGCATCGTCGGCGCCGGAGCGATAGGCGGCCTCGTCGCCGGACGCCTGGCCCAGGCCGGCAACGACGTTTCGCTGCTGGCCCGCGGCCGCACGCTGGAAGCGCTGCGCCGGCACGGCCAACGGCTCGACTCGGCGGGCAAGCTCGTCGCCTCGCCGGTCCGGGCCAGCGACGACGCCCGGGCGCTGGGCCCGCAGGACGTCGTCGTCATCACCGTCAAGGCACCGGCCCTGCCGGAGATCGCACGGGCCATCCGTCCGCTGGTCGGCGCCGACACGGTCGTGATCCCGGCCTTGAACGGCATCCCCTGGTGGTTCTTCCTGGACGCCGGCCTGCCCCTGGGCGGCACGCGCCTGCGCAGCGTCGATCCGGACGGCGGCATCGAGGCCAGCCTGCCGGCGGACCAGGTGCTGGGCGCCGTGGTCTTCGCGTCGGCCTCGACCCCCGAGCCCGGCCTGACCCTGCACGCCTCGGGCAACCGCATCGTGCTGGGCGAGCCGAAGGGCGGGTCGAGCGAACGCGCCCGCGCCGTGGCCGGGCTGTTCACGCGGGCGGGCTTCGATGCCCCCGCCAGCGAGAACGTGCGCGCCGACATCTGGACCAAGCTGCTGGGCAATGCCTGCTTCAACCCCGCCAGCCTGCTGACGGGCGCCTATACCGACGACATGATCGACGATCCCCGCCTGCACGCCATGTTCGTGGCCATGATGGACGAGGCGCTGGCGCTGGGCACCCGGCTCGGGCTGCCGGCCCAGGTCGAGTCGCGCGACCGCATCGCCTTCACCCGAGGGCTGGGCCACATCAAGACGTCGATGCTGCAGGACGTGGAGGCGGGCCGGCCGGTGGAGATCGACAGCATCCTGGGCGCGCTGGTCGAGACCGCCGCGGCGGCCCGATTCTCCACGCCGACCCTGGATACCGTCTACGCGCTGGCGCGCATGCGCGCCGCGGCCCTGGGGCTGTATCCGGCGTAGCCGGCCCTTGCCCAACTTTTCTATAGGCGAAAAATACCAAAACATCGCTTGAACCCCAGCCGCCCGCGCCGCATCCTGCCACCCTAGATAGAGTAAGCACGGAGAGCCGGCGCACGGCGGCATGCGATGTCCATTTCCAGCGAAACCATCAGGTCGGTCACCTCGTCCTTGTACGAGTGGTCGCTGAAGAAAGTCCCGGACGACACCAAGCGGGTGCTGGCCCAGGCGCAGCAGCGCGAGACGGTCCAGCTCGGCAGGCAGACGCTGCGCATCATGCTCGAAAGCGCCGAGGCCGCCGAGTCCGAAAGCCACCTGGTCTGTTCGGACGTGGGCGTGCCCACCTACATGATCCGCGTGGGCACGGGCGTGAGTTTCGAAGGCAACGTGCGCCAGGCCATCGTCGACGGCTTCGCCGACCTGGTCGCGCGCGCGGACCCGCCCATCCTGAAGATGGTGACCAATCCGCTGACCCTGCAACGCAGCTACGAGGGCAAGAACATGCCCCTGGTCACCTTCGACATGGTCGACGGCGCGGACTACATGGAGATCGTCTGCGCGCCCAAGGCCATGGGCACGGGCCGCTGGGAAGCCATCGAGACCTTCGTCTACCCGTCGCTGGAGACCATCGAGAAATACGTGCTCGATACCGTGCTCAAGGCCGGCTCGCAGCCCTGTCCGCCCATCGTCGTGGGCGTGGGCATAGGCGGCACCTTCGACTACGCGGCCAAGATGGCCAAGGAGTGCGTCCTGCGCCCCTTCGCCCAGACCAATCCCGAGCCCGTCCTGGCGGCCATGGAACAGCGCCTGCTCAAGGCCATCAACGACACCGGCTTCGGGCCCATGGGCACGGGCGGCGACACCACCGCCATGGCGGTGCACATCGACTATTCGGCCAGCCACGGCTTCATGCCCGTGGCCGTGGCCTTCAACTGCTGGATCAACCGGCGCACCTGTGCCCGCATCTACCAGGACGGCACGGTCGAACGCCTGGAATAGCGGCAACGGAGACGAGCATCGTGAATACCCATCGCCTGACCTTGCCGGCAAGCGCGGACGACATCGCCCGTATCCAGGCCGGCGACCTGGTCTACCTGACCGGCGACATCGTCGTCACCATCGGCCTGCCTACGCACCAGCGCATGATCGACTACGCCCGCGAGGGCAAGCCGCTGCCGGTGGACGTGCACGGCGGCGCCTTCCTGCACCTGAGCTCGTACAACCGCGAGAGCGACACGCCCTCGGGCTACGAGGCCCTGTACATGAACCCCACCACCAGCACGCGCTACGACGCGCTCATGCCGCCGCTGATCCGGGCCTACGGCCTGCGCATCGTGGGCGGCAAGGGCGGACTGGGCGAGGAAAGCGTGCAGGCCATGCGCGAGACGGGCTGCATCTACCTGTCCTTCCTGGGCGGCGGCTGCACGCTGCTGGCCCGCGCGATCCAGGAAGTGGTGTCCGTGCACTGGGAAGACTACATCTCGCAATTCCGCCTGGTGACCTTGCGCGTCAAGGACCTGGGCCCCGCCACGGTGGGCATCGACGCCCACGGCAACAGCCTCTACCGACAGCTGCGCGAGAACGTGCAGCAGCGGCTGCCTGGCATTCTCGAAGAACTCGACCGGCACCGCGCGGATTCCACGCACTGAGTGCGGCAATCTTCTTCATTACGACAGATCGGAGACCCCATGAAGAATCATCGACTTCTCGCCTGCGCCACCGCCATCCTGGCCCTGGGCGCCACCGCCGCCCACGCCAAGGACGACGCCGCGTCATGGCCTACCCGGCCGGTGCGGCTGATCGTGCCGTTCCCGGCCGGCGGCAGCACCGACGTGGTCGCGCGCCTGATCGCCGAGCGGCTGGGCCAGAAGCTCGGCCAGCAGTTCGTCGTGGACAACCGTCCGGGCGCGGCCGGCAACATCGGCACCGACCAGGTCGCCAAGGCCTCGCCCGACGGCTACACGCTCACGCTGACGACCTCCGGGCCGCTGGCCAACAACAAGTACCTGTACAAGTCCATGCCGTACGACCCGGCCAAGGACCTGACTCCCATCGTGCTGGTGGGCGAGATCCCGCTGGTGGTCGTGTCCACCGACAAGACCCCGGCCAAGAACCTGAAGGAATTCATCGCGCTGGCCAAGGCCGCGCCGGGCAAGTATTCCATCGGCAATCCGGGCAACGGCACCATCGGGCACCTGGCCTATGAACTGCTGCGGCACAATACCCGGACCGACTTCCTGGGCGTGCCGTACAAGGGCGACACGCCGGCCATGACGGACCTGCTGGGCGGCTCCATCCAGGCCATCGTCGCGCCCATCACGGCCTTCATCCCGCAGATCCAGAGCGGCAAGATGAACGGCCTGGCGGTGACCTCCAAGAAGCGTTTCCCCGGCACGCCCGACGTGCCCACCGCGGTCGAGCAGGGCTTCGACGTCGAGGCCTCGGTCTGGTTCGCCGTCGCGGGCCCCGCCGGCATGCCGCGTCCCATCGTCGACAAACTCAACCGCGAGATCAACCTCGTGCTGAACTCGCCCGAGGGCCGGGCCAAGCTCGAGCAGTTCGGCGCGGTCGTGGGCGGCGGTTCGCCCGAGCAGCTGGATTCGCTGATGAAGGTCGAAAGCGCGAAGTGGAAGCGGATCATCGAGGACGCCAATATCAAGCTGGATTAGCCCCCCTACGCGCTTCGCGCGCCCCCCCACAGGGGGGCGGCACTGGCGGACCGGCAAAGCCGGATCCGCTGTGCCCTGGGTCTTGTGAGTTCTTCTTGGATTGGGGCACGGGTTTTCGGGGTGGTTTCCGCCCCATGGAGTGTTGAATGAGCGGTTTCGTTACGTTGAAGACCGAGGGCATGAGCACCGAGGAGGCCTATCGGCTGATCGTGGGCTGCGTGGCGCCCCGGCCGGTGGCGTGGATCACCACGCAGGATGAATCGGGACGGGTCAATGCCGCGCCGTTCAGTTCGTACAACTACGTGGCGCACAGCCCGCCGATGCTGGCGGTGAACATCGGCTCGCGCAAGGGCGAGTTGAAGGACACGGCACGCAACATCGTCGAGACGCGCGAGTTCGTGGTCAACGTGGCCACGGAAGCGACGCTGGAGCTGATGCATGCGTCGGGCGCGGACTACCCGCCCGAGATCGGCGAGCCCGAGGCGCTGGGCATCGAGCTGGCGCCCAGCACGGTGGTGCGGCCGCCGCGCATTCCCGCCACGCCGATCCAGATGGAATGCCGGCTCGAGCACGTGCTGCCGCTGGGACGGGGCCTGAACACGCTCTACATCGGCGAAGTGGTGGCCTTCCATCTGTCCGAGGCCATATTCAACGGCCGGCACATCGATGCCGTGGCGATGCGGCCCATCGCCCGGCTGGGCGGACCGTACTACGCGGGGCTGGGCGAGATCTTCCATCGGCCGATGCTGCAGGCGCCGCCGATCTGATCCCCCCTACGCGCTTCGCGCGCCCCCCAGGGGGCGGCACTGGCGGACCGGCGGAGCCGGATCCGCTGTGCCCTGGAGACCAACGGGCTGGCGAAGTTGGGGGTTCTTAATTTTGTGACAAGGACATACTGATGACGGGTTCATCTGGGGATTTCAGCCGGTCGGTGCAGGCCGGGACGTTCATCAAGACGGTGTCGCCGCACGTGGTGGAGATACTGGGGACGACGGCGCTGGATTTCGGGGTGCTGGATGCCGAGCATGCGCCGTTCGACCGGGCGGCGCTGGACTTGATGATGATGGCCGGACGGGCCGCGCGCCTGCCGCTTTTCGTGCGGGTGGCCGACTACGAGGCCGCGACCATCCTGTCGACGCTGGACCTGGGCGCGGCGGGCATCGTGGTGCCGCACGTCGACAGCGCCGAGCAGGCGGAACTGATCGTCTCGCGCGCCCGCTACAAGGACGGCGTGCGGGGCTTTTCCAGCTCGCCCCGGGCGGCCGGCTACGGGACCATGACCTACAAGCAGGCCCAGGAAGCGGGCGACCAGACGCTGGTGATGTGCCAGATCGAAAGCGTCGAGGGCCTGGCCAACGTGGAAAGCATCGCCGCCGTTCCCGGCGTGGGCGGACTGTTCGTGGGACGCGCGGACCTGGCCCTGTCCATGGGCCAGGAAGGCTCGCGCAGCCCGGCGGTGCTGGAAGCCACCGCCCGCATCGTCCGCGCGGCGCTGGCCGCCGGCAAGATCGCCGCGATGTTCGTGGCCAACGCCGCCGAGCGCGACGAGTTCGCCGCGCAAGGCGTGACCTGGTTCGTGATCGGATCCGACCAATCCCTGCTGCGCCAAGGCGCGCAATCGGTTGCCGTGGCAGGCGACCGGTCGCACGGCTGACGCGGCTCCCTCTCAAGCAAAGGTGAAGTCCATGACTGTCCAACAACCGCGGCCCGCGACCTATGCCGCGCACTACGACACCGCTCCGCAGCAACAGCAGGCCGGCGCGCGCACCTGGCTGACCCGGGGCGCCAACTTCGTCGTCGCCGTCTCGCAGGTCGAGGCGGGAGCCGTGCTGGCGCGCGAGGCCAACCCCGACGAATACTTCGTCTTCGTGCACACCGGCGGCGCGCGCATCCAGGCGGGTTCCGAGCAGGTCGACGCCGCTCCCGAGACCGTGACCATCGTTCCGCCGGGTGCGAGCCGCGTCGAGGCCACCGCCGCGGGCACCATCGTGCGCGTGTTCTCCAACCGCGCCTCGGACCTGGCGCAGGCTTCGGTCAACCAGGAGATCTACGCCGACGGCGCGCCCGAAGTCGCGCCGCTGGTGCCATGGCCCGATCCCCCCGCCGGCTTCAAGCTGCGCCACTACGTGCTGGCCGAGCACGTGCGGCCCGACAGCAACATGCGCATCTTCCGCAGCACCAACCTGATGGTCAATTTCCTGGCCAAGCGCCTGGTGCCGCGCGACGTGCACAAGCTCAGCCCGCACACCCACGCCGACTTCGAACAGGCCTCGCTGGCGATCCAGGGCACTTACGCGCACCACCTGCGCTGGCCGTGGACGCCGGACATGGACATGTGGAAAGAGGACGAGCACGTCGAGATCGGCAGCCCGTCCGTCACGGTCATTCCCGCGAAGGTGCTGCATACCAGCCGCAACGTCAGCCAGGGCGATTGCTGGCTGATCGACATCTTCGGCCCGCCGCGCATGGACTTCTCCAGCAAGCCGGGACTGGTCTGCAACGCGGACGAGTACCCCATGCCCGCGCCCGCCACGGCCGCCGCGGCCTAGAGCCTGGCGAGGTCCTCCGAGATGCCGCGGGAGACCTCCTGCAACTGTTCCAGATAGCGCTCGACGACCTGTTCGTTGGTGAGCGTGGAGGCGAACCACGTCATGCCGAACGAGGCCACCACATGCTTGCCGTCGAACACCGGCACGGCCAGGGTGCCGGATACCGGGCGCACGGCGGGATCGCGCAGCGCGTAGCCCTGCGCGCGCGTGATCTCTATCATCCGCCTGACCGCCTCCCGGTCCTGCGCCGGCTCGTCCTCGGGGTTCTTCGATTGGCGCAGCAGCGCGAGTATGGTCTCGCGCTCATCCTCTTCGCAGAAGGCCAGGTAGGCCCGGCCGATGGCGCGGCTGACCAGGCTCAGGCGCATGTTGATGGTCGAATGCAGCAGCGACAGCGGCGAATGGGGAATGGTGCTGTAGCGCACCACCATGGCATCGGTATCGAACACGGCGATGGCCAGCGGCCACTTGATGGCCTCGGTCAGCGCGTCCAGGCGCGGCCGGGCCGCTTCGACGATGCGCGGCTCGCTGTGATAGCCCGACGACAGCGTATTGACCAGCGACGTCAGGTAGTACGCCCCGTACTGCGGCGCATGGCGCACCAGTCCCTTGGACGCGAGCGACTCAAGAAGACGTATCAGCGATGGCTTGGGGATGCCCGTCTGCTTGTACAGTACGTCCAGGGTCGATACCGGCTGGCGGTTCAGGGCCTGCAGCAGCTCGATGGCACGGACAACGGCTTGGACGGGCGGAAAGGAAGGCACGCGGACCTCCGTACGGAAAGGACGCCGGCCGGCGATTATCGCATTGCCGGATGCGTTCCAACCTCCGTACGGCCGTCCTGGTGAAAATCAGCGGCGGGCGCCGCCCTTCACGAACACGCGCTTGCCGGTGTCATGCCAGACCGCGCGCTTTTCCTCTTCGGTCAGCAGGACCGAGGCGTCGATCATGCGCTGGACCATTTCCTTGTAGGTGCCCGACGAGGTGCCGATGTCCGAGCCCCACATGATGCGGTCGGCGCCGAACAGGTCGACCGCGCGGCGCAGCACCTGCTCGGCCGGCACGTCGGCCTCGCGGTACTCGTCCAGGTTGATCGAGGTGAACTTGAAGAAGATGTTGTGCTCGTGCGCCAGCTTCTCGAAGCGCTCGTCCAGGCCGAAGTGTTCCTCGGTGGCCTCGGGCTCCAGCAGGTGGTCCAGCACGATGCGCACGTTCGGATAGCGGCGCGCCAGTTCGATGATGGTCGGCACCGACGGACCGCCGCCGCCCACCGCCAGCACTTCCAGGTCGATCACCAGGCCGAACTCCTCGGCCACGTCCCAGGTCTTGAGCGCCTGCGGCGAATTCAGCCACGGCATGCTGCCATCGGGCTGGCGGCCGCCGAACAGGCGCACGCCCGCCAGGCCGTTCTTCTCGATGTAGCTGCGCACCAGGCCCGGCGTGCCGGCATCCTCGGCGTCCAGGATGACCACCGCCGAGAAGATGTCGGGATGGGCGTCGGACGAATCCAGGATGTAGCTGTTGTCGTAGCGGTAGATCATGCGCTTCTGCACGGCCACCGCGCCGTCGACGTTTTCTTCCTTCATCCAGACCAGCATGCGCGCCACGTCGGGCACTTCGTTGATCGGATTGGGGCCGTGCTTGCCGCCCGGCTTGCCGATCACGCCCGGGGCGCGCGGCGGCGCGTCGGCGGCGCGCTTCATGGGATTGCGCGGATAGCGCACCTGGTCATCCGCCACCAAGTGGGCGTGCGAATCGAACAGCAGCGGGCGAGTGCCGGCGGCCGACGGGGCTTGCTTGTCTTGGGTCATATCGAAAACTCTACGTGTTTACAGCGGGACTTTATCGCCAGCCTGCCCCCTCCGCACCCGATATTCTCGAACTTTTCGGTGTCCGAAAACTTGTGGCCGAACAGGAATCGGGCCCATTCAAACAAAAATTTAAAAAAAGCGATTCAAATTTCTGTTTGAATCGCCGATACTACGCCGGACTACTGGATCCTCCATCGTGAACCTGCTCGACGACGACACCTCCACCCGCTCCCGCATCGTGCTGGCCGCCCTGCGCGTCTTCGCCACCCGGGGATTCGAGGCCGCCT
Source organism: Pigmentiphaga sp. CHJ604 (assembly GCF_036972535.1). Lineage (NCBI taxonomy): Bacteria > Pseudomonadati > Pseudomonadota > Betaproteobacteria > Burkholderiales > Alcaligenaceae > Pigmentiphaga > Pigmentiphaga sp. CHJ604. Next base: position 167,556 of record NZ_CP136998.1, on the reverse strand, counting down.
CGCTGCGCGAGATCACGTCCGCCGCTCAGGTGAACATCGCCGCCATCCACTACCACTTCGGCTCCAAGGACGCGCTGGTGCAGGAAGTGCTGCGCGTGGTGTCCGAGCCCATCAACCGCATGCGGCGCGAGGCCCTGGCCCGGGTGCCGGCGCACCGCGAACCGACGATGGAAGAAGTCGTGGAAGCGCTGATCGCACCGCCCGTGCGGCTGAGCTTCGACGCCACCGGCGAATGGCGGCTGCTGATCCGGTTGCTGATCCAGGCCCGCGCGGTGCCCCGCGCCAGCACGAACGCCGCGATCTTCGAGCAGTACGACGCGCTGGCGGCCGACTTCGTCGACGCCCTGATGGCCGCCCAGCCGTCGCTGGGCCGCGAGGAAGCCTACTGGCGCTACGCCTTCGCCATCGGCGCCATGATGTACATCGTCAGCGACGCCGACGAGACCTATCACCGCCTGCATCGCATCTCCGGCGGGCTGTGCGACACCGACGACCCCGAACGCATCGTCGCCCAGCTCGTCGCCTTCATCGCCGCCGGCATGCGGGCAGCCGCCCCGGCCGGCACACCGCTGTGACTTCCCTCCGGATACACGACATGACCCGCCGCATCATCGACCTGTCGGTCGCCCTCGAAGACAAGCCCACTTCGCCGGCACACCACCGCCCCCAGATCAGCTACGTCGACCACGACCAGTCCTGGGAACTCTTCTCCAAGCTCTTTCCCGGCATCGGCCCCGACGACCTGCCCGAGGGCAAGGCCTGGGCGGTGGAGCGGGTTTCGCTGTCGACCCACGCCGGCACCCACATGGACGCGCCGTGGCACTACCACCCCACGACCGACCATGCGCTGCAGGAAGGCGGCCGGCCCGCGCCCGGCATCGACGAAGTCCCGCTGGACTGGTGCCTGAAGCCCGGCGTCAAGCTCGACTTCCGCCACATGGAAGCGGGCTACGTGGTCACGCCCGCCGACATCCAGGCCGAGCTGAAGCGCATCGGCCATACCCTCCAGCCGCTGGACATCGTCGTGGCCAACACCCGCGCCGGTGCGCGCTACGGCCAGGAGGACTATTGGGAAAGCGCCTGCGGCTTCGGCCGCGCCGCCACGCTGTGGCTGCTGGAGCAGGGGGTACGGGTGGTCGGCACCGACTCCTACAGCTGGGACCCCGCCTTCAAGTTCGTGGTCGAGCGCTACGAGCGCGACCGCGACCCTTCCATCATCTGGGAAGGCCACAAGGCGGGGCGCGACATCGGCTACTTCCAGATGGAGAAGCTGACCAACCTGGACCAGTTGCCGTCCCATGGCTTCACCATCAGTTGCTTCCCCATCAAGATCAAGCACGGATCGGCCGGCTGGTGCCGCACCGTCGCCATTCTCGATTGACCCGCGAGGCGCGCGACGCCTCGTCCAAGACAACGATCCCGGAGACTCCCCATGACCTTCCTTTCCTGCGCCCGCCTGGGCGCCGCCCTCGCGCTGGCCGCCTGCGCAGTACCCGCCGCCGCGCAGGCGCCTGCCTCGTACCCCGACCGGCCCGTCCACGTCGTCGTGCCGTTCCCGCCGGGCGGCATCGTCGACAACGTCACCCGCAACCTGGGCGCGCGCCTGTCGGCCGCGCTGGGCCAGACCTTCATCGTGGAGAACAAGGCCGGAGCCGGCGGCTCGATCGGCGCCGCCCACGTCGCCAAGGCCGCGCCCGACGGCTACACCCTGCTGGCCGCCTTCGACACCCACGCCGTCAACCCGCTGCTATACAAGCTCAGCTTCGACTCCGACAAGGACCTGGCGCCGGTCGCCTTGATCGGCACCTCGCCGCTCATCCTGGTCGTCCATCCCTCGGTGCCCGCCCGGACCGTGCCTGAGCTGGTCGCGCTGGCCAAGGCCAAGCCCGACGCGCTGAACTACGCCTCCACCGGCGCCGGCAGCTCCAACCAGCTGACCGCGGAACTGTTCAAGGCCACCGCCGGTGTCGAGATGAACCACGTGCCCTACAAGGGCGGCGCACCCGCCATCACCGACGTGCTGGGCGGCCGGGTGCAGGTCATGTTCGTCAGCGCCAGCTCGGTACTGGCCCATATCAAGGCCGGCAAGATGCGGGCCCTGGCCGTCACCACCCGGGAACGCATCCCGGCCCTGCCCGACGTGCCGTCCATCAGCCAGTTCTACCCCGATTTCGAGGCCCGCTCGTGGATAGGCCTGCTGGCTCCGGCCGGCACGCCCCCCGCCACCGTCTCGCGCCTGAACGCCGAGGTCTACCGCGCCTTGCAGACGCCCGAGATGCGGACGTTCTTCGACGCCCAGGCCATCCAGCCCGGCAGCGGGTCGCCCGAGCAATTCGGCGCATTCCTGCGGAACGAGACCAAAAAGTGGGGCGAAATCATCAAAAAACAGGACATCCGGGTGGAATGAGACGGCCGGGAAACCCGCGTGGCGCAAGACCCACGCGGGCGGCTTGCAAGTTTTGAGAATATTATCAATAATTAATCTCATTACGACGTCCACTGCGGCGCCCAACCGCGCCGCAACGAGTTCCGCCATGTACGTTTGTGTCTGCAACGCCATCACCGAACGCCAGATCCGCAGCAGCGTGGAAGCTGGCGCGACTACCCTGGCCGACCTCCAGTTCGACCTGGGCGTGGCGACCTGCTGCGGCTCCTGCGCCGACACCGCCTGCCAGTACCTGCCGGCCGGCGCCAGCGCCTGCGAGCACGCCTACGAAGCGTCCATCTCGGCCGCCAACGGCCGCACCGAAGCCACCGAACTCCCCCCGCCCCGCGCCACGACGCGCCGCTTCCCCATCCAGGTCGTCGGCGCTGGCGCCGGCGCCGCCAAGGCGGCGTAGGGGTCCCCCCTACGCCCTTCGGGCGCCCCCCAGGGGGCGAAACCGGCGGACTGGCAAAGCCAGATCCGCGGTTTCCTGGGTCTAGTACCTGTTTCTTGGCACGTCACACTGTTGCTACCGCTGGCAGCCAGCGATAGCAACAATGCTACGCGCCAAGACAGCGGTAATAGACCCAGGATGCGGTGGATCCGGCTCCGCCGGTCCACCCGCATCGCCCCCTTGAGGGGGCCCGCGTCAGCGGGTAGGGGGTGGGCTTTCCTTGCGCGCGGCAGCGCGTAGGGGGGATCATTCTCATTGTCACTTTCCTAGGCCATTACGGGCGGACGTACGGCCTGCTTGCCTGGCGTCAACAATGCTAACCTTGCCGGATCCATGAATTCTGCAGGGGAAAGAACATGAAAGGCGACAAGACCGTCATCCAATACCTCAACAAGCAGCTCACCAACGAGCTGACCGCCATCAACCAGTACTTCCTGCATGCGCGCATGCTCAAGCACTGGGGCCTGGGCAAGATGGGCAAGCACGAGTACGACGAGTCCATCGAGGAAATGAAGCATGCCGATCGCCTGATCCAGCGCATCTTCATGCTGGACGGCCTGCCCAACCTGCAGGACCTGCACAAGCTGCTGATCGGCGAGAACGTCCCGGAAATCCTGGAATGCGACCTGAAGCTGGAGCTGTCCTCGCAGGTCGTGCTCAAGGAAGCCATCGCCCACTGTGAAAGCGTGCGCGACTACGTGTCGCGCGATCTGCTGCAAGACATCCTGGACGACACCGAAGAACACATCGACCACCTGGAGACCCAGATCGGCCTGGTGGACCAGGTCGGCATCCAGAACTACCTGCAATCGCAGATGGACGAGCAGGGCTGATTCCCCACCCCGCCCGAAGCAAAGCCCCGCCACGCGGGGCTTTTTGCTTTATGCGCGTTCCCGGCTTCACGGAACGCGTCTTGCTGCCCGGTTGGCTTACTTCGACAGGAGACCGCCATGGCCACCGTTCAGGGCAGCAACCCGCTTTCCAAACATACCGACGACGTCCTCAAGGACGAGAACCGCAGGATGCCGGCGGCGGAACTGCCGCGCGAAGACAAGGACAAGCCGGCCGCCGGCGGCGGCGACGAGTTGAACGTGGATGAGCTGGAGGAAGCGGAACGCGGCGGCCCGCCCCGTTCAGGCGGCGGGCCGGACTGAGCGCGGCGTCAGTTATTGCCCGTCGCGGGGCATTCGGCGATGCGGCCCCAGCGATTATCGGTGTTGCAGTATTTCCACCGGGCTTTCTCGTTGCAGATGACCCGGCCGACGACGCCCTGGGAAGCGCAGCGCGCCAGTTCGGCTCGCAGCGACTGGATCCAGGGCTCCTGGCCGCCGGCCGCGTCGGCTCCGGCCACCACGGTGGCGACCTGCTGCGAAGGCGGCTCGACGATGATGCGCGGAGACTGGGCGGCCGCCGGGGGCTCGGCCAGGTGGGCGGGCAGGGGGCTGCCCGGGTTCACCGTCTGCATGTCGGGCGCGATGGTCGAAAGCAGGGTATCGGGCTGCGGTTGATCGGCCGCGGATACCAGGGGAATGGGCGCGCTCGGCTGCACCGGGCGCGATGGGACGCCGCGCGAGCCGTCCACCCTGGGTTGCGGGGGTTCGGGCAGGTAGGTTTCCTGGTCCACCGCCGCCACCGGCGCTTCGCCCGGGCGCCCCTGGGCCACGGGCACGGGCGCCTCGGCCGCGCGGTCGACGGGAGCATTCCAGGACAACCAGAGCCCGAACAGCACTCCCACCACCACGACCATCGCCACGAAGGCCAGGCCCATCAAAATGCGGTTACGCATGTGTACACCTCTTCACTGTGGACCGGCGGCCCCGCCGGTCCCCATGCCCGGGTGGGCCGTCAGGCGAAAGCGGAATCGCCCACCCTGGTCTGGAACACCTGTCCCCCGTGCTCGCGCAGGGCATGGAACTGCACGTTGGGATAGAGCTCCTGCGCCACCCGCAGCTGCGCCGACGATCCGATCAGGAAAGCGGGCGCCTCGACTACATCGTAGGCGATGTGCTGCATGTTGGCGTCCATGAACTTCTTCAGGTCCTTGGGGTTCTCGGCCGTGATCCAGCGCGCCATCGAATAGCGCGCCGGCAGCATGCGCGCGGCCACGCCGTATTCGGTCTTGAGCCGATGCGCCACGACCTCGAACTGCAGCTGGCCGACGGCCCCCAGCAGCAACGGGCCTCCGGCCACCGGCCTGAACACCTGGATGGCGCCTTCCTCGCCCAGCTGGGTCAGGCCCGTGCGCAACTGCTTGGTGCGCAGCGGATCGGCCACCTCCACCGCCTGGAACAATTCGGGCGCGAAGAAGGGCAGTCCGGTGAACTGCAGCGCCTCGCCTTCGGTCAGCACGTCGCCCAGTTGCAGCACGCCGTGGTTCGGAATGCCGATGACGTCGCCGGCATAGGCCTCGTCCAGCAGCTCGCGCCGCTGCGACAGGAACGAGACCACGTTGTTGGGCCGCGTTTCCTTGCCGGTGCGGCAGACCTTCAGCCGCATGCCGCGCTCGAAACGGCCCGAGCAGACGCGCACGAAAGCCACGCGGTCGCGATGGGCCGGATCCATGTTGGCCTGCACCTTGAAGACCACGCCGGTGAATTTCGGTTCATCGGGCTGGACCTCGCGCTGCAGCGCATGGCGCGGACCGGGCGCGGGCGCCTGCTCGACCAGCGCGTCCAGCACTTCCTGCACGCCGAAGTTGTTGATGGCCGAGCCGAAGAACACGGGCGTCTGCTTGCCGGCCAGGAACTCGGCCTGGTCGAACGGCGGCGCGGCGCCTTCGATCAGGTCGATCTCGCCGCGCGCCTGCTCGAACGCCGCGCCGAAGCGGCGCGCGATCTCGGGGTTGTCCAGCCCGTCGATGATTTCGTCGTGCTGCTCGCTCAGCCTGTCGCTGCCGGCCTTGAAGACCCGCATCCGGTCGCGCCGGATGTCGAACACGCCGCCGAAGGACTTGCCCATGCCGACCGGCCACGCGAAGGGCACGGCATCCATGCCCAGGTGGGACTCGATCTCGGACAGCAGCTCCAGCGGCTCGCGCACCTCGCGGTCCATCTTGTTGACGAAGGTGATGATGGGCGTATTGCGTGCCCGGCACACCTGCAACAGCCGGATGGTCTGCGGCTCGACGCCGTTGGCCGCGTCGATCACCATCAGCGCCGCATCCACGGCCGTCAGCACGCGGTAGGTATCTTCCGAGAAGTCCTGGTGGCCCGGGGTGTCGAGCAGGTTGATGACGGTATCGCGGTATTCGACCTGCATGACCGAGGACGCCACCGAAATGCCGCGCTGCTTCTCGATCTCCATCCAGTCGGACGAGGCGTGCCGCGAGGCCTTGCGTGCCTTGACGCTACCGGCGATCTGGATCGCGCCGGCGAACAGCAACAGCTTTTCGGTCAGCGTGGTCTTGCCCGCGTCGGGGTGGGAAATGATGGCGAAGGTGCGTCGCCGGGCGACTTCGGAAGATATGGTCATCGCGCGGAATTTTAACCGGAGACGGGATCGGGCGCTTGATCCGTCCGGCCGCCACGGCAGCAAGCGCCGTGCCGCGGCGGCTCGGCTCCGCCCACCGCGCATTTAGTCCTATTCAATACTCCAACTTGATTTTAGTCTCAAATGGTATTAATCTGGGCTGCATGCACGACACAGGAAAGCATCATGGCCATTCCTGCTTCCAAGACCCCTGAACTGACCAGCCAGGCCGCCACCGACGCGGCCCTGCGCACCTTTTTCCGGATCGCCCAGGCTTGGCAGCTCAATGCCGAAGAGTCGGCCACCCTGCTGGGCGTCCCGCGCTCGACCATGTTCCGCTGGAAGACCGGCCGCGCGCCCGCGCCGCTGCCGCGCGACACGCTCGAACGCCTGTCGCTGGTCTTCGGCATCTACAAGGCGCTGCAGGTCCTGTTGCCCGTCCCCGAACGCGCCGACGCCTGGCTGCGCCGCCCCAACGACGCGCCCCTGTTCGGCGGCCGGCCGGCCCTGGAACGCATGCTCACCGGCATGACCAGCGACCTGTACGTGGTGCGCACCTATCTCGATGCCCAGCGGGGGGGCTGGACATGACGCCTGCCGTTGCCGAGGTGCAATGGACGCCCTGCCACCGGCTCGTCCCCAGCCGCTTTCCGCCCGCCGGCCTGTACGACCGGGTGGCCGATCCGGCCGACCTGGGCGTGGTGTTCGCCATCGAGAACCTGACCAATCCGCGCGTGCGCGACGAAGCCGGGAACCTGCGCCTGGTCCCGCCGGAAGACCGCATTTCCGGTCCGGGCACCACCCCCATCATGGCGGCCTTCACCCATCTGAATCCGGCCGGCAGCCGCTTCACGGACGGCACCTGGGGGGTGTACTACGCCGGGGAAAGCCTGGAAACCGCCGTGGCCGAGACCATGCACCACCGCGCCCGTTTCCTGGCCGCGACGCACGAGGCCGCCATCGAGATCGACATGCGCCACTACCTGGCCGACCTGGCCGCGCCGCTGCACGACCTGCGCGGCCTGCGGCCGGCCTTGCCCGCCATTTACGATCCGGACGACTACACGGCCAGCCAGGCGCTGGCCCGCCAGCTCCGGCTGGCGGGCAGCTGGGGCGTGGCCTACGACAGCGTCCGCCGCCCCGGCGGCCAATGCGCGGCGGTGTTCCGGCCGCGCGCCCTGTCCCGCTGCCGCCAGTCCCAGCACATTGCGTTCGTCTGGGACGGCCACCGCATGAGCGGGTGGTATTCCAAGTCGGCATTGCGGTCGGTCTGATTTTTCAAGCCTCGTTCCACCGGCCGCCCGGGCTGCCTGCCCCGTGCCCGGCCTTGTGGCTCGCGGGTTTCCTGGCTGCTGCCGCCGGTCCACTGATGGGAATCGATTATTGGCGCAATTTCGATTTTCGAATATGGTTACGTCGAACGCGGGGCGCTGATATCGTCACAATTGGTATCAAGCGCAGCAGATCGCGGCGTGCGGCCGCAACGCAGTACGGATATCCGCGCTAGGGCACCGTGCCCTGGCGCGCAAGACCTCATTCCTTATCCGGAGGAACACGACAATGAAAATACGTTTGTGGGGTTGTGTACTGGGCATGGCGCTGAGCGGCACGGCCGCGGCGCAGACCCCGTTGAAGATCGGTTTCGTGGGCGAGATGTCGGGTCAGCAGGCCGAATACGGACTGCAGATGAGCAACGGCGCCAAGCTGTTCCTGCAGGAGCACGGCGACGTGGTGGCCGGGCGCAAGATCCAGCTCATCATCAAGGACGTCGGGGGCCCGAACCCCGAGGTGGCCAAGCGCGTGGCGCAGGAACTGATCACGCGCGACAAGGTGGAATTCCTGGCCGGCTTCGGCTTCACGCCCAACGCGCTGGCGGTGGCGCCGCTGGCCACCGAGGCCAAGATTCCGATGGTGGTCATGAACGCGGCCACCTCGTCCATCACCGAGCGCTCGCCCTACGTGGTGCGCACCTCGATGACGCTGCCGCAGAACGCCTACGCCATCGCCGACTGGGCGCTGAAGAACAACATCAAGACGGTGTACTCACTATACGCCGACTACGGTCCGGGCCAGGACGCCAACGCCCAGTTCCGCAAGACCTTCACGGGCGGCGGCGGCAAGATCGTGGCCGAGGTGGCGGTGCCGCTGAAGAATCCGGAGTTCGGCCCCTACATGCAGCGCATCAAGGATGCCAAGCCCGATGCCGCCTTCCTGTGGTTCCCCTCGGGCGAGCTGTCGGTGCTGATGCTGCGCGCCTACCGCGAGCGCGGCCTGGAGCAGGCCGGGATCAAGGCGCTGGGCACCGGCGACGGCACCGACGACATGTTCCTGGACAGCATGGGCGACGTGGCGCTGGGCCTGACCACCTCGTTCCACTATTCCGCCGCCCACGACTCGGCCAAGAACAAGGCCTTCATCAAGGGCTACGAATCGCAGTTCGGCACCTCGATCCGCCCCAACTTCATGGCGGTGGGCGGCTATGACGGCATGGCGCTGATCTACGAGACCATCAAGAAGCTGAACGGCAAGATCGACGGCACGAAGGCGGTCGAGGCCATGAAGGGGGCCAAGTGGGAAAGCCCGCGCGGGCCCGTCATGATCGATCCGGAAACGCGCGACATCGTGCAGAACATCTACATCCGCAAGGTCGAACGCCGCGGCAACCACCTGTACAACGTCGAGTTCTCGCATCTCGACGCGGTCAAGGACCCCGGCAAGGCCAAGTAAACGCAGCACGCGCCCGGTCCGCCCGCTTCGGCGGGCCGGCATAAGTTTTTTAGACCGGTGAAAAAGCATACGCGGCTGGATCGGCCGCGGCCGGGCGCGGACAATAGCAACACCGCCCAGAAGGACCCTGCATGAAGCCGTCTTGCCGGTCTGCCATGGTCCCTGCGGCGGAGCGATCTGCAGGAGATCATGGACTGTCCTAACCGCATTCCGCGGCCCGCCTTCGTCCGGGCCGCCATCTTCCCCCCGCACGTCACCTGGAAGCACACATGGGCATCGTAATCTTCGACGGCCTGGCCTACGGCATGTTGCTGTTCCTGATCGGAGTCGGCCTGTCGATCACCATGGGGTTGATGAACTTCGTCAACCTCGCCCATGGCGCCTTCGCCATGGTGGGCGGCTACGTGGCCGCGCTGGCCATGAGCCGCCTGCAGGTACCGTTCGTCGCCAGCCTGGCACTGGCCTTCATCAGCGCGGCCGTGGTGGGCGCGCTGCTGGAGTTCGTCTTCTTCCGCCGGCTGTACCGCGCGCATCCGCTGGACCACGTGCTGCTGTCCATCGGCATCGTGTTCGTGTTCGTGGCGGGCGGCACCTACCTGTTCGGTCCCACCATGCAGCCCTTCACCGCGCCCGAATGGCTGCGCGGCCAGATCTCGCTGCTGGGCATGGACGTGGGCGCCTACCGGCTGTTCCTGATCGTCGTGGGTTTTGCCGTGCTGGCGGCGCTGCTGCTGCTCATCAACAAGACGCGCTACGGCGCCATGGTGCGCGCGGCGGTGGACAACCAGCGCGTGGCCGCGGGCCTGGGCGTGCGGGTGGACCGGCTGTTCTTCCTGACTTTCTCGTTCGGCTGCGGCCTGGCGGGGCTGGGCGGCGCGCTGGGCCTGGGCATGCTGGGGCTGGATCCGTCCTTCCCGCTGAAATACATGATCTATTTCCTGATCGTGGTCTGCGTGGGCGGGGCCGGCACCATCGTCGGTCCCTTCGTCGCAGCCGTGCTGGTGGGCATCGTCGACGTGGGCGGCAAATACTACATGCCCGAACTCGGCGCCTTCCTGATCTACGTGTTCATGGTGGTCGTATTACTCGTACGCCCCCACGGCCTGATCCCCAAGAAGGGGCTCGTATGACCAAACTCAATCTGAATCCGCGCCAGATCGTGGCGCTGGAAGTGGTGTTCTGGCTGGCGCTGGCCTCGACCTACTTTCTCTTGCCCGAGAAGCTGGTCCTGATCACGCAGATCATGATCACCGGCCTGTTCGCGATCGCGCTGGACATCGCCCTGGGCTACGCCGGCATCCTGACGGTGGGCCATGCGGCGTTCTTCGGCATCGGCGCGTACCTGGCGGGCCTGCTGGCCAAGTACGGCTGGGGCGAACCGTTCTCCGGGCTGCTGCTGGCGCTGGCGGTGTGCGCGGTGCTGGGCTATCTGCTCAGCTACCTGATCGTGCGCGGCAGCGACCTGACGCGGCTGATGATCACCATAGGCGTGTGCGTGCTGTTCTTCGAGCTGGCCAACCGCCTGACCCCCATCACCGGCGGCGCCGACGGCCTGCAGGGCGTGGACATGTGGCCGGTGCTGGGCCAGTTCCGCTTCGACCTCTGGGGCAAGACGGCCTTCATCTACACCTTCTGCATCGTGCTGCTGATGTTCCTGGCGGTGCGCCTGATGCTCAAATCGCCCTTCGGGCTGGTGCTGCGGGGCATCCACGACAACCGGCGGCGCATGCTGGCCATCGGCTCGCCGGTGGATTCGCGCCTGCGCCTGGCCTATTGCTTCTCGGCCGCCATCGCCGGCGTGGCCGGCGCGCTGCTGGCGCAGACCACGCAGTTCGTCGGGCTGGAGATGCTCAGCTTCAACCGCTCGGCCGAAATCCTCATCATCCTCATCCTGGGCGGCACCGGGCGTCTGTACGGCGGCCTGATCGGCGCCCTGCTGTACATGACCGTGCATGATTTCTTCTCCGACTTCGATCCGAAGTTCTGGATGTTCTGGCTGGGCATCTTCCTGATCCTAGTGGTCATGATCGGCCGTGGCGGCGTGCTGGGCGTGCTGTCCAAGGCCTTCAAGGTAAGGGAGCAACGCCCATGACGACCGCGACCCTCGCGACGCCCGCGCTGCGCACCCGGAACCTGACCAAGCGCTTCGGCGGCTTCACCGCCGTCAACGGCGTGACGCTGGACATCGCGCCCGGCTCGCGCCAGGCGCTGATCGGCCCGAACGGCGCCGGCAAGACCACGCTGATCAACCTGTTGACCGGCATCCTGCGCCCGACCGAAGGGCGCATCAGCCTGGACGATGACGACATCACCCACCTGCCGGCGGACAAGCGTGTGCACCGCGGGCTGGTGCGCACCTTCCAGATCAACACGCTGTTCCCGCGCCTGACGCCGCTGCAGGCGGCCTCGCTGGCCATCTCCGAGCGCGAGGCGCTGGGCAAGGTCTGGTGGCGCACGCTGCGCAGCTGCTCGTGGGTGGCCGACGAAGCGCACGCGCTGCTCAAGCAGTTCAACCTGGCCCAGTACGCCCACGTCGACACCGCCGAGCTGCCCTACGGCAAGCAGCGCCTGCTGGAGATCGTGCTGGCGCTGGCCGCCCAGCCTCGCATCCTGCTGCTGGACGAGCCGGCCGCCGGCGTGCCCGAGGACGAAAGCGGCGAGTTGTTCGAGGTGATCGCCGGGCTGCCCAGGGAAATGACGGTGCTCTTCATCGAGCACGACATGGACCTGGTGTTCCGCTTCGCCCAGCGCATCTCGGTGCTGGTGGCGGGCGCCGTCCTGGTGGAAGGCACGCCCGCGGAAATCGCCGCCGACCCGCAGGTGCGGGCGGCCTACCTGGGGAATTCGCGTGTCTGATTTCCTGCAAATCGAAAACCTCACGGCCGGCTACAACGACGCGGTCGTGCTCAGCGACCTGTCGGTCGCGATCGAACGCGGCCAGAGCCTGGCCATCCTCGGGCGCAACGGCGTGGGCAAGACCACGCTGCTCGAGACGCTGATGGGCAACACCACGGTCAAGCGCGGCCGCATACGGTGGCTGGGCGAGGACATCACCCGCCTGCGCCCGGCCGACCGCGCGCGCCGGGGCATAGGCTGGGTGCCGCAGGAGCGCGAGGTGTTCCCGTCGCTGACCGTGCGCGAGAACCTGGAAGTCATCGCGCGCGGCACGCACTGGACGCTCGAGCGCGTGTACGGGCTCTTTCCGCGCCTGCGCGAGCGCGCCGGCAACTACGGCGGGCAGCTCTCGGGCGGCGAACAGCAAATGCTGGCCATCGGCCGCGCGCTGATGACCAACCCGCAGTTGCTGCTGCTGGACGAGCCCATGGAGGGCCTGGCTCCCATCATCGTCGAGGAGCTGTCCGAGGCGGTGCGCCGCATGTGCGCCGACGAAGGCCTGACCGCCATCATCGTCGAGCAGCATCCGGTCCTTGCGCTGTCCATGTCGCAGCACGCCATCGTGCTCGAGCGCGGGGTGGTGGCCTATGCCGGCGGCAGCGCCGAGCTGGCCGCCGACACGCAACTGCTGGACCAACTGCTGGGTGTCGGCAAGCGCGCCGCGGTTTCCTGATTCGAATCTCCGGCGCAGTCGGTGCCGGCTCTCACGGCAAGGAGTCGTCTGATCATGAAAGGTAGACAAGCGGGATTGCGCTGCGGGCTGGCCGCGGGCGCGTTGATGGCGGCCGCCTGCGCGCAGGCGCAGGGCGTCGTGAAGGTGGGCTTCATCGGCGAAATGTCGGGTCCGTTCGCCGAGTTCGGAAAGCAGATGGAAACGGGCGTGCAGCTCTACCTGAAAGAGCATGGCGACACCGTGGCCGGCAAGAAGGTCGTGGTCATCGTCAAGGACGTGGGCGGCCCCAACCCCGAGCTGGCCAAGCGCCACGCGCAGGAACTGGTGGTGCGCGACAAGGTGGACTTCATCGCCGGCTTCGCGTTCTCGCCCAACGCGCTGGCGGTGGCGCCGCTGGCCACCGAGGCCAAGAAACCCATGGTCATCATGAACGCCGCCTCGGGCAGCCTGCCGTCCACCTCGCCCTACATCGTGCGCACCTCGTTCTCGCTGCCCGCCATCGTGCCTCCCATCTCGCAATGGATGATCAAGCAGGGCTACAAGACGACGTACTCGATGGTGGCCGACTACTCGCCCGGGCACGAGGTCGAGGCGGCCTTCATGGATTCGTACAAGAAGGCCGGCGGCACGGTGGTGGGTTCGGTGCGCACGCCGCTCAGCACCATGGACTTCTCGGCCTACATGCAGAAGATCAAGGACCTGAAGCCGTCCGCGGTCTTCGCCTTCGTGAACGGGGCCGACGTGGCGCAATCCTTCATGCGCGAGTACCGCGCCCGCAACCTGGCCGAGGGCGGCATCGCCATGGTAGGCACGGGCGACATCACCGACGAACCCACCATCGATTCGATGGGCGACACGCCGCTGGGCGTGGTCACCGGCTATCCGTATTCCATGGACCACGACTCGCCGCTGAACAAGAAGTTCGTGCAGGCCTTCAAGGCCGCGCGCGGGCAGCAGGCCCGCCCCAACATCATGGCGGTGGCCGGCTACGACGGCATGGCGCTGATCTACGAGGCCCTGCGCAAGACCCAGGGCAAGACCGACGGCGACGCGCTGATCGCCGCGATGAAGGGCGTGAAGCTGGAAAGCCCGCGCGGCCCGATCGAGATCGACGCGGCCACGCGCGACATCAAGCAGCGCGTCTACATGCGCAAGGTGCAAAGGGTCGACGGCCGGCTGGCCAACGTCGAATTCGAGACCATCGAACCCCGATAGGAGGCTCGCCCATGTCCGCAGCGGACTCCGCCTGGCTGTCGAAGACGGCGGCCGAACTGCACGAGGCCTATCGCGCCCGCGCGCTGTCGCCGCTCGACCTGGCCACGGCGCTGATGGACGCGGTGGCCGACGATGCGCGGGAGCTGAACGCCTTCTGCCTACTGGACCGCGACGCCGCGCTGCAAGCCGCCGAGGCCTCCGCCCGGCGCTGGCGTAGCGGCACGCCCATCGGCCCGCTGGACGGCGTGCCCGTGTCGATCAAGGACCTGGTCGACGTGGCCGGCTGGCCCACGCGGCGCGGTTCGGCCATCACGGCCGGCGCGCCGCCCGCCGCCGCGGACGCGCCCAGCGTGGCGCTGCTGCGCCAGGGCGGAGCGGTGCTGTTCGGCAAGACCACCACCACCGAGTTCGGCTGGCTGGCCGACTCCGAGTCGCCCTATACGGGCATCACGCGCAACCCGCTGGCGCCGGACCGCAGCGCCGGCGGCTCGAGCATGGGCGCGGCGGCGCACGTGGCCAAGGGCTGGGGGCCGCTGGCGCTGGGCAGCGACGCCGGGGGCTCGATCCGCATCCCCGCCTCGTACTGCGGACTGGTCGGGCTCAAGCCCACCTTCGGCGCCATTCCGTCGGGGCCGCGCCTGAGCGCCTTCGCCGAGTACGCGCACCTGGGCCCCATCGCCCGCACGGTGGCCGATTGCCGGCTGGCGCTGCAGGTCATGGGCCGGCCGCACCCGCTGGACCCCCATTCGCTGTATGCGCGCGCGCAAGAGCTGCCGCCGCGCCGGCCCGCCATCGGCTACCTGACCGACGCCGGCCCCGATACGGGGCTGGATCCCCGGGTCGAATCAGCCGTCGAGGAACTGGCGCAGCGGCTGGGCCGCAGGGGCCATTCCGTCGTGCGCCTGCGCATGGACTGGATGTCGCTGGCCGAGAACGCCTGGGCCCTGTGGGAGAACCGCCTCTACGAGTCCTTCGTCGATGCCGCCCCTGGCCAGCGCGCCCAGCTCGACCCGCGCCTGCAACAGCTGTGCGAACGCGGCGCCGCGCACGGCGCCGAACGCCTGGCCCGGGCGCGGACGCAGTTGCGCGACGTGGCAACCCAGCTCACGCTGGCCTTCGCCGACGTCGACCTGCTGCTGACCCCCGCCAGCCCGGCCGGCGCGCCGCGGGTGGGCGCGCTGTGCGCCGACGATCATCCGCTGCGCGACCACATCCGCCAGACCTTCAACTGGCAACTGGCGAACCCCTATACCTTCCCGTTCAACCTGAGCCAGCAGCCGGCCCTGTCCATGCCGCTGACCACCGACGCCGGCGGCCTGCCCGTCGGCTTGCAGATCGTCGGCCGCAAGTATCGCGACGACGATGTGCTCGACTTCGCGCAAATGCTGGAGTCCACTCATCTTTTCCAGGAGTCCGAACATGCCTAAGATAATCGTGCAGTCCGCGCAGGCCCCCGTCACCGGGTTCACCGACAAGAGCACCCCCTCGCCGCTGGCCCAGGGCATCCGGGCGGGCGACTTCCTCTACGTCTCGGGCCAGGGCCCGCTGGACCCGGTTACCAAGGAAGTCGTGTCCGACGACATCCGCGAGCAGACGCGGCGCACCTTGCAGAACCTGATGGCGGTGCTGGAGGCAGGCGGCGCCACCGCGGCCAACATCGTCAACATGCGGGTATGCCTGCGCGACGTGGCGGATTTCCCCGCGTTCAACGAGGAATTCCGCGCGTTCATGGGCGGCGAGAAGGTCACCCGCACCTGCATAGGCGGCACGCCGCACCGCCCGGGCGTACGCGTCGAGATCGACTGCGTCGCCTACTTCGGCTGAGGAGGTCCTATGTTCAAGATGCCCATCGTCGACCTGATGAAGCAGGGCGACGAGCTGGCCGCCAGCGGCAAGCGGGTGGCCGTGCTCTGGCAGGAACCCGAGTCCCTCGTGTTCCTGGCCCGCGGACGCGAGTACCGCAGCGAGTTCCACATCAACCCCAGCGACGAGATGATGTACATGGTCAAGGGGCAGATGAACCTGCACTACCGCACGCCCGACGGCAAGGAAGAGATCGCCGTGCTGCCGCAGGGATCGGTCATCTACACGCCGGCGGGCATCCCGCACTCGCCGCGCTTCCCGCCCGACGCCTACCTGCTGGTGCAGGAACGCAAGCGCAAGCCGGAGGAGATCGACCGCTTCCAGTGGTTCTGCCCCAGTTGCGACACGCTGCTGCACGAGGAATCCTGCCACGTCGCGGACTACAAGGCCGACCCCGTGTCCAAGGCCTACCAGCGCTTCTTCGACAGCGAGGAATTCCGCACCTGCAAGTCCTGCGGGACGGTGATGCCCAAGCCCTGAGCCGGACCTTTTTTATTGCCCCCCTGGGGTGCAGCGCCGCCGCGATGCGGCAAGCGTGGTGGCTTTTTCCACCGTCAGTCGGGCTTGACCCCCGCCGCCTTGATGATGTCGCGCCAGCGCGCGGTCTCGGCGGCGATGAAATCGCCGAACGCGCGCCCGGTCAGGGCCTTGCCTTCGCCGCCTATCCCGGCCATGCGCTCCTTGAACTCGGGCATCCGGGTCACCGCTTCCAGCTCGCGCTCCAGCCTGGCCACCGCCTCCGGCGGTGTGCCGGCGCGGGCCAGCACGCCGAACCAGCCGCCGGCGACGAAATCGGGCACGCCGGCCTCGGCCATGGTCGGCACTTCGGGCAGCATGGGCGAGCGCTCGGCGCTGGTCACCGCCAGCGCGCGCAGGGATCCGTCCTTGATCCGCGGCGCGACCGCCGCCACGGCCGAGGGCATCATCTCGATCTGCCCGCCCAGGAGATCGGTCACCGCCGGACTGCCGCCCTTGTAGGGCACGTGCACGATGTCCAGGCCGAACCGGGCCTTGAGCATCTCGCCGATCAGGTGGACGTTGGTGCCCGTGCCGGGCGAACCGAAGTGGTAGCGCCCGGGCTGGGACTTCGCCAGCTTCACGAACTCCATCAGGGTCCTGGCCTGCACCTGGGGGTTGACCACGAACACCGAGGGAATCCGCGTGACCAGCGCGATGGGGGTGAAATCGCGGACCGCGGGCGTGCTCTGGCCCGGCGTCAGGTTCTCGGCGATGCCGAAGGACTCGGCCGTCCCCAGCAGCAGGGTGTAGCCGTCCGGCGCGGCCTGCGCCGCGGCGGCCACGCCTATCGCGCCCCCGGCCCCGCCGCGGTTTTCCACCACCACGGTCTGCCCCAATTTCTGCCCCAGATACTGGGCCACCACCCGCCCCACCTGGTCGCTGGCGCCCCCGGGCGGGAACGGCACGATCAGCCGGACAGGGCGATCGGGATAGACGGCCCACGCCTGCGCGCCCGCCAGCACCCCGGCGGCGGCAAGCATCCACGGCGCAAGGCGCCGGATCGGCTTTGGACTCATGAATGTCTCCTTCCGCGCTTATCGGGACGCATCGGCACGCGGGGCGGCGCCGCGCACGACATCGATCACGGCATCCGCATCAGCCGGCGCGGCATCGCCGCGCCAGGCGCAGTGGCCATCGGGCCGCACCAGCACCAGCCGGCGCTCGTACAGTTCGGCCACCCGGGGCAAGGCAATGTCCACGACTTCCAGCGGCACCCCGCGCCGGCGGGCCGCCTCGACCAGCGGCGCGGGGTCGGGCGGCTCCGCCCCCAGGCGCACCAGCACGAAGCCCCGGCCGAACAGATCGAGCGTGGAACGGCCATCGTCCAGCCAGGCATGCGGCGCGCGATGCCCCGGCCGGGTGGTCGGCGTGTAGTAGCGGGGATGGTCAGGCGGCGCAGACGTGCCGTCCGACACGCAGATGGGCGAATCCTCGTAGCGGTAGCCCAGATGGATGCCCAGCGTCTCCCATTCGGTGTGCGTGGCCTCGGCGATGGCGGCGCCGACCTGCGCGCGCTGCGCCTCGCCGCGCGCGGAGTCTTCCAGCAGCTCCGAAGCGTCCTCGACCGACTTCAGCGCGAAGTAATTGTGCGCGGACGCGTTGACGTTGCGCTCGCCCACCGGCAGGCGCTCGACCTCGTAGCTGTCCAGCAGGCTGCCCCCGCCCCAGCCGCGCAGCATGGCCTCCAGCTTCCAGCCCAGGTCCACGACGTCGCCCATGCCGGTGTTCATGCCGAAGCCGCCCGTGGGCGACATGGTGTGCGCGGCATCGCCGGCGATCAGCACGCGGCGGTCGCCGTAGCGCGTCGCGGTCAACTGGCTGCGGCGCCACGGCAGGGCCGAGATCACCTCGAACGGCACGTCGTCGCGGCCGATGCCGCGGCGCACCCAGGCCTGGGCATCGCGGCAGACCTGCTCGACCTGCGCCTCGTTGCTGACCACCGTCATGCGCCACAGCTCGCGGCCGTCCATGGCGCTGATGTTGCCCCAGAAGCCCTCGGCGCCGAAGAACAGATAGCGTTCGGCCTCGCCCTTGTCATGGCTGCGGGTCAGGGCCGGCGAACGGAAGAACAGCGCCGCCGAATGATCCAGCGCCCGCGTGCCCGCCATTTCTATGCCCAGCGCGCGGCGCACGCTGCTGCCCGCGCCGTCGCACGCCACCAGGTAGCGCGCGCGCAGCGTCGTGCGCTGCCCGGTCTTCAGGTCCGTCACCTCGGCCCGGACGCCGTCGGCGTCCTGCTCGAAACCTTCCAGCCGGTGCCAGTAGCGCAGGTCCAGCGACGGATACTCGGTCGCGCAGCGGGTCAGCAGCGGGTCGAACCACAGCTGCGGACAGCGCCACTTCTTCTCGGGGCTCTCGCCGGGCGGCGCGTCGTCGCGCAGGCTGGGATACTCGTGGCGGGCCAGGAAGTGGCCCGTCATGCTGGTGCAGAACACCATGTCCAGCCGGTAGTCGGGATTGAACGGCGTCTCGCGCACGCGCTGCGCGATGCCCCAGCGGCGGCAGAACTCCATGGTCCTGACGCCCACGGCGCCCAGCTTGGGCGTGCTGATGGAGCCGTCGCGCTGTTCCAGCAGCGTGCACGGAATGCCGCGCCAGGATAGATCCAGCGCCAGTCCCAGCCCGACCGGGCCGGCGCCGACGATCAGCACCGGAATGTCGTCCGCCTGTGTCATCTCCAGATGTCCCCTCTATGGTGGTCGGCCGCTTCGTTCCGGAGAATGGAAGAAGCGATATGTGGGGGACTATATGCCTGGGGCCCCGGTCCGCAGCCGGGATTTCTGCCTGATGGAAACGACTTGGCGTCCGTCCCGGCCAGCTACTTCGGCAGGCAGGGCGAGGCCGGCGAGCATTTGTCGTCCAGCACCGCCACGGCCTGGATCTCGATCTGCATGCCCGGCACCGCCAGGGCCGAGACCGTGATCTGCGCGCTGGCCGGGAAGCGTCGATCAGGAAACATCTCGCTGCGCACCTTGGCGAAGGTGGCGCCATTGCGCACGTCGGTCATGTACACCGTCATGGTGACGATGTCCTTCAGGCTCCCGCCCGCGCGCTTCAAGGTCTGGTCGATCAGCGCGAACACCGTGCGCGCCTGCGCCTCGAAGTCGCCCTTGATGTCTCGGCCCTGCAGGTCGGTGGTGGCCGTTTCGCCCGCCAGCCAGACGATGCGCCCGCCCTCGGTCACGACCGCGGGGGAATACGAGCGGCCCTGCGTGCGTTCGCCCTGCGGCATGTGGTCGGCCGCCTGCGCGGCCCCCCAGGCCAACAGCGACAACGCGCATGCCGCCCCCAGCTTCGATACGGCATTCATGGATGCGCTCATTGGAAGTTGAACAACTTGTATGACGGATCGTCCTTGCCCAGGCGATCCCCCAGCGTGCTATAGCGGGTCTTCAGCTCGGACGCGGGGAAGACCTCGATACGCCGAAAGTCCGTGACCGACTGGCGGGAGTCGATGGCCCATCTGCCGTTGCGGCGCGACCAGCGATCCAGATAACGCGAATGCATCCAGCGCTCCTCGATCTGGTCTTTCTCGACGGCGACCACCAGGGTCGCGGTGCCGGTGGTTTCGCTGACCGCCTTGTCGCCCCGCACCTCGATCAGCATGTTGGTCATGCGGTGGTTGTTGGACAGCATGGATTTATGCGCATCGAGCAACCAATCGACGAACGCGGCCCAGGAATCGAAGCGCATCTTGCCGAACTGCACCGTGCCGTTGGCGTGCCCCAGCGACAGCAGGATGTCGCGGTCCAGCAGGTCCAGACCGCGCGGGTAGCGATACAGCACCTCGGCAATGGCCTGCTTGCTGAGCAGTTGCTCCAGGGCCTCGGACTGCGAAGGCGGCGTCGCGGCGCGAGCCGGCGCGCTGCCCATGGCGGCGCCGACCACGGCAGCCAGGCCCGCTCCGGCGGTAAGAAGCTGGCGCCGCAGCGGCGCGTTCGGTGCTTGCTGCATGAGTCTCTCCTGACAGATGGGAAGGGTGTCCCCGGCCCCGGCCGGGAACGGGGAAGCCTCAGCCCGCGGGCCTGCCGGCGGTCGCCAGACCGGGCACGATGCGCAGCGCGTTGCCGCGTTCGACGGCCTCGAGTTCGGCCTCGGTGAACATGCCGAGGTCGCGGATCTCCTTGACCGCGCGTCCCGCCGACCGGTAGGGGAAATCGCTGCCCATCAGGATCTGCGAGGCCGGCACCAGCTGGCGCAGCGCCGCCATCGCGGGCGGATTCAGGATGGCGGCCGTGTCGTAGTGCAGGCGCCGGAATTCGTCCATGGCGCGGGTCGGCCAGCGCGGCGCGGTGGGCGAGCCCGCGAACAGCGCGTCGATGCGGCTGGCGAAGCTGGGCAGCGACCCGCCGCCGTGCGACAGGATGAAGCGGATGTCCGGGCAGCGCGACAGCACACCGTTGATGTAGAGGCTGGCGGCACAGCGTGTCGTGTCGGTCGGGTACTCCAGCGACACCTTGGTCTCGGGCACCAGGTTGCCGCAGCAATTGGCGGCCGTGGGGTGGAAGTAGACCGTGGCCTTGCGCCGGTTCAATTCCTCGAACACCGGGAAGAACGCCGGATCGCCGGCCCAGCGGTCGCCGTAGCTGGTCAGCAGGCCCACGCCGTTGAGCTTGAGCTCGTCCAGCGCATGGGCGATCTCGCGCAGGCTGCCCTCCACGTCGGGCAGCGGCACGGCCGCGAACATGCCGAACCGGCCGGGATGATCGGCGATCATCTTCGCGCCGTATTCGTTGCACTCGCGCGCCAGGCGCCGGCCCTGCGCCACGTCGCCGAAGAACACGCCCGGCGTGGAAATCGACACGATGGCCGTGGCCACGCCCTGCCTGTCCATGTCGTCCAGCGACTTGCGCGGCGACCACTTGTCGAACATGTCCGTGGGCGCGCCGGGCGACGAATCGACCACGCCGTCGCGCGCGGCCGCCAGGTAGGCGGGCGGAAAGATGTGATGGTGCGTATCGATGCGATGAGGGGCGGCGCCCTGCGCACCGGCGCGGCCCGACAACGCCAGGCATCCGGCGCACAGCGAGGCGTAGCCCGCCAGTCCCTTCAGCGCGCGCCGGCGGCCCGGCTGCGCAAGCGTCGGCGCGGCGACTGCATGGTGGTCGGTCGGCATTGCCCGGTTCCTCGTTCGGTCATCGACGGGCGCATCTTATGCCGCGGCTCCACGCGTGTCGCATTGCAAATAATCATGGATCTATGAGCAAAAACGGGGGCGGAAAAACGCGGGCGCGAGCGCGTCCGGGCGTCGCGGACGAACGACGGCGACGCGTGGCGACAAGGGGGGAATCAGCCGCGGAACTTCAGGCCCTGGCGAATCTGCGCGGCCAGTTCGGCCAGCCGGGGGCCGACGTGTTCCACCAGGCGCTGGCGATCGACCACATAGGAAGAACCGCCCAGGATCAGGGCCATGGGCGGGTTGCCGTCGTTCAGTTCCAGCGGCACGCCCACGGCGTTGATTTCCTTTTCCCAGTCGCCCAGGGACAGCGTGAAACCACGCGCCTGGTAATCCTTCAGCCCTTCCTGGATGCCCTTCAGGATCCTGGGCCACTGCGCGCCGTAACGGACCTTCTCGGCGGCGAACAGCTTGTCGCGCTCGCCGCGGTCCATGACCGCGATCAAAGCGCGGCCCATGGCGGTCGTCACCAGGGGAGTACGCGATCCCGATTGCACGCTCATGATCAGCGCGCCGGAACCGCGCGTATGTTCCAGGTACACCGCGTCGGCCTCGTCCCGGTAGCCCAGGGCGCAGCACAGGTTCAATTCTTCGGACACCCGCTCCATCAACGGCTTGGCGACCTGCCGGATGTAGGATCCGGCCATCGCCCAATACCCGAGCGCCAACGCCGACGTGCCCAGTTCGTAGCGGCCGGTCTGCGGCGAACAGGCCAGGTAGCCCAGGCGGGTCAGGGTATAGGTCAGGCGCGACACCGTGGGCTTGGTCAGGCCCGTGCGCTCGGCCAGCTCCTGGTTGCCCAGCGACGTATCGCCCTGGGTGAAGGCCTTGAGGATGCTCAGCCCCCGGGCCAGCGCGGTCACGAATTGCCTGCCCGGATCCTCGTCGGCATCCGGCTCGGCAAATGGCACCGGGCTGATCGCCCTCGATTGGGAAGTTCCTCTCATCCGAGCTGCTCGCAAACTTCGTTGACACGCGCAAAAGTTGTTGGGTAGGATACCCCAAAAGTTTGCGAAACTTAGTTTCGCATTGCGAACCTCAAAGGAGACTAGGCCGCCCACGGCCTGGAATGCACAACCGTCCCGCGGGCAGGGGAGCCGCGGGCTTCGTCACGACAATGAAGGGTCGAGCATGAATGTCAAAGCTGTCTTGAAGGCCGCCATCGGGGCCATCGCGCTGGCAACCAGCCTGGGCGCCCACGCCGAATGGCCGGAACGCCCCATCACCCTGGTCGTGCCGTGGCCGCCGGGCGGCGGCGTGGATGCGGCCGCGCGCGTGGCCGGTCCCATGCTGGCCAAGCAGCTCGGCCAGCAGGTCGTCGTGGTCAACCGGCCCGGCGCCACCGGCAGCATAGGCGCGGAGTCCGTCGCCAAGGCCGAGCCCGACGGCTACACCTTGCTGTGGAGCTCCCTGACCAGCCATGCGATCTACGCCTCGCTGTACGAACGCTCCACGCCCTTCGACCTGGAGAAAAGCTTCACGCCGGTCTCGGTGTTCGGCAGCATTCCGTTCGTGATCGTGGTCAATCCCGGCGTCAAGGCGAACTCCGTCCAGGAACTCGTCGCGCTGGCCAAGGCCAGGCCGGGCGCGCTGACCTTCGCCTCCAGCGGCAATGGCTCGGTGCAGCATCTGGCCGGGGAAATGTTCAAGCGCGCGGCGGGCGTGGACCTGCTGCATGTCCCGTACAAGGGCATCTCGCCGTCGCTGCTCGACCTGGTGGGCGGCCAGGTGAACATGAGCATCGAAAGCCTGGCGGCCACGCTGCCCCACATCCGCAACCAGAAGCTGCGCGCGCTGGCTGTCGCCTCGCCCGAGCGCATCAGTCTCCTGCCCGACGTGCCGACCGCCGCCGAGGCCGGCCTCAAGGGCTACGACGTCAGCGCCAAGCTGTTCGCGCTGGCGCCCGCCGGCACGCCCGCATCCGTCATCGACAAGCTCGACCGCGCCTTCAAGCAGGTCTTCTCCGACAAGGCGGTGCAGGAACCGCTGCTGGCCCAGTCCATCATCACGCGCTATGCGTCGCCGGCTGAATCGGCCAAGCTCATCCACGATGAACTGGCCACCTTCAAGACCGTCATCCGCGAAGCCAACATCCGCCCCGAGTGACCGCCAAGATCCGCTACCTTCCCGAGCAGACCGATCCGGCGCGCCTGTACAAGCTGGTGGCCGGCCTGGTCGTGCCCCGGCCCATCGCGCCGCAGCTACACCCTGGTCCTGGGCGAGGCCGTCGCCATCCACGTGGATCCCGGCGTGGTCGCCCCGGAAGGCCGCATCGGCATGGCCGCATTGCGCGGCGTGGGGCGGCTGGCCGGCCGCGAATACTGCCGGCTGGGCGATGCCTTCCGCCTGGAACACGATTCGTTCAACCGCTACGGACGGCGGCCATGACCGCGTCCCAAGCCCACCATGGAAACTTCATCGACATGAGCAAGCCGGTGTACCGCATCGGACAGATCGTCCCCAGTTCCAACACCACCATGGAGACCGAGGTGCCGGCCATGTTCCGCGCGCGCGAGACCGTGGCCCCGGAACGCTTCACCTTCCATTCCAGCCGGATGAGAATGATGAAGGTCAACAAGGAGGAACTGGCCGCCATGGACGCGCAGGCCGACCGCTGTGCGGCCGAGCTCAGCGACGCCGCCGTCGACGTCATCGGCTATGCCTGCCTGGTCGCCATCATGTCCATGGGCAAGGGCTACCATCGGGTTTCCGAAGAAAAGCTGACGCGCATCGCCGCGGCGGGCCATCCCGATACGCGGGTCGTGACCAGCGCCGGCGCGCTGCTCAACGGCATCCGGGCGATCGGTGCCCGCAAGGTGTCCGTCGTCACGCCCTACATGAAGCCGCTGACCCAGCTCGTGGTGGACTACATCGAATCCGAAGGCATCGAGGTGCTGGACGCGATCTCGCTGGAGATCGACGACAACCGCGCCGTCGGCAACCGCGACCCGCTGGCCCTGGTGGAAATCGCCGACAGGCTCGATGTCCGGGGCGCCGATGCCATCGTACTGTCGGCTTGCGTGCAGATGCCGTCGCTGGCCGCGATCCCGGAGGTCGAGGCTCGCCGCGGCCTGCCGGTCCTGTCGGCCGCGGTGGCCACGACCTACACCATGCTGCAGCGCCTGGACCTGCCCCGACATGTCCCGCGGGCCGGCGCGCTGCTCAACGGCTCCTATTAGGGCGAGAACGATGAACGACACCGCCGCGGCGGTCTATCGCAAACAGGGCTTGGGCGCCCGCAGCGGCTGGGGCCGGAAGCCGGCCCTGGTCGTGGTCGATTTCGTCAACGGTTTCAACGATCCCGACGTGCTGGGCGGCGGCAATATCCCGGACGCCATCGCGGCCACGGTCACGCTGCTGGCCGCCGCCCGGCGCGCGAAGCTGCCCGTGGCATTCACCCGCATCGTCTACGCCCCGGGCGCCGACAGCGTCTTCTGCATGAAGATACCGGCCCTGGCCTCGCTGCACGAGGAGAACCCGCAAAGCCACGTCGTCCCGCAGCTGGCAGTCCGGCCCGAGGATGCCGTCATCCGCAAGACCCAGCCGTCGGCCTTCTTCGGCACCGACCTGGCGGGATGGCTGATCCGGCGCGGCGTGGACACCGTGCTGGTGGCCGGCAGCACCACCAGCGGCTGCGTGCGCGCCACCGTGGTGGATGCGATGAGCTTCAACTTCCGCCCCGTGGTGGTGGCCGACTGCGTCGGCGACCGCGCGCTGGCCCCGCACGACGCCAGTCTCTTCGACATCGGCCAGAAGTACGGCGAGGTGCAATCCCTGGCCGAGGTGCTGGCCACGCTCGACACCCTGGAGGCCCCATGCCACTGAGTCCTTCGCAACTGACCCGCTGCTGGACGGAAGTCCTGGAGCTCTCGAAACTGGCCCCCGGCGAGAACGTGCTGATCCTGACCTCGCAGAACTCCGACCCGCGCGTGGTCGATGCCGCCGCCCGGGCGGCCGCCGCGCTGCAGGCGCGGGTGGTCAAGCTGGACATCGCGCCCAACTGGGATACCTGCGAAGTGGGCGCCGATCCCACCGTGGTCAGCGGCGCCTCGCCCATCGACGACGACCCCATGGCGCTGGCCGCGATGAAGGCGGCCGACCTGGTCATCGACACCGTATTCCTGCTATTCACGCCGGGCCAGCGCGCGGTGCTGGAGTCCGGCACCCGCATGCTGCTGGCCTACGAACCCCCGGAAGTCCTCGCGCGCGTGATGCCGTCGCCGGACGACCGGCGCCGCGTGCTGGCCGCGCGCGACGCCTATGCGCGGGGACGCCGGATCACCGTCACCTCCGCGGCGGGCACGCGGCTGACGGCGTCCATCGGCGTCTATCCGATCACGGCGGAGTACGGCTACGTGGATAGCCCCGGCCGCTGGGACCACTGGCCCAGCGGCTTCGTCGCCCGCCTGCCCGACGACGGCACGGCCGAGGGCGTGGTCGTGCTGGCGCCCGGCGACATCATCCTGCCGTTCAAGAACTACGTGCAGTCACCCATCACCCTCGAGATCGAGCGCGGAACCATCGTGCGCATCTCGGGCGGGCTGGATGCCGAATTCCTGGACACCTACCTGCGCGGCTTCGACGATCCCGACGCCTACGCCGTATCGCACCTGGGCTGGGGCCTGCAGCCCAAGGCCCGCTGGACCTCGCTCGGGCTGTACGACAAGGCGGCCACCATCGGCATGGAAGCCCGGTCGTTCTACGGCAACTTCCTGTTTTCCACCGGCCCCGGCGGCAGCCGCCGCACCAAGGCGCACCTGGACATTCCCATGCGCAAATGCTCGTTCCACGTCGATGGCCAACCCATGGTCGTGGACGGCGACGTCGTGGCCCCCGACCAGCGCGTCGACGGCGCGCGGCCGCAGTAGCGTGCCATCGACCAACCCAGGATTCCCCACAGCATGCCAGACCTGCCGTTCCTATCCCTAGCGCAACTTGCCCGCTCCTTCGAACGCAAGGAAATATCCCCGGTCGAGGCGCTCGAGGCGCAACTCGACCGCATCGCCGCGCTGAACGAACGCATCAACGCGTTCACGATCCTGGATGAAGACCGCGCCCGCGCGGCGGCACGCGCCAGCGAGGCGCGATGGCTGCGCGGGGCGCCGCTCGGGCCGCTGGACGGAGCACCCTTCACCGCCAAGGACAACCTGATGGTGGCCGGACTGCCCCATCGGCGCGGCTCGCGCGCGATGCCCGCCGATCCCGTACCGGACACCGCGCCCGCGGTACTGCGCTGCCAGGAAGGCGGCGCGGTGCTGCTGGGCCTGACCACCATGCCGGAACTGGGCGCGGGCCCCGTCACCATCAGTCCGCTCACCGGCGCCACCACCAACCCCTGGGACACGAGCAAGCAGGCCGGCGGCTCCTCGGGCGGCGGCGCGGCCTCGGTGTCGGCCGGCTTCTGCCCCTTCGCGCTGGGTTCCGATGCGGGCGGATCGCTGCGCATCCCCGCGGCCCTGACCGGCGTGGTGGGCTTCAAGGCCACTGGCGGCCTGGTACCCATGTATCCGCCCAACGTGGCCGGCGGCCTGTCCTGCGTCGGCCCGCTGGCCCGCAACGTGCGGGACACCGCCACGGTGCTGGACATCATCGCCCGGCCCGACGCGCGGGACGCCATGGCGCTGCCCTGGCGGCCCGACAGCCTGGGCGGAAATCTCGAACAGGGCGTGCGCGGCAAGCGCGTCGCCCTCAGCCTGACCCTGGGCTACGCTCCCCGGGTCGATCCCGAGATCGCCGAGGCCTTCCGGCAGGCGGGGCAACGCCTGGCGGCGCTGGGCGCCATCGTCGAGGAAGCCGATCCTGACATCGACAACCCTATCGACGACTACCTGGTCCTGCTGCAGGCGGGATACCGGTACGCGCTGCAGCACATGCCGGCGGAGCGGCGCGCGCTGCTGTCGCCCGTCATGGCGGGCATCCTGGAGGACGGCGCCGGCCTGGCGCTGGAGGACTACATGGGCGCGCAAGCGCGCTGCCAGGACCTGGCACGGCGTCTGCACGCCTTTCACCAGCGCTTCGACCTGCTGCTGACGCCCACCGTCGCGGCCCCCGCCTTCGACGCGAACCTGAGCTATCCGAAGGAATTCGAAGAGTTCCCCAACCGGCGTGCCTGGACGCCCTACACCTCGCTGTTCAACCTGACCCAGCAACCCGCCATCAGCATCCCGATGGGGCTGACCGCCGCCGGCCTGCCCATGGGCCTGCACATCGCCGCGCCGCGGGGCCACGATGCCCAGGTATTGCAAGCGGCGCACGCGCTGGAGGCGGTGTTGGGATTCGAGGCACGCCCGCCGATCTGATCTCCGCCGGACTGGCCAGTGCGCACGCCATCGAATAAAAAGGTGCCTGGATGTGAAGGACACCTTTTTCATGAAGCTTGCGAGCCTGGGGCCGCGCATCTGCATCGTCGGGCCCTCCAACAGCGGGAAGTCCACGCTGGCCGAGGCGATCGCCCGCAAATGCGCCCTGGAGCCGGTCCACCTCGACCGGCTCTACCACCTGCCCCACACTGACTGGGAACCCCGCCCCACGCAGGAATTCACCGCCCTGCACGACGCGGCCATCGCAGGCGAGCGCTGGGTCATGGACGGCAACTATTCCAGCTGCATGCCGCAGCGCCTGCGGCGCGCCACCGGCGTGATCCTGCTGGACATCTCCACGCCGCTGAGCCTGCTGCGCTACCTGCGCCGGACCTGGTTCGAGCGCGACCGTCGCGGCGCCCTGGACGGCGGCCGCGACAGCGTCAAGTGGGCGATGATCCACCATATCGCCGTGGTCACGCCGCGCAACCGCCGACGCTATGTCGAGATGATCGAAGGGCTCGACCTGCCCACGGTGATGCTGCCGTCGGCGGCGGCGATCAGGCGATGCTATCGGCGGTGGGAGCTGGCACGCTAGCGGACACGGTGCCCAGCTTCGCGGCCACGGCCTCCCGACAATCGTAGCTGTACAGCCAGTCGACCCGGCGCCATTTCTCCTGGCTGTTGGTCAGAGCGGCCCAGCGGAACTTCAGGTTGCGCATGAACTTCTTCAGCGGATCGGTCTGGTGGAACATGCGACCCGCCTCGCGCGAGCCCAGTTGCACGCGCGCCGTGCGCGCGGTGCGCAGCTCCTCGTAGGCCTTGAGCGCGGCGGCCGGATCGTGCGGCAGCCCGGCCAGGCACAGCGCCAGCACAAGGCCGTCCTCGATACTTTGCGAACCGCCCTGCGACAGGAAAGGCACCATGGGATGGGCCGCGTCGCCCAGCAGCGTCACCCGGCCCCGGGTCCACACCGGCCAGGGATCGCGGTCGTACAGCGCCCACTTGAACACCTCGTCGGTCGCCTCTATCAGGCCACGCACGATGGGGTGCCAGCCTTCGAACTCCTTCAGCACCTCGGCCTTGTCGCCGCGCGCCGACCACGATTCGAGCCGCCATTCCCCCGCCGGCACGATACCTATCCAATTGATGCGCCGGCCCGCCGACACGTAGTAGTTCACGAAGTGCCGGTGCGGCCCCCACCAGGCGTTGACGTTCTTCTCGATGCCCAGGTGGCGGGCGCGGTCCGCATCCGCCATGCCCCGCCAGGCAAGCAGCCC
Source organism: Pigmentiphaga sp. CHJ604 (assembly GCF_036972535.1). Classification (NCBI taxonomy): domain Bacteria; kingdom Pseudomonadati; phylum Pseudomonadota; class Betaproteobacteria; order Burkholderiales; family Alcaligenaceae; genus Pigmentiphaga; species Pigmentiphaga sp. CHJ604. The sequence continues at coordinate 138,562 of NZ_CP136998.1, read as the reverse complement.
GGTGAAGCGCGGATCCTGCCCTTCCAGCAACTGGCCGCGCACGACCGAGTGCACGCCGTCGGCCCCGACCAGCACGTCGCCTTCCACGGTCTCGCCCGACTCCAGCACCACGCGCACACCCGCCGCGTCCTGCGCATACGTCTTGACGCGCTGCGCCAGCCGCACGTTCTCGCGCCCGTACGCATCGATCAAGGCATTGTGCAGATCGGCGCGGTGCACATGGTAGTAGGGCGCGCCGTAGCGCTGCGCGCACTCCGGCCCCAGCGGGAAATCGCGGATGGTGCGGCCGCTGGCCCAGTCGCGCGACCGGGTGGCAAGCGGCGCCACCGCCACGGCTTCCAGCGCCGGGGCGATGCCCAGGTCGTGCAGGACCTTGACGGCATTGGGGCCGAGTTGGATGCCCGCGCCGACCTCCTTCAGTACCGCTGTCTGTTCCAGCACCTCGACGTGGCGAAAGCCCAGTTTCCTGAGAGCCAGGGCCGTCGTCAGCCCTCCTATGCCCGCGCCGGCGATCAGGATGCGCGGTTGGTCGTATGAGGCTTTCATGCGTGCTGTTTCTCGCTGTAGGACATGGGGTGATGACCGGATACGATATGTTCGCATTGCGAAACTAAGTTTCGCAAATAGTGTACGAGCGTAGCCAAGCGGCGTCAACGCGGGAAGAGCCCGATACGGAACGCGGACGAAATGAAAGCGGAGAGAAGAAAACGATGGCACGCGCCGCCGAACCGCGCAGGCAGTCCGGCGGCGCGGGGAGACTCAGCCCTGGGGCTTGGGCGTGAAGAGGGCGGGGCGGCGGGCGCCGCCGTTGCGGGCTTCGCCGGCGGGGCGCGCCGCGCCCTGGGAAGCCGGCGCGGCATGGCGCGGCTGGGCTGGCCGGGCCTGGCTGGGTTGGGACGCGGCCGGCCGGCTGGCCGGGCCTTGCCCGCGCGCGGCGCCCTGTCCACGGCCACTCCCGGACGGCTGGCGGCCGCCTGAACCATGTGCTGACTGTCCACGACCGCCGTCACGCGGCGCGCCCTGGCGTCCCTGGCCTTGGCGCGGCGCATGCGAGCGCGGCGGGCGTTCGGCGCGCTCGTCGCGATCGGGCGCCGACACGGTGAAGGCGGGCAGGGGCTCTCGATCGATCTTGCGCTTGATCAGCTTCTCGATGTCGGCCAGCAGCTTGCCTTCCTCGCCGTCGACCAGGGACACCGCCGCGCCCGTCGCACCCGCGCGGCCGGTGCGGCCGATGCGGTGCACGTAGTCCTCGGGCACGTTGGGCAGTTCGAAATTCACCACCTGCGGCAGTTGGTCGATGTCCAGGCCGCGCGCCGCGATGTCGGTCGCCACCAGCACTTCCACCGAGCCGTCCTTGAATCCGGCCAGCGCCTTGGTGCGGGCGGACTGGCTCTTGTTGCCATGGATGGCGGCGGCGGGAACGCCGTCCTTGACCAGTTTCTCGGCCAGGCGATTGGCGCCGTGCTTGGTGCGCGTGAACACCAGCACCTGCTTCCAGCCGTTGCTACGCACCAGGTGGCTGAGCAGGTCGCGCTTCTGTTCCTTCTGCACCAGCAGCACCGACTGACGCACCAGCTCGGACGCGGTGTTGCGCCGCGCGACCGAGACCTCGCCCGGATCGTTCAGCACGCCCTTGGCGAGCGCGCGGATGTCATCGGAGAAGGTGGCCGAGAACAACAGGTTCTGGCGCTTGGCCGGCAGCAGCGCGAGGATCTTGCGGATGTCGCGGATGAAGCCCATGTCCAGCATGCGGTCGGCTTCGTCCAGCACCAGGATCTCGACGCCGGACAGGTCCAGCGTCTTCTGGCCCACGTGGTCCAGCAGGCGGCCGGGGGTGGCGACCAGGATGTCCACCGGCTTCTTCAGCGCGCTGATCTGCGGATTGATGTTCACGCCGCCGAACATCACCATGGATTTAAGCGGCAGGTACTTGCCGTAGATCTGGACGGATTCCTCGACCTGCGCGGTCAGTTCGCGCGTGGGCGTCAGGATCAGGCAGCGCGGCCGGCCCGGGCGCATCTGCGCGGGCCGGTTCGACGACAGCAGGTGCAGCAGGGGCAGGGTGAAGCCCGCGGTCTTGCCGGTGCCGGTCTGCGCGGCGGCCAGCAGGTCGCCGCCCTTGAGCACCTGGGGAATGGCCTGGGCCTGGATGGGGGTGGGATGGGTATAGCCGGCATCGGCGATGGCGCGCATCAGCGGCTCGGCCAGGCCGAGGTCGGCAAACGAAATATCGGAAGTAATCAAGACAACTCCAGCGACGGCCCGTCGCTCAAGCTGAGTGACTCCAATCGAGGCTGACGTACGTATTAACTGGGGATAGGCCGGCCGGAAAACGGCTGTCCGGGTGGAGCCCGGAAGACATGGCGCGCGGCGCCTGGCCGGATGCACGCCTGGATTGGAGCCAGGCGCGAGCCGCGATTGTACCCGGTAATGGCGACCTAGTGTTTACCCTAGTGACGATTTCACCAAGAGGGCGTATATTTACCCTTGTTTCACTATTAAATCCGCGTTTTAAATATAAAACGCGTGGCAGTGACAGCGAACACACCGCGGCGGGCCCTCCCGGACCCGCCTCCACCCGCTCTCGCGGCGCCTAGCCGCCCATGCAGGAGTACACCATGACGGATATGTCCGAACAACAGCAAGTCGCCCGCAGTTGGGACCGCCCCGAAGGCGCTGACTTCGAGACCTGGATGAACTCGCGCGTCGCGCGGTTCTCGACCCGTAAGTACGACTGGGATGCCCTGAAGTTCCAGGCCGACTTCGATCCCAAGTACCGCCGTGCGCAAATGCGCTATGTCGGCACGGGCGGCACCGGCGTCGCCGCCGATTCGAACACCGTGCCTTCCGAGCACTTCACGTTCTCGACCATGGTGATCCCGGCCGGCCACGAAGGCCCCCCGCACCTGCACACCGACGTCGAGGAAATCTTCTTCGTCATCCGTGGCAAGCTCAAGGTGATCCTGGAGAAGGACGGCGAGCGCTTCGAAACCATCCTGACCGACCGCGACCTGGTGTCGGTTCCCCCGGGCGTGTACCGCGAGGAAATCAACATCGGCGACGAAGACGCTCTGATGTGTGTGATGCTGGGCGCCAAGAAGCCCATCACCCCGACCTACCCGCCCGAGCACCCGCTGGCGAAGATCAAACGGTAATAGGTCCCCCCCTACGCGCTTACGCGCGCCCCCCAAGGGGGCGATGCGGGTGGACCGGCGGAGCCGGATCCACCGCATCCTGGGTCTAGTGCCGCTCTCTTGGGTTGTGGCACCGTTGCTATCGCTGGCTGCCAGCGGTAGCAACGATGTGGCGTACCAAGAAACAGGTACTAAACCCAGGGCGCCGCGGATCCGGCTTTGCCGGTCCGCCGGCGCCGCCCCTCGAGGGGAGCGGCCATAGGCCGCGTGGGGTGGGCTTTCCCTCCGGTCCGCCAGCGCCGCCCCCTTGAGGGGGCCCGCGTAAGCGGGTACGGGGTGGATTTTTTCTGGATTTAGGACGATGCAGACCGATACGTTGGCGCCGGAACCGTCGCCGGAAACGCTGGAGTTGCTCAATAGCCGTTTCGCCGAAAAATCGGTGCAAACGGCCGGGGGCGTGCAGTGTTATCGCGAGGCGGGCACGCCGGGCGCGGACGGCATGGCCATCGTGCTGTTGCATGGCATCGGCTCGGGCGCGGGCTCGTGGCTGCATGCGGCGCTGAAGTTGGCCGAACGCGCGCGCGTGGTCGCCTGGGACGCTCCGGGCTACGGCAATTCGGCGCGGCTGGCGCCGGCCTCGCCGGGCGCGGAAGACTATGCGGGTCAACTGGACCAGATGCTCGATGCGCTGGGCATCGATCGCTGCGTGCTGGTCGGCCATTCGCTCGGCACGCTCATGGCCACCGCCTATGCGCATGACCTGGGCAAGCAGCGGGTCGCGCGCCTGGTGCTGCTGAGCCCCACGCGCGGCTACGGCAATCCCGCGCTGGCCGAGCGCCAGGAAGCGGTGCGCGCCGAGCGGCTGCGCACGCTGGAACAGGTCGGCATCGCCGGCATGGCGCGCACGCGCCCGGCCAAGATGCTGTCGTCCGAACCCAGCGCCGAGGCCCTGGCCTGGGTCCGCTGGAACATGGAGCGCCTGGATACCGCCGGCTACCGCCAGGCGATCGAGATGCTGTGCAATGCCGACATGGCCGCCTACGCGCCGGCCGCGATGCCGGTCGAGGTCCATTCCGGCGACCAGGACACCGTCACGATCCCGGCCAACTGCCGCGCCATCGCCGAGATGTTCGGCGCGCCCTACGGCTCCATCGCCGTGGCCGGCCACGCCTGCCACATCGAGCGGCCGGAGGCCGTCGCGGCCATACTGGAAGGCGCGCACGCCGCGGCCATCGCCGGCGCCACGCCCCGCTGACCATGAACGACGCCGCCATCAGCGAAGACATTCCCGAGCGCTACATCGTCCCGGGCCTGGAGCGAGGCCTGCGGCTGCTCAGCCACTTCAGCCGCCAGAACCGGACACTGTCGGCGCCCGAGTTCGCTCGAAAGATGGGGCTTCCACGCTCCACCGTGTTCCGGCTGCTGACCACGCTGGAAGCGCTGGGCTTCATCGAGCGCACCGAGGGTGGACGCAACTACCGCCTGGGCATGGCCGTGCTGAGCCTGGGCTTCGAATACCTGGCCTCGCTGGAGCTGACCGAACTGGGATCGCCGCTGCTGCAGCGCCTGCGCGACGAGATCGGCTATTCGTGCAACCTGGTGGTGCGCGACGGCCGTTCCATCGTCTACGTGGCGAAGGTCTCGGCGCCCACGCTGTTCCCCAGCGCGGTCAACCTGGGCACGCGCCTGCCCGCGCACGCCACCGTGCTCGGCCGCGTGATGCTGACCGACCTGGACCATCGGGAAATGAGCGAGCTCTATCCCGACGAGGAACTGGAAGTCTATTCGCCCAGCACCCCGTCCACCCTGACCGCGCTGCAGGGCCTGCTGGCGCAGGACCGGGCCAACGGCTACGCCATGGGCGCCGGCTTCTACGAACCCAGCATCACCAGCATCGCCACGCCGGTGCGCGACCACACCGGCCGCGTGGTCGCGGCGCTGGGCGCCGCCCTGCCATCGTCGCGCGTCGAGCAAGCGCGCGTATCCGAGCTGATCGGCCGCGTGCGCGGCACCGCCGACGAGCTGTCGCGCCTGCTCAACTATTCACCGTCCCATTGACCGGGCAACGCATCGCCCAGGAGCCAACATGCTACGAATCACGATGATAGGGTCGGGGGCCATCGGCCTCTCCGTCCTGTCGCTGCTGAAGAACGATTCCGACGTGTCGATCGACAGCGTCATCGTCGCCCCTGACACGCTGGACCAGGCCCGCGAGCAGGTCGCCGCGATCGCTCCCAAGGCCCAGGTCGTGACCGGCCTGGCCGAGGTCGCCCAGCGCCCCGACCTGCTGGTCGAATGCGCCGGCCACGGCGCGCTGCGTGCCCACGTGCTGCCCGCGCTCGAACAAGGCATCCCCTGCGTGGTGGTGTCCATCGGCGCGCTGTCGGATGTCGAACTGGCGCGCCAGCTGGAAGATGCCGCCAAGCGCGGCAAGACCCAGGTGCAACTGCTGTCGGGCGCCATCGGCGGCATCGACGCGCTGGCGGCGGCCAAGATCGGTGGCCTGGACTCGGTGGTGTACACCGGCCGCAAGCCGGCCCTGGCCTGGAAGGACACGCCGGCCGACGGCCAGTTCAAGCTCGAGGCGCTGACCGAGCCCACGGTGATCTTCGAAGGCCCCGCCGGCGAAGCCGCCCGGCTCTTCCCGAAGAACGCCAACGTCGCCGCCACGCTGTCGCTGGCCGGCCTCGGCCTGGACCGCACCCAGGTGCGCCTGATCGCCGACCCCTCCAGCAAGGAAAACGTGCACCACGTGGAAGCCAGCGGCGCCTTCGGCAGCTTCGAGATCACCATGCGGGGCAAGCCGCTCGCGGCCAACCCCAAGACTTCCGCCCTGACTGTCTATAGCGTCGTGCGCGCCATCGGCAATCAGGCGCATGCAGTGGCCATATAACCCCCCTACGCGCTGACGCGCGCCCCCCAGGGGGCGATGCGGGTGGACCGGCAAAGCCGGATCCACCGCATCCTGGGGTAACAATAGGCAGACGGAGAACAGTGTTCTTCTTGTCGAGGCCTATATGCGAGAGGGTCGGAGGAGCAGATCCATCTCGCCCTGTCTGAAGCTCATTACTCGGCGTAAGACTGAGCTCGGTCAGGTTATTCAAGGCGGGAAAAACGCCATTTTCCGCCAGCCTGGTTTTACCCCTGGGCGCCGCGGATCCGGCTTTGCCGGTCCGCCAGCGCCGCCCCCTTGAGGGGGCGCCCGTCAGGGCGTAGGGGGTGGGCACTTATTGTCATGGAGTAGTAGTTCATTATGTTTAAGACTAGCACTCGCCTGGCTGCCGGCGCGCTGTTCGCGGCGGTCGCCACCGCTTCTTTCGCCCAGGCTCCCGCGGCCGACGACGCCGCCGCCAAGGCCTCGCTCAAGCACGGCCAGTTCCGCATCATCGCCCCGTTCCCGCCGGGCGGCCCCGTCGACGTGCTGGCCCGCCTGCTGGGCACCGGCCTGCAGAATGAATACGGCCAGAGCGCCGTCGTGGACAACCGTCCCGGCGCCAACGGCAACATCGGCATCGACGCCGTCAAGCGCGCCGCCGGCGACGGCCACACGCTGCTGGTCGTGCCGGCCGGCAACATGACCATCAACCCGACGCTGATGGCCAACCTGCCTTACAACGTGGACAAGGACTTCACCGCGGTTGCGATGATGGCCAAGGCGCCCAACGTGGTCGCCGTGTTCCCCTCGGTTCCCGCCAAGAACATCCAGGAACTGATCGCGCTGACCAAGTCCAAGCCCGGCACCATGGCCTACGGCTCGCCCGGCGTGGGCAGCGGCCTGCACCTGGCCGGCGAACTGTTCAAGGAAGCCACCGGCGCCGACCTGCTGCACGTTCCGTACAAGGGCACGACCCAGGCGCTGAATGACGCGCTGGGCGGCCAGATCCAGGTCATCTTCGGCGCGCTGCCGACCCTGATGCCCCAGATCAAGTCCGGCAAGCTGCGCGCGCTGGCCCTGACCGGCTCCGAGCGTTCGCCCATCATGCCCGAGATCCCCACCCTGGCCGAGACCGGCGTGAAGGGCGTGAACGTGGTGTCGTGGTATGGCCTGTACGTGCCCAGCTCGACGCCGGCCAACATCTCGGGCCAGCTCGCGCGCGACGTGACCAAGATCCTGAACGAACCCGCCACGCTGGAGACGTTGAAGGCCCAGGGCCTGGAGCTGTCGCCGCTGCGCCTGGAAGCCTTCCGCAAGTTCCAGGCCGACGAGACCAAGACCTGGGAAAAGGTGATCAAGTCGCAAGGCATCACCGCCGGCTGACGAGCGCTTCGGGGCTTGCGCCCCGCACATGCATCACCGACGACCCCTCGCCCCGGCGAGGGGTTTTGTTTTTGCGCCGCGGCCCGGCGTGGCCCGCTTCGGGCGGGGGTCCGACATAGCGGGCCCGCGGCCGGATCAGGTGGCCGGACCCGGCCTGCTCCAGCGCGTGGGCCAGCCATCCCACGCAACGTCCCATGGCGAACAGCGCCAGGGGCGCGTGCGGCGGCAGGTCGTGCACGTCGGCCAGCACCGCCAGCGCGAAATCGATATTGGGCGATTCGCCCACCAGCCGCTCGACCTGGCGCGCAAGATGCCTGTAGGCGGCCGGCACGGCCAGGCTATCAAGCAGCGCGGCCGCGCGGGGATCGCCTTCGGGATACAGCGGATGCCCGAAGGCCGGGAATCCCTGTCCCAGCCGCAGTCGCTCGCGCACCTCGGTCTCCATGTCGCCGCCGGCCGCCGCATCCATCCACGCCTTCAGGGCCATGGGCGCGCGGCCATGCAAGGGGCCGGTCAGGGTGGCCAGTCCAGACAGCACGCCCGCCGCCAGGCTCGCGCCGGTCGAGATCGCGACGCGCGCGGCGAAGGTGGAAGCATTGAGTTCATGGTCCGCCATCAGGCACAGCGCCTGGCGGATGGCGGGCTCGGCGCGCGGCCGCTCCCACGCGGCGGCCACCTGCTCGCTGATGGTGCCGCCCGCGCGCAGTACCCGCGCGCCGAACATCGCTCCGGCCAGCGTTGCCAGCACGGCCCGCGCCTCGTCCTTCAAGGCCGCGGCCGCCCGGCCATGCGTAGGCAGGTCGGCGGCGGCGCGCGTGGCCATGGCAACCAGCCCCAGGTGCACGGCGCCGGCTTCGTCCCGTGCCGGCGCCGCGCGCGCACGCGTTCCGGCCATGCCAGGCGCCGCATCGGCGTCCCACAGCAACCTGGCCACGTCTTCGAGCTGGCTGCCCCGCGCAAGCTCGACGGCGTCCAGGCCGCGATACCACAACCGGCCATCCTGGACGGTGGAAACGGCGGAGGGCAGCACCGGCGCTCCCCATTCCAGCGTCTCGCCCGCGATGGCTTGCGCATTGCGCTGGCCACGCGGCCGGCCCGCCATGCGCACCACGTCGTCGCGATGATAGAGGCTGCGGCGCGGGTCCTTGCCGTCGCGCTTGCAGCGGACCTTGCCCCGGCTGACATAGGCATACAGCGTCTGCGCGCGCACCCCGGTCAGTTCGATCGCTTCCTGCGCCGTCATCCAGGCCATGGCTTGCCTTTATATTGACAAAATAAATCAAGATTGACGTCAATACTATTGCATACCAACATCCAGCCAGCAACAAGGAGAGCATGATGACGATTGGTCTGGATGATGTGATTGCGGCGGAAACGGTGCTGTCGGACGTGGACGGCCTACAGGGCAGGCTGGTCATGCGGGGCCGCTCGCTGGACGACCTTGCCGGGCACGCCGGCTATGAGGCGGTGATGGCGCTGCTGTTCGACGGATTCTTCGAGCGCGCCCCGGCCTCGTGGCAGGCGGCGCTGGGCGCGGCGCGCCGGGAAGTGTTCGAACATCTGTCCTTCGCCGATCCGGCGTTGGTCGCTCAGGAGCCCATCGACGCGATGCGCGCCCTGACCGCCAGGATCGCCGATGGCGACGGACCCGCGACCGCGCTGCGGCTGGTGGCGGCGCCGGCGGTGTTCACGGCCGGCCTGGTCCGGCTGCGCAAGGGCCTGCGTCCCATTCCTCCGGATGCCAGCCTCGGCCACGCCGCCGACATCCTGCGCATGGCCGGACTTCCCGCGGAGCCTCTGCAGGCCCGCGCGCTGGACACGTACCTGGTCACCGTGGCCGATCATGGCCTGAACGCATCCACGTTCGCGAGCCGGGTCGTCGCATCCACCCGCGCCGGGCTGGTGTCGTCGGTGCTGGCGGCCATCAGCGCCCTGAAGGGCCCCTTGCACGGCGGCGCGCCCGGACCCGTGCTGGACATGCTCGATGCCATCGAACGAGCGGACCATGCGCGCGCATGGCTGGAGGCCGCGCTGGACCGCGGGGACAGGCTGATGGGCTTCGGACACCGGGTCTATCGGGTCCGCGATCCGCGCGCCGACGCGCTCAAGTCCGCCTTGGGCCCGCTGCTCCAGGACGGCCGCGCCGACCGCGAACGCGCCGCGCTCGCGCAGGCGATCGAAGCGGCGGCCCTGGATACGCTGCGCCGGCGCAAGCCAGGCCGGACCCTGGAGACGAACGTGGAGTTCTACACCGCGCTGCTCCTGGATGCGCTGGGATTCCAACGCGACACCTTCACCTGCGTCTTCGCGATGGGACGCGTCGCCGGATGGATCGCGCATGCGCGCGAGCAGGCCTCGACGGGACGCTTGATCCGCCCGCAGTCCCGCTACGTGGGCCCGCCGGTAGGCGAGGCGCAAGAACGCTGACGCATGGACCTCGCGGCTCCTCGTCTCGCGCATCCTGGTGGGTTGGGGTAGACTCGGCCATTTTGCCCAGCCGTTCCGCAAGGAACGGGCCGTTGTCACTCGAATCGGAGGCCATTGGTCTTCCGGGCTTTCGTTGTGCCCATCCCCTTGGTCGCAAGACTCTTTTCCAAGGAGCATCGACACCATGCAAGGCCTGCACCTTACCGCAGATCTTTATCACTGCGCCTGCGAGTCCGCCCTGATGACGGACGCCGACACGCTGGCGCGCCTTTGCCGCCGCCACACGCTCGAAGCCGGCCTTACGCTGGTCGACGAAAAGTGGCACACCTTCCCCGACTTCCAGGGCCAGCCCGGCGGCGTGACGGGCATGCTGCTGCTGGCCGAATCGCACCTGGCCGTCCATACCTGGCCGGAACGAAACGGCGTGACGCTGGACGTCTATGTCTGCAACTTCCAGGAAGACAATTCGCGCAAGGCCGAGGCCCTCATGAAGGCCATCGTGGAAGCCTTCCGGCCGAGCGACATGCAGCGCCAGCATCTGAACCGCGGCGACGTCGACGGGCCCGCGGACGCGGGCGAACTGGTGCTCGAGGACGTGGCCGGCCAGGCGTATTTCGGCTTCCGGTTCGAGCGCCGCATCCTCAACCGTCAGACCGCGTACCAAAGACTGGAACTGCTGGAGTCGGCAACGCTGGGCCGCACGCTGCGACTGGACGGACGCTACATGACGTCCGAGGCCGAGGAATTCTTCTATCACGAAGCCCTGGTGCATCCGGCCGCCACGGCGCATCCCGCGCCCCGGAACGCCCTGATCATAGGCGGAGGCGACGGCGGCGCGCTGGAGGAATTGCTCAAGCACCGCGGCATCGAACGCGTCACGCTGGTCGACCTGGACGGCGAGGTCATCGACGCGGCACGCCGCTACCTCGAGAAGATCCATCGGGGCGCCCTGGACGATCCACGCGCCACGGTGCTGGTCGAGGACGGCGTTGCCTTTCTCGCACGCACGTCCGACCGCTACGACCTGATCCTGCTGGACCTGACCGATCCGGACACGCCGGCCGGCCCGCTCTACACGCCCGGATTCTTCCGCCGCTGCAAGCACGCCCTCGCGCCCGGGGGGGCGCTGGTGCTGCACATGGGCTCGCCCTTCCACCAGCCGGAGCAGGTTCGCGAGCTTTGCGGCACGCTGCGCGGCCAGTTCGCGCACGTGCGGCCCTACGGCGTGCACATCCCGTTGTACGGCACGTACTGGGGCCTGGCGGTGGCGTCGGATGCGCTGGACCCGGACACGGTGCCGGGCGAGACGATCCACGCCCGCCTGGAGGAACGCCGGATCGGCGACCTGGAGTACTACAACGCGCGGGTGCACGGCGCGCTGTTCGCGCTGCCGAACTTCTACCGCCGGCTTACCGCGAACTGAGCCGCGCGCTGGCGCCCGTCATTGCTTGACCCACCCCGAGGCGGCAATGATGGGCTCCCATTGCTCCAGCTCCGCCGCAATGCGCTGCCGCAAGGCCGACGGCGAGCCCGGCCGGGGATCGAACACCACCGCCGCCATGCGCTCGCGCACCTTGGGCACGTCCAGAGCCTTGTTCAACGCGGCGTTGTACCGGGCGATCAGCGGTTGCGGCGTTCCGGCCGGCGCGAACAGGCCGACCCAGAAATCCAGCCGCAGCGGATAGCCCGACTCGGCGGCCGTGGGGATCTCGGACAGCAGCCCGGAGCGGCGCTCGCCCGTCACGGCGATCACGCGCAGCTTGCCGGCGCGATGGAACTCCAGGAAATCGCCCAGCGCCGTGATGCCCGCCGCGATGTGCCCGCCGGCCAGGTCCTGGACCATGGGCACCGAACCGCGATAGGGCACCGCGGACAGCGGCAGTTTCTGCGACCTCGCCAGCGCGTCCAGCTGGAATTGCGGCTTGCTGCCAGGCGCGGACACGCCCACGCCGCCCGACGCCGGATGGGCCTGCACGTAGCGCATCAGGCCGGGCAAGTCCTTGATGCCGCTAGCCTGGCTGACGGCCAGCGCGCCCGCGTAGTCGGCCACCATGCCGACCGGCGCGAAATCCGTCCGGCTGTCGAAGCCGGGCCTGGCCACGGTCAGTGGCACGATGACGGCGGTGTGGTCGGGCGCGACCATCAGCGTGCGGCCATCCGGCGCGGCACGCTTGAGCGCCTGGGCCGCCAGTTGTCCGCCGGCGCCGGCCAGGGTCTCGACCACCACGGGCACTCCCAGGTCGCCCTGCATCTGCTCGGCCACCAGCCGCGCGACCACGTCTATGGTGCCACCGGCGGGAAAGCCGACCAGTATCCTGACCGGCCCCGGCACCTCGGGGCCGGCGGCCGCGACGGCTCAAGGCACCGCCAGCAGGGTCGTGGCAAGCAGGTGACGCAATGCGCGCAGCGATTTCATGAGGCACTCCGGGTGGATGACAGCAGCACCTGGCGCGACACACGCCGGGCATCGACTTCTATCTCGATGTCGCGCACCGGCGGCCGTACCCAGTGCCATTCCAGCCCGCCCGCCAGCAGGCCGCGGCGCGCGAACTCCGACGCGATGGCCGGATACAGGTCATGGACGGTGTACAGGTTCATGCCCGTGACATCGTGCGCCGACACCCCCAGCGCGTCGAATCGCGATTGCAGGTCGCCCAGCGCGAAGCGCAGCTTGTCGAGCAACGCGTCGGGCGAGGTTTCCCCCAGCCGCACGATGCTTGCGCGGTAGTTGGGCCGGTCCGGGCATTCGGCCGCGCCCGAGGTCACGAAGTCGGGCGGACCCTCCGTTTGCGCGGACACGGTATAGCTGAACGCGTAGAAACCCGGTTCGGCGGGCGCGTCGACCTCCGGTATCAGGTTGCAGCGCGCGACGGGATTGGCCTCGTCCTTGAAAAGCCCCCATTCGGCCAGCGGCTGCACGTAGCGGCGATTGAAGGCGATGAACTCGGGCTCGCTCATGGGCGCGGGCGAGCGCAGTTCGCAGGCGCAGAGCGCGGCAGGCGGCCGGCCCACGGCGGCCAGGTGGTCGCGGATGCGGGCGAAGCCCTCGGCCAGCGGCACCGGCCGGGCAAAGCGCGCGCGCTCGATGACATGGCCCGCGTCGGCGATGACGGCGGCGCTGTACTGGAATCCCCCTGGCAGGTAGCGGTAGTTGCCGGGAGCGAATGCAATGAGTTCCGCCATGGATGCGAGCCCTTCGTCGAAGACATGCGATGCCGCATTTAATACGAATACGTAGTTTCTTGCGATCAGGAAAATCCCGGAAACGCCGGCGGCTGCTAGTCGTCGAAACCCAACATCTTGCGCAGCAGGGCGGTAAGCTGTTCGCGTTCGTCCTTGTCCAGCCGCTGGGCCAGCCGGGCCTGGTAGCGGGGTGCGACCGCGACCGAGGCCGCCATGACCTCGCGGCCGGTTTCCGTCAGGTCCAGGCAGAAGGTTCGCCGGTCGGTTTCCGAGCGGCGGCGGACCAGGTAGCCCTTGGCGGCGGTGCGCGCCACGAGATCGCTGCACGTGTTCAAGTCCAGCCCGATGGCCTGCGCGACCTGGCTTTGCGAGGCGCCGGGCATCTGGTGGACGGCCACCAGCAGCGCCATCTGGCGTGACGTCGCGCCCTCGTCGGACATGCTGGCGAACAGCGCCTCGGCCTCGAAATGGGCGCGGCGCAGCAGATGGGGGAGATGGCGGCGCAGGTCGAAATGCTTGGGGGATTTCAGGGCGGGCCTCCGGGTGGCAATGCGCAGGCATTGTAGAGGACGGGTCCGGGCGTTCGCGCCGTCATGCCGCGCGCCATGGCGGCCGGGGCCGGAAGGCCTTCTTCAGCATGTCGACGAACAAGCGGGCCCGTGCCGAGGCGATGCGCGACTGCGGCACCAGCGCCGTCACGTCGGCGTCGGGCAGCCGATGACGCGGCAGCAACGCCACCAGCGATCCGTCGGCCACCGCGGAGGCGACGTCCCATTCCGAGCGCACCATGATGCCCCGCCCGGCCAGGCACCACTGGCGGATGACTTCGCCGTCGTTGCTTTCCATGGCCGGATGCACGCGCACCGTGTGCAGGCGGGGTTCGCCCCTGCCTTCGCGCTGGGTGAAGCGCCACAACGTCACGTCCTCGTCGTTCTCGCGCAGCACCAGGCAGGCGTGGCGCGCCAGGTCGGCAGGACTGTCGATGGGGGGCGCGCCGCGCAGATAGGCCGGCGCGGCGCACAGGATGCGCCGGTTGGGCGCGAGGCGGTGCGCCACCCAGCGCGAATCGGGCATCTCGCCGATGCTGACCAGCACATCGAAGGCATCGCGTCCGTGCACGGGCTGGCTGGGCAGCATGAGGTTGTCGGACAGAAAGAGCTGGACCTCGACCTGCGGATGGCTGGCTCGAAACGCATCCAGCAGCGGCGCGAGATGCCGGCGGCCGAAACCGAACGGCCCATGCACCTTCAGCTTGCCCGCCACCACCTGGCTGCGCTGCTGCAAGGCTTCCTCGATGGCCTGCATGCGTTCGATGACTCCGGTGGCATGCTGGGCCAGCAGGTGTCCCTCGTGCGTCAGCTGCAGGCGGCGCGTGGTGCGCATTGCCAGCCGCACGCCCAGCCGCGCCTCGAGCTGGCCGAGGCGCTTGGTGACCGCGGGCGGAGTGACGTTCTCCTCGCGCGCCAGGGCGGCCAAGCTGCCTACCCGGTCCAGCGCCAGGACGAAGCGCAGGTCGTCGATGTCCAACTTCATCATTAACCTTTTGGTGAATGAAGAAATTCTATTCCATTAACCACAGATGACCTTGGGGCTCCTACACTGGCCATCACTCACCGACCTTGCCTGACTGCCATGACCCGCCAATACGACTTCGTCCTGTTCGACCTACTGACCGCGCTGCTGGACTCCTGGACGCTGTGGAACAGCGCCGCCGGCGGCGAGGAAGCGGGCCGCGCCTGGCGCGCCGCCTACCTGAAGCGAACCTATGCCTGCGGCGCCTACCGTCCCTACGAAACCCTGGTGCGGGAAGCCGCGGCCGAGACCGGCCTGCCGCTGGCCGTCGCCGACGCGCTGGAGGAACGCTGGTCCGAACTCGCCCCCTGGGACGGCGTGGCGACGGTGCTGGAAAGCCTGCGCGGCACGCACCGCCTGGGCGTGGTGACCAATTGCTCGGAACGGCTGGGCCACCTGGCCGCCGGCCTCCTGAACGTTCCCATGGACGTGGTCGTGACCTCGGAACGGGCCGGCTACTACAAGCCCGATCCCCGCCCCTACCGCATGGCGTTGCAGGAACTGGGCGCCCGGCCCGGCAACACGCTATTCGTGGCCGGGTCGGGCTACGACCTCTTCGGCACCTCGGCTGTCGGCATGGACACCTTCTGGCACAACCGCGTGGGCCTGGCGCTGCCCGACGGCGCGCCGGCCGCGCGCCAGGAAGCGCACGGCATCCTGCCGGTGCTGGAACTCGCCAACAGCCCCCGGCGCGGCTGACAACCCCAACGCCGCCGGACCTTTCCCCTTCCAGGAGTCCCCATGAGAATCGCCGCCATCGCCGCGGGGGCGCTGTTCGCGCTCGCCGCCACCTCTTCCGCCCGCGCCCAGGCCTGGCCCGAGAAACCCATCACCCTGATCATGCCCTTCCCCGCGGGCGGTCCCAGCGACGCGCTGGGGCGGGCCGTGGCGGCCAAGCTGGGGCCTCGGCTGGGCGTCTCGGTCGTGGTCGAGAACGTCGGCGGCGCAGGCGGCTCGATCGGCATGCAGAAGCTGGCGCGCGCCGCCGCCGACGGCTATACCATAGGCTTCGGCACCATAGGCACGCATGCGGCCAACATGATCATGTATCGCAAGCCGCTGTACGACGCACGCAAGGATTTCGAACCCCTGGGCCAGGTCGGGTCGGCCCCGCTGTTGCTGCTGGTCAAGCAGAGCCTGCCGGTCAACGACTTCCCGCAGTTCGCCGACTACCTCCAGGCCCACAAGACCACGATGTCGTACGGCAGCGCGGGCGTAGGCTCGATCGCGCACCTGGCCTGCCTGCTGCTGCTGAGCGACATGAAGGCCGAAGTCATGCACGTGCCCTACAAGGGCGTGGCGCCCGCCATGACCGGACTGATGGGTGGCGAGACCGACTTCATGTGCGACCAGACCACCACCTCGCTGGCTCAAGCGGCCAGCGGACGCGTGCGCGCCGTGGCCGTGCTGACGCGCGAACCCTTCCCCGGCCTGCCCAAGGTCGCCACGGCGCAAAGCAGCGGCAGGACCACCATCGACTTCCGCTCGTGGAACGCGCTGTTCGCGCCCCGCGGCACGCCACCCGCCATCGTGGACAAGCTCAACGCCGCCATCAACGACGCCCTGGCCGACCCCGCGCTGGTCAGGCAGATGCGCGACGTGGGCGTGGAATTCCCCGCCCGCGCCGACAATACGCCCGGCCACCTCGCCCGGCTGGTGGACAGCGAGATCGCCCGCCTGCGCCCCATACTCGAGGCCAAGAACGTCTATATCGATTGAACCCAGGCACATCATGCAACTGAACGAGCTCGAAACCCCGGTCCTGGTGCTGGACCGGAACAGGATGGACCGCAACATCGCGCGGCTGCGCGAGCGGCTGGCTCCCTTCGGAGTCGCGCTGCGGCCGCACGTCAAGACCAACAAGTCCGCCGACGTCGCTCGGCGCCTGGGTCCGCCCGGCACACCCATCACCGTCTCCACGCTGAAGGAAGCCGAGTACTTCCTGGACCACGGCTGGACCGACATCCTCTATGCCGTCGGCATAGCCCCTTCCAAGCTGCCCCACGTGGAGCGCCTGGCGCGGCGGGGAGCCAGGCTGACGCTCATCCTGGACAACGCCGAGGCGGCGGTGGCCACCAGCGCCTACGCGCGCGACCACGGGCTGGAACTGCCCGTGCTGGTCGAGATCGATACCGACGGACACCGGTCCGGCGTCAAACCCGAGGACCCGGCGCTGCTGGAGATCGCCGCCCGCCTGTCCGGACGCGAAGGCGAAGGGGCCTGGGTCGCGGGCGTGCTGGCCCATGCCGGCGATTCCTACAACTGCCGCTCCACCGACGCCATCGTCGCCATGGCCGAGCAGGAGCGCGCGGGGGCGGTCCGGGCCGCGCAGCGCCTGCGCGAGGCCGGCCACGCGGCGCCGGTGGTCAGCGTGGGCAGCACCCCCACCGCGCATTTCGCGCGCTCGCTGGACGGCATCACCGAAGTGCGGGCCGGCGTGTTCGTGTTCTTCGACCTGGTCATGAACGGCCTGGGCGTCTGCCGGACCGACGACATCGCCCTGTCCGTGCTGTGCACCGTGATCGGCCATCAAGAGGAAAAGGGCTGGCTGATCACCGACGCGGGCTGGATGGCCATGTCGCGCGACCGCGGCACGGCCCGGCAACCGGTGGACCAGGGCTATGGCCTGGTGTGCGACCTGGATGGCAAGCCGCTGCAGGACCTGATCATGATCGATGCGAACCAGGAACACGGCATCGTCCGTCACCGCGCCGACCCCGCCGCCACGCCCATGCTGCCGGTGGGCACCCTGCTGCGCATCCTGCCCAACCACGCCTGCGCCACCGCCGCCCAGCACGGCGCCTATGCCGTGGTGGCGGGAGACACCCGCGTCGAGGCCCGCTGGCCGCGCTTCGGAGGATGGTGATGGGCGAGGTCGCGTCTCCGGCCGTGGCGGGTCTTGCCGCGCCGCGCGGCCATTACTCGCACGTGGCCACGGGCGGTGGCCTGGCCTTCGTATCGGGACAACTGCCGCTGGACGCCTCGGGCGAACCGCGCGCCGACCTGCCGCTGGGCGAGCAGGCCGCCCTGACCCTGCGCAACGTCGAAGCCGCGCTGGCCGCGGCGGGCTGCGGCTGGCGCGACGTGATGAAGGTCACCGTCTACCTGGCCGGGGTGGAACATTGGCCGGCCTTCGACCAGGCCTATCGCCAGGTGCTGGGCGATGCGCGGCCGGCGCGGGCGGTCGTTCCCGTGCCGGCGCTGCACTATGGCGTGCTGGTGGAGGTCGAGGCCGTGGCGCTGCGGCCCGCGCCATAGCCGTCCTTCAATCCAGCACGATATTGGCCTCGGCCGCGATCCGGCGGAACTTCGCGATGTCCTGCACGACCTGCCTGGCCAGGACATCGGCCGGTTCATACTGCACGTTCAGCCCGATGTCGTAGGCCTTGGCGCGGAAGGCCTCGTCCCTGGCCAAGGCCTGCGTGGCGCGCGCCAGCCGCTCCACCACGGCGGGCGGCGTGCCGGCCGGCGCCATCAAACCTTGCCACCAGGTCATGTCGTAACCCTTCAGGCCCGCCTCGTCCACCGTGGGCACGCCGGGCAGGCGCGGATCGCGCGCGATCCCGGTGGTGGCGATGGCCTTGACCTTGCCCGCATCGACGTAGGGCTTGGCCGCGCCGTCGTGGGTACAGCTGACCTGCCCGGCGATCACGTCCTGCAGCGCCGGGCCGCTGCCGCGATAGGGCACGTGCACGATCTTCACGCCGGCCATCACGTTGAACAGCTCGCTGGAGAAATGGTTGCCCGTGCCCGGACCGGCGCTGGCATAGCTCAGCTTGCCCGGATGGTCCTTGGCGTAGGCCACGAGCTCGGCCACGGTATTGGCCGGCACCGAAGGGTGGCAGACGATGGTGCTGGCATACCAGAACAGCTTGGCGATGGGCGTGAAGTCCTTGACCGGATCGAACGGCAGCGAGGCGGCCGTGGCCGGCAGGGTGCCATGCGTGATGGAATTGGCGTACAGCAGGGTATAGCCGTCGGGCGCGGCGCGCGCCGCTTCCGACGCCCCGATGCGCGTGCCGCCGCCGCCCTTGTTCTCCACGTACACCGTCTGGCCCAGCAGCTCGCCCAGCTTCTGCGCGACCAGCCGCGCGGAAACGTCGGTCACGCCGCCCGGTGCATAGGGCACGATCAGCTTGATGGGCTTGGCCGGATACGGCTGGGCATCCGCCCGTCCGGCGGCCAGCGCCAGGCCCGCCGCGAACAACGCGGCCAGGTGCCGCCTGCGTCCCGGCACGACAAGTCCTTGCTTCATCTCCACTCCTCCTTTGCCGCGCGGCCTCTCTGCGGAGGCTGGCGGATCATGGTTCAGGCGCGTTCGGCGTCGAACGTGATGTTGACCTTGCGGAAGGCCTCGACCACCTCGGGGCCGAAGCGCCGGCTCAACTCCTTCCCCACCTCGGGGGAATAGACGACGGTATCGCTCATCCGCTCCTGCCCCTGGATGATGACGAACAGCCGCGCGGTCTCCTTGCCCGTGTTGCGAAAGGACCGCATCGCGCCGGTGGGCACGCCGACCAGGTCGAAAGCGCGCACCGGCAGGCGATACTCGTCCTCGAATCCCCAGGTGATGTCCCATTCGCCGTCCAGCACGAAGAACGATTCCTGCGTGTCGAAATGCGCATGCGGCAACGGCCCGTCGTCCGGTACGCATTCGGCGATCGCCACGTACAGGCCGGGGCCGCCCTTGAGCGGCGCATCCTGCGAGCGGCCGACGTGTCCCTCCGGCACCAGCAGCGGGAACACCGAACTGGCGGTCAGCCATTCGGTGGCCTCGGCGGGGATGGCGCTGCGCGCGTTCAGGGCGCGCTTGTACGGCACCAGCGTGGCGAAGCGCGTCACGCGCTGCGCCATCATGTCCGGATCGACCTCTCGTCCCCGCCCCGGCTCGACGCGCGCATTCAGCGCGGCCAGTTCCCGCGCATCGACCGCCGTGGGCAACGGCCCGGGGAATACCGCGGGATAGGCGCAATCGGGTTCGCCGTTGAGCAGCAGCAGCGCTTTGGCGCCGTCCGCGCCATGGCAGGAAACCTCGTGCAGCACGTCGGCGGGTATCGACAGCATGTCGAAGCGTCCTAGGCGGATCTCGTGCGTCAGGTCGGGGCCGAAGCGCACGCGCAGCGTGCCCGCCAGGCACAGGATGTTCTCCATGGCGTCGGGGTTGCGATAGGGCAGCGAGCCGCGGCCCGCCTCCCACGCCGCATAGCCTGTGCAGGCTCGGGCGGGGCTGGGCACGCGGGGCTCGGCGAAGCGGCCGTGCGTGTTGCGGGCCCCCATCAAGGCCACCAGCTGCCCGCCCCACAGCGCCCGCACGGCGTCGGCACGCGCGCCTTCGCGCTCCGCGCCGGCATAGTCGTCGAACCGCGCCGTGCGGGCGCCCATGGCTTCGTACGAGACATCCAGGGTTTTCATCCAGGCTCCATCGAAAGGGAATAGGGCCGGCCACGGCCGGCTAACAGGCGGCGCGCAGCCGCGAGACGAGAAAGGCGGCGGCATCGTCCAGCCTCTCTCCGGAAAGTTCCAGGTGGGGGCCCGGGTAGGCCACCAGCCGCTTGTCCTGGCTGCCCAGCGCGTCGAACAATTCGGCCACGCCCGCGCGGTCGAAGACCTCGTCGTCCCACTGCTGGGTGAACCAGACCGGGATGCGCAGTCGCCGCGCGGCGGGTGCCAGGTGCTCGCTGGCGGGATACGAAGCGCCCCACAACCCCAGCACGGCAGCGCGCACCCGTCCGTCCGCGGCCAGGTAGGGCAATCCGTAGGCCGTGCCCATGGAAACGCCGATGTAGCCCACGGGCCGGCCCGCCAGCGCCGGCCACGCCAGCAGGGCATCCAGGAAGGCGCGCCAGTCGGCCGTCATGCCGTCGCGCGCGAAACCCTCGCGCCACGCGGCGCGGAAATCGGCCTTCGCCTTGCCCGGATCGCGCGAGCCGTCGGCGCGGCGCTCGCCATGCACCGGGCCGTCGATGGCGGCGACCGCATAGCCCTCGGGCAACAGGCGGTCGCGAATGGCGAGCACGGCCGCCGATTCCTTGTGGCCACTGCCGCCATGACAGGCCAGGACCAGCCCGGCGCAACCGGCTTCGGGCAGCCAGGCGATGCCCGGCACGGCGCGGCCCTGGACGGCAAGCCGCAGCCGCTCTTCCCGCCACGGACGGTCCACAGGAGAAATCAGGTGATCTTGCATGCCGGCGATTACAGCAAGCCGGCCCCGCGCGGCACAATCGCGCGCCGCCGATACCGCTATTGAGGACCGTCGATCGCCGCGTCCTGCCGCAGCTGCGCGGCCACGTCGCGCATCACGCCTCGCAGCCAGATATGCGCGGGCTCGCGGTGCACGCGCTCGTGCCACAGCATGCTCAGGTCGGCGCGATCGGTGTCGAAGGGCAGGGGCAGTATCTGCAGCGGCAGGGTGCGCGCCGCGTCGCAGGCGATGCGCTGGGGCACGATGGCCAGCATGTCGGTCACCGCCACGACATCGGCCGACAGCAGCACGTTGGGCACCCGCAGTCCCACGTCGCGGGCCAGGCCGCGCCGCTCCAGGATGTCGTCCACCATGACCTCGATGGTCGGATAGGGCACCGGCCCCGTCCCCCACACCACGTGCGGATAGGCCAGGAACTGCTCGAGCGTGAGCGAGCCCCGGATGCCGGCGTGGCCGGCCGCGGCGATGCAGACGATGCTCTGCGGATACAGTACGGTCTGGTGCAGGTCCTGCGGCACCTGGCGGACATAGCCGATGACGAGATCGCCTTCGGCGTCGCGCAGGTACTCGTGGGTACGGCGGATGTCCACCGGCCGCGAGGTGAAGCGCAGCCGCGGCGCCTCGCGCCGGGCGCGGGCCATCAGGCCCGGCAGGAACTGGCGCGCCACGCCCTCGGACGCCAGGATGCGGAAATGCCCCTCGGCCACCGCGGGCACGAACTCGTCGGTGCCGCGCGTGGCCGCATCGATCAGCTCCAGCGCCTCGTGCACCTTGCGCGCGAGCTCCATGCCTCGCGCGGTGGGCTCCATGCCCGACGAGGTCTTGACCAGCAGCGGGTCGTGGAAGATCTCGCGCAGCCGGGCCAGCGCGCTCGACATGGCCGACTGGCCGATGCCCACCCGCTCGGCCGCGCGCGTCACGTGCCGCTCGCGCATCAGGGCGTCGAGATAGGTCAGCAGCTGGAGGTTGATTCGCTTGTGGTCGGACATGCGGCTGGGGTGTTCCGGATCCGGGAACCGGCGATGCCTGTCATTGTAGCCATCGGGCCTCCTTGCGGCCGCGCAATCCCAGGACCGCTTCGCTGACCAAGCCCAGGGCGCGGTTGAGCGGCTTGTCGCGCCGCATCACCCAGGCCAGCGTGCGTTCCAGGCCGGGCGCGAGGCGGATCACGTCCAGTCCGCCGCGTCGGCCGGGCGGCGCCACCGCAAGCCCGGGCAGGATGGACCATCCCAGGCCGGCGGCGACCATTTCCTTGATCGCCTCGACGCTGCCCAGTTCCATGACCGGCTTCACGCGGCAGCCCGCGCGCGCGAACCACTCATCGATCAGCCGCCGGGTGTTGGCGCCCGTCTCGAACAGCACCAGCGGCCGACGCGCCAGCGCCTGGGGCGAGATTCGCCGTACCGGCGCCTCGCCCTTCGGGGCGATGGCAACGAAGGCGTCCTGGACGACCGGCGTGATGTCCAGGCTGCGTCCGGTGGCGGGCAAGGTCACCAGCGCGGCATCCAGCGCATTGTCCTCCACCCGCCTCAGGATCTCGGGCGTGTTCCCGGTACTGACCACGATATCGATGGCCGGCATCCTGCGCTTGAGCTGGCGCAGCACTGGCGGAAGCAGATGGATGCACGCCGTGGCGCCGGTACCCACGCGCACCAGCCCGCCCGGCGTGCTGGCATGGCGCTGCATGGCCGCCTCGGCATCGTCCAGCGCCAGCTTGATGCGCGCCGCATGCTCCAGCAGCAGTGCGCCGGCCTGCGTCGGCGCCACCCGGCGTCCCACCCGCTCGACCAGTCGCAATTGCAGGCGTCGTTCCAGTTCGCGGATCTGGTGGCTGACGGCGGGTTGGGTCATGCCCGCCCGTTCGGCGGCGGCGGTGAAGCTGCCCAGTTCCATCGCGCTGCTGAAAGTCAGCAGATAGGCGGGATTCAGCGATTTCATAAAAGTCGTTTATGCATTGCATAAAGGGATGTCGATTCATTTATGTAACGCCTGACGCTAGAGTTCGGCAACGACCTGCCTCATTTCCTCCGCCACGATGTCCGATCCCGCCGCCAGGCCCCTTCGCCCGTCCGCCACCGGCGGCATCACGGCCACCCTGGTCGTGTGCCTGGGATGCGCACAGATCGTTTCCTGGGGAACCATGCATTACCTGGTGTCCGTGTTCGGGCCGGCGATACAGGCGGAACTGGGCTGGAGCGCCGGTTTCGTCCACGGCGGCTTCTCGTGCGCGCTGGCCGTCATGGGCCTGTCCTCGGTCTGGGTAGGCCGCAGGATCGACAGACATGGCGGCCGCGCCCCGATGATGGCCGGCTGCGCGCTAGGCGCCGCCGGCTGCGTCACGCTGGCCGCCGCCCACCATGGCGCCGTCTACTACATGGGCTGGGTGCTGCTGGGGCTCGGCATGCGGCTCGCCCTGTACGACGCCGCCTTTGCCGCGCTCGCCCACCTGGGCGGCCCGGCGTCGCGCCAGGCCATGTCCCAGGTCACGCTGTTCGGCGGACTGTCTTCCACCATCTTCTGGCCATTGGGCCAGTGGCTGGGACAGGAATGGGGCTGGCGCAGCGCGCTGGCCGTCTACGCCTTGCTGCTGCTGGCCTCGTCGCTGTTGTACCTGGCCCTGCCGCGCGGCCACGGGCCGGATACCGCCGGCACCGCACCGGGCCGGGACGCACCGGATCGGCCGGCGGTCCGCGCGGACGTGCTGTTGTACGGCTGCATCGCCACCCTGGCCCTGTTCATCCAGACCGGCATGTCGGCGCACCTGCCCGGCATCCTGCGCGGGCTGGGCTGGACGCCCGGCATGGCGGTCTCGCTGTCCGCGCTGTTCGGCATCGGCCAGGTCGCGGGCCGGGTGGGCATCGCCGCGATGGGACGCCGCGCCCGGACGCTGACGGTCAACCTGCTGCCATGCCTGTTGTTGTGCCTGTGCTTCGCCGCCGCCCTGGCGGCGGGCGCGACGCTGCCGGGCGCACTGGCCTTCACGCTGCTGTATGGCGCCGGCAACGGCATGGCCACCATCATGCGCGGCGCCATTCCGCTCGCCCTGTTCGACGCGCGCAATTATGGACGTATCGTGGGGGGCGTGCTGCGCCCCGCGTTCATGCTGAGCGCCGCCGCGCCGGTATGCTTCGCCCTCGTCATCGGGCATGTCGGCCACGCCGGGCTGCTGGCCGCGGCGCTGTCCATGGCCGCGGCGCAGCTCGCGGCAGCCCTCCTCCTTCGTCACCGCCACCAGGATTCCCCATCATGACTCATCCCGGCACCCTCATCGTCACCGGCGGCAGCCGAGGCATCGGCGCGGCCGTCGTGCGGCTCGCCGCGGCCTCGGGCTACGACGTCTGCTTGACCTACCGCGAACAGGCCGACGCGGCCCGCGCTCTGGTCCAGGACATCCGGGCCATGGGGCGGCAGGCGTGCTGCGTCCAGGCCGATGTCGGGGACGAGGCGGCGCCCGGACTGGCCTTCGACGCGGCGGCCGCGCTGCCCCATCCGGTGACCGCTCTCGTGAACAACGCCGGCACGACCGGCCCCATCGGAGCGTTTTCCGCCGTCGAGACGTCGGTGTTGCGGCGCGTACTCGACGTCAACGTCCTTGGCACCATGCTGTTCAGCCGACAGGCCGTGCGGTACTGGGCGGGCAGGAGCATGGGCGGAAGCATCGTCAACATTTCCTCCGTCGCGGCCACGCTGGGCGCGCCTCACGAATACGTCCACTATGCCGCGTCGAAGGCGGCGGTGGAGGGCTTCACGGCCGGGCTCGCGCGCGAGACGGCAGGCCTGGGCATACGGGTCAACGCCGTGTCCCCGGGTACCACGCTGACGGACATCCATGCGGCCGCGGGCGAACCGGACCGGCCTTCGCGCATCGCCGCCCGGGTGCCCATGGGAAGGGTGGCGCGGCCGGAGGAAATCGCCGAGGCGGTCGTCTGGCTGCTGTCTGAAAAGGCCGGCTACGTCTCCGGCGAGATCCTCAAGGTGGCCGGCGGCCTGTAGACACCGACGGGCACAGGCCGTGCTGCGTGATCGCCGCCGGCGCGCAGCCACTCCAGGGCCAGCGGCCACAACAGGTCCTGGTAGTCGCTGTGGAAGAACGCGAAATGCCCGATCGCCTTGCTGCCCACGTCCTCGGGCGCGATGCGCAGGTGCGTGCGTTCGCTGCGCGTGAAATAATCCAGGGTGCGCTCGATGGCCGCCACCGTGCCGAAGGGATCGTCGGTCAGGCTGATCGCCAGGATGCCGGCCCGCGCGGAGGCGGCAGGCAGCGCGGCGCCGCCGAAGGCCCGGCGGGCGCTGGGCCGGTCTTCGTAGCGTGGCGTAGGCGTGCTCCAGTCCAGCGCGACACCTGTGGGCGTATCTTCCAGCCAGCCCAGCCTGCGGCCGGGGAAATAGCCACATGCCCGGGCCAGCAGCGGCATGGCCAGATGCCACTTGGCCACCATGCGCCAGCGTACCGAGGCATCATAGTCCCGCCAGTACGCGAACTGGGCGCCCACGGTAACCATCCTGCCGATCCGCGAACAGGACGCGGCCAGCGCGGGGGCCCAGCCGCCGAAGCTGTGCCCCACGAGATGGATATCGCGGCCCGGCCACATGGCCGCGGCATAGCCCAGCACGGCCTCGCAGTCCTTCGCGCCCCAGTCGGTCCAGCTTGCCTGGAAACCGCGCAGGCGGTCCGGACGCGACTCGCCTATGCCGCGGTAGTCATAGGCGACGACGTCCATGCCGTTGTCATGCAGGTACTGGGCGAAGCGGAAGTAATAGCGGCACTTGACCGAGGTGGCCGCGTTGATGATCACCACCGGCCTCGTCACCGCGCCCACGTCGATCCCGCGCCAGACAAAGCCGCCCAACGGATAGCCGTCGGCGGCATGAATGACGACGGGCAGCGCGGCGGCGGGCCGGTCGAAGCCGGCGGGCGGGGGCTTGGGCAGGGCGCTCATGGTGGCTTTGAATCGAACAACGCCCTACGATACCCCGCTCGCCCGGACCGCACCAGCCCGCAAGGCGTGCGGTCCGCTCAATCCGCGGCGGCGCATCCTTCGGCGAACGCCGCCGCGGCCAGCAGCTCGAGATCGCGGCCAGGCGCGCCTATCAGTTGCGCCCCCAGCGGCAGACCCGCCGGCCCACGCCCCATCGGTAGGGACAAGGCGGGCAGGTGAAGGAAGGTCCACAGCCCGCCGTAGCGCGGCGAGCCGGTCTCCGTGCCGACCTCGGCTTCGCCGTCGGCCGCCGGATACAGCAGGACGTCGGCGTCGTCGAACAGGCTGGCGGCCTCCTGCTGCGCGGCGCGCATCGACTCCCGCAGTCCGGCATACCCGGCCATGGACAGGTCCGCCTCGGCCTCGACCCGCTGTTGCAGGCGCGGGCTGAGCCGATCGTGGTGCCACCGGCGTTCGTGCGCCAGCGAATGCCGCAACTCGAACGCCGACAACCGTGCCTGGAGCGCGACGGCGGCTTCCAGTCCCGGCGGCAGATGCACGGTCCGCAGCCGGGCGCCCCCACGCTCGAGCCGACGGGCGAAAGCCAGCAGCGCCTCGACGGTTTCGGGCCGGGCGGCCGCCCACAGGCTCGATGCGCATATTGCGACCCGGGGCAGCCCGGGCTCGCGCGCAGGCGCGGGGCCGAATACGGCATGTCGCGCATCGGCCACCGTCCTCGCCAACACGCCTATCGTGTCCAGGCTGGGGCTCGCGTGCTTGAGGCCGGACGTGTTGATCAAGCCGTAGGACGGCTTGTAGCCGACGACGCCGCAGTAGGCCGCGGGGCGGATGATCGACGCGCTGGTCTGGGTCCCGAATGCCAGCGGCACCATGCCGTCTGCCACGGCGGCGGCCGAACCGCTGGACGAGCCGCCCGGGGTGCGCGACGGATCCAGCGGATGGCGCGTGGCGCACGGTGTCAGCGTGGCGAACTCGCAGGTCTCGGTCTTGCCGAGCAGGATGCCGCCCGCCTGGCGGGCCGCCGCGATGCAGGCGGCATCGGCCGCCGGACGATGGCCGGCATAGATGGGCGAACCGTAGGCGGTTGGTAGATCGGCGGAATCCAGGATATCTTTGGCGGCGAACGGCAAGCCGCGCAGGGGCCCGGCCGCGGCGCCACGATCGGCCTGCCGGGCGTGGGCGATCGCCCGCTCCCGGTCGATGTGCGCGAACGCGCGCACCGTGGCCTCCCGCTCGTCGATGCGGTCCAGGCAGGCCCGCACCAGGGCCTCGCTGGTGAGACTGCCTTCCTCGATTGCCCGCAGGGCGGACAGCGCGCTAAGAAAATTGGGGGCTGGGGTCTTCATGCCGGGTCAACCATGTCAATAGAACGAACGGCCTTCGGGGCCGCTCCATACATCGGGAAAAAAGTGCCACTGCTTTCCATGCGCCTGCTCCACACGTTCTCGGTCGTCGCGGAAGAGCTGCATTTCGGCCGGGCCGCCGAGCGGCTCCACATGACCCAGCCGCCGCTCAGCCAGCAGATCCGCCAGTTGGAGCAGCTGATCGGAGCCGAGCTTTTCCATCGCACGACGCGCTCGGTCAGCCTGACGCCCGCCGGCCGCATCCTGCATGACCGCGCGAAAAAGATCCTGCAGGACGCCGAAGCGGCGGCGGACGCGGCCCGGCGCGCCGCCAGCGGATCGGCCGGCAGCGTCGCCGTCGGCTTCACCGCCAGCTCCATCTACCGCACGCTGCCGCGCCTGGTCTCGGCCTTCCGCCGCCAGTACCCCGAGGTCGAATTGCGGCTGGAGGAAATGCGGCCCGAGCCCATGCTCGATGCGCTGCACGCCGACAAGCTGGACGTCGCGCTGCTGCGGCCGCCGGAAAAGTCCCTCGCCGACCCGCGCCTGGCGCACAGCGTCATCGCGCGGGAGCGGCTGGTGCTGGCACTGCCCGCCGATCATGCCCTGGCGCATCTCGAACAAGTGCCGGTCAGCAACCTGGACGGGCTGCACCTGATTGGATTTTCTCCCGATCAGGCACCGTACTCGTATGAACTGTGCCAACGGCTCTTCCATGCGGCGCAAGTCGTGCCGCACGTGGTCCAGGCGAGCATCCTGCCGACCATGCTGGCGCTGGTCGAGGCGGGCATGGGCGCGGCGCTGGTGCCGGCCTCGGCCCAGGCTACCTGGAGCGGCGCCTTGCACTACCGGCCACTGGCGGACACGCAGGAAAACATCACCACGCTGTACGCGGTCCGCAGGCAGGACATGCGCAACCCGGCGGCCGAGAAATTCGTCGACCTGGCCGCAATGCAGGGCGGCGTGCCGCGCGAACCGTAGCACGCGTCCGGCCTATTGGGCCGTGATCTTGGCGGCGCGGATCACCTTCTCCCACTTGGTGTTCTCGTTGGCGATGAATTTGCCGAACGCCTCCGGCGAATCGCCCACCACGCGCGCGCCCATGTCCTCGAGCTTGCGCCGGATATCGGGTTGCCCCAGCACCTGGCGCACGGCACCGTTCAACTTTTCGACCACCGGCTGCGGCGTGCCTGCCGGCGCGACCAGCCCGTACCAGTTGGTGAACTCATAGCCCGGCACGCCGGCTTCGGCCACGGTGGGCACGTCCGGCAGCAGCGGCGAGCGTTCGCTGCCCAGTATCGCCAGCGCGCGCAGCCGTCCGTCCCGCACGTAGGGCAGCGCCTGGAGCAGGCTGTCGAACGACGCCGACACCTGCCCGCCTATCAGGTCCGACAGGCTCTGCCCGCTACCCTTGTAGGGCACGTGCGTCAGCTTGGTACCAGCCAGGCTGTCGAACAACTCGCCGGCCAGGTGCGGTCCGCCGCCTATGCCCGACGACGAATAGGTCAGATGGCCGGGGCGCGCCTTGGCCAGGTCGATGAATTCGCGCAGAGTCTTGGCCGGCACCGACGGATGCACCAACAGCGCGAACTGCACTTCCACCACCTTGCTGACCGGCTTCAGGTCGCGCTGGACGTCGACGCGCATCGAATACAGGTACGGATTGACCGCCAGGTTGCCCATCGTCGCCATCAGGGTGGTGTAGCCATCGGGCGCGGCCTTCGCCACGTTCTCGGTGCCGATCACGCCGCCTGCGCCGGCCCGGTTCTCGACCACGACCGATTGGCCCAGCAATTCGGCCATGCGGGGAGCCACCAGCCGGGCGACGATGTCCGTTCCGCCCGCCGGGGCGAATGCGACGACCATGCGGACCGGCTTGTCGGGATAGGTCTGCGCGCTGGCCGGACCGGCCGCGGCGGCCGCGGCCATGGCCCACGCGGCGTGGCGGAAGGGGGAAGAAGAAAGGGTCTTGCGCATGGCGTGCTGTCCTGGACGGAATGATGAGACCGGGAAACAGCCGTTCCCGGAGCGACGCCGCACTCTAGCCCTGGCCGGCGGCACCGTCCAATTCGAAAACACGCATCGATTGAGTCGCCCCGGCACTCAATCGGCGCGGCGCGCCACGGTCAGCCCGGAGGTCTTGTCGTAGACGATCTGCCGCAGCCAGCGGTACGCCGGTTCGGCATGCAGGCGCTCGTGCCAGTACTGGTGTATCTGGAAATTGGCCAGTTCCAGCGGCGGCGTGAAGATCCTCACGTCCAGCAGCCGCGAGAACAGCGTGCCCAGGTCCTCGGGCACGGTCGCGATCAGGTCGGCCTGCGCCACGAGGAAGGGCAGGGCCGAGAAGCGCGGCACGTGCAGGATGACGTCGCGCGTCAGGCCCCGCTCGGCCAGGGCCTGTTCCATGGCGTAGTACTGCGAGCCGCTGTTCACGTACATGGCATGGCGGCAACGCAGGAATTGCTCCAGCGACAGCGAGTCCCGGATCTCGGGATGATGGCCGGCGACCATGCAGACGTAGCGCGTGGTGCGCAGGTTCTGCTGGCGCGCCCAGTTGGGCATGCCCAGGAAGTAGCCGATGGCCAGGTCGATGTTGCCGCTGTCCAGGGCGTCGACCACCTCGTCGGGACGCAGGTCCACGATGGTCAGGCGCGCGTGGGGCGCGTGCTTGCGCAGATGCGCGAGCACCTGGGGCATCGCGACGATCATGCCGACGTCGTTGATGTAGACGCGGAAATTGATGGTGGTGCTGGCGGGCGTGAATTCCGACGAAAGGTCCACCCCCTTGAGCACTTCCAGCACCTGCGCGATCTTGGGCGCGATGCCGTCCGAGAACGGCGTGGGCCGCCTGCCGCGCGAGGTGCGCACGAACAGCGGATTGTCGAAATGGGCGCGCAGGCGCTTGAGCGCGGCGCTGACCGCCGGCTGGGTGAGATTGAGTTCGTCGGCCGCGGCCGACAGGCGCTGGTGCCGGTAGATAGCGTCGAAGCACAGCAGCAGATTCAGGTCGAAGCGCAGCAGGTCCATGCCAGAGTGATATCAACGCCGTTGATATTGAAGATAAACCATTTTGCTAGGAATTGATATCGCTCGGTCATAGACTGGCTTCGCCATCACGAAAAACAGGCGCCCACGAAGGCGCCACGGGAGACAGACGCTTGGACGCTCATACGACGCCTGGCGCGCATCAGGCCGGCCGCCTCCAGATACTGGGGATATGCGGCAGCCTGCGGCGCCGTTCCTACAACCGCATGGCGCTGCTCGCCGCGCACGACCTGATGCCGGTCGAGTTGTCGCTGGAACTGGCCGAACTCGACGGCATTCCCATCTACAACGGCGACATGGAGGCCGAAGGCATTCCCGGGCCGGTGCGGCAACTGGCCGATCGCCTGCGCGCCGCGGACGGACTGCTCATCGCCAGTCCCGAATACAACTTCTCGGTCAGCGGCGCGCTCAAGAACGCCATCGACTGGCTCTCGCGGCTGGATCCCCAGCCCTTCCGCCACAAGCCGGTGGCCCTGCTGTCCGCCACCCAGGGGCCGGTGGGAGGGGCGCGCAACCAGTACGACCTGCGCAAGATCCTCGGCTGCCTGGAGGCGCAGGTGCTGCTGCGGCCCGAGGTATTCATCGGTTCCTGCCACACCAAGTTCGACGCCAAGGGCCGGCTGGCCGACGAAGCCACGCGCAAGGTGCTGGGCGACCAGATGACGGCCTTCGCCCATTGGGTCCGGCGCCTGCGCGCGCTGGACCAGGCGCGCGCCTAGAACAACAGGAGGAGACACCATGAAAATCGCATCCCCCCGGTCCGGCCGCATGGCCGGATTCGCCCTGTGCGCGGCCCTGGCCGCCGCCGCCCTGGCCATGGCCCCCGCCATGGCCCAGCCCATCAAGATAGGCATCATCACCGACAAGGTCGGTCCCGCCAAGCCCTATGCCGAACCGGTAACGGCCGGCGCCGTCTTCGCCGCCAAGGAGCTCAACGCCAAGGGCGGCATACTGGGCCGCCAGGTCGAGCTGCTGATCGAGGACGACCAGGCCCGACCCGACATCTCGGCCACGGCCGCGCGCAAGCTGGTGGAGGCCGGCGCCACCTTCATCCTGTCGCTGTCGCTGACACCGTCGACCCAGCAGGTGCAGACCGTCACGCTGGAAACCAAGACGCCGCAGCTCACGCCGTCCAACAGCGGCGACACCCTGACCACGCAGATCGACAATCCCTATTTCTGGCAGACCGGCCCCCTGGGCTCGACCCAGATCGCCACCCTGCTGGCCTACGCCGCCAACCGCAACTTCAAGCGCGTGGCGCTGGTGGGGGAAAACTCCGACCTGGGCCAGCTGACCAACCGCTCGTTCAAGGCCGGACTGGAGAAATCCGGCGCGCAGATCGTGGCCGAGGAAGTGGTCCCGCGCGGCTCGACCACCGCCGACCCGCAGATGCAGAAGGTGCGCGCGGCCAAGCCGGACGCCATCTTCCTGACCGGCGTCACCACGCCCGAGAACGTGCTCATCCTGCGTTCATACCGCCAGCTCGGCCTGAAGATGCCGGTGCTGGGCAATTTCAACCTGTCGGTACCGCAGACCGCGGTGGTGGCCAAGGGACTGCTGGACGGCGTGGTGTTCGTCGACGCCTTCGACCCGGCCAAGCCGGAAGCGCGCCGCTTCATCGAGGCCTACAAGAAAGAGAACGGCGTCGAACCCTACAACCTGAATGGCTACGGCTACGACGGGCTGATGCTGGTGGCCGACGCCATCAAGCGCGCCGGCGGCACCGACAAGGAAAAGGTGCGCGCGGCCATGCAGGCCACGCAGGGCTACGTGGGCGTGCTCGGCGCGGTGGGGTCTTCCTATGGGTTCTCCGGGGGCAAGCGCACGGGCTTCGACCGCAACGGCATGGTGGTGCGGGTGTACGAGGGCGACAAGCAGGGCAAGGTCGTCTTCTCGGGCGCGCAGTGACGCGGGTGCAGGGGCCTCATGACCGATCTACTCGAACTTCTCGTCAGCGCCACCGCCAGCGGCTGTATCTACGGACTGGTGGCGCTGGCCTACCTGCTGATCACGCGCCCGACCGGCATCATCAACTTCGGCGTGGGTGAATGGGCCATGGTGGCGGCCTTCGGCGCCTATGTGGCGCTGTCCCGCGTGGAGCTGCCCTATGCCGTGTCGATTGCGCTGGTGGCCGCGCTGATGGTGGCCGTGGGCTGGCTGACCGAACGGCTGGCCGTGCGGCCGCTGGTGGTCAGGGGCGCGCCGCCGCTGGCGCCCGTGCTCGCGCTGCTGGGCATGCTGGTGGTGTTCCGCGAACTGGTATCGCTGGGCTTCGGCCCCGATCCGCAACCCGTGCCGCCGGCCTTCGGCTTCGGCCGGCTGGAACTCGGGTTGCTTGCCGGCTCGTACCAGAGCTTCTTCATCATCGCGGTGGCCCTGGCGGTGTTCGCGGGCGCCTGGTACTTCTTCGAACGTACCCTGACCGGCCGGTCGTTCGAGGCGGTCGCGCTGGACCGCCGCGCCGCCGCGCTGATGGGCATCAACCTGTCTCGCGTGACGGCCCTGTCCTTCTCGGCCGGGGCGGTGGTGGCCGGACTGGCCGGCATGCTGGTGGCGCCCAACGTCTCGGCCCACTACCTGATGGGCATGCCGCTGGCCATACAGGGCTTCACCGCGCTGGTCATAGGCGGGGCGACACGGGTCGAGGGCGCCCTGCTGGGCGGCCTGATCCTGGCCTTCGCCGAGCAGTTCACGGTGCGCTACGCGCCGGTGCCGCCGGGCCTTGCCATGGGCGTGCCGCTGGTACTGCTGATCGCCTTCCTGCTGGTGCGCCCGGCGGGCCTGCTGCGTCCCCGGGAGGCCCGCGCATGAAGTCCTTTCTTTCCTACGCCGTGGCGGCCGTGGTGCTGTCGGCCATCGCCTTCGCGCTGGGGGCCTACCAGACCGACATCTACCGCAAGATGCTGCTGTGGATCGCGCTGGCCATCAGCTACAACTTCCTGTTCGGCATCTCGGGCCAGATCGCCTTCTCCCATTTCAGCTTCTATGGCATCGGCGCCTACACCATCGTCATCCTCGTCACGCAGGCGGGCCTGCCCCTGCCGCTGGCGGTGCTGGCCACGGTGGCGGTCTGCGTGGCGCTGGCGCTGGTGGTGGCCATACCCGCCACCCGCCTCGAAGGCTTCTACCTGGCCCTGGCCACGCTAGCCTTCGCCCAGCTCTTCATCGTCGTGCTGAACGAGGGCGGCGCGATCACCGGCGGCACCGGCGGGCTCGCCAGCTACCGGCTGCCGGACATCTTCGGCGTGCATGTCACGGGCCCCTGGTACACGGTGGTGATCGTGGTGCTGATGCTGGCGACCATGGCCATCATCGGCCGGCTGGACCGTTCATGGTTCGGCCGCGCCTGCCGCGCGGTGCGCGACAACCCCGAAGCCGCCGCGGCCATGGGCGTGGACGTGCGGCGCACCAAGGTCATCGCCTATGCCGTCACCAGCGCGCTGGCGGGCGTGGCCGGCATGGTCTACGCCTTCGTCGACAACACCGTGAACCCGCACATCTTCGGTCTGGAGAACGCCTTCCTGCTGCTGTTCATGGTGATCGTCGGCGGCAGCGGCCGCATGGCGGGCGCCATCCTGGGCGCGGTGCTGCTCTACCTGATGCCGCTGGTGCTCTCGCCCATCATCGGGCACCACCATGCCCTGGTGTTCGGCGTGTTCATGGTACTGGCGGTGCTGTTCCAGCCGCGTGGCCTGATCGGGCTGTGGGACCGGCTGCAAGCCCGTCGCCACCCGTCTCCCTCGGCCCTGCCTCGCGTGCCGGCGGTCGAGCCCAAGGCGGTGAAACGGGAGGGCCTGGCATGAATTCCCCCCTGTTGCAGGCACGCGGCCTGTGCAAGCGTTTCGGCGGCCTGCACGCCGTTTCGGACCTGGACCTGGACGTGCGCGCGGGTGAAGTGGTGGGCGTGATCGGCCCCAACGGCGCCGGCAAGACCACCACCTTCAACATGATCGCCGGCGCTTTCGCGCCCACCAGCGGGACGCTGGCCTTCGACGGCCGGTCCCTGGCGGGCGTGCCCACGCACGGCTTCGCGCCACGCGGCATCGTGCGCACCTTCCAGCACAACAAGTCTTTCGACAGCCTGTCGGTGCGCGAGAACGTCATGGTCGGCATGCACACGCGCATGCCGGCGTCGCTGTGGCGCGTGCTGGCCGGAACCCCCGACTCCTATCGCGCCGAGCGCGAGGCACGGCGGCGGGCGGACGAACTGGTGGACTTCGTCGGCCTGGGCGAGTTCGCGCAGGCCGAGGTCTCGACGCTGTCGTTCGGCCAGGGGCGCCTGCTGGAAATCGCCCGCGGACTGGCGGCCGGCCCGCGCCTGATGCTGTTCGACGAACCGGCCGCCGGATTGGCACCGGGCGAATGCGCGCGACTGGAGGAGATCATCCTGGGCATCGCCCGCCAGGGCATCGCGGTCCTGCTGATCGAGCACGACATGCGCTTCCTGATGGCCCTGGCCGACCGGGTGGCGGTCCTGAACTTCGGCCGCAAGATCGCCGACGGCACGCCCGACGCGGTGCGCGCCGACCCGGCGGTGATCGAGGCCTACCTCGGCAACGTGGAGAACCTGGCCCATGCTTGAACTACGCAATGTCAGCGGCGGCTATGGCCACGCACCCGTGGTGCGCAATGTCGACCTGCGGGTCGAACGGGGCGAGACCGTCGCGCTGCTGGGGCCCAACGGCGCGGGCAAGACCACGCTCCTGGCGGCGCTGTCGGGCATCCTCGTGCAGCGCTCGGGCACGGTGAAGCTGGCCGGCGCCGACATAGGCGGACTGCCCAGCCACCGCATCGTCGAATGCGGGCTGGTCCAGGTTCCCGAGGGCCGGCATGTGTTCGCGCCGCTGTCGGTGGAAGACAACCTGCGCCTGGGCTCGGTCACGCTGGTCCGGCGCGACCGTTCGCGTGCCGAGGAACGCTTCGATTTCGTCTACCGGCTGTTTCCCCGGCTGGCCGAGCGGCGCCGGCAGCTTGCCGGCACCCTGTCGGGCGGCGAGCAGCAGATGGTGGCGATCGGCCGGGCGCTGATGTCCGCGCCGCGCGTGCTGCTGCTGGACGAACCCTTCCTGGGCCTGGCGCCGCGCGTGGTGGACGAGATCCTGGCGGTGCTGGACCGGCTGCGGGCCGATGGCCTGACCATGCTGCTGGTCGAGCAGAAGCTGGACATCGCGCTGCCCTTCACGCGCCGCGCCTATGTCCTGATGAAGGGCGGTATCGCGCTCGCCGCCGACAGCGCCGAGCTGGCCCGCCGCGACGACCTCGCCCAACTCTATTTCGATCTGGCGCGGCAGGCGGCATGAGCCCGACGCGACCCCACGTTTCATCCGGAGCAACACCATGACATCTTTCGTACCCATCCGCGGCCTGCACCACTTCGCCTACCGATGCCGCGACGCCGAGGAAACCCGCCGTTTCTACGAGGACATCCTGGGCCTGCCGCTCACGCACCTGGTCCGAGCCGAGACCATCCCCAGCACCGGCGAACACTGCCCCTACGTCCATCTGTTCTTCGAGATGACCGACGGCAGCAACGTCGCCTTCTTCGACTTGGGCGACAACCAGGCGGCCGACCCCTCGCCCAACACGCCGCGCTGGGCCAACCACCTGGCGCTGCGCGTGGACTCGGTACAGGCGGTGGAAGAAGCGCGTGCCCGCCTGCTGGCCGCCGGCGTGGAAGTCCTGGGTCCCGTCGATCACGAGGGCTTCGTGCAATCCATCTACTTCTTCGATCCCAACGGCGTGCGGCTGGAGCTGACCACCACCGTGGCCAGCGACGAGGAAATGGCCGGCTACCGGGCCACGGCGCGCGCCCAGTGCGATGCCTGGACCCGCGAGAAGGCCGCTCGCCTGGCCGCCGCGCGCTGACCACAGGGAGATCTCGCACAGCATGAGCAAGGACAGCCCCCTCCACGACACCCAGGCCGAATGGGTGCACGTCGAATTCCCCGAACAGGCCGCCTTCAAGTCGGTATACGGTTTCGCAGGCTCGCTCGGCACCATCCACCTCGAAGGCGTCCGCTACGTCCCCAAGGGCGTGAAATCGCGGACCCTGCTGGTCTTCATGCATCCGGCCACCACGCTGCAGCTGCTGCCCATGCCGCGCGCCCTGGCCGCCCGCGGCCTGCACGTGCTGTGCGCCGGCAGCCGGTATGCGCGCAACGACAGCGCCCTCATCATGGAGAACGTGGCGGTGGACCTGGGCGCCTACATCCGCCATGCCCGCGAAACATGGGGCTACGAGAAGATCGTGCTGATGGGCTGGTCGGGCGGCGGCTCGCTGTCGCTGTTCTACCAGTCGCAGGCCGAACGGCCCACCATCACCCACACGCCGGCGGGCGATCCCTGCGCCATCACCACCGCCGGATTGATACCGGCCGACGCGATGATCTTCCAGGCGGCGCACGTCTCGCGCGCCGTCACCTTCGCCGACTGGATCGACCCCAGCGTCGTCGACGAGAACGATCCCGATCGCCGGGACCCGGAGCTCGACCTCTACCACCCCGATCGCAAGCCGCCCTATTCGGCCGAATTCCTCGCGCGCTTCCGCGCCGCGCAGCTGGCCCGCATCCGCCGCCGCACGGCATGGGTGAAGGAAACGCTGGAGACCTTGAAGAAGCGCGGCGGCAAGGAAATGGAGCGCGGTTTCGTCACCCACAGGACGATGGCCGAACCCCGATTCCTGGATGGCGCCATCGACCCCAACGACCGCCCCATCGGCACCTGCTTCATGGGCGTGCCCGAGACCGCCAACAACGGCCCCATCGGGCTGGCGCGATTTTCCACGCTGCGCTCGTGGCTGTCGCAATGGTCGCCGGACGACACCAACGCGCACGGCGAGAAATGCGCCGCCGGCATCCACGTGCCGCTGCTGGCGATCGAGCATTCGGCCGACGACGCCGTGCCGCAGCCTCACACCCGCCGCATCTTCGACGCGGCGGCAAGCGCCGACAAGAGCATGGCCGTGATCCGGGGTGCCAACCACTATTTCGTCGGCCAACCCGAACATCTGCAACAGGCGGGGGACCTATGCATGGACTGGCTTAGGCAGCGCGGACTGCTTGACTGACCGGCGCGCCCTCCGCCGGTCGCAGGCCCGGGGCACGGGCCTGTCCTGACCGTCCGGCGCGCCACCACACCTGACGACGGGTTTCGCATCCGGACGCCCCCGCGCGCCTGGAGGACCCTGCTTTGCCCATCGCCAGGCCATCACCAACAAGAGGGGAGACACCATGAAGACACGCATCGCGGCCTCCGCCGCGGCAGGCTGCGGACTGCTGGCAGCGGCCCTGGCCGGCACCGCCCAGGCCCAGACCAGCGTCACGCTGTACGGCATCATTTCCGAGGGCCTGTCCTACACCAATAACATCGGCGGCAAGAGCCTGACCGAACTCAAGGCCAACGTCATGCAGGTCTCGCGCTGGGGGCTGCGCGGCACCGAGGACCTGGGCGGCGGCACGCGCGCGCTGTTCAACCTGGAAAGCGGCTTCTCGCCCGACACCGGCACCTGGACCCAGGGCCGCCTGTTCGGCCGCACCGCGATCGTCGGCCTGGCCAACGACACCTGGGGCCAGGTCACCATCGGCCGGCAGATGGACGCCATGTCGCAGACCCTGGTGGGCTACGAATCGGCCATCCAGTTCGCGTCGATCGGCACCCACATCGGCGACAACGACAACCTGTTCCCGGTGGCCCGCATCAGCAACTCCGTGCAGTACATGAACAAATTCGGCGGCCTGCAGTTCATCGGCGTCTACGGCGCCGCCGAGAAGCCGGGCGACTCCACCGACAACCGCAGCATCAGCGCCGGGCTGGGCTACACCCAGGGCCCCTGGTCGGTGGGCGTGGCCTATCACGACATGCGCCGGCCCAACAGCGCCACCAACCCCAACGGCGCGATCTACGGCGACTGGGGCATCACCTCGCCCTTCGTCACCAGCCCCGGCGGCGCGGGCGTGAACCGCCAGTCCATGTACGGCGCGGGCGGATCCTACTCCATCACGCCGGCGCTGAAGGTCTCGGCCCTGTACACCCACAGCAAGTTCGACTACTTCGACAACAGCGACCTGAAGCTGTCCAACTACGAGGGCACGATCACCTACTTTATCAATCCCAGCACCCTGGTGGGCGCCGGCTATATCTTCACCGACGGCAAGTACAGCAGCAACGGCAACAAACCCAAGTGACACCAGCTGAACCTGGGCGTGGACTACTTCCTGTCCAAGCGCACCGACGTCTTCCTGGTGGGCATCTACCAGAAGGCCGCCGGCGACGCCCGCTACGCGCAGATCTTCAGCAACCTGCCGTCGGACTCGAAGACGCAGATGTCCGTCATCGCCGGGATACGGCACAAGTTCTGAAGCTGTCCCCGCGCCGGTGTGGCACGCCGGCGCGGGCCGGTCTCGGCCGGGCGGATAGTGGCCAGGGCCGTGCCCTTCGGCGCGCTCAGCGGCGAGGAATGGCGGAACCTCTCGCGATCAGTTCGGGCCGGATGCGGATCTTGCGCAGCGCGGGCGCGGGACCGCCTGGCTTTGCCTGCGCGCCGATGCGCGTGAAGACCAGCTCGGCCGTGGACGCCGCCAACGCATCGATGGGCAGCCGGATGGCCGCCAGCGGCGGGGTCGTCAGTTCGTACCACTTGGGATCGCCATAGCCCACGACCGAGATGTCCGACGGAATGGACAGGCCATGCTCGCGGATGACCGCCAGCGCGACGATGGTCAGCTCGGAACTGCCAATGACCACCGCGGTGGGCCGCTCTCGCGCGGCCAACAGCCGGCGCATGGCCTCGGCACCGTACTCCTGGCGCGGTGGCACCTGCACGACCAGATCGGGGTCCGCTTCCAGCCCCGCCTCGGCATGCGCCTTCACGAAGCCGCGCAGGCGGTCGCGCCCCGGCTTGATGCGCGCGTATCCGCCCACGTAGCCGATGCGCCGGTGGCCCAGCGCCAGCAGGTGGGCCGCCGCGTCATGCGCCGCCGCGGCATCGTCCATCGCCACCACGTCGGTGGCCAGCGCCGCGACGCTGCGTATCAGTTGCACCGCGGGCGTGCCGGCCAGCAGTTCGACCGTGCGGGGCAGGGGCGCCGGCGAAGGCGTGATGACGATCCCGGCGGCGCGGGCCTGGATCAGCGCCTGGACTTCGCCGCACTCGGCGTCGGGATCGTCCTCGGTGATCGCCAGCACCATCTGGAAGCCCGCGTCCCGGCAGCGCTCCGCCAGGCGCTTGGCGATCGCGCTGTAGAAATCGTTCTGGATGTCGGGGATGACCAGCCCCACCAGCGGACTGGCGCCGCCGCGCAGGATGCGCCCCGAGGCGTTCAGCACGTAGCCCAGTTCCCGCGCCACCTGCCGCACCCGCGCCTTGGTGTCGTCGCTGAGCTTGGGATGATCGTTCAGCGCG
Source organism: Pigmentiphaga sp. CHJ604 (assembly GCF_036972535.1). Taxonomy (NCBI): domain Bacteria; kingdom Pseudomonadati; phylum Pseudomonadota; class Betaproteobacteria; order Burkholderiales; family Alcaligenaceae; genus Pigmentiphaga; species Pigmentiphaga sp. CHJ604. The sequence continues at coordinate 99,058 of NZ_CP136998.1, read as the reverse complement.
CGCGAGACGGTGGTGTGCGAAATGCCCAGCGCGGCGGCGATGTCCTTGATGGTGACGGGACCGTGGGCGGGCTTGGAACTGGCCATGGGCTTCCTGTGGGCATCCGGTGCCCAGAGTGTACCCGTCCGCCTGTCCGTGCGCGGGCAGGCGGCCACCCCAGGCGCGCGGCTATTGCACGCTGATGCCGGCGTCCTTGACGATGCGCGCCCACTTGGCGAGATCCTCCTTGATCACGCCGGCGAAGGCCTGCGGCGTGTCGCCGATGGGTTCGCCGCCCAGTTCCCGGAAACGGCGCCGCACGTCGTCGGCCTGCAGAATGCGCGCCAGTTCGGCATGCAGCTTATCGATGACGGGCGCGGGCGTGCGGGCGGGCGCCAGGATGCCGTACCACGACGAGACATCGAAGCCGGGCACGCCGCCCTCGGCCACGGTGGGAATGTCGGGCGCCCCGGCCGCGCGCTTGCCCGAGGTCATCGCGATGGCCCTGAGCTTGCCGCTCTTGATGAAGGGGTCCGCGGTGGCCAGCGCCGTCACCAGCAGCGGCACCTGTCCGCCCACCACGTCCGTGACCGCCTGCCCGCCGCCCTTGTAGGCCACGTGCGACATGCGTATGCCCGTGCGCGACTTCAGCAGTTCGCCCGCCAGGTGGCCGGTGCTGCCCAATCCCGCGGACGAGAAATCCAGGTCGGCGTCGGCGCGCTTGCCCAGGGCCACGAGCTCGGGCAGCGTGGAGGCCTTCAGCTGCGGATTGGCGACGATGATCAGCGGTACCAGCACCACCCGCGACACTGGCGCGAGGTCGCGCTCGACGTTGAACGGCAGCTTCTCGTACAGGCTGGGATTGATCACCATGGTGCCATCGGCGGCGAACAGCAGCGTGTAGCCGTCCGGCTCGGCCTTGGCGACGATGTCCGTGCCGATGTTGCCGTTGGCGCCGGGCCGGTTCTCGACCACGACCTGCTGGCCGAAGGCGGTGGAGAGTTTCTGGCCCACCAGCCGCGCGAACACGTCGCTGGTGCCGCCCACCGCGAACGGCACGATCAGGCGGATGGGCTTGTCGGGATAGCGGGCGGCGGGCTGGGCGGACGCCGGTCCGGGATTTGCCAGCAGCAGGGCGGAAAGCAGGCTGGCGGCAAGCGCGAGGCGCCGCCCGCGGCCGCATCGTCGGGTATCGGGGTCCATATGCAGGTCTCCTCTGGCGTCTGTGCGCCTTGATGGTGAGTCAGTCCGGACCGGTCTCGGCCAGTCGCCGCCTGACGTATTCCACCAGCCCGCCCTGCCGGATCATGTCGGCCAGGAAGGGCGGATGGACGGGAAACGGGTAGGCGCGCGCCCCCAGCCAGACCTGTCCGCCGTCCAGGTCCACCCGGATCGCGTCGCCTTCGCGGGCATCGCGGACCGCGTCCGGGCAGGCCACCAGCGGCAGCCCGTTGTTGAGCGCGTTGCGAAAAAAGATGCGGGCGAAGCTCTCGGCCACGATGCACGAGATGCCTGCCGCCTGCAGCGCCAGCACCGCATGCTCGCGCGAGGAACCACAGCCGAAGTTGCGGCCCGCGACCAGCACGTCGCCGGGCCGGACCCGTGCGGCGAATCCGGGGTCCAGCGGTTCCATGCAATGGCGGGCCAGCACTTCCGGACGATGCGAGGTCAGGTAGATGGCGGGAATGATCACGTCGGTGTCGATGTCGTCGCCGAAACGGCGCACCGTTGCGCTGGCTTGCGTCACAACGCCTCCGGATGGATGAGTTCGCCCGCCACGGCGCTGGCCGCCGCGACGTGGGCGTTGGCCAGGTAGACCTGGGAACCCGGATCCCCCATGCGGCCGCGGTAGTTGCGGTTGGTGGTCGCCACGCAGACCTGGCCTTCGGCCAGCACGCCCGTGCTCAGCCCGGCGCAGGCGCCGCAGGTCGAGGGCGACACCAGCGCGCCGGCCTCGGCGAAGATATCGATCAACCCCTCGGCCAATGCCTGCCGATAGATGTCCCGCGTGGCCGGCACGACCACGCAGCGCACGCCGCGCGCCACCTTGCGTCCGCGCAGGATGGCCGCGGCCTGGCGCAGGTCGGTCAGGGTACCGTTGGCGCAGTTGCCGATGTAGGCCTGGTCCACCCGCACGCCGCGCACCTCGGCCACGGGCGCCACGTTGCCTGGCGAGTAGGGCTTGGCGCACAGGACCGGCAGCGTCTCCAGCGCCACCTGCAGGCGGCCGGCATAGTCGGCGTCCGCGTCCCCGTGCTCGATCATGCCTGCGCCGCCGGTTGCGCGCCGTGCCCATGCCCGCGTCGTGTCGTCGGGCGGCACGATGCAGGTCTTGGCGCCGGCTTCCACCGCCATGTTGCACAAGGCCATGCGCTCGTCCATGGTCACTCCGCCCATGCCGGGGCCGCCGAACTCCATGCTTTGGTAAGCCGCCCCGTCCACGCCCAGGCGCTGGAGCAGGTGCAGGATCAGGTCCTTGCCGGTCACATAGGGCTGCCGCTCGCCGCGGAACTCGATGCGCAACGTGGCCGGAACGGTGAACCACAGCTCGCCCATCGCCAGCGCCGCCGCGATGTCGGTGGAACCCATGCCTATGCCGATCGCCCCGAAGGCGCCATAGGTGCAGGTATGGGAATCGCCGCCGACGATCAGGTCGCCGGGCCGCACCAGCCCCAGCTCGGGAAGCAGGGTGTGCTCGATCCCGCCCGTGCCGATGTCGTAGTGGTGCCGCACGCCGTGCTCGTCGGCGAAACGCTGGAGCGACCGCAGCGCGCGCGCCGAGGCCACGTCCTTGGGCGGCGCGAAATGATCGCCCACCAGCACCGCCAGGTCCGGTTCGCGCAGCCGCGCCACGCCCATCTGCGCCAGCCGCTCGAAGGCGATCGGCCCGCTGACGTCGTTCAACAGCGCGCGGTCGATCCGGGCCGTGACGATCTCGCCGGGGCGCACCCGGTCGCGCCCGGCGTGGCGGGCGAAGATCTTCTCGGTGGCGGTCATGCCCATGGGCGGCTCCCGGATGCCATCAGCGCGCCGCCCGGCGCTCGCGCTGGCGGACCAGCGCCGTCAACGTCGCGTTGACCGGGGCCTGCATGCCCGCCAGCGCCGCTTCCCGGGGCACGGCGCCGTTGATGACATCGATCTCGCTGGGCCTGCCATTCTCGAGATCCTGCAGCAGCGACGGCTTGGCATTGGGGATCTTGGCACCGAACGCGCGCACATGGGCCACCGGATCCTGCACCGCCAACGCAACGCCGCGCGCCCGCGCGACTTCCCAGGCCTCGACCGCCGCGGCCCGGCTGACCGGCCCCATGTCGGCATCGTCCATGACCTCGCCCACCGTCATGCCGGTCAGCGCGCACGGCGCGCTATAGGCCACGTTGCAGATCAGCTTCTCCCACTGCATGGCGGCGATGTTGTCCACGGCCTCGGCCTTGAAGCCGGCCGCCCGCCACAGGGCCGCGATGGCGTCCACCTGCTCGCGCGCCAGCGTCGAGTAGGCGCCCATGCGGATGATCTCCATCCCGTTGTGGAAAGTGTGGCCGGGACCGCGCATCTGCGCGCCGAAGCCGCCGGCGATACCGACCGCCACCCGCTCCGCGCCCACCGCCCGCGCCACCATGTCCGCGCTGCCCATGCCGTTCTGGATGGTCAGTACGCGGGTGTCCGGCCCCACGGCCGGAACCAGCCGGCCTGCCGCCTCGGCCACGTGCGCGGCCTTGACCGCCACCACGACCAGGTCCATGGCTTCGTCCGGCACCTGTTCCAGCGCGCGTACCTTCACCACCCGGTCGCCGCTCGCGCCTTCCACCCGCAAGCCACGGTCGCGCATGGCTGCAACGTGCTCGCGCCAGGTGTCCACCGCCACCACTTCGTTGCCGCCCGCCGCCAGCAGGCCGGCATAGATGGAGCCCATGGCCCCGCAGCCCATCACCAGGATCTTCATGCGCGTCTCCTTCACGCCAGCAGTTGTCCGATCGCCTCGCGCAGCTCCGGCTTGCGCTCCAGCCCGAAGCCGGGCGCGCTCGACGGCGCGATGCGGCCGTCGCCCGCCACGCAATCGTCGCAGTAGCCGCCGAAGGGCTGGAACACGCCGGGATAGGCCTCGCAGCCGCCCAGTTGCAGTCCCACGGCGATATGCAGGTTGATCAGGTGGCCGCCATGGGGATAGAGCTGCGCCCGCCGGTAGCCATGCGCGTCCATCTCGGCCAGGATGCGGCCATATTCCGTCAGGCCGTAGCTCAACCCCGCGTCCATCTGGAAGATGTCACGGTCCGCCCGCATGCCGCCGAAGCGCAGCAGGTTGCGCACGTCGGCGGCCGAGAACAGGTTCTCGCCCGTGGCCACCGCACCCGGATAGCCTTCGATGAAACGAAGGTTGGCATCGAAATCCAGCGGATCGCAGGCTTCCTCGAACCAGCGCAGCCCGTACTGCGCCATGGCCTTCCCATAGGCCGCCGCCTCGTCCACCGAGAAGCGGCCGTTGGCATCGACCGCCAGCCTGGACCCGTCGCCGGCCACCTCCAGCGCCGCCTCGACCCGCGCGACGTCGGTGGCCAGGTCCGCGCCGCCTATCTTCATCTTGAAGGCCGAGAAGCCCATGTCACGGTAGCGCAGCAATTCGTCGCGCAGGATGGCGCACGGATCGCCGGGATAGTAGTAGCCCCCCGCGGCATAGACGTCCACATCGTCGCGCAGGCGCGAGACCCCATGGGCGCGGCTTATGGTCTGGAACGCCGGTTCGTCGTCCAGCTTGGCGTTCAGGTCCCAGAACGCCAGCTCCAGCGCGCCCACCGCGGCGGCCCGGTCGCCGTGGCCGCCGGGTTTTTCGTTGCGCATCGCGCAGGCGTGCACCTTGGCGGGATCGAAGCGGCGGCCCGATGCGTCCAGCAGGGATTCCGGGCGGGCGGCCAGCAGGCGCGGGAAGAAGCGCTCGCGCAGCAGTCCGCCCTGGGCGTAGCGGCCGATGGAGTCGAAGGCGATGCCGGTGACCGGCTTGCCGTTGCGCACCACGTCGGTGACGACCGCCACCAGCGAGACGGTGTGCTCCGAGAAATTGACCAGGGCGTTGGAGATGTTGCCGCGCAGCGGGACCGTGAGTTCCCGCAGCTCCTTGATGATCATGGTGCCTGTTTCCTGTGGATGGCCCTTGTCGCCCGGCGACGCCGGCCGCTTCTTTTTCATACCGGCGGCCAGCATAAATGCACACGTGTGCATTCGTCAAGGGAGCGCATGGCCGGGGGAAAACCCGTGGCCCGCCATGCTATCGTCATGCCCAGTCCGGCCGCCGCCGCGGCCCCTCCGATACGGCCTTCCCCATGGACGCTCTCAACGCCTTCTTCTCGACCCCGGCCATCCGGGCCATCTGGACCGACCAGGCGGTGATCGCCGCCATGATCCGCTTCGAATCCGAACTGGCCGCCGCGCAGCGCGACTGCGGCGTCATCCCGGCCGACGCAGCCGCGGCCATCATCGATACCTGCTCGTCCTTTTCGCTCGACGCCGGCAAGCTGGCGGCCGATGCCCGCGTGGCTGGCACCCTGGCCATCCCGCTGGTCAAGATGCTCAAGGCCGCGGTAGGCGGGCGCAACGAAGGCGCCGCCGCGTACGTGCACTACGGCTCGACCAGCCAGGACCTGGCCGACACCGCGATGGTCACGCTGGCCCGGCAGTCGCTGGACCTGCTGCGGACCGAGCTGGTCCGGCTGGGCGATGCGCTGGCCGGGCAGGTCGAGGCCCATCGGCGCACGCCGCTGCTGGGCCGCACGCTGATCCAGCCCGCCGCGCCCGTCACCTTCGGCTGGAAGGTCGCAGGCTGGCTCGACGCCGCGGGGCGCAGCAGCGTGGCCCTGAAACGCGCGGGCGACGAAGCCTGCACGCTGCAGTTCGGCGGCGCCAACGGCACGCTGGCCACCCACTACGGCGAAGGCCAGCGCGTCGCGCGGGCGCTGGCCGACCGGCTGGGCCTGCGCGTGCCCGCCATCTCGTGGCAGGGCGGACGCGACCGGCTGGCGCGGCTGGGCAGCGAGCTGGCCATCCTGTGCGGCGCACTGGGCAAGATCGGCCGCGACATCTCCCTGCTCATGCAGGCCGAAGTGGCCGAGGCCTTCGAACCCACCGGCGAAGGACGCGGCGGCTCGTCGGCCATGCCGCACAAGCGCAACCCCGTCTCCAGCATGTACCTGATGGATGCCGCGTATCGCGCCCCGGCGCTCGCGTCCATCCTGGCCGGAGAGCTCGCTTCCGAGCACGAACGCGGCCTGGGCACCTGGCCCAATTCGCTGCCGGTGCTGGCCGACCTGTTCAGCCTTGCCGCCAGCAGCATCGCCGCGGCGGTCGACATCGCCGAGGGCGTGCGCGTCGATGCGCAGGCCATGCAGGCCAACATCGACCGCCTGTACGGCGTCGTCTATTCGGAAGGCATTTCGCTGCGGTTGTCGGCTCTGCTGGGCCCGGCGCAGGCGCAGCGCATCATCGGCCAGGTGTGCGAACAGGCCATTTCGCAGCGCACGCCGGTGGCCGAACTGCTCAAGCAGATTCCCGAAGTCACCGCCGTGCTCGGCGCGCAGGACATCGATACCCTGGCCGGCCCGCAGCCGCAGATCGCCGCGTGCCAGCCCATGTGCAGCGCCGTGCTGTACCAATGGCAGGAACAGAAGACCCTTATCCAGGAGGACTAGAACATGCCCCACGTTGTCAGCGGCGACGCCCGCATCTACTGGCGCAGCGACGGCGACGAAAACCTGCCGCCGCTGGTGCTGGGCAATTCCATCGGCACCGACTTCGCGGTCTGGGACGACGTGCTGCCGCGCCTGATGCGCCATTTCCGCGTGATCCGCTTCGATGCGCGCGGCCATGGCGCCTCGGACGCGCCGGCCGGCGACTACACGCTGGAGCAGCTGGGCAACGACCTGGACGCCGTCGCCACGGCTGCCGGCGCCGAAAGCTTCGACTACGCCGGCGTCTCGCTGGGCGGCATGGTGGGCATGTGGTACGGCATCAACAAGCCGGGGCGCCTGCGCCGCCTGGTGTTGTGCAACACCTCGTGCCAGATGGACCCCAAGGCCTGGCAGACCCGCATCGACACCGTGCGCGCCAACGGCATGCAAAGCATCGTCGACATGGCCATGGGCCGCTTCTTCACGCCGGAATACGTCGAACGCAACGGCATCCCCTACCAGCGCGTGCGCACTACCTTCCTGCAGACGTCGGCGACCGGCTACACCGGCTGCTGCGCGGCCATCCGCGACATGCAGGTGGCCGACGATCTGCACCGCATCACCGTCCCCACGCTGGTCGTCACCGGCGAGCGCGATGTCTCGACGCCGCCGGCCGCGGGCGAATTCATCGCCGGCCGGATCCCGGGCGCCACGGCCCGCATGCTGCCCGCCGCCCATATCGCGGCCAGCGAGGTGCCGCTGCAGTTCTGCGACACGCTGATCGAGTTCCTGACCGATCCGCCGGTCGAGACCGAGCAGGACCGCTACGATTACGGCATGGCGCGCCGTCGCCAGGTGCTCAGCCCGGCCTACGTCGATGCCCGCAACGCCGCGATCACGCCCTTCAACCGCCGCTTCCAGGCCTTCATCACGCGCTACGCCTGGGGCGAGGTCTGGACTTCCAGCCGCTTCGAGGACACCACCCGGCGCATCGCCGTGCTGTCCATGATGCTGGCGCTGGGCCGCTGGGAAGAGTTCGAGATGCACGTGGCCGCCGCACTGCGCGCCGGCATCGAGCCCGCCGTCATCGAGGAAACCCTGGTGCAGGCCGCCATCTATGCCGGCGTACCCGCGGCCAACACCGGCTTCCACCTGGCCGGCAAGGTGATCGAGAAGCACAAGCAGGGCTAGCGCCTGCTCCCGTCCGGGGCTCCGGGGGGGGGGGGCGAAATTCCCCACGCCCCCCGCCTGGACCACGTATCGGCGCGGGACGCAGGAAAATGCCAAAAAAAACCCGGATGGCCAGGCCATCCGGGCTGTAAATGGGGGTGCGCCCGTACCGCGGCAACGCCCCCTCCTTGGTCGTTCAGGCGCCCACGGGCTTGCCGTCCTTCCGGCTGACCACGATCGTGGCGGACCGCGCGTCGCCGCCGCCGGCGCGCTTGGTGTTCCACACGCCGTTCGGGTGCTGGATGTTGATGAAGAAGGTCGCAAGGTCGGGCGTATAGGCGATGCCCGTGATCTCGCAGCCCTTGGGGCCTACCAGGAAGCGCTTGGACTCGCCCGTTTCCTGATCGATGTAGTACATCGAGTTGTTGCCGAAGATGTCGGTGATGTTCGAGCCCGTGCCCGAATCGGTCTGCACCCACAGGCGGCCCTGCGGATCGACGCGGATGCCGTCGGGGCTGGAAAACTCGTCGCCCTTGATGTTGCCGGTCACGTTGGCCGCGGCGCCGTCCGCCGGGTCCTGGCCGGCCAGCAGCAGCAGTTCCCATTCGAACGTCGTGGCCAGCGGCGAATCGCCGCGTTCCTTCCAGCGCACGATGTGGCCGTGCGAGTTGCTGATGCGCGGATTGGCGGCGCTGGTGCGCTTGCGGCTGCCGTTGTTGGTCAGCGTGCAATAGACGGTCTTGTCCACGCCCACCGTGATCCACTCGGGACGGTCCATCAGCGTGGCGCCGGCCACGCGCGCGGCGACCTTGGTATTGATCAGCACGTCGGCCTGGCTGGCGAAATTGACGATGACGGGCGTGGGCGGCTGGTCCGGCGCGGTCTGCGTGTAGTTGCCCGGGTCGATGGCGTTCAGGGTGAGGTTGTTCTTGCCGTGCGTCAGCTCGACCCAGTTGCCGGTGCCGTCGTCGTTGAAGCGGGCGGCGTACAGCGTGCCTTCGTCCAGCAGGTTCAGGTTGGCCGCGCGGTTCTTGGGGTCGTAGGCCTTGCTGGGAATGAACTTGTAGATGCAGCCCGGCGTGCCGTCGTCGCCCATGTAGAACGCGACGCGGTTGGCCTCGTCCGTCATGTACGCGGTGTTCTCGTGGTCGAAGCGGCCCATGGCGGTGCGCTTGACCGCGGTCGAGGTCGGCGTGTAGGGATCGATCTCGACCACCCAGCCGTAGCCCTTCTCGTCCTGCGTGGGATCCAGGTAGTTGTCCGTCGTCTCTTCGCAGGTCAGGTACGTGCCCCAGGGCGTCGGGCCGCTGGCGCAGTTGTTCAGCGTGCCCACCACCTTGCGGGTGCCGCTGACGGCCGAGGCGGCCGGGCCGCCGACGTTGTAGACGGTGTTGCCGGTATAGCGCTTGTTGTAGCGGGAGTTGGCCTTGACCGCCCACGTGCCGTCATCGCCGCGCGCGACCTCGACGACCGAGACGCCGACGTTCGACAGACGCGTCTTGGTGCCTTCCACGGCCAGGTTCAGCGTGGCGTTGTCGGTGCTTTCATGGTTGATGGCCAGCAGGCCGCCCTTGTTGGGGTCGACGCCGTCCAGCGGATAGAAGTGCATGCCGTCGTGCTGGCCGCCGGCCTGCGTCTCGGTGTCCGGCCACGACTGGGGCGTACCGGCGTACCCGGCGGAACCCGTCTCGCACTTGTCGCCGGCCGAGTACAGGATCTGCACCTGGTAGTCCTTGGGCACGGTCACGGTGTCGGCCGTGATCTTGTCGGCCAGCCGTTCGAACTTCACCGAGTAGTCGGGGCCGACCGGATCGGTGCCACCACCACCGCCACCTCCGCCGCCGCCCGGCGCGGGCGCGGAATCGCCGTCGCTGCCACAGGCGGCCAGCGTCGTGGCACCGAAGACCGACAGGATAGACAGGCCGAAGCTGTTCCTGAGCAGCGTGCGGCGAGCGGGGTTGGCGGCGACGATCTCGTCGAACATCTGGCCGGGGACGGTGACTTCTCCCTGCGCCTCGCGAGACGGAGCGCGCAATTTATCTGTCAGGTAGGACATTCAAACCTCGTGGTGTGGAAAGACGGTATTAAGCTGCTTGTCAGCTTGACCGAGCGCGAGGTTAAAAGACCCAGATGACAGCCGGGTTACGGACGAAAAAAAGTCCGCCCCGCAAGGCGGACCCGGAAGCGGCGGATAGACATCAGCGCAGGTGCGCGGTGGCTTCCTCCTCGACCATGGCCTTGATCTCGCGCGCCATCGGCTCGCGCAATTCTTCCAGCACGTGCGCCACCAGCCCGATGGCCCGCGACATGACGCCTATGCCCCGGACCACGCGCCAGGGAATGCCTAGTTCGCTGGCCACCGCGGCGATGGCGCCGGTGGCGTTGACCGGCAGGCTCTTGCCCAGGCGCGACTGCGCCGCCTCGGCCACCGCCTGCATCAGCGCCACGTAGGGTCCGTCGAAGCCGTTGTCACGGGCGATCTCGAACAGGCGCGGGGCACGCGGGTCGACCGGCTTGTGGATGTGGTGGCCGATGCCCGGCACCGTGCGGGCGCGCGCCGCGTGTTCGTCGACGATGCGGGCCGCCAGGGCGGCGATGTCCCCGGGCCGGGCCGGATCCGGCAACGCCTCCTGCAGCATGCGGGCGGCATTCTCCATGCTGCCCACGAACACGCTGCCCAGGCCGCTGAGTCCGGCCGCCACCGCGGCCTGCATGGCTTCGGGCGCACCCGCCAGCGTCATGCGGGTCACGATGGCGCTGGGCGTCATCCCGTGCTCGACCAGGATCACCGCCAGCGCGTTGAACACGCGTGACTCGCGCTCATTGGGCAGGCGGTCCATCATTTCCAGGAAGGCCATGTCGCCCAGCGACACCTTGCCCATGATGTCCTGGCACAGGTCCAGCCCCTTGATGGTGATCTTGTCTTCGGTGCTCCAGCAGATGTCGGTCCTGAGTTGCTTGCGCTTGGCCATGGGTCGTGTCTCCTTCGATGTCAGATTCGCATTGTGCCCGCGACGGCGGGGGATGGGTTCAGGCCTGCAGGTCCACGATCCGTTCCCTGACGGCGGGATCGTCGCGCAGCAGGTTCTTGGCGATCTTGTGCGTGGGCGTGTGCGGCAGCTCGGGCAGCAGCGCCACGTAGCGCGGCACCTTGATGGCGGCCAACCGGCCGCGGCACCACTCGGCCACCTCGGCTTCGGCCAGCGTGGCGCCCGGGCGCGGCGCCACCACCACCAGGATCTCGTCCTCGCCCAGTTCGGACGGCACGGCCAGGGCCGCCGCCTCGAACACGGCGGGGTGCTCGTTGATGACCATTTCGAGTTCGGCGGCGGCGATGTTTTCGCCGCGGCGGCGGATGATGTCCTTCTTGCGCGAGACGTGGAAGAAGAAGCCGTCGGCATCGCGCCGCACCAGGTCGCCGGTCTTGAGCCACTCGCCTTCGAAGGCCTGGCGGGTCTGTTCGGGATCGCGGAAGTACCCCTGCATGACGATGGGCGTGGCCACCCAGAGCTCGCCGACCTCGTCCACGCCCACGTCCCGGCCGGCATCGTCGACCACGCGGCATCGCGCCCAGGGCCGGGCCGGATCCGGATGCGCGGCCACCACGCCCATGCTGCCCGGCTTGTCGGGCCCGTCGTAGGGATTGCAGGTAACGCCGGGAATCTCGGTCATGCCGAAGCCCGAGAACAGGTGCGGCACTCCGAATTCGTCGCGGAATGCGGGTGCCGACTTCCTGCGCACGCCGTATACCGCGCGCAGGCGGTGATCGGGCCGGTATTCACGCCGGTCGCGGGAGGCGAGGATGGTGCCGATGGCCTCGATGATGTTGACCACCGTGGCGCCGTTGTCGGCCGCCACCTGCCAGAACGTCGAGGCGGAAAAGCGCGGCACCAGGATCATCGCCGCGCCGCAAGCCAGCGCGCCGCCCACCGAGTAGAACAACGCATTCATGTGGAAGAACGGCAGGATGATCATCAGCCTGTCGTCGGGCTGCAGGTGCACGCGCGCGACGTTGGCCTCGCCAGCGGTCACGAGGTTGTACTGGCTGTGCATGACGCCCTTGGGAAATCCCGTGGTGCCGGACGTGTAGATGATGACGCAGGTATCGGTGGCCGCCGGGACGGGTAGCGGCGCCTGCCCCACCGGCTGTGCCAGCGCGGCGGCCAGCGACCCGGCATCGTCCTGCGGGCCGTCCATGGTCATCAGCCAGGGGGGGACCTGGAAACCGGCGGCGATCGGCCGCACCAGGTCGAGCAGGCGCGTTTCGGCCAGGATGCCCTGCACCTCCGCGTGCCGCAGCGCATAGTCCATCTCGCGCGGACCGAAATCGGGATTGACCGGCACCATGGTGGCGCCCAGCCGGGCCAGCGCGAACAGCGCCAGCACGTGCGCCTTGTCGTTGCGCCCGGCCACCGCCACGCGGGCGCCGGGCCCGATTCCCCGCGCGGCCAGCGCCCGCGCCAGGCGTTCGTAGCGCCGGCCGAACTCGGCCCAGGTCCAGCATTCGCCGTCCTGGATCAGGAAAGGCCGGGACGCTTGCTCGGCGCACCGGCTCAGGAAGGCATCGTGCAGGGTTCCGTCGTGGGGGCGATAGCGGTTCAGAACTTCGAGCGGACTTTGCATGGTCGAGCGGCTCGGAACAGGATTCGACCTTGCCAGTTTACTTCCTGGATACGTGCGTGCACAATTGTATTCAAGCGAATACCGATAGTGCCCGACCCCGCCTGCGGCGGCGCCACGGGCACGAACCCCGGCCCCCCTCAGGAGGAGACATGAAGCACGCATTTGGCGCAGCGGTCTGTCTGGCCGCTTTCGCCCTGCCCGGCCACGCCGCGCCGGCCGACCACTATCCCGAAAAGCCCGTTCGCATCGTGGTGCCGTTCGCCGCGGGCGGCGGCGGCGATTTCATCGCCCGCGCCTTCGCCGAGAAGCTGTCGGCCACCCTCAAGCAGCCCGTCATCATCGACAACCGCGGCGGCGGCAATACCGTGACGGGCACCGAGGCGGTGGCCAAGGCCGAACCCGATGGCTATACGCTGCTGATCGTCAGCCCCAGCTTCGCCACCAACCCCACGCTGCTGCCCAAGCTGCCCTACCGGACGCCTGACGATTTCGCGCCCATCGGCCTGGTCATCACCTACGCGATGGGACTGGCCGCGCGCGCCAACCTGCCCGCCAACGACATCCCACAGTTGCTGGAACTGGCTGCCAGGCAACCGGGCAAGCTGACCATCGCCACCTCGGGCGAGGGATCCGCCTCGCACATGGCCACCGAACTCTTCAAGGCCGCCACCCACGCCAACATCCTGGACGTGCCGTATCGCGGCGCCGGCCCGGCCATGCTCGACGTCGCCAGCGGCCACGTGGATCTGGCGTTCACCGGCCTGTCGCAGATCAAGCCCCACCTGGACAGCAAGCGGGCCAAGCTGCTGGCAACCAGCGGACTGCGGCGCCTGCAGTCGGCGCCCGACGTCAAGACCATCGCCGAACAGGGCGTCAAGGATTTCGAGGCCGTGGTGTGGTGGGGCATGTTCGCGCCGGCCGGCACGCCTAAGCCCATCATCGACAAGATCAACGGCGCGCTGCGCACCAGTCTCGCGGACCCGGAGGTCGCCAAGCGATTCGACGTCATCGACGGCGAGGTACGCGTGTCGTCCCCGGAGGAATTCGGCCGTTTCGTGCGCGAGGAAATCACGCGCTGGAGCAAGCTGCTCAAGCCTTCCAAGGCGGCGACAGCCTCGCCTTGAACCAGGGCGGCACGCGGGAGCAAGGCACGGACTTGGTTATGATCCTTGCTTTGCCACCCGCCATTCCGCCGTCCATGCCCAGAAAGAAAGCGGCGCCCGCCGTGCCCAGCGCGAAGAACCTGGGACAGACCTCGTGCTCGCGCGGCGAGCAGGCCTACCAGTATGTGCGCACCGCCATCCGCACCGGCGAACTCGCTCCCGGCACGCGCCTGCGCGAGATCGAGCTGGCCGAATTGCTGGGCCTGAGCCGCACGCCCGTACGCGAGGCCCTGAGCCGCCTGGAAAGCGAGGGGCTGGTGGCAAACGAGTCCGGACGCGGGCTCATCGTGACCGAGCTCGACCAGAGCATGGTCAACGAACTGTATGTCATGCGCGAGGTGCTGGAAGGCACGGCCGCGCGGCTGGCCGCGCGCCATGCTTCCGACGTGGAGATCTCGGCCCTGAGGGAGATCGCCGACCGCGACGCACAACTGGTCGGCCAGCACGAACAGCTCGCGATCAACAATCGCTTCTTCCATGAGACGCTGTACCGCTGCGCCCACAACCGCTATCTGCTGAAGACGCTCAATTCGCTGCAGGAGTCGATGGCGCTGCTGGGCCCCACCACGCTGGCCATACCCGAGCGTGCCGACGTCAGTTCACGCGAGCACCAGGAAATGGTGGCGGCGCTGGAACAGCGCGATCCCGATCTTGCCGAGCGCATCACGCGGGAACACATCCGCGCCGCCTACAAGGTGAGGCTGACGCGCATGCTCCGCGCACTGTAAGGCGCCTGGCCCGATCCTAGTTGCCTCCCCGCAACTATCGTCCGGGCCGCCAGACGCGGCCCGGTATCGGCGTATCGGCCCGCTTGTTGTTGTAACGCAGCATCCTCCGGCGCGTGCGCGAACGGCGCGCGCCATGGCGCGCGCAAATCCTCTTCTCCATACCACGGCCCTACGGTGCGATGCTGCGTCGCATGATCGTTGCGATGCGCATCGACCCTTGCCGCGCCTTGCCCGCGCGGTCGCGAATGCGCCGCCCCGCGCGGCCCTCCGGGCCACGCCGAGCGCCGTGCCGTGCTCAACCGGGCATACAATGTTCGTTCACGTGCCGCTACTGTTCTATATATAAAACAATGGATTCTTCGCTTACCGATAAGGCGCTCGCCTATCATCAGTTCCCCATCGCCGGAAAGATCTCCGTCGTCCCCACCAAGCCGCTCGACAACCAGCACGACCTGTCGCTGGCCTATTCGCCGGGTGTCGCCGCCGCGTGCGAAGCCATCGCCAACGACCAGCAGGCCACGCGCTACTACACGTCGCGCTCGAACCTGGTGGCGGTCATCTCGAACGGCACCGCCGTGCTCGGCCTGGGCAACATCGGGCCGTACGCCGCCAAGCCGGTCATGGAAGGCAAGGCCTGCCTGTTCCAGAAGTTCGCAGGCATCAACGTCTTCGACATCGAGCTGGCCGAGACGGATCCCGACAAGCTGGTCGACGCCATCGCGATGATGGAGCCCACGTTCGGCGGCATCAATCTCGAGGACATCAAGGCGCCCGAGTGCTTCTACATCGAGCGCCGGCTGACCGAGCGCATGTCGATCCCGGTCTTCCACGACGACCAGCACGGCACGGCCATCGTCGCCTCCGCCGGCATCGTCAATGGCCTGAAGCTGGCCGAGAAGTCGCTGGACCAGGTCAAGCTGGTCTGCTCGGGCGCCGGCGCCGCGGCCATCGCCTGCCTGGACCTGCTGGTGCGCCAGGGGCTGAAGAAGGAAAACATCCTGCTGGTGGATTCCAAGGGCGTGGTCTACGAAGGCCGCGACGCGTCCATGGAGTTCAACAAGTCGCGCTATGCCACCACCAGCACCGCGCGCACGCTGGCCGATGCGGTCAAGGACGCCGACGTCTTCCTGGGATGCTCCGCCGCCGGACTGCTGACCCCGGAGATGGTCTCGACCATGGCGCTGCGCCCCCTGATCCTGGCGCTGGCCAATCCCGAACCCGAGATCCGTCCGGAAGTGGCCCGCGCCGTCCGCTCGGACTGCCTGATCGCGACGGGTCGTTCGGACTACCCGAACCAGGTCAACAACGTCCTCTGCTTCCCCTTCCTGTTCCGCGGTGCGCTGGACGTGGACGCCATGCGCATCACCGACGAGATGAAGCTCGCCTGCGTGAACGCCATCGCCAATCTCGCGCAGCAGCCCATCCCGCCCGAAGTCGCCAAGGCCTATCCCAACCACAAGCTGGAATTCGGCCCCGACTACTTCATTCCCACGCCGTTCGATCCCCGCCTGATCAGCGAAGTCGCGTCCGCCGTCGCACTGGCCGCGATGGATTCGGGCGTCGCGCGCCGTCCCATCGGCGACATCGACGCCTACCGCCAGTCGCTGCTGAAGTAGTCTTCCCACACGCTGGCGCAGGAGCGGAACGGCAATTTGCCTTCCGCTCTGGCGGCGAGCGGATCATCACCTGCTGGATACCCATCCGGGGCACAGCGGATCCGGCTCCGCCGGTCCGCCAGTGCCGCCCCTTGGGGGACGCGCGAAGCGCGTAGGGGGGATCCATCCATAGAGGGCTTCTCATGTCGTCGTTCACGCACAAGATCGTCTTCCTGGACCGGGCCAGCCTGCAGGCCACCATCCGGCCGCCCGCCTTCTCCCACGCCTGGGTCGATCACGAGATCACTTCCCGCGATGAGGTCGTGGCGCGATTGAAGGATGCGTCCATCGCCGTCACCAACAAGGTGCCGCTGCGCCGCGCCGAGCTGGACCAGTTGCCCGCGCTGAAGATGATCGCCGTGGCGGCGACGGGCACGGACATCATCGACCTGGCCGCCTGCCAGGAACGCGGCATCGTCGTGTCGAACATCCGCAACTACGCCACCGCCTCGCTGCCCGAGCATACCTTCGCGCTCATCCTGGCGTTGCGCCGCAACCTGCGCGCCTATGCCGCCGACGTCGAAGCCGGCAAGTGGCAGCGGTCGCAGCAGTTCTGCTTCCTCGACTACCCCATACGCGACCTGTCCGGCAGCCGGCTGGGCATCGTCGGCTACGGCGCGCTGGGCCGGTCGGTGGCCGCGCTGGGCCGCGCCTTCGGCATGGAGATCTGCGTCGCCAGCCGCTCGCCGGTGGACGAGCCGGGCATCGTGAACCTGCCCCTGCCGGAGCTGCTGCGCACCTCGGACGTCGTCACGCTGCACCTGCCGCTCAGCGCCGCCACGCGCAACATGATCGGCCGCGCCGAACTGGCATCCATGAAACCCACCGCGCTGCTCATCAACACCGCCCGCGGCGGGCTGGTGGACGAAGCGGCGCTGGCCGAGGCCCTGCGCGCCGGCACCATCGCCGGCGCCGGCTTCGACGTGGCCGACGGCGAACCGCCCGCCGACGCCAATCCGCTGCTGCACGTCAGGCAACCCAATTTCATCCTGACCCCGCACGTGGCCTGGGCCAGCCAGGAAGCCATGCAGACGCTGGCCGACCAACTGGTGGACAACCTGGAAGCGTTCGTCGCGGGCAAGCCGCGCAACGTGGTCCTGCCGAAGTAATACTCGCGCATACGCGCAATTCCTCATGGACGATCGGTGGCCACCGATCGTCCGGGAGCACGGGACGGGGGCTAGGGTAGAGGGGTCTTCCAAGGAACTCTCATGCAACCCACCATCGGCTTCGTCCCGTCCTCCGCCCCCAGGCCCGCCTTCACGGAAACCTTCACGCTGTCGGAGCCGGGGCAGCCGCTTCCGGCAGATCCCTCCCGACGGGCGCCGCCCCCTCTACTCGACCTGCGCAATGACTTGGTCTTCAAGCTCTTGTTCACGCGCGCGACGCGAGCGGCCAGCTCTACAACATCGAGATGCAGGTACGGCGCTACGAGCGCTGGCCGGCCCGCAGCGCCTACTACCTGGCCCGCACGCTGTCCGAGCAGATCCAGCGAGGCCAGGACTATGAACTGCTGAAGCCGGCGATTGCCATCCATTTCCTGGCGCACGATCTGTTCGACGATCCGGGGCAGGCGGACTGGCGTTTCGAATTGCGCGACCGGCGCCAGCCCGCGATACGACTGGGCAAGGAACTCCAACTGCATATAATCGAGCTAACCAAGGCGGAGCGCCTGAGGTGCCTGCCGGCGGCGCTGTCGGCCTGGGTCGCGTGCTTCCAGCACGGATGGGAGGAAGCCAGCATGAAGGACATCACCCACGAACCGGTGCGTGAAGCGGTCGGCAGGCTGAAGGTCCTGACCATGGACGAAGATGCGCGCTGGCGCGCGTATGCCCGCGAGAAGGCAATCGCCGACGATGCGGCGGCGCTGGCCTACGCGACTCGGACTGGGTTGGAACGGGGCCTCGAGCAAGGCCGAGCGCGAGGACTTGAACAAGGTCTCGAACAAGGTCTCGAACAAGGCCTGGCCCAAGGCCTTGCCCAAGGTCGCCGGCAAGGCGAATCCGCCCTGCTCGAACGCCTCCTGGCCCGCCGCTTCGGCCCCCTGCCCGATGCCACGATCCAGCGCCTGCGCGACGCGTCGGACGCCGACTTGGAAACCTGGTCCGTCAGCGTACTGGATGCCGCGACGCTGGCCGAAGTGTTCGGCGACTAGGCGACGCTACACGCCGCTCGACTCCTGCCGCCAGCGTCCATACCCCGCCGCCCGCAGTTCACAGGCAGGGCAAGTCCCGCATCCGTAGCCCCAGTCGAATCTCTTGCTGCGATCGCCCAGGTAGCAGGTATGGCTGTGCTCGGCCACGACCCCGACCAGCGCGTCGCCGCCCAGGTCCTGGGCCAATTGCCAGGTCCGGGCCTTGTCCAGCCACATCAGCGGCGTCTCGAAGGTGAAACGCTGCCCCATGCCCAGCGACACCGCGACCTGCAAGGCCTTGACGGTATCGTCGCGGCAATCGGGATAGCCGGAGAAATCGGTTTCGCACATGCCGCCGACCACGACCTCCAGCCCGCGGCGATAGGCCAGCGCCGCGGCCATGGTCAGGAAGACCAGGTTGCGTCCTGGCACGAAGGTATTGGGCAGTCCGGCATCGGTCAGCCTGATCTCGGTATCGCGCGTGAGCGCGGTGTCGCTCAGGGCGCCCAGCACCGACAGGTCGATGGCGTGGTCCTCGCCCAGCCGGGGCGACCAGGACGGGAAGCGGGCGTGGATCTCGCGCAGCACGTTGCGGCGGGCATCGAGTTCCACGCGATGGCGCTGGCCGTAGTCGAAGCCCACGGTCTCGACCCTGGCGTAGCGGTCGAGCGCCCAGGCCAGGCAGGTGGTGGAGTCCTGGCCACCGGAGAACAGGACGAGTGCCTTGCGCGCGTCCATCAGTCGATCACCGCGGCGCAGGCGTCGGTGGGCGCGGCGGCGATATCACCCACCACGGGGACGATCTTGAGACCGGCGGAGGCGATGCGGCAAGGCGCGGCCACCACGCCGCAACCATTCAGCGCGGTCGCGCAGGCGAAGGCAAGCAGAAGACTTTTCATGTAACCCTGGCAGGAGTGTCGTGCGTGTCGCCACCAGGGTAGCACTATGGGATGGCATGTCGTGCACCGGGAGCCCGCGGCCCCCGGAACGCCCCCGTCAGGCCTTGGCCAGGACCGGCTTGGCACGCGGCCGGCCGAGATCCGGCAGGAAGGCGGTCAAGAGACCCAGCAGCGGCAGGAACGAGCACAGGTGGTAGACGTATTCGATGCTGGTCACGTCGGCCACCTTGCCCAGCACCGCGGCACCCAGGCCGCCCATGCCGAAGGCGAAGCCGAAGAACAGGCCCGAGACGGTGCCTACCTTGCCCGGCATCAGCTCCTGGGCGAACACCAGGATCGCGGAGAAGGCCGACGCCAGGATCAGGCCGATGACGAAGCTCAGGACGCCGGTCCATGCCAGTCCCACATAGGGCAGCACGAGCGCAAACGGCGCCACGCCCAGGATGGAGCCCCAGATCACCTTCTTGCGGCCGATGCGGTCGCCGATGGGGCCGCCCAGTATCGTGCCCAGGGCCACCGCGATTAGGAAGGCGAACAGGTGCATCTGCGCGGCCTGCACCGACACGTCGAAGCGGTGCATCAGGTAGAAGGTGTAGTAGCTCGTAAAGCTGGCCATGTAGAAATACTTGGAGAACAGCAGCGTGAGCAGGATGGCCATCGAGCCCGTGACGGTCCCGCGGCTGAGCGTGGGCGCGGGCGCCGCCGGCCGGGCCTTGCGCGGGCCGGACAGGTGCTGCCGCTTGTACCAGGCACCCACCTGATAAAGCACGACCATGGCCAGCAGCGCGGCCAGCGCGAACCACGCCAGGCTGTCCTGGCCGCGCGGAATGATGAACCAGGCGGCCAGCAGCGGTCCCATGGCGCTGCCGGCGTTGCCGCCCACCTGGAAAATGGACTGCGCCAGGCCGTGGCGGCCGCCCGACACCAGGCGCGCGACGCGCGAGGATTCGGGATGGAAGATGGACGATCCGGTGCCCAGCAGCGCCGCGGCCACCAGCAGCATGGCGTAGTTGGGCGCGAAGGCCAGCAGCACGATGCCGGCCATGCTGCACGCCATGCCCATGGGCAGCGAATAGGGCTTGGGATTGCGGTCGGTGTACAGGCCGACCAGCGGCTGCAGCAGCGAGGCGGTCAACTGGTAGAGCAGCGTGATCAGGCCGATCTGGGTGAACGACAGCGAAAACTCGCTTTTCAACAGCGGATACACCGCCAGAATCAGCGACTGCAGCATGTCGTTCAGGAAGTGCGAGAAGCTGATCGCGCCCAGTATCTTGAAACCGGTGCGTTCAGCCTGGGCGGGCGGAACTTGGGCAGGGTTGACGCTTTGCATGGAGTCTCTGGAGATGCCCGATGGGCTCAGGGTTTTTACGTATTTTCGTAAGCGTACCTGTCCAGATTGCGCCTGTCTTGCGAAAATAAGGCACACGCCTTCTAGAAATGGACAAAAGCTCCCTTTTTCCCGACTACCACGACTACGACCGCCGCGAGCGGCCGGTCACGGCCATGGCCAAGGACTTCCCGCCGGACTACCGCACCGGGCCGCACCAGCACCCTTCGGGTCAACTGGTCTACGCCCTGTACGGCGTGGTGGTCGCGCATACCGAGATGGGCCGGTGGGTGGTGCCGCCCACCCGGGCCCTGTGGATGCCGCCCGCCGTGCGCCACGAGTTGCGCATGGTGGGCGCGGTACGGATGCGCACCGCCTACATCCACGCGGAAGCCGCCCGGCAATTGCCGCCCCACTGCTCGGTCATGGCGATCTCGCCGCTGCTGCGCGAGCTGATCCTGGCGGCGATCGACATCCAGGGCCCCTACGACGAAGATACCCGCGACGGCCGGGTAATGCGGCTGCTGCTGGATGAACTGCGGCAACTGCCCACGCTGCCGCTGCGCCTGCCCCGGCCCGCAGACCCGCGCCTGCAGGCGGTGTGCGAAGCCATCGTCGCCGCTCCCGACGACAAGACCACCGCCCAGGGCTGGGCGGCCCGGCTGGGCGTGGACGCCAAGACCGTGCACCGTCTTTTCGTGCGCGAGACCGGCATGACCTTCGGCCAGTGGCGCCAGCAGGCCCGGCTGCTGGAGGCGCTGGAGCGCCTGGCCGAAGGGGCGAAGATCCTGGATGTGTCGCTGGAGCTGGGCTATGCCAGCCCCAGCGCGTTCTCGACCATGTTCAAGCGGCAGTTCGGCGTGGCGCCGAGCGCCTTCTTCGACCAATAGACGGCCATTCGGTCAGGGTTGATCCAGGAAATCCGCAACGACGGCGTTGAACCAGTCCTCGCGCTCCAGATGCGCGGCGTGGCCGCAGCCCGGCAGTACGCACAGGCTGGCGCCTGGAATGGCCTCAACCCGCACCGTGGATCATCAACGGACAGGAAACGAACTCTTCCGTTTTGCACGATTGATTGCCTGACAGTACGCGCCTATATTGCCGACAAAGGCCACGCCACAGGAGCTGCCATGTCCGCCTCGAGCGCCCACCGTCTGCCCACGTTCTTCATCCCCCATGGAGGCGGCCCCTGCTTCTTCATGGAATGGCCCGGCGATCCCCACATGTGGGACCGCATGGCCGCCTTCCTGAAGGAACTCGCCGCGTCGGCGGGCGCCCGTCCCGACGCGGTGCTGGTGATCTCGGGCCACTGGGAAGAGGACGACTTCACCGTCAACGCCAGCCCCAACCCGCCCCTGCTGTTCGATTACTACGGCTTTCCCGAGCACACCTACCGGCTGCAATACCCGGCGCCGGGTTCGCCCGCGCTGGCCGGCCGCGTGCGCGAGCTGCTGGGGCAGGCGGGTATCGCTTCGGGCTCGAACACCGAGCGGGGGCTGGACCACGGCGTGTTCGTGCCGTTCAAGCTGATCTTTCCCGACGCCGACATTCCTGTCGTCCAGTTGTCCATGAAGACCGGCCTGGACCCCGAGGCCCACCTGGCGGCGGGCCGCGCGCTGGCGCCGCTGCGCGACGAAGGCGTGCTGATCGTGGGCAGCGGCATGAGCTTCCACAACATGCGGGGCTTCGCGCCGGCGTTCAAGCCGGCCTCGCAGCGCTTCGACGACTGGCTGGCCGAGACCGTGGCGCTGCCGCGCGAGGCGCGCGAACAGGCCTTGGCGAACTGGACCTCGGCGCCCGACGCGCGCGTCTCGCAGCCCCGGCCCGATCACCTGCTACCGTTGATGGTGGCGGCGGGCGCGGCCGGCGACGACCCCGGCAGCCGCATTTTTCAGGATGAAGTCATGAACGTCATCGTCTCGGCTACCCGGTTCGGGTAGGGAAACCCACCCCCTACGCCCTTCGGGCGCCGTGGTCCTGGACACAGTCTTTTTCACCCGCGTGTCACTCTTGAAGGAAAATAGCCAATGCAGACCTCCACCAACGACACCCTCGCCGTCTGGGCCCCCCGCGCGCAAGCCGTCATGCGCATCGTCATCGCCTACGTGTTCCTGCAGCACGGCACGGCCAAGTTCTTCGACATCCCGTCGCTGGGCATGCAAGGCATCCAGCTGTTCTCGCTGATGGGCCTGGCCGGCGTGCTGGAGATCGGCGGCGGCCTGCTGATGATCCTGGGCCTGTTCACCCGGCCGGTGGCGTTCATCCTGTGCGGCTTCATGGCCGTGGCCTACTTCATGGCGCATGCGCCCAAGGCCTTCCTGAGCCCGCTGCAGAACGGCGGCGAGCCGGCGGTGCTGTACTGCTTCGTGTTCCTGTTCTTCGCCGTGGCCGGCGCGGGCGCCTTCAGCATCGACGCGTCGCGCGGCAAGGCCTGAACGCTTGGACACGCTGGTCAGCATGAAGGTGTTCCGCCTCGTGGTCGAGGCGGGCAGCTTCGCGCGGGCGGCCGGACAACTGGGGATTTCGCCGGCCATGGCCAGCAAGCACCTGGCCCACCTGGAACGCAGCCTGGGCGCCCGCCTGCTCAACCGCACCAGCCGGCACGTCAGCCCGACCGAGGCGGGGCAGGTCTACTTCGAGCAGTGCTGCGAAGCGCTGGACCTGCTGGACAACGCCGAGGCCACCCTGCAGGACAGCCACGCCGAGCCGCGCGGCCAGTTGAAGATCACCGCGCCGGTCTGGTGCGCCAACGGCCGCTTCGCCGGCATGCTGGCGTGCTACCGCGAACGCTACCCGCGCGTGGTCATCGACCTGCGCCTGAGCAACTACAAGGTGGACCTGGCCGAGGAAGGCTTCGACCTGGCCCTGCGCGCCACCACCACGCAGAACGCGCCATCGCTGATCGTGCGGCCGCTGTGCGAGGTCCGCTTCGTGCTGGCGGCCTCGCGCGACTACGTGGAACGGCACGGCCCCTTCGAGTCGCCCGCCCGGCTGGCCGACCGTCCGGCCGTCCTGCCCGCCTACATCAAGCGATCCGAGGAAATCCCCCTGCTGGGACCCGGGGGACCCTCGACGCTGCGCGTGCCCACGGCGCTGAAGACGGACGACTCGTCCCTGGCACGACACAGCCTGTTGGCGGGCATCGGACCCGGCTACCTGCCGGAATGGCTGATCGCCGACGACCTGGACAGCGGCGCGCTGGTGCGCCTGCTGCCGCAGTACCGGCCCCCTTCGGTGACCCTGTACGCCGCCTATACCAGCCGCAAATTCATGGCGCCCAAGGTGCGGACCTTCATCGACTTCTTCAGCGAGGCATTCGCCTAGGGGCCTGTTCAGCCCTGCCCCGGGTGCACCACGGCCATCCAGATCGGTTCGCTGCGATCGAGCATGACCCGCAGGGCCCGGTTCACCTCGGCCAGCGGGAAATGATGGGTGATCAGCGCATCGGCGTTCAGACGGCCCGATGCCAGCAGTTCCAGCACGGCGTCGGTATCCGATCGCGTGCAGGCCCGGGTGCCGACGATCTTCCAGCACATCTGCATGGCTTCGGCCACCGTCAGCGACAGCGGCACGGCGTTGCCGCCCATGTGCACCAGCGTGCCGCCCAGCGCCAGCGCGCGCAGTGCCTGCATCGTGCCCGGGCCGCCCGGGAAATAGTCCAGCACGGCATCCGCGCCTCCCGGCAGCACCTCCCGCAGCCGGCGGGTCAGGCCCTGGCTCTCGGCCCAGTCGGGCGCCAGTTCGTCCAGCGCGACCAGTTCCACGGGCAGGTCGCCCGCCAGCGGCCGCAGCGCCTCCAGGCGTTCGCGCGACCGCGCCACCAGCACCAGGCTGCGCGCGCCGTAGAACCGCGCCAGCAGGATGCTGGCCGTTCCCATGGTGCCGGTGGCCGCGGTGATGACCAGGCGCCCCGGCTCGGGAATGGCCGCGCACTTGAGCGCGCGCACGGCATTGGCCAGGTCGTGCACCTTGGCGCCGACGTCGAAGCCGACGTTGTCGGGCAGGGGGTCGACCAGCCAGTCCGGGGCGCGCGCATACTCGGCCAGGCCGCCGTCGTGATAGCGCGCGTAGAGCTCCAGCTTGCCGGTGCCGAACGCGGCGTGCCCGATCATGGCGGTCTCCGCGCACAGTTGCTGGCGGTCGGTGCGGCAATAGACGCAGTCGCCGCAGGACAGCATGGGATGCACCCGCACCCGCCGGCCGACCAGCGAGGCGTCGGCCTCGCGTCCCGCCGCGACGACCACGCCGGCGATCTCGTGGCCGGGCGTGGACGGCAGGTGCTTGAAGCGGCCGCGCTCGAGCAGCTTCATCATGCCGGGCGCGATGCCGGCGGACACGACCTTGATCAGCACGTCCCGTGCGCCGGGCTCGGGCACCGGCACCCGCTCCAGCCGCAATTCGGTCGCGCCCTGGTGGGCGCGCGCGGCAAGCATGTCGCTCATATTGCTGTCCTTGTGTGTCAAGTCGGTTTTCCAGGGCGCAGCGCGTCGATTTCCGACGGCGTCATTCGCTCGGCCTGGCGGGCGCCTTGCGCCACCTGCGGGATGGGTTGGGTCGAGACCAGCGACAGATGCGTGCTGGGCTCCGCGTGGATGCTGGCGAAGGCCACGGCGCGGGGAATGCGGACGAAGTCCCCGGGCGCCAGGCGCAGCACGCCCCGCTGGGTCACCAGCGTACGCGTACCCGAGACCTGATACTGGATCTCCTCGGCGTTGCGCAGCCGGCGATAGACGTGTCCGGTCGAGGCGGCGGCGGCCGTGGTTCCGATCATGGCCGTGGGGCCGCGATACAGCCATTCGCTGCCCGATCCGATGCGCAGGACCTCCAGCCGCTCCTGTGTTTCATCGGCATGGGACAGCAGCAGCCGTTCGTCGATGGGAGACAGCGCCACGTCCTGGCCCGGGCCGGCCACGCCTTCGGTGACGAGCTCGTTCAGGGGCGCGGGCGACCAACCCGGAAACGGCGGGATCCTGGCCTCGGAGCGACGGTCCACCGCGCCCAGGCGCTCGACCGGACCTGGCACGTAGAACAGCAGGTGGATGTCGCGACGGCCATAGTTGTCGTGGGCCACGCCGTCGGGCAGCCGGGCGAACTCGCCCGGCGCCACGTCCACGCTGCCCAGTTCCGTCATGATGGTGCGGTCGCCGCACACCTGGAACGAGATCTCGTCCACGCCGCAGTTGCGGTGGTAGAAAGGCTGGCGGGCATTCATCGTCTGCCACTCTATCCGCATGGCCGCGCTTTCGTAGACTCCGCGCGGGGGCACGAAGGGCTGGTCCACGTACCCGGGGGGAAAATGCACCGCCTCGACGGGCGGGTACGCGCGGGGAGGGCGGCCGCCGCCCGGCAGGGGTTCGGCCAGCAGCAGTTCCTCGCGACGGCGCAGCACGCGGGGCGGCGCGTCGAAAGGAAATGCCTCCAGGTATTCAAGGACTTCGGGCACGGCGGTCTCCTTCGGGGCGGGCGGGAACGAGCGGCTCAGGCCAGCAGCCCCGCCTCGCGGTAATAGCGTTGCGCGCCCGCATGCAGCGCGATGGACGGCCGGGCCATCCTGGCGGGATCGATGGGATAGGACAGCGGACTGCGCTGCGGCGGCAGGTGGCGGTACTGGCGCTCGATGGCCTCGCGCGTCTCCACCAGGCACCAGGTCAGCAGATGCGCCACCTCCTCGTCCATGTCGTCGCGCACCAGCACCAGGAAGTCCGAGAAGTCCAGGGCCTCCACCGGCGTCTCGAGATTCTTCCAGTAGCCTGCGGGCAGCGCGTTGGCCGGGAAGCCGTGATCGGCGCGCAGCCGGGCCAGGGCGGAAGGTTCCGCGGACAGCGGCACCGCCAGTCCGGACTCGACGATCCGCGCCCACCACGGCGTCATGATCGCTTCCTGCAGCACGCCGTCCACCTCTCCCGCCTCCATGCGCGCCAGGCTGTCGCGAGGATTGGTGTCCTCGACGTAGGATCCGCCCCAGGCCGCCAGCGTGGCCTCGTCGATGCCGTGGGCCGCCATGAACAGGCGGCTTATATAGCCGATGAAGTTGGTCCCGTCGTTGCGCGACGTGGCGATGCGCAGGGCCGGCCGGCGGCTGCGCAGTTCCTCGAAAGAACGGATGCCCAGGTCCGGGCGCAGCGCCAGCACCATGCGGTCGTTCTGCGGCAGCACCGCCAGCGAGCGCAGGTTGGGCGCGGCGCGTCCCTGGAAGATGGACTGGCCCGTCAGCGCGGCCGGCATCAGCATCGCCGGCGTCACCAGGCACAGGTCCACCTCGCCTTCCTGCACCAGGTCGATGGCCTCGATACCGCCGGCGCGTATGCTCCATATGGCCACGCGGCTGCGCGGGCCGGCGCGCTTGCAGAACTCCTCGCACAGCCAGGAGCAGATGCGGTGGAAGTTCGCCTGGCCCCAGTCGCCGACGAAGCGCAGGTGGTACGAGCGGGAAAGTGCGGGTTGCATGAAGGAACTCCTATTCGACCTTGACGTGGGCGTCCTGGATCACCTTCGCCCAGAATGCATTCTGCTCGCGCACCAGTGCCCCGAAGGCCTGCTGGTTGCTGTCCACCGGCTCGAAGCCCAGTTCCAGCAGGCGGCTGCGGATCTCGGGACGCGCCAGCACCTTCTGCACCGAGGCGGCCATCTTCGCCGTCAGCGCGGCGGGCGTGCCGGCCGGCACCAGCAGGCCGCCGAAGCCGACCACTTCGAACCCGCCGTAGCCCGACTCCTTCATGGTCGGAATGTCGGGACTGATGGGCGAGCGCGTCGAACCGGTGCTGGCAAGAATGCGCAGGGTGCCCGCCTGCACGTGCGGCAGCAGGTCGGAGTAGGACGCGAACACGCTGGAGATGCGCCCGGCCGCCACGTCCATCACCGCGGGCGGGATGCCGGTGTAGGGCACGTGCAGCATGTCGATGCCGGCCTGCTGCATCAGGATGACCATGTTCAGGTGCGGGGTGGAACCCTGGCCCGGGCTGGAGAAAGAGGTGGCGGCGGAAATTCAGACAGTCCGATAAGTGGAGAGCTCTGGGCCTGATCCGGCGATAATGCCGGTAAAGGAACCAGAGAGATGACCAAGAGAACGAGACGAACACACTCAGCGGCGTTCAAGGCCAAGGTGGCCTTGGCGGCGGTCAAGGGGGATCGCACCCTGGCCGAACTGGCTCAGCAATTTGATGTGCATCCGAACCAGATCACGGAATGGAAGCGGCAGTTGCAGGAGAAGGCGGCGGACGTATTCGGGTCGGCAGGACAGAGCAACAACGAGCCGCCGGCCGATCTGAAGGTGCTACATGCCAAGATCGGCCAGCTCACGCTGGAGAATGATTTTTTAGAAAGCGCGCTCACCAAGGCGGGATTGCTGAGCGCAAAGCGATGATAGACCGTACGCATGCACTGCCGGTGTCACGCCAGGCCAAATTGGTGGGGATTGCTCGATCGAGCGTGTATTATCAGGCCCGGCCTGTCAACGATAGAGATCTGATGTTGATGCGCCGGATCGACGAGCTGCATCTGGAGTTTCCGTTTGCCGGGGCCCGCATGCTGGCGCGGCTACTGCGCCGTGACGGCCATGAGGTCGGCCGACGACACGTGGGCACCCTGATGAAACGCATGGGCGTTAAGGCGCTGTATTGCAAGCCCAACACGAGCCGGCGCAACGTCCAGCACAAAGTTTGGCCGTACCTGCTGCGCGATATGCGGATTAACCGGGCCAATCAGGTGTGGGCGCTGGATACGACCTATATCCCGATGGCTCGGGGCTTTGTGTATCTGACCGCAGTCGTAGACTGGGCCAGTCGCAAGGTTCTGGCTCATCGGGTGGCCATCACGCTGGAAGCGGTGCATGCCGTTGACGCCTTGGAAGAAGCCTTTACCCGCTACGGGTTGCCTGATATCGTCAATACCGATCAGGGCAGCCAATTCACAGCCAGCGCCTTCACTGAAGCGGTACAAAGCCGAGGCATCCGGTTATCCATGGATGGCAAGGGAAGCTGGCGCGACAACGTGTTTGTCGAACGGGTATGGCGCAGCATCAAGTACGAGGAGGTGTATCTGAAGGCCTACGAATCGGTCAGCCAGGCCAGGCAGTCCATCGGGGCGTATATCCAGTTGTACAACCAGAGGCGCCCTCACTCCAGTTTGGCCGATCAGACCCCCGATGAGGCATACTTCGCGATGCTGCCTGCGATTAAAACGGCAGCATGATGTGCCCGGAGCGTTCCACTTAAAATCTCAAAATACTGTCCAAACAACCGGAGCCACCTCTATGTCGCCGCCTCAAGAAGTGCCCCAAAGTGACAAACCGTTCGGGCGAGGCTTTGGCAATTCCAGTGCAGTCGTTTTGATGCTTCTCGTGCTTCAATTGTTGGCGCCGGAGTCGACGATGTCTCTGCGCTACGATCGCGCCGCAATTCTTGACGGCGAGGCGTGGCGCTTGCTTACCGGGCAGCTGGTACACCTTGGCTGGACTCATTGCCTGCTTAACGTAGGTGGGTGGATAGTGGGCGCATTGCTGTTTCCCAAATTGTTCGCCCGCCGCCGATTTTGGCTGGAAGTAGGTGCGATAGCGATAGGCGTTGGGCTCGGCCTGCTGTTGCTTGACCCGAAGTTAGCCCATTACGTAGGACTGTCGGGCGTGATCTATGGTGTGTTGGTGCGAGGCAGCTTGCCATCTGCGGGCCGCGACTGGCGTATGACCACTCTGTTGCTCCTGATAGTCGGTCGGCTTGCCTCCCAGGTTTGGGTTGGGCCCGGCGCATCGGAAGAGGAGATGATCGGCGGCGCGATCATCGTATCTGCTCATGTGTATGGTGCAATGATGGGCGCGTTGCTAAGTCTCGGCCCGCGAGTCCTACGGTAATGACCGCTCTTCTTCGCCTCGAAGGGCGTCTGGTGTGAGAACTGCATTCTCTAGAAGCCATACCGCTCGGCTGGGTTTTCGACCAGGATCTGCTCGAGAACAGCCGTATCAGGAATCCAGGCGGTCATCTGATCAAGCAGATCGGCCGTATCCGGCATCGAACCTTCAAAGGACACGTGAGGCCAGTCGCTCCCCCATAGCAGGTGGTTAGCGTTTTGTTCCAGAAGCGCTTGAACGAATGGCACCAGGTCGCTGTATGGCGGAGAGGTGTTCGACAACCGGTATCCCGCAGAGAGCTTCACCCAAGTCCTTCCGCGCCCGACGAGCCTCAGCAACGCTTGGAATCCCTGTTGGTCAATGCCGTCGGAGGCTCGCAGAGATCCCAGGTGGTCTATGACCACGTCCACTGGAAGTCGGGCCAAGGTCGACTCCATGTCGGCCAGAGGCACGCCGCCTCCATCGTTCATCACGTGCAACTGCACATGCCAGCCCAACCGCTTAATCCTTTCGGCCAGGATGGGCATCTCGGTCAGCGGGGCGGCTCCCGCATGTCCAATCGTGTAACGCACGCCGCGCACGCCAGCTTCGTGCATTGCGTCGAGGTCTGGGTCCGGCGTATCGGCCCGTAACGCAGCGATCATCCGGGCTGGACGCCCGACTTCGCGCATCGCGTCAAGATGGCGCCGATTATCTACGCCGTACCCGCTTGGTTGAACCAGGACAACACGATCGATTCCCAGCCGATCAAGCGTGCCTGCCAAATCTGCGGGAAGCGCCTCGGGCACATCGAAAGTCCTCGTTGAAGCGAGCGTGTAATCGCTGTTCGGGCCGTAGACATGGACGTGGCAATCGGTCGCGCCCTGAGGCGCACGCACAGTGGGGCGGCGTTCCGAAGTCAACGGTGGTTGGCAAAGGATAGGCATAGGGTGTGCTCGGGGATGTCAGTAGATAAGGGAGCTTGATACGTCACTTGGCAGGCGTTATTCGAACCACTGGTCTTCATGCAGGCGATATGCGACTTCCTTGTTCTTTTCCGAGTAGCCATCGAAAGGCATGCCGTCAGGATCGACACGCGCAAGCACATCGGTATCCGGGTTGACGGCAGCGCCAATGCGCAGCATCACGAGCGGCTCGTTTTCTTCAGCCTGGAACCAGTAAAACGCGCCGCAAGGAATCAGCACGCACTCGTTTTTCACCACACGCCGCGTTTCTCCCCGCGGGCCGTAAAACAAGGCACTGCCTTGCATGACGACAAAGACATGATCCTCGTTCGAATGAGCGTGCAATTCGTTTTCACCGCCGCTCGCATAGGTCTTCAGCACCACGTTCATGTGCCGTGACGCGCCCAGTACCTGATTGGTGCGGCCCTCGATCGGAAGTCTCGCGCGAATTTTAAAAAAACTCGGTACGGCCGACTGCGACAAGCGGGCCATCTCATCTCGCCATTCATCGGCACTATTGGCAATAGGCGCGACGGGAGCAGCTTCAGTTGTGGGCAAACTCGACATGATGATTCCTTTATTGAGGGGCAATGCGGAATTTAAGGGGCGACGCGGAATCGCCGGGTTCATTGGATCTTGATTGCAGCGCGCTCGATGACGGGCTTCCAGCGGGCAGATTCCGCCCTAATCAGCTGCTTGAGCTCTGCGGACGTGCCGGCCTTTGGCACCAGACCGGCTCCCAACAGTTTTTCTTGAACGTCAGGCTTCTTTAAAGCAGCGCTGACTCCTGCCTCGATTTTTTGGATGACCGCGTCGGGTGTCCCGGCGGGAGCAACTAGCGCCATCCAAACAGCTACGTTCATCTCGTGCAAGCGCGGGTGATCGGCCGCTGGGCTCAATGCGGGCAGGTCCGGGATGCGAGTTTGGCTGAGGTTCGCAAGAGCGTGGAGCTTGCCACCCTTGATATGGGGAAGAGCTGTGGCAACGCCGTCGATGACGAACGTGACATCTTGTGAAAGCATCCCTTGGATTGTTCCGTTACTTCCGCGATAGGAGACGCCGACCATGTCCAGCCCCAGCTCACTCTTCAACATCTCGCCAGCCAACTGGGATGTGATAGTTCCGTAGCCATAAGAAATCTTGCCCGGCTGAGCGCGTGCCAATGCAGCAAGTTCATCAAGCGTCTTCGGGCCATCCTTCCCACTGACCAAGGTCAGTGGAGAATCGGCCATCTTGGCGATTGGAGAAAAATCTTTCACCGGGTCATAAGAGAGCCGGCTATAGAGGAACTGATTCATGACGAGCGTGTTGTCCACAGCCATTAGCAGTGTGTAGCCGTCAGGAGCAGAGCGGGCGACCAGCTCGGCGCCTATCAACGTATTCGCGCCTGACTTGTTCTCCACAACGAAAGGCTGCCCAAGACTCTCTGAGAGGTGCTGGCCAAGCACGCGGGCCAAGATGTCGGTCGGTCCACCGGGCGGGAACGGCACCACCATACGGACGGGACGGCTGGGATACGCATTGCGCTCGGCAGCATGCGCCGGGGCCGTCGTTAGGACCATACAGGCTGCCATCATTGATGCAAAAGGGCGCCATCTCATATCTTGTCTCCTATCGAATTTTTATAAGATCTCGAGAATATCGTTCGAGTTCTAAGTATTTTATGGACTGTCAGACGATGCGCAATGTGCGATGACGCATTGAGCCTATTCGTTAGATGAATAGGGGAGCGGTGCCCGCAAAGACAGGCTCATTGAAATTCTGAATACTCTGTATTCGCGTCCACCGCTTGGCGGGCCAGCGGGCATGCTGAAGAATCCAGCCAAGCAAAAAATGGAGCGCCTAATTCAGTCCGCTTGGATTCCTCCCGATTTGTGCTCACGCCTTCGCGTTGCCGGTTCGTACGCGATTGCAAGCAGCTCAAGGGTTTCTCCTCTCACTCGAATCGGCTCGATGCGCTTGACACACCGAACCTTAATCAATATTCTATTAGAGAGCTAATTAAATTATTAGATTGCTTAGCTTTTTTAGAAGAGGTTGAGGTAGCGTTCTGGCCCAACTGCATGGCACGCCTGCGACATCGAATGCGGCGGCACATAACGACGTACATCAGGAGACAAGACAATGAACCCAATCAGGATAGTGGCCTGTTTGCTCGCAGCTGTTGCGTGCGCAAGCGGCGCTGCTCAGGCCCAAAGCCGCCCGACTTACTACACGAGTGGCGGTGTCAAGGCGCTGTACTACACGCCCGACGCAAATCCCAATCCGAAGGTGGCCTTTCTCATCGTGCATCGCACGGGCAATTATTTGAGCCACATTGGTTGTTCGGAGCTTTCCAAGCGCGGGTATGCGGTTTTCTGCATGAACACCCGCTTCGAGAACAACGAGTTCCAGGTCGATTGGGACCGCATTGCACTCGACGTAAAGGTCGGTGTCGAATATTTGCGTAAGCAGCCGGGGATCGAGAAAGTGATCCTCTTCGGTCATAGCGGCGGCGGGCCGACCGTAAGTTTTTACCAAGCCGTAGCGGAGAAAGGCATCGGTTTTTGCCAGGACACGCGCAAGATCGTTCCCTGCAATAACGACCTAGCGAATCTTCCCCCAGCCGACGGTCTGATCCTCGCCGATGCGCACCCAGGTGTTCCGGTCATCTTGCTTCGTAGCCTGAATGGATCGGTGTTGCGCGAAACGCCGGGCGCCTTTGATCCGGCGCTTGATCCTTACAGCCCCGCCAATGGCTATAACGCTGCGGGCGCCTCGACTTACTCACCCGACTTCCAAGCGCGTTATTTTGCTGCCCAGTCGCGCCGCATGAATTCGCTGATCGCCGAAGCTGATCGCCGCACCAAAGACATTGCGGCCGGCAAAGGGCCTTTCCCCGACAACGATCAATTCGCGATTCCGCATGGCGGCAATCCGGGAGCAGGTCCTGGCGGAGCATCGCAGCTGCATAGCCTCGATCCGCAAATTTCACTGCGCAAAACCCAGCGTCCTCAAAAGTTGATCCGCAACGATGGCTCGATCGACCGCCAGCTTGTGACATCCGTGAGCCCAGTGGAGCTCGATACGCTGGCTTCGACGATGTCGTTCAACCGCGGTACGAAGCAGTTATCGCTGCGCTCGTTCCTGTCCACCCAAGCGGTGCGCTCTACAAACTCGCTGGATGGGATCGACCATTGTTCGAGCAACAACTCAACGATCTGCGCGGTAGGTGCGATCTCAGTGCCAACCCTTGTCATGGGGATGGGAGGCTATCTGTTCATCCGGGACTCCGAAGAGGAATTTGATGCTTCGGCGGCCAAGGACAAGGATCTGGTGTTCATTGAAGGCGCAACGCATGGCTTCACGCCCTGCGCCAACTGCATGAACACAGGTGGCGCTGCGGCCTATTCGAATAGCGTCAAAAACCTATTTGATTACGTCGACGGCTGGGCTTCCCCAAGATACCGGGCAGATTCCAGTCCCGTCCTGAGCGGAGGCGGCAGCATGTCGCTCGAAGCTTTGGCCGGGTTGGCTGTCCTGGCTGCACTCATCGCTTTGACGCGCTGGCGTGGTCTCGTCACTCATTTGATTGGACTTCGGGCCCGCCGCTGAACGCACGGATACGACTGACTTTTCTACTCCGCCCCTCGCGCAGTTTCGTCTGTGCGAAGGGCTAACTCACGTCTGGAATCACCATGCCATCTCCCCTCCGACTCGCCGTCGCCGGCGTGCTAGCTCTTGCTGTCACCCTGCCTGCGATCGCACAAGACGCCGATCGAGCCTGGCCAAAGAAGCCCATCCGGATGATCGTTCCGTTTACGCCAGGTGGCAGCAATGACGTTCTCGCCCGTTCTTTGAGTCAACATCTTGGCAAGACATGGGGCCAACCGGTCGTCGTTGAGAACAAGCCTGGAGAGGTGGCGGCGGAAATTCAGACAGTCCGATAAGTGGAGAGCTCTGGGCCTGATCCGGCGATAATGCCGGTAAAGGAACCAGAGAGATGACCAAGAGAACGAGACGAACACACTCAGCGGCGTTCAAGGCCAAGGTGGCCTTGGCGGCGGTCAAGGGGGATCGCACCCTGGCCGAACTGGCTCAGCAATTTGATGTGCATCCGAACCAGATCACGGAATGGAAGCGGCAGTTGCAGGAGAAGGCGGCGGACGTATTCGGGTCGGCAGGACAGAGCAACAACGAGCCGCCGGCCGATCTGAAGGTGCTACATGCCAAGATCGGCCAGCTCACGCTGGAGAATGATTTTTTAGAAAGCGCGCTCACCAAGGCGGGATTGCTGAGCGCAAAGCGATGATAGACCGTACGCATGCACTGCCGGTGTCACGCCAGGCCAAATTGGTGGGGATTGCTCGATCGAGCGTGTATTATCAGGCCCGGCCTGTCAACGATAGAGATCTGATGTTGATGCGCCGGATCGACGAGCTGCATCTGGAGTTTCCGTTTGCCGGGGCCCGCATGCTGGCGCGGCTACTGCGCCGTGACGGCCATGAGGTCGGCCGACGACACGTGGGCACCCTGATGAAACGCATGGGCGTTAAGGCGCTGTATTGCAAGCCCAACACGAGCCGGCGCAACGTCCAGCACAAAGTTTGGCCGTACCTGCTGCGCGATATGCGGATTAACCGGGCCAATCAGGTGTGGGCGCTGGATACGACCTATATCCCGATGGCTCGGGGCTTTGTGTATCTGACCGCAGTCGTAGACTGGGCCAGTCGCAAGGTTCTGGCTCATCGGGTGGCCATCACGCTGGAAGCGGTGCATGCCGTTGACGCCTTGGAAGAAGCCTTTACCCGCTACGGGTTGCCTGATATCGTCAATACCGATCAGGGCAGCCAATTCACAGCCAGCGCCTTCACTGAAGCGGTACAAAGCCGAGGCATCCGGTTATCCATGGATGGCAAGGGAAGCTGGCGCGACAACGTGTTTGTCGAACGGGTATGGCGCAGCATCAAGTACGAGGAGGTGTATCTGAAGGCCTACGAATCGGTCAGCCAGGCCAGGCAGTCCATCGGGGCGTATATCCAGTTGTACAACCAGAGGCGCCCTCACTCCAGTTTGGCCGATCAGACCCCCGATGAGGCATACTTCGCGATGCTGCCTGCGATTAAAACGGCAGCATGATGTGCCCGGAGCGTTCCACTTAAAATCTCAAAATACTGTCCAAACAACCGGAGCCACCTCTGAACGACAACTGGGCGCCAGGCCGCGCCGCGTACGCGGCGAACTCCTTGACTGTCTTGACGGGCAGCCCGGCGTTCACGCCCAGCCAAAGCTGGGCGGTGAAGAGCTGGGCCACCGGCACGAAGCTGGCCACCGGGTCGTAGCCGGCCGAGCGCAGCAGGTGCGGCGCCTGCACGTAGGGTGTGGTGCCCAGCAGCATGGTGCGGCCGTCGGGCGGCGACTTGGCCACGTGGGCGGCGCCGATGACG
This sequence comes from Pigmentiphaga sp. CHJ604, assembly GCF_036972535.1. NCBI lineage: Bacteria > Pseudomonadati > Pseudomonadota > Betaproteobacteria > Burkholderiales > Alcaligenaceae > Pigmentiphaga > Pigmentiphaga sp. CHJ604. Next base: position 63,512 of record NZ_CP136998.1, on the reverse strand, counting down.
CCGGAAGCGCCGGCGCGGTTGTCCACGACCACCGGCACGCCCCACTCCTTGGACAAGGGTTCGGCCACCAGTCGCGCGGCGTTGTCGAACGAGCTGCCGGCACGGCCGGACACCACGATGGTCACGCGGCCACCGTCGAAAGGCTCGGCCGCCGCCGGCACCGCGCCCACGAACAGCGCGGCGCATGCCAGGACCGGCAGGCAGGCCAGCACGCGGCATGCGCGCCGGCGCGCGCGAACGCCAGAAATGTCTGATTCCATGGTTGTCTCCCCTTTTCCCGGGTGGTTTGTCGTGCGAATACTGGAATCCGGGCGGGAAGCGGTCAAACGGAATTCTCGCCGGCTGAGACAACGCAAACGGCTGCCGTCGCCGCCCCCGCGTCGGCGCATCCCCATGGGGTAAACGAGCCTGGATATCCGAACAGGCGTATCGTTGCCAACATTGCTTCCTGGAAACACGCTTTGAACACACCTGCTCCTGCGCGCCGCCCCGGCGGCGGCCTGGCCACCCTGCGCACCCTGCTCCCCTACCTGTGGCCGGCCCACGCGCCCCGGCTGCGCCTGCGCATCGTGGCCGCCCTGGCACTGCTGGTCGCCGCCAAGGTCGCCAACGTCTACGTCCCCATCTTCTACAAGTCGGCGGTGGACGCCCTGGGCGGCACGGCGGCCGCCGCGCTGGCCATCCCGGTGGGGATGATCCTGGCCTACGGCGGCGCCCGCGTCCTGTCGCTGGTGTTCTCGGAACTGCGCGACGCGGTGTTCGCGCGCGTGGCGCAGAACGCCATCCGCGTCGTCGGCCTGCAGGTGTTCCGCCACCTGCACGGGCTGGCGCTGCGCTTCCACCTGGCCCGCCAGACCGGCGGGCTCACGCGTTCCATCGAGCGCGGCACGCGGGCGATCAGCACGCTGCTGTCCTACATGCTGTTCAACGTGCTGCCCACGCTGTTCGAGATCGGGCTGGTCACCGTGATCCTGTGGCACATGTTCGACGCCTGGTTCGCGCTGGCGACCCTGGTCACGGTGGTGCTGTACATCGCCTACACGCTGCTCGTCACCGAATGGCGCACGAAGTTCCGGCGCCAGATGAACGAGACCGACTCCGAGGCCAACACCAAGGCCATCGACAGCCTGCTCAACTACGAGACCGTGAAGTACTTCGGCAACGAGGAACACGAGGCGCGGCGCTACGACCACGCGCTGGGCCGCTACGAGCGCGCGGCGGTCAAGAGCCAGGTCAGCCTGTCGCTGCTGAACATCGGCCAGGCCGCGATCATCTCGGTCGGCCTGACCGTGGTGATGTGGATGGCGGCGCGCGGCATCGTCGCCGGCCGCCTGAGCATCGGCGACTTCGTGCTGGTCAACGCCTACCTGCTACAGCTCTACCAGCCGCTGAACTTCTTCGGCTTCGTCTACCGCGAGATCAAGCAATCGCTGATCGACATGGACCGCATGTTCGAGCTGCTGTCGGAAGACCGCGAGATCGCCGACGAGCCCGGCGCGCCCGACCTGCGCGTGGACGGCGCCACCGTCGAGTTCCGCCACGTGGTGTTCGGCTATGATCCGCGGCGCCTGATCCTGAAGGACGTCAGCTTCACCATACCCGCGGGCAGGACGGTGGCCGTGGTGGGCTCGTCGGGCGCGGGCAAGTCCACCCTGAGCCGGCTGCTGTTCCGCTTCTACGACGTCAGCGGCGGCGCGATCCTGATAGACGGCCAGGACATCCGCAAGATCAGCCAGTCCAGCCTGCGCGCGGCCATCGGCATCGTGCCGCAGGACACCGTGCTGTTCAACGACACCATCTACTACAACATCGCCTACGGGCGCCCGGGCGCGACCCAGACCGAGATCGAGGAAGCCGCGCGCCTGGCCCACATCCACGATTTCATCCTGGCCATGCCCGACGGCTACCAGACCGTGGTGGGCGAACGCGGACTGAAGCTCTCCGGCGGCGAGAAGCAGCGCGTGGCGATCGCCCGCACCATCCTGAAGCGGCCGGCGGTGCTGGTATTCGACGAGGCCACCAGCGCGCTGGACACGCACACCGAACGCGAGATCCAGGGCAACCTGCGCGAGGTCAGCCGCGGACGCACCACGCTGACCATCGCCCACCGCCTGTCCACCATCATCGACGCCGACGAGATCATCGTGCTGGACGGCGGCCGGGTGGTGGAGCGCGGCCGCCATCACCAGTTGTTGACGCTGGACGGGGCCTATGCGGCCATGTGGCGCCGGCAGCAGGAAAGCACCGCGGGCGGCGACGAGCTCAAGCCCTACCAGGCCGCGGAGCAGGCCACCTGATTCGATCCGGTCAGGCGGCCGCGGCGTCCTGGAGCGTGGCCTGGAGCGACGCCACCAGCGCCTCGGTGTCGCGCGCGGCCAGCCGCGCCTTGTCGAACAGGTTGCTGCCCATGCCGACGATATCGGCGCCGGCGCGGTAATAGGCGGACATGTTCTCGCGCGTCACGCCCCCGGTCGGGCAGAACAGCGTGTCGGGGAAGACCGCCTTCACCGCCGCCAGGTGGCCCGGGCCGCCGGTGCCGGCGGGAAAGATCTTCACCACGTCGGCGCCGGCCGCCTTCGCCGCCAGGATCTCGGTGGGCGTGAACGCGCCCAGCATGCTCAGGGCGCCCGCCGCGCCCGCCAGTTCCACCAGCGCCGGCACGACGCCCGGCGCGACCAGGAAATCGGCGCCCGCTTCCAGGGCCGAGCGGGCCTGCTCGGCATCCAGCACGGTGCCCACGCCTATCAGCACGTCCGCGTGGCCGGCCCGTTCGGCCTCGGTCCGCAGCGATCGCAGGACATCCAGCACGCCGGGAATGGTCCAGGTCAGCTCGATGCCCCGGCAGCCGGCGCGCAAAGCCACCTGCGCGGCGTAAAGGGCGGTCTCGGCGTCCTGGTAGCGCAGGACGGGGATCAGCCGCGCGGCCCGCAGCACGGCCCAGCGCTGCTGGGGGATGGAATCGGCCATGTTCGTCGTCCGGGAAGAATCCGACACAGGCTAGCATGGCGCGCGGCGCGCGCCTGTAAGGGGCGGCAACACGCGCCGCTAGCGGGCGGACGGGGATACGGCCCTGGATGCGCGCGGCCGCAGGGTCCAGGCCGCCGCGGCGGCCAGCGCGGCCACGGCGCCGCCGATCGACACGCCATGCCAGCCGGCATGCGCGTATAGCCAGGCCGATGCCAGCGAGCCCAGCGAGCCGCCGATGAAGTAGCTCGTCATGTAGGCCGCCGTCAGGCGGCCGCGCGCCTCGGGGCGGATGCGATAGATGGCGTTCTGGTTGCTGATGTGCGAGGCCTGCGCGCCCAGGTCCATCAGGATCACGCCGACCACCAGCAGCGCCACGGAATACTGGCCGAGCACGATGGGCAGCCACGACACCAGCAGCACCGCCAGGCCGAAGCGCGTGGCGGTCTCGCCCCTGCCGCGGTCGGCCAGCCGCCCCACCCGGGCGGCCGCCAGCGCGCCGGCCGCGCCCGCCAGGCCGAACAGGCCGATGGTGAAGGTGGAATAGCCGAACGGCGGCGCCGACAGCAGGAAGGCCAGCGACGTCCAGAACATGGCGAAGCTGGAAAAGGTCAGGGCGCCGAGCAGGGCACGGGTGCGCAACACCGGCTCCTGGGCGAACAGCGCCGCGATCGATGCGATCAGCCGGGGATACGGCATGCCGGCCGCCTGCGCCGGATGGTGCGGCAGCGAGCGGCGCAGGATGAAGGCCAGCGCGGCCATCAGGAGCGCGGCGATCCCGTAGACCAGGCGCCAGTTGCCCAGCGCCGCCACCAGTCCCGCGAAGGTGCGCGCCAGCAGGATGCCCAGCAGCAGGCCGCTCATCAGCGTGCCCACCACCCTGCCGCGTTCGTTCGGCGCCGCCAGCGTGGCGCCGAAGGGCACCAGCACCTGGGCGACCACCGAGAACAGCCCGGCCACGGTCGTGCCGGCCAGCAGGACCGGCAGGTTGCCGGCCAGCGCGCTGGCGCACAGCCCGCCGGCGGCCAGCAGCGTCATCACGAAGATCAGGTTGCGCCGGTCCAGCAGATCGCCCAGCGGGACCAGCAGGAACAGTCCCACCGCGTAGCTGACCTGGGCCGCCGTCACGATGGAGCCGGCCTCGGGCACGGACAGGCCGAGGTCGCCGGCGATCACGTGCAGCAACGGCTGGGCATAGTAATTGGCCGCCACGGTCAAGCCGGTGGCGATGGACATCAGCCAGACGAGGCCGGGACTCAGGGAAGGGGAAGAAGCGGATGCGGTCATGACGACATTATTCCGCACGAAGCCTTATCTGATCCAACGCCGGCGGGCACGTTTTCCGCTGGTAGACTCGATTCCCCAGCCATTTTCGAATCGATCCATGCAAGAACTCGACAGCACCGCCCCCCTGGAAACCGTACTCGTCCGCGTGACCGGCAGGGTCCAGGGCGTCGGCTATCGCCTGGCCACGGTCCGGCGCGCCCACCTGGTAGGCGTGGGCGGCTGGGTGCGCAACAATGACGACGGCTCGGTCGAGGCGCTGGTGCAGGGCACGCCCGACCAGGTCGACCAGATGCTCGAATGGATGCGCCAGGGCCCGCCCCAGGCGCGCGTGGACGACCTGGCGAGCGAGCGCCAGTTCATCGACCGGCGGTTCGCCCGCTTCGAGCAGCAATGATCAGCCCAGCTTGACGTTCACGTTCTTGGTGTAGGTGAACTCCAGCAATTCGGCGAAGCATTCCTCGCGGCCGATGCCCGACTGCTTGACGCCGCCGAAGGGCGCGCCCAGGAAATGCTGGCTGGTGTTGTTGATCCACACATAGCCCGTCGTCATGCGCCGTGCGGCCCGGTGTGCCGTGTCCAGGTCGCGGGTCCAGATCGATCCCGTCAGCCCGAAATCGACGCCGTTCACCTGCTCGAACAGCGCATCCTCGTCGCGCCACTTGAAGACCGACAGGATGGGACCGAAGACTTCCTCGCGCGCCAGCCGCATGTGCGGCTGCACGTCGGCGAACACCGTCGGCTCGAAGAAGAACCCTTGCGCCAGCGCGGGGTCGGCGGGCCGCTTGCCACCGCTCACCAGCCGCGCCCCTTCCTCCAGGGCGGAAGCGACGAAGCCCTCGACCTTCTGCAATTGCGCCCGGCTGACCAGCGCCCCCATGGTGGTGGCCGGGTCGATGGGGATGCCGGGCTTGTGGCGCTCGGGCAGCAGGCGGGCCACGGCCTCGAGCACGCGGTCGTGGATGGACTCGTGCAGGAAGACCCTGCTGGTGGAGCCGCAACTCTGGCCCGACCAGGTGAAGTTCATGCCGCCGATGATGCCCTGCACCAGCTTGTCGAGATCGGCATCCGGATAGGCGATCAGCGCGTTCTTGCCGCCCAGCTCCAGCAGCACGGGCTTCAAGTCGCGGGCCGCCGTCTCCATGACCGCCTTGCCGGTCGGCACGCCGCCGATCAGCGTGACCTTGCGCACCAGCGGATGCCGCGACATGGCGTCGCCGCATTCGCGGCCGCCGCACAGGAAGTTCACCACGCCCGGCGGGAAGATGTCGCCCACCAGCTCGGCCAGCCGGATGATGGACAGCGGCGCCTGGTCGGGCGCCTTGACCACCACCGTGTTGCCCGCGGCCAGCGGCGCCGCGATGCGCAGCGCCGCGAACATCAGCGGATGGTTGTAGGCGACGATGCGGGCGATCACGCCCATGGGCTCGCGCACGGTGTAGTTCAGGTTGCCGTCGCCCATGGGTATCGTCTCGCCCTTGACCTCGGCGGCCAGGCCGGCGAAGTACTCCAGGCCGTCGGCGGCGAAACCGGCATCGTTCAACAGGGCGGAGACGGGATTCCCGTTGTTCAGCGAATCGAGCTGCGCCAGCGGCAGCGCGTGTTCGCGCAGGACGGCGGCGGCGCGGCGCAGGTAGTCGGCCCGGCGCGCGGGCGGCAGGCTGGCCCAGGCCGGAAACGCGGCCTGGGCCGCGCGCACGGCGGCGTCCACGTCGTCCGCGCCCGCCACCGGAGCCTGGGTGATGGCTTCGTCATAGGCGGGATTGATGGTGTCGGCATACAGGCCGGAGGCCGGTTCGTGCCAGGCGCCGCCGTAGTACAGGCTGCGCCGGGTGGGAAGTATGCCCGGGGGGATCTCGTGAGCACGCATGGAAGACTCTCTTGAAAAAAGCGGAAGCTAGTGGCTGGAACGGGTCAGGCCCGCGGTCATGGCGGGGTTGTAGCCGGGCTGGACGATGGCATCGACGACCACGATGCCGCCCTGCCTGACCGTCGCGACGGCCTCGGCCAGGACGCGCTCGAGCTCGTCCGCGCGCCGGACCGGCCCGATGCCGATCAGCCCCTGTGCCCGCGCGATCGCCGCCAGGTCGGGGGCGGGCTCGTCGATCCGCTGTCCTACCCAGCGGTTCTCGACCGGCCGGCCGCGCTGGCGCGCCACGCGTTCCTGGTGGACCTCGTCGTTGAAGAACGAGCGGTTGTTGCAGACGATCATCAACATGGGGATGCCGGCATGGGCGGCCGTCCACAGCGCGTTCACGCCCATCATGTAGTCGCCGTCGCCGATCAGCGCTACCGGCAGGCGATCGCCGCCCTTGAGCGCCAGCGCCGATCCGATCGCCATGCCGGGGCCCGAGCCCACGCCGCCGCCGCCGTCGTAGCCGACGAAATCCAGCGGATGCCGGAAGTCCCAGAACTCGCCGCTCCAGCTGAGCGGCAGGCGCGTCAGGCACGTCGGCGCATCGCCCAGCACCTTGCGCAACACGGCGGCCACGGTGGGCACGGTCATGGGCGCGGCCGGGTCTCCGGGTATTTCGGGGCGCCGCACCGGCGCCGCCGCAGGCGCCTGCTCGCGGCGCGGCGTCACGTGTTCGTTCAGCAGCGCGACCGCGGGTTCGGGTTCGGACAACAGGAAGAGATCGACCGGCGGCAGGCCCTGGTGGTCCATGCTCCAGCCGTTGTGGCTGTAGTGGTCCACCGACACCTGGATGACGCGGCTGCCCACCGGGTCGGCGCCCCAGGCCTGCTTGAGCGTACCCGCCAGGTCCAGCCAGTCCAGGCTCAGCACCACGTCGGCCTCGCGCAGCACCTTCTGCGCCTCGGGATGCAGGAACATGCCGCTGGGCGCTGCATGCAGCGGATGATCGGTGGGGAAGGCGGCGCCCACCTTCAGGTCGGTCAGCACCTGCGCCCGCAGGGTCTCGGCTAGGCGCACGCGCGCGGCCCAGCCTTCCTCGGAGCGCGACACCCGTCCGGCCAGGATGACGGGGCGCTTCGCCTGCGACAGCCAGGCCGCGGCCTGCCGCACCTGCTCGTCCGCCGGCCGGGCGGGCGGCGGCGGCAGGTAGCGGGCGGGATCGGGCAGCGGGATGTCCTCGTCGCAGCGCGCCTCCTGCACCGCCGCATCCAGACAGACGTATACCGGGCCGTGCGGCGCCGTGGTCGCGATCTGGCGGGCGCGCAGCAGGGCTTCCAGCGCGGCGGGCACGGACGCGGGCTGGGCGTCCCACTTGACGAAGTGCCGCACCAGGGCGCCCTGGTCCTGCGCGGTATGGATCCAGTCTATCCACGGCCGGCGCTTGGCCGCATCCACCGGCCCGGTCGCACCCAGGATGATCACCGGCGCGCGGTCCACCCAGGCATCGTAGATGGCCATGGACCCGTGCATCAGGCCCACGTTCGCATGCAGCGCAGCGCCCAGCGGCTTGCCGGTCACCTTGGCATAGCCGTGCGCGATGGCGACCGCGTGCTCTTCGTGCAGCACCACGATCATCTGCGGCTGGCGGTTGCCCAGGTGGTTGACCAGGCTGTCGTGCAGGCCGCGATAGCTCGACCCCGGGTTCAGGATCAGATAGGGAATGTCCAGCTCGCGCAGCAGGTCGGCGATCCTGTCGCTGCCCCATGCCACGCCGTCGTGTTCCCACGGCTGGGGTTCATCGCGTCGCACCAGCGATTCGGTGGAGGACTTCATGGTGTTTCCTGTGTATGAAGAAAAAGGCGGAGAGAAGATTCAATCGACGCGGATGTTGGCGCGCTTGATGACCTCGGCCCAGCGCTTGCGGTCGTCGCGCATCATCCGGTCCAGCTCGGCCGGCGTGCTGGTGGCGGCCTGTATGCCCTGCTCGGCCAGCTTGGCCTGCACCGCCGGCATCTTCAGCGCGCGGTTCAGCTCGGCGTTCAGCTTCTGCACGATATCGGGCGGCGTGCCGGCGGGCGCGATCAACCCGATCCAGATGTCGCTCGCGAAATTCGGCACCTTCTCGGCAATGGTGGGCACCTCGGGCAGCGTCTGCAGCCGCTGCGCACCCGTCACGCCCAGCGCCCTGAGGCGGCCGTTCTGGATGTAGGGCAACGCGGAATTGATGGGGCAGAACATGACGTCCACCGTGCCCGCCAGCACGTCCACCAGCGCCGGGTTCGAGCCCTTGTAGGGCACGTGGGTCATCTGGGTGGAAGTCAGCGACTGGAAGATCTCGGCCGACATGTGCTGCGGGCTGCCTGAACCGGCCGACGCATAGGTCAGCTTGCCTGGCTCGGCCTTGGCCATGGCAATCAGTTCCTCGATCGAACCGGCCTTCGACTGGCTGGGCACGACCAGCGTCATGGGCAGCGTGGCCATCAGGCCGATTCCCATCAGGTCCTTCTGCACGTCGAAGGGCAGCTTGGGATACAGCGCGGGGTTGACGGCCACGGTCTGGTTGGGCGCGATTCCCAGCGTATAGCCGTCGGGCCTGGCCTTGGCCACCTGGTCGGTGCCTATGTTGCCGGCGGCGCCAGGCTTGTTCTCCACCACGAAGGGCTGGCCGAGCGTCTTCGACATTTCCTCGCCCAGCACGCGGGCCAGCACGTCGTTCGAGCCGCCCGGCGGCAGCGGCACGATGATGCGTATGGGCTTGCTGGGATAGTCCTGGGCGGACGCGGCGGCGGCCGCGCAACAACCGATGAGCGCCGCGGCGAACGCCGCGCGATAGGGATGTTTCATCATGTCTCCTCGCTGTGGTCCGCGCCGCGCGAGGCGAGAGGCGTCACGCAGCGGGCCGTTTCGTTGGCGGGGCCATGATAGGGACTGGCATCCGGGCGTTCAATCTTGAATGTTGAATCAATTCACTCAACCTTGAATGATGATTCAATGTTCGAAACCGAGGCGACGCGCTCGGGACGGCGCGGACGACGGCGCGGGTCGTCACGGGCCGGGACGAAAGAGAAGGGAAGAGAAGGGATGAAAAGACGGCCGGCGAATCGGCCGGGCGGAAAGCGGAGCCGCCGCGGCCCGAGCGGCCACGGCGGCGGCGGGAATCAGCGTCCCTTGAACACCGGGGCGCGCTTCTCGATGAAGGCGCGCATGCCTTCCTTCTGGTCCTGGCTGTCGAACAGCCGCTCGAAGGCGCGGCGCTCGATGGCCAGCCCGGCTTCCAGGCTGGCGTCCGCTCCCAGCCGCACGGCATCGCGGATGGCGCGCACCGCCAGCGGCGGCATGGCGCAGATCTGGCGCGCGATGGCCAGGGCGCGTTCGAGCGCGGTGCCGTCGGGCACGAGTTCGCTGACCATGTTGGAGTGATAGGCCGTCCTGGCCGGGATGCGATCGCCCGTCAGCGACCACAGCAGCGTCTTGTACTTGCCCGCCGAGCGCAGCAGGCGCTGCGTGCCGCCGCCGCCGGGAATGATGCCGACCTTGATCTCGGGCTGGCCGAAGCTCGCGCCCTCGGCCGCGATGATGATGTCGCAGGCCAGCGCCAGCTCGCATCCGCCTCCCAGCGCGAAACCCTCGACCGCCGCGATGACCGGCTTGCCCAGCCCGCGCAGCACGTGGAATACCTGGTCGCCGCCCTGCAGGGCGTGGTCCGTGGGCTGCATGGTGGACATCTCGACGATGTCCGAGCCCGCGACGAAATAGCCGCCGGCGCCGGTCAGCACGATGCAGCCGATGGCCGGGTCCTGCTCGAACTCGCGCAGGTAGCGCACCAGCGTGGCCTTGACCTCGGCATTCAGGGCATTCTTCCGCTCGGGGCGGTCGATCACGATGACGCCGACGTTGTCGTGACGCTCTTGGCGCACCGGCGCCTTGTTCTGTTGGGCTTGACTGTCAGACATGGGGAATCCAGTGGAGTTGGGGGAAAGGCGGTTGCAGGCTGCGATCTTCGAGAATACACAAAAATGGCGGCGTGGCTTCCGTGCCTTTTCCGCACGCGGGGATGCCGATGCGGCAACTACCCCGTACCGGCCTGTGAACCCTTCCGCGCGGCTGGTACAGTGTTTCCGGACTCAATCGACATAGGCACGCCATGAACCGACTGTCTTCCCTCGTCGTGGTGCTGGCCCTGGCAGCCATCGGCACCGGCCTTTACCTGTGGCTGCGGCCACAGCCAGAGCCGCCGACGTCTGTGGCGGAGTCTCCTCCGGCGGCCGCGGAATCCGCCGAACCGCCCGCGCCGCCGCCGCCCGAGCCGGAGATCCAGCACCCCATCGAACCGCCCCCCGCCGCCGAGACGGCCGAGCCGCCGGCCGCGCCCGACATCACCGTGGCCATGACCGGCCTCCTGGGCCGGGATGCCGTGCTGTCTTTCTTCAACCTGGATCATTTCATCCAGCGCGCGGTGGCCACGGTGGACAATCTCGCCCGCCCGCACGCGCCCCCGCGGGTCTGGCCGCTCAACCCCACGCAGGGCCGCTTCGCCGTCGAGGGCGCGGCGCCCGGCGAACGCATCGCCGCCGCCAACTACAACCGCTACCGGCCCTTCGTGGCCGCCGTCACGGCCGTCGGCACCGACAAGGCGGCCGCGCTCTACAAGCAGCTCTATCCCCAGTTCCAGAAGGCCTACGAGGACCTGGGCTATCCGCGCGGCTACTTCAACGACCGCCTGGTGGCCGTGATCGACACGCTGCTGGCCACGCCCGATCCGGCCGAGCCCGTGGCCGTGAACCTGCCCGAGGTGAAAGGCCCCAAGGAACTCCAGCGTCCGTGGGTAAGTTACGAATACTCCGACCCCGCCCTGGAATCGCTTACCTCGGGGCAGAAGATCCTGCTGCGCATGGGCCCGGACAACCGGCGCGCGCTCAAGGCCAAGCTGGCGGACTTCCGGCGCCACGTCACGCAATCGATGACGCGCTGAGGCCGGTGCGAGCCGGGCGGTCAAGGCGCGGTCCCGCTCCTTGCTGCCATTAATTACCGGCCACTCGGTTTGCATTTACGTCCAGATCAGTGTAAACCCTAGGTTTTTCCAGCGACGCCGTCCGCGCGAGACGGCCCTCCGGCAACAAGTCGACACACCTATGTGTCCTCGCCAGCCCATGGTCCAGCTAGGGTAATGGTGGCTCCGCATCGCGTTGCGAGCCGGCCGGTTGAACGCCACCAACACAGGAAACGAACATGGCATCGTTAAAACTCCAGGTGAACGGCGGAGAGCATTCCGTCGAAGCCGACAAGGACACCCCGCTGCTCTACATCCTGCGCAATGATCTGGCCTTGAACGGACCGAAATTCGGCTGTGGACTGGGCGAATGCGGCGCCTGTACGGTGCTGATCGACGGCAAGGCCGCGCGCTCATGCCTGATCCCCGCTGGCAGCGTGCAGGGCAACCCCATCGTCACCCTGGAGGGCCTGGCCAAGGGCGACGCCCTCGATCCCGTGCAGCAGGCGTTCATCGAAGAAAACGCCGCCCAGTGCGGCTACTGCATCAACGGCATGATCATGGCCGCGCGGGCGCTGCTGGACCGCAATCCGCGCCCCACGGTGGACGAGATCAAGCAGGCGCTGGCCTACAACCTGTGCCGCTGCGGCACCCACATCGAGATCATCAAGGCGGTGCAGCGGGCCGCCGAACTGCAAGGCAAGGCCGCGCCCATGACGGCCGCCATGGCGGAGGGCGCGCAATGAAGACGACTTCGCACGCCCCGCGCCTCTCGCGCCGCCAGTTCCTGGCGGCCACCGGCAGCCTCGCGGTCACTTTCACGTTCCCCGCCCTGGTCAAGCGCGGCATGGCCGCCGCCGGCCCGGCCACCGATGCCGGCTCGCAACTGGTGGACAAGACCCTCGTCTCGGCCTATGTGCAACTGATGGCCGACGGCACCGTCCGCGCCTGCAACGGCCACGTCGACCTGGGCACCGGCATCCGCACGGCGTTCATGCAGATCGTGGCCGAAGAACTGGACGTCGGCATGAGCCAGGTCACCATGGTGCTGGGCGACACCGACGCGACGCCCAACCAGGGTCCCACCATCGCCAGCAACTCGGTACAGGCGTCGGCCGTGCCCATGCGCAAGGCCGCGGCGCAGATCCGGCAATTCCTGCTGGAAGAGGCGGCGCGCCGCCACGACGTGCCGGTCTCCTCGCTCGTCACCCGCAACGGCCAGGTACTGCGCGCCAGCGGCGAGCGCCTGGCCTCCTACGGCGAACTGATCGAGAACAAGACACTGTCGGTGCCGCTGGCGGCCGACGTTCCGCTCAAGCCGGTCTCGGAATACACCATCGTCGGCAGCCCCGTGCCGCGCGTCGACATTCCCGCCAAGGTCGCCGGCAAGCTGACCTACGTCCACGACGTGCGCCTGCCGGGCATGCTGCACGCGCGCATCGTGCGGCCGCCCTACCTGGGCCGCGACTCGGGCGGCATGGTGGCTACCAGCCTGGAATCGGTGGACGAGTCCTCGGTGGCCAAGGTGAAGTCCCTGGTGAAAGTCGTCGTCATCAAGGACTTCGTGGCTGTCGTCGCGCGCCGCGAGGAAGACGCCATCCTGGCCTCGCGCCTGCTGAAGGTGAAATGGAAGGCGCCGCCGGCGCTGGGCTCCATGGCCTCGCTCACCGACGCGCTCGCCTCCCAGCCTTCCAAGCAGCGCCCCCTGGCCAGGAAGGGCGACCCGGACAAGGCTCTGGCATCGGCCAGGAACACGGTGAAGGCGACCTACGTGTGGCCCTACCAGATGCACGGCTCCATCGGCCCGTCCTGCGGCGTGGCCGACTGGAAGGACCAGAAGCTGACTGTCTGGAGCGGCAGCCAGAACCCCCATAACCTGCACAGCGACATCGCCAAGATGCTCGACATCCCGGAAGACCGCATCCGCGTCGTGCGGATGGAGGCCTCGGGCTGCTACGGCCGCAACTGCGCCGACGACGCTTCGGCCGATGCCGCGGTGCTGGCGCGCGAGCTGGGCCAGCCGGTGCGCGTGCAATACATGCGCGAGGAAGAGCACGCCTGGGAGCCCAAGGGTACGGCCCAGACCATGGACGTGCACGGCGGCATCGCCGGCTCCGATTCGCTGGTCTACCGCTTCGGCACCCGCTATCCCTCCAACGGCGCGCCGCTGCTGGCTTCGCTGCTGATGGGCAAAGAGAAGGCCGAGGCCACGGTGTTCGAGATGGGCGACCGCACCGCCATCCCGCAGTACCGCGCCTCGGACCTGGACATCGTGGCGCTGGACATGGCGCCTATCGTGCGCGCGTCGTGGATGCGCGGCGTGGCCGCGCTGCCCAACGTTTTCGCCCACGAATCCTTCATGGACGAGCTCGCGGCCAAGGAGAGCGCCGACCCGGTCGAGTTCCGCCTGCGCTTCATGGAGGACCCGCGCCCCATCGCGCTGCTCAAGGCCGTGGCCGAGAAGGCCGGCTGGCAGCCGCGCAAGGCGCCGGCCGAGCGCCCGACCAAAGGCGTCGTCAAGGGCCGCGGCGTCTCCCAGCACCAGTACGTGCACGGCACCTTCCCCGGCGTGGGCGCCTCGTGGTGCGCCTGGGTGGCCGACGTCGAGGTCGACCTGGACACCGGCAAGGTACGGGTGACCCGCGTCGTGGCGGGCCAGGACTGTGGCCTGATGATCAATCCCGACGGCGTGCGCCACCAGGTGCAAGGCAACGTCATCCAGACCGTCAGCCGCACGCTGAAGGAAAGCGTGAGCTTCGACCAGAACGGCGTCTCCAGCCTGGAATGGGGCGCCTATCCCATCCTCAAGTTCACCGAGCTGCCCGAGGTCGACGTGGTACTGATGCCGCCCAACGGCAATCCGCCGTTGGGCTCCGGCGAATCGGCGTCCGTTCCCGGTCCCGCCGCCATCGCCAACGCGATCTTCGACGCCACCGGCCTGCGCCTGCGTGAAGCGCCCTTCACGCCCGAACGCGTGCGGGCCGCCCTTGCCGCCGCCAACAAGGAGACCAAATAATGAGCCGCGCCGCCAAGTGGTTGCTGACCATCGTGATCCTGCTGGTCGTCGTCGCGGCCGGCGCAGCGCTGATCGCGCATGAGCCGGAGATCCCCACCGCGACGGTGGATACCAGGCAATTCCCCGAAGAACAAGTCCGGCGCGGCCAGGAAGTCGCAGCCGCCGGCATGTGCGTCGTCTGCCATACCGCGCCGGGCGGGCAGGCCAACGCCGGCGGGTTCCACATGGAGACGCCCTTCGGCGTCATCGTCTCGACCAACATCACGCCCGATACCGAGACCGGCATAGGCGGATGGTCGTTCGAGGCCTTCGAGCGGGCCATGCGACGCGGCATCGCCCGCGACGGCACGCACCTCTACCCGGCCTTCCCGTACACCTCGTTCACCAAGATGAGCGACGAGGACATGCATGACTTGTACGCCTACATGATGAGCCAGCCGCCGGTCCGCAACCAGCCGCAGGAAACCCATCTGCCGTTCCCCTTCAACCAGCGCATGCTGATGGCCGGGTGGAACCTGCTGTTCCTGGACCGCGATCCGGTCGCCAAGGTGGCCTCGGAATCGGAAGCCTGGAACCGCGGCCAGTACCTGGCGGTCGCGCTGGGCCACTGCAGCGCCTGCCATACGCCCCGCAACGCGCTGGGCGCCGAAAAAAGCGGAAAGGACCACCTGGGCGGCGGCCAAGCCGAAGGCTGGATCGCCCCGGCGCTCAATGGGTCCTCCAAGGCGCCGATACCGTGGACCGAACAGGCCCTGTTCGACTACCTGCGCGCCGGCTACTCGGACCAGCATGGCGCGGCCGGCGCATCCATGACCCCGGTGGTACGCGTCGGCACCTCGCAGATCGCCGAGTCCGACACCCGTGCGCTGGCCACCTACATCGCCAGCCAGATGGCCGGGGCCGGCCAGGGCAAGACCGGCCCCACGCCGCCGCAGCGCGAGGCGGCGGCGCAGGCCGCCGTGGCCACCACCGACACGCTGGGCGCCCGCATCTACGCCAACGCGTGCGCGGCCTGCCACCATCCCGGTCCCGGCGGACCCGACCTGTTCGGCGCCCAGCCGCCGCTGTGGCTGGCCACCTCGCTGAACCTGGACCAGCCCGACAACGTGATCCGCTACGTCCTGAACGGCACCCAGCACGATGCGGGCAACCCGCGGGGCGGCCACATGCCGGGCTATGCGTATGCGCTGAACGATGCGCAGGTCGCGGCGGTGGTGCAGTTCATGCGCGAGTCCTTCACCGGCCAGCCGGCCTGGAATGGCGTGCAGGATGCGGTCAGGCGGATCCGGGGCGAGTATCCGCTGGCGTTGCAGGGGAGGGAGCAATAACGGGGAACGGGGCGCTTCTGGAGAAGCACCCCGTCGTTCGCTTCACGAATGACCGTACAACTGCAATGAGATCTCGCCAAGCGCGGCGGGCGGCATGGAGTAACGCTGGCCCACACCTCCATAGCCTATGGGCTTGGTTTGGGTAGGCTGTCCGGGCGTAACAATGACATAGCGGGTCTTTGCCGGTACCAGCACCCGGGTCTGGAGCCCGAAAGAGCCCGAGGCAAGCGGCCCCCGATAATCTGAATAATCCGCGACAGCGCGACCGACGATCTGGAAGGCTTCATCTAGGAAAATGAAATCGGGCACCACGGCCGTCGCCATCGGCAAATAAGTCGTAGAACCATATGTAGTGACAATCAAGGAAGAGGGGTCGACTGCTGACGGAATACGAACGCCGCCAACATGACGCGGCTTACCTTCGATCACATACGTAGGCGATGACGGAGCAAAAGCGATATCCACCTTCCCACCGAATGGCAACTCCGAATAGGCGATCTCCTGAGCCCGGGCGCAGCAACTCGAGACCGGCGGGGCGTAATCCTGTACCAATGGATGAGAGGTACAACCTGCCGCCATGATCGCGAACGCCGTGCAGGCGATCGACTTGAAACCAGGAAACGGCAGCGGGAAAACTCTATTCACAGTATTCACGGGCGGCTCCGTCACTTGGATGCCGGAGCATCTGCTGCCAGCTTGTTTCCCTGCTCATCCTGAAGCCAGACAAGCTGCTGACTCTCATTGAGCGCTCCTGTCACCAGATAATTCTTGTTCGGCTCCGGAGTGAAGGTAAGAACGGATTCCGCCGTGTACAGCGTAGTCGCATTGGCCATGGCTTGAAGGGGTGCGCCGTAGGCGACCCGTGCCTGCAGCTTGAGAGTCATCGGGCGAACCGGGACCTCTCTGGCAAAGGGAACGGGGCTCAGCGCAAAGCCAGCGCCACTGTTCGCCACCCGAGTGGTTTGAAGCGCATTATCCACCCGCTTTCCGTCGATTTCGGCCACATAAAAAAACTGGCCTCGATTCTTTGTTTCCGAAACGGCGTTGTCCTTGATTGTGGCAATCGGACCGCCATACCCCTCCGGTATCAAAACAGAAGTCGTCGCACATCCTGACAACAGCATCGCGATGGCGCCAGTTGCCACCCATCTCCCGCTATCTTTCATTCCCCCTCCCTGCGTCGAGTAATCGGTCTCTCTTATTAGAGTAGAGTAGTGGCTCGAACTATACCTCGCGCAGGGGAGATCCTGGCGAGGCGCCAGCCGCCATAGATAGGCGCAAAAAAACCCGGCATGTCTATGCCGGGTCGTGATTCAATACACTACCCTTCAACCCGCCGCGGCCGCCTGCGCCGTTGCCGCTTCGGCGGACGCCGCGATGCGGCTGGCCCGTTCGGCGGCTTCCGCGGCCAGCAGGCGATCCAGCACGACGCGCGACTGCACGCCGCCGGCATCGATATTGAGCTTCAGGATCTTGCGGCCCGGGTTCTCGGTCAGGTTGCGCTGCTGCGCTTCCAGCATGTCCAGGTCCTCGCCGAAGATCTTGCCCTGGCCTTCCCGGATAGTGGCCGTGAGCTGTTCGTCGTTGGGCTTGAAGTTGCGCGCCATGCCCCAGAAGTACCAGATCGAGGTCTCGGTCTCGGGGGTGATGAAATCGACCACGATGCTCGAGGCCTTGAACTCGGCCGGCGCGTTGTAGCCGCCCTTGCCGGCATGCGCCACGCCCACTTCGATCAGCACGTGGCTGGGCGGCGTGAAGCGGCAGATCTGCCAGCGGTCGCACAGGACGTCGTCGGCCAACCCGTTGCCGCGCAGCGCCGCGGCCCAGAACGGGGGCGGCTTGATGTTTTCCATGTGGCGGCTGGTCACGACCTCGTCGCCGATGGTCTTGGTGGACGGGGCCGATTCCTCGATCTCGGCCTGGCCGATGCTGCTGGCGTGGACGTAGGTCTCATGGGTGAGGTCCATGAGGTTGTCGATCATGAGGCGATAGTCGCAATGGATGTGGTACAGGCCGCCACCGTAGGCCCAGTCGGGGCTCTCGGCCCATTCCAGGTGGTGGATCTTGGCGGGATCGGCCAGCTCGGCGTCGCCCGGCCACACCCAGATGAAGCCGTAGCGTTCCACGGCGGGGTAGCTGCGGATGCTGGGGAAGGCGCGCACGCGCTGCCCGACCATGCCGGCGCAGGTGCCGTCCGGGTTCATGCGCAGGCCGTGGTAGCCGCAGACCAGTTCGCCCTTGTCGATGAAACCCAGCGACAGCGGCGCGCCGCGATGGGGGCAGAAGTCTTCCAGCGCGGACACCTTGCCGTCCTGGCCCCGGTAGAAGACCATGCGTTCGCCGCAGATCTGGCGGCCCAGCGGTTTTTCGGCGATTTCATCGGGGGTACAGGCGACGTACCAGGTGTTCTTCAGAAACATGGTCTTCCTCCAGGAGCCCGGCCCGTGGCAGCGGCTAGGCGCATGCGAGGAACGGAGCATCATCAAATCTGTATACAGGTTGATTTTGCTCCCGAATCAAAACAAGGGAAATAGCGGGAAAACCCTAGGATTTTTGCCCCTTATCTCTGATCATCGCCTTTTTCTGTGGAAAATCTGTATACAGGTTTGCACATCCCCTCACTATTGCTCCAGCGTGATTCCCCGCTTGCGGATCACGTCCCCCCAGCGCTTCAGGTCGCCGGCCGTCAGGGCCGCCATGTCGGCCTTGCCACCCTCCATCGGCTCGACGCCTATCTCGCGCAGGCGTGCCTGGACGTCTGGGCTCTTGACGATCGCCTGCAAGGCCGCCGACAACCGGTCGACGGTAGCGGCAGGCGTCCCCGCCGGCACGACCACGCCCTGCCAGGCATAGGCCACGATGTCGCCCGCCCCGGCCTCGGCCAGGGTCGGGATCTCGGGCAGCGAGGGCAGACGGGACGCCTCGGCCACGCCCAGCGCGCGCAGCTTGCCCGCCTGGACCTGCCGCATGCCGGTGGGCACGCCTATGAAAGAGACGCCGATATGGCCGCCCAGCAGATCCTGGGTCAGCGGCGCGGTGCCCTTGTAGGGGACGTGCAGCAGCGGCGCGCCGGTCATCTCCTTGAATAGCTCGCCGGCCAGGTGCTGCGGACTGCCCAGGCCGGGCGAGGCATACCCCATGGATCCGCCCGCCGCCTTGGCCAGGCGCACCAGCGATGCGACCGAGTCGGCCGGCACCACCTGCGGATTCACCACCAGCAACAACGGAAACTTGCCGTACAGGGCCACCGGCGCGAAGTCGCGCGATGGGTCATAGGGCAGTTTCTTGTAGAGCAGGGGGTTGAAGACGACCGTGCCGTTGTCGACCGAGAACAGCGTGTAGCCGTCCGGCGCGGACTTGGCCGCCGTTTCCGCCGCGACGATGGTGGCCGCGCCCGGATGATTCTCGACGATGACGGGCTGCCCCAGCTTCTCGGCCAGCCTGGCCGCCAGTATCCGCACCGCGTTGTCGCTGCCCCCGCCGGCCGGATAGCCGACGATCCACCGCAAGGGCTTGGCGGGAAAGCCCTGCGCATGGACACCCGCGGTAGCCAGGCCCACCATCGCCATGCCCCCGATCCGCAGCAACCGCTTCATCAATCCGAACATCGCCATTCTCCGGTTGGAACGATATGGACGCAGGACGGCCGTCCGCCCGTCAGGGCTGGGTCCGCCCGCGCCGCACGAACTGCACGAACGCCTGCAGGGCGGCCATCTGCCGGCCCAGGATCTCCCGGGTCGGGGCGTCGGCCAGCGCGCCGGCCGCATCGAACTTGCCCGGCGCCATGCCGATGAAGACCTCGGGCTTGTTCAGCACCAGGGCGTCCAGGAAGACCATGATCTTGCGCAGGTCGTACTGTGACCGCGCACCGCCCAGCGGCCCCTGGGTGGCGCTGAGGATGGCGACCGGCTTGCCGGCGAAGGGCTGGTCGTCGCCGCGGGAAATCCAGTCGATCGCATTCTTCAGGACGCCGGACACCGAGAAGTTGTATTCCGGGCTGGCGATCAGCACGGCATCCGCGCCGCGCACGGCCTCCCGCACTTTCCGGACGGCAGTGGGCATTCCTTCGGCCAGGACGTCGGCGTCGAACATGGGAAAGCCCCGGATGTCGAGCACCGACAGCTCCATGCCGGCCGGCATGAGACTGCCGGCGGCCTCCAGGGCCAGCCGGTTGTAGGAGGCTTTGCGCAGGCTGCCGCACAGGCCCGCGATGCGTAGGGGGGAAGTGGTCATGGGTCAGGATCGCAAGAGAGGGAAAGAGACCGGCATCAGGCCATGATGGCCGGGTTGAACTCGAAGAACTCGGGCCCGACCACGTCGCTCTGCCGCAGATAGATGTCGATGTTGCCGACGTGGAAGGCGCGGTGGGCGTACATGCCCCACAACAGCCCCATGCCGGACCATTCCCGGCCGACGAAGTGCACCTTCTTGCCGAGCTCGGCTGGCGTATAGCGGCCCAGCGCCTCGAGGTTCTCGTCGTGCAGGGCAAGCGCCGTCGCGCGCAGGTCCCCCTGTTCGAAACGGGCCGCGGCGGCGGGATCGCTCGGCAGGGGAATGACACCACCGGGCTCGCAGGCCGGGATGGCGCGCACCCAGTTGCGCTCGGCCAGCACCGTATGGATCAGCAGGCTGCGCACGGTGATGCGCGACACCCGCGTGCCGAAGCGCGTGCTGGCGTTCTCGATCGGGGCCCAGTCCATCTTGCCGGCGTCCATGCGCGCCACCCAGTCGTCGGAGTAGCGGACCAGCCGGTCGAACAGGGTCAGGAAGCGGGTGAATTCCTCGGGCATGGCGGTCTCCTTGTCTTTGTTCACTGGGACACGGCCGCTTCGCCGGCCAGGATTTCCCGGGCGCGCCGCAGCGGGCCATGGTCGACGAAACGGTCGAAGTCGATGGGCGCGGCCAGGAAGCCATGCCGCAGCAAGTGGTCGTGTTGCACCCGCAGCGCCTCCACCCACTCCGGACGCAGGTCGACCTCGAGCTGGCGGTGGACCTCCTGCGGAAAGGCCGCGTCCACGAGTTCCTCGGGCAGGCCGGTGTCGGCAGCGATGACACGCTTGGCCTCGCGCTCGTTGGCCGCCGCCCAGGCGGCCGCGCGCAGGACCGCGGCCAGGCAGCGCGCCACCAGTTCCGGCTGCTCGGCCAGCAGGTCCTCGCTCACGGTCAGGGCCAGCGGTGCATCGTTGTTCACGCGACCGGCCAGGTCGGGACTGGAGGCCGCGTCGGCGATGGCCACCGCGCCGGTGAACCCCATGACCACGGCGGCAATCGCGCCCTGGCTGTAGAGCGCGTCCACCTCGCCCCGGACCAGCGCGAAGGCTTCCTCGCGCTGGTGGCCCAGCATGCATTGCGCGCCCCACAGCGTGGCCGTCCGGGCGGTGGAGGCCGTCGCTCCGTCCATGAACGTCCGGTTGGTCGAGACCGGCGTCATCGCCACGTCATCCATGGTCATGCCCTCGCGCGCCAGCGCGAGTTCGGTGCCCCGCAGCGACGAGGCCTTCCAGAAATCGATGGAATCGCCGGCGCGTATCGGCAGCGAGACCTTCCTGCCGGCCAGTTCGCGCACCGAGGCGATGCCGCTGTCCGGCATGACCAGCATGGGCTTGATGCTGTCGTTCCACGACAGGCCGATCAGCTTGACCCGGCCGCCGCGCGAGCGGGTCACCAGCGGAGGGCCGTTGCCGCCGTGGCGGAACGAGTTGGGCTGGGAATGGTGGAAATGCGACTGTCTGACCTGGTTGTCGGTGCTGGATGCGAGCGAACGCGCCACGATGCCGTCGCGCGCCAGTTCGGCATCGAGAAAGCCCCGCTCGACGGCGACGCCGAACGCCGTCGGCACCGGGCAGCGGGTGTACCAGAGAGTGGAGGGATTCATCACGCGGGACTCATCGTTCAAGGGGGAATGTTCACTGGCCATCGCGCCGCTCCAGCCATGCCCAGGCCGCGCGCCGCAATTGCTGCTCGGCCTGGCCGCCGCCCACCACCGTCGAGGCGGACACGTCGCGGCCCTTCTTGCGTTGCCGCAGGCGCATGAAGGCCAGCCCGGCATCCGGGGCCGCCAGATCCACCTCGCGCAGCCATGGGGGCGCCTCGCCCTGCGCGGGATCGAGGCGGTCCTTGTCGAAGATCGCCGTCCAGTGCAGGATGCCCCACCTGCCGGCGCGGCGTTCCACCTGGTCGAGGAAACGGCAGTAGCCGGTGTAGTCGAACAGTTGTCCGTCGATGTGCTCGCGGATCAGGATGGCCATGTCGGACTCCAGCAGGGCCCGGTCGCCACGCTGGTCCACGCGGCAGTTCCCGACCCAGTGCTTGCCGTGTTCGCCGGGCTTGCGCGCCGCGTCGCTGGCCGCCAGCAGCGGCACCAGGTCCGCGACCTTGCCGTTGAACCACGAGATGCTGGCGGTCGCCTCGGGGTGGAAGCAGCCGGCCATGCCGGCGAAATCGCCCTGGTCGCGATGGAAGGCCCATCGCTGCCGCAGGCTCCGTATGGCGAGATCGTCGGCGGCGGAAGAAGACATGGCGGCGCTCCTAGGCGAAAGGCTGTTCGATGGCGTCATAGCCATAGACCCAGTCGTAGCGGTCCTCGACACGGTGCGGCTCCCACTCGCGCCGGATGTGTTCCCGCGCGGCGCCGGCCTCGGCCAACACGGGCGCATGGACGCGCGTGATCTGGGCCGCCGACTCGTTCACGATCCGCGTGGTCCGCTCGACCCGCATCCGTTCATACGAGGCCAGCGCGGCCGGAATGTCATCGGGTGTGCGGCGCAGGCAGCGGCCCAGCACCATGGCGTCTTCCAGCGCCATGTTGGCGCCCTGGGCCATGAAGGGCAGCGTGCTGTGGCAGGCATCGCCCAGCAGGGCGACGTGCCCCCGCACCCAGACGGGCAGGGTATCGCGCACGATCAGTGCCCATTTGTAGGGCACCTCGATGCGCTCGATCATGGCGATTACGTCCTCGTGCCAGCCTTCGAAATCCGCCAGGCATTCCGCTATCGTGCCGCGCGCGTTCCATGACTCGACCGTCCAGTCCGCCCGGTCCACCATGCCGATGAAGTTCAGCATCCGTCCCTTGCGGATGGGATAGGTCAGCACGTGCGCGGTCGGCCCCAGCCAGGACACGCCGCCCGTGCGGTTGATCGATGCCGGCAGGCGGCTCGCGTCGATCAGGCCACGCCAGGCCATGCAGCCGGTGAACCGGGGCCGGTCCGCACCGAACAAGGCCTGGCGCACCTTGGAATGGACGCCGTCGGCGCCGATCAGCGCATCGGCCCGGACGGTCCGGCCCGAGGCCAGGCGCATCTCGGCGCCCCCGTCAGCCGTGCCCAGGGACGCGAAGGCGGCGTTCAGGTGAATGGCGTCGCGTTTCTCCCGCCGCACGGCTTCCAGCAGCAGCGCATGCAGGTCCGCGCGATGGAACGTCAGGTAGGGCGCGCCGTACTTCGATACCGACGCGGCGCCCAGCTCCAGGTAGCGATTGGCGTCCGCCGTGTTCCAGACGCGGATCTCCTTGCCCCTGGTCTGGGTGCCCAGTTCGAACATGGCGTCGCCCAGCCCCCATGCCTGGAGCAGCCGCGTACCGTTGGGGCTGATCTGCACGCCGGCACCCACCTCGCCCAGCTCGGCCGCCTGTTCGTAGATGTCGACGTCGAAGCCCTGCTTGAGCAGGGCCAGCCCCGCGGCCAGGCCGCCTATGCCGGCGCCGGCGATGGCGATGCGTTTGTCGCCCGTGCTCATGCCTGCTCCCCATGCCGCAGGTCGCGCAGTGCGACCTCGATGACCTGCGCCAGCCGGCCCGGATCGGCCAGCATGGACGACAACATCAAGGCGACCTTGGCCAGGAAGACCGCCTCCTTGTCCGGCCCGGCCGCGTTCATCGCGACGGCCAGCGCCTCCCAATTGCGTTCCAGCAGCCCCGCGGGCAATGTCTGTTCAACCAGCATGGTCCAACTCCTCTTTACCGCGCACCGCGCGCACCAGGCACGGCAACACCGTTTCGGGTTCCCAGGCACGCCACCGCGCCATCACGTGGCCGTCGGGCCGCACAAGGTAGGCCGTACCCGGCCTGGCGTCGAACGCCCCGGCGATCCCGGCATCGTCGAGCGCGACGGCATCGATGCCGAACGGCACGCCCATCGACGCGCGCAGCGCGTCCAGGCGCCGCGACTTGTCGCCCAGTCCAGCGTCGCCGAACGCCAGCAGCGTGAAATCGCGACCCAGCCTGTCGTGCAGGAACACCGTCCCGCCGGCCGATGCGCCGCATGGCAGGTTCGGGCAGACGGCGCCGGGCGCGGGGCCGTGGCCGAACGAACCATCGTCGGCAAGACGCAGCGACGAACCGGTCATGCGCAGTTCCGTCACCTGGCGAGGATTGATCAGCTCGCGCACGAAGGGCTCGCTTACCGCCAGCGACAGCACCGCTTCCTGCATGACGGCGTGCCCGCGCGTGGGCGGCGTCATGAAACGCGTGCTCTTCTCCGCCAGTGCCATGTTCTGCCTGGCCGCATCCACGCGTTCGATCGAATAGGTATCCAGCAGGGCCGGCGGAGCCTGTCCCGCCGCCACCCAGGCCAGCTTCCAGCCCAGGTTGTGAGCGTCGTCCACGCCGCCGTTCATGCCCCGCGCGCCGAAGATGGGGACCAGGTGCGCGGCGTCGCCGGCGAACAGCACGCGGCCATCGCGGTAGTCGTCCAGCGTCAGGCTGTGTGCGCGGTACGGGCTGATCCAGTCGATCTGCCAATCCGCCGTCTCGCCTATCGACGCCAGGAATTCGGTCACCCGCTCGCGCACCCGCTTGGGCTGGATCTCCCGTTCCAGGTCCTCTTCGGGCAACAGCTGGTAGTCGATGCGCCAGATGTCGAAGGGCTGCTTGTGCATGATGATGGTCGCCCCCGGAAACGCCGGCGGGTCGAACCAGACGCGCCGGCCGGGCGGTTCCTTGCTGCGCATCTGGATGTCGACGATCAGGTAGCGGCCTTCGTACACGCTGCCCCGCAGCTCCTTGCCCAGCGAGCGGCGCACCGCGCTACGGCCGCCGTCGCACGCCACCAGCCACTGCGCATGCAACGCGTAGGACCCGGACGGCGTATGGACCCGGGCGGTCACCCGTTCGCCGTCCTGTTCGACATGCTCCAGCCGCGACGACCAGCGCAGGGAAACGTTGGGGTAGGCGCGCAGCGCCTCGTACAGGTACTGCTCGACGTGGCACTGCGCCAGCGACACCATGGGTGGATGCTTGAGCCGCGGATCCTGCTGCACCTGGAAATCCAGCACCAGCTTGTCCCGGTAGTAGCTGCGGCCGCCCTTCCACGACACGCCGGTCTCGACGAAACGCGTGCCCGCGCCGATGCGCTCGAAGATCTCCAGGCTGCGCCGCGCGGTGCCCACCGCCCGGCTGCCCCGGTTGACGGTGTCGTCTTCCTCCAGCACCACCACCTCGATGCCGCGCCGGGCAAGCTCCAGCGCCACGGTCAGGCCGACGGGCCCGGCGCCGGCGACGACCACCTGGTGCACCGGCGCGTCCCCGCGCATTTCCGGGGGAAGCTCGAAAGGATGGTGCACATAGTCGAAGTAAAGGGAGTCATATCGCGCGCCACTGCCCGATATGCCTTCGGTCGATGCCATGCCGGACACTCCATCAAGAATCGATATGCGGTCCATGCGCCGCAATTAGTTTCCTACGAAACTAATTTCCGAACAGTATTGGTTTCCTATGAAACCAAGTCAAGCGATTTCCGAAGGTTCGGCGACTAGGGCCTGTTAACACAACGCAGCCCATCTGCAATCAGGGCGAAATTGATGAACCCGGTAAACATGACGTCGAGTTTGTCGAAGCGGGAGAAGATTCTGCGGAAGCCTTTGAGTCGCCGAAACAGGCGCTCGACCTCGTTGCGCCGCTTATACATCTCCCGGTCGTACTGCCATGGCTGAACACGCGTCTTCAATGGCGGCACGACTGGGATGTATCCCAAATCCAAGGCCAGTTGCCGAGTCTCGTTGCCTTCGTAGGCTTTGTCCATCAGCAAGTGCAGTGGCCGATTCGGTCTGCCCAGGCGGCGCAACAGTGCCCGCCCCTGCGGGCCATCGCCGGCTTGGCCCGGCGACAGCGCGAAGATCACTGCCGTTCGAGCATCCGCGGCAACCAGATGAATCTTGGTGGTCCAGCCTCCTCGAGACTTGCCAATGCTTTGGCGGCCTTTTTTTTGAGGGCCCCCGTACCGTCCGGATGCACTTTGACTATCGTGCTGTCCAGCGACACCGCCTCGATGCGTATCCGGACAATCTGCGACTGCTGCAGTTGCTCGAACACCCGATCCAGAACGCCGCTCTTGGACCACCGGTTCATTCTCGTATAGATCGTGTGCCAGTTGCCAAAACGCTCCGGCAACCCTCTCCATTTGCAGCCGTGCTCGGCCACGTACAGGATCGCGTTCAGCACGTTCAGATTGCTCATGCTCACATTGCCCCGCTGGCGAGGAAGGCAATGCTCTATCTGCTTGAATTGGGCTTCGCTGATTTCCATCACCGAAGTATCTCTTAATTTTCATGATTAACACCATTAGTGTTAACACGACCTAGGCAAAACCCGGGTGCCTGCGCCACCCAGGCCTGCGTCCGCCGCGGCAAGAGGACTAGAATTCGCCCTTTGGCACCAGACCCTGCTTCGTCCCCATGGCCATCAAGCGATCGACGCCCGCTTCCTCCCGCCCGGCAGGCGAACACCCTTCCCTGCAGCTCGACGCCTTCCTGCCCTACCGGCTGAACATGCTGTCGAGCCTGGTCGCCGACCGCTTCGCGCGCAGTTATGCGGCGTATTCCGAACGCTTCGGCATCGACGGCCCGCGCTGGCGCGTGATTTCCTTCCTGGGTGAGCGGCGCGGCGCGGAAGGGGAACACGCCGCGATGACCGCACGCGATATCTGCGCCAAGACCCGCATGACCAAGGTCATGGTCTCGCGCGCGATCACCGATCTCGAGGCGGCGGGACTGATCCGGCGGCGGCCCAACGAGAACGACAGGCGCGAAGCCTTCCTGGACCTGACCGATGCCGGCCAGGAGGTCTACTGGGCCATCGTTCCCGTGGCCCTGGAATTCCAGGAAGACCTGCTGTCGGGCCTGTCGGCGCAGGAACGCGCGACGCTGTTCCGCGTGGTCGACAAGCTGCAGGGCCGGGCCTTGGAGATGTAGCGCGCCGGACTAGGGTTCCCCCTCGTTACGCATATTGTAAGGAAGCCTTATATTGTCCCTGCCAGCGATCGGCCAGCCGAGCAGAAGCGGCCAATGACTCAGGAGACACCATGCCTTGCAAACGCCTGTCGGCGGGGGCCGTCGTGCTCGCCGCGTTCGTACACGCCCCCGCCTTCGCGAACGACTACCCCACGCGGCCGGTACGCCTGGTAGTGGGCTATACCGCCGGCGGCGGCAGCGACATCCTGGCGCGCGTGCTCGCGCAGAAAATGTCCGAAGGGCTGGGGGTGCAAGTGGTGGTCGAGAACCGCCCAGGCGCGGCCTCGATGATCGCGACGGAGTACGTGGCCCGCGCGGCGCCCGACGGCTACACCATCCTGCTGGGCGCCAGTGGCGCGCTCGCGATCAACCCCGCGCTGTACAAGGAAGTGAAGTACGACGCCGCCAGGGATTTCGCTCCGATTTCGCTGGTCGCGTCGCTGCCGGTGCTGGTGGCCGTCAACAAGAGCGGGCCCGCCCAGAGCCTGCCCGAGCTGCTGGCCTATGCAAAGGCGCATCCCGAAAAAGCCAATTATTCGTCCGCGGCCGCGCCGTTTCGCCTGATCGGCGAACAGCTCAACCTGCAGGCGGGTTCCCGGTTCCAGGAAATCCTTTACAAAGGCAGTACCGACGCGGTCAATGCCGCCATCGCCAACGACGTGCTGGCGACCATTTCCGACTCGATTTCCATCGGCGCCGGCTTGAAGACGGGCAAGCTCAAGGCCATAGCGATCACCTCGCGTGCCGAACACCCCTCGTTTCCGGGCGTGCCGACCTTCACCAGCCTGGGACTCAAGGGCCTGGACGTGCAGCTGTGGCAAGGATTGCTGGCCCCCGCCGGCACACCGCCGGCCATCGTCGACCGTCTCCAGCGCGAGGTACATCGCGTGATCGCGCTACCGGAAGTCCAACAACGGTATGCCGCCATGGGGCTGGATCCGGAAACCAGCACGGCCGCCGAGTTCTCGCGTCTCATCGCCAGCGAGCTGACGCGATGGAGCGGCATCGTGAAGGCGGCCGGCATCGAGAAGTTGTAGGCATGGACCAGCCTTCCCCCATCGCCTTCTACTTCGATCCGATCTCTCCCTATGGCTACCTGGCTTCGACCCAAATCGAGACACTGGCGGCGCGCCATGGCAGGCAGGTGGACTGGCGGCCGGTGCTCCTGAGCGTCACGGTACTGCAGGTGATGGGATTGAAGCCGGTTCCGGCGACGCCGCTCAAGGCCGATTACTCCCGGCAGGACAAGCACCGCATGGCGCGTCTGCTGGGCGTGCCGATATGCGAGCTGCGCCACCCGGACGTGTCCCCCATCCGCGCGCTGCGCGCCTTCCTCTGGTTGAAGCGGCACGATTCCGCGCAGGCCGCGCGCTTTGCGCGCGCCATCTGCGCCAGGCTGTGGGCCAAGGGGGAAGACATCTCCACCGCGGAAGCGGTCCTGGAGGAAGCGGCATTGCTGGGCGTGGACACCGCGGCGCTGGGCCAAGGCATGGAATCGCCCGGCATCAAGGCCGCGCTCAAGGAAGAGGTGGATCACGCGGTCGCCCAGGGGGTGTTCGGCGTGCCTTTCTTCATCGTCGACGGCCAACCCCTCTGGGGGGTGGACCGCCTATGGATGCTCGAACATTGGCTCGAGCACGGTTCGTGGGATCCCGCGCCATGACACACCAGGACGCGCTGCTTCAATTCACCGGCCACGATCTGGCCACATTGCTCCGCAGGAAGGCGGCCGAGCGGCCCGGACACCCGTTCCTGACCTGGGCGCCGGAGCCCGGCGTATCGCGCACCTGGACCTACGCCGAGTTCGCCGGACAGGTCGCCTCGCTGGCGGGCGGCCTGGAAAGGCGCGGCGTGCGCGTCGGCGACCGCGTCCTGATGCACCTGGAGAACTGTCCGGAATTCCTGCTGACGTATTTCGCCTGCGCGCATCTGGGCGCCGTCTGTGTTCCCACCAATGCCATGGCCGCCGGACCGGAACTGGCCTATTTCGCCGAACTGACGGAGGCCTGCGGGGCCGTCACGCATCCGAAATTCGCGGCGAAGATCCGCGGCCATTGCCCCGGCCTGAAATGGCTGGCGATCACCGACGACGATGCCGGGCAGCCCGCCGACGCCGCCACCGCGCCACGGCCCGACGAACGCCACGCCGCGCTGCTGGCCGCGCCCGCGCCGCAACGCCCGCCCGACGCGGCGGCGCCGCTGTCCGTGCTGTTCACGAGTGGCACGACCTCGCGTCCCAAGGGCGTGGCATGGACGCATGCCAACGCCTTGTGGGCCGGCAGACTCGGCGCCATGCAGCACGGCCTGCGCGGCGACGACGTGTTCCAGGTGTTCCTGCCGCTGTTCCACGTGGTCGGCCTGTCCTGGTCGGTCTTTCCCGCGCTCTGGGCCGGCGCCAGCATCGTCCTGCAGCCCCGCTTCTCGGCCAGCCGCTATTGGCCGGTCGCGCTCGAGCATCGCAGCACCGTGGGATCTCACGTCATCTTCAGTGCCAACGTGCTGGCGGGCATGCCCGTTCCCCGCGGCCACGCCTTCCGGCAATGGTGCAATGCGCTTTGGCTGCCCGAGCACGAGGCCCATTTCGGCATCAGGATGATGGGAGCGTGGGGCATGACCGAAATGGTCGCGCAAGGCATCGTCACCGATCCGTGGTCGCCTCCCCGGCCCGGCGCCATCGGCCGCCCATCCGCCGGCTACGGCGTACGCATCGTCGACGACCGGGGCCGCGACTGCCTGCCCGGCGAACGCGGCAATCTTCTGGTCCGTGGCATACGGGGGATCACCCTGTTTGCCGAGTACTTCGGCAATGCCCAAGCGACGCGGGACGCCTTCGACGATGATGGCTACTTCAGGACGGGCGACAGCGTGCTGTTGCATGAAGACGGCTCGATCCAGTTCGGCGACCGCGCCAAGGACCTGCTCAAGGTCGGCGGCGAAGGGGTCTCCGCGGCAGAGATAGAGCGGGTCATCCGGACGGTACCCCGGGTAAGCGAAGTGGCCGTGGTCGGCCGGCCCGATGCCGCCTACGGCGAAGTTCCCGTCGCCTTCGTGCGACTGCCGGCGGACGGCGGCGTCACGGGGCTGGCCGACGCCATCGTCGAGGCATGCCGGCGGGAACTGGCCAAGTACAAGGTGCCGCGCGAGGTCGTGTTCGTCGAGGATTTCCCCCGCATCGGCGTGGGCAAGATATCGAAGGCCAGGCTCAGGGAACTGGCGGCGGCACCGGGCGCGGCAACGGGCTGACCGGTGCCGGCTCGCCTCCAGGCGCGCATGGAAATCGGGCGGATACGGGCCCGACGCCCTGCGTGCGGCGCCCGGCTGGCGCGGGCGCACGGGCATCGGCCGGAACCCCGGCCGCTATTGCACAATAGCCAATATATTGTTCATAGTACAATTCCTCGAATTTCGGGCGCCCAGCCATGCCGGAGGAATTCGACCCATGCCACAAACACAGCTGATCGGCCTCATAGGCGGCATGAGCTGGGAATCGTCGGCCCTGTACTACCGGCTGATCAACGAGGCCATGCAGCGCCGCGCCGGCGGCCACCACAACGCCGAGAGCATCCTCGTCACGCTGGACTTCGAGCCGCTGCTGCAGGCCGGCGCCGACGGCCGCTGGGGCGATGTGGGCGCATCGCTCGTCCATGCGGGCCAGCGGCTGGCGCGTGCCGGCGCCGGCTTCTTCCTGCTGACCGCCAACACCGCCCACCGCTTCGCCGACGAGGTCGAACGCGGCGTCGGCCTGCCCCTGCTGCACATCGGCACTCCCACGGCCACCGCGCTGCGAGCCGCCGGCCTGGATCGCGCCGGCCTGATCGGCACCCGCCACGTCACCATGTCGCCCTTCTACAGGGACTGGTACCGCGACCACCACGGCATCGAACTGGTTCCGCCGGCTTCCGAGGACTGCGCGGCGCTGGACGCCATCATCGTCGACGAGCTGACGCGCGGCCGCATCGATCCCGGCTCGCGCCGACGGGTGCTGGCGATCATTGACGGAATGCGGCTCGCCGGCCTGCAGGCGGTCGTCGTCGGATGCACCGAACTGCCGCTGCTGCTGGACGGCGCCGCGCCGCCTCTCGCCTGCTACGACACCACCCGGCTGCATGCCGAGGCCGCGGTCGAGCGGGCGCTGGGAGGACCGCCGTGATCCCGTCCACCATCTGACAGGTTGCCCCGCATGCCCGCATCGAAACAGCCCAAGCGTGCCGCAACGCCCGCCGTGCGCGAGAAGAAAGGCATCCAGTCCGTCGAAGTGGGCGTGCGGGTCATCGACGCACTGGCGGCCGCCACCGGCTCGCTGCCGCTGCGCGACATCGGCAGGGACGCCGGCATCTCGGCCAGCCAGGCGCACCGCTACCTGACCAGCTTCGCCAAGTCGGGACTGGTGGTGCAGGACCCGGCCACCGGCCACTACGGCCTGGGGCCGCAGGCGCTGCGCTGGGGCGTGTCGGCCATGACCAAGACCGACGTCTTCACGCTGGCCTCGCAGGCGCTGGACCGCATCTGTACGCGCTTCGACCTGACGGGCCTGCTGTGCGTGTGGGGCGAATCGGGGCCGACCTGCGTGCGGCTCAAACGCAGCACTTTCCTGATCGGCACCGACCTCGGCCTGGGATCGGTGTTCCCGGTCCTGACCTCGGCCTCGGGCATCGTCTTCATGGCCCACCTCCCGCCGGCCATCACCAAACCCTTCATCCAGAAGGAAGTCGCGCGCGCCAAGGCGCGGGGCGAACGCATGGCCGCCGCCGACCTGGACCAGACGAGGCAGGCCGTGCGCGCACGCGGCTATGCCGAGAACCACGGCCACTACGTCAACAACCTGTCGGCCCTGGCCGCGCCCATCCTCGACTACCAGGGCGCGCTGTCCACCGTCATCACGCTGATCTTCCGCGAACCGCCCGGCCAGGCGATCGTGCCCAGCGCCGCCGAGATCGCCGCGGCGCTGGTCGAGGAAACCCAGGGCGTATCGCGATCCATCGGCTGGAAGCCCGCGGCGGAGTAGGCCATGCCCATTCCCGCGCTTTCCACGCCGCGCCTGCTGCTGCCTCCCCTGACGCTGGCCGATGCCCCGGCCATCCAGCATGCCTTCGCGCGCAGGGAGATCGTGCGCTTCCTGGCCGACCGCGTTCCCTGGCCGTATCCCGAGGACGGCGCGCTCGTGTTCCTGCGCGATGCGGCGCTGCCGGCCATGGCGCAAGGCCGGGAGTGGCACTGGAGCCTGCGGCCCAGGCAGGAGCCCGGCCGGCTGATCGGCGTGGTGAGCCTGATGGACGACCCGGACAACAACCGGGGCTTCTGGATCGTGCCGGAATGGCAAGGCCAGGGCCTGATGACGGAAGCCGCCGAAGCGGTCACCGCCTACTGGTTCGACGTGCTGGGCAAACCCAGGCTGCGCGTGCCCAAGGCTGCGGCCAACATCGCGTCCAGCCGGATCTCGGCGCGCGGCAGCATGCGCATGGTCGCCACCGAGGAGCGCGGCTACGTATCGGGCAGGCTGCCCAGCGAAATCTGGGAGATCACGCGCGAGGAATGGCTTGCACGGCGCAAGGGCCAGGCGGCGGGCGGTTGATTGCCTGCATGCGGCCTCCTGGCCCCGATAGACGCGCATGGTAAAACAGATCGCCCCCGCGCTTCACCGGAGAGAACACATGGACAGCACGAGCTCCATCCATCACTCAGCCGTCGACGGCTATACCAAAGGGGCGGACACCTACGTCCGCGGACGTCCCGACTATCCGCCGGAAATCGCCGGATGGCTGCGCGATACGCTGGGCCTGCATGCCGGCGCCACCGTGCTGGACCTGGGCGCGGGCACCGGCAAGTTCACGCCCCGCCTGCTTGCCACGGGCGCCAGCGTGATCGCCGTGGAGCCGGTGGCTGCGATGCTGGACAAGCTGGCCGCGTCCCATCCCGAGGTCCGCCCGCTGGTCGGCACGGCCGACGCCATCCCGCTACCCGATGCCAGTGTCGATGTGGTCGTGTGCGCGCAGGCCTTCCACTGGTTCGCCACGGCCGAGGCCCTGGACGAGATCCATCGCGTGCTCAAGCCCGGCGGCCGGCTGGGACTGGTCTGGAACATGCGCGACGCGCGCGTGCCCTGGGTGGCCGCGATCGACCGCATCGTCAACGAGTTCGAGGGCGACGCGCCGCGCTACTACACCGGTGCCTGGCGCCAGGCCTTTCCCCATCCGGGCTTCGGCCCCATGGACGAGCGGCACTATGCCAACGACCACACCGGATCCCCGGAAGACGTCATCCTGAACCGGGTGCGCTCCACCAGCTTCATCTCGGCGCTGCCGCCGGAACAGCGGGCCGGGGTGGATGAACGGCTGCGGACCTTGATCGACGCCCAGCCCGAACTGCGCGGCCGCGACGTCGTGACCGTTCCCTACGACACCGCCGCATACTGCCTGGTGCGGGTGGATCGGGTGGCATCGGCGCCATGAGCCAGAACATCTACGACAACCCCGCCTTCTTCGAAGGCTACGGCCGCCTCGGCCGGTCCGTCCACGGCCTGGCGGGCGCGCCCGAGTGGCCGGCGTTGCGGGACATGGTGGGCGACGTCCGGGACCAGGCCATCGTGGACCTGGGCTGCGGATATGGCTGGTTCAGCCGATGGGCGCGGGAGCATGGTGCCGCTGGCGTGCTGGCGCTCGACGTTTCCGAGCGGATGCTCGCTCGGGCGCGGGAGCTGACTCCCGAAGGCGGCATAGACTATCGGCGGGCAGACCTCGAACAGCCCGCGCTGCCAGCCCGGGCATTCGATCTCGCGTACAGCTCGCTGACCTTTCACTACATCCAGCGCCTGCCGGAACTGCTCGCGGCCATCCACGCCGCGCTGAAGCCGGAAGGCCGCCTGGTTTTCTCCATCGAGCATCCGATCTACATGGCCTCGCGCCATCCGGGATGGTTGCCAGGTGTCGACGGCCGCAAGACCTGGCCAGTGGACAACTACCAGCTCGAAGGCCCGCGCGTCACGAACTGGCTGGCCGAGGGCGTGGTCAAGCAGCACCGCACCCTGGGCACACTGTTCCGGCTCCTGGTCGAGGCCGGATTCACCGTGACGCGCCTGGTCGAATGGGGCCCCACGGAAGAACAGGTGCGGGCCATGCCCGAACTGGCGGAGGAGCGCGAGCGGCCGATGATGCTGCTGGTCTCGGCATCGGCTTGAACGGCCGGTCCGGCCGGCCGCCCTGGAAGCATGCAAGGGCGGCTACGCATGATCCGGCCGCGCATCGCCCGCATCTCCCGGCCCAGCGACAGCGCCAATATCGCGGCCGCGCCCAGGCAGCCGGCCAGGGCTGCCATGCCCAGCGAGAAGCTGCCGGTGCTTTCCTTGATCCAGCCCATCAGGTAGGGGCCGGCAAAGCCGCCCAGGTTGCCCACCGAGTTGATCAGCGCGATGCCGCCCGCCGCCGCCGTGCCTTGCAGGAACAGCGGCGGCATTGCCCAGAACGGCCCCAGGCAGGCATAGATGCCGACCGAGGCCAGGCCCAGGCAGCACAACGCGATCCACGGCGTGCCGAAGTACAGACTGGCGAGCAGGCCGGCCACGCTGAGAAGGGCCGCGGCCGCGACGTGGCCGGCGCGTTCTCCGCGCTTGTCGCTGCGGCGGCCCCAGGCCAGCATGGCCACCGCGCTGACGGCATAGGGCGCGGCCACGATGAAGCCGACCGCGGCATTCGAGTAACCCATCGCCTTGGCGATCTGCGGCAGCCACAGGCCGATGCCGTACAGCCCGATGACGATGCCGAAGTACACGCCGCACAGGACCAGCACGCGGCGATCCACCAGGGCCGGCCACATGGCGTGGTGGCTGCGCCCCGAACCGGCCAGCCGGTCCCGCGCCAGGTCTGCCTCGACGATCTCGCGCTCGCGCGGCGACAGCCACCTGGCGGTGGCCGGCCTGTCCGGCAGCGCGAACAGGACCACGATGCCGAGCACGCACGAGGGCAGTCCTTCCAGGATGAACAGCCATTGCCAGCCCTTGAGCCCCATCACGTCGTCCATGCCGACCAGCAGGCCCGAGATGGGCGAGCCGATCGCGCTGGCCAGCGGCACCGCCGCCATGAACAGGGCGATGAACTTCGCCCGGTGACGGGCCGGGAACCAGTAGGTCAGGTAGAGCAGCATGCCGGGCAGGAAGCCCGCCTCGGCGACGCCGAGCAGGAAGCGCAATGTAAGGAAGCTCGCGGTGCCGGACACGAAGGCCATGGCCGCCGAGATCAGGCCCCAGGTCACCATGATCCGCGCGATCCACAGCCGCGCGCCAACCTTCTCCAGGATGACGTTGCTGGGAATCTCGAACAGGAAGTAGCCGATGAAGAAGATGCCTGCGCCCCAGCCGAAGATGGTCGGCGTGAAACCCAGGTCCTGGTTCATGGTCAGCGCGGCGAAGCTGATGTTCACCCGGTCCAGGAAGGCCATCAGGTACAGCAGCATCATCAGCGGAATGATGCGCGCGCTGATCTTGCGGTAGGGGTCGATCGGCGTGTCGTTGTCCATGCCCGCTCCGGTGGGGGATGTCTTTTTGGCCGCGCCCATCGTAGCGCATTCCCTCCGGAGCATGGCGGGCCCGCCTACGCCCCCCCGCCCAGCACCGTGACGTCGGTGGGCCAGTCGGTGAACGACCCGGGTTCCGAGACCTGTACGCCGTGGGGCATCCTGCCCATGCGCCGCGCGCCGCGCGCCGTGACACGCACGGTGTCGCCCCAGGCGAACTGGAACACGCCGTCGGCGGTCGAGATCGCCGGCTTGCAGATATAGACGCCGTCCTCGGGGAACACCGCCTCCATGGCGCGTTCGGTCGCGCCGTAGAAGGGATCGCCGCCGAGCTTGGTCAGCACCAGCGGCCGGTCGTCGCCCAATCCCCGTCCGTGCAGGATAAGCGAGGCCTTCAGCCCGGCCAGCGGGCCGCTGCGCGGCGCGATGCGGCGCGTGATGTCCACCGTCGCGGCGATCGCCTCGCGTACGGTGGCACCGGCGCGCAGCACCTCGAGCAGTTCGGCGTACATGTCGCCATGGATGACCGACAGGTCGCGGATGACGGGCGGACAGCGGTTCACCGCCACCACGGGCAGGCGCTGGGCGCGGTAGCCGATGACCGAGGCCTCGATCTCGCCCAGGATCAGGTCGCCCTCGCGCAGCGGCCGGGCGGTGGGCCGCGTGAGCGTGCGGCCGGGATTATCGCCGCTGATCCAGTTGAAATGAACCGACAGTTCCGAGCCGCGCCGAAACATGGCGTGCATGGTCTCGGCCCAGACGACATAGTCCGGCACCCCAGGCTGCGCCGCGGCCAGTTGCGCCTCCAGCGCGCGCTCGACCAGGTCGATGGAGCATTGCAGGACGTCGATCTCTTCCTGGCTCTTGACCTCGCGCACGTCCTGCATCAGTTCGCCTGCCTCGACGAAGCTCGCGTTCGGCACCGCGCGGACCAGCGCCTCATAGGTGCCGTGCATGATGGTGCCTTCGGGGGTGCGAGTCCCACCGACCAGCCCGCGATGAGCCACGCGCTGGCCCGCCTGCGCGACATGTATGGCGATCCGCTGTTCGTGCGGCTGGCCAAGGGCGTCGAGCCCACTCCCTTCGCCGACGAACTGGTGGGCCCGGTGTCCCAGGCCTTGCAGATCCTGGCCCAGACGCTGGAGAAGGGTTCGTTCGTACCCGCGACCGCGCGACGCGTGTTCCGCCTGGCGATGACCGACATCGGCGAGCACACCTTCCTGCCCCGGCTGATCCGCCATCTCCAGCACCATGCGCCGCAGCTGTGCGTGGAGACCATCGCCACCAGCGCGAGCCCGGAGG
Organism: Pigmentiphaga sp. CHJ604; assembly: GCF_036972535.1. Lineage (NCBI taxonomy): Bacteria > Pseudomonadati > Pseudomonadota > Betaproteobacteria > Burkholderiales > Alcaligenaceae > Pigmentiphaga > Pigmentiphaga sp. CHJ604. The sequence goes on along the minus strand of NZ_CP136998.1, from coordinate 27,045 downwards.
AGCTGGCCCAGGAACTCTCGAAGGGGACCATCGACCTGGCGCTGGGCGCCATCAACCCCGACATCGCCGGCGTGCGCAGCCGGATCCTGTTCTCGGACGTCTATGCCTGCGTGGCGCGGCCATCCACGGTGCCGCGCGGCACGCTCAGCCTGGCCGAGTTCAAGCGGGCGCGACACGTGGTGCCGAACGTGGCGGGTACCAACCATTCGATACTGATCGACCGCATGCTGGTGGCCAACGGCATGAGCGACAGGGTGGTGGCGCGGGTGACGCACTTCCTGGCCATCGCCGAACTGGTGTCGGACACCGACGTGGTGGCCATCATGCCGCGCAACCTGGCGCTGTCGGTGGCCCGGCGCTGGGGCCTGTGCCACTTCGCTCCGCCGGTGCAGATGCCGGGCTACGACGTGATGGTGTACTGGCACAAGCGCCATGACCAGGAACCGGGCAACACCTGGCTGCGGCAGGCGATCGTGGAGTTGTTCCATGGCGGGCCGCATCCGGCCCGGACGAAGGCCAGGACACGGGGTGGGTCAATCCGCTGACCGCGCCTGCAGCAGCGTCTCGACCTTCACCGGCAGGTCCCGCACGCGCACGCCGGTGGCATGGTGGACAGCCGAGGTGATGGCAGCCGCCACCCCGGCCAGGCCGATCTCGCCGATGCCCCGCGCGCCCAGTTCGTTCAGCACGGTGTCCGGATGCTCGACGAAATGCACGTCGATGTCCGGCGCGTCGGCATGGGTGGCGACCATGTAGTCCGCGAGGTTGTTGTTGACGGGTGCGCCCTGGCGCGAATCGTAGGAAGTTTCTTCCAGCAGCGCCATGCCCACCCCCATCACGACGGCCCCCTCGATCTGGTTGCGGCCGGTGCGCGGATTGATGATGCGCCCGGCATCGATCACCGTCACGACGCGGGCCACGCGCAGCCGGGCGATGGCCGGCTCCCAGGTCACCTCGACGAAATGAGCGCCGAAGGAATGCATGGAATGGCGCTTGGCCCGGGGGTCGGCGTCGCTGCCCTCGGACTGGCCGTGGCCCTCGATCCGCTCGATGCCCGCCGCGCGCAGCACGTCCTGGAAAGGCACCCCGGACGATGGCGGGCGCCCCGCGCCATGCAGCCGGCCGCCGGTCAACCGCAAGTCGTCGGCGGCCACGCCGGCCAGTTGCGGCAGGCCGGCGCGCGCGGCGCAGGCGGCCAGCTGGCGGACCGCGTCGCGGGCGGCCGCCAGCACCGCGGGCACGAGCGAACCGGTGGCCATCGAGCCGCCGGAGGTGGGTCCCGGCGGCAGCGCCGTGTCTCCCAGCGCCACCTCGATGCGGTCGGGCGGCAGGCCCAGCACCGAGCCCGCCATCTGCGCCATCACGGTGTAGGTACCGGTGCCGATGTCCTGCGTGGCGCTGGCCACGCGCGCGGTACCGTCGGCCCGCAGCGCCACGCTGGCCTGTGCCTTCAGCCTGACCGCCATCCATGAACAGGCCGCCATGCCCCATCCCAGGACCAGGCCGTCGCGCCGCATGGATCCGACGCGCGGATCGCGCCGTGCCCAGCCGAAGCGCTCCGCGCCTTGCAGCAGGCACTCGCGCAGGTGGCGGGACGAGAAGGGCAGGCCGGCCGCTTCGTCCTGCTCGGGTTCGTTGCGCAGCCGCAGTTCGACGGGGTCCATGCCCAGCTCGATGGCCAGCTCGTCCATGGCCGATTCGATCGCGTACAGGCCGGGAACGGCGCCCGGCCCGCGCATGGACGTAGTGGGCGCGATGTTCCGGCGCGCGGATCCGTAGGCGGCGCGCAGGTTGGGTGTGCTGTACAGGAAGCCGGTCGCCTCGCCGCAGTTTTCCTTGTGGTATTCATCCATCGCCACATGGAACAGGTAATCGTGCCGCAGCGAGGTCAGCTGGCCATCCCTGGTCGCGGACAGGCGCACGCGCTGGCTCGTGTTGGAGCGATGCCCGACGTTGTGGAACATCATCCGGCGGCTCAGCACCAGCTTGACCGGACTTCCCAGGTCGCGCGCCGCGGCCGCCGCCAGCAGCGAGTGTCCCCAGGGCCAGAGCTTGCTGCCGAAACCCGACCCTACGTGTTCGGTAACGACGCGGACGCTATCTTCCGGCACGTCCAGCATGCGCGCCATCGCCACGCGATGGTTCACGATGCCCTGCGAGCTTTCGTACAGCGTGAACGCGCGGCCGTCGTAGACCGCCACGGTGGCGTGCATCTCCAGGGGATTGTTGGTCTCGGGCGGCGTGGTGTAGGTATGGTCGATGCGGATCCCGGCTTGGGCGTATGCGCCCGGCGCATCGCCGCGCTCGGTATCCACCCGCGGTTCGTCATCGGGCGCCAGATCCATGGATACGTCCGGCGTCTGCGCGTCGTATTGCACGGCCACCGCCGCCGCCGCGGCCATCGCCTGCTCCAGCGTGTCGGCCACCACCAGCGCGACATACTGGCCGTAGTAGCGGATCTCGTCGTCCTCCATCGGCGGACGGTATTCGTCCAGCTTGGCCGCGCTCTCGTCCACGCGCGGAAAACGGCCGATGTTCTCGCGGGTGTAGACCTTGCGCACCCCGGGCATGCCGCGGGCGACGCCCGTCTCGATGCCCAGGATGCGCCCCTTTCCCACGGTGGCGCATACCGGTACGGCGTGCAGCATGCCGGGCAAGCCGTGGTCCGCCGCGTAGCGCGCGCGGCCCGTCACCTTGAGCGGCCCTTCCACGCGGATATGGCCGGCGCCGATGGAGGATTCGGTGTGCTGGGTCATTTCGCTCTCCGTCAGCCGGCCGCCGTCACGGTATCCAGGGCGTGGACCAGGCAGCGCCGCGCCAGCTCGATCTTGAACGCGTTCTGGCTTTGCGGCCGCGCCTCGCGCAGCAATTCCCGCGCCGCGGCATCGAATACCGCCGCCGAGGGCGCGCCGCCCGCCAGCAGGACTTCGGCCGGCGGCGAGCGCCAGGGCCGCGTGCCCACGCCGCCCATGGCGACCCGCGCGGCCTGGATGCTGCCGTTGGCCATGGTCACGACCACCGCGGCCGAGGCCAGGGCGAACTCATAGGACGCGCGATCCCGCAGCTTCAGGTAATGGGAGCGGGTGCCGGCTGGCAGCGCGGGCAGCGTCACGTGCGTGATCAGCTCGCCTTCCTCCAGCACCGTCTCGCGCTGCGGCGTATCGCCCGGCAGCACGAAGAAATCGTCGATGGCCACCGTGCGCGCGCCTCCGGGCCCCTGGATGTCTATCGTGGCGCCCAGCGCCATCAGTGCGACGTTCATGTCCGACGGATTGCTGGCGATGCATGCCTCGCTGGTCCCCAGCACCGCCAGGTTGCGGTTGTAGCCGCCGATGGCGGGACAGCCCGAACCAGGCTCGCGTTTGTTGCAGGGCATGGCCACGTCGCGGAAATACACGCAGCGGGTCCGCTGCAACAGGTTGCCGCCGGTCGTCGCCATGTTGCGCAACTGCGCCGAGGCTCCGGACAGCAGCGCCTGCGACAGCACCGGATAGCGTTCGCGGATCAACGGATCATGGGCCAGGTCCGAATTGCGCACCATCGCGCCTATGCGCACGCCGCCGCCGGGCGTGGCCTCGATGCGGTCGAGCGGCAGATGGCTGATATCGATCACCATGGCCGGCCGTTCCACGTCCAGCTTCATCAGGTCGATCAGCGTCGTGCCGCCCGCCAGGAACCGGACCGTCGAGCCTTGGCGGTCTTCGGCATAGGCGGCGGCACCCACCGCCTGGGCGACGTCTTCGGCTCGCCAGAGCTGGAATATTTCCATGGCCGCCCCGCTACGCGGTGCCGCGGCGCGCCTGCCGCACGGCCGCCAGGATGTTCTTGTATGCGCCGCAGCGGCAGAGGTTGCCGCTCATGGCCTCGCGGATATCGGCATCCGTCTCGCCGCAGGGTTCGGACAGCAGCGCCGCCGCCGACATGATCTGGCCCGCGGTGCAGTAGCCGCACTGGTAGGCATCCTGCTCCAGGAAGGCCGCCTGCACCGGATGCAGTCCGCCGTCCCGGGCCAGTCCTTCCACGGTGGTCACCTCGCGGCCGTCCAGCGTGGCCGCCAGCACCAGGCAGGCATTGACCCGCCGGCCATCCAGGTGGACGGTACAGGCGCCGCACTGCCCATGGTCGCAGCCCTTCTTGGTCCCGGTCAGGGCGAGGTGTTCGCGCAGGCAATCGAGCAGGGTGGTGCGAGGGTCCAGGCGCAACTCGTGGCGCACCCCGTTGACGGTCAGGCCCACTTTCGTGGACAGGAACATGGCGGGTTGCGAGGCGGGGGCAGGGCACATGGCGATCTCCGGAAGCCCCGGCGCCGCAGCAACTGCCGTTCCCGGCCCCGGCCCGGGCATGGGGACCGGCGCCGCCCGTTTTGCCCTTTTGGTCCATATATCGGACTACCTATATCGACACATTATTTCTATAAACAGAAAATCCTGCTCTCGCTGGTCCATATTACGGACCAGCAATCACCAGGAAAACTACCGAGCATGATCAAGGTATTCGACTTGCTGAACGGCGCGCGCATGACCGCCGCCTACGCCGAGGCCTGCCTGGCCCACGGCGTGGAAGCCGTCCACATCACGCTGAACAATTTTCGCGGCATCAACCCCATCCCCGACCTGCGCCATTCGCTGAACCAGCTGGCGGACTACCGCGCGCACCTCGCCACCCTGTCGGACCTGGTCCAGGTGGTCGAGGACGGCGACGGCTTCGAGCGAGCCAGGCAGGCGGGCAAGCTGGGCATCGTGCTGGGCTACCAGAACGTGCCGGGCGTGGCGCGTGACCTGAAGCTGATGGAGCTTTTCCACGCGCTGGGCGTGCGCGTGATCCAGGTCGCGCACAACATCCGCAACCTGTACGGCGACGGCTGCGCAGAACCGGCCGACGCCGGACTGTCCTCGCTGGGGCGCGAACTGGTGGGCGTGCTGAACGACCTGGGCATCGTCATCGACCTGTCGCACGTGGGCGACCGCAGCGGCCTGGACGTGCTGGCCCTCTCGCGCCATCCGGTGGCGGTGACGCATGCCAATGCCTACGCCCTGTGCCCCAACGCCCGCAACAAGAGCGACGCATTGCTGGACGCGCTCAAGGCCAACGGCGGCGTGCTGGGCATCACCTACCTGCCGCCGCTGGTGCGCATGCCGGGCGAAACCCCGGGCGCGCAGGACGTGGTGGCGCACATCCGCTATGCCGTCGACCGCATCGGCGTGGCGCACGTGGGCATAGGCTCGGATTTCATCACCGACCAGCCGGCCGAGCGCTACCAGGAATTCATGCGCAAACCCGAGGTCTACGGGACCTGGCCATGGCGCTATCCCATCAACGACCTGCAGGCCCAGCAGGACATGCTGGCCGGCCTGGCGGACATCGGCCTGGCGCGCCGCGACATCGACGCCATCGCCCGCGACAACTTCCTGCGGCTCTTCCGCATCGTGATGGCGGGCACGCCCGCCGCCTGACCACAAGGACATCCCATGACCAGCAAGACTCCCCTGGGCAAGCTGCCCGCCGCCGTCTTCGGCGACCTCGACATCCCCCGCTATCCGCAGGCCGTCATCGACGCCTTCCTGGCGCTGGAGGACCTGACCGGCACCGTCTCCGACGCCATGGACGAACTGGGCCTGTGCGGCGTGGTCCCGGGCTGCGACCTGCCTCCCACCCTGCCCGGGCGGCGCATGGCCGGCCCGGCGCTGACCCTGCGCAACGTCGAACAGCGCGATGACGCCTACAAGGGCGCCAAGGACCGCATCTCGAAGATGGCCGAGATCGAGGCCCACAACCTGGCCGAACCCGGCGACGTGCTCGTCATCGAAGGCGTGCCCGGCATCTCCAACATGGGCGGGCTGTCGGCCGCCATCGCCAAGCGCCAGGGCGAGGCGGGCGCCGTCATCGACGGCGCCATCCGCGACGTCGAGCAGTCGCGCTCGCAGGACTTCCCGATCTGGTCGCGCGGCGTCAGCTCCATCACGGGCAAGTGGCGGCTGGAGACCGTCGCCATCAACGGCATCGTGCACATACGCGGCGTGCAGGTGCGGCCCGGCGACCTGGTGGTGGCCGACGAAGGCGCCATCTGCTTCATCCCGCGCGAGGCCGTCGAGACGGTACTCAAGCGCGCCCAGGAAATCGGCGAAGGCGAGGCCCGCCGCTACCACGATATCCAGGCCGGCATGCCCATTCCCGAACTGGCCAGGCGCACCCACGTCTACAAGTTCAGCCAGGACCAGCGGGAGGCGACATGATCGTCGAACAACGCCTCTATACCTTCCACCCGGGCAACCTCGACGCCTTCGTCGCGCTCTATAGGAAGGAAGGGATGGCCGCGCAGATGCGCCACCTGCCCGCGCTGCTGGGCTACTACGTGAGCGAGATCGGCGCCCTGAACCAGACCGTCACGCAATGGGGCTACCGCAGCCTGCAGCAGCGCATGGACTGCCGCGAGGCGCTGTTCGCCGACCCGGACTGGAAGGCCTTCCTGGTCCAGGCCAGGCCGCTGATGCTGGCGCAGGAGTGCCGCATCCTCAAGCCGGCGCCCTTCTTCCGCGAACGCCTGGCCCATCTCATCGACGACGCGCGCGGCCTCGACCTGTCCGGCCAACCCTGACGCGCCACGACACGGGCCGCGACAGGCCCGCACAATGGAGACATACATGTTCAAGCCCCTTATCCACTGGGCGGCCGCCTTCGCGCTGGCCGCCACCGCCTCCCTGCCGGCCCGCGCGGCCGACTTCCCCACCCGCCCCGTACGGCTGCTGGTACCGTTCTCCCCGGGGGGAGGCATCGACCAGCTGGCCCGTATCGCGGCGGTGAAGATGGCCGAGGACCTCAAGCAGCAGGTCGTCGTGGAAAACATGGCCGGCGCCGGCGGCGCCATCGCCGCCAAGACCGTGGCCAACGCGGCGCCGGACGGCTACACCCTGATCTTCAATTCCTCGTCCGCCGTCGCCACCGGCCTGCTGGGCAAGGAGCGGCTGGGCTTCGACCCGGTCAAGGACTTCGCGCCCGTGTCCCTGGTCGCCCAGTTCCCGCTGGTCATGGTCGTCAATCCCAAGGTGCCGGCGCGGAACATGAAGGAATTCGTCGAACTGCTCAGGAAGAATCCCGACAAGTACAACTACGGGTCTTCCGGCAACGGCACCGCCATCCACCTGGCCTCGGAGCTGTTCAAGACCCTGGCCGGCGTCAACATGCAGCACGTGCCCTACAAGGGCACGGCGGCGGCCATGCAGGACCTGCTGGGCGGGCGCATCCACATGATGCTGGACGGCGTGCCGCCGCAGATAGGCAACATCCATGAAGGACGGGTGCGCGCGTTGGGAGTGACCACCACCGAGCGCTCGGCCATGCTGCCCGACGTGCTCACCGTGGCCGAGGCGGTACCCGGCTACGCGTTCCCGTTCTGGGTCGCGATCTACGCGCCCGCCGGCACGCCCCAGCCCGTCCTGGACCGCCTGGCCGCGGCCGTCTCGGCCGCCGCGAAAGACCCGCAGTCGCGCCAGCGGTTCAAGGATGCCGGGTCCGACGCCGTCGGTTCCACGCCCGCGGAACTGGCCGCCTTCTGGAAGCAGCAGATCGACCTGTACAGCGGCATCGTCAGCAAGACCGGCATCAAGCTCGACGGCGAGTGACGGCCAACCCGCATGCTACGATGCGCGCCATGAACCGTCCCGACACCAGCGGCGCGCAGACCGTGGACCGGGCCGTCGCGGTGCTGCGGCTCCTGGCGTCGGCCGGCGAATCCGGCCTGCGCCTGATCGATCTCCAGCATGCCTCGGGCCTGTCCAAGCCCACCGTCCACCGGCTGCTGACTTCCCTGCTGCAACACGGCCTGGTGGAACAGGACGAGGACACCCGGCGCTACCGCCTGGGCATGGAAATGGCGGTGCTGGGCTGGTCCGTCTCCAGCGGCCGCGCCGACCTGCGCCAGCTGTGCGGGCCCGAGATGCAGGCGCTGGCCGACGAAACCGGCGACACCGCCTTCCTGGCGGTGCGCTCGGGCTACGACACCGTCTGCATCGAACGCAAGATGGGACCCTATCCCATCAAGGCCTTCACCGTCGACGTCGGCACGCGCCGGCCGCTGGGCGTGGGGGCGGGCGGCATCATCATGATCGCGGCGCTGCCCGAGGACGAGGCGGAACTGGTGTTCGAATCGATACGCGAACCGCTGCGGGCCTACCCCAACGTGTCGGAACCGTCGCTGCGCGAGGCGGTCTCACGGGCGCGCCGGGACGGCTACGCCTTGAGCGACGGATTGGTCATGACCGGCGTGCGCGGCCTGGCGGTGCTGGTATCGGACGCGCGCGGCGCCCCCACCGCGGCGCTGAGCCTGAGCGCGGTACAGGACCGCATACGGCCCGAGCGGGTGCCGGCGCTGGTCAAGGCACTGGAAGAAAGAAGGAAGCGGATCGAACGCAGCCTGGCGGGGCCGGGCCGGCGCTTGCGGTAGGCCACGGGACAAGCGAATCCGCGCGAGATAAACTCGCCCGTGATCCGCAACGAATCCTCTTCTTCCTATGATCGACAAGACCCTCTCGAAGGGCCTGAAACTGCTCGAGGCTTTGGCAGACAGCGATACGCCGCGCGGGGTAACCAACATTGCGAGCGAACTCGAACTGTCCAAGAGCAACGCGCACCGCCTGTTGCAGACGCTGGCCGCGCTCGGTTATGTCGATTCCGTCGAAGGCAAGTATTTCGCCACGCCCAAGATCTGGAGCCTGGGCGAGAAGATCGTGGGACGCCTGGCGGTGCGCACCGTGGCCTTGCCGGAGATGGAAAGCCTCGCGCTCGAAACGCGTGAAACGGTGCATTTGTCGATACTCGACAAGACCGAGGTCATCTATCTCGAAAAGATCGACAGCCCGCAACCCATCCGGGCGTACACCGAGGTCGGCGGCCGGGCGCCCGCCAGCGCCGTCGCGACGGGCAAGGCGATGCTGGCCTACCAGGACGATGCCATCATCGCGGCCGCGGCCGCGGCACTCGCCCCCCACACGGGCCTGTCCCTGGCCAACGACGCAGCCCTGCGCAAGGAACTGGCCGGCATACGCAAGCTCGGCTATGCGATCAACCGCGGCGAATGGCGGGAACGCATAGGCGGGCTGGCCGCTCCCGTCTTCAACCGCTATGGCAAGGCCATTGCCGCCATCGGCATTTCGGGGCCGACCGACCGCCTCACGCCCAAGCTGATGCGCGACCATGCGCAGCGGGTGTGCGAGGCCGCCCGCCGGGTCTCGGAAAAACTCGGCTCCTCCGCCTGACCCCATCCCACTTCGTTTCCGCCTGAGCGCCTCGCGTCGTCGTCAGACACCGAGGCCGCCCGGCCTTGCCCCGCGCAGGCATTCACCGATTGACGGCCTTGCGCGCCGGTGCTTATGATAGGTTCGTATTTCGATACGCCGTTCTCTATTTCAGAACAACCCGCGACCAAAGCAGGGAAGGGAGACATTCATGCCAGGGGAACACAAGGGGCCGGCCAGGCCGTACCGGGTCGGCCTGATCCACGTCGTGGCGAAAGGCGATCCTGTCATCGACACGCAGGACATCGTCGATTTCAAGCGGGGCATGGAGACCATCGGCTATCGGGAAAACGTCGACGTGGTCTACCAGGAGCTGTACGGCAACCGCGATCCCGATCTCATCCAGGCCCATGCCAACGCCCTCGTGGCCTGGCCCGCGGATGTGATCGTTTCCTTCCTGACCAATGCCAACATAGCGCTCAAGGAAGCCACGCGGGACGTCAGGATTCCCGTCGTCTGCTGGGCCACCAATCACATCGAGGCGGGGCTTGCGGAAAGCTACCGGCGGCCGGGCATGAACTTCACCGGCTTCTCCTACATTCCCTACAACAACTGGGCCAAGGTCAGGCTGCTGAAGATGGCGGTTCCCGGCCTGACCCGCATCGGCCACCTGTACAACCCGACCTATTCGCCCGCGCCCGCCGTGATGCGGGAATTCGGCGAAGCCGCACGGACCATGGGTTGCGAGATGCCGATCTATGAAACGCTGCGGATCGAGGACTTCGAGTCCAGCGTCCACGCCATGAAGCGCGATGGCTGCCAGGCCGTCCTGGTGGGGCCCCATGCCTTGTTCAACATGAACGGCGAAATGCTGGGCAGGCTCTTCCTGGACGCGCGGCTGCCTGCCGTGGGCAACCAATTGTCCATCACCCGAGCGGGGGGCCTGGCGACCATCAGCCCGGGCAAGAAGAAGGGCTGGCCGATGATGGCCCAAGTCGTCGACCAGATACTGCATGGGGCGGATCCCGCGGAAATCCCCATCGACCGCAGCATGCGCGGCCCCACCACGCTCAACCTGAAGAACGCCGGCCTGCTCGGACTCCAGCTTCCCGCATCCTTGATCGACGAGGCGGACGTGTTGATCGAATGAAGCATCCGTTCCAGGTATCGAGGGCAGGCAGCCAACACATCCACTGAGGTCGGTCGCATGGACAGCACGAAACTCCTCGCAATCGCCGGTTTGCTCGCGGGTACGATGGCCACCATCCCCTGCGCCGCGGCCGATGCATCGAACTACCCGGAGCGGCCGATACGCGTGGTCGTCAACTATGCGCCGGGCGGCAGCAGCGATTCCCTCGCACGCGCGGCACTGGCCGATCTGGAGCCCTTCCTGGGCCAAGGCGCCATCGTCGACAACCGTCCGGGCGCCAACGGCAACATCGGCACGGGCTTCGTCGCCAAGTCCCCGCCCGACGGCTATACGCTGGGCGTCAGCGGACTCTCGGGCGTCACCAACTCCTTCCTTTACCGCAACCAGAGCTACGATTTCTTCAAGGACCTGGTTCCCGTCGCCATGATCGCCCGCAACCCGGGCGTGCTGATCGTCAACAAGTCCCTGCCGATACGCACGGCCCAGGAACTGGTGCAGTACGCCAAGGCGCACCCGGGCAAGCTGAACTTCGCTTCGGGCGGGCGCGGATCCAGCCTGCACCTGAACGGCGAGATATTCAAGAACGCCGCCGGCGTGGACATCGTCCACGTGCCCTACCGCGGGGAAGCGCCGGCCTTGAACGACCTGGTGGGTGGGCAGGTGCAGATGATGTTCGCGGTGCTGGCTTCGGCCAAGCCCTTCATCGACCAGGGACTGGTCAGGGCGCTGGCCGTTACCAGCCCGGAACGCACTGACCTGATGCCCGGCTTGCCCACCTTGCGCGAGTCGGGTATCGGCTTCGGGCTGTACTCGTGGGCGGCGATCTTCGCGCCCGCCAGCACGCCCAGGCCCATCCTGGAGAAACTGAACGTGTCGATCAGAAAGGCCATCGCCCAGCCCAAGACCACCGAACGGCTACGGGAAATGGGAGCCGAGACCGTGGACATGGATCTCGCGCAGATCAAGGCCTACACCGACCAGGAACAGCGGTTCTGGTCGGACGTGTTCTCCAGGCTGCACGTGCAGATGGACTAGGGGGAATCGACATTCATGGCATCCATGATGGCTAAGGATGCGATGAGTGTGATTACTTGCAGGAATGGGTTCTTGATCCGCCCATGGATCTGCGTGTCCAGCGGTGCAGGTCTTGTCCGGGGTGCCGGGGCCGGGCGGGCGCGCAGGCGCAGCGAAGCCGGCCCCGGCACCCCGGACAAGACCGGATAAAGAAAATGAATGTCGAGTCAGCCTAGCGCCTGTTCAGTCTTCGGCGCGGGGCACCGCCGCGCCGGTTATCCCATGGCGCGCCAGCGCTTCCTGGACGAACCCCGAGGCCTTCATTTCCTCGACGAAGGCGCGCAGGTAATCCGCGGCGGCATCGCCGCGCGACTTGGGCACGCCCATGGCCTGCCGGATCAACATGAAATGACCGGGCAACAGATGCACGCCGCCCAGCCGCGCGGCATCGGCTTCGAGCTGCTGGCGCACGCCGGCCGCCACGTCCGCGCCGCTTTCCAGGAACACGTCGACCACGGCCGGCGACGTCGGCGCCCGCTCGATGCTTGCCTGCAGCAGGCTCCGGGTCAGGTAGAGATCGTAGGCGCTGCCCTTGCCGACCGTGACCCGCACGCCCGGCCGGTCCACGTCGGCATGGGCGGCGATGGGCGAGCCGTCGCGTACCAGGTAGGCTCCCTCGATCACCACGTAGGCGTCGGTGAAGGCGATGTGCTCGCCACGCTTGGGGTCGATGGCGAAGAAGCCGATGTCGGCCTGTTCGGCGGCCACGGCCTCGACCGATTCGCCGGCCGACGGGAAGACCACCAGTTCCAGCCCGACGCCCAGCCGTCTGGCAAGTTCCCGCGCCAGGTCCACCGATACGCCGCGCGCGCCGTGCTCGTCGTCACGGCTGGCGAGTATGGGATTGCCGACGTTGATGGAAGCGCGCAGGACCTGCTGGGGCGTGAAGGCGGCGCGAAGGGCTTCGGTCGGTTGCATGGCGAATCAGTTCCTTCAGTGGCCGACGCGCGAGGAATGGTCGCTAGCCGGCGCGTTGGGCCTCGATCTGCTCCATCACATGAAGCGTCAGCCGGGTGGTGTGGCTGCGCATGGCCAGGTAGGCCTGCTCGGGCTGGCCGGCCAGCACCGCTTCCACGATCTTCTCGTGTTCGCGATGGGAAGTTTCGAAGCGCCGTTCGACCCCGCTTTGCGCGGCGCGCACCGGCGCCAGCCGGTCACGCAGGTTTTCGACCTGAGCGACCAGGGTCTGGTTCTGCGTACCCTGGCAGATGAGCTGGTGGAAGCGCGCGTTGATCTTGAGATAGGCATCGGCATCGCCGCGCTCGGAAACCTGCTGGGCCTGTTCGTGCAGCAGTTCGAGCTGGCGGCGCTGCATGGCGCTCATGCGCTGGGTGGCGATGCGGCAGCACAGCGACTCCAGTTCGCACAGCGCCTCGAGCATGTCGGCCAGTTGTTCGGCGCTGACGTTGGCCACCACGCCGCCACGGCGCGGCACCAGCTCGATCAGGCCGCGGGCATTGAGCAGGCGCAGCGCCTCGCGGATGGGTGTGCGCGATACCTGGAAGCGCTCGGCCAGCGAGGGCTCCTCGAGCTTCTCGCCCGGGGCCAGGGTACCCGCAATGATCTCGTCAGCCAGCGACTGGCTGATCCGAGCGGCAATGGTGGTCACGAAAGCATCCTTCAACATGGGCCAGCGAATGCCCGCGGATTATACGCGGCACCGCTTCGACCATGAACATGAGCGGCACCTGGATATGCCGGATCTCCCTTATTGAACACACTAGGACGATATTGCATACAAAAAGCAGCCGCATTCGATGGCCGACTCCTGCCCCGCCCCTGCCATTCCGGGTTTGTCCTCCCCTTTTTCTGGCACACACCTGGCAAAAAATTTATCTTAAAACGGTTGACGTGTATACACGACATGCTTAAAGTATCCCAAAGCATGGGGTAAAACTGGCGGTCCCGCCGGGTCGACGCCCCGGATCCAACACAGACAGCAACGAGGAGATTCCGTGAACTGGCACGGTCTGGCGACTTATCAGCGCAACGGCGGCAAGCATCCTGGCCTGGTGGTCAACGACACCCTGTATGACCTGGCGCAATTGGCGAAAGCCTGCGACGTGGACCCGGCCCGCGTGGCGGGGGGCATCGGCGCGCTGATCGCGGATTGGGCCGGCAGCGGCCCGCTGATCGCCACGATGGCCGATCGCGCCGTCCAACTCGCCGCAAGCGGCCGGCTGGCCGTGGTGGAAGACGCCACCTATGCGGTCCCCTACCAGCCCCGCCGCATCTTCGCGACGGCTTCCAATTTCTACGAACACGCCGACGAGATGGGCACCAAGCTGGCGGCGCGCAGCGAAAGCCAGCCCTACATCTTCATGAAGGCCGAGACCAGCGTGGTCGCCACCGGCGAAAACGTCCAGATGCCGCCCGAGACCAGTCGGCTCGACTGGGAAGTGGAACTGGGCGTGGTCATCGGCAAGACCTGCCGCCACGTACCGGTCGACGACGCCCTGTCGGCCATCGCCGCCTATACCGTATTCAACGACATCAGCGCGCGCGACCTCAACCGCCGCACCGACTATCCCTTCACCCACGACTGGTTCCGCGGCAAGAGCTTCGACACCTTCGGTCCCATGGGCCCGTGGCTGGTGCCGGCGGGCTGCATCGGCGACCCCCAGCAACTGCGCATGTCGCTGGCGGTCAACGGCGAGACCATGCAGGACGGCAGCACCTCGGAAATGATCTTCTCGGTGGCCGAGCAGATCGCCTACCTGTCGCGCATCCTGACCCTGCATCCCGGCGACTTCATCGCCACCGGTACGCCCGACGGCGTGGGCATGGGGCGCGGCGTCTACCTGAAGGCGGGGGACAGGATGGTGGCGCGCATCGAGAACATCGGCACGATCGAGAACACCGTCGTGCAGGAAAGCCGATAGGCAAGGAGGCAAACGTGACATCCGCTGACCAGCAACCGGTCGCTCCCATCCGTACGCGCAAACTGGGCCACCTGGTCCTGATGGTTCGCGACCTCGAAGCCTCCACCCGCTTCTATACCGAGGTCATGGGCCTGCGCGTGTCCGACCGCATCGGCGACCAGATGGTCTTCCTGCGGGCGGGTGAAGACCACCATGACCTGGCCCTGTCGCGCATCCCCGACGACGCCCCCGACCGCGACGATCTTCCGCGCTATACGCGCCCAGGGCTCGAGCACTTCTCGTACTACGTGGAATCGGTCGAGGAAATGCGCCGCGCCGTGGACGTGGCCCGCCAGTTGGGCGTGACGATCGAGCGCGGCATCGGCCAGCACGGCCCCGGCGCGAACTGGTTCCTAGTGTTCAAGGATCCGGACGGCAACAACGTCGAGATCTATACCGACATGGACCAGATTCCGATGGACGCCGACCACCAGCCGCAGACCTGGGAGCGCAACCTGGAATCGTTCGACCGGCACCGCCTCGCCCACTTCGTCGTCCAGCCGCCCGCCGCGGTGCTGGCCGCCAAGGACGGCAAGAAGGACACGGGAAAAAAAGACTGAGCACGAGCGCCGGCGGCCCCGGCGCCCGCCAGCCCGGCACATACGAACCCGGCACGCAAGGGGATTCTTTCCACAGGCATTGCCCCGGCGCGTTCGCGCGCGGGGAGGCCCCTTTCGCGCCCGTTTTCCGGCCGCCGGCGCGCTCGCACCGAACGGCGGCCTGCTCCACCGACGACAATGACGACCGATGAAGGAGACGACACCATGAACCCCCTCCAGCAATGGCTGCGCCGCATTCCCCTGGCCCTGGCGGCGGCCGCGATCGCCGCGGGCCCCGCCACCGCCCTGGCCGCCGATGCCTGGCCCAGCCGGCCGGTCACCATCGTGGTGCCGTTCGCCCCGGGCGGCAATACCGACATGATGGCCCGCATGATGGCCGAGCGCATGAGCAAGATCTTCGGCAAGCCCTTCATCGTGGACAACAAGGGCGGCGCGGCCGGCACCATCGCCGCCGAGCAGGTCGCGCGCGCCCAGCCCGACGGCTACACGCTGTTCATGGCGACCATGACGCAGATCGTCACGGCGCCCATGACCAACAAGATCCGCTACGACCCGATCCGCGACCTCGCCCCCATCGTCAACGTGGGCGGCAACCCCTTCGTGCTGGCGGTCAACCCCCAGCGCAACTTCCGCACCGTGACCGACCTCGTCAACTACGCCAAGGCCAATCCCGGCAAGCTGAACGTGGGCCACGGCGGCAACGGCACGCTGACCCACCTGTCGGCGCTGCTGTTCCTGAGCCGCGTCGGCGTGACCGCCACCACCGTTCCCTACCGCGGCGGCGCGCCGGCCCTGGCCGACGTGCTGGCCGGGCAGATCGACATGTACAGCGCCAGCGTCTCGGAAGTCATGTCCTACGCCAAGACGCCCGAGAAGCTCACGCTGCTGGCGGTTTCCAGCGACAAGCGCCTGCCGCAGCTGCCTTCGGTACCCACCATCGCGGAAACCTACCCGGGCCACGAGGTCGACACCTGGAACGGACTGATGGGCCCGACCGGCATGCCGGCGGACGTGGTCGCCAAGCTGGCCGAGGAAGGCCGCAAGATGATCAACGAACCGGCTTTCCGCGCACAGCTCGAGAACGCCGGCATCACGCCGCTGGGTGAAATGCCCGACGTGTTCGCCGCCCGCATCAAGGCCGAGACGGCCAAGTGGAAGCCGGTGATCCAGGCGGCGGGGATCGAACCTCAATAAGTCTCCCGCGTGTCCTTGAAGCGGTTCGCGCGGATCTGCGCGCGAACCGCTTCTGCGTTTTCCACATCACTGAATTTCACATTTGTGAAAACGCTTTCACACTGGTGAAAGCGACGTCTTCCCGGTGTCTTCCGTCGAGATAATCCGCCGCACCGATGCACGCGGCCACGACAGGAGACACCATGCCTCAGCACATCAGGATCGACCAACAAGGCCCCATCTGGCGGGTCGTCATCGATCGCCCCGACGCCAGGAACGCCCACGATCTCCAGACCTTCCAGGAACTGGTCGCCGCCTTCGACGAGGTCGAGGTCGACCCGGGTTGCCGCTGCGCCGTCCTGACCGGCGCGGGCGACATCTTCAGCGCCGGCCAGGACCTGCGTTTCACCGCCCAGGCAGATCCCCAGGCCATCGATGCCTACGGCCGCTGGAACGTCGCCGCGCGGCAGCGCATCCAGCGCAACGCCAAGCCAGTGGTCGCGGCCGTGAACGGCCCGGCCATCGGAGGCGGCGTCTACCTGGCCACGTCCTGCGACCTGGTGGTGGCCGTCGACACGGCCTTCTTCCAGATGCGCGAGATCCAGGCCGGCAACCATAGCGGCGGCGCCTTCCTGTTCACCATCGGACGCGCGCGCTCGCTGGAGCTGTCGCTGCTGGGCGGACGTCTGCAGGCGCCGCAGGCGCTGCGCAATCTCGATACCCAGGAGCCCGAGCATCCGCAGTTCTTCACCAAGCCCTGGACCGCGATCGTCCCGCACGAGGGCGCCATCCGCTACGACCAGCGCGTCACCCGCCGCCTGGATTACGAGGTCGAACTCGCCGTCGTCATCGGCCAGGGCGGCCGCGACATCGCCGAAGGCGACGCCCCCGGCCACATCTTCGGCTACACGATCCTCAACGACATCAGCGCCCGCGACCTGCAGAAACGCCACGACCAGTGGTTCAAGGGCAAGGCCATCGACGGCAGTTGCCCCCTCGGCCCGTGGATCGTCTCGCCCGAAGCCGTCGGCGATCCCCATGCGCTGCGGATCTCCCTCAAGGTCAACGGCGAACAGCGCCAGAACGCCAGCACCGGCGCGATGATCTTCTCCATCCCGCGCACCATCGCGTCGCTGTCGTCGGGGCTGACGCTGGAGCCGGGCGACGTGATCGCCACCGGCACGCCCTCGGGCGTCGGCTATGCGATGAACCCGCGCCAGTGGCTGAAGGACGGCGACGTGATCGAATGCGAGATCGAGAAGATCGGGAAATTGGTGAACCGCGTGGAGGAGGTGATAAATTGAACGGCCCGGCGCCCCTCGCCAGAAAGCCGACATGACCATCGAACTCGACAAGCAAGTCCGCACCACTGCCATCGCCTCGATCCAGCGCTACTTCGACCAGAACATGGAGGAGCCCATCGGCAACGTCGCCGCCGGCGGGCTGCTCGCCTTCTTCGTCGAAGAGATCGGGCCCGCGATCTACAACCAGGCGGTCGCGGACGTGCAGGAGCGGTTGCAGTTGCGCCTATCGGAGATCGACCTCGAGGTCCACGAGGAAGAGTTTGCCTACTGGCGCAAGTACGACCAGGCGAGCAAGGGGCGCCGCTAGGCTCGCGCCTTACCCACGGCGCGCCCACCACCACAGACCCCATGCGACCAGCGCCGGGATGCCGAACAGTGCCGCATGGATGGGCAGTTCCTCGGCCAGGGTATAGCCGTGGGAAAGGCCGGTGCGCAGGTTCCATGCGCACGCCGCCAGCCAGGCCAGCGTGAAGAGCCCGGCGGCCCAGGTGCGATGGGGCGCGGGGACCACGCGCAGCAGCGCGATGGCCAGGACCAGTCCGATGGCGATGATGATCAGGGTACGCATGGTGGCCTCACTTGGGAGCTTCAGCTTAGGGCAGCCGGCCGGGGCCGATAAGTCCCCGGCTTCTGGATGGATTATCCAGCATGGCGATCCAATCCACGAGTCCCGGCTGCTATGCGAACTTCGCCTCCACGCCCGGCGCCGGCGTGGCGCCGAATCCCCCGCGCCGGACCACCGCCTCGCGGCCACCGTGGGCTTCGATCAGTGCGTGCTGGTCGGCCTTGGCGATGCGATCATGTCGGTGCCGCCGCCCGCGCTGACCGGCACCAGCAGGCGCACCGGACGCGAGGGATAGGACTGCGCCAGCGCGCAGGCCGGCACCAGCCCGGCCACAGCGGCGGATCGAGCGGCCGTGGCCAGGACCCGGCGCCGGCCCCGATCGATATCCTGAGTCATCTCCTCCTCCCACCGCGGCCTGACATGCCCCGGGATGCCGGGCAGTCTAATCAGCGCGGCGAAGGCGCGGAAGTACAATTCCTTTAGAGCTTTTCTAAAAAAAATGGATAGCGGCCAGGCCTGGAGACGCTGCGTGGCACTCAATCTCGATCATCTGCGCGCGTTCCTGGTGGTGGTGGAAGAAGGCAGCATCAATCGCGCGGCCGCGCGCCTGCTGCGAGCGCAGCCCGCGGTGGGCCGGCAGATCCGGCTGCTGGAAGAATCGCTGGGCACGCCGCTGCTGGAACGCTCGTCCAGCGGCGTGCAACCCACCAACGCGGGCGAACAGCTCATCGCCCATGCGCGGCGCATCTTCCGCAACGTGGCCGAGGCCGAAGCCGCCATGGCGCGCGTCGCCACGGAACCGGCCGGCGACCTGATCGTGGCGATCCCGACCTCGCTGGCCGACCAGCTCGGCCCCGTCCTGTTCGGCGCGATGCGCGACCGCCATCCGCGGGTGCGCCTGACGCTGCTGGAAGGAGACAGCCACGCCATCACCAGATGGATGGCGGGCAACGAGGCCGACATAGGCGTGCTGCCCGAAGGCAGCTCGGACACCAGCCTGCATGCGATCGAGCGCGGCCGGCAGGTGTTCTGCTTCTGCGGCCCCGCGGACGGTTTCCCCGTGCTGCCGGCGTCCATGCCGCTGGGGGATGCCTTGTCCTATCCACTGGCTCTGTCCATCCCGCCGAACCGGCTGCGGCGGCTGGTCGACAGCGCCGCGGCCGGCATAGGCCGCGAGGTGCGCCCGGTGCTGAACGCCAGTTCCAGCCACTTGATCACCGCGCTGATGCGGCAGGGCGAGCTATATACGATCCGCCCCCGCATCGGCCCGGTGCCGGCCGTGGTGGACGGCATTGCCTTCACCCCCATTGCCGAGCCGGCCATCCAGCGTGGCATCAGCGTCGTGTGGAGTACCGCGCGGCCGTTGAGTCCGGCGGGGGAGGCGGCGCGCGCCACACTGGAGGAACTGCTGCGCGGCATGGACGGCGCGCAGGCGCCGGGCTGAAAGCGCTAGATGCTCGATGAGCCACGATCCGGCGCCTAGCCTCAAGTCGGCGTTGGCCCCAAGACGAATCTAGCCTGCTCCCTGCGCAGCATTTGGTAGGGAGACATGAAGTCCACCCCTAGTCCAATGCACACATTGGGAATCTTGATTTTCTTGACGGATGCTGACGCCACTTCATGCGTCACCAGCGTATGATGGCCGGTCAACGCGGTTGCAACCAACCAGAAGTCCGCTACCTGCATAAAGGTATTCACAGCCGCAGGCTCATACCCTTGTTGGACTACCCATGCGCTTACGTGCTGGGCGGCAGTAAGCACAGCGGCGTCCGGGGCCAGGAAGAATCCGTCCTCCCTACCCAGTGCCCACTCGGCCAATTCGTCCCCACCACCAGTCAGTTCATCACCCACTTGGCGAATGCTGCAGAGTCGCCCGGCGTCATATGCCTGGTCAAGCCAAGACCAAAATGCGGGGGCAAAAGTCGAACCCGTACTGTAGGTTCTTGGCCTGAATGAAGACGTTGGCATCCAGCAGGTAGGCCATCAGGTCGGAAATCCCAGTATTCGCCCCAGCTCGTTGAACGTGCCCGACTTTGCGATGCCAAGCATGCGAAACGCATCCCGGTACAAAGTTCGCCCTTCAAGGGTGCTTGCAACCAAGGACTGAGCAAATCGCTTGCTGACGCGAGCGACAGTGGTTCGATAGAAATCGCCGCCTCCTGCATTGCGCTCAGCCAAACTCCTCAAACGCGCCTCTTCATCCCGATAAGCCCGCCAGAACGCCGCTCTATCGAGATATCCCACGTCCCACATCCGCCGCAGAAGCACCAAGGTGCTTACCTTGAAATGTCGTGCCAGCCGCTTCAATGCGGCATCCAGCGGCTCATCGGCGCGAAGCGCATCAAGAAAGTCCGCCCGGGGAACAAGCAGTTCGGCTGCTACCTGGTTGCACCATACTTCCACGGCGTAATCGGAAACTTCCGATATCCGAGCATCCGACAAAGCCGACTGCCCCAGCCACAAATGCGCAAGTTCGTGCGCCAACGTAAACATCTGGGCAGCCTTGCTATCCGCCCCGTTGATGAACACCAAGGGTGCCAGCTTATCCGCAAGGGCAAAACCTCTAAATTCACGGGGGTTCAGCTGCCGGGTGTTGTTGTTCATCACCACCCCACTGACCATCACCATCACACCTGCTTGCTCGGCCTGCGCAATAAACAGGCGCAATGCCTCAGCCCACGTGGGACATTCAGAACGAGCCTCCACGCTGAACCCGAGCACCTCGCGGATTCGTTGCGCCACTTCCATCGGCGGCGTTTCCATCGTCACGCAGGCGACGAAGGGCAGTGGCTTCTCGCCGTTAACCAGGGCTTCGTCCCGATACCAAGTTTGTCGCGTTTGACAGGTGAAAATCACATCCAGCAGATCGGCAGTCAGGCGTGGCGAATCTCGGCCCATTGTCCGAAAATCGGGAATCGGCAAGTCCTCTCGCGGAGGCTCGGGAAGGAAGAAATACCCCAACGGCGCGTGCGTAGCCTGCGCGAACTGTTCGAGTTGGCGCAAAGTGGGCTGGATAGCGCCGGACTCCCACTCCATAAGGCGAGGAAAACGCGCCAGCAGCACAGCCTCATCCATCTGGGCGCGCTGGCGGGCCCAGATGAACATGATTGGTTGTATGGAGACGCGAGTCATGCCTGGAGTTTATATCGCAGCAATGTTTCGCACATCAATTGGCCGGTCACTGGAGTGTCCTGAAACGAAACACAAAAACGAACGACCACCAAAGGTGGCCGTCGAATTGTCTTGCTGGACGGTCGATGCGCCGTAAGTCAGCCGTGCCTCAAACGTCAATATTCCCCGCCATCAACGCATGCGTCTCGATGAACGCGCGGCGCGGCTCGACGTGGTCGCCCATCAGCGTCGTGAAGATCTCGTCCGCCGAAATCGCGTCCTCGATCTGCACCCGCAGCAGGCGGCGCACGGTGGGATCCATGGTGGTTTCCCACAGCTGCCCGGGGTTCATCTCGCCCAGGCCCTTGTAGCGCTGCTTGGACAGCGAGCGTTCCGCCTCGGCGCGCATCCATTGCATGGCTTCGCGGAAGTCGGCCACCGGCAGTTCCTTGCGCTTGTCGCCTTCGCCGCGCTCGATCTTCGCGCCCGGGCCGATCAGGCCCTGGAAGGTCTGGGCGGCGTTGCGCAGCACGCTGTAGTCGGGGCCGTCGACGAAATGCTGGTCGATCACGCTGACGCGGATATTGCCGTGGTGGTTGCGATGGATCTCCAGCCTGGACTGCTGGGTTTCCTCGTCCACCGAGACCTTGACCTGCACCACGCCGGGCATGGACGGGTCTTCCAGTTCGGCCTGCAGGCGCTGGCGCGACAGCTCGGCCTGGTCCACGGACGACAGGTCCGCCTCGAAGCCGCGCACGATGGCCGACAGCGTGGCAAGGTCCACGAAACGCGACAGGCGCTCGATCACGGCGTCGACCAGGTTGTACTGGCGCGCCAGTTCCTTCAACGCGTCGCCGGCGATGGGCTGGGCGTCGGCGGAGGGGAACAGCCGGGCATCCTTGAGCGAAAGCTCGAGCATGAAGGCGGCCTCTTCGGCGTCGTCCTTCAGGTAGCGCTCGTCGCGGCCGACCTTGACCTTGTACAGCGGCGGCTGGGCGATGTAGACATAGCCATGCTCGATCAGCTGCGGCATCTGGCGATAGAACAGTGTCAGCAGCAGCGTGCGGATGTGCGCGCCGTCCACGTCCGCGTCGGTCATGATGATGATGCGGTGGTAGCGCAGCTTGTCGATGTTGAAGTCGGGTCCGATGCTGGTGCCCAGCGCGGTGATCAGGGTGGCGATCTGCTCGCTGCTGATCAGCTTGTCGAAACGCGCCTTCTCGACGTTCAGCACCTTGCCGCGCAGCGGCAGGATGGCCTGGAACTTGCGGTCGCGGCCCTGCTTGGCCGAACCGCCGGCGGAATCGCCCTCGACGATGTAGATCTCGGACTTGGACGGATCCTTTTCCTGGCAGTCGGCCAGCTTGCCGGGCAGCCCGGCGCCTTCCAGCACGCCCTTGCGGCGCGTCATCTCGCGCGCCTTGCGCGCGGCCTCGCGGGCGCGGGCGGCCTCGACGATCTTGCCGCACAAGGCCTTGGCGTCGATGGGGTTCTCGAGCAGCCAGCTCTCCAGGCTGCGCGCCACGGCGTCTTCCACGGCGGGGCGCACTTCGCTGGATACCAGCTTGTCCTTGGTCTGGCTGCTGAACTTGGGCTCGGGCACCTTCACCGACAACACGCAGGTCAGGCCCTCGCGCATGTCGTCGCCGGTGGTCTCGACCTTGGCCTTCTTGGCCAGTTCGTTCTCGTCGATGTACTTGTTGATGATGCGCGTCATCGCCGCGCGCAGGCCGGTCAGGTGCGTGCCGCCGTCGCGCTGCGGGATGTTGTTGGTGAAGCACAGCACACTTTCGGTGTAGCTGTCGTTCCACTGCATCGCCACTTCCACGCCCACCGGCACGCCGCCGGCCGACGACTCGGTGGCCACCGCGAAGACGTTGGGATGCAGCACGGTCTTGGCGCGGTTGATGTACTCGACGAAGCCCTTGACGCCGCCGCTGAAAGCGAAGTCTTCTTCCTTGCCCTGGCGCTCGTCCACCAGCTTGATGCGCACGCCGTTGTTCAGGAACGAGAGCTCGCGCAGCCGCTTGGACAGGATCTCGTAGTGGTATTCGACGTTGGTGAAGATTTGCGAATCCGCCAGGTACTGCACCCGGGTACCGCGCTTGTCGGTCTTGCCGGTGACCTTCAGCGGCTCGACGCGTTCACCGCGGCGGAACTCCATCTGGTGCAGCTCGCCGTTGCGCCGGATGCTGAGACGGAGCCATTCGGACAGCGCGTTCACGCAGGATACGCCCACGCCGTGCAGGCCGCCCGAGACCTTGTACGAGTTCTGGTCGAACTTGCCGCCCGCGTGCAGCTCGGTCATGACGATCTCCGCGGCGCTGCGCTGGAATTCGTCGTCCTTGTGCACGGCGGTCGGAATGCCCCGGCCGTTGTCGGACACCGAGATGGAGTTGTCGGCATGGATGGTGACGATGATCTCGTCGCAATAGCCGGCCAGCGCTTCGTCGATGGCGTTGTCCACGACCTCGAACACCATGTGGTGCAGGCCCGTGCCATCGGACGTATCGCCGATGTACATGCCCGGCCGCTTGCGCACGGCCTCCAGCCCCTTCAGCATCTTGATGGAGTCGGCGCCGTAGCTGTCCACCACAGGGGCAGCGGCCACCACGGGCGTCCCGTCAAGGCTGTTATCGATCTCGCCCGACTCGGGCGTAGTGTTCTGTTCGGTCATAGATATCCAACCATCCACTCTGCACAGGCAATACCCCACCCGCCAGAAAAAACAAAAGTGGGCGCCCACTCAGGCCACCCACGGTTGCCCCCCAAAGGAACAACCTAAAAAACCACCGCCCCACCCCAAGACATCCTCCCCAGACCCAGGGCACAGCGGATCCGGCTTTGCCGGTCCGCCAGTGCCGCCCCTGGGGGCGCGCGTAAGCGCGTAGGGGGGGCCTTAAATGCGCATAGGCATCACGACATACTTGAAGTCCGTGTCGTCGGGCAAGGTGATCAGCGCCGAGGAGTTGGCGTCGCCCACGCTCCACTGCACCGTCTCGGCCTTCAGGTTGCCCAGCACGTCCAGCAGGTAGCTGACGTTGAAACCGATGTCCAGGGGCTCGAAGCCGAAGTCGATCTCGAGTTCTTCCTGGGCCTCTTCCTGTTCCGCGTTGCTGGCGGAAATCTTCAGGACATGATCGGCCATCTGCATCCGCACACCCTTGAACTTGTCGGTGGTCAGGATGGCGGCGCGCTGCAAGCTGCGCTGCAGGGCTTCGCGGGCGATCGGGAAATGCTTGGTGTAGCCGTTCGGGATCACGCGCTGGTAGTCGGGGAACTTGCCTTCGACCAGCTTGGAGATCAGCTCGACGTCGCCGAAGCGGAAACGGATCTGATTGGCTGCCACCGAGATCTCGATGGGCTCCTCGCTGTCGTCCAGGAGGCGCAGCAGTTCCAGCACCGTCTTGCGCGGGACGATCACTTCCTGCTTGGGGGCATCGGCATCGATGGCGACCGCGCAATAGGCCAGGCGGTGGCCGTCGGTGGCGACGCAGCGCACGTTGTTGCCGTCCAGCACCAGCAGCATGCCGTTCAGGTAGTAGCGGATGTCCTGCTGCGCCATCGCGAAGTGCACCATGTTCATCAGGTGCTTGAACGACTTCTGCGTCATGGTCAGCGAAGCGTTCCACGAGGCCGGCTGGGCCACGGTGGGGAACTCCTCGGCCGCCAGGGTCTGCAGCGCGAAGCGGCTCTTGCCGGACTGGACCGACAGCTTCTTGTTGGCCAGGGAAAGGGACACGTCGCCGGTGTCGGGAAGGGCGCGCAGGATGTCGAGCAGCTTGCGGGCTGCCACCGTGGTGGACTCAGACGCATCACCCACGCCGAAATCGGCATGGGTGGTGATCTGAACCTCGATGTCGGTGGACACGAACGACACGCGGCTGCCTTCCTTGCGCAACAGGATGTTGGCCAGGATGGGCAGGGTGTGCCGCCGTTCCACGATGCCTGAAACGGTCGCGAGCGGCTTCAGCAATGCATCGCGTGAGGCTTTGACCAATTGCATATCCAATCCTTCTTTGGGTTGGTAGTTAATAGGACCCTGTGAATAACTGGAATTTCTTCAAAAAACTATTATAAATCAAGAACTTGTCCAGTTTTTAGCGAGTGGGGAACCGGCCTGGAGAATAGCGCACAACCATGAACAACTTTCGATCGAAAAAAACGGCGTCGGGTTGTCCAGAAATGCTCCACGGTTTTTCCACACTCCAACTCACAGGGTCCCGGATGGGGTTCGTCGCGGTTCGTCATCCTTTCAGGGTTTGTTCGAGCACGTGCAGCGAATGGTTCAGTTCCGCCTGCTTGGCCCGGGATTCCGAAATCTTGCGCACCGCGTGCAGCACCGTGGTGTGGTCGCGGCCCCCGAAGAGCTCGCCGATCTCGGGCAGGCTCTTCTGGGTGAGCTCCTTGGCCAGATACATGGCGATCTGGCGCGGCAGGGCAATGTTGGCGGGCCGCCGCTTGGAATACATGTCGGCGACCTTGATCTTGTAGAAGTCCGCCACGGTCTTCTGGATGTTCTCGACGGTGATCTGGCCGTTGGACACGGACAGCAGATCCTTCAGGGCGTCCTTGCAGACGTCCACCGTGATGGCGCGGCCGTGGAACTTGGCGTAGGCCAGGACCTTGCGCAGCGCGCCCTCCAGCTCGCGCACGTTGCTGCGCAGGTGCTTGGCGATGAAGAAGGCCACTTCCTCGGGCAGGTGCACGCCCTCGGTCTCCGCCTTCTTCAGCAGGATCGCGACGCGCATTTCCAGCTCGGGCGGCTCGATGGCGCAGGTCAGGCCCGAGTCGAAACGCGAGATGAGCCGGTCGTCGATGCCGGACAGCTCCTTCGGATAGGTATCGCTGGTGATGATGATCTGCTTGCGCAGCGCCACCAGGGCCTCGAAGGCGTAGAAGAATTCTTCCTGGGTGCGGTTCTTGCCCGAGAAGAACTGGATGTCGTCGATCAGCAGCAGGTCCAGCGAATGGTAGTAGCGCTTGAAATCGTCGAAGGCCTTGCGCTGGTAGGACTTGACCACGTCGGACACGAACTGCTCGGCGTGGATGTACCGGACCCGCGCGGCGGCGTTCTCGGCCATCATGGAATTGCCGATGGCGTGGATCAGGTGGGTCTTGCCCAGGCCCACGCCGCCATACAGGAACAGCGGGTTGTACGAGGTGCCGGGGTTCTCGGCCACCTGCAGCGCGGCGGCGCGGGCCAACTGGTTGGCCTTGCCGGTGACGAAGTTCTCGAAGGTGAGCTCGACGTTCAGGCGCGACCGTTCGTAGATGCCCGTGGCTTCGCTGGCTTCGGCCTTGGCCGGAGCGGCGGGACGCGGCGCGGGACGAGGCGCCTCGGTTGCCCGCTGCGCCGCCCGGGCCGCCGCGGAATTGACCGCGGCGACCGGATCGCCGGGAAAGCCCAGCGGCGCCTGCGCAGCCTGGCGCGGCGCGGCATGGCCGTTGCCGGCGTGGCCGTTCCCGTTGGCGGCAACGGCAGCGGGGCTGGGCGCGGGCGGCCGCAGTGGGGCCACCATGCGGGGGGTATCCAGTTCGAACTTGACTTGCACGGGGCGCTGGAACCACTGCGCCGCCAGAGATTCGATACGGCCGGAGAAATTGCTGCGCACCCAGTCGAGCTTGAAACGATTGGGCGCCGCGACCCGCAGCACCGCCTCGGCTTCATCGAAGGCGAGCGGGACGAGGGGACGTATCCAGGCGCTGTACTGCTGAGGAGTGAGTTCCTGCTCTAGCGTCTGGGCGCAGGTTTGCCAAAAATCTTCCATGAATCTCGCTAATAGGACCGGTGCGCCCACGCAGGACAGGGGGCGCGAAGGATGTTCTAGTGGCCGATCCCGAAACCTCCGATTCTACTCCTCCGGGCGGAAGTTATCCACAGGCGCGCCCGGTCCATCCCGGCTGCGCCGCGCCTAACTGATTGACAACATTGGATTTATTTGACACCATGGAGG